>NZ_ADUJ02000001.1:0-3162500 GCF_000178675.2 Pseudonocardia sp. P1
GCAGCGGCGTGTAGAACGACGCCCGCATCCCCATGGCCGGCACGACCAGCAGGACGGGCGCCGCCGGGTCGTCGGCGACGTGCACGGTCAGCTCGAGCGGCGCCGGTGTGGGCAGCGCCAGGGTCGTGACGGTCACGCCCGTGATGATCCCCGGCGGCCCGGCCGGATCAGGCCGGGGCCCCGGCGACGGCGCGCAGGCCACCGTCGAACACGGCCATCGCCTCGTCGACCAGCTCGGTGAGCTCGGGCCCGCGCGGATCGGGGCCGTGGTCGCCGAGCCAGTGCTGCACCGCCACCCGCAGCCCGGTGACGGCCGCGGCCGCGGCGAGCGTCGGGAACAGGTCCCGGGCCGGGTCGGTCCCGGTCCGGGTGACGACGGCGGCGGCGAGCGCCTGCTCCTGCGCCGCGAACGCCGCCATGTGGTGCGCCACGACGGTCGGGTACTCGCGCAGCGCCCGCATCTGCCGGACCCGGCCGAGATAGCCGGGATCGGTGACGACGGCGCGCAGCGCGTGCCGGAGCGCCACGACGACCGGCTCGTCGTCGGGCCGGGTGGTGAACGCGGCCACCAGGGTGTCGGCGGTCGCCGCGTTCCCCGCGACGATCGCCTCTCCTTCGAGGTGAAGTAGTTGAAGAAGGTGCGCGGGGCGACGTCGGCGGCGTCGGCGATCTGCTCGACGGTCACCTGGTCGAGACCGTTTCGCTGCACAGCTGCAACGCCGCGGCGGCCAGCGCCGCCCGGGTCGCGGCCTTCTTCCGTTCCCGGCGCCCGGGCGGCGCCTGCTGCTCAGACACGGTCGGCCCGCGCGTTCTCCCGTGCCGGCCGGTCGATCACCGAGACGACCTCGGGCCGGACCGGCCCTGCCGAGGGGGCCAGGTCGACGTCGAACCGCAGGCCGGTCGCGGGGACGGTCAGCCGGTGCGCGGCGGGCCGGCCGTCCCACCGGTAGACCGTGGAGACGGTGCCGGTCGCGACGCAGACGCGGTACCGGCCGTCGTCGTCGGCGCGGGTGCGGCCGACCTCGGTCCCGTTGCGGTCGAGGACGGTGAGGACCGCCCCGGTGCGGGGACCCCGTCGGCGCGGACGACGCCGTGCAGCACCGGGCCGGGCGCCGCGCCGTGCGTGTCGTCGCGGCGGACCGCCGGTGCCGCGGCTGTGCCTCGGCCGGGGTCTCCGGCTCCAGGTCGATGGTGTCGCGCAGCGGCTGCTCGCGCAGGAACAGGATCGCGATCAGCGCGAGCAGACCCAGCGGCGCGGCGACCAGGAAGAATCTCCGCGATCGCGTGGCCGTAGGAGTCCATGACGATCGAGCGGACCGGCTCGGGCAGCTCCGCGATGTTCGGGACCTGACCGCCTGCGTGGCCCCGCCGCCGTCGACACCGGCTGCGGCGAGCCCCGACGACGTCCGCGTCGCGACCACCGAGGCGAGCAGCGCGCCGAGACCGGCGACGCCCGCCGAGCCACCGAGGGACCGGAAGAAGGTCACCGTCGAGCTGGCGGCGCCCATGTTCCGCAGCGCCACGGTGTTCTGCACGGCAGCACGAGGTTCTGCTGTGTCATGCCGACGCCGAGGCCGACCAGCAGCATGGCGAGCCCGACCTGCCAGTAGGGCACGGTCGAGGAGATGACCGTGGCGCCGAGGGTGAGGCCGGCGGTGAGGAACACGCCGCCCATCACGAGGTAACGCTTCCAGCCCCGTAGCGGCTGATCAGCTGTCCGCGACGTTCGAGGCCAGGAACATGCCGACGATCATCGGCAGGGTCAGCACACCGGCCTCGGTCGCCGTGGCGCCCCGGGCGAGCTGGAAGTACTGCGACAGGAAGATCGTCGACCCGAACATCGCGACGCCGACGAAGAGGCTGGCGACGGTGGCGAGCACGAACGTCCGGTCCCGGAACAGGAACGGCGGGACGACCGGGTCCTTGGCGCGGCGCTCGACGAGGACCGCCAGCGCCAGCAGCACCACACCGCCGCCGACCAGGCCGAACGACAGCGGCGACGACCACTCGAACTGCTTGCCGCCGAGCGAGGTCCACAGCAGCATCGCGGAGACGCCCGCCGCGATGAGCAGGGCGCCGACGTAGTCGATCGAGACGTCGTCGCGGCGCTCGGTCGGGACGTTCAGCGTGCGCTGCAGCACGACCAGCGAGATCGCGGCCAGCGGGACGCCCACGAAGAAGCACCAGCGCCAGCCGAGCGGGGAGTCGACGATGACGCCGCCGAGCAGCGGGCCGCCGACCACCGCGAGCGACATGATCGCCGACAGGTAGCCCATGTACCGGCCGCGCTCGCGCGGGGTGATGATCGCCGCGATGACGACCTGGGTCAGCGCCTGCAGCCCGCCCATGCCCAGGCCCTGGAGCACCCGGAAGCCGATGAGCTGCGAGGTCTCGGTGGCCAGGCCGCACAGCAGCGAGCCGATCAGGAAGATCCCGATCGCGGCCTGGACGAGCAGCTTCTTGGAGTAGAGGTCGGCGAGCTTGCCCCAGATCGGGGTGGACGCCGTCATCGCGAGGAGCGAGGCCGAGACGACCCAGGTGTACTCGGCCTGGGTACCACCCAGGTCGCCGAGGATCCGCGGCAGCGCGTTGGACACGATCGTGCTGGAGAGCACGCCACGAACAGGGCCATGAGCAGACCGCTGAGCGGGAGCAGCACGGCGCGGCGGTGGGCGGCGGCCTCCTCCGGAGAGCGAGTAGTTGACGTCACGCAACTATCGTACGCGGCGAACGTGCACGATGCGCAAGTTTGCCGAGAGTGCGACGGCGCACATCACGCACACATCGGTCGCGCGCCCCGCCCGTGCGGGGTCAGCGGCCGTCCGGGAGGTCGACGGTCACCGTGGTCCCGCTGCCCGGGGCGCTGCGGACGGTGACCTCCCCACCGGCGTCGCGGGCGGCGTCGCGCACGAGCAGCAGGCCGATGTGCCCCGGCTCGGGGCCACGGCCCGGGTCGAACCCGGTGCCGTCGTCGGTGACGGTGAGCCGGGCCCGGCCACCCCCGACCGCGAGGTCCACCCCCACGGCCGACGCC
Organism: Pseudonocardia sp. P1; assembly: GCF_000178675.2. NCBI lineage: Bacteria > Bacillati > Actinomycetota > Actinomycetes > Pseudonocardiales > Pseudonocardiaceae > Pseudonocardia > Pseudonocardia sp. P1. The sequence continues at coordinate 3,035 of NZ_ADUJ02000001.1, forward strand.
GCGGCGTGCGCGCGGACGTTGCGCAGCAGCTCGCCGGCGATCCGGTGCAGCAGGACCGCGGTGGCGTCCGGGAGGCCCGCCGCGCCGGGGACGGCGACGCTCGCGCGCGGCTCCCCGCCGGCGGCCAGCCGGTGCAGCGCGTCCGGGAGACCCGCCGCGTCGACGTCGGCGGGGAGCAGGTCGTCGAGAACCGAGCGGATCCGGAGCACGCCGTCGCCGACGGTCTCCCGTGCCCGGCTCACCAGCTCCGGCCGGGCCGGGGCGAGATCCAGCATCAGCCCGGCCGAGGCCAGGCGGGGAGGACGTCGTCGTGCAGGCGGCGGGCCAGGTCGCGGCGTGCGAGCTCCCCGGCGGCGAGCCCGTAGCGGGCCGCGTCCCGGCGTTCGATCCGTTCTCGCTCCCGGCGCCGCGCCAGCGCGACCGACAGCGGCAGCACCGCGAGTGCGACGGCCAGCAGCCCGCCCACCACGGGTGGCACCAGCAGGCCCACGGCGCGAGCCGTCGAGCCCTCGACGTCGACCGGGACGTAGACCTCCACCCGGGCCGGCCGACCCGCCGCGTCGGTGAACCCCAGGAACACCTCGCGCAGCCCGCCGCCCTGTTCGAAGCGGTGCTCGGGGTCGTCGGGCACCGCAAGGACGACGGCAGCGCCACCGTCGAGCCGGGCGGCCAGGTCGGGATCGAACCGCCGGGTGAACCCCTCCAGCCGCGGCTCGTCGGAGAACACCACCGCGCCGACGGGCCCACCAGCCAGATCTTCACCCGGCTCACCATGCCGACCGTCCGGAACGGGGCGAGGTCCGCCAGCAGCCGGTCCCGCGCCGCCGGGCCGGCGGCGGCCAGGTCGCGGTCCGCCAGCGGCACGACGACGGCCGCGGCGACCCGGCGTGAGACCTGCTCCGCCCGTCGCTCCGCCTCGTCGTGGGCCAGCCACCAGACCCCGGCGGTGACGAGCGCGCACACCAGGGCCGCCGCCGCGACGGTGCCCAGGACGTGCCCGAGCAACGCCCGCCGGACCGGGTGCGGGCCGGTGCGGCTCATCGGCCGCCGGCCAGGGGCTCGCCCTCCGGGTCGAGCGCGACCAGGCCGAGACGCTCGGCCGTGACGACCGCCTCCAGCTGCGAGCGGGCGTCGAGCTTGCCGAGCAGCGCCCGGACGTGGTCGCGCACGGTGTGCACGGACAGTGCGAGCTCGTGGGCGATGCGGGTCGCGTCGCGGCCGCGGGCCAGCGACCCGAGGACGTCACGCTCGCGCGGGTCAGGTGCGGGAGCTCGAGGACGGCCGTGCCGTGCACGGTCCCGCCGGCCGCGACGGTGCGGATCGCGGCGACGATGCCGGCCAGTGGCGTCTCCTTGCCCAGGAAGCCCGCGGCCCCCGCCGCGCGCGCCCGGCGGGCGGGCTCGGGGCGCGGGTGCGCGGTGAGGACGAGTGTCCGGGCACCCCGCGTGCGCGGCCGGGAGCAGGCTGAGACCGCCACCGGGGAGGCGGACGTCGAGCACGACGACGTCGCAGCCGTCGAGCAGGGCGCGCGCCGCGTCGACCGTGTGCGCCACACCGGCGACGCCGATCCCGGGTTCGGCCCCCAGGCCGAGGACGAGCAGGTCGGTGAAGGACCGGTGGTCGTCGACCAGCAGCACCCGCAGCACGGCCACGCACCCCCTCAATTCTCGGGAGATCCCCCCGCCGTCGACCGAGGTTAGCCTGCCCGCCCGGAACGGGAGTGATCGGACACCCGACGCGTTCCGGACACCCCGTCATGAGAATCCGGAGGACTCCGACGTGATCCGATCCCGAAGCGCGGCCTGGCGGCGGCGCGCTGCTCGCCGTCTCGCTGCTGGTCACCGCGTGCGGTGGCGGCGCCCCCGCTCCGGCCGAGCCGGCGGCGAGCCCGGCCGCCGAGGGGCCACGCACCCTGACCCTCTACTCCGGACGGGACGAGGAGCTGGTCGCCCCGCTGATCCAGCAGTTCCAGCAGCAGAGCGGGATCACCGTCGACACCCGCTACGGCTCCACCACCGAGCTGGCCGCGCAGATCCAGGAGGAGGGCGACGGCACCCCGGCGCAGGTCTACCTGTCGCAGGACGCGGGCGCGCTCGGCGTCCTCGCCGGGGCCGGGCGGTTCGCGCCGCTGCCCGCCGACGTCGCCGGTGCCGTGCCCGCCGGGTTCACCTCCACCGACGGGACGTGGGTCGGGCTGACCGGCCGGGCCCGCGTCGTCGCCTACGACAGCCAGGACGTCCCCGAGGCGGAGGCGCCGGGTGACGTGCGGGAGCTGACCGACCCGAAGTGGCGTGGGCGGGTCGGGTACGCACCGACCAACGCGTCGTTCCAGGCGTTCGTCACGGCCATGCGGGTCACCGACGGCGAGGAGGCCACCCGGCAGTGGCTGACCGCGCTGGCGGGCGAACGAGCCGCAGGTCTTCGAGCGCAACGGTGCCGTGCTGGAGGCGGTGGAGGCGGGCACCGTCGACGCCGGGCTGATCAACCACTACTACTGGACCAGCGCGGAGACCCCGATGCAGCGCGCGAAGCTCCGGTTCGGGGATCCGGGCACCGCGAGCGCGCTGGTCAACGTCACCGGTGCCGGCATCCTCACCGGGGCGGCGCAGTCGGCGGAGGCGCAGGAGCTCGTCCGGTTCCTGGTGTCCGAGCCCGCGCAGCGGTACTTCGCCGAGGAGACCACCGAGTACCCGCTGGTCGCCGGTGTGCCGGGACCCCAGGGCGTGCCGGCGCTCGCCGAGCTCGCGGGTCCCGAGCTCGACCTGTCCGATCTCGCCTCGCTGGACGAGACCACCCGGATGATGACCGAGGCCGGGCTGCTCTGAGCACACCCGTCACCGTCCGCCCGGCCGGGACCCCGGAGCACACCGCTCCGGGCGTCCCGGCCGCGCGGCGCTCCCGCACCCGCGGACGCTGTCGGCCGCCGGGGCGTCCGTCGCCGCACTCGCCGCGCTGCCGCTCGTCTGGCTGGTGGTCCGCGTCGGGAGGCCGCACCCGAGCGGGTCCGGTCGCTGCTCGTCCGCGAGCGCACCCTCCAGCTCGCGGTGAACTCCGGTGTCCTCGTGCTCGGCGTGTCCGCCGGCTGCCTCGTCCTCGGCCTCGGGACGGCGGCGCTGCTGGTCCGCCTCCGGCTGCCCTGGCCGCGGCTGTGGTGGGTGCTCGCCGCGTTGCCGCTGGCCGTGCCGTCCTACCTGCTCGCGTTCGCCGTGCTCGCCGTGCGGCCGGCGGCGAGCGGGCTGGTTCCGCTCACCCTGGTGCTGGTGGCCGCCTGCACCCCGTACGTGACGCTGCCCGCGGCCGCCGCGCTGCGGGCCGCCGACACCGGCCCCGAGGACGTCGCACGCACCCTCGGCCGGGGCCCGGTCGCCGCGTTCTGCGCGGTGACGCTGCCGCAGGCGCTGCCTGCGGCACTCGCCGGGACACTGCTCGCCGCGCTGTACACGCTGTCGGACTTCGGGGCGCCCGCACTGCTGCGCTACGAGTCCTTCACCTGGGCGGTCCGCGCCGCCTACGAGGGCGCGATCGACCGCACCGGCGCCGCGGTCACCGCCCTGGTGCTGGCGGTGCTGACGCTGCTGCTGGTCGTCGCGGAGCGCGCGGCCCGGCGCCGGTTCACCCGGGCCCCCGCGACGACGGCGACCCATCGGGTGCCCCCGCACCGGCCCGGTGCCACCGTGCGGGCGCTCTGCGTGGCCGGGCTCGGCACGGTCGCCGCACTCACCCTGCTCGTGCCACCCGCGGTGCTGGTGGGACGGATCGTGGCGGCCGGTGGTGTCGGTGTCGACCTGCCCCGGCTGCTGACGGCGGCGGGCTGGACGCTGCTGCTGTCCGGCGCCGCTGCGGTGCTCGCGGTGCTCCTGGCCCTGCCGGTCGGGGTGCTGGCCGCGCGCCACCGCTCGCGCGTCGTGGCCGCCGTCGAGTCGGTGGCCTACCTGGGGCAGGGGCTGCCGGGCGTCGTCGTCGGGCTGTCGCTGGTGTTCCTGTCGCTGGCCGTCGTGCCCGGGCTCTACCAGACGGCGCCGGTGCTGGTGTTCGGCTACGCCCTGCTGTTCCTGCCGAAGGCGCTGGGGGCGGTGCGGTCGTCGGTGGAGCGGGTGCCGGTGGAGGTCGAGGAGGTGGCCCGCACGCTGGGGCGCAGCGCGTCCGGCACGTGGTGGACGGTCACGGCGCGCCAGGCGTGGCCGGGGATCGCCGCGGGCGGGCTGCTGGTGACGGTGACGGCGATGAAGGAGCTGCCCGCGACGCTGATGCTGCGCCCGACCGGGGTGGACACGCTGGCGACCGAGCTGTGGGCGCAGACCGCCCGCGGTGCCTACGGGGCGGCCGCCCCCGCGGCGCTGGCCCTGCTGCTGCTGGCGTGCGTGCCCGCGGCACTGCTGGTCCGGGGGGACCGGGCATGACAGCGGGGACGACGCTGTCGGTGCGGGGGATCGTCGCGGGGCACGGCGGCACGCCCGTCCTGCACGGGGTCGACCTCGACGCCGGTCCCGGCGAGCTGGTGTCGGTGCTCGGGGCGAGCGGCAGCGGGAAGACCACCCTGCTGCGGGTGGTCGCGGGCCTGCACCGGCCGGACGCCGGGACCGTCGGCCTCCTCGGGACCGACGTCACGGGCACGCCCGCCGAGCGGCGCCGGGTCGGCCTCGTCCCGCAGGACGGCGCCCTGTTCGCCCACCTCGACGTGGCCGGCAACGTCGGGTTCGGGCTGCGGGCCGGTGGCCCCGGGCGATGGCGGCAGGTGGCCGCGGTGCGTGCGGTGCGGCGCCGCCGGGTCGGTGACCTGCTGGAACTGGTCGGACTGGCGGACAAGGGGGCCCGGATGCCGCACGAGCTCTCCGGCGGGGAGCGGCGGCGCGTCGCGCTGGCCCGCGCGCTCGCACCGGAGCCGGCGGTCGTCCTGCTCGACGAACCGTTCTCCGCGCTCGACGCCGGCCTCCGCGACCAGGTCAGGGCCGACGCCGTCGCGGCGCTGCGTGCGGCGGGGAGCACCGCCGTCCTGATCACCCACGACCACCGCGAGGCGCTCTCGGTGAGCGACCGGGTCGCCGTCCTCGACGGCGGCGTGCTGGTCCAGACCGCGAGCCCCCGCGAGCTCTACACCGCCCCGGTGACCGCGCGGGTCGCCGGGTTCGTCGGCGAGGCGTCCCTGCTCCCGGCCCACCGCACCGGCGGCGTGGCGACGACGGTCCTGGGTCGCGCGCCGATCCGTCCCGGAACGGCGCCGGGCCCGGACGGCGCGGTCGTCGTGGTGCTCCGCCCGGAGCAGGTGCTCATCGACGGGCCGTCCGCGCCGGGGACACCGGCCGTGGTGGAGCGCACCGAGTTCGGCGGGGAGGCACTGCTGGTCTCGGCACGTCCGGACGGACCGGCAGGACCGCCGGTGCGGGTACGGACGGTCCCGGGGGAGCGGTGGGCACCCGGCGACCGGTGCCGGCTGCGGATCGACGGCGCGGTGCACGCCGTCCCGCCGGCGGCGACCGAGGGGTGACCCCGGGTGCCGCCCGGAGCGGTCAGGCCGTGGCGTCCTCGGTCCGGTTCGCCGCGAGCCGCGCGAGCCGCTTCTCGGTCGGCCACCGGACGTCGTGCGCCCAGCCGAGCCGCTCGAACAGCCGGATCGTCCCGGCGGAGATGTCGATCTCGCCGCGGCCTGCGCCGTGCCGCGCCGACGTCGGGTCCGCGTGGTGCATGTTGTGCCACGACTCGCCCATGCTCGGGATGGCGAGCAGCCAGACGTTGGTCGACCTGTCCCGGGCCCGGTAGGGGCGCTCGCCGATCATGTGGCAGATCGAGTTCGTCGACCAGGCCACGTGGTGCGAGACCGCGACGCGCACCAGCCCGGCCCAGAAGAACGCGGTGAACGCGCCCCACCAGGACCAGGTCACCAGGCCGCCGACCACACCCGGGCCGAACACGGACAGGATCGTGAGCAGGGTGAAGCCGCGGTGCACGCGGTCGATGTCGGGGTCGGCCAGCAGGTCCGGGGTGAACCGGCGCTGGTCGGTCAGCGAGCGGTCGAAGATCCACCCCATGTGGGCGTGCCAGAACCCGCGGACCAGCGCGGAAGGGGAGGTGCCGTACCGCCACGGCGAGTGCGGGTCGCCCTCGGCGTCGGCGTAGGCGTGGTGCCTGCGGTGGTCGGCGACCCAGTGCCGGACCGGTCCCTGCACCGAGAGGCTGCCGGCGACCGCAAGCGCGATCCGCAGCGCCCGGGTCGCCTTGAACGAGCCGTGCGTGAAGTAGCGGTGGAAACCGACCGTCACGCCGAGCATCGACACGACGTACATGCCGATCGCGAGCCCGGCGTCCAGCCAGGTCAGGCCCCATCCCCAGGCGAGCGGGACGGCGGCGACGAGCGCGATCGCCGGGACGATCGCGAAGGCGTAGACGAACAGGTGGGGGACGGGATGGCGGAGACGGTCGGAGAGGTCGCGCGGGGCGACGGGCCGGGGGGCGGTCACGACGTCCGATCATTCCGGGCCGCACCACCTCGGACAGTGGGGAGAACCCCCGTCCCCGGGACGTCGCGACGAGGGTGTCACCCGGCCGGATCCCTGCGTGCGTCCGTGCGGTGCACAGGGTTCACTCACCCCTACGACGACGGAAGGAGCCACCCGTGGCCGACCTGATCAGCCACCCCGCCCCCGGCGACCGGCGTGCCCGGCTGCGCGCCCTGCTCGACGAGGGCGGGCCCGTGCTCGCCCCGGGCGCCTACGACGCGCTGTCCGCCCGGCTCGTCGAGCAGGCGGGTTTCGACGCGGTCTACATGACCGGCTTCGGGACGACGGCGGGCCTGCTCGGCCGTCCGGACGTCGGGCTGCTGGGCGGGGCCGAGATGGCCGCGCACGCGGCCCGGCTGGCCGACGCCGTCGACCTGCCGCTGATCGCCGACGCCGACACCGGCTACGGCAACGCGATCAACGTCATCCGGACGGTCCGTGACTACGAGCGGGCCGGGGTGGCCGCACTGCACCTCGAGGACCAGGTGATGCCGAAGCGGTGCGGGCACCTCGCCGGCAAGCAGGTGGTCCCGGCCGGGGAGATGGCGGCCAAGATCCGGGCCGCGGCCGACGCCCGCACCGATCCGGACCTGCTGATCATCGCCCGGACCGACGCCGCCGCCGTCGACGGACTCGACGCGGCGATCGACCGGGCGCGCCGGTTCGCCGACGCCGGTGCCGACCTGCTGTTCGTGGAGGCGCCGACGTCGGAGGCCGACATCGAGACGGTCGCCACAGCGCTGCAGGGGCACAGGCTGGTGTTCAACTGGGCCGAGGGCGGACGGACCCCGCCGCTCTCCCGCGACCGGCTCGCCGAGCTCGGTTTCGCCCTGGTGCTGTTCCCCGTCGGCACGCTGCTGGCGGCGACCGCGGGCATGACCGAGCTGCTCGCACGCCTGAAGGCGGACGGGACCCCGGCCGGGATGCTCGACCGGCTCGGCGGGCTGGACGCGTTCGCCGAGCTCGCCGGCATCGGCGAGATCCGCGATCTGGAGCAGACCTACCGGGCCGGCGACGGGGGCTGACCCGTACCCCGGCAGGCGGGAGTCCGAACACGGACCGTTCCGGAAATCGGGACCGGCTGCGTCCCGGCGGGTGGCGCCGGACGCCACGAGTGGCACCGGGGGTGTGTCATCACCCACACTCGGACGGTCCGGCACGCCGGTCCGCCGACCTTCCCGAGGCGGCCCTGCGGCAGGACGTGTCCAGTCCCGGCCCTGGCGGTGAACCCATGCCTCAGAACACTCCCCGACTACGAATATGCGAGCGGTGCTGGTCGACCGTGGCGGAAGGATCCGTGTGCCGGATCTTCCGCCACGCCGACCCCGCCGCACCCACCGAGATGCCGACCTTCAGCTACCGGCACCTCGACGGTGACCCCGAGTGCACCGGCGCCCAGCAGCTCGACCTCGGGACGGGGGAGGTCGCGTGAACGGGCCCGCCCGCCGGCGCCGGCTGCCGCTGCCGGCGCCGGCGCCGGTCCCGCCGCCCCCGCTCCCGCCGCCGGCCCCGCCGCACGTCGAGCACCTGCGCGAGAACCTGCGACGTGTCCTGGCCGGCCTGCAGTGGCCCGCCTGTCGCTGGCAGGTCATCGCCGAGGCCGAGGCCTGGGGGGTCAGCGGAGTGCTGCGCAACCAGCTCGCACCGCTTCCCGACGGGCGCTACCCGTCGCTCGAGTCGATCCTCGAGATGCTGGCCGCGGTGGCGCGCGGCCGTCTCCGGACCGGGCCCCCGCCCGTGCCGGGTGCCGAGCACCGGCACCGCGGCGACCACGGCGTCGCGCACGTCGTCGCGCACCGGCGGATCGCACCGCGCCCGCCCGTCGTGCCGCGCTCCGGCCGCACGCCCGCCTGACCCCTGTCCGGCCGACTGCCGCGCGGTGCGTCCCGGCCCCGTGCGCGGTCTGCGGCCTCTCACGACGGTGGCCGGGGCCGGCGGTCCCGAGCGCGCCGACCCCGACCGGGGTACCACCCGCCCGCTCCCCAGCGGCAGGTGGCGGGTCCGTCGTCGGCCGGTGCGACCGACCCGACGAGAGTGCGCCCCGTGCTCCGGTGCTCGTCAGGGCCGAAAGTCCTCCCGGCACCGGTTCCGAAGACCGGTGATGTGTATCACACTCGTTCCGGTGGGTCGCGGCCGGCCCGTCGCGCGGACGACCGGACCGGACCGGTCGTCCGCCCGCGGGTGTGGACGCCCCGGCGCCGGGTAGGTCCCCCCGGCGGGCCGTCCGTGCCCGCGACGACGGCGAGGGAGGACGACGTGCAGGTGGATCCGGGGATCGGGCTGGCGGTCGAGACGGCGGCACCCGGGGTGCGGCTGGTCCGGGTCAGCGGACGGCTGGACGGCCCGGGTGTCGCCGCGCTCGGGCGTCTCCTCGACGCCCAGCGCGCTTGCGGCCGGGTCCCGGCGCACCTGGTGGTGGACGTGACCGGGGTGACCGAGTTCGACGGCACCGCGGTCGAGACGCTCGGCTCGCTCGTCGGCCGCACCCGCGGCGGGGCCGTGCACACCCACCTCGCCGGGTGCGGCGGCCGGGCCGAGCTGCTCCCGCTCCCGGCCCGCAGGGTCCTGCTGCGGTGCAGCGCGTACCCGTCCGCGGAGGTCGCGGTCCGCGAGCTCGCGGGGTCCCGCGACCCCGGCGGGACCGCCGGCGTCCCCGCGCCGCGGGGCGCGGACACGCCCCGGGTCGACGGGCCGGGCTCCGGCGCCCCGGCTGCCCGGGACCGGGTGGTGGCGACGGGCGGGTGACCCGCTCGCCCCCTACGCGAGGCGGGCGATCGTGGCGCCGACCCGGCGCAGCAGCCGGGCGGCGTCGGTCATCGCCTCCGACCGGTCGGAGGCGAGGTCGACGAGGGCGTGCGCGGCACGGAACCCGGCCGCGCGCACGGCCGCCGGATCGAGCGCGACCTCCCCGGCGACGGCGACGGCGACGACCGGGACCCCGGCCGCCCGTGCCGCGGCGGCGACACCGGCCGGTGCCTTGCCGTGCAGGGTCTGGCCGTCGAGCCGGCCTTCGCCGGTGACGACGAGCCCGGCGCCGCCGAGCGCGTCGTGGAAGCCGGTCAGGTCCAGCACGGTGCCGAGGCCGGGTCGCAGCGTGGCGCCGCACAGCGCGGTCAGACCGAGCCCGGCCCCGCCCGCGGCGCCCGCGCCGGTGCCGCCCGCGAGTGCCGCCGGGTCGCGGCCTGCCGCGAGCGCTGCTGGGTCGCGGCCTGCCGCGAGTGCTGCTGGGTCGCAGCCTGCCGCTCCGGCGACGACGCGCGCCCACCGGGAGAGCGCCGCGTCGAGCGCGGTGACCTGCGCCGGGTCCGCGCCCTTCTGCGGGCCGTAGACCGCGGCGGCGCCGTCCGGCCCGAGCAGCGGGTTGTCGACGTCCGCGGCGAGGACGATCCGGGTGCCGCGCAGCCGCGGGTGCAGCCCGGTGAGGTCGATCCGGTCGGCCCGCGCGAGCGCGGCGCCGCCCGGCGGGAGGTCCCGGCCGTCGCCGTCCAGGACGCGCGCACCGAGCCCCCGCAGGATCCCGGCGCCACCGTCGGTCGTCGCGCTGCCGCCGAGCCCGACGACCAGCTCCGTCGCCCCCGCACCGAGGGCGTGCGCGAGCACCGTGCCGAGCCCCTCGGTCCCCGCCCCGAGCGGGTCCGGGACGCCGCCGGGCAGCACCGCGAGCCCCGAGGTGGCGGCCAGCTCGACGAGCGCCACCGCACCGCGACGCGCGTAGGTCGCGGTGAGCGGGGCCCCGGTGGGGCCGGTCGAGGCCACCGTGACCGGTGTCCAGCCCGCGGCCAGCGCCGCGGCCACGGTGCCCTCGCCGCCGTCGGCGACCGGGCAGCGCCGGACCTCCCGGTCCGGCGCCACCCCGGCGATGCCGTCGGCGAGCGCGGCGGCGACCCCGGCCGCGTCGAGCGAGCCCTTGAACTTGTCCGGTGCCAGCAGGATCGCGCTCACCGGCGGTGGCCGACGGCGGTCGGTGCGTCCTCCGGCGTGTGCGCGAGGTCCTCGAACTCGGTCACCGCGTCGATCTCGGCGGCGCCCATCGCGATGTTCGTGACCCGCTCCAGGACGACCTCGACGACCACCGGCACCTTGTGCTCGCGGGCCAGCTGCGACGCCCGGTGCAGGGTGGGCTCCAGCAGCTCCGGGTCGGCGACCCGGAGCGCGACGCAGCCGAGCCCCTCGGCGACCCGGACGTGGTCGACGCCGTAGCCCTTCGGCAGCGCGCTCTCGGGATCGGCGTTGATGTTGTCGAAGCCGAGCTGCACCTCGAAGTCCATGTCGAACGCCCGCTGCGCCTGCCGGATCAGCCCCAGGTAGGAGTTGTTGACCACGACGTGGACGTAGGGGACGCCGAACTGGGCGCCGACCGCCAGCTCCTCGAGCATGAACTGGAAGTCGTAGTCGCCGGACAGCGCGACCACCGGCGTCGACGGGTCGGCGACGGCGGCACCGATCGCGGCCGGGATCGTCCAGCCCAGCGGGCCGGCCTGGCCGCAGTTGACCCAGTGCCGCGGGCGGTAGACGTGCAGGAACTGGGCGGCGGCGATCTGCGAGAGCCCGATCGTCGTGACGTAGCGGGTCTCCGGGCCGAACACCCGGTTCATCTCCTCGTACACCCGCTGCGGCTTGATCGGGATCTCGGTGAAGTGGGTGCGCCGCAGCAGGGTCGCCCGCCGCTCCCGGCACTGTGCCGCCCACTCCGAGCGGTCGGGCAGCGTGCCCGCGTCGCGCCGGCGGCGGGCCTCGTCGAGCAGCACCCGCAGCGCGGCGCCGGCGTCGGAGACGACGCCGTAGTCGGGGGCGAACACCCGTCCGATCTGGGTCGGCTCGATGTCGACGTGCACGAACCGGCGCCCGCGCCGGTAGGTGTCGAGCCCGCCGGTGTGCCGGTTCGCCCACCGGTTGCCGATGCCGAGCACGACGTCGGACTCCAGGAAGGTGGCGTTGCCGTAGCGGTGCGCGGTCTGCAGCCCGACCATGCCGGCCGCCAACGGGTGGTCGTCGGGGATCGTGCCCCAGCCCATCAGCGTCGGCACCACCGGCACGCCGAGCACCTCGGCCAGCTCGACGAGCTCGGCGCTCGCGTCGGCGTTGACGATCCCGCCGCCCGCGACGATCACCGGCCGCTCCCCGGAGCAGAGCAGGTCCAGCATCCTCGACGCCTGCGCCGGGGTGGCAGCGGGCCGGTGCACCGGCAGCGGCGTGTAGGTGTCCGGGTCGAACTCGATCTCGGTCTGCTGCACGTCGACCGGCAGGTCGATCAGGACCGGGCCGGGCCGCCCGGACCGCATCAGGTGGAACGCCTGCGCGAACGCGCCCGGCACCTGCGCGGCCTCCAGCACCGTCATCGCCATCTTCGTGACCGGGGCGGCGATGGCCGTGATGTCGACGGCCTGGAAGTCCTCCTTGTGCAGCCGCGCGACCGGCGCCTGCCCGGTGATCGCCAGGATCGGGATCGAGTCGGCGGCCGCCGAGTACAGGCCGGTGATCATGTCGGTGCCCGCGGGGCCGGAGGTCCCGATGCAGACGCCGATGTTCCCCGGGCCCGACCGCGTGTAGCCCTCGGCCATGTGCGCGGCGCCCTCGACGTGCCGGGCCAGCACGTGGCCGATGCCGCCCGCGCGGTCGCCGAGCTCGGCGCGGCGGCGGCGCATCGCCGCGTAGAACGGGTTGATCGCCGCCCCCGGGACGCCGAAGGCCTGCGTCGCACCCTCGATCTCCAGGATCCGCACGGCCGCGTCGACGGCCCGCATGCGCGTCACTTCTCCGCCCCGTTCAGGCGCGCGACCGTGCGGAACAGGGCCGAGTGGTCGAGGTCGCCGTCGCCCGCCGCGCGGGTCGCGGCGACGAGCTGGGCGACCAGCGCCGCCACCGGCGTGACGACCCCGGCGCTGCGCGACGCCTCGGACACGATGCCCATGTCCTTGTGGTGCAGGTCGATCCGGAAACCAGGACCGAAGTCGCGGTCCAGCATCTTCGGTGCCTTCTGGTTCAGCACCGCCGATCCGGCGAGCCCGCCGCCGAGCACCTCGACCGCGGCCGGGAGGTCGGCGCCGTGCGCCTCCAGGAACACCAGCGCCTCCGCGAGCAGCGCGATGTTGCCCGCGACGATCAGCTGGTTCGCGGCCTTCACGGTCTGCCCGGCGCCGCTCGGCCCGACGTGCACGACGGTCTTCCCGACGACGTCGAGCAGGGGCCGCGCGTCGGCGACGTCGGCCTCCGCGCCGCCGACCATGATCGAGAGAGCAGCGTTCTCGGCGCCGGCCTGCCCGCCGGACACCGGCGCGTCGATCATCCGCAGCCCCCGGTCCGACGCCTGCGCGGCCAGGTCGCGGGCGACGTCCGGCCGGATCGTCGAGAAGTCCACGATCAGCGTGCCGGGCTTCGCGGCGTCGAACACCCCGTCGGTGAGGACGGAGGTGACGTCCGGCGAGTCCGGCAGCATCAGCGCGACGACGTCGGCACCGTCGACGGCCTCCGCGACCGACGCCGCCGCCCGCCCGCCTGCCTCGACCAGCGCGCGGGTCTTCTCCGGGCTGCGGTTGAACCCGACGACGTCGTGCCCGGCCGCGGCCAGGTGGCGGGCCATCGGACCGCCCATGATCCCGAGTCCGACGAACGCAACGGTCCTGCTCATGCGCGTGCTCCTTCCGGGCGGGCGAGCCAGGCGAACGGCTCGGAAGTGGTGGGCTTGTACTCCAGCGAGATCCGGCCGCGGTAGCCGGCGGCGTGCACCCGGTCGACGAGGCCGGCGATCGGCAGATCGCCGGTGCCGGGCTCGCCGCGTCCCGGGGCGTCGGCGATCTGGACGTGGCCGATCCGGCCGGCGTACCGGTCGATCGCGGCCGCGGGGTCGTCGCCGTTCACGGCCAGGTGGTAGACGTCGAGCAGCAGCCGGACGTCGTCGGACCCGACCCGGTCGAGTACCGCGACGGCGTCGGCCGCGGTCCGCACCGGGTAGGCGTCGACCCCGCTGACCGGCTCGAGCAGCGCGACCGCGCCGATCCGGGCGGCCGCGCGCCCGGCGAGGGCGAGGTGCTCGGCGGCGAGCTCGTCCTGCGCCTCCGGGGCGACGCCGGGGATCCGGTTGCCGTAGAGGGCGTTGAAGCCGGTGGTCCCGAGCCGGGACCCGATCCCGACCGCGACCTCGACGTTGTCGGCGAACGCGGTCGCGCGGTCCGGGTCGGACAGGATCCCGCGCTCGCCGGCGGGCATGTCACCGGCGGCGAAGTTGAGCCCGGTGAGGACGACACCGGCGTCGGACACCGCGGTCACGAACGCGTCGACCTCGTGGTCGGACGGGACGGGCCGGTCGAACGGCCACCAGAACTCGACGGCGTCGAACCCGGCCGCCGCGGCGGCCGTGGGCCGTTCGAGCAGCGGGACGTCGCCGAAGACGATGGAACAGTTGACGGTCAGGGGGAGGGGCGTGGACGGGAACGTGGACACAGTGCCTCCTCGTCGAGGGCGTCAGGCGGGGTCGGGCAGGCCCTTGTAGGCCCGCCACCCGCCGTGCGCGGTGATGTCGGTGAGCTCGTCGGCCTGCCGCTCCAGCACGCCGGGCCGCAGGCCGACGGCGAGGACGTCGCGGCCGTCGTCGAGCTCGACGACGGTCAGCTCCAGCTCCGGCGGCTCGTCCGGAAGGAAGTCGGTGCGGATCGCCGAGAGCGGGACGTCGTAGATCTCCCCGGCCAGCGGGACCCCGCCGGACGGGTCCTCGAGCAGTGCCGGGAACCCGTCGCGCACGGAGTACATCCGGTAGTGCGGCGCGGTGCGCACGGCCCCGAGGAAGGGGTGCGCGGACACGTTGTGGTGCAGCCGTCCGCCGCGCATCGCGTCGCCGGAACAGAAGAGAGCGGTCACCGAAGCCTCCGAGCAGATTTCACAATGCGGAAAGTTGTTTCCGTAGTGCGGTGAGAATCGCAACACGGCCGGTCAAGGCTGTCAAGCGCCGCCGGTCGGCGGCGACCCCTTGACGGCGTCGTGACCGCCGCCATAGCGTGATTCCGCCAGACAAGAGAACGGTTCCGTATCGCGGAACCGGCGGAGAGGTGGCCCGATGACGCGCCCCGGTACGACCGGCACCTCCGCCGAGCAGGACGCCGTCCCCGGTGATCTCAGCTCGCGGCTGTACAACCACGACCTCGCCCCGACCCGCGTCGAGGGCCGGTCGTGGAAGGCCTACAACATCTTCACGCTCTGGGCCGTCGACGTGCACAGCCTGGGCAACTACGGCTTCGCGCTCGGCCTGTTCGCGCTCGGTCTCGGCGCCTGGCAGATCATGGTGTCGCTGGGCATCGGGGCGCTGCTGCTGTTCGTCCTGCTGACGGTCGCCGGGTACATGGGCTGGCGGACCGGGCTGCCGTTCCCGGTGATGAGCCGGATCTCGTTCGGCGTCCGGGGCGCGCAGCTGCCGGCGATGGTCCGGGGCGTGGTCGCGATCGCCTGGTTCGGCATCCAGACCTACCTCGCCACCCAGGTGCTCACCGTGATGGTGCTGGCCGTCGCGCCCGGCGCCGGGGCGCTGGAGCAGGTCTCGTTCCTCGGCCTGTCCGCGCTCGGCTGGATCTGCTTCCTGGCGCTGTGGGTGATCCAGGTGGGGATCCTGCTGTACGGCATGGACGGCATCCGCCGCTACGAGGCGTTCGCCGGGCCGGTCGTGCTGGTCACCCTGGCCGCGCTGGCCGGCTGGATGCTCTGGCAGACCGGCGGCGACATCGCCTGGTCGGTGCCGGAGCCGCTCACCGGGGGCACCATGTGGGTGCAGATCCTCGCCGGTGCGGCTCTGTGGACGGCGATCTACGGGACGTTCGTCCTCAACTTCTGCGACTTCACCCGCAACTCCACCAGTACGTCGGCGATCCGCCGGGGCAGCTTCTGGGGGATCCTGCCGAACACGCTGTTCTTCGGGTTCGTGGTCGTCGTGCTGGCCGGTGGCCAGTTCCGGATCGACGGGCAGGTGATCTCCAGCCCGAGCGACGTCGTCGACACGATCCCGAACACGCCGCTGCTGCTGCTCGCCTCGGCCGCGCTGCTGGTCCTGACGGTCGCGGTGAACCTGATGGCCAACTTCGTCGCGCCCTGCTACGCGCTGTCCAACCTGATGCCGACGGTCCTGGACTTCCGCCGGGCCGGGATCGTCAGCGCCGTGCTCGGCCTGGTGATCCTGCCGTGGAACCTCTACGACAATCCGGTCGTGATCGTCTACTTCCTCGGCGTGCTGGGCGCGCTGCTCGGGCCGCTGTTCGGGATCGTGATGGCCGACTACTGGCTGGTGCGGCGCGGCCGGGTCGACGTGCCCGCGCTCTACTCGGAGGACCCGGACGGCGCCTACCACTACCGGAGCGGGGTCAACCTGCGCGCGGTCGCGGTCTTCGTCCCCTCGGCGGCCCTGGCCGTCGTGGCCGGGTTCGTCCCCGCGATGGAGGCCGTCGCACCGTTCTCCTGGTTCCTCGGTGCCGCGGTCGCCGCGATCGGAACGGTCCTGGTCGCCCCGCGCGGCGCGGACTACCGTGCCGTGTCCGGCGAGCACATCGCGGTGCGGTCCTCCGAGCACTGACCACACTGACCCCTGCCCTCCCGAGCCGCAACGGAAGGACTGCGCGACATGCGGATCCTCGTCGTCAACGTCAACACCACCGAGTCGGTCACCGAGGCGATCGCGGCGTCGGCGCGTGCTGTCGCGGCGCCCGGGACGGAGATCGTCGGGCTGACGCCGCGGTTCGGCGCCGAGTCCGTCGAGGGCAATCTGGAGAGCTACCTCGCCGCCGTCGGTGTCGCCGACGCCGTCGCCCGCTACCGGGAGCCGTTCGACGCGGTGATCCAGGCCGGCTACGGCGAGCACGGCCGCGAGGGTCTGCAGGAGATGCTCGACGTACCCGTCGTCGACATCACCGAGGCGGCTGCCGCCACCGCGATGTACCTGGGGCACCGCTACTCGGTGGTGACCACCCTGGACCGCACGGTCCCGCTCATCTCCGACCGCCTGCTGCTGGCCGGGCTGGACCGGCGGTGCGCGTCGGTCCGCGCGTCCGGGCTGGCGGTGCTCGAGCTGGAGGAGGACCCGGCCCGGGCGGTCGCGGCGATCGTCGCGCAGGCCCGCCGGGCGGTCGCCGAGGACGGCGCCGAGGTGATCTGCCTCGGGTGCGGCGGGATGGCCGGCCTGGAGGAGAAGGTCCGTGCCGAGACCGGCGTGCCGGTCGTCGACGGTGTCCCCGCCGCCGTCACCGTGGCGGAGTCGCTGGTCCGGCTCGGTCTGTCCACCTCGAAGTCCCGCACCTACGCGGCCCCGCGCACCAAGAAGATCACCGGATTCCCCCTGGAGGCATCGTGACGAGCTACGACCTGGTGGTCCGCGGGCGGCGGATCATGACGACGGCCGGGGAGCAGCCCCGGGAGGTCGGCGTCACCGGGGGGCGGATCGTCGCGATCGAGCCGCTGGGCAACGGCCTCGACGGCACCCGGGTGATCGAGCTCGCCGACGACGAGGTGCTGCTGCCCGGGCTCGTCGACACCCACGTGCACGTCAACGAGCCCGGCCGCACCGAGTGGGAGGGCTTCGCCTCGGCGACCCGGGCCGCCGCGGCCGGCGGGGTCACCACGATCGTCGACATGCCGCTGAACTCCATCCCGCCGACGGTCGACGTGGCGGCGCTGGAGGTGAAGCGCAAGGTCGCCGCCGACCAGGCGTTCGTCGACGTCGGGTTCTGGGGCGGCGCGGTGCCGGGCAACGCCGGTGACCTGCGCGGCCTGCACGACGAGGGCGTCTTCGGCTTCAAGTGCTTCCTGCTGCACTCCGGCGTCGACGAGTTCCCGCCGCTCGACGCGGACGAGATGGAGCGGGACATGGCCGAGCTGGCCACGTTCGACGCCGTCATGATCGTCCACGCCGAGGACTCGCGGGCGATCGAGAAGGCGCCCACCCCGCACGGTTCGGCGTACGCGTCGTTCCTGGCATCGCGGCCCCGTGGCGCGGAGAACCTCGCCATCGCCGAGGTGATCGAGCGGGCGCGGTGGACCGGGGCGCGGGCGCACGTGCTGCACGTGTCGTCGTCGGACGCGCTGCCGATGCTCGCGACCGCGCGCCGCGACGGCGTCCGGATCACCGCGGAGACCTGCCCGCACTACCTGACGCTGTTCGCCGAGGAGATCGCCGACGGCGCCACCACGCACAAGTGCTGCCCGCCGATCCGGGAGGCGTCGAACCGGGAGCTGCTCTGGGAGGGGCTGCTGGAGGGGACGATCGACTGCATCGTCTCCGACCACTCGCCCTCCACGGCGGAGCTGAAGCTGCTCGACTCCGGGGACTTCGGGCTGGCCTGGGGCGGGGTGTCGTCGTTGCAGCTGGGGCTGTCCCTGGTGTGGAGCGAGGCCCGGCGGCGCGGCATCGGGCTGGAGCAGGTCGTGCGGTGGATGGCGGCCAAGCCCGCCGAGCTGGTCGGGCTCACCTCCAAGGGGAAGGTCGCACTGGGCTACGACGCCGACCTCACCGTCTTCGCCCCGGACGCCGCGTTCGTCGTCGACCCGGCCCGGCTGCACCACAAGAACAAGGTCAGCGCCTACGCCGGCCGGTCGCTCGCCGGCGTGGTCCGCCGGACGATCCTGGCCGGTCACGACGTGGACACCGGAGCGGGCGCGGTGCCCCGGGGCCGGTTGCTGCGCCGCGGGTCGGTGGAGCAGGTCGTGGAGCGGGCCGTCGAGGTCCACGCCCCGGCGCCGGACGAGGGCTAGACTTCCGTCATGCGGAAGAACGTGTCCGACGACGACGTGGCGGCCGAGGTGGCCGGTGGCGTCCCCGCGCGCTCCGGGACCGTCCAGGCCGTCGAACGGGCCGTCGACCTGCTCGAGGCGATGGCCGACGCCGGCGGCACCGTGAGCCTGTCCCACCTCGCCGCCAGCTCCGGGCTGCCGCTGCCCACGATCCACCGGCTCGTCCGGACCCTGGCCGGGCGCGGCTACGTCCGGCAGCAGTCGTCGCGGGAGTACGCGCTCGGCCCCCGCCTCGTGCGGCTCGGGGACACCGCGGGCCGGCTGGTCGGCGTCTGGGCCCAGCCGCGGCTGGCGAGCCTGGTCGACGAGCTGGGGGAGAGCGCCAACCTGGCGATGCTGGAGGGCAACCAGGTCGTCTACGTGGCCCAGGAGCCCGGCCGGCACTCGATGCGGATGTTCACCGAGGTCGGGCGCCGCGTGTCGCCGCACTGCACCGCCGTCGGGAAGGCGCTGCTCGCCCGCATGCCGGCCGACCGGGCGCGGGAGATCCTGCGGCACACCGACTTCGTCCGGCACACCGACAACACCGTCACCGACATCGACCAGTTCGGCGCCGAGCTGGAGAAGGTCCGTGCGACCGGGTACGCGATCGACGAGGGCGAGCAGGAGCTCGGGGTGCGGTGCGTCGCCGTCGCGTTGGACGGGCCGTTGCCGGCCGCCGTCTCCATCTCGGGGCCGACGACCCGGATGACCGACACCCTGGTCGACTCCGCCGTCCCGAGGCTGAAGGCGGCCGCCGACGCGCTGGTCGCCGAGCTCGCCCGGCAGGACGCCGCCGGCGCCTGACTTGACCGTGCCGTAACGGCATCGTGTCGACTGCTCCCACCGACGACGAGCGACGGGAGCAGGAGCGATGACCAGGATGGACGAGCACGCGGGCGGCCGGGCACCGGGGACGAGCTGGCCGCGGCGCAGCGAGCGGGACGCCGCGCGGAGCACGACGGAGCCGATCCCGGTGGTCCCCGCGGCGGGTGCCGCCGCCCCGGCTCCGCCGGCCCCGCGGAAGCGTTTCCGGTGGCGCAGCAAGGACTACTCGCCGGAGGAGCTGGCCGAGGCGAAGCAGGCGTGGCGGGACGCCGTGCCGTGGGACCACCCGATGTCGCGGGGGGACAAGTTCCTGGTGTTCGCGACCTTCGGTGTCGTGCTGCTGATGATGGCGTCGATGCCGGTGCGGCCGTTCCTCCTGGCGTCGCACCCGATCGCCCTCAGCGCGGTCACCGGCAGCCTGTCGGCGATCGGTGCCGGTGCCGCGTTCGCCCGGATCGGTGAGGGCGCACTCTGGCTGGTGGTCGCCGCCGGCGTGTTCGGGATGATCAAGTTCGACTGGCTGTTCTGGCTGGCCGGCCGCCGGTGGGGCGAGAAGATCATCGAGCTGTGGGCGCCGGGCGACGTCGCGAAGCGGTTCGTGGCGCGGGTCCGGTCCTGGCCCGCGTGGGCGATGCCGCTGGTCGTGATGGCAGCGGCGCTGCCGGGGATCCCGGCACCCGCCGTGTTCGCGGTCGCCGGGCTGAGCGGCATGGGGCTGGTCCGGTTCCTGGTCTTCGACGCGATCGGCGCCGCGATGATCACCGGCCTGGTGGCGGGCCTGGGCTACGGGGTCGGACAGCACGCGGTCGACGTGGTCCTGATGATCGACGACTACGCCCTGTGGATCACCCTGGGACTGGTGGCCGTGGTGTCGGTGCGCGCGGGCTACCGCGGCTACAAGGAGGACCGGGAGAAGAAGGCCGCCCGCGCCGCGGGCACCCCGGCCGCTCCCGCCGCTCCGGGGACGGACTGACCGTGCCCGCCGGTCACCGCGTGCCCCCGACGACGGCTGCGAGCCGGCCCAGCTGGTCCGGGTCGTCCAGCGCCGACCCGACGGCGACCATCGACGCCCCGGCCGCGAGGTAGTCCGGCGCGCACCGGGCGTCCATCCCGCCGGTGGCGACGAACGAGACCTCGGGGAACGGCCCGCGGGCCATCCCCGTGAACCAGCGCAGGCCCAGCGCGTCGGCCGGGAACGCCTTCACCCACGTGCAGCCGAGCGCCACCGCGGCCTGGATCTCCGAGGCGGTGGCGACCCCGGGCAGGTGCGCGATGCCCCGCTCGGCACAGCCCGTCACGATCCGGGCGTCCAGGCCCGGGGCGACGCAGAACGGCACACCGAGCTGCTCGCACACGTCGACCTGCTCGGGGCGGGTGACGGTGCCCGCCCCCACCGGCAGGCCCCGCTCACGCCCCTCCGCCAGCACCGCCTCCAGCACGGGGACGGCGTCCGCCGACCCGATCGGGACCTCGACCAGCTCGATGCCGAGGTCCCAGGCGGTGCGGGACAGGCGCAGGGTCTCGGCGAGCGGCAGGTTCCGCAGGATCGCCATCACCCGGTGGCCGGCGAACAGCTCCTCGGCAGGGTTCACAGCAGCGCCTCCAGCTCGTGCAGCCCGGATCCGCGGCGGGCCGCCCAGTCGTCCGTGGTGCCCTCGGCGAGCCGGCGGATGCGGTCCGCCTCCGGCAGCGGGGGCAGGTCGCCGATGTGCCGCAACGCGAGCGCCGCCATGAGGTGCCCGAGCCGGGCCCGGCGGGCGGCGTCGTACCCGGCCAGGAGCCCGCCGAGGTACCCCGCCGCGAACGCGTCCCCGGCACCGACCGGCTCGATCACGTCGACCTGCAGGGCCGGGACGAAGACCTCCCCGGTCCCGGTGAACACGGTCGCGCCCCGGTCGTCGTCCTTCACGACGACCTCGGGGACGCCCGGCAGCAGCGCGCGGACCGCTGCGGCGTCGGGGGTGTCCCACAGCCGCTCCGCCTCGTCCCGGCCGACGATCACGACGTCGGACGCGCGGGCCAGCTCCAGCAGCCGGGGCGCGGCCGAGGCCGCGGACCAGAGCCCCGGACGGTGGTTGACGTCGAAGCTGACCAGCGGGCCTGCGCCCGTCCGCCCCCGCACGATCCGCTCGAGGAGCGCGTCGCAGGACGCGGACAGGGCCGGGGTGATGCCGCTGAGATGGCACAGCCTGCGGTCGGGCAGCCGCAGTGCGGGCAGGTCGTCGGTGGACAGCGCCGAGGCGGCCGACCCGCGCCGGTAGTAGTAGACCGGGCTGCCGGGCACGGCGACGTCCTTGACGTAGAGCCCGGTGGGCAGCGCCGGGTCCGCCGGCGCCCGGTCCACCTGCACGCCGCGCTCCCGGAGCAGGTCGAGCACCCGCGTCCCGAACGGGTCCGCACCGATCCGGCCGAACCACTCGACGTCGGCGCCGAGGTGGGCCATGCCGACGGCGACGTTGGCCTCGGCACCGGCGACCCGCACGTCCAGGTCGGGGGCGCTCGTCAACGGCCGGCCGCTGGACGTGGCCAGCTGGATCATCGTCTCGCCCACGCACAGCGTGGACGCGACCGGTGCGGCGTGCTCAGAGCTCAACCCGCACTCCCGTCTCCGGGGCGAACCAGCCGGCCCCGGTGGTGTCGAGGTGGACGTGGCACGGCGCGCCCGGGTCCAGCCGGACGTCGCCGGGCATCCGGGCCAGCAGCGGCTCCTCGGGCGCGGTGTCCCCGTCCAGCCGGAACCCGACGATCGTCTCGGCCCCCAGGTGCTCGACCGTGGTGACCCGCGCCGCGAGCCCGTCACCGGTGGCCCCCTCGGCGGGGTCCACCCGGATCCGCTCGGCCCGTACGCCCATCCGGATCGTCGTGCGGCCCTGCGCGGTGAGCGCGGCGGCCGCCCCGGTGGTGCCGGGGACGGCGACACCGCCCACCCGGAGCCGGCCGTCGTCCACCTCGGCGTCGACCAGGTTCATCGGCGGCGACCCGATGAACCGGGCCACGAACTCGTTGGCGGGGCGCTCGTAGATCTCGCGGGGCTCGCCGTACTGCTGGACGACGCCGTCGTTCAGCACGACGATCCGCGTGCCCATGGTCATCGCCTCGACCTGGTCGTGCGTGACGTAGACGAAGGTCTTGCCGACCCGCGCGTGCAGGGCGGAGATCTCGGCCCGCATCTGGGTGCGGAGCTTCGCGTCCAGGTTGCTCAGCGGCTCGTCGAGCAGGTACACGTCCGGCTCGCGGACCAGCGAGCGGGCCAGCGCGACCCGTTGCCGCTGCCCGCCGGACAACGCCTTGGGCCTGCGGTCGAGGTAGCCGGTCAGCTCCAGGGTCGCCGCGACCTCCTCGATGCGGGCGCTGACCTCGGGGCTACGCAGGATCGCGCGCCGGGCCAGCCCGCCGAGCACGGGGACGTGGTGCCACCAGCGGGCCCGGTCCATGACGAGCGGGAACCCGATGTTGGCGCGCACCGTCATGTGCGGGTAGAGCGCGTAGCTCTGGAAGACGAAGGCGATGTTGCGCTGGCGCGGGGTCAGGTCGTTGACCACCCGGTCGTCGAACCGGATCTCGCCGGAGCTCAGCTCGGTGATCCCGGCGATCATCCGGAGCATCGTCGACTTCCCGCAGCCGGACGGGCCGAGCAGGACGAGGAAGTCCCGGTCCGGCACCTCGGCGTGGAAGTCCGCGATCACCGGGGTGTCCCCGAAGCTCTTCGAGACCTGGTCGAACACGATGGACGGCATCGGCTTATCCCTTCACCGACCCGGCCGTGAGGCCGGAGACGATCCTGCGCTGCATGAGCAGGAAGAACACGATCGCGGGCAGGGTGAACACCAGCGCCGCGCTGAACACGGTGTCGAGCGGGGTGAGGTACTCCCCGATGAAGGACGCGAGCCCGGTGGAGGCGGTCCAGCTGTCCCGCTCGGACATGAACGTCGTGGCGAACAGGTACTCGTTCCACCCGTCGAAGAACACGATCACCGCGGCGGCCGCCATCGACGGCGCGACCAGCGGGACGAGCATGATCTGCAGGATCCCCAGCGAGCCCGCGCCGTCGACCCGGGCGGACTCCTCGATCTCGTAGGGCACGCCGTCCATCGCGGCCTTGAGCAGGAAGGTCGCCACCGGCATCGCGAACGCCGTGTTCGCCAGCACGAGCCCGAACAGCTCGTTGAGCAGCCCGAGCGCGGCGAACATCGAGTACAGCGGCACCACCAGCAGCGCCTCGGGCAGCATCTGGGTCGCGAAGAACCCGAAGCCCAGCAGCCCCTTGCCGGTGAACCGGTAGCGGGACAGGGCGTACGCGGTGAGCGTGGCCATCAGCAGGCTGAACAGCGTGGTGCCGAAGGCGACGACGGCCGAGTTGCCCATCCACCGCAGGAACGGGGTGTCGGAGGTGAGGACCGAGAAGACCTCGAGCGAGCGGGTGAAGTCCGGGAGGAGGGTCTGCCCGCCGCCGTAGAGCTGGTCGGTCGGGCTCATCGCGGTGTTGACGATCCAGTACAGCGGGAAGCCGGCGAGCACGGCCAACGCCACGGCCAGCAGCGTCCGCACCCCGGCCCCGAGGTTGCGACGGCCGATCACGAGCCCGCCTCCTGCCGCGCGTTGCGCCGCTCGATCGCGAAGTAGACGGCGGTGACGACGACCGACAGGCTCAGGCCGACGACGCCGATCGCGGCGCCGAGGCCGAGCCGGCTGTTGTTGAACGCCTCCCGGTACAGCGAGACGACGACGGTGTTCGTGGCGTCCACCGGCCCGCCGCCGGTCAGCAGCCAGATGATCTCGAACCGCCGGAACGACCAGATCGTCATCAGCAGCCCGGCGATCTTCAGGGTGGGGGCCAGGAACGGCAGCACGACGAGGCGGAACGTGGCCAGCGCGTCGGCGCCGTCCACCCGGGTGGCCTCGTACAGCTCCTCCGGGACCGACTGCAGCGCGGCCAGCACCACGAGCATCACGAAGGGCGTGACCTTCCAGACGGTGGCGACGAGGACCGAGACCATCCCGAAGTCCGGGTCGGTCAGCCAGCCGGCCTCGCCGATCCCGAGCGCCCGCAGGCCGGTGTTGGCGACACCGGCCGAGTCGTTGTAGATCCACCGGAAGACGAGCGCGACGGCGACCGTCGGGACGGCCCACGGCATCACGATCACGGCGCGGGCGAGCAGCCGGCCGGGGAACGCCCGGTTCAGCACGACCGCCGAGACGGTGCCGAGCACCAGCGCACCGGCCACGGTGGCGGCGGAGTAGACGAGGGTGGTGAGCACCGAGCGGAGCAGCGCGCTGCCGGAGAACAGCTGCGCGTAGTTGTCCAGCCCGACGAACGAGCCGCCGTTCGGGCGCAGCAGCCGGGTGTCGGTGACGCTCAGGCCGATGCCCCACAGCAGCGGGATCCCGGCGAAGACCAGCAGGAAGACCGCGCCGAGGCCGGCGTAGGCGTACGGCGCGAGGGTGCGGCGCGGCCGGCGCCGCGCCGGGGCGGCCGTCGCCGGTGGGGCCGGGCGGGACGCGGTGGCCGCGCCCGGCGGAGCTGCGGGACCGGGCATCGTTGCTCCAGACGTGTCGGGCTGGGTGGGGCTCACCGCAGCTGCTCGGCGTCCTGCTGGGCCTCGGCCAGGGCCTCGGCGGCGCTCACGTCGGAGGTGAGCACCTGCTGGACACGGGTCAGGACGATGTTGCGGATCTGCGGGGTCTCGGTCTCGAACCCGGGGACGACGAGGCTCTGCGAGTCCTCGAGCTGGGTGTAGAACGAGTCCACCCACCGGTTCGCGGCGACCTTCGCGGCGGGCGGCGCGACGGTCGTGCCGTTGCCGGCCGGGAACTGGGCGTCGGCGAGGCCGCGCTGCGGGCCCTCGGTGTACATCCAGTGCAGGAAGTCCTTGGCCAGCGCCTGGTTCGGTGAGTTCGCGTTGATCGCGATCACGTTGGACTGGGCGCCGGACGATCCGCTGGGGAAGGGGAGGACCGCGGAGCCGACGTCGGCCGGGGTCAGCGCGGAGCTGTTGGCCAGCGCGCTGCTCACCACGGTCGCGTTGTCCAGCACGAATGCGACCTCACCGGCGCCGAACTTGCTCCGGAACGTGGAGGCGTCGTCGCCGACGGCGAAGGCCCCGGAGGAGTAGATCCGGGCGAACGCCTCCACGGCGGCGACGTTCTGCGGGCTGTCGATCGTGAGGCGGCCGTCGGTGGACCAGCCGCCGCCGTACCCGTAGACCCAGCTGGCGAAGTCGTCCCACCAGGCGTCCTCCTCGTTGAGCTGGTGCCGGGTGGCGAAGCCGATCTTCCCGGTGCGCTCGTGCACCCGGGTCGCCGCGGCGAGCAGCTCGTCGAACGTGCGCGGCGGCGCGGTGACACCGGCCTCGTCGAGGAGGCGCTGGTTCCAGAACAGCGCGTACGGGGCGACACCCCAGACGAGGCCGAGCCGGGACCCGCCGACGCGCAGCTCGGCGTTGTTCGGCCGGAGCGTGGCCTCCTGCCCGGGATCGAGGACGTCGTCGAGCGGGACCAGCACGTCGGCGTCGGCCATCGTGTGGAAGAACGGCGCCGGGCTGGCCAGGAGGTCCGGCCCGCCGCCGGAGCCGATCTGGGTGCTGATCGTCTTCTCGTAGTCGGCGCGCGTGATCGCGACCGGTTCGATCCGGGCGGCGGGATTGGCCTCGTTGTAGGCCTCGACGGCCTCGAGGATCTTCTCGCCGCGGCCGGGTTCGTTCCACTGCCAGTTGGCGAACGTCAGCGTCCCGCCCGCCTCCGGTGGGGCACCGGGCCCACCTGCGGGTGCGGAGCCGCACCCGGCGAGCAGGAACGACGCCACCGCCACCGCGACGAGGGCCACCCCGTGTCGACGCACCACTACCCCTCCTTGGGTTCCGTGCCGGGACACGCTCACCGGTGTGCATCGAGAGATTGCAAATAATGCAATCGTTTGTGCAATATCCGGAGCGCGACTTACCCTAACCAGGCCCGGCGGCGTGTCAACCCGCATCCACAGGCGACGAAGGAGTCCTGGTGAAGATCGCTCGTGTCGAGACGTTCCTGGTCCCGCCGCGCTGGCTGTTCCTGCGCATCGAGACCGACGACGGCCTCGTCGGCTGGGGCGAGCCGGTCGTCGAGGGGAGCGCGGAGACCGTCCGTGCCGCGGTCGGCCAGCTGGCAGAGCTGCTGCACGGGGCCGACCCGTCACGCATCGAGGACCTGTGGCAGACGATGACCCGCGGCACCTTCTACCGGGGCGGTCCGGTGTTCGCCAGTGCCGTGGCGGGGGTCGACCAGGCGCTGTGGGACATCGCGGGCAAGCGGTTCGGGGTGCCGGTGCACACGCTGCTCGGCGGGCACGTCCGTGACCGGATCCGGATCTACGGCTGGATCGGCGGTGACGAGCCCACCGAGGTGGCCGACGCCGTCGCGGCCCGTGTGGAGTCCGGCCTGACGGCGGTGAAGATGAACGCGAGCGGCCGGATCGGGCCGCTCGCGACGCACCGGGAGCTGGACGGTGTGACCGAGCGGGTCGCCGCGGCCCGCGAGGTCCTCGGGCCGGACCGCGACGTCGCCGTCGACTTCCACGGCCGGGTCGGTGCGGCCGACGCGCGACGGCTGCTCGCCGCACTGGAGCCGCTGCGGCCGCTGTTCGTGGAGGAGCCGGTCGTCCCGGAGAACGGGCACCTGCTGCCGCGGATCGTCGAGTCCAGCTCGGTGCCGATCGCCACCGGCGAGCGGTTGTACTCCCGGCAGGACTTCCTCCCCGTGCTCGACGCGGGGGTCGCGGTACTGCAGCCCGACCTCTCGCACGCCGGCGGCATCTCGGAGGTGCGCCGGATCGCCGCGCTCGCCGAGGCCCACGGTGCGCACATCGCCCCGCACTGCCCGCTCGGGCCGATCGCGCTGGCCGCCAGCCTGCAGGTGGGCTTCGCCGCGCCGAACCACCTGATCCAGGAGCAGAGCATCGGCATCCACTACAACGACGACGGCGAGGTGCTCGACTACGTGACCGACCCGTCGGTCCTGGAGTTCGGCTCGGGCTGGATCGAGCGGCTCACCGGGCCCGGGCTCGGGGTGGAGATCGACGAGGCCGCCGTCCGGGACGCGGACCGGCGCGGGCACGCCTGGCGCAGCCCGACCTGGCGCTACCCGGACGGCTCGCTCGCCGAGTGGTGACCGCCCCCGGCGGGGCCCGGGTGCGGCCGGGACCCGCCGGGGTGTCCACGTCGTCAGCGGAAGGCGGCCTTCCACGGGGCCGTGGTGAGCGCGCTCTGTGCGCGCCACCGCGAGATCACCCCGAGCAGCTCGCGGCGGACCTCGTCGTACGCGGGGTCGTACCAGAGGTCGTGCTCCTCCTGCGGGTCGCGCTCGAGGTCGAAGAGCTGCCCGCGGTCGTCGTCGACGAGCTCGACCAGCTTGTACCGGTCGTCGCGGACCATCGTCATCAGTGCGGTCCCGGTGAGCACCTTGTCCCGGGCGTGCTCGGAGAACGCGTGCTCGCGGCCCGGCCACTCCTCGCCGTGCAGCGCCGGCAGCAGCGACCGGGCCTCCATCCACTCCGGAGGCTCGACGCCCGCCAGCTCCAGCACCGTCGGGCCGACGTCCATCAGCGAGGTCAGTCCGTCGATCCGCCGGTCGGCGGCGACCCGTCCCGGGCCCCAGACGATCAGCGGCACCCGGACGCTGGGCTCGTACATCGTCCACTTCTGGATGTGCCCGTGGTCGTTCAGGCAGTCGCCGTGGTCCGAGGCGAACACGATGACCGTGTCGTCGAGCACCCCGCGCCGGCGCAGCGCCTCCACGATGCCCGCGACCTGGTCGTCGATCATGGACACGTTGGCCATGTAGTGCCGGCGCTGGCGGTCGATCTGCTCGTCGTCCGGGTCGGCCAGGTGGACGACCGAGTCGTGGTCGGTCTCCTCGTTGTGCCGGCGCAGCTCCTGCAGCGCGGCCGGCTGCGCGGCGAGGTCGTCCGCGGTGCGGACGGCGGGCGGCATGGGCACGCCGTCGTAGCGCTCCAGTGCCTCCGCGGTCGGGTCGTACGGCGGGTGCGGTCCCGGGAACCCCACCTGCAGGAAGAACGGTCCGTCGCCGGTCCAGCGGTCCAGCCACATCTCGGCGAGCCCGCCGACGAACGTGTCGGAGTGCAGGTCGTCGGGGGCCTCCCAGACGAAGGCGCCCATCCGCTCCTGGTAGTCGGGCCGCTCGCGGTAGACGCCGCGGCCCGGCTTGGTCACCCCGCGGGTCCAGAACGCCTTGTCCCACTGGTCGAGGTAGTGCGGGTTGGTGAGCGGGAAGCGGTCCTTGTTCTCGACGACGTGCCGCTCGTGGAACCCGGCGGACGTCTCGTAGGGGTAGGTGTGCATCTTGCCGACGTTCACGCACCGGTACCCGGCGTCCGCCAGCTGCTCGACCCAGCTGTGGTGCCAGGGGTCCTCGTTGCGCAGCACCCCGGTGGAGTGCGGGTACATGCCCATGAACAGGCTCGCCCGCGACGGGGCGCACGACGGCGCCGTCACGTAGGTGCGTGTGAAGGCCGTGCCCTCGGCGACCAGCCGGTCCAGGGTGGGGGTCCGCGCGTGCTCGTGGCCGAGCGCGCCCACCGTGTCGAACCGCTGCTGGTCGGTGATGACGAAGACGATGTTGGGTGGGCCGGCCACGACACTCCTCCGGGTGGTTGCAATAATTGCAATCGCTGTTGAGAATGATGCAGCCGGAGCCTAGCCGCTCCCGTCAAGCCGCTCCGCAGACCGAGAAGGGCCCCCGATGTCGTCGACCGTCCACCGGGCCACCCAGATCATCGAGCTGATCGCCGAAGGACCCCGCAGCACCGCACAGGTCGCCGAGCACTTCCAGGTCCACCCGTCGACGATCTTCCGCCAGCTCCAGACGCTCGAGCGCGCGAGCTTCCTGATCCGCTACTCGGACGGCACCTTCGCGATCGGGCCGCGCATCATCGCGATCGCCCAGCAGGCCCTGGAGAAGCTGGACCTGCGCCGGATCGCGCACGACGCCGTCCGGCGGCTGCACGAGCAGACCGGACACACCCTGCACCTGGCGCAGCTCATCGAGGGGCAGGTGCTCTACATCGACAAGGTCGAGGACGCCTCGGGCATCCGGATGTACTCGCGGATCGGGCTCCCGGTGCGGCTCAACTGCACGGGGGTCGGCAAGGTCGTGCTCGCCCAGCTCCCGGCAGCCCGGCGGGCGGAGCTGCTGGCCGACGCGGACTGGACGCGGCACACCCCCGCCACCCTGGGTCCCGACGAGCTCGACCGGGAGCTCGACCGGATCGCCGAGCGCGGCTGGGGGGTGGACGACGGCGAGCACGAGGAGTTCGTGAACTGCCTGGCCGCGCCGATCGCCGACTCCACCGGGACCGTCGTCGGCGCGCTGTCGATCACCTCGATCCGGATGGTCGCCGATCTCGGGGCGCTCCGTGAGCACCTCGACCGCCTGCTGGACACCACCCGGACGATCTCGGCCGCGCTGGGGTGAGCGGGGCGCACCGGGCCTTTCGTGATCACCCGGTCCGGCCGGACCCGGCCACCCGGCGCCGTGTCGGCGGGCGGGTGGCCGGGGACCGGTGGACGGTCAACCGTCCTCCCCGAGGAGGTCCTCGAGCATGATCGGGATGTTCCGGACCCGGACGCCGGTCGCGTCGTGGACCGCGTTGGCCACCGCCGCGGCCATGCCGACCACCCCGATCTCGCCGAGCCCGCGGGCCCCGACGGGGTTGTGGAAGGTGTCGGGGTGCTGCACGAACTCGACGTCGATCTCCGGGATGTCGGCGTTCACCGGGATCAGGTAGCCCGCGAGGTCGCCGTTGGCGAGCCGGCCGTCGCCCTCGATCTCCAGTCCCTCGTGGAGCGCGGCCGACACGCCCCAGATCATGCCGCCGAGGATCTGGCTGCGGGCCGCCCGGTCGTTGACGATCCGGCCGGCGTCGAAGACGCCGAGCATCCGCGAGACGCGGATCTCGCGGGTCCACCGGTGCACCCGGACCTCGCAGAACTGGGCGCCGAACGAGCTGAACGAGTGCTTGGTCAGCTCCTCGCCCGGGGCGGACGAGCCGACGGCGGCGACCGACGCGTGGCCGGTCGCGCGCAGCACCTCGCCGAACGTCATGCTCGCGCCGTCGCGGGTGAGCACCCGGCCCTCGGCGTAGGTGACCTCGGCGCCCTCGAACGGCCCTCCCGGTCCGGCGGCCAGCCCGAGCAGCCGGTCGAGGACCTGCGGTGCGGCGACCATGATCGCCGAGCCGACGCTGGCCGTCCCCGTCGAGCCACCGGACATCCCGCCCGCCGGCAGCTCCGAGTCGCCCAGCCGGGGTGTCACCCGGGAGGCGTCGACGTCGAGGTTCTCGGCGCCGACCAGGGACATCACGGTCAGCAGGCCGGTACCCGGGTCCGCGCCGCTGGTGGCGACCTCGGCGGTGTCGTCGTCGTGCAGAGTCACCCGGACCGACGCCGGGAACCGCAGCGCCGGGAACATCGCGGTCGCGGTGCCGACCCCGACCTGCCAGTCGCCGTCGGTCCGGTCCCGCCGCCGGCTCTCCGACCAGCCGAACCGGGCGGCACCCAGCGCGAAGCACTCGTCGAGGTACTTGCTCGACCACTGGAGGTCCTTGCCGGGAGGTGCGAGCGAGCTGTTCCGCAGACGGAGCTCGATCGGGTCCATGCCCAGCGCGACCGCCAGCTCGTCGATCGCGCTCTCCAGCGCGAAGGAGCCGGGCGCCTCGCCCGGTGCGCGCATGAACGTCGTCGGCGGGACGTTGAGCGGCACCATCTTCTGGCTGATGGCCAGGTTCGGCGTGGCGTACCACTCGCGCGAGGTGCCGTGCGAGGTCGGCTCGACGAACGAGCGGTCCATCGGGGTGCTGGACCACGAGTCGTGGCGCAGGGCGACCAGCGAGCCGTCCTTCCCGGCGCCGACCGTCAGCCGCTGCACCGTCGCCGGCCGGGTCGCGGTGGCGGTGAACACCTGCTCGCGGGTGAGCGCGGCCTTGACCGGCCTGCCCAGGTCGCGGGCGGCGGCCGCGGCGAGGAAGGCGGGCACCGACGTGTGTCCCTTCCCGCCGAAGGCACCTCCGACGTACGGGTTCACCGCGTGCACCGCCGCGTGGTCGAGGCCCAGCGCGTCGGCGACCGACGCCGCCTGCAGGTCCGAACCCTGGTTCCCGCTGTGGAGGGTCAGCCTGCCGTCCTCCCACACCGCGACGGCGGAGTGCGGCTCCATCGCGGCGTGGTTCTGCGTCGCGGTGGTGTAGGTGGCGTCGACTACGACCGGGCTCGCGGCGATCGCGTCCTCGATGGACCCGACGCCGGACGCGAGGACGGCGAGCGACGGCGGCGACCCGTCCATGGCGGGCGGTGCGTCCTCGGCGGTCGCGAGGCCGTCCTGCATCGAGGTCGACGCCGGCCGGGGCCGGTAGGTGACGTCGACGGTCGCCGCCGCGTCCCGTGCCTGCTCGAACGTCTCGGCGACCACGAACCCGACCGGCTGGCCGTAGTACGTGACCTCCGTGTCCTGCAGGGGGACCCAGGTCCGGCCCAGCATCGTCTCGGGCGTGCGCAGGGTCAGCGGCTCGAACGGCGTGTAGACGGCGACGACGCCGGGTGCTCCCCGGGCCGCGGTGACGTCCATGGCCGTGATCTCGCCGTGCGGGACCGTGCTGAGGACGACGTACCCGTACACGGTGCCGGGCGGCGTGTGGTCCGCCCCGTACCGCGCCCGGCCGGTGACCTTCAGCGGTGCCTCGAGCCTGGCGCTCATGCGGGGTCCTCCTGCATCGCCTCGAGCAGTGCGCGGACCACGGTCCGGCGCACCAGGGGGAGTTTGAACGCGTTCCCGGACAGCGGGCGGGCGCCGTCCGACGCCACCGCGGCCGCCTCCTCGAAGGACGCCTGCGTCGCGGGGGCGCCGCGCAGCGCGTCCTCCACCGCGGGCAGCCGCCAGGGGACGGTGGCGACGCCACCGACCGCGACCCGTACGTCGTCGACCCGGCCGTCGCGGACGTCGAGGGCGACCGCCGCGGAGCAGAGTGCGAACTCGTAGGACTGCCGGTCGCGCACCTTCACGTAGGTGGACCGGGTGAGGTGGTCGTGCCGGGGGACGAGCACCTCGCCGATCAGTTCGCCGGTGCGCAGGTCGTTCTCGACCGAAGGGGTGTCCCCGGGCGTGCGGTAGAAGTCGGTCAGCGCGACGGTGCGGTCACCGTCGGGCCCGGCCAGCCGGAGCCGGGCGTCGAGGGCGACGAGGGCGACCGCGAGGTCGCTCGCGTGGGTCGCCACGCACGCGTCGCTGGTGCCCAGGACCGCGTGCATCCGGTTCGCCCCGCCGATCGCCGGGCAGCCGCTGCCGGGATCGCGGCGGTTGCAGGGCACGGCGACGTCGCGGAAGTACCCGCAGCGGGTGCGCTGCATCAGGTTGCCGCCGATCGAGGCCATGTTGCGGAGCTGCTGGGAGGCGCTCAGCAGCAGGGCCCGTGCGATCACCGGGGGAGTCCCGGGGTGCGCCGCGACGTCGCTCATCCGCTCCAGTGCGCCGATCCGGAGACCGTCGGTGGTGTCGATGCCGCGCAGCGGCAGCGCGTTGATGTCCACGACCCGCTCCGGGGTGAGGACGTCCAGCTTCATCAGGTCGACGAGCGTCGTCCCGCCGGCGAGGAACGCGCCGGGGGAGTCGAGGGCGTCGTCGACGGTGCCGGGTGCGGTCAGCTCAAACGGTCGCATCGGCCCGCCTCGCCTGCTCGACCGCCGCGACGATGTTCGGGTAGGCCGCGCACCGGCAGAGGTTGCCGGACATGAACTCCCGGACGTCGGCGACGTCCTGCTCGACCGCGGCGACGGCCGACATGACCTGCCCCGAGGTGCAGAAGCCGCACTGGAGGGCGTCCTGGTCGGCGAAGGCCTGCTGCACCGGGTGCAGCTCGTCCCCGGCGGCGAGGCCCTCCACGGTGGTCACCGGTTCCCGGACCGTCGCGGCCAGGGTGAGGCAGGAGAGCACCGGCCTGCCGCCGACGTGCACGGTGCAGGCACCGCACTGGCCCCGGTCGCAGCCCTTCTTCGGGCCGGTCACGTCGAGCCGCTCGCGCAACGCGTCGAGCAGGGTCACGCCCGGCTCGACGTCCAGTCGTTCGCTCGTACCATTGATGTCGAGGGAGATGTCCACTGTCTCTCTTTCCCGCGGGCCCCGGCCGGTTGCGGCCGTCGCAGGGGCCCGGTGGTGGTCGGGTGGGTGAGTGGCGCCGTGTCCCACGCTAGCGGATAGTTATCCGCTCGGCAAAGCGTGCGTGTCCCCGCACGTCCGCGGTTCTGGACTACGGTGACCCGACCAGGACGAGGAGCGACCGGGCGAGGGGCGATGACGAGCGGATCGGTCAGTCACCGCCGTGCGGACACGCGTCGCAACCACGACCGGATCCTCGCCGTCGCCGCCGAGTCGATCACCTGCGGCGAGACCTCGTTCAACGCCATCGCGAAGAAGGCGGGCGTCGGCGTCGGCACCGTCTACCGGCACTTCCCCACGCGGGACGCGCTGGTCCTCGCGGTGTACCGGCGCGAGGTCCGGCACCTCGTCGAGGTGGTCCCCGGCCTGCTCGAGTCGCTCAGCCCGGAGCAGGCGTTCCGCACCTGGGCGACCGACCACCTGGCCCGCTACATGATGACCAAACGTGGTCTCGCCGGTGCGCTGCAGGCCGCGGGCCCGTCCGGCGAGGGCGTGGCCGCCGATGCGTACGCCGCGATGGTGGAGGCGGCGTCGACGCTGGTCCGGGCGAACGCCCGGGCCGGGACCGTGCGTGCCGACCTGGACCCCGAGACGGTGCTCCGCGGCCTCGGGGGCCTGCTCTACCTCGATCCGGACGGCGAGTGGCAGCGGCACGCCGCGGAGCTCACCGACCTGCTGTGGCGGGGGATGGCGGCCGGCGCGGGCTGAGGCGCGCTCAGGTCGTCGCGGGCTCCCGGTCCAGTCGCCGCATCTCGGCGACGGCGCCGGCGAGGGTGCGGTGCTCGAGCGACTCCAGCACCGCCCGCTCCGTCTCGGCGGTCAGCTCGGCGAAGTACCGGGCCGCGTTCCCGGTGTCCAGGCAGACGTGCTCGCTCTCCGGCCGGCAGGCCCACAGCGGCTTCTCGCCCACGGCGCAGCGGTAGATCTCGGCGAGGGTGATCCGCTCCGCCGGCCGGCTCAGCCGGGTGCCGCCGGTGCGCCCCTTGGTCGACACGATCAGCCCGCCCGCGCCGAGCGGCACCAGCAGCTTGCGGACGAGGCTCGGGTTGGTGCCGAGCGCCTCCGCCAGCTGTGCGGAGCTCGTCGTGGGCTCGTCGCGCTCGGCGGCGATCGCGAGGTACAGCATCGCCTGCAGGGCACTGGAGAACCGGATGTCCAGCACGGCGGGCCTCCCCTCCACGGTCGTGGCCACAGCGTACCGGCCGGACCGGCCACGTGAGAAACTGTAATGGTCACGGTTGCACTTCGGGTGCTCATATGTATCTTTGATCAGAACACTTCGATCCGTTCCCGTCCGGACCCGCCGACGTGCCCGTGGACGGCCCCGTCATCCAGGAGCAGTGAACCGACATGTCCACGCGCGCAGCACAGATCCTCGCCCGGCCGCTCACCCTCGGCTCCGCCGAGCTGCCGAACCGGATCGTCATGGCCCCGATGACCCGGGCCTTCTCGCCCGGCGGCGTCCCCGGTGACGACGTCGCGGCCTACTACCGGCGCCGCGCCGCGGCGGGCACCGGACTGATCATCACCGAGGGCACCTACGTGGACGACCCGTCCGCGGGCGACGTGCCGACCGTGCCGTTCTTCCACGGCGAGGCGGCGCTGGCCGGCTGGGGCGAGGTCGTCTCGGGCGTGCACGAGGCCGGCGGCCGGATCATGCCGCAGCTCTGGCACGTCGGCATCACCCGCGCCCCCGGCAGCGAGCCGTTCCCGGAGGCCCCGACCGTCGGCCCGTCCGGCATCGGGCTGGACGGGACCGAGGGCGCCGGTGAGGCGCTGACGGCGGCAGGCCTCGAGCGGATCATCGGCGCGTTCGCCGAGGCCGCACGGCAGGCGGAGCGGGTCGGCTTCGACGGCGTCGAGCTGCACGGCGCCCACGGCTACCTGATCGACGAGTTCCTGTGGGAGCGCACCAACCGGCGCACCGACTCCTACGCCGGCGGCCCGGCCGAGCGGGCGCGGTTCGCCGCCGAGATCGTCGCGGCGGTCCGCGGGGCCGTCTCGCCGGACTTCCCGATCGTCTTCCGGTTCTCCCAGTGGAAGGCGGGTGACTACGCCGCGAAGCTCGCGCGGACCCCCGACGAGCTGGCCACCGTGCTCACGCCGCTCGCCGACGCCGGTGTGACCGCGTTCCACGCGTCGGGGCGGCGCTACTGGGAGCCGGAGTTCCCGGAGTCCGGTTCGGACCTGAACGTGGCCGGATGGGCCCGCAAGGTCACCGGCAGGCCGACCATCACGGTCGGTTCCGTCGGCCTGGACCAGGTCTTCGCGCCGGAGATGTTCGCCGGCGGCACCGCCCGGGCCGGGGTGGAGAGCGTCGAGCGCCTGCTGGACCGCCTGGAGGACGACGAGTTCGACCTCGTGGCGGTGGGGCGCGCCCTGCTGGCCGACCCGGAGTGGGCGCAGAAGGTGCTGGAGGGCCGGGAGTCCGAGCTCGTCCCGTTCACCAAGGACGCGCTGCAGACCCTGCACTAGTCGTGCTGCCCGGGCACCCGGGGGTCGGTACCGTCCACGTCGTGGACACAGTGGGCAGCGAGGGTGATGCGCCGGTCCCGAACCTGGACGTGCCGAACCTGGCCCGGATGTACGACTACTACCTCGGTGGGTCCCACAACTTCGCCATCGACCGCGAGGCCGCGGACCGGGCCCTGCGGGCGGCGCCGCACGCCCGCACGTTCGCCCTGGCCAACCGCGCGTTCCTGGGCCGGGTCGTCCGCGGCCTGGTCGCGGCCGGGATCGACCAGTTCCTCGATCTGGGATCGGGGGTGCCGACGGTCGGGAACGTCCACGAGATCGCCCAGGCGGCGAACCCGTGGGCGCGGGTGGCCTACGTGGACATCGAGCCGGTCGCGGTCACGGCCGCCCGCCGGCTGCTGGCCGGCAACCCCCGCGCGACGATGACCCACGCCGACGTCCGTGATCCGCAGCAGGTGCTCGCGGCGCCCGGGGTCGCGGACCTGCTGGACTTCGGGCGTCCGGTCGCCGTGCTGGCCATCGCGATCCTGCACGCCCTGCCCGATGCCGACGACCCCGCCGGGATGGTCGCCGCGTACCGGGAGGCCTGCGCCCCGGGCAGCTACCTGGCCGTCTCCCATCTCGCGGCGACGAGCTTCTCCGCCGAGCAGCAGACCGTCGTCAACGAGGTGCTCGACACCACGCCCACACCCGTCACCATGCGCACCCGGGAGCAGGTCACCGGCATGCTCGCCGGGTACACGGTGCTCGATCCGGGCGTGGTGCTGCTCCCCCGCTGGCGCCCCGAACCCGGCGGGTCCGGTGACACGCGCGAGGACGGGGACGCCAACGGCTACGGCGCGCTGGCCCGGCTGCCGGGGCCGTCACCGGACCGCTGACCGGCGGCGCCGCTCACGACAGCATCACCAGGGTCAGGGCGAGCGTCGTGCAGACGACGTGCGCGGCGACCCCCGGCCAGACGGACCCGGTGCGCCGCAGGAGCTCCGCGGCGACGAGTCCGACGACGGCCGCGGACACCACACCGACGGACGCGGTGGGCAGCAGCGCGAGGACGAGCACCGCTGCGGCGGCCGACACGACCGCGCTGCCCAGCACCCCGACGACCGCACCGTGCCGCAGCAGCGCCGAGGTCACGACCCCGCGCAGCAGCAGCTCCTGCGCCACGGGCGTGACGAGCCCGAGGACCAGCAGGCCCACGACCGTCGTGTCCGGCCGGGCCCCGCCGAGCGGGATCCCGGCGGCGCCGAGCACCGCGGTGACCGCCACGGTCAGCGCCAGCGCGGCGACCCCGGCGCCGGCGCCGGCGAGCACGGCCCGCGCGGAGGCCCGGCGGACACCGACGGCGCTCCAGGACCGGACGCGCGCCCGGGCCGAGGTGGTGAACCCGCCCAGCGCGGCGACGGCGGGCAGGGCGAGCAGCGCGATGCCGTACCAGGGCCCCAGCGCCGCGGCGTGGTCGCCGAGGATCGGTGGGATCCGGTACACCGCGATCCCCATGAGGACCAGGCCGGCGACGATCTCGCCCCAGCCGGGCCGGACGGTGGTGGTTGCCGGTGGAGGCGCGGCCGTCGCACCGGTCTGTCGGGTCCGTGTGGACATGGGACGGACGCTAGGAAGGCCGGCCGGCCGCCCGGATCGGCCGACGGGCGCCGATCCTCCGACCGAAGTCGGAGAGGACGAGCCACGAGGGGGAGGAGCGGCCCCGGCCGCGGCCCTAGGCTCGGCGCCATGGGCTGGGTATCAGGCGAGGAACGGGCGGCGTGGCGCTCCCGCGGGACCGACGCCACGCTGTTCGTGATCGCCGTCGTGGTCACGCTCCAGACCGCCGACCGGCGCCTCGGGATGCCCGGCCCGCTGCCGGAGTGGTTCGTCCACCTCGATCTCGTCGTCGGACTGCTCTGCTGCCTCGGGCTGTGGTGGCGGCGCCGATACCCGGTCGCACTCGCGGCGACCCTCGTCGCGGTCTGCACGTTCTCCGAGTCGGCGAGCACGGCGGCACTCGTCGCGCTGTTCACCGTGGCGGTCCACTGCTCGACGCGGGTCACGCTGACGCTCACCGTGGCGAGCCTGGCGGCGTTCGGGGTGTTCTTCGGGTTCCGGCCCGAGCCCGGGATCCCGGCCTGGGTCATGGTCGTGCTGCTGGTCACCGGGCACGCCGCCGTCGTCGCGTGGGGCATGCTCGTGCGCAGCCGCCGCGAGCTCGTCGCGTCCCTGCGGGAACGGGCCTCGGTCGCCGAGGTCGAGGCGCGCCTGCGCGCCGAACGCTCCCAGCACGAGGCCCGGGAGACGCTCGCCCGCGAGATGCACGACGTCCTCGGCCACCGGTTGTCGCTGCTCAGCGTCCACGCGGGTGCGCTGGCCTTCCACCGGACGGCGTCGGCGGAGGAGACCGCACGGGCCGCTGAGGTGATCCGGGAGAACGCCCACCGCGCCCTGCAGGACCTCCGCGAGGTCATCGGTGTGCTCCGGGCACCGGTGGGAGAGCTCCCGCTGCCCGGCGTCGCCGACATCACCGAGCTGATCGACGAGACGGACCGGGCCGGGACCCCGGTCGAGCTGCGCGACGCCCACGCGGTGACGACCGGCGGGCGGGAGGTCCCCGAGACGGTGGGGCGGACCCTCTACCGGTTCGTGCAGGAGAGCCTGACGAACGCCCGCAAGCACGCTCCCGGCGCCCCCGTCGTCGTCCGGATCGAGGGCGAGCCCGGCGACCACCTGTCCGCGGAGGTCGAGAACCGGACACCGCCGGCGCCGCCGGACGTCCCCGCCGCCCCGGCCGGGTCGGGGGAGGGTCTGCGCGGGCTGGCCGAGCGGGCGACGCTCGTCGGCGGAGGGCTGGACTACGGCCCGACGGCGTCGGGTGGGTGGCGGGTCGGGATGCGGCTACCGTGGCCGGCGTGAGCACCGAGCCCGCCCCGACCGTCGACGTGCTGGTCGTGGACGACGACCCGGTCGTCCGATTCGGACTGACGATGATGCTGCGTGGTGCCCCCGACATCCGGGTGGTCGCCGAGGCCGGTGACGGCGCCGAGGCGATCGAGCTCGCCGAACGGCACGCACCGGACGTGGTGCTCATGGACATCCGGATGCCCGGCACCGACGGGCTGACCGCGACCGAGACGCTGCGCCGGCGTCCCCGGTCCCCGCAGGTCGTCGTGCTCACGACGTTCGACGCCGACGCGCACGTCCTGCGGGCGCTGCGGGCCGGAGCGGCCGGGTTCCTGCTCAAGGACACCCCGCCCGACGAGCTCGTCCTCGCCATCCGGCACGCGGCGGCGGGGCGCCCGGTGCTCTCGCCCGAGGTCACCCGGCGGCTCATCGACCGCGTGGCCGGCGGAGGGGAGGACTCGGCCCGCGACGTGGCGCGCCGCAGGCTGGCGGTGCTCGCCGAGCGGGAACGCGCGGTCGCGGTCGAGCTCGGCGCAGGACGGTCGAACGCCGAGATCGCCGCCCTGCACCACGTCAGCATCGCCACGGTCAAGACCCACGTCTCGGCCATCCTGACCAAGCTCGACCTGAACAACCGGGTCCAGGTGGCGCTGCTCGTCCACGACGCGGGTCTCGACCGGACGGGCTGAACCGCCCGGTCAGGTGCCGTGGTGCGCCGGGGCCTCCGACAACGCCGTCGTCAGCAGCGACACCATCGCCTCGAGCTGGATGTCACCCGACGAGTCACTGTCGTCCTCGATGCCGTCGAGGGCCTGGTCGGCCAGCCCGGCCTTGCCGTCGATCAGCTCGGCGATCCGCGCGTCGATCGTCTGCGCGGCGATGACCCGCCAGGCGGTGACCGGCGCGGTCTGGCCGATGCGGTGGCAGCGGTCGATGGCCTGGGTCTGCTCGGCGGCGGTCCAGGACAGCTCCGCGAGCACGATGTCCGACGCGACCTGCAGGTTGATCCCCACCCCGGCCGCGGTGAGCGAGCAGACCGCGACGGCGACGTCCGGGTCGTTCGTGAAGGCGTCGATGTTGCGCTGGCGCGCGGCGGCCGTCTGGTCACCGCGGATCGAGGCGAACCGCATCCCCTGCCGGACGAACATCTCCTCGGCCGTGTCCATCACCTCGACGTGCTTGGCGAAGAAGACGACCTTGCCGGCGCTGCGGGCGAGCTGGGCCGCGTAGTCGGCCGCGAGCCCGCCCTTGGCCCGGCCGATGCGGCGCATCGTGCCGAACACGTTGTCACCGCTCGGGGACGACAGCGCGTCCTTCTGCTCCCACCGCGCGACCTGGCGCACCAGGTCGTGGTCGATGCCGTCGACGACCGCGCCGGACCGCCGGTTCGCGAGGGCGTCGGAGTAGCGCTCGACCATGCGCCGGGCGAGATCGCGTTCGGCCGCGCGGATCGACCGGCCGGCGGGGCCGTCGAGCTCGACGGGCAGGTCGGCGATGCGCCGCGCCGGGATGTCGGCGGCGACGTCGATCTTGCGCCTGCGGACGATGCCGAGATCGACGACGCACTGCCGGGCCGCGGCGTAGAAGCGCGGGTCGGCCGGCGTCAGCCCGGTCGCGGTCAGGGCGTTCATCAGGTCGGGCAGCGGCTTCTTCCCGTCGATCCAGCCCAGGAACTGCCAGATGGCGAGGAAGTCCTCGATGTCGTTGATCAGCGGGGTGCCGGTGAGGGCCATCAGCAGCGGGCGCGGGGTGAAGGCCCGGATCCGCTCGGACAGCTCCAGGACGTGCTGCGAACGCTGGGAGGTCTTGTTCTTGATGAAGTGCGCCTCGTCGATGACCATCCCGCGGAACCCGAAGCCGCCGAGCCACCCGACGTGCCGGTCGAGCACGTCGTAGTTCACGACGACGACGTCGGCGAACCCGTCGATCGAGTCGCCGTCGCCGTAGATCACGGTGGCGGGGTGCCGCGGCGTCCAGCGCTCCGCCTCACGCACCCAGTTCGTCTTCACGACATTGGGGACGACGACGAGCAACGGGTAGGCGTCCGCGGCCTCCGCGGCCAGCAGCGCCTGGGCGGTCTTGCCGAGCCCCGGCTCGTCGGCGAGCAGGAAGGTCCGGTGCCCGTCCGCGGCCGCCGCGACCAGCCCGGCCTGGTGGGGCATGAGGTCCGCGCGGCTCCGCGCGGGCCGGTCGTCCGGCTCGGGGAGGGACATGCAGGCCGAGGCACCCGTCCCGGCGCGCTCGAACGACCGCAGCAGCGGGTCGAGCAGCTCCCAGCCGGTGAGCGGGGTGGGGCGGGTCGTGCTGGGCCGGGCGGCCGACAGATCGGGTGCGAGGAAGGGGTTGGCCATCTGCCGCGACACGACCGACTGCGGCACCACCCCGGGCCTGCTCGCCGTGACCGTGGGCTCCGGGGGCGGGACGACCTCGGTGACCGTGCTGTCGGCCGGTTCGACGCCTGCCTCGCGCAGCACGTCGCGGGTGAGCGCCCGTGCCTCGTCGGAGACGACGGCGTCCTCGCTGAGCAGGGCCAGGAGCCCCGCGTCGCGGACGGCGGTCGACGCCAGCGTCCGCGCCAGCTCGTCGAGCCGCTTGAGCTGCTCGGACCGGCGCGCCTCGGTGGTCTGCCCGTCGGCGAGGATCCGCGCGCGCCCGTCACGCAGCAGCAGGGTCACCGCCTGGAACTTCGTGCGGGTCGCGGGCGTCACCCGGCTGTTCCGCAGCGCGGCCTGGACCTCGCGGACGGACCGGGCGAGCACCGTCATGACGTCGCTGCGCTCACCGCCGTGGTCGCGCCCACGCCTGCGGGACTTCGGGGACTTCGGTGTGTCCTGGCGAGCCCTGGTCTGGGGCCTGCCTCGTCGAGCCAACAACTTCTCCTTCGCCGAGCCGGCAGGGCGGCCGAGCCGGCCCCACCGCGCAGGGTGCTGCGATCGGGTCACGAGCATCGGGGAATGCCGAGCGCGCCCCGAGACGTGTCCGGGACCTGCTGGGCGATCACGTCCGTGGATTTCGTGCCTGCCGGAGCGCGTCGTCGTGCCTCCGGCCGGATGCGCCAGGTGTCCCGTGACCCGATGATATCCCGGTCCGCCGCGGAGCGCGATCGGCACGGCCCTGCGGCGGGTCGCGGGGGTCAGCCGGCCGCGGCCCGGCGGCCCCCGAGGTGCTCGGCGAGGTGCCGTTCGATCGCCCGGTGCAGCATGACCTGGTTCTCCGGGTTCTCGAAGCCGTGGCCCTCGTCGCCGGCCACGAGGTACTCGACCGGGACGCCGCGCTCGCGCAGCGGGGCCACGATGTTGTCGGACTCGGCCTGGACGACGCGCACGTCGTTCGCTCCCTGCGCGACGAGCAGCGGGGTGCGGATCCGGTCGACCATGGTGATGGGGGACCGGCGCCGCATGTCCGCCAGCTGGTCGGGGTCGTCGGGGTCGCCGACGTAGCGGATCCAGTTGTTGGTCATGTTCGCGCGGACGAACGGGGGCAGCGTGGCCAGGAAGTTGGCCAGGTCGGAGATACCGACGTAGTCGACGGCGGCGGCGAACCGGTCCGGGGTCACCGTGACGCCGACGAGTGCGGCGTAGCCGCCGTAGGAGCCGCCGGCGATCGCGATCCGGGCGGGGTCCGCGTACCCCTGGGCGACGGCCCAGTCGGCGGCGTCGATCAGGTCGTCGTGCATGGCGCCGGCGAACTCGCCGACCGCTGCGGTGAGGTGCCGGCGCCCGTATCCGGTGGAGCCGCGGAAGTTGACCTGGAGCACGGCGTAGCCGCGGTTGGCCAGGAGCTGGACGGTCCGGTTGTAGCCCCAGGTGTCGTGCATCCACGGTCCGCCGTGGACCAGGAGCACCAGCGGCAGGCCCTCCGGTGCGACGCCGACGGGCAGGGTGAGGAACGCGTGGAGCGGGAGGCCGTCGCGGGCCGGGAACCGGACCGCTGCCATCGGCGCCAGCCCGGCCGGGTCGAGAGCGGGGGCGCCGCCGTCGAGCCGCCGGGCGTCGCCGGTGGTGTGGTCGTAGAACCAGGTGGTCTGCGGCTCCCGGTCGTGCAGGAAGGTGACCAGCCAGCGCTGCTCGTCCAGGTCGGAGTGGACCCAGCCGAGCACGCCGTCGGACAGCGTCTCCAGCGCGGCCTGGATCTCGGCGAAGTGGGGGTCGACCGGCACGATCCGGGGCCGGTCCCCGGTGAACCGGGCGGCGACGACCTCGCCGGTGCGACGGCTGACGAACACCGTCGGCGGCAGGGCGTCCGACGCCGCGCTCAGGGTGTCGAGGCTGTGCCCCTCGACGGCGGCGAGCACGGTCTGCTCGCCGGTCGTGCGGTCGACCCGGAGCAGCCGGAGGTCGTCGGAGTCCTGGTAGTCGCCGACCAGGACGGCGCTGCCGTCCGGCGTCGGGACCGCGAAGAGGCCCATCGGGTGCTCCGGCCCGCCGGCCCGGTGGACGACGTGCCTGCTGCCGGTCTCCGGGTCGGCGGCGGCGAGCTCGTAGGTGCCGTCGGCGTCCTGCGACACGAACCACGACGCCCGGCCGGTCCGGTCGACGAGGAAGGTCTCGGCCGGATCGGTCCGCTCCACCAGCGGGGTCCGCTCGCCGGTCGCGACGTCGATCCGGAACACGTCGACGTAGAGCGGGCGCGGGTTCATCCACGCGATGACGGTGCCGGGCACCGTGGTCTCCGGGTCGGCGGCGAACACCCGCGACCCGGGATCCATCGGGGTCAGGTCGACGGCCGGCTCGTCGGGGGCGTCGAGGTCGACGCGGTGCAGGTGCCAGTCCTCGTTCCCGTCGGTGTCCTGGAGGTACAGCAGCCAGCGGGGGTCGTCGGTCCACAGGTGGGTGGTGATCCCGCGGCGGGTGTCGTGGGTGACGCAGACGGCGTCGTCGTGGGTCTCGTCGATGCCGCGGACCCAGACGTTGCGGCGTCCGTGCGCCGGCGCGAGGTAGGCGATCCGGGTGCCGTCGGGGGAGAGCGACGGGCTGCCGAACTCCGGGTCGGCGAAGAAGGACTCGATGTCGATCAGTGCCGGCTGCTGCCCGGTCGGGCGTCCGGTCACGGTCATGGTGTGCTCCCCGGGTGTCGGTGTCGGGATCCATCGGACACCGTGCCGCTACGGCACACTCAAGTCCCGCTCCCCGTCGTCGTCCGGGCGTGCGGCGGTGACCTGCGACAGCACGCACTCCCACCGGCCGGCACGCCGGACGAAGACGTCGGTGGTCCACTCGTCGGCGTGGTGCTCCCGGCCCTCGACGTGCGCGGTGTTGAGGACCCGGGCCGTCACGTACCCGAGGTCTCCGTGCACCCGGACGCGTTCGCTGCGCGGAACCGGCTTCATGAGGCTGTGGCGCAGCCGGCCGGTGGCGACGAGGGACAGGAAGTTCTCGCGGGTACCCACGCCGTCGTGGTCGACGAGCACCCAGTCCGGCGCCATGAACGCCGCGATGGCGTCCGCGTCGTTCCGGGCGATCGCGCGGTGCCAGGCGTGGGTGAGGTCGAGCAGCGTCGTGGTGTCGTCCACGCCGGGGATGCTCCCACCGGCGGCGCGCCCCCTCAGGCCGCGTCGGCCCGGGGTGCGCGGAGGGTGAGCGGCATGAGGTCGTGCACCTCGGCCCGGAGCACGTCGAGCGCCTCCTGCTCGTGCCCGGCGAGGTAGCCCAGCACGGCCTGCTGGAACACGCCGTCGAACATCCCGTACGCGGTGTGCGGGGTGAGCGCGGTGCCGGAGCCGGCCAGCTCGGCGTAGCGGGTCACGACCCGCCAGACCATGTCCTCGAGCGTCCGGTCGATCTGCTGGACGGCCTCCCGCAGGCCCTCCTCGAACATGCTCTGGGAGCGCAGGTCGTACCAGAGGCGGTGCATGGGTGCCTCGTCGACGATCGTCTGGCGCAGCGTGTCGGCGAACGCGGCGACCAGGCCGTCGGCGGTGGTCGAGCCGGCGACCGCGCCGTCGTAGCGGGTCACGCAGACGGCTTTGTACTGCCGGACGCAGTACACGATCAGGTCCAGCTTGTCGCCGAAATAGTAGTGCACGACGCCGTGGCTGAAGGGGGAGTTGTTCGCGATCTCCCGC
Source organism: Pseudonocardia sp. P1 (assembly GCF_000178675.2). NCBI lineage: Bacteria > Bacillati > Actinomycetota > Actinomycetes > Pseudonocardiales > Pseudonocardiaceae > Pseudonocardia > Pseudonocardia sp. P1. Next base: position 47,720 of record NZ_ADUJ02000001.1, read on the forward strand.
AGCGACGACCGGGCGAAACCCAGCTCGCCGAGCGTGCGCAGCGCCGAGTCCGCGAGCGCCCTGCGGCGTGCGTCGTGCTTGTCGATCGGATTGGCCCGCGCCATGCCACCGCCCCTCGTCCCCGGTCGTCCGGATCGCCACCCTAACCGATCCTCGTGACGGATGGTCACGAAAATCTGGACGACTGGTCAGCGATATCTTGACAGTCGGTCAGAGTTTCCACCAGGGTGTGGCTCCCATCACCGCCGATGAAGGAGTGCCAGTGACTCAGATCGACCTGACCGGACGCACCGTGCTCGTGACCGGGGGCGCGCAGGGCCTCGGTGAGGGGATGGCCCGCGCACTGGCCGACTCCGGGGCCACGGTCGTCGTCGCCGACATCCAGGACGATCTCGCGACCAAGCTCGCCGAGTCGCTCGGCGAGCGCCATGGCTCCGTGCACCTGGACGTCACCGACGACGGATCGTGGTCCGCCGCGGTCGCCTCCACCGTGGACCGGTTCGGCGGGCTGGACGTGGTCGTCAACAACGCCGGTCTCGAGGTCACCCAGCTCCTGGTCGACACCGACCCGGGCGACGTGCGGGCCATGCTCGAGGTCAACATGCTCGGCACGATGCTGGGGATCAAGCACGCGTTCCGCGCCATGCGTCCGGGCGGTGCGGCCGGGCAGGGCGGCTCGGTGGTCAACATCGCCTCGGTCGCCGCGACCATCGCCTTCCCCGCGATCGGCGGGTACTCGGCCACCAAGTCCGGGATCGACCGGCTCACCCGGGTCGCGGCCATGGAGTCGGGCAAGCTCGGCTACGGCGTCCGGGTCAACTGCGTCTTCCCGGGGCTCGTGCCGACGGCCATGGGCCAGAAGCTCGCCGTCGAGACCGCGGGGCTCGGGCTGTTCGAGAGCCCGGAGGCCGCCGTGGGCGCCGTCGTCGAGCTCACGCCGTCGGGCCGGCTCGGCGAGGTCACCGACATCGCCGACGCCGTCGCGTTCCTGGCGTCGGACGCGTCCCGCTTCGTCAACGGCGCCGGCCTGCCCGTCGACGGCGGCATGGGCATGTGATGCGCCTCGTCGACCATCTCGACAAGGGGGCGTCCCTGGACCCGGGTGCACCCTGCCTGGTCTGTGACGGCGAGGTCGCGACCTACGGGGACGTGCGGGAGCTGGGTGACCGGGTCGCCGCCGCACTCGTCGGGCACGGTGTCGAGCCGGGGGACACGGTCGCGATCCTCTCGGCGAACGACCCGACGTCGTTCACCTGCGTGTTCGGGATCAGCCGCGCCGGTGCCGTGTGGTGCCCGATCAACCCGCGCAACGAGGCGGGCGAGAACCGCGAGCTCCTCGAGCTCTTCGAGTGCTCGGTCCTGATCTTCCAGTCGTCGTTCGCGCCGCTCGTGGACGCGATCCGCGGTGACCTGCCGCGGCTGCGGACCCTCGTCTGCCTCGACGCCGATCCGGAGTGGGCCACCGGCTGGGCGGAGTTCCTGGCCGCGGGGGCCGACGCCGGGCCGGTCGACCGGCAGTGCCCGGACGACGTCGCGATGGTCGTCGGCACGGGCGGCACCACCGGCCGTCCCAAGGGGGTGGTGCTCACCGGGACGACCATCGAGACGATGACGGCGATCACGCTCATGAGCTACCCGTGGCCGCCGGACGGTGGGCGGCCCACCTACCTGGCGCTGGCCCCGCTCACCCACGCCGCGGGCGTGCTGTGCTTCCCGGTGCTGTGCCGGGGCGGCTCGATCGTCGTCATGCGCGCCCCGGACGTGGGTGGCTTCCTCGACCACGTCGAGCGGCACCGGGTGACGCACACGTTCCTGCCGCCGACGCTGATCTACATGGTCCTCGACCACCCGTCGCTCGACGGACGGGACCTCTCGTCGCTGCAGTGCTTCTGGTACGGCGCCGCGCCGATGTCGGTGACCCGGCTGGAGGAGGCCCTCTCCCGGATCGGCCCGGTGATGGCGCAGCTCTTCGGCCAGACCGAGGCCCCGATGATGATCTCCACGATGGCGCCGGACGACCACTTCGGGCCGGACGGGACGGTCGCCCGTGAGCGGCTGTCCTCGGCGGGACGGCCGTCCCCGCTGGTCACCGTCGGGATCATGGCCGACGACGGCCGGCTGCTCGCCCGGGGCGAACGGGGCGAGATCGTCGTCCGCGGTTCGCTCGTCATGCGCGGCTACCTCCGGAACGAGAAGGCCACCGCGGAGGTCTCGGCGCACGGCTGGCACCACACCGGCGACATCGGCTACCTCGACGACGACGGCTTCCTGTTCATCGTCGACCGGGCGAAGGACATGGTCATCACCGGCGGGTTCAACGTCTACTCCTCCGAGGTGGAGCAGGTGCTGATGGCCCATCCCGCCGTCGCCGACTGCGCCGTCATCGGCCTTCCCGACGACAAGTGGGGCGAGCGGCTCACCGCCGTCCTCCAGATCCGTCCCGGCAGCACGCTGGATCCGGCGGAGCTGACGTCGTTCGTGAAGACCCGCATCGGCAGCGTGAAGACGCCGAAACAGATCGAGGTCTGGGAGGACCTGCCCCGATCGAAGATCGGCAAGGTGCTCAAGGCCGACATCAGGAAGACGTTCCTGGACGTCGCGACCTGATCCCGCACCACCCCGGAACATCATCCCCGAACGGCGAGGAGGCCGTCTGCATGAAGCTCGCTCTCTATCTCCCCAACTTCCGCGACAAGGTGACGGTCACGGAGCTGGAGGACCTGACCGCCCTCGCCGAGGACCTGGACTTCGACTCCGTCTGGACGCTCGACCGCATCGTCGTTCCGGAGGCGTCGGACCGCGGGGAGCTGCAGTACTCGTTCGGCATGATCCCCGAGATGCCCAAGGGGCTCCCGGTGTCCTCGCGCGGCGAGTGGCTGCAGGGCATGCCGCTCATCCCGTGGCTCGCGGCGAAGACGTCGACGGTGCGGATCGGGATGAGCATCATCGACACCCCGTTCCGGTCCCCGGGTGTCCTGGCGGCCGAGATGGCCACCATCGACCACCTGTCGGGCGGACGGCTGAACGTCGGCGTCGGTGCCGGGTGGATGCCCGAGGAGTTCGCGGCCTCCAGCGCGTCGCACATCTTCCCGAAGCGCAACAAGCACGTGCGCGAGACGATCGAGATCACGCAGGGCGTCTGGGGCGACGACGTCTTCGAGTACCACGGCGAGTTCGCCGACTTCGACCGTTGCGGGTTCGGGGCGAAGCCGCTGCAGAAGCCCGGCCCGCCGATCTTCTTCAGCGGCCTGAAGGACCCGCGGCGCGCGGCCACGCGGATCAGCAGGTACGGCCTCGCGGGCTGGATCGGGATCCAGGACTCCCCGGAGGACATCACCCGCTGGCGGACCGAGATCGCTCGCGAGCTCGGCGAGATCGGCAGCGAGCGCACGGTCGACGACCTCGAGATCAGCAGCATGCTGTGGACCGTCATCACCGACACCGACGTCGACCAGTCTCCCGGCGGTAAGCTCACCAACCTCCTCGTCGGGTCCGCACGGCAGATCACGGACCGGCTCAAGGCCTACAAGGAGGCCGGGATGACGATGCCGATGTTCTGGCCGCCGTTCGCGGACGTGCCGGTCGCGAAGACGCTCGACGACCTCAAGCGGATCAAGGAGGAGATCATGCCCGAGGTCGAGGCCACGAGCACCTGACGGCGGCAGGGCCGACCGGCCCGCCGCGCCCGTGACCTCCGGCCCCCGGAACGGGACGGTCGTCACTGGCCCCGGTTCCGCGGACGGGCGAACCGTCTGTGCATGACGAACTCGACGGATCCGGCCACCTCGGACCCGGGGTCACCGGTGCGCCTGCAGGCCCGGCTCGATCCCGTCCTGTCGCGGTGGCTCTGGCTGGTGAAATGGCTGCTGCTGGTCCCGCACATCGTGGTGCTCGCGGTGCTCGGGGCGGCGGTGTGGGTGCTGACGATCGCGGCGTTCCTCGCGATCCTGGTGACCGGCCGCTACCCGCGCGTGCTGTTCGGGTTCAACCTCGGCGTGATCCGGTGGTGGTGGCGGGTGGCCTGGTACGGCTACGGCGGCCTCGGCACGGACCGCTACCCGCGGTTCGCCCTCGATGACTCCCCGGACGACCCGGCCCGGCTCGACGTCGCCTACCCCGGCTCCCTGTCCCGCGGGCTGGTGCTGGTCAAGTGGTGGCTGCTCGCGCTGCCGCACTACGCGGTGCTGGCGTTCCTGGTGGGCGCAGGCGGGACCGGCCTGGCCCGGGCAGGGGGTGGGCTCCTGTCCCTGCTCGTGCTGTTCGTCGCGGTGCTGCTGCTGTTCACCGGGGGCTACCCGGCAGGACTGTTCGGCCTGGTCACCGGCATCGACCGGTGGGTGCTGCGGGTGGTCGCCTACGCCGGGCTGATGACCGACGCCTACCCCCCGATGCGGATGGACCAGGGCGGGACGGATCCCGCGGGCCCGCTGCCCGGTCCGGACACCACGGCCCGCGCCGCCGCACCCGCGGCGACCGAGGCTGCCGCGGGCTCGACGGCCCTGCGCACCCGGCCCGGGACGACGACCGTCGCGCCGGCGGCCGTGGTCCAGCCTCCCCCGACGGGCCGGTCGGTCCTGCTCGGGATCGGGGCGTGGCTGGTGCTGCTGGGCGCCGGGCTCGGCATCGGCGGCGGCACCGGGGCCACCGGCCTCGCCGCCGTGGTGGCGGCGGTCGTCGCCGGGTCCGTGGTGCTGCTCGTGGGCGTGGCACTGATCGTCGTCGGCGCGCGCCCGCTGCCCGACGGCGACGGCCGGTGACCCCCGGGGGCGTGGCCCGGCCCGCCGTCAGGGCGGGCCGGTCGTCGTCGGGGCGGGGACGAGGGTGCGCGCCCACGCCCGGGCCCGGTCCGGCTCGCCGGGACGCAGCGGGCCGTTGCCGGTGACCACGAACGACTCCGGCGGTGCCGCCGGCCGGTACCTGCGGTGGCGGAGCGCGCGGTGCGCCGACCGTGCGGCGGACCCGGGGATCCACGGCGAGACCCGCGTGTCGGCGCAGGCGAACCGGGCGTCGCCCGGGGACGCGGGCGGCAACCGGTCGATCCACTCGCGGATGCCGTCGGCGCCGGACCCGCCCGCGCCCTGCCGCACGGCGTCGGCGCGGGTGGAGGGCCGGCTCATCCCGAGCGCGTGCGTGGGGCCGAGCACGACCAGCAGGTCGCCCGGGCGCAGCGGGGTACCGGGGGAGGGCGGGTCGACGACGACGTCGCAGCCCCGCCCGCGCAGGCCGTCGGCCACCGCGTCGGCGACGGTCCGGGTGTTGCCGAACAGGGACTCGACCACGATCTGCGCGCGCACGGGATGCTCCTCCCGGAGTCGGGACGGGCCCCGACGGTCGCCCCCGCCCGTCGCCGTTCCCAGTCGCGAAGGCCCTGTCGCCCGCGGGGCGATGGTCCCCACCGGGGCGGGTGGGAGTGCCGGTCACAGGACACGGCCGGAGAGCGCAGCCTGCGGACACCCCCTGCACCGACCCACCGAGGAGACACCATGGACGCCACCGGACGGACCGGCCCGCGCCCCGACGAGATCGTCGTCGGCGTCGACGGGTCACCGACCTCCCGCACCGCCCTGACCTGGGCGCTCGCCGAGGCTGCACGGAGCAGGAGGTGGGTGCGCGCGGTGCGGGTCTGGGACCCGACGGCGCTGTTCGCCCCGCCCGCCCCGGTCGTCGAGATGCGGTCGACCGTCCGCCACGAGGAGCAGCTCGCGCTGGAGGCCGACCTCGCGGCGGTGCTCCCGCGTGCCGGGATCCGGGTGGAGGGCGAGCTGCGGGAGGAACCCGTCGTCGACGGGCTCGTGGCCGCGTCCGCCGGAGCGGCGATGCTGGTACTCGGCAGCCACGGGCACGGGCCGGTCAGCCGGATGCTGCTCGGCTCGGTGAGCGCCGCGTGCTCCCGGCGGGCGCGGTGCCCGGTCGTGATCGTCCCCGCCCGGGCGGAGACCCCGGCCGACGCCGACGTCACCGCTGCGGGCCCGGCCGCCGAGGTGTGAGGCCGGGCCCGGTCACACGGGGGGCAGTGGCTCCGAGTCCTCGGTGAGGACGTCCTCGACCGGCCGCCGGGGCGTGGGCGGGCTCGCGGTGGCCACACCCAGCCGGATCGCCGCCTGGATCCGGCGGGGCCGCCCCAGCAGGCGGTGCACGTCGGTGCGGACCGGCTCGACGTCGATCAGCTCGGACAGGAACGCCGCGGACAGGCCGTGCGCGGCCGCGGCGAGCAGCACGGACTGCAGGCCCTCACCGGCGCGGACCTCCTCGGCGGGCCCGTCGGCGTGGGTGCTGACGAACCCGAGCAGCGGCGACGACGGTGACAGGCCCTGCCCGTCGGCCGGCCGCGCGCCACCGGGCAGCCACACCGCCGACGGGGACACCGCCGGACCGCCGAGATCGGCTGCCACCCCGTCGTGCCGGTCGTCGGCCCACGACGTCCAGCGGGCCACCTCCGCCCGGAACGCGGGATCGTCCATCCGGGTCCGGTAGGCCCGCCGGGCCATCGCCCCGAGCCGGTCGGCGACCTCGGGGTCGGCGACGAGATCGAGCCAGACCCCCGCGTCGATCGCGGCCCGCCGCAGTGCGAGCCGGGCCTCGGGCGTGACCCCGCCCGGGCCGAAGTCGGTGCGCTGGGTCCGCCGGACGCCGATCGCGTCGAGCATCGCCTGCTCGGACACGGTGGCCGGGCGTCCGCTCCCGCGGCGCACGGTGGCCATCAGCCACGGATCGGTCCGGTCCGGGTGGAGGGTCACGAACGGCCGGTGCCCGAGCCCGATCAACGCGAGCCGCAGCGTGCGCACCGCCGCACCGCACGCGAGCCGCTGCTCGCGGCCGTCGGGATCGGCGACCCGCAACCACCGCTCGGGGTCGCGGAGCACGTCGATCGTCCCGGAGCGCAGCCGGAACCGCCACGGCTGCGTGTTGTGCACCGACGGCGCGCGGGTCGCCGCGCCCAGCACGGCGAGGATCTCCTGCCGGTCCAGCCGCAGCCCGGTCACGTGGGTGCCCAGCGGCACGTCGTCCACCTCCCGGCCGGTCACCTCAGTGGTCGACCGCGGCCGGGCGGTCCGCGCCCGCCCAGGCGATCGCGGCCTCGACGTCGGCGTGCCGGAAGTGCCGGACGCCGGGGTGCAGCACGGTCCCGGCGACGGCCGGGGCGAGGGTGGGCAGGATCCCGTCGAGGGCGAGCGCGACCCGCCGCACCCGGCGGTGTTCCTGCATCACGAACTCGGCGTGCCGGACCAGGCCGCTCAGGTTCTCCCACCCCGGGAACGACGACGCGACGAGCACCAGCCCGGCCAGTTCGCCGTGCGCGGCGTACCAGGAGTCGATCTCCTGCCGGAGCCGGTCGAAGTCGGCGGCCCGCAACGCCCGGTCCACCCGGACGACGGCGACACCGTCGTCGGGCCGCAGCTCCACCGAGAACCCGGCGGCCGGGAGCCCCTCGAGCCAGGCGACCGCACGGTCCTGCTGCGACTCCGGGAACACGGCCAGCGAGTACGGCGTCAGCACGGCCGCGACCCGGCAGGCGACGCGGACCGCCTCCCGGTCGCTGACGACGGCGCACCCGTCGAACAGCGGGAGTGCACGCAGGCCCAGTGTGACGTCCTCCCACATCGCGTCGGGCGTGATGCCGTCGAACGCGTCGTCGAGGACCACCAGCACGCGCAGCCGGCGGCCCGCGGCCGCTGCGGAGTCCAGCAGCGGGACGACCGCGGCCTCGTAGTCGGCGCGGGAGATGGTGCCCGACGCACGGACGCCGTCGACGCCCTCCGGCAGACCGTCGATCCTGGTGATCATCGGATGGTCCCCTCCCACGTTGCGTGCCCTGACGGCGCCCGACGATCCCACCCGGTGCGCGCTCCGCGACAGGCGCGAACGACCCGTCGTGCCCGGGACCCAGGTCACCCGTCCTCGCTGGTCCGGTCGTCCCCGTGCCGTCCGGCCCGGTGCGGACGGGACCCCCGGCCCCTTGCATCCGTGCGTCCGGCCCTGTCCGGCCGCGGCGCCGGTGCCCACGATCGGCGGGGTCGATCGGAGGCCGGTCATGGGCCACAACACCGGCGGTACCGACGCGCCGTCCCGGCTCCGGCGGCGCACCGAGCGCATCGAGGACGGTCTGTCGGTGTTCCTCGGCGTCCTGGCCGCCCTCGCCGCGGTGCTGTGCCTGACGCTCGCGTCCACGGTCCACACCGACGCCGTCGGGCGGGCGCGGGCCGAGGCCGCCGACCGCAGCCCGACGGCCGCGGTGCTGGTCACCGGCACCGTCACCGTCGGGCGCGAGGCCCCGGCCCTCCACCACCCGGCGACCGTGCGCTGGACCGGCCACGACGGGGAGATCCACACCGGACACACCGTCGTCCCGGTGACCGGCCCCGCCGGGTCCGCGGTCGAGGTGTGGACCACCGCCGACGACCGGCTGGTGCCGCCGCCGCCCGCCGCGGCCGACATCTGGGTCGCCACCCTCGCCGTCGGCACGATCGCGGCGGTCCTCGCCGGAGGCGCGTTGTGGCTGCTCGCCGCACTCCTGTTCCGGTGGACGGCGCGGTGCTACGCCCGCGCCTGGGCCCAGGACTGGGCCCGCGTGGAACCGCACTGGACCGGCCGCTCCCGCACCTGACCCTGACCCTGATCCGACGTGATCACGGATCGGGAAGCCACGCGGACATCCGTGACCGCCTCGCCTCCCGATCCGTGATCACCGGGCCTGACGGGATTTCACCAGTCCGATCGATGGGCGCCGGAGCGGGGCGCTGGACCATGGCCGGGGCCCGCTCCGGCCTGCCGAGCGCCGGACGGCGGGTCCGTGGAGGAACCATGACCCGGACAGCCGACGCCCACGAGGCACTCCGCACCGCGCTGGACGGTCGCGTCGTCACCGCCGAGGACGGGGACTACGACGACGTCCGGCGGGTCTGGAACGCCGACATCGACCGCAGGCCCGCGGTGATCGCGCAGTGCGTGTCGACGGGGGACGTCGTCGCCGCCGTCGGGTACGCGCAGGCGGTGGGGCTGGAGATCTCGATCCGCTCCGGGGCGCACAACGTCGCGGGCCGGTGCACCGGCGACGACGGCCTCATGATCGACCTCAGCCGGATGCGCGGTGTCGTGGTCGACCCGGAGGCCCGGCGCGCCCGGGTGCGGGCGGGCGCCCTGCTCGCCGACGTCGACGCCGCCACCCAGGCGTACGGGCTCGCGGTCCCGCTCGGGGCGATCAGCCACACGGGCGTCGCCGGCCTGACGCTGGGCGGCGGGATGGGCTGGCTGAGCCGTCAGGCGGGCCTGACGATCGACAACCTCGAGTCCGCCGAGGTCGTCGTCGCCGACGGGCGGGTGCTGCGGGCCTCCGCCGACGAGAACCCGGACCTGTTCTGGGCCGTCCGGGGCGGGGGCGGCAACGTCGGTGTCGTCACGGAGTTCGAGTTCCGCCTCCACGAGGCCGGTCCGATGGTCGAGTTCGGGTTCTTCTTCTGGGAGGTCGAGCGGGGCGCCGAGGCGCTGCGGCTGATGCGCGACGTCGTCGGGGCGCTGCCGCGCTCGCTCAACGCGTTCATCGCGTTCACGAACGCGCCGCCCGCGCCGTTCGTCCCCGAGGAGCAGCACCACCGGCCCGGCTACGTCCTCCTGCTGAGCGGGTTCGGCGACCCCGCCGCGCACGCGCAGGTCGTGGACCGGGTCCGGGCCGGGCTCCCACCGCTGTTCGACTTCGTGACGCCCATGCCCTATACCGACCTGCAGCAGCTGCTCGACGAGGCGACCGCCTGGGGCTTCCACTGCTACGAGAAGAGCATCGAGATCGACGACTTCACCGAGCCGGTCATCGAGGTCCTGACCGAACGCCTCCCGCAGAAGGTCTCGCCGCTCACGACCCTGATCGTCTACCGGCTCGACGAGGCCTACCTGGAGACCGGCGAGGACGACACCGCCTTCGGCGGGAGGCGGGTCCCGCGGTACGAGCTGTTCATCTTCCCCATCTGCACGGACGCGGTGCAGCTCGCGAGCGACCGGGCGTGGGCCCGCGGGATCTGGGAGGACCTGCGCCCACTCGGGCGCAGCGTCGGCGGGTACGTCAACTCGATGACCGAGGTGGACGACGAGCGCGTCCTGGCCGCCTACGGGCGGGAGAAGCTCGACCGGCTCGCCCGGATCAAGGCCGAGTACGACCCGGGCAACGTCTTCCACCGCAACGTCAACATCAAGCCGGTCTGAGCGTCGTCACGACGGGGCGTCGTCACGACGGGGCGGCGTCCCGGCGCGCGCGGCGGGACGCCAGGACCGTCCGCAGCACGTACCACGGTGACGGCGGGTTCCAGCCGAGCTGCGCGGCCTGGCCCAGGTCGTCCCGGTTGGCCCAGTGCTCGACGACCATGCCGTCGGCGAAGCGGAGCCAGTGGGTCTGGGTGGCGGCGAACCGCCGCCCGGTCGGTGGGAAGGCGTGCAGGGGCCGGGCGTCGTCGTCGAACACGACGAAGGTGCCGGTCTGCCGGCCGGACATGGTGGTGTGCAGGACGACGAGATCCCCGTCCGCCACGACGTCGTGGATCTCCCAGGCCAGCTCGCCGTAGGCCGCGCGCAGCCACTGCGCGGTCGCGTGGAAGGCGGCCGGGCCGCGCCCCCGCGCCGCCGCCGGCTCGCGGTCGGCCTCGCGGTTGAGCGCCTCCGGGTGCACGACGGCCTCGAAGTCGGCGGGCGTGCCGTCGGCCATGATCCGGATGGCGCGCGCGGCCAGTTCCTTCCGGTCGAGGGCGGTGCCTGCGGGGTCGGTGTCGGTCACGGGTGCCTCCGCGTGTCCGGGACGGGTGTCCGAGCGTCGGGCCGGGACAGCTCCCCGGCCAACCCCAGAATTGGCGACCCTGCGGGACAGGTCACGGCACGGGGCCGTCCGCGCCGGCCCGTCCAGGTCACCGGTCCGTCGGCGTCATCCCCTCCACACCGACCATGTGGGCCGTGCTCGTCTCGTCGCGGATCGTCCTGATGCCCTCGTACGCGTCGCCGTAGTAGAACGACTCCCACGCCGTCTTCGAGGGGAACTCCAGCAGCACCAGCCGAGCCGGGGCCCACTCGCCCTCGTAGCGGGTCTGGGCGCCGCCCCGGACGAGGTAGCGACCGCCGGCGTCCTCCAGCGCGGGCCGCACCCGCTCCATGTACGTGGCGTAGCGGGACACGTCGTGGATGTCGACGTCGACGATGACGTAGTACGGGCCGTCGCCGCCGGGTGGTTCGGTGGACATGGGCGCCTCCGGGCCTGCCGACGGCGGGAGGCCCGGCACCGGCCGGGGGCCCCACCAGGGTCGCCGGAACTCGGTGCCCGGCCCCGGTCCGTTACGGCTCCGGCACGCGTCGCGGCGGCCCGATCGGTGAACGACTGATAACATCCGCCCGTGACCCGCTCAGGTGTGAGGTAGCCGTGGTGCAGCGCACCCGCGATCCCGCGCGCAAGCAGAAGATCCTTCGTGCTGCCGCCGAGCTGCTCGCCCACAACGGTTTCCACGCCGTCTCCATGGCGGACATCGGCGAGCGCGCGGGCATCACCGGTTCCGCGATCTACCGCCACTTCGACAGCAAGTCCGCGATACTGGTGGCGCTCTTCGAGCGGATCATCGACGACCTGCTCGAGGACGGCCGCCGCAGTGTGGAGGGCGCGACCGACCTGGAGCACGCGCTCGAGGACCTCATCGCGGGCCAGGTCGACTTCGTGGTGGGCAAGCGGGTCCTGGCGCAGGTGTACCACAACGAGATCCAGAACCTCCCGGCCGACGACCAGGTCCGGCTGCGCCGCAAGCAGCGCCTCTACATCGAGGAGTGGGTGCACCTGCTCGGCGAGCTCGCCCCGGACCGCGACGAGAACGTGGTCCGCACGCTCGCGCACACCGCGATCGGCGCGATCCAGTCCGTGCTGTTCCACCAGGTCCTGCTGCCCGAGGCCGCCCTCCGCGGCCTCCTGCGCGACGCGGCCCACGCGATCCTGCGGCTGGAGTCGCCGGACGGGTCGGGCACCGGCACCCGGCCGGCGACGGCGTCCGCCGGCCGCTGAGGGGTTCGCGACCGGGGCCGGCACGCCGCTCGGACGGACACACGCGTCCGTCTTAGTGAATGGCTATTGACAACCGCGGCGCGCCTGTGACTTGATGCACACGGTCCCGAGGGTGTGGCCGGCCGATCCGTCCACGACCCGGGCCCGGGGCGGGGCACCGTGCGCCGCCGGCCACACATGCGGTCAGGTCGGAAGGAACGAGCCGAGTTGAACATCGCCACCCTGCTGCGCCGCTCCGCGGCGGACCGGCCGGACGCCGTCGCACTGCGCCTGGACGACGTCGAGATCGACTACGCGGGGTTCGCCGAGCAGGGCGCCCGCTTCGCGGCGCACCTGCGGGCGTCCGGCGTACGGCCCGGCGACCGCGTCGGCTTCTTCCTGCCGAACTGCCTGGAGTACCTGGTCGGGTTGCTCGGCACCTGGCAGGCCGGGGCGGTCGGCGTCCCGCTGAACCACATGTTCCCGGACGACCCGCTGCGGTACGCGATCGAGGACTCCGGGGTGACGGTCCTCGTCCTGACCGCCGACGACCGGGACCGCGTCGGCGCCCTGCTCGACGGCGGCGGCCCCGAGCTCCTCACCACCGGCCCGGACGGCGGGTTCGCCGCCGCCGTCGCCGCGCACGAGCCGATGGGCACCGTCGTACCGCGGCTGGACCGCGACGACGCCTGCCTGATGTACACCTCCGGCTCCACCGGGAAACCCAAGGGCGTGCGGCAGACCCACCGCAACATCGCCGCCGAGGTCGACGGTGCGATCGACTTCTACGAGCTGACCGCGGACGACCACGTCCTCAACTGCATGCCGCTCTTCCACGTCGGGGGCCTGCAGCTGGCGAGCCTGCCGATCCTCGTCCGCGGCGGTCAGATCACCTTCATGCCGCGGTGGGACGTCGTCCGCTGGATCGAGCTGGCGCAGCGGCTGCGGCCCACCTACGGCGGCCTCATCTCCACGATGATGATCGACGTCGGCAACCGGACGGTGAAGGCCCCGGTCGTGCTCGACTCGTTCCGGATCTGCATGTTCGGTGGCTCGCGGACGCCGTCGGCGGCGATCGCACGCCTGGAGGCGGGCACCGGCATCGTCGGCGTCGAGATCTACGGGCAGACCGAGCAGAACGGGCTCGTCGTCTCCTACCGGGCCGGTGACACCCGCCGGCCGGACTCGATGGGCCGCCCGCTGGAGCAGATCGTCGACACCCGTCTCGTGCCCGTCGACGGCGGTCCCGACCTGCACCCCGGCGACGACGGCGTCGGCGAGCTGTGGGTGCGCGGCGACGCCGTCACCCCCGGGTACTGGAACATCGACGCACCCGAGAGGTGGTCGGACGGCTGGTTCCGGACCGGTGACCTCGTGTCGACCGACGCCGACGGCTACCTCTACTACGTCGACCGGATCGACGACATGATCGTCTCCGGCGGGGAGAACGTCTTCCCTCAGATGGTCGAGGAACACCTCGCCGCGCACCCCGACCTCGCCGAGGTCGCCGTGATCGGTACGGCGCACGATCGGTGGGTCGAGCAGGTGACCGCGGTCGTCGTACCGAACCGGGACGGGGTGACCGCCGAGGCCGTCGCGGACTGGTGCGCGACGAACCCGAACCTGCGGGGGATGCCCAAGCCCCGCCGGATCGAGGTCGTGGAGGCGCTGCCGCGGACCGGCAGCGGCAAGCTGAACCGCCCGGACCTGCGCAGGATGTTCCCCTGAGCGGTCCCGACACCGCAGCCACACACCTCGCGACGCGGCCCCACCCCGTGAGACAGCCGCACACCTCCTGAGGCAGCCGCCCTCTTCGTGAGTCAGCAGCGCGCTTCGTGAGGCAGCCGCGCACCTACCGAGGCAGCGGCGCATCCCGTGAGGCAGCCGCACTCCTTGTGAGGCAGCAGCCGCCTTGTGGTGCAGCCGCACGCCTTCGAACCTGTGCGGATCGCCATCAACCTGTGCGGCCACGGCGCGGCGGGCGCGGCGGCGCCGGGCGCGGCACGGCGGGCGGCGCGGGGCGCTGGGTGCAGCCGCACACCCCGTGGTGCAGCCGCGCATCTTGTGGCGTAGCCGCATGCCTTGTGAGGCAGCCGCACGAGCCTGACCCTGTGCGGGCGGCCCCCAACCTGTGCGGGTCGCCCCCAACCTGTGCGGGAGCGGTCCGGCGCGAGTGCGCGGCGCGGGTCGTGAGAGCCCTGCGCGCGGCGCAGTGCGGCGCAGTGCGGCGCAGTGCGGTGCGGGTGCGGGCGCGGGCGAGGGAGTGGGCGCGGGCGCGGGCGCGGGTCAGGGGATCAGGGCTCGGGACACCGCGGCCAGGTCCTCGGGCAGGCCCTGCACCGCGATGGAGTCGACGACCGTGTCCTCCCAGCGGCCGAGGTCGTCGCGGATCTTCGCGGCCGGGCCGACGAGGGCGACCTGCTCGACGAGCGCGGTCGGGATCGCCGCGGCGGCGGCCGCCTTCTCCCCGCGCAGGTAGAGGTCCTGCACGCGGGCGGCGAGCTCGGCGTGGCCCATGCGGGCGAAGACGTCGTGGTGGAAGTTCGCGCCCCGCGCCCCCATCCCGCCCATGTAGAGGGCCAGGTCGGGGCGGACCCGGTCGGCGGCGCGGTCGACGTCGTCGTCGACGACCACCGGCAGGGTCGCGACGACCTCGAACCGGTCGGGCCGGCCGCCGCGGCGGGCGAACCCGGCGTCGAGCGCCTCGCGGTAGAAGCCGTCGAACGCGGGGGAGAAGAACATCGCGTGCCATCCGTCGGCGATCTCGGCGGCGAGCGCGATGTTGCGGGGCCCCTCCGCCCCGAGCTGGATCGGCAGGTCGGGGCGCCGCACGTGCAACGACGACCGCAGCGGCTTGCCGAGCCCGGTGCCGCCGTCGAGGGGCAGCTCGTGGAACTCGCCGCGGTAGGTGAGCGGTCGTTCGCGTGCGAGCACCTGCCGGACGACGTCGACGTACTCGCGGGTGCGCGCGAGCGGGCGCGGGTAGGCGACCCCGTGCCAGCCCTCGGACACCTGCGGGCCGGAGGCGCCGAGCCCGAGCACCACCCGCCCGCCGGACAGGTGGTCGAGCGTGGCGGCCGTCGTCGCCGTGGCGGCGGGGGTGCGCGCGGGGATCTGGGCGACGGCGGTGCCGAGCCGGATCCGGCCGGTCAGCGCGGCGCAGAACGCGAGCGGGGTGAAGACGTCCGAGCCGTTCGCCTCGGCGAACCAGATGCCGTCGAACCCGAGGTCCTCGATCTCGCGCACCCGGTCGGCGAAACCGTCCGGGATCCCGGTGGAGAAGTGTCCGGCGTTCACGCCGACGGGCAGGCTCATGGGTGGTGGTCTCCTGGTCAGTAGGACTTGGGCAGCCCGAGGACGTTCTGGGCGATGAAGGCGAGCGCGAGCTCCTGGCTGACCGGCGCGATGCGCATGAGCCGGGCCTCGCGGAAATAGCGGTTCACGTGGTACTCGTCGGCGTACCCCATCCCGCCGAAGGTCTGGAGCGCCTGGTCGGCGGCCCGGTACCCGGCGTCGGCCGCGAGGAACTTCGCGGTGTTGGCCTCGCGGGCGCAGCGCTCGCCCCGGTCGTAGAGCCAGGCCGCCTGCCGGCAGACGAGCTCTGCCGCGTCGAGGCGGGCGTTCGCCTCGGCGAGCGGGAACGCGATGCCCTGGTTCTGCCCGATCGGCCTGCCGAAGACCTCCCGCTCGCCGGCGTAGCGGACGGCGGCGTCGACCGAGGCCCGCCCGATGCCGAGCGCCTCGTGGGCGAGCAGGATGCGCTCCGGGTTGAGCCCGTCGAGCAGGACCCGGAAGCCCTCGTTCTCGGCGCCGACCAGCCGGCCGGCGGGGACGCGGACGTCGTCGAGGGTGACCTCGTAGGACGCGACGGCGTTGCGCCCCATCTTGGGGATCGCCCGGGTCGCGATGCCGGGGTCGTCCATGTCGACCAGGAAGATCGAGAGGCCCTCCATCGGCGCGGCGGGGTCGCGCTCGGCGGTCCGTGTGGCGAGCAGGATCCGGTCGCTCTCGGCCGCCTTGGAGATCCACACCTTGCGGCCGCTGATCCGGTAGCCGTCGCCGTCGCGGACGGCGACGGTGCGGATCCGCGAGGTGTCGGTGCCGGCATCGGGCTCGGTGACGCCGAAGCAGACCTGCAGCTCCCCGGTCGCGACCCGGGGGAGGACCTCCCGGCGGAGCTCCTCGCTGCCGTGCCGGGTGACGACGTTGATGCCGAACACGCTCAGGTGCAGCGGGGTGCACCCGTTCATCGCCGCCCCGGACGCGGCGATCGTCTCCAGCAGCAGCCCGGCGGCGGCGACACCGAGGCCACCACCGCCGTACTCGGTGGGGATCCCGATGCCGAGCCAGCCGCCCTCGGCGAAGGCCCGGTAGAACTCGGTGGGGAACAGGTGCTCCCGGTCGTGCCGGGTCCAGTAGTCGCCGTCGAACCGGCCGGCGAGGTCGGCGACGGCGGCCCGGATGTCGCGGTGGTCGTCGGGGAGGGAGAAGTCCATGTCCGCCGATGATGTCGATCGGGGGCCCGCCGGTGAAGGGGGGATCACCCGCTCCGCTCGGCGAACCTGGTCAGCCCGGCCCGCAGCTCGTCCGAGCCGACGTAGCCCGCGAAGGCGTCGAACTCCAGCTCCAGGGCCTCGTCGGTCGGCAGGTCGCGGGCGGCGCGGGCCACCCGCTTGATCTCGGCGACCCCGCGGTCGTTCCGCGTGAGGACGCGGCGGGCGAGGCGCAGCGCCGCGGGCAGGAGGTCGTCGGCGGGGACGACCTCCTCGACCAGACCCCACCCGACGAACCGCTCGGCCGGCTCGAGGTCGCCGGTGAGCAGCAGCCGTGTCGCGACGTTGGCCGGGACCTTGCGCTGCAGCCGCACCGTGCCACCGCCGCCGGGGATCACCCCGAACCGCAGGTGCCCGTCGCCGAGCAGCGTCCCCTCGGCCGCGACGACCATGTCGGCGGCCAGGACCAGCTCGAATCCACCGGCCACCGCGTAGCCGTGGACGGCCGCGACGACCGGCCGGGGCGAGTCCTCGACGCGGGCGAACAACTCCCCGGCGCGCCGCACGAAGGCCAGGATCGCGTCCTGTGCGCCGTCGAGGCGCGCACGCAGCCGGCGCAGGTCGGCGCCCGCACAGAACGCCCGCCCGCTGCCGGCGACGACGACCGCGCGCACGTCGGCGCGGGAATCGATGGTGTCCAGGGTGGACTCCAGGTCGTCGAGCAGCTCGTCGGACAGGGCGTTCAGGTGCTCCGGCCGTGCCAGCCGGACGACCGCGATCCCGTCGTCGACGTCGAGGGTGACCAGCGGCATCGTCGTCCCCCTCAGCCCTGGCCGAACAGCGTCGTGTGCTCGTGGCGCAGTTTGTACTTGAGGATCTTCCCGCCGACGGTCTCGGGCAGTGCGTCGGCGAACACGACCGCCTTGGGCGTCTCGTAGCCGCCGAGCCGGGCACGGCAGTGCTCGATGATCGACTCCTGGTCGGCCGCGGCGCCGGCCCGGAGCACGACGACGGCGGTCACGGCCTCGCCCCAGTGCGCGTGCGGGAGTCCGATCACCGCCGCCTTCTCGACGGCCGGATGGGAGTGCAGCACCGACTCGACGCGCAGGCTGGACACGTTCTCGCCGCCCGACTTCACGATGTCCTTGAAGCGGTCCACCATGATCCGGAGGCCGTCGTCGTCGACCGCGGCGCTGTCGCCGGAGTGGAACCAGCCGCCGCGGAACGCCTCGCGGGTGGCGTCCTCGTTCAGGTAGTAGCCGGCCGTGACGATCGGGCTGCGGTAGACGGCCTCGCCCGGCGTGTGCGGGGCGTCCCGCAGCGAGGCGCCGGTCTCGTCGACGACGTCGGAGGCGAGCAGCGGGCTGGGCACCCCGACGTAGTTGACGGCCGGTGCCGAGCGGTCGTAGACCTCGGGCCACTTCGCCGGCCAGAACCGGTGGCAGGCGATCGCCTCGGTCTGGCCGAAGATCCCCAGCACGGTCAGTCCCGGCGCCTCGCGCAGCAGCGTGGCGTAGACGTCGGGGGCGAGCGCGCCCCACCCGTAGACGAGCACGGTCAGGCTGGACAGGTCGGCCCCGGTGCGGTCGGCCTCCGCGGCCAGCGCGGCGACGAACTGCGGGGACCCGGCCCAGACCGCCGTCGGCCGTTCCTCGGCGATCGCGGCCACGACCTGGTCGGGCACCGGCCGGCGGCCGAGCACCAGCGAGCCGCCGGACAGGAACGCGGAGAGCGTGAAGATCTGGTCGCCGACGTGGTAGATCATCGGCAGGTAGGTGAGGACCTTCAGCTCGGTCTCCACCCGGAGCCCACGGGTCAGCGAGACGGCGAAGTTCAGGCCGGCCAGGTGGCTGGCGGCGTGCGAGGTCATCACGCCCTTCGGCATCGCCGTGGTCCCCGACGTGTAGAGCAGCTGCCAGATGTCGTCGCCGTGGATCTCGACCTCGGGCTCGGTGGTGGGGTGGCCGTCGAGGAAGCCGCCGAAGGAGGGGGACCCCGCCACCGGGCCGCCGCCGATGGTGACCGTCGCCCCGACCCGCAGGCCGGTCCCGGTGAACGCCTCCTCCGCGCGCGGCCACAGCTCGGCGTCGACGATCGCGAGGCCGGGCTCCGCCTGGGCGATCAGGTGTTCCAGCACGTCGGTGGCGAGGGAGGGGTTGATCGGCATCGCGACCATGCCCGCCTTCGCGATGCCGATCTTCGCGAGGTAGGCCTCCACCGAGTTCTCGCAGAACAGGACGACCCGGGCGCCCGGTTCGAGGCCCTGGCCGGCGAGCGCGTGCGCCACCTGGCAGGCGATCTCGTCGGCCTGCCGGTAGGTCACCGATGCGAATCTCCCTTCACCGTAGGCGCCGGGCCGTCCGGTGACGGCCGTCGCGTCCGGGTAGCTCCAGGTGAGCCGTTCGAAGACGTCCCCCACGGCCGTGCGTTCCCAGCGGTTCACCGCCCGCCTGCCCCGCAGCGTCGTGACGTCGATCTTCCCGAGCAGGTCCACACCAGCCTCCTTGCCGTTCACCGGACGGCGGTCAGCATCGCGGGCTCGGGTGACGAAGACAACCCTTGAGTCACACTCGATTCACATAAGTCCGAGATATGGCGGTGTGATCCCCGTCATGAGAGGGTGTCGAGGTGGGCGTCGGAACCGGGCATGAGCTGCCGACTTGCCGGGTCGAGCGGGCCGGCGCCGGGGCTTGCCAACGTCGACGAAAGTGAACGACGATGTACTCCGCGCCGGGGCGACCGGCCGAGGACGGCTGAAGGAGTCGAGGTGGACTTTCGGGAGAGCCCCGAGCACAGGGACCTCCGGGACACGGTGCGGGCGATCGCGGCGGAGTTCGGCCCGGAGTACTACGTCCCGCGGGCCGAGGCGGGCGAGCCCACCTCGGAACTCTGGGCCAAGCTGGGGAGCAGCGGTTTCCTCGGGATCAACCTCCCCGAGGAGTACGGCGGCGGGGGCGCCGGGCTCGTCGAGCTCGCGATGGTGTGCGAGGAGACCGCCGCGGCGGGCTGCCCGCAGCTGCTCCTGCTGGTGTCGGCGGCGATCTCCGGCGAGATGATCGCCGACTTCGGGACGCCCGAGCAGAAGGCGCACTACCTGCCCCGGATGGCCTCCGGCGAGGCGAAGGTGGTCTTCGCGATCACCGAGCCCGACGCCGGCTCCAACACCCACCGGCTCTCCACCGTCGCCCGGCGCGACGGTGCCGACTGGGTCGTCAACGGGACCAAGCACTACATCTCCGGTGTCGACGAGGCCGAGGCGATCCTGCTGGTCGCCCGCTCCGGGGTCGACGAGAACACCGGCAAGGGGAAGCTCTCACTGTTCCTGGTGCCGACCGACGCACCGGGCCTGGTGCGGACCCCGCTGCCGGTGTCGGCGAAGCTGCCCGAGAAGCAGTTCGTCCTGCACTTCGACGACCTCCGCCTCCCCGCGGAGGCGCTCCTCGGCGAGGAGCACGAGGGCTTCCAGCAGGTGTTCCACGGGCTCAACCCGGAGCGGATCACCGGCGCCGCGGTGTGCGTCGGCGTCGCCCGGCACGTGCTGGGCCGGGCCGCGGAGTACGCGACCACCCGCACGGTCTGGGACGTCCCGATCGGCAGCCACCAGGGCGTGGCGCACCCGCTGGCCAAGGCGAGGATCGAGACCGACCTGGCGGCGCTGATGACGTCGAAGGCCGCCTGGCTGCACGACGGGGGACTGCCGGCCGGGGAGGCGTCGAACGTCGCGAAGTACGCCGCCGCCGAGGCCGCCGGCGCCGCCGTCGAGGCCGCCATCCAGACCCACGGCGGCAACGGGCTGGCGACCGAGTACGGCCTGCTGCCGTACTGGGGGATCTCGCGGTTGCTGCGGATCGCCCCGGTCAGCCGGGAGATGGTGCTCAACTTCGTCGCCCAGCACAGCCTCGGGCTCACCCGCTCGTACTGATCTCCTCCGATCCGAAGGGGCCCGCAGAACCATGCCCACCGTCCTGCGTTCCGCGCTGAACACCGCGGACGAGACCTACCTCAGCAACCGCAGCCAGTCCGAGAAGGTGCTCGCCGAGCTCGACGAGCAGCTGCAGACCGCCGTCGCCGGTGGTGGGGAGCGCTACCAGAAGCGCCACCACGACCGCGGACGGCTGCTCGCGCGGGAGCGGATCGAGCTGCTCCTCGACCGCGACGCGTCGTTCCTGGAGCTGTCGTCACTGGCCGCCTGGGGGACCCGGTTCACCGTCGGCGCGTCGATCGTGACCGGCATCGGCGTCGTCTCCGGGGTCGAGTGCGTGCTCATCGCGCACGACCCGACCGTCCGCGGCGGGGCGATGAACCCGTGGTCGCTGAAGAAGACGCTGCGCGCCCTCGAGATCGCCCGCGTCAACCGGCTCCCGGTGATCAACCTGGTGGAGTCGGGCGGCGCCGACCTCCCCACCCAGTCGGACCTGTTCGTGCCCGCCGGCAAGATCTTCCACGATCTCACCGAGCTCTCCTCGATGGCGATCCCGACGATCGCGCTGGTGTTCGGCAACTCCACCGCGGGCGGCGCCTACGTGCCCGGCATGTGCGACTACGCCGTGATGGTCGACCAGCAGGCCAAGGTCTTCCTCGGCGGCCCGCCGCTGGTGAAGATGGCCACCGGCGAGGACGCCG
Organism: Pseudonocardia sp. P1; assembly: GCF_000178675.2. Classification (NCBI taxonomy): domain Bacteria; kingdom Bacillati; phylum Actinomycetota; class Actinomycetes; order Pseudonocardiales; family Pseudonocardiaceae; genus Pseudonocardia; species Pseudonocardia sp. P1. The sequence continues at coordinate 68,834 of NZ_ADUJ02000001.1, forward strand.
ACGACGAGGAGCTCGGCGGCGCGTCGATGCACGCCCGGGTGTCGGGGCTGTGCGACCACTTCGCCGTCGACGAGCACGACGCCATCCGGATCGGCCGCGAGATCGTCTCCGAGCTCGGCTGGCACAAGCTCGGCCCCGGCCCGACGCGGCCCGCCGACGAGCCGGTCCACGACCCCGACGAGCTGCTGGGCATCGCGCCGTCGGACATCAAGGTCCCGTTCGACCCGCGCGAGGTGATCGCCCGCGTCGTCGACGGCTCCCGCTTCGGCGAGTACAAGCCGCTGTGGGGGACGAGCCTGGTCACCGGCTGGGCGTCGATCCACGGCTACCCGGTCGGGATCCTCGCCAACGCCCGCGGGGTGCTGTTCAGCGAGGAGGCGAAGAAGGCCGCGGAGTTCATCCAGCTGGCCAACCAGACCGACACGCCGCTGATCTTCCTGCAGAACACCACCGGCTACATGGTCGGGAAGTCCTACGAGCAGGGCGGGATCATCAAGGACGGCTCCAAGATGATCAACGCGGTGGCCAACAGCAAGGTCCCGCACATCACGGTCAACCTGGCGGCCTCGTTCGGTGCCGGCAACTACGGCATGTCGGGACGCGCCTACGACCCGCGGATGATGTTCGCCTGGGCCGGTTCCCGGCTCGCCGTGATGGGGGCCGCCCAGCTCGCCGGCGTCATGTCGATCGTGGGGAAGCAGTCCGCGGAGTCGTCGGGCCGCGAGTTCGACGCCGAGGCCGACGAGCGGAACCGCGCGGCGATCGAGGAGCAGATCGAGTCCGAGTCGCACTCGTTCGCCGTCACCTCGAAGCTCTACGACGACGGCCTGATCGACCCCCGTGACACCCGCACCGTGCTCGGTATCGCCCTGTCGGCCGCGCACTCGAACACCGTCGAGGGCCGCCGCGGCTTCGGCGTCTTCCGGATGTGAGGCAGGAGATGACCATCCACAAGCTGCTGGTGGCGAACCGCGGTGAGATCGCCGAGCGGATCATCCGGTCGGCCCGCGCGCTCGACATCGCCACCGTCGCCGTCCACTCCGACCCGGACGCCGACGCGCTGTTCGTCGAGGCCGCCGACGAGGCGGTGCTGCTCCCCGGCGCCGCACCGGCGGACACCTACCTGCGCGTCGAGAAGATCATCGAGGCGGCGCGGGCGACCGGGGCCGACGCGATCCACCCCGGCTACGGCTTCCTCTCCGAGAACGCCGGGTTCGCCCGCGCCTGCGCCGACGAGGGCATCACCTTCGTCGGCCCGCCGGTCGAGGCGATCGAGGCGATGGGTTCCAAGATCGCGGCGAAGGAGCTGATGGAGAAGGCGGGCGTGCCGGTGCTGCCCGGCGCGACCGTCGACGACGCCGAGGAGGTCGACGCCGCCACGGTCGCCGCGATGGCCGACGGCATCGGCTACCCGCTGCTGGTCAAGGCCGCGTACGGCGGCGGCGGCCGGGGTATGCGCATCGTGCGCGCCGCCGACGAGGTCGTCGACGCCGTCACCGGTGCCCGGCGCGAGGCGACGTCGGCGTTCGGCAACGGCACCGTGTTCCTCGAGCGGTACGTCGAGGACCCCCGCCACGTCGAGGTGCAGATCTTCGGCGACACCCACGGCACCGTCGTCCACCTCTTCGAGCGGGAGTGCTCGATCCAGCGGCGCTACCAGAAGATCATCGAGGAGGCCCCGTCCCCGGCCGTCGACGACGCGCTGCGCGCGCAGCTCGGCGACGCGGCCGTGGCCGCCGGTGCCGCGATCGGCTACACCGGTGCCGGCACCGTCGAGTTCGTCATGGCCCCCGACGGCGAGTTCTTCTTCCTGGAGGTCAACACCCGGCTGCAGGTCGAGCACCCGGTCACCGAGGAGATCACCGGGCTGGACCTGGTCGCGCTGCAGCTGCGCGTCGCCGAGGGCGACCCCCTCCCGGCCGAGGTCCGCGGGGCGACGATCACCGGGCACGCGATCGAGGCCCGCCTCTACGCCGAGGACCCGGCCGCCGACTACCTGCCCGGCTCCGGCACCCTGCACCGGTTCCGGATCCCGGAGCTGCCGGGCGTCCGGGTCGACACCGGGGTACGGGACGGCTCGCTGGTCGGGACGCACTACGACCCGATGCTGGCCAAGGTGATCGCGCACGGCCGCACCCGCGCGGAGGCGGCACGGAAGCTCGCGCGGGCGCTCTCCGAGGCGCAGCTCCACGGCCTGGTCACCAACCGCGACCTGCTCGTGGCGGTCCTGCGCGAGGACGAGTTCCTCGCCGGGCGCACCGACACCGGCTACCTCACCCGGCACGATCCGTCGGCCCTGGTCGGCACCGTGCCGCAGCACACGGTGGCGGTGCACGCGCTGGCGGCGGCGCTGGCCGCGCAGTCGGCCCGCCGCGCCGACGCCCCCGTGCAGCGCCCGGTCCCGACCGGGTGGCGCAACGTCGGCGGGGCGTCCCAGCACGCCTGGTACCGGATCGGCGAGACCGACGTCGACGTGCGCTACCGGATCACCCGGGACGGCCTCACGGCGTCGGTCGACGGCACCCCGCTGGACTCACCGGTGCTGATCGAGGCCCGGCCCGACCGGGTCGACCTGCGGGTGGCGGGCGTCCGCCGCACCGTCTCCGTGCACGTCGCCGGGGACGAGGTGTTCTGCGACAGCGTGCTCGGCGGCACGACCCTGACCGAGCGGCCGCGGCTGCCCGAGCCCGGTACCGAGGCCGCCCCGGGGTCGCTGCTCGCGCCCATGCCCGGCACCGTCGTCCGGGTCGCGGCCGAGGCCGGGCAGGAGGTCGGGGCCGGCGCGGTGATCGTCGTGTTCGAGGCCATGAAGATGGAGCACTCCGTGCGGGCACCGCTGGCCGGTGTGGTCGCGGAGGTCGCCGTCGAGGTCGGGCAGACCGTCGACACCGGAGCGGTCCTGGCCGTGATCGACGAGATCGCGGACGAGAAGGAGGATGCCTGATGTCCGAGGTGACCTACGAGGTCGTGAACGGCGTCGCCTGGCTGACCATCGACCGTCCCGAGGCACGGAACGCGCTGAGCAGGGCCGTGCGCGAGGGGCTGTTCGACGGGGTGCACCGGTTCAACGCCGACGACGGGGCCCGGGTGCTCGTGCTCACCGGCGCGGGGGAGAAGGCGTTCTGCGCCGGCGGCGACCTCAAGGAGATGAACGACACGGCGCTGACGGTGCCGCCGCCGGACTTCCTGCCCCAGCTGGGCCGCAACATCGACGTCGCCAAGCCGACGATCGCCGCGGTCAACGGCATCGCCTTCGGCGGCGGGTTCCTGCTCGCCCAGCAGTGCGACCTCGTCGTCGCCGCCGAGCACGCCCGGTTCGCCGTCTCCGAGGTGCGGATCGGCCGCGGGTCGCCGTGGGCGGCGCCGCTGTCGTGGCTGGTCCCGCCCCGGATCGCGATGGAGATCCTGCTGACCGGCGACCCGATCGACGCGGCGCGCGCCCAGGCGTACGGCCTGGTCAACGACGTCGTGCCCGCCGAGCGCCTGCGGGAGCGCACCCAGGAGCTCGCGGAACGGATCGCCGCCAACGCCCCGCTGTCGGTGCTCGCCGCGAAGCGGACGGCGTACCTGTCCGCGACCCACTCCCGCGCCGAGGCCTACGACCGTGCCGAGGAGATCTGGGAGCCGGTGTACCGCTCCCGTGACGCCCAGGAGGGCCCGCTCGCCTTCCGGGAGAAGCGCACGCCGGTCTGGCAGGGGGTCTGACGATGACGGTGACCCTGGACGGCGTCCTCGACGACCTCGTCGCCGAGACGCGCGTGCTGGCCGATCTGGTCGCCGCACTCGACGACGACGGCATCGCCACGCCCACCCCCGCCGCCGGCTGGGACGTCCGCGACCAGCTGACCCACCTGGCGTACTTCGACGAGACCGCGACGCAGGCCGCGGCCGACCCGGAGGGGTTCCGCCGCGACGCCGACGTGCTCGTCGCGGGCGGGACGGACTTCCCGGACCGGATCGCCGCCGAGCACGCCCACCTGGGGGCCGACGAGGTCCGGGCCTGGCTGGACCGCGCCCGCTCCGCGTTCGTCGGGACCTTCCGCGGCCTGGATCCGAGGACCAGGCTGCCCTGGTACGGCCCGGAGATGAGCGCGCTGTCCTCGGCGACGGCCCGGCTCATGGAGACCTGGGCGCACGGCCAGGACGTCGCCGACGCGCTCGGTGCGGTCCGCGAACCCAGCGACCGGCTCCGGCACGTCGCCCACCTCGGCGTCCGGACGTTCGGGTTCGTGTACACGCTCCACGAACGCCCGGTGCCCGCGACGCCCGTGCGGGTCGAGCTCGACGCCCCGTCCGGTGCGCGATGGGAGTGGGGCCCGGCCGACGCCGCCGACCGGGTCACCGGCACCGCCCTGGACTTCTGCCTCACCGTCACCCAGCGCCGCCACGTCTCCGACACCGCGCTGGTCGTCGACGGCCCCGTCGCCACCGAGTGGATCTCCATCGCGCAGACCTTCGCCGGTGCACCCGGCCCCGGCCGTGCGCCCGGCGCCGTGCCCGTCCCGCACAACCCCGGAGGACGCCCGTGACCGCCGAATTCCGCCGCGCCGTCCGGATCGGCAACTGCTCCGGGTTCTACGGCGACCGGATCTCCGCCGCACGCGAGATGGTCGAGGGTGGCCCGGTCGACGTCGTGACCGGCGACTACCTCGCCGAGCTCACCATGCTGATCCTCTGGAAGGCCCGGCAGAAGGACCCGTCCACCGGCTACGCGAAGACCTTCCTCACCCAGGTCGAGCAGATCCTCGGCACCTGCCTGGACCGGGGGATCCGGATCGTCTCCAACGCCGGCGGGCTCAACCCCGCGGGCCTGGCCGCCGAGCTCGGTGCGCTGGCGGAGCGGCTCGGGCTCGCCCCGCGGATCGCCCACGTCGACGGCGACGACCTCGTCGGCAGGCTCGACGAGCTGCAGGCCGCCGGTCACCCGCTGGCCCACCTCGACACCGGTGCGAAGCTCGCCGACGCGGGGGTCGACCCGGTGACCGCCAACGCCTACCTGGGCGCCTGGGGGATCACCGAGGCGCTGCGGGCGGACGCCGACATCGTCGTGACCGGGCGGGTCACCGACGCCTCGGTCGTCGTCGGGCCGGCGGCCTGGTGGCACGGCTGGGAGCGGACCGATCTCGACGCGATCGCCGGTGCCATGGCGGCCGGGCACGTCATCGAGTGCGGGCCGCAGGCGACCGGCGGCAACTACGCGTTCTTCTCCGAGGTCACCGACCGCCGCTATCCCGGGTTCCCGATCGCCGAGGTCGAGGCGGACGGCTCCTCGGTGATCACCAAGCACGAGGGGACCGGCGGCCTGGTCTCGGTCGGCACCGTCACCGCGCAGCTGCTCTACGAGATCGGCCGGCCCGCCTACCTCGGCCCGGACGCCGTGGCGCACTTCGACACGTCGCAGCTGATCCAGGAGGGCGAGCACCGGGTCCGGATCTCCGGCACCCGCGGCAGCGCCCCCACCGACGAGCTCAAGGTCGCGCTCAACCACGAGGGCGGCTACCGCAACACCATGACCCTGGTGCTGACCGGCACCCGGATCGAGGAGAAGGCGGAGTGGGCGACCGAGCAGCTCGCCGAGCTGCTCGGCGGGCGGGACCGGTTCGCCGAGTTCGACACGCAGCTGCTGCGCTTCGACCACCCCGACGCACCGGCCAACGCCGAGGCCACCGCGCACCTGCGGATCACGGTGAAGGACCCCGACCGGCGGAAGGTCGGGCGGGCGTTCTCCAACACCACCATGGAACTCGCGCTCGGCGGCTACCCCGGTTTCCACACGACCACCCCGCCCTCGGCGGAGAGCGCGTTCGGCGTGTACTGGCCCACGCTCGTGCCCGCGTCCGAGGTCGGGCACCAGGTGACCCTGCCGGACGGCACCGTGCGCGCCGTCGGGCACGCCCCGGTGACGGGCCCGGTCCCGGACCCCGCCCCGGAGGCCGCGCCGCCGGCCCCGGTCGGCGGGCCGACCCGGCGGCTTCCGCTCGGTGAGATCGCCGGGGCGCGGTCGGGGGACAAGGGCGGCAACGCCAACATCGGCGTCTGGGTCCGCACCGACGCCGAGTACGCCTGGCTGCGCGGGCTGCTGACGACCGCGACGGTCCGGGAGCTGCTGCCCGAGGCCGCGGACCTGGAGATCCACCGCTACGAGCTGCCGAACCTGCGGGCGGTCAACATCGTCGTCGTCGGGATCCTCGGGGCGGGCGTCGCGTCGGCCACCCGGCCGGATCCGCAGGCCAAGGGACTGGGGGAGTACCTGCGCAGCCGCCTCGTCGACGTCCCGGTGGTGTTGCTGGAGGGCGGGGAGGTCTAGGACGACACCGTGGTGACGACGGCGGCCGCGCTGGCGGCGGACAGCGCCGCCGCGGCCGCGATCACCGCGCTGCTCACCGCGGCGGCACCCCAGTTGCCCTGCTCCAGCTCCTTGGCTCGGGTCGCGACCCGGCCCGACCACTTCGGGACCGGGTCCAGGCTCGGCAGCGTCCCGCTGGCCGAGATCAGCGCGATGATCGCGGCGAGCCGGGCGTCGGGCTCCTCGCCGCGTTCGAGGACGGCCTGCATCCGTTCCCGCAGTGCGTACTCGTAGCCGGTGTCCGCCGCGGGGAGCCTGGTCGTCGGGACCAGGCCCAGGAAACGCCTGCGCTCGCGGCGCAGGAACCCGCGCTCGACGAGGCGCTCCGTCAGCGGCTTCCAGAGCGTGGATCCGATCGTGACCAGCTGGGACTGGACGTGCCGCGGCCGCGCGGCGACCGTGTCGTAGGCGTCCTGCAGCAGCGGGTCGGGGAGCGGGCCGTCGCCGGTGGCGACGATCGTCGTGCCCTTGTACCAGGCACCCCCGTCCTCCGGGCGGATCCGGCCGAGCAGGGCGAGCTCGACCAGTACCGCTCCGCCCAGCGTCTGGTGCAGCGTCCCGGCCCCGGCCGGGACGCCGTACGTGTCGTCCATCAGCAGGAGGAGCACGTCCTCGACGATCAGGTTCTCGCTCTGCACGGTCATCGTCCCCTCGTCCCGGCGGTGCACCGGACCGGCCGGGCAGCTCGACACCCGTAGTCGACACCATGCCGCCACGGCACGGTCAACACCTGTCAGCCCTCCGTGGGCTCACGGGTCGAGGTGGGTGTCCCCGAGGGTGGTCACCGACAGGTGGGTCATGCCGTCGGCGCCGGCCAGGTGACGGTGCCGCTCGCCCGCGGCGACGGTGACGACGTCACCCGGCGAGAGCGCGAGCGCGCGGCCGTCGGCGTACTCGACCGCACCCCGGCCGGCGGACAGGACGAGGGTCTGGTCGGAGTCGTGGTGGTGCCAGGCCGTCCCGGCGCCGGCGGCGAACCGGGTCGCCATCACGGTGAGCCCGCCGGGGGCGTCCGCCCGGCGCGCGATCCTGGTCCACACCGGACCGTCGAACAGGGGCAGGTCGTCGCAGCGGACCTCGGCCGGGACCTCCCCGCCGGGGAAGCGGAGACCGGCGAGCGGCGGGCTGTCGGGCATGGCGGCTCCTCGGGGTCGGGTACCCGGCGGCCGGGCCGGGATGCGTGGGTCAGCGGACGGCCGTCGTGGCCTCGTCGGGGACCTGCCGGACGGCCGCGTCCTCCCCGCCGGTCGTCTCCCGGTCGCCGGGGGCGGGTCCCGGCCCGGCGGGCGGGAGGACCGGGTCGGTCGAGAGGTCGCGCCAGAACGCGACGGCGACCCCGACGACGACCACGAGGAAGGGCGCGGAGCTGACGATGACCATCTGCTGGAGCGACTCCAGGCCGCCCGCGACGAGCAGCGCCATCGCGGCGGCCCCGGTGACCAGGCCCCACAGCGCGAGGATCCAGGCCGGCGGGTGCTCGGTGCCGCGGCTGGTCAGCATGCCGAGGACGTAGGTGTTGGCGTCCGCGCCGGACACGAAGAACAGCACGACGAGCACGATCGTCACCACCGAGGTGACGGCCGGCAGCGGCAGCGACTGCAGCATGGTGAAGAAGGCGGAGTTGGCGTCCGCCGCCGCGGCGGCGGCGACCCGGGTCGTCCCGGCGAGGTCGGTGTGGATGGCCGTCCCGCCGAACGCGGTGAACCAGATCGAGAACACCAGGCTCGGGACGAGCAGCACCCCGACGACGAACTCGCGCACCGTGCGGCCGCGGGAGATGCGGGCGAGGAAGACGCCGACGAACGCGGCCCAGGACAGCCACCAGGCCAGCATGAAGTAGGTCCAGGACTGCATGAAGTCGATGTCGCCGTTGGCCGGGGTGATCAGGCTGGTCGCGACCAGCTCGCTCAGGTAGCGGCCCACCGACTGCACGTACAGGTCGAGCAGGTACACGGTCGGCCCGGCGATCAGCACGAAGACGAACAGGACCGCGCCGAGCCCCATGCTCGCCTCGGACAGGTAGCGGATGCCGCGGGCGACACCGGTGAGTGCGGACGCGGTGAACAGCAGCGTGATCACCCCGATGATCACGAACTGGACGCCCGTCGAGTTCGGGATCCCGAACAGGGCGGTGAACCCGCCGTTGATCTGCATCGCGCCGAGTCCGAGCGACGTCGTCGTCCCGAACAGCGTGGCGACGACGGCGAAGACGTCGATCGCGCCACCCACCGGGCCGTCGGCGCGGCGCCCGAGCAGCGGCCGGAACAGCGCGCTGACGAGGCCGGTGCGGCCGCGCCGGAACATCGACCACGCCATGGCGAGCCCGACGACGGCGAAGATGCCCCAGGCGTGCAGGCCCCAGTCGAAGAACGAGAACTGCATCGCCGTGACCGCGGCGTCGGTGGTCATCGGTGCGGCGAGGCCGTGCGGCGGGGCCGCGAGGTGCGCGATCGGCTCGGCGACCCCGTAGGAGATCAGCCCGATACCCATCACGGCCGAGAGGATCATGGCGTACCAGGTGAGCCTGCGGAACGCGGGCCGCTCGTCGTCACGGCCGAGCCGGAGCCGGCCGAACCTGCTGCAGGCGAGGAAGAGCAGGAAGACGAGGAACCCGAGCGAGACCAGCAGGTAGGCCCATCCGAAGCCGCGGGTGATGCCGTCGAGCGCGGCGGACCCGGCGCGGGACAGCGACTCACCGGCGGCGGCTCCCCAGGCCACGATCGCGAGCGTCAGCCCGAGCGAGACGAACAGGACGGGGCCGGGTCGTCGGGTCCGCGACGACTCGGCTCTGGGCGTCGACATTGATGCCTCCGGTGCGTGGAGCGATGGAGCGGTGCAGCGAGAAGCCGGGCGAGTCCCGGGCTGCAATGAGCGGGACTGTGGCATGCAAGACGGGGGTGGTCAACCCTCGCCATGTCGTCGCGTCGCCACATGACCGTTCCCGTCGACCTGGCATTTATCAGGCGAAATGCACCAGAGGCGCAGAGATCGACCGCTCGCTCTTGACGGGAACCTCGCTACTTCTTAGCTTGTGATGCATGCAAGAGACCGCGGCGCTGGTCGCTCGGCGGGGTGCGCAGGAGCGCGTCCTGGACGGGGTGCGGCGCGCCATCATCGAGGGCCGGTACCTGCCCGGGCAGCCACTGTCCGAGGTCGTGCTGGCCGACGGGTACGACGTGTCCCGGACCCCGGTCCGGGAGGCGCTCAAGCAGCTGCAGATCGAGGGGCTGGTCGAGATCCGGCCCCGGGTGGGGACGTTCGTCCGCGCCCCGAGCCGCCGCGAGGTGGTCGAGCTGTTCGAGCTGAAGGAGATGCTCGAGGGCATGGGGGCCCGGCTGCTCGCCGCCCGCGGCCCGGTCCGGGAGCTCGACGGTCTCGACGAGAACATCGAGCGCTCCGACCGCGCGGTGGCCCGTGGCGATGCCGACGGGTACGCCGCACTGGTCCACGAGTTCCACGAGCTGCTCGTGACCGGCGCCGACAACACCCAGCTCGTCACGCACTACCGCACGCTGATGAACCAGCTCGCCTACCAGCGGCTGGTGTCGGCCTCGCTGACCCGGCCCGGCCGCCTCGGGGAGTCCCTCGCCGAGCACCGGCACGTGCTCGAGCTCGTCCGCGGCAAGGACGGCATCGGGGCGGAGTTCGCGATGCGCGACCACGTCCGCTCCAGCGAGCGGGCCACCCTCACCGCCGACCACCGGATCGGCGGCCACTCATCGACGAAGGAGTCCTGAGATGCGTTTCTCCATCTTCCACAACGTCGGCGCCCCCGGCCGGCTCGACGACGTCGCGGGCGTGCTCGACGAGATCCGGGACGTCGCGACCTACGCCGACACCGCCGGCTACCACTCGATCTGGTACACCGAGCACCACTTCGGCCACGAGGGCTACGAGCTCGTCCCGAACCCGGTGCTGATGGGCACCGACATCGCGGCACGCACCTCGCGGATCCGCATCGGCCAGGCCGCCAACATCGTGACCTTCTGGAACCCGATGCGCCTCGCCGAGGACATCGCGATGCTGGACCAGCTCTCGCGGGGCCGGGCCGAGGTCGCCGTCGGGCGCGGGCTCTACGGCCGCGAGGCGATGAACCTCAACCCGTCCGCCGACCCCCGTGACCAGGAGCAGAACCGCGCCCTGTTCGAGGAGACCGTCGAGGTGCTGCGGAAGGCCTGGAGCGGCGACTTCTTCTCCCACCAGGGGGACTTCCACACCTACCCCGCGCCCGGGATCGGCTGGGACCATCCGCTGTCCCCGCCCTCGCCGGAGTTCGTCGGCGCCGACGGCACGCTCGACGCGCTCAAGGTCGTCCCGCAGCCGTTCCAGCGGCCGCACCCGCCGCTCTCCCAGGTCATCGACACCCCGCGATCGATCCAGGGCGCCGCCCGCGCCGGCATGAAGGGCATCTTCTGGATGCCGCCGATCTCCGAGCTGAAGGGCCGGTTCGAGCTCTACCGGGACACCCTGTCCGAGGCCACCGGCGTCGAGCAGGCACTCGGCACCGGCCTGTCGCTGGTCCGCGACGTCTACGTCGCCGACACCATGGAGCAGGCCCGCGCCGACTTCGAGGAGGCGCTGCTGACCTCCTACCGCTGGATCTGCCACTGGCGCGGACTGAACAACCTGCGCGAGGTCGGCGAGGACATCACGGGGCGGGACCTCGACTACGACTTCCTCGCCGAGCGCAACCTGCTGGTGGGCACCCCGGACCACGTCGCGGAGAAGGTGCACGAGCTGCAGTCCGAGCTGAACCTGCAGGACCTGCTGCTGTGGACGACCCACCCCGGTCTCGAGCACGGCAAGGCGATGCGCAGCTTCGAGCTGTTCGCCGAGAAGGTCATGCCCCAGTTCGCCGAGGGCTCCGCGTGAGCGCGATCCGGCGGATCGTCACCGTCGTCGAGGAGAGCGTGCGGGAGCTCGGGGAGCCGGTGCGGACACCGGTCCGGCGGGCCGCTGTCGTCGCCGTCGTCGCGAACCCGTGGCGGGGCCGCGGGATCCAGGACGATCTCTCGCCGGAGGTCGCCGGGCTCGCTCCGGAGATCGCGCACGAGCTGTCGGACCGGCTGCTCACCGCGCTCGGCGGCGCGGCCGGGGTCGAGGCGTTCGGCAAGGCGGCGATCGTGGGCCTGGACGGCGAGCTCGAGCACGCCGGTGCGCTGATCCACACGCCGTTCTTCGGCAACGTGCTCCGGCACCGCACCGAGGGCGAGTCGATCATCGTGTTCTCCGACCAGCGCGCGGCCGCCGGCACCCCGCTCACGGTCCCGTTGTGGCACAAGGACCACGCCGCGACGCGCTCGCACTACCAGACCATCACCGTCCGGGTGCCCGACGGCCCGCGGCCCGGGGAGATCGCCGTCATCGCGGCCGCGGCCGACGGTCCCCGCCCGAACGCCCGCATCGGCGACCGGCGCTCCGACGCCGCGCTCGACCGGCACGTCCTGGACCGGGCGGCGGGCCCGTCCACCGACCACCGCAACCACATGGAGTCCGTCTCATGAGCGTCACCGTCCGCAGCATCCACACCGTCGTCGACGAGATCCACACCGAGGGCGGCCGGCCGGTCGAGCCCGCCGCCCGGGTCGCGGTCGTGCTGGCCGTGGTCGAGAACCCGTGGGCCGGTCACGGCTTCGTCGACGACCTCGGCCCGACGATCGACGAGGTCGCCCCCGAGCTCGGGAAGCTGCTGTCCGACCGGGTCGTGGCCGCGCTCGGCGCGCCGGTCGAGGCCTACGGCAAGGCCGCGATCGTCGGGCTCGACGGCGAGATCGAGCACGGCTCCGGGCTGATCCACACCCTGAAGTTCGGCAACCACTTCCGCGACGCCGCGCAGGCGACCACGCTGCTGCCGGCCGTCGAGAAGCGGGCCGCCGCCGGGACGGTGTTCGACATCCCGCTCAAGCACGTCACCGACGCGACGATCCGCTCGCACCACCAGACCGTCGAGGCGCGCGTCCCGGACGGCCCCCGCGCCGACGAGATCGTCGTCGGTCTCGCCGCCGCCGCGCAGGGCCGCCCGCAGGCCCGCCTCGCACCGCTGTCGAGCGAGAAGTGAGGCGCCCGGCCGACGTGGTCCTGCTGCACGGTGTGGGCCTGGACCACACCCTGTGGGACCGCGTCGCGCCGGAGCTGTCGGCCGCCGGGCACACCGTGCACGCCCCCGACCTGCTCGGGCACGGCTCCGCACCGGACGCCCCGGCCGGGACGACGCTAGCGGACCTGGCCGCGCCGGTCGCGGAGGTCGTCGCCGGCGCCGGTGGTCCGGTGCACCTCGTCGGCTTCTCGCTCGGCGCGCTCGTCGCCACCCGGGTCGCGCTCGACCATCCCGGCGGGGTCGCCCGGCTGACGCTGGTCAGCGGGGTCGCGGGCCGCTCGGACGACGAGCGGGCCGCGGTCGCCGCCCGGCTCGGCGCGGCCGGCACCGACCTGGCGGCGACCTTCGACGCGGCGGTGCGGCGCTGGTTCTCCCCGGAGTGGACCGCCGCGGAGCCGGAGCTCGCCGACCGGGTCCGGCGGACCCTCGCGGCGAACCGGCCGTCGTCCTACCTGGCCTGTTACGCGGTGTTCGCCCGGGCGGACGCCGAGCTCTGGCCGGAGCTGCCCCGGCTCGTCCCGCCGGTGACGGCCGTGACCGGGGCCGAGGACCCGGGCTCCACCCCGGCGATGACGCGGGCGCTGGCCGGTCGCGTCCCGCACGGGCGGGCCGTGGTCGTCGACGGCGCCCGCCACCTGCTGCCGCTGGAGCGCCCGGACGCCGTCCTCGACCTGCTCGGCGACCCCGACCCGGTACCCACCCCGACCGACCCCTCGTGAGGAGCGCTGGCCCCATGACCACGACACCGGACGCCCCCGCTGCGCCGGAGCGGCGGACCACCCCGCTGCCGCGCCACGACCACCTCATCGGCGGCGAGCGGGTCCCGCCGGCCGACGGCGCCTACTTCGGCAGCGACAACCCGACCACCGGGCAGCCCTGGTACGAGGCGGCCCGCGGTACGGCGGCCGACGTCGGCCGCGCGGTCGAGGCGGCCCGCACGACGTTCGAGTCGCCGGGGTGGCGGCGGATGTCCCGGACCCGCCGCGGCGCCCTGCTGCGGCGGGTCGGGGAGCTCGTCGGCGAGCACGCCGAGGAGCTCGCCCGCACCGAGAGCACCGACAACGGCAAGCTGCTGCGTGAGATGAGGGCCCAGCTCGCCGGGCTGCCCGAGTACTTCTTCTACTACGCCGGGCTCGCCGACAAGATCCAGGGCGAGACGATCCCGGCGAGCAGCGTCGACGTCCTCAACTACACGCTGCGCGAGCCGGTGGGCGTGGTCGGCGCGATCACCCCGTGGAACTCGCCGCTCACACTGACCGTCGCCAAGCTGGCGCCGCTGCTGGCCTGCGGCAACACCGCCGTGGTCAAGCCCTCGGAGTACACGAGCGCCTCGATGCTCGCGCTCGCCCCGCTGTTCGAGGAGGCGGGCTTCCCGGCGGGCGCCGTGAACGTCGTGACCGGGTTCGGCGGCGAGGCGGGTGCCCCGCTCGTCGACCACGACGACGTCGCCAAGCTGTCCTTCACCGGGAGCACCGCGACCGGGTCGTGGATCGCCGAGCGCGCCGGACGGCGGCTGGTGCGCGCCGGGCTCGAGCTCGGCGGCAAGTCCCCGCAGCTCGTCTTCGCCGACGCCGACGTCGCGAGCGCGGCCAACGGTGTCATCGCGGGGATCTTCGCCGCGGCCGGGCAGACCTGCATCGCCGGCAGCCGGGTGCTCGCCCACCGGTCGGTCTACGACGAGCTCGTCGAGCGTGTCGTCGAGCGGGCACGCACGATCCGGATCGGCGACCCCCTCGACGAGGGCACCGAGCTCGGGCCGCTCGCGATGGCCGCCCAGCTCGCCAAGGTCGAGGAGTACGTCACCGCGGGACGCGCCGAGGGCGGCGTCGTCGCCCACGGCGGCGGACGCCCGGACACCGGGCTCGGCGGCTGGTTCCACGAGCCCACCGTGTTCACCGGCCTCGGCAACGACACCCGCATGTGCCGCGAGGAGATCTTCGGCCCGGTCGTCGCGATCATCCCGTTCGACGACGACGAGGAGGCACTGCGGATCGCGAACGACACCGACTACGGCCTCGCCGCCGGCATCTGGACGCGCGACCTCGCCCGCGCCCACCGGGCCGCGGCCGCCCTGGACGCCGGCACGGTCTGGGTGAACATGTACCGCGCGATGTCCCCCCTGTCGCCGCGGTCCGGGTTCAAGGCCTCCGGTCTCGGTGTCGAGCACGGCACCGAGGTCGTCCGCGAGTACACGCGACTGAAGAGCGTGTGGATCAACACCAGCGACGAGCCCGCGGGCGACCCGTTCGTCCTGCGGTCCTAGGAGGAACGCACCGATGTCCGAGCTGATCCCCACCATCGCCGATGGGGCCGTCGACGCCACCGGGCTCCGGCGCGTCTTCGGACGGTTCCCCAGCGGCGTCACCGCGGTGTGCGCGCTGGACGACGACGGCACCCCGGTCGGGATGGCCGCGAGCTCGTTCGTGGCCGTCTCGCTCGACCCGCCACTGGTCGGGCTCTGCGTCCAGCACACCTCCACGACCTGGCCGCGGCTGCGCGACCGGGCCCGGATCGGCCTGTCCGTGCTGGGCGACGGGCAGGACCGGGCCTGCCGCGCGCTCGCGTCGAAGCAGGGCGACCGGTTCGCCGGACTCGACCTGCACCCCACCGACGACGGCGCGCTGCTGCTCGGCGGGGCGTCGGCCTGGCTCGACTGCTCGGTCGAGCGCGCCGTGCCCGCCGGTGACCACGACCTGGTGCTCCTCCGGGTGCACCGGCAGTGCACCCACCCCGGCCGGGGCCCGCTGGTCTTCCACGAGAGCGGGTTCCACGCGCTGGCCGAGCTGGAGACGGCGTCGTGACCGCGGTCCTCGAACCCGCCGGGGCCGCCGCCGCGGCGCGGTGCGACGGGATCGCCGGCGCGCTCGCCGCCCTCCGGGCCGGGCGGCCCGTCCTCGTCGTCGACGACGCCGGCCGCGAGGGGGAGGGCGACGTCGTCCTCCCCGCCGCACTCGCCGAGCCGTCGTGGGTGGCCTGGGCGGTCCGGCACACCTCCGGCCTCCTGCGCGTGCCGATGGAGGCCGCCCGGGCCGACGAGCTCGACCTGCCCCCGATGGTGCGGCACGACACCGGCCACCACGGCACCGCGTACACGGTCTCGGTGGACGCCGCCACCGGCGTCGGCACCGGGATCAGTGCCCGGGACCGGGCCCGCACTGCCCGGGTGCTGGCCGACCCGGCGAGCGTCGCACGCGACCTGACCCGGCCCGGGCACGTGCTGCCGCTGCGCGCCCGGCCGGGCGGCGTCCTCGAGCGGGCCGGGCACACCGAGGCCGCCGTGGACCTCTGCCGGCTGGCCGGCCTGCCGCCGGTCGGCCTGATCGCCGAGCTCGTGACCGGTCCCGGCGACCCCGGCGCCGGCCGCACCGCGGACCGGGCCGAGATCGACGCGCTCGCCGGCCGGCACGACGTCCCCGTGCTGGACGTCGCGAGCCTCGTCCGGCACCGCCACCGGCACGGCGTGCGGCTCCGCCGCAGCTCGCGGACCACGCTGCCCACCGACCACGGCCCGTTCGACGTCGTCGGCCTCCTCGACGAGCCGACCGGCGCCGAGCACCTCGCGCTGCTGAGCCCGCACGCCGCCACCGACCGTCCCACCCTCGCGGTCCACGTCGAGTGCGCGGCGGGCGAGGTGTTCGGCGGCCGGACCTGCCGGTGCCGCCGTGAGCTGGACGACTCGCTGGCCGCCGTCGCCCGCACCGGCGGCGCGGTGGTCCACCTCCGGGCACCGGCCGGCGGCCGGGCGTCCGGCGGATGCGGGGGAGGGGACTTCGCCGGCGCCGCGGGGATCGCCGCCGCGGTGGCCGCCGAGCTGCGTCTCACCGCGGTCCGGCTGCGCCCCGGCCCGCTGCACCCCGACGACCTGCGCGCCGGAGGGATCGACGCCGTCCCGGCCGCCCCACCCCACGACGCCCCGCGGAGACCACGATGACCACCACCCTGCCCGGGCACCCGCTGCTCGTCGGCGGCCGGCCGGTCGCGACCGAGCGCGAGCTGGCCGTGGCCGATCCCGCGACCGACGAGGAGATCGCGCGGGTCGCCGACGCCGATCCCGCCCACGCCGTCGCCGCCGCGGACACCGCCGCGGCGGCACTGCCCCGCTGGTCCGGCCTCCCGCCCCGGCGCCGGTCGGAGATCCTCGCCACCGCGCACCGGCTGATGGTCGACCGCACCACGACACTCGCCGCCCTGATCAGCCGCGAGTCCGGCAAGTCCACGGCGGACGCCGTGGCCGAGGTCGGTTACGCGGCGGAGTTCTTCCGCTGGTTCGCCGAGGAGGCCGTGCGCTCCGACGGCGGCTTCGGCACGTCCCCCGACGGCCGCAGCCTCACCGTCGTCACGGCGCAGCCGGCGGGCGTCGCCCTGCTGATCACGCCGTGGAACTTCCCCGCCGCGATGGTCACCCGCAAGGTCGCGCCCGCGCTCGCCGCCGGCTGCACCGCGGTGCTCAAACCGGCCGCGGAGACGCCGCTGACGGCGCTCGCGATCCGGGACCTGCTCGTCGAGGCGGGCGCCCCGGAGGACGTGCTGACCGTGCTCCCGACGACCCGCGCCGGGGACGTCGCGGCCGCCCTGCTGGAGCACGACGCCGTCCGGAAGCTGTCCTTCACCGGGTCGACGCCGGTGGGGCGGCTGCTGCTGCGCCGGGCCGCCGAGCGGGTCGTGAACTGCTCGATGGAGCTGGGCGGCGACGCGCCCTTCGTGGTCTGCGCCGACGCCGACGTGGAGGCCGCCGTCGCCGGCGCGATGACCGCCAAGCTCCGCAACGCCGGGCAGGCGTGCACGGCGGCGAACCGCTTCCTCGTGCACGCCGCCGTCGCCGACGAGTTCGTGGAGGCCTTCGCCCGCGCGGTGACCGGGCAGCGGGTCGGGCCCGCCTCCGAGGAGGGCACCACGATCGGCCCGCTCATCGACCACCGGGCGGTGCGCCGGGTGAACGCCCTGGTCGACGACGCGATCCGGGCCGGCGCCGTCCCGGCACACGATCCCGCCGGGATCCCGGCGGCCGGCTCGTTCGTCGCCCCCCTCGTCCTCCGCGACGTCGCCCCCGGCTCGCCGCTCGCCGGGCAGGAGATCTTCGGCCCCGTCGCCCCCGTGACCACCTGGACCGACCCGGCGGAGATGGTGCGGATCGCCAACGCCACCGAGTACGGGCTGGCCGGTTACGTGTTCACCCGGGACGTGCGGGCCGGGACGGACATCGCGCGCTCGCTGCAGTGCGGGATGGTCGGGCTGAACCGCGGGGTCGTCTCGGAGCCGAGCGCGCCGTTCGGCGGCATGAAGCAGAGCGGCCTGTCCCGCGAGGGGGCACGGGAGGGGATCCGGGCCTTCCTGGAGACGCAGTACCTGGCGATGGCCTGACGGGACCCCTGGCATGCAAGTTAGGGTCCCGGCATGGGTGTGGTCACGGAGCGCGGCGGGCCCTCGACCGGCAGTGGCCGGGGCGCGCAGGCCCGGGTGCTGGACGGGTTGCGCGAGGCCATCGTCAGCGGGGCCCGGCAGCCGGGGCAGCCGCTCTCCGAGCTCGCGCTCGCCACCGAGTACGACGTCAGCCGCACCCCGGTGCGCGAGGCGCTCAAGCAGCTGCAGATCGAGGGTCTCGTCGAGATCCGGCCGCGGGTCGGGACCTTCGTGCGCGTGCCGAGCCGGCGCGAGCTCGTCGAGCTGTTCGAGCTCAAGGAGATGCTCGAGGGCATGGCGGCACGGCTGCTCGCCGCACGGGGCGACACCCCGGTGCTGGACCGGCTGGAGGACAACCTCGAACGGTCCGGCGCGGCCGTCGACGCCGGTGACGCGGGCACCTACGCCGACCTCGTCCACGAGTTCCACGAGCTCGTCGTCACCGGGGCCGACAACACCCGGCTGACCGCCCACTACCGCACGCTGATGAACCAGCTCGCGTACCACCGGCTGGTGTCGGCATCGCTCACGCGGCCCGGCCGGCTCGGTGCGTCGCTGTCGGAGCACCGGCGGGTCCTGGACCTGGTGCGGGAGAAGGACGGCTTCGGCGCCGAGTTCGCGATGCGCGATCACGTCCGCTCCAGCGAGCGGGCGACCATGTCCCTCGACGACCCGCTGCGGACCGCCCCGCCCACGGACGGGGACTGATGCCCGGAGACGGGCGTGCGGTGCACCCGCACGTCGGACGACCGGCCTGACCGTCCCGCGGCCGCCGGTGATGTTGCAGGATGGTGCCGTGCCGACATTCGCCGTGATCTACACCTACACCGACGACCACGACCGCAGGCTCGCCACCCGCGACTCCCACCGCAGCTACCTGGCCGAGCGGCCCGAGCTGCTCGTCGCCGGTGCATGGGCGCCGGACGAGCCCGCCGGCGGTCTGCTGGTCTTCAGCGCGCCCGGCCGCGACGCCGTGCAGGCCATCGTGGACGGAGACCCCTACACCGCCGCCGGCGTCATCGCCGACGTGCAGATCCGCGAGTGGGCCCCGCCGCTGGGCCCGGTCGCGGGGGCGCTCACCGGCTCGGGCTGACGGCGCAGGCGTCCTGCCGCGCGGGCCCGGAACGGTCGGGCCCGCGCGGTGCGGTCAGCCGACGACGCCGCGGTCGTGCAGTGCGCCGATCTCGGCCTCGGACAGCCCGAGCTCACCGGCCAGCACGTCGTCGGTCTCCCGGCCGAGCTGCGGCGCGTTCCCGGGGTCGCCGTGTTCGCCGTCCCAGCGGATGGGGGAGCGGGCGGTGATGCCGCTCGCCCCGCCGGGCAGCGTGAGATCGGCCAGCAGCGGGTGGACACCCGCCCGGTGCTCGCCGGCCACGTGCGTCATCCCCTGGTAGCGGCCCCACAGCACGCGCGCGTGGTTGAGCTCGGTCTCGACGGTCACCGAGTCCCGGGCGAGGAACCACGGCTTGAGCACGGCGGCGATCGTCTCGCGCAGCCGGTAGCGCTCGGTCTCGTCGGCGAGGTCGGCGTCGAGCGCCTTCTCCAGGGCGCTGAACACGGCCTCGGTGCCGGTGACCGTGACCAGCGCGTTCCACTGCCCCGGGGTGAGCGCGACGACCATGACGCGTTCCCCGTCGGAGCAGGCGAAGTCCACGCCGAAGCTGCCGTAGACGTGGTTGCCGTGCCGTGGCCGCTCGTGGCCGTGCTCCTCGGCCTCGGACAGCCAGCCGAGGTTCGCGACCCCGGCGAGCGCGACGTCGGACAGCGCGATCTCCGAGTACACCCCGCGCCCGGTCCGGGTCCGCTGGTGCAGCGCCGCGAGCACCGTGGTGGAGACCGTGAGGCCGGTGACCAGGTCCCAGGCGGGGAGCACGTGGTTGACCGGCGCCGCGCCCTCCTCGCTGCCGGTGATCTGCGGGATCCCGACCTCGGCGTTGACCGTGTAGTCGACCGCGGGGCGCCCGTCGGGGTAGCCCTGGACGCGGACGTGGATCAGGTCCGCGCGGCGGGCGGTGAGGGCGTCGTTGGCCATCCAGCGGCGGCCGACGACGTTGTCCACCAGCACCCCGCGGTCCTCGCCGGGGGCGGTGGCGAGGGCGAGCACGAGCTCCCGGCCCTCGTCGGACCGCATGTCGACGGTGACCGAGCGCTTGCCCTTGTTGAGCGAGGCCCAGTAGTACGAGTCGCCGGTGCCGTGCCCGGCGGCAGGCCAGCGTCCGTGGTCCGGGCCGCCGCCGATCGGGTCGATCCGGATGACCGAGGCGCCGAGCTGGGCGAGGGTCATCCCGCCCGTCGGTCCGGCGACGAAGCTCGCGCACTCCACGACCCGCAGGCCGTCGAGCGGGCGCGGGAGCCCGGCGGCGGGCAGGTCCTCGGGGGATGGTGTCGTCACGTCCGGTTGCACCTCTCGGGTCGTTCACGTGGGGTCGTGGGGGTCCACCGACATCCTGCACCGGTGCGACGCGGGTCGGGTCAGCCGGCGAGCACGAATCCGAGCGCGGCGACCGCGAACAGCACGCAGGCCAGGGCGGTGCACAGCATCGACACCCCGCCCCCGACGAGCGGTGTGTGGTCCGAGGCCAGGGTCCGGTGGACGTGCAGGTAGCGGCGTTCGGTCATGACCAGGAGTCCGACGGCGACGGCGAACCCGACGACCCCGGGCAGCAGCAGGAGCAGGTCCCCGGAGTCGCCCGGCAGGATGCGCATCGCGACGAGCGAGCCGGCCGCGAGGGAGATCGCCGTCCGCCGCCAGGCCAGGCCCGTGCGCTCGGGCTGCAGGCCGGCGTCGAACAGCGGCCCGGTGCGCTCGGAGCTCATCGGAGCAGCACGGCCAGCCCGACGAGGACACCGGCCGCGACCACCGCGATCCCGGTGGGGAGCGCCAGCGCGGGCGGCGGCAGCGGTCGTCGGAGACGCAGCGCCCGCTCGGTGGTGTACCAGCCGACCCACGCCTGCACCGGGGTGAGCAGCCCGGCGACGATCAGCAGGACCGACGCCGCGAGCCGCAGGCCCGGCTGCAGGTCGAGGCCGAGGGCCTCCAGTGCGACACCACCGGCGACGAGTGCCAGCGCGGTCCGGATCCAGGCGAGGAAGGTGCGCTCGTTGGCGAGGGTGAACCGCGGGTCGGGCTCGGTGCCCGCACGGAACAGCCGGGCCGGGAACCGCCGGTCGCGCCGTTCCGGCTCGACGGGCGTGCCGTCCGGTCCCGGTTCCGATCTTGCCACGTTCCCGAGGGTAGCTCCGGTCCCGGCGGGCAGCGGCCGGTGCCCACCGGCCGGCTCAGCGCGCTGCGGCCGGGACCCGGACGAGCTCCGCACCGGACCCCTCGATCTCGCCGGCCGCGGCGTCGCCGAGGCCGTCGTCGGTGATCACCGTGTCGACCTCGTCGAGCCGCAGCACCCGGTAGCGGGCGAACCGGCCGTACTTGCTGCTGCCCGCGACCAGCACCGTGGACCCGGCGGCGGCCAGCGCCGCGCGCTTCACGTCGACCTTGGCCTCGACCGGCGTGGTGACCCCGTGCCCGACGTCCCACGAGCTCGACGACAGGAACGCCACGTCCAGCGACAGCTCCTTGAGCGCGAGGGTCGCGAGCCGCCCCGCGGTGGACCGGTTCTCCCGCTCGACCCGCCCGCCCAGGCAGATGAGGTCCACTCCCGGGTGGTCGAGGAAGTCGGCGACGGTCGCGAGGTCGTTGCTGACCACCGTCAGCTCGCGCAGGTGCCCGAGGTGCGGGCGCATGGCCTGCACGGTGGTGCCCGCGTCGAGGTAGACGGTCATGCCGTCGGTGACCATGGCGGCCGCCGCGACGGCCATCGCCTCCTTCTCCGGCCGGTCGGCCACCGCCTTCTCGTCGCGGTCCGGCTCGCGCAGCAGCCGGCTCGCGAGCCGCGCACCGCCCGGTGTGGACTCCACGGCGCCCTGCTTCGCGAGCGCCTCGACGTCGCGCCGGACGGTCATGTGGCTGACGCCGAGCTGCTCGGTCAGCTGGTTGAAGCTGAGCACCTGCGACTGCCGGAGCAGCCGGAGGATCTCCTGCCTGCGTTGCTCGGGGATGAGCGGCGGGCTCGCCATGGCTACCTCCTCGACGATCCGACTGTAGTGCGCCCGCCCCACGGGCTCGCCCACCGCCGGGCCAGCTCGCGGGTCGCGTCCGGGGTGAGCTCGCGGCGCGGCAGCCCGGTGGTGAGCAGGGCGATCCGGCACGCCTCCTCCAGCTCGACGGCCATCTCGCACGCCTGCGCCGCGTCCGCCGCGGCGACGACGGAGCCGTGGTTGGCGAGCAGCGCCGCGCGCAGCTCCCAGGGGCACCCGCGCAGGTCGTCGCCCAGGCCGGGATCGCCCGGCGGCCGGTAGGGCAGCAGCGGGGTCTGCCCGACCCGCATCACGTAGTACGGCGTCAGCGGCGGCACCGCGCTCGCGTCGGACCACGGTTCCAGGCAGGACGCGGCGACGGCGTAGGGGGAGTGGACGTGCACGACGGCCCGGTGCTCCGGGTCGCGGGCGTAGAACGCCAGGTGCAGCGGCCACTCCTTCGACGGCCGGGCACCGTCGAGGTGCCTGCCGTCGAGGTCGAGCACGGCGACGTCGTCGGGGCCCAGCCGGCCCAGCGAGGTCCCCGACCCGCTGACCAGGACCCGGTCCCCGTCGCGGACGCTGATGTTGCCGCTGGTGCCGGGGCTCAGCCCGTCGGCGACCACCCGGGCGCCCGCGGTCAGCAGCGCGTCGACGGCGCTCACGCGAGCACGTCCCAGGCCGAGGTGAACAGGTCGTCGGGACCGAAGTTCCCGCTCTTGAGGGCGAGGGTGACCGCCCGGCCGTCCGCGGTCGTCGCGGCCGTCCAGCAGATGCCCGGGGCGATCTCCGGCCCGATCCGCAGCAGGCCGGCGCCGAGCGACCGGACCACGGCACCGCTGGTCTCGCCGCCCGCGACCAGGAGCCGGGACACGGTGCCGTCGGCGACGAGCGCGTGCCCGGCGGCCGCGAGCACCGCCTCGACGGCGGGGGCGACGGCGGCGCCGTCCACCTCGGCGACGACGTCGCCCGGCTCCGCGGTCGCGTAGACGACGGGCGCGGAGCCCACCGGCTGCTCCCGCACCCAGGCCGTCAGCCGCGCGGTCTCGGCGTCCGGGTCCCGCACCGCCGTCACCGGGTCGATCCGGAGCGACGGTGCGGTGCGGGCGGCGTCGGCGACCTGGCGCCGGGTCGCGGCGGAGGCGCTGCCGCACAGGGTCAGGCGGACCCGTCCGGGGGCGGCGGGGCGCCAGTCGTCGGCCGGGGTCCCGGGATCGGGCAGCCCCAGGGCGAGCCCGGAGCCGCCACTGACGACGGGTGCGCCGGCGACGGCCGCGCCGAGGACCCGCAGGTCGTCGTCGTCCACCGTGTCGACGACGACGTAGCGGCCCGCCGCCTCCGCGAGCGCGGCGCGTACCGCGCCGGGGCCCCGGCGGACCGTGGCGAGGTGGATCTCGTCGACGGCGTGCGGGGTCTGCGGGGCGAGCAGCTCCGCGACCCGGGAGCGGGTCATCGGCGTGAGCGGGTGGTGCCGCATGGGGGAGCGTTCCAGCAGCTCGGCGCCGACGAACAGATGTCCCTGGTAGACGGTGCGGCCGTTGGCGGGCAGCGCCGGCGCGACGACGACGGTGCCGGCCCCGGCGCGGTCGGCGACGGCGTCGAGCACCGGGCCGATGTTGCCGCGGTCGGTCGAGTCGAACGTGGAGCAGTACTTCACGTAGAGCCGGTCGGCGCCCCAGCCGCGCAGCCGGTCCACCGCCCGTTCCGACGCGGCGACCGCCTCGGCGACGGGCGCGGTCCGCGACTTCAACGCCACCACGACGGCGTCGAGCCCCTCGCGCACGGCGGGATCCGGGTCGTGCTCCTCGATCACCACGGCCACGCGGTGACCGTTGCGGCGGAGCATGATCGCAAGATCCGTGGCGCCGGTGAAGTCGTCGGCGACGGCTCCGAGCATCGGATGAGCCTCCTTGTGAAAATCTGGGGCATGTTTGTAGAAATCTAGATCCTGTGTCAGAGTCACGCCACCCCCGGTCCGGCCGGGGGACGAGAGTGCGGTGCCAGATTGGAGCAACGGTGATCCATCCCCATTCCGCACGGGCCCATGCGCCCGTCCGGATCGCGCTGACCGGGGCGAACGGCGGCTACGGCCGCACGTTGCTCGCCCAGCTGCGGCAGACCCCGGAACTGGTGCCGGCCGTCCTGGTCGATCCCGACGTCGACGGCCTGGAGCGGACCCTCGCCGAGCTGGGCCCCGGCTCCGGCGGCCCCACGGTGCTCACCGACGCCGCGGACGTGCCCTGGGACGGTGTCGACGTCCTCGTGGAGGCCACCGGGCGGATCGACGTCGGGACCGCATGCGCCGCGGCGGCCCTCGACCACGGCGTGCACGTCGTCATGGTCTCCAAGGAGGTCGACACGGTCGCGGGCGTCGCCCTCGCCGAGCGGGCCCGTGCCGCCGGTCGCGCCTACCTCCCCGCCGACGGCGACCAGCCCGCCAACCTGATCCGCCTCGTCGACTGGGTGTCGGCCACCGGGCTGGAGATCGTCGCGATCGGCAAGGCGGGGGAGTACGACCTCGTCCTCGACCCCGCGGCCGGGACCCTCGTCCAGAACGACGTGACCGTCGAGGTGCCGGCCCTGGCCGGGCTGCTGGAGCTGGGCACCGACGTGCGGGCGACCCTCGCGGCCCGCGCCGACGCCGTCGCCGGCCTGAAGCGGTCGGCCGCGGCCGACCTCTGCGAGATGACCGTGGTCGCCACCCGCACCGGCGCCGTCCCCGACCGGGAGGACCTGCACTACCCGGTCGCCCGGATCGCCGAGCTCGCCGACGTGTACGCCGCACGCGAGCACGGCGGGGTCCGCGAGCACGACGGCGTGGTCGACGTCTTCTCCGCGCTGCGCCTGCCCGGCGAGGCGAGCGTCGCCGGGGGCGTGTTCGCCGTCGTCCGCACCGGCGACCCGGTGACCTGGGAGATGTTGCGCGGCAAGGGGCACGTCGTCAGCCGCGACGGGCGCTACGCCTGCCTCTACTGGCCGTACCACGCGATGGGCGCGGAGACGCCGCTGACGATCCACGCCGCCGTCGACGGGTCCGGGCCCGCACCGCAGCCCCGGCCGACCACCCTGCTGGCCGCCCGGACCGCCGGTGACCTGGAGGCGGGCACGGAGTTCACCGTGACCGGCCACCACCACGAGATCGCCGGCGTCGCGCCGGTGATGGTGACCGCCGAGCCCGGTACCGCGCCGTACTACCTGCTCGCCGGGACCCGGCTGAACCGCGCGGTGCCGGCCGGTGAGCTGGTACGCGCCGACGACCTCGACGGAGCAGACCCGGGCGCACTGGCCGCGCACCGGGTCGCCGAGTCCGCCATGACCGGGACGGGGGTCCCGGCATGAGCGCCGAGGTCATCGCGCTGGTCGTGTTCGCGGCGGTGTTCGCGATCTCGGCGATCCGCAACGTGCACATGGGGGCGCTCGCGCTGGTGGCGGCGTTCCTCGTCGGCATCGGGGTGGTCGGGGAGAGCCTCGACGACATCCTCGCCGACTTCCCCGTCGACGCCCTGCTGATCCTGCTGGGCATCACCTACCTGTTCGGCATGGCCCGGGAGACCGGCGCCATCGACTGGCTGGTCGACCGCTCGGTGCGCGTGGTCGGCGACCGGGTCGCGCTGCTGCCGTGGGCGATGTGGCTGATCGGCACCGCCGTGGCCTGCCTGGGCACCTCGCACGCCGCGTTCGCGGTCGTGCCGATCGCGATGTCGCTGGCGACCACGCACCGGATCAGCCCCACGCTGATGGGCATCGCGATGAGCTCCGCGATCGTCGGCGGGGCGCTCGCGCCGACCAGCATCAACGGCATCACCGTCGGGACGGTGGCCCGCACGGCCGGGATCCCCTACGACGCCGGCCTGATGTTCTTCCTGTCGGTCGGGGTGAACGCCCTGGTCGTGCTCGTCGCGTTCCTGATGTTCGGCGGGCCGGAGCTGGTGCGGCGCTCGCGGGGTGCCGGGAACGGCGGTTCTGGGACCGGTGGTTCGGGGAGCGGCACGGCGTCGTCGACCGGGGGACCGGCCGGTGGCGGTGTCGCCACGGCGACGCGCGCGGAGACCGAACCGGCCCCGCCCCTGAACGGGCTGCAGATCGGCGTGCTCGCCACGCTCGTCCTGCTGGTGGTCGGGTTCTTCACCCTGACGATCCTCGACGTCGACGTGAACCTCGGCGTCGTCGCGCTCACCCTCGCGGTCGGACTCTCGCTCTGGAACCCCGAGGTCGGTCGCAAGGCCGTGTCGAAGGTCGACTGGGGCACGATCCTGCTGCTCGGCGGGATCCTCACCTACGTCGGCGTGCTCACCCGGCTCGGTGCGATCGACCAGCTCGGGGAGCTCGCCCGTTCGGTGAACGTCCCGCTGGTCGCGGCGATCGTGCTCTGCGTCATCGCCGGTCTGGTGTCGGCGTTCGCGTCCACCATCGGGATCCTCGGCGCGCTCATCCCGCTCGCGGTGCCGCTCCTGGTGGTCGGCGGCGGGCTGGAGACGACGGGCTTCATCTACGCGCTCGCGATCTCGGCGTCGCTGGTGGACTGCGCGCCGTTCTCCACCACCGGCGCGACGATCGTCGCCTCGGCGTCGGAACCGGAGCGCAAGGTGCTCTCCAACCGGCTGACGGTGTGGGGCTTCGCGATGGTCCTCATCGGCCCGGCCTTCACCATCCTGACGATGGTGGTGCCCTTCCTGCTCGTGTCCTGAACCGCCCCGCCCCGCCCCGTTGCCACGTTCCACGGAACGCGGCAAGGGCCGTGGCGCTCACCGAACCTGCCCGCGCTCACGCGATCCGATGAGCGCGGGCAGGTTCGGTGAGCGGCGCCGATCCGGTGAGCGTGCAGGTCGCGGCCCCGTGGCGGGTCCGGGCGTGGCGACCAGGTCCGGCTGTGTTCGCCGAGTCCGGCACGCTCGCCGAGTCCGGCCGCGCTCACGGAACCCGGCCACGCTCACGCGATCCGGTGAGCGTCGGCGGATCCGGTGAGCGCGGTGGTCGGCGCCCCCGTTCCGCGGGACGCGCAACGGGGGGCGGCGGGGCGGCGGAGGTGGCGGGGCGTCGGGCGGGTCAGGGCGGGCCCGGGGCGGACAGGGCTGCCAGCTCGGGATGGTCGAGCAGCGCCTCGACGACGGCGTCGACCGCGGTGCGCAGCCCGCTCGCCCGCCGCCGGACGACGGCGACGTTGCGGTGCACCGGCGTCGTCAGCCCGCGGGTGACGACGGCGTGCCCCGGCGCGACGGCCAGCGCGGGCAGCAGCGCCACCGAGCGTCCCGCCTCGACGTGCTGCAGGAGGAGCAGGTAGTTGCCGAACCGGCACGCGGTGCGGGGCTCGAACCCGGACTCGTGGCACAGCCGCGCCGTCAGCTCCGCCATGTAGGACCCGGGGCGGTCGAGGGCCCACGTCTCCGTCGCGCACGCGGCCAGGTCGACGACCCGGTGCCGGGTCAGCGGATGGTCCGGCGGCAGCACCAGCACCACGGGGTCCGTCCCGAGCGGGACGATCTCCAGGTCCCGGTCCCACGGGAACGCGACGTGGTCGGTGGTCGTGACGACGACGTCCAGCTCCCCGGTGCCCAGCGCCGGCCCGCTCTCGTGCGGCTCGGACTCGACGAGCTCGACGTGGAGGTGCGGGTGCGACGCCGCCAGCCGCTCCGCGGCGGGGACGGCGAGGGTGTGGATCGCGCTCTGGAACACCCCGAGCCGCACGTTCCCGATCGGCTCGTCGTGCAGGGCGCGCAGCTCGGCCTCGGCGTCGGCCATCCGGTCGAGGATCTCCCGCCCGCGCCGGGCGAGCACCAGCCCGGCCGGGGTGAGCCGGACCCGGCGCCCGGTCCGTTCCAGCAGGCCACTGCGCGTCTCGGACTCGAGCACGCCGAGCTGCTGGGACACCGTCGACGGGCTGACGTGCATCGTCTCCGCCACCGCCCGGACGGTCCCGAGGCCGTCCAGCAGGGTCAGCATGCGCAGCCGGTAGGGGTTCAGCACCCACCCATTGTGCGGCCGGGACGAACAGCAGCGTCGGCATCGTGCGATGGACGCGCACAGAACGGGTTCGTAGCGTCGGACCCATGACGGACACCGCGACCGCGCCCGCCGCCCCGACCGCCGGAGACGACGCCGCCGACCGGCACCTGGTCCGCTACTTCGGCCACGGCACGTTCAGCCCCGGCGTGATCGACCGCGCCGAGGGCTGCTCGGTGTTCACCGAGGACGGCCGCGAGCTGCTCGACTTCACCTCCGGACAGATGAGCGCGATCCTCGGGCACTCGCACCCGGAGATCGTGGCGACGGTCCGCGACCAGGTCGGACGGCTGGATCACCTGTTCAGCGGAATGCTGTCCCGCCCGGTGATCGAGCTGGCGCGGCGCCTCGCGGAGAGCGTCCCGGCGCTCGACAAGGTGCAGCTGCTCAGTACCGGCGCCGAGTCCAACGAGGCAGCGATCCGGATGGCCAAGCTCGTCACCGGCGGGCACGAGATCGTGTCCTTCGCCCGGTCCTGGCACGGCATGACCGGCGCCGCGGCGAACGCCACCTACGTCGCCGGCCGGCACGGCTACGGGCCCGCGGCCCCGGGGAACTTCGCGCTCCCGGTGCCCGACCGGTTCCGTCCGGACGTCGTCGACGCCGCGGGCGGGCTCGACTGGCGCCGCCAGCTGGACCTCGGCTTCTCGCTGATCGACGCGCAGTCCACCGGTGCGCTCGCGGCCTGCATCGTCGAGCCGATCCTCAGCTCCGGCGGGGTGATCGACCTGCCGCCCGGCTACCTGGCGGCGCTGCGCGACAAGTGCCACGAGCGCGGCATGCTGCTGATCCTCGACGAGGCGCAGACCGGGCTGTGCCGCACCGGTGACCGCTACGCCTTCGAGCGCGACGGCGTCGTCCCCGACATCCTCACGCTGTCCAAGACCCTCGGTGCCGGGCTCCCGCTCTCGGCCGTGCTGACCAGCGCGGAGATCGAGGAGCAGGCGCACGACCGCGGGTTCCTCTTCCTCACCACGCACGTGAACGACCCGCTGCCCGCCGCCGTCGGCAACACCGTGCTGGACGTGCTCGAACGCGACCGCCTGGACCTGCGCGCCCGCGAGCTCGGCGCCCGGCTGCGCACCGGGCTGGACGAGCTGGCGACGCGGCACCCCTCGATCGGCGACGTCCGCGGGAGGGGCCTGCTGGTCGGGCTGGAACTGGTCGACGACGGCGAGGCCGGTGGCGCGGGTGCGGACCGGCTCGGTGCCGCCGTGACCCGGCGGTGCGCGGAGCTCGGCCTGCACATGAACATCGTCCAGCTGCCGGGGATGGGCGGGACCTTCCGGATCGCGCCGCCGCTGACCGCGACCGACGCCGAGATCGACCGCGGGCTCGCGATCCTGGACGACGCCCTGACCGGCCCCCTGGGCCGGTGATCACGGATCGGGAGGTGTGGCGGCCACATGTGGCCGGATCCCTTCCCGATCCGTGACCACCGGGGACGGGTCAGGAGCCGCCGTGGGGCGGGTCGCCGGATTCGGGGACCAGGACGGGGGTGCCGGCGTGCAGGAGCTCGCCGCGGAAGAACGCCCGCAGCCGTACCGTGCAGGCCAGCATGAGGGGGACCCCGAGCACGATCATCCCGACGCCGATCACGAAGACCCCGCCGACCGGGCCGAAGCTGGTCTCGCCGTACTCCGGGTCGAGCATGTCGATCGCGCTCTGCACGAACGCCCACACCATGACCAGCCCGCCGAGCAGCGGCAGCAGCCCGCGCAGCAGCAGGTGACGGGCCGAGGTCAGCAGCGAGTCCCGGAACCACCAGACGCAGGCGAACGCCGTGATGCCGTAGTAGAACGCCACGGCCAGGCCGAGCGAGGCGATCGTGTCCTGCAGCGCGTCGTCGCTGACGAGGCCGAGGACGAGGTAGAACGCGATCGCCGAGACGCCCATGACGAGCGTGGCGAAGTCGGGCGTCCGGTTCCGCGGGTGGGTGCGCCCGAACCGCGGCGGCACCGCCCCGTAGACGGCCATCGCCAGCGCGCCGCGGGCGGTCGGCAGGATCGTCGTCTGTGTGGAGGCGGCCGCGGAGATCGCCACCGTCAGCAGCAGGACCGTGGTGAGCACCGGGCCACCGATCGGCGCGCCGAGCACGGTGATGACGTCCTCGGCGTTGGCCGCGTTGCCCAGCCCGATCCCCTCGGCGCCGAGCCCCGCGTAGGACTGCACGGCGACCGCCACCAGCAGGTAGACGGCGAGCAGGATCGCCGTCGCGAGCAGCGCCGCCCGGCCGGGGGTGGAGTCCGACCCGCGGGTCTCCTCGCCGACGGCGAGGCACGCGTCCCACCCCCAGTAGATGAAGATGCACAGGATGACGGCCTCGGCCAGCGCGGAGCCGTCGACGCCGACGGGGTTGAACCACTCCCAGCTCGGCGCGACCGCCTGCGGGCCGGCGTCACCGGTCGCGACCAGCACCAGCGCACCGACGGCGAGCAGCGCGAGCACGGCGATCTGGGCGACGATCAGCACGTTCTGGAACCGCTCGGACAGCACGATCCCGCGGTGGCTGATCCAGGTCATGACCGCGATGAACGCGACGCCGAGACCGACCTTGACCAGGGTGTTCTCGGCGAGGTCGTCGAACCCGGCCGCCCGCAGCGTGTAGATCGCGGAGATCTCGGCGACGTTGGCCAGGACGATGATCGCCGAGACCGCGACGCCCCAGCCGCCCATCCACCCGACCCAGGGCCCGAACGCCTTGGTGCCCCAGGTGAACGTCGTCCCGCAGTCCGGGACGGAGCGGTTCAGCTCGCGGTAGGCGACGGCGACGAACAGCATCGGCACGAACGCCACGAGGAACATCGCCGGCGCCTTGTCGTGCACGGCGAGCACGACGTAGCCGAGGGTGGCGGCGAGGCTGTACGCCGGTGCCGTCGCACCCAGACCGATCGCCGTGTTGCCCCACAGCCCGATCGCGCCCGTCCGCAGTCCCTTGCCCGGGGTTCCGGCGAGGTCGGTACCCGCCGGTCCGGGAGCGGTCAACCGGTCGCCCCGATGATCACGTGGTGGTTCTCGGTCACCGGGCGATGGTAGATGTCCCGGCCCGCCGGTGGCTGCCCGCTGTGACGGGGCCACCACCGGCGGCGGTCCTGATGGGATGTCCTCCGTGGTCCGGTGGGTCAGCCGGTGTGGTGCGGGAGCGTCACCGAGGACGCGGTGTCCGGGCCGGACAGCACCTCGATCCGGGCGCCGTCCGCGTCGGGCAGCGGACCGGTGGCGCGCGGGTCGTGCCCGGTCACCGTGACCCGGATGCGGTGCCCGGCCGGGACCTCGTACGACGTCGGCAGCATCGCGAACCGGAGCCGAACCGCCCCGCCGGGCGTGACCGGGGCGGCGTCGGCGGCGTAGGCGCGGTGCCACGGCACGCCCTCGGGCAGCGTGTAGGGCGCGGGGTGCTCGGCGCGCAGCGAGATCCGCTGCCGGCCCTCGGTGATCACGGTCGTCCGGCCGTCCGGGGCGACCTCCTCGAGGTAGGCGAACACGTCGCCGTCGCGACGGTCGGTCCGTACGGTCAGGTCGGCGACCGGGGTGCCGGTGAGCTCGGTGGCCGCGTCGAGCACGGGACCGGTCCAGCTCGTCCCGCTGCCGGGGATGTGGCAGGGCTGGATCGTGGAGCCGCTGCCCGGGTCGGTGGGGCACTCCGCCGCGGTGTCCACGGTGAACCCGCGGGCGCCGGGTGCGGCCGAGCCGAGGACGCCGTCGCCGCCGAGCGTCGTGGGCTGCGGGCCGGTCCCGGTCGGGGGCCAGCTCTGCGCCGCCGTCCACTCCAGGCCGGTGGCGTCGGCGGCGTCGGACCGCGGGGTGGCGTAGTGGATCGGCGGTTCGGCGTCGATTCCGGTGTCGATGCCCTTGAGGTGCTGGTCGAAGAACCGGTGCGCCTCCTCGACGAGCCCGAACCCCGCGTTCTCGCAGTGCTTCCACGGCCCGACGAGCAGCCGTGAGCCGGGCACGTTCAGCAGTGTCGCGATGCCCTGGCCGCGGAGCTCGTCGTGCCAGCCGCCGATCACGTAGACGGGGACGTCCGCCGCCCGGACCTGGTCGGCGTAGCTGCCGACGCTGCCCTCGGACCAGAACCGGGACTGCGTCGCGGAGGTCCAGCTGTCCCGGTACGGCATCCCGCGCCACATGTCCGCGAGCGGCGTCGCCTTCTGGTGCTCGACGGCGGCCTCCCGCAGGAGGGTCTTGTCCTCGTCGCCGTCGACCGGGGTGTTCGCGAGGTCCTGCTCGACGGTGCGCGACGGCCCGAAGCCCCACTGGGCGGAGATGCCGCCGACCCGCCACGCGTCGTACTTGTCCCAGGAGAAGCAGCCCGCGAGCACCGCCTTGAGGTGCGGCGGCCGGACGGTGAGGGTGTGCATCGCGGCGTCCCCGGTGTTCGAGCAGCCGTAGACGCCGACGTTGCCGTCCGACCAGGGCTGCGCGGCGAGCCACTCGGTGACCTCGTAGGCGTCGCCGGCCTCGAGCCGGTCGTTGTAGCCGCGCCGCACCCCGAAGGACTGGCCGTTGCCGCGGCGGGCGACCTGGGCGACGACGTAGCCGTGGTCGGTGAGCGTCGGGATCGTCTGGATCCCGCCGGTCTTCGGGCCGGCGCCGTCCTCGGGTTTGCGCTCGGTCGAGAGGCTGTGCTGCCACAGCACCGGGAACGGCCCCGGCGCGGCCCGCCCGTCGACCGCCGGCCGGTCGAGCTTCACCGCGAGCCGGGTGCCGTCGCGCATCGGGAGGAGGAACGACTCGGTGATCCGCTCGGTGAACTGCTTCTCCGGTGCGTAGGACCCGAGTGCGGAGTCCGCGGTGGCGACCGCGGGGCGTGGCACCACGAGCAGTGCGATGCCGAGGGCGGCCACCAGGCCGAGGACGACGAGTGCGGACACGAGCAGTGTCCGGCGGCGGTTTCCGGGCATGGCGGAGCCTCCGTGCAGCGGTCGATGGTGCAGCGGTCGGGTCGGGCGTGGAGCGGTGGGTCAGGGGGCGGGCGCGCCCTCGTCGAGCGCGGTCTCGCGGATCAGCAGCACCGCGACGAGCGCGAGCACCGCGACCGGGAGGGTGGTGAGGAAGACGAGCTGGAGCCCGTGGGTGTAGGAGGCCCGCACGGCGTCGGCGAGCGGGCCGGGCAGCGCCGCGACCTGCGCGGGGGTGCCGAGCAGCCGCCGGACGCCGTCGTCGGTGGCGGGGAGCCCGGCCGCGCCCAGCGCGGCGGGCAGGTCGGCGCGCAGCCGGGCCGCGATGAGCGCGCCGAACACCGCGACCCCGACGGCGCCGCCGAGGGTGCGGGCGAAGGTCGCCGACGACCCGGCGACGCCGACGTCGCCGGGCCCGGCCGCGTTCTGCGCGGCGAGCACGAGCACCTGCTGGGTCAGTCCGGTCCCGGCGCCGAGCAGCGCCATCCCGGCGGCGACCTGCCAGGCCGGGGTGGCCGGGGTCAGCGGGGCGAGCACCGCCAGCCCGGCGACGAGCAGCGCGCAACCGGCCGCGGGAAACCTCTTCCAGCGCCCGGTCCGCACGATCAGCCGGCCCGCCACCGCCGAGGCGACGATCATGGTGCCGATCTGGGGGAGCATCAGCAGCCCCGCGGTCATGGCGTCGTGACCGTGCACCACCTGCAGGAACTGCGGCAGGTAGATGATCCCGCCGAACATCACCGTGCCGACGAGCAGGCCGGCGGCGCAGGCGATGGTGACGGTGCGGCTGCGGAACAGCCGCGGCGGCAGGATCGGGTCCGGTGCGCGGCGCTCGCGCAGCACGGCGAGCACCGTCGTCACCACGACGGCGACGGCGAGCACCACGGTGACCAGCGACGACCACGGCCACGCCACCCCGCCCGCCGAGAGCAGGACGACCAGCCCACCGGAGGCGAGCGCCAGCAGCGCGGCACCGAGGTGGTCCAGCGGGGCGTGGCGGGGCTCGGGGCGGTGGTCGGGGGCGAGCCGCACGAGCAGCGCGGCGGCCAGCGTCACCGGGACGACGCCGAGGAAGCACCAGCGCCAGCCCGGCGCGCCCGGGCTCACCAGCAGCCCGCCGATCAGCGGCCCGGCCACCGACGCGGTGCCGAACGACAGCCCGAACCAGCCGGTGTACCGGCCGCGCTCGCGGGCCGGGACGAGCACCGCGACGAGCGCGTTCGCGCAGGCCAGGATGCCGCCCGACGCCGCGCCCTGCAGGGCCCGGCCGGTGATCAGCCAGCCCATCGTGGGGGCGAGCCCGGCGACCAGGGACGCGACGACGAACAGCGCGATCGCCGCGAGCAGCATCGGCCGCGGGCCCCGGCGGTCGGCGAGCTTGCCCCACACCGGGGTCGCCGCCGTCATCGTGAGCAGTGCCGCGGCCGCCACCCACGCGACCCGGTCCTGCCCGCCGAGCTCACCGGCGATCGTCGGCAGCGCGATCCCGATGATCGTGTTGGTGAGGGAGCCGGTGAACAGCGCGACCAGCGCCCCGGCCAGCACCGCGGGCGTGGAGAGCCCGGTACGGGGCCGGGGCGGGGCCTCAGTCATCGGCCCGGGGCAGCACCTCGGCCTCGATCCAGCTCCCGACGGTGCGGTCCAGGTGGTCCGGGTCGGAGCGGCGGGCGTCGACGTTGTCGGCGTGCAGCTCCAGCACCGGGATCCCGGCGGCCCGCAGCGCGCGGGTGGTCGCCCAGCTGCCGCGGGCGTCGTCGGACACCAGGTGGACGACGCCCTGCACGCCGTGCGTGCGGGCCTCCTTCACGTACCACTCGGCGGACCACGGCGGGGTGTAGAGCTGGTCGGAGAACGCCGCGAACCGCGCGGCGAGGGTG
Organism: Pseudonocardia sp. P1; assembly: GCF_000178675.2. NCBI lineage: Bacteria > Bacillati > Actinomycetota > Actinomycetes > Pseudonocardiales > Pseudonocardiaceae > Pseudonocardia > Pseudonocardia sp. P1. Next base: position 103,526 of record NZ_ADUJ02000001.1, read on the forward strand.
CGGAGCGGGTCGTCGCCATAGCGAACGTAGCCGTCGGCGGCGATCGCCAGGTACATCGACCACACGAACACGGCGCCGTAGCGCTCCTGGAACCGCTGGTAGAACTCCAGGTCGAACCACAGGCCGCGGCCGACCCACATCAGCCGGGCCCGCTCGCCGTCGCACACGGCGGCGCCCGCGGACACCCGGCCGGCGACCTCGTCGTGCAGCCGGTGGGCGGCGTCGCGCGCCCACGTGGTGCCGCGGTGCCACTGCGGGATCATCACCGCGGGGATGGAGTCGGTGACGGCGACCGGGCACGGCCGGGCGGCCGCGACGAGGTCGCGGGTGCGCCGGTTCCACTCCTCCTGCTCGTTGGTCAGCGCCAGCACCTCGGCGAAGCGCTGCTCGGAGAACCGGCGCCCGGTCGTCTGCTCCAGGAACCGGATGAGGCCCTCCAGCTCGCCGACCATGAGGTCGAGCCGGTCGGAGCCCACCGCGTCCTCCCAGTGGTGCGGCATCAGCTCCCACCAGCGCTCCGGGACGGTGTCCGCGGCCGCGCTCTCCAGCGGGTAGAAGGTGACGCCGGGCTGCTCGCCCCAGACGTCGAAGATCTTGCGGGACGCGTCGCCGGTGGTCTCGGCGAGCACGATCGACGGCATCGGCAGCCCGCCCCACGGGGCGCTCGCCGGGTCCGGGTCGAAGGCGCTGCCGAGCGCGGTGGAGCTGTACTGCTCGGTGTGGTCGGGGTAGCCGCGCTCGCGCAGCCGGGCGAGGTGGTCCTGGGTGCGGCGCTTGGCGGCGACGATCGAGGCCCACCACTGGTTGACGACGTAGGGGATGCCCATCGCGCGGAAGACCTCCTGCGGGGCGTCCGCGTTGACCAGGGCGAGCGGGGCGCCGGGAACGTGGTCGCGGTGCAGGTCGGCGAACCACTGCCGCTGGTACGCCGTCGCCGCGGCCGCGCTGGGCAGCCGTCCGGTGCGGGCCGGGGCGCTCATGCGGCCACCGCCGGGGCCCGCAGCGTGCGCACCGCCCGGTCGAGGGCGTCCGGATCGACGCGGCCGTAGGGCTGGTGTTCCAGCGACGCCGCCGGGACCCCCGCGGCGGCGCGTTGCGCCGCCCAGTCCCAGGGCGGGCCGTCGTCGTGGCGGCGGACGTACCCGAGCAGCCCGGCCGCGCCGCGGGCGTGGACCCGGGCCGCGGTGTGCGCGGCCCGCTCCGCGATCGACGCCCGCGGCGCCGCGGGCCCGTTGAACTGGTACCGCTCGGCCAGCGCGAGCTCCAGGCCCGCGGGGTCGCCGGGGTCGCCGACGTCGGTCGCGGCGAGGAGGTCGCCGCGGTCGTGGTCCTCCCCGACGACGAGCAGCCCGGCCGCCTCCACCGCGGCGTACACGTCGGGGGAGTCGTGCGAGGAGCCGGTGAGGTGCACCGGGTGCCCGGGCCGCGGGCCCCGGTCCGGCAGCTCCCCGACCAGTGCGGTCAGCAGCTCCGCGGCCCGGTCCGGCAGGAGCGCGGTCGCGGCGTCGACGACGCCGAGGAACTCGGTCCCGGTGAGCCTGCGCTGCACCCGCAGGTCGCCGGTGGCCCGCAGCAGGCCGCGGACCCGGTCGTGCGCGGTGACGGCGGCGGCGAGCGCGTCGTCACCGGCCGGGCGCCCGGACCGCCCGGCCAGCCAGGTGCGCAGACCGCGGACCTTCGCCAGCACGTAGCGGGTGGTCGTGCGGTGCGGGAGGTGCAGGACGTCGACGAGGTGGACCGGCGGCAGCGCCACCGACGGCTCGACCCGGGCGAGCTCGCGCAGCACGTAGAACAGCCGCAGCGACGCCTCGCAGTCCCGCGAGACGACGAGCACGTCGAGCTGCCCGTACGCCCCGGCGAGCAGCCGGGTCAGCACCGAGCAGGCGACCGGGTCCAGGCCGCCGCCGAGGAGGTCGCGGCCGGGCGAGGCGTCCTCGTGCGGCGAGCCGGACAGCCGCAGCGGGTGGTATCCGGCCGCCGTCAGCAGCTCTACCGGGACGTCGGCGCCGACGTAGCCGGCGACCGGCCGGTCCGGCGTGCGGCCGGGCAGGGCAGGGTCGAGCAGCGCAGCCAGTGCTGCGGACATGGTGGTCCCCCGGGACGGTGTGTGGGTCGGCAGGATCAGATGACGGCGTCGGCGGTGAGGGCCGCGATCTCGTCGGCGTCGTAGCCGAGCAGCTCGCGGTAGACGCGGTCGTTGTGCTCGCCGAGCGCGGGTGCGGGCCCGTCGAGCCCGACGTCGGAGCCGGAGAAGACGATCGGCACGCCGGTCGCGGACAGGTCGGCGGTCGCGCCGTGCCGCGGGTGGGCGAGCGGGACGACCTCGCGCCGGTCGCGCACCAGCGGGTCGCGCACCGCTTCCCGCGGGTCGCGGACCTCGGCGGCGGGCACCCCCTCGGCGGTGAGCCGGTCGATGACCTCGGCCCGGGGCAGCCCGCGGCACCAGGCGCCGATCAGCGCGTGCAGCTCGTCCGCGCGCTCGACCCGCTGGTCGCGGGTGCGGTAGCGGTCGTCGTCGACGAGGTCGTCGCGGCCCATCGCGCGCAGCACCCCGCGGGCGAACGCGTCGGTGGGCGCGCACAGCGCGATGTGCCCGTCGGCGGCCTCCAGGATCCCGAACGGCGCCAGCCGCGGCACCATCGCGCCGGTGCGCTGCTCCAGGCCGACGGCGTCGTAGGCGTCGAACGGCTCGCAGGCCACCAGCGAGGTCAGCGCCCCGAGCATGGAGACGTCGACGTGCTGGCCCTCCCCGGTGGTCTCGGACTGCAGCAGCGCCGACACCGTCCCGACGACCGCGTACAGCGGCGCCAGCAGGTCCCCGACCGGCAGGCCGAACCGGACCGGGTCACCGCCCGGCTCCCCGGCCGTCATCATCACCCCGGACAGCGCCTGGATGATCGCGTCCATCGCCTTGCCGGAGCCCGGCCCGCCCTGCGCGCCGAACCCGCTGATGGAGGTGTAGACGAGCTTCGGGTTGATCTCCCGCACGGCGGCGTAGTCGATGCCGAGCCGCGTGGTGACGCCCGGCGAGTAGTTCTCGACGAGCACGTCGGCGCCGCGGACCAGATCGGTGAACACGGTCTTCGACCGCGGGTCCTTCAGGTTGAGCGTGACGCTGAGCTTGCCCCGGCCGCGGAGCAGCATGGAGACGGACATGTCGTCGTCGTGCGTGCGGCCCAGCGCCAGGCCGTCCCGGCCGAGGTACGGCGAGTTGTTGCGGGAGGTGTCCCCGCCGGTGGCGGGGTTCTCCACCTTGATCACGGTGGCGCCCAGACCGGCGAGCAGCAGGGTCGCGTAGGGCCCGGCGAGCGCGGTGGTCAGGTCGATGACGGTGCGGCCGGCGAGCGGCTGGTGGGTCATGCGGTCTCCTCGAACGTGCCCGCCCCGGCGACGAGCCAGTCGTCGCCGCGGCGGACCAGCCTGCCGCCCAGCCGGGCGCGGGTGGTGATGTCGCGGACGTAGCCGACGACCGGTGAGTCGGGTCCCTGCGGGACGGGGCGGCCGGCGTCGTCGATGCGGCAGGGGACGACGCCCGCCTCGACGAGGCCGCCGGACCCGTCGAACCGGCACGTGGCGACGACGGTGTCCCGGCTCTCGGGATGGAACGGGTAGAAGGGCATGTCCGGGTCGGGGGCGAAGCCGTAGAGCTCCTTCCGCTTCGCCGCCCACGCGTCGCGCTCGGCGCTGTCCCCGCCGGACGCCGGGGTCAGGGCGTGGGTGACGGTGACGAAGTTGCCGAGCCCGTGGAAGATCGGCTTCCCGCGCCAGACCTCGATGCCGCGCAGGATGTGCGCGTGGTGGCCGAACACGGCGTCGGCGCCGGCGTCGACGGCGGCCCGGGCCACCGGCGACTCGTACATCGCCACCGCGGCGGGGGTGTGCCCGACGCCCTTGTGCAGGCCGACCAGCACGACGTCTACCTCGGCGCGCAGCCGCGCGACGTCGTCGGCCATCGCCTCCAGCGAGTCCGGGTCGGCGAAGGTGTAGATCCGCGGCGGCCCGCCGGGGCTCGCGTGGTCGAGCTCGTAGTGGGTGAGCACGTGGACGTAGGCACAGCCCGCCTTGCGGGAGGTCGCCCAGGACTCCCGCGGCCCGACGCAGTTGTAGGACAGCACGCCGATCCGCAGCCCGCCCCGCTCGACGACGGCCGCGGCGCGCGCCTCGGCGAGGTCGGCCCCGGCCCCGGCGGTGAGCAGGCCCGCCTTCCGGGCGTGCGCGACCGTGTCGGTCACGCCCTCCTCACCCGCGTCGAAGACGTGGTTGCCCGCGAGGGTGACGACGTCGAACCCGGCGGCGGTCAGCGCGCCGAGCGCGGCCGGGTCCGCCGGTGGGGCGGGGACGTCGGTGGAGACCTGCACCGTGGTCGTCGAGTGCGGGACCTCGACGTGGCCGACGGTCACGTCCGCGGCGCGCAGCAGTGCCGCCGACGGCGCCAGGAACGACGCCGGGTCGGGCTCGTCGAGGATGAGGTCCCCGACCGAGGCGACGGTGATGCCCGTCGGTGCCGTCATGCGGGGACCTCCCGGGTGTGTCGGGACAGGAACGTGCGCAGCCGCTCGCTCGACGGGTTCCCGAAGATCTGCGACGGCGGCCCGGTCTCGACGATGCGGCCGGCCTCCATGAACACCACGCGGTCGGCGACCTCGCGGGCGAAGGCCATCTCGTGGGTGACGACGACCATCGTCAGGCCGTCGGCGGCGAGGCCGCGCAGGACGCCGAGGACCTCCTCGACGAGCTCCGGGTCGAGCGCCGAAGTGGGCTCGTCGAACAGCAGGATCCGGGGCCGCGTGGCGAGCGCGCGGGCGATCGCGACGCGCTGCTGCTGGCCGCCGGAGAGCTGGCGCGGGTAGTGGTGCATGCGGTCGCCGAGACCGACCCGCTCCAGCAGCGTCGTGGCGTCGCGCTCGGCGTCGGCGGCGCTGCGGCCGTGCACCCGCCGCGGCGCCTCCGTGACGTTGCGCAGCGCGCTGAAGTGCGGGAACAGGTTGAACTGCTGGAACACCATGCCGATGCGCCGGCGCTGGGCGGCGGTCCCTCTCGGGGTGAGCGGGCGCAGCGCGCCGCGGTGCTCGGAGTAGCCGAGCAGCTCGCCGTCGAGGTACATGCCGCCGCCGTCGATCGACTCGAGCTGGTGGACGCAGCGCACCAGGGTCGACTTGCCGGAGCCGGACGGCCCGATCACGACGACGACCTCGCCCTCGGCCACGTCGAGGTCGACCGCGTCGAGCGCGGTGTGGTCGCCGAAGCGCTTGGTCGTGCCGCGCAGGGACAGGACGGGGTTCACGAGGCACCTCCGGAGGGGGTCGTCCGGACGTGACCGCGGGCGAAGCGGCGCTCCAGCCTGCGCTGCCCGATCGTCAGCAGCGTGACGACCGTCAGGTACCAGAGGCACGCCACGATCAGCATCGGGACGATCTCGTAGGTCTGGTTGTAGATCACCTGCACGGAGTGCAGGAGGTCGTTCATCGCGATCACCGAGACGAGTGCGGTGCCCTTCACGACCGTGATGAACTGGCTGCCGGACGGCGGGATGATCACCCGCATGGCCTGCGGCAGGATGATCCGGAAGAAGGTCTGCGCCGGGGTGAAGCCCATCGCCGAGGCGGCCTCGCGCTGGCCGTGGTCCACGCCGAGGATCCCGGCGCGGATGATCTCGGCCATGTACGCGGACTGGACCAGCGACAGGCCGATGACGCCCGCGGTCAGCGGGGTGATCAGGTCGTTGGCGTCCCAGCTCAGCAGTGTCGGGCCGAACGGGACGCCGATCGAGATCCGCGGCAGCAGGTAGGCCAGGTTGAACCAGAAGATGAGCTGGACCAGCGGCGGGATGCCGCGGAAGACGCCGACGTAGACGGTCGCGGCCCACCGGGTCGGCCCGAAGTCGGACAGTTGAGCGGCGGCCAGCGCGCCCCCCAGCACGGAGCCGATCAGCATGGCGAGGACGGCGAGCAGCATCGTGGTGCCCAGACCGCGCAGCACCGACGGATCGAACAGGTGCTCGGCCACCACGTCCCACTGGAACCGCTCGTTGCCGACGCCGAACGCGACGAGCTGGACGGCGATCAGCGCCAGCACGGCCGAGGCGATGATCCGGCCCGGCCGGAGCCGGGGACGAGCGGTGGCGACGTCGTGCGGCCCGCCCGGTGCGGCCCCGGCGGCGGTCCCGGTGGCAGGCGTGCCGGTCGTCCCGGCGGCGGTCACGGTGCGGTCCCCGCGTTGTACTCGGGGGCGGGCACGGTCACGTCGTCCAGGCCCCACTTCTGCATGATCCGGCGGTAGCTGCCGTCCCGGAACAGCTCCTCGAAGGCGCCCTGCATCGCCGGCCCGAGCTCGCTGGACTTGGCCACGTAGAGCGCGAGCTTGTCGGCGGTCGCGCCCTGCTCCTCGGTCTGCGTGACGTAGGTGTAGGCGCCCTGCTGCTGGCTGGTCACGTCGATCGCCGCGGCCTGGGTCATGCCCGCGGCCTCGGCCCGGCCGGACTGGGCGGCGAGCAGGGTGGCGTTGGTGTCGGCCAGCCCGACGGACTCCACGGCGCCGCGCCCGGTCCGCTCGCAGTAGCCGGAGAGCCGGCGCAGCTGTTCCTCGACGACGCTGGCCGAGACGACCGCGACGCGCCGCCCGCAGAGGTCCTCGGTCGCGGCGATCGGGGTCGGGGCGTCCGCCGGGACGACGTAGGACGTCCGGGTGGTCATCCAGGTGACGGTGTCGAACTGGCGCTCGCGCTCGGCGGTGACCTTCACCGGTCCGTTGAACGCGTCGTAGCGGCCGGCGAGCATGCCCTGCAGCGCCGCGGGCAGGCTGTCGACCACACTGGTCTCGATCCGGACGCCGAGCACCCGGCTCAGCTCGTCCTGGATGTCGGCGTCGATGCCGGTGATCTCGCCGCCGCCGCCGACGGTGCGGTAGGGCGGGTGCGAGTCCCCGGCGAACCGGATCACTCCCGACTCCTTGACCGAGTCCGGCAGCGTGGCGTGCAGTGCGGTGTTCGCGCCGGGCTGCGGGGGCGTCCGGGCGGGTTCCCCGACGGTCGCTCCACAGCCGGTGGCCAGCGCGGCCGACGCGGCCACGACCGCGAGGGCCCAGCGACCTGGGCGCGAGTGGCGGATGAGGCGCATGGCGAGGTTCTCCCTGCGTTGGGTCGAGCCATGTGGTCGTCGGGGCCGGGATGGTGCACCGGACCATTGCCGACGATGATGGCGACGAGCGTCGCATGCGATGTCGCCTAAGACAACACCCCGCTTCCGCTGTGCGGAAGTCCGACCGGCGACACGTACGCTCCCGGACGGAGGGATGCCGATGTCGGACGACGGGCGGGCCAGGGCCGAGCCGCAGCTGCTGCTGACCTCGCTGCTCGGCGACTACTGGTACTGGCGGGACGAGCACATCCCGTCCGCGGCGCTGGTGCGGCTGCTCGCCGAGTTCGGCATCGGGCAGGAGAACGCGCGTGCCGCGATGCGCCGGCTCGCCGCGAAGGACCTGCTGACGGTGTCCCGGCACGGCCGGACGACCGCCTACGGCATCCCGCCCCGGACCAGCGACGTGATCGTCGACCGCACGCACCGGATGCTCACCTTCGGAGCGTCCGCCCCCGAGTGGGACGGGTGCTGGACGGTCGTCGCGTTCTCGGTGCCGGAGCAGGAGCGCGAGGTCCGCACCGCGTTGCGGTCCCGGCTGCGGGTGCTCGGCCTGGCCGCCCTCTACGACGGGCTCTGGGTCTCGCCGCGCGATCTCGCCGGGCCCGCCCGCGACCTCGTCGCGGAGCTGGGCGTCGCGCGGGCCACGGTGCTGCGCGCGACCGAGGTGCCCGGCGGGCCGTCCGGCGGCGGGCCCGCGGCGGCGTTCGACCTCGACGGGCTGGCCGCGGACTACCGCGGATTCGTGCGGACCTACGAGCCGCTCCGCGAGGACCTGGCGGCCGGGCGGATCGGGCCGGCCGATGCCCTGCGGATCCGCACCGAGCTGCGGGTGGCGTGGCGGGCCTTCCCGGAGCGGGACCCCGACCTCCCCGCCGAGATGCTGCCGCCGGGGTGGCTGCGCACCGACGCCCAGCGGCTGTTCCTGGAGGTCTACGACCGGCTCGGACCGCTGGCCGAGCACCGGTTCCGGCAGCTGCTCGCCGAGTCCGACCCGGATCTCGCCGAGCTCGCCTCGCACCACGACAGCACGCGGATCTCCCGGCTGCACGACGAGCTCGGCGACCGGGGCTCGCGCGGGGACACGCCGTTCGAGCAGGCCGTCCGGGCGCGCAGGCTGGACGAGGTGCGGCGCGGCCGCCCCTCGGTCTGAACGACAGGAATCCTTCCGCTCTACGAGTGACGTGGGCCACTCGGTCTTGCGCTCGCGCTTCTCCTCGCCGCACTCTCGGCGCATCTTCATCAGGAAACCTGATGATCGACCAAGGAGGTTCGGGTGGCATTCCTCGATCCCGCGACGTGGCAGGACCGGATGTTCACCGGTGCCTGGACACCCGGTGGCGACGGCGTCCGCGAGGTCCGCGAGCCGGCCACCGGTGCCGTCCTCGGCTCGGTCGGCGCGGCCGGCCCCGCCGACGTCGACGCCGCCGTCGAGCGGGCCGTGGCGGCGCAGAAGGAGTGGGCGGCGACCCCGCACACCGAGCGCGCCGCCGTCCTGCTGCGGGCCGCGGCCCTGTTCGCCGAGCACGCGGGCGAGATCTCCGACTGGCTGGTCCGCGAGTCCGGGTCGGTCCGGCTCAAGGCCGGCATCGAGATCGACGGCTCGGCGGGCGAGTGCACGCAGGCCGCCGCGCTGGCGTCGGCCCCGTACGGCGAGCTGCTCCCGGCCGCGGGCCGGGTGAGCCTGGAGCGCAGGGTGCCGGCCGGCGTCGTCGCGGTGGTGTCGCCGTTCAACTTCCCGCTGCTGCTGTCGATGCGGTCGGTCGCCCCGGCGCTCGCGCTGGGCAACGCGGTCGTCGTGAAGCCGGACCCGCGCACCGCGGTGTGCGGCGGCGTCGTCATCGCGCGCGTCCTCGAGGCCGCCGGGCTCCCGGCCGGGGTGCTGCAGGTGCTGCCCGGCGGGGCCGGCGCCGGCGCCGCGCTCGTCGAGCACCCACGGGTGCCGGTCCTGTCCTTCACCGGGTCCACCCGGGCCGGGCGCGCGATCGGCGCGAAGGCCGGGGAGCTGCTCAAGCGCGCCCACCTCGAGCTCGGCGGGAACAGCGCGCTCGTCGTGTGTGCGGACGCCGACCTGGAGGCCGCCGCCTCCTGCGGGGCGTTCGGCAGCTTCCTGCACCAGGGGCAGATCTGCATGGCCACCGGCAGGCACCTGGTGCACCGCTCGCTCTACGACCGCTACGTGGAGCTCCTCGGGAAGAAGGCCGAGCAGCTGCCGGTCGGTGACCCGTTCACCGGCGAGGTCGCGCTCGGCCCGATCATCGACGACGGCCAGCTCGCGAAGGTCGCCGATCTCGTCGAGCGCAGCGTCGCCGCCGGCGCCCGGCTCGTGCAGGGCGGGACCGCCGACGGCCCCTTCTTCCGGCCCACCGTGCTCGCCGACTGCCATCCGGGCGTCCCCGCCTACGCCGAGGAGGTGTTCGGCCCGGTCGCCTGCGTGCGTCCGTTCGACACCCTCGACGAGGCCGCCGAGATGGCGTCCGACACCGAGTACGGGCTGTCCCTCGGCGTCATCACCGCCGACCCCGCGGCCGGGCTCGCACTGGCCGACCGGATCCCGACCGGCCTGGTGCACGTCAACGACCAGACCGTCAACGACGACCCGTCCGCCCCGTTCGGCGGTGTCGGAGCCTCCGGCGTCGGCCGGGTCGGCGGCGCCCGCGCCAACGTCGAGGCCTTCACCGAGACCCAGTGGGTCACCGTCCGCGCGGAGTCCGCGCGCTACCCCTTCTGAGAGGAACGACCATGACCGAACCCTGGGGCAACACCGTCCTCGTCGAGTTCGACGAGGGGATCGCCTGGGTCTCGCTGAACCGCCCGGACAAGCGGAACGCGATGAGCCCGACTCTGAACGACGAGATGGTCGCGACCCTCGACGCCCTCGAGGGCGACCCGCGCTGCAGGGTCCTCGTGCTCACCGGCTCCGGCGACGCGTTCTCCGCCGGGATGGACCTCAAGGAGTACTTCCGCGAGGTCGACGAGTCCGGTGACCCCGGCCTGCAGATCCGGGTCCGCCGCGCCTCGGCCGAGTGGCAGTGGAAGCGCCTCTCGAACTGGTCCAAGCCGACGGTCGCGATGGTCAACGGCTGGTGCTTCGGCGGGGCCTTCACCCCGCTCGTGGCCTGTGACCTGGCGATCTCCGACGAGGAGGCGCAGTACGGCCTGTCGGAGATCAACTGGGGGATCCCGCCGGGCGGCGTGGTGTCCCGCGCGCTCGCGGCAACCGTGAGCCAGCGCGACGCGCTGTACTTCATCATGACCGGCGAGCCGTTCGACGGGCGCCGGGCCGCCGGGATGCGGCTGGTCAACGAGGCGGTCCCGGCCGGGCGGCTGCGCGAGCGGACCCGCGAGCTGGCGCTCAAGCTGGCGTCGATGAACCCGGTCGTCATGCGGGCGGCGAAGGTGGGCTACAAGCTCGCCCAGGAGATGCCGTGGGAGCAGGCCGAGGACTACCTCTATGCCAAGCTCGAGCAGTCCCAGTTCCTCGACGCCGAGCGCGGCCGGCAGCAGGGCCTGAGCCAGTTCCTCGACGACAAGTCCTACCGCCCGGGCCTGTCGGCGTACGCGAGCGAGTAGCCCGGTGCGCGACGACGGACTGGGGTCGTGGCCCGCGCGCCGCGCCCGGATGACGCCGGGCCGGCCGGCGCTGGTGCACGGCGACCGCCACGACACCTACGCCGACCTGGCCCGGCGGACCGCGGCGCTCGCCGCCGGGCTGCGCGGGCTCGGGGTGCGGCGCGGCGACCGGGTCGGCTACCTCGGCCCGAACCACCCGGCGTACCTGGAGACACTGTTCGCGACCGCGTCGCTCGGGGCGGTGTTCGTGCCGGTCAACGCCCGGCTGGCGGCCCCCGAGCTGGCGTTCGTGCTCGACGACGCCGGGGTGTCGGTGCTGGTGCACACCCCGGCGGCCGGGGTGCTGGTCGACGCCGCCGCGGCCCGGACGCTGCGCGAGCGGCTGGTCGTCGGCGGCTCCTACGACGCGCTGGCCGGCGCCGCGGCGGAGCCGGTCGACGAGCCGGTCGGGGCGGACGACCCGTGCCTGATCATGTACACCTCCGGCTCGACCGGCCGGCCGAAGGGTGCGGTGCTCTCGCACGGCAACCTGACCTGGAACTGCGTGAACGTCCTGGTCGAGTCGGACCTCTCCGGCGACGAGGTGGCGCTCGTCGCGGCACCGCTGTTCCACACCGCGGCGCTCGGCATGACGTGCCTGCCCACCCTGCTCAAGGGCGGGACGTGTGTGCTGATGGAGGCGTTCGACCCGGCCGCCGCGCTGGAGCTCGTCGCCCGGCACCGGGTGACGCTGCTGTTCGGCGTCCCTGCCATGTACGACGCGCTCGCCGCCCGCCCCGAGTGGGCGGACACCGACCTGTCGAGCGTCCGGACCCTGCTCTGCGGCGGGTCCCCGGTCCCGGCCGCGACCGCGCGCCGGTGGCTGGAACGGGGCCTCGCGTTCGTGCAGGGCTACGGGATGACCGAGACCGCGCCCGGCGTGCTCGTGCTCGACCCGGGCTCGGCGCGGACCAAGGCGGGCACCGCCGGGGTGCCGTCGTTCTTCACCGACGTGCGGATCGCCGGTCCGTCCGGCGAGCCGGTGGCACCGGGGGAGCGGGGCGAGATCCTGGTGCGCGGGCCGAACGTGATGCTCGGCTACTGGAACCGGCCCGACGCCACCGACGAGGCGCTGGCCGGGGGCTGGATGCACTCCGGGGACGTCGCCACCGCCGACGCCGACGGTTACGTCACCGTCGTCGACCGGATCAAGGACATGATCATCTCGGGTGGGGAGAACGTCTACCCCGCGGAGATCGAGTCCGCGCTGTACGAGCATCCGTCCGTCGAGCTGTGCGCGGTCGTCGGCACGCCGGACGCGCGGTGGGGCGAGGTGCCCCGGGCGGTCGTCGTCCTGCGGGCCGGGGCGGCGGCGGACGCCGACGGCATCCGGGCGCACCTGCGCGACCGGCTCGCCGGGTACAAGGTGCCCCGGCACGTGGACTTCGCCGACGACCTGCCGCGCACCGGGTCCGGGAAGGTCCTCAAGGCCGCCCTGCGGGAGCGGTACGGATGACGGCGACGACGCCCGCCGCGCCGGTGCGGGAGGATCCTGCGGTGCCGGACCGACCGCTCACCCTGTACCTCGTCAAGCGCCTGGAACTGGCGATCCGGGCCCGGATGGACGAGGCGCTGCGCCCGCACGGGCTCACCACCCTGCAGTTCACGGCGCTCACCGCCCTGCGCGAACGGGACGGGCTGTCGTCCGCGCAGCTCGCCCGGCGCTCCTTCGTCACCCCGCAGACGATGAACGAGATGGTGCGCTGGCTGGAGAAGCACGGCCACGTCGTCCGCCGCCGGGACCCGGACAACCGCCGTGTCCTGCTGCTCACCCTGACCACCACCGGCCGTGACCTGCTGGAACGCTGCGACCCGCTGGTCGGGGCGATCGAGGAGGAGATGCTCGGCGCGGTGCCCGACGTCCAGCACCCGCTGTTCCGGCAGAGCCTGGAGCTCGGCTACACCGCACTGACCGACCCCGGGGAGGGGACACCGCCGTGACGCTCGACCTCGACCGGCTCGTCGCGATCGACGTGCACACCCACGTCGAGCAGGACGGCCACGGCTGCCTGTCGCTCGACCAGGAACTGATGGACGCCTCGGCCGGGTACTTCCGCGCCGGCCACGACCGCACCCCGACCGTCGCGACGATCGCCGCCCACTACCGGGAACGATCCATGGCGGCCGTGGTCTTCACCGTCGACGCGGCCACGGCGACCGGGCATCCGGCGCTGTCGAGCGAGGAGATCCTCGACGCCGCGGCGGAGCACCCGGACGTGCTGATCCCGTTCGGCTCGGTCGACCCGCACGACGGTGCCGCGTCGGTGGCCCGGATCCGCCGGCTGGCCGAGCGCGGCGCCCGCGGCTTCAAGTTCCACCCGTCGCTGCAGGAGTTCGAGCCGGACGACCGTGCCCACTACCCGCTGTACGAGGCCGTCGCCGAGGCCGGGGTCCCCGCCCTGTTCCACACCGGCCAGACCGGGATCGGCGCGGGCCTGCCGGGCGGGCGCGGCATCAAGCTGCGCTACTCGAACCCGATGCTGCTCGACGACGTCGCGGCCGACCACCCGGACCTGACGATCGTGATGGCGCACCCGTCGGTGCCCTGGCAGGACGAGGCGATCGCGATCGCCACGCACAAGGCGAACGCCTACATCGACCTGTCCGGCTGGCGGCCGAAGTACTTCCCTCCGCAGCTCGTGCGGGCCGCGGGCAGCTACCTGCGGGACAAGGTGCTGTTCGGGTCGGACTTCCCGGTGGTGACGCCGGACCGGTGGCTGGAGGACTTCGCGGGCCTGGACCTGCGCGACGAGGTGCGCCCGCTGATCCTCAAGGAGAACGCGGCCCGCGTGCTCGGCCTGCGCTGACGGTGCACCATCTCCGTGGAGGGGCGGACGTACCGCACGGCCGCCCGGAGGAGGCCGCCATGCCCCAGGACCCGTTCCGCGATGCGCTCGGCCCGCTCGAACCGCTGCTCGGCCGGCTGTTCGAGACCCTGGGCGACCTCGACGGCACCTCCGGCCAGGACACCGACCCCGACCGTCGCCCACCCGGGAGCCGGGGGACCCGCGGGCTCGACCGGTTCGGCCGCGATCTCACCGCGGACGCCGCCGCCGGGCGCCTGGACCCCGTCGTCGGGCGCGCCGCCGAGATCGACGCCGCGCTGGAGGTGCTGGGCCGCCGGGCGAAGAACAACCCGGTGCTGGTCGGCGAACCGGGCGTCGGGAAGACCGCGATCGCCGAGGGGATCGCCGCCCGGGTCGCGGCGGGCGAGGTCCCCGCGGTCCTGCGCGGCGTGCGGGTGGTCGCGCTCGACCTCGCCGGGATGGTGGCGGGCACGAAGTACCGCGGCGAGTTCGAGGAGCGGCTCACCGCGGTGATCGACGAGGTGGTCGCCGCGGACGGGCGGATCGTGGTGTTCGTCGACGAGCTGCACCTGGTCGTCGGAGCGGGCGGCGCCGCCGACGGGGGCGCGATGGACGCCGCGTCGATCCTCAAGCCCGCGCTCGCCCGCGGCGCGCTCCGGATGATCGGCGCGACCACCACCGAGGACTACCGCCGCCACATCGAACGGGACGCGGCGCTGGAGCGGCGCTTCGAACCGGTCCCGGTGCCCGAGCCGACCGAGCCGGAGACCGTCGCGATCCTGCACGGGCTGCGCGCCCGCTACGAGAGCCACCACGGCGTCCGGCTGACGGACGGCGCGCTCGACGCCGCGGTCGCGCTGTCCGCCCGCTACCTGCCGGACCGGTTCCTGCCGGACAAGGCGATCGACCTCGTCGACCGGGCCGCCGCCCGGGCCGGGATGCGCACCGCGGGCGGCGACGCCGCGGCCGGTGCCGCCGCGCGGCAGGCGGAGGAGCTGGGCCGGGCCCGGGAGGTGGCGGTCGACTCCGAGGACTTCGAGCGGGCCGCGATGCTCACCCGGGAGCTGGAACGGCTGCGTGCCGCGTCCCCGTCCGGCGGGCGCCCGGAGATCACCGCCGACGACGTCGCCGAGATCGTCTCCCGGCGCACCGGCATCCCGGTCGCCCGGCTCGGCACCGACGAGCGCGACCGGCTGCTCGCGCTGGAGGACCACCTGCACGCCCGCGTCGTCGGGCAGGACGACGCCGTGGAGGCCGTCGCCGACGCCGTCCGTGCCGGCCGGGCCGGGCTCGGCCACCCGGACCGGCCCGTCGGGTCGTTCCTGTTCCTCGGGCCCAGCGGGGTCGGGAAGACCGAGCTGGCCCGGGCACTCGCCGACGCGCTCTTCGACTCGCCCGACCGGATCGTGCGCCTCGACATGAGCGAGTACACCGACCGCGCGTCGGTGTCCCGGCTGATCGGCGCCCCGCCCGGCTACGTAGGGCACGACGACGGCGGCCGCCTCACCGAGGCCGTCCGCCGCACCCCGTACTGCGTCCTGCTGCTCGACGAGATCGAGAAGGCACACGTCGAGGTCACCTCGGCGCTGCTCGGTGTGCTCGACGCCGGCCGGCTGACCGACGCCCGCGGCCGCACGGTCGACTTCCGGCACACCATCGTGATCATGACGAGCAACCTGGGCTCGGAGCAGCTGCTCGCCGCCGCCACGGCCGGGACCCCGCTCGACGACGTCCGCGAGCCGCTGCTGGCGCTCGCCCGCGGCCACTTCCGGCCCGAGTTCCTCAACCGGATCGACGAGATCGTGCTGTTCGCCCCGCTCACCCCGGCCCAGCTGCACCGGATCGTGGAGATGATGCTGGCCGAGACGGGGGAGCGGCTGCGCGCCCAGGGCGTCACCCTCGACGCCGACGGCGCCGCGATCGACCTCCTCGCCCGCCGCGGGCACCGGCCCGAGCACGGCGCGCGGCCGCTGCGCCGCACCATCGGCCGCGAGGTGGAGCGACGGCTGTCCCGGCTGCTGCTGTCCGGGGACCTGCGGCCCGGCGGGACCGTCCGGCTCACCGCCGACGGCGACGAGCTGGACGTCGCGGTGACGCCCGGGTGAGGTGGGCGCTCAGCGCGCCATGCCATCCGCGGCGAGGTCGTCGGGGGCGGCGCCGAGCCGGGGGAGACCGAGGATCCGCCGCCGCACCGCGTCGCGGCCGCCGTCGGCGGGTGCGGTGCCGTCGACGAACTCGTGCAGCAGCGCGGCGAACCGCGACGGCTGCTCGGCGTGCGGGAAGTGCCCGGCGCCGGGGAAGACCTCCAGCCTGCTGCCGCTCAGCCGCTCGTGTGCGGCGAGGGTGTGCTCCAGCGGGATGACCTTGTCCCGGTCACCGCCGACCAGCAGCACCGGGACCTCGTCGAGCAGGTGCAGGCGCTGCGCGCCGTCGAGGCGCTGCCCGGACGGTTCGAGCGCGCCGCGGGCGGTGTGCACGAACGCACCGCGGGTGCCGCGGTCGGCGAAGGACTCCCAGGCCGCGTGCACGCCGTCGACGTCGGAGGCGGGGACGCTGCCCACCCGGTGCGCGATCCGGTGCACGGTGCGGCGCATCCAGCGCGGGGTCAGCGACGCCGCCGACCGCAGCACCAGCTCGGTGCCGGGCAGGCTGGCTGCGCGCAGCGCCAGGGCGAGGTCGTGGCCGAGGCCGCCGCTGGAGACCAGCACCACCCGCTCCACGTACTCGGGGAACTGGTGCGCGAACTGCATCGCCACGCCGCCGCCGAACGAGTGCCCGACGATCGTCACCCGCTCGATGCCGAGGGCCACGAGCAGGTCGCGCAGGCCGGTCGCGAACCCGCCGAGGGAGTAGTCGCCGCTGCGCGGGGCCTCGCTGGAACCGTGACCCAGCAGGTCCGGGGCGATCACGTGAAGGTGCTGCCCGAGCGGGGCGAGCACGGGGGCCCAGGTCGACGAGCTGCCCGCCAGGCCGTGCACGAGCAGGACGGCACGCCGGTGCTCCGCACCGGTCTCGCGGTAGCTGACCCGCTGGCCGTGCAGCAGGATCTCGCGCTCCGCAGGCGACTCACCCGTCATCCGACACCTCCACTCCCCGGCCCGGCCCGCCGCTCTTCCGGGCGGGGCCCCGGGGTCTCGACATCGACGTTACCGCTGGTACCGGGGCGGGGATCCGCCGGTGTGGCGGGGCACTCGTCCCCGGTCGACCGGCGTCGTACGCCCGGGTGAGGGCGGTCGCACACACCACCCGGCAGGCCCCCGTCGCACCCCGGGTGCCCGCCGGGGGACGGATCAGGCCGAGGCGGCGCGGCCCCGGTCCAGGGCGGCCGTGTACCAGGTGAGGAACCCCTCCACGGACGCCTCGACGACCGGGGAGAGCGGCCCCGGCCGGTACCCGCGCGACGCGATCCCGGCGTAGTTGTTCTCGCACAGCTCCCAGTCCTGCTCCGAGGTCGAGCGCCACACCGCGGTGAGCGCGTCCGTGTCGACGCCCGAGGCGTCGGCACGGACCAGGAAGCAGACCTCGACGTCGGTGGTGCCGGCGTCGACGGGGGAGAGCCGGGTCGTCACCGCGTAGTCGCAGTTGGCGTGCGCCCACAGGTCCGGCAGCCCCACGACGCGCAGGCTGCCCGCGTCCTCCGCGGTCAGCGTGCCGAGGAACGGGGCGACGGGGCGGCCGTCGAGGGACTCGGTGACGAACCCGTCGCGCAGCGGGAGCCGGGCGGTCCGGTACCAGGCGCCGCCGGGGAAGCTGACCTCGTCGCCGGGCAGCCCGCGTCGCGCCCACCGCGCCCGGGCGTCGGCGAGCGCGGCCTCGTAGCGCGGGCTCGACCGGACGTCGCCGTTCACGCCGTGGTCGAAGTTGGACAGCGTGAACTCGGGGTGGCTGCCGCGGCAGTGGTAGCACTCGCGGTTGTTCTCCACGAGCGTCTTCCAGTTGGCCGCGACCCGGTAGGACAGGCGTGCCTCGACGCGGGCGTCGGCGAGCCGGTGCGGGGCGAGCTGCGGCCCCAGCGCCGCGGCGAACCCCTCGATGTCCGGTGGGTCGGGGGCCAGGCAGAGGAACACCAGCCCCTCGATCTCGCGGACGGCGACGGGGGCGAGCCGGTAGTCGCCGACCGGGAAGCCGGTGCCCATCAGCCGGGCCGAGCGCAGCCGGCCGTCGGTGCCGTAGACCCACTGGTGGTACGGGCAGACGAAGGCGCGGACGCAGCCTCGGTCGGCGGTGGTGAGCCGCGACCCGCGGTGCGCGCAGACGTCGTGGTGGGCATGCAGCGCGCCGTCCTCGCCGCGGACGACGATCACCCGGTCCCGGCCGACGTCGCGGGTCACGTAGTCGCCGGGGCGGGCCAGCTCGCAGGTGTGGCCGGCGAACAGCCAGCCGGTGGTCCACACGTGGTCCAGGTCGGCGGCGAAGACGGCCGGGTCGGTGTAGGCGGCCTGCGGCAGCGACAGCCCGGGCCGGCGGGTCAGGAGTGCGGCGTCAGACATGGAACGTCCTGCCGTGGCCGGGCTCGGTCAGGGCGGGCCGGTCGAGCGCGAACCGGCCGACCGGGTGCCGGGTGCGGCCGGTGGTGGCCAGCTCGGCGAGGATCCGGCCGAGCAGCGAGGCGAACTTGAACGCGTGCCCGGCCCCGACCGCGACGCTCACCCGCGGCGAGCCGGGCACGGTGTCCAACACGAAGTCCTGGTCGGGCGGGATCGTGTACAGGCAGGTCTTCGTGTACAGCTCCGGCCCGAGCATCCCGGGGACGTGCTCGGCGAGGAACTCCTCCTGGCGCTTGCGGCGCAACGGGTCCGGCTCGTAGGTGCGGGTGTCGGCGGTGACCTCGGGGCCGCCCATGTGCTGGCCGAGCTTGGTGGCGACCTCGCCGTACACCGGGAAGCCGTAGTAGTTCTCCGCGCCGTGCCACATGAACACCGGGAACCGCTCCGGCGAGAACTCGAGGAGGTTCGGCGTCGCGTAGTAGGTCACCTGCTCCTGGGTGACGGTCAGCGGCAGTGCCGGGAGCAGGCCGTCGAGCACCTCGTTGGTGCGCGCGTCCGCGGTCACGACGACGTGCTCGGCGCGGTAGACCTCGTCGTCGGTGACGACCTCGACGTGCCCGCCCGCGTCGTGCACCGCCCGGACCGGGGTGTGCTCCCGGACCTGGGCGCCGTACCCGCGGGCCAGCGCGACGTGCGTGGCGTTCGCGCGGCGGGCGTCGACGATCCCGGAGCGGCGCTGGTACACGGCGCGCTCGGTGCCCGACAGCCGGAACTGCGGCCAGCGCGTGGTGAGCGCGTCGGCGTCGAGGACCTCCAGTTCGACGCCGTGCCGGGCGGCGACGTCGACGTAGCCGTCGATGTCGCGGCCCCCGGTGGCCAGTCCTCGGCGGGCCTCGACGTCCTCGATCACCAGCCCGCCGGTCCCGGTGACCAGGGTCTGGCCGGAGAGGCACTCGACCTGGTGCCAGGCGTCGTAGGCGGCGGGGGCGAGCGCGGCGTAGGCGTCCTGGTGCTGGGCGAGGCGGATGATCCGGCTGTGGTCCTGGCTCGCGCCGTGGTCGTGGCCGAGCGTGTGCCGCTCCAGGCCGAGGACCCGGGCATAGGGCGCGGCGGCGCGGGCGAGCCAGAACAGGGCGGCGGAGCCGAGGCCGCCGCAGCCGACGACGACGAACGGATGATCGGAGTTCACGCGGTGCTCCTGGGCCGGGGTGCGGGAGACACCGTCCACCGTGACCGGACGTGCCCGGCCGTGGGGCGGATCCGTGATCGCGGGCCGCGATGCTCCGATAAGGAAGACCTTATGATCGGTCGATGGACGTCGAGCTGCGTCAGTTGCGGATGTTCCTCACCGTCGCCTCGGAGCTGCACTTCAGCCGGGCGGCGGCCCGCCTGCACGTCAGCCAGCCGGCGCTGAGCCAGCAGGTCCGCACGCTGGAGAAGGCGCTCGGCACGCCGCTGTTCGACCGCACCAGCCGCGCCACCGAGCTCACCCCCGCCGGACGGGTGCTGCTGGAGGCCGCGCCGCGGGTCCTGTTCGAGGCCGAGCGGGCCCGGACCCGTGTGGTACAGGCCGCCGAGGGGGCGACCGGGCTGCTCGCCGTCGGGTCGGTGGGTACCGCGCTGGCCTCGATCGCGCCGCGGATCCTGCGGACGGTCCGTGCCCGGTTCCCGGACCTGCAGATGCAGGTGTCCCAGCACGACACCGCCGCGCAGATGGTCGCGCTGGCCGAGGAGCGCCTCGACGTCGGCCTGGTCCGCGCGGCCGCCCCGACGACCGCGGTCACCGTGGAGGAGCTGGTCGCCGAACCGCTGCTGGTGGTGCTTCCCGGCGACCATCCGCTGGCCGTCCACGACACCGTCGACGCCGCCGATCTGGCGGGGGAGTCGTTCGTGCTGTGGCCGCGCCCGCTGGGAGCCGAGTTCTTCGACATCATCACCGGCTACTGCCGCGACCACGGGTTCTCACCCACGATCGTCGCCGAGGGCGCCGACATCGAGACCCAGCTCAGCCTCGTCGCGGCCGGGATCGGGGTGTCGCTGCAGCCGTCGTACTACGCGAACCTGCGCCCGCCGGGGGTGGAGTTCCGGCCGCTGTCCGGTGCGGTGCCGACGGTGGCGCTGCAGGTGGCGTGGCGGCGCCGGGACCGCTCGGCGGCCGTCGGGCACTTCGTCGAGGCCGCCCGGGTGTGCGCGAGCGACGGCGCCGGCTGACCGCCGTCACCGGTCGATGGGCCGATCGGCGGTTGCCCACCGGCGTAGCGTCGGACGCACTCCTCCGACGTGCCCCCGGACCCCGGGCGTGCTCACCGATCCCTCCGGCGACGGCCGGGAGATCTCCCGCCGCGCATCCGCCGCCCCGGGATCCCACGATCGAGAGGCAGGGACTGTCATGGCACGACTCGTGAGGATGAGCCTCGACGACCCCGAGGAGGTCCGCCCGTTCGAGGGGGACTCGGGCCGGCTCGAGCTGGTCAACGTCGCCGCCGGCGGCGTCGGGCGCGCGACGTTCAACCCGGGCTGGCGCTGGTCGCAGCACGTCGCCCCGATCGCCGGGACCGACAGCTGCGAGGCGGCCCACATGGGCTACGTGATCTCCGGCCGGATCACGGTCCGGATGGACGACGGCGAGGAGGAGACCTACGGCCCGGGGGACTTCATGATCGCGCCGCCGGGGCACGACGCGTGGGTGCTCGGCGAGGAGCCCTGCGTCGTCATCGACTGGCAGGGGTTCGCCGACTACGCCAAGCAGTGACGCCCGCGGGGTGAGGTCCGGGCGGGTGGGTGTCACCCGCCCGGACCGGCGGGCGGCTCGCGCGTGGTGACCAGGGTGCACACCGCGGACGAGAGCAGCAGCAGACCGCCCGCGTGGAAGATCGCGCCGACGCCGGTGAGGCCGGCCAGCCCGCCCGCGGCGAGCGGCACGACGACCTGTCCGATGCGGTTGCCCGCCAGCCGCACGGACAGCGCCGCCGCGCGGTTGTGCGGGTCGGCGACGGTCGTCACCCAGGACATGGTGAGGGGCTGGCCCAGCCCCCAGAAGAAGCCGACGACGAGCATCATCAGGGTCAGCAGCACGACGTCGGCGGTGAGCGGGACGAGCGCCATCGGGACGCCCGAGGCGAGGGTGGCCGAGACCAGCAGGGCCCGCCGCGGGACGGTCCGCAGCAGCAGCGGCATCGCGGCCCGGGAGACCACCGACGCGACGCTGCGCACGGTGAGCAGCATCGTCACCGTGCCGACGCCCAGGCCCATCGACTGCCCCAGCAGCGGCAGGTAGGCCATGAGCAGGTCCATCCCGGTCAGGACGGTCAGGCTGGAGTAGACGGCCGGCTTCATGCCCCGGGTGCCGAGGATCGCCAGGGTGCTCTGCCGGGCGGCCGCGGCCTCGGCGCGGCTGACCCGGATGCGCTCGGCCGGGACGAACCAGAACGCCAGCGGCACGGCGAGCGCGGCGAGCCCGGCCATCACGAGCAGCGCCGGGGTGGTGGCGAGCTGCTCGCCGGTCGTCGTCCCGCCGTTGGTGAGGGTCGCGACGAACCCGGCGACGGGGAACCCGACCAGCTGCCCGGCCGAGACCCCCAGCGTCAGCTGCCCGAACCGGGCGTCGACCTTCTCCGGAGGGGACCACAGCGGGATCAGGCTCTGGCACGCGACCGTGTGCAGGATCTGGCCCAGCCCGAGGACCGCGCTGGCACCGATCAGGAACGCCGCCGACGGGCTCACCGCGGCCACGAGCACCGCGACGACGGTCAGCACCAGCCCGAGCCGGACGACGAGGACCCCGCGGCCGCGGTCGACCGCGCGCCCGATCTGCAGCGCGACGACGAGGGGGAGGAGCGCGAACGCGCCGGTGATCAGGCCGACGGTGACCGCGTCACCGCCGAGCGCGAGCGCCCGGTAGGAGATCAGCGTGCGGACGCCGGCGAGCACGGCGTGCGAGAGCAGCGTGGCGAGTACCAGGCACGGGAACCAGTGCGCGCGCAGCGAGCGGGGCCGGGGACGCTCCACCGGAGGTGGTCAGGAGGCCGCGGAGCCGGGGGCGTCCCCGCTCACCGGCCCGGTGGCACGCAGTTCCTCGCTGGTCTGGCGCAGCTCCCACGCGTGCATGACGTGGGCGTGCATCGCGGCCCGGGCGGCGGGCCCGTCCCGGCGGCCGAGGGCCTCCAGGATCGCGTCGTGGTCGTGGTCGAGCGCCCGGCTGAACTCGGTGACCCCCCACAGCGTCACCGAGGGCTTGAACCGGGCCCAGAGCAGCTGGATGCCCTCGATCATCACCGACGACGTGCTCTCGTAGATGGTGAAGTGGAGGTCCTTGTTGAGCAGCGACAGGGTCGCCGGCTCGGTGCCCTCGGCGGTGGCCCGGACCAGCCGGTCGTTCGCGGCGACGATCGCCGCGTAGCCCTCGTCGGTCATGCGCTCGGCCGCGACCTCGCAGGCCAGGCCCTCCAGCTCGGCGCGCATCCGGTAGAGGTCCTGCGCCATCTCCGGCGTGAAGTCGCGGACGGTGGCGCCGCGGTGGCTCGTGTACTCGATCGTGCCGTCGGCGGCGAGGATCCGCAGCGCCTCGCGGACCGGGGTGGGGCTGACGCCGTAGCGCTTCGCGATCGCGGTCTGCCGCAGCTGGTCGCCGGGGTTGATGACGCCCTGCTGGAGATCGGCCTTGAGCCGGTCGAGCACGTAGGCCGTGCGCGACTTCGGGGGCGCGTCCATCTCGCTCATCGGCTGCGGCGCTCCTGGTGTCGGTCGGCAGGCTTCGGCCCGGGTTCGGCCTGGTTTCGGCACGGCTCCGCAGGACGGACCGCGGCGCGGGGTGAACGTAGCACGTCGGTACTTTCCATGGTCAGTTGACTAGATTTTATAGAATCTATTGACCCGCGTTCCATGGTCGTGTTTGCCTCTTGTCCGCCGGCCGGGTGACCCCGATCACCGGCGGACAGGCCCGCCGACCAGCGCAGGAGGCAGCAGGGTGACCCGCACCGTGGTGAGCACACCCGTCCCCACGTCGACACCGTCGACACCGGGCCGGTGGGCCGGACTGACACCGGAGCACCGGGACCAGCTCCTGCACCTCCTCGTGGACGCGCTCGGCCTCGCCGCCGCCGGCGCCGCGAACGACGACGCCCGGCGGGTGCTCGACGGCCTCGCCGCCGTCTCCCCGGGCACCGTCGCGGTGCCGTGGACGGACCTGCGCCTCGCCGCGCCGCAGGCCGCGACCGCGCTGTCCACGCTGATCCACGCCTGGGACTTCGACGACACCCACGACGAGGCCGTCGTGCACACCGCCGCCGTCGTCGTCCCGGCGGCGCTGGCCGCGCTGGCGACCGCACCGGCGCCGGGAGAGCGGGTCCTGGACGGGCTCGCCACCGGCGTCCAGCTGCTGTCCCGGCTGGCCCGGCTCACCGGCCCGCGGCACGGGGTCATCCGGACGGCCGGCCTCGGGGCGCTCGCCGCCGCCGCCACGGCGGCGACGGTCTGGGGGCTCGACGAGGCCGCGACCGGCGACGCGATCGGGCTGTGCCTGGGGGCGGCGCTCGCGCCGTCGACCCGGCAGGCCGTTGTCGACGGGTCGGTCGCGAAGCGGCTCCAGCCCGGTCTCGCCGCCGCCCACGGGCTGACGGCGGCGTCGCTCGCCCGGGCCGGTGTCGCCGGACCGGCCGGCTGGCTCGGCGGGACGTTCGGCGTGCTGCCCGGCTCCGACCTGACGCTGTCCGGCCTGCTCGCCGGGCCCGCCGAGCTCGACGCGGTCGCCCTCAAGCCGTACCCGGCCTGCCGCTACACCCACGCCGCGCTGGCCGCGGCCGAGCAGCTGCACGCCCGCAGGCCCGGCGCGGACACGGTGCGCCGGATCGTCGCGCACCTGCCGGCCGGGTCCGCCTACGAGCTGGTGGCCCGGCCGTGGCAGGACCGCGGCACCCCGCTGGTCGACGTCCAGTTCTCCCTGCCGTGGCAGCTCGCCGCGCTCTGGGTGACCGGCCGCTACGACCTCGGCACGCTGCGCCGCGACCTCGGCCGCGCCGACGTGGCCGCCGCGGCCGCCCTGGTCGAGGTCCGCCAGGACCTCCCCGAGAGCGCCGTCATGTCCGGCGCCCGGGTCGAGCTGGAGACCACCGACGGCGTCCACGACGTCGCGGAGGCCGCCATGCCCGGCGCCGGCGCGGCCCGGCCCGGCCGCGACGCCGTCGACCGCAAGCTCCTCGGCTGCCTGGAGGTCGCCGCGGTGCCCGACGCCCGCGCCGCCGCCGACCGCCTGTGGCAGCTGGCCGCCGACCTCCCCGGCCTCGACGCGGCCGGAGCCGCCGCGGCCGTCACCGACCGGACCGGCCCGGCCTGATCCCGGCCCGCACCCCGCTGTTCAGCACCGACGTACGACGAGAGGGAACGACCACCATGGACTTCGGCCTCACCCCCGAGCAGACCACGCTCGTGGAGTCCGTCTCCAAGCTCGCCGAACGCGAGTTCGGCGCGCGGGCCTTCCAGCGCGACGGGTTCGCCTGGGACTCCCTCAAGGTCCTCGCCGACCACGACCTGACCGGGCTCACCCTGCCCGTCGAGGTCGGTGGGCAGGGCGCCTCGCTGCTCGACGCGGTGCTCGTGATGATGGCGATCACCAAGGTCTGCCCGCACAGCGCCGACGCGCTGCAGGCGAGCAACTTCGGCGCGATCCGCCAGGTCGCGAAGTTCGGCTCCGAGCACGTGCGCCGCGAGGTGCTGCCGCTGTTGCTGCGGGGCGAGGCGCTCGTGACCGCCGGGATGAGCGAGCCCGACGCCGGCAGCGCGCTGACCGACCTGCGCACGACCGCCCGCTACGAGGGCGATCACGTCGTGCTCGACGGCCAGAAGTGCTGGAACTCGCACGGCCCGGACGCGACGCACTCGGTCGTCTGGTGCCGGTTCGGCCCGTCGTCGCGCGACATCGGGGCGGTCCTCGTCCCGTTCGACGCCCCCGGTTTCACCCGGGGCAAGCGTGAGCTGCACATGAGCGGCGAGTCGCACTGCCAGCTGTTCTTCGACGGCTGCCGGGTGCCGAAGGAGTACGTCCTCGCCGACAGCGGCGCGCTGCGCAGCATGCTGTCGATCTTCGGCGTGGAGCGGATGGGCAACGCCTCGCGGGCGCTCGCGCTCGCCGAGACCGCCTACGAGCGCGCCGTCGAGCACGCGAAGGTCCGCAAGGCCTTCGGCAAGGACCTCTGCGAGTTCCAGGGCCTGCAGTGGAAGTTCGCCGACATGAGGGTGGAGCTCGACGCGGCCCGGATGCTGCTGCTGCGGGCGGTCGCCAACGCCGACGCCGGCGCACCGGACGCGACCGAGGCGGCGATCGCGAAGCTGCACGCCAACCGGACGGCCTTCCAGGTCGCCAACGAGGCGATGCAGGTCTTCGGGGCCTCGGGCTACAGCCAGGAGTACCCGCTGGAGTACATCGTCCGCCGCACCCGCGGCTGGATGATCGCCGGCGGCTCGGTCGAGATCCTCAAGAACACCATCGCCGGCTCCGTCTTCGGGCGCCGCTTCGACCAGCGGGCGGGGGCGGGCGCGTGAGCATCACCGGAACCGGCACCACCGCACCGCAGGCGCAGCGCGGGCTCGACGGCGCCACCGACGTCCTCGTCGACTGGGTCGTCGCCGCGGCCGCGGCGCCGCTGCCCGCCGAGGTCGAGCACCACGTGCGCCGCCTGCTCGTCGACTACGTCGCCGCCGTCGTCCCCGGCTCGGCGACCGACGTCGCGCGGGCGGTCGCGACCCACGTCGCCGGCACCTACGGGACGACCGGCCGCACCGCCACCGCGATCGGCCTCGGGCCGGTCTCGGCGCCCGGTGCCGCGTTCCTCAACGGCACGAGCGCCCACAGCCTCGAGGTCGACGACGGCTACACCCCCGGCAGCGTGCACCCGAGCAGCGTCTGTTTCCCGGCCGTGCTCGCCGCGGCGGAGGCCCGGGGCAGCGACACCACCACGACGATGCGGGCGCTCGCCGTCGCCCTGGAGGCGGTGTCCCGGCTCGCCGCCGCGGGGCACCCCGCGACGTGGCGCAACCACTTCCACAACACCCCGCTCGCCGGCGTCGTCGGCGCCACCTGCGGGGTCGCCGTCCTGCACGGCCTCGACGCCGACCGGCTGCACGACGCACTCGGTGTCGCGGCCTCGCACGCCGGCGGGCTGTTCGCGTTCCTCGGCAAGAACGCCGAGGTCAAGCGGGTGCACCCGGGCAAGGCCGCGCGCGACGCGATCGTCAGCGTCGAGCTCGCCGAGGCCGGTGTGACCGGGCCGCGCCCGATCCTGGAGACCCGGCACGGCTACGTCGAGGCGTTCGCCGACGGCGGCTTCGACGCCGGCACCCTGCTCGACGGGCTGGGGGAGCGGTGGGTCGTGCTCGACTCCTACGTGAAGCCCTACCCGTCCTGCCGGCACCTGCACGGCCCGATCGACGCCGTGCTGGCGCTGCGCGCGGAGCACGGGGTGACCGTCGCCGACGTCGCGCGGGTCGACGTCGCGACCTACACCGTCGCCTCGCACCACGCGAGCACCGAGGTGGACTCGCTGCTCGACGCCCAGATGAGCATCCCGTTCGCGGTGGCCACCGCCCTCGTCCACGACGAGGTGGGCCTCACCGAGTTCGGTCCCGGCGCCCGCCGCGACCCGGCACTGCTCGATCTCGTCGGCCGGGTGCACGTCCGCGCCGACGAGCAGGCCGACGCGGACTACCCGGTGCTGCGCACCGCCGTGGTGACGCTGACCCTGCACGACGGGCGGGAGCTCACCGAGCGGGTCCCGACGCCCTACGGCGAGCCGGGCAACCCGGTCAGCGACGACGAGATGACCGCGAAGCTGGTCCGCCTCGCCGCGCCGGTGCTCGGCCGCGACGCCGCCACCGGGCTCGCCGCCGAGCTGTGGACCTTCGCCTCGCTCGACGTCGTCGCCCGCACCGACGCCCTCTGCCGGGGTGCGGCATGACGCAGCTGACCGACCGTCCGGCCGGTGCCGCCGGGCCCGCACGGTCCGACGTGGGCCGGGCGCTGCTCGCACCCCGCTCCGTCGCGATCGTCGGCGCCTCCGACGACGCGCGGAAGACGACCGCGCGCCCACTGCGGTTCCTGCGCGAGGCCGGCTTCACCGGCGGCGTCTACCCGGTCAACCCGCGCCGCGAGACGGTGCTGGGGGAGCGGGCCTGGCCCGACATCGCCTCGCTCCCGGAGGTCCCCGACCACGTCTTCGTCCTCACCGACACCGCGCGCGTCGTCGACACGGTCCGCGAGTGCGGCGAGGCCGGGGTGCCGCTGGTGACGGTGCTGTCCGGTGGTTTCGGCGAGGGCGGGCCCGAGGGCCGGGAACGGCTCGACGCGCTGCTCGACGTCGCCCACCGGTACGGCGTCCGCGTCGTCGGCCCGAACAGCATCGGCGTGGTCAATCCGCGCAACGGCATGCTGCTCACCGCGAACGCCGCGTTCGCCGAACCCGACCTGCCCGTCGGGCCGTCGTTCGTCGCGTCCCAGTCGGGCAGCGTCATCGGCGCGCTGATGACCCGGGCGAAGGCCCGCGGCCTGGGTTTCGCCGGGTTCGTCTCCACCGGCTCCGAGGTCGACCTGACCCTCGGCGAGATCTGTGAGGCCACCCTCGACGACCCCGAGATCGGCTCGTACACGCTGTTCGTGGAGTCGATGGAGAACGCGGGCCCGCTGGCCCGGTTCGCCGCGGCCGCCGCCGAGCGCGGCCGGCCGGTCACCGTCTACAAGCTGGGCCGCAGCGACGCGGCCGCGGCCTTGTCGGTGTCGCACACCGGGGCGCTCGCCGGCGAGGACGACGAGGCCGACGCCTTCTTCCGCGCCTGCGGGTTCGCCCGGGTCGACAACTTCGAGGCGCTCATCGAGGCCGAGGCCCTGCAGCGGCGGATCGGCCCGCCCGGGCCGGTCCGTGCCGACCGGATCGGGGTGATCACCTCCACCGGGGGCGGCGCCGCGATCGTCGTCGACCAGCTGGAGACCCGCGGCGTCACCGTGGCCCGGCCGAGCCCCGCGGTGTTCCGCGGGCTCGCCGCGCTCGGCCTCGACGTGGCCGAGAACCTCATCGTCGACCTCACACTCGCCGGCACCCGGCACGACCTCGTGCTCGGCGCGCTGGACGTGCTCCGCTCCAGCGGGGAGTTCGATCTCGTCCTGTTCGTCGTCGGCTCCTCGGCGCGGCTCAACCCCGAGCTCGCGGTGTCCGCGATCGCCGAGGCGGCCGCCGGCGGCGAGGTGCCGCTGGCCGCCTGGGCGCTGCCGGACGCGCTCGATTCGCTCCGCATGCTGAACGACGCCGGCGTCCCCGCCTTCCGCACCGCGGAGGCCTGCGCGGAGGCGGTCGCCGCGACCATGGCCCGGCGCCCGGTCGATCCCGCCGTGCTCGGCACCCGGGACACCGGCGCCGCCGAGGCCCCGGCCCGCACGCTCGACGAGAGCGACTCGGCCGGCGTCCTGGCCGGGCTCGGGGTGTCGTTCCCCGCCGCCACGACGTGCGACGCCGCGGGCGCGCCCGCCGCGGAGCCCGCCTGGCCGGTGGTGGTCAAGGCGCTGTCGGACCGGCTGCCGCACAAGTCCGACGCCGGTGCGGTCGTCCTCGGCGTGACCGGGCCCGACGAGCTCGCCGGCGCCGTCCGGACGATCACCGCGAACGTCGCCGCGCACGACCCCACGATCGAGCTCGGCGGGTTCCTGGTGCAGGAGATGGTCGGTGACGCGGTGGTGGAGGCGCTCGTCGGCTACCGGGTGAGCCCGTCGGTGGGGCCGCTGGTGATGCTCGCCGCCGGCGGCGTGCACGCCGAGCTCTACGACGACTCGACGCTGCGCCTCGCCCCCGTCACCGCCGAGGTGGCCCGGGAGATGGTCGGCGAGGTGACGGCCATGCGCATCGCGCGCGGGTTCCGCGGCGGACCGGCCGGGGACATCGACGCGCTCGTCGACACCGTCGTCGCGGTGTCCCGGCTCGCCGTGACCCGGCCCGACGTGGTGGAGGCGGAGGTCAACCCGGTCGCCGTCCGGCCACGCGGGAAGGGAGCCGTCGCCCTCGACGCACTGGTCCGCGAGGCGGACCGGTCATGATCCGTCCGCCCCGCCCGTGAACCGACACACATCCGAGGACACACCATGGACGTGAAGATCAACGACTTGTCGCTGACCTACGGCGACTTCACCGCGGTCGAGCACCTCAGCCTCCACATCTCCGACGGCGAGTCCCTGGTGCTGCTCGGGCAGTCGGGGTGCGGCAAGACCAGCACGATGCGCTGCGTCGCCGGTCTGGAGGACCCGAGCGGCGGCTCGATCGCGATCGGCGGGACGACCGTGTTCGACGCGGCCGCCGGGCTCAACGTCGCACCGAACAAGCGCAACGTGGGCCTGGTCTTCCAGTCCTACGCGGTGTGGCCGCACATGACGGTGCTGGAGAACGTGTCGTTCCCGCTGCGGATGAAGCGGCGCCCGAAGGCCGAGATCCGCACCCGGGCCCTGGAGACCCTGGAGCTCGTCGGGCTGGCGCACCTCGCCGGCAAGGGCGCGAGCCTGCTGTCCGGCGGCCAGATGCAGCGGGTCGCGCTGGCACGGAGCCTGGCGATGGAGCCGAACGTCATGCTGCTCGACGAGCCGCTGTCCAACCTGGACGCCCGGCTCCGCGAGGACCTGCGGGTGGAGCTGCGCCGGCTGCAGCTCGAGCTCGGGCTGACCTCGATCTACGTCACCCACGACCAGGGCGAGGCGCTGGCCCTCGCCGACCGCATCGCGATCATGCAGCACGGACGGATCTCGCAGCTGTCCACGCCGGTGGAGACCTACCGGAGCCCCGCGTCGGCGTCGATCGCGGAGTTCCTCGGGGTCGCGAACATCTTCCCGGTCGCCGCGCCGCGGGCGGGGGAGCGGCGGCTGCGGCTGGCCGGTCACGACGTCGAGATCGCCGCCGACGCCGTCGTCCCGCCGGGCGACGACCTCAGCGTCTGCATCCGGCCCGAGCACGTCCGGGTGCGGACCGAGCCGCGCGACGCGGGCCCGAACTCGTGGCCCGGCACCGTCACCGTCAGCGTGTTCCAGGGCTCCTTCATCCGGTGCTCGGTCGCGCTCGACGCCGGGCCGACGCTGGAGGTCCAGACCCAGGACGCGTCGGTCCCGGTGCGCCAGCACGACCGGGTGCATGTCGAGATCGATCCCGCCCACGTCCAGGTCCTCCCGCGGGAGGCCGGACCTGCCGACGCGGGCGCGGAGCCGGACGCCGGTGCGGCCGACCGGCCGGGCGCGACCGACGCGCCCCTGCGGACGTCGCACGACCGGCCGGTCGCCGCCTCCGCGACGCGGGAGGGCTGAGCCGTGGCGATCCTGCAGGACCCGCCCCGCACCGGCGCGGGGGACACGGCGGCGCCCCCGCCGCGCGCACGCACGAGGCGGCGCCGGCTCCGGCTGCCGACCGTCCTCGTCCTGGTCGTGCTGGCGGTGCTCATCGTGCTGCCCGCGGCGATGGTGCTGCTCGCGGCGTTCAGCGTGGACGTCCCCCGCCCCGGGAACATCACCTGGGACCTCACGCTCGGCAACTTCGGGGTGTTCACCGACCCGCAGACGCTGACGGCGTTCGGGAACTCGATGGTGATCGGCGTCGTGTCGACGGCGCTGGCCTGCCTCATCGGCGGGTCGCTGGCGTTCCTCGCCGCGCGCAGCGACATCCCGGTCCCGCGCTTCGTCTACCTGGTCGGCCTGATGCCGATCTTCCTGCCGTCCTACGTCGGCGCGCTGGCCTGGTCCATGCTCGGCGGCCCCAACGCCGGCCTGCTCAACATCGCGCAGGCCGACCTCGGACTCTCCCTGCCACTCGACATGTACTCCGTGCCGGGGATGATCGTCGTCTTCGCGATGTACTACTCGCCCTACACCTTCCTGCTGGTGCACGGCGCGATGTCGATGATGAGCCCGGACCTGGAGGAGGCCGCGCGGGTGCACGGCGCGACGTCGCGCCGGATGCTGGGCCTGGTCTCGTTCCCGCTCGCCACCCCGGCGCTCATCGGCTCGGCGATGCTGACCTTCATCCTGGTCTTCGAGAACTTCCCGGTCGCGCAGGTCCTCGGCACACCGGGCGGCGTGGACACCCTCCCGACGCTGATCTTCCGGCTGCTCAACACCAGCCCGTCGCGGGGCAACGAGAGCGCCGCGATCGCGGTCGTGCTCGTCGCCGTCGTGCTGCTCGCCACCTGGCTGCAGCAGCGGATGCTGGCGAAGCGGTCGTTCACCACGGTGACCGGCAAGGGCGTCCGGCAGAAGAAGGTCGCGCTGGGCCGGGCCCGGATCCCGGCGCTCGTCGCCGTCCTGGGCTTCTTCGCGCTGTCGATCGTGCTGCCGGTGCTGGCGCTCGTGACCGTCGCCGGTCAGAGCTCGCCCTACCTGACCTCGCTGACCCAGCTCGCAGAGCCGGGCGGGCTCGACTTCAGCTCGTTCTCCGACGTGCTGGTCTCGTCGAGCTTCCAGGAGGCGGCCTGGCACAGCCTGGTCGTCAGCGTGTTCGCGGCGAGTGCCGGCGTGGTGCTGGCGTTCCTGTGCGGCTACCTCGTCTACCGCACCCGGGCGACCGGGCGGTCGCTGGTCGAGGGGATCTCGATGATCCCGCTGGCGCTGCCGGCCGTCGTGCTCGGCATGGGCCTGCTGTGGACCTGGCTGGTCATGCCGGTCCCGCTCTACGGCACCCTCGCCGTCCTCGTCATCGCGTTCCTGGCGGTGCAGTCGCCGCAGGGCTTCCGCGGCGTCGCCTCCTCGATCCTCGCGACCGACCGCGACCTCGAGGACTCCGCGGTGATGCTCGGTGCGCACCGGGCCCGTGCGGTCACCAGCGTGACGGTGCCGCTGATGAAGGTGGGCCTGCTGTCGACGTTCCTGCTGCTGCTCATGCTCAGCATGCGCGAGCTGACCGTGCCGCTGTTCCTCTACACCAGCGACACCGAGATCCTCTCGATCGCGATCTACGACGCGTTCGAGAACGGCGGCGCGCTGCGCGAGGCCGCGGCGATGAGCGTCATCTACACCGCCTTCATGTTCGTCCTGTCCTACATCCCCCGCCGCCTCGCGCGGTAGTCACACCGGCGGACGACGGCGTCCGTCCCGGCAAAGGAGCTGACCCATGAAGAGGACACGCACGAGCGGCCTGGTCGCCGCACTCGCCGCGGGCGGCCTGCTGCTCGCAGGCTGCGGCGGGGGAGGTGGCGGCGGCACCGACACCGTCACCGAGGGGATGCTCGCGCTGCCCGCCATGGACGACGCGAACGGCCTCGTCGTCGACGGCGAGCAGGTCGCCGACGCCGCCCTGCTGGAGGCCGCCCGCGGCGACACGCTCGTCTGGTTCACCGGGTCCGGCAGCGAGAGCGCCGAGCTGACCGCGGACCGGTTCACCGCGGAGACCGGCGTCCAGGTCGAGGTGACGCGGATGCCGTCGGCGAAGCTCAACGAGCGGGTGCTCAGCGAGGCCGGGGCCGGGCGGCTGTCGGCGGGCGTCGTCACGATCACCGACCCGCTGCTCGCCGAGGGCCTCGCCGAGCAGGACGTGTTCGTGCCCTACACCGAGATGCCGACCCACGACACGCTGACCGGCACCGAGAACGTGACGTGGGACGGCGGGGCCTACTACACGTCGTACTACTCGGCCTACGCGTTCGCCTACAACAACCGGGCCGTCGAGGCCGGGAACGTCCCGTCCAGCTGGAACGACCTGCTGGACCCGCGGTGGAAGGGCCGCATGGGCGTCGTCAACGCCGGGGCGGGCGGCACCGTGCAGGGCCTGGCCGCGTTCCAGGAGGACGTCATCGGCCCGGACTACTGGGCCGGGCTCGCCGCGCAGCAGCCGCGGATCTTCGACACCACCTCGGTGCAGCTGGAGGCACTCGCCCGCGGCGAGATCGAGATCGCGACGGCCGGCTTCAACAGCACCTACGGCGCGGAGCGGTCCGGGGCGCCGATCAAGCTCGTCGTGCCCGAGGAGGGCGTGTCCGGCACCTTCAACATGCAGGGCCTGACCAGTACCGGGCAGGACAGCCCGGCCGCGAAGCTGTTCATGAACTGGACCTGGTCGAAGTCGGGCCAGCAGTTCGCCGCCGCGCAGGGGTTCATCGGGGCCCGCACCGACATCGAACAGGTCCCGACCGGTGACTACCGGCTCCCGAAGGCCGACGACCCGTCGTTCGTCGTCTACAGCCCGGAGCAGGCGGAGACCGAGGGCGCCGACATCGTCCGGCGCTGGAACCAGACCTTCGGCTTCAACGGCTGACCCGGTCCACCCCACGGGACGCCCCGGTCCGACAGGACCGGGGCGTCTGTATTCCTGCGCCCACCCACCCACCCACCCGCCCGCCCGGCCCGCCCTCCCCACGGACGCTCACCGGTTCCGTCGACGCGCACGCGATCGGGCGAGCGCCGGCGGAACCGGTGAGCGTGTCGTGGTCGGTGATCAGTCCAGGAGGATCAGGGAGAGTTTGCGGGCCGCGCATGCGGGGCGTGGTGAGTGCTCCAGCTCCACGGTGAAGTCGATCGCGACGAGGACGCCGCGGTCGCGGGGCTCGGCGTCCGCGACCGTCGCGTGCAGCCGGACGCGGGACCCCACCGGGACCGGCGCCGGGAACCGGACCCGGTCCCAGCCGTAGTTGAGCCGCGCCGTCCCCAGCTCGAACCGGTACAGGTCGCCGGCCAGCGCGGAGATCAGCGACAGCGTGAGCTGGCCGTGCGCGATCGTGCGGCCGTAGGGCCCGGACGCGGCCCGCTCGCGGTCGACGTGGATCCACTGGTGGTCGCCGGTCGCCGCGGCGAACGCGTCGATGCGGTCCTGGTCCACGGTGGTCCACGGCCCCGGGCCGAGCTCGGCGCCGATCGCGGCGTCGAGCCCGTCCCGGGTGGAGACGACGAGCGGGCCGCCCGTCACATGAACCGCCCGCCGGTGACCTCGGCCGTCGTGCCCGTCATGTACGACGACAGCGACGACGCGTAGAACAGCGCCACGTTCGCGACCTCGTCGATCTCACCGACCCGCTGCATCGGGATCTCGGACATCTTCTGGTCCCACGCCTTCTGCGGCATCGCCTCGGTCATCGCCGACCGGATCAGGCCCGGCTGGATCGCGTTGACCCGCACGCCGTGGTGCGCCATCTCCTTGGCCGCGGCCTTCGTGAGCCCGACGATCCCGGCCTTCGCCGCCGAGTAGTTGGTCTGCCCGACCATCCCGACCTTCCCGGACAGCGAGCTGATGTTCACGATCGCGCCGGACTTCTGCTCCCGCATCCGTGCGGCGGCGAGCCGGGTGCCGTTCCAGGTGCCCTTGAGGTGGACCTGGATCACCAGGTCGAAGTCGTCCTCCGACATGGTGCGCATCGTGGCGTCGCGGGTGATCCCGGCGTTGTTGACGAAGACGTCGAGCGAGCCGAACGTCGTCACCGCGGTGTCGATCAGCGCGGCGACCTCCTCGGCGGAGACGACGTCGCAGCGGACGCCGACGGCGACCTCCTCCCCGCCGAGCTCCTTCGCGGCGGCGCGGGCGGCGGCCTCGTCGAGGTCGCCGAGCACGACGCGGGCGCCGTGCTCGACGTAGGTGCGCGCGATGGCGAGCCCGATGCCCTGGGCACCCCCTGTCACGACGGCGGTGCGGCCCTCCAGCAGTGCGGTCATTCCGGTCCTCTCTCTGGTCGGTTCCCGGTCGCGTGGCGGGGCCACGGCACCCGGGGGAGTCAGGTGAAGCGGGGTTCGCGGCGCTCGGTGAAGGCCGCCCGGCCCTCGGCGGCGTCCGGGCCCTGGCCGGCCAGCGACACGGCCACCCGCTCCGAGGCGAGGAAGTCGGCCAGGCCCGCGTGGGTGCGGGCCGCGAGACGCTTGGTCAGGGCGTTGGACTCGCGGGGCCCGGCCGCCAGCCGCGCGGCGATCTCCGCGGCCCGCGCCGTCGCCGTCCCGGCGGGAACGACCTCGCTCACCAGGCCGGCGTCGGCCGCGGCCGGGGCGCTGAGCCGCTCGCCGAGCAGCAGGTGGCGGGCCGCGCGCTGCGGGCCGAGGCGGCGGGGGAGGTGGTAGGCGGTACCGGCGTCGGCGGTGAGGCCGCGCGCGGCGAACGGGGCGGCGAAGAACGCGTCGTCGGCGGCGACGACGAGATCGCAGGACAGCACCAGGCCCCAGGCCGCACCGACGGCGTAGCCCTCGACGGCGGCGACCACCACGACGTCGGTCCGCACGATCGTCTCGACGACCTCGTGGACGAGGGCGAGCCGGGAGGCGGGGCCGAACAGCCCGTCGGCGGCGGAGGGCATCGAGCCGACGTCGCCACCGGAGGAGAAGTAGGAGTCCCCGCCCGTCAGGACGACGGCGGCGTCACCGCGCCGGGCAGCCGCGCCGAGCTCGGACAGGAGGCGTTCGAGCAGGGTGTGGTCGAGCGCGTTGCGGCGGTGCGGGCGCTGCAGACGGAGCGTGGTCACGCCGGCCGAGCCGTCGACGGTGAGCGGATCCTCGGGAGCTGGTGTCACACTCTATAGAATGTAGTCGACGGGGTGGGTGGGGTCGAGTACCTCCCGCCACCGCACATGCTGTCGGCTTCCCGCACAGACCGTCGGCTGCTGTCGGCTCTCCGCACAGGTCCTGTCTCGTGCGGGACGCCCAGAACCTGTGCGGCTCACGCCGAGCCTGTGCGGCCGGGACGGTCGACCGGCTCGACGTCGGCCGCCGTCGCGGGACCGTCGGGAGCGTGCGGTTCGGCCGTCTCCAGCGGCACGTGCTCGGCACGGATCACCCCGAGCTGCACCGCCTGCCGTCCGGTGACGGCGTCGAGCAGCCAGTCGGTCGCGACCCGCAGCCGGTTCCCCGGCATCGACAGCAGGTGGTACCCGCGGGTGACGACCGTGGCCGCGAGCCCGGACAGCGGGACACCCAGCGGGTTCGCGGCCGCGTCGGCGCCCCCGAGCTCGACGACGAAGCCCAGGTCGTGGTGCGCGTAGGTGCCGGGTTCGCCGTAGCCCAGTGACGCGGCCACGTTCCGCGCGGCGAGCGCGCCCTGCCGGGTGGCGTGCTGGGCGGTCATGGCGGTCGGGGTGCCACCGCGGGTCACGTCCGGGACCGCGGACGCGTCGCCGCAGCCGTGGATCTCGGGCCGCCCGGGAACCCGCAGGTCGGTCCCGACCACCAGGCGTCCGCGGTCGGTCGGGAGGCCCAGGTCGGCGACGAGCGGGTCGGGCCGCACCCCCACGCACCAGACCAGCGTCCGCGTGTCGATCATCTCGCCGGAGGTCAGGCGCACCCGTCCCGGTGCGGCTTCGGCGACCGACTCCCCGGTGCGGATCTCCACCCCGCGCCGCCGCAGGACCCGGTCCGCGGTGCGGGACAGTCTGCGGTCGAGCTCGGGCAGCACCCGCGACGCCCGGTCGATCAGGATCCACCGGACCGGTGTCCCGCGCAGCGCCGGACGGTCGCGGGCCAACAACGCCGTCAGCATCGCGCCCTGCGCGGCGAGCTCGGTCCCGGTGTAGCCCGCACCGACGGTGACGAAGGTCAGCCGGGCCCGGCGCTCGGCGGCGTCGTCGATGGTCGCTGCGATCTCGATCTGGCGGACCATGTGGTCGCGCAGGTACAGCGCCTCGGGGATGCTGCGGAAGCCGTGCGCGTTCTCCGCCACCCCCGGTATCGGGAGCAGCGCGTTGACGCTGCCCGCGGCCAGCAGGAGACGGTCGTAGCGGATCTGCCCGTGACCGCCGTCCGGATCGCGCCAGGCGACGGTGCGGGTGTCGACGTCGATCCGCTCGACGGTCCCGAGCACGATCTCCGCCCCGCGCAGCGACCGGCTCAGCGACACCGCGATCCGGCGGGGCTCGAGCGTCCCGACCGCGACCTCGGGCAGCAGCGGCAGGTACACGAAGTGGTCCTGCTGGTCGATCACGGTGATCCGGGCCCGCCCGCGGAGCCGGCGTATCAGGCCCTTGGCCGCGGCGTGCCCGGCGAACCCGGCTCCCACGACGACGACGTGCGGCAGGCCGTCTGGTGCGCCCGGGGCTGCGCGCCCGAACGGGAACCGCGGTGGACGGGTCATCGTGCGGTGTCCCTTCGTCCTTCGTCCGCGCCGGGCCGGCCCGGCGCACCCGAGGACTCCGCTCCGCTGTCCACCAGGCGAGAACCTGACGCGCGTCCGGCACATCCGCTGTGCCCACGGAGCACATCCGGTGCCGGGTCCCGTGCGAGGTCCCGGTGTGGGCGATCGTGCGAGCCCCTGACGCCTGAGCATGGCCGGTCCGACCGGGGTGCCGGGCTCCGCCGATCGGGCGGACCTTCGCAGTGACGGCGGCGCACCGTCCTGGCGAGGCCTGGCGCGAGCGCCACCGCGAGCCCTGGAGCGGCCGTCGGCGCGCAGCTCCGCGCGCACCGTCCGTGCCGCAGGCCGCCCGGCGGGAACCGCACAGGCTCCGGGCTGATCGCACACACGGTTGGGCCACCGCACAGGACAGATCCTGTGCGGGCGCAGCGCAAGATGTGCGGTGCGGTGCGGTGCGGGTGTGGGGCGTAGGGCGTGGCGGCGTGTGGCGCGTGGCGCGTGGCGCGTGGCGCGTGGCCCGGATCCGGCACCGGCACCGGCGCCGGCGCCGGCACCGGCATTGAGCTCGGGCACGAGCCAGTTGAGCGCAGCGCGCGGGCACACGGTACGTAGAGCCGCACAGGATCTGACGTGGCCGCACAGACCGTGGACACACCGCACAAGTCAGGATCCGTGCGGGTGCTGGGCAACCTGTGCGGGTGCCGGGTGACTCGTGCGGGTGCGGGGCAAGCTGTGCCGAGTGCCGAGTGCCGGTGACCTGTGCGGGTGCGGGGCAAGCTGTGCGGCGGCCCGCATCCTGTGCGAGTACGGGCATGCTGTGCGGATTCCGTCGATGTGCCGCCCGGACGCTGCCGCCAGGGCGCACCCCCCGCCCTACAACGGCGTGCAGCCGCTCAGATCAAGGCGGAATCGCACAGGATGCGGGCCGCCGCACAGGGTGTGGGGCTGCCGCACGGAACAGAGTCTGTGCGGGAAACCGTCAACTTGTGCGGAAGATTGGCAGCGTGCGCCGGAACCACGGAAACCGTGCGGCTCCGGCGCTCGGCATGTGCCTGACGGGGCCGCTCGGCGCGGTTCTGATCCGGTGGTGGCGGGGGTCAGGGGGTGGCCGGGTGACGGTTCCCCAGCTCGGCCAGGACGGCGTCGGCGGCGGTGTCGAGGCCGCCGGCGGCGCGCTGGACGTCGCCGAGCTCGCGGGCGCGCTCGGTGAACGCGGGCTCGCGGAGCAGGCGCTGGAGCTTGGCGTGGACGTCGTCGACGTCGACGAGGTCGGGCCGGTCGACGGCCAGGCCGATGCCGGTGTCGGTCGCCCGCACCGCGTGGTCGTACTGGTCGACGTTGGTCGGGCGGACGAGGACCGGCGTCCCGAACCAGAGGCTCTCGTGGATGCTGTTGCTGCCGCCGTGGGTGAAGAACGCCCGCACGTGCGGGTGCTCCAGCACCGCGTGCTGGGAGTGGAGCCAGTCCACGACCTTCAGGTTCGCGGGCCGGTCGGCGGGATCGGGGAGGAAGCGCTGCTGGTCGGCGCGCAGGACCCAGAGGACGCCGTGGTCGTCGCCGAGCCTGCGGGCCAGCTCGACGACCGACCGGACCTGGTCCGCCGTCATCCGGGTGATCGAGCCGAAGGCCAGGTACACGGTGGACGGGTGCGCGTCGAGCCACTCCGCGACGCCGGCGTCGCGCTCGTCGTGGCGGACCGGGGGGACGAGGGCTCCCACCATCCGGACCCGGTCGGGGACCGGCAGCGGGTAGTCGACCCCGGGGACCGAGAAGCAGAGCATCGAGCGGGCGCCCGCGTTCTGCACGGGGACGCGCAGGGTGCGCGGGTCGATCCCGAGCTCGCCCATCCCGCGGTGCAGCCGGACGGCCTTGCGGAACACCGAGCGGTCGAGGAACAGGGTGCCGGTGCCGATCCCGAACCAGATCCGTTCCAGCTCCTGGCGGCGGGTGCGGTGCAGCGGCAGCCCGGACGACGGCGGCGGGAACCCGCGGGGCAGGTCGTGCTCGACGAGGCTGCTGAGCAGGCACGGCGCGGTGATGACGTAGGGGATGCCGCGGGTCAGCGCGACCTGCACGGCGTGCGTCGCGAACCGGTTGATCACCATGAGGGCGGGGCGGACGCGCTCGACCACCTCGTCGAGCGCCTGGTAGCGCTGCATGAGGTGGTCGACGTCGAAGAGCTGCCGGGCCCGCGCGCGCAGACCGCGGACGCGGGAGCGCTGGTGGATCCGGGCGTAGGTCGCGTCGTCGATCATGGTGAGCGCCAGGTCCGGGTTCACCGGTCCCAGGGAGACGAACTCGACGGCGCTCCGGTCGGCGAGCTCGCCGACCGGGCCGCGCAGGTTCTCGTCGGCGGCGAACACGAGGTCCGGCACGCCGCGCCGGGCCAGCTCGCCGGCCAGGACGAGGCTGGTGGCGGCCTCCCCGGTGGAATGGGTGCAGCAGAACAGGATCGGCTGCGCGCCGGCCCCGTCCGCCTGCTGCGCGGCGTCGTCGGCCGGCCGCGTGCCCGTGGTCTGCTCCATGGGCCCAGCCCACCACCGACCGGGCCGGGAAACCCCCGGAGTCACGGCTGCGGTGCCGGAAGGTGCACCCCGGTGACGAGCAGGCCGTGGCCGGTGTGCCAGCGCCCCGGGAACACGGTCACCCGCTCGCCGTGGACCAGCGGCCCCGGGACGAGCAGGCGGGCGGAGAAGGTGCCGGCGCCGGCGTCGAACACGATCTCGGCCTCGTCGAAGTCCAGCTCGCGGCCGGTCAGCGGGTACCACGCCTTGAAGACGCTCTCCTTGGCGCTGAAGTACATCCGGTCCCACGCCGTCCCCGGGCGGCGCCGGGCGAGGCCGTCGAGCAGGGCGCGCTCGGAGGGCAGGGTGACCGTCTCGAGGACGCCGTCGGGCAGCGGCGCGTCCGGCTCGGCGTCGATGCTCACCGCGGCGGACTCGGCGGCCGGGGACACGGCCGCCGCCCGGTACCCGGCGCAGTGCGTCATGCTCCCGACCACGCCGGACGGCCACTGCGGGGCCCCGCGACGGTTCGGCAGGATCGGGGCGGGGGAGCGGCCGAGCCTCCCCAGAGCGCGGCGGGCGAGCCTGCGCACCGTGGTGAACTCGCGCCGCCGGGACTCCACGGCCCGCGCGACGAGCTCCTGCTCCTGCGGGAACAGGCCCTCGCCGGGGTGCTCCTCGTCGTCGTAGGCGCACTCGGTGACGACCCGGCCGGGCAGCACCTGCTCGATCACCGCACACCTCCGGCGACCGGCGCGGGCAGCACCGCGCGCAGCGGCTCCCGGGGCGGCCGGGGCCGCCACTCGCGGGGATAGCCCACCGAGACCTCCTCGAAGCGGACCCCGTCGTGGTAGGTGACGCGGGGGATGTGCAGGTGGCCGTAGACGACGGCGGCGGCGCGGAACCGGACGTGCCAGTCGGCGGTCAGCTCGGTGCCGCACCACTGCGCGAACTCCGGGTACCGCAGCACCCGCGTGGGGTGGCGCAGCAGTGGCCAGTGGTTCACCAGCACCGTCGGCAGGTCCGGGTCGACCGCCGCCAGCCGGCGTTCGGTGATCGCGGCCCGGCGGCGGCACCAGGTGGCGCGGTCCGGGTAGGGGTCCGGGTGCAGGAGGAACTCGTCGGAGCACACGACGCCCGCGTCGTGCGCGATCCGCAGCGACTCGGCCGCCGTCGTCGCACCGGGGGCGTGGAAGGAGTAGTCGTAGCCCACGAACAGCGGCGCCACCGCGACCGGCCCGCCCGGGCCGTCCCACACCGGGTACGGGTCCTCCGGGGTGTCGACGCCCAGGCCGCGGCAGGTCTCGACGAGCGCCCGGTAGCGCGCGTCGCCGCGCAGCGTGCAGGGGTCCTGCGGGTGGGTCCAGAGGTCGTGGTTGCCGGGGGTCCAGACGACGCGCGCGAAGCGGCCGGCGAGCAGGCGCAGCGTGGCCTCGATGTCGGCGTACATCTCGCCGACGTCACCGGCGACGATCAGCCAGTCGCCGTCCGACGACGGGCGCAGCGACTCGACGAGCGCCCGGTTCTCGGCGTGCACGACGTGCAGGTCGGCGACGGCCAGCAGCTGGGGTTCGGGCACGGTGGTCCTCCCGGGTCGGTCGGGGAGCGGTCAAGGGGGAGCGGTCAGGGGGTGCGGGCGGAGTGCAGGCGGGCGTAGGCGCCGCCGGCGCGCAGCAAGGTGTCGTGGGTGCCCTGCTCGACGATCCGGCCGGACTCCATGACCACGATCAGGTCGGCGTCGCGGATCGTCGACAGCCGGTGGGCGATGACGAAGCTGGTCCGCCCGGTGCGCAGGGTGGCCATGGCGCGCTGGATCAGCAGCTCGGTGCGGGTGTCGACGGCGCTGGTGGCCTCGTCGAGGACGAGCACCGCTGGCCGGGCGAGGAACGCCCGCGCCACCGTGATCAGCTGCTTCTCCCCGGCGCTGGCGCCGCCGGAGTCGTCGTCGAGGACGGTGTCGTAGCCGTCGGGCAGGGTCCGGACGAACGTGTCGACGCAGGTGGCGCGGGCCGCCTCCGCGATGTCCCCGCGGGTCGCGTCCGGCGCGCCGTAGGCGATGTTCTCCGCGATCGTCCCGCCGAACAGCCAGGTGTCCTGCAGGACGAGCCCGAAGCGGGAGCGCAGGTCGGCGCGGGTCATCGTCGCCGTGTCGGTGCCGTCCAGCAGGATCGTCCCGCCGTCGATCTCGTAGAAGCGCATCAGCAGGTTGCCCAGGGTGGTCTTGCCCGCGCCCGTCGGGCCGACGATCGCGACGGTGCTGCCCGGCTCGACGCGCAGCGACAGGTCCTCGATGAGCGGGGTCTCCGGGGTGTAGCGGAACGACACCCGGCGGAACTCGACGCGGCCGGCCGGGGCGCCGGGCGTCGCCGGGGTGCGCGGCTCGGGCTCCTGCTCGGGCGCGTCGAGCAGGGTGAACACCCGCTTCGCCGAGGCCACCCCCGACTGCAGCCGCCCGGCCACCGAGGCGATCTCGACGATCGGCTGGCTGAACTGGCGGGCGTAGAGGATGAACGCCTGCACGTCGCCGAGGGTGAGCGAGCCGGAGAGCACCTTCCAGGCCCCGACGACGGCGACCACCAGGTACCCGAGGTTCGCCACGAACATCATGACCGGCTCCATCGCGCCGGACGAGGTCTGGGCCGACGCCCCCGCGCGGTACACCGCGTCGTTGCACTCGGCGAACCGGCGCTGCGCCTCGGCACGGCGGTGGTGGCCGCGGATGAGGGCGTGCCCGGTGCAGACCTCCTCGACGTGCGCGTTGAGCGCGCCGTTCGCCTCCCACTGCGCGGTGAACTGCGGGTGGGCGCGGCGCCCCAGCCAGGTCGCGAGCAGCCCCGACACCGGCACGCTGAGGATCATCACGACGGCCAGCGACGGGGAGATGACGACCATCAGCGTCAGCATCGCGACCAGCGAGAGGATCGAGGTGATCAGCTCGGCGAGGGTCTGCTGCAGGGTCTGCTGGAGGTTGTCGACGTCGTTGGTGGTGCGCCCGAGCGTCTCGCCCGCGGGGTGCCGGTCGTAGTGCCGCAACGGGAGCCGGGACAGCTTCGCCTGCGCCCGGCCCCGCAGGTCGTGGATCACCCGCCACACCACGGACGCGACGATCCGGCCCTGCGCGAGGGTGAACAGCGACGCCCCGACGTAGACCACGAGCAGGACCAGCAGCAGCCGGCCGACCGACGCGAAGTCGACGCCGGTGGCCGGGCCGGGGCTGCCGGCGGCGTCGCCGCCGGGCCCGCCCGGCCCGAGCACCCCGACGGCGACGAGGTCGGTGACCCGGCCCAGCAGCAGCGGCCCGACGGCGTTGAGCGCGATCCCGGCGACGCCGGTGAGCAGCGCGAGCGCCACCGGGCTGCGGTGCGGCCGCAGCAGCCCGACGAGCCGGCGGGCCGGGCGGTCACCCGGCCCCGGGGGTGCCGCAGCACCCGCAGCACCCGCAGCACCCGCGGCACCCGCGGCAGGCGTGGCCGGGTCCTGCTCAGTGACGTCCGGCGAGGCCATGGGCGGCGTCCTCCTCGGTGAGCTGCGAGTGCGCGATCTCGCGGTAGGTCGGGCTGTCGCGCAGCACGTCGTCGTGGGTGCCGTCGGCGACGAGCCGCCCGGCGTCGAGGACGACGACCCGGCCGGCGTCGCGCGCGGTGGAGACCCGCTGGGTCACGGTGATCACGGTGGCGCCGGCGGTCCACGGGACCAGCGCCGCCCGCAGCGCGGCGTCGGTGGCCTGGTCCAGCGCGGAGAAGCAGTCGTCGAACAGGTAGACGCCGGGGCGGCGGAGCAGGGTGCGGGCGATGCACAGCCGCTGGCGCTGGCCGCCGGAGACGGTCGTGCCGCCCTGCGCGACCTCGGCGTCCAGCCCGCCGGGCATCCGGGCGACGAACCCGTCGGCCTGAGCGACGCGCAGCGCCTCCCAGAGCTCGTCGTCGGTCGCGTCCGGACGCCCGAAGCGCAGGTTGCTCGCGACCGTGCCGGCGAACAGGTAGGGGCGCTGCGGCACGAACCCGACGGCGCCGGTCAGCACCGCCGGGTCGAGCTCGCGCACGTCGGTGCCGCCGACGCGCACGGTGCCCGCGGTCGGGTCGACCAGCCGCAGCACCAGGTTCAGCAGGGTCGTCTTGCCGCTGCCGGTGCTGCCCAGCACCGCGACCCGCTCCCCGGGCTCGACGGTCAGACCGATCCCGTGCAGGACGGCGCGTTCCGCGCCCGGGTAGCGGAACTCCACGTCGTCCAGCTCCACCCGGCCGGTGGGGCCGCGCATCGGGACCGGGTCGGCCGGTGCCGGGACGCCCGGTTCGGTGTCGAGGACCTCCATGATCCGGCCCGCGCACACCCGGGCCCGCGGGACCTGCAGGAACACGAACGCGACCATCACGACCGACATGAGGATCAGCGACAGGTAGAACAGGAACGCGCTGAGCGCGCCGAGCTGCATGACGCCCGCGTCGATGCGCCGGGCGCCGACCCACATCAGGACGACCGTGAACAGGTTCATCAGCAGCAGCACCAGCGGCAGCATCGTGGCGATCAGCCTGCCGACCCGCTGGGAGAGGTCGAGGAACGCGTCGTTGGTGCGGGTGAAGCGCTGCTGTTCGTGGTCGTCGCGGACGAACGAGCGGACCACCCGCACCCCGGTGATCGACTCGCGGAGCAGCCGGCCGAGCCCGTCGAGGGTGACCTGCATCCGGTCGTAGAGGGTGCCCATCCGGGC
This sequence comes from Pseudonocardia sp. P1, assembly GCF_000178675.2. Lineage (NCBI taxonomy): Bacteria > Bacillati > Actinomycetota > Actinomycetes > Pseudonocardiales > Pseudonocardiaceae > Pseudonocardia > Pseudonocardia sp. P1. Next base: position 147,814 of record NZ_ADUJ02000001.1, read on the forward strand.
CAGCAGGAGTCCGAAGCAGACACCCACGACCAGCACGAGGACGACCAGCAGCAGCGCCAGTGGCACGTCCTGCTGCAGCGCGAGCACGACGCTGCCCACGCACATCAGGGGAGCGGAGACGACGACGCCGAACCCGGACCGGGCGAGGTTCTGGACCTGCTGGACGTCGTTGACCGTCCGGGTCAGCAGCGATGCGGTGCCGAACCGGCCGACCTCCCGGGCGGAGAAGTCGAGGATGCGGCCGAACACCGCGGAGCGCAGGTCCCGGCCCATCGCGGTGGAGGTGCGGGCACCCAGCGCGGTCGCGGCCAGCGCCGCGACGATCTGCGCGACGGCGACCCCCGCCATGATCGTCCCGAGCTCGGCGATCCGCCCGGGATCGGCCCGGACCACCCCCTCGTCGATGAGGGCCGCACCGAGCGTCGGCAGCAGCAGCGTGCCGGCGATCTGCACGGTCTGGAGGACGACGAGCACGCCCGCCGGTCCGGCGTAGCCGCGCAGCTGGGCGCGCGCGAGTCTCGACAGCACGTGAGGACACCCCGGTTCACGGCGGCCGCCGCGGGCCGCCCGGTGGACGGTGCCGGTGGCAGACCGGCCAGCACAGCCGACCAGACCGCGGACCCGGAATTCACCAGTTCCGCGCACGATTTTCCGCGGCCGCACTCGTGAATTCCCTACACCCCGGAGAATTCGTTGACACCGTCTCACGGACCTTGCCAGCGTGCGGCGTGTCTCTCGTCCGGACAGCGTATTCGCCGCCGTGCCGACGGCCGGTCGACGCGTGTGGGCGGGCTCGGTAACGGTCGAGAAGGGAATCCCCATGTCCAAACGAGCTCTCATCACCGGAATCACCGGTCAGGACGGGTCCTACCTGGCGGAGCACCTGCTGTCGCAGGGCTACCAGGTCTGGGGCCTGATCCGGGGGCAGGCCAACCCCCGCAAGACGCGGGTCAGCCGGCTGGCGTCCGAACTGGACTTCGTCGACGGCGACCTGATGGACCAGGGCAGCCTGGTCTCGGCCGTCGACACCGTGCAGCCCGACGAGGTCTACAACCTCGGCGCGATCTCGTTCGTCCCGATGTCGTGGCAGCAGGCCGAGCTCGTCACCGAGGTCAACGGCACGGGCGTGCTGCGGATGCTCGAGGCGATCCGCATGGTCTCCGGGCTCTCGCCGTCGCGGACCGCGTCGCCGGACGGGCAGATCCGCTTCTACCAGGCGTCGTCGTCGGAGATGTTCGGCAAGGCGGCGGAGACCCCGCAGCGCGAGACGACGCTGTTCCACCCGCGCAGCCCCTACGGCGCCGCGAAGGCGTACGGCCACTACATCACCCGCAACTACCGCGAGTCGTTCGGGATGTACGCGGTGTCGGGCATGCTGTTCAACCACGAGTCGCCGCGCCGCGGCCAGGAGTTCGTCACCCGCAAGATCTCCCTCGCGGTCGCCCGGATCAAGCTCGGCCTGCAGCGCGACCTCGCGCTGGGCAACCTCGACGCGGTGCGCGACTGGGGCTACGCCGGCGACTACGTCCGCGCGATGCACCTGATGCTGCAGCAGGACGAGGCCGACGACTACGTGATCGGGACCGGGCAGATGCACTCGGTGCGCGACGCCGTGCAGATCGCGTTCGACCACGTCGGGCTGGACTGGCGGGACAACGTCGTCGTCGACCCGGCGCTCGTGCGCCCGGCCGAGGTCGAGGTGCTGTGCGCCGACAGCGTGCGGGCCCGCCGTCGGCTGGACTGGACGCCGGAGGTCGACTTCCCGGAGCTCATGCGGATGATGGTCGACTCCGACCTGGAGCACGTGGCCCGTGAGAACGAGTACGGGCACCTGCTGCTGGCCGCCAACTGGTGAACCGGCGGGCCACACACTAGGGATTTCCGGCCCGAATCGTCCGCACAATCGTCGGTGGTGAGCTCCTCCGCCGCGCGGCGGAATGGAGCGGCGATTCGGTTCCCGCCGGACGTGTGCGGAATTCCGGCGCGATTGTCGAGTGGGCGTCGGCTGCGAGACGGGTGGAGTTGGGATGGACAACGAACAGAAGCTCCGGGACTACCTCAAGCTGGCCACGGCCGATCTGCGCCGCAGCCGCCGGCGGGTGAGCGAGCTGGAGTCCGCCGCCCAGGAGCCGATCGCCGTCGTCGGGATGGCCTGCCGCTATCCCGGCGGTGTCCGCAGCCCCGAGGACCTGTGGCGGATGGTCGAGGCGGGGGAGGACGGCATCACGCCGTTCCCCACCGACCGCGGCTGGGACACCGCCGCGCTCGCCGGCTCGCCGACGGCGTCCGGCGGGTTCCTGCACGACGCCCCCGACTTCGACGCCGAGTTCTTCGGCATCTCCCCGCGCGAGGCCGTCGCGATGGACCCGCAGCAGCGGGTCGTCCTGGAGTCCGCGTGGGAGGCGTTCGAGCGGTCCGGGATCGACCCGGTCTCGCTGCAGGGCAGCCGGACCGGCGTGTTCGTCGGCGCGATGGCGCAGGACTACCGGGTCGGCCCGGCCGACGGCGCCGAGGGCTTCCAGCTCACCGGCAACACCGGCAGCGTCCTGTCGGGACGCATCTCCTACACCTTCGGCACGGTCGGCCCGGCCGTCACGGTCGACACCGCCTGCTCGTCGTCGCTGGTCGCGGTCCATCTGGCCACCCAGGCCCTGCGCGGCGGCGAGTGCTCGCTGGCGCTGGCCGGCGGTGTCACCGTGATGTCCGGGCCCGGCACCTTCATCGAGATGGGCCGGCAGGGCGGCCTGTCGGCCGACGGCCGCTGCCGTTCCTTCGGCGACACCGCCGACGGCACCGGCTGGGCCGAGGGCGTCGGTCTGCTCGTGCTGGAGCGGCTGTCCGACGCGCGCCGCAACGGGCACGAGGTGCTCGCGGTCGTCCGCGGGTCCGCGGTCAACCAGGACGGCGCGTCCAACGGCCTGACCGCCCCGAACGGCCCGTCGCAGCAGCAGGTCATCGAGCAGGCGCTGGTCAACGCCCGGCTGTCGGCCGGTGACGTCGACGTCGTCGAGGCGCACGGCACCGGCACCACCCTCGGCGACCCGGTCGAGGCGCAGGCACTGCTCGCCACCTACGGCCGCGACCGCGACGCCGGGCGCCCGCTGCTGCTCGGCTCGGTCAAGTCCAACATCAGCCACACCCAGGCCGCCGCGGGCGTCGCCGGCGTGATCAAGATGGTGATGGCGATGCGGCACGGGGTGCTGCCCCGCACGCTGCTCGCCGAGGACCCCAGCCGGCACGTCGACTGGTCCCCGGACACCGTCCGGATCCTCACCGAGAACACCGGCTGGCCGGCCACCGGCGCACCGCGCCGTGCCGGCGTCTCGTCGTTCGGGATCAGCGGCACCAACGCGCACACCATCGTCGAGCAGGCCCCCGGGCCCGAGCCCGAGGGGGTGGAGGGGGACGACGGCCCGCCCGCCGACGAGCCCGCCCGTACCGAACCCGGCACGCTGCCGGTCCTGCTCTCCGGCCGCACCCCCGAGGCGCTGCAGGCCCAGGCCGCCGCGCTGCAGGACGCGCTCGCCACCGCCCCCGGCACCCCGCTGACCGACGTCGCGTGGTCGCTGGCCACCACCCGGACCGCGTTCGCCCACCGCGCCGTCCTGCTCGCCGCCGACCGCGACGCCCTCGCCGGTGACCTCGCCGCGCTCGCTGCCGGTGACCCCGCGGCCGCCCGCGACACCGTGACGGGCGAGGCCCGCGCGGAGGACCGGCTCGCCGTGCTGTTCACCGGGCAGGGTTCGCAGCGGATCGGCGCGGGGCGCGAGCTCGCCGCCCGCTTCCCGGTGTTCGCCGAGGCGCTGGACACCGTGCTCGCCGCGTTCGACCCGCACGTGCAGGGTCCGCTGCGCGAGATCCTCCGGGGCACCCCCGACGGCACCCCCGACGATTCCGACGGCACCGACGGGACCGCCGCCGCGCTGCTCGACGACACCGCCCACGCCCAGCCCGCGATCTTCGCCGTCGAGGTGGCGCTGTACCGGCTCGTCACCTCGCTCGGCGTCACCCCGGGCCACCTGCTCGGCCACTCGGTCGGCGAGATCGCCGCCGCACACGTCGCGGGCGTGCTGTCCCTCGACGACGCCGCCACCCTGGTCGCCGCCCGCGGCCGCCTGATGTCCGCGCTGCCCACCGGCGGCGCGATGGTCGCCGTGCAGGCGTCCGAGTCCGAGGTCGAGCCGCTGCTCGACGGGTACCGCGACCGGGTCTCCGTGGCCGCGGTCAACGGGCCGTCGGCCGTCGTGCTGTCCGGCGCCGACGAGGCCGTCACCGCGATCGCCGGCCGGCTCGCCGACGAGGGGCGCCGCACCCGGCGGCTGCGGGTCAGCCACGCGTTCCACTCGCCGCTGATGGAGCCGATGCTCGACGAGTTCCGCGCCGTCGTCGAGGGACTCGACCTGCAGGCGCCGCTGATCCCGATCGTCTCCGACGTGACCGGCGAGCTCGCGACCGTCGCCCAGCTCACCTCGGCCGACTACTGGGTCGAGCACGTCCGCAGCGCCGTCCGGTTCGCCGACGGCGTCGACTGGCTCGCCCGCCACGACGTCACCGCGTTCCTGGAGCTCGGCCCCGACGGCGCCCTGTCCGCCATGACGCGGGACTGCCTCGACGCCGCGGCCCCCGGCGCCACGGCGTCCGTCGCCGTGCCCGCGCTGCGCGCCGGGCGGCCCGAGGAGCAGACCCTCACCGCGGCACTGGCCGCGCTGCACACCCACGGCACCGCCGTCGACTGGGCGGCCTGGTTCGCCGGAACGGGCGCCCGCCGCACCGACCTGCCCACCTACGCGTTCCGGCGCCGCCGGTTCTGGCCGAAGGCGATCCAGACCGGTGCCGCCGACCTGCGCTCGGCCGGGCTCGGCGCCGCCCGCCACCCGCTGCTGTCCGCCGCGGTGTCGCTCGCCGACTCCGAGGGCGCGCTGCTCACCGGGCGGCTGTCGCTGCAGACCCACCCCTGGCTGGCCGACCACACCGTGCGCGGCACCACGCTGCTGCCCGGGACCGCGTTCCTGGAGCTGGCCGTGCGGGCCGGTGACGAGGTCGGCTGCGACCGGGTCGAGGAGCTGACCCTCGCCGCCCCGCTGGCCCTGCCCGAGCAGGGCGGGGTCGCGGTGCAGCTGTGGGTCGGGGCCCCGGACGCGGGCGGCCGCCGCACCCTGACGGTCTACGCCCGGCCGGACGCCGACCCCGACACCGAGCACGACCTCCCGTGGACCCCGCACGCCACCGGCGTCCTCGCCGCCGCCGGCGCGGCCGCGGCGACCGTCGACGCGACCGAGTGGCCGCCCGCCGGGGCCGAGCCCCTCGCGGTCGACGACCTGTACGACCGCCTCGCCGAGAACGGCTTCGGCTACGGGCCGGCGTTCCGCGGGCTCACCGCGGCCTGGCGCCGCGACGACGCCGTCCACGCCGAGATCGTGCTGCCCGAGGCCGGCCGCGCCGACGCCGACGCGTTCGGCCTGCACCCGGCCGCGCTCGACGCCGCCCTGCACGCCGCCGGGTTCGTCGAGCTGGGCGAGCGCAGCCGCGGCGGGATGCCCTTCTCCTGGGAGGGCGTCACCCTGCACGCGAGCGGTGCGGGGACCCTGCGGGTGCGCCTGACCCCGGTCGCCGACGACGCGATCGCCGTCGCCGTCGCCGACGGGACCGGTGCGCCGGTCGCCACCGTCGACTCGCTGGTGCTGCGCGGGGTCGCCGACCACGACGTCGACTCCGCGGGCGCGGTCGCCCGGGACGCGCTGTTCCGGCTCGACCGGACCCCCGTCACCCCGGCCGGGGAGGCCCCCGGCAGCGTCGTGATCGCCGGTCCCGACGTGCTCGGCCTCGCAGCACACCCCGGGCTCGGCGCCATCGCGACCGCGCCGGACGGGCGCGACGGCGTCGCCGTCCACCCGGACCTGGCCGCGCTCGCGGCCGCCGACGGACCCGCCCCCGAGGTCGTGCTGCTCGGGCTCGCCGGGGGAGTCGTGGCCGAGGAGGCGCACCGCTGCGCCGCCGAGGCGCTCGCCGCCGTCCGTACCTGGCTCGACCACTCCGACCGCTTCGACGGGTCCCGGCTGGTCGTCGTGACCCGCGGCGCCACCACCGGCGACGACGTCGCCGCGGCGGCCGCGTGGGGCCTGCTCCGTTCCGCCCGCTCGGAGAACCCGGGCCGCTTCGCGCTGCTCGACCTCGCCCCGGACGCCGACCTCGCCGACCTGCCGCTCGCCGCGCTCACCGCCGACGAGCCCGAGCTCACCCTGACCCGCGACGGCCTGCGGGCCACCCGGCTCGTGCGCCGGCCCGCCCCGCGCGACGCGGGGGACGGCCCGTCCTTCGGTGACGGCGCCGTCCTGGTCACCGGCGGGACCGGCGGCCTCGGCGCCGTCGTCGCCCGGCACCTGGCCACCGCGCACGGCGTGACCGACCTGCTGCTGGTCAGCCGGCGCGGCCCGGCCGCCGACGGCGCGTCCGAGCTGGTCGACGAGCTCGCCGCCGCGGGCGCGCGGGCCGACGTCGTCGCCTGCGACGTGACCGACCGCGACGCCGTGGCGGCCCTGTTCGGCGAGCACCGGGTCTCGTCCGTGGTGCACACCGCCGGGGTCCTCGACGACGGCACCGTCGGCTCGCTCACCCCCGAGCGGCTCTCGACGGTGCTGCGCCCGAAGATCGACGCCGCCTGGAACCTGCACGCCGTCTCCGCGGAACTCGGCGTCGAGCTCGACGCGTTCGTGCTGTTCTCGTCGGTCGCAGGGGTGTTCGGCAGCCCCGGGCAGGCGAACTACGCCGCCGGCAACGCCGCCCTCGACGCGCTCGCCGCGCACCGCCGCGCCGCCGGCCTGCCGGGGCTCTCGCTGGCCTGGGGCCCGTGGGAGCGGACCGACGGGATGACCGGTGGCGTCTCCGACGACGACATGGCGCGGATGGCCCGCGCCGGGACCCCCGCCCTGACCGTCGAGCAGGGCCTGGCGCTGTTCGACGCCGCGCTCGGCTCGGCCGACCCGGCCGTCGTGCCGGTCCGGCTCGACCTGCCCGCCCTGCGCGCCGCCGGGGACGTGCCGCCGCTGCTGCGGTCGCTGATCCGGACCCGGGCCCGGCGCACCGCCGCCACCGGCTCGGCGACCGCGAGCGGTCTCGCCCAGCGCCTGGCCCGGCTCGACGCCGAGGGCCGTGAGGAGCTCGTGCTCGACCTGGTCCGTGGCCAGGTCGCGCTGGTGCTCGGGCACGCCGGTGCCGACGACGTCGACGCCGGTCGCGCGTTCCGCGACCTCGGGTTCGACTCGCTGACCGCCGTCGAGCTGCGCAACCGGCTCGGCACCGTCACCGGGCTGCGGCTGCCCGCCACCCTGGTCTTCGACCACCCGACCGTCCGGCACCTCGCGGCCCACGTCACGGCCGAGCTGCTGGGCACCGAGGCCGAGGTGCTGCCCGCGAACCGCGCGGGCGCCGACCCCGCCGACCGCGACGACCCGATCGTCATCGTCGGCATGGCCTGCCGCTACCCGGGCGGGGTCTCCACCCCCGACGAGCTGTGGCGGCTCGTCACCGAGGGAACCGACGCGATCTCCGGGTTCCCGACGAACCGGAACTGGGACGTCGAGGCGCTCCACCACCCGGACCCGGACCACCCCGGCACCACCTACAGCCGGTCCGGCGGGTTCCTGCACGAGGCAGGCGAGTTCGACCCGGCGTTCTTCGGGATGAGCCCGCGCGAGGCGCTGGCCACCGACTCGCAGCAGCGGCAGCTGCTGGAGACGTCCTGGGAGGCCGTCGAGCGGGCCGGGATCGACCCGTCGACGCTGCGCGGCACCGCCACCGGTGTGTTCGCCGGGGTCATGTACAGCGACTACAACGCGGTGCTGGCCGGGCCCGAGTTCGAGGGCTTCCAGGGCGTCGGCAGCTCGCCGAGCCTCGCCTCCGGCCGGGTCGCCTACACCCTCGGGCTGGAGGGGCCCGCCGTCACCGTCGACACCGCCTGCTCGTCGTCGCTGGTCGCGATGCACTGGGCGATGCAGGCGCTGCGCACCGGGGAGTGCTCGCTGGCGCTCGCCGGTGGCGTCACCGTGATGTCCACCCCGGCGGCGTTCGTCGACTTCGCCCGCCAGCGCGGCCTCTCACCGGACGGCCGCTGCAAGGCGTTCTCCGACGACGCCGACGGCGTCGGCTGGTCCGAGGGCGTCGGCATGCTCGTGCTGGAGCGGCAGTCCGACGCCGTCCGCCACGGTCACGAGGTGCTGGCGGTGGTCCGCGGGTCGGCCGTCAACCAGGACGGCGCCTCCAACGGCCTGACCGCGCCGAACGGCCCGTCGCAGCAGCGCGTGATCCGCCAGGCGCTGGCGAGCGCGGGGCTGTCCACCGGCGACGTCGACGTCGTCGAGGCGCACGGCACCGGCACCACCCTGGGCGACCCGATCGAGGCGCAGGCGCTGCTCGCCACCTACGGCCGCGACCGGGACACCGACCGGCCGCTGCACCTCGGCTCGCTGAAGTCGAACATCGGCCACACCCAGGCCGCCGCCGGCGTCGCCGGGGTGATCAAGATGGTGATGGCGATGCGGCACGGGGTGCTGCCCCGCACGCTGCACGCCGCCGTCCCGTCGTCGCACGTGGACTGGACCGACGGCGCGGTGGAGCTGCTCACCGAGGACACCGCCTGGCCGGAGACCGGCCGCGCGCGCCGCGCCGCCGTGTCGTCGTTCGGGATCAGCGGCACCAACGTCCACACGGTCCTCGAGCAGGGCCCCGCGACCGCACCCGCCGACGAGCCCGGGCGCACCCCGGCCGTCGTGCCGCTGCTGCTGTCGGGCCGCGGCCGCGCCGCCCTGCGCGGGCAGGCCGCCCGGCTGCTCGGGCACCTCCGGGACCACCCCGGGACCCGCACCGTCGATCTCGCCCACTCGCTCGCCACCACCCGCACCCGCTTCGACCAGCGGGCCGCGGTCCTCGCCGGCGCCCGCGACGACCTGCTCGCCTCGCTCGGCGCGCTCGCCGCCGGACGCCCGGACCCGCTCGTCGTCGAGGGGGAGACCGCGGGCCGTGCCCGCCTCGCGGTGCTGTTCACCGGCCAGGGCAGCCAGCGCGCCGCCATGGGCCGCGAGCTGTACGCCGCGCAGCCGGTGTTCGCCGCCGCGTTCGACGAGGTCTGCGCCGAGCTGGACCCGCTGCTCGACCGCCCGCTCGCCGGGGTCGTGTTCGCCGACGAGGACACCGACGACGCCGCGCTGCTCGACGAGACCGGCTGGACCCAGCCCGCGCTGTTCGCGGTCGAGGTCGCGCTGTACCGGCTCGTGGAGAGCTGGGGCGTGCGCGCCGACCTCGTGGCCGGGCACTCGATCGGCGAGATCACCGCCGCGCACGTCGCCGGGGTGTTCACCCTCGCCGACGCCGCCCGGCTCGTCGCCGCCCGCGCCCGCCTCATGCAGGCCCTGCCCACCGGCGGCGCCATGATCGCGATCCGGGCGGGCGAGGACGAGGTCACCCCGCTGCTCGACGACCGGGTCGCGCTCGCCGCGGTCAACGGGCCGGACTCGGTCGTCGTCTCCGGCGACGCCGACGCCGCCGCCGCGCTCGCCGCGACGTTCGCCGAGCAGGGCCGCCGCACCCGCACGCTGCGCGTCAGCCACGCGTTCCACTCGCCGCACATGGACGGCATGCTCGACGACTTCCGCGCCGTCGCGGAGGGGATCGCCTACGGCGCTCCCCGGATCCCGGTGGTCTCCGACCTCACCGGCGCCCGCGCCACCGACGACGAGCTGTGCGACCCCGAATACTGGGTGCGGCACGTGCGCGAGGCCGTCCGGTTCGCCGACTGCGTCACCACGCTGCACGCCGAGGGCGCGACCGTCCTGCTGGAGCTGGGACCCGACGCGCCGCTCACCGCGATGGCCCGGGAGACCCTCGGGGACGGCGCGGACGTCGCGCTGGTGCCGTTCCTGCGCGCCGACCGGGGCGAGGAGCTCGCCGCCGCGACGGCCGCCGGGCTGCTGCAGGTCCACGGCGTCGACCTCGACCAGGACGCCCTGCTCGCCGGGACCGGCGCCCGCCGCACCGCGCTGCCGACCTACGCCTTCCAGCACGAGTTCTACTGGCCGCAGCTGCCCGCCGCCCCCGCGTCCGGCGGTGCCGACGCCGACCCGGCCGACCGGCAGCTGTGGGCCGCCGTCGAGCGCGGCGACGCCGCCGAGCTGGCCGGCATCCTCGGCCTCGACACCGACGACGTCGCCACGCCGTTGCTGCCCGCCCTGACCACCTGGCGGCGCGGCAACCGGGAGAAGGCGCAGCTCGACACCCTGCGCTACCGCGTCGAGTGGACCCGGCTGCGGCGTCCCGCCGCCCCGGTCCTCGACGGCACCTGGCTGCTGGTCTCCACCAGTGCGACCGCCGACGCCGAGGGCACGCTGCTCGACGGGCTCGCCGACGCCCTCGGCGCGCACGGCGCCCGGGTCCGCCGCCTCGTCCTCGACGACGACTGCGCGGCCGACCGCACCGACGTCGCCGCGCGGCTGGCCGAGGGCACCGACGAGGGGGACCCCGCCGCCCACGTGCTGTCCGTCCTGCCGCTGGACGAGCGCCCCGCGGAGGGTGCCGAACCGCTGACCCGCGGCCTCGCGCTGACCGTCGCGCTCGTCCAGGCCCTCGCCGACGGCGAGGCCGGCAGCGCCGGGATCGGGGTGAGCGGCCGGCTCTGGACCGCGACCCGCGGCGCCGTCTCCACCGGGCCCGCCAATCCGGTCACCCACCCGCAGCAGGCCACCGCCTGGGGCCTGGGCCGCAGCGTCGCCCTGGAGCACCCGCGGCTGTGGGGCGGCCTCGTCGACCTCCCGGCCGAGCTCGACCCGCGCAGCGGCCAGCGCCTCGCCGGCGTCCTCGCCGAGAAGGACACCCCCGACGGCGAGGACCAGGTCGCGCTGCGCGCCTCCGGCGTCTCCGGGCGGCGGCTCGTCCGGCACACCGTCGACGCGCTGCCGCCGGCCACCGCCTTCACCGCCACCGGATCGGTGCTGGTCACCGGCGGTACCGGCGGGCTGGGCGCGGAGGTCGCCCGCTGGCTGGCCCGCTCCGGCGCGGCGCACCTGGTGCTCACCAGCCGCCGCGGGGCCGACGCCCCCGGCGCCGCCGAACTGCGCGACGAGCTCACCGCGCTCGGTGCCTCGGTCGCGATCGAGGCGTGCGACGTGACCGACCGGGACGCGCTCGCCGCCGTCCTGGACGCCGTGCCCGCCGACGCGCCGCTGACCGGCGTCGTGCACACCGCAGGCGTCGGCCACTACGACGCGCTCGACACGCTCGACGTCGGCGGCGTCGCCGCCCGCGCGGGCGCCAAGATCGCCGGCGCCGCGCACCTCGACGACCTGCTCGGCGACCGCGAGCTGGACCTGTTCGTGCTGTTCGGCTCCGTCGCCGGGGTGTGGGGGAGCGGTGCGCAGAGCGCCTACGGCGCCGCCAACGCCTATCTCGACGCGCTCGCCGCACACCGCCGCGCCCGCGGCCTCGCCGCGACGGGCGTCGCCTGGGGTCCGTGGGCCGGGTCCGGGATGGCGGCCGACGACGCCGTCGCCGGGACCCTGCAGCGGCAGGGCCTCGGGATGCTCGACCCCGGCCCGGCCATGGCCGAGCTGCGCCGCGCCGTCGTCGACGGCGACGTCACGGTCACCGTCGCCGACGTCGACTGGGACCGCTACGCGCCGCTGTTCACCTCGGCCCGGCCGAGCGCGCTGATCTCCGGCCTCGCGGACCTGGGAGAGCCGGAGACCGGTGCGGGCGTCACCGAGATCGTCACGAGGGTCCGCGCCCTCGACGAGCCCGCCGGGACGCGGCTGCTCGCCGAGCTGGTCCGCGGCGAGGCCGCCACCGTGCTGGGCCACGGCTCGGCCGACGCCGTCACCGAGTCCCGCGCCTTCCGCGACCTCGGCTTCGACTCGCTCACCGGGGTCGAGCTGCGCACCCGCCTCGGTGCCGCCACCGGCCTGACCCTGCCCAGCACCCTGGTGTTCGACCACCCGACGCCGCTGGAGCTCGCCCGATGGCTGCGCGCGGAGATCCTCGGCGCCGCCCTCGACGTCACCGGCCCGGTCGCCACCGGCGCCGCAGACGACGAGCCGATCGCGATCATCGGCATGGCCTGCCGGTTCCCCGGGGGTGTCTCCTCGCCGGAGGCGCTGTGGGACCTCGTCACCTCCGGCACCGACGCGATCACCGACTTCCCGGTCAACCGCGGCTGGGACACCGCCGCGCTGTTCGACCGCGACCCGGACCGCCCCGGCACCACCTACTCCACCCGCGGTGGCTTCCTGCACACCGCCGACGAGTTCGACCCGTCGTTCTTCGGGATCTCGCCGCGCGAGGCGCTCGTCATGGACCCGCAGCAGCGGCTGCTGCTGGAGACCACCTGGGAGTCGTTCGAGCGGGCCGGGATCCGGCCCGACACCGTCCGCGGCAGCCTCACCGGCACCTTCATCGGGTCCAGCTACCAGGAGTACGGGCTCGGCGCGGGCGACGGCGCCGAGGGCCACCTCGTCACCGGCACCAGCCCGAGCGTCCTGTCCGGCCGGCTGTCCTACGTGTTCGGGCTGGAGGGCCCGGCCGTCACCGTCGACACCGCGTGCTCGTCGTCGCTGGTGGCGCTGCACCTGGCCTGCCAGTCGCTGCGCAACGGCGAGAGCAGCCTCGGCGTCGCCGGCGGTGCCACGATCATGACCACGCCCAACCCGTTCGTCGCGTTCAGCCGCCAGCGCGCGCTGGCCCGCGACGGCCGCTGCAAGGCGTTCTCCGACGACGCCGACGGCATGACCCTCGCCGAGGGCGTCGGCATCGTGCTGGTCGAACGGCTCTCCGACGCCCAGCGCAACGGCCACCCGGTGCTCGCCGTGATCCGCGGCTCCGCGATCAACCAGGACGGCGCCTCCAACGGCCTCACCGCCCCGAACGGGCCGTCCCAGCAGCGGGTCATCCGGCAGGCGCTGGCCAACGCCCGGCTGGAGCCCGGCGACGTCGACGCCCTCGAGGCGCACGGCACCGGCACCCCGCTGGGCGACCCGATCGAGGCCCAGGCCCTGCAGACCACCTACGGCCGCGACCGCGACCCGGAGCGCGCGCTGCTGCTCGGCTCGGTGAAGTCCAACATCGGGCACACCCAGTCCGCCGCCGGCGTCGCCTCGGTGATCAAGACGGTGATGGCGCTGCGGCACGGGGTGCTGCCCCGCACGCTGCACGCCGACGAGCCGTCGTCGCACGTGGACTGGTCGGCCGGGAGCGTCCGGCTGCTCGGCGAGCAGACCGCCTGGCCGGAGACCGGCCGCCCGCGCCGCGCCGCGGTGTCGTCGTTCGGGATCAGCGGCACGAACGCGCACGCCGTCCTGGAGCAGGCTCCCGTTCCGGACGTCGCCCCCGAGGTCCTGCCGGGCCTCGCCGGGGCCCTGCCGTGGGTGCTCGGTGCCCGCGGCGGTGCCGCGCTCCGCGGGCAGGCCGACCGGCTGCTCGCCCACCTCGAGACGTCCACCGACCACCCGGCCGACGTCGGGTACGCCCTGGTCACCGCGCGTGTGCCGTTCGAGCACCGCGCCGTCGTCGTCGCCGCCGACCCCGCTGAGCGGACGGGCGGGCTGCGTGCGGTCGCCGCCGACGGGCCGTCCGGCGTGGTCGCCCGTGGCGTCGCCGACGTCGACGGCCGCACCGTGTTCGTCTTCCCCGGGCAGGGCTCGCAGTGGCTCGGCATGGGCGCGCAGCTGCTCGACGAGTCCCCGGTCTTCGCCGACCGGGTCGCCGAGTGCGCCGAGGCACTCGCCGAGTTCACCGACTGGTCGCTCGACGACGTGCTCCGCGGCGCCGAGGGGGCGCCGCCCGTCGAGCGGGTCGACGTCGTCCAGCCCGCCACCTTCGCCGTCATGGTCGGCCTGGCCGCGCTGTGGCGCGCGCACGGCGTCGAGCCCGACGCGGTCGTCGGCCACTCCCAGGGCGAGATCGCCGCCGCCGTCGTCTCCGGTGCGCTGTCGCTGCGCGACGGGGCCCGGGTGGTCGCGCTGCGCAGCCGGGCGATCGCGCGGTCGCTGGCCGGGCGCGGCGGCATGATGTCGGTCGCGCTGCCGGTCGCCGAGGCCGAGGAGCACCTCGCCGGCTACGAGGGCCGGGTGTCGGTGGCCGCCGTCAACGGCCCCCGCTCCGCGGTGCTCGCCGGCGAGCCCGACGCACTCGACGAGCTGCTCGCCGCGTTCGACGCCGCCGACGTCCGCGCCCGCCGGATCGCGGTGGACTACGCCTCGCACTCGCACCAGGTCGAGGACCTGCGCGACGAGCTCGCCACGACCCTCGCCGGAATCGCCCCGCAGCCGTCGCAGGTGCCGGTGTTCTCCACGGTCACGGGCGACTGGCTCGACACGTCCACGATGGACGCCTCCTACTGGTACGAGAACCTGCGCAACCGGGTCCGGTTCGCCGACGCCGTCGAGGCGCTGCAGGCCGGCGAGTACCGCACGTTCGTCGAGTCGAGCCCGCACCCGGTGCTGTCGATGGCCGTGCAGGACGTCCTCGACGACGCCGGCACCACCGGCGTCGCCGGCGGGACGCTGCGCCGCGACCAGGGCGGCTACGACCGGTTCCTGCTGTCCGCGGCCGAGCTGTACGTCCGCGGGCTCGCCGTCGACTGGGCCCGGGTGTTCGACGGGACCGGTGCGTCCCGGGTGGACCTGCCCACCTACGCCTTCACCCGCGAGCAGCTGTGGGTGGTCCCGCCGGCCGTCACGGCCGCCGCCGACCCCCAGGACGAGGCGTTCTGGGCCGCCGTCGAGGACGGCGACGTCGCCGCACTGACCTCCACCCTGGACACCGACCCCGGCGCGGTCGCCGCCGTCCTGCCCGCGCTCGCGACCTGGCGCCGCGGGCGCCGGGACCGCTCCACCCTGGACTCCTGGCGCTACCGCGTCGCCTGGAACCCGGCCGGGTCACTGCCGCAGCGCACCCTGGACGGCACCTGGCTGCTCGTCACCGCCGACGGCGTCGACGACGCCGAGGTGGCCGGTGCGCTGGCCGCGCACGGCGCCGACGTGCGCCGCGTCGTCCTCGACGCGGAGTGCACCGACCGCACCGTGCTGGCCGGGCGGCTCACCGCCGCGACCACGGACGGGGAGGACCCCACCGGTGTCGTCTCCGGTGTCGTCTCGGTGCTCGCCGAGGCCGACGCGACGACCGTGCCGGAGACCGGCCTGGTCACCGGCGTCGCGCTGACCGTCGCACTCGTCCAGGCGCTCGGCGACACCGGGATCACCGCGCCGATGTGGGCGCTGACCCGCGGCGCCGTCACCACCGGCCGCGCCGACGAGGTCACCTCCCCGGTCCAGGCCCAGGTCCTCGGCATCGGCTGGACCGCCGCGCTGGAGCACCCGCAGCGCTGGGGCGGGACGATCGACCTGCCCGCCGCCCTCGACGACCGCGCCGCCGCCCGCCTCGCCGCCGTCCTCGCCGGGGAGCTGGGCACCGACGACCAGCTCGCGCTGCGCCCCACCGGCGTGTTCACCCGGCGGATCGTGCGGGCCGAGCCCGCCGGCGCCCGCCCGGCCCGCGAGTGGAACCCGCGCGGGACCACCCTGGTCACCGGTGGATCCGGCACCCTCGCACCGCACCTGGCGCGCCGGCTCGTCGAGCGGGGCGCCGAGCACGTCGTCCTGCTGTCCCGCCGCGGCTCCGACGCCCCCGGCTCGGCCGAGCTGCTCGCCGAGCTCGGCGACGCCGGTACCGAGATCGAGGCCGTGGCCTGCGACATCACCGACCGCGCCGCCGTCGCGGGGCTGCTGGAGCGGCTCTCGGCACAGGGCCGCACGGTGGGCACGGTCCTGCACACCGCCGCCACCATCGAGCTGGCGACCCTCGACGCCACCACCCAGGACGAGGTCGCCCGGGTGCTGCACGCCAAGGTCACCGGCGCGCAGGTGCTCACCGAGCTGCTCGACGAGCAGACCGCCGAGCCGGCCGACGTCGTCCTCTTCTCCTCCACGGCGGGCATGTGGGGCAGCGGCGCGCACGCCGCCTACGTCGCCGGCAACGCCCACCTCGCCGCGCTGGCCGAGCACCGGCGGGCCCGCGGCCTGCCCGCGACCTCGGTGGCCTGGGGCATCTGGGCCGACGACCTGAAGCTCGGCCGGGTCGACCCGGCCGCGATCCGGGGCAGCGGCCTGGTGTTCATGGACCCGCAGCTCGCGCTGAACGGACTGGAGCGGGCCCTCGACGACGCCGAGACCGTCGTCGCGGTCGCCGACGTCGACTGGGACACCTACCACCCCGTCTACACCTCCGGCCGGCCCACGCCGCTCTACGACGAGGTCCCCGAGGTCGCGGCGCTCACCGCGGCCGCCGAGCGGACCGCGGGCACCGTGGCCGAGGGCGAGTTCGCCGCCGCGCTGAGCGGGCTCTCCGACGCCGAGGCGCTGCGCCGGATCCTCGACGTCGTCCGCACCGAGGCCGCCGCCGTGCTCGGCCTCGCCTCCGCCGACGACCTCACCGACCAGCGCGCGTTCCGCGACGTCGGGTTCGACTCGCTGACCGCCGTCGCGCTGCGGAACCGGCTCGCGTCGGTCTCCGGGCTGACGCTGCCGTCGACGATGGTCTTCGACCACCCGACCCCGGCGGCGCTCGCCGCGTTCCTGCACGGCGAGCTGGCCGGGGCCACCCCGGTCGCGGCCGCCGCGCCGTCCACCACGGGGGCGCAGGACCGGGACGACCCGATCGTCGTCGTCGGCATGAGCTGCCGGTATCCCGGCGGGGTCGCCTCCGCCGAGGACCTGTGGCGGGTCGCCCTCGACGAGGTCGACGCGATCTCCGGGTTCCCCGCCGACCGTGGCTGGGACGCCGCGGGCCTCTACGACCCGGACCCGGACCGCGCCGGGCACACCTACTCGACGCAGGGCGGGTTCCTGCGCGACGTCGCCGACTTCGATCCCGGCTTCTTCGGGATCTCGCCCCGCGAGGCGCTGTCGATGGACCCGCAGCAGCGGCTGCTGCTGGAGACCACCTGGGAGACGTTCGAGCACGCCGGGATCGACCCGGCCGCGCAGCGCGGCAGCCGCACCGGCACCTTCATCGGCGCCAGCTACCAGGACTACGCGTCCGGGGTGCCCGCCGCCGAGGGCGCCGAGGGCCACATGATCACCGGCACGCTGCCCAGCGTGCTGTCCGGGCGGGTCAACTACCTGTTCGGCTTCGAGGGACCGGCCGTCACGCTCGACACCGCGTGCTCGTCGTCGCTGGTCGCGATGCACCTGGCCTGCCAGTCGCTTCGCAGCGGGGAGAGCTCCCTCGCGCTGGCCGGCGGTGTCAGCATCATGTCCACCCCGATGTCGTTCGTCGGGTTCAGCCGCCAGCGCGCCCTCGCCGAGGACGGCCGCTGCAAGGCCTACGCCGACGGCGCCGACGGCATGACCCTCGCCGAGGGCGTCGGCCTCGTCCTGCTGGAGCGGCTGTCCGACGCCCGCCGCAACGGGCACGAGGTCCTGGCGGTCGTCCGCGGGTCCGCGGTCAACCAGGACGGCGCCTCCAACGGCCTCACCGCGCCGAACGGGCCGTCCCAGCAGCGCGTGATCCGCCAGGCGCTGGCCGGGGCCGGGGTCGCGCCGAACGACATCGACGTGCTGGAGGGCCACGGCACCGGCACCGCGCTCGGCGACCCGATCGAGGCGCAGGCGCTGTTCGCCACCTACGGCGCCGGCCGCGAGCCGGAGCGGCCGCTGCTGCTCGGCTCGGTGAAGTCCAACATCGGCCACACCCAGATGGCGTCCGGCGTCGCCAGCGTGATCAAGCTGGTCCGCGCGCTGCAGGACGGGGTCGTCCCGAGCTCGCTGCACATCGACGAGCCCTCGACGCACGTCGACTGGTCCTCCGGGGCGATCGACCTGCTCACCGAGCGCACCGCGTGGCCGGAGACCGGCCGCCCGCGGCGCGCCGCGGTGTCGTCGTTCGGGATCAGCGGCACCAACGTGCACACGATCCTGGAGCAGGCCCCGGCCGTCCCGGCCGATGTCCCCGCCACACCCGCGCCGGACGGGGTCCCGGCCCCGGTGCTGGTCTCCGGCCGCGGCGAGGCCGCGCTCCGCGACC
The DNA here is from genome assembly GCF_000178675.2 of Pseudonocardia sp. P1. Taxonomy (NCBI): domain Bacteria; kingdom Bacillati; phylum Actinomycetota; class Actinomycetes; order Pseudonocardiales; family Pseudonocardiaceae; genus Pseudonocardia; species Pseudonocardia sp. P1. The sequence continues at coordinate 165,874 of NZ_ADUJ02000001.1, forward strand.
AGGCCGGACGCCTGCTGGACCTGCTCGACGCCCGTCCGGAGCTCCGGCCCGGCGACCTCGCGCACGCCCTGGGCACCACCCGCGCCGCCCTGGAGCACCGCGGCGCCGTGGTCGCCGCCGACCGCGACGAGCTGGTCCGCGGCCTCACCGCGCTGCGCGACGGCGGCACCGCACCCGGCGTCGTCCGGGGCACCGCGGGACGCGGCCGGACCGCGTTCCTGTTCACCGGGCAGGGCAGCCAGCGCGCCGGCGCCGGTGCCGAGCTGTACGCCCGGTACCCGGTGTTCGCCGACGCCCTCGACGACGTCCTGTCCCGGCTGGACGCCGGCGCCGACGGCGGCCCGCCGCTGCGCGACGTCCTGTTCGCCGAGCCCGGTTCCGCCGACGCGGCGCTGCTGGAGCGCACCGGGCACGCCCAGCCCGCGCTGTTCGCGCTCGAGGTCGCACAGTTCCGGCTGCTGGAGTCCTGGGGCGTCGTCCCCGACCTGCTGGCCGGGCACTCGATCGGCGAGATCGCCGCCGCGCACGTCGCGGGCGTCCTCTCGCTCGACGACGCCTGCACCCTCGTCTCCGCCCGCGGCCGCCTCATGCAGGCGCTGCCCACCGGCGGGGCGATGGTCGCCGTCGAGGCGGGCGAGGACGAGGTCACGCCGTTGCTGACCGGCGGAGTCGGCATCGCCGCCGTGAACGGGCCGGCCGCCGTCGTCGTCTCCGGCGACGCCGACGAGGTCGACGCGGTCGCCTCCCGGCTCGCCGGGCTGGGGCGCCGCACGAGCAGGCTGCGGGTCTCCCACGCGTTCCACTCGCCGCTGATGGAGCCGATGCTCGACGAGTTCCGCGCGGTCGCCGACCGGCTGGACTACGCGGCACCGGCGATCCCGGTCGTCTCGACCGTCACCGGCACCCTGGCCACCGCCGCACAGCTCACCGACCCCGCGTACTGGGTGGAGCACGTCCGGGCCACCGTCCGCTTCGCCGACGGCGTCGCCGCGCTGGCGTCGGACCACGACGTCCGGACCTTCGTCGAGCTCGGGCCGGACGGCGTGCTGTCCGCGGCCGCCCGCGACACCGTCGGCGACGAGCCGGGCACCGTGCTGCTGCCGCTGCTGCGCAAGGACCGCCCGGAGGAGCGCACCGTGCTCGCCGCGGTCGCCGGCGCCCACGCACACGGCACCACCCTCGACCGGCGGGCGCTGCTCGCCGGGCACGGCGCCGGGCGGATCGCGCTCCCGACGTACGCGTTCCAGCGCGAGCGCTACTGGCCGGAGACGGCGGGCGTCCCGGCGGCCGGCCCGGCGCCGGAGGGCACCGGGGCCGACGCCGAGTTCTGGGCCGCCGTGGAGCGCGACGACGTCGAGGGACTCGTCGGCTCGCTCGGCCTGGACGACGCCACCGTCTCCGCGATGGTCCCGGCGCTGACCGCGTGGCGCCGCCGCCGCGGCGAGCAGGCCACCCGCGACGGGTGGCGCTACCGGATCACCTGGACCCCCCGCACCGGGTCCCCGGCCGGCGGCGACCTCGACGGGCGCCGGCTCGTCCTGGTCCCGCAGGGCTACCGCGACGACGCGACGGCCGCCTGGGCCGCCGACGTCGAGGCCGCACTGGGCGCCGGGAGCGCCGAGCGCGTCACCGTGACCGGCACCGACCGCGCCGTGCTGGCCGCGGCGATCACCGCGGCCGCGGGGGAGGGCCCGGCGTTCGCGGGCGTCCTGTCGCTGCTGCCGCTCGCCGACGGCGACGCCGGGCACCCCGGCGTCCCCGCCGCGCTGTCGCTGACCACCACCGCCGTCCAGGCGCTCGGCGACGCGGGCGTCGACAGTCCGCTGTGGACCGTCACCCGCGGCGCCGTCGCCGTCGGCCGCTCCGAGCAGGTCACCGAGCTGGACCAGGCCGCCGCCTGGGGTCTGCTGCGGACCGCGGCGCTGGAGCTGCCCGGCCGGATCGGCGGCACCGTCGACCTGCCCCCGGCGATCGACGCCCAGGCCGCCCGGCGGCTGCGCGGCGTGCTCGCGGCGGCCGACGGCGAGGACGCGGTGGCCGTGCGCCCGTCCGGCGTCTTCGTGCGCCGGCTCGTGCACGCCCCCGCCCGCACCGGCGGCACCTCCACCCCGTTCGACGCCACGGCCGGCACCGTCCTGATCACCGGCGGGACCGGCGGGATCGGCGGCCACGTCGCGCGGCGGCTCGCCCGCGACGGCGCCGCGCACCTGCTGCTCGCCGGGCGCCGCGGGCCCGACGCCCCCGGCGCCGCGGCCCTGCGCGCCGAGCTGGAGGAGCTCGGCGCCCGCGTCACCGTCGCCGCCTGCGACGTCGCCGACCGCGACGCGCTGGCCGCGCTGCTGGGCGACGTCCCCGCCGGCCTGCCGCTGGTCGGGGTGTTCCACACCGCGGGCGTGCTCGAGGACCGCGTGCTCGACGCGCTCACCCCGGAGAGCTACGGCGGGGTGCTGCGTGCCAAGACGGTCGCGGCCCAGCACCTCGACGAGCTGACCCGCGACGCCGGGCTCGCCGCGTTCGTGCTGTTCTCCTCGACCGCCGGCACGATCGGCGCCGCCGGGCAGGGCAACTACGCCGCCGCGAACGCCTACCTCGACGCGCTCGCGGAGCACCGGCGGGCCCGCGGCCTGCCCGCGCTGTCGGTCGCGTGGGGGCCGTGGGACGGCTCCGGCATGGTCGCCGACGCCGCCGAGGTCGCCGCCCGGGTGCGGCGCGGCGGGTTCGAGCCGCTCGACCCGGAGGCGGCCGCGTCCGCGCTGCTGCGGGCCGTCGACGCGAGCACCGACGGCGGGGAGACCACCGTCGCGATCGCCGACATGGACTGGGAGCGGTTCCTGCGCGCGTTCGGCTCCGTCCGCCCGATGCCGCTGGTCGCCGACCTCCCCGAGGTCGCGCGGCTCGCCACCCCCACCACCGGCGGCGACACCGGCACCGGCCTGCGCGGCCGGCTCGCGGCCCTGCCCGGCGACGAGCGCCTCGGCGTCGTCCTCGACGTGCTGCGCACCCAGGTCGCGGCCGTGCTCGGACACGCCGACCCGCGGACCGTCGACGACGACCGCGCGTTCCGCGACCTCGGCTTCGACTCGCTGACCATCCTGGAGCTGCGCAACGCGCTCAACGCCGCCACCGGTCTGTCGCTGCCCGCGACCCTGGTCTACGACCAGCCGACCCCGCGGGAGATGGCCGGGTTCCTGCTCGGCGAGCTGCTCGGCACGCTCCCCGACGAGCGCGGCCCGGTCGCCGCGACGGCCACCGGCGACGACCCGATCGTCGTCGTCGGGATGGCGTGCCGGTTCCCCGGTGGCGTCCGCACCCCCGACGACCTGTGGGAGCTCGTGGCGGGCGGCGGCGACGGCATCACCGCCTTCCCCGACGACCGCGGCTGGGACCTCGCCGCACTCGGCGACGGCGCCTCCGCGACGCTGCAGGGCGGGTTCCTCGACGGCGTCGCCGACTTCGACGCCCGGTTCTTCGGCATCTCCCCGCGCGAGGCGCTCGCCATGGACCCCCAGCAGCGGCTGCTGCTGGAGACCACCTGGGAGGCGTTCGAGCGGGCCGGGATCGACCCGGCGACGCTGCGCGGCTCGGACACCGGCGTCTTCGTCGGCACCAACGGCCAGGACTACGCGACGCTGCTGCGCCGCTCCTCCGACGACGTCTCCGGCTACGCCGCCACCGGCAACTCCGGCAGCGTCATGTCCGGGCGGCTGTCCTACGCACTCGGCCTGGAGGGGCCGGCCGTCACGATCGACACCGCCTGCTCGTCGTCGCTGGTCGCCCTGCACTGGGCCGGCCGCGCGCTGGCGGCCGGGGAGACCGACCTCGTCGTCGCCGGCGGCGTGTCGGTGATGTCCGGGCCGGACTCGTTCGTCGAGTTCTCCACCCAGGGCGGCCTGGCCCCGGACGGGCGCTGCAAGCCCTTCTCCGACGACGCCGACGGCACCGCCTGGTCCGAGGGCGTCGGCATGCTGGTGCTGGAGCGGCTCTCCGACGCGCTCCGCCACGGCCACCGCGTGCACGGCGTGATCGGCGGTTCCGCGGTCAACCAGGACGGTGCCTCGAACGGGCTCACCGCGCCCAGCGGGCCGTCCCAGCAGCGGGTCATCCGGCAGGCGCTGGCCGACGCCGGGCTGACCCCGGGCGACGTCGACGCCGTCGAGGCGCACGGCACCGGCACCACGCTGGGCGACCCGATCGAGGCCCAGGCCCTGTTCGCCACCTACGGCCGCGACCGCGACACCGCGCGCCCGCTGCACCTGGGCACGGTCAAGTCGAACATCGGCCACACCCAGGCCGCCGCCGGCGTCGCCGGCGTGATCAAGATGCTGCTGGCGATGCGGCACGGCACGCTGCCCCGCACGCTGCACGCCGGCACGCCGTCGTCGCACGTGGACTGGAGCGGCGGCACCGTCGCGCTGCTCGACGAGGCCCGGGACTGGCCGGAGACCGGCGGCACCCGCCGGGCCGGTGTCTCGGCGTTCGGCGTCAGCGGCACCAACGCGCACGTGATCGTCGAGCAGGCACCGCCCGCCCCGGAGACCGCCGCCGACCTGCCCGGTGAGGTGCCGTGGGTGGTCTCCGCCCGCTCGGCGGCGGCGTTGCAGGAGCAGGTCGACCGGGTGGTCACCCACGCCGGTGGGCACGCCGCCACCGACGTCGCCGCCACCCTGGCCCGCGGCCGCACCCTCTTCGGCCACCGCGCCGTCCTCCTCGCCGGGCCGGACGGGATCCGCGAGGCCGCCCGCGGCACCGCGCCCCGCACCCCCGGCCGGACCGCGTTCCTGTTCTCCGGGCAGGGCGCGCAGCACGCCGGGATGGGCCGCGAGCTCCACGAGCGCCACCCCGCCTACGCCGAGGCACTCGACGAGGTCCTCGCCCGGTTCGACGTGCTCCTCGACGCGCCGCTGCGGGACGCGCTGTTCGCCGAGCCCGGCTCGGCGGCGGCCGACCGGCTCGACGAGACCGGCACGACCCAGCCCGCGCTGTTCGCCGTCGAGGTGGCGCTGTACCGGCTCCTGGAGTCCTGGGGCCGCACCCCGGACCTGGTCGCCGGGCACTCCATCGGCGAGATCGCCGCCGCGCACGTGGCCGGCGTGCTCTCCCTCGACGACGCGTGCACGCTCGTCGCGGCGCGGGCGTCGCTGATGCAGGCGCTCCCCGCCGGTGGCGCGATGGTCGCCGTCGAGGCGGCCGAGGACGAGGTCACCCCGCTGCTGGGCGACGGCGTCGCGATCGCCGCGGTCAACGGGCCCGCCTCGCTGGTCGTCTCCGGCGACGCCGACGGGGTCGCCGCGGTCGCGGACCGGCTCGCCGCCGACGGCCGCCGGACCCGGCGGCTGCGGGTCAGCCACGCGTTCCACTCGCCGCTGATGGACCCGATGCTCGACGGCTTCGCCGCCGCGGTCTCCGGGATCACGGTCGCCGAGCCGCGGATCCCGCTGGTCTCCACCCTCACCGGTGCCCCGGCCGGACCGGAGCTGGGCGAGCCCGGCTACTGGGTGCGCCACGTCCGGGAACCCGTGCGGTTCGCCGACGCCGTCCGCGCCCTGCACGACGCCGGCGCGACGACGTTCGCCGAGATCGGTCCCGACGCCGCGCTGCTCGCCCCGGCCCAGCAGACCCTGGACGCGGTGGCCGCGGCCGACGGCCCGGCACCGGTCGTCGTCGCGCTCCAGCGGCGCGACCGCGACGCCGGCACCGCGCTGCTCGACGGGCTGGCGACCCTGCACGTGCACGGCGCCGGTCCGGACTGGACGGCCGTGCTCCCCGGCGGCCGCCCGGTCGAGCTGCCGACCTACCCGTTCCAGCGGGAGCGCTACTGGCCCGAGCCCGGCGCCACGGCCGGCGCCACCGGAGGGGCCGACCCCGCCGACTCGGCCTTCTGGGCTGCCGTCGAGCGGGAGGACCTGGAGAGCCTGTCGGGCTCGCTCGGCGTCGACGGCGACACGCTCGCCACGATGGTCCCGGCGCTGTCCGCGTGGCGGCGCCGGCACGGCGCGGAGTCCGCGGCCGCGTCCTGGCGCTACCGCGAGACCTGGACCCCCGTCCGCACCCCGGACGTGACCACCGCCGGGCGGACGCTCGTGCTCGTGCCCGCCGGGCACGACGGCTGGGCCGACGCCGTGGTGACCGCGCTCGACGGGGACGCCGTGACGGTCGGCGACGACCTCGCCGTGCTCTCCGCGCGAGCCGGCGCCGGAGCGGCCCCGGACCGGGTGGTGTCGCTGCTCGCGGCCGGGACGACCGGACTGCCCCCGGCCGTCGCCCACCCGTCCGCGCTGCTCGACGCGCTGCTCGCGGCCGGGATCGACGCCCCGCTGTGGTGCGTCACCCGGGGTGCGGTCGCCGCGGAGGGCACCACCCCCGCCGCCGGGCAGGCCGCGCTGTGGGGGACCGGCCGGGTCGCCGCGCTGGAGGCACCGCAGCGGTTCGGCGGCCTCGCCGACCTGCCCGCGGGTCCCGGCCCGGTGACCGCCGCGGCCGCCGCGGCCCTCGCCGCGCTGCTCGCCGGCCCGGGCGGGGAGAGCGAGATCGCGGTGCGCGCCACCGGCGCCTACGCACGCCGACTCGTCCGCTCGGGCGGTGCCGGTGGCTCCGCCGGGACGGCCGCGGGCGGCTGGCGCCCGCGGGGCACCGTGCTCGTCGTGGGCGGCACCGGGGAGCTGGGCCGCCGCGCCGCGCGCCGGCTGGCCGCCGACGGCGCCACGCACCTGGTGCTCACCGCACCGGCCGCCGACGGCGACGTCGACACCGACGCCGTCACCGCCGAGCTGGAGGGGCTGGGCGCGGCGGTCACCGTGTCGGACGCCGATCCCGCCGACCCGGCAGCGCTCTCCGCACTGCTGGACGGTGCGCCAGGGGGGCCCGGGGCGCCGACCGCCGTCGTCCACGCCGGCGGGGCACCCGGCGACGGGGACCTCGCGGAGGTCCTCGCGTCCGTCGAGGCGCTCACGACGGCGCTCACCACGGCGACCACGTCGGGGGACGTGGCCCGTGACCTCGACGCGGTCGTGCTGTTCGGCTCGATCGCCGGGGTCTGGGGCGTGCGCGGACGGGCCGTCGAGGCCGCCGCCGGCGCCCATCTCGACGCCGTCGCCCGCACCCTGCGCGGCCACGGTGTCCCCGCGACGGCCGTCGCCTGGGGTGCCTGGACCGACCTCGCCGACCGCTCGACCGCTGCCCACCTGCGGATGAACGGCCTGCCCGCGATGGACGGCGACGCGGCGATGGCCGCGCTCGGCCGCGCCGTCGCCGACGGGTCGGCCGCCGAGACCGTGGCCGACGTCCGCTGGGAGACCTTCGCCCCGGCCCACCACGACGCCCGCGCCACCACCCTGTTCGACGCGCTCCCCGAGGCCCGCACCGCGCTGTCCGGCGCGGCCCGCGAGCGGGCCGGCCGCGAGGCCGCCGCGAGCGGGTACGGGCAGTGGCTCGCCGAGCAGCCCGAGTCCGAGCGCGACGCGATCCTGCTCGACCTGGTCACCGCGAAGGCGGGGACCGTGCTCGGCCTGGACACGACGGACGGCGGCGAGCCGCTGGAGCCCGACCTGCCCTTCCGGGACCTGGGCTTCGACTCGCTCACCGCGGTGGACCTGCGCAACCAGCTCACCGCCGTCACCGGCGTCGCGCTGCCCGCCACCCTGGTGTTCGACCACCCGAACCCGGCCGCGCTGGCCGCGCACCTGCGCGACGAGCTGATCGGCGGGGGTGCCGCGGCGGCCGGTCCCGTCGCCCCCCTCGCCACCGCCACCGCGGACGACCCGATCGTCATCGTCGGGATGGCCTGCCGGTACCCGGGCGGCGTCGCGTCGCCGGAGGACCTGTGGCGCCTCATGGCCGACGACGTCGACGCCGTCGGGGAGTTCCCCGACGACCGCGGCTGGGACCTCGACACCCTCGCCGGTGACGGCCCCGGGCGCAGCGCCACCACCCAGGGCGGGTTCCTGTACGACGCCACCGACTTCGACCCGGGCCCGTTCGGCGTCTCGCCGCGCGAGGCCCTGGTCATGGACCCGCAGCAGCGGATCCTGCTGGAGACCTCGTGGGAGGCCCTGGAGCGGACCGGCATCGACCCGGCCTCGCTGCGCGGCAGCGCCGAGTACGGCGTGTTCGTCGGCGGCGGCTCCGGCGACTACCGGCCGCCGGCCGAGGCCGGGCAGTGGCAGACCGCCCAGTCCGCGAGCCTGCTGTCGGGCCGCGTCGCCTACACCTTCGGCGTCCAGGGGCCCACGGTCTCGGTGGACACCGCGTGCTCGTCGTCGCTGGTCGCGCTGCACCTGGCCGCGCAGGCGCTGCGGGCGGGGGAGTGCTCGATCGCGCTCGCCGGCGGCGTCACCGTGATGGCGACCCCGGTGGGCTTCGTCGAGTTCAGCGCCCAGGGCGCGCTGTCGCCGGACGGGCGCTGCCGCGCCTTCTCCGACGACGCGAACGGCACCGGCTGGTCCGAGGGCGTCGGCATGCTCGTCGTCGAACGGCTGTCCGACGCCCGCCGCCGCGGTCACCGGATCCACGCGGTGCTGCGCGGCTCGGCCATCAACCAGGACGGCGCCTCCAACGGCCTCACCGCACCCAGCGGCCCGGCCCAGCAGCGCGTCATCCGGCAGGCACTGGCCAACGCCCGGCTCGCCCCGGCCGAGGTCGACGCCGTCGAGGCGCACGGCACCGGCACCACCCTCGGCGACCCCATCGAGGCGCAGGCCCTGCTCGCCACCTACGGGCAGGACCGCGAGCAGCCCGTGCTGCTCGGCTCGCTGAAGTCGAACATCGGCCACACCCAGGCCGCGTCCGGCGTCGGCGGCGTCATCAAGATGGTGCTCGCCATGCAGCACGGCGTGCTGCCGCGGTCGCTGTACGCGGAGAACCCGTCGTCGCACGTCGACTGGACCGCCGGCGACGCCCGGCTGCTCACCGCGCACACCGGGTGGCCCGAGACCGGACGCCCGCGCCGGGCCGGGATCTCCTCGTTCGGCGCGAGCGGCACCAACGCCCACGCGATCCTGGAGCAGCCCCCGCACACGGAGCTCCCCGCGCCCGCCGACGGCACCCCGGACGACGGCGCCGCCGTCCCGGTGCTGCTGTCCGGCCGGTCCGCCGACGCGCTGCGGGCCCAGGCCCGCGCCCTGCTCGCCCACCTCGGCGAGCACCCGGAGCTGCGCCGCCTCGACCTGGCCCACGCACTGGCGACCGGCCGGGCCGCGTTCGACCACCGGGCCGCGGTCACCGCCACCGGGCGGGACGAGCTCGTCGCGGGGCTCACGGCCGTCGCCGACGGCGGCACCGCCCCGCAGGTCGCCACGCACCGCCTGGAGCGCAGCGGCCGCAGCGCCGCCCTGTTCTCCGGGCAGGGCGCCCAGCGGCCCGGGATGGGCCGCGAGCTGTACGAGCGGCACCCGGTGTTCGCCGAGGCCTTCGACGCGGTGCTCGCCCGGCTGGACGGTCACCTCGACCGGCCGCTGCGCGAGACCGTGTGGGGGACCGACGCGGACGCGCTCGCCGAGACCGGCGCGACCCAGCCGGCGCTGTTCGCGGTCGAGGTCGCGCTGTACCGGCTCGTCGAGTCCTGGGGGGTCCGCCCGGACTTCGTCGCCGGGCACTCGATCGGCGAGATCACCGCCGCGCACGTCGCCGGGGTCCTCGACCTCGACGACGCCTGCCGGCTGGTCGCCGCCCGCGCCCGTCTCATGCAGGCACTCCCGGCCGGCGGCGCCATGGTCGCCGTCGAGGCGGACGAGGACGAGGTGACCCCGCTGCTCACCGACGGCGTCGCGATCGCCGGGGTGAACGGGCCCGGCTCGGTCGTCCTCTCCGGCGACGACGACGCCGTGACCGCACTGGCCGGCGTCCTCGCCGATCGGGGCCGTCGCACCAGCAGGCTGCGGGTCAGCCACGCCTTCCACTCGGCACGGATGGACCCGATGCTCGCGGAGTTCCGCACGGTCGCCGAGGGGCTCGACTACCACGAGCCGCGCATCCCGGTGGTGTCCAACCTGACCGGGGAGGTCGCCGCGGCCCACGAGCTCCGCTCGGCGGAGTACTGGGTGCGGCACGTGCGGGGCACCGTCCGGTTCGCCGACGGCGTCCGGGCACTCGCCGCCCGCGGCGTCACCACGTTCCTCGAGCTCGGTCCGGACGCCGTGCTGTCCGCGCTCGTGCCGCGCAGCGCGCCGGACGCGGTCGCCGTCCCCGCACTGCGCCGCGACCGCGACGAGGACGCGACGCTCGTCGCCGCACTCGCCCGGCTGCACACCCACGGCGCGGGCCCGCGGTGGGCGGCGTTCTTCGCCGGCCACGACACCCGCCGGGCCGACCTGCCGACCTACCCGTTCCAGCGCGGCCGGTTCTGGCCGGACGTCATGCCGGGCCAGGAGACCCGCGCCGCCGCACCCGGCGGCCCGGGCACACCCGACGAGATCGACGCCGCCTTCTGGGAGGCCGTCGCCCAGGAGGACTTCTCCGCGCTGGAGTCGCAGCTCGACGTCGAGGGCGCGGCCCTGTCCGCGGTGCTGCCCGCGCTGATGGACTGGCGCAGCCGCCGTGCTGACGAGGCGCGGCTGGCCCGCTGGCGGCACCGCATCGTGTGGAAGCGCCTGACCGGCCCCGCCGCCGGGCAGCGCCGCGCACCCGAGGGCACCTGGCTGGCCGTGCTGCCCGACGGCGCCGCCGGGGACCCGTGGGTGACCACGGTGCTCGCGGGGATCGGTGCCGAGGTCGTGACCGTCACGACCGGGTCCACCGACCGGGCCGAGGTGGCCGCCGCGATCACCGCGCAGCTGCCCGCCGGGACCCCGGTCGCCGGGGTCGTGTCACTGCTCGCCCTGCGCGACGACCTCACCGGCGACGTGCCCGAGGGGATCGGGCTCACCACCGGCCTGCTGCAGGCGCTCGGCGACGCCGGCGTCGACGCCCCGCTGTGGTGCGTCACCCGCGGCGCGGTCTCCACCGGCGGCTCCGACCGCCCGGCACGGCCGCTGCAGGCCGGGATCTGGGGGCTGGGCCGGGTCGCGGCGCTGGAGTACCCGCAGCGCTGGGGTGGCCTGGCCGACCTGCCCGAGGACCCCGACCCGCGTGCCGCGGCGGCGCTCGGCGCCGTGCTCGCCGGCACGGACGGCCCGGACGGCACGCAGCAGGGCGAGGACCAGGTGGCCGTCCGCGGCTCCGCGATCCTGGCCCGCAGGCTCGTCCCGGCCCCGCCGAGCGAGGACACGACGGCGTGGACGCCGAGCGGCACGGTGCTCGTCACCGGCGGCACCGGCGCCCTCGGCGGGCACGTGGCGCGGCGGCTCGCCGCCGACGGCGCGCAGCACCTGGTGCTGCTCGGCCGCCGCGGCCCGGACGCACCGGGCGCGGACGCGCTGCGTGCGGACCTGGAGGCGCTCGGCGCGGGCGTCACCGTCGCCGCGTGCGACGCCGCCGACCGGGAGCAGCTCTCCGCGGTACTGGACGCGATCCCCGCCGACCGGCCGCTGACCGGCGTCGTGCACGCCGCCGGCGTCCTCGACGACGGGATCCTCGACCGCCTCACCCCCGAGCGCTACCAGGAGGTGTTCCGGTCCAAGGTCACCGCCGCGCTGCTGCTCGACGAGCTGACCGCCGGCGCCGGCCTGGAGGCGTTCGTCCTCTTCTCGTCCGCGTCCTCGGCGGTCGGCAACCCCGGCCAGGCCAACTACGCGGCCGCCAACGCCGTGCTCGACGCGCTCGCCGAGCAGCGCCGGGCCCGCGGCGCCGCGGCCACCTCGATCTCCTGGGGAGTCTGGGGCGGCGGCGGGATGGCGGGCGACGGCTCCGCCGACGACGCGGCCCGCCGCACCGGGATCGGTGCGATGGACCCGGCGCTGGCGGTGGAGGCCATGCTCCGCCTGGTCGCGGCGACGGCGCCCACCGCGGTCGTCGCCGAGGTCGAGCTCGACCGGTTCGCCGGCGCGTTCGGCGGCACCCGCCCCAGCCCGCTGCTGCGCGAATTCCCCGGCTACGCCGAGCTCGTCGCCGGGCAGGCGGGGCCCCGCCCCGGCGCGGGGGAGGACGACCTCGCCGCGACGCTCGCGGCACTGCCGCCCGCACGGCGGCTGGACACCGTCGTGGACCTGGTGCGGACCCGTGCCGCGCAGGTCCTCGGCTACCCCGGCACCGACGACGTCGGCGCCGAACGGTCCTTCCGCGACCTCGGCATCGACTCCCTCGGCGCGGTCGAGCTGCGCAACCAGCTCGGCGCCGCCACCGGCCTGGGACTGCCGGCGACGCTGGTGTTCGACCACCCGACCCCCGCCGCCGTCGCCCGGTACCTGCTCGACGAGCTGGCCGGCGACGACCCCGACGCCGGCGGCACCGGTGGCGAGGAGGCCGAGATCCGCGCCGCGCTCGCCACCGTGCCCCTGGAACGGCTCCGCGAGCTCGGCGTGCTGGAGCCGCTGCTGCGGCTCACCGGCCGTGGCGAGGACCCCGCCGGCGACGACGACACCGGGAGCGGTCCCGGCGGCCCCGAGGTCGACGCAATGTCCGTCGACGACCTGGTGCGGGCCGCCCTCGACGGCCGGTCCGACGACCTGTAGCGCGAGTGAGGAAGCAGACGATGAACGAGAACCACGCACCCGCCGGTGGCAACGACGTCGTCACCGCGCTGCGCGCCGCGGTGAAGGAGACCGACCGGCTGCGCAGGCAGAACCGCATGCTGCAGGCCGCGGCCACCGAGCCGATCGCCGTCGTCGGCATGGGCTGCCGGTTCCCCGGCGGCGTCGACTCGCCCGAGGCCCTGTGGGACATGGTCGCCGGCGGCACCGACGTGATCTCCGGGTTCCCCACCGACCGCGGCTGGGACCTCGACGCGCTGCACTCCGGCGGCACCGACGCCCGGGACACCGAGATCAGCATGCGGGGCGGGTTCCTGGACGGCGTCGCCGACTTCGATCCCGGCTTCTTCGGGATCTCGCCGCGCGAGGCCGTCACGATGGACCCGCAGCAGCGGCTGCTGCTGACCACCGCCTGGGAGGCGATCGAGCGCGCCGGCATCGACGCCGGCCGGCTGCGCGGCAGCCGCACCGGCGCGTTCATCGGCACCAACGGGCAGGACTACGCCTACCTGCTGGTCCGCTCGCTCGACGACGCGACCGGCGACGTCGGCACCGGCATCGCCGCCAGCGCCGCGTCCGGGCGGCTGTCCTACACCCTGGGGCTGGAGGGGCCCGCGCTCACCGTCGACACGGCCTGCTCGTCGTCGCTGGTCGCGCTGCACCTCGCCGTGCAGTCCCTCCGCAACGGGGAGTGCTCCCTGGCTCTGGCCGGCGGCGTCAACGTCATGTCGACGCCCGGCTCGCTGGTCGAGTTCAGCCGCCAGGGCGGGCTGGCCCGCGACGGCCGCTGCAAGGCCTTCGCCGAGGGCGCCGACGGCACCGGCTGGTCCGAGGGCGCCGGGATCCTCGTGCTGGAACGGCTCTCCGACGCCCGCCGCAACGGGCACCCGGTGCTCGCCGTCGTCCGCGGCTCCGCGGTCAACCAGGACGGTGCCTCGAACGGGTTCACCGCGCCGAACGGGCCGTCCCAGCAGCGCGTCATCCGCGCCGCGCTCGCCAACGCCGAGCTGTCCACCGGCGACGTCGACGCCGTCGAGGCGCACGGCACCGGCACGCCGCTGGGCGACCCGATCGAGGCGCAGAGCATCCTCGCCACCTACGGCCGGGACCGCGAACGGCCCCTCGCGCTCGGCTCGGTCAAGTCGAACATGGGCCACACCCAGGCCGCGTCCGGCGTCGCCGGCGTCATGAAGATGATCATGGCGATGCGGCACGGGGAGCTGCCCCGCACCCTGCACGTGGACCGCCCGTCGACCCACGTCGACTGGTCCACCGGCGCGGTCGAGCTGCTCACCGAGGCGCGCCCGTGGCCCACGGCGGACCGGCCGCGGCGCAGCGGCGTCTCCTCCTTCGGGGTGAGCGGCACCAACGCGCACGTCATCGTCGAGCAGGCACCCGCCCCGGCCGAGCCCGCCGCCGAGCCCGCCACCCGCGTCCCGCAGGTCCTGCCCTGGACGGTCTCGGCGCGCACCCCGGCCGCCCTGCGCGACCAGGCCGCCGCGCTGCTCACCCACCTGGACGGCGACGGCGCACCCGCCGCGCTGGACACCGCGTACTCGCTCGCCACCACCCGCGCCGCGCAGGAGCACCGGCTCGCCGTCGTCACCGGCCCGGACGGCCGCGCCGGGCGCGACGCGCTCGCCGGCTGGCTGGAGCACGGCAGCGCGCCGGGCGTCGTGCTCGGTCAGGTCACCGGGCGCCCCCGGCTCGCCGCGCTGTTCTCCGGGCAGGGCGCGCAGCGCCTCGGCATGGGCCGCGAGCTGCACGCCCGGTTCGGAGTGTTCGCCGCCGCGTTCGACGAGATCGTCGCGCTGCTCGGGGAGGACCTCCGGGAGGTCGTCTGGGGGGACGGGGACGCCGCCGCGCTCGACGAGACCGGCCGGACCCAGCCCGCGCTGTTCGCGGTCGAGGTCGCCCTGTACCGGCTCGTCGAGTCCTGGGGCGTGACCCCGGACGCCGTCGCCGGGCACTCGATCGGCGAGATCGCCGCCGCCCACGTCGCCGGCGTGTTCTCCCTCGACGACGCCTGCCGGCTGGTCGCCGCGCGGGCGTCGCTGATGGAGGCGCTGCCCCGCGGCGGCGCCATGGTCGCCGTGGAGGCCACCGAGGACGAGGTCGCCCCGCTGCTCACCGACGGCGTCGCGATCGCGGCGGTGAACGGGCCGTCGTCGGTCGTGGTGTCCGGCGAGGAGGACGCCACCCTGGCCGTCGCCGCCCGGCTCGCCGACCGCGGCAGGCGCACCAGCCGGCTGCGGGTGTCGCACGCGTTCCACTCGCCGCTGATGGACCCGATGCTGGCGGAGTTCCGCGCCGTCGCCGAGGGCCTGTCCTACGCCGAGCCGCAGATCCCGCTGGTCTCCACCCTCACCGGCGCACCGGCCACGGCCGAGCTGTGCGACCCCGGCTACTGGGTGCGCCACGTCCGCGACGCCGTCCGGTTCGCCGACGGCGTCCGCGCCCTCACCGACGCCGGCACCGGGGTGTTCCTGGAGATCGGCCCGGCCGGCGTGCTCACCGCGCTCGCCGCGCAGTCCGCCCCCGACGCCACCGCCGTCGCGCTGCAGCGCACCGACCGCGACGAGGAGGACGCCGCCGTCGCCGCCCTCGCCGCGCTGCACGTCGCCGGGACCCCGGTCGACTGGGAGGCGTTCCACGCCGGCACCGGCGCCCGCCGCACCGGCCTGCCCACCTACGCGTTCCAGTACGAGCGGTACTGGCCGAAGGCCGTCCACCGGGCCGGTGACGCCGCCGGGCTCGGGCTCGCCCCCGCCGACCACCCGCTGCTCGGTGCCGCCATGTCCGTCGCGGGGTCCGACGAGCTGCTGCTCACCGGCACCCTGTCGCTGGCCACCCACCCGTGGCTCGCCGAGCACGTCGTCGGCGGCATGGCGTTCTTCCCCGGCACCGGGTTCCTCGAGCTCGCCGTCCGCGCCGCCGACCAGGCCGGCTGCGACCGCGTCGAGGAGCTCATGCTCGCCGCGCCGCTCGTGCTGCCCGCCACCGGCGCCGTCCAGATGCAGATCGCCGTCGGCGCCGCCGGCCCGGACGGCGTCCGCGACGTGAGCGTGTACGCCCGCCCCGCCCAGGACCCCGACGCCGACTGGACCCGGCACGCCACCGGCCGGGTCACCACCGGCGAGCAGGTCGAGGAGTTCGACGCGACCACCTGGCCGCCCCGCGACGCCGAGCCCGTCGACGTCGACGGCCTCTACGACCGCTACGCCGGCAACGGCCTGGAGTACGGCCCGCTCTTCCGCGGCCTGCAGGCGGTGTGGCGCCGCGGCGACGAGATCCTCGCCGAGGTCGCGCTGCCCGCCTCCGGCGCCGACGACGCCGCCGAGTTCGGCCTGCACCCCGCCCTGTTCGACGCCGTCCTGCACAGCACCGTGTTCGCCTCCGCCGACGGTGACGACCGCAGCCTCCTGCCGTTCGCCTGGAACGGGGTGTCGCTGCACGCCGCCGGCGCGACCGCGCTGCGGGTGCGCGTCACCTCCGCCGGCGAGGACGCCGTCCGGATCAGCGCCGCCGACCCGCAGGGCCGGCCGGTGATCTCCGTCGAGTCCCTCACCCTGCGCGCCGCCGGGCCGGACGCGGCGGGCCCGGGCCGCCGCGACGACACGGGATCGCTGTTCCGGATGGACTGGGTGCCGCACACCCTCACCACGGCGGAGGCGCCCGCGAGCTGGGCGATCCTCACCGGACCGGGCGCGCGGGGAACGGCCGCGGACCGGCTGGGCGCCGCCCTCGCCACCGGGACCCCGGCCGCCGGCGGATCGGGTGCGCCCGCCCCCGTGCGCACCGTGACCGACCTCGCCGAGCTGCACGGCGGTCCTTCCGGGAACGTCCCGGATCTCGTCGCCGTCCCGCTGGACGCCGGCGGCTCCGGCGACACCGGCGACACCGACCCGGCCGCCGCGCACACCCTGGTCCGCGAGGTCCTCGCGCTGCTCCAGCAGTGGCTCGCCGACGACCGGCTCGCCCGCACCCGGCTGCTGTTCCTCACCCGCGGCGCCGTCGCCGACGGCGCGGGCGGCCCGCTCGACCTCGCCACCGCCCCGGTGTGGGGCCTGCTGCGCTCCGCACAGTCGGAGAACCCCGGCCGGCTGCTGCTCGTCGACCTCGACGACACCCCCGCGTCGCTCGCCGCCGTCGCGCAGCTGCCCGCACTGTTCGACGCCGACGAGCCGCAGGCGCTCGTCCGCGACGGCGCCGTCCGGGTCGGGCGGCTCGCCGCGCTGGAGTCCGGCGCCGCGCTCGTCCCACCGGCCGGGACGCCGTGGCGGCTCGGCTGCCGCGCCAAGGGCAGCCTCGACGGCCTCGAGCTGGCACCGCACCCGGACGTCCTCGCCCCGCTCACCGGGCACGAGGTCCGGGTCGGGATCCGCGCCGCCGGCCTGAACTTCCGCGACGTCCTCAACGCGCTCGGGATGTACCCCGGCGACGCCGGGCTGTTCGGGTCCGAGGCCGCGGGCGTCGTCACCGCGGTCGGGCCGGACGTCACGACACTCGCCCCCGGCGACCGCGTCACCGGCATGCTGTTCGGCGGGTTCGGCCCGCTCGGCGTCACAGACGAGCGGATGCTCACCACCGTCCCGGACGGCTGGGACTGGGAGACGGCGGCGTCGGTGCCGCTGGTGTTCCTCACCGCCTACCACGCGCTCGTCGACCTGGCCGGCCTCCGGCCGGGGGAGAAGGTGCTGATCCACGCGGGCGCCGGTGGCGTCGGCATGGCCGCGGTGCAGATCGCCCGGCACCTCGGTGCCGAGGTCTATGCGACGGCGTCGGAGCCGAAGCAGGACGTGCTGCGCTCGCTGGGTGTCGCCGACGACCACATCGCGTCGTCGCGGACCCTGGACTTCGCCGTCGAGTTCCCCGGCGGTCTCGACGTCGTCCTCAACGCCCTGTCCGGGGAGTTCGTCGACGCCTCGATGGGGCTGCTCGGCGACGGTGGCCGGTTCCTGGAGATGGGCAAGACCGACATCCGCGACGCCGCGGACCTCCCCGCCGGGATCACCTACCGGTTCTTCGACCTCGGCGCCGTCGACCCGCACCGCATCCAGGAGATGCTGCGCGCGCTCCTCGACCTGTTCGCCGAGGGTGCGCTGTCCCCGCTGCCGGTCCGCAGCTGGGACGTGCGCCACGCCGTCGAGGCGTTCCGGTTCATGAGCTCCGCCCGGCACGTCGGCAAGCTCGTGCTCACCGTCCCGCCGCCGCTCGACCCGGACGGCACCGTGCTCGTCACCGGCGGCACCGGCGGGCTCGCCGCCGCACTGGCCCGCCACCTCGTCGCGACCCACGGCGTGCGGCACCTGCTGCTCACGAGCCGCCGCGGGCCCGGCGCGCCCGGCGCCACCGAGCTGCGCGACGAGCTGGCCGCGGCCGGTGCCGAGGTCATCCTCGCCGCCTGCGACGTCGCCGACCGCGACGCGCTCGCCGCCCTGCTCGACGCCGTCCCGGCCGCGCACCCGCTCACCGCGGTCGTGCACACCGCGGGCGTCCTCGACGACGGCACCGTCACCTCGCTGACCCCGGACGCCGTCGACACCGTGCTGCGCCCCAAGGTCGACGCCGCCTGGCACCTGCACGACCTCACCCGCGACCACGACCTCGCCGCGTTCGTCCTCTACTCCTCGACGGCCGGGATCATGGGCGGCCCCGGCCAGGGCAACTACGCGGCCGGCAACACCTTCCTCGACGCGCTGGCCGCGCACCGGCACGCCCTCGGGCTGCCCGCCACCTCGCTGGCCTGGGGCGCCTGGGAGCAGGGCGCCGGGATGACCGGCGGCCTGTCCGACCACGACGTCGCCCGGGTCGGCAGCACCGGCGGCATGCCCCTGCTGTCCGTCGAGCACGGCCTCGCGCTCTTCGACGCCGCGACCCTCGCCGCGGAACCCCTCGTCGTCCCGCTCGGCCTCACCGGCGGCGGGAACCTGCCGTCGGCCGACGGCGTCCCCGCCGTGCTGCGCGGCCTCGTGCGCACCGGCGGCCGCCGCCGGGCCGGCACCGCCGGCGTCGCCCGCGCGGGCCTCGCCGAGCGTCTCGCCGGGCTGCCCGCCGACGACCGCGGCCCCGTCCTCGTCGATCTCGTCCGCACCGAGGCCGCGACCGTCCTCGGGCTCGGCGGCCCCGACGGGATCGACGCCCGCCACGAGTTCCGCCGCATCGGCTTCGACTCGCTCACCGCGATCGAGCTGCGCAACCGGCTGGGCACCGCGTCCGGGCTCACCCTGCCCGCCACGCTGATCTTCGACTACCCGACGCCGGAACGGCTCGCCGCGTACCTGCTCGACGAGCTGGCCGGGGGCGACGCGGCGACCGTCCCCGACGGCTCCGTGACGGCGCGCGCCGACGCCGACGACCCGATCGTCGTCGTCGGGATCGGGTGCCGGTTCCCCGGCGGCGTCGGCTCCCCGGAGCAGCTGTGGGACCTCGTCGCCGGCGGCACCGACGCGATCACCGGCTTCCCGCCGGACCGCGAGTGGGACCGGCACCCGCCGCTCGGCGGCGGCGAGCCCGGCGAGCTCACCGGGCAGGGCGGGTTCCTCGACGACATCGCCGGCTTCGACGCCGAGTTCTTCGGGATCGCCCCGCGCGAGGCCCTCGCCATGGACCCGCAGCAGCGGATCCTCCTCGAGGTCGCCTGGGAGGCCGCCGAACGCGCCGGGATCGACCCGCACACGCTGCGCGGCAGCCGCACCGGCGTCTTCATGGGCGTCTCCGGCCAGGACTACTCCGGCCTGGTCATGCGCTCCGCCGACGACATCGCGAGCCACGCGACCACCGGCCTCGCGGTCAGCGTCGTGTCCGGGCGCCTCGCCTACGCCCTCGGCCTGGAGGGCCCCGCCCTCTCGGTCGACACCGCCTGCTCGTCGTCGCTGGTGTCGCTGCACCTCGCCGCGCAGGCGCTGCGGGCGGGGGAGTGCGACATGGCACTCGCCGGCGGCGTCACCGTGATGACGACCCCCGCGAACTTCACCGGCTTCTCCCGGATGGGCGGCCTCGCCGGCGACGGGCGCTGCAAGGCGTTCTCCGACTCCGCCGACGGCACCGGCTGGTCCGAGGGCGCGGCCGTGCTCACCCTGGAGCGGCTCTCCGCCGCGCGCCACCACGGGCACCGGGTGCTCGCCGTCGTCCGCGGGTCCGCGGTCAACCAGGACGGCGCGTCCAACGGCCTCACCGCCCCGAACGGGCCCGCCCAGCAGCGGGTCATCCGGCAGGCTCTGGCCGACGCCGGACTGTCCACCGCCGACGTCGACGCCGTCGAGGCGCACGGCACCGGCACCCCGCTGGGCGACCCCATCGAGGCCCAGGCCGTGCTCGCCACCTACGGCCGCGACCGGGCCCCGGAGCAGCCGCTGCTGCTCGGCTCGGTGAAGTCCAACATCGGGCACACCCAGTCCGCGGCCGGTGCCGCCGGGCTGATCAAGATGATCATGTCGATGGCGCACGGCGAGCTGCCGCGCACGCTGCACGTCACCGAGCCGTCGTCGCACGTCGACTGGTCGGACGGCACCGTCGCGCTGCTCACCGAGCAGACCCCGTGGCCGGAGACCGGGCACGCCCGCCGCGCCGGGGTGTCGTCGTTCGGGATCAGCGGCACCAACGCGCACGTGGTGCTGGAGCAGGCGCCCGCGGAGCCCGCGCCGGCAGCGGTGTCCACCCCGGACGTCGTCGCCTGGCCGGTCTCCGCGCGGACCCCCGCCGCCCTCGACGCCCAGCTCGACCGCCTGCGCGCCGCCGCACCCGATCTGCCCCCGTCCGGCGTCGCGCACACCCTCGCCACCGGGCGCGCCCTGTTCGAGCACCGCGCCGTGCTGCTCGCCGGGCCCGACGGGCCCACCGAGGCCGCCCGCGGCGCCGCCGTCACGCGTGGCACCGCGTTCCTGTTCTCCGGGCAGGGGGCGCAGCGCCTCGGCATGGGCCGCGAGCTGCACGCCCGCTTCGCAGTGTTCGCCGACGCGTTCGACGAGATCGTCGCCCTCCTCGACGCCGAGCTCGGCTGCTCGCTGCGCGACGTCGTCTGGGGCGATGGCGACACCGCCGCCCACGCCCTGGACCGCACCCGCCACACCCAGCCGGCGCTGTTCGCGATCGAGGTGGCGCTGTACCGGCTCGTCACGTCGTGGGGCGTGCGGCCCGACCAGCTCGCCGGCCACTCGGTCGGCGAGATCGCCGCCGCGCACGTCGCCGGGGTGTTCTCCCTCGCCGACGCGTGCCGGCTGGTCGCCGCCCGCGCCCGCCTGATGGACGCCCTCCCCGCCGGCGGCGCGATGACCGCCGTCGAGGCGGGCGAGGACGAGGTGATCCCGCTGCTCACCGGCGGGACCGCGATCGCCGCCGTGAACGGGCCGGCGGCCGTCGTCGTGTCCGGTGCGGCCGCCGAGGTCGACGCCGTCGCCGCCGAGCTCGCCGGCCGCGGCCGCCGCACCACGGCCCTGCGGGTCAGCCACGCGTTCCACTCGCCGCTGATGGACCCCGTCCTCGACGACTTCCGTGCCGTCGCGCAGGACCTCACCTACACGCTGCCCACCATCCCGGTCGTGTCGCTCCTCGCCGGGGCGGGCTCGCCGCACGACCTCGCGACGCCGGAGCACTGGGTGCGCCACGTCCGCGAGTCCGTGCGCTTCGCCGACGGCATCGCCACCCTCACCGGCCGCGGCGTCACCGCCTTCCTGGAGATCGGCCCCGACGGCGTGCTGTCCGCCCCGGCCCGGGCCGCGCTGCCCGGCACCGGCGACGACGCGGCCGTCGTCACCCCCGCGCTGCGGTCCGGCCGCGGCGAGGAGGCCGCGCTGCTCACCGCGCTCGCCCGGCTGCACGTCGCCGGCGTCGACGTCGACTGGGCGGCCGGGCTCACCGGCACCGGCCGCGGCGCCGACCTGCCCACCTACGCCTTCCAGCACGAGCGGTTCTGGCCGCGGCTCGCCACCGGCGAGACGACCGGCACCGGCGACGACGCCGAGTTCTGGGCCGCCGTCGAGCGGGAGGACGTCGGCGAGCTCGCCACCCGGCTCGACGTCGACGGCGACCGGCTCGGCGCCGTCCTGCCCGCACTCGCCGCCTGGCGCACCCGGCGCCGCACCGACGCCTCGGTGGACCGGCTCCGCCACCGGGAGACCTGGCGCCCGCTGGCGCTGCCCACCTCCGCCGGACCGGGCCGGTACCTGGTGCTCGTCCCGGCCGCCGCGGCCGGTGACCCGTGGGTCGGCGACGTCGTCGCCGCGCTCGGCCCGGACACCCGCCGGGTCGACCTCGCCGACGGCGACACCGGCCGCGCCGGGCTCGCCGCGGCGCTCACCGAGCACGCGACCGCCGGGACCACCGGCGTCGTGTCCCTGCTCGGGCTCGACGAGACCCCGTGCGTGTCCACCGTGGACGACACCGGGTCCGGGGTGGACGCGGTGCCCGCCGGGCTCGCCGCGACCGCGGCGCTCGCCGCCGCGCTCGCCGACACCGGCGTCGCCGCCCGGGTGCACGCCGTGACCCGCGGCGCCGTCGCACCGGCGGGCGAGGCACCGGCCGCACCCCTCCAGGCCGCCGTCTGGGGCCTGGGCCGGGTCGCCGCGCTGGAGCTGCCCCGCCAGTGGGGCGGCCTGGTCGACCTGCCCGCCGAGCTGGACGCCGCCACCGCCCGCCGGCTCCCTGCCGTGCTCGCCGGAGACGAGGACCAGGTCGCGCTGCGCGCCACCGGCGCCCACGGCCGCCGCATGACCCCGGCACCGGCCGGGCCCGCCGACGGACCGGCGGGTGAGCCGGCCGGGGACTGGACCCCGACCGGCACCGTCCTGATCACCGGCGGCACCGGCGCCCTCGGCGGGCACGTCGCCCGCCGGCTCGCCGAGCGCGGGGCGGACCACCTCGTGCTGCTCGGCCGCCGCGGCCCGGACGCCCCCGGCGCCGAGGCGCTGCGCGCGGAGCTGGAGGAGCTCGGTGCGGGCGTCACCGTCGCCGCGTGCGACGCCGCCGACCGGGACCAGCTGTCCGCGGTGCTCGGCGCGATCCCGGCCGACCGGCCGCTCACCGGCGTCGTGCACGCCGCAGGCGTCCTCGACGACGGCGTCCTCACCGGGCTCACCACCGAGCGCCTCGGCGGGGTGTTCCGCGCCAAGCTCGCCCCCGCACTGCTGCTCGACGAGCTGACCCGCGACCGCGAGCTCGACGCGTTCGTCCTGTTCTCCTCGGTGGTGGGCAGCGTCGGCAACCCCGGCCAGGCCGGCTACGCCGCCGCGAACGCCGCCCTCGACGCGCTCGCCGCCCGCCGCGTCGCCGAGGGCCGCCCGGCCACCGCCGTCGCCTGGGGCGCCTGGGCCGGCGACGGCATGGCCGCCCGGCACACCGGCACCGGGACGACCCCGGACGGGCTGCTGGACCCGGACCTCGCCGTCCGGGCGATGGTCCGGGCGGTCGCCGAGCCGCAGCCCACCCTGGTGTTCGCCGACCTCACCCGCCCGCGCCGGCTGGAGGCGCTGCTGTCGGTGCGGCCCAGCCCGCTGCTCGCGGACCTGCCCGCCGCCCGGGACATCGCCCGCGCCGCGGAGGAGACGCGCCGCCGCCTCGACGACGCCGCGGGCGGGCTGCGCGCCCGGCTCGCCGCCGCCGGGCCGGACGACCGGACCGCCGTCCTGCTCGACCTGGTGCGCGACACCGCGTCCGGGGTGCTCGGGCACTCCGGGCCGGACGCGATCCGACCCGCGAAACCGTTCCGCGACCTGGGCTTCGACTCGCTCACCGCGGTCGAGCTCAGCAACGCGCTGTCCGCCGCGACCGGCCTGTCCCTGCCCGCGAGCCTCGTCTTCGACCACCCCACGCCGCGTGCACTGGCCGCACACCTGGTCGCGGAGCTGACCGGCGAGACCGGCGGCGCCGAGCCCACCGGCGTGACCGTCGCCGACGCCGACGACCCGATCGTCGTCGTCGGGACGGCCTGCCGGCTCCCCGGCGGGATCACCACGCCCGACGAGTTCTGGCGGATGCTCGTCGACGGCGACGACGGCATCACCGGCTTCCCGACCGACCGCGGCTGGGACCTCGACGTCCTCGCCGGCGACGGCCAGGGCCGCAGCGCCACCCGCGAGGGCGGCTTCCTGCACGACGCCGCCGGCTTCGACCCCGCCTTCTTCGACATCTCGCCCCGCGAGGCCGTCGCGATGGACCCGCAGCAGCGCCTGCTGCTGGAGACCACGTGGGAGGCGTTCGAGCGCACCGGCACCGACCCGGCCCGGCTGCGCGGCAGCCGCACCGGCGTGTTCGTCGGCACCAACGGGCAGGACTACGCGAACCTCCTGCTGCGCTCCCCGGACGACGTCGAGGGCCACGCCGGGACCGGCCTCGCCGCGAGCGTCATCTCCGGCCGGCTCGCCTACGCGTTCGGCCTGGAGGGCCCCGCGGTCACCGTGGACACCGCCTGCTCGTCGTCGCTGGTCGCGGTGCACTGGGCGGCCCAGGCGCTGCGCGCGGGGGAGTGCGACGCCGCGCTCGCCGGCGGCGTCACCGTCATGTCGACCTCCACGAGCTTCGCCGGGTTCACCCGGCAGGGCGGCCTCGCCCCCGACGGGCGGTGCAAGGCGTTCTCCGACGACGCCGACGGCACCGGCTGGGCCGAGGGCGTCGGCGTGCTCGTGCTGGAGCGGCAGTCCACCGCGGTCGCCCGCGGGCACGAGATCCTCGCCGTCGTCCGCGGCTCCGCCGTCAACTCCGACGGCGCCTCGAACGGCCTGACCGCGCCCAACGGGCCGTCCCAGCAGCGGGTCATCCGGCAGGCCCTCGCCTCCGGCGGCCTGACCCCGGCCGACGTCGACGCCGTCGAGGCGCACGGCACCGGCACCGTGCTCGGCGACCCGATCGAGGCGCAGGCCCTGCTCGCCGCCTACGGCCGGGACCGGGAGCACCCGCTGCTGCTCGGCTCGGTGAAGTCCAACATCGGCCACACCCAGGCCGCGGCCGGCGCCGCCGGCCTGATCAAGATGATCCTCGCGCTGCGGCACGGCACGCTGCCGCGCACGCTCAACGTCGCCGCCCCGTCGAGCCGGGTCGACTGGACCGCCGGGTCGGTCGAGCTGCTCACCGAGCAGGCGCCGTGGCCGGAGACCGGGCGCGCCCGGCGGGCCGGGATCTCGTCGTTCGGGATCAGCGGCACCAACGCCCACGTCGTGCTGGAGCAGGCACCGGAGCTCCCGGCACCGGCTGCGGTGACCGCGCCCGCCGTCACCCCGTGGGTGGTCTCCGCCCGCTCCGGGCCCGCGCTCGACGCCCAGCTCGACCGGCTGCGCGCCGCGACGGCCGCCCGCCCGGACGTCGCCGCCGCCGACGTCGGGTACGCGCTGGCCACCGGCCGGTCGGTGTTCGAGCACCGCGCCGTGCTCCTCGCCGGCGCCGGGGCAGCCGGTGTCACCGAGGTCGCGCGGGCCGAGGCGATCGAGCGGTCCACGGCGTTCCTGTTCTCCGGGCAGGGTGCCCAGCGCCTCGGCATGGGCCGCGAGCTGCACGCCCGCCACCCCGTGTTCGCCGACGCGCTCGACACCACGCTCGCCCACCTGGACCCGTCGCTGCGCGACGTCGTCTGGGGCGACGGCGACACCGCCGCCGCCGCGCTCGACGACACCGGCGCCACCCAGCCCGCACTGTTCGCCGTCGAGGTCGCGCTGTTCCGGCTCCTGGAGTCCTGGGGCCTCACCCCGGACGCCGTCGCCGGGCACTCGGTCGGCGAGATCGCCGCCGCCCACGTCGCGGGCGTGTTCTCGCTGGAGGACGCCTGCACGCTCGTCGCCGCCCGGGCCCGCCTGATGGCGGCCCTGCCGGGCGGTGGCGCGATGGTCGCCGTCGAGGCGGACGAGGAGGAGCTCGCGCCGCTGCTGACCGGCGGCGTCGCCGTCGCCGCCGTGAACGGCCCGTCCGCGGTGGTCCTGTCCGGTGCGGCCGCCGAGGTCGACGCCGTCGCCGCCGAGCTGGCCGGACGGGGGCGCCGCACCACGGCGCTGCGGGTCAGCCACGCGTTCCACTCGCCGCTGATGGAGCCGATGCTCGACGGGTTCCGCGCGGTCGTCGCCGGGCTGGACCCCGCCGAGCCGCGGATCCCCGTGGTCTCGACGGTCACCGGTGCCCCGGCCGCCGCCGAGCTGTGCGACCCGGAGCACTGGGTGCAGGGCGTGCGCGACACGGTGCGCTTCGCCGACGCGGTGCGGGCGCTGACCGGCCGCGGGACGACCGCGTTCCTGGAGATCGGGCCGGACGCCGTGCTGTCCGCCCCGGCCCGCTCCTGCGTGCCCGACTCCGCGGTGGTCGTCCCGGCGCTGCGCGGCGCCGGCGACGAGGACCGCACCCTGCTCACCGCGCTGGCCCGGCTGCACGTCGCCGGGACCGCGGTGGACTGGGCGGCCGTCCTCGACGGGACCGCGACCCGGCCGGTGGCGCTGCCGACGTACCCGTTCCAGCGGGAACGCTTCTGGCCCACCGTCGCCGCCACGACCCCGGCCGACGCCGGTGGCCTCGGCCTGCGCGCCGGCGGGCACCCGCTGCTCGGCGCCGCGACCGCCGTCGCCGGGTCGGACGAGATCCTCCTGACCGGCCGCCTCACGCCCGCCGACCTGGGGTGGGCCGGCGACGACCTCCCCGCCCTCCCCGCGTCGGTGCTCGCCGAGCTCGCGGTCCGCGCGGGCGACGAGATCGGCGCCACGACCGTCGAGGAGCTGACGATCACCGCGCCGCTGCCCACCGGGGCGCCGCGGCTGCTGCAGGTGAGGGTCGGCGAACCGGACGACGACGGCCGCCGGCCCGTCGACGTGCACTCGCGGCCCGCCGAGGGCCCCGCCGGGGGCACCGGGGACGTCGACGGTGCGGGCCGGTGGCTGCGGCACGCCACCGGCGTGCTGACCGCGGCCCCGGCCACCGATCCGGCGGCCGGGCCGGGCACCGGGCAGCCGGCGGGTGCCGCGTGGCCGCCGCCGGGCGCGACGCCGCTGCCCGGCCTACCCGGCGCCGTCGGGCCGGTGACGGTCCGCGGGGGCTGGCGGCACGACGGGGCCCTGCTCGCCGAGCTCGAGCTCACCGGGCAGCCCGCCGCCGGTGCCGCGTACACGCTGCACCCGGCCCTGCTCGACGTCGCCGTCCGGTTCGGCGCGCCCACCGACGACGCCGACCTCGCCGCCCTGCGGGACGTCACGCTGCACGCGTCGGAGGCCACCGTGCTGCGGGTCCGGCTCACCGACCGCGGCGACGGCACCCGGACCCTCGCGGCGTCGGACGCGCAGGGGGCACCCGTGCTCACCGCGGGCGCGCTCACCCTGGCCGAGCCCGCCGCCACGACCGGTCCGGCCGGGTCCACCGACGCCGCCCTCCTCACCCTCGACTGGACCGCCGCACCGCCGGCGGACCGGACCACGACGGCCGGGTGGGGGGTCCTCGGCGACGGCCTGCCCGAGCTCGACGACGCCCTGGCCGCGTCCGGCGGGACACCGCCGGTCCGCGCGACCTCGGTCGGCGCGCTGCTCGACTCCGGCGACCCGCTGCCGCCGGTCGTCCTCGCCCCGGTCACCGGGACCACCGTGAGCGACCTGCCGGGCGCGACGCGTGCCACCACCGGCGCCGTGCTGGAGCTGCTGCAGCGCTGGTCCGGGGACGCCCGCACGACCGGCTCCCGCCTCGTCGTCGTCACCCGGGGTGCGGTCGCCGCCGGTGCGGGCGACGTGCCCGACCTCGGCGCGGCCCCGGTCTGGGGGCTCGTCCGGTCCGCGCAGTCCGAGGACCCGGGCAGCGTCGTGCTGCTCGACCTCGACCCGGAAGCCCCCGGTGCCGGGCTCGGCGCCGCCCTGGAGGCCCTGCCCGGCCTGGCCGCGGCGGGGGAGACCCAGGCGGCCCTGCGCGGCGGCGACCTCACCGTCGCCCGCCTGACCCGGGCCACGCCGGACGCTCCCGCACCGGCGGCGGCGTGGGACCCGGACGGCACCGTCCTGGTCACCGGCGGCACCGGTGGCCTCGGTGCGCTGCTCGCGCGGCACCTCGTCAGCACCCGCGGCGTGCGGCACCTGCTGCTCGCCGGCCGCCGCGGCCCGGACGCCCCCGGGGCCGCCGAGCTGCGCGCCGAGCTCACCGCGCTCGGCGCCGAGGTCACCCTCGCGGCCTGCGACGTCGCCGACCCGGCCGCCGTCGCCGGCCTCGTCGGCTCGGTCCCCGCCGCACACCCGCTGACCGCGGTCGTGCACACCGCGGGCGTGCTCGACGACGCCACCGTCGGGTCGCTCGACGCGACCCGGATGGACCGGGTGCTGCGCCCGAAGGCGGACGCCGCATGGCACCTGCACGAGGCGACACGCGAGCTGCCGCTGGCCGCGTTCGTCCTGTACTCCTCGGTCGCCGGGATCACCGGCGGCCCCGGCCAGGGCAACTACGCGGCCGCCAACAGCTTCCTCGACGCGCTCGCCGCGCACCGTGCGGCACGCGGCCTGGCCGGACTGTCGCTGGCCTGGGGGCCGTGGTCCGCCGACGCCGGCATGACCGGCACCCTCGACGCCGCCGAGCGGGAACGGCACGAGCGCTCCGGGATGCCGCCGCTGCAGCCCGACCAGGGGCTCGCCCTGTTCGACACCGCCATCGCCCGCGGTGACCGGTTCACCGTGGCGGCCCGGTTCGCCGCCGGGGCCGGAGCGGCCGCGGGCGACGTCCCGGCCGTGCTGCGCGCCCTGGTGCGCAGCAGGCGCCGGACCGCGGCGGCCACCGAGGGCGCGGGCGGCCTGCTCCGGCGGCTCGCCGGGCTGGAGCCCGACGCCCGGTACGCCGAGCTGCTGGAGCTGGTCCGCACCGAGACGGCGGGCGTGCTCGGGCACACCGGCGCCGACGCCGTCCCGGCCGACCGGGACTTCAGCCGGCTCGGGTTCGACTCGCTCACCGGCGTCGAGCTGCGGATGCGGCTGGCCGCCGCCACCGGGAGCCGGCTCCCGGCGACGCTGGTCTTCGACCACCCCACCCCGGCCGAGGTGGCCCGCCACCTCGACGGCGAGGTCGTCGGCTCCGCGGGCCCGGCGGCAGCGGCGTCGCCGCTGGCCGAGCTGGACCGGCTGGAGGCAGCACTGTCCCCGGACGGCGCCGACCCCGAGACCCGCAGCGGGGTCGCCCGCCGGCTGCGCCGCCTGCTGGAGCGGTGGGACGGCGCCCGGCCCGACGGGGCCCACACCGACGGCCGCTCCGCCGTCGACGAGCGCCTCGACGCGGCGAGCACCGAGCAGGTCCTCGCCTTCATCGACAACGAACTCGGCCGGTCGTCGGCGAGCTGACCCCGGACCCCCACGAACGAGAGAGGCGGACAGGACCATGCCCGACGAACAGAAGCTCGTCGACTACCTGAAGTGGGTCACGGCCGATCTGCACGACACCCGCCGACGGCTGGCCGAGGCGGAGTCCGGGCGGGACGAGCCCGTCGCGATCGTCGGCATGGCCTGCCGGTTCCCCGGCGGGGTCCGCTCCCCGGAGGACCTGTGGGAGCTGCTCGCCGGCGACCGCGACGGCATCGGCCCGTTCCCCGACGACCGCGGCTGGGACCTCGACGCGCTCGCCGGTGACGGGCCCGGCGCCAGCGCCACCCAGCGCGGCGGGTTCCTGCCCGGCGCCGCCGAGTTCGACCCGTCGTTCTTCGACATCTCCCCGCGCGAGGCGCTCGCCATGGACCCGCAGCAGCGGCTGCTGCTGGAGACCGCGTGGGAGGCGTTCGAGCGGTCCGGGATCGACCCGGCCGAGCTGCGCGGCAGCCGCACCGGCGTGTTCGTCGGCACCAACGGGCAGGACTACACCCACCTCGTCCTCGCCTCCGGCGACGACATGGGCGGCTACGCCGGGAACGGCCTCGCCGCCAGCGTGCTGTCCGGGCGCGTGTCGTTCGCCCTCGGGCTGCAGGGCCCCGCCGTCACCCTGGACACGGCGTGCTCGTCGTCGCTGGTCGGGCTGCACCTCGCGGCCCAGGCCGTCCGCAACGGGGAGTGCGGCCTCGCGCTGGCCGGCGGCGTCACCGTGATGACCACCCCGGCGAACTTCTCCGGGTTCAGCCTGCACGGCGGCCTCGCCCCGGACGGGCGCTGCAAGGCCTTCGCCGACGGCGCCGACGGCACCGGCTGGTCCGAGGGCATCGGCCTGCTCGTCGTCGAGACGCTGTCCGACGCCCGCGCCAACGGGCACCCGGTGCTCGCCGTGCTCAGCGGGTCGGCCGTGAACCAGGACGGCGCGTCGAACGGGCTCAGCGCCCCGAACGGGCCCGCGCAGCAGCGCGTGATCCGCCAGGCGCTCGCGAGCGGCGGGCTGTCCCCGGCCGACGTCGACGCCGTCGAGGCGCACGGCACCGGCACCGCGCTCGGCGACCCCATCGAGGCGCAGGCCCTGCTCGCCACCTACGGCGCCGACCGCGACCCCGGCCGGCCGCTGCTGCTCGGCTCCGTGAAGTCCAACCTCGGCCACACCCAGGCCGCCGCCGGCGCCGCCGGGGTGATCCGGACCGTGCTGGCACTGCAGCACGCGACGCTGCCCCGGACCCTGCACGTCGACGCGCCGTCGAGCCACGTCGACTGGTCCGCCGGGGCGGTGCGGCTGCTCACCGAGCAGACCGCCTGGCCGGAGACCGGGCGGGCCCGCCGCGCCGGGGTGTCGTCGTTCGGGATCAGCGGCACCAACGCCCACGTCGTCCTCGAACAGGCCCCCGCCGACCCGGCGGAACCGGCGGAGCCCGCGGTGTCGCCGCGGGCCGTCGCCTGGCCGGTCTCGGCCCGCTCCGCCACGGCGCTCGACGCCCAGCTGGAACACCTCCGCGACCTCGGGCCGGGGCACGCCCCGGCCGACGTCGGCCACGCCCTGGCCACCACCCGCAGCGCGTTCGCGCACCGCGCGCTGCTCGTCCACACCGCGGACGGGCTCACCGAGGCCGCCCGCGACGTCGTGCCCACCGGCGACCGCGGCGGGCTCGCCGTGCTGTTCTCCGGGCAGGGCTCGCAGCGGCTCGGCGCCGGCCGGGAGCTGCACGCCCGGTTCCCGGTGTTCGCGGCCGCGTTCGACGAGACCGTCGACCTGCTCGACGCCCGGCTCGGCACCGCGCTGCGCGACGTCGTCTGGGGCACCGACCGGGCCGCGCTCGACGACACCCGGCACACCCAGCCCGTGCTGTTCGCGACCGGGGTCGCGCTCTACCGGCTCGTCGAGTCCTGGGGCGTGCGACCCGGCCACGTCGCCGGCCACTCGGTCGGCGAGATCACCGCCGCGCACGTGGCCGGGGTCCTCTCCCTCGACGACGCCTGCACCCTCGTCGCCGCCCGCGCCCGGCTCATGGCCGACCTGCCCGCGGGCGGGGCGATGGTCGCCCTGCGGGCCCGCGAGGACGAGGTCGCCCCGCTGCTGGGCGACGACGTCGCGATCGCCGCCGTCAACGCCCCCGACGCGGTCGTGGTCTCGGGCGACGCCGACGCCGTCGCCGCCGTCCGGGCCCGGTTCGACGCCGACGGCCGCAGCACCCGCGCCCTCGCCGTCAGCCACGCGTTCCACTCACCGCTGATCGACCCGATGCTCGACGCGTTCGCCCGGGTCGTCGACGGCCTCACGTTCGCCGAGCCGCAGATCCCCGTCGTGTCGAACCTGACCGGCGCCGTCGACGGCGGGCTCACCGACCCCGGCTACTGGGTCCGGCACGCCCGCGGCGCCGTCCGCTTCGGTGACGGCGTCGCGGCACTGGCCGGGCTCGGCGTCCGGACCTTCCTCGAGCTCGGCCCCGACGCGGTGCTGTCCGCGCTCGTCGCCGAGAACGCGCCCGACGCGGTCGCCGTGCCCGCGCTGCGCCGCGACGCCGGCGAGGAGGCCACCCTGCTCGGCGCGGCCGGTGCACTGTGGACCCGCGGGACCGGCGTCGGCTGGGCGGCGGTCGCCGAGGGCACCACCACCCCGCACGCCGCCCCGGTGCCGCTGCCGACCTACCCGTTCGACCGGGAGCGGTACTGGCCGACGCTGCGGGCCGCCACCGCCGACGCGGCCGGGCTCGGCCTCACCGCCGCCGGGCACCCGCTGCTCGGCGCGGCCGTCGTCCTCGCCGACGCCGACCGCACTGTCCTCACCGGACGGCTCTCCCGGCGGACCCAGCCGTGGCTGCCCGGCGGTCCGGTGCCCGCCACCGTGTTCGCCGAGCTCGCGGTCCGCGCCGGTGACCAGGTCGGCGCCCCGCGGGTCGAGGAGCTCGATCTCGTCGCCCCGCTGAGCGTCGGCGACCGCGACGGCGTGGCCCTGCAGGTCTCCGTGGACAGCGCCGTCGACACCGCCGTGGACACCGGCACCGGCACCGGTGCCGTCGGTGGGCGTCTGCGGCTGACCGTGCACGCCCGCCCCTCCGACGACGCGCCGTGGACCCTGCACGCCCGCGGCGTCCTGGCACCCGACGACGGCCGGGACACCGTCGCGGACCCCGGCGAGTGGCCGCCGCGCGACGCCCGGCAGGCAGCCGGCACACCCGGGACGTGGGTTCGCGACGGCGAGATCCTCGCCGAGGTCACCCTCCCCGACGGCGCCACCGCCGACGGCTGGGGCCTGCACCCCGCGCTGCTGGACGCGGCCCTGCGCACCGCCGCCGCGCTCGGCCGGGACGCCACCACCGACGCCACGACCGACGCCGCCACCGGGCCGGACCGGATCGAGGGCCTGACCCTGCACGCCACCGGCGCCGGCACGCTGCGCGTGCGGATCACCGGGACCGGTCCCGGGACGTTCGCCCTCGTCGCCACCGACCCCACCGGCGCCCCGGTGCTCACCGCCGACACCGTCCACACCGGAGGGACGGGCGATGCGCCGGCACCCGCCGCGACCGGGCAGGGTGGGCTGTTCGGCCTGCACTGGACCCCCGTCGAGCTCGGCGACCGCGCCGCGGGCACCCGCTGGGCCGTCGTCGGCGACGACGAGCTCGACCTCGGCTACGCGATGCACCGCGCCGACGAGACCGTCAGCGCCTACGCCGAGTCCCTCGGCGGGGCCGTCGGCGACACCGGGCTCGCCCCCGACGTCTTCCTCATCCCGGTCGTCGGCGACCCGGACGGCGGCGCGGCCGCCGTGCACACCCTGACCACCCGGGTGCTGGGCCTGCTGCAGGAGTGGCTCGACGAGCCGCGCCTCGCCGACGCGCGCCTCGTCGTCGTCACGCGGGGTGCGGTCGCCGCCGACGGCGAGACCGTCACCGACCCGGCGGCCGCCGCCGTCTGGGGCCTGGTGCGCGCCGCGCAGACGGAGAACCCGGGCCGGATCCGGCTCGTCGACCTCGACGACACGTTCCGCTCGGCCGGGGTCCTGCCGCACCTGCTGCTGCTCGACGAGCAGCAGCTGCTGGTCCGCGACCACGCGGTCCGCGCCGCCCGCCTGGCCCGGCTGCCGGAGGCCGCACCGGACACCACGCGTCCGGCGGCGGACTGGGACCCGGACGGCACCGTCCTGGTCACCGGCGGCACCGGTGGGCTCGGTGCGCTGCTCGCCCGGCACCTCGTCACGACCGGCCGGACCCGGAACCTGCTGCTGGCGAGCCGGCGCGGCCCGGACGCCCCCGGCGCGGCCGCGCTGCGCGACGAGCTGACCGCGCTCGGCGCCGCCGTCACCGTCACCGCGTGCGACGCCGGCGACCCCGACGCCGTCACCGCGCTGGTCGGGTCCGTCCCGGCCGGGCGCCCGCTGACCGCGGTCGTCCACACCGCCGGCGTCCTCGACGACGGCCTCACCGGCTCGCTCACCCCCGAGCGCCTCGCCGGGGTGCTGCGTCCCAAGCTCGACGCCGCGTGGCACCTGCACGCCGCGACCCGCGAGCTGCCGCTGGCCGCGTTCGTCCTCTACTCGTCGGTGTCGGGGATCCTCGGCAGCGCCGGGCAGGCCAACTACGCCGCCGCCAACGCGGGCCTCGACGGGCTGGCCCGGTACCGGGCCGGGCTCGGGCTGCCCGCGGTGTCGCTCGGCTGGGGCCCGTGGGGCCGGGGGAGCGGCATGACCGAGCAGGTCGGCGACGCCGACCTGGAGCGGATGGCCCGCGGCGGGCTGCCCGCCCTCGACGCCGCCGACGGCCTCGCCCTGTTCGACGCCGCACTCGCCCGGCCGGAGCCGGTCGTCGTGCCGACCCGGATCAACGTCGCCGGGCTGGCCGTGCAGCAGGCGCTGCCCGCGCTGTGGCGGGACCTGGTGCCGCGCACCCGCCGCACCGCCGCCGCGGCGGGCTCGTCGCCGGTCACGGTGCGGGAGCGGCTGCGCCACCTCGACCCGGCCGGGCAGGAGGCGCTGCTCGTCGAGCTCGTCACCGGCTACACGGCCGGGCTGCTCGGCCACGAGGACCCGGCGGCGGTCGACCCGGAGCGCGGCTTCCTGGAGCTGGGCTTCGACTCGCTCGTCGCGGTCGGGCTGCGCAACCAGCTCGGCGAGGTCCTCGGGCTGCGGCTCGCGGGGTCGATCGTCTTCGACAGCACGACCCCGGTGAAGCTCGCCCGGCGGCTGCACGAGCAGATCGAGCAGGCCCCCGCACCCGGTGCGACGCCGGTCGCCACGGCCGGGCGGCCCGCGGCGCACGGCGACGAGACGCTCGTCGGCATGTTCCACGCCGCCGTCCGCGGCGGGAAGCTGGTGGAGGCGATGCGGATGCTCAAGGCCGCCGCGAACACGCGTCCGATGTTCGCGTCCCCGGCCGAGCTGGAGGAACTGTCCGAGCCGGTCACCCTCGCCGAGGGGCCCACCGACCCGCGGCTGATCTTCGTCAGTGCGCCCGGCGCGACCGGCGGCGTGCACCAGTACGCCCGGATCGCCGCGCACTTCCGCGGCAGCCGGCACGTGTCCGCGCTGCCGCTGATGGGCTTCGCACCCGGCGAGCAGCTGCCCGCCACCAGCGAGGCCGCCGCCCGCATCGTCGCCGAGAGCGTGCTGCTGGCCAGCGACGGCGAGCCGTTCGTCATGGTCGGCCACTCCACCGGCGGCTCGCTGGCCTACCTCGCCGCGGGCGTCCTCGAGGACACCTGGGGCGTGCGGCCGGAGGCGGTCGTCCTGCTCGACACCGCCTCCATCCGCTGGGACGCGGCCGAGGGCAACGACCTGGACCGCACGACCCGCTTCTACCTGGCCGACATCGACTCGCCGTCGGTGACGCTGAACAGCGCGCGGATGTCGGCGATGGCGCACTGGTTCATGACGATGACCGAGATCGACTCGCCCCCGACGACCGCGCCGACGCTGCTCGTCCGCGCCGCCCGCGACGTCGAGGGCTTCATCCTGGACACCTCCGCGGTGCCCGCCGACGCCGTCGTCGACATCGACGCCGACCACCTCTCGCTCGCCATGGAGCACTCGTCGCTGACCGCCGGCGCGATCGAGACCTGGCTCGCCGAGCTGCCCGCCCCGACCACGGAGGACGTCTCATGAGCACCCCGGCCACCTGCCCGGTCACCGGTGACGGGCCGCCGTCGCTGGGCGGACAGACCCCGCCCGTCCTGCGGATGAGCCCGCTGCTGCGCGAGCTGCAGCAGCAGGCGCCGGTCTGCCGGGTCCGCACCCCCGCCGGTGACGACGGCTGGCTGGTCACCCGCTACGCCGAGCTCAAGTCCCTGCTGCACGACGAGCGTCTCGGCCGCGCGCACGCCGACCCGCCGAACGCCCCGCGGTACGTGCAGAACCCGTTCCTGGACCTGCTCGTCGTCGACGACGCCGAGCAGGCCAGGGACCTGCACAAGGAGATGCGGCGGCTGCTGACCCCGCAGTTCTCCGCGCGGCGGGTGCTGAACCTGATGCCTGCCGTGTCCGCGATCGCCGAGGAGGTCCTCGACGGGTTCGTCGCCGCCGGCGCCCCCGGGGACCTGCACGGCGGGTTCTCGATGCCGTACTCGCTGACCGTCCTGTGCGCGCTGATCGGGATCCCGCCCGCGGACCGCCCCGCGCTCGTGCAGACGATCATGACGATGGGCGACCTGGACGACTCCGAGCGCGTCGCTTCGGGTCAGGCCGAACTCTTCGGCCTGCTGTCCGGGATCGCCCGGCGCAAGCGGATCGACCCCACCGACGACGTCATCTCCCGGCTCTGCGACCAGGTCCCCGACGAGCGGATCGGCCCGATCGCCGCCGGCCTGCTGTTCGCCGGCCTGGACAGCGTCGCCAGCCACGTCGACCTGGGCGTGCTCCTCTTCTCGGCCTACCCGGACCAGCTCGAGGCCGCGCTCGCCGACGAGCGCACCATGCGCGAGGCCGTCGAGGAGATCCTGCGCTGCGCCAAGGCCGGCGGCTCGGTGCTGCCCCGCTACGCCACCGACGACGTCGAGATCGGCGACGTCACCATCCGCACCGGCGACCTGGTGCTGCTCGACTTCACCCTGGTCAACTTCGACACCGAGGTGTTCGACGAGCCCGAGGTGTTC
The DNA here is from genome assembly GCF_000178675.2 of Pseudonocardia sp. P1. NCBI lineage: Bacteria > Bacillati > Actinomycetota > Actinomycetes > Pseudonocardiales > Pseudonocardiaceae > Pseudonocardia > Pseudonocardia sp. P1. Next base: position 201,806 of record NZ_ADUJ02000001.1, read on the forward strand.
GACATCCGCCGGCAGTCGAACCCGCACCTGACCTTCGGGCACGGCATGTGGCACTGCATCGGCGCCCCGCTGGCCCGGATGTCCCTGCGGATCGCCTTCACCCAGCTGTTCACCCGGCTCCCCGGGCTGCGCCCCGCAGGTCCGGTGGAGGAGATGCGCCGTGGCTCCGAGGGCCTCTCCGGCGGCCTGACGGAGCTCCCCGTGACCTGGTGAGTCCCGTGATCACGGATCGGGAGGGAAGACGGTCACATGCGGCCGCGTGGCTTCCCGATCCGTGATCACGTGGGTGTCGGCGCCCGGTCCGGGGCCGGGCTTCGTGGCCCCCGGGCCGGAGGGGCGCAGCCGGCCGATGGGGTGGCGCGGCGCGGTGGATGGCGTGGCGCGGTGGGTGATCCGGTGCGCCCACGAGGGGTCCGACGGCAGCTCGATCCCGTGCCGGGAGCGCTCGTGTTCTGCACCGGCTCGTGGTGCCGAGCAGGGGTCCGGGTGGGGACCGGACTCGGTGATCACGGATCGGGAAGGGGCCCGGTCACATCTGTCCGGGTGGCTTCCCGATCCGTGATCACGTGGCTCGGCGGGAGCGCCCTGTGTTCCCGGTCCGATCCGGCGGCAGCTGCCGGGGATGGCACGGGCGTGGTGGGAGGGGTGCCACGAGGGGTGTCGGACACCAGCTCGATCCCGTGCCGGGAGCGCTCGTCATCGGCACCGGCTCGCGCTGCTGAGCAGCGGGTCCGGGTGGGGATCGAACCCGGTGATCACGGATCGGGGGGAGAACCGGCCACATCTGTCCGCATGGCCGCCCGATCCGTGATCACTGGTGTCAGGTCCAGGTCACCGGGAGCTCGTGCAGGCCGAAGAGGACGCCGTCGTACTTCACGGGCAGATCCTCGGCGGGCACGGCCAGGCGGAGGTTCGGGATGCGCTCGAACAGGGTCCGGTAGGCGATCTCCATCTCCAGCCGCACGAGGTTCTGGCCCAGGCACTGGTGCACGCCGTAGCCGAAGGCCACGTGCGAGCGTGCGGAGCGGTCCGGGTCGAAGGCGCCGGCTCCGTCGAAGGCGTCGCCGTCGTGGTTGGCGGCGGCGAGCAGCGGTACGAGGCCCTCACCGGCGCGGATGGTGCGGCCACCGATCTCGACGTCCTCCAGGGCCACCCGGAACGCGACCAGGTCGGCCACCGAGTAGTAGCGCAGCAGCTCCTCGACGATGCGGTCGTCGCCGATCCACTGCGGGTTCGTCAGCAGCTGGACGACGCCGAGGCCGATGTTGTTCGCCGTCGTCTCGTGCCCGGCGATCAGCAGCAGCATCGCGACGCCGGAGAGCTCCTGCCGCGACAGGGTCCCGGCCGCGGCGAGCCGGCTGATCAGGTCGGTGCCGGGGCGCCGTTCCTTGATCCGGATGAGCCGGCCCAGGTAGCGGAGCAGGGCCGCGGTGGCCGCGTCGCGCTCGTCGTCGGTGGAGCTGAGGGTGACCAGGACGCGGGTCTTCGCCTCGAAGAAATCGCGGTCCGCCTTCGGGACGCCGAGCATGCCGGCGATCACCAGGGACGGCACCGGCAGCGCGAAGTCCTCGATCAGGTCGGCGGCGCCGTCCTTGGCGAGGACGGCGTCGATCCGCTCGTCGACGATCTGCTGGATCTCCGGGCGCAGCGCGCGCACCTTGCGGACGGTGAACTCCGGGATCAGGGTCCGGCGGAACCGGTCGTGCTCCGGCGGGTCCATCGACACGAACCAGCCCGGCACCTCGTCCGCCGACGGCGCCCCGCCGGTCCGGGCCGCTTTCGGGAAGCCGGGACGGGACGGGTCGGCGCTGATCCGCGGGTCGGTGAGGACGGCGCGGACGTCGGCGTGCCGGGTGATCAGCCAGACCGGCCCGCTGGGCAGCTCGGACCGGACGGGCTCGCCGCCGTCGCGGTAGTCGGCGTACTCGGGCGGCGGGAACGGCCGGCCGGGGCGCCGCAGCGGGAACGCCACGGGGCAGCAGGCGGCGGCTCCATGGGCCTCGGCGGCAGCACCACCGGCTCCGGCGGCAGCACTGCCGGCCCCGGTGACGGGGCAGGCAGTCCCGGTTCCGGCCTCGGTCCCGGTTCCGGCCTCGGTCCCGGTTCCGGCGTCGGTCCCGGTTCCGGTTCCGGTGACGGGGCAGCTGGTCCCGGTCCCGGCGGGCGTGGTCTCGTCGGTGCCGGTGCTCATGCCACTCCGTAGAACGCGCGGACCTGGCCGGTGATGAACTCCTGGTCCTCGGCGGTCAGCCCGGTGTGGGTGGGGAGGTAGAAGCCGTCGACGGCCAGCCGCGACGCGTTCAGCGACGGCCAGACCGGGTCGAGGTACATCGGCTGGCGGCTCATCGGTTTGAAGAACACCCGGGTGTCGATGCCCTGCGCGGCGAGGTGGGCGAGGAGCTCGTCGCGGCGCTCGGCGCGCACGTCGTACATCCACAGCACGTCCCGCGCCGGCATCAGGGTGACGCCGGGGACGTCGCGCAGGGCGTCGTCGTAGCGCTTCTCGATGTCGCGCCGGGCCGCCAGGATGCCGTCGAGCTGCTCGGTCTGCGCGAGCGCGACGGCGGCCTGCATGTTGGTCATCCGGTAGTTGTAGGCGAGCTTCTTGTGCAGGAAGCTGTGGTCGCGGGTGAAGGCCATCGCCCGCAGGTGCGCCATCTGGCCGGCCAGGTGCGCGTCGCGGGTCACGCAGATCCCGCCCTCACCGGACGTGATGATCTTGTTGGCGAACAGCGAGAAGCAGGCGATGTCCCCGGTGGGCAGGACGCCGTGCGCCTCGGCGGAGTCCTCGACGACCCGCAGGTTGTACTCGTAGGCCAGCTCGAGGATCGGCTCCATGTCGCACCGGCGGCCGTAGACGTGCACCGGCATGATCACCTTGGTGCGCGGGGTGATCTTCTCCTCGATGAGCGTGACGTCGATGTTCAGGTCGTCGCCGCAGTCGACGAAGACCGGCGTCGCGCCGGTGTAGGTGACCGCCCACGCCGAGGCGATCATCGTGAACTCCGGGACGATCACCTCGTCGCCGGGGCCGACGCCGAGTGCGCGCAGGGCGAGGGTCAGCGCCGTCGTCCCGGACGAGCACGCGACCCCGTGCGGGACGCCGTTCCAGGCGGCGAACGCCTCCTCGAACCGCGCGATGTAGGGGCCCTGCGAGGAGATCCAGCCGCCGCCGACGGCGTCGGTGACGTAGGAGAGCTCGTGGCCGTCGAGCCACGGCTTGGACACCGGTTGGGTGAAGGACATCGCGATTCCCTGGGTCGGTGGGGTCGGTGGGATCGGTGGGGTCAGGCGGTCCGGGCGGCCGGGGCGCCGGACCCGGCGAGCGCGGGCAGGCCGAGGAGCAGGTCCGCGGCGGCGGTGCGGCCGCCCGCCTCCCGCAGCAGCCGGCCCATGTGTGCGGCGCGCTCGGTGAAGGCCGGGTCGTCGAGGACCCGGGTGACCTTGTCGAGGACGTCGGCGGTGTCGACGGTCTCCGGGTGGTCGACGGTGAGGCTGACCCCGAAGTCCTGGCCGCGGACGGCCTGGTCGTCGCAGTCCACCCAGAGCGGGCGGACCACCAGCGGCTTCCCGAAGTAGAGGCCCTCGTGGTAGCCGTTGCCGCCGGCGTGGGTGAAGAACACCTTCACGCTCGGGTGGGCCAGCACGTCGAGCTGCGACGGCACCCAGCTCTCGATCCGCAGGTTCCCGGGCAGCTCGTCGGCGGGCGGGAGCATCTCCTGCTGCTCGCGCGGCAGCTTCCACAGCACCTGGTGGCCCTGCTCGTCCAGCCGTCGCGCGACCTCGACCAGCGACGCGACCTGGGGCCGGGTCAGCCGGGTGATCGTCCCGAATCCCATGTAGACGACCGACGGGTTCTCGTCCAGCCAGTCGGTGAGCTCGCCGCCGTCGGCGACCTGGGGCAGCGGCGGGACCATCGTGCCGACGAGGCGCAGCTTCTCGTGCAGGTCGAACGGGTAGTCCAGCTCCGGCACCGAGTAGCAGAGGACCTGCTCGGCGTGGTCGATGCGCGCCATCATCTGCCGGGCCTCGGGCGCGATGCCCAGCTCGGCCCGGACGGCGTCGTCGCGCTCGACGACCTTCCGCGTCTCCTTGGTCACGAACATGCCGAGCGTCCGGATCCGGAACAGCTGGTTGGTGATCTTCTGGCGCAGCGTCATGTCGGCGGGCAGCCCGGAGTGCGGCACCGGGAACCCCGACGGCGTGTAGGACGTCGCGAACGGCACGTGCGAGGTGAGCACGTTGCTGGGCACGAACGGCACGCCGAGCACGAACGGGATGCCCTTCGTGATCGCGAGCTCGTAGCCGTACTGGCACATGCTCTCGATCACCATGAGGGCCGGGCGGACCTCCTCGACGACGCGTTCCAGCGCCCGGTACTTCTCGATCCGCGACTCCGGAGCGAACGAGTGCCGGATGACCGCGGCGTGCGCCTTGAACCGGTCCCGCTGGGTCACCGCGGCGTAGGTCTCGTCGTCCCACGTCACCGCGGACATCTCCGACACGGTGTCGCCGAGCGAGGTGAAGGTGACGGGGCTGCCGGTACCCGCGCTCTCGACGTCGTCGCGTGCCTTCTCGTCGGCGGCGAAGAACAGGTCCCCGACTTCGCGCCGGGACAGTTCCCCGGCGAGTACCAGAAGCGGATTGAGCAGTCCGCTCTCCGCATAGCTGACGAACAGGATCGGCCGCCGATTCGCGCCCATGGGTAGACACCCTCTCCGACTGTGACGGGCCGATGCCCGCCGCGTGGCGCACCGCGGCGCGGTGCAGCGATCAGGTAGTTGATCCCACGCCGGTGGCCGGGGAATCCCTAGTCTTCGCCACCGCCGCGTCCCATTCCTTAGGGAAAACCACAGCCGCGCCGACCGTACGGTCCCCGCACATCGAGACGACCGAATTCGTGTGCAGGGGTGAGGCATGACGGCAGGACACGGCGCCGACCCGGTGGTGGTCGTCGGGATGGCGTGCCGCTACCCGGGCGGCGTGCGCGACGCCGACGGCTTCTGGGACCTGCTGTGTTCCGGCCGCGAGACCGCCACCGGCTTCCCGGACGACCGCGGCTGGGACACCGGCGCCCTGCACGGCGACGGGCCGGGGCGCTGCGCGACCCGCACCGCCGGGTTCCTCGACGGCGCCGGGGACTTCGACGCCGCGTTCTTCGGGATGTCCCCGCGTGAGGCCGTCTCGACCGACCCGCAGCAGCGCCTCGTGCTGGAGACCGCCTGGGAGGCGGTCGAGCAGGCCGGGATCGACCCGTCGTCGTTGCGCGGCAGCCGGACCGGCGTGTTCGTCGGCGCCGGCGGGCAGGACTACGCCGGGGTCGTCCAGAACTCGCCGGACGACCTCGCCGGGCACGCCCTCACCGGTCTGATCCCCGGTCTCACCTCGGGCCGGCTCGCGCACCTGCTCGGGCTGGAGGGGCCCGCGCTGACCGTGGACACGACGTCGTCGTCGTCACTGGTGGCGCTGCACCTCGCGATCCGGTCGCTGGACGCGGGGGAGTGCACCGCCGCGCTGGCCGGCGGCGTGTGCGTGATGTCCACCCCGGCGGCGCTGGTCGGGCACTCCCGCCAGGGCGGCCTCGCCCCCGACGGTCGCTGCAAGGTCTTCGCCGACGACGCCGACGGCACCGCCTGGGCGGAGGGTGTCGGCGTCGTCGTGCTCAAGCGGCTCTCCGACGCCCGCGCGGCCGGTGACCCCGTCCTCGCGGTGCTGCGCGGCTCGGCGATCACCGCCGACGGCGCCACCGACGGACTGACCGCGCCGAGCGGTGCCGCGCAGGAGCGGATGATCCGCGACGCGCTCGCCGACGCGGGCCTGACCGCGGCCGACGTCGACGCCGTCGAGGCGCACGGCACCGGCACCCCGGTCGGCGACCCGGTGGAGGCGCGCGCCCTGCTCGCCACCTACGGGCAGGACCGGGACCCGGACCGCCCGCTGTGGGTCGGCTCGCTCAAGTCGGTCATCGGGCACGCGCAGGCCGCGGCCGGGATCGCCGGGCTGATCGCGACCGTGCAGGCACTGCGGCACGAGCTGCTGCCCGCGACCCGGCACGCCGGCACCCCCAGCACCCGGGTCGACTGGTCGGCCGGGGCCCTCGCGCTGCGCACCGCGCCGGTGCCGTGGCCGCGCGGCGACCGGCCGCGCCGCGCCGGGGTGTCGTCGTTCGGGATCAGCGGCACCAACGCGCACGTGATCGTCGAGGAGCCCCCGGCCGCCGACGTGCCCGGCGCCGCGGAGCGCGGGACCGCGCCGTCCGCGGTGACGCCCTGGCCGGTCTCCGCCGCCGCCGCCCGTGACCTCGACGCCCAGATCGAGCGCCTGCGGGCGCACACCACCGGGCCCGGCGCGCCCGACCCGCGCGACGTCGGCTGGTCGCTGGCCACCGGCCGCGCCGCGCTGCGGCACCGCGCGGTCCTGCTGCCCGGCGAGCACGGCCCGGTCGAGGTGGCCCGCGAGGAGGCCGCGCCGCGCCGCGCCGCGGTCCTGTTCTCCGGGCAGGGCAGCCAGCGGCTCGGGACCGGCCGCGCGCTCGCCGCCCGCTTCCCGGTGTTCGCCCGCGCCCTCGACGACGTCGCCGACGCCCTCGACCCCCATCTCGACCGGCCGGTCCGCGACGTCCTCTGGGGCACCGGGGACGACGCCGCCGCCCTGCTCGACGAGACCGGCTGGACCCAGCCCGCGTTGTTCGCCGTCGAGGTGGCGTTGTTCCGCCTGGTCACGGCCCTGGGCCTGCGCCCGGCCGCGGTCGGGGGCCACTCCATCGGCGAGATCACCGCCGCGCACGTCGCCGGGGTGCTGTCGCTCGACGACGCCGCGCGCCTCGTCGCCGCCCGCGCCACGCTCATGCAGGCACTGCCGGCCGGCGGCGCGATGGTCGCGGTCGAGGCGTCCGAGGACGAGGTCGCACCGCTGCTCGGCGACCGGGTCGCACTGGCCGCGGTGAACGGGCCCGGCTCGGTCGTCGTCGCCGGTGACGACGACGCCGTCACCGCGCTGGCCGCCGACCTGGCCGGCCGGGGCCGCCGCACCAGCCGGCTGGCGGTGTCGCACGCGTTCCACTCGCCGCGGATGGACCCGATGCTCGACGCGTTCCGCGACGTCGTCGAGGGACTGACGTTCGCCGAGCCGGAGATCCCGCTGGTCTCGAACCTCACCGGCGAGCTCGGCGGGCGCGCGACCACCGACCCGGGGTACTGGGTGCGGCACGTGCGCGGGACCGTCCGGTTCGCCGACGGCGTCCGGGCCCTCGCCGCCGACGGCGTCGACGTGCTCGTCGAGCTCGGTCCGGGCGGGGTGCTGTCGGCGATGGCCCGCGACACCCTCGGCCCGGACACCGCGGCGCACGCCGTCCCGGTGCTGCGCCGGGACCGGCCGGAGGAGGCGTCGTTCGCCGTCGCGCTGGGGCGGCTGCACGCGCTCGGCGTGCCGGTCGACTGGCACGCCTTCCACGCCGGGACCGGCGCCCGCCGGGTCCCGCTGCCCACCTACGCGTTCCGCGGCGTCCGGCACTGGCCGGCGCCGCCTACGCCCGGGAACCCGGGCGGGGCGCCGGGGCTGCTCCCGGCCTCCGGTGCCCGGACCACGGCGGACTCCGCCCACGACGCCCGGACCGCGGCGACCACCGCCGACGAGGCCCGGACCGGGGCCGAGCCCGCCCACGACGCCCGGGCCGTCACGGACCCCGCCCCGACCGGCCGACCCGATCCCGTGCGCCCCGGGACGGTGGCGGGCGACCCCGGTGAGCGCTACGCCGCGATGCCCCGCGCGGTGCGCGAGAAGGCACTGCTCGACCTGGTCCGCACGCACACCGCCGCCGTCCTCGGGCACCCCGATCCCGCCGACGTCGGCGTCCGCAGCGTGTTCAAGGAGCTGGGCTTCGACTCGCTCGCCGGCGTCGAGCTCTGCGACCGCCTCGCCCGCCACACCGGACTGCGACTGCCCGCGACGCTGGTGTTCAGTTTCCCGACGCCCGAGCTCGCCGCCCGCGCGCTGGGCGACCTGCTCGACCCGGGACCGCAGGAGCCCTGCGGGGCCGAGCTGGCCGGCCTGGAGGCGGCGCTGGCCGGGCTGCCCGGCGACGGACCGGACCGCCGGGCCGTCGCCGACCGCCTGGACGCACTGGCCGCCGGGCTGCGCCGTCCCGGCCCCGGGGGAGCAGTCCCCGACGAGGACCTCGACTCGGTGTCGGTCGACAGGCTGCTCGACATCATCGACGAAGAGTTCGACACCGCATGACGAATTCGCTGCCTCCGCGCGCGACCGGATGACGAGGACGAGCCGATGCAGGACCACCGGAACCAGCCGCAGGAATCGCCGGACAAGCACGACAGAATCGTCGACTCGCTCCGCCGGGTCACGACGGATCTGCGCCGTGCCCGCCGCCGTATCGACGAACTGGAATCGATCGGGAACGAACCGGTCGCGATCGTCGGAATGGGCTGCCGGTTGCCCGGCGGCGTCGATTCCCCGGAATCGTTGTGGGATCTGGTGTCCTCCGGTGGCGACGGGATCGCGGAGTTCCCGGGCGACCGCGGCTGGGACCTCGACGCGCTGCGGGGCACCGGCGAGGGCGGCAGCGCCACCGCCCGCGGCGGGTTCCTCGACGACGCCGCCGGGTTCGACGCCGGGTTCTTCGGGATCTCCCCGCGCGAGGCGGCCGCGATGGACCCGCAGCAGCGGCTGCTGCTGGAGGTCTCCTGGGAGGCCCTCGAACGCGCCGGGATCGACCCCACCTCGCTGCGCGGGAGCCCGGCCGGTGTCTTCGTCGGCTCGTACCACTGGGGCAGCCCGTCCGCCGACGCCGGCACCGAGCTGGGCGGGCACGCCCTGACCGGCACCGCCGCGAGCGTCCTGTCCGGGCGGCTCTCCTACACGCTCGGGCTCGAGGGCCCCGCGGTCACCGTGGACACCGCGTGCTCGTCGTCGCTGGTCGCGCTGCACCTGGCGGCGCACTCGCTGCGCAGCGGTGAGTCGTCGCTCGCCGTCGTCGGCGGGGTGACGATCCTCGCCGACCCGTCGGTCTTCGTGGAGTTCAGCGCCCAGGGCGGGCTGTCGGTGGACGGGCGCTGCAAGGCGTTCTCCGACGACGCCGACGGCACCGGCTGGGCCGAGGGCGTCGGCGTGCTGGTGGCGGAGCGGCTCTCCGACGCCCGCGCCAACGGGCACCGGGTGCTCGCCGTCCTCCGCGGCTCCGCGGTGAACCAGGACGGCGCCTCGAACGGCCTGACCGCCCCGCACGGGCCGTCCCAGGAACGCGTCATCACCCAGGCACTGGAGCGGGCCGGGCTCACCCCCGCCGACGTCGACGCCGTCGAGGCGCACGGCACCGGCACCCGGCTCGGCGACCCGATCGAGGCCCAGGCGATCCTCGCCACCTACGGCCGCGACCGCGACGCCGGGACACCGCTGCACCTGGGCTCGCTCAAGTCCAACATCGGCCACACCCAGGCCGCCGCCGGCGTCGCCGGCGTGATCAAGATGGTGCAGGCGCTCCGCCACGGGGTGCTGCCGCCGACCCTGCACGCCGCCGAGCCGTCGTCGCACGTGGACTGGTCGGCCGGGTCGGTGCGGCTGCTCGACGAGCGCACCGCGTGGCCGGAGACCGGCCGCCCCCGGCGGGCCGGGGTGTCGTCGTTCGGCATCAGCGGCACCAACGCCCACGCCGTGCTGGAGCAGGCACCCGCCGAGGAGGAGACCGGGGCGGGGGAGCGCCCCGACGGCGTCCTCGCGTGGGTCCTGTCCGGGCACACCGCGCAGGCCCGCCGCGACCGGGCGGCCGCGCTGCACGCCCGGCTGCGCGACGACAGCACCGCCGGCCCGCACGACGTCGGCCACGCGCTGCTGGCCACCCGCGCCCGGCACGAGCACCGGGCCGTCGTCGTCGGTGCCGGGCGCGACGACCTGCTCGACGGGACCGGGGCGCTCGCGGCCGGGACGCCCGCCCCGCACGTCGTGCACGGTGCCGCCGACGTCGAGGGCCGCACCGTGTTCGTGTTCCCCGGCCAGGGGGCGCAGTGGCTCGGGATGGGTGCCCGGCTGCTCGACGAGTCCCCGGTGTTCGCCGCGCGGATCGCGGAGTGCGCCGGCGCCCTCGACCCGGTCACCGGCTGGTCGCTGCACGACGTGCTCCGCGGCGCCGACGGCGCGCCGGACGCGGAGCGGGTGGACGTGCTGCAGCCGGCGTCGTTCGCGGTGATGGTCGCGCTCGCGGCGCTGTGGCGCGCCCACGGTGTGGAGCCGGACGCGGTGGTCGGCCACTCGCAGGGCGAGATCGCGGCGGCCGTCGTGTCCGGTGCGCTGTCGCTGCACGACGGGGCCCGGGTCGTGGCCCTGCGCAGCCGGGCGATCGGGCGGTCGCTGGCCGGGCGGGGCGGCATGATGTCGATCGCGCTGCCGGTCGACGCGGTGTCCGGCCGGTTGGAGGGGTACGCGGGCCGGGTCTCGGTGGCCGCGGTCAACGGACCGCGCTCGGTCGTCGTCTCCGGCGAGCCGCAGGCGCTCGACGAGCTCGGCGCGGTGCTCGACGGCGAGGGGGTCCGGGTCCGCCGCGTCGCGGTCGACTACGCCTCGCACTCGCACCAGGTCGAGGACCTGCGCGGGGAGATCCTGGAGACCCTCGCGGGCCTGTCCCCGCAGGCGTCCGCGGTGCCGCTGTACTCGACGCTGACCGGCGACCTGCTGGACACGTCCACGATGGACGCCTCCTACTGGTACGAGAACCTGCGCAACCGCGTCCGGTTCGCCGACGCCGTCGGCGCGCTCGCCGCGGCCGGGCACCGGGTGTTCGTCGAGTCGGCCGCACACCCGGTGCTGTCGACGGCGGTGCAGGACGCGCTCGACGACGCCGGCATCACCGGTGTCGCCGGTGGGACGCTGCGCCGCGACCAGGGTGGCCACGACCGGTTCCTGCTGTCCGCGGCGGAGCTGTACGTCCGCGGGCTCGACGTCGACTGGACGGTCCTGTTCGACGCCGGCGCCGCGGCCCGGGTGGACCTGCCCACCTACCCGTTCCAGCACGAGCGGTACTGGAGCACCCGGACCGCGACCGCCGCGGCCCCGGACACCGGCGCGATGGACGCCGAGTTCTGGACCGCCGTCGAGCAGGCCGACCTGCCCGCCCTGACCGCCGCGCTCGGCACCGACGAGGCCTCGGTCGCCGCGATCCTTCCCGGGCTGTCGGCCTGGCGCCGGTCCCGCGCCGACCGCGCGGACGTCGACGCCTGGCGCTACCGCGTCGAGTGGGCGACGGCCCCGCAGCCGCCCCGCACCGGACCGACCGGTGACTGGCTGGTGGTCTCCGCGACCGGCACGGACCCGGCTGACGTCGCCGGTGTCCTGGCGGGCCACGGCGCCGGCGTCCGTCCCCTCGTGCTCGGTGACGACGACACCGACCGGGGCCTCCTGCGCGCCCGGATCGAGGACGCCACCGCAGGCGGGGAGATCACCGGTGTGGTCTCGCTGCTGGCCGCCGCCGAGGACGACGACCCCCGCCACCCCGGCCTGACCCGCGGTCTCGCCCTGTCGGTGGCGCTCGTCCAGGCACTCGGCGACGCCGGGTCCGACGCCCCGCTGTGGCACCTCACCCGCGGCACGGCCACCGCCGCGCCCGGCGACACCGTGACCCGGCCGCTGCAGAGCCAGGTCGCCGCGCTCGGCTGGACCGCCGCCGTCGAGCACCCGCACCGCCGGGGCGGCACCGTCGACCTGCCCGAGCTGCTCGACGCCCGGACCGGCGACCGGCTCGCCGCCGTCCTGGCCGGGCGGCTCGGCGACGAGGACCAGCTCGCCGTCCGCCCGTCCGGCGTCCTCACCCGCCGCATCGTCCGCGCCGGCCGCGGCGGCCGGGCCCCGGCCCGGAACTGGAGCCCCCGCGGCACCACCGTGGTGACCGGCGGGTCCGGCACCCTGGCCCCCGACCTGGCACGGCGGCTGGCCGCCGACGGCGCGGAGCACGTCGTGCTGCTGTCCCGCCGCGGCGCCGACGCCCCGGGCACGGCCGCGCTGCTCGCGGAGCTGGCCGACGCCGGCACCGAGGCCGAGGCGGTCGCCTGCGACATCACCGACCGGGCCGCCGTCGCCGCGCTGCTGGACCGCCTCGCCGCGCAGGGCCGCACCGTCGGCACCGTTCTGCACACCGCGGCGGTGATCGGGCTGGCCGCGATCGCCGACACGACCGTGGACGAGTTCGCCGAGGTCGTGCACGCCAAGGTGACCGGCGCCCGGATCCTCGACGAGCTGCTCGACGACCCGGACACCGACCTCGTCCTGTACTCGTCGACGGCGGGCATGTGGGGCAGCGGCGTGCACGCCGCCTACGCCGCGGGCAACGCGTTCCTGTCCGCGCTGGCGCAGCAGCGCCGCGCCCGCGGGCTGCGCGCCACCTCGGTGCACTGGGGCAAGTGGCCCGACGCCGACTCCGGCCGCACCGAGGCCGACCCGCACCGGATCCGGCGCAGCGGCCTGGAGTACCTCGACCCGCAGCGCGCGCTGACCGGGCTGCGCTGCGTCCTCGACGACGACGAGACCGTCGTCGGCCTGATGGACGTCGACTGGGACGTCTACCACGACGTCTTCACCGCCGGCCGTCCCTCGCACCTGTTCGACGCGATCCCGGAGGTCCGGGCCCGGCTCGACCGGGCCGCGGCGCCCGCCGCCGGCCGAGCGGGCGGGGACCTCGCCGCACGCCTGCAGCCGCTGTCCGCGGCCGAGCGCTCCCGGCTGCTGATCACGCTGGTCCGCACCGAGGCCGCCGCCGTGCTCGGGCACGCCTCCGCCGACGCGTTCGGCGAGCGCCGCGCCTTCCGCGATGCCGGGTTCGACTCGGTGACCGCGGTCGACCTGCGCAACCGGCTCGCCGCCGCGACCGGCCTGGTGCTGCCCTCCACCCTGGTCTTCGACCACCCGAACCCCGCCGCGCTCGCGGGCCGCCTGGAGGAGGCCGCGCTCGGCGCCGGGGACGGGGCGCAGCAGCACTCGTCCGGCCCGGCGGGCAGCGCCACCGACGGCGACCCGATCGCCGTGATCGGCATGAGCTGCCGCTACCCGGGTGGCGCCGACACCCCCGAGGCGCTGCTGCGGCTCGCGCTCGACGGCGTCGACGCGATCACCGGGTTCCCCGCGGGCCGCGGCTGGGACGCCGCCGCCCTGCACGACCCCGACCCGGACCGGCCCGGCCGCACCTACTCCGTGCAGGGCGGATTCCTGCACACCGCCGCCGACTTCGACGCCGGGTTCTTCGGGATCTCCCCGCGCGAGGCGACCGCGATGGACCCGCAGCAACGGATGCTGCTGGAGACCTCGTGGGAGGCGTTCGAGCGCGCCGGGATCGACCCCGCGTCGCTGCGCGGCAGCAGCACCGGCACCTTCGTCGGCGCCACCTACCAGGACTACGCGACGACGATGGCGAACGCCGCGGGTGACACCGAGACCCACATGGTCACCGGCACCGCCGCCAGCGTGCTGTCCGGCCGGGTGTCGTACCTGCTGGGCCTGGAGGGGCCCGCCGTCACCCTGGACACGGCGTGCTCGTCGTCGCTGGTCGCGATGCACCTGGCCTGCCGGTCGCTGCGCAGCGGGGAGAGCTCGCTGGCACTGGCCGGCGGCGCCGCGGTGATGGCGACCCCGCAGGCGTTCGTCGGGTTCAGCCGGCAGCGGGCACTCGCCGCCGACGGCCGCTGCAAGCCGTTCTCCGAGGCCGCCGACGGGATGACCCTCGCCGAGGGCGTCGGCGTCGTGCTGCTGGAGCGGCTCTCCGACGCGCGCCGCCACGGGCACCCGGTGCTCGGCGTGATCCGCGGGTCGGCGATCAACCAGGACGGCGCCTCCAACGGGCTGACCGCGCCGAACGGGCCGTCCCAGCAGCGTGTGATCCGCCGGGCGCTGGCCGACGCGGGACTGACCGCGGCCGACGTCGACGTCGTCGAGGCACACGGCACCGGCACCGCGCTCGGCGACCCGATCGAGGCCCAGGCGCTCCTCGCGACCTACGGCCACGACCGGGACGAGCCGCTGCGGCTGGGGTCGGTGAAGTCCGCGATCGGGCACACGCAGGCCGCCGCGGGCGTCGCCGGAGTGATCACGATGATCGCCGCGATGCGTGCCGGGGAGCTGCCCGGCATCCAGCACCTCGACGCGCCGACCAGCCACGTCGACTGGACCTCGGGGGCCGTCGAGCTGCTCACCGGCCGCACCGCGTGGCCGGAGACCGGCCGGCCGCGCCGCGCCGGGGTGTCGTCGTTCGGGATCAGCGGCACCAACGCCCACGTCCTCCTCGAACAGGCGGCCCCCGCCGAGGTGGGGGAGCCGGCCGGTGCCGCGGCGGGACCCGTCCCGTGGGCGGTCTCCGCCCGCTCGGCCGACGCGCTGCGCGCCCAGGCGGCCCGGCTGCGCGACGCCGCCGGGCGCGACCTGCAGGACCCGGCCCGGACCGGGCACGCCCTGGCCACCACCCGCGCCACCTTCGACCACCGCGCCGTCGTCGTGGGGGAGACGCCCGACGATTTCGCCCGCGGCCTGACCGCGCTGGCCGACGGCACCTCCGCGGCCGGGCTGGTCACCGGCACCGCCGCCGAGGACCCCGCCGGTCCCGTCTTCGTGTTCCCGGGGCAGGGCGCCCAGTGGTGGGGGATGGGCCGCGAGCTGCTCGCGACCTCCGAGGCGTTCCGCACCGCGGTCGACGACTGCGCCGCCGCGCTGGCCCCGCACGTCGACTGGTCGCTGCACGACGTCCTCACCGGCGACGGCGACCCGGCGCTGCTGGAGCGCGTCGACGTCGTCCAGCCCGCGCTGTTCGCGATGATGGTCGGCCTCGCCGCGGTCTGGCGCGCCCACGGCGTCGAGCCGGCCGCGGTCGTCGGGCACTCGCAGGGCGAGATCGCCGCCGCCTACGTGGCGGGTGCGCTCGACCTCGACGACGCGGCCCGCGTGGTGGCGCTGCGCAGCCGCGCGCTGCCGCGATTGTCCGGGCGCGGCGGGATGGTGTCGGTCGCGGCGCCCGCCGGCCGGGTCACGGAGCTGATCGCCCCCTGGGACGGCGCGCTGTCGGTCGCCGCGGTGAACGGGCCGTCGTCGGTGGTCGTCTCCGGCGACGCGGGCGCGCTCGACGAGCTGCTGCCCGCCTGCGAGTCCGCCGGGGTCCGCGCCCGCCGGGTCTCCGTCGACTACGCCTCGCACGGCCCGCACGTCGAGGCCGTGCGCGACGAGCTCGCCGAGGTCCTCGCCCCCGTCACCCCGCGCACGCCTGCGGTGCCGTTCTACTCCACCGTCACCGGCGGGCGCCTCGACACCACCGAGGACGGCGGCGTCGACGGCACCTACTGGTACACGAACCTCCGGCACACCGTCCGGATGCAGGACGCGACCGAGGCCCTCCTCGCGGCCGGGCACCGGATCTTCGTCGAGGTCAGCCCGCACCCGGTGCTCGCGGGGCCGATCCAGGAGACCCAGGAGGCGGCCGACCCCGACGGCACCGCCGCCGCGGTCGTGCTGGGCACGCTGCGCCGCGACGAGGGCGGACCCGCCCGGGTGCTGACCTCGCTGGCCGAGGCGTACGTGCACGGCGCCGCCGTCGACTGGACGACGACCCTGCCCGCCACCGGTGGCGGTCACGTCGACCTGCCGACCTACGCGTTCCGGCGCCGCACCTACTGGCCCGAGCCGAAGGCGGACCCGTCGGGTGCCGCCGACGACGCCGCGTTCTGGGACCTCGTCGACGGCCAGGACCCGGCGGCGTTCGCGGACGCGCTCGGCGTGCCCGGCGGCGCACTCGACACCGTGCTGCCGGCGCTGTCCGCCTGGCGCGCCGGGTCCCGCGCCCGCACCCGCGCGAACGACCTGCGCTACCGCGTCGACTGGGCCCCGGTCCCGGAGCCCGCCGCGGGCCCGCCCGCCGGGCGGGTACTGGTCGTGGGCGACGGACCGGCTACCGGCACCGAGGACGACGGGCTGCTCGACGCGTTCGGCCCCGGCGCCGTCCCCGTCACCGACCCCGGCACCGGGCGCGCGGGGTGGGCCGCCGAGCTGGCCCGGCACGCCGCCGACGGCCCGGTCACCGCGGTCGTGGCACTCCCGGACACGACGGGACGACCGCACCCCGACCACCCGGGCGTCCCCGCCGCGCTGGCCCGGACCCTCGCGCTCGTCCAGGCACTCGGCGACGCCGGGGTCACGGCACCGCTGTGGTGCCTGACCCGCGGCGCCGTCGGTACCACGCCCGGAGACGCCGTCACCGATCCCGAGCAGGGCACCCTGTGGGGTCTCGGCCGCGTCGTCGCCCTCGAGCACCCCGACCGGTGGGGCGGGCTGATCGACCTGCCCGCCGGCCCGGACGCCCGGACCGCGCAGCGGGTCGCCGCGCTGGTCGCCGGGGCCGGGACCGAGGACCAGCTCGCGGTCCGCGCCCACGGCGTCCTCGCCCGCCGGCTCACCCACGCCGCACCGGCCGCACCGCGCCCCGGGCGCGGCGGCTGCGACCGCGGCACCGTGCTGGTGACCGGCGGCACCGGCGGCATCGGCGGGCGGACGGCGCTGCGGGCCGCCGAGCGCGGCGCCGGGCACCTGCTCCTGACCAGCCGCCGCGGTGAGGACGCCCCCGGCGCGGCGGCGCTGCGCACCGAACTGGAGGCGCTCGGCGCGCAGGTCACGATCGCCGCCTGCGACGCCGCCGACCGCGACGCGCTCGCCGCCCTGCTGGACGGGCTCTCCGCGGACCTGCCGCTGACGGCCGTCGTGCACTCGGCGGGCGTCGCCGACGGGGACGCCCCCGTGGCGGACCTGACCGTGGAGCAGCTCGACGCGTTGCTGCGGTCCAAGCTGACGGCGGCCCGGAACCTGCACGAGCTCACCCGCGACACCGAGCTGGACGCGTTCGTGCTGTTCTCCTCCGGCGCCGCCGTGTGGGGCAGCGGCGGCCAGCCCGGCTACGCCGCGGCCAACGCCTACCTCGACGCCCTCGCCGCACACCGCCGCGGGCTCGGCCTGCCGGCGACGTCGGTCGCCTGGGGCACGTTCGGCGAGGTCGGCATGGCCACCGATCCCGAGGTGCACGAGCGGCTGCACCGCCAGGGTGTCCCGGCGATGGACCCGGCCGACGCACTGTCCGCGCTGGAGCTGGCGCTCGGCGAGGGCGACACCGCGGTGGCGGTGACGCGCATGGACTGGGAGGTCTTCGCGCCGAGCTTCACCGCGCTGCGCCCCAGCCCGCTGCTGGGCACGGTGCCCGAGGCGGTCGCCGCGCTCGCCGACGGGCAGGCCACGGTCCCCGGTGACACCGGCGCGGACGCGGCCGTCCCACCGCTGCGCGGCCGCCTGGAGGCGCTGCCGACCGCCGAGCGGGCCCGGGCGCTGGTCGAGGCGGTCCGCGGCGAGGCGGCGGCCACCCTCGGCCACAGCGGCACCGACGGCACCGACGGCCCCGACGCGATTCCTGCCGGGCGCGCGTTCCGCGACGTCGGGTTCGACTCGGTGACCGCGGTGGAGCTGCGCAACCGGCTCCGCGCCGGGCTCGGGCTGCCGCTGCCCGCGGCGCTCGTCTTCGACCACCCGACACCCACCGACCTGGCCCGCCACCTGGGGACGCTGTTGTTCGGCGACACCCCCGGCGAGCAGGGCACCACCCGAGCCGACGATCCCGACGCCCACATCCGCGAGGTCCTCGCCTCCGTCCCCGTCGGACGGCTGCGACGGGCCGGACTGCTGGACATGGTGCTGGGCCTCGCCGACGCCGACCCCGGTGCCGCCGACGAACCCGACCCCGACGCGGGCCGGACCGAGGAGCACGGCACGGAGTCCCTCGACGACATGGACGCCGAAGCGCTGCTGCGGCTCGTCACCGAGAACTCGGCGAACTGAACGACAAGCAGGAGATTCTGATGAGCACGTCGGACCAGAAGTACGTCGAGGCACTCCGGTCGTCCCTCAAGGAGGTCGAGCGGCTCCGCAGGCAGAACGAGCAGCTGGTCGCGGCCGCGGCCGAGCCGGTCGCGGTCGTCGGGATCGGCTGCCGCTTCCCCGGCGGCGTCGCCTCCCCGGAGGACCTGTGGGACGTCGTCGCCCAGGGCCGGGACGTCCTCGGGCGGTTCCCGGCCGACCGCGGCTGGGACCTCGACGCGCTCGCCGGTGACGGCGAGGGCGGCAGCCTGGCCCAGGTCGGCGGGTTCGTCGACGACGTCGCCGGGTTCGACCCGGGCTTCTTCGGGATCTCCCCGCGCGAGGCCGTCGCGATGGACCCGCAGCAGCGGATCCTCCTGGAGATCACCTGGGAGGCCCTGGAGCGGGCCGGCATCGACCCGTCGTCGCTGCGCGGCACCGACACCGGCGTGTTCGTCGGCACCACCGGCCAGGACTACGGCGAGGTGATCCGCGCGTCCGACGAGGACGTGGCCGTCTACTCGACGACCGGGCACGCCGCGAGCGTCATCTCCGGGCGGCTGTCCTACACCCTGGGCGCCGAGGGCCCGGCCGTCACCGTCGACACCGGCTGCTCGTCGTCGCTCGTCGCGATGCACCAGGCGGTGCAGGCGCTGCGCGCCGGCGAGTGCGGGGTGGCGCTGGCCGGCGGCGCGTCGGTGATGGCCACCCCCGGCCCGTTCGTCTCCTTCACCGCGCAGAGCGGGCTGGCCGCCGACGGCCGCTGCAAGCCGTTCGCCGACGGTGCCGACGGCACCGGCTGGGCCGAGGGCGCCGGGATGCTCGTGCTGATGCGGCTCTCCGACGCGCGCCGGGAGGGCCGCGACGTGCTCGCCGTCCTGCGCGGGTCGGCGATCAACCAGGACGGCGCCTCCAACGGCCTGACCGCCCCCAACGGCCCGTCCCAGCAGCGGGTGATCCGGGCGGCGCTGGAGAGCGCGCGCCTGGGCTCCGGCGACGTCGACGCCGTCGAGGCGCACGGCACCGGCACCACGCTGGGCGACCCGATCGAGGCGCAGGCGCTGCTCGCCACGTACGGCGCGGAGCGCGCGCACCCGCTGCTGCTCGGCTCGGTGAAGTCCAACATGGGCCACACCCAGGCCGCGTCGGGCGTCGCAGGCGTCATCAAGATGATCATGGCGTTGCGGCACGGGGTGCTGCCCCGCAGCCTGCACGCCGAGCGTCCCTCGGCCGACGTCGACTGGACCGCGGGTGCCGTCGAGCTGCTCGACGGCGCCGTCGACTGGCCGGAGACCGGCCGCCCGCGCCGCGCAGGCGTCTCCTCGTTCGGGATCAGCGGCACCAACGCGCACGTCATCCTGGAGCAGGCCCCGGAGACCGACGAGCAGGCACCTGCCGCCGAGGTCCCCGCCCCCGCCGTGGTGCCGTGGCCGCTGTCCGCCCGGACCGCCACCGCCCTGGACACCCTGCGCACCCGGCTCACCACGGCGGCCGCCGGCGTCCGGCCGCTCGACGTCGGCGCCTCGCTGGCCACCGGCCGCGCCACCTTCGAGCACCGCGCCGTGCTGCTCGGCTCCGGGGACGACGCGACCGAGATCGCCCGCGGCGTCGCCGGGGAGGGCCTGACGGCGCTCCTGTTCTCCGGGCAGGGCTCGCAGCGCCTGGGCGCCGGACGGGAGCTGCACGCCCGGTTCCCGGTGTTCGCCGAGGCGTTCGACGAGACCGCCGCGCTGCTCGACGCCGCGCTGCCCGACACCGGCCGCACCCTGCGCGACGTGCTGTGGGGCACGGACGCCGACGCCCTCGACGACACCGGCTGGGCGCAGCCCGCGCTGTTCGCGATCGAGGTCGCCCTGTACCGGCTGGTCGCCTCGCTGGGCGTGATCCCGGACCTGGTCGGCGGGCACTCGATCGGCGAGATCGCCGCCGCGCACGTCGCCGGCGTCCTGTCGCTGCACGACGCCTGCACGCTCGTCGCCGCGCGCGCCCGGCTCATGGCCGCGCTGCCGCGCGGCGGCGCGATGCTCGCCGTCGGCGCGACCGAGGACGAGGTCGCCGCCCTGCTCACCGACGGGGTCTCGCTCGCCGCGGTCAACGGGCCGTCGTCGGTCGTGGTGGCCGGTGACGCCGACGGCATCACCGCCATCGAGGGGCACGCCCGCGCCCAGGAGTGGCGCACCACCCGGCTCCGGGTCAGCCACGCGTTCCACTCGCCGCTGATGGACCCGATGCTCGACGAGTTCCGCGCCGTCGCCGCCGGTCTCACGTACCACGAGCCGCGGATCCCGGTCGTCTCCAACCTGACCGGCTCGGTCGCCGAGGTCGCCGACATCCGCTCCGCCGACTACTGGGTGCGGCACGTCCGCGGCACCGTCCGCTTCGCCGACGGCGTCGCCGCCCTCACCGCGCGCGGCGTCACCACGCTGGTCGAGCTCGGCCCCGACGGCGTGCTCTCCGGCATGGCGCAGGAGTCCCTGCCCGAGGGCGCCGTCGCCGTTCCGCTGCTGCGCCGCGACCGCGGCGAGGAGCTGTCGCTGGTCACCGGCCTCGCCACGGCCCACGTCCGCGGGACGACGGTGGACTGGGCCCGGCTGTTCGACGGCACCGGTGCGACCCGGGTCGACCTGCCCACCTATCCGTTCGAGCACACCCGCTACTGGCCGGCGCCCGGGCGGGGCGCCCGGGACGTCACCGCCGCCGGACTCGGCACGGCCGGCCACCCGCTGCTCGGCGCCGCCGTCGAGCTCGCGGGCGACGACGGCGTGCTGTTCGCCGGCCGGCTGTCCGTCCGCACCCACCCGTGGCTCGCCGACCACGGCGTGCAGGGCCGGGCGCTGCTGCCCGGCACCGCGTTCGTCGAGCTGGCCGTGCGGGCCGGTGACGAGGTCGGCTGCACCCGCGTCGAGGAGCTGACCCTCGCCGCGCCGCTGGTGCTGCCCGAGCGCGGCGGCGTGCGCGTGCAGGTCCGGGTCGGCCCCGAGGACGCCCGCGGGCGCCGCACCCTCGGCGTGTTCTCCCGCCCGGAGGACGCCGACGGCCTGCCGTGGTCGCAGCACGCCACCGGTGTGCTCGGCGCGGGAGCCCCCGCCTCCGACGCGTTCGACGCGACCGCCTGGCCGCCGGCCGGTGCCGAGCCGGTCGACCTCGACGGCTGCTACGAGCGCCTCGCCGGGATCGGGTTCGACTACGGGCCCGCCTTCCGTGGGCTGCGTGCCGCGTGGCGCCGCGACGGCGAGGTCTTCGCCGAGGTCACGCTGCCCGACGACGCCGGGACCGACGCGACCGACTTCGGCCTGCACCCCGCCCTGCTCGACGCCGCGCAGCACGCCGCCGCCTACGGCGACCTCGGCGCGATCAGCCGCGGCGGCCTGCCCTTCACCTGGGAGGGCGTGCAGCTGCTCGCCGCCGGGGCCGGCACCGTCCGGGCCCGGATCGCGGCCGCCGGCGACGACACCGTCACGATCGCGGTGTACGACGCCGCGGGCGGGCCCGTGCTGTCCGTGGACTCGCTGGTCTCCCGCGAGGTCCCCGCCGGCACCGGCACCGACCGCCACGACGACGCACTGTTCCGCCAGGAGTGGACCCCGCTGCGCGACGGCACCGGGCAGGCCCCGGCGGCGGTCGCCGTCGTCGGTCCCGAGGCGGGCGGCCCCGGCCCGGTCGGCACCGCCGCGCTGCGGGCCGCCGGGATCCCGGTGCGCACCTACCCCGACCTGGCCGCGCTGGCCGCATCCGGCGAACCCGTCCCCGAGCTGGTGCTGGCCGGGACCGTCCCCACCGTGCCCTGCCGCGGCACCGTCGCCGACGCCAACCGTGCGGGCACCGCCGCGACCCTGGAGCTGGTCCAGCAGTGGCTCGCCGGCGCCGAGTTCGCCGACGCCCGCCTCGTGCTGCTCACCCGCGGCGCCACCGACGGCACCGACCCGGCCGCCGCCGCGACCCACGGCCTCGTCCGCACCGCCCGCACCGAGAACCCCGGCCGGCTCGCGGTGCTCGACCTGCCCGACGACGCCACCGGCGCCGACCCGGCCGTCGACACCGCCGCGCTGGTCTCCGCGCTGGCCGCCGCGGCCGACGAGCCCGATCTCGCCGTCCGCGCCGACACCGTGCTCGTGCCGCGGCTCGTCCGCGTCCCGGCCGGCGCCGAGCCGCACCACTGGGATCCCGACGGCACCGTCCTGATCACCGGCGGGACCGGCGGGCTCGGTGGCGTCCTGGCCCGGCACCTCGTCGCCGAGCGCGGCGTGCGGCACCTGCTGCTGGCCGGCCGCCGCGGCCCGGACGCCCCCGGCGCCGCCGGGCTGGTCGACGAGCTGTCCGCGCTGGGCGCGACCGCCCGTGCCGTCGCCTGCGACGTCACCGACCGTGCCGCGCTCGCCGCGCTGCTCGCCGGAGTTCCGCACGCGCACCCGCTGACCGCCGTCGTGCACACCGCGGGCGTCGTCGACGACGGCGTGATCGGGTCCCTGACCCCGGAGCGCCTCGACACCGTGCTCCGCCCGAAGGCCGACGCGGCCTGGCACCTGCACGAGCTCACCCGCGACCTCGACCTGGACGCGTTCGTCCTGTTCTCCTCGGTCGCCGCCACCTTCGGCAGCCCCGGCCAGGCCAACTACGCCGCGGGCAACGCCTTCCTCGACGCGCTGGCCGTGCACCGCCGGGCGGCCGGACTGCCCGCCGTCGCGCTCGCCTGGGGCCCGTGGAGCCGCGCCGTCGGCATGACCGGCTCGCTCAGCGACGTCGACGTCGAGCGCATCGCCCGCTCCGGGATGCCGCCGCTGACCCCGGAACAGGGGACCGCCCTGTTCGACGCCGCGCTCGCCGTCACCGGTGACGCCACGTCCGCCGCGCTCGCCCCGGTCCGGCTCGACCTGCCCGCCCTGCGCGCCCAGGGCGAGCCGGCGCCGCTGCTGCGCGGCCTGATCCGCCGCCCCGCCCGCCGCGCCGCCGCGCAGGCGTCGCCGTCGGCCGGTGACCTCGCCGCCCGGCTCGGCGGGCTGGACGCCGCCGGCCGCCGCGAGGCGCTGCTCGACCTGGTCCGCGACCGGATCGCCCAGGTCCTCGGGCACGCCGACCCCGGCCAGGTCGAGACCGGCCGCCAGTTCCAGGACCTCGGCTTCGACTCGCTCACCGCGGTCGAGCTGCGCAACGGTCTGAACGCCGCCACCGGGCTGCGGCTGCCCGCGACGATGGTCTTCGACTACCCGACGCCGGGCGCGCTCGCCGACCACCTGCGCGACGAGCTGCTCGGCACCGACACCGACACCGCCGACGCTGCTGCGGCCGACGCCGCTGCCCCGGTCCCGGCCGCCGCGGTCGCCGACGACCCGGTCGTCGTCGTCGGGATGGCGTGCCGCTACCCGGGCGGGGTCGCCTCGCCCGAGGACCTGTGGCGGCTCGTCGGCGACGGCGCCGACGCGACCGGCCCCTTCCCGACCGACCGCGGCTGGGACCTGGCGAACCTGTTCGACCCGGACCCGGACCGCCCCGGGCACACCCACGTCCGCGCCGGCGGGTTCCTGCACACCGCCCCCGAGTTCGACGCCGGGTTCTTCGGGATGAGCCCCCGCGAGGCACTGTCCACCGACTCGCAGCAGCGGCTGCTGCTGGAGACGAGCTGGGAGGCGGTGGAGCGGGCCGGGATCGACCCGACCAGCCTGCGCGGCAGTGCCACCGGTGTGTTCGCCGGTGTCATGTACAACGACTACGGCACCACGCTGACCGGCGACGAGCACGAGGCGTTCCGCGGCAACGGCAGCGCCCCCAGCGTCGCGTCCGGCCGGGTGTCCTACACCCTCGGGCTGGAGGGCCCGGCCGTCACCGTGGACACGGCGTGCTCGTCGTCGCTGGTCGGGATGCACCTCGCCGCGCAGGCGCTGCGGGCGGGGGAGTGCACGCTGGCCCTCGCCGGCGGCGTCACCGTCATGTCGACCCCCAGCACGTTCGTCGACTTCTCCCGCCAGCGCGGGCTCGCCCCCGACGGCCGCTCCAAGGCCTTCGCCGACGGCGCCGACGGCGTCGCCTGGTCCGAGGGCGTCGGCATGCTCGTCCTGGAGCGGCGGTCCGACGCGCTCCGCAACGGCCACGAGATCCTCGCGGTGCTGCGCGGGTCCGCGGTCAACCAGGACGGCGCATCCAACGGGCTCACCGCGCCGAACGGGCCGTCGCAGCAGCGCGTCATCCGCCGGGCCCTGGCCAACGCCGGGCTGGCCGCGGGTGACGTGGACGTCGTCGAGGCGCACGGCACCGGCACCACCCTGGGTGACCCGATCGAGGCCCAGGCGTTGATCGCGACCTACGGCCGGGACCGCGATCCGGAGCGGCCGTTGCTGCTCGGGTCGGTCAAGTCCAACCTGGGGCACACCCAGGCCGCCGCCGGTGTCGCCGGCGTCATCAAGATGGTGCTCGCCATGCGGCACGGGGTGCTGCCCCGCACGCTGCACGTGGACGCGCCGTCGTCGCACGTCGACTGGTCCGACGGCACCGTCGAACTGCTGACCGAGCAGGTGGCCTGGCCGGAGACCGGCCGCGCCCGCCGCGCCGGCGTCTCCTCGTTCGGGATCAGCGGCACCAACGCCCACGTGATCGTCGAGCAGCCCGCCCCGGTCGTGACGCCCGCCGTCACCACCGGCTCGCGGGAGCTCCCGGCCGTGCCGTGGGCGCTGTCCGGCGCCTCCGCCGACGCGCTGCGCGACCAGGCCGCCCGCCTCCTCACCCGCGTCCGCGACGACGAGGCACTCCGCCCCGCCGACGTCGGCTGGTCCCTGCTCAGCACCCGCGCCGCCCTCGAGCACCGCGCCGTCGTCGTCGGCACCGGGCCGGACGAGGCGCTGCGCGGCCTGGCCGCGCTCGCCGCGGGCGAGCCCGACCCGGCCGTCGTCACCGGCAGCGCCGCCACCGGCCGCACCGCGTTCCTGTTCTCCGGGCAGGGCTCACAGCGCCTCGGCATGGGCCGGGAGCTGCACGCCCGCTACCCGGCGTTCGCCGAGGCGTTCGACGCGGCGCTGTCCGCGCTGGAGGCCGAGCTGGGCTCCGACCTGCGTCCGGTCGTCTGGGGCCGCGGCGACACCGGCGAGGCCGCGCTGCACGAGACCGGCGCCACCCAGCCCGCGCTGTTCGCGCTGGAGGTGGCGCTGTACCGGCTGCTGGAGTCGTGGGGCGTCACCCCGGACCTGGTCGCGGGTCACTCCGTCGGCGAGATCGCCGCCGCGCACGTGGCGGGCGTGTTCACCCTCGCCGACGCCGCACGCCTGGTCGCCGCCCGCGGCACCCTCATGCAGGCGCTGCCCACCGGTGGCGCCATGGTCGCCGTGGAGGCGACCGAGGACGAGGTCGCGCCGCTGCTCACCGGCGACGACGTCGCGATCGCCGCGGTCAACGGCCCGTCCTCGGTCGTCGTCTCCGGCTCGGGTGACGCCGTCGACGCCGTCGCGGCGGTGCTCGCCGACCGCGGACGGCGGACCAGCCGGCTGCGGGTCAGCCACGCGTTCCACTCGCCGCTGATGGAGCCGATGCTCGAGGAGTTCCGGTCCGTCGTCGCCGGCCTCGATCCGGCCGCCCCCGTCGTGCCGGTGGTGTCCTCGCTGACCGGTGACCTCGCCGGTGCCGACGAGCTGTGCGACCCCGGGTACTGGGTGCGGCACGTCCGCGAGCCCGTCCGGTTCGCCGACGCCGTCACCACCCTCACCGGCCGCGGCGCCGTCACGTTCGTCGAGATCGGGCCCGGCGGCGTGCTGTCCGCCATGGCCCAGGACTCCCTGCCCGGCAGCGGTACCGCCGTCACCGTGCCGGTGCTGCACGGCGACCGCTCCGAGGACGTCGCCGTCGTCACCGCGCTGGCCGCGCTGCACGTCCGCGGCGTCCGCGCCGACTGGGCCGCGGTGTTCGACGGCACCGGCGCCGCCCGCGTCGACCTGCCGACCTACGCCTTCCAGCACCGCCGCTACTGGCCGGGCTCCGGTGCTGCCCGCGGCGACGTCCGCTCGGCCGGGCTCGGCGCCGCCGGGCACCCGCTGCTCGGCGCCGCCGTCGCGTTCCCGGACGGCGCGGGCGCGCTGCTCACCGGCCGCCTCTCGGCGTCCGCGCAGCCGTGGCTCGCCGACCACACCGTCGCCGGCACCGTCGTGCTGCCCGGCACCGCGCTGCTGGAGCTCGCTGTCCGGGCCGGCGACGAGGTCGGCTGCACCGCCGTCGAGGAGCTCACCCTCGGCACACCGCTGACCCTGCCCACCGGCGGCACCGTCGCCGTCCAGGTCCGGGCCGGGGCCGACGACGGGACCGGGCGCCGGCCCGTCACCGTGCACGCCCGCCCCGGGGACACCGGCGAGTGGACCGAGCACGCCACCGGCACCCTCACCACGGCCGCGCCGGAGCCGGTGCGGTTCGACGCGACGACCTGGCCCCCGGCCGGGGCGACCGAGCTCGATGTCGAGGGGTGCTACGAGCGGTTCGCCGACGCCGGGTTCGGCTACGGCTCGGTGTTCCGGGGTCTGACCGCGGCCTGGCAGGACGGCGACACCGTCTACGGCGAGGTGGCGCTGCCGGAGCAGGCCGACGGTGCGGCGGACGACGCCGCCCGGTTCGGGCTGCACCCCGCCCTGCTCGACGCCGCCCTGCACGCCGCGCTGCTCACCGGCGACGGCACCGGTGGGCTGCCGTGGGCCTGGGAGGACGTCACCCTGCACGCCACCGGTGCGACCGCGCTGCGGGTGCGCCTGGAGCCCGCCGACGGCGGCGGTCTGACCGTCGCGGTCGCCGACCCCGGCGGGCAGCCCGTCGCCACCGCCGGACGCCTGCTGGCCCGCCCGGTCGATCCCGCCGCACTCGGCACCGGCGCGGCCGTGCGCGACGCCCTCTTCCGGCTCGACTGGAACCCCGCCACCCCGTCCGCCGGTGCGGAGACCGTGCCGTTCGCGGTGCTCGGCGCCGCAGGCGACCCCGTCACCGACGCGCTCGCCGACGGGCGCACCCGGTACGACTCCCTCGACGCACTCCTCGCCGACGCAGCCGACGCAGCCGACGCAGCCGTCACCGGTGCCGGGGTCGCGCCCGTACCGGCGACCGTGCTCGCCGCGGTGCCCGCGGCGGCCGCCGCCGCGGACACCCCGCGCGACGTGCGGGCCCGGGTCGGCGCCACCCTCGACCTGCTCCAGCGGTGGTCGGCCGAGGACCGGCTCGCCGGGTCCCGGCTCGTGCTCGTCACCCGCGGCGCCGTCGCGACCGGCGACGAGTCCGTCGCCGACCCCGTCGCCGCCGCGGTGTGGGGGCTGGTCCGCTCCGCGCAGACCGAGAACCCCGGTGCGTTCGGCCTGCTCGACCTCGACCCGGCCGCCGACGCCGCCGCGACCGGTGACCTGGCCGGCGCACCGGCCCTCGACGAGCCGCAGCTCGCCGTCCGCGGCGGCGAGGTCCTCGCCGCCCGCCTGACCCGCGCCGCCGCGACCGGCGGCACGACGTGGTCGTCCGAGGGCACCGTGCTCGTCACCGGCGGCACCGGTGGACTGGGCGGACTCGTCGCCCGCCACCTCGTCACCGCCCACGGCGTCCGGCACCTGCTGCTGACCAGCCGTTCCGGCGCGGGCGCGCCGGGTGCGGCGGAGCTCGTCGCGGAGCTGGAGGATCACGGCGCGGACGTGTCGGTCGCCGCCTGCGACGTCGCCGACGCCGACGCCGTCACCGCGCTCGTCGCCGGTGTGCCCGGCGCGCACCCGGTCTCCGCGGTCGTCCACACCGCCGGAGTCCTCGACGACGGCGTGCTCGCCTCGCTCACCCCGGAGCGCCTCGACACCGTGCTCGCCCCGAAGGTCGACGGCGCCTGGAACCTGCACCGCGCGACCGCGCACCTCGACCTCGACGCGTTCGTGCTGTTCTCCTCGGTCGCCGGGGTGTTCGGCGGCGCCGGTCAGGCGAACTACGCCGCCGGCAACGCGTTCCTCGACGCCCTCGCCGCGCACCGCGCCGCCGCCGGCCTGCCCGCCACCGCGCTGGCCTGGGGACCCTGGCAGCAGGGGCTCGGCATGACCGCCGCCCTCGACGAGCGCGACGTCCGCCGGGCCGCCGACTCCGGGATGCCGCTGCTCACCGCCGACGAGGGCCTCGCCCTGTTCGACGCCGCACCGGCCACCGGCGACCCGGCCCTCGTCGCCGCCCGCCTCGACCTCGCCGCGCTCCGCGGCCGGACCCCGGTCCCCGCCCTGCTGCGCGGACTCGTCACCGCACCGCGCCGCACCGCCGCCGGTGCCGCGGCGGCGGCCGACGCCGGGCTCGTCGCCCGGCTGGCCCGCCTCGACGACGACCAGCGCCACGAGGCCCTGCTCGACGTCGTCCGCGGTGCCGCCGCGTTGGTCCTCGGGCACGCCTCCGGCGCCGACATCGACGCCGACCGCGCCTTCCGCGACCTCGGCTTCGACTCGCTCACCGCCGTCGAGCTGCGGAACACGCTCGCGACCGCCACCGGTCTGCGGCTGCCCGCCACGACCGTCTTCGACCACCCGACCCTGTCGGCGCTCGCCACCCACCTGCGCACCGAGCTGGTCGGCTCCGCGGCCCCGCTCGCACCGGAACCCGCGGCGCTGCCGCCGCTCGCCGACGACCCGGTCGTCATCGTCGGGATGGCCTGCCGCTACCCCGGCGGGGTCACCTCGCCCGAGGACCTGTGGCAGCTCGTCGGCGACGGCACCGACGCGATCACCGCGTTCCCCACCGGCCGCGGCTGGGACCTCGACGGCCTCTACGACCCGGACCCCGACCACGCCGGGACCTCCTACACCCGGCACGGCGGCTTCCTGCACGACGCCGCCGAGTTCGACGCCGGGTTCTTCGGGATGAGCCCGCGCGAGGCCACCGCCACCGACGCCCAGCAGCGGCTCCTGCTGGAGACCAGCTGGGAGGCCGTCGAGCGGGCCGGGATCGACCCGGTCTCGCTGCGCGGCAGCGCCACCGGTGTCTTCGCCGGCGTGATGTACCACGACTACGCCGACAACCTCGGCGGCCCGGAGTACGAGGGCTTCCAGGGCCAGGGCAGCGCCGGCAGCGTCGCCTCGGGCCGGGTGTCCTACACGTTCGGGCTGGAGGGCCCGGCCGTCACCGTCGACACCGCCTGCTCGTCCTCGCTGGTCGCCATGCACTGGGCGATGCAGGCCCTGCGGTCCGGTGAGTGCTCGCTGGCTCTCGCCGGTGGCGTCACCGTCATGTCGACCCCGGCCACGTTCGTCGAGTTCTCCCGGCAGGGCGGCCTCGCCGCCGACGGCCGCTCCAAGCCCTTCGCCGACGGCGCCGACGGCGTCGGCTGGTCCGAGGGCGTCGGCATGCTCGTCCTGGAGCGGCAGTCCGACGCGCTCCGCAACGGCCACGACATCCTCGCCGTCGTCCGCGGATCGGCCGTCAATCAGGACGGCGCCTCGAACGGCCTCACCGCGCCCAACGGGCCCTCGCAGCAGCGCGTCATCCGCCGGGCACTGGCGAACGCCGGTCTGAGCCCGTCGGACGTCGACGCCGTCGAGGCGCACGGCACCGGCACCACCCTCGGCGACCCGATCGAGGCGCAGGCGCTCATCGCGACCTACGGCGCCGGCCGCGACCCGGCACACCCGCTGCACCTGGGCTCGCTGAAGTCCAACATCGGCCACACCCAGGCCGCCGCCGGCGTCGCCGGGGTGATCAAGATGGTGCAGGCGCTCCGCCACGGGGTGCTGCCGCGGACCCTGCACGTCGACGCGCCGTCGTCGCACGTCGACTGGTCCGACGGCACCGTCGCGCTCCTGACCGGGCAGGCGGCGTGGCCGGAGACCGGCCGCGCCCGGCGGGCCGCCGTGTCGTCGTTCGGGATCAGCGGCACCAACGCCCACGTGATCGTCGAGCAGCCTGCCGCCGTCCCGGCCGAGGAACCGGCGGAGCCCGGGCCCGACGGCCCGCTGCCGTGGGTGCTGTCCGGGAAGACCCCGGAGGCGCTGCGCGACCAGGCCGCCCGGCTCCGTGACGCCGTCACCGAGCGGCCGGAGCTGCGCCCCGTCGACGTCGCCCACTCCCTGGCGACCGGCCGCTCCGCGTTCGACCACCGCGCCGTCGTCCTCGCCACCGACGCCGACGCGACCGGGCGGGCGCTCGCCGCGCTCGCCGACGGCGCGAGCGACCCGGCGACCGTCACCGGCCGCGCCCGCGCGGGCCGCACCGCGGTCCTGTTCTCCGGGCAGGGCTCGCAGCGGCTCGGGATGGGCCGCGAGCTGCACGCGCGGTTCCCGGTGTTCGCCGACGCGTTCGACGCCGTCGTCGCGGCCCTGGACGCCGAGCTCGGGGGCGACCTGCGGGCGACCGTCTGGGGCACCGGTGACGCGGCCGCCGCCGCGCTCGACGAGACCGGAGCGACCCAGCCCGCCCTGTTCGCGATCGAGGTCGCGCTGCACCGGCTCGTCGAGTCCTGGGGTGTGCCCGCCGACCTCGTCGCCGGGCACTCCATCGGCGAGATCGCCGCGGCGCACGTCGCCGGGGTGTTCTCCCTGGCCGACGCCGCCCGCCTGGTCGCGGCCCGTGCGTCGCTGATGCAGGCCCTCCCCACCGGGGGCGCCATGCTCGCCGTGCAGGCGAGCGAGGACGAGGTGCGCCCGCACCTCACCGACGGCGTTGCGATCGCCGCCGTCAACGGCCCGTCCGCCGTCGTCGTCTCCGGCGACGAGGACGCCGTGGCCGCGGTCGGCGAGCAGCTCACCGGCCGCAGGACCCGGCGGCTCGCGGTCTCGCACGCGTTCCACTCGCCGCTGATGGACCCGATGCTCGACGGCTTCCGTGCCGTCGCCGAGCAGCTGACCTACGCCGAGCCGACGATCCCGGTGGTGTCGAACCTGACCGGGGCGCTCGCCGAGCCCGGCGAGCTGAGCGACCCCGGGTACTGGGTGCGGCACGTCCGGGAGGCCGTCCGCTTCGGCGACGGTGTCCGGGCGCTGGCCGAGGCCGGTGCGACGACGTTCCTGGAGCTCGGCCCCGACGGCGTGCTCTCGGCGATGGCCCGCGACACCCTGCCCGACGAGACGATCGAGACCGTCCCCGTCCTGCGCCGCGACCGCGACGAGGCCGGCGCCGCCCTGACCGCGCTGGCCCGGCTGCACGTCGCCGGCGCCCGCGTCGGCTGGACGGAGCTGCTCCCCGGCGGCCGCCGCGTCGACCTGCCGACCTACGCCTTCCAGCACGCCACCTACTGGCCCGCCGCGACCCGTCCGGCGACCGACGCCGGTGCGCTCGGGCTCACCGCGACCGGGCACCCCGTCCTGCACGGCGCCGTCGAGATCGCCGAGGGCGAGGGCGTGCTCTGCACCGGGCGGCTGTCGCTCGCCACCCACCCGTGGCTGGCCGACCACACCGTGCGGGGCACCGTCCTCGTCCCCGGCACCGCCCTGCTCGAGCTGGCCCTGCGGGCCGGCGACGAGGTGGGATGCGACCGCGTCGAGGAGCTCACCCTCGCCGCGCCGATGGTCGTCCCCGCCCGCGGCGCCGTCCGGACCCAGGTCCGGGTCGGGGTCGCCGACGGCGACGGACGCCGCACCGTCACCGTGCACTCCCGGCCCGACGACGCCGGCGACGCACCCTGGACCCAGCACGCCACCGGCACCCTCACCACGGCCGCGCCGGAGCCGGTGCGGTTCGACGCGACGACCTGGCCCCCGGCCGGGGCGGCCGAGCTCGACGTCGAGGGGTGCTACGAGCGGTTCGCCGAAGCCGGGTTCGACTACGGCCCGGTGTTCCGGGGTCTGACCGCGGCCTGGCAGGACGGCGACACCGTCTACGGCGAGGTGGCGCTGCCGGAGCGGGCCGACGGTGCGGCGGACGACGCCGCCCGGTTCGGGCTGCACCCCGCCCTGCTCGACGCCGCCCTGCACGCCGGGATGCTCGACGACGACGGCTCCGCCGGACTCCCCTTCTCCTGGGAGGGCGTCACCCTGCACGCCACCGGGGCCGTCGCGCTCCGGGTGCGTCTGACCCGCACCGGCGGCGGCATCGCGATCGCCGCCGCCGACCCCGCCGGCCACCCGGTCGCGACGATCGACACCCTCGCGGTCCGCCCGGTCGCCGAGGCACAGCTCGCACCCACCGGCGACGCCACCGGTGACGCGCTGTTCGCGCTCGACTGGACCCCGGCCGGCACCCCCACCGGCACCCCCGAGCCCGGGAGGGTCGCCGTCATCGGGATCGGCCGGGGCGGCGCGGCCGCCGCGGAGGTCGCCGACGGCCTGTCCGCCGCGGGCGCCGAGGCAGAGGTCCACACCGGTCTCGCCGCCCTGGCGGACGACCTCCCGGACACGGTGGTCGTCACCGTCGACGGCACCGACACCGGTACCGACACCGGCACCGCGGCCACCACCCACGCCCTGACCGCCGCGGTCCTCGAGCTGCTGCAGGAGTGGACCGCCGGTGCCGCCACCGGGCGGCTGGCCGTCGTCACGCGTGGAGCCGTCGCCGCCGGGGGGACCGCACCCACCGACGTCGCCGCCGCCGCCGTGCACGGCCTCGTCCGTTCCGCGCAGTCCGAGTTCCCCGACGGCATCGTGCTGGTCGACCGTGACCCGGGGACCGCGGGCACCACCGACGACGGCCGCCTGCTGCTCGCCGCGCTGCACACCGGCGAGCCGCAGGTCGCGGTCCGCGACGGCGCGCTGCTCGCCGGGCGGCTGGCCCGCGCGGAGGCAGGTCCCGGGCTCCGGGTACCGGCTGCGGACGCCTGGCGTCTCGACAGCACCGCCCCCGGCAGCGTCGACGGGCTCGCGCTCGTGCCGTACCCGGAGGCGACCGTCCCGCTCACCGGGCACGAGGTGCGGGTCGAGATCCGCGCCGCCGGGCTGAACTTCCGCGACGTGCTCAAGGCCCTCGACATGTACCCCGGCGACGCCGGCCGGTACGGCCACGAGGCCGCCGGCGTGGTCGTCGAGACCGGCCCGGACGTCACCGGGCTCGCCCCCGGAGACCACGTCCTGGGCATGATCTCCGGCAGCTTCTCCTCGCTCGCCGTCGACGACGCCCGCCGCCTCACCCGGCTCCCCGACGGCTGGGACTGGGAGACCGCCGCGTCGGTCCCGCTGGTGTTCCTCACCGCCTGGCACGCCCTGCGCGAGCTCGGGAACCTGACGGCGGGGGAGAAGGTCCTGATCCACGCCGGCGCCGGTGGCGTCGGCATGGCCGCGGTGCAGATCGCCCGGCACCTCGGAGCCGAGGTCTACGCGACGGCATCCGAGCCGAAGCAGGACGTGCTGCGCTCGCTGGGGGTCGCCGACGACCACATCGCGTCGTCGCGGACCCTGGAGTTCGCCGAGACCTTCGCCGGGGCGGGCTTCGACGTCGTCCTCAACTCGCTGGCCGGCGAGTTCGTCGACGCCTCGATGGGCCTGCTCGGCGACGGCGGCCGGTTCCTGGAGATGGGCAAGACCGACGTCCGCGACGCGGACGCGGCACCCGACGGCGTCTCCTACCAGGCGTTCGACCTCGCCTGGGTCGAGCCCGCCGCCGTCGACACGATGCTCGCGGAGCTGATGGAGCTCTTCGCGGCGGGCGTGCTGACCCCGCTGCCGGTCCGCACCTGGGACGTCCGCGACGCCCCCGACGCGTTCCGGTTCATGAGCGCCGCCCGCCACATCGGCAAGATCGTCCTGACCCTGCCGCGGCCCTGGACCACCGAGGGCACCGTCCTCGTCACCGGCGGCACCGGCGGGCTCGGCGGCCTCGTCGCCCGCCACCTCGTCACCACCCACGGGGTCCGGCAGCTGCTGCTGACCAGCCGCTCCGGTGCGGACGCACCGGGTGCCGCGGAGCTGGTGACGGAGCTGGAGGAGCTGGGCGCCGAGGTCTCGGTGGCGGCGTGCGACGTCGCCGACCCCGGCGCGGTCACCGCGCTGGTGGCCGGGCACCCGGTCCGTGCCGTCGTGCACACCGCCGGCGTCCTCGACGACGGCGTGCTCGCCTCGCAGACTCCCGAGGGCCTCGCCCGCGTGCTGGCACCGAAGGTCGACGGCGCGTGGAACCTGCACCACGCGACCCGGGACCTCGACCTGGACGCGTTCGTGCTGTTCTCCTCGGTCGCCGGGGTGTTCGGCGGCGCCGGTCAGGCCAACTACGCGGCCGGCAACGCGTTCCTCGACGCCCTCGCGGCGCACCGTGCCGCCGCCGGCCTCCCCGGCGTCTCCCTGGCCTGGGGTGCGTGGGACCAGGGCGCCGGCATGACCGCCGGTCTCGACGAGCGCGACGTCCGCCGCGCCGCGGACTCCGGGATGCCGCTGCTCGCCGCCGGCCAGGGACTCGCCCTGTTCGACGCGGCGCTCGCCACCGGCCGCCCCGCGCTCGTCCCGGTCCGGCTCGACCTGGCCACGCTCCGCCGTCGCGGGACGGTCCCGCCGCTGCTGCGCGGCCTCGTCCGCGCCCCCGCCCGCCGCGCCACGACCGCCACGGCCGCCGCCGGCGGCCTCGCCGGGCGGCTCGGCACCCTGGACCGCGCCGAGCGGCGCGCCACCCTGCTCGACCTGGTCCGCGGCGAGGCCGCGACCGTGCTCGGGCACGCGGGCGGCGACCGCATCGACCCCGAGCTCGCGTTCCGCGACCTCGGCTTCGACTCGCTGACCGCAGTCGAGCTGCGCAACAAGCTCGGCGCCGCCACCGGCCTGCGGCTGCCCGCCACCGCGATCTTCGACTACCCGACGGTCGCCGCGCTCGCCGAGCACCTGCTCGTCGAGCTCCTCGGCCCGGACACCGACACCGGCGCCGGGACCGGCGCCGACACCGCCGGGATCGCCACGGCGGACGACCCGGTCGTCGTCGTCGGCATGAGCTGCCGGTTCCCCGGCGGCATCGGCTCGCCGGAGGACCTGTGGCGGGTGCTCGACGAGGGCACCGACGTGATCACCGGGTTCCCCACCGACCGCGGCTGGGACCTCGACGACCTGTTCGACGACGACCCCGCGCACCGCGGCACCTCCTACGCCCGCTCCGGCGGGTTCCTCGAGGACGCCTCCGGGTTCGACGCGGACTTCTTCGGGATGAGCCCGCGCGAGGCGATGGCGACCGACGCCCAGCAGCGGCTGCTGCTGGAGTCGTCGTGGGAGGCCGTCGAGCGCGCCGGGCTGGACCCGCACAGCCTGCGCGACAGCCGGACCGGCGTGTTCGCCGGCGTCATGTACTCCGGCTACGGCACCCGCCTCGACGGCGACGAGTTCGAGGGCTTCCAGGGCCAGGGCAGCGCGCTGTCCGTGGCGTCGGGCCGCATCTCCTACTCGTTCGGCTTCGAGGGCCCGGCGATGACGGTGGACACCGCCTGCTCGTCGTCGCTGGTCGCCCTGCACCTCGCCGCGCAGGCCCTGCGCGGCGGGGAGTGCTCGTTGGCGCTCGCCGGCGGCGTCACCGTCATGTCGGGCCCGGAGACCTTCGTCGAGTTCTCCCGGCAGCGCGGCCTCGCCCCCGACGGGCGGTCCAAGCCGTTCTCCGAGTCCGCCGACGGTGTCGGCTGGTCCGAGGGTGTCGGCATGCTCCTGCTGGAGCGGCAGTCCGACGCGGTCCGCAACGGCCACCGCATCCTGGCCGTCGTCCGCGGGTCGGCCGTCAACCAGGACGGCGCCTCGAACGGCCTGACCGCGCCGAACGGGCCGTCGCAGCAGCGGGTCATCCGCCAGGCGCTGGCCTCCGGCGGGCTGTCCACCGCGGACGTCGACGCCGTCGAGGCCCACGGCACCGGCACCACGCTGGGCGACCCGATCGAGGCCCAGGCGCTGCTCGCGACCTACGGGCAGGACCGTGAGCAGCCGCTGCTGCTCGGGTCGGTGAAGTCCAACATGGGCCACACCCAGGCCGCCGCGGGTGTCGCAGGCGTCATCAAGATGATCATGGCTATGCGGCACGGGGTGCTGCCCCGCACGCTCGGGGTCACCGAGCCGTCGTCGCACGTCGACTGGGAGGCCGGCGCCGTCGAGCTGCTCACCGAGCAGGCGGCCTGGCCGGAGACCGGCCGTGTCCGCCGGGCCGGGATCTCGTCGTTCGGGATCAGCGGCACCAACGCGCACGTCGTGCTGGAGCAGCCGGCGCCGGTCGAGCCCGCGGACACCGCGGAGCCCGAGCCCGCACGCGACGGCCTGTCGCCGCTCGTCCTGTCCGGCAGGACCCCCGAGGCGCTGCGCGGGCAGGCCGACCGCCTGCGCGCGCACCTCGAGGACCGGCCCGGTCTGGTCCCGGCCGACGTCGCGGCGGCACTGGCCACGACCCGGTCGCGGTTCACCCACCGTGCCGCCGTCCTGGCCGGTGACCGTGACGACGCCCTGCGTGCCCTGGCCGCGCTCGCCGCGGACACCCCGGACCCGGCGGTCGTCACCGGGATCGTCCGGACCGGCCGCACCGCGGTGCTGTTCTCCGGGCAGGGCTCGCAGCGGCTCGGGATGGGCCGTGAGCTGTACGCGCGCTTCCCGGTGTTCGCCGAGGCGTTCGACGAGGTCGTCGCCGCGCTGGACGCCGAGCTCGGCGGTGACCTGCGGGCGACCGTCTGGGGCACCGACGCAGTCGCGCTCGACGAGACCGGTGCCGCGCAGCCCGCGCTGTTCGCGATCGAGGTCGCCCTGTACCGGCTGGCCGGGTCGTGGGGGATCACCCCGGACCTCGTCGCCGGGCACTCCATCGGCGAGATCGCCGCGGCCCACGTCGCCGGGGTGTTCTCCCTCGCCGACGCCGCACGGCTGGTCGCGGCCCGCGCCTCGCTGATGCAGGCGCTCCCGGCCGGTGGCGCGATGGTCGCCGTCCGGGCGGCGGAGGACGAGGTGCGCCCGCACCTCACCGGCGGTGTCGCCGTCGCCGCGGTCAACGGCCCCGCCTCGGTGGTCCTGTCCGGCGAGCGCGACGCCGTCGAGGCGGTCGCGGAACGGCTGCGCGCCGACGGCCGCACGACGACCGCGCTCCGTGTCTCGCACGCGTTCCACTCGCCGCTGATGGACCCGATGCTCGACGGGTTCCGTGCCGTCGCCGAGCAGCTGACCTACGCCGAGCCGGTGCTCCCGGTCGTGTCGAACCTGACCGGTGCGCTCGCCGCACCCGGGCAGCTCTGCGACCCGGAGTACTGGGTGCGGCACGTCCGCGAGGCGGTCCGCTTCGCCGACGGCGTCCGGGCGCTGGCCGAGGCCGGTGCGACGACGTTCCTGGAGCTCGGCCCCGACGGCGTGCTCTCGGCGATGGCCCGCGAGTCCCTGCCGGAGGAGGCCGGGACGATCCCGGTGCTCCGCCGGGACCGCGACGAGGAGCGCACCGCGCTCACCGCGCTCGCCGCGCTGCACACCGCGGGCGTCCCGGTCGACTGGAGCGCCCTGCTCCCGGCCGGTGCGGAGCTCGTCGACCTGCCCACCTACGCGTTCCAGCACCGGCCGTTCTGGCCGGCCGCGACGACCGGCGCACCGGACGGCCCCGGCGCGACCGGGCACCCGCTGGCCGGCACCGTCGTCGCGCTCGCCGACGGCGAGG
Organism: Pseudonocardia sp. P1; assembly: GCF_000178675.2. Classification (NCBI taxonomy): domain Bacteria; kingdom Bacillati; phylum Actinomycetota; class Actinomycetes; order Pseudonocardiales; family Pseudonocardiaceae; genus Pseudonocardia; species Pseudonocardia sp. P1. Next base: position 239,138 of record NZ_ADUJ02000001.1, read on the forward strand.
GCGTCGTGCTCACCGGGCGGATCTCGGCCCGGACCCGGCCGTGGCTGGCCGACCACGCCGTCGGTGGCCGGGTGCTGCTGCCCGGCACCGCGTTCGTCGAGCTCGCGCTGCGCGCCGGTGAGGAGGTCGGCTGCGACCACGTCGAGGAGCTCACCCTCACCGCGCCGCTGGTGCTGCCCGGCGACGGCGCCGTCCGGACCCAGGTCCGGCTCGGCGCCCCCGACGCCGCGGGCCGCCGCCCCGTCACCGTCCACGCCCGCCCCGACGGGGCCGGCGACGGCGCCGACCCCGGTACCGACTGGACCCTGCACGCCACCGGCACCCTGGTCACCCACCTCCCGGCCGTCCCGGACCCGCTCGACGGGGCCTGGCCGCCGGCCGGTGCCGAGCCGGTCGACCTCGACGGCTTCTACCCGGCCCGCGCGGCCGAGGGCTTCGCCTACGGCCCGGTCTTCCAGGGTCTGCGGGCCGCCTGGCGGCGTGACGGCGACGTGTTCGCCGAGCTCGCCCTCCCCGCACCGGCCGACGAGACCGCCTCCGCGTTCGGCCTGCACCCCGCCCTGCTCGACGCCGCCCTGCAGTCCGCATGGCTGCTCCAGGGCGGCGAGCACGACACGGACGGCGGGGCTCCGGCCGGGGGCGTCCCGTTCGCCTGGAGCGGGGTCTCGCTGGCCGCGGCCGGCGCGTCCGCGCTGCGGGTGCGGCTGCGCCGCGACGACCACGGCACCCTCGCCGTCTCCGCGACCGACACCGGCGGCGCCCCCGTCGCCGAGGTCCGGGCGCTGGAGATGCGGGACGCCGGCACCGTCGGCGGCGCCGCACCCGAGGTCCGGGACGCCCTGTTCCGGCTCGACTGGACCACCGTCCCCGACGCCACCGAGCTCCCCTCCGGCACGACGGCCCTCCTGGTCGGCGACGACCCGTTCGGCCTGACCGGCGCGCTGGAGGAGCTCGGCGCGACCGTCGAGCACCACGACGACCTGCCGTCCGGCCCGCCCGCCGGGCCGGTGCTGCTGCCCGTCGCGGCCGGCCCCGCCGACGACGCCGCCGCGGCGGGCCACGCGCTCACCGCCCGGGTGCTCGGCCTCGTCCGCGCCCGCCTGGACGACGAGCGCTTCGCCGGTACCCGGTTCGTGGTCGTCACCCGCGGCGCCACCACCGGCGACGACCCGGCCGCGGCCGCGGTGTGGGGCCTCGTCCGGTCCGCGCAGTCGGAGAACCCCGGCGCGTTCGGCCTGGTCGACCTCGACCCGCACGCCGCCGCCACGCTGCCGGTCGCCGCCCTCCTCTCGGACACGGACGGCGAGCCGCAGCTGCGCACCCACGACGGCGAGGTCCGGGCGGCACGCCTGGTCCGCCGGGCACCCGCCGGCACCGACCCCGGAACCCCGGAACTCGGCGACGGCACCGTCCTCGTCACCGGCGGTACCGGCGGTCTCGGCGCCGTGCTCGCCCGGCACCTGGTCGCCGCGCACGACGTGCGCGACCTGCTCCTGGTCAGCCGCCGCGGACCGGACGCCGACGGCGCCGCCGACCTCGTCGCCGCACTGGCCGACGCCGGAGCACGGGCCACCGTCGTCGCGTGCGACGTGACCGACCGCGACGCCGTCACCGCCCTCCTCGACGACCACCCGGTCACCTCCGTCGTCCACGCCGCCGGCGTGCTCGACGACGGCCTGGTCGCGTCGCTGACACCGGAGCGGCTCGCGGCGGTGCTCCGCCCGAAGATCGACGCCGCCTGGCACCTGCACGAGGCGACCCGCGACCGCGACCTGGCCGCGTTCGTGATGTTCTCCTCGGTCGCCGGTGTGCTCGGCAACCCGGGCCAGGCGAACTACGCCGCCGGGAACGCGTTCCTCGACGCCCTCGCCGCCCGGCGCCGCGCCGAGGGTCTTCCCGCCGCCGCGCTGGCCTGGGGTCCCTGGGAGCTGGGCATGGCCGGAGAGCTCACCGACGCCGAGGCGGAGCGCCTCGCCCGGTCCGGTGTCCCGGCGCTGCCCGCCGAGCAGGGTCTCGCCCTGTTCGACGCCGCGCTGGCCACCGGCGAGCCGGCGATCGTCCCGGTCCGCCTCGACCCGGCCGCGCTGCGGGCCCAGGGCGAGGTGCCCGCGGTCCTGCGGGCGCTGGTCCGTGGCCGCTCCCGCCGCGCCGCCGTCGCCGGCTCGGCCGCCGCCTCCGGGCTGCGGGACCGGCTGTCCGCCCTCGCACCGGACGAGCGCCGCGAGGTGCTCCTCGACCTCGTCCGCGGGCAGGTCGCGCTGGTGCTGGGCCACGCCGGCGCCGACGACGTCGACGCCGGGCGCGCGTTCCGCGACCTCGGCTTCGACTCGCTCACCTCGGTCGAGCTGCGCAACAGGCTCAACACCGTCACCGGCCTGCGGCTGCCCGCCACGATGGTCTTCGACCACCCCACCGTCGACCTGCTGGTCGACGTGGTCCTCGACGACCTCCTCGGCACCAGCGACGACGTCCCGGCCGTCACGCCGCGCACCGCGGCGGTCGCCGACGACCCGATCGTCATCGTCGGGATGGCGTCGCGGTACCCGGGCGGCGTCGCCACCCCGGAGGACCTCTGGACCCTGGTCACCTCCGGCGGCGACGCGATCTCCGGGTTCCCCACCGACCGCGGCTGGGACCTGGAGAACCTGTACCACCCGGACGCCGACCACCTCGGCACCTCCTACACCCGTGAGGGCGGCTTCCTGCACGACGCCGCCGAGTTCGACGCCGGGTTCTTCGGGATGAGCCCGCGCGAGGCCACCGCGACCGACGCGCAGCAGCGGCTGCTGCTGGAGACGTCGTGGGAGGCGGTGGAGCGGGCCGGGATCGATCCGGTCTCGCTGCGCGGCAGCGCCACCGGTGTGTTCGCCGGTGTCATGTACAGCGACTACGGCGCGGTGCTCGCCGGCCCCGAGTTCGAGGGCTTCCAGGGCAGCGGCAGCTCGCCGAGCGTCGCCTCCGGCCGGGTGTCCTACACCCTCGGACTGGAGGGCCCGGCCGTCACGGTGGACACGGCGTGCTCGTCGTCGCTGGTGGCGATGCACTGGGCGATGCAGGCCCTGCGCACCGGGGAGTGCTCGCTGGCCCTCGCCGGCGGCGTCACCGTCATGTCCACGCCCGGCGTGTTCGTCGACTTCGCCCGGCAGCGCGGCCTGTCCCCGGACGGGCGGTGCAAGGCGTTCTCCGACGACGCCGACGGTGTCGGCTGGTCCGAGGGCGCCGGGATGCTGGTGCTGGAGCGGCGGTCCGACGCGCTCCGCAACGGGCACGACATCCTCGCCGTGGTCCGCGGGTCCGCGGTCAACCAGGACGGCGCGTCCAACGGGCTGACCGCGCCGAACGGTCCGTCGCAGCAGCGGGTGATCCGGCAGGCGCTCGCCGTCGGCGGGCTCGCCGCCGGGGACGTCGACGTCGTCGAGGCGCACGGCACCGGCACCACCCTGGGCGACCCGATCGAGGCGCAGGCCCTCATCGCGACCTACGGCCGCGACCGCGACCCCGAGCGCCCCCTGCTGCTCGGCTCGGTGAAGTCGAACATCGGCCACACCCAGGCCGCCGCCGGCGTCGCCGGGGTGATCAAGATGGTGCAGGCGATGGAGCACGGCACCCTGCCGCGGACGCTGCACGCCGGCGTCCCGTCGTCGCACGTCGACTGGTCCGACGGCACCGTCGCGCTGCTCACCGAGCAGACCGCGTGGCCGGAGACCGGCCGGCCCCGCCGGGCAGCGGTCTCGTCGTTCGGGATCAGCGGCACCAACGCCCACGTGATCCTGGAGCAGCCGGCCACCGTCCGGCCCGCGGAGGTCGTGACCCCCGACGGCGACCGGGACGACGCGGTCGTGCCCTGGGTGCTGTCCGGCCGCACGCCGGAGGCACTGGCCGGGCAGGCCGCGAAGCTGGCCGGCGCACTGGAGCGGCGGCCCGGGCTGCGGCCCGCCGACGTCGGCCTGTCGCTGGCCACCGGCCGCACCCTGTTCGACCACCGCGCCGCCGTCCTGGCCGGTGACCGAGACGACGCCCTGCGTGCCCTGGCCGCGCTCGCCGCGGACACCCCGGACCCGGCCGTCGTCACCGGGACGGCGCGGACCGGACGCACCGCGGTGCTGTTCTCCGGGCAGGGCTCGCAGCGGCTCGGGATGGGCCGTGAGCTGTACGGCCGGTTCCCGGTGTTCGCCGACGCGTTCGACGCGGTCGTCGGCGCGCTGGACGCCGAGCTCGGGGGCGACCTGCGCGCCGTCGTGTGGGGCGAGGGCGACGCCGCCGAGGCCGCGCTGAACGGGACCGGCACGACCCAGCCGGCGCTGTTCGCCCTCGAGGTGGCGCTCTACCGGCTGGCGGAGTCGTGGGGGATCACCCCGGACGTCCTGGCCGGGCACTCGATCGGCGAGATCGCGGCGGCGCACGTCGCCGGGGTGTTCTCGCTGGCCGACGCCGCCCGGCTGGTCGCGGCGCGCGCCTCGCTGATGCAGGCGCTCCCGGCGGGCGGCGCGATGATCGCCGTCCGCGCGACCGAGGACGACGTCACCCCGTACGTCACCGACCGGCTGTCGGTCGCCGCGGTCAACGGCCCGGAGTCGGTCGTCGTCTCCGGCGACGAGCACGCCGTCCGCGAGGTCGCCGCCCGGTTCACCGCCGACGGGCACCGGGCCACCGCGCTGCGCGTGTCCCACGCGTTCCACTCGGCGCTGATGGACCCGATGCTCGACGCGTTCGCGGCCGTCGCCGCCGGGCTCACCTACGCCGAGCCGTCGGTCCCGGTCGTGTCGAACGTGACCGGTGCGCTCGCCGGTCCGGGGGAGCTGTGCGACCCCGGGTACTGGGTGCGGCACGTCCGCGAGGCCGTCCGCTTCGCCGACGGCGTCACCGCCCTGGAGGGCGCGGGCGTCGGCACGTTCCTCGAGCTCGGACCGGACGGCGTCCTGTCCGCGCTGGTCCGGGGCCAGGCCGCCGACGGCGCCACCGTCGTCCCGCTGCTGCGCACGGACCGCCCCGAGCCGGAGGCGGCGCTCGCCGCGCTGGCCCGGCTGCACACCGCGGGCACGCCCGTCGACTGGCCGGCGCTCCTCGCGGGCGGCCGCCGGGTGGAGCTGCCCACGTACGCGTTCCAGCGGGAGCGGTACTGGCCCACCGGGCCGCTCGGCGGCGGCGCCGACCTGCGGTCGGCCGGGCTCGGCACGGCCGGGCACCCGCTGCTCGGCGCCGCCGTCGGCCTGGCCGCCGACGACGGGTGCCTGTTCACCGGGCGGATGTCGCTGCGGACGCACCCGTGGCTGGCCGACCACACCGTGGCCGGCCGGGCCGTCGTGCCCGGCACCGCGCTGCTGGAGATGGCCGTCCGCGCCGGGGACGAGGCCGGCTGCGACCGGGTCGACGAGCTCACCCTCGGCGCCCCGCTGGTCCTGCCCGCCTCCGGGTCGGTGCAGGTCCAGGTCGCCGTCACGGCACCGGACGACGACGGGCACCGCACCGTCGGCATCTGGTCGCGCGGCGACGGCGCCTGGACACAGCACGCCACCGGCGCGCTGAGCAGCACCGGCACCCCGGCCGCCCCCGACGCGGCGACGGCCGAGTGGCCGCCCGCCGGGGCCGAGCCGGTCGACGTCGAGGGCTGCTACGACGCGTTCGCCGGCGCCGGGTTCGGCTACGGCCCGGTGTTCCGCGGCCTGCGCGCGGCGTGGCGCCGCGGCGAGGAGCTGTTCGCCGAGGTCGCCCTGCCCGACGGGGCGGCCGAGACCGCCGACGCGTTCGGCCTGCACCCGGCCCTGCTCGACGCCGCCCTGCACACCTCCCTGCTCGCCGGGCTCGGCGACGGCGGGGCGGCGGCCCTGCCCTTCTCCTGGCAGGGCGTGACCCTGCACGCCTCCGGCGCCACGGCGCTGCGCGTCCGGCTCGCCCCGGCCGGCGCCGACGCGGTGTCGGTGCGGGCGACCGACCCGGCCGGGACACCGGTCGTCACCGTCGAGTCGCTCCTGACCCGCGCCGTCACCGGCGACGCGGCCGTCCCCGGCGTGGGCGACGCCCTGTTCGGCGTCACCTGGCAGCCCGTCGCGGCCACCGGGGCGCCCCGGACGGTCGCGGTGCTCGGCGACGACCCCCTCGGTCTCGCCGGCCCGCTCGCCGACGCCGGCGTGACCGTCGGCACCGGCACCGGTCCCGCTGAACTCGCCGCGGGCCCTGACGTCCCCGATGTCGTCGTCCTCGGTGCCGGCGGCACCGGCGACCCCGTGGCCGGCACCCACCGGCACACCGCCGAGGTCCTGGAGACGCTGCAGGAGTGGCTCGGGCACGACGCGCTCGCCGGGTCCCGGCTGGTCGTCGTCACTCGGGGCGCACGCGACGGCAGCGACCTCGCGGCCGCCGCCGTCGCCGGGCTGGTCCGGTCGGCGCAGACCGAGAACCCCGGCACCGTCGGCCACGTCGACCTGGACGGGACCGGCGCCGACGGGCAGGCCCTCGCCGCGGCGCTCGCCTCCGACGAGCCGCAGCTGGCGGTCTCCGGCGGGCAGGTACTCGCCGCCCGCCTCACCCGGCTGCCGGCCGGCGGCGACCCGGCCGTCTGGAACCCGGACGGCACCGTGCTGGTCACCGGCGGCACCGGCGGCCTCGGCGCGCGGCTCGCGCGCCACCTGGTCGACGTCCACGGCGTCCGGCACCTGGTCCTGGCGGGCCGGCGCGGACCCGACGCCCCCGGCAGCGCCGAGCTGGTCGACGACCTCACGGCGCGCGGCGCCGAGGTGTCCGTGCGTGCCTGCGACGTGTCCGACCCGGCTGCGGTCGCCGCGCTGGTCGCCGCCGCCGGGGCGGAGCGGCCGCTGACCGCGGTCGTCCACACCGCCGGTGTGCTCGACGACGGCGTGCTCGCCTCGCTCACCCCCGAGCGGCTCGGCACCGTGCTGGCGCCGAAGGCCGACGCGGCCTGGCACCTGCACGAGGCGACCCGGGACCTGGACCTGGACGCGTTCGTCGCGTTCTCCTCGGTGGCGGGCGTGCTCGGCAGTGCCGGGCAGGCGAACTACGCCGCCGGCAACGCGTTCCTCGACGCCCTGATGGAGCACCGCCGCGCCGCCGGCCTCCCCGGTGTCTCGCTGGCCTGGGGGCCGTGGGAGCAGGGCACCGGCATGACCGGCACCCTCGACGACGCCGAGGCGCAGCGGCTCGCCCGGTCCGGGATGCCGCCGCTGTCGGCGCAGGACGGCCTGGCGCTGTTCGACGCGGCCCTCGCCGTGAGCGGGACCGGTCACCCCCTCGTCGCGCCGGTGCGGCTGGACCTCGCGGCGCTGTCGGCGTCCGGTGAGGTGCCCGCGATCCTGCGCGGCCTGGTCCGGACCCGCACCCGCCGCGCCGCGGCCGGCGGCTCGGCGACCGTCGCGGGGCTGGTGGACCGGCTCGTCGCCCTCGGGCCCGACGAGCGCCGCCGCGAGCTGCTCGACCTGGTCCGCACCCGGATCGCGCTGGTACTGGGGCACGCGAACCCGGCCGTGGTCGACGCGGAGGCACCGTTCCGGGACCTCGGGTTCGACTCGCTCACCGCGGTCGAGCTCCGGAACCGGCTGAGCACCGCCACCGGGTTGCGGCTCACCGCGACCCTGGTGTTCGACCACCCGACCGCCACCGCGCTGGCGGAGCACCTGCACGACGAGCTGTTCGGTGCCGACGGTGCCGACGGGGCCGTGCCGGCGTCCGTGGCGCCCGCCGCCGCGGTGGCCGACGACCCGGTCGTCGTCGTCGGGATGGCGTGCCGGTTCCCCGGCGGGGTGTCCTCGCCGGAGGACCTGTGGCAGCTCGTCGGGGACGGCGTCGACGCCGTCTCCGGGTTCCCCACGAACCGGAACTGGGACATCGGGTCGGTCTACGACCCGGACCCGGAGCACACCGGGACCTCCTACACCCGGCACGGCGGCTTCCTGCACGACGTCGGCGGGTTCGACGCCGGATTCTTCGGGATGAGCCCGCGGGAGGCGCTGTCCACCGACTCGCAGCAGCGGCTGCTGCTGGAGACGTCGTGGGAAGCGGTGGAGCGGGCCGGGATCGACCCGACCAGCCTGCGCGGCAGCGCGACCGGCGTGTTCGCCGGCGTCATGTACAGCGACTACGGCTCGCTCCTGGGCGGCAAGGAGTTCGAGGGTTTCCAGGGCCAGGGCAGCGCCGGCAGCGTCGCCTCGGGCCGGGTGTCCTACACGTTCGGGCTGGAGGGCCCGGCCGTCACCGTGGACACGGCGTGCTCGTCGTCGCTGGTGGGCATGCACCTCGCCGCGCAGGCGCTGCGGGCGGGGGAGTGCTCGCTGGCCCTCGCCGGTGGCGTCACCGTGATGTCCACGCCGGGCACGTTCGTCGAGTTCTCCCGGCAGCGGGGCCTGTCCCCGGACGGCCGCTGCAAGGCGTTCTCGGAGTCCGCCGACGGCGTCGGCTGGTCCGAGGGCGTCGGCATGCTGGTGCTGGAGCGGCGGTCCGACGCGCTCCGCAACGGCCACGAGATCCTCGCCGTGCTGCGCGGGTCGGCGGTGAACCAGGACGGTGCGTCGAACGGGCTGACGGCGCCGAACGGGCCGTCGCAGCAGCGGGTGATCCGGCGGGCGCTGGCGAACGCCGGGCTGTCCGCGGGTGACGTGGACGTGGTCGAGGCGCACGGCACCGGCACCACCCTGGGTGACCCGATCGAGGCCCAGGCGTTGATCGCGACCTACGGTCGGGACCGCGATCCGGAGCGGCCGTTGCTGCTCGGGTCGGTCAAGTCGAACCTGGGGCACACGCAGGCCGCGGCCGGTGTCGCCGGGGTGATCAAGATGGTGCTCGCCATGCGGCACGGGGTGCTGCCTCGCACGTTGCACGTGGACGCGCCGTCGTCGCACGTGGACTGGTCCGACGGCACCGTCGAGCTGCTGACCGAGCAGACGGCGTGGCCGGAGACCGGGCGTGCCCGCCGGGCGGGTGTGTCGTCGTTCGGCATCAGCGGGACCAACGCGCACGTCGTGCTGGAGCAGCCCACCGCCGTCGCCGAACCGGCGGAGCCGGCCGGGCCCGCGGCGCCCGAGCCCGGCCTCGTGCCGTGGGTGCTCTCCGGCCGCTCGCCGGAGGCACTGCGCGCCCAGGCGGCGCGCCTGCGGGAGGCGCTGGACGAGCGGCCCGGCCCGCGCCGGGTCGACGTCGCCCACGCGCTCGCGACCACCCGGTCCGCGTTCGCCCACCGCGCCGTCGTCCTGGCCGCGGACGGCACCGACCCGCTCGCGGCGCTCGACGCGCTCGCCTGCGGTCGCCCCGACCCGGCGGTGGTCACCGGCGAGAGCGACGGCGGCCGCACGGCGCTGCTGTTCTCCGGGCAGGGCTCGCAGCGGCCCGGCATGGGACGGGAGCTGTACGACCGGTTCCCGGTGTTCGCCGAGGCGTTCGACGCCGTCGTCGCGGCGCTGGACGCCGAGCTCGACCCCGCCGGCGGCGGCACACCGTCGCTGCGCGAGGTGATGTGGGCGTCCGGCGACGACCGGGAGTCCGGCCGCCTCGACGAGACCGGCTGGGCCCAACCCGCGCTGTTCGCGATCGAGGTCGCGCTCCACCGGCTCGTCGAGTCGTGGGGGATCAGCGCGGACCTGCTGGCCGGGCACTCGATCGGTGAGATCGCCGCGGCGCACGTGGCCGGGGTGTTCTCCCTGGCCGACGCCGCCCGGCTGGTCGCAGCGCGGGCCCGTCTGATGCAGGCGCTCCCGACCGGCGGGGCGATGATCGCGGTGCAGGCAGCAGCGGACGAGGTCACGCCGCTGCTCACCGGCGACGTCGCGGTCGCCGCGGTGAACGGACCGGCCTCGGTGGTCGTGTCCGGCGCCGAGGACGACGTGCTGGCCGTCGGGAGGAGCCTCGCCGGACAGGGCAGGCGCACCACCCGGCTGCAGGTCTCGCACGCGTTCCACTCGCCGCTGATGGACCCGATGCTGGCGGAGTTCCGCGCGGTCGCGGAGCAGCTGACCTACACCGAGCCGGTCGTTCCCGTGGTGTCGAACCTGACCGGTGCGCTCGCCGGTCCGGGGGAGCTGTGCGACCCGGAGTACTGGGTGCGCCACGTCCGGGAGGCCGTCCGGTTCGCCGACGGCGTCGCGACCCTCGACGCCGAGGGCGTCACCGCCTACCTGGAGATCGGGCCGGACGGTGTCCTGTCGGCACTGGCCGCGCAGACCGCCTCGGACGGCGCCGTCACCGTGCCGCTGCTGCGCCGCGACCGCGACGAGGAGACGACCGCCCTCACCGCGCGGGCGCAGCTGCACGCCGCCGGCCGCGCCGGCGGCTGGGACGACCTGTTCACCGGGACCCGGCCGGCCCGCGTCGACCTCCCGACGTACGCGTTCCAGCGGCAGTGGTTCTGGCCGGCGGCCCGGACCTCGGGCGGCGACGTCCGCGCGGCCGGGCTCGGCGCACCCGAGCACCCGCTGCTCGGCGCCGCCGTGGAGCTCGCGTCCGGGCAGGGCGTGGTGCTCACCGGGCGGCTCTCCCGGAGCTCGCACCCGTGGCTGGCCGACCACACGGTCCTCGGCCAGGTGCTCGTCCCCGGGACCGCGCTGCTCGACATGGCGATCCGGGCCGGCGACGAGGTCGGCTGCGGCCGGGTCGAGGAGCTGACCCTGGCCGCCCCGCTGGCCCTTCCCGAGCAGGGTGCCCTGCAGGTGCAGGTCACCGTCGACGCCCCGGACGCCGGCGGGCACCGCGCGATCGGGATCCACTCCCGGCCCGAGGGCACGGGCGACGGCGACTGGACCCGGCACGCGGCCGGTGCGCTGGCCCCGACCGGCCCCGCCGCCTCGGCCGGGTTCGACGCGGCGGTGTGGCCGCCGCAGGACGCCGTCGCGATCGACGCCGACGGCTGCTACGACACGTTCGCCGACGCCGGGTTCGCCTACGGCCCGGTGTTCCGCGGCCTGCGCGCGGCCTGGCGCCGCGGCGAGGAGCTGTTCGCCGAGGTCGAGCTCCCCGACGGTGCCGGTGGCACCGACGGGTTCGGCGTGCACCCGGCACTGCTCGACGCCGCGCTGCACGCGTCGCTGCTGACCGCCCTCGCCCCCGACGGCACCGGCGGGACGGGCGGCGGGGCGCTGCCCTTCTCCTGGTCCGGGGTGTCGCTGCTCGCCGGGGGAGCCGCGGTGCTGCGGGTCCGGCTCGCCCCTGCCGGGGACGGCGTGCTGTCGGTGCACGCGGTCGACGGGGCCGGCGCGCCGGTCGTGACCGTCGAGGGCCTGCACACCCGGCAGGTCGCCGCCGAGCAGCTGCGTGCCGCCCGGACCGGCCGCGACGCGCTGTTCGGTCTGGACTGGACGGTCGTCGGCGCGGCGGAGGAGGCCGCACCCGCGGTCGCCGTCGTCGGGGCCGACCCGTTCGGGCTGGCCGGGGCCGTGCCGGACGCCGTGCAGGCCGACGACCTGGCCGCGCTCGCCGCGGCCACGGACCCGGTGCCGGACGTGGTGCTGGTCCCGGTGGCGGCCGAGCCCGGCGTGACCGGACGGCCCGGCGAGGTGCGCGCCTGCACCACCCGGGTCCTGGAGCAGATCCAGCAGTGGCTCACCACCGAGGAGTTCGCGGCGGCCCGGCTGGTGGTCGTCACCCGCGGCGCCGTCGCGGTCGACGACGGCGGCGTGCCCGACCTGGCGGCCGCCGCGGTCCGGGGCCTGGTCCGGTCGGCAGGGAACGAGAACCCCGGGGTCCTCGGCCTGCTCGACCTCGACCCGGACGCGACGGGCACCGACCCGGCGCAGCTGGCCGCGGCGCTCGCCGCGGTGTCCGAGGAGCCCGAGCTGGCACTGCGCGACGGCGAGCTGCGCGCCCCGCGCCTGGCCCGGATCGACGCGGCTCCGGAGCAGGGGAGCGGCGACGGTGGCGACGACGACCGGGCCCCGGCCCTGCGGACCGACGGCACCGTGCTCGTCACCGGCGGGACCGGTGGGCTCGGCAGCCTGGTCGCCCGGCACCTCGTCGCGGAGCGGGGCGTGCGGGACCTGGTCCTCGCCGGCCGCCGCGGCCCGGACGCGGCCGGGGCGGCGGAGCTCGTCGCCGGTCTCGAGGCGCTCGGGGCCCGGGTGCGGGTGGTGGCCTGCGACGTCGCCGACGGCGACGCCGTCAGCGCACTGGTCGCCGAGGCCGGGCGGGAGCGCCCGCTCCGCGCGGTCGTGCACACCGCCGGCGTCCTCGACGACGGTGTGGTCGGCTCCCTCGACGCGGCCCGGCTCGACACCGTGCTGCGGCCCAAGGCCGACGCCGCGTGGCACCTGCACGAGGCGACCCGCGGCCTGGACCTCGACGCGTTCGTCCTGTTCTCCTCGGTCGCGGGCGTGCTCGGCGGTGCCGGGCAGGCCAACTACGCGGCGGGCAACGCCTACCTGGACGCGCTGGCGGCGAGCCGCCGCGCCGCCGGGCTCCCCGGGCTGTCCCTGGCCTGGGGACCGTGGGAGCAGGGCAGCGGCATGACCGGCACACTGGGCGAGGCCGAGGCGCAGCGCCTGGCCCGCTCCGGGATGCCGCCGCTGCCCGCCGGGCAGGGCCTCGAACTCTTCGACGCCCTGCTCGCGGCCGGCTCGACCGGCCGGGCGCTGGCCCTGCCGGTCCGGCTCGACCTGGCCGCGCTGCGGGCGCTCGGGGAGGTCCCGGCGCTGCTGCGGGGTCTGGTCAGGGCCCCGGCACGGCGGACCGCCACCGCGGGCGCCGCACCGGACGCCGACGCGCTGACCCGGCGGCTCACCGGGCTCGGCGCGGCCGAGCAGGACGAGATCCTGCTGGCCGTGGTCCGGGGCCAGGCGGCCGAGGTCCTCGGGCACACCGACGCCGCCGCGGTCGGGGTCCGGCAGCAGTTCCAGGAGCTGGGCTTCGACTCGCTCACCGCGGTCGAGTACCGGAACCGGCTCAACGTGGCCACCGGGCTGCGGCTGCCGGCCACCCTGCTGTTCGACTTCCCGACCCCGGCCGAGGTCGTGCGGCACCTGCGGAGCCGGCTCGTCGTCGCCGAGCCCGTCGGCGCCGACGCCGTCCTCGCCGCGCTCGACGGCCTGGAGCGGGCGATCGCCGGCCTCAGCGTCGACGACGAGGGGGAGCACCGCCGGGTGGCGGGCCGGATCGAGGTGCTCCGGACCAAGTGGGCCGGGGCGCGCGCCGAGGACCGGCCGTCGGAGACCGGCGACGGCGTCGACGGCGGCGAGGGCGACACCCTCGCCGACGCGTCCGACGACGACATGTTCGCCCTGCTCAACGACGAGCTCGGGCTCGGCTGACGCCGTGGTCCCGGGGTGGGGCGGCCGGTCCCGGCCGCCCTGCCCCCGGGACCAGGACTAGGGATTCACCGGCCTGCCGGCCGGTTCACTGGGCGGGCCGTCCGGCAGCACGCCGGGTGCGTCCGCGAGGAGGGAACCCCATGACGACGACCGCCACCGAGGAGAGCCTCTGGGTCCGGTGCTTCCACCCGGCGCCGGAGCGACCCGTCCAGCTCGTGTGCTTCCCGCACGCGGGCGGCTCGGCCTCGTTCTACTTCCCGGTCTCCGCGCAGCTGCAGTCCGACGCCGAGGTGTTCGCGGTGCAGTACCCGGGCCGCCAGGACCGGCGCCGCGAGACCAGCCCCGGCGACCTCCACACGCTCGCCGACCAGGTCCACGCCGCACTGCGCGACTCCCTGCAGGACCGCCCCACGGTCTTCTTCGGACACAGCATGGGCGCGACACTGGCGTTCGAGGTCGCCCGCCGGCACGAGGCGGGCGGCGGCGAGATCGCCCACCTGTTCGCCTCCGGGCGGCGCGCCCCGTCCCGCGTCCGGGACGAGAACGTGCACCGGCTGACCGACGAGGGCATCGTCGAGGAGCTCACGCTGCTGGCGGGCACCGACACCGCGCTGCTCGGTGACGAGGAGATCCTCCGGATGATCCTCCCCGCGATCCGCAGCGACTACCAGGCGATCGAGACCTACCGCTGCGCGCCCGGGGCCACCGTGCGCGCGCCGCTGACCGTCCTCACCGGGGACAGCGACCCCAAGACCTCCCACGACGAGGCGGAGTCCTGGCGCGACCACACGACCGGACCGTTCGACCTGCACGTCCGCCCGGGCGGGCACTTCTTCCTCGGCTCCGACGCCCCGGCGATCATCGCGATGCTCCGGAAGGTCCTCACCACCCTGGCATGACCCCGCCCACGCGACTCCCTGTCGCCGTCCCGCCGCGCTGCGTCCGGTGCCCGGTATGGGACAGAATCTCCTAGGCTCAAGATCGTCGAGCCGGGTCCGCCCGGCCGGCCCGGTCGCTCGTGGAGGTAGCCCAGGATGTCCGACGCCACCGATCTCCGCGAGCGCCTGGTGGGCCGCGGGACCGAGTCGGACCGGCTGGCGTCGGCCGGCACCGGGGCCGCCGCCGGCACGCACACCGCACGGCTGCTCGTCGGCCCGCCCGGGATCGGCAAGTCGGCCCTGCTGGACGCGTTCTGCGCGGGCGTCCCGGCGGGCGTGCGGACCGCGCGCGCCCGGGGCCGGGAACGGACGTCGGACATCTCGTTCGCGGTGGTCCGCGACCTCTTCCGTGACCTCGTGCCCGGTGACGCCACCGAGGACCCGGACCTGTTCGAGGGCGGCGCCCGGTGGAGCGTCTCCGCGCTCGACGAGGGCTCCGCCGGCGCCGAGCCGGACAACCTCTACCCGGTGCTGCACGGCCTCTACTGGCTGACCGCGAACCTCACCGCCCGGTCCCCGCTGGTCCTGGTCGTGGACGACCTGCAGTGGTGCGACGACGCGTCGCTGGCCTTCGTCGGGTTCCTGCTGCGGCGGTCGGTGGGCCTCCCGCTCGGGGTGGTGCTCGCCTCCCGCACCGACGGCGCGGGCGCGCTCCCGGACCGGCTCGCCGAGGTCGGCGCCCAGGTCGGCGCCGCGCTGACGGAGGTGCGCCCGCTGGACCGGTCCGGCGTCGGCCGTCTCGCGGCGGCGCGCAGCGGAGGCGGCGCCGGCGGCGCCGGCGGCACGGTCCCCGAGCTGCCGCAGGCCCCGCTGCTCGACGCGCTGACCGAGGCGTCCGGCGGCAACCCGCTGCTGGTCGAGCAGCTCGTCGCCGAGCTCGGCCCGGCGACCGGCGAGGGGGCGACCGACCGGGTGCACCGGCTCGGCCGCGAGGTCATCGACAGCCTGGTCGAGCGGCACGTGTTCGACGCCCCGCCGCACGTCCGCGCCGTCGCGTCGGCGGTCGCGGTGGTGGGTGCCGAGCAGACGGCGGTGCTCGCCACGCTGTCGGGGGTGCCCGCCGGCTCGGTCGTCGACGCGGTCGGGACGCTGGCCCGGACGGAGGTGTTCGCCCCGGACCGCTCCGACTTCCGGCACGACCTGCTGCGCTCCGCGGTGCTGCGCGGGCTCCCCGGCGACGAGCTCGACGACCTGCGCCGGCGCGGGGCGCGGGTGCTCAGCGACGCGGGCCGCCCGGCCGAGGTGGTGGCCGCCGTCCTGCTCGTCCTGCCCGGCGCCGGCGAGCCCTGGATGATCGACGTCCTGCTGGAGGCGGCGGACGCGGCCGCGCACCGCGGCGCCCGCCCCGCCGTCGCCCGCTACCTGGAACCGGTGGTCGCGGCACGGCCCGGCGACATCGGCGTCCGCACCCGGCTGGCCGCGGCGCTGGGCCAGAACGAGCCGGAGCGGGCCGTCGCGCACCTGCGCGACGCGCTCGACCGGGCCGCCGACCTGCCGTCGCGTGCGCAGGTCGCGGTGCAGCTGGCCATGACGTCGCTGGCGGTGCAGCAGGCGCCCCGCGCGGTCCGGGTGCTGGAGGACGTCCTGGACACGATGGACCGCGAGCTCCCGGCCGACCCCGGTC
This sequence comes from Pseudonocardia sp. P1, assembly GCF_000178675.2. Taxonomy (NCBI): domain Bacteria; kingdom Bacillati; phylum Actinomycetota; class Actinomycetes; order Pseudonocardiales; family Pseudonocardiaceae; genus Pseudonocardia; species Pseudonocardia sp. P1. The sequence goes on from NZ_ADUJ02000001.1 coordinate 254,938, forward strand.
CCGGGGCGACCGAGCTGCGCACGCACGTCGAGGCCGCGCTGCTGGTCGTCGGGCTCGACGAGAAGAAGACCGTGGCCGCGACGATCGACCGGATGGGCCGGATGGCCACGCCCGCCGGCCGCACCCCCGCCGAGCGCCAGAAGCTCGCGATGATGACGGTGACCAGGGCGATGGACGGCGAGGACGCGCCCGCCACCGTGGATCTCGCGCGCCGGGTGCTGCTGGTCGACGAGGCCACCCTCGGCGGCTGGGCGGTGCTGGCGTCGTCGCTGGTGCTGCGGCTGGCCGACGAGGTCGACGAGTCGACGGCGGTGCTCGACCGGCTCGTCGCGCAGAGCCGCGAGCAGGCATCGGCCTGGACCTACAGCCTCGCCGTGGGGACCCGCGCGACCAACCACGTCGTCGTCGGCGACCTGGCCGAGGGCGAGGCCGACGCCCGGACGGCGCTCGACATCGCCGAGCAGGAGGCCTGGCGGGGCAACACCGTGGTGCCGACGATCGCCCTCGCGAACGTGCGCCACCTGCAGGGCGACCCGGAGGCGGCGCTCGCCCTGCTCGACGGCATCGTCCGGCCCCGGCTGGAGGACTTCGCCTGGGAGTACCACGACTACCTGATGGCCCGGGCGGGGGCGACCGCCGACACCGGCGACACCGACCGGGCGCTCGCGACCTACCGGCGCTGCGGCGACAGCCTGGAGGCGGCCGGCATCGCGAACCCCGTCCTGGCGCCGTGGTGGCTGCACGCCGCAGTGCTGCTCGCCGGCAGCGGCCGCGCGCACGAGGCGCACGGGATCGTCGAGCGCGGCGCCGACCGGGCCCGGCGCTGGGGCACCGCCCGCGGGCGGGGGCTCGCGCTCGTCGCCCGCGGCGTGGTCACGCCGGGCCGGGGCGGCACGGACCTGCTCGGAGAGGCGGTCGCGGTCCTGGAGGGATCGCCCGCCCGGACCGAGCTGATCCTCGCCCACCACCTCCTCGGCCGGGCGATGCTCGACGCCGAGTACCCCGAGGCCGCCCGCGAGGAGCTGCGGCAGGCGGCGACCCTGGCCGCGCGGTGCGGGGCCCTCCGGGCGGCGACGGCGGCCCGCGAGCTGCTCGTGCAGGCAGGCGGCCGGATGCGCCCGCCCACCGGGTCCCCGCTGGACCCGCTGACCAGCGCCGAACGCCGGGTGGTCGCCCTCGCCGCCGAGGGCGCCCGCAACCGCGAGATCGCGGAGGCGCTGTTCGTCACCCTCCGCACCGTGGAGGTCCACCTCACCAGCGCGTTCCGCAAGCTCGGCGTCCCCGACCGGGCCGCACTGGCCGGGATCGTCGGCGCGGCACGGACCCGCCTCGGATGAACGAGCGCCTGCTCCGCGAGCGCGACGCCGAGTGCACCGCCCTCGACCGCGCCCTCGACGCGCTGGTGGCCGGGTCGTCGCCGTTCGTCGCCGTCACCGGCGAGCCCGGCACGGGCCGGTCGGCGCTGCTGCGGCGGGCGACCGGGCGCGCCACGGCCCGCGACGTGCGCGTGCTGACCGCACGGGCCGTCCCCGCGGAGAGCGGGTACCCGCTCGGGGTGGCGCACGGCCTGGTCGGTGGCCTGGACCCGGCGCCCGCGCTGCCCCGGTCCGGCCCGGTCGGCGCCGGGCTCCTGCACGAGTGGTGCCGCGCCGTCCTCGACGCCGCCCGCACCGGACCGGTACTGCTGGTCGTCGACGACCTGCACTGGGCCGACGACGAGTCCCGGCAGTGGCTGCAGATGCTGCTGCGGCGCCGGAGCGAGGCGCCGATCGGGCTGCTGGTCGCCCTCAACGGCACGCACGACGGCCTCGGCTGGGCCACCGCGCCCACCGCCCCGTCGGACGTCGTGCTGCGGACCGGTCCGCTGTCCGCCGACGCGGTCCGGGCCGTGGTCACCACCGAGTACGGGATGCTGCCCGACCGCGTGTTCGCCGTCCTCGCCCGCCGCACGACGGGCGGCAACCCGGCGGTGCTCGCGGCGACGCTGGCCCGGCTGGACCGCTCGGAGTCCCCGACCGCGGCCGCGGTGCCCGAACTGGTGCGGTGCGCCGCGACCGCCCGCCGCGACCACGTCGCCGGGGTGCTCGACGGCCTGCCCGCCGCGCTGGTCGACGCGCTGCGCGCCGCGGCGGTGTGCGGCACGGAGCTGGCGCCGGTGCGGGAGCGGATCGGCGGGACGGGGCCGTCCACCGGGGGTGGGACGCGCGCCGCGCTGGCCGCCACCGGCCTGGTCCGCGGCACCGATCCCGAGCTGCCCGCCGACGGCACGGTCACCGACGCCGTCCTCGCCGGGATCGACCCCGAGCGGCGCCGCGCGCTGTTCGCCTCCGCCGCCGGACTCGCCGCCCGGGCCGGTCTGCCCGAGGACCGCATCGCCCGCGCCCTGCTCGCCGCGCCCGCGCTCGGCGAGCCGTGGGCGGCGGAGCTGCTGCACCGGGTCGCCACCCGGCACCGGGCCGGGAACCGGCACGCCGACGCCGCCGACGTCGCCGAGCGCGCGCTGCAGGAACCGGTCCCGGAGCAGCTGCGCGGGGCGCTGATGGTGGAGCTGGCGCTGTCCCGTGCGCACAGCGCCCCCGGGACGGCGGCCCGGGTGCTCGCCCGGATCACCCTCGACACCGACCTGGCGGCGAGCACGCACGGGGCACGGGCGGTCGACCTGCTGCTGTCCGACGGCGAGGTCGGCGCGGCCCGGCGGGCGCTGAACATCGCCGTCCGGCGCTGCCCGGAGGACGCGCCGACCCGGGAGGACCTGCTGTCGTTGTCCCGGCTGACCGACGAGCTGGGTTTCGAGGAGCGCGCCGCGCTGCGCGGGCCGGTCGGTACCGCCGTCGCCGAGTCCGACGACGGCGGGCCCGTCGCGCGGGGCACCACGGCCTGGGCCCTCGTCCTGCGCTGCCAGGACCGGGACCGCGCCACCCGGCTCGCCCGCGCCGCCCTGGCCGGGCCGGTCGGCGCCGCCCCCGCGATGCCGCAGGTCATGGCGGCGCTCACCCTCGACGCCGCGGGCTGCCGCGGCGAGGCCGTCGACACGATGCACCACCTGCTGCTCGAGATCACCCGGGACCGGCCCGTGCCGCCCGCGGTGCTCGCCGTCTCCGCGCTCGTCGGGCTGCGGGCCGGCGACCTCGACGGAGCCCGGCGCGACCTGCGCGCGGCCGGCGACGCACCGGTCTCCTCGGACGGGGCCGATCCGCTCGCCGGTGCCGCCCGGGTGCTGCTGCACCTGGCGGAGTCCGACCACGCCGCGGCGGCCGCCGCCGCCTTCGCGCACCCGGTCGCCGGCCGGGAACGGCCCGGGTCCGCGCTGCTCGAGTACGCGCGCGGGCGGGTGCGGGCGGCCGAGGGACGCCACCGCGAGGCGATCGAGATGTTCATGGGGTGCGGGCGGCTGCTGCTGGACCGGGGCCGGGTCAACCCCGTGCTCGCGCAGTGGCGCTCCGCGGCGGCGACCTCGCTGCAGGCCTGCGGCACGCACGCGGCCGCCCGCCGGATGGCCGACGACGAGCACCGGCTCGCCGTCCGGTGGGGCGCGCCCGGCCCGATCGCGGTGGCCGAGGCCGCCCTGGCCGGGCTGGACGGGGACCCCACCGGCACCGGTGGACCCGAGCGGGACGGGGTGCGGCGTGCTGTACGACCGTGACCCCGAACTGCGCTGTCTGCGCGACGCCGTCGCCGGCGCCGCCGACGGCCGCGGTGCCGCCCTCGTCGTCGGCGGCGGTGTCGGCACCGGTCGTACCGCCCTGCTCGACGCGGCGGCCGGTGCCGCGACGGGGACGGGCCTGACCGTCCTGCGGGCCGCGGCGGCGCTCGTCGAGCGCGACTTCGAGCACGGCGTCGCCCGGCAGCTCTTCGACCCGATGCTCGCCGCCGCCGGTCGTGGCACCCGCAGCCGGTGGCTGGCCGCTGGCGGCGGCGAGCTCCCCGCCGCGCTCGCCGCGGAGCCGGTCGACCCGCCGGCCCCGGAGGTCCGGCACGGCCGGGTCCGCGAGCTCCAGGAGCTGCTCGAGACCGTGAGCGCCGAGCGGCCGGTCCTGGTGCTGGTCGACGACCTGCAGTGGGCGGACACCGCGTCGTTGCGGTGGCTGAACCGGCTCGCCGCGCGCGTCCCGGAGCTGCCGGTCGCCCTCGTCGGCACCGTCCTGCACGGCGACCCGGGCGCGGGGCGGGCGCTGGTGCGCGGCCTGGCGGGGTCGGCCACGCCGTTGCGGACCCGCCCGCTGGGGGACGCCGCCGTCCGCGGGGTCGTCGCCGACCGCCTCGGCCGCGACGGCGAGCCGGAGTTCGTGCAGGCGTGCCGGGACGTCTCCGCGGGCACGCCGTCGGTGCTGCACGCCGTGCTCGACGACGTCGCCGCCACCGGCTGCGGCCCGCTCGCGGTGCACGCCGGCCGGGTGCGGGAGGCACTGCCCGCCGCCCTGCGCGAGCGGTTCGCCCGGTGCCTGCGGGCCCAGGACGACCCGGCCCGCCGGTACCTCGGCGCGCTCGCGGTGCTCGGGACCGACGCCGACCCGATGACCGTGCAGCGCCTCGCCGACCTGGACCCCCACGGGCTCCGCACGGTTCAGGGACAGCTGGCCGAGCAGGGCCTGCTCAGCGAGGACCACACCGGGTTCGCGCACCCGCTCGTGCGGGAGGTCGCCACCGGACCGGCCGAGCGGGAGCGGCTGCACCTGCGCGCGGCGTGGCTGCTGCACGAGACGGGGCACCACGTCCGGGAGGTGGCCGTGCACCTGCTCGCGGTCGCCGCACCGCTCGACGACTGGGCCGTCGAGGTCCTGCGGGCCGCCGCCCACCAGGCGACCACGGCGCACCGCCCGGACTCCGCCGACGACCACGACGGCGACCCGGCCGCGGTCCGCTACCTTCGCCGTGCGCTGCTCGACAGCGACGTCACCGGTCACGAGCGCGGTGTCCTGCTGGTCGAGCTGGCCGCGGCGGAGCGGTTCACCGAGCCCGGCACGGCGGTCCGGCACGTGTCGCAGGCGCTGCCGCTGCTGGCGTCGGCGCGGGACCGGGCGACCGCTCTCACCCTGATCGACCCGTCGACGGTCCGGGACGCCACGGACCCGGTCCGCGACGCCGTCCGCGCCGCCGACCGCGACGACCGCGACGACGGCGGGACCGGTCCCGCCGACGACGACGGGCGCGCGGTGACGGTGCGGATCCGCGCCCGCGCCCGGCGGCTGGACGAGCAGCGCCCCGAGGGACTGGCCCGCTCGTGCGCGCTGCTCCGCGAGGTGATCGACGCGCCGGACGAGCTCCTGAGCACCTCGGCCGGCCGCGAGCTGGTCGGCGTGCTGCTGCACGCCGCGGCGTTGTCCGGGCGGGTCCCGGCGGCCGACGTCGCCCACCTCGGCGAGCGCCTGCTGCGGATCACCCCGGCCCGCGAGGTCCGGCCACCGCACGGGGTACCGCCCGGCGACGGCCCGCGCGGCCTGCTGGTGCTCGCGCTGGTCGCCGCGGACCGGCCGCGGTCATTGGGGACCTGGCTCGTGCCCGACCCGGCGTCGCCCGCGGCGGCCACGGCCGACGAGCTCGCGCTGGTGCTCCTCGCGCACGGGCGCCCCGCGGAGGCCGCCGCGCTGCCCGGCGGCGTCCTGCGCGAGCGGGTGCCGCCCGCGTCGGCGGCGTTCCACGCCGCGCTGATCGCCGCGGCGATCGAGGCCCGGGTGCCTGCCCTCGGCCCGGAGCCCGCCGGGCGGCCGCCCGGCGGGGGCCTCGTCGCGCACGCCACCCACCAGCTCGTGCGCGCGGCGGGCGCGCTGCTGGGCGAGCAGCGGGACCTGGCGCTGGAGTGCTTCCTCGACTGCGGCCGCCACCTGGAGCACCTCGGCTGGTCCAACCCGGCGCTGTTCCCGTGGCGGAGCTGGGCGGCGCGGCTGCTGCGGCGGCGCGGCGAGACGACGGCGGCACTCGACTGGGCCGACGAGGAGCTCGCGCTGGCCCGGGCCTGGGGGGCGCCGGCCGCGCTCGGGCGTGCCCTGCGGGTACGGGGCTCGCTCGTCGGCGGGTCCGCGGGCGAGGCGCAGCTGCGCGAGGCCGTCGCCGTGCTCGGGGACTCCGCCGACACGGCCGGCCTGGGGCGCGCCGAGATCGCACTGGGGCGGCACCTCGCCGCGGCGGGGGACCCGGCGGGGGAGGACCTGCTGCGCCGGGGCCGCCGTCGCGTCGACGAGGCCGGGACCGGCGACGCCGGTGCGGCGGGGTCGCCGCAGGCCGTGGCACCGGCCGTCGAGATGCCGGTACGGACCGACGGCGCCGCCGGCCCGACCGGCTCCGACGGCTCCGACGGCGCGGCGACCGCGGGCCCTGCCGACGTCCTCACCGATGCGGAGCGGCAGGTCGTGGACCGGGTGGTCGGCGGGGCCACCAACCAGATGATCGCCGAGGAGCTGGGCGTCAGCCGCCGGGCCGTGGAGAAGCGGTTGACGAGCGCCTACCGCAAGCTCGGGGTGAGCGGTCGCACCGCGCTGCCCGGCGCGGGCTGACGGCCTCCTCCGGTGCCGGGTGGTCCCGGCACCGGAGGAGGAGCTCAGCGGGCGGCCCCGGCCCGGCCCGCGGTGGACCCGGCCCAGCTCGCCGGGGACTGGTAGCCGCCGGGCCCGGCCCAGGTCGTGGGACGGCGCCGGGGCGCCTCCGGGGCGCCGTCCGCACGGCCGGCCAGGGCCAGCAGCGCCACGGTCACCGCCGCGACCTCGGCCGGATCCGGGTGACCGGCGGTGATCCTGATCCGCGGGGCGGCGTCCGTCGCGGCGCTCACGTCGGCGGGTTCCCGTGCTTGCGGACCGGCAGGTCCGTGCGCTTGGCCCGCAGCATCGCGAGCGCGTCGACCAGGGCCGAACGGGTGTCGGCCGGGTCGATGACGTCGTCGACGAGTCCGGCCTCGGCCGCGTAGTACGGGTGCATGAGGTCGTTGCGGTACTGCTTGATCCGCTGGGCGCGGGCGATCTCGGGGTCGGGTGCGGCCGCGATCTCGCGCCGGAAGACGACGTTGGCCGCGGCCTCGGCGCCCATGACCGCGATCTCGTTGGTCGGCCAGGCCAGGGACAGGTCCGCGCCGATCGAGCGGGAGTCCATCACGATGTACGCGCCGCCGTAGGCCTTGCGCAGGATGAGCTGCACCCGCGGGACGGTGGCGGCGCAGTAGGCGTAGAGCAGCTTGGCGCCGTGCCGGATGATGCCGCCGTGCTCCTGGTCGCCGCCGGGCAGGAAGCCCGGGACGTCGACGAGCGTCACCAGCGGGATGCTGAAGGAGTCGCAGGTGGAGACGAACCGGGCCGCCTTCTCCGAGGCGTGGATGTCGAGCACCCCGGCCAGCGACGCCGGCTGGTTCGCGACGATCCCGACGGTGTGCCCGTCGAGCCGGGCGAGCCCGCACACGATGTTGGTCGCCCACCCGGCGTGCACCTCGAACAGGTCGCCGTCGTCGACCACCTCGGCGACGACGTCGCGCATGTCGTACGCGCGGGTGGTGTCGGCGGGGACGATGTCGAGCAGCGACGGGGTGGCGCGGTCCGGCGGGTCCGCCGTGGGCGCGACCGGGGGCTGCTCGCGGTTGTTCGACGGCAGCAGCGACACGAGGTGCCGGACGTCGGCGAAGCAGGACTCCTCGTCGTCGTACACGAAGGCGCTGGCCCCGGACTCGGTGCTGTGCACCTCCGCGCCGCCGAGCTCCTCGTGGGTGATGTCCTCGCCGGTCACGGCCGACACCACGTCCGGTCCGGTGATGTACATCTGGGCGATGTCGCGGACCATGAACACGTAGTCGGTCAGGGCGGGGGAGTAGGTCGCACCCCCGGCGCACGGGCCGAGCATCACGCTGATCTGCGGGACGACGCCCGAGGCCCGGACGTTGCGCCGGAAGATCCCGCCGTAGCCGGCCAGTGCGGTGACGCCCTCCTGGATCCGGGCGCCCGCACCGTCGCTCAGGCTGATCAGCGGGGCACCGGCCGACTCGGCCAGGTCCATCACCTTGTGGATCTTGGTCGCGTGCGCCTCGCCGAGCGAGCCGCCGAAGATCCGGAAGTCGTGGGCGTAGACGAACACGGTGCGGCCGTCGATCGTGCCCCAGCCGGTGACGACGCCGTCGGTGTGCGGTCGCCGGTCCTCGAGCCCGAACCCGGTGGCGCGGTGCCTGCGGAACTGCTCGATCTCGCGGAAGCTGCCCTCGTCGAGCAGCATCGCCAGGCGCTCGTGCACCGTGAGCTTGCCGCGGGCGTGCTGCTGTTCGGTCGCCCTGGCGGACGGGCCGGACCGGGCCTGCTCGCGGGCCGCGTGCAACTCGGCCACCCGCGACCGCAGGTCGGCCGTGGTGGTCTGGATGTCGTCGGTGGCGGTCATGTCCTCACCCCTCGCCTCGGGCCGTCGGCGTCACGTCACGTGGTCACTTCACGTGGTCGGGAACGACCTGGGGCGGCCAGGACCCCAGCTCGAAGAAACCCATCGAGTAGGCCTTGGAGATCAGTGCCGGCCGGTTCTTGACCTTCATCTTCCGGAGCAGCGCGGTCACGTGGTACTCCACGCCGCCGCGGCTGAGGAACAGGGTGGAGGCCAGCTGCACGGTGGAGGCTCCGGAGGCGACGCCCTCGAGGATCTTGGCGTCCATGTCCGAGAGCAGCCGGCGCGGCCCGCTCCTGGCCGACGACGGCTCGGCGTCACCGGTGCGGAGCACGGCGACGACACCCTCGACCCGGCCGGCGTTCCGCGCGATCGCGGTCGCCATCAGGTCGCCCTGGAGCGACGAGTCGGGCCCCGCGAGGGCGACCGACCGCTCCTGGAACCGGGGCTGCTGACCGTCCAGCAGCCGCTCCATCTGGTGGCGGACGCGGGTACGGATGCTCGCGTCCAGCAGGTCGCAGAACGCCGACCCGCACACGTCACCGGAGCCGATGTCGCACATCCGGCGGAACATCTCCTGATTCGCCGCGACCACGCGCAGACCCCGGTCGAGCGATACCATGCACGCACTGGTGGATTCCTGGGAAATTCGCTCGTCGGTGGCGCCGTCGTATGGCAGTGCTCGCATGGAATAACTCCCCGAAGTTCAACGGAACGCGCTGTTCCGGGAGCGGACCGGACAGTCGCGGTAGCCGTTCTCGATAACCGATTTCGACCGTATGGAGGACACTCGACGGGGGTCAACGGCTCCCGGACGTAAGCGCTTAACACTGTGGCATCGGAGGTACGGGGGTTCGGTGGGGTGCGGTACGGTGTGTGAGCTGGATCACTACGGTGCGGGGTGCGGACACTATGGTTCTGCTGGTCGCCACCGTGGTCCGCGTGCGCGCCCGGCGGGTGCGCGAGATGTGCTGCCGGCGGTCGTGCGGGGCCGCTCCGGCGCTCCGCAGTGCGGGTGCTCAGTGCTGCACGAGACCGGCTTCCTGCAGGTCGGCCAGCCAGTCGTCCATCATGTCCCGCATCCACCAGGGATCGGCGTCCCAGAGCTCGGCGAGGTGCGCGGCCGCGTCGCCGAGGTTCCAGGCGGACCGGCACAGGGCGATCCACATGGCGGTGCCGAGCTCGTCGCACATCAGCCGGTCGTCGTGCCCCGGGTGCCCCAGCTCCATCCAGCCGGTGTCGAGTACCCGGACGGTCAGTCCTGGAACCGGTTCCACGTCCATCCCCCTCGGTGCCGGACGGGGTCCGTCCGTGAATCCGTGGCCGACCGGATCGCCGGTCGGCCGCACTGCCGACATGATGTGTTCACGTTCGCCGTCCTCGATCGTCATCGCGGTGGACTATGCCTTCGGCGAAACCCGGATACCACCAGTATCCACTGCGCGGATCGAACCCGCACTGCCCGGAGCGGACGAAGAACGGGTGTTTTCCCGGTGCGTTCCGTAGTCGGGTGGCGTCCGACCGAGGTGCTCCGTTCCCCACCGGACGGGGGCCGTAAGGTCATGATCGACTTGTTCCCGTCCGTGGTGTCGGAGGTCGCATGAGCGTCGAGGGCGTACCCGAGGGCACCGGCCGCCGCGCGGACCCGGACACCACCCGGGCCCCGGTACGTCGGCGGGGATGCCGCTGATGCCCCGGCCGGTGCTGGTCGACCGCGACGACGACCTCGGTGCCGTCGACGCGGCGGTCGACCGCGCCGTCGGCGGGTCGGGGAGCCTGCTCGTGTTCACCGGCCCGCTCGGCATCGGGCGCACCGCGCTGCTCGACGAGTGCGCGCGCCGCGGCACCGCCCGCGGGGTGCGGGTGCTGCGCGCCCGCGGCACCGACGACGAGCGCGGCGTCCCGCTCGGCACCGCCCGGCGCCTGCTCGCCGTCGCCCCCACCGACCTGCCCGGACGCGCCGCCCACGGGGACTTCGAGGCCCTGCACGCCGAGCTGGCCGCGCACGCGGCCGACGGGCCGGTGCTGCTGCTCGTCGACGACGCGTCCCGCTGCGACGCGGACTCGCTGCGCTGGTTCGCCTTCCTCGGCCACCGCCTGGCCGGGCTGCGGGTGACGATCGTGCTCACGGCGCTGGACGGCGACGGCGGCCACGACGGCGGCGCCGGCCCGGTCCCGGCGGACCTGGCGGGTCAGGCCGGCGCGGTGCGTCCGCTGCGCCCGCTCTCGGACGGGGCGGTCGCCGTCGCCGCCCGGGCCGGGCTCGGCCGGGACGCGACGCCGGTCGTCGTCACCGCGCTCGCCGAGGTGACGGGCGGGAACCCGCTGTTCCTCGCCGAGGTGGTGGAGGAGGTCGCGGCCGGCCCGCAGGGCTGTCCGGAGACGCTGGCGCACCGGGTGCGCGAGTGCGCCCCGGCGCGGTTGCGGGACCGGCTCGCCTGCGCCGTGCGGCGGATGCCCGAACCGGAGCGCCGGTACCTGACCGCGGTCGCCGCTGCGGGTGACGTCACCGACGACACGATGCTCGGCCGGCTCGCCGGGCTGGACGCCACCGACACCGCCGCCGCCGGGTCCGTCGCCCGGCGGATGGGGCTCACCGGGCCCGCGGAGCACCGGCTGCGGCACCGCGTCGTCGGCGACGCCCTGGACGTCGTCCAGTCCTCGGGCCAGCGCCGCGACACCCACCTCCGGGCGGCGGAGCTGCTGCGTGACTTCGGCGGGTCCTCCGACCGGGTCGCCCTGCACCTGCTCGCGGTCGGCGGACCGGCGCCGGGCTGGGCGATCGACGCGCTGCGCGAGGCCGCGGGGCCCGCCGCCGGACGCGGCGAGCCGTGGACCGCGATCCGCTACCTGCGGCACGCGCTGCTCGCCGAGCCGGGCGAGGCCGAGCGGGCCCGCGTGCTCGTCGACCTGGCCGGTCTGGAGCGGTGCCTGGACGCCGGGCTCGCCCTGCGCCGGGTCGTCCAGGCGGTGCCGTTGCTCGGGCCGGTGCGTGACCGGGCCGAGGCGCTGTGCCGGGTCACGCCGCTCGCGCTGGAGGGCGCGGCGCCCCCGGTGATCGCGATGCTCCGGGGGGTGGCCGGGGAGCTGGGACGCGCCGTCGCCGGGGACACCGGGGACGCCGCGGGCCGCGAGCTCGCGCTGCGGCTGGAGGCCCGGCTGCACTACGTCGACAAGCACACCCGCGCCGGGCTGTCCGCCGCGGCCGCCCGCCTCGACGAGCTCGAACGGCGTCCCGGTGGGCTACCCCTCGACACCCCGGGCGAGCGGGAGCTCGCCTGCGTCCTGGTCCACTCCGCCGCCGTCGGCGGTCACCGCCCGGCGGCCCGGGTGGCGGCGGTGTGCCGGGCCGTCCTGGCCCGCGAGCCGGCGTCGTCGGAGCACGTGCACAGCACCGTCGGGATGCTGGTGACCTGCCTGTGCATGGCGGACGCGGTCGAGGACCTCCCGGCCTGGCTGTCGGTCGCGGCCGGGCACGCGCGGACCGAGCGGGCCGGCGTCGCCGAGGCCGTGATCCGCGCCGAGCTCGCCGCGGTGCTCCTGTGCTCCGGGCGCCCCGCGGAGGCCGAGGAGGAGGTGCGGCGCTCGGTCGACCTCGTCGACGACCTGGCCGACGACTCCCTGCTGCCCGGCATGGTGCTCGCGCCGGTCCTGACCGCGGTGCACCACCCCTCCGGCGCCGAGCGGGTCCTGGCCCGGTACGGCGCCGCCCCGTCGGTCCCGCCGGGCTTCGGCGCCTGCCTGCAGATGCTGCGGGCCCGCGCCGCGGTCGAGGCCGGCGACGCGGACACCGCTCTGGAGTACTGCCTCGACGCCGGACGCCGGTTCGAGCGGGCCGGCTGGACCGCGACGCCGGTGCCGTGGCGCCCGTGGGCGGTGGAGATCCTCGCCGGGCGTGGCCGGTGGCCGGAGGCCAGGGCGCTCGCCGAGCAGGAGGTGGCCCGCGCCCGCCGCTGGGGGGCACCGACGCAGCTGGGCCGGGCCCTGCGGATGCTCGGGGAGCTGTCCGCTCCCGCCCGGGCCGGCGAGCTCCTCACCGAGGCGGTCACGGTCCTGGACACCGCCGGTGACCGCACCGAGTCCGACCGGGCGGTCCGGGCGGTGGCCGCGCACCGGGACCGGGCCGCCGATCCCGGCACCGGGCCGCTCCCGCGGACGCCCCGCGCCCCGGCGGAACCGCCGCGCGGCCACGACCCGGCCGGAGCACCGGCGCCGGCGGGCCACCCCGGCGGCGATGCCCGGCCCGCCCCTGCCCTGACCCGGTCCGAACGGCGGGTCGCGACCCGCGCCGCGCAGGGCCGCACCAACCAGGAGATCGCCGGTGACCTCGCCGTCAGCGTCCGCGCCGTCGAGAAGCACCTGACCGGCGTCTACCGCAAGCTGGGGGTGTCCGGCCGGGCCGCGCTCCGCCGGGTCTGGGAGGGCGGGTCCGATCGCATCGCCTGACCCCGCCGACACCGTCCCGGCCGCGCCGCCGTCCGTCCGCAGCGCGGTCGCGACGCTGCGCGACGAGCCGTCCGGCGTGGTCGCCCTGGCCCGGGCCGCCGCGGTACTCGGCCCGGACACGACCGCCCCCACCCGCGCCCGGGTGGCCGGGCTCGACGACGCCGAGTCCAGCCGCGCCGCCGAACGGCTCGCGGAGCTGGGCGTGCTCGACGGGACCCGGTTCCGGCACGAGCGGGTGCGCGACGCGGTCCTCGCGGACGCCGGCGACGACCGGCTCCGGCAGGTGCACGCCCGCGCCGCCCGGGTGCTCGACTCCGAGGGCGCCCCGCTGGAGCGGGTGGCGGAGCACCACCTCGCGGCCGGCCCGCCGCAGGACGGCGGTGTGGTCGAGCTGCTGCACGTCGCCGCGTCGCGGGCCGAGCAGCGCGGCGACCGCGCACACGCGACCGCCCTGCTGGAGCACGCCCTCACCGGCCCGGTGACCGGACGCCGGCGTGCCGCCCTGCTGGTGGACCTGGGCGTCAGCCGGCGGGTCGTCGCGCCGGCGACGGCGCACGGCCACCTCGTCGACGCACTGGCCCTGCTGCCCTCCGCGCGGGAACGGGCCGAGGTGCTCGCGCACACCGTGCCCCTGCTGTCCGGGACCGATGCCGCGGGCCTGCTCCGGACGCTCGACGACGGCCTGCGGGACCTCGCCGCAGGGACCGTCGGCGCCGGGACGCCGGAGGACCGCGAGCTGCGGCGGCGCCTGGAGGCGCTGCGGCTCTACGCGGCCTCCGAGGACACCGCGCACGTCGGCCGGGTCTGGGACTGGGTGGCGCGGACCGATCCCGGCGCGCTGGGCGCCGGGACCGGCGCCGACGCGCTGCGCGGCGCGCACCTGTTCTTCTCCGCGCTGGGCCTGCACGACGACGCCGCGACGGTCGCCGCCCGGACCGTGGAGGTGCTGCGCGGCGACCTCGACGACAGCGCGTACTTCCAGCCGATCCGGATGGGGGCGCTCGGCCTGCTGTCCTGGACCGAGGCCGACGCCGACCTCGACGCCGTCCACCGTCGTGCCCTCGACGCGGCGCACCGCCGGAACCGCCCCGACGTCGAGGCGTTCCTGCGCGGGGTCCGCTCGCTGCTGCGCCTGCGGTGCGGCCGGGTCCCCGAGGCGCTCGCCGACGCCCGCGCCTCGCTCGACGTCCTCACCGGGGAGGTCAGTGGTGAGGCGCGGTTGATGGTCCTCTACTCGGCGGCGCTCGCGCTGGTCGAGCTCGGCGAACCGGAGGAGGCCGGGCGGCTGCTCAGCTCGGGCGTCCCCGACGGCACGTCCGACCGGACCTGGCGGTGGAGCTGCCTGCTCGACGCCCGTGCCGCCGTCCTGGCGGCGACCGGGCGGACCCGGGAGGCGCTCGCGCTGTCGCTGGAGTCCGGGCGCCGCCTGACGGCCGTCGGGATCGTCAACCCGGCCGCGCTCGACTGGCGGCGGCGGGCCGCCGAGCTGCACCACGACCTCGGTGAGCACGAGGCGGCGCTGGCCGTGGCCGGGGAGCACCTCGCGCTCTGCCGGCGCTGGGGCACCAGCGGGCACGTCGGCGGGGCGCTGCGGGTGCTCGGGGTCGTGCAGGGCGGGGAGCGCGGGCTCGCGACGCTGCGCGTGGCCCGCGCCGAGCTGGCCGCGTCGCCGCGGGTGCTCGACCGGGCGCGGTGCACCGTCGACCTGGGCGCTCTGGTGCGGGAGCACGGCGGCGTGGGGGAGGCGCGGGCCCTGCTGCGGCACGGGCTGGACCTGGCCGACGAGTGCGGGGCGCCGGTGCTCGCCGGCCGTGCCCGCGCGGAGCTGGCCGCCGCCGGTGGCCGGATGCGCCGTTCCGGGCCGTCCCCGCTGACCCCGGCCGAGGTCGACGTCGCCCGGCTCGCCGCCGGGGGAGCGACCAACCGGGACATCGCCGGGACGCTCGGCGTCACGCAGCGCGCGGTCGAGGGTCACCTCACCCGGTGCTACCGGAAGCTGGGCATCGGTGGCCGGGCGGAGCTGCCGTCGTCGCCGGCCGACGGGGTCTCCTGACGGTCCGGCGCGTCCGGCGGGCCGGCCCCGGGGGCGCGGCCGGGGAACTCCGCCCCGAGCAGCGCCAGTACGGGGGTCGCCTTGACCGCGGTCTCCTCGAACTCCGCCGCCGGGTCGGACAGCGCGATCACCGCGCCGCCGACGCCGTAGCGGAGCCGGTCCCCGCTCAGGACGGCCGTCCGGATCACGATGCTCAGGTCCACCGTGCCCGTCACCGACAGGTAGCCGACGGCACCCGAGTAGACCCCGCGCGGGCCGGCTTCCAGCCGGTCGAGGATCCGCATCGTGCGGACCTTCGGGGCACCCGTCATGGACCCGCCGGGGAACGCGGAGCGCACCGCGGCGACCGGGCTCGTCCCGGGCCGCAGCCGGGCCCGCACCGTGCTCACCAGCTGGTGGACGGTCGGGTAGGACTCGATGTCGAACACCGGGCCGGCGACGACCGAACCGACCTCCGCGCAGCGGCCCAGGTCGTGCCGCACCAGGTCGACGATCATCAGGTTCTCGGCCCGGTCCTTCTCCGACGTCGCGAGCTCGGCGCGCAGCCGCGCGTCCTGCGCGGGTGATGCGCCACGCGGCCGGGTCCCCTTGATCGGCTTCGACTCCACGACGCCGTCCCGGCCGATCCGCAGGAACCGCTCCGGGGAGCTGCTCAGCACGGCGGTGCGCCCGAAGTGCAGGAACGACGCGAACGGTGCCCGGTTCGCCCGGCGCAGCCGCCGGTACGCGGACCAGGGGTCCAGCCGCACCCCGGCCTCGACCATGTTGGTCAGGCAGATCTCGTAGGTCTCCCCGTCGAGGATCTCGTCCTGGCAGGCGCGGACCAGGTCGAGGTAGGTCCCGCGGTCGTGCCGCAGCCGGACGGGGGCGGGGTCCGCCACGACGTCCGGGACGGGATCCGGCTCGCGTCCGGCCGCGCCCGCGAGGGTCGCCGCGGCGGCGCCGAGCCATTGCCGGGCGGCGGTGTCGTCGCCGCACTCGGCCAGCGCCAGCAGGTACCCGGAGCCGTCCTCGTGGTCGAGGACGAGGGCGCGGTCGCAGAACACCATCGACGCGTCCGGGTCGGGCGAGCGGTGCACGGCCTCGCCGCCGCACTCGGCCTTCAGCTCGTAGCCGAGGTAGCCGACCCAGCCGGGGGCGAAGTCGAACGGCAGCTCGGGGACCTCCGCCCGGATCCCGGCGAGGTCGCGCTCCAGCCAGTCCAGGAACGGCGACGGGACGACCTCGCGGCCGCTGCGTGTGGTCACCGTGACCGTCCCCGCGTGCACGTCGGCCTCGGCGGTGCGGCCCAGCGGGCCCGACGCGTCGCCCATCGCGGACAGCCGGCCGAGCGGTCCGCCGGGTCTGCTGCTGTCCAGCCAGAACGGGTGGTGCCCGGTGCGGAACAGCCGGTCGAACGCGACCTCGCCGTCGATCCCGGACGGCACCCGCTCGACGAGGACGCGGAGGCGGCGCGACGGGTCCGGGCCGCCCCGGTCGCCGCGATCGGGCCGACGGTGCCCCGGGGAACCCGGCCCGGCGGGGGCCGCGCCCGGTCCGGGGCCGCCCGCTCCGCCCGGACCGTGGGACCCGGCCGCGGACCCCGTCCGGCCGGTGGCCGCACGATCCGGCGCCGGTGTGCGCCGTGGCCGGTCCGCGCGGTCCGCCCACCGCAGGGTCAGGTCACGGAAGTTCCGCAGCAGCGCCGTCCCGTCGAGGGTGCCGATCGACTCCGGGTGGAACTGCACCCCCCACAGCGGCAGCGTGCGGTGCCGCAGTGCCATCAGCACCCCGTCCGGTGTCCACGCCGTCGCCGCGAGCGCCGCGGGCAGGTCCGTGACCGCAAGCGAGTGGTAGCGGACCACCTCGATCGGCGACGGCAGGCCGGCGAACAGCCCCGTCCCGTCGTGGTGGACCGGGGAGCTGCGGCCGTGCCGGGGCTCCGGCGCCCGCCCGACCCGCGCCCCGTGGGTGAGCGCGATCGTCTGGTGCCCCAGGCAGACCCCGAGCACCGGGACCCGGTCCTGGGCGGCGAGCTCCGCGCAGATCCCGACGTCCGCCGGCCGGTGCGGGGTGCCCGGTCCGGGGGAGAGGACGACCTGGTCGAACCCGTCGAGCAGTGCGGACCGCCACGCCGGGTCGTCGTTGCGGACCACCTCGGGCTCGCACCCGTTCACCCGGCTCAGCTGGTGGAACAGGTTGTAGGTGAACGAGTCGTGGTTGTCGACCAGGAGCGTGCGGATCCCCGCCCCGGGCGACGACGTGTCCCGCGCGGTGCTCACCGGCGCTCCTCTCGATGCGTGCCGGCCGGATCGGCCCGGCGGGTACGGGTCGGTGACGAGTGTGGACGCCGGCCCGCGGACGTCGTCGGTCAGGGCCGGTGCGGTCCGTCACCCCGGACGGGTGTGACACCGTCCCCGCCATGGCCGCACCCTCCGCGGGACACACCCCCGGCACCGACGACGACCGGGTGCTCCGCGCACTGGCGACCACCGGCTACGGGCACTTCACGACGATGCTCGTCACCGACGGCCGGGTCCGCGGCCTCGACCTGCACCTCGACCGGCTGGCCCGGGACTCCCGCGCGTTGTTCGGGACCGTCCCGGACCGCGACGCCGTGTGCGGGCGGATCCGGGCGGTGGCGCCGGGCGACGGCGCCGTCGTCGTCCGGGTGTCGGTCGCCGATCCCGCGCTCGGGCTCGCCACGATCGGTGCGCCTGCCGACCCGCGGATCGCCGTGACCGCCCGGCCCGCACCGCAGGCTGCGCCGCCCCCGCTGCGCGTGCGGACGGTCGGGCACCAGCGGTACCTGCCCGAGGTCAAGAGCGTCGGCCTGTTCCCCACGATGCACCTGCGCCGTCTCGCGAGCCGCGACGGGTTCGACGACGTCCTGCTCACCGACGGACGCGGCACGGTGCTGGAGGGGAGCACCTGGAACGTCGGGTTCGTGGCGGGGAACCGGGTGGTCTGGGCCGCGGGCCCGGTGCTCGCCGGTGTCACCCGCACCCTGCTGCGGGACGCGCTGCGGGAACCCCCCGCGGAGCTCCCCGGCGTCGACGACCGGGAGGAGACCGTCCGCACGGCCGACCTGCCCCGGTTCGAGGCCGCCTTCGCCACGAACGCGACCGGGATCCGCCCGATCGCCGCGATCGACGACACCCCCTTCCCCACGACCCACCCCGTCCTGACCACCCTGACCGACCTGTACGCCTCCCTCCCCACCACCCCGATCCCCGCCTGATCACGGATCGGGCAGCGAGGCGGCCGGATCCGGCCGGGATCCTTCCCGATCCGTGATCACCGGGTAGGTTCCCGGGCATGGGTGGTGCGGCCGGGGGGCGGCGCCCCACGCTCGACGACGTCGCCGCCGTCGCCGGGGTGTCGCGGGCGATGGTGTCGATCGTGCTGCGTGGTGCGGCGGGCTCGCGCCCGGCGACCCGGGAGAAGGTGCTCGCGGCGGCCGAGCGCGTCGGGTACCGGCCGGACGCGCGGGCCCGGCTGCTCGCCAGCGGGAGCGCGCGGCAGATCGGTGTCGTCCTCGGCCTCTCCGGGCGCTTCCACGCCGAGCTGCTCGACGGCCTCTACCGCGCCGCCGGCGCCGTCGGTCACGAGCTGATCCTGTCCGCGATGACCCCGGAGCGCGACGAGCGCGCCGCGGTCGAGACGCTGCTGGACTTCCGCTGCGAGGCCGCGATCCTCCTCGGCCACGACCTGGACCGGGTGCCGGTGGTGGCCGGCCGGATGCCCGTCACCGTCGTCGGCTGCCGGGTGCCCGACCCGTCGGTGGACGTCGTGCGGACCGCGGACCCGGTGGGCATGCGGCTGCTCGCCGACCACCTCGCCGGGGCCGGGCACACCCGGATCGCGCACGTCGACGGCGGGAGCGGCCCGATCGCGTCGTCGCGCCGGTCGGCCTACCGCACGGCGCTGCGGGAGCGGGGGCTGCGCGCCGGGGGCGTCGTCGTGCCCGGCGGTGACAGCCTCGACGCGGGGGTCCGCGCCGCCCGCGCCCTGCTCCGCCTGCCGGAGCTGCCCACCGCCGTGATCGGCTTCAACGACGACGTCGCCGCCGGCCTGGTCGAGGGGCTGCTGGCGCGCGGCGTCCGGGTCCCCGGCGACGTGTCCGTCACCGGCTGGGACGACAGCGCGCTCGCCCGGCTGCCCGAGGCCGGCCTCACGACGGTCCGCCAGGACCCGGACGAGCTGGCCCGCCTCGCGGTCGGGCGCAGCGTCGCACGGCTGCGGGGAGAGCGGCCGGAGCCCCGCGAGATCGTCCTGACCCCGGAGCTGGTGGTCCGCGGCTCGACCGCGCACCCGCCGCCGGGTACCTGACCGGTCCGGCGGGAGAGCCCCGCGCGGATCCGTTGACGCCTCGCTTTGAAGCGCTCTAATCTCCTCGTTGGAGCGCTTCAATCGCTCCTCGACGACACGTGCCCGTGGCCGGAGGAGGCTTCCATGACGGCAGTCCAGTACGACCCGTTCGACCCGGACTTCTATCCGGCCGATCCGTTCTCGGTGTACCGGCGGATGCGCGACGAGGCGCCGGTCCACTACAGCGAGCGCTACGGCTGGTACGCGCTGACCCGGTTCGACGACGTGCGCGACGCCATCACCGACGCGGACACCTTCCGCAGCTTCGAGGGCATGGACATCGACGACTCCCGGCTCGAGCACGTCCCGCCGGGCTCGATCGGGTCGATGGACAACCCGCGCCACGACCAGGTCCGCCAGGTCGTGCAGCCGTTCTTCGTGCCGCGCCGGGTCGCCCACCTGGAGGAGGGCGTCCGCGGTGTCGTCCGGGAGCTCGTGTCGTCGTGGGCGGGCCGGGACCGGATCGACATCGGCGAGGAGCTCGCCTGGCCGATGCCGTTCGACGTATTCTTCCACCTGATGGGGTTCCCCGGCCGGGCCGAGGCGACCGACGCCGACCGGGCCCACCGCGCGCAGCTCGAGCACTGGACGCACGAGCTCAAGGACCGCGTCCCCGGCACCCCGCACCTGGGCCCGAAGGCGAAGGTGGCCACGCCGAAGGTCCAGCAGTACTTCGTCGACGTGCTCGAGTCGCGCCGCCGCCGGGGCCGCGACGACCTCATGACGACGATGGTGCACGCCGAGATCGACGGCGAGCCGTTCGTGCCGGGCGAGATCACCCCGGTCTCCGAGATCAGCGGCCTGATGATGATCCTCTTCCTCGGCGGGGTGGAGTCCACCGCCGGGCTGGTCACCACGATGTTCAAGCTCCTCGCCGAGAACCCGGACCAGCTCGCGCTGCTGCGCTCCGACCCGTCGCTGATCCCGGCCGCGGTCGAGGAGACGATGCGCTGGGCGACCCCGCTGCAGCTCACCGCCCGCACCACCGCGCGCGAGGTGACCCTGCACGACGTCACCCTCCCGGCGGGCTCGCGGGTCGTGCTGGTGCCCGGCGCGGCCAACCGGGACGACCGCCGCTTCCCCGACCCCGACCGGTTCGACATCACCCGCCCGCCCGGCCGGCACGTCGGGTTCGGCGAGGGCGTGCACGGCTGCCTCGGCGCGCCGCTGGCCCGGCTGGAGGCGCGGATCGCCCTGGAGGAGGCGCTGCCCCTGCTCGGGAACTTCGCCCTCGACGGCGAGCCGCGCTTCTACGCCAGCAGCCCGAACATGTACGTCTGGAAGACGATGCCGCTCGCGCTCGACGCGCCGGTGCCGTCCGCGCCGGAACCGTCGCGCCGCCGCCCGGCGCCGCGGGCCGAGCCCGAGATCGAGGCGACGGTCGTCGCCAAGGAGGCCGTGGCCGACGGCGTCGTGACCCTGACCCTGCGGGCCGCCGACGGTGCGCCGCTGCCCGGGTGGGCGCCGGGCGCGCACGCCGACCTCGTCTGCGGCGGGGCGCAGGCCCGGCAGTACTCGCTGTGCGGCGACCCGGCCGACACCGGTACCTGGCGGCTCGGCGTGCTCCGCGAGGCGGACGGGCGTGGCACGTCCCGGCACGTGCACGACACCCTCGCCGCGGGCGACACCGTGCGGCTGCGCGGGCCCCGCAACAACTTCCCGCTGGCCTGCTCGCGCCGCTACCTGTTCGTCGCGGGCGGCATCGGGATCACCGCGATCCTGCCGATGATCGCCGCCGTGGACGCGCTCGGCGCGGACTGGCACCTCGTCTACGGCGGGCGGCGGCGGGCGTCGATGGCGTTCCTCGACGAGCTCGCCCGCTACGGCGACCGGGTCTCGGTCGTCCCGCAGGACGAGGCCGGTCTGCTCGACCTGGACACGCTGCTGGGCACGCCGCGCGACGACACGCTCGTCTACTGCTGCGGGCCGGAGCCGCTGCTCGCGGCGGTGGAGCAGCGGTGCGCGGGCTGGCCGGACGGCGCGCTGCACGTCGAACGGTTCAGCCCGAAGCCGCAGGCCGGACCGCGGCGCAGCACGGCGTTCGAGGTGGAGCTGGTCCGGACCGGGGTGACCCTGACCGTGCCGCCGGAACGGTCGGTGCTCGACGTCGTCGAGTCCGCGGGCGCGACGGTGCTCTCGTCGTGTGCGGAGGGCACCTGCGGCACCTGCGAGACTCCGGTGATCGCCGGCGAGGTCGACCACCGTGACTCGGTCCTCGACGACGGGGAGCGGGCCCGCGGCGACTGCATGATGATCTGCGTGTCCCGGTCCTGCTCGGACCGGCTGGTGCTGGACCTGTGACGCGACGGCGCCGCCGGTCGCCGGGGGACCGGCGGCGCCCCGCGGGGAGCGGGTCAGTGCTCGACGTCGACCCAGGCGCGCTCGTCGACCGACCGCGCGACGGCGTCGAGCACCCGGGCCGCGGCCAGCGCGTCGTCGATGGTGGCGCCGCCGCTGCGCCCCTCGGCGATGCCGGCCAGGAACGCCGCGCACTCCGACACCTTGAGGTCGTCGAAGCCGGTCGGGTTGCCCGCGCCCGGCTGGAACAGCCCGAAGTCGCCGTCGCCCGGCGCGGCGGCCCAGGTGGTCGCCGGCTGGTCGACGTAGCGGTCCCCGGCCGCGACGACGAGCTCGCCCGGCCGCCGGAAGTCGAACGAGAGGAGGCCCCGCGTCCCGTGGATCTCGAACCCGTAGTCGTTCTGGTCGCCGGCGGCGACCCGGCTGGCCTCCAGCGTGACGATCGACCCGGCGCCGATCCGGCCGAGGACCGAGACGAAGTCCAGGTTCTCCACTTCGCCCGTGGGGGAGTCCGCGTCGCCCCGGACGTACTGGCTCGCCCCCGCCCCGGCGAGCGGGCGCCGCGGGACGAACCGTTCGCCGTCGGCGACGACCGTGGTGAGGTCGCCGACCAGGAACCGGACCAGGTCGACGCCGTGCACGGCGAGGTCGTTGAGCACGCCGGAGCCGCCGTGCTCCCGGGTGAACCGCCAGCTCAGCACGCCGTACGGGTCGGCGGCGAAGTCGGTGAGCAGCCGGAACCGGGCGTGCGTGAGCGTGCCGAGTGTGCCCGCGTCGATGACCCGCTTCGCGCGGGCGACGGCCGGGACCATCCGGTAGTTGAAGCCGACGGTCGCGCACACCCCGGCCCGGTGCACCGCGTCGGCGACGGCGGCGGTGTCCGCCGTGGACAGACCGACCGGCTTCTCGATCCAGAGGTGCTTGCCGGCCTCGGCGACGGCGACGCCGATCTCCCGGTGTCTGCTGTTCGGCGCCGCGCAGCTGACGGCCTCGACCTCCGGGTCGGCGACGAGGTCCTCCCAGCGGGCGTGACCGCGGGCGAAGCCGTAGCGCGCCCGGTGGTCGGCCACGGCCGCCGCCACGGGATCGGCCACCGCGACCGGACGGGGACGCCGCGCGAGGTCCGGGACGTGGTGCGGGACCCGGGCGTACGCGCGGGCGTGCAGGTGGCCCATCCAGCCGGCGCCGACGACGCCGATCCCGATCTCGTCGCCCACGGCTCAGCCCTCCGGCTTCACGGCGACGACGGGGACCGGGCTCTCCAGCAGCAGCCGCTGCGAGATGCTGCCGAGCAACGCCTTGCTCAGGCGGTTGCGGCGGCGCAGCCCGATGACGAGGCGCTGCACGTCGCCGCGCTCGTCGATCTCGTCGAGGACGGCGTCGGCGGGGTCGCGGTCCCCGGGGCCGCGACGCTCCAGGACGGTGACGCCCGGCCCGGCGTCGGGGATCGGCTCCAGGGTCAGGTTCAGCAGCACCAGCGCGGTGCCGAGCAGTTCGGCCTCGGTGGCACCGGCCGTCCGGGCCGCCCGGCCCTCGGCCCCGGCGCTCACGGCGACGAGCACGCTCATGGTCTCTCCCTCCTCGTACGGGGATGCTCAGGCGTAGCGGGAGCGGAACTCGGCCTCGAGCTGCTCCAGGGTGCGGCCCCGGGTCTCCGGGACCGTGCGGACGGTGAAGACGATCGCGGCGACGCCGAGCGCCGCGAACAGGAAGAACGAGTTGGCGATGCCGATGGCCTCGACGACCGGCGGGAACAGCAGCGCCACCAGGGCGTTCGCGATCCAGAGCACGAACACGCTGATGCCGATCGCGAGGCTGCGGATCTTCAGCGGGTAGATCTCGGACAGGATCAGCCAGACCAGCGGCCCGATCGTCCCCTGCATGCAGAACACGAACGCCACGACGAACACCAGGATGAACCAGGCCTTCGCCGGCCCGTCGGGCAGCAGCAGCGCCGACAGCCCGACCAGCACGTGGAACGTCGTGGTCAGCACGAACCCGCCGACGAGCATCCGCCTGCGGTCGATCTTGTTGATCAGCAGGATGCCGACGGTGATGCCCAGGACCGAGAACAGGCCGTTGAGGGTGTTGGCCAGGATCGCGGCGTTGGCCGAGAAACCCGCGTCGGCGAGCAGCTGGGTCCCGTAGTACATGATCGAGTTGATGCCGGTGGCCTGCTGGAAGACGCCCAGCCCGGCGCCGATCAGGATGAGCCTGCGGATCCAGCGCACACCGAGATCGGTGGCACCGCCGGTGCGGGCGGTCGTCTCCTCCTCGGCGAGCCGGTGCACCTCCGCCATCTCGGCCTCGGCCCGCTCGGTGCTGCGCACCTGCCTGAGGACGGCGAGCGCCTCGTCCTCGCGGCCCTGCGCGACCAGCCAGCGCGGGCTCTCCGGCATCCGCAGCATCCCGACGAACAGCACGATCGCGGGGGCGACGGCGACGAGCAGCATGACCCGCCAGATCCAGTCGATCTCGCCCCACACGTTGTAGATCAGGGCGTTGACCACGAACGCGGCGAACTGGCCGGAGACGATCATGACCTCGTTCCGGGTGACCAGGCCGCCGCGCCGCTCCACCGGGGCGATCTCGGCCAGGTAGACGGGGACGGTCGCCGACGCGCCACCGACGGCCAGGCCCAGGATCAGCCGGAACAGGGCGAGGACCTGCCAGTTCGGGGCGAGGACGCACCCGATCGTCCCGATCATGAACACGACGGCGAGCAGCAGGATGTTGTGCCGCCGGCCGTGCCGGTCGGACAGCATCCCGCCGAACAGGGCGCCGAACGCCGCACCGAAGATCAGGATGCTGACGACGAAGCCCTCGGTGAGCGGGGTCAGGCCCAGGTCGCGGGTGAGCGGCTCCAGCGCTCCGTTGATGACGCCGGTGTCGTAGCCGAACAGCAGCCCGCCGAACGTGGCGATGACGGTGATCAGGCCGAGGCGTGCCGAGTGCGGCCCGCGGACGTCCGGGGGCAGACCGGCGGGAGTGTTCGTCGCGCCGTGAGCGCTCATGGTTCCTCCACATCGAGGCGCGGCGGACGAGGACAGGGGTGACCGCCGGGCGGCCGGCCGCGAGCGGGGCCCGGTGGGATCGACGGGGGACCGGGTGGCCGCCGTCCACCGGCGGTCACCCGGGGCGGATCAGGTGTTGGTGGGGAAGCCCAGGTTCACGCCGGCGTGGCCGGGGTCGAGCCAGCGGGTGGTGACGACCTTGCCGCGGGTGAAGAAGTGGACGCCCTCGGTGCCGTGGGCGTGGGTGTCGCCGAACAGCGAGTTCTTCCAGCCGCCGAAGCTGTAGTAGGCCATCGGCACGGGGACGGGCACGTTGATGCCGATCATGCCGACCTCGACCTCGTTCTGGAAGCGGCGGGCGGCGCCGCCGTCGTTGGTGAACAGGGCGGTGCCGTTGCCGTAGGGATTGGCGTTGACCAGGTCGACGGCCTCGGCGTAGGTGCCGACCCGGATCACCGACAGGACGGGCCCGAAGATCTCGTCGCCGTAGATGCTCGACTCGGTGGAGACGTGGTCGAACAGGGTGGGGCCGACGAAGAAGCCGCCGGCGGTGCCGGGGGCGGCGTCGGCGTCGAACTCGCCCGTCCGTCCGTCGACGACGAGGGTGGCACCGGAGGCGACGCCGGCGTCGATGTAGCCGGTGACGCGTTCCTGGGCGGCGCGGGTGACGAGCGGTCCCATGTCGCTGGCACGGCGGCCGTCGCCGGTGCGCAGTGCCTCGGCCCGGTCGGCGATCTTGCCGACGAGGGTGTCGGCGATGTCGCCGACGGCGACCAGCGCGGAGACGGCCATGCAGCGCTCGCCCGCGGAGCCGAACCCGGCGTTGATCGCCTGGTCGGCGGCGAGGTCGAGGTCGGCGTCGGGCAGGACGACCATGTGGTTCTTCGCGCCGCCGAGTGCCTGGACGCGCTTGCCGTGCGCGGTGCCGGTCTCGTAGACGTAGCGGGCGATCGGGGTGGACCCGACGAACGAGATCGACTTGACGTCCGGGCTGGTGAGCAGGGTGTCGACGGCGGTCTTGTCGCCGCCGACGACGTTGAACACGCCGTCGGGCAGGCCGGCCTCGCGCCAGAGCTCGGCGATCCACAGGGCGGCGGAGGGGACCTTCTCCGACGGCTTGAGGACCACGGTGTTGCCCGCGGCGATCGCGACGGGGAAGAACCACATCGGGACCATCGCGGGGAAGTTGAACGGGCTGATGATCCCGACGACGCCGAGCGGCTGGCGCACGGAGTGGACGTCGACGCCGGTGGAGGCGTTCTCGGTGGCCGAGCCCTTGAGCAGGTGCGGCATGCCGCAGGCGAACTCGACGACCTCCTGTCCGCGGGCGACCTCGCCCGCGGCGTCGGAGGCGACCTTGCCGTGCTCGGCGGTGATCAGCGCGGCCAGCTCCGGGGCGCGGGCGTTGAGCAGCTCGCGGAACCGGAACAGGATCTGGGTGCGCCGGGTGAGGCTGGTGTCGCGCCAGCCCGGGAACGCGGCCTTCGCGGTGGCGATCACCGCGGCGGTCTCGTCGGCCGAGGCGAGGGGCAGGTGTGCGGTGACCGCGCCGGTGGCCGGGTCGGTCACGTCGGAGAACCGCCCGGAGGTGCCCTCGACGCGCTTCCCGCCGGCCCAGTGGTGCAGCGTCGGGACGTCGGTCTTCGGGAGCGTGCTCGTCATGATCCTCTTCTTCCTCAGGAGCTGCTGGGGCGCAGGTACGGGCGCTGGGTGGCCTTGTGCCCGTCGTAGACCGTGCGGGCGGACCGTGTCGAGTCGAGCTCGCTGACCTCGGACACCGGGACGTCCCACCAGGACGCCGAGTCCGGGGCGCCGATCAGCGGGTCGGTCTCGACGTGGATCACGGTGCTGTCGTCGGCGGTCTTGGCGGCCTTGATCGCGTCGGCGAACTCGGCCGGGGTGTGCGTGCGGATCACCCGCAGCCCGAAGCTCTCGGCGTTGGCGGCGAGGTCCAGCGGGAGCCGGTCGCCGTCGAGCCGTCCGGAGCCGGCCGAGCGGTAGCGGTAGCGGGTGCCGAACCGCTGCGAGCCGAGCTCCTCGGACAGCGCGCCGATGGAGGCGAAGCCGTGGTTCTGCACCAGCACGGTGATCACCTTGATGCCCTCCTGCACCGCCGTGGCGAGCTCGGTGGCCATCATGAGGTACGAGCCGTCGCCGACCATGACGAACACGTCGCGGTCCGGGCAGGCGAGCGCGACGCCCAGGCCGCCCGCGACCTCGTAGCCCATGCAGGAGTAGCCGTACTCGACGTGGTAGCCCTTCGCGTCCCGGGTCTGCCACAGCTTGTGCAGGTCACCGGGCATCGACCCGGCCGCGCACACGACGACGTCGCGCGGGTCGGACAGGTCGTTCACCAGGCCGATGACCTCGTTCTGGGTCAGCAGGCCACCGGCGCCACCCGCGGGGACCGCGGGGTGGAACGCGGCGTCGACGGTGGCGGCCCACTCGGCGTCGAGCCGGGTGTACTCCGCGACGTAGCCGTCGGCGACGCGGTGGCCGTCGAGCCGGGCGGTGAGCTCGGTGAGCGTCTCGCGGGCGTCGGCGACGACCGAGACCCCGGAGTGCTTCACCGCGTCGATCGGCGCCACGTTGACGTTCACGAACCGCACGTCCGGGTTCCGGAACGCGGTGCGGCTGGCGGTGGTGAAGTCGGAGTAGCGGGTGCCGATCCCGATCACCACGTCGGCGTCGGCGGCGATCGCGTTCGCCGTGGTGGTGCCGGTGGACCCGATGGCACCGAGGCACTGCGGGTGGTCGTGCACCAGGGTGCCCTTGCCGGCCTGGCTCTGCCCGGCCGGGATCCCGGTCGCGGCGCAGAACGCGGCAAGGGCGTCGGCGGCGGCGGAGTAGTGCACCCCGCCCCCGGCGACGACGAGCGGCCGCTGCGCGCCGCGGATGATCTCCGCGGCCTGGTCGACGGCCCACGACTCGGGCCGGGGGCGGGCGACGTGCCAGGTGCGCTCGGCGAACAGCTCGACCGGCCAGTCGTGGGCCTGGGCCTGCACGTCCTGCGGGAAGCAGACGGTGACGGCGCCGGTGGCGGCCGGGTCGGTGAGCACCCGCATCGCCGACAGCAGTGCGGCCGGCAGCTGCTCGGGGCGCCACACCCGGTCGAAGTACGCCGAGACCGGCCGGAACGCGTCGTTCACGGTGACGTCGCCGGCGTCGGGGCGTTCCAGCTCCTGCAGCAGCGGCGACGCGGCGCGGTCGGCGAAGGTGTCGGCGGGCAGCAGCAGCACGGGCAGCCGGTTGATCGTCGCCAGCGCGGCACCGGTGACCATGTTGGTCGCGCCCGGCCCGACGCTGGAGGACACCGCCCAGGTCCGCAGCCGGTCGTTCGCCCGGGCGTAGGCGACGGCGGTGTGCACCATCGCCTGCTCGTTGCGGCCCAGCACGTAGGGCAGCAGGTCCGGGTCGTGCAGTTCGGCCTGCAGCAGCGCCTGGCCGAGGCCCGCGACGTTGCCGTGGCCGAAGATGCCGAAGCAGCCCTCGAACAGCTTCTGCCGCACGCCGTCGCGCTCGCTGTACTGCGCGCCCAGGAACCGCACGGTCGCCTGGGCGACGGTGAGCCGGATCGTCTCGGGCATGGTCACTGGCCTCCGGTGAGCCGGGTGTCGATCTCCTGGTCCGCCCACGTGTCGCGGACCCAGGCCTGGTCGGGATGGTCGCTGATCCGCCAGGCCCGTTCCTCGCCCGGGCCCGCCATCACGTTGAGGTAGTACATGTCGTGCCCGGGAGCGGCGGCGCACGGGCCGTGCCAGCCCCACGGGACGAGCACGGTGTCGCGGTCGCGCACCTCGACGAGGACGTCGATCTCGTGCCCGGGGGAGCTGGAGGTCCGGTGGAAGCCGAGACCCGGCTGCCCGGCGGGGCCGGGGGCGATCTCGAAGTAGTAGATCTCCTCCAGCTCGCACTCGTGCGGACCGGCCTCGTCGTGCTTGTGCGCGGGGTAGCTGGACCAGTTCCCGCCCGGGGTCACCACCTCGACGCAGATCGCCGACGCGGCCTCGAACACCCCGGCGGCGCCGAAGTTGCGCACCTTCCGCGACGACTGCCCCGCCCCGCGCAGCTCCACCGGGACGTCGGACCGGGGGCCGTGGCGGAACGGCAGCTCCCGCTCGGTGCGCGCCCCGCAGAGGGCGAACCGGCCGCCGGCCTCCGAGGTCACGGAGACCGCGGACCGGACCGGGAGGTAGGCGAAGTCGGTCGGGCCCTCGAACACACCGGCCCGCCCGGCCAGCACGATGGACTCCGCGCCGCGGGTGACCGTCGCCGAGCCGGACAGCGGGACGAGGAACATCTCCTCGCCCGCGGTGTCCACGGTGCGCGATCCGCCCGCGGGCAGGGCCAGGATCCGCAGGCTGGAGTGCTCCCAGCCCGCCGTCCTCGGGGTGACCTCCAGCTCGTAGCCGTCGGCCGGGGCGGATCCCGCCGGGATCACGTACTCGTCGTTCCCCTTCACGCGGCCCGCACCTCCTGCGGCCGCACGAGCGAGACGGCGGTGTCGACGGCCGCGGCGACGTCACCGTCCTCCGGGTACAGCAGGGCCCGCCCGACGATCAGGCCGCGCACCGACGGCAGCTCCAGCGCCGCCTTCCAGGACGCGTAGGTCTCGTCCGGGCTGGTCGTCGGGTCACCGCCCAGCAGCAGCGTCGGCAGCGTGGTCGCCTCCATCACCCGCTCCATCTCGTCGACGACGGGCAGCTTCATCCAGGTGTAGGCGCTGGAGGCGCCGAGGCCCTGGGCGATGTGCACGGACCGGATGACGGCCTCGGGGGAGAGGTCGTTGACCACGTGCCCGTCGACGCGCCGGGACCAGAACGGCTCGACCATCGCGACGAGCGCGGCCCGGTTGGCCTCGGTGACCACCTGCGCACAGGTCTCCAGCGTGGCGACCGACGCGGGGTCGGCCGGGTCGATGCGGGTGAGCATCTTGATGGCCTCGAACCCGGCGTCGACGGTGCCGCGCACGTCGTAGCCGGTCAGCCGGTCGTCCAGCTCGAACACCGAGCCCTGCAGCCCGCCCCGGTTCATGGACGAGACGACGACCTTGCCCTCCAGCGCGCCGAGCAGCAGGAGGTCCTCGAGGACGTCGGCGGTGCCGAGGACGCCGTCGACCCCGGGGCGGCGCAGCGCGGTGACCAGGCGGTCGAGCAGCTCGGGGCGGCTGGCCATGGCGTCGGCGCGGCCACGGGCGGACAGCGCCCCGCGGGCCGGGTGGTCCGCGGCGACGATCATCAGCCGGCCGTCGGCGGGGACGAACGGGCGCCGCCGCCGCGACGCGAGCAGCGCCGGGATGCGCTCGGGGGCGAGGGCGCGGATCTCGCGGACCTCGTCGTAGTTCCGCGCGAAGTTCACGCTGTCTCCTCGGAGGTCGTGGCGGCGTTCGGGTCGCCGCCCGACAGCAGGACGTCGATCTCGGCGTCGGTGGGCATGGCGGTGGAGCACTCCAGGCGGGAGGCGACGATCGCGCCCGCGGCGTTGGCCCGCCGCAGCACCTCGTCCAGGGGCCACCCCGCGAGCAGGCCGTGGGCCAGTGACCCGCCGAAGCTGTCACCGGCCCCGAGGCCGTTGTAGGGGGTGATGTCGATCGGCGGGGACACCACGCGCTCGGAGCGGGACTTCGCGAGCACGCCCTTCGGGCCCTGCTTGACGACCGCGAGCTCCACCCCGGCGCCGAGCAGGGCGTCGGCGGCGCGTTCCGGGTCGGTCTCGCCGACCGCGACCTCGCACTCCTCGCGGTTGCCGACGGCGACGGTGACCTGCCCGAGCACCTTCTGGACCTGCTCGGTCGCGGCGGCGGGGGACTCCCAGAACATCGGGCGGTAGTCGAGGTCCAGCACCGTCGGGCGACCGGCCCGGGCCGCGAGGGCCTCGTGGTGCGCCGAGCGCGACGGCTCCTCCGACAGCCCGGACACCGACAGCCAGAACAGGCCCGCCCCGGCGATCGCGTCCCGGTCCAGGTCCGACGGCGCGACCTGCAGGTCCGGCGCGGTCGGCTTCCGGTAGAAGTACAGCGGGAAGTCGTCCGGCGGGAAGATCTCGCAGAAGGTCACCGGCGTCGGGTACTCGGTGTTCGTGACGACGTGCCGGTCGTCGACGCCGAGCCGGCGCAGCTCGCGGCGCACGTAGCGGCCGAACGGGTCGTCGCCGACCCCGGTCACGATGGCGGCGCGGCGCCCCAGCCGGGCGGCGGCGACGGCGACGTTCGCGGTGGTCCCGCCGAGGAACTTCCCGAACGAGGTGACGTCCTCCAGCCCGACGCCGACCTGCAACGGATAGATGTCCACCCCGGCGCGGCCGAAGGTGAGGATCTCAGCGGGGGCGTTCATGGGTCCTCGGCGACCTCTCGTGTGTGCGGCGGTGACGATGACGACGGTAGGCCGTGGTCACCTCCGTGGTCAATAGTTTGTACAGACATAAGGACAACATGACGTCGCGCGGTAGGGTGGGGGACATGGCCACCCGCTCCGACGCCGTGCAGATCGACGTCCGGCTGGACCGCTCCAGCCCGGTGCCGCTCTACCACCAGCTCGCGCAGGCGATCGAGACGGCGATCGACCGCGGTGCGCTGCAGCCGGGGGACCGGCTGGAGAACGAGATCACCCTGACCGAGCGCCTCGGGCTCGCCCGCCCGACCGCGCGCCAGGCGATCCAGGAGCTCGTGCGCAAGGGCCTGCTGGTGCGCCGCCGCGGCCTCGGCACCCAGGTCGTGCGCCCGGCGATCCACCGCGACGTGCGCCTGACCAGCCTCTACGAGGACCTGACGGACGCCGGGCGCGCACCGGAGACCCGGCTGCTCGCCCACGAGGCCGTCACGCCGGCGACCTCCGGGGTGCCCGCGCTGCGGGACCTCCTCCCGGCCGACGAGCCGCTGCAGATGCTGCGGCGACTCCGCCGCGCCGACGGCGAACCGCTGTCGATCATGACGAACTACCTGCCCGCGCGGTTCGACCTCGCCGACGACGTGCTCGCCGAGCGTGGCCTGTACGCGCTGCTGCGGGAGCAGGGTGCGCAGATCGCGATCGCCCACCAGACCATCGGTGCCCGGCTCGCGCACGACGACGAGGCCGCGCTGCTCGAACGTCCGGCGCCGCTGGCCTGCGTCACGGCCGAGCTGACCGTCTACGACGACGCCGGCGCCCTCGTCGAGCTGGGCCGCCACCTCTACCGCGCGGACCGCTACACCGTGCAGACCTCGCTGGTGGTCTGACCCCGGACACGGCTCCGCCCCGGGCCGTCACCGACGACCCGGGGCGGAGGAGTGCGGCGCGGTCGCTACCGGGCCAGCGCCTTCAGCAGGTTCTGCACGCTGGTGTGCACGTCGGCCGCGGGGCCCGCACCGGAGGGCGGGCCGTGCAGGATCGTGTCCTGCTCCAGCACGTGCCAGCCGTCGTAGCCGTGGGCGGACAGGTGCGACAGCACGCCGTCGAGATCGACGTCGCCCTCGCCGAGCGGCCGGTACATCCCCCTGCCGACGGCGTCGGTGTAGGTCAGCCGTCCGTCCTGCACCTGCCGCGCCAGCCCGAGGTCGACGTCCTTGAGGTGGGTGTGCGCGATCCGTTCCGGCGCCTGCCGGGTCAGCGCCGCCGGGTCGGTGCCGCCGATCAGCAGGTGCCCGGTGTCCAGGCACAGCCGGATCGACGAGCCCTCCAGCACGCGCGCCACGTCGTCGCCGGTCTCCACCATCGTCCCGACGTGCGGGTGCAGCACCGCGGTCACGCCGCGGGTCGCCGCGTACCCGGTGATGCGGTCCAGGTTCGACAGCAGCAGGGCCCACCCGGCGCCGTCCAGCTCGGGGCGGGAGTCGTAGCCGGTGCCGCCCGAGTCGGCGGACAGCACCAGCGTCGCGGCGCCCGCGGCGTCGTAGCCGGCGAGCAGCTCCTCGACGCCCGGCAGCGGGTCGTGACCGGGGACGTGCAGCAGGGTCGGGGTGAACCCGCCGACCGCCTGCAGGCCGTACCCGTCGAGGGTGGCGGCCTTCTCGGCGGGCGCGTCCGGCAGGAAGCCGTCCGGCCCGAACTCGGTGGCCGACAGGCCGACCTCGCGCATCTCGGCGAGCACCCGCGACGGTGCGAGCTGGTGACCCCAGCCGGGCACCTCGCACACGCCCCAGGAGATGGGGGCTCCGGCGATCCGCCCGCTCATCGGACGACCTCCTCGACCCGCACCGGGCGGCGGGACGTGAGCGACAGGGTGGCGGCCTCGGCGATCCAGCCGGCGGCCATGGCGTCGGCGACCGTGCACGGCGAGGGCCGGGTGCCCGCGACCAGCTCGGTGAACGCGGTCAGCTCGGCCCGGAACGCGGGTGCGAGCCGGTCCATGAAGAACCCGTGCGGGGTGCCGCCGGGGAACGTGACGCCCGGCTCCACCGAGCGCAGCGGCAGCCCGGCGTCGAGGCCGACGGCGACCGAGTCGGCGTCCCCGTGCAGCTCCAGGCGCACGTCGTAGCCGCGCGGGTTGTACCGGGAGTTGGACACGACGGCGGCCGAGCCGTCGTCCAGGGTCAGGATCGCCTGGGACGTCGACACGTCCCCGGTCTCGGCGAACACCGGGTCACCGTGCGCGTCGCCGGTGGCGTAGACCTCGACGACCTCGCGGCCGGTGACCCAGCGGACCGCGTCGAAGTCGTGCACCGAGCAGTCCCGGAAGATCCCGCCGGAGATCCGCACGTAGTCGGCGGGCGGCGGGGCGGGGTCCAGCGTGGTGGCGCGCACCGTGTGCACCCGGCCGAGCTCCCCGGCGGCGACGGCGGCGCGGGCGGCCGCGTAGCCGTCGTCGAACCGGCGGGGGTAGCCGATCTGCACCCGCTCGTCGCGGCCGGTCAGCTTCGCCGCGACGTCGACGGCGTCGTCGATCCGCCCGGCGACCGGCTTCTCGCAGAACACCGGCAGCCCGGCGTCGACGGCGGCCAGCAGCAGCTCCGGGTGCGCCGGGGTGGCCGCCGCGATGACGACACCGTCCACGCCGGACGCGAGCAACTCGTCCGGCGAGCTCACGGCGGTGGCGCCGGCCTCGGCCGCGACCGCGGCGGTGACGTCGGGCCGGGCGTCGGTGACGACCAGTTCGCCGACGGCGTCGAGCCCGGCCAGCGTCCGCGCGTGGAACGCGCCGATCCGGCCCAGGCCGATGAGTCCGATCCTCATGGGTGATCCCTCGTGTTCAGTCGTGGGCGCCGACGACGTTCTGGTCCCAGTCCATGACGGACCCGGTGACGACGCCGGAGCGGTCGGAGAGCAGGAAGACGACGGCCTCGGCCGCGTCCCGGGCGGTGGCCAGCCGCCCCATCGGCAGGCGCTCGCCGGCGCGTTCGCGCCAGTCGTCGCCCGCACCGTGGAAGCGGCGCTGGGTCGCGTCCTCGCCCTCGGTGTCGGTCCAGCCGATGTTGAGGCCGTTGATCCGGACCCGGTCGAACCGGTGCGCGTGGGCGGCGTTGCGGACCAGGCCGGCGAGCCCGGCCTTCGCCGCGACGTAGGGGGCGAGCACCGGGGCCCCGCCGTGCGCCGCCTCGGAGACGACGTTCACCACGGTCCCCGGCTCGCCGCGGCTCACCATGTCGGCGACGGCGGCCTGCATCAGGAAGAAGGGCCCGCGCAGGTTGACCGCGACGTGCCGGTCGAACAGCTCCGGTGTGGTGTCGAGCAGGGTTCCGCGGTCGGTCAGGCCCGCCGCGTTGACCAGGCAGTCGACCCGTCCGTACCCGGCGACGACGGCGGTCACCGCGTCCCGGCAGGCGTCCGGGTCGGCGACGTCGCACGGCACGAACAGTGCCCGGACGCCCTGCTCGGCCAGCTCGGCGACGAGCTTCTCGCCCGGCTCCCGGCGCCGCCCGGTGACGGCGACGGCCGCCGCGCCCTCCCGGGCCGCGGTGCGGGCACATGCGGCGCCGACACCGGCCGTGCCGCCGCTGACCAGCACGACCCTGCCGTCGAGCAGCCCCGCGCCGCTCATGCGGGCACCCCACGGCGGCGTGCGGTCTGGCCGGCGAGGACGTCGTCGAGCCGGTCGGCGTCCCAGCCCTCGCGGACCGCGCGCAGCAGCACCGCGGCCGGGGACGGCGGGGCGAGCCCGTCGACCGGCGGATCGGCGTCGAGGTCGGTCGGGAAGGCGTAGCCCTCCGCGGCGGCGGACACGGCGTGCGCGACCAGCTCGTCGGGTGCCCCGCCGGTGTGCATCCGCCGCAGGGCGGGGAACACGGCGCGGGCCATCGCGGCCCGGTCGGCGCTCTCCATCGCCCGGCCGAACGCCGACGACACCTGCAGCAGGTTCGCCATCCGTCGGACGCCGGCGGACCGGTTGTGCCCAGCCCCGTGGATCAGCGCCGGGTTGAAGAACACCGCGTCGCCCGCGGCGAGGGGCAGCTGCACGTGGGCGTCCGCGAAGTACTCCCGGAACTCGGGACGGTCGGCGACCAGGTAGCCGTGCGGGTAGGTCTGCGAGCCGGGCAGGTACATCGTCGGCCCGGACTCGACGGGCATGTCGCAGTGCGCGACGGCGCCCTGCAGGGTCAGCGCGGGGGAGAGGCGGTGGACGTGCGCCGGGTAGCGGGCCGCGCCGGCCGCGTCCATGAAACCGAGGTGGTAGTCGCGGTGCGGGTTCTGCGCGGCACCGCCCGGGTTCACGACGTTGACCTGCGACGTCACCTGGTAGCCCGGACCCAGCCAGGCCTCGCACACGAGCGCGGTGAGCGGGTTGGCGTAGTACGCGGTGAACACCTCGGGGGCGCGCAGCGCGAGCTTCTCGACGGCGTTCCAGATCCGGTCGTTCGCCCCGGGCTTCGCGAAGTGGTCGCCCGCGACCGCGCCGGAGGCGCGCTGCTCCGCGATCATCGCGTCGAACGCGGACGTCGCCGGGCCCAGCTCGGCCGCGGCGAACGCACCGGTGAACACGGCGATGCCGGGCCCGTCGAGCAGGGTGTGCACCAGCTCGGCCTGCACGGCGCGCCGTCCCTCGGGCGTCGCGGCCTCGGCGGTCAGGTCGGCGGCCCGGTAGAGCGGCACGCCCTGCTCGATCGTCGTCGCCCGCGGGTGCGCGGCGGGATCGGTGCCTCGCTCGACGTGCGCACACAGGTCCTCGACCCGGGCCTCGGCCGGGTCCAGCCAGGCCGGGTCGCGGGTGGCTGCCCAGGGTGTCGTGGTCACGGGGACCTCCTCAGCTCCTCGTCGAGCGCGCCTTAAAACGCTTTAATGACGGGTCGAGTCTCCGGGCTCGTGGCTGATCATGTCAAGACAAACTCGTGGAGGAGGTGCGGCGCGATGATGCGGGACGTGACCGACCGATCGACCGCCCGCCGTCCCCGGCTCTCGGACGTCGCCGCCGAGGTCGGGTTGTCCCCGGCGTCGGTGTCGCTGGTGCTGCGCGGCGCGCCGGGCCCGAGTGCGGAGACTCGCGAACGGGTGCTGGCCGCGGCCGACCGCCTCGGCTACCGGCCGGACCGGGCCGCGAGCCTGCTGGCGAGCCGGCGCAGCGGGACCCTCGGGGTGGTCCTCGACATCCGCTCCACCTACCACGCCGAGCTCGTCGAGCAGCTCCTCGAGATCGCCGAGCGCCGCGGGCACGATCTCGTGCTGGGTGCGCGGTCGCCGTCGCGGGACGAGCGCCGGGCCGTGGAGTCGCTGGTGGACTCGCGGTGCGAGGCGCTGGTGCTGCTCGGCAGCGACGCCCCGGCCGCCCGGCTCGCCGAGCTCGGCCGCCAGCTGCCGGTCGTCGCCGTCGGGCGCCGGCTGCCGGGGACCGGTGTCGACGTCGTCCGGGTCCCCGACGACGAGGGCGCCCGCGAACAGGTCCAGCACCTGATCGGCCTGGGGCACCGGGAGATCGTGCACGTCGACGGCGGGCGCGGCTCGATCGCCGCGGACCGCCGGAAGGGCTACCGGGCGGCGATGCGCGCGGCCGGCCTGACCGGCCGGGTGCTGCCCGGCGGGCACGGGGAGGCCGACGGCGCCCGCGCCGCCGCGACCCTGCTGGACGGCACCGCGGACCTGCCCACCGCGGTCGCGGTGTTCAACGACCGGTGCGCCGTCGGACTGCTGGACGCGCTGAGCCGGGCCGGGACGGGTGTGCCGGGGACCGTCTCCGTCGCCGGGTACGACGACAGCCCGCTGTCCCGGCTGGCACACGTGGACCTGACGACGGTCAGCCAGGACGTCCCGGGCACCGCCGAGCACGTCCTCGACCTGGTGGCCGAGCGGCTCGACGGCGACCGGACCGCGGCCCGGGAGGTGGTGCTGGCGCCGCGGCTCGTGGTGCGGGGGACGACGGCCCCGCCGCGCCCCGCCGCGGTGTGACGGGGCGCCGCGGTCCCGCCGGTCAGAGCCGGAGCGGTGCCCGGCGCGGCCGCGGCTCCATCCCGGCCGCGCGGTAGACGGCGTCGATCAGCTCGGCCGTCGCGACGGCGTCGTCGAGGTCCAGCGGGAACGGGTCCCGCCCGCGCAGGTGCGCCCGCAACGCCTCCAGCTGGTAGGTGTAGGTCGGCCGGGTGCCGAGGTGCTCCGTGCGGGTGACACCACCGGCCCGCACCTCGATCCGGTCGTCCCGGGTCGGCAGGACGACGTTGCGGGCCAGCGCCTCGCCGCGCTCGCCGACCACCCGGGCGGTGATCGTCCAGCCGTCGGCGTCCATGTCGCAGTGCGCCGCGCCCGTCGCCCCGGACGGGAACCCGAGGTCCGCGGTCACCGACGCGTCGACGCCGGGGGAACGCTCCCGCGCCGTCGCCGCCGTCACCGTGGGCTCGCCGCCCAGCTGCGCGCCGAGCCGGCGCTGGATGTGCAGCGCGTAGCAGCCCAGGTCCATCAGCGCGCCACCGGCGAGGTCCAGTGACCAGCGGGGATCGGTGTTCGGCGGTGCGGGCATCCGGAACGTCGTCTCGACCGTCGTGATCCGGCCGAGCTCCCCGGAGCCGGTGATCGCGGCGAGCCGCCGGAACACCGGGTGGTGGACGTGGTGGAACCCCTCGACGACCGTCACCCCGGCGGCGCGGGCCGCAGCGGCGACCTCACGGGCCTCGCCGGCGTCGGACGTGAACGGCTTCTCGCTCAGCACGTGCTTGCCGGCCGCGACGGCCGCGAGGTTCCAGGGGCCGTGCAGCGCGTTGGCCAGCGGGTTGTAGACGACCTCGACCCCGGGATCGTCGAGCACGGCGGCGTAGTCGTCGTGCACCCGCTCGACGCCGTGCTCGGCGGCGAAGCGCTCGGCCCGGCCGCGGTCGCGCGCGGCGACGGCGACGAGGCGGTCCCCGGTCTCCGCGGCCGGGGCACAGAGCGCCTCGCCGGCGATCCGGGCGGCGCCCAGGATCCCGATCCGCAGTGGACGGTCGTTCACTGTTCCTCCTCGCGGTGGTGCGGGTGCGGTCAGCGCTGCAGCTCGTGCGACAGCTCGGCGAGCTCCTGACCGCCCGCCATCTCGGTGGTGAGCTCCTCCAGGGAGACCTCGGAGCGCGCCCGGTCGAGCACCCGGCGGCCGAGCTTCAGGATGATGAAGTGGTCGCCGACCATGTAGGCGTGGTGCGGGTTGTGGGTGATGAAGACGACGCCGAGGCCGGCGTCGCGGGCCGCGGCGGTGTACCGGAGGACGACCCCGGACTGCTTGACGCCCAGCGCCGCCGTCGGCTCGTCGAGGATCAGCACCCGGGCACCGAAGTAGACGGCCCGGGCGATCGCCACGCACTGGCGCTGGCCGCCGGACAGCGTCCCGATGGGCTGGTTGATGTCCTTGACCTGGATGCCCATCTTCCTCAGCTCGGCGTCGGCGATCTCGCGCATCCCGCGGATGTCGAGCGGGGCGAGCGGGTAGTTGCCCTTCCGCAGCTCGGAACCGAGGAAGAAGTTCCGCCACACCTCCATCAGCCCGACCACGGCCAGGTCCTGGTAGACGGTCGCGATGCCCAGGTCCAGGGACTGCCGGGGCGAGGAGAAGGTGACGTCCTCGTCGTGCACGGTCAGCGTGCCCTCGGAGTGCGGGTGCAGGCCGGACATGATCTTGATGAGGGTCGACTTCCCGGCGCCGTTGTCACCGAGCACGCAGGTGACCTCGCCCGCCCGGACGGTCAGGTCGATGCCCTCCAGGGCACGGATGGCGCCGTAGGTCTTCCCGATCCCGGCCATCCGGACGAGTGGGGTGCCTGCCCGCAGGTCGGACGCGGCGTGGTCGGAGATCGTGTCGGTCATCGTCGTCACTTCCGCGTCGAGGCGTAGTTCTTGATGTAGAGGTTCAGCACGACCGCGAGCAGCAGCATCGCGCCCAGGAACGTGTAGAACCAGTTCGGGTCGAAGCCGGCGAACACGATGCCCTGGGTGGTCATGCCGAGGATGAAGGCGCCGATCGCGGCGCCGATCGCCGAACCGAAACCGCCGGTGAGCAGGCAGCCGCCGACCACCGCGGCGACGATGTAGATCAGCTCGTTGCCGACCCCGAGCCCGGACTGCACGGACGAGAAGTTGAACAGGATGTGCATCCCGAGTACCCAGCCGACGAACCCGACGCCCATGAACAGACCGATCTTGACCCGCTTCACCGGGACGCCGACGGCGCGGGCGGACGCGGCGTTGCCACCCGCCGCGAAGATCCAGTTGCCGAGGCGGGTGCGGAACAGGATCCAGGACGCGACGGCCGCGAGCCCGAGCCACCAGAAGACCGTCACCTTGACCGTCATGAACCCCAGCGGGACGTCGGAGGCGAAGATCGTGTGCGCCGAGACGAAGCCGTCGAGCTCGGAGGCGTTGTCGGTCGCGACGGTGCCGGTGATGCCCTTGGTGACGCCGATGTTGGCGCCGCGCAGGATGAAGAACATCGACAGCGTGATCAGGAAGCTCGGGATGCCGGTCGTCACGACCAGCCACCCGTTGACGAAGCCGACCAGCAGCGCGACGACCAGGCTCAGCACGACGCCGACCCACATGTTCAGCGACAGCTGGTAGGTGATCAGGGCGGCGGTGAGCGCGGAGGTGGTCACCGCGACGCCGGAGGACAGGTCGAACTCGCCGCCGATCATGAGCAGCGCGACGCCGACCGCGACGATGCCGATGGTCGACGACGCGTACAGCACGGTCGCGAAGGAGTCGAGCGTCCGGAACGGCTCGGCGATGGCGTAGAAGAAGACGAAGATCGCCAGGGCGGCCGCGACCGTGCCCGCCTCGGGCCGGGTGAACAGCCGGGCGGACAGCGACCGGGCCTGCGAGGCCGGCGGTGCGGGGTCCGGTTCGGTGGTGGCGCCGGTCGTGCCGGCGGCGGTGGGTGTGCTCATGGGTGGGCTCCTGGAGGAGGGGACACCCGGGGGCGACGGTCGTCGGTGCCGCCCCCGGGGAGCCGCCGTCAGCGGGTGTTGGCCTCGGTGTAGGGCAGGATCTGGGCGATGTTGGACGCGTCGACCACGGACGGACCGGTGAGCGTCGGCTTCCCGCCGCCGATGTCGTTGCCGTTGGAGAGGTTCAGCCACAGCGACTCGACGGCCAGGTAGCCCTGGACGTAGGGCTGCTGGTCGACCGAGAAGGCGATCCGCCCGTCCTGGATGGCCTTGGCGGCGTCCTGGTTGAGGTCGAAGGTCGCGATCTTCGCGGTCGAGCCGGTGCCCTGCTGGGCCTGCAGCGCCGCCATCGCGATCGGCGCGCCGAGGGTGACGACGTCGGTGATCGCGGGGTCCTCGGCCAGCTTCGCGTTCAGGGTCTGCTGGACCGACGGCAGGTCGGCCCCGTTGACCTGGATGTTCTCGGTGTTCGGGTAGCCCTTCTTGACGCCCTGGCAGCGGGTCTCCAGCGCCACCGAGCCCTGGGCCTGGATGACGCAGAGGGTCTTGCCGCCCGGGCTCAGCGCGGTCAGCTTCTCGCCGACGGTCTGGCCGGCGAGGGTCTCGTCGGAGCCGAAGTACATCGTCGCGCCGGCGGCCTTGTACTGGTCGATGCCCTGGTTGAACGCGACGACCGGGATGCCGGAGTCGGCGGCCTTCTTCGCGACCGGGACGACGGCGTCGGCGCTGGACAGCGTCACGGCGATCCCGTCGACCTTCGAGTCGATCGCGTTCTGCACCAGCGTCGCCTGCTCGGGCCCCTGCTCGTTGTTCGAGTACTTGAGGTCGATCCCGTGCGTCGCGGCCGCGTCCTCGGCGCCCGCGCGGATCTTGTCCCAGAACGTGTCACCCGCCTGCTCGTGGGTGACCATCGCGATCGTGTAGCGCTGCCCCTGGTCCGCGGCGTCGTTCTGGGCCCCGCCCTGGCTGCTGCAGGCGGTGAGCCCGGCCAGCAGCGAGACGGCGGCCAGTCCGACGGCGACCTTCCGAATACTCCTCATCGAGCATCAGTTCTCTCTGTGATCGCGATCGGCTCGGTCGCCGTCCGCGGGGGTGGGTGGTCCGCTCCGGCCGGGCCCCGACGTCCGGAGAGTGATGCAGACCACGGACAGGTGTACGCTGCCGCACACGTCACGTCAATGCTTTGTCCTGACAAAGATGGTCGATCGTCACATGTGGGGAGGCGCGGTGACCGGGCCGTCGGGCCAGGTGGACCGGGGGAGCCCGGTGCCGCTCTACTTCCAGGTCGCGACCCGGATCCGGGGCATGGTCGAGTCCGGCGAGCTGCCCGCGGGGAGCCGGCTCCCCGCCGAGGCGGAGCTCGCCGCCCGCACCGGCGCGAGCCGTCCGAGCCTGCGCCGCGCCGTGTCCTACCTGGTCGAGCAGGGGGTGCTGGCCCGCAGGCGCGGCGCCGGGACCCGGGTGCTGCCCACCCGGATGGAGCGACCGGTCGATCTCACGAGCCTCCACGACGACCTCGCCCGCGACGGCCGCGCCCCGGCCACCGTGCTGCGGGCGTTCTCCGTCGGGCCGGTCGGTGACGTCGTCGCCGCGGCGCTCGGGATCCCGCCCTCGGCCCCGGCGGCGCGGTTCGAGCGGCTGCGCCTCGCCGGTGGGGAGCCGCTCGCGCTGATGACGAACGTCGTCCCGGCCGACGTGCTCCCGCTGCGCCCGGACGATCTCACCGGGCACGGCCTCTACGAGCTCCTCCGTGCCGGCGGGCACGCGCCGCGCTCGGCCCGGCAGGTCGTGGGGGCGCGGGCCGCCGGTGCCGCCGAGGCCGCCGCGCTCGACGAACCCCCCGGCGCCCCGCTGCTGACGATGACCCGCACCGCCTGGGACGAGACCGGCCGGGCGGTGGAGTACGGCTCCCACCTGTACCGCCCGACCCGCTACGCCGTCGAACTGACCCTGTGATCACGGATCCGGAAGCGGGGCGGCCACATCCGGCCGCCCCGCTGCCCGATCCGTGATCAGGCGTTCGCTCGCGGGAACGGCGGAGCCGGTTCCGGCGTGGGGCGGGGGTCGGGGGCGCAGGGTCGGGGCATGGAGCTCGACCGGCTGCTGCGGCACCAGGACGGCGTCGTGTCCGTCGCGCAGGCGGTCGCGAGCGGGGTCTCGGCCCGCACCCTGCGGCGGTGGGTCGCGACGGGGCGGTTCTCGTCACCGCTGCCGGGCGTGCTCCTCGGGGGAGGGCATCCGTTCGGTGCCGCGGCCCGCTGCCGCGCCGCCGTGTTCTGGGCGGGACCGACGGCGCTGCTCGCGGGCCCGGCCGCCGCCTGGTGGCACCGGATGCTCGACACGTCGCCGTCGACGGTCGGGGTCACCGTCCCCCGGTCCGTGGCCCGCACACCCCGCCCGGGGGTCCGTCTCCGGCGCCGGGACATCGCCCCCGCCGACCGGACGGAGGCCCGCGGGCTCGCCCTCACCACCCGGCCCCTGACCGCGCTCGAGACGGCGATCGCGGTCCGCGACGGTGCGGCGTTCCTGGACCGGGCGCTGCAACGGTGGGTCACGTTCGAGGACCTGCACGCCGCCTGGTGCCGGATGAGCGGCGCGACCGGCGCCACCGCGGCACGGAGTCTCCTGGTCGTGGCCGGGGACCGGGCGGCATCGCACGCCGAACGACGCCTCGTCCGGCTGCTGCGCGACGCCGGCGTGACCGGCTGGGTCCTCGGGTACGCGTTCGGCCCGTACGAGCTCGACCTGGCCTTCCCGGAGCAGCGCGTCGCGATCGAGCTCGACGGCTGGGCGTGGCACAGCGACGTCGAACGCTTCCGCCGGGACCGGATCAAGGGCAACGACCTGGTGACCGCCGGCTGGACGCTGCTCCGCGTGAGCTGGCACGACCTGGACACGGCCCCCGCCCGGGTCGTGGCCCAGCTCCGGCACGCCCTGAGCCGGCCCGTGATCACGGATCGGGAAGCCACGCGGCCATATGTGACCGGGCGGCTTCCGGATCGGTGATCAGCGGTCGTCGTTTGACCATGCCGTTACGGCACGGCGTTTCATCGGGGGTATGGAGCAACCTGGACCGACCCCGCCCGCCCACGAGCCGCCGGCGGGGGTGTCGACGACCGGCGTCTGGAACGGTCTCGGCTACCGCGCCGACGCGCAGTGGATCGTGCTGCGTCAGGAGGAGAAGCCCGCGGCGGAGATCTTCACGGTCTCCTACGTCGCGGAGGACCGGGGCGAGCGGCCGGTGACGTTCGTGTTCGGCGGCGGGCCCGGCGGTGCGTCGGCCTACCTGCACCTGGGCGTCGTCGGGCCGCGGCGCATCGCCTTCCCCGGGGACGGGACCATGCCCTCCCCGCCCGCGCGCCTGGTCGACAACCCGGAGTCGTGGCTGGCGTTCACCGACCTCGTCGTCGTCGACGCGGTGGACACCGGCTTCAGCCGCAGCGCACCGGGCGCCGAGCCCACCTCGTACTACGGCACCGAGCGTGATCTCGACGCGCTGGTCGAGGTCATCACCCGGTGGCTGGGGGACAACGGCCGGTGGCACTCGCCCGTGCTGGTCGCGGGGGAGAGCTACGGCGGTTACCGCGCGGCCCGGCTGATCCGCCGGCTGCAGGAGAGCGCCGGGATCGGCGTGTCCGGGTCGATCCTGATCTCCCCCGCGCTGGAGTTCGCGGGTCTGTCCACCATCGGGCTGGAGCTCGGTGACTACGACGTGCTGCCGTGGGTCGACACGCTGCCCACGATGGCGCTGGCCGCCGCCCACCACGGACGCTCCCGCGCGTTCGGGCCGGACACCCCGCCGTCCGAGATCCGCCGCGCCGCCGAGGAGTTCGCCACCGGCGAGTTCGCGACGTTCCTCGTCCGCGGTGCCGCGACGGACCCTGCGGACCGGCAGCGGGTGTTCGAGCGCCACGCCGCCCTGACCGGACTCGACGTCGAGGACGTCGCCCGGGCCGAGGGACGGATCCGCATCACCCGGTTCACCCGCGACCTGCTCCGCGCGGACCGGCTGGCCCTCGGGATCTACGACGCCACGGTCACCACCACGGACCCGTACCCCGACCGCGAGCTGTACATGGGCGCCGACCCGACCCTGACCGGCATCGCCGC
This sequence comes from Pseudonocardia sp. P1, assembly GCF_000178675.2. Taxonomy (NCBI): domain Bacteria; kingdom Bacillati; phylum Actinomycetota; class Actinomycetes; order Pseudonocardiales; family Pseudonocardiaceae; genus Pseudonocardia; species Pseudonocardia sp. P1. The sequence goes on from NZ_ADUJ02000001.1 coordinate 298,790, forward strand.
GGCGTTCGGCGCGGGGATCAACCAGTACCTGCGGGGCGAGCTCGGGGTGCGGACCGGGCGGACGTACACGCTGCTCGACCCCACGGTGGTCGCCCCCTGGCAGGACGACACCCGCGCCGTCTACAACCACCCGCCGAAGGGCGCGACCGACGACCTCCGCTACGGGCTCGCCCTCAACCCGGGCGTCCGCGCGATCATCACGCACGGCCACCACGACCTCGTGACCCCGTACCACGCCGGTGACCGGTTGCGGAACCAGATGCGGTTGACCCCGGGGGTGGCTTCCCGGCTGACCGCGCAGCACTTCGACGGCGGGCACATGTTCTACCTGTGGGACGACAGCCGCCGCGCCTTCACCGCCGCGATCACCGACTTCGTGACCACCGCGACCGCCCGCTGAGAGACCCGGTGATCACGGATCGGGAAGGGACCCGGCCACATCCGGCCGTCCTGCTTCCGGATCCGTGATCACCGGCGGGAGCTGGGCGGGGGTGCGGTCGTTCCCCGGACCACCAGGTCCGGGGGGAGGAGGCGGTCCTCGGGGGTGGCGGTGGTGTCGTCCAGGCGGGTCGCGACGGCCCGGACGGCGCCGCGGGCGAGTGCGCCGGCGTCCTGGCGGACGGTGGTCAGGTCGACGTGCGCGAGCCGGGCGAGCCGGTCGTCGTTGTAGCCGACCACCGACAGGGTCCCCGGGACGTCCACTCCGGAGCGGCGCAGGGTGTCGAGCAGGCCGAGCGCGCAGCGGTCGTTCGCGGCGACCACCGCGGTCGGCGGGTCCGGTGCGTCGAGCAGGGCGCGTGCCGCGGCGATCCCGGCCTGCTCGTCGTACCCGCCGTCGAGGACGCGGGCCGACGCGCCGAGCCCGTGCGCGGCCATGGCGTCCCGGTAGCCGTCCCGGCGGACCCCGGCGTTCGGGCCGTCGCCGCCGTCGACGTGGGCGACCGCGCGGTGCCCGAGCCCGACGAGGTGGTCGACGGCCTGGCGCAGGCCGACGTCGTCGGCGGTGCGGAGGCTGTCCATCGCCTCGCCGGCGGGCGCTGCGCGGCCGACGAGCGCGACCGTCGTCCGCCCGGCGAGTGCGGTCAGCGCGGTGTCGCCGAGCGTGGGTCCGAGCAGGACGAGCGCCTCGCACCGGTGGGCGAGGAGCCCCTCGACGGCGTCGGCCTCCGGGTGGGTCGGGGTGCGCGCGGAGAGCAGGACGTCGTAGCCGAGCCGGGCCGCCTCGTCGTAGATCGACTCGAGCATGTCGGCCTCGTAGGGCTCGCCGACGGTCGTCACGACGCCGACGGTGCGGCTGCGCCCGCGGGCCAGCAGCCGGGCGGCCCCGTCCGGCCGGTACCCGAGCTCCTCGGCCGCGGCGAGCACCCGGGCCCGGGTCCGCTCCGAGGCGCCGGGCCGGTCCCGGAACACGATCGACACCAGGGCGCGGGAGACCCCGGCGCGTGCGGCGACGTCGAGCATCGTCGGACGCCTCGGTGCGGCCACGGGCACCTCCTGGGCCGATCTTTGTCTTGACATAGTTCCGGACGGCCTGGATAGTTCCCGGCCAGGCGCTACTAGCGCGCTCTAGTTCAGCGTAGACGAGGAGGCGGCAGCGTGGTCAGCACAGGGCGCATCAGGGTCGGGTCGGCACCCGACTCGTGGGGGGTCTGGTTCGCATCCGACCCCGACCAGACCCCGGCGGACCGGTTCCTCGCCGAGGTCTCGGCGGCCGGCTACGACTGGATCGAGCTCGGTCCGTACGGCTACCTGCCGACCGACCCGGACGAGCTCACCGACCAGCTCGGGAAGCACGGTCTGAAGGTGTCCGCCGGCACCGTCTTCGAGCACCTGCACCGACCGGGCTCCTGGGAGGACGTCTGGAAGCAGGTCACCGACGTCGCCGCCCTGACCCGGGCCACCGGCGGCGGCCACATCATCGTCATCCCGGAGCCGTGGCGCGACCACCGGACCGGCGACGCCCTGGAGAGCCCCGAGCTCGCCCCCGAGCAGTGGCGCAGCCTCACGGACGGCATGAACGAGCTGGGCAGGCGCATCCTCGACGAGTACGGGCTGCACGTGCAGTTCCACAGCCACGCCGACTCGCACGTCGGGTACCAGCGCGACATCGAGCGCTTCCTCGCCGACACCGACCCGGCGGACGTGAACCTGTGCCTCGACACCGGGCACGTCTCGTACTACCGCGGCGACAACCTCGACCTGGTCCGCCGCTACCCCGACCGGATCGGCTACCTGCACCTCAAGCAGGTCGATCCGGCCGTGCTGGACGAGGTCGAGGCCGAGGACCTGACCTTCCCCGAGGCCGTGCGACGCGGCGTGATGACGGAGCCGCCGCGCGGCGTGCCCGAGATGGGCCCGCTGCTCGACGCCGTCGCGGGCCTCGGGCGGGACGTCCACGCCATCGTCGAGCAGGACATGTACCCCTGCGCGCCGGACGCCCCGCTGCCGATCGCCCGCCGCACCCACACCTACCTGTCCGGCTGCGGCACCGCGGCCGTCGAGATCGGGAGCCCACGATGAGCGAGGAGCTGCGCGTCGCCGTCGTCGGCGTCGGGAAGATGGGCGCGTTCCACGTCGACTCGCTGTCCCGGCGGGTCCGCGGCGCCCGGGTCACGGTCGTCAGCGACGCCGACGCCGACCGGGCCGCCGAGGTCGCCGCCGTCGCCGGGGCCCGGATCGAGCCCGATCCCGTCACGGCGATCGGGGCGTCCGACGTGGACGCCGTCGTGCTCGCCAGCCCCGGGGCCGCGCACGAGAAGCAGGTGCTCGCCTGCCTCGACGCGGGGAAGCCGGTGCTCTGTGAGAAGCCGCTGACGATGGACGAGCCGAGCGCGCACGCCGTCGTGCGGGCGGAGGCCGCGACCGGACGACGGCTGATCCAGGTCGGCTTCATGCGCCGGTTCGACGCCGAGTACGCCCGCCTGCGCGAGATGGTCACCGGCGGCGAGCTGGGCGACCCGCTGATGCTGCACTGCGTGCACCGCAACCCGGCGGTCCCCGAGCACTTCACCTCGGTGTTCGCGATGGCCGACTCGGTCGTCCACGAGGTCGACTGCACCCGGTTCCTGCTCGGCGAGGAGATCACCGCCGTGACCGTGCTGAAGCCGGCCGCCACGTCGTCGTCGCCAGCGGGGAACGCCGACCCGATGCTCGTGCTCTTCGAGACCGAGTCCGGACGCCTGGTCGACGTCGAGTCGTTCGTCCGGACCGGCGTCGCCTACGAGGTCCGCACCGAGCTGGTCGCCGAGCACGGCATGGCGACGATCGGCCTCGACCAGAACCTGCTGCTGCGGCGCGCCGGCCGCTGGGGCGGGGAGATCGCACCGGACTTCGTCGTCCGGTTCGGGCAGGCCTACGACTCCCAGATGCAGGCGTTCGTCGACGCCGCCGCGCAGGGCACCGTCACCGGGCCCGGCGCCTGGGACGGCTACGCCGCCGTCGCGGTCTGCGCGGCCGGGGTCGAGGCCGTGACCAGCGGGAAACGGGTCGAGGTCCGTCTGGGGGAGAAGCCGTGAAACTGGGTGCCTACACCGCCTGTCTGCACGACCGCCCGCTCGCCGAGGCGCTCGACGAGCTCGCCGCGAACGGCCTGACCTCGGTGGAGGTCAACACCGGGGGTTTCCTGCCCGCGCCGCACTGCCCGGTCGACCTGCTGCTGTCCTCGGAGACCGCCCGGCGCGACTACCTCACGGTGTTCGCGGAGCGGGGGATGGAGCTGACCGGGCTGAACTGCAACGGGAACCCGCTCAGCCCGCTGCCCGGCGTCGGGCCAAAGCACGCCGAGGACCTGCGCCGCACGGTCCGGCTGGCCGGTCTGCTCGGGGTGCGCCACGTCGTCACGATGTCCGGCACGCCGGGCTCGGACCCGGACGCCCGCTACCCGTCCTGGGTGGTGAACCCGTGGGACGGCGTCTACCTCGACGTCCTCGACCACCAGTGGTCGGTCGCCTGCGAGTTCTGGACGGGGATCGACGAGCTCGCCCGGACCTCCGGCGTGCGGGTCGCGATCGAGATGCACCCGCACAACCTGGTGTTCTCCCCGGTCACGCTGCGCCGCCTGGTCGATGGGATCGGCGCGACGAACCTGGGTGCGGAGATGGACCCGTCGCACCTGATGTGGCAGGGGATGGACGTCGAGGCCTGCATCCGCTGGCTGGGGCCGCTGGTCTTCCACGCCGCGGCGAAGGACGCCCGGATCGAGCCCGGCGCCGCGATCCGGGGCGTGCTCGACACGTCCTTCACCCGGGTGCCCGCCGACGACCCCGACCGGGTCCCGACCGGGATCGGGCACTGGTGCTCGGCCTGGCCCGACGACCCGGCGTGGTCGTTCGTCGCCGTCGGCGAGGGGCACGACGTCGCGTACTGGACCGGGTTCCTGCGCGCGCTCGCCGAGGTCGACCCGGACATCGCCGTGAACATCGAGCACGAGGACGCCGCGTACTCGCGCACCGAGGGACTCGCGCTCGCCGCGAAGACCCTGCACGCCGCCGCGGCCGCGCTGTAGAAGGGGAGGACCACCGTGAAGCTCGCGCTCGACCCCCAGATGTTCTACGCGACGCACCCGGTCCAGGAGCTGCCCGACGTCGTCGCGCGGATGGGCTACTGCTGGATGGAACTCTCCCCGAAGGACGACTTCATCCCGTTCTTCCGCCACCCCCGCGCCGACGACGCCGCCGTCGCCTCGCTGCGCAAACGGGCCGCCGACGCCGGTGTCGGCATCGCCTCGGTGCTGCCGGTGCTGCGCTGGTCCGGCCCCGGCGAGGACGAGCGGCAGGCCGCCGTCCGCGCCTGGAAGCGGGCGATCCGGATGACCGTCGACCTCGGGGTGGACGTCATGAACTCCGAGTTCAACGGCCGCCCGGAGGCGCCGGAGCACGCCGAGAGCCAGTTCCTCCGCTCGCTCGACGAGCTGGCACCGGTGTTCGAGCGGGAGGGTGTCCGGCTGGTGCTCGAACCGCACCCCGACGACTTCGTCGAGGACGGCCACGCCGCGCTGAACCTCGTCCGCGGGCTCAACGCCGACTGGATCGACTTCCTGTACTGCACCCCGCACACCTTCCACCAGGGCGACGACGCCGCCGGGATCATCACCGCGGCCGCGGGGAAGCTGGCCTCCGTGCACCTGGCGGACACCCTGGACCACACGGCGTCGAACGGGTTGCGCTACATCGTCAACCCGCCCGGCTCGACGGTGCGGGTGCACCAGCACGCCGAGATCGGCCGCGGCGAGGTCGACTTCGACGAGGTGTTCGCCGCGCTCGCCGCGACCGGCTTCGACGGCGTGCTCTCCAGCTGTGTGTTCGGCTGGGAGGAGCACGCGGAGGAGATCAGCGTGCGCCAGCGGGAGACGATCCTCGCCCTGGTGGACAAGCACTTCGGCGCGGACCGGCGCCCGGCGACCCACGCCTGAGCCTTCGGCGCGGACCACCACCGGCGGGTGATCTCGGTAGCGCTACGCAGGCCGTGGCGGGCCGGCCGGGCCTACGGTTCCCCCCATGTCCACCGCACCGCAGACCACGCGACCCGGGACCGGTCCTGTCACGACGGCCCGCGGCGCCCGCCGCGGGATGATCGTGCTGGTCGTCGCCTCGCTGGTGGTGGCGTCGCTGCTCGGCATCGTCGCCCTGCTCACCGGCGAGTTCGGCGAGCTGCAGGGCCGGATCGTGGTCACCACGCTCGTCGTCGCCGCGTTCGGGACGACGGCGCTGTGCCACCTCGCCGTGGTCACCCGGGCGGTGCGGGCGGTCGGCTTCGGCGGGCTCGCGGCGAGTCTCGGGGCAGCGGTCTGCGCGCTGGTGCTGATCTGGCAGGACTGGTCGGGCCCGGGGCCGGGGGAGGGCTGGTGGAAGTCGCTCGCCCTGCTGACGATCGCCGCGGTGAGCCTGGCCCACGCGAACCTGCTCCTGCTGCTCGCCGGGCGCCCGCACCCGGCGATCCGGACCGGGCTCGCCGTCACCCTGGCCGCGATCGCCGTGGTCGCGGTGATGCTCGCGATCCCGGTGGTGACCGACGGCGAGATCCCCGGCTCGTCGGACGAGTGGTACTGGCGCTGGTTCGGCGTCGCCGGGATCGTCGACGCGCTCGGCACGATCGCGCTCCCGGTCCTCGGGCTCGTGCTGCGCCGCCCGGAGCCGGTCACGGCACCGGCGGCACCGGCGCCGGAGCCCGCGGGGGAGACGGTGCGACTCGTCCTGGACCTGCCGGCCGATCTCGCGCACCGTCTCGACGACCACGCCGGGGGCGGCTCCCGGGAGAACGCCGCGCTCGACGTCCTGCACCGCGGCCTGCCCACCGGCTGATCAGGGCAGGTCGGGGGCCCGCAGGATCATCCAGCCCAGCACGGTCGCCGCGCTGTCCAGCCGCGCCGTCTCCGCCGCCAGCGCCCGCCGGTAGGCCTCGTCGTCGCCGCGGTGCCGCCACACCCGCTCGGCCGCCTCCCACGCCTGCCCGCGGGTCGCGCGCACCAGCAGGTCGGACAGTGCGTTGCCGAGGCGGTCCAGCAGCCCGCCCTCGGTGGTGCCGGCGAGGAACGCGTCGAAGTCCTCCCGCAGGTCGTCCATCTCCTCGGCGAAGATGTCGTTGACCCGGTCGTAGTCCGCACGCCGGGCGGGGGTCGGGGGGAAGTCCTCCCAGGTGTCCAGCAGCGCGAGCGCGAGATCGTGGTTCACGTGGGCGTTGACGCCGCAGGCCGCGAAGTTGACGTGTCCCATCGAGGGGTCGCGGCGATGGTCGAACAGGACCTTCCAGCACGCGGGGACCGAGCCGTCCCGGCGCTCGTGGGCGTGGATCGCGGCGAAGTAGCGGCGGGCGAACGCGACGTCGAGCCGGGTCAGGAACTCGGGGTCGTCGAACGACCGGCCGGGGTGGGCGCCCTGCAGGGTGGCCAGCACGTTCTCGGTGATGGTCGTGTAGAGCCTGCTGAAGCAGGAGATGCCGTCGATCCGGGGTGCCCGGATGTCCTCGGCGGCGGCGTCGCGGATCGCGCGCAGCGCCTCGACGACCTCCTCGACCGTCTGCACGTCCACGCCGTGCACCGACAGGTTGCTGGCCGACATCCTCGTGGTTCCCCCTTCGCCCGGTTCCTCATCGGAGGTGATCGTGTGATCGTCGCGCTCCGTTACCGGCCGGGCACGCTGCGGCCGCGCAGCCAGGGCGCCGCGAGCGCGGCGAGCCGGTCGAGCTCCTTGTACCCGGCCACCTCGGGCGGCAGCGTCTCCAGCACCGACGCCAGCCGGTCCCGCCACGCCGGGACGAGTGCGACCCGTTCCAGCGGGAGCAGCCGGATCCCGATGAGGAACAGCAGCGAGCCGGTGAGGGGCAGCCGGACGAGGTGCTGCACCTCGGTCCGCAGGTGCAGGTCCCGGCCGGGGTCGAGACCGTCGAGCGCGTCGCGCGCGGGCAGCCACTCCGGGGAGGCGTCGAGGGAGAGGTCGAGCCGGTCGCCGGGCTGCAGGCCCCAGTTCAGCCGCCGGTACGCCTCGCCGGGGGCCAGCCGCAGCAGGAACCGCTCGGCGCGCTCGAACACCCCGCCGGGGCCGTTGCCGGGGACCGGGCCGTGCAGCTCGCGGAAGCTCATGCCGGCGTCGAACCCGATCGACCAGACCGACGCGGCCGCGACGGCGCCGGCGTCGAGCCAGAGCCGGTCGTCGCGGGCCCCGAGGACGACGACGTCCTCGGCGAGCAGGCGGGAGGCGAACCGCAGCGGGTGCTCCGGCAGCGTCGATTCGTCGCCGAACACGAACTCCTGGTCGACGCCGGTCCCGTCGTCGCGGAAGCGGTACCGGTCGCCGTCGCGGGTGAGGGAGCACTCGTCCGGCCGTTCCGCGGCGAGCAGCCCGGTGAGGTGGAGCAGCGCGTCCCAGGAGGCGGCGCGGGCGTGCGGGGCGGCGACGAAGCGGGCCGGTTCGCGGTCGAGGACCGCGGTGCGCCCGGCCGCGACCGCCGCCCGGTCGTCACCGGGGTGCAGCACCGTCGCGCCCCAGGACCCGGCCTCGGTGCGGCGCTCCGCACCGGCCGGTTCGACGTTGGCGCTGATCCGGTACGTGGGGTGCGGCAGCGGGAACGGGTAGGACGCGACGTCGGCCGGGTAGCTGCTCACAGGTCCAGCTCCAGGGAGTCGCCGCCGGCGCGGGACACGCACGGTGCCATCCGGTGGTCGCGGTCCGCCGGATCGAGGACGGAGTCGCGGTGGTCCACCGCGCCGGCGTGCACCGTGGTGGCGCACTCGCCGCACACCCCCTGCCGGCACATCCGCGGTACCGGGATCCCGGCGCGGTCGAGCGCGTCGAGCAGCGACTCCCGGGCACCGACGTCGACGGTGCGGCCGCTGCGCCGCAACACCGCCCGGAACGGGCGGCCCGGCTCCGGGGCGTGGACGAACGCCTCGGCATGGATTCGCGCGTCCGGCCAGTGCGCGGCCCGGGCGGCGTCCGCGGCGGCGGCGATCAGCCCGGGCGGCCCGCAGACGTGGAGGTGGCTGCCGAACGGTGCCGACCCGAGGAGCCTGCGGAGCGCGACGAGCGCCGCGGCGCGACCGGTCACCGCCTCCAGCCGGTCGCCGCAGACGGCGCGCAGCTCCTCGAGGTGCGGGGCGACGCCCGGCCGGTGCACGAACAGCACGGTGAACCGGTGCCCCCAGAACGCGTGCCAGCGGGCGTGCGAGAGCACCGGCGTCACCCCGATGCCGCCGGCGACGAGCAGGTGGTGCGTCGCGGTCTCGACCGGCCGGAACGTCGCGCGCGGCCGGCTCGCCCGGACCCGGTCCCCGACGGCGAGTGCGTGCATCCACCGGGACCCGCCGTGTCCGTCCGGGCGCAGCGCCACCGCGAGATGCAGCCGCTCGGGCGCGACCGACGGGCCGGTGAGCGAGTACGGGTTCCACCGGTCCGGCGCCCACCGCACCGCGACGTGGCTGCCCGGCGGGTACGACGGCAGCGGCCCGCCGCCGGCCGGCGCCAGCTCCAGGCTGCGCACTCCCGGGCACGGCGTCCCGAGCGCGGCGACGACGAGATCGAGCGTCACGCGCCGGGCCCCCCGACCCGGGTACCGGTGGGGACGCCGAGGAACGCGGCGTGCGTGCGGGAGTGGTGGTGGGCGACGACGAGCTCCGAGCGGCAGCCGGGGCAGCCGAGGGCGTCGCCGGGTGCGGTCTCCGAGACGAACCGGACGTGGCAGTGACCGCAGTGGACGGCCCGGCGCCGGACGCCCTCGACGGCGGCGTCCCCGGTACCGGTGACGTCGGTCGGCACGAGCAGCAGCTCCTCGTCCAGTGCGCCCCGGGCCAGGGCGGCGGACCGGACCTCCTGCACCTCCAGCTCGGGGCCGGTGACGAGGATCCGCCAGCCGGTCGTCACGCCGGCCAGCTCGATGCCGAGCCGGTCCCCGGTGGCGGCCCCGGGCGCGATCTCCACGAGCCGGTCCTGCGGCCGGACCTCCGGCGCGGCGGCACCGCCCACGGTGACCACCAGGTGCGGCGCCGGGCCGCGGGCCCGGGCGGCGTAGCGGGGCTGGGACGTCTGCTCCGACGGGACGTGCGGTGAGCGCGGGGCGGCACCGGTGCGCGACGGCGGGACGGGAGCGGGCATGACGGTCCTCGGTCGAGGTGGCGGCGGGACCGATCCTAGGCGCGGATCACCGGTCGAGCAGCTGGGCCAGGTGCAGCGCCGGCCGGTCGCGCAGATCGGCGATCTGCGTGCGGCAGGAGAAGCCGTCGGCGAGTACGACGGCGCCGGGGGCGGCGTCGAGTGCGGGGAGCAGGTTCTGTCCGGCGACGGCGACCGACACCTCGTAGTGGCCGCGTTCGACGCCGAAGTTGCCGGCGAGCCCGCAGCATCCGGCCAGGTTCCGGACCCGGGCACCCGTCGAGGCCAACAGGTCGGCGTCGGGTTTCCAGCCCAGCACGGCGTGGTGGTGGCAGTGGGGCTGGACGACGAGTTCGAGGTCCGACAGGTCCGGCGGGGTCCAGCCGGGGGTCTCGGCGAGCAGCTCGGACAGGGTCCGCACCGCCGAGGCGACGGGTGCGGCGTCCGGGTCGTCGGGCAGCAGCTCGCGGACGTCGGAGCGCAGCACCGCGGTGCACGAGGGCTCGATGCCCACGATGGGGATGCCGGCGCGGGCGTCGTCGGCGAGCGTGGCCACGGTCCGGCGCAGGATCTTCTTGGCCGGGTCGAGCTGCCCGGTGGTGATCCAGGTCAGGCCGCAGCACACGGTGGAGGACGGCAGCCGCGGCTCGTAGCCCGCCGATCGCAGGACGCGGACGGTGGCCTCGGCGACCTCGGGGGAGAAGGCGTCGGAGAACGAGTCGGCGAACAGCACCACCGGGGTCCGGTCGGATGCCGTGGGGCGGAAGAGCCTGCGGAAGGGGCGGCGGGCGAAGGCCGGGACCGAGCGGCGGCCGTCGACACCAGCGAGCCACAGCAGAACCGGGCCGAGGCCGGGCAGGCGTACCGCGGCGTTGGCCAGGCGCGGGGTCCGTCCGGCGATGCGGGCCCAGAACGGCAGCTTCCCGAGGGTGTAGTGCGAGCGTGGGCGCAGCCGCCGGCGGTAGGTCTGGTGGAGCGCCTCGGACTTGTAGGTGGCCATGTCGATGCCGGTCGGGCAGTCCGAGGCGCATCCCTTGCAGGACAGGCACAGATCCAGGGAGTCGTGCACGGCCGGGTCGGACCACGCGAGCTCTCCGCGCACGACCTCCTGCAGGACGCGTGCGCGTCCGCGGGTGGAGTCCTTCTCCTCGCGGGTGGCGAGGTAGGAGGGGCACATGACCCCGCCCGAGGCGGAGTTGTCGGCCCGGCACTTGCCGACCCCGGTGCAGCGGTGGACGGCTTGGGCGAGGTCGCCGTCGTCGTGGGGGTAGGCCATCGCCAGGTGTCGCCGGCCCAGCGGGAAGGTTCCGGCGACGCGGACGTCGGCGTCGACCGGGTCGGGGTCGACCAGGACGCCGGGGTTGAGCAGGTTGCCGGGGTCGAAGGCGTGCTTGACGGCGCCGAACAGGGCGATCGCGTCGGCTGAGTACATGTGGGGCAGCAGCTCGGAGCGGGCGCGGCCGTCGCCGTGCTCCCCGGACAGCGAGCCACCGAACTCGCCGACCAGTTGCGCGGCGTCGGTGAGGAAGTGGCGCAGGACGGTGCTGCCGTCGGGCCGGTCGAGGGGCACGTCGAGCCGGACGTGCATGCAGCCGTCCCCGAAGTGGCCGAACGGGGCCGAGGTCATGCCGTAGGAGTCGACCAGCTCGTCGAAGCGGGCCAGGTAGCGGCCGAGCTGCTCGGGCGGCACGGCGGCGTCCTCCCACCCGGGCCAGGCGGGCCGGTCGGACGGGGCGCGCCCGGCGAGGCCGGCGCCGTCCTCGCGGATGCGCCACAGCCGGGCCTGGACCGCGGGGTCCTCGACGACGGTGGAGTCGTCGCCGATCCCGTCGGCGGCGAGGCGGCGGGCCCGGTCGAGGACCTCGCCGGGCTCGTGGCCGGCGAGCTCGACGAACAGCCACGCCTTGCCCCGCGGCAGGGGCGGGACGGCGTCGGGGCCGCGGCGGGCGCGCAGGACGTCGAGCAGCCGTGAGTCGAGCCCCTCGCACGAGGTGGGGCCGTGGGCCACGACCGACGGTGCGGCGTGACCGGCGGCGACGATGTCGGAGAAGCCGAGCACCACCACGACCCGCACCGGTGCGTCCTCCACCAGCTTCACCGTCGCCCGGGTGATCACCCCGAGGGTGCCCTCGGACCCGACGAGGGCCCGGGTGAGGTCGAAGCGTTCGGGCAGCAGGTGCTGGGCGGCGTAGCCGGAGACCTGCCTGCCGAACCGGTCGAACTCCAGGCGGGCGGTCTGCAGGTGCCGCGAGACCGCGGCCCGGACGCCGGAGACGACGGTCTCCGAGCCGCGGGCGTACGGGACGCCGTCCTCGTAGCCGGTGACCAGACGGTCGCCGGCGGCGGTGAGCAGTTCCAGGCCGGCGACGTTGTCCGAGGTGCGCCCGTAGGCCAGCGAACGTGACCCGCACGCGTTGTTGCCGATCATCCCGCCGATCGTGCACCGGGGGTGGGTGGAGGGGTCCGGCCCGAACCGGACACCGAACGGGGCGGCGGCACGCTGCAGGACCGCGTGCACCGTGCCGGGCTCGACCACGGCGGTGCGCGAGTCGGGATCGACCGAGAGCACCCGCCCGAGGTGGCGGGAGAAGTCGATGACGATCCCGCGGCCCACGGCGTTGCCCGCCACCGAGGTCCCCGCTCCGCGGGAGGTGACGGGCACCCCGGTCTCGCGCGCCACGGCGAGGACCGCGGCGACCTCGTCGACGTCGCGGGGGCGCACGACCGCCAGCGGCGGGATCCGGTACAGCGAGGCGTCGGAGGCGTACATCCCCCGGGTGGCTGCGTCGGCCCGCACCTCCAGGCCGGCACCCCGCAGCGCCGCCTCGACCCCGTCCGTCCCTGCGCCCGCGAGTAACATGTTACTTCCCACGGCTAACATGTTACTCATGCCGAGGCTCGTGCTGTCCACCGATGCGCCCTCGCTGGCCGCCGGGGTGGCTCAGGCCGTCCGGGACGCGGTGGCCGCGGGCGAGCTCGTCGCCGGCGAGACGTACTCGGTCTACCAGCTCGCCGACGAGCTCGGTGTCTCCCGCAGCCCGGTGCGGGAGGCGTTGCTGCAGCTCGCCGAGGCCGGGCTGGTGCGGATCGCGCGCAACCGGGGTTTCCAGATCGTCGTGCCGACCGCGCACGACATCGAGGAGATCATCGAGATCCGGCTCGCCCTCGAGCCCGCGGCGGCCGGGCGCGCCGCGCGGGAGGGCTCGGACGCCGACCACGACACCGTACGCGCGGCGCTGGCGGACATGACGGATGCCGCGGCCCGGGACGACGAACAGGCGTTCTGGGCGGCCGACCGGACCCTGCACGACCGCCTGCTGCGCGCTGCGGGCAACGCGCGTGCGGCCGCGACCGTCGAGCGGCTGCGGGCCACCACCGCCCTGCTCGGTCCGCCGACGACCGCCGGTGGGCGCACCCTGGCCGAGATCCTCGCCGAACACGAGCCGGTCGTCGCCGCGGTGGTGCTCCGCGACGACACGTCGGCCGAGGTGGCCATGCGGGACCACCTGGAACGGACCGGTCGTCTCCTGGTCGAGCGCCTCGGTGCGCACTCCGTCCGCGACGTCGCCGCCGGCGGGCACGTCGAGCGGTCGGGCTGACCGGACCCGTCCTGGCCGATCACGGCCGGCTGGTCGTGCACCCGCGCCCGATGTGGCCTCGCCGTCGCGGCAGGCCGCGGGCGTGCGGATCCCGGGTGGGTCGCGGGCATCACCCGGGCGGGTGGTGGCCGTCGACACATCTGATGACGTCCGCCGTCTCCGGCTAACGGCTCCGTCCGTACCGCGATGTCGTGGCATCACCGTCGTCGTGGGTGTCGTGGAGAGGGGGTGCCGCCGTGGACCGGGTTCCTCCGTACGTCGCGCGGGACGCACCCGTCGCGCCGCCCGCGCCGGTGGTCCCGGCACCCCGCCGGCCGTCCGGCGGACCGCCGCGGACGACCGCGCGGCCGTGGTGGGACGTCCCGCCCGGCCCGCCGGTGGAACCGGCCGGCCCGCCGGACGCCGACGGCCGTCTTCCCGGCTTCCCCGCCGCGCTGTTGCCCCGCCCGCCGCGGCCGCCCCGCGTGGTCGGCGGCGGCCTGCTCGTCGGCATCGCGACGCTGATCGGGGTGTTCACGCTGGTCGTCGGCGCGGCCACCGCCGCGGGACCGGTCCCCGGCACCGCGGTGGCGGCCGCCGAGATCTCCGAGTGGCGCGACGGCGGCGGCCGGACCCGGGTGGACGCGATCACCCGCGACCTCGCGGCCGTCGTCCGCGCCGGTGAGCGCCGTGACGTGGCCGCGATGGGCGACGCCTGCCGGGACCTGCGTGACGACGTCGCGGCCGCGCGGGCCTACCGGCCCATCCCGGACGAGCGGGCCCAGGCGTCCTGGACGGCCGGTCTCGACGCCGGCGCCGACGGTGCGCGGCACTGCGTCGCCGGGACCGCGCTCGCCGATCCCGGCCTGCTCCGGCAGGCCGCCGACGATCTCGACGCGATGAGTGCCCACGTCGACGCGGTGGCGGCCCGGATCGCCGAGCCCACCGGGGGGTGAGCGGGGGTCACCGCAGTGACGGGGTCCTCGTGTCGTAGCCACGCCTCGTGCCGATCCGGCGCGGACGGCCGCGCAGCACCTCGCGGAAGGTCGCGGCCGAACCGGTGACGACGAGTGCGGCGAGCAGGATCTGGGTCAGCATCGTTCTTCCTCCGGTCGGTGACGGGTGGCTCCGGCGGTGCCCGGGCGTTGCGCCCGGAAAGGAGCCACGACCGAGGATCCGCCGGTCCCGGTGACCCGGACAGGGGCAGGAAGGACAGCGCCCGGCAACTTCCTGCCAATCCCGTCCACGGCACGCGTGGGCGACCCGACCCCGGCGCCTGCGGGCGCGGAGGTCCCGGCGGGGCTAGTGTGCGCGGCTGTCGGGTCCGGACGAACGGGGAGGATCATGAAGTCGCGGTCGCAGCCGGCGGTCCAGGAGGACGGCCGGGCCGCCCCACAGCGGGATCCGGCGGGTGGGTCGGTGCTGAGCCCCGTTCCCGTCGCGACGGTCGCGAGCCGTGGCACGGTGATCGGCAACGGGCTCACCTGGCTCGCCGCCTGGAGCCTGCGGGTCGCGCTCATCGCCGTCGGGCTCGTGATCGCCGGCTGGGTGATCGGCACGTTCTGGGTGGTCGTCTGGCCGGTCGTGCTGGCGATCCTGCTCACAACGGTGCTGCGCCCACCGGCCGGCTGGCTCATCCGGCACCGCGTGCCACCGGCGCTCGCGTCGATCGTGGTGCTGCTCGTCGGGATCGGCGCGGTCAGCGGGCTGTTCGTCGCCATCGCCCCGTCGGTGGCGGGGCAGACCCAGCAGATCACCACCGGGGTGATCCAGGCCGTCGGGCAGATCCAGCAGTGGGTCAGCGGCCCGCCGCTGAACCTGGGCGACGGCCAGATCGGTGACATCATCAACCAGGTCACCGCGCAGCTGCAGCAGAGCATCACCGCGATCGCGGGTGGCGTGCTGACCGGTGTCTCGACCGTCGCGTCCGGCCTGCTCGCACTCGTGCTCGCGCTGGTGCTGACGTTCTTCTTCGTGAAGGACGGGCCGCGGTTCCTGCCGTGGATCAGCGCCATCAGCGGGCGCACCGCGGGCCGGCACCTCACCGAGGTGCTGTCCCGGATGTGGTCGGTGCTCGGCGGCTTCATCCGGGTGCAGGCCCTGGTGAGCCTGATCGACGCCGTGTTCATCGGCATCGGCCTGGTCCTGCTCAGCGTGCCGCTGGCGCTGCCGCTGGCGATCCTGACCTTCCTCGGCGGCTTCATCCCGATCGTCGGTGCGTTCGTCGCAGGGGCGCTCGCCGTGCTCATCGCGCTGGTCACCCAGGGCTTCACGACCGCGGTGCTGGTGCTCGTCCTGATCCTGGTGGTCCAGCAGGTGGAGGGGAACGTCCTGCAGCCGTTCCTGCAGGGGCAGAGCCTGAAGCTGCACGGTGCCGTCGTGCTGCTCGCCGTCACCGCGGGCAGTTCGCTCGCGGGGATCGCCGGTGCGTTCCTCGCGGTCCCGGTCGCGGCCGTCGTCGCGGTGCTGCTGCGCTACCTGGGCGAGCAGATCGACATCCGGGACCAGCGGTTCTCGGAGGAGCACCCGGACGAGATCGAGGACGGCGCCGGGGACACGACCGCCGAGGTGCCGGCACCGGCGGAGTCCGGGGCGGACGACACCACCGGACGGAACGGCGCGACCACCGTGGCGGCCACCACGGCCGGGACCGCCGACCCCGGCGACGCCGCCGGGACCGGCGGGACGGCGCCGGCCCCGCCCGACTCCGCCCGGCAGGACGGCCGCTGACCGCCCGTCGGCGGACGCGGCGGCCCGGGTTCAGCGGCGCCCGGGCAACCGGTCGATCCCGAGGATCCGGTCCAGCGCCCGGTACCGGAACGCGAGCCACAGCAGCACGAACCAGGTCAGCAGCGACGGGACGACCACGCTGAACACCGGCCGTGCCGCGCCGGTCAGGCCGAAGTACGTCGACAGCACCGGGGTGAACACGACCCCGGCGAACGCGGCCGTGAGCGCGAGGACCAGCCAGGCGGGGCGCCGGTCGGCCACCGGCGCCGTCCACGCGGCGAAGATCCGGTGCGGCGGGCGCAGGAACAGGATCAGCACGAACGACGCCAGGCTGACGAACGTGGACAGCCCGGTCTGGGCGCCGATCGTCGCGGCGGCCTCGGCGAAGTCGGCGTCCCGCCCGTAGGTCAGACCGGTGTAGGACTGGAACGCCTGCACGACCTGGTCCGGGGTCCGGCCACTGGTGAGGCCCTGCAGGATCGCCTGGTGGAGTGTGGTGTAGACGATCGCGCCGATGCTCGCCGTCACCACCGACGCCGGGACGACGAACCGGGCCAGGTTCCCGAGCAGGTCCGGGTCGGGCTCGTCCTCGCGGGCCCACATCGTCAGGAAGAACGTCGGCACACCCACCGTCAGCAGGGTGAGCCCGACCTGGGTGGGGGAGTACGGGAAGCCCAGCCCGAGCATCGCCACGATCGCGATGACCAGGCCCTGGGTCGCGACCCGGGCGAGGAACACGTACATCGAGACGGCGATGCCGTCGATGATCCGGCGGCCCTCGGCCCGCGCCGGGAGCAGCGCCGAGAACGAGTCGTCCACCAGCACGATGTCGGCGACGTCGCGGGTGACGGGCGACCCGCTGCGCATCGCGACGCCGACGTGGGCGCCCTTGAGCGCGCGGGCGTCGTTGACCCCGTCGCCCAGCATCGCCACGTACCCGCCGCCGCGGCGCAGGGCGGCGACGATGCGCTCCTTCTGCTCCGGCGCGACCCGGCCGAACACGGTCGTGCGGGCGACGAGCCGGTCGAGCTCGGCGTCGTCGAGCGCGTCGAGCGAGGGCCCGGTGACCGGGTCCCCGGCGTCGAGCCCCGCCTGGACGGCGAGCGCGGCGACGGTCCGCGGGTCGTCCCCGGACAGCACCTTGATCGCGACGCCGCTCCCGGCGAACCGGGCGATGCTCTCGACCACCTCGGGCCGCAGCTCGTCGGCCAGCGCGACCAGCGCCACCGGCTCCAGCCGGGGGAGCGCGGGGCGCCCGTCGCGGCGCAGCCCGGCCGCCGGGTCCGCGGCCCGGGCCAGGAGCAGCACTCGCAGCCCGAGCGCCGTGCGCCCGTCCACGGCACCGTCCGGCAGCGCGGTGGTGAGGTGCGGGGCGAGTGCGTCGGGCGCGCCGAGCACCCAGGCGCCGTCGTCGGTGACCTGGCCGGACCACCGCTGCGCGGAGGTGAAGGGGACCTCGTCGCGCAGCTCCCACGGCTCGCCGGGCAGTGCCGCGGCCAGCGCGGCCGAGGTGAGGTTCGGGTCGGACACGGCGGCGGCGTAGCGGGCGAGCACCGGATCGGGGTCGGTCCCCGCCAGGGGCTCGGTCTCCTTCAGCCGCAGCCTGCCGGTGGTGAGGGTGCCGGTCTTGTCG
Source organism: Pseudonocardia sp. P1 (assembly GCF_000178675.2). Lineage (NCBI taxonomy): Bacteria > Bacillati > Actinomycetota > Actinomycetes > Pseudonocardiales > Pseudonocardiaceae > Pseudonocardia > Pseudonocardia sp. P1. Next base: position 316,312 of record NZ_ADUJ02000001.1, read on the forward strand.
GTGCACACGACGTCGACGTGGGTGACCGACTCGACCGCGTTGACCTGCTGGACCAGCGCGCCCTTCCGCGCGATGCGGGCGGCCCCGCGGGTGTAGGCGACGGCGATGAGGAAGAACAGCCCGTAGGGCACCAGCCCGGACAGCACCGCGGTGATCTGGACGACGCGCAGCAGGGAGAAGCCCTCCAGGAACGCCTGCGCCAGGATCGCACCGCTCATCAGCACGACCAGCGCCATCGTCAGGCGCACGACGAAGTCGATGCGGCGCTGCAGCGGCGTCGCGTCCGTCGTCGCCCGGCGGGCGTCGAGGGTCAGCCGGCCCGCGTAGCTGCCGGCGCCGACGGCCTCGGCGCGCTGCCGGGCCTCCCCGGCCACGCAGTGGCTGCCCGACCGGAGGACGTCGCCGGTCTCCTTGACGACCGGGTCGGACTCGCCGGTCAGCAGCGACTCGTCGGCCTCGGCCCGGCCGGTGAGCACCGGCCCGTCGACGACGATCTGGTCACCGGCCCGCACGAGGAGCACGTCCCCCGCCACGACGTCGGTGGCCGCGACCCGCTGCTCGGCGCCGTCCCGGACGACGGTGACACCGGCCTCGTCGAGCAGCTGGAGGTTGTCGAGCTTGCGCTTGGCCCGGATCTCCTGGACGGCGCCGATGACGGCGTTGATCAGGCCGAGCCCGACGCTGACCAGGGCGTCGTTGTAGCGGCCGAGCACCAGCAGGATGGCGCCGATCGCGAACAGGATCGAGTTGTAGAACGAGAAGACGTTGGTGCGCAGGATCGTCGCGTAGGTGCGCGAACCGCCCGAGACCGGCGCGTTCACCAGTCCGGCCCGTCGCTGTGCCGCCACCTGGCCGGCGGTCAGGCCGTGCTCGGGCGGTGCCTCGAGGATGCCGGCGGTCATGGTCCTCCCCAGCCGATGTGCCGTGCCGGGGGCCGATCATGGCAGGTGAGGCTGTGGCCCACCTGTGCGCGCACGCGGACCTCGGCGGAAACCGGATGAACCGCCCGGATCGTGCGGTTAGGCTGCTCCCATGAGACGAGGCATCTGGGCCCAGAGGCTGCGCACCGCCCGCTGACGGCGGCGCCCTCTCCCCGTTCGATCCGCGCCCGCCGTCCCGGTCCCGCCGGGCGGCCGTCCCGTGCTGCCCGGCCCACTGCGAGCCGCGGAGCGATCGTTGCACCCCATCTCCGAACCCATCCTGTCCGCCCCCGCCGTCGAGGCGGGCGGCAGCGCCCACGTCCGGGCCGAGAACGTGTCCGTGACCCGCGGGTCCCGCCGCGTGCTCGACGACGTCTCCGTCACCGTCGCGGCCCGGTCCCGGATCGCCGTCGTCGGCGAGAACGGACGCGGGAAGACGACCCTGCTGCACGTCCTCGCCGGGATCGTCCGGCCCGACGAGGGCACCGTCCGCCGGGCCGGCACGGTCGGCCTCGCCCGTCAGGAGCTCCCGGCGGGAGCGGGCGAGACCGTCGGCACCCTCACCGGCCGGGCGCTGGCCGCGAGCCTCGGCGCGCTCGGCGCGCTCGACGAGGCGGCCCGTGCGATGGCCGCGGGCGACCCGGCCGCCGGCGACCGCTACGCCGCGGCGCTCGAGGCCACGACCCGGCTCGACGCGTGGGACGCCGAGCGTCGCGTCGACATCGCGCTCGACGCGCTGGGTGCCTGCACCGACCGGGACCGTGAGCTGACGACGCTGTCGGTGGGGCAGCGCTACCGGGTCCGGCTGGCCTGCCTGCTCGGCGCCCGGCACGACGTGCTCCTGCTCGACGAGCCGACCAACCACCTCGACGGCGACGGCCTGGACTTCCTGACCCGGACACTGCGCGCGCACCCCGGTGGGCTCGCCGTCGTCAGCCACGACCGGGCCCTGCTGCGCGACGTCGCCGACCGCTTCCTCGATCTCGACCCCACCCGGGACGGGCGGGCCCACCTGCACTCCGGCGGCTACGACGCGTGGCAGGACGGCCGCCGCCGGGAACGGGAACGCTGGGAGCAGGACGTCGCCGAGCAGCAGGCCGAGCACCGGCGGCTCCGGGAACAGGTGTCGCAGGCCCGTGACCGGCTCAGCACCGGATGGCGCCCCGACAAGGGCACCGGGAGACACCAGCGCCAGTCCCGGGCCCCGGGCGTGGTGCAGGCCCTGCACCGCAGGCAGGAGGAACTGGAGGCGCACCGGCTCGACGTGCCGGTCCCTCCGCCGGCGCTGCACTGGCCCGACCTCGGCGTCCGGCCGGGGGCGCCGCAGCTCCGGGCGCACGGCGTCGCCGTCGACGGGCGGCTCGGCGGCCCGGTCGACCTGACCCTCGACGGCGGCGACCGGCTCCTCGTCACGGGCCCGAACGGGGCCGGGAAGTCGACCCTGCTGGCGGTGCTGGCCGGTGCGCTGACGCCGTCGTCGGGGGAGGTGCGGACGGCGCCGGGTGCCCGCGTCGTCCGGGTCAGCCAGGAGACCGCCGCACAGGACCCGGACCGCACCGCCTGGGAGGCGCACCGCGCGCATGCCGGGCGGCTGGTGTCCCGCGGCGTGCTCGCCGAGTCCGACGTCGTCCCGCTCGGGTCGCTCGGCCTGCTCGACGCCGAGGCGGCGAGTACCCCCGTCGGCCGGCTGTCGGAGGGTGGGCGCCGCCGGCTCGACCTCGCGCTCGCACTGGCCGGACGGCCCGGGACGATCCTGCTGGACGAGCCGACCAACCACCTGTCGGCGGCCCTCGTGGACGATCTGACCGCGGCGCTCCGGCGGACGGGCGCCGCCGTCGTCGTCGCGACGCACGACCGGCAGCTGCTGCGCGACCTCGCCGGCTGGCCGCGGCTGGAACTGCGCGCGGGAACCGGGAGAATCGGGCGGAGCACCGGTGTCCGATCCGGCCCGGCCCGTTCGTCAGCAGGGTGACCGCACCGAGAACGAGGGAAGGATCCACCGATGGCCCGCTACGTGTTCCTGATGTACGACGCCGAGGACTGGTACGACACCGCCGACGAGCAGGGCGTCGCCGACGAGGTCCGGCTGCACGAGGAGTTCATGGCGGCCGTGCGCGAGGCCGGCGCGGAGGTCGTCGGCGGGGAGGCGCTCGAGCGCTCCGCCACCGCGAGCACCGTGCGGCGTGCCTCCGGCGGCGACCCCCTGGTGACGGACGGCCCGTTCGCCGACACCAAGGAGGCACTGGGCGGCTTCTACGTGATCGAGGCGCCGGACCTCGACGTGGCGCTCCGGCTGGCCGCGGTGTGCCCGGCCGGGAACGTCGAGGTCCGCCCGGTCATGGACCTGCCCGACGACGGCGGCACCGGCTGACCACGGTGCCGGACGCCGCGACGGCCGTCCGGCGGGCGTACCGGGAGTCGTGGCGGGTGGTCGTCGCCGCCACGGCCCGGTCCGTCCGGGACCTCGACCTGGCCGAGGACTGCGCGCAGGAGGCGTTCGAGCGGGCGCTGCGCAGCTGGCCGGACGGGGTCCCGGACAACCCGGCGGGCTGGCTCACCACGACCGCCCGCCGGATCGCGCTGGACCGGCTGCGCCGGGAGACGTCGATGCGGCGGAAGCTCCCGCTGCTCGTCGAGCCCCCGCCCGGCGGCGGCAGCGACGACGACGGCAGCGACGACGACGGCGCACCCACCGATCCGCTGCGCCTGGTGTTCACCTGCTGCCACCCGGCGCTCGCCCGCGAGTCGCAGGTCGCGCTGACCCTGCGCCTGGTGTGCGGGCTCGACGTCCCCTCGATCGCCGCGGTGATGCTGAGCGGGGAGGCGGGCGTCGCACGGCGGATCACCCGGGCCAAGCACAAGATCGCCGCCGCCCGGATCCCGTTCCGCGTCCCGCCCGACGACGAGCTGCCCGCCCGTCTCGACACCGTGCTGACCGTGGTGCACCTCGCCTACACCGCCGGGCACGCCGGAGCCGGTGAGCGTCTCGCCGACACCGACCTGACCGGACGGGCGACCGGGCTGGCACGGATGCTCGTCCGCCTGCTGCCCGGCGAGCCCGGCCCGCGCGCGCTGCTCGGTCTGGTCCTGCTCACCGAGGCACGCGGCGGCTCCCGCACCGACGACGGCGGGGACCTCGTCCTGCTCCCCGACCAGGACCGGGCGGGCTGGGACCGGCGCCTGACCGCCGAGGGGCTCGCGCACACCACCGCGGCGCTGCGGACGGGCCCGCCGCACGGCCGGTTCGCGTTGCAGGCCGCGGTCGCCGGTCTGCACGCGGTGGCCCCGACCTGGGCGGACACCGACTGGGCCCAGCTGGCACGGACCTACGACGCGTTGCTGGCGGTCTGGCCGTCCCCGGTCGTCGCCCTCAACCGGGCCGTCGTCCGCGGGCGCCTGCCCGATGCCGATCCGGCGGCGGTCCTGCGCGAGATCGACGGGCTCGCGCCGGGGCTGGCGGGCTACCCGTACCTCCCGGCGGCGCGGGCCGACCTGCTGGCCCGGCTGGGGCGGAGCGGCGAGGCCGCCGCGGCCTACGGGACGGCGCTGGAACTGACGACGAACCCGACGGAGCGGCGGTTCCTGGAGCGGCGCCGTTCCGCGCTCGTCGCCGCGAGCGACCCGGAAGTCCCGGAGGTCCCGGAGGTCCCCGGAACGACGGGGTGACCGGCGTCAGCCGTCGCGGCGGGCCGGGACGACGGTGTGTGGTGTCCGCTCACCGGCCCGCGCCGCACGGACGGTCCGGCTCCGCACCGTGAACCCGGCGCCGGCCAGCCGGTCCGCCGGCTCGTCCGGTCACGGTGCGGGCTCGACGGCGTCGAGTGTCCGGCGCAGGCCGCTGTCGAACAGCGGCTCCACGCCACCGGGCCCGCGGACCGCCGCCCCGCCGAGCAGCCGCGCGAGCACCGGCAGCCCGTCGGACCGGCCGGAACGTTCCAGGTCGTGGGCGGTGGGGAGCCGGTCCCCGGCGAGCGCGGCCGCACCGCGGACGTAGCCGTGCACCAGGTGCAGCACCTCCACCGCCTCGGGCAGCGGGCGGCCGCGGTCGACGGCGTGCGCGAGCAGCGCCTCCGCCCACCCGCACTCGGCCGGTCCGGCGGTGCGGTCGCCCGCCATCAGCGGCACCGCCCACGGGTGCTCGGCCAGCACGTCGCGCAGCGCCGTCGCCCACCGCTCGCAGCCCGCCCGCAGGGACCGTCCGGCCAGCTCGGGCGGCGCGCCGAGTGCCTCGTCCAGCACCAGATCGACCAGGGCCTCCTTGCCGGGGACGTGCCGGTACAGCGACATCGGCGCGGTCCCCAGCTCGCGGGCGAGGCGGGGCATCGAGAGGGCGGCCAGCCCGTCGGCGTCGGCGACCGCCAGCGCCGTGGACACGATCGTCGGCCGGTCCAGCGACGGCCGGGCGGGGGCGGGCGGCGCGGCCCAGCGCAGGTCGGCGGTCACGAGATGATCATGACACGCAGCGCGTCGAGGGGCCTACGCATGTGGCGTCCGCCTTACGCACGACCGGTCGTCCCGTCGCGCAACGGCCGCTTCGTAGGGTGGCGGTCATGGAGTGGTGGGAGGTCGCGGTCATCGCGCTGGCCGGGCTGTGGGCCGGGTTGATCAACACGGTGGTCGGCTCCGGGACGCTGGTGACCTTCCCGGTGCTCGTCGCGCTGGGCTTCCCGCCGGTCACCGCGACGACGTCGAACGCGGTCGGGCTCATCACCGGGAGCATCACCGGCGCGGTCGGCTACCGCGCCGAGCTGGCCGGGCACGGCCGGCGCCTCGCGCGCTACGCGGTGGCCTCGCTCCTCGGCGCGATCGTCGGTGCCGCGCTGCTGCTGACACTGCCGCCGGACGCGTTCGAGTCGATCGTCCCCGTGCTCGTCGGCCTGTCGGTCGTCCTGGTCGCGGTGCAGCCCCTCATCGCCCGGCGGCTGCGGAACCGGGAGCGGCCGGACCGGACGTCGTCGCCGCTGGTCTACCTGGCCGTGTTCCTCATCGGGATCTACGGCGGCTACTTCACCGCCGCCCAGGGGATCATGCTCGTCGGGGTGCTGGGGCTGCTCGTCGCGGACCCGCTGCAGCGCCTCAACGCCTTCAAGAACGCGTTGTCGTCGGTGGTGAACCTGGTCGCCGGGATCATCTACGCGGTCGTCGCGCCGGTGGACTGGGCGGTCATCGGGATCATCGCCGCGAGCTCGATCGTCGGCGGGCTGCTCGGTGCCCGGATCGGGCGCAGGCTCCCGCCCACCGTGCTCCGCGGGATCATCGTCGTGATCGGCGTGACGGCGATCGTGTTCCTGCTGCTGGAGTGACCCGGCCGTGACTGTCGGTGGCCCGTGCTCTGCTGGTCACCGGCACACCGAGCGAGGGGACCGGCCACGTGGAGGACGAGCGGGCCGCCGAGCTGGCCGTCGCGTTCGCGGCGCTGGCCGGGCGGGAGATCGGCGGCGCCGAGGCGCGGGCCGCGGTCGCGCACGCCCGCGGGCTCGGCCCGGCCGAGGCGAACGCGATCTGGGCGCGGCACCGGCGCGCTCCCCGCACCGTCGCCCTGCGCGACTACCTCGCGATGACCCTGCGGTTCGTCGAGCAGGATCCGGCACAGCGCTGATCCCCGTTCGGGTCGTTCCGTGCGCCGCACCGCCCCGGTGGTGCGAGCATGATGCTCCGACCGACGACCCCCGCGAGGAGACCGCGTGACGCACGCCCTGCTCGACGCCGCGGAGGCGGCCCTGCCGTCGATGCTCGACGACCTGCGCGGCTACGTCGAGATCGAGACACCGAGCGACGACCGCTCCTGCCTGGAGAAGGGCCTGGCCTGGCTGGACGGCCTGGTCGCCGAGCGGTGCGGGCCCGCGTCGTCGTCGGAGTCGGTCGACGGCGGTCCGTACGGCGACGTCCGGGTGCTGGACCTCGCGGGCTCGTCCGCCGCGCCGGTGCTGCTGCTCGCGCACTACGACACGGTCTGGCCGGTCGGGACGCTGGCCGGCATGCCGTTCGCCGTCGACGGCGACCGGATCACCGGCCCCGGTGTCTTCGACATGAAGGCCGGCCTGGTGCAGGCGCTGTGGGCGGTCCGGATCGCCCGCGGCGCGGGGCTGGCGCTCCCGCCGCTGCGCCTGCTGCTGACCGGGGACGAGGAGATCGGTTCCCCGGCGTCGCGCCCGGTCATCGAACGGGCCGCGGACGGCGTGCGCGCGGCACTGGTGTTCGAGGCCGCCGGTCCGGGCGGTGAGGTGAAGACCGCGCGCAAGGGCGTCGGGATGTTCCGGGTCGAGGTCGACGGCGTCGAGGCGCACGCCGGGCTCGACCCGACCGCCGGGACCAGCGCCGTCGACGAGCTCGCCCGGGTGGTGCTGGCCCTGCACGGCGCCCGCGACCTCGACGCCGGGACCAGCGTGAACGTCGGCGTGGTGGGCGGCGGGAGCCGGTCCAACGTCACGGCAGGGCGCGCCTGGGGCGAGATCGACGTCCGGGTGTCGAGCGCGGAGGAGATCACCCGGATCGAACGGGTGCTCGCGGAGCTGCGGCCGGCCGACCCGGCGGCGGCGCTGCGGATCTCGGGGGAGTGGAACCGGCCCGTGATGGAGCGGACCCCGCGGACGGCCGAGCTGTACGGGATCGCGCGGTCGGCGGCGTCCGGGATCGGGGTGGACCTGCCCGAGATCGCCGTCGGTGGGGCCAGCGACGCGAACTTCCTCTCCGTGCGCGACGTCGGCGTCCTGGACGGGCTCGGCGCGCTGGGGGCGGGGGCGCACGCCCGGCACGAACACGCACTGGTCTCCGGGATGGTCCGCCAGACGGCCCTGACCGCGGCGCTGCTGCACGCACTCGCCTGATCCCACCCGGCCGGGCGACCGGCGGCGGTGCTTTCACCGGCGTCACACGGGACGCGCGGTGGGATGGCACGGTGAGCACGACTGGGCCGAACGCCACCGACGACACCTCCGCGGCCGGTTCCCCGGCCACCCCCGCGCGGGACGCCGAGCGGCTCGAGCGCGCGGTGCTCGAGGTGAAGCGGGTGATCGTCGGCCAGGACCGCCTGGTCGAACGGATGCTCGTCGGCCTGCTGGCCAAGGGGCACCTCCTGCTGGAGGGTGTCCCGGGCGTTGCGAAGACCCTGGCGGTCGAGACCTTCGCCCGGGTGGTCGGCGGCAGCTTCTCCCGGCTGCAGTTCACCCCGGACCTCGTGCCCGCCGACATCCTGGGCACCCGCATCTACCGGCAGGGCCGCGAGGAGTTCGACATCGAGCTCGGCCCGGTCGTCGCGAACTTCGTGCTCGCCGACGAGATCAACCGTGCACCGGCGAAGGTCCAGTCCGCGATGCTGGAGGTCATGGCCGAGCGGAAGCTGTCCCTCGGCGGCCGCGACCACCCCATGCCCGACCCGTTCCTCGTGCTCGCGACCCAGAACCCGATCGAGAACGAGGGCGTCTATCCGCTGCCCGAGGCGCAGCGCGACCGCTTCCTGTTCAAGCTCCTGATCGAGTACCCGGGCGTCGAGGAGGAGCGGGAGATCATCTACCGGATGGGGGCGACCCCGCCGGAGCCCACCCAGGTGCTCAGCCCCGCCGAGCTGGTGCGGCTGCAGCGCACCGCCGCCGACGTCTTCGTGCACCACGCCCTGGTCGACTACGTCGTCCGGCTGGTCGTCGCGACCCGGCTCCCGGGTGAGCACGGGCTCTCCGACGTCGCGTCCTGGATCGCCTACGGCGCCTCGCCGCGGGCGTCGCTGGGCATCGTGGCAGGCGCCCGCGCGCTCGCGCTGGTCCGAGGCCGGGACTACGTGCTCCCCCAGGACGTGCTGGAGGTCGCGCCGGACGTGCTGCGGCACCGTCTCGTGCTGTCCTACGACGCCGTCGCCGACCAGGTGCCGGTCGACCACATCGTCTCCCGTGTCCTGCAGACCGTGCCGTTGCCGCAGGTCAGTGCCCGTCCGGGCACGGCGCCCGCGCCCGCTGCGGCACCGGCCGGTCCGGCGTGGCCGCAGGCCGGCGGCCCGGACCAGGCCGGTCCCGGCACCGGTGCGGCGAGCGGCCCGGCAGGTGGCCCGGCGTGACGGCGGGGGAGCCGGCGGGCGGCGCGACCGCCGATCTCGCCCGGCTGGAGGCGTCGCTGCGCACCCTGGAGCTGACCGTCCGCCGGCGGCTCGACGGCCTGCTGCAGGGCAACCACATCGGCCTGCTCCCCGGCCCCGGCAGCGAGCCGGGGGAGGCACGCGCCTACCAGCCCGGTGACGACGTCCGCCGGATGGACTGGTCGGTCACCGCCCGCACCACCAGCCCGCACGTCCGGGAGACCGTCGCCGACCGGGAGCTGGAGACCTGGGCCGTCGTCGACCTGTCCCGCAGCATCGACTTCGGCACCGCCGACACCGACAAGCGCCACCTCGCCCTGGCCGGGCTCACCGCCGTCGCCCAGCTCACCGTCGGCGGCGGGAACCGGCTCGGCGCCGTCGTCGCGAACGGGGCCGAGACGATGCGGCTGCCCGCGCGCGGCGGCCTGGTGCACGCCCGCGGCCTGGTCCGCCGGGTCGCCACCGCCCCGCCCGCCCCGGAGGGGGTGCGCGGCGACCTGACCGCGGCGCTCGACCAGCTGCGCCGCCCGCCCCGCCGCCGGGGCCTCGTCGCGGTGGTGTCGGACTTCCTCGGCGAGCCGGTGTGGGAGCGCTCGCTGCGGGCGCTGTCCGGGCGGCACGACCTGCTGGCGATCGAGGTCGTCGACCCGCGGGAGCTGGAGCTGCCCGACGTCGGCACGGTCGTGCTCGCCGACCCGGAGACCGGACGCCAGCGCGAGGTCGCGACGACGCCGCTGCTGCGCCGCGAGTTCGCCGCCGCCGCGTCGGCGCACCGGGACCGGGTCGCGGCCGCGCTGCGCCGCTGCGGCGCCGCGCAGCTGACCCTGCGCACCGACCGGGACTGGGTCGCCGACATCGTCCGGTTCGCCGTGGCCCGCAAGCACGCCTGGTCCGGCGGCGGGGCGACGCCGCGCGCGGGGAGGCCCGCATGACGTTCGCGAGCCCCTGGTGGCTGCTCGGTCTCCTCGCCGTCGCCGGGCTGGTCGCCGGCTACGTCTGGCTGCTGCGCCGGCGTCGCCGCGACGTCGTCCGGTTCACGAACCTGGAGCTGCTGGAGACGGTGGCGCCGGAGCGCCCCGGCCGGTGGCGGCACCTCCCGGCGATCGCGATGATCGCCGCGCTCGCGGTGCTGACGGTGGCGCTGGCCGGCCCGCAGGCGATGGCGAAGGTCCCGCGCAACCGGGCCACGGTGATGCTGGTGATCGACGTGTCGCTGTCGATGAAGGCCACCGACGTCGCCCCGACCCGGCTGGCGGCGGCGCAGGCCGCGGCCAAGCAGTTCGCCGACCAGCTGACCCCGGGCGTCAACCTGGGTCTCGTCTCGTTCGCGGGGACGGCCGCCGTGCTGGTCTCGCCGACGACCGACCGCAACGCGGTGAAGAACGGCGTCGACAACCTGCAGCTCGCCGAGTCCACCGCGACCGGCGAGGCGATCTTCACCGCCATGCAGTCGATCGACACGTTCTCCCGGTCGCTGCAGGGCGGGCCGGACCAGCAGGGGACGCCGCCGCCGGCCCGGGTCGTGCTGCTCTCCGACGGCACCCAGACCGTCCCCGGCCCGGACGGCGAGAACGAGCCCCGCGGCTCCTTCACCGCCGCGTCCGACGCCCAGCGCCGCGGCATCCCGGTCTCGACCATCTCGTTCGGCACCAGCTACGGCTCGATCGAGCTCGACGGCGGGCGCACCCCGGTCGCCGTCGACGACGCGTCGATGGAGCGCATCGCGTCGCTGTCCGGCGGCCGGTTCTTCACCGCCGCCACCGAGTCGGAGCTGCGCGCGGTCTACTCGGACCTGTCCGAGGAGCTCGGCTACGAGGAACGCGAGGTCGACGCGAGCAGACCCTGGATGATCGGCGGGGTGCTGCTGCTCATCGGCGGGCTCGGCGCCGGGATCCTGCTCGGGCGGCGGCTGCCGTGACGCGGGTGAGCCATGTCCCGTGGTGATCTCCGCCGGTACCGGCCGGTAGTGCGTTAGGTTCTGCCCCCGTGGGACGCAGCGTGCTCGTGACCGGAGGAAACCGCGGCATCGGCCTGGCGATCGCCCAGGCGTTCGCCGCCCAGGGCGACCAGGTGGCGGTGACCTATCGCTCCGGCAAGGACGGGGTGCCCGACGGCCTGCTCCCGGTGCACTGCGACGTCACCGACGCCGAGTCGGTCGACGCCGCCTTCACCGAGGCCGAGGCCGCGCACGGCCCGATCGAGGTGCTCGTCTCGAACGCCGGGATCACCGACGACGGCCTGCTCATGCGGATGAGCGAGGAGTCGTTCACCGGGGTCGTGGACGCCAACCTGACCGCCGCCTACCGGGTCGCCAAGCGCGCCTCGCGGGGCATGCTGAAGGCCAAGGCAGGCCGGATGGTCTTCGTCTCGTCGGTCGTCGGGCTGTCCGGCTCGGCGGGCCAGGTGAACTACGCGGCGTCCAAGTCCGGGCTGGTCGGTCTCGCCCGTTCCGTCGCCCGCGAGCTCGGCAGCCGGGGTATCACGGCGAACGTCGTCGCCCCCGGGTTCGTCGACACCGACATGACCCGCGCGCTGTCCGACAAGCGCCGCGAGGAGATCCTCGGTTCCGTGCCGCTGGGCCGCTACGCCGAGCCGGCCGAGATCGCCTCGGTCGTCACCTTCCTCGCCTCGCCCGCCGCGGCCTACGTCACCGGGGCGGTCGTCCCGGTCGACGGCGGCGTCGGCATGGGCCACTAGACACCCCGAACCCGCGCCACCACCCCGAAAGGACGACATGGGACTGCTCGACGGCAAGCGCCTGCTGATCACCGGAGTGATCACCGACGCGTCGCTGGCCTTCCACTCCGCCAAGATCGCCCAGGAGCAGGGTGCCGAGGTGGTGCTCACCGGGTTCGGCCGGATGCGCCTCGTCGAGCGGATCGCGCAGCGGCTGCCGAAGCCGGCCCCGGTGGTCGAGCTGGACGTGTCGGACCAGGAGCAGCTGGACTCGCTCGCCGACCGGGTACGCCCGCACCTGGGTGACGACCCGCGCCTCGACGGCGTCCTGCACTCGATCGGGTTCGCGCCGGCCGGTGCCCTCGGCGAGGGCGCGTTCCTCACCGCCGAGTGGGAGGACGTCGCCACCACGATCCAGGTCAGCGCCTTCTCGCTGAAGTCGCTGGCCATGGCGTGCAAGCCGCTGATGGGGCCGGGCGCCTCGATCGTCGGGATGGACTTCGACAACCGGCAGGCGTGGCCCGCCTACGACTGGATGGGCGTCGCGAAGTCGGCGCTCGAGTCCGTCACCCGCTACCTGGCCCGCGACCTGGGCAAGGACGGGATCCGGGTCAACCTGGTCGCCGCCGGGCCGGTGAAGACGATGGCCGCCAAGTCCATCCCCGGCTTCGGCGCGTTCGAGGACGTCTGGGACAAGCGTGCCCCGCTGGGCTGGGACATGAACGACCCGGTGCCGGTCGCGAAGACCGTCTGCGCGGTGCTGTCGGACTGGATGCCGACCACCACCGGCTCGATGGTGATGGCCGACGGCGGGGTGCACGCGGTCGGCGTCTGACGCCGGGCGCGCGGGCACCGGGGCCGGGGTCGATAATCGGAGCCGTGCCCGAACACCCCTGCACCGACCCCGACGCCATCCTGGTGCTCAGCTTCGGCGGTCCCGAGGCCCCCGACGAGGTCCGTCCCTTCCTGGAGAACGTGACCCGGGGCCGCGGGGTCCCGCCGGAGCGGCTCGACGCCGTCGAGGAGCACTACCAGCACTTCGGGGGCGTCTCGCCGATCAACGCCCGCAACCGGGAGCTCGTCGAGGCGATCGCCGCCCGCACCGAGCTGCCGGTGTACTTCGGCAACCGCAACTGGCACCCGTTCGCCGAGGACACCGTCCGGGAGATGGCCGGGGCGGGCGTCCGGCGGGCGCTGGTGTTCGCCACCAGCGCCTACGGCGGCTACTCGGCGTGCCGGCAGTACCACGAGGACATCGCCCGGTCCCGCGACGCGGTCGGCGACGTGGCACCGGAGCTGGTGAAGCTGCGGCACTTCCACGACCACCCGGACTTCGTGCGGGCCAACGCCGACGCCGTCCGGGCCGCGCTGCTGGGCCTGGACGACGACCAGCGCGAGCACGCCCGCCTGGTCTTCACCGCGCACTCGATCCCGAACTCCGCCGACGCGGCCGCGGGCACCCCCGCCGAGGGCGGGCACCGCTACTCCCGCCAGGTCGCCGAGACGTCGGCGCTGGTCGCCGCCGAGCTGGGCGTCGACGACTTCGACGTCGTCTGGCAGTCGCGGTCCGGCCCGCCGCAGGTGCCGTGGCTGGAGCCCGACATCGTCGACCACATCGACGACCTGCACGCCAAGGGCGTCCCGGCGGTCGTCGTCGCGCCGGTCGGGTTCGTCTCCGACCACGTCGAGGTGATCTGGGACCTCGACAACGAGGCCGCCGAGCGGGCCGCGGAGCACGGCATGGGCTTCGCCCGCGCCGCGACCGCCGGCCCGGACCCGCGGTTCGCCGACATGGTGATCGCGCTGGTCCGCGAGCACACCGACGGCGCGGACGCGCCCCGGCTGGGCGTCGTCCCCGCCGCCGGGTGCACCCGCGACGGCGCGCCGTGCGCGGTGGACTGCTGCGTCCCGCAGCGCCGTCCGGCCCGGCCGAGCTGAACCCGGGCCGTCAGGCGCGCACGATGCGGGCGAGGTGCGCGGGCACGTCGACCCGGGTGCCCGCCGGCTCGCCGTAGGACGCCGCCAGGTCCGGGGTGACGACACCGCGGTAGGTGGTGCGGCCGACCGACTCCACCGACCAGGCCGGCCCGGTGAAGGCGGTGCGGATCTCCGACTCGTCGATGACCGGCCCGAACTCGGCGTCCGCGCCGGTCCGGGCCAGCGCCAGGAGGTGCACGACGCCGCCCGGCCGCACGATCCCCGCGAGCGCGCGGGCGTAGCGGGCCTGGTCGCCGGCGTCGAACACGTGGAACAGGGCACTGTCCAGGACCGTGTCGAACGGCCCCGGCCCGGCCGGGTCGAGGGCGTCGGCGACGGTGAACCGGGCGGTGACGCCGGCCGCCGCGGCGCGGGCCGCGGCCCGCTCGACGGCGGCGGCGGAGCCGTCCGCGCCGACGACGTCGTACCCGCGGCGGGCCAGCAGGATCGTGTGCTCGCCGGTACCGCAGCCGAGGTCCGCGACGGCTCCGGTGAAGGCGCCCGCGTCGGCGAGTGCGACGACGGCGGGCTGCGGCTCGCCGATCACCCAGGGCGGGTCGCCGTCGCGGTAGGCCTGCTCGAACCGGGCGACCGGCGGGGTGACGTCCATGGTGTCCTCCTCCTCGAACGGATCCCGGCCAGCCTGCGAGCTGAAGCCGGGTCGAGGTCAAGTCGCCGGGTGACGACCGCGTAACCGTTTGCGTCTTCCATTGCCTTTTGTCCGTCTTTCGGGTGAGGTGCCGGATCATGACGACAGTGCTTCCCCCGGGTGCGGCCACGAGCTCTCCACCCGCCGACGTGCTCGCCGCCGCTCCGCCACCGGCCGGGATCCTCGAGAGCATCGAGAACGCCGTGAACACCGTGTTCGACCCGATCTCCTCGGGGCTGTCGAGCATCGTGTTCTACGAGGTGACCGTCTTCGGGATCAGCTTCCCGTGGATCGTGGCCTGGCTGATCCTCGCCGGGATGATCTTCACCGTGTACTTCGGATTCGTGCAGTTCCGGAGCCTGGCACTCGCGGTGCGGATCGTGCGCGGCCGCTACACCCGCAAGGACGAGCCGGGGGAGATCACCCATTTCCAGGCGCTCGCGTCAGCGCTGTCCGGGACGGTGGGGTTGGGCAACATCGCCGGCGTCGGTGTCGCGGTGACCATCGGCGGCCCGGGTGCGACGTTCTGGATGATCGTCGCCGGGCTGCTGAGCATGGCGACGAAGTTCGTCGAGTGCACCCTCGGCGTGAAGTACCGGGAGATGCACGCCGACGGCACCGTCTCCGGCGGACCGATGCACTACCTGCGGCTCGGTGTCGCCGAACGCATCCCGAACGGCTTCGGCCGGGGGCTGGGCAAGGTGCTGGCGGCGGGTGCGGCGGTCATGATCCTCTTCTTCGGCGTGGCCGGCGGGAACATGTTCCAGGCCAACCAGACCTTCGCCCAGCTGCGCGAGGTGACCGGCGGCGAGTCGGGGATGCTCGGCAGCAGCGGCGCCGCACTCGGATTCGGCGTGCTGCTCGCGCTCGTGGTCGGCGCGGTCGTGTTCGGCGGGATCCGGTCGATCGGAGCCGTGACCGGCCGCCTCGTCCCCGCGATGGCGATCATCTACGTGGCGGCCTGCCTCGTGGTCATCGCCGTGAACATCGCCCAGGTGCCCTCCGCGATCGGGCTCATCCTCGCCGGTGCGTTCAGCGCCGAGGGCGTGGTGGGCGGCGCGATCGGCGCGTTGATCGTCGGTTTCCAGCGGGCGGCGTTCTCCAACGAGGCCGGACTCGGATCGTCCCCGATCGCACACTCCGCCGTGCGGACCCGCCACCCGGCGACCGAGGGCTATGTGGCGATGATCGAGCCGCTCGTCGACACCGTGCTCATCTGCACGATGACGGCGCTGACCATCGTGATCGCGGGTACACCGTTCTGGGCGGAGGCCCGGGCGACGGCGTTCGCGAGCGGCGGCGACGACGTGCCGGACGGTGTCCTCGTGACCTCGGACGCGTTCGCCACCGTGCTCCCGTGGTTCCCGTACGTGCTGGCGCTGGCAGTGCTGCTGTTCGCGCTCTCGACGATCATCACGTGGGGCTACTACGGCCAGAAGGCCTGGACCTACCTGTTCGGGAAGAGCCCGGTCAGCGAGCGGATATACCAGACCGTCTTCTGCCTGTTCGTGATCGTCGGTTCGGTGCTGACGCTGGGCAGCGTGCTGGACTTCGCCGACGCCGTCCTGTTCCTGCTGGCGGTCTTCAACATCATCGGCCTCTACCTGCTGGCGCCGATCGTGAAGCGTGAGGTGCGCGCCTTCCGGGAGCGGCTGCGGCAGGGCGAGATCACCGAGGTGGAGCCCTCCGAACGTTCCATGCTGTGAGGGCCCGGCCCGTCACCGGTCCGGTCGCGGATCGGTGACGAGCCCGGTGACCAGGTCCGCTGCGCTCCCGGACCGGGAGCGCAGCGACCGGTCGTAGTGCCGGGTGGTGGCGATGCTGGCGTGCCCGACGTCGGCCTGCACGTGCTGGATCGGGGCGCCCGCCTCCAGGGCGAGGGTGACGTAGGCGTGCCGCAAGGTGTGCGGATGTATCCGCTCGGCGACGTCGGCGAGCGCGGGCCCGGCCGCCCGGGCGATGCGGCGCAGCAGATGGTGCAGGTCGTGGCGCGAGCAGCGCCCGCCGTCGCGGGTGGCGAGCAGCGGTGACCGGCGGTCGGCAGAGCCGCGGGCCGGGAGCGGGTCGCCGTACTCCCGGTCCCGCAGCAGCAGGTAGCCGGTGAGGGCGTCGATCGTGGTGTCGCCGGGGAAGACCTCCCGCACGGTGCCGCCCTTGCCCCGCACCCGCAGCACCCGTTCACCGCCGGAGACGACGAGATCGTCGCGGTCGAGGCCGGTGATCTCGGAGATCCGCAGCCCCAGGCAGAGCAGCGCGACGAAGGCGACGGCGCGGGCCGCGTACAGCTCGCGGTGCCGGGTGCGGTTCGGAAGGTCCGCGGCGGCCGTCCAGAGCTCCCGCACCTGGCCGGCGGTGAGCCGGATCGTCGGCGACGGGTCGCGGGACGTGCCCGCCAGTCCGAGCCGGCCGCGGTGCAGCGCGGCCGGGTTGCCGCCGAGCACGCCCTCCTCGGCGAGGAACGCGTAGAACGCCGACACCGTCGACAGCATCCGCGCGCGGGTGCGCTTGCCGGCGCCCGCCGCGTCCAGAGCGTGCAGCCAGGTCGTGACGTGTGCGGCCGTCACCGCACGCGGGTCGAGCCGGTGGCCCGCACACCACCGGAAGAAGGCGAGACGGTGCAGCCGCCCGCGGCGGGCCGGCGGGGGAGTGCGGCCGTGCTCCGGCCGCTCCGGCCGCGGCACACCGGTGACGGCGTCGGCCCACTCCGGGGGCAGGCCGAGCGCGTAGGCGTAGGTGCGGCGGGTCTGGGCCGTCCCGTACCCGGCGAGCCAGCGGGCGACGAGCGTCCGGAGCTCCGCGGGGTCGTCGACGCCCGGCCAGTCGCCGCCGGTGCCGTCGTCGTGCGGGCCGGGGACCTCCGGGGCCGGACGCGCGGGCAGCGCGGTGAGCACGGTCAGCGCGGCGGACGGGGTGGGATCGGCCATCGGAGGTGATGCTCCCACCGGTCGCGCGCCGGCAGGTGTTCCCACGCCCGGGCCGGGTCCGTGGTCCGTGAGGACGGCGGAGGACGGCGGAGGACGGGGTGATCGGACTTTCGGCCGAGCCCCCACGGCCCGGTTCCACCGGACGGCCGATCCGCGCGCCCGGGCGCGCCGATCATGCTGCGCGGGTCCGGTCACCGTCCGAACGGGAGAGTCCATCGTGAGCCGCACCGCCGTCCTGCCCGTACCGGGGGTGGGCGTCCCGTGAGCGAGCGGCTGCGCGTCCTCGACGTCCTGCGCGGAATGGCGATCGCCGGGATCGTCCTGGTCAACGTGCCGGACATGCTCCTGCTCGATCCGGTCGGGGCCGGGTCGGCGCCGCTGCGCACCGGGCTCGACCTCCTCGTGCAGGGGCGCCTCGTCCCGATCTTCGAGGTGCTGTTCGGCGCCGGGATGTTCCTCGTCGCCCGCTCCGCCCTCGACCGCGGCCGCTCGCCGTGGCCACCCCTGCTGCGCAGGCTGCTCGCCCTGCTCGGGATCGGTCTGCTGCACCAGCTCGTGTATCCCGGTGAGATCCTCACGGTCTACGCGGTCGTCGGGCTGGTGGTCCTCCCGGTGGTCCTCCTGGTGCCCCGCGCGGTCCAGCTCGCCCTGGGGGTCGTGGCCACGGCCGTCGTCGTCGCCGTGGCGGGGAGCTCGGTGCTGGAGACCCCGGGCCTGTTCCTGATCGGTGCGGCCGGTGCGGCCTACGGGGTGCCGGCCGTGCTGGAGCGGGCCGGGCCCCCGGTGTGGTGGGCCATGGCGATCGCCGTGCCGGTCGCCGCTGTGGCGCTGTACCTGCAGATCCTCGAACCGGGCGACCCTCGCTTCACCGTCGCCGGCGGCCGGGCCGGGTTCGCGCTGGCGGTCGTGTACGTCCTGGCGGTTGCGCTCGTCCTGTCCGGTCCGCTGCGCCGGGCGGTGTCCGCGGTGTTCGCCCCGCTCGGCCGGATGGCGCTGACCTGTTACCTGACGGCGTCGCTGGTCGTGGTGCCGGTCGGAGCCCTGCTCGCGCTGCCGGGATCCGGGAACCTGCCCGCGGCACTCGGGCTCGCGGTCGCCGTCGTCACCGCGCAGTCCGTGGCCTGCCGGTTCTGGCTGCGCCGGGCGGACCAGGGGCCGGTCGAGTGGTTGTGGCGGGTGGTGACCTGGGGCTCGTGGCGGCGGACCACGACGGCGCCGTCGTCGTGAGTCCGGGTCTCAGACCTCCCGCCAGGCCCTGGCGATCAGTTCGGTGGACCGCAGCCGGTCCTCCAGCGTCGGCGCCACCGTCTCGACCACCAGCTCGTCGGCCTCGACGGCGTCGACGATCGCGGCCAGCCGCTCGGCCACGGCGTGCGGGGTGCCGGTGACCCGGGTCCGCAGCCGGTCCTCCAGGGCGACGGCGTCGTCGGTGTCCAGTGGCGGCATGAGGGCGCGCTCGTCCGCCGTCGGGTGGTAGGCCGGCCCGCGGTCCCGGTCGAGACCACGCAGCCAGACGTCGTATCCGGCGGTGAGATCGGCGGCTTCCGCCTCGGTGCGCGCGGCGAGCGCCGACACCGCGACGGCCACGTGCGGCCGGTCCCGGTACGGGCCGGGGGTGAACCGCGCGCGGTAGTCGTCGACGGCCTCGAGCGCCGTCGTCGGGCGGGCGAAGTAGGCGATACCCAGTGGCAGCCCGGACCGCGCCGCGTAGCCGGAGCTCTCCCCGGCCGCCGTCGCGTGTACCCAGACCTGCGGCGGGACGGCGTCGAGCAGTCGCACCGGATCGCCGTGCAGCCCCGGCTCCTTCCCGTCGAGCAGCCGAAGCAGCTGGTCGCAGCGCCCGGAGAAGGTGCCCAGCCCGCGTTCCAGGAGCCGGGCCTCGACCCGGGAGCGGTCCTGGTCGCCGCCCACGGTGCGCGGGATGCGGTCGGTGTCGGACCGGCCGAGCCCCAGGTCGGTCCGGCCGCCGGAGAGCGCGGAGAGCAGCAGCGAGTCCTCGGCGAGCCGCAGGGGCGGGTGGTGGGCGACCGGTGTCGCGGCGACGCCGAGGCGGATCCGCCCGGTGCGGGCGGCGAGGTGCGAGAGCAGGACCATCGGGCTGGTCGAACCGAGTCCGGGGGTGAGGTGGTGCTCACCGACCCAGTAGCGCAGCAACCCGAGCGACTCGGCGTGCTGGGCCATGGTGATCGCGCCGTCGACGACGTCGGCGGCGGACCCACCGGGCCGCACCGGGGACAGGTCCAGGCAGGACAGCGGGATCGTGGACAGCGGTGCTCCTCGGGCGGCCGGGCGCGGGGTGCGGTGGCACGGACGGCAGGCGAATCCTGGGCCCGCACCCCGGCGGGGTCAATCCGGCGGACGGAGCCACGTGGGTGCCGCCGGACGCCACTCACGGGGCGCGGCGTCCCGGCCCCCGACCAGCATGCTCGCAGGGGCGGCCGGGTACGGCCCCGCCGGGGGAGCGGCCCGGCCCGGCGCACGGTCTCACCCGCCGCAGGTGATCCGCCGATCCGGTGGGCCGACCACGATGACCTGCGACCGGACCGGGTTCGGCAGCGGAGGGGCCGGTATGGACGCGATCCCGAGCGGCCACGGCGACGTGGCCCCCGCCGGTGGGCTCGGACCGCTCGCCCGGGCCAGGGTCCGGTCCCTGCTGACCGGGTCGATCTTCGCGATGGCGGTGCTGGTCTACCTCGGTGACCGGGAGACGACACTGGTGGCGGCGGTCGGCACGGTGGCAGGCACGGGGCTGGTGGTCTTCTTCGGTGAGGCGTACGCGGGTCTGCTCTCGGCCTCGCTCGCGTCGGTGCGTGCGGTCCCGTGGACCGAGGTGCGGGACGAGCTCGGTGCGAGTTCGGCGGCGGCGGCGCCCGGTGTCCTGGCGGGGGGCATCCTGTTGCTCGTGGACCTGGCGGGTTCCACCGTGCAGACCGGCATCGACATCGCGTTGTGGGCGGGCGTCCTCACGCTGACGGTGTGCAGCGTCCTCGAGGGCCGCGGCTCGCACCGGCCACTGCCGGTCCGGATCGCTGCCGTCGCCGGCTCGGTCCTGCTGGGCATCGGAATCATCGTCCTGAAAGCCGCACTCCACTGACGGTGATCACGGATCGGGAAGCAGGGCGGCCGTATGCGGCCGGTTCCCTTCCCGATCCGTGATCACCGGGGTCCGGTCAGGCGGGGCCGAAGCGGAATGCGGGGTGGGTGCCGGTGGCGGTGAAGGGGTGGAGGATCCGGGTCACCTCCGTGCGGGCGGTGGCGGGGTCCACCGCCCCGTCGCCGAAGGGGGCCAGGGCGTTCACCAGGTACGCCGCGTCGCGGCCCCGCACCGAGTCCGGGACCCGCGGGGCCCGGCCCGCCGCCCCGCCGAGGTGCCGGATCCCGGTCACCGCCATCGGGCCGGTGCGGGTCGCGACCCGGTCGAGGGCGGCCGGGTCGAGCCCGTCGACGAGGACGCAGTCGCCCAGGTAGGCGTGCGGGAACTCCGGCTCGGCGTACACCCGCGCGGAGTCGACGGGATCGAGCGGACCGACCGTGTCGTCGTCCCAGCCGACGGCCGCGCGCAGCGGTGCGAGCCACCGGTCGGCCTCGGCGGTCGTCCCGGTGACGGTGACGCCGACCCGCAGCACCCGTCGTCCGCGCAGGTGCGGCGGCAGGAACGGCAGGTCCGGGTAGGGCACGACCGAGACGCCGGACGTCACCGCGTCGGGCAGCCCGGCCGTCCACGAGGCCCAGGCGTGCAGCGGAGCCGGGTCGCCGGGCTCGTCGGCGGGTCCGAGTACCGTCACCAGCCCGCCACCGGTGAGGGGGTCCGCGGGGAGCAGGCCGATCGTCACCGCGGTCACGACCTCCCCGGACCGCGGACCGGTCCCGCGCAGCCGCGTGAAGACCTCCCCGCCCGTGACCTCGCGGACGCCGTCGCGGTCCACCACCTCGATCGACCGCACGTGGTCGGCCGCCCAGCCGTCGGACCGGACGGCGAGGCCGAGACCGCCGCCGGACAGGTACCCGGCCACCCCGACCGACGGGGCGCTGCCGCTCGGCGCCCGCAGGCCGTGCGGTGCCGCCGCGGCCGCCACGTCCGCCCAGGTCGCGCCGGCCCCGACCCGTGCCGACGCCGTCGCCGGGTCGACACCGACCCCGCACATCGCCGAGGTGTCGAGCAGGACCCCGCCCGCGGCGGGGACCCGGAGCCCGTGGCCCGACGCGTGCACCGTCACCGGCGCGCCGTGCCGGTCGGCGACGTCGAGCACGGCGGCGACGTCCGCGGGACCGCCGGCGGCGACGGTGACCTCGGACCGGTGCGCCGTCCCGGTCTGGAAGCAGGTGCCCGGCGCGGCGCCGGTGACGACCCGGCCGGTGACGCGGGCGGAGAGAGCGGTGTGCAGGGACTGTGTCGTCGTGGTCATGGCAACGAGCCTGCGACGCCGAGCGGCATAAGTCGAAGAGCTGGTTCATCTGCCCGCTAGCATTCGCGGTTATGGAACTGCGGCATCTGCGCTACCTGGTCACCGTGGTCGACGAGGGCACCGTCACTGCGGCCGCGGAGACGCTGCACGTCGCGCAGCCCGGCGTGAGCGCGCAGCTGCGGCAGCTGGAACGGGAGCTGGGGGAGACCCTCCTCGAACGCGGTCCCCGTGCGGTCGTGCCGACCGAGGCAGGACGGGCGGTGCTGCCGCACGCCCGGGCCGCGCTGGCCGCCGTCGAGGGAGCCCGGGACGCCGTCGCCGCCCTCCGCGGGCTCGTGCAGGGCCGGGTCGCGGTGGGGATGGCCAGCTCGCTGCCCGACACCGTGCTCGCCGACCCGGTGGGCGACTTCGCCGCCGAGCACCCCGGGGTCGAGGTGACACTGCGCGAGGGCACCACCGACGAGCTCGTCACGGATCTGCGTGCCGGGCGCGTCGATCTGGCGGTCCTCGGGTTCCCCACCGCACCGCCCGACGGGCTCGACGGCCGGGTGCTGGTCGAGTCCGAGCTGGTCGCCGCCGTCGCCGCGGACGACGCCGTCGCCGGCGACGCGGTGCTCCCGCTCGCCGAGCTGGTGCGGCGCCCGCTGATCTGCCTGCCCCGCGGCCACGGACTGCGCACCGCGCTGGACGGCGCGCTCGCGGCGCACGGCCTGACCGCCCGGGTGACGTTCGAGTCCGGTGCGATGAACCTGCTGCTGCGGCTGGCCGCCCGCGGGGCGGGGACGGCCGTCGTCCCGGCACCGGCGCTGCGGGCCGCCGCGGTGCAGGCGCTGGAGCGGCCGCCGGCGGCGCTGGCGCTCGAACCGGAGGTGCGGACCCGGCTGCACCTGGTGTGGCGATCGGGCGGGCCCGGGGGACCCGCCGCGCGCGCGTTGCTCGACCGGCTGCTCGGCTGACCCCGCAGCCGCTCAGGTGCGGGGGACCGACACCAGCACGCGGACGGCCTCGGCGACGGCGGCGCGCCGTGCCACCCGGACCGCGGACGCGATCGGCCGCAGCGCGTCGGAGCGGGCCACCGCGGCCGACGCCGACAGCGCCCCGCCCGGGGCGTCGCCGTTCGCGGCGGAGAGGATCGCGTCGACCTCGTCGGCCTGCTGGAGCACCCGCAGCGCCTGCGGCGGCATGCCGTCCGGCCACAGTGCACGCGGCCGGCCGCGCAGCGCCGCGGCGATCTCCTCGCGCACACCCGGCCGGTGCCGGGCGACGCCCATGTCGGACAGCGCCGCCGCGGCGTTGCGGACCTGTCCGCGCAGGTCCCGCTCGGCCTCGTTCAGCGCCACGTACTCCGGCACCGGCCCGCTGTCGGGCACCGCGTGGACGGTCCAGCGGACGACGCCGTCGGCGATCGGGGACGGGACGACGCCGAGCCCGGCGTCCGGGAACAGGACGCCCTCGCCGGCCGTCGTCGCCTCGCGGGAGAACGGGCCGGGGCCGGGCAGCCCGCGCACGTCACCGGGGGCGGGCAGCACGACCCGGGCCGACCCGCGCGGCGCCGCCCGGCGGACGGCGGCCAGCAGCAGCGTGGTCGACGTCGGGGTCGTACCGGGGCCGGGCAGGTCGGTCAGGGCAGCCGTCCCGTCGTCGGCGGCCAGGACGTCGTGCGCCTCCGACCACGGCGCGAGCGCGTCGAGGACGTCGTCGGGGGCGGCGGTCCCGGCCAGCCAGGCCGAGGCCCAGACGGCAAGGGTCGCGGAGGCACTGGACACGGCCGTCAGGCTAACGATCGTGGGCGCCGCGCACACCCGGCAGGAGGGTGACGCTGAGTGCCCGCGAGTCAGCGGGGTGTGACCACGACCGGGTGGGCGTGTCGTACACCGGTGACGGGCGGGTCCCGCGGCGATACTCGACGACCATGAGCCGGACCCACGACTACCGCGGCGCGTTCGACGCCGCAGGCACCCGTGCCGCGCGCCCGTCCCGCGTCGCGGAGGTCCCGGCCGAGCCCGGCCTCGTCGTGGAGGACCCGGCGAGCGGGTTCTGCGGAGCGGTCGTCGGGATCACGGGGTCCGAGGTGACGCTGGAGGACCGCTTCGGCGGGCGGCGGATCTTCCCGCTGCGGCCAGCTGCGTTCCTGTTCGAGGGCGCTCCGGCCACGCTGGTGCGCCCGAAGGCCGCGCCGGCCGGGCGGACGCTGTCGGCGTCGGGGTCGGTGCACGTCGCGGGCCACCGGGCCCGCACGGCCCGCGCCGCCCGGATCTGGGTCGAGGGCCTGCACGACGCCCACCTGCTCGAGCAGGTGTGGGGGCACGACCTGCGGGTGGAGGGTGTCGTCGTCGAACCCCTGCACGGCGTCGACGACCTGGCCGCCGCCGTCCGCGACTTCGCACCCGGGCCGCACCGCCGTCTCGGGATCCTGGTCGACCACCTCGTCGAGGGCACCAAGGAGACCCGGCAGGCGCGCGAGGCGTACCGCGCCACCCGGGAGGCGCAGCACCACGTGCTCGTCACCGGTCACCCGTACGTCGACGTGTGGCAGGCGGTGAAACCGTCCGTGGTCGGGATCCGGGAGTGGCCGGTGATCCCGCGGGGGACGGACTGGAAGACCGGGGTGTGTGCCCGGCTCGGCTGGGGCGAGCCCGCGGACGGCGCGCGCCGGGTGCTGGGCGCGGTCTCGAGCTACCGCGACCTGGAGTCGCCGATGATCGGGGCCGTCGAGCGGCTGATCGACTTCGTGACGGCGATCGAGGAACCGGACGCGAGGGCCTGAACCGGCTGCGCCCCAATAACGATCAGGCCAACCGACGGTGGATCCGCGCCGCCGAATGTCCGATTCTGGCACCCTGGACGCATGACACCGGCACTGATCTGGCTGCTCGTCGGGGTGGTCCTGGTCGGGGCGGAGTTCGTGTCCGGCGAGCTGTTCCTGGTGATGCTCGGCGGGGGTGCGCTCGCCGCGGCCGGGGGCGCCGCGCTCGGACTGGGGCTGCTGCCGAGCGCGGGACTGTTCGCGATCGTGTCCGTGCTGTTGCTGCTGGCCGTCCGGCCGGTCGCGAAACGGAAGCTGCAGGAACGGATGGGGTCGCTGGAACGCCACCAGGACCGGTTCGTGGGCTCCGCCGCCGAGGTCGTCCAGCGGGTCGACGGCGAGGGCGGCCAGGTCCGGATCGGCAAGGAGGTCTGGTCGGCCCGCTCGATGGACGGGCGCGAGGTCCTCGAGGCGGGCACGACCGTCACCGTCCTGCAGGTCACCGGCGCTGCCGTGCTCGTGACCGGCCGGGGGGAACTGCCGGCGTCCTGAGCGCCGGCGATCGAGCCCCGGGGACTCCGGGGCGTACGTGAGCGCCGGTCCTCCGGCGCGCATCGAGGGGAGGCCGGATGGATGCCGGTGTGATCATCGCGATCGTCCTGCTCGTCCTGGTCGTGACGATCGTCGTCAAGTCGATCGTCATCGTGCCGCAGGAGTGGGCGTACATCATCGAGCGGCTCGGCCGCTACCACAGCACCCGGGAGGGCGGCCCCGCCATCCTGGTGCCGTTCGTGGACCGCACCCGGGAGCGGGTCGACCTGCGGGAGCAGGTCGTGTCCTTCCCGCCGCAGCCGGTCATCACCCAGGACAACCTGACGGTGAACATCGACACGGTCGTCTACTTCAAGGTCAACGACGCCAAGGCCGCGGTCTACGAGATCGCCAACTACATCGCCGGTGTCGAGCAGATCACCACCACGACCCTGCGGAACGTGGTCGGCGGGATGACGCTGGAGCAGACCCTGACCTCGCGGGACCGGATCAACACCGCGCTGCGCGGCGAGCTCGACGAGGCCACCGAGCGCTGGGGCATCCGGGTGGCCCGGGTCGAGATCAAGGCGATCGACCCGCCGCCGTCCATCCAGAACTCGATGGAACAGCAGATGAAGGCCGACCGTGAGAAGCGGGCCATGATCCTCACGGCGGAGGGCCAGCGGGAGTCGGCGATCCGCAGCGCCGAGGGTCAGAAGCAGTCGCAGATCCTCACCGCCGAGGGTGCCAAGCAGGCGTCCATCCTGGAGGCCGAGGCCGAGCGGCAGGGCGAGATCCTGCGCGCGCAGGGCCGCCGGGCCGCGCAGTACCTCGAGGCACAGGGTGCGGCGAAGGCGATCGAGAAGAAGTTCGCCGCGATCAAGGCAGGCCGGCCGACCCCGGAGCTGCTCGCCTACGAGTACCTCCAGACGCTGCCGGAGATGGCGCAGGGCGAGGCCAGCAAGATGTGGGTCGTGCCGTCCGACTTCGGCAAGGCCCTGGAGGGCTTCACCCGCATGCTCGGGGCGCCCGGCGACGACGGCGTCTTCCGCTACACCCCCAGCCCGGACGACGGCACGGTGTCGCGTCCCGCCGACGACGACGACTCCGTCGAGGACTGGTTCGACACCTCCACCGACCCGGAGATCGCCCGGCAGGTCGCCGAGGCCACCGCGGCGGCCCAGGCGGAGGTGCCGCCGGTCGGCGACCGCCCGGCGTCCGGGGGCGACGGTGGCGGGTCCTCCCCGTCGCAGATCGAGGCGTCCCGCCAGGTCCCGGGACTGAGCACCACCCCGGGCGACGTGCAGCCGCACCCGAACGGTGAGCACCAGGGCTGACGCCCCGCTCCACCCGTCCCCTCAGCGGCCCGGGGAACCGCCGTCCGGCACCACCGGACCGCGGCTCCCCGGGCCCGCTCATGCCAGGACGAAGCCGTAGGGCAGTTCGAGGCGGTGCCTCGCCAGCAGGGCATCGTCGGCGAGGAGATCCCGGGTCGGGCCGTCGGCGGTGACCACCCCGCCGTCGAGGACGACGCTGCGCGGGCACAGCTGCAGCGCGTACGGCAGGTCGTGGGTGACCATCAGCATCGTCACGTCCAGCCCGAGCAGGACCTCGGCCAGTTCGCGGCGGGCCACCGGGTCCAGGTTCGACGACGGCTCGTCGAGAACCAGGATCTCCGGGTCGCAGGCGAGCACCGTCGCCAGCGCCACCCGGCGCCGCTGGCCCCCGGAGAGGTGCAGCGGGGACCGGTCGGCGTGCCCCTCCATCCCGACCGCGCGCAGCGCCGTCCGGACCCGGTCGGTGAGCGCGTCGCCGCGCAGCCCGAAGTTCGCGGGCCCGAACGCGACGTCCTCGCCGACGGTGGGCATGAACAGCTGGTCGTCCGGGTCCTGGAAGACGATCCCCACCCGGCGCCGGATCTCCTGCAGGTTCGGCCGCTCCACCGCCAGCCCGCCGACCTCGACCGCCCCCTCGCCGCCGCCGAGGATCCCGTTCAGGTGCAGCACGAGCGTCGTCTTCCCGGCGCCGTTCGGACCGAGGAGCGCGACCCGTTCCCCACGGGCGACGGTGAGGTCGACCCCGTAGAGGGCCTGGTGGCCGTCGGGGTAGGCGTAGGCGAGATCGTGCAGGCGCAGCGACGGGATCACGTCAGCAACCAGCCCGATCCGGCGAGCACCAGCGCGACGGCCGCCGCCGACAGCCCGGCGACCCACTGCCGGGCGGTGGTCCGGGTGCCGCCCAGCGGCGGCATGGTCCCGGTCCAGCCGCGGGACAGCATCGCCAGGTGCACCCGCTCACCACGCTCGTAGGAGCGGACGAACAGGGCTCCGATCCCGCGTGCCGTGGCCGCGGCCTGCCAGAGGAACCGCGGGTCGTGCCCGCGGGAGATCCGGGACAGCCGCATCCGGCGGGCCTCCCCGGCGATCACCTCGGCGTAGCGCAGCATCAGCGTGGCGATCGTGGTCACGATCGCCGGGGCCCGCAGCCGTTGCAGGCCGACGAGCAGGTCGCGCATCGGTGTCGTCGCGGCGAGGGTCAGCGAGGTCAGGACGCCGAGGGTCCCCTTGACGAGGATGTTCCACGCCCCGAGCAGGCCGGGCCCGGACAGTGCGAACCCGAGGACGTCCACCGACGGCGGCGGGCCGGTGAGCGGCAGCAGCACCGCCAGCACGACGAACGGCAGCTCGATCAGCGACCGCCGCAGGATCCAGCCCGGCGGGATCCGCGCCGCGGTCCAGACCGCCACGAGAAGCAGCGCGAACCCGCCGAACACCGCGAACGCCTCCCGCGGCGTGGCGACCACGCACACCACGACCAGGAACGCCGAGACGATCTTGACCTCGGGCGGGAGCCGGTGCACGGGGGAGTCGTGTCCGAGGTGCAGCGGGTGGGTGTGCCCCGCTCCCATCAGACGGTCCCCGCCGGCCGGCGCCCGGTCACCGGGACCGGCGGCGGAGCAGCAGGAACACCCCGCCCGCCACGACGACCGTCACCACCACTCCGGCGACGCCCGCGATCCCGGTGGTCCCGTCGGCACCGCCGACCGCGTAGCCGGCCAGCGGGCTCGACGCCGTCGCGTGCTCGCCCTCGTTCTGCGCGATGCAGCTGCCCTCCAGGCGCTCGTCGCCCTGCGGGGTCTCGACGACCGTGCAGCCGTCGCGGGCGACCGTGTCGAGGCCGTCGGGGTCCGGGGAGGCCAGGGAGGACAGCAGCCCGGCGACGAGCAGCGACACCAGGAGGAACCCGGCGAGGAACACCGCGGTGCGCCGGCCGGTGGCGGGGGTGGTCATCGGGCCGTCCCTCCGGTCCCGGACGGGGACCGGCGCGCGAGCGGCACCGACGTCCCCCTGAGCAGGTACACGAGATCGGGCCGCACCGCGGCGACCGCGCCGACGGTCGCCGCGGTGATCACGCCCTCGCCGATCCCGATCAGCACGTGCAGGCCGCCCATCAGCGCGAACACGGTGCCGAGCGTCGCGCCCCCGGCTCCGCCGATCGCGTACTCGGCCACGAAGCCCATCGCCGCGACGACGGTGTTGAGCAGGGCCGCCACGAAGGCGACGCCGACGAGACCGCCCCGGGACCGGAGGGCGAGCGGGCGCAGTGCCCTGGCGACGAGCCAGCCGACCGTCACGCCGATCACCGCCATGTTGGTGATGTTGAGCCCGAGGGCCGTGAGACCACCGTCGGCGAACAGCAGGGCCTGCACGACCAGGACGATCGAGATCGAGATCATCCCGACCCACGGGCCGACGAGGATCGCGACCAGGGCGCCACCGAGCAGGTGCCCGCTGGCACTGGGCAGGATCGGGAAGTTGATCATCTGGACGGCGAAGACGAACGCCGTCACCAGCCCGGCCATCGGGGCCGTCCGATCGTCGAGGTCGGCGCGGGCCCGGACGACGGCCAGTGCGAGCGCGCCGACCGCCACCACGCCGAAGAGCAGCGCGGTCGGCCCGTTCACCAACCCGTCGCTCATGTGCATGGCGACCGCATGGGTCTGCATCGCGCCCCCTCGCCGGGTCCGGTGGACCGGCCGCCACCCGGCCGGGTGAGGGGATTGAACGCGACACGGGTGCTGCTGCACAGGGCTGGCAGCAGGTAAGGACCTGCATGTCCGGAATGTCCCCTCGGGACCTGCCGGAACGGAGAGTGCGCAGGGCCCTACCGGGCGGAGGCCGCTTCCTCCTGCTCGGCCATGAGCTTGTCGTCCTTGCGGGCGGCGATCCGCGAGACCCGGAACAGCGCCTTGCGGCGGGCACGGCCGAGCGGGAGCGCGATCCGGCCGATGCGGACGTCGAGCGGGCGGACGTCGAAGGTGCCGGACTCGCCGAGCTCGTCGATCAGCTGCTGCTGCTCGTCGGAGATCTGCTGCTCGTACTCCGAGGACACCGAGCCGCGGGCGATGCGGAACGCCGCGAGGGTCTCCGGCACGCCGAGGAAGTCGCCGTACTGCAGCAGCCGCATCCAGAGATCGAGGTCCATGATGAACCGCCGGTCGGCACGCCAGCCGCCGGCCGTCACGAACTGCTCCTGCCGGAACAGGACGTTGCCCGGCTCGCCGATCGGGTTGGCGCCGTTGCGGATGACGCGACGGGCCACCTCGCTGCCCGAGTGCAGTCCGACGAGTCCGGCGCCCAGCCCGCGCCGGGGCACGAGGACGCGGCTCTGCTCGTCGATCATGTGCCGGCGGGACGCGACGAGGGCGAGCGACGGGTCGTCGCGCATCGGCGGCACCTGCAGCTCCAGGCAGCGCGGGTGCAGCAGGTCGTCGGCGCACACGAGCTTGACCAGGGGAGCGCGGCACAGCTGCACCGCGCGGTTCCAGTTCTCGCCCTGCGACAGGGTCTCGCGGTTGCGCTCCACCCGGATCCGCGGGTCGCGGAACGACGTCGCGATCTCCCAGCTGCGGTCGGAGCTGTTGTTCTCCAGCACGACGAGCTCGAAGTCCCGCCAGGTCTGCTCCAGGACGCTGCGGATGGTCTCCGCGAGGTAGCTCTCACCGTTGTAGACCGGGATGCAGACGGACACGCTGGGCAGGAAGCCGCCGGGCCTCATCGGGTACCTCGCGGGATCGGGGACAGGACACGGACCGATCACGGTACCCGCCGGGGGACCACGTCCGGACGGCGGCGGCCGGGAACCGGCGACGGTCGCCGGGCGGGAGACGAAGGTCGACCCACCGCCCGTCCGTTCGTCGTGATCGACTGGCCGTTCGTCGGAAATTCGGCGTACGGCCCGCTACGCAGCGGCGTACGGGCGGTCCCGGGGACCACCGAACGGCGCACCGTCCGTACTATGAGGCGCTGTGTCCACCGGGTCGGAGCGCCTGCGGACGGCTCGTCGCGCAGCGGCGCTACGCCGTCCGGATGACACCCGCTGCGGTACGGGTCACGTAACGCAAGCGGCGGGGGCGCAGATAAGCCCTATGCCCCCCGTTGTGGGGGAACGCCACGATCCGGTGCCGCTGACGCCGCCGGACACCACCACATGCACGCCGAACCGCGCGCGCCCAGACCGATCGATTCGGGGGAGAGACCGGTGAACAAGCGCCCTGACCACGGAACCCACCGTCCGGACAGACCACGGGTGTCGGTGATCGTGCCGACCCGTAACGAGGCCCGCAACCTGGAGATCGTCCTCCCGGCCATCGCCGCCGTGCGGCCCGCCGTGCACGAGGTCCTCGTCGTCGACGGGAACTCCAAGGACGGCACCGTCGAGACCGCCCGGCGCGTCCTGCCCGGTGTGCGGATCGTCCGCCAGACCCGCAAGGGCAAGGGAAACGCCATGGCCTGCGGTTTCGCCGCGGCCAACGGTGACGTCCTGGTCATGTTCGACGCCGACGGCTCGGCCGACCCGCAGGAGATCCCGCGCTTCGTCCAGGCACTCGTCGAGGGCGCCGACTTCGCCAAGGGCAGCCGCTTCGCCAAGGGGGGCGGCAGCGACGACATCACCCTGCTGCGCAAGAGCGGCAACGCCGGTCTGAACCTGGTCGCGAACACGCTGTTCGGCACCCGCTACACCGATCTCTGCTACGGCTACAACGCGTTCTGGGCGGACATCCTGCCGCAGCTGGAGCTGCCGGCGGTCGACATGCCCCCGCACCCCGACGACGGCATGTACTGGGGCGACGGGTTCGAGATCGAGACCGTCCTGAACTGCCGGGTCGCCGCCGCCGGTCTGTCGATCACCGAGGTCCCCTCGAAGGAGCGGGAGCGGATGTTCGGCGAGACCAACCTGCGGACCTTCGCCGACGGCACCCGGGTCCTGCGCACCCTGGCCGCCGAGCGCCGCCGGGCCGGGCGCGAGCCCGGTGCCGCCGCCGCGCTGCCGGCCGCCGTCACCCCGCCCGCCGGGCACCCGGTGGCGCCGCAGCCGGGCCGGACCAACGGTACGAACCCGGCACCGCCCGTCTCCGGAAGCACCCCGCCCGCCGCTGCGCCGGAGCGTCCGCGCCCGGCCCCGCGGCCCGCGGAGGCCGACGCGCCGACCCTGCCGCCCTACCGTCCGCAGCCCTCGTCGCAGCCGGTCGCCCGTGATCGCCGTGGTCAGGAGGCCGGTGCGACCGGTCTGTCCGGCCGCGCCGCCGCGGCGCCGGGTGGCGCGGACCGGGACGGGACCGCGCGTCCCGACCCGGCCGGCGTGCGGTACGCATGGGGTGAAGAGGCGTCCTGAGGACCGGTCACCGGGCCGGTCCAGGCCCGGTGACCGCAGACCCGTGACCGTGCGGGTCCTACGACACACCACCGGCGCTCGTCCGATCGGACGAGCGCCGGTCATCGGAGGAAGGGGAGTGCCGCGGTGAGCGTGCCGTCCGCAGCAGAGCTGACCCGGGCGAGGACCGCGCGTCGCTACGTGGCGATCCTGCTCGTGGCGGCGGGGGTACTCGCCTGCGTGCTCAACATCGCGAACGTCAGCGGGGGCGGGCTCGGCGAGTTCCGGCTCCTGCTGACGATCGGCTTC
Organism: Pseudonocardia sp. P1; assembly: GCF_000178675.2. NCBI lineage: Bacteria > Bacillati > Actinomycetota > Actinomycetes > Pseudonocardiales > Pseudonocardiaceae > Pseudonocardia > Pseudonocardia sp. P1. Next base: position 348,169 of record NZ_ADUJ02000001.1, read on the forward strand.
CTGCTGCTCGGTCCGGGGTGGGCCGCCGCGGGCTTCCTGCGCCGCGCGCCCGCCGCGCACGTGTGGCTGCTGACGCTGGGCGTCGGGACCGCCGTCACGTTGATCGGCGGGCAGCTGATGGTGAGCCTCGGGCTCTGGTACCCGAGCGTCGCCCTGTTCGTCGTCACCCTGCTCAGCATCCCGTTCCTGCTACGGCACGCGGTGGTCGCACAGTGAGGCCGGTCGGGCCGGCGCACACCCGCCTCGGTGCGGGTGCCGCCGGTCCCGGCCCGGCCTCCGGTCCCGAGCGGAACCCGGCGGTGCCGGGCCGGCACGCCTCCGACTCCGGGACCCGTGCGATGCCCTCCCGTCCGACGGGCGGCCCCGGCCCGCACGACCCGTACGCCGACCCGACGACGCGGGCGCTGCCGGCCGCGGGGGGTGCCCCGGGCCCCGACACCGGCCCGGACGCGCCGACCCAGCGCCTCGAGCCCGCCCGCGAACGCGTGCGGTCGCGCGAACTCTCCGAGCAGCGCACCGAGTACATCCCGCTCGTGGGCCTGCGCGGCCCGGGCGAGAACCCGCCGCCACCCTCCGACCACGGCCCCGACACCGACGGCGACGACGGCGGGCACGGGAAGAACGGCGGGATCGGCGACGGGATCGCCCTCACCCTCTGCTCCGGCTTCGGCTCGGTCGCCGGCCTGCTCGGCGTCCTGATCGCGGCGCGGATCATGCCGCAGGAGGAGGTCGGCCGGGCCTCGGAGTTCGTGTCGGCGTTCCAGCTGATCGGCGGGATGGCCCAGCTCAACCTGGGTCTCGGCCTGATGCGCTGGCTGCCCGGGGCGGGCCGGAGATCGGTCCGGCTGACCTTCGGCGCGTTGCTGTTGATCATGCCGTTGTCCGGCCTCATCGGCCTGGTGTACGGCGTGATCGTGCCGCGCATCGCCGAGACCGCCGGTGGCGGGAGTCTCGGGCTCGGCCTGCTGGTTCTGGTGCTGACCTGCGCAGGCTGGGGCGTGTTCGTCGTCCACGACTTCGTCATGGTCGCGATCGGGAAACCCTGGGTCGCGGTCTGGCGGAACGGGACGTTCGCCGTCGTCCGGATCGTGCTGCTGCTCGCGCTCGGTGCGTCGCTGCACTCGCAGGCGATGGTCCTGTCCTGGGCGATCCCGGTCGTCCTCTGGGTGGCCGCCGGCACCGCGATGCTCTGGTACATGACGCGGCGGTTCGCCGCGGCCGGCGGTCCCGGCATCGTCCCGAGCCGTGCCGAGGCGATCGCGTTCCTCGCCCCGACGGCCCTGGCCCAGTGCGGGAACGCGCTGCTCTACAACCAGGTGCCGCTGTTCGCGAACATCCGCATGGGCAACGAGATCGGCGCGGTGTTCTTCATCTGCTGGCAGGCGGTGACGGTCATCGACCTCGCCGCCACGTTCTTCACGAACTCGCTGGCCGTGCAGACCGCGCGGGAGCCGCACCGGGCCGACGAGTTCGCCCGGCTCGCGCGGCGTCGCATGCTCCTGTTGTTCCTGCCCGCGCTCGGCGTGGGAGCCGTCCTCGGCTACCCCGTGCTGTCGCTGCTGGGCGAGGGCTACGCGGCCGGTGCGCCGGCCCTGGCCGTCCTGATGGCCGGCCTGCTGTTCCGGCTGCTCGTCGTGTTCGAGCTGGCCCGGCGCCAGGCCGACGGCGACGGCATGGGCTACGCGAAGATCCAGTTGCTCAACACCGGACTGGTCGTCGTCTTCGCCGGCCTGGTCCCGCTGCCCGACCCGGCGACCACGTCCGTCAGCATGGTCATGCTGCCGATGGTGCTGGGCTATGTCGGCGCACAGGTGCTGTGCGCCCTCGCTCTCAGATTCGTCCCGGCGTGGAACCGCCGGCCTTCCACGGAGGTGAAGTCGTGACGTCGGAGACCCGCCGGACGGGCGGCCCCGACCCGTCCGCCCGGTCCCGCGGCGAGCAGGGCCGGGCCGGTCGGACCACGCAGGTCGAGGAGAGCCCGAGCGAACGGACGCAGTTCGTCGCGCCGCCCGGGCCGGACTCGCCCACGACGGCCGTGCGCGGACCCGTTCCGCGCCCGGGCGGCGACGGGCCGGTCCCGCCGCCGCCTCCCGGCCCGGGCGGGCAGCCCCCGCCACCGCCCGGGCCCACCGGGCCGGTCGGCCCGTTGTGGACCTGGGCCGCGCCGGTGCTGGCCGTGCTGGCCGTCGTGCTGCTGCCGCTGGCCGCCGCGACGACCGACCTGTCGGACATGGGCGGCTGGGGTCTCGCCCCGGTCCTCAGCCCGCTGGCCTGGGTCGCGTTGCTCCTGGCGATCGCCTGCTGCGTGGTCGAGCTGTGGTCGCCGCGGCCGCGGATCCCGATGCTCGGCGCCGCGACGGGTGTGCTCGTCCTGTGCTCGACGGGCATGCCGTCGGTCGTGGAGCCGCAGGCCCGGTTCACCACCGCCTGGCTGATCTCCGGCTTCGTGGACGCGGTCTCGGCGAACAACGGTGTCCCGCCCACCGGTGTCGACGCCCGGTTCTACTGGCCGGGGTTCTTCGCCCAGTGGGCCTGGTTCCGTGACGCCGGCGGTGCCGACCAGCTGGACACGATCCTGCGCTGGTACCCGCCGGCCGTCACCGCGGTCTGGGCGATCGGCGTGTACGCGCTCGCCCGCTCGATGCTGGGCGGCACCCGCGCACCCTGGGTGGCCGCGTGGCTGTTCATCGGCCTGAACTGGATCGAGCAGGACTACTTCTCGCCGCAGGCCACCGCGATCGTGCTGCAGCTGACCGTCCTGACCTTCGCGCTCGGCCCGCTGGCGACCCGCCGGGTCGACAACGCCGGCATCGGCGGCTGGCCACGGTCGCACCGCGGTGCGCCACCGCTACCCCGGTGGCGGCGCTGGCTGGTCAGCGCGATGACCCCGCCGAACAGTCCGACGCTGCCGCCCCGGCAGCTGCTGCTGATCTTCTTCTGCGCCGCGCTCTGCGTGATCGCGGTCGCCCCGACGCACCAGCTGACCCCGTTCGCGATCATCGGCCAGCTCGTCGTGCTGGCGCTGGTCGGCCGCTTCCGGGGCCGGGGCCTGGTGTTCATCGCGATCGCTGCGGTCTCGGTGTTCATCCTGATCGCGGCCCGGGACTTCTGGATGACCCAGATCAGCATGATCATCGGCAGCAGCGACGAGGGCGGTGCGCTCGCGGCCGGTGTGGCAGACCGGTTGCAGGGGGATACCGGTCAGCTCGTCGGCAAGGGCCTTCGGATCGCGATGACCGGGCTCATCTACGTCATCGGCTTCGCCGGGGCGTGGGTGTACTGGAAGCGGCGCCGTGACCTGGTGCCGATCCTGCTGGCCGTCATCCCGATGGGCATGGCCGCGGTGCAGAGCTACGGCGGCGAGCTCTTCCTGCGCATCCTGCTGTTCGGCCTGCCGATCCTGACGATCCTCGCGGTCGACGCGCTGCGGGCGTTCGTCCGGGTCGACCGCGCCCGGGAGAAGCTGCTCGCGGTCGCGATGGTCGTGGTCTTCGGGCTGCTGGTCCTGATCCGGGGCGGCAACGAGGCCTATGCCGATGTCACCACCGAGGACGTCCAGATGACCCGGCAGGCCTATGACCAGGCTCCGCCCGGGGCGACCGTGCAGCCGTTGTCCACCATCGGCCCGTACGCGCTGGAAGGCGTCGGCGAGCACAACAACATGGCTTCCGGTGGTGAGGGCTGCGCGATCCTCGCGGCGGACGAGTTCCGGTGCATCGACCAGGTGCAGCCGCAGACGATCCTGTTCTACACGTCGATCGAGAAGCAGGGCATCGTGCTGAACGACCGTCAGCCGGGATGGACGCTCGCGATCCGTCAGCAGCTGATCGCCTCCGGGCAGTACCGAGCCACCTATGAGAACGGGTTCAACGCCGTCCTCGTCCGCAACGAGGTCGCTCCGGCCCCGGGTGTCCCGGCACCGGCCCCGCCGGCCGGGGACGCCCCGGCACCGGCTGCAGGGGAGGAGGTGCCGAACCCGTGACCGGATTCGCACTCACCTGGATCGTGTTCGCCCTCGTGCTCGCCATGTTCGGTGCACGGGCATGGGTGGTGGAGACCAACCGGGGGCGGCTGAGCACCGGTGGGGCCGCCCAACGCACGATGACGGTCGCCGTCGTGGCGTCGGTGGGGCTGCTGATCGTGATGATGGTGGCCAACGGCGGTGGCGAGCTGTTCCAGCTCGTGCTGAACGGGCAGACCGACATCACCGCCCCGGCCGAGCCCATCCCGGGGCAGGACCCGGCCGTGCCGGTGCCCCCGGGCGGGGCGCCGGCTCCTCCGGCGAACTGACCCGCCGCACACGACGAGGCCCGGTACCCGAACTCGGGTACCGGGCCTCGTCGTCCCGGGTCCGCGGACCCCGGGGGATCAGCCGGAGAAGCCGATCGCCACGTACTTGGTCTCGAGGAACTCGTCGATCCCGACGTTGCCGCCCTCGCGGCCGAGCCCGGACTCCTTGACCCCGCCGAACGGCGCCGCCGGGTTCGACACCAGGCCGGTGTTCAGGCCGATCATGCCGCTCTCCAGGTTCTCCGCGATGCGCAGCGCCCGGTTGATCTCACGGGTGTAGACGTAGTTGACCAGGCCGAACTCGGTGGCGTTGGCCGCGTCGAGGGCCTGCTGCTCGGAGTCGACGACCGTGATCGGCGCGACCGGGCCGAAGATCTCCTCGTGGTTGAGCCGGGAGTCGGCGGGCACGTCGGTGAGCACGGTGGGCGGGTAGAAGTAGCCCGGCCCGTCCTGGGCCTTCCCACCGAGTGCGACGCTCGCGCCGTTCGCGACGGCGTCGGCGACCAGGTCGGTGACCTTGTCCCGGCCCTTGGCGTCGATCAGCGGTCCGACGTTGACGCCGTCCTCGGTGCCCCGGCCGACCTTGAGCGCGCCCATCCGCTCGGCCAGCTTGGTCGTGAACTCCTCGACGACGCCGCGCTGGACGTAGAACCGGTTGGCCGCGGTGCACGCCTCGCCCATGTTCCGCATCTTGGCGACCATGGCGCCCTCGACGGCGGCGTCGACGTCGGCGTCGTCGAGCACGATGAACGACGCGTTGCCGCCCAGCTCCAGCGAGCTGCGCAGCACCTTGTCCGCGGCCTGCTCGAGCAGCTTCTTGCCGACCGGGGTGGAGCCGGTGAAGGAGATCTTGCGGGCGCGCCCGTCGCGGATGATCGGCTCGATCACGGCGCCGGCGTCGGTCGCGTTGATGACGTTGAGACCGCCGTCGGGCAGACCGGCGTCGGCGAGGACCTGGGCGAACGCCAGCATCGTCAGCGGCGTCTGCGGGGCAGGCTTGATGATCGACGCGCAGCCGGCCGCGATCGCCGGCGCGATCTTGCGGGTGCCCATGGCGAGCGGGAAGTTCCACGGCGTCACGAACACGCAGACACCGACGGGCTGGCGGATCGTGAGGAACCGGGTCTGCCCGTTCGGCGCGACCTGGTAGCCGCCGTCGATCCGGACGGCCTCCTCGGCGAACCAGCGCAGGAACTCGCTGGCGTAGACGACCTCGCCGCGCGCCTCGGCGACCGGCTTGCCCATCTCCAGGGTCATGAGCAGCGCCAGGTCGTCGGCGCGCTCGTGGAGCAGCTGGTAGGCCCGGTAGAGGATCTCGCTGCGCTGCCGGGGCGGCAGTGCGGCGATCCCCGGCTGGGCGGTGTGCGCGGCGGACAGCGCGTCCATGCCGTCGGCCGGGGAGGCGTCGGCGACCTCGGTCAGCACCTCACCGGTGGCCGGATCCTCGACCTTCGCGGTGGCCCCGTTCGCGGCCGGTCGCCACTGCCCGCCGATGAACAGCCCGGTCGGGACGGCCTCCAGGACCCTGCGCTCGTCAGCATTGGTGGTCATGGCCGCAACGTACCCCGGTGAGAAGCGGCATGGACACCGGCGAGCCGCGCCGTCGTGGGTGATGATGGCGGTCGTGGCAGGAGCAACGACGACGCTGACCAGACTGCCGGAGCTGGTGCCCGACCCGGTGGAGCTGCCGGGGCACCTGGCCGGCCTGCGGGCCGAGGTCCGGGAGTTCCTCGACGCCGAACGCGCGGCCGGGGCGTGGACCCCGCGGGCCGACGTGTGGCTCTCCGGCTGGGACGCCGGCTTCTCGCGACGGCTGGGGGAGCGCGGCTGGCTGGGCATGACGATCCCGGCGGAGTACGGCGGGCACGGCCGCTCCGCGCTGGAGCGCTACGTGGTGACCGAGGAGCTGCTCGCCGCCGGTGCCCCGGTGGCGGCGCACTGGATCGCCGACCGGCAGATCGGGCCCTCGCTGCTCCGGCACGGCACCGAGGAGCAGCGCCGGGCGTTCCTGCCCGGCATCGCCCGCGGCGAGGTCTACTTCGGCATCGGCATGTCCGAACCGGACTCCGGCTCCGACCTCGCGTCGGTACGGACCCGGGCGGAGAGGGTCGACGGCGGCTGGGAGCTGTCGGGCACGAAGGTCTGGACGTCCGGTGCGCACCACGCGCACGCGTTCTTCGCGCTCGTCCGCACCGAGCCCCGCGACGACGGCAACCGGCACGCGGGATTGTCGCAGTTCCTGGTGGAGCTGGACCGGCCCGGCGTCGAGATCCGGCCGATCCCGCTGCTCACCGGCGCGCACCACTTCAACGAGGTGCGGTTCGACCGGGTCTTCATCCCGGACGAGCGGGTCTTCGGCGAGCTGGGCAACGGCTGGGCGCAGGTCACGGGCGAGCTCGCCTTCGAGCGGTCCGGGCCGGAACGCTTCCTCTCGACCTACCCGCTGCTGGCCGCGCTGGTCGGCGAGCTGACGGCCCGCGGTGACGTGGACGCGGGCACCCGCCGGCGCATCGGTTCGCTGGTGTCCCGGGTCTGGACGCTCCGGTCGATGTCGCTCGCCGTCGCCGGAGCCCTGGAGTCGGGGGAGGCCCCCGAACTGGCGGCGGCCCTGGTGAAGGACCTCGGCACGCGCTACGAGAACGAGATTATCGATGCGGCCCGGCTGCTCGTCGACGTCCCGCCGGATCCCGGCGCCGAGGCCGGTTTCGCCCGGCTGCTGGCCGACGCGGTGCTCCACGCACCCGGCTTCACACTGCGGGGCGGTACGAACGAGGTCCTGCGCGGCATCGTCGCGCGGGGGATGGGACTGCGCTGATGGCACGCAACGCCGAGCTGGCCGAGCTGGCGGAGTCGATCTTCGCGGACTCGCACGACAAGGACGCCGCAGGATTCGACGCCGCGGCCTGGAAAGCGTGCGCCGGGTCCGGGCTGACGACGCTCACCGCCCCGGACACGGGCGGAACCCTGGACGACGCCGCCGTCCTCCTGGAGGCGGCCGGGGCCTGGGCGGCGCGGATCCCGCTGGCCGAGACCGACCTGCTCGCGGGATGGCTGGCCCGGGCCGCCGGCGTCACCGTGCCCGACGGGCCGCTGGCCGCGGTGGTCACGGGGCCCGCCCCCGGAGGATCCGGGCCCGGCGGGACCGCCGGGGGGACGCTGACCTCCACCGGTGACACGGTGTCGGGGACCCTCACCCGGGTGCCGTGGGGGCGGTCGCTCGCCGCGGTCGTCGTCCTGGACGGGGACCGGGTGCTGGTGCTGGAAACCTCCGCCGCCGCGGTCACCGAGGGCGTCAACCTCGCCGAGGAGCCGCGGGACACCCTGACCCTGACGGGCGTGACGCCGCTCGCGTCCGGTGCGGCGCCGTCGGGTGCCGCGGAGGAACTCGCGCTGCGCGCCGCGCTGGCCCGGTCGCTGCTGCTCGCCGGTGCCGCCCGCGGGGCGCTCGCCCGGGCGATCGGCTACGCCGGGGAGCGGCAGCAGTTCGGCCGCCCCATCGGGAGGTTCCAGGCCGTGCAGCAGATGCTCGCCGAGGCGGGCTCCGAGGTCGGCGCGGCGTCGGCCGCCTCCGCCGCCGCGGCCCGCACCGCACAGAACGCGGGGTTCGCCGACCCGGCGACCGGGTTCGCCGTCGCCGCCGCGAAGGCCCGGTGCGGGGAGGCCGCCACCGCGGTGGCCCGGATCGCGCACCAGGTGCACGGCGCGATCGGCTTCACCCGGGAGCACGACCTGCGGCTCGTGACGACCCGGCTCTGGGCGTGGCGCGACGAGGACGGCGACGAGTCGTACTGGACCGACCGGGTCGGCACCGCGGCCCTCGCCGCCGGCCCGGACGGCCTGTGGCCCCTGGTGACCGGCCGCCCCTGACCCACCTCGCCACCACCCCGCAGCCCCACAACCCCGCCACCCCGCCGCCCCACCCACCGCTCGCGCACTCGGTCTCCTGGCCCTTCGCGCTCACCGGATCCGAGTCCGCTCGCCCGATCGCGTGAGCATCGCCGCATCCGGTGAGCGTCTCCGGGACAGCGGTCCGTGAGTGAGTGGCCCGCGGATGGGCGGTGCGGGGTGGGCGGTGCGGGGTGGGCGGTGCGGAGCGGGCGGTGGTTCGGGAGGGGTGGGCGTCGGTGGGCGTCGGTGGGTGACTCGGGGCCGGCTCGGGGTGGCTCGGGGCCGGTTCTGTGGCGCTCAGGCCTGGGCGAGCTTGCGGAAGTCCCAGCTGCTGATCTTCTCGGGGCGCAGCCGCAGCCACCCGTGCCGCCCGTCGATCAGGACGTGCCCGCCGGTGTAGCGGTCCGCGAAGCTCTGCTCGACGCGCTCCAGCTCCGGGTTCGGCTCCCCGGTGCGCGGCACCTCGCCGACGATCTCGACCGAGCCGCGCAGCTCGACCCCGCGCAGCTCGTCGTAGGCGTGCCCGGCGTCGACGACGACCGCGATCCGCGGGTCCCGCTCCAGGTCGGTCCACCGCTGGGACCGCGACAGCGAGGTCAGCCACAGCGCCCCGCCGTCGGCGCCGTCCCAGAGGTACCAGAGCGGGGTGGCGTGCGGGCCGTTCGTGCCGTTGGTCGCGACCCGGCAGGTCCGCTCCTCGGCGAGGAACGCGGCGACCTCCTCGGGGGTCATCGCGATCTTCCGTGCGCGGCGTTGCGGCTTCGGTGCGGTCATACCCCGAACCTAGATCACCATCTGCCGCCCCGAGCGTTGCGTCCGGGTCCGCCGGACCGCCCGGGTGTCACGCCCGACGGGTCGTCCGGCTCACCTGGACGGTCGACGGCGGACGTGGGGAGGACCCGGTGCTCGGCGGATGCGCCGGACGGTCCGGCGCCGGCCTGCGGGAGCGGAGGCCCCGCCCGATGGTGACGGCGCCGGCGTCCGGGATCCGCGCGGCGCCCCGCCCGCGCCCGTCCGGAGGGCCCGGGAGAGCATCGGGACCGTGCTCAGCCCCGGTCTCGAGTCGATCCTCGCGCGCCCCCGTCCCACGCCCTTCCTCGCGCTCGACCCGCAGGTCGTGCGGGAACGGCACGCCGCGCTCGCCGCGGCGTTCGGCGACGCGCGGATCCTGTACGCGGTGAAGGCCTGCCCGGAGCCCGCGGTGCTGCGGGTGCTGGCCGACGCCGGTGCCGGGTTCGACGTGGCCTCCCAGAACGAGATCGCGCTGTGCCTGGCCGCAGGCGCCGACCCGGCGTCGTTGCAGCACGGCAACCCGGTGCGCGGTCCCGGCGCCGCGGCCCGCGCGGCCGCCGACGGGGTGCGCCGGTTCGTCACCGACAGCGCCGAGGACGTCGACGCCCTCGCCGCCGAGGTCCCCGGGGCCCGGGTGCAGGTCCGGCTCTCCGTCGACGACGCCGGGTCGGCCACCCCGTTCCACGGCAAGTTCGGGGCGCTGCCCGGCGAGGCCGTCGCGCTGCTCCGCCGCGCGGCCCGGCTCGGGCTGGAACCGGCAGGGGTCACGTTCCACGCCGGGTCGCAGCAGACCCGCCCGGCGACCTACGCCGAGGCGGTCGCCGTCGCCCTCCGGACGGCCGGACGGGCCGGACTGCGCCGTCCCGAGCTGGACCTCGGTGGGGGCTGGCCGGTCACGTACCGCGCGGACGTCCCCGGGCCGGGCGAGTTCGCGGCCGCCGTCCGTGCCGCGGTCGCGGGCGCGGTGGCCGCCGGGCACGTCGACGGCGCCGACCTGCTCCTCGAACCGGGACGCGCGATCGCCGGCCCCGCCGGGGTGCTCCGGGCGACCGTGCTGCGGGTGTCGCGCCGGCCCGGCATCGACCACCGTCGCTGGGTCTACCTCGACGTCGGCCGCTACCAGGGCCTCGCCGAGACCGAGGGGGAGGCGATCGGCTACCCGCTTCGCGTGCCGGGCCGCAGCGGGCCGGACGGGCCGTGCGTGCTGGCCGGCCCCACCTGCGACGGCGACGACGTCATCTACCGGCGGACCCCGGTGGCGCTGCCGGGTGACCTCGCCGCGGGCGACGTCGTCGACCTGCTGCACGCGGGCGCCTACACGTCCAGCTACGCCTCGGTCGGCTTCAACGGGTTCGGCCCGCTCGACGTCGTCGTGGCCGGAACGGCATGAGGCGTGCCACCGCCCGGCGCGCAGAGGGGGCACACGTCCCGCCGGGCGTTTAACGTGTCCGGACGTGTCACTCTCGACTTCGCCGACCCCGCCCGCGCCGTCCGAAGCGGCCGGAGAGCTCCATCCGAGCGTCGCGCTCACCGGATCGGAGAGTCCCGCGCTGCCGAGCACGGCGTCACCGGTGGGCCGGCACGTGCTCGCCGAGCTGGGCGGCATCGCGCCGGCGGTGCTCGACGACGTCGACCGGCTCCGTACCGAACTCGCCGGCGCGCTGACCGAGGCCGGTGCCCAGGTCCGGCAGATCGTCACCGAGCGCTTCGAGCCGCAGGGCGCGACCGTCGTCGCCGTGCTCGCCGAGTCGCACGCGTCGATCCACACCTGGCCCGAGCACGGCGGCATGCACGTCGACGTGTTCACCTGCGGTGAGAGCGCCGACCCGGTCGCGGCCGTGCGGAACCTCGCCGCGCGGGTCGACGCGTCCGACACCGCCCTGCAGGTCGTCGACCGCGGCGGCGCCCCGCGCACCGTCACCGAGCCGATCTCCGACGACCTGACCCGGCGCTGGCAGCTCGGCACCGTGCATCACGTGTCGCACACCGGGTTCCAGAAGGTCGTCGTCGCCGACACCGCGCACGGCGTCACCCTGTTCTGCGACGACGAGCGCCAGTCCGCCGAGCACACGCAGCTCACGTACCACGAGGCACTCGTCTGGCCGGGCGCGCTGCTGGCCCGCACCCTGGACCGGGTGCTGATCGTCGGCTCGTCCGAGGGGGTCGCGTCCGAGATGGCCGTCGCCGCGGGTGCCCGGCACGTGGACCACGTCGACATCGACACCGAGGCCGTCCGGATCTGCGCCGAGCACCTGCCCTACGGCTACACACCCGAGACGCTCGCCGCGGCCGAGCGCGGTGACGGCCCGGTCCGGCTGACCTACGCCGACGGCAGGCGGTTCGTGCTCGACGCGACCGAGCACTGGGACCTGATCCTCGTCGACCTCCCCGACGAGCGGCCCGACGAGCCCGACGCCCAGATCAACCGGCTCTACGACGAGGAGTTCGTCCGGGCCTGCTCGCGACGGCTGACCGAGGGCGGCGTGCTCGTGTTCCAGGCCGGTAGCCCCGCCGTCTGGCGCGACGCGACCCTGCGCGCGGCCTGGCAGCGCTTCCGGTCCGTGTTCGGCGAGACCGGCGGGCGCGGGGTCTACATCGGCTGCGAGGAGCACGAGTGGGCGTTCCTGGCCGGGGTCCGCGAGCCGCTCGACGACCCCGGTGCGACGGCCGCCGCCCGCCTCGCGGAGATGCCCTCGCGTCCCGCCCTGTGGGACGAGGTGTCCCTCCGCCACCGCCTCGTCGCGCCGCTGGCGCTGCGCCGCCTGGGGGAGTGAGCCGAGCACCCCGCCGCTCCGGCCGCCCGTTCCGCGGCCCGGAGCACCCCGTCGCCCGGTGCCGCACCCCTCGCAGCGGGTGCGGCACCCGGGTACGGAGTGCCGGGCCCGGGGAACGGGTGCGGCACTCCGGCACGAGGTGCCGGGCCCAGGGGTGCGGCACCCGGGCACGGGGTGCCGGGCCCAGGGACGGTGTGCGGTGGCCGGGGACGGGTGTGCGGCGGGGGAGGAGAGCGCGTCCCGGTCACCGGTGGCGTACGTGGCGTAACCGCGGCTCCCGATGATCGTTGGGCGGGACAGGCCGGTGCGGTGAGCTCCGGTCCCCCCCACGACCGGAGGTCCGAGAGCTCGTGCGCCGTCCCCGTCCCGCCCGGTGGCTCGCCGTGGCGACCATGACCCTGCTGAGCTCGGCGGGGATGGGTGCTCTCGCTCCCGCCCAGGCGGAGGCCCCGACGACGTTCGCCGAGACGACGATGTCGGCGCGCAACCTGGACACGGCCCCGGTCGGGCGCTACGTCGCCCTCGGCGACTCGTACGCGGCCGGGCCGCTCGTGCCGCTGCAGACCGGGCAGCCCGCCGGGTGCCTGCGCTCGGACCACAACTACCCGTCGGTGCTGGCCCGCTCGGCCGGCTTCGCGGACTTCACCGACGTCTCGTGCAGCGGCGCGACCACCGAGGACATGACCGCCGCGCAGGAGGTGAAGCTCGGCCCGAACCCGCCGCAGCTCGACGCGCTGGACGGCTCGGAGTCCCTGGTCACGCTCACCATCGGTGGCAACGACATCGGCTTCGGCGAGATCATCCAGGAGTGCGCGACGCGGTCGTCGACGAACCTGCTCGGCTCCGCCTGCAAGGACTTCTACACCGAGGGCGGTGACGACCAGCTCGCCGCGCGCATCGACGACGCCTCCTCGAAGGTCGCCGACGTGCTCTCCGAGATCCGGGACCGGGCGCCCGCCGCGCGGGTCGCCGTCGTCGGGTACCCGTCGATCCTCCCGGACACCGGCCCCGGCTGCTACCCGGTCGCGCCGTTCAGCGCCGGCGACACGGCCTACCTGCGGGACACCGAGAAGCTGCTCAACGGGATGCTCGCCGAGCAGGCCGCCGAGGCGGGCCTCGACTACGTCGACACCTACGGCCCGACGGTCGGCCACGACATCTGCCAGCTCCCCGGCGTGAAGTGGACCGAGGGGCTCGTCCCGACCTCGCCCGCGGCACCCGTGCACCCGAACGCGCAGGGGATGCGGGCGATGGCGGCCGCGACCGGCGCGGTGATCGGCGTCCCGGTGGCTGCGCCGTCCTCGCAGCCGGTCCCGGCCGAGGCCGCGGCCGCCCGCACGAACGGCTGACGACACCCGGTCCACTGTCGGGGCGGCGTGTCAGACTCGCCGCCGTGAGCGGGTGGACGAGCGGGCAGAGGCCCGCGTGGTGGGCCGAGCTGCGCTCCCGGGCGGCGGCCGTCGATCCCGGGCACACCCGCCTGCACCTCGCGTCGGTGGCGACGGCGTCGATGATGACCGCCGCGCTCGTCATGAGCGGGCTGCGGGCGCTCACCGGGCAGCCGGTGACGATCGTGCTGTTCGCCGTCGTGCTGGCGATGGTCGGCAACCTCGCGGTGAACGAGCCGGAGCTGCGCCGCCGCCGGGTGACGACGGCGCTCATGGTGCTCCCGGCCTGCGCCTCGGCGACGCTCTCGGCGCTGCTGTCCGGGCACCGGGTCGTCGCGGACGTCGTGTTCGTGCTGGTCATGATCGTGGCCGTCGCGGTCCGGCGGTGGGGCCCGCGCGGCGTCGCCCTCGGCATGGCCGCGTTCATGCCGTACTTCTTCGTGCAGTTCCTGCAGGCCGGGCCCGCCCAGCTGCCCTACCTGCTGGCCGGCGCGGTGGTCGGCATCGGCAGCACGTTCCTGCTGCGCTGCGTGGTGTTCACCCGCCGGGTCGAGGTCGTGCTCGAGGCGCTCGTGCGGTCCTTCGAGGCCCGCCTGCACGTGCTGCTGCTGGCCGCCGTCGACGTCCTCGAGGAGCCGGGCGGTCTCGCCGACCCGGATCTCGATCCGCTGCTCCGTGCGCAGGCCCGGCTCAACGCGACGGCGCTGGCCGTCGCGGACCGCCTCGACGACGCCGACGACGACCCGGCCGCCCGGCGCCCGGTGTACCTGCCCGGCGGCGCCCGTCCCGGCGGACCGGACGACGCCGAGACCGAGATCGCCGGGCTGCGGCAGTGGATCGTCGACTCCGAGCTGGCCGCCGAGCGGGTCGCGATGTCGATCCGGCGGACCGTCGAGCACCACGACCCGATCCCCGGCCCGGACCGCGAGGCGCTCGCGGCGGGGGTGCGGGCGCTGGCCGCGGCGACGGCCGTCGGGACTCCGCGCGCGATCGCCGCGAGGCTCTACCAGGAGGCTCGGGAGGCGGTCGGCGAGATCGTCGGACGGCCCGGTGGCACCGGGGCGGAGGCCCGCGAGCAGCGGATCGGGTTCGCCGTGCTCCGGCTCGCCGACGCCGTGCAGTCCACCATCGAGGAGGCGTGGCGGGGGATCGCGCGGCGCCGCGACGCACCCGGGGAGGACCCCTCCGACGACGACACCGGGGGCGCGGGCCTGCAGGGCGGGCCCGAGCTGCACACCCGGCAGGCGGTGCAGGTGGGCGTCGCGACCAGCCTCGCGATCGTCGTCGGCGAGCTGATCTCCCCGGCGCGCTGGTACTGGGCGGTGATCGCGGCGTTCGTCGTGTTCGCCGGTACCGCGAGCCGCGGTGACGTCCTCAGCCGCGGCTGGGCCAGGGCGGTCGGGACCGCGGGCGGGGTGGTCGCCGGGATGCTGCTGGCGCTGCTCGTCGCCGGGAACCTCGTCGCCAGCCTCCTGCTGCTCTTCGCCTGCGTGTTCCTGGCGCTGTACCTGGTCCGGATCTCGCAGGCCATGATGGCGTTCTGGATCACCGCGGTGCTGGCGCTGCTCTACGGCGTGATCGGCCAGTTCAGCGTGGAGACGATGCTGCTGCGGGTCGAGGAGACCGTGGTGGGCGGCGCGCTCGGCATGCTCGCCGCCTACCTGATCCTCCCCACCCGGTCCCGGACGGCGTTCGCCGAGGCGCTCGACGACGCGCTGACGGCCGTGGACGTCTCGCTGCGGTGCTCGGTGGACCGGGCGCTGGGCCGGCCGGGGGAGAATCCGCTGGAGAAGGCGCGGGAGGTCGACGAGGCCGTCGCCACCGTCCGGGAGCGCGCCCGGCCGCTGGAGCACCCGGTCGCCCGCAGGCCGCTGCGCCGCGGGGTGCACCACACCGTGCGGGTGGTCGGCGCGCTGGACCACTACACCCGGCTGCTCGCCGCGCAGGCCGCCGTCGCACACGTCCCGGAGTGGGCCACGACCCTGGACCCGGCCACCGACCGGGTCCGGCAGAACGTCGACGGCCTGCGCCGGATCCTCGTCGACGGCTGGGGCCCGGCGGCCCGCCGCGAGCACGCCCCGGGCACGAGTCCCGCCGACTACGGCGTCGGGTCCGCCGAGGACCTGATCGACGCCGCGGAGGCCGACGCGGCGTCCTCCGGTCCCGCGACCGGCCGGACCGGCGGGGCGGTGGACCCCTTCGGCGCGCTGCCCGCGGGCCACGGTGCCACGGACACCGCGGGCTGGGTCGCACCGGCCGATCCGCGGACCCGCGACAGTGCCGCCGGCGCCCCGCCCGGGGACCGGCTCCGGCGGCTCGCGGCCGCCCGGCTGCTGCGGCGGATCGACCAGCTCGCCGTCGGGCTCGCCCGGGAGCTGAGCGGCGGGACCCGGCACGAGGCGCCGGAGCCCCGGACCGGGACCGACGGGACCCGCAGCGGCCCGGGTTAGGCTCCGGTGCGTGATCACCGTGAGCACCACCGACGGCGTCGGGCTGATCGAGCTGAACCGCCCCGAGCGGCGCAACGCGCTGGACATCGCCACCTGCAGGCAGCTCGTCGGGGCGGCGGAGCAGGTCCGCGCGGACGGGGCGCGGGCGGTCGTCGTCGCGGGGAACGGTCCGGCGTTCTGCTCCGGGGCCGACTTCGGCGAGGTCTACACCGAGGAGTTCCTCGACGCCCTCTACGCGGGCCTGCACGCGGTCGCCGACCTGCCGATGCCGGTCGTCGCAGCGGTCACCGGCCCCGCGATCGGCGGTGGCCTGCAGCTCGCGCTGGCCTGTGACCTGCGAGTCGCGGCCCCCGAGGCCGTGTTCGGGCTGCCGACGGCGCGGCTCGGGCTCGCCGTCGACCCCTGGACGATCGAGCGGCTGGTGCAGATCGCCGGCGGGGGCACCGCACGGAGCCTGCTGCTCGCCTGCGCGACGCTCGACGCGACGACGGCGCACGCCCGCGGACTCGCCGACACCCTCGGCGACCGGGACACCGCCCTGGCACTGGCCGCCGACATCGCCACGATGGCCCCGCTGACCCTGGCCTACAACAAGCGGACCGCGAACGCGTTCGGCCGCGGCGGGGACACCGCGCCCGGTGTCGTCGCCGACCTGCAGGCCGAGTTCGACGCCTGCTGGCAGGCCGAGGACATCACCGAGGGCCGGACGGCCCGCGCGGAGAAGCGCGCGCCCGCCTTCCGGGGCCGCTGACGCCCGTCCGGACGCGTGCGGACCCCCCGCACGGATGAAGATCCTCTTCGGCTACCCTCCGGAAGCAGATGATCGCGGAGGGCGTCGAGTCCGCGTGGTCGTCGCCCCGGAACGGACGGCAGTCGCCGCCGGCCGGGCTCGACAGGAGGACGGGACGGATGCAGCGACGGATCCGGCGTGGCCGGTGGATCGGTTCCCTGGCCGGGGTGCTGGCGCTGGCCGCCGCACTCACCGCGGGCGTCGCGATCGCCGAGCCGTCGTCCGACTCGGCCGAGCCGGCCCCCGCGTCCGCACCGCAGGTCGCCTCCGGTGCGCTCGTCCCGGGCACGCCGTGCACGGCGTCGGCGCGGGCGTGCGTGGACGTCGCCGCCCGCTCGACCTGGCTGATCGAGGACGGCGCCGTCGTCACCGGGCCGGTGCCGATGCGCCCCGGCGACGCGTCCGACCCGACCCCGCGCGGGACGTTCGGCGTGCAGTGGAAGGCCGAGCAGTGGACCAGCCGGGAGAGCTGGACGCAGATGCCCTGGTCGGTGTTCTTCGCCGAGGGCGGCGTCGCCTTCCACCAGGGCCGGATGGACACGCCGTCGGCGGGGTGCGTGAAGCTCGACGAGGCGAACGCGAAGGTCTGGTTCGACGGCCTCCAGGTCGGCGACCAGGTCCAGGTGCACTGAGCCTCCTGTCCGCACCGGACCATGGGTGACCGGCGGATGTCCTGCCGTGCAACCGGGTGTGACGTTTCTCCCGGAGCCTTTCTACACACCGTAGAACGGTTCGCGTAGGATGAGCTGCGTGACGAGTCTGGGGGAGCTGGAGCGAGCGGTCATGAACGTCCTGTGGGAGACCGACCGGGACATGACCGCGCGTGAGGTGCAGGACCAGCTCGCCGACCGGGACCTGGCCACCACCACCGTGCTCACGGTGCTGGGCCGCCTCGAGCGCAAGCAGCTGGTGCAGCGGATCCGCGACGGCCGGGCGCACCACTACCGCCCGGTGGCCAGCCGCGAGGACCACGTGGCGGAGCTGATGAGCGACGCCCTGGACGACGCGTCCGACCGTGGCGCCGCGCTCGCCCGCTTCCTCGGAACGATGTCCGACGAGGAGCGCTCGCGGCTCCGGGACCTGCTGGGCTGAGCGCACGCGGCCACCGGTCCGGCCGCCCGGCTCCCCGTTGTATCGGAGGGGTCGTGCAGCGCGCCGCCGCAGGTTCGGCCACGATGTGACGCGATGGAGCTGATCGCGCTGGGACTCGGGCTGCTCGGCCTGGCACTCGCCGAGCCGTTCAGCCGTGCGCTCGCGGGGGCCCGCTGGCCCGCGCGGGACCCGGTGGGGGCCCTGCTGCTGTGGCAGGCCGTCGGGCTCGGCGGGGGGATCTCGCTGTTCGGTGCCGGGCTGGCCTACGGGCTGTCCCCGATGGGCGACAGCCTCCCGGCCGCGGCGTGGGCGTTCCGGGAGTCGCTCGCGTCGGGCGGCTGGCCCGCCGCGATGGACCCGCTGCACGTGGGCGCGCTGCTGATCGCGCTCGGCCTGCTGATCCGGCTGCTGGCGGTCCTGGTCGTCACCACGGTCCGGACGCTGCGGGCCCGCCGCCGCCACCGCGACCTGCTCGACGTCCTCGCCACCCCCTGGCCGTACGCCTCCGGTACCCGCGTGCTCGACCACCCGGTCCCGGTCGCCTACTGCCTGCCCGGGCGCAGCTCGCGGCTCGTCGTGTCGGCCGGGGTGCTGGACGCCCTCGACACCCCCGGTGTCGTCGCCGTCCTCGCCCACGAGCGCGCCCACCTGCGGGAACGGCACGATCTGGTGGTCCTCCCGTTCGTCGCGTGGGGCGCGACGGCGCCGTTCGTGCGCGGGATGGTGTGCGCCCAGCTCGCCGTCGCCCGGCTGATCGAGATGCGGGCCGACGACGTCGCCCGCAAGCTGTGCGACCCCACCGAGCTGGCGACGGCGCTCAAGGCCGTCGGCGGGTCGGCCCCGGCGGCGGCGCTGTCGTCGTTCACCGACGCGCTGGAGGCCCGGATCGACCGGGTCACCGCCCCGCCGGCGCCGCTGCCCGCGGCGGTGCGGTGGCTGGTCCGTGTGGTCGCGGTGGCACTCGTCGCCGGGCCGCTGTGGCTGCTGCTGGCCCCCTGATCACGGCCCGCGGGGCCCCCTGATCACAGCTCGCGCCGATACGCTGCCCGGCATGACGCTGCCCGACGCGCACGGGTTCGAGGGCCGTACCCGTGCACTGGCCGACCGGGGCGTGGTCGGTGTGACGATCGGCTGGGCCGACAACAACGGCGTCCTGCGCTCGCGCACGGTGCCGGTCGAGAGCCTGTCCGACGTGGCCCACCGCGGTGTCGGGGTGACGTCGCTGTTCGCCGTCTTCGACACCGGCGACGCCATCACGTTCGACGCGCCCGGGATCTCGACCCCGTCCGGCGACGTCCGGCTGGTCCCGGCGGCCGGCCCGGACGCCGTCGTCCCGCTCGCCCGGCGGCGTGGTCTGGGCTGGTCGCCGGGCCGGCTCGTCGCCGACGACGGGGCGGCCTGGCCGTACGACCCGCGCGGGGTCCTCGAACGGCAGCTCGCCGCCGCCGACCGGGCCGGCGTGACCGTGCGCGCCGGGTACGAGCTCGAGTTCGCGCTCTACCTCGACGACGGCGCCGAACCCCCGGTGCCCGCCTTCACCGGACCGGTCTACGGGCCGAACGCGCTGGTCGGCCTGGACGGCTTCGTCACCCGGCTGCTCGGCGACCTGCGCGACAACGGGGTCCCGGTCGGGCAGTTCCACGCCGAGTTCGGGCCCGCCCAGATCGAGCTGAGCATCGAGGCCGCCGATCCGCTCACGGCCGCGGACCGCCAGCTGCTGGCCCGCCAGACGGTGCACGCCGCCGCGGCCGCGCACGGGTTCCGGGCGAGCTTCGCGCCCCTGCCGTCGACGTCGTCGGCGGGCAACGGCTGGCACCTGCACACCTCGGTCTCCCGCGGCGACGTGCCCCTGCTCGCCGGTGGTGAGGGCCCGGCGGGGCTGACCGGCGACGGGTCCGCGTGGCTGGCCGGGCTGCTCCGCGACCTGCCCGCCGTCGCCGGGGTGACCGCGCCGAGCGTCGGGTCGCTGCACCGGCGCCGTCCCGGCCACTTCGCCGCCGCGTACGCGTTCTGGGGCGTGCAGAACCGGGAGGCGGCGCTGCGGATGGTCCCGGCGACCGGACTGCTCGGTGCGGCGCACGCGAACGTCGAGCTGAAGGTCTCCGACGCCTCCGCCAACCCCTACCTCGCCCAGGCCGTGGTCATCGGCGCCGGGCTGGCGGGGCTGGCCGACCGGCCCCCGCTGCCGGACCCGGTGCAGAGCGATCCCGGTACGTGGACCGCCGCCGAGCGCGACGCCGCCGGGATCGTCGCGCTGCCCGCCACACCGGAGGAGCAGGCAGCCGCGCTGCACGCGAACCCGCGGATCACCGGGGTGCTGGGGGAGGAGCTCACCGGGGCGTTCCGCGCCGTGCGGGCCTCCGACGCCGCGTCCGCCGAGGGCCGGGCGGTCGACGACGTGCTGGCCGCGCTCCGCTTCCGGTACTGACGGCCCCGCCCATGGCCTTCGTGCCCTTCACCGCGGTCGACCTGCTCCTGGCCGAGCACGCCGCGGCACTGCCCCAGCCCGACCAGCTGTGCGGGCCGTTCGTGGCGCGGCTCGCGGTCTCGGCGCTGACCGGAGCACCGGTCCCGGACGTGACGGCGTTCGCCCGCGCGGCCGGGAGCGCCGTCCTCGCCGAGGACGTCGTGTCCGCCCGGCCGCCCACCGCCCCGTCGCGGACCGACGCCTGGACGGGCGTCGGCCGGACCGCGTCGGCCGAGCGCGCCGGGACGTCGGCGCCCGGCGTCGGCCGCGCCGTCGAGGAGCTCTCCGGCGGCGCGCTCGCGGCGGTCCCGGCCACCGGGACGTGGAGCGCCGACCGGCTGCGCGTCCTGCTCGACAACGTCGTCGGCATCCCGCTGCTGCCGATCGCGAACGTCCTGACCAGGTGGTTCGTCTCGTCGCACACCCCGGCGGAGGATCTCGAGGCGTTCCTGGAGACCGGCGACGACAGCGGGCTGCCGCGCGCGGACTGGCGGGTCGGGCACTTCGTCGTGCTCTACGGCCGGGAGGACGGCCCGGGCGGGACGCTGCTCGCCGTCGCCGACACCTACCCGCAGCTCGGCGAGCGGGGGACGCACCGCCAGCCGTTGCCGCGGGTCGCGGCGGCGCTGGCCCGCCGCCGTCGCCGGGCGGGTGGCCTGGTGCTCGTCACCCCCGCGGACCGGCGGGGGGAGGCCGAGGCCGCGGTGCGGGCGGCCGGCATGCGGGTCGAGTGGTGGGACAACGGCACCCCGGACCCGGGGCCGGCGGACTGACCCCTGGTGGGCGTCGTCAGCTCCGGGCGGGTTCGGACGTGTCCGGCCGGTACGTCTGGAACAGCGCGGGGGCGCCGTCCGCGGCGAGGATCGCGCGGGTCGCGGCGACGTGACGGGCCCGGGTCCGTTCCAGCGCGCCGGGCCGTCGGCGGATCCACGCCCGCCGGGCCCGCACCACGCGCGCACCGGCGCCGAGGAGCGCATCGAGCCCGGCGTTGCGGCGCAGACCCAGCGCGTCCGCGGTGGCCGGCCCGTGGAAGCGGCGGCCCAGGACCTCCAGCAGGAGCCGCCCGGCCGGGAGCGGGAGCCGCAGCGGCTCGCGCAGCAGCCCCGCGACGGCGTCGACGGTGGCGGCCGCGAGCGTGCGGGACTGCGGGGCGAGCGGCCCGGTGACGGCGCCGACGAGCGCGTCGAGCCGGGCGGCCCCCGCGTGGCCGGTGATCCCGTCGAGCAGCTCCGGCTCGATGCCGAGCTGGTGGGCGAGCACCTGCCAGTAGGCGTACACCTCGGCGGTCTCCGGACCGGTGAGCCCGAAACCGATGGTCTCCTCGGCGGTCAGCGAGACGAGAGTGAAGTCGAGCCAGGTCCGGGCGAGGTCGATCTGGTTGATCGCGACACCGTGCACCGTCTCGTCGTAGCCGCGGGTGCGGGCGAGCTCCCGCATGTGCGCGTGCAGCATCCGGACCTGCAGCGTCGTGATGTAGCCGGGGCTGCCGGGACGCAGCCCACCGGGCAGGGTCGCCGAGAGCAGCCAGCGGCCGGTCTCGGCGAGACGGCGCTCCGCACCGTCGACGAGCCGGCCCGTGGTGTCGAGCAGGACCGCGATCGACGGCGATCCGTAGGTGCGCAGCAACGCCCCGGCGGACAGCGAGAGGGTGTGCACGGGCGGCGGTGAGGTGAACAGCGGCCGCGCACCGGTGTCGAGCAGCGCCGGGTCGGCGCCCGGGGGCAGCGACTCCGCCGACGCCAGCAGTGCGGCGACGGCGGGCGGTGGGTCCTCCAGCGCGGCGAGCCCCTCCCGGATGCCGAGATCGAGCCGGGCACGGACCTCGCGACCGCCGTCCCGGATCTCGGCGACGACGGCGTCCGCGAGCGGGTCACCGGTGCGCAGCGCGCGCCCGGCCATCTCGGCCCGCTCCGCACCGACGCGTGCGGCGAGATCGGTGCGGGTGATGCGGCCGGTGGGCCAGTGCGTGCTCACGAGCGTTCTCCCTCCGCGGTCCGCGCGGGTTCCCGGGCCAGGCCGTGGCTGTCGAGGAGGCGGGCCATGTGGTCGCGGATCCGGGCCGGATCCGGTTCGGCCGGGTCGAGCGCACCGAGGGTGGCCAGCCCGACCACCGAGGCGAACAGCTCGCGGGCCCGGTCCCGGTTGCCGAGGTGGTCCTGGATCAGGTCGACGACGGCGTCCTGCCCGCCGGGCGGCGCCACCCGGCCGGGATCGCGGGCGGCGCGGATCCGCAGCTCCAGCATGGTCAGGTACGCCCGACGACCCGGGCCGAGCAGGTCGACGAGGTAGGTCGTGCAGGCGTCGAGCAGGGTGAGCTCGCCGGCCCGGCTGCGCCGGGTCAGGTCCGCGAGCCGTGCGGTCGACCGGTCGTCCAGCTCCGCGACGACGGCGGCGAGCAGGTCCGCGACCGTGCCGAAGTGGTAGGTGGCCGACGCGGGGGAGACCCCGGCCCGGGACGCGACCTCGCGCAGGGTGAGCCGGTCGAACCCGCCGGTGGTGACGACGTCGACGGCTGAGTCGACGAGTGCGCGGCGGGTGTCCGCACCGCGACGGCGACGCCCGTCCCGCGTGCCCTCCATCGGTCCTCCCGGAGCCGCCCGACAAACTATCTGTACAGCCAGACAGTATTCTCTGCCGCCGGGCCGGCGCACCGTGGCGCCGGTCACCCCGGACCTTCCGCCCGGGGCACGACGCGATCGCGCGCCGGTCGCCGCGACCGGGCGTAGCGTGGAATCCGTGCCCGTCACACCTGACCTTCCCCGTACCGTCGGCGCGCTGCGTACGTCCGGCCACGAACTGCGGGGCGTGAAGCAAGAGATCCGCGACAACCTCCTGGCGGCCCTGCGCGAGGGCCGCGACCCCTGGCCCGGCATCGTCGGGTTCTCCGACACCGTCGTCCCGCAGCTCGAGCGGGCCCTCATCGCCGGCCACGACCTCGTCCTGCTCGGTGAGCGCGGCCAGGGCAAGACCCGGCTCCTGCGGTCGCTGGGCAACCTGCTCGACGAGTGGGCCCCCGTCATCGACGGCTCCGAGATCGGTGAGCACCCCTACGAGCCGATCACACCGGCCTCCGTCCGGCGGGCGGAGGAGCTGGGCGACGACCTGCCCGTCGCCTGGGTGCACCGCTCGCACCGCTACACCGAGAAGCTCGCCACCCCGGACACCTCGGTCGCCGACCTGATCGGCGACGTCGACCCGGTCAAGGTCGCCGAGGGCCGCTCGCTGGGGGACCCGGAGACCATCCACTTCGGTCTCGTCCCGCGGGCGCACCGCGGGATCGTCGCCATCAACGAGCTGCCCGACCTGGCCGAACGCATCCAGGTCGCGCTGCTCAACGTGATGGAGGAGCGCGACATCCAGGTCCGCGGCTACACGCTGCGGCTGCCGCTGGACGTGCTGCTCGTCGCGAGCGCGAACCCGGAGGACTACACCAACCGCGGGCGGATCATCACCCCGCTCAAGGACCGGTTCGGCGCCGAGGTCCGCACCCACTACCCGCTGGAGCTGGCGCCCGAGGTCGAGCTCGTCGCGCAGGAGGCCTCGCTGGAGGCCGAGGTCCCGCGGCACCTGATCGAGGTCGTCGCCCGGTTCACCCGGCACCTGCGGGAGTCCTCGGCGATCGACCAGGGCTCCGGCGTCTCGGCCCGGTTCGCCGTCGCCGCGGCGGAGACCGTCGCCGCCGCCGCGCTGCGCCGGGCCGCGCTCGTCGGTGAGGACCGCGCCTACGCCCGCCCGGTCGACCTGGAGTCGGTGCCCGCCGTGCTGCGCGGCAAGCTGGAGTTCGCGGCCGGCGAGGAGGGGCGCGAGGACGAGGTGCTGGAGCACCTGCTGCGCCGCGCCACCGCCGACACCGCGCGGTTCGCGCTGCGCGGCGTCGATCTCGACGAGCTCGCGGTCGAGGTCTCCACCCGCCCGGTCCGTACCGGTGAGCGGGTCCCGGCCCGCGACGTCGTCGCCGCGCTGCCGCAGGTCGGGGCGCTCACCGAGATCGCCGGGAAGCTCGGTGCGTCCGGCACCGAGGACCCGGGCCCGATGGCCTCGGCCGCCGAGCTGGCCCTGGAGTACCTGTTCCTCACCCGGAAGCTCGCGAAGGACGCCGGCGACGACGGGGACACGGTGTCGTATGGCTGATCCGCGCCGCGCGAAGCGGCGTTGGGCCTACGGGCCCTACACCGGCGGGCCCGACCCGCTGGCGCCGCCGTTCGACATCCGGTCCGCGATGGACCAGATCGGTCGCGACGTCATGGAGGGCAGCTCCCCGCGGCAGGCGCTGCAGGAGCTCATGCGGCGCGGTCTCGACGGGCGTCGCGGTCTCGACGACCTGACCCGCCGTGTCTGGGAGCAGCGTCGCGACCTGCAGCGGGACAACCGGATCGACGGCACGCTGCAGGAGGTCCGCGAGCTCCTGCAGCGTGCCCTCGACGCCGAGCAGGAGTCCCTGCGCAACGAGGACTCCGACGACGCCCGGTTCCGCGAGATGCAGCTCGACGCCCTGCCGTCCGACACCGGCGGTGCCGTCCGCGAACTGGGCTCCTACGACTGGCGGTCCGCCGACGCCCGCGAGGCGTACTCCGAGATCCGCGACCTGCTCGGCCGGGAGATGCTCGACCAGCGCTTCGAGGGCATGAAGCAGGCGCTCGAAGGAGCGACGCCGGAGGACGTCGAGCGGATCAACGAGATGCTCGACGACCTCAACGACCTCCTGGAGCACCACGCCCGCGGCGAGGACACCACGGAGCGGTTCGCCGAGTTCATGGGCAAGCACGGTGACCACTTCCCGGAGAACCCGCAGAACACCGAGGAGCTGGTCGACGCGCTGGCCGCCCGGTCCGCGGCCGCCCAGCGGATGATGAACTCGATGTCGGCCGAGCAGCGGGCCGAGCTCGCCGAGCTGGCCCAGCAGGCGTTCGGCGACCCGCGGCTCGCGCAGTCGCTGGCGCGGCTCGACGCCCAGCTGCAGGGCATGCGGTCCGGCGAGGACTGGTCGGGGGAGGGGAACTTCCGCGGCGACAACCCGATGGGCATGGGCGAGGCGACCCGCGCGCTGGAGCAGCTCGGGCAGC
The DNA here is from genome assembly GCF_000178675.2 of Pseudonocardia sp. P1. Lineage (NCBI taxonomy): Bacteria > Bacillati > Actinomycetota > Actinomycetes > Pseudonocardiales > Pseudonocardiaceae > Pseudonocardia > Pseudonocardia sp. P1. The sequence continues at coordinate 373,163 of NZ_ADUJ02000001.1, forward strand.
TCGACGCGCTGGCCGAGCAGCTCGCCCAGAGCTACCCGGGTGCACGCATGGAGGACATCGACCTCGACGCGCTCACCGAGATGCTCGGCCCGGAGGCGGCGGCCGACGCCCGCACGCTCGCCGAGCTGGAGCGGGAGCTGCAGCGCCAGGACCTCTTCCGGCGGGCGCCCGACGGGTCGCTGATGCTCTCGCCGAAGGCGTTGCGCACCCTCGGGCAGTCCGTGCTGCGCGACGTCGCCGACCGGATCGCGGGGCGCCAGGGACAGCGGGAGACCCGCCGCGCCGGTGCGGCGGGGGAGGCGACCGGGGCGACCCGGCCGTGGGCGTTCGGCGACACCGAGGCCTGGTCGGTGCCGCGCACCCTGCTCAACGCGCAGCTGCGGCGGGCGGGCGGCGACGACCGCGCGCTCGACGTGGCCGACGTCGAGATCGTCGAGACCGAGCAGCGGACCCGCGCCGCGGTGACGCTGCTGGTGGATACCTCGTGGTCGATGGTGGCCGAGGGCCGCTGGGTGCCGATGAAGCGCACGGCGCTGGCCCTGCACCAGCTGATCTCGACCCGGTTCCGCGGCGACGACCTGTCGCTGATCACGTTCGGGCGGCACGCGCAGACCGTCGACCTCGCCGAGCTGGTCGGGTTGGAGGGCGTGTACATGCAGGGCACGAACCTGCACCACGCCCTGCTGCTGGCCCGCGAGCGGCTCGCCCGGCAGCCGGACGCCACCCCGGTGGTCCTGGTCGTCACCGACGGCGAGCCCACCGCGCACCTGGAACGCGACGGCGAGGCGTACTTCGACTACCCGCCCAGCCCGCACACGCTCCGCGCGACCGTCGACGGGCTGGACCGGCTGATCGGGATGGACGCACGGTTCACGTTCTTCGTGCTCGGCGACGACCCCGGGCTGGCCGCGTTCATAGACCGGCTGGCCCGTCGCGCCGGCGGCCGGGTCGTGAACCCCGACCTGGACGGGCTCGGTGCGGAGGTGGTCGCGGACTACCTGCGCAAGCGGACGGGCTGACCCGGTCACGGGCCGGGCGCGACGGCCCCGCGCAGGTGCTCCGCGGCCCACGACCGCAGCGACGTCGGCGTGGTGGTCGTCGCGTCCCGCGGCGGCTCGGGGGCGACGCCGTCGGTCAGCCCGGCGGCCATGCCGGCCACCGCGTCGACCTCGGGCGCGCTCAGCCCGGCGGCGGCGAGCATCGCGCGGAACCCGGCGTCGGGCAGGTGCACCGGGCGCACCGGGTGCCCGAGCACCCCGGACAGCACGTCCGCCGCCTGCGCGAAGCAGAGGTCCTCGGGGCCGTGCACACCCTGGACGCTCCGGCCCGTCCACGCGGGGCCGAGCAGCCGGACGGCCGCCACGTCGCCGATGTCGCGTGGATCCACCCAGGGCAGCGGATGGTCGAGCGGCCACGGCGTGGACAGCGTGCCGTCCGCGATCTCCGCCGCCGACATCAGCAGGTTCGTCGTGAAGTAGCCGCAGCGCAGGTGCAGGACCGGTGCCCCGGTGGCGTCGAGCGCCTCCTCGGTCGCACCGAGCCCGTCGATGTCGCCGGTGCCGTGCCGCCGCTCCGCGCCGCCACTGCTCTGGAACACGGTGCCGCCGATCCCGTTCTCCCGAACGGCCGCGGCCACCACCTCCGCGCAGACCGCGTGCTGCTCCATCGGATCCGAACCGGGCGGCCCCGGAGGGTTCACCCAGTACAGCCGGTCCGCTCCCGCCGTCGCGCGCAGGACGGCGTCACGGTCGGTCTGGTCGGCCTGCGCCACCTCGACGAACCCGGCCAGGTCCGGAGGCAGCCGGGCCGGGTCGCGCGCGAGGGCGACCGGACGCACCCCGGCCTGCACCAGGAGCCGGAGCACCCGCGAGCCGACGTTCCCCGTCGGCGTGGTCACCACGATCCGCATGCCCGCACCGTGGCAGGGACCCCCGACAGAACCGCTCAGCCGAGCCAGGGACGGGCGAACCGCTCCCAGGTGCCGTCGGTCCGGGCGGTCTTCAGCCAGACGTCGACGCGCTGGGTGAACGCCGGGTCGCCGGCCTGCGTCAGGTACGCCTTCTCCGAGTCGGTGAAGGGGTCCTCGGGGTGCACCGCGCACAGCTCGCCCGGCCGCTGAGCGGCCTGCCAGCGGGTCTCGATGGCGTCGGTGACCATGAGGTCCGCGCCGCCGTCGGCGACGACGTCGAAGATCGTGTTGTTGTCCGGGTGCGGCACGATCGTCGCGTTGCGCAGGTTCTCCCGGGCGAACCGCTCGTTGGTGCCGCCGGGGTTCACCACGGCCCGCACCCCCGGCCTGTCGATGTCGGCGACGGTCCGGAACCGTTCCGCGTCGGGGCAGCGGACGATGGGCGTCTTGCCGTCCCGCAGGTACGGGATCGTGAACGCGGCCCTCTCCGCACGGTCCGGCGTGATCGACACCCCGCCGACGGCGATGTCGCACTTCCCGGCGACGACGTCGTCGAGCAGGCCCGACCAGGTCGTCTCCACCATCGTCGTCCGCGCGCCGAGCTCCGCTGCCAGGTCACGGGCCATGTCGACGTCGATACCGGACCAGGTCCCGTCCGCGGCGAGGTGGGTGAGGGGCCGGTAGTCACCGGTCGAGCACACCCGCAGCTCCCCGGACTCGGCGATCCGGGCGAGCGCCGGTGAGTCCACCTGGTCCCCCGTCCCGCACCCGGTCAGCACAGCCACGCTGAGCAGGACGGTGGACAGGAACCCCCGGCGTCGTCGCACGATCGAGGACCCTAGCCGCCGGATCCCGCACCGGACAGATCGTGTGCGCCGCCCCGCACCCGCACCCCGCGCCGCGCTCTCCCGGCCCGGCCGCCGCACCCGCTGCTCGCCTGTCGCACCCCGTGCCCGGGCACCGCACGCCGTGCCCGGGCACCGCACGCCGTGCCCGGGTGCCGCACCCTGCCCGGGTGCCGCACCCCGTGCCCGCCGCCGCACCCGTGCTCGGCCGCGGCTCCCCGTGCCCCAGCGCCGCACCCGCTGCCCGGTCGCGGCTCCCCGTGCCCCGGCGCCGCACCCCAGGCGACGGGTGCCCAGAGCGGTGACGGGGTGCGCCGGACACGGCCGCGGTGCGCCGGACGGGCGGGGACGGGCGAGCCGATCCCGGGCCCGGCTGCGCGTCCGTGACGGCGCGCGGCACCCTGAGCCCTGTCGCGGCACCCCGTGACCGTGCGCCGCACCCCACGCAGCGGGTGCGCCGGGCCGGAGCGAGGTGCGGCGGCCGGGAACGGGGTGCGTCAGCGTGGGACGAGGTGCGCGAGCGCTGGGGCCCGGGCACTGCGGGGCCCGAGCCCTGAGGGCCCGAGCCCTGAGGGCCCGAGCACTGGGTGGCCCGAGCGCTGGTGGCCCGAGCACTGCGGGGCCCGAGCACTGGGGGCCAGAGCCCTGGCGGGCCCGGGCCCGTCGGTCGTGCGCCGCACCCGTGGTCGTGCGCCGCACCCCACGCGAGGGGTGCGCGGTGCGGCGACCAGGTGCGGGCGCGGGACCGGGCGGTGCTACGCGCCCGAGCGGAGGTCGGCGGCTGCGGTCCGGATGCTGTGGGCCAGTGCCTCGGCCGGGCCGGTCCGGCGTCTGCCGTGCACCAGCACGACCTCGACCGGTCCGAGGGCCGGCAGCCCCGCACGGGCCGGGACCTCCTCCAGGCCGTCCGGCACCAGGGTCCCGGCGTGTGCCAGCACGCCCAGCCCGGCGAGCGCGGCGGCCCGCAGGCCGGAGAGGCTGCCGCTGGTGCAGACCATCCGCCAGGGGCGTCCGGCCGCCTCGAGCGCGCCGACCGCGGCGCTGCGGGACAGGCTCGGCGGCGGATAGCCGAGCAGCGGGACGGGGTCGTCCGGCCCGATCCCGCAGCCCGGCGGGCCGACCCACACGAACCGGTCGCGGCGCACGACGGCCGGGTCGCCGTCCGCCCCGGGCGCCCGCTTGGCGAAGATCAGGTCCAGCTCGCCGCGGTCCAGGCGTCGTTCGAGGCTGTCGGCCAGCCCGACGGTCAGCCGCAGCTCGACCTCGGGGTAGCGGCGCCGGAAGTCGGCGAGGATCGCCGGGAGCCGGGTGAGGACCAGGTCCTCCGAGACGCCGAACCGGACCCGTCCGTGCACCCGGGCGGAGCGGAAGTGCGCCAGGGCGCGGTCCCCGGCGTCGAGGATGGTCGCGGCGAACTCCTGCATCGCCTCGCCGTCGGCGGTGAGGGCCACCGAGTGCGTGTCGCGGTCGAGCAGCGGGCGCCCGACGATCGCCTCCAGCTTCCGCACGTGCTGGCTGACCGTGGACTGCCCGAGCCCCAGCGCCGTCGCGGCACGGGTGAAGCTCCGCATCCGCGCGACGGCGGCAAACGAGCGCAGCAGCACCGGATCCATCACCCGGTCATCGTAGAACGCGCTGACAGTGAGTGTGCTCAGCTGGTTTCCCGATGGCAGCGGTGCGCGGAGAATCGGTCGGGTGCGTGTGCGTCCCGATCCGTTCCTGGTGCTGCTGGTCCTCACCGTCGGGGTCGCGGCGCTCGTACCGGCCCGGGGCACGGCCGCCGACGTGGCCGACGGCGCGGTGACGGCGGCGATCGCGCTGCTGTTCTTCCTCTACGGCGCCCGGCTCTCCGCGGCGGAGGCGTTCTCCGGCCTGCGGAACTGGCGGCTGCACTCGACGGTGCTCGCCGCGTCGTTCGTGGTCTTCCCGCTGGTCGGGGCGACGGCGCTGCTGTTGCCGGAGTGGCTCCTGCCCGCGCCGCTGGCGACCGGCGTCGTGTTCCTGTGCTGCCTGCCGTCGACCGTGCAGTCGTCGATCGCCTTCACCGGGATCGCCCGCGGCAACGTCCCGGCCGCGATCGTGGCGGCGTCGGTGTCGAACGTGCTCGGCGTGTTCCTGACCCCGGTGCTCGCCGCGCTGCTGCTCGCGACCAGCGGCGGGTTCGACGCGGCGACGTTCGGCGACATCGCGCTCCGGCTGCTCGTGCCGTTCCTCGCGGGGCAGGCGGCGCGGCCGCTGATCGGCCGGTGGGTGACGGCGCACCGGTCCCGGCTGGTCCTCGTGGACCGCGGCTCGATCCTGCTCGTCGTCTACACGGCGTTCAGCGAGGGTGTCGTCGCCGGGACCTGGCGGACCCTCACCCCGCTCTCGCTGGGCGTCCTGCTGGGTGTCTGCGTGCTGCTGCTGGCCGTCGTACTGGGGCTGACGGCGCTCGGCACCCGCGCACTCGGCTTCCGGTCCGCGGACCGGATCGCCATCGTGTTCTGCGGCTCCAAGAAGTCCCTGGCCAGCGGGCTGCCGATGGCCGGCGTGCTGTTCGGCGGCCCGGCGGCGGCGCTGGTCGTGCTGCCCCTGATGCTGTTCCATCAGATCCAGCTGATGGCCTGCGCGGCGATCGCGAACCGCCTCGGCCGGCGCCGGGAACATCTCGACAACCCGGCCGCGTCCGGAGCACCATCTCGGACATGACGACGCCCGCCTGCCGGTTGTGCGGCGCCGTACGGCCCGGCGACGCCGGTGCGGCGGCCGTCGCGGGGTGGGTGTCCGACCGCGACGAGCGCGGCCGGGACGGCTGGCTGTGCCCGGCCTGCGCACGCAGGCACGTCCGCGAGATCGAGTCCAAGCTGGACGTCGAGTGGTGGTGACGCGGGGCACGGCGCCGGTCAGGTGACGGGCGCGCCACCCCGCAGGACGCCCTCGACCACGAGGTCGTCGGACAGCAGCACGAGATCGGCCCGCGCGCCCGCGTCGAGACGACCGGCGCCGGTGTGCCCGAGCAGGCGGGCCGGGGTCGTCGAGGTCCACGCGACGGCCCGGGCCAGTGCCGCCTCCCGCGGGCCCGGGTGCGCCGCCACGATCCGGCGGAACAGCGCGTCGGCGGTCGCGGTCGATCCGGCGATCGTCCCGTCGGCGAGGCGTGCGACGCCACCGTCGACCCGGACGTCGAGCGCACCGAGCCGGTAGCCGCCGTCCGGCATGCCGGCCGCGGCCATCGCGTCGGTGACCGCCGCGACCCGCCCCGGCGCCGCGCGGTCCACGATCTCCCACAGCGCCGGGTGCACGTGCACGCCGTCGGTGATCAGCTCGACGGCGGCGCGGGGATCGGCGAGCAGCGCCGCGACCGGGCCGGGATCGCGGTGGTGCAGCGGCGCCATCGCGTTGAACAGGTGCGTCCCGAGGCGGGCGCCGGCGTCGACCGCGCGGCGGGTGAGGTCGTAGCCGGCCGCGGTGTGCCCGACGGCCGCGAGTGCCCCGGCCCGGTGCACCTGCTCGATCGCCGCGAGCCCGCCGGGGAGCTCGGGCGCGACCGTCACGACGGCGACGGCGCCGGTGGCGAGCAGCGGCTCCAGCTCGGCCGGGTCCGGGTCGCGCAGCAGCGCGGGGTCGTGGGCCCCGCACCGGGAGGCGGCCAGCCAGGGCCCCTCCAGGTGCACCCCGGCGATGACGCCGTCGTCGACGAGCGGCCGCAACGCCCGGACGGCGGCGAGAAGCTCGGCTCGGGGGAGCGTGACCAGGGAGGCGAGCATCGTCGTCGTGCCGCGGGCGGCGTGGAACGCGGCCACCCGGGCCGCCTCGGCGGCGTCGGTGCCGAAGGCGGCGCCGCCCCCGCCGTGGCAGTGCAGGTCCACGAACCCCGGGACGACGACGGCGGCCCGCCGGTCCGGTTCCCGCGGCGGCGGCCCGGAACCGGCAGCCGTCACCCGGCCTCCGCCGAGCTCCACCCACCCGGGCCCCGGCCCGTCCCCGGTGCCCGTGGCCAGCGTCTCCGCGGCGACGAGCAGGCTCACAGGGTCTCCGTCACCTTCGCCAGCCCGCGCGGCGCGTCCGGGTCCCCGCCGCGCGCGACGGCGACGTGGCGGGCCAGCTGCTGCATCGGGAGGATCTCCAGCAGCGGCGCGAGTTCCTCGCGCGGCGCGCCGGGCAGGGGCAGCCCGCCGTCGCCGCCGACCCGCAGGACGTCGGCGTTCCGCGCGGCCAGCGACGCCAGGACCGGCGCCATCGCGTCGCCGCCCGCACCGGGGGAGACGACGGCCAGCACCGGGACCAGCGGGTCCACCAGGGCGAGCGGGCCGTGCAGCAGGTCCGCCCCGGAGAACGCCTGCGCCGAGACGTAGGCGGTCTCCATCAGCTTGAGCGCGGCCTCGCGGGCCGCCGGATAGGAGTAGCCCCGCCCGGTCGTGATCATGCGCTGCGCGAAGCGGTACCGGGCGGCGACCGCGACGACGGCGTCCTCCCCGGCCAGCACCCGCTCGCCCAGCCCGGGCAGTGTGGCTGCTCCGGCGTCGGGCTCACCGCGGACCGCCGACACGAGCAGGTGCAGCGCGAGCAGCTGTGCGGTGTAGGTCTTGGTCGCCGCGACCGCGCGTTCGGGGCCGGCGAGGACGTCGACGTGCCCGTCCGCGGCCGTCGCGAGCGCCGACCGGGCGTCGTTGGTGACGGCGACCGTCAGTGCCCCCTGAGCCCGGGCGGTCTCGACGCACGCCAGCAGGTCCGGCGAGCCGCCGGACTGGCTCACCGCCACGAGCAGGACGTCGCGCAGATCGGGACGGGCCGCGTAGGCGGTCAGGGTCGACGGCGACACCAGCCCGGCGGGCAGGCCCAGCCGGATCTCGGTCAGGTACTTGGCGTAGAGCGCAGCATGGTCGCTGGTGCCGCGGGCGGCGAACAGCACGAACCGCGGTGACCGGTCCCTGACCAGTGCCGCCACCTGGTCCACACCGGACTCCCCGCCGGGGCCGGACGCGCCGAGCAGCCGCCGCCAGACCTCCGGCTGCTCGGCGGTCTCCGCGGCCATCAGGGCTCCGGGATCGTCGGGCACGGCACTCCTCTCGACGTCCGGTGGTCCAGTGGTCCACCGGAGGGCTTGCGATTCGGCGCGCAGAACTGTACCACTGGTCCAGATCTGGAGGAGGGCCGATGAAGTACCGGCGGCTGCACGACGAGCTGCGCGAACGGGTCGACGCCATGGCCGCGGGCGACCCGCTGCCACCCGAGCGCGAGCTCGCCCGCGAGGTGGGCGTGTCCCGGACGACGCTGCGCCGTGCCGTCGACGAGCTGGTCGCCGCCGGCCGGCTGCGCCGCCGGCAGGGCGCCGGGGTGTTCGCCGTCGGGCCGCGGATCGCGCACGGGCTCACCGCGACGTCGTTCTCGGCGGACATGCGGGCCCGCGGGCTGGTCCCGGCCACCCGGATCGTGGAGTTCGAGACCGGTCCGGCCGGGGCGCGGCTGGGCCGGCGCCTGGAGCTGTCGCCGGACGCCGTCGTCGTCCGGGCGTTGCGGCTGCGGCTCGCCGACGACGAGCCGATGGCCCTGGAGACCCTGCACGTCCCGGCCGACCTCGTGCCCGGGCTGACCGAGGAGACCCTGGCCGCGGCGTCGTACTACGAGCTGCTGGCCCGGCACGGTCACGCGGTCGCCGGTGGCCGCCAGTCGATCGAGCCGACGGTCACCGACGGGCCCGAGTCGGACCTGCTGGGCGTGCCGGTGCACAGCCCGGCGCTGTTGTTCGAGCGCACCACACGTGACGACGGCGGCCGGGTGCTCGAGTTCGTCCGCGCCGTCTACCGGGGCGACCGGTACCGCATCGAGGCCGAGATCGCCCCGGTCGCGGCCGGAGTGGGTGCCACGTGACCCGGCTGCTCGCGCTCGACGTCGGCAAGACCGGCTGCCGGGCCGCCCTCGTCGAGGACGGCCACCGCGTCGCGACGGGGGAGTGGAGCGGGGCGAGCGGCCTCGCCGACCGCGACGGCGTCGGCCGGGCCCTCGCCGCGGTCGACGGCGCCACCGGCGGCTGGCCCGCCCCGGACGCCGTCGCCGCGGGACTCGCCGGCCTCGCGTCGGCACCGGACCGGGCCGATGCCCTCGCAGACGGGCTGCGGGAGCGGTTCGGTGCGGGCGTGCGGATCCTCCTGGCCAGTGACATGACCACCTGGCACGCCGGAGCCCTCGGCGGGGCGCCGGGCGTCGTGCTGGCCGCCGGGACGGGGACCGTCGCCCTCGGGATCGACTCCGCCGGGCGTCCGGCCCGGGTGGACGGCTGGGGCTACCTGCTCGGCGACGCGGGCAGCGGCCACGCCATCGGCCGCGGCGGTCTGGACGCCGCGCTCCGCGCCCACGACGGCCGTCCCGGCGGATCGGCGACGCTGCTCGCACGCCTGCGGGACCGCTGGGGCGACCCGGACGGGCTGCCCGGCCGGATCCACGGCTCGGACAACCCGGCCCGCGAGGTCGCCCGGTTCGCCCGGGACGTCGTCGACGCGGCGGGCACCGGGGACCCGGTCGCGGGCGCGATCGTCACCCGGGCCGCGTCCGATCTCGCCGACACCGCGGCCGCGGCCCGGGACCGGCTCGATCCGGGACCGGCAGGCCCGCACGGCCCGCACGGCCCGCACGGCCCGCACGGCCCGCACGGCTCGGACGGCCCGTGGCCGGTCGCCTGCGCCGGCGGCCTGCTCGACGCGGGCCCGGTGCTCACCCGTCCGCTCGACGACGCCCTCGCCGCCCGCGCCCTGACCCGCACCCCACCCCGCGGCGACGCCCTCGACGGCGCCCGCCTGCTCCTGGAGGACCCGACCGTGCCCCACCACGCCCTGCTCGCCCCGCTCCCCGGGGTCCTGCGGTGACCGAGGACCTCGGCGCCCTCGCCACCGAGCGCGCCCGCCCCGACCTCGCCGACCTGGACCAGTGGTCCACCCGCGCGCTGGTCGATCTCGTCACGACCGAGGACGCGCTCGTCGTCGAAGCCGTGCGGGCCGAGGCGGAGCGGATCGCCGCCGTCGCCGATCTCGCCGTCGAGCGACTGGAGCGCGGCGGCCGGATGGTCTACGGCGGCGCCGGCACCGCGGGCCGTCTCGCCGTCCTCGACGCGACCGAGCTCGCCCCCACCTACGGCGTCGGCGACGACCGGGTGGTCGCCCTCCTCGCCGGCGGCCCCGACGCGATGACGCGGGCGGTCGAGGGCGCCGAGGACGACACCGGCGCCGCCCGCGCCGATCTCGCCGCGCTGGACCTCGGCCCCGACGACCTGGTGATCGCGATCAGCGCGTCCGGCCGGACCCCCTACGCCCGCGCGCTGCTCGTCGCCGCCCGCGAGGCCGGGGCGGCCACCGTCGCCGTCGCGAACAACCCCGGCAGCGTCATGGCGGAACTCGCCGACGTCGCGATCACGCTCGACACCGGCCCGGAGATCGTCGCGGGCTCGACCCGGATGAAGGCGGGCACCAGCCAGAAGATGCTGCTCACCGCCCTGTCGACGGCCGTGATGGTCCGGCTCGGCAAGGTGCACCGCAACCTGATGGTCGACGTCGCAGCGACCAACGTGAAGCTGCGCGTCCGGGCGGAGCGGATCGTCGGCGAGGCCACCGGGGCCGGCCCGCGGGAGGTGCGCACCGCGCTCGACGACGCCGGCGGGCACGCCAAGACCGCGATCGTCGCGCTGCTCGCCGGGGTGGACGCCCGCACCGCGGGCCGTCTCCTCTCCGGTGCCGACGGCCGCGTCTCGGCTGCCGTCGCGGCGGGTGCCGGCGGCCCGGTGGACGGCGGCCCGGTGGACGGGGGCACCGTGGACGGGGGCACGGAGTGATCGTCGTCGGCCTGTCCTCGGGGACCTCGGTCGACGGCATCGACGTCGCCGCGGCCGGCCTGGAGATCGGTGGCGGGACGGTCACCATGGCCCCGCTCGGGCACCTCGAGGTGCCGTTCGAGCCGGAGCTGCGTGCCGCCGTCCTGGAGGCCCTCCCGCCGGCCGCGACCACGCTCGGCGCCGTCGCGCGGATCGACACCGGGCTCGGCCACGCGTTCGCGGCGGCGGCACGCACGGGGATCGACGAGCTCACCGGCGGCCGCGCCGACCTGGTCGCGAGCCACGGCCAGACGCTCTTCCACGATGTCGAGGACGGTGCCGTGCTCGGCACCCTGCAGCTGGGCCAGCCCGCGTGGATCGCGCAGGCCACCGGCCTGCCCGTGGTGTCGGACCTGCGGGCCCGTGACGTCGCGGCGGGCGGGCACGGGGCCCCGCTCGCCTCCGTCCTCGACGTCCTGCTGCTCGGTGACCGTGCCGAGGCTGCCGGGGGACCGGTGGCCGCGCTCAACCTGGGCGGGATCGCCAACGTCACCGTGGTCGGGGCGGGACCTGCGGCCGCTTTCGATACCGGCCCGGCGAACGCGTTGCTCGACGCCGCCGCCCGCGCCACGACGGGTGCGCACCAGGACACCGGCGGGGTCCGCGCCGCCCGCGGCACCGTCGACGCCGGCGCGCTGGCCCGGCTGGTCGCCGAGCCGTACTACCGGCTGCCACCGCCGAAGAGCACCGGCAAGGAGCTGTTCGACCCCGCCTACACCGCGCGGGTGCTCGACGGCCACCCCGTGCTCGACCGGCCCGACGACCTGCTCGCGACGCTCGTCGAGCTGACCGCGGGCACCGTCGCCGACGCGCTGGCGCCCTACGGCGTCCGCGAGGTGCTGGTCTCCGGGGGCGGGGCGCGGAACCCCGCCGTCGTCGCTGCGCTGGAACGCCGGCTCGCGCCCGCCCGCCTCGCCCCGGTCTCCGACGCCGGCCTGCCCGGCGACGGGAAGGAGGCGCTGCTGTTCGCCCTGCTCGGGTTCCTCACCTGGCACGGCGTCGCCTCCACGGTGCCGTCGTGCACCGGCGCCCGGGAGCCGACGATCGCCGGCCGGATCAGCCCGGGAGCGGCACCACTGCGGCTGCCCGCACCCGCGGAACCGCCGCTCCGGCTCCGGCTCCGGCTCGCGACCGGACGGGCGGGCGCACCACCCCGCCCGGACTGATCCGGACCGCCGACCCGTCCCGACCCGTCCCCCGCTCCCGGCAGTGTCGCCGGGCCCACACCCCAGGGAGCCGCCGTGCTGCGCACCCTCGACCTGATCGTGATCGTCGCCTACCTGGTGCTGTCGCTCGGCATCGGACTCTGGATGGCCGGCCGGCAGAGATCCAACGAGGACTACTTCCTCGGTGGTCGCGAGATGCCCTGGTGGGCCATCTCGCTGTCGGTCGTCGCCACCGAGACCTCGGCGCTGACCGTGATCAGCGTGCCGACCGTGGCCTACCTGGGCTCGCTGACCTACCTGCAGCTGGCGCTGGGCTACCTGATCGGCCGGATCGTCGTCGCGTTCGTCCTGCTGCCGCGCTACGCCGCGGGGAGGCTGACGACCGCCTACGGCTACCTCGGGCAACGGTTCGGTCGCGGGATGCAGGGCACCGCCTCGGTGGCGTTCCTGCTGACCCGGCTGCTCGCCGACGGCGTCCGGATGTTCGCCGCCGCCATCCCGGTCAAGGTCATCCTCGCCGGGATGGGGCTCGACGTCTCGTTCTTCTGGATCATCGTCGTCCTGTCGTTGGTGACGGTCGCCTACACCTACGTCGGCGGGATCAAGGCGGTCGTCTGGACCGACGTCCTGCAGATGGGGCTCTACGTCGCCGGCGGGATCGTCGCGCTCGCGGTGATCGGGCCGCAGCTGCCCGCCGGGTTCTGGGACGACGCCGTCGCCGCGGGGAAGACCCAGCTGCTCGACTTCACCTCCAGCCCGTTGTCCGCCCCCTACGCCTTCGTGACCGCGGTCGTGGGCGGCGCGCTGCTGTCGATGGCGAGCCACGGCGTCGACCAGATCATCGTGCAGCGGCTGCTGTCGTGCCGGACCGTCCGTGACGGGCAGAAGGCGCTGATCTTCTCCGCGGTCGTCGTCGGCGTGCAGTTCGCGCTGTTCCTGGTCGTCGGGCTCTTCCTCTGGGGCTACTACGGCGGGGCGACCCCGGGCGCGCTGGGACTGGAGACCGGCGACGAGCTGTTCCCGAAGTTCATCGTCGAGGGCCTCCCGGCGGGCGTGTCCGGTCTCCTGCTGGCCGGGATCCTCGCCGCCGCGATGTCGACGCTGAGCTCGTCGCTGTCGGCGCTGTCGTCGTCGACCGTGATCGACCTGGTGCAGACGCTGTCCCGGCGCGAGCTGTCCGCGCAGCAGGGCATCCGGCTGTCCCGGTTCACGACGCTCGTGTGGGGGCTGGTGTTCATCGTCTTCGCCAACCTGTTCACCTCGACCGAGGACCCGGTCGTCGAGCTGGGGCTCTCGGTCGCCGGGATCACCTACGGCGGGCTGCTCGGGGCGTTCGCGCTCGGCATCGTCGTCCGCCGGGCCCGGCAGGCCGACGCGATCGTCGCGTTCGCCGTCGCGGTGGTCGTGATGGGCTCGCTGTTCCTGTTCGCGCCGGACGCCGTCGGCTTCACCTGGTACACCGCCATCGGACTCGTGATCACGATGGTGCTCGGACTGCTGCTGTCACTGCGGCACCGGACACGTGCGACCGAGGAATCGGCGGACGATCCGGCGCGTTCGTCCGCATGAGCACTCCCGACACGTAGGTAGGTTTGACCGCATGGAGACCTGGGCCCCGACCGACGTCCCGGCACTGGAGGGCAGCGGTCCGCCGCTGCGGCTGCACGACACCGCCACCGGGCGGGTGCGGCCGACCGCGCCGGGCCCGGTCGCGACGATGTACGTCTGCGGGATCACCCCGTACGACGCGACCCACCTGGGCCACGCGGCCACCTACCTGGCCTTCGACCTGGTGAACCGGCTCTGGCGCGACCTCGGGCACGAGGTGCACTACGTCCAGAACGTCACCGACATCGACGAGCCCCTGCTCGAGCGGGCCGAGCGCGACCAGGACGACTGGGTCGTGCTCGGGCTGCGCGAGACGGCCCTGTTCCGCGAGGACATGGAGGCGCTGCGGGTGCTGCCGCCGCGCCAGTTCGTCGGCGCGGTCGAGGCGATCCCGGAGATCGCCGAGCTGGTGGAGAAGCTGGTCGCCTCCGGCGCGGCCTACCGGCTGGACGACCCGGAGTACCCGGACGTCTACCACGACGTCTCCGCCACCGGCCGGTTCGGCTACGAGTCGAACTACGACCTCGAGACGATGTTGCAGTTCTCCCGCGAGCGCGGCGGCGACCCGGACCGGCCCGGCAAGCGGAACCCGCTCGACCCGCTGCTGTGGCGGATGGCGCGGCCGGGGGAGCCGGCGTGGGAGTCCGGGCTCGGCCGTGGGCGTCCGGGGTGGCACGTGGAGTGTGCCGCGATCGGGCTGAACCGGCTCGGCCAGCAGATCGACCTCAACGGCGGCGGCTCCGACCTGATCTTCCCGCACCACGAGTGCGGGGCGCTGCACGCCGAGTCGCTCACCGGCGAGCACCCGTTCGCCCGGCACTACGTGCACACCGGGATGATCGGCCTCGACGGCGAGAAGATGTCGAAGTCGAAGGGCAACCTGGTCTTCGTCTCGAAGCTGCGCAGCTCCGGCGTGGACCCGAACGTCGTACGGGTGGCGCTGCTCGACGGGCACTACCGCGACGACCGGTCCTGGACCGACGAGGTGCACGCGAAGGGGGAGGGCCGCGTCGCCCGCTGGCGCGAGGCCGTCGAGCTCGACGCGGGCCCGGACGCCGCCGAGCTGGTCGCGAAGCTGCGCACGCACCTCGCCGACGACCTGGACACCCCCGGCGCGCTGGCCGCCGTCGACGCCTGGGCCGACGAGGCGCTGACCCGCCGCGGCACCGACGCCGGCGCCCCGCAGCTGGCCCGCACCGCCCTGGACGCGCTCCTCGGCGTCCGCCTCTGACGGCACCCGTGGCGCCCCGCCGCCCGGGTGCGGCGGGGCGTCTCACGGTCGCAGAAGGATCTTCCCCGTGGAGCGGCGCCGCTCCAGGTCCGTGTGGGCCCGGGCCGCCTCGGCGAGGGGGTACTCCGCTCCGACCAGCGGCCGGAGCTCCCCGCGTGCGGCGCGCGCCAGCACCTCACCTACTCGGCGGGGCGCGTCCGCCGCGACACCGGCGAGCTGTTCCATGGTCACCACGGTGAGCCGCCGGGAGCGTTCCTCGCACGGCCCCGGCTCGGGCGGGGGACCGCCGACGGCGCCGTAGGAGCTGTACCGGCCGCCGTCGGCGACCAGCCAGGCCGCCGAGCGGCCTGCCGTGCCCCCGACGCCGTCGAACACCACCGCCGGGCCGCGCGGCAGCAGCGCGTGCAGCTCGGCCACCCAGCCCGGACGGCCGTGGTCGACGACGTGCTCGGCGCCGAGCTCCCGCACCTGCCGGCCGCGCGCCACACCCCGCGCGGCACCGATCACCCGGCCGCCTGCCGCCGTCACCAGTTGCACCAGCAGGCTCCCCAGGCCGCCCGCCGCCGGGAGGACGAGCACGTGCTCCCCGGGGTGCACCGGCGTGCGTTCCAGCAGCGCCAGCGCGGTGGCCCCGTCCCCGAACAGGGCGGCGGCAGCCCCGAGGTCCACGCCGTCCGGCACCGCGACCAGCAACGACGCCGGCGCCACGACCCGCTCGACGTAGCCGCCGTGCGGGGCCCGGAGCGCCACCCGGGCCCCGTGCAGGTCCGGGTCCACCCCGGCACCGAGCCCCGTCACCGTCCCCGCGACCACCCCGCCGGGCACGTACGGCGGCTCGGCCGCGAGGTGCGGCGGCCCCGCGCCGCGGCGGATCGCGGTGTCCACCCACAGCACCCCGGCGGCCCCGACGTCGACGAGCACCTCGCCGTCGCCGGGTGCGGGATCGGCCACGTCCCGCACCTGCAGCACCTCCGGCCCGCCGAACCGGTCCACCACGATCGCCTGCATCGCCCGCTCCTCCACACCGTTCCCGTACCAGCGTGCGACCTCGACCGGGCTTCAGGTCCAGTGCGGGATGCCGGGAGCCGGGGTGCGTGGTCGAATGGCCGTATGGCGCGCAACGTGCTCGGCGGGGAGCTGGAGAGCTGCTCGACCGATCCGCTGACCGGCTTCTACCGCAACGGCTGCTGCGACACCGGCGGGGAGGACGCCGGGGTCCACACGGTGTGCGCCCGGGTCACCGCGGAGTTCCTGGACTTCTCCCGGGAACGGGGCAACGACCTGTCCACGCCGCGGCCGGGGTTCGGCTTCCCGGGGCTCGAACCGGGGGACCGGTGGTGCCTGTGCGCGAGCCGCTGGGTGGAGGCGCTGCGCGAGGGTGTCGCCCCGCCGGTGGTCCTCGAGGCCACGCACGCGCGGACCCTGGAGTGGGTGGACCTGGCCGACCTGCGCACGCACGCCGCGGAGCGCTGAGCGCGGCCGGTGCCGGTCAGCCGGCGGGCCGCGGCGCCCTGCCCGCCACCAGCACCGCGGGCGCGGCGACGGCCAGCAACCCGGCAGGCACGACGAACGCCGCCACCGGGTCCACGTGGTACACGGGGGTGAGCCCGACCGGGGACGCCGCCGTCCCCGCGAACCGCACCGCCTGCACCACCGACACGGCGCCGCCGCTGTTCGGCCCGCCCGCACCCAGGACGAGTGCGTTCACCCCGACCAGGATCAGCTGGCTGCACACCCCGCCTGCGGCCCACAGCGCGACGACCACCCAGAGCACCGGCACCAGACCGATGAGCGCGACGAGCACCCCGCCGGCGACCGCACCGGTGAGGACGCAGCGGCGCGGCCCCAGCCGGTCCACCGCACCCCCGATCAGGCGGGCGGTGAGGATCCCGGCCACGCCGAGTGCGGTCAGCACCAGCCCGCGGGACGCCGAGCCCAGGCCGAAGTCGTCCTCGAGCCGCAGCGCGAGCAGGAAGTTGAGACCGGCCAGGCAGCCCCAGCCCAGCCCGGCGACGACGCCGAGCCGCAGCACGGGCCCGGTCCACGCCGAGCGCAGCCGGGGACGGCGGCCGTCCCGGGCCGCGGCGGGTCCGGACGGGATCCCGACCACCCCGAGCAGCAGCGCCACGGCCGCCGCCCCGCCGAACGCGAGCCGCCAGTCGACCTCGGCGGCGAGACCGCCGACCAGCGGCGCCGAGGTCTGCCCGGCTGCCTGCAGGGAGCCGAACCAGCCCAGCGCGCGCCCGAGCCGCTCCGGCTCCACCGCGGTCGCCAGCGCTGCGAGCAGCAGCGGGGTGGTGAACGCGTTCGCCACCCCCTGCAGGGCCCGGCCGGCGAGGAACAGCGTCCAGGAGTCCGCGAGCACGCACACCACCGACGCGAGGACGTAGACCGCGTACCCGGCGACGACCGTCCGGCCGCGGCCCCAGCGCTCCCCGAGCGTGCCCGAGACCAGCATCACACCGGCGAACGGCAGCAGGTAGGCCGTGATCGACACCGCGGCCGTCGCCGTCGGCACCCCGAAGTCGCCGCCCAGCTCGGGCAGCATCGCCGCCGTCATCCCCCCGCCGAACGGCCCGAGGAACGCGCCCGCGAACAGCGCGCCGCGGCGCAGCGCCCCCGTCACCGCGGCACCGGCCCGCCCGTGAGGGGCCGCGCCGGCCCGCCCGTCAGGAGTTCGGGCCGCGACGGCGCAGGTAGCGCTCGAAGTCGGCCGCGATCGTGTCGCCCGAGGTCTCCCGCAGCTCGGTGCGGGTCTCCTCCTCCTCGGTCTCGTTCGCCTGCTCCTCGAGCTGGCGGACGTACTCCCGCACCTCGTCGTCGGCGTCGGCCATCTCGGAGACGGTGCGCTCCCACTCCTCGGCCTTCTCCGGGAGCCCGCCGAGCGGCACCTCGACGTCGAGCGCCTCCTCGATCCGGTGCAGCAGCGCGACCGCGGCCTTCGGGACCTGCGCCTGCGAGACGTAGTGCGGCACCTCGGCCCAGTACGACAGCGCCGGGATCCCGGCCTGCACACAGGCCTGCTGGAACACCGCCACGATCCCGGTCGGGCCCTCGTAGTTCGACGGCTCGGTGCCCATCTCCTTGAGCGAGTCCGCGTCCCACGACGTCCCGCTCACCGGCGTCGGCCGGGTG
The DNA here is from genome assembly GCF_000178675.2 of Pseudonocardia sp. P1. Taxonomy (NCBI): domain Bacteria; kingdom Bacillati; phylum Actinomycetota; class Actinomycetes; order Pseudonocardiales; family Pseudonocardiaceae; genus Pseudonocardia; species Pseudonocardia sp. P1. The sequence continues at coordinate 390,897 of NZ_ADUJ02000001.1, forward strand.
TGCGGGACCTCCGTGAGCAGGGCTCCGAGTGTGATGACCTTCGTCACCCCCAGGCGCTCGGCGTGACCGACCAGTTCGGCGCAGAACGAACGCCAGCGCAGATTCGGTTCGATGCCGCTGACCAGCACGACGTGCCGGTCCGTGCCCGGCAGCGTGGCCCACGACAGCCGGGTCGTCTGCCACTCGATCTTCCGTGTCACCCCGCCGGCGAGCTTCACGTGCGGCCGGGTCACCTGGAAGTCGTAGTACTCCTCGGGATCGATCGAGGTCAGAGGCTCGGCGTCCCAGCTGAGCTCCAGGTGTTCCAGCGCGGTGCTCGCGGCCTCCCCGGCGTCGTTCCAGCCCTCGAACGCGGCGATGAGGACCGGCTCGACCAGGTCGGGGGCGTCCGCCCCGCCCGTGGTGCTCGGCTCTCGGTCGGTCATCGGCCCAGCCTACGGCCCCGGGGCTTCAGAACCCGGGCGATACCCCGGCCCGGGGTAGCCTGACTGATCGTGTCATCTACGACGGGAGCGGATCACTCGGTGAGCACCTCTTCGGACGGCGACATCTCCACCCGCCGCATCGACCCCGAGCGGGTCGCCACGGCGGAACGGAGAACCGGCCAGCTGCGGGAACTCCTCGGCAGCCGGATCGGTGTCATCGACGGTGCCTGGGGCACCGTCATCCAGGGCCTGGGCCTCACCGCCGACGACTACAAGGCGGAGTGGCTGGAGGGCCACCACAAGGACACCAACGGCGACCCGGACCTGCTGAACCTGACCCGTCCGGACCTGATCCTGGACAGTCACCGGCGCTACTTCACGGCCGGCGCCGACCTCACGACGACGAACACCTTCACCGCCACCACCATCGGCCAGGCCGACTACGGCCTCGAGGACCACGTGGTGGCGATGAACGTCGAGGCCGCGAAGCTGGCCCGGCAGGCGGCCGACGAGTCGGAGGCGGAGACCGGCGAGCCCAAGTGGGTCGCGGGCTCCATCGGGCCGCTGAACGTCACCCTGTCGCTGTCGCCGAAGGTCGAGGACCCGGCGTTCCGCGCGGTGACCTACCAGGAGGTCTACCAGTCCTACGCCGAGCAGATCGCGGCGCTGGACGACGGCGGTGTGGACCTGCTGCTGATCGAGACGATCTTCGACACGCTGAACTCGAAGGCCGCCCTGCACGCCGCGCACGACATCGCGCCGCACTTGCCGATCTGGATCTCGGTGGCGATCGTCGACCGGTCGGGCCGGACGCTGTCCGGGCAGACCGTGGATGCCTTCTGGACCTCGATCCGGCACGCCGACCCGCTGGTCGTCGGCCTGAACTGCTCGCTGGGTGCCGAGGACATGCGCCCGCACGTCGTCGCGCTGTCCGAGATCAGCGACACCTTCACCGCGAGCTACCCGAACGCCGGCCTCCCGAACGCCTTCGGCGGCTACGACGAGACCCCGGACCAGACCGCGGCCCTGCTCCGCGAGTTCGCCGAGTCCGGCCTGGTGAACATCGTCGGCGGGTGCTGCGGCACCGGGCACGACCACATCCGCGAGATCGCGGGCGCGGTCAAGGACGTGGCCCCGCGGACCCCCGTGGAGCCCGCCCACCGGACCCGGTTCTCCGGGCTCGAGCGGTTCGACATCGTCCCGGACACCGGCTTCGTGATGATCGGTGAGCGGACCAACGTCACCGGGTCCAAGCGGTTCCGCAGGCTCATCGAGTCGAAGGACTACAACGGCGCGCTCGACGTCGCGCTGGACATGGTCCGCGGCGGCGCGAACATGCTCGACGTCAACATGGACGCCGACCTCCTCGAGTCCGACGAGGAGATGACGACCTTCCTGAACCTGCTGGCCACCGAGCCGGAGATCGCCCGGCTGCCGATCATGATCGACAGCTCGCGGTGGTCGGTCGTCGAGGCCGGGCTGCGGTGCGTGCAGGGCAAGGGCGTCGTCAACTCGATCAGCCTGAAGGAGGGGGAGGAGCCCTTCCTCCGCCAGGCCGCGACGGTCCGGTCCTACGGGGCGGGCGTCGTCGTCATGGCGTTCGACGAGACGGGCCAGGCCGACACCGCCGACCGGAAGGTCGAGATCTGCGGACGGGCCTACGACCTGCTGGTCGAGAAGGCGGGCCTCCCGCCCGAGGACATCATCTTCGACCCGAACATCCTCGCCATCGCCACCGGCATGGAGGAGCACAACGACTACGCGAAGGACTTCATCGAGGCCCTCCCGCGGATCAAGGAGCGCTGCCCGGGCGCGCACATCTCCGGTGGCGTCTCGAACCTGTCGTTCGCCTTCCGTGGCAACAACGTCGTCCGCGAGGCGATGGACTCGGCGTTCCTGTTCCACGCCATCCAGGCCGGCCTGGACATGGGCATCGTCAACGCCGGCCAGCTCGCGGTCTACCAGGACATCCCGGCCGACCTGCTCGAGATGGTCGAGGACGTCCTGTTCAACCGGCGTCCCGACGCCACCGACCGGCTCGTCGAGAGCGCCGACCGGTTCAAGGGCGAGGGCACCCAGCGCAAGGTCGACCTCAGCTGGCGGGAGAACGACGTCCGCTCGCGGATCTCGCACGCCCTGGTGCACGGCATCGTGGACTACATCGAGGAGGACACCGAGGAGGCGCGCGCCGAGGCCGACCGGCCGCTGCACGTCATCGAGGGTCCGCTCATGGACGGCATGAAGGTCGTCGGCGACCTGTTCGGCGACGGCAAGATGTTCCTCCCGCAGGTGGTGAAGTCGGCGCGCGTGATGAAGCGGGCGGTCGCCTACCTCGAGCCGTACATGGAGGAGGAGAAGGAGGAGGCCAGGGCCCGCGGGGAGATCGACGACCGCGGCAACGGCAAGGTCGTCATGGCCACGGTCAAGGGCGACGTCCACGACATCGGCAAGAACATCGTCGGTGTGGTGCTCGGCTGCAACAGCTACGAGGTCGTCGACCTCGGCGTGATGGTGCCCGCGCAGACCATCCTCGACACCGCCGTCGCGGAGAACGCCGACGTCATCGGCCTGTCGGGTCTCATCACCCCGTCGCTGGACGAGATGGTCGGCGTCGCCGCGGAGATGGAGCGCCGGGGGCTCAAGCTGCCGCTGCTCATCGGTGGGGCGACGACCTCGCGCCAGCACACCGCGGTGAAGATCGCGCCCGCCTACGACGGCAACGTGCTCCACGTGCTCGACGCCTCCCGCGTCGTCGGGGTGGTCTCCGACCTGCTCGACGACGACCGCGCGGAGGCCCTGGGCAAGCGCAACGGCGAGGACCAGGAGCGGCTGCGCGAGCAGCACGCGAACCGGGAGGCCAAGCCGCTGCTGCCGTTCGAGGAGGCGGTGGCCAACCGCGAGCAGGTCACCTTCGACGACCTGCCCGCGCCGGAGTTCACCGGGGTCCGCGAGTGCGCGCCGACCATCGCGGAGCTGCGCGAGCTGATCGACTGGCAGTTCCTGTTCCTGGCCTGGGAGCTCAAGGGCAAGTTCCCCGGGATCCTGAACTCGCCGGTGGCCAAGGAGCTCTACGACGACGCCAACGCGATGCTCGACGAGATCATCGAGGGCGACCGCTTCACGGCGAAGGGCGTCTACGGGTTCTGGCCCGCGCACGCCGAGGGCGAGGACATCGTCATCTCGCCGGACGCGGGTGACGTCCGGCTGCCGATGCTGCGCCAGCAGACCAAGAAGCCGGAGGGCCGCGCCAACCGCAGCCTCGCCGACTACGTGGCGCCCGAGGGCGACCACCTCGGCGCCTTCGCGGTCTCCATCCACGGTGCGGAGGAGATGGCCAAGGAGTACGAGGACGCCCTCGACGACTACCGGGCCATCATGGTGAAGGCGCTGGCCGACCGGCTCGCGGAGGCGTTCGCCGAGTACGCGCACCTCCAGGCACGCCGGCAGTGGTTCGAGCCCGGTGCCGAGCAGCCGCTCGAGGAGCTCCTCGGCGAGAAGTTCCGCGGCATCCGGCCGGCGTTCGGCTACCCGGCCTGCCCGGACCACACCCAGAAGCGTCCGCTGTTCGACCTGCTCGGCGCGGAGGAGCTGGGCATCGAACTGACCGAGTCGTACGCGATGACCCCGGCGGCCGCCGTCAGCGGCATGATGTTCGCCCATCCCGACTCCCGGTACTTCACCGTGGGCCGGATCGGGCGCGACCAGGTCACCGACTACGCGGGCCGGCTCGGCACCGAGGTCGACGAGGTCGAGCGGTGGCTGCGGCCCAACCTCGGGTACAACCCCGATGCCTGAGCCGCGGGCGCTGCGGGGCGTGCTGCTGGACATGGACGGCACGCTCATTGACTCCGAGAAGGTGTGGGAGGTCGCCCTCAACGACCTCATGAAGCACCTCGGCGCGCCTCCGCTGTCCACGGAGGCGCGTCTGGAGTCGGTCGGCGGGTCGCTCGACTCGTCGCTGCGGATCTGCTTCCGCGAGGCGGGCCGGGACCCGGCAGGCGTCCCCGCCGACGAGTACCGGGAGACCGGTGAGTGGCTCTACGACCGGGCCGGCGAGCTGTTCGCGCACGGCGTGCCGTGGCGACCGGGCGCGCGGGAGCTCCTCGGGGCGCTGCGCGCCGAGGGGATCCCGGCGGTCCTGGTCACCAACACGATCCGGGTGCTGGTGGAGCGCGCGCTGGAGACGCTGGGCCGCGAGCACTTCGCGGCCGTCGTCCCCGGCGACGAGGTGGCCGAGCCGAAGCCGGGGCCCGAGCCGTACCGCCGCGGGGCGGAGCTGCTCGGGCTCGACCCCGGTGACTGCGTGGCGGTGGAGGACTCGCCGACCGGCGCGCTGTCCGCGGAGCGGGCCGGGTGCGCGGTGCTCGTGGTGCCGTGCGAGCTGGCCGTCCCGGCGGGGGAGCGGCGCGTGCAGCGCGACTCCCTCGACGGCGTCGGGCCTGCGGAGCTGGCCGCGGTGCTGGCCGAGGTCCGCGCCCGCGGCTGAGACGGTCCCCGCCTCCCCGGTCACGTGCGAGCGGTTCGTCGCCGGCGACGAACGGCCGCACGCGCCCGGGCTGGTCACAAAGGGTGAACCACCCGGCGCGGTGCGTTGCCCGCACGGCTCGGAGCCCCGGGTCTCCGGTGGTGTCGGCCGCGTCACGGTTCACACTGGTCGGCGGAAGGGGTCGATGCACGTGAAGACATTCGACGGGTTGTTCGCCGAGCTCCAGGCCAAGGCCACGGAGCGGCCGGCAGGCTCGGGGACCGTCGCCGCACTGGACGCCGGGGTGCACGCCCAGGGCAAGAAGGTGCTGGAGGAGGCCGGCGAGGTGTGGCTGGCCGCGGAGTACCAGGGTGACGACGAGCTGGCCGAGGAGATCTCGCAGTTGCTCTACCGGCTACAGGTGATCATGATCCAACGGGGGCTCGCCCTCGAGGACGTCTACAAGCATCTGTAGCTCCCGCCCGCACCAGACAGCACAGCCGAGACCGAGATTCAGGAGAGCGTCATGCTCCGCGTGGCACTGCCGAACAAGGGCACCCTGGCCGAGCCCGCCGCCACGATGATGCGCGAGGCGGGGTACCGCCAGCGGACCGACTCACGTGACCTCAGCGTGGTCGACGAGGAGAACGAGATCGAGTTCTTCTACCTGCGGCCCAAGGACATCGCCACCTACGTCGGCAAGGGCGACCTGCACCTGGGCATCACCGGCTTCGACCTCATGGAGGAGTCCGGCAGCCAGACCCAGCAGATCCTCCCGCTGGGCTTCGGCAAGTCCCGGTTCCACTTCGCGGCGCCGACCGACTCGGACTGGAAGCTCGAGGACCTCGACGGCCGCAAGATCGCGACGTCGTACCCGCGGCTGGTCCGCTCGTACCTGTCCGGCAAGCGGATCGGCGCCGAGATCGTGAAGCTCGACGGTGCCGTGGAGATCTCGATCCAGCTCGGCCTGGCCGACGCCATCGCCGACGTCGTCTCCTCGGGGCGGACGCTGCGCCAGCACGGGCTCCAGATCATCGGTGACCCGATCGCGACGTCGCAGGCCACGCTCATCGAGCGCGAGAAGCGTCCCGACCGCGTCGAGGACGGCGACGTCACGTCGACCAAGCGGGTGTTCGCCGACCGGCTCCAGGGTGTCGTCCTCGCCCGCGAGTACCTGATGATGGACTTCGACTGCCCCGAGTCGCTGCTGCCCGACGTGGAGAAGGTGGCCCCGGGCCTGCAGGCGCCGACCGTCTCCCCGCTGCGGAAGGCCGGCTGGGTCGCGGTCCGTACGATGGTCCCGACCAAGGACACCAACCGGGTCATGGACCGGCTCGCCACGATCGGCGCGACCGCGATCCTGACCTCGGAGATCCGGTCGTGCCGCGCCATGACCGTGAACGGCCACGGCAGCTGAGTCGTCCGCTCCCACGACAGCGGCCCGCTCCCGGATCCCGGGGCGGGCCGCCGTCGTGTGCGGGGTGGGGCGCCGCGCTCAGCGCGGGCGCACGGTGAGCGCCTGACCGCTGCGGCCGGTGTGGCCGTGCTCGTCGAACAGGGTGGCCGAGCAGGTGCCGAGCCCGTCCGGCCCGATGACGGTGGCGGCGTCGACCCCGATCCATTCGCCCTCCGGCGCCCGGTGCAGGTGCACGGTCAGCTCCGTGTTGACGAACAGCCACTTCCGGACGTCCAGCGGCGCCGCGACGCCGTTCGCGCAGTCCGCGGCGACCATCAGCCGCTGCGCCGGGGTCGGCTCCTCACCGTCGACCAGCGGGACCCGGAGCCGGACCCAGGCCCGCGCCGGCCCGAGAGCGCCCAGCTCGTCGCCGCCGAGCCACGACCACTCGGTGGCGTCGAGGAAGCCGGGCAGCCAGCCGTCGGGCCGCTCGGTGCGGATCGTGCCGGTCCCCGGGCCCGGCAGCGGCGCGACCGCGCCCTGCTCGGCACCGGCGGTGTCGCCGGCGGCGAGCCGCCAGGCCCGCGCCCGGAGCACGTCGCGACCGCCCGCCGACATCGTCGCCGAGAGCAGCTCGATGGTGCGGCCCGGCCGCTCGACCTCCGCGGTGACCGTGACCGGGCCGGCCGGGACCATGCCCAGCACCTCGACCGACGCGCGGGCGAGTCGCCAACCCGCCTCGGCGCCACCCGGGCGCGACTCGGGCAGGCGCTCCATCGCCCGGACCAGCAGCGCGGACGGCGGCCCCATGTGCTGGGCGTCGGCGTACCACGGGCCGGTGGTCGACGGGGTCGCCTCGAACTCGCCGACGGTGCCGCCGCCGTCGCCGGTGCGCTCGCCGTGGGGCAGGTAGAACGGTCCGGGGGGAATGGGGGACGTCACGGCCGCGATCATGCCCCGACGGCCTCGCCCGCGGCGTCACCGGGCCACCCGGGGTAGGGCGGTGGCACGCCGTCCCAGGCGGGGCAGTGCGCGCGGTGGTCGCACGTGCGGCAGGCCCGCCCCCGGTTCGGGCGGAAGTCCCCGGTCGGTGCCGCCCGCCGGATCGCGGACCAGACGGCGTCGAGGAGACGGGCGAAGCGGTGCAGCTCGTCCTCGTCCGGCCGGTAGGTCAGCGCGGTGCCGTCGGACAGGTACAGCAGCCGCAGCTCGTCGGGGACCCGGCCGCGGGTGAGCAGCACCGTGAGCGCGTAGAACTTCAGCTGGAACAGCACCGAGCCCTCGAAGCCCTCGCCGGGCGTCGCACCGGTCTTGTAGTCGACGACCCGCAGCGTGCCGTCCGGTGACTCGTCGAGCCGGTCCACGATCCCCCGCAGTGGGACGACGCCGTCCGCCCCGTCGAGACTCGTCTCGACGCGCTCCTCCACGGCCACCGCGGGGACCTCCGCCGGGTCCTCGAGGGTGAAGTAGGTGTCGAGCAGCCCGGCCGCGGAGTCCAGCCACACCGCCAGCTCCGGGTCGCCGGGACCGGTGAACAGCGGGCCGCCGGTGACCGCGTCGCCGAGCCCGGCGGACAGCTCGTCCCAGCAGGGGCCGAGCAGGGCACGTGCCGCCGCCGGGGTGCGCTCGGGCGCCGGCAGCGCGAACAGCCGCTCCAGCACCGCGTGCACGAGGGTGCCGCGGACCTGCGCGCGGGACGGCGGCTCGGGCAGCCGGTCGACGGCCCGGAACCGGTAGAGCAGCGGGCAGCGCCGGAAGTCCGCCGCCCGCGACGGCGACAGCGCGGGCGGGCGCGGCGCCGGACCGGCGGACCCGGCCTCCACGACCCCCGCGGCGGGCGGCACCGCGGCGGCCGGGTGGGGGAGCGGCTCCTCGGCGGTCACGATCCCGAGGCTAACCGGGACCCCCGACGGTCCCGCTCAGCCCGGCGGCGTCGTCGTGGCCGCACCGGGGCCGTCCGGATCGGGCGCGCCCTCGGGGACGGCCCCGGGGGCGGCCGGGTCCGCGGCCGGGGGCGCCGGTGCGGCTGGTTCCGGTGCGGTGCTGCCGGCCGGCGGGGCGGGCTCCGTCGCGGGGCCGTCCGGGGTCCCCTCGGGCACGGCCGGAGCCGGGCTCCCCGGCTCCGGGGTGGCCGGTGCCGGTGCGGCGGGCCCCGGGGGGACGGTGCACGCGGTGACGGCGTCCTCGGGCCCGGCGTCCGGGCAGTCGCCGCCGTCGGCCCCGCCGTGCAGGACGTCGGCCGCGGGCGGGTCCTCCGGGCCACCGAGGAGCGTGTCGGCACCGGCGTTGCCGTAGAGCCGGTCCGCCCCGTCGCCGCCGGTGAGCCGGTCGTCACCGTCGCCGCCGACGAGGACGTCGTCCCCGGCGCCGCCGTCGAGCACGTCGTCGCCCCCGGCCCCGACGATGCAGTCCCGCCCGGGCGAGCCGGTGATCCGGTCCGCACCGGGGGTGCTGATGATCAGGAACGGGCCGGTCGCCCCCGGTCGCTCGGTGCGGGCGTCGAAGGTCGCCCCGTTCCCGGACAGGCTGATCGTCTCGGCGGGCTCGGTGATGCCGGCGTCGACGCACTCGGCGGGCGGCGCCGCCACGGCCGGGGCGACGGTGGGGGAGGAGGCGGCGGGCGCGGCGACCCGCAGCGACCGCGTGCCCAGCAGGTTCGTCGTGATGCGGAGGGTGCCGTCGACCCGGTCGGTGAACCCGCCGCTCACCTTGAGCCGCAGGGTGGCGGCCTCGGTACGCGGCAGCAGCACGATCGCCCCGACCGTCACCTTCACCGGGACCGTCGTCACGGTCCCCGGCTGCAGCGTCGCGACGACGCGGTCCTTCCCGTCGAGCAGCGCGCAGTACGACTCCGCGGCGCGCGACCCGAGCGTGACGACCAGCGACCCGACGTTGAGCCCGTCGAGGAGGCCACCGACCCCGTTGGTGCACGCCGTCGACGTCGTCGCGGGCAGCGACAACGACAGCGTCGCGGGCACCGTGCCCCGGTAGTCCACGGTGACCGTCGCGGTCGTCGTGGACCCGGCGCGGAGCCCGGTGAGCGCGACGGCGGGCGGCGCCGACCGGCCGCCCAGCACGACCGTCGCCGACGAGGTGGCGCCTGCCGCTCCGGGATCCCGGTCGACGAAGGTCGCCCAGGTGCCCCAGGCCGCGGCGGAGACCGCGACCAGCACGACCGCGGCCCCCAGCGCGAGCACCGCCCGCCGCCGGGGGACCGCCGGGCTCACGTGTTCTGGTTCAGGGTGAACGTCGACCCGATCGAGATCCGGTCACCCTGCACCTTGTTGTCGGCCGCCGCCGGGAGGGCGAACTGCAGCTTGTAGACGCCGTCGGAGTTGCCCCCGAGCGTCCCGGCCGGGAGCGGCGAGTTGACGAAGGTCTTCAGCGGGACGGCGGCGGCCGGCGTCGTCACCCCGGGCCCGGACAGCACCTGGACGGTCATCTGGTCCTGCAGGTTCCCGCCGGCGGCGCACTTGCCTGCCGCGACGCCCTCCGCCTCCGCCTCCGGCTCGGTGCAGGTGACGTCGGCACCGGTGACGGTCAGGTTCCCGGTGACGGTGCCGGGGACGGTCCCGACGTTCCGCACCGTGACGTCGACGGTCGTGCTGAACCCGGGGGCGATGTTGTCCTGGTTGAACAAGGTCGTGCTCGCGTTGGAGCCGACGGTCAGGTCGAGGGTGCCGGACGCGGCGTTGCCGGACGGGCCGTCCTCGGTGTCGGTGAAGGCGGCATAGGTGCCGAGGCCGATGGCGAGCACAGCCACCGCCACGGCCGCGATGCCGATCGCGAGGCGCTTGCGGTTGTCCATGGGACACTCTTTCCCACCGGGTCGCCGCAGGTCACCGCTCGATCGTGTACTGCACGTGCCGTAGCGGGCACTTATGGTGAGCGGATGGGCCGACATTCCTCCGGACCCTCCCGTGCGTCCTGGCCGGCGGCCGAGCCCGCTCCCCGCCGCTCGTTGCCCGGCCGGCTGGTCGGCGGGCTGGTCACCCTGCTCGTCCTCGCGGCGGTCGCGGTCGCCGTGGCGGTGGCCGTGGTCCCGGCCGCGACCGGGTCGCGGGCGCTGACGGTGCTCTCCGGGAGCATGGTGCCGACGCTGCCGGTGGGGTCACTGGTCGTCTCCCGCCCGGTCGACCCGGGATCGGTCGTCGTGGGCGACGTCGTCTCGTTCGTCGACCGCGACCCTGCGAGCGGGGAGACCCGCACGGTGACCCACCGGGTCGTCGAGGTGGCACCGGGGCCGGTGTTCACGACCCGCGGGGACGCGAACGCCGCGCCCGACCCGCACCCGGTCACGGCGGAGAACCTCCTCGGGCGGCTCTGGTACCACCTGCCGTGGGTCGGTGGCGCCGCCGGCTTCCTGCGGACCGGGCCCGGGCTGGTCGTCGGCGGGGGTGCGGTGCTGCTGCTGATCGGGCTGGTGCTGCTGGTGCCGAAGCGGGGCGGGCGCCCCGGCGGCGGGACGGGTGGGGCGCGCGGCTAGCGTCGTCGCCCGTGCACGACGCCCTCCCGACCCCCGACGGTCCCCTCGCCGCCTCCGACGACACCGTCACCTGGGAGCCGCCCCGGCGCGGCGGCCCGTTCCGGGACGGGGACCGGGTCCAGCTGACCGACCCGAAGGGACGCCACTACACCGTCGTCCTCGAGTCGGGTGGCGCCTACCACACCCACCGCGGCCAGATCGAGCACGACGACATCATCGGCGCCGACGAGGGCAGCCTCGTCCACTCCGCCGCGAACACCCCCTACCTGGCCCTGCGGCCGCGGCTGGCCGACTACGTCCTGTCGATGCCGCGCGGCGCGCAGGTGATCTACCCGAAGGACGCCGCACAGATCCTGATGTGGGGCGACGTCTTCCCGGGCGCCCGGGTGCTGGAGGCCGGTGCGGGGTCCGGGGCTCTGACCTGCTCACTGCTGCAGGCCGTCGGGCCGACCGGCCGGGTCGTGTCCTACGAGGTCCGCGACGACCACGCCCCGCACGCGGTGAGCAACGTCGAGAAGTTCTTCGGGCACCGCCCGCCGCACTGGGACCTCACCGTCGGCGACGTCCGCGAGCACCGAGGCGAGGTCGACCGGGTCGTCCTGGACATGCTCTCGCCGTGGGACGTGCTCGACACGGTGAAGGAGAGCCTGGTCCCGGGCGGGATCCTCGTCGGGTACGTGGCGACCACGACCCAGCTGTCGGTGCTCACCGAGAAGCTCCGCGAGATGCAGTGCTGGACCGAGCCGGAGGCGTGGGAGGCCATGGTCCGGCCGTGGCACGTCGTGGGGCTCGCGGTCCGGCCGGAGCACCGGATGATCGCGCACACCGCCTTCCTGGTGACGTCGCGCCGGCTCGCCGACGGCGTGACCCCGCCCCGGCAGCAGCGCCGCCCGACCGGCCGCTGAGGACGGCGTCCGCACCAGGGGATTCACCCGGATCGCCCTGGCGGCGGACCGCGACGCGCCCGGCGCGGAACAAGAACGTTACGAAGTCCCCTCCGTGTGGACGTGGCGGTGACGGGCGAGAAGCCGCAGAGTGACCACGTGGTGCCGACCGGCTGAGGCCCGGATCACCGGTTCGACGCACCGCCGCGGTTCCCCCGCCCGGGTACCGTGGTGAGACGGAACACGGAGGGAGGCTGCCGTGAACCACCCCTACGACGACGGTCCCGGCAGGCGGGACATCCAATCTGGTCACGATCTCGGCCCGGCCGAGACCGCGGAGCACATCCGTCACCTCGAGAGCGAGATCGCGACGCTGCGTCAGCGGCTGACCGAGACGCCCCGGCACGCCCGAGTGCTGGAGCAGCGCCTGGCCGAGACCACGAGCCGGCTCTCCGCGCTCAACGCGCGCAACGAGAAGCTCACCGAGACCCTCAAGGAGGCGAGGGGGCAGCTGGTCGCACTCCGCGAGGAGGTCGACAGGCTCGCCCAACCCCCGTCCGGATACGGCGTGTTCCTCGGCCGGTACGACGACGACACCGTCGACGTCTTCACCTCCGGCCGCCGGATGCGCGTCCCCGTCTCGCCCGCGGTGGAGGGCGAGCAGCTCCGCAGCGGGCAGTCGGTCCGGCTGAACGAGGCGCTGACCGTGGTCGAGGCCATGGGCTTCGAGCAGGTCGGCGACCTGTACTCGCTGCGCGAGATCATCACCAAGCCCGGTGACGACGGCTCGGCCGGTCGCGGCCTGGTCGTCGGCCACTCCGACGAGGAACGGGTGGTGTGGCTCGCCGCACCGCTGTTCGACCTGGGCGACGAGGAGGGCACCAGCCCGCTCAAGTCCGGGGACTCCCTCATGGTCGACTCGCGGGCGGGCTACGCCTACGAGCGGGTCGCCAAGGCCGAGGTCGAGGACCTCGTGCTGGAGGAGGTCCCGGACATCGCCTACCACGACATCGGTGGCCTGTCCCGGCAGATCGAGCAGATCCAGGACGCGGTCGAGCTGCCGTTCCTGCACACCGAGCTGTTCACCACGTACGAGCTCCGCCCGCCCAAGGGCGTGCTCCTCTACGGACCGCCCGGCTGCGGGAAGACGCTCATCGCGAAGGCCGTCGCGAACTCGCTGGCGAAGAAGATCGCCAAGCAGCGGGGCGACGACCCGGACGAGGGCCGCGCGTTCTTCTTGAACATCAAGGGCCCGGAGCTGCTCAACAAGTTCGTCGGCGAGACCGAGCGGCACATCCGGCTCATCTTCCAGCGGGCCCGGGAGAAGGCCTCGGCCGGTACCCCGGTGATCGTGTTCTTCGACGAGATGGACTCGATCTTCCGGACCCGTGGCTCGGGGGTGTCCTCCGACGTCGAGACGACGATCGTGCCCCAGCTCCTCGCCGAGATCGACGGCGTCGAGGGCCTGGAGAACGTGATCGTGATCGGCGCCTCGAACCGCGAGGACATGATCGACCCGGCGATCCTGCGGCCCGGGCGGCTGGACGTGAAGATCAAGATCGAGCGTCCGGACGCCGAGGGTGCGCAGGACATCTTCTCCAAGTACATCACCGAGACCCTGCCCATCCACGACGACGACGTCGCCGAGTTCGGCGGCAGCCGCAAGGCGTGCGTCGACGGGATGATCCAGCGCATCGTCGAGCGGATGTACGACGAGTCGGAGGAGAACCGGTTCCTGGAGGTCACCTACGCCAACGGTGACAAGGAGACCCTCTACTTCAAGGACTTCAACTCGGGCGCGATGATCCAGAACATCGTCGACCGGGCGAAGAAGTCCGCGATCAAGTCGGTGCTCGAGTCCGGTCAGACGGGCCTGCGGGTCCAGCACCTGCTGGACGCGATCGTCGACGAGTTCGCGGAGAACGAGGACCTCCCGAACACCACCAATCCCGACGACTGGGCCCGGATCTCGGGCAAGAAGGGCGAGCGGATCGTCTACATCCGCACCCTGGTCACCGGCAAGAACGAGGCCACCGGCCGCGCGATCGACACCGCGTCGAACACCGGCCAGTACCTGTAGGCACGCACCCGGCGAACGGCCCCGCCACGGTCTCCGTGGCGGGGCCGTCCGTCGTCGGGCACTCCGCGGGATCAGGGGCTCACGGCGTCCGGGCGCGGACGACGTCGAGGTTGCGGAACGTCGGCTCGCCGGTCGCGATCTTCTGCATCCGCTCGGCGATCCGGGTGGTGGCCGGGTGGTCGGAGTTGCGCATCGCCAGCTCGTGGCTCGGGAAGCCGACGACCTCCACGTAGGTGCCGGGGCGTTCCCGGTCCTCGGCGACGACGTACCACTGCGCGGTGCGCTCGGTGCCGATCTCGCGCATCCACTCCTCGACGAGCCCGTCCATGTCCTCGATGCGGTTCGTGTCGAACTCGATCATCTGGACGAACGAACCGTCGGCGGCGTCCAGCGGGGCGGTCCGCATGCCGGCGCGGATCGCGTCCCGCAGCTCGGGGCCGTCCGTGTGGCCGTGCACGGCCACGGCGTGCCCGCAGGCGGCGTCGAGGACCTCGGCCTCCTCGCCGGTCAGGGTCAGCGTGCAGCCGGACTCGCTCGGCATCTCGCGGCAGTCGACGATCTTCCTGGTCATCATGTCCTCCGGTACGACGGTCGGGTGGGTCACCGATCCCTCGCCGGGGCGCCGCGCGCGCAGCGGCGGATCGCGTGCAGTCGTCGCGGCCCGGAGTCCCGGTCGACGGGCGAGCAGAGTAGCGGCGGGGACCCGACGGCGACGTCGTCACGATTGCCGATCGCAACGGACCCGCCGACACCGTGTCCGATCCGTTCACGACGCGGGGGCGGGCCCGGGCCTAGCCTTCCGCCCATGGACGAGACGATCGGCGCCGAGCTCGACATGATCGGCATCATGGTGACGGACATGGCCCGCTCGGTGGCCTTCTACCGGCTGGTGGGCCTGGAGTTCCCGGACGGCGCGGAGTCGTCGCCGCACGTGGAGACGACCCTGCGCGGCGGCATCCGGCTGGCCCTGGACCTGCAGTCGATGGTGGAGGGCTTCCACCCCGGCGCGGCCCCGACCGGCGACGGACGCATGTCGGTCGCGTTCCGGCTGCCGGGTGCGTCCGCCGTCGACGACGCCTGGAAGCGGATCACCGGCGCCGGGTACGAGTCGGTGCTCGACCCGTTCGACGCGCCGTGGGGCCAGCGCTACGCGACCGTCCGCGACCCGGACGGGTCCCCGCTCGACCTGTTCGCCTGGGTGTGAGCCCTCCGGCCGGTCAGAACTGCAGGCCGAGTGCCCACCCACCGAGCAGGTAGGCGAACAGGGTGATCAGCACGACGCCGACGACGTTCAGTGCCAGCCCGCCACGGGCCATCTGGCCGATCGTGACCACGCCGGACCCGAAGACGATCGCGTTCGGCGGTGTCCCGACCGGCAACATGAACGCACAGGTCGCGGCGAGCGCGGCCGGGATCAGCAGGGTCATCGAGTCGGCCCCGATGCCGATCGCCACGCCGCCGAGCACCGGGATGAACGTCGCGGCCGTGGCGGTGTTGCTGGTGACCTCGGTCAGGAACAGCACGATCAGCACGACGGCGCCGACGAGCAGCAGGATCGGCAGGACCCCGAGACCGGCGACGCTCGCGCCGATGAACTCGTCGAGACCGCTGGAGGCGACCGCACCGGCCAGGGCGAGCCCGCCGCCAAAGAGCAGCAGCACGCCCCAGGGCAGTCCCCGCTGGGCGTCCTCCCAGACCAGGAGCATCCGGTACGGCCGTACGGCACCGGTGCCCTCGCGCGGCTCGTCCGGCGGCTCGGTGTCCGCGGGCAGGAGGAACAGCGCGAGACCCGCCGCGATGGCGATCGCGGTGTCGTTCATCCCGCCCAGCCACGGCAGCGCGGCGTCGATCGCGGCGAACTCCGTGAGGATGCCCGGCACGATCCAGAGCACCGCCGCACCGGCGAACACGCCCAGCACCCGCTTCTCGGCCGTGCTGGCGGGGCCCATCCCGCGGAGCTGGTCGTCGATCATCTCCCGGCCGCCGGGGATCTCCGTGAGGTCGGTGCGGAACAGGAACCGCGTGATGAGCAGCCATGCCACACCGATGAACACGACCACGATCGGCACGCCGAGCTGCATCCAGCCGAGGAAGCTGATCTCGCGGTCGAGCTCGTCCGCGACGTAACCGGCGACGATCGCGTTGGGCGGGCTCCCGAGGAGCGTCCCGAGACCGCCGATCGACGACGCCCAGGCCACCGACAGGACGAGCCCGACCCCGAAGGTCCGCACCGCGGGATCGCGGACGGTCTCGCTGATCGGGGCTCCGCGGCGGACCGAGTCGCCCGAGCTGCCTGCCCGCTCCGCGACGAGGGCCAGGACCGACAGCGCGATCGGGAGCATCATCAGGGTGGTCGCCGTGTTCGACACCCACATCGACAGGAACCCGGTCGCGATCATCATCCCGAGCACGATCCGGGTCGGGGAGGTGCCGACGGTCCGCAGCGTCAGGAGCGCGATGCGCCGGTGCAGGTGCCACTTCTGCATCGCGATGGCGATGAGGAACCCGCCGAGGAACAGGAACACGATCGGATCGCCGTAGTCGGCCGTGATGTCGGAGACGCCGACCACCCCGAGTGCGGGGAACAGCACGATCGGCAGGAGCGCGGTCGCGGAGAGCGGCACCGCCTCGGTGACCCACCAGGCCGCCATCAGCACCCCGATCGCAGCGACGATCCGGGCGTCGGGTTCGAGGGTCTGCGCGGCCCCGAGGAGGATCCAGGTCAGCGCCCCGAGGCCCACGCCGAGTGCCCGGAAAGCCCAGGTGCGGCCCGGTGAGCGGCCGTCGGCCGCGGTCGTCCCTCCGGTGCCGGGCGGGGGCTCGTCCCCGGCCGGCCTGCGCTCCTCGGTCGGGTTCTCCGACGTCCCCGGGTCGGTCGTGGCCATACGTCCCCCTCGTGCCGCGCTGCTCGTTCGGGGGACGAACCTATCCGATTGATCTGGATATGTCCGAATGGTCCACCCCGATCTCCAGGTCGAGGAGCCGGGAGGACAGCGACTTCCCGTGGGTGTCGAGCTCGGCCGACACCGTGACCCCGCCACCCCGCACCCCGGTGCAGACGAACTGCAGGCAGCACACCAGCGGGAGCTCGTGGCGGATCACCTCGCCGCCGACCCACCGGTCCAGCGCGGCACGGACCCGGTCCGGGGTCAGCGCGGCGACCAGGTCGTCGTAGCCGGCGTCGTCGTGCGGGACGACGGTCAGGGTCGCGACGGTGCCCTTGTCCCCGGCCCGGCAGTACGCGATCTCATGCAGCCGCACGGCCGGCCTCCAGCAGGGTGACGTGCGGGGCGACGGCGGCCCGCGGGACCAGGGTGGACAGCACACCGATGACCTCGTCGACGTGCGCGCGGGCGCCGCCCCCGCCCGCCGGACCGTTCGTGTAGAGCGCCTCGACCTCGTGCCCGAGGACGTCCAGTGCGCCGGTGTCGTGGTCGACGGCCGCGACCCGCAGCCGGGCGTCCTCGTCGCCGCCGCGGACCTCGATCCGCGGGGCGACCGGCAGCCCGCGGACCCGTTCGGCGACGACGTCGGCGGCCAGCCGGGCCCGCGCGGCCGCGTTCGGCCCGACGTAGGAGATCCCGGCCTCCAGCCGGTGCCCCGCCCGGTAGCCCACGCTGACCTTGAGCTCGTCGGGCCGGGCCCGGCCCCGTGCGCCCGTCACCCGGACCCGGTCGGGGCCCGCGGTGTCGACCCGCACGCCGCGCAGGTCCAGCAGGACGTCCGGGGTGCGGTAGCCGGTCGGATCGGTGACCTCGTAGAGCAGCTGCTGGCGGACGGTGTGGCGGTCCAGCCGCCCGCCGCTGCCGTCCGGCTTGCCGTAGACGGCGCTGCCGTCCGCCGCGACGTCGGCGAACGGGAACCCCAGCCGGGCGAGGCCCGGGACGTCGAACGCCCCCGGATCGGCCGCGTAGCCGCCGGTGAGCTGGCCCGCGCACTCGAGCAGGTGCCCGACCAGCGTCCCGGCCGCGGCGGGCCCGGGGTCGGCGAGGTCCCAGCCCAGCCGCTGCGCGAGCGGGGCCAGGAACAGCGACGGGTCCGCGACCCGGCCCGTGACGACGACCGCCGCCGACGACTCCAGCGCCGGCAGCAGCGCGTCGGCACCCAGGTAGGCGTTCGCCGAGACGAGCTCGCCGTGCGCGCGCAGCGGGCGCCCGTCCTCGGCGGCGGGGGCGTCCGGATCGATCCGGTCGAGGACGTCGTCGCCGGTGACGACGGCGACCGGGGCCGTCGACCCGAGCCGGTCGAGGTGGTCGCGTACGATCCGGCCGGCCGCAGGCGGGTTGGCCGCGCCCATGTTCGTCAGCAGCCGGACACCACCGGCGAGCAGGTCGGGGAGCAGTGCGGTCAGGCGCTGCTCCAGCCGCGGGTCGTGGCCGGCCCCCGGGTCGGCCAACCTGCGGCGCTGGCCGAGCGCGATCGTCCGCTCGGCCAGGCACTCCAGCACCAGGTCGTCGAGGCGGGCGTGGCGGGCCAGCTCGACGGCCGGGTCGATCCGGTCGCCGGCGAACCCGGCGCCGCTGCCGATCCGGGTCGTGGTCGGGGGCATCGCGTGCGTCCTCCTCGGTCGGGTCGGGTCGGGTCGGGGCGGGTCAGAGGGTCAGTGCGCCCGTGGCGAGCGCGACGACGGTCATCACCAGCGTGGTGCCGAACGCCCAGCCGAAGACGAACCGCTGGTGGCGGCCCAGCTCCACGCCCGTCATCCCGAGCAGGATGAAGGTGGAGGCGGTGAGCGGGCTGAGCGGGAAACCGGTCGTCATCTGGCCCAGGACGGCGGCCCGGGCGACCTCGGCGGGGTCGCCGCCGAGCGCCGCCGAGGTCTCGGCGAGCACCGGCAGCACGCCGAAGTAGTAGGCGTCCGGGGTGAACACGAGGCTCAACGGCATCGAGGTGACGGCGACGGCGACCGGCACCAGCGACCCGGCCCCGTCCGGGACCAGGGAGACGATCGACTCCGCCATCGCCGTGATCATCCCGGTGCCGCCGAGCACGCCGGTGAACACGCCCGCGGCGAAGATCATCGCGGTGACCAGGACGACGTTGTGGCCGTGCTTCTCGAACAGCGCCCGCTGCCCGTCCCAGGTCGGCCGGTTCACCAGCAGCGCGAGCACGAAGGCGCACAGGAACACCACCGGCAGATCGGCGAGCTGGAACAGCAGCACCACGACCAGCGCGAGCGTGAGCACGACGTTGAGGGCGAACCGGACCCGGTCGGCACGGGACCGCACGACGGGCGCGGCCGCGGCGCCCGGGGCGTCCGCCGGGGTGGCCTCCGGATCGAGCTCGACGACGCCGAGGCGGCGCCGCTCCGCGCGCCCGATCAGGTAGGCCGCGAGCAGCACCCACGCGATGCCGGCGCCCATGGCGGGCAGCAGCGGCACGAACACGGCGGTCGCGTCGAGATCGAGTGCCGCCATGGCCCGGGCGGTCGGCCCGCCCCACGGGACCATGTTCATCACGCCCGCGCCGAGGCAGACCAGGCCCGCCAGGACGATCCGGCGCATGCCGAGCCGCTGGTAGAGCGGCAGCATGGCGCTCACCATGATCAGGAACGTGGAGGCGCCGTCGCCGTCCAGCGCGACCAGGACGGTCAGCGCCGCGGTGCCGACGCAGATCTTGAGCGGGTCACCGCCCGCCCAGCGCACCACCCGCCGGATCGCCGGGTCGAACAGCCCGGAGTCGAGCATCAGGCTGAAGTAGAGGATCGCGAAGGTGATCATGATCGCGACCGGGGCGACGGTGTCGAGACCGTCGGTGACGTAGTCCCCGAGGCCGCCGGCGAGCCCGGCGACGACGGCACCCGCGGCGGGGACCACCGTCAGTGCCAGCAGCACCGACACCCGTCCGGAGAGCACCGCCGCCAGGAACACGGCGATGGTCAGGAATCCGATCGCGGCGAGCATCGTCGACCTCCTCGTCGGCGGTGGACCGGCTGTGGCCCGCCGCACACGCTGCTGTCCGGGACCTATGCTCGTCAAAGACCAGATGTGGATCGACTGATGCGGTGGGCCTATGGATCTCACGTTGCAGCAGCTCCGGGCCGTCGTCGCCGTGCACGACGCCGTTGGGTTCACCGCGGCCGCGCACACGCTGCGCGTCGCCCAGCCGTCGCTGAGCCGGGTCGTCGCCGACGTCGAACGACGTCTGGGGGTGCGCCTGTTCGAGCGGACCACCCGGCGGCTGGAGCCGACCCCGGCCGGGAGCGCCGTGGTGGCCGCGGCCCGGCGTGCCCTCGACGCCGTCGAGTCCGAGCTGCGGCACGTCGACGGCTTCCTCGGCGGCCGGGAGGGCGCGGTCCGCATCGCCACGCTGCCATCGCTCGCGGCGATCCTGCTGCCCGGCGTGGTGTCCGCGTTCCGCGGGGCCCGCCCCGGGGTGCGGACCGAGATGTCCGACGCGCTGGCCGACGAGGTCCTCGAGCGGGTGCGGACCGGGCGGGCCGATCTCGCGGTGACGGTCCTGCCCGACGACGACGGCGCCGCCCCGCCCGACCTCCTGGCGACCCCGGTCGCGGCGGACCGGTTCTGCGCACTCGTCCCGCCGGACCACCGGCTCGCCGGGTGCCCCCGGCTGCGCTGGGCGGACCTGGACGGCGAGCCGCTCGTGGACTTCGACCCGACGACCAGCATCCGCCAGCACGTGGACCGGGCCCTGCTCCTGGCCGGCGCCCGTCCGGAACGGGGGCTGGCGGCACGGAACATCGCCGCCGTCGCCGGGCTCGTCGCCGCCGGGCTGGGTGTGACGGCGGTCCCGGGCCTCGTCGTCCCGCTGACCGGGTTCGCCGGGCTGGTCGCGGTACCGCTCGACGGCCCGGTGCTCACGCGGCGGATCGCGCTGGTCGTGCCACGGGGCCGGCATCCCGTGCCCGCGGCGCAGGCGTTCGCGGCGATGCTGACCGGCGCCGACCGGGACCGGCCGTCGCTGCCGGAGCACGCGGAGTGGGTCGGGCCCCCGGACGGGGACCGGCCCGGACCGGTCAGCCCGTGAGCGTCGTGGGGGAGACGCCGGCCAGCGCCCGTACCTCGCGGGACAGGTGCGGCTGGTCGGCGTAGCCGGTGCGGGCGGCGACCTCGGCCGTGGGCACCCCGGCGAACAGCAGGCTGCTCGCCGCCCGGAACCGCAGCACCCGGCGGGCCACCGACGGGCCGTAGCCGAGCGTCGCGAGACAGCGCCGGTGCAGCGTGCGGGAGGTGATCCCGAGCAGATCGGCGACCTCGGCGGCGGGCGTCCCGCGGGCCAGCGCCCGCAGCGCGGGCCGGGGGAGCGGATCGGGGAGCGGGCGCCGGTCGTCCGCCGCGTCGCGGAGGGCGCGGGTGACACCCAGCAGGAGCCGGGGGACGTCGTCGGCGTCCGGGTCGTCCGCGAGCGCCCGCACGGTGTCCGTCACGGCGCGCGGCGGTGGACCCGGCAGCAGGTCCTCCAGTGGGGTCCGGGCGTCCCGCAGCGCGTCGGCGGGCACGCCCAGCAGGCCGGGCAGGATGCCGGGCCGGAACCGCAGCCCCGTCGTCACGGCGCCCGCCGGGCCGGTCGCCAGGTGGGCGGCCGTGTCCGGGCCCGCGACGGTGAGCCGGGCGTCGAGGAGCAGGAGGTCCATGCAGCCGTCGGGCAGCACGCGCTGGGCGTGCGGCCGGTCGTGCCGGCTCTGCCAGGCGCACTCGAGCAGGCCGGCGTCCGGTCCGTCCGGCGTGATCTCCCGGTATCCCGCCACGGTGTGGAGCCTACGACGCGCCGGAGCCCCGGGCCGCACGTCGCGGACCGGGGCTCCCGGGGATGATGCGGTCGGTCAGGAGGCGCGCAGGACGGCCTGGATCTCCAGCTCGACGCCCACCTTCTCGCTGACGACGACGCCGCCACCGTCCATCGGCAGCTCGATGTCGACACCGAACTCCGAGCGCTTGATGGTGGTGGTCGCCGTGAAGCCGGCGCGGGTGCCGCCCCAGGCGTCCGGGCCGAAGCCGTTCAGCTCGAGGTCCAGCTCGACGGGCTTGGTGACGCCCTTGAGGGTCAGGTCGCCGGTGAGCACGAAGTCGTCACCCTTGGCGGCGAGCCCGGTGGACCGGAAGGTCCACTCCGGGTACTTCTCGACCTCGAAGAAGTCGGCCGAGCGGATGTGACCGTCACGCTGCTCGTTGCCGGTGCTCAGGGAGGAGGCGTCGATGGTGGCGGTGACGGTCGAGTCCTCGAGGTTCTCGGCGGTGACGAGCTCACCGGAGACCTGCTCGAAGCGGCCACGGACCTTGCTGACCATCATGTGACGGACGACGAACGCGACGTCGGAGTGCACCGGGTCGATGTCCCAGGTGCCTGCGATGTAGCCGGGGATCTTCGTGGGGGCGCTCATGGAATCTCCTGGGGTAGTTAGTTGAACTCTCACTTGTTGAGAGCGATACTAGGTGCAACAAGATGAGGGCTCAAAGATTTCGGAGGGTGTCGTGGATCACACTCGCTGGCTCGACGACGACGAGCAGCGGACCTGGCGGGCCTTCCTCGCGGCACAGCGCCTGGTGTCCGACCTGGTCGAGCGACGGCTGCAGACGGGCGCCGGGATGCCGCAGGCGTACTACGAGATCCTGGTGCGGCTGTCCGAGGCGCCGGACCGGACGCTGCGGATGAGCGTGCTCGCCGAGTCGGCGATGTCCTCGCGCAGCCGGATCTCGCACGCGGTGGCCCGGATGGAGGAGGCCGGCTGGATCGGTCGCCGGTCCTGCCCGACCGACCGCCGCGGCCAGCTCGCACACCTCACCGACGCCGGGTTCGCGGTGCTCGAGGCGGCCGCGCCGGACCACGTCGAGAGCGTGCGCGAGGCGGTCTTCGACGGTCTGACGCCCGCCCAGCAGGCCGGGTTGCAGGAGGCCTGCGAGGCGGTCGTGGCGCACCTGTCGGGCACGGGGGAGTGGCCGGTGACCGGGGACGCAGGCCCGGACGGCCCGGAGCCCGCACGCGCATCCTAGGCTGGGCACATGCCTCATTTCGACGTCGTCGTGCTCGGTGCCGGACCCGGTGGATACGTGGCGGCCATTCGCGCCGCCCAGCTCGGCCGCAGTGTGGCGGTGATCGAGGAGAAGTACTGGGGCGGTGTCTGCCTCAACGTGGGCTGCATCCCGTCCAAGGCGCTGCTGCGCAACGCGGAGATCGCCCACATCGTCACGAAGGAGCAGAAGACCTTCGGCCTGTCCGGCGAGGTGTCGCTGGACTTCGGTGCCGCCTTCGACCGCAGCCGGACCGTCGCGGACGGCCGGGTCAAGGGCGTGCACTTCCTCATGAAGAAGAACAAGATCACCGAGCTCGACGGGTTCGGCCGGTTCACCAAGCCGGGCGAGATCGAGGTCGAGCTGTCGAAGGGCGGCAACGAGACCGTCACCTACGACGACGTGATCATCGCGGCGGGTTCGACGGTCAAGCTGCTGCCGGGCACCGAGCTCTCCGAGCGCGTGGTGACCTACGAGGAGCAGATCCTCACCCGCGAACTGCCGGAGAGCGTGATCATCGCCGGCGCCGGCGCGATCGGCGTCGAGTTCGCGTTCGTGCTGGCCAACTACGGTGTCGACGTCACCATCGTCGAGTACCTGGACCGGCTGCTCCCGCTCGAGGACGCCGACGTGTCCAAGGAGCTGCTCAAGGCCTACAAGAAGCTCGGGGTCACCGTCCGGACCTCCACCAAGGTGGAGTCGATCACCGACGACGGCTCGGGCGTCACCGTCTCGGTGTCGTCGTCGAAGGGCAACGAGGACCTGCGGGCCGACAAGGTCGTGCAGGCGATCGGCTTCGCGCCGCGGGTCGACGGCTACGGCCTCGACAAGCTGGGCGTGTCGCTGACCCAGCGTGGCGCGATCGAGATCGACGACCACATGCGCACCAACGTCGACCACGTCTACGCGATCGGTGACGTCACCGCCAAGCTCATGCTCGCCCACGTCGCCGAGGCGCAGGGCATCGTCGCCGCCGAGACCCTGGCGGGCGCCGAGACCCAGGAGCTGGACTACAAGATGATGCCGCGGGCGACCTTCTGCAACCCGCAGGTCGCGTCGTTCGGCTGGACCGAGGCCGAGGCCCGGGACCTGGCGGACGAGAAGGGCTGGAAGGTCAACGTCGCGACCTTCCCCTTCACCGCGAACGGCAAGGCGCACGGCATGGCCGAGCCCGCCGGCTTCGTCAAGCTCATCTCCGACGACACCCACGGCGAGCTCCTGGGCGGGCACATCATCGGCGCCGAGGCGACCGAGCTGCTGCCGGAGCTCACCCTGGCCCAGAAGTGGGACCTGACCGTCCACGAGATGGCGCGCAACGTGCACGCGCACCCGACCCTGTCGGAGTGCCTGCAGGAGGCGATCCACGGCCTGTCCGGCCACATGATCAACTTCTGACGGACGCGGAACGGCCGGGGGCCCGCACCCCGTCGGGGTGCGGGCTCCCGTGTGTCCGGGGCCCGCTCGTGAGCGGGGTGCCGGCACGTGGGTGGGCGTCCGGAGTGCCCGGCGCCGATCCGCCGCCCTCGCACGCCCCGGGTGCGGTGCCCCGTCGCCCCGGGTGCGGTGGCTCGTCGGCGTACCTCTTCCGGAGAACCGCTTCCTCAGGCAGCGATCTGTGCCGGGGACCCGTCCTCCTGCTCCGGAGGACCGGTCACCGGCCGACGATCTCTGCCCGGGAAGGCGCCTCGTCCCCACGTGACCGCTCCGTTCGCACGGGTTCCCGTCGCTCGCACGGGATCCGACCCCGTGCGAACGAAGGGAACCCGTGCGAAGGCGAGGTGTCGCGCAGGGTGGCGTAGTACCGGCGGTGTCGAGCGGCTGTCGGGAACCGGATTCGGCGCCGTGGCCCGGCCTGTCGCACCCGGCCCGGGCTCTCCGCACCCGGTCGCGGCTCGGAGCATCCGGCTCTGCGCGCCCGGCTGCGGCTCTGCGCACCCGGCTCGGGCTCGGAGCACGCGGCTCGGAGCATGCGGCTCTGCGCACCCGGCTCGGGCTCGGCGCACCCGGTCGCGGCTCGGAGCATCCGGCTCGGCGCACCCGGTCGCGGCTCGGAGCATGCGGCTCTGCGCACCCGGCTCCGGCTCGGCGCACCCCGTCGCGGCTCGGAGCACCCGTTGCGTGGGGTGCGGCGCGCGGTCACGGGGTGCGGCACGCGGTCACGGGGTGCGCCCCGGGGCAGGGAGGGGGTGCCCCGTGCACTGCGTGCCCCGCGTCCTCCGGGAGGCCGGGTCCCGGGAGGTCGGATCCCAGAGGGCGGATCCGGGGAGGTCCGATCCGGGGAGGCGCGGGGTTCAGGCGGCGCCGGCGCCGGGCTCGCGGCGGGCGGTGTGCTCGCGGCGGGTCGCGGGGCGGCCGGCGTCGCGCTTCTCCTGGCGCTCGGCGGCGAGGGCGGCCTCCACCGCGGCCTGGACGGCGGCGGTGTTGACCTCCGGGTCGATCAGCCGGGCGGCGGCGAGGGAGCGGGCCGAGACCGAGATGCTGACCATGGGAACTCCTGAGTGCATGTACGTGGTGGGGGCGTCGGGAGGGCCCCACGCTGGACCCTCCCCGTCGTGTCGTCACGCGACCCGCCGGTTGTTAACCGATCCAGGTACCGGAGTGGGTGACATATGTTACCCATTGGTAAACGCGCTGGCCGGGAACCCTAGTCGACGTCTCCGGCGAGCCAGCGCCGGGTGATCCAGAGGCCGTCGGGCACCCACGGGTAGTCCGGGGTGCCGAGCCGGGCGCGCAGCTCGCCGAAGCTCCACCAGCCGCCCTCGGCCACCTCGGACGGCTGGTGGACCACCGGGCCGTCCCAGTACGCCTGGTAGGCGTGCACGTGGGCGTGCAGCCCGTGCGGGCCCGAGCCGGGGCCCGTGTCGACGCCGAGCGCGGCGGCGTCGAACGGGAGGACGAAGAGCTTCTCGAGCGCGACGCCCGTCACACCCAGCTCCTCGGCGAGCTCACGGGCGGCGCAGTCGTCGGGAGCCTCGCCCTCGTCCAGCACGCCGCCGGCCCAGCAGTCCCAGAGTCCGGCCATGACCAGCTTGGTGTCGGTCCGGCGGTGCACGTAGAGGTGCTCGCCGTCGGTGCTGCGCAGGGCGATCGCGGTCGTGGCGTGCCACAGGGAGCGGGCGTAGACCTCGCCGCGCTCGGCGGCGCCGGTCGGCGTGCCTGCCGCGTCGAAGACGGTGAGGCGTTCGCGGGCGGGATCCGTCACGCCCGCAGATGATCGGACAGTGGCCGACGCCGCCGCGCGGCGGGGGTGCGAGCAGGGCGGCTGAGGTTAGGCTCGGTGGATGCAGTCTTGCGCAGGGGCCCGGACGTGACGGCCCGCCGGATCATGGGCACCGAGGTCGAGTACGGCATCGCCGTGCCCGGGGACCCCACCGCGAACCCGGTCGTCACCTCCACGCAGGTCGTGCTCGCCTACGCCGCGGCGGCGGACGTCCCGCGCAACCGCCGGGCCCGCTGGGACTACGAGGTCGAGTCGCCGCTGCGCGACGCGCGCGGGTTCGACCTGTCCGCGCCGTCGCTGGCCCCGCAGATGGACACCGAT
The DNA here is from genome assembly GCF_000178675.2 of Pseudonocardia sp. P1. Classification (NCBI taxonomy): domain Bacteria; kingdom Bacillati; phylum Actinomycetota; class Actinomycetes; order Pseudonocardiales; family Pseudonocardiaceae; genus Pseudonocardia; species Pseudonocardia sp. P1. The sequence goes on from NZ_ADUJ02000001.1 coordinate 417,143, forward strand.
CTGGACGACCTCGGCGCCGCGAACGTCATCCTCACCAACGGCGCCCGGTTCTACGTCGACCACGCGCACCCCGAGTTCTCCACGCCCGAGGTGCTGACCCCGCGCGACGTCGTGGTCTGGGACAAGGCAGGCGAGCGGATCATGCTGGAGGCCGCGAACCGGGCCGCCACCGTGCCGGGTGCGCCGCGGATGCAGCTCTACAAGAACAACGTCGACGGCAAGGGCGCGAGCTACGGCTCGCACGAGAACTACCTGATGGCCCGCACCACGACGTTCCCGTCGATCGTGACCGGCCTGACGCCGTTCTTCGTGTCCCGGCAGATCGTGTGCGGGGCCGGCCGGGTCGGGCTGGGCCAGCAGGGCGACGAGCCCGGCTACCAGATCGCGCAGCGCTCGGACTACATCGAGGTCGAGGTCGGCCTGGAGACCACGCTCAAGCGCGGCATCATCAACACCCGCGACGAGCCGCACGCCGACGCCGACAAGTACCGCAGGCTGCACGTCATCATCGGTGACGCGAACCTGTCGGAGATCGCGACGCTGCTCAAGGTCGGCACCACCGCGCTGGTGCTGGACATGATCGAGCACGGCCGGTCGTTCGAGGACCTCCGGCTGGCGGAGCCGGTGAAGTCGGTGGCCCGCATCAGCCACGACCCGACCCTGCAGGTCACCGTGCCGCTCGCCGACGGCAGGCACCTGACCGCGCTGCAGCTGCAGCAGGAGTACCTGGCCCGCGCGGTCGCGTACCTGGAGGAGACGGCCGGCAACCAGCGGTCCGACTGGGACCCCGACACCAGGGAGGTCGTCGAGGAGTGGGAGTCGGTGCTCGCCGACCTGGCCCGCGACCCGATGCTCACCGCGGACCGCCTGGACTGGACGGCGAAGCTCAAGCTGCTCGAGGCCTACCGTGAGCGCGACGGCCTGTCGTGGGCGTCCGGCCGGCTCGGCATGGTGGACCTCCAGTACTCCGACGTCCGGCTGGCCAAGGGTCTCTACAACCGGCTCGTCACCCGCGGTTCGATGCGCCGCGTCGTCACCGAGGAGCAGGTACTGGCGGCGATGACGGAGCCGCCGGAGGACACCCGCGCCTACTTCCGGGGGTCCTGCATGAGCCGCTACCCGGTGGAGGTCGCGGCGGCGTCCTGGGACTCGGTCATCTTCGACCTGGGCCGGGAGTCGCTGGTCCGGATCCCGACGCTGGAGCCGCTGCGGGGGACCCGCAAGCACGTCGGCGAGCTGTTCGAGGCGGTGTCCAGTGCCGAGGAGCTGGTGGACAAGCTGACCGCGAACTGACCTCCCCACCGGGAGGGGAACGGTCACACGCCAGATCGGAACAGGCGATTTTGTCGGTGCCTGTCGGTAGGGTGGAGGGGACCGGATCCACCTCCGGCGCACGGCCTGAGCGTGCGGTGGGTGCGGATCAGGGGTTGCCGCGAGGCACAGCGCGAGGAGGAGACGTCATGTCGCAGGAGCAGACCAAGCGCCAGGGCGGTGGCGACGGCGACGACGAGTCCGGTGAGAACGAGTCCGGATCGGGTCAGGAGCGCCGCGAGAAGCTCGGCGAGGACGTCGACACCATCCTCGACGAGATCGACGACGTGCTGGAGGAGAACGCGGAGGACTTCGTCCGGTCCTACGTCCAGAAGGGCGGCGAGTGACCGCCTGACGGGCGCCACCGCAGCCTCACCAGCGAGAGCAGTACCGTCCCGGCCGGGTCCGCAGATGCGGGCCCGGCCGTGCCGGAACGGCCGCCGTCCGGGCGGGACCCCCGGCGCAGTAGTTCGAACGAGAGGCACGTCGAAGCAGATGGAGTTCCGGCCGTCGGTCACCCCCGGGCTGGTGCCCGGGCACCACACGGGTCAGCTCGGCACCTTCCTCACCGGGTCGCAGTCGTTCTCCGAGTTCGTCGGGGCCACCGCACCGCACCTGATGCCCGGCGCGGGTGTCACCCCGCAGCCGGTGTCGGCACCGGGCGGGAGCGCCGCCGACGCCCTCGGCGTGCCGCACGGCACCACGATCGTCGCGCTCACGTTCTCCGGCGGTGTCGTCATCGCCGGTGACCGGCGCGCGACCGCGGGCAACGTGATCGCCCAGCGCGACATCGAGAAGGTGTTCGTCACCGACCATCACTCGGCCGTCGGCATCGCGGGCTCCGCCGGGATCGCGCTCGAGATGGTCCGCCTGTTCGGCGTCGACCTGGAGCACTACGAGAAGCTCGAGGGCGTCCCGCTCTCGCTCGACGGCAAGGCCAACAAGCTCGCCGGGATGATCCGGCAGAACCTGGGCGCGGCGATGCAGGGCTTCGTCGTCGTCCCGCTGTTCGCCGGGTTCGACCCCACCGTCGACGACCCGGGCCGGGCCGGGCGGATCGTCACGTTCGACCCCACCGGTGGCCGGTACGACGAGAACCTGGGCTTCCACGCCGTCGGGTCCGGCTCGGTGTTCGCGAAGTCGTCGCTGAAGAAGCTCTACGATCCCGCGGCGGACCTCGACGGCGCGGTGCGGACCGCGATCGAGGCGCTGTACGACGCCGCCGACGACGACACCGCCACCGGCGGCCCGGACACCGTCCGCCGGATCTACCCCGTGGTCGTGGGCATCACCGCCGACGGCGCCGCCCGCCGCGAGGAGAGCGAGATCGCCTCCGTCGTCGAGCGGGTGATCGCCGGGCGTGTGGAGCGCCCGGGTGGCCCGTCCCGCTGATCCGACCCCTCCCGCACGAGCACGAGCCTGGAGCGTCTCCCCATGACGATGCCGTTCTACTCCTCCGTCGACCAGCTGCTGCGCGACCGGTCGGAACTCGCCCGCAAGGGCATCTCCCGCGGCCGCAGTGTCGTGGTGCTGACCTACGCCGGCGGCGTCCTGTTCGTCGCCGAGAACCGCTCGACGGCGTTGCACAAGGTCTCCGAGATCTACGACAAGATCGGTTTCGCGGCGGTCGGCCGGTACAACGAGTTCGAGAACCTGCGCACCGGTGGGATCCGGATGGCCGACTTCCGCGGGTTCACCTACGACCGGCGTGACGTCAGCGGCCGGATGCTGGCCAACGCCTACGCGCAGGCGCTCGGTACGGCGTTCGTCGAGCAGCAGAAGCCGTTCGAGGTCGAGCTGTGCGTGGCCGAGGTCGGTGCCGAGTCCGGCGGTGACCAGCTCTACCGCATCACCTACGACGGCTCCATCACCGACGAGCCGCGGTTCGTCGTCATGGGCGGCCAGACCGAGCCGATCTCGACCAAGCTCGGCGAGACCTACGAGCACGGCCTGGAACTCGACGCCGCGATCGGCGTGGCGCTCGGCGGCCTGCAGGTGCCCGGTGCGGACCCGGCCTCCGCGGGCAACGGTGCCGGCTCCCAGCCCCGGGTGCTCGGCGCCGAGGCGCTCGAGGTCGCGGTGCTGGACCGGACCCGGCCGCGGCGCACGTTCCGCCGGATCGAGGGTGCGGCGCTCACCGAGCTGCTCCCGGCGACGAACCGCGGCACCGCCGAGCCGGAGCCGGAGGTCGCCGGTGGCGACGACGCGCCGGCCGCCGGGGGCGCCCTGGGCGAGGGCGGCGGCTCCTGACCCGGTTCTCCGCCCGGACCGAGTCCGAGGCGGTCGTCACCGCCGACCGGACGGCGGTGTGGCGGGTGCTGACCGATCCGGTGATGCTGCCGCGGCTGACGCCGCTGCTCAGCCGGATCGACGACCTGGGCGAGCACTGGCGCTGGCACATGGTCCAGCTGGCGGTCCTCGGCGTCGGCATCAAGCCGGTCTTCACCGAGCGCATGACCTTCACCGAGGGCAAGCGGATCGAGTTCACGCACAGCCCGCCCGCCGGCGTCACCGAGTGGGCGGGGGCGGAGGGCCACTACGCGCTGGCCGACGCCGAACCCGATGCCGACGGCAGCCCCGCCACGCACCTCGAGATCTCGCTGACCCTCGACGTCGACCTGCCGCTGTCCCGGCTGGCCGCCCCGGTGGTGACCCGGACGATGCGGGCGACGATGGACGCCACCGGGGACCGGTTCGCCGCGAACCTGCTGAGGCACCTGCACGCCCGCGAGCGCTGACCCGCCGCGGCGAGCCCCTGACCGCGCCCACCGGGGACCGTGGAATGATTGAACGGTCAACGAGGTTGGGGGCGGTATGACTGAGTTCGTGTTCGGGATGGACACCTTCGGAGACGTGCCCACCGGCGACGACGGCGTGCTGCTGACCCATCCGCGGGCCATCCGGCAGGTCGTCGACGAGGTGGTGCTGGCCGACGGGGCCGGTGTCGACGTCGTCGCGCTGGGGGAGCACCACCGGCCGGAGTACTCGATCTCGACACCGGAGACGGTGCTGGCCGGGATCGCCGGCCGGACGTCGCGGATCCGGCTCTCGTCCGGGGTCACCGTGCTCAGCTCGGACGACCCGGTGCGGGTCTACCAGCGCTTCGCGACGCTCGACGCGCTGTCCGACGGCCGGGCCGAGGTGATCGTCGGGCGTGGGTCGTTCACCGAGTCGTTCCCGCTGTTCGGGTACTCGATGAACGACTACGAGCAGCTGTTCGAGGAGAAGCTCGACCTGTTCGTGAAGCTCCTCGACGAGAAGCCGGTGACCTGGGAGGGCAGCACCCGGGCCGGGCTGGAGGGCGCCGAGGTCTTCCCGACCGCCGGCCGGCGGATCCCGGTGTGGGTCGGCGTCGGCGGGTCGCCGGAGTCGGTGGTCCGCACCGCGCGGCACGACCTGGGCCTGATGCTCGCCATCATCGGCGGGCAGCCCGCCCGGTTCGCGCCCTACGTCGACCTCTACAAGCGTGCCGTCGAGCAGTTCGGGCACGCCGCGAAGCCGGTCGGCATGCACGCGCCCGGGTTCGTCGCCGACACCGACGAGGAGGCGAAGGAGGTCTTCTTCGCCCCGTACAAGGCGCAGATGGACCGGATCGGCGCCCTGCGCGGCTGGCCGCCGCTGACGCGTGCCCGGTTCGAGGCGGACGTCGAGCAGGGCGCCCTGCACGTCGGGTCGCCGGAGACGGTGGCCCGCCGGATCGCCGAGTCGGTCCGGGCGGTCGGGGCGCAGCGCTTCGACCTGATCTACACCGTGGGCCCGCAGCCGGTGTCGGCGCGCATGAAGGCCGTCGAGCTCTACGGCACGCAGGTGATCCCGAAGGTGCGGGAGCTGCTGGCCTGAGCGACCGGCCCGCCCCGGCCGGTGCCGGGGCGGGCCGCTCAGCCCGGTACCGGGTCCGCCGCCACCGCGCGGCCGGCGGCGGCCCGCAGGACGCCCGCGAGGGCCTGCACGGCCGGCAGGCCGGAGTCCGCCTCGCGGGTCGCCAGGACCAGTGACCGGCCCACCGCGGGACGGCAGGGCCGGAACCGGATCCCGGGATACCCGGCCGCCGTCGCGGTACCCCGGCCGGCACCCGGTGCGGACCGCTCGTCCGCGCCGCCGGTACGCCCGTCCCCGGCGCCCGGCCGCCCGTCCCCGGTTGCCGGCAGCTCGTCCTCGGTTCCCTGCTGTTCGTCCCCGGTTCCCGGGTGCTCGTCCCCGGTTCCCGGGTGCTCGTCGCCCGTTCCCGGCCGGAGATGGGGACCCGGCGCCCCGGCCACCGCCATCGCCGGGACCAGCGCCACCGCCAGGCCGGCCCGGACGAGCGCGAGCTGGGTGGCGAAGTCGGCGAAGAGGTACCGCACGTCCGGCTCGATCCCGGCCGCCCGCAGCATCTGCAGCAACGCCTCGTAGGGCTCCGTGCCGACCGGGCTCGACGCCCACACCTCACCCCCGAGCCCGCGCAGCGGCACCGGGTCGCGGTCGGTGACCGGCCGCCCCTCGGGGACGGCGAGCAGCACCGGCTCGGTGACCAGCGTCGTGACCCGCACACCGGCGGGCAGCGTGACCGGGCGCTGTGTCCAGCTCTCCAGCAGCACGGCGTCGAGGTCCCGGGACCGCAGCGCGGGCAGCAGGTCGACGACCTCGCCGTCGGTGACGGTCGGGACGAGCCGCGGGTGTTCGGCGACGAGCGAGCGCAGCACCTCGGGGAGCAGGACCCGCAGGGCGCTGGCGACGGACCCGATCCGCAGCGGCCCGGCGACGTCGTCGTGCAGGCCGGCGAGGTCGCGCTCCGCGTCGGCGACGGCGGCGGCGACGCTGCGTGCGTGCCCGGCCAGGACGTGCCCGGCCGCGGTGAGGCGGATACCCCGCCCGTCCGGCTCGACCACCCGGGTCCCGGTCTCGCGTTCGAGCTTGCGCAGCTGCTGGGTCACGGCCGGGCCGGTGATGTGCAGCGCGGCCGCGGCGGCACCGACCGACCCGTGCTCGGCGACCGCGGCGAACACCCGCAGCCTCTCCCACGCGATCACGCAGCACAGCTTAGCGGTACAGCGCAGGAACATTCATTGGATCTTCGCGGTCCCGGCGGGGACCGTGGACCCGTGACCGCACGTACCGCGACCGATCCGCACTCCGCACTGCTCCTCCTCGCGGGGGCGTCGGTCCTCGCCTGGACCGGCATCCTCGTCGCGCTCGCCGGTGCCGATCCGGCGACGGCGTCGTTCTGGCGGTGCGTGCTGGCGCTGGTCGTGCTGGCGCCGTGGGCGCTGGCCGAGCGCCGCCGCTTCGGCGGGGTTCCGCTCGGCGTGGCCGGCTGGTCGCTGTTGTCGGGGGTGTTCCTCGGCGCCGACTTCCTGCTCTGGACCCGTGCGGTGCTCGACGCCGGGGCCGGTGTGGCGAACGTCGTGCTCAACGTCCAGGTCGTCGCCCTGCCGCTGATCGCCTGGATCGTCGCGGGCGAGCGCGTCCCGCGGCGGCTGGTGCTCGCCGCTCCCGTCCTGCTCGGCGGGATCGCCCTCGCCGGGGGTGCGCTCGGCGCCGGGGCGGGTGGACCCGAGCCGGTCCGGGGCGCGGTGCTGGGCACTCTGGCGGGGATCGCCTACGCCGGGTTCCTGCACCTGAACCGGTCGGCGTCCCGGAGGCGGCCCCGCCACCTGGTCACCCCGGTCGCCCTGGCCACCGTCGGCGCCGGGGTCACCTGCGGGACGGTCGGCATGCTCGGGGACGGCATCGCGATCGCGATGCCCGCGCACACCTGGGCCTGGCTGATCGTGATGGCGCTGTCGGGCCAGGTGCTCGCGTGGGTGCTGATCGGGCGCGGTTCGGCCGGTCTCGCCCCCGGCACGGCGGGCGCGCTGCTGCTGGTGCACCCGGTGCTGTCGGTGCTGCTCGGGATGCTGGTCCTCGGCGAGACGCTGACGGTGTGGCAGGCCGCGGGCTGCGCACTGGTGGTCGCCGCGGTCGGGTGGGTGGCCCGGCCCGAGGGCCGTGGCGCCGGGCGGCTCGCCCGGTTCGCCGACCGCCAGGCCCGCGCCTGGGAGTCCGCGCACCGCTGAGCCCCGCGCGGGGCGGCTCAGACCTCGATCCGCTCCGCGCCGGTGTAGACGTTGCCGGTCTCCCCGCGCAGGAACCCGACCAGCGTCATCCCCGACTCGTCGGCCAGCTCCACCGCCAGCGACGACGGCGCCGACACCGCCGCCAGCGCCGGGACCCCGGCCATGACGGCCTTCTGCACCAGCTCGAACGACGCCCGCCCCGAGACCATCAGCACGGTCCCGGCGGCCGGGATGCCGCCGTCCATCAGCATCCGGCCCAGCACCTTGTCGACGGCGTTGTGCCTGCCGACGTCCTCGCGTGCGACCAGCAGCTCGCCGTCGGCGTCGAACAGGGCGGCCGCGTGCAGGCCGCCGGTGGAGCCGAACACCTTCTGCCGCTCGCGCAGCCGGTCGGGCAGCGCCAGCAGCACCTCGCGGCGGATCCGCAGCGGGTCACCGGCGGGGGAGTGCCGGGTCTTGAGCCGCACCGCGTCGAGCGACGCCTTGCCGCACACCCCGCACGACGACGTCGTGTAGAAGTTCCGTTCGAGCGAGGTGTCCGGCGGCTCGACCCCGGGCGCGAGGTCGACGTCGAGCACGTTGTAGGTGTTGCGGCCCTGGTCGTCGACCGAGTCGCAGTACCGGGCGGCGTACAGGTCGGCGCCCGACCCGATGACGCCCTCGGTGAGCAGGAAGCCGTGCGCCAGCTCGACGTCGTGGCCGGGGGTGCGCATCGTGACCGACAGCGCGGACCCGCCCACCCGCAGCTCCAGCGGTTCCTCGGCCACCAGGGTGTCCGGGCGGGACCGGGTACTGCCGTCCGCGTTCAGCCGCAGTACCGGGCGGCGGACCGTCAACCGTCCCATCTCGACCCCCTCCTCCGGCCGCGACGAACGGCCGGACCACCAGGGTAGGAGCCCGGCCGTAGGATCGCCCGCGTGGTCGGGGGCGGGACACGCGGGTACGGCGGACGGCGCCCGGCCGCCGGGATCGTGCCGGCCGGCGGGCTGTCCGCACGGATGGGCGCGGCGAAGGCCGCGCTGGACTGGCACGGCGCCCCGTTGCTGACCCGCACCGTCGCCGTCCTGGGCCGGGCGGTGGACGGGCCGGTCGTCGTCGTCCGGGCTGCCGGGCAGGAGCTGCCGGAGCTCCCCACCGGTGTCGAGGTGTACGACGACCCGGAGCCGGGCCTCGGGCCGCTGCCGGCGATCGGGGTCGGCCTGGCCGCCGTCGCCGGGCGGGCGGAGCGCGCCTTCGTCGCCTCCACCGACCTGCCCCTGCTGCACCCCGGCTTCGCCGCGCGGGTGCTCGACCTGCTGGCCGGGCACGACGTCGCCCTGCCGGTGGCGCACGGCCACCACCAGCCGCTCGCGGCCGCCTACCGCACCGGGCTCGCCGGGCTGGTCGCCGAGCTGACCGCGGCCGGCGAGGGGCGGCCACCGTCGCTGTTCGAGCGGGTCCGGGTGCGCCGGATCGCCGAGGAGACGTTGCGGTCGGATCCCGTGCTGGCCCGGCTCGACCCGCGGCTGGACTCGCTGACCAACGTCAACACGCCGGCCGAGTACGCCGCCGCGCTCGCCCGCCCGCAGCCGGCCGTCCGCCTCCGCGACGGCGGCCGTGCCCGCACCGCACGGGCGGCGACCGCGGGCGGGCTGCCCGGCCCGGTCGTCGCGTCCGGGGACACGGTGGCGCCCGCCGGCGTCCTGCCGCCGTGGTTCCCCCTGGTCACGGGCGACGAGGTCACCCGAACCCGCTGAGCGGAGCCGGCGGGACCTGCAACACGTGTGACAGAGCCCTGTGACGTCGATCTCCCGATTGCTACGGTGTGCAGGTACCGGACTCACCACCCGGAGGTCGACGATGACCCGCACCACCCGTCCGCGCGGCGGCGACCGCCGCGGCTTCCGCCCGCGCCACGTCCGGCTCACCGAGCCACTGGTCCGCGACGGCGGCGTCCTGCGCCCCGCCTCCTGGGAGGAGGCCCTCGACCGCGCCGCGGACGGGTTCCGGGACGTGCCGGGCGACCGCTTCGGCATGTTCAGCTGCTCGAAGGCGACCAACGAGATGAACTACACCGCCCAGAAGTTCGCCCGGGCGGTGATGGGCAGCAACAACGTCGACAGCTGCAACCGCACTTGACACGCTCCCAGCGTCGTCGGTCTGACGGCGGTCTTCGGTGCCGGCGGCGGCACCTCCGCGTACGTCGAAGCGGAACACGCCGACCTCCTCGTCCTGTGGGGCAGTAACGCCCGCGAGACGCACCCGATCTTCTTCCACCACGTGCTCCAGGGGATCCGCAACGGGGCCCGGATGTACTCGGTGGACCCGCGGCACACCTCCACCGCCCACTGGGCCGACTCCTGGCTCGGGCTCGACGTGGGCACCGACATCGCGCTCGCGAACGCGGTCGGGCGGGAGATCATCCACGCCGGTCTGGTGAACCGGTCCTTCGTCGAGCGCTCCACCAGCGGTTTCGACGACTACCGGGCGTCGGTCGAGCCGTACACGCTCGAGCGCGCCGAGGAGATCACCGGGGTGCCCGCGGCGTCGATCCGGGAGCTGGCGCACGCCTACGCCCGCGCCGACCGTGCCCAGATCTGCTGGACGCTCGGGATCACCGAGCACCACAACGCCGCGGACTACGTGTTCGCGCTGATCAACCTGGCGCTGCTCACCGGGCACGTCGGCCGGTACGGCTCCGGGCTGGTCCCGCTGCGCGGGCAGAACAACGTCCAGGGCGGCGGGGACATGGGCTCCATCCCGGCGAAGCTGCCCGGCGGCTACGACGTGGGCGACGACGAGGCGCGCGCCCGGTTCCAGGCCGTCTACGGCGGGAAGCCGATCCCGCCGGTCAAGGGCATGCACCTCTCGGAGATGTTCGAGGCGATGGAGCGCCGTGAGATGTCGGCGCTCTACTGCATCGGTGAGAACCCGGCCGAGTCGGAGGCCAACGCCCTGCACGCGCGGCACCTGCTGGAGGACCTGGACCATCTCGTCGTCCAGGACATCTTCCGGACCGCGACGGCCGAGCTCGCCGACGTCGTCCTGCCCGCGGCGGCCGACTGGTGCGAGTACGAGGGCACCGTCACCAACTCCGAGCGGCGTGTGCAGCGGGTCCGCAAGGCGCTCGACCCGCCCGGGCTCGCCCGCCCCGACACCCACATCATCTGCGGCATCGCCGACCGCCTCGGCCACGACTGGGGCGAGCCGACGGCTGAGCAGGTGTGGGACGAGCTGCGCTCGGTGTCGCTGAACTGGCACCACGGCATGAGCTACCCGCGGCTCGACGCGCTCGGCGGCATCCAGTGGCCGTGCCCGGCGGAGGACCACCCGGGCACCCCGCTGATGCACGCCCGGCTGTGGGCCGACGACCCGGCCGAGCGCGGCACCCCGGCGCCGTTCACGCCGGTGGAGCACGTCGCACCGGTCGACGAGCTGTCCGAGGAGTTCCCGATCCGCCTCACGACGGTCCGCCTGCTCGACGCCTACAACTCCGGCGTCCAGACCGGGGGCTACGCCTCGCCGCTGCGCCGGCGGGAGTCGCTGCGGATGGACGCGGCCGACGCCGAGCGGCTCGGGATCGCCGACGGCGAGCGGGTACGGGTGTCGAGCCGTCGCGGGTCGGTGGAGGCGCCGGTGGCGCTCGACCCGTCGCTGCGGCCGGGACTGGCGTCGTTCACGCCGCACTTCAGCGAGGAGGTCGACGTCAACGTCCTGACCAACGACGCATGGGACCCCAAGTCGGGGACCTCGGAGTTCAAGGCCACCGCCGTGCGGATCGAGAAGGTGACCGGGTCGCTGCCGGTCGCGGGGGAGTAGTGGATGGACCTGCACCTGTCGTCGGCGGAACCGAGCACGGGCGAGCGTGAGGCGGTCGACGCCGCGTTCGCGCTGCTCGCGCCGTCCGCGGCCGAGCTGACGGCGGGTGACCGGGCCACCCGGTCCCGGCACGCCGGGCACGCCGCCCGCTCGCACCGGCACCTGCTCCTGCCGCTGCTGCACGCCGTGCACGACGCCGAGGGCTGGCTGTCCGAGGGCGCCCTCAACCACGTGGCGCGCACGCTGCAGGTCCCGCCCGCCGAGGTGTACGGCGTCGCGACGTTCTACGCAATGTTCTCCGTCGAGCCCCGCGCCCCTCGGGTCGTGCACGTCTGCGACGACGTCGCGTGCGGCCCGGCGGGCGGCGAGGAGATCGCGGCCGCGCTCGGGCCGGCGCTGGGGCCGGAGGGCACGGGCTCCGGCCCGGACGGCGCGCCGGCCGCCTGCTGGGTCCGCAGCCCCTGCCTCGGGCTGTGCGAGCGGGCACCCGCGGTGCTGCACCAGCGGGCGGGCGAACCGGACCTGTCCCAGGCCCCGGCGACCCCGTCGTCGGTCCTGGAGGCCGCCTCCGCGCCCGCCGACCCGTCCGGGGAGCAGGCCTCGGCCGCCGACCGGGCCTTCGCCGACGCGACGGTGAGCGCGCCCCAGACCCGCACCGGTGCGCACCTGCGGCTGCTGCGCCGGGTCGGCGTCGTCGACCCGTCCTCGCTCGACGACTACCGCTCCCGCGGCGGCTACGCGGCGCTGCGCCGAGCCGTCGACCTCGGCCCGACCCGGGTGATCGCCGAGCTGAAGGACTCGTCGCTGACCGGGCGCGGCGGCGCGGCGTTCCCCACCGGCGTGAAGTGGGAGGGCGTCGCGCAGGCGCCGGAACGTCCGCACCACCTCGTCTGCAACGCCGACGAGTCGGAGCCGGGCACCTTCAAGGACCGGGTGCTGATGGAGGGCGACCCGTTCGGCCTGGTCGAGGCCATGACCATCGCCGGGTACGTGACCGGCGCGACCGTCGGGCACCTCTACATCCGCGGCGAGTACCCGCTGGCGACCCGCCGGCTGCAGGACGCGATCGCCGCCGCCCGGGCCCGCGGCCTGCTCGGCGACGACGTCATGGGCGAGGGCTTCGCGTTCGACATCGACCTGCGCCGCGGCGCGGGCGCCTACATCTGCGGCGAGGAGACCGCGCTGCTGGAGTCGATCGAGGGCTACCGGGGGGAGCCGCGCAACAAACCGCCGTTCCCGGCCTCAGTCGGTCTGTTCGGCAAGCCGACGGCGATCAACAACGTCGAGACGCTCTACAACGTGCTGGAGGTCCTCGACATCGGCGGGCAGGCGTTCGCCGTGGTCGGCGGCGGCCGGTCCACCGGGTCGAAGCTCTTCTGCGTCTCCGGCGCGGTCGGCACGCCCGGGGTGTACGAGGTCGACTTCGGGACCACCCTGCGGCAGCTGCTCGACCTCGCGGGCGGTGTCCGCGGGTCGCTGCGGACGGTGCTGCTCGGCGGCGCGGCCGGCGGCTTCGTCCTGCCCGGCGACCTGGACGTCGTGCTCACCCTGGAGGGTGCCCGCGACATCGGCGCCACCCTGGGCTCGGGCGTCGTCCTGGTGTTCGACGAGGACGCGGACCTGACCGGCACCCTGCGGCGGATCGCCGCGTTCTTCCGCGACGAGTCGTGCGGGCAGTGCGTGCCCTGCCGGGTCGGGACGGTCCGCCAGGAGGAGGCGCTCGCCCGCCTGGAGCGGAACGCGCCGATCGGCTCGCGGGAGACCGAGATCGCGCTGCTCGACGACCTGGCCCGGGTGATGCGGGACGCGTCGATCTGCGGGCTGGGACAGACCGCGCCGTCCGCGGTGACGTCCGCGATCGACCTCGGGCTGATCGCGGCACCCCCGCGCGACCGCTCGTCGACGAACGGCCACGGGGGCACCCGGTGATCGGCCCGGCCACCCGACCATCCGCAGCGGCGAGGGAGCACCGATGACGACGACCAGCGGCAAGGGCCCGGCCGGCCCCGGCGGTGGCTCGCGGGCACCGGCCCCCGGGCAGGTCGACGGCGCCCCCGAGGCCGACGCGGGCGCGAACGGCTCGGAGACCCCGGGCGACGGCCCGGGCGCGGGCGAGGGGGTCGGCACCCTGGGCCGGACCAACGGGGCCGGGGCGGTCGGCGTCACCGTCGCCGACCCGGCCGGGGCCGCGCCGGGCCCGGCCGAGCGCCTGTCCGGCGGCCCCGTGATGCTCGGCCCGATCCGGCGCACCGTCGGGCTCTCGCTGGACGGCACGGAGGTCCGGGTCCCGGAGGGCTCGACGATCCTGGAGGCGCTGCACTCCGAGGGCACGGCCGAGCAGGCCGACACCCCGACGCTGTGCTGGGCGCCCAACATGGACCCGATCAACGCCTGCCGGGTGTGTGTCGTCGAGGTCGAGGGCTCCCGCACCCTGGTGCCGTCGTGCGCCCGGCGGTGCGAGGACGGCATGGAGGTGCGGACCGGCACCGAGAAGGTCTGGCACAGCCGTCGCATGGTGCTGGAGCTGCTGGCGTCGTCGGTGGACATGGACCGTGCGAGCGACGACGTGCAGCGCTGGATGCGCGAGTACGGCGTCGACGCCGAGCGGTACGGGCCGCCCGACGCGCCCGCCGCGGCGGGGGAGCGCGACCGCCGCCATCCCGGGCACCACCACGCCCCGGACGGGCGCACCCGGGCGACCGTCGAGCAGCCCGTCAAGATCGACAACGATCTCTACGTGCGGGACTACTCCCGCTGCATCATGTGCTACAAGTGCGTCAACGCCTGCGGCACCGACGCCCAGTTCACCTTCGCGATCGCCGCCGCCGGTCGCGGGTTCGACGCCCGCATCGCCACCGAGCACGACGTCGAGCTGCCCGACTCCGCCTGCGTCTACTGCGGGAACTGCATCGGCGTCTGCCCGACGGGGGCGCTGGTCTCGGTCGCGGAGCACGACCGGCGCGAGGCGGGCGACTGGCATCCCGACGAGGAGTCCGTCACGACGACGATCTGCTCGTTCTGCGGGGTCGGCTGCAACCTGGAGCTGCACGTCCAGCGCGGCGAGATCGTGAACGTGACGAGTCCGGCCGACCACTCGGTGACCCACGGCCACCTGTGCATCAAGGGCCGGTTCGGGTTCCGGCACGTGCAGAACCTGCCGGAGGACCGACCGTCGTGAGGAAGCGGGTCAGCTCCCGCTCGACGTGCGTGGTGACCGGCTCGTGCGGGTCGAAGCCCCACCACGTCAGGGTGCCCTGCCAGTAGGTCGCGACGGCGTCGCCGAGCCCGGGCGGCCCGTCCAGGCACGCGTCGAGGACGCCGGCGAGGGACGCCCGCCACGCCGTGCCCCGCCGGCGCGCCTGCGGATCGCGGAGGTCCTCGCGCAGCACCAGCAGGGCGTCGGCGTAGCTGTCGATGCCGCCGTACTGCTCGGAGAGCCCGACGAGGAACGCGACCGCGCCCCGCGGGGTGCGCTCCACGGTGGCCCCGAGCTCGTCGGTGCGCCGTTCGAGCCGGTCCCACGCGTGCAGCAGCACCCGGCTGAGCAGGTCGGGCTTGCTCCCGAACCGCTGGACGAGCGTCGCCGGGGCCAGCCCGCTCGCCTCGGAGAGCGCGGCGAACGTCAGGGACTGCGGGCCGCCGGCGTGCAGCACGTCGAGGGCGACGTCGAGGACGTCGGAATCGGGGACCTGCTTGCGGCGGGGCATGGCACCATCGTATATAAACGAATAGACGTTCACATACGAGGAGGGCACATGGACCTGACGGGACGGGTGGCGCTGGTCGCCGGGGCGACCCGCGGGGCCGGGCGCGGGATCGCCGTCGAGCTGGGCGCCGCCGGGGCGACCGTGTACTGCACCGGGCGCACCACGCGCGAGCAGCGGTCCGAGTACGACCGCGCGGAGACGATCGAGGACACCGCCGACCTGGTCACCGCGGCCGGCGGCACCGGGATCGCGGTGCCCACCGACCACCTCGACACCGAGGCCGTCGCCGCGCTCGTCGACCGGATCGGGCGCGAGCACGGCCGGCTCGACGTGCTCGTCAACGACATCTGGGGCGGCGAGCTCATGGTCGAGTGGGAGACCCCGGTCTGGGAGCACGACCTGGCCAACGGGCTCCGCACGCTGCGGCTGGCGATCGACACCCACCTGGTCACCGCGCACCACGCGCTGCGGCTGCTGTCGCGGACGCCCGGCGGGCTCGTCGTCGAGGTCACCGACGGCACCGACGGGTACAACGCCGAGAACTACCGGCTCAACGCCTTCTACGACCTCGCGAAGATCGCCCCGATCCGGCTCGCCCGGTCCTGGGCGCACGAGCTGCGCGGGCACGGCGGCACGGCGGTCGCCGTCACGCCCGGCTGGCTGCGCTCGGAGATGATGCTGGAGCTCTTCGGCGTCACCGAGGACACCTGGCGCGACGCGCTCACCGCCGAGCCGCACTTCGCCATCTCCGAGTCGCCGCGGCTCGTCGGGCGCGGGATCGCCGCACTCGCCGCGGACCCCGACCGGCACCGCTGGAACGGCCGCTCCACCTCCTCCGGGGAGCTCGCCCGGGAGTACGGCCTCGACGACGTCGACGGCTCGCGCCCGGACGCCTGGCGCTACATCGTCGAGGTGCAGGACGCGGGGAAGCCGGCGGACGTCACCGGCTACCGCTGATGCCACCGGACCCCACGGCGCTCGCCGTCCTGACCGCCGTCGTGGCGGCCGGGACGGCGGTGCAGGTCCTGCTCGGGTTCGGGGTGAACCTCCTGCTCGTCCCGGCGGCGCTGCTGCTCTGGCCGGGACTGGTACCGGTCCCGGCCATGATCGTGAACCTGCTGCTGTCGGCGGGGGTCGCGGTGCGGTGGCGCCGGTGGGCCGATCCGCGGGTCACCCGGTGGGTGCTGGCCGGGGCGGTGCCGGGGCTCGTCGTGGGTGCCTGGCTGCTGGCGGTGCTGAGCCCGCGGGCGCTCGCCGTCGCGGGAGCCTGCGGCATCCTCGCCGCGGTGCTGATGACCGCCCGCGGCCCGGCGGCCCGGCACGCGGGCCCCTCGGCGAGCGCCGCGGCCGGGGCCGGTTCCGCGGTTCTGGGCACGACGGCTGCGGTCACCGGCCCGCCGGTCGCGTTGCTGCTCGCCGGGACCGACCCCCGCCGCGCCCGGGCGACGGTCGCGGTGACGGGCACGGCCATCGCCCTGGTCGCACTGGCCGCCGTGCTGGCGGGACCGCTGCGGGCGGGCGCGGGCGACGCGCTGCTCGCCGGCCTGTGGCTGCTGCCCGGGATCGGGCTGGGCTGGGTCGCCGGGCACCTGCTGGGGCGCCGGGTGGGCGCCCGGACGCTGCGCCGGGTGGTGCTGGTCGTGTCGGCGGCGTCGGCCGTCGTCGTGCTCGTGCGGGCCCTGGCGACCTGAGCCGGGTCAGGGTGTGGCGGGAGGCCGTGCCTCCCGTCGCTGCAGCACGAGCAGCGCACCGAGCGCGATCACCGCGAGCAGCGCGACGAGCCCGCAGAAGGCGATCCCGGCCGTCCGCAGCCCCCAGGCCTGGCTCGCCGCGCCGAGCCCGACGACCGGCAGCGAGATCGCGACGTAGAGCACCAGGAAGTACGACGACGTCGTCCCGGCCCGCCGTGCCACGTCCACCCGGCTGTTCACCGCGGCCAGGCCCTTGGAGAACGTCATGCCCTGCCCCGCGCCGGCGATCACCGCGCCGGCGAGCAGCTCCGTCATCGACGCCCGCGCCACCGACAGCGCGACCAGCCCGACGCCGGCCACCAGGAGCACGCAGCCCGCGTCGAGCACCCGGTCGGTGCCGGCGTGGCGGACGAGCAGCTGCGCGACCACCGAGGCCCCGAGCAGCACGAACGACATCACGCCCGCGACGGCGTGGTTCGGGATGCCGATGATCTCGGAGACGATCCGCGGGGAGAGCGCGGTGAACAGGCCGAGCACCGCGAAGCCGGCGAACCCGGCCGTCGCCGCCAGCGCGAACACCGCCCGGACGGCGGGCGGGACCTCCACCGTCTGCGGGCGCAGCGACGGGTGCGCGGGCCGGTCCCGGACCGTCTCCGGCGCGGCGAGCACCAGCAGCCCGCACAGCGCCACCACGACCGCGTGCACCGCGAAGGACAGGTGCAGCGGTGCCGGCAGGTACTCGACGGCGACGCCCGCGAGTGCCGTGCCCAGGCCGAGCCCGCCGATGTTCGCGGCGGTCGCCACCGCGGGCCCGCGGTCCCGCCACGACTCCGGGGCGGCCTCGATCACCGCTGCGGTCGCGGCCCCGGCGAAGATCCCGGCCGAGACGCCCGACAGCAGCCGCCCCACCAGGAGCACCCACACCGGACCGGCCAGCAGGAAGACCAGGCTGCTGACCAGGGAGAACGCGACGCCGGCGAGCAGCATCGGGCGTCGCCCCAGCTGGTCGGACCAGCGGCCCGCGAGCAGCAGCGCGGCGAGCACACCGAGGGCGTACACGGCGAAGACCACCGTCTGGACGACCGGGGAGAACCCGAGCTCGCGCTGGTAGAGCGCGTACATCGGGGTCGGCATCGTGGCGCCGAGCATGACCACGGCGAAGGTGACGGCGAGCCCCGCGAAGGCCGCGGCCGGTGGCAGGCGAGCGATGATCGAGCCCCTTCCGTACGCCCGGTGCGTGTTGCAACGATCATGATCCCACCCGGTGCGGGAGGCCGCCGCGGAACCTGCCCGGACGGACGGGAGCGGCGCGCGCCCGCTCAGGGCCTGCGGCGCAGCACGTGCAGGTCCACCCCGTGCGGCAGTGGTCGGGTGCGGACCGTCCAGGTCCCGCGGGCGGCCTCCAGCCAGCGCGGGGTCTCCGGGCGCCCGGGATCGGCCAGCCACACCGCCGCCCGGCGGCTCGTCACCCGCGGCAGCAGCGCGGTCAGTGCGTCCGCCGCGGCGACACCGTAGAGCACGTCCGAGGCCAGCACGAGGTCCCACCGCTGCTTCCCGAGCCGGGGGTCGCCGGCGTCGAACGCGGCCACCACGGCCTCCACCGCCAGCCCCGACCGGCGGGCGTTCGCCGCCACCCAGCCGACGGCCGCGGGGGACCGGTCGGTCGCCACCACCGGCACCGCGCCGGCGCGGGCCGCGGCCAGCGACGGCAGCCCGAGCCCGCAGCCCAGCTCCAGCACCCGGCGCCCGGCCAGCCGCGCCGGGCCCGCCGCGGCGACCGCGTGCGCCAGCGCCCGCCCGGACGGCCACAGGTGGGCCCAGTGCGCCGGGTGCAGCTCCTCCACGCCCTCGGCGACCTCGACGGCGTCGGGCTCGACGGTGTCCGGGTCGGCCGGGCGCAGCAGGGTCAGCGGACCGCCCGGCAGCGCGATCTCCTCCAGCACGCCGGGGCCGGTCGGGCCACGCACGCCACGGCGCACCTCAGACGCCGTCCCGGTGTGTCCACCGGCCGCCGACGAGCGTCCCCGCGACCGGCATCGCGCGCAGGACGGCCGGGTCGCAGGTGACCGGATCGGCGTCGGTCAGCACCAGGTCGGCGCGGACGCCCTCGGCGACCCGGGCCGTCGAGCCGCCGACCACGCCGAACGACGCGCCGAGTGCGACGGCCCGGTCGAGCTCCTGCTCCGGGTGCCACCGCTCCCGGCCGTCGGCGGAGCGGTGCACGGCCGCGGCGAGCGCGACCCACGGGTCGAGCGGGGCCACCGGGGCGTCCGAGCCGAGCGCCAGCCGGGCCCCGGTGCCGTGCAGCGACGCGAACGCGAACGCGCGCCCCGTCCGGCCCGCCCAGAGCCGGTCGGCGACGTCGCGGTCGTCCAGCGCGTGCTCGGGCTGCACGCTGGCCACCAGGCCGAGCGCGGCGAAGCGGGGCACGTCGTCGCCGGTGAGCAGCTGGGCGTGCTCGATCCGCCCGCGCGCCCCGGTGGCGGCGAACGCGTCCAGCACCAGGGTGTTCGCGTGGTCGCCGATGGCGTGCAGCGCGGCCTCCAGGCCGGCGTCGTGCGCCCGGGCCAGCAGCGGGCGGAGCTCGTCCGGCGGGACGAGCAGCAGCCCGCACGGGTTGTCGATCAGTGCGCCCGGCGGCGCCGGGTACGGGTCGTAGCAGTACGCGGTGCGGGTGTTCAGCGATCCGTCGGTGATCACCTTGAGCGGGCCGGCGGTGAGCAGGCCGTCGCACCCGTCGACGGCGTCGCCGGTGCGCAGCCCGGTCGCGACGAGGTCGTCGAGCCGGTCCGGCCACACCGACGCCTCGACCCGTAGTCCGGTCGCGCCCGCGGCGATGCGGCGCCGCCAGTCCGGCAGTGACCACGGTGCCTCGAAGTCGACGATCCCGACGACACCCCGGGCCGACGCGGCGGCCGCCGCGTCGGCGACGAACCCGTCGAGCGTCTCGTCGGGGACGTCCTGCAGCGCGACCGTGACCGCGAAGAACTCCGACTCGCGGATCCGGCCGGTCGGGTGCCCGCGGTGCCCGAACCGGTCCAGTGCCGGCCCGTTCAGCCAGCCCTGGTGCAGGTCACCCGACACCAGGACGACCGGGACGTCGCCCGCGAGCGGGTCCAGCAGGTCGCGGTGCGCCTCGTCCGGCCACAGCGAGTCCCGGAACCCGAACCCGACCAGGGCCTCGCCCGGCGCGGGCGGGGCCTGCGCGAGGCGCTCCGCGACGAGCGCGGCGCACTCCGCGGCCGACCGGGCGCCGGAGACGTCGAGCCGGCGGCGGGCCAGCGCCCACTGCGCCATGTGCACGTGGTGGTCCCACAGGCCGGGCAGCAGTGCGCGCCCGTCGCCGTCGACGACCTCCGCCCCGCCGGGGTCGAGCCCGGGCCCGATCGCGGCGACGCGGTGCCCGGACACGAGCACGTCGACCGGCTCCCCGAGCCCGGTGCGGTCCGCGGCGAGCGGGCGCACCGACCGCAGCAGGGTGCGCCCGCCCCCGGCGGCGCTCATCCCTGGAAGGGCCGGTCGCGGCCGGTCCAGCGCTCCTCGTCGCGGCGGTAGACCGGGATAGGGCGCTCGGCGACCCGGAACGTGTACCGGCCGGCCTCCTCGACGACCTCGCCGTCGGTGGCGAGCATGCTCGGCTCCAGGAGCTCGACGTCGACCCGCGGCACCTCACGCTGGTGGTAGACGCGGCTGTGGCCGAGCGCGCCGAGGATCAGCGCGATCACCACGCGCAGCCGGGAGAACCGCACGTCGGCGCGCAGCCAGCGGACGTCGAGCAGGCCGGAGTCCAGCGTCGGCCGCCACGCCGGCACGGCGCCGCGCGGGTAGTACGGGCCGTTGCCGACGAACAGGAACCAGACCTTGTACCAGCGGTCCTCGATCTTCACCGAGATCTTCTCGGACCGCCGCAGCACGGTGATCAGGGCCGCGGCGAAGGCGGGCCACTTGCCGTAGCGCGGCTGCCACTGCTCGCGCAGCCGCACCAGCTCCGGGTAGGAACCGATCGAGGCCGTGTTGATGAAGTAGCGGGTCCGGGTGACGGAGATGTCCTCCGGGTCGTCCAGCCGCCCGGGGTGGGCCTCGACCAGGGCCAGGTCCACGGCGACGGCCTCACCGGCCTGCGTGGCGTCGACGGCCTCCTGGGTGTCGTAGACGCCGACGTCACGGGCGAAGTGGTTGAGCGTCCCGCCCGGGACGACGACCAGCGGCAGCCCGTGCCGGTCCGCGACCGACGCCGCGGTCGCCACCGTGCCGTCGCCGCCCGCGACGCCGACCGCGCGCACCCACTGCCCGCGCTGCGCGATCGCGTCCTCCAGCATGTCCTCGACCTTGATCCCGTCGCCGACGACGAGATGGTGCGCGGCCGGGAGACGCTCCCGGACCTCGTCGGACACGTCGTGGTCCGGCGGCCCGGAGAACGGGTTGGACACGATCACCAGGCCCTCGCCCTGCGGCAGCTCCGGCACGGTGTCGATCGGCCGCGCCCTGGCCTCGTCGCTGGGGCGGACCGGCCACCAGCGGCGGGTCAGCTGTGCCACCGCGGTCCCGACGGCGGCCCCGGCCACCACGTCGGAGGTCCAGTGCACGCCGACGTGCACCCGCGACCAGCCGACGATCGCGGCCAGCGGCACGACGACCGGCGCCGCCCGCCGGTTTTCCATAACGACGGCCGTCGCGAACGCGGCCGCGGAGGCGGCGTGCCCGGACGGGAACGACGACGAGGACGGCGGGTCGGCCACCGTCCGGAACGCGGGCAGCTCCGCCGCGGCCGGACGCCGGCGCGGCAGCAGCGGCTTCAGCAGCGCGTTCGCGGTGAGGCTGGTCAGCGCGATCGACGCGACACCCCGCATGGCCGCCTGGCGCCCGGCACCCCGCCGGACGGCGAGGATCCCCGCGATCGCGAACCAGAGCACGCTGTGGTCGGCCGTCCGGGTGAGCCGCCGCAGCGTCCGGTCCACCCGGCTGGGTGGCCTGCCCGCCACGAAGTCGGTGATGGACCTGTCCACCTGCGAGACGGTGTCGATCCCCCCGTCCACTCGTCGGGACCGCCGTGCGACGCGCTCGAACCATCCGCTCACAACCGTGACAGTAGAGGGGGTCCAACGCCTACCCTGAACCCCATGCAGCGTCGGATCTTCGGGGTCGAGACGGAGTTCGGTGTCACGTGCACCTTCCACGGGCAGCGCCGGCTGTCCCCGGACGAGGTGGCGCGCTACCTCTTCCGGCGGGTGGTGTCGTGGGGCCGGTCCTCCAACGTCTTCCTCCGCAACGGTGCCCGCCTCTACCTCGACGTCGGATCCCACCCCGAGTACGCCACCGCCGAGTGCGACTCGCTGACCCAGCTCGTCGCCCACGACAAGGCGGGCGAGCGCATCCTCGAGGACCTGCTCGTCGACGCCGAGCGCCGGCTCGTCGACGAGGGCATCGGCGGGGACATCTACCTGTTCAAGAACAACACCGACTCGGCGGGCAACTCCTACGGCTGCCACGAGAACTACCTCGTCGCGCGGCAGGGCGAGTTCTCCCGGATCGCCGACGTGCTGCTCCCGTTCCTGGTCACCCGCCAGCTGATCTGCGGCGCGGGCAAGGTCCTGCAGACCCCGCGCGGCGCGGTGTACTGCCTGTCCCAGCGGGCCGAGCACATCTGGGAGGGCGTCTCCTCGGCGACCACCCGGTCCCGGCCGATCATCAACACCCGCGACGAGCCGCACGCCGACGCCGAGCGCTACCGACGGCTGCACGTCATCGTCGGCGACTCGAACATGTCCGAGGTGACGACCCTGCTGAAGGTGGGGACGGCCACGCTCGTGCTGGAGATGATCGAGGCCGGCGTCCAGTTCCGGGACTTCACCCTGGACAACCCGATCCGGGCGATCCGCGAGATCAGCCACGACCTCACCGGGCGGCGCCCGGTCCGCATGGCGGGCGGCCGCGAGGCGAGCGCGCTGGACATCCAGCGCGAGTACCACGCCCGGGCCGTGGAGTTCCTGCAGAGCCGCGGGCACGAGGACAAGGTGATGGAGCGCGTCGTCGAGCTGTGGGGGCGCACCCTCGACGCCGTCGAGTCCCAGAACCTGTCGCTCATCGACCGCGAGATCGACTGGGCGATCAAGCACCGGCTCGTCGAGCGGTACCGGGAGAAGCACGACCTGGAGCTGTCCAGCGCCCGGATCGCCCAGCTCGACCTGGCCTACCACGACGTCCGGCGCGGCCGCGGGCTGTTCGACATGCTGCAGCGCAAGGACCTCGTCGACCGGGTCACCGACGACGGCGAGATCGAGGCCGCGAAGGACACCCCGCCGCAGTCCACCCGGGCGAAGCTGCGCGGCGACTTCATCGCCGCCGCCCAGGCCGCCGGCCGGGACTTCACCGTCGACTGGGTGCACCTGAAGCTGAACGACCAGGCGCAGCGGACCGTGCTGTGCAAGGACCCGTTCCGCGCCGTCGACGAGCGGGTGGACCGGCTGATCGCCTCGCTCTAGGTCGTGCGTGGTCGTCGCGGCCGGAACCGCGACGACCACCCACGAGCCGTCAGTCCTCCGGCTGCGCGACCCGGCCGAACCGCGACTCCGCCGGATCGGCGAACACGTGCAGCCCGAACCGCCGCGAGAGCTCCCGGCAGACCGCGACGCCGCGGACCGAGTTGCCGTGCCGGTCGAGGCCCGGCGAGTAGACGCCGAGACCGAACCAGCGCGGCAGGATGCCCATGATGCCGCCGGACACGCCGCTCTTGGCCGGGATGCCGACGTCGTGGGCCCACTCGCCGGCGGCGTCGTACATGCCGCACATGCTCGTCACGCTCACCACCGTGCGCAGGTGCTCCCGCGGCAGCGCCCGGCGGCCGGTCACCGGGTTGCGGCCGCCGTTCGCGAGGGTCGCCCCCATCAGGGACAGCTCCGGGGCGGTCACCGCGATCGAGCAGGCGGCCAGGTAGACGTAGAGGTTGTCGTCGATGTCGCCGTGCAGCATGCCCAGGCTGCGCATCAGGTAGCTCAGCCCGAGGTTGCGGTCGTTGGAGACCAGCTGCTCGTCGAGGACCTTCTGGTCGACGACCAGGTCCGGGTTCCCGGTGTAGTCGCGGTTGCGCTCCAGCAGCCGCTCGACCTTCTCCTCCTTGGTGGCCCCCTTGACGAGGTTCGCCGCGACCAGGGCACCCGCGTTGATCATCGGGTTGAACGGCCGGTGGTGGACCTGGTCGAAGGTGATCGAGTTGAACGGGTCGCCGGAGGGCTCGACGCCGACCCGGCGCAACGTCTCGTCCAGCCCGTTGTCCTCGAGCGCGAGACCGTAGGTGAAGACCTTCGAGATCGAGTGCAGCGGGAAGCGGATCCCGCAGTCGCCGACCTCCCACCGGGTGCCGTCGACGTTCGTCCCGGCGAGCCCGAACTCGTCGGCGCGGCTCTCCATCTCGGGCGGGTAGTAGCTGACGATCTCCTCGCCGGGCAGCAGGCTCCCGCCACCCGCCGAGCACGTGTTGCGGAGGTCCTCGAGCTGCTCCTGCACCAGCTCCCGTTCGGCCTGGGCGACCATCGGTGTCCCTTTCGTCGACGATGTCCGCTGGAGAACCTACGACGTCACAGACCCTCGGGGAGCCAACCGTCACCCGAGGGGTACATCTCGGTGGCGTCGTCGCGGCGGGCGGGCCGGACGATCCGGCCCAGCCGCGACTCCGACGGGTCCGCGAACACGTGCAGCCCGAACCGGTCCGACAACGCCCGGCACACCGCGACCCCGCGCGCCGAGTTGCCGTGCCGGTCGAGGCCGGGGGAGTAGACGCCGACGCCGATCGCGTCCGGGATGGACGCCAGGATCGCCCCGGACACGCTGGACTTCGCCGGGATGCCGACGTCGTAGGCCCACTGGCCCGCGGCGTCGTACATGCCGCACATGCTCATCACGCTGAGGACGTCGCGGGTGTAGGTGCGGGGCAGCGCCGGGACGCCGGTGAAGGGGTTCGCCCCGCCCCGCGCGACCGTCGCGGCCATCGTGGACAGCTCGACGGCGGTCACCGTGACCGAGCAGGCCGCGAGGTAGACGTAGAGGTTGTCCTCGATGTTGCCGTGCAGCATGCCCAGGCTGCGCATCAGGTAGCTCAGCGACACGTTGCGGTCGTTGGACACGAGCTGCTCGGCGAGGACGTCCTCGTCGACGGCGAGGTCCGGGTTGCCCGAGTAGATCCGCAGCCGGGTGAGCAGCCGCTCGACCTTCTCCTCCTTCGTCGCCCCGTGCACCAGGTTCGCCGCCACCAGCGCACCCGCGTTGATCATGGGGTTGAACGGGCGGTTGTTGACGTCGTCGAAGGAGATCGAGTTGAACGGGTCGCCGGACGGCTCGACCCCGACCCGCAGCAGGACGTCCTCGCGGCCGTTGTCCTCGAGCGCGAGGCCGTAGGTGAAGACCTTCGAGATGGAGTGCAGCGGGAAACGGGCCTCGGCGTCGCCGACCTGCCACTGGGTGCCGTCGACGTCGGTCGCGGCCAGCCCGAACAGGTTCGACTGCGCGGCCATGGACGGTGGGTAGTAGGCGACGACGCGGTTGTCCGGGATGCCGCCGGGACGCCCGATGACCTGGTGCAGCTCCTCGAGCTGCTCCTGCACGATCTCGCGCTCGGTCTGCTCCATGTCCCGCCCCCTCCGCCGTCTCGGCGCGGGGCCGGTGGACCGCCGCGACCCGGGTGTGCGCAGCGGAACCTAGATCACGGGGACGGGGTCACTCGATCCCGGGCATGATCCGGCGCCGGAGTTCGGCCAGCTCGTCCTGGACGTCCGGATCGGCGGGGCCCGCCTTCTCCGGTGCCGGGGCGATGCCCATCGAGCGCAGCAGGCCGGTGGCCGCGGCCGCCGGGTCGCCCGCCTCGCCCAGCACCGGGTGCAGTCCCTCGTCGGCGAGATGGTGGAACACGAGGTTCACCACGGTCCACGGGTTGAAGGTCTCCTGCTCTGCCGTCATCTCGCCCACCTCCACGCACACCCGCGCGGCCGCGGTGCCACGCCGTCCGGTGAGCCTTTCCCCGGCTGCGCCGGGCGTCAACGGGGGTGTCGCAGGATGAGACGGGCGCAGTGGCCGGTGCCGGTCCGCGCGGGGCGCACGGCCGGGCGCCGGGCCCCTGGCTACGATGCCTCTCGTGTCCTCCGCCCGCGCCGAGCGACTGGTGAACCTGGTCCTCTGCCTGATGTCGACGCGGCAGTACCTGACCGCCGAGCGGATCCGCGCGACCGTGCCCGGTTACGCCGAGGCCGCGGGTGACGAGGCGTTCTTCCGGATGTTCGAACGGGACAAGGCCGAGCTGCGCGAACTGGGCGTCCCGCTGGAGACCGGCCACAACTCGGTGTTCGACACCGTCGAGGGCTACCGGATCGCCCGCGCCGACTACGAGCTGGGCGAGATCGAGCTGGAGCCCGACGAGGCGACCGCCGTCGCCCTCGCCGGGAACCTGTGGGACTCACCGGACCTCGCCGGCGCGGCGCACGGGGCCCTGGTGAAGCTGCGCGCGGCCGGTGTGGAGGTCGCCGAGACCCCCGCCGCCACCGTCCGGCCCGGCCCGCACGCCGGGGAACCGGCGCTGGCCCCGCTGCTGGCCGCGACCCGCGCCGGGCAGGTCGTGGTCTTCGACCACCGGCGCGGCGGCCCGGCCGACCCGCCGTCGCGACGGACCGTCGAGCCGTGGGGCGTGGTGTCCTACCGCGGCCGCTGGTACCTCGTCGGCCACGACCGCGACCGCGACGCGGTCCGCTGCTTCCGGCTGTCCCGCATCACCGGTGCGGTCCGCGGGACCGGGCCCGAGGGCGCGGTCCGGGTCCCCGACGGCGTCGACCTGCGCGGCATCGTGCGCTCCTCCGCGGGCCCCGGGCCGGTGACCGGTACGGCGCGGGTCTGGGTCGCCGAGGGCCGGGCGGCCGGGCTGCGTCGCATCGGGCGCGAGCGGGGCCCGCACGAGCACCGAGGACGGCCGGGGGTGCTGATCGAGATCGACCTCCGTGACCGGTCGGTCGTCGCCCGGTGGCTGGCCGGGCACGGCCCGGACGTCGCCGTCCTCGACCCGCCGGAGCTCGCCGTCGCCGTGCGGGAGCTGTGGGCGGGCGCCGCCGACCTCGCCGTGGACCGGGCCCGGTGAGCCGCCAGGGGGTCGCGCAGCGGCTGCCCCGGCTGCTGTCGCTGGTGCCGTACCTGCGGGCGCACCCGGGCGTGCCGGTCGCGGAGGCGGCCGCCGACTTCGGCGTCGACGAGAAGCAGCTGCGCAAGGACCTCGAGCTGCTGTGGATGTGCGGGCTGCCCGGCTACGGGCCCGGCGACCTGGTGGACCTGTCGTTCGCCGGGGACACCGTCGACGTCGTGTTCGACGCCGGCCTCACCCGTCCGCTGCGGCTGACCACCAGCGAGGCGACCGCGCTGCTGGTGGCACTGCGGATGCTGCACCAGTCGCCAGGGGTGGTCGACTCCGACGCCGTCGCGCGCGCCATCGGCAAGATCGAGGCCGCGGTCGGCACGGCCGGGGAACAGGCCGGGACCGGGGGCCTCGACGGGCTGGTCGCCGTGGAGTCGGGCCCGGGGGAGCGGGAGTCCACGGCCGTCGTCCGGCGGGCGCTGGACCGCGGGCGCGCGCTGCGGATCGTGTACTTCACGGCGGGCCGGGACGCGGTGTCGCGGCGCGACGTGGACCCGATGCGTCTGGTGGTCGCCGAGGGGCGGAGCTACCTCGAGGCGTGGTGCCGCCGGGCCGGGGGAGTGCGGATGTTCCGGCTGGACCGGGTCGAACAGGCCGAGGAGCTCGGCGAGCCGTCCCGGCCGCACCCCGACGCGGAGCCCACCGACGTCTCGCACGGGCTCTTCGGGCGCCGTGAGGGGCAGCGGCACGCCGTGCTCGAGCTGGAGCCCGAGGCGCACTGGGTCGCCGAGTACTACCCGGTCGACGACGTCCGCGTCCCCGGGGCCGGTGACACCGAGGGCGACCCGCCACCCGGCACCGCGCCCCGAGGCGTGCCGCAGGCCGACGGTGGTGACCCCGCCCCGGCCGGCCGGCTGCGGGTGCTGCTGCGGTTCGCCGACCCGGACTGGCTGGTGCGGCTCGTGCTGGGACTCGGGGGTGCCGCGCGGATCGTCGAGCCGGCCGAGCTTGCCGGCGCGGTCCGGGCCCGGGCCCGTGAGGCACTGCAGGTCAGCGACGGAACGTGACCGGTCCGCCACGCTCGGCCACCCTCGGCGACCGGACGCCGGGCGGACCGGCGGCAGGGTCACGCGGCGGACGGCGCGGTGAACGGCCCGGTGAACAGCGGGTGAGCACCCAGCCGTCCCGTACCGGGTGCACAGGGACCGCACAGGGGCCGTGCGTAGACTCGGTCACGTACCGGCGGATCGACGGAGGGTTTGTCCCATGCCCGGTGGCTACGAATGGCTGATCATCATCGCCGTGCTGCTGCTGCTGTTCGGCGCGAAGAAGCTGCCCGAGATGGCGCGTTCGGTCGGTCAGTCCGCCCGTGTGTTCAAGGGCGAGATGAAGGGCCTGAAGGACGACGACGCCACGTCGAGGGCCGCGCAGGGCGACAAGGCCGCGCCGCAGGAGAAGGCCGCTCCGCAGGAGCTGCCCGCCACGCCGCAGGCCACGACCGAGCCCGCTCCGCAGGCGCAGCAGGGTCAGCAGGCCCCGTCGCCGCAGGACCGCGGCACCGCGGGCTGAGGTCGCCGGCACCGTGAAGTCCCCGTTCCGTCGGAAGCGCAGGCTCAACCCCGACGGGACCATGACCCTCGTCGAGCATCTCTACGAGCTGCGCAACCGGCTCGGCATCTCGCTCGCCGCGATCGCGGTGACGACGGTGTTCGGCTACATCTGGTTCGAGGTCTCGTTCTTCGGCTGGCCCAGCCTCGGCGAGCTGCTCAAGGACCCGTACTGCTCGTTGCCCGCGTCGTCGCGTGCCTCGTTCAACGCCGACCCGAACTCGTGCACTCTCCTCGGCACGACGCCGTTCGACCAGTTCATGCTGCGGCTGAAGGTGGGTGCGACCGCCGGGGTGATCCTGGCCTGCCCCATCTGGCTGTACCAGTTCTGGGGCTTCATCACGCCGGGTCTGGTGAAGAAGGAGCGGCGCTACGCGCTGAGCTTCGTCTCGGTCGCCGCGATCCTGTTCGTCGCGGGCGCGGTGCTCGCCTACCTGATCATCCCGCAGGCCCTCGGTTTCCTGCTGACGATCGGTAGCGAGATCCAGACGACCGCGCTGACCGGCGCGTCGTACTTCTCGCTCGTCGTCAACCTGATCGTGATCTTCGGGGTCAGCTTCCTGATCCCGCTGCTGGTGGTGGCCCTCAACGGGGCAGGGATCGTCAGCTACCAGATGCTGAAGAAGTCGCGGCGCGGCCTGATCTTCGGGCTGTTCGTCTTCGCGGCGATCGCGACGCCCGGCCAGGACCCGATCTCCATGATCGCGCTGGCCATGGCGCTGACCCTGCTGTTCGAGGGTGCGATCCAGGTCTGCCGGATCTCCGACCGGCGACGGGAGCGGCGCCGCGCGGCCGAGGGCTGGGAGTCCTGGGACCCGGACAGCCCGTCGCCGCTCGACACCTCGCCGTCCCGGATCGACGGGCCCTCGGACCTCGGCGGGCCGTCGCGGATCGAGGAGCCCGCAGCGGTCGGGGAGTCGTCCCCGGCCGGCGCCGGTCCGGCCGCGCCCGCGGTGATCGGCCGGGCGTCCGCGCGTCCCACGTCGGCAGGCCCGCCCGCGTCGCCGCCGCCGTCCGCACCGCCGCCGCCGGCGCCGTCCACACCGCCGGAGCGCCCCGCGGGCGACTCCTTCGACGACATCACCTGACCGGCGTGCCGGCCGGCGCCGAGCGGCGCCGGCCGGTCCCGGGAGACCCTGTCCCCCCACGGCGCCGGGTGCGGCCGTACGCTCTCTCCCCGGGTCCGGAACGGGCAGTACAGGCGAGGAGTTGGGTCGGGGCGCATGAAGTACAACCGGGTGGTCATCAAGCTCAGCGGCCAGGCGATGGCCGGTGACGACGGCTTCGGGTTCGACGCGAAGGCCCTCGCCCACCTGGCCGCGCAGATCCGTCAGGTGCGCGAGCTCGGGGTGCAGATCGCCGTCGTGGTCGGGGGCGGGAACGTCTTCCGCGGGAACCGCTCCGACTCGTGGGGCATCGACCGGGTCGAGGCCGACAACATCGGGATGCTCGGCACGGTGATCAACAGCCTGCTGCTGCGCGGCAAGCTCTCCGCGAGCGGCGAGGACAACGTCCGGGTGATGACCGCGATCCCGATCAACGCGGTCGCCGAGCCGTTCCTGCGGCTGCGCGCGAAGCGCCACCTCGACAAGGACGCCATCCTGATCTTCTCCGGTGGCAACGGCCAGCCGTTCATCACCACCGACTACCCGAGCGTCCAGCGGGCGCTGGAGATCGGTGCCGACGCGCTGCTCGTCGCCAAGCACGGCGTCGACGGCGTCTACGACACCGACCCCCGCAAGAACCCCGACGCGCACCGCTACGAGCGGCTGCCCTACGACGAGGTGCTGTCCAGGCGGCTCGCGGTGATGGACCAGACGGCCTTCATCCTGGCCCGCGACCACGGCCTGCCGCTGCACGTGTTCGACATCGAGCGGGACGGCCTGATGGCCGCGATCTGCCGTGGTGAGCACCACGGCACGGAGATCAACTCCGACATCGTCGAGGCCGAGTTCGCCCGCTGAGCCGGGTACCGGCCCCGCGGGCCGGGCTCACAGGAGCCCGACCCGCGCGAGCCGCTCCTCGAACAGGTCGCGGATCTCCTCCTCGTCGGAGCCGAGGCGCTGCGCCTCCGCGTAGAGCTGGGCGGTGTCCACACCGGAGTCGGCCTCACGCCGCCGCCACGTGTCGGCGTCGACCCGCCAGTACCCGATGACGCCGTAGCCGGTGGCCGGCATCCCGAGCTCGTGGCGCAGGTACTTGCGGACCCCGCGGGTCGCGGCGACCTCGCCGGCGACGTAGACGTAGCCGGGCCCCTCCGGGAAGGAGAGGGCGGTCACGACCTCGTGCAGCACGCTCCCGGCACCGGCCAGCGCGGGATTGTCGATCCAGCGCGTCTCGACGCCCAGGTCCCGCCGGTCCGCGGGGTCGGGGATCTCGACGATCGCCGTCGTCATGACCCGGTCCGGCGACTCGGCCGCGATCCGGGTGATCGCCGGCAGCGCGGTGACGTCGCCGACCAGCAGCTGCCAGGCCGCGTCCTCCGGGCGCCGGAACCAGCTGTTGTGGTGGGTGATCCGCAGGCGGTCACCGACCCGCGCGCCGGCCGCCCACTCGCCGCCGACGCCACCGGCGTGCAGGACGATCTCGACGTCCATCTCCCGGGCCGCCGCGTCGAAGCGGCGCACGGTGTACCAGCGTCCGACGTCCGCGACGGGGTCCCCGCCGGTGCCGGGGACCGGGAAGTTGAACACACACCCCTCGTCGGGGACGCCGAGCGGCTCGAAGCCGTCGAGGCCCGGCCCGCCCACCGTCACGCGGACGAGACTGGGGGACAGGCGGTCGACGGCGTGCACGTCGACGATCCGGTGGGCGATCTCCTTGGACATGTGCGGACCTTCTGCTCGCGCGGAGTGGACATGCGATCCGTGGTGGGAGACGCGTGGTCGGACGTTCGGACGTCGTCGATCAGTCTGTCCCGCCGACGCCCCGGCCGTCGAGGCGACTCCGCCGCCGACGGGGTGTGACCTGGCCCGTACCGCGGCGGGACGTGCCGGGAGGAGACGCGTCACACACGTCTGCGAGGCGGGTCACGGCGGGTGTGTGACAGCCTGGGGCGGTGAGTACCCGGTCAGGCGTGAGCGATCAGGCTCCCGATCCGGCCGCCGCCTACGCGGCGGCCAAGGCCCGCTCCGCACACCCCCGGCTGGCCGAGTTCACCGGCCTGCTGCCGTTCGACCTCGACGGCTTCCAGCGGGAGTCGTGCGAGGCGCTGGAGGAGGGCCACGGCGTCCTGCTGTGCGCCCCCACCGGCGCGGGCAAGACGGTCGCCGGCGAGTTCGCGGTGCACCTCGCGCTGTCCGAGGGCCGCAAGTGCTTCTACACGACGCCGATCAAGGCGCTCTCCAACCAGAAGTACGCCGATCTCGTCGACCGCTACGGCCCGGACGCCGTCGGCCTGCTCACCGGGGACACCGCCGTGAACGGTGATGCCCAGGTGGTCGTGATGACCACCGAGGTCCTCCGCAACATGATCTACGCCGACAGCGACAAGGCGGCGAACCGGCGGCTCGACCACCTCGGGTACGTCGTGATGGACGAGGTGCACTACCTCGCCGACCGGTTCCGCGGGGCGGTGTGGGAGGAGGTCATCCTCCAGCTGCCCGAGCACGTCGCCCTCGTCGGGCTGTCGGCGACGGTCAGCAACGCCGAGGAGTTCGGCGACTGGCTGATCGAGGTCCGCGGGGACACCCGGGTCGTCGTCGACGAGCACCGCCCGGTGCCGCTGTGGCAGCACATGATGGTCGGCAACCGGCTGTTCGACCTGTTCGGCGAGATCCGCCCGGAGGACCGGGACGCGCCGTCGCAGCTCGTCGTCGATCCCGACCTGGTGCGGCACACCCGGGAGATGCAGCGCCGGGACTCCGCCGGCTCCCGGGCCGCCGACCGGGCGGGCGACCGGGGCCCGCGCGGCCGCGGGCGTGGCGGGCCGCGGGACCGCGGCCGGACGCGCGGCGGGAAGCAGGACGCCACGGCCGTCGTCGGGCGGGGGCCACGCCCCGGCGGGCCGTCCCGCGGCGGGTTCCGACCGCCGTCGCGGGTGCAGGTCATCGACCGGCTGGACCGCGAGGGCCTGCTGCCGGCGATCACCTTCGTGTTCTCCCGCGCCGGGTGCGACGCCGCCGTCGGCCAGTGCGTGCGGGCCGGCGTCCGGCTCACCGACCCGGACGACGTCGAGGAGATCCGCCGGATCGTCGAGAAGCACACCGGCGACCTGCCGCAGGCCGACCTCGGGGTGCTCGGCTACTGGGAGTGGCGCGAGGCCCTCGAACGCGGTGTCGCGGCGCACCACGCCGGCATGCTGCCCGCCTTCAAGGAGACCGTCGAGGAGCTGTTCGTCGCCGGGCTCGTCCGATGCGTGTTCGCCACCGAGACCCTGGCACTGGGCATCAACATGCCGGCCCGCACCGTCGTGCTGGAGCGGCTGGTCAAGTACAACGGCGAGGCGCACGTCGACCTGACCCCGGGGGAGTACACCCAGCTCACCGGCCGCGCCGGGCGGCGCGGGATCGACGTGGAGGGGCACGCCGTCGTCCTCTGGACGCCCGGCATGGACCCGGAGCAGGTCGCCGGGCTCGCCTCCACCCGCACCTACCCGCTGCGCAGCTCGTTCCGGCCGGTCTACAACATGTCGGTCAACCTGGTCGGCCGGCTCGGCACCGACGCCGCCCGCGAACTCCTGGAACGCTCGTTCGGGCAGTTCCAGGCCGACCGCTCGGTCGTCGGGCTCGCCCGGCGCATCGACCGCAACGCCGAGGCGCTGGCGGGCTACCGCGAGTCGATGACCTGCCACCTCGGCGACTTCGCCGAGTACGCGGACCTGCGCCGGCGGATCACCGAGCGGGAGAAGTCGCTGCGCAGGCAGAACACCTCCGCCGCCCGCGACGAGACCACCGAGTCGCTGCGCGAGCTGCGCCCCGGTGACGTCATCGGCATCCCGGCGGGCAAGCGGGCCGGGATCGCCGTGGTGCTCGACGCGGGCGTGGGGGCGTACTCGGCGAACGGCCGGGACCCCGAGCCGCGCCCGCTCGTCTGCACCGAGGACCGGTGGGCCGGGCGGTTGTCCGCGGCGGACTTCCCGGCGGCCGTCGAGGTACTGGGGCGGATCAGGATCCCGAAGCGGGTGGACCACCGGTCGCCGCAGGTCCGCCGGGACCTGGCGTCGTCGCTGCGCAACTCCCGGATCGTCCCACCGGACCCCGGCCGCCGCCGCAGGCACGGCGTGCAGGACGACCCGGAGCTCGTGACCCTGCGCCGGGCACTGCGCGCGCACCCCTGCCACGGTTGCGACGACCGCGAGGCGCACGCCCGCTGGGGCGAGCGCCACGCCCGCCTCGAACGCGAGACGGAGACGCTGCGGCAGAAGGTGCGCGCCACGACCCACTCGCTGGCGCGGTCGTTCGACCGGATCCGGGCGTTGCTCACCGAGCGCGGCTACCTCATGCCGGTCGCCGAGGTCGGCCCCGGTGACGACGAGGTCACCGACCACGGCCGCGTCCTCGCCCGGCTGTGGGGGGAGTCGGACCTGCTCGCCGCCGAGTGCCTGCGCCACGGCGCCTGGGAGGGGCTGGAGCCCGACGAGCTCGCCGCGGTGGCGTCCGCGCTGGTCTACGAGTCGCGCCGGGACGACGC
The DNA here is from genome assembly GCF_000178675.2 of Pseudonocardia sp. P1. Taxonomy (NCBI): domain Bacteria; kingdom Bacillati; phylum Actinomycetota; class Actinomycetes; order Pseudonocardiales; family Pseudonocardiaceae; genus Pseudonocardia; species Pseudonocardia sp. P1. The sequence continues at coordinate 451,028 of NZ_ADUJ02000001.1, forward strand.
CCCGATGCCGCGACTGCCGCAGGGCCCGGTCTCCGACGCCTGCGAGCGGACGGTGCGGATCTGGGAGGAGCTCGAGGCCGACCAGCGGCGGCACAAGGCCGAACGCACCCGCGCACCCGACCTGGCCTTCGCCTGGCCGATGCACCGCTGGGCGCGCGGGGAGTCCCTCGCACAGGTTCTGGAGGCCGCCGAGCGCAACGGGCACGAGCTGTCCGCCGGCGACTTCGTACGCTGGGCCCGGCAGGTCCTCGACCTGCTCGACCAGGTGGCCGGTGTCGCCGGCCGGTCGAGCGCGGTGGGGAAGGCCGCGCACCGGGCCTCCGGTGCGGTCCGGCGCGGCGTGGTCGCGGCCGGGATGGAATGACGTGCGAGACGACAAGCAGGACGGCGAGAGGTCGGCGATGAGCAACCCGCAGGGTCCGGACAGGCATCCCGAGGATGCCTCCGAGCGGACGGGGGAGCTGCCCGTGTGGGGCGGCCCTCCGCCGGGCGGGTGGGGCGCCGATCCGGAGTCGACGGGGGCCTGGTCCCCGGAGCAGGACGGGCGCGACGGCTGGGGCGGCGCGGGCGGTGCGCCCGGCTGGGCCGACCGCGGCGCGGGTGACGCGGGCTGGGACCCGCGCACCGCGCGGCACGACGCGTCCCGTGACGCCGGACCCGGCGCCGACCCCGCCGCGACGGGGGCCTGGTCGCCGCAGGACACCGGGAGCTGGGACACCGGGAGCTGGGACACCGGGGGCTGGGACACCGGCGGCCGGGACGACCGGGGTGCCGGGCAGGATCCGCGCGGCGGTGCACACTCCGCGCCGCTGTGGGGCGACGAGACCCCACCGGACCAGGGCGACACCTGGGCGGTGCCCACCGGCCGGCGCGGCGGCCGTCGTCGTGCACCGGAGGGACCGGCCGCCGCCGTGCCCGCGGGTGCACCCCCGGCCGGGTACACGGAGGAGCCGACCGTCGCGCAGCAGCCCGGCGACGGCGGTGGCTGGTCCGGCGCCGGGCCGGGTGCGGAGCCGTGGGCCCCGAGCGAGGCCGTGCGGGCGCCGGCCGGCAACGGGAAGAAGTGGGCCCTGGCCGGCGCCGGTGTGCTGCTGGTCGCGGTCCTGGCCGTCTCGGCGCTGGTGTGGCCGGCGTGGCTCCTGACGAGCCACCTCGACCAGACCGCGCTGCAGACCGGGGTCAACCAGGTCCTGACCGAGGACTACGGCCTCGAGGTCGGTGCCGTGCAGTGCCCCGACGACGTCGAGGTCTCGGCCGGCACGCAGTTCGCCTGCCAGGCCGTGGTCGACGGCGAGCAGGTCGAGGTGGCCGGCATCGTGACCTCCGACGAGGGCGACTACCAGGTGAACCGGGTCTGACCCGGAAAGCGATGGCGGCGCCGCCGCCGCGCGGGCAGGCTCGGCGGACGTGAGCGCACAGCACGACGTCCGCACCCTGACCGATCCGGCGCAGCGGCGCGCCGCCTACGACCTGTTCCTGTCGACGCTGCACCGCGGCCCGGCCGGTGACGAGGCGTGGGAGGCGCACGGGCACGCCGGCGACGAGCACTGGCTGGGTGTCGTCGACCCCGACGGCGAGATCGTCGGCAGCGCCAACTCGTTCCCGTCCCGCCTGACCCTCCCGGGCGGTGCCCGGGTCCCGGCCGCGGCGGTGAGCGGCGTCGGTGTCCGCGCCGACCGCACCCGTGCCGGCCGGCTGACGGCGCTGATGCGGGCCCAGCTGACCGCGGCCCGGGAGCGCGGCGACACCGTGACGGTCCTGCGTGCCAGCGAGGCGGCGATCTACGGCCGCTACGGCTACGGCGTCGCCTCCCGCGGCCAGCACGTGCGGGTCACCGCCCGCCCGGCCTGGCGCGCCGACGCCCCGGCCGGCGGCCGGGTCCGGCTCCTCGGCACCGCCGAGGCCGGCAAGATCCTGCCGGACCTGCAGGAACGCCTCGCCGCGGACCGGCCCGGCGGGATGACCCGCAACCCGCGCTGGTGGCGGCGCGCGATCGACCCGGGCGGCCCGTCCGCCGGGGAGTACAAGCAGATCGGGGTGCACACCGGCCCGGACGGTGACGACGGGTTCGCGATCTGGGGGATCTCCGAGGGCGAGCCCGGCGGGAACGACACGATCTCCGTCCAGCAGATGTGGGCCGGGTCGCCCGCGGCGACCGCCGGGCTGTGGCGGTTCCTCACCGGCGCCGACCTCAGCGACGCCGTGACCGCCTGGGCCCGCCCGCTGGACGAGGACCTCGACCTGCTCCTGACCGACGGCCGCGCGCACCGGGTCACCGGCCGGTCCGACGACCTGTGGCTGCGGATCGTCGACGTCGGCGCGGCGCTGGCGGCGCGGTCCTGGGGATCCGGCGACCCGGTCGTCCTCCGGCTGCACGACCCCGTCCTCGACGACGCCGGTACCTGGCGGATCGGCCCCGGCGGTGTCCGCCCGGCCGGGGACGCGCTACCGGAGCTGGAGTGCGGCCTGGAGTCGCTCGCCCCCGCGTTCCTGGGGGACCGGACGCCGTCGGCGCTGGCCGCCGCCGGGCGCTGGACCGAGCACGTACCGGGTGCCGCGGTCCGGGCGGACGCGCTGTTCGCGGTGCCCGGGCCCGCACCGTGGAGCGGCACCTTCTTCTGACCGGTCCCCGGGACCCTCGGCACGTGTGCGGCGGGCGGGACGCGCGTACTCTCGCCCGCCCACCAGGGCGGATGCACGACGCGGCTGCCGGTCCCGTCGTCCGCGCCCCGCAGGATCGCCGGGAGGTCCGCGATGACCCCGATCGTCCCCGTCCCGGTGCCGCGCAGGCCGAGCCCGACGGTGACCCCGCGGCGCCCCGGCAAGGGATCGGCGCTGACGAGGATGCTGAGCACGACCGACCCCAAGGACATCGCGATCCTGTACCTGGTCACGTCGTTCGCGTTCTTCATGGTGGGCGGGGCGATGGCGATGCTCATGCGCGCCGAGCTGGCGCGGCCCGAGCTGCAGTTCCTCTCCACCGAGCAGTACAACCAGCTGTTCACCATGCACGGCACGATCATGCTGCTGCTCTACGCGACACCGATCCTGTTCGGTTTCGCGAACTACATCGTCCCGCTGCAGATCGGCGCCCCGGACGTCGCGTTCCCGCGCCTGAACGCGTTCTCCTACTGGCTGTTCCTGTTCGGCGGGATCATCGTCGTGGCCGGTTTCCTGAGCCCCGGCGGCGCCGCCGACTTCGGCTGGTTCGCCTACACCCCGCTGTCCGGCGTGATCCACTCGCCCGGTCTCGGCGCGGACCTGTGGGCCACCGGCCTGATCGTGGCCGGGCTCGGCACGATCCTCGGCGCGGTCAACTTCGTCACGACGATCGTGGCCATGCGCGGTCCGGGCATGACGATGTTCCGGATGCCCATCCTGTGCTGGGCCGTCCTGGTCACCGCGATCCTGATCCTCATCGCGTTCCCGATCCTGACGTCGGCACTGTTCGCACTCGAGGCCGACCGGCACCTCGGGGCGCACGTGTTCGACCCGGTCCACGGCGGCGTCGTCCTCTGGCAGCACCTGTTCTGGTTCTTCGGCCATCCCGAGGTCTACATCGTCGCGCTGCCGTTCTTCGGGATCATCTCCGAGGTCGTCCCGGTGTTCTCGCGCAAACCGCTGTTCGGTTACAAGGGCATGGTCATGGCCAACGTCGCGATCGCGGCCCTGTCGGTGGTCGTGTGGGCGCACCACATGTTCGCGACCGGCGCGGTGCTGCTCGCGTTCTTCTCCTTCACCACGTTCCTCATCGCGATCCCGACCGGGATCAAGTTCGTCAACTGGATCGGGACCATGTGGCGGGGGAAGCTGACGTTCGAGACGCCGATGCTGTTCGCCGCCGGATTCCTGATCACGTTCCTGTTCGGCGGCCTGACCGGGATCCTGCTCGCGATGCCGCCCGTGGACTTCCAGGTCTCGGACACCTACTTCGTGGTCGCCCACTTCCACTACGTGCTGTTCGGGACGATCGTCTTCGCCACCTACGCCGGCATCTACTTCTGGTTCCCGAAGATGACCGGCCGGATGATGGACGAGACCCTCGGCAGGATCCACTTCTGGCTGACCTTCATCGGCTTTCACCTGACGTTCCTGGTCCAGCACTGGCTCGGGAACGAGGGCATGCCGCGCCGCTACGCGGACTACCTGCCGACGGACGGGTTCACCGTCCTGAACACCCTCTCCTCGGTCGGGGCGTTCGTGCTCGGTGCCTCTACGCTGCCGTTCGTCTACAACGTCTTCCGGAGCTACCGGCACGGCCGTGTGGTGACCGTCGACGACCCGTGGGGCTTCGGCAACTCCCTGGAGTGGGCCACCTCCTGCCCGCCGCCGCGCCACAACTTCACCGAGCTGCCCCGGATCCGCTCCGAGCGCCCGGCGTTCGACCTGCACTACCCGCACCTGGTCGAACGCGCCCGCGCGGAGGCGCACACGCCGCCGTCCGTCGCCACCGCGCGGGGCGACGCGGTGACCCGGCCCTGAGCGTCAGGGCGCGAGACCGTGCACCCGGTCACCGGCCACCCGGCCGGCGCACTCCCGCTCGGCCCTCGCGGAGAACGCGGGCTCCCGGGCCGCTTCCACCGCCGTGGCGATGTCGGCGGTCAGCAGGTCCCGGGTGATCCCCGCGGCCGCGGCGGCCCCGGCGGCGACCGCCGCGGGGACGGTCGCCATCGGGTCGGTGACGTTGCCCGCCGCGAAGACCCCGGGGACCGCGGTGGCGCCCATCGGGTCCGCGGGCAGGTGGTCGCCCAGCCCGGACGGGTGCTCGGTCACGGTCAGGCCGAGCCCGTCGAGGAACCCGGCCCGGGCCCGCGCCCCCGGCGAGACGGCCAGCGCGTCGACCGGCACGACGACGCCCGAGGTCAGCCGCAGCCCGGCGAGCCGGCCGTCCGGGGCCTCGACGGCCGTCACCTCCCCGTCGACGACGGAGATCCCGCAGGCGGCGAACGCCTCCCACTGGTCGTCGCCGGGTTCGGGGCCGGTGTGCAGGAACAGCGTCACGTCGCTGCTCCAGCGGGTCGCGATGTGCGCCTTCATCAGGTCGTGCGGCCCGGTGGACAGCACGCCGATCCGGGTGTCGCGGTGCTCCCAGGCGTGGCAGAAGGGGCAGGCGAACACCGGGCCGCCCCAGTGGCCGGCCAGGCCGTCGACGGCCGGGAGCTCGTCGGCGAGGCCGGTCGTGACGAGCAGCCGGCGGCCGGTGACCTCGCGTCCGTCCGCGGTGCCGACGGCGAACCCGCCACCGGGCACGGCCCGCGCGGAGACGGCGCGGGCGTCGCGCACCTCCCCGCCGTAGCCGGTGACCTCGGCGCGCCCGATCCGGGCGATCTCCGCGGGCGGCAGGCCGTCGCGGGTGAGCCAGTTGTGCACCCCCTCGGCCGGGGCGTTGCGCGGGGTCCCGTCGTCGAGGACCAGGGTCCGCCAGCGGGACCGGGACAGCATCAGCGCGGCGGACAGGCCGGCGGCACCGCCGCCGATGACGATCACGTCGTAGTCGCTCATGCCGTCGAGCGTGCGCGCCCGCGGAGAAAACTGGCAACTATCGTTGCCGGAGTGGCAAACTGACCGCATGGACGAGGCGATCGCGGACACCCTGGCCGGTGTGGGCCCCCGGCTGGCGGGCCTGCGCAGCGAGCGCGGCATGACACTGGCCGACCTGTCGGAGGCCACCGGCATCTCGGTGAGCACGCTGTCGAGGCTGGAGTCCGGTGGCCGCCGCCCGACACTGGAGCTCCTGTTGCCGCTGGCCACCGCCCACCAGGTCCCGCTCGACGAGCTGGTCGCCGCACCGCCCGTCGGGGACCCTCGGGTGCGGCTGCGGCCCCGCCGGGTGCACGGCAGCACCGTCGTCCCGCTCACCGAGCGGCCGGGCGGGCTGCAGGCGTTCAAGATGATCGTGCCGTGGCGGGGCGACGAGCCGGCACCGCAGGTGCACGAGGGCTACGAGTGGCTCTACGTGCTCGACGGCCGGCTGCGGCTGGTCCTCGGCGGGCACGACGTCGTCCTCGGCCCCGGGGAGGCCGCCGAGTTCGACACCCACGTCCCGCACTGGTTCGGCTCCGCCGAGCGCGACCACCCGGTGGAGCTGCTGAGCCTGTTCGGCCCGCAGGGGGAGAAGATCCACACCCGGGCAGCGCCACGGAACCGCCGCCCGGACTGAGCCGCGAGGCCCCGGGCTCAGGGGCCGTCGAAGTACGACGGCACGTCGACCGGGCCGCCCGCCTCGGCGAACTCGGCGGCGACGGCGGCGCGCAACCCGTCGTCGTGGAGCAGGTCGGCGACGACGAGCGCCAGCCCGGCCGCGCCGTCGAGCACGGCCCGGTCCCCGGCGGGCCCGCCCGCCGCCTCGGCGAACCCGGTGGTGTGCAGCGCCGTCCCCGGCTCCGCGATCCCGATCATCGGATGGATCGACGGCACCCGCAGCGACACGTTCCCGAGGTCGGTCGAGCCGGTCTCGGTCTCCGGGACGACCCCGCGGGGGAGCACCCGCCGTCCCCGCCCCTCCTGGTGCACCGCCCAGCGCGCGGCCAGCGTCCGGTTGTGCCGGATCGGCAGGTAGGCGGGCCTCGGATCCCACTGGAGCGTGTAGCCGCAGCCGGTCATCGCGGCCGCGGCGACCGCGATCGCCTGCACCCGGTCGGTCAGGTCTCGCAGCGTCTCCGGGTCGGGGGAGCGCAGGTAGTAGCGCGCCGCCGCCCGCTCCGGGACGACGTTCGGCGCCTGCCCGCCGTCGACGACGATCCCGTGCACCCGGTCGGTGCCGGGGAGGTGCTGGCGCAGCATCGCGACACCCTGGTAGCCCATGACGACGGCGTCGAGCGCGTTGCGCCCCATGTGGGGCTGGGCGGCGGCGTGCGCGGCGACACCGTGGTAGGTCACCTCGAGCTGGCGGCGGCCGAGGAACGGGTGGTCGGCGATGTCGTGGGCGAACGGGTGCAGCATGACCGCCGCGTCGACGCCGTCGAACGCGCCGTCGCGGGCCATCGTCTCCTTGCCGCCGCCACCCTCCTCGGCGGGTGTCCCGAGCAGCAGCACCGTGCCGTCCGGGGCGTCCGGGCCCGCGAGCAGCCGGGCCAGTGCGAGGAACGCGCCGGTCGCGGCCGTGCCGATCACGTTGTGCCCGCAGGCGTGCCCGATGCCGGGCAGGGCGTCGTACTCGGCGAGGACGGCGACGGTCGGGCCGCGGCCGTTCCCGGCGCGGGCGCGGAGCGCGGTCTCCAGCCCGTGCACGCCGACCTCGGCGGTGATCCCGTGCCGCGCGAGCAGGCCGGCGAGCGCGGCCGCCGAGCGGTGCTCGGTGAACGCGGTCTCCGGGTGCGCGTGCAGGTCGTGCGAGAGGTCCCGCAGGTCCCCGGCGAGCTCGTCGACCGCCGCCGTGACCCGGGCGCGGGCCGGGGCGGGCGCCCCGTCGTGCGGGGAGGTGATCGGCTCGGCGGCCGCGGCCCGCCGCGCGGTCTCGCGGGCCACGGCGTCGTCGTGGGCCCGGCTCGGCTGCTGTGGTGGCTGGTGGTCGGGGCACGTCACGGCCCCGATCCTCGCACCGGTCAGGACGCGGCGGCCGCCAGCGCCTTCCGCAGGCGCGCCACCGACGACTCGAGCCCCCACCGCTCCGCGAGCTCGTCGAGCCGCGCCGGGTCCACCGGCTCGGCAGGCAGCGCGGTGTCGTCGATGCTCATCCGCACCGGGGCGTCGGTGACCACCCGCACCACCGGTTCGACGACGTCGAGGTAGTCCCGCGCCGCCGTCATCTTCGCCCGGGGCCCGGCCGCGAGCCGGGGGTCGCCGTCGGTGACGGCCGCCAGCAGCTCCGCCCACGACCCGAACCGCCCGACCAGGGTCGCCGCCGTCTTCGCGCCGACACCGGGGACACCGGGCAGCCCGTCGGAGGGGTCGCCGCGCAGCATCGCCATCTCGGCGTACGCGGCGCCGGCCCGGTCCCGGGGCAGGTCGTACTTGGCGGCGACCTCGTCCGGCCCCAGGTCCTCGGCCTTGTTCAGGCCCCGGCCGATGTAGAGCAGCCGGACCCGCGGGCGGCCGTCGCCCGGGTCGCGGACGATCTGCATGAGGTCCCGGTCCCCGGACACGGCCAGCACCGGGTCGGCGGTCTCCCGGTCGGCGAGGGTGCCGATGACGTCGTCGGCCTCGTGCCCGTCGGCGCCGGCGGTGCAGATCCCCGCCGCGGCCAGCACCTCCATGATCACCGGCACCTGGGGGCCGAGGGTGTCGGGCACCTCCTCCGGGACGCCGGCCGGGACCTCGTCGGCCGCCCGCGCCGCCACCACCCGGTGCGCCTTGTACGAGGGCAGTGCCGCGACCCGGAACGCCGGCCGCCAGTCCAGGTCCAGGCACGCCACCAGCCGGGACGGCCGCTGCTCCGTGACCAGGCGCGAGATCATGTCGGTGAACCCGCGGACCGCGTTGACCGGCGTCCCGTCCGGGGCGGTGATGCTCTCCGGGACCCCGAAGTACGCGCGGAAGTACATGCTCGCGGAGTCCAGCAACAACAGCGGGCGGTCGCTCATGGGCGTCGAGTCTGTCACTCACGGCCGGTGGCGCGACGCGACACCGCCCGACCGGTGCATCATGGTGCCGGTGGAGCACACGCACGGGGTCCCGGTCGGCGAGGGCGAGCAGGAGTGGACGGAGGACCGCGCCCGGTTCGTCGTCGCCCAGGGCCGCGACGGGCACGCGGAGGACGGCCTCGCCGCGACCGGCCCGCTGGCCCGCGAGTTCGCCGAGCTGACCCGCGCACTGCTCGTGTCCGGGACCGTCGGCGACGTGCTCGCCCGGGTCGTCGAGTCGGTCCACCGGGTCGTCCCGGGCGCCGACCTCGTGAGCGTCACGCTCCGCGAGGACGACGGTCACTTCCACACCCCGGTCGAGACCGGCCCGGCCGCGTCCGCGATCGACCAGGCCCAGTACCGCAGCGGCCGCGGCCCCTGCGTGGAGTCCGCCCGCGCCGAGGGCCCGGCGCTCGCCGTCGCCGCGGACCTGCGCACCGACGACCGCTGGCCCGAGTTCGCCGCGGCCGCGGTCGAGTACGGCTACCTGTCGGTCCTGGCGACCTCGCTGATCCCGGACATCGCCCCGCCCCGGCTGCCCGGCGCCCTCAACGTCTACGCGGCCCTGCCCGGCGCCTTCACGCCCGCCGACCAGGACCGGATGCTGCTGCTGTCCACGCACGCGTCCCTGGCGCTCGCCACCTGCGCGGCGGTCTCCGCCGCGGGTCTGCAGGAGGCCCAGATGCGGCGTGCGATCGAGTCGCGGGACCTCATCGGGCAGGCCAAGGGCATCCTCATGGCCCGCCGGGGCATGACCGCCGACGAGGCCTTCGACGTGCTCCGCCGCACCTCCCAGGACCTGAACGTGAAGCTCGTCGAGCTGGCGGGGACCGTGACCGCCCACCCGGACGCGCTCGACGCGGAGTGACCGCGGGCCCGCCCGCGAACAGCCGTCGGCGCTGGTCCGGCCGGGGGACGCGCGCTGGGCCGGGCGGCGGTCGCACACCCCGCGTACCCGCATACGCTCACGCCCATGACCGACGCCGTCCCCACCGAGCTGCTCGCCGACCGGCTGCGCCGGGCGGGTGAGCACGCCGCCGACCAGGGCACCGACGTGCTCTTCCTGACCCCCGGCACCGACCTGCGGTACCTGACCGGGTTCGACGGGTCCTCGCACGAGCGACTGACCTGCCTCGTCGTCCCGGCCGCCGGGCACCGTGCGCCGCCCGCGCTCGTCGTCCCCGCGCTGGAGGCGCCCGGCTTCGCCGGCGTGCCGCTCGAGGCGCTGGGCATCGACCTCGTCACCTGGACCGACGGCGAGGACCCCTACCTGCTGGTCAGCGACCTCGCCGGGGGCCCGACCCGGATGTCGGTCGACGACGACATGGCCGCCCGCCACGTCCTCGGCCTGCGCAACGCCTTCCCCGACGTCCCCCAGGTGCTCGCCGGCTCGGTGCTGCGCGAGCTCCGGATGTGCAAGGACACCGGGGAGATCGCGCGGCTGCGCGACGCCGGCGCCGCGATCGACCGGGTGCACGCCCGGATGGGCGAGTGGCTGCGTCCCGGCCGCACCGAGGCCGAGGTGGGCGCCGACGTCACCGCGGCGATCCTCGCCGAGGGGCACACCGAGGCCGCGTTCGTCATCGTCGGCTCCGGTCCCAACGGCGCCAGCCCGCACCACGACGTCTCGGACCGGGTGATCGAGGCCGGCGACGTCGTCGTCATCGACATCGGCGGTCCGCTGCCCGGTGGCTACAACTCCGACTGCACCCGCACCTACGCGGTGGGCGGCGAGCCCGCCCCGGAGGTCGCGAGGACCTACGCGGTGCTGCAGGAGGCGCAGGAGCGCGCCGTCGCCGCGGTGAAGCCGGGCGCGACCGCCGCCGACATCGACCGGGCCGCGCGCGAGCACATCGCCGCCGCCGGCCACGGTGAGCACTTCATCCACCGCACCGGGCACGGGATCGGGCTCGACGTGCACGAGGAGCCCTACATCGTCGACGGGAACGACCTGGTCCTGCAGGAGGGCATGGCGTTCTCGATCGAGCCCGGCATCTACCAGGCCGGGCAGTGGGGTGCGCGGATCGAGGACATCGTCGTCGTCACCGCGGGCGGAGCGGAGCGGCTCAACAACAACCCGCGCGACCTCGTCGTCCTCCGGGGGTGATCCCCGGGGTGGTCCCCGGGTGATCCCCGAGCGCGGCCGGCCCCGGAACTGCCACCCTGTGAGGGGTACACGCACTGACATCCGAAGGAGCGTCCGTTGAACATGCCGCAGTCCCGCAGTCTCGTCCGGCCGCGCAACGGCACGGTGATCGCCGGGGTCTGCGCGGGCCTCGCCGACCGGTTCGGCCTGGGCCGCGGCACGGTCCGGCTGCTGTTCGTCCTGTCCTGCCTGCTGCCCGGCCCGCAGTTCGTGATCTACATCATCCTGTGGATCATCATGCCGAAGGCGCAGTACTGACCGACCGGTCCGCCCCCCGGCGGTGGACGGGCGTGTGCCGCCCGTCGCCGCCGGGGTGCCTGTGGGCGCTCTCGCACGCCCCGCCGTCGCCTCCGCGGCACCGTGCTGCCATGATGGCCGCGTGATCGACCCGACGACCGCCGCCGCGCGCACCTCCGTGCGCGTCGTCGCGTGCTGCTGTCGTCCGGGTCCGTGCCCGCGACGCTGACGTCCCCCGCCTCCGCGTCCGGCACCGGACCCGTCCCGGTCCCGTCCCGCCCGGCCGTCACCGGCCCCGCACGCGAAGCGATCACACCGTGCCCCTGCACCACCCCGCACCCCTGAACGGTGCGCACACCCCCGACCTCTCCGGCGAGACCGTCGTGGCGCTGCACGCCCACCCCGACGACGAGTCGATCTTCACCGGGCTCACCCTGCGCCGCCTCGCCGACGCCGGCGCCCGGATCGTGCTGGTCATGGCGACCGGCGGCGACCTGGGCGGCTCCCGGCTGCCGCTGGCCGACGGGGAGACCGTCACCGCGCGGCGCCGCCGCGAGCTGGAGGACGCCGCCGCGCTGCTGGGCGTGTCCCGGCTCGTCCTGCTCGGGCACCGCGACTCGGGCCTGCCCGGCGGGCCCGGCACCGCGCACCCGCACGCCCTCGCCGGCGCCGACCCGGTCGTCCTCGGACGCACCGTGGCCGAGCTCGTCGACGCCGAGGGCGCCGGCACCGTCGTGCACGACGACGACGCCGGCATCTACGGCCACCCCGACCACCGCGCCGCGCACGCCGCCGGCGCCGTGGCCGTCGCGCTCACCGGCGCGACCGGCTACCGGATGACCGTGGACCGGGAGCACCTCGCCGTCTCGGCCCGCGACGGGCACCTCGTCCACGGCGCCGCCCGGGCCGCGGGCGTGCCGTTCGGCCGGGTCACCGCCGAGATCGCGGTCGCGGTCGCCGGGACCGCCGCCGAGCTCGCTGTCAAGCGGGACGCGATGCTGGCGCACGCCAGCCAGATCGACCCGGCCGGTGTCCCGGGGGACGGCTTCGCCGCCGCCTACGGCTACGAGTGGTTCCTGCGCGGGGAACGCGACGGTGCCCCCGCCGCACCGGGCGTCCTCGACGCCCTCGGCAACGCCCACCTGCTCGCCGGCGCCCGCTGAGCGGACCCCGGTGATCGATCCGGTCACCGGGGGCTCACGGTCGCGGTCGTACCCTCCTCGGTGTGGCGTCCGTGCGCGTGCCCCCAGCTCCCGGCCCGGTGGCCGGTGACCCCGCAGTGAGCCGCCGCCGGCGGTGGCTCGCCTCCGGTGCCGTCGCCGCCGTCGCGGCCGCCGCCGGGGTGCTGCTCTACCTGTCCTTCCCCCCGCGCGACGGCCTGTGGTGGCTGGCGGTGCCGGCGTTCGCCGTGCTCGGCCTGCTGCTGCGCGACGCCCGCCCCGGCCGCGGCTTCCTGGCCGGGTTCGCGTTCGGGCTCGGGTTCCTGCTCCCGCTGCTCGTCTGGGTCGGCGCCCTGGTGCAGACCCCACCGTGGCTGGCGCTGTCGGCGTTCGAGTCGCTGTTCCTCGGCCTGACCGGCGCGGTGATGGCGCTGGTGTCGCGGGTACCCGGGCGGCTCGGCGTGCTGTGGCCGGTGTGGGCCGCGGCCGTGTGGGTCGGGGGCGAGCTGCTGCGCGGCAGCGTGCCGTTCGGCGGGTTCCCGTGGGGCCGGGTCGGGTTCTCCCAGCCGGAGTCCCCGCTGCTCCCGGTGGCCGCGATCGGCGGTGTGCCGCTGCTGTCGTTCGCCACCGTGCTCGCCGGGCTCGCGCTCACCGAGCTGCTCCGGCGCGCGGTCGCGGGCCGGGTCCCCGGCCTGCCGGCACCCCGTCCCGCCGGTGACGGCCGCGCGGGCGCGCTGCGGGCGGTCGCCGTGCCGGTCGTCCTGCTGCTGCTCGTCGGGGTGGCCGGACCGCTCGCGGCGCTGGTGCCGCCCTCGCCGGGGCCCCCGGCCCGCACCGTCACCGTCGCCGCGATCCAGGGGAACGTCCCCCGGCTCGGCCTGGACTTCAACGCCCAGCGCCGGGCCGTGCTCGACAACCACGCACGCGAGACCGAGAACCTCGCCGCCGAGATCGCCGCCGGCCGGCAGCCGCAGCCGGACCTGGTGATCTGGCCGGAGAACTCCTCCGACATCGACCCGCTGCGCAACCCGGACGCCGCCGCCCGGATCGACGCGGCCGCCCGCGCGGTCCGGGCCCCGATCATGGTCGGGGCCGTGCTGGTCAACCCGGGCCGGACCACGAGCAACGCCGCGCTCGTGTGGGAGGCGGGCACCGGCGTCGTCGACCGGCAGGACAAGCGGCGCATCCAGCCGTTCGGCGAGTACATGCCGTGGCGGTCCTTCTTCCGCCTCTTCTCGTCCTACGTGGACAGGGCGGGCTACTTCGTCCCGGGCGGCGGCGACGGCCTGGTGGACCTGGCCGGGGTCCCCACCGCGGTCGCGATCTGCTGGGAGATCGCCTTCGACGACGCGTTCGGCGACGCCGTCGACGCCGGCGCGCAGCTGCTCGCCGTCCCCAGCAACAACGCGACCTTCGGCTTCTCCGAGATGACCTACCAGCAGATGGCGATGTCCCGGGTCCGCGCCGTGGAGTTCGACCGGCCGGTCGTCGTGGCGACCACCAGCGGGGTGTCCGGGATGATCACACCGCAGGGTGCCGTCACGGCCCGGACGGGCCAGTTCGTCCCCGGAGTCCTGGTCGATCGCATCGAGCTGCGCACGACGACTACGCTGTCCGCACGGCTGCGCTCCGGACCGGAGTGGACGCTGACCGTGATCGGCCTCCTCGCCGCCGGTGCCGCATGCGTGGCGGTGCGGCGGGAACGGGGCGAGGCAGTAGGGTCGGCGGAGCCGTCGGAGCGGCGCGCGCGGGCGGGGAAGGACGAGGATGGCTGAACCACCGGGCCCGGTGCTGGTCGTCGTGCCGACCTACGAGGAGCGGGAGAACCTCGGTCCCGCGGTCGCGCGGCTGCACGCGGCGGTCCCGGCGGCCGACGTCCTCGTCGTCGACGACGCCAGCCCGGACGGCACCGGTGAGCTGGCCGACGAGCTCGCCTCGGCCGACGAGCGGGTGCGTGTCCTGCACCGGGCCGGCAAGGACGGCCTCGGTGCCGCCTACCTCGACGGGTTCCGGCACGCCCTGACCGGCGAGCACCAGGTCGTCGTGGAGATGGACGCCGACGGCTCGCACGCCCCCGAGGACCTGCCCGCCCTGCTGGCCGCGCTGGGCGACGCCGACGTCGTCCTCGGCTCCCGGTACGTGACCGGTGGCCGCGTCGTGAACTGGCCGTGGCACCGCGCGGCGCTGTCCCGCGGCGGGAACCTCTACTCGCGGCTCGCCCTCGGCGTCCCGATCCGCGACATCACCGGCGGCTACCGCGTCTACCGGCGCTCCGTTCTGGAGCAGCTGCACCTCGACTCGGTGGCGTCCCAGGGCTACTGCTTCCAGGTCGACATGGCCTGGCGCGCCGTCCGGGCCGGCTTCCGCGTCCAGGAGGTGCCGATCACCTTCACCGAGCGGCAGCGCGGCGCGTCGAAGATGAACGGCGCGATCGTCGCCGAGGCGCTCTGGCGGGTGACCTGCTGGGGTCTGTCGCACCGCCTGGGCCGCGACCTCCCGCAGGAACCGGCCGGCCCGGTCGCCGAGGGCGCCCGCTCCTGAGCGGACGCCCCCGGGGCACCGGGGCTCACGAGCGCGCGGGGAGCTCCGCCAGCTCGGGGACCAGATCGTCGAGGCCGAGGGTGCCCTGCGCCAGCGCGGCGGCGTGCCAGGCGGCCAGGTCGAAGGTCTCGCCACGGGCCCGGTGCGCCTCGCGGGCACGCTCGCGGCCGGTCAGCCAGGCACGCTCGCCCAGCTTGTAGCCGATCGCCTGGCCCGGCCCGCCCAGGTAGCGCAGCAGCTCCGAGTCGGCCAGTGCGTCGCCGCCGCCGACGTGCATACCGAAGAACTCCCGTCCCAGCTCCGGGGTCCAGGTCAGGCCCGCGCCGACCGGGGAGTCGTCCGGGACCGGCAGCGACAGGTGCATCCCGAGGTCGATCACCACGCGGACCGCGCGCAGCATCTGGCCGTTGAGGTAGCCGAGCCGTGAGCCCGGGTCGGTGTGGTGGCCCAGCTCGTCCATCAGCAGCTCGGCGTAGAGCGCCCACCCCTCGACGTCCGCGCTGACCGCGCCCACCAGCGACGTCTGGAACGTCGACAGCTCGGAGGACCGCAGCGCCCAGGACGCCAGCTGGAGGTGGTGCCCCGGGACGCCCTCGTGGTACCAGGTGCTGATCAGGTCCCACATCGGGTAGCGGTCGTCGGGCGTGGCGGGGAGCCAGGTCCGGCCCGGCCGGGAGAAGTCCAGCGACGGCGGCGTGTAGTACGGCGCCGCGGCGCTGCCCGCCGGGGCGAGGCGGGACTCGACGTCGCGGATCCGGCCCGACAGGTCGAAGTGCGTGCCGTCGAGCTCCGCGATCGTGTCGTCCATGATCTTCTGCAGGTGTGCCCGGGCGGCCTCGCCACCCTCGACGACGCCGCTGGCGCCGCCGTCGGAGTCGAGGAAGGCCATCGCCTCGCGGGTGGTGCCGCCCGGGACGATCCGGTCCGCCTCGGCGGCCATCTCGTCGCGCAGCCTGCGGAACTCCGACCAGCCCCAGGCGTACACCTCGCCTGGGTCGATGTCGGCGCCGTTCCAGAAGCGGGACGCGATCCGGTACCGGTCGGCGCCGACGCCGTCCGGGGTGCCCTCCGCCGCGGGCAGGTACTCCTCCCGCAACCAGTCCCGCAGGCCGGCGAGCGCCTCCGACGCCTGCGCCGCGCCCCGGTCCAGGTCGGCGCGCACCCCCGGGCCGACCTCGGCCTGCCCGGCGAACCCCGCGAACCAGCCCCGCCCGCCGGCGTCGGCGTTCCAGGACTCGATCTGCTCCGCGACCCGGGCGACCTGCCGGGGCGCCGCCAGCAGTCCCTGACGGCGGCCCTCGGCCAGCGAGGCCCGGTACTGCTCCATCGCGGCGGGCACCGCCGCCATGCGGGCGGCGACGGTGGCCCAGCCGGCCTCGTCGTCGACGGGCATGAGCGTGAAGGCGGTCCGGATCGTGGCGAGCGGCCCGAACAGCTCCTGGACCGCGCGCAGCGGCTCGCCGGACGCGGCGTGGTCGATCTGGGCGCCGAGCCGCTCGGTCAGCAGCCGGGCGCAGCGCCGCTCGTCGGGATCGGCCGGGTCGGGGAGCGCGGCGAGCCGGTCCAGGGTGTCCCGGCAGGCGGCGACGACGGCGGCGGTCCCGTCGGGGGAGAGGTCGGGCAGCTCGTCCTGCCGCTCGGTGTACCCCAGGTCCCCGGCGAGGATCGGGTCGAGGCGGGCGAGGCGGCGGACGTGGTCGTCGGCCAGGTCCCGGACGGCCCGGTCGGCTCCGCCGGGGCGGGAGGCGCTGCTGCTGTGATCGCTCATCGCCGCCATCATGCCCCGGACACGACGGAGCCCGGACCCCCGCGGGGGTCCGGGCTCCGTACGACTGTGCTCCGAGCTCAGGCGATCTCGGCGCGCCGCTCGCGCAGAAGCTCCAGCCGCTCGTTGAGCAGCTCCTCCAGCTCGGCGATGGAACGCCGCTCGAGAAGCATGTCCCAGTGGGTACGCGGGGGCTTCTGCTTCTTCTGCTCGGGCTCGACACCGTCGACCCGGCGCCCGACGCCGCCCTGGGGCGACTCCCAGGTCGCCGGAGCCTCGGCGTCGTTCGCGAACGGCACCTCGAACTCGTGACCGGACTCGGACACATACCGGACCATCTGCCGCGGCGCCAGGTCGTGGTTGCGGTCGGTCTCGTAGCTGACAGCCCCGAGCCGGCTGCCACGCAGAACGCGGTCGGCCATGCGTCGTCACCCTCCTTGCGATCTGTCGAGGCGGCGGCACCTCGACGGTTACGTCGCCGCCACCGGGTGTAACGTTCGTGGCGTTACGCTATTCCGGCGGCGGGGCAGGCGGATCACCCCGGTTCTTACCCGGGGGTAACCCTCTCTGCGCCCGATGGGCCAGTGTTCCCTACCGGAGCCCGTTACACACGCTGATGTGACGTGTCAGCCATGTGTGATGGCACTCACACCAGGGTCGACGAGTGTTCACGTGCCCGATCGTGCCTGTGCACGGGCCGGGGAGCGGACCGGCAGCAGCGCGAGGAACCCGGCCAGGAGCACGACGACGATGCCGATCGTGCCGGCCCGGTCGGAGCCGAACAGGTAGGTGAACAGACCGATCAGCGCCGGGGCGAGGAACGAGACGGCCCGCCCGGTGGTCGCGTAGAGCCCGAACAGCTGCCCCTCCCGGCCCTCCGGGCACATCCGCAGCAGGTACGACCGGGACGACGCCTGGGCCGGTCCGACGAACACCCCCAGCACGAGCCCGAAGATCCAGAACATGGTCGGGCCGGACACGAACAGCAGCACGACGCCGACCACGGTGAGACCCGCGAGCGAGCCCGCGACGACCGCCTTCGGGCCGAACCGGTCGTCGAGCCGGCCACCGGCGAGCGCGCCGAGCGCGGCCACCACGTTGATCGCGACACCGAAGATCAGCACCTGGCCCGGGTCGAGCCCGTACACGGTCACGGCCAGTACGCCGCCGAAGGCGAAGATCGCGTTGAGCCCGTCCCGGTAGAGCGCGCTGGCGCCCAGGAAGTACACGGTGTGCGGGCTCGACCGGTAGAGCCCGACCAGGTCGGTGACGAGCCGGCGGTAGGAGCCCGCCACGCCCAGCCGTGGTGACCCGGGCGACGCGGGCCGCGTCTCGGGGAGCAGCAGGAACATCGGGACCGCGAAGACCGCGAACCAGACCGCGGCGACCAGTACCGAGATCCGCACGTCGAACCCGCCGTCGGTGGGCACGCCGAGCAGGCCGCCGTCGCCGGACAGGAAGCACACGTAGACCAGCAGCAGCAGGACGATCCCGCCGACGTAGCCGAGCGCCCAGCCGAATCCCGACACCCGCCCGACCGTCGCCGGGGTCGAGACCTGGGCCATCAGCGCGTAGTACGAGACGTACGCCAGCTCCGCGAAGATCGACGCCAGGCCGAGCAGCAGCAGGCCCAGCCACAGGTACGACCAGTCGTCGCGGACGGCGAACATCGCGGCCATCGACAGCACGACGAGCGCCGTCCAGATCCCGGTGGACCGCAGCCGGTGCCCGGCGCGGTCGGCGCTCTGCCCGATCACCGGCGCCATCAGCGCGATGAGGACGCCGGCTGCGGCGGTGGACCAGGCGAGCCAGCTGTTCGCGGAGACCGGGCCCGGCAGGCCGGCACCGACGGCGTCGGTCAGGTAGACCGAGAACACGAAGGTCAGGGCGATGTGCTGGAAGCCCGACGAGCCCCAGTCCCAGAGCCCCCAGGCCCACACGCGGGATCGGCGGGGCCCGGTCTCGGGCAGTACTGCTGCGGTCACCGGGCGAGGGTATCGGCGGACACCGGGGCCGGCCTCCGTGCGATCACGCAGACCCGGCGCGCTCGCCGAGCACCTGCAGCAGCAGGTCCGGGCGGTCGGACAGCAGCCCGTCGACACCGAGGTCGAGCAGCCGGTGCATCTCCGCCGGCTCGTCGACCGTCCACACGTGCACCTCGTGGCCGCTGCGGTGGGCCGCCGCGACGAACCGGCGGTCGGACGCGACCGGGATCGGCCCGAAGTGGGTCGGCACCTGCGCGAACTCTCCGCCGATCCCCGGGAGCAGCAGGCCCGGCACACCCCAGGCGCGGGCGCGCAGGCCGGTCACCGCCCGCTGCCCCATCGAGGTGCAGAGCCTCGGGCCGGCCTGCGA
The DNA here is from genome assembly GCF_000178675.2 of Pseudonocardia sp. P1. Classification (NCBI taxonomy): domain Bacteria; kingdom Bacillati; phylum Actinomycetota; class Actinomycetes; order Pseudonocardiales; family Pseudonocardiaceae; genus Pseudonocardia; species Pseudonocardia sp. P1. The sequence goes on from NZ_ADUJ02000001.1 coordinate 469,793, forward strand.
CCGGGCGCGTGCGAGGCGGCGGTCGTCGAACGAGCCGAGGCAGACCCGGTCCCAGGCGTCCGCCGCGTCGAGCACCGCCAGCGCGGGGCCGACGACGTCGTCGGACTTCAGCTCGATCGTGATCCGCACGCCGGGCAGCGCGGCGAGGACGTCGGCGAGCCGCGGGAGCGGCTCCCGGTCCCGCACCCGGACCGTGTCCAGCTCCGCGGCGGGCAGTGCGTCGATCCGCCCGGTCGTGCCGGTGGTGCGGTCCAGGGTCGGGTCGTGGTGCACGAACGGCACGCCGTCGGCGCTGGCGTGGACGTCCATCTCGACGTAGCGCAGTCCGTGGTCGGCGGCCGCGACGAACGCGGCGACCGTGTTCTCGCAGCCGTCGAGCTCGCCGAGGTGCCAGCCCCGGTGGGCGTAGGCGCGCGGGTACGGACCGTCCAGGTACGGGTGCGGCACGGCGGTCAGCCTGGCACCTCGAAGATCGCCCCACCACGGGGGAGCCGGAAACCCTCGGTGTCCAGCAGGGGACGCATCAGGTCACCGTGGGTGTCCAGCCGGCCGGGCAGGTCGTCGCAGGTGAACACCAGGTCCCCGGCCTCGCGGCAGGCGTCCACCTCGTCCCAGGTGACGGGGGTGGCCACGGTCGGCCGCTCGCGCCCGCGCAGCGAGTACGAGGCGATCGTCGTCTTGGCCGTGTTGTTCTGGCTCCAGTCGACGAACACCTTTCCCCGGCGACGGGCGCGGGTCATCACCGCGATCGCCTCCCGCGGGTGCTCGGCGGCGAGCCGCTCGGCGACCTCCCGGGCGAACTCGGAGGTGCGCTCGGGCTCCGTGACCCGCACCGGCAGGTAGAGCTGCATGCCCTTGCCGCCGGACGTCGACGGGTACACCGGCAGCCCGTGCTCGTCGAGCAGCGCGCGCAGCCGCAGTGCGATGCGGCAGCAGTCGACGACGGTCGTCCCCTCACCGGGATCGAGGTCGAACACGACACGGTCCGGTGGGTGCCTGGCGTCGCGCGGGCCGAGCCGCCACTGCGGGACGTGCAGCTCCAGCGCCGCGAGGTTCGCCGCCCAGGCCAGCCCCTCGGCGTCGGTGATCACCGCGAAGTCGGCCGACTCGGACCGGCCGCCGGGCGTGCCGACCCGTGCCGTGCGCAGCCACGACGGCGCGTGCCGGGACACGTTCTTCTCGAAGAACGACGACGACTCCACCCCGTCCGGCCAGCGCTTCAGCGTGGCGGGGCGGCTCTCCAGGTGCGGCAGCATCGCCTCGGCGACGGCGAGGTAGTGCCCGAGGACCTCGGCCTTCGTCGTGCCGGTGGCCGGGTACAGCACCTTGTCCGGGTTGGTCAGCGACGCGCGGCCGTAGCCGTCGCGGTGCGCCGCCCCGCTGCTCCTGCGCGTGGTGTCCCGTCTCCCGGTCACCGGCACCTCCCGCCAGTCGTCGCTCGGCCCCTCGGGGTAGGGCGACCCCTCCCGGACGGCGACGACGCCCGGCAGGCCCTGCTGCCGGACGGCGTCGAGCAGCCGCGCGCCCGCGTTCGGGTACAGCGGGACGGGCCTGCGGTGCGGCCCGTCGAGGGGGAGCGCCTCCAGCAGCGCCCGGCGCTCGTCGAGGGGCAGCGCACGGACGTCGCGGCCGCCGGTGTGCAGGACGTCGGCGATCCACAGCTCGCCGCGGCCGGTCAGCTCGGCGTCGAGCAGGTGCCCGCCCGCGCCGAGCTCCGGGCCGAGGTCCCGGAGCGCCGCGGGTGTGTCGACCGGGTCGCCGGGGGAGCCGTCGTCGCCGATCGGGCGCAGGGTGAGCCGGCCGCCGTCGCTGCGGACCAGCATCCGGCGGCCGCCGAAGACGGGGCGGACGCGCCAGCCGTCCCCGGCGGGCAGCCGGCGGGCCGCCGTCGGGACCGCGGCGACGGGGTCGTGGGGGAGCGGCGCCCCGGCAGGCGCGGAACCGGCGGGCTGGTCGCGGGTGCGGCGCAGCAGCCACCGGTCCGCCCGGCCGGCCCCCTGCCCGCCGTCCCGGTGCAGCAGGACGAACCGGCCGCGGGCGCGTTCGCCGTGCAGCACGACGGCGACCTCGTTGTCGTTCCACTTCTCGGTGTCGTAACGCCCGGAGTCCCAGACCGTCATGTGCCCGCCGCCGTACTCGCCGCGCGGGATGTCCCCGTGGAAGTCGAGGTACTCCAGCGGGTGGTCCTCGGTGCGCACGGCCATCCGGACGGTCTCGCTGTCCTCGGGCAGGCCCTTCGGCACCGCCCAGGACGCGAGCACCCCGCCACGCTCCAGCCGGAGGTCCCAGTGCAGCGCGGTGGCGTGGTGCTCCTGGATGACGAACCGGTCGTCGCCACCGGACTCCGGGTCGCCGTCGGGCACCGGCTCCGGGGTGCGCCGCGGGTCGCGCCTGCGGCGGTACTCGTCGAGCGGCACACGGGGAGCCTAGCGATCGCGGGGCCCACGGACCTGCCGTGCGACGCGATGACGGCGCCGGCGGGTGTCCACCGCGCGGGGAGCGCGCATCGAAGATACGTTCGATCCCATGACGAACGACCACACGACCGACGACACCGAACCGGGCACCGCCGAGAAGGACCCGGGCGACTGGACGACCGGCGACGAGCCGATGACGGGGCCGCAGCGCTCGTACCTGGAGACGCTGCTGCAGGAGGCCGGCCACGGGACCGCCGAGCTCGACGGGCTCAGCAAGGCCGCGGCGTCCCGCCGGATCGACGAGCTGCAGGAGGCCACCGGCCGCGGGCAGTGAGGGGCCGCGCTACTCGTCCCAGACGATGCCGACCGAGTCCAGGCGGGGCCGGTCGAACCCCCAGAGGAACTCCAGCGTCCCGCCGGTGTCGTTGTGGATGCCGTGCGGGGCGTGGGCGGGGTCGCGCGGGTCACCGCCGGCGGCGACCCAGGTGCTGTCGGAGGGGTCGCCCTGGTCGACGACCGGCTCCTCGGCGGCCCGGACGTGGAACCGGCTCCGGTGGTGGGCGGTCACAGGTCGATCCGCAACGCCGGGCAGCCCTGTTCGGCGCGCGAGACGCAGATCATCATGCAGTCCTGGGCGGCGCGTTCGTCGTCGTCGAGCACGGAGTCCCGGTGCTCGGCGCGGCCGCCGAGCAGCCCGGCCTCGCACGTTCCGCAGGTCCCCTCCCGGCAGGACCAGTCGGCGCGGATCCCGGCCTCCTCCGCGACGTCGAGGACGCTGCGGTCCGGCCCCACGACGGCGGTGACCCCGCTGGCGACGAACTCGACCTCGAAGGTCCCGTCCCGGCCGGCGGGTGCGGACGTCCTCGGGGCGAAGCGTTCGACGTGCAGGCTCCCGGCCGGCCACGCCGCCGTCCGTGCGGCGACGGCGTCGAGCAGTGCCTCCGGGCCGCAGGCGTAGACGAGGGTGCCGTGCGGGGCGCCGTCGAGCGGGGTCGCGAGGTCGGGCAGGCCGACCTCGTCCTGCGGGGCGATCACGACCCGGTCGCCGTAGCGGGCCAGCTCGTCGGCGAAGGCCATCGAGGACCGGCTGCGCCCGCCGTAGAGCAGCGACCACCCGGCTCCGGCCCGCTGGGCCCGGTCGATCATCGGCAGCAGCGGGGTGATCCCGATGCCCCCGGCGACGAAGACGTAGTGCGCCGCCGCCACCAGCTCGAAGTGGTTGCGGGGGTCCCCGACGTCGACGATGTCGCCGCCGTGGAGCTTGTCGAACACGTGCCGGGACCCACCGCGGCCGTCGGGCTCGCGCCGTACCCCGATGCGCCAGCGGGTCCGGTCGGCGGGATCGGAGCACAGTGAGTACTGGCGCACGAGCCCGTCGGCGAGGCGGAGGTCGACGTGCGCACCCGGTGTCCAGGGCGGGAGCTCACCGCCTCGGGCGCGGACCAGCGTCAGGGACACGACGCCGTCGGCCTCGTCCCGGCGGTCCTCCACCATCAGGTCCATCGTGGCCTCCTCATCCGCTCGTGCGGGCGACGACGGTCTTGGTGCTCAGGTAGCTCTCCAGCGCGACCAGCCCGCGTTCGCGGCCGGTGCCGCTGAGCTTGGTGCCGCCGAAGGGGACGGCGGTGCCGCCCCCGAAGTACTCGTTGATCATCACGTAACCGGCGTCGACGCGGCCGGCCACGCGCAGTGCCCGGTCGATGTCACGGGTGTGGATGCCCACGCCCAGGCCGTAGTCGGTGCCGTCGGCGAGGCGCACCGCGTGGTCCTCGTCGTCGAAGGCCAGGACGGCCAGTACGGGCCCGAAGATCTCCTCCTGCACGATCCGGGCGTCCGGTGCGAGGCCGGTGAACACGGCGGGGGCGAGGTAGTGGCCGTCCGGCGGGACCGGTCGTGGCGGGCCGACGAGGCGTCCCTCGGCGTGCCCGAGCGCGACGTAGCCGGCCACGCGACGGTGGTGCCGGGCCGAGACCAGCGGCCCGAGGTCGGGGTCGTCGGCCCCCGGTCCGATGGTGAGCGCCGCGGCACGGGCGGCGACCCGTTCGACGAGGTCGTCGTGCACGGAGCGTTCGACCAGCAGCCGGGACCCGGCGTCGCAGTACTGGCCGCTGTTGGCGGTGAAACCGGCGACGACCTGGTCGGCCACGTCGTCGAGGTCGGTGTCGGCGAACACGATCTGCGGCGACTTCCCGCCCAGCTCCGTCACCACCGGGGTGATGTGCTCGGCCGCGGCCCGCAGCACCGCCCGGCCGGTGGCGACCGACCCGGTGAAGGTGAGCGACCCGATCCCCGGGTGGCCGGCCAGAGCCCGCCCGGCCTCGGTGCCCAGGCCGGTGACGACGTTGCAGGTCCCGGGCGGGTAGCCGGCGGCGGTGACGAGCTCGGCGAGGCGCAGCGCGGTCAGCGGGGTCTGCTCGGCGGGTTTGACGACAGCGGTGTTGCCGGCCGCGAGGGCCGGGGCGAGGCTGCGGCACAGCATCGACAGCGGGGCGTTCCACGGGACGACGTGGGCGCTCACCCCGACCGGCTCGCGGACGGTGAAGGCCAGCGACCCGGGCCCGAGCGGGATGGTCTCGCCGTGGAGCTTGTCCGCGGCGCCGGCGTAGTAGTGCAGGTAGTCGACGCAGCCCGCGACCTCTGAGCGCGACAGCGAGATCGGCTTGCCGGTGTCGAGGGTCTCGAGGCGCGCGAACTCCTCGCGGCGGTCCCCGAGTGCCGTGGCGAGCGCCCGCAGGGCCCGGCCGCGGTCGGCCGGGGTGGTCCCGCGGATCGTGCGCGCGCAGGCCCGGGCGGCACGGACGGCGTCGTCGACGTCGGCGGCACCGCCACGCGCGACGTGCGCGACGGTCGCGCCGGTCGAGGGGTCCTCCACCGCGAGCGTGCGCCCGTCGCGGGCCGCGACCCAGGCACCGTCGACGTGGTGGGCGGGGTGGACGTCGAGCGCGGCGGTCATGCCGGGTCCCCGAACATGGGCGTCATGACCTCGTCGTCGCCGCCGGGGACCCGGTCGATGCCGACCATCCTGTCGACGACCATGTTCTGGAAGCGGTGCAGCGGCTCCTCGAAGCGGAAGCACATCCGCCCGCCGCGGTAGGCGGGGTCCGCCATACCCTCCTGGACCCGTTCGACGATCTCGACGTCCTGGCGGTTCACCAGGTCCCAGAACTTCTCGAGCTGGTCGAGGCCCTCCTGCAGGCCGGGGGAGCCGGTCGACTCGGGGTGGGTGAGCAGGACCGCGGTCTCGATCGTGCGGTCGGCGGCGACGGGCCGGTTGAGCAGCACGAACGCGTGGTTCGGCAGCACGACAAGCGCGCAGCTGGGGAACAGCCAGACGAACCGGCCGGCCTCGCGGTCCTGGGGGCCGAGCGTGCTCAGCGGGGCCAGCCCGTCCCAGCCGCCGGCCTCGGTGTTGCGCGACACCGGCGTGGTGCACATCCCGGTGTAGCGGCCGGGCCCCTGCCAGCGGTAGTGGTCGGAGACCTGCGAGACCTGGTTGAGCTCCGGGTGCACCCAGGGCAGGTGGTAGTACTCCATGAAGTTCTCCCCGACGAGCTTGTAGTTCGCGGCGACGTCGTAGGAGGACCGGCGCTGCGGCGTCCAGTCCTGCAGCCGGTGGTCGGCGAATCGCCGGGGGAGGTCTCCGAGGTGGTCGCGCAGCGGTGCGGGGTCGGGGGCGAGGTTGACGAACAGGAGGAAGCCCCAGGCCTCGACGGAGACGGGGAGCAGGCCGTAGTCGGCGCGGTCGAATCCCTTCGCGCCCGAGGTGTCGAAGACGGCCTCCTGGCCCGGGGGCACGTCGGAGCCCTCGAACAGCGGCGTGCCCAGGCACGTGCCGTCGGTGTCGTAGGTCCAGTTGTGGTACGGGCACCGGATCCGGCCGCGCCTGCCGACCTCGCGGGCACCGGCGTCGAGCAGCTTCGTGGCCCGGTGCCGGCACACGTTGTGGAAGCCGCGCAGCTCGCCGTGCCGGTTGCGCGTGACGACGACCGAGCGTCCCGCCACGTCGACGACGACGCAGGCGCCCGCCGTCTCCACGTCGGCGACGAAGCCGACGGCGACCCAGCCGGAGGCGAACACCTTCTCCTGCTCGAGCGCGAAGAACGCCGGCGAGGTGTAGGCGTCGGGCAGCAGGGTCGAGGCCAGCTCCACCGGGAGGCGCGTGTGGCGGTAGGTGGACTCCTCGGTGAACAGCGCGGGATCGACGGGCCGGGCCGGCAGCGCGTCGCCCGGGGCGGTGGCCGGGGCCGTCGTCGCCGTGACGTCGAGTGTCATCGTGTGTCTCCCTTCGGGTGGGGGCGGGCTCAGACGTGGAAGCTGCGGGGGAACGCCGGGTCGGTGAGCGCGGGGCGGCCGGCGGAGAACGCGTCGACGGCGTGGGCGGGCTCGCGGTCCAGGGCGAGGTCGGCGAGCAGCCCGCCGATCAGTGCGGCGAACTTGTAGGCGTGGCCGGCGCCGTTGGCGACGACGATCTGCGGGGATCCGGGCAGCCTGTCCAGGATGAAGTTCTGGTCCGGCGGCACGGTGTAGAGGCAGGTCCGGGAGTACAGCTCCGGCCCGCGGAAGCGCGGGATGTGCCGGACGAGGAAGTCGTCGTAGCGGTCACGGCGGACCGGGTCCGGCTCGAAGGAGCGGTCCTCGGCGGTGGTCTCCTCGCCGCCCATGTGCTGGCCGAGCTTCGTGGCGACCTCGCCGTAGACGGGGAACCCGTAGAAGTTGTGCCGTCCGTGCCACATGAACACCGGGAACCGGGAGGTCGAGAACTCGGCGAGGTGCGGGGTGGAGTAGTAGGTGACCTGCTCGCGCAGGACGGTCAGCGGGAGCTGCACACCGGTCCCGGCGAGCACCTGGTTGGTCCAGGCGTCGGCGGCCACCACGACACGGTCGGCGCGCAGGGTCTCCCCGTCGGTGACGACGGTGACGCCGTCACCGTCGGTGCGGATCGCCCGGACCGGGGTGTGCGGGCGGACCTCGGCACCGCGTGCCCTGGCGAGCGCGATGTGCACCGCGTTGGCCCGGGCGGCGTCGACGATGCCCGAGTCCGCCTGGTAGAGGGCCTGCTCGCCACCCTGGACGCGGAACTGCGGCCAGCGGGCGGTGAGCTCGTCGGCGTCGAGCAGCTCGTACCCGACGCCGAAACGGTCGAACATCGCGGTGTAGCCCTCGATGTTGCGGGTGCCCGTCGCCGCGCTCCGGCGGGCGACCCGGTCCTCGATCACCAGCCCGCCGGTGCGGGTGAGGATCTGCTGCCCGGACTCGGCCTCGACCTCGGCCCACGCCTTGTAGGCCGGAGCGGCGAGTGCGGCGTACTGCTCCTGGTGCTGGGCGAGCCGGATGATGCGGGAGTGGTCCTGCGAGGCCCCCCGGTGGTGCCCGAGCTCGAACTGCTCGAGGCCCAGCACACCCGGCCCCAGCTCGGCGGACAGGCGGTGCAGTGCCGCCGAGCCCAGTCCGCCGAGGCCGACGACGATCGCGCGGTAGGTCGTCATGTCGCTACTACTCCTGCCGTGCCGAGGACACCCTCGGATCGCTGGTGAGGGGGTGTGCATGTGGTGCCGGCCACAGGATGCGTGCGGACGTCGTTACACGTCCATCGAAGATTTGAACTCGCGATCATGTACGTTTTTCGAATGATCGATCGGAGGCTCCGGGTGCTCGCGGCGATCGCGCGGCACGGGACCGTCACCGCCGCGGCCGAGATCTGCCGGATGACCCCGTCCTCGGCGTCGCACCAGATGCAGGGCCTGGCGCGGGAGCTGGGGGTCACGCTGCTCGAGCCCGACGGGCGGGGCGTGCGGCTCACCGCGGCCGCCCGGACCCTCCTGGCGCACGGCGAGACGCTGGCCGCGCAGTGGGAGCGGGCCCGCGCCGAGCTGGCGGCGCACCGCGACGGGGACGTCGGAGGCGTCGTCCGGTTCTGCGGGTTCTCCACCGCGGCGGCGGCCGTCGTGCCCGAGGTCATGGGGCGGCTGCGTGAGAGCCACCCGGCCCTGCAGGTCGCGCTCCGCGAGTGCGAGCCGGCCCGGGCGTTCGACCTGCTCGCCGCGGGCGAGGCCGACATCGTCGTGGTCGTTGCGACGTCGGCCATCCCCCCGGCGTCGGACCCGTCGTTCGACCAGCGTGCGCTGTTCGACGAGCCCCTGGACCTGCTCGTGGGCCCCGACCACCCGTTGGTCGAGCGGCCGGACGTGGCGCTGCACGACCTGGCCGGTGACCGGTGGATCTGCAGCAGCCCCGGGCGCGCCTACCACCAGCTCGTGACGATGGCGTGCTCCAGCGCGGGCTTCGCCCCGGACATCGCCCACTACGCCGACGAGTGGGACACCGGTGCCGCCCTGGTCGCCCGCGGCTTCGGGGTGGCGCTCGTACCCCGGCTGGCCGACCTGCCGGCCCGGCACGACACGCGCCGGCTGCGCATCGGCACGCCACCGGTGCCGATCCGCCGGGTGATCGCCGCGGTCCGCGCGGGCGCGCAGGACCAGCCCGCCGTCGCCGCCGGTCTCGACAGCCTGAGTGCGGTGTGCCGGTCGCTGGCGGACCGGCTCGCCGCGGCATGACGGCCCGGGCCGCCCGGGGGAGGCGTCAGAGTGGGACGTGCACGTCGAACGCCGTCGTCACCAGCTGGTCACCGACCTTGCGGAGGATCCGTGGCCGGGCCGTCTCCACCGTCGCGCAGCCGGCGAGAGCCGAGTTCCGGTCGAGCAGCACCTCGCCGGCGCGCCGCAGGACGTCGCCCGGAGCCCGGTGCGCGTGCTGTCCGTCAGGTCCTGTCACGTGCAGCCACAGCCGTTGCCGCACGGTTCCGCGCGGGGTCGGTTCCGGTGCGGACCAGGACAGCAGCAGGGTGTCGGTGGTGTACCGGGGCTCGTCCGGTTCGTCCGGGACGAGCACCCGGACGGTGCCGTAGTGGTATCCGTGCCCGGCGAGCCCGTCGTCACCGGCCAGGGCGAGGAAGGCACGGTCGCGTGCCAGCTCGGCACGGTGCCGGTTCGGTACGACAGAACGCATCGGGCTGCTCCCTCGTCGCCGTGGTCTCACCGGCAACGGTAGGACGACGGGCACCAGCGCCGGCCCAGCGGCGGGTAAGCGGACGGTAAGAAGCGCTCTCCGTCAGTGGCCGTCGGTCGCCTGCTCGGCGACGGGGAGCAACAGCGTCACCACCGACGGTGACCGCCGGATCGTCAGGCGGCCGCCCTCGGACTCGGCGAGGCGACGGGCGAGTGCGACACCCATGCCGGACCCGTTGCCGGCGAGCGCGGACTCCGGGACACCACCGCCCTCGTCGGTGACGTCGAGCGCCACCGCGCTCGGCCCGGCCTCGCGGGCGACGAGGGAGACGGCACCGGCGCCGTGCTGGGCGGCGTTGTCGAGCAGGACGCCGACGATCTGGCGGACGGCCGCCGCCCCCGCGGCCGGGTCGGGGAGGTCGTCGGGCCGGCGTGTCGTGAAGACGCGCCCCGCACGGGCGAGGCGGTCGCGCCACTCGGCCTCGGCCTCGCCCAGCAGCCGGGCCAGGTCGACCGGGGCGGACCGTCCCCGTCGCTCGCGGGCCAGCGTGAGCAGCTCGTCGATGGTGCGCTCCAACCGGTCGATGGACGCGAGGCCGTCCTCGACGGTCGCTCGGGTCAGCCGGTCCGGACGGTCGAGCGTCGACTCCAGCCGCAGCCGGAGACCCGCCAGCGGTGTCCGCAGCTGGTGCGAGGCCTCGGCCGAGAACGCGCGCTCACGGGCCAGCAGCTCGTCGAGACGGCGCCCGGTCCCGGCGAGGGCGGTGCCCACGAGATCGACCTCGGGGATGCCGGTGGGTTCGGGCCGCACCGCGAAGTCGCCGTCACCGAGCCGGGTCGCCTCGGCGGCGAGCGTCTCCATCGGACGGGAGAGCCGCCGGGCGAGACCGCGCGCGAACAGCCAGACCGCGGCGAGGATCAGCGCGGCCAGGCCGAGCATGCCGGACCAGATCGGGAGGAGCATGGCGGTGACGGTCCCGGCCGGGCTCGCGACGCGGACCACGCCGACGACGTCGTGGGTGTCGGACACCGGTGCTGCCACCACGAGCTGGTCCGGGGGACCGGAGACCAGACCGCCACGCAGGACGCGGTCGACCGGTCCGTCCCCGACCGGCGGGCCCGCGCCGAGGACGAGGTCGCCGTCCTCGTCGTAGAGCGCGACCGAGGTGTCGTCGGGCCCGGCCGGCAGCTCCGTGGGATCGAGGTCGTGGCTCATGTCCTCCTGCACCGACAGGGCGCCGAACTCGGCGAGTCGCTGGAGCGAGGACCGTTCGTCCGCCGTGGCGTACTGCTGCAGGCCCAGGGCGAGCGGCACCCCGAACAGGACGAGTGCCGCCGCGGCGGCGGTGACGGCGAGCCGCACGATCCGGGAGCGCATCAGCCGTGGTCACCGGCGGAGCCCGGTGGGTCGAGGCGGTAGCCGTGCCCGCGCAACGTCGTGATGGTCGGGACCTGCGCGCCCGGACGGCCTGCCAGCCGTCGCCGCACGGCGGCGACGTGGACGTCCAGCGTCTTCGTCGATCCGAACCAGTGCTCGTCCCACACGTCGGCCATGAGCCGGTCGCGGCTCACCGCGACGCCCGGCTCGCGGGCGAGTCGTTCGAGCAGGTCGAACTCGCGGGCGCGGAGGTCGATCTCGTGCCCCGCCACGCGGACGCGGCGGCTCCCGGTGTCGATGCGGAGGTCACCGATCTCGATCCGGCGGGTGACGCCGACGATCCCACCGCGCCGCAGGTGGGCACGCACACGGGCCAGCAGCTCCGCCAGCCGTACCGGCTTGGTCAGGTAGTCGTCGGCCCCGGCCTCCAGGCCGACGACGACGTCCATCTCCTCGGCCCGCGCGGTCAGGATGATCACGATGGCGTCCGGGCACCGGTCCCGCAGCCGTCGGCAGACCTCGTTGCCGTCGAGATCCGGCAGGCCCAGGTCGAGCAGCGCCAGGTCGACCGGCTGCCGGTCGGCGGCGGCCAGTGCCGTACCGCCGTCGGGGGCGGCGACCACGTCGTAGCCCTGCTCGGTCAGGGCACCGACGAGGACGTCACCGATCGTGGGGTCGTCCTCGACCACGAGGACCCGCGGCTCGGACGTCATCGGCTGCTCGCACTCCTCCCGTGATCTGCCCTGTGTCGGCGGTCACCAGAGTTCCAGGCCGGGACGCTACCGGAGCGGAGGACGTCCGGCGCCCTCCTCAGATGTCAATGTTTCATTGACGCCAGCAGATCGTCAACGAAACGACGACCGACGACCCCGTCACGACGGCGGCAGCCGGAGCCGGGCCACGGTCCGCGACACGGCAGGAACGGCCCGGACGACGTCGATCCGGCAGGAGATCCGGGCGACGCGTACGGGTACTACGCACGGAGGCCGCCGCCCGCCGGCACATCGTCTTGTCTCGCCGGCTCTGTCGATCCTGGCGGTTCGCGGCGGAGGTGATGACCACGAGACTGCGGTGGTCGCACCGGGGTGCGACTCCATGATCGCTCGTCGTTCCTACCAGCCCCGATGCACGGATCCGGTGCGGCGATTGATCCGCATGATCGCGCACGTCGGATTCGCGAACGGAGGTGGCCTGCGCCGTGGGTGGCATCAGGATCGAGTCGTGATGCTCACTGTGCTCGGATGCCGTGCGGCGATGCCCGCCGACGGACAGGCCAGTTCGGCCTACCTCGTGTCCACCGACTCGACCCGTGTCCTGCTCGACTGCGGACCAGGGGCGGTGACCGCGCTCGGCGCGGTCTCCACGCCCGCAGCGCTCGACGGGATCGTCATCAGCCACCTGCACACCGACCACTGCTACGACGTGTTGCCGCTGGGCAAGGCGTTGCTGATGTCCCGGATGCTCGGGAACGACCGTTTCCCGACCCTGCCGACGGCCGGGCCGCCGCCCGGTGACCGTCCGATCCCGCTCCATGTCCCGAAGGGCGGCCGGGCGGCGCTGGAGCGCCTCGCCGCGGTGTTCCCGATCCCCAGCCGGCCCGAGCTCGACCGTGCGTTCGGGGCGGCGTTGGAGATCCGGGAGTACGAGCCGGGAGAGGAGCTGACCATCGGCGACTGCCGCGTCGTGCTGCGGCCGCTGCACCACACGATGTCCAACTGCGGTGTCCGCGTGACCGATCCCGCGGGGTCGAGCCTGGTCTACAGCGGCGACACCTCGGACGTCGCCGGGCTGAGCGAGCTCGCCCGCGGAGCGGACCTGCTGCTGTGCGAGTCCACCCTCGAGTTGCCCGACGACACCTCCGACGGGCACATGAGTGCGGCTCGTGCGGGGCGGGTGGCCGCCGCGGCCGAGGTGGGCCAGTTGGTGCTGACCCACTTCGTCACCGCGGATCCCACCTGGCTCGATGCGCGCCGTGCCGAGGCGTGCGAGTCGTTCGCCGGCCCGGTGCATCTCGCCGCGCCGGAGCGTGTGTTCCCGGTCTGCTGAGCACGCACTCCCGGAACCTGTGGGTGGGCCGGGGCGGGGCGAGTGATCGTCCCGGCCCACCCACAGGTCAGGCGCGGGACCCGATGCGCCGCCCGGTCCCGGGATCGAAGCGGTGCAGGTCGCGCGCTGCGATCGAGACCCGCACGTGGTCACCGACCGCGCGCCTGCTCGCGATCGGCTCGGTGAACGACCACCGGCCTTCGCGGCTGCGGCAGTGCACGAGCCTGTCGTGGCCGGCGAACTCGACGACGTCGACGGTGCCGTCGAGCACCATCGCGTCGACCTCGGGCGTGTCGCCGTCACCGAGGACGACTCCGTCCGCCGGGCGCCACCCCCACCGGGCGCGGTCGTGATCGAGCACGTTCATCGGCGGGCTGCCGACGAAGGTCGCGACGAACTCGTCGTGTGGGCGTCGGTAGACCTCGTCCGGTGCGGCGGCCTGCACGACTCGCCCGGCCCGCATGACGATCAGGTGCGTGGCGATCGACAGTGCCTCGGACTGGTCGTGGGTGACCATGACCAGGGTCGCGCCGAGCTCGCGGTGCAGCCGTGCCAGCTCGGTCCGGGCCTGGGCGCGGAGCTGGGCGTCCAGGCTCGACAGCGGTTCGTCGAGCAGCAGCACCGGGCGGCGGCGCACGATCGCTCTGGCGAGTGCGACCCGCTGCCGCTGGCCACCCGACAGCTGCGCCGGGCGCCGTTCGAGCAGGCCGGCCAGACCGAGCTGGGCACTCACCTCGTCGACCCGCCGGTCGATCTCGGCGCGCCCGGGGCCCGCACCGCGCGAGTGGCGGGCTTCGAGCCGCATGCCGAACCCGATGTTCGCCGCGACCGACAGGTGCGGGTAGAGCGCGTAGTCCTGGAAGACCATCGCGAGTCCACGTCCACCGGGAGCGGTGTCGGTGACGTCGGTCCCGCCGATGCGCACGCGGCCCTCGCCGGGGGAGAGCAGTCCTGCGACGACCGAGAGCAGTGTCGACTTCCCGCAGCCCGAGGGGCCCACGATCACGGTCAGGGAACCGTGCGGGACAGCGAGGTCGTCGACGTCGAGGGCGAGTGTGGGGCCGTAGCGGTGACGTACCCCGAGCAGCTCGATGCCCGCTGCGGTCGTGACGGCGGGCACGGTGGGCTGCCCCGGGTCCGCGGTCTCCTTCTGCAGGGTCACGTCAGCGCCTTCCGGCTCGGAGGAACGCGGCGGTGATCCGTCGCGAGAACACGGCGTAGACCGCGATGACGGGCGCGCACGCCAGCACCGAGGCCGCGAGCAGCGGGCCGGGGTTGCCGCCCTCCTGGTTGTCGAACAGGGCCAGGCCCTGCTGGATCGTGGTGTTCTCCGGGCTGGGGGCGACCAGAGCGGGCCACAGGTACTCGTTCCAGGTCGTGATGAACACGAGGATCCCGACCGCGCCGAGCGCGGGACGGAGCTGGGGGAGCACGACGTACCAGAGCGTCTCCGCCGGTCGCGCCCCGTCGATCGCCGCGGCGCCGAGCAGGTCGGCGGGCAGGGATCGCACGTGCTCCCACATCAGCAGCACGGCCAGACCGCAGGAGGCCAGCTGGGGCACGATCAGGCCCGGGTAGGTGTCGCGCCACCCCAGGCCCGTCGCGATCAGGAACTGGGGGATCACCATCGCCTGGAGCGGCACGATCAGCGACACGGTGACCGCGCCGAGGACCAGGCGCCGGCTGCGCACCCCCAGGCTCAGCATGGCGTAGGCGGCGAGGACGGCGACCAGCAGCTGGGCCGCGGTCACCCCGAGTGCGGTCACCAGGGAGTTCAGCAGCAGCCGACCGATCGGGAACAGGGTGAGGGCGTCGAGGTAGTTGGCGGCCGACACCGGTGACGGGCCGATCTCGAAGATCGCGTTCGGTGCGCGGAAGGAGGTCAGCAGGGCCCAGATCAGGGGGAACGACACAGCCAGCCCGGTGATCGCGAGCGGTGCGTGCCAGCGCAGCTCAGCGCGCATCGTGGCTCCTTCTCCGTGCCGACGCGATCGCGCCGAACGCCACGGCGAGGGTCGCCGTGATGGTGACCGCGAGTGCGGACGCGGCGCCGGCGTCGAAGAAGTCGAAACCCTCGGCGTAGAGCCGGTAGTAGATGTTGTCCGTCGCCCCGTCGGGCCCGCCCCGGGTCAGGACGGCGACGTTGGTGAACACCCACTGGCCGGCCACGACCACGCACAGCGCGGTGAGCAGGACGACCGTGCGGGCGAGCTGGGGCAACACGACGTACCGCGTCGTCTCCCAGCCGGTGGCGCCGTCGATGCGGGCCGCCTCGATCGAGCGGCGGTCGATGCCGGCCAGTGCTGCCGAGAACAGCACCATGTTCAGTGCGACGATCTTGCCCGCGGTGATCACGACGATGACGGGTAGCGCCGTGCGCGGGTCACCCAGCCAGTTCGGGCTCGGCAGCCCCGACCCGGACAGCACGGTGTCGACCAGCCCCTGCTCCGGGCTCAGCAGGAACTTCCAGGAGATCGCGGTGGCCAGCGGAGCCAGCACCACCGGCGAGAACAGCAGGGCCCGGTAGGCCTCGGCCGCGCGTCCGGGGCGGCGCCACAGCATCAACGCCAAGGTCATCGGGATCACGGTGGCGAACGGCAGCATGCCCAGGACGTAGAACCCGGTGCGCACGATCGCGTTCGTGGTCTCCGGCCGGCCGAAGAGCTCGACGTAGTTCTCCACGCCGACGAACTCGGGGTCCGGTGAGATCAGGTTCCAGTCCAGTACCGACAGCACGCCGGTCCACAGCAACGGGCCGTAGACCCAGATCACCAGGGCTGCGATCAGCGGTCCGAGGTAGAGCCAGGGGCGGGCCCGCCGGCCCGCACGCGGGGCAGGGGGCGGCGCCGCCGTGGCCTCCGCGTCGATTGTCGCGTTCACCGCGTCGACAGCCCGCGGATCTTCTCGGCCGCGGCCCGCAGGGTCGTGGCCGGGTCCGCGCCGCGCAGGACGATGGGTTCCACCGCCTCGTCCTGCAGTGTCACGACCGCGCGGTTGGCCTGTCCGCCGGGGAAGACCTGGTAGGGCTCCACGGTGTCGAGCTGCTTCACCGCGGGCAGCAGCCGGGGGTTCCGGGCGAAGTGGTCCCCGAGGTGGGCGGGGTCCTCGGCCAGTGCCGGGCGCAGTGGCAGGTAGCCGATCTTCTCCGCGTACACGGTGTAGGCCTCGGCGCTGGACATGAACCGCACGAACTTCCACGCCGCCTGCCGGCGGTCCTCGTCGTCGGTGAGCACGGCCAGACCGGCGCCGGAGTAGGTGGGCTTCGGCGCGCCCCGCCCGAACGTGGGGAATCCCGCGGTGCGGAGATCGAACCTGCCGGTCGAGGCCGTCTCCAGCGAGACGAGTGCGCCGGTGCTGGCCAGCAGCATCCCCAGCCGCCCGGAGCCGAACAGCGAGAGGGCGTCGGCGGTGGAGACGGCCGGCTGCGCTCCGGCGGTGGTGAGCTCCTGGACCTGGCTGAGCGCGTCGACGGCCTGCGGGCTGTCGACGGTGATCTCCCCACCGGGCCCGACCATCGATCCACCCGCGGTGTTGATGATCGACTGGGTCAGGTAGTCGGACTTGCCGACGTCGGCGACGGCGAGGTAGGCGCCTGCCCGACCGCTGCGGGCGATGGCCAGGGCGGCCTCGCGGACCTCGGCCATCGACGTCGGTGGGGTGTCGGGATCCAGGCCCGCGGCCCGGAACAGGTCGGCGTTGTAGTAGAGCGTGGGGATCGACATGGTGAACGGCATCGCCTTGACCACGCCGTCGTCGGCGACCGCTGCCATGAGGTTCGGTGCCATGCCCTCGGCGTGAGCGGCCCACTGGTCCCCGGCGATCTCCTGGACGGGGGCGACGGGGAGATCGGCGTAGGCCTCGGCCATCTTGCTCCACCCGATCTGGGCGACATCGGGTGGACTGCCGGCCGCGGTGTCGGCCTTGAGCTTGGTGAGCACGTCGGCGACCGCGACCGGCTGGGTGCGCACGGTGATCCCGGGGTTCTGCTCCTGGAAGCGGTCGATCAACCCCTGCATGGCCTGGCCGCCGAGGTCGGGGGTCCCGATGCTGTAGCCGAGGAAGGTCAGCTCGATCGGCTCGGTGCCCTCCGGGGCCGTTCCGTTGCTCGCACCGCAGGCGGCGGTGGCTGCCAGTCCCACTGCGGCGAGCAGCGCTGCCGCGCTCCGCGCTATCCGGTTCATCGTCCATCCTCTGTTCGGCTGCGGCGGGGCGCCCGCCCAGCGTGATCGTCGCGGTGCCGGGTGCGGCGGTCGGCCACGATCAGGACGTTCCGATCGGTCCATCGGTGGTGCCTCTCGACCGGGGCGGTGGTGCCTCCCGATGAGGTCCGATTGCCGGGCGCTGCCCGGCCGCCGGGACGACCGGCGCCGTCGAGGTCCGGGATGTGCGGGGAGCGGGTCGGGCCCTGGCCCGGCCGTGCGGCGGGACGCGCCGAGGCCACCAGGGTCAGGCGCCGACCGCACTGCGCGCCGGAGCCGATCGGCGTGCCGTGCGTGTCGGACCGGACGGAGCGTCGGCCCTGAGACACCGGACGAACTCCTCGACCAGCGGGTTGTCCACGTCGGATCGCCACACGGCGTACAGGTCGAGAGTGGGCACCGGGTCGACCAGGGACACGGTGACCGGTCTGATGCCCACCGCGGAGGCGCAGACCGCGGCCGCCCGGGCCGCCGAGCAGAACCCGATCACGTTGCGGGCGGCGACGACGATGGAGGTGGCGACGGGATCCTCGACGTGGTCGACCACGTCGAGGGTGAATCCCGCGGCGCCGGCGGTGTGGGTCAGCACGTCGTACATCGCGGGGCTCTGCTCACGGTGGAAAAGCAGGCACGGCTGCCCACGGAGATCGTTGAACGACACCTGCCGCAGCGAGGCCCAGGGATGACGATCCCCGACGAGCGCGACCAGCGGGACGCGCAGCAACCGCTGGTGCCCGAGGCCGGCGTCGGCCGGCGGGCCGTAGATCATCGCGACGTCGAGGTCCCCGGAGTGCAGGGCCCGCAGCTGCAGCCCGGTCCACATCTCGCGCGGGGCGACCACGACGTCGGGGAGCTCGGCGCGCAACCTGGCGATCACGCGGGGCAGGACGCCCTGTGCCGCCGGGAGGTTGCAGCCGACCCGCACCGTCCCGGCCCGGCCCGCGGCGGCGTGGTGGGCGGCATCGCGCGCCCGCTCGACCCGGTCCAGTACCCCGCGGGCCTCGGTGACGAATGCCCTCCCCGCGGCGGTCAGGGCCACCTCGTGCGAGGAGCGGCTGACCAGCCGGGTGCCGACACTCTGTTCGAGACGCTGGATCTGCTGGCTCAGCGAGGGTTGGGCGAGATGCAGGCGTCGTGCCGCCCGGCCGAAGTGCAGTTCCTCGGACAACGTGAGGAAGGAGTGCAGATGCCGCAGTTCCATGTGGTCTCCTCGGCCGTGGTCAGCCGACCGTAGGTGAGCCGGCGCAACGCGGCGTGAACGACGACCGAACACGGCCGGGGCAGGTCTGTGACGAGGCTTGACCGTGCCGCGACGGCACGGACTGTGATGGTCGGGACGAACCACCCCACAGCTGGAGGAGCCCCGGATGACCCGCGCCGACGTCGACCACGACACCCCCGCAGCAGCAACGAGGACGGGGACGACGCACGAGCCGCCCGCGGGTGCGTCGAGCACCGGCACGTGGAACGGGATGGAGTACCGGGCGACGGCGCAGTGGCTGGTGCTGCGCAAGGACGACAAGCCCACCGCGGAGATGTTCTCCGTCGCCTACCTCGCCGGCTCCGGCGAGCCCCGGCCCGTCACCTTCGTCTTCAACGGCGGCCCCGGTGCCTCGTCGGCATATCTGCACCTCGGCGCGGTCGGCCCGCGGCGGGTCGACTTCCCCGGTGACGGTTCGATGCCGCCCTCACCGCCGCGGCTGGTGGACAACGACGAGTCGTGGCTCGCGTTCACCGACCTCGTGTTCATCGACCCGGTCGGCACCGGGTTCAGCCGGATGATCGAGAAGAACGGCACGGAGAAGCAGGAGCAGGACGCGGACGCCTACTTCGGCACCGAACGTGACCTGCAGTCATTGTGCGAGTTCATCAGGCGCTGGCTCAGCGAGAACCGGCGATGGAGCTCGCCGGTGTTCGTCGCGGGGGAGAGCTACGGCGGTTATCGCGCCGGGCGATTGACCCGCATGCTCGGCGAGAGCGCCGGGATCGGCCTCGCCGGCGCCGTGCTCATCTCCCCGGCGCTGGAGTTCGCGGGCATCGGCGCCGGGGTCTTCGGTGGCGACTACGAGGTGCTGCCGTGGGTGGACGTGCTGCCCACCATGGCCCTGGCCGCCCACCACCACGGGCGCTCCCGGGCGTTCGGTCCCGATGTCTCGGCCGACGAGGTGCGTCGTGCGGCGGAGCAGTTCGCGACCGGCGACTACGCCGTGTTCCTCACCCGTGGTGCCTCCGGCGAGGCGGGGGAGCGCGAACGTGTCATCGGGCGCCTGGCGGACCTGCTCGGGCTTCCGCCGGAGTTCGTGGCCCGCGCGGAGGGCCGGGTCCGGGTGCACCAGTTCGCGCGCGAACTGCTGCGCGAGCAGGGACGTGTGGTGGGACGGTTCGACGCGACCGTCACCACGTCGGACCCGTTCCCGGACCGGGACGTGTTCACCGGCGGCGACCCCACCCTGACCGGGGCGGCACCGGTCTACACCACCGCGGTGAACCACCTGCTGCGCTCGGAGATCGGGTTGGCGACCGATCGTGAGTACCTGCTGCTCAACACCGACGTGGTGCAGAAGTGGAAGGACGACGGCGCGAGCCTGTACCTGCAGCCCCTGCAGGGCGCGACCGACGACTTCCGCTACGGGATGGCGTTGAACCCTCGGCTGCGTGCGTTCATCACGCACGGAGTCCACGACCTGCAGACGCCCTACTACGCGGCCGACCGGCTGCACAACCTGATGCGCCTGGACCCGGCGACGGCCGAGCGTCTCACGGTGCGCCACTTCGACGGTGGCCACATGTTCTACGCCTGGACCCGCAGCCGGCAGGACTTCACCTCGGCGATCGCGGACTTCGTCGCGGAGTCGACGGCGTCGCACCGGCCCGCCGCGTCCTGAGGTCCGCCCCCGCCGGATCCGCTCGATGGGGGCCGGCGACGGCTCCCGGCAACATCATCTTAATGTCGACATACGTTGACATGTTGTCGGAGCGTTCCTAGGTTCGTCGCACCAGCCGTCCCGGAGGAGTGCTCGTGACCATCCCCGTGCCTGATCATGCCCGCCTCGCCGCGTTGGCCGAGCACTTCCGGTTCGGCCTGGACGAGTCCGGGGTGGCCGAGTTCCATCCGGCGGTCGGCGCCACGCTGGCGGCGTCGGAGCGCGTGGAGGAGCTGTATGCGCGCACCGCGCCGACGCCTCCGCAGCGTGAGACCTGGGCCCCGCCGGAGAACCCGCTCAACGCGTGGGCGGTACGTACGGCGATCACCGGGTCCGAGAGCGGACCGTTGGCCGGGCGCACGGTCGCGGTCAAGGACAACGTCGCGGTCGCGGGCGTGCCCATGCTCAACGGCTCCTCCTCGCTGGAGGGGTTCGTGCCGGCCCGCGATGCCACCGTCGTGACGCGGCTGCTCGACGCCGGAGCCACCGTGTCGGGCAAGTCGGTCTGCGAGAACCTCTGCTTCTCGGGTGGGAGCTTCACCTCGTGGCCCGAGCCGGTGCGCAACCCGTGGGATCCGGCGCGCAATGCCGGGGGGTCGTCGAGTGGCAGCGCGGCGCTGGTCGCGACGGGCGAGGTCGACCTCGCCGTCGGTGGGGACCAGGGCGGGTCGGTGCGGATCCCGGCGTCGTTCACGGGGATCGTCGGGCACAAACCGACCTTCGGGCTGGTGCCCTACACCGGCGCCTTCCCGATCGAGCAGACCATCGACCACCTCGGTCCGATGACCCGCACGGTGGCCGACGCGGCCCGCATGCTGGACGTCATGGCGGGCGTCGACGGCTATGACTCGCGTCAGCCGACGGTTCTCGCCCCGGCCGGCCACCTCGCGGCGCTCGAGCAGGGTGGGGCGGGTCTGCGGATCGGAGTGGTGGCCGAGGGCTTCGGCACCCCGGTCTCGGTGCCCGGTGTCGATGGCGCCGTCCGCGCTGCGGTCGACGCCCTGTCCGCGGCCGGGCTGTCCGCCGAGGAGGTCTCGATCCCGTGGCACCGCGACGCCATGGCGGTGTGGAACGTGATCGCCACCGAGGGTGCGGCCTATCAGATGATCGACGGCAACGGTTACGGGATGGGGGCCTTCGGCCTCTACGATCCCGAGCTGATCGCCCACTACGCACGCGGTCGCCTCGAGCGCGGTTCCGAGCTGTCGAAGACGGTCAAGCTGGTTGGGCTCTCGGGGCGCTACACCTACGAGCTCGGCGGCGGTCGCTACTACGCGATGGCCCGCAACCTGTCGTACGAGCTCCGGGCGGCCTACGACGACGCGCTGTCGACCTACGACGTGCTCGTGATGCCGACCCTGCCGTACGTGGCGCGCGAGCTCCCGCCCTCCGACGTCCCGCTCGCGGGTTATCTCGACACCGCGTTGTCCATGATCGGCAACACCGCGCCCTTCGACGTGACCGGGCATCCGGCGTGCAGCGTGCCGGCGGGCCTGGT
Source organism: Pseudonocardia sp. P1 (assembly GCF_000178675.2). Taxonomy (NCBI): domain Bacteria; kingdom Bacillati; phylum Actinomycetota; class Actinomycetes; order Pseudonocardiales; family Pseudonocardiaceae; genus Pseudonocardia; species Pseudonocardia sp. P1. Next base: position 491,259 of record NZ_ADUJ02000001.1, read on the forward strand.
CGAGGGGCTGCCGGTCGGGATGATGGTGGTCGGCAAGCGGTTCGACGACGCGACCGTGCTGCGGGTGGCGAACGCCCACGAGCAGCTGGTCGGCGGGTTCCCGGCGCCGAGGAGCGAGGCCTCGGCGACCCGGTGACCCCCGGGAAGGGTGGACGCCCGGGCCAAAATCGGAACATGTCGACAGCTGTCGACTGATGTAGGGTCTCCGCGTGAGCGCCAACGAGAATGTCGCCTTCGACGCCCTCTCGGACCGGGTGCGCCGGCAGATCCTCTCGGTGCTCGGCGAGCGAGGTGAGCTCACGGTGTCCGACATCGCCGACGCCGTCGACGGCGTCGGGCGTACGACGGTGTCGAGCCACCTGCGGATCCTGCGTACCTCGGGGATCCTGTCCGAACGTCGCGACGGCCGGCGTCGCTACTACATGCTCAATCCCGACGGTGCGGTGCGTGACGCGTTCCTCTACCTGCAGTCGTTGATGCAGGCCGGGGTCGCACTCGACAAGGCGGACGAGCAGGTCGCAGACTTCGGGTCCCGTCCCGCGTCCGACGTTCGCCGCGACGTGTCCTAGATGGCAGGTGCCTCGTGTGAGTACTGCGACGCTCACCGCGGAGTCGGTCGTCGATCTGCCGCCACACGAGGCCTTCTCCCTGTTCGGTAGTGCCGAGGGCTCGAACTGGTTGTTCGACGCGCGTTGTGACTCGGTGGCCGTGGGTGCGCCGGTCCGGATGACCCTGCCGATCGACGCCGACCCGGACCGGCGCCGGGTGGAGCTGCTGGGCACGATGTCCGCGGTGCGTCCCGGCCGGGCGATCGTGATCGACCACGTCCAGCCGTGGCCGGGACGGATCCGGCTGAGTTTCGTGCCGCAGGCGCCGGGCGTGACCAGGGTCCGGGTCCGGGCCGAGGTGTCCGAGTCCGGCGTGGGATGGCTGGTGCGGCACCGCGGGATCATCCTGCCCTTTCCCGATGCGGGCGAGCAGACGCTCCGGGTGGGTCTCGTCACGAGCAAGTCGGGGCCGGCGGCGGTCTACTCGATGGCGACCGAGTACCTGGCCCGGCTGGCGGTCGAGGAGGTCAACGAGGGCGGGGGAGTACGCGGGCGGATGCTCGACCTCGTCGTCGCCGACGACGAGACCGACCCCGAGATCGCGGCGATCGAGGCGGGCAGGCTCCGCCGCGCGGGGTGTCATGCCGTCTTCGCGAGCACGACGAGCCAGAGTTTCGCCGCGATCGACGCCGCGGTCGGCCGCGACGTCCTGGTCGTCCACTCGGTCATGAACGAGCGGGGAAACAGCCGGCGCGGAGCGGCGGTGCAGCTGGGGGAGCGCCCTGACGCCCAGATCGCGGTGATCGCGGACCGGCTGATGACCACGACCGGGGCTCGCGACTGGTTTCTGGTCGGAGAGCGCTACAGCTGGTCCTACGGTGCGCACCGGGCGGCCCGCATCGCGGTGCCGCGGGTGAACGGCCGCCTCGTCGGCCAGTCCTACACCTCGGTGGGGACCACCGACTTCTCGCCGGTGATCGAGCAGATCCAGCGCTCGGGCGCCGACGTCGTGATGTCGTCACTGATCGGCGCCGACGAGGTCGAGTTCGAACGCCAGTGCGCCCGGGCGGGCCTGCGCGACACCACGCGCACGCTGTCGCTGGTGATGGACGAGCCGACCCGTGAGCACATCGGCGCCTCGGCGGCCGAGGGCATCTGGACGGCGATGGCCTACTTCCAGGACGTCGCGGCCGAGGGCAACGACCGGCTCCTCGCGCGGTACCGGGAGCGGTTCGGGCAGTGGGCCCCGCCGGTCTCGACGATCTCGGAGACGGCCTACGAGGCGATCGTGCAGTACGCCGAGGCGGCCCGGCGCCGTGGGAACGACGGCGATCCGCTGTCCGCCCGGGCGCTGGTGGAACACCTCGAAGGCGTCGACGGCGGGGCGATCGGTACCCGCAACCTGCTCGCGCCCGCGCTCCATCTCGCGCGGGTCGGCGCGGACGGGGTGAGTGTCTTCGAGGAGGCCGGGTCGGGGACATCCACTCGTAACACCTCTATGTGTCGATAGATATCGACATTATGTCTGCCCGTGGTTAGTGTCGGCGACCACACCGGGCGACGGAAGGTGCTTGCGACATGGACGGCGTGCACGATCTGGGTGGCCGGCAGGGTTTCGGGCCGATCGATCCGGAGCCCGACGAGCCGGTGTTCCACTCCGACTGGGAGCGCCGGGTGCTGGTGATGTTCCCGGCGATGGCCGGAGCGGGCGCGTTCAATCTCGACCAGTTCCGGTACGGGATGGAGCAGATCCCGCCGGCGGAGTATCTCGCCTCGACCTACTACGAGCACTGGATGCACTCGATGATCCACTGGGGCATCGAGGCGGGGATCTTCGATCCCGAGGATCTCGAACGTCGCACCCGCCACTACCTGGAACACCCCGAGGAGGCCGCGCCGAAGGCGGCGAAGGCCGACCTGACCGAGGCGCTGCGGCAGCTGATCCCCACCGGCGCCGACTACCGTCGCGAGACCGATTCCGGGCCCGCGTTCGGCGTGGGCGACCGGGTCCGCGTGCTGGACCACGTCTCGACCATGCACACCCGCCGTGCCGGCTACGTGCGTGGACGGACCGGAGAGATCGTCGCTACCCACGGCGCCTACGTCTATCCCGACAGCAACGCCGCGGGACTGGGCGAGGACCCCCACCACCTCTACACGGTGCGATTCCGCTCCGAGGAGCTGTGGGGCGCGGGCGAACCGGGCGCGGCGAACGCGGTCAACCACATCGATCTGTGGGAGCCCTACCTCACCGCGGTCTGAACCGCTCGCTCCCTTCCTCCCCCTGACACCGAGCACATCAGAGGACGATCATGTCACTGCACCACGACCACTCGACGATCACCGAGGACGACCGGATCGCCGCTCGCGTCAAGGCCATGGAGGCGATCCTGGTCGAGAAGGGAATCATCGGCTCGGACGCGATCGACTACATGTCCTCGGTCTACGAGAACGAGGTCGGCCCGCAGCTCGGGGCGAGGATCGTCGCGCGGGCGTGGGTCGACGCGGAGTTCAGGTCCCGCCTGCTCTCCGACGCCACCGAGGCGTGCAAGGAGTTGGGTGTCTCGGGCATGCAGGGCGAGGAGATGGTGGTCCTGGAGAACACGGGCACCGTCCACCACCTCGTGGTCTGCACGCTGTGTTCGTGCTACCCGTGGCCGGTGCTGGGACTCCCCCCGAACTGGTACAAGTACCCGGCCTACCGGGCCCGAGCGGTCCGTGATCCGCGCGGCGTGATGGCCGAGTTCGGCCTGGACCTGTCCGAGAGCGTCGAGGTGCAGGTGTGGGACTCCAGCGCCGAGCTGCGCTACTGGGTGCTGCCCCGGCGCCCCGCCGGCACCGACGGGTGGTCCGAGGACCGGCTCGCCGAGCTGGTCACCCGCGACTCGTTGATCGGGGTCGCGGACGTCACCGGCCCGGCCGCGGCGTGATCGGGATGGAGCGACTGAACCGGACGCCGTCACCGGAGACCAAGCCGCGGGTCGACTCGCTGGTCGAGGCCCTGCCCTTCAACGAGGCGATCCCGCGCCGCTCGGGTGATGTCGCGTTCGACCACGCCTGGGAGATCCGGGCCTTCAGCATGACCGTGGCCCTGCACGAGGAGCTCGGCTTCCCGTGGGCGGAGTTCCAGGACAGGCTCTCGTCGCCGCCATCCAGGAGTTCGAATCGGGGCGCCCCGACCTGGAGCACTGGAGCTACTACGAGCGGTGGATGGCCGCACTCGAGGTCCTCGCGCGCAGCAAGGGCTGGGTCTCGCAGACGGAGCTCGAGCAGCGGACCGAGGAGATCCTCGCGCTCCCGGCGAACTACATGCACCAGCATGCCGTCCGCGAACCGGTCGCCGTGATCACCGGGGCACGGTGATGGCCGACGACCTCTCCGAGGACATCGACGAGGGCGCCGTGAACGCTCATCACGTCGCCGCGATCGCAGCGCTGGCCGGGCTCCCGCTGGAGCCCTCCCGCCTCGCGCCGGTGGCCGCGCTGCTCTCGGCCTGGATCCCCGGTGCGAACGCGCTGAGTGCCCGGATGCAGTCCGCCGAACTCGACGGGCTGATGCCCGCCGTGGTGTTCACCCGTCCCGGGATCCACGACGAGGAGGGCGGGCAGTGAACGACGGAGCGGCGGACGACCGGGCGCCGGGTGACGATCTCCTCGACCGCACGCTGACCGAGGTCGCCCACCTGGTCGCTGCCGGCGAGGTGTCCCCGGTCGAGCTCGTCGAGCGGTCGCTGCGGCGGATCGAGCAGATCGCCGGGACCAACGCGTTCATCTCCGTCGACTCCGACGACGCCCTGGCCGTGGCCCGGGCGAGCGAGACGATGATCTCCGCCGGTCACCGGATCGGACCGCTGCACGGTGTCCCGGTCGCGCTCAAGGACAACGTCTCCGTCCGCGACAAGCCCACGACCGCGGGCAGCGCCATCCTGGCCGACCACCGCCCGGCCGAGGACGCGACGGTCACCCGCCGACTGCGGTCGGCGGGAGCGATCATCGTCGGCAAGACCAACATGCACGAGTTCGCGTGGGGCGGGACCTCGGCGAACCCGCACTACGGGTTCGTCACCAACCCGTGGGACACCGGCCGGATGCCGGGTGGATCCAGCGGCGGCTCCGGCGTCGCGGTCGCGACCCGAGCCTGCTTCGGTGCGCTCGGTACCGACACCGGCGGATCGATCCGGCTGCCCGCGGCGCTCAACGGCATCACCGGGCTGCGTCCGACGATCGGGCGGGTCAGCAACGCAGGCGTGATCCCACTGGCCTGGAGCATGGACACCGTCGGTCCGATGGCCCGCACCGCGGCGGACTGTGCGGTCATGTTCACCGCGCTGGCCGGTCACGACCCGGCCGATGCCGGTTCGGCCGACCGGGCGGGGGAGGACTACTCCCGCGATCTCGGTGCCGGGCTCGACGGGCTCCGGGTCGGGATCATCGAGGGCTACTCCCTGCACCACGTCCAGCCCGCGGTCGACAAGGCGCTGCGCGCAGCACTGGACGTCCTCGTCGCCGGCGGCGCCCGCACGAGCGAGGTCTCGATCGCCGACATCGAGGGCAACATCTCCGCCCAGCTCACCGTCGAGGCGTGCGAACCCAGCACCTACCACCAGCGCTGGTTGCGCGAGCGCCCCGACGACTACGGCGACGACGTCCGGCTCCTGCTCGAGGCGGGGGAGATGCTGCCGGCCACCCAGTACCTGCAGGCCCAGCGCTACCGGACGCTGCTGCGCTCGCAGACCCTCGCCGCGCTGTCGCGGGTGGACCTGCTGGTGTGTCCGACCCTGCCCTTCACCGCGACCCCGCTCGGGGAGGTGACCGTCGAGATCGATCCGGGACGAGCGGAGGACATGCTCTCGGCGATCATGCAGTTCACCGGGTTGCCGTCGCTGACCGGTCTGCCGGCGATCAGCGTGCCCTGCGGCTTCGACGATGCGGGACTGCCCATCGGTATGCAGCTGATCGGCCGTCCGTTCGCGGAGTCGACACTGCTGCGGGCCGCGGCCGGGTTCCAGGCGGGCACCGGGTTCCACACTGCGGCCCCCCGGGTCGGGCGGGACCGAGCCCGGTAGCTGCACTGCTCGGCGTCGAGGCGGCCGTAGACGGCGAGGCGGAATCCCAGGTGCGCCACTTCGAACTCCTGGCCGTTCTCGCGGGCCAGGTGCAGGCACTCGGTGGTCGCGGCGACGGTACGTGGAGCCGTTCGGTACACCCGGCTCGCCCCGCCGCGTCTGCTCACAGCTTGAACACGGCGCGCGGGTTGTCCTGCACCAGAGCCCGGATCGTGTCGCCCGCCTCGTCCTCGGCGAGGCGGTGCCGCACGACGAGGTCGGCGAGGTGGGCGGCGTCGAGGCGGCGGGACATGTCGTGGCGCGCCGGGATCGAGCAGAACGCGCGGGTGTCGTCGATGAAGCCCGAGGTCCGGCTGAAACCGGCCGTCTCGGTGACCGCGGAGCGCCAGCGTCCGATCGCGTCGGGGGCGTCGAGGAACCACCACGGCGCCCCGACGTAGACGGAGGGGTAGAACCCGGCCAGCGGCGCCAGCTGCCGGGAGAACACGGTCTCGTCGGTCGTGAAGACCACGAGGTGGAACCCGGAGCTCGTGCCGAACCGTTGCAGCAGCGGACGCAGCGCCTCGGTCAGCTCGATGCCGGTCGGGATGTCGTGCCCGCGGTCCGGGCCGAACCGCTCGTAGGTGGGCCGGTGGTGGTTCCGCAGGATGCCGGGGTGCAGGGTCATGACCAGCCCGTCCTCGGCGGACATGGCGGCCATCTCGAACAGCAGGTGCCGGCGCAGCGCCGTCGCCTCGTCGGTGGAGGCCTCGCGGCGCAGCGCTCGGGCGAAGATGTCCGCGGCGACGGTCTCGTCGAGCGGCTCGGTGCCCACGTCGGCGTGGCTGTGGTCGGCCGAGGTGGCGCCGTGGTCGACGAAGTACCGGCGTCGCAGCCGCAGCGCGGTGAGGAAACCGTCATAGTCGCCGGTGTCGGTGTCCGCGGCCACCCCGAGGGACGCCACGGCCTCGGGCCACGCGTCGTCGCCGGCCTCGAGGTAGCGGTCGGGCCGGAACGTGGGGACCACCCGCCCGTCCCAGGACGGGTCGTCGCGCAGGACGCGGTGCCAGTGCAGGTCGTCGGCCGGGTCGTCGGTCGTGGCCAGCACCTCGATGCCGAACCGGCGGTACAACGCCCGCGGCCGGAACTCCGGGGTGCGCAGCGCGGCCGAGATCCGGTCGAAGAGGTCGTCGGCGTTCGCCTGGGCGGGCCGCTCCCGTACACCGAAGATGTCGTGGAGCTCGGACTCGAACCAGTACTGCACGGGTGTGCCGCGGTAGACCGGCCACCGCTCGCAGAAGATCCGCCAGGCCTTGCGCGCGGTGCCCTCGTCGAGCGGGGAACCGGCGGCGACGCCGAGCTCGTCGAGCCCGACACCGGACGAGTGCAGCAGCCGCGTGACGTAGTGGTCCGGGCTGATCAACAACGACGTCGGGTCCGGGAACGGGGTGTCCTCGGCGAGGATCCGCGGGTCGACGTGCCCGTGCGGGGAGATGATCGGCAGGTCCCGGACGGACCGGTACAGCTCCCGCGCGACGTCTCGGGCGGCCGGGTCGGGCGGGAACAGGCGGTCCGGGTGCAGCTGCAGGGCTGGCATGGCCCACACCCTCCGAGCGGGCCGGCGCGGCGGGCAAGCTGTTGCCATCGCTTGCGCCCGCCGTTGTGGGCCGGGCCGGGATCCGGCGACGGTGGCGCCATGGTCAGCGTGAGCCCGGCGGTGCCGATGATCGGATCCGCGGACACCGTCCTCGCCCCCGAGGCGGTGAGCGCCTTCGTCGCCGAGCAGCTCGAACGGCTCCCTGTCGACGGCCGGTCGGTGTGCGTGATCGTCCCGGACGGGACGCGGAGCTGCCCGCTGCCGCTGCTGGTCGACCGCATCCACCGGTCGCTGGCCGGACGCGCCGAGCGGCTGGTCGTGCTGATCGCGCTCGGGACCCACCAGCCGATGACGGACGACGGCCTCGCGTCCCACCTGGGCTGTGACGGCGACTCGCTCGCGCAGACCTATCCGGGCACGACGGTGCTCAACCACGAGTGGTGGGACCCCGGCACCCTGGTGTCGGTGGGTGTCGTCCCCGCCGAGCGCGTCCACGAGCTCTCCGAGGGCAGGCTGCACCAGGAGGTCGACGTCCGGATCAACCGGCACGTCGTCGAGGCCGACCTCGCGCTCGTCGTGGGGCCGGTGTTCCCGCACGAGGTCGTGGGCTTCTCCGGCGGCAACAAGTACTTCTTCCCCGGCGTCGCGGGCCCGGAGATCATCGACCTGTCGCACTGGCTCGGCGCGCTGATCTCCAGCTCGGAGATCATCGGCACCCTCGGGATCACCCCGGTCCGTGCCCTGATCGACGAGGCCGCCGCGATGATCCCGGTGGAGCGGCACGCGCTGTGCCTGGTGGTGCGGTCCGGCTCCGTCGACCTGCACGCGGTGGCGTCCGGCCCGCCGGAGCAGGCCTGGGCCGCGGCCGCCGCCGTCTCGGCCGGGACCCACGTGCAGTACCTGGACCGCCCGGTGCGCCGGGTCGTGTCGGTGATGCCGGAGAAGTACGACGACATCTGGACCGCCGCGAAGGGCTTCTACAAGCTCGAACCGGTCGTGGCCGACGGCGGCGAGGTCGTGATCTACGCGCCGGGGATCACGACGGTGTCGGTGAGCCACCCGGAGATCGAGGAGATCGGCTACCACTGCCGGGACTACTTCACCGCCCAGTGGGAACGCTTCCGCCACGTCGGGTGGGGGGTGCTCGCCCACTCGACGCACCTGCGCGGCGCGGGCACCTACGACCCGGTCGAGGGGGAGCGGCTGCGGGTCCGGGTCACGCTGGCGACCGGGATCCCGCGCGAGACGGTCGAGCGCGTGAACCTGCAGCACGCCGATCCCGCCGGCATCGACCTGGAGCGCGAGCGCCGCGATCCCGGCACGCTCGTCGTGGACCCGGCCGGTGAGGTGCTCTACCGCCTGCGCGAGCCGTGAGCGGGCGCGGGGCCGGTCGACTGGCGCACCACCAGCCGGACCGGTAGCCGGGCCGAGCGGACCGTCGCACGTCCGGTCGAGGCCAGCTGCTGGAGCAGGTTGCGCATCGCCGAGGCACCCATCGCCTGGAGCGGTGCGCCCACCGACGTCAGCTGCGGGCTGACCAGCCGACCGAGCGGGATGTTGTCGAACCCGACGACGCCGATGTCCTCGGGGACCCGGGTCCCGTTGCGGCGCAGCGCCTGCAGCAGGCCGATCGCGAGCAGGTCGTTGTAGGCCACGACGGCGCTGACCCCGGCACCCGCGACGTCGTCGGCGAGACCGGCGCCCGCCCGGAGCGTCGGGCCCGCCGCGGCGAGACCGACCAGGCCGACGCCCAGCGCGTCCGCCGCCTGCTCGACCCCGGCACGGCGCTCCGCCTCGACCGGGGAGTTCCGCGGGCCGCCGACGTAGGCGATCGTGCGGTGCCCCAGGCCGTGCAGGTGCTCGACCACCAGCAGCGCGGCCCGCGCGTCGTCGAGTGCGATGCTCGGCACCGACACCGCCGAGCGGTTCAGCACGACGGTCGGCCGGGTCGCGGCGACGGCGGCCACCTCGTCGTCGGTCAGGCGCGAGCTCGCCAGCACCACGCCGTCGACGACCGGAAGGACCCGGCGCAGCACGTCGGCCTCGCGGGTCACCGACTCGCGGGTGTCGCACAGCAGCATCGTGTATCCGCCCTCGGCGGCCTCCTGCTCCGCGCCGCGGACGATCTCGGCGCTGTGCGGGTTGGTGATGTCCGACATCACCAGCGCGACCACCATCGACGACCGGTCCGCCGACGCCGTCCGGGCCTGCCTGCTGTACCCGAGCTCCGTCGCGACCCGCCGGACGAGCTCGGCGGTGTGCGCGCTGACCCGCGCGGGACGGCCGAGCGCCCGGGACACCGTCGACGGCGCGACCCCCGCGGCGCGTGCGACGTCGTAGATGGTGGGCCGCGTGGTCACGGCGGGCGAGTCTAGCCCCGGGGCACCCGCGGCAACTGCTGGCAACGCGTTGCCGCGGGCACCCGCGGGCTGCCTCAATGGACGGTGAGCCGTAGCCGCGGACGCCGGGCGAGGAGCAGGTGGATGAGCCACGACAGGGTGACCGACGGGTGGCGCGACAGCCTCGGCGCCGCCGACCGGGCGGCGGCAGGCCGCGTGGGCGACGAGCTGCGCGGCGCCGGCCGCGTCGGGGTCGCACTCTCCGGCGGTGTCGACTCGTCCACGCTGCTCGCCCTCGCCGCCGACGCCCTCGGGCCGGAACGAGTCCGTGCACTCGTCGGGGTCTCGGCGAGCCTCGCCGCCGACGAACGGGCCACCGCCCACCGGGTCGCCGCGGCGACCGGCGTCGAGCTCGTCGAGGTCGCGACGGCCGAGCTCGACCGACCCGACTACCGGGCGAACGGCCCGGACCGCTGCTACGCGTGCCGGGACACGTTGTTCACCACCATCGACGAGACCGTCCTCGCCGAGCACGACCTCGACGTCGTCGCCTACGGGGAGAACCTCGACGACACCCGGCGTGCCGACCGGCCGGGTGCCCGCGCGGCGACCGAGCACGGCGTCCTGCGTCCACTGGCGTCCGCCGGGCTCGACAAGCCGGCGGTGCGCCGGATCGCACGGGCGATGGGCCTGCCGAACGCCGACAAGCCCGCCGCACCCTGCCTGGCGTCGCGCATCCCGCACTTCGAGCAGGTCACCGAGGACAAGATGGCGCAGATCGAGCGCGCCGAGCGGGCGGTGCGCGCGCTCGGGTTCGACGACGTGCGGGTGCGCCACCACGGCGAGGTGGCGCGGGTCGAGCTGCCCGAGGACCTGATCGCGGACGCGCTGGGGCCGCGTCGCACCGACGTGCTCGCCGCCGTGCGCGATGCCGGGTTCCGGTTCGTCACGGTCGACCTCGCCGGGCTGCAGTCCGGCGCCTTCACCCTTCCCCTGGTGTCCGCGCGGTGACCGGGCCCGAGCACGTCGCACCGGTCGGCGACTTCGCCCGGCTCGACGTCGGCCGCGAGGCCCGCCGCGGCCACGGCGAGGCCGTGTTCTGCGAGGGCAAGACCACCGACCAGGTCCGCGCGATCACCCGCGAGATCGTCGCCCGCGACATGCCGACGCTGTTCACCCGCGCCGGCGACGACCACGCCGCGGTGATCCTCGACGTCGCGCCCGACGCCCGGCACGAGCCGGAAGCCCGGATGCTGGCCTGGCCGGCGGAGCCGCCGGAGCCCGCCGGCGGACGGGTGGTCGTCCTCTCCGCCGGCACCTCGGACCTGCCCGTGGCCCGCGAGGCGGTCGTCACCGCGACCCACCTGGGCCGTCGGGTGGAGCTCGTCGCCGACGTCGGCGTGGCCGGCCTGCACCGGCTGCTCGCCCATCAGGACACCCTGCGCGGGGCCCGCGCGATCGTCGTGGCGGCCGGGATGGACGGTGCGCTGCCCACGGTCGTGGCCGGGCTGGTGTCGGCGCCGGTCGTGGCGGTCCCGACCTCGGTCGGGTACGGGGCGTCGTTCGGTGGGGTGGCGGCGCTGCTGACCATGCTCAACGCGTGCGCACCGGGTGTCGCGGTCGTCAACATCGACAACGGCTACGGCGCGGGCCACCTGGCCGCGCAGATCGCGGCCCCGCACTGAGGGCCGGTCAGCCGGCGGGTACGGGCCCGCCCGGCCGGAGCCCGCTCGCGTCGGCGGCGGCCACCGCGGCCTCGAGCACCTGACGCAGCGGCAGGTCTCGTGCCGCGGCCAGGGCCGCCACGTCCTCGTACTCGGGTGCGGTGTGCACGATCCGGCCGTCCTCGACGCCCAGCTTGATGCGTACCGGGGCCGACTCGACGGTGACCGTCGCCCAGGTCCGGTCGAGCGCGTGCCGGGCCACGGGCCACTGGCGGACGCCCAGCGTCGAGGTGGCGCGCAGCACGAACGCCCGCAGCTCGTCGGCCCGCCCGGGGTCGGTGAGGACGTGCAGCGTGTGTGCCGGGCGGCCCTTCTTCATCAGCACGGGGGTGAGCCAGGCGTCCGCGGCACCGCGCTCGAGCAGCGACCGCAGCACCTCCGGCCAGACCCGGGGGTCCATGTCGTCGACGTTGGTCTCCAGCACGAGCAGGTCCTGCCCGCCCGGGCGCGTCGCCGGGCAGGGCTCGCCGAGGACGACGCGGACGACGTTCGGCCGGCCGTCGGTGTCCCGCGCCCCCGCGCCGTACCCGGTGCGCCCGACGGTCATCCGCGGCATCGCGCCGCAGCCACCGGCGAGCCCGCGCAGCAGCGCCATCCCGGTCGGTGTGGCGAGCTCGCCGTCGCCGTCGCCGCCGACCTGCCAGCCGCGGCTCAGCTCGAGCACCGCGGGCACCGGTACCGGCAGCAGACCGTGCGCGGTGCGTACCCGGCCCGAGCCCAGCGCGACCGGGCTCGCCGTCACCTCCGACACCGCCGACACCCCGAGGTCCGCCAGGGCGGCGCAGGTCCCGACGACGTCGGCGATCGAGTCCCAGGCCCCGACCTCGTGGAAGTGGACCTGCTCCACCGGGACCCCGTGGACCCGCGCCTCCGCCCGGGCCAGCACCGAGAACACCGACAGCGCCGGCTCCCGCACGTCCGATGGGAGGTCGCTGCCGGTGAGCAGCTCGCGGATGCCGGCCCAGGACCGGTGCGGGTGGTCGTCGGCGGTGCTGCGCACCTCCACCCGGGTGGCCCGCAGCCCACCGCGCCGCACCTCGCCGACGTCGACGGTGACCTCGCCCGGGATCAGCGACCTGATCGGGCCGCGTACCCGCTCGAGGTCGGCGCCGGCGTCGAGCAGTGCGCCGAGCAGCATGTCCCCGGCGACGCCGGAGCTCACGTCGATCCACGCGACGGGCACGACTCAGCCTCCCGTCGATGCGGCGAGGTCGTCGACGTGGGCGACGACGGCCGCCACCAGGTCCTCGTCGCGGGCGAGGCCGGGGTCGAGGATCTCCAGCACCCGCGGTGCCGCCTCGTGGATCGGGCCCGCGGCGGCGGTGGTGAGCGTGCCGGCGATCGGGTCGCCCGCGCCCGTGCCACGGCGCAGGGTCAGCAGCCAGGCCGCGAGGGGCCGCAGCACGGGCCCGGGGATCCGGCCGGCGGCGCGCTCGGCACGCAGGACCGGCAGCACCCGCACGGGCAGCTTCTGGGACCCGTCGGCGGCGATCTGGGACAGCCGGTGCCGGATGCCGGTGTTGGCGAACCGGGTCACCAGGGCGTCCCGGTAGGAGGCGAGCTCGGCCCCGGGCAGCGGGACGTGCCGGCCGGCGACGTCCCACCAGGCCTCGACCCACCCCCGCACGACCGGGTCGGCGATCGCCTCGGCCACCGTCTCGTGACCGCGGGCCGGTGCGGCGTAGGCCAGCAGCGAGTGGGCGCCGTTGAGCATCAGGAGCTTGCGGCGTTCGTGGACGGTCACATCGGTCACGAAGACCGCGCCGGCGTCCTCCCAGCGTGGGCGGCCTCCGGGGAAGTCGTCGTGGAGGACCCACTCGCTGAAGGGCTCGGTGCTCACCGGCGCCCGGTCACGGACACCGGTGCCGCGGTGCACCTCGTCGAGGTCCCGTTCCTCGGTGCGTGGGGTGATCCGGTCGACCATGGCCGACGGGAACGCGACGGTGCCGGAGATCCAGTCGGCGAGCCCGGGGTCGACCGCGGCCGCGGCGTCGTGCACGACGCGGGCGACCATCTCCCCGTTGCCGTCGACGTTGTCGCAGGACAGCACGCTGCAGGCGCCGGCGCCGGCGTCGCGCCGGGCGGCGAGGCCCGCGACGAGCCGTGCGGGCACACTGCCCACCGGCGCGGTCCACGACCGGGCGAGCGCCGCCAGGTCGGCGGCCACCTGCGGGTCGGAGTGGTCGAGCCCCCCGCCGGGGCCGCGCCGGTAGCCGGCCTCGGTGACCGTCAGCGACAGCACCCGGGTCCGCGGGTCCGCGACCAGCCGGAGGAAACCGTCGTGCTCGGCGCCGGACAGGCAGGCCGAGAGGCTGGAGACGGTCTCGAACGACGGACCGTCGGGGTGCCGGGTGAGCAGGGTGTACTGCCCGTCCTGGGCCTGCAGGGCCCGTGCGAGCTCCACGCTGCGCCCGCTGAAGGCCGCGATGCCCCACCGGTCCCGGTCGGGGGCGTGCTCGGTGTACCAGGCCAGGTGGGCCCGGAAGAAGTTCCCGAGTCCGACGTGGACGATCCCGATCGGTGCCGCGGCGCGGCTGCCGGGCCGGCCGCGGCCCGGCGTCTGAATGGTGGTCACCTGTGCTCCCGTCCTCGCCGGGGCCACCGTCGCCCGCCCGGCGGCCCGTGGGCAACGGGTTGCCACCTCTTGCCGGGGCGTGCTGCTCACACCGCCATGCGGGCGCGACGCGGGCCCGTCGACTCCCGGACCACCAGCCGCGCGGGCATCTCGACCGACAGCGGCTCCGGGGCGGTGCCGTCGATCGACGACAGCGCGGTGGTGACCGCGGTCCGCCCGATCGTGCGCAGCGGGGTGGCGATGGTGGTGAGGTTCGGCAGGACCAGACCGGCCAGCACGGTGTCGTCGAAGCCGACCACGCTGACGTCGGCCGGCACCGACAGCGACGCCGCCGCCAGCCCGCGCCCGACGCCGACCGCCATCTGGTCGTTGAAGGTGATCACGGCCGTCGGCGGCCGGTCGGACAAGCCCTCGGCGAAACGGATGCCGCCCTCGACCGTCGGCGCCGCCGGCCCGCTGCGGTGCAGGGTCACCCCGGCCGCGCGGGACGCCTCCAGCAACGCCCGCCACCGTGCGCCGTCGGCCCACGACGCGGCCGGGCCTCCCAGGTACTCGGCGGCGTCGTGGCCGAGCTCCCGCAGGTGGGTGATCGTCGCCCGCGCCGCGGGCCCGTAGTCGGTGGACACGCTCGCGACGTCGCGGACCGCACGGTTGAGGACGACCGTCGGCTTCTGCTTGGCCAGTACCCGGATCGCCGAGTCCGACAGCCGCGAGCTGGCGAGCACGACGGCGTCCACCCGGGGCAGTGCCCGCTCGACGAGCGCCCGTTCCTGCGGGCCCGACTCGTGGGAGTCGGCGACCGCGATGGCGAGTCCGGCATCGAATGCGGCGTCCTCGGCACCGTGCACGAGCTCGAACACGAACGGGTTGCTGATGTCGGAGGTGACCAGGAGCAGCACACCGGTCGGCGCGGAGTCCGTAGGGGCGTTGACGGCGAGGCGGCGATAGCCCAGTTCCTCGGCGGACCTGCGCACCTTCTCGGCGGTGCGGGTACTGACCTGGCCCGGCCGGGCGAGTGCCCGCGACACCGTCGAGGGCGCCACGCCCGCGGCGGCGGCGACGTCGTAGATCGTGGGCCGCGTCCCCAAGCCTTCTCCTCCGGCTGGTCGGTGCGCTGGGGCCGGATCGCCGTCGCTGCGCGGAGCGGGTGGGTCGCCGGGAAGCTATCAGAGCCCGGGACCGCGCGACCCGCGCCGACCCGGGGTCACCGGGCGGGCTCGGCGCCTCCGGCGCGCTCGGGGAACGAGCCCTCGGCCGCGATCCGCTTGTTCAGCTCTGCGAGGTAGAGGTCCTCGTCGAAGTCGAGGGGGACCTCCCGGCCCAGCCAGCTCGACAGGTGGATCGCGTTGGCCAGCCGGACGCCGTCGATCCCGTCGCTGCCCGCCGCGAGCAGCGGTGTCCCGTCGAGGATGGTGGCGGCGAAGTTCGCGAGGACGCCGGTGTGCTGCGCACCCCAGACCGACTCGAACTCGAGGACCTCGCGCGAGTAGTACGTGCTGCGGTCCAGCTTGCCGGTGAAGAGCTTGCGGACGTCCTCGGCCGACATCGACTCCGACAGCTCGCGCTCGTCGGCGACCAGGCGCGTGACGGTCGCCGTCCTCGACCCGTCGACGACGATGCGGCCCCGGTCGCCGAGGATCTCCAGCCGGTCGGTGCCCTCGATGTCGTGTACGGCGGTGACGAAGGTGCCGGTGACGCCGTCGCCGTAGTCGGCGACGGCGGTGACCTCGTCCTCGACGGCGATGTCGCGGCGGAAGCCGTAGGCGACCTTGGCGTAGACCGAGCGCGGGACCCCGCAGATCCACTGCCACAGGTCGAGCTGGTGGGGAGCCTGGTTGACCAGGACACCGCCGCCCTCGCCGCCCCAGGTGGCGCGCCATGCGGACTGGTCGTAGTAGCCCTGCGGGCGCCACCAGGTGGTGATCATCCAGTTCGTCCGGCGGATCGCGCCGATCTCGCCGGCGTCGACGATCTCCTTGATCCGCTGGTAGAGCGGGTTGTTGCGCTGGTTGAACATGATCGCGAACGTCAGCTCGGGGTGCCGGGCGGCGCACGCGTTGAGCTCGGCGACCTGCCCGGTGTAGACACCGGCCGGCTTCTCCACCAGCACGTGCAGGCCCGCCTCGAGGGCCGCGATGCCGATCTCGGGGTGCAGGTAGTGCGGCACCGTGGTGACCACGGCGTCCACCTCACCGCCGGCGAGCAGCGCCCGGTAGTCCTCGTGGACCGGTACCCCGTACTCGCTGGAGGCCGTCGCACGCCTGTCCGGGTCGGTGTCCGCGACCGCGCCGATCTCCATCCCGGGGACCCTGCCGTCCCGGATGAAGGAGGCGTACATCGATCCCTGCGCCCCGAATCCGATGATTCCGAGCCGGACCTCTCCGGACATGCGTGGACCTCCCTCGTGCACGGCTTCGTGACGGCGACCACGGTGGGGGAGCGCGGGGTGGACGGCCACGGGTTGCCACATGTTCCGTCGCACCGTAGCCAGGCACCGATGCAACAAGTGGGAACAAGTGGGCGGTGCCACCGGGCAGCGGTCACGGTGATCGTGCGACCGAACAGCGCTCAGTGAGGAGCAACCGGAAACATGTGGACACTCTCGGGCTTCGCCGACGAGATCTCCTCCGACCTCGACGAACAGGTGGCGCTACTCGGCAAGCTCGGCATGTCCCACCTGGAGTTCCGCAGCGCCTGGGGTACGAACGTGCTCGACCTGGACGCCGGCGCGCTGTCCCGGGCGAAGGGGATCGTCGACGACGCCGGACTCGCCGTGTCGAGCATCGGCTCCCCGATCGGCAAGATCCACGTCGAGGAGGACTTCACCGCGCACCTCGACCGGGCCCGGCACGCCCTCGACGTCGCCCACCACTTCGGCGCCCCCTACATCAGGGTCTTCTCCTTCTTCGTCAGCCCTGGTGACGACCCGGACCGCCACCGCGACGAGGTGCTGCGCCGGATGCGGGCCCTGGCCGATCTGGCCGAGCAGCGCGAGGTGATCCTCGTGCACGAGAACGAGAAGGAGATCTACGGCGACGTCCCGCGCCGCTGCGCCGACATCCTCGCCTCCGTCGCGTCGCCGAACCTGCGCGCCGCGTGGGACGCCGCCAACTTCGTCCAGGTGGGCGTGCGGCCCTTCACCGAGGCCTACGCCGCCGTCCGCCCCTACCTGGAGTACGTCCAGATCAAGGACGCGCTGCTGGCCGACGGCGAGGTCCGCCCCGCCGGTCGCGGCGACGGCGAGATGGTCGAGACCCTCCGCGCGCTCCGCTCGGACGGCTTCGACGGCTTCTTCTCCCTGGAACCGCACCTGTCGCAGGCCCACAGCCTCGGCGGATTCTCCGGACCCGAGCTGTTCACCGAGGCCTGGGAGGCGTTCACCGGGCTGCTCGGCGCCGAGGGCATCGAGTACCGGTGAACGCGGTGACCACGGCGGCCGTCATCGGCTGCGGCGACGTCGCGCCGGTGCACCTCGACGCCATCGCCCGGG
Source organism: Pseudonocardia sp. P1 (assembly GCF_000178675.2). Lineage (NCBI taxonomy): Bacteria > Bacillati > Actinomycetota > Actinomycetes > Pseudonocardiales > Pseudonocardiaceae > Pseudonocardia > Pseudonocardia sp. P1. The sequence goes on from NZ_ADUJ02000001.1 coordinate 508,576, forward strand.
AGGCGGGCATCGAGCTGGTGGCGGTCTGCGACACCGATCCCGTCGCCCGCGCGGCGACCGCCGAGCGCCACGGCGTACCGGGCTACGCCGACCACCGCACGCTGCTCGCCCGCGCTCGCCCGGACGTGGTGCACGTCTGTACACCGCACGACCAGCACGTCCCGGTCGCCCTCGACGCACTCGACGCCGGGGTGCACGTACTCCTCGAGAAGCCGCTCGCGCACACCGTCGACGAGGCCGAGCGTCTCGTCGCGGCCGCCGGGCGCGGTCGTGCCCGGGTGGGGGTGTGCTTCCAGAACCGCTACAACGCCACCGCGCAGGCCGCGCACGAGATGCTGCGCTCCGGGGAGCTGGGCGCGGTGCTCGGCACCGTCGCGACGGTCATGTGGACCCGCACCCCGGACTACTACCGTGCCAAGCCGTGGCGCGGGCGGTGGGCCACCGCGGGCGGCGGGCTGCTCATCAACCAGGCGATCCACACCATCGACCTGGTGCAGTGGCTCGCCGGGGACGTCGTCGAGGTGTCCGGCAGCGCCTCGACCCGGCTCTACGGCGACCTCATCGAGGTCGAGGACACCGCCGAGATGCTGCTCTCGCACGACGGCGGGGCCCGCAGCGTCGTCGTCGGCTCCCTCGCGAACGTCGTCCACGCACCGGTCACCATCGACGTCACCGCCGAGCGGGGCAGCCTGTCGATCCGCGGCGACCTCACCGTGACCCGGGCCGACGGCACGGTGCACACCGTGCCGGAACGACGGGCCGCGCTGAACGGACGCTCCTACTGGGGGGTGTCCCACGAGCACCTGATCCGGGACTTCTACGCCCGGCTGGGCGACGACGAGCCGTTCTGGATCGGCCCCCGCGAGGCGATGAAATCGCTGCGCATCCTCACCGACGTCTACGCCCGGAGCGGCATCGGCCGGATCCGGCACACCGCCACCGGCTGACGACCGGCCCGGCCGCGCCCACCCGTACCCCACCCGACCTCCGTGCTGAAGGGGAACCCATGCCCACGATCGGCGTCCAGATGATGATGCTCAAGAACCACGTCGAGGACGTCGGGCCCCACGAGGTCCTGCGCCGGCTCTCGGAGTCCGGCTTCTCCGCGGTCGAGGTCTCCCAGATCGCGATGACCCCGGAGAACGTGGCCGAGATGGTCCGCGCCCGTGACGAGCTCGGCATCGACTTCGGGGCGCTGTCCGCCGGCATGGGCGGCGGCCCGAACGAGTCCCTCCTGGACGACTTCGACAAGATCGTCGCGGACACGAAGGCCCTGGGCGCCTCGCGGCTGCGCATCGGCATGATGCCGTACCCGGCGATGGCCTCGCACGAGGCGCTGCTGGAGTTCTGCGGCCGGGCCGAGAAGGTGTCCGCGCGGCTCGCCGACGAGGGGATCACCCTCTACTACCACAACCACCACGTCGAGTTCGCCAGGCGCGGAGGCAGCACGCTGCTCGACGTCATCCGCGCCGAGGCGCCGACGATGCGGCTCGAGATCGACGTGCACTGGGTGCAGCGCGGTGGCCGCGACCCGGTCCGCACGCTGCAGCAGTACGCCGGCCTGGTGGACCTGGTCCACCTCAAGGACTACCGCATCGGCGAGCTGGACCCGTCGGCGTTCGACGCCCTGGCCGACGGCGACCGGGCCGGGTTCATGCGCTCCTTCACCGACGTGGTGCAGTTCGCCGAGGTCGGCGAGGGCAACCTCGACTGGGCCGAGATCATCGACCAGTCGCTGGACTCGGGTGCCGAGTACCTGTTCATCGAGCAGGACCAGCAGTACGGCCGCGACCCCTACGACTGCCTCCGGACCTCCCGCGAGAACCTCGTCGCGCTGGGCTACGGGCACCTGATCTGACCGGTGCGGCGCCCGCGGCGGGGACCTGGACCCTCCCGTCGGAGGTCTCGCGCCCACGGACCGCTGCCGGTGGTGTGTGCGGACGCCGTGCACAATGAGGCGATCATGAGCGGTGGTTGCTGCGTTCCCGGCCCGCGGGACACCTCCGTGGCGCCCGCGCCGCCGGGGGGTTCCGGTGCGCGCGACGTCGCCGAGACCGCGGTCGAGGTCCCGGGTGGGTCGTTCCTGATGGGCACCGACTCCGCCGAGGGCTACGGCACCGACGGCGAGGGGCCCGCCCGGCGGGTCGAGGTCGGCCCGTACCTGATCGACACGGTGGCCGTGACCAACGCCCGGTTCGCCGAGTTCGTCGCCGCCACCTCCTACGTGACGGAGACCGAGCGGATCGGCTGGTCGTTCGTGTTCGTGGGGTTCCTGCCCGCGGCACTGCGCCGGACCAGCCCGCGCCCGCGGCAGACCCCCTGGTGGGCCGGGGTGACGGGCGCGACCTGGTCTGCGCCGGAGGGCCCCGGCAGCACCGTCGGCGACCGGGCCGACCACCCGGTCGTCCACCTGTCGCACGCCGACGCCCGCGCCTACGCCGCATGGGTCGGCGGGCGGCTGCCCAGCGAGGCGGAGTGGGAGTACGCCGCGCGTGGCGGCCTGGAGGGCGCGCGCTACCCGTGGGGCGACGAGCTCACCCCGGCGGGCGAGCACCGGTGCAACATCTGGCAGGGCGACTTCCCGGTCCGCAACACCGCCGAGGACGGCTACCGGGCCACTGCGCCCGTGACGGCGTTCGCCCCGAACGGTTACGGCCTCCACAACACGGCCGGGAACGTCTGGGAGTGGTGCGCCGACCACTTCGGGCCGCGCAGCGGGGACGCCCGGGTGATGCGCGGTGGCTCGTACCTGTGCCACGAGTCCTACTGCAACCGCTACCGGGTCGCCGCCCGCACCGCGAACACCCCGGACAGCGCCGCCGGTCACCTCGGGCTGCGGGTCGCCTGGGACGTCGCGTGCCCTGCGGAGGGGGCTCCGGGCAGCTGACCGCTGCAGCTCCGGCGCCGGGCGACCGAGCCTGCCGGCCACGGTGGACGCCGTGGCGGGCCGTCCCGTGCGGACCGGCGGCGCGGCCCTGCAACTGCTGGCAACCCGTTGAAGCGCCGTTCGATCCCGTGCCGTAATCCCTCCACGCGCCCCGACGCGCGGTCCGCACGAACCCGAGAGGGCATCCGGACCCTCAGTACCCACACGAGGTTGTTGACGATGAGGTCAGGCCGAAGAGTTCTTCCCATCCTGGTCACGGTGGTGGGCATGCTGGCGGCAGCCGGGTGTGCCGGAATCGGGACCCCGGCCTCGCCGGCCGGTGTCCTGAACATCGGCCAGGTCCAGGACGTCGCGACCTGGGACACCGGGCAGGGCCACAACGGGCACCGCCTGGTCGCGTTCCAGACCGCCTACGACACCCTGATCCGGCGCGAGCCGGACGGGACGCTCGTGCCGATGCTCGCCACCGCGTGGGGCTACACCGACGACACGCAGACGACACTCGCGCTGACCATCCGCGAGGGCGTCACCTTCAGCGACGGCGAGGCGCTCGACGCCGAGGCGGTGCGGGCGAGCCTGGAGCACTTCCGGACCGCCAACGGACCGCAGGCCGTCCAGACGGCCGACGTCGCCGAGGTGCGCGTCACCGGGCCGTACCGGGTCGAGATCGAGCTCGCGCAGCCGAACCCGGCGCTCGAGTTCTACCTCAGCCAGGCCGCGGGCATGATCGCGAGCCCCGCCGCGCTCGGGGACCCCGCCCTCGACCGCACCCCGGTCGGGTCCGGCCCCTACGTCATGGACGAGGCCCGCTCGGTGACCGGTGACCGGTACGTGTTCCGCGCCCGGGACGGCTACTGGGACCCCTCGCTGCAGCAGTGGGACGAGGTCGTGCTCAAGGTGCTCGCCGAGCCGACGGCGCGGATCAACGCGCTCGTCGCCGGGCAGGTCGACGGGACGCAGCTGCTGCCCCGCAACACCACCCAGGCCGAGAACGCCGGCCGCGAGATCGTGAACCGGGACGTCAACTGGGCCGGGCTGATGCTGTTCGACCGCGACGGCGCGGTCGCCCCGGAGCTGGCCGACGTCCGCGTGCGTCAGGCGATCAACCTCGCCTTCGACCGGCAGGTCGCCGTCGACGGTCTGCTCGGTGGGTACGGCACCCCGACCAGCCACGTCTTCGGTGAGGCCAGCACGGCCTTCGATCCCGCGCTCGACGACTACTACGGCTACGACCCGCAGCGTGCGCGCGAGCTGCTGGCCGAGGCCGGCCACCCCGACGGCTTCACCCTGAGCATGCCGTTCAGCGCCAACACCAACGACGCCATCCCGTTCGTCGTACAGCCGCTCGCCGACATCGGCATCACCGTGCGCGCCGCGAGCGTGCCCGGCCAGGCGGCGCAGTCGGAGATCGGCAGCGCGCGCTGGCCCGCCGCCTACTTCCCGATCTTCCAGGGGCCGACGTGGATGGCGGTGGAGCAGATGCTGGTGCCGCAGACGCTGTACAACCCGTTCCGGTCCGAGGACCCCCGCCTCGACGGGATCCTCGACCGTCTGCGCGTGGCCGGGCCCGACGCCGTCGACGAGGCGCAGGAGATGGCCCGCTACGTCACCGAGCAGGCCTGGTTCGCCCCGTGGGCCCGGATGGGCAACACCTACGCGTTCGACGGCGGGAAGGTCCGCGTCGAACCGCAGATCGGCCAGGTCGTCCCCTCCATCTACAACTTCCACCCGGCCGGCTGACCGCCGCCCCGTCGCACCCCGGAGGTCACCGTGCTGCCCTTCCTGCTCCGCAGGCTGGCATCGGGCGTGGTCGTGCTCGCCGCCGTCCTCTGCCTGACGTTCCTGCTGCTGTTCTTCTCCACCGACGACGTCGCCGCGAACATCCTCGGCGAGCAGGCGACACCTGACCAGATCGTCGCCAAGAACGCCGAGCTCGGCCTCGACCGACCGCTCCTCGAACGTCTCGTGGACTGGTGGGCGGCCGCCCTGACCGGTGACTTCGGCGCCTCCTGGTTCAACGGCCAGACGGTCGTCGCCGCACTCGCGACCCGGCTCCCGGTCACCCTGACCCTGGTCCTGCTCTCCATCGTCCTGATCGGCGTCATCGCGACCGCCCTGGGCATGACCGCGGCCGTGCGCCGGGGCCGCGCCGACCGCGCCGTGCAGATCGGCGCCGCGATCGGTGACGCCCTGCCCAGCTTCCTCATCGGCCTGCTGCTCGTCGGCCTGTTCGTGGTGACGCTGCCCTGGTTCCCGGCGGTGAGCACGATCGCGCCCGGCGCCGGCATCGGACCGTGGGTGGTGTCGCTGACCCTGCCGATGACCGCCCTGCTCATCAACGGTGTGGCCGCGTCGGCCCAGCAGGTGCGCGGTGCGGTGCTCACCCAGCTGTCCCGCGACCACGTCCGCACGTTGCGCAGCCGCGGGCTGCCCGAGCGGGAGATCCTCTTCCGGCACGTGCTGCGCAGCGCCGCCCCGGCCGGCCTGACCGTCCTGAGCCTGCAGTTCATCGGCATGCTCAGCGCCGTCGTCGTGATGGAGCAGGTGTTCGCGCTGCCCGGGGTCGGGACGCTCGCGGTGCAGGCCACCACGACGGGGGACCTGCCACTGGTCATGGGGGTCGTCGCATACACGACGGTGATCGTCGTCGTGGTCAACCTGCTCGTCGACCTGGCCAACGGCTGGCTCAACCCGAAGGTGCGTGTCGCATGACCGAGCCCTCCGCCCCGCCCGTCACCCCCGCCGCACCGGGACCGGCACCCCGCGGACGAGGGGGCGAGGTGCTCCGGCGGCTGCTCCGCAACCCGCTCGGGGCGGCGGCCGCGACCGTCCTCGGGCTGATCGTCGCCGGCGTGCTGCTGGCGGACGTACTGGCGCCCTTCGAGCCCGGCTACGCCGACATCCGCAACATCCTCTCGGGCGCAGGTGCCGACCATCCGCTGGGCACCGACAGCGGGGGCCGCGACATCCTCAGCCGGCTGCTGCACGGCGGGCAGACGACGTTGCTCGCGGCGCTGCTGTGCGCGGCCGTCGCGATCGCCGTCGGCGTACCGTCGGGGCTGCTCGCCGGCTACTACGCCGGTGGGATCGACGGGGCGGGCACCTGGGTCACCAACATCATCCTGGCGCTGCCGTCGATGATCGTGCTGCTGGCGGTGCGCGCCGCACTGGGCCCGTCGGTGTGGATCTCGATGATCGTCTTCGGGATCATGCTGGCGCCCGGGTTCTTCCGCCTGGCCCGCACCGCGGTGCGCGCGGTGCGCGACGAGCTCTACATCGACGCGGCCCGGGTGTCGGGGCTCTCGGACGCCCGCATCCTGCGCCGCCACGTGCTCTCGGTCGTCCGGGCGCCCCTGATCATCCAGGGCGCACTGGTCTGCGGGATCGCCATCGCCGTCCAGTCCGGACTGGAGTTCCTCGGCCTCGGCGACGCCGCCGTACCCACCTGGGGCGTGATGCTCAACGAGGGGTTCCGCAGCGTCTACGACGGCCCGATGACCCTGCTCTGGCCCGCCCTAGCGATCGCGGTGACGACGAGCGCCCTGGTGCTGCTCGGCAACGCGGTGCGCGATGCGGTGGAGGACCCGGCCCGTGCGGGCTCCGCCGGTGCCGGCGGAGCCGTCCGGCAGGCGGTCGAGCGTCGCCGCGCCGCGTCGGCCGGCACCGCCCGGGACGGTGGCGGTCACCTTCTCGAGGTGCGTGACCTGGGCATCGCCTACCCGCAGGCGGACGGGACCCTGAAGCAGGTGGTGGACGGGGTGTCGTTCACGCTCGACCGCGGCGAGGTCCTCGGGGTGGTCGGCGAGTCGGGATCGGGCAAGTCGCAGACCGCGTTCTCGGTGCTCGGGCTGCTGCCGGGAGATGCGCTGATCACCGGCGGGACCATCCGGATCGACGACGAGCTCACCGTCGGACCGGGGGACGTGGCCGTCGACCAGGACCGGCTGCGCCCCCTGCGCGGGCGGCGCATCGGGTACATCCCGCAGGAACCGATGAGCAACCTCGACCCCGCCTTCACCATCGGGTACCAGCTCGTGCGCCCGATGACGCACCTGCTCGGCGTCTCCCGGGCGGAGGCCACCGCCCGGGCCGAGGAGCTGCTGCGCAGCGTCGGGATCGCCGACCCGGTCCGGGTCATGCGGTCCCATCCGCACGAGGTGTCCGGCGGCATGGCCCAGCGGGTGCTGATCGCCGGTGCGATCTCCTGCGAACCGGACCTCGTGATCGCCGACGAGCCCACCACGGCACTGGACGTGACCGTGCAGGCCGAGGTCCTCGACGTCCTTCGGGACCTGCAGGAGCGGCTCGGCCTGGCGGTCCTCCTGGTCACCCACAACTTCGGCGTCGTCGCCGATCTCTGCGACCGCGTCCTGGTCATGCGCGACGGCACCGTGGTCGAGTCGGGCGACGTCCGACGGATACTGCGCGACCCCGACCACGAGTACACGGCGTCGCTGCTCGACGCGATGCTCGCCGACAAGCCGCCGCGCGGCCGCCTGACCGCGGCGGCGGACGAGAACCTGGAGGCGACCCGATGAGTACCCCGCTCCTGGACGTCGAGGACCTGGTCGTCGAGTTCCGCACGAAGCGTCTCGGCCCCGCCTTCCGGGCCCTGCACGGGGTGTCGTTGCAGGTCGGCGCCGGCGAGACGCTCGGGCTGGTCGGCGAGTCCGGTTCCGGGAAGAGCACCATCGGGCGCGCCGTCCTCGGTCTCGCCCCGGTGACCTCGGGGCGGATCCGGTTCGACGGCCGCGACATCGGGGCGGCCGACCGCCGGACCCGGCGGGCGTTGAGCCGTGACCTGCAGGTCGTGTTCCAGGACCCGTACAGCTCGCTCAACCCGGCCCGCACGGTCGGCGACACCCTCTCCGAGCCGCTGCAGGTGCAGGGGATCGAGGGAGGTGAGGCACGCAGCCGGGTCTCCGGGCTGCTCGACCGCGTCCATCTCCCGCAGGACGCGATGCACCGGCTGCCCCGCGAGTTCTCCGGAGGTCAGCGCCAGCGCATCGCGATCGCCCGGGCGCTGGCGCTGCGTCCGAAGCTGATCGTGTGCGACGAGCCGGTCAGCGCGCTCGACCTGTCGACCCAGGCCCGGGTGCTCGACCTGTTCCTCGAGCTGCAGGAGGCGATCGGCGTCGCCTACCTGTTCGTCTCCCACGACCTCGACGTGGTGCGCCACGTCAGCCACCGGGTCGCGGTCCTGTACCGCGGCGAGATGGTCGAACAGGGCGACGCGGAGCAGGTCACCCGCGATCCCGCGCACGAGTACACGCGAACGCTGCTGCTCGCGTCCCCGGTGGCGGACCCCGACCGGCAGGCCGAGCGGCGAGCTCAGCGGCGCGCGACGGCCGCGCGATGACCGGGCGCCCGAACATCGTGTGGATCTCGACCCACGACATCAACCCGCACCTGGGCTGCTACGCGGGCGTGTATCCGGGGGCTGAGCAGGCGCGCACCCCGAACCTCGACGCCCTGGCGGACGGGGGGATGCGGTTCGACCGGGCGTTCGCGGCGGCCCCGATCTGCGGGCCGTCGCGGTCGGCGATCATGACGGGCTGTTTCCCGACGGCGATCGGGACGATGCACATGCGGACGAAGGCGGTGATGCCGCCCCAGGTCCGGTTCGTGACCGAGTACCTGCGCGAGGCGGGGTACTACGCCACGAACAACTGGTTCACCGACTTCCAGACCTCGACGCCGCCGTCGGCGTTCGACGACTGCTCGCCGTCCGCGCACTGGCGGAACCGGCCCGACGGCGTGCCGTTCTTCGCGGCGTTCCACTCGCTCGTCACCCACGAGTCCCGCCTGTACGGGGACGACGAGCAGTTCGAGGCCCGTATCCCGCACGTCGGCCCGGAGGACCGCCACCACCCGGACGACGTCGTGCTGCCGCCCTACCACCCGGACACCCCGGCGTTCCGCACGACGTGGGCGCGGTACCTGGACCTGATCACCGAGATGGACCACTGGGTGGGCGGCCTGCTCGACGAGCTCGAGTCGGACGGCCTCGCCGGTTCCACGCTGGTGGTGTTCTGGAGTGACCACGGCGCGGGGATGCCGCGCGCGAAGCGGTGGCTCCACGACTCGGGGCTGCACGAGCCGTTGATCATGCGGTGGCCGGGTCACCTGGCGCCGGGCGCGGTGCACGGCGATCCGGTGCACCTGATGGACCTGGCCCCGACGATGCTGCAGGTGTGCGGGGCCGGCGTTCCCTCGTCGATGCACGGTGTCCCGTTGCTGGGCCCGGACGGGTCGCTGGTCGACCGCCCGAACGACTACGTGTTCGCGGGCCGCGACCGGATGATGGAGATCGAGGACCACAGCCGCAGCGCCCGCGACGACCGCCACCGCTACGTCCGGCACACCCATCCCGGACGCCCCCCGATGCCGCACTCGGAGTACCCGGACGCGCTGGGCACGTGGGCCGAGCTCCGGCGGCTGGCGCGTGACGAGTCCGCCCAGCGGACACAGGGAGAGCCGCGCACCCTGCTCACTCCCGCGCAGCGGGCGCTGGTCGGGCCGGAGAAGCCCGCCGAGGAGCTCTACGACCTCGACGCGGACCCGCACGAGCTGCGCAACCTCGCCGGTCTCCCGGAGTACGAGGCGATACTCGCCCGGTTCCGCGCGGCGGTCGACGGATGGCTCGCCCGTCACGGTGACGCCGCCGGGCAGGACGAGGACGATCTCCTCGCCGCGTGGAGGCCGGCAGGGGAGTGGGAGGTAGTGGCGGTGCCGGTACCCGGACCGGACCGGGTACCGGTGTCACCGACGCCTGGTGCGTGCGTCGTCTGGACCGACGACCCGCCTGCTCCGCAGGCCACGGGCAGGGGAGCCGGCGACGACGTCGGGCTCCCGCCGCAGGACGGGCGGCACTGGCGGATCCACTGTGCGGCGACCCCGCCGCCCACCGGCCGTCGGGTGTGGGTCAAGGCCTGCCGACCGGGGTTCGTGGACAGCGCGGAGGTCGCGACGGGGTGACGTCGTGCCGTCCGGGGCCCGGCGGCAGCCTTCATGTGTCAATGAAACATTGACGTCAGCGAATCGTCAACGAAACGACGACCCACAAACCCAGGTCACGACAGGAGAGGCCGGCGAGCCCGCCGCCGGGTGTCAGGGTTCGGGCGCGGGGTCGACCAGGCCGGGGGAGCGGGCGCCCAGTACCTCGGCGAGCCGCAGCAGGCGCAGATCGAACGCCGGTTCAGCTCCGCGGCGACGGGTTCGCCGTTGTCGACCCGATGGACGGCGACCCCCGGCTCCGGACTCGCGTGACGTACAGCGGTGTCAGTCCGAGCCCCTGACCGGGTCACCGCCCTCGAGGGGCCGGATGAGTTCGACGAACGCCCGCCCGCCCGGCGAGACGCGGGACCGCCCGACCTCCCGCAGCCCGGCCGCCGCGGCGGCCGGGCGCAGGCCCTCCGCACCGACGACGGCCCACGGTAGCGACCCGACGTCCGCGGCGCCGTGCAACCGCACGGTGCCCGTCCAGCAGACCGCGGGGTCGGGGTCGACCTCGACGAGCACGCTGCCCGACGGGTGGACGAGCGCGGCCGAGCGGGTCAGCAGCCGGGTGGGATCGCCCCCGATGCCGATGTTGCCGTCCGCCAGCAGGACGTGGCGCCAGGTCCCCTCGGAGGGGAGCCCGCCGAACAGGTCGGCGCACACCATCGCCACGCCCCGGCGGCGGCAGAGGTCCCGGGCCACGGGGGAGCTGTCCACCCCGAGTGCGGGCACCCCGCGGGTGTGCAGGGCGGCGGTCAGCCGGCCGGGACCACAGCCGAGGTCGATCACCGGTCCCCGGCACCGACGCAGCAGCCACTCGTCGTCGCCGTCCGCGCGGGCGAGCCAGCGGGCGTGGTCCAGGGACAGCGCCCGGCCGTCGTCCCGGACCAGGCGCGGCACCTCCCCGCGCAGCACCGGGTCGAAGCCGGCGCGGACCGGGGGGACACCGTCGACGACGCCCCCCTCCGCTCCGCTCACGGGGACGTCACCGGACCGGCGGTGAGGGCGCCGACCGCGGCGGCGAACCGGGACCCCGGGACCTGCTCGGCGACCGCCAGCGCGTCCGCCATGGTGTCCACATCGGTCAGCTCGGGCAGCGTCGCGACCTGCAGCCCGCCGGCGCGCAGTGCGGCGATCGTGCGCTCCGCGGTGTCGGACCGGGAGGTCGGGACGTCGGCCAGCAGCGTCGCCGCGGTGGGATCGCGGAGCGCGACGGCCCACCAGCCGCCGTCGGCTGCGGGGCCGAGGGCCGCGTCCGCCCGGTCGAGCCGGGTCAGCGCCTCGTCGAGCAACGCCGGCGTCAGCTGCGGGGTGTCCATCCCCACCTGCACGGTCGGCAGGCCGGGCCACCGAGCGGCGAGGTCGGCGTGGGCGTTCGCGATGCGCGGTCCGAGCGCGTCGCCGCACTGGCCGATCCGCATCGTCCGGCCCAGCCGGCGGCGGAGGGCGTCCGCCCGGACGGCTCGGTCGAGGTCCCCGGCGAGTGCCACCACCGTGGCCGACCGCGGGACGCGCGTCGTGGCGTCGAGCGTGTCCAGCAGCGCGGCGGCCGCGATCCCGGCGGCCTGTCCGGGTGTCGCGGGCGGGGAGAGGCGGGTCTTGACCAGTCCGGGTTCGGGTGCCTTCGCCAGCACCAGCACCGCCGCGCGCGACGTCGCCGCCGGGGCGCTCACGACCGGCTCCGCCGCGCCAGCAGCACGCGGACGGCGTAGACGAGGGCCGAGGTCGCCACGAGCACGGCCACCAGGGCGCCCCAGGCCGCGGCGTAGGGCTGCTGGTCGAGACCCGTGGCGGCGAGGTGGGTCGGCTCGGCGGTTCGGACGATCCCGGGCAGGAAGAGCAGCAACGTCAGCCCGGCCCCCAGCAGGGGGACGCGCACGTGGTTGACCAGCGGCACCGCGTGCCGGGGGAGGCGGGGGAGCAGCGCGGTCAGCGACCGGTCGCCCGCCGCGTAGAGCGGGTACAGCAGCAGGTCGTGCACGACCGCCGCCCCGACGAACCAGATCACGATCCGTAGCGCGGACGGATCGCCGAGCAGGAACGACGCCGCGTACGCAGCGAGGGCGAGGCAGGCCAGCATCAAGGCCAGGTGCCCCGGACCGGCTCCGTAGCGGGCTCGGAACCCACGCATCAGGCCTCCCGGAAGTCGATCGAACGCACCCATTTGGTGCAGTGCACGCCCGGGGTCGAGGGCACGATCACCCGGGCCGGGAACCCGTGGTCGAGGCTCAGGTCGTGCCCGTTGACCCGGAGCGCGAGCAGCGCGTCCTCGTGCAGCGTCTGGGCCGCGGTGAGGGTCACCCGCCCGAACGGCCCGGCGTCCAGGGAGTCCACGAACGACGACCGGGGCCGGGGGACGCCCGCACGGGCGGCGAGATCACGCAGCCGCACCCCCGTCCACGTCTCGACGGTCGACCAGCCCTCGACGCACGCGATGGGCAGCCTGGCGGTGTGCAGCGGCAGGCCGTCGACCCCGGCGAGCAGTTCGTCGCGCGTGTAGCGGAGCGCGGCCGGGCCACCGGTCAGCTCGATCCGCCACCGCGCCCCCGTCATCTCCGGACCGATCGCCGCGGCGGCCGCGGTGCGGTTGACCGGGTAGTCGTTGCCGGGGATCCCCTCGGGCACCCGCCCCCGTGGCAGCAGGACGGCGAGGTCCCGCAGCGGACCACCGATCGTCTGGCCCGCGGTCAGCAGCCCGACCAGCAGCGAGCCGCCCCCGACCAGCGCCAGCGCGCCCCGTCGGCTCATGGTCGGGTCGGCGGGATCGGTCGGGACCAGGCCGGGCTCCCCGTCGTGCCCGTCGGGTTCCTCGGGCCGGGTGTCCGCGAGCGGCGTCCGCAGCTCGGTCCGCAGCGAGCGGGAACGGAGCGACCGCACCATCGTCGGGAGCTTCAGCACGAGGTGTGCCACGAGCGCGCCGATGAACACCCACGCGCCCAGGTAGTGCGCGGTGTAGAAGCTGAAGCCGAACACGTAGTCGTACTGGATGTTCAGGACGCCGGTGACGGTCTCGAACAGGATGCTGCCGACCAGCAGCAGCACCGAACCCCGCTCCAGGAGGTGGGCGATGCTGCGCACCGGCGGCCGCGCGAACAGCCGTGGGATGACCGACCACAACTTGGCCAGCACGACGGGGATCAGCACCAGACCCAGACCGACGTGCAGCCCCTGGGTGAGCCGGAACAGCCACGCGGGGTCGGTCGGGAACTCGGTGATCGGCAGCCGGAGCAGACCGACGTCACCCGGGATGCCCTGGCCAGGCCCGTAGGCGACGTGGTCGAGCAGCCCGGTGACCACCACGACGGGCAGCCCGACGAGCAGGACCAGGCCGAGGACCGAGGTCAGCCAGGGGCCGCGGAGCGGGCTCCGGAAGCGGGGCCGATGGGGGGAGAGTGTCACGACGTCCTCCAGTGCGGGTCGCCGCCGGACGTTAGGCAGGCATCGCGTTCCCGGAGGTGCGCCGGACGATCTCGTAAGAAAGCCCTAAGACTTCGTGCCGCGCGGACTTCTTACCGAACGGTGACGGTCACGCCCGGCCCGGCCGCGACGACCTAGGCTGGCACCATGCCGTCGGCGTCCCGGGTGCTCGTGGTCGAGGACGACGACACCGTGCGCGAGGTGATCCGCCGCTACCTCGGCGACGCCGGGTACGGCGTGCTCGAGGTCGCCGACGGCCGGGCCGGGTTGTGGTGGGCCGTCGAGCACGCACCGGACGCGGTCGTGCTCGATCTCATGTTGCCCGGGATGGACGGCCTGCAGGTCTGCCGGGAGCTGCGGGCGCGCCGCCCGCAGCTGCCGATCGTCGTCCTCACGGCGCTCGGTGAGGAGGAGGATCGAGTTCGTGGCCTCCAGCTGGGGGCGGACGACTACGTCGTGAAGCCGTTCAGCCCGCGCGAGCTGGTCCTGCGCATCGGGTCGGTCCTGCGCCGGTCGGCGCCGGAGGCGGCGACCGTGGGCCCGGTCGTGGACGGCGGCCTCGTCGTCGACCGCTCCGGGCAGCGGGCCCACCTCGACGGTGTCCCGCTCGCGCTCACCGGCCGCGAGTTCGACCTGCTGGCGTTCCTGGTGGCCCATCCCGGGCGTGCCTTCACCCGGACCGAGCTGCTCGCCGAGGTGTGGGGCTGGGAGTACGGCGACCAGTCCACCGTGACCGTCCACGTCCGACGTCTGCGGGAGAAGCTCGAGATCGACCCGAACCGGCCACGGCGGATCGCGACGATCTGGGGGACCGGCTATCGCTACGACCCTGCCGACCGGTCATGACGCCCGACGAGCTGCTCGAAGCGGCCTCGGCCGCGCTCCTGTTCTCCCTGCCGGTGCTGGTCGTCGGGGGGATCGTGCTGCGGATGCTGCGGCGGCGCTCGCTCACCGCGGCGATCGTCGCGCTCGTGCTGGTCCCGCTGCTCGCCACGCTCAGCGGGGTGGTCGGGGTGAGCGGGTTCATGTTCACCCCTCAGCTCGGCGACGTGCTCCTCGCCTGCCTGGTCGTGACCGTGATCGTGGTGCCGGCGGGCACGCTGTTCGGGCGCACCCTGGCGCGGGAGGCCCTCTGGCAGCACGAGGCCCGGGACGCCGAACGCCGCTCCGAACGGTCCCGCCGCGAGCTGGTCGCCGGCATGAGCCACGACCTGCGTTCGCCGCTCGCCGGGATCGGGGCGCTGGCCGACTCGGTGCTCGACGGGATCGTGCACCGGCCGGACGAGGTGCAGGACTACGTACGGCGGATCCAGAGCGAGACGCGGCGGATGACGGACATGGTCGAGGACCTGTTCCAGCTCTCCCGCGCCACGTCGGGAACCCTGCAGCTGAAGCTGCGGCAGATCCCGCTCGCCGAGATCGCCTCCGACGCCGTGGCCGCCGAGGCGGTCGTCGCCCGTGCCACCGGGGTCGACGTCCAGGCGATCGCACCCGAGGACTGGCCGCTGGTGCACGCCAGCGACGCCGATCTCGCCCGGGTGGTGCGCAACGTGGTGGCCAACGCCGTCCGGCACACCCCGGCCGGAGGCTCCGTCGTGCTCACCGCCGGTGGCCGCGAGGGTGGTCTCGCGTGGCTGCGGGTCGACGACGAGTGCGGCGGGATCCCGCCGCAGGACCTGGGTCGGATCTTCGACGTCGGCTACCGCGGTACCGGTGCCCGGACACCTGGTGCGCACGGCGGAGCGGGGCTGGGCCTGGCCATCGCGCGCGGCCTGATGGGCGCGCAGAACGGTGGGATCAGCGTCGTCAACAACGGGCCGGGATGCCGCGCCGAGCTGACCCTGCCGACCGCACCTTCTCCCAGGAACGCCTGACAGGCCGGGCCCGCGCGCGCCCATGGAACACCCGGCCACGGAAGGAAGAAGTCTCCCTGGGGAAGCGAGGACACTCAGACTGTCTGTCATAACGTGCATTATCGGTTCGACATCAGGGGAGTTCCGAGTGCCCCGGGGCGTGCTCTCGTTCCCGCCGGTGTCGCCGGCCGCCGGCCCTTCGCACGGATGTGATCCCGACATCGAGGACTCAGGGATCGCCGGGTTGCCGTGTCCGTTCGTCGTCGGCGCGATGCACTGAGGGCCGCGTGGCCCATGGCATCCGTTCAGTCGCCGTCACAGGCGTCCGTGAGGTCCGACGGCCGACCGGGCTCGGCCACGGCTTGCCCTGAGGGCGGATCCCCCGCTCGCTCGGCGTCATGCGCCGGCCGCGATAACTGTCATAATTCCTTGGTGTCGCCGATCCTGGTGGTCGTGCCGACGTCACTGATCCACGACGGTCTGTCCCCGCGGTTCGAGGTCTGTCAGTGCGCGGGAGGCGAGAACGACGGCGAGGATCATCAGCCAGGCACCCACCAGCGCGAGGGCCGCCGCTGTCGGTGATCCGTACTCGGCGACGATCCCGGCCACGGCGATCCCGGCGGGTGCGGCGACCTGCAGGAGGGCGTTCTGCAGGCTGAGCACCCGGCCACGGGTCTGCTCGGGTGTGCGCTCGGCCTGCAGGACCCCGACCACCGCGCCCTGAAGGGCGTTGGTGAGACCGAGCAGGGCGGCCCCGGCGAGGACCACCAGCGGTGAGATCAGGGTCGCCATCGTCAGGAACCCGACGGTGGTTCCGGTCAGTGCGGTGGCCATCCAGAACCGCCGGGTCCTGCGGGTACCGATCCCGGCGTAGACGCTGGTCCCGGCGAGCATGCCGACGGCGAGGGCGGTGAGGACGAACCCGAGCAGGTCGGGGCGTTCGATGACGCTGAAGTACAGGGGCAGGATCAGGCCCTGCAGCCCGCCGACGACGGTCGCGAGTCCGACGGTGAGTCCGACGGTGCCGGTGAGGAACCTGCTGCGGCGCAGTACTGCTGCGCCGGCGGTGAGCTGTGTCCACACCGGTTCCCGCTCAGCGCCTCGGGTGTCGATGCGGCCGAACCGGTGCGGGACCAGTGCCGTGAGCAGCGCGGCGGTCGCCGACGTGGCGGCGACGAGCAGGAGCACGGTGCTCCCCTCGAAGAGGGCGAGCAGCGTGCCGGCGGCAGCGGGACCGATCACCAGTGCCATCGACGTCATGGACTGGCGGAGTCCGACCACGCGTTCCAGCCGCATGCCGCTGTGCCGGGCCACGGCGGGGACCAGGATCTCGCGTGCGGTCATTCCGGGAACGTCACCGAAGGAACCGATGATCGCCAGCGCGATGAACCAGGACAGATTCAGTCCCCACAGCAGGTCGACCAGTGGGATGGCGGCCACTGCTGCGGCGGAGATGATGTCGGCGATGATCGAGAAGTTCCTGCGGTTGTAGCGGTCCAGCACGACGCCGGCGGAGAGACCGACGATCACCGCGGGGACGGCCGTCGCCGCCGAGACGGCGCTGACGCCGAGCGGGCTGCCGGTGGTCTGCAGGACGATCAGCGGTAGCGCGACCGCAGCGAGTCCGTTGCCGAGCAGGCTCAGGAAGTGGGCGCCGAGGTAGGCGATCACGACGGGTGGCATGAGCACAGCAGAAACCCTGACGTCGCGTCGTGGTCAAGTGCGCGCGGTGGGCACGTGCAGTCCTGGCCGGCGATGCCGGGTTCGGGATCGCGCGGTGGCATGGTGTGCCGGATCGACGATTCGGTCGGCTCCGGTCGTGGCGCCGGACCAGGTCAGGTAGGACACTCGACCTCGTGCCACCGGTCGGATCGTCCGTGATTGGACAGATCACCGTGATGGTGTCGCGCGATCACCGTGATGCCAGAGATATCGTCGGCGACTGCTACTCCATCGACGTATGTAGGAGGTCTCGCGGTGGCTGAGGACGACGTGTCCACCATGCCGACATCGATTCAGGGTGAGCAGCAGGCCGAGGCCGGTTACGTCCGGGCGTCGGACGCCGATGTGGACCTGTACGTCGACCGGGTCTCCGACGAGGTGCTGGCGTGCCGTGAACGGGGACGTCATCTGTTCCCGACCATCCGCGAGGCCGGTATCCACTTCACCGGTGTCGACGACGACGGTCTGCTGCTGCGGCGGTTGACCTGCACGTGCTGCACGCTGGCGGTGCGGGTGGAGAAGTGGGAGGGGGCCCGTCGTCGCGGTCAGCGCACGCGGTTCCATCGGGTCGCCTCGTCTCTGGAGTACCGCACCGGAGCCGAGGGGCAGACCTATCTGGCTCCGTCCGGTCGCGGTCACATGACTCCTCGCCAGATCGGTGACTCCGTGGCGTCGAAGGCGCTGGCCGGTCAGACCGTCGCAGCATTGCGCAAGAGCGCTGCGCGGGCAGCGGCCGAGAGCGCTCGAGCGACCGGGACCAGCACGAAGAGCGGCTGAATCGCGCCGGGCTCAGTGCGCGGTTTCAGCTCCATGTGATCGAGGGAGGCATCGTATGGGAATCCGGCAGATCCGCTACTGCGATGTGAGCGGCGTCGAGGACGACGTCGAGTCGCACGAGATTCATATCGACCAGATGCGGATCGAGATCGACCTCGCAGGTGCGGAGTACCGCAAACTCCTCACCGCACTGCGACCGTATGTCGACGCCGGTCGGGTCGAGGCGTCCGCGCCGGCGTCGGTCCCGGACCGCGGCGGCCCGCGCCGCGAGGGTGAGCGGAGGCCTCCGACGCGCACCGGACTCTCCGCGGCCGAGCGGGAACAGGTGCGCCAGTGGGCCGAGTCCCAGGACCTCCCGGTTCCGGCGAACAACCGGTTCAAACGATCGCTGATCGAGCAGTGGCGCCGGGAGACCGGTGGGGACGGACAGAAGCCGGAGGTCTCCACGAGCTGAGGCGGATAGACGCCCCTCCCCTGGTTCGGCCGTCGGTTCGTGTTCCATGTCGACCTGCAGCACCGACGCCGCGCCGGTCGCGATCGGTCGGGCCGCACCCGGATCCCCCGTCCATCGATCGGCACCGATGGTCGACCCGACTTGACCGTGCCGCTGCGGCACGGTGTTCGCTGCGCTCATGTCACGGCACGGTGCACACCTCGCGTCCGGGAAGAGCGGGCGAGGCGTACGCACCGGCCTGCCCACCATGATCGACCACAGGAGGACACGATGACAGCGCTCACCGTGCTCGCGGACCAGGGCGGACACGCCGGTCTCACCTACACCATCGACTTCCGGCCCACCGGCGCACTGGCCACGCTGTGGCTCGAAGCCGGTCGTTCGGTCCGCGCCGAGGCGGGCGCGATGGTGGCCATGAGCCGTGAGATCGACCTGACCACCGAGCTCGAAGGTGGCTTGTGGAGCGCGATGAAGCGCTCCGCGGGTGGACGCTCGGCCTCGGTGTCGACCTTCACCGCTCAGGACGGTCGAGGCAGGCTGCTGCTCGCCCCGCCGGCCCCCGGCGACCTGGTCGCCGCCGCACTGAGCGGGAACTCCTACGACATCGCCGGTCACGCCTACCTCGCCGCGACCGAGGACGTCGCGGTCGACACCCAGTGGGGCGGCGCCAAGGCCTTCTTCGCCTCCGACAACGCCCTGGTCGTGCGCGCCAGTGGTGACGGGGTGGTGTTCCTGAGCGCGTTCGGCGCGCTGCTCCCCCAGGAGCTCGCGGCGGGCGAGACCCTGATCGTCGACACCGGCCACCTGGTCGCGTGGGACTCGTCGATGCAGTACCAGGTCCGCAAGGCCGCCAAGAGCGCGTGGAAGTCGATGACCTCGGGTGAGGGGCTGGTCGCCGAGTTCACCGGGCCCGGGAACCTGCTGCTGCAGTCACGCAACCTCGAGGCCCTCGCCGACGCACTGAAGACCCACCTGCCGTCGAGCTGAGCCGTGTGACGACGAGCTTCCTCCTGCGCCGGCCGCGGCCTCTGCATGCCTGAGGTGTATCACCGGCCGGGTCCAGGGACGGTGCTATCGAGCGACCAGGTCGAGCCCGCCGAGAACGGCGGCGAGGGCGGCGAGAACGTCGGCCCTTGCTGCTTCCTCGCCGGACGTCGCCTCGACGAGTTGCACCGCAGCTTCGCCGATCAGCGCACAACACATCCTGGCCAGGGGCCCGACCGGAGCGTCGTTGATCCGCCCCTCCTCGATCAGGGCTGAGAGAAGGCGTTCGAGCAGGGCCGCGGTGTAGTGGTGGTCGAGTTCGCGCCACTCGCGGTAGCCCAGTGCGATGGGCCCTTCTTCCAACACGATCCTGCGAAAGCGTTCCTGAGGGGCGACCTCGAGGAACCCCTCCATGGCGACGCGCGCAGCGTCGGCGGCGCCCGCCGCGTCGAGCACGCGGCGCTGCAGTTCCTCGACGGTGGCGACCTCGACCCGCTCGAACACAGCCTGGAACAGTGCTTGCTTGTCCGGGAAGTGCCGGTACACCGCGCCCTTGGTGAAGCGCGCGGCCGATCCGACGGCGTCGATCGAGGTCGCCCGGAAGCCTCGTTCGACGAACAGCTGCTCGGCCGCGCCGAGGATGGCCTCCCGGGTCTGCTCGACGTACTCGAGACGCTGCGGCTTGACAGAATTCACGGCGCTCATAGTACCGTTGATACTATGAGTATCTCAGATACGGCTAGTCCGGTGGCGGAGCGGGTCGTGGAGGAGTTCGCGGCCGGGTGGCACGACCCCGGGCCCCGGGCTTGGGACAGCCTGCTCGCCGAGGAGGTCGAGCTCCACCAGCCTCTGATGCTCGACGGCGTCGGTCCGGCTCACTGGCGTGACGAGTTCGAACGACTGCAGCGGTTCCTGCCTGATATCCGTGGCGAGGTGGTCGCCTGGGCGAGCTCCGGGCAGACCCTCTTCGTCGAGATCGTGTGCCGGGCCACGGCCGCCGGCAGGCCGGTGGAGTTCCGCGCCGTCGACCGCCTGACCTTCTCCGACGACGGGAAGGTGACAGCGAGGTCCTCCTACCTGGATCCCCTGCCGCTGCTTCGTTCCTTGCTGGGCCGCCCGAGTGTCTGGCTTCGCTGGTGGCGCTCGGGGACGGCGCCGTTCACGGCCCGGCGGGCCATCGTCGCCCGTGTCCGGCCGCAAGGGTCCCGTGCAGGTGCGCCCCGACCACGACGGGTGCTGTCACCGTCCCGGGCGGCACGCCTGCTGGGCACGATCCGCGCCGGCGTCGGACTGACCGCTCTGGCCAGCCCACGGACCGCCTACCGAGCTCTGAACCCAGGTGCTCAGGTTCCCGTGGGCGGGTTCATGGCGCGTGGGTTCGGGATCCGGGAGATCGCTGTCGCCGCGACCACGCTGTCGCACGATCCCCAGCGTGCGCGCCTCGGCCTCGCTCTCGGCGTACTGATCGACAGCGCCGACACCGTGTCCGTGCTGTGGGCCCGGCGCCGGATCGCAGGCGTGGGCCACCTTCTCGTCGGTATTCCCGCAGCCGCGTTCGCGATCACCGGTGCAGTCGCACTGCTCCGGGACGAGTCCGAGGTGGCGTCGGAACCCATCTGATCCTAGGTGGCCTCCATCGACCCGTGCGCCCAGAGCGTCTGATAGCGCTTCCGGCCCAACAATGTACGAGGGGCTACGCTCGTAGCGTGGGCGAGACCATCAAGCAGTCTCAGCTCAGGAACGACAACGCCGCGGTGATGAAGCGGGTGGCCTCCGGCGAGTCGTTCACCGTCACGGTCAACGGGCGGCCGGTGGCGGATCTGGTTCCCCACCAGCGACGGACCGTCGTGCCGGCCGAGGAGATGGACCGTCTACTGGCCGACGATCCGGTCGTCGATGCAGGGGCGTGGCGGAGAGACCGAGTGAAGCTGCCCGACGACGTCCAGGATCCGCACAGCGAAGGCGACCGATGACGAGGTGGCACCGTCACGTGTCGGTGGACACCTCGGTGTGGATCGAGCCACCGTCCGAGGGCTTCGCCGCCTACGCCAGGAACGCGGGCGACCTCACGGGCCTGGAGGCAGCGGTCACGGTGGTACCGATCGACTGGCGGGCCTCTTCCCGCCGCGTGGCCACGACGGCGCTCAGGCCTGAGGCGGAGCCGGCGTCAGGGCTGCGATGACCAGCGCGGCGAGAGTGCCGAGTAGGCCAGTGCCGCGCCGATCGCCCCTACTGTCGAGGTGACGACCAGGTGCCACAACGTCGCCGGCAGCGTCGCCGGCCCGGCGTTGCCCACCGTCAGCAGCGCTGACCCGGCCACCACGGTCGTGCGAGGACGTCGCGCCCGCGACAGCCGCGCCGAGACCGACGAGAACACCACCATCGACCCGCCGATCGGTTCCCCAGGTGTTGCCCTGGACCGGTCCTCAGGGTCTGACGCGGGCCGGCGTCGGTGCCGCGATCACCAGTGCGACCAGTGCGGCACCGATGGCCGCAGCGACCGTGGTGATCGTGAACCGCGCGCATATCGCACACGCCTATATGTGTGGCTGCGTGATCGGCGTTGTTCCCGGTCGTTCGTCGACGTCTGATGGCCAGAGCTCGTCAGAGACGTCGAGGCGATCAGCGGAGGATCTTCCATGACATCGACCGGTCCGGAAACCGTGCTCACGGGAACGCAGAGACCACCGGATCGGCGGGCGTGGGCGGTCGTCGGGCTCCTGTTGGTCTTCTTCACCCTCAACTTCGCCGACAAGTCCGCGATCGGACTGGCCGCGGTGCCGATCAGGCAGGACCTCGGGCTGACGGCGGGCCAGTTCGGGCTGCTCGGCAGCGCGTTCTTCTGGCTGTTCGCGCTCGGCGCGGTCGGGCTGAGCGCCCTCATGCGGTGGATCTCGTACAAGTGGGCGGCCGCGCTGCTCATGGTCACCTGGATCGCGAGCATGCTGCCGCTGACCGTTCCGACGACGTTCGGCGTCCTGCTCGCGTCCCGCATCGCTCTCGGCTTCTTCGAGGGGCCGGCACACGCGCTGTGCCAGAGCATCGTCGCCGACCGTTTCCCGCAGGAGCGGCGCGCATTTGCCGCCTCGGTCGTCAATGCCGGGTCCTCGGTCGGGCCGCTGCTCTCCGCGCCGCTTCTGACCTGGGTGATCCTCGCCTACAGCTGGCACGCTGCGTTCGTCGTGCTCATCGTGGTCAGCGTCGGCTGGCTGATCGTCTGGTGGCTGACCGTGGAGCGCCAGCCGTTGCGGAAGATCCGCGTCGCGGACGTGGACGAGCCGCCGGACCCGAACGGTCACCTCGACGTCCCGTTCCGCCGTCTGCTCGCGCTGCCCAGCTTCTGGGGCTTGAGCCTGCTCTCGTTCGCCGGGTACCTGATCACCTCGCTGAAGGTGTCGTGGCTACCCGCCTTCCTCACCGAGGGGCTGGGCTATGCGCCCTCCACCGTCGGGTGGCTGGTCACCGTTCCCTACGCGTCGGCGGTGGTGGTGCTGATCGGGTCGGGCTACCTGTCCGGGCGGCTCCTGGCTCGGGGCTGGACCTCGCGCGCCGCGCGCGCCTACCTCAGTGCCGCGCTGATCATCGGCGCCGGACTGAGCATGATCGCCTTCACCGTCGTGGCGGCCGGGACACTGCAGTTGACGCTGGTCGTGCTCACGTTCTCGGTCAACAGCGTGGCGTTCTCGGTCGCGTTCGCCGGTGCCTCCGACTTCCTGCCGAGACGGCACCGGACGGCGTTCTTCGGTTGCGTCATCGCGGTCTACAGCGTCGCCGGCATCGTCGCGCCGTATGCGCTCGGGCTGATCGTGGATGCGGCCGGAACCGCGGGCGAGGGCTACGCCCACGGGTTCCTCGTGGTCGGGGTGATGATCTGCGTGTCCGCCGCGATCGGAGGCAGGCTGCTCGACCCGGAGGCCGCGCGGCGGACGCTGGAGCGTGAGAGCTCCCGGCGGCGAGCCGATGGGGTCGCGGGCGGTGTCTCGTGAGCACGCTGCCGCTGGACGGGATGCGGGTGATCGACTTCGGGCAGTACATCGCTGCACCGGGGGCCGGCCAGCAGCTCGCCGATCTCGGCGCCGACGTGGTGAAGGTCGAGAGCCTCGACGGCGATCAGGCCCGGTCGGTGGGCCGGTTCGGGGCCGCCATGCTCGATGCCTACAACCGCGGCAAGCGAAGCATCGCCGTCGACCTGCGACGGCCCGAGAGCACGCCGGTGATCGAGGCGCTTTGCGCGCGCTCGGACGTCCTGCTGCACAACTTCCGGTGCGGGTCCGCCGAGCGTCTCGGCATCGGTGCCGCAGCGATCCGGGACCGCTTCCCGCACCTGGTCTACGCGTTCGTCACCGGCTTCGGCAGCCGTGGCCCGTCGGCGGGACGAGCGGGCCTGGACATCGCCGCGCAGGCCGAGTACGGGCTCATGCACACCAACGGTGAGCCGGACGGCGAGCCGCAGCGGGTGCCGTTCCCGATCGCCGACGTCCTCGCCGCCAACGCACTCGCCTCCGGGGTCCTCGCCGCTCTCGTGCGGCGCGGCCGCACGGGGACGGGTTCGGTTGTCGAGACCTCGCTGATGGAGGCGGTCACGGCTGCGCAGGCGACGCAGTGGAGCGGTTACCGGCTGACCGGGGAGCCGCCACGGCGGACGGGCAACGGACAACCCGCTGTCGCGCCCGCCGCGGAGTACGTGCGGGCGCAGGACGGCGCGATCGTCGTCTCGGCCTACACCACGACGAAGTGGACGGCGCTGTGCGCCGCCCTCGGGGCCCCGGAACTGGCGGCGGATCCGCGGTTCGCCGACAACGACGCCCGAGTCGCTCACCGTCGGGAGCTGTGCAGCGAACTCGAGCACCGCCTCGGGACCCGCACCCGCCGCGAGGCGACGGCGCTGCTGAGCGCGCACGGGATCGTCTGCGGCACGGTCCGATCGTTCGACGAGCTCGACGACGACGCCGACCTGCTGGCCTCCGGCCTGCTGTTGCAGCCCGGGGCCGGCGGAAGTGGCGCGCTGGGTACGCCCTACCGCATCGACGACTCCCCGCGCGGCACCGCGGGCCCCGTTCCGCAGGTCGGCGAACACACCCGAACCGTCCTGCGGGAACTGGGACATGACGACGACACCGTCGACCGGCTCCTGGCCGACGGCGTTCTCGGTGAGCCGACCGGACACGACACAGCGACGGAGGACGACCATGACAGGTGAGGGCATCCGCAGCAGCGGCGACTTCGACCGCTATCGCGAGCAGATCGCGCGGTTCACCGACCGGGAGCTCATCCCCAGCGAGCAGGAGATGGTCGCGGCGGGTGAGGTTCCCGCCCGGCTCGTGGAACGGATGGCCGAACTGGGCTTGTTCGGGATCTCCATCCCGCGCGAGTACGGCGGCCTCGGCTGGACCATGACCGAGCAGGTGCTGCTGACGCTGGAGTTCACGCGGGCCTCGTGTGTGTACCGGTCACGGTTCTCGACGGTCATCGGGTTGTGCTCGCAGGCGATCCTTTCCCATGGGACCGACGAGCAGCGCAGCGAGCTGCTGCCGCCGATGGCTGCGGGCCGTAGGGTCACCTCGTTCGCGCTCACCGAACCGGAAGCGGGATCAGACGCCACGAGCCTGCAGACCACCGCCGACCGGACGGCGGAGGGCTGGGTGCTCCACGGCGCCAAGCGCTACATCACCAACGCCCACTGGGCGGACACCCTGCTGGTGTTCGCGCGGACTGCACCGGAAGAGATCTCTGCGTTCGTCGTCGACACCACGCTGGACGGTGTCACGACGCGGTTGCCAGCCCTGATGAACGGGCACGAGGACGCACCGGTCGCGGAGATCGGTCTGGACGGGGTTGTGGTTCCTGCCGACCGGCTGCTCGGCGGCACGACCGGCGCCGGGATGAAGGCGGCCATGCGCGGGATCAACCACGCCCGGCTGCACGTGGCGGCCACCGCCGTCGGTCAGGCGACGCGCATCCTGGAGGAGACCACCGCCCACGTCGGTCAGCGCCGCCAGTTCGGCGCCCCGCTCGCCGATCTGGGCGTGGTCCAGGCCGAACTCGGCCGCTGCTACTCCGAGATGGAGGCCGGACGCGCCCTGGTGATGGACGCCGCCCACGGCTTCGACGCCGGAGCGGTCCCCCGCCAGCGCATCAGCGCAGCCAAGCTGTTCTGCACCGAGATGGTCGGCCGGGTGGCGGATCGCTGCGTGCAGCTCCTCGGCGGCGAAGGCATCGTCGGCGGGCATCCGGTCCCCCGGATGTGGCGTGATGTCCGCACCCTGCGAATCTACGAGGGTGCCTCGGCCGTCCACGAGCGCAACCTGGGCCGGGCGATGGTCCGGTCCATGGAGGCGGACACTGTGCTCCCGGACAGCTATCGGGTGCGCTGACACCGGGGTGCAGCCACCTACCGGACCGTCGCCGGAGGGGTGATCTGTGGAGATCCGTCACCTGGAGTACTTCCTGGCGGTGGTCGAGCACGAGGGACTGAACCGGGCAGCACAGCACCTGTTCGTCTCCCAGCCCTCGCTGTCGCAGGCCGTCCAGGCCCTGGAGCGCGAGCTCGGCGTGGAGCTGTTCCAGCGCAACGGGCGTCGGAGCCTCGTCCTGAGCTCGGCGGGTGCACTGCTGGTACCGCATGCCCGGGCGGTACTCGACGGCGTCGTCACGGCACGCGACGTGATGGCGCGGGCCCGGAACCTGGAGACCGGGGCCGTGTCCATCGGGACGATGCCGGAGATGTCGAGCGACGCGGTCGTGTCGTGGACCCGGTCGTTCCGGGCCGACCATCCCGGGGTCCGGCTGGACATGGCCGAGGCCGACGGCGCCGGCTCGCTGTGCGAGGACGTGCAGAACGGACGCTATGAACTCGGGTTCACCACCGAACCGGTGCCGGTCGACACGCTGGAGCTGGTCCCGCTCGGGGTGCAGCGCCTGCTGCTCGTGATGCCCCCGGGCACCCCGCGCCCCGGGGAGCCGCTCCCGCTCGCCGCGGTCGGCGAGTTGCCGCTCGCGTTGTGCTCGCCCGCCCGGCGCGAGAGCGACCGCGTGGTGGCCGCGCTCGGCGCGGCGGGGGTCGAGCCACATCTGGTGGCGACCATGCCCAACCGGGTGTCCCAGCTCGCCATGGTGCTCGGCGGCGGGGTGAACGCCTTCCTGCCTCTGCGCATGGCGGTCCAGGCACGTCGCGCGGGCGCGGTGGTGGTGGAGACAGTGCCGGGGCTGTCGGTGCCGTTCGGCGTCGTACACCGGCGCTCTGCGCTGAGCCGGACCGCGGAGACGCTGGTCCGGGACTGCCGGGAGACGCTCTCGTCCTGGTACGCCGCGATCGCAGTGCAGCGCGAGTCAGGGGCAACGCTGCTGGAGGCCGCGGACGCGGCATACGACGCGGCACATCTCGCGCCGACCCGGAGGGCCGCGGACGCAGCGGACTGACACCCCGGCTGATCACCGGCGGCGTTGGCCACCCGGCACACACGCGCGACGTCGTCGGCGGGTTTGGACTCTGGTGCTGGTGACGTGTGCTTCAGGGCTCGTCCCGCAACGCCGCGCTCAATGCAGCGAGATCGTCGGGATGCATCCGACGAGGCAGCTCGCTGTCGCGTGCTTCGCGCAAGCGTTGGAGCTCGGTGGCCGCCTCGTCGCGCTCGCGGCGGATCTGATGCAGCTGGTCGGTCAAGCTCCGGGATTCGTCGCGAGCGTGGTGGGTGGCCGCGGTGGCCGCGGTGTACTGGTCGCGTAGCTGCTCGGCGGTGGTGCGGGCGTCGTCGAGGACCTCCTGTTGCGCGGCGAGCCGGATCCGCTGTTCGGCGGCGGTGTCGGCGAGTTGATCCCGCTCGGCCCGGAGCTCGGTGTGGGCGGTGCGCATCACCGCGAGTTGCTCGGTGGCCTGGTCGCGGACGCGTTCGGTCGCGGTGATCTGGCGCTGTGTGGCGTCGCGGTCGTGCTCGGCGGTGCGGGCGGCCAGGACGGCGGCCTCTCGGTCGCGATCGGCCGCCGCGGCCCGGTCTTCCGATTCGCGGGCGTCGCCCACCGCTCGATCGCGTGCTGCGGTGGCGTCATCGGCTTGCTGACGGGCGGCACCGAGCGCCTCGGTGGCCTCGAGCGCCGCGACCGCGGACTCCTCAGCACGGGTGACGGCCTCGGTGCGTTCCCGGCGGGCCTCGGCAGCGTTCTTCTCGGCCTCGCGGGCCCGGGCGATCGCCGCGTCGCGTGCGGCCTCGGCCTGCTGGCGGGCCGCATCGGATTCTGCGGCCCTGGTGCGGGCGGCCTCGGTGGCGACCAGAGCGTCACGCTCGACTTCGTCGAGCCGCTCCCCCACCGCGGCCAACGCCGCGGAGAGCTCCGCGACCGGGCCGGCGACCGTGGCGACGTGCTCCCGAAGCCGGTCGGCGTCGAGGGCGAACGCTCCCGAGCCGGTGTCGAGGCCGAGCGTGCCCAACGCGTCGCGTTCGGCGCGGGCCATCTGCGCACACGTGCGCCCGCCCTCCCAGCGGGTGTCGCGGCAGAACGAGCGGGGTCGGCCGCCCTGGGGGCCGGGAGGTGCGAGCTCGGCGCGGCAGCGGCTGTATCCGCAGCGTACGGCGGTGTCGGTCACGTCGAACAGCGTAGCAGTTCGGTTATGCAAACTAATTACTTGGTTTCAGGTATCGATACTCGCTAGCCCAGACCTACGAAACTGTCGTTTCGTTGGTAGGTCGATCCCGACCAGAGAGCCACGCGGCCGGGGCGCTGGTCGCGTCTCAGGGTGGCGGCTGACCTCCGCCCGGCAGCGAGCCGGTTACGTGCAGCGCCGAGCAGAGGCGCCCGCGCCGAGGTCGGACGTGCACGTCCGTCACCGTGACGGAGTTTCCCTCCAGGGTTAGTTAGGCTAACCTGATGCGTACGACGTAAACACGTTCCGGTCAGACGGGAGCCCGGCGATGCCCTACAGCCCGGCTTCCGGCCTACCGCGTCGACGTGGGATGGGCCTGCTCGATCTGCCGACGATCGTCGATGTCGCACTCGGCATCGCTCGCACCGACGGGATGTCCGCGCTGAGCATGCGCCGCATCGCCGACGAGCTGGGCCGGTCCCCGATGGCGCTCTACCGGCACGTGGCCGACCGGCAGTCGCTCGTGCTGGCGATGCTGGACACGGTCGCCGCGCGGATCGAGATCCCGGCCCCCGTCGAGGACCCCCGATCCGAGATCACCGTGCTCATGCACGCCGTGCACACCGCCGCGCAGTACGAGCCCTGGATCGTGACCGCGCTCGCGCAGGAGGGGCTCGCCAGCCCCCGCATCGTCCCGGTCATCGACCGGATCCTGGCCGCGTTCGGACGGTCCGGACTGCAGGGAGCGGCCGCGCTGTCGGCGAACATGTTGCTGTGGGAGTTCGCCTACGGCGAGCTGCTCACCTCGCACCAGCGACGCCCGGGCTCCTGGGGGCGCGCCATGATGCGCGGCTCGGACCCCGAGCGGTTCCCGGCTCTGCACGCCGCCATCCGCGAAGCCGACCGGGCGCCGGGCGAACCGCAGCCCGAGCTGTTCGGACCCCACCTGCAGACCGTGCTCGACGGCCTGCTCGGCCCCACCCCCGAGACCGGAGAACCCCGATGACCGATCCCCGATTCGGCCTGCTGCTGTTCACCCACCGCTTCCCGGGCCACGACGACGGCGAGGTGCTGCAGACCGCGCTCGCTCTCGCCGCCCGCGCCGAGGAGCTGGGCTTCGACGACCTGTGGACCACCGAGCACCACTTCATCTCCTACGGCGTGAACCCATCGGGGCTGACGCTGGCCGCGCACCTGCTCGGACGGACCGAGCGGATGCGTGTCGGGACGGCGGTGACGATCCTGCCTACACACTCCCCGGTCGCCGTCGCCGAGCAGACCGCTCTGCTCGACCAGGTCTCCGGCGGCCGGTTCGACCTCGGGGTCGGGCGCGGCGGGCCGGTCGTCGACTACGAGGCGTTGGACCGGTCGCTGGACCACTGGCGGGAGGGCATGCCGGAGGCGCTGGAGCTGCTGATGCGCTCGTTCGACGGGCGGGTGTCGGCGGACGGGGAGCGATACCGGTTCCGCGAGGTCGCGCCCGGTCCGCGCCCACTTACCCGGCCGCATCCGCCCGTGTATCTCGCCGCGTCGTCGGAACGCAACGCCGACCTCGCGGCGTCCTACGACCTGCCGCTGCTGTTCTTCCTGCTGCAGGGCCCGGACGCGATGGCGCCGCTGGTCGAGCAGCACGCCGCGGCCACCGGAAGGCCGGCGGAGTCCTTTGCCCACGGCACAACCGTGCTCGCGCACGTCACCGACACCGTGGACGAGGCCCGCGAGCACATGACGGACACGGTGATGCCGTTCTTCGGGCAGGCGTTCTCCGAATACGTGATGCTCGAAGAGCGCGAGGGCAGCGGTCCACCGCCCGAGCAGATGGGCGAGATGGCGCTGGCCTCGGAAGCGATCGGTCCGGTCGACCTGTGCGTGGAGCGGATCGCCGCCCGGCTGGAAGTCCCGGGGGTGTCCCGGGTCCTGTTCCACGTGGAGTCCACCGGCACCCGTGAGGGCTCGCTCGCGACGCTCGAACGGCTCGCCGCCGACGTGCTGCCGCGCGTGCGGGAACGGGTCGGCGCACCGCCCGCACGGGTGTGACCGGGCGACGTCGGCCTGGGACGCACACCGCGCCGATAGAGGCAGGCCGGGCCTGCGGCGCATGAACCGTGCCGCTCCGTGCCCTTTCGGCTCAGGCCGTCCTCACCTGGGCAGGCGTGTCGGCTGCTGGGACGACGCGAGATCTCGCGTCGTCACCGGGAGCTCGGCGAGATAGTGCTGATCTTCCACAGTTCCGACGAATGTTCCCGGTGACCTCGCGGTCGGCTACTACTCTGTGCCGCTCGCGCCTGCAGACGTACGAGAACCGGCGGACCCGGCTCGGCAGTAGGGGCCTTCTGGGTCGACCGGGCCGACGTAGGAAAGGTCGAGTGCTACCCGTCGGGCCGTCGGGATGTGACGGTCACTCCCATGTGAATCGATGACGTGGAGGGGTGCCGATACGTCCCGCGGGCGGTAGGGGCCGCGAACCCGCACATCGCGGTGATCGAGGGAAGCCCGCGATGGTCCTCGACGACGAGGGACACACGGCGTTCCGACACCGTCGTGATCGATGCCGGCGGACCGAAGCGAGGTGGATTCGACATCAGGCCCACCGCCGCAGTCCTTTGTCTCGGCGGGTGCACGGAGGCGCGGGCAGATCTGGTTCGTCGATGAAGGGAGCAGTCATGTTGGGCGATCGATTGGGTGAGTCGGAAGGAAAGTTCAGCGGCGTTCGGGTGCTACCCACCGAGGGTGGCGTGGTCAAGATGGAGGTGTCGTTCCAGGGGCGGGGCAGGCTGCTGGGTCAGGAGATCACCGACACCGGCACCTACTGGCAGACGATCCGGCCGGGCGGAATCCTCTACGGCGAGGGGCACGTGCTGTTCATGACCTCGGCCGGCGACATCGTCGATTGGGTCGGCGGTGGCATCGGCCGGCCCATCGGGCCCGGCTACAAGGCCAGCTACGGGGTGTGGGGGTCGGCGCAGACGAGCTCGGAGAAGCTCGCCCGGCTCGGCCAGGTCGCCGACGTCCTCGAGTACGAGGTCGAGGAGGACGGCAGCTACCGCTGGACGATGTGGGAGTGGATCGGCGGCGGGATGAGTGCCGAGGAGGCAGCCTCGGCGCGCTGAGCCACGGTACGTCCGTGGCGGGGTGGCACTCCCGGTCGAGGCCGTCGGGCGGGAGTGCCGAAGACGGGTATGGTCGGGCGCCCCTCGGAGGTCTATGACGATCTCGTCCTCGCCGAGCGCGTGCACGGTGTGCTCGCGGCAGGGCCGCCCGCGCACCTGGCCCAGCCCAGCCGTGAGCAGCTGATCCAGGCGCTGTCGGCCCCGATCCGTAGAGACGATCACGCGATGGGCCTGCCTGCGTCGGACCGGTGCCGAGGACCGATCGGCTCGACGAGCACGAGCGTCGTCGCAGAGCCGGACGCGTCGGCTGAGCGTGGAGCCATCACCGACGCGGTGCCCGTCCGATACGTGCATGGAGAGGCGGCTGGTGTCACTCGCATGCGCCGGGGCGATGTGATCGGTCGGGCCTCACGGGACGAGTTCGATCCATCCCCGGATGACGTCGGGCGTGACCTGCTCGACGAGTTCGGGATGGCTGTCGCGGACGTGGCGTTCGACCGTTCGTACCACGGTCGCTTCGTCGTTCTCGCGGACCTGGTATCCGCATTCACAGCTGACCTGACGGAGCATGGCTGCACTCTCCTCTGGCGGTACCGAACGAGCGAGGACTCGTTCGATGTGTGGATTCCGCCGAGAATGCCAGAGCTGATTGCGACGATGGTGTCGCTATCTTGCCGCAACCTTGTCACCATGTCGTCGTGCGGATCCAGCTGCACGGACAGTTCGTGATCGAGAACGACAGCCCGGGTACGGACATTCGATTGCCCGGCCGGCGGGCTCGACTGCTCGTGGCCTATCTGGCCGCTCACGGATCGCAGGCCGTGGAGCGGTCGACGTTGATCGAGGCGCTGTGGTCGCCGGAACGTCCCTCCGCCGATGCGGGGCGGGTGTTCGATCCGCTGCTGTCGAAGACGCGCGCCGCGGTCGCGCCCGCTGAGATCCGTGGTCGGGCCGGGCTGCGCCTGGTTCTGCCGTCGGGATCGTTGGTCGACGCCGATCGTGCGGCGGAGGCTCTGCATGACGCGGAGGCCGCGGCGAGCCGCGGTCAGTGGCGGCGAACGTGGGCGCAGGCGCTGAGCGCCATGTTCGTCACCCAGCGCCCGTTCCTCCCCGAAGTCGTCGCGCAGTGGGCCGAGCGGCGCCGCACCGAGGCTCGGGCCGCCCACGTCCGTGCCACCGCGTGCTACACCGAGGCCTGTATCGAGCTGGGTGGTGCCGAGCTGGCCAGCGCGGAGCGCTGCGCGCGCCGACTGGTCGCGGCCGACCCCCTGGCCGAGCGCGGCTCTCTGCTTCTCATGCGTGCGGTGAATGCCCGTGGCGATCGGGCCGCGGCCCTGGCCGTGTTCGCCCAGTTGCACCGGACCCTGCGTGATGAGCTCGGGGTCTCACCGGGCCCGCAGGTGTCGGCCCTGCACCAGGCGCTGCTGGGTGACCCGCCGTCACAGCCTGGGCTGGTTCCCGAGCGCGGGCGGTGTGACGACCCGGCAGCCCTACCGGGCGGCCCGGCTCGTCCGGACGATCTCCCGGGCTAGAACGTCCACATCGCGCGGGCAGATGGCGGCACGGCCGGTCCTGTCTCCGGAACGGGAGGCTGCGGAGACCGGCCCCGGGTCCCTTGCCCGGTCGTGCCCACTCTGCCTGCCGGTCTCGCCACCGCGGATCGCCGGGACGAACATGTGCGGGCGGCCGGGGATCCGGGTTCCGAGGTCGAGTCCCCGGCCGCAACGCGACCTCTGTGGATGGCCGCGGGGAGCAGTCTGTCGGGCGGCCGCTGCGATGGTCACCCGCAAAATTGGCGGAATCGTGTCCACACCGCCTCCGCGCATCGTCAGGTACCGCTTGGCGGGACCTCGGTCGACCTGTGGACCATGCCACGGGCGTACTGCGCGGAGCACACCGCGACGGTTCGGCGGTCCATTCAGCCCGATCGGCCCGGGCCGTGGGTGGCGTCGAGCTCGTCGGCCAGGTCGGGAGTGCTGATCCCGGGCCGGTGGGCGGCCCGCAGGTGCGCATAGAGCGTGGTGGTCGCGGCGATCCAGAAGGAGATGAGTGGAATCGTGAGCAGGCCGACCACGAGCTGGGAGACGACCATGCGCCCGTCGCCGGGATAGGCGCCCCAGCCGATTCCGCCGCCGACGACGACGGTGCCCAGTCCGTAGGCGACGCTGATCAGCAGCAGGAGCAGCAGCCGTCCGAGCACGCCGAGGAACTGCGGGTTCACCAGCGAGAACGTCCGGCTCAGGCCACCTCGCTCGATCGTGACCACCCCGAGAAGGGTCGCGGTGAACACGATCGACAGGTAGATGCCGGGGACGACGAGCAGCAGGTAGCCGATCGCGGTGCAGATCGCCGCGACCACGAGCCAGCCGATCAGGGGCAGCGCGCGGCGGGCGAGATGGACGAGGACCTCGCGCACGGTCCAGGGCCGGCCGGCGGCGTCACGGACGATCACGAACACCGACGCGGCGAGCCCGACGGCGCCCAGCAGCGCGGCCACGACCTGGTAGGGGCCGGAGTCGAGCTGGAGGGGGTAGGCGAAGCCGAAGCGGGGCGCGGGGCTCGAGTCCGGGAAATGACCCAGCGTGCCCGTCGCCGCGGCGACCGCCGCAGCCGGGACGAACACGAGGAGCTGGATCACGACGAGGGGGATCAGGCTCCGCCGGGTGGTGGCGCGGCTCTGCCGCAGCCATTCCCCCACCGAGCCGGCCACGAGCGGGTCGCCGGCAGACGCCGGCGCGGTCTGGTCGGCCATGTGCTGCAACGTATCCGGTTCCAGGACGCGCAGCGCGTCGTGGGAACCGTCCCGCCCGGAATCCGTGTGCGTCTCCCCCACCCGACAGACACGATGGGCCGATGCCCGCCTACCAGCGCCCCGCCGTCGACGACCCCGCCTTCCGCGACGCGACAGGTGCCGTCATCGCCTACGGCGACCGCTGGGACCTCGAGGGCCCGCCCTCGGACACGTACTCGGTGACCACCCATCCCGAGCGGTTCCGGCCGCTGCACACCGTGGCCGACGCCCTGATCGCCCACCTCACGGCCTCCTACGACGTCGAGGTGACCGGTGCAGCCCCCTCCACCGGTCCGCCGCGGGCAGGCCCCGAGATCGTCCGCACCACGACGCTGCGACCGCGTGATCCGCGGGCGGCGACGGTGGCCGTGGCGCACACGGCGTTCCCCGGCGTCGTCGTCCGCGCCGGGGCGCTGCTCGAGGCGACCCATCCGGTCTGTGGCTGCGACGCCTGCGACGAGACCTGGCAGACAGCGGCCGACGACCTGGAGTGGCTGGTCGCGACGGTGACCGCGGGGCAGTTCGAGGAGTGGACGACCCACCGCGACGGGCACACGTGGGTGGGACACAGTCTCCGTGCCGACGGGCGGGCCTCCTCCGGCGAGACCGTCGCCGACGCGCTGTCCGCCGACCGGCTCCGGACTGCGCAGCAGGTCCTTCGGGGCCCTCGCTCCCGCTGGGCGGTGTGGCCGGCCCGCCCGGGCCGCTGAGGCGGTCCCGGATGCACGGTGCTCCCTCGGCCGGGTCAGCGTCGGGCGGGAGCTGCCCCCGGTGACACGGAGGTGTCACCGGGGACGGCGGCGGGGCAGGACCCCGGTCGGGACCGGGCCCCGGTTGTCCGGCTCAGGCGTGGGCGCCGGTGATCTCGTTCGGCGCCGCGGGCAGGGTCACCGAGTTCGCGACCTGTCCGGTGGCCAGGTCGATCGCGTGCAGCCGGCGCTGTGCGGGCTCGGTGACATACGCGGTGCCTCCGCGCACGAACAGCGCGGGACGCTCCTGCTGCCACTCCAGGGGCTCGTCCCACGCCTCGATCACCGGGATCGTGCGGGTGACGGTGCCGGCTGCGGGATCGATCTGGTGGATCCGGCCGTCGGTTCCCAGCACCAGGGCCTCGCCCTGTGGCCCGCGGGCCAGGGAGCGGAAGGTGTAGCTGGTTCCGAGGTCGACCAGTGTGAGCTGGTTGGTCCGGGTGTCGATCAGGGAGACCTGGGTGGGGCGCTCCAGCTCGGCGTCCTCGTCCTGCTTGTAGTCGCCGAGTGTGACCGGGGAGGCGTCGGAGCCCGCCTGGTTGCCGATGCGGCCGTAGGGGGTCGGGCTGTCGATCTTGGTGATCGCGCCGTCGCGGTAGACGAGTGCGCCGGTCTCGCATCCGATGACGACGGCCTCGCCCGAGGCGGTGGCCTCGCCGTGGACGCCGGGGCAGTCCTCGTTGCGGGCGATCTCGTTGCGGTCGGCGTCGAGGACGACGATGCCGGGCCGTTCCTCCTCGTTGCCCAGGGTGGTGACGAGCTCGCCGCCGGACAACTCGACGGCCACCCCGTGGTGTGCCTCGGGCGAGTCGTAGGTGTCGGCGGCGTCGGGCCCCTGGGTGATGGCGGTGGTGTCGAGGCTGGTGACCTGTCCGGTGCCGTCGGCGAACAGCACGGTACGCCCGTCGTGGTTGACGACGTGGCCGGGTTTGGGCGCGGGGTACTCGACGTCGGTGAGGGTGCCGGCGCCCATGTCGAGCACGCGGAATCCGGTGGTGGTCGAGACCAGCGCGTGGCGGTCGTCGGCGACGGCGTTGAGGCGGTTGAACCCGGGCAGCTCGATCTGGTTGCGCAGTTCCAGGGTGGTGCCGTCGAGGATGTAGATCCCGCCGTCGTGGGTCAGGGCGAGGGGTTCGGCGACGGTGGCCGGTGGCAGTTCGGCGGTCGATCCACCGGAGCCGCAGGCGGACAGGGCCAGCGCGGCCACGGTGAGCGTGGACAGCGCGACGGCGGTTCGTGCGCGTGGCCGGGTGCGGGGCGTCATGGGGATGAACCTCTTCCTGGTGGGTCGGTGCAGTGCGATCAGGGCGGCACCGTCGATGCGGTGCTGTCGGTGCTGTCGGTGCTGTGCTTCGGATGCGGTGCGCTCTAGCCCCGGAGGCCGTCCCGGATGGCGGTGGTGTTGGAGCGCATGAGGTCGAGGTAGGTCTCGGCACCGGAGCCGGGGCGGCTCAGCGACTCGGAGAACAGAGGGACGACCTCGACGTCCACGCCGGCCTGCTCGGCGAGCACGCGGGCGAGCCGGTCGGGTTGCGAGGAGTCGGCGAAGATCGTGGGGACGCCGGCGGCACGGATCGTGTCGGCCAGTCCGCTGAGGTCCGAGGCGCTGGGTGAGGCCAGGGTCGTGCCGCTGGGCAGCACGGCTCCGACGATGTCGAACTCGTAGCGTCCGGCCAGGTAGCCGAACACGTGGTGGTTGGTGACGAGCT
The DNA here is from genome assembly GCF_000178675.2 of Pseudonocardia sp. P1. NCBI lineage: Bacteria > Bacillati > Actinomycetota > Actinomycetes > Pseudonocardiales > Pseudonocardiaceae > Pseudonocardia > Pseudonocardia sp. P1. The sequence goes on from NZ_ADUJ02000001.1 coordinate 544,606, forward strand.
TGCGTCGCTCGGGTGGGAGCGGCGCGAACGCTGCGGTCATGTCGCGGTCCAGCGTGGTGAGCCGCTCGGCGTAGCGCTCGGTGTTGGCCTCGACGGCGGCGGCGTCGATCCCGTCGACGTGGGTGATCACCTCCGCGGCGATCTGTCGTGTCGCGTCGCGCACCCGTAGCGGGTCGGTCCAGAAGTGCGGGTCGAGCTGGCCGTCGCTGTCCCCGGAGACGTACGGGATCGGGTCGACCCGCTCCCCCACCGCGAGCTCGGGGGTGCCCGCGTCGGCCGCGGCGTGCACGTTGCGGCTCACGCCCTCCTCGAGTCCGAGTCCATTGTGGATGATCAGTCCGGCCTGCTCCATGCGCGCGGCGTCCTGCGCGGAGATCCCGAACGAGTGCGGGTCGGCGTCGGGTTTCATCAGCACGGTGATCTCGGCCTGGTCGCCGACCACGTTGCGGGTGATGTCGCCGAGGATGTTGGTGGTGACCACGATCCCGTCGCGCTGCGGTGCCGCGCCCCCGCATCCGGTCGCGACCAGCGCGACGACGAGAGCGAGCAGGATCGGGAGTCGCGCCCGGCTCATCGGCCGGTCTCGATCATGAAGCCGGCCCGGCCGGGGACCTGCAGGGTGCGCGCCACGCGCAGGCCGTCGCCGTGGTCGATCTCGTGGACCGTCGAGCCCGACGGGTCGTTGATGTAGGCGCGCCCGGTGTCGATCTCGATGCGCACCTGCCCGTCGCCACCGGTCGCCGCCGCTGCGGACAGCAGCGGGCGCTGTGCCTGGCGGCGGCCGTCGGCGGGATCGAAGGCACGCAACACTCCGTCCCGCCCCAGGGCGAGCAGCGGGCCACGTTCGCCGACGGTGTTGACCGCGACGGCCGGTCCGGTCGCGACACGGGTCCACGTCCGGCGGCCGAGGTCGAGCGACCACGCCCCCTGCTCGCCCGCCGGTGCGGCCAGGGTGGAGCTGCCGGGACGGGAGGCGAACGCGCGGGCCCGCTGGTCGTCGTCGAACGGTTCCGGATAGGGGATCCGGGTTCCGCTGAAGACGCCGTCGTCCTCGGAGACGAGCAGCGCGCCGTCGGCGCAGCCGAACACCGCACCTCGGCGGGTCACCGCCTGGCCGTCGAGGTCGGGACAGGGTTCGGTGATCGTCGCGACCTCGGCTCCGGTCCGGTCGCGCACCGCGACCCGGTCCGGGGTCGGCGATCCGGGCGACGAGGTCGCCACGAGTACGTGTCCGGCGAGCGGCACACCGGCTCCGGTGCCGGCGGGCACGGGCGGGCCGGCGGTGATCTCACCGCGCTCGAGCGCGGCCCGGTCGAGGACGGTCGACGGTCCGGTGTCGGAGGAGACGACCGTCGTGGAGCCGTCGCTCTCGGCGGTGACGGGCACCGCACCCGGACCTGCGCCCGGTTCCGGGGCCGGTAGGGCTCCGACCTCGGCGATCTCCGTGCGGTAGTAGTGCACGTGGTCGCCGTGATCGACCTTCCAGGCGCCGCTGTCGATGATCCGGGTCGAGCCGTCGGCCCCGGTGACGTATCCGAAGCGGCCGTCGCCGAGCAGTGCGCGCGGGCCGGGAACGGTGCCTGCCGGGGTGGTCTGCTCGGTGAGCAGGTCGAGCACGGTGACGGCTCCGGAACCGGGGTCGGCGACGATCAGCCGGGTCTGGGCCTCGGCGGTCTCCTCCGCCCCTTCGACGTAGCCGTGCGGAACCTCCTCGGCCGGTGGTGGTGGGGCGCCCGCGCATCCGGACGCGAGGACCGAGAGGAGTGCGATCCCGAGGAGCACGGGACGGTGGGTGGCGCCACGGAGGTGGCGCGGTCGTCGTTCGGTCATCAGGGCGTGCGGTTCTCGACAATCTCCGCGGGCGATGCCGCGGTCGGTGTGGCGCGTCGCCGGGACCGGACGGCCGCGGCGAGCGAGGACAGGGCGAACAGGGCGACGGCGGTGGCGGCGACGGTGGCACCGGCCGCGGTCCCGGCGTGCCAGGAGACGAGCAGCCCGATGGCGTTGGCCAGCACCCCGAGCAGCACCGCCGAGACGACCACGACAGGGATGCGCCGGGCCCAGAGCACCGCCGCCGCGGGCGGGGCGATGAGCAGTGCGAACACCAGCAGCGTTCCGACCACCCGGAACGACGACACGATCGCGATCGTGACCAGCACCAGCAGCAGGCCGTGTGCCAGGCCCGGCCGCAGACCGAGCGTGTGTGCCTTGCGGACGTCGAAGGCGAGCGCGACGAAGGCGCGGTGACCGCCCACCCCGACGACGAGCGTCACCAGCGCTGCGATCACGAGTTGCCAGAGCTCGCGCGGCCCGACCGCCAGCACGTCGCCGAACAGGAAGCCGGTGAGATCGACCGCGAACGACGCCGACGACGACACGATGATCACGCCGGTGGCGAGCATCCAGACGAACAGCAGGCCGATCGCGGTGTCCTGGGACAGCCGCCGCGACCGGCCCAGCGCGGTGACCCCCGCCGTCATGACGATGGCGCTGGCCACTGCTCCGACGACCAGGTCGACGCCTGCGAGCGAGGCCAGCGCCACCCCCGGCAGCAGACCGTGCGACATCGCGTCGCCGAGGAATGCCATCCCGCGCAGCACGACCCAGGTGCCGGCGATCGCGCAGACGACCGACACGAGCACCCCGGCGAGGAACGCCCGTTGTACGAAACCCACCGCGAACGGCTCCAGTATCCAGTCCATGACGAGGCGGTACGGTATGCGTAATGAGAACGGTTATCGATGTTTTGTGACTCTGGCGACGGACGAGCCGCGGTCGTGCTCGACGACGTCGCCGTCGGCTATCCCGGGCGCGTCGTCCTGTCGGCGGTGAGTGCGACGATCCCGGCCGGTGCGACCACCGCGATCGTGGGCGCCAACGGCAGTGGGAAGTCCACGCTGCTCGACGCGATCGCGGGCGTACGCCCGGTGCTGTCCGGGTCGCTGGTGCGGTCCTCGCGTGCGCGTCCGGCCTATGTGACCCAGCGCAGCGATGTCTCCGACACTCTCCCGATGACGGTCCGGGCGACCGTCGAGATGGGACGGTGGGCCCGGCGCGGGCCCTGGCGGCGGCTCACCGGCGCCGACCGCGAGATCGTCGCCGACTGCCTGCACCGGCTGGGGCTGACGTCACTGGCCGATCAGCCGGTCGGTTCGCTCTCGGGTGGGCAGCGACAGCGGACCCTGCTCGCGCAGGGGCTGGCGCAGCGCTCGGATCTGCTCCTGCTCGACGAGGCCGAGACGGGCCTCGACGGCTCGGCGCAGGAGCTGATCGAAGGAGCACTCGACGACGCACGCCGTGACGGCGTCACGGTCGTGCGGATCACCCACGACCCGTCGACGGCCCGGCGCAGTGATCACTGTCTGACCGTGGGCGATGGAGGTCTCCGGTGACCGTCGACGTGTCGAGCTACTTCGACGAGGGCAGTGATCGGTTCGCCGGTTGGACGTCGGCGCTGTGGGACGTGCACGGCGCGACCCTGGTGGCGGCGGCTGCGCCGCGACCCGGCGAGCGGGTGCTCGACGCCTGCTGCGGTGGTGGCTCGTCGGCCCTGCCGGCCGCCCGCGCCGTCGGTCCCTCGGGGCGCGTCCACGGTGTCGACCTCGCCGGGGGGCTGCTGGCCACCGCCCGGGCCCGGGCCACCGATGCCGGGCTGGGCAACGTCGAATTCGCCTCTGCCGACGTCGCCGGATGGCCGCAGGGCGACTACGACGCCGTCCTGTGCGGCTTCGGGGTGTTCTTCCTGCCCGACATGGACGCCGGCACCGATCATCTGGTCGGACTGCTCCGCGACGGTGGACGGTTCGCGATGACCTGCTGGCCGACCGGGAGCCTGGAGGCGGTGTTCGGGCCGTTCTTCGCCGCGGTCGGGCGACACCGCCCGGACCTGCTCGACGTCCCGACGCCGCAGTTCGCGGCGAACTCGGAGCGTCTGCAGACCGAGCAGGCTCTGCGCGCCTGGCTCACCGCCCGCGGTCTCGGCGGACTGCGGATCCGGCGCAGTGAGCTCGACATCCCGATCGACGCCGATCGGGGCTGGGACTTCCTGCACAGTGGCCCGGTCCGGTCGGTGCTGGGGGGTGTCGAGCAGGACGTCGTCGACGAGATCCGCCGGTCGTTCCACGACATGATCATCGCCGAGGGCATCACCACGCTGCAGGCTCCGTGCCTGGTCGCGACCGGCACCCTCGACCGAGCACCCGAGCGGTGATCGACCGCCCGAACCGACGGGCACCGACGCGTCGACCGGGCGACGCCGGTGGGAGCCGGGTGCCGGGGCGGCCGCGCCGGTCCCGGCCCGTGTGCGCGCATCAGCCGCTCGACGGTGCAGCGGGCGATGGGGACGCCGGGACGATTCACGGCGTCATCGCTCGGCACCGACCATGGCCCCGATCACCACCAGCCCCGCGGCGATCACGCCGTTGAGGACCGGGTGTGCAGCCAGGATCGCCACGAACTCCCGGATCGTCGCGCTGGGCCAGTAGTAGCGGGCGGTCGGGGAACCGAGCACCTGGGCGTCGACGCCGGCCTGCCGGGCCAGCAGCGCGGTGCGGAAGACGTGGAAGTTGTTGGTCACCACGACACAGCGGTAGCGGGGCACCCGGCCGGCCATCAGGCGATCGCTGAAGGTGAGGTTCTCCAGGGTCGTACGGGAACGGTCCTCGCGCAGCACGGCGTCCTCCGGTACCCCCTGCTCCAGCAGATACCCCGCCATCGCCTCGGCCTCGGCGAGCGGCTCGTCGGGTCCGCGGCCCCCTGAGGTGACCAGCACGGGGTCGTTACCCATGCCCATTTCACGCCTGCGGAGCGCGATGGCCCGGTCCAGGCGGCTCCGGAGCAACGGGGTCACCTTCCCCCGGATCAACCCGGCCCCCAGCACGACGACGAAGTCCACACCAGGGCGCGCCGCGAGGCGGCCGTAGACCACGGCGTAGGTCAGGAAGCTGCAGAACAGGAAGGCCACGTAGACGGTCAGCAGCAGCAGGGCGATCGTGACCGCGCCGAGCACGTGACCGCCGTCGTACAGCGTCGCGACGGGGAGGGCCAGTACGACGATGCAGGCGATCCCGGCGAGCAACGACATCAGGTTCGCCGGTCGGCGGCCCTCACGCCGCAGCATCGTGATGCCGTTCGTGAGGAGGAAACCGGCCAGGACGACGACCGCGAGGAACCCCAGTGCGAACGTCAGGAACGTGGCGACGTCGAACAGCTCCGGCGGCAGCCGGTAGATCTCACCGAACACCGCGAGCGTCAGGCAGGCCAGGGCGAGCCCGAGCAGCACCGCGTTGCGGAAGCGGCGTCGCTCCCGGACCACGCCGAGCACGAAGACCACGGCGAACAGCGCCGCGAGGACGTAGAAGATCCACACGGGCGTCAGGCCACCGTCGGTGCGGCCCGACGAGCGCTGCGCCGCAGCAGGAGCGCCGCCACCACCGCGTAGCAGAGCACGGCGGCGACGAACACCCAGATCAGGTCTCCGGCGCCGACGCCGGAGCCGTCCTGCTCGCTGCCCGGCTCCCCGGCCGACGGGATCGACTGCGCCGCATTCCATGCGGTGTGGAAGGCGCACGACATCCACAGCCCGCCCGGGCCCAGCGCGATGAACCCGAGCAGCACCCCCAGCGCGAAGGTCGCGGCCACGTACCCCACGCTCGCCCCCGTGTTGAAGGCATGGCTCAGACCGAACGCCAGCGAGCTGAGCAGGACCGCAGGGTATGTCCCGAGGTCACGGAGCAACGAGCTCATCAGATAGCCGCGGTACACCAGCTCTTCGGTCGAGGCCTGCACCGCGGTCACCGCGAGCAGCCCCGACGCGAGTCCGGCCCCGGGACCGGGCCCGGCAGGATCAGCAACGTCGTCGCCACCTCCGACACCCACCACCGAGCCGGCCAGGCTCATGATCACGTTGGTGAGGAGGAGCAGGGCGACCGCCAGTGCCGCACCGATGAGCACCGACCGGACCGGCCGCGGCACCGGGTGCAGCCGTAAGTCGGTCAGCGGCCGCCGTTCGGCGAGCCGCAGCCACACGAGCAGCGCGAGCAGCGCCGCCGGGAACGCGGTCAGGTCGAAGGCCGCCGACTCGGCGATGCCCCCGCGCTCCAGTCCGTACACGGGGCGCACTGCGTGCCAGAGCAGCTGCCCGAGCGCGATGACTGCCACCGCGACGACGATCGCCCCGACCACCCGCCGGCCGCGTGCTGCGGTACTGCTCATGCCCGCGTCTCCCCCGGTTCACGCGGACCGTCCATCGTGGACCGGCCCGGTCGTCGGCGAAAGTACCGGCGCATGTTGCCCGGTCGGCACCGGCGCACCCGATCGAGCGGTGGCGACCACACGGCCGAGACCACGACGGCCGAGGCACCACCACCCTCCGTCCGACCTGCGGCTGCGATGTGACATCTCGGCCGCCACGTCGCCTTCCCGGACGCGCAGGTCCGGTGGCAGTCCTCGGCGTCCACCGGTGTTCCGGGGCTGGGCTCGCCCGCGCCCGCCCCCGTCGTGTCCGGGTTTTGGGGTCTTCGTTTCGTTGACGATCCGCTGGCGTCAATGAAACATTGACATATGAGGATCGGTGAGACCGCGCCACTGTGAGGAAGGCCGCCGGCAGGCCCACTCCCGACTCCCGGCCATGACCGGAGGGCTCAACCGTGCGCGTCCACGTCGACGATCCTGCCGTTGCGCGGTAGCTCACCGCGGAACGTGACGGGCACGGCGACGGCGTGCCCGATGACGGGGTCGTCGACCGCCTGCACATGGACGTGCGGCTCGGTGCTGTTACCGGAGTTGCCACAGCCCCCGAGCCTCTCCCCCACTGCCACGTCCTGGCCGAGGCCGACTCCCACGCTGCCCCGGCGGAGGTGACACAGCGCCACCACCACACCGCCGGCGTCGATCAGGACGTGGTTGCCTGCCAGGGCGCGCCATCCTGCGCGAAGGCGCCGGGCCTGAGTGAGTGCGTACCCCACGGATGGCAGGCCCCGGTAGGAGTCGTGGTCGGGCATGTCGTTCTCGACGCCGACGACGGTCCCCGCGACCGGTGCGGTCACGGGCCGGCCGAATCCGGTGAACCGGCGGCTGTCCTCACTCCGTACGAGCGATCCGAGTGTCAGCGGCGCCGAACGCCCGGTGCTGTCGACGGGCACGAAGTCGATCGCGTACGACGACGCGAACCTGGTGGTCCCGTGGCTGGGGACCGCGCTGGCGGGGCTGTTCCGGGTGAGCCACCGGCCGGCGAACGGGTACTCCAGATCGATTGCGTCCATGCCGCCTGCTCCTGGCTGCCCCGGTCGATGCGGGTCCGAGTACCCGATCAGAGTGTGCGACGCCGAGGTTCCCATGGCTGCCCGGAGATCGGAACCACGGACCGGGCGACCCACGGGCGTGCTCGACAGCCGGGCCCGGTTCGGCGGATCGTGGTGGCCTCGGGACAAAGGTGACGTCGTTGTCCCGGCTGGAAGGTCTCCCGGTCGGAGGTGACCGATGATCGTGGGTGGGGTTCTCGTCGCAGTGGGTGTCCTGTGCCTGCTGGGCGTGGTGAGCAGTGTCCGGGTGGTGCAGGAGTTCGAGCGTGGTGTGGTGTTCCGCTTCGGTCGGGTGCGGCCGCACCTGCTGGGTCCGGGACTGACGTTCCTGGCCCCGGTGGCCGACCGCCTGCAGAAGGTGAGTCTGCAGGTGGTGACGTTGCCGGTTCCGGGTCAGGACGGCATCACCGCGGACAACGTCACGGTTCGGGTGGATGCGGTGGTCTACTACCGGGTGGTCGATCCGCGTCGGGTCGCGGTCGATGTCCAGGACTACGGTTCGGCGATCCTTCAGGTGGCTCAGGCGTCGTTGCGTTCGATCATCGGCAAGAGCGAGCTGGACGCCCTGTTGTCGAATCGTGAGCGGCTCAATCAGGGGCTGGAGTTGATGATCGACAGCCCGGCGCTGGGGTGGGGTGTGCACATCGACCGGGTCGAGATCAAGGACGTGGTGCTGCCGGAGTCGATGAAGCGCTCGATGTCACGTCAGGCCGAGGCCGAACGGGAGCGCCGGTCCCGGGTGATCACCGCCGAGGGCGAGTTGCAGGCCTCGCGGGAGCTGGCGCAGGCGGCGACGGTGATGGCGGCCCAGCCTGCGGCGCTGCAGTTGCGGTTGTTGCAGACCGTGGTCGAGGTCGCGGCGGAGAAGAACTCGACGGTGATCCTGCCGTTCCCGGTGGAGCTGCTGCGGTTCCTGGAGAGGGCGACGCCGGTCGACGCGGCCGGTCCGTCCGCGGCCACGACCCGGTCCGGGGCCGCCGCCGAGCCGGTCGACGACGGCCCCGGATCGGACAGCGGCTCCGAGCCATCCGTCGACGGGGCCACGGGGACCCCCGGGCCTCCACCCGATCGCACGGGCCCCGCCGACCCGGCCGACGAGGCCGTCCTGCCCTGACCGGGCCGGACTGGTGTCGATCGGGCGAGGACGCGCGGTCGCCGGTCGGACGCGGCCGGGCGACGGGTGCCCCTCCTCCGGGCCGCCGACGCGCGTCAGGATCCCCCGAGGGTCCGGTCGAGAGCGCGACGCGCCCGGCCCGCCGCCGCGCCGTCGTGCTGGAGCTGCACCGCCGCGTTGAGCGCCAGCCCGGCGCCGATGATCTCGAACAGCGCCTGGTCGACGTCGAACCCGGCGGGCAGCTCGCCGTCGTCCACCGCCACGACGAGATCCGCCCGCAGCTGCCCCCGCCACCGCGACCACACCCCGGCCACCGCGTCGTGGACGCGGCCGGGGCGGCCGTCGTACTCGGTGAGCGCCGCTGTCATCAGGCATCCGCCGGGCAGCAGCGGCCTCTCCAGGTAGCCCACCGAGTTGGCACACACCGCCCGCAGCCGCTGCAGCCCGGGCGGCTCGGCCAGTGCGGGCTCGACCACCCGGTGCCAGAAGTCGACGAACGCCGCGTCCAGCGTGGAGACCTGCAGCGACTCCTTGGTGCCGAAGTGCTTGTGCACCCCGGACTTGCTCATCGCCAGCTCGTCGGCGAGCCGGCCGATGGTGATGCCGTCCAGGCCTTCCACGGACGCGATCTCGGCGGCCCGCCCGAGGATCCGGTCCTTCGTGGCCTGCGCCTCGACCGCCGAGCGTCGCGGTGACATGTGGCGAACATAGCGCACGGACGTTCGCTATTTACTTAGAGAACGCTCGTACGCTAATTTTGCGGTCATCCCGATGGCGAGGACGGCGGAGGAGCGGAGATGCGGGTACGACGGCTGGGCTGGGCCGGGGTGGAGATCGAGTCCGGTGACCGGCGGCTGGTGATCGACTACGTGCAGGACCTCTCACCGATGTTCACCGGCTGGACGGCGGGCACGGGACTGACCAGGCCGGGTGGTGAGGTGGACGCCGCGCTGGTCACCCACCTGCACCGCGACCACACCAACGCCGCCGCGATCGCGGACGTGCTCGCGCCGGGGGCGCCGGTGCTGCGGCCGCCGCCGGACCGGGGCGACGAGGACGACGCGGCGCTGACGATGGTGGCCGAGCGTGAGCTCGCCGCGCACCGGCCGGTCACCGACCTCGTGGACGTGTGGGACACCCGCACGGTCGGACCGTTCCGCGCGACCGCGGTCCCGGCCGTCGACGGGTTCGGCGATCCCCAGGTGAGCTGGGTGGTCGAGGCCGACGGCCGGCGGGTGTTCCACGGCGGCGACACCCTGTTCCACGGCTACTGGTGGCACGTCACCCGGCGGTTCGCCCCGCTGGACGCGGCGTTCCTGCCCGTCAACGGCGTGGTGGTCGACGCGCCACTGCGGCAGCCACCGAGCCGGCTGCCCGCCGCGATGGATCCGCGACAGGCCGCCGAAGCCGCGCGCATCCTCGGCGCTCGCCACCCGGTGCCGATGCACTACGAACCCGAGCAGCCGGACACGCTCCCGGACTACACCGAGGTCGACGATCCGGCCGGTGAGTTCCTCGGGCACACCGGAGGTCGCGCTCGCGTCCTGCCCGCCGGGGAATGGCTGGACCTGGCTCCGGGAACGGGTGAGGACTCATGAGGCGGTTCCTGCAGATCGCGTTCACACCGACGGTCACGGACCAGCAGAAGCGGGCCGGGAGCCACCGGGCGTACTCCGCGCTCGCGGCGGGCCCGGGGACGGCCGACCCGCTGGACGCCGCGGCGCGAAACTTCGTCGAGGAGCGCGACTCGTTCTACGCGGCCACCGTGGGCGAGACGGGCTGGCCCTACATCCAGCACCGCGGCGGACCTCCCGGGTTCGTCCACGTCCTCGACGAGTCGACGATCGCGTTCGCCGACGTCCGGGGCAATCGCCAGTACGTCACCGCGGGCAACCTCGCGCACGACGGACGGATCGCACTGTTCTTCATGGACTACGCCCGCAGGCGCCGCCTCAAGCTGCTGGGCACCGCCACGGCCCTCGACGGTGCGGCGCACCCCGAGCTGGCGGCGCGCCTCGACGGGCGGCGGACGCCGGGCCGCGTGGAGCACCTGGTCGTGATCGACGTCCAGGGCTACGACTGGAACTGCCCCCAGCACATCACGCCGCGGTTCGGTGCCGACGACCTGGAGCGTGCGGGTCTGCGTGTCGCGGACGTGGCCGACTAGGGGGCCGGCTCGCCCACCAGGACCGCGAATCCGTCCAGGTGCCGGGCGAGGCTGTACTCGAACAGCTCGTCGAGGTCCGGTGCGGTGTCCCCGTGCACCTGCGCCAGCAACGGGAACCGCCCACCGGCGAACAGGTCCTCGGTCCGCGCACGCTGCGACCGGAGCCATCCGGCCAGCGTCACGCCGGTCTCCTGCTCGGCCTCGACCTCGTCCGCCGTGGACAGTGCGGCACTGAGCACCAGCGAGTGCAGGGCCAGCGCCTCCTGCATCCGCGTCGATAGCGACAGGCCGAGACCGTCGAGCGCCCGCAGGGTCCATTCGGTGTGTGCCATGACGTTCGGCGCGAGGGAGGGCCGGGTGAACGAGATCGCCTTCGGCACCCAGAGGTGCCGCCGGCACAGCGCCCACTGCCGTCGCGCGACGAGCTCCAGCCCGGCTCGCCAGCCCTCGGGCCCCGGGTCGGGCAGTTCCGCTTCCGCGAAGACAAGGTCCGCCATCTGGGTCACCAGGTCGTCCTTGTTCGCGACGTGGCGGTAGAGCGACATGGTCCCCACGCCGAGTTCGGCGGCGACGCGTCGCATGGACACGGCCTCGACACCTTCGACGTCGGCGATCGCGACGGCGGTCCCCAGCAGGTGATCGCGGCTGAGCGCCCGCTTCGCGCCGCCCACCGGACGTGGGGTCGAGCGCGAGACGGGCACCTTCGCCCGGCCGGAGGAGCGCGGCCTGCCGGAGGCAGCCGCGACCACCGTGCCCGAGCCGACCCTCGCCTCGACCCACCCGTCGTCGCGCAACGTGGCGAGCACCCTGGTCGCGGTCGCGATCGCGATCCCCCAGCGGTCCGCGATCTGGCGGATGGACGGCAGCCGGTCCCCCGGTCGCAGATCACCGGACCGGATCCTGGCCTCGAACTCGCCTGCGATGCGCCGGTAGAGCGGCTCCTGTCGGGGGTCCGACGACGTTCCCACCTCACGACCTCCTCGACACGCTGCCCAGGTGCACTAGTTCGCTTCGACCGGACCAGTGCACGTATCGCTGCTGATTGCGCCGAAATGCTCGACGCCTGTGCGGCCTTCCTCCACTGTACGTGAGAGATCAATACACCGTACGCAGCCTTCGAGGCCGTCATGGACCCCCGCTCGGTCCCTCCGACCCGGGCCGGACCGACCACCGCAGAGACAGGAACGACGTGATGGTGACCGACATCGACACCGACTACCTCGTGATCGGCGCGGGCGCGACGGCGATGGCCTTCGTGGACACGCTGCTGAGCGAGACACAGGCGACCGTGACCATGGTGGACCGCTACCACCAGCCGGGCGGGCACTGGACCCTCGCCTACCCCTACGTGCGGCTGCACCAGCCCTCCGCCATGTACGGCGTGAACTCCCGCCCGCTCGGCGACGGCCGCATCGACCGGACGGGCGGGAACGCCGGACTGTACGAGCTGGCCGGCGCGGCCGAGATCTGCAGCTACTTCGACCAGGTGATGCGGCAGACGTTCCTGCCGTCCGGGCGGGTCACCTACTTCCCCATGGCCGAGTACCGGGGCGCCGGACGGTTCCACCTGACGACCTCGGGCACGCAGTACCGGGTCACCGTGCGACGCAGGGTCGTGGACACCACGTATCAGGGCGTGAGCGTGCCCGCCATGCGACCACCGGAGTTCCCGGTCGCCACCGGCGTCCCCGTCGTACCGCCGAACGACCTGCCCGCCCTGCGGGAGCGCTACGACCGGTACGTCGTCGTGGGAGCGGGCAAGACCGGGATCGACGCCTGCCTCTGGCTGCTGGAACAGGGTGTCGATCCCACGGACCTGACGTGGATCATGCCCCGGGCCCCGTGGCTCATCGACCGGGCCTCGGTGCAGCCGATCCCCCTCCGCCGGCCCGACGACATCGCGCGGGAGTACGCCGCCAGGCACGACGCCGTCATGGGCGCGGAGTCCGTACCGGACCTGTTCGACCGGCTCGACGCGGTGGGAGCCCTGCTGCGGATCTCCCCGCACGAGCGCCCGACGGCGTTCCGCTGCGCCACCGTCTCCCGGGCCGAGCTGGAACAGCTGCGCAGGATCCGGGACGTCGTCCGCCTCGGCCGGGTGAAGCGGATCGACGACACCGGCGTCGAGCTCGACGGCGGGACCCTCCCGACCGGTCCCGGCGTCCTGCACGTGGACTGCACCGCCGATGCCGTGAAGCAGCTCCCGGCCGTGCCGATCTTCCGGGATCGGCTGATCACCCTGCAGCCGGTCCGTGCCTGCCAGCCGGTGTTCAGCGCCGCCCTCGTCGCGCACGTCGAGGCGACCGGGCCCGATGACGCCGTGAGGAACGAGCTCTGTCCCGTCACCCCCTACCCGAGGACCGGGGTGGACTGGCTCAGGTTCGCCCTGTCCGCGAACCACGAACAGCTGCGCTGGGCGGAGAACCCCGACATCGGCGCCTGGTTGCACGCCTCTCGGCTGCACCCGGACGTCGCCCCACCGATGCCCGACGACCCGGCCGAGCGGGCGATCGTCGAACAGCAGGCCGTCGCCATGGCCCGGGCGCAGATCGCGAAGCTCGACGAACTCCTGCACGCCCACGACACAGCTGATCCGCAGCGCGGACTCGAACGCGGAGCGGACGGGGCGAACCGATGAACCCGACCACGAACCGCCGCCGGAACAGGGCGCCCTGGGTGCTCGCCCTGCTGACCACGCTGTGCGCGGAGCTGACGTTCACCGCGGTCGCGGTGCCGTTCACCTGGCTGCTCGTGCCCCTGCTCATGGTGATGTACGGCGCCGGCGTCCTCGTGCTCCGGGAGGCGGTCGTGCGGGTCGGCGGCGGCTGGCCGAGCCTGGTGCTGATGGGTGTGGCCTACCAGATCGCGGAGGACGGCCTGGGCCTGCAGGCCCTGACGAGCCCCCGGATGTACGGCGCCGCCGACTGGGGTCTGCGGGCGCTCGGCGTGAACTGGACGTACTGGGAGTCGCAGATCGGCATCCACGTCGTGCTCAGCGTCCTGGTGCCGATCGCGATCACCGACCTGCTGTTCCCGGCACAGCGGGCCCGGCCCTACCTGGGCGACCGGGGCCTGGCCGGCACCGGCGTCCTGGCCGTCGTGGGTGTGCTCGGGCTCCGCCATCTCATCTCGGCGACCGAGGACCCCGGCTACCGGACGCCGTGGGGCTTCACACTGCTGTTCGTCGCGCTCATCGTCGCGCTCGGGCTGGTGGCGCTGACGGTCCTTCCTCGCCTGCGGACCGCTGCAGGCCGTCCAGCGGCCCGGACCGCGCCACGCCCGGGGGTGGTCGGGTTCGTGTCCGGGTACCTGACGATGGCGTTCCTGACCACGCTCCTCCCGCTCGGACTCGGCTCCACCATGCTGCTCGGCGACCTGATGTCCCCCGTCCAGCGGTTGATCATCGCGCCGCTGACCGCCGTGGCGTTCGGGCTGCTGGTGCTGCGCTGGCAGGCGGGAGCGAACTGGGGTGACCGCCACCGGATCTGGCTGTTCGGCGGGATCCTCGTGTCCCACACCGCGTTCATGATGCCCGGCTCGCCGACCTCCGCGCTCGTCGGTGCGCTGACGATCGCGGCGGAGGTGTACCTGCTGACCCGTCTCGCCGGACATCTCCGGCAGCGGGGGTCGGTGACCGCACGTTCCGACCGGTGAGCGCATGCGCTGCGGCGAGGTTCGTCATCGGGTGACCGTCCCGTCGTCGTCACGGAGCCGGACCGGGTGCCGGCTGAGTATCGAGATCCGGTTGAACGCGTTGATCGTGGCCGCCACCCACGCGGCCGCGACGAACGCGTCGTCCCCGAGCGCCGACCGCGCGCCGAGCAGATCGGCGTCGGCCTCGTCGGTGACGGGCAGGGTGGTCGCAGCCTCGGCCACCGCGAGCACGGCCCGCTCCCGCTCGTCGAACAGCGCGACCTCCCGCCAGGCAGGCAGCAGGTCCAGCTTCTGCTGGGCGACGCCGGCCCGGCGCGCCTCGCGGGAGTGCAGGTCCAGGCAGTACGCGCACCGGTTGAGCTGCGACACACGGACCTTGACCAGCTCGGACTCCGGCGCCGACAACCCCCGGGCCGACGCGGCGTCCCGGACCGTCGTGGCGAGGCCCTGCGCTGCCCGCCACGCCTCGGGCACCGCCCGGTCGAGGAACGGGCCTGCGCTCACCATCCGCGTTCCGCGGCCCGCACGTCACCGGCCGCGATCGCGGTGCGGAGGTCACGATGGTCGGCCTCGTTCTGGGCAGCGTAGGCGCGGGCGTAGCCGAGGATCCCCTCGGCGAAGGCGGTGCCGCGGCCCAGGTAGCCGGCGCTCGCCTGCGGGTCGAGCCCGGCGACGGCCGGCGCGGAGCTCATGGCGTGTCCCGGACCGTGCGCGTGACGAGGTCGACGTCGTCCCGGGTGGGGCGGCGGAACCGGCCGCCGTCGGCGGTGAACTCCTCGCCGTGGGACCGCAGGTGTCGGGCGAACAGCGGGCACACCGGCACCACGATGAGGTCGCGGCGGATGCTGTCCGCGAGCGCCTCCCGGACCACGAGACCGGCCAGGCCACGGCTGCCGTGGTCGGCGTCGACCTCGGTGTGGAAGAAGATCCGTTCCCGCTGCGCCCCGGGCGGGTCGAGGAAGTCCGCCCGGCCGACCTCCGGCCCGTCGCCGAGGGTGATGACGAACGAGCCGACCGGGCTCGGGTCCCGCAGCGCGATCGTCACGGCCGCGCCGGTCCGGTCGGTCGTCTCCGCACTCACGGGCCGGTCACGACCCCCGGGCGGGGTGTGCGGGGGCATGGGGGGCGTCACGTGGGATCTCCTGTCGGGCGAACGGGCGTCACGCGTGCGGGGGCGGCGGGCGAGCAGGTGCGCGGTCAGCTCGGCGGGACGGTCCTCCTGCAGCAGGTGCCCGGCGTCGTCGAACCGGTGCAGGGTCGAGTGCGGGATCCGCTCGTGCAGCCGGACGCCGTGCTCCGGCGGCAGGATCCGGTCGTGGCGGCCCCACAGCAGCCGCAGCCGGACAGGGCAGCGACCGCCCCGAGGACCACGGTCGGTGCGGTCAGTCCGTGACCCGGCTGGTGGAGCGGTACTCCAGGTCGGCGTACTCGGGGTGGCGGGCCAGCCAGCCGGAGACGAAGGGGCACACCGCGAGGACACGCAGGCCCTCGGCCCGCACCGCCTCGATCGCGTGGCGGGCCAGCGCGGAGCCCACCCCGCGGCCCTCGAACGCCGGGTCGACCTCGGTGTGGAGGAAGGCGACGAGCTCGGCGGTGCGGGTGTATGCGGCGAACCCCGCGAGCGTCTCCCCCTCGTGGGCCTCGAACCGGTTCGCGGCACGGTGGTCGGACACGGTGATCATCAGGCCTGCTCCGGGTGTTCGGGGTGCGTCGTCGGGCAGGTCGACGGAGCCGGTCGGGACGCCCGGGTGCACCGGACCCGCCGGCCACGTCGACCGCGGGAACGACGGTAGGACTCCGCGGGGCACCGCGGATCGGTCGTGCAATCGGTCACCGACCGGAACGCGCCGTCGGCGTCCCGGCACCTGCCCGACGGTGGAGAGACCGGGAGCCCCATGACCGTGCCCGGCCCCGGGATGCTGCTCAGCACGGCGGCGGGGTCGCTACGGTCGGCACATGTCGACCACCGGCGCGGCCCACGACGTCGTCGTGCTCGTACGGCCCGGGGTGCTGTCCATGGAGCTCGGGCTGATCCACCAGATCTTCGGCCGGGCCCGCCTGGCGGACGGCACGTTCGGCTACCGGGTCCGCACCTGCGCGCTGCGACCGGGCCGGATCGCCACCGACGCGGACTTCGCCGTCGGTGTCGACCACGGGATCGAGATCCTGGAGACCGCGGGAACGGTCGTCGTGCCGGCCTCCTACGCCGCCGACGAGGAACCCGGCGTGCTCGACGGCGGTCTGCGCGAGGCACTCACCGGCCTGCCGTCGTCGACCCGGATCGCGTCGATCTGCACCGCCGCGTTCGTGCTGGCCGAGGCCGGGCTGCTGGACCGGCAGCGCGCGACCACGCACTGGATGGCCTTCGACCACTTCCGGCGGCGGTTCCCCGACGTCGTGCTCGACCCCGACGCGCTGTTCACCGACAACGGGCGCGTCCTCACCTCCGGCGGCGACGCGTGCGGGATCGACATGTGCCTGCATCTCGTCCGCCGCGATCTCGGCTCGGCGGTGGCGAACGAGGTGGCCCGGCGGACGATCGTGCCTCCGTTCCGGCGCGGCGGCCAGACCCAGTACATCCCCCGGGCGGCCCCCGGGACGGACCGTGCGCCGGCCGTCACCGAGCTGCGCGAGCACCTGCTCGCCGATCTCGCCCGGCCGGTGACGCTCGCCGACCTCGCGGAGCGGGCCGGCGTGAGCGTCCGGACCCTCAGCCGGCGCTTCCGTGACGAGATCGGGATGAGCCCGCTGGAGTGGATGCTGCGCCAGCGCGTCGCGGTCGCGCGCGAGCTGCTCGAGACCACGGACCTGCCGGTCGAGCAGATCGCCGGCCGTTGCGGGTTCGGGTCCGGAGCAGGCCTGCGACGACACTTCACCGACGCGGTCGGGGTCTCCCCCCGCTCCTACCGGTCCACCTTCCGAGGACCGTGATCGTCCCCGCCGCGATCGCGGCACCGACCAGGACGACCGACGACGGACCGAGCACGGATGCGGCCGAGACCGGAACCCCGAACACGACGAGGGTGAGGACCGCCGCGCGCAGCGCGGCCCGGACCGGGTCGGGGCCACCGGCGCCGCCGTCGCCGAGCAGCGGCACGAGGACCAGCGTCGCGACGAACATCAGCGCCGCGAGCGCGAGGACGACGGTTACCGCCGACGGCGCGAGCGTGACCGCGGCCAGGAGCACTCCCGCCAGGATCGTCCCGGACTCGGCGGCGACGGGACGGGCTCGGCACTCGGGGTTCGACATGTCTCCACGGTGGTCGGCCGCGACGGCGCCCCACAGTGGCCGGAGCGACAACCACCGCACAGATCCGGCCACGACCGCGGAGGTCACGCAGGGGCGCCGAGCGGCGGGTGCTCGAGGACGCGTGGCGCGTACTCGACCAGCTGGATGCCACCGTCGAAGGTCCGGTGCTCGATCATCGTCAGGGCGAGGTCCGGATAGCCGTCGTAGATCCGTTCTTCGCCCGTCGCCCCGGTGATCACCGGGAACATCACGACCCGGAAGCGGTCGACGAGCCCGGCACGGAGCAGGGACCGGCACAGGCTGAGGCTGCCGATCGTGCTGAGGAGCCCCGAGCCGTTCTCCTTCATGGCGCGGACCGTCTCGACGGCGTCGTCGCGGACGAGTGTGGAGTTCGCCCAGGCCGGTGGCGCCTCGAGCGAGGCGGAGAACACCACCTTGGCCGCCTGCGTGAGCTCGTCGACCGACGCCTGTTCCTCGGCTCTGAACTCGTCCTGGCCGCCCGGGACCTCGCCGCCGGCGAAACCCGACATCAGGCGGTAGGTGTTCGCTCCCATCAGGTAGGTGACCTCGGGCTGCTCGCCGAGCCAGGCGAGATACTCCGGACTCTCGAGGCCCCAGAACCCGGGCCACCCCTCCCCTGATGCGTAGCCGTCGAGCGAGGTGATGAAGTCGACGAGAAGCTCTGACATGGCGGGGTCCCTTCCTCGGTGTCACGAGGGTGGACCGGCCCGGGGCCACGGACTCATCGTGTCCGGGGCGCCCGGCCGTCGTTCACGGGGCGCAGCGCCCGCTGACGAGCTCGTCGGCGTCGAGCGGGCTCACCGCCCGGTGCCACGTCGCGCCGTCGACGACCAGGGGGCCGAGGTTGCACGGGCCGAGACAGCCACAGGGCGTGACCTGTGTGGTGGTGCCCTTCGCCGCCGCGGACAGTGCGCGGTGGGTCTCCCCCGCGCCGTGGACGAGGCAGCGTGGGCCGCGGCAGACGAACAGGTGCCGGTGCGGGACGTCGAGCTCGGAGAACGCCGGGCTCACGAACGCGTTCGCCGATGCGGTCACCGGCTCGCCCTCGGCGCCGGCCAGCCGGGCGACGGTGGAGGCGACGAGGCCGGTGAGTCCGGGCGCGATGCGGACCTCGGGTCCGGACGTCGCGGTGGCGCGGAGGTGGTGCGCCACGGCACGACCGATCCAGGTGACCAGGTAGCGGTCGGCGGGGACGGCGAGCGGGATCACCAGCACCGATCCGACGCCGTCGCGGGCGAGCTCGTCGAGGACGGCCGGAACCGTCGGGTCCTGCTGGTCGAGGTAGGCGATGTGGACCGCGTCCGGGACCTGCCGGGCGACCGCGCGGGCGAGCCCTTCCATCGACCGGCGATCCACTCCGGCCGGCGTGGGCCGGGCGACCAGCACCAGCGCACGTCCGGTCACCGGCGGCCTCGGCCGTGCCGGGTTCGCCGGAGGAGAGCCGTGGATGACATCTGAACAGGCTCTCATGTATCGACCGGCTCCGCGCCGGCGGTGCGATCCGGACAGTGACGACGTGCCCGCGCGTCGGTTCCGGGTGGGGCGGAAAGGGTTTGCCGCCGTGCCCGACCCGGACCATGGTCACAGGCGTGGGGCGACGGATCGGTGTGATCGGGCTCGGGCCGCAGGGGCGGTACCTGGCTCGTTGGGCGGACCGGCTCGGCTTCGAGGTCGTGATCGGCTGCGAGACCCGCGATGTCGACGATCCGGGGTCGATCCCCAGGACCCGGGACTGGGCCGAGCTGCTCGGCGCGGGTCTGGACGGCGTCGTCCTGGCGGACGACTTCGACACCCACGCGCCGCGCGCCGTCGCGTTCCTCGATGCCGGTGTGCACGTGCTGTCCGAGACCGCGGCGTGTGCCAGTGAGGCGGAGGGGCGAGACCTCGTCGCAGCGGCAGACGCCTCACCGGCGAGCTACTCGTTCGCCGAGAACTATGTCGCGTTGCCCCACGTGCGGTCGATCGCCCAGGTCGTGGCCGCCGGCGAGGTCGGCGACATCGAGTTGATCGAGGCCGAGTACCTGCACGGTCTGGGGCCGGCGGCGCTGCAGGACCTTCTCGGCGCACCCGCAGGTGAGGGTGCCGGAGCGGGTGTCCGGCGGCGATCGGGACGAGCCCGGCTCCGCGGGCACGGTCGGGGTCCTGGAGGCGTTCAGAGCCTGTCTCGACGATGGCGCGCCGCCGTTGGTGCCGGTGCGTGCCGCGGTCGACGCCTCGCTGGTCGGTGTCGTCGCCGCCGGGTCGCTCGCTACCGGCGGTACGCCGGTGGCGGTGCCCCGGATCTGAGACGGGACCACGGACCGGTCGCCGACGGCGGTCGCGTGCCCGCCGGCGGTGCCCGCGGGTCAGGCGTCGTCCCGGCGACGGGGGTCGACGAAACCGGACTCGTAGGCGGCGACGACGGCCTGGGTGCGGTCCCGGGACCCGGTCTTGGCGAGCACTCCCGCGACGTGGGTCTTCACGGTCTCGACACCCAGGTAGAGCTCACGGGCGATCTCGGCGTTGGACAGACCCCGCGCCATCAGTGCCAGCACCTCACCCTCGCGGGCGGTCAGTCCGGCGTCCTGCAGGTGGTCGCCGCCGTCGGGGGCGAATCCGGCAGCCAGTCCACGCAGCGCCGCAGGGAACAGCAACGACTCCCCCGCCGCGACGGTGTGGACGGCGCGGACGATGTCGCGCGGCGGGGTGCGTTTGAGCAGGAACCCCGTCGCTCCGGCGCGCAGGGCGTCGTAGACGTAGCGGTCGTGGCCGAAGGTGGTCAGCACCAGCACCCGCGGCGGGTCGGGACGGCGGACCAGGTCCCGGGTGGCGGTGATGCCGTCCACACCGGGCATCCGGATGTCCATCAGGACGACGTCGGGCCGCAGTCGTGCCACGAGACCCGGGGTCTCGGCGCCGTCGGTGGCCTCACCGAGCACCGTGAGGGCGGGGTCCGCGTCGAGCACGGCGCGCAGTCCGGTGCGGACGAGCTCGTCGTCGTCGACCAGGAGCAGCCCGGTGGTCATGTCGGTTCCCGACCGTGCGTCGTGGGGGACGACTCCTCCGCGGTCGTCCCACGGGTCGAGCCGGGCCCCGAAGGGCCTGTGGGTGTGGAGGGGAAGCGGGCGTGCAGGACCCAGCGGTCCCCGTCGGGGGCGGCGCGAACGGTGCCGCCGAGCAGTGCGACACGCTCCCGGGCTCCGGCGAGGCCACGCCCGACGCGGCGCTCCCGGGCTCCGTCCCCGCCGGCGGTGATCGTGTTGGTGATCGTGAGGTGCAGCCCGCTCCCGCTCCGGCGCAGACGCAGCTCGACCGGTCCGGGACCGGCGTGGCGCAGGGCGTTGGTGAGTCCTTCCTGGGCGAGCCGGTAGGCCTCCCGGGACACCACCGCGGGGACCCCTGCGGCCGGGTCCACGTCGTGGTGCAGGTCGAGTCCGGCGGCACGCGCCGAGGCGAGCAGGGGCTCGAGCGAGTCGAGGTCGCGGACCGGTTGCGGGGTGTCGCCGTCGTCCCGGAGCAGGCCGAGTACGTGGTCGAGGTCATCGAGGGCGGCGCGGCCGGTCGTGGCGATCGCGTCGAGGGCACGGGCGACGAACGACGGATCGGTGCTGAGCAGTTCGGCGGCCGCCGCGGCCTGCATGGTGGACACGGTCAGGGCATGGCCGACCGAGTCGTGCAGCTCGCGCGCCAGCCGGGTGCGCTCGGCCTGCCGGTCGGCGCGCCGGTGTGCTCGTGCCAGTTGTTCGGCGAGCTCGGCGGCGCGCCGCTGTCCGGGGTCCGGTCCCAGGAGTGCCGGCGCCAGACGGGCCTGTAGTGCTCCGGCCGCGGCGAGCGCGGTGAGCACCGCGGGGACCGGCAGCAGTGCCAGCGGCGCGGTCCACCATGCCGCGAGGCCGGTCGGCAGCGGTGGGTACTGCTCCCACGGGGTGGCGACCAGGGCGACGGTGACCGGCAGCGCGACCAGGAGCGCTGCCGCGGAGACCGCGCCCAGTGCGGTGCAGACCAGCAGCCATCCGGCCGCACGGATCCGGGTCGTCAGTGGGACCGGGCTGCCTGCCGGGTCGTCGGGCAGGTCGACGCCGAGCAAGGCACGGGCGGCGGCGATGAGGAGCTCGCGCACGCCGGGAAGGACGGTGACACCGATCGCGAGCAGCACCACCGTGACGGTCAGGCCGACCATGGCGCCGGCGCCCACGCCGCCGTCCGCGGTGCGCACCAGTACCCAGGCGGCTCCCAGGTACGGCAACAGCACCACCGCGCCGAGCAGTACGTGGAGTACACGGCGACAGGTGCGGCCCGCGGCCCACCCCGTCGGCGTCGTCAGCGTCGTCCACGACGGCGATCCCCCCACGCGGGAATCGTCGCAGACGGGGCCCTCCGGCCGTTCCCTCCTGCGAGGGAGATCGTCCACCCGCGAAGGGGAGGCCGACGTGTGCCCGGGTGGCCAGCCTGGGTCCATGACCTCACACGATGTCCACGGCACGCCGACCGCCCGCCGCATCCTCGGCGCGGCTGCCGCCCTCGCGACCCTGCCCTACGTGACGATGAAGATCGCCTGGCTCACGGGGAACCCGGTCGGTGTCACCGACCCACGCATCCTGGAGGGTGCGGGTATGCCGGTGATGAACGCGATCACCGTGCTGCTCGATCTCTGCGTGGTCGCACTCGCGGTGGCGCTGGGTAGCCGGACGGCCCTGCGGTTCCCGGTCCTGCCGGTCCTCCTGCCGGCGTGGGTCGCGACCGGCCTGTTGGTCCCGATCGCGCTGGTGTCGCTGCCGATGACGCTGGTGCTCCCGCCGGCGACGGCGACGGGGATGGCCACCTGGGTGCACCCGATGGTCTACGGCGGGTTCACCGTGCAGGGAGTGTGCCTGCTGACCGCGTTCGCCCTGCTGGCACGCGACCGTTGGGGTGCCCGGGTCACGACGCATCACCGGGCCGAGGGCGCGGCGCGACCGCTGTTGCGGGCTCTCGCCGGAGGCGGTGCAGTGACCGCGGCTGTCGCTGCGGGGCTGCGGGTCGTCGGCGGGTGGGGCTCCGGCGATCCGGTCGTACTGGTCCCTGCCGTCGTGACCGCGGTGCTGATCGTCATCGGCGTGGCCGGGATCGTCGGTCTGACGGCCGGCCGCCCGGGATGGCCCGTGGCGGTGGCAGCCTGGGTCGGGAGCGCGGTGGCGTTCGCCGATGGGCTGTACGCCACCGCGACCACCATGGGTGCGACCGAGCTGGCGGCCGGTGGCGGGTCGCCCGCCACCGGGGTCGCACACGTCGCGGGCCTCCTGGCCGGGTTCGCGCTCGCCGTGGCCGGAATGCTGTCGATGTCGGGGCCCGGCGCAGCCCTGCCCGGGGCCGGCCACGGTGTGCCGGACGAGATGCGCGTGCAGAGCCCGGTCGCCCGGTCGGCACAGGGCTGAGCCCCGGTTCCCGGCCGGCACCGCCTCGATGCCCGCTCAGACGAGCCCGATCGTGGCCACGACGACCAGGACGGCGAGGACGGCCAGCGCGGTCACGGTGATGACGGTGGTGCGCAAGCGGTGACGGCCGGGACCGGCATCGCGGGTGTCGTCGAGCTCGGACAGGGTCTGCTCGACCGCGGGCCGGTCGGTCCGCCCGGCCCGGGATCCCACGGACACCGACGGCGGCGCCGGCCCGGGCGGGGTCGAGGGCCGGGGAGCTGCGTGGCCGGTCGTCGCGGCCAGTTCGAGCGTTCCTGTGGGCGGCTCGAGGCGGGCCAGCGCCGCGGCCATGGCCCCGGCGTCGGGGAACCGGTGGGCAGGCTCCTTGGCCAGCGCCCGCAGCACGACGTCGTCGAGGCCGGCCGGGATGCCGGGCCGCAACGCGGACGGCCGCGGTGGTGGTTCCCGGAGCTGGGCGAGTACGACCGTCAGGGGGTCGGGACGGGTGAACGGTGGGCGTCCGGTGAGGGCGGCGAACAGGCAGCACCCCAGCGCGTACAGGTCCGCGCGGCCGTCGACCGCGTGGCCGCGGGCCTGCTCCGGGGCCAGGTAGGCCGGGGTCCCGACGATGTATCCGGTGCGTGTGCGCCCGGCTCCGGCTCCACGCCGGGCGATCCCGAAGTCGGCGAGGGTGACGCCCCCGTCCGGGCGCAGGATGATGTTGCCGGGGCTGACGTCCCGGTGTACCACCCGGGCCCCGTGGGCGGCCGCGAGTGCATCGCACACCGCGCGGCCGATCGCGGCCACCAGGGGTGCAGGCAGCGGTCCGGTGCGATCGAGCCGCCGGGCGAGCGACTCGCCCTCGACGTAGGCCATCACGACGAACACCCCGGAGGCCGTGACGCCGACGTCGTGCACCTCGACGACGCCGGGGTGGTCGATCGCGGCGATGGCACGGGCCTCGTCGCGGAGGCGTCCCACCTCCTCGGCGTCCTCGGAGTCCTCGGCGCGGAGCACCTTGACCGCGACCGGTCGGTCCAGGTCGCCGTCGTCGGCGAGATAGACCCGCGACATGCCACCCTCGCCGAGCAGCTCCCGCACGCGGTAACGCCCGGCGAGCAGGTGGCCGGCGCCGATGACGAGCGGCTCCTCCCCCGCTCCGGGTACGGGAGGACCGGTCACGGCGCCTGCAGTCCTCGGTGGGTGGTCTCGGGGTGGCCCGCGCCGACGAGCTCGTCGAACAGGTACTGGTAGTCGACCATCGCCCGCCGGAGCTGCTCGGTGCCGGCCTCGTCGTGGGTGTCGGCGACGGCGACCGTGTGGGCGGCGCGGTAGTGCCCGACCAGGTCGGGATGGTCGACCGAGATGACCTGCTCGCGCTCGGAGTAGTGCTCGACGGGGTACCCGCGAGCCCGCATGACCTGCAGGATCAGCAGGTCGGCGTCGCGCAGTCCACTGCGCGGGGTCTGCACGAAGGAGTTCTGCGCCTGCACCCACGAGCCGGTGAACCGTTCCCGTTCGTCGGCGTCGAGGGTGCGTACGTCGAGCTCCCGACGCCGTCGCAGGCGTCGCTCGAGCTCGGCCTCTCCGGCAGTCCGGCCGCCGGCCTGGTCGAGGACGTGGTCGTACTCCGGCCCGAAGTGACGGTGCAGCACGGCACTGCGGCGCCGGCCCCGTACCCGCCGGACGGCCGTCGACGCGGCCGCGACGACGATCACCACCACGATCCCGATCAGGACCCAGATCCAGAGCTCTGTCGCCATGTGCCGTCTCCTGCCTCGTCCGCCGTCACTCGGTCGTGTCGGACAGAGTGACCGGTGGGGCGGAAACCAATCGGCCGGCCGCTCACAATCCCCTCATCGGCGGCAGGGGGCGCGTCGTCGCGACGGGGTCGGGCGTCGTCGGTTCGTTGACGTCGAGTTGGCGTCAACGAAACATTGACAACGAGTGTGACGAGTTCGGGCGTTTCGTCCGGCACCCCCGTCGCAGCGCACCGCAACGGTGACGGGCTGATCCCCCGTGGCGGCCGTCCCGGGCATAGGTTGGTCGGCGTGAAGGTCCTGTTGCTCGAAAACATCCACCCCGGCGCCGCCGAGGCGTTCGAACGCGCGGGCTTCGAGGTCGAGACCCGGCCCGGCTCGCTCAGCGGCGACGAGCTCCTCGAGGCCGTGTCCGGCGTGCAGTTGCTCGGCATCCGATCGAACACCACCGTGACACCCGAGGTGCTCGACGCCGCCAAGGATCTGCTGGCCGTCGGCTGCTTCTGCATCGGCACCAACCAGATCGACCTCGAGGCGGCCGCCGAGCGCGGCATCGCCGTGTTCAACGCGCCGTACTCCAACACCCGCAGCGTCGTCGAGCTGGTGATCGGCGAGATCGTCGTCCTGGCGCGACGGCTCACCGAGAAGACCCAGCGGATGCACGAGGGGGTCTGGGACAAGTCCGCGAAGGGGGCGCACGAGTTCCGCGGCCGCACCCTGGGCATCGTGGGGTACGGCAACATCGGTACCCAGCTGTCGACGATGGCCGAGGCGATCGGCCTCCGCGTGGTCTTCTACGACACCGCGGACCGCCTCGCCCACGGCAACGCCCGCCGGATGCCGTCGCTGGACGCGCTGCTGGCCGAGTCCGACGTCGTCTCGATCCACGTCGACGGACGCCCGGGCAACGCCGGCCTCTTCGGCGCCGACCAGTTCGCCACGATGAAGCCCCGCTCGATGTTCATCAACGCCTCCCGCGGCATGGTGATCGACGAGCAGGCGCTGCGGGAGAACATCCTCTCGGGCCACATCGCCGGTGCCGCCGTCGACGTGTTCCCGGTGGAGCCGAAGGCCCAGGGCGACACGTTCGAGTCCCCGCTGCGCGGGCTCGACAACGTCATCCTGACCCCGCACATCGGCGGCTCCACCCAGGAGGCGCAGGAGGGCATCGGCCACTTCGTGTCGGCGAAACTGGTCGACTTCGTGACCGGTGGTGCCACTCCCCTGTCGGTCAGCCTGCCCAACGTCGGCGCCCCGAATCCGGCCGGCGTGTTCCGCATGGCGTACCTGCACACCAGCAAGCCGGGGGTGCTGGCCGACATCAACCGGCTGCTCGCCGACGCCGGGGTCAACGTCACCGGTCAGTCGCTGTCGACCTGGGGCGACCTGGGCTACGTGCTGACCGACACCGACCGTGTCCTCCCCGACGACGTGCTCTCCGCGCTGGGGAGGGCCGCGCAGACGGTGTGGCTGCGCTCGTTCCCGCTCTGACTCAGGCGCAGGCGCCGAACGCCTCGACGTCCGACGGGTGCATCGGGCCGTGCTCGCCGTGATGCACCACGAAGTCGACCCGGCTCGGGCGGCGGAACAGTCCGCCGCCCGACGGGCGCCGGTACACCAGCGGCGCGCACCGGTACCCGAACAGCGCCCGTGCCCAGCCCTCGGCCTCACCCCGGGGCAGGACGGTGCCGTCCCGGGTCGCGACGGTCAGCTCCCAGATCCCGACACCCGCGGCCGGAGCCTCGTCGTCCGGTGCCGTCGACGCGACCAGGACCAGCCCGGACCCGCCGCGCAGGGCCGTGACCTCGACCTCGCTGCGGTGGCGGTCCGGCACCGGATGCGGATACGGGTGGGCGAGCAGGCCGACCCGCAGCCGGGTCACGTCGTCCCCGTACCGCGCCTGGATCACCTGCGCGAGATCCACCGATCGTTTGCGGCGCAGGTCCGCGTTGACCAGGCCGGTCTCGACCGTCATGCCCGTGGCCCCATTTCCGTCCCCGCGACGGCGGCGGACGGCGGCCCCCGTGCGGGCCGCCACCCACGGGACGTGCGTCGGCCCGCCGCAGCGGGGCGGCCGGCGCCCCGGTGGAGGACCGTCGAACGGTCTGGCGTCGGCGCCGTGTTCTACGGCTCGTAGAGTATTCTAGATCACACTCCGCGCACAGGCGAGGGCGGGATCACATGATCGCCGGGTCACACCCGTCCGGCCGAGCGTGACGGGTCCAGCACCAGCACCATGTGGACGCTGTTCGGGTCGTCCGGGTAGTCCGCGAACGGCGGGCAGGGGGTGAACCCGTGCCGGGCGTAGAGCCGGCGGGCCGGGGCGAAGAACTCCATGGAGCCGGTCTCCAGGTGCAGCGTGCGGTACCCGCGCCCGCGGGCGACGTCGATCAGGTGGACGAGGAGCCCGGCCGCGACGCCCCGCCCGCGCGCCGCCGGTGCCGTCCGCATCGACTTGATCTCGCCGCCGTCCGGGCCGAGCTCCTTCAGGGCACCGCAGCCGAGCAGCGTGCCGTCGTCGTCGCGGACCGTCCAGACGGTGACGTCAGGGCCCCGCAGGCCGTCGAGATCGAGCGCGTGGGTGCTCTCCGGCGGCGACTGCGCCCGCATGTCGGCGAGATGCCCGGAGAGGAACTCCGCGATCTCCGTTCCGGCGAGGTCGTCGATCACCATGTGCACCCGGACACTCTGCCGCACCCGTCCGCCACGCCCGGCGTGTCGTGCGGGTTCCGCGGCCCGGCGGACCCGTCGTTATGCTCGCGACGACGCCGGAGCGACTTCCGGTCGGCGACGCGAGAGGAACGGCAGTGGCGAAGGTCGAGACGGTCCGGCTCGTCGACGACATCAGCGGCGACGAGGCCGACGAGACCGTCGACTTCGGACTCGACGGCCGGCGGTTCCGGATCGACCTGACCTCCGCCCACGCCCGCGCCCTGCGCGAGGGGCTCGCGCCCTTCCTGGGCGCCGCCCGCTCCGCCGGGTCGGCCCGCGACCACGGCCGCACGGCACCGGCCGCCACGCCGGGTGGTGCCGGGGCCGGGTCCGCGGGTGCCGCTCCCGGGGCCGAGGGCTCCGGTGCCGCCGTCCGTGAGCACAACCGCGCGGTCCGGGAGTGGGCCCGGGAGAACGGGTTCACCGTCTCCGAGCGGGGCCGCATCCCGTCCGAGGTCGCCGAGGCCTACCGGCGGGACGAGGCCGCCGCGTCCGGCACGACCGCGGGCACGACCACGACCGCGGGCACGAAGCCCGCCCGCACGGCCGGGCCGACCACGACGGAACCGGCCGCCGAGAAGCCCGCCACCACGGAGGCGAGCGCCGTGGAGCAGGCACCCGAGCCGGTCGCGGCACCCGCCACCCGGCAGTCGACGGCTCCCGCGGTCGAGTTCAGCGGCTGACCGGCGGGAGGCACCGGCGATGGCGGTGGCCGCGGCCGCGACCTGGGTGTGGCTCGGCATGGTGCTGGCGATCTCGTTCCTGGAGGCGCCGCTGAAGTTCCGCGCGCCGGGGATCACGACCGCACTCGGGGTCGGTATCGGGCGCCTGGTGTTCCGGGCGCTGAACGTCGCCGAGCTCGTCCTGCTCGCCGTCGTCGCGGTCGCGCTGGTCGTCGCCGGGACACCGGTCCCGGCGTCCCTGCTCGCGGCGGCCGCCGCCGTCGTGCTCGCGGTCCAGCTCCTCGTGGTGCGCCCGGCACTGACGCGGCGTTCGAACGTGCTGCTGCGCGCCGGGAGCGCGGCGCCCGGGCCCCGTTCGCCGGCCCACCTCGGCTACGTCGCGCTCGAGCTGGTCAAGGTCGGCGTGCTCGTCGCGCTCGGCGTCGGCGCCCTGTCCTGAGGCGCTGTCACGTCGCGCTGCCCGGGGAGACGGGTCGCCCCGGGCAGCGCGACGCGTGTCAGCGGCTCGGCGACGGGATGCCGGGCGGCGGGGCCGGCAGCGGCCCTGGGCTGTAGAGCCCGGACCGGAGGACGTCGGAGCGTTCCAGCGTCGGCCGCACCGCGTTCGGGCGGTAGGGCTGGATCGCCTGGACCTTGCCCCAGTCCCGGCCCGGGTCGCCCTCCAGGTAGGTCGGCAGCTCGTTCTGCTTTCCGATCACCGTGATCCAGCCGAGCGGGCCGCCGGCCTGCGGCGTCGACCAGCCCTCGCCGTCGACCCGCATCCGGCTGCCGTCGGCCTGCAGCCGGTAGGCGGGGACCTCCGCGATCCCGCCGGCGGTGGAGAACGGGCGCAGGCAGGGGCTCGCCAGCGACACCGGGTACTCGAGGAACATCGCCTGGTTCCCGACGACCGCCGACAGCGGCGCCAGCTGCGGGGCGCGCAGCGGGGCCACCGCGAGCCACCCGTCGGCCCCCAGCGAGTTGTCCTGCGCCACCAGCCGGACCTCGGTCGCGGCGCGGGCGGCCTCCGGCAGGTCGAACCGCAGCTCACGCCACGGCATCTCCTCGCCGCGGCCGTCGTCGAGGGTGGTCTGCTCGACCACTCGCACCCGGCCGTCGGACAGTCTCGTCGCGTACTGCACGGTCAGCTTGTTGCCGCCGCCCAGCCGGCCCGCCGCCGTCACCACCAGCGGGGTGGCGCCGGCGCGCTGCTCGGCGGTCAGCTGCGTCCACGGGGTGCGCAGCGTGCCGGTGCCGCGACCGGACGAGTCGTAGCTGCCGAAGGCCGGGGCGGCGTCGCTGCCCAGCCCGCCCGAGAGCACGTACTCGAACCCGGAGACCCCGGACCCGCCGCCCGTCGGCGGGACACCGTCGCGGCGGAAACCGGAGCCTCCGCTGGTCGGTTCGAGCAGCTGGGCCTCCGGGCTGTTCGCCGGGACGACGCCGGGCGGCAGCGGCGCGGGAGTCGCCGTCGACTCCCCCGGCGGGGGCGGCGACGCGACCGTCGGCAGCAGGTCGGGGTTGGCCGGGGTCGCCATGCCCGTCGGTTCCGGGGCGGGTGCGAGCACGCCGTCGGCCGGGCGCCGCTCGGCGAACACCTGGCTCGCCAGGCCACAGGACCCGCCGAGCGGGTTCGACAACGCGTCGGAACCCATCGACCAGGTGCCCGAGCGGGCCTGCATGGCCGCGCCCATCGACCACAGGTTGAACGTGACGAGCAGAGCGCACAGCACGGCCAGCGGGGCCGACGTCAGCCGCAGCCGCCGCGTGGCGTCCAGCGCGGCCGACGCGTCGCGGCGCCAGTCGCGGGCCCGCCACCAGCGCCCGATGAGCGGCAGCCGTCCGATCGCGCGTTCGAGCCCGGCGAGCTGGTCGGGGTGCCGGTCCTCGCGGATCCCCCGCAGGTGCTCGACCCCGGCGCCCGCGGCCAGCAGCAGCGCGACGACCAGCAGCACGCTCGACGCCTCGTAGCCGCCGATGAGGACCTGCTGGTCGGCCCAGGGCACACCCCAGTTGTTCGTGTACCACCAGGTGTTGGGCCCGGCCGCGGACAGCGCCGCCACGAGGAACGCGGCCGCCAGGAACGCGAGCCGGTTGCGCAGCGACCGCAACGCGTCGGACCCGGTCGCGATGGCCGCCAGCGCGACCATCCCGGCGCCGAGGCCGACGAGGTCGCCGAAGTGGTGGGTCCACTTGGTCGGGGTCATCGCGAAGATCAGCAGGGCGATGACGGTGCTGCCGACGAGCCGCTGGGCCGGCCCGAGCGCCGCGCCGGGGATCCGGTTCCGCCGGATCAGGACCACGACGCACGCGAGCGTGCAGAGGATGACGAGCAGGATCGGGAACCGGCGGGCGATCGACCCGTCGGCCAGGCTGCCGAACAGCGGCGCGTACCGCTGCGCGATCTCGGAGTACCAGGGCCAGTCCGGCCCGACGTCGGACCGGATCCGGGTCGAGTCGATGACCGCGGCCCAGCTCTGGTCCGCCCAGGCGATCATCAGGATCGCGGTGCCCGAGGCGAGCAGCGGTGCCAGCACCGACACCGCGCCGAACGTCCGGACCCGGGTCGCGAGCAGCTGCCACAGCGGCCGGATCCCGGCCAGGAACGGGGCGATCGCGATCAGCCCGGCCGGGTTCGCGCCCACCGCCATCGAGGCCGCGAACAGGCCGAGCGCGACCGGCAGCGTCCGCTGCAGCGCGATCGCGCGTTCCACGCACACCAGCGCGAGCAGCGAGCAGACCACGACGACCGGCTCCGGCCGCAGGCCCGAGTTGTAGGCCATCCAGAACGCGAGGAACGTCATCGCCGCGGCCCAGGTCGCCGCCCGGGACCGGCGGGCCTGGCGCCCGAGGCGGGGCAGCAGGCCCCGGGAGACCAGCCACCACGCCGTCACACCCATCAGGACGCCGGGCAGCCGCAGCCACAGCAGCGAGTCGGAGACCTGCACCCACAGCGCGTAGAGGTCGTAGAACCAGCCGAACGGCGCCTCCGCGGCGTTGTACCAGCGGTAGTAGTTGCCGACGTAGCCGGAGGTGGGCACGTCGCGCACGATGCCGAGGGTGAAGCCGTCGTCGGAGGTCTGGCCGCCGATCGCGGCCCAGAGCCCCAGCACGCCCACGACGGTGACGTCCACCGGGCGCGGTCGCGCACGGGTCCACCAGCGACGCAGCCGGGGCGGCCAGCGCTCGGCCATCCCGCCGGCCTCCCGGCCGGCGCGGTGCGGGCGCCGCCCGAGGTGCCGGTCCACCCCGGCGAGGGCGAGCAGCGACCCGACCAGGGCGAGGCTCGCGACGGCGGTGGCGAGCGACTTCCACACCGACGGGCTGGTGTCGAACCGGGTGTCCGGGCTGATCCGGACGGACGTGCCGGCCAGCGGGTCGGCGGCCCCGTCGAGGTCGGAGTAGACGCCGACCGACTGGGGCCGCAGGTCCCCGGGGAAGGTCTGCGCGCCGGAACCGAGGTCGACCGTCGTCTCCTCGGCGTCCGAGGAGATCCTGATCTCCGACGGCCCGTCGCGCAGCGGAGCCGCGGACAGCTGCTCGCCCCGGTTGACCAGGGTCAGCTGGCCGTCGCCGACCGTGAGCACCATCCCGGACCGCGCGCCCTCGGGAGACTCCGGCGGCACGGTCGACAGCACGGTCGCCGATGTGGCGCTGCGCTCGTCGAGACTGCGGATCGCCTCCGCGGGCACGGCGACCGACATGGACTCGGGACGCAGCGCGACCAGCGGGGCGTTGACGTCCTGTGCACCGGTGGCCTGCGACGGCCAGACGATCGTGTTCTCGTGCTGCACCACGGGGAGGAAGGGCACCGCAACGGCCAGGACGACGGCGAGCAGGCCGAGCCCGCCCGCCCACCGCAGGCGACGTGTGTCACGTGACGTGTCGACCTGCTCCCGTTCCGCGACCCTCGGTTCCTCGGTGAGCACCGAACGACGGTAGCGACCCGGCTCCGTGCGACACCCGGAGCCCCCGTCCCGTGACCGGGGCCGGTCAGCCCACCGGGCCCCGGTGCCGGTCGCGGAAGCGTGTGTCGTGCAGCCACCAGCCGAGCACGCGGGTGATCCAGGGCAGCACGAGGTAGACCATGATCGGCGTCAGGACGATCGTCGTGACCGCGATCCGCGGCACGACGTGCCAGTCGGCGAGCAGCGCTCCGAGGGTCACGGTCGCGAGCAGGTTCATCGGGAAGAAGACGAGCCAGATCGTCGTCGCCTGCTTCCAGCGGGGCGGGGTCGGCTGCGGCGGCCCCGCCGTCTCGACCTTCTCGGCCTCGTCGAACCAGCCCTCGATGCCGGTGCGGCGCTCGCTGCGCGTCATCTCGGCCAGGCCCTGCGCCGACCCGAGCCACCAGCGGCGCTCCGGGGCGGCCTCCCAGCGGGCGAGCGACTCGTGCGAGTCGAACCGGGCGAGCATGTGCCACTCGTCGGACCCGCCGCGGGTGCGGACCCAGCCGCCGCCGAGGAATCCGGGGAAGCCCTCCGCGAGGAGCAGGCCGGACCGGATCCAGGCGGTCATCTCGGTGGCGTGCCCGGGATCGGCCCGGCGGGTGAAGGAGACGGTGACCGGTGCGGTGGACGCGGCGGCGGGGGTGGTGCCGCCGGTCCGGGTATCGATGTCGGTGGACATGGACGCATGGTGACGGCTGCGGGCCCCGCCGCGCACCGTGGCCGCACGACATCACTGCGGCGGGCCGGGGAAGCCCGGGCCCGGGGCCACGGGGCCGGTCAGCGGCCGGTGGCCCGGACGAGGCGTTCCTCGGCGTCGACGCCGGGGCCCACCTCGGGGAACCGGGTGAGGAACCACAGGCCCACGACCCACCAGCCGCCGACGATGATCCACTCGGGCGCACCGAGCGCGGCGGGCATCCCGGGCAGGTACAGCGAGAACAGGACGAGCCCGGCGACGGCCGCGACCGTCCCGACCACCGGCCCCCCGCTCACCCGGAACGGCCGCTCCAGCGCCGGCTCGCGCCGACGCAGCACCAGGAACGTCACCGCGACCATCGTGAAGCCCATGGTGATCGTGATCCCGCCGGCGTTCACCAGCCAGGTCAGCATGCTGTCGCCGAACAGCGGCGCCAGCACCGACAGGCCGCCGATGAACAGCACGGCGTGCGACGGCGTCCGGTGGCGCGGGTGCACCACAGCGAACCAGCGCGGCAGCATCCCCGAGGCCGCCATGGCGTACACCAGGCGGCTCGCGCCGATGAGGAAGGCGTTCCAGCTGGTCAGGATGCCCGCGATGCCGCCGAGCACGAGCAGCGTGCCGAACGCCGGGTGCCCCCACAGCGTCGCCATCGCGTCGGCCGCGGCGAGCTGCGAGCCCGCGAGCTCGTCGTCGCCGAGCGCGGCACCGGTGCCGAGGACGATGACCACGTAGAACGCGATCGCCATCAGGACGGAGACGACCAGCAGCCGTCCGATGTGGCGTTCGGGGAGCCGGATCTCCTCGGCCGACTGCGGGATGACGTCGAACCCGACGAACAGGAACGGCACGGCGACGAGGACGCCGAGCATCCCGGCGACCCCGCCGGTGAACCACGGTTCGGCCGTGGCGGCGCTGCCACCCGCGGCGATGCCGGTGAGCATCACGAACGCCACGCCGACCAGGAAGGCCACCGCGACCGTCTGGGCGACGGCGGCGGGCCGGATCCCGATGTAGTTGAGCCAGGTGACGACGACGGCGCCGGCGATCCCGACCAGCGCCCAGGTGGCGTGGACGTCGTAGCCGGCGACCGTCCACAGGAGCCCGGCCTGCAGGTCGGGGAACAGATAGAGCGCGGTCTCCGGGAGCGCGACCGCCTCGAACGCCACCACCGACAGGTAGCCGAGCACCATCGCCCACGACGCGACGAACGCCCACCTCGACCCGAGCGCGCGCAGCACGTAGTGGTGCTCGCCGCCGGCCTTCGGCATCGCCGAGACGAGCTCGGCGTAGGTGAGGCCGACGACGGCCATCACCCCGCCACCCAGGACGAAGGCGAGCGCGGCGCCGGCCGTCCCCGCACCGGAGACCCAGTCCCCCGCGAGCACCACCCAGCCGAAGCCGATCATCGCTCCGAAGCCGACGGCGAGCACGTCCGCCCGGCCGAGCACCTTCACGAACCCCTGGTCGTCCTGTCGGGTCACGTGCCCTCCCCCGGTACCGGTGATCCGGGCATTCCACCCGACGGGCACCCGTCGCGTCGAGGGTCACGGCGATCCTCGGTGGACCGGCGGCCCGGCTCCCCCGTCGTGGCGGGGTGCGGTGGTCGTCGTTTCGTTGACGATCGGCTGGCGTCAATGAAACATTGACATCGTGAACATCGAGGAGGCCCAGCGGTGGCTGGAGCGTGCCGACCCGTCCATCGCCCGGAAGCGGCAGTCCCTGCCCGAACAGCTGGAGGACATGAAGACCCGGGCCGCCGAGGGCGTGCTGACCCGTGACGCCGCCGCGGCCTGGTACGCGCTCGTCCAGGAGATGCACCGCCTGGCCGACGCCTACGAACGCGATCTCATCCGGACCCTGCGGTCGGACGGCCTGACCTGGCAGCAGGTGGCCGACGCCGTGCAGGCGCAGATGTCGAGCAGGCAGGCCGCACAGGCCAAGTGGAAGCGCCTCATCGACCCCACCCGGCGCACCACCAACGGCAACATGCGTCGCGGCGGGCGCCCGCCACAGGACTCCCCTCCCGCCTGAGCGCGGTGCCCGTCGGCGGCCACTCCCCTCACCCGGACGGCCGCATGTGGTCACGGCCCGCAACCTTCCGGGTCCGTCCTCGTTGTACCGCTCGGTAACCGGTGCGAGGAGGCGGCGAGCATGGACCGACGGCGATGGGGCGCGATCGCGGCGATCGCACTGGCGACGGTGGTCGTCGGTTCGGCGCTCGTGACGCCCGTGGCCCGGGCGGCCACACCGGCCACACCCGGCCCGGCACCCGCCGCCGGCTCCGCCCCGGCGCTGCCCGGTCAGGACCTGCTGGACCCGTCCCCGGCCGGGTCGAACGACTGGGACTGCGAACCGGGCGCGGACCACCCGAACCCGGTCGTCCTCGTGCACGGGCTGTCGGCGAACCAGGCGAACAACTGGGCCTACATCGCGCCCCGGCTGAAGCAGCGCGGCTACTGCGTCTTCTCCCTCACCTACGGCCACAACCCGCTCGCCGCACCGCCGCTCACCCAGGTCGGCGGTCTCGCGCCGATGGAGGCGAGCGCCGCGGAGCTCTCCGACTTCGTGGACCGGGTCCTCGACGAGACCGGCGCGGAGAAGGTCGACATCGTCGGCCACTCCGAGGGCTCGCTGATGCCGAACCACTACGTGAAGTTCCTCGGCGGCGCCGAGCACGTCGACCGGTACGTCGGCATGACCCCGCTGTGGGACGGCACGAGCACCGCGGGGCTGGCGCTGCTGAACCGCACCGGTGAGCAGCTGGGGCTCGGCCCGGCGATCGGGCTCGCGCTCGACCCGCTCTGCGCGTCGTGCCGGCAGTTCCTGCGCGGCTCGGACTTCCTCGCCGAGATGAACTCCGGCGGCGGGCCGCGGGTCGACGGCGTCGACTACACGATGATCCTCACCCGCTACGACGAGCTGGTCGTGCCCTACACCTCGGGGCTCATGGACGGCGCCGACAACATCGTCCTGCAGGAGGGGTGCCCGACCGACCTGGCCGAGCACGTCGCCGTCGCGTTCGACCCGGTCACGTTGCAGCACATCACCAACGCGCTCGACCCGGACCACGCACAGCCGGTCCGGTGCCTCCCCGTGGGACCGGACGCACCGCCCGCCACCGCCTCGTCGTAGCGGGCACCACCGCGCCGCACGGGACCGTCGGTGCCCCGTGCGAGGCTGGCACGGTGAGCGCCGACGTCAGCACGCCCGAGGACCTGATCGCCGCGGCACGGAGCGGGCAGCCGGTCCACGGGCCCGTCCTGGACGAGTGCGACCTGCGCGAGACCGACCTCGCCGGGCTCGAGCTGCACGGTGGTTCGCTCGCCGGGGCCGACCTGCGCGGGGCGCGGCTGGACCGGGCCCGCATCACCGGCACCTCGCTCGCCGCCGTCGACCTGCGCGAGGCGGACCTGACCGACGCCGTGCTGTCCGGTGTGGACCTTTCGGGCGCACGCTTCGCCGGGGCGGTCCTCGGCGACACCCGCTTCGACGGCTGCCGGATGATCGGGGTCTCCCTGCGCGGCATGCGCGGCCTGACGGCGTCGTTCACGCTGTCGGGCTGCAACCTGCAGATCGCCGACCTCCAGGACCTGAGCCTGCGTGGACTGCGGATCTCCGGGTGCGACCTGTCCGAGGCCGACCTGTCGGGCGCCGACCTGCGCACCGTCGGCTTCGAGCGGTGCCGGCTGCGGGGGACGGTGCTGCGCGCCGCCCGGCTGGAGGAGGCGGACCTGCGCACGTGCGACCTGGGTGAGGTCACGCCCGACACCCCGGGCGCGCTGCGGGGCGCGATCATCTCGTCCGCGCAGGCCGGCGCGATCTGTGCGGCGCTCGGCCTCACCGTGCTCGAACCGGCCGGGTAGCGGTCAGCCCGGCTCGCTGTCCTGCACCTGCCCGGCCACCCACGGGTCGACCTCGCAGTCGGGATCGTCCGGGCCGGCGAGGCTGAGCGGGCCGAGCTGCAGGAGGTCGGCCGACCGGCACTGCTCACCCGGATCCGCCACGGGCTCCGAGTCCGCCGGGACCACCGCCCGCGACGACGCCGCCGCCTGCTCCTGGCGTTCGGCCTCCGCGCGGTGGTAGTCCGCCAGCTCGGAGTCACCGGCGGCCCGCGCGCGCTCGGCGCGCTCGTCGGCCTGTGCGCGGAGCTCGTCGGCGACGGTGCTGACCCGGTCCGCCGACGCGGTCTCGGCGGCCTCCCGCGCCAGCGCGGCGTCACGGGCGCCGGCGACGGCGTCGATCGCGGTCTCCCCACGCCCGGGCAGCGCGCCGGACGCCGTGGCGCCCGGGAGTTCGGGCTCCGCCGGTGGTGGCAGCGTGGTGGCCACCGCGGCCGGGCCGATCGGCTGGGGGGCCGCCCCGGCCAGCAGCCCGGTCACGAGACCGGCCCCGCCGACCAGCGGGACCGTG
Organism: Pseudonocardia sp. P1; assembly: GCF_000178675.2. Lineage (NCBI taxonomy): Bacteria > Bacillati > Actinomycetota > Actinomycetes > Pseudonocardiales > Pseudonocardiaceae > Pseudonocardia > Pseudonocardia sp. P1. The sequence goes on from NZ_ADUJ02000001.1 coordinate 581,682, forward strand.
CCCAGCAGGGCACGGCGGGCGGGGGTACTGCCTGGACGTCGGTGCCTACCGCTCATGTGATCGCCTCCAGTCCCGCCTTCCGTATCCCGTTCGGGACGGGTCGAAACACCGGATCCCGGTCAGCCGTCCTGCATCTGCAGCAGCTGGTCGTCGATCCAGGGGTCGCGGGACCGCTCCCGCCCCTGGTCGTCGACGTAGCCGCAGTCCCTGTTGGTGATCATGTCCGGGTTCTGCGGGTCGTCGAACCTCGGCGGGCCGTCGAGGTCGCAGACGCCGGTCCCGATGCCGCCGGCCGGACCGGGGTCCGCGTCGCCCTCCGCCGTGCCGTCGTCCGTGCCGTCGTCCGTGCCGTCGTCCGTGCCGTCGTCCGTGCCGTCGGTCGTGCCGTCGGTCGTGCCGTCGGTCGTGCCGTCGGTCGTGCCGTCGGTCGTGCCGTCGTCCTCCGCCGTGTCACCCGACGCCCGGTCGGTCGCGGCCCGGGCCGCCGCGGCAGCGGCGTCGGCCGCCCCGCCGGACGCCGGCAGGGTGATCGGCGGAGCCGTCCGGGGCCGGAGCGGGGCGGACAGGGCGGCCGTCCCCGGGCCGGACCGGGGTGCATCGGCCCCCCGCTCGGCGAGCAGCCCTCCTGCGGTCACGACGGCGACGACGGTCGCCACCACCCCGACGGCCGCGACCAGCGGGAGCACGACGTGTGCGGTCCACGGGGACCCACGCCGCTCGGCCCGCGGCACGCGATTACGTCCGCCCATCAGGACCCTCCCCGGCACGACCGAACGGCGTAGTGGTCAGCGATGATGGCGCGAACCGGAGTGCGGCGCGAGCGGCCCGGCCGCCGCTCACCCACACGGGTCCCGGCGCGGACGCCGGGGCCGCGCTACACGGCGCCCTCGGCCGCGGGCGACGGGCGGGGCGGTGCGCCCGGTCCGGTGCCGTCCGGGGTCCCGCCCGCCGGGGGCGGCGGAGGTCCGGCCGGGGCTGCCGGGGTGCCGGCCGGCGGCGGCGCCGACGGGGCCGGCGCCTGCCGGGCCCGCTGCTCCGCCCGTTCCCGGTCGCGCCGCTCCTGCGCGGCCCGCTCCTCGGCGGCGCGCTGCTGATCGGCACGCTGCTGATCGGCACGCTGCTGGTCCGCACGCTGCTGATCCGCACGCTGCTGATCCGCACGCTGCTCGGCGGCCTGCCGCTCCTGCGCGCGCTCGCGTCCGGCCCGCTGCGCGGCCGCGCGCTGCTCCGCCCGCCGGGCCTCCTGCGCCCGCTCCTGCGCCACCGCGCGTTCGTCGGCCACCCGGACGGCAGCGGCGCGTGCCGCGTCCCCGGCGGCCCCCGCTGCCGCCGTCTCGCGTGACCCCGCCCCCGCCGTGGCGGGCGGCCGCGCCCGCAGGTCGGGCGAGGCCTCCATCACGCCCCCGTCCGTGGCACCCTCCGGCGACGAGGCGGGCGGGCCGCCCGCGAACGTCGGGACCGGCACCGACAGTCCGGTGCGCTGCCCGGCCGGAGCGTTCCCGCCCAGCGGCCCCGTCCCGACCGCCGCGGCGAACGAGGCCGCCAGCAGGACCGGTACGACGCCGGCGAGCACCGTCCGCAGACGCCGCGCGGGCCGCCCGCCGCCGGTCACGGATCGCGTGGCGTGACCGGCGGCGGGAGCCCGGTCCCCGGGCCGCGCGACGGGCTCCGGCGGAGCCTCCCGCAGCGGGTCCGGCCCGTTCGGGCCGCCCGGCGGTGCCGCCTCCGGCGCCTCCGGCGCGCCCGGGACGGAGTGCCGGCCCGGCATCAGCCACATTCCGATGAGCCGTTCGGCGCAGTCATACCCATGATCGTGACGGCTGTCCGGCGCCCCGGTCATGCGCCGATCGGGTGGGTCCGGCCGGTCCGGGCCGGTTCAGCGGGTGACGTCGACGAGCGGGCCGGGCCGTCCGGTGACGCACGGCACGCGGTGACCGGATGCGGAGGGCGGCGCCGGCGCCGACAGCGGGGCTCGGACGGGCCGGGTGGCGGCGCCCGCTCAGTCGCCGATCAGCGACAGTGCGGGCCCCGGGACGCGTACCTCGACGTCCTGGGACTCCAGCACCTTCAGCCGCAGCCGGACCAGGGCGTCGTCGGAACCCCGGTCGTCGTCGCGGGCCGATCCACCGGAGCCGGAGCCGTCGGACGGGTCCTGGTCGGCCGGCTCGGAGCGGCTGCCCGGAGCCGACGACGGGGACGGCTCCGCCGAGCGCTGCTGCGGGACCGTGTTCTGCTGCGGGGCGCTGGGCTCCTGCGGGGCGCTGGGCTGCTGCATGGCGCTGGGCTGCTGCGGGGTGCTGGGCTGCTGTGCGGCCGGGGTACCGGTGGGACCGGCGGAACGCTGCCGGGGAACGGCGACGGGGTCGGCCGGCCCGGTGGCGGTGTCCCGTCCGGTGGCCGTGCCCGATCCCGACGCGCGGTCGTGCCCACCGCCGGAGGAGCTGCCCCCGGACGCGGACCCGCTGCCCGACGACGAACCGCTCGACGAGCCGCTGGAGGAAGCGCTGGAGGACGAGCCGCTGCCCGGGGCGGCACCACGGTCCGGCCGAGCGCTCCGCGCACCGGACGACCCGTCCTGCGCCGTTCCGGCGGAGCGGTCGGATCCGGCGGCGCGCGGTACCGCTCCGGCGGCCGACCCCGCGGCCCCGGCCGGATCGGGCGCCGGTGCCGCGAGCGGCGACGACTCGCCGGTCGTGCCCGGCCGTGGTGTCCCCACCGGGTCGGGCCCACCCGCCTCCGGCTCGGCCGGACGGGCGCCGGCGCGGTCGCCGACCATGCCACTGCCGATGACGACGGCCGCCGCCAGCGCGAGCGCGCCGATCGACGGCACTGCGACCGCCAGGATCTTCCTGACGAGCCCCGCACGAACGGTCCTCCGGTGCCTGCCGCTCATCTGCGTCCGCCGCCTCCCCGTGATCGGTGTGTGACCGAGCGTCGAGTGTGGACCAGATGATCGCGTTCGGCCACCCCGATCGGGGGAATCGAACGGGTCAATCGCCCAACGCGGCGTACATGCGGGCGATCCGGTCCTTCCGTTCGGCGCGCAACCCCAGCGCGGTCTCCAGATCGACCTCGACGAACCGGGTCCGGGTCCGGGGGGCCGACTGGGCGACGACGTCCAGGTCACCGGAGATCACCGTCGCGACCATCATGTACCCGCCGCCGGAGACGGCGTCGCGGTGCAGGACGATCGGCTCCACGCCGCCCGGCACCTGGATCGAGCCGATCGGGTAGGGCGAGTCGACGATGTTCGACGGGTCCTGCCCCGCCCCGAACGGCGGCTCGCGGTCGACGGTCTCCAGCTGCCCGCCGGCGTAGCGGAACCCCATCCGGTCGGCGACCGGCGTCAGCGTCCAGGTCGTGTCGAGGAACGTGGCCCGGCCGGTGTCGGTCAGCCGGTGGTCGTAGAGGCCCATCACGACCCGTACCTCGACGTCCTTCGCCATGACCGGGCGCAGCGCGGCCGGCAGCACGCGCCCGGGGCGGCCCGTCCCGCCGTCGCCGACCGGGAGCACGTCGCCCTCGGCGACCGGGCGGCCGTCCACGCCGCCGAGCGAGCCGATCACGTAGGTGGCGCGGCTGCCGAGGTCGACCCGGGTGTCGAGCCCGCCGGACACCGCCAGGTAGGCACGCGCCCCGGCCTTGAGGTAGTCGAAGTCGAGCACGTCGCCCTCGGCGACGGCGAACGACTCCCACTGCGGGCGCGCCTCGCCGTTCACCCGTGGTGCGATCTCCGCGCCGGTCACCGCGACGACGGCGGGGCCGGTGAACCGCAGCTCCGGGCCCATGTAGACGATCTCGAGCACCGCGGCGTCCGGCGTGTTGCCGACCAGCGCGTTCGCCACCTCGGGCGAGTACATGTCCAGTGCACCGGACGGCGGGATGCCCAGGTGGTAGTACCCCGATCGTCCGCGGTCCTGGACCGTCGTGGACAGACCGGGCTTGCGGACCTCGATCGCCGTCATGCGAGGACCTCCAGGAGGCGCTTGTTGTAGCCGTCCGGGTCGTCCAGGAACGGCTGCAGGTCGAACTCGACGGGCCGGACGGTGATCCGGTACTCCCCCGCCTCGGCCCGCGCCTGCGCGTCGTCGTACTCGTCGCGGTCGATGGGCCGGAACTTGACCATGTCGCCGGGCCGCATGAACACCGTGTGCTCGGTGAAGTCCGGCTTGGTCTGCCGCGGGTCGTAGATCGGCGCCGGGGTGATGCCGAACATCTGGTAGCCGCCGGCGCCGCGCACCGAGTAGATGCAGGAGAAGCAGCCGCCGTAGCCGACGGTCTGCTTCGGGGTGTCGGTGCGCGGGCGCAGGTACTTGGGCACCACGATCTGCCGTTCCCGCGGCACCATCTGGTACTTGAAGGGCAGTCCGGCGACGAACCCGACCATCGAGGTGAACCAGGGCGACCCGGAGTGCGCGCCGATGAACTCGTCGACACCGGCGAAGCCGTTGATCCGGGCCGCGTACTCGATGTCGGTGGCGTCCGGGTCCTGGTGACGGTCGCGGAACCGCATCAGCGTCTCGGTGGTCCACGGGTCCTGGTAGAGCACCGGGATCTCGACGACCCGGCAGTCCAGGGTCACGCCGAGCGCGTCGCCGACGCGGTCCTCCAGCTCCTTCAGGTGGGCCAGGAAGGCGTGCGGTTCCAGCACGTCGGGGTCGTAGCGGACCTGGTACGACGCGTTGGCCGGGCAGATCTCGAGGATCCCGTCCGGTCGCTCGTCGCGGAGCAGGTTGGTGATGGCGACGGTCTTGAAGTTCGCCTGCAGGCTCATCTCCTCGGCCAGCTCGACGAACACGAACTCGTCGCCGCCCCAGCTGTAGCGGGCGCTCATGCCTTGTCCCCTCTCAACCAGTGCTCGAGCGTTGCGGTGTGGAAGTCGGCGGACGCCATCCACGGCTCGTCGACCAGCGACCGCAGGAGCCCCGCGGTCGTGGGGATGCCGTCGACGGAGAACTCCTCCAGCGCCCGGCGCGACCGCGCGAGCGCCTCGGCCCGGTCACCGCCCCAGACCACGACCTTCGCCAGCAGCGAGTCGTAGTACGGCGGGACGGTCGCGTCGGGTTCGAGCCAGGTGTCGCAGCGGACCCACGGCCCCGACGGCAGGGTGATCCGGCCGACCGGTCCGGGCTGGGGCAGGAAGTCCCGCTCCGGGTCCTCGGCGCAGATCCGGAACTCGACGGCGTGCCCGCGCCGCTCGATGCCGTCCTGTCCGGGGCGCAGCGGCTCCCCTGCCGCGATCCGCAGCTGCTCGGCGACCAGGTCGATGCCGGTGACGAGCTCGGTCGTCGGGTGCTCGACCTGGATGCGGGTGTTCATCTCGATGAAGAAGAACTCCTGCGTGGCGTCGTCGACGAGGAACTCGACGGTGCCGGCGGAGGTGTAGCCGACCTCCCGGCAGAGCGCCACCGCCGCGGCGGTCATGCGGTCCCGGACGGCGTCGGTGATCCCCGGGGAGACCGCCTCCTCGACGACCTTCTGCCTGCGCCGCTGCAGCGAGCACTCCCGCTCGAACAGGTGCACCGCGGACGAGCCGTCACCGAGGACCTGCACCTCCACGTGCCGGGCCTTCTCGACGTACCGCTCCAGGTACATGGTCCCGTCGCCGAACGCCTTCAGCGCCTCGGTGGACGCCTGCCCGAAGGCCGCCCGGAGCCCGTCCTCGTCGTCCACGACCCGGATGCCGCGCCCACCGCCGCCGGCCGCGGCCTTGAGCATCACCGGGTAGCCGACGTCGCGGGCGGCCGCCGCGGCGGCGTCCACGCCGTCGACGCCGCCGGGGGTGCCCGGCACGGTCGGCACACCGGCGGCGCGGGCGACCTCCCGGGCGGCGACCTTGTCGCCCATCCGCTCGATCGTCGCCGCCGACGGCCCCACGAACGTCAGCCCGGCGCCGGCGACGGCCGCGGCGAACGACGCCCGCTCGGACAGGAAGCCGTAGCCCGGGTGCACGGCGTCGGCACCGGTCTCCGCCGCGGCCGCCAGGACCGCGTCGGCGACCAGGTACGACTTCGACGCCGGCGACGGCCCGATCTCGACGGCGGCGTCCGCGAGCCGGGTGTGCAGCGCGCCGGCGTCGGCCTTCGAGTGCACGGCGACGGTCCGGATCCCCAGGTCGCGGGCGGCCCGGACGATCCGGACGGCGATCTCGCCGCGGTTGGCGACGAGCAGCTTCTCCACGGTGCCGTCCCTCAGCCGATCTCGATGACCGCCACCGGCTGGCCGGCGTCCACCTCGTCCTCGTCGCCGACGAGGAACTCGACGAGCGTGCCGGACGCCCCCGCCGCGATCTGGTGGAACGACTTCATGACCTCGACCAGGCCGACCGGCGAGTCGCCGGACACGGCGCTGCCGTCCTCGGCGAACGGCGGGCTGTCCGGGTCCGGCCGCCGGTAGAAGACGCCGGGGATCGGCGAGACGACCTCGTGACGGGACATGTGCGGCTCCTCAGCTCAGGTGGGGCGTCAGCGCGGTGTGGACGGCACGGGCCAGCTCGACCGCGTTCGGGGTGTCGGAGTGCACGCAGACGCAGTCGGCGCGCACCGGGATCTCGCGACCGTTCTCGGAGGTCGCGACGCCGTCGGTGACCGCGCGCAGCGCGCCCGCCGCGGACGTCTCCGGGTCGAAGGCCTGGTGCTCGCGGGTGATGATCAGCGAGCCGTCGTCGCGGTAGTCCAGGTCGGCGTAGTACTCCGAGATGAACCCGGCGGGGCGGTCGCCCCAGACCTTCTCGTGCACCGAGCCCGCCATGCCCATCAGCGGCGCGCCGAACACGTCGGCCGCGTCGGCGACGGCGGCCGCGACCTCCTCGTCGCGCGACGCCATGCCGTAGAGCGAGCCGTGCGCCTTGACGTGATGGAGCTCCATGCCCTCGGCGCGCAGGAATCCCGTCAGCGCCCCGATCTGGTAGACGACGGCCGCGGTCAGCTCGTCGCGGTCGAGCTTCATCTCGCGCCGGCCGAAGCCCTCCCGGTCCGGGAGCGACGGGTGCGCGCCCACCCGGACGCCGTGCCGCTTGGCGAGCTTCACCGTCCGGGTCATGACGCGGGGGTCCGACGCGTGGAACCCGCAGGCCACGTTGGCGACGGTCACGTAGGGCATGAGCCCCTCGTCGTCGCCGCAGTGGTAGATCGAGTACGACTCGCCCATGTCGCAGTTGATGGCCACCATGAGGTGCCTCCTCTCCCCTGGGGTCAGGCAGTCTTCCGCGCCGCGGCCGTGATCGCCCGCCAGACGGCCTGCGGGGTCGCCGGCATGTCGACGTGGGTGACGCCGAGGTGTGCGACCGCGTCGATCACCGCGTTGACCACCGCAGGGGACGAGCCGATCGCACCGGACTCGCCGATCCCCTTGACCCCCATCGGGTTCGTCGGCGACGGGGTGACGGTCTGGGTCAGCTCGAAGTTCGGCAGGTCCGACGCCGACGGCACCGTGTAGGACGCGAGGTTGCCCGCGGTCGGGTTCCCGGCATCGTCGAACGTGGCGTGCTCGTAGAGGGCCTGGCCGATGCCCTGCGCGATGCCGCCGTGCAGCTGGCCCTCGACGATCGTCGGGTTCACGACGACACCGCAGTCGTCGACGGCGACGTAGCGGCGGATCCGGGTGAACCCGGTCTCGGTGTCGACCTCGGTGACGCAGACGTGCGTGCCGAACGGCCAGGTGAAGTTCGGCGGGTCGAACGCCGAGTCGGCGGTCAGGTTGGGCTCCATGCCCTCGGGCAGGTCCGCCGCGAGCGACGCCGCCCCGGCGACCTCCTGGATGGTCACCGACGGCCCGCCGGTACCCGCCACCCGGAACTGCCCGCCGCTGAACTCCAGGTCGGACTCGTCGGCCTCGAGCAGGTGCGCGGCGATCAGCATCGCCTTGTCCAGCACCTTCCCGGCCGCGAGGTGGACGGCGGTGCCGCCGACGGCGAGGCTGCGCGAGCCGTAGGTGTCCCGGCCGAACGGGGCGACGAGCGTGTCGCCGTGCAGGACCTCGACGTCGTCGGGGTGTACGCCGAGCCGGTCGGCGACGATCTGCGACCAGGCCGTCTCGTGCCCCTGGCCGTGCGGCGACGTGCCGGTGACGACCTCGACCTTGCCGCTCGTCGTCATCCGGACGGTGGCCTGCTCCCAGCCGCCGGACTGCAGCCGGACCCCGGCCGCGACCTTCGACGGGGAGAGCCCGCCGGACTCGGTGAAGTTGCCGAACCCGATGCCGAGCTGCACCGGGTCGCCGGATGCGCGGCGCTCCTCCTGCTCGGCCCGCAGCGCGTCGTACCCGACCAGGTCCATGGCGGTGCGCATGCAGGTCTCGTAGTCGCCGGAGTCGTACTGGACGCCGGAGGGGACCGTACGCGGCTCGTCGAACTTCGGGTGCAGGTTGCGCAGCCGCACCTCGGCGGGGTCCATCCCCAGCTCGCGGGCCAGGTCGTCCATGATCCGCTCGTGGCCGTACGCGGCCTCGGAGCGGCCGGCGCCGCGGTAGGCGTCGGTCGGGGTGAGGTTGGTGAACACGCCCTTCGCGGTGAAGGAGTAGCTGCCGAAGTCGTAGAGCCCGCAGAAGGTGAAGGCGCCGAACACGGCGATGCCCGGGGTGAGCAGCTGCAGGTAGGCGCCCATGTCGGCGAGCAGCTCCACCCGCATCGCGAGGATCTTCCCGTCGCGGGTGGCGGCCACCGAGACGTCCTGGATCTGGCCGCGGCCGTGCGTCGTGGCCTGGTGGTGCTCGGAGCGCGTCTCGGTCCACTTGACCGGGGTGCCCAGCTTCCGGGCCAGGACCAGGGCGAGGAACTCCTCGGCGTAGACGTTGAGCTTCGCCCCGAACCCGCCGCCGACGTCCGGTGCGACGACCCGGATCTTCGTGTCGGCGATGCCGGTGCACGCGGCCAGGATGTCCCGGACGAAGTGCGGCACCTGGGTGGCGGTGTAGACGGTGAACCCGCCACCGACCGCGTCCGGGACGCAGACGACGGCGCGCGGCTCCATCGGCGAGGGCACCACCCGCTGCTGCAGGTACCGCCCCGACACGACGACGTCGGCGCCGGCGAACGCGGCGTCCACGTCCCCGGTGGCCAGCGGCCAGGTGTAGCAGTGGTTGGTGCCGAGCTCGGCGTGCACGAGCGGGGCGTCGTCGGCCAGCGCGTCGGCCATGTCGACGACCGCGGGCAGCTCGGTGTACTCGACGTCGACCAGGTCGGCCCCGTCCCGCGCGGCGGCGGCGCTGGTGGCGAGCACGACCGCGACGCCGTCGCCGACGTGGTGGACCACCCCGGCGGCCAGCGGGCGGTGGTCGGGGACCTTGATGTCCTCGGTGACCGGCCAGCCGCACGGGATGCCGGCGAGGAACTCGCCGTCGACGTCGTCGGCGGTCAGGACGGCCCGGACACCCGGGTGCTGCCGCGCGGCGCCGGTGTCGATGCTCGTGATCCGGGCGTGCGGCAGCGGGCTGCGGACGAACGCCATGTGCAGGGTCCCCGGCGGGACGATGTCGTCGGTCCAGGTCGCCCGGCCGGTCAGCAGGGCCGGGTCCTCCTTGCGCGGGAGGCTCGTCCCGACGTACCGGGGCGCGGTGGTGGTCACGCTGGGCTTCCCTTCGCCGACGTCCTGCGTGTGGCACAGCGTGATCCACGACACCCGGACGCGGTAGTGTCCCGATCGTCCAGTTCGAGGGTCACCACACTCCGATCTGTCAGGGGGAGCCGTGCCGGTCTCGTTGCGTGAGCTCTGCGCGGACCGCAGCCTCGGACTGCGCTCCGCGTGTCCCTCCGCGGATCTGGAACGACGCATCACCTGGGTGCATTCGAGCGAACTGTCCGATCCGACGCCGTACCTCGACGGCGGCGAGCTGCTGCTCACCACCGGGCTCGGCCCGGCGGCCGACCCCGACGGCTACGTCGCCCGGCTCGCCGCGCACGGGCTCGCCGGCCTCGGGTTCGGCACCGGTCTCGGCCACGACGACCTGCTGCCCGCCGTCACCGTGGCGTGCGCCCGGGCCGGGCTCCCGCTGGTGGAGGTCCCCGAGCGCACCCCGTTCCTGGCGCTGAGCCGGGCCGTGTCCGAGGCCCGGGCCGCCGAGCGCTACGCCGAGGTCGTCCGCACCGACGAGGCCCAGCGCGCGCTCACCGCCGCCGCGCTCGGCGACGACCGCGAGTCGGGTCCCGGGCGGGTGCTCGACCGGCTCGCCGAGCGCCTCGACGCGTGGTCGCTGATCTCCGACGCCGACGAGCGCGTCCGGTACGCGGCACCGCGCCCGTCCTCGCGGCGGGCCGCCGCGCTGGCGGGCGAGATCGCCCGGGTCCGCGAGCACGCGGGCCCCTCCAGCGTCACGGTCGCCGCCGGGGGCGGGCAGGTCGTGCTCCAGCCGGTGCGGATGGTCGGGCCCTCGGTCCTCGTCGTGGGCCGGGACCGCCAGTTCTCCCCGGTCGACCGGCAGGTCATCGGCTCCGCGGTGTCGGTGCTGACCCTCGCGCACGCCCGCAGCGCCGCCGCGGGACGGGCCGAGCACCGGGTGCGCACCGCGGTGCTCCGGGCACTGGCCGTGCTGCCCGGCTCCGGTGCCGAGCAGGTCCTGGCCGACACCTGGGGGCCGCTCCCCGACGGCGACCTGGTGGCCGTCGCGCTGGGCGGACGGCCGGCGACGGGCCGGTTCGACGTGCTGCTCGACACCCTGGAGCGGGCGTCGGCCGGTTTCCACGCGGAGCTCGACGGCCGGGTGGCGGTGATCGTCGGCGCGGACGCCGTGCCGCCGCTGCTCACCGTGGCCTCCCGGGGCCGCGACGTCCGGGCCGGCATCTCCGACCCCGCCCCGGTGACCGGCCTGGCCCGGGCCCTGCGCGAGGCGGGGCGCGCGCTCGACGCCGCCGAGCGCCTGGACCGCCGCACCGTCCGCTTCGCCGATCTCGCCGCCCGCGGGCTGTCGGCACTGGTGCTGCCGGAGGACGCGGAGGCGTTCGCCGAGTCGGTGCTGGCCCCGCTGGTACGCCACGACGCCGAGCGCCGCGGCGACCTCGTCGGCTCGCTGCGCGAGTGGCTCGCCCACCACGGGCAGTGGGACCCGGCCGCGACCCGGCTCGGGGTGCACCGGCACACGCTGCGCGCCCGGATCGAGAAGGCGGGTGCGCTGCTGGACCGGGACCTCGACTCCCCCGGCGTGCGGGCCGAGCTGTGGTTCGCGCTGCACGCCGGCCGGTGATGTTCTTGACCTGAAGTCAGCTCCAGCTTCTAGCGTCGCGGCGGATCGGGTGGGGAGGCCACCCGACGACGTGAGGAGCACCGCCATGACCGGCACGGACACACCCAGCCGCACACCGATCCGCACACCGATCCGCATCGCCGTGATCGTCGGCAGCGTCCGCGCCGGGCGGTTCGGACCGACCGCGGCCCGCTGGTTCGCCGGCGAGATCGACGACCGCGACGACGTCACGGTCGACGTCGTCGACCTGCTCGGCGCGGACCTCTCCCCCGCACTCGACCGGGCCCCGGCCGGCCCGCTGCGCGCGCGGCTGGCCGCGGCCGACGCGTTCGTCGTCGTCACCCCGGAGTACAACCACTCCTACCCGGCCGGGCTGAAGACGGCGATCGACTCGTTCCACGCCGAGTGGGCCACGAAACCGGTCGGGTTCGTCAGCTACGGCGGGCTCTCCGGCGGCATCCGCGCGGTCGAGCACCTGCGCCCGGTGTTCGTCGAACTGCACGGCGCCCCGGTACGGGACGCGGTCAGCCTGCACTCCTTCCCGGAGCTCTTCGGCGCCGACGGCCGTCCCGCCGACGGCGGTGCCGCCGCGGCCGCCGCCGGGGTGCTCACCGACCAGCTCGTGTGGTGGGGACGGGCCCTGCGCGACGCCCGTGCCACCTACGGGACCGTCGCATGAGCGCCCCGGCCCGCCGGGGCGCCGTCACCGCACTCGGGCTGGCGATGCTCGCGGTGACCTCGGAGATCACGATCGCCGCGGTCGCGCTGCCGGGCGTCGGCGCCGACATGGGCGTCGGACCGGGCGCGACGGCCTGGGTGATGCTGGCCTACACGGTGCCGATGGCGGCACTGGGCATCCCGGCCGGGCGGTGGGGCGACCGCGCCGACCCGCGGCCGGTGTTCCTGCTGGCCCAGCTCGGGATCCTGCTCGGCACGGCGCTGACCGTGCTGGCGCCGACGTTCGCGGTGCTCGTCGTCGCCCGGGTGGTGCAGGGCGTCGCCGCGGCCCTGGTGGTCGCGGTCTACATGCCGATCGTGACGGCGTCGGTCCCGCCGGAACGCCGGGGCCGGGCGATCGGCTTCATCATCATGATCATGACGGTGGGCACGATGGCCGGTGCCCCGGCCGGCGGCCTCGTCGCCGACGCACTGGGCTGGCGTGCGGTGTTCCTGGTGAAGGTGCCCGCGGTGCTGGCCGCGGTCGTCGCCGGGATCCTGTTCCTGGACCGGCGGCGGGTGCGCGGCGTGCCCGCGCCGGCACGGTCGCTGCTCGCCGAGGCGGTGCTGCTCGGCGGTGCGGTGACCGCCGTACTGCTCGCGCTCGACGGGAGCGGCCCCGGCTGGCGGTCGCCGGTGGCCGCCGTGGCCGCGGTCGTCCTGTTCGCCGGATGGCTGCGCCTGCCCGCGGCGGGCGCGGTGCGGGACCTGGTCCGCCGCCCGTCGTTCGGGCCGACCCTCGCCGCCCTGTTCGCGGTGTCGACGACGGCGGGGCTGGTGTCGTTCCTGGTGCCGTGGTTCGTCGCCGACGTGCTGGGCGGGACGGCCGCGTCCGGCGGCTCCGCGCTGCTGGTGTTCGTCGCCGCCGTGGCGGTGACCTCGCCGGTGGCGGGCCGGCTCACCGACCGGTTCGGGCCCCTGCGGGTCACCGTCGCCGGGGGTGCGCTGAGCGTGCTCGCGCTCGCGGCGCTGCTGCCGCTCGGCGCCGGGACGGGCTGGGCCGCGCTGGCCGGGGGGATGGCGCTCCTCGGCGTCGCCGGCGGGGTGTTCAACCCGGCGGTCAACGCCGCGGTGCTGGCCGCGGCGCCACCCGGCACCGAGGGCGCGACCGGCGGGATCGCGATGACCGCGCGGACCGTCGGCAGCGCCGTCGGGCCCGCGGTGGCGGCGCTCGGGTGGACCCTGACCGGCGGTGGGTCGGCGGGCTGGCGGCTCGGCGTCGCGGTCCTGCTGGTCGCGGCGGCGGCCGGGACCCTCGCCGTGCTGCGGCCCGCGCTGCGCACCCCGGTCCCGGCGACGTGAGCACGGCCGTCAGCGGGCGACGACCGACTCCACGGTGACCTGGGGCCGGTGGGGCTCGCCGGAGCAGACGCGGCCGGCCCGGGGCACGAACGTCCCCCCGCTGCCGCCGGGCGGGTGCACCCGGAGCCCGCGGGCCTCGGCGGGCACGCACACCGCGGCCGGGTAGCGGTCGGTGTCGCGGACCCGCAGCGCGGAGGTGGCGGCCCGGCCGGGCTCGAGCCGGACCTCGGCGCGCGGCCCCTCGACGGAGGCCCGCGGGCCGACGGGGGTGCCCTCGTTCCCGGCCACGAACGACACGCCCGGGTAGCCGCGCAGCACGCAGGGCGCGGAGCCGGTGTTGCGGAACACGATCTCGGAGAGGGTGCCGCCGTCGTCGGTGCGGGGCGGGGTGGCCGAGACGTCGAGACCGTCGCCGGTGCAGGGCCGCACCGGCCCGGTCGCCGGTGGCTCCGTCGGAACCGTCGTGGGGGGCTCCTCCGTGGCCGGCGCGGCGGCGGGCGTGGACCGGGCCGGGGACACCGGGGGTGCGGCAGCAGGCGCACCGCACGCGCCCAGGAGCACGAGCAGGCCGGCGAGCACCCCGCTCACCTGCAGTCGCGCCGTGCGCCGCCCACCCACGGCGTGATTGTGACCTGCGTGTCACCCGGTCGGACGTCCGGGGTCCGGACGGTGCGCCCTGGGTAGGGTCGTGTGCATCGCCATCGATCTCCCGCTCCCCCTCCCCGGCCGGTGACCGCACCGGAGCTCGCCCTGCTGTTCGTGGCCGGGTTCGCCGCCGGCCTGAGCGGTGCCGTGGCCGGTCTGGCCTCGCTGTTCTCCTACCCGGCGCTGCTCGCGGTCGGCCTGCCCGCGACGACCGCCAACGTCACCAACACGGTGTGCCTGCTCTTCCAGGGTGCGGGGGCGGTGGCCGGCTCGCGGCCCGAGCTGCGCGGCGCGGGCCCGCAGGTCCGCCGGTGGGTGCTCCCGGCCCTGCTCGGTGGCGCCACCGGTGCCGCCCTGCTGCTGGCGACCCCGGAGGGCGGGTTCGAACGGATCGTGCCGTTCCTCGTCGCCGGCGCCGCGGTCCTGCTCCTCGTGCCCCCGCGGCCGGACTCCACCCGGACCCCCGGGCGAGGCGTCACGGTCGGCGTGTTCGCGGTCGCGGTGTACGGCGGCTACTTCGGCGCCGCCGCCGGCGTGCTGATGCTGGCGCTGCTGGCGTCGCTGCCGGGGGCGACGCTGCTGCGCGCCAACGCCCTGAAGAACGTGCTGACCTGGGCGGCGAACGCGGTGGCGGCCGTCGGGTTCGCGTTGTTCGGGGACGTCGCGTGGGCCGCGGTGCCGGCGCTCGCGCTCGGCCTCGTCGCCGGCGGCAGGATCGGCCCCGCCGTCGCCCGGCGGCTCCCGGCACGGCTGATGCGGATCGGGATCGCCGTCGCGGGGCTCGGTCTCGCCGGGACGCTCTTCGCCGACGCCTGGCTCTGACGGGTCGCCGGTCAGGCGCGGACGCCCCGCTGCCCGACGGCCCCGCGGAGACCGACGCAGCCGACGCACCCGACACAGTCCACGCAGTCCACACAGGCGACGCAGGCCACGCACCGCGTGCAGTTCACGCAGGCCAGGGTCGCCACGCACCGCCGGAGCCCGACCCCGAGCAGGGTGAGGACGCTCGCCACGATCCCGGCGCTCCCGCCGGTCCCGGCGCTGCCGGCCACCGCGACGCTCCCGGCCGTGGCCACGCTGCCCGCCACCGCGACGCTGCCGGCGGTCGCCGCGCTCCCGGCCACGGCGACGCTGCCCGCGGTGGCTGCGCTCCGGACGACGCCGACGCTGCCGGCGGTCGCGACGCTGCCCGCCACCGCGACGCTCCCCCCGGTGTCGACGCTGCCCGCGACGGCGACGCTGCCGGAGGTCCCGACGCTGCCGGCGGAGGCGACCGCACCGGAGTGCTGCTCGCTCCCGGTGTCCTGCCCGTCCCGGCCCTGCCCGTCGTCCCCCGTCATGACGGGAATGGTGCCCGAGCGCGCCCGGCCGGTCGAGACACCACCGGGCCCGGCCCGCCGGGTCACTGCCGGTCGAACACCGCCGTGACGGGCCCGTCGGCGCGGTAGCCCTGGCGCTGCAGCCAGCCGTCCAGCTTCGCCTGCACCGCCCGCAGCTCGGGACGCCGCTGCGGCTCGGTGCGCAACGCCTGCTTGAGCAGCGACAGGTGCGCCGTCCGCGACGGCAGGTGGGTCAGCTTCCCCCCGGCCGCGGCGGCACGGAGCCCGGCGACGGCGTCGCTCGACTCGCCCCGCGGGGGTGCCCCGCTCAGCGCGAAGGAGACCGCGGCGGCCAGCTGCCAGCCGTCCGACGCCGGGGACGCGGGCTTGCCCGCCGCCGTCTCCGGGGCGAGGTAGTCGGGGGTGCCGAGCACGTAGCCGGTCTGGGTCAGCGTCGAGTCGCCCTGCTTGCGGGCGATCCCGAAGTCGATCAGGTGCGGGTGACCGTGCGGGTCGACGACGATGTTGCCGGGCTTGAGGTCGCGGTGCAGCACCCCGGACCGGTGCGCGGTGTCCAGCGCGCCCGCCACCCCGGTCCAGATCCGGGCCGCGGAGACGTCGTCGACCGTGCCCCGCTCGGCCACCAGCTGTCCGAGCGACATGCCGTCGACGTACTGCATCACGATCACGAGGCCGTCCATGCCCTGGAGGCCGGGGTCCGACGACGCGTGCAGCAGGTCGTAGATCTCCACGCAGCACGGGTGCCGCATCGACCCGAGCGCGGCGGCCTCCCGGCGGATCCGCTCCTCGGTCTCGGGGTCGGCGGCGTGCGCGGACTTCACGGCGACCGTGTGGCCGAGCTTCGCGTCGTGGGCCAGCCAGACGCCACCGAACCCCCCGGCACCGAGGCGCTTCATCAGCCGGAACCGCGGGGCGCGGCCGGGGCCTCCCGGCACCGGCGCCACGAGCGTCGGGCGCCGCGGCGGCCCCGGCGGCGGGAACGGCCCGCCCGACGGCGCCTGCGGCCGCATCGGCCCCGCGGCCGGGTGCGCGGCGGGCCCGGTAGGCGGGCGCCCCGGCCCGCCGGGGGCGTACGCACCGGGCGGCGGCGCACCCGGGGGCCCCGCGTACCCGGACGGCGGCCGGGAACCGGCCGGGGCGGGCAGCGACCCGAACCCGGCGTAGGGCGCCGCCTGCGGCAACGACGACGGCGCTCCGGGCGCGGCCGCGGCGGACCGGCCGGAGAAGTCGACGGGGTGCTCCGGCTCGCGCTGGGCGAACCGGCCGGCGAGCCGTTCGGCGACGCTCGGGGTGGCGCTCACCCCGCTGCCCCGTGGCTCCCCGGGGCCGCGCCCCGCCCGCGACGAGCCGGCGGCCGTGGCCCCGCCTCGCGACGAGCCCGTCGGGGCGGCGGGGACGGCCCGTGCGGCGGGCGCCGCGTCGCGGCCGGCCCGGACCCGCTCGATCCTGGCCCGCGACGGCGCCGGGAACATCGGTACGACCAGCACCCCGGCGAGACTCCCGCCGAGGATGCCGACCCACAGGTGCTCGGCCGTCCCGGCGGGGACCGTCGCGGTCAGCACGACCAGCGCGAACAGCGGGAGCCAGAAGAACTTGGCGGGCCAGCGCGGCCCGCGGCGCAGCGCCGTGCGGGCCTGCACCGCGACGAGCACGACGGCGAGCAGCGGCACCAGGCCGAGCAGCACGATCGCGGTCACCGAGGTGACGACGTCGCCGCCGCCGATCGACCCCGCGACGCTGCCCCGGCCGAGGTAGCTGCTCTGGGTGCCGACGAGGTCGCAGGTGGTGACCCGGATGGAGTCGGTGACCTGGGCGGACAGCCCGGGCACCGCGGGGACCCCCTGGGTCGCCTGTGCGAACACCCCGCCCGCGCCGACGAAGACGGCCAGCGGCAGCAGGCCGGCGGCGAGGACGCCGATCCCGCCGATCAGCACGGACTCGGCGCCGCTGTACCCCGACGACGACCCGGACCCGATCCGGCGGCGCAGCACGGCGACGGTCGCGGCGCCGGCGGTCGGGAGCAGCCCGGTCAGGACACCGAGTGCGGTGACCGACCACGCCCAGTCACCGGGGCAGGTGTCCGGGATCCCGAGGCCCCGGATGCCGCTCAGCAGCCCGGCGACGAGTGCCACCAGCGCGTCCACGCCCGCAACCCCCCTCGTCCGCCGATCCGCCGGCCCGGCCGGGCCGGCCGGGCTCCCCCACTATGGCATCACCCGGGTGGCGGGCCGTGGCGCGCATCGGGTCCCGCCGCCGTCGTCGCCGGGCGGGTGGACCGGGGCGGGATCAGCGCAGGAACAGGTCCAGGTCGGTGTTGAACCGGTCCAGCAGCCCGGCGAGCCCGTCCCGGTCGGCCTGCGGCCAGTGCGCGATGACCTCCCGCAGCGGCGCCAGCCGGGCCGCGCGGACCTCCTCGCGGGCGGCCTCCCCGGCCGGGGTCAGTGCGACGCTCACCGAACGCGGGTCGCGCTCGTGCGGGGACACGTCGACCAGCCCGGCCCGGGACAGCCGGGAGACCTGGCGGCTCGCGGTGGGCTTGCTGACACCGAGCTTGCCGGTGAGGGCGGTCAGCGAGAGGGCACCCTCGTCGTCGAGCAGCATGAGGACGGGGTACGTGTAGCGGTCGACGGCGTCGTTCGCGCCGTAGCCGTGCGCCCACACGGACTCCATGGTGCGACGCACCAGCAGGGTGATCTGCTTCTCCAGGGACTCCAGCGACGCCTCGGCGGCACCCGTGCTCGCCGGGCGCAGCGCGCCCTCCAGGTCGTCGCGTTCGGCCGTGGCGACCCCGCCGCCGGCCACGTCACCGTCAATCGGGCCAATCGGACTTTCGGTCATGTTTCGCATGGTACACACGTTGCGGACCGCAACATTCGGCATCGCAATCACGTAAGCCGATCGAAAGGTTGGCGGCCCCGGGCACCGGCACGCTGCGCCGTCCGGGTGTGACGGGGACCGCTCCACGACGTCGTCGCAGGTCATTGCACCGGGGAACGGACACCACGGGATCTTCCGTGTTACGCCGGTGTTGCGCGCCGCAATGATTAGCGTTGCAATCGATGTGTTGGATCTTGTTCCGGTTTCATCAGAAGTGAGGAGCGCGCCCGTGTGCGGAATCTGCGGCTGGATCGACTACCGGCACGACCTGGGTGCGGACGAGCACGTCCGCACCCTCGCCGCCATGAACGACACGATGGCCTGCCGCGGACCGGACCAGCAGGGCGTCTGGGCGCAGGGGCCGGCCGCGCTCTGTCACCGGCGCCTCGCCGTCATCGACATCGAGGGCGGCCGCCAGCCGATGAGCCTCGACGAGGGTGACGCCCCCGGGCTGCACATCGTCTACTCCGGCGAGACCTACAACTTCCGGGAGCTGCGCGAGGAGCTCGCCGCCGCCGGGCACCGGTTCCGCACGTCCAGCGACACCGAGGTCGTGCTCCGCGCCCACCGCGAGTGGGGACGGCGGGACCCGTCCGCCGTCGCGCGCCGGCTGAACGGGATGTTCGCCTACGCGCTCTGGGACTCCGGCACCCAGGAGCTCGTGCTGGTCCGCGACCGGCTCGGCATCAAGCCGCTCTACTACTACCCCACCCCGCACGGGGTGCTGTTCGGCTCCGAGCCGAAGGCGATCCTGGCCAACGCCGAGGCCGACCGGACCGTCGACGCCGACGGCCTGCGCCGCGCGCTGGCGTTCGTCTCCGACCCGTCGAACGCCGTGTTCCGCGGCATGCGGGAGGTGCCGCCCGGCTGCGTCGTCCGGATCGGCCGTGACGGGTACAGGGAGGAGCGCTACTGGCAGCTCACCGACACCGGTCACACCGACGACGTCGACACCACCGTCGGGAACGTCCGGGAGCTGCTCGAGGACACCGCGCTGCGCCAGCTCTACGCCGACGTCCCGCTGTGCACGCTGCTCTCCGGCGGACTCGACTCGTCGGCGCTGACCGCGCTGGCCGCGAAGCACGTCGACGGCACCGTCCGCTCGTTCGCCGTCGACTTCGCCGGCTACGCCGAGAACTTCGTCGCCGACGACGCACGCGGCACGCCCGACACGCCCTTCGTGCACGAGGTCGCCGAGTTCGTCGGCACCGACCACCGCGACATCGTCCTGCAGACCGAGGACATGATGGACCCGGCGGTGCGCCGGGCCGCACTGCACGCGCGCGACCTCCCGGCCGGCATCGGCGACATGGACTCCTCGCTGTACCTGCTGTTCTCCGCGATCCGGAAGGAGTCGACGGTCGCGCTCTCCGGGGAGTCCGCCGACGAGGTGTTCGGCGGGTACCGCGACTTCCACGACCCGGAGACCGTCGCCGCCGACACCTTCCCCTGGCTGGCCGGCCGGATGATGAACCAGGACCACCACGATCCCGGCCTGTTCGACCGCAGCCTGTGGAACAAGCTCGACGTGCCCGGCTACGTCGACGACCAGTACCGGACGGCGCTCTCGGAGGTCCCGGAGCTCACCGGGAAGGCGGCGGACGATCCGCACGAGCGCCGGATGCGCGAGATCTGCTACCTCTACCTCACCCGGTGGCTGCCCGTGCTCCTCGACCGCAAGGACCGGATGAGCATGGCGGTCGGGCTCGAGGTGCGGGTGCCGTTCTGCGACCACCGGCTCGTCGAGTACGTGTTCGGCACGCCGTGGTCGCAGAAGACCTTCGACGGCCGCGAGAAGTCGCTGCTGCGGCACGCGACGAAGGACCTGCTGCCCGAGTCCGTCGTGCAGCGGGTGAAGAGCCCCTACCCCTCCACCCAGGACGCCGGGTACGAGAAGTCGCTGCGCGACCAGGTCTCGTCGATCCTGGCCGAGGGTGACGACGCCCCCGTCGCGCCGCTGGTGGACCGTGCGGCGGTGCAGCGGCGGCTGGACTCCGCGGCGACCCACGAGCAGAACTCGATGGGCAGCCGGATGCAGCTGGAGCGCATCATCGACCTGAACACCTGGATCCGCGACTACGACATCGACCTGGCGGTGTAGCCCCGCGCACCTCCGCTGGCCCGCCCCGGGGAGCTCTGGTTCGGTGGAACCGGACCACCGCTCCCTGAGTCGAGCTCCGGAGGAGGGCACCCGTGGGACTCACCCGCACCGACGGCCCGCTGTCGTCGTACGCACCGGCGACGGTGAACTACGCGATCGACGGCCCGCCGCACAAACTGCTGATGCACCCGTTCCCGCGCCGGGTCCGGGCCGAGGTCGCCGGCCGGACCGTGCTCGACACCCGGCGCGGGTACCTGGTGCACGAGTCGAACCTGCTCCCGGTGCTCTACGTGCCCGAGGACGACGTCGACACCTCCGTGCTGGTCCCGAGCGACCACACCACGCACTGCCCGTTCAAGGGCGACGCGACCTACCGCTCGCTGCGGGTCGGCGACACGGTCCGGGAGAACGCGGTCTGGACCTACCCGGAACCGGTCGCCGCGGCCCCGTGGCTGCACGGGCTGGTCGCCCTGTACTGGAGCGCGGCCGACGCCTGGTACGACGAGGACGAGCAGGTCTTCGCCCACCTCACCGACCCCTACACCCGGGTCGACGTGCGTCCCACGCACCGCCACGTCGTCGTCACGCACGTCGCGCCGGACGGCCTGACGACGGTGCTCGCCGAGTCCCACGCGCCGTTCGTGCTGTCCGAGACGGGGCTGCGCAACCGCTGGTACCTGCCGGCCGGGGACGTGACGGTCGAGCTGGCGCCCTCGGAGACCCGCACGCGGTGCCCGTACAAGGGCGAGGCGGCCTACCGCGACGCCCTGCTGCCGCCCGCGACCACGCTGGCCGACGCGTTCTGGGTCTATCCCGACCCGCTGCCCGAGTCGGCCCGGATCGCCGGGCTGCTCAGCGTCACCGACGGCCCCCGTGACGACGGGTCCGAGATCAGGGTGACGGTCGACGGCGAGCCGGCCTGACCCCTACTCCTCGTCGTCGCAGACGATGAGCGCCTCGAGCGCCGGCAGGGCCGCCTCCAGGGCGGCCCGCTGGTCGGCGTCGAGGCGGTCGAGCCGCCGCGCGATGAGGGCGGTGCGCTCGTTGCGGACCTCCCGCAGCTTCGCGCGGCCCTCGTCGCTCACCGAGACGAGCACGCCGCGCGCGTCGCCGGGATCGGGTGCCCGCCGGACCATGCCCTGGTCGTCGAGGGCGGACAGGACCCGCGACATCGTCGGTGCCGTCACGCCCTCCCGGCGGGCGAGCTCGGAGAGCCGCAACGGGCCGTCCTTCTCCACCGTGACCAGTGCGGAGAGCTGCAACGGCGGCAGCGACTCGGTGCCGTCGATACGGATCCGCCGGTTCAGCCGGCCGACGGCCAGCCGCAGCCGGGACGCGACCTCGTCGTCCGGGGTCTCGAACCTGCTGCTCACCGCCGCAGCGCCGGAGTTGCCGGCGCCGGAGTTCCCACCCATCCGGACATGGTGCCAAACAATCCATGAGCAATGGCATCGGCCCCGTCACGTGTCACAGTCGGTGTTCCCGCGAACGGAGGTTCCCCGTGCCCGATCCCGTCGATCTCGCCGGCCGCCTGGTGGCCCTGGACACCCACGGCGGCGGCGAGCGCGCCGCCGCCGACCTGCTCGCCGACCTCCTCGACGACGGCGGTTTCGACGTCCGTCTGCACGAGCCGGAGCCGGGCCGCGCGAACCTCGTCGCCCGCCGCGGCGCGGGCCGCCCGCCGACGACGCTCACCGGGCACCTCGACACCGTCCCCGCCGACCCGGCGGGCTGGTCGTTCGACCCGCACGCCGGCGACGTCGTCGACGGCAGGCTGCGCGGCCGCGGCAGCACCGACATGAAGGCCGGCGTCGCCGCGATCACCGTCGCGGCGCTGCGCAGCGCCCCGGACGTCCCGTTGCAGCTGGTGTTCACCTTCGGCGAGGAGACCGGCTGCGACGGTGCCCGCACGCTCGACGGCCTGGAACCGTCGCCGCTTCTGGTGGTCGCGGAGCCGACGTCGAACCGGGTCCTGCACGGCCACAAGGGCGTGCTGTGGCTGCGCCTGCGGCAGGCCGGGGTGAGCGCCCACGGCTCCCGCCCGGAGCTGGGCGAGAACGCGCTGGTGGCGCTCGGCCGGGTGGCGGCGGCGGTGCACGACCACGGCGCCGGCGCTGGCTGGCCGGTCAGCGACACCCACGGGGCGGTCACCTGCAATCCCGGCGTGCTGCGCGCGGGCAGCCAGCCCAATCTCGTCCCGGACCGGGCGGAGCTGGAGCTCGACCTGCGGCTGGTCCCCGGGTTCGACGCCGGCACCGCCCGCGACGCCGTCGCCGCGCTGGCCCGGGACGCGCTCGCCGCGGCCCCCGTCCGGCCGGGCACCGCGCCGGAGATCGACGTCCTGATCGACCTCCCCGCGGTCGCCACCGACCCGGCCGATCCCCGGGCGGCCGCGGTCGCGGAGCGGCTCGGGCACAGCGGCGCGCCGGAGTTCGCGTCCTACTTCACCGACGCCTCGGTGCTCGCCGGGACGCTGGGCGGGCCCGGCGGCGACTGCGCCGTGCTCGTGTACGGCCCCGGCGACCCGGCACTCGCCCACGTCACCGACGAGACCTGCTCCGCGGCGAACGTCGTCGCCTGCACCGACGCCCTGGTCAGAGCTTGCGCAGCCGGATCCGCTTGACGTCGTGCCCGGCGCCCTTGGTCAGCACGAGGCTGGCCCGCGACCGGGTCGGCAGGATGTTCTGCTCCAGGTTGGGCGCGTTGATCGACGCCCAGATCGTCTCGGCCCGGGCGACCGCGGCGTCGTGGTCGAGCTCGGCGTAGCGCCGGAAGAACGACTGCGGGTCCCGGAAGGCGGTCTCCCGCAGCCGCAGGAACCGTTCCACGTACCAGCGCCGCACGTCGGCGGTGGCGGCGTCGACGTAGACCGAGAAGTCGATGAAGTCCGACACGGTCAGCGCACCCGCCACCGCGGGCTGCAGCACGTTCAGGCCCTCGATGATCAGGATGTCCGGGCTGCGGACGACCAGCTCCTCGTCCGGGACGATGTCGTAGGTCAGGTGCGAGTACACCGGGGCCGTGACCTCGGGCCGGCCCCCCTTGATCTCCGAGACGAACCGGAGCAGCTTGCGCCGGTCGTAGGACTCCGGGAAGCCCTTGCGCTCCATCAGCCCGCGCCGGTCGAGCTCGGCGGTCGGGTAGAGGAACCCGTCGGTGGTGACCAGCTGCACGTTGGGGTGCTCGGGCGAGCGGGCGAGCAGCAGGCGCAGCAGGCGGGCCGTCGTCGACTTGCCGACGGCCACCGACCCCGCGACACCGATGACGAACGGGGTGCGGGCGCCGCCCGCCCCCAGGAACCGGCGGTAGGCCCGGTAGAGCCGGCCGCCCTCCTCGACGTGCAGGTTGAGCAGCCGCGACAGCGGCAGGTAGACCTCGCGGACCTCGTCGAGGTCGACGAAGTCGCCGAAGCTGCGCAGCTGGTCCAGCTCCTCCGCCGACAGCGGCACCCGGGTCGACGACGCCAGCTGGGCCCACGACGCCCGGTCGAAGTCGACGAACGGCGACGCGCTGCCCTTGGCCAGCCCCGACGGCCTGCGGCCCCCGTAGTGTGCGGCGGCCGTCACTGCGTCACCGAGGTCAGCGCGTACTCGACGACCTGGGCGGGACTCGCGAGCACGTGCACGATCCCGTCGGCGACGACGGCCGGGTCCAGCCCGACCGTGGCCAGCCGCTCGGTGTAGCGGTCCCGCAGCGCACCGTCGGGCCACCCGTCGACGATCCCGGTGCGGACGAACCCGGGCGAGACCGTGGTCACCCGCACCCCGCGCGGCGCCAGCTCCGCCCGCAGGCCCTCGGTGACGGCGTGCACCGCGTGCTTGGACGCCGCGTACACCGCCCCGGCAGGGTTCGGCACCCGCCGTCCCGACATCGACGAGACGCAGACGACGGCCGGCTCGGTGCCCCGCTCCAGGTGCTCCGCCGCGGCCCGGGTCACGACGAGCAGCGCGACCACGTTGAGCCCGAACATCCGCCGCCACTGGTCCGGGGTGCTCGGCTCGTCGCCGAGCACCGGGCCGCCGTGGAAGACGCCCGCGGCGTTCACCACGGCGTCGAGACCGCCGAACGCGTCCGCGGCGGTGTGCACGGCCGCGGCCGCCGCGGCGTCGTCGGTGAGGTCGGCGGGCACGGCGACCGCGCCGGGCAGCTCCGCGGCCAGCTCGGCGAGCCGCTCCCCCCGGCGGGCCACCAGCGCGACCCGCGCCCCGCGGGCCGTCAGCGCCCGGGCGGTCGACTCACCGATCCCGGCCGAGGCACCGGTCACGAGGACCCGGCGTGCGGACAGGGGTTCGCGGGCCGGAGGCGGCATCGCCGTGGTCATGGCAGACCAACCTAGACCCCGCACGGGCCCGGCAGACCGTGAGATCACTCGCAGTGCCCGCCGCGCAGGCACCTCCGGACCGTCGTATCGTCGTGCACCGTTTCCCCGTGTCCGCTGCCCGTCGTCGCGTCCAGGAGCACACACCGGTGACCGTCCTGCTCTCCCTGCTGGGCCTCGTCGCGGTGGCCGCCCTGACACTGGGCACCGCGGTCTCGGTCGCCTCGGAGTTCTCCCTCACGGCGCTCGAGCGCAGCCGGATCGACGCCGCCGTCGCCGCGAGCGGTGACCGGCGGACGCGGTCCGTGCAGCGCGCGCACGGGACGCTGTCGTTCCAGCTCTCGGGCTGCCAGCTCGGCATCACCGTCACCACGCTCGCCACCGGCTACATCGCCGAGCCCGCGATCGCCGAGCTCCTCCGCCCGCCGCTGGAGCTGACCGGGCTGCCCACGTCCTGGGCGTCGGGCGTCGCGACGGTCCTCTCGCTGGTCGTCGCGACCGCGCTGTCGATGGTGTTCGGCGAGCTGGTGCCGAAGAACCTCGCGATCGCGAACCCGCTGGGCGTCGCCCGGGCCGTCGTGTGGCTGCAGGCGGGGTTCGCGTGGACCTTCCGCTGGCTGATCACCGGCCTCAACGGGGCCGCGAACGCGATCGTGCGACGGCTGGGCGTCGAGCCGGCCGAGGAGCTGCGCTCGGCCCGCTCCCCCGGTGAGCTGAGCTCCCTGGTGCGGGCCAGTGCCGAGAGCGGCAGCATCGACGCCGGTACCGCGGCGCTGCTGGACCGGTCGCTGCGGTTCACCGACCGGGTCGCCGAGGACCTGATGACGCCGCGGGTGCGGGTGGAGACGATCGACGCGACCGACACGGTGGCCGACCTGATCGCGCTGGCCCGGCGCTCCGGGTTCTCCCGGTTCCCGGTGATCGACGGCGACCCGGACACCCCGCTCGGGCTGGTGCACGTCAAGCAGGCGTTCGGCGTCCCGGCCGGGGAGCGGGCGGGCACCCCGGTCCGCGAGCTGGCGCGCCCGGTGGTGACGGTGCCGTCGTCGCTGGACGGCGACGAGTTGATGACCCGGCTCCGGGCGGCCGGGCTGCAGACCGCCGTCGTCGTCGACGAGTACGGCGGCACGGCGGGCCTGGTGACCATGGAGGACCTGCTCGAGGAGATCGTCGGCGACGTCCGCGACGAGCACGACCGGGACGAGCAGAACCGGGTACGGCGGCTCGGTGACGGCGTGTGGGCACTGTCCGGGCTGATGCGGTCCGACGAGGTGGACGAGGCGACCGGGTTCCGGATGCCGCGCGGTGAGTACGAGACCCTGGCCGGGCTGGTGATGGCCGAGCTGGGCCGGATCCCGGACGTGGGCGACGACCTCGTCGTCGACGGCTGGGGGCTGACGGTGCTGCGCCGGGACCGCAACCGGGTGGCGGAGGTCCGGGTGTCCCGGACCGTGGAGCAGGGGGTGCCCGCATGAGCTCGGGAGACGTGCTGGCCCTGGTCGCGGCGGTCGCGCTGCTCGGCGCGAACGCGTTCTTCGTCGCCGCCGAGTTCGCGCTGATCTCGGCCCGCAAGGACCGCCTGGAGGCGATGGCCGAGAACGGCTCCACCGGGGCCCGCACGGTGCTCGACGCCTCGCACGACCTGTCACGGATGCTCGCCGCCTCCCAGCTGGGCATCACGATCGCCTCGCTGCTGCTGGGGCGCCTCGGCGAGCCCGCCGTGGCGCACCTGATCGACGGCCCGCTGGGCGCCGTCGGCGTCCCGCAGGCGCTGGCGTACCCGATCGCGTTCGTGGTGTCGCTGATGGTGGTCGTCGTCGCGCACATGCTGCTCGGCGAGATGGTGCCGAAGAACATCTCGATCGCCGGGCCGGAGCGCGCGGCGATCATGCTGGTCCCGCCGTTCCTGGTGTGGACCTCGATCGCGCGGCCCTTCATCGACCTGTTCAACCACATGGCGAACGGGACCCTGCGGCTGCTCGGCGTGACCCCGAAGGACGAGCTGGAGACCGCCTTCACCCCCGGCGAGCTGTCCGAGATGATCGACGACTCGCGCCGCGAGGGCCTGCTCGACGACGAGGAGTCGTCCCGGATCGCCCGCACGCTGTCCTCGGCGGAGGCGACCGTCGCCGACGTCGTCGTCGCGGTGGACGACCTGGTGTGCCTGGACAGCTCGCCGACCGTCGACGCGCTCACCGCGGCGGTCGAGCGCACCGGGTTCTCCCGGTTCCCGATCCGCGGTGCCCGCGGCGGGCTGACCGGCTACCTGCACGTCAAGGACGTCCTGGACCTCGCCGACGCGGGCTCGGCCGCGGTGCCGCCGCAGCGCGTCCGCAGCCTGCCGCCGGTGCCGGTCACGGCCCGCCTCGACGAGGCGCTCGCGTCCCTGCGGGCGGCCCGGGCGCACCTGGCGCGGGCCGTGGACGCGCGCGGCGACACCGTCGGCGTCGTGACCATGGAGGACGTGACGGAGGCGTTCGTCGGGACCGTGCGGGACGCGACACACGCCCCCGGCGCACCGGCCTGAGCCGGGCGCGCCCCGGGCCCGTGCCGGTCGCCGCGCGGGACGTACCGTCGCAGGCGTGACCACCGACGCCGCCCGCCACGGCACGGGCGCCCCCGCGGGACGCGGGACCGGCGCGCAGCTCGACGCCGGCTCCTGGCGGGCCCGCGCGCAGGCGCACCGTGACCGGGTGTCGGCCTGGACGGCACCGCACCGCGAGCGCCGTCGGCGTCGCGAGCCGCACCCGGTGTGGGACTTCCTGTTCACCTACTACTCGCACCGGCCCGCGCTGCTGGAGCACTGGGACCCGGGTGCCGGCGTCGTCCTGGCCGACGGCGGGGAGTTCCTGGACCGGCCCGGCTACGTCCGGGTCCCGGGCGGCGGCACCGCCGTGGCGTTCGATCCCGCGGCCGCACCGGAGCGGCTGCGGACCACGGCCGGGTTCGTGCACCGGCTGCTCACCGCGACCCGCTCCCGGCCGCCACGCCTGGGCTGCTTCGGCCTGCACGAGTGGGCGATGGTCTACCGGACCGACCGGCCCCGGCACGGCGCCACGGTGCCGCTGCGGCTGGGCCCAAAGGGCACGGACGACGTCGTCGAGTCGATGCGGATCGGCTGCACCCACTACGACGCCTACCGGTTCTTCACCGGTCCCGCGGCGCCCCGCAACACCCTCACCCCGACCCGGGAGACCCAGGTCGAGCTGGAGCAGCCGGGCTGCCTGCACGCCACGATGGATCTCTACAAGTGGGCGTACAAGCTGGCCCCCGCGGTGCCGTCGGAGCTGGTGGCGGACTGTTTCGAGCTGGCCGCGGACGTCCGTGAGCTCGACATGCGGGCGAGCCCGTACGACCTGGCGGACCACGGGTTCTCCCCCGTGCGGATCGAGACACCCGAGGGCCGCGCCGACTACGCACGCGCCCAGTCCGCCTTCGCCGGCCGCGCCGCCCCGCTCCGCGACCGCCTGATCGACGTGGCAGGGACCCTGCTCGACCCCTGATCACGGATCGGGAAGGGATCCGGCCACATCCGGCCGGATCCCTTCCGATGCCGTGATCACCCGGTCGCGCTCCCGACGAGCTCGTCCAGGACGCCGTCACGGGCCGAGGCGACCAGGTCGGAGAACTGGTCGACGCTCATCTGCACCCGCTGCCCGAAGTCGTCGGTGATCACGATCCGCTTGTCCGGAGCGGCCGCCTCGTCGACGTAGAGCTCGGGGCAGCCGCAGTTGCAGCTGCCGCAGAAGGTGGCGATGTGACGCACGCGGCGCTCCTCTTCCTCGCATCGGCGGTCGCGGGCGGATGCCCGCGCCGTCGTGGTGGTCGCCCGCCCGGCCCGGGCGGTTCCCGCGATCACCCGGACGGGTCAACCGGTCACGGCCCGTGCGATCAGGCCCGCTCGACGAAGAAGTCGAGGTCCGGCTCGTCGCCCCCGCCGTAGCGGGACAGGTCGGAGACGCCGTGCGCGGCGAGCACCTCGTCGTCGACGAAGGTCCGGCCGGTCGGCCGCGCGTCGTCGGTGAGCACGGCGACGGCCGCGTCGGCCATGATCTCCGGGCTGCGGGCCCGGTTCCCCGCCGCGTCGCCGCCCAGCAGGTTGACGACCGCCGCGGTGGCGATCGTGGTGCGCGGCCACAGGCAGTTCGCGCGGATGCCGTCGGCGGCGAACTCGTGCGCCCAGCCCAGCGTCAGCAGCGACATCCCGTACTTCGACAGCATGTAGGGCGGGAACTCGCCCAGCCACCTCGGGTCCAGGTTGACCGGCGGGGACAGGGTGAGCACCTGCGCGTCACCGGACTTCCGCAGCTGCGGCAGCGCGGCCCGGGTCAGCAGGTACGTCCCGCGCGAGTTGATCGACTGCATGAGGTCGTAGCGCTTGGGGGTGACGTCCTCGGTGCCCTGGGTGTTGAGCGCGCTCGCGTTGTTCACGACGACGTCGACGCCGCCGAAGGTGTCGACCGCGGCCTGCACGGCGCGCTCCACGTCCTCCTCTACCCGGACGTCGCCGACCACCGCGACCGCCCGGCCGCCGGCCTGCTCGATCTCGGCGACGGCCGTGTGCACGGTGCCGGGCAGCCGCGGGTCCGGCCGGTCGGTCTTGGCGAGGATCACCGCGTTCGCCCCGCGCCGCGCAGCGGCGGTGAGGATGGCGAGCCCGATGCCGCGGCTGCCTCCCGACATCACGATGGTGCGGCCCTGCAGATCGGTCATGGCGTCCTCCGGGTAGCGGTGCGGCGGTGCACGGTCCCGACGGACATTAACAGTCAGAGCTGACCGTTTGTGCGGTGACCCGTGACACGTGCCGCCCGCAGCCGGTTCACCGCGGCCGCGACCTCGTGCCGGCGGGGCACCGCGAAGTCGGACAGCGAGCCGTGCGCGATCGCCACCGCCCCACCGCGCTCCAGGTCGGCCTCCAACCGGTCCAGCGCCTCGGCCAGGGTGACGCCGTCGAGGTCCAGGTGGGCCAGCGCCAGCCCGACGCCGGTGGTCTGCGACGGGTCGGCCAGCTGGGAGACGGCCGAGAGGTCGATGTCGTCGCCGCCGAAGGTCAGCCGCCCGCGCCCGCGGGCGGTGATCTTGCGGCGCCCGCGCACCTCGGGATCGACACTGCGCGGGTCGAACACCCGCGCGCCGAAGCCGGGGAACTCCGGGTCGCTGCCCTCGGGGGCCAGACCCGCCACGTCGCGGGCCCGGGCGGTGATGTCGGAGACCCGGTAGTCCTGCAGCAGGACCACCGTGTCGGCGCGGTCCAGGTAGTCGCCGGACCCGCCCATGACCAGCACCGTCGACACGCCGTCGCCGCGGTGCAGCGGCCGGACCCGGTCCACGAACGGCACCAGCGGCTCGGCCTCGATCAGCTCCCGCATCCGGGCGTCGCGGATCATGACGTTCGTCGCGGAGGTGTCCTCGTCGATGAGCAGGACGTCCGCACCGGACTCCAGTGCCTCCATCGTCGACGCGGCCTGCGACGTCGAGCCGGACGCCGACTCGGTGGAGAAGTCCGCGGTCGGCTTCCCCGACGGCAGGCCCGACACGAACGCGCGCACGTCGACCCGCTGCACGGAACGCTCGTCCT
The DNA here is from genome assembly GCF_000178675.2 of Pseudonocardia sp. P1. Lineage (NCBI taxonomy): Bacteria > Bacillati > Actinomycetota > Actinomycetes > Pseudonocardiales > Pseudonocardiaceae > Pseudonocardia > Pseudonocardia sp. P1. The sequence continues at coordinate 611,735 of NZ_ADUJ02000001.1, forward strand.
CGGCCCGGACCGACACCGCGTCCCGCCGGGCGACGACGAGCTCCCGGCCGTCGCCGGGGACGTGGTCGTACACCCCGGTCTCCAGCGCCCGCAGCAGGGTCGACTTCCCGTGGTAGCCGCCCCCGACGATCAGCGTGACGCCGGTGGGGACCCCCATGCCCGGCACCGCACCGCGGTTCGGCACGTCGAGGGTGACGCGCAGGCCGTCGGGGGACGAGAAGGGGACCCCGTCACGCAGCGGGCGGTCGTCCACCCCGGACGCCCGCGGCAGCACGGCGTCGTCGGCGACGAACGCGACGAGACCGGCGCCGGGGAGCGCAGCGCGCAGGGCGCAGGAGTCCTCGACGGTCTCGACGAACTCCACGGCCGCATCACGGTCGGCGTTCGCCCAGGTCAGCGCCTGGTGCACGGCGTCGGGCAGGTCCCCGGTCAGGGTGCGGGCCGCCGCGTGGCCGGCGATCCGGCGGCCGTGCCCGGGGAACGGCGCGCCGAGCTCGACGGTCACCGATCCGTCCCCGTCCCCGGCCCCGTCACCGTCGCCGGTCCCGCCGCGGCCGATCCGGATCGCGCTGCGGTCGAGGACCTCCTGCCCGCCGGCGTCGACGGTCACCGGCGTGCCGCGCAGCGCGGTGCGCAGCGCCCGCAGCAGGAAGCCGCCGAGCGCGCGGGCACGCTCCGGGGTGCGGTGGAGTTCGCCGGGCAGGTCCGCCGTCGTGGCCGGCACGGTCACCCGCAGCCGCGACGGCGGCGCGAACGGGTCGGACTGGACCTTGCGGATCTCCAGCTCGAACCCGTCCATGCTCCAGCGGCCGGCCAGGCCCTTGTAGGCGCCGTAGCTCGCCCCGTCGAGACCGTGCAGCCGCGAGGCGAGCTCGTGGCCGTCGCCCTGGATCCCCCGTGGCGCGGGGCCGGTACGGCGCGGGCCCCCGGATCGGGAGCCGGGTCGGGAACGGTGCGGGCGGGTCATGCAGATCCTCTCCGGACGGTCGCGGCGGGCGTTCCAGGGTAGGTACCCGCCGCGCCGCGACCGAACCGGATCACTGCGGCCCGAACGCCTCCACGGTCAGCTGGTCGCCGGGGGGCCGCCCGGAGCAGCCGGTCCCGTCCTGGGCGACGAACAGCGAGTCGGTCCCCCCCGGCGGGTAGACCCGGAAGCCACGGGTCGGGACCGGGGCGCAGTCGGCCGGGTCGAAGTTGTGCGCGTTCACCATCCGCACCCGCGCACCCGCCGACGCACCGGGCGCGAGCTGCACCGGATCGCCGTGCCCGCCCTGCATCGCGGCGGCCGGACCCACCTGGGCCCCGTCGTCACCGCCCACGTAGGACAGGCCGGGGAACCCGCGCACGACGCACGTCCGGCCGCCGTCGTTGCGCAGCACGAGGGTCGCGTAGGTCGACCCGGCCGCGCCGCCTGCGGGATCGGCGACCAGCGAGCCGCCCAGCTCCGAGGTGTGGCAGCGCTCGGCGCCCTCGGCGACCGGCCCCCCTGCGGGATCGGCCCCGCCGGGCACGTCGGAGCCGTTCGCGACCGGCTCCTCCGGCAGCTCCGCGGCAGCCGGCGTGGCCACCGCGGCCTCGTCCTGCCCCCGGGCGGGCCCTGCCGCGCCCGGCCGGCCCGAGCCCGCCCCGCACCCGGCGAGGAGCGCACCGCAGGCGACCACCGCCGCCGTCCAGCCCGCACGCCGGCCCACGGCACCGCTCCGGCCCCGTCCGTCACTCCTGTCGTCCATGTCAGTCCCCCGATCGTCATGGTCCGTACACCCCTCTTGACGTTCCACCGTGCAACGGGTTGCCCCGCACGACGCACCGGACGGGTGGATCCGTACGATTCGTCCACGTGTTGTCGCGTATGTCCGGAATGCATCTCGCTCGCGGAGCGGCGATCGGCGTCGTCGAGACCATCCCGGGCGTCAGCGGCGGGACCATGGCGCTGGTCGTCGGGATCTACGAGCGGCTGATCACGCAGGCCGGGCACCTCGTCGGCGCGGCGCGCGCCGTCGTCCGCCCCGGCACCGGCGGGCAGGGTCGCGCCGCTCGGGCCGGCACCGAGCTCCGGCGCCTCGACTGGGGTCTGCTCCTCCCGGTCGCGGCCGGCATGGTGCTCGCCGTGGTGCTGGCCTCGCAGGTGCTGCCCGGCCTGATCGAGGCGCACCCGGTCGGGTCCCGCGCGGTGTTCCTCGGGATGGTCGCGGCCTCGGTCGCCGTCCCGCTGCGGATCACCGGCATGCTGCGCGGCGTCCGGGAGTGGGCACTCGTCGTCACCGGGTTCGTCGTGACGTTCCTGGTCAGCGGCCTGCCTCCGGCGGCCGGCGACGGGCGGCCGCCGTATCCGTTGATCGCGCTCGCCGCCGCGGTGGCGATCTGCGCGCTGGTGCTGCCGGGCTTCTCCGGGTCGTTCCTGCTGCTGGTGTTCGGCCTCTACGAGCCGACGCTGCGCGCGGTGCGCGACCTCGACATCGCCTACATCGCCGTGTTCGGGCTCGGCGCCGTGCTCGGCCTCGCGTCGTTCGTGTCGCTCCTGCAGTGGCTGCTGGAGCACCACCGCCGCACCCTCATGGTGATCATGATCGGGGTGCTGCTCGGTGCGCTGCGGGCGTTGTGGCCCTGGCAGGACGACGCCCGGGGCGTGCTCGCCCCCGATCCCGGCTGGTACGCCATGCTGGTCCCGGTGCTGCTCGGCGCCGCGCTCGTCGTGGGGATCATGATCCTGGAGCGGCGGCTCGAGCCCGCGGCCGTACGCGTCGGCGAGCCGGACCCGGCGCCCGGTGCGGGGGCGGAGAGCGAGACCCGGCGCCTCGCCCCGGTCCCGCCCGCCGACTCCACCGACTCCGACGCCGGCTCCGACGCCGATGTCACGCGCCCGCTCCCGCGGATCACCCCCGACGGGCCCGGGCGGCCCCCGGCGGGACCGCCGGACGGCCCCGGACGCGGCTGAGCACACCGGGGCGCCCGGTCAGCGCGGCAGCCACTCCGGGCGGCCCGACCCGCGGGGCACCAGCACCGTCCGGTACTCCCCGGGAGTCGCCGACATCCGCACCTGGTCGGTCACGCCCCGGTAGAGGCCGAGCGGGGTGTCGGCGGTGAAGGTCTCCGGGTCGAGGTAGGCGTGGTCGGCGCCGGTACCGGCGACCTCGCGGGCGTAGCCCAGGTCGACCACGCCCAGTTCCAGCATCCACAGCGCGGCCCGCACCAGCGACACCTCGACGGCCCAGGAGCCGCCCTCGACGGCACGCCGGCGCAGGGCCGCGGTGATCCCGGCGGCGGTCAGCCAGGACACGACGTAGTCGTTGACCACCAGGATCGGGGACAGCCGGGGCGGCACGAAGCCGTCGTCGGTGGAGCCGCCCTCCAGCGTCATCATCCCGACGAGCGTCCCGGCGGTCTGGTCGAACCCGATCCGGTCGGCCCACGGCCCCACCGGGCCGTGCAGCGTGTTCGTGGCGTGCACGATGCCCGGCCGCACCGCGGCGGCTTCCTCGGCCGACAGCCCGACCGAGCCGAGGAACCCGGGCCGGCGGTTGGCGTAGAAGACGTCGGCACCACCGAGGAGCCCGCGCAGCAGCGCGTTCCCGTCCTCCGCGCGGGGGTCCACGGTCGCCGACCGGACGCCGACGTTCGCGCTCACGTAGGTGGTGTCGGGTTCGTACTCCCCCGGCCGCCACACGTTCAGCACGTCCGCGCCGTGCAGGGCCAGCGCCCGCCCGGTGCCGGCCCCGGCGATCACGTGGCCCATGCCGAGCGCGCGCAGCCCGTCGAGCGGGAGGTCCGGCCGTCCCCGCTCCGGGAACGGTTCCGGTGGCGCGTCGCCGATCCGGCGCAGCGTGATCGGGGGCGTGCCCTCCAGCGCTGCGTGCTGCGCGGTGGCCAGCCACTCGCCGGGCGTCCGGGCCACCGGCATGACGATGCCCGCCTCGCCCGCCGCGTCCTCCAGGTCGGTGGCGTCCCACCGGGCGATCGCGGCGGCGACCGCCTCGGGCGTCTCGGGGACGCCGAGGAACCGCTCCCCCGCGTAGCGCAGCGCGGGGTACGGGTTCAGCGGCATCACCCAGCGGCCGTCCCGGGTGCGGTGGAAGGAGAACCCGAGCGCCTGTGAGGTGGACGCCGCGTTGGTCGCCGGGAAGCCGTTCACCAGCTCCCAGCGACGGTCGTAGAACGGGCACAGCCGGTGCGGGGCGCTGCGCAGGTCGGCGGTCACGTCCTGGCCCTCGCCGCCGCGGTCGCGGTGCACCGCCGCCATCCCGACCGACTTCGCGGCGAGCGCGACCGCGGCGCCGCCGCCGAGCCGCAGCGCGCTGGGCACGACCGGGTCGGCGCCCAGGAACCGGACCCGGCCACCGGCGTCCGCGGCGGAGAGCCCGACACAGCCGAGCAGCTCCTCCAGCGCGACCCTCGGGTCGAACGCGTCCCCGGTGGCCGGTGTGGCGACGTTCTTCCCGATCCGTTCCGCGATGCTCACCGGGGTCCTCCCACGTGCCTGGACCGCAGGTACTCACCCACGGACTTCCCGATCTGGTCCACCCGCATGTTCGCCGATCCGCCGGACCCCAGCAGCCCGGTGAACACCAGGTGCACCGCACGCAGGTGCGGGAACTCGTGCCGGACGATCGCACCCCGCGCCTCGGGGAGCAGCTCCGCCGCCGTCGGGGTGGTCAGCGTGGCGCGCAGCCACTCCCAGTGCGCGGGGTCCGGCGCCCAGACGCCGACGTTGGCGTTGCCGCCCTTGTCCCCGGCCCGGGCGTGGGTGAAGGCGCCGAGCTCCACCGGGTCACCGGCGGGCGCCGGGAGGTCCGGTTCCGGGTGCACCGGCTGGGCCAGCTCGTCCGGGGTGGCGGTGCGCGACGAGCGCGGCACCTCGATCCGCGCCCCGTCCTCCCCGACGGCGTGGTGGTCGAGCAGCGCCGACTCCAGCAGCGCGGGCCAGTACTCGATCCGCGGCCACGGCTCCGACGCGCGCGGGGCGTGGCCGTCGTGGTGGAAGCCGGGGAAGCCCTGCAGGTACAGCGACCCGACGGCCGGGGCGAAGCGCCGCAGCGGCTCCTTGTGCCGGGCCGTGGCCATCACCCGGATCGGGACGGTCGCCGCCCACTGGTCCGGTGGGTCCACCGCGGCGACGCCGAGCGGGGTGACGTCGAGCCGGTCGACGTGCCCCTCGAGCTGGGCGCGGAGCTGGGCCCGCAGCAGCTCGACCTTTCCCTCGACGTCGGGGGCGGTGCAGAACAGCATCGTGGAGATCTCGTAGCCGATCGGGGCGAACACCGCGACCTTCGCCGTGGGCGGCGGCGGTGACCCCGTCACGGGGCCGATCGCGACCCGGTCGGGCGCCTCCTGGGTGAGGCGGACCGTGTCCAGGTGCACGGTGACGTCCGGGTTCAGGTAACGCGGACCCTGGATCTCGTAGAGCAGCTGCGCGGTGACGGTGTCGACGGTGACGGTGCCGCCGTCGGCGGCGTGCTTGGTGATCACCGAGGAGCCGTCGGCGGCGATCTCGGCGATCGGGAAGCCCGGCTTCACCATGCCCGGCACGGCGCGGAAGCCGGAGAAGTTGCCGCCGGTGGCGTGCGCGCCGCACTCGATCACGTGCCCGGCGGTGACGGCGCCGGCCAGCGCGTCGTGGTCGTCGGGGGTCCAGCCGTGCCACCAGGCGGCCGGGCCCGCGGTCAGCGAGGCGTCGGTGACCCGTCCGGTGACGACGACGTCGGCGCCCGCGGCCAGCGCACCGGCGATGCCGAACCCGCCGAGGTAGGCGTTCGCGGTGATCGGCTCGAACCCCCAGTCCTTGAGCGGGGCGCCGGTGTCGAGGTGCTCCATGCCGTGGCCGTCGGCGTGGAAGTCGGCCAGCCGGTCGAACACCCCGTCGCCGGCGACGTGCGCGACCCGCAGGTCCAGGCCGGCGTCGGCGATCCGGCGCCGCAGCTCGGCGGCCATCCCGGCCGGGTCGAACCCGCCCGCATTGGTGACGACCCGGATGCCGCGCCGGGCGATCTCGCCGAGGTGCGGGGTGAGCTGGTCGAGGGCGTAGGCGACGTAGCCCGGCTTCCCCCGCCCGGCCGCCGCGGCGAGAGCGGCGAGGGTGATCTCGGCGAGGTAGTCGCCCATGAGGACGTCGACGGGGTCACCCGCCATCGCCTCGTCGACGGCGGTGAACCGGTCGCCCAGGTAGCCCGAGACGTTGCCGATCCGCAGTGATCGTGTGGCCATACCGGTCACGCTAGGGGTGCGGTGTGCCCGTGACCACGACCGATGCGCACACGACGGCGTGACCCCTAGGGTCATGCGGGTGGAGCTGTTCCACCTGCACTACTTCCTCGCCGTCGCCGACGAGCTGAACCTGACGCGGGCCGCGGCGCGGCTGCACCTGGCCGCGTCACCGCTGTCGCGGCGGATCCGGGACCTGGAGCGGGAGCTCGGCACGCCGCTGTTCGTCCGGTCCTCGCGCGGCATGGCGCTGACCGCTGCGGGGAGGGCCCTGCTGCCCCGCGCGCGGGAGATCGTGCGACGGGTGGAGTCGCTCCCCGGCGAGCTCGCGGCCGCCGACGGCCATCCGGTCGCCGCGGTCGGGATCGCACCGGACGTGTCCGCGGCGGTCCGCGACGGCTTCCTGGAGCGGGTCCGGGCCGCCCATCCCGAGCTGGCCGTGCGGATCCGGCCCGGCGCGAGCGCGGAGCTGGCGCGGTCGGTGGGCCGCGGCGACCTCGACCTGGCGTTCGTCCACGGCCGCTACGACGACGACCCGCAGCTCGCGCAGCGGCGGGTGGACAGCCGGCCCGCGGGCGTCGCCGTCGGGCACGGGCTGGGGTTCGACGACCGCACCGGGATCCGGCTCGACGAGCTGACCGATCTGCCCTACGTCTCGATCCGCTACGACGCGGCGCCGTCGGTCTACCGGGCGACCGGCGAGCTGCTGGCCCGGCACGGGGTGCACGGCCGCATCGAGCTGGACACGCACAACCCCGGGGACCTGACCCACGTCGTCGCGGCGGGGCAGGCGTTCACGCTGGTCGGGCTCGGGTCGGGGGCCACGCACAAGGCGTTCGTCGGGGAGCCGGTGCACGTGCTGCCGGTCCTCGGGGCCGACGTCCGGATCGGCACCGAGGCGGTGTGGCGGACCGACCGCGCCGCCGCCGACGACGTCGTCCGGCTGCTGGTGGCCGCCGCCCCCGGTCCCGGGGACGGCGGCCCGGCCTGACACAACGGCCACCGGGCCGGCACCGTCAGAGGCGGGCGGGCTCCCGCTCGCCGTCCTGGGCCGCCTCGATCTCGGTCAGGCTCAGCTGCGCGGTCTCCCGGGCCGACCAGGCCGCACCCGCGGCCAGCAGGCAGATCACCCCGCCGAAGACGGCGACGGGCACCCAGCCCGAACCCGAGTCACCGGCCAGTGCGGTGGCGATGGTCGGGGCGAACCCGCCGAGCGCGAAGCCGATCTGGGTGCCCACCGCGGTGCCGGTGAGCCGCACCTTCGCCGGGAACATCTCGCCGTAGAAGGCGGGCCAGACACCGTTCGCGGCGCTGTAGACCACACCGGAGAGCAGGATGCCGGTGACGAAGACGAGCACCAGGTCGCCGGTCGAGACAGCCCACAGGTACGCGGCCAGCATCACCGCGCTGCCCAGCGCACCACCGATGAACACCGGGCGGCGGCCGATCCGGTCGGCGAGCGTGGCGAACAGCGGGATCGCGGCCAGCGCGACGATGTTGGCGGCGACGACCACCCACAGCATCGTGGAGCGCTCCAGGCCGACGGTGTTCACGGCGAACGACAGCGCGAACACCGTCATGAGCGTGCTGACCGACGCGACGGTCGCGGCCAGCGACACCCGCAGCAGGTTCGGCCAGTGCCCGCGCAGCAGCGCGGCGATCGGCAGCTGGTCCTTCGCCGACGGTGCCGGGGCCCCGTCCGCGGTGGTGCCCGCGCCCTCCCGGATCTCCCGCTCGAACACCGGCGTCTCGTGCAGCGTGCGCCGGATCAGGACACCGGCGACCAGCACGAGCACGCTCGCCCAGAACGGCACCCGCCAGCCCCAGCTCAGCAGGGCCTCCTCGGGCAGGAGCGCGACCGGCAGGAACACCGCGGTGGCCAGGATCTGGCCGCCCTGGGTGCCGGACAGGGTGAAGCTGGTGAAGAACGCCCGCCGGTCCTGCGGCGAGTGCTCCAGCGTCATCGAGTTCGCGCCGGCCTGCTCACCGCCCGCGGACAGGCCCTGCAGCAGCCGGCAGACGACGAGCAGGACCGGCGCGAGCGCCCCGATCTGCCCGTACGAGGGCAGCAGGCCGATCGCCAGCGTGGCGATGCCCATCATCAGCAGCGTCGCGACCAGCACCTTCTTGCGGCCGAGCCGGTCACCGATGTGGCCGAACAGCACCGCGCCGAGCGGGCGGGCGACGTAGGCGACGCCGAAGGTGGCCAGTGACAGCAGGGTGCCGGCGACCGCGCTGGTCTCCGGGAAGAACACCTTGTTGAACACCAGCGCCGCGGCCGTGCCGTAGATGAAGAAGTCGTAGTACTCGAGGGCGCTGCCGGTCCAGGCGGCGAGCGCGGCCCGCCTCGGCTGGGCGGTCGGCGCCAGGGTGGGGTCGGACGGACTGGGGCTCACGGGTCTCTCCCGGCGTGTGCGTCGTTGCAGGCACGTAGCAGGCACGGTGGCGCAGGCGTCAGGCCGCGCTTATGTACCGTCTGGTTACGTACCGGATAGTGAGTTGTCCGGCGGTGGCGTGTCAAGCCCCGGGGTCCGGCCCGTTCAGTCCCGGCCGACGTTCGCGGTCAGGTACGCGACGACGACGTCGCCCACCATCCGGCGGTAGTGCTCGCGCCGCCCGGGTTCCAGCAGGTCCCGGCCGAAGATCGCGGAGAAGGTGTGCCGGTTCGCCACCCGGAACACGCAGAACGAGCTGACCAGGACGTGCACGTCGAGGGCGTCGACGTCGTCGCGGAACAGCCCGACCGCCCGGCCCCGCTCGAGGATGCCGCCGAGCACGTCGACGGCGGGGTCGGCCAGCCCGGAGAGCACCGGGGAGGTCCGCAGGTGCTCGGCGTGATGGATGTTCTCGATCGCGACGAGGCGGATGAAGTCCGGGTGCGCCTCGTGGTGGTCGAAGGTCAGCTCGGCGACCGCGCGCACGGCTTTCGCCGGCGGCAGGTCGTCCACCTCGAGACCCCGTTCCAGCGCCCGGATCCCGACGTAGGCCCGCTCGAGGACCGCCAAGTAGAGGCCCTGCTTCGAGCCGAAGTAGTAGTAGAGCATCCGCTTGGTGGTGCGGGTCCGGGCGGCGATCACGTCGACCCGGGCACCGGCCAGGCCGGCCCGCGCGAACTCCGCGGTCGCCTCGTCGAGGATCTCGGCGCGGGTCCGCTCGGCGTCGCGCTGCCGCACGCCCTCCTCCGGTGCCGCGGCCACCGCCCACCTCCACTCGTCCCGGCTCCGTCGTCGGGCCGGACTCTACGGACCGCGCCGGGCCGGGACTGGCCGACGCGCGCACCGTCCGGTACAACTAACCGTACGGTACATAAGCCGAGGAGGACGTGTGCAGAGCAGCCAGACCGCCACCGGGACCGTCCGGACCGGGTTGATCGGCGCCGGGATCGGACCGTCGCTGTCCCCGGCGCTGCACGAGCGGGAGGCTGCCGCACTCGGCGTGCCCCTGCGCTACCGGCGCTGGGATCTCGGCGCGCTCGGTGCCGCGCCGTCCGACGTCGGCGAGCTGCTCCACCGGGCCCGCGCCGAGGGCTACGCCGGTGTCAACATCACCCACCCCTGCAAGCAGGAGGTGATCCGGCACCTCGACGCCCTGTCCCCCGACGCGGCGGCGATCGGCGCGGTGAACACCGTCGTCGTCGGCACCGACGGCTCCCTGACCGGGCACAACACCGACTGGACCGGATTCCGCGACGGCCTGCGCGACGGGCTCCCCGGCGCCGGGGCCGGACGCGTCGTGCTGCTCGGTGCGGGCGGCGCCGGGGCGGCCGCCGGGTACGCGCTCGCCCGGGAGGGCGTCCGCGAGCTGCACGTCGTCGACGTCGACGCCGACCGGGCGGCCGGCCTCGCCCGGCTGCTCGCCCCGCACCTCCGCGACGGCGCCACCGCGACCGGGCACCCGCGGGCCGAGCTGGACGGGCTCCTCCCCGGCGCCGACGGCCTGGTGCACGCGACACCGGTCGGGATGGCCGACCACCCCGGCCTGCCGTGCGACGCCGCGCTGCTCGCCGGGCGCCCGTGGGTCGCCGAGATCGTCTACCGGCCGCTGGACACCGAGCTGCTGCGCACCGCCCGTGCGGCGGGCTGCCGCACCGTCGACGGCGGCCGGATGGCCGTGCACCAGGCGGCCGAGGCGTTCCGGCTGTTCACCGGGCACGCGCCGGACCCGGCGCGGATGCTGGAGCACCTGGCCGAGCTCGTCACCGCCGAGCAGGAGGCCGAGCGTGTCGCCTGAGGTGCCCCGGCTCGCGCTCGCCACCGTGTGCCTGTCCGGCACCCTGGAGGACAAGCTCGCCGCCGCCGCGACCGCCGGGTTCGACGGCGTGGAGATCTTCGCCCCGGACCTGGTCGCCGACCCGCTGCCGCCCGCCGCGATCGGCGAGCGCTGCCGCGACCTGGGCCTCTCGGTCGACCTCTACCAGCCGCTGCGCGACATCGACTCCACCGACCCGGACCGGTTCGCCGCCAACCTGCGCCGGGCCGAGGCCACCTTCGACGTGATGGCCGGCCTCGGCGCCGACACGGTGCTCGTCTGCTCCTCGGTCGCTCCGGACGCCGTCGCCGGCACCGACCGGCTCGCCGCACAGCTGCACACCCTCGCCGGCCGCGCCCAGGACCGCGGCATCCGGATCGCCTACGAGGCCCTGGCCTGGGGCCGCCACGTCGACACCTGGGACGCCTCCTGGGCCGCCGTGGCCGCCGCCGACCACCCCGCACTCGGACTGTGCCTGGACTCCTTCCACGTCCTGGCCCGCGGCTCCGATCCCGCCCCGATCGCCGGCGTCCCCGGCGACAAGCTGTTCTTCCTCCAGCTCGCCGACGCCCGCGAGCTCTCGATGGACGTGCTGTCCTGGAGCCGCCACCACCGGCTGTTCCCCGGCCAGGGCGGCTTCGACCTGCCCGCCTTCCTCGCACCCGTCCTGGCCGCGGGCTACAGTGGCCCGCTGTCGCTGGAGGTGTTCAACGACGTCTTCCGCCAGGCCGACCCGGTCCGCACCGCCGTCGACGCCCGCCGCTCCCTGATCGCGCTGGCCGAGGCCACCGCCCGCCACGGCACCGGCGGCACCGGCGGCACCGGCACCGACCCGGTCGCCACACCCGCACCACGGCTCGGCGGGCCGGCGTTCGTCGAGCTCGCCGCCGGACCCGAGCTGGGCCGCGTGCTGCGCGCCCTCGGGTTCAGCCGCACCGGGGTCCACCGCACCAAACAGGTCGAGCGCTACCGGCAGGGCGACGCCACACTGCTGGTCAACGCCGCCGGCCCGCACCCCGGCACCGGCAGCGCCGTCGCCGCGATCGCCCTCGACTCGGCCGACCCCACCGCCTCGGCCCGCCGCGCCGCCCGGCTCTGCGCACCCCCGCTGCCCCGGGCCACCGGCCCCGGCGAGGCCGATCTCGCCGAGATCTCCGCGCCCGACGGCACCTCGGTGTTCCTCTGCCGCACCGACTCGCCCACGAGCTGGGCCCACGACTTCGTCACCGTCGACGAGCCCCCGGTGCCCGGCACCGGCATCCACGCGATCGACCACATCGGACTGACCCAGCCCTACGACGCGTTCGACGAGGCCGTGCTGTTCCACCGCACCGTCCTCGGACTCGGCACCGTCGCCGACGGCGAGTACGCCGCCCCGTTCGGCCTGGTCCGCAGCCGCGCCCTGGCCGACGACGCCCGCCGCGTCCGGATCGCGCTCACCGTGTCCCTGCTGCGCCGCGGCGAGTGGGGTCCCGGCGTCGCCGACCCCCAGTACGTCGCCCTCGCCTGCGACGACGTCCTCGCCACCGCGGCCGCCGCCCGCGCCGCCGGGGTCCCGCTGCTGCCCGTACCGGGCAACTACCACGACGACCTCGCTGCCCGCCTCGACCTGCCCGGCCCCACGATCGCCGCCTACCGCGACATCGGGGTCCTCCACGAACACGACTCCGGCGGCGACTACCTGCAGGTCTGCACCGAGCTGCTCGGCGGACGCCTGTTCCTCGCCCTCGTCCAGCGCACCGGCACCCACGACGGCCACGGCTGGACCGACGCCCCCGTCCGGATGGCCGCCCACCGCCGCTCCCGGCTCGCCCGGACGGCCGCCCCGTCCTGAGCCGGGGCCGGTGCGGTCACCGGCCGTCGTCGTCGAGGCGCGGGAGCACCTGCTCGGTGAACAGGCGCAGCGTCTCCCAGCCGCGGTCGACCGGGATCCCGCCGCACAGCGGGTGCAGGACGACGGCCGCCCCGTCACCCTGCTCCCGGCAGTGCCGTACGAGCTGCTCCGGGGCCAGTACCTGGTAGATCCCCTCGGCGCGCAGCTCGGCGACCGTCCCCGCACCGGACGCGACCCCGGACCGGACGCCCGCCGTCTGCCAGGACCGGTAGCGCGTGGCCTCGTGCAGCAGGTGGGGACCCAGCTCGTCCCATCCCCGCTCGGGGTCCTCGGCGAGCACCACCATCGCGGTGTCCGCGGGCGGCATCACGACCGCACCGCGGGTACCGGCCTCGGCGCAGCGTGCCTCGTAGTACTCCGCCAGCCCGGGGAGCCGGTCGGGCAGCACCATCGGCAGGCCGAGTCGGGCCGCGCGGCGTGCGGCGGGCCTGCTGCTCCCCCCGACCGACACCATCTGCGCCGCGGGCGTGCGCGGGACCGGGCTGACGACGACCCGGCGGCCGTCGTGCTCGACCGGCTCGCCCGACCACGCGGCCAGCAGGGTCTCGAGGGCGCAGTCCATGGCCGCCCCGCGGGTGTCCCACCGGACACCGGCGGCGGCGTACTCCTCGGGCCGGTAGCCCAGCCCCACCGTGACCGCCAGGCGGCCGCCGCCGAGCAGGTCGAGGACGGCGAGCTGCTCGGCGATCCGCACGGGGTCGTGCAGCGGCAGCAGCAGCGCCTGCACCGACACCCGCAGCTCGCGGGTCGCACCGAGCACGGCACCGGCCACGGTCAGCGGGGCCGGCAGCCAACCGTCGTCGCTGAGGTGGTGCTCCTCCAGCGACACCGCGCCGACGCCGTGCCGGTCGGCGTACGCCGCCATCTCGACGCCCGCCCGGTAACGCTCGGACAGCGCGGCCGGATCGGCGCCCGGGAGGACGAAGTTGAACCGCAGGACCGATCGGGGACGCACCCGATCACCCTCCCGCGTCCCGGCCCCGGCCGCGCGGCGGCCGGGGCCCGGAGCGGATCAGGCGAACGCCTCCGGCGGCGGGCAGGAGCAGACCAGGTTGCGGTCACCGTGCGCGCCGTCGATCCGGCGGACCGGCGGCCACACCTTGCGGTCGTGCACGCCCGGGGTCTGGCCGGCCGGGTACGCGGCGAGCTCCCGCGGGTAGGGGTGGTCCCACTTGTCGTCGGCGAGGCAGGCCGCGGTGTGCGGGGCATTGCGCAGCGGGTTGTCGTCGGCGGGCCACTCCCCGGCCGCGACCCGGTCGATCTCGCCCTTGATCGAGATCATCGCCTGCACGAACCGCTCGATCTCCGGCAGGTCCTCGGACTCGGTGGGCTCGACCATCAGGGTCCCGGCGACCGGGAAGGACATGGTCGGGGCGTGGATGCCGTGGTCGATCAGCCGCTTCGCGACGTCGTCGACCGTCACGCCGGTGTCCTTGGTGATCGTCCGCAGGTCGAGGATGCACTCGTGGGCGACCGCGCCGTCGGTCCCCGAGTACAGCACCGGGTAGTGCTCCGCCAGCCGCTTCGCGACGTAGTTCGCGGCCGCGACGGCGGTCAGCGTGGCCCGGCGCAGCCCGTCGAGACCCATCATCCGCAGGTAGGCCCAGGAGATCGGCAGGACGCCCGGGCTGCCGTAGCGCGCCGCGGAGACCGGCCCGACCTCGCCGCGACCCGGCAGGAACGGGACCAGGTGCTCGGCCACCGCGACCGGCCCGACACCCGGACCGCCGCCGCCGTGCGGGATGCAGAACGTCTTGTGCAGGTTCAGGTGGCTGACGTCGCCGCCGAAGGCACCCGGCCGGGCCACCCCGACCAGCGCGTTGAGGTTCGCGCCGTCGACGTAGACCTGGCCGCCTGCCTCGTGCACGGCGCCGCAGACGTCGCGCACCTGCGCCTCGTAGACCCCGTGCGTCGACGGGTAGGTGATCATCAGTGCGGCCAGCCGGTCGCCGTGCTCGGCGATCTTCGACCGCAGGTCGGCGAGGTCGACGTCGCCCTGGGCGTCGGTCCCGACGACGACCACCCGCATCCCGGCCATGATCGCCGAGGCGGCGTTCGTGCCGTGCGCGGACGCCGGGATCAGGCAGACGTCACGCTCGTCGTCCCCCCGCGAGCGGTGGTAGGCGGCGATCGCCAGGAGCCCGGCGAGCTCACCCTGGCTGCCCGCGTTCGGCTGCAGGGAGACGGCGGCGTACCCGGTCAGGTCGGCCAGCCACCCCTCGAGCTGCGTGATCATCTCCCGGGACCCGGCGGTGTCGGCCTCCGGTGCGAACGGGTGCAGGTCCGAGAACTGCGGCCAGGTCACCGCCTCCATCTCGGCGGCGGCGTTGAGCTTCATCGTGCACGAGCCGAGCGGGATCATGGCGCGGTCGAGCGCCAGATCGGCGTCGGCGAGGCGGCGCAGCCACCGCATCAGCGCGGTCTCCGACCGGAACTCGTGGAACGTCCGGTGCGTCAGGTACTCGCTGGTCCGCACCAGCCCACCGGGCACGGCGTCGGCCGTGGCCGCGTCCAGGGCCGCGACGTCGCCGACGGTCACCCCGAACGCCTCCCACACCGCCTGCAGGTGGGCGACGGTGGTGATCTCCGAGGTGGACACACCCACCTCGTCGTCGGAGACCTGCCGGAGCGCGATGCCGGCGTCGTGCGCGGCGCCGACGACGGCCGTCGCCCGCCCGGGCACCCGGGCCAGCACCGTGTCGAAGAAGGCGTCGTGCACGATCTCCACGCCACCCTCGCGCAGCCCGCCGGCCAGCACCGCGGCCATCCGGTGCGTGCGGGTCGCGATCGACCGGAGCCCCTCGGGGCCGTGGTACACGCCGTAGCAGGCCGCCATCACCGCCAGCAGGACCTGCGCGGTGCAGATGTTCGACGTCGCCTTCTCACGGCGGATGTGCTGCTCACGGGTCTGCAGGGCGAGGCGCAGCGCGTAGTTGCCGTCGGCGTCCCGGGACACGCCCACCAGGCGCCCCGGCAGCTGGCGCGCGTGCTTCTGCCCGACCGACAGGTACGCGGCGTGCGGCCCGCCGAACCCGAGCGGGACACCGAAGCGCTGGGTGGACCCGACCGCGGCGTCCGCCCCGAACTCGCCGGGCGGGGTGAGCAGCGTCAGCGAGAGCAGGTCCGACGCGACGGCGACCAGCGCGCCCCGCTCGTGCGCCTCGGCGACCAGCGCGGACGGGTCCGCGACCCGCCCGGACGCCCCGGGGTACGACAGCAGCGCACCGAAGAACTCACCGTCGGGCAGGCCGCCGGTCAGGTCGGTGACGACGAGCTCGATGCCCAGCGGCTCGGCACGGGTGCGGAGCACGTCGAGGGTCTGCGGGAGGGTGTCGGCGTCGACGACGAACCGCGGGCTCCTCGAGCGCCCGGCGCGCCGCAGCAGGGTCATCGCCTCGGCCGCCGCGGTCGCCTCGTCGAGCAACGACGCCCCGGCGACCGGCAGGCCGGTCAGGTCGGACACCATCGTCTGGAACGCCAGCAGCGCCTCCAGCCGGCCCTGGCTGATCTCCGGTTGGTACGGCGTGTAGGCGGTGTACCAGGCGGGGTTCTCCAGCACGTTCCGGCGGATCACCGACGGCGTGCGGGTCCCGTGGTAGCCGAGCCCGATCATCGGGACGGTGACCGTGTTCCGGTCGGCCAGCTCCCGCAGCTCGGCGAGCATCCCGGCCTCGTTCTCCGGGGCCGGGAGCGAGGCGCCGACCGGCTCGGGGTCACGGATCGCGTCGGGCAGGGCCCGGCCGGCGAGAGCGTCGAGGGAGTCGACGCCGAGTGCCTCGAGCATTCGCGCCAACTCGTCGGGGCGCGGGCCGATGTGGCGCTCGGCGAACGGCAACCCGTGCTCGAGCTCGGCGAGGGTCGGGCGGTCCTGCTGCGGGGTCGGGCTCACGGCGCCTCCGGGGTACTACTCGGTCAGGCCGGGGACAGGGCGGTCACGCCCCTCCCCCTCTGTCCGTACCCGCGGTGGCGGGCGCCTGAGAGATTCACCCGAGGCTTCGGGCTTTCCCCGTCGGCGGACGGGCCTCCCCGTGGTGGCCCGTCGCTTTCCAGAGGCGTCTCGACCGTACGGTCCGTGTGCCTGAGAGATTCCGGGAAGGGATTTGCTCCTTCGGCGCCCGGCCTCCTGCACCGGGTCTCTCCCGCACGGCGTCAACGACTACCGGCAACAGGGTACCCGTCTTCTCCGTACTTTCACGGCGCCGGCGCCCGCCGGTGCTCGTCACACTTCCGTGCATGTCGAACACCAGCAGCGCGACCACCACGCCCGCGACCACCGCGGCCTTCCACATGCAGTCGGTCCTGTCCTTCGGCGTGTCGCTGGCCGCCGTCGTGATCGGGACCGTCTACCTGCCCGTCGACGGGTGGGTGAAGGCGTTCCTCGCGATCGCCGTCCTCTACGCGATCACGTCCGCGTTCACCCTCGCCAAGTGCGTGCGGGACCGCCAGGAGAGCCTGACCGTGGTCAACCGGGTCGACCAGGCACGGATGGAGAAGCTCCTGTCCGAGCACGACCCGTTCCGCTCGGTGGCGTGACCCGGGCCGTGCAGGACTCAGGAGATCGCGCGGCGGGACCGCCTGCGGGCGAGCTCGTCCTCCGGGGACTCGTCGACGGTGCCGCCGTCGGCGCGCTCCGCCGGGAAGTCCTTGATCACACCGGTGATCTCGCGCATCGCACCGGAGACGGCGATGCCGAAGACGCCCTGGCCACCCTGGAGGAGATCGACGACCTCCTCCGGCGAGGTGCACTCGTAGACGGTCGTGCCGTCCGAGAACAGCGTGATGCCGGCCAGGTCCCGGATGCCCCGCCGGCGCAGGTGCTCCACGGCGATCCGGATGTTCTGGAGTGACACACCCGCGTCGAGCAGGCGCTTGACGATCTTCAGGACGAGGACGTCCTTGAAGGAGTACAGCCGCTGGCTGCCCGATCCGGCCGCACCTCTTATCGACGGCACGACCAGACCCGTGCGGGCCCAGTAGTCGAGCTGCCGGTAGGTGATCCCCACGACCTGGCACGCGGTCGGGCCGCGGAAGCCGACGAGGCTGTCGGGCACCCCGTCGAGCCCCTCACCGACGAGCGGGTCCGGGAACAGCTCTCCCTGTCCCGGCCCCTCGGGTGGTGGCGTCTGCACCGCGTGGTCTCCCTCGGTCGGCCGCACCGCGCTCCCCTCCGGTACCACATCACTCTGGGTGCCCGAGGAGTTCCACGGATGTCATCAGTAGTGATGACGGTAGGCCCGGCGGACGGGGTGGTCAACGCGGCTCGCCGACACGGGCGTACCGGACGGCGCGGGACCCACGTCCCTCGGCCGGACGGAGCACGGCCGGCGGTCGCCGGCCGCGCCGAACGGTCGCTCTCAGCCCGGCTGGGCGCCGCGGAAGTCCTCCGGCGAGACGGAGTCGAGGAACTCGCGGAACTTCTCGACCTCGTCCTCCTGCTCGTCCGGGATGACGAGCCCGGCCTCGGCGAGCACGCTCTCGTCGGCGTGCACCGGGACCCCGGTGCGCAGCGCCAGCGCGATCGAGTCACTCGGTCGTGCGGAGACGGTCACGCCGCCGTCGAAGATCAGCTCGGCGTAGAAGGTGCCCTCCTGGAGATCCGTCACCCGGACCTGCTCCAGCCGGCGGCCGAGCGCACCGATCACGTCCTTGAGGAGATCGTGGGTGAGCGGCCGCGCCGGCTTCACGCCCTGCTGCTCCAGGGCTATCGCCGTCGCCTCCACGGACCCGATCCAGATCGGGAGGTAACGGTCCCCGTTGGTCTCCCGCAGCAGCAGGATCGGCTGGTTCGCCGGGAGTTCGACCCGGACGCCCACGACGCGCATCTCGCTCATCAGCCCGCCTCCCCGGCCCTTGCGGGCCTGTCGGCCGGCCCGGGTGTACCCGCCACCCCGGCCGCCCGGATCGCCTTGCTCGCCCTGGTCCGTGTGGTCACTTCCGCTCCCACCACCGACACGCTCCGACGCTACACGGGCGGGGCCGTCCACGCCCGCCTCCGGACGGGGTGTGACGACGTCCTTTCGACGATCGTCACACGGCCGTCGCGCGCGGCGTGTCGGCTCGACATCCGCCCGCCCGCACGTCGTGCGGGATCAGCCCTGGCCGGGCTCGCGCGGACCGGTCAGGAAGACCAGCCGGAACTTGCCGATCTGCACCTCGTCGCCGTTCGCGAGCACGGCCGTGTCGACCGGCTCGCGGTTGACGTAGGTGCCGTTGAGGCTGCCGACGTCGACGACGACGAACTCGCCGGCGTCACGGCGGAACTCCGCGTGCCGCCGGGAGACGGTCACGTCGTCGAGGAAGATGTCGCTGTCCGGGTGCCGGCCCGCGCTCGTGGTCGGCACGTCGAGCAGGAAGCGCGAACCGGCGTTCGGGCCGCGCCGGACGACGAGCAACGCCGACCCGGCGGGCAGACCGTCGACACCGGAGACGGCCGGCTCCGCGCTCGGCTGCTCCACGTCGGCGAGGAAGTCAGCCCGGAACACCGACGTGGTCTCCGGTGCGCGCTCCGGTGGCACGTCGCGCGGGTCGTTCGTGGTCACGTCGGGGTCTCCTCCTGTAGGAAACGGGTCCCGGACGTGGTCCGGGCGATGATCAGCGGCGTTGTCAGGGGATTCGAAACTACCGGTCCGGCAGGCACGGCGGAACGGGTCAGGAACCGTCTGCCAGCTGCCGGTAGGCCTCCGCGTCGAGCAGCCCCTCGGGCAGCCCGCCGTCGGCCAGGCGCACGTCCACCAGCCACCCGTCGCCGTAGGGGCCCGAGTTGACCAGCTCCGGGGCGCCCTCGAGCGACTCGTTGACGGCCACCACCTCGCCGGCCACCGGCGCGTAGATGTCCGACACCGACTTGGTCGACTCGACCTCGCCCATGGTGTCGCCCGCGGTCACGGTCTCGCCCACCGTGGGCAGCTGGACGAACACGACGTCGCCGAGCTGGGACTGGGCATGGTCGGTGATACCGATCCGGACCACCCCGTCCCCGGTCTCACGTACCCACTCGTGGGCTTCGGTGTAGGTCAGGTCCGACGGAATCTCCGAGCTCACGCGGCGAGCCTAGCCCCCCGCGCCGTCGTGATCGAACCGGGTGCGCGCAGCGGGACCGGCCGGCGACGGACGGCGCATCGCCAGCACGAACTGCGCGAGGTAGAGGACGCCGGTCCAGAGGTAGAGCGCGACGCCCCAGATCGCGAAGGCGTGCGCGATCACGGCCACGACGGACTCCGCGGGGGTCGGCCCGTCGCCGAGCAGCAGCAGCGGGAAGGCGTAGAGGAGCACGAACGTCGCCGCCTTGCCGAGGTAGACGACCTCGAACGGCGCCCACCCGCGGCGGCGCATCACGAGCACACAGGCGGCGAGCACGACGTCGCGGGCCACCAGTGCGGCCACCACCCACCACGGGACGAGCCCGCGGATCGCCAGCCCCACCAGCGCGGCCAGGATGTAGAGGCGGTCGACGGCCGGGTCGAGCATCGCGCCGAGCCGGCTGTACTGGTCCAGGACCCGCGCGAGCTTGCCGTCGAGCCAGTCGGTGAAGCCGCCGATCGCCAGCACGGTGACGGCCCAGACGTCGGCCTCCGGGCCGAGCATCAGCCAGAGGAACAGCGGGACGCCGAGCAGGCGCAGCACGCTGAGCGCGTTCGGGACGGTCCACAGCCGGTCGTCGGCGGTGGGCGGGCCCGCGACCTCGTGGACCGAGTCCCGGACGGTGACGCGCACCGTGTCGCGCGCCTCCCGCACCGTCTCGCGGGCGTTCCGCCGCACGGCTGCGGCCCTGCCCGTGTCCGACTCCCCGCCCACGTGGTCAGCCTAGACGCCCCTCCGCGCTGTACCGGAGCGGACGGTGGGGTGAGGATGGAGGGCGTGACGGACTCGAACACCACATCGCTGAAGGACATCCAGGCCCCGCTGAAGCAGCAGTACCGCGACGACCCCGAGGCCGCCGTCGTCACGCTGAAGGCGGACGGCGAGCTGGGCGCCGGCGTCTCCTGCAAGGTGACGACCGGGCAGGCGCTCGCCGAGGCCGGCCTGCACCCGGCCACCGGTGGCGACGGCACGCAGCTGTGCTCCGGCGACATGCTCCTCGAGGCGCTCGTCGCCTGCTCCGGCGTCACCCTCCAGGCGGTCGCGACCGCGCTGGAGCTGGACGTGACGGGCTCGGTGCGGGCCGAGGGCGACCTCGACTTCCGCGGCACGCTCGGCGTCGTCAAGGACGCGCCGGTCGGGTTCCGCGACATCCGGCTGACCTTCGACATCGACGCGCCGGGGGCCGACGACGAGAAGATCGCCACCCTGATCAAGCTCACCGAGCGGTACTGCGTGGTGCTGCAGACGATCAAGGGCAGCGCCACGACCTCGGTGGACGTCACCAGCAGGTCCTGAGCGCCCGTCCCCGGGACACCGCCGCTCGTCCGTCCGGAGCACCGGCGCGCGGCGAACGGACACGGGCGGCCCGCCACGATCACGGCTCACCGCCGGTGGCGGGCCGCTCGGCGCGCTTCACCGTCGGTTCGGCGCCCGGCACTCTCCGGGGTCTGCGGGCTCCTGTTCGGACGTCCGTACGGTGGACGCGTCCAGGGACGACGTGACTGGGCGTGCCCGCGTCACCCGCGCGCGCACGTCACGGCAGGTGAATCGTGATCAAGCTTGCGGACGATCTCTCGTCCGGCGATCACGTGTGTGCGGTCCCGGACAGCCTCGAGCACCTCGGCGAGATCCGGGCCGGGTTCGTGGCGCACGGCCTCGACCTCGGTGAGCGGGTCCTCTACTTCGACGACGACGGCGCCGCGGACACCCTGCTGCGCAGGCTGTCCGAGGACGGCGTCGACGTCGAGGAGCCGTTGCGCCGGGGCCAGCTCCTGATCCTGCCGGAGGAGAACACCCGGCAGACCTTCCGCACGCCGCTCCCCGACATCCACGCCGGCGTCTCCGGCCAGGTCGAGGAGTCGCTGCGCGACGGCTGGCACGGCACCCGCCTCACCGGCCAGATGCACGCGTCCATCGCGGCGGGGGCGTCGGCGACGCTGCCCGAGTACGACGGGCTGCTGGCGCGGCTGGTCCGGGAGAGCTCGGGCTCCCTCACCGCGCTCTGCACCTACGACCACGAGCACTTCCCGGACGAGCAGATCGACATCATGCGCGCCCTGCACCGGGACCACCTGGCGGTGACCGGCGCCTACGACGACGGGCTGCTGCGGATCGTGCGCCTCGGCGTCGGGCACGCCCGGCTGGCCGGCGAGATCGACCACAGCAACCGTCCGAAGATCACCGCGCTGCTGCACCAGTCGCTGGACGCCGTGCTGCGCTCCCCCGACGCCCCCACCGACATCGGGCTGGACATGGCCTCGGTCCGCTTCGTCGACGTCGCGTCGGCGGTGGCGTTCGTGCACGCCGCCGAGAGCTTCCCCGCCACCCACCGGCTCGTCCTGCACCGGGTCCGCCCGCGGGTCGAGCGGGTCCTGGAGCGCTGCGGGGCGGCCTTCTCCCCGCAGCTGGCGCTCGACGACGAGCCGCCGAAGGTCGTCCCCGTCCTGCCCGACCGGTGACCGGAGGCCGCCCGTGCAGATCAACGCCGCTCCCCGCTCGCCCGGTTTCGTCCACGTCCTGGTGCACGCCGACGACCCGGCGGAGCTCGTGGCCAAGGTCGCCCCGCAGGCCGCGGCCGCCGTCCACGACGTCGGGGCGCAGATCGCACTGGCCGTCTCCGAGCCGGTCGAACAGGCACTGCGCGACGAGCTGGCCGGCACCGGCGCCGCGCTCGGCCGTCTCACCACGCTCACGCGGTCGGCCCGCGACTCGGGCCAGACCGTCGCGGCGTGGCGGGCCCGGGAGCTGCGGGCACTGTCGTCGTCCGGGCGGCCGGTGGTCGTCGTCGCGGAACACGACCCCGAGCTGGACGGGGTGGACGGCGGCTTCTGGGTCGAGTTCGAGGCCGCGCTGAACATCTCGCTCGACGGCCTGCCCGTCACCCAGCTGTGCGTGTACCCGCGGATGCCGCTGCACGGCGCGGTCGGCGACGGTGCGCTCGCGAACCACCCGCTGCACCTGCGGGGCGGCGAGCGGGTGCCGAACCCGCGGCACGCCGCCCCCGCCGACGTCCTCGCGGCGCTGCCCTTCGCGCCGCCGCACCTGCTGGGGCCGCCGGACGTCCGCCTGCACTACAACACCTTCGAGCTCTCCCGCGTCCGCGACGCGGTCGAGGAGGCGGCCCGCGCCTGCCGGTTCGACCCGGTCCGCGGCGAGGACATGGTGCAGGCGGTCAACGAGGTCGCCACGAACGCGGTGGAGCACGGCTCCCCCGAGGCGGGGCTGTCGGTGTGGGCGCGGCCGGGCGAGCTCGTCTGCGAGATCCACGACACCGGCGCGCTCACGCTGCCGCTGATCGGGCTCGCGCCGCCGCACCCGTCGCAGGCGCGCGGGCGGGGCACCTGGATCGCCCGGCAGCTGTGCGACAGCCTGCACGTGTGGCGGGCCCGCGACGGCACGCACGTCCGCCTCCTCGCCAGGGCCTGACCAGCGCCTCCACCGGCGACCGGCAGCCATGCGTGGCGATTCGCTCACCCGGATCTCACGCACCCGCCCGACCTCGGCTATCCTGGCCCTCGAGCACACCGCACGGAGACGCCGCCCGCCGTCCGTGCTGGTGCGGTTTCGTCGTGTCCACACAGCGCCCCGCGGCCCTCCCGCCCGGGCGGCGCGCCCGGCACCGGCGCAGAACCGCGTGCGGGCCGCACGTCACGACCGACCCGGGGAAGACGGCATGTCCGACGACGATCACTGTCGATCCAGTGAGTCCACGCTGAGCGAGCCCACCGACGGTTCCGCGCTGCACGTCCGCGTCCTGGGGGCGTTCGGGCTGCGGGTCGGCGACCACTCCGTACCGCTGCCCGTCGACTCCCGGCGCCTGGTGGCCTACCTGGCCGTGCACCCGCGCCCGCAGCCGACCGCGGCGATGGCCGCCGACCTGTGGCCCGGCGTCGGGCCCGCCCCGGCGGCCCGGCTGCTGGACGAGGCCGTCGCGGGCGTCGACGTCCCCGGCCTGCTCACCGCCGACGACCGCGGCCGCCTGCACCTCGCCGACGACGTGACCGTCGATCTCGCCGAGGGTCTGCTGATGGTCCGCGGGTTCTCGTCACCGGAGATGGCGCGGACCGTCCGCGAGATCGGCTGCCCGGCGACCGACCTGCTCGAGGCCGACATCCTCCCGTCGTGGACGGCGCCGTGGATCGTGGTCGAGCGGGAGCGGTTCCGGCAGCTGCGGCTCTCCGCGCTGGAGAACCTGTCCACCACGCTGAGCGCGGCCGACCGGCACGACGACTCGGTCGCCGTCGCCCGGCGCGCCGTCCGGACGGCGCCGAGCCGCGAGCGCTCGCGGCGGGCGCTGGTCGAGGCCCTGCTCGCCGGCGGCCGCGTCGCCGACGCCCTCGCCGAGTACGAGGAGTTCCAGCGGCTGCTCCGCAACAGCGTGGGCGCCACCCCGGACTCCGAGCTGGACCGGCTCCTCGCGCCCTACGACTCGGCGTGGCCCCTGGGCCCCGGGGTGCACCGCCCGGTGCAGCGGTGGGGCGTCGGGATGCCGGGCGCACACCGGCCCGCGCAGCGCGGGCGCCGGCTCGCGGCGGGCAGCCCCGCCAGCGGCCGCTGAGCCCGGCACCCCGACACACCACACCCCGGCGCCGCTAGTGGAACTGCGGGCGCCGCTTCTCGCCGAACGCCGCCAGCCCCTCCGCGCCCTCCGGCCCGGCCGCGCAGGCGGCGATGGAGGCGGCCTCGGCGTCGAGCTGCTCGCCGAGGGTGGCCTCCCAGGTCCCGCCGAGCAGTCCCCGGATGCGGCCCAGCGCCGCCGTCGGCCCCTGCGCCAGCCGGTGCGCGAGGGTCGCGGCCTCGTCGTCGACCGCGTCGTCGTCGACGACCGAGGCGAGCAGTCCGAGGCCGTCGAGCGCGTCGGCGTCGAGCACCTCGTCGGTCAGCAGGATCCGGCGGGCCCGGGCCGCGCCGACCAGCCGGGGCAGCGTCCAGGTCATCCCGCCGTCCGGGGAGAAGCCGATCCCCGGGTAGGCGGGACGCATCCGGGTCGACCGCCCGCCGACGGCGAGGTCGCAGGCCAGCGCCACGCTCATCCCCGCCCCGGCGGCCCAGCCGCGCACGGCGGCGACGGTCGGGACCGGGCTCGCGACGAGCGGGCGCTGCAGCGCGTGGAAGATGTCGGCGACCTCGCGCACGTAGCCGCCGCGGTCCGGGGCCGCGGCGAAGTCACGGACGTTGCCCCCGGTGCAGAAGTTCTCCCCGTCGCCGTGGACCAGCACCGCACCGACGGCGCCCGGATCGGCCGGGTCCTGCCCGGCCAGCCCCGCCAGCGCGTCGGTGACCTCCTGCATCACCGCGCCGTCGAGCGCCCCGTGCCGGCCGGTGGAGATCCGGCAGCGCAGGACGCGCCCGTCCCTCCGGACCGCCTCCGCCGTCACCCCAGCTCCCGCAGCTTCGGCAGGACGTCCTCGGTGAACTGGCCGAGGAAGCGACGCTGGTCGTCCCCCGGGCCGTGCACGACGAGGTGGTTCAGGCCGGCGTCGACGTAGGGCCTGATCTGCTCGACGGCCTCGTCCGGATCGGACGCGACGATCCAGCGCTTGGTCACCTGCTCGATGGGCAGCTCGTCGGCGAGCCGCTCCATCTCCCGCGACGAGTCGACCGAGTTCTTCTGATCCGGTGTCAGCGACAGCGGGGCCCAGAACCGGCAGTTCTCCCGGGCCGCCTCCGGGTCGCGGTCGTAGGAGATCTTGATCTCGATCATCTTGTCGATCTGCGACGCGTCGCGGCCCTGCTTGTCGGCGCCCTCCTGGACACCGGGCAGCAGCTTGTCGGTGTAGAGCTCCATGCCCTTGCCGGAGGTGCAGATGAAGCCCTCGCCGTGCCGGCCCGCGTAGCGCGCGACCATCGGCCCACCGGCGGCGATGTAGACCGGCACCGGCTGCTCCGGCCGGTCGTAGATCATCGCGTCGACGAGGGTGTAGTAGTCGCCCTCGACGCTGACGCTGTCCTCGGTCCACAGTGCCTTCATCAGCCGGACCGCCTCGCGCAGCCGGGCGAAGCGCTCCTTGAACTCCGGCCACTCGCGGCCCGACACGGCGATCTCGTTGAGCGCCTCGCCGGTGCCGACGCCGAGCGCGACCCGGCCGCCGGTCAGCATCGCCATCGTCGCGAACTCCTGGGCGAGCACCGCGACGTTGTAGCGGAAGGTGGGGGTGAGCACCGAGGTGCCGATCTGCACCCGGTTCGTCCGCTCCCCCACGGCCGCGATCCACGGCAGCGCGGCGGGGGCGTGCCCGCCGGTGTGCCGCCACGGCAGGAAGTGGTCCGAGGCCCAGACGCTGTCCAGGCCCAGCTCCTCGGCGAGTACCGCGTACTCGACGAGGTCGCGCGGGCCGAACTGCTCGGCCGACGCCTTGTACCCGATCTTGAGATTCACGGATCAGTCCTTATCGCGTGCCTGGCGCGCAGGCCGTCCGGCGCGCCGTGTCCCTCCCGTGTTGCTACACCCCGGCGCGGCCCGGCGCAGCCCCGGGTGGCTCACAGTCCCCCACCGCGGCGCCCGGTGCCGGATCCGCGGAGCCGGGCGGACGGCGCCGAGCACGGCTCGTACGATCGACCCCGTGTTCGACACCTCCGACCCGGACGAGATCCCGCTCCCGCCCGAGCCCGAGGACGTCGAGGCGGACCCGCCCCCGCCCGAGGAGGCGCCGGAACCGGCCGGTGCGGCGCCCGCCCCCGTCCGGTCGTCCGACCCGCACGAGGTGCTGCGGCGGGTGTTCGGCTACGACGCGTTCCGCGGTGACCAGGAGGCGATCGTCTCCCACGTCACCGGCGGCGGCGACGCGCTGGTGCTCATGCCCACCGGAGGCGGGAAGTCGCTCTGCTACCAGGTCCCGGCGCTCGCCCGGTCCGGCACCGGCGTCGTCGTCTCGCCGCTGATCGCGCTGATGCAGGACCAGGTGGACGCGCTGCGGGCGCTCGGCGTCCGCGCCGGGTTCCTCAACTCCACCCAGGACGCCGACGAGCGGCGCCTCACCGAGCAGGAGTTCCTGGCCGGCGAGCTGGACCTGCTCTACCTCGCCCCGGAGCGGCTGCGGGTCGAGTCGACCGTGCGCCTGCTCGAGCGCGGCCGGATCGCGCTCTTCGCGATCGACGAGGCGCACTGCGTCGCGCAGTGGGGGCACGACTTCCGGCCCGACTACCTGCTGCTCTCGGAGCTGCCGAAGCGCTGGCCGGACGTGCCGCGGATCGCGCTCACCGCGACCGCCACCGACGCCACCCGCACCGAGATCGCGCAGCGGCTCCAGCTGACCGGGGCGCGGCACTTCGTCGCGAGCTTCGACCGGCCGAACATCCGGTACCGCATCGCGCCGAAGAACGAGCCGCGCAAGCAGCTGCTGGACCTGCTGCGCTCCGAGCACCCCGGTGACGCAGGCATCGTCTACTGCCTGTCCCGCAAGTCGGTCGAGCAGACCGCGGAGTTCCTCGGCTCGCAGGGGATCGCCGCGCTCCCCTACCACGCGGGTCTCGACGCCGAGGTCCGCCGCCGCAACCAGTCCCGCTTCCTGCGCGACGACGGCCTGGTGATGGTCGCGACGATCGCCTTCGGCATGGGGATCGACAAGCCCGACGTCCGGTTCGTCGCGCACCTGGACCTGCCGAAGTCGGTCGAGGGCTACTACCAGGAGACCGGTCGTGCGGGCCGGGACGGCGAGCCGTCGACGGCGTGGCTGGCCTACGGGCTGGCCGACGTCGTCCAGCAACGGAAGATGATCGACGACGGCGAGGGCGACGCCGCGCACAAGCGGCGCCTGGCCCAGCACCTCGACGCGATGCTCGCGCTGTGCGAGACCACCGAGTGCCGCCGCGCGCAGCTGCTGCGCTACTTCGGGGAGAGGCCCGCCACCGAGGCGTGCGGCAACTGCGACACCTGCCTGACGCCGGTGTCGTCGTGGGACGGCACGGTCGCCGCGCAGAAGGTCCTCTCGACGGTGTGGCGGCTCAAGAAGGAGCGCAACCAGGAGTTCGGCGCCGGGCAGGTCGTCGACATCCTGCTCGGCAAGCGCACCCCGAAGGTGGACCAGCACCGCCACCACGAGCTGTCGGTGTTCGGCGTCGGCACCGAGCTGACCGACGTCGCGTGGCGCAACGTGCTGCGGCAGCTGGTCGCGCGCGGGCTGCTGACCGTCGGCGGGACCTACTCGACGCTGCGGTTCACCGACGACTCCCCCGCCGCGATGCGCGGCGAGCAGAAGGTCATGCTGCGCACCGAGCCGGAGCGGACGGCGCGGTCGTCGCGGTCGCGGAGCGGGTCGAAGCCGGCGGTCGAGATGCCGGCCGAGGTCGCGCCGGTGTTCGAGCGGCTGCGGGCCTGGCGCGCGTCGGCGGCGAAGGAGCAGGGCGTGCCCGCCTACGTGATCTTCCACGACGCGACGCTGCGCGAGATCGCGACGCGGGCGCCCGCCGACCGTGCCGCGCTGGGCACGATCTCCGGGATCGGCGAGGGCAAGCTCGCCCGGTACGGCGACCAGGTCATCGACGTCCTGCGCGGGGGTGACGACGGGTGAGGCCACTGATCGGGCTGACCGCCTACACCGAGCGCGCCACCTACTGGATCGTCGACGACGAGGAGACGGTCCTGCTCCCCCGCGGCTACCTCGACATGGTGTCCGCGGCGGGCGGGATCCCGGTGCTGCTGCCGCCGACCGCCGACGCCCCGGACGCCGCCGCGTCGTGCGACGGGCTGCTGGTCACCGGCGGGCCGGACATCGGCGCCGGCCGCTACGGCGCCGCGCCCGGCCCGCACGACGACGACCCGCGCACCGAGCGCGACGCCGCCGACCTGGCCGCCGTCCGCCGGGCGATGGAGCTGGGCATCCCCGTGCTCGGGGTGTGCCGCGGGCACCAGCTGCTCAACGTGGCGCTCGGCGGGACGCTGCACCAGCACCTGCCCGACGTCGTCGCACCGGAGGTGGCTGCCGCGCACTCGGCCGGGCCCGGGAACTACGCGCCGGTCGGGATCACCACGGAGCCGGGGTCCCGGATCGGGGAGCTGCTCGGCTCCGGCCCGGTGACCGTCCGCTGCCACCACCACCAGTCGATCGACCGGGTCGCCGACGGCCTGCGGGTCACCGCCCGCGCCGGGGACGTCGTCGAGGCGGTGGAGGCCCGGTCCGGGGCCTGGGCGATGGGGGTGCAGTCGCACCCCGAGCGCAGCCCGGACGACCTGCGTCTGGCCCGGGCGCTCGTCGACGCGGCACGGGAGCGGCGGGCGGCCGGTCCCCCGCCGGTACGCCGGGCAGGGTGAGGCGCCGGGTCGAGGACGGCGGGTGTCCGCGTCGGGCTCTACCGTGCCGGGCATGACGCCCACCACCACGGACATCGACTGGAACGCCGAGCTGAGCGCGCAGCTCACCTTCCACTGGGAGACCACGCTGCGGCCGCGGCTCGCGGGCCTCACCGACGAGGAGTACCTCTGGGAACCGGCGCCCGGTGCCTGGAGCGTCCGGCCGCGGGCGGAGTCCGTCGCGTCGCACAGCGCCGGGGCCGGTGACCTGGTCGTCGACTTCGCCTTCCCGGAGCCCGACCCGGCCCCGGTGACGACGATCGCCTGGCGGCTCGCCCACGTGATCGTCGGGGTGTTCGGCATGCGGAACCACTCGCACTTCGGCGGGCCGCCGGTCGACTACGCCTCGCACACCTACGCCGGCACCGCCGACGGCGCGCTCGCCCAGCTCGACGAGGTGTACCGCCGCTGGACCGAGGGGGTGGCGGCGCTGGGCGCCGACGGCCTGGCCCGGCCCTGCGGGCCCGCGGAGGGGCCGTACGCGGACGCGCCGCTGGCGACTCTCGTCCTGCACATCCACCGCGAGGTGATCCACCACGGCGCGGAGATCGCGCTGCTGCGCGACCTGTACCGGGCGGGGGTCACCCCCGGCTGATCCGCTTCAGCACCGGCGGCAGCTGGCCGGAGTACAGGACACCGAGCCGCTGCGTCGCCCGGGTGATCGCGACGTAGAGGTCGTTCAGGCCGCGCGGGGACTCGTCGAGCATCTCCTGCGGCTCGACGACGAGCACCGCGTCGAACTCCAGGCCCTTCGCCGCCGTCACCGGCAGCACGACGACGGCCGTGTCCAGCTCCTCGGTGTCCGTCTCCGGGTCGATCACCCCGGCTGCGGCGAGTGCCGCCCGCACCGGCTCCAGGCGCGCCGACGGCACCAGCACCGCGGTCCGGCCGTCGCCGACGGCGTCGCGCTCGGCCGTCACCCGGTCCACCAGCACCTCGTCGGCCCCGGTCTCCGGGAGCGGTGCCGCCCACGGCGGCTCCCCCGTCGAGCGGACCGACGACGGCGGTTCCAGCGAGGCGTCGATCTCGGCGAGCACGTCGTCGGCGACGTCGGCGATCTCCGACGGCGTCCGGTAGTTCACCGTCAGCTGCTCCAGCCGCCAGCGGCGGGCCACGAACGGCGACAGCACCTCGTCCCAGGACCCGGCTCCGCCCCGGTCGCCGGTCTGCGCGATGTCCCCGACCAGCGTCATCGAGCGGGCGGGCGCGCGGCGCATCACCATCCGCCAGGCCATCGCCGACAGCTCCTGGGCCTCGTCGATGATCACGTGCCCGTAGGTCCACTCGCGGTCCGCCGCGGCCCGGTCGGCGGTCGAGTCGTACCGCGACACCTGCATCCGCTCGGCGAGCCGGTCGGCGTCGATGATGTCGGTCGCGCGCAGCAGCTCCGGGTCGAGGTCCTCCTCCAGATCGAGGACGTCGAGCACGCCCTGCGCGTACTCGACCTCCTCCCGGAGCGCGGCGGCCTCCGCCGCGGCCTGGGCGGCGCCGTCGTCGCCGAGCAGCTCGGCGGCCTCGTCGAGCAGCGCCACGTCCGCGGGCGTCCAGCGCCGGTCGTAGGGGACGTCGTCGCCCGGGGCGTCGCGCTCCAGGAGCCGCCGCTGCTCGGCCGGGATCCGCCGGGCGACCGAGTTGAGCCGCTTGCGGTCCGCGAACAGGTCGCTGAGCAGCTGCTCCGGCGACAGGGTCGGCCAGAGCTCCTCCATCTCGCGCCGGACGTCCGGCGACTCGGCGAGCTCGTCGCGGATGTCGTCGATGTCGCGCCGGTCCAGCAGCTCCGCCCCGACCCGGCGGGCGACCTGCTGGGCCAGCAGCCGCAGCAGCTCCTTGCGGAACGTGCGGCGGGCCTCGTTGTGCGGCTTGCGGGACCGCCGGGCCCGGGTGCGGGCCTGGGTGACGGTGTCGCGGTCGAGTACGACCCGCTGCTGCTCGACGACGAGCTCGATCGGCCGGCGCGGCACCTGCTGGCGGTCCCGGACGGCTGCGGCGACCACCGGTGCGAGGTCGGCCCGGCCCTTCAGCTCCGCGGTGGCGGGGTCCTCCTCGCGGCGGGCGTCCAGTCCCGGGTAGAGCTGCGCGACGGTGCCGAGGACGACCGAGGTCTCGCCCAGCGACGGCAGCACCTGCCCGATGTAGCGCAGGAACGTCGGGTTCGGCCCGACGACGAGCACGCCGCGCCGCGCCAGCCGGTCCCGGTGGGTGTAGAGCAGGTACGCCGCGCGGTGCAGCGCGACGGCCGTCTTGCCGGTACCCGGGCCGCCCTGCACGACGAGCACCCCGGACGGCTTGGAGCGGATGATCCGGTCCTGCTCGCCCTGGATCGTCGCGACGATGTCGCCCATCCGCCCGGTGCGGGCCTCCGACACGGCGGCCAGCAGCGCGGCCTCGCTCGTGAGGCCGGACCCGGCGCGGGCGCGCTCCTCGGCGTCCATGTCGGACAGGTTGAGCGGCTCGTCGTCGATCGCGACGACCTCGCGCAGCCGGGTCCGCAGGTGCCGGCGCCGCCGCATCTCCTCGGGGTTCGCCGCCGTCGCGGTGTAGAACGGCCGCGCCGCCGGCGCGCGCCAGTCCATCAACAGCGGCTCGTACTCGTTCTGCTCGTCGAGCAGGCCGATCCGGCCGACGTAGCGGGTCTCGCCCGCGTCGGTGTCGAGCCGGCCGAACGCGAGGCCGTGCTCGGCCGCACGCAGCGCGGCCAGCTTGTCGGCGAGCAGCGCGGCCGCGGCGTCACGCTGGGTCAGCGCCTGCGGGGTGCCGACGGTCTCGTCGCGCAGGGTCGCGGCGAGCCGCGTCGCGGTGTCGCGACGCCGGTCCTCGAGCTGCTCGTAGAGCATGCCCACGTACGTCTTCTCGTGGGCCAGCTCCGGGTCGGCAGCGGGATCGCCGGCAGTGGCAGGAGTGGGTTCGGGCACGGCGCGGGGATCCTCCACCGAGAGGGCGTACACGACCGCGCTGCCCGGTGGCGGGAGATGTCCCGTCGCCCGGCGGCGCGACGAACCAAAGTACCAGTAGTGCGCGATCGGCCGCGGTGCGCGCACCGACGGCGGTCACCCCGCCTGCGGGGCGATCTCTGCGCGGATCCGGACCTGTGTGCCGTCGAGCCGCTCGATCGTCGCCTCCGGGACGGGGTCCGTCCCGGTGCAGGTCACCGCGCGACCGGCGGGGAGGTCGCCGGGGCACTCGAGGTGGACGAACTCGTCGCGGCCCCCGGCCTTCAGCGCGCTCCACACCGTCATGGTCACCGCGACCGTCGGCGAGCTCCCCGAGAAGCGCCGGAGGTCGGTCTCGGTGTCGACCCGGGTGCCGGAGGCGGCGGCGCCCGGCCCGGCAGGGCCGGTGGCGACCGGCACGGAGCCGGACACCGTGATCCGCCACTCCCCCGACGACGGCAGCCGCGCGAGCTCGTGCTGCTTCAGCGGCCGGCCGCGGTCGTCCCCACCCCATCGGCCGTCCAGGCGCACCGCGGCCCACCCGGCACGGTCGGCCGAGGTCAGCCGGCACCCGCTGCGGTAGGCGCCGTCGGGGGACTCCGCCGGTTCCTCGCAGGACGCCGTGACCTCGACCCCGTCACGGGCCAGCAGGTGGGACCGGACGGCGGCCTCGATCTCCGCGCGGTCCGGCCGGGCCCCGGGCGAGGCGACCCACACCCACAGCCCGAGGAACCCGGCCACGACCACGAAGAACAGGACCCATGCCCCAGGACGCCGCATACCGGACAGTCAACCCGGTGGGCCGCCCGTCCGGTACACGCAGGACCACGGAGGTTCAGGCGCGCTGGCGCGGAGCCCGCCCGTAGGGCTGCTCGACCGGCTCCACCCAGTCCGGGGTCGGCGTCGGCGCCGTCACCGGGGTCTCCCCGTCGAGCGCGATCGGCTCGTCGTGGTGCCGCAGACGCATCGGGGCGCCGTCGTGCAGCTGGTACTCGACCTCGTCCGGCGTGATCGTCACCCGCAGCCTGCGGCCCTGCCACTTCAGCCCGAACGAGATCCGGGACAGCGACGGCGGCAGCACCGGCGCGAACGACAGCCCGTCGGCCTCGCAGCGCATCCCGCCGAAGCCGAGCACGACCGCGGTCCAGGTGCCGGCCATCGAGGCGATGTGCATCCCGTGGTCGGTGTTGCCCGCCAGGTCCTGCATGTCCACCAGGGCGGCCTCGGCGAGGTACTGGTGGGCCAGCTCCAGGTGCCCGGTGCGGGCCGCCATCACCGACTGGGTGCACGCCGACAGCGACGAGTCCCGCACCGTGATGCCCTCGTAGTAGGCGAAGTTGCGGCGCTTCTGCTCGTCGGTGAAGGAGTCCGGGAAGATCTGCATGGCCAGCACGAGGTCGGCCTGCTTGATCACCTGCTTGCGGTACAGGTCGAAGTACGGGTAGTTCAGCAGCAGCGGGTACCGCTCGGCCGGGGTGTCCTCGAAGTTCCACCGCTGGTGGTCGGTGAAGCCCTCGGACTGCGGGTGCACACCGAGCCGCTCGTCGAACGGGATCAGCATCGCGCCCGCCGCGTCCCGCCAGGACGCGATCTCCTCGGAGTCGACGCCCAGCCGGGACGCCGAACGCGGGTGCTTGGCGGCGACCTCGGCCGCGTAGCGCAGGTTCTGCTGCGCCATGAGGTTGGTGTAGACGTTGTTGTCCGCGATCGAGGAGTACTCGTCCGGGCCGGTGACGCCGTCGATCCGGAAGTTGCCGGCCGAGTCGTGGTGGCCGAGCGAGCGCCACAGCCGGGCCGTCGCGACCAGCAGCTCCAGCCCGACCTCCAGCTCGAACGTGGTGTCGCCGGTCGCGTGCACGTGCCGCTTCACCGCGTCGGCGATGTCGGCGTTGATGTGGAACGCCGCCGTGCCCGCCGGCCAGTAGCCGGAGCACTCCTGGCCGCGGATCGTCCGCCACGGGAACGCCGCGCCCTTGAGGCCCAGGGTCTCGGCACGCTCGAACGCCAGCGGGAGGATGGACTTGCGCCAGCGCAGCGCGTCGGCCGCCGCGTCCGGCGCGACGAACGACAGCACCTGCAGGCAGAACGTCTCGGTGTCCCAGAAGGTGTGGCCGTCGTAGCCGTCGGCGGTGAGGCCCTTGGCCGGGATGCAGCGCCGCTCGGCACGGGCACCGGCCTGCAGGATGTGGAACGTGGCGAGCCGGACCGCCTGCTGCAGCTCGGCGTCGCCGTCGATCTCGACGTCGGCGGTGGCCCAGAAGTCGTCGAGGTACTCGCGCTGCTCGCGGACGAGTCCGTCCCAGCCGGTGTAGCGGGCGGCGGCGATCGCCGCACGCACCTGGTCGTACACCGCGGGCAGGCTGCGCCGCGACGACCAGCCGTAGGACAGGTACTTGACCACCCGCAGCGTCTCGCCCGGCTTGACCCTCGCGATGATCGTCGTCCGGGCGAGGTCCTCGTTGGCGTCGGTGGTGACCTCGACGCCGTCCGGCCCGAAGACCTCGTGCTCCATCGCGGCGCCGCACCGCAGGCCGGACTGGCGGGTGCGGTGCACCAGCGTCGCCCCGGCGTCACCGGCCCGGGACTGCTCGGGCTCCAGGACGTTGTCCAGGGCGCTGTCCAGCCGCGGGTCGTCGCCGTTGCGGCCGGGCAGCTGCTCGTTCGCGACCAGCTCGGACTGCAGGACCAGCAGCGCGCCCTCGCCGTTGTCGTCGTCCCCGGCGTGGACCACCTCGACCTCGTAGGAGATCGCCGCGATCGCGCGCTGGGTCAGCGACACCAGCCGGGTGGAGCGCACCCGCACCGCGCGCCCGGCCGGGGACTCCCACTCCACGTCCCGCTGCAGGGTCCCGGCCTGCATGTCGAGCACCCGCTCGTGCTTGCGGAGGGAGCCGTAGCGCAGGTCGAACGGCTCGTCGTCGACCAGCAGGCGGATCAGCTTGCCGTTGGTCGTGTTGATGATCGTCTGCCCGGACTCCGGGTAGCCGTAGCCGCCCTCGGCGTAGGGCAGCGGGCGGACCTCGTAGAACGAGTTCAGGTAGGTCCCGGGGAGGACGTGCGGCTCACCCTC
The DNA here is from genome assembly GCF_000178675.2 of Pseudonocardia sp. P1. Classification (NCBI taxonomy): domain Bacteria; kingdom Bacillati; phylum Actinomycetota; class Actinomycetes; order Pseudonocardiales; family Pseudonocardiaceae; genus Pseudonocardia; species Pseudonocardia sp. P1. The sequence goes on from NZ_ADUJ02000001.1 coordinate 646,441, forward strand.
GTCGAGGTTGCCGCGCAGGCCGATGTGCCCGTTGGACAGCGCGAAGACCGACTCGGTCTGGCCCATCGCGCCGAGGTCCAGGCGCGGCTCGCGGATCACCCACGGCTCGGTGGTGAACGTGGGCAGGTGGTCGGGCTTCACGAACGCTCCAGCAGGTCGGCGAGATCGGTGACGACGACGTCCGCGCCGTGCTCGCGCAGCGCGGCCGCCTGGTCGAGACGGTCGACGCCGATGACGGCGCCGAAGTCCCCGGCGCGGCCGGCCTCCACACCGGCCAGCGCGTCCTCGAACACGACCGCCGCGGAGCGCTCGACCCCGAGGTCGGCCGCGGCGGCGACGAAGGTGTCGGGTGCGGGCTTGCCGGGCAGCCCCCGCTCCCGTGCGGTGACGCCGTCGACGCGGTGGTCGATGAACGTCTCCAGGCCGGTGACCCGCAGGATCTGCTCGGCGTTCGCACTGGAGGAGACCACCGCGGCGGCGAGCCCGGCGTCCTTCACGGCCTCCAGGTACCGGCGCGAGCCGGGATAGACGTCGACCCCCTCGGTGATCTTCGTCTGGACCAGCGCGTTCTTCCGGGTCGACAGGCCCCACAGGGTCTCGGTGTCGGCGGAGTCGTCCGGGGTGCCCTCGGGGAGCTCGATGCCCCGGGACGCGAGGAAGCTGCGGGTGCCCTCCAGGCGCGGCTTCCCGTCGACGTAGGGGCCGTAGTCGGCCCCGGCGTCGAACGGGGTGAAACCGGCACCGTCGCGCGAGCACAGGTACTCGTCGAACATCTGCTTCCACGCCGCCGCGTGCACGCTCGCGGTGTCGGTCAGCACGCCGTCCAGGTCGAACAGGCACGCACGTGTGCCCTCGGGCAGCCCCAGCATGGCGCGCACGCTATCCGGATCGATGAAGTCCGTCGCGCCGGGGCGGCGACTCCGTTACCCGGTCACGCGGGCGTTACTCCGCGGGTGCGTCCAGCGGCAGGCTGAGGAGGACGAGCGGGGCGCGGGCGGCACCGCCGGGGACACCCGGCCGGTCCGCCGTCCGGACCTCCACCCGGCAGGTGCCCGTGACGAGACGCACGTGCACCGTCCCCCCGGCGGTGGCGGGCTCGATCTCCTCCTGCACACCGCGCCGGACGGCGGCGAGCACCGCCAGCGGCGGGACGGCCGCGGCCGGGTCCACGCCCGACGTCCGCGGGTCGTCGACGTCCGACTCCAGCCGGGCGCCGAACCGGGTCCGCTCGATCTGCAGGTACGCCCGGACCGCGGCGAGCTCCTCGTCGAGCCGGATCGCCGGCTCCTCGGCCCGGTCCGCCGCCCGGGACAGGTCGGCGAACCCGAGCAGCAGCTCCCGGGCGCGGGGCGGGTCGGTCCGGACGAGCGAGGCGATCGTGTTGAGGGTGTTGTAGACGAAGTGCTGTTCGAGCCGCCGCGACAGCGGTCCGTGCCAGGGGCCCTCGGGCGCCGGAGCCTCCGGCGGGACGGCCTCGCGGACCCGGATCCGGACGGTCTCCTCGGTGGCCGGAGTGGTCGCCGGGGCGGGGGTCGCGGCGGGGGGCGGGGCCGCGGCCGTGCGGACCGGCACCGTCGCGCCACCGCCGCCGGGCGGCTCGCGGCGCGCCGGGGCCGGGTCGCGCAGGTCGTCGTCCTGGGCGTCCGGGGGGACCAGGCCGCGCCAGGACGGCAGCGCGAGCCGGCCCGCGGCCGTCCGGCCCCGGTGCTCGACGGCCGCGACGAGACCGGGCGCGAGCCAGCGGGCGTCCGCGGCGATCCCCTCCGGCACGTCGGCGGGCGGGCGGCCCGGACGGGCACCCAGCACCGTGCGGGCGTCGCCGTCGGCCGCGCCGATCCCGACCCGGCCGACGTAGACCGGGCCGTCCGCACCGGGCAGCGCCAGCAGCACGGCCGCGATCCGTTCCCGGCCCGCCGTGCTGCCGGCCGGGACCCAGCCCGCGACCTGCACCTGACGGCGCCGGCGCAGCGGTACCCGCAGCCAGTTCCGGGTGCGCCTGCCCGGCTGGTAGGGCACGTCGAGACGCTTGAGGTGCAGGCCGTCGAGCCCGTACTGCTCGGCGGTGCGGACGACGAGATCGGCCTCGTCCAGCCCGAACGACGGCGGCACCAGGATCGTGGGCCCGGCCAGTCCGAGCGCCTCCAGCTCGGCCCGGCGGCGCCGGTAGGGCAGCTCCAGCACCCGGCGGCCGTCCCTCCAGAGCAGGTCGGTCACGACGTAGCCGACCGGCACCTCTGCGCGCAGCCCGTCGTCCGGGGCGACGGTCGCGGTCCGGCGCAGCAGCGGCCCGCGCGAGGGGCGGCCCGCCTCGTCGAGCGCGACGACCGTGCCGTCGAGCACCATCCCACCCGGTGGCGACTGCTCGCCGAGCACGGCCAGCTCGGGGAACGACCGCGTGACGCTGCGCGCCGTCGACGAGAGCAGCCGCACCCGGCCCGGACGCACGTAGGCCACGCAGCGGTGGCCCTCCCAGCCGAACTCCACGGCCCACCGGCCCGGGTCGGTCGCGTCGCTGAGCTCGCCGGCCGCGGGCAGCATCGGTGGGACGAGATCGGGCAGGGTCGGGCCCTGCTCGCCCGTCGCAGCGCCCCCGCCCACGGACGACACGGTAGTCGGGCGGCTGCGCGGCCCTGCCGTCCGCTCCCGGGCGGCCAGGCACAATCGACCCATCATGACGCTGACCGAGCGACTCCGACGCACCGCGGGCCCCGACGGCTCCCCCGATCCCGCCGAGCTGGTGGACACCTTCGCCGACTGGGCGTTCGACGAGCGCGGCCTGTCGCTCTACCCGGCGCAGGAGGAGGCGCTGCTCGAGCTGGTCACCGGCGCGAACGTCATCCTCTCCACGCCGACCGGCTCCGGGAAGTCCCTCGTCGCGATGGGGGCGCACGCCGCGGCGCTGGCCCGCGGGGAGCGCACCTTCTACACCGCGCCGATCAAGGCGCTGGTCAGCGAGAAGTTCTTCGCGCTGTGCGAGGTGTTCGGTGCCGACCAGGTCGGCATGCTCACCGGCGACGCCGCGGTGAACGAGAAGGCCCCGATCGTCTGCTGCACCGCGGAGATCCTCGCGAACCTCGCGCTGCGCACCGGGTCCGGCGCCGACGTCGGCTCCGTCGTGATGGACGAGTTCCACTTCTACGCCGACCCGTCCCGCGGCTGGGCCTGGCAGGTCCCGATCGTGGAGCTGCCGCAGGCGCAGTTCCTGCTGATGAGCGCGACGCTGGGCGACACCTCGTTCTTCGCCGAGGACCTCCGGCGCCGCACCGGCCGGGAGACCGCGGAGATCACGTCGGTGGAGCGGCCGGTGCCGCTGCACTTCCGCTACGTCGTCGAGCCGCTGCACGAGACGATCACCGAGCTGCTGGCGACGAGGGAGGCGCCGGTCTACGTCGTCCACTTCACCCAGCAGGCCGCCGTCGAACGGGCGCAGGCGCTGATGAGCGTCAACGTCACGTCCAAGGAGGACAAGGCGGCGATCGCCGAGACGATCGGGAGCTTCCGGTTCAGCTCCGGGTTCGGCCGCACACTGTCCCGGCTCGTCCGGCACGGCATCGGCGTGCACCACGCCGGGATGCTGCCCCGCTACCGGCGGCTGGTGGAGACGCTCGCCCAGGCGGGGCTGCTCAAGGTCATCTGCGGCACCGACACCCTGGGGGTGGGGATCAACGTCCCGATCCGCACGGTGCTGTTCACCGCGCTGTCCAAGTACGACGGCCGCCGCGTCCGCCCGCTGAAGGCCCGCGAGTTCCACCAGATCGCCGGCCGCGCGGGCCGGGCCGGGTACGACACCGTCGGCACCGTCGTCGCGCAGGCGCCCGAGCACGACATCGAGAACGCGAAGGCCCTCGCCAAGGCCGGCGACGACCCGAAGAAGCGGCGCAAGGTGCAGCGCAAGCAGCCGCCAGAGGGCTTCGTCGGCTGGTCCGAGACGTCGTTCGAGAAGCTGCAGCAGGCCCGCCCCGAGCCGTTGACCAGCCACTTCGAGGTCACGCACGCGCTGCTGCTGAACGTGATCAGCCGGGGCGGCGACACCTACGCGGCGATGGAGCACCTGCTCACCGACAACCACGAGCCCCGCAAGCGGCAGCGGGCGCACATGCTCCGTGCGATCGCGATCTACCGTGCGTTGCGGACCTCGGGCGTCGTCGAGGAGTACGACGAGCCCGGCGCCACCCGGCGCCGGGTGCGCATCGTCGACGAGCTGCAGCTCGACTTCGCCCTCAACCAGCCGCTGTCGCCGTTCGCGCTCGCCGTGTTCGAGCTGCTGGACCAGGAGTCGCCGACCTACGCCCTCGACGTGCTGTCGGTCATCGAGTCCACGCTCGACGACCCGCGCCAGGTGCTCGCGGCCCAGCAGAACAAGGCCCGCGGTGAGGCCGTCGCCGCCATGAAGGCCGACGGCCTCGAGTACGAGGAGCGGATGGCCCGGCTCGACGAGGTCACCCACCCGAAGCCGCTCGACGAGATGCTCCGGGCCGCGCTGGAGACCTACCGGCGCGGTGCGCCGTGGGTCGCCGACGCCGAGCTGTCGCCGAAGTCGGTCGTCCGCGACATGAGCGAGCGGGCGATGACCTTCACCGAGTACGTCTCGCACTACCAGCTCGCCCGCTCCGAGGGCCTGGTCCTGCGCTACCTCGCCGACGCCTACCGGGCGCTGCGCCAGACCGTGCCCGAGCACGCCCGCACCGAGGAGCTGACCGACCTCATCGAGTGGCTGGGCGAGCTCGTCCGCCAGACCGACTCGTCGCTGCTCGACGAGTGGGAGAAGCTCGCCGCGGGTGCCGACGCCGAGGGCGGCGAGGTCACCCCGCCCGGGGCCGAGATCGCCACCGGGCCGTCCGGGCTCACCGGCAACGCCCGCGCCTTCCGGGTCATGGTCCGCAACGCGATGTTCCGCCGGGTGGAGCTGGCCGCGCTCGGCCGGTACGCCGAGCTCGGCGACCTCGACGCCGACGCCGGCTGGACGGCCGACCGCTGGCGGGAGGCCCTGGACCCGTACTACGACCTGCACGACCGGATCGGCATCGGCCCGGACGCGCGCGGTCCCCAGCTGTTCGACCTCACCGAGGAGGCGGACCGCTGGCTCGTGCGTCAGGTCCTCGACGATCCGGCGGGCGACCGCGACTGGGCGGTCACCGCCGAGGTCGATCTCGCGGCCTCGGACGAGGCGGGGGTTCCCGTCGTGTGGGTGACGGCGGTGACGGACGGGTCCTGACGGCCCCGGACGGGCCCCGTGATGTAACCCGGTCGGCCCCACCGGACCGTGAGCATCGGTTACGGTGTCTCCCGATCACGGGGGGACACCCTCCGCCGGGGACGAACGGGGGCGGCGGATGCAGCAGGCCGACGTCGCCGCTGCACGCCCCGACCACGGGCGGGCCCTCGTCGCGGGTGGGCTGCCCGATGCCTCCGATCTGGCGGAACGCTGGTCCGACGAGCTGTCCCGGAGGGCCGTCCCGACCGCGGGCGAGCTCCGCCCGCTGCTCGACCGGCTCGCCGCGCAGATCCGGGAGTCCGCCGTCGCGGAGCCGTTCGACCCGGCCGTCCCCGCGGCCGCGGGCCGCGAGCTGATCGTCGCGCGGCTGACCGACCCGGCCTGCCTGGAGATCAGCCTGCGGCTCCTCGGCGCCCACCTCGAACCGGCCGCGGACACCGCGGGACGGGTGCGCCGGCTCGCCGCCGTCGCGGGCGCCTTCGCCCGCGGCTACACCGACGCCACCCGGCACCAGGTGCTCGGCGAGCACGAGACGATCACCCGGGCCGCGCTGGAGGCGCGGGAGACCGCGGAGCGGGCCCGCTGGGTGTCGGAGTCCCGGTTCACGGCGATGTTCGACTCGGCGGCGGTGGGCATCGTCATCTTCGATCCCGACGCCGCGTCGATCGAGGCGAACGACGCCGCCGCCACGATGCTCGGCTACACCCGCGCCCAGCTGGCCGGGATGGGTGTCGAGGAGTTCGTCTCGCGCGCCGACGCCCCCGGGATCTGGGCCGAGCGGCGACGGCTGCTCGAGGGCTCCCTGGACCGGTTGCGGCTGGTCCAGCCGGTGCGGCGCGCCGACGACGCCGAGATCTGGATCGACGCCGTCGTCACACCGCTGCGTGAGCCGGACGGCACCGCGCAGCTGCTCGTCGCCGTGCTCAGCGACGTGACCGACCAGCTCGAGCTGCAGCAGCGGCTCGAGCACCAGGCGCTGCACGACCCGCTGACCCAGCTCCCGAACCGGTCGCTGTTCTTCGAGCGGCTGTCCGCCGCGATCGACCGGGACGGCGCGGACGGCGCCCGGCCCGGGGTCTGCTACCTCGACCTCGACGGGTTCAAGGTCGTCAACGACACCCTCGGGCACCAGTCGGGCGACCAGCTCCTGCAGGTACTGGCCGACCGGCTGCGGTCGGCGCTGGAACCGGACGGGCACCTCGTGGCCCGGATGGGCGGCGACGAGTTCGTCGTGCTCGTCGAGCGCAGCACCGACCGCGCAGAGCTGGAGGAGGTCGCCGGACGGGCGCTGGGCACCGTCCGCCGCCCGGTCCGGATCGACGGCCGCGACATCGTCATCTCGGCGAGCGTCGGCGTCGTCCGGCACGACGGCGAACTCGGCCCCGACGAGCTCATGCAGGCCGCCGACACGACGCTCTACTCCGCCAAGCACGCCGGCCGCGGCCGCTACGTGTACTACGACCGCGAGCGGCACCGCTCCGACGTGCGCCGCTTCGAGCTCTCCTCGCAGATGCCGGAGGCGTTGCGCCGCGACGACTTCGTGGTCGTCTACCAGCCGCTGGTCCGGCTCGCCGACGAGCAGACGGTCGGCGTCGAGGCGCTGGTGCGCTGGCAGCGACCGGACGGCGAGCTGCTCGGCCCCGACCGGTTCATCCCGCTCGCCGAGGAGACCGGGCTCGTCGTCCCGCTCGGCAGGCGGGTGCTGGACGAGGCGTGCCGGCAGGGCCGGATCTGGGCCGACGAGCGGCCCGACCGTCCGTTGCTGGTGAGCGTGAACGTCGCGGCCCGCCAGATCGGGGAGTCCGACCTGGTCGCCGACGTCGCCGCGACCCTGGAGCGGCACGACTGGCCCGCCGGGCAGCTCCAGATCGAGCTCACCGAGTCCGACCTCATGGGCTCCCCCGGACGGCCGCTGGCCACGCTGCGCGAGCTGGACCGGATGGGTGTCCGGATCGCGATCGACGACTTCGGCACCGGCTACTCGAACCTCGCCTACCTGCGCCACCTGCCGGTGCACGTGCTGAAGCTGGCCGGGCACTTCGTCGCCGGGTCGGCCGAGCGCGACGACGTCATCCTGCGCACCCTGATCTCGCTGGCCTCCGCGCTCGACCTGGAGGTGACCGCGGAGGCCGTCGAGACCCGGGAGCAGGCGGCCCGGCTGCGGGAGTACGGGTGCGCGAACGCGCAGGGCTGGTACTACGCCCCCGCCGTCGTCCCGGGGCGGATCCCGGACCTGATCGGCGACCCGTTCCTCCGCGACCTCTGACGCCGCTCAGGCGTTGCGCTCGTCGCGCCAGGCGATCCAGTCCTTCAGCCGGGCGAGGTCGTAGCCGCCCTGCCCGTCCTGGCCGACGGTGAAGAGGCGGACGCCGGCGTCGTACAGGCCGGGGCCGCTCTCCTCGGGGGAGCCTTCCACGGCGCAGGACCGCTCGATCTCCGCGGGATCACGACCGAGGTCGCGGCAGTGCCCGTCGAGCACGGAGCACTTGTGCGCCACGGTCTCCGCGTCGCCGAATCCGTGCCAGATCGTGGCGTGCTCGGCGGTGTAGCGGAGCGTCTTCTTCTCCCCGCCGCCGCCGACCAGCACCGGGATGTCGCGGGTCGGGGCCGGGTTGAGCGCCGCCCAGCGGTCCCGGATGCGGGGCAGCGCCTGGGCCAGGTCCCGCAGGCGGCCACCGGCCGTGCCGAACTCGTAGCCGTACTCGTCGTAGTCGCGCTGGAACCAGCCGGCGCCGATGCCGAGGATCAGCCGGCCGCCGGAGATGTGGTCGACGGTGCGGGCCATGTCGGCGAGCAGCTCGGGGTTGCGGTAGCTGTTGCAGGTCACCAGGGCGCCGATCTCGATCCTCGAGGTCGCCTCGGCCCAGGCACCGAGCATGGTCCAGCACTCGAAGTGCTTGCCGTCGGGCTCGCCGTAGAGCGGGAAGAAGTGGTCCCAGTTGAACACGACGTCGGCGCCGGCCTCCTCGGCGGCGGCGACGGTGCGGCGGATCTCGGAGTAGTCGGCGTGCTGGGGCTGCAGCTGCAGCCCGATACGGACGGGACGCGGGTCGCTCATGCGCCCCATCCTGCCGCCGGGTCAGAGCTTCCGCAGTCCGGCCAGCACGCGGTCCATCAGCTTCATGCTCGGCCCGTCCTCGGCGGAGGAGACGCCGTGCACGGTCAGCCTGCCCTCGCCGGCCAGGTCGTCGATGAGCACCCGGGCCACGCCGAGCGGGACCGACGCGAGCGCCGCCACCTCCGAGACCGACCGGGTCTGCGCGCACAGGCCCAGCACGACCGCCTTCTCCCGGCTGTCGACCCGCACCGGGCCGCGGACCGGCGTCACCGACACCAGGGTCTCCAGCCGGAGCTCCATCCGGACCCGGGTGCGGCCGCCGGTGATCACGTAGGGCCGCACCGGCGCGAACGCGACCTGCTCGACCGGGCCGGGGTCGTCGACGACGGCGGGCAGCGGGGCCGTCTCCCAGCCCGTGCCGTCGTCCGGGGCGGTCGCCGCGGCGTCCTCCTGTGCGGCGGCGCTCACGGCGGCGGCCGACTCGGCCGCACGTTCCTTGCGGGACTTCCGCTTCCGCTTCACCGAGTGGCCACCGAACCGGGCGCCGGTGACCCCGACGAGGTCCTCCTGCGGCGGCTCCGCGTCGTCCACGGGAACCGCGGCGGGCTCCGGTGCGGGTTCCGGGGCCTCCTCGACGGGGCGACCGTGCGGGTGCTCCGGATCGGGCGCGTGCCGGGACGTCGGGGCGCCGAAGCGGGCCCCCGTACGCCCGATGTCCGACCGTGCCATCCACCCTCCGATGTTCGCCGTCCGCTTCGTCCCCTGTCGCGTGGAAGCGATCACGGTGGGCGACCGGGGAGACGCACAGGGTGGACCGGACGCACTACCGATCGGTGTCGCCCGTGTCACGCCTGTGTGACACGACGGAGGGTCGGCAGGTCGTGACAGGAAAAAATTCCTCCTGTCACCCCAGCGGGCTCCGCGGCAGCAGGCGGTCCGCGATGATCTTCTTCTGGATCTCGCTGGTGCCCTCGAAGATCGTCGTCAGCCGGGCGTCGCGCCAGTGCCGCTCCACCTGGTGCTCGGTGGTGTAACCGTTGCCCCCGTGCAGCTGGATGCCGTCCGCCGTCACCTCGGCGGCCATCTCGGTGGCCACGAGCTTCGCCATCGCCGCCTCCCGCTCGCACGACTCGCCCTGGTCGAGGCGGTGGGCGACGTGCTGGTAGAACGACCGCGCCTGCTCCACGCGGGCCGCCATCGTCGCGAGGGTGAAGCGCACCGCCTGGAAGTCGCCGATCGGGTGCTCGAACTGCCGGCGCCGCTGCAGGTAGCGGACGCAGTCCTCGACGGCCGCCCTGGCCAGGCCGACGGCGCGGGCCGCGGTGTGCACCCGGGCGATGTTGAGCCACGCCTGGGCGTCGGCGAACCCCTCGCCGCCCGCGCCGAGCTGGTTGGCGACCGGGACACGGAGCCCGTCGAACTCGAGGTCCCAGGTCACGAACCCGTGGTAGCCGATCTTGTCGATCGGGGTGCCGGTGAGCCCGTCGGGGAAGGTGTCCCGCTGCTTCTCGACGACGACGGTCGCGAGCCCGGCCGAGCGCTTCTCCCCCGGCTCCGGGTCGGCGGTGCGGACGAGGACCTGGACGAAGTCGGCGGCCTTCGCGTTGCCGGTCCAGCGCTTCCGGCCGGTGACGACGTACTCGTCGCCGTCGCGGACCGCCCGGGTCTCGACGGCGGCGAGATCGGACCCGGCGTCCGGCTCGGACAGCGCGATCGCGCCGATCCACCCGCCGCGCGCGCTGCGCCGGAGCAGCTCCGCCCTGCGGTCCGGGTCCGCCACGTTCGTGCCGGCCCCCTGCGCCCTGGCGATGATCGACCCGACGCTCATCCAGGCCCGGGCCAGCTCCTCGGCGACCATGCAGTACTCGAAGGCACCGAGACCGAGCCCGCCGTGCTCGGTGCCGACCGTGATCCCGAAGTACCCCAGTTCCCCCATCTCGTCGAGCAGGTCGCGCGGGATCTCGCCCTTGCGCGGGTCGAGCTCGTCGGCCACCGGCAGCACCCGCGTCGTCGCGAACTCGCGTGCCTGCTTCTGCAGCGCCTCGCGCTCGGGGGTGTGGTGCGGCGCGGTCAGCACCGGCACCGGGGGCTCGAGGAGATCGTCGTCGGTCATCCGCGCAGTATCGCCCGGTGCCGCGGCCGGGGCCATGCACGGCACCTCTCCTCCGGTGCAGTGCCCATCGACCCATGTTCAGATCCGCATATCCGTGGCACGGTCGCATTCGGCGACGTGGCCGGCGCACGGGGGCGGGCACCCGGCGCGACGCCCGCGGGTCCGCGACCGCGGATCGCGCGCAACGCCTTCGAGGGGAGCGAGGCATCATGCCCGACAACCGCGTCGTGGTCTACAAGGGACCGGGACAGGTCGCCGTCGAGTCGATCGAGTACCCGAAGCTGGAGCTTCCGACCGACGTCGTCGACGGTCTCAAGATCAAGCGGAAGGCGCCGCACGCCGCCATCCTGAAGATCGTCACCACCAACATCTGCGGCTCCGACCAGCACATGGTCCGTGGCCGCACCACCGCACCGGTCGGGCAGTCGCTCGGCCACGAGATCACCGGCGAGATCGTCGAGGTCGGCGACGACGTGCTGTTCGTCGGGCCCGGGGACATCTGCTCGGTACCGTTCAACATCGCCTGCGGGCGGTGCCGGATGTGCAACGAGGGCAAGACCGGTGTCTGCCTGAACGTCAACCCGGCGCGGCCCGGCGCGGCCTACGGCTACGTCGACATGGGCGGCTGGGTCGGTGGCCAGGCCGAGTACGTCATGGTGCCCTACGCGGACTTCAACCTGCTGAAATTCCCGGACCGGGACCAGGCGCTGGAGAAGATCCTCGACCTCACGATGCTGTCCGACATCTTCCCGACCGGCTACCACGGCGCGCTCAGTGCCGGGGTGACGACCGGGTCGACCGTCTACGTCGCGGGCGCGGGCCCGGTCGGGCTGGCCGCCGCGCACGCCGCGCAGCTGCTCGGCGCGGCCGCGGTCGTCGTCGGGGACATGATCCCTGAGCGCCTGCAGCAGGCCCGCAGCTTCGGCTGCGAGACGATCGACCTCCGGCTGGACGGGACGCTGCCCGAGCACCTCGAACAGCTGCTCGGCGAGCCCGAGGTGGACGCCGCCGTCGACGCCGTCGGCTTCGAGGCGCGTGGCCACGGCAAGGACGCCGACGAGGCGCCGGCGACCGTGCTGAACTCGGTCATGGACATCACCCGGGTCGGCGGCGCGCTCGGCATCCCCGGGCTCTACGTCACCGGGGACCCGGGCGCGGTCGACGACAGTGCGAAGGAGGGCACCCTCGGCGTCCGGATCGGCCTGGGCTGGGCCAAGTCGCACCAGCTCACCACCGGCCAGTGCCCGGTGAAGCGCTACAACCGGCAGCTGATGAACGCGATCCTCTCCGGCCGGGCGGAGATCGCGAAGGCGGTCAACGCCACGACGATCTCCCTGGACGACGCCCCGCGCGGCTACCAGGAGTTCGACGGCGGCGTGGCCCGCAAGTTCGTCATCGACCCGCACGGCTCCGTCGCGGCCTGACCCGACGGGCACACAAGGCGCCCCGGTGCCGGTCCTCCCGGCGCCGGGGCGCTCGGCCGTCGTGCGCCACCGCACCCTCGGGTGGCGGCGGGACCCGCGTCCGTCAGCCGCCGTCCGACGCCCGCCGGTACAGCTCGGCCGCGGCGCGGGAGAACCCGTCGGGCACACCGATCGCGGCCAGCGCGTCGGCGGCCTCCTCCATCTCCCCCGCCCAGCGCCAGCCCTTCGCCGCCGCCGTCGCGCGGACGTCGGCCAGCGCGCCGGCGTAGGCGGACCCGGTCCGGTCCAGCTCGCCGTGCAGCGCCTCGGTGACCCCGAAACGGGCCGCGGCCTCCTCCAGCGCGAGCCACAGGGTCGGCAGCGCCTTGCTCTGCAACGCGAAGCAGGCCTTGAGCCCGCTCGCCGTGCCGACGTCGGCCGGCCCGGTGGCCAGCACCCGGGCGTCGAACGGGCTGCCCTCGAACAGCGCGGCCGCGGTGTCGGCGCCCGGGCCGGACAGCCACAGGACCGTCGTGCCACGGTCCCACGCGGGCGGGCCGATCACGGCGCCGTCGCACACCGTCGCCCGGTCGCCCAGCAGCGTCGCGATGCCGCGGACGCTGTCCGGGGCGATCGCGTTCGCCTCCACGTACAGCGGCCGGTCGGTCCGGTCGGCGAGCGCGGCCCCCACCAGCCCGGCGACCTCGCGGGCGGCGTGCGGCGGGCAGATCGAGACGATCACGTGCGAGCGGCGGGCGAGCTCGGCGACGTCCGGGACGGCGACCAGGTCGGCCAGCTCGGCGCGCTTCGCCGTCGCGTGGCTGCGTCCGGCGTCCGCCCAGACCACCGCCCCGGCACGGGGTTTGAGCGCCGAGCCGATCGCGGCGCCCATGGCTCCGGGGTGCAGGATCCCGATCACCGGGCGGGGCGGGAGGGACAGCGCGGGCGGGGCCATCCGGCGATGATGCCCCACGGCTGGCGCGCGGCCGCGCGGGCGGGCACGGTCGACGTCATGAGCGCAGTGATCGACGGGGATCCGATGTTCACCGGCGACGCGGTCGGCGGGTGGCTGCAGCTGCCCTCCCCCGCCGTCGCCGAGGTGATGGGCGCGGTCGGGTTCGACGTGATCTGCGTCGACACCCAGCACGGGCTGATCGGCGACGACACCGTGCTCGGCATGCTGCAGGCGCTGACCGCGTCGGGCACCCGCTCGCTGGTCCGGGTGCCCGGGCACGGCGCGGAGCCGATCGGCCGGGCGCTGGACCGCGGCGCGGACGGCGTGATCGTCCCGCTGGTGGACACCGCCGAGCAGGCCGCGGCCGCCGTCGCCGCCTGCCGCTACCCGCCGGACGGCGGAATCCGCAGCTTCGGGCCGGTCCGCCCGTCCTGGCTCGGACGGGACCCGCTGGCGCCGGGCCGGTGCGTGGTGATGGTGGAGACGGTCGCCGCGGTGGCGAACCTGGAGGAGATCCTGTCCGTCGAGGGTGTCGACGCCGTCTTCGTCGGGCCGTCCGACCTGGCGCTGGCCCACGGCTTCCCGCTCCCCGCACAGGGTCCTGGCGGGCCGCGGGCGGAGGAGTACGGCGACCTCGTCCGCGGGATCACCGAGCGGTGCGCGGCGGCCGGTGTGCCGGTGGGGGCCTACTGCGACTCCCCCGCGCACGTCCGGCGGTTCCGGGAGCTGGGCGCCACGTTCGCCATGCTCGCCGCCGAGCACGTGATCCTGCGGGCGGCGGCGGCCGAGGCGCTCGGCGCGAGCCGCCCCTGAGCAGGGTCAGCGGCGCGGCAGCCCGAGCGAGCGTCCCCACAGCCGGGTCAGCACGGCGACCGATTCCTCCTCGTCGTGGTCCTGCCCGAGGACCAGCCAGTAGTAGATGTACTGGGTGACCATCGAGTTGAGGGCGTGCGACGCCAGCACGGGGTCCAGGTCGTCGTCGGCGAGGCCCCACTCCTGTAGGCGCCGGATCCCGGTCTCGGCCCGGGCCACCGAGCGTTCCCGCAGCTCCAGCCGGTAGCGGCGCATCTCGTCGTCGAAGGACGCGACCTGCTCGAACAGGGCCAGGAGCTTCCGGTCCCGCCGGAACAGGCCGAGGTAGCGGCGGTTCCCCCGCTCGATCCGGTCCCACGCCTCGGCGAGGGTCGGCGGGCGGCCGTCCCCGTGCGGGCCGGTCGGTTCCGGGGCGTAGAGCCCGGACTCCATCACCTCGTTGACGAGTGTGCGGAAGACGTCGGCCTTGGAGTCGAAGTAGGTGTAGAAGCTGCCGTGGCCGGTCCCCGCCGCCGCGGCGATGTCGGCGACCCGCGCGTCGAGGAAGCCGTCCCGTTCGAAGACGGTGCGCGCCCCGTCGAGCAGCAGCGAGCGGGTGCGCCGTCCGCGCGCCGTGCTCGGCATCGTGCCGATGCTCGCCCGGCGGCGGCTGCCGATCCCGCTGCGGGCAGGGCTGGTCGCCTGCTCGGTCACCTGCAGCTCCCCTCACTCGCGTGCCGAGGATGGCACAGCACCGCGTCACCCGAAAGACTTGTAGTCGATATCGATGTCGACTTACCGTGTGGCCCAGGACACGATCTCGCGGGCCGCGGATCGGCGCCCTGACCAGCATCGACCTTCCTCACCCGTCCGAGCGACGGGTGACCGGTCGTGCCCTGCGGACGAGGAGGTCCCACCGTGACGGACACAGCCGGCGCGACCCGGCCGGGCCCGGCCGGTACCCCCGGCCCGACCGACTGGGAGCGGGTGTTCCGGCCCCGGGGCGTCGCGGTGCTGGGTGCCACCGGCCGGCCGGACAGCCCGATGGCACGCCCGCTGCGGTGGCTGGCCGAGCGGGGGTTCGCGGGAGCGGTCCGGCCGGTCAACCCGAAGTACGACGAGCTGGCGGGGCTGCCGTGCTTCCCGTCGCTGGCGGACGTCCCCGGCCCCGTGGACCTGGTGCTCGCCATGGTCCCGGCGCCGCACGCCGAGGCGGCCGTCCGCGAGGCGGGGGCGGCCGGAGCCGCCGCGGTCGTCGTGTTCGCGTCCGGCTTCGCCGAGACCGGCCCCGAGGGCGCGGACCTGCAGCACGCGCTGGTCCGGGCCGGCCGCGAGTCCGGCGTGCGGGTGCTGGGGCCGAACTGCCAGGGCGTGATCTACCCGCCCGCGCGGTTGTTCGCCACCTTCACCGCGGCGGCCGACCGCCCGCTGACCGGCACGTCGGGGATCGCCTACGCCGGGCAGAGCGGCGCCGTCGGCGGATCGGTCCTGGACCTCGCCGCGGAGCAGGGCCTCGACCTGACGGCGTGGGTGAGCACCGGCAACCAGGCCGACGTCGACGTCGCCGAGGTGGGCCGGTTCCTCGTCCGGCAGCCGGAGGTCTCGGTCCTCGCGGTGTACCTGGAGGCGGTGCAGGACGGCGCCGCCTACGCGCGGCTCGCCGCGGAGGCCGCCGCGAGCGGCACGGCCCTGGTCGTGCTGCGGTCGGGCCGGTCGGAGTCCGGGCGCCGGGCCGCGGTGTCGCACACCGGCGCGATGCTCGGTGACGACACCGCGTTCCGGCTGGTCTCGCACCGGCACGGGGTCGTCCTCGTGGACGACGTCGACGAGCTGCTCGCCGCCGCCACCGCGCTCCGCGGCGGGCCGAGGCCACGAGGCCGCAGGATCGCCGCCGTCACCACGTCCGGGGGTGCCGGGATCCTGGCGGCCGACCGGTGCGAGAGCACCGCCCTGGAGCTGCCCGGGCTGGCCCCGGAGACCCGGGCGAAGCTCGCCCGGGTCGTCCCGGAGTTCGGGGCACTGGCCAACCCGGTCGACGTGACCGCCCAGCTGTTCAACCGCGACGACCGGGCGTTCGGCGACGTCTGCTCGATCGTCTGCGCCGATCCCTCCGTCGACGCCCTGATGGTGCTGCTGACCATGGTCGTCGGCGACCAGGCCACCGACCTCGCCGAGGACCTGGCCGGGGCGATGGCCGGGACCGACGTGCCCTGCTCGGTGGTGTGGCTCGCCGCCGCCGACCGGACCACCGAGGCACGCGCCACGTTGCGCCGGGCCGGGATCCCGGTGTTCTCCTCGATCGCCGTCGCCGCGCGGGTCGCCGGCGCGCTCGCCCCGCCGGCGACCGCGGACACGCCCCTCCTCCCCGCCGGGGACGCGGTGCCCGGCCCGGCGCACCGTCCACCGCGGACGGACGGCTGGGCGCTGCTGCACCGGGCCGGTGTCCCGGCGCCCGCGTCGGCCGAGGTCCGCCGGCGCGACGAGGTCCTGCCCGCCGCCCGGGACCTCGCCGGCGCGGTCGGCACCGTGGTGATGAAGGCGGTCGCGCCGGGGCTGGAGCACAAGACCGACGCCGGCGGCGTCCGCCTCGGGGTCCCGGTGGCGAGCGCGGCGGACGTGTTCGACGAGCTGTCGGCCCGGGTCCCGGAGCTGGAGGCGGTCCTGGTCCAGGAGGCGGTGCCGCCGGGCCTGGAGCTGCTGGTCGGGGTCGCCGGTGCCCGCGACGGCTGGCCGCCGGTGGTGACCGTGGGCCTCGGCGGGACCGCCACCGAGGTGCACCGCGACGTCGCGACCGCCCTGGTCCCGACCACCCCGGACGAGGCCCGCGGCCTGCTGCGCGAGCTGCGGTCCTGGCCGCTGCTGGCCGGGCACCGCGGCGCGCCGCCACGCGACGTCGACGCCGTCGTCGACGTCCTGGTGCGGCTCGGCGCCGCGGTCGCCGACCGGCCCGACATCGAGGAGCTCGAGATCAACCCGCTGATCGTCGGCGCCGCCGGCGACGGCGTGGTCGCCGTCGACGTCCTCGTCACCACCCGTTCCTGACCACCCACCGACCCTGGAGGACCACACAGATGGGCTCGATCGTCCTGGACAAGACCGACGGGGTCGCGACCCTGACCGTCGACTCGCCGGAGGTGCGGAACGGGCTGACGCCGACGATGGGCCACGAGCTGGTCGCCGCCTGCGAGGAGATCGACGCCGACCCCGCGATCGGCGCCGCCGTCGTCCGCGGGGCCGGCGGCACGTTCTGCTCCGGCGCCGACCGGCGCACCTGGAACCCGGGCGCCGACCAGGCCGAGGACGCGACGTTCCGGGAGACCGGCGCCGTGTACCGGGCCTTCGTGCGGGTCGGCGCCCTCGCCGTCCCGACGGTCGCGGCGGTCCGCGGCGCGGCCGTCGGCGCGGGCATCAACCTGATGTTCGCCACCGACCTGCGGGTCGTCGCCACCGACGCCCGGCTGCTGGCCGGGTTCCTCCGGATCGGGCTGCACCCCGGCGGCGGGTTCTTCACCATCGCCGGGCGGACCGCCGGTCGGGAGGCCACCGCGGCGATGGGGCTGTTCAGCCAGGAGATCGACGGCCGGCGTGCCGCCGAGATCGGCCTGGCCTGGTCCGCCGTCCCGGACGCCGACGTCGAGGACACCGCGCACCGGCTCGCCGCCGAGCCCGCGAAGGACCCCGCCCTCGCCCGCGAGGCCGTCCGCTCGTTCCGCACCGAGCTGGGTCCGCCCGGGATCGGCTGGGACGCGGCGGTCGAGTTCGAGCGCGCCACCCAGATGTGGTCCCAGCGGCGGCGCAACTCCCGCTGACGGCGCCACGTCGCACGCCGGACAAGGAGGTCCCCCCGTGCGCCCGTCCCCCACCACCCTCGTCGCCGGCCTGCTCGGTTGCCTGCTGCTCGGACTCGCCGCGGGCTGCGGCGCGGGCAGCGGTGCGATCCCGCAGGCCGACACCGGCCCGGTCGACTGCCCGCCCGTCGCACCCGGATCGGACCGCGCCGCCGAGCTGACCTGGATCTACACGGTCGACAACACCAGCTTCGACCCGGACCGGATCACCACGAACAACAGCCAGATGTACCTCTACCCCGTCTACGACAGCCTCGTGCACGTCAACGCCGCCGGCGAGGCCGAGCCGATGCTGGCCGAGTCGTGGAGCCTGTCCCCCGACGGCCGGTCGGTGGACATGCGGCTGATCCCCGGGTGGCGCTACCACGACGGCGTCCCGTTCGACGCCGGTTCGGTGCGCGCCAACCTGCTCCGCCACCGCGACCTCGAGGGCTCGTTCAACGCGAACCGGCTCGAGTCGCTCACCGACGTCCAGGTGCTCGACGAGCGGACCGTCCGTCTCGTCACCGACTCCTCGGCGGGCCCGCTGATCACCATCCTGGGCGGCTCGGCCGGGATGATGATGAGCCCGGCGGCCTTCGACCGGCCCGGCGAGGACGTCCGGCCCACCGGTGGCTCGGGTGCCTACACGATGAGCCGCTACGTCCCCGGTGACCGGGTCGAGTACACCCGGGTGCCCGGCTACTGGGACCAGGACGGTGCGCGGGTCGAGCGGCTGACCTACCTGATCTCCGGCGACGACAACGCCCGTCTCAACGCCGTCACCACCGGCGCCGCGGACGTGACGTTCCTCCGGGCCAACATGGTGCGCCCGGCGCAGGAGTCGGGGCTGGTGATCTGCCAGCAGCCGTCGCTGTCGAGCTACACGCTCAACCTGAACACCGCCCGGTCGGAGTTCGGCGACGAGAAGGTCCGGCAGGCGATGAACGTCGCCGTCGACCGGAGGTCGATCAGCCTGCTCGTCAGCGGCCTCTGCCAGCCCGCGGGCCAGATGTTCCCGGACTTCTACTACGCGTCGTCGACAAACGTGGCACCGCCGGAGCACGACCCGGAGCAGGCCCGGCGGCTGCTCGACGAGGCCGGTCTGCCGGACGGCTTCTCGTTCGACCTGGAGGTCGTCAACCTCGACGTCTACCAGCAGATCGCGCAGATCCTGCAGGCCAACTTCGCCGAGGTCGGCATCACGATGTCGATCACACCGGTCGATCTCAACAAGCTCGCGGAGGACTTCTCCGTGGCCAAGAGCGTCGACGCGATCCTGTTCGAGCAGAAGGCCGAGTCCGACCCGAGCGTGCTCACCGCCGAGTACTACCGGCCCGACGGCTTCAACAACCCGGGCGGGTACAGCGACCCGGTGGTCGTCGCCGCCGAGGACGCCGCGGCCCGCGGCGCGACGCCGGAGGACCGGGCACCGCAGTTCGAGAAGCTCTTCGACCGGGTCGCCGAGGTCCAGGCGCCACACCTGCCGCTGTGCAACCTCACCACCCCGTACGTCATGAACCCGAAGGTCGGTGGTGTGGAGATCTACGCCGACGCGTCCCGCCAGTTCCGCGGCGCGGCGATCAACCCCTAGAGGCGGAGGTTCCCATGCTCGGCCTTCTCGTCCGCAGGCTGGCGTTCACCGTCCCGATGCTCGTCGTCGTCAGCTTCTGCGTGTTCAGCCTGATCGTCCTGGTGCCCGGCGACCCCGCGGTCGCCCTCGCCGGGGAGAACCCCGATCCCGCACAGATCGCGGCCGTACGGGAGCGGCTCGGTCTCGACGACCCGTTCCTCCTGCAGTTCTGGAACTGGTTCTCCGGGGTCGTGCAGGGCGACCTCGGGCAGTCGCTGTTCTCCAGCCAGCCGGTGTCCGAGGCGGTGTTCTCGCGGCTGCCCGCCACCCTGTCGCTGGCGCTGCTGAGCCTCGCCGTCGCGCTCGTGCTGGGTGTCACGGTCGGTGTCGTCGCCGCGATGCGGCCGGGCAGCCGGCTCGACCGGGTGGCGACGTTCGCGGCCAGCCTCGGCGTCGCCGTCCCGTACTTCTGGGTCGGCATGATCCTCGTGCTGCTGCTGGCGATCAACGCGGCGATCTTCCCGGCCGTCGGCTACGTGCCGCTGACGGAGAACCCGCTGCAGTGGTTCCTGCACCTCGTCCTGCCCGCGACGGCGCTCGGTCTCGCCCCCGCGGCGGTGATCGCCCGCCAGACCAGGGCCGGGATGACGGGCGTGCTGCGCGAGGACTACGTCCGCACCGCGACCGCGAAGGGGCTCCCGCCGGCGCGCGTCGTCGGGCGGCACGCGCTCAAGAACGCCGCCGTCCCGGTGGTCACCGCGTTCGGCCTGGAGGCGAGCCGTCTCATCGGCGGGACCGTCGTGATCGAGCAGCTGTTCGCCCTGCCCGGGCTCGGCAGCCTGGCCTACACCTCGGTGTTCGCCCGGGACTTCCCGATGGTGCAGGGCGTGCTGCTGGTGGTCGCGGCGCTGGTGCTGCTGATCAACCTGCTCGTCGACCTCTCCTACGGCTACTTCGACCCGAGGATCCGGCAGTCATGACGACCACCGCGCCCACCGCCGCGGCCGGTACCGCCGCCGCGCCCGCCGTCCCCGTCCGTGCCGGGTTCTGGCGCCGCTTCCGGGAGAACCGGCCGGCGTTCGTCGCCCTCGTCGTCCTGGGGCTGCTGGTCGTGGGATCCCTGGCGGCCCCGCTGATCGCGCCCTACGCACCGGAGGCGATCGACGTACCGCGCCGGCTGTCGCTGTCCACGCCGGACCACTGGCTGGGCACGGACGCGCTGGGCCGGGACACCTTCACCCGGCTGCTCTACGCCGGGCGGGTGTCCCTGTTCGCCGCCGCGCTCGCCGTCGCCATCGCCACCGTGATCGGCGTGCCGCTGGGCCTGCTCGCGGGCTACGTCGGCGGCCGGGTCGACTGGCTGCTCGGCCGGGCCGGGGACGTGCTGATGACCTTCCCGGCGATCGTGCTGGCCATCGCGATCATCGCCGCCACCGGGCCGGGCCTGCAGAACGCGATGATCGCGCTCGGTGTCGTCTACGCGCCGCGGCTGTTCCGGGTCGCGCGGGCGTCGACGCTCCAGGTCCGCGCGCAGACCTACGTCGAGGCCTCGATCAGCATCGGTACCCCGGCCTGGCGGATCGTCGTCCGGCGGGTACTGCCGAACATCGCCTCACCGGTGCTGGTGCAGGTCTCGGTGATGCTGGCCGCGGCGCTGCTGGCCGAGGCCGCGCTGAGCCTGCTGGGGCTCGGTGTCGTCCCGCCCACGCCCAGCTGGGGCGTGATGCTCGGCAGCGGGTTCCGGGAGATCCGGTCCACTCCCCTGCTGGTGTTCTGGCCCGGCGTCGCGATCGCCGTCGCCACCCTGTCGTTCAACCTCATCGGTGACGGGCTGCGCGACGCCCTCGGCCGACGTACCAGGAAGGCCGGATCATGACCGCACCTGCCGCCCCCGCCCGTGCCGGGACCCTGCTCGGCGTGGACGACCTGCACGTCGAGTTCGTCACCGATCACGGGTGGTCGACGGTCGTCGCCGGGGTCTCGTTCGACGTGCGCGAGCGCGAGATCGTCGGCCTCGTCGGGGAGTCGGGCTCGGGCAAGACCGTGACCGGCCTGTCCGTCCTCGGGCTGCTGCCGCGCGGCGTCGGCCGGATCGCCTCCGGGGCCGTCCGGTTCGGCGACCGCGACCTGTCCGCGCTGTCCGGGCGGGAGCTGCGGGCGGTGCGCGGCAACGAGGTGGCGATGGTCTTCCAGGAGCCGATGACCAGCCTCAACCCGGCGTTCCGGATCGGCGACCAGATCGCCGAGACCGTCCGGCTGCACCGCGGGGTGTCCCGCCGGGCCGCACGCGAACGGGCCGTCGAGGTGCTCGACCTGGTCGGCATCCCGCACGCCCGGCGCCGCGTGGACGACTACCCGCACGAGTTCTCCGGCGGGATGCGGCAGCGGGCGATGATCGCGATGGCGGTCAGCTGCGAGCCGCGCCTGCTGATCGCCGACGAGCCCACCACCGCACTCGACGTCACCATCCAGGCCCAGGTGCTGGAGCTGCTGGCGACGATGCAGCGCGATCTCGGGATGAGCGTGCTGCTGGTGACCCACGATCTCGGCGTCGTCGCCGAGGTGTGCGAACGGGTCGTCGTGATGTACGCCGGGCAGGTCGTGGAGCGGGCCGGGGTCGGTGAGCTGTTCGACCATCCGCGCCACCCCTACACCGAGGGGTTGCTGGCGGCGATGCCGCAGCTGGGGTCGAGGGGGCAGCGGCTGCCGTCGATCCCGGGGCGCACCCCGGAACCGTGGGCGATGCCCCCGGGCTGCCGGTTCGCGCCGCGCTGCGGCCGTGCGACGACGGTCTGCGGGGAACCGCCACCGCTGGTCACCGCCCGGCCCGGGCACCTCTCGCGCTGCGTCCGGCACGACGAGCTGACCCTGCGCGGTGCCCGGTGACCGGCGGCGGAGCGGCCGGTCTGCTGGAGGTCGACGACCTGCGCGTCACGTTCGGGTCCCGGGGCCTGCGCGGCCGCGGGCGGACCCTGCGCGCCGTCGACGGCGTCAGCCTGCGCCTCGCGCGCGGGCAGACGCTCGGGCTGGTCGGCGAGTCCGGCTCCGGCAAGTCCACGCTGGGGCGGGCCGTGCTGCGGCTCGTCCCGGTGGCCGGCGGGCGGGTCCGGCTGGACGGCACCGACCTGACCGCGCTCCGCGGGCGGGCGCTGCGCGACGCCCGCCGGACCATGCAGATGGTGTTCCAGGACCCGTACTCGTCGCTGGACCCGAGCGCGGTGATCGGGGACAGCATCGCCGAGCCGCTGCGCGAGCACGAGGGCCTGTCCCGGCGCGACGCCGCGAGCCGGGTCCGCGCGCTGCTCGACGTCGTCGGGCTGCCCGCGAGCCACGCGGACCGCTACCCGTACGAGTTCTCCGGCGGGCAGCGGCAGCGCGTCGCGATCGCCCGGGCGGTCGCGCTCCACCCGAGCCTGGTGGTGTGCGACGAGGCGGTGTCCGCACTCGACGTGTCGACCCAGAACCAGGTGATCAACCTGCTGGAGGACCTGCGGGAGCAGTTCGGGCTGTCCTACCTGTTCATCGCGCACGACCTGGCCGTGGTGCGGCACATCGCGCACACCGTCGCCGTGATGTACCTCGGTCACGTCGTCGAGACCGGCCCCACCGACCGGGTCTACGACGCGCCGGCCCACCCCTACACCCGCGCCCTGCTGTCGGCGATCCCCGCGACGCACCCGGGACGGGCGGGGACCGGGACCCGCATGCTGCTCTCCGGCGACCTGCCCGACCCGGCGGACCCGCCCGCGGGCTGCCCGTTCGTCACCCGGTGCCCGTTCGCGATGGACGTCTGCCGGGAGACCCCGCCCGCCATGACCCCCGTCCACGGCGGCGGCGAGGTCGCCTGCCACCTGGAGACCGGCGTCCCGGCCGGGGCGGTCGCGCCGTGACGGGCGCGCTGGACGGGATCACGGTCGTCGAGTTCGGGCAGTTCGTGTCCGTGCCGTTCTGCGGCCAGCTGATGGCCGACGCGGGAGCCCGGGTGATCAAGGTGGAACCGCCCGGCGGGGACTCCTACCGGAGCTCGCACGAGCTCGCGCCCGGCGAGAGCCGCCAGTTCGCGATCAAGAACCGGGGCAAGGAGTCGGTCGCGCTGGACCTGGGCCACCCCGACGCCGGCGAGGTCGTCCGCCGGCTCGCCGCGCTCGCCGACGTCGTGCTCGTGAACATGAGCCCGGCCGCCGTCGCGCGCCGCGGCCTGGACGCCGCGACGCTGTCCGCGGTGAACCCGCGGCTCGTGCACGGGGCGGTCACCGGCTACGGCACGGTCGGCCCGGACGCGGGGCTGCCCGGGATGGACGTCGTGGTGCAGGCGCACTCCGGGCTGGTCGCGGCGCTCGGCGCCGAGGCCGACGGCGTCCCGCGGCACAGCGAGGTGCAGGTCGCCGACTACGCGTCGTCGCTGCTCCTGCTCGCCGGGGTGTCGATGGCGCTGGTCGCCCGCGACCGCACCGGTCGCGGCCAGCCGGTCGACGTCTCGCTGCTCGGTGCGGCACTGACCCTGCAGAACAACCAGTTCTCGCACGTCGACGCCGTCGACGGGTGGCGCGCGGCGTTCGTCGCCGACGAGCTGCCCCGGCTGCGCCGCGCGGGCGCCGGCCGGGACCGCATCGCCGCCGCCCGGGAGGCGCACCAGCCCGACCGGCTCACCCTGACCGGGCACTACCGGGTGTTCGGCACCGCGGACGGCGCCATCGCGGTCGGGGCGGGCAGCCCGCCCACCCAGGAGCGGCTGGCCGCGATCGCCGGGATGCCGGTGGACCGGCTGCGGACCGGCACCGAGGCCGTCCGCGCCGACCTGGCGGCGCTCTTCGTCACCCGCGACAGCGCGGAGTGGGTGACGCGGCTGCGGGAGGTGGCGATCCCGTGCGCCGTGGTGCGGGCCCTCGACGAGGTGCTGACCGACCCGCACGTCGAGGCCGAGGGCCTGGTCGCCGACGTCGAGCACCCGGCGATCGGCCGCTACCGCGGCCTCGGCGCACCCATCCGGTTCGGCGGCACCCCGTCCGAGCCGACCCGTCCCTCGCCGCCGTTCGCGGCGCACACCACCGCCGTGCTCGACGAGCTCGGCTTCACCCCGGCCGAGGCCCGCCGCCTGCTGCGCTCCGGCGCGGCGGTGGCCCGCCCCCGCCGCACGGACGACCGGAGCAGGAGCAGCGCATGATCTTCACCCCGACCGTGCTGACCGAACGGGAGGAACAGCTGCGCCACGAGGTGCGCGGGTTCCTCGCCACCGAGCTGCCGCCGGACTTCCGGCCCGGGCTCGGCCTCGGCGGCGCGCACGACCCGGAGTTCTCCCGCCGTCTCGCCGCCCGCGGGTGGGTGGGCATGGCGATCCCGCGCGAGTACGGCGGTCAGGGGGCCACTCCGGTGGAGCGGTTCGTCGTCGTCGAGGAGCTGCTGGCCGCGGGCGCACCGATCGTCGCGCACTGGGTCGCCGAGCGGCAGACGGCGCCGACCCTGCTCGCGTTCGGCACCGAGGAGCAGCGCCGGTGGTTCCTGCCCCGGATCGCGGCCGGCGAGTGCTGGTTCTCCCTCGGCATGAGCGAGCCCGACGCGGGCTCCGACCTGGCGTCGGTGCGGACCGCCGCGACGAGGGTGGACGGCGGCTGGACGGTGAACGGCACCAAGATCTGGACGAGCGCGGCGCACCTCAACCACTTCTTCGTCGTGCTGTGCCGCACCTCGCCGTCCGACGACCGGCACGGCGGCCTGTCCCAGCTGATCGTCGACCTGCACGCGCCCGGGATCACGGTGTCCCCGATCCGGTTCCTCGACGGCGGACACCACTTCAACGAGGTCGTCTTCACCGACGTGTTCGTGCCCGACGACATGGTGCTCGGCGAGATCGGCTCGGGCTGGCACCAGGTCACCTCGGAGCTGGCCTACGAGCGGTCCGGGCCGGACCGCTACCTGTCGGTGTTCGGGCTGCTCACCGCGTTCGTCCGGGAGTGCGGCGACCGGCTCGACGACGCCGGGCGGTCCGCCGTCGGCCGGGCCGCCGCGACGCTGTGGACGATCCGGCAGCTGTCGCTCGCCGTGGCCCGCTCGCTGGAGCACGGTGCCGCGCCGGCCGTGGAGGCGGCACTGGTCAAGGACATCGGGACGGTCCACGAGCAGGAGGTGGTCGAGGCGCTGCGCCACGTCGCGGAGCTGGAGATCGACCCGGGATCGCCGGGGATGTTCGGCCGGCTGCTGGCCGAGGCCGTCCTCACCGGTCCGTCCTTCACCCTGCGCGGCGGGACCACCGAGGTGCTGCGCAGCATCGCCGCCCGGGGCCTGTCGGCGGAGTACGCGGGGGCACGGCGATGAGCGGGGCGCGCAGCGACGCGGACCTCGTCGGCGAGGCCGTCGCGGACGTGCTGCGGGACCGCTGCACCGCCGAGGTCGTCGACGCCGCCGAGGAGACCGGCTGGGCGGGCGGCCTGTGGGCGACGACGGCGGACGGCGGCTTCCCGTGGGTGTCGGTCCCCGACACGGCGGGCGGTCCGGCGGTCGGCGGCACCGTCGCCGAGGCGTGCGCGGTGCTGGAGCAGATCGGCCGGTTCGCCGCGCCGCTCCCGGTCGCGGAGACCGGGCTGCTCGGCGGGTGGCTGCTGGCCGCGTCCGGCACGGACGTCCCGCCCGGCCCGGTGACGACGGCGTCCACCGGGGTCGCGCTGCGCCGCGAGGGCGCACGCCGGGTGGTGGACGGGACCGTCGCCCGGGTGCCGTGGGCGCGGTCCGCGCAGCGGCTGGTGCTGCTGGCGCGCTCCGACGACGGCCCGCAGGTCGTCACGGTCGACCCCGCACGCGCCCGCGTCGAGCCCGGTCAGAACCTCGCCGGCGAGCCGCGCGACACCGTGCACCTGGACGGCGTCGCCGTCGACGAGGCCGCGCCGGCACCGGACGGCGTCACCCTCGCCGCGCTGCGCCGCCGCGGGGCGCTGTCCCGGGTGGCGCTCGTCGCGGGTGCGGCCGGGCGGGTCCTGGAGCTGACCGTCGGCTACACGAACGACCGGCACCAGTTCGGACGGCCGGTGGCCCGGTTCCAGGCCGTCGCCGCACATCTGGTGCGCCTGGCCGAGCAGACCGAGGCGGTGCGGATGGCCGCCCGGGTCTGTGCCGCCAATGCCACGGCCGCACCGGGGGGCACCCCGGCGGAGTTCGACGTCGCCGCCGCCAAGACCGTCGCCTCCGCGGCGGCCGGGACGATCGCGGCGGCCGCCCACCAGGCCACCGGGGCGATGGGGATGACCCGCGAGTACGAGCTCGGCCGCCTCACCCGGCGCCTCTGGTCGTGGCGCGAGGAGTACGGCGCGGAACGGGAGTGGAGCACCCGGCTCGGGGCGTCCCTGGTCGCGGGCGGGCCGGACGCGCTGTGGCCGTCGATCGCGCGGGGAGCCGTGGCGTGAGCGCGCCGACCCGCACGGAGAACGGCCTCGACGTCCGCGTCGCCGGCCGCGTCGCCACCGTCACCCTGGACCGGCCGGAACGCCTCAACGCGCTGTCGGCCGGTCTGCAGGCCGACCTGGTGCAGGCCTTCGACCGCTTCGACGCCGACGACGACGTCTGGGTCGTGGTCCTCACCGGTGCCGGGTCGAGGGCGTTCAGCGCCGGTGTCGACCTCAAGGAGGTCCGCGAGCACGACGACGGGGCCGGGAACGGGCTGCGGCCGATGGGCGGGACCTCCCGCAACGTGTTCGAGACCGTCCTCGAGTGCGGCAAGCCGACCGTCGCCGCGCTCAACGGCTGGGCGCTCGGCGGGGGCTGCGAGCTGGCACTGGCCTGCGACATCCGGATCGCGGCCGACCACGCCCGCATCGGGCTGCCCGAGGCGAGACGCGGCATGGGCGCCAACTTCGGGGTGCACCTGCTGTCCCGCACCGTGCCGCGCGGCATCGCCTACGAGCTGCTCTACACCGGCGACGACATCGACGCGGCCGAGGCACACCGCTGGGGGCTGGTGAACCACGTCGTCCCGGGCGCCGAGCTCGCCGCGCACTGCGCCGCGCTGGCCGGCCGGATCGCCGGGAACGCGCCGCTCACCGTGCGCCGGTACAAGGCGGCCGTCGGGAGGGGCGGCGAGCTCCCCCTCGCGTCGGCGCTGCGGCTGTCGGTGGGACCGGACCCGTACACCAGCGAGGACCGCGTCGAGGGGGTCGCGGCGTTCGTGGAGAAGCGCCGCCCGGTGTGGCGGGGCCGGTGACCACGGCGCGTCCGCCCGGCCGGCCGCCACCGCCGAGGAGCACCCGCAGCGGCCGCCGCCCGCGCAGGACGTCAGCGCAGGACGTGAGCGCAGGACGTCAGCGCAGGACGTCAGCGCAGGACGTCAGCGCAGGACGTCAGCGCAGGACGTCGAGGATGGTCTGCGCGGCGAGGGTCGGTGTGAGCCCGCCGGTGCGGACGTCGGCGGTCAGCTCCGGCAGCCGCTGCTTCAGCTCCGGGTCGTGCACCACCCGGTCCATCAGCCGGTCCCGCACCATCTGCCACATCCAGTCGACCTGCTGGTCCGCGCGCCGGGTCGCGAGCTCGCCGGCCTTGTCCAGCGCCTCGCGGTGCTCGCCGACCTTCTCCCAGACCGTGTCCAGGCCCATGCCGGTGTGCGCCGAGCAGGACAGCACCGGGGTGCGCCAGTGCGCGGACGCCGGGGTCATCATGTGCAGCGCCCCGGCCAGCTCGCGGGCCGCCGCGCGGGCGTCCTGCTCGTGCTTGCCGTCGGCCTTGTTCACCGCGACGACGTCGGCGAGCTCCAGGATGCCCTTCTTGATCCCCTGCAGGGCGTCGCCGGTCCGGGCGATCGTGAGGAACAGGAAGGTGTCGACCATGCCGGCGACCGTCGTCTCGGACTGGCCGACCCCGACCGTCTCCACCAGCACGACGTCGTAGCCGGCGGCCTCCATGACCACCATCGTCTCCCGGGTGCGCCGGGCGACCCCGCCCAGCGTGCCCGCCGACGGCGACGGCCGGACGAAGGCGTCCGGGTCGGTGGCCAGCCGCGGCATCCGGGTCTTGTCACCGAGGATCGAGCCACGGGTCCGGGTGGACGACGGGTCCACCGCCAGCACCGCGACCCGGTGCCCCTGGCCGGTCAGCCGGGTGCCCATCGCCTCGATGAACGTCGACTTCCCGACCCCCGGGACCCCGGAGATGCCGACCCGGACGGCGTCGCCGGACTTCGGCGTCAGCTCCAGCAGCAGCTCCTGGGCCGCCCGCTGGTGGTCGGGGCGGCTGGACTCGACCAGCGTGATCGCCCGGGCCAGCAGCGTGCGGTCTCCGTCGAGGACCCCGCGGGCGAGCGCGGCGGGGTCCGGGACGCGGCCGGCGGCGCGGCCGGGCCCGGTGGATCCGCCCATCAGTCGCTGCCCATCAGTCGGCGAACACGCTCCCCGCCGCGGCGGGGGCGTCACCGTCGCCTGCACCGTCACCGGCGCCGTCGCCGTGGCCCAGGGCCGCCGACAGCTTTCCGAGCAGGTCCACCGCCGCCTCGGCGATGACCGTGCCGGGCGGGAAGACCGAGGCGGCACCCATGTCGAGGAGCTCCGGGACGTCGGCGGGCGGGATCACGCCGCCGACCACGACCATGATGTCCTCGCGGCCCAGCGCGGCGAGCTCGCTGCGCAGCTCCGGGACCAGCGTGAGGTGCCCGGCGGCCAGCGAGCTGGCGCCGATCACGTGCACGTCGGACTCGGCGGCCTGCTTGGCGACCTCGGCCGGGGTCTGGAACAGCGGCCCGACGTCGACGTCGAAGCCGATGTCGGCGAACGCCGTCGCGATCACCTTCTGGCCGCGGTCGTGGCCGTCCTGGCCCATCTTCGCGACCAGGATCCGGGGCTGGCGGCCCTCGTGCTCGGCGAACTCGGAGACGAGCTCGCGGGCGCGGTCGATCGCCGGGTTCTGCCCGGCCTCCTCGGAGTACACACCGGAGATGATGCGGATCTGACCGGCGTGGCGCCCGAAGACCTTCTCCAGTGCGTCGGAGATCTCCCCGACGGTGGCCTTGTTGCGGGCCGCGTCGACGGCCAGGCCGAGCAGGTTGTCCTCGGCACCGCGCCGCGACCCCTCGGCGATCTTCTCGGCGACGCCCGTCAGCCTGCGGAGCGACTCGTCCAGGGCACGGTCGTCGCGCTCGGCCCGCAGCTTCTGCAGCTTCTCGAGCTGCTCGCGGCGCACGTTCGCGTTGTCGACCTTGAGGACGTCGATCTGCTCGTCGGCCTCCAGCACGTACTTGTTGACGCCGATCACCGGCTGGCGGGCGGAGTCGATCCGGGCCTGGGTGCGGGCCGCGGCCTCCTCGACGCGCATCTTCGGGATGCCGGCGTCGATCGCCTCGGCCATGCCGCCGGCCTTCTCGACCTCGTCGATGTGCGCCCACGCGCGCCGCGCGATGTCGTAGGTCAGCTTCTCGACGTAGTAGCTGCCGCCCCACGGGTCGACGACGTTCGTGGTGCCGGACTCCTGCTGCAGCAGCAGCTGGGTGTTCCGGGCGATCCGCGCCGAGAAGTCGGTGGGCAGCGCGAGCGCCTCGTCGAGGGCGTTGGTGTGCAGCGACTGCGTGTGGCCCTGGGTGGCGGCCATCGCCTCGACGCAGGTGCGGACGACGTTGTTGTAGACGTCCTGCGCGGTCAGCGACCAGCCCGAGGTCTGCGAGTGGGTCCGCAGCGACAGCGACTTCGCGTTCTTCGGGTCGAACCGGTGGACGAGCTTCGACCAGAGCAGGCGCGCGGCCCGCATCTTGGCGACCTCCATGAAGAAGTTCATGCCGATCGCCCAGAAGAAGCTCAGCCGCGGCGCGAACTTGTCGATGTCCAGCCCGGCGTCGACGCCGGCCCGCAGGTACTCCACGCCGTCGGCGAGGGTGTAGGCGAGCTCCAGGTCGTTCGTCGCCCCGGCCTCCTGGATGTGGTACCCGGAGATCGAGATCGAGTTGAACTTCGGCATCTTCGCGCTGGTGAAGCCGAAGATGTCGGAGATGATCTGCATCGACGGCTGCGGCGGGTAGATGTAGGTGTTGCGGACCATGAACTCCTTCAGAATGTCGTTCTGAATGGTTCCGGTCAGCTTGTCGGGGCTCACCCCCTGCTCCTCCGCCGCGACGATGTACAGCGCGAGCACCGGCAGCACGGCGCCGTTCATCGTCATCGAGACCGACATGCGGTCCAGCGGGATGCCGTCGAACAGCTGGCGCATGTCGAGGATCGAGTCGATCGCGACACCGGCCATGCCGACGTCGCCGGCGACCCGCGGGTGGTCGGAGTCGTAGCCGCGGTGGGTGGCCAGGTCGAACGCGATCGACAGGCCCTTCTGGCCCGCGGCGAGGTTGCGCCGGTAGAAGGCGTTCGACTCGGCCGCGGTGGAGAACCCGGCGTACTGCCGGACCGTCCACGGCTGGTTCGTGTACATCGTCGGGTACGGGCCGCGCAGGTACGGCGTGATCCCCGGGTAGGTGCCCAGGAAGTCGAGCCCGTCGAGGTCGCGGGCGGTGTACAGCGGCTTGACGCCGATGCCCTCCGGCGCCTCCCAGGTGGGGGCGGACCCCGCCCAGTCCGACGACGGCGTCGTCGCGGGGCCCAGGGGCACCGAGGTGAAGTCGGGAATCTGCGTCACTTCGATCCCTCCAGGGCGGTACCGGTGCGCGCTTCCAGCGCGCTGAACACGTCGTCGATCACGGCGAGGGCGTCGCAGCCGGCGAACAGGTACCCGTCGACACCGGGCACGTCGTCCTTCGGCTTCCCCGCCAGCAGGATGCGGGTCGCGCCGGCCTCGCGCAGCGCGGCGGCCGTCGCGCCGGCGCGCTCGTCGTAGAGCGCGTCCGACGAGCAGAGCACGGCGACCGTGGTCCCGGCCCCGCGGAACGCGTCGGCCACGTCCTGCACGGACTCGGTCGGGCCGGCCTCGGTGGCGTCGATCCCGCCCGCGGCGAGCAGGTTGCGGGTGAACCCGGCGCGGGCCGTGTAGGTGGCCAGCGGGCCCAGCGTCGCCAGGAACGCGGTGGGACGGCTGCCGGTCGCCTCCAGCACGGCGTCCGACCGGTCGCGGTGGACCTCGTAGGCCTCGGCGGGCCGGTAGAGGGGCAGGCCCCCGCGCCGCACCGGCTCGGGCAGCGGTGTCCGTTCGACCGGGCGCTCGTGGAGGTCCGGGAACTCCGAGACGCCGGTCAGCGGGACCTTCCGGCGGGCGACGTCGGTCTCCCGGCGGGCCCGCACCTGCGCCACCTTCTCCGCGACGAGGCCGGATTCCAGCGCGGCGACGGCCCCGCCGGCGGCCTCGATCTCCTGGAAGAAGGCCCAGGCGGCGGCGGCGAGGTCCTCGGTCAGGTGCTCCACGTACCAGGAGCCGCCTGCCGGGTCGATCACCCGGGCCAGGTGCGACTCCTCGATCAGCAGGCTCTGGGTGTTGCGCGCGATCCGGCGGGAGAACGGCTCGGCCGCACCGAGCGCGGCGTCGAACGGCGGCACGGTGACCGCGTCGGCGCCGCCGACACCCGCCGCGAACCCCGCGACGGTGCCGCGCAGCATGTTCACCCACGGGTCGCGGCGGGAGAACGACGCCTCCGACACCACGGCGTGCTGGCGCTGGGCGACCTCGGTGGTGCCGCTGGCCTCCAGCACCCGCGACCACAGCCGGCGCGCGGCGCGCAGCTTCGCGATCGTCGGGAACTGCTCGGGGGTGGCGGCGTAGCGGAACTCCAGCACCCGGGCCGCGGCGGCGACGTCGAGCCCGGCCGCGGTGAGGGTCCGCAGGTAGGCGACGCCGGCCGCGAGCGACCAGCCCAGCTCCTGGCCGTCGGAGCCGCCCGCCTCGCGGACCACGGTCGCGTCGACGGTGACCGCGGCGACCTTCGGGAACGACTCCGCGACCCGCCGGGCCGGCTCGACGACCGTCTCCGGCTCGCCCGCCGCACCGGCGGCGGACCCGGCGCGGGCGCGCAGCCCGATCGGGTCGACGCCGAGCGAGCCGAGCAGGTCGGCGTCCTCGACGCCGTTCCGGGCGGCCAGGTCGAGGTAGGCGTGCGCGGCGGGGACGGCGTCGGTGCCGGCGTCCAGCGCGACCGCGGCGAGGTCCAGGTAGACCCCGTCGAGGGTGCGCGCGAGGTCCGCGACCGGGACACCGCCCTCGCCGACCCGCAGCCAGATCGAGTTGACGCCGCACTCCAGGTCGGCGAGCAGGGCCTCCCGGACGGCGGCGGTGTCGGTGCCCGCGTGCCGCTGCCGGATGTCCCAGCCCTCGGGCACGTGACCGTCGGTCAAGGCGCCGCGGGTGAAGGGCCACGAGCCCGGGACCCCGGTCTCCGGCAGGCCCTCGACGTCCTCGGCGGCGTAGAGCGGCGCGACCCGGAAGCCGTCGGCCGAGGTCCGGGTGAGGGTGTCCACCCCGGCCCCGGGCTCGGCGTCGTCGGTGATGCGGCCGGACTTGCGCACCACGCCGTCCGCGGCCGCCGTCCACTGCTCGCGGGTGACCGGGTCGAAGCCCCCTGCCAGGACGAGCTCGTCCGGCTCCACCGGGGCGTCCGTGTCAGGTGCGCCGACCGCTCCGCGGTCGCTGTCCGTCATCCGCTCAGTATCTCCTCACCGGCCCGCGGGGCGGCCTCGTTGCCCGCCGGGGCGACGCCGTCGCGGCGTCACCGAAGTCGTCGGGAGTGTAGTGACGGGCCGGCACCGTGCGGTCATAGGTGTGGCGAGGCGCGCACGGGCTGTGACGCAACCGACCGCCGGCGGGAACAACCGGCCCTCCGGGTGCATTGTCGTCGTCATGCCCCGTGTGACCCGTGGCTTCGTCGGCCGCCGTCCCCGCGACTCCCGGCTGCCGCCCGGCCAGTACGACGCCGGTGACCAGTGGCCGGTGCTCACCGCCGAGCGGGCGCCGCACCTCGACACCGACCGGTGGACGTTCCGGATCGAAGGGCTCGTCGAGCGCGAGGTCGAGTGGACCTGGGACGAGATCGGCGCGCTGCCCCGGGAACGGTGGGACGGCGACATCCACTGCGTCACGACGTGGAGCAAGTTCGGGATGCGCTGGTCGGGCATCCCGGTCGACGACCTGCTCGAGGCGGCGGGCCCGCTGCCGCGGGCCCGGTTCGTCGTCGCGCACTCGCACTCCGGCTACACGACCAACCTGCCGCTGGCCGACGTCACCGGCGGGCGGGCGTGGCTGGCGTTCGACGCCCAGGGCGGGCCCCTGACCCGGGAGCACGGCGGCCCGGCCCGGCTGCTGGTCCCGCACCTGTACTTCTGGAAGAGCGTCAAGTGGGTGGCCGGGCTGCGGGTGCTCGCCGAGGACGAGCCGGGGTTCTGGGAGCGCAACGGCTACCACGACCGCGGCGACCCGTGGCGCGAGCAGCGGTTCCAGGGGGACTGAGGGCACCGATGAGCACGGACCCGGGCACCCGCCCGACGACACCGCGCCGCACCCTGCGCTGGCAGGCCGCCACCGTCCTGGGGATCCGGGACGAGGCCCCGGCGGTCCGGACCTTCACCCTCGGCCTGGAGGAGCCCGCCCACCACCTGCCGGGCCAGTACTACGTCCTGCGGCTCACCGCGGAGGACGGCTACACCGCCCAGCGGTCGTACTCGGTCGCCTCCGCCCCGGACGGGCGCCCGGAGATCGACCTGACCGTCGAGCGCCTCGACGACGGCGAGGTCTCGGAGTTCCTGCACGACGTCGTCGTCCCCGGGGACGTGCTGGAGGTGCGCGGCCCCGTCGGCGGCTGGTTCGCCTGGACCGGGGACTCCCCCGCGCTGCTGGTCGGCGGCGGGTCCGGGCAGGTCCCGCTCACCGCGATGCTCCGTCACGCCCGCGCCGCCGGACGTCCCGACCTGGTGCGGATGATCCTGTCCGTGCGGACCCCGCGCGACCTCTACTACGGCGACGAACTCCACGTGCCGCAGGTGACGCCGGTGTTCACCCGCACCGCGCCGGACGGCTCGGTCCGGCCGGCGGGCCGGCTCGTGCTCGACGACGTCGCACCGCACGTCCGCGGCGGGGAGACCGCCTACGTGTGCGGCTCCCCCGCGTTCGCCGACGCCGCCGCGGCGCTGCTGGCCGAGGCCGGCGTTCCCGACGACGCGATCCGGATCGAGCAGTTCGGCCCCACCGGCAGCTGATCCGCCCTGGACCGGTGCGCTCCCCCGGGTAGCCGACCAGCGGCACCCACACAGCGGGCAGACCGCTCCCCATGCTCACGCAACGTGATTGAGATAGGTCACCCCGAATGCTGTCGGCGTAACACGATTGGGTTTCCGGACCGACGTACCGGGAGCACCACGGCCTCGTGACCGGAGCGCTCCCCAGCAGCTCCCCCAAGGAGAATGACCTTGACGTTGTCCCCGCCCCGGGCGGGCACCGAGACACGCCCGGCTCCGGCCGGACCGCCCCACCCCGATCGGCTGCACCGCTTCTTCGAGGCGTCGGTGGCCCGCCGCCCCGACGCCGTCGCCCTCCAGGACGGCGCCCTGGAGCTGACCTACGCCGAGCTCGACGCCCGTGCGGCGCAGCTCGCCCGGTACCTCCTGGCGCGGGGTGCCGGGCCGGGGCGCCGGGTCGGGATCCTGCTGCACCGCAGCTGGCGGACCTACGCGGTGCTCCTCGCCGTGCTGAAGACCGGTGCGGCGTTCGTGCCGATCGACCCGGCCGCGCCCGCCGACCGGGTCGTCTACATCCGTGACGACGCCGGGCTCGACCTGCTCGTCACCACCTCGGACCTCGCCGAGGAGCTGCCCCGCGACCGGGTCGTGCCGCTGGACCTGTGCGCCGCCGAGGTCGCCGCGCTGCCGCGGCACCCGCTCGAGCCCGTCCGGCCCGGCGCGGACCCGCTCGCGTACATCATCTACACCTCGGGCTCCAGCGGCCGCCCCAAGGGCGTCGCCGTCGCGCACCCCAGCATCTGCAACTTCGTGCACGTCATCACCCAGGTGTACGACGTCCGCCCGCACGACCGCGTCTACCAGGGCATGACGATCTCGTTCGACTTCTCCATCGAGGAGATCTGGACGACCTTCGCCGCCGGCGCGACCCTCGTCGTGGGGCCCACCGACTCCCGCCGGATCGGCGCCGAGCTGGGCGACTTCCTCGCCGACACCGGCGTCACCGTGATGTGCTGCGTCCCCACGCTGCTCGCCACGATCCCGCGCGAGCTGCCCGCGCTGCGGACCCTGCTCGTCGGCGGCGAGGCGTGCCCGGCCGGGCTGGTCGAGCGCTGGGCGGGGCCGGGCCGCCGGATGCTCAACACCTACGGCCCGACCGAGGCGACCGTCACCGCGACCTGGGGCGAGCTGGTGCCCGGCCGCGCGGTCACCATCGGCCGACCGGTGCCCACCTACTCGGTGGTGATCCTCGACGACGCCCTGCGCGAGGTCCCCCGCGGCGAGGTCGGCGAGATCTGCATCGGCGGACCGGGCGTCGCCGTCGGGTACGTGAACCTGCCGGAGAAGACCGCCGACCGGTTCGTCCGGCACCCCGCGGCACCGCCGAACGGCGACGGCCGCCTCTACCGCACCGGCGACCTCGGCCGGATCGACGACCACGGCGAGATCGTCTACCTGGGCCGGGCGGACGACGAGGTCAAGATCCGCGGCCACCGGGTGGACCTCGGCGAGATCGAGAGCGTCGCCCTGGAGCGCGCCGACGTCGAGAGCGCCGTCGCGGCCCTGACGAAGCCCGGGGACGGTACCGGCGAGGAACTCGTCGTCCACGTCGTGCCCGCGGCCGGGCCCGGCGGGCCGGTGGACCGAGCAGCCCTGCACGAGCTGCTCCGCACCCGGCTGCCCGAGTACATGGTCCCCGGGTACCTGGAGGTGCTCGACCGGCTGCCGATGATGCCCAGCGGCAAGGTCGACCGGCCGCGGCTGCCCGCGCCGTCCGGGCCGCGGATCGTCGTGACGGACGGGCCGATGGTCGAACCCGCGACGGAGCTGGAGACCCGGGTCCGGTCGGTGCTCGCCGAGGCGCTGTCGCTGGAACCGCACCTGGTCTCGGTCACCGCCGACTTCTTCGACGAGCTCGGCGGCCACTCGCTGCTCGCCGCCCGCGTCGTCACCCTGCTTCGGGAGCGCGGCGTCGGGCGCAGCCCGGCCGTGCGCGACCTCTACGAGAACCCGGACGCCCGCGCGCTGGCCGCCGCGCTCGACCCGGACGCCGGCACCGGCACCGGGGGCACGCCCGGCTCGGTCCCGCCGCCGCCGCGCCCCGAGCCGCTGCGGCACTCGCGGCGCCGCTACTCCGCCGCCGGCGCCGCGCAGGCCGGGTCCCTGTTCGTGCTCATGCTGGTGATGACACTGCCGGCCGCCGGGGTCTACGCCTGGCACGGCGGTCGCGTCGCCCCGGACGTGCTGGCCCAGCTCGCGCTCGGCGCCACCGCGGTCTTCCTGCTGCAGCGCTGGCTGCTGGCGCCGCTCGCGGTGCGGGCGCTGAGCGCGGGCGTCCGTCCCGGGCGCTACCCGATGTGGGGGCGGGTGCACCTGCAGTTGTGGGCGGCGGACCTGCTGCTGTCGATGTCCCCGCTGCCGGTGCTCTCCGGTGGCCCGCTCGCGCCCGGCTACCTGCGGATGCTCGGGGCCCGCGCGGGCCGCGACGTCCACCTGGGCAGCTCGGTGCTGTCGCTGCCCCGGATGCTGCACCTCGGCCACGGCGCCACCGTCGGGCACAGCGCGGCGCTGCGCCCGTGGACGGCCGCGGACGGCTGGATCACCGTCGCCCCGATCATGATCGGCGAGGGCGCCTACGTCGGGGCCGGCTCGGTCGTCGAACCGGGCGCGGTCATCGGTGCCGACGCCGTCCTGGGCGAGCAGTCGGCGGTGGCGGCCGACCAGCTGGTCCCGCCCGGGGAGCACTGGGCCGGGTCGCCCTCGGCGCCGGACGCGGCCGACGCCGCCGTCGCCGAGCTGTCCGAGCGCGGGCCCGCACCGGGGTGGACCCGGGCGCAGCTGGCCGCCGCGGCCGCCGGTGTCGCCGCCCTCGAACTGGTCGCGCTGGCGTCGCTCGTCCCGGCGGTGCTGCTGGTGTGGACGTCGCTGCTGTTCTTCGGCGACGGCCCCGCGCTGGCCGTCGCGGTCGCCGTCGGCCCGGTGTTCGTGGTGACCGTCTGCGTGCTCGTCGCGCTCGGCCGCCGGATCGTCCGGCCCCGCACCGGGCCGGGCGTGTTCCCCGCGCGGTCCGCGCTGGGGCTGCGCAAGTGGTTCGGCGACAAGCTGCTCGAGATGAGCCTGGCCTACACCAACTCGCTGTACTCCACGCTCTACACGGTCGGCTGGCTGCGGCTGCTCGGCGCCCGGATCGAGCGCGGCGCCGAGGTCTCCACGGCATCGCACATCGACCCCGAGATGCTCACGATCGCGCAGGGCTCGTTCGTCGCCGACATGGCCAGCGTCGGCAGCGCCACCTTCCACAACGGCTGGATGGTCCGCCGTCCGACGCTGGTGGGCCGGCGGGCGTTCGTCGGGAACGCCGCCGTCGTCCCGGCCGGGTCGGAGCTGGGCGACGAGTCGCTGGTCGGGGTCGCCACGGTGCCGCCGACGTCCGGCGTCCCGCGGGACACCACCTGGCTCGGGTCCCCCGCGATGCACCTGCCGGTCCGGCAGGACTCCGGCGACCACCCCGAGAGCATGACGTTCGCGCCGTCGCGGCGGCGGGTCGCGGAGCGGCTCGGGATCGAGACCCTGCGTGCCACGCTGCCCGCGTCGGCGATCTCCGTGTCGCTCTACCTGTTCCTGCAGGGCCTGTCCGACGTCGCACGGACCGCCCCGGCGTGGGTGGTGGTGCTCGCGGCGCCCGCTCTCGCGCTCGGCACCGCGCTGCTGCTGGTGCTGCTGGTCGCGGCCGTGAAGTGGCTGGTCGTCGGCACCTACCGGCCGCGCCGGGAACCGCTGTGGAGCCGGTTCGTGCGCCGCTCGGAGTTCGTCACCGGCCTCTACGAGGCGTCCGCGGTCCCCGGGCTGCTGACGATGCTGTCCGGGACCCCGCTGCTGCCCCCGATGCTGCGGCTGCTCGGCGCCCGGATCGGGCGGCGGACGTGCGTGTCGACCACCTACCTCACCGAGTTCGACCTCGTGGTGATCGGCGACGACGCCGTGGTCGGCCGGGACGTCTCCCTGCAGACCCACCTGTTCGAGGACCGGGTCATGAAGATGTCGACGGTCACCGTCGGCCCCGGCGCCTCGGTCGGCGACCGCGCGATCGTGCTCTACGACGCCGTCGTCGGCGCCGGGACCCGGCTGGACCCGCTCTCCCTGGTCATGAAGGGCGAGCACCTGCCCGACGACACGCGCTGGCGCGGCATCACCGCGCAGGCCGTGCTCGACGCGCCGGCGGAGCCGCTCCCCGCCCTCCCGGCGCCGGACCCGGAGCGGACCACCCGGATCGCCCCCGTCACCGACCACGCCGACCCGGAGCGGACGACCGCGCTCGCGCGGGTCGGCGGGGCACCCGACCCGGGCCGCACGGTGCGGCTCCGTTCGGTGCAGGCGGCCCGGTCGGCGCCGCGGCGGTCGGGTGGCGACACCGTGCGCCGGGCCCCGGCCGTCCCGGCCGCGCGCCGGCCCGAGGAGGCACCCGTGGAGGCACCCGTGGAGGCACCCGTGGAGGCACCCGTGGAGGCGACGGCCCGGCAGGCGCCCGTCGTCCCCGCAACGTCCGGTCCGGGGCCGCAGCGGGTCCCGGTCCCGGCTCCCCGGCACGCGAGCCGGTCCGCCCCGCCGGCCCCGGCCTCCCGGCCCGCCCCGCCGGCGGCGCCCGGTCCGCGGCGTCCCGGTGCCGGGCAGGGCCGGCACCGCCGGGGCCCCGCGCAGGAGGCGTCCCGGCCGTCGCCGGGACCGGCGGGCGACCGCCCCGGGCCGGGACCGCGGTGAGGCTGCGCGACCTGGTCGGCGGCCCACGGCGGCCCTCCGGTGACCGGCCCCTCGCGCTGGTCTACCGCGGCCGGGCGAGCGTGCCCGGCTGCCCGGAGTCGGTGGCGGCGCTGCTGGCGTCGTCCCGGCACGGGTTCGACGTCCGGTTCGTCGGCCGCCGCGAGGACCTCCCCCTGACCGCGGAGACCCTGGCCGGCGCCGCCCTGTACGCCCAGCCCGGCGGCGGGACGCTCGACGCGGCCTGGCGCCGGATGCGCAGCGCCCGCGGCCCGGTCCGCGGGTTCGTCGCGGGCGGGGGTCGTTACCTGGGCTTCTGCCTCGGCGGGTACCTGGCCGGGGCGACACCGGGCTTCGGGCTGCTACCCGGGGACACCGACCGGTGGATCGGCCGGCCCGGCGCCACCGTCGGCCACGACGGCGACGCCGTCGTCCGGGTCGACTGGCGCGGCCGCGACCGGGCGCTCTACTTCCAGGACGGGCCCCGCTTCCTGCTCGACGCGGACGCCGGCGGCACCGTGCTGGCCCGCTACCCCGACCACGAGGTCGCCGCCGCCGTGACGCCGTTCGGCGCCGGCCGGGTCGGCGTCGTCGGCCCGCACCCCGAGGCGGGGCCCGACTGGTTCGACGACGCCGGGCTCCCCCGCACCGACGCGCGCGACCTCGGCCTGCAACTGATCGACGAGGTGATGGCGTGACCCGACCGGCCCCCGACGCCGAACGGACCGTCCCGGCACTGCAGCCGGTCCGGCTGCCGGAGCAGCGCGCGGTCCCCGCCCCACGGCCGCGACCGGACCGGGCACCGGACGGGAACCGGTCCGGGAACCGGCTGATCGGCGTCGACGCCGCCCGTGGTGTCGCGCTGCTGGGGATCGTCGCGGTGCACGCCCTCGTCGAGACCACCGACGACGGCGTCCCCACCCCCAGCTACCTGATCTTCGGCGGCCGGTCCGCGGCGTTGTTCGCGCTGCTGGCGGGGGTGTCGTTCGCGTTCCTGACCGCGCGGGCCCGGGTCCGCCCCGGACCGGACCTGGCGGCGGCCGCGGCGTCGCTCGCCACCCGCGCGGGGATGCTGATGCTGGTCGGGCTGGCGCTGAGCTGGACCGACCCGACGATCGCCGCGCTGATCCTGCCGTACTACGCGGTGGCGTTCCTGCTGGCGATCCCGCTGGTCGCCGTCCCGACGCGGGTGCTCGCGCCGCTCGCGGTGCTGCTCTGTGCCGGGGTGCCGGTGCTGTCGCACCTTGTGCGGCCTGCTCTTCCCGATCCGTCGCTGGCGAACCCGTCGCTCGTCGAGATCGTCACCGACCCGGGCGGGGCGCTGTCCGAGCTGGCCGTGACCGGGGCCTACCCCGCGGTGCTGTGGGTGTCGTACATGGCGGTGGGGATCGTCGTCGGGCGGCTGCGGCTGTCGTCGCCGCGCACGGCGCTCGCGCTGCTCGGCGGGGGCGCCGCCGTCGCCGTCGTCGCGACCGTGACGTCGATGTGGCTGCTCGGCCCGGGCGGCGGGTACGCCGCCATCGCCGCGGCGAGCCCGCCCGCCCTGCCGGCGTCCGCCCCGACGATCGCCGACGCCGTCGCCGGCTACCCCGACGGCGTCACCCCCACCACCACCTGGTGGTGGCTGGCGACGGTCGCCCCGCACTCCGGCACCCCGCTGGACATGCTGCAGACCGCGGGCTCCGCGCTCGCGGTACTGGGGGCGGCGCTGCTGCTCGCGGGTGCCACGCACCGGGTGGTCGCACCGGTCGCCGGCGTCCTCGTCCGCCCGCTCGCCGCGGCCGGGTCGATGACGCTGACCTTCTACGTCGCCTCGATCCTGTTCATGAACTCCCCGCTGGACGTGTTCGACCCGGTCGAGGGCTACCTGTGGCAGATCGGCGTCGCCCTGGCCGCCGGGACGGCGTGGCGCCGCGCGGTCGGCCGCGGGCCGCTGGAGACGCTGGTCTCCGCACCCGCGCACGCCGTGCGCGACCGGGTCCGGGCCCGTACCCGCGATCGGGTGGCACCCGCCGGTGGGCCGCGCTCGCCGATCGCTGCGGGCCGCGACCGCCGGTAGCCTCGCGTCCATGATCGACCTCACCCGGCGGTACCGCGGTCTCGCCGGGGTGGCGGTCGTCCTGGCGGTCGTCGGCGGCTGCGCGGCCGGTGTCCCGGACACCGACCGGGCGGCCCCGGCGCCCGACCGTCCGGTCGTCGACGCCACCCTGGACATGGCACCCGACCTGTCGTCGGCGACCGGCACCCAGACCGTCCGCTTCACCCCGGACACCCGGGTATGCGAGCTGGTGTTCCGGCTCTGGGCGAACCGGCCGACCGCCTCCGAGGACGGCACGTCGTCGGAGGTCACCCGGGCGTCGGTCGGCGGGACGCCGGTCACCCCGCGGGTCGAGCAGGCGGGCGCCCCGGACGGTGCGCCCGGCACCCTGGTCGAGCTGCCGCTGCCGTCGTGCGCCGAGGCGGGCACCCCGGTGACGGCCGATCTCAGCTTCCGGCTCACGCTCGGCGCGGACTCCGCCGAGCGGATCGGGTACTCGCCGAGCGCCGGGACGGCCTGGCTCGGCAGCCCGCTGCCGGTGCTCGACCACGTCCGGGGCCGCGGCTGGGTGCGCGAGCCGGCACTGGACATCTCCGGCGAGACGGTCGTGTCGGAGGACGTCCGGCTGAACTCGCTGGCCGTCACCTCGGGCGACGACCAGCAGGTCGCGGGCGTCGGCACCCCCACCGGGAGCAGCCCGGCGGCTCCGGGCCGCACGACCCGCACCTTCACCGCCGACGCGATCCGCGACGTCGCGATCGCGGTGGGCGCCTACCGGATCACCGAGACGACGGTCGGCGGCACCCGGGTGCACGTCGCGCTCCCGGCGGCCGGCCGCGCCGGCGCCGGTGACGGTGAGAGCGGCGGCAGCGAGCAGGGTGGCGATCTCCGCGGGTCCGCCTCGGACTGGTCGGAGAGCGTCGCCGACAACCTGACCCGGCTGGAGCAGCTCCTCGGCCCGCACCCGTATCCGGACCTGTGGGTGACGATCGTCCCCACCCAGAGCGACGGCGTCGAGTTCCCGACGCACGTCCAGTTCGGGGACGTCTCGAACGGCACCCGCCCGTCGCTGGTGGCCCACGAGCTGGCGCACATGTGGTTCTACGCGCTGGTCGGCAACGACCAGGCCCGCGACCCGTGGCTCGACGAGTCGTTCGCGACCTGGGCCCAGGCGATCGTCTCCGACCAGTTCGACTACTACCGCCTCGACAAGTACTCGGCCGGGTCGGACGGGCGGATCGGCGACCCGATGCGGGTGTGGGACCGCCGCGGCGGGTTCGACGGCTACGTCACCGGCGTCTACGACCAGGGCGCCGCCGCCCTGCTGGAGGGCCGCCGCCGGGTCGGAGCGGAGCGGTTCGACGAGGCGGTGCGCGGCTACCTCGACGCGAACGCGCACCGGGTCGCCGGGCCCGCCGACGTCGAGCGCGCGTTCGCCGGCCTGCCACCGGTGCTCGACGTCCTCCGCGAGCACGGAGCCTTCACGCAGTCCTGAGTGGCGGGCCCCACCCCGGCCCCGGCCCCGTCGATCTTCTACTTACGGTAGAACTACTACTGAACGTAGAACTTCGCGGAGGACGGGGCCGGAATGGACGCGCTCGACCTGGCACGCTGGCAGTTCGGGATCACGACGATCTACCACTTCCTGTTCGTCCCGCTGACGATCGGCCTGTCCGTGATCGTCGCCTCGCTGCAGACCGCGTGGTTCCGCACGGGCCGGACCGAGTACCTGCGCGCGACGAAGTTCTTCGGGAAGCTCTTCCTGATCAACTTCGCGATGGGTGTGGTCACCGGCATCGTGCAGGAGTTCCAGTTCGGGATGAACTGGAGCACCTACTCGACCTTCGTCGGCGACGTCTTCGGGGCGCCGCTCGCGATGGAGGCGCTGATCGCGTTCTTCCTGGAGTCGACCTTCATCGGGCTCTGGATCTTCGGCTGGGACCGGCTCCGGAAGGGCGTCCACCTGGCCTGCATCTGGGCCGCCGCGCTCGGGTCGAACCTGTCGGCGTACTTCATCCTCGCCGCGAACGCCTGGATGCGGAACCCGGTCGGCTACGAGGTCGACCCCGCCACCGGCCGCGCCCGGCTCACCGACATCGGCGCCGTCCTGGCCAACCCGCAGGCGTGGTCGACCTACTTCCACGTCGTCGCCGCGGCGTTCGTCATCGCGGGCCTGTTCGTGGCCGCCGTGAGCGCCTGGAAGCTGATGCGGGAGCGGTGGCCGCGGACCGGTGACGCGGTCCCGCACGGCTCCGAGCACGAGCTGTTCCGGAAGAGCCTGCGGGCCGGCCTGCTGGTCACCCTGATCGCCGGCGCGCTCGTCGTCGCCTCCGGGGACCACCAGGCCAAGCTCGCCGCGACCTACGAGCCGATGAAGCTCGCCTCGGCCGAGGCGCTGTGGCAGACCGAGGGCTCCGCCGGGTTCTCGCTGTTCGCGGTCGGCGACATCCAGGGCAGCCGCAACCACATCAACGTCCAGATCCCGGGTGTGCTCAGCTTCCTCGCCACCGGCGACCCCTGGGGACCGGTGCAGGGCATCGAGAACGTCCAGGCCCAGTACGAGGCCCTCTACGGCCCCGGCGACTACCGCCCGAACATCGCGGTCCTCTACTGGTCGTTCCGCATGATGATGGGGCTCGGGCTGGCCGGCGTCGCCGTCGCGGCGGCGGGACTGTGGCTGACCCGCCGCGGACGACTGCCCCGGCACCGCTGGATGTACCGCGTCGTCGTCGCGGCGCTGCCGGCCGCGCTGGCCGGGAACATCTTCGGCTGGATCCTCACCGAGATGGGCCGCCAGCCGTGGACCGTGCACGGCGAGCTGCTGACCGCGGCGAGCGTGTCGCCCGGGGTGAGCCTCGGGCAGGTGGCGTTCTCGCTGGCCGCGTTCACGCTGCTCTACGGCGTCCTCGCCGTCGTCGAGGTGGGGCTGCTGTTCCGCTACGTGAAGGCGGGCCCGGCCGCCGCGATGCCCTACCCCGACCCCCCGGAGCCCGACGGCCCCACCGCCGCACCCGGCGAGCGCCGCGACCCGGCGTTCAGCTACTGAGGAGAGCGTCATGGACCTGCCCACGATCTGGTTCCTGGCCGTCGCCGTCCTCTGGACCGGCTACCTCGTGCTCGAGGGGTTCGACTTCGGCGTCGGCATGCTGGTGCGCGCGTTCGGCCGCGACGAGGAGGACCGCGAGGTCGCGCTCGGCGCCATCGGCCCCGTCTGGGACGGCAACGAGGTCTGGCTGATCGCCGCCGTCGGCGCGATGTTCGCCGCGTTCCCCGCCTGGTACGCAGCCACCCTCTCCGGCCTGTACGTCCCCGTCCTGCTGGTGCTCCTGGCGCTGATCGTGCGCGGGGTCGGGCTGGAGTACCGCCACAAGCGCGACGACGCCGCCTGGAAGCTCCGCTGGGACGTCGGCATCGGCATCGGGTCGCTGGTCCCCGCCTTCGTGTGGGGGATGGTGCTCGCGAACCTGGTACGCGGACTGCCGACGACCACGACGGCGCCGGGGAACGGCGCGAACACCGTGGTCACGGCGTCGCTGCTCGACCTCGCCAACGGCTACGCGCTGCTCGGCGGCGTCGTCACCACCGCCCTGTTCCTGCTGCACGGCGCGGTGTTCCTCGCCCTGAAGACCGACGGCCCGGTCCGCCGCCGGGCCCACCGCTTCGCGGTCCGCGCGGTGGTCCCGGTGCTGCTGGTGACCGTCGCGTTCCTGACCGCCACGCTGGCCCTGCGCGCCCCGTCCTGGACCACCCCGGTGGCCTGGGCGTCCGGGCTGGCGCTGGCGCTCGCCGGGCTCGCCCTGCTCCTGGGCCGCGAGGGCTGGGCGTTCACCGCCACCGCGACCGCGGTCGGGGCGCTGTCGGTGGTCCTCTTCGGGCAGCTCCACCCGGAGCTGCTGGTCTCGACCACCGACCCGGCGCACACCCTGACGGTGGCGAACGCGGCGTCCGCGCCGTACACGCTGACGGTGATGAGCTGGGTCGCGGTCGTGTTCCTGCCGCTGGTGCTGCTCTACCAGAGCTGGAGCTACTGGGTGTTCCGCAGGCGGCTCGGCGGCGACCGGGTGTCGCCCGCCGGGACGGACGGCTCTGGCGGCGCGGCGGTACCGGCGCCACGATGAGCGTCGTGTCCCGGCCCGCTCCCGCCTCACCGCCGGTCGATCCCCGGCTCGTCCGGACCGCGAGCG
The DNA here is from genome assembly GCF_000178675.2 of Pseudonocardia sp. P1. Classification (NCBI taxonomy): domain Bacteria; kingdom Bacillati; phylum Actinomycetota; class Actinomycetes; order Pseudonocardiales; family Pseudonocardiaceae; genus Pseudonocardia; species Pseudonocardia sp. P1. Next base: position 691,416 of record NZ_ADUJ02000001.1, read on the forward strand.
CCGTCCGGGTGCACCTGCTGGTCGCGGCCGTCTGCGGGGTCGCGGCGACCGGCCTGATCCTGGCGCAGGCCTGGCTGGTGTCCCGGGTCGTCGCCGGGGCGACCCCGGCCTTCACCGGCGACGGCTCGCCGCTCGGCCCGGGCTCCGGGCTCGACGTGCTGTGGCCGCTCGTCGTGGGGGTCGCCGGCGTGGCGCTGGCCCGCGCCCTGCTGTCCTACGGGGCGGAGTCCGCGGCGCTGCGCAGCGCCGCACGCGCCAAGTCGCAGCTGCGGATGCAGCTGGTCCGGAGGCTCGCCGCGGCCCCGCCCGACCCGTCGCGGTCCACCGGGCAGGTCGTCACACTCGCCACCCGCGGCCTCGACGCGCTCGACGACTACTTCGCCCGCTACCTGCCCCAGCTCGTCCTCGCGGTGCTGGTCCCGGTCACGGTGCTGGTCGTCGTCGGTGGCGCGGACTGGATCTCCGCGGTCGTCATCGGCGTGACGCTGCCGCTGATCCCGGTCTTCATGGCGCTGGTCGGGATGCACACCCGCGCGCGCACCGACCGGCAGTGGCGGCTGCTGTCGCGGCTCGGCGGGCACTTCCTCGACGTCGTGCAGGGCCTCCCGACGCTGGCGCTGTTCCGGCGGGCGACCGTCGTCGCCGAGAAGGTCCGCGAGACCACCGACGAGCACCGCACCGCCACCATGGGGACGCTGCGGGTGGCGTTCCTGTCCGCGTTCGTGCTGGAGCTGCTCGCGACCCTCGCCGTGGCGCTCGTCGCCGTCGAGGTCGGGCTGCGGCTGCTCTACGGCGACCTCGACTACGCGACGGCCCTGTTCGTGCTGATCCTCGCGCCGGAGGCGTACCTGCCGCTGCGCGAGGTCGGCGCCCGGTTCCACGCGAGCATGGAGGGCGTCGCCGCCGCCCGGCAGGTGTTCGACGAGCTCGACCGCCCCTCCACCGGCCCGGCAGGCGGGACCCTCCCCCCACCGGCGCCCGCCCCCGCCGGGCGCGCGCTGGCCGTCGACGCGCTCCACGTCCGGTACCCGGGCGCCCCCGCCGACGCACTGACCGGTCTCTCACTGGAGGTGCGCCCCGGGGAGTCGGTGCTGCTCAGCGGACCGTCCGGGTCGGGGAAGTCGACCCTGCTGGGGGTGCTGCTCGGCTTCGTGGCCCCCACGGGCGGCACGGTGCGCGTGCCCGGCCCGGGTTGCGCCGACCGGGAGCTCGCCGACCTGGATCTCGACGCGTGGCGGCGCACCGTCGCCTGGGTGCCCCAGCAACCGCACCTGTTCGCCGGGTCGGTCGCCGACAACGTGCGGCTCGGCGAGCCCGGTGCGTCCGACACCGCGGTACGCGAGGCGGGCCGCCGGTCCGGACTCGACGCCGTCGTCGCGGGCCTGCCGCAGGGCTGGGACACCCCGCTCGGCGAGGGCGGCGCGCGGCTGTCGTCCGGGGAACGCCAGCGGGTCGCGCTGGCCAGGGCGTTCCTGCGGGACGCCCCGCTGGTCCTGCTCGACGAGCCCACCGCGCACCTCGACCCGGACTCGGCCGAGGCCGTCCGCTCCGCGGCCGCGGACCTGCTGCGCGGCCGGACGGCGGTCGTCGTCGCGCACGACGCCGGCTGGGCCGAGCACACCGACCGCACCGTGCACCTGGAGCGGGGCCGGATCACCGGGCCCGTCCCGGCCCACGGCCCCGAGCGGGACGAGGCCCGCCGATGAGCACCCCGAGCGCCCCCGGGGGCCCCTGGTCGCTCGCCGGGTCCGTGCTCCGCCCGCAGGCCCGCGGCGTCCTCGGCGGCGCCCTGCTCGGCGCGCTCGCCACGGCCTGCGGGGCCGGGCTGCTGTCGCTGGCCGCGTGGCTGCTGGCCACGGCCGCGCAGCACCCGTCGGTGACGGCGCTGTCGGTCGCCGTCGTGCTCACCCGGGCGCTGGGCGTCGGGCGCGGCGTCACCCGCTACGCGGAGCGGCTGGTCGGTCACGACGCCGCGCTCCGCGCGCTGTCCGACATGCGCAACCGGGTCTACGCCCGGCTCGCCGCGACCGAGCCGGTCCGCCGGTTCCGGTCCGGTGACCTGGTGTCGCGGCTGGTCACCGACACCGACTCGGTCCAGGACCTCGTCGTGCGGGGTGTGCTGCCGGTGGTGGCCGCCGCCCTCGTCGGCTCGGGGGCGGTGCTGCTCGCCACCGTGCTGCTCGTGCCCGGTGGCGCGCTGCTCGCGGCCGGGCTGCTGCTGGCGGGCGTCGCCGTCCCGGCGTTCGCCGCGGCGCTGTCCCGGGGACCTGCCGCCCGCGCCGGCAGGGCCCGCGCCGGGCTGTCGGCGGGGCTCGTCGACCTCCTCGACGGCGCCCCCGACCTGCTCGCGTACGGCGCCACCGGCCGGACCGTGGCCGCCGTCGAGCGGGCCGACGCGGAGCTGACCCGCACCGCCCGCCGCGACGCCGTCCTGCTGGGGCTGGGCGCCGGGTCCGGTGCGCTGGTCGCCGGGCTCACCCTCGCGGGGACGCTGCTGCTCGGTGTCGCCGCCGTCGGGGACGGCACCCTCGGCGCCGTCCCGATGGCGGTCCTCGTGCTCACCGCACTTGCCGCGTTCGAGATCACGGCGCCGCTGCCGGCCGCCGCGGCACGGCTCGCGAGCGTCCGGGCCGGCCTGGCCCGGCTCGTCCCGGTGCTGTCCGCCGAGCCCGCGGTGACCCACCGGGCCCCGGGGCCCGAGCCGCTCCCCCGGCGCGGCGGGCTGCGGATCCGCGGTCTCGTCGTCGCCCACCCGGACCCGGACGGGACACCGGGCCGCACCGTCCTCGACCGGCTCGACCTCGACGTCGCCGAGGGCGAGCACGTCGCGCTGGTCGGCGCCAGCGGCTCCGGGAAGTCGACGCTCGCCTCGGTGCTGTTCCGGTTCCTGGACCCGGTCGCCGGTTCGGTCACCCTCGGCGGGCAGGAGCTCACCACCCGCCCGCCGGACGAGGTGCGGGTCGTCGTCTCCGGCGTCCCGGCCGACCCGCACGTGTTCGACTCGACGGTGCGGGAGAACCTGCGCCTGGCCCGGCCCGCGGCGCCCGACGACGAGCTGGCCGGCGTCCTGCGCCGGGTCGGGCTCGGCGGCCTGGCGCTCGACGACGAGGTCGGCGCGCACGGCGCCCGGCTCTCCGGCGGGATGCGGCGCCGGCTCGCGCTCGCCAGGGCGCTGCTCGTCGACCCGGCCGTCCTGGTGCTCGACGAGCCCACGGCCCACCTGGACCCGGACACCCGCGACGCCGTCCTCGACGACCTGCTGGTCGCGGCGGCCGGTCGCAGCCTGCTGCTGATCACCCACGACCCGGCCGTCCTGCACCGGGTGCACGCCGTGCACACACTGCGCGACGGGCGGTTGCACCCCCGCAACGGGGGGTGACGAACCGGCAGCCGAACCGCGCCCCTACCCTGCTCCGAACACCGGGTGCGGCGCGTGGACGACCGGTCGCGCACCGCTCTCAGGTGGATCACAGGACCCCGCTGCCACGCTGGGAGCGACCATCGGGTGACACGGTCCCGCCCCGTGGTCGTGAACGAGCCGAGACCGTGTCAGAACGTGAGGTCCCCACCCGTGCGAGTGTTGCGCCGTCCCTCCCCGACGACGTCCCCCCGGCGGCCCCGGCCGACCGGCCGGGCGCGGAGGGTGTCCCTGCCGGCCGCCCTCCTGGCCGGGGTCCTGACCCTGGCGTCGTGCACCTCCGGCGGGACCGGTGAGGACGCGACCGGCGCCGCCCCGGCCTCCGGGCTGGAGGCCTCGGCCCGCGCCGTCGACCTGAACGACGGCTGGACCTGGGATCCGCAGCCCGGTCCGATGGAGCTCGGCGTCACCCACACGCAGAACAGCCTGGACGACACCGAGCCCGCGGCCGCCCGGCAGCGCGGCACGGACATCCTGTCCAGCCTCGGCCAGGAGTACCAGAACCACCACCTCATGGGCTTCGGCACGCTGAACCCGGAGCCCGCCCCCGGCCAGTTCGAGTGGGGCTCCCTGGACCGCCGGATGGCGCTCACCGAGGAGACCGGCGGCAAGGCGATGCTCACGCTGTGCTGCGGGCCGGACTGGATGAAGGGCGGCCCGCCCGGGGTCACGGCGTGGGACAAGCTGGAGCGCCAGATCCTGCCGGAGTTCTTCGACGACTACGCGAACCTCGCCCGCGAGGCCGTCCAGCGCTACCCGCAGGTCGACCGCGTCCTGGTCTGGAACGAGCTCAAGGGCTTCTACCACGAGGACCAGAACCGCTGGGACTACGAGGGCTACACCGAGCTCTACAACAAGGTCTACCAGGCCGTGAAGTCGGTCCGGCCGGACGTGCAGGTCGGCGGGCCCTACGTCGTCATGAGCAGCGTGCCGGCGGACTCCTCGGACGCCTCCGACATCCGCGGCCCGTGGGGCGCGCTCGACCAGCGCCCGCTCGACGTCCTCGACTACTGGCTGCGCAACAACGTGGGCGCGGACTTCATCGTCGTCGACGGCTCGACCACCAACCGCGGCCAGCAGGACGCGATCTCCCCGGTCGACGTCGGCGCCGAGAAGTTCTCCGTCATCGACCGGTGGATCCAGGAGCGGACCCAGCTGCCGATCTGGTGGGCCGAGTTCTACGCGAACGTCCCGGCCGACGCCCAGGCCGGCTACGGCACCCCGGCCAGCGCGGTCTCGACCCTGGCCGTCCTGCAGTCGATGGCCCGGTCCGGCACACAGGGCGCGCTGCTGTGGGGCCCGGAGGGCAGCGACTCGCTGGAGTACTCGTCGCTCTGGAGCCCCGCCACCGAGGAGGACGGCGGGCAGCCGACGGCGATGACCGACGCCTGGCGCTGGCTGGTCCCGAAGCTGCGCGAGGGGACCGTCGAGCTCGGCCGCGCCCAGGGCTCCACGCTCGCCGCGTTCCGCGCCCCGGACGGCTCCGTCCTGCTGATGAACCTCGCCGGCGAACCGGTCGAGGTCCCCGGGCAGGAGGACATCCCGGGCTGGGCGATCGTCCCCATGGAGGCCGGCACCTGATCCGGACGCACCCTGGACGACGACGGGGCCGGTCCACCTGTGCGGTGGGCCGGCCCCGTCGTCATGGGGTCCCGCTCAGGCCTTGGGGCCACCGGCCACGTAGATGATCTGGCCGCTGACGAACGACGACCGCTCGTCGGCGAAGAACGACACGGTGTGGGCGATGTCCTCGACCGCGCCGGGGCGCTGGACCGGGATCTCCTTGGCGCGGGCGGACTTGAACTCGTCCCAGTCCACGCCGAGCCGCTCCGCGGTCGCCTTCGTCATCTCGGAGGCGATGAACCCGGGGGCGATGCAGTTCGCGGTGACGCCGAACTTGCCCAGCTCGATGGCGAGGGTCTTGGTGAAGCCCTGCAGGCCCGCCTTGGCGGTGGAGTAGTTCGCCTGGCCGCGGTTGCCCAGCGCCGAGGTCGACGACAGGTTGACCACCCGGCCCCACTGCGCGTCCACCATGTGCTTCTGGACCGCGCGGGTCATCAGGAACGAGCCGCGCAGGTGCACGCCCATCACGGCGTCCCAGTCGTCGGTGCTCATCTTGAACAGCAGGTTGTCCTTGGTGATCCCGGCGTTGTTGACCAGGATCGTCGGGGCACCGAGCTTCTCGGTGACCGTCTCGACCGCTGCCGCGACGGCGGCCTCGTCGGCCACGTTCGCCCCGACCGCGGCCGCGGTGCCCCCGGCGCCCTCGATCGCCTCGACGGTCGCCTTCGCCGCCGACTCCTTCAGGTCCAGCACGGCCACCTTGTGCCCGTCGGCCGCCAGCCGGATCGCGGTGGCCGCGCCGATCCCGCGCGCACCCCCGGTGACGATGGCGGTCCTCTGCTGCTGGGTCATGTCTCTCCTCGCGTCTCGGGTTATCGCCGGTGATCCCGGTGCGGCACACCACCGGACGCGAGAGTCCGCCCGGGTCCGGGGCGCCGCCGGAGCCGATCGTGTCACCCCGCGCACGCGAATGGGCAGGCGGCTGTGCGGGATTGCTCACCCCTTACGCGGCGGCGAGGTTCGACTAACGTCGGAGCGTCCGTTCCCGACCAGGAAGGATTTTCATGGCCGTCGAGCGTTCCCAACCCTCCTACCGGCTGGCCCTGCCGGAACCCACCGCCTCGTTCGAGCAGGACGTGGAGTACTGCGTCCTCGACGACGGGGACGGGTGGACCGAGTACCGGTTCCACGACTACGACGCGTTGTACCGGGTCCCGGGCCTCTACGAGAAGCTCTTCTACGACATCCTGCAGTGCCAGTCGCCACCGGTGGTGTGCGACCTCCTCGCCGAGCAGCTGACCGGCGAGAACGTCGACCCCTCGGGCCTGCGGGTGCTCGACGTCGGGGCCGGCAACGGCATCGTCGCCGAGGAACTCCGGACCCGCGGGATCGGCAAGGTCGTCGGGGTGGACATCATCCCGGAGGCCCGCGAGGCCGCCGAGCGCGACCGTCCGGGTGTCTACGACGACTACCACGTGATCGACCTCACGGCGCTGGACGACGGCGAGGCCTCGGCCATCGCCTCCGGCGGGTTCGACGCGCTGACCTGCGTGGCCGCGCTCGGGTTCGGGGACATCCCGCCCGCGGCCTTCCGCGCGGCGCTGGACATGGTCGCGGTGGACGGGTTCGTCGCCATCACGTTGCGTGACGACTTCCTCTCCGAGGCCGACACCTCCGGCTTCGCCGGGCTGATCACGTCACTGCTGGAGACCGGGGAGCTCGAGCAGCTGGGCTCCACCGTCTACCGGCACCGCCTCGCGACCTCTCGCGATCCCCTGCTCTACCGGGCCGTCGTGGCCCGCAAGCGCCGCCCGCGCGCGTAGTACCGGAGCGCCCGCGTCGGCCGCACCGGCGCGATCGACGCGGGCGCGAACGCGGTACGAAAACGGGCATCTCGCCTGTAAGGGGAGGCTCGGCTAATGTCGGCACGTGCTTCGCAAGCTGCTTCCGGTGCTGGCCCTGTTCGGCCTGCTGACCGCGTGCTCCTCCGCCCCCGCCCCGGACTCCGGTTCCGGCGCGCCCGCCCCTGCCTCCGACGGCGCCTTCCCGGCCCGGATCGAGCACGTCTACGGCAGCACCGAGATCCCCGAGCAGCCGCAGCGCGTCGTGGCACTCGGTGTCACCGACGCCGACCCGGTGCTCGCGCTCGGCGTCACGCCGGTCGCCACGGCCACGTACACGTTCTACGAGGAGGCCGGCGGCCTCGGCCCGTGGGCACGCGACCTCGTGCAGGGCGAACCGCCGGTCGTCCTGACCGGGGACCCGAACCTCGAGCAGATCGCCGCACTCGCCCCGGACGTGATCATCGCCGTCAGCGCGGGCATCGAGCAGCCGATGTACGAGCAGCTCTCCGCCATCGCCCCGGTCGTCGCCCGCCCGGCGGGGACGATCGCGTTCGGCGTGCCCCGCAGCGACCAGATGCGGACCGTCGCGACCGCGCTCGGGCAGCCCGAGCGCGGCGAGGAGCTGATCCGCCAGGCCGACGCCGCGTTCGCCGACGCCGTCGCCGCCAACCCCGCCTTCCGGGGGAAGGTCGGGGCGACCGTGCTGCCCTTCGACGGCAAGTACGGCGCCTTCACCACCGCCGACGCCCGCGGCCAGTTCATGGCCGGGCTGGGCTTCGTCCAGCCGCCGCGGATCGCCGAGCAGGACACCGGCAGCTTCTACGTCGAGGTGTCGTCCGAGCAGGCGAGCCTGCTCGACGGCGACGCACTCGTGATGCTGGCCGACGAGGGTGCCGCGAAGACCCAGGTCGACGGCGACCCGGTGCTGCAGCAGGTCCCGGTCGTCGCGCAGGGCCGCATGGTCGTCCCGGACGCCGACACCCGCGGCGCGATGACCTACAACAGCGTGCTCTCGGCTCCGTTCGCGCTGGAGCGGCTGGTGCCGCAGCTGGCGGCCACGCAGCAGCAGGGCTGAGCCGGCGCCGGTTAGGGTCTCGACCGTGAGCGTGATGGAGCGATTCCGACTGGACGGCAAGGTCGCCGTCGTCACCGGTGCGTCGTCGGGGCTGGGGGTGGCCTTCGCGAAGGGCCTCGCCGAGGCCGGCGCGGACCTGGTGCTCGGCGCCCGGCGCACCGACAAGCTGGCCGACACCGTGAAACTGGTCGAGGCCGCGGGGCGGCGCGCCGTCGCCGTCGCCACCGACGTGGCGGTACCCGACGACTGCCGGGCGCTCGCCCAGGCCGCCGTCGACGAGTTCGGCCGGCTCGACGTGCTGGTGAACAACGCCGGGGTGGGCACCGCGGTGCCCGCGCTGAAGGAGACCCCCGAGCAGTTCTCCCAGGTCGTCGACATCAACCTGAACGGCAGCTACTGGATGGCGCAGGCCTGCGCCGCCCACATGCAGCCGGGGTCGAGCATCGTCAACATCTCCAGCATCCTCGGCCTCACGACGGCCGGGCTGCCGCAGGCGGCGTACTCGGCGTCGAAGGCCGGCGTCATCGGCCTCACCCGGGACCTCGCGCAGCAGTGGTCCGGCCGCAGGGAGATCCGGGTCAACGCGATCGCGCCCGGTTTCTTCGCCTCCGAGATGACCGAGCAGTACAAGCCCGGGTACCTGGAGAAGATGGCCGAACGCATCCCGATGGGCCGCAAGGGCGACCCCGAGGAGCTGACCGCGGCCGTGCTGTTCCTCGCCTCCGACGCCGGCGGCTACCTGACCGGGCAGACCGTCGCCGTCGACGGTGGGATCACCATCACCTGAGCGCGTTCCCGGCGCGCCGGGCAGGCCGCGCGGTCCTAGGCTCGCCGTGTGCCCGACATCACGACGCTGATCCTCGACGATCACGCCTGGTTCCGGCGGCAGTTCGCGGAGCTCGACGAGCTCCAGGCGCGCGCCGGGACCGACACGCGTGAGCTGACACGGCTCTGGGAGCCCCTGGCCGCCCGGCTCGACGTGCACGCGATCGCCGAGGAGAAGATCTTCTACCCGCAACTGCTGCAGCACGGCGAGGACCCCGAGGACGAGACCCTCGACGCGATCGGCGACCACAACGAGATACGCGACGGGGTCGCGCGCGCCGAGCGCAACCCCGTCGGCTCGGCCGAGTGGTGGGCGGGCGTCTGGGACGCCCGCCGCGCCAACGACGAGCACATGGGCGAGGAGGAGAACGAGGGCCTCGCGAACTTCCGGCTGCACGCCACCACCGGCCTGCGCGAGTCGCTCGGCCGGCAGTTCGAGGAGTTCATGGGCGCCCACCCCACCCCCGCCGGGCTCGACAACTCCGACAAGGACCCCGAGGCCTACGTCGAGGAGATCGAGAACCGCATCGACCCGCCGGACCCGTCCACCACCGGGCTCGGCATCGGCGACCTGAAGGGACGGCAGCAGTGACGGTCCAGGACCACCTCCTCCGCGACAAGGCCCCGATCCCCGTCACCGCCTGGAAGGCCATCGACGACGAGGCCCGCGAGCGCCTCACCCCGCTGCTCGCCGGACGCCGGATCGCCGACTGGGGCGGGACGGCCGGCTGGGAGGCGTCGTCGGTGGCGCTCGGGCGCTCGACGCGGCTGTCCGGGCCCCCACCGGGGGTGAAGGCCACCGACGCGACGGCGCGGCTGCGCCGGGTCCAGCCGCTCGCCGAGGTGCGGGTGCCCTTCACGGTGTCCCGCGACGAGATCGACGACCTCGAGCGCGGCGCCCAGGACCCCGAGTTCGACGACCTCGCCCGAGCAGCCCGGGAGGCCTCCGAGATCGAGAACCGGGCGCTGTTCCACGGCTGGCCGGACGCCCTCATCGAGGGCATCGCCGCGTCGAGCCCGTACGACGCGCTGGGGCTCGGCGAGGAGACCGACCGGTACCCGGCCGTCGTCGCGCGGGCGGTGGACGTGCTGCGGCGGAACGGCATCGAGGGGCCGTTCGCGCTGGCCGTCGCACCGGAGGGTTTCACCCGGATCGCGGAGACCGCCGAGCACGGCGGCTACCCGCTGTTCGACCACCTGACCCGGATCCTGGGCGGGCAGATCCTGCGCGCACCCGGCCTCGACGGCGCGCTCGTCGTGTCCCAGCGCGGCGGGGACTTCGTCCTCGACGTCGGCCAGGACGTCGCGATCGGCTACTCCGACCACGACGCCCGCGAGGTGCACCTCTACCTGGAGGAGTCCTTCACCTTCCGGGTCACCGAACCGGACGCGGCGATCGTCCTGCGCTGAGCGGCCGGGCCGAGCGGCAGGTGTGGGCCGGACGGCGCGTCCGGCCGGCCCACACCGCGCCGGTGTCTCAGTCGAGCAGCACGGTCCGCAGGTCGAGGCGGCGCAGGACCCGGTCGGCGGCGTGCGGGTCCACCCCCGGCTCCCGGCGGGCCGCCAGCACCTCGGTCCGGGCCGCGGCCAGGGCCGAGGCCTGCGCGTCGGCGATCTGCCCGCGCACCGCTTTCATGGTGGCGAACTGCTTGCGCTCCTCGTCGGACGGCGTCTCCCCGGACAGCACCGCCTCCAGACGCTCGACCCGGTCGCGCATCCGCGCGCCGACCTCCTCGGGGAGGTCACGGACCTTCTGCTCGAACTCCATGGTCGCCATCGCGGCCCGCCGGGCCCGCAGGACGATCTCCCGTTCGGCGCGCTCCTCGGCCTCGGCCTCGTCGTCCACACCGAGCGCGCGGACCAGCAGCGGCAGCGTGAACCCGGGCACCAGCAGGGTCACCACCAGCACCGACACGGCGATGAGCACCAGCTCGGCGCGGTACGGGAACGGCTCGCCGGTGGCCAGCGTCGTCGGCAGGGACAGCGCGAGCGCCAGCGTCGCGAGCCCCCGCATCCCGCACCAGGCCAGCAGCACCGCCTCGCGGCCGGTGCGCGGCGCGGCGCTGACGTCGTCGGTGCGGCGCACGACCCGCCAGGCGGCGACCATCCAGACCGTCCGCACGACGACCACCACGAGACACACGAGCGCGGCGTGCCCGAGCATCCGTGGCAGCTCGTCCCCGGCGGCCGCGACGACCTGGCGCAGGTCCAGCCCGATCAGCCCGAACGCGATGCCGGTGACCAGCAGCTCCACGACGTTCCACAGCGACGACTGGGTGATCCGCTCGGCGGCCTCGTCGGCGTCCGCCCCGGCGCGCAACTGCAAGGCGAGCACGACGACGGCGATCACCCCGGACGCGTGGATCTCCTCGGCGGCCAGGTAGGTGGCGAACGGCAGCACCAGGGTCAGCGCGCTGCGGCCGGTGGAGTCGGTGAGACGACCGAGCACGGTGCGGGCGAGCCAGGCGACCGCCAGCCCGAGGAGGACGGCGGCGACGGCGCCCGCGACGAACCGCGTGCCGAGCGCGAGCGGGCTGAGTTCGTCGCCGGAGACGGTCGCGAGCACCGCGGTCTGGAAGATGACCAGGGCGGTCGCGTCGTTGAAGAGGCCCTCGCTCTGCAGCACGGAGATCATCCGGCGCGGGATCGGCGTCTGACCCGCGACGGCCTCCACCGCCACCGGGTCGGGCGGCGCCACCATCGCCCCGAGCGCGATCGCCGCGGTCACCGCGATCCCCGGGACCAGCACCCACACCGTCCCCGCGACCGCGGTGACGGTGACCAGGACCAGCGCGACGGCGAGCAGTGCGATCGTCCGCCAGCGAGCCCGGAACACAGCCCACGACGTCCGCTGCGCGGTCGCGAACAGCAGCGGCGGCAGGAACAGCGGCAGGATCAGCTCGGGATCCACGACGAACGCGTCGGGCAGACCCGGGACCAGCGCGACGGCGGCGCCGAGGACGACCATGAGGGCAGGCCAGGGCAGTCGCAGCCGCTCCCCCACCCCGACCAGGACGACCGCCGCCAGCATCAGGCCGACGACCACCAGCAGCATCTCCACCCGCACCACCCTGCCCGTTCCTCACCGCACCGCGGAGCGGCGCGCCGTGCCAGGATTCACCCGATCACATGCATCCGAGACGAGGAGGTCCACCCCGTGCCCCGCAACCCCTACGACGAGCTGCCCCCGGTCCCGTCGTTCACCCTGACCAGCACGGACGTGAACGACGGCGCTGCGCTCTCCACGCCCCAGCTGTCCGGCATCTTCGGTGCCGGCGGTGAGGACGTGTCGCCGCAGCTGTCCTGGTCCGGCGCCCCCGAGGGCACCCGCTCCTATGTGGTCACCTGTTTCGACCCGGACGCCCCGACCGGCGCCGGGTTCTGGCACTGGGCCGTCCTGGACATCCCGGCCTCGGTGACGGAGCTGCCGACCGGCGCGGGCGACGACACGGGTTCCGGCCTGCCGGACGGCGCGGTGCAGCTGGCGAACGACGCGAGCCTGCGCCGCTTCCTCGGCGCGGCCCCGCCGCCCGGGCACGGACCGCACCGCTACTACTTCGTCGTCCACGCGGTCGACGTCCCGTCGCTGGAGGTGCCGGCCACCGCGACGCCGTCGTTCCTCGGGTTCAACCTGTTCGGCCACACCCTCGCCCGCGCGGTGCTGGTGGGTACGCACGCGAACCTGAGCTGAGCCGGTCGTGGACGTCGGCGACGCCGCGGACCGGCTCTACCGGGTCGCGCCCGAGGACTTCGTCGCCGTCCGGGACGATCTGGTCGCGCAGGCCCGGGCCGCCGGGGAGCGCGCCGCCGCGAAGGAGATCGCGGGGTTCAAGCGTCCGACGCGGGCGGCCTGGCTGACGAACCTGCTGGTCGCCGCCGTCCCGGACGAGGTGGCGGGTCTGCTGGAGCTGGCCGGTCCGCTGGCCGAGGCCCAGCGCTCCCTGGACGGTGCGGAGCTGCGCCGGGTCTCGGCGCAGCGGTCCCGGCTGGTCGGCGGGCTGGCCCGGCGGGCGGCCGGGCTCGGCCGCGACGCCGGGCACCGGATCGACTCCGGGCTGGAGCGCGACGTCCGCGCGGTGCTGGAGGCGGCACTGGCCGATCCGGAGCTGGCCGAGCAGGTCCGCGCCGGACGGCTGGTGCGCGCCGAGCGCCACAGTGGCTTCGGGACCTTCGGCTTCGAGACTGCCGACCCCGGAACCACCAGCTCCACGCCGAGTGGCTCCGGGGCAGCCGGGGCAGGCGGCACCGGGGCAGGCGGCACAGGAACGGGCAGCACCGCGGGCAGCACCGCGGGCAGCACCGCCGATTCCCACGCTGCGCCCCGGGACCGGGCCAACGCACCGGACACGGCCGCCGGCCGCCGCTCCGGGCGTTCCGCGGAACGCCGCAGTGGACCGTCGCGGCACGCCCCGGCAGACCCGGGCGGCTCCGGCGGCTCCGACGGCTCCGGCGGCTCCGGCGGCTCCGGCGGCTCCGGCGGCTCGGGCGTCTCGGGCGTCTCGGGCGTCTCGGGCGGCAGCGAGGACGATCGGGAGCACCCCGGAGACCGTGCCGGGGCGGGGGCCGCGGCCGGCGCCACGGCGGAGACACCTGCGGGAGCCGATGCCGGTGCCGGCGCCCGTGCCGGCGGCGAGCTCGGCCGGAAGCGTCGCGAGATCGACGAGCGGGCGTCCGAGCAGCGTTCCGCGGAACGCCGGGAGCGCGACCGCGCCGCCGCCGAGGACCGGGAGCGCCGCCGGCGCGAGCAGGCACACGCCGAGGCCGAGGACCGGGTGGAGCGGGCCCGGCTCGCCGCCCACGACGCCTCCCGCGAACGCGACCACGCCCGCGAACGCGCCGACACCGCCACGACCCGGCGCGACGACGCCCACCGCCGCGTCGACGAGCTGCGCGCGGACCTCGACCGGGCCCGCACCGATGTCACCGACGCCGAGCGCGCCCTGCGTTCCGCGGAACGCGACGCCGCCGACGCCGCACGCCGCTCCGGGCGTGCCGACGCCGAGGTCACGCACGCCGAGCGGGCGCTCGCGGACCTGGAGGACTGACGACTCGGACCGGAGTCCCCGACTCGGACCAGCCCACTCGGCCGGCCCCGCCGCCCCGCCGCTCTGCCGCCCCGCCGCTCTGCCGGTGCGCCGCTCTGCCGGTGCGTCGCTCTGCCGGTGCGCCGGTGCGCCGGTGCTCCGGTGCGCCGGTGCTCCGGTACGCCGGTGTGCCGCTCCGACGTCACGCGACGTCACGTGCTGCGCCGAACCACGGTCAGCCCGCGGTGAACCCGTCCCGCAGCTCCCGCTTGCGCACCTTCCCGGTCGCCGTCCGCGGCAGCGGTTCAACGGTCCACCGCACGTGCGCGGGCACCGCGAACCCGCCGACCCGCTCCGCGACGGCCGAGCGCACCGCGTCGTCGTCGGGGGCCGTGCCGGGCGACACCCGGACGATCGCCGCGACCTCCTCGCCGAGCCGCGGGTGCGGCACGCCGACGACGGCCGCCTCGACGACGCCCGGCACCTCGTGGATCGCCGCCTCGACCTGCGCCGAGTAGATGTTCTCGCCGCCGCGGAGCACGACGTCCTTGAGCCGGTCGACGACGTACACCCAGCCGTCGGTGACGTGCCCCAGGTCGCCGGTGCGGAACCAGCCGTCGGTGAAGGCGGCCGCGTCGGCGTCCGGGTCGTTCCAGTAGCCGCGCACGATGTTCGGTCCGCGGAACCACAGCTCGCCGACCTCGCCGTCGGGAAGCGCGTCTCCCGCCGGCCCGGCGATCCGCAGGTCCGCCCCCGGCGCAGGCCTGCCCACGCTGTCCGGGCGGGCCGCGTAGTCGGAGCCGGTGTTCGCGCAGATCGCCGACGTCGTCTCGGTGAGGCCGTACCCGTTCGCCGTACCGGCACCGAGCTCGCGGCCGATCCGGGTCACCAGCTCCGGCGGTACCGGCGCACCGCCCATCCCGAACATCCGCAACGACGCCAGGTCGGCCGGGTCCGCGCCGTCGACGAGCTCGGCGGTGGTCGAGGGAACGCCGTTGGACCGGGTCAGCCGCTCTTCGCGGACGACCGACCGTGCCGCGACCGGGTCCCAGCGGTGCAGGGTGGCCAGCTTGGACCCGCCGAGCACCGCGCCGACCAGCCCGTTGATGCCCGCGATGTGGAACATCGGGTACATCAGCAGCGTGCCCTGCTGCCCGGAGGGCGGCTCTGCGCCGGTCAGGAGCGCGGTGGCCCGGGCCTGCAGCGCGACGTTGAGCAGGTTCGTCACGTGGTTGAGGTGGGTCCCCACGGCGCCCTTGGGACGGCCGGTGGTGCCCGAGGTGTAGAGGATCGTGGCGTCGTCACCGACGTCCGGGGCGGGAAGCCCGTCGAGCGTGCCGGGGCCGTCCGTGCGCAGGCCGAGCGCGTCCCAGTCGACGACGCCCGCAGCGGCCACAGCCGGGACGTCCCCGCGGACGCGGATCACCGGGACCGCGCGTGGCGGCCCCTCGTCCGCGGACCACGCCGTCGTGAGTGCCGCGGCCCGCTCCGGATCCGCCATCACGACCCGGGCTCCCGAGTCGGCGACGGCCCACGCGAGCTCGGGCGCGCTCCACCACGCGTTCAGCGGAACGCTCACGAGGCCCGCGACCTGCGCGGCGAAGAACGCGACCGGCCACTCCGGGAGGTTGCGCATCGCGATCGCGACCCGGTCCCCGCGGCGCAGCCCGAGCCCGTCGAGGAGATGCCGCGCCAGGTCCGCGACCAGCGACCGGTGCGCGCCGTAGGTGAGCCGTTCCCCGTGGTGCACGGTGAAGGTCCGCTCCGGCCACGTGGCCGTCGTCTCCCACAGCTCGCGCAGCGTGTGCGGGCCGCGCCGGTACACCCGCACCGGGCGCCCGCCGCCGGCAGCGACGGTCTCCAGCTCGAACTCCCCGCCCGGTCCGGTCAGACCCGCGATCACCGGTCCCAGCCCGATCTCGTCGGCGTGCTCCGCCATCGGCGCACCTCCTCGCCCGTGAGTCTCGCCCGTCCGTCTCCCCCGTCGGCCTCGCCCGTCCTGCCGACCCGCCTCGCCCGTCCGTACTACCCGGTCCGCGCCGGGACCGAAAGTACTTGTCCCGTGCCAACGACCGTGGCCGGTTTCACCGGGACACCTCCCGTGGCCGACGCCTAGGCTGAACCGGTGATCGCACGGTGACGGCGCCCGGGCGCCTCCGGAGTTTCCCCTGGTGGCGATGGCTGCTGCTCGCCGCGCTCACCGTCGCCGCCACGGTCGCGCTCGACGCACTCGACGTCCCCTCACCGGCGCTGTTCGCCGGGTTGTTCGTGGCGACGGTCCTCGCCCTCGCCGGGCTCGGCCCCACGCGGGTCGCGCGACCGGCCACCGCCGGTTCCCAGGCGGTGATCGGCATCGTCATCGGGCTGCTGGCCCGCCCGGAGACGCTCGCGACCGTCGCGACGCAGTGGATCCCGGTGCTCGTCATCAGCCTGCTGACGCTCCTGGTCAGCATGGGTGCGGGCCTGCTGATGGGGTTGCAGCGCGGTGTGACCCCGCTGACCGGGATGCTCGCGCAGACCGCAGGCGGGGCATCCGGCCTGGTCGCCATCAGCCGCGAGCTCGGCGGTGACGAGCGCACCGTCGCCGTCATCCAGTACCTCCGCGTCGGGCTGGTGACCGCGACGATGCCCGTCGTCGCCGCGCTGGCCTACGGCGCACAGGTCGCGGAGCCCGCCGGCAGCCCGCCCGCCGGCCCTGCCGCACCCTGGTGGATCGGCCTCGGTGTGATCGTGGCCTGCGTCGTGATCGGCGTCCCGCTCGGACGCGTCACCCGGGTGCCCGCCGGCTCGCTGCTGGGGCCGATGGTCGTCGCGCTGGTGATCAGCCTGGCCGGGTTCTCCTTCGACGCGTCCGTGCCCCTGCCGATCGTCGACGTGGCCTACGCCGTCATCGGCTGGCAGGCCGGGCTCCGGTTCACCCGCGCGGCGCTCGGGACGGTGGTCCGGGTGCTGCCGCTGGCCACCGCACTGATCCTCGCCGTCGTCGCGGTCTGCGCCGGTCTCGGGCTCCTGCTGTCGCACTTCACGGGGATGACCCCGCTCGAGGGCTACCTCGCGACCACGCCCGGGGGTATCTACGCGGTCCTGGCGACGGCGATCTCGTCCGGGGCCGACGTCACGACCGTCGTCGCGGTGCAGGTGCTACGGGTGATCCTGATGCTGATGGTCGCGCCGTGGATCGCCCGGTTCGTCGGCCGGCGGCTCGGCGCGGGCGCACGCACCTAACGGACGCGCTCGGTCCGCCCCGGCGGCGGTTCCGCGACGGTCCCGGGGTGCAGCGCCGCCGCGATCGCCTCGACCCCGTCGACCAGCCGGGGCCCTGCCCGCACCACGAGCCCCGCCGAGTCGATCGCGTGCACCGGCACCCCGGCCGGGAGGCGGTCGAGCACCGCACGGGCCTGGGCCACCGCGTCGTCCAGACCGAACCCGCAGGGGGCGACGAGCACCGCGTCGACGTCGCCGGGGAACGTCTCCCACCCGACGCCGACACTGCGCCCGCCCGGGTCCCCCGCCACCGGGACGCCGCCCGCGGCGGTGACCAGGTCGGGCACCCAGTGCCCGGGCAGGAACGGCGGGTCGGTCCACTCCAGCACCAGCACGCGCGGCGCGGGACGGTCCGTCACCGCCACCGCGACGGCGTCCAACCGGTCGGTCAGCACCCCCACCAGCTCCGCGGCCACCGCCGGTACCCCGGCCGCCGCGCCGACGTCGGCGATCATCGCGAGGACGTCGGTGAGCCGGTGCGGGTTCAGCGACAGCACCTCCGCACGGGTGCCGAGCGCGGCCTGCGCCTCGGCGACGGTGGCGCCGGGCAGCGCGCAGACCGCGCACAGGTCCTGGGTCAGGATCAGCGTCGGATCCGCGGCGGCGAGCGTCGCGCCGTCGACCTCGTACATCGGGAGTCCGGCCGCGGCGCGGGACCGGACGACGGCGTCGATCTCACCCGGCGTCGCGCCGTGCGGGAGCGCGGTGTCGACGACGACCGGGACCCGGTCGCGGACACCGGGCGGGTCGTCGCACTCGAAGGTGACACCGACCAGACGATCGGCCAGCCCGAGCCGGCCTGCGATCTCGGTGCCCGCGGGCAGCAACGACGCGATCCGCACGAGGACGAGCGTAGGTGCTGCGACCACACCCGCCCATGCGGCAGTGTGTGCAGTCCGAACGATACGGACGGAAGGACGACGCATGTCCGTGCACGAGCGCGCCGGGACGCCGGCCCGCCCCGAGGACCTCATCGACGTGGACGCGCTGCTCGCCGCGTACCGGGAGACCCACCCCGACCCGAAGGTCGACGTCCAGCGGGTCGCGTTCGGCACCTCGGGGCACCGGGGCTCGGCATTCACCGCCACGTTCAACGACGACCACATCGCCGCGACCAGCCAGGCGATCGTCGAGTACCGGGCGGGGCAGGGCATCGACGGCCCGCTGTTCCTCGGCCGGGACTCGCACGCGCTGTCCGAGCCGGCGTGGCTCACCGCCGCCGAGGTCTTCGCCGCGAACGGGGTCGAGCTGGTGATCGATTCGCGGGACGGTCTGACCCCGACACCCGCGATCTCGCACGCGATCCTCGTGACCAATGCCGGCCGGTCGCAGCACCTCGCCGACGGCGTCGTCGTCACCCCGTCGCACAATCCGCCCGCCGACGGCGGTTTCAAGTACAACCCGCCGGACGGGGGTCCGGCCGGCACCGAGGCGACGTCCTGGATCGCGAACCGGGCGAACGAGCTCCTCGAGGCCGGGCTCTCCGGGATCCGCCGGACGGCATCGTTCGAGGCCGGGCGCTACGACTACCTCGGCGAGTACGTCGCCCAGCTCGACCAGGTCCTCGACATGGACGCGATCCGCGACGCCGGCGTCACCATCGGCGCCGACCCGCTCGGCGGGGCCTCGGTCGACTACTGGGGTGTCATCGCCGAGCGCTACGGCCTCGACCTGACCGTCGTGAACCCGGCGGTCGATCCGGCGTTCGGGTTCATGACCCTCGACTGGGACGGCAAGATCCGGATGGACTGCTCGTCGCCGTACGCGATGGCGTCGCTGCGCAGTCGGATGGAGGCCGACCCGGCGCCGTTCCGGATCGCGACGGGCAACGACGCCGACGCCGACCGGCACGGCATCGTCACCGCCGACGGCGGGCTGATGAACCCGAACCACTACCTGGCCGTGGCGATCGGCTACCTGTTCGCGCACCGCCCCGGCTGGCCGGCCACGGCCGGGATCGGCAAGACCGCGGTCAGCTCGTCCATGATCGACCGGGTGGCCGCCGACCTGGGCCGGACGCTGGTCGAGGTGCCGGTCGGTTTCAAGTGGTTCGTTCCCGGCCTGCGGTCCGGGGAGATCGGGTTCGGGGGTGAGGAGAGCGCCGGGGCCTCGTTCCTGCGCCGCGACGGTTCGCCGTGGAGCACCGACAAGGACGGCCTCCTGCTCGCCCTGCTCGCCTCCGAGATCACCGCGGTGACCGGGCGCACGCCCAGTGAGCACTACCGGGACCTGACCGGCCGGTTCGGGGAGCCGGCCTACGCCCGCACCGACGTCGCGTGCTCCCGTGAGGACAAGGCCGCGCTGTCGAAGCTCGACGCGTCCGCGGTCACCGCGACCGAGCTCGCCGGCGACCCGATCACCGCGAAGCTGACGCGCGCCCCCGGCAACGACGCCCCGATCGGCGGCCTGAAGGTCGTCACCGAGGCGGGCTGGTTCGCGGCCCGGCCCTCCGGGACCGAGGACGTCTACAAGGTCTACGCCGAGAGCTTCCGCGGCGCGGACCACCTCGCGGCCGTGCAGTCCGAGGCCCGCGAGGTCGTCGCCGCCGCACTCGGTTCCTGAGCCCTGAGAGAGGATCACCTTCGTGAGCAAGAAGCACGAACTCGGTTTCGGGATCGACATCGGCGGGTCCGGCATCAAGGGCGCACCGGTCGACCTGCACAAGGGGAAGCTGGCCGACGACCGGGTCAGGATCCCGACCCCGCAGCCGTCGACACCGGAGGCGGTCGCCGAGACGGTCAAGCAGATCCTCGACGAGTTCGACTGGAAGGGGCCGTTCGGCTGCACCTTTCCCGCCGTCGTCCAGCACGGGGTGACCCGCACGGCGGCCAACGTGGATCCGTCGTGGATCGACTGCGACGCCGCCGCGGTGCTGCGCAAGGTCACCGGACGGGACGCCCTGCTGGTCAACGACGCGGACGCGGCCGGCGTCGCCGAGGTCGAGTTCGGCGCGGCGGGTGCGAAGTCCGGCGTCGTACTCCTGGCGACCCTCGGCACCGGGATCGGGAGCGCGCTCATCGCGGACGGGCATCTCGTCCCGAACACCGAGTTCGGGCACCTCGAGATCGACGGGTTCGACGCCGAGAGCCGTGCCGCCGACTCCGCCCGCGAACGCGAGGACCTCGACTGGGAGCAGTGGGGCGAGCGCCTGACGCGGTACTTCACACACGTGGAGAACCTCGTCTGGCCGGACCTGATCGTCGTCGGCGGCGGCGTCAGCAAGCGGTTCGACAGGTGGTCCCCGTACGTCCGGACGCGGACCACGATCGTCCCGGCGACGCTCCTGAACGAGGCCGGCATCATCGGCGCCGCGCTGCTGGCGCACGGCTGAGGACCGGTCCCGCGGAGCCCGGTGTCGTCGCTCAGGCGGCCGTCGCTGCGGTCCGCGGGGGCAGCAGGGCGTCGAGGATCGGGCCGGGATCGACCGCGTCGCCGTACCAGTCCGGGGTGAGGGAGACGCGGTCGATCTGCAGGTCGGCCCTGGTGTTGATCTCGACGATCGCGGCCGCGGCACCGCTCAGCGGCGGACCGAGGGGGCTGACCGGGGTACCGTCCGGGCGGCGGAAGTCCCAGGCGTCCGCGCGGTAGCGGATCCGGTAACCGGCGTCGTGCACGAGCCGATGGTGGTAGCTGCAGAGCAGTACGAGATTGTCGATGTCCGTCGCTCCCCCGCTCAGCCACGACCGCACATGATGGGCGTGCAGATGACGGGTGTGGTCGCAGCCGGGGAAGCGGCAGCCACCACCGTCCGCGGCGTCGCGCGCGGTGAGCGCAGCGATCTGGGCCGGTGACGCCAGGCGACGGGATCTCCCCAGGTAGAGCCGGTTCGTCGCCCGGTCACCGAGCAGGACCTGGACACGGGCGTCGCAGGCGAGGCGCTCCGCGGTCGTCGTGGGGATCTCGGGTCCGCCCGCCAGCCGTGCGCTGCCGGAGCCGACGTCCATGTGGACGACGACCTGGGCACTCCCGCGCGTGACCACCGGCCCGGTCGCACCGGGGCTGTCCCCGTGCCGGACGAGTTCGAGCAGCGCGTCCGCGCGACGCGCCGCCGTCCGGTCCACCGTCGAGCCGGGTTCCTGCTCCCGGCCCTGGTCCAGGAGATCCGCCGAACGCCCGGCCGGGGACGTCCCGGCCGGAGCGGGCGGCGGGACCAGCGCCTCGATCGCGGCGATCAGCGCCGCGCCGTCCTCGGGAGTGAAGCGGCCACGCAGGACGAGCGAGCCGTCGACGTCGTGGTGCCAGCTCAGCGAACGACGCGCCGCGGTGTCGACCGGCGGGGTGGTCCGGCGTCGCACCGCACGCACCACCGTCTCGACGTGACTCGCGGTCGACGACATGGCCAGCTCGAGCATCACCCGCTCGGCCGTCTCGGCATCGGCCACCGTGGGTTCCGGCCGCGGCGACGGCACGGATTCGGCACTGCCGGACCTGCATTCGCCCGCCCCGTCGTCGACAGTCTCACGCTGGGTCGGCGTGGCGCCGCAGGGCGATGCGCCGTCACCGATGGCTGTGCTCTCGCCGGGCACTGTGCTCTCGCCGGGCACCGTGCTCTCGACGGGCACCGTGCTCTCGACGGGCACCGTGCTCTCGCCGGGCACTGTGCTCTCGCCGCGCTCCGTCTCCTCACCGATCACCGCTGTCCCCACGGTGATCGCTCCGCCACCGGGCTGCGCGTCCACACCGGGCTGCGCCTCCCCGCCGGCCGCCACCCCTACCGCCGCGGCAGCGCGGGTGAGGGCTGCGCCGTCCGCGCCGGTCACCCGGGTGATCGCGCGAACCTTCGAGTACGACAGGCGCCCCGCGGCGAACTCCGCCGTGACCAGCGGCAGGTTCTCCAGAGCACGGGCGACGCGCAGGTGCTCGGTCGCGGTCCGCAGGCTCATCCCCGCACGCCAGGTCAGCCAGTGGGCACACGACCGGATGCCGACGCCGCACCATCCGCCGCGCCGGTCGAACTCGGCGAGCAGCTGCAGGAAACGGCACTCCGCCGCGGCGATGTGGCCCGCGAGCCCCAGCAGCTCGGACTCCAGGACGGGCAGGCTCAACCCGGGGAACGCATCGGACGAGGGCGTGGTGAGAGACATGCGGACACTCCCAGCGGTATCGCACTGATGTTCGAACGAGTGTCGCAGCGGGGCCCGACAGTCTCGCCCCGGTCCGTGAGATCGCGTTCCGCGGAACGCACCGCGCGGAACCCGCATGGTGGGAGGCGCACTCGCAGAGACGTGCGCGACGGACCATGCGGAACCCCTCGACCAGCCCTCGCGCACCCGGACACGTGGACGCGATTCGGCGAGGAGCGACGAGGCGGGTGGCGCCTCGGGACCGCGTTCCGCGGAACGCGGATCCCCCGCCGGACGGCGTCGGCGACGGGGTCGAGCGACCCGACGGCGACGTGCGCGTCGCACCGCCGACGATGCCGTGCGGGCCCGTCAGCTCCGGTGGCCGCCGACCGAGGGGAAGCGCCCGATCGGACCGTGCCGCACGATAGTTTGCTGTGCTCACGACTTTGCGCGCACACTGCAGGGGCTGCACACGTGCAGCCCCCGCACGAAGGAGAGGTGACGCGATGATCGGCACGACCGTCGCGGAGCAGGAGCAGCGTTGCTCGGGTCTGCGGGAACGCAAGAAGCTGCGCCTCCGCCACGCGCTGCGCGTGGCCGCGCTCGAGCGAGCCCGCAGCCAGGGGCCGGAGCACTTCACCGTGGAGGAGGTCTGCGCCGACGTCGACGTCGCCCCGCGGACGTTCTTCAACCACTTCCCGTCGAAGGACGCCGCGCTGTTCGACTGGGACGAGGTGTCGTTGGCCGAGCTGGCGGCCGAGGTCCGGACCCGGCCGGAGCCGTCCGCACTGGCCGCCGCGACCGCCGTCCTCGGTGATCTCGCCGGCACACTGACGACCAGCCCGGTCTGGCACGACCAGCTCGAGCTGCTGCGCACCCACCCCGAGCTGAACGGCCGGATGGCCCGGGTCGGCCGGACCGTCGAGGAGACCGTCGCCGGAGCGCTGGCCGAGCGGGACGGCATGCCGGAGCCCGAGCTGTCGCACCGGATCGCCGCGGCGACGGCGATGGCCGTCCTGCAGGTCACCGTCGCGACCTGGCTGTCCGAGCGGGACGCCCCGGACGCGCGCGCGGTCCACACCCGGGTCCTCGACGCGGCACGCCGGGCGGTCGCGACACTGGATCGCGAGCGGACCGCACCGGCGTCCTGAGCCGGCGGACGCTCAGGCCGCGGGCGGCCCGTAGGTCATCCTGACCACGCCGTTCTCGTAGGCCTCGGTCTCCACCAGCCGCAGCGGGATCCGCTGCCCCGCCGCGAACAGCCGCTCGCCCGCACCCAGCGCGACCGGGTAGACGAACAGGTTCAGCGTGTCGACCAGCCCGTCGGCGAGCATCGCCCGCACCAGGGTGGCGCTGCCGCTGACGTAGATGCCGCCGTCGACGGAGTCCTTCAGCGCCTGGATGCGCGTCGGGTCGTACGGGCCGAGCACTGTCGAGTTCTCCCACTCCAGCGGATCGGCCAGTGTGGACGTCACGACGTGCTTCGGCGACCCGTTGAAGAACGCCGCGCCGGACTCCTCGTCGTGCCCGCGCGCCGACCACGCCGGGTAGAACGCCTCGTAGGTGGTGCGCCCCAGCAGGATCGCCTGGTCGCAGAGCTTCCCGATGGCGGCACCCATCCCGTCGGTGAAGCCGTACTCGGCGGTCCACGACGGATCCTCGATCACGCCGTCGAGACTGATGAACTCGTGCACGTCGATGGTTCCCATGGTGTCTCCCCGGATCGGGCGGATGCGTCAGTACCTGGGACCGGAGACGTGCCGGATTCTCATCGGTTCATCCGATGTCGGCGACGGTCGCGGCCGCCCCGCGTTCGTAGAGCGACTCCAGCGCCCTGCGGAACGCGCCGGCGAAGCGCTCGTCGTCGGCCAGGTCGCCGAAGACAGGCCGGTACCGCAGGAAGGTCAGCGGCTCGGAGCGCTCCCGCAGCGCGAGCGGGGTCAGCTCGTCGGCGAGCCGGTCCTGCTGCTCGATCGCCTCGCCCTGCTCGTCGGCACCCTCGGCGTACCGGCACCACCCCGCGACGACGGCGGCCGCCCGGTCCACCGGTCCCCCGGCCGCGAGCTGCTCCCGCACGACCGGCAGTAGGAAGATCGAGATCCGGTCGGAGCTGCCGTAGTTGATCCGCTTCAGGGTGTCGGCGACGCCCGGGTTCGCGAACCGCGACAGGAGCGTGTCCTTGTACTCGTCGAGGTCGATGCCGGGGACCGGCCGCAGGGTCGGCGTGGCCTCGGCGTCCATGTAGCCGCGCAGGAACGTCGCGAACGTCGGGTCCTGGGCGACCTCGTGCACGTAGCGGTGCCCCGCGAGATAGCCGAGATAGCCCAGCGCCTGGTGGGTGGCGTTGAGCAGCCGCAGCTTCATGAACTCGTACGGCACGACGTCGTCGACGACCTGCACGCCGACCCGCTCGAACTCCGGGCGGCCCGCGGCGAAGTCGTCCTCCAGCACCCACTGGGTGAACGGCTCGCAGACCACCGGCCAGCCGTCGCGCAGGCCGAACCGCTCCTCGAGGGCGGCGCGGTCGGAGTCCGCGGTGGCGGGGGTGATCCGGTCGACCATCGAGTTCGGGAAGGTGACCTGCTCGGCCACCCAGACGCCCAGTTCGGCGTCGCGCAGCTGGGCGACGCCGGTGAACACCCGCCGGGCGGTGTCGCCGTTGCCCTGCATGTTGTCGCAGCTCATGATCGTGAGCGGGCCGGTGCCGCGCTCGCGCCGGCGGGCCAGCGCCTCGACGACGAGGCCGAACGCGCCGCTCGGCGCACGCCCCGCGGCCATCGATTCCAGGTCGTCCCGGACACCGGGGAAGTCCGGGTCGAACTCACCGGTCTTCTGGTCGATCGCGTAGCCGCCCTCGGTGATCGTCAGCGAGACGATCCGCGTGTCCGGGTGGGCGATCCGCTCGATCACCGCCTCCGGGTCGTCCGGGGCGAACAGGTAGTCCACCAGCGACCCGACGACGCGCGGCGACAGCGATCCGTCGGGCTCCTTGCGGACGAGGGTGTACAGCCCGTCCTGGGCTGCCATGACGTCGCGCATGCGTTCGTCGAACGACAGGACGCCGACCCCGCAGATCCCCCACTCGCGGGCCTCCCCGGCGGTGAGCAGCGAGTCCACGTACATCGCGAGATGCGCCCGGTGGAACCCGCCGACCCCGATGTGGACGATGCCCGTGCGCACCCCCGCCCGGTCGTAGCCCGGGACGTCCACCCCCTCCACGCCCTCGGTCCAGATCGCGGTCTCGTCCAGCGAGCGCATGGTTGCCTCTCCCCCGGTCGGCTACGTCGGCAGTGGCGACCCTACCGTTCACCGCGCGACCGTGCGGACCGGTAGCGCAATCTGAGCGGCGCACCGGTCGGACATCGCAAACACGCTCCGACCTGCACGTATGCGAATCGTTATTTGCGGCTTTCGCAAGCCCGGCCTACGGTTCCGGATCGTGCACCCCTCACGTCCGTCCGCCCGCAGCGGCTCCACCCCCGGAGACCCCGCACCGGTGGACGCGACGCAGGGGGACGCGGTGGTCGCCTCCCGGGTGCGTGAGCTGCTCGAACGGGACGGCTGGACACAGCGGCGGTTCGCCGCGGCGATCGGGCTGGACGAGACGAAGCTGTCCAAGTCGCTCGCCGGGCGCCGCCGGTTCGCCGCCGGGGAGCTCGTCGCGATCGCCGACGTCACCGGGGAGACCGTCAACCGGCTCCTGCACGGCCGGGACGACGCACGCACCCACACGGCCGTCCCGGGCGGTGCGGCCGCGACCACCAGCGCCGCGTCCGCCGGCGCCCCCACGACCCGGGGCTCCCGGGAGACCCGCCGCCGGATCCTGGACGCCGCGTGGCGGCTCATCGCCGACCGCGGCTACCACCGGGTGCGGACGGCCGACGTCGCACACGCGTGCGGCACGAGCCCGGCGGCGATCCACTACCACTTCCCCACCCGCTCCGAGCTGCTCGACGAGGCGTTGCGGCACAACGTGAAGCTCGCCTTCGACCGGCAGGTCGCCGCGCTCGGCGAGATCACCGACCCGCACCGCCGGCTGCTGCGCCTGATCGACCTGCAGCTCCCCGAGGGCGAGCTGCTGCGCCGCGAGTGGTCCATCTGGATCCAGGTCTGGGCCGAGTCGGCGATCGACCCGGCCCGGCGCGAGCTCTACTGGGACTCCTACGACCGCTGGTACCGCAGCGTCGCCATGACGCTCGCCGACGGCGCCGCGACCGGCGTCTTCGTGCCCGGCGCCGACGGTCTCGCGCGCCAGCTCACCGCGCTCGTCGACGGCCTGGGCATCCAGGTCCTCGCCGGTACCCCCGGCACCGGGCCGGACGGTATGCGCGCGGTGCTGCACGACTACATCGACCGGGCCGTGCTCGCG
Organism: Pseudonocardia sp. P1; assembly: GCF_000178675.2. Taxonomy (NCBI): domain Bacteria; kingdom Bacillati; phylum Actinomycetota; class Actinomycetes; order Pseudonocardiales; family Pseudonocardiaceae; genus Pseudonocardia; species Pseudonocardia sp. P1. The sequence continues at coordinate 717,861 of NZ_ADUJ02000001.1, forward strand.
GCGCCGGGACGACCCGCACCACCCCCACGCGACTCCACACAGGACGAGCCACACAGGACGGAGAACGGATGAACCGTGACGTCATCGTCACCTGCGCGGTGACCGGGGCCGGAGACACGGTGGGCCGCAGCCCGCACGTGCCCGTCACCCCGGCCGCGATCGCCGCCGACGCGATCGCCGCCGCCCGCGCCGGCGCCGCCGTCGTGCACATCCACGTGCGCGACCCCGAGACGGGCGACCCGTCGCGGGCGGTGGAGCTCTACCGCGACACCGTCACCCGGATCCGCGACTCGGGCGTCGACGTCGTGCTGAACCTGACCGCCGGCATGGGCGGCGACCTCGTGATCGACGCCGAGGACCCGCTCAAGCCGGTCGACGGCACCGACCTGGTCAACGCCCTCGAGCGGCTCCCGCACGTCGAGGAGCTCCTCCCCGACATCTGCACGCTCGACTGCGGCTCGCTGAACTTCGGCGAGGGCAACCAGCTCTACATCTCGACGCCGGACATGCTGCGCACCGGCGCGAAGCGGGTGCAGGAGCTCGGGGTGAAGCCGGAGCTCGAGATCTTCGACACCGGGCAGCTGTGGTTCGCCACCACCCTGGTCGAGGAGGGCCTGATCGACGCCCCGCCGCTGTTCCAGCTGTGCATGGGCATCCCCTACGGCGCTCCCGCCGACCCCGGCGTCCTGGCCGCGGAGGTGAACATGCTCCCCGAGGGGGCGAACTTCGCGTCGTTCGCGATCGGCCGCAACCAGCTGCCGTGGGTGGCGCAGTCGATCCTGGCCGGTGGCCACGCCCGGGTCGGGCTCGAGGACAACCTCTACCTGTCCCGCGGGGTCAAGGCGACGAACGAGCAGCTCACCGAGCGGGCCGTGCAGATCGTGCAGGACCTCGGCGCGACGGTGGCGACACCGGACCGCGCCCGCGAGATCCTGGGTCTGAAGGAGCGCGCCGGTGCCTGAGCAGCGTCCTGTCACGCGTCCCGTCACGGAGATCCGGACCGTCGCCTGCATCGGCGCCGGTGTCATCGGGGGCGGCTGGGCCGCCTACTTCCTGTCCCGCGGGCTGACGGTGCGGGCCTGGGACCCGGCGCCGGACGCCGGCGACAAGCTCCGCCGCCTGATCGACGCCGCGTGGCCCGCGCTCACCGAGCTGGGCCTCGCCGAGGGTGCCGACCCGTACGCGATCGAGTTGTTCGACACCGCGGCCGAGGCCGTGACCGGTGCGGACTTCGTGCAGGAGAGCGCGCCGGAGGACCTGGCGCTCAAGCGCTCGCTGCTGGCCGAGCTGGCCGCGGCAGCGGGGCCGGGCGTCGTCGTCGCGTCGTCGACGTCGGGTTTCCCGATGTCCGACATGGCCGTCGACGCCGCCGACCCCGGTGCGCTCGTCGTCGGGCACCCGTTCAACCCGCCGTACCTGATCCCGCTGGTCGAGGTCGTCGGCGGGGAGAAGAGCGAGGCCTGGGCGTCCTCCGCCGCGGCGGAGTTCTACCGGCACATCGGCAAGTCCGTGATCGAGATGGAACGGGAGCTGCCCGGGTTCATCGCGAACCGGCTGCAGGAGGCCATCTGGCGCGAGGCGCTGCACATGGTCGCCGAGGGCGAGGCCACCCCGGAGGAGATCGACCGCTCGATCACCGACGGACCGGGGCTGCGCTGGCCGGTGCACGGGCCCTGCCTGACCTTCCACCTGGCCGGCGGCGAGGGCGGCATGGCACACATGCTCGACCACTTCGGACCGTCGCTGAAAGCGCCGTGGACCCGGCTCGACGCCCCCGAGCTGACCACCGCGCTGCGGGACGACATGGTCGCCGGGGCCGAGGTCAGCGCCGGCGGCCGCCCGATGGCCGAGCTCGTCGCCGAGCGGGACCGGGCGGTGATCGCCGTCCGGCGGGCCGTCGATACGGCCCGGGCAGCAGGCACGGCGGGAAGGGCGGGCTCGCCGTCCGGCGAGACGGGCCGACCGTGACCGAACTGGTGCACACCGACGTGGTCCGTCCGGAGTGGATCGACTACAACGGACATCTCTCCGAGCCGTACTACGTCCTGGTGTTCGGGGACGCGACGACGGCGCTGATGGACCGCACCGGGATGGACGAGGCCTACCGGGCGGCGAGCGGCTGCTCGCTGTACACGGTGGAGGCGCACGTGCGGTACCTGAGCGAGGTCGGCCCCGACGCCGCCCTCGAGGTGCGCACGCGCGTGCTCGGACGCGACGCCAAGCGGCTGCGGCTCTGGCACGAGCTGCACGTCGACGGCCGGCTCGCGGCCACCGAGGAGCTCATGTGCCTGCACGTGGGCGCCGACGGCACGCAGCCGTTCCCGGACGACGTCGCCGTCGCCCTCGACGGGCTCACCGGCGGCGACGTGACCGAACCGGAGCACGCCGGACGGTCGATCGCGCCGGTCGGCACCGGCGGAACGGCGGTGAACCGGCCCCCGACCTGAGCCCGCGACCGCGGCCCCGGGTCCTCCCCGGGGCCCAGCCCCGAGGAGACAGTTTCATGATCAGCCCGACAGCGGCGCCGTTCACCCGGCGCCGCCTGCTCGGCGGAGCGGCCGGTCTGGCCGCAGCGGCGTTCCTCGCCGGCTGCGGCGGGCCGGCCGCGGCCCGGGACGCCGGACCGCCCCGCCGCGGCGGCGTGCTGCGGGTCGGTGTGACCGGAGGCGGCGCCTCCGACACCCTGGACCCGCACAGCCCCGCGACGAACCCGGACATCGCCCGCACCCTCAGCCTGTACGAGCCGCTCCTGCACTGGGACGACGCCTACACGCTGCAGCCCGCCGTCGCCGAGGCGGTGCGCCCCGACCCCGGGGCCCGCACCTGGACCGCGACGATCCGCTCCGGCATCACCTTCCACGACGGGCGCCCGGTCACCCCGGACGACGTCGTCGCCACCTTCCGGCGGATCACCGACCCGGACGACCCCAAGTCCGGCGCGTCGCAGCTCGGCATCCTCGACGACGTCGTCGTGGCCGGTGACCGGCAGGTCCGGTTCGTACTGAGCGAGCCGTCCCCCGTGTTCGACCAGTACCTGGCCGAGTACTCCTGCGGGATCGTGCCCACCGACTTCGACGTCGAGCGCCCGGTCGGCACCGGCGCGTTCCGGTTCGAGTCGTTCGCCGCCGGGCAGCAGAGCGCGTTCGTCCGCTACGACGGGTACTGGCGACCCGACCAGCCCTGGGTCGACCGGCTCGAGCTGATCAACTTCTCCGAGGACGACGCCCGGATCAACGCGTTGCTCTCCGGCCAGGTCGACGCGATCGACCAGGTCCCGCTGTCGCTCACCGAGGTGGTCGGGGCGTACGAGTCCGTCCGGCTGCTGACCTCGGAGACCGGGGGCTGGCTGCCCTTCACGATGCGGGTCGACGTCGCCCCGTTCGACGACGTCCGGGTCCGGCAGGCGCTGCGCCTGATCGCCGGCCGCGACGAGATGGTCAACCAGGTCCTCTCCGGCCTCGGCACCCACGCGTCCGACCTGTACGCCCGGTTCGACCCCGAGTACCTGGACCCGCGGCGCGAGCAGGACATCGAGCGGGCCCGTGACCTGCTCTCCGCGGCCGGGAAGCCGAACCTGTCGCTGGAGCTGGTGACCTCGCCGATCCAGGCGGGCGCCGTCGAGGCGGCCCAGGTGTACGCCACCCAGGCCCGCGCCGCCGGCGTCGAGATCGGGTTGCGCCGGGTGGACACCTCCACCTTCTTCTCCGACCAGTACCTGCAGTGGGAGTTCGCGCAGAGCTTCTGGAACACCCGCAACTACATCCCGCAGGCCTCGCAGTCGTCGATGCCCGACGCGCCGTTCAACGAGACGCACTGGGACGACGCCGAGTACCAGGGCGTCATCCGGCGGGCCCGGTCCGAGGTGGACACGACCCTGCGTGCGCAGCTCGTGCGCCGCGCCCAGCAGATCGAGTTCGACCGCGGCGGCTACCTCATCTGGGGGTACCCGGACCGCGTCGACGCGCACCAGGCCTACGTCGGCGGGCTCGTCCCGAACCGCACCGGGCTGTCGCTGTCCGGGTACGAGTTCCGGAAGGCGTGGGTGAACGCATGAACGTCCTGACGAAGATGATCCTCCGCCGGCTGCTCGTGAGCGTGCTGGTGCTGTTCGTCGTCTCGGTGCTGATCTTCGGGGCGACCCTGCTGCTGCCCGGTGACCCGGCGCGGGCCATCCTCGGCCAGCAGGCCACCCCGGAGCGGATCGCCGCGCTCACCGAGCAGCTCGGCCTCGACCGTCCGGCCTGGGAGCGCTACTTCTCCTGGCTCGGCGGGATCCTCACCGGTGACCTCGGCTTCTCCGCGGCCACCCAGGGCCCGGTCGGCGAGCTGCTCGGGGGCCGGATCGCGGCGTCCGCGCTGCTCCTGGTGGTCACCGCGGTGATCTCCACCCCGATCGCGCTCGCGCTCGGCGCGTGGGCGGCCGTGCGGCGCGGCACCCGGACCGACTCCGGGGTGTCGGGGTTCAGCCTGGTGCTGGCCGCGCTGCCCGAGTTCGTCATCGGTGTGCTGCTCGTGGTCGTGTTCGCGACGTCGGTGTTCCGGATCCTGCCCTCGGTCACCATCGCCCGGCCCGGCGAACCGGTGTGGGCCCGGCCCGAGCAGCTGGTGCTGCCGGTGCTGACGCTCGCGCTCGTCGTCGTGCCGTACGTCGTGCGGATGACCCGGGCGACGCTGTCGGAGACGCTCGACGCCGGGTTCGTCGAGATGGCCCGGCTCAAGGGCCTGCCCGAACGCACCGTGCTGGTGCGGCACGCGGTCCCGCACACGATCGGCCCGGTGGCCCAGGTGATCGCGATGCAGCTGGCCTGGCTGGCCGGTGGCGTGGTCGTCGTCGAGTTCCTGTTCCGCTACCCCGGGATCGGAGAGGCGCTCATCGACGCCGTCGCCAATCGGGACGTCCAGGTGGTCCAGGCGATCACCCTGATCATCGCCGCGTTCTACGTGCTGGTGAACCTCGCCGCGGACGTCGCCGGGATCCTCGCCGACCCGCGGATCCGGACCGCCTCCGGAGGTGTCTCGTGAGTGCTCCCGCTGTTCCTGCAGGACTGCTGCGGCGGACCTTCCGCCGCCGCCAGGCCCGGATCGGGGCCGTGCTGACCCTGGTCGTCGTCGTGATCGCGCTGCTCGGGCCGGTGCTCGGCCCACTGCTGACCGGGTACGGCGTCGACGACTTCGCCGGGCGCCCGTTCCGGCCCGACGGTCTCGCCGGGACCGACGACCTCGGCCGCGACGTGTTCGTCCGGTTCCTCGCGGGCGGCGGCCCGGTGCTGCTCTACGCGCTGGCCGCGACCGCGATCGGCATCGTCGGCGGCGCCGTGCTGGGGATGCTCGCCGGGTACTCCGGCGGGCGGCTCGACTCGCTGATCATGCGTGGCGGCGACGTGCTGCTGTCGTTCCCGCAGCTGGTGCTGGCACTGCTGGCGGTCGCCGTGCTGGGGTCGTCGGGCTGGCTGCTCGTGCTGGTCATCGGCATCACACACATCCCGCGCGTCGCCCGTGTCGCCCGGCAGGCGACGCTCGCGGTCGCCGGCCAGGACTACGTGCTGGCCGCGCGGATGTACGGCGTCCCGCGGCGGCGGATCCTCGCCACCGAGGTGCTGCCCAACATCACCGGCCCGCTGATGGTCGAGCTGGGCCTGCGGCTGACCTACTCGATCGGCTACGTGGCGTCGCTGTCGTTCCTCGGCCTCGGGGTGCAGCCGCCGGCCGCCGACTGGGGCCTGCAGATCAACGAGAACCGGATCGCGCTGATCGTCGCGCCGTGGGGCGTGCTGCTGCCGGTGCTCGCGATCGCGATCCTCACCGTCGGCACGAACATGATCACCGACGCGCTCGCCAAGGAGTCCGCGGACACGACCGGGGAGGCCGGAGCATGACCGGTACGGCCAGTTTCACGATCGAGTGCACCGGCCTGCGGGTCGCCACCACCGGCGGCCGCGAGGTGCTGCACGGGGTGGACTTCGCCGTCGCCCCGGGCGAGATCCTCGCCCTGGTCGGCGAGTCCGGGTCCGGGAAGACGACGGCCGCGCTCGCCGCGCTCGGCCACTTCCGGGACGGGCTCGCCTGCACCGGTGGGAGCATCGCGTTCCACGGCCACTCGGAGACCCACGACGACCTGCTCGCCGCGGACCCGGTGACGATGCGCGGTGTCCGCGGGCGGCTGGTGACCTACGTCCCGCAGGACCCGGCGCTGTCGCTGAACCCGCTGCTGCGGATCGGCACCCAGGTCGCGGAGGTGCTCCAGGCCCACGGTTTCGACGGCGACGTGGCCGCCCGGGTGCGGGAGGTGCTGTCCGACGTCGGCCTCCCGACCGACGACACGTTCCTGCGCCGCTACCCGCACCAGCTCTCGGGCGGGCAGCAGCAGCGGGTCGGGATCGCGGCGGCGTTCGCGAACCGGCCCGACGTCGTCGTGCTCGACGAGCCGACGACCGGCCTGGACGTCACCACCCAGGACCTGGTCCTCGACACCGTGCGCGATCTCGTGACGCGCTCGGGGACCGCCGCGCTCTACATCACGCACGACCTCGCCGTCGTCGCCGGGCTGGCGGACCGGGTGACGGTCATGCAGGGCGGCGAGGTGGTGGAGACCGGACCGGTCCGGCAGATCCTCACCGCACCGGAGCACCCGTACACGCGGGCGCTGATCGGCGCGGTCCCGGACCTGGACCGCGCCGTGGACCGGGACCCGTCGCCGTCGGGCGACGGGGCACCGCTGCTGCGGATGTCGGGTGCCGGGAAGCGGTACGGGCCGAAGACGGTGCTCGACGGCGTCGATCTCGAGCTGTGGCCCGGCGAGTGCCTGATGCTGCTCGGCGAGTCCGGCTCCGGGAAGACGACGCTGGCCCGTGGCCTGTCCGGGCTGCTCCCGCTCGACGCCGGGACGCTGACCCTCAAGGGCGACGAGCTCACGACGCCGCGCAGCTACGCCCAGCTGCGGAGCGTGCAGTACGTCTTCCAGAGCCCGTTCGCCTCGCTCAACCCGCGGCGGACGATCGCGAGCTCGCTGGAGGTGCCGCTGCGGCACCTCACCGATCTCGACGCCGACGCGCGCGGCGCCCGGGTGCTCGACATGCTCGGGCAGGTCCGGCTCGACGGGTCGTTCGCGCAGCGCTACCCGGGCGGGCTGTCCGGTGGGGAGCGGCAGCGCGCGGCGATCGCGCGGGCGCTGGTGACCGCCCCGGACGTGCTGGTGTGCGACGAGGTGACGTCCGCGCTGGACGTGTCGGTCCAGGCCAGCATCATCGAGCTGCTGGCGCTGGTGCGCCGGGAGCTGGGCACGGCGATGCTGTTCGTGACGCACAACATCGCGCTGGCCCGTGAGGTCGCGGACCGGATCGCGGTGCTGCAGGACGGGCGGATCGTCGAGCAGGGCACGGTCGACGAGGTGCTCGCGAACCCGCAGCACGACTACACGCGCCAGCTGCTGGAGCACACCCCCTCGATGGCCGAGGTCCGGTGACGGCACGGTGACGGCACGGTGACGGTGCAGCCTCGGGTGCACGGCACGGTCGCCCGCGGGTTCGGTCCGGTGGCGGACGCGTTCGCCGGCGTCCTCGCGGGCGCCCGGGGCGGTGCCGCGTTCTCGGTGGTCCGGGACGGTGAGCCGCTGGTGGAGCTGCACGGCGGGCTCGCCGACCCGGACACCGGACGCCCGTGGGACACCGGCACGGTCGCGGTCCTGTTCTCCGGCACCAAGGGCCTCGCGGCGACGGCGTGCGCGGCGCTGGCGGACCGGCTCGACCCGGACGTACCGGTCGCGCGGTACTGGCCGGAGTTCGCCGCGGCGGGCAAGGGCACGGGCGAGGGCGGCAGCACGACCGACGGCACCGTCACGGTGGCGCAGGTCCTCTCGCACACCGCGGGACTCCCCTACGTCGATCCGGAGCCGGTCCCGGCGGCGGGGCTGGACGACCGCGCCTCGGCCGCGGCGCTGGCCCGGCAGCCGACCCTGTGGGTGCCGGGCAGCCGGGTCGCGTACCACGCCCTGACCTGGGGGAACCTGGTGGCCGAGCTGCTGCGCCGGGTCACCGAGTCCGATCCGCGGACCGTCGTCGAGGACGTCGTCGCGCGGGTGCCGGGGGCCTGGGTGCACCTCGCGTCGCCGCCGACGTCCCCGGCCCGGATCGTCCGGGCGGAGGGCTACCGGATCTCGACGTTCCTGCACGACGAGGAGCGCCGCCGCACCGTCGAGCGGATGTACCGGGTGCTGCTCGACGACGCCGAGACCGTCAACACCCCGGCCTGGTACCGGTCCGGGGCGCTCGCCGGTGCGGGCGTCGCGGGTGCCCCGGCGGTCGCGCGGCTCTACGGCGCGCTCGCCGACCCGGACCGCTCACCGGTGCCGGCGGCCGCCCTGGACCGGGCGACCCGCACCCACGCCGAGGGGTTCGACGCCGTCAACGACCGGCCGCTCCGGTTCGGGCTCGGCTACGAGCTGGCCGACCCGATCGGCACCTTCGGTCCCGAGCCGGTCGCGTTCGGGCACAGCGGTGCGGGCGGCGGCCGGCACGGGGCATGGCCGGAGCGCGGGATCGGCTTCTCGTTCCTCACCAACGAGATGCGCGCCGAGGACACCGACGACCGCGCGCCGACGCTGCTCGGCGCACTCCACGCGTGCCTGTGAGGGCTGTCAGGCGAAGGAGAGCACGTCGTCGGCGGCCAGGCGGGGCAGCCGCGGGTGCCAGGCGTCCGTGGCGGGGTGGCCGAGGTTCACGACGAGCAGCACCCGGTGCTGCCCGCCGGGGAAGAACTCGTCGGTGACGGCGTCGGCGTCGAAGCCCGCCATCGGGCCGGCGGCGAGACCGTGCGCGCGGGCGGCGAGCAGGAAGTAGCCGGCCTGCAGGCTGGCGTTGAACCGGGCCATGCCCTCGCGCCCGGTGCGGCCCTGCTCCTCGAGGCTCTCCCGCATCCCCGGCTTCACCGGGAACGTGACCGGGGTGTGTTCGTGGAAGTCGAGGTCCGCGGCGAGCAGCGCGACGACCGGTGCGGCCTCGGACTTGGCGCGGTTCCCCTCGGCCAGCAGCGGGAGCAGCCGCTCCTTGCCGGAGCCGGAGCGCACGTACGTGACCCGCAGCGGCTGGGTGTTGGCGGCGGTCGGCGGCCACTGGGCCAGCTCCCACACCGCGCGCAGCGTCTCGTCCGGCACCGGCTCGCCGGTGAAGGTGTTCGCGGTGCGGGCATCGGTGAACAGCGCGGCGCGCCCCGTCTCGTCGAGGAGGGGCAGGTCCACGGGGGAAGCGGTCTGAGCAGTCACGAACCGTGGAACGTTCAACGACCCGGGGCGGATTCCGCGTTGCGGGGTGAAAGAGATCACCCGGTGGCCAGCACGCCCCAGCGGAGCACCTGCTGCTCCCCCGGCACCAGCTCGATGAGGTCGGTACCCGAGTTCAGCGCGTCCGGCGGGCAGGTCATCGGCTCCACCGCGACCGCGCGGGAGGCGGCGACGGCGCCGTCCGGGCACTGGCGCGGGAAGTCCGGCGGCGTGAAGACCTGCACCCAGCCGAACGCCGGCTCCGCCCAGAGCTCGGTGCCGCCACCGTCGGGCGCGGCCACGCGGTGCCGGACCAGCTCGTCCCCGTCGCCCGGGGCGCAGCCGCCGAACGCGTCGTCCAGCTCCAGCCCGGCCAGCGGGGTCGACGAGAACTCCCGCTCCAGCGGGCGCGCCGGGCCGGACGGGATCCCGCCGTCGAGCGGCAGGGTGGTGCGGGCGGCGAGGGTGAGCTCCAGCTCGTCGGTGGGCACGTCCCCGACCCGCAGGTACGGGTGGAAGCCCAGTCCGAACGGGACGGGCGCGTCGCCGAGGTTCTCGACGTGGGTCTCGACGGTGAGGCCGCCCGCCCCGACGGTGTGGGTGACGGTCACACGCACCGGCTGCGGCCACCCCGGCTGGACGGGCGCGACGGCCGTCAGCGAGACGTGGTCGCCCGCGCGGTCGGCGAGCGTCCACGGCACGTGCCGGAGCAGGCCGTGGATGGCGTTGCCGGCCGCGGGCTCGGTCAGCGGGAGGTGGTGGGCGGTGCCGCGGTGGCTCCAGCTGCCGCCCGCGACCCGGTTCGGCCACGGGGCCAGGACCGCACCCGAACCCTTCGGGGGCCGCGCCGTCGGCGGGTGCGGCTCCACCCGCACCCGGCCGCCCTGGACGAACCCGGCCAGGCCGCCGCCGACCTCGTCGACCTCGGCCCGGGCGTCCCCGCTGACGATCACGAACCGCTCACCGCACGCGTCCATGGGAGCAGTCTGCGCGACGGTGTCCCCGGAGTGGGCCGGGGGTCGGCGGTCCGGATGTCGAGGACGGCTGTGTCAGCCCGCCAGCGGGGTGGCGCGCGCCGCGTCGGCGTCGAGGACGGCGTCGACCCGGGCGGGCGGCCCCAGCTCGGCGACGGCGAAGTCCGCCCCGGTGCTGCGGGCCAGCCCCACGAGGTGCTCGTGGTGGGTGAACAGCAGCACCTGCTGGCTGCCGGCCAGCTCGGCGAGGACCCGGATCGCGGCGTGGGCCCGCTCGTCGTCGAAGGTCATCAGCACGTCGTCGAGCACCACCGGGACCGGCGGGAGCACGGCGGCGGCGCGGTCGGCCTGCAGCTGCTCGATCCCCGCCAGCCGCAGCGCGAGGTGCACCTGGTCGGCGGTGCCCTCGGACAGCTTCTCCGGGACCAGCTCCTCGCCGTCACCGCGAACCGCGACCAGCGTGCGGGCGCCGCCTCCGGGCTCGGACGGGGGCCGCAACGCCACGAACCGGCTGCTCGTGAGCTGCTCCAGCAGCGCCCCGGCACGGACCAGCAGCGGGGAGGCGTGGCTGCGCTCGTAGGCCTCCAGCTCCCGGCGCAGGATCTCCCGCTGCAGGTGCAGCACCAGGTAGCGCTCGGCCGCCTCGGCGACGCCGGCGAGCTCGGACTGGGCGCGGGCGTGCAGCTCCGCGGCGCCCTCGGCCTCCTCCAGCTCGCGACGCCGGGCGCGCAGCCCGCCGAGCTGCTCGCGGACCTCGTCCTGCTCGGCGCCCAGCTCGGTCTCGTGCGTCTCGGCCCGGTCGAGCGCCTCCGTCAGCGCCCCCGGCTCGGTGTCGGGCGCCGACGCGACGAGCTCGCCGGCGTCGAGGTCCGGCGCCGCGGCCGCGAGGAGCCGGGACTGCTCGGCGATCCGGGCGTCGAGATCGGCGACCACGCCACCCCGCTCCGCCGCTGCCTCCAGCCCACCGGGCTCCATCGCCTCGGTCAGCGCCAGCTCGACGGCCAGCCGGTCCAGGATCGCCCCGGCCGTCGCCACCGCGCGGGCAGCGCGGGCGGCGGCGTCCTCGGCGGCGACGATGCCGTCGTCGAGGTGCCCGGCCGACACCGCGCCCTTGGTGACCTCGCGGACCCGGTCGGCCAGCTCGCCGAGGCGGTCCTCCGGGGCGGTCCCGGTCGGCGCCTTCTCCAGGTGCCGCTCGACGAGTGCGGTGACGGCGCGGCGGTGCGCGTTCACGGCGCGTTCGAGGCGGCGGGCCTCGGCGTCGTCCTGACGGGCCAGCGCACCGGCCTGCTGGGCGTCGGCGACGGTGTCGCGGCGGGTGCCCCAGCCGGACGGCTCCAGATCGGTCGGCAGGCCCGCGCCCCGCAGGGCGAACCGCCACCGCTGGCCGGCCAGCTCCCGCTCGTGCCGTGCGGCGTCGGCGGCACCGCCCGCCCGCTCGGCGTCACTGCGCAGCCGGTGGAGCAGGACCAGCCGGTCGCGGGCGTGCCCGGCCTCGGTGGCGAGGTCCTCCGCCGCGAGCAGGAGCACGTCCAGCGGGGCCCCGTCACGCGGGCGCCCGGCGGCGGCGAGGGCAGCGCCCAGCGCGCGCTGCTGCTCGTCGGCCTGGTCGCGCAGCCGGGCGAGGCGCTCGTCGGCCCGGGCCACCTCGTCCTGCGCGCGGGCCGCGTCGCCGAGCGCGGAGAGCACGGTGTCGGCGTCGTCCGGGTCGGGCACGGCGACCCCGTGCGAGCGCCACAGCGTGGACCAGGCGTTGCCCGCCGCACCGGTGCGCTCGCGGGCCTCGGCGACGCCGGACCCCGCCGCCTCGGAACCGGTGGTCGCGGACTCCAGCTCGGCCTCGCGGTGCGCGAGCTCGGCGACCCGGTCCGCGGAGGCGATCATGTCGTCGGCGACCCGGTCGGCCGCGGCGACCGCGGCCGTCACCCGGCCCGCGGCGGTCGCGGTGCCGTCGGGCCCGGCCTCCAGGAGCGCGGCGACGGCGGCGTCGCGCTCGGTCCGTGCCGCGGCGAGCGCGTCCGGCCCGACCGGCCTGCCGCGGGCGGCGACACCGTCGCGGGCCGACCGGGCCCGGTGCGCGCGGTCGTCGGCCTCGGCGGCCGCGCGCTCGGCGGCCCGCAGGTCCTGCTCGGCGGCCCGCAGCGCGGTCCGGGCGGACCGGACCTCGCGCACCGGCGGCGCCAGCACGGTGGGTCCGGCGGTGCCGGCCGCGCCGCCGGTGGCCGGGCCCCGGTGCCCGGCCGCGGCCAGCGCCTCGGAGCGGCGGGCGACGGCGGCGTCGCGCTCGACCACGGCGGCCCGGCACAGTGCCGCCGCCGAGCCCTCGGCCTCGATGGCCCGCCGGACCTCGGCGACACGGCCGACCTGCTCGGCGTCCAGCCCGCCCGGGACGTCCGCGGCCTCCCGCACCTCGGCCAGCGCCTCGGTGTGCAGGCGTTCGGCCCGCTCGGCCTCGACGGCGGCCTCGTGCAGGCGTGCGGCGATGGCGTCGAGGTCGCGGGCCCGGTCCGCGGGCAGGTGGACGGCGGCCAGCCGCTCGTCGGCGGTGCGGCCGTCCTCCGCGACGAGGCCGGCCAGTGCGGACTCGGCCCGGCGGTGGGCCTCGGCGGCGTCGGACCGCAGCCGGTCGGCGCGGTCGGCGTCGGCCCGGCGGGCCTGGGCGGCCGACTCGAGCTCCCGGATGCGGGTGGCGTCGGCGAGCAGGTCCTCGTCGAGGTCGAGCTCGGCGCGGCGGGCCCGCAACCCGTCGGCGTGCTCGCGGTGCTCGTCGCGCTCCTGCTCGGCCGCGGCGCGGTCCTCGGAGGCCCGGGTGTACTCGGCCAGCGAGTCGGCGTCGAGCGCCGCACCGGTCGAGCACAGCGCCGTGCGTTCGGCCCGCAGCGCGGCCAGCTCCCGGGCCGGGTCCTGGGCGCGGACGGCCTGGCGGGCGCGGTCGGCGGCGTCGGCCGCCGACCGGCGGGTGCGGCCCAGCTCGGCGGCCCGGCGCTCCAGCCTGCCGATCTCGTCGGCCAGTGCGGTGACCTCACCGGCCCGCGACGTCCGGTCGGCGGCGGCCTGCTCGGTCTCGGTGAACCGGGCGAACGCGGTGCGCACGGCGACCGACCGGCTCCCACGGTGCTCCTTGTAGAGCGCGTCGGCCTCGGCGTCGAGTGCGGCGATCAGCGCACGGGCATCGCGGCCGCTGCGGGCGGTGAACACCAGCTCGGCGAGGTCACCGCCCCCGGCGCAGAGCTTGCGCCCGCCCGCGCGGAGCTGCTCGTGGCCGAGGCCGAAACCCTCCCGCCACCGCCTGCGGGCCTCCGCCCCGCCCTCGCCCCACGGGGCGTCGACGGCCACGTCGTCGTCGGCGTGCAGGCCGCGGGTGGTGCGGCGCAGCGTCCGCTCCCCGCCGGGGCCCTCGACGCACGCCGCGACGGCGAGCCGGGCCGGGCTGAACGCGTACGCGTGCTTCGCCGGCCGGGGCATCCCCCACAGCAGGTCGGACAGCGCGTCGAGCAGGGTGGTCTTGCCGGCCTCGTTCGGCCCGGACACGATCGTCAGGCCGGGACCGAGCTCCAGGTCCCGGCCCTCGTAGGCGCCGTAGCGCTCGAGCACCAGGCTGCGCAGGCGGGCCGTCACGACGACTCCCCCGCCATCCGGGCCAGCAGCTGCTGCTCGGCCTGGCGGGCCAGCGCGGCCAGCCGCTCGTCGTCGCGCAGGTCGAGCAGGCCCGCCTCGCGCAGCCGGCGCCCGACCTCCCGCTCCAGCGGCGCGGCCAGCTCGCGGATGCGGCCGGGCTCACCGGCCAGCTCCGCGGCGGCCGAGGAGACCGCCGCGGTCAGCTCCGGGTCGACGGTCAGCGCCTCCGCGGTCGGCCGGGTCCGGTTCCGGATCTTCTCGAGCACCGCGCCCGCGCTCTCCGCGGCCAGCTCCAGCTCCGTACGGACGCGCTCGGTGTCGGTGAGCCCGGCCGCGGCCGGCCCGGCCCCGGACAGCGTGACCTGTGCGACGACGGCCCGCGGCGCCGCCTGGACGCACCGCTCCCGGATCGCCGCGCCGACGGCGTCGAACACCTCGTCGGCGTCGGCGAGGCCGGCGATGTCGACCTCCACCAGCTCCCAGCGCGCCACGTCGAGCACCAGCGGGGTGGGCGCGGCCCAGCGCCCCGGTGCGGCGTCGACGAGCAGCGCGCCCTTCGGCCCGCGCTCCTGCGGATGCCTGCCCTGCAGGTTCCCGGAGAACCAGGCCTGGTGCGGCCCGTCGCAGACCGGCCGCTGCTCGTGCACGTGGCCGAGGGCGAAGTACTCGTAGCCGCAGCCGGACAGGTCCTCCGGACGGCAGGGGGCGTAGGTGTCGTGCCGGTCGTCGCCCTGCACCGAGGTGTGCAGCATCCCGACGTTGACCAGGCCGGGGATCCGGTCGGGGTAGGCGGGCACCAGGTTCTCCAGCACCGCCCGCCGCGCGAAGCCCTGGCCGTGCACGGCCAGCCCGAGATCGTCGAGCACGACGCTCTCCGGGGCGTCGACCGAGAGCCGGTGGGTGTTCGGCGGCAGCCGGAGCGAGCGGGTGATCTCCGACTCGGCGTCGTGGTTGCCGTTGATCAGGAAGACGGGAATGCCCTCGTCGTGCAACCGGGACAGCTGGCGGACGAAGAAGGCACCGGTCGCGTAGTCCTTCCAGTCGCCGTCGTAGACGTCGCCGGCGAGGAGCAGCGCGTCGGCCTGCTCGTCGACGACGGCGTCGACCAGGTTCTCGCAGGCGCGCCGGGTCGCCGACCGCAGCGTGGCGGCCAGCTCGGAGTCGCCGAGCCGGGACAGCCCGCGCAGCGGGCTGTCCAGGTGCAGGTCGGCGGCATGCACCAGGCGCAAGGCAGGAACTCCGTGGGTCGGACGGCCGGGAAGTGCCCGAGTCTAGGAGCTGGCACCGACAATGACCGCGAGGCGACCCGGCGCGTCGGTTGCCCGCGACGAAATCCCTGGTCAGGTGGGGTAGCCCACAGCGGCGCCGGTCACGTTCCGGTGTCCCGGGGCAGGCCCCCGGGGAGAGCATGAGGTCCCGATCCAGACACCTCGTGCGAGGTCCTCGAACGATGATCCTGCTCTGCGAACGCTGCTACGCCCCGGTCGACCCCGCGACCGAGCGCTACTACCGGCTGTCCCACATCGACCACGCCGACGCCGCGGGCGACGTCGTCTGGCGGGACGCGGTCGTCCACACCGACGCCTGCGCCGCCGCCGGAACGGTCACCGCGGCCGGACGGCAGGGTCGCGCCGCATGACCCGCGACCTGCTCTGCGAGCGCTGCTGGAACCCGATCGACCGCACCAGCGAGCCGATCCGGTTCCGCACCCACGGCGGGGTCACCGCCGCCGGGACCCCGGTCCGCTCCCACGTGCACGCGCTGCCGTGCGCGCTCCCCGACACCGGCGAGTGGGACGGCGCGCGGCGCGGGCTGTCCCCCGCCGCCGTCCACCACGCGGCGGCCCAGGCCGACCACCGCTGACCCTCCGGAGGGGACCGCGGCCTGCGGGAACCCTCGAAACTGGGTATGGACCCGCACCCCCGGGTGCGCTCTGGTCGTTCCATGAGTCCAGCGGTGGTGTCCGCGTGAGCCGGGCCCGGGCCCGGCTCGCGGCCGTCACCGGGCTGCTGTTCGCCGCCCTGTTCGTCGCCTCGCTGCTGCTGCTGCACCGCGCCCCCGGGCTCGACGACCCCGACGCCCGGTACGCCTCGTTCCAGGCGAGCGGGGGCGACGGCCTGTTCGTCGCCGTCGGGCTCTACCTCGTGCCGCTCGCGGGCATCGCGTTCCTGTGGCACATGACCGCGATGCGGGCCCTGCTCGACACCCTGACGCCCGCCCCCGCGGCCATGGCGCACGGGCTCAACCTGCTCTCCGGCGTCCTCTTCGTGGCCATGCTCTTCGCGGCCACCGCCGCCGCGTCGGCCCCGGCGCTCGCGTCCTGGCTGGGCAACGCGTCCCCGGTCGAGCCCGACGTGTCACGTGCGCTGACCGCGGTGGGCTACGCGCTGTTCTTCGTGTTCGCCGTCCGCGGCGCCGGGATGTACGCGATCACGACGACCACCCTGCTGCGCAACGGCGGGGTGCTGCCCGGGCCGGTGGCGGTCGTCGGCTACCTGCTCGCCGCGTTCCTGCTGCTCACCGCCAGCACCGATCTCGTCTCGGCGCTCGTGCTGCCGGCCTGGGTGGTGCTGGTCGCGGTGAGCCTGGTCGTGCACGCCCGGCGCGCCGTCACCACGCCCGCGGCCGAGCCACCCGCCACCGGACCGTCCGTCACCGAGCCACCCGCCACCGAGCCACCCGCCACCGGGCCACCTGCCACCGAGCCACCCGCGACCGAGCAGTCCACCACCTGACCGAACCCGGACCGACCGAGGAGCCGTCATGGCCGCACCGTCCCGTCCCGCAGTGACCTCCGAGATCCCGGGCCCGCGGCCGCTCCCGCTGATCGGGAACGCGCTGAGCGTCCCGTCCGGGCGGACGATCCAGTCGCTGATGCGGCTCACCCGCCGCTACGGGCCGATCCTGCGGCTGCACTCCCCGGCCGGGGACCGCTACGTCGTCTCCGGGCTCGACATGATCGACGACATCTGCGACGACAGCCGCTTCACCAAGCTCGTCGGCGGCGGCCAGCTGGTGCTGCGCAGCCGCTTCCCCAGCGCCGGACTGTTCACCGCGGACACCGGCGACCCGCTGTGGCGCAGCGCGCACGACATCCTGCTGCCGTCGTTCGGCACCCGCTCGATGCGCGGCTACCTCCCGCAGATGATCGACATCGCCCAGCAGCTGATGCTCAAGTGGGAACGGACCAACCCCGGCGAGCCGGTCGACGTCACCGCCGACACCACCCGGCTCACCCTGGACACGATCGCGCTCTGCGGGTTCGGCTACCGGTTCAACTCGTTCTACCGGGAGACCAACCACCCGTTCGTCGACGCGATGCTGGGCGTGCTCGCCGAGAGCCAGACCCGGTCGCGGATCCCCCCGGCGCTCGTCCGGCTGCGCCGCGGCGCCGAGCGGCGGTTCACCCGGAACCTGCGGCTGATGACCGACACCGTCGGCGCGATCCTCGACGAGCGCCGCAGCAGCGGCGACCCGGGCGACGACCTGCTCGGCCGGATGCTGACCGGCACCGACAAGCAGGGCCGCTCGCTGCCCGACGACAACATCGTGTCCCAGTGCATCACCTTCCTGGTCGCCGGGCACGAGACGACCAGCGGCCTGCTGTCCTTCACGATCTCCTACCTGATCAAGAACCCGGAGGTGGTCGCCCGCGCCCAGGAGGAGGTCGACCGGGTGCTGGGCACGGACCCGGAGGTGATGCCGACGGCGGAGCAGCTCGGCAGGCTCACCTACGTCACCCAGATCCTGGACGAGACGCTGCGGCTGTGGCCGACCGCGCCCGCCTTCACCCGCCAGCCACTCGCCGACGACACCGTCGGCGGGTACCCGATGGCCCGCGGCACCGGGATCGTCGCGCTCACCCCGATGCTGCACCGCCTGCCGGAGGTGTGGGGACCCGACGCCGAGGAGTTCGACCCGGACCACTTCGCGCCCGAGCGGCGCGACGCGCTGCCGCCGAACGCGTTCAAGCCGTTCGGGTCCGGCCAGCGCGCCTGCATCGGCAGGCAGTTCGCGATGCAGGAGGCCGTGCTGGTGCTCGGCATGCTGCTGCAGCGTTTCGAGATGATCGACCACGCCGGTTACACGCTGCGGATCCGGGAGGCGCTGACCCTCAAGCCGGAGGGCCTGACCGTCACCCTGCGCCCGCGGTCCGGCCGGACGCCCGGCGCGACCGCACCGCCGCCCCCCGTCCGCGCCGCCGCCCCCGCGACCGCCCCGCAGGCCGGCGGCGACCGGCACGGCACCCCGCTGCTGGTGCTGTTCGGCTCCAACCTCGGCACCGCCGAGGACCTCGCGGGCCGGCTCGTCCGCGACGGCGCCGACCGTGGCTACGCGGCGCGCACCGCCCCGCTGGACTCCGCGACCCGCGCACTGCCCACGACCGGTGCCGTGGTGATCGTGTCGGCGTCGTACAACGGGACGCCGCCCGACAACGCGGCCGCGTTCTGCGCGTGGCTGCGCGACACCGGCACCCCGGACGGCGCCGCCGCGGGCGTCCGCTTCACCGTGTTCGGCTGCGGGAACCGGGACTGGGCGTCGACCTACCAGGCCGTGCCGACGCTGATCGACGACCGGCTGGCGGCACTCGGCGGCACCCGCGTGCACCCGCGCGGCGAGGGGGACGCCCGCGGCGACTTCGACGGCCAGTACGCGGCCTGGACCGCCGGGCTGTGGGACGACCTCGCAGCCGCGCTCGACCTGCGGGGGCAGGCCGGTGCCGCCGGCACCACAGGCCCGCGGCTGCGGCTGGACTACGAGAACCTGCGGGCCTCCGCGCCGGTCGTGCGCTCCTACCGCAGCGTGCCCGCCACCGTGCGGGCCAACCGGGAGCTCACCTCCGGCGAGGCGGACCGGTCGGTGCGCCACCTGGAGATCGAGCTGCCGGCCGGGACGACCTACGGCACCGGTGACCACCTGGGCGTCCTGCCCCGCAACGACGCCGCGCTCGTCCGGCGGGTGCTGGCCCGGTTCGGGCTCGACCCGGCGACGTACGTGACCGTCACCGCCACCGGTGCCGCACCCACCCACCTGCCCACCGGGGAGCCGTACCCGGTGCTGGCGGTCCTCGCCGGCTGCGTCGAGCTGCAGGACCCGGCGAGCCGGGCAGGCCTCGCCGCGGTCGCCGCGCACCTGCCCGCCGGGCCGGACCGCGACGCGCTGGAGGGCCTCACCGGCACCGACGACGCCTCCCGGGCCCGCTACCGCGAGCAGATCGCGCTCCCCCGCCGGTCACTCCTGGACGTGCTGGAGGGGTACCCGGCGAGCACCCTGCCGTTCGCCGAGTTCCTGGACGTGCTGCCGCCGCTGCGGCCGCGCTACTACTCGATCTCCTCGGCGCCGGAGGCGAGCCCGAACCCGTCCGTGACGGTCGGGGTGCTGGAGGCGCCCGCGCGGTCCGGCGACGGCGTCCACCACGGCGTCTGCTCGACGCACCTGCGGGACAGCGAGCCCGGCGGGACGGTGTTCGTCCTGGTCCGGGAGCCGTCGATCCCGTTCCGGCCGCCGGAGAACCCGCACCGGCCGATGATCATGATCGGGGCGGGGACCGGGATGGCCCCGTTCCGCGGGTTCTGCGAGGAGCGGATGGCGCTGTACGAGCGCGGGGTGCCGGTCGCCGAGTCCCTCCTCGTGCTCGGCTGCCGGGACCCGCTGCACGACCTGCTCTACGCCGGTGAGCTGCGGGCGTTCACCGACGCGGGCGTCGCACGGCTGCTGCCCGCCTACTCCCGGATGCCCGGCCACCCGCACCGCTACGTCCAGCACGTGCTGGCCGCGGAGGCGGAGACCGTGTGGAAGGTGCTGGAACAGGACGCGGTGGTCTACGTGTGCGGGAACGCGAACACGATGGCCCCGGCGGTGCGCGAGGCCCTGGTCACGCTGTACCGGGACCGGAGCGAGGGCACCGCCGACGAGGGCGACGCCTGGCTCGCCGCGCTCCGCGCCGAGGGCCGCTACCTGGAGGACATCTGGGGCGAGTCGGCCGTTCCGGGCTGAGACGCCCGCCCGGCGGGGGCTCAGCCGTCGTCGCGCCGGGTGCCGTCCGCCGGGCCGTCCTGGTAGGCGTCCGGGATGCCGTCGTGGTCGTCGTCGCGGGTGTCGGCCTCGGCGATCCGCCGGTAGTGCCGATTGCGGAGACGGAGCACGACGGTCGCGAGCAGCGCCGCGAGCAGCGACCCGGTCAGGACGCCGATCTTCACGTGGTCGTCCTGCGGGGTGCCGGTGCCGAACGCGAGCTCGCCGACCAGCAGCGAGACCGTGAAGCCGATCCCGGCGAGCTGGGCGAGCCCGAGCAGGTCCCACCAGCTCAGGTCGTCCGAGAGCCGGGCCCGGGTGAAGCGCTGCACCAGCCAGGTCGAGCCGAGCACGCCCACGGTCTTGCCCAGCACGAGCCCGGCGACGATGCCCAGGGCGATCGGGTCGGCCAGCGCCGCACCGAGACCACCGGCGTCGACCACGGACACCCCGGCGGCGAAGAAGGCGAAGACCGGGACGGCGAACCCGGCCGAGATCGGGCGCCAGGTGTGCTCGAACTGCTCGGACAGCGAGTGATGGTCCGGGTCGGGCTGCTGTCCCCGCCGCTGCAGGACCGGCACCGCGAAGCCGAGCAGCACCCCGGCGACGGTGGCGTGCACCCCCGACTCGTGGACGAGCACCCAGGTCACCGCCGCGAGCGGCAGCAGCACCCACCAGGCCCGGATCCCGCGCTGCACGGCCAGGGTGAACAGGGCGAGCGGCACGAGGGCGAGCAGCAGCGGGCCGAAGGAGAGCTCGTCGGTGTAGAAGACCGCGATGATCGTGATGGCCAGCAGGTCGTCGACGACGGCGAGGGTCAGCAGGAACATCCGCAGCGCCGACGGCAGACTGGAGCCGATCACCGCGAGCACCGCCACGGCGAACGCGATGTCGGTGGCGGTCGGGATCGCCCAGCCGGCGAGGCCATCGGGGTCGCCGGCGTTGATCGCGACGTAGATCAGCGCCGGGGCGACCATCCCGCCGACCGCCGCCGCGACCGGCAGCAGCGCGCGCTTCGGGTCCCGCAGGTCACCGGCGAGGAACTCACGCTTGAGCTCCAGCCCGACGACGAAGAAGAAGATCGCGAGGAGTCCGTCCGCCGCCCAGGTGGCGAGCGACAGGTCCAGGTGCAGCGCGGCCGGACCGACCGTGGTGCCCGCGAGATCGAAGTACGCCTCGCGCCACGGTGAGTTCGCGAACAGCAGGGCCAGCACGGCGGCGCCGACGAGGAGCGCCCCGCCGACGGTCTCGGTGCGCAGGACGTCGGCGATGCGCTTCGCCTCGGGCCAGGAACCGCGGGAGAAGAGGGACTTCGGGGTGGTGCTCACAACGCTCCGGAGGTCGGTGGGCAGGGGTCGTCGCTCGCCGACCAGACTTCCCGGCACACCGGTGGAGACCCTACCGTCCGCCTCCCAGCGCCGCCGCCTCGGCGGCCAGGTCCCGGATCCGGCCGAAGTCCCCCGCCGCGACCAGGTCGGCCGGGGTCAGCCAGGACCCGCCCACGCAGGACACGTTCGGCAGCGCCAGGTAGTCCGGCGCCGACGCGGGGGTGATCCCGCCGGTCGGGCAGAACCGCAGGTCCGGCAGCGGGCCGGCGACCGACTTCAGGAACGGGCGCCCGCCCGCCGCCTCGGCCGGGAAGAACTTCATCGCGGTGTGCCCGCGCTCGGCGACCGCGAGCATCTCCGAGATCGACGACGTCCCAGGCAGCAGGTCCAGCCCGGAGTCCTCCATCGCGTCCAGCAGCCGCGGGGTCGCCCCCGGGCTGACCAGGAACCGGGCACCCGCCGCGACCGACGCGGTGACGTCGGCCGGGGTGCGGACGGTCCCGGTCCCGACGACCGCGCCGGGCACCTCGGCCGCGATCCGCCGGACGGCCTCGGTGGCGGCCGGGGTCCGCAGGGTGACCTCGATGACGGGCAGCCCGCCGTCGACCAGCGCGCGGGCCAGCGGGACGGCGGCGCCGGCGTCGTCGAGCACGACGACGGGGACGACGGGGGCCAGCTCCAGCAGCTTCTCGCTCACGGTGTGTTCCTCACGGTGTGGTCGGTTCCTACAGGGCGACGGTCGCACCCTCGTCGGCCGGCCCGACGACGGCCCGGAACGCGGCGAACAGCTCCCGGCCGATCCCGAACGTCGGCCCGGACGGCTCGTCGCGCCGCGCGGGCTCGCGGGCGTCGAACTCGTCGGCGTCGACCAGCAGCGACAGGGTGCCGACCAGGGTGTCGAGCCGGATCGGGTCGCCGTCGCGCACCTTCTGCAGCGGCCCGCCGCGGGCGGCCTCGGGGGTGACGTGCAGCGCCGCGGGGACCTTGCCCGACGCACCGGACATCCGGCCGTCCGTCACGACGGCGACCCGCTGCCCGCGGTCCTGCAGCACCCCGAGCGCCGGGGTGAGCTTGTGCAGCTCGGGCATCCCGTTGGACCGCGGCCCCTGGTAGCGGACGACGGCGACGAAGTCCCGCCCGTCGAGCTCACCCGCGTGGTAGGCGGCCAGCAGCTCGTCCTGGTCCTCGACGACGACGGCGGGCGCCTCGACGACGCGGTGGTCCGGCTCCACGGCGGAGGTCTTGACCACCGACCGGCCGAGGTCGCCGTGCAGCACGCGCAGGCCGCCGTCCGGGGCGAAGGGGTCCGCGACGCCCCGCAGGACGGACTTGTCCGGGCTCTCCTCCGGACCCTCGCGCCAGACCAGCCCGCCGTCGGCGAGGAACGGCTCGCGGGTGTAGCGGGACAGGCCCGGCCCGTCGACGGTGGCGACGTCGTCGTGCAGCAGCCCGGCCCGGACGAGCTCACGGACCAGCAGCTGGACGCCGCCCGCGGCCCGGAAGTGGTTCACGTCGGCCTCGCCGTTCGGGTAGATCCGGGCGAGGAGCGGCACCACCGACGAGAGGTCGGAGAAGTCGTCCCAGGTGATCTGCACGCCCGCGGCGGCGGCCATCGCGACCAGGTGCATCGTGTGGTTGGTCGAGCCGCCGGTCGCCAGCAGCGCCACGATCCCGTTGACGACGGCCTTCTCGTCGACGATCTCGCCCATGGCGAGGGACCGGTCCCCGGCCGCCGCGAGTGCCCGGCGGGCGGTCTCGGCGGTCAGCGCGTCGCGCAGCGGGGTGCCCGGGTTGACGAACGTCGAGCCCGGCAGGTGCAGGCCCATGATCTCCATGAGCAGCTGGTTGGAGTTCGCGGTGCCGAAGAACGTGCAGGTCCCGGGCCCGTGGTAGCTCTGCGACTCGGCCTCGAGCAGCTCGGCGCGGTCGATCTCGCCCGCGGCGAACGCCTGCCGCACGCGGGCCTTCTCCTTGTTCGGCAGGCCCGAGGGCATCGGGCCGGCCGGGGCGAGCAGCACCGGGAGGTGGCCGAACGACAGCGCCCCCATCACGAGCCCGGGGACGATCTTGTCGCAGACGCCGAGCAGCACCGCGGCGTCGAACATGTCGTGCGAGAGCGCGACCGCGGTGGACATCGCGATCACGTCGCGGGAGAACAGCGACAGCTCCATGCCGGCGCGGCCCTGGGTGATGCCGTCGCACATCGCCGGCACACCGCCGGCGACCTGGGCGACGCCG
Organism: Pseudonocardia sp. P1; assembly: GCF_000178675.2. Taxonomy (NCBI): domain Bacteria; kingdom Bacillati; phylum Actinomycetota; class Actinomycetes; order Pseudonocardiales; family Pseudonocardiaceae; genus Pseudonocardia; species Pseudonocardia sp. P1. The sequence goes on from NZ_ADUJ02000001.1 coordinate 741,287, forward strand.
CCGGCGTCGCGGGCGGCCTCCTTGATCAGGGCCGGGTAGGTCTCGAACGGCTGGTGCGCCGAGAGCATGTCGTTGTAGGCGGTGACGATCGCGAGGTTGCGGGCGGGCGTCGCGGTGAGCGTCAGCTTGTCCGGGCCGCAGGCGGCGGCGCCGTGGGCGAGGTTCGCGCAGCCCAGGCCCTCGCGGGTGGGGCCGGCGGCGGGCCCGGCGGCCGAGCGGATGCGCTCCAGATAGGCGGCCCGGGTGGTGGCGGAACGGGCGGTCACCCGCCGGGTGACCTCGTCGAGGACGGGGTGGGTCTCCGGGGTGCGGTTCTCGGAGGGAGGGGTCACGGCGCGTCGATCTCCTGTGGTGGGCGGATGGCGGGCCGAACGTGTGCGGCACCACGGGCGCCACGCTTAAGAACTCTAGCGATCCACTTACGTACTCACAAGACAATAGTGTGACCGGATCAGCGTCTTGCCAGCTCAAAGCCCTGTGGTTCACTGGACGAATGCGAGGACGCACCCCGACCAGCGCGCCCGCGACCGCGGGCGAGATCTTCCGGCTGGTCCGGGACGGCGTGGCGGCCACCCGGACCGAGATCGGTCGCGAGACCGGCCTGTCCCGGACCGCCGTGGCCGCACGCGTGGACCGGCTGCTCTCCGACGGCCTCGTGACCGAGGTCGTCGGCGCCGCCGCCACCGGCGGCCGCCCGGCCGCGCGCCTGGAGTTCAACGCCGCGGGCGGCACGGTGCTCGCGCTGTCCGTCGGCGTCAGCCGCTCCAAGGCCGCCGTGTGCGACCTGGCCGGCACCATCCTGGCCGAGGGCGTGATCGACCAGCCGGCCGCCGTCGGGCCCGAGAGGCTGCTCGGCGACGCGGTGACGGTGATGGAGAAGCTGCTGCTCGACGCGGGTGTCGAGGACACCGGCATCCGCGGCATCGGGCTGTCGATCCCGGGCGCGGTGGACCGGGTACGGGGCTGGTCGGTGGGCGTGCCGTCGCTGCCCGGCTGGGAGCACGTGCCGCTCGCACCGCTGCTCACCGAGCGCTTCCCGGCACCGGTGCGGGTGGACAACGACGTGAACGCCATGGCCCTGGCCGAGCACGACGCGCACCCCGACGTCGACGACCTGCTGATGGTCAAGATCGGGTCCGGGGTCGGGGCCGGGCTGGTGTCCGGCGGGTTCCTGCAGCGCGGTGCGTGGGGTGCCGCGGGCGAGATCGGGCACACCCCGGTCCAGGACGGGCCGGGGATCGGCTGCGGCTGCGGCAACGTCGACTGCCTGGAGGTGCTCGCCTCCGGCCGGGCGCTCGTGCGGGACCTGTCCGACGGGCGGCCCGAGGGCGAGGTCACCTCGATCGCCGACGTCGTCGAGCTGGTGAAGCGGGGCGACCCGGACGCCGTGCGGCTGGTCCGGATCGCCGGGCGCCGGCTCGGCGAGGTGCTGGCCGCGGCGGTCAACCTGGTCAACCCGGCGCTCGTCGCGATCGGCGGCGACCTGGTGGGCGCGTTCGACCCGCTGGTCGCCGGCGTCCGCGAGGCGATCTACCGCCGGTCGATGGCGACGGCGACGCAGAACCTGCGGATCGAGCCCGGGCTGCTCGCCGGGCGCAGCGGCGTCACGGGCTGCGCCATCCTCGTGCTCGACGACGTGCTCTCGGCCGGTTCGGTCGACGCGACCCTCTCGGCCTGAGCCCGCGCCCTCAGAGCGCGGGCGGCGTGCGCACCAGGTCGAACCGCATCGGGCGCGCCACCTCGAAGCCCATCGCGCGGTAGAGCCGGATCGCCCCCTCGTTGGACGCCGAGGCGTGCAGTACCGGCCGCTCGCCGCGGGCGACGATCCCGGCCGCGACCGCGTCCACCAGGCGCCGGGCCAGCCCGCGCCCGCGGTGCTCCGGGTCGGTGCACACCGCGCTGATCTCGGTCGCGCCGCCGGGACCGGCGGGGCCGAGACGCATCCGCTCACCGGCCATCGCGACCAGCCGCCCGCCGTCGCGGATCCCGAGGTAGGTGCCCAGCTCGGCGGTGCGCGCCAGCCACGGTCCGGGCCGGGTGCGGGCGGTCAGCGCCGCCATCTCGGCGCGGTCACCCGGGCCGAGCTCGACCGCCTCGCCGTCCGGCTCGCCGGGGACGGCGGCGCCGTCCATCTGGACCCCCGGGAACGCCACCGACAGCGCCCAGCCCGCGGGGAGCGCCGGCGGGCCGTCCCCGGCCCGGACGACGACGACCTCCTGCCCCGGCCCGCACAGTGCGGCGAGGTCCGCCCAGTCTGCGCCGGACGGGTCCAGCGGCAGCCCGCCGAACGGCGAGACGGCCGGGTCGAAGCGGGCCGCACCGCCGCGCACCGTCCCGAACCGGCGGAGCCGCCCCCCGAGGGCGCCGGGGACCGGGTTGAGCAGCACTTCCGGCAGGGTCGCGCTGCCGGGGCCGGATGCGGTCGCGTGATCGGGCACGGTCCGATCGTGCCTCCGCGGCCACCGGCACGCGTCAGGGGGTCCGCTACGGTTCCCGCGTGAGTTGCACGTCGGAGAAGACACGGCGGGACGGCCGGGCGGACCTCGACGCGAGCCTCCGGGCCGTCGCCGGCACCGGGAGCACCGCATGACCGCCGCCGACGCCTTCGCCGCCGACCGGGGCACCGCCCCGTCCGGGGTCTGGTTCGCGCCGGGCCGCGTCAACCTGATCGGCGAGCACACCGACTACAACGACGGCTTCGTCCTGCCCTTCGCCCTGCCGCACCGGGCGGTCGTCGCGGCCGGCCCGGCGGGCGGGCGTAGCCGGGTCCGGTCGGCGCAGGAGCCGTCCGGCGCCGTCGAGTTCGACGCGTCGACCGTGGCGCCCGGCGACGTCGAGGGCTGGGCCGCCTACGTCGCCGGGACCTGCTGGGCGTTCCGCGAGGCCGGCCACCCGGTCGCCGACCTGGAGATCGAGCTGGACTCGGACGTCCCGGTCGGGGCCGGGCTGTCGTCGTCGGCGGCGGTGGAGTGCGCGGTCGGGGTCGCGCTGGCCGGGCTCGCCGGGGTGGAGATCGGTCCGACCGAGCTGGCCCGCATCGCCCGGCGCGCGGAGAACGAGTTCGTCGGTGCCCCCACCGGTGGGATGGACCAGATGGCGTCGATGCACGGCCGGGCCGGCCGGCTGGTCTTCCTCGACACCCGCGACGACACGGTCGAGCTGGTGCCGTTCGAGCTCGGCCCGCACGGGCTGGAGCTGCTGGTGATCGACACCCGGGCCCCGCACGCGCACGCCGGCGGCGAGTACGGGCAGCGGCGCGCGGACTGCGAGGAGGCCGCCGCCGCACTGGGCGTGGGTGCGCTGCGCGACGCGACCGCCGACGCCGTCGAGCGGCTGACCGACGACCGGGTCCGCCGCCGGGCGCGGCACGTCGTCACCGAGAACGACCGGGTCCGCGCGGTGGTGGAGCTCCTCGGCTCCGGCGCCGACCCGCGGGAGATCGGCCCGCTGCTCGACGCCTCGCACACCTCGATGCGCGACGACTTCGAGATCACCGTCCCGCACGTCGACGTCGCCGTGGAGGCGGCCAGGGCCGGTGGCGCGGCCGGCGCGCGGATGACCGGCGGTGGGTTCGGCGGGTGCGTGATCGCGCTCGTCCCGGCGGAGGCGGCCGCGGCCGTCACCGGCTCGGTGGAGCGGGCCTACGCCGAGCGCGGCTGGACGGCGCCGGTGGTGTTCCCCGGGACGCCGAGCGAGGGCGCGGGCCGCCTCTCCTGATCCCGGGACCCCCGCGCTCCGGCCCGGATACCGGGCCATCGGGCACGCCGGGACCACTTCGGCTTTCGAGAGACCGATCAGAGTCGGTACAGTACTGAATCGGCCCGTCGCCCACGGGCCGAAGGCACTCAGAACTCGTTCGACCGAGGAGACGGCTCGTGCCGCACCCCCTGCCCGTCATGGACCCCGCCGACGTCCTCGTCTTCGGCGGCACCGGCGACCTCGCCATGCGCAAGCTGCTGCCGGCCCTCTACCTGCGCGACCGCGACGGCCAGCTCGCGGGCGACACCCGGATCGTCGCGGTGTCCCGCTCCGGCCTCGACGACGCCGACTACCGCGACAAGGTCGACTCCGAGCTGCGCCGCACCGCGCCCCGCTGGGCCGGGCCGGACGCCTGCTCCGACGACGCCCTGCACGACCGGTTCCTCCAGCGGCTGCACCACGTGACCCTCGACGTCGCCGACGACGACTGGTCCCACCTCACCGACCTCGTCGGCCCGGCCGACGACCGCATCCGGGTGCTCTACCTGGCGTCCGCGCCGCAGCTGTTCGGCCGGATCTGCGTCGGGAGCGCGCAGGCGGGCATCGTCGACGACCGCACCCGCGTCGTGCTGGAGAAGCCGCTCGGGCACGACCTCGCCTCCGCCAAGGCGATCAACGACGAGGTCGGGTCGGTCTTCGCGGAGGAGCAGATCTACCGGATCGACCACTACCTCGGTAAGGAGACCGTCCAGAACCTGCTGGTCCTGCGCTTCGGCAACTCCCTGTTCGAGCCGATGTGGAACGCCGGCCAGATCGACCACGTGCAGATCACCGTGTCGGAGTCGATCGGCGTCGGGAACCGCGCCGACTACTACGACGGTTCCGGCGCGCTGCGGGACATGGTCCAGAACCATCTGCTGCAGCTGCTCTGCCTGGTCGCGATGGAGCCGCCCGCCCGGATCGACGGCGAGGGCGTCCGCGACGAGAAGCTGAAGGTCCTGCAGTCGCTGAAGCCCCTCGACGGGCCGGACGTCGTCCGCGACACCGTCCGCGGGCAGTACGTCGAGGGCCTGGTCGAGGGGCAGGCCGTGCCGGGCTACCCGACGGAGCTCGCCGAGTCCCGCGCCGGCACCCCGCGCGAGCGGGAGCGGTCGACCACCGAGACCTTCGTCGCGCTGCGCGCCGAGGTCGGCAACTGGCGCTGGGCGGGGGTGCCGTTCTACCTGCGCACCGGCAAGCGGCTGGCCACGCACGCGTCGGAGATCGTCGTGCAGTTCAAGCCGGTCCCGCACTCGATCTTCCCCGCGTTCGGCGGGGAGATCCCGGCGAACCGCCTGGTGCTGCGGCTGCAGCCCGACGAGGGCGTCCGCCTGCACATGACCGCCAAGGAGCCCGGCCCCGGCGGGATCCGCCCGATCCCGGCGCCGCTGGACCTGTCGTTCGCCCGCACCTTCGGCGACCGGCTGCCCGACGCCTACGAGCGGCTCCTGATGGACGTGCTCCGCGGCAACCCGACGCTGTTCATGCGGCGCGACGAGATCGAGGCCGCCTGGACCTGGGCCGAGCCCATCCTGCGCACCTGGGAGAGCACCGGCCAGCAGCCGCGGCCCTATGCGGCGGGCAGCGCCGGACCGGCGTCGGCGACCGCACTGATCGAGCGCGACGGCCGGGCCTGGCACGAGGACTACTGATCCCGGCAGCGGGCGTTCGAGTAGAGGTGCGAGTCCGGGAAGTGCCGGGCCGCGAGCGCGTCACCCACGATGATCACGGCGGTGCGCTCGATCCCGGCCTCCCGGACGGCCTTGGGCATCCCGTCGAGGGTGCCCCGCAGCACGATCTCGTGCGCCCGTGACGCGTGCGCGACGACGGCGGCCGGGCAGTCGCCGCCGTACGCCGGGGCGAGCGCGTCGACGACCTCGTCGATCCGGTGCACCGCCAGGTGCAGGACGACCGTCCCGCCCGCCCGGCCGAGCCCGGCGAGGTTCTCCGCGTCGGGCATCGGCGTGGCGCGGGCCGCGATCCGGGTGAGGGTGACGGTCTGCGCGACGGTCGGGACGGTCAGCTCCCGGCCCAGCGCGGCGGCCGCCGCCGCGTAGGCGGGGACGCCGGGGCACACGTCGTACGGGACGCCCTCGGCCTCGAGCCTGCGCATCTGCTCGGCCATCGCCGAGAACACCGACGGGTCGCCGGACGCGAGCCGCGCGACGTCGAGCCCGTGCCGGTGCGCCCGGACCATCTCGTCGAGGATCTCGTCGAGGGTCATGAGCGCCGTGTCCACGGTCCGCGCGCCCGGCGGGCAGATCTCCAGCATCTCCGGCGGCACCAGGCTGCCCGCGTACAGGCAGACCGGCGACGCCGCGATGAGGTCACGGGCCCGCAGCGTCAGCAGGTCGACCGCGCCCGGCCCCGCCCCGATGAAGTGCACGGTCACGGTGCGTCCCCCTTCTCGTACGTCCAGATCGTCACCGGCATCCCCGGCCGCCAGCCGTGGAAGCCGCCGACGGGTTCGGCACGGGCCACCTGGACCCGCACCAGGTCGCCGCCGTGCTCGGCGTGCGCCGCCGCGAGCAACGCCTCGGTCGCCGTGGTGACGGCGTTCGCGACCAGCCGTCCGCCCGGCCGCAACGCGGCCAGGCACGCGTCGAGCACGCCGTCGCGGGTCAGCCCGCCGCCGACGAACACGACGTCCGGTCCCGGGAGGCCCGCCAGCGCGTCCGGGGCGCTGCCGGTCACCACCCGCAGGCCCGGCACGCCGAGCGCGGCGGCGTTGGCGGCGACCCGGTCCGCCCGCTCGGGGCGGGACTCGACGGCGACCGCCCGGCAGGACGGGTGGGCCCGCATCCACTCGATCCCGATCGACCCGGACCCGGCACCGACGTCCCACAGCAGCTCACCGGGCCGCGGTGCGAGGTGCGCCAGGGTCACGGCACGCACCTCGCGCTTGGTGAGCTGGCCGTCGTGGTCGTAGAGGGCGTCGGGCAGGCCGGGGGTCTCGCCGGGCGGGCGGAGGCCGCCGTCGGGGACGCACTCGACGGCGACGACGTTGAGCGGGTCGGCCTCGCCGCGCCAGCCGGCGGCGGTGCTCGCGACGACGCGCTCGTCGCCGGCACCGAGGCGTTCCAGCACCGTCAGGCGCGACCGGCCCCAGCCGGCGCCGGTGAGCAACCCGGCGATCTCCGACGGCGATCCGGCGCCGGCCGAGAGCACGACCAGCCGGGCGCCCGGCGCGAGCGCGCGGCGCAGCGCGTCGAGCGGGCGACCGACGACCGACAGCACCCGCACGTGCTCCGACCCCCAGCCCAGCCGGGCACACGCCAGCGCCACCGACGACGGGTGGGCCAGCACCCGCAGCCGGTCCGGCCCGGCGACCCGGGCCAGGGTCGCACCGATCCCGAAGAACATCGGGTCCCCGGACGCGAGCACCGCGACCCGGCGCCCGTCGAGCTCGTCGAGGATGCCGGGCAGGGCCGGGACCAGCGGCGACGGCCAGGCCCGCCGCTCCCCCGCCACGCCGTCGTCGGCCGGGCCGGGCAGCAGGCCGAGCTGGCGCGGCCCGCCGAGCAGCACGTCGGCCTCGCGCAGCGCCTGCCGCGCGGGCTCCGGAAGACCGGCCCAGCCGTCCGCCCCGATCCCGACGACCGTCACGGCCGGGTGGTCATCCATCGGTCTTGTCCGTGACCCCGGCGCTGTCGAAGGTGGCGACGTCGGCCATGGCGCGTGCCGCGCCCTGCAGGACCGGCAGTGACAGCAGCGCTCCGGTGCCCTCCCCCAGCCGCATGTCGAGCTCCAGCAGCGGCGCCAGGCCCAGCCGGTCCAGCGCGATCGCCCCGCCGGGCTCGGCGGAGCGGTGCCCCGCGAGGCAGTACCCGGCCGCGTCCGGCGCGAACGCCGCGGCGACCAGCGCGGCGGACCCGGCGATGACGCCGTCGAGCAGCACGGGGGTGCGCAGCGCGGCGGCGCCGAGGACGAACCCGGCGAGCCCGGCGTGCTCGAACCCGCCGACGGCGGCGAGCACCCCGAGCGGGTCCGCCGGATCGGGGCGGTGCAGGTCCAGGGCGCGGCGGACGACGTCGGTCTTGCGGACCAGGGTCTCGTCGTCGATCCCGGTGCCCCGGCCCGTCACCTCCGCGGGATCGGCGCCGGTGAAGGCGCACACCAGCGCGGCCGCGGCGGTGGTGTTGGCGATGCCCATGTCACCGGTGAGCAGGCAGCGGTTCCCGGCGGCGACGAGGTCGCGGGCCACCTCGATCCCGTGCTCGACGGCCGCGCGCGCCTGCTCCCGGGTCATGGCGGGGCCGGTGGTCATGTCGGCGGTGCCGTGCGCGACCTTGCGGGGCAGCAGGCCGGGCACCGGCTCCAGGTCCGCGGCGACCCCGATGTCGACGACCTGCACCTCCGCCCCGAGCTGGCGGGCGAACGCGTTGACGACGGCGCCGCCGTCGAGGAAGTTCGCCACCATCTGCACGGTGACCTCCTGCGGCCACGGCGTGACGCCCTGCGCGTGCACCCCGTGGTCGGCCGCGAACACGGCGACGGCGGCGGGCGACGGCACCGGCGGCGGGCACGCTCCGGCGATCCCGGAGAGGGCGACGGCGACGTCCTCGACCCGGCCCAGCGCCCCGCGCGGCTTGGTCATCCGGTCCAGCCGGTCCTGTGCCGCGGCGCGGGCCTCCCCGTCGACCGGGCCCACGACGTCCACGGTGGACTCCAGGAGGGTGGTGGGCTCGGCGCCGGGCAGCGCCCGGGCACCCCAGGTCTCCTGGTGCACCGCCCAGTCCAGCGGGCGGCGGCGGGCCCAGCCGTGCCCCTCCAGCTCGGGGCGGTCCGGGAAGCCGTCGACGTGCCCGACGCACAGGTAGGCGACGACCTCGACGTGCGCGGGGAGGCCGAGCAGCTCGTGCAGCGCGTCGATGCCGTCGTCGCCGAAGAAGCTGACCCAGCCGACGCCGAGGCCCTCCGCCCGCGCGGCCAGCCACAGGTTCTGCACGGCGAGAGCGGCCGAGTACGGCCCCATCTCCGGCCGGTCGTGCCTGCCGAGGGTGTGCCGGCCGCCGCGGGTCGGGTCGGCGGTGACGACGACGTTCAGCGGCGTCTCCCGGACCGCCTCGATCCGGATCGACCGCAGCGCCTCCGCCCGTGCCGCGGGCAGCTCGGCCGCGTACCGGTCCCGCTGCTCGGCGACGAGGGCGTACACCCGCTCACGGGTCGCCGGGTCGCGGACCAGGACGAAGTCCCAGGGCTGGGAGAACCCGACGCTCGGGGCGGCGTGCGCGGCCTCCAGCACCCGGGTGAGCACGGCGTCGTCGACCGGGTCCGGGCGGAATCCGGTGCGGACGTCCCGCCGGGAGTGCAGCACGTCGTAGAACCCCTGCACCCCTGACCTCCCGGTGATCGCGTCGCGGCAGCGAACGAGACGACCACACGTCTGTGCGGGCGGTCAACCGACGCCCCGCGGCCGGTCGGGCACCTCACACGGCGACGGGACCGCGGCGCGATACTGGGCCGCGTGAACTGCCCCTGCGGCACCGGCCGCCCCACCGACGCCTGCTGCGGCCCGGTGCTCGCCGGGCGTCCCGCGCCCACCGCCGAGGCACTGATGCGCAGCCGCTACACCGCGTTCGTGCTCGGCGACACCGCGCACCTGACGGCGTCGTGGCACTCCTCCACCCGGCCCCGGCGGCTGCGCCTGGAACCGGGCTCGGTGTGGACCGGGCTGGAGATCCTCGACCGGTCCGGCGGGTCGATGTCCGACACCGAGGGGACCGTCGAGTTCCGGGCGCACCGGACCGACGGTGCGCTCCACGAGCGGAGCCGGTTCGTCCGGGAGGACGGGCGCTGGGTCTACGTCGACGGGGACCTCTCCCCCGGCAGGTGACTGCCGTAGAGCCGCCACCCGCCCGCGGTCGGCTCCCAGTGCAGCTCCTCCCACGGGTTCGGGTCGATCCGCTCGAGCCGGGCCCACAGCTCCTCGTGGGCGCGGCCGACGTCGCGCAGGGCACGGCCGAGCCGGACGAGTACCTGGACGACGGCGCTGGTCGCGGTGCTGTTCTCGCTGTTCATGGCGACGATCGTGGCGGGATCGCGCCCCGCGGGGAACCGGCAGGAACGCCAGTGTCCGGCAAGATGCCGCCACGGTTGTCGGCGCCGCGCGCACACGGCTAGCGTGCCCGGACGTGGATCATCCCCCGCTCGGCGACGAGCCCACCGGAGGACCGCTGGACGGCGTGCTCGTCGCCGACTTCTCCCGCGTCCTGGCCGGGCCGTACGCGACCATGATGCTGGCCGACCTCGGCGCCACGGTGGTCAAGGTCGAGGGACCGGGCGGCGACGACACCCGCACCTGGAAGCCACCGGTCGTCACCGACCCCGAGCACGGCGACATCGCCACCTACTACCTGTCGATCAACCGGAACAAGCGGTCGATCGTGCTCGACCTGTCCGACCCGGGCGACCGGGACCTGGCGCAGCGGCTGGCACGCCGGGCCGACGTCCTGGTGGAGAACATGAAGCCGGGCGGGATGGCGCGCTTCGGGCTGGACCACGCCGCCGTCGCCCGGGAGAACCCGTCGGTCGTCTACTGCTCGATCTCCGGGTTCGGCACCCGGGGCGGCGCCCACCTGCCGGGCTACGACCTGCTCGTCCAGGCGGTCTCGGGCCTGATGAGCCTGACCGGCGCCGCCGACGGTCCGCCGTACCGCGCGGGCACCGCCGTGTTCGACGTGCTCACCGGCCTGCACGCGGCCCTCGCGGTCAGCGCCGCCCTGCGGCACCGCGAGCTGACCGGCGAGGGCCAGCTGCTGGAGACGAACCTGCTGTCGGTCGCGATGTCGACGCTGGTCAACCAGACCGAGGCCTACGTCGCCGCCGGCGCCGTGCCGCACCGGATGGGCAACGAGCACCCGAGCGTCTTCCCGTACCAGCCGATGCCGACCGCGGACGGCGAGCTGATCGTCATAGCCGCGAACGACGGCCAGTTCCGCAAGCTCGCCACCGTCCTCGGCGACCCGGCGATGGCGGAGGACCCGCGGTTCGCCACGATGTCGGACCGGATCGACCACCGCGCCGAGATCGAGCAGCGGCTGCGCGCCCGGCTCGCGACCCGCTCCGCGCAGGAGTGGTACACCGCGATCACCGAGGTCGGCGTGCCCTGCGGGCCGATCAACTCGGTCGACGGCGGCGTCGCGCTCGCCGAGGAGCTCGGCCTGGAGCCGGTCGTCCGCGCCGGCGACGACGCCGCGGTGCCCACCCTCCGCAACCCGGTCACCTGGTCGGGCACCCCGCCGTCCTACCGGCGCTCGCCACCGCCCCTCGGCGCGGACTCCGACGAGGTGCGGGCCTGGCTGGCGACGTAGACCGGCCCGGCCGGGACGCCCGCCGCCCAGCCGCAGCCCGGCCGCTGTCCGGCCGCTGTCCGGCGAGCCGGACTCCGGACCAGCCGGCACCTCCTGCGGAATCGCTGCCTCAGGCAGCGATCTCCGAGAACCCTTCCCCGGTGCTCGTCGTCACCACGCCCGGGAACACCCTCCTGTTACGGATAGCGTCACTATCCGATCGGCGGTAGCCTGCGACCACGGCGACCACGAAGGGACCGGACGATGGCGCAGTACACCCGGACGACGAACGAGGCCACCGACGACGAGATCGTCGTCTTCCTGATCGGCATGCGGTTCAGCAAGCCCTGGCGCCCGGACGCCTGGCTCCCGACGTTCACCGCGATGCCGAAGATGCTCGCCGAGCTCTCGGCCGACCCGGGATCGGGACTTCTCGGCTACCGCCTGACGATCGGCGCCGGTGGGCCGATGGTCGTCCAGTACTGGCGGGACCACGAGTCGCTCTACGCCTACGCGAACGACACCTCCGCCCTGCACCGGCCGGCCTGGGCGGCGTTCAACCGCCGCGCCCGCCGAGTCCCCGGGGCGGTCGGGATCTGGCACGAGACCTTCGTCGTGAAGGAGTTCGAGACGATCTACGGCGACATGCCACCGACCGGCCTGGCCAAGGCACTCGGCGTGCGGACGGTCGACGCGCGTACCGAGGGCGGGCGCCGCCGGCTGGCCGCGGCCCGCCGGACCGCCGCCTGACAGCCACCCGCGACGCGACGACCTGTGTTCCGCCGAACGCAGCGGCACGTCCCGCGACGGACAGCATCGCGTTCCGCGGAACGCGACGTCGGCCGCCGACGCTCACCTGATCGGCCCGCGCTCACCGGATCGCGTGAGCGGAACCGGATTCGGTGAGCGCCGAGGGTGTCCTCCGCGTTCCGCGGAACGCGACGCGCGGAGACTCGCCGCCGGGCGGCGGCGACAGGGGAGGCGGCGACTGGGACGGCAGCGACAGGGACGGCGAGGAGTGGCCGGGCGGGTACAGACTGGCGGCCGTGGATCCGAAGGTGCACCGCGTGCTCGACAGGCTGCTGGCCGACGCCGCGGCGCACGACGCCGCCGAGCCCGATCGGCTGCGGCGGTGGCGCGTCCTCGAACCGGACGCGGGGGCGCTGCTCGGTTTCCTCGTCCGCCTGACCCGCGCCCGCGAGGCCGTCGAGATCGGCACCTCGCAGGGTGCCTCCACGCTCGTCCTCGCGGAGGCACTCGCCGGCACCGGCGGGCACCTGACCAGCGTCGACACCGGGCTGCAAGCCGGTGCCCGGGACCGGATCGACGAGGCGGGCCTGACCGGGCGGGTCACCTTCCTGCGCGGCGACGGCGGCGGGCTGCTCGCCGGGTGGCCGGACGGGAGCCTCGATCTCCTGTTCCTCGACGCCGAGCGGACCGAGTACGCGTCGTGGTGGCCGCACCCGACGCGCGTGCTGCACCCGGGCGGGCTGCTCGCCGTGGACAACGCGCTCTCGCACGCCGCCGAGGTCGCTCCACTGGCCGAACGGCTGGACGCCGAGCCGGGGGTGCACACGGTCACGGTGCCCGTCGGCAAGGGCGTGCTGCTCGCGTTCCGCTCCTGAGACCCGGCGCCGGCCGATCCCGGAAACCCCTCGATCCCGGGACCCACCGGCGCCACCGCCACGGGAGCCGCCGCTACAGGAACCGGCGCTACAGGAACCGGCGGACCACCCGGGGCCGGCGCACCACCCACGCCGCCGCCCAGCACAGCGGCAGGGACAGCGCGACCAGCAGGAGGGCCTTCGGCGCGGCCGGCGCCGCGACACCGGCCAGCGCCACGCCCAGCCAGGCCACGATCGGCGCGTGCAGGACGAACACCGCGTAGGCGTCGGCCGACAGGAACCGCGCGACCGGCCCGGACCGGTCCAGCCACCGCCGCGCCGCGACCAGCACCGCCACGATCACCGTCACGGTGAACACCCCGTTGAGCACGGCCGTCACCGCCGAGATCGCCGTCCCGCCCCCGTTCGCCCCGGGTCCGCCGGTGGCGACGGCGACCAGCCAGGCCAGGCCGGTAACCACCGCGATCCCGCCCGCGGCCACCCCGGTCCGCGGACGCAGCCGGTCGAACCAGCCGCGCCGCCCACCGGCGATCCCGATCGCGAAGCACAGCGCGTACTGCGGCAGGTACCCCGCCGACGGCAGGACCGTCCAGAACGTCCCGATCGGCACCGCGATCCACCACAGCCAGGACACCGCCGCGAGCACCAAGCCCGCGGCGACGACCGCGGGCACCCCGGGCACCCGGCCACCGGTCTCCGGATCCGTGCCCGCCCCCGCGCGTCCCCGCACGCCCCGGACCAGGGCGTAGGCCAGCGAGAACACCAGGAGCAGCAGCACGAACCAGAGCGGGCCGGGGTCCGGCGTGGTCAGCGCCCACAGCAACGCGTTCCCGGTGCCGTTCCAGGCCGGGAGATAGTAGACCGGCTTGAGCAGCAACACGAACGCCAGGAACGGCACCCCGAGCCGCAGCAGCCGCCCCCGGACGAACCCGCGCACGCCGTGCCGGTCCACCGATCCCGGCACGAACCAGCCGGAGATCAGGAAGAACGCCCCCATGAACCAGGCCTGGTTCACCGCGACGAACGCGTCGAGCAGCACCGCCGAGCCGTCGGTGGGTGGCTCGTAGTACGTCCAGGCCGGGATGTGCGAGTAGGTGATGGCGCAGTGGTGGGCGACCACCAGCGCGGTCAGGCCCACCCGGACGGCGTCCGGCCAGGCCGTGCGAACCCGGCCCCGGACCCGGGCCCCGGTCGTCCCCTCCGTGCCGGCGGGCCCGGCCCGCTCCCCCGTCGTCGTCATGACCCTTCCCCCTCAGGTCGTCGGATCGCCGCCACCAGCAGGTCGGCGAGCTCCTCGGAATACGCGACGAGATCCGTCTCCGGCCGCGCGATCCAGTACGCGAACATCGAGTCCAGTGCGGACTGCACCGTCACCGCCATCACGCGGTGGTCGAACCGGCGGACCTCGCCGGCCTCGACGGCCCGGCCGTACATCCACTCCAGGCCGAGGTACAGGTCCTCGTTGGTGGTCACGCCGTAGCGCAACCGGCCGTCCTTGCGCCGCAGGTGCGTGACGATCTCCCCCACCGCCACCAGCTCGTCCCGGTGCGCCACGCCGTCGCGGGCGACGGCCAGCACGTGCGCGCGCACCGTCTCCAGCGGGGCCAGCCCCTCCAGCTGCGGGACGACCCGCTCGGCGATCCCGGTGTAGATCGCCGTCACGCACTCCTCCATCAGCTCCTCCTTGCCGGAGAAGTGGTAGGAGATGACCCCCTTCGAGATCCCCGCGGTGCGTGCGATCGCCGCCAGGGAGGCGTTGCCGAACCCGTCGCCGGCCACCGTCGTGACCGCGGCCTCGATGATCTGTCGCCGTCGCGCCTGCTCGATGAACGTCTTCTGACCGTCCGCCCTGGAATCTGACCGCACGGCCAGAAATATAGCCGGACGACCAGTCGAGGTCCACCCGGTTCCGGTTGCGACCCGCAACCCATCGACGGACGATCATCGGGTGACTTCGGGGGCGGAGGCGGCACGACGGCCGTCGCAGTGGGCGATCTGGTTCTTCGGCGCGCTCGGCGGGATCCTGTGGGGCTTCGACACCGGGGTGATCTCCGGCGCGATCCTCTTCATCCCGGACGACGTCCCGCTCACGTCGCTGCAGGAGGGCCTCGTCGTGTCCGGCCTGCTGGTCGGGGCGATGCTGGGCGCCGGGGTCTCGGGCCGGCTGGCCGACACCCTCGGCAGGCGGCTGCTGATCCTCGCCGGCGGGATCGTCTTCGTGGTCGGCACCCTGGGCACGGCGCTCGGGGTCACCGTCGCGATGCTGGTCGGGTTCCGGTTCGTGATGGGGATCGGCGTCGGCATCGTCTCGGTGGTCGTCCCGATGTACCTCTCCGAGCTCGCGCCCGCCCACATCCGCGGACGTCTCACCTCGCTGATGCAGCTGCTCGTGACCGTCGGGATCTTCCTCGCCTACGTCACCGCGTACGCGTTCGCCGAGGCGCGGGACTGGCGCTGGATGATCGGGCTCGGCGTGATCCCGGCCGTCGTGCTGGCGATCGGCATCTACACCCAGCCGGAGAGCCCGCGGTGGCTCGTCGCGCACAAGGCCGACGGCGGCGAGGCCGACGCGCGACGGCTGCTGCGCCGGCTGCGCAGCACCACGGAGATCGCCGACGCGGAGCTCGACGAGATCAAGGAGAGCGTGCGCGTCGAGCGCGAGCACACCGAGCGGGTCTCGATCCGCAGCCTGTTCGCACCGCGGCTGCGGCGCCTGATGGTGATCGGGCTCCTGCTGGTGTTCTTCCAGAACTTCGTCGGGATCAACACGATCATCTACTACGCGCCGACGCTGCTCACCGAGGTCGGGTTCGGGGCGACCGGGGCGATCGGTGCCAACGTCGCCATCGGTGCGGTGAACATGCTGATGACGCTGCCCGGCATGTGGCTGATCGACCGGGCCGGGCGGCGCCCGCTGCTGCGCTGGGGTGCGCTGGGCATGTGCGTCGCGATGATCGTGCTGGCGGTGACGAACCTGTCCGGGCTGGAGCAGGGCCCGCTGCTGCTCGGGCTGACCCTGGCCGGGATCGTCGTCTACATCGCGTCGTTCTCGATCTCGTGGGGACCGGTGCAGTGGGTCCTGCTGCCGGAGCTGTTCCCGCTGCGGGTCCGGGCCGGGGCCGTCGCGTTCTGCGTGACGTTCAACTGGCTGTTCAACATGACCGTCGCGCTGCTGTTCCCGAGCCTGCTGGAGGCGTTCGGCGCGGGCTGGAACTTCCTGTTCTTCGCGGTGACGACGGCGCTGGGCTACGTCTACGCGACCCGGCTGCTGCCCGAGACCAAGGGCCGCACGCTGGAGCAGATCGAGCGTGACCTCGCGGACCCCGCCGCCGCACGTTCCTGACCGGCGGGGCGCGACCGGCCGCCGGACGGCTCGTGCCGTCCGCGGCGCTCACGGCACTCACGGTGCTTCCGGCGCCCGGTGCACCTCCACCGCGGGCAGCGGATGGTCGAACCGGCTCACCGCGACCGCGCAGAGCTGTCCGGTGCAGCCCTGGGCGAACCGCGACGAGCCGCGGTCGCGGGTGACCGCGTTCGGGTTGCCGTGCGCGCACAGCCCGTCGTCGCCGAGTTCGGGGCGCTCCGGATCGGCCGTCGGCGCCCACCACGCGCCGGTCGGGAGCTGCAGCACCCCGGGCCGGATGTCGTCGGTGAGGCGGGCGGCGGCGAGGGTCGCGCCGCGGTCGTTGTGCAGCCGGACGACGTCGCCGTCGGCGATCCCGAGCGGGCCGGCGTCGTCCGGGTGGATCCGGACGACCTCGCGTCCGGACCGCTTCGACCCGGAGCTGTGCGCGCCGAAGTCGAGCTGCGAGTGCAGCCGGGTCGCCGGCTGGTTGGAGACCAGCCAGAACGGGTGCCGCTCGTCCGGGGCCTCGGTCGGTTCCCGCCATGCCGGGTGGCCGGGGCAGTCGTCGTAGCCGTGCCCGGCGATCGTCGCCGACCCGACCTGGACCCGGCCGGACGGCGTCGGCAGCGGGTGGCCCTCGGGGTCGGCGCGGAACCGAGCGAGCACACCGCCGTCGTCGGGCCGTCGCGGCAGCTCCAGCTCCCCGCGCTCCCAGAACTCCTCGAAGTCCGGCGCGGGCTCGCCCCGGTCGGCGAGCGCCTTGCGGGTGCGGTCGTACATGTGCACCAGCCACTCGTGCGCGGTGCGGCCCTCGGTGAAGGCCTCGCCGTGGCCGAGCCGGTGCGCGAGCGCGGAGAGCACGTCGTAGTCGTCACGGGCCTCGCCGTGCACGGGGACGAGCTGCTTCATCGCGACGAGCAGCGCGTCGGAGCTGGTGGCGCCGATGTCGTCGCGCTCGATCGTCATGGTCGAGGGCAGGACGACGTCGGCGTGCCGGGCCGTCGCCGTCCAGACGGGGTCGTGCACGACGAAGGTGTCCAGCTCGGCGACCGCCCGCCGCAGCCGGCGCAGGTCCTGGTGGTGGTGGAACGGGTTGCCGCCCGCCCACCAGGCCATCCGCACGTGCGGGTAGGTGCGCTCGGCGCCGTCGTAGTCGTAGGTCCCGCCCGGGTGCAGCAGCATGTCCGCGACCCGGGCGACCGGGATGAACGAGTTCACCGGGTTCGGGGCCCGGGAGAAGCTCGGGACCGGCACCGCGTTGCGCGGCCGGCCGTAGTGCCCGAGGGAGCCGAGGCCGTAGTTGAACCCGCCGCCGGGCAGCCCGATCTGACCGAGGACGGCCGCGAGCGCCGTCCCGCCCCAGACCGGCTGCTCCCCGTGCTCGGCGCGCTGCAGCGACTGCGCGACGGTGACCAGGGTGCGGCCGTAGGCGATCCGCCAGGCCAGCTCCCGGATCGCGGACGCGTCGATGCCGGTGATCGCCGACGCCCAGGCGGCGTCCTTGGCGGGGGCGGCGAACAGGTACTCGCGCAGCGTCTCCCAGCCGTCGCAGTGCGAGGCGAGGAAGTCCGAGTCGTGCCGGCCCTCGGCGACGACGGTGTGCATCAGCGCGAGCATCAGCGCCACGTCGGTGCCGGGGCGGATCGGCAGCCAGGTCGCGTCGACCTCCTCGGGCAGATCCGGACGCAGCGGGCTGACCAGCACGAACATCGCGCCCCGGTCCCGGGCGGCGCGCATCGCACCGCGCTCCACGTGCCGCGACACCCCGCCCGCCGCGATGCCCGAGTTCTTCAGCGCCATCCCGCCGAACGCGAGCACGGTGTCGGTGTGCGCGGCGACCTGGTCCCAGGTGACGGCGTAGCGGGTGACGGCGTCGAACCCGCCCAATATCTGCGGCAGCAGCACCTCCGCGGCGCCACCGGAGTAGGAGTTGACCGAGCGGGTGTAGCCGCCGGTCACCGCCAGGAAGCGGTGCAGCTGGCCCTGCGCGTGGTGGAAGCGCCCGGCCGACGCCCATCCGTACGACCCGCCGTAGACGGCCTCGTCGCCGTGGGTCGAGCGGACCCGGTGGGTCTCCTCGGCGAGCCGGTCCAGGACGGCCTCCCAGGAGACCGTGCGGTACCCGTCGCGTCCGCGGCCGGGGTCGCGCCCCGGCCCGCGCTCCCACCAGCCGCGCCGCACCGCGGGCGCGGCGACCCGTGCCGGGTGTCCGACGGCGGACGGGATGTTGTCCAGCACCGGCGACGGGTCCGGGTCGCCGGGGTGTGGGCGGACCCGCAACCGACGGCCGTCGTAGCGGGCGGTGAACACGCCCCAGTGCGCGCTGTGGGTCTTCTCGGCGTCGATGATCACTCCGCGGGATTCGGTCCGGTCCGGCTCACCGCGTTCCACGCTAGGCCGCACCGGCCCGCATGCGGAAGGGAGCATACGGATCGCCCCGGGTGGGAAGCCTCGCAGCATGACGACCTCCGCGGAGCTGCTCATCGACCACTTCGGCCGCGTCGACGAGCTGGTGCACGACGTGCTCGACGGGCTGACCGAGGCCGATCTCGCCCGCCGTCCGGAGGTCGCCGGGTCCGGTGGGCCCGGGAACCCGATCGGCTGGCTGGTCTGGCACCTGCTGCGGGTGCAGGACGACCACGTCGCCGAGGCGTTCGGCACCGGCCAGGTCTGGACCGGCGACGGCTGGGCCGACCGCTTCGGCCTGGACCTCGATCCCGCCGACACCGGGTTCGGCCACACCCCGGAGCAGGTCGGGCGGGTCCGCACGACCGCGGGGCTCCTCACCGGGTACGGCGAGGCCGTGCACGCCCGCACGGTGGCGCACCTGGGCGGTCTCGGCGACGACGACCTGTCCCGGATCCTGCCCTCGACCTGGGGCGAGGGTGTGAGCCTGGGCGTGCGGCTGGTGAGCGTGCTCGGCGACGACCTGCAGCACGCCGGGCAGGCCGCCTACCTGCGAGGCCTGTTCGGGGTGTGACACCGGCGGCCGTACCGGTCCGCGGCGGTACCTGCGCCTAGGCTGGACCGGATGTCCACCGCACCCGTACGCGTCCCCGACCTGACCGCGCTCGCCCTGGTCGTCACCGTGGCCCGCACCGGCGGGCTCGCCGCCGCCGCGCAGGAGCAGGGGCTGTCGGTGCAGGCCGCGTCGTCGCGGCTCCGGACACTGGAGCAGCAGGTCGGCGGGCCCGTCCTCGAGCGGACGCGGCGCGGCCGGTCGGGGCGGCTCACCGCCCGCGGGGTGCTGCTGGCGGAGTGGGCCGGTCCGCTGCTGGACACGGCCCGCGATCTCGACGCGGCGCTGGCGGTGCTGCGCCCGGCGCCGGACGGGACCGACCCGGTCGTCCTGGCGGCCGGGTCGGGGGTGGCGGAGTGCCTGCTCCCCCGCTGGCTGGTGGAGCTGCGGGACGGCCCGGGCGGGCGGATCTCGCTGCTCGACACCGACGACCCCGCGACCGCGGTGCGCGACGGCGACGCGGCCGTCGGCGTCGTCGAGACGCCCGGCCCGCTGGACAAGCTGCACGCCGCGACCGTCGCGACGGACGCGCTCGTCCTCGTCGTCGCTCCCGGGCACCACTGGGCGGGCGGGCCGGGGGTCGGCGCCGCGGAGCTGCTCGCCACTCCCCTGCTCACCCGCCGCCCGGGGACGGGGTCGCGGCCCGCCGCCGAGGCCGCGCTCACCGCGGCCGCCCCCGGGGTCACGGCCGCCGCGCCGCTGTCCGAGCTCGCCGCCGACGCGGCCGTCCGCGCGGCCGTGCGGGCCGGCGACGGCCCGGCGCTCCTCGGGCGGACGTCGGTGGCCGCCGACCTGGCCGCGGGCTCCGCGGTCGAGGTCCCGGTGCACGGCGCCGATCTCGGCCGCGAGTTCCGCGCGGTCTGGCAGGAGGGCACGTCACCGCAGGGGACCGCGCGCGACCTCCTCCGCATCGCCACCGGCGGCCGGATCCGCTGACCGCCCGTCCCGCTCCGCCCGCGCAGCACGCCGGGCGGCGGGCAGGCCGATGAGGGCCGCGGCCAGGCAGGCGACGGCGCCGAGCGCGAGGCCGCCCCGGCCGCCGAGGTGCTCGCTCACCCACCCCGCGACCGGGCCGCCGATCGGGGTCGAGCCGAGGAAGGCGACCGACCACAACGCCATCACCCGGCCCCGCATGTGCGGCTCCGAGGCCAGCTGCATCGTGCTGTTCCCGCCCGCCATGAACGCCACGCTGGCCATCCCGACCATCGCCATCGCGACGAGCGCGACCCACAACGACGGGGCGGCCGCCGCGAGGCCGAGCACCACGCCGAACACGAGCGCCGTGCGCACCAGGGACGGCAGCCCGGTCCGGCCCCGCCCGGCGACGACCAGCCCGCCGATCACGGCGCCGACGCCCATCGCCCCGGTGAGGTAGCCGTAGGTGCTCGCGTTCCCGCCGAACGTCTCCGACGCGACGACCGGCAGCACCACCGGGAACTCGTAGGCCAGACAGCCGATCAGCGCCATCATGACCAGCGGGACGAGCAGGTCGGGGTTGCCGCGGACGTAGGCCAGTCCCTCGCGGAGCTGCCCGGGCGCCCGCGGGGCGGGCTCGGTCGGGGTGAGCGCGGAGACGTCGAGCCGCAGCAGCGACGTCACGACGGCGACGAAGCTGGCCGCGTTCACCGCGAAGCACACCCCGGTGCCCCCGGCGACGATCACCAGGCCGGCGACGGCGGGGCCGACCGCGCGGGCGGCGTTGGTCAGCACCGAGTTGAGGGTGACGGCGTTGCGCAGGTCGTCGCGGCCGACCAGCTCCTGCACGAACGCCTGCCGGGCCGGGTTCTCGAACGCCTTGTTCAGCCCCAGCACCGCGGCCAGGACGTAGACGTGCCAGAGCGCGACCGTCCCGGTCAGGGTCAGCACGGCCAGCGCGAGTGCCTGCAGGCCCATGACCGACTGCAGCCCGACCATCAGCCGCCGCTTGTCGACCCGGTCCACCCACACGCCCGCGTACGGCCCGAGCAGCAGGGTGGGCAGGGTCTGCATCGCGACGACGGTGCCGAGCACGGCCGCGGACCCGGTCAGCTCGTAGACCAGCCAGGACTGGGCGACCGACTGCATCCAGGTGCCGACCAGCGAGATCGACTGTCCGCCGAACCAGAGCCGGTAGTTGGGCCCGGACAGCGCGGCGAAGGTGCGGCCGGCGGCGGACCGGGCCGACGAGCGGAGCGCCGAGCCGGTGATCACCGGGCGTCCCGCAGCGACGACGCGAGGGCCTCCAGCGCGGGGAGCGCGGCACGCAGGCCGTCGGCCTGGACGTCGGGCAGGGCGTCGACGTGCTCGGCGAGCAGCCTGGCCCGCTCCGCGCGCTGCCGCTCGTGCTCGGCCCGGCCGGTCCCGGTCGCGGCCACCCGGACGGCGCGACCGTCGTCGGGGTCGGTGTCGCGGGCCAGCAGCCCGGCCGCCTCCAGCTTGCCCGCCATCCGGGACAGCATCGTCGGGTTGAGCCCCTCGAGGGTCGCGAGCTCGCCCATCCCGATCGGCCCGCGCACGACGACCGTGCCGAGCACCGAGACCTGGGTGCGGGTGAGCTCGGACCCGCGGGAGTGCCGGTCCAGGCCGCGCCCGATCCGGGCGAGGACGACGCGCAGCCGGGCCAGCTCGTCGGGGTCGAGACTCATCGTGCTCCGGTCTCCCGCCTGTCGTTCTGTTGCCTGTCGGCAAGCATATACCCGGGGACAGGAGGGTGCCGGTGGACGTGAGCGGGAGAACTCAGCCGGCCGGCTCGTCGTGCTCGTCGCGTCCGTCACGCAGCCGCGCGGCGAGCCGCTGGAGGTCGTCGCGCAGGCGGAAGAGCTCGTCGAGATCCATCCCGGTCGCCCGGATGACCTGCTCCTGCGCGACCGCGGCCCGGCTGCGCAGGGCCCGACCCTCCTCGGTCAGCGAGACCTGCACGGTGCGCTCGTCGTCGGGACGGCGGGCCCGCACGACGAGCCCGCGCTTCTCGAGCCGGGTCAGCATCGGCGACAGCGTGCCGCTGTCCAGGACCATCCGCTCGCCGAGCTCGCGCTGCGGCACGGACTCCTCGGCCCACAGCACCAGCAGCACCGCGTACTGGCTGTAGGTGAGGCCGATCGCGTCGAGGATCGGTCGGTAACAGCCGGTCATCGCCCGCGAGGCCGAGTGCAGCGCGAAACAGAGCTGCTCGTCGAGCGCCAGCGGCGCAACGGTTCCGGTCCGGTCCATCCCCACAGGGTAGGCCGTCACCGCGCGGAGTCCACCGGGCGTCGTGTCCGGCGCGCCGCGGGCGGGCCCGGAACGGCCCTACGATCGGCGGGACCGGAAGGGGTGATCGGGCGATGGACGAGCAGGACCGCGTGCATCTGCGCCGGTGCGTCGAGCTGGCCGAACAGGCCCTCGGGGCCGGGGACGAGCCGTTCGGGTCGGTGCTGGTCGACGCCTCGGGCGTCGTGCGGGCCGAGGACCGGAACCGGGTCGCCGGCGGGGACCCCACCCGTCATCCGGAGTTCGAGCTGGCCCGGCGCGCGACGGAGCTGCTCACTCCCGGTGAGCGGGCCGGGGCGACCGTCTACACCTCCGGTGAGCACTGCCCCATGTGCGCGGCCGCGCACGCCTGGGTCGGGCTGGGACGCATCGTCTACGCGAGCTCGACGGCCCAGCTCACCACGTGGCTGCAGGAGATCGGGACACCGTCGCCCCCGGTCCGGCCGCTTCCGGTGTCGGAGGTGGCGCCGGGGGTCCGGGTGGAGGGCCCCGACCCCGATCTCGCGCCCCGGGTCCGCGCACTGCACCAGCGGTTCCACCGGTGGCACTGAGATCGGTGGCGACGGGACGGGGTCCGGGGCGCCACCGCCCCCGAGCGGCCGCGCCCCGGACCCCGGGGCGACGGACCGGAAGGCTCCCCAGCATCCGGCCCGGTTCCGAGGTCGTCAGGACTTCGGGATACCCGC
Organism: Pseudonocardia sp. P1; assembly: GCF_000178675.2. NCBI lineage: Bacteria > Bacillati > Actinomycetota > Actinomycetes > Pseudonocardiales > Pseudonocardiaceae > Pseudonocardia > Pseudonocardia sp. P1. Next base: position 764,221 of record NZ_ADUJ02000001.1, read on the forward strand.
GCACGACCGCGGTAACCCACACGGGCCGGAAAAGTTCGGGATCCGGCCGCCGTCACCGGAAGGACCGACCGATGCTCCGCACCACCGCCCGCCTGCTGCTCGGCGCCTTCCTGGTGACCGCCGGCGTCGCCCACCTGCTGGTTCCCGCCGAGTTCGGCGCGCAGGTCCCACCGTTCCTGCCCGCCCCGGGCGTGATCGTGCTGGTCTCCGGGCTCGTCGAGATCGCCCTGGCCGCGGCGGTCCTCGTGGCTCCGGCGCGGGTCCGCCCGGCCACCGGCCTGACCGTGGCCGCGCTGTTCGTGCTGGTGTTCCCGGGGAACGTGTCGCAGTACCTGACCGGCACCGCCGCGTTCGGGCTCGACACCGACGGCGCCCGCGCGCTGCGCCTGGTGTTCCAGCCGATGCTGGTGGCGTGGGCGCTGTGGGCCTGCGCGTCGTGGCCGGTGCTGCGCGGGGGGTGGCTCGGACGTCGGCGGGGCGGGGCCCGTCAGCGGTCCTGAACGGTGCGCGCCAGGATGCCGAGGGTCGCCCGGAGCGCCTCCCCGGAGATCAGCGGGAACCCGAGCCCGCGGTAGTCCGGGTGGATGTCCGACCAGTCGCAGTACGACACGACCCGGGTGGCGCCCTCCCCGGCGGGCTCCAGCCGGTAGCCGTAGACGTGCCCGACCGGAGGCCGCATGGTGCCGTCGATGGTCCATGCGATCTCACGGTCCGGCTCGTAGGCGGTGATCACGACGTGCACGTCGTAGCGCCCCATCGGACGGTCACCGAGGGCCTCGCGGTCCATGTGGACGAGGAACCTGTCCCCCGTCGCCGTGACCGGCTCGCCCTCTGCCGACATCAGCATCCCGGAGCTGTCGATCGCCACGTGACCGTGCGGGTCACGCAGCACCGCGAAGATCGCCGACGGCGACGCGTCGACCACCCGTGCCGCCTCGATCCGCTCGCCGGTCGCCGCACTGCGCTCGTCGCTCATGGCTCCCGATCATGCCGGACGGAACGTCAGGCGGCCGGGCCGACCGGGAAGCGCAGGATCGCGCCCAGGCCGTCGGAGAGGGTGACGTCGTCGCCCGGGCGGGCCTGCACCACGTCACCGTCCGCGGAGACGACCGCCCGCACCAGCACGTCCGCGGCGGGCCCGGAGGTCTCCGGTCCGCCGGCGAGCAGCTCGTCGGCCCGCTCGGCGACGGCGGTCGGGTCCGTTCCGACGAGGAGTTCGGTCCCCGGCACCGCCGACGGGTCGACCAGCAGCGTCTCCACGGCGTGCGCGCGGGCGGCTGCGGCGACGCCGGACAGCCCGGTCACGGCGAGGCCGTCGGTGCGGCCCGACGCGGTCGCGTAGCTGGTCACCGCGGTCACCCGGCGCTGCTCGCGGACGTCGTCGGCGGCGGCGCGCACGGTGTCGTCGACCTGCTCGGGGACCGTGCCGCCGGTGTTCTCGATCTCCGCCATGATCTCGGCCGAGGCCGGGGCGAGCTCGTCGCGCAGCCGGGCGCGGGCCGGTGCGTCCCCGGCGACCACGAGCAGTCCCGCGTTGCCGCCGCGGACGAGCTTGTCGACCCGCTCGGCGACGGCCTGGGCGTTGCGCTTCCAGGTCTCCTCCACCCGGGCGTCGGCGCCACCCTCGCCGGGGCCTGCGGTGTTCGCCTTGTGCACCGGTCCGGTCGCGTCCGAGCTCACCGTCTCCACCGAACCGTCGACGGCGCGGATCTCACCGCCGGTCCGGTCGACCGCGACCACGACCGTCGGCACCTCGTCACCGCCCGAGGAGAGCACGGCGAGCAGGTCGGGGACCGGCCCCCAGCTCGCGGTGCCACGCTCCGGCGGCACCTCGCAGTGCCGGTCGAGCAGGACGCGGGCGGAGTCGGCGACGAGCAGCCGGCCCGCCGTGCCGTCGGGAGCGCCGGCGCCGGTCACGGCCTCGTCGAGCACCGCGAGCGTCGCGTCGTCGGCACCGGCGTCGACGAGCCGCTCGCGCAGGTCGCGCCACCGCAGCCGGTACTGCTCGGTCGCGTCGGCCGTGTCGTGCGTGGCGTCCATGACCACGGTCGCGAACGGGCCGGCGCTGTCGTTCAGGTCTCGGATCCAGATGTTTCGCATCACCATCCGCCTTCCCGCTGAGGCCCCGGACAAACACCCCGGAGGTGCCTCAGCCCGACCACGCGTCGGCGGCGTCGGCCAGCGCCTGCGCGACGCCCGCCGGGACCTCGCCGGCGTGCGGGGCGGCCGCGGACAGCGCACCCGTCACCCGGCCCTCGCGGCGCAGCGGGACCGCGACCGCCGCGGCCCCGGGCAGCAGCGTCCCGCTGGCGCCGCGCTCCCCGCCTGCCTCCCGGATCCGGGCACAGGTCTCCAGCAGCGCGGCGGCCGCCGCCGGGTCGCCCTCGTGCGCGTGCAGCGCGATCCGCTTGCGTTCCTCCGGCGGCAGGTGCGCGAGCAGGACCCGCCCGGCCGCGGTGTCCGGGAGCGGCGCCCGCACCCGCGCCGACAGCGCCACGTCGAACGACTCGTCGGCACCGGCCCAGTCCAGGTAGACGGCGTCGTCGCCGATCCGGGCGGCCAGCAGCACCGGGAGGCCCGTCACCCGGGCGAGGTGGTCCAGCGCGTCGTGCGGGACCGCGGGGACCGGCGGGACGCCGGCGCGGGCGGCGAGCATCCACGGCGCGGGCCCGAGCGTGTAGCGACGGTCCCGCTCGTCGAGGTATCCGGTGGCCACGAGGCCGTCGACGAGCTTCTGCACGGACGACACCGGTGCCCCGACCCGGCGGGCCAGCGACGACAGCGTGCTCCCGCCCGGGCGGCGCGCCGCGGCCTCCAGCAGCGCGGCCACCCGGTCCACGGTCCGGTGATGAGTACGCATTTGGGTAAGCGTAACTCGCATCAGGGAACGTCGGTAGCCATGCTGATGTTGTGCGGAGCGAGAACCCCGACGGAAGGACGTGAGGGACGTGAGCACAGCGGGAGCACTCGAAGGGCTGCGCGTGATCGATCTGGCCTCGGTCGTGATGGGCCCGTACGCCTGCCAGATCCTCGGTGACATGGGCGCCGAGGTGATCAAGGTCGAGCCGCCGACGGGCGACATGACGCGCCGCACGATGCCGCAGCGCCACCCCGGGATGGGGGCGCTGGCGCTGAACGTGAACCGCAACAAGCGCTCGCTCGCCCTCGACCTCAAGACCGACGGGGGCCGCGCCGTCCTGGACGACCTGCTCGGCACCGCCGACGTGCTCGTCACCACCATGCGCCCCGGGGCGCTGGCCCGGCTGGGGCTCGCCCCCGACGCGGTGTCGCAGCGGTTCCCGCGCCTGGTCCACGTGCGTGCGCAGGGTTTCCGCAGCGACTCGGAGCTCGCCGACCGCGCCGCCTACGACGAGATCGTGCAGGCGTCCTCCGGGATGGTGGACCTGATGCGCCGGGCGACCGGCACGCCGTCGTACGCGCCGACGATCCTCGCCGACAAGGTCTGCGCCCTGACGATCGCCTACTCCACGCTGGCCGCGGTGATCCACCAGCGCGCCACCGGCGAGGGGCAGCTCGTCGAGGTGCCGATGACCGACACCCTGCTGGCGTTCAACCTGGTCGAGCACCTGTCCGGGCACACGTTCGTCCCCGCGGAGGGGCCGACCGGGTTCAACCGGTCGATGGCGGAGAAGCACGAGGCCGTCGCCACCGCCGACGGCTGGGCCTGCATCCTGCCCTACACCCCGGCGAACATCGCCGACTTCTTCCGCGCCGCCGGCCGCGAGGACCTCGCCACCGACGAGCGGTTCGCCGGCTCCGAGGCGCTCTCGCGGCACCAGCCCGAGCTGTACGCGCTGATCGGCGAGCTCGCCCCGTCGCGCACCACCGCCGAGTGGGGAGAGCTGTGCGCCGACCACTCGATCCCGTTCGCGCCGGTGCTGTCCGTCGACGACGCGGAGGACGACCCGTACGTGACCGGCGGCGGGATCCTCGCCGAGGCCGACCACCCCACGGAGGGCCGCTACCGCTCCATCGGCTTCCCGGTCCGCTTCGCCGGCACCCCCGCCGGGCTCCGCAGCCCGGCCCCGCAGCTGGGTGCCGACGGCGCCGACGTCCTGCGCGAGCTGGGCCGCACCGACGCCCAGATCGAGGAGCTCGTCGAGGCGGGGGTGCTGGCCCGATGAGGGCCGCCGACGTCCTCGCCGCCGGGACGGCCCCGGCCGCGCACCCCACCGCCACCACACAGGAGGACCCGTCATGACCGTGCTGGACCCGCTTCCCGCCGACGTCTACGGCTACGCCGGCCTGCTCGACGACACCGACACGGAGATCCTGGCCCGGGTGCGCCGGTTCGCCGAGCAGCGGATCGCACCGATCGCCGACGACTACTGGGACCGCGCGGAGTTCCCGCACGAGCTGATCCCCGGCTTCGCCGAGCTCGACGTCGTCGGCCTCGCCCGGGACTGGCCGGACCGTCCCGCGCGCTCCCGGCTGCTCACCAGCTTCGTGTCGATGGAGCTGTCCCGCATCGACCCGTCGATGGCGACGTTCTTCGGCGTGCACGCGGGACTCGCGCTGACCTCGATCGACCTGTGCGGTTCCGAGGAGCAGAAGGAGCGCTGGCTCCCGGCGATGCGCCGGATGGAGAGGATCGGCGCGTTCGCGCTGTCCGAGCCGCACGGCGGCTCCGACGTCGCCGGCGGGCTGGAGACGACCGCCGAGCGCGACGGCGACGCCTGGGTCCTGAACGGCGCGAAGCGCTGGATCGGCAACGGCACGTTCGCCGACCTCGTCGTCGTCTGGGCCCGGGACGTCGCCGACGACGCCGTGAAGGGCTTCGTCGTCGAGAAGGACATGCCCGGGTTCGCCGCCACCAAGATGGAGGGCAAGCTGGCCCTGCGCTCGGTGCAGAACGCCGACCTGACCTTCACCGGCGTGCGGGTCCCCGAGGCGAACCGGCTGCCCGGCGCGCAGAGCTTCGCCGACACCAACCGGGTGCTGCGGGTGACCCGCGGCGGGGTCGCCTGGAACGCCGTCGGTGCCATGGCCGGGGTGTACGAGCTCGCCCGCGACTACGCCGTCGACCGCGTCCAGTTCGGGCAGCCGATCGCCGCGTTCCAGCTGGTGCAGGACCACCTCGTGTCGATCCTCGGCAACGTCACGGCCTCGCTGGGCATGGCGGTGCGGATCGCGCAGATGCAGGACGACGGGACGTTCCGCGACGAGCAGGCCGCGCTGGCGAAGCGGCAGGCCACGCTGATGCTGCGCGACTCGGTCGCCCGTGCCCGCGAGGTGTTCGGCGGCAACGGGATCCTGCTGGAGAACAAGGTCGGACGGTTCTTCAACGACGCCGAGGCCCTCTACTCCTACGAGGGCACCAAGGAGATCAACACGCTCGTCGTCGGGCGGTCGGTGACCGGCATCGGGGCCTTCGTCGGGCGGTCGCGGTCCCGCTGACCGCCGCGGCGGGACGGCCCCGCGGTCACACCCCGCCGGGCCCGGTCGCGGGCCCGCCGAGCGCCGTCCGCAGCGACCGGAGCCCGGCGGCCGGCGGGGCGTCGGCGGGGAGCGCGGCCAGGTAGGCGTCGACGCACTCCCGGTACAGCGGGGCCAGGTGCGCGGTGAGCAGGCCGAGCGTCACGTCCGCGTCGGGCAGGCCGCCGTCCCGCCAGTGCAGCGCCGCCGTCGCCAACGCGGTGTGCGGCCCGTCGTAGGACGCGACGGCGGCGTCGTTGCGTCCGATGTCGCCGGTCCGGAGGGTGTGCAGGAACCGCACCGGGAAGAGCACCGCCTTCGTGACGGCGCGCGCCCCGCCGTCCAGCAGCCCGGCCGGGTCGGCGATCCCGGCGAGCCACGCGTCGTCGGCCCGGCCCGCGAGGAACTCCGCGGACGCGGCGACGAGCTCGGCGTGACCGGGTGCGACGGCGCCGTCGCGGACGTCGGTGCCGTGCCGCAGCACCCCGTGCTCGAGCAGGTCGAGCCGGTCCACCGCGGGCAGCCGCGCAGGGGTCGCCGCACCGCCGCGGCGCACGGTCGCGGGATCGGCCCAGAAGACCGAGAGCCGGTCCGCGAGCGCCCCGGGGGCCCGACCGCGGGTCCGGGCGGTGACGTCACGGACCCGGTCCGCGGTCCCGTCGCCGGTGCTGCGCAGGACCAGCGCGAGATCGACGTCGCTCACCTCCGGCGCGAACCCGCCGTGCGCGAGGCTGCCGAGCGTGTACGCGGCCACCAGGTCGTCCCCGAACTCCGCGGCCGCCTCGGCGGTGGCCGCGGCGAGCACCGTCTCGCCGTCCACCCCGACAGCGTGACAGGTCGTCCGTCGCCCGGGAGGGTGTACCGCCGGGCGCGTCGTCGACCGCCGGGCGCGTGGCGGGCTCCACCGGGCCCGGGCAGGGTTGCCCGCAATCGATCATCGCGGACCATCGTCGACGTGCTCTACATCGGACCGGTCGACATCCCGGGGTCGGACGACCACGAGGGCTTCGTCAGCGCCCGCACCCCCGACGGCCGGGACACCGGGATCTGGACCGACGTCCGGGCGGCGGACGCCGGGTACACCGGGTTCCGGGCCGGCTGCGAGTGCGGCTGGCTCGACGATGCCTTCACCACCCCCGACGACGGCGGTCACCAGGCCGCGCTGCACGACTTCGTGCACCACCACTTCGAGGTCGTCGCCGGCCGGACGCTCGACCCGGCGCAGGACTTCCTCACCCCGTGGGCGGTTCGTGTCCGATCGGGCTCCGCCGTCTGATCCGTCCGTCGCGGGCACCCCGTCCTCGGGCACACTCGGTGATCACCGAACCGCACCCACCACCACCCGGGGAGCCCCGTATGTCCACGCCGAACCGGCACGTCGCGCCGGCCTCGTCGCCGACGGCGCCCGTCGTCGCCCTCCGCGCACTGACCGTCGCCTCGCTCGTCGTGCTCGCCTGGCAGTTCGTCACGGCCGCGGGCCTGTTCACCGGCGGGGGTGTCGGCCCGCACGGCACCGGGGCGATCGTGCTGCACGTGGTGACCGGGCTGGCCGCGGCCGCTGCGCTCTGGGTGCTGCTCGCCCGGGGCGGGCCCTGGTGGCCGTCGGCGCTGGCGGTCGTCCTGTTCGCGTTCACCTTCGTCCAGGCATGGTTCGGCGACTTCCCGGGCCTGGTCGTGCACGTGCCGGGCGCGATGGCGCTCACCGCAGGCACGGCCTGGCTGACGGCCTGGTCGTTCCTGCGGCTGCCCTGAGCCCGCACGGGGTACGGATGTCCGATTCGGCGGGCGCGAACGGGGCCGCGGCCATAGTCTCGGCCGGACCCGGCGCGGAGCCGGGCGTCACCGTCGATGCCGCCCGCCCGGTCCGGACACGCCGTCCGGAACACCCACACGGGCCCCTGGGGCCCCGGTCACGGCGGGAGCAGGTCGCGATGGTCGTCGATGCGGAACGGGCGGGGCAGCGCGGGCGGGCACGGCCCGAGGAGGGCCCACCGTCCCCGCCGGTCGCGCCGGTCGCGTCGTGGACCGAGGAGGTCCGCGGCCGCGTCCGGGACCGGGTCGAGGAGACCGTGCGGCGCCGGTGCGCCGAGCACGTGCACTCGATGGAGGGCGCGGAGTTCCTCGCCGGGGTGCTCACCGACTTCGTCGGCCGCGGCAAGTACCTGCGCTCGATGTTCGGCTACCTCGGCTGGCGGGCGGCCGCACCGGACTCCCCGGCGGCCCTCGACGCCGTCGCCGGGCTGGAGCTGCTGCACGCCTTCGCCCTGCTCCAGGACGACGTCATGGACGGCTCGCTGCTGCGGCGCGGCCGCCCGACCGTGCACGTCCAGCTCGCCGCCTGGCACCGCGGACAGGGCATGTCCGGCTGCCCGGACCGGTTCGGCGAGTCCGGTGCCGTGCTGCTCGGTGACCTCTGCCTGGTGTGGGCCGAGCAGGCCATGCGGGAGAGCGGGCTGCCCCGTGACGCCCTGGACCGGGGCTGGCCGCGCTACGACGCGATGCGCTCCGAGCTCGCCGTGGGCCAGTTCGCCGACCTGCTCAACGAGGCCCGCCGCGTCCCCACCCTGGACGAGGTGATGGACGTCCTGCGCCGCAAGTCGGGCAACTACACGGTGCGCCGCCCGCTCGAGCTGGGTGCCGCGATGGCGGGCGGCGGGGACGACCTGGTCGCCCTGCTCGGCGACTACGGCACGATGGTCGGCGAGGCCTTCCAGATGCGCGACGACGTGCTGGGCGTGTTCGGCACCGACGCCACCGGGAAGCCCACCGGCGACGACCTCGCGGAGCGCAAGGCGACCAGCGTCGTCGTCCTCGCCCGGGAGCTCGCCGGACCGGCCACCCGGCCCCGTCTCGACGCCCTGCTGCACGGCTCCGACACCGACGACGGCCCCGTCGACGTCGCCGCCGCCCGCGAGCTGATCGACGCGACCGGGGCCCGCCGCCGCGTCGAGGAGCTGATCTCCACCCGGGTGGCGGGCGCGCTGCGCCTGGTCGAGGCCGCCGTCGACGACGGCCACCTGGGTGACGACGTCGCCGGGGTGCTGCGGGCGATGGCGGTCCGCTGTGCCGACCGGATCTCCTGAGGGACAGGGTGATCGTGCGATGAGCACCGGAGCTCCCGGCAGGCAGGCCGGCGGGACGTCCCCGCGCTCCCCCGGCCGGCGGCACGGTCCTACGCTCCGGTCCATGGCCGACCGTCACGTCCCCGCCCCGTCCCGCACCGGAACCGTCGGCCGGGCCGGCCTGCCACGGGCCGAGGTGCCCACCCACTTCGACGACGGCGCGGGTGACTACGACCGGCTCGTCGGCATGAACCCCGGCTACCACGACCACCTGCGCGCCTCGGCCGCCCGGATGCGCCTGCCCCGCGACGGCGCCGGCCTGCGGCTGCTCGACGCCGGCTGCGGCACCGGTGCCTCGACCGCCGCGCTGCTGGGCGTCGCGCCGCGCGCGGAGATCGTCGCGGTCGACGCGTCGGCCGGGATGCTGGAGCGGGCCCGGACCAAGCCGTGGCCCGGTTCGGTGACCTTCGTGCACAGCACCGCCGAGACCATGGCCGAGTACGGCGTCGAGGGGCCGTTCGACGGCATCCTCGCCGCCTACCTGCTGCGCAACCTCGACGACCCGGACGCCCAGCTGCGCCGCTTCCACGACCTGCTCCGCCCCGGCGGCACCCTCGCCCTGCACGAGTACTCGGTCGCCGACTCCCCGCGGGCCCGCGCCGTGTGGCACGCGGTCTGCTGGGGCGTGATCGTCCCGCTGGGCCGGGTGACGACCGGTGAGACCGCGCTGTACCGGCACCTGTGGCGCAGCGTGAACACCTTCGACGGCGTCGGGCGGCTGCGCGACCGGATGCGCGCGGCCGGGTTCGACGCCGTGCACTCCGAGACGATGACCGGCTGGCAGAACGGCGTCGTCCACACCGTGCTCGGGTCCCGGACGTGAGCGTGCGGCCGGTCGACCCGCGGCGGGTGGTGCACCCCGCGGCGGGCGGCGGCCTGGGCGACGCGGGGCTGCTCGGGCGCCGGCCGCGGGTGGCCGTCGTCGGCGCCGGCATCGCCGGGCTCGCCGCGGCGACCGGGCTGGCCGAACGCGGCGTCGCCGTCGAGGTCCTGGAGCGCGAGCCGCACCTCGGCGGGCGGGTCGGCGGCTGGTCGGACACCCTGCCGGACGGCTCGCCGGTCGCGATGAGCCGCGGGTTCCACGCGTTCTTCCGGCAGTACTACAACCTGCGCAACCTGCTCCGGCGCGGTGACCCGGGCCTGGAACACCTCGTCCCGCTGGCCGACTACCCGCTGGTCGACGCCGAGGGGCGTCGCGACACGTTCCGCGGTCTCCCCCGCACCCCGCCCTGGAACGCGGTGCTGTTCGCGCTGCGCAGCCCGACCTTCCGGCCGTCGGACCTGCTGCGGCTCGATCCCCGCGCCGCGGCGCCGCTCGCGGCGGTCTCGGTGCCGGGGATCTACGAGGCCATCGACGACGTCGACGCGCAGAGCTTCCTCGAGTCGATCAACTTCCCGCCCGCCGCCCGGCACCTGGCGTTCGAGGTGTTCTCGCGCAGCTTCTTCGCCCCGCCGTCGACGATGTCGGCCGCCGAGCTGGCGACGATGTTCCACATCTACTTCCTCGGCTCCTCCGAGGGGCTGATGTTCGACGTCCCCGACGACGGGTTCGACGCCGCCCTCTGGGAGCCGTTGCGGCACTACCTCTCCACCCGAGGTGTCTCGTTCCGGACGGGCGTCGCGGTCTCGTCGGTGCAGCGCGACGTCGCGAGTGGACGGTTCCACGTGAATCATTCGTCCGGCGGTACCTCCACCGGTTCGTCCACCGTGGACGCCGTGGTCCTCGCGACGGACGTGCGCGGCCTGCGGGAGATCGTCGCCGCGTCGCCGGACCTGGGGCCCGCGGACTCGGGCCTCGGTGACCCGGAGGCGGTGCAGCACTGGCGCGACGACGTCGCCGCGCTCGGCAGCGCGCCGCCGTTCCTGGTCCAGCGCCTCTGGCTGGACCGCCCGGTGCGCGAGGACCGGCCGCCGTTCCTGGGCACCGGCGGGCTCGACCCCCTCGACAACGTCTCGGTGCTCGACCGCTACGAGCGCGACGCCGCGTCCTGGGCGTCCCGGCACGGCGGGTCGGTCGTGGAGCTGCATGCCTACTCCGCGGCGGTACCCGACGGCGTGGACGAGGCCGCCTGGACCGCGGACCTGCGTGCGCGGTGCCTGGCCCGGCTGCACGAGCTGTACCCGGAGACCGCCGGCGCCCGGATCACCGGGGAGCTCGTGCAGTGGCGCGCGGACTGCCCGATGTTCGGCGTCGGCGACTTCGCCCGCCGCCCGACCGTCGCGACCCCGCTGGACGGGCTGGTGCTCGCCGGCGACGGCATCCGGATCGACCTGCCCGTCGCGCTCATGGAGCGGGCGGCCGCCACCGGGTGGCAGGCGGCGAACCGCCTGCTCGCCGGCTGGGGGCTCGCCGGGCATCCCCTCGAGACCGTCCCGACCGGCGGGCGGCTCGGCCCGCTCCGGCGCGCCGCCGAGTACGCGATGCGGTCCCGCTGACCCTGCCGACCTGCGAAGGAACCCGCCATGACCCTCCTGTCCCGCCTCACCGGCCGATGGCCGGGCACCTGGCCGCTGCAGCCGCTGCCGTCGTCGCAGTGGGCCCGCCAGGAGCCGACCTACGCCGGCGCCGACCCGAAGCTGATCGCCGCGGCGCTGGAGCGGGCCCAGGCCCGCCGGTCCGGGAACTGGTTCGTCCTCGCGGCGAGCCGCGAGATCCGGGCCGACCGCCCGTTCGGCACCCGGGTCGGCGGCGCCGAGCTGGTGGCCTGGCGCGACGAGGACGGTGACGTGCGGATCGGGCCCGGCGCCTGCCCGCACCTCGGCGCGCCGATGGCGCTCGCCGCCGTCGACTGCGGCGAGCTGGTCTGCCGCTGGCACGGGCTGCGGCTCGGGGCCCGCACCGGCCCCGGCTGGGCCCTGCACCCCGCGCACGACGACGGCGTGCTCGTCTGGGTCCGGCTCGACGAGCTCGGCGGCGAGGAGCCGAGCGATGCGCCGGTGGTCCCGGCCCGCCCCGCCGGCCGGACGCTGGACGCGGTCACCACGCTCACCGGTGTCTGCGAGCCGGAGGACATCGTCGCGAACCGGCTCGACCCCTGGCACGGGGCGTGGTTCCACCCGTACTCGTTCCAGCGGCTCGACGTGGAGTCCGCGCCGGCCGTCACCGACGTGACCGAGTCCGACGACCGGTTCCTCGTCACGGTCACCTTCAAGGTCGGGCCGGGCCTCGGCGTGCCGGTGCGGGCCGAGTTCGTGTGCCCGGAGCCGCGCACCGTCGTCATGCGGATCGTCGAGGGCGAGGGTGTCGGCAGCGTCGTCGAGACGCACGCGACGCCGCGCGGGCCCGGCCGCGACGGGCGGCCCCGGACGTCGGTGATCGAGGCCGTCGTCGCCGGGTCGGATCGTCCCGGGTTCGCCGTCGCGTCCCGGATCGCCCCGGCGCTGCGGCCCGCGATGGCGAAGGCCGCGACGAGACTGTGGCGCGACGACCTCGACTACGCCGAGCGCCGCTACGAGATGCGGACCCGCTAGTCCCCGACGCCGGCGCGGTCCCGCGGGCCGGGCCCGCTCGCCGCCGCGGGGGTACCGGCGGCCGGGGCACCGGGCACGACCGTCGTGCGCTCGGGACCGGTCCGGTGCCCGACGGGCTCACCGCGGCGGACGGCGAACCAGGTCCGCCTGCCGGTCTCGTACCAGCGCCGGGTCTTGCGGACCGGCAGGTACTGGATGGCACGGTGGCTGCGGTAACGCCACGGCGGCATCGGCCCCAGCCGGGCACACATCGCGGCCGCGAAGTCGGCCACGTCCCGGTCGGTGTAGCGGTCCATCTGCTCGAACCAGGCCATGCTGCTGCGCGCCGACGCCTGGGTCTGCTGCAGCGGACGCCGGCGCTGCCGCTCGTAGGTGTTCAGGGCACCGGTCAGGTCGTCCGGCCGCCCGAGGAGGCTGTGCGCGAGCGACACCGCGTCGAGGATCGCCAGCCGGGTGCCGGAGCCGATCGTGAAGTGGGTGGTGTGGGCGGCGTCGCCGACCAGGACGACGCCGTCGTGGTGCCAGCGCTCGTTGACCACCTCGGGGAAGTGCCGCCACTGCGCCGGCTCACCGCGGGACGCGCCGATCAGCCGGTGCCCCCTCAGCGTCCCGGCGAAGATCTGTTCCATCAACGCGGTGCTCTCCGCGGGGGTCGTCGTGGCGAGCCCGAGGCCGTCCCAGGTCTCCTGCCGGCACTCGACGATGAAGGTGCTGGTCCCGGAGCTCGTCGGGTAGGCGTAGCACCAGACCCACCCCGACGGGGTCTGGACGAAGTCGAAGACGAACGTGCTGAACACGCGGTCGGTGCCCAGCCAGATGTAGGGGTTCCCGCCCGTCCGGACCGTGGTGCCGAACGCGCCGCCGTAGAGGGTGCGCACCCGGCTGTTCGCGCCGTCCGCGGCGACCACGAGGTCGGCGGACGGAAGGTCGGCCGGCTCGGCGACCTCCTGCTCGTGGAGGACCTCGACGCCCAGGTCGGTGGCCCGCTCGGTGAGGATCCGCTGCATCGCCGCCCGGCCCACGCTGTAGCCGTAGCCGCCGAGGTAGGCGGTCCGCCCGCGCATCCGGATCTCCTGCTCCTGCCACAGCGCGGACACCGCCCGCAGCCTGCGGCCGCTCTCGGCGTCGTTGCGGTAGAGGGTGTCGAGCAGGTTGTCCTTGTAGACGACACCCCAGCCGTAGGTCGCGCCGGGCGGATCGCGGTCGAGGACAGTGATCTCGTGTCCGGCGTCGCGCAGCTTGGCGGAGAGGGCGAAGTACAGGCCGGCGGGTCCCCCGCCGACGCACACGATCTTCATGAGGTGGTCCCTTCGACCGGATGGGATACGGGGTGTGGGGCGGGCTCGGGGCCGGGCGGCACCTCGGCGCGCCGGTGACGGCCGTTGCGGGGCGCGCCGCCCGGGACGTCGGAGGTGCCGGGCACCCGCACGACCCGCTGCGGTCGCTCGGACGGGCGGTGGTGCAGGCGGTACAGGTCGGCGTAGCGCCCGTCGGCCCGCATCAGCTCGTCGTGGGTGCCGGCCTCGGTGATGCGGCCGTGGTCGACGTGCACGATCCGGTCGGCATCGGCCACGGTCAGCAGGTTGTGCGAGATGACGACCGTCGTGCGGCCCGCCATGAGCCGCCGCAGCGGGGCGAGGATCCGCTCCCCCGCCTCCGCGTCGAGGCTCGCGGTGGGCTCGTCGAGCAGCAGGACGGGGGCGTCGCGGACCATCGCGCGGGCGATCGCGATCCGCTGGCGCTGGCCCCCCGAGAGCAGGCGGCCACGCTGCCCGACCCTGGTCTCGTAGCCGTCGGGCAGGGCGCTGACGAACTCGTGGGCGTCGGCGGCCCGGGCCGCCGCGACGACCGCGGCGTGGTCGGCGTCCGGGCGCCCGGCGAGGATGTTCTCCTCGATGGTGCCGTCGAGCAGCAGGGTCTCCTGCAGGACGATCGCGACCGCCCCCCGCAGCGCGTGCGGGTCCAGGTCCCGCAGGTCGTGACCGTCCAGGGTGATCCGGCCCTCGGTCGGGTCGTAGAAGCGGAGCAGCAGCTTCATCAGTGTCGTCTTGCCGGCCCCGCTGGCGCCGACGATCGCGGTGGTCTCCCCCGGTGCGGCGGTGAACCCGATGTCGTGCAGCACCTCGGTGCGGGACTCCGGGTAGCGGAACCCGACACCGTCGAGCCGGAGCAGGCCGCGCGGCCGGGCCAGGTGCACCGGGTGCTCCGGGACGGCGACGTCCGGCTCCTGGTCGAGCAGCTCGACGATCCGCTCGGCACCGGCGGCGGCGGCGAAGACCGTGTTCGAGAGCTGTCCCAGGCCCCGGACCGGGCCGTAGAGCTGCGACAGGTAGATGAGGAACGCCAGCAGGCCGCCGAGGCTGATCTGCTCGAGCGACAGCTGCCAGATCCCGACGCCGACGACCGTCATCACCCCGACGACCTGGAACAGGTCGATCGTCGGTCCGAACATCGCCGCGATCCGGGCCGCGGCGAGCTGGGCCCGCACGGTGCCCCGTGCCTGCTCGTCGAACCGGTCGACCTCGGCGCCCTCCCGGCCGTAGGCCTGCACCAGGATCGCGTTGCCGAGGCTCTCCTCGGCCACCACGTTGACCGAACCGCTGCGCCGGCGCACCTCGCGCGACGCCAGCTTGATCCGGCGGGAGAACGAGCGGGCGATCAGCCAGAAGAACGGGACGGCGATCATCGAGATCACCGCGAGCTGCCAGTTCAGGTAGAACATCACGCCGCCGAAGATCCCTATCTTGATCAGGGCGGAGAGCGCCTGTGCGATTCCGGCGAGCAGCAGCGCCTCGATCGTCGCGACGTCACCGGAGAGGCGGGTCAGGATGTCGCCGAGACGGCGACGGTCGAAGAATCCGACCGACAGCGTGTGCAGGTGCGCGAACACCCGGGTCCGCATCCGCCGGAGAAAGTTCTGTCCGATCCAGACCGCGAGGTACTGATCGAAGAATCCCACGACCCCGCCGAGCAGGGTCAGTCCGACATATCCGGCGACGACGAGGGGAAAGGCGCCGAAATCACGGGGAGTGAGCACGTCGTCGACGAGGACCTTGAACATCCAGATGACGGCGGCCTCGAGCGCCGGGGTCACCACGATGAAGAACAACGTCAGGCACAGCCACCCGCGGAACGGGCGGACGTCCGGGGCGAACCGGCGGAAGATCTCGACGACGGTCTTCGCCGGGACCGGCTCCACCAGCCCCTCGGCCGTCTCGCCGGGCCGCAGCATCTCCCGGAGCCGCTCCCGCACCGCACCCGCCCGTCGTCGCACGCCCACCTCCGCTCGTCCCCTGCACGTCCTGTCCCGTACGTCACGCTCCGGGCAGGCGGTGGCCCGTAGACCGAGGTCCAGGGACATCGGGGCCACCGCCCACGTCATCGACCTAGCACCGGTGCGGGCTCAGCAGTCGGAGTTGCTGCCCCAGCCGCCCCACCCCTTTCCCCAGCTGTCGTCATCGTCGTCGTCGTTGCGGTGCCAGTTGCCCCAGCCACCCCAGCCGCCCCAGCTTCCCCAGTCGTCGTCCTTGTCGTCGTGGCCGTTCCACCAGCCACCCCAGTGATCACCCATCGTGATCCACCTTCTTCTCGGTGCGGGAGGACCGCCGTCGACGGCCCCCGGAGTCCGCTCCGGCCCGGATCCGTCCAACGCGTGGGCGGAGGGGTGCCGATCGCCGCCTCCGATCGCCGGACTCGGCGGCCGGAGCGGGGCCGTTTCGCGGCGCCGGAACAACTCACTCGATTGCAGGACCGAAACCATTCATCGGTGTCGCGACGATTCGTCGACAGCAGACACCGTTCATTCGAACCCTATTCCGGCGTAGCCGGTGAAATGCGACGGAAGCGCCGGGAGTGGCGTCGGGACCGAAAGGGAACACCGGTCGACCCGGGACCGTACGGCATTCTGCGGAGACCCGTCACGACGTCCCGCGGTTCTCAACCACCGGATTGACGACATCCGGGCGACTCAGCGCCCCGGGAGCACCGGGCCCGCCTTGCGCAGCGTCCGGGGCGGGACGCCGAACCAGCGCCGCGACGCCCGGGTCAGCGCGGACTGCTCGGCCAGCCCCACCATCGCGGCGATCTGGGTGAAGGGCAGGTCGGAGCGGGTGACGAGGCGCTCGGCGGTGTCCCGCCGTGCGTCGTCGACGATCTGCTCGAACGTGGTGTCCTCGGCGGCGAGGTGGCGCTGCAGGGTCCGCGGGTGCACCCGCAGCAGCCGTGCGACCGCACCGATCCGGACCGGGCCCGTCCCGAGCGACCGGTCGACCGCCGTCCGGACCCGGTCGGTGACCCGGCGGTCCGGGCGGTCGAAGTGCGTCTCCAGATACTCGATCGCGATGTCGCGGACGGCCTGGTCGCCGTCGAGCGGCCGGCGCGGCAGGTCGGCGGGCACCCGGAGGACCGCGGTCGGCCGGTCGAACCGGACCTCCGCGCCGAAGAACTCGCGGTAACGCCGTTCGGAAGCGAGTGCCGGGTGCGGCAGGTGTACCGAGCGGAGCCCGTACCCGCCCCCCGACAGCAGCCCGATGATCCGGTGCAGCACGCCGACGCCGAGGTCGGCCACGTGCGGCGGGAGGCGCTCGGTGCTGCCGTACTCGACGCCGGTGACCCCCGCGACGTGCTCCGGGTCCGGCACGGCGGCGATGCGGAGCGCGGGACTGTGCACGTAGAGGTACTTCGAGGCGCAGTCGAGCGCGGCGCCCAGGGTCGGCGAGTTCTGGACGGCGACGGCGAGCGGCCCGAGGATCTCCGGCCCCTGCCGCTCGGCCAGGCGCAGGCCCAGGTCGCTGCAGTCCAGCTCCGCGGCCGCGGTCTCGAGGACGAGTGCGACCGCGCGGGTCGGGACGAGGGCGTCCGGGTCGGCACCGTCCACGGCCTCGGCCGGGATGTGGAACCGGTCCAGCATCGCGGCCCCGTCCCCGCCCAGCTCGTCGACCAGCCCGGGCAGGCCGCGCAGCGCTCTCGCCCGGGTGAGCGATCCCGTCCCCATGTCGTCCGAGGGTAAGTTGTTGTCGCGCACAGTCAAGTTACCCGCGGTAGGTTACGGGCAGAATCGACCGCAGCGAACACCATCACCGCAGACGGTGCACGAACAGCGCAGACAGGAGGCCGCTGGAATGACGCAGCCCACCGCGACGCCCGGGCCGGGCGCCACCGCCGGGCCCGAGCACCACGACGTGATCATCGTCGGTGCCGGTCTGTCCGGGATCGGTGCCGCCTGCCGGCTCCAGCAGGAGCTCCCCGGCAAGGACTACGCGATCCTCGAGGGCCGGGAGAACGTCGGCGGGACCTGGGACCTCTTCCGGTACCCGGGCATCCGCTCCGACTCGGACATGTTCACACTCGCCTACCCGTTCCGGCCCTGGCGCGAGCGCAAGTCCATCGCCGACGGCGCCGACATCCGGCGCTACATCGTCGACACCGCCCGCGAGTACGGCGCGCTGGACCGGATCCGGTTCGGCAACCGCGTCGTCGGCGCCTCCTGGGACTCCGCGGCCGCGCTCTGGACCGTGCGCACCGAGACCGCCGACGGCCCGCGCACCTACACCTGCGCGTTCCTGTTCATGTGCTCCGGCTACTACGACTACGACGCCGGCTACCAGCCCGAGTTCCCGGGCCGCGAGGACTTCGCCGGCACCTGGGTGCACCCGCAGTTCTGGCCCGAGGACCTCGACCACGCCGGGAAGAAGATCGTCGTCATCGGCTCCGGCGCCACCGCGGTGACGCTGATCCCGTCGCTGGCCGACCAGGCCGAGCACGTGACGATGCTGCAGCGCTCGCCGTCCTACCTGACGGTGCTGCCGAGCACCGACCCGATCGCCGACCGCCTGCGGAAGTACCTGCCCGCGAAGGTCGCGCACCACATCCTGCGGCTGCAGTACGTGACGCTGACCCAGGCGTTCTACCAGCTCGCCCGCCGCCGCCCGGAGCGCGTGAAGAAGGTCCTGCGCGGTCTCGCCCTGAAGTTCCTCAAGGACGAGTCCTACGTCGACCGGCACTTCACTCCCAGCTACGAACCGTGGGACCAGCGGCTGTGCGTGATCCCGGAGGGCGACTTCTTCAGATCCATCAACGCAGGGCGCGCCTCGGTCGTGACCGACCACATCGACCGGATCACCGAGAAGGGGATCCGGCTGCGCTCCGGTGAGGAGCTGCCCGCCGACGTCGTCGTCTCGGCGACCGGGCTGTCCCTGAAGCCGCTGGGCGGCATGACCATCCACGTCGACGGCGAGCAGGTCGACATCGGCAAGACGGTCACCTACCGCGGCCTGATGCTCTCCGGCGTGCCGAACCTGGCGTTCTGCATCGGCTACGTCAACGCGTCCTGGACGCTGCGGGCCGACCTCGTCGCCCGCTACGTGCCGCGCCTGCTCGGGATGATGGACCGCGAGCGCGTCGCCGTCGCGACCCCCGCGCCCACGGTCTCGCCGGACCGCCCCCTGCTGGACCTCGCGTCCGGCTACGTCAAGCGCTCCGAGCACCTCTTCCCGCGGCAGGGCCGCACGGACCCGTGGCGGCTGCGGCAGAACTTCTTCCTCGACGCCGTCGGGCTCGGCCGGGCCGACCTGAAGAAGGACATGCTGCTCACCCCGGCGTCCGCGGTCGGCGCCCGGTCCGCCGCGGTGCCCCGCCCGTCGGTCGCCGGCATCGCGGCCGACGCCCCCACCGAGACGCAGGAGGTGGCCTCGTGAGCCGCACCCCGTTCCGCTTCGCCGAGGGCACCGCCGTCGTCACCGGTGCCGCCGGTGGCATGGGCGAGCACGTGGCCCGGCTCCTCGCCGAACGCGGCAGCGACCTCGTCCTGGCCGACCGCGACGGCGACCGGCTCGAGACCGTCGCCACCGCGATCCGGGACAGGCACCCCGGCCTGTCGGTGACGACCGAGACCGTCGACCTCGCCGACCGCGACGCCGTCGACGCGCTCGCCGGCCGGATCCTCGCCGGGCACCCGGAGGTCCGGCTGCTCGTCAACAACGCCGGCGTCGCGCTCGGCGGCGACTTCGCCCGGCTGACCCTCGACGAGTTCGACTGGGTCATGGACGTCAACTTCCGGGCCCCGGTCCGGCTCACGCACGCCCTCCTCCCGGCCCTCACCGCACGCCCCGGCGCGCACGTCGTCAACGTGTCCAGCCTGTTCGGCCTGATCGGGCCGCCCGGGCAGTCGGCCTACTCGTCGTCGAAGTACGCGCTGCGCGGCTTCTCCGAGGTCCTCCGTGCCGAGCTCGCGCAGGTCGGTGCCGGTGTCACCACGGTGCACCCCGGCGGCATCCGGACGAACATCGCGCGCTCGGCGCGGGTCGGGGTCAACATCCCCGCCGCGGAGGCGGAGAAGGGCCAGCGGGACTTCGACAAGCTGCTCACCTTCCCGGCGGACCGGGCCGCCGAGCTGATCGTCGAGGCGGTCGCGAAGCGCAGGCCCCGGCTGCTGATCGGTGCCAGCGCACGGATCCCGGACGCGCTGGCCCGGATCGCACCGGCGCACGGCATGACGCTCCTCTCCCGGCTGCTCGGCGCCTCCGCGCGACGGCCGGCGACGGCGGGTGCCCGGTGAGCGGGGACGCGCTGCCCGCCACCCGGCTCGTCGACGTCGGCGGCACCCGCATCCGGGTCCGCGAGTCCGGCGACCCCGCGGGCGAGCCGGTGCTGCTGCTGCACGGCATCGGGCGCAGCCTGGAGGACTGGGACGCCCAGCACGACCTGCTGTCCGGGTACCGGGTGATCGCGGCCGACCTCGGCGGGTTCGGGTACTCCGACCGGGTCCCGGGCCCGGCCACGATGGAGAAGCTCGCCGACACCGCCGTGGCGACCCTCGACGCGCTCGGCGAGACCCGCCCGGCACACGTCATGGGCAACTCGCTGGGCGGCGCGGTCGCCCTGCTGATCTCGGTGCGGCGTCCCGAGCGGGTCGCGTCGCTGGTGCTCGCCGACCCGGCCGGGTTCGGGTCCGAGGTGACACCGGCGCTGCGCATCCTCGGGGTGCCGGTGCTCGGCCGGTTCCTGATGGGCCGGTTCGACGAGCGCGCCGCCCGGCAGACCGAGCGCTCGCTGTTCGTGGACCGGTCCCTGGTCACCGAGGATCGGGTGCGGCGGGGCCTGGAGATCGGGCGGCGGCCGGAGTTCGCGCAGACCTTCCTGGAGATCGCCACCGAGCTGGGCACGATCCGCGGTGTGCGGGCGGGCTGGCGCACGGCGCTGCTCGCGGCGGCCGCGCGGGCGCCCCGGCCGACCCTCGTCGTCTGGGGCGAGCGGGACGTCATCCTCCCGGTCGCGCAGCTGCGGGCGGCGGCGCGGGCGCTGCCGCACGTCACGACGCACGTCTTCGGACGGGTGGGGCACATGCCGCAGATCGAGGTGCCGGAGCGGTTCGCCGCGCTGGCCCGCGACCACCTCGCTCAGGCCGGGCGGCGGACCAGCATCTCCAGCGAGACGCGGGCCGGTACCGCGTAGGGCAGGACGACGGCGGCCGGCCCGTCCACGGTCAGCCAGGTGCGCGTCCCCCGCCCGGACGCCCGCACCCCGTGGCCGAGGGAGAGCCGCAGCGGGCCGGCCGCCACGTCCCACGCCCAGGTGCGGGCGTCCTCGTCGGCCGTGGTCACCGCGAACGCGACCCGGGTGCCCAGGGGGCCGCGGACGTGGCCGGTGGAGCCCGCCCGGATCCGCGGGTCCGAGCAGTCGACGCCGACGATGTAGGGCGCCCACTCCGGCCAGCGGGCCGGGACGGCGTAGCGCTCCCACACCTCGTCGGCGGGCTGCGGTCCGCGGGCGTGCAGCGTCAGGCGCATGCCCCGATCCTGACCCGGCGGGCGGTGCGGCGCAGCGGGAGCGGGCCCGGAGGCCGGGCCCGCCGCGCGGCCCGGCCGTCCCGCCCGTAACGTCCGTATCATGCGGATCACGGCGCACGACCGGGCTCGGCGGCCCGGGCCCCCGACCCGTCCCTCCCGGCCGCTCCGGCACACCCGCCGCCGGCTCGCCGCACTCGCCTGCCTCCCCGTCGTCGCTGTCGTCGCTGCCTGCGGCACCGGCCCGAACCCGGTCACCAACGCCGTGTCGGGCAGCGAGGCACCGGTCGGCGCGGCCGCGGCGGATCTGGTCCCGGCGCAGGTCGCGGTGCCGGACGGGATGGCGACCGGGCCGTTCGACCAGCCCCGCGAGGCACTGGTCCCGCAGGGCTGGACCATGTCGGTGTTCGCCCGCGTCCCGAACGCCCGGCTCGCCGCGTGGACGCCCGACGGGAACCTGCTGGTGTCGGTCCCGGACGAGGGCCGGGTCCTGCTCCTCGACCCCTCGGGCGGGCAGCGCCCCCTGCTGGAGGGCCTCACCCAGCCGCACGGGCTGGCGTTCTCCCCGGACGGCGCGACGCTCTACGTCGCCGAGTCGGACCGGGTCGCGTCCTGGTCCTACGCCGGCGGCGCGGCGACCGGCGAGCAGGTCGTCGCCGACGGCCTGCCCGACGCCAACAGCCCCGACCTGCGCGGTGCCTACGGCCACGAGCTGAAGTCCGTCGCGGCCGGTCCGGACGGCGCGGTCTACGTGTCGATCGGCTCGACCGGGAACATCTCGGTGGAGGACCTCGACGCCACCCCGCCGCGGGCGTCGATCCTGCGGGTGCCGCCGGGTGGCGGGCCTGCCGAGCCGTTCGCCGTCGGCGTGCGGAACGGGACCGGGCTCGCGGTCGCGCCAGACGGCGCGGTGTGGTCGGCGGTCAACGGCCGCGACAACGTGCCCTACCCCTACGACCGGCCCTACGGCGACGCCACCGGTTCGTCGTTCGGCGAGGTGATCGACGAGTACGTGACCGCGCACCCGGCCGAGTCGCTCGCGAAGCTGACGCCGGGCCGGAACCTCGGCTGGCCGTACTGCAACCCGGAACCCGACACCGATCCCGGGGTGCAGGGCAGCGCCCAGGACTTCACCGACGTCCCGCAGGTCGCCGACGCCGAGATGAACCCGGGTGGCCGCGAGCTGGACTGCGGGGCGCTCGCACCGGTGGAGCAGACGTTCCCGGCGCACTCGGCCCCGCTGGGGCTGGCCTTCACCTCGGCGGCGCTCCCCGCCCCGTTCGGCGGCGGCGCGCTGGCCGGCGTGCACGGGTCGTGGAACGCCGACCCGCCGCGGGCGCCCGAGGTCGCGTTCTTCCCCTACGCCGACGGCCGCATGGGACCGCAGCAGACGCTGGTCGGCGGGTTCCAGGACCCGTCGGGCGCGCGCTGGGGCCGCCCCGTCGCGGCCGTCACCGGCCCGGACGGCGCCGTCTACGTCACCGACGACGACGCCGGTGCCGTCTACCGCGTCGCCCCGCCCGGGCGCTGAGGCCGGGTACCGTCGCGAGGGGCGTCGGCACCGGCCCGGGGCCGGGAGGGGTACCGATGCGGATCGTGGACTGGGCGGACGAGAGCGACGGCGGACCGGCCGTCGTCCTGCTCGACCAGCGGGCGCTGCCGCACCACACCACCCACCTGCACCTGACCACCGTCGACGGCGTGATCGACGCCGTCCGCTCGCTCGCGGTGCGGGGAGCCCCGAGCCTGGGGCTGGCGGGTGCGTTCGGCGTCGCGCTGGCCGCCCACGTGCACGGGACCGCCACCCCGGTCGCCGTCGCCGCCGTACGGGCCGCGGCCGAGCGGATCGCGACGGCCCGGCCGACCGCGGTGCCGCTCTCGCTCGGGGTCCGGCGGGCACTGGGCGCGCTCGACGGCGGACCCGCCGCGGTGCTGGCCGAGGCGCGCGCGGCCGCCGACGACAACGCCCGCACCAACGCGGCCGCGGCCGGCCGCGCCGCCGACCTGCTGCAGGAGCGGTGCCCGGACCGGCCGCTCCGCGCCCTGACCGTCTGCAACACCGGACCGCTCGCCACCGGCGCCGTCGGCACCGCCCTCGGCGCGATCCTGCGGCTGCACGAGCGCGGCGCGCTCGCCGAGGTGCTGGCCTGCGAGACGCGGCCGTTGCTTCAGGGCGCCCGGCTGACGGTCTGGGAGCTCGCGCGGGCCGGGGTGCCGCACCGGCTGTGCGTCGACTCCGCCGGGCCCGCCGCGATCGCAGGCGGCCTCGTCGACGTCGTGCTCGCCGGGGCCGACCGGATCGCCGCGAACGGCGACGTCGCGAACAAGATCGGCACCTACATGCTGGCCTGCGCCGCGGCCCGCTCCGGTGTCCCGTTCGTGGTCGTGGCGCCGGAGGAGACCGTCGACCCGGGGACCCCGACCGGCGACGGGATCGTCGTCGAGGAGCGCGACGCCGCCGAGGTCCGCGAGCACGGCGGGGCGCTGGTCACGCTGCCCGGCACCCCCGTCTACAACCCGGCGTTCGACGTGACACCGCACGACCTCGTGACGGCGGTGGTCACCGAGTCCCGGGTGTGGTCGCCCGCACCCGCCGCTTCTGCACTGCGAACCGCCGTACCGCCTCGCTGATCTCCGCGGCGGACAGCAGCCGGGGCTCGCCGGCGGCACGGGCGCGCAGCCACACCTCGCAGAGCCATTCGAGCTGGCGCGCACCGTCGTAGGCGGCGCCGAGCGTGTCGCCGAGGACGAGCGTGCCGTGGTTGCCGAGCACGACCGCGGTGGAGTCCCCCAGGGCGGCGACGGCGTTCGCGACGAGCTCGTCGCTCCCGAACGGCGCGTACCGGGCGACCCGTACCGACCCGCCGAACATGGCGAGCTGGTAGTGCACCGGGGGGACCTCGTCCACGAGCAGCGACGTCGCGACGGCCGCCGGCGAGTGGGTGTGCACGACCGCGGTGGTGCCGGGGCGGGCGTGCGCGGCCAGGTGCAGCGCGAGCTCGCTGGTCGGCTCGCGGTCCCCGGCGGCG
Organism: Pseudonocardia sp. P1; assembly: GCF_000178675.2. NCBI lineage: Bacteria > Bacillati > Actinomycetota > Actinomycetes > Pseudonocardiales > Pseudonocardiaceae > Pseudonocardia > Pseudonocardia sp. P1. The sequence goes on from NZ_ADUJ02000001.1 coordinate 788,062, forward strand.
ACCGTGCCGGCGTCGTCGACCAGCACGACGTCGGACGGGGTCATCGTCTCGTAGTCCACCCCGGACGGTGTGACGGCGATCAGGTCGCCGGTCCGCAGCGACAGGTTGCCCGACGTGCCGACGACCAGGCCGTCGCGCACCATCCGGCGCGACCAGGTGCAGAGGGACTCGCGGGCGGCGGTGTGATCGGCCGGGGAGGGATGCGGGGTCACGGCGTCCAGCATGCCCGGCGGATCCGCCCTACCCGTGGGTAGCTCCGATCGTGCAGGATCGCGCCATGGACGCCGATGTCATCGTGGTCGGGGCCGGGCTCGCCGGGCTGGTCGCCGCCGCCGAGATCGCCGACGCCGGGCGCTCGGTGATCGTGCTGGACCAGGAGCCGGAGCAGAACCTGGGGGGCCAGGCGTTCTGGTCGCTCGGCGGGCTGTTCCTGGTGGACACCCCCGAGCAGCGGCGCACCGGGATCCGGGACTCGGCCGACCTGGCGCTGTCGGACTGGCTGGGGTCGGCCGCGTTCGACCGGGGCGTCGACGACCCGTCCGGCGAGGACTTCTGGGCCCGCCAGTGGGCGACGGCCTACGTGCACTTCGCGGCCGGTGAGAAGCGGGCGTGGCTGCACGAGCAGGGGGTGCGGTGGCTGCCGGTCGTCGGCTGGGCCGAGCGCGGCGGGCACCTCGCCGACGGGCACGGCAACTCCGTACCCCGCTTCCACCTGACCTGGGGCACCGGGCCGGGTGTGCTGGAGCCGTTCGTCCGGCGGGTCCGCGCGCACGCCGACGCCGGCCGCATCACGCTGCGGTTCCGGCACCGGGTGGACGAGCTCGCCCTCACCGACGGGGTCGTCGAGGGGGTGCACGGCGCCGTGCTCGCCCCCGACGGCGCCGAGCGGGGCGCCGCGACCAACCGGGACGTGATCGGCGAGTTCACCGTCCGGGCGGGGGCGGTGCTCATCACCTCCGGCGGGATCGGCGGGGACCACGACCTCGTGCGGGCGAGCTGGCCCGACCGGCTGGGGACGCCGCCGTCGCACATGGTGTCCGGGGTGCCCGCGCACGTCGACGGCCGCATGCTCGCGATCACCGGGCGCAGCGGCGGGCGGATCGTGAACTCCGACCGGATGTGGCACTACACCGAGGGCGTGCAGAACCACTCCCCGGTCTGGGAGAACCACGGCATCCGGATCATCCCCGGTCCGTCGTCGCTGTGGCTCGACGCCACCGGACGGCGGCTGCCGGCGCCGAACTTCCCCGGCTTCGACACCCTCGGCACCCTCGGGGCGCTGCGCGCGACGGGGTACGAGCACTCCTGGTTCGTCCTGACCCGGAAGATCATCGAGAAGGAGTTCGCGCTCTCCGGGTCCGAGCAGAACCCCGACGTCACCGGCAAGGACGTCCGCGCCACGCTCGGCCGGGTCCGGCCCGGGGCGGCCGCGCCGGTCGAGGCCTTCATGGAACGCGGGGCGGACTTCGTCGTCGCCGGCACCCTCGACGAGCTCGTCGCCGGGATGAACCGCCTCACCGGCGGCACCCCCGAGCTCGACGTCGACGCGATCCGCCGCCAGGTGGTGGCCCGCGACCGGCAGATGGACCACGCCTTCACCAAGGACCTGCAGGTCATGGCGATCCACAACGCGCGCCGCACGCTCGGTGAGAAGCTCGCCCGCACGGCGCCGCCGCACCGGCTGCTCGACCCGGCCGCCGGGCCGCTGATCGCCGTCCGGATGCACGTGCTCACCCGCAAGACCCTCGGCGGGCTGCAGACCGACCTGTCCGGCCGGGTGCTCGACGGCGGCGGCTCGCCGGTACCGGGGCTGTGGGCGGCAGGCGAGGTCGCCGGGTTCGGCGGGGGCGGGGTGCACGGCTACCGGTCGCTGGAGGGGACGTTCCTCGGCGGCTGCCTGTTCTCCGGGCGCGAGGCGGGGCGGGCGATCGCGCTCGGGTAGGCGGCTCGACCCCTCCGGGTGTCACCCGACCAGGTCGGCCGGCGTACGGCGGAGCGGCCCCGGGGTCAGACTCGACGGACCGGCCGCGGCCGGAGGCGGGCGGCGGTCGCTCCCCGCGGTGCAGCCGATGCCACCGATCGCGCCCCTCCGGGCGCAGGAAGCAGGACCGCCGTGCAGAGTCTCGTCCGCGCCGTGACCGTCACCGTGCTCGTCCTCGGCCTCGGGGCCGCGGGTGCCGGGATCGCCGCCGCCCAGCCGGCCCCGCCCGACCCGCCGCTCACCCCGGCCGACGAGCGTGCGCAGCTCGCGTGCGTGCAGCGCTATCTCGACCTGACGGCCCTGCCGCAGCAGGCGCTGCAGGACCCGGCCGCGTTCTCGCTGACCGTCGCCGACGCCGCGGAGAAGTGCCACGACGTGCGGGCCCCCGCGGCGCCCACGGTGCCCACGGCGCCGCTCCCGGCCGGCTGAGCGGTCAGAGCAGGTCGCTGCGGCTGATCACACCGACCAGGACGCCGTCGTCGTCGACGACCGGGATCACCCGGAAGCCGCGCTCGGCCAGCAGCTGCTCGGCGTCGGCGAGCGGGTCGCCGGGGTGCACGGTCTCGACGTCGTAGGTCATCACCCCGGCGACCGTGCTGGCCCGGGTCCGGCGCCCGCCGTAGGTGGACCCCGCCATCAGGTCGGCCTCGGAGACGACGCCGAGCAGCCGGTCGTCGTCGTCCACGACCGGGACGGCGGTGTACCGGTAGGACAGCAGCACCTCGGCGGCCTCGTCGAGCGCGAGGCCGGGCGGGACGGCGACCAGCCCGCCGTCGGTCATGACGTCGGAGACCCGCAGCGAGGAGACCGGCCGCCCGCCGACCCGGCCCGCGCCCCGGGGTGCCATCGCCTCGGGCAGGGGGCCGCTGATCCCGGCGCCGCCGAACAGGCGGGCCGCCTTCCGGAACATCCCGCCCTCGCGGCGGGCCCGCAGCAGGTCGCTGCGGGTGATCACCCCGAGCAGCCCGCCCCGCTGGACGACGGGGACCAGGCGCAGCTCGCCGTAGACCCGCATCCGGTGCGCCACGATGGACACCGAGGTGGTGGCCTGCACGGTCACGACCTGCTCGGTCATGGCGTCACCGACGGTCGCGTTCGGATCGTCCCGGTGCCGCAGGACGTCGACGAGGCTGATCACGCCGACCAGCGAGAACCGCCGGTCGACCACGGGCAGGGCGGAGAAGCGGGCCTCCGCCATCCGCTCCTGGGCGCGGGACAGGGGTGCGTCGGCCCACACGGTGACGACGCGTTCGGTCATGACGTCCCGCGCTCGCAGCACCATGCAACGACCGTAACCCCGGCGCGGGCCCGCAGGGAGCGCCCGGCACGGATCAGCGGCGTTCGATGTGGCCGAACCGGTGCCGGGTGCGGCTGATCGCCTGCTCACGCAGGACGGTGAGCAGCTCGCGGCGCCCGTCGGCGAGCACCGGGGCGTCCACGATCGACGCCCCGGCCCGTGCCGCAGCGCCGCGCAGCGGGCCGGGCACCTCGCCCAGCGCGCGGATCCGCTCGCCGGGGACGGGTTCCAGGTGCTGCCCGTCGTGGACGCCGCCGGGCAGCGGGCCGCCCGGGACGGCGGGCCCGTGCAGCCGTACCGGGACACCCGCCGTCGCCGCGGCGAGGAGCACCCGCAGGACGTCGGCGCGGGTGGTGCCGGCGCCCGCCCAGACGGTGAGCGCGGGCAGCGGCCGGTAGCGGAACACGTTCGACTCGGCGGCCAGACCGGTCGGGTCGTGCTCCACGGCGAACTCGTCCCGCCAGGCGACGGCGTCCGATGCGGCCGCACGGCGCAGCCGGTCCCGCTCCGCCGGGTCCAGGCCGGACGCCGCGGCGAGCACCCGCCGGGCCGCCCGCCCGGGCGTCGCGTCCCCGGCATGCGCCTCGGCCGGGGCCGGCGCGGGGGTGTCGTGCCAGGTCCCGAACTGGGCGACGTAGTTCGGCCCGCCCGGCTTCGCACCCGGGCCGAGCACCGACCCCTTCCATCCGCCGAACGACTGCCGCTGCACGACCGCGCCCGTGATGTGCCGGTTCACGTAGGCGTTGCCGACCTCGGCGCGGGCACACCAGTACGCGATCTCGTCCTCGTCGAGGGAGTGGATGCCGCCGGTCAGACCGAAGCCGGTGCCGTTCTGGAACGCGATGGCCTCGTCGAGGTCGCGGGCCGCCATGAGGCCGAGGACCGGGCCGAAGCACTCGGTGCGGTGGAACCAGCTGCCCGGCGCCACCCACGCCCGGACACCCGGGGACCACAGGCGCTCGCCGAGCCGCCGCGGCGCGACCAGCCACCGCTCCCCCGGCTCCAGCGTCGTCAGCGCACGGTGCAGCTTCTCCGACGGCTCGCCGACGAGCGGCCCGGTCGTCGAGCCGAGGTCGGTCCCGGGGCCGACGTGCAGGCTCCGGACGGCGTCGACGAGCTGGCGGCGCAGCCGTCGCCCCGTCGCCGAGCCGGTCGCGGCCGGGCCCACCAGGATCCCCAGCGAGGCCGCCGAGCACTTCTGCCCGGCGTGCCCGAACGCGGAGCGGACGAGATCGGCGACGGCCAGGTCGGGGTCGGCCGCCGGGGTGATCACCAGCGCGTTCTTGCCGCTGGTCTCGGCGACCAGGTTCAGGTCCGGCCGCCACGAGCGGAAGAGGGCGGCCGTCTCGGACGCGCCGGTCAGGACCACCCGGTCGACCCCGGGGTGGGTGACCAGCCGCCGTCCCGCGTCGCCCTCGTCGGCCGGGAGCAGCTGCAGTGCGTCGGCCGGGACACCGCCGCGGTGCAGCGCGGCGACCCCGGCCTCGGCGCACGCCCGCACCTGCGGGGCGGGCTTGAGCAGGACGGGCGCGCCCGCCGCCAGCGCCGCCAGGCAGCCGCCGAGCGGGATCGCGACCGGGAAGTTCCACGGCGGGGTCACGGCGACGACCCGGTCCGGGGTGAAGGGGGCACCGGCGAGCTCGGCGGCGCGCTCGGCGTAGTACGCGGCGAAGTCGACGGCCTCGGAGATCTCGGGGTCGGCCTCGGCGACGGTCTTGCCGCCCTCGGCGATCATGACGGCGAGCAGCGTCCCGCGGGCGGCGGCCAGCGCCCGTGCGGCGCGACGCAGGACGGCGGCCCGCTCCGCGGCGGGCACGTCGCGCCAGCCGGAGGCCGCGGCCCGGCGCACGGCGGCGTCGACCTCGGCGGGGTCGGTGACCACAGATACCCGCGGCACCGCGACCGCACCGCCGGCGGCGGTCGTGGCGGCGTGGCGGGCCCACACCCGGTTCGCGGGCAGGGACGGGTCGGTGTCGGGCTCGTTCCGGAAGCCCGGTATGACGGGTGCGTCGCCCACCGGCCCGTCCTTCCCGACAGGGGCCTCCACCGTCCGGTCCTGGGTGCGGCGCGGGGTGTCGGCGACCGTGTCGCGGTCGCGGACCGAGGCGAGGAACCGGTCCCGGTACGACGCCGGGCCGGCGTCCGGGGAGAACAGGGCGTAGAGGTAGCCCTCCGGCGACGCGTTCTCCTCGAGCCGCCGGACCAGGTACGACACCGCGGTGTCGAAGTCGCCGCGGTGCACGACGGGTGTGTAGAGCACCAGCTTCGACCCCGGCCCGGACTCCGGCAGGTCCCCCGCGACGGCGCGGGCGAACGCCGGGGCCATGCCCTGCAGCATCTCCAGGTCGAGCTGGGCACGGGCGCCGCGGGCGTCGGCCAGCTCGAGCGCGAGGGCCACGTGGTGCAGGTGGTGCGACGCGACGCCCAGGCGCAGCGGGTGCCGTCCCCCGGCCGCGGCGCCGCCCGGGACCCGGTGCCCGCCGATCGCGCGGTCGAGCAGCCGGACGTAGTTGGCGTCGACCTCGGCCTTCGTCCCGTACGGCGCCTGCGCCCAGTCGTGGACGCCGGCGTCGACCCGCTCCATGGCGAGGTTCGCGCCCTTCACGAGGCGCACCTTGACCGGTGCCCCGCCACCGGCGGCGCGGCGTGCGGCGAACGCCCCCAGCTCGTAGAGCGCGGCGACCGAGTCGGGCAGGTAGGCCTGCAGCACGATCCCGGCGGGCAGGTCGCGGAACTCCGGGCGGGACAGCAGCGTCGTGAACAGCGCGACGGTCAGGTGGAGGTCCTTGTACTCCTCCATGTCGAGGTTCACGAAGACGCCGTGGTCGCGGGCCGCGCGGTACAGCGGAAGCAGCCGCTGCACGAGCCGGTCCCGGCTCCCCTCCAGGTCCCACGGGACCAGCTGGGACGCGACCGACGACGCCTTCACCGACACGTGGTCGACGCCCGGGCGGCGCAGCAGGGCGATGGTCCGCTCGAGGCGCCGGTCGGCCTCGGCCTCGCCGAGCACCGCCTCGCCGAGCAGGTTCAGGTTGAGCCGGTGCCCGTCCGCCTCGGCGGCCGCGAGCCGTCCCGCCAGGGACCGCCCGCCCGCGTCGACGACGAGGTGCCCGACCAGACTGCGCAGCCGCACCCGCGCGGCGGGGACGACGACGTGCGGCAGCGCCGGCGCCAGCCGGCCGCCGGCGCGCAGCAGCAGCCGGTCGAGCCCGCCGACGAACGACGGCAGGTCCGCCCCGGCCCCGGCGAGCCGGGCCAGCTCGCGGGCGGCGACCCGGTCGTCGGCCGGGCGGGCGACCCGGTCCACGAAGCGCAGCGTGAAGTCGACCCCGGCGGGGTCGTGCATCAGGGCGGCCAGCCGCGCCGTCGGGTCCGGGGACGCAGACCGGCCGTGGCCCACGGGATCGGTGCCGGTGCGCTCGGTCCAGCGGCGCACGCGCTCGACGGCGCGCCCGGCCAGCGCGTCGTCGAGGGCGGGGACGGGGTGGGTGGGGTGCACGCTCACACCGCACAGTCTGGACCCCGTGTCAGGACCGTGTCACGTCACGGTCCTGACACGCCCCTCCGTGTCGCGTTCCGCGGAACGCAGGATCTCGCCGAGATGCAGCTCAGCGTCGTCGGATGATCGACAATTCGCGCTGAGCTGCATCTCGGCGAGGGGCGGACGCGTGGCGCACGGCACGAGCGGCGTGGCACGAGCGGCACGGCGCGGCGCGGCACGAGCGGCACGAGCGGCGCGGCACGGCGCGGCACGAGCGGCACGAGCGGCGCGGCACGAGCGGCACGAGCGGCACGAGCGGCGCGGGGCCGGCGGGGCGGGGCGGGTCAGGGTTCGGTCAGGACTCGGTCAGGTCCCGGTCCGGGAGCGACCCGAGCAGGGCGAACGCGCCGAGGTACGGCGCGACGTCGCCGCGCTCGGTCCAGGAGCGCAGCTGCGCCGCGGACCGGCGGGTGACCAGGGCCCTCGCCAGCTCGAAGTCGGTCGTGCGGATCGCGACCGCCGCATCCGCCTCGTCGCCGCGGGAGACCCAGCGCCAGCCGTCACCGATCAGCGCGATCGGCGGGAGGTCGCCGAGCCCGCCCCCGAAGCGGCCGGCGAACTTCTCGCGCAGCGCGTGCAGTCCGGGGGTGTGCTGGGCGCCCGGCTCGCCGAGCGCGCCGCGCAGGTCCTGCTCGTGGATGATCACGTCGCCGAGCGGGCGGGTCGTGTGCGCCGCCATCCACTCCCGCACCGGCCCGGTCAGCGACTCCCACTCGCCGACCAGCGTCGCGACGTCGTGGTCACGGCGCTGCTCCACCTGGCGGGCCGTCCACCCCTCGTGGTGGTCCTCGGGCTCGTCGCCGCGCACGACGTCCGCCCCCAGGCCGACCATGTGCGAGAACAGGTCCCGCACCGTCCAGTCCGGGCACGCCGGGACCCGCTGCTCCGACCGGGACAGGGGCAGGTCCCGCACCAGGTCGATCACCCGGCGCTGCGCCCGGGTCCACTCCTCGATCTCGTCGATTCCGCTCACGAGGGGCATCCCACCACCGTCCGGTGCAGGGCGCAGGCGCGCCGGACGGGCGTTTGTCCTGGACCCGGCCCCCGGCTGCCGGGATCATCGCCCGCAACACCGTCAGCAGCACGGCCCGGGCAGGGTGCCTCCCGCCCGGGGCCGGTCGGGAAGGACCACCGTGAGCAGCCCACCGCCGTACCCGGGTCAGCCGGGCGACCCGCAGGACCCGCAGCAGCAAGGAGCGTCCGAGCAACCCACCCAGCAGTACGGCCGGCAGCAGTACGGGCAGGGGTACGCCGAGCACGGCGCGTACCCGGACCGGACGGCCTACGGACCCGGGCCCGGCTACGGCCCGGGCGGCCCGGGCGGACCGGCCGCCCCTCCGCGCAACGGCGTCGGGATCGCCGCGCTGGTGCTCGGCATCCTCGCCGTGCTCAGCGGCATCTTCCTGATCGGCGGGCTGCTCGGCCTCGTGGCGATCGGGCTGGGCATCCTCGGCATCGTCCGCGCGTCGAAGGGCGTCGCGAACAACCGCGGGGTCGCGATCACCGGGCTCGTGCTCGGCATCGTCGGGCTGCTGCTCGCGATCGTCGTGGCCGTGCTGCTCGTGTTCTCGTTCAACGTGTTCAACAGCGTGGACCAGGGCCAGCTGATGCAGTGCGTGCAGCAGTCCGGTGGGGACCAGTCCGCGGTCGACCAGTGCGTGCGGGAGCTCGAGGACCGGCTCCAGAACCAGGTCGACCAGATCAACTAGACCGGGGCGAACGCGCCGCCCGGGCCGAACACGGCCCGGGCGAACCGCTCCCCCATCCGTTCGTGCGTCGCGGCGTCGGGGTGCAGGCGGTCGGGCAGCGGCAGCTCGGTGGCGTCGGCCTCGCCGTACAGCTCGCGGCCGTCGAGGTGGCCGAGGTTCGGGTCCTCGGGCACCCGGGCCGCGACCAGACCGGCCAGCTGCTCCCGGACCACCTGCAGGGTCAGCCGGCCCGCGGCGACGTCGGCCGGGTCGCCGGTGGCACGGAACCGCAGCGTGCCGTCGGTGACGTCCGGTGCCAGCGGGCCCGGGGTCTCCTCGTGGATCGGGCACAGCACCGGCGAGACGACCAGCAGCGGAGTGTCCGGGTGGCCGTCGCGGATCGTGTCGAGGAACCCGTGCACCGCGGGGCCGAACGCACGCACCCGCATCAGGTCCGCGCCGACCACGTTGATGCCGATCTTGACGCTGATCAGGTCGGCCGGGGTGTCGCGGATCGCCCTGGCGACGAACGGGTCGAGCAGGCACGCCCCGGAGAACCCCAGGTTCAGCAGCTCGACGCCCGCGGAGCGCGCCGCCAGCGCCGGCCAGGTCGTGCTCGCCCCGGCCGCGTTCGAGCCCTGGCTGATGGAGCTGCCGTGGTGCAGCCACACCGGCCGGTCCCCCGCGGGCACCGCCGTGACCGGGGCGTCGGTGCGCAGCGCGACGACCTCGGTCATCTCGTTGTGCGGCAGCCAGATCTCGACCAGCGCCGACCGGCCGGGCAGCGGGAACCGGACGGTGCCGGGCGGGCCGTCGGTCGTCTCCGCCGCACCCGTCGCGGGGTCGATCATGTGCAGCCGCCCGCCGGTGGTCGGCGCGGAGCCGGCGGGGACCCCGTCGACCAGCAGGTCGTAGGCCCCGTCCGGACGCAACGGCGCACCGGCCAGCCCCACCCGGGTGCGCACCGTCTCCAGCTCGACGACGGTCGCGGCGGTCCGGAACACCACCCGGACCCCGGACGGCTGGGACTCGGCACCGGCCAGCTGCGGATCGGTGTTCCGGGCCCGCGCGGCCGGGGGCAGGCGGTGCGGGACCAGCCCGGCCGGGCCGGGCGTGGAGTCGAGGGCGCCGTGGAGCAGGCCGGCGTCGACCGGCGTGGTGATCGAGGGGAGCACGACCCCACCCTGCCGCGCCGGCGCCCGGTCCGCCGCCCGTTTCCGCGGCGCGCCGCACCCGCGGCGGGGATCCGCGGTGCCGCCCGGCGCCGTGTGCCCGATCATGTCGGGGTGACCGACGACGAGCAGCGCACCGCCACCGACGACCGCAGCCACACCCGGATCGAACGCGCCCTGGTGATCGCCGCCCATCCCGACGACATCGACTTCTCGTGCAGCGGCACGGTCGCCGTCTGGACCGACGCCGGTGTCGCGGTGACCTACTGCCTGGTCACCGACGGCGACGCAGGCGGGTTCGACCCCGACGTCGCCCGCTCCGACATCGCCGGGATCCGGCAGGCCGAGCAGCGCAAGGCGGCGGCCGCCGTCGGCGTCACCGACCTGGTGTTCCTCGGCTACCCCGACGGAAGGCTCACCGTCACCCTGGAGCTGCGCCGCGACCTGGCGCGGGTGATCCGGCGGACCCGCCCGGACCGCGTCGTCGTGCAGCCGCCGGTCCGTGACCTCGGGAACATGTACGGCAGCCACCCCGACCACACCGCGACCGGTGAGGCGTCGATGTGCGCGGTGTACCCGGACGCGCGGAACCCCTACGCGTTCCCGGAGCTGGCCGCCGACGGGTTCGAGGCGCACACGGTGCCGGAAGTGTGGGTGCTGGGCGGCGGGTCGGACGACGCGGCGTCGTCGCGGCGCGTCGACGTCCACGTCGACATCACCGCCACGGTCGATCGCAAGATCGCGGCGCTGCGCGCGCACGAGAGCCAGACCGCGCACATGACCGAGCTGGACGACATGATCGCCCGGTGGGCCGGGTCGCAGGCCAGGGCCGCCGGGTTCCCGCACGGCGCGCTGGTCGAGTCGTTCCGGGTGCTCGACACCCGCTGACCGGGGCGCGGCTCAGGCCGCGGCGCGGACCCGGACGTGCGTGCCGCCGTCGTCGCTCCAGACGTGCAGCAGGTCGCAGAGCTGGCGGGCGATCCAGATGCCGCGGCCGTGCGGCGCGCGCGGGTCGGGCGGTGCGAGGCCGGGGAGCGGGTCGTCGAGCCGGCCGGTGTCGTGCACCTCGCAGACGACCTCGCCGGGCGGCGTCCAGATCATCAGCCGGGCGGTGCCGGGCCCGTGGTGCACCGCGTTGGTGGCGATCTCGTTGACGGCGACGGTCACGTCCTCCGAGCGTGCCTGCGGGAACCCCTGCCCGCGCAGGGCCCCGTCGACGGCGGACCGGACCTCGCGCAGCCGGACGGCGTCGAACGGCAGGTCCGTCACCGGCGGTCCCATCTCGGCCGGGACGGGGGCGGGACGGTCGGTGAGCAGGCTCCGCGGGTCCCGGTGCGCGGACGACCCGACCACGGCGCCGTCGCGGTCCTCGAGCGGGTGCGCGGCCCGGGCCGCCGCGGCGACCGGCGCCGCGACCTCCTGCGGGAACCAGCAGAGCAGCTGCACCGGCAGGTCGGCCAGCGCGACCTCGGCGGCGGCCTCGACCTCGGTCCAGTAGGCGCCGCCGGGGCCGGCGTGACCGGCGGCGTGCTCGGACACCACGGTGACCGGGCCGGCCTCGACCACCCGCTCGCGCAGGACCCGCGCCGCCCGGGCCACCTGGGTCTGGCCGGACGGGCCGTCCGGACCGGTGTCGCGGGGCAGCCGGAGGAGCCCGGCGACGGCGTCGGCGCCCAGCTCGGCGGCGACCCGCCCGCGCAACGCCACCTCGGTCGACGGCCGCAGCTCCACGGCCACCGAGCCGCCGTCGCGCAGGGTGGCCAGCACCGTGTCACCGAGCCGCGCGTGCAGGTCCGCCTCACCGGAGTACCAGCACAGGACGTGCCGCAGACCGCTCATCCCGCCGCCCCGCCCGCCAGTTCGAGGGCGTCGGCGGTGCGGAGCGGGCTGCGCTCCCCGATCGAAACGTCGAGCCGGCTCGCGAAGCCCGCACCGCACCGGTCGAGCAGCCGCGCCACCCCGGGCCGGACGTTCTCCAGGCGCAGCCGCAGCGTCGCCGGGAGTTCCTCGGCCGCGTGCACCACGCTGACCGCGGCGGCGACGTCGCAGAAGCGCAGCGACCCGAGATCGGCGACGACGGTGTCGGCCTCGATCTCGCCGCGCACCATCCGGTCCAGGACCCGGCCCAGCACCCGGCGGACCTGCGGCCGGTTGCCGTGGTCGACCTCGCCGGCGAGGCGCAGGTGCGCCGGGCCGAGCTCGGTGATCCGCAGCAGCGTGTCGTCCAGCAGCGGGGTCCCGCCGATCTCGGCGTCGTGCACCGCGCGCATGTGGGCGATCAGGTCGTCGGGGTAGCGGAGGTGGTCGTAGACGCACAGCGCGTGCACCGGACGGCCCCGGACCGCGTCGGCGAGGACGCGGTCGTACTCGTCGAGCGCCTGCCCGCCGGGCCGCCGCAGGCCGTGGTCCATCTGGCCGGTGAACCGCAGGCCCGCCCAGCCGTCGTCGACGGCGGCCTGCATGTTGTGCTCCAGCACGCCGCCGAGCTCGTCGAGCGGGGCGAGCAGTGCGGCCCGGGTGAACTCGCCGGGCACGAGCTGGAACTGCCCGCTGCGCAGCGGCCCGCGGACGTCGACGCCGTCCTCGTCCATCCGGGCGAGCACGGCGTCGGCGGTGTCGTCGTCGAAGTAGGCGACGCGCTCGCCCCGGGCCAGCCCGGTCGTGAGGAACTCCGACACCGACTCGCAGAGCTGCTCGTCGCTCACCGGAACGGTGAGCACGTGTGACGACGGGTCGTCCACGACCGGTCCAGCCGTCACTCGCCACCCCCCGTTGCGGTACTCGTCACACGACCAGGTGTGACGTGCCGGGCACGATAGGTGACGCCGGTGATCGTCGCGAGCCGGAGCCGCCCGCCCCTTGCGACAGGCACGACGAGGCGTAGAGTTAGCCGGACCGAACTTCGCTGTTCGGGACGTGCACACCGCGTCGATCAGGCGCGTCGATCAGGAGGTGGTCAGCATGTTCCGTGCCGCCCCGTCGCCCGACCGGACGGCAGGCCGGGTCGCACTGCGCCCGGTCCTCCTGGCCGGGCTGCTGATGGTGCTGCTCGCCGCCGCCACGATCGTCTCGGTGACCACCGCCCCCGCCCCGGTGACGCTGCTGCTCGCCGCGGCCGCGCTCGCCGTCCGCCCGCTGGTCGTGCTGCACCACCGCCGCGCCGCCGGGCGGCCCGCGCTCATCCGCCGCTGAGGCGCCCCGCCAGCTCCGCCCTGGACCGCACGCCGACCTTGGCGTAGATGCGGGTCAGGTGGTATTGGACGGTCTTGACCGACACCTGCAGCTCGGCCGCCGCCTCCCGGTTCGTGCGTCCCCCGGTGACGAGGTCGGCGACCGCCCGCTCCTGCGGCGTCAGGTCGGCGGGCCCCCGCTCGGCGCGGGCGCCCGCGTGCACCCCGCCCGCCTTGAGCTCCCGGTCGCAGCGCCGCACGTAGACCGTCGCGCCGAGGCCCGCCCACATCTCCCGGGACGCCGACAGCATCGCGTCGGCGTCCCGGCGCTTGCCGGCCCGCCGCAGCGTCTGACCGTAGGCGAACCGGACGCGGGCGCGGTCGTAGCGGTGCGGCAGCCGGTCCGCCACGCGCAACGCCTCCTCGAACGCCGGCCACGCGGCGTCGTGCTCGCCGCGGGCGCCGAGCAGGCGGCCCCGCGCGTACCCGAGCCGGGCGAGCGTCGAACGGTGGCCGCGGAGCGCGGCGCGGCGCTCGTGCGGCCGCAGGAACTCCTCGGCCGCGTCGAGGTCGCCGGTGACGACCAGGGCGTTCGCGTACATGTCGGTCCACGGCCACCAGCCCGGCTCGTCGGTGCTGCCGGTGCCGGCGGACCGGTGCAGCGGCTCCAGCGCCCGCAGCACGGCGGCGTAGTCGGCGCGGACCTCGGCCAGCTGGGCGCGTGCCAGCAGGGCCGGGACCCGGGCGACCTCGTACTCCGAGCTGCCCGCCTCCGCGGCCAGTGCGGCCCGCTCCGCACGCTCCGGCTCGTCGCGCAGCGCGTGCACCTGGGCGGCCGTCCACTCGATCAGCGGCGTGACCAGGGCGATCCCGGTCCGTCCGGCGAGCTCGCGGCCCTGCCCGGCGGCCCGGAGCGCCCCGTCCCAGTCACCGGCGAGGAACCGGGTCCGGGCGAGCCAGGCCAGCGCCCACAGCGAGATCCGGGACGAGCCGCCGAGCACCGTCGTCGGGACGGCGCTCTCCAGGTCGGCCCGGGCCCGGCCCAGGTCGTCCTGCAGCAGGTGCAGCCAGCCCCGGCCCATCGTGACGCGCTGGGCCTGCGCGCCGTGCCGGACCCGGTCCGACACCGCCTCGTACGCGGCGCGGGCCTCGTCGGGGCGGCCCGCGGCGGACAGTCCGAGCCCGCGGATCGCCGCCGCCTCCACCGCGTGCGGGGTGTCGGGGCCGGCCAGCGCGATCGTGCGGTCCGCCCAGGTCACCAGCTCCTCGCCCCGGCCACGGGCCAGCGCGTGCAGCACGTAGCGCTGCGCGACGAGCGCCGCGACGGCGCGGTCGGTCCCTCCGGTCCCGGCCTGCTCCCAGGCCCGTCCGAGCCCGGCCGACGCGGTGTCGGCCTGCCCGCGCAGCACCGCCAGGTAGCCGAGCACCGCGCCCCGCAGCGGCGTCTCCCGGGTGGCCTCCACGACCGGGACGAGTGCCTCCGCCGCCCGGCACTCCCCCGCCCCGACCAGCGCGTCCACCGCCCGGACCAGACGTTCCTCGCGCAATCGGCGCTCGGTCGTCAGTCGCGACGCCTCGGTGAGCAGCGCAGCGACCGTGCTCCAGGCACCGGCCCCGGCCTCCTCGCCGGCCCGGGTGTCGAGCTCGGCCGCCAGGCCGTCGTCGCGGCCGGGGACGCTGCCGGCCAGCAGGGTCAGCCGCCGGGTCGGGTCGTCGACGAACTCGCCGGCCCGGCGGCGCAGCGCGGCGACGACGTCGGGCCCGAGCAGGTCGAGCACGGCGGCGCGCACCATCGGGTCGGCCGGCGCCGCCGCCGGGCCCCACCGGCTCCCCGCCCGGGCGACGAGCCCGGCCCGCGCGCTCTCCGCCAGCGCCGCGAGGACGGTGCCGGGGTCCCCGGTGACCGCCCCGATCTCGTCGGGCTCGGCGGGCCGGTCCAGGACGGCGACCACGTCGAGGAGCGCCCGCGCGGGCCCGGACAGCGCGGCCCGGCGCTGCGCCACGGACGTGGCGACCTCCGGTGGGGCGGGCAGCCGGGCGTGCGGGTCGGACCAGGCGTGCGGGGGCAGCTCCGCCAGCAGGGCGAGCACGTGGCGGGGGCGGCCCCCGGTGTGCCGGGCCAGCCGGTCGGCTCCGGCGACGTCGAGCGGGACGCCGTGGGCGGTGGCGATCGCGCCGACCGCGGTCGCGTCCAGCGGGCGCAGCGCGATCTCGGTGGTGGCGACCCGCCGGAGGAGGTCGGCGACGCCGGGGCCCGCGTCGGCCGGGCGTGCGGCCAGCACGACCGTCACGTCGAGCCCGGGGTGGTGCCCGGTCAGGGTGGACAGCACCTGCAGCGACCACGGGTCGGCCTCGTGCGCGTCGTCGACGAGCAGCAGCGTCCGGGCCCCGGTACCGCACGCGCCGGCGACCGCGTTCGCCGCGGCGAACGCGTCCGTCCCCGGCACCGCGACGCCAGGCACGAGCTGGGCGAGGACGCCGCCGGCCCGGCCCGCCTCCCAGGACGCGCCGCGGGCCCGGTGGACCTGTCCGTCGTGCCTGTCGGCGACGGCACGGACGAGCGCCGACGTGCCGGCGCCCGCCGGGCCCGTGACCAGCACGGCGCACGGGCCGGACCCGGTGAGCAGGCCGCGCAGCCGCGCGATCTCGTCCGCCCGCCCGGCGAGGCCGGCGGCGTCACCGGGGCCGGCGGGGTCCGCACCGGCGCCGGGGTCACCCACGGCGCGCACCGTACCCGGCACCGCCCGGCGGGCGGGCCGCTGCGCTCACCCCTGGTCGCCCCCGGCGACCGGGAGCACCGTCCCGGTGATGTAGGACGCCTCCGGCGAGGCCAGGAACGTGATGGCCGCGGCCTGCTCGTCGAGCGTGCCGTACCGCTTGAGCAGCGACGACTCGGTGGTCTGCTCGACGATCGTGGCGTACCAGTCCTGCTCCTGCACGGACTGCGGCGCCGGTCCCCGGGGGATCCGCCGGGGCGGCGCGTCCGTCCCGCCGGGTGCGGTGGCGAGGACCCGGACGCCGTGCGGGGCCAGCTCCGTCGCGAGCGCGGAGGTGATCGCGTTGACCCCGCCCTTGGCCGCCGCGTACGGCACCCGGTTGAGCCCGCGGGTGGCGACCGAGGAGACGTTGACGATCGTGCCCGCGCCCTGTTCCACCATCTGCGGGGCGACCGCGCGGCAGCACCACAGGGTGGGCATGAGCGAGCGGTCGATCTCCGCGCGGATCTGTTCCGGCGGGTAGTGGTGGTAGGGCTTGGCCCAGATCGTCCCGCCGACGGTGTGGACGGCGACGTCGATCCGGCCGTACCGGCGCAGCGCGGCGGCGACGACGGCGTCGGCACCCTCCCACTGCTCGAGGTCGGCGGTCACCGCCTCGGCGCCGAGCTCGCCGGCGACCGTCGTGACCTGCTCGGACCGGTCGGCGAGGACGAGCGCCCCGCCCTCGGCGCCGATCCGCCGGGCGACGGCCTCCCCGATACCCTGCGCCGCCCCGGTGACCAGCACGACGAGACCGTCGAACCGGCCCGGCGCGACGAACCGCGGCCGGCGGGCCCGGGCGGCGTCGTGCATGGCACGGCGCATGGTGGCCTGGGAGTTCCGGGCGTGCGCCGACACCAGCCGGCGCGCCTCCGCCCGGTCACCGGCCTCGATCGCGGAGACGATGTCGAGGTGGTCCTGCGCGCAGTCCGGGTGGCACCAGACCGCCGACCGCAGCGTCTCCGCCATCGCCCCCTTCACACCCAGCGCCTGGTAGGCGCGGAGCAGGTGGTCGTTGCCGGTGCGGGTGAACAGGTAGTCGTGGAACGCGGCGTTGCTCTCGGTGTAGGCGTGCGCGTCGGTGAACCGCTGCGCCTCGCGGTCGACGTAGGGCACGGTCGCCTCGGCCAGCAGCCGGTACCCGGCGATCTCCCGGCCGGACAGCCTGCCGAGCACCAGCTCCAGGGCGCCGAGCTCGAGGGCCCGGCGGGCGTCGAAGATCGCGTCCGACGAGTGGATGTCCGGGTGTTCCTCGCCGATCTCGTAGCCGTCGCCCGCGACGGTGCCGGTCGGGGCCGGGTCCGGCGCCGGGACGGGGGCGGCGAGGGGGGCGAGGTCGTGCGGCGGGAGCACCGGCATCGACTGGATCCCGCGGGCGCCCTCGGGGGCGACGAGCAGGGCGGCGTCGTCGTCCAGCCCGTCCTGCGGGGTGGCGGTGGTGGCCAGGGGCGGGGTGTGCAGCGGCTCCGGCTCGCCGAACCGGGTCAGTGGCCGGCCGAGGACCGCGCGGCCCTCCCGCCCGTCGAGGGTCAGGAGGTCGTCGGCCGCCGAGGGAACCGGCTGCGGCGGGGCCGCGGCCTCGGTGCCGGGTGCGGTGCCGGACTCGGTGGCGGACTCGGTGGCGGACTCGGTGGCGGGTGAACGGTCCGTGGTCGTGGCGACCGCGTCGGCGGCGGGGTCCGGCCCGGTGACCGCCGCCCCTGCGGCCGGGGCCCCGTCCGGCACGGCGGCCAGCGCGAACTTCTCGTAGTAGAAGCCGGTCGGTGCCAGCTCCCGCTCGCGCAGGTCCCCGCGGACCGCCTCGACCATCGCGGGCGGACCGCACAGGTACACCGCGCCGCTGCCGTCGTGCAGGTGGTCGCGGCCGAACAGCGCGGTCACGTACCCCTGGTTCGGCGCCGACGTCGCGGGATCGGCGACGCAGTAGTCCCAGGTCAGCCCGGTCTCCCCGGCCAGCTCGCGCACGGTCTCCAGCTCGACGACGTCGTCGTCGGTGGTCACCCCGTACACGAGGTGCACCGGGCGGGTGCTCCCCCGGTCGCGCAGCGTCCGCAGGATGGACAGGATCGGCGCCAGGCCGGTGCCCCCGGCGAGCAGGAGCAGCGGCGCGTCGGACTCGCGCAGGAAGAAGCTGCCGTGCGGCCCGGTGAAGGACACCGCGTCCCCGACGGCGGCGCGGTGCTCCAGCCAGTCCGACATCACCCCGCCCGGGGTGAGCTTCACCAGGAAGGTGAGCGCCTCGTCGTCCGGCCCGGAGGAGAACGAGTACGAGCGGTGGACGTCCGTGCCGGGCACGGCGATGTTGACGTACTGGCCGGGCAGGAACGCGAGCCTCGCCCGGTCGCGGACCTCGACGGTGAGCCGCACCGTCGTCGGCGAGAGCCGGTCGAGGGCGGTGATCCTGCCGTCGTGCGTGGCCGCGGCGGTCCTCGCGACCGCCGAGGTCGTCGGGATCTGCACGACCAGGTCGGAGCGTGGCCGCGCCTGGCAGGCCAGCAGGTAGCCCTCGTCGGCCTCGTCGCCGGACAGCGCGTCCTCGATGTAGGACCCGCGGTCGTACGCGCCGGACTCGCAGAACGCCTTGCAGGTCCCGCAGGCGCCGTCGGAGCAGTCGACCGGGATGTTGATCCGGGACCGGTAGGACGCGTCGGCGACCGACTGGTCCTCCCGGCAGTTCACGAAGCGGGTCACACCGTCCTCGAAGGCCAGTGCCACCCGGTGCGTCCGGGTTTCCGTCGTGGTCATGTCCTCCCCCTCAGAAGTGGTAGACGTCGACCACGTGGTGGATGTAGTCGTTCTTCAGCACCACGGTCTTGCGGCGGATGAGCGGGGTCTCCCCGGAGAAGTCGATCGTGTAGAACGACGTGCCGTAGTACGGGTCCACGGTCTTGTACCGGAAGTACATGGTGTGCCAGTTGAACCGGACGTCGACCAGGTCGCCGCGGCGCTCGACGACCTCGACGTTGGAGATGTTGTGGCTGGTCCGCGGTTCGGGCAGCGACGTGGCCGACGACCGCTCGGTGCGGATCCGGAAGACCCGGTCCTCCAGGCCGCCCTTGTTGCCGTAGTAGATCAGCGAGATCTCGCGCTGCGGGTCCTCGGTGAGCCGGTCGGTGTCGTCCCAGGCGGGCATCCAGTAGACGACGTCGTCGGCGTAGCACTCGAGCCACTTCTCGAACTCGCGGTCGTCGAGGTGGCGCGCCTCGCGGTAGAGGAACTGCTCGATCGCGTTCTGGGTGATGAGCGTGCTCGGACGCTCCGTGGTGGGGGTGGTCATCTCTCGGGCTCCTTCGACCGGGTGCGGCGGGGGTTCAGCTCTGCGGCGACTCGGCGTCGATCGCGCGGCGCATCACGTCGCGCCAGTAGCCGTGCTGGACCGGGTAGAGGCCCTCGTCCTCGTTCTTGACCCCGGCCGAGATCACGCCGTCCATGTCCAGGGCCTTCGCGACGTCGTCGGGGCCGGTCAGCCAGTGCTGCGCGCCGCGCGACATGTCGTTCCACGGGGCCGCCGTCGCCTCGAAGGTCAGCTGGCAGGCCCGGAACTCCTCCAGGTCGTCCGGGGTGGCCATGCCGGAGGCGTTGAAGAAGTCCTCGTACTGGCGGATCCGGTGGGCACGGGCCGCGTCGCTCTCCCCCCTCGGCGCGATGCAGTGGATCGTCACCTCGGTCCTGTCCGGCGCGATCGGCCGGAAGTGCCGGAGCTGGGTGGAGAACTGGTCCATCAGGTAGACGTTCGGGTAGAGGCACAGGTTCCGGGAGCCCTTGACCATGAACTCGCCCTTGGCGTCGCCGAACTCCTCCTTGAGCGCGTCGAGCGAGCTCCACAGCGGACGGTCCTCGGGGTTCGCCGCCCAGGTCCACAGGCAGAGGTGGCCGTTCGGGTAGGACCAGTAGCCGCCGCCGGACTTGCCCCACCCGCCGGCGTCGAGCGCCTTGGTGTCGTTCGCCGACTCGCCGGAGCCCCGCCGCGAGGTGGTGGCCGCGTAGTTCCAGTGCAGCGCGGAGACGTGGTAGCCGTCGGCGCCGTTCTCGGCCTGCACCTTCCAGTTGCCGTCGTAGGTGTAGGTCGACGAGCCGCGCAGCACCTCCAGCCCCTCCGGGGACTGGTCGACGAGCATGTCGATGACCTTCGTCGTGTCGCCGAGGTGCTCGTCCAGCGACAGCACGTCCGGGTTCAGCGACCCGAACAGGAAACCGCGGTACTCGTCGAACCGGGCGACCCGGGTGAGGTCGTGCGAGCCGTCCTTGCCGAAGCCCTCCGGGTAGCCGGCGCCGTCCGGGTCCTTGACCTTGAGCAGCGTGCCGTCGTTGCGGAAGGTCCAGCCGTGGAACGGGCAGGTGAGGGTCATCCGGTTGTCGGTCTTGCGGCGGCACAGCATCGATCCGCGGTGCGCGCAGGCGTTGATGAGGCAGTGCAGCTCGCCGTCGCGGTCCCGCGTGATCATCACCGGTTGCCTGCCGATGTAGGTCGTCACGTAGTCGCCGGGCTCCGGGAGCTGGCTGGTGTGGGCGAGGTAGACCCAGTTGCCCTCGAAGATGTGCTTCATCTCGAGCTCGAAGACGTCGGCGTCGGTGAAGATCCGCCGGTTGGCGCGGTAGACACCGGCCTCGGGGTCCTCGACGACGGCGTCGTCGAGCACGCGGCGGATGTGGGTGGAGTGGGCGACGGCGGTCATCGACGTCCTCCTGGGTCGTGGTCCGGGAACGCCGCTCACTGTCGCGGCCGGCCGCCGTCCGTCGCCCCGGGCAGGTACCCAGTCCTGACCCAGGGTGGGTCGAGACGTACAGCGTCCTGATCGCGCGCTACTCGGTCTTTGTGGCTCTGACCGGAGCGGTTCTACGCTGCTCGACGTCTGGACGACCCGGCTCGCAGGGAGGGGGCAGGAGATGGATCTGCGACAGCTCCGCTACTTCGTCGCCGTCGCCGAGACCCGGCACTTCGGCCGGGCCGCGGAGCGGCTGCACATGGCGCAGTCGCCGCTGTCCCAGGCCATCCGGCAGCTGGAGAGCCAGGTCGGGGCGACGCTGTTCGAGCGCACCACGCGCCGGGTCGACCTGACCCCGGCCGGGGAGTCGCTGCTCTCCGACGCCTACCGGATCCTCGCCTCGGTCGACGACGCCCGCCGCCGCGTCGAGCGGGTCGCCGCGGGCGCCGACGCCGTCGTCACCGTCGGGGCGACCGACCTCGCCGCCTACCGGCTGCTGCCCCGGCTCGCCCGGGTCGTCTCCCGCCGGATGCCCGCCGTGACCCTGCGCTTCCGTGCCGGGCTGCTCACCAGCGCCCAGGAGGACGCGCTCGACGAGCGACGCATCGACATCGGGGTGCTGCGGCCGCCGGTCGTGCGGCCCGAACTGTCCACCCGCACGGTCGCCCGCGAACGCCTGGTCGCCGCGCTGCCCGCCGGGCACCGGCTGGCCGCCCGGACGTCGGTGTCGCTCACCGAGCTGCGCGGCGACGACTTCGTCGCCTACGGCGCCCCGGGCTCGGTCGTCGACTCCGTCGCGGTGCAGGGCTGCCTCGGCGCGGGCTTCCTACCGCGCCGGCACGCCGAGGCCCGCGACACCCCGATCCTGCTGACCCACGTCGCCGCCGGCGAGGGCGTCGCGCTGCTGCCCGAGTCGGTGCGCGCGCTCGGCACCGAGGGCGTGACCTACACCGACCTCGAGGAGGAGCTGCGGGTGGACCTCGCGCTGGCCTGGCGCACCGAGGACCGTTCCCCCGCTCTCGTCCGGCTGCTCGACGTCCTCGCGGACCACGCCCGCGAGCTCGACCCGGCCACCGCACCCACCCCCCTGCTCGGAGGACTCCCGTGAAGATCGTCGCCGTCGAGGCGATCCCGTTCGCCGTCCCGTACCGGAAGCCGCTGCGGTTCGCCAGCGGCGAGGTGCACACCGCCGACCACGTGCTGGTGCGGGTCCACGCCGAGGACGGGATCGTCGGCGTCGCGGAGGCACCGCCGCGGCCCTACACCTACGGCGAGACCCAGGCCGGCATCCGCGCCGTCGTCGACACCGTGTTCGCCCCCGAGCTCGTCGGGCTGTCGGTGTTCGAGCGGGAGAAGATCCATGCGGTCCTGGACCGCACGGTCGGCAACCCGGCCGCGAAGGCCGCCGTCGACATGGCGGTCTGGGACGTCATCGGCCGCCGGCTGGACGTGCCCGTCACCGAGCTGCTCGGCGGGTGGACCGACCGGATGCGGGTCGCGCACATGGTCGGCTTCGCCCCGGACGACGTCATGGTCGCCGAGGCGCTCCGGATGCGCGACGAGCACGGCGTCACCACCTTCAAGGTCAAGGTCGGCCGCCGCCCGGTCGCGCTGGACACCGGCGCCTGCCGGGCCCTGCGCGAGGCGCTGGGCCCGGACGCCGAGCTCTACGTCGACGGCAACCGCGGCTGGACCGCCTCCGAGGCGGCCCGGGCCCTGGACGAGATGGCCGATCTCGGGCTGACCCTGTCCGAGGAGCTCATGCCGGCCGACCAGGTGCTCGGCCGGCGCTGGCTGACCGGGCGCACCTCCGTCCCGACGGTCGCCGACGAGTCCGCCACCCGGCCCGGCGAGGTGACCCGCGAGCTCCTCGACGGCGCGGCGACGATGATCAGCATCAAGACCGCGCGGACCGGGTTCACCGGCTCACAGCGGGTGCTGCACCTGTGCGAGGGCCTCGGTGCCGAGGTCGTGCTGGGCAACCAGATCGACGGCCAGGTCGGCAGCGCCTGCTCGGTCGCCTTCGGCGCCGCGCACCGGCACACGAGCGCACGGGCCGGTGAGCTCTCGAACTTCCTCGACATGGCCGACGACCTGCTCGCCGAGCCACTGGTGATCACCGGCGGGGAGCTGCGCGTCCCCGCCGGGGCCGGGATCGGCATCACGATCGACCCGGACAAGCTCGCGCACTACCGCACCGACACCTAGGACATCCGACACCGCAGTCTGGAGACGCACCATGACCACCACAGAGCCGAGCACGGGGTCCGCCACCGCCGCCGGATCCGGCGCCAACGCCACCGCGACCTTCGCGAAGAAGGAGCGCACCGGGGCGCAGGCCGACCCGGCCCGCGTGTCCGCGATCGCCGCCGACACCCTCGCCGCCCTGCACGACGTCATCCGCAGGCACCAGGTCACCTACGCCGAGTACGACGCCCTGAAGTCCTGGCTGATCCGGGTCGGCGAGGACGGCGAGTGGCCGCTGTTCCTCGACGTGTTCGTCGAGCACGTCGTCGAGGAGGTCGCCAACGCCGACCGCAAGGGCGCCGTCGGCACCATCGAGGGCCCGTACTACGTGCCGGGCGCCCCGGAGTTCGAGTCCACGGCCACGGTCCCCATGCGCGACGACGAGAAGGGCACCCCGCTGCTGTTCCAGGGCACCGTCACCGACCTCGACGGCAACCCGGTCGCCGGTGCGACGGTCGACCTCTGGCACGCCGACGACGACGGCTACTACTCGCAGTTCGCGCCCGGCATCCCGGAGTGGAACCTGCGCGCCGTGATCACCACCGGCGCCGACGGCCACTACGCCTTCCGCACCATGCAGCCCGCGCCCTACCAGATCCCGACCGACGGCTCGACCGGCGCGTTCATCGGTGCGGCCGGCTGGCACCCGTGGCGTCCCGCGCACCTGCACCTCAAGGTCTCCGCGCCCGGTAAGGACCTGGTCACCACCCAGCTGTACTTCGACGGCGGCGACTACGTCGCCGACGACGTCGCCCAGGCCGTGAAGCCGGAGCTGATCCTGCGTCCGGGCCCGGCCGCCGACGGCCACGGCAACGAGGTCACCTACGACTTCGCGCTGGACCCCGCCTGATGGCGCGGTTCGCGGTCCGGATGGAGGTCGCCCTCCCGCAGGACATGGACCCCGCGGCCAAGGCCGATCTGCTGGCCCGGGAGAAGGCCTACTCGCAGGACTGGCAGCGCTCCGGTGAGTGGGTGAGCATCTGGCGCTGCGTCGGCGAGTACGCCAACCTGTCGATCTTCGACGTCAAGGACAACGAGCAGCTGCACGAGATCCTGTGGGGGCTGCCGCTGTTCCCGTACATGACGATGCAGGTCACGGCACTGGCCACGCACCCGTCGGACATCGACGCCTGAGACCGCGGGAACAGGCCCGCGCCCGGGTCCTCGGAGGACCGGGCGCGGGTCAGTTCTCGCAGATCAGCCCGAACAACGCCCCCGACGGGTCCTGCGCGCAGCTCGACGATCCACCGGCCGGTGTCGCGGCCGACGAGCCGGCGCCGGGTTCGGCCGGGGCCATCGTCAGCAGCAGGGCGGCGACGGCGACCAGCAGCGCCGACAGCGCCGCGGCGAGACCGACCGCGCCGCCGAACGTCCCCTCGCCGCCCCGTCCCGAAGCGCCTCGCACCGCGTCCCCGCCCACGTGGTCCCCCTCCCTCGCCGGACACATACTCCCATGGGGAGTACTCCCTTGGGGAGTATGGGAGGGTCACCGGATGTCCCGGGGCCAGACGCCGACGACGACGTCCTACGCGATGCTGGGGCTGCTGGCCGTCCGGCCGTGGAGCACCTACGAGCTGACCAACCAGATCCGGCGCAGCCTCGCCCGGTTCTGGCCCCGCGCCTCCAGCAAGCTCTACGAGGAACCCCGCAAGCTCGTCGCACTCGGCTACGCCACCGCCGAGTCGCAGAACCAGGGCCGCCGCCGGCGCACCGTCTACACGATCACCGAGGACGGCCGCCGGGCGCTCGCCGCTTGGCTGACCGAGCCCGGATCGCCCCCCGCACTGGAGTCCGAGCAGCTCCTGCGGGTGTTCCTCGCCGACAACGGCACCAAGGCGGACCTGCTGCGCACCATCGAGGCGACCCGGCGGTGGGCCCGCGAGACCGCCGCGGTCGACGCCGCGATCGCCCGGTCCTACCTGGAGGGCGACGCGCCGTTCCCCGACCGCGCCGGGCTGAACACGCTGGTGGGGCGCTATCTCTCGGACATGTCGGCGGCCACCGAGCGGTGGGCCGACTGGGCGAGCGAGGTCGTCGCGTCCTGGCCGGACGACCTCTCCGACCTGCCGGTGGAGACCGAGGCGCTGCGCGAGGTCGTCGCGCGCGACCCCCGCGACCGCTAGCCGCCGGGCATGGCGCCGGCCGGTACCGGATGCCTAGCGTGACCGGGGTCCACGACACGAGAGGCGGCTGCGATGGCGACGATCGGCGAGGCCGGCTGGCAGGTGCTGCACGGCCACGGCATCGACACCGTGTTCGGCAACCCCGGGTCCAACGAGCTCCCGTTCCTGGCGGCGATGCCCGACGGCACCCGCTACGTGCTCGGCCTGCACGAGGGCGTGGTCGTCGGCATGGCCGACGGGTACGCCCAGGCGACCGGCCGCCCGGCGCTGGTCAACCTGCACGCGGCGTCCGGCTCCGGGAACGCGATGGGCGCGCTGACCAACGCGGTCTACTCGCACTCGCCGCTGGTGCTGACCGCCGGGCAGCAGGTCCGCTCCACCGTCGGCCAGGAGGTGATGCTCACCAACGTCGACGCGGCGGCGCTCCCGCGCCCGCTCGTGAAGTGGTCGGCCGAGCCGGTCGACGCGCAGGACGTGCCCCGTGCGCTGTCCCAGGCCGTGCACACCGCCTGCCTGGAACCGCGCGGCCCGGTCTACCTCTCGGTCCCCTACGACGACTGGGCCGCCCCCGCCGGCCCGCACATCGCGCACCTGCCCGGCAGGCGCACCGTGTCCGCGGCGGCACTCGACCCCGCACAGACGGCGACGATCGCCGGCACGCTCGCGTCGGCACGGAACCCGGTCCTGGTGCTCGGCCCGCAGGTCGACGCGGACCGGGCCGTCGCCGACGCCGTCGCCCTCGCCGAGCGGCTGGCGTGCCCGGTGTGGGTGGCGCCGTCGGCGTCGCGGTGCCCGTTCCCGACCCGGCACCCGTCGTTCCGCGGGGTGCTCCCGGCGTCGGTGCGGGACGTGACCGAGCGGCTGGCCGGGCACGACGTCGTGCTGGTCGCGGGGGCCCCGGTGTTCCGCTACCACCAGTTCCTGCCCGGTGACCTGCTCCCCGAGGGGGCCCGGCTGCTGCACCTGACCGCCGACCCGGCCGAGGCCGCGCGGGCCCCGATGGGCGACGCCTGGGTGGCTCCGGTCGGTGCGGCGCTCGCCGCGCTGGCCGCGGCCGTGCCGGACTCCGGCCGCGACCCGCTCCCACCGCGACCGGCCTTCGCGACCCCGGCGGGCGCCGACGACCACGTCCCCCCGGAGCAGCTGTTCGCGCTGGTCCGCGAGGCGGCACCGGCCGGGACGGTGCACGTCTGCGAGTCGACGTCGACGATCGACGCGTTCTTCGCCCAGGCCGACCTGACCGAGCCGGGCAGCTACCTGTTCCCCGCGTCGGGCGGCCTCGGGTTCGGGCTGCCCGCCGCCGTCGGCGCGCAGCTGGCGCACACCGACGAGGGCGGGACCGCCCGGCGGCGGGTCGTGGCACTCGTCGGCGACGGCTCGGCCAACTACGGGATCACCGCGCTCTGGACCGCCGCGCAGTACCGGGTCCCGGTCGTCTTCGTGATCCTCAAGAACGGCACCTACGGCGCGCTGCGCGGGTTCGCCGGGCTGCTGGGCACCGGTGAGACCCCGGGGCTCGACGTCCCAGGCCTCGACTTCGTGCGGATCGCCGAGGGCTACGGGGTGCCCGCCGTGTCGGCCCGGGACGCCGGGTCCGTGGCCGCCGCGCTGAAGGAGGCGTTCGACGACGACGGGCCCCGGCTGGTCGAGGTCGTCACCGCGTCCGGGATCGGCTGACCCGCACGACCGCCCGCACCGAGAGCCCGGCGGCCAGGACGACCACCCCGGTCAGCACCGGCACCGGCGGCAGCAGCAGCGCGAGGACGACGCACCCGGCGAGCCCGGCGCCGGACAGCGCCCGCCGCCACGGCCGGTCCCGGTGCAGCGTCCACGCCGCGGCGTTCGCGACGGCGTAGTAGAGCAGCACCGCGAACCCGGACAGGCCGATCGCGGTGACCGGCGCCGCGGTCAGCACCAGCACGAGCACGGCGGCGCCGACGACGAGCTCGGCCCGGTGCGGGACGGCGTGGCGCGGGTGCACGGCCGCGAGCCCGCCGGGCAGCTCGCGGTCCCGCGCCATCGCCAGCACCGTCCGGCCGATCCCGGCGACCAGCGCCAGCAGCACCCCGGCCGACGCGACCGCCCCACCGGCCCGGACCAGCGGCCCGAACCCGTCGCCCGCGGCGGTGACCAGCGGCGCCGGGGACGCGGCCAGCGCGGCGGGCCCGGCCGCGCGCAGCGCCGCCACCGCCACCACCGCGTACACCACCAGCACCAGGCCCAGCGCGAGCGGGACCGCCCGCGGGATCGTGCGGGCCGGGTCCCGGACCTCCTCGCCGAGCGTGGCGATCCGCGCGTACCCGGCGAACGCGAAGAACAGCAGGCCGGCGGCCTGCAGGACCCCGAGCGGGCCGGCGTCGTCCCAGCCCGTCCACGGCGAGGCGACGACCGGCCGGGACAGCGCCGCGACGACGACGGCGGCCAGCACGGCCAGCGTGAGCGCGACGAGCACCCGGGTGACCGCGGCCGTGCGCGTGATGCCGCGCAGGTTCACCGCCACGACGGCGACGACGGCCGCCGCGGCGACCGCGCGGGCGTGCTCGGGCCAGGCGTACCCGCCGAGGGTCAGCGCCATCGCGGCGCACGACGCCGTCTTGCCGGTGACGAACGCCCAGCCGGCGACGAATCCCCAGGTCTCCCCCAGCCGCCGCCGGCCGTACACGTAGGCGCCGCCGGACTCCGGGTACCGGGCGGCGAGCCAGGCCGACGACATCGCGTTGGCCGTCGCGACCGCGCCCGCCACCAGCAGGGCCGGGAGCAGTGCGGTGCCGGCGGCCGCGGACGCCGGGCCGAACACGGCGAACACCCCGGCGCCGAGCATCGAACCCAGCCCGATCACCACGGCGTCGGCGGGACCCAGCACGCGGGCCGGGGACGGGGTCGCGGTCACGGGGACAGCCTGCCGTACCGGCGTCCGCCGGTGTCGATCACGGCTCCCGACCGGCCCCCACGAGCTCGGGCAGCGCCGCGACGCCCGACACGACGTGGGTCGGCCCGGCCGCGGTGAGCTCGTCGCGGGTCTGGCCGCCGGTGAGGACACCGACGACCCAGCCGGCACCGGCCCGCCGCCCGGCCTCGACGTCGAGCACGGTGTCGCCCGCGGCGAGCACCCGGGCCGGGTCGGTGACCGCGGTCAGCGCCATCGCCCGGTGGATCATCGCCGGGTCGGGGCGGCCGGCGCCGACCTCCTCGGCGCACACGACGCCGTCGAGCTCCCCGGTGAACTCCGGGGGCAGCGACGCGAGCAGCGGGTCGGTGACCTGCCGGTCGAAGCCGGTGGTGAGCACGACCGACGTCCCGGTCGTGCGCAGCGCGGCGAGCGCCCCGGGTACCCCGGGGAGCGGGCGCGGCGGGGTCGCGGCGTAGGCGGCGGCGAGGCGGGCGACGAACGCGTCGTGCAGGTCCTCGATCCGGTCACGGCCGGTGAGCGCGGCGAGCGCCTCCCGCTTGTCGGCACCCATCCACCGGCGGATGTCGGCGGCGGAGGCGGGGTGCCCGGCGTCGGCGACGACGTCGGCGAGCACCCGGTAGACGGCGCCCCCCTCGTCCACCGTGGTCCCGGCGACGTCGAGGACGGCCAGGTGCGGGGTCGTCGGGTGCGGGGTCGGCTGGACGGTCATGCGGCACTCCCGAGGCGGCGGCGGACCAGCGCGGACAGCTGGTCGACGGCGACGATCAGCACGAGGACGACGAGGATGTGGGTCAGCATCTCGTCGAACCGGAACAGCTGGATCGACTGGTTGATCAGGAACCCGATGCCGCCGGCGCCGACGAGGCCGAGCACCAGCGACGAGCGGACGTTGACGTCGAAGCGGTAGAGCAGCAGGCCCACCAGCTGCGGGGTGACCGTGGGCAGCAGGGCGTGCGCGGCGACCTGCAGCCGTCCGGCGCCCGCCGAGCGCAGTGCGGTCGCGGGGCCCGGGTCGGCGTCCTCGATCGTCTCGGCCCACAGCTTGCCCATCACGCCGACGTTGTGGAACACGAGCGCGAGCACGCCGGGGAACGGGCCGAGGCCCACCGCGGTCACGAACACCAGTGCGAAGACGACGTCGGGGACCGCGCGCAGGAACGACAGCAGCCCGCGGGCGGCCTGGTAGACGACCGGGCCGGGCGCGGTGCCGCGGGCCGCGGCGAGCGCGAGCAGCAGCGCGAACGGGATCGACAGCGTGGTGCCGAGCAGCCCGATCCACAGCGTGACGAGCGCACCCTCCAGGCTCGGCCCGAGCACCTCCCACGAGACGTCGGGCGGGATCGACTCGGCCAGGAACTCCCCCATGCCGCCCGCGCCGTCGAGCAGCGACGCGAACGACATCTCGGTGGTGCGCCAGGCGATCACATGCACCACGAGCAGCACGGCGACGATCCCGGCGCCGAGGGCGAGCGTGCGCGGCTCGCGCCGCCGGGGCGGTACCGCGACGCGGCGGATCTCCGGTTCGGTGACGGTCACGACGCGGTCTCCAGTGCGGTGTCCTGCGGGGTGTCCACTGGGGTGTCCGGTGCGGTGTCGCCTGCCGGGTGGCCGGCCCGCTCCGCGGCCGGGTAGAGCGCGCCGACGTCCGTGCCGGGCGGCCCGTCGAGTGCGACGCGGCCGTCCTTCAGCCCGACGACGCGGTCGGCGTACCGCGCGGCGAGGCCCGGCTGGTGCAGGACGGCGAGCACCGCGAGCCGCTCGGTGTGCGCCAGCTCGGCCAGCAGGCCCAGCACCTGCTCGGCCGCCGCCGGGTCCAGCGCGGACACCGGCTCGTCGGCGAGCAGCACCCGGGCCCGCTGGCACAGCGCCCGGGCCACGGCGACCCGCTGCTGCTGCCCGCCGGACAGCGAACCGGCCCGGTCGTGGGCGCGGTCGGCGAGCCCGACCCGCTCCAGGCAGCCCATGGCCTCCTCCCGGACGGCGCGCGGGAACAGCGCCGGGACCAGCGACGAGCGCAGCGGCAGCCGCCCGAGGGCACCGGCGCAGACGTTCTCCAGCACGGTCCGCCGCTGCACGAGGTGGATCTTCTGGAAGACCAGGGCGACGTCGAGGCGGTCGCGCGGCTCCCCGCCGACCCGCACCTCGCCGCCCGCCCGTACGTCGCCCCCGTCGGTGACGAGCCCGGCGGCGGCCCGGAGCAGGGTGGACTTGCCCGAGCCGTTGGCGCCGAGCACGGCGAGCAGCTCCCCGGCCTCGACGTGCACGTCGACGTCGTGCAGGACCTCGCGGTCGCCGTAGCGGACCCGCGCACCGGTGACCCGGAGCATCGGCGTCGTCGTCATTCGACGTCCTCCTCGGTCAGGCCGAGCTTCTGCGCCAGCTCGAACAGGGGGGCGTAGGTCTCGTGGGTGACGGGCACGAGCTTCCCGGGCGGGTCGACGTCGAGCAGGGCACCGATCTCGCCGACGGCCTGCGCGTCGAGGTTCAGCAGGGCGTCGGTGACCGCGGCCTTGAACTCCGGCGAGGTGTTCCCGCGGACGGTGACCGGGTCGTTCGGGATCGGCGCGGACGTCCAGATCTGCCGGAACCGCGACGGGTCGAAGATCCCCGACTCGACCGCGGACGCGAGCTGCTGGGTGTTGATCTCCGCGGCGTCGACCTTGCCGTTGGTCAGCGCGAGGAGCGCCTCGGGGTGCCCGCCCGCGTAGTCGACGCGGACGTCACCCTCGCGCAGCCCGGCGTCGAGCAGGGCCTGGCGGGGCAGTGCGTCGCCCGAGGTGGAGCCGACGGCGCCGAGCGCCAGGGTGCGGTCGCGCAGCTGCGCGACCTCGCGGACGTCGGAGTCCGCGGGCACCCAGAGCCCGGCCGTGTAGGTCGACAGCGCACCGTCCGCGGTCCCGAACGACGCGACCGCCTCGGCACCGGCCCGCTGCTCGGCGAAGACGAAGCCGAGCGGGCCGAAGATCCCCAGCTCCAGCTCGTCGTTGCGCATGGCCAGGACCTCGGCCGAGTAGTCGTCGGTGACCTGCACCTCGACCGGGCAGCCCAGCCGGCGCTCCAGGGCGTCACCGAGCACCTCGGCGGCGGGGATCAGTTTCTGCGGGTCCTCGAAGGGTTCGACGCCCATCCGGATCCGGCCGTCCGGGCAGGTGGGCGAGGCGGCGGCGGAGTCCTCTCCGGACGGGCCGCCGCAGGCGGTGAGGCCGAGTGTCGCTGCCAGCAGCAGGCCGGCGAGCTGTCGGGGTCGCATCAGGGCTCCTCGGTGGAACGGGTGGCGGGGACGGCGGGCTGGTGCCGGTCCCGGAGGCTGTCGAGCACGGCCGGGGCGAGGCCGAACGCGGTGGTCATGCCGATCCCGGAGGTGACGGACACGGCCGTCGTCGCGGGCCCGGCCGGGCGGACGAGGAACTCGCCGGGGGCGTCGGCGTAGACGCCCTGCCAGCGACGGGTGACGCGCACGTCGGTCCCGAGCAGAGCCCGGGTCTCGGCGAGCAGCAGCTCGTCGAGGGACTCGTCGCCCCACGGTGCGGGTGTGCGGTCGTAGGCGTGGGTGTCCCCGACGACGAGGTCGCCGCCGGGCAGCTGGGTGAGCATGTGGTTGACGACGGCGTCGAGCAGCTCGGGCCGCTCGGTGCTCCACCGTGCGCGCAGCGCGGCCGCGCCCGCCGTCCCGGAGAGGGCCGGGTAGCGGAGCATCGAGCTGCCGGTGAGGACCGCGGGTCCGACCGTGACGGGCCTGGCCGTCCGGACCTGCAGCATCTGCAGGACGCACCGGCGCAGGCCCGCCTCGTCGGCCAGGTCCGGGAGGAGGCGGTCCAGGTCGTGACCGACGCACAGGAGGACCTGCCGGGCGCGGACGTCCCCGCGGCCGGTGCGGACGACGACGGGGCCGTCGTCGTCGGTGCCGGTGGACCCGGTGCCGGAGGATCCGGTGCCGATGGACCCGGTGCCGATGGACCCGGCACCACCGTCGATGCCGAGCAGCGGGGTCCCGAACCGGATCTCCGCCCCCGGCTGCTCCGCCAGCCAGGCGGCGACCGCACCGACCGCCCGGCGCTGCTCGACCCGCAGGTCCCGGGGCAGGAACGCACCCCCGTGCAGGCCGTCGCTGGCGACCGGGACGCGGGCGGTGACCCCGGCCGGGTCGAGCAGCTCGACGTCGTCGCCGCGCACGGACGCGAGCTCCTCCAGCGCCGCACGCTCCTCGCCGGACCGGGCGACCACGACGGTGCCGCACTCCGCGACGCCGAACCCGGCCTCCTTCCCGAGCCGCAGCCAGGTGTCCCGGCCGCGGGTGGCGTAGGCGAGCGCGTCGCCGGTCTGCGCGGTGAGGCAGCCGTGGCCGAAGTTCCGCACCGAGGCGCCGACGGCACGCTCGTCGCGCTCCAGCACGGTGACGGTCAGGCCACGCGCCACGGCCTCCACCGCATGGGCGAGGCCGACGACGCCGGCCCCGACGATCACGAGATCACTCGTCCGGGTCACGGCACCGACCGTGCCAGCGCCGCCGGGGTGGAGCAACGACTTGTCGATACAAGTCGACGACTGTTCACCTGCCATATCCGTGGAAGCCGTGCTCGGAGGCTGCGCACTTGTAGAGTCGGGCTCGTGGGTACACCGTTGCACCGGACCCTGGCCGACGAGCTCCGCGCGCGGATCCGCGGCGGCACGCTCGCCGTCGGGGAGATGCTGCCGTCGGAGGCGGAGCTGTGCCGGGAGTTCGAGACCTCGCGCGGCCCCGTCCGGCAGGCGCTGGCCGCACTGCGCGACGAGGGACTGATCGGCGGCGGGCAGGGCAGGCGGCCGGTGGTGCTCGACGCCGTGCCGGCGCAGCCCTTCGAGTCGTTCCTGTCCTTCACCCGGCGCGCGCAGCTGACCGGGCACGTGCCGGGCCAGCGGCTGCAGGAGATCGCCCTGCGCCACCCGGGCCCCGCGGTCGCCGCCGCCCTGCACCTCGACCCGGACGACTACGCGGTCCAGCTGATCCGCCTCCGGCTCCTCGACGACCGGCCCGCGATGCTCGAGCGGATGACCTACGTGGAGAAGGTCGGCCGCCCCCTGCTCGACGCGGACCTGAACGCGGGCTCGATCTACGCGCTGCTCACGGCGACCGGCGTCGACCTGCACGCCGCCCGCCACACCTTCGACGCGGTCGCCGCCGACGACCTGGACGCCGAGCTGCTCGGCGTCGAGGCCGGGCACCCGCTGCTGCGCGAGCGCCGCCTGACCTGGAACTCCGCCGGCGAGATCCTGGAGTGGTCCGAGGACCGCTACCGCCCGGACGTCGCGACGGTGACGATCACGAACATGCGGCACGGACGGGGCGCCGTGACCAGGGAGTAGCCCGGCCGGCTCACCGCGTGACCGCCGCCGACACCCCGGTTCCGACGGATCGCCCGCCGAGCAGCGGCGCCGGCACCGTCCGTCGCCCCGCTGCGGCTCACGACAGGCTCGGACCGAACGTGGCATTCTTTCCACGAGGCCCCCGACCGCGGACGTCCGCCGCCCCGAGGATCCGGGAATCGCTTCCTCGCGCAGCGATCTCAGCCGACCCCCTGCCGACAGCACCTCACGACCGGACCGGCTCGCACGAGCCCGGCGCCCTGTCCGGAGAGTCGCTGCCTCACGCAGCGATTCCCGCCGACCCCCGGAACCCGGCACCCGGCACCCGGCCCGCCCTTCCGTCCGACCGGCCGGCCCTCCAGGCTCTCCCTCCGGAGAATCGCTTACCCGAGCAGCGATCTCCGCGAGGACCCGACCTCACCGCACGAGCGGTCGTCGAGCCGGCCCCCTACGAACCGGCCGCTCAGGGCCGGACGCCCTGTCGCGGTGCCGCACCGGGTTCCCCGGCGGCGGCGAAGGCGGCGTCGATGTCGTCGAGGTCCCACGGACCGCCGGTGAGCTCGGCGAACGGGAACCGGGCGTGCTCGGCGGCGAGGAACCCGACGGCCGTGGCGAGGTGCCGGGGCGCGTAGTTGTGCACGCCGACGACGGTGTGCAGCCCACGGACGACGCGCTCGGGATCCAGCGCGGCCGCGGGGCCGGGCGACACCGACCCGGCGAGGACGACGGTCCCGCCCACGTCCAGGTTGTCGAGACAGGTCTGCACGGCCGACGGAGCCCCCGACAGCTCGAGCGCCACGTCGACGCGATCGAAGCCCGGCGCGGCGGGAGCGCCCGGTGAGCCCGGTGCGCCCGGTGCGGCCGTCGCGGCCGGCGGTCCCGGCACCGCGGCCACCGCGCCGAACCGCAGGGCGCGGTCACGGCGGTCGGCGTGCGGGTCCACGACGACGACGTCCGCGCCGGCCCGGGAGGCCATCGCCGCGGCGGTCACGCCGAGCATGCCTGCCCCGGTGACGAGCACCCGCAGCCCGGCGGCGGACGGGCCGAGCCCGGCCGCGTCGAGCACCGCGGCGACCGTGGCGGTCGCGCACGAGGCGGGCGCGGCGACGGTGT
Organism: Pseudonocardia sp. P1; assembly: GCF_000178675.2. NCBI lineage: Bacteria > Bacillati > Actinomycetota > Actinomycetes > Pseudonocardiales > Pseudonocardiaceae > Pseudonocardia > Pseudonocardia sp. P1. The sequence continues at coordinate 822,110 of NZ_ADUJ02000001.1, forward strand.
CGGGCACCGCGTCCGGGACGACGACGGTCGCCGTCCCCGGGGCGAGCACGCAGTGGCTGGCGAACCCGCCGGTGAGGGGCCGGGTCTCGTCGAGCGGCTCGTGGCCGTACTTGTGCAGGTCGGTGCACTTCTGCGGGATCCCGCGCCGGCACCGGCGGCAGGACCCGCAGGACGCGGCGACCGACCAGACGACCCGGTCGCCGACCCGGACCGGGCTGCCGTCGACGTGCCGGGCCGTCGCGCCCGGGCCGAGGGCCAGCACCCGTCCGACCTGCTCGTGGCCGAGCACCCCGGGCGCGGGCGAGGGCCGGCGTCCGCGGGTGGTGTGCAGGTCCGAGCCGCAGACGGTCGCGAGATCGATCGCCACGAGGAGCTCGCCGGGTCCGGGCGTCTCCGGGAGCGGCGTGCCGACGACGCGGAACGGCTCCCCGACGCCGTCCCAGCGGGCGTAGCGGGCGGTGGGCTCGGTGACCGTCATGCACGGATGCTCGCACCCGCCCCCCGGACGGAGCGACCAACTTGTCTTTACAGGTTGGTGAACGGTCCGGCGTGGTTCCGCGGGCGGCCGGGCGGGTACGCCCGGACCGACCCCGTCCTCGACCCCGACACGTGCGAGGTTCTCGTGACCGACCAGGCGCCCCTGAGCAAGGAGCCGACGCCCGACACCGCCGAGCACGAGGCGTACTTCCCGTCGCCGTACTCGCTGGATGCCTACACCGCGCCGCGCACCGACTTCGACGGTCTCGCGACGGAGCGGCACGCGTGGACCGGTGGGCGCTGGAAGATCCTCGTCCTCGCCACCGACGAGCGCTACCTCCTCATGGGGAACGGCACCATGTTCTCCACCGGCAACCACCCGGTGGAGACGCTGCTGCCGCTGCACCATGTGCTCGGGGCCGGCTTCGGCGTCGAGATCGCCACGCTGACCGGCAACCCGGCGAAGTTCGAGTGGTGGGCCTACCCCGGCGAGGACGAGGCCGTGCGCAGCACCCGCGACGCCCTGCTGCCGCAGTGGCGGAAGCCGAAGTCGCTGGCCGACGTCGTCGAGCACGAGCTGGGCCCGGACTCGGACTACCTCGGGGTCTTCGTCCCCGGCGGTCACGGCGCCCTGTCCGGCCTGCCGTTCAGCACGGACGTGCGCGACACCCTGGAGTGGGCGACGGGCGCCGGTCGGCTCGTCGTGTCGCTGTGCCACGGCCCGGCCGCGTTCCTGTCGACCCGCATCGGCCGGGAGCGGTCGCTGTTCGAGGGCTACGAGATGTGTGTGTTCCCCGACGCGCTCGACGCCGGTGCGAACGTCGACATCGGCTACCTGCCCGGCCCGATGCCGTGGATGCTGGGCAGGGCCCTGCAGGACGACGGCGTCCGCGTCGTCAACGACGACATGTCCGGCCGCTGCACCACCGACCGTGACGTGATCACCGGGGACAGCCCGCTCGCGGCGAACGAGCTCGGCAGGCTCACCGCCACCGCGATGCTGGCGAAGGCACGCGAGCTCGGCTGACCCGGCTACCCCTCGGAAGCACCGGCCGCCAGCCGCCACACCCGGTCCCGGGTGAACGGCTGGTGGTACGGCCGCACCCCCAGCGCGCGTCGGATCGCGTTCCCGATCGCGGGCGCCACGGGGTTGTAGGGGGCCTCGCTCATCGACTTGGCGCCGAACGTGCCGAGCGCGTCCGAGGTCGCGGCGAACAGCACCTCGACCGGCGGCACGTCGGCCATCTGCGGGACCCGGTAGGTGCGGAACGCAGGGTTGAGCAGCCGGCCGTCGTCGCCGACGTACACCTCCTCGTACAGCGCGCTGCCGAGCCCCATCGCGGCACCGCCCTCGACCTGCCCGCGCAGCTGCTCGGGGTTGAGGACGGTGCCGGCGTCGACGGCCTGCACCGACCGCAGCACCCGTACCTCGCCCGTCTCGACGTTCACCGCGGCCCGGACGCCGTGCACGTTCGCCGTGATCGCCCGCTCCTCCCCCGGCTCGGTGCCCTCGCAGGTCAGCCCGCCGGGCGAGCCGGCCAGCAGCTCGTCGAAGCCGATCGGGCCGTCCGGCGTGCGGACGCCGTCGGCGTGCAGCTCCGCACCGGGACCGGCGAGGGTGTGGATCCGTTCCCGCAGCGCCAGCGCTGCCCGGTGCAGCGCCTTGCCCGCGACGGTCGTCCCGGCGGACGCGAACGCCCCGGTGTCGTAGCCGCACGCGTCGGTGTCGCCGTGGTGCAGCTCGATCCGGTCCGGCGTCGTCGCCAGCACGGACGCGACGACCTGGCGGTGCGTCGTCGTCGTGCCGTTGCCGAACTCCACGGTCCCGACGCCGAGCCGGTAACGCCCGCCGGGCAGCAGCGTCACCGAGGCGGTCGCGGCGTGCCCGAACGGCGCCATCGTCGTCATCATGCCCAGCGCCATGCCGTCGGCGGCCCGCCACTGCGGGCCCTCCGGCACGGGGTCCCCCGGGTCCCGGGCCAGCGCGTCCTGCACGAGGTCCAGGCACTGGTCCATGCCGTAGCTCGTCCAGTGCAGGTCGTGCTCGGGTTCCGGGTGATGCGCGACGTGCAGCGGGTCCCCGGCGCGCACCATGTTGATCCGGCGCAGCTCGAACGGGTCGGTGCCGAGCCGGATCGCGAGCTCGTCCATAGCGGACTCCACCGCGAGCAGCACCTGCCCGAGCCCGTACCCGCGGAACGCCCCGCTGGGCACGTTGTGGGTGTAGACGACCTCGGCGTCGAGGTGCTTGACCGGGCAGTTGTAGACGCTCACCGACTCGGCGACCGAATGGAACAGCACCCCGCGGGAGTGGTTGCCGTAGGCGCCGGTGTCGGACAGGACGTCGAGCTTCATCGCGGTGAGCCGCCCGGACGCGTCGGCGCCGAGCTCGACGCCCACCCGCATGGGATGGCGCAGCGCGGTGCGCTCGAACTCGTCGGCCCGGGTGAACTCGTGGACGACGGTGCGCCCGGTGCGCAGCACGGCGAGCCCGACGAGGTCCTCGGCGAACATCTCCTGCTTCCCGCCGAACCCGCCCCCGACCCGCGCGGTGTGCACCCGGACCCGGTCGGGGTCGAGGTCCAGCAGGCGCGCCAGCTCGGCGCGGGTGAGGAACGGGACCTGGGTGCCGGCGCGGATGTCGAGACGGCCGCGGTCGTCGAGCCGGCCGACCGCGCCGTGGCACTCCAGCTGGGCGTGGCTGACCCGCGACGTCCGCCAGGTCCCGGACACGGTGACGGCGGAGCCGCGCAGCGCCGCGGCGACGTCGCCGCCGTGCCCGCCGTGCAGGGCCAGGACGACGTTGCGGGAGGCGTCGTCGACCCGGTCGTCCGGCGTCCGGTCCGGGTGCACGAGCGGTGCACCCGGCCGGCGGGCCTCCTCCGGGTCGAGCACCGCGGGCAGGACGTCGTAGTCGACGGCGATCAGCCGGCAGGCCGCCTCGGCCTCGGCGGGGCTCTCCGCGACGACGGCGGCGACCCGCTGCCCGACGTGCCGGACGACGTCGTCGAGCATCCGGGTGTCGTCCGGGTCGTCGGTGCGGTGCTCGTGCCGGGCCGTGGAGTAGCGGGTCGCCGGGACGTCGTGGTGGGTCAGCACCAGGCGGACGCCCGGTGCGGCGCGCGCGGCGGTGGCGTCGATCGCGCGGATCCGGGCGTGCGCGTGCGGGGAGGCGAGGATCCGCAGGTGCAGGGCACCGGTGAGGTCGGTGTCGACGGTGAAGGGCTCCGCGCCGGTGACGATGCGCTCCGCGGCCGGGGGGCGCGCCGCGGTGCCGATGCTCCCGCCGTCGGGCGCGCTGCCGCACCCGGGGCCGGTACCGGGGCCGGACGCGGTCGCGCCGCCGTCCCGTGCCGCGCCGCATCCGGGCGCGTCCCCGGCGGCCGCGGCCCGCACCCCGGTCTCGATCGCCTCGCGGATCGACCGGTAGCCGGTGCAGCGGCAGAGGTTGCCCTTCATCCTGCGGGGCAGATCGTCGAGGTCGTCCTCGGTCAGCGTCGACGCGGTCACGATCTGCCCGGCCGTGCAGAAGCCGCACTGGAACCCGAAGCGGTCCACGAACGCCTGCTGCACCGGGTGCAGTCCCCGCTCGGTGGCGAGCCCGGACACGGTGGTGACCTCCGCGCCGTCGAGGCGCTGCGCGGGGATCAGGCAGGAGTGGACGGGGCGGCCGTCGAGCAGGACGGTGCAGGCGCCGCAGTCGCCGGCGTCGCACCCCTTCTTGACCTCGGAGTGCCCGTGCTCGCGCAGCAGGGTCCGTGTGCACTGGCCCGGGCGCGGCTCGCCGGACACCTCGACGTCGTTGATCCGGAACTTCATGCGGCGAGCTCCTCGTGGATCTCGGCCAGCAGGACGCCGCTGACCTGGCGCCGCCAGCCGGCCGTGCCGAGCGGATCGGTGTACCAGCCGTCCAGTGCGGCGACGTCGGCGCGCAGCCGCCCGGTGCCCGGCAGCGCCGGGTAGCGCAGCACCGTCGGTGCGGCCGTCGCGGCGGTGATGCCGAAGACGCAGCCGCCGTCGTCGTGCAGCCGCCCGGTCAGCACGGCACCGGACCGGCCCAGCTCGGCGAGGGCGATCTTCCGGAACGCGGTGCGGGCCGACAGCGCGTGCGCGGGCAGCTCCAGCGACCGCAGGACCTCGCCGGGGCGCAGCGCGTTCGTCCCGTTGCCGGTGACGAGCTGCGCGACGGGGACGCGGTACGTGCCGCCGTCGGGGGTCCAGACGAGCGCGACGCCGTCGAGCGCGACGCACAGCGCGACCATCCCGGCCGCGGCGAACGACCGGCAGACGTTCCCGCCGACGGTCGCGGTGTGCCAGATCTTGTACGACGCCAGCAGCGCGTGCGCGCACTGCGCGAGCAGCGGGCGCCCGGTGCGCTCCCCGAACGCGGCGAGCTCGGCGATCGTGCAGGTCGCGGCGATCTCCAGCCCGCCGTCCGGCCGGACGACGACCGGTTCCCAGCCCATCGTCGTCAGGTCGACCAGGCCGGTCGTGTCCGGCTGCGGCTCGGAGAACAGCCAGGTCCCGCCGCCGAGGATCCGCTCCCCCGGCGCCAGCGCGAGGTCGCCGCGCGAGCGGGCCCGGCGGAACGTCGTGACGGTGTGCAGGTCCATCCGCTCACCCGGCCTTCGCGACCAGGTCGCGGTGCACCGCCGCGCAGCGCTCGGCGACGGCGCCGGTGTCGATGGTGACGACCCGGTCCCGCTCGACGACGGTCCGGCCGTTCACCAGCAGCCGCTCCAACGGCGGCGCCGCACCGAGGACGAGCGCCGCGACGGGGTCGGCGATCCCGGCGTGCCCGAGCCCGTCGAGCCGCCACAGCGCGAGATCGGCGAGCTTGCCGGGCTCGATCGAGCCGATCTCGGCCTCGCGGCCGAGGACCGTCGCGCCACCGAGCGTGCCGAGCTCCAGGGCGGCGCGCACGGACAGCGCGGTCGGCCCGCCGACGGCGCGGGCGAACAGGACCGCGTGCTTGACCTCCTCCAGCAGGTTCGTGCCCTCGTTCGACGCGGCCCCGTCGACGCCCAGCCCGACCCGCGCACCGGCGTCGGCCAGGTCCCGGAGCCGGGCGATGCCGGCCCCGAGCCGCCCGTTGGAGGTCGGGCAGTGCGCGACGCCGGTGCCGGAGGCACCGATCGCCTTCACGGCGTCGTCGTCGAGGTGGACGGTGTGGGCGAACCAGACGTCCGGGCCCGTCCAGCCGAGACCGGCGACGTAATCGGTCGGGGAACAGCCGAACCGCTCGCGGCAGAAGTCCTCCTCGTCGGCGGTCTCGGCGAGGTGGGTGTGCAGCCGGACACCGAGGTCCCGGGCCAGCTCGGCGGACTCCCGCATGAGGTCGCCGGTGACGGAGAACGGCGAGCACGGCGCCAGCGCGATCCGCAGCATCGAGTCCGGCGCCGGGTCGTGCCAGCGGGCGACGGCGTCGGCGGACGCCGCCAGGATCGCGTCGCGGTCCTCGACGACGTGGTCCGGGGGCAGCCCGCCCGCGCTGCGCCCCAGGTCCATCGAGCCGCGGGTCGGGTGGAACCGCAGCCCCACCTCGGCGGCGGCGCGGATCTCGGCGCCGAGGACGTCACCGCCCTCGCGGGGGAAGACGTAGTGGTGGTCGGTCGAGGTCGTGCACCCGGACAGCGCGAGCGTCGCGAGCGCGCCGGTGGCACCGGTGTGCACGGCGTGCTCGTCGATCCCGGCCCACACCGGGTACAGCGTCGTCAGCCACTCGAACAGCGTGTGGTCGACGGCGAGCCCGCGGGTCACCCACTGGTACAGGTGGTGGTGGGTGTTGACCAGTCCCGGGGTGAGCAGGCAGCCGCGGCCGTCGACCACCCGGCCCGGCCCGGTGGGTGCCGGGCCCGGCCCCACGGCGGTGATCCGGTTCCCCTCGACGACGACGTGCCCGCCCGGGAACTCCTGCCCGCTGACGGTGACGACGTGCGCCCCGTCGATGACGATCCGCTCCATGTGCCCAGGGAACCGCTCCGGGGTCACAGGTAGAAGGCACCACCGTGACGAATCGTCGCCGTCCCCTGCCCGGACGGTTGTAGGTTCCTCCAATGCTGCTCTCCGAGCTGGTGGACCGCCGTGAGCTGCGACTGCGCGTGCTGCACGGCACCGCGGCGGATCTGGACCGTCCGGTGCGCTGGGTCTACACGACGGACCTGCCGGACCCGTCGCGCTACCTCGGCGGCGGCGAGCTGGTCGTGTCCGGCCTGGTGTGGCGGCGGTCGGCGGCCGACTCCGAGCGGTTCGTCGCGGCCGTCGCCCGGTCCGGGGCGGCCGCGCTCGTCGCGGGCGAGGCGGTGTTCGGGGAGGTCCCGGACGACGTCGTCGACGCCTGCCGCCGGCACGGCCTCGTGCTGATCGCGGTACCGGTCGACGTGTCGTTCGGAACGGTCACGGAGACGGTCGTCGGCGCGTTGTCCGCGGCCCGCGGCGACCGGCTCGCACACACGCTCGGGCGGCACCGGCGCCTGCTCGACGCGTTCGCGGGCGGCGCGGCGCTCACCGAGCTGGCCGGCTCGGTGTCCGCGGGTACCGGCCTGACCTGCCGGGTCCTGACGGCCGGCGGCCGGCTGCTCGCCGGTCCCCCACTGCCCGACGACGACCGGGACGCCGTCGTCGCGGCCTTCCTCACCGCCGGACGGCTCCCGGTCTCCGCCGGACGGCACCTGCTCGTCCCGGCCGCGCCGGGCACAGCGCGTGCGGAGAGCTGGCTGGTGGCGGCGGAGTCGGCCCCCGGCGACGATCCCGGCGGCCCGGGGCCCGAGGCGGTCGACGCCGTCGGGGAGCTGGCGGCGATCGCCGCGCTCGACCGGGCCCGGCGGCGGGAGGGCGTCGCGGTGGCCCGGCCGATCGCCGACGACGCACTGGCCCGGATCGCCGCCGGTGAGGGCGACCGGCCGGAGACGCGGGTCCGGCTGCGGCAGGCCGGGGTGGAACCCGACGGCACGCTCGTCGTACTCGTGCTGCGGGCCGACGGCACCCCGGACCCGGCGGGCACGGCGCACACCGTGCTGGTCGACGCGCTGGCCGGGGCCGGGCCGGCCGCCGTCGGGGTGCACGACGACGCAGCCGTCGCCGTGCTCGCGGACACCGGGGAGCCGGACCCGGTCCCCGCGGTGCTGGCCGCGCTGCACCGGCTCGGGCCGGGACTGGGCGGGCGCCGGCTGCACGCCGGGGTGTCGCGGCCGTCGTCCGCGGACGCCCTGTCCGGTGCGCTCGGCGAGGCCGGACACGCCGCCGGGCTCGCCGCGACCCGGCCCGGCCCGGTCGCGTCCGCCCGGGCCGGGGAGATCACCTCGCACGTGGCGCTGCTGGCCGGGGTGCCCGACGACGTCCGCCGCGGTTTCGCCGCCCAGGTGCTCGGCCCGGTGCTGGACCACGACGTCCGCTCCGGGACCGGGCTCGCCGAGACGCTCGCGACGTTCCTGGACGAGTCCGGTTCGTGGAGCAGGACCGCGGCGCGACTGCACCTGCACGTCAACACGGTGCGGTACCGGATCGGGCGGGTCGAGGAGCTCACCGGTCGTGACCTGGGCTCGTTCTCCGACCGCGTCGACCTGTACCTCGCGCTGCGGTCCCGGTGACGGGGTCCCGGTGACGGCTCAGCGCCGGGCGGCACCGGCCTTCCCCGGACGCACCGGCTTCGCACCCGGCCGCGGTGCACGGGCCCGCGCACGGGCGGGGGCGGGAGCGGCGACGACCGGGGCGGGCCGCCGGTCCAGCAGTCTCGTGATCACCAGCTGCTGCACCAGCGTCGCGAGGCTGCCGGTCATCCAGTACAGCAGCAGCGCGATCGGCACCGGGAAGAACAGCCCGCCCACGAGCACGCCGAGCGGCGCGACCCACGGCATCGCGGCCAGCACCCGTCCGACGCCCGCGGGCTGTCCGCTGGGGTCGACCCGGGCGAACCGCATGCTCAGGTGGGTGCAGACGGCGGCGAGCACCGCCAGCGGCACGACGACCGCGGCCACCGCACCGGCCGCGACCGGTGCCCCGCCGAACGACGCGAGCTGGTCGGCGGGCATCGTCAGCCACGCCGACAGCGGCGCCCCGAACAGCCTGGCCTGCAGGAACGAGGCGACCTGGTCGGGTCCGAACGCGTAGTTGGCGATCGCCGCGTTCTGCTCGAAGCTCAGCCCGGGGCGGTTGAACGAGCGCAGGACGTGCAGCAACGCGACGAACACCGGGATCTGCAGCAGCGCCGTCCCGAGCCCGGCGACCGGCGACGAGCCGTGCTCGCGGTGCAGCGCGGCGGTCGCCTCGGCGAGCCTGCGGGAGTCGTGGCGGTGCTTCTCCCGCAACGCGGTGAGCTGCGGGCCGAGCGCACGCGTGATCCGCGCCGACCGCATCCGGCTCCAGGCGGGGCGCACCAGGAGCGCGCGCACGGTGAGCACGAGGAACACGACGGACAGCGCCCAGGCGAGGCCGGAGGCCGGGCCGAGCAGGGCACCGAACAGCTCGTGCCAGAGGCGCATGACGAAGGAGACGGGATAGTAGAGGAAGTCGAGCACAGGGAACTCCAGGGACGTCCGGTCGAAGGGCGGGACGGACGCCGGAGCAGGCGGATCGGCGGGGGCGCTGGCCCATGGCGCGGGCCGGCAGTGGCGCCGGGGGGGGCGGCGGTGGCGCGTAGGCCGCAGTGGCGCGCGAGGCCGGCGGTGACGCGGCCGGTGACGCGGGCGATGACGCGGGGCCGTGACGTGTGCGGCCGGCACACCGCCCGACAGCCCTGCGGGCCGCCGGGTACTTCCTTCCGGAAAATCGCTGCCTGAGGAAGCGATTCTCCGAACAGGACCACCCCCGTGGGGCGAGGAGCCACCGCGCCGGGCGCGACATCTGCGATCTCCACGCGTGTCGACAGCGCCGACGACACCGGCCGACGGCACCCGACCGCGACACCCGCGGACGAGACCCGACGAGACCCGACGGTCACCACCGGTCGTCGGCGGCTCCCGACCGGCTCAGCCGATCGTCTGCTCCAGCGGGACCGGGAACCCCGGTGCCCGGGGGCGCGGCCGCCCGTCGGCGTCGGGATCGCACTGGCGGGACGCACCGGCCCGGTGCGCGCTGCGGAGTGCCTCGCGGACGGGAGTCGTCGCCGTGGTCGCGACGAGACGGAGCGAGCCGAGCTCGCGCCCGCCGGTCCAGGCCAGGACGGCAAGCGCGACGACGGCGCCGACGAGTCCGGCGTCGCCGTCGACCGGGAGCAGGACCGGGACCAGCACCAGGAGCGACGCGAGCAGGGCCGCGAGCAGCACCGCCGCCGCGTCACGCACCCGGTCCACCCGGAACGCGACCCCCTCCACCATGCCCGCCACCGTACCGCCCCGGACGGTGGCGGGCCGGGGATCAGCGCGCGACGAGGTCGTCGAACCGGTGCCCGGCGACCTTCGCGATCTCGACGAGGGCGGCGGCGTGTTCCTGCGCGGGCGGGTGGGTGAGCCGGCGGCGGGCGGTCGCGAGCAGCGCGGCCCGGTCACCGGCGTCGCGCAGGCAGACGATCAGCGGGAAGCCGAACCGCTCCCGGTACGACGCCGCGAGCGCGGCGAGCTCGTCCCGGTCGTCGGCGCCGAGCAGCGCCAGGCCCGCCCGGTCCCGGGACACGGCCCGGTCCCCGAGCGCGTCCCCGCCCGTGTCCCCGGCCGTGTCCCCGGCCGTGTCCCCGGTTCCCTGCCCCGCCCGGCCCGCGGGTGCCCGCCCGTCCGGCCCGGCGCCGGTCCCACTCCCGCCCGTCACGAGCCCACCCAGATCGGGGTAGTGCCCCATCAGCTCCCGCTGCTCCCCCGCCGGTGCGGCGAACAGCTCCTCCTGGACCGCGGCCCGCAGCGCGTCGGTGTCCGGGAACGGCCCGCGCGCGTGCACCCGGGCGGGCACCGGCGTCGGCCCCTCGAAGAGCCGGCCGAAGACGTCGGCGAACTCGGCCCGCCCCATCGTCTCGATCCGGCCGGCCGCGATCCCGGCCGGCACCGGGTCCCCGGCCGGCCGGCGCCCGGTGTGGAAGAACAGCAGGTTCAGGCCGATCGCCACCACGCTGCCGGCCGTGATGCCGGAGCCGAGCACGATCTGCGCCCAGCCCGGCAGCGCCTGCGCGACGTCCGGCTGCACCGTGACGAACAGCGCCACCCCGAGGCCGGAGCCGACCACCACGACGTTGCGGTGGTCCCGGAAGTCCACCGCGGTCAGCGTCTGGATCCCGACGACGGCGACCGTCGCGAACATCGCGAGCGCCGCCCCGCCGAGGACCGGGTGCGGGACCGCGGCGACCAGCGCCCCCGCCTTCGGGACCAGCCCGATGAGGATCATGAACCCACCGGCGGCCGCGACCACCCATCGGCTCGACACCCGGGTCAGCCGCACCAGGCCGACGTTCTCGGCGAAGCAGGTGTAGGGGAACGAGTTCAGGACCCCGCCCAGCGTGGTGGCGGCGCCGTCGGCGCGCAGGGCGCGGGCGACGTCGTCCGGCCCGACCCGCTTCCCGACGATCTCGCCCGTCGCGACGACGTCCCCGGTCGTCTCCACCGCCGTGATCATCATGACCACGATCATCGAGAGGATCGCGGCCAGTGAGAACTGCGGCCAGCCGAAGTGGAACGGCGTCGTCACCCCGACCCACGCCGACTCCCCCACCCCCGAGGTGTCGACGAGCCCGAACGGCACCGCGGCGAGCGTCCCGATCACGAGCCCCGCCAGCACCGCGACGGTCGCCAGGAAGCCCCGGAAGATCCGCTGGATCAGCACGATCACCGCGAGCGTGCCGAGCGCGAGCGCCAGGTACAGCGGGTTGCCCGGATCGGGGGCGTTCGCACCGCCGACGGCGTCCTGCGCCGCGACCGGCAGCAGCGCCAGCCCGATCACCGTGATCACCGTGCCGGTGACGACCGGCGGGAAGAACCGCAGCAGCCGGGCCACGTAGGGCGCCGCGAAGAACGTCACGAGCCCGGCGACGATCACGGCACCGTAGATCGTCGTCAGCCCCTCGGTCCCGCCACCCGCGGCGAGCCCGATCGCGATCATCGGGGACACCGCGGTGAAGGTGACGCCCTGCAGCAGCGGGAGCCGCACACCGATCTTCCGGCCGATCCCGACCGCCTGGATGATCGAGGCGATCCCGCAGGTGAAGAGGTCCGCGTTGATGAGGTGGATCAGCTGCCGCTCGTCCAGCCCGATCGCGTTCGCCAGCAGGATCGGGACGACGACGGCGCCCGCGTAGAACGCGAGCACGTGCTGCAGGCCGTAGACGGCGAGACGGCCCGGCGGTGGCACGGCGTCGACGGGGTGGACGGGCTGGGTGGACGGGCGGCGGCGCGGACGCGGCAGCGGACTCATCGGATCCTCGTTCCGGACGGGATTGCGACCTGCATCACCATGCGCCCGCCGTCGCCGGGCCCGGCACGGCCACGGACGACGAACGCACCGGGCCGGTGACCGGGAGATTCGTGCGATCCCACAGTCGACCGGCCCGCCGCGGTACAGCGGCGTGATCGCTCGAAACCGCGCCGAAACCTGTGGGAAACGCGCTCCGGAGAGAGTTCCGGGATGCACCTCAGCCCCCAGGAGCGCGACAAGCTGCTCGTCCACGTCGCCGCCGACGTCGCCCGCAGACGGCGCGAGCGGGGCCTGCGGATGAACTACCCGGAGGCGGTCGCGCTGATCACCGAGCACGTCCTGGAGGGCGCCCGGGACGGGCGGACGGTCGCCGAGCTCATGTCGAGCGGCCGGGAGGTGCTGACCCGCGACGACGTCCTCGACGGCATCGGGGACATGCTCGACTCGGTGCAGGTGGAGGCCACCTTCCCGGACGGCACCAAGCTCGTCACCGTGCACGGGCCGATCGCGTGAGCGGCGGGGGTGGCGGGAGCACGGCGGGCTCGCCGGGCGAGATCGTCCTCGGCGAGGAGCCGGTCGCGCTGAACCCGGGACGCGAGCGGATCGTCCTGACCGTCGAGAACGTCGCCGACCGGCCGGTCCAGGTCGGCTCGCACTACCACTTCGCGGCGGCCAACCCCGGCCTCGAGTTCGACCGCGACGCGGCCTGGGGGCACCGGCTCGACGTGCCCGCCGGGACGTCGGTGCGGTTCGAGCCGGGCGTGGCGCGCGAGGTGACGCTGGTGCCGATCGCCGGTGCCCGCCGGGTGCCGGGTCTGCGCCCGGAACGGGCCGGCGCCCTGGACGAGCGGGGGTACGCACGATGAGCGGCACCATCGGGAGGGCCCGCTACGCCGACCTCTACGGCCCCACGGTCGGCGACCGGATCCGGCTGGCCGACACGAACCTCGTCGTCGAGGTGACCGAGGACCGCTCCCGCGGTCCCGCGTCGGGCGACGAGGTCATGTTCGGCGGCGGCAAGGTGATCCGCGAGTCGATGGGCCAGGCCGCCGTGACCGCGGAGCAGTGCCCCGACCTGGTGATCACCGGCGCCGTCGTGCTGGACCACTGGGGCGTGGTGAAGGCCGACGTCGGCGTGAAGGACGGCCGGATCGTCGGCATCGGCAAGGCCGGGAACCCCGACACGATGGACGGCGTCGACCCGGCGCTGGTGATCGGCCCGGGCACCGAGGTGCTCTCCGGCAACGGGAAGATCCTCACCGCGGGCGGGATCGACGCCCACGTGCACTTCATCTGCCCGCAGCTGGTCGAGACCGCGCTCGCGTCCGGTGTGACCACGCTGATGGGCGGTGGCACCGGGCCGGTCGACGGATCGAAGGCCACCACCGTCACCCCCGGTCCGTGGAACATCGGCCGGATGCTGGGCGCGATGGACCACCAGCCGGTGAACGTCCTGCTCATGGGCAAGGGCAACACGGTGAGCGCCGCGGCGCTGCACGAGCAGCTCCGCGCCGGGGCGGGCGGGTTCAAGCTCCACGAGGACTGGGGCACCACCCCCGCCGCGATCGACGCCTGCCTGCGGGTCTGCGAGGAGACCGGCGTCCAGGCCGCGATCCACACCGACACGCTCAACGAGGCCGGCTTCCTGCAGTCCACCCTGGACGCCATCGGGGGCCGCTCGATCAACGCGTTCCACACCGAGGGCGCGGGCGGCGGGCACGCCCCGGACATCATCGAGGTCGTCGGCACCGGACACGTGCTGCCGTCGTCGACGAACCCGACCCGGCCGCACACCGTGAACACCCTCGACGAGCACCTCGACATGCTCATGGTGTGCCACCACCTGAACCCGTCGGTGCCCGAGGACCTGGCGTTCGCCGAGTCCCGGATCCGCCCGACGACGATCGCCGCCGAGGACGTCCTGCACGACCTGGGCGCGATCTCGATGATGAGCAGCGACTCGCAGGCGATGGGCCGGATCGGCGAGGTGGTCGTCCGGACCTGGCAGACCGCGCACGTCATGAAGGCCGCCCGCGGGCCGCTGCCCGGTGACTCCGACCGCGCGGACAACCTGCGGGCCCGGCGCTACGTCGCCAAGTACACGATCAACCCGGCGCTGGCGCACGGCGCCGCGGAGCACGTGGGGTCGGTCGAGGCCGGCAAGCTCGCCGACCTGGTGCTGTGGGAGCCGAAGTTCTTCGGGGTGCGGCCCGCGGTCGTGCTGAAGGGCGGGTTCGCCGTCTGGGCGCAGATGGGCGACGCGAACGCCTCCATCCCGACGCCCGGCCCGGTCTACGGGCGCCCGATGTTCGGCTACGCCCCCACCCCGGCCGCGCTGGGCTCGCTGACCTTCATGGCACCGTCCGCCCTCGACGACGGCGTCCCCGGCCGTCTCGGCCTCGCGACGCCGTGCGTGCCGGTCGCCGACACCCGCTCCGTGCGCAAGGCGGCGATGGTGCTCAACGACGCGACGCCGGAGGTGCGGGTCGACCCGGACTCGTTCGGGGTGACGATCGACGGCGCCGTCGTCGAACCCGCGCCGGTCGGCGAGCTGCCGATGGCCCAGCGCTACTTCCTGTTCTGATGACGGGCCTCGCCTCGCTCGTGCTCGCCGACGCCCGGTTCCCCGGTGGCGGGCACGTCCACTCCGGCGGCCTGGAGGAGGCCGTGTCCCGCGGCCTGGTGACCGACGTGGACTCGCTCGCCACGTTCCTGCGCGGGCGGTTGCGCACCGCGGGCCGGGTCGCCGCCACCGCCGCGGGGCGCTCCGCGCTCGTGAGTGGAAAAGTCGGCTCCGACCACGGTTTCCACTCACGGGCGCTCCGCGCCCTGGACGCCGCGCTCGACGCGCGCACCCCGTCGGCGGCGCAGCGCGACGCCTCGCGGGCGCAGGGCCGGGCGGCGCTGCGGGCGGTGCGGGCGGCCTGGCCGTCGCCGGTGCTCGACGCGCTCGTCGCCGTCCACCCCCGCCCGCACCACCCGCTGCTGGCCGGCGCGGTGATCGGGTACGCCGGGGAGGACCCCGCCGCGGCGGCCCGCTGTGTCGGCTACCTGGCCGTCAGCGGTCCCGCCTCGGCCGCGGTGCGGCTGCTCGGGCTGGACCCGTTCGCCGTCAACGCCGTGCTCGTCGCGCTCGGCCCCGACCTCGCCGCGCTCGTGAGCGAGGCCGCGGACCTCGCGGCGGGCCCGGTCACCGATCTGCCGGCGCCGGGTGCGCCGGTCCTCGACCTCATGGCCGAGGCCCACGTCCACCACCACCGCGAGAGGGTGCGTCTCTTTGCCTCCTGACACAGGCCACGGTCACGGCCACGTGATCAGCTTCGACCCGACCGTCACCGACCACGACCACCACACCCCCGCCCCGCACGCCGGACGCGCGGTGCGGATCGGGATCGGCGGCCCGGTCGGTTCCGGCAAGACCGCGCTGGTCGCGGCGCTGGCCCGCAGCCTGGCCGGGCGGGTCCGGCTGGCGGTGGTCACCAACGACATCTACACCACCGAGGACGCCGACTTCCTGCGTCGAGCGGGCGTCCTGGCACCGGACCGGGTCGAGGCGGTGCAGACCGGGTGCTGCCCGCACACGGCGATCCGCGACGACATCACCGCCAACCTCGACGCGATCGACCTGCTCGAGGAACGGTTCGGCGACCTGGAGCTGGTGCTCGTCGAGTCCGGCGGGGACAACCTCACCGCCGTGTTCTCCCGGGGGCTGGTCGACCGGCAGATCTTCGTCGTCGACGTCGCCGGTGGGGACAAGGTGCCCCGCAAGGGCGGCCCCGGGGTGACCACCGCGGACCTCCTGGTGATCAACAAGACCGACCTCGCCCCGCTGGTCGGCGCCGATCTCGGGGTGATGACCGGCGACGCGGCGCGGATCCGGGGCGAGCTCCCGGTCCTCGCACAGTCCCTGGTCGAGGACCCGTCCGCCGGTGACGCCTGCGCCTGGGTGCTGGAGCAGGTCGCCGCGGTCCGCGCGACGGTCTGAGGTGCGCGCCCGCGCGAGCCTCGCCGTCGAGCTGCGGGACGGCCGGACCGTCGTGACGGTCCTGCGCGCCCAGGCGCCGCTGGCGCTGGTCCCGCGGCGGGGCGCGGCCGCGGCGGCGAGCCCCGACGCCGTCGTCCACCTGGTCGGGTCGGCGTCCACCCCGCTCGCCGGCGACGACGTGCGGCTCGACGTCACCGTCGGACCCGGCGCACAGTTGGTGCTGACCGGCGTCGCGGCGGCCGTCGCGCTGCCCGGCGCCGGCCGTCCGAGCCGGACGGTCCTGTCCTGCACCATCGGCGACGGCGGCGCGCTGACCTACCTGCCCGAGCCGACCGTCGTCACCGGGCGGGCCGACCACGAGACGGTGCTGGACGCCGACCTCGCCCCGACGGCGTCGCTGCGGGCACGGGACCTCCTGGTCGGCGGCCGCACCGGCGAGCGCCCCGGGCGCTACCGCGGCACGGTCCGGATCACCGAACGGGGGCTCCCGCTGCTGGTGCAGACCCAGGAGATCGGCGACCCGGATCTCGACGACTCACCCGCCCACCTGGCCGGGCACCGCGTGCTGGGCACCGAGGTCCTGATCGGGGACGACGGCGGCACCCGCCCCGCCGCGGGCGAGGGCTGGAGCCTGTCCCCGCTCGCCGTCCGGGGCGTGCTCGCGACCGCCGTCGCGCACGACGCGGTCACCGCGGACCGCCGGCTCACCGAGGCACTGTCCTGCGTGGAGGGCGTGGAAGGCGCGGAGGGCGCGGTGGCCGCCACCGGAACGGGCCGGTGACGGCCACCGCTTCGACGACCGGGGAGCCCCGGTCCGGTCCGTGGGGTGGTCACCCCTGGGCGGGCAGCACGTGCTCCTTCCGCCGGTCCGTGCTCAGGCAGAGCGAGCAGACGTAGGCGTCGTGCGCGACGCACGCCGTCATGTCCGGGCGCTCCAGGTCCTGCCCGCAGACGTGACAGGGCAGCACCACGTCCGACGGGTTGCCGTGCTCGTCGTACATCGGCAGGTCGATGCCGTCGTCGGTCCGGCGCAGGTAGTACCGGCCCCCGGTGGCGACCGCCAGCACCGGGGGCAGCACGAGCCCGAGCGCGATCGCGACCAGCGGGGAGAACGGCTGGATCGCCGTCCCGAGCGCCCCGAAGAACGTCGCGATCGACAGTCCGCCGGCCAGCACGACCGAGACGAACCCGACCGGGTTGACCGCGTAGAGCATCCCGCGGCGGAACTCGGGGTGCTTCGGGGAGAGCCTCAGCAGGTACTTGTTGACCGCGATGTCGGTGGCGACGACGACGATCCACGCGATGGCGATGTTCGCGTAGAAGCCGAGGATCGCGTTGAGGAAGTCGAACATGTTCGCCTCCATCAGCACCAGCGCGATCAGCAGGTTGACGCCGAGGAACACGAGCCGGCCGGGATAGGTCCCGGTGATCCGGGTGAAGGAGTTCGTCCAGGCCAGCGACCCGGAGTACGCGTTCGTCACGTTGATCTTGACCTGGCTGACGACGACGAGCACCACCGCGAGGGTGATCGCCAGCCAGCCCGGCACGAGGTCCTGGTAGATCAGCAGGAACTGCTGCACGGGCTCGTTCGCCACCGCGGCGCCCCCGGCGACGTTCGCGATGAAGTACACGGCCAGGAACAGGCCGACGACCTGCTTCGCGGCGCCGAACAGGACCCAGCCCGGCCCGGCCAGCAGCGTCGCCGTCCACCACCGGCGGCGGTTCTCCGGCGTCTTCGGCGGCATGAACCGCAGGTAGTCGATCTGTTCGGCGATCTGCGCGATCAGCGACAGGCAGACCCCCGCGGCGAGCATGACCGAGCCGATGCTCGGCGCACCCAGGCCGTCCTCGCCCTGGTAGGCCAGGAACGTCGAGACCGAGTCCGGGTGGGCCAGCACGAGGTAGCCGAACGGCAGGACCATCAGCACCAGCCAGAGCGGCGTCGTCCAGAGCTGGAGCGTCGACAGCAGCGACATCCCGTACACGACGAGCGGGAAGATGATCACCGTGGAGACGGCGTAGCCGATCCACAGCGGGACGCCGAGCCCGAGCTCGAGCCCCTGCGCCATGATCGAGCCCTCGAGCGCGAAGAAGATGAAGGTGAACGTCGCGAAGATGATGTTGGTGAGGATCGAGCCGTAGTAGCCGAATCCGGAGCCGCGGGTCACCAGGTCGAGGTCCAGGTTGTACCGCGCGGCGTAGTAGGCCACGGGCGTGCCGGTCGCGATCACGACGAGCGCGAAGACCGCGATCCCCCACAGCGCGTTCGTCGTGCCGTAGGCGATACCGATGTTGGCGCCGATCGAGAAGTCGGCGAGGTAGGCGATCCCGCCCAGCGCCGTCACCCCGACGACGCCCGGTGACCACCTGCGGTAGCTGCGTGGCGCGTACCGGAGCGTGTAGTCCTCGAGCGTCTCCCGCGCTGCGCCGACCGCGGCCGGTGCCGCCGTGGCCGGCGGGTCCATCTCCTGGGTCACGTCCCCCACCTCCGACGGCGGCCGGGTCGGCGGCCGCCGCACGGAATGCTGCGTGCCCGGACCACCGTCCCGGGTTGCCCCGCTGTCACGAGTGGGTGTCGCATGGATCGGGCCAATGGGGCGAACCGGACCCGAGATGACGGGCGGTCGTCGCCGCGGAACGACTACGTGAAGAAACGGGGCCGCCCGGCGTCCGCCGGAGCGGAGCCGGGTCGAACGAACGGCGGCGCACCGACGACGAGCGGCGGTCGTGGCGTCACGGGAGGGAATGCGGGGCCCGTCACCACCGCCTGATTCCGGCGCCGTCCCGTAGGTGACCTGCCGCACACCGTTCATGCGCGCGCAGCGTGCGTTCGTCTCGGCCGCCTTGACCACCCGAACCGGTGTGCCCAATCTCGCTGCGTACCGCGAGTCGCAGGTCAGCGAGAGGGATGAATCCAATGGTGCTTCCGTCCAAGATGCCTCAGCTCGCCGACCTCGATCTGCTGCTGTCGGTCGGGAGTCACGGCAGCGTGGGGAAAGCGGCGCAGGCGCACAGTCTCTCCCAGCCGGCCGCGAGTATCCGGATCAGCGCGATGGAACGCCGCCTCGGAATTCAGCTGCTGGAACGTTCTCCCGCGGGTTCGAAGCTCACCGAGGACGGGGAGATTCTCGCGAAGTACGCCCGGAACGTGATCGAGGCGGCGCGGGAGCTGCTGGAGTTCGGTTCCGGTGCCCGGAGCGGCGAGACGAAGCGCCTCCGGGTCGCGGGCAGTCCGGCGATCTCGGAGCACCTGCTTCCCGAGTGGCTGAACCGTTCCCGGTTCTCGTTCGGCGAGGTGCGGGTCGAGGTGCAGAGCGGCGGTGTCGACGCGCTGCGTGGGATGATCCAGGCGGGCCTGGCCGATCTCGCGTTCATCGACGGCTGGTGTGAGGCGGGCGACCGCGGGCAGCGCCACGATCGCGACGACCTGGTGACCCGCAACATCTGTGACGACGAGCTGGCCGTCGTGGTCGGGTCGGACCACCCGTGGGCCACGCGGAGCACTCCGCTGACGGTGGCGGAGCTGGCGGGCGCGCCCCTGGTGGTGCGCGAGCGTGGTTCCGGGCTGCGGGAGTTCACCGACGAGCTGCTGGACGCCGCGCACGCCCCGCAGAGCCACGTGGAGCTGCCGTCCAACGCCGCGATCAAGCAGGCGGTCGCGACCAGCCGGCGGGTGACGGTGCTGAACGTGTCCACCGTGCGGGCCGAGCTCGCGGAGGGGCGGCTGCACCTGGTGGCCGTCGACCAGGACATGCCTGCCAAGCCCATCTACGCGGCCTGGAGCGAGCGCCGCGGCCTTCCGGGGTACGCGGCGGAGCTGGTGGAGGTCGCCGCGGCGAAGGGCTCCCCGGTGCCGGTCGTCGGGGCGGGCCAGAGATCGAGGAAGGCCGGCTCGCGATCGCGGCTGCGGCCGCGGCCGCAGCAGTCGCCGGCCATCGACGTCCACGAGGCGATCGCCTGATCGCCGCACCCGTTTCGTACCTACAGGAGGATCGACGACAGTGTCTGCTCTGAACAAGATCGCACGGACCCTGGTGTCCAACAGGCGCGGCATCCTCGCCGCCGACGAGAGCATCGGGACGATGTCGGCACGGCTGGAGAACGTCGGCGTCGAGCCGACCGCGGAGAACCGCCGGGTGTACCGGGAGTTGATCGTCACCACTCCGCGGCTGGCCGAGTCGGTCAGCGGTGTCATCCTCGCGGACGAGACGTTCCACCAGAAGCTGAGCAACGGCCGCACGTTCCCGGAGTACCTCGACGACATCGGGATCCTCGCCGGGATCAAGGTCGACACCGGGGCGAAGCCGCTCGCGGGGGCGGCCGAGGAGAAGATCACCGAGGGTCTCGACGGGCTGCGGGAGCGGGTCGCGGAGTACGTGCGGCTCGGCGCGACGTTCGCGAAGTGGCGCGCGGTGATCACGATCGGCGACAACACGCCGTCGTCGCGGGCGGTGCGCGCGAACCTGCATGCGCTGGCGCGCTACGCGGGGCTGTGCCAGGAGGGCGGCCTGGTGCCCATCGTGGAGCCCGAGGTCCTGATGGACGGTGCCCACTCGCTGGACCGCTGCCGGGAGGTGTCGACCGCCGTGCTGAGGTCGCTGTTCAAGGAGCTCGCCCTGATGGAGGTGGAGCTCGACGGCATCGTCCTCAAGCCGAACATGGTGGTCGCCGGGACCGGTAGCCCCGAGCAGCCCACGGTGGCGGACGTCGCCCGGGCCACGGTGGAGACGCTGCGGGAGACCGTCCCCGCGTCCGTGCCGGGCATCGCCTTCCTCTCCGGCGGGCAGCGCCCTGAGGTCGCGACGCAGCACCTCGGGGCGATGCAGCACCTCGACCCGCTGCCCTGGGAGCTCACCTATTCGTTCGGGCGGGCCCTGGTCGGGCCGGCGCTGGAGGTGTGGCGGGGCGACCAGGACAGCTGGGGCGCCGCCCAGGACGCGCTGTCCGAGCACGCCGTCGCGAACGCCGCCGCACGATGAGTGCCTGACGGCGGAGGGCGGTCGGAGCAGCCGGCCGCCCTCCGCGTCCGCGTCGGAGCGCGCGCCGGAGCTCGTGCCGGTCACGGGGATCGAGGGTGATGAGTACTCAGGAGTGGTTCGCCACCGCGTCGTGCCCGGGACCGGATGCGGATCTCGGGCTGGAGCTCGTGCGGGCGACCGAGGCCGCCGCGCTCGCGGCCGGTCGAGGGGCCGGCCGCGAGCGGTCGGGCCGCGACAGGGCCGCCGCCGGTCTGGCGATGCACGAGCACCTCCGGTCCGTGCCCGTGCACGGCACCGTGGTGATCGGCGAGGGCGAGCGGGACGACTCCCCCGTCCTGCGCACCGGCGACGCCGCGGGCGCCGGTGCGGGGCCGCTGTGCGACCTCGGCATCAGGGTGGGTGGCGGCGACCGGTCACCGGCCGGGGACGTACCGGACTCGCTGGTGGCGATCGCCGTGGCCGGGCACGGCGCGCTGTACACGCCGCGGGTGCCCTCCGACGTGGAGATGCTGGCCGTGGGCCCCGACTGCGCCGACGCCGTCGACATCACCAGGCCGGTGGCGGAGAACCTGCGCGCGGTCGCCGCGATCAAGGGCGTGCGGGTGTCGGACGTGGAGGTCGCCGTGCTCGACCGGTTCCGGCACCGCGGCGTCGTGGACGAGGTCCGCGACGCCGGGGCCCGGGTCCACGCCCTGCAGGGCGGCGCCCTCGCGGGAGCGATCGCCGCGGCCCTCCCCGAGAGCCCGGTGGACGTGCTCCTGTGCACCGCCGGGGTGGCGGAGGGGGTCATGGCCGCCGCCGCCCTGTCCTGCACGGGCGGTTCGCTGCAGCTCCGGCTGCGCTCCCACGGTGCCGGCCCGGTCCTGCACACGGCGGACCTCGTCCGCGGTGGGCGCGTCCTGTTCTGCGCCACCGGGGTGGTCACCAGCGAGCTGCTCGACGGTGTCCGGTACCGCGCCGGCCGCGCCACCACGCGGTCGATTCTGCTGTGCTCGGAGCCGGACACGGTGCGGATGGTCGGATCCGAGCACCGGTTCGCCTGACGGGGTGACCGGGTGACCGCCTGCCCCGAGGAGAGAGATGAGCCTGCGTACCGACGACGGCGTCCGGTCGCTGCTGGCCGAAGCGCCGCTGATCGACGGCCACAACGACATGATCTCGAAGATCCGCGACGAGGCGGGGCTGGACTCCGGCACGCTCGACCTCGCTCTCGCCCGGCCCCGCACCCTGCAGACGGACCTGGTCCGGCTCGCCGCGGGTGGGGTGGGTGCCCAGTTCTGGTCGGTGTGGATGCCCTGCTCCACGACGGGTGCGGCGCTGGCGGCAGGGACGCTGGAACAGTTCGAGGGGATCCACCGCCTCCAGGCGCTCCACCCGGACCGGACCGCCCTCGCACGCACCGCCGACGACATCGAGAGGATCAACGGCGAGGGCCGGATCGCGTCGCTGATCGGGGTGGAGGGCGGGCACCAGATCCTGGACTCGCTCGAGGTCCTGCGCCTGTTCCACCGGCTCGGCGCCCGGTACCTGACGTTGACGCACACGCGGAACACCGGCTGGGCCGACAGCTGCACCGATGTCGTCGACACCGGCGGGCTGAGCGACTTCGGACGGATGGTCGTGACCGAGCTCAACGACCTCGGGATGCTCGTCGACCTGTCGCACACCGCACACGCCACCATGGACGCGGCGCTCGACGTGTCACGGGCACCGGCGTTCTTCTCCCACTCCGGGGCCTACTCCGTGTGCCGGCACGCCCGCAACGTCCCGGATCCCGTCCTCGAACGCGTCGGGTCGACCGGCGGCATCGTCATGGCCGTGTTCCTGCCGACCTTCCTCAGCGAGGACCTCCGGCGGTGGGGCCTCGCGCGGAGAGAGGTCCGTGACGCCGCCGTCGCGGGGTGGGAGCGCAGGAACCCACCCCCCGCGGTCGGGATCGCCGACATCGTGCGCCACCTCGACCACCTCCGCGAGGTCATGGGCGTGGACCACGTCGGGATCGGCAGCGACTTCGACGGCATGACGCCCCCGCCCGACATTCCGAGCGTCGAGTACTACCCCCGCCTGTTCGACGCCCTCGATGCCGGCGGCTGGAGCCGCGACGACCTGCGGAAGCTCGCCCGGGGCAACGCCCTCCGCGTGCTGCGCGACACCGAGGACGCGGCGCGCGCCTGACCCCGCCCCGTCCCGGGGACGGAGGCCGGCGGGCGCCGCGCCCCGGCGCGGGAGCCGCTACGGCGTCATCGCCTCCGTGCCGACACCGTCGGACGGCGGTGGACGAGCTCCTGCCCCCGGGTCCCGGCGTCGTCCTGGTTGGCCCTGTCCAGCGCGTCCTGCACCAGGTGGTGGTCCGGCGAGTGCCGGCACACCGGGTCGGTGCGCCCCGCGTCGCCGGTCAGGGCGAAGGCCTGGCAGCGGCAGCCGCCGAAGTCCAGTTCCTTGCGCACGCAGCTGCGGCACGGGTCGGGCATCCACTCGGTGCCGCGGAACGCCGCGAACGCAGCGGACGTCGTCCAGATCCGGTCGAGGTCGTGGTCGCGGACGGAGTCGAACTCCATGGTCGTGATCTCCGAGGCCGCAGGGCACGGATACACGCGACCGTCGGGGGCGACGGTCAGCGCGGTCTGCGCCCAGCCCCCCATGCACGGCTTCGGGTAGGGCTCGTAGTAGTCCGGGAGGATCCAGAGCAGCTCCGTCCGCCCGGCCAACTCCGCCTTGCGACGCCGGTAGACCTCGACCGCCCGGTCCAGCTGGGCGGTGCCGGGCATCAGTGCCTCGCGGTTGCGCAGCGCCCAGCCGTAGTACTGGGTGTTGGCGAGCTCGAGCCGTTCGGCGCCCCACTGCACGCAGACGTCGATGATCGCGTCCAGCCGGTCGAGGTTGAGCCGGTGCAGCACGACGTTCATGTTCAACGGCAGCCCGGCGTCACGGATGAGGCGCGCGGCCACTTCCTTCTTGTCGAACCGCTTGCTCGCCGCGACCAGGTCCGTCGACTCGGCGGCGTCGCCCTGGATGCTCAGCTGGGCACTGTTGAGCCCGGCGGCGACCAGCGACTCCACCCTGCGCTCGGTGAGCCCGAGACCGCTGGTGATCAGGTTCGTGTACAGGCCGAGGCGGCGGCACTCGGCGACCAGCGTCTCCAGGTCGCCGCGGACGAGGGGTTCCCCGCCCGACAGGTGGACCTGCACGACGCCGAGCCCGGCCGCCTGGCCGATCACCCGCAGCCAGTCGTCGGTGGCGAGCTCGTCGTGGCGCTCCAGCAGCGCCAGCGGGTTCGAGCAGTAGACGCAGTGCAACGGGCACCGGTGGGTGACCTCGGCCAGCAGGCCGTAGGGCTGGGGCGGGCCGTTCACGACACCACCACCCAGCCCCGCCCGCTGGCGTCGTCGAGGAACGTCATGACGTCGTTCACGAGGTCGGTCGCGGCGAAGTCCCGTTCGAGCTGGTCGACCAGCTGCCGCACGGTCCGGTTGCCGTCGCACAGGCCGAGTATCGCCGCGCCGGACTGGTTGAGGACCACGACCCGCTCGGGCAGCAGCAGCAGCTCCACACCCCGGACGCGGTCGTGCTTGAGCATCGCCCTGGTCGCCAGCCGGGGGGTGGCGGTCAGATCGTCGTCGGTCATCAGCGGCTCCTGCCGTAGGCGAGTTCCACGGCGTCGAGCAGGCTCCAGAGGACGTCGCACTTGAACTCCAGCGCCCGGGCACACGCGTCCTGCTGCTCGCGGGTCGTCGCGTGGTCGAGGACCAGTTCGAGCAGGTGCTCGATGTCCTTGGGCTGCTGGGTGAGCCGTGCCCGGAAGTACTCGAGACCGTCGGTCGCGATCCACGGGTAGTGGTGGGTGACGTCGGTGATCCGCCGGCTGAGCAGGTCCGGCGCGAACAGCTCGGTCAGCGCCGAGGCGACCGACTCCAGCCACGGTTGCCGTCGGCAGAAGTCGACGTAGGCGTCCACCGCGAACCGGGTGCCGGGCAGGACCGTGTCGTCGTCGAACAGGTGCTCACGGGTCAGGCCGACGGCCTCGCCGAGGCGGATCCACTTCTCGATGCCGCCCTCGTCGCCGGTACGCCCGTCGTGGTCGATGATGCGCTGGATCCAGCGCCGCCGGTCGTCGCGGCCGGGGAGCTTGGTCAGGATGAACGCGTCCTTCACCGGGAGGTTCACCTGGTAGTAGAAGCGGTTCCGCACCCAGCCCCGGAATTCGTTCTCGGTCAGTGTGCCCGCGTGCATCCGTTCGTTGAACGGGTGCAGATGGTGATACCGCTTCTCCCCGATGGACCGCAGCCGCGCTTCGAACTCGTTCGCGGACCAGGCGTTCATTTCCCCCACCTCCACACCGGCTCTGCCGGACTTGTCCGCTCACCGTGATACCCACGCCGATGCCTGACAACCGGGTGGGAACGACCGGCGCCGGACCGCGGACGAACGGCGACGAGTCCGCCACGAGCGGATCGGGATCATCTGCGGCCCCGGACGGTTATGTGGAAGGCGTATCAGGGGATTGGTTTTTCGCATGTGCTGCGGCGTTGCCGGTTTTCGGTGGTGGCGGTGATGGTGGTGGGGACATACATCGGAGTCGTGACGTTGGGAGTTCTCTCGTGCAGCTGCAGGTGGCGTTGGATGTTCTGGATCTTCCCTCGGCGTTGAGGCTGGCGGACCAGGTGGCCGAGCACGTGGACATTCTGGAGCTGGGTACGCCGTTGGTGAAGTCGGCGGGTATCGGTGCGGTGACCGCGATCAAGGCGGCGCACCCGGACAAGCTGGTGTTCGCGGACCTGAAGACCGCGGATGCGGGTGCGCTGGAGGCGGAGCTGGCGTTCTCCGCGGGTGCGGATCTGGTGACGGTGATGGGTGCGGTCGACGACGACACCGTGCGTGGTGCGGTCGCGGCCGGGGAGAAGCACGGCAAGCAGGTCGTGGCGGACATGATCAGTGTGGTCAACGGGCGGGTGGCCCGGATCCGTGAGGTCGCGAAGCTGGGTGTGGCGTTCGTGGAGATCCATGCCGGTCTCGACGAGCAGGCCCGTCCGGGGTACTCGATCGCGCAGCTGCTCGACGACGGCCGGGAGGCCGGGGTGGCGTTCTCGATCGCCGGTGGGGTCAAGGCCGACACGATCGCCTCGGTCCGTGAGGCCGGCGCGGTCGTCGCCGTCGCGGGCGGGGCGATCTACGGCGCCGACGACCCGGGCGCGGCAGCGGCCGAGCTCAAGCAGCGCGCCACCGGCTGAGGGGGAACCGGCATGGAAGGACACCGACCCCCGCAGCTGGCGCCCGCCAACGCCTACGGCGCACTGATGCTGCAGGCCGCCGGGGTGCTCCGGGTGCGCTACGTGCGCTGCGAGCGGGACGACGGTCTGTCCCCGGCCGCGGCGAACGAGCTCGCCGACGTCTTCGAGAGCCTCTCCTACGGGGATCCCGCGTTCGACCAGATCGACCCGAACGAGGCGATCGCGCTGGCACACCGCCTGCTCGACGACGACCACCCCGAGCGATCGAGGCTGTGGCCGCAGACCTCGTGAGGGGGCCACACCGTTCGGCCACCGGGTGGGCGCGCTCATCGCCGCCCACCCGGTCCGGCGGAGTGGATCCTTTCGGGACGTATCGATCCCGTTCCTGTCAACTCGCCTTTCGACCAGCTCCGCGAGATGTCGGGTGCGGTCTACCATCCCGGCGGCGACGGATTCGGCGTCCTATGAGGATCTACGGTCTCCGTTCCGAGGAGTCTCCGCCGGTTCCCGGCTGCCGTCGAACGCGTGACAGGGAGAGCCCGGTCGCCGTTCGTCCATCGATTCTGGTCGCTGCACGGGCCGACGCCTGCTCGAGGAGGAGCACCGCACCATGGACGCGATAACGTCACTCATCGTCTTCGCCGCCGGTGCGGCGGTGCTCGTCTACAGCGCCGAAAAGCTGATCACCTATCTGGTCGGCGCCGCCCGCGGTCTCACGGTGTCGCTGTTCCTGCTGGCGATCCTGTTCACCGGTATCGAGTTCGACGACCTCGCGTTCGGCATCGTGCTGAACCTCGAGGGCCTGGAGGACGTCGCGATCGGCGTCATCTTCGGGACCGTCATGTCGATGACCGGCCTGGTGCTGGGCCTCGCCGCGCTGATCGCGCCCTGCCGGGTGGAGATTCCCCGGGACTACATCGCGATCTTCGCGCTGGCCCCGCTGATCCTGGTCCCGGTCGCCCTGATCGGCGAGCTCGGGGTCGCGTCCGCGATCGTGCTCATCCTGCTGTTCGTGGCGTTCGTGGCCTACGTGGCCTACCGCGAGTACCAGCGGGCGATGCCGACGTTCCGCAGCTCCGAGGTGCTCGAGTCGCTCGACGGCGACGAGACCCGCGCGGTCACCGGCCGGCGGGTCGCCGCCTCCGCCGGCGGTGGGACCGCGGGGGGCGGTTCCGGTGACGCGGGTGCGGGGGGTCTCTACGAGACCGGCGACCTCGCGGTCGCGACGGCGAACCGTCGTTCCGGCAGCACGCTGCTGCTCCTGGCGATACTGGCGCTGCTCGGTCTCGTCGTCGGTGCCTGGGCGATGTCGGAGGGCACCGAGGGGCTGCTGGAGAACTTCGCGATCAGCGGCACGGTCTTCGGTGCGACGATCGCGACCCTGGTTCTCTCCCTCGAGGACATCTTCCTGACCGTCGAACCGGCCCGGCGGGGTGCGCCCGCGATCGGGGTCGGGAACGTCGTCGGCAGCGTGGTGTTCTCGGTGACGGCCAAGCTCGGCATCGTCGTTCTGGCCGGCGGCACGATCGTCATCACCTCCGAGGTGTTCAGCTGGCATCTGCCGGCCTTGGTCGTGATCAACGGGTTCGCGGCGTACGCCCTGTTCACCGGCCGGTTGCGCCGATGGCACGGCGCCGCGCTGCTGGTCGGCTACATCGCCTACTGGGCCATCAGCTTCACCGTGTTCGGCCTGGTCCCGGTCGACGACGCCGGCGGCGACGACGACGACGCGGCGTCCCCTCCGGGGATCGAGGCCCCCGCCGTCCCGGGCGCACCGGACGACGACTGACGACGAGCTCTGCTCGTGGTCCGGAAGGCCGATACCGGTATCGGCGCGGGAGCGGCGACCGCCAGTGGCCGTCACAGTCCCCGGCCCGGCAGATAACACGTCGCGCAGGACCCGGTCGGGGACCGCCCGCCCAGCGGGCCCCGCGCGGGCTTGCCACTGGTTAGGCACCGGTCGCGGTTCTGACCTGGCAGCATCAGGAACCGGCGTTTCAGCACAGCCTGTCGGAAACAGCATCCAGGCGGGACGACCGTGGCCGGGTCCCCCGCGGTCAGCTGCGGCCCGATCTCCTGTCCACCGGCCTCCTGTGCCCGAAGTCGTGCCGAGCCACCGAGATCATGACCGGCGACGGGTTGAAGAGGAGCAGCGTCGTGCGATCCAGCAACCGGATCACAGTGATCCACCACCGAGGGGTCCATGTCATGGGAGTTCTCCTACTTCGGGTGAAGCTTGCCGCCGCGGGCCGGCCGGACGCCCCAGCCGAACGAGTTTCCACGCGAGCGCCAGGCAGATCGCATTGAGCACGAACAGCGCGCCCGGGACGACTTCTACCGAGAGGGCTTCGATCCCGAGCCCGAGCAACGTGGGCAGCACTACGCTGCCGGCCATGGACGCAGCGATGACGTGGGCAGCGCGGCGCCGGACTGCGGGAGCAAGTTCGTAGAGCCACGCCAGTCCGGTCGGGAAGATCGGTGCGATGAAGAGCCCGACGCCGGCATAAGCCCACGGAGCTAGAGCGGGGACCATGGCCAGACCGAAGCAGGCGCCCATCCCACCGAGGCTGACGAGCACGATCGTCGACGGACGCACGTGCACGGTCAGGGGCAGGACGACGAACCGCCCGAGGGTCATCATCAGCCAGTAGGCAGCCGTGGCGGTGGCGGCTGCCCCCGCAGTCCAGCCGACGCCGATCAGGTGGGTGGTCTCCCAGCCGCCGACCGCGGACTCAATACCCACGTTGAGCGCATAGAGCACCACGAACGCCAGGACCATCCCGAGGAGGGCGGAGGTCCGGGCACGATCGGCCCCCACTGGATCGTCGGCCTCGGTGCGCGCCGGACGCGGGCGCACTCCGCCCAGTCCAAGGAGCAGGAGGAGAGCCAGCAACGCGAACGCCAAGAACACGACCGAGTAATTGTCGGCCCCCAGCGCTCCGACGACGGCAGGCGCGATGATCGCACCGACGCCGAAGAACGCATTGAGCAGATTCAGCATGAATGTGCTGCGGGCGCCGAACCCGACAGCGAACATGTGGTTGAGGCCGTAGTCCAACCCGCCGAACCCCAGCCCGGCGACGAGTGCACCTGCCAGGACAAGCCACCAGACCGACGCCAGGGCGAACACCACGGCGCCGCCGGCCACCGCGAGGTGGCAGCCGACGAGCATGGCCCGGTCGCTTCGGCCGTTGAACCTGCGATGAAACAGCAACACACCGGCGACGCCGCCGAGGAAATGCGCGGATAGAGCAAGCCCCGCTCCTGTCGGGCCCAGCCCGAAGCGTTCCTGGAACGTCGGCAGGGCGGGACCGTATGCGGCCTGCAGTCCGCCGATCAGCACGAACGCCCCGAGCGCAGTCACCACTCCGCCCCGAGTGAACAGTGTGACCGGGCGGGCGACTGACAGGGACCCTAGATCGGATCCGGTCATCGGCTCGTTTCTCCTCAGATGCTCGGCACGACTCTGGGTAGATTTGTTAACGCTCCCGTGAGCGCTAACGGAGAAGCGTGCCCTGCACCAACCGGGGTGTCAACTGTAACGGACTCAGGTGGAGTCGCGGACGAGAAGCTCGCAGTCCAGGGTGACTGGATCCGTGTCGGACGAGCTCTGGTCATCGATCAGTCGGCGCACCTCGTCGACTGCCAGCAAGCCGAGTCGGTGGGTGTCGACATGCACCGAGGTCAGCGTGGGGGTGACGAGGCCGCCCAGTACCGAGCCGTCGAACCCGATGACCGCGCAGTCCTGTGGGACACGCAATCCGCGGGCTGCCAGCCCGCGGAGAGCACCGACGGCCACGAGGTCGTTGAACGCGAACACCGCGTCCACCTCCGGATGCCGCTCCAGCAGCGCGTGGATGGCGGTCTCGCCTCCGGCGATCGACTGTTCGGCGAGCTCGATCCGATCTCTCCCCATGTCCAGGCCACGGGCTGCCGCGGAGGCCAGGAAGGAACGGCCGCGCAGAAACCGGTCGCAGGTGGTGGTGCAGTCGATCATCCCTGGGCGCCGGTAGCCACGTTCCGCAAGATGAGCCACGGCCGCGTCGACTCCGCCCGGCACGTCGATTCGCACCGAGCCCGCCCCGGGTACCGCCTTCTCCGGGTCCAACAGGACGAGCCGCAGATCTGGCGGGAGGGGTGGAGTCGGTGCGCGACTGTGGTCGAAGTATCCGACGAGGCTGTCGACCTGCTCGCTCATCGAACGGATCAGGCGCTGCTCACCCTCGGGATCGCCGTCGCTTGTGGACACGACGACCCGCCAGCCCTGTGCGGACGCTGCGTCGATGACGCCCTGGATCAGCGACGGGAAGAACGGGTTGATCAGGTCAGGGACGATCAGGCCGAGTGTGTCCACACCGGGTGCAGCGAGCCCTCGCGCGTGGCGACTGCGCCGGTAGCCCATCTGCTGCACGATATCGAGCACGCGCTGACGCGTGCTGGGGTCGATCTCGGCCTTACCATTGATCGCTCGGGAGACGGTCTGCAGCGACACACCGGCGGCGCGCGCGACGTCCTTGATCGTGGGGCGTCGACCCGTCTCCGGCATGGGACCCATTTCAGCACGGCCGCACCCGAAACGGCGTGCCACGCACACCGGCGCGATTGAGGAACCGCTCGGTGATCTCGTGCGCGAACGCCATGACGGTCTGCTGCGGGCTGATCCCAGTCGATCCTGGCAGCACAGAGGCGTCACAGATGACCAGACCGTCGACGCCGTGCGGACGTCCGTCGTCGTCGCACACACCGCCACGTTCAGGGCGCCCCATCCGGCACGAGGCCATGGCGTGCACGGAAACCATGCCCCAGGTGCGCGTGTCAGATATGTCCAGTTCCGCATATGCCTGGTCGGGTCCGGTCCACGGCCCGGCGCCTGGGATGCACGGGTACAGCTCGGTGGCACCAGCCTGCAGCAACAGAGTCACCGTGCGTCGCATCGCGTCGTGCAGGGTCGCGCGATCCCTGTCAGTGAGCGCGTGCCGGACGACATGTCTCCCGCCGGGCAGCGTGCGAACGCATGCGGTTCCTTCCAGCCGTACTTGGGTGGTGTAGATCGCCACGCGGTCGATGTCCTCGATGAGACGTGTGACCACACAAGGCGGGTGGGCCGCGAGCGCCGCGCCGAGGTTGCCGGTCGACAAGTTCGCGGGCATGACTAGCACGCCGCGGTCGGCGAACTCCTGCAGCTGTGTGGTGAAGATCGTGCCCCTCTGAGCATGAAGGCGCCTCAGCCCACCGCTACGAAGGCGCCGCGCCCGGTGAGCTGGTCCACGTCGATGTGAAGAAGCTTGACCGGATCCCCGACGGTGGAGGCTGGCGGGTCCACGACCGCGGCCCACGTCCGGGCGCGGCCCGCCGCATCGGGTTCGACTACGTCCACACTGTGGTCGACGACCACTCCCGCTTCGCCTACGCCGAGGCCTGCCCGATCAGAGCTCGCCACCTGCGCCGGTTTCCTTCAGCGCGCCGCGGCCGCGTTCGCTGCAGCCGGCATCGCCCGCATCGCCCGCATCGCATCGCCCGCATCGCATCGCCCGCATCGCATCGCCCGCATCGAGAGTGTGATCACCGACAACGCCCGCAACTACCGCGGCTGGCGGATATTCGCGGACGAGGTGACCAGTCTCGGAGCACCCCAGAAGTTCATCCGGCCGCACTGCCCGTGGATCAACGGCAAGGTGGCCGCACACCTTCTGGTGCTCCCGCACGGTTCGTATCTCGTGCGGGAGCACCAGAACGTGTGCGGTCGTGGCGGGCATGGGTCAGAGCGGGAGTGGGCCGGGCGCGCAGGCGCGGCCGAGGTGTCGGTGCCGTTCCCTATGGTCCGCCGCATGGACGAGCACGAGGCCGTGGAACGGACGCGCCGGGACTACGACGACGTCGCCGAGGCGTACGACGACATGGTGCGGCAGGGCGACGAGACCACCGACGCCCTCTCCGCAGCGATGATCGACGCCTTCGCCGGGCTCGCCCGTGGCGGCGGGCCGGACAGCGCCGGTGAGCCGGACCGTGCCGGTGGGCCGGACCGTGCCGGCGGACCGGACCGTGCCGATGGACCGGACAGGGCCGATCGACCGGACAGGGCCGATCGACCGGACAACGCCGTGATCGACGCGGGGTGCGGCCCGGGACAGTGGACCGACCACCTCGACCGGAACGGCACCCGGGCCTACGGGGTCGATCTGTCACCCGCCATGGTCGCGATCGCCCGGCGATACCGCCCCGATCTCCGCTACGAGGTCGGTTCCATGCTCCGTCTCGACGCACCGGACCGTTCGGTCGCCGGCGTCCTGGCGCACTTCTCGCTCATCCACACCCCGCCGGACCTCCTCCCGGACGTCCTGGCCGAGTTCGCCCGGGTGATCAGGCCGGGCGGTCCCCTGCTCATCGGGGTGCAGATCACCGACACACCGGGCGCCGACGGCTGGATCCCCTATGCCCACAAGGCCTCACCGGCGTTCCTGTGGCACCTCGACGCGCTCGACGAACGGCTGCGACCGCACGGCTTCGTCGAACTCGGACGCATGCGCATCGCCGCTCCGGCCCCGGGCAGGCCCCCGGCCGGCTACCTCCTGGCGCGCCACGGCGCCCGTCCGGCCCGGTCGACGCATGGTCGATGAGTCGCACCGGGGGACGAAGCAGCTTCCGCCGTGGTCGGGGAACCCGCCGCCGTGCTCCGGAGGGGGCGTCCGCGCCGGCGTGTGCGTTCGGTCAGCAGAAGCCCGCGGGGACCGTGTCGCGGGTGCGCACCGGGCCGAACTCGGCAGGCTGGCAGGTGGCCTCGAGGACCGACATCCACATGTCGCCGTCGGGGTCGATCTGGTTGCGGCGGCTGGTCATCAGCGGCAGCGGGACGTGGACGATGCGTCGCCGCCAGCGCGCGACGGCGGCCTCGGTACGCCCGGCCATGGCCGCGTGCACCGCGGCGTGGGCCAGGCGCAGGCAGTACACGCTGTCGTAGGCGTTCGCGGCGATGCTGCGGACCGCGTAGCTCGGATCGATGTAGCGCATCGTGGGCGTGAGGCCGACCGCGCTCAGGTGGGCGGTGATGCGTTCCTTGAGCAGCTCACCGATGTTGCCGAGCTTGATGTTGCCCGACGCGTCGGTGCCGCGGCCGTTGTGCTGCAGCAGGCCTGCCCCGGAGAGGGAGCCGAGCTCGACGGAGGACGGGCCGTGGTCGTCGAGGAGGTCCTGGCCGGCCCCCTCCGCGAGGACGATCACCACGTGGCCCTTGGTGCGCACGTGCTGCTCGACGTGGGCGAGCAGGCCGGTCTCGCCCTCGAGCGCGAACCCGACCTCGGGGATCAGGACGATGTCCGCGGCGCTCGCGGCCAGCGCGGCGTAGGCGGCGATGAACCCCGAGTGGCGGCCCATCAGCTTCACCATCCCGACGCCGTTCGGGCTGGCCGCGGCCTCGACCGCGACCGCGGAGATGAACTCGGTGGCGCGCGCGAACGCGCTCTGGAACCCGAACGACTGGTCGGTGAAAGGCAGGTCGTTGTCGATGGTCTTCGGGACCCCGATGACCGCGATGTCGAGACCGCGCGCCCGGATCGCCTCGCTGAGGTACGTCGCGGCGCGCATCCCGCCGTCGCCACCGATGACGAACAGGATGTCGACGCCGCGCAGGACGAGGCTGTCGACCATCTCGTCGGCGTCCTGCCCGCCGCGTGAGCTGCCCAGGATGGTGCCGCCGGCGTGGTGGATGTCGCGGACGCCGTCCACGGTCAGGTCGACGGTGTCGTCGCGGTGCTCGGCCGTCAGCCCACGGAGCCCGTTGCGGAAGCCCAGGATCCGCTTGACCTTGTAGTGCACGGCCAGTGCCTTGACCAGGCCGCGGATGACGTTGTTGAGGCCGGGGCACAGCCCCCCGCAGGTGACGACGCCCGCGGTCACCTCCGCGGGATCGAAGTAGATCTTGCGGCGCGGGCCGGCGGCTTCGAAGCTCGGTGCCTGGACGGACGGGAGGCCGTGCCCGGCCAGCATCGAGACGGTGTCCTCGAGCAGCACCCGGTCGCCTTCGGCCACGTAGTGCGGCGAGGTCTGCTTGGTGGGGAGCAGCTCGGACATCGGCGAGTCGTAGTGGCACTCGCCGAGGTCGCGGACACGGAGGTCGTCCAGGTGCAGGGTCACCGAATCTCCTTGGTCGTCCGGGTGGGGTCAGTCGAAGGTGGTGTGGGTGATGTGGCGGATCTGACCTCGGGAGATCAGCAGTGACTCGACCACGGTCGTGCCGTCGCGGATGTGCGGCCGGGCGAGCAGCGGCCCGCCGTTGACCCCGGAGGCGGCGAAGAAGGCCTCACCCGCCGCGAGCTCGGTACCGTCGTAGACGCGGTCGAGGGACATGCCCGCCGCGCGGATCGCGTCCGCCTCGTCGTCACGTTGCGGGGCCAGGCGGCCCAGCATGCCGCCGCCGAGCGCCCGGACCGCCGCGGCCGTCATGACCCCCTCCGGTGTGCCGCCGACCCCGAGGAGCAGGTCGAGGTCGTGGGTCGGCATCAGCACCGCCAGGGCACCGCCGACGTCGCCGCCCGCCGGTGTCTGGACCGCAGCGCCCGTCCGGAGCACGCGCTCGATCAGCTCCGTGTGCCGCGGCTTGTCCATGATGACGACGCGCAGGTCGGCGACGTCCTTCCCGAGTGCCGCGGCGACGTCGGCCACGGTCTGCTCGGGCGGGGCGTCGAGATCGACGACGTCCTTCGCGGCCGGGGGCACGACGATCTTGTCCATGTAGAACCCTGGCCCCGGCGACCAGAGCGTGCCGGCGTCGCCGAAGGCGATCGTGGCCAGCGAGCCGGGCAGGTCCCGCGCGCAGAACGAGGTCCCCTCGAGGGGGTCGACGGCGATGTCGAAGTCCGGTCCGTGGCCGGTGCCGACCACCTCGCCGTTGAACAGCATCGGGGCGTCGTCCTTCTCCCCCTCCCCGATGACGACGGTCCCCCGGCCCGGTGCGGCGGCGAGGGCCGTGCGCATGGCCGTGGTCGCCGCCGCGTCGGCGGCCTTCTGGTCGTTGCGGCCGACCCAGGCGTAGCCGGCCACGGCGGCGCTGCGGGTGGCGGCCAGCGCCACCGCTTCCAACGTGCTGAGGTCAGCGGCCTGCATCAACGGGCTCCTCGGGATTCGACGTGGGATTCGACGTGGGATTCGACGTGGGATTCGACGTGGGATTCGACGGAGGGGGCGACCTGGCGTCCGGACGGGCCCGGTGCGGCGCTCACTCGAGGTTCGCGTGCAGGCGCCACAGCTCGCGGGCCTGCGTGCCGCCGGTCTTCCAGAGCGTGTGGAACAGCGCGTCGGTGATCAGCAGCACGGACTGCTCGAACAGGCTCCCCGCGTACTGGACGGAGGTGGCGCCGTCGAAGTCCTGCTTGTCGGCGGCCGGGACGACGAGCACCTCGGTCGCGATCCCGGCCAGCGGCGAGTCGGCCGCCGTGGTCAGCGCGATCACCTCCGCGCCCTGGTCCCGCGCGGTCTGCGCGGCGCGCACCACGCGGGCGGTGGTGCCCGAGCCCGACGCCGCGACCAGGACGTCGCCCGAGCCGATCGCCGGGGCGGTCACCTCACCGACGACGTGGGTGGGGAGCCCGAGGTGCATGAACCGCATGGCGGCCATCTGCAGGGCGAGCCCGCTGCGCCCGGTCCCGAGGGTGAACACCTTCGGTGCCGTGAGCAGCAGTGCCCCGGCCCGTGTCCAGGTCTCGTACTGGACGCCTGCGGTCACCTTGTCGACCTCACCGACGACCGCGCGGGTGGCGTCGGAGAAATGACCGGGATCGAGCACCGTGGGAATCGACTGAGTCAACGCAATTCTCCTTGTCGTGAAAACGGCGGCGGGTCACCGCCGCTGTAGGGACTCCACGCTGCGCCGGGCCGCGTCGACCACGGCGGCGGTGGTGATGCCGAACTCGGTGAACAGGGTCGTGAAGTCCGCCGAGGCACCGAAGTGCTCCAGCGAGACGATCTCGCCGGCGTCGCCGGCGAAGCGGTGCCAGGGCTGCGCGATGCCCGCCTCGACGACCACCCGGGCCCGGACCGCCGGCGGGAGGACCTCGTCCCGGTAGGCGCGGTCCTGGCGGTCGAACCACTCCACGCACGGCATCGACACCACCCGGGTCGCGATGCCGTCGGACTCGAGGGCCGTCCGGGCCTCCACCGCCAGCTGGACCTCGGAGCCGGTGGCGATCAGCACCACCTCGGGAGGACCCGAGGAGGCGTCGGCGAGCACGTAGCCGCCGCGGGCGACCCCCTCGGCGGAGGTGCCCGGCAGGGTCGGGACGTTCTGGCGGGTGAGCGCCAGCCCGGCCGGGCCGCCGGTGTCCTCCAGCACGGCCTTCCAGGCGTGCGCGGTCTCGTTGGCGTCGGCCGGGCGCACCACGGACAGGCCGGGGATCGCGCGCAGCGACGCCAGCTGCTCGACGGGCTGGTGGGTCGGTCCGTCCTCGCCGAGACCGATCGAGTCGTGTGTCCACACGTAGACGACGGGCAGCCGCATCAGCGCGGCCAGCCGCACCGCGGGCCGCATGTAGTCGCTGAAGATGAGGAAGGTGCCGCCGTAGGGCCGGGTGCCGCCGTGCAGTGCGATGCCGTTGAGGATCGAGCCCATCGCGTGCTCGCGGATGCCGAAGTGCAGCGTGCGACCGTAGGGCTGGGCGGTCCAGGTCCCGGTGGAGATCTCGGCGGGGCCGAAGGAGTCGGCGCCCTTGATCGTGGTGTTGTTGCTCTCCGCCAGGTCGGCCGACCCGCCCCACAGCTCGGGCAGGACCTCACCGAGGGTGGCCAGCACCGCGGCCGATGCCTTGCGCGTGGCGACCGCTCCCCCGCCGGCCTCCCAGCTGGGCAGGTCGTCGGCCCACCCGGCCGGCAGCGCGCGGTCACCGAGGCGGTCCAGCAGCGCCTTGCGGCCCGGGTTGGCCTGCGCCCAGGCGTCGAACTCGAGCTGCCACTTCTCGTGGTCGGCCCGTCCACGGTCGGCGGCCGCGCGGGTGTGGCGCAGGACGTCGTCGTCGACCTGGAAGCTCGTCCCGGGGTCGAAGCCGACGGCGCGCTTGACCGCGGCGAGCTCCTCGGCGCCCAGCGCGGCGCCGTGCACCTTGCCGGTGTTCATCGTGGTCGGCGCCGGGTAACCGATCACGGTGCGCAGCACGATCAGCGTCGGGCGGGCGGTCTCGGCCCTGGCCTGCTCGACCGCCGCCAGGAACCCGGCGACGTCCTCGCCGCCGTCGACGGTGAGGACGTGCCAGCCGTAGGCCTCGTACCGCTGGGCGGTGTCCTCGGACAGGGCGATGCGTGTGTCGTCCTCGATGGAGATCTCGTTGCTATCGTAGACCACCGTCAGGTTGCCCAGCTGCTGGGTTCCTGCGAGGGACGACGCCTCGGAGGTGACACCTTCCTCGATGTCGCCGTCGGAGGCGATGACGTAGACCTGGTGGTCGAAGACGCTCGTGCCCGGCTCGGCGTCCGGGTCGAACAGCCCCCGCTCACGACGGGCGGCCATCGCCATACCGACGGCGTTGGCCAGGCCCTGTCCGAGCGGGCCGGTGGTCGTCTCCACGCCTGCGGTGTGCCCGTACTCGGGGTGTCCCGGTGTCAGGGAACCCCACGTGCGCAGGGCCTTCAGGTCGTCGAGCTCCAGGCCGTAGCCGGCGAGGTAGAGCTGGATGTAGAGGGTGAGGCTGGAGTGCCCGGCCGACAGCACGAACCGGTCCCGCCCGAGCCACTGCGCGTCGCCGGGGTCGTGCCGCAGGACGCGCTGGAACAGCGCGTAGGCGACGGGGGCGAGGCTCATGGCGGTGCCGGGGTGTCCGCTGCCGCACTGCTCGACCGCGTCGGCGGCCAGCACGCGGGCGGTGTCGACCGCGCGCTGGTCCACATCGGACCAGTCCTCGGGGACCCGCCGGGTGGTCAGGCGGACGATCTCGTCGGCGGAGTGGTGTGGTGACATGGGCGGGAGCTCCCTGGGTTCGGCGGGTGGGTCGGTCAGCCGGTGGCGCGCTGCTTGAGCTCGGCCGCTGCCGCGCCCGGGTCGTCGGCGCCGTAGATCGCCCCGCCCGCGACGGCGACGACCGCGCCGGCCTCACGGACCGAGGCGATCGTGTCGGCCTTGACCCCACCGGCGATCGAGAACGCCACCCCGGCCTCCCGGCCGTCGTCGAGCAGCTGCGCGATCGAGTACCCCGGACGGGCCTGCTCGTCGAGACCGGCATGGATCTCCACGAACGCCACACCCAGCTTCGCGACCTCACGGATCCGGGCCACCCGCCCGTTGACCACACTGATCATGTCCGCCACGACCTGCTTGCCGTGCTTCTCCCCGGCCGCGACCGCACCACGCACGGTGTCGTCGTCGACCGCACCCATCACCGTCACCAGATCCGCACCCGCGGAGAACGCCAGCTCCGCCTCCAGCGCACCCGCATCCGCGGTCTTCAGGTCCGCGAACACCAGCTTGTCCGGGTGCGCCGCCTTGATCGCGGTCACCGCACCGATACCCGCCGACTTCACCAACGGCGTACCCAGCTCCAGAATGTCCACGTGCTCGGCCACCTGGTCCGCCAGCCTCAACGCCGAGGGAAGATCCAGAACATCCAACGCCACCTGCAGCTGCACGAGAGAACTCCCAACGTCACGACTCCGATGTATGTCCCCACCACCATCACCGCCACCACCGAAAACCGGCAACGCCGCAGCACATGCGAAAAACCAATCCCCCGATACACCTTCCACATAACCGTCCGCCGGTCCCTGCTGACCTAGGCTCGAGGTCGTGTCGAATCAGCCGTTGATTGCGCCGTCCATTCTTTCTGCCGACTTCGCCCGGCTCGCCGACGAAGTGGCCGCGGTGCGCGGCGAGCCGGGACGCGGTGCGGACTGGCTGCACGTGGACGTCATGGACGCGCACTTCGTGCCGAACCTGACCCTGGGCCTACCGGTCGTGACGTCGCTGCTGGCCAGCACCGACCTGCCGATGGACTGCCACCTCATGATCGAGAACCCGGATCACTGGGCGATCGGCTACGCCGAGGCGGGTGCCCACAACGTCACGGTGCACGTCGAGGCCGCCGAGGATCCGGTGATGCTCGCGAAGGACCTGCGCGCCGCGGGGGCGAAGGCGGGCCTGGCGATCAAGCCGGGCACACCGCTGGAGCCCTACTTCGGGGTGCTCCGGCACTACGACACGCTGCTCGTGATGTCGGTGGAGCCCGGCTTCGGGGGCCAGACGTTCATCGCCGAGGTACTCGACAAGGTCCGCACGGCGCGGACGCTGGTCGACACCGGCCACCTGAACCTGATGGTGGAGATCGACGGCGGCATCAACGCCGAGACGATCGGAGCGGCGGCCGAGGCCGGCGTCGACTGCTTCGTCGCCGGCTCGGCCGTCTACGCGGCCACCGATCCCGCACTGGCGGTCGAGGCGCTGCGCAGCAGGGCCCGGGACGCAGCCGGGCGGGCCGGCTGATCAGATCCCGAGCATGCGTCGCAGTTCCGGGGCGTGACGCCGGGAGACGGGCACGAGCTCCTGGGACCCGCGGGAGTCCATGATCAGCACCAGCTCGCCCTTGATGCCCCGCTCGATCTCCGCCACCCGGCGCAGGTTGACCAGATAGCTCCGGTGCACCCGGCGGATCCCGTAGGGCGCCAGCGACCGCTCGACGTTGTCCAGGCCACGGGTCGACGCCTGGATCCGGCCCCGCTCGGTGACCAGCCAGACGACGTTGCGGTCGGCCTCGGCGTAACGGATCTCCGATGGCGCCAGCAGGACGAGCCGGTCGTTGCGCATCCCGATGATGCACCGGGGCAGCTGGCCGGCCGCGGCGTCGTCGTTCTGCTCGTAGGACTCGCCCTCCTGCACCCCGAACTCGCACAGCATGCCCACCACGTGGTTGGCGTCGACGACCGAGTGCATGGTCAGCGGCACGGCCTCCTCGCCGGGACAGACCGGCAGCCGCGCGTAGCCGCTCCACTCCGCGTTGCCGTGCGCCCGCTCGGTCGCCCACCGCACCACGTCGGGCAGCCCGAGGATGTCCGGGCTCCAGCGGTCCGCCGGCTCGGTACCGCCCGCCACGATGGGGGTGTCGCCGGCCAGCCCGAGCAGGGCGACGGCCGCGTCGTTGGCGGCGATGACGTTCCCACCACGGTCGATCGCCATGGACGCGCCACGCGACTGCGCGTACCTCCTGCTGAACGCGGTGACGACCGTGTCGGCCTCGTAGATCGCACGCCGGTAGATCTCCTGCTCGACGCACGCCACGGCCTTGGTCAGCCACGGCGGCACGAGCTTGGGCAGCGACGCGTTCCATCGTGAGATGTTGATCGACGCGACCGGCGCGCCGGTCACCACGTCACGCACGGAGATGCCCGCGCACGCCCACTGGTGGAACGCCTGGCACCAGTGTTCGGGCCCGGTCACGGTCACCGGGCCGGACAGCTCGAGGGCCGTGCCCATCCCGTTCGTCCCGGTGCACTGCTCCGACCACGACGACCACGGCGCGAGATTGTGCAGTTCGGCGCGTCGCTGGGCGGACGGGTCGCCCCAGGCTCCGAGGACGCGCCCCACACCGTCCGTCACGGTGACCACGGCGCCGTCGCGTTCGACCTCCTTGCCGGCCAGTGCACCGACACCGCCGAGCGCGGTGAAGACCACGCCGTTGTCGACCCCCTGGGCCTCGTCGGCCCGGGCCCCCGGCGCGACGTCCAGCGTGCGGTCGACGTCGTAACGGTCCCGGCACCGGTACCACGAGGCCAGGATCTCGGGGCGCACCCCGGTCTCGATGTCATCGCCCGCGGCGAAGTCCTCCCACGCGCGAGCCACCTCCCTGGCCGAGGAGGTGGCCACCAGGGAGCGGTCGGGACCGCGGTCACCCCCGACGGGACGGCTCGGTGCGATCACCAGCGGCGGCACTCTCCCGACCATGTGCGACCTCCTCGTCGCCCGGCGCACCGGGGATCCTGGGATCCACCGGGCGCTGACAGAAAGAGAAAAATATCGCGTTGCACCCAGCAATTGCAACACCTGTTACCGCTACATCCCGGCATCGCGGGTGAACTGACCTTTCGGAGAGGGTCACGGCAGAACCGACCGATCGGAGAGGTGCCCGCGGAAATACCCACACATCCGGGGAGGTGTGCGACATGCGCGTCCGGAGCCGGATCCCGCCGCTACTCGTGGCCGATTTCCTGCGATCGATCACCGATTCACCGCCGTTCGTCACGTACCGGCCCGCGCCGGTTGCCCTCGATTCGCGACGGCGGTTAGCGTGCCCGCCAGCCCTGAGCCCACGTCGTGACGACCACGTCGTCGTGTCCCGGCCCGACGGACCGGAGGCGGTCTCCCATGGCACAGCCACGACGGCTCCCGCCCGGCTCCCGCAGCCGTGCGGCGACGACGCAGCAGGCGTGGGAGCGGTTCGCCGGCGGCGAGGACGACCTCAGCGGCGTGCGGCCCGAGATCGCGATCTCCTGGCACCGGTGCCGGGACCAGTACCGGGTCGACCCCGGCCTCACCAGGGCTCCCGCGGCGGTCGCCGAGGTCGACCACGGACTCGAGCACGACGTCGTGATCGCCGAGCTCGGCTTCCGCGCCGCCGCGATGGCGCACGAGGTCGGCACCGTCGGCGGCATCGTGACCATCACCGACGCCACCGGCCGGGTCCTGGCCCAGTGGGGCGACGAGAGCACGCGCGCCGTCGCCGCCGACGCCAACCTGGCGCGCTGGTCCTGCTGGTCGGAGAGCGCCACGGGGACCAACGGCATGGGTACCGCGCTGATGTCGTACACCCCGGTGGTGATCCGGGGCGCCGAGCACTGGTGCCGGGCCTTCCACGACTGGACGTGCGCCGCTGTGGCGGTCCGGGACGCCGTGACCAGGAGACCGGTCGCGGTGCTCAACGTCTCCTGCTGGCGCAGCGAGGTCCCCGCGACCGTGTCCTCCTGGCTGGGCAACGCCGCCACGATGACCCAGCGCATCCTGCGCCGGCGCGCCGAGGACGACGGCGGCGAGCTGGTCGCCGCGTTCAACCACGTCCGATCGGGCACGAGCGCGCCGCTCGCGGCCGTGGACCCCGCGGGCCGGGTGGTCCTGGCCGACGACACCGCGGCCGTCCTCCTGGGCATCCCGGGCTCCACGCCCGCGCCCGATCCCGCGGTGCGCTGGAAGCCGGAGCTCCCCGAGTTCATCCAGGCCGCCGTCTACGCCGCCGAACGGGCGGCCTCGAATCCGGACTGGGCCGGCTCGACACAGATCTACACCCGGCTCACCGACGAACCGACGTCGATCAGTTTCCGGCCGGTACTGCGGTCGGGGCACCTGGTCGGCACCGTCGTCTCGTTCGGTGTGGCGGCCGGGGACCCGCTGCCCCGCGCGGGAGCGGACCCGTCGTCCCGCGTCCGGCCGCGCCGGATGGTCGCGACGCGCGAGAACCGTCTGGTCCTGCTCGGGCTCGCGGAGGTGGCCTTCGCGCAGTCGGACGGCAACGACGTGTGGCTGTGCACCGACGACGGACTGGTGCGTTCGGCCTCGCCGGGCCTCGACCGGCTCGAGGCCGAGCTGACCGACGGCGGCTTCCTGCGTGTGCACCGCCGGTACGTCGTGAACCTCGGCCGGGTCCGGGAGGTGGAGCGCCGGGACAGGGGCGAGCTGCTCCTGGTCATGGACGACCCGGCCGGGACGATGGTGCCGGTGTCGCGGCGGAGCGCACCGACGGTGCGGCGGGCCCTGGAGATCTGACCCGTCGCACCGCGGGGCCGTTCAGCCGCGGTACCTGTGCACGTCGCACACGCAGTACATGAGACGGCAGCTGAAGCATCCGGGCTTGTCGACGCACGTGATGCACGGCCCGCAGTGCACCGGCTCGGTGTGCAGCGCGGCCTCGTCCGGCCCGAAGCGCTGCCCGCAGGACGAGCACGGCAGGTGCTCGTACCGGCTGTCCGCTGAGGAGTGGGTCATCCGCGTCCCCGCTGTTCGTCGTCGGCCGCCGGCACACCGCACCGGTGGCCGGGCCGTTCGGTGGAACGGCCCGGCCACCGGTCGGTGTGGGTCAGCGGAG
Source organism: Pseudonocardia sp. P1 (assembly GCF_000178675.2). Classification (NCBI taxonomy): domain Bacteria; kingdom Bacillati; phylum Actinomycetota; class Actinomycetes; order Pseudonocardiales; family Pseudonocardiaceae; genus Pseudonocardia; species Pseudonocardia sp. P1. Next base: position 865,149 of record NZ_ADUJ02000001.1, read on the forward strand.
CATGTCCGTCAGAGGGAGAACACGATCAGCGCGGCACCGTGTCCCTGCCCGGACATGCCGGGGACGATGCCCTCCAGCCAGCCACCCCAGCCGACCGGTACGGCGATGTACTGCTTGCCGTCGACGGTGTAGGTGCTCGGGCTGCTGTGGTGGCCGCTGCCGCACTGGAAGCTCCACAGCTTCTCGCCCGTCTCCGCGTGGAGCGCCAGGAACTCGCCCGTCGGGGTGCCGGCGAGCACCAGGTTCCCCGCTGTGCTCAGCGTGGAGGCGGCCATCGGCATGCCGTCGAGCCGGTAGCGCCACTTCTCCTCACCGTGGGAGTCGAAGGCGCTGACCGATCCGGCCATGTTGTCGACGTCGACCTCGACGGCGGCACCCCAGTAGGGCATGCCCTCCTTGAACTCGCGGCGCCGGCGGGTGGCCGTGGCGCCCACGTCCGCCACCGGGACGTAGAACAGGTCGTGCTCGGGGTTGTAGGAGGCGTGGGTCCATTCCTTCGCGCCGGCGGGACCGGGGAAGAAGTGACAGGGCTCGCCCTCCTTGTCCGGGTACTTGCGCGGCATGAACTTCCCGTCGCGCGTGATGACACCCCAGTCGATCCGGTCGACGAACGGCGTGACGTGCTGCAGCTCGCCGTTGGTGCGGTCCAGGACGAACATGTACCCGTTCTTGTCGAAGTGGGCCAGCAACTTCTTGCCGTCCCGCTCGAACAGGGTCATCTCCATCGTGGAGTCGTAGTCCCACAGGTCGTGCGGGGTGAACTGGTAGTGCCACCGGATCTCGCCCGTGTCCACGTCCAGGGCGACCACGCTGTCGGTGTAGAGGTTGTCGCCCTCGCGGACCCCGCCGTCGAAGTCGGGGGCGGGGTTCCCGGTGCCGGCGTAGTAGAGGTTCAGCTCCGGGTCGTAGGTGCCGGTGACCCAGTGGTTCCCGCCGCCGCGCTGCCAGGCCTCACCGTCGGCCGGCCAGGTCTCCGAGCCGGGCTCACCGGGCTTGGGCACGGTGTAGGTGCGCCAGCGCTGCTCACCGGTCTCCAGGTCCCAGGCGTCGATGTGGCCGCGGACGCCGTACTCGCCACCGGCGGAACCGGTGATGAGCATGTCCTTGATGACGAGCGGAGCGATCGAGGCGCTCTCGCCCGCCCGCACGTCACCGATGGTCTTCTGCCAGACCTTCTGGCCGTTGGTGGCGTCGAGCGCGACCAGCTGCGCGTTCTGGGTGACCATGTAGACCTTGCCCTTGGCCACCGCACAACCGCGGTTGACGTTCGCGCAGCACAGCGTCACGTCGATCGGGATGCCGTGCTTGTAGCGCCACAGCTGCTCGCCGGTCTTCGCGTCGAGCGCCCAGAGCCAGCCGTCCCAGCCGGTGACGAACATGATGCCGTCGACGACGATCGGGCAGGCCTCGAACGCGTACGTCGAGGTCGAGGCGATCATCCCGGTCGCGCTGGCCTGGAAGATCCAGGCGACCTTCAGGTCCTTGGCGTTGCCGGCGTTGATCTGGTCGAGCAGGCTGTGGCGCTTGCCGTCGTAGTCGCCGTAGTAGGTGATCCAGTTGTGGGACTCGCTGCGCGCCTGCAGGATCCGCTCGTAGTCGATGTCGCGGGTCACGTCCGGCGCGCTGTGGGGCAGGTTGGAGAGCCGGTTGTGGTTGAACGCCTTGCCGGCGTCGACGTACTCGATGGTCATGGTGATCGCTGCCCTTCTACGGCCGCGGCTGGGCGGGTCGGTCGAGCTTGGCCTCCGGCGGCACCTCACCGGACACGACGATGGCGGCGGTCAGGCCCCGGCCCTCGTCGTTGCCGGCGGGCGAGCCGTACCAGTAGCAGCCGGGACCGTCGAGCTCGAGGGTCGCGCTGCCCTTGGAGTGGTTCACCAGGGAGATGAACTGCCTGTCACCGTTGCTGGGCAGCAGGCAGGCATGGGTGTTCTTGTCATCGTTGATGATCGTCAGCTCGAGCGTGCCGCCGTGCGGCATGATCAGGACCGCCGGTTCCCACACCATCGCGTCCTCCGGGATCCTGATGGTCGCCTCCATCGTCCCGTCGGCACGCTCGGTCGCCTTGGCGATCTCGCCGGTGCCGAGCACGGCACCGATGGTCGCCTTGTTCTGTCCGCCGAGCTCGGCCAGCAGGTCTTCCCGCTCCTGGGCGATCGTCATCGGACTCCACCTCCTCGTCATCGAGAAATGAGCACATCGACTGGTGTCGCGGAATTGAGTGCGCGCGAGCGCTACGCCACGTTCCAGAGTGATGTGGCACGCCGGTCACAGGCACGGATTCTCGTCTTCCCCGCAGAACCTGTGACTGATTCGAACTCTACCCCGGAACGCGCTGTTCCGGAATATCTCACCGAAATCCGGGCCCGATCCACCGTTCACCCGGAATGACATACCGTTCGTACCGGCCACGTCGCCGGAACACGCACTCCCCTTTCGGCCGCATCCGCGGTCAGTCCGGATCGAACCGGTCGAGTTCCATCACCTTCACCCATGCCGCGACGAATTCCCGGACGAACATGGCGCCCGCGTCGTCGCCGGCATAGACCTCCGAGAGCGCGCGCAGCTCGGAACTCGAGCCGAAGACGAGGTCGACGCGGCTCGCGGTCCACCGCACCGCGCCGGTGCGCCGGTCGCGGCCCTCGTAGACCGTCGGGTGGGCCTCCCCGTGCGGGACCGGCACCCACTCCGTCCCCCCGTCCAGCAGGTGGACGAAGAAGTCGTTCGTCAGCGCCCCCGGCGTCGGGGTCAGCACGCCCACCGGGGAACCCCGGTGGGTGGCTCCGAGCACCCGCAGACCGCCGACGAGCACCGTCATCTCGGGCGCGGTCAGTGTCAGCAGGCCGGCCCGGTCCACCAGCAGGTGCTCCGGCGGCACGCCGGCGTCCTCGCCCGGGTGGTTCCGGAAGCCGTCCGCCCGGGGCCGCAGCACACGGAACGACTCGACGTCGGTCCACTCCTGGGTCGCGTCGGTGCGTCCCGGGCGGAACGGCACGGCGATCTCGTGACCACCGGCCGCGGCGGCCCGTTCGACCGCCGCGCATCCACCGAGCACGATCAGGTCGGCCATCGAGATCCGCGTGCCCGTGGTCTGCGAGGCGTGGAACCGCTCCTGGACGGCGTCGAGCGCGGACAGGACGACAGCCAGCTGTGCGGGGTCGTTGACCTCCCAGCCGCACTGGGGCTCGAGGCGGATCCGCGCCCCGTTCGCGCCGCCGCGCTTGTCGCTGTCGCGGTAGGTCGACGCCGACGCCCACGCCGTGGCGACGAGCTGGGCCACCGTCAGGCCGGAGGCGAGGATGTCGGCCTTGAGGGCGGCGATGTCACCGGCGTCGACGAGGTCGTGGTCGACCTCCGGGACCGGGTCCTGCCAGATCAGCGGTTCGGCCGGGACGAGCGCGCCCAGGTACCGGCCGACCGGGCCCATGTCGATGTGGGTCAGCTTGAACCATGCCCGGGCGAACGCGTCCTCGAACCGGTCCGGATGCTCCAGGAACCGCCGGGAGATCGCCTCGAACGCCGGGTCCTCCCGGAGCGCGAGATCCGTGGTGAGCATGACCGGCCGGTGCGTGACGTCCGGGTCGACGGCGTCCGGCACGGTGCCCTCGCCGGCACCGTCGCTCGGGACCCACTGCCACTGGCCCGCCGGGCTGAGCTCGATGTCCCACCCGGACATGAACAGCGTGTCGAAGAAGGTGTGGTCCCACGTGACCGGCGTGCGCGTCCACGTGCCGTCCTGCCCGCTGGTGACCGTGTCCGCCCCGGCTCCGGTGCCGTGCCCGCCGAGCCAGCCCAGGCCCTGCGCGGACAGCGGCGCGGCCTGCGGCTCGGGTCCCCCGGTCACGTTCGGGTCCACCGGGCCGTGGGTCTTCCCGACGGTGTGCCCGCCCGCGATGAGCGCCACGGTCTCCTCGTCGTCGAGCCCCATCCGGCGGAAGGTCTGGCGGATGTCGCGGGCGGCGAGCACCGGGTCGGGGTTGGTGGCCGGACCCTGCGGATCGACGTAGACGAGCCCCATCGCGCTGGCCGCCAGCGGCTCGTCGAGCTCGTGCAGCCCGCGGTAGCGCTCCTCGGCCAGCCACGTGCGTTCCGGCCCCCAGTACGTCTCGTCGGGCCCCCACACCTCCGGACGACCGCCGCCGAACCCGAAGGTCGTGAAGCCCATCGACTCCAGCGCCCGGTTGCCCGCGAAGATCATCAGGTCGGCCCAGGAGATCCGGCGCCCGTACTTCTGCTTCACCGGCCACAGCAGCCGGCGCGCCTTGTCCAGGTTGCGGTTGTCCGGCCAGCTGTCGAGCGGGGCGAAGCGCAGCATCCCGGCACCGGCACCGCCCCTGCCGTCACCGGTGCGGTAGGTGCCTGCGGAGTGCCAGGCCATGCGCAGCACCAGCGGCCCGTAGTGTCCGAAGTCGGCGGGCCACCAGTCCTGCGACGTCGTCAGCACCTCGTCGATGTCGCGGGCCAGCTCGTCGAGATCGATCGAGGTGAACCGTTCGGCATAGCCGGCGTCCGCGGGCCGGTGCCTGCGCAACGGCGTGAGGTCGAGCCGGTGTGGCCACCATCCGCCGGCACGGCCGCTCCCCGCCTGCTCACGGGCGCTGTCCATGATCCGGTCGTAGGTGCGATAGACGTGTGTGTCGGGATGCTCGGGCATCGTCGTCCTCCCCCGATCGGCCGGCGACGACGGTGTCGCGATTCGGCCACGTCGCGTGCCCGGCCACCCTGGACCGTTCGACACCACCGGGGAGCCGACGCGAGGCGGGTGCCTCGCGTCGACCCGGTGGAGCAGAACGAGCCCCGTGCCCCTCAGCCCCGGTGGAAGTACCCGGTGACCTCAGCGCACACCTCGACGACCGTGTACTGCGGAGTTTCCCACTGCATTTTCTTCCTCCTCGCTGTCGTGAGCCGCGCTTTCTTCGAGGAATACACCACGATTTTCCGCGGTCCCGAACGACCTTCGTCGACCGCGCGGATCCGTCGCAACCGCCCTCGAACAAGTAGTCGGCAATCGGTGCCGAACGGCGGCCCGGGGCCCACGAGTGGAGGGCATGCGGGCACCGGCGGCCCGCGGGCCGAACCGGAGTCCGGCACCGGTCCGCCACCCGGGTGACGCCGTTCACCGCGAGCCATCAGGAACGCCGACCACGGCCATAACGGCTTTCGATGCCGGGCCGGCCGGATCCGCTCCTAGACTGCCGGTGTGCGCATCTACCTCGGCTCCGACCACGCGGGCTTCGAACTGAAGGCCCATTTCGCCGGGCGCCTGGCCGGCCTCGGCCACGACGTGATCGACGTCGGCCCCCGTGCGTACGACGCGGACGACGACTACCCGCCGTTCTGTGTCGAGGCGGCGCGGCGGGTCGTCGCCGACGAGGGCAGTCTCGGTCTGGTCATCGGCGGGTCCGGCAACGGGGAGCAGATCGCCGCGAACATGGTCCCGGGCGCCCGCGCCGCGCTGGCGTGGAGCGTCGACACCGCCCGGCTCGCCCGCCGGCACAACGACGCGCGGCTCGCCGGGATCGGCGCCCGGATGCACCCGGTCGAGGAGGCCGAGGCCATCGTGGACGCCTTCCTCACCACGGAGTTCGAGGGCGGCCGCCACCAGCGCCGGATCGACCTGCTCGCGGAGTACGAGCGCACCGGCGAGCCGCCTGCGCTGCCGGCCGGCCACTGAACCCACGGGACGCGCTGCGCCCGCACGCGGCGCGTCGGGGTCAGGGTGCCGGGTGCTCCCACATGGTCGCCCGGAACAGGTCCCAGAAGCCGAGCCGGTGGTAGACGGGCCGGCCGTCGTCGCTGGAGAGCAGCAGCGCGGGCAGGTCCGGCGCGACCGCACACGCCGCCGCCGTGACGGCGCGGCCGTGGCCGCGGCCGCGGTGCTCGGGCAGGGTCGTGACCCAGTCGATCTCGACGACGTCGTGGTGCACGGCGGAGCCTGCCGTCGCGACCGGCAGGCCGTCGGCGTAGCCGACGACGAGGTGCAGCAGCCCGCCGGTCAGGCGTGGATCGGCCGCCGCCGGGCGGCCCAGGTCGGCGAGCCCGTAGCCGTCGACGAGGACGTCCTCGAAGTCGCCGGGGTCGGCGTCGGGCACCACCCGGATCTCCAGCCCGGCCGGGGGTGACGGGAGCGGGGCCGGCGGGCGCAGCATCAGCGGCGGGTGGCCGACCGGGTCGAGCCCGTGCCCCGGGTCCCCGGGCAGGGGGAACAGCGACAGCAGCACCCACCAGCGTTCCGGCGGGAAGAAGCCGCACGCCTCGTCCAGCACACGGTCCAGCCCGGACGGGTCCGGCGGCCGGGTCAGGACGACGGCGTTGTCGTACCCGAACGGCGACCCCAGATCGGCGAGCACCGCGCCGTCGGTCCGGCGGAACCGCTCGCCGGTCCGGTCGGCCATCGCGACGATCCGGTCGGCGTAGGCGTGCACGAACCGGCGGGCGAGACTGTCCCCGACGGGCACGGCGTCGTCCCAGCCGGTGGTGAGCGCGACCTCGGTGTCCATGGCGGGTGATGGTCCGCCGGTGGCGCCGCGCCCGGCAGGGCTGTTCGGCGGAGCGGACCCGGGGTGTTCCAGGAGTGACCCTTGACACGCTTCGCCGCGGAACGAACACTGATCCCAGTTCGGAATCACGATTCCATCATGCGGAATCTCCCGCACGGAAGCACGGAAGCAGGGCCATGCCGGACCTTCTCACCCTCGACCGACTCAACACCGCGCCGCCGGACGAGCTCGCCGCCGTCCTCCGCACCTGCAACACCTCTCCCGCGTGGGCCGGGCGGTTGCTGGCCGGGCGGCCGTTCGCCGGCGTCGACGACGCCGTCGCCGCCGCCGGGAAGGCGGTGCTCGCGCTCGACGCCACCGAGATCGACGCCGCGCTCGCCGGGCACCCCCGCATCGGGGAACGCCCGGGCGGCGCGCACGCCGACGGCGCCGCGTTCTCCCGGCGGGAGCAGTCCGGCATCGGCTCTGGCTCCGGCGGGGACGCCGCCACGCGGCTGGCCGCCGGGAACGCCGCCTACGAGGACCGGTTCGGTCACGTGTTCCTGATCCGGGCCGCGGGCCGCGACGCCGGGGAGGTCCTGGCCGAACTCGAACGGCGCCTCGGCAACGACCCGGCGACCGAGCGGACCGAGGCGGCCGGGCAGCTCGCCGAGATCACCGAGCTGCGGATGCGGCAGGTGCTGGCCGGATGAGCAGCTTCTCCACCCACGTCCTCGACGCCGCGCGCGGGGTGCCCGCCACCGGCGTCCCGGTGGTGCTGTCCCGGGCCGACGGCACGGTCCTCGCCTCCGGCCGGACCGACGACGACGGCCGCTGGCGCGCCCCGGAGACCGCCGCGCTGACCGCGGGCGAGCTCCACCGCATCACCTTCGAGGCACCGAGCCCCTTCTTCCCCGAGGTGTCGATCGCGTTCCGCCCGGAGCGCACCGACCGGCACCACCACGTCCCGCTCCTCCTGTCGCCGTACTCCTACTCCACCTATCTCGGGAGCTGATCCACGATGCCCGTCCTCGGTCATACGCAGTACGGCAAGGCGGAGGTCCGCGTGGTGCGGATCTTCCGTGACGCGGACCCGCACGAGATCGCCGACCACAACGTCTCGGTCGCGCTGTCGGGGCAGTTCGCCGACACCCACCTGACCGGCGACAACACCCGCGTCCTCACCACCGACGCGGTCAAGAACACGGTCAACGCCTTCGCCAAGGAGGCGGGCGACGCCGCCCGCACCCCGGAGGTCTTCGGCCGGGAGCTGGCCCGCCACTTCGCCGCGGTGCCGCAGGTGGAGCGGGTCCGGGTGAATATCGAGACCTTCCCGTGGCGCCGGCTCGACCACGACGGCGCGCCGCACCCGCACGCGTTCGCCCGCGACGGCGGCCACACCCGCACCACCACCGTCACTCGCGCTGCCACCGGTGCGGAGTGGGTGACGTCGGGGGTGAAGGGCCTCGTCGTGCTCAAGACGACCGACTCGGAGTTCCACACCTTCTACACCGACCGCTACACGACGCTCGCCGAGACGACCGACCGCGTGATGGCGACCGAGGTGACCGCGCAGTGGTGGCACGCCGAGGACCCGGACGACTGGAACGCCTCGCACGCCGGCACCGTCGCGGCGATGACGTCGGCGTTCGCCGGGCACCACAGCCTCGCCCTGCAGCAGACGCTCCACGAGATGGGCACCCGGGTGCTCGCCGACGGGCCCGGCATCGGCGAGATCCGCTTCTCGCTGCCGAACAAGCACCACTTCCTGATCGACCTCTCCCCCTTCGGGCTCAAGAACCCCGGTGAGGTCTTCCACGCCGACGACCGGCCCTACGGCCTGATCGAGGGCACCGTCCGCCGCGACGACACCCCCGACCCGGGACCGGCCTTCGATCCCGGCCAGGGCTGGTGAGGGGCGTGCGACGGCTGCGGCTGCCGCGCCCCCGCCCGTCCGGTGAGGTGCACCCCGTCGACGAGGTGCTGCCCACCGGGACGCTGCTGCTCTACGGACTGCAGCACGTCATGACGATGTACGCGGGCCTGGTCGCGGTCCCGCTGATCGTCGGCCAGGCACTCGGCCTGCCCTTCGCCGACATCTCCTACCTCCTCGCCGCGACCCTCCTCGTCGCCGGGCTGGCGACGCTCCTGCAGACGATCGGGATCTGGCGGATCGGCGCGCGGCTGCCGCTGGTGCAGGGCGTGTCGTTCGCCTCCGTCGCCTCGATGATCGCCATCGGCACCGGGGCCGGCGGCGGCCGGGCGGGGCTCACCCTGATCTTCGGCGCGACGCTCGTCGCCGGCGTCGCCGGCTTCCTGCTCGCGCCGCTGTTCCACCGACTGATCCGGCTGTTCCCGCCGGTCGTGACCGGGACGGTGATCACCGTCATCGGTGTCTCGCTGCTGCCGGTCGCGGTCCGCTGGGCGTCGGGGGCGTCCGAGGGCGAGCCGGGCGACCCGGCCGCGATCGGGCTCGCCGGGTTCACCCTGCTCGTGATCGTGCTGATCTACCGGTTCCTGCCCGGGTTCCTGGCCCGGATCGCGATCCTGCTGTCGCTGGTCGCCGGCACCGCGCTGGCCGCGGTCCTCGGGATGGCCGACTTCTCCCGCGTCGGGGAGGCGGCGTGGTTCGCGGTGTCGACGCCGTTCCACTTCGGGACGCCGCAGTTCTCCGTCGCCGCGATCATCTCGATGACCGTGGTGATGCTGGTGATCATGACGGAGACGACGGCCGACCTGCTCGCCGTCGGCGAGATCGTCGACCGCAGGGCGGACGGCCGGCGGGTCGTCGCCGGCCTGCGGGCCGACACGCTGTCCACCGCCGTCTCCGGTGGCCTGCTCAACAGCTTCCCGGCGTCGGCGTTCGCGCAGAACGTCGGCCTGGTCGCGATCACCGGGATCCGCAGCCGGTTCGTCGTCGCGGCGGGCGGCGCGATCCTGATGGTGCTCGGCCTGTTCCCGAAGCTCGGCGCCGTGATCGCCTCGGTGCCGCAGCCCGTGCTCGGCGGCGCGGGTCTCGCGCTGTTCGCCACCGTCGCCGCGTCCGGGATCCGGTCGCTGGCGAAGGTCGACTTCGACGGGCACGCGAACCTCGTGATCGTCGCGGTCGCGCTGGGACTGGGCGTGCTGCCGATCGCGGCACCCGACTTCTACGAGGGCTTCCCGGAGTGGTTCCGGACGGTCTTCGACTCCGGGATCAGCGCGGCCGCCGTCGCCGCGGTGCTGCTGAACGTGCTGTTCCACGGGGCGCGCGACCGGGAGACCAGCCCGGTCGCGGAGGCACCGGCGCCGGTCGTCGACCAGGGCTGAGCCCGTCGCCGGCCGATCCGCCCGGAACGGGAAGTGCGAGCGGCCTCTCGTTGTTGGGAGGGAGGACGAGCTCCCGAACGAGAGGTACCGCCGTGTCCCTGCCACTGCCGTTGTCGATCCTCGATCTGGCCACCGTCTCCCGGGACGAGACCGTCGCCCAGGCCCTGGAGGCCAGCACGACGCTGGCGCAGCGCGCGGAGGACTGGGGCTTCCGGCGGATCTGGTACGCCGAGCACCACAACATGGGCAGCATCGCGTCGGCCGCGACCAGCGTGCTCATCGCGCACGTCGCCGCACGCACCGAGCGGATCACCCTCGGCTCGGGCGGCGTGATGCTGCCCAACCACTCGCCGCTGCAGGTCGCCGAGCAGTTCGGCACCCTGGCCGAGCTGCACCCCGGCCGGATCGAGCTGGGCCTGGGCCGTGCGCCCGGCACCGACCAGGAGACGGTGCGCGCCCTGCGGCGCGACCCGAGCGCGTCCGAGCGCTTCCCGTCCGACGTCCGGGAGCTGCAGGCCTTCCTCGCGCAGGACAGCCTCGTCCCGAACGTCCACGCCTACCCGGGCCGCGGCACCCGCGTACCGCTGTCGATTCTCGGGTCCTCGCTCTACGGGGCTCAGGTCGCCGCGCTGCTCGGGCTGCCCTACGGGTTCGCCTCACACTTCGCGCCGGACGCGCTGGAGCAGGCCGTCGCCCTGTACCGCAAGGAGTTCCGTCCGTCCGAGCAGCTCTCCGAGCCCCGCGTGCTGGCCGGGGTGAACGTCATCGCCGCCGACTCGGCCGACGAGGCGGAGGCGCAGTTCCGGGAGGCCCAGCGCCAGCGGGTGCGCCTGTTCACCGGCCGCCGCGGCCGTTCGCTGACCGACGCCGAGACCGATGCCGTGCTCGACAGCGCGGCCGGTGAGCAGATCCGGTCGATGACCCGCTACAGCGCCGTCGGCACACCCGACACCGTCGCCCGGTACCTCGAGGAGTTCACCACCCGCGCCGACGCCGACGAGCTGATCGTCGCCGGGCTCGCGCCCCGTCGCGAGAGCTGGTGGCGCAGCTGGGAGCTGCTCGCCACGAAGGTCCAGGGCGCCGCCGCCTGAGCCCGGTGGGGCGCGACGGCGCCTCAGCGTCCGAGGCCGAGCAGGACCCCGAGGACGACGAGGCCCGAGCACAGCACGAGGTGGAGGACGCGGTGCTCGGCGAGCACCGCGACGAACTCCCGGGCCCGAGGTGGTGCCGCCCGAGCCGTCGGCCGGCCCCGGCGGAGAGGTCACGGGCCGGCCGGGGCGCCGGGCGCGGACGCGTCCGCCGGGCGGGTGCCGGGGACGACGCGGCCGATGTGCACGCCCGCGAAGTCGGTGACCTCGCCGTCCCGGTCGGCGGACCCGATGTGGACACCGGAGTGGTCGAGCACGACACCGCCGGGATCGGCGGACCCGATCCCGACACTGCTGAAGTCCTGCACCGGCTGGGTCATGGCATCCGTCCGATCCGTGTGGGGCCGCGGGGCCGGGGCGGGGTCTGCACGACCTGCGCCCGTCCGTACGGAGGATCCGGCTCCCCGGGCACCGCCCGCACCCGCCGTCCGGCCCTCTCGCGCCGGGTCCAACGGTCCGGTCGGCCCGGGTCACCCCTCCAGACGGATGGAGAGCGGGAACTCCGGACGCGTCCAGCTCCGGGCGTACTCCACCGCCGTCGACGACTCGTCGTGGGTGATGCGCACCGACGCGATCAGCGGTCCGCCGCGGCGGACCGCGAGCACCCGCGCCTGTTCCGCCGTGGCCGCGGTCGCCGAGACCTCCATGTCCGCCCAGCTGAGCCGCAGGCCGTAGTGCTCACGGATGGTCCGGTAGAGCGACCCGCCGGTGAGCTCGACCCGCGCCAGCAGCGGCACCAGCGCGTAGGGCAGCCAGCTGACCTGCAGTGCGGCCGGCCGGTCGTCGATCAGGCGGAGCCGCTCGATACGGATCGTCTCCCGGCCCGCCGGGAGCCCGAGGTGCTCCCGGGCCTTTTCGGACGCGACGGTCGTCTCCCGTGCCCGCAGCTCCGTGCGGACCCGGGTCTCGTCGGTGCCCATCTCCTGGGCGAAGGAACCGAGCCGGTTCAGCCGGCGCCGCTGCGCGCTCGGACGGGTCACGAACGTGCCGGACCCCCGCCGCCGGACGAGCAGGTGTTCGTCCTGCAGCTGGCGGACCGCCTGGCGGACGGTCATCCGGCTCACGCCGTAGCGCTGCGCGAGGTCGGCCTCGCTCGGGAGCTGGACGTCGGGCGCCAGCGCCCCGGAGGAGATCTGCGACGACAGGTCCTCGTAGATGACCTGGTAGCGCGGGATCCGGCTCACGTGCCCCCTCGTCGTCCGTCGCTGTGATCACGTCGGGGACCGAGCGTATCGGTTCGGGTACCACCGCCCGGCGTCCCACGCGCCGGAGCATCAGGTGCGACGAGGGCGCGGGACGCGAGCCACCGCGGGTACAGCTCGCCGTAGAGCGCGGCGCGCCCGGGATCGGGGTCGACGCGGTGCAGGCGCGGGCGCAGGTGCTCGAGTGCCTCGTCGAGGTCGCGGCCCGTCCCGGCGAGGGCGAGGGCGGCGGCGCCGAGCAGGGTGACGTCCGGGTCGTCGCAGACCAGCACGGTCCGATCGAGCACGTCGGCGCGCAGCCGGGTGGCGGCTGCCGAGCGGGCCGCGCCACCGGCGAATACCACGGTCGTCGAGCCGGGCGAGTCACCGGCGTCGAGCAGGTCGACGCCCTCCCGCACGGTGAAGGCCGCGCCCTCCCGGGCAGCCCGCAGCAGGTGTGCCGGGCCGTGGCCGGGCCCCTGGCCGAGCACGGCGCCGCGGGTGGCGGGCCGCCACCGCGGGAACCGCTCGCCGGACATCGCCGGGATCACCTGCAGGCCGTCGGCCCCCGGCGCGACGGCGTCGACGACGTCCTCCTCGACCGTCCCGGCGAGCTCGCGCCAGCGGGCCACGGCACCTCCGGTGAGGCCGGTGGGCCCGCCGACGACCCACCGGCCGCCGGCCAGGGCCGGGTTCAGCAGGACCCCGCCGGCGGTCCCGGCCGGGTCGGTGCTCAGCCGTCCCAGCACGTCGGTGGTGCCGGCGACGTCGGCGATGAGATCGGTGCGCCCACCGACGAGCAGGCCGATGCCGACCGACCCGTCCGGCCCGCCGGCGACGACCGGGAGCCCGGCGGGCAGACCGGTCGCCGCGGCCACGTCGTCGCGGAGCCCGCCGACCGGGTCGGCCGGCCCGGCGGCCGCGGGCCACCAGCCCGCCGGCAGGTCCAGCTCGGTGAGGAGGTCCTGGTCCCACGTGCGGGTGCGCACGTCGAACAGCAGCGTGTAGGCCGCGTCGACGGTGTCGGTCACCGGGGACCCGACGCAGCGCGCGACGAGGAAGTCCTTCGGTGAGAGCAGCGCGTGCACCCGTGCTGCCAGCTCCGGACGGCGTGCGCGCAGGTCGAGCGCGTGCGCGAGCCCGCCCGCGCCGGGGACGGGCCGGCCGCTGATCTCCCGGATCCGGTCCAGCACCGGCTCGGGGAGCGCGGCCACCAGGTCCGCGCCGCGGGAGTCGGCCCACCCGGTGGCGGGCCCGACCGGGCGGAGCTCCCGGTCGACGGCGACCGTCCCGATGTGCCCCGCGATCCCCAGCGCACACACCGGACCGGGAGCGGCCCCGCGGACCCGGCCCAGCGCGGTGACCACATCGGACCAGAGCTGCTCGGCGTCGACGTGCCCACCGCCCGCGCCGTCCGTACGCGGCACCCGGACGGCGCTCTCGACCGTGCCGTCACCGGAGACGACAGCGGCACGCACCGCCGAGGTCCCGACGTCGACGGCGACGACCCGGTCGCCGCTCACACCGCACCGGAGGAGCGCAGCCGCTCCAGCTCCGCCTCGTCCATCCCGAGGATCGTCCGGTAGACGTGATCGTTGTCCTCGCCCACGGTCGGCGGGGCCTTGCGCACGGTCGGCGGCGACTTCTCCATCTTGATCGGGTTGCCCGGCATCCGGATCGTCCCGAGCTTCGGGTGCTCGGACTCGACGACCATCTCCCGGGCGGCGATCTGCTCCGACTCCGCCACCTCGGGCACCGTCGCCACCCTGGCGAACGGGATCCCGGCCTCCTCCAGCACGTCGCCGATCTCGTCGGCGGTGCGGTCCCGGGCCCAGTCCGCGACGACCGCCTCCAGCTCCGGGACGTGCTCCATCCGCCCGGGCACGGTGCGGTAGCGCTGGTCGGTGGCCAGCTCGTCGCGGCCGATGGCGTGGCAGAGCTTGGGCCACAACGAGTTCGTCCCGGCCTGGATGTACATCTGGGCGTCGGCGCAGGCGTAGACGTTGACGGGCGCGGTGAGCAGGTCCCGGGAGCCGTTGCGGGGCATCTCGCTGCCCAGCATCAGCCAGCTGATCAGCCGGGTGCCCAGGGTGGCGAACATCGAGTCGAGGCTGGCGACGTCGACCCGCTGCCCCTCCCCCGTCCGCTCCCGGTGCATCAGGGCGGCGAACGTCCCGAGCGCGGCCTGGAACCCGGTGACGTAGTCGGCGATGTAGGTGCCGGTCAGGGTGGGCGGGCCGTCCGCCTCACCGGTGGTGTCCATCAGACCGGACGAGGCCTGGGCGATCGCGTCGAACAGGGCGCGCCGCGACAGCGGCCCGGTCTGGCCGAACCCGGAGATCGAGGTGAGGACGATGTCCGGCTTGAGCTCGGTCATCCGCTCGTAGCCGATGCCCATCTTCTCGATGGTGCCGGGCCGGTAGTTCTCCACGACCACGTCGGCCCACCGGACGAGCTGCTCGAGGACCCCGAGCGCGTCGGGGTGGCGGGTGTCGAGCGTGGCACCGTACTTGTTGCGGTTGTAGAGCATCGTGTAGACGCTCTCGCCCTCGTAGTACGGCTCGTGGTGACGCGCGTCCTCGCCGTCGGGACGCTCGACCTTCACCACCTCCGCGCCGAAGTCGGCGAGGATCTGCGCGCAGCTGGGGCCGGCGATGAACCGGGACAGGTCGAGGACGCGGAACCCGGCCAGGGGGCCGGGCGCGTGGGGGGCGGACTGCACTGTCTGTTCCCTTCGGTGACCGGCCGCCGCCGTCCGGGCGGGACGGCGGCGACGGTGCGGTCGTTCGCGCCTCAGCCTGCCCGATGGGGCAGGAAGGCCTCGTAGGTCCAGGCGTTGGCGGCGCGGTCGAGGACGACGTCGACCAGCGCGGGCCGCCCGCTCGCGAAGGCCGACTTCACCGCGTCGACGAGCTCCTCGACGGTCGTCACCCGGCGGCCGGGCACCCCCATCCCCTCGGCGACCCGGGCGAAGTCGACCTCGCCGAAGTCGACGCCGATGGTGCGGCCGTCGAAGTGGAGCTCCTGCTCCTGGCGGATGTTGCCGTAGCTGGAGTCGTTGAGCACCACGAGGCACACGGGGCCGCCGACCCGGGCCAGCGTCTCGATCTCACCGAGGCTCATGCCCAGCGAGCCGTCACCGATCAGCGCGAGCACAGGCCGCTCGGGGTCGTCGGCGACCGAGGCGATCGCCGCGGGCAGAGCGAAACCCATGTTCCCGAACCCGACCGGCTTGATGTAGCGGTACGGCCGGGGCATCTCCCAGAGGAACGACCAGACACCGGGGTTGCCGGCGTCCGGGATCAGGACCGACTCGGGCGGGGTGACCTCGCGCAGCGCACGCACGACGACCGCGGGCGAGACCGTGCCCGGGGTCTCCGGCTCGCGGGACCCCGAGAGCTCCCACCAGTCCTTCTCGGCCTGCTGCAGCCCGGTCACCCATCCGGCCCGCGACTCCCGTGCCGCGGCGGCACCGCCGGTGGTGGCCTCGACGAGCGAGGTGCAGAACGCGCCGAGGTCACCGACGACGCCGGTGGTCGTCTCGGAGTAGTAGCGGCCGATCATCGTCGGGTCCACGTCGACCTGGACGACCGGCGGCAGCGCGGTCTTCCAGCGGCGGGTGGAGACGGCGTTGAGGCTGTTGCCCAGCGCCAGCACCAGGTCGGACTCGGCGAGCACCCGCGAGGTGAGGGCGGTGCCCATCCGGGACAGCGCCCCGAACACCAGCGGGTGGCCGGTCGGGACCGCCCCCATGCCGTTGAACGTGGTGATGACCGGGATGTTCAGAGAGTCGGCCAGCGCCAGCACGTCGTCGGCGGCCCTGGCGCGGTTGCCGCCGTTGCCGAGCCAGATCACCGGGCGCTCCGCGGCGAGCACCCGTTCGGCGACCTCGGCGACCGCGGCCGGAGCCGGCACCGGACGGGTGCCGACCCAGGTCCGGGACGGGTGGGTCGCCGGCACCTCGGGCGGGGCGTCGACGACGTTCTCGATGGTGTCGCGGGCGAAGTCGAGGTGCACCGGGCCGGGGTTGCCGGTCATGGCGACGACGTAGGCCTCCTCCATCGCCTGCTTGATCGACGACGCGTGCGCGACGAGCCGGCTGTACTTGGTGAAGGGCTCGAAGATCTTGACGTGGTCGGCGTTCTGCGCGTCGTCCTTGTGGATGTTCTCGCCGTTGTTGTTGCAGGTGACGATGATCGCCGGGCTGGAGTCGCGGAACGCGCCGCCGACGCCGGTGAGGAGGTTCGTCGCACCGGGTCCGGTGGTCGCGATCGCGACGGCGGGGGTGCCGGTGAGCCGGCCGTAGGCGTCGGCCATCACCGCGGCGGCGTTCTCGTGCCGGGTGTGGACCATCTCGATGCCGGGGGTGTCGATGATCGCGTCGGTGATCGCCAGGGTCTGCCCGCCGACCACGCCGAAGACGTGGCGGACCCCCAGCGACTCGAGCATCTTCACGACCAGCTGGCCGCCGGTCATCTTCTCCGACATGCGGTGTCCTTCCGTGTACACGTGCGGTACGGGTGTCGTTCGGGGTCAGTTGCCGGCGGGCCGGTCGGCCGTGGCCGGGTCGACGATGTCGCTGCGGTGGGTCTCCTTCGACAGCACCGCGCACCAGGCACCGATGCCGAGCATCGCGACGGTGATCAGGACGACCGGCCAGGGCCTGCCGTCGGTGGCGATCAACAGCGAGGTGGCGACGTAGGGCCACACGCCCACGACCATGCTCGGGAGCTGGGCGGCCATCGAGAGCCCGGTGTAGCGGGTCCGGGTGCTGAACAGCTCGGCGAACATCGCCGGCTGCACGCCGTAGAGCGCGCCGATGCCGATCGAGTACGCCACCACCATCATGAGGACGACCAGCGGGAACGAGTTGGTGTCCAGGATCAGGAAGATCGGCCAGGTCATGACGGCCGCGACGCCGGCACCCAGCAGGTAGACGGGGCGGCGGCCGATCCGGTCCGAGAGCCTGCCCATGAGGTAGTAGGTCCCGATCGCGGCGCCGGCCGCGATGCAGCTCGCCCACAGCACGTCCGAGCGGTCGAGGTCGGTGTAGTTCGCCGCGTAGGTCAGCACGAAGGTCAGCAGGACGTAGCCGAAGATGCCCTCGCCGAGCCGCAGCCCCATCGCGATCAGCAGCGGGCGGCGTTCCAGGCGGAGCAGGCGCCGCAGCGGGATCTGCTCGTCCTCCGGCGCGGTGCCGTCGGACTTCACGGCCTGGGCCGCCTCCTGCGCGGCGACGAACGCCGGGGTCTCGGTCAGCTTCATCCGGATGAACAGGCCGACCACGACGAGGACGATGCTGACCAGGAACGGGACCCGCCAGCCCCAGCTGAACAGCTGCTCGTCGGGCAGCAGGGCGACCAGGCCGAACACGCCGGTCGCGGCAACCAGGCCGATGGCGTTGCCGATCTGCGGGGCGCTGCCGTAGGCGCCCCGCTTGCCCTCCGGGGCGTACTCGACCGCGACCAGCGCCGCGCCGCCCCACTCGCCGCCGACCCCGAAGCCCTGCACGATCCGCAGGAGCACCAGCAGGATCGGTGCGAGGACGCCGACCTGGGCCGTCGTGGGGAGCAACCCCATCAGGAAGGTGGCGATCCCCATCATCATCAACGTGGTGACCAGCGCGCCCTTGCGGCCCAACCGGTCCCCGATGTGACCGAAGACGATGCCGCCGAGCGGGCGGGCGAAGAACCCGACGCCGAACACGGCGAACGCGGCCAGGGTGCCGGCGAGCGGGTCCTCGCTCGGGAAGAACAGCGCGCCGAAGACCAGCACCGACGCGGTGCCGAAGATGAAGTAGTCGTACCACTCGATCGCGGTGCCGACGAGGCTGGCGGTGGCGGCGCGACGGGCGAGGGCGGTGCGTTCCACCTCGGTCTGCGGCGGCCGCGCGGCCGCGGGTGTCGTGCTCACGCTGACTCCGTTGTCGTGAGGGGCGGGCTCACCGGGATCCGGCGAGTTGTCTAGATCGCTAGACTCATCGAGAACAACATAGCCGCCCACTGCCGTCAAGGTCCCGGGGTGCCGGCGGCTCGTCACCGCCCCCTTGACGGACGGCGCTGTGACGTGACTCAATCGAATTGAGTAGACGTCTAGCCTTTTGCGACGAGGAGGTCGCCGTGGCAGCCGACCATCAGCACACCGGCACCGGGGATCCCGAGCCCCCCGGTGCGCTGCACGGCCTGCGGGTCCTCGACCTGTCCCGGTTCATCGCCGGCCCGCTGTGCTGTCAGATCCTGGGCGACATGGGCGCCGAGGTCGTCAAGGTGGAACGCCCGGGTGGTGAGGACGGCCGCCGGCACCGGCCGTTCCACGAGGGACACAGCCTCTACACGATGATGTTCAACCGGAACAAGCACGGGATCACCCTCGACACCCGCCATCCCGAGGCCGGCGGGATCCTCTCCGACCTCGTCGCGTGCAGCGATGTGGTCGTCGAGAACTTCCGCCCCGGCACGCTCGAGAAGATGGGCATCGGCTGGGAACGGATCCACGCGATCGCCCCGCGCACCGTGCTCGTGTCGATCTCCGGGTACGGGCAGACCGGGCCGAACCGGGACCGCGCACTGTTCGACGCGATCGCCCAGGCAGGTTCGGGCCTGATGAGCATGACCGGCGACGCCGACGGTGAACCGACGATGGCCGGCGCGTTCCTCGCCGACCACACCGCCGGTTTCCACGGCGTGATGGGGACGATGATGGCCCTCGCGGCGCGGGAGCGCACCGGACTCGGCCAGCATGTCGACATCGCCTGCATGGACGCGCTGTTCGCGTGCATGGGCACCCTGCCCAGCGCCTGGGCGATGCTCGGCGAGACCAGCGGCCGCACCGGCAACCGCGACCAGATCACCGTGCCCGCCAACACCTTCCCCACCGCCGACGGGTACGTCTACCTGCACGCCGGCACCGACGCGCTGTTCCCGCGCCTCGCCGCGGCGATGGACGACCCCGGCCTCGCCGAGGATCCACGTTTCCGCGGACAGGCCGACCGGCTCGCACACGTGGAGGCGCTCGAGGACATCGTGCGCGGCTGGACCCGGCGCGGGAGCACCCCGGCGATCTGCGCGCGGCTCGCGGAGGCCGGGATCCCGTCGTCACCGGTCGCCACGGTCGCCCAGGCGACCGACTCCGAGCAGGTCCGGGCCCGCGAGATGATGATCGAGGTCGAGCACCCGGAGCTGGGCACGCTCACGCTGCCCGGCATGCCGATCAAGCTGGGAGCGACGCCCGCGCGGGCCCGCAAGGCGCCCCCGACGGCCGGAGAGGACAACACCGCGGTCTACGGCCGGCTGCTGGGCTTCACCGACGAGCGGATCCGCGCGCTCACCGACGCCGGTGCGATCTGAGCACAGAAACCCGGCGCTCCCCCATCCCCGAGCACGAAAGCGAGGAACTCCGCCATGACCTGGCGCGACCTGACCGACCCCCGCGTCGTCGCGGACGGCGTCGACCCCGAGGCCGGCCTCAAGGAGCCGATCTTCGAGAACCTGGAGATCCCCGAGGCGCTCGGCCCGGTCACCCTGGTCGTCGACGACCACAAGATCAAGCGCTACGCCTTCACCCAGGACGACCACCACTCCTGGCACCTGCACGACAGCCCGTTCGGTGGCCGCATCGCGCACGCCGGGCTGCTGTCCAACGACCTCGTGCAGCTGTTCACGACGCGCTACGCCGCGAGCCGGACGGTCGGCCTGCACACCGAGGAGCAGCTCTGGTTCGACAGCCCGGCGTTCCTCGGCGACGAGGTCACCCTGTCCGGGACCTACACCGAGAGCTACACCCGGCGCGGACAGGACTACGTCGTGATGGAGGCCGCCGCGACGGGGCCGGACGGGCGCAGCATCCTCCGGCACCGCGGCGTCGAGATCCTCCGGACCCGCCCCGGAGACGTCGCAGGACGCGCGTCGACCGGTGACAGCGGCTCCGGCCGAGTCGGCGGCACCGCGGATCCGGACCTGCCGGTCGCGCAGATCGGCACCGGCACCGTCGTCCCCGGAGCGGCGCTGCCCGAGCTGGAGTTCACGATCACCCAGGAGCAGGCCTCGGTCTTCTCCCGCTGCGGCGAGTACGTCCGCAACGTCCACTCCGATCTCGCCGTCGCCCGCGACGGCGGCCTGCGCATCCCGATCGTCCAGGGCCAGCAGCAGTGCGGCCTGGTCACCGCGATGCTGACCCGCTTCTTCGGCACGTCCTTCCTCACCGGGGGCTGGCTGCGGGTCAAGTTCGTCGCCCCGGTCGAGGTGTTCGAGCCGCTGCACGTCGGCGGCGTCGTCACCGGCGTCACCCCCACCGACGACGGCGGCTCGGACATCGCCGCCGAGGTGTGGGTCCGCCGCGCCGACGGCCGGCTCTCCACCGTCGGCTGGGCGAGCGCCACCACCCACCCGTGAGTGGTCGTCGTGGTCCTGATCGCCACGACCACTCACGACCCCCATCTCCAGGAGGATCCATGACGACCACCGAACAGCCCGCGACCGTCGGCGGCACCACGACGCCGTGGTGGACGGGCACCAAGAAGGCCCTGTTCGAGAACATCGAGATCGGCGAGCGGTTCGGGCCGTTCGAGATCACCGTCGACGAGCGGCTCGTCAAGAACTACGTCTTCGCCCAGGACGACCCGGCCGCGGCCGACCTCGTCCACGAGGGCGCACCGGCCGCGCACCCGGCGCTGCTCTGCAACGAGCTGCTGTTCCTCTTCTACGCCAACTACGACGGCAACACCGCGGAGGGCCTGCACACCCACGAGGACATCGCGTTCCACTCCCCGATCCGGATCGGGGAGACCGTGACGATCGGCGGGCGCTACGTCGAGACCTACGAGCGCCGCGGCCAGGGCTACGTCGTGATGGAGGCCGAGGCACACGGCGAGGACGGCCGCCCCCTGGTCACCCGCCGCGGGACCGAGATCATGCACACCCGCGCGGCGGACGTCGTCGGCGGCTCGCGCGCACCCGCACCGGCCCGCGCCGTGACCGCCAGGACGCTCGACGTCGCCCCGGCCGCGCGGGCGTCGTTCGACCTCGCGGAGCGCACCCCCGTCACACCGGCCGCCACCCGGATCTCGCAGGAGCAGATGTATGTCTTCTCCTGGGGCGGACGCGGCTTCTCCAACATCCACACCGACACCGCCGGAGCGCGGAAGGTCGGCATGGACCGGACCGTCGCGCAGGCCATGCAGCAGGTCGGCTACCTGAGCCGGATGTGTACCGCGTTCCACGGGCCCTCCTTCGTGACCGGCGGGCACCTGTCGGTGAAGTTCGTCAACCCGTTCTACGTCGACGACCTGGTCACCGCCCGTGGCGCCGTGCTCGGGCCGGTGGAGCACGACGGTGCCCGGCACCTCGAGACCGAGGTCTGGGTGGAGAACGAGTCCGGTCTGAAGACGGCCGTCGGCTGGGCGCACGCCCCGGTCGTCGAGGACTGAGGCCGCGATGTCCGGGACCACCGGGCCGGCCGGCGCTCCCGCCGGGACCGGGGAGAAGGCCGCACCGAGCACGATCCGCCGGGTCGCCGGCGCGAGCCTCGTCGGAACCATGGTCGAGTGGTACGACTACTTCATCTTCGGCACCGCGTCGGCGATCGTGTTCAACCGGATCTTCTTCCCGGACCTGGACCCGGCCGTCGGGACGCTCGCCGCGTTCGCGACGCTCGGCGTCGGCTTCCTGGCCCGGCCGCTCGGCGCGGTGGTCATCGGACACTACGGCGACCGGATCGGCCGCAAGTCGATGCTGGTCCTGACGCTGCTGGTGATGGGCGTCGCGACCTTCGCCATCGGCCTGCTGCCGACCTACGCGACCATCGGGATCTGGGCCCCGGTCCTGCTGGTGTTCCTGCGTCTCGTGCAGGGCTTCGGCGTCGGCGGTGAGTGGGGCGGCGCCGTCCTCATGGTCGTCGAGCACTCGCCGCCGCGGCAGCGCGGGTTCTGGGGCACCTTCCCGCAGATCGGCAACGCGCTGGGCCTCATCTCGGCCACCGGGATCTTCGCGCTGTTCGCGCTGCTCCCCGAGGAGCAGTTCCTGTCCTGGGGCTGGCGGATCCCGTTCCTGTTCAGCGCGGTCATGCTCGCCGTCGGGCTCTACATCCGGCTCGCGGTCGCCGAGTCGCCGTCGTTCGAGAAGCTCAAGCGCGAGCAGCAGCAGGTGGCGCTGCCGATCGTCGAGGTGTTCCGCACCCAGTGGCGCAGCATCCTCACCACCATCGGTCTCCGGAGCTCCGAGGGTGTCTTCTCCTACATCATCCTGACCTTCGCGCTGTCCTACGCGACCGGGAACCTGGACCTGCCCCGCACCCCGATCCTGCTGGCGACGACGGTCGCGGCGGCCTTCATCGCGGTCGCCTACCCGCTGTTCGGGCTGCTGTCCGACCGCGTGGGACGACGGCCGGTGTACCTGTTCGGTGCGCTGTTCACCCTGGTGTTCGCGTTCCCCTTCACCTGGCTGCTGGAGAGCGGGTCGATGGCGCTGCTGTGGCTGGCGATGATCATCGGCTACGTGTTCGCGATCGGGTCGACCTACGCGGTGCAACCCGCGCTGTTCTCCGAGCTCTTCAGCACGAAGGTCCGCTACACCGGGATCTCGGTGGGCCAGCAGCTCGCGTCCGTCGTCACCAGCGGGCTCGCCCCGACCGTCGCGGCCGCGCTGACCCTCTGGGCCGGCGGTGCACTGTGGCCGGTCGCGGTCTACGTCGCCGCCTCGGCGGTGATCACCATCGCGACGGTCGCGTACACCCGCGAGACCTACCGCGGCGCCGTCTGAGCCGCCCCTCCCCCGCTCCGTGACACCCCGGGAGTCCCCGTGCACGACGACGCCGTCGCCACCCCCGCACCACCCGGCCACTCCGAGCCGGTCCACCGCCTGATCGACCGTTACCACCGGGCCGCGCCGGTGCTGGACCGGATCACCATCGGTACCGCGGTCACGCTGGTCACGACCGGAGTGCTGGTCACCGCGCTGTCGGTGGCCGCCCGCAAGCTCCCGGCGCTCCCGTCGATGTCCTGGGCGTCCGAACTGACGACGTTCTGCCTGGTCGCGGCCGTACTGCTGGTACTGCCCCAGGGTCTGCGGCACAACACGCAGATGGCCGTCACGGTGCTCACGGACCGGCTGGGCGACCGCGGCTTCCAGACGCTGACCGCGGTGAACCAGGTGCTCTCGGCCGCCCTGTTCGGGGTGCTGGCCTGGTTCGGCACCGAGATGGTGCTCCTCCAGCAGGCCGCACACAGCCCGCAGCTGGGCCTGTCCATGGCCGTGCCCTACGTCGTCCTGGTCGTCGCGGCGGCGCTGATGCTGATCGAGACCGCCGTCCGGTTCACCGAGGCGCTGCTGGGCCGCGCCCCGCGCGGGCCGGGCGCCGCGGCGACGGTGGAGGTCTGAGATGGAGACGGTGCTCCTGTTCGGACTCCTCATCGGCTTCCTGGTCCTCGGTATGCCCGTCGCGGTGGCCATCGGTCTGTCCGCGCTGGCCGTGATCCTGCTGGCCGACCTCGCCGTACCGCTGACGCTCGTCCCGCACCAGATCTTCGCCGGGATGAACAGCTACGCCCTGATGGCCGTTCCGTTCTTCATCCTCGCCGGCGAGATGATGAACGCCTCCGGGGTCACCCAGCGGATCATCCGGCTGGCGCTGGCGCTGGTCGGGCACGTCAAGGGCAGCCTGGCCCAGGTCAACACCGTCGGCTCGATCATGATGGCCGGGGTGTCCGGGTCCGGGGCCGCCGACACCGCGGCGCTGGGCAGCGTGCTGATCCCGGAGATGGAGAAGAAGGGTTACGACCGCGCCTACTCGGCGGCGATCACCGCGGCCACCGCCACGGTCGGCCCGATCATCCCGCCGTCGGTGCTGTTCGTGGTGTACGGATCGCTCACCAACACCTCGGTCGGCAGCCTCTTCCTGGCCGGGCTCCTGCCCGGACTCCTGATGGGCGTGATCATGATGGTGGTCGCCTACCTGACCTCACGGCGACGCGGCTTCCAGCAGGATCCCGAACCGTTCAGCATCGCCGCGCTGGGCGGTGCCGCACTCGGCGGGCTCGCGGCGGCGCTCGTCCCGGCGATCATCGTGGCGGCGATCCTCACGGGGTTCGCCACCGCCACCGAGGTCGGTGTGATCGCCGTGCTCGTCGCCCTCGTGCTCGGGCTGGTGGCGTTCGGGCGGCTGCGGGGCCGGCGCGAGCTGGCCGGGGTGGTCACGGCGGCCACCCGGACCAGCGCAGCCATCCTCTTCATCATCGCGACGTCCGGGCTGTTCGCGAACGTGCTGACCCGGCTGCGGTTCCAGGACACCCTGCTCGACGCCGTCTCCGGGTTCTCGACCGACCCGCTCGTCGTCCTCGTGCTGATCGTGCTGGCGCTGCTGCTCTTCGGAGCGTTCATCGACGTCACCCCGCTGCTGATCATGTTCGCCGCGCCGATCGCGGTGATCGGGGACGAGCTCGGGCTCGATCCGCTGCACTTCGGTGTCGTCGTGGTGCTGACCGCGACGATCGGTGCCGTCACCCCGCCGGTCGGCGGCTACCTGATCATCGCCGGCGGCATCGCCCGGGTCCCGCTCACCGCGATGGTCCGGCCGCTGGTCCCGTTCTGGGGTGCCCTGCTCCTGAGTCTCGCGGCGCTGATCGCGTTCCCCGTGCTGGCCACCGCGATCCCGTCGCTCGTCGGCGGATGAGGGAGTCGAGATGACACGCGCACGCACCGTCCCGGCCGCGCTGCTGGCCGCGATCTGCCTGGTGCTCACCGCCTGCGGCTCCCCGGCAGGCGGTGACGGTCCCGGCCCGGTGGTGATCCGCTACGGGAACATCTACCCGGCGTCGACGACGTTCGGGAAGGCCGTGGACCGGATGGCCGAGCTCGTCGAGGAGCGCAGCGGCGGGGCCGTCCGGGTGGACGTCTTCCACAGTGGAGCCCTGGGCAGCGAGCAGACCCACATCGAGGGCGTCCGCGAGGGATCACTGGAGATGGCGCACACAGGGACCGCCGGGATCGCACTGTTCGTGCCGGAGACCGCGCTGTTCGAGCAGTGGTACGCCTTCGACGACGTCGACGCGCTCGCCGGTGCGTTCGACGAGGCCCGGCCGTTGCTGGAGCGGATGTATTCCGACCAGGGCTTCGTCCTGCTCGGGACCTTCTACAACGGACCGCGCACGCTGATCTCCACCAGCCCGATCCGCTCGCTCGCCGACATGCAGGGCAAGCAGCTGCGGGTCCCGGGCAGCGACCTCTACGTGCGGATGGCCAACGGCCTCGGCGCCCGCGGGGTGTCGCTGCCGCTCGGCGACGCCTACACCGGCCTGCAGACGGGGACGATCGACGCCCTCGAGGGCTCGCCGGACGACCTGCGCAGTGGCGGCTACGGCGACGTCGCGCCCTACCTCACGCTGGACGAGCACGTCTTCCACCCGCTCTCCATCGTCTACACCCGCGACGCGTGGGAAGCGCTCGCACCTGAACACCGCGGGCTGGTCCGGGCCGCGGTCGACGAGGTCTCGCGTGAGCAGCGCGGCGCTCTCGACCAGGCCAACGCCGATGCGCTCGCCGAGCTGCAGGACCAGGGCGTCGAGATCATCGATCTGCCCGACCGGGACGCCTGGGCCGACCGCGTAGCCGGCACCTCCGCGGAGTTCGCCGGGCGGTTCGGCCCGGACGGGCAGCGCATCGTCGAGATCCTCGACCGCGCCGGCCGGCCCTGACCCCATCCTTCACGAGGAGAGGACGACCCACCGATGCCACCTCCCACCGGAGCACTCGACGGGATCCGCGTGCTGGACCTGTCCCGGTTCATCGCCGGGCCGCTGTGCGCCCAGATCCTCGGTGACCTCGGCGCCGACGTGATCAAGGTCGAGCGCCCGGGCGGCGAGGACGCCCGCGGTCTCGGCCCGTTCCTGGACGGCGAGAGCCTCTACGTCGCCACCTACAACCGCAACAAACGGGCGATGACCATCGACACCCGCAACCCGGACGGCGTCGCGCTGCTGACCGATCTCGTCGCCCGCTGCGACGTCCTCGTCGAGAACTACCGGCCCGGGACGATGGCGGCGATGGGCCTCCCGCACCAGCGGCTGCTCGAGATCGCCCCCCACCTCGTCGTCGTCTCGCTGTCCGGGTTCGGACAGGACGGGCCCCTCGCCGGCCGGGCCCTGTTCGACGCGATCGCCCAGGCCATGTCCGGGCTGATGAGCCGCACCGGGCGGGCGGACGACCCGCCCCTCCCGGCCGGCACGTTCGTCGCCGACCACCTCACCGGCGTCTACGGGGCGCTGGGGGCGGTCACCGCGCTGCACCACCGCACGAGCACCGGTCGCGGCCAGGTCGTCGACGTGGCGTCGCTGGACACGCTGTTCTCCTGCCTCGGCACGACGTCGGTGGCGGCGGCGAACGGCGTCGCACCGGCGGAGCGCACCGGGTCCCGCGACCCCCTGAGCGGACCCGCCAACACTTTTCCCACCCGCGACGGGTGGATCTACCTGCACGCCGGCACCGACCCGCTGTTCCCCCGGCTGTGCGAGGCGATGGGGCGACCCGAGCTCTCCGCGGGAGCCTGGTCCGGGATCGCGGGCCGGATGGCGGACATCGAGGCCGTCGAGGAGGAGGTGACCGCCTGGACACGGGAGCGCTCCACCGACGACGTCTCCGCGCTGCTGGAGGAGCAGCGGATTCCCTTCGGGCCCGTCCTGACCGTGGACGACGCGGCCGCGCTCCCGCAGCTCGCGGCACGGGAGATGCTCGTCGAGGGCGGGCACTCGGTCCTCGGGTCGGTCACCCAGCTCGGGATGCCGGTGAAGCTCGGTGCCGCACCGGCGAGCGTACGGCACCCGGTGCCGGCGGTCGGCGAGCACACCGCCGAGATCCTCACCGAGGTGCTCGGTCTCGACGAGCAGCGGGTCGCGACGCTGAGGGCGGGCGGGGCCGTCTGAGCCGGTGGGCGGGCCGTCCCTGCCCGCGGTCGCGGTACCGCGGGGACGTCCGCACGGGGTGATCGGTTCCCGGACCGATCCTTGCCCCGGACCGACCCATCTCTGTATAACCGTAAAGATCCACACGTTGAGTGACTGAAGCTCGGCATCGTCCCGGTCGTGTTCGCCGGGTGGCTCGGCAAGGGCGGCCGGATGCCCGACGGCGGTGCCCAGCCGTTCTGTGGTCAGCGCCGAGGCGGACGCCGCCGAGCAACGGGCACCCCGGCCCCGCCGGAGCGCGGGGCCGGGGCCGGCGCCGGCGCCCCTCAGCCGGTCACCGCGGCGGCGCGCTCCTCCTCGCGTACGAGCTCGGCGACCTCGGCCCGCCGGCGCGGACCCCACGTCTCGGTGGTGAGCAGGATGCCCGCCAGACCGACGAGCGCGGCGGCGACGTAGAGCATCGCCGCACCCGGCCATCCGAACGCCCCGGCGAGGAGCGCGGCGAGCAGCGGCGCGAACCCGCCGAGCGACGCGGCGAGCTGGTAGCCCAGGGACGCACCCGACGTGCGCGTAGCGGCGCGGAACTGCTCGGTCAGCAACGCTCCCTGGGTGCCGGTGAGCGCGGCGTGGATCAGTCCGATGCCGATCACGAACACCAGCACCACCAGGACCGGGTTCCCGCCCTCGGTGAGGAGGTACATCGGGAACCCGAACAGCGCGGCGGCCACGCACGCACCGATGTAGACCGGCCGTCTGCCCACCCGGTCGGAGACGACACCGGCCAGGAACGTCATGCCGATGGCGATCACGCTGGCCACGGTCACCGCCCCGAGAAGGGTGGGTTCGAGCCCGGGGTGCTGCGAGCTGATGTGGTTCAGCAGGTAGGTCGCGGTCGAGTAGTAGGCGAAGGACTCCACGACGCGCAGTGCGATCACGCGCAGGATGCCGCGCCAGTCGCGGCGCAGCGCCGTCCGGACCGGGTTGCGCTCGGTGCGCCCGCTCGCCCGGACCTCCTCGAACTCGGGGGACTCCCCGAGCTTCGCGCGCACGATCATGCCGGCGATCACCAGCACCGCGCTGAACAGGAACGGCACCCGCCACTGCCAGTCCCCCGGCAGCCCCGAGCTGAGGAAGAACATCAGGCTCGACAGGGCGATCCCGAGCGGGTTGCCGGCCTGCGGGATGGCCGCGTAGGTGCCCCGCCGGTGCCAGGGGGCGTGCTCGTAGGCCATGGTCACAGCCCCGCCCCACTCGGCGCCGAACGCGAGCCCCTGGATCACACGGATGAGCGTGAGCAGGATCGGGGCGAGGACGCCGACCTGGGCGTAGGTGGGCAGCGCGCCGATCAGGAAGGTCGCGCCGCCCATCACGATCATGGCGGTCACGAGCACCGGCTTGCGGCCGAACCGGTCCCCGAAGTAGCCCCCGACCGCCCCGCCGATCGGACGCATCACGAACCCGACCGCGAGGGTCGCGAAGGCGAGCAGGGTGCCGACGACGGGATCGTCGTCGGGGAAGAACACGGCCCCGAAGTACAGCGCCGACGCGGTGCCGTAGGCGACGAAGTCGTAGTTCTCGACGCTGGTGCCGACCGCCGCGGCGATCGCGGTCTTGCGCCGGTCCTTGGTGCCGCGCACCGAGCGGGGAGCGCCCGGGGCCGGAGGGGAGTCGGGAGTGGTCATCGGAATCTCCGTTGATTCGGGTGCGGACGCGCGGTCAGATCCGGCCCGGCGCGGCCGGGTCGCCGCCCTCGAGGGCATGCAGCTTCGCGACGCGGCGGCGGGTCTCCTCGGTGTCGTCGAACGCGGCGTGCAGGAACCGCTCGACGATCTCGGGCACCAGGGCCCGCGGGACGAGCCACGACCCCATCGCGATCGCGTTGGCGTCGTCGTGCTCGACCGCCTGGTGGGCGCTGTAGGGCTCGTGGGCCAGCGCGCAGCGGATGCCGTCGATCTTGTTGGCGGCCATGATCGCCCCGGCCCCCGAGCCGCAGACCAGGATCGCCCGGTCCGCGGTCCCGTCCAGGACCGGGCGGCAGGTCGCCGCGGTGATGTCGGGGAAGTCGACCGGCTCCTCGCTGTGCGTCCCCTGGTCGAGCACCTCGTGGCCGAGGCGCTCCACCGCCTCGCGGACGAACTGCTTCAGCGGGAAGCCGGCGTGGTCGGCTCCGAGCGAGACCTTCATGACGGGTTCCTTCCTGGGGCGGCACCGGCACTGCCGGTGACGGCGTCTCGGGTGGGGATGGAGGCGGCGGCGCCCTCGCGGGTCACCGCCAGGGCGGCGGCCGACGTCGCGACACGGATCGCGTCGGCGGCGGCACCGCCCGGGGAGCGGACGAACTCGGCGCACAGGTAGCCGACGAACGTGTCCCCGGCCGCGGTGGTGTCGACGACGGGCACGACGGGGGCCGGCACCTCGCCGGTCGCGTCCCCGATGGCGAACACCGAGCCGGCGGCGCCGCGGGTCGCGACGACGTCGGCACCGAGTCCGGCCCGGACGACCTCGACCGGCGACGCGCCGGCAGGGCCGTCCACGAGGGTCCGGACCACGGCCAGCTCGCCCTCGTTGACGACGAGCACGTCGCAGTCGAGCAGGTCCGCCGGACCGTGCGGCGCGGGTGCCGCGTTCCACACCACCCGCGCGCCCGCCGACCGCGCGACCGACACCGCCGCCCGGGCGGCCTCGATCGGGATCTCGTTCTGCAGCAGGACCACGTCGGCGGGCACCAGGCCGGCCAGTGCCGGCCGGACGTCCCCGGCGTCCAGGTGGAGGTTCGCGCCGGAGGACACGACGATGCGGTTCTCCCCGGCGCCGTCGACGGTCACCACGGCGCGCCCTGTCCCGGCCCCCGGGACCGCGCGGACCGCGGAGGTGTCGACACCCCGGGCGTCGAGCTCGGCGACCGCACGCACACCGTCGGTCTCGCCGACCACCCCGATCATCCGGGTGGTGGCACCCGCCGACGACGACGCGACGGCCTGGTTGGCCCCCTTCCCGCCGAGGTGCTCCGCGGCGCTGCGTGCGCGCACGGTCTCCCCCGGCTCCGGATGGGCGTCGACGGCGAGCACGACGTCGACGTGGATGCTGCCGACCACCACGACCCGGCCGGCGGTCATGCCGGTCCCCCGCGGAACCGGTCGACCAGCCGGGTGGGGACGACGAGCCGGTCGGACTCGGGCCCGCGGTCGCCCTTCGGGCCGGCGATCGCGTCGAGCAGCAGGGCCATGCTGAGCCTGCCCATCTCGGTCGCGTCGTTGGCGATCGCGGAGACGGGCGGTTCGACCTCGGCGAACCACGGCAGGTCGTCGAACGAGAGCAGCTCGATCCGGTCGCGCAGGCCGCGCACGCGGAGTTCGGCGAGCACGCCCATGGCCATGAGCCCGTCGGCCGCGATCACCGCGGTGGGCGACGCCCCGGCGTCGAGCATGCGCGCCAGGGCGCGGCCGCCGCTGTCGGGCCGGAAGTCCCCCTCCTCGATCAGGCAGGGGTCCGTGGCGAGCCCGCGCTCGGCGCGCCCGGTCAGGAACGCGCTCCGGCGCTCGGCGCCGGTGGACAGGGTCGCCGGCCCGCCGACGTAGCCGATCCGTTCGTGGCCGCGGGCGGCCAGCGCCTCGAGCGCCTGCCCGACCCCGCCGGCGTTGTCCGCCGCGACGTGCGGGATCCCGGCGCCCCGGACGGTCCGGTCCACCATCACCAGTGGACGGTCCGCCGCCGCCCGCAGGTAGCGGTCGGCGTCCGACGACTGCGGGGCGAGCAGGATCCCGTCGACCCGCTGCTCGCCGAAGGCGCGCAGGTAGGTGAGCTCCTGCTCGGCGTCCTCGTCGGCGTTGGCGAGCATGACGACCGACCCCCGCCGCAGCGCCTCCTGCTCGGCGGCGTGCGCGAGCTCGGCGAAGAACGGGTTGCGGACGTCGGAGACCAGGATCCCGACCGTGTCCGTGCGGGCCCGGCGCAGCGACCCCGCCCGGGCGTTCGGGACGTACCCGAGCTCGGCGACGGCCTCGGCCACCCGCTCCCGCGACGCGGCCGACGTCGCGGTGCTGCCGGCCAGCACGCGGGACACCGTGCCCAGCGAGACCCCGGCGCGCGCCGCGACATCGCGGATGGTCGCCATGACACCTCCTTGTGGAACCGGTTCCATGGAACCGGTTCCACGTACGGTGCCCAGTGCGCGTCACGATGTCAAGACTCTGGGGGCGCGGGGCGGAACGGGACGGACGGAGCGACCGGACCCGGTCCGGCACGCCCGCCGGGCTACACCCCGGTGGTCGCCGTGCCGCGCGGTCCCGCCGCCGAGGCGTACGCCCGCGCCTCCGCACCGGACTCGTAGTCGGCGAGCTCTTTCATCAGGGTCCGGCGGATCCGGGGCTGCTGGGCCAGCGCCACCGCGACGACGGTCAGCAGGATCCACATCGCGATGCTGCTCAGGACGACGAGGACGGCCGGCAGGACCGCGCTGCCGAGCCGCGCCGCCATCTCCTGGGCGGCGAACGCCCGCCAGAGCAGCATGAGGTTCACCAGATAGCCGATGGCGTAGGACACCGCGAAGGCGATGGCGAACTGGCGGAGGGTGCCGTCCTTGCGACGGTTCAGGATCGGTTCGTCGCGGATCGGGACGACGACCGACAGGACGTTGCCGACACCGAGCCACAGCACGATGAAGGAGATCATCAACGCGCAGGCCGTGAAGAACGCGGCGAGGTTGCCGGCCCGCCAGGCGAGCAGGGCGCTGAGCAGGAACCCGATCGGTGCGACGATCGCGACCAGTGCGAGGTTCTTCGTGATCAGGAGGTGCCACAGCCGGGCACCGCTGTCCAGCGCCGCGCGCACGCGCATCGCGTCGAAGCTCATCGCGTTGAGGCAGACCGCGCCACCCATGACGACGGAGACGGCCAGGAGGCCGAGGTAGGGCAGCCAGGCCTGGGCCCGGTCCCATTCGACGAGGCGGATGAAGCCGAGGTAGCCCAGGCCCAGGGCGAGCGTCACGGCCAGGCTCCTGAGGATCGAGCGGGGCCTGCGGGTGAGCATGTACCGGATCTCCCCGGACAGGCCGTGTGCCAGGGCGGGCCCGTGCCGGGTGACCGCGTTGCGGCCGGTCAGCGGGGTGTGGCCGTCCACCGCGACCGCCCCGGGATCGCCGTCGCCGGCGTCGATCCGGGCCACGCGGGCGTCGAGGACGGCGAGGTGGGCGTCGAGCAGGGCCAGGCGTGCCGCGCTCACGGCGGCCAGCGCGTCAGTCTCGGCGCGCACGGCGTCCTCGGCGGTCACGGCCGGCAGCGGGCCGTCGGCCTCCACCGGCGGACGACCGGTGTCGCCGGGTGCGTCCGGGTCGTCGAGGAACGCAGCCAGGTGCCGCGCCCGGCGAGCGCTCGGCGCGGGGCCGGTGGAGAGCCGTTCGGACTCGTGCTGGGCGGCGATGGCCCGCCGGACGTGCCGCCGCAGCGCGTCGACGTCGGCGCGTTCCTTCCACCTCGACGCGAGCGCGGCCCGCTCGGCCGCACCGGCCCGCTCGACCAGCTCGGTCAGTTCGTCCACGGCGGACATCCGGGCTCCCTCGCTCGAACGGCTCCGGCCCTCGGACAGGACGGATCGCCGGCCACCGTCCCGGCCGCACGCCGCGACACGATCGCGCCCCTCCCGGCCGCACTCCAGGGGCCGAGGACCCGACGACTCCGGCCATCGGACCTCGGTACCCGTGACCGCACCGGACGGTGCCCGCCGCCGTGGGAGCCCGTCCCGCGAACTCATCCCCGGTGGGTGATGGCACACCGGTACCCGGTGCCGACGCTGCAGTGAGCGGACCGGCCGCGGCGCGGGGAGGGCGAATGGATCCGTCGGGAACCGATCCGACCGCCGTCCTGCGCAGCCGCGGCTACGTCCGGTTGCTGCTGCTCGCCGCCCTGCTGGGGATCCCGGTCTCCGCCCTCGCCTACGGCTTCCTCGCGCTGGTCTCGTTCCTGCAGCATTGGCTGTTCACGGACCTGCCACCGGCGCTGGGGCTCGGTGCGGCACCGCTGTGGTGGCCGATCCCGCCGCTGGTGCTGGCCGGGCTGCTGGTCGGCGCCGCGGTCCGATTCCTGCCCGGGCACGGCGGCCACTCCCCCGCCGGGGGGTTCCACACGGGTGCCGCCCCGCTCCCGCGCGAGCTCCCCGGCATCGCCGCGGCGGCGCTGGCCACCCTCGTGTTCGGCGCCGTGCTCGGGCCCGAGGCCCCGCTGATCGCCCTCGGGGGCGGGCTCGGGGTGTGCGCGACCCGGCTGGCCCGGCGACCGCTCCCGCCACCGGCCGCCACGATGGTCGCCTCGTCGGGCAGCTTCGCGGCCGTCAGCACCCTGCTCGGCTCACCGCTCCTGGGCGCGTTCCTGCTGATGGAGGCGTCGGGACTCGGCGGGGCGACGCTCGGGCTGGTGCTCGTCCCGGGCCTGCTGGCGGCGGGGATCGGCTCGCTGATCTTCCTCGGGCTGGACTCGCTGACCGGGCTCGGGACGTTCTCCCTGGCCCTGCCCGACCTGCCCCCGTTCGGGCAGCCCACCGTCGCCGAGTTCGGGTGGGCGGTCGCGCTCGGCCTGGTCGCCGCCGTACTGGGCACCGGGCTCCAGCGGCTGGCGGTGCTGCTGCGCTCCCTCGTCGAGGGCAGACCCGTCGTGCTCACCACCGCGGCCGGCCTGGCCGTCGCCGGCTGCGCCGTCCTCTACACGGCGCTGACCGGTCACGGCTGGAGCGACGTGCTGTTCTCCGGCCAGGACGGGATGAGCCCCCTCATCCGGGGCCAGGCCGGCTACACCGTCGGCGCCCTGCTGCTCCTCCTGGTGTGCAAGGGCGTCGCCTACGCGGTGTCGATGAGCGCCTTCCGGGGTGGCCCCACGTTCCCGGCGATGTTCCTCGGCGCCGCGGGTGGCATCGCCGCCTCGCACCTGCCGGGGCTGCCGCTCGTGGCCGGGATCGCGATCGGCATCGGGGCGATGACGGTGTCGGTGCTCCGGCTGCCCCTCACCTCGGTCCTCCTGGCCACGCTCCTGCTCGGCGCCGACGGCCTCGCGCTGATGCCGCTGGTCATCGTCGCGGTCACGGTCGCGCACGTGGCGACCGCCCGGCTGGCCGTGGTCGGCCGCCGGGCGGAGTCACCGCCGGTGGACGCGTCCCGGTGACCCGGCGCCGGTGACTCAGCGCCGGGCACTCAGCGCCGGCGCGCTTCGCGCCGCGTCACGCGCCGTGCCGTGCGGCGCGCGGTGCGCCGGGCCATCCTGCGGGTCGCGAACATGCCTGCCTCCGTCGTCGTGTCGTCGTGTCGTCGTGGTGGGGGTGTCGTCGTGTCGTCGTGGTGGGGGTGTCGTCGTGGTGGGGGTGCCGGGCTCAGGTGGCGGCGCCCACCGCGTCGAGCGTGTGGCGGTCCGCCTCCTCGCGGGCGAGCAGACCGATCTCGACGAGGTCATCGGGGCCGATGAACCCGTCACCGATGCGGAAGCCACCGGCCGAGGCGATCGCGTCCCGTAGCGGGACGGCCCAGCGGTGTTCCAGCAGGAGCACGGCGGCGGCGGAGTCCGGCGGGATGTCGGCGAGGACGTCCCACTCGTCGTCGTCCGCCACGGGGCCCGGACCGTCGGCGGCCGCCTCGGCGCCCGCGACGGCACCGGCCTCCATCCCCTGCTCGCCGTCGAAGCCCAGCCCGATCAGGGCCCCGACCGTGCTGCCGAGCTCGGCGGCCTCCTCGGCCGACAGGGTGCTGAGATGCATCGCCTCGAGCTCGCCGTCGGCGTCCTTGTAGACGGCGAGTGCGTCGATCACCCGGACGGTGTCACTGCTGCGCAGTCGCTCGAGCTCGTCGAGGATCCGGCCGTGGAAGTCCGGATCGCGGAAGCCGAGAACGATCAGCTGGACGGGCCCGATGGTCATGGTGGTGTCCTCTCGGTGATGGTAGGGAGCCGGCGCGCCCGGCCCGCGTGTCCGTGCGGTGCGGACGTCGACCTGCCGGAGGAGACGGGGACCGCGTGCTGCCGTCCCGCCACGGTGGTCGCGCGGCCTCGTCCCGACGACGGCCGCACGGCCCCGGACCGAGGCCGGAGGCCGTTCGCGAGGGCGCCGGGGCACCTGTCGTGGAGCCGAAGAGTAGGTACCGGCACCGGGCCCGGGAAGGGACCAACGGCCTGGGCGGCGGCCGGTCCGCCGTTGCTCCGAGCCGGACCTGGCTGTGACCCGCGCCACGCCCGCTTGAGTGTGCCGCGACGGCACCCGTTGCCATGGCCTCGTCACCGCGCGCCGTGGAGATCCCCCGGGCGCACACCGAGGAGGGCACCGATGACCCAGGCACCCGGCCGGACCGAGCAGGCACCGACGCGGATCGAGCTCGAGGAGTTCTTCGCCGACCCGGTGTTCTCCGGCGCGTCCCTGTCCCCCGACGGCACCCGGATCGCCTACCTGGCCCCGCACCTCGGCCGGCGCAACGTCTGGGTCCGCGGCATCGACGAGGACCACACCGACGCCGTCTGCGTCACCCACGACTCGCGCCGCGGCATCACGAAGTACCACTGGACCGACGACCCGCGCTGGCTGCTCTACGAGCAGGACACCGACGGCAACGAGGACTGGCACCTCTACCGGGTCGATCTCGACGCTCCCGACCAGCCGGCCGTCGACCTCACCCCGATGGACCCGGGTTCGCGCGTGGTCGGCGTCGACCCGCTGGAGTCGCAGCCCGGGAACGTGCTGGTCGGCATGAACCGCAACCCCCTGTCGGTCGACCTGTTCCGGATCGAGGTCGCGACCGGCGAGACGACGCTGCTGCTCGAACAGCCCGAGCCCCGGGGCAACTACCTGGTGGACCGGGACGGCGCGCCCGTCTTCCACTCGTTGCTGACCGAGGACGGCACCTGGGAGTTCTCGGCGGTCGACCCCGAGACCCACGAACGACGCCTGCTGCGCCGCATCAGCGGCCCCGAGCACCCGCTGGGCGTGCAGCCCCAGCTCGTCACACCGGACGGTTCCGGCCTGCTGCTGGGCTCCTACCAGGACTCCGACGACCTGCGGCTGGTGCGCGTCGACCGGGAGACCGGCGAGGAGACGGTCGTCGCCGCCGTCGAGGGCCACGACCTGTGCACCCTCGGGCTGATGGCTCCCGGTGTGCTGCCGCCGACCGTGTTCACCAGCCGCCGGACCGGCGAGGTGATCGCCGCCCGCTTCGTCGGCGAACGGCCGCACATCAAGGTCCTCGACCCGCACTTCGCGGAGGTCTACGCCGAGCTGGAGAAGCTGTCCGACGGCGTGCTGGGCACGCTCTCGTCGGACGAGTCGGAGCAGCGCTGGATCGCCACCTTCGTCCACGACCGCGACCCGGCGGTCACCTGGCTCTACGACCACTCCACCGGTGAGAGCAGGATCCTGTTCCGCCCCTATCCGCACCTGGACCCGGCCGCGCTCGCCCCGATGGAGCCGGTGAGCTTCCGGGCCCGGGACGGGCTGCCGCTGCACGGCTACCTGACGCGGCCGGTCGACGCCGGGCCCGGGCGCCTGCCGCTCGTCCTGCTCCCGCACGGCGGGCCGTGGGTGCACGACACCTGGGGCTACAGCGCGGAGGTCCAGTTCCTGGCCAACCGCGGCTACGCGGTGCTGCAGGTCAACTTCCGCGGGTCCTCCGGCTACGGCAGGCGGCACATCACCGCGGCGATCGGCGAGCTCGCCGGCGCGATGCACGACGACCTCATCGACGCCACCGAGTGGGCCGTGACCCAGGGCTGGGCCGACCCGGCGCGGCTCGGCATCTACGGCGGGTCCTACGGCGGGTACGCCGCGCTCGTCGGCGTCACCGTGACACCGGACCACTTCGCCGCCGCCGTGGACTACGTCGGCATCTCCGACCTGGCGAACTTCATGCGGACGCTGCCGCCGTTCGTCCGGCCTCATCAGGTGAACGCCTGGTACCGGTATGTCGGCGACCCGGACGTCCCCGAGCAGGAGGCCGACATGCTGGCCCGCTCGCCGATCACCATGGTCGACCGGATCCGGACGCCGCTGCTGGTCGCCCAGGGCGCCAACGACGCCCGCGTCGTCCAGGCCGAATCGGACAACATCGTCGCCTCGCTGCGGGAGCGCGGCGTGCCCGTGGAGTACCTGCTCGCCGAGGACGAGGGCCACGGGTTCGCCAACCCGGAGAACCAGATCCGGTTCTACCGGGCCATGGAGCGGCACTTCGCCACGCACCTCGGCGGCGACGCCGGACGCAGGTCGTCCGCGATCTCCTGAGCCGGAGCCCGGCGTTCCACCATGCGGACCACCGGATCGCCGGACCGACCACGACGGTGCGAATCCGGAACGAAGTCCGCGCACGATCGTGTGCGAGGGTTCGCGGCCGTGGCGCCGTGCTCTCAGGGCGGCCACAGCTTCTCAGGGCCCCCACAGCACGCCCCGTCGAGACTCTCCGGCCATGCAGCGCGACCACGGTCCGGAGAACGAGCTCGGGATCCCCCTCGAGGATCCCCGGGTCCCGGTGACCCGGATCGAGGTCCTGGACTTCGTCGGGGAGGCGTTCGACGACGACCGGCCCACCCGGTCGGCACTCGTCACCCACGCCGCGGCCGAGGGTGCCCGGCCCGCTCTGCTCGAGCTGCTCGCCACCCTCCCCGACGGCCGGTTCGACGACCCGGACGCGTTGTGGGCGGCACTGCCCGGCGTCCCCGTCGATCTCCGGGACGGCCGGCCCGGCTCCCGCGCCGGCCCGGCGGACGGCTGAGGACTGACGCTGCGCCCGTACTCACCTGGTTCCGAACCCGGTGGCTACCCCCGGAGCTGGCGGATCGTGAAGGCGTCCCCGGACATCCGGCCCGTCGCGGTCATGAAGCCCTTCCCGTCGGTCGCGTCGATCGCCGTCGCCGACCGCGCACCCATCGACTCCCCGTCGACCGTCGCCCCGGTGAACCGCACCGACCCGAACCTCGGGAACGCGCCCTGCTGCGCCTCCAGCACGACCTCGGCCGAGACGTTCGCCGCGGCGTGCGTCCTGACCACGCTGCGGCTGTCGCCACGGGTGAGGTTCCGGATCGTCATCGTGTACGCGTCGCCGCTGCGGACCACCTCGGCCGCGATCTCGTCCCCGGTCCGGACGGTCATCGAGTGGTACACCGCCGGGGCGGGCGCGATCTCGAACCACGCACGGTGGACCGGCTCGCCGCCGACGCAGGTCGTCGCGACACCGGTCTGCTGGACGGTGCTGCTGCCGTAGCCGTCGATCCCGACCCAGGGCGCGAACGGCGTGGCACCGGCCGTGCACGCGACGTCCGGCACGGTCCACCGCGCCGACACCGACCGGAACCCGGAGCCCGTCACGACGTAGCCCGACCAGTTCCCACCGTCCACGGAGAACGGCGGCCCGGCCGGTCCGTCCTGCCGCGTTCCCTCGGCGTGCGCCGGGACCGGCGTGAACACCACCGCGGCGACGGCGAGCACCACCAGCAGCGCCCCTCGCCTCCGCTCCGCTCCGGTGGGGGTCCGGTCTGTCCGCATGCGGAACCTCCTGTCGGACGGGGTGTCGGGCCGGAGGCGTGACGCTACGGCGGACGCCGACCGGGCACAGGTACGTCCGGCCCGGCCGCGCCCGGCATCGGTCCCGGCGGGCCCCGGGACCTTTGGGGGTGGCGGGCCGGGCATCCGGACCGGTCAGAGCATCGCCTCGATCTCCTCGCGGTGATGGGCCAGCGGCGTGGTCGGGAACCCGAAACGGTCCTGGTGCCGGGTCGCCGAACCGCACCATCCGCACCGGCCGGCCGGGTCGAGCACCGCCCGCCCCTCCAGCTCGGCCCGTCGCGTGACGGCACCGTCCGGCCGGGTTCCCCGTTGCGGTCGCCCGGACCGCCCCGGCCCCGCGCGCCGCCCCGAGGAACGCAGGTACAACCAGACTGCGGCGACCGGGACGGCGACCAGCACCGCGGCGACCGCGAGCCACTGGACGACCCCGACCACGAGGCTCAGGACCACGAACGCCAGCACGACGATGCCGACGGCCTGCGCCAGCGTGAGCACGATCCTCGACACGACGACTCCCGATCCGACGAACGCTGTCGCCGCTCGGGTCGCGCCGCGGCGGCGCGGCGTTACGGCCACACGGTCTGCCCCGGTCGACCGCCGGTGTCGCCATCGGTACGCGGGCACCCGCCTCACCCGGACTCCACCACTCTTTCCAACTACATGAACGATGGTACAACTAGTACGATCGCTCAACTTCTTGTGAGGAGTCACCGTGCCGTCGACGGACGACGATCGGGCCGGGGTCCGTGAGTGGGCAGGGCTCGGCGTGCTGGCGCTGCCGACGGTCCTTCTCGGTCTCGACATCACCGCGCTCTACCTCGCGGTGCCGGCGCTGTCGTCGGATCTGCGCCCGAGCAACGTCCAGGCGTTGTGGATCATGGACGTGTACGGGTTCATGATCGCGGGGCTGCTGATCACCATGGGGACGCTCGGTGACCGGCTCGGGCGCCGGCGTCTGCTCCTGGTGGGAGCGGGTGCGTTCGGCCTCGCGTCCGTCGCGGCAGCGTTCTCGACGTCGGCGTCGATGTTGATCGCTGCGCGTGCCGCGCTGGGGGTCGCCGGCGCGACGCTGATGCCGTCGACCCTGGCACTGATCGGGAACATGTTCCGGGACCCGCGACAGCGAAGTCTCGCCATCGGGATCTGGGCGACCATGTTCGCTCTCGGGATGGCACTGGGTCCGATCGCCGGTGGGCTCCTGCTGGAGCGCTTCTGGTGGGGATCGGTGTTCCTGCTGGCACTGCCGGTCGTCGCGATCGTGATGATCGCCGCACCCCTGCTGCTTCCCGAGTACCGCGATCCCGGTGCCGGGCGCCTCGACCTGCCGAGCGTCGGGGTCTCGCTGCTGGCGATACTGCCGGTGGTCTATGCCGTCAAGCACGGCGCCGATGCCGGCCTCGACACGACGACCTTCGTCGCGGCGACCGTGGGGGTGGTGTCCGCGGCCGTGTTCGTCCGCCGGCAGCTCAGGCTCACCGACCCGCTGCTGGATCCGGGCATGTTCCGCGCCCCGGCGTTCAGCGCGGCGCTGGTCGTGCTGCTGGTCGCGCTCGTCGGTGTCGGCGGTGCGATGTTGCTGGTCACCCGGCATCTGCAGGTGGTCGAGCAGCTCTCTCCGCTCACCACCGGGTTGTGGATGGGACCGGCCGCACTGGCGATGTTCGCGGCGGCGATCACCGCACCGCTGCTGGCACGCCGGATCCGGCCCGCCGTCATCGTCTCGACGACCCTCGGGGCCTCTGCGGCCGGCCATCTGTTGCTGAGCCGGGTCGAGGGCCCGGGCAACGTCGGGACCGTGGTGGTCGC
This sequence comes from Pseudonocardia sp. P1, assembly GCF_000178675.2. NCBI lineage: Bacteria > Bacillati > Actinomycetota > Actinomycetes > Pseudonocardiales > Pseudonocardiaceae > Pseudonocardia > Pseudonocardia sp. P1. Next base: position 905,473 of record NZ_ADUJ02000001.1, read on the forward strand.
GTTCGCGCTGGTCTACCTCGGACTCGGCGCGATCGCTGCGCTCGGCACCGATCTGGTCGTGGGGAGTGCTCCGGCCGGCAGGGCCGGCTCCGCCGCAGCCATGTCGGAGACGGTCCAGGAGCTGGGAATCGCAGTCGGCGTCGCCGTCCTCGGAAGTCTCGCCGACTCCGTCCACCGGGCCACCGTGCTCGCCGACCCCCGCGCCGAGCTGCTCGACGCCGGTACGTCGAGCCTCGCCGGAGCCGTCGCCGCCGGCCTTCCACCGGCCGCACTCGATGCAGCCCGGGAGGCACAGACCGCCGGCCTGGGCGTCGTCGGAACGGTTGCCGGTGTCGCCGTCGCGGCTCTGGCGGTGATCGCCCTCGTCCTGCTGCGCGGCGTCGGCCCGATCGGGGCGGCCGGGTCCGGGACGACGGCCGGTGAGCCGCGGCGGCGTACCGGGCGGATCGATAACCTGTAGCGGTCACGAGCCCGAGGAGGTTCCCGTGCCGCGAACCACAGCGACCGCGTCGGGCGCCGACGCCTCCCCCGCCGCGCACCCGGACGGGCGGCGGGCGCGCGGCGATCGTCGTCGGACCGAGCTGATCGCGGCGACCCTGCGGGTGGTCGAGCGCGACGGCGCCGCCGGAGTCACGCACCGCGCCGTCGCCCGTGAGGCGGAGGCCCCGGCCAGCCTGGCCACCTACTACTTCGCCACTCTCGACGACCTCCTGGTCGCCGCCCTGACCGACGTCTGTCGGCACTACGAGACCGTGCTGGAGTCCACTCTGGCCTCCGGCGAGGACCCGTTGACCGGGCTCGCCCGGCTGCTGTCCGAGTCGGGCACCGAGACCGGCCGCGGCCGCGCACTGGCCGAGCGCGAACTGTCGACGCTCGCTGCTCGCCGCCCCGCGCTGCGTGGCCTGGCCCATGGGTGGCGCAGGAAGGTCGCCGACATCGCCCGCACCCGCACCGACGACCCGACGGCCGTCGCGGCACTCATCGCCGCTGCGGACGGTCTGTGTGCATCGGTCCTGCTCGCCGACGACCCTCCTGACGTCGACCACCTGCGGGGCGTCCTCGTTCACGCTCTCGGCACCGGGACCTGACGCGCGGAGCGGGCGCCTCGGCCACCGCCCGAGGCGCGACACGAGATGGTGCAACCGTGGTGGCCGCCGGCCGTGCCGGCGGTGATCCAGCTCGGCGACGCGGCCCTGTGCGTGAAGCCGGTCGCCTTCGTCCGGCAGTGCCGGGTCGACGTCCGGTGAGCGGGTCTGCACCGACGAGGTGGCCCGCTCCCGCCGGGCAGCCGCCGGGCAGCCGGGCCGGCGGCCGGCCCGGCGTCCGTCAGTCCGCGGGCCGGAGGTCCGCCACCGGTGTCAACCGGAGCCTGCTCTCCGCGACCTCCTCGACCGCGTCGCGGCTGTAGGCCAGCGGGAAGGCCTCCCCCGCCGCCCAGAGGCCGAGCTGGTCGGCGTAGTGCGCCGATCTCGGGTCCCCGGACTGCCCGGGTGAGTTCAGGACCAGGGTCGAGTCCCACTCCCCGACGTCGACGGCGATGCGGAAACTGCTCCCCATCACCGCGTTGAAGGAGTCGTCGTGCCCGGCCAGGCCGACCGTGTCCCCGCTGCCGGCGCGGGGCACCGGTGGCAGCGACCGCCAGTCGTCCGGAGCTCCGGGGTCGTGGGCGAACACCGCGTGCCGTAGCTCGGTGCGGTGCAGCGCTCCCCACGTCCACCCGTCGCGGTCGGGCCCGAGCAGGGTCGCGATGTCGGCGAGCGCGGCGTCGAGCGTCTCGTCGATCCCGTCGCGCAGGGTCGCGGCGTCGCCGGCGTCGGACAGGTCGAACCTGCCGAGCATCCGCAGGTCCGGCCGGAGGTCGGAGAACAGCGTGTCGGCGCGGAGCAGCCGGTGACGTGCGGCCTTCGCCCGTTCCGCGTCGACGCCGAGCCGCTCCAGGCAACGGTCGGCCAGCCACGGCCGCAGGTGACGGCGCACCCACACCTGGAAGACCAGTGCCGCCCGGCTGCCGGTCGACTCGATGCCGTCCCACTCCTGCAGCGCCGCCCACTCGCCGGCGTGCCGCGGCATCCCGGTGAGCGGGGCGAGCAGGTCGAGCAGCCGCCGTCCGTGCACGTTCGCGGCATCGCCCTGCATCCGGATGCTCGAGGTGACGTCGACCGGGGCGTCGCCGCCGAGCCAGCCGGTGAGACGCTCGTGCCGCGCGTCGGAGTACCAGTCCGTGGTGACCGTCGGCGTCCGGTCGCCGACGCCGTCCAGGAGGTTCTCCTCGTTCGACGTCGTGAACCAGCCCGAGTCCGGGTTGCGCACCCCGGGCAGCTCCTCGAGCCGGGCGAACCCGTCCCACTCGAAGCGCCCGTCCCCCGGCACCGGGAGCGCGCCGTCCCACCCGGGCCGGCGCGGCACGAGACCGCAGCCCTGCCAGCCGATGTCCCCGCCGGCGTCGGCGAACACCTGGTTGACGCCCGGCGCGCCCCACCGCCGCAGCGCACGGCGGAAGGTGTCGACGTCGTCGGCGTCCTGGTACTCGAGGCTCGCCAGGTAGGGGGCCATGCCCGGCTCGAGCCAGACGGCACGGACGGCCACGGCCGTCCGTGCACCGGTGTCGAGGTGGACGACCGGGCCGTGCCGCGAGAAGGTCAGCCGCAGGACCTCCTCCCCGCCGCCGGCGACGGCCGTGCGCTCCTCGACGACGGTGAACGCCTCCCACCCGCCGCGATGGCGGTAGCGGGTGTCGTCGTCGGGGTGGAGCTCGTAGACGTACAGGTCCTCGTGGTCGACCGGCCAGATCGTCAGCCCGAACGCCACCCGCCCGTTGTGTCCGATGGAGACACCCGGCAGGTTCGGCTCCCCCGCGCCGATGACGCTCATCCCCGGCGCCTCGAGGTGGGTCAGGTAGCGCAGTGACGGGACCGTGACCGCGCGGTGCGGGTCGTTGGCCAGCACCGGACGCCCGGTGGCCGACCGCTGCGGCGACACGACCCAGTTGTTGCTGCCGGACGGTGCGACGGCCGCGCCGGCGCCGGGAAGGCCGGCGAGGTCGGCGGGGGCGAAGGCGAGCCGGTACACGTCGAGCACGGAGTCGTCGAGGTGCTGCAGCACCGCGGGATCGGGCACGCCGAGCTCGGTGTGCGGCTCGCGGATCGAGCGGAGCTCCTCGGCCGCGGCACCGAGGTCGCGGACCGTGAGGGCCCGGGCCAGCTCCTGCTCGGCGTTGTAGAGCAGGCCGTGCGTGCGGATCCGGACGACGTCCTCGGGCTCCCAGCGCGCCGGCCGGTGGCCGAGCGCGGCGAACTCCGGCGGCAGCCGCTCCCCGGGATCCTGCGACGCCCACTCCACGTAGGCGTTGACGCCGGTGACGAACGCGGTGACGACGTCACGGGTACCGGTGCCGTAGGCGAGCCACTCGGCCCGCATGTCCCCCCGGTACAGGAACAGCCGGGTCGCCCGGTCCTGCGCGAGGAAACGGGGACCGAAGACCTCCGACAGCCTGCCCAGCCCGCGGCGCCGCCACAGGTCGATCTGGAAGAGCCGGTCGCGGGCCGCCTGGAAGCCCTGGGCCAGGTAGGCGTCGTGCCGGTCCGTGGCGTAGACGTGCGGGACCCCCCAGCGGTCGAGGACCACCTCGACGTCGCCGTGCAGGCCCGCGACGGGGCGGGACTCGGACGGGACGGTCGCCACGGCTCAGGCCCAGCCGGAGTCGGCCGGTGCCGGCTCGACCCCACGGACGTCGGGGAGTGCGAACTTCGCCTCGTCGGTCTCGTCGTCGACCCAGGCGCGGGCGATCTCCTCGATGGTGGCGAACCAGACCCCGTCGTGGCCGCTGATGTGGTCGACCAGCTTCTCGTACCAGAGCATGTGGTGCGCCTGGCCGATGATCTGCGGGTGGACGCAGGTCGCGAAGACCGGGTTCGTCTCGTGCGCGTAGCCGTAGTCGAAGATGTCCTTCCACCGGTTGAAGATCGTGTCCGAGTCCTGCATGCCGGCCTGGGCACCGGTGTAGGCCAGCGGCGGGAAGTCGTCGAGGTACCAGTTGACCGGGACCTCCAGGACCCGGCTCGCCCGCCCCGCGACGTTGCCCTGCTCCCAGCGGACCTGCCAGCGCTGCGGGTGGTACGGGTGGAAGTCCCGGCCCATCAGGCTGGTGTCGTAGATCAGCCCCGAGTCCTCGATGATGTCCAGTGTGGACTCGCTGTAGTCCCAGTACGGGGACCGGTAGCCCACCGGCCGGATGCCCAGGACCTTCTTGAACGTCGCGAAGGCCAGGTCGACCAGGCGGCGCTCGGTGTCGCCGGAGATCATCGTGGGGTTCTCGTGGTAGTAGCCGTGGTGGCCGAACTCGTGGCCGTCGTCGAGGATCTTCTTGCACCACCCGGGGAACGTGTCGATCGAGTGGCCCGGGGTGAACCAGGTCGTGCGGACCCCGTAGCGCTTGTAGAGCGAGAGCAGCCGCGGGACGCCCACCTCCGCGCCGAACTCGCCACGCGACATGGACGCCGGGGTCGGCCGGTTGAACGCGCCGAGCCAGAGGCACTGGGCGTCGAAGTCGGTGCCGAGGTTGACGGCGATCTTCTTCCCCGGGGGGAGCTGCAGATGTCCCATGACATCTCCGATCGATTCGAGTCCGATGGTCGGTCCACGGGCCCGCCGGCGGGGATGCTCCCGCTCGCCGGCGAGCTCGGTGGGCACACGCTAGGAACGGCCCGCCGGCCCGCCATCGTCAGATGTACGTAGCGGTCGGCGGCCGGTGACCCATCGCCGGATCCGCATCGGTACGGCATGCTCGGAGGACACACAGGCGTGCCGCCGCGTCCCCGGGCCGCCACGAGGAGGTGCCCCGATGACGTCACCGGACGGTGCTCCGGCGCGCCCCTCGGCGTGGTCGGGGAACGCCTTCACCGTGCAGGTGCGCCCGGACGGCCGGCTCGGCCTCGCCGACCGCGGTGACCACGCCGACGTCCCTGCGGACCTGCGCCGCGCGGCGGGCGCGATGGGGCGCGCCGGTCTGGAGCACTGCCGCTTCCACTGGCGGTCGCCGGTCTCCGGCCTGTTCTGCCGGGTCACGCTGACCGCCCGCACCGAGTCCGGTTTCGACCACGTCGAGCTGAGCGGCGACCCGGTGGAGCGGCTCCCCGCCGGGCTGTCCGCGCGCGAGCTGGAGATCCTGACGATGCTCGTCGTCGGGCCGTCCAACGCCGAGATCGCCGGCGAGCTCCGCATCACCCAGCGCACCGCCGCCACGCACGTCACGCACCTGATGCAGAAGCTCGGCACCCCGACGCGCACGGCGGCCGCCACCTACGCTCTGGACACCGGGCTGCTCTGCGTGCCCCTCCCCGGGTCTCCGGCCCGCTACGCGGACCTGTCGCTCGGCCGGCTGCTCGCGGCCGCGGCGGCAGGCCCCGAGCAGCGACACCGGCAACCCCGCCTGCCACGACCGCGCCGGGAGCTGGTCGTCGGCGCCGCCCTGCCGCTGTCCGGCACGGGCAGCGACGACGGCCGCGAGATGGTCAACGGGCTGCGGCTCGCGATCGAGGAGCTCAACGCCGCCGGGGGTGTCCGCGGACGCCGGATCCGCGCGTCGGTCCACGACGTCGAGGTGACCAGCCCCGCGTCGGTCCGGACCGCCTTCGCGTCGCTGCTGCGCGACGGCGTCGACGTCCTCACCTCCGGCTACCTCGCCGGGCAGGAGATCGGGCACGAGACGGCCGCGGACAGCGGGGTGCCCTACCTGCACGCCGCCACCAGCGGCGCGATGGAACGGATGGTGCGCGACGACCACGCCCGCTTCAGCCGGATCTTCCAGGTGTGCGCCAGCGACACCGAGTACGCGCCACGGTTCGTCTCGTTCATGACCTCGCTCCGGGACCGGGGCCGGTGGGACCACACCGCGGACCGGCTCGCGATCGTGGTCCGGGACTGGCACGGCGTCGACTTCGGCATCGACCGGGCCCGGGCGGTCGCCGAACGCGAGAACTGGACGCTCGACGTCGTCCCGGTCGGCGGGGCACCGGGCGGCGACGGCTGGGCCGGTGCCGTCGCGACCGCCGTGCGGGCGCCCACCGCGGCGGTCATGATCGGCAGCTTCTTCGTCGACGACTCCGTCGCCGCCGTCACCGCGCTGCACGAGCTGGGCTCCACCGCGCTCCCCTACGCGATCTACGCCCCGTCGGTGCCCGCCTTCCGTCACCGGCTCGGACCGCTGGCCGAGGGCGTCGTGTGGGCCACCACCACCGGCACCTACTCCGACGGTGCCGGACGGGCGTTCGCCCGTCGCTACACCGACCGGTTCGGGGTCGTCCCGGGACGCTCGCACGCCGGGCTCGCCTACGACCGGATGCAGCGCATCGCGCGGGCCTGGAACTCGTGCGGCGACGTCACCGACGCCGACGGGATCGCCGCCCACCTGCGGACCGAGCCCTACCGCGGGGTCAACGGCACCTACAACTTCGACACCCCCGGCCAGGCCGCGCTGGGCACACCCGACCACGGTGACCCGTCGCTGGCCCAGCCGCAGCTGCTCTACCAGATCCAGGACGGCCGGCAGGTGATCATCCGGGGCGGGCCGTTCCGCACCGGCGGGTTCCGGGGGCCCGCGACCGTGCCGGGCCGTCCCGGCGGCCGGTGAGGGCACGCCGGCCGAGGTGTGTGTCCGTCGCTACCGGTCGACGGTCCAGCCGACCCGCTGTGCCCATCCCTCCGCGCGACGGGTGATGTCGGCGATCAGCGGGCCCTTCGCGTCGGCGTAGGCGTTCATGTCCGCCCACTCGCGTCCGGCGAGATCGAGCTTCAGCGCGGCGTACGCGGCGCGGTCCCGCCGGTCGGCACGGAGCCGGTCGCGGAAGAGCAGGTGCCGGCGCTCCCAGTCGCTCCCGGCCGGGCAGACGTGCACGTGCACGTCGCGCTCGGCGGTCCGGACGAGCCGGTGCCCCGGCTCCCGCACCCGCAGCAGGTATCCCGCACGCTCGAGCGCCGGCAGGTACGACGGCTCGTCGTCCACGTCGGGCACGCTGAGATCGATGTCGACGATCGGCTTGGCGGCGAGACCGGGGACCGCCGTGGAGCCGACGTGGTCGACCCGCCGGGCGACCGCTCCCACCGCGGCCACGATCCGGCGGCGCTCGGCCTCGAACCTCACCGGCCACCCCGGGTCGTACGGGACGACCACGATGTCCCGCTTCTCGACTCCACCGATCAGCTCGGGTCCGCTCGCCACACCCGTGAGGATCCCAGCGGGCCCCGGACCGGCGACCGCGACCCTCGCGGTCGTGCCTCGGAGAGGGGTTCAGCTCGTCGCGAGCACACCGGTGACGGCTGCGCGGACGACGTCCGGTGCCTCGTGGGTCACGAGCGCGCCCGCACCGGGGACCACCCGCACCGCCGAACCCATCAGGGCGGCGACGGGTCGCTCCAGCCGCCCGGCCGTCCACATCGGGTCCCGCTCCCCCACCAGCACGACGTGCGGGACGTCCCGCCAGTCGCGCAGCACCGCGTTCGGCAGCAGTGCCGGAGGGCCGCTCGGCCACACCGCGGTACCGGTGAGCGCCGTCCACTCGACGAGGGTGTCGTGGTCGTCCGGCACCCGGTCGCCGTACAGCGGCCGCAGGACCCGCCCGGCGCTGCGCCCCGACGGTGCCAGCTCGTGTCGCAGGACCCTCAGCTCGAAGGCGAGGTCGCCCGGGTACTCGTCGATCCCCGCCGGGGCGACCGCCACCAGCCCGGCGATCCGCCCGGTCCGGGCGCACAACCCGACCGTCGCCCCCAGGCCGTCACCGACCACGACGACCGGCCCGTCAGCGACCGCCTCGACGACCTCGTCGACCCAGTGGCCGTAGCGCCGCACGAGGTCCCCGTGCGGTCGCCGGTCGTGCGAGAGGCCCGGCTCCCCGGGCAGGTCGACGGTCACGACACGATGCCCCGTGGCGAGCTCGGCGACCAGCAGGTCGAGGACCGCGGCGCACTCTCCCGCGGCCGGGAGCACGACGACCGTGGGTCCGGCCGATCCGGAGAGCGTGACGTGGGTGGCGCCGAGGCTCGTCGGCAGCTCGGTACGCCCCGCGACGTGGTCCTGTCCGTCGAGCCGCGCACGGCACCAGGCACGGACGGTCCCGCGTGCCCGGTCGTCCCCGTAGATCGACATGGCGTCGTCTCTCCTCTCGTCGACGGCGCCGCGGCGGACGAGCCGGCCGGTGGCGACGTAGGGCAGCGTGGCGTCAGTGGATCCGGGCCGGGGTCCCGCGATCGGCGTCGACGGTCCTCGGGATCGTGCGGAAGGCGACGATCGCGGCGGCGAACGTGACGGCCGCGGCGATCAGCGAGGTCGTCTGCATCGCCCCGGTGAACGCGGCCCGGGCCGTGTCCAGGACGGGTGATCCCGGCTCCAGGACCGACGTCGCCGACGCCAGGGAGTCGGTCACCGCCGCGCGCTGCTGCGGATCCAGCCCGGCCGGGAGCGACAGCCCCGCCCGGTACACCAGGGACACGACCGAGCCCAGGATCGCGATGCCCGTCGCCACCCCCAGCTCGAGCGCGGTCTCCGCGATCGCCGAGGCGGCACCGGCCTTGCGCGGCGGCACCGCCGAGACCACCGCATCGGTCGTGAGCGTCTGCGCCAGCCCGACGCCGAGCCCCACCGGGACCAGCGCCAGCGCCAGCCACACGTAGCCGGCGGCGCCCTCCGCCACCGCGACCGCGACCAGCCCCACGCTCACCAGCAGCAGGCCCACCGCGATCGCGGGTCCCAGGCCGAGGCGGCGCAGGACCCGGCCGACCAGCACCACGACCGCGATCGCGGACAGCGTCGTCGGCAGCTCGGCGAGGCCCGCCTGCAGCGGGCTGAACCCGCGCGCCAGCTGCAGGTACTGGGAGAAGAAGAACAGCAGCCCGGTCAGCGCGAACACGGCCATGAACCCGGCGAAGACCGACCCGCTGAACGCCCGGTGCGCGAACAGCGACACGTCGATCAACGGGCTCTCCAGCCGCCGCTGCCGCCGCACGAACACCACGCCCGCCGCGATCCCGGCGAGCAGCGCGGCACCACCGGCGACGTCGATCCCGCTCGCGACCGTGTGCTTGACCGCCCAGACGACCGGGACGATCGCGCCCAGCGACAGCGCAGCCGACACCAGGTCGAACCGGCCCGGTGCGGGGTCACGCGACTCGGGCAGCAGCCACGCACCGCCCACGATCAGCACCGCCATGATCGGGACGTTGATCAGGAACACCGCCCCCCAGGAGAAGAACTCCAGCAGCGCCCCGCCCACCAGCGGGCCGAGCGCGGCCCCGCCCCCGGCGGCGGCCGACCACACTGCGATCGCCCGCGTGCGCTCGGCCGGGTCCGGGAACACGCTGCGGATCAGCGACAGCGTCGACGGCATCAGCGTCGCGCCGGCGACGCCGAGCAGCAGCCGCGCCGCGATCAGCATCTCCGCGCTCGTCGACAGCGCGGCCAGCAAGGACGCGGCCCCGAACGCCGCGGAGCCGATCAGCAGCAGCCGCCTGCGTCCGATCCGGTCGGCCAGCGACCCCATGACGATCAGCAGCCCGGCCAGGGCCAGCGAGTAGACGTCACCGATCCAGAGGATCTGGTTCGCGGTCGGCGCGAGATCGGCCGTCAGCGCGGGCACCGCCAGGTAGAGCACCGTGTTGTCGATCGCGAGCACGAGCACGGCGACCGCCAGGACCGCCAGCGCCGCCCACCGGCGGCGCGGCGACAGACCGCGACCGGGCGCGGTGACATCGAGGGACATGACCGAAACTGTACCGACTGGTCGGAACAGTATCGACGGTATTCCGGTGTGACGCCGCCCCACCGGGACGCAGGAGGAAGGATGGACCCATGGGCCGCACGACCGGACGCTCACCCGAGGACACCCGCCGACTCGTGCTCGACGCGGCCGACCGGGTCATCCGCAGGCACGGGATCGGGGCGACGCTCGACGTCATCGCCCGCGACGCCGGCGTCTCCAAGGGTGGTCTCGTCTACCACTTCGCGAGCAAGGAGGCGTTGCTCGTCGCACTCGCCCAGGAGCACCTCGACGCGTTCCGCGACGACGTCCTCGCCCGGACCGCCGAGCCCGACGGCACCCCGGGGCGGCTCACCCGGGCCTACGTCCGCGCCAGCATGGTCGACGTCGACGGCGACGACGCCCGCGAGCGGTTCAGCCTGATCGCGCAGCTGCTCACGGTCCCCGCGGTGCTGGAGCTGGCCCGCGACGACGAGCGCCGCTGGCAGCGCGACATGGACGCCGACGGCGTGCCGGCCGCGACCCAGACCCTCGTCGTCGCCGCCGCGGACGGGGTCGGTGGTCCTCCGCTGTGGGCGTCCGAACTGGACCCCGCGGTACGGGACCAGCTGGAGACCGACCTCATCGCACTGGTCGACGCCGCGGTGCGGCCGGACCCGGGATGAGGCCGTACCGCCCCGCCGACGACCGCCTCGGGTGCACCGAGCGTGCCCCCGGCGGCGCGGCCGGCTACTCGGACGGCTCGGCGCCGGCCGTCCGCACACCCCCGATGTTGTAGGCGTGCAGCCGGTCGAGCGCCCCGGACCGGTCGACGACGGTCAGCGTCGCCGGACCGACCGGGACAAGCTTCTCCGGTGGCAGCCCCACCAGGTGCCGCAGGACGATGCGGATCGGGCCGCCGTGGGAGACGACGACCGTCGTCCCCTCCCCGGGGAGATCGGCCAGCCCGGCGAGCACCCGCTCGGTCAGTTCGGCGAACGACTCCCCGCCCGGGGGCGCGGCCCGGCCCGCGCGCCACTCCGCGTACCGGTCGGCAGGCAGGTCCGGGACCGACCGCCCGGTCCACTCCCCGAGGTGGGCCTCCCGCCAGCGGGCGTCGGTCCCGGCGGTGGACAGGCCGAGCAGCTCGGCCGTCTCGCGGGTGCGGCCCAGCGGCGAGACGACGACGTGGTCGGCCCCGTGGACGTCCAGCACCGGACGGAGGGCGCGCACGCCCGCGCGGCCGCTGTCGGACATCGGTACGTCGGCGTCGCCCTGCAGCCGGTGGCCGGCGTTCCACGCGGTCTCACCGTGCCGCACCAGCACCAGTCTCACGACGCGATCCGCAGGCCGGTCACCGCGTCGAAGAGACGGTCCGGCCGGTCCGGCACCAGGACCCGTAGCGGGTCACCGGGACCGGCGGCCGGGACCTCGTCGGTGACGACCGACAGCCGGGTCCCCTGGTGGAACCCGGTGACGACCACGCGCCCGGCGAGCGGTGTGGCCTCGGCGAACTCGACGGGCAACGCCGGTCCGGCAGCGTCGGCCGGACCGAGACGGAGCGACTCCGGCCGGTACATGGCCCGCACCGCCGCGCCGGGCCCGACCGGGCCCGCCGGCCCGAGGTCGACGCCGCCCCGGTCCAGCCGCCCGTCCACCGCGACGGCGTCGAGGACGTTCGCCGCGGGAGTGCCCATGAACGTCGCGACGAAGTCGGTGGCGGGATCGTCGAGCAGCGCCGAGGGCGGCCCGAACTGTTCGATGCGGCCGTCGCGCATCAGGGCGACGTGGGTGGCCATCGTCAGTGCCTCGATCTGGTCGTGGGTGACGTAGACGCTGGTCGCCCCGGTCGACCGGTGCACGCGGAGCAGCTCCGCGCGGGTCTCCACACGCAGTTTGGCGTCCAGGTTGGACAGTGGTTCGTCGAACAGGAGGACGGACGGGCGGGTTCCGATCATCCGTGCGATCGCGACGCGCTGCTGCTGTCCACCGGAGATCTCGCCCGGGTAGCGGTCGGCGAGCGGGCCGATCGCGAGCAGGTCCAGCACCTCGTCCACCCGGGCGTCGCGCTCCGCGGCGGGCGTCCTGGCCACGGTCAGCGGCCAGGCGACGTTGGCACGCACCGTCATGTGCGGCCAGAGGGCGTAGCTCTGGAAGACGAGGCCCGCGTCGCGCCGGCCCGGCGGGACGACCCCGCCGGGTCCCGCGACGACCCGGTCGCCGAACCGGATCTCGCCCGCGGTCGGGTCCTCTAGCCCGGCGAGCATGCGCAGCGTCGTCGTCTTGCCGCAGCCCGACGGTCCGAGCAGGACGAGGAACGCACCGTCGGGCACCTCCAGGTCGATGCCGTCGACGGCCGGCACACCGCCGAACCTCTTGCCGATCCCGGTCAGCCTGATCCCGCTCATCCGGTCTCCTCCCACGGTCGTGCGGTGCGCTCGAGCCTGCGGGCGAGCACGGTGGCCCCGACCGAGAGCACGACGATGATCACTGTGATGGCGTTGGCGAACTGGGCGAAGCCCTCGGCGGCGTAGCGGTAGGTCAGCACCGACAGCAGCGGCAGGGCCGGCGTCACCAGCAGGACCACCAGCGACAGGTCCCGCACGATGTTGACGAAGACGAGCGCCGCCCCGGCCAGCAGCCCGCGTGCCGCCAGCGGCACCACGATCCGTGCGCCGCGGCGGGCCAGCCCGGCACCCGCCATGACGGCGACCTCCTCGACGTCCGGCGAGATCTGCCCGACGGCGCTGCGACCCGCCTGCGCGACGAACGGCAACGTGTACGCCGTCCCGGCGATCACCAACAGCACGAACGTCCCGTACAGCGCGGGCAGCGGGCCGACGGGGCGTCCGAACTGGGCGATGAACGCGGCGCCGAGCGCGATGCCCGGCACCAGGAACGGGAGGTAGGACAGCAGCGCCAGCGCCCCGGTCACCGGCCGGGCGCCACGCAGCCGGACGCCGACGTAGCCGACGGCCGTGCCCAGCACGGTCGCGGCGAGCGCCACCGCGAGCCCGAGCCCGACGGTGGTCAGGACCGCCTCGACGATCTGCGGGTCGCGCAGCACCCCGCGCTGCCCCTGGGCGAACGCCGGGTCCGAGGCGCCCGTCCAGAAGTGCAGCGTGAAGCCGCCGGTGAACGAGTTGGTGCGCCGGGCGAAGCTGGTCGCGAGGAGCACCAGGCCGGGCAGCACGCTGGTGGCCAGGCACAGCCCGACCGCGGCGGCCGTCAGCGGCACCCGCCAGGGTCCGAGCCCGACGAGCGTCCGCCGTCCGCCCTTGCCGCCGATGGTGGCGTAGGAGCGCCGGCCACCGACGACCCGGTTGCCGGCGAGGAGGATCGTCGCCGCGACCGCGACGAGCACGATCGAGAGCACGTACCCGCGCTCGACCTGGCCCGTGACGACGGCGCCGTGCAGCCGGGTGGACAGCGTGTGGAACCGGACGGGCAGCCCCAGCAGCGCCGGCGAGGCGAAGTTGCCGACCCCCTCGGCGAACGCCAGCAGCCCGCCGGAGAGCAGGGCCGGCGCGACCACGGGCAGCGCGATCGAGCGGGCGATGCGGAGACGCCCGGCACCGGTCATCGCCGCCGCCTCCATCAGCTCGCCGTTGACCGTCGCGAGCGCGGCGGCGGCGAGCAGGAACGACAGCGAGAAGTAGTGCGCCACGAGCGTCGCGGCCACCGGCACCGGTCCCCACGCCAGCCAGTCCGGCACGGCGACACCGAGATCGGCCAGCACACCGACCCGGCCGCCGACGAGGTCGTTGCGGAACACCGTCTCCCAGGCCAGCGCCAGCGCGAAGCTGGGCAGCGCGAACGGGACGGTGGCCAGCAGGCCGATGGTGCGCCGGAACGGGACGTCGGTCATCACGACGAGCCACGCCAGCCCGCCGCCGAGCAGCACCGACCCGGCGGCGGTCGCGGTACCGACGAGCAGCGAGTTCCCCAGGGGCTCCCAGAGCAGACTGCCCGCCAGCCGGCCGGTCAGGACGTCGGACCATGCCTCGCGCCCGGTCGGGCGGAGTGTGGACGCGACCAACCCCACCATCGGGACGACGACGAGCATCGTGAGGCCGGCGGCGACGAGCGTCCCGAGCCGGGCGACCGGATCGGTGACCAGCCGGCGCAGGAGGCCGGCCGCCGGCGGGCCCGGTGGAGGCGGTGCTCCCGGTGGGGCGAGGGTGGGCGCGGTCATCCGAGGGTGAGGATCAGGTCGGCCACGTCGCCGCGACGGCCGGCGACCACGGCGGGATCGATCGTCCAGGCACCCAGCTCGGCGAGCGGCACCGCCCCGGACGGCGGGACGACGTCCGTGCGGGTCGGGTAGTCCCCCGGCACGTAGAAGGGCGCGAACCCGGGGCCGCCGTCCGGCGAGCCGTCGCCCATGAGGAAGTCGACGAGCAGCCGCGCGGCAGCCGGGTGTGCGGCGTCCGGGGTGACCCCGAGCAGGGCGGGGAACGCGATCCCCGGGGCCGGGGCGACCCCGGTCGCGGCCTGCAGCGCGCGGTTCTCGTCCTCGTTGTCGCGGCGGTCGGAGTAGGTCGTGAAACCGACCGGCGGCTCCTGCTGGCCGCGCGCACCCACGGCGGCGTTCACCTCGTCGGTGTCCCCGACCAGCACGACGTCGTTGGCGTAGAGGTCGGCGATCCACTGCTCCCCCGCCGACCCGATACCGTCACCGAGGACGACCGGGCCACCGCGCAGCGCCCGGTGCGCCTCGTCCATCTCGGGCGAGCGCAGGACGACCTCGGTCATGAGGTCGAGGTAGTCGCCACGGACCTGCGGGTCGACCATCACGACCCGGCCCCGCCACTGCGGGTCGGTCAGCTCCCAGAGGTTGGTCACCGGCGGGCCGGCGGGGTGCGTCTCCTCGTTGTACATGAGCGTCTTGGTCGACAGCCTGCTCGCGAGCAACGGCTCCCGGAACCGGTCCGGCACCGAGCCGGCGATCCGGGGCGGCACGTAGTTGCGGACCATGCCGTCGGCGAGCAGCTCGTCGAGCACGACGGGCGCGTCGGACAGGTACGCGACGTCCGCGCCCGGGCTGCCGGCCTCGGCCTCCGCCCGGATCCGGGCGATCTGCTCGGTGGAGGAGATGTCGGTGGCGAGCAGGTCGACACCCGGGTAGGTGCGTTCGAACTCGGCCTCCACCTGCGCGATCCGGCTGGTGAAGGAGTACACGACGACCTGCCCCTCCTGTCGCGCCCGTTCGACGAGCTCGGCGGTCGGGGCGGTGTCGAGCGGGTCGGGCGCGGCCGGGGCCGGTGCGCCGGTGTCCGGGACCCCGCCACCGCAGGCGGTGAGGGTCAGGCACAGGACGGCGGTGGCTGCCAGGGTGCGGGCGAGGAGCTGCGACATGGGGTTCTCCGCGTGCGGTGAGGGTGTCAGGAGTCGAAGCGGTCGAGCAGGTCGTCGAGCCTCCGCAGCGCTGCGGTGGTGCGGTCCTCGGCGAGCCGGGCGATGCCGAGGACGAGTGCGTTCACCACGGCCATCGGCGCGGTGAGGGACTGGAACTCGCGCCCGCTGCCCCGCGGTGCGACGAGCACCGTGGGCGATCCGCCGCCCGCACCCCCGAGGACGTCGGTCAGCAGCACCACCGGGGTCCCGATCTCCTCGGCGGTGGCCAGCAGCGGGGGCAGGGTGCGGGGCGCGCGGCGGAAGGCCAGTGCGACCACGAGGTCGCCGGGGTCGAGCGAGATCAGCTCCTCGGCCAGGTCCCGGTCCGAGCCCGGCAGCTCGACGACCGGCAGGCCGAAGCGGCGCAACCGCCGGACCAGCATCCCGCCGAGCACGGTGGCGTTGCCCCGGGCGTAGACGAGGGTGCGGCGCGCGGCGAGGATCCGGCCGGCGACATCGTCGATCTCCGCACCGCCGACGGCGCGCGGGAGCGCCCGCAGCGCGTCCGCCTCGTCCTCGACGAGGTCGGCCAGCACGTCGTCCGAGCGGTCCAGCCTGCGGCGCACCCGCTCGGCCGCGTCCGTCCCGACGACCAGCTCGGACTGGAACGCCGACCGCAGCTGCGGGTAGCCGGTGTAGCCGAGCTTCTTCGCCAGCCTGGTCGCCGCCGCCACGTGCACGCCCGCGCGTCCGGCCACCTGCTCGGCGGGGAGGAACGCCGCCTCGGTCGGATGCGACAGCAGGACGTCCACGACGGCGAGATCGGCCGGTGAGAGGCGGGATCGGTTCTCGTCGATGACGGCACGGAGCGACACGCGGGAGACGCTAGCTGCACGATGTCTTGCAGACAGGGCACTACTTGCAAACTACTTCGCAACGGCAGGTGAACCGGCGGGGTGGACGGCCCCTCCGGAGTCCCCACGACCGCGATGCGGCGCTACCGGGCGACGTCAGGGACGGCGACGCCCGTACGGTGGGACGGGACGGTCCCGTATCGTCGCGTCCGGATCCCGTCCACGACCAGCACCTCCGTGAAGGAGATCGACATGCCCGCGACACCGCCGCTCGCCCTCGACCGCTACATCGCCGCGACCGACCGGGCCGTCGCCGACGACGGTGCCCTCGACGACCTCCTCGACGTCTTCGCCCCCGACGCCGTGGTGCAGCTCGACGACGTCCCCGTCCGCGGCCGCGACGCCCTGCGCGAGCTGTACCGGGACTCCGTCACCGTCCACGTCGAGGCCACGCACTACTGGAACACCAGGGTCCTCGCCGACGGCCGGGAGGAGGCGACGTGGGCGTGCGCGGCGCGGGTCGCCGACGGCTCCGTCGTCACGGCGGCCGGGGTCGAGTGCGCGACCGTCGGACCGGACGGCCGCATCGTGTCGCTGCGGAACGAGTTCACCCGCCGGCCCGCCTGACCGGGCCACGGGAGCGGACGGTCCCGCCCCGGCCGGGCACGCCGGGCGCCGACGGCCGGGCGTCCCGTCGTGGCGTGCCGACGTCGTCGCGCAGGGCCGCGGCCACGCCGTGGCCATGCCCTCCGTGCCCGTCGCTCCTGCCGCCGCCCGGAACCGGTGGGTCGGGCTCCCTCCGCAACCGGCGCGACCGGACACCTTCACATTGCATCCATTACTAGCTACATTGCATCGCACCTGAGTGAAGGAGAGCCGTGAGTTCCTACCCACCCACCCCCGGCGACACCCTGATCTTCGAGAACGACCGGGTGCGCGTGTGGTCGATGACCCTCGAGGCCGACGGAGGGATGTTCGACTTCCACCAGCACCACCACGACCACCTGGTGATCTGGCCGGACGCCGGCGAGGCGGAGGCTCAGGAGCTCGGCGACGACACCTGGCCGGTGCGCCAGTCGGCCGAGCCGGGCTTCTGCATGTTCAAGACCGTCGGGTCGGGCGGACCGATGACCCCGCACCGGATCCGGAACGCCGGCTCCACGGCGGTCACCCACTACGTCGTCGAGCTGATCGGCGAGGAGTCCCCGAGCCCGGTGACCCTCGACGCGCAGACCAACGACCGCGGCCGCATCAGCCACCCGGGCCTGTCGACCGCCGGGCCCGACGATCCCCCGTCCTGATCGGAGCGCTCGGATGAAGGTACTGATCTGCGGCGCCGCCATGGCGGGACTCTCGGCCGCCTACTGGTTCGCCCGCCTCGGCCACGACGTGGCCGTCGTCGAACGGGCGCCGGGGATCCGGCGGGGCGGCGCACCGATCGACGTCCGCGGCCCCGCACTCGACACCGCCCGGCGGATGGGGATCCTCGACCGGATCCGCGCCGAGCAGATCCGGCCCCCGGCACCGTACGACGTCGTGGGTGCCGACGGCGCCGTCCGGGGCCGGTTCGCCATCGCCTGGTTCGGCAACGAGAGCCCGGACGACGTCGAGATCGGCCGCGACCGGCTCGGCGCCGCCCTCCGGGACGCCGTCGACTCCCTCGGCTCCCGCGCCCGCCTGGTCTTCGGCACCGAGATCACCGGGATCGTCCAGGACGAGGACGGCGTCACCGTCACGACACCGGCGTCGGCCGAGCGGTACGACCTCGTCGTCGGCGCGGACGGACTCCACTCCGCGGTGCGCCGGATGGTCTTCGGCGAGGAGGAGAGGTTCGTCCGTCACCTGGGCCTCTACGTCGCCCTGGTGTCCCTGGACCCCCGGCGACGGTGGGCCCCGGGCATGTACAGCGCCCCGGGACGGACGGCGTTCGTCCGCGACGACACCGACCGTCCGCTCGGGATGACGATGTTCCGGAGTCCACGGCTGAGCTACGACGTCCACGACCTCGCCGCGCAGCGGGACATCGTCTGCGACGTCCTCGCCGGCGACGACGCCTGGCAGATGCCCCGACTGCGGGAGTCGCTGCGGGACCCGGACTCCCCCGGCTTCTACTTCGACTCGATCAGCCAGACCCGGATGGCCTCCTGGCACCGTGGACGGGTCGCACTCGTCGGCGACGCCGCACACTGTGCCGCGCTGCTCTCCGGCATGGGCACCAGCCTGGCCATGACCGGGGCACGGTTCCTGGCCGAGGCCGTGACCCGGTCCCCTGACGACCTCGCCGCCGCCCTCGCCGACTACGAGGCGCGCCAGCGCCCGCTGGTCGAGCGTGCCCAGGACGGCGTCGACGGCAACAGCAACATCATGGTCCCCGCGACCGAGACCGACCTCGGACGACGGGACGCCCTGCTGCGGCGGGCCGAGGCGGCCGCCGGGGCTGCACCGGGCGGTGCGCGGTGACGGCCACGAGCGGGACCGCCGCGGGACAGCTGCGGAAGGGCGCCGTCGGGGCGCCCGGCATGGTGTTCATGGTGGTCGCCGCGACGGCGCCGCTGACGGCGATGTCGTCGAACATCTCGCTCAGCCTCGGCATGGGGGTGGGCCCGGCCGTCGTGCTCGTGATGATCCTGACCGGGGTGCTGCTGGCGGTGTTCTCGGCGGGCTACCTGGTGCTCGCACGCCACGTGACCTGCGCCGGCGCGTACCAGGCCTTCGTGGCCTTCGGGCTCGGCCGGGGCGCCGGTGGGAGCGTCGCGTTCGTCGCGACGCTCGCCTACACCCTCGCGGCGGGCGGCATGGTGGCGGCCGCCGGCTACTTCACCGGGCTCGCCGTGTCGTCGGTGACCGGGGTGGACCTGCCCTGGTGGCTGTTCTCGGTGGGGGCGCTGGCGGTCACCGTCGCGCTCGGGCTGCGGGGCGTGGAGATCGCGCAGCGGGTCACGACGACCGTCTCGGTGCTGCAGTTCGGCATCATCGGGCTGCTGGCGCTGGCGGTCCTCGTCGAGCGTCCGGGTGCGTGGGCGAACAGCGCGATGCTGTCCCCGGCGGCGGGGTTCGGCCCCGGGCTCGCCCTGACCCTCGTCTTCTGCCTCCTCTCGTTCGGCGGTTTCGAGGCCACCGCCGCCTACGGCGAGGAGACCCACGCGCCCAGCCGCAGCATCACGCTCGCCACCTACGCGGCGCTCGGCCTCCTGCTGGGCGTCTTCGTCCTCGGCACCTGGACGCTCGTCGCCGCGTTCGACGACGTCGCCGCCGCGGCCGCAGCGGATCCCGGCTCGCTGGTCGTGCAGGCCGCCGACCGCTACCTGGGTCCCTGGTCCGGACCACTGCTGGGCGTGCTGATCGCGATCAGCTTCCTCGCCGCGGCGGTGGCCTTCCACAACCTCGCGATCCGCTACCTGTTCGCGCTCGGTCGCGACGGCCTGCTGCCCCGGGCGCTGGCCCGCACACACGGCCGCTACCAGACCCCGTACGTCGGGTGCGTCGTCGTCGGCGTCGTCGCCGTCGTCCTGCTCGTGCCGTTCGCGCTGGCCGGGGCCGACCCGCTGGTGAACCTGTTCCCCGCGGTCTCGGGGATCACCTCGATCTCGCTGGTCGCGATGATGGCGGGCTGCTGCGTGAGCCTGCTCGCGGCCCGGGCCCGCGGCATCGTCACCGGTTCGCCGTGGTCCACGGTCGTGGCACCGGTCCTGGCCGGTCTCGGCCTGCTCGCGGCGCTGTTCCTGATCGTCGTGAACTACGAGGAGGTCACCGGGAGCGACTCCCCGGTGATCGCCTCCATGCCCGTGGTCGTGGTGCTGGCCGCGGTCGCGGGTGCGGCCGCCGCCCGGGTGAGCGGACGTCGCGGATGACCGCGATGCAGGCACGTCCGGACCTCGTCGGCTCGTTCGGGATGGCGGCGTCGACCCACTGGCTGGCCTCGGCGACGGCGCAGTCGGTGCTCGAGCGGGGCGGCAACGCGGTCGACGCGGCCACCGCCGCGGGGTTCGTGCTGCACGTCGTCGAACCCCATCTCAACGGCCCCGGTGGCGATCTCGTCGGCCTGGTGAAGCCGGCCGGGGGCGAGCCGAGCGTCGTCTGCGGCCAGGGCCCCGCCCCGGCGGCGGCGAGCATCGGGCACCTGCGTGCCGAGGGGCTCGACGCGGTGCCGGGAGCCGGGGCGCTGGCCGCCGCCGTCCCGGGTGCCGTGGACGCGTGGCTGCTGATGCTGGCCCGGTTCGGTACCTGGCCGCTGGGCGACGTCCTCGACTACGCGATCGGCTACGCGGAGCGCGGCGTCCCCCTGCTCCCGACGACGGCGGCGGTGATCGGCGCCGTGAGCGACCTGTTCCGGGACCGGTGGCCGTCGTCGGCCCGGCTCTGGCTCCCCGACGGCCGCACGCCCGTCGCGGGTGAGGTGCTGGCCAACCCCACCTACGCGGCGACCCTGCGCCGGATCCGGGACGAGGCGGTCCACGGTGCGGGCTCCGGCGCGGACCGGGCCCGGGTGATCGAGCACGCCCGCCGGGTCTGGGGCGGGGGCTTCGTCGCGAACGCCGTGGAGAAGTTCGTCGCCACGACCGCGCACCGGCACTCGTCGGGGTCGTCGCACCACGGCGTGCTCACCGGTGCCGACATGGCGGGCTTCCGCGCGCACCTCGAGGAACCGGTGGGCGTGACGTTCCGGGGACACCGGGTGTACAAGGCCGGGCCCTGGACCCAGGGCCCGGCACTCCTGCAGGCGCTGTCCGTCCTGGACGGCGTCGGCGACGCGCGGCTCGACCCGGACACCGCCGAGGGCGTCCACCTGGTCGCCGAGACGCTCAAGCTGGCGCTGGCCGACCGGGACGCCTGGTACGGCCACGCGACGCCGCGCCACGAGCTGGCGACGCTGCTCTCGCCGGAGTACGCCGCGGCACGGCGCACGCAGGTCGCGGAGGTGGCCTCGCACGAGTTCCGCCCGGGGCACCTGCCCGGCGCCCGCCGGCCGTGGCTCCCACCGCTGCGGCGAGCGGGCTCCGAGGAGTCCGGCGCGTCGGTGACCACGGGCGAACCGACGGTCCGCGACGACGGCGAGACCCGCGGGGACACCTGCCACGTCGACGTCGTCGACCGGTGGGGCGCGGTCGTCTCGGTCACCCCGTCGGGCGGCTGGCTGCAGTCGAGTCCGGCGATCCCGGAACTGGGGTTCTGTCTCGGCACCCGGCTCCAGATGACCTGGCTCGACGCGGCCAGCCCGGCGGCGCTGGGTCCGGGCCGGAGACCCCGGACGACGTTGTCGCCGACCCTGGTCCGGGACGGCTCCCGGTGGACCGCCCTCGGGACCCCCGGCGGCGACCAGCAGGAGCAGTGGCAGCTCGGCTTCCTGCTCCGCACGGTCGTCGGTGGGTCGAGCCCGCAGCACGCCGTCGAGGCACCCGCGGTCCACACCACCGGCTACGTCTCCAGCTTCTGGCCGCGGGCCTGGGAACCCGGCGGCCTGAGCGTCGAGGACCGTCTCGGCGACACCGTCGTCGACGAGCTGGTGGCGCGCGGCCACGTGGTGACCCGGGCCGGCGACTGGGCGCTCGGCCGGCTCTCCGCGGCCTGGCACGACCGTCGCTCGGGCCTGGTCGGTGCGGCCGCGAACCCGCGAGGGGCGCAGGGCTACGCCGTCGGCCGATGAACCACCGCCCCGCCACCCACGACCCGAGAAGGACGTGATCCCGTGCTCCACGACGACCGGCCCCGCCCGGGGGTCGTCCGCCCGTTCGACCTGGTCGCGCCCGGGTTCGCCGACCCGGTGGAGGTCCGAGCCCTCCCCCGCTGCCGGTCCTATCCGGACGTCACGGTCGCGACGATCCCGGGGTGGCGGCCGCTGACCGTCGACGTGCACGTGCCCGACGACGGGGACGGCCCCTTCCCCGTCGTGCTCTACCCGCACGGCGGCGCCTTCATCGCCGGCGTGCCCCGCATGGGGCCGTGGGGGACGCTGCCGTCGCACGGGATCGCGGTCGTGTCGCTGGCCTACCGGCTGTCCGGCGAGGCCCGGTACCCCGAACCCGTCGAGGACGTGATCACGGCGCTGCGCTGGGTCCGCGCGCACGGCCGGCGGTACGGGCTCGACCCGGCACGCGTCGCCGGCTGGGGCAGCTCCGCGGGCGCCTACCTGGTGGGCCGGGCCGCGTTCACCGACGGCGCGTCGATCGGTCACGCCGTTCCGGAGCTCGCCGGTGCCGCGGCGACGATGGATGCGGTGGTCCTGCACTACCCTGCGGTGGACTTCCCGGCGCTGCTGGGACAGCCCGCCGATCCCGACCGGCTCGCCATGTGGTGGACGACGGCCTGCAACTTCTTCGGGGTGACCCGTGAGGGCGACCTGTCACCGCTGGAGCACGGGTCGCTGCCGGCGGCCGCCGCACGGGCCACCCGGGTCCCACCGCTGCTGCTCGCCCACGGCACCGCCGACGAGGTCGTGCCGCACAGCCAGAGCGAGCTGCTGCACGACGCCGTACGCCGGGCCGGCGGGCGGAGCGAGCTGACCCTGGTGGAGGGCGCCGGGCACGGGGCGGACGTCTTCGGCTCACCGGCGGTCGTCGAGCCGGCGATCTCGTTCCTCCGTCAGGTCTGGGAGGACGCGGCGCGCTGAATGGGATGCAGTAGGTTCTTTCTTGCACCTTCTGCTCGATCCCAGGGGAAGCCGTGGAGTCCGACCTGCTCACCGACGACGGGCTCTCGCTCAGCGACCGGGTCGCGGAGGCGCTGCAGAGCCGGATCATCGCCGGCACGATCCCGGTCGGCGCGTGGATCCGACACAGCGCGGTGGCCGAGGAGTTCGAGATCAGCCGGACACCGGTCCGGGAGGCCCTGCGCATCCTGGCGGAGCGCGACGTCGTCACGATCGTGCCGAACCGCGGGGCCCGGGTGAACGGCCAGTCCCCGGGCGACATCCGCCTGATCGGCGAGGTCCGCTCCGAGCTCGAGGGGATGGCCGCGCAGTGGGCGGCGGACCGCATCGACGACCGGCTCTCGGCCCGGTTGCGGACGGCGTGGGACAGGTTCCGCGAGGTCGTCGACGGGACGGTCGACGGGGACGTCGCGCAGGAGTGGGCGGCGGCGAACGGGGAGTTCCACTCGGTGATCCTCGAGGCGGCCGGCAACAAGTACCTGTCGCTGACCGTCGCGGAGCTCAGGCGCCGGCTGCCCCACAACATCTCGTTCGGAGCCTATGCGGGGAACTCCCGCCTGCTGGCCCGCAACCTCGCCGAGCACGACGCGATCGCCGAGGCGGTCCTCGACGGCGACGGGGCCCGGGCCCGGGAGCTCATGGCCACGCACATCCGGGCGTCCGTCGACGCGGTCGCCGCCTGGCTGGACCGCTCGGGCGGCCACGCCGGGTGAGCGACGCACCGCCCGGCGGGATGGTCGTGGCGTCGGCGGCAGCGGCTCCGCCGCGTCTCAGAGCCAGGCCGGGTCGGTGTCCAGCGTGGTGCGGTCCAGCGACGCCAGCAGGTCGAGCTGCGGCACGACCCGGGGCAGCTCGAACCGGAAGAAGTACCGCGCCGCGGCCCGCTTGCCCCGGGCGAGGTCGTCGTCCCGGCCGGCTGCGGCGAGGACCTGGTCCAGCCACAGCCACGCGACGACGACGTGCCCCGCCGCCTCGAGGTACACGCTCGCGTTGGCGAGGCGTTCCTCGGCGTCGGGGTGGGCGTGCAGGGTCGCCGTCACCTCGACGAGGCGGTCGAGGGCGCCCTGCAGCTGCTCCGACATCGCCGACGTCGCGGGGTCGGCCCCGGCCCGGCCGATCGTGTCGGCGATCCGGTTCCGGAGCGCGACGAACCCGGCCCCACCGGCCATCACGACCTTGCGGCCCAGCAGGTCCGCGGCCTGGATCCCGTGGGTGCCCTCGTGGATCGCGTTGAGCCGGTTGTCGCGGTAGTGCTGCTCGACGTCGTACTCGCGGCTGTAGCCGTAGCCACCCTGCACCTGGATCGCCAGCGCGTTGGCCTCGAGCCCCCACTGCGACGGCCAGCTCTTGGCGATCGGGGTCAGCGTCTCCAGCAGCAGGTGGGCCTCCTCCGGGTCGGGGCCGGTCCGTTCCTCGTCGACGAGCCGGCCGCAGTAGAGGACCAGCGCGAGGGCGCCCTCGGCGTAGGACTTCTGCGCCAGGAGCATCCGGCGCACGTCGGCGTGCCGGACGATCGGCACCATCGGCGACGACGGGTCCTTCTCTCCCGCCGGCCGGCCCTGCGGCCGGCTCCGGGCGTAGTCGAGGGACTTGAGGTAGCCGGTGCAGGCGAGGGCGGCGGCACCGGCCCCGACGCCGACGCGGGCCTCGTTCATCATGAGGAACATGGCGGCCAGGCCCTGGCCCTCCGCGCCGACGAGGTGCCCGACGGCGCCGCCGGACTCCCCGAAGGCGAGCAGCGTGTTGACCGTGCCCCGGTAGCCCATCTTGTGGTTGACCCCGGCGAGCGCGACGTCGTTGCGGCGGCCGTCGGGAAGGATCTTCGGGACGAGGAACAGCGAGATCCCCCTGACCCCGGCCGGTCCGCCCGGGACCTTCGCCAGCACGAGGTGGACGATGTTCTCGCCGAGCTCGTGGTCCCCGCCCGAGATCCACATCTTGGTGCCCGTGACCCGGTAGGTCCCGTCCGGCGCGGGCTCGGCCCGCGTGGTGATGTCCGCGAGCGAGGACCCCGCCTGCGGCTCGGACAGGCACATGGTGCCGTGCATCCGGCCCTCCAGCATCGGCGGGACGTACCGCTCGACCAGGGCCGGGTCCGCGAGGGCGAGCAGCAGGTTCGCATTCGCGACGCTCAGCATCGCGTAGGCCCAGGTTCCGACGTTGGCGGCGTGGAACCACGCCTGCACCGCCACGCCGACGACGTGCGGCAGCTGCAGCCCGCCCGCCGCCTCGTCCATGGTCGCGGACAGCAACCCGGCCTCCGCGGCCGCGCGGAGGGCGGGGGCGACCTCGTCGTGCAGCTCCACCCGGCCGACACCGTCGGTGCCGACGAACACCGGCTCCTCGACGTCGTTGCGCCGGTTGTGCGGGGCGAACTTCTCGGTGGCGATCTCCGCGGCCAGGTCGAGCACCGCGTCGACGGTCTCCCGCGAGTGGTCGGCGAAGCGCGGACGGGTGGTGAGCGCCTCGACGTCGAGCCAGTCGTGGAGGAGGAAGTGGAGATCCTGCCGGGACAGGATCAGGTCGCGGGCGTGCGGCATCGTCGTTCCTTCACAGGCGGGCCACCAACTTACTGATCGATCAGTAAGCTACGGAGCCGTGACGGATCCGGTCAAGGCGATGCCCGCGGCACAGGACCCCTGGGCCGCGTGGCCGAACGCGACGCAACGCCGCATCGCCGCCTCGGCACTGGACTCGTTCGCCGAGCGCGGCTTCCACGGCACCAGCCTCCGGCACATCGCCCAGGGCTCCGGGCTGAGCACCGCGGCCCTCTACGTCCACTTCGCCTCCAAGGAGGAGGTCCTCTTCGCCCTCGCCCGGCACGGACACGCACTGGCACTCGCCCTGGTGCGGGAGGCGGCCGCGGACCCCGACCCCGGACGGGCACTCGACGTCCTGGTGCGCGCCTTCACCGGGTGGCACGCCGAACACCGCACGCTCGCGCGGGTGGTCCAGTACGAGCTGGGGGCGCTCGACGGGGACCATCGCGCCGAGGTGCTCGACCTGCGCCGGCAGACCGAGCGGACCGTCCGCGACCTGGTCGGGCGCGGGGCGGCCGCGGGCGTCCTGTCGGTTCCCGACGTGCGGGCCGCGAC
Source organism: Pseudonocardia sp. P1 (assembly GCF_000178675.2). Taxonomy (NCBI): domain Bacteria; kingdom Bacillati; phylum Actinomycetota; class Actinomycetes; order Pseudonocardiales; family Pseudonocardiaceae; genus Pseudonocardia; species Pseudonocardia sp. P1. The sequence continues at coordinate 931,130 of NZ_ADUJ02000001.1, forward strand.
CGCCGCGATCCTCTCGCTGGGCATCGACGTCGCACGGTGGTACGAGCCGGGCGGGCGCTGGACCCCCGACGAGCTCGGCGCCCACTACGCGGAGCTGGCGGCCGGGCTGCTCGGCATGCGCGACCCCGGCCGGCACCGGATGCCCGACCACGGGTGACAACGGCCCCGGACGGTTCACGTCCGCGCAGGGCTCGCCGGCGGGCGCAACAGGTCAGGAGCCGCAGGCGGGTCTGCGCCCGCCCGGTCCAGGGCGTTGGCGACGAACACGTCGAGCACCCGGGTGGTGACGGCGACCGCGCCGGCCGCCGCGGCGACCCCGTCGCCGGCGGCTGGTGCCATGGCTGCGGGCCCACGCCCGGTACCGGCACGGCCGCCTGCGACCCGGGTCCTGGACGGCGGCCGACACGACGATCGGGACGTGCCGGGCCCCGCGGCCCGATGCCCCGGGGCCGCAGCGGTGGAGGGGGGCGCGACGGGAGACGACCATTCCCGCCTTCCTCGGCACGGTAGATCTCCTGTCGCGTTCCGGTCGCGCTCCGGACGGGTCCGGCCGATTCACACCCGGCAACATCCCATCGAGTGAAATCGTCACCGAGAGTCCGGCCATTACTTCGAGTGGGCGCAATTGTCACCGCCGTGCCCGGACCCGCGACGACCGGGACCCGGTCCGCGGCGCCGAACGCCGGCCGGTCGAGGTACGCCTCCCGGGATGCCGGCGTCACCATCCGGGCAACGCGGTGCGCTCGACAGCGAGGTCGGCGGGCCATCGCTCCCACCGGAACGACGAGATCGACGTGACCGCCCGCCGGGGCACGGTTCACCGGGCCGCACACCTCGATAATGTACGGTACGGGAAAGAAGCCGAAATGCGACCGCCGACGGAGAGGTGGACAGTGTGAAACGGTCACAATCCGTCCGTCCCGCCGCTTTCCGCGATCTCGCGGACGCATTGCGCAGCTCCATTCGTCATGGCGAGTACCGCGATGGCAGGCGCCTTCCCACCGAAGCCGAGCTGGCCGAGAGGCACTCCCTGAGTAGGAACACGGTCCGCCGAGCGATGCAGGAGCTCGTCGCCGAGGGCGCGATCTACCGGGTCCCGGGGCGTGGCACGTTCGTCGCCGAAGGTGGTGACCACCGCTTCCTCCGTCCGCTCGGCACGATCAACGACCTCTTCGGGCTGGCCGCGGACACAAGTCTGGAGATCCTGACGCCACTCCACCGATGTGTGGACGTCGCCGTCGCAGGACGCCTCCGGCTCGATCACGATTCGCTGTTCCAGGTGACCGCCCGGCGCCTGCACGGGGACGAGCCGATCAGCTATTCGATTCTCTCGATGACACCCGAGCTCGCGACCCTTCTGGGCGACGTGGAGATGCTCACCACGGTGGGCGCGACCTCTGCAACACCGATCATGGGGCTCGCCGACGACCGCCTTCCGGGTCTGGTCGCGGGCGCCGACCAGAGTGTCACCGTCTCGACCCCTCCCCCGGACGCCGCCGAGGCCATCGAGCTCGCCCCTGACCTGGCCGCGCTCCGGATCGACCGGATGTATCTCGGCGCACAGGACGTCCCCCTGGCGCTGACGATCAACTGGTACCACCCCGACCGGTTCACCTACCGGACGAGGCTGTGGAGGTCCTAGACGGCGCCGGAGCCGGCCGGCACGGCCTCCAGGATCACTGTCTTGGTCTCCAGGTACGCCTTGAGCCCCTCGGCGCCGCCCTCGCGACCGATACCGGACTGCTTGAACCCGCCGAAGCCGATCCCGAAGTCGGCCCGGAAATGGTTGTGTCCCACGGTTCCCGACCGGATCCGGCGGGCGACGGCGGCGGCTTTGTCCACATCCGCTGTGAAGACGGAGGCGTTGAGCCCGTAGATCGTGTCGTTCGCGATGCGGACGGCACCGTCCTCGTCGGCGGCCGGGATCACGGTGAGCACCGGGCCGAAGATCTCCTCCTGCGCGATGACCGACCCGTTGTCCACGCCGCCGAAGACGGTCGGCTCCACGTACCATCCGCGGTCGAGGTGGGCGGGGCGTCCGCCCCCTGCTGCGAGCTGCGCCCCGTCGGCGATCCCGCGTGCGATGTAGCCCTCGACACGGTCGCGCTGCCGGGCGGTGGCGAGCGGACCGATCTCGCTGGACGTGTCGAAGGGATCCCCGACACGGACGGCGGAGAACGCGGCGGCCAGGGCCTCGACCATCTCGTCGTGCCGGTGCCTGCTCACCACGATGCGGGTGAGGGAGGCACAGGCCTGACCGGTGAGGTTGCACTCCGCGGCGGCCAGGGTCGCCGCGGCGGTCGTGATGTCGGCGTCGTCGAGCACCACAGCCGCGGACTTGCCGCCGAGCTCGAGCGAGTACCGGGCGATCCGGTCGCCGCACAGCGCGGCGATCCGCCGGCCCGCCGCCGTCGAGCCGGTGAACGAGACCTTGTCGACGGCGGGATCGCGAACCAGGAGCTCGGAGGCCTCACGGTCGGCGGTGACGACGTTGAGGACACCGGGCGGCAGACCGATCTCGTCGGCGATCTCCGCGATCAGATAGGCGGCGCCGGGCGCCTCCGGCGAGGCCTTGAGCACGACGGTGCAGCCGGCAAGGAGCGCCGGCGCGATCTTGTGCGTGATCAGCGCGAGCGGCGAGTTCCAGGGCACGATCGCGGCGACCACCCCGACCGGTTCGCGCACGAGCAGCCCGAACCCACCCCCGCCGGTCGGCCGGACCCGCTCCTCGAACGGGAACTTGTCGGCGAGGGCTGCGTAGCCGCGCCACGCTCCGGGCAGAGCCGCGACGCGCAGGTGTGCGGCGGAGTGGAGGACACCGGACTCCCGCGGCCAGATCCCGGCGGCGTCGGCCGCGCGGGCCTCCAGGCCGTCGGCGAGCGCCCGGAGGTGAGCGGCCCGCTCGGAGTGGGTCAGCCAGGGCCAGGGGCCCGAGTCGAACGCCGTGCGGGCGGCGGCCGCCGCCCGCACGACGTCCGCCGCGACGGCCTCGGCCACCCGGAGGAAGACCTCCCCGGTGCCGGCGTCGACGACGTCGAACCGTCCGTCGGTGGCGGGGGCCGTCCACCTACCGTCGATGTACAGGCGCTCCGGATGGGCCAGGGGCGGAACCGTGCGCGTGGTCATACGGACTCCTCCTGGTGTGCCGGGGCACGTCCGATCGCCGCCCGGATCTGCAGCTCCTCGTAGGTGGCCTCGTCGTCCCGGACCGTCTGCGGCCCGAGAACCGTGCCGAGGTAACAGCCGAGGAAGCCCAGCGGGATCGACACCAGCGTCGGGTAGGTGAGCGGGTAGAGCGCGTTCGCACCGAGGACCAGCGGGCCGACGACGATCAGCAGGACCGAGCTGGCGAGGCCGGTGGTGATGCCGGTGATCACCCCGCGGGTGTTCAGCCGCCGCCAGAACAGCAGGAGCAGCAGCACCGGCACGTTCGCGCTGGCCGCGACCACGACCGCGACGGCGCTCAGCACCGTGAGGTTGACCGACTGAGCCGCCAGGGACAGCAGGATCGAGACCCCGGAGATCAGTACGGCGGTGGTCCGGCCGGCGTTGACCTGCTCGCGCTCCGAGGACCGGCCCTTGCGCAGGATCGTGTGGTAGAGGTCGTGGGCCAGGGCTCCGGAGCCCGCGATCACAAGGCCGGCGACCACGGCGAGGATGGTCGCGAACGCCACGGCGGCGACCACGGCGAAGAGCAGCGGGCCACCCAGCAGTTCCGCCAGCTGCAGCGTCGCGAGGTTGCCCGCCGAGTCGGCTCCGGTGATCGCGTCGGTGCCGAGCAGTGCCACGGCGCCGAACCCGAGGATCGGCACGGTGAGGAACGCGATGCCGGTCAGGACGAGTGCGACGTTCATCGAGCTGCGGGCGGCCTTGGCGTCGGGCACCGTGAGGAAGCGGATGAGGATGTGCGGCATGGCGGCGGTACCCAGGCCGACCGCGATCGCGACCGACATCAGCTCCAGTCCGGGCAGCACCCCTCCGACGTAGTCGAACAGGTTCACGGGACTCGCCGCCCGCGCGGCCCGGAAAACCTCGAACGGGCTGAAACCGAAGCGCGCCAGCACGAGCACCGTCATCACGAGCAGGCAGGACATGATGAGCACGGCCTTGACGATCTGGATCCACGAGGTGGCGAGCATGCCGCCGACGGCGATGTAGACGGTCATCAGGAGCCCGACGACGATCACCGCCACCCAGTAGGGGATGCCCAGCAGCAGCCCGATCAGTGCGCCGGCGGCGACGAGCTGCGCCACCATGTAGAAGATCGTGACGATCAGGGAGTTCACGGCCATCGACGCCCGGACAGCCGTCGAGCGGAAGCGGCTCGCCAGCACGTCGGCCATCGTGTAGCGGCCCAGATTTCGCAGCGGCTCCGCGAACAGCAGCAGCACGAGCAGGTAGGCGATCGACCCGCCGACGGTGAAGAAGTACCCGTACACACCCTTGAGCGCGAGGATCCCGACCGTGCCGAGCAGCGTCGCGGCGGACAGCAGGTCTCCGACGATGGCCAGACCGTTCTGCCAGCCGGTCAGCTGCCCGCCGGCGACGAAGTGGTCCCCGGCGCCGGAGTTGCGCCTGCCCGCCCAGAACGTGATGCCGAGGGTGACCGCGATGATCGCGGCGAAGACCGAGAGGGTGAGGGGACTCGCGCTCATCGCAGGTCCTCGGCGAACTCGGCCCGGATCTGCTCGGCCCGGGCGTCCCACCGGTCGGCCCGACGCCGGTAGAGCAGGGTCAGCACCCAGACGAGCGGGATCAGCAGCATGAGCAGCAGCAGCGTCGCCGACATCCCTCCGCCGAGCTCACCGTGCAGGACCCCGGTGAATCCGGCCGTCGCCGCGACGACCAGGTAGAAGCCGAGCCCGACAACGGTGATCGGGATCCCGAAGCGCAACCGTTCGCGGACCAGGCCGTCGGCCGCGGCGACGAGCTCGGGCGGGGGTGCGGACGGGATCGGGGTGGCGTCGTCGGACACGGGTCCTCCTCGTCGAGGGCTGTCTCGGGTGTGGATCAGGTGAGCGCGAGGCTGTGACCGCCGTCGACCGTCAGCTTCGCGCCGGTGACGAACTTCGCCTCGTCGGAGTGCAGGAACAGCGCCGCGTTGGCCACGTCCCAGGCGCTGCCCATACCGCCCTTCAGGGGCACCCGGGCGTTGCGCTCGGCCCGGAGCTGCTCGCGGTCGGCACCCCGCGCGACCCTGCTGTCGATCGCCGTGGGGGTCTCGATCAGACCGGGGACGATGACGTTGGCGCGGATCCCGTAGGCCGCGTTGCGGATCGCGACGCTCTCGGTCAGCGTGATCACCGCGGCCTTCGACGTGCGGTAGCCGATGAGCGCGTAGTCGAAGTGCACGGCGATGGACGAGACGTTGGTGATCGAGCCGCTACCCTGCCCCCGCATCACCCGCAGAGCGGTCCGGCAGGTCAGTGCCATGCCCTCGAGGTTGATCGCCAGGATCCGGTGCAACGCCTCGTGCTCGATGTCCATGAGGTCCGCGTCGCCGGCGACGACGCTGACCCCCACGTTGTTGTGCAACACGTCCAGTCGGCCGAACTCCGCGGTCGTCGCGGCGACCACCTCCTGCACCGACCCTTCGTCAGCGACGTCGAGCGGCAAACCGACCGCCCGGCCGCCCTCCGCGCGGACCATCGCCGCGGTCTCCTCTGCGGACTCGAGGTTCAGGTCCGCGGCCGCGACGAGCGCGCCCTCCTGCGCGAACCGCAGGGCGGTGGCCCGCCCGTTGCCCATCGTCGCGCCGGGGGTCTGGCCCGCACCGCATACCAGGGCGACCTTTCCGGCCAGACGCCCGTCAGACACGGTCGCCCCCCGGAAGCCGGGCGGCGGACGCGGGCAGGTCCCGCAACGCCTTCTTGTCCACCTTGCCGACCGGTGTGAGCGGCAGTTCACCGAGCGTCCAGATCTCCTTGGGCACGTGGACCGCCCCCTTGGCGGTCCGCACGTGCGCGCGGAGTTCGTCCTCGGTGACCGGAGCCGTGGTCGTCACCACGGCGCGCACCTGCTCGCCCCAGCCGGGGTCGGGGATGCCGTAGACGGCGGCCTCGACCACGGCGGGGTGGCGAGCCAGCACGTCCTCGACCTCACGGGCGTAGACGTTGAACCCGCCGGTGATGATCATGTCCTTCTTGCGGTCCACGATGGTCAGGAATCCCCCGGCGCCGCGGCGTGCGATGTCGCCGGTGTGCAGCCAGCCCCCGGCCAGGGCCCGCGCGTTCTCCTCGGGGGCGCCGACGTAGCCGTCCATCAGCAGCGGGCCCCGGACCACCAGCTCACCGGGCTCCCCCGCAGGCACCTCGCGGCCCTCGTCGTCGTGCAGCTGGACCTCCACCCACGGAACCGGACGACCGCAGCTGTCCAACCGTCCCGGGACGTGGTCCTCCTTCCGCAGCACGCACACCGTGAGGGGCGCCTCGGCCTGGCCGTAGAACTGCGCGAACCGCGGTCCGAACCGGGTGATCGCCTCACCGAGCCGGTCGGGCGAGATCGCGGCGCCGCCGTAGTAGACGGTGTCCAGGCACGCCAGCCGATCGTCCCGCGCGGGCGGGAGCTCGAGGATCCGGTAGATCATCGTCGGTACCAGCAGCGTCACCTCGATCTCGTGCTCGGCGACGAAGTCCGCGAAGCCCTCCGCGTCGAACCGGGATGTGTCCTGCAGGAACAGGCAGCCGCCGCGCAGCCAGGTCGACAGCACCATCGTCTTGCCGGAGTGGCTGATCGGGGTCGTGACGTAGGTGCGCGGCGCGAACGGCAGATCCCACTCCATGAGCTGGATCAGTGTCATCCAGGCGTTCGACCGGTTGCTGGTCCGGACGACCTTCGAACGGCCTGTGGTGCCACCGGTGAACACGACACGCACCGGATCGTCCGGAGTCTGGTCGGCCACGTCGGACACGCGCAGCGGGCGGGGCTCGTACGCCTCCGATGCCGCCAGCAGATCCTCGACGCCGTCGGACCTCCCCAGACAGAGAACCCGGAGCCGGGGGATCTCCGACGCCAGGGCCGCCGCTGTCGCCGCGAACTCCGGTGTGACACACAGGAACTCGGCCTCGGACGCGACCAGGGCGTTCCGGGCGTCCTCCCGCGATGTCTTGGCGGCCAACGCTCCGCCGCACACGCCCGCCACGAACGTCGCGGCCAGGAAACACACGGTCGCGGGGTGGTTGCCCGCCAGCACCACGACGCGGGTCCCGCGTCCGATGCCGCGTTCGGCCATGGCCTGGGCGAGCCGGCTGACCTGGGCCCGGACCTGCGCGTACGTGCGTAGTTCGCCGTCGTCGTACAGGCAGGGCTCGCTGTCACGGCCGTTCAGGGCGGCCACCGTGAGCGCGCCGACGGTCAGGTCCATCCTCCGCCTCTCCCTCGAAGCCCGCCCGGGTGTCCACCGGGCTGCCGCCGGACTATGGCAGACCAAATCAGCATATGTCCAGAACGATTCATTGCCGCCGCACTACATGGTGGACATGCTGATCTGCGCGTGCTACCACAGAGTCGCGCGACGGCAGCGCAGATTTGTGGGACCAAATTAGGAGTGGCATGGGAACGCTGGACGGCAAGGTCGCCTTCATCACCGGTGCAGCGCGGGGCCAGGGTCGATCGCACGCGGTCACGCTGGCGGCTCAGGGTGCCGACGTCGTCGCGTTCGACCTGTGCGAGCAGGTCGGCTCGGTGGCCTACCCGATGTCCACCGAGGCCGACCTGGCCGAGACCGCCCGACAGGTCGAGGCGCTCGACCGGCGCGTGGTGACCCACAAGGGAGACGTCCGGAACCCCGACGACATCGAGGCCGCGCTGGCGAAGGGCGTAGCGACGCTCGGCGGGCTGGACATCGTGGTCGCGAACGCAGGCGTCATGTTCCACAACTCTCCGCCGGAGAAGGACGTCGAAGCGTTCAAGGATGCGCTGGACATCATGCTCACCGGGGTCTGGCACACGCTCCGTCTCTCGGCCCCGCGGATGATCGAGCAGGGCACGGGCGGCGCCATCGTGATCACCAGCTCGGCGGCCGGCCTGAAGGCCATGATCGCGGGCACTCACGGCGGCAACTTCGGCTACAACGCGGCCAAGCACGGCGTCGTCGGCACGATGCGGATGTACGCGAACCTCCTCGCCCCCCACGACATCCGCGTCAACTCCGTGCACCCCACCGGTGTCGACACCCCGATGCTGCACGGATTCCACGAGTACGTCGCGTCGCAGCCGGAGGGGAAGCTCTCCGGCGGCCTCGGCAACGCGCTGCCGATCGACGTCATCCAGCCCGTGGACGTCAGTAACGCCATCGCCTGGCTCGTGTCCGACGCCGCCCGTTACGTCACCGGTGTGACACTGCCCGTCGACGCCGGACTGCTGGTCCAGTGAGCGCCCTGCGACAGACCATGGGGCACAGCGAGCCGGACAGGATCGAGGTTCGCGGCCACGACCTGTGCACGGAGCTGATCGGGAAGATCGACTTTGCGTCGATGCTCTACCTGGAGATCACGGGGCGGCTGCCTTCCGCGGGCGAGGCACGGTTGGTGGACGCCACGCTGGTCACCCTCGTCGAACACGGGATCACCCCGAGTGCGCTCGCCGCCCGGCTCACGCACCTCGGATCGCCGGGCGCACTGCAGGGCGCCGTCGCGGCGGGGATCCTGGGCGCGGGTGAGACCTTCCTCGGTGCCATCGAGCAGTGCGCGGAGGTCCTGCAGGAGCTGAGGGAGACGGACGACATCGACGGCTACCTCGACGGAGTGGTCGGTGCAGGAGGAAAGGTGCCGGGCATAGGCCATCCCTTCCACAGACCCGTCGACCCGCGGACACCGGTGCTGTTCGCGCTGGCCGAGGAGTGCCTCGACGACACACCGCACATCCGGTTGCTGACCGCGTTGCAAGAGCGGGCGGCCGACCGGTTCGGGAAGGACCTGCCGGTGAACGCGGACGGGGCGATCGCCGCGATCCTGTCCGACGTCGGTCTGTCCTGGCGGGTCTGCCGCGGCTTCGCCGTCGTGTCCCGTTCCGCGGGCATCGTCGGCCACCTCCACGACGAGGCCTCGGCCCCGATCGGCCGGGCCGTATGGGACCTCGTGGAGGAACACGTGCCCTACGAGCGCCCGAGGGGTCGGGACGACCACCGCTGAGCCGGTTCCACCTCGGGCACCGGCTCGGCGGTCACCAGGCGACGTGGGTCGACCGGTCCGGTGCGGTGAGCACGTGCGGGCGGGCCTCGGCGGTGCGGATGCGGCGCAGCACGCCGCGCGGGGTCGCCGGGACGGCCCGGGACGGGAGGCCGCGATGCCTGGCTCGTGGGCGCGGCTGACGCTGCCGACGAGTCCGCCACGAGATCGACGCGCCGGAACCCGACGGTGGGAGCCCCCTGGCGAGGAGAGGCAGAACACCCTGCTCAGCGGGAACGAAGCTCCGGATCGACACGATGCACCTGGTGTCAGCACGATCCGCACCGAGTCGACGAGAGAGAAGCAATGACCGCTCTGACCCACCCGTCCCCCGACACCGCGATCTCGCGCGTCCGTACGAACCGACTCGTGACCCTCGCCGCCGCGTTCCTGGCGGCTGTGAGTGGCGCCGTCCCGGTCGCGTACGTCCTGCTGGCGATGTGACTCCATGCCGGCCGGCGCGGGCGATCCCTCGCGCCGGTCGGCGCGCCCGGCCCGCGTGGCCCGCCGGGACCGTCCCGGTCACCCTCGCCCGCGCGTCACCGTCCCGAGCGCACCGTCGACGACGAGGTCGTCGCCGCCCCGGATCCGGGCGGTCGCGGTCTCCGTGCCGGTGACGCACGGGACGGCCGACATCCGGCAGAGGGCCGCGAGCGGCGAGCCGGACATACCGGCGTCGACCACGACCGCCCCGGCGAGCAGGACCGCGGTGAGCCACTCCGCCCCGCCGCTCGCGACGACGACGACGTCGCCGGGACGGACGCGCGACGCCCCGGCCGGTGATCGGAGCACGGTCGCCCGGCCCCGGACACGGCCGCCGGTTCCGCTGCCGTGCACGACCTCGCCCGGCCCGAGGCGGGGGACGTCCCGCGCGTGGATCCACCGCACGGCCGCCGGGACCGGCCCGACGATCTCCCGCGGCGGGAGCCACAGGTCCAGCGCATTGTGGTCGTAGGTCCGGAGGGAGACGTCCTCCGGCACGCAGCCGACGAGCTCGTCGCCGTCGAGCATGGCGACGTGCGCCGCGTCGAACAGCAGGCCGTCCTCCTGCAGGGCCCGCCCGGCCTGCCGCACGATGGTCCGTTGCACGGCGACGATGCGGGAGACCGTGTCCATGGCATCGGCTCGGAGCGTGGCCCAGCCGCCGAGCTCCCCCGCCGCGGCGGGGGGCGTGCTCGGCCGCCGGACGACGGGAGGCGGGTGGTCGTCCGGGACCGTCCGGAGCCGGTCGATCAGGGCCAGGATCCCGGACGGGTCGCTCCGCCAGCTCGGCACACCGAGGTCCCAGGGTGCAGCGCCGAGATGCCCGTGGTGGTCGAGCAGGGACCGGACGGCGCGGAACACCTCGCGGGCGGATCCCGGGTGGCCGGTGCCGAGCCGGCCGCCGAGGCCCGGCAACCCGCGGCCCAGCAGGAGCGCGCCGTCGGAGCTGCGGGCGACGACCCGGCTGACCTCCCAGAGCGCATCGAGCAGCCGGCACGAGCGGCCGCCCACCAGCGACTCGTCGACCTGAGGCGCCGGTGAGCCGGCTGCGAGCAGCCGGTACTCGGCGTGCGCGAGTGCACGGACCGCCGGCGCCGACAGCGCGACGGTTTCGACGAGGAGGTCGCGGCACCGGTTCGCGGTGGGACCGGACCGCTGGGCGGACCGTCCGATCCGGGGTAGCCGCTCGCGCACGGCGTCCACCTCGGTGTGCAGGCTGCGGAGCCCGTCCGTGACCGGCCGGCCCGCCCGCCGCGGTCCGGCGACGTCGGCGTCGAGCCATGCCTGACCGTCCCGGACGACGACCGCCGGGCGACCGGTGGTCGTGTCCGCCAGCTCGGACCAGGCGGCGTCGGCCGTGGCGATCGGCCCCATCGTCCGGGCCAGCGGTGTCAGGGGGAAGCGGGCCCAGTCCGACAGCAGATCCGAGCGCCAGAGGGTCGTGCCCTCGCGAGCGGAGGCGGACGTGGCGGGTACCGGGCGATCCGGCGCGCGGGCCGTCACGGAGTCGGGCGGGGACGCCCCGGCAGGTCCGGACACCGCTCACCGCCCCAGCCGCGTCAGCGCCCGCGCGGCGGCGTGTGCTCCGCACATCCCGTGCGCGCCCGGTCCGGGCGGCGTCGACGCCGAGCAGAGGTAGTGACCCGGTGCCCCGGTGTCGTAGGGCTGCAGCGTCGTCCGCGGCCCGAACACCAGCTGCCGGACGTCCTTGGCGCCGGTGAGGATGTTGCCCCCGGCGAAGTTCGGGTTCCCGGCGAACTCCCGTGGCCCGGTGCGCAGGGTCCCGACGACGCGGTCCCGGAACCCGGGCGCGAACCGCTCGATCTGCGCGGTGATCGCCTCGGTGGCGTCGCCGGTGTAGCCGTACGGGACGTGGGCGTAGGCGTAGACGGGATGCACGTCGCCCGCGGAGCGGGTCGGGTCCGCGAGGTACTGCTGTCCGACCAGGACGAACGGTCGCCCGGGCATCCGGCCGGCGTGCACCTCGCGTTCGACGTGCACGTTCTCCCCGGCGGAGCCGACGGCGTGCACGGTGCCGGCCAGGCGCGCCTCCGGGCGCGTCCAGGGGATGCCGCCCTGGACCGCGTAGTCGACCTTGAACGCGGCCGGCCCGTACCGGAAGCGCCGGTAGGCGCGGGCGATGCGTGGCGGGAGCCGGTCGCCGAGCAGCGCGGGGAGCCGGTCGGGACCGACGTCCCAGATCGTGATGTCGGTGGGCGGCAGCTCGTCGGCCGAGCTCACCGGGGTCCGGGTCTCGATCGTCACGCCGCTCTCGCCCAGCGACGCGGCGAGGGCGTCGGTGATCGCCCGGGAGCCACCCTCGGCGACCCCCCAGCCGTGCCGGTGCCCGGCCGTCAGGATCCCCATCCCGATCGCGCTCGACAGGGGCCGGTTCAACGGCCGGAACGCGTGCGCCGCAGTACCCATGAACAGCGCCCGGCCCCGCTCGGTACGGAACGCCCGGCCGAGGACCTCGGCCGGGAGCACCGTCGGGGCCCCGAACCGGGTCAGCCTCAGCGGGTGCGCCGGCACCCGCAGCAGCGGACCCAGCACGTCCTCGGCCAGCGCGTCGTAGCCGCGCGACGGGCCGGCCAGCAGGGCGCGCCACACCCGTCCGTCGGGCCCGAGCCCGTCCGCGGTGTCCTCCACCGACCGGTGGAGGACACCGGCGTCGCCGCCGTCGAGCGGGTGGACGCAGTCGATCTCGGGCAGGCGCCATCGCAGCCCGTGCCGCTCCAGGCCGAGCTCGCGCAGCACTGTCGAACCGACCGCCATGGGGTGCACGGCCGAGCAGTGGTCGATCAGCAGGCCCGGCACGATGCCCTCGACCGTGCGGGTGCCGCCCCCGATCTCGGCGGCGGCCTCCAGCACGGTCACCTCGACCCCGGCCCGGGCCAGGACGGCGGCCGCCACGAGGCCGTTCGGCCCGGCCCCGACGACGGTCGCGGTGCTCATCCGCCCGCCTCGACCGGCCGGCAGGACGGTCCTGCCCACGGCAGTGGGGTCATGTCGTACTCCTGGGGGATCGGGAACGCCGGGGGTCAGAGGAGGGAGGCGTGGAGGCCGCCGTCCAGGACGAGGCCGCTGCCGTTGCAGAAGGCGGAGCGGTCGGAGGCGAAGAACAGCGCCGCCTCGAAGTCGGGCGCGGCCGACGTGACCGCGCGCCAGGCCGCCAGATCCATCTGCAGCAGTGCCTCGGCCTTCCCGACGCCGGCGTTGGGCACCAGCACGTGCAGCCCGCCGTGCCGGTCCACGGTCGCGGCGACCAGGTCCTGGACCTGCTGCTCGTCACGGACGTCGCACGGCCGGTGCGAGGCCCCCGGGATCCCGGCGGCCACCCTCTCCGCGGCGTCCCCGTCGATGTCGGAGACCACGACGGTCGCGCCCTCGGCTCCGAACCGCTCGGCAACGGCCCGGCCCAGCCCCTTCCCGGCGCCGGTCACGACCGCGACCCGGCCCTGCAGCGCTCCGGTCATGACTCCTCCTCGGAACCGGTGGTCAGGACGGGTGCGCTCCCGGTGCCGGCCTCGTCGGCGCGCTCCGGTGCACGCCAGGTGACCGTGAGCGGGATCGGGCCGTCGGGCAGCCAGGGCTGCTCCGCGACGGCGTCGGCGACGTTCCAGTACCCGGTCTCGATCACTCCGAGCGCGGCGTCGATCAGCTGGTAGTGCTGGACCTTCGAGTGGATGGCCTGGGACTCGACCCAGGCGACGACGAACTCGCCGGGTGCGAACCCGATCCTCCTCTGGATGGCGTCGATGAGGTCGGCGTCGTGCAGGTGCCCGTCGCCGAAGTTGAACCCGATGACGGAGTTGCACCCGAACTCGGCCTCGCGCACGGTGCGCGACTCGATGTCGTCGAGCCGGGCTCCGAGGACCGAGAACAGGCCGCGGCCCTGGGAGTGCAGGGAGCGCCAGGCAATCGTCTGCTGCAGGGTGATCTCGGCGGCAGCGGGGGCGTAGCCGGACGCCTGCAGCTGGTCGATCTGGTTCTTCGTCGGCCGGTGGGGCAGGCCGTTGAGCTTCGTCTCGGCACCCGGGGTGAAGGTCCACAGCGCCGAGGCCCAGTTACCGGCGTACTGGCGCATGGACGGGAGGAACGACACCAGGTCGGGGCGCAGGTTCCCGAGGATCGGGAACGCCACCAGGCCGGCCACGATCGCCAGGGTCAGCGCCGGGGAGGACATGTCGGCGGGCCCGAAGCCCGCCTCGTTCGGGAACCCGAGGAACAGGAAGATCGTCAGGTAGCCGAACAGCAGGTTCCACTCCAGCGGCACCGCCAGCGGGAACGTGGAGGTGATGAAGAGGTGGAACACCACCATCAGGACCACCCCGGCCAGGGTCAGCCAGTGGTTCGTGGAGAACAGCAGCACCAGCGGCGTGATGATCTCGACGGTGGTGCCGCCGACGTGCGCCATGAACGTCGCGAGCCGGGACGGGCGGACGTCGCGCGGGAAGTCCCGGTAGTGCATCCGCTTGATCCAAGTCGACGGGATGCACGGGCTGTTGGACACCATCGGGGGGATCACGTTGGTGAAGTGCCGCCCGAACTTGGAGATGCCCGCGCAGATCCAGACGGTGCAGATCAGCAGCTTCGCCGCGACGATCATGTCGACGAACGGCAGGAGACCGAAGAACAGCATGGCCGGCAGGTACTGCTCGCTCCGGGCCGCGAGGAAGATCGTCTTGTCGCGCAGGCCGCACAGCACCAGCAGGACGACCGGAGCGATCATCAGCCAGGGAGCGACGAGTCCTGCGGTGTCGTCCGGCAGCACGGCGCTCAGCGACGCCGACGGCACGCCGGGAAGCACGATCGCGACCAGCAGCGAGGCGAGCAGCGCGAGGTAGAGCGCGACGTCGAGCACCGTGCGGGTGTCGCCGGCGGTGCCCGGGACCGCCTTCCACGGGCGCAGCCGGATCGTGCCCGGTCGTGCCCAGAACAGGATCCCCCCGGTCATCGGCGTGAACTTGCCTGCCATGGGGCCCCAGGAGCCGGCCACCCCGACGGCCTCGAGCATCGCGGTCCAGAGCACCAGCTTCTGGTAGACGATCGGCTCGTCCCACCAGCCCGCGACGTCCCAGAACGGGCCGACACCGGACGTCCACGTGATGAGCGCCGTCCCGGCCAGGATGTAGAGGAACAGCAGCTTGAGCACGTAGACGAGCGGGATCATCGCCGGCGATCCGAACCCGTACTGCACCCAGTGCAGCGCGAGCGTCCTCGTCCGTTCCGACAGCGGCTCGTCCAGGAACGTGTCCGGATCGACCGGGGGAAACTTCCCCGTCGTGAAACCCATGGTGAAACCCCTTGTAGCGAGACGTCGTCGTCGGCGGAGCCGCTCGTTGCGGCACGGTGGGGCCGCCCGCCGGACCGTCGGGTCCGCGGGCGGAGGAGGTGGGGCCGAGCGGGTCAGCCGGCCGGTTCGGGTATCCGGCGCAACGCCGGTTTGTCGATCTTTCCGACCGGGTTCCTCGGCAGGGAACCGACGATCGTGATGCGCGCCGGGACCTTGGTCCGGGCCAGCCGGCCGGCACAGTGCGCGGTCAGGTCGTCGGGTGTCGCCGAGCTCCCGGGGAGCAGGGCGACGTGGGCCACCGGGACCTCGCCGAGGACCGGGTCCGGTGCACCGACGACCGCCGCCTCGTTCACCGCCGGGTGCGCGTGCAGCGCGTTCTCGATCTCCTTGGGGTAGAGGTTCTCCCCACCACGGATGATCATGTCCTTGATCCGGTCCACGAGGACGAGATGGCCGTCGTCGTCGAACCGTCCGACGTCACCGGTGTGCAGCCACCCGTTCCTGATCGTCGCTGCGGTCTCCTCCGGACGGTTCAGGTAGCCGCGCATGACGGTGGGCCCGGAGATCACCACCTCCCCCGGCCCGTCGGTGACGACGGCTCCGGTGGCGTCGACCAGCGCGATCCGCTGCCCGGGCAGCGGCAGACCGACCGTTCCCGGCTTGCGCGGTCCGGACGGGGGGTTGAGCGTCGAGGCGCAGGTCGCCTCGGACAGGCCGTACCCCTCGATCACGGGGACCCCGAAGCGCTGCTCGAACCGGGCGATGAGCTCGGCAGGCATCGGTGCGGCGCCGCAGATCACCCGGCGCAACGAGCTCGTGTCCGGCTCCACCTCGGGCGGCAGCGCCACGAGCATGGCGTAGATCGCGGGGACCGCGGAGAAGTAGGTCGGACGGACGCGCTCCAGCTCGGCGGCGAAGGAGCCGGCGCGGAACCGGCCGACGATCGACGCGCACCCGCCGGCGAGCAACGGCGACAGCACCGAGACGACGATCCCGTTCACGTGGAACAGCGGCAGGACCAGCAGGCTGTGGTCCGAGCCGTCCAGCCCGAGGGCGGCGACGATCGTCTCGCACATGACCCCGACGTTCGTGTGGTCGAGCATCACGCCCTTGGGACGCCCGGTGGTCCCGCTGGTGTAGATCAGCAGCGCGAGCCCGTCCGGTTCCACCGTGGAGGGTGCGGGAGCGGTGTCCGGATCGGCGTCGAGCTCGGCGACGTCCAGCGTCACCAGGTCCGAGGCGGCCCGCTCCCCCACGACGACGCCCGCGCCGGCGTCGGTGATCTGGAAGCCGGCCTCGTCGGTGGTCAGGACGGGGTTCACCGGGGTGACGACGGCGCCGAGGTGCCACGCGGCGAACAGCGTCACCACGAACTCCACCCGGTTCACCAGCATCACGGCGACGACGTCGCCGCGTGCCACGCCCGCGGAACGGAGCGCCGCCGCCGCGCCGAGGACCGCGTGCGCGAACGCGGAGTTGTCGAGCGCCCGGGCGTCGTCGGCGACGCACGGCGAGTGCGGTGCGGTCCTTGCCCGTTCCTGCGGAAGCACGGCGATGTGCATCGGGGCCATCCTCCGGACGGTCGTTGTCGGGTGGAGGAAAGGTAGGACCGCGGTGTGACGGTCACCATGGGCGCACGTCATGAAGTCGCGGACCGCCGTTGTGCGCACGGCACAAGCCCGGCCCCGGACAGGTGAACGTCGCGGGTGGTGTCGGTCGCGGTCGTCGGGCGCTATAGGTTCGGCGGCATGTCCGCCCACGTCGACGACGTCGTGGCGACCGTCGCCCGTGACATCGACGCCCGGTTGCCGGAACTCACCGTCGAGCTCACCGACTGGTTCGTCGAGATGATCCCGGAGTTCCGGCACGACGAGGCCGTGCGGCAGCTGATGGTCGCCAGCACCTCGGCGAACCTGGTGGGCATCGTGGACCTCCTGGCGCACGCGATCCCGGTCGAGCAGATCGCGGTCCCGCCGGCGGCGGCGGAGTACGCGCGCCGCTTCGCCCAGCACGAGCTGTCCCTGGAGGCCCTGCTGCGCGCCTACCGGCTCGGCGAGCACCGGTTCGGGCAGTGGGCGCTCGACTCGCTGCGCCGGGGCGATCGACGCGACCCGGACGTCGTCCTGGCCGCGGTGGCGTCGCTGTCCGAGCGCACCAACCGCTACATCGACCAGGTGGTCGAAGGGCTGATCGACATCTACGAGACCGAGCGGCGCCGGTGGAGCACCCGCTCCGGGGCCGGCCTGGCAGCCAGGATCCGGATGGTCCTCGACACCGATCCGCTCTCGGACAGCGCCGCCGACGAGCTGCTGGGGCTGCCGGTGCGCGGCTGGCACCGGGCGGCCGTGCTCTGGATATCGGGGCCGACGGACGCCCCGGACGACGACGGGCTGCTCCAGGCCGGTGCCCGCCTGCTGCACGACGCGGCGGGGCGGCCCCCTCTGACGGTGCTGGCCGACAGCCGCACGCTGTGGGCGTGGCACTCCGGGCCGACCGCACCGACGCTGGACGTCGAGCTCCTCCGTGCCCGGATGCCGGGCGACGTGTGCGTCGCGCTCGGAGCGCCCGCGGCCGGCCTGTCGGGGTTCCGCGGGTCGCTCGCCGAGGCGGTCCGGGCCCGGGCGGTCGTCGAGAACTCCGTCCTCACCCCGCCGGTGACGGAGTTCGACGACGTCGCCATCCCGGCCCTGCTCACCGAACGGACCGAGGACCTGCGCCGCTGGGTCGCCCGCGTACTGTCCGATTTGGACTCCGACGAGCCCGGTGTCGACCAGGTGCGGGAGACGCTGCGGGTCTTCCTCGCCTCCGGGGGCAGCTACACGCAGGCAGCCGGCCGGCTGCACCTGCACAAGAACACGGTGCACTACCGGGTGCGCAAGGCCGAGGACCTGCGGGGCCGGCCGCTCGGCGACGACCGGCTGCAGGTCGAGGTCGCGCTGCTCGCCGCGTCGCTGCTGCGGTCCCGGCCGTGACGGTGCGGTGGAATGCTCCAGGTGTACGTCGAGGCGAGCGACGGAACGACCGGCGACTCAGATGACGTAGGTCTCGTGTGTCTCGGACGCGAAGAGCTCGTCGGGGGCGAGCCGGCGGCCGGTCATGCCCTGCTCGTGTGCATAGCGCAGGAAAACGTCCAACGTCCGGCGGTTCGCATCGAGGCCGTACGGCCAGAAGTCCCGACCCAACAACGCTCGGGTCCGCTCGACCTCGTCGTAGAGCCAGGGGACGGCGTAGGGGTTCGCCGCCGTTTCCGCCATGCGCGCCATCGAGAGCGACTTGGCCTGCTCGAACGCACTGAGCAGGGAACCGGCCAGCCAGGGCCGCGCCTCGTAGACGTCCCGCCGCAGGACCACGGTGTGCATGATCGGGAAGATCCCGGTGTCCCGGGCGTACTGCTCCTCGACGGCGCGGGGGTCGGCGAACAGGCGTCGCACCTCGGGCCGGCCCTCGAGCACCGGGCGTGGCGTGCGGGGCGCGTAGAGCGCGTCGATCTCACCGGTGACGAGCATGTCCACCAGCGTCCGGTCCGGAGCGATGGGTGCCACGTCGATCTCCGGCGGCAGGTCCAGGACCTGCTTCTCGACCCGGCCCGGCGAGTGCATGCCACCGGTCCGGTACCGCACCGACGCCACCGGGACATCGTGCCGGTCGGCCAGGATCCCGCGGATCCACACCACGGCCGTCAGCTGGTACTCGGGCACGCCGACGGTGCGGCCGACCAGGTCCGACGGGTTCTCGATCCCACTGTCGCCGTTCACGTAGATGCCGTGGTGCCGGAACGCCCGCGAGGGGAACGCCGGGATCGCGATCAGACCGCCGGCGTCCGGCGCGGCCGCGGCGGCGGTCACATAGGACCCCAGTGACATCTCTGCTGCGTCGAACTCCCGGTGCCGGAGCATCCTGAAGAAGGTCTCCTCGACCGGGAGGCTCAGATAGGTGAGGTCGACGCCGTCGGGCCGGACGGTGCCGTCGGCCAGCGCGCGGGTCCGATCGTAGTCCCAGCAGGCCAGGGTGAGCGGGACGCGGCTCATCGGGGACCTCCGGGTCCGGGGCGCACCACGGCGCGCCGCTCGCTCGTCTCGCAGGTCATGTGTTCCTCACAGATCATCTGCAACTCCTTCGGGGGCCGGATCCGGGTCGGGTTCGTCACCGTCGTTCGTGCGACTGCCGGAGTCGGTGGGCGTCGCCGGGAGGGCGGGTCAACGACCGCACCGACGGATCATCGCGTTGACCAGCGGAATGCCGACGTACACGGCCAGCGGGACGAGCACCATGCTGGTGACCAGGGACTGGGCGAGCACCGGCAACGTCGTCACCACCGGGCCGGCGGTGGCGGTGAACAGCAACGAGAACGGGAACAAGCCGGCCCAGACCACCATGGCGGTCCGCCACCGGGGCGGCGCACCGGAGGGCTGCGCCCGGCCGACGGTGACCGGAGCCGGTACCCCGTCGGTGAGCAGGTCGGCGGCGGCCAAGCACCTGGCCCGCGAGGCGCTCGCCTCCCAGACCGCGAGCGTGGCCGCGCTGTCGAAGACCAACGCGACCGTGACGGTGCCGTCGTCGTGGCGCTCGACCTGCGAATCCAGGTGGCCGGGTACACGGGAAGCCTCGGCGCCGAGCCTCGCCGCCCATGCGTGGAGCTGCTCGTGACGCCCGGGCAGAGGCCTGCGGGTGGCCGACACCGTCACCGGGAGCCGGAACGTCTCCGACACGGCGGACCTCAGCGGGCTGCCGGGGGCAGCAGCCCGGGCGGCAGCCCGTACATCTGGTCCTGGACGACGTCCACGATCGCCGGTCCGTCCTGGGCCAGGGCCTTCTCCAGCGCAGGGCCGAGCTCGTCGTCGGCCGTCACCCGTACACCGTGACCGCCCAGGGACCGGGCGAACTCGGCCAGGTCGGGGTTGCCGTAGAAGACCCCGAGATAGCGCCCGGCATGCGCCGACCGCTGCCGGTCGCGGGTGTTGCCGTAGGCGCTGTTGTTCATCACGACGTTGACGACCGGGATCGACTCCCGGACACAGGTCTCGAAGTCCTGGGCGACCATCCAGAAGCTGCCGTCCCCGCTGACCGCGACCACGCGCTGGTCGGGACGGGCCAGTGCCACTCCCATCGCAGCGGGCATGCCCCACGCCATCGCCCCGCCCGCGGAGCCGAAGAACGAGCCGGGGCGGTGCAGGCGCAGGTAGCGGTGGCTCCACGGGCCGAAGCTAGGCGCGTCCTGCACGAGCAGGACGCCGTCGGCGTCGGCGATCCGTTGCAGGGCGGACACCGCGGCCACACTGCTGACTCCCCCGGCGGGATCGTCGTCGGCCAGCGCGGGCGACGAGAGGGAGGAAACCCCTTCATAGGATTTCCGCAGAGCGCTGCGGCGATCGGCGCGTCGTGCCGCCAGCTCCGGTGGCGTCTCGTCCAGCGCCGCGGTCAGCGCACGGGCGGCGAGAGCGGCGTCGGCCACGATGCCGACCTCCGGCAGGTACACCCGCCCCAGCTCCTCCGCATCGACGTCGACGTGGACCAGCCGTGTGTCCGGCGAGACCAGGGTCCACCGCTTGGTCGTGAACTCGGAGAACCGGCAGCCCAACGCGACCAGTACGTCGGCGTCGCGGACCACGTCCTCGGTCACCGTGTGCGCGCCGTAGCCCAGCGCACCCAGGAACGCGGGATGGTCGTGCGGGACGGAGCCCTGCCGCAGCCATGTCGTGAGCAGCGGAGCCCCGAGCCGCTCGGCGAGCTCGAGCAGAGCGGCCGGATCCCCTCCACCACCACCGCCGATCAGCACGGCGGGCCGCTCCGCGTCGCGCAGGACCGCGGCCGCGTCCCGCACCGCTGCCGGAGCCGGACCCGGCGGGTGGTTACGTGAGCGCACGGCCGGACGGACACCGTGGTCCACGACATCCTGCAACACGTCCAGCGGCAGCGACACCACGACAGGTCCCGGGCGGCCACCGACGGCCGTGCGCACGGCACGTTGCAGGAGCTCCGGCACCCGTGCCGCCTGATGGATCTCGACGGCCCACTTGCTCATGGGCCGGAAGGTGGCGACGACATCGGACTCCTCGAACGCGCGGCGCTCCACGACCCCTGCGGGCACCTGCCCGACCAACAGGACCAGAGGCACCGACTCGTCGTAGGCGTTCTGCACGGCGATCGCAGCGTTGGCAGCTCCAGGGCCGCGAGAGACGAGACAGACCCCGACGCCCGCACCGGACCGGGACACACCGTCGGCCAGGAACCCCGCCACCTGCTCGTGACGGGTCGAGACGAACCGGACGGCCTGCTGGCGAGCCAGACTGTCGATCAGGTCCATCACCGTCGTCCCCGGCACCCCGGCGACCAGCTCGACCCCCTCTGCGGCCAGGCACTCGACGACGAGGTCCGCTCCCGTCCGGACCGTGGCCCCCTCTCCCGTCTCCATCGATCCCCCCGCTGCCGGACTTCCCGTGAGTCTTGACACGGTCGGCAGTTTGACAGAAAGTTCCTCTGCATAACAGAGGGAGTTTCCTCCCTGCGGCGAAAATCGTTGACGGGCGGAATGGTGCCGTCCCGGTCGCCGCGCGACCCACCGTTCCGGGAGAGCCGTGTCCATCCACGTCATCGGCGTCGTGGCCCTCGTACTCGTGTTCATCGTGGGCACAGTCCGACCGGTCAATATCGGCGCACTCGCACTGATCGCGACATTCCTCGTCGGCACCCTGGTCGTGGGCGAGAGCCCCGACGAGGCGATCGCGGGGTTTCCGCCCGACCTGTTCGTCCTGCTGGTCGGGGTGACCTACCTGTTCGGCCTGGCAGCGGTGAACGGGACCCTGGAGTGGCTGGTCGACCGCGCCATCGGGCTGGTGGGCGACCGCCCCGTCCTCGTCCCGTGGCTGATCTTCGTCTTCTCCGCGATCCCGACCACCGCGGGCGCACTCGGCCCGGCGGGCGTCGCCATGCTGGCCCCGCTGTGCATGCGCCTAGGTGAGCGCTACGGGATCGACCGCCGAATGGCGGCGTTGATGGTCATGCACGGCTCGTGCCTCGGTAACTTCTCGCCGCTCAACGGCCTTGCGGTCATCGTCCGCCAGACCGCCGTGAACAACGGGCTCCAGGTCTCCGCCGCTGAACTCTTCCTCGGCAATGCGGCCTACAACATCGCACTCGCCATCGTGATCTACCTCTGCTTCGGCGGTCGCGATCTGCTGCGCCGCCGCCACGAGCACGCGACGAGCGCCGCCGCACTCGTCCGCGCGGGCGGTGCCGGGACACACGTGGCCGATGGGGGCACGACGAGCAGCGCCGTCGACGCCGGCGATACGTCCTCGCGCGAGACCTTCGCGAGGCCGCCCCTCGACACCCCGGAGCGCACCCGGCTGCGCCTGGACCAGGTGGTGACGCTGATCGTCATCGTCGCCGTCGCCGTCGGCGCCCTGGTCTTCGACCTGGAGATCGGCTTCCTGGCCCTGATCGCGGCGGCGCTGCTGCACCTGACGTTCCCGTCCCGTTTCCAGCTGGCCGACAAGCGGATCGTGTGGTCGGTGGTGCTGCTCATCTGCGGCATCGTGACCTTCGTCGGGGCACTGCAGCGCTACGGCACGGTCGATGTGATCGGCGGCGGGATCGCCTCGCTGGGTGCGCCGCTGCTCACCGCGTACCTGCTCTGCCTGGTGGGCGCCTTCACGTCCGCGTTCGGCTCCAGCGCCGGCCTGCTGGGGGTCCTCATCCCGCTCGCGGTGCCGTTCCTCGTCCAGGGCGAGGTCGGCGTGACCGGCATGATCATCGCGCTGTCGATCTCCGCGACCGTCGTCGACTCCACCCCGTTCTCCTCGGTCGGAGCACTGACCCTGGCCACCGCGCCGGAGCAGGAGCGGCGGCCGTTGTTCCGCACGATGCTCGGCTGGGGCGCGGCGATGGTGGTGACGGCACCGGTGATCACGTGGCTCCTGTTCGTCCTGCCCACGAGCTGAGCCGACCCGAGGGAGACGCCTCCCCCTGCCGCACGTCGGCGACGACACGCCGCCGGCTCGTCCTTCCGGAAGGAATCACCCATGACCGTGTCCGACACCCCTCGCGCCGTCGTCGACGGCCGTTTCGAGGTCCTCCTCGGCGGTCGGCCGCTGGGCGGTACGGCCCGCTACGAGGTGGAGGACCCGACGACCGGCGGCGTCCTGACCGACGCCCCGGACTGCTCGGTCGAGGACGTGGACCGGATCGTGGCGGCCGCCGCCGGGGCACAGCGTGCCTGGGGATCGCTCCCGCCGAGGGCGCGCGCGGCGATGGTGCGCGAGTTCGCGGCTCTGCTGCGGGCACACACCGACGAACTGGCCACCCTCGACGCGGTCGATGCCGGGTTCCCGCTGCCGGTCATGCGGGCCGACGTCGACGCGGCGGCGACCCTGCTGGAGATCATGGCCGATCACGCGCTCGCGCTGGGTGGGGCGACCTACCCGCTGTCGGAGAACCTGCACTACAGCGTGCAGGAACCATACGGCGTGGTGGGCCGGATCGTCCCGTTCAACCATCCGCTGTTCTTCGCCGCCGGAAAGGTCGCCGCTCCCCTGGTCGCCGGTAACGCCGTCGTCCTCAAGGCTCCCGACCAGGCGCCGTTGTCCTCACTCCGGATGGCCGAGCTGGCCGCGGAGGTGTTCGGGCCCGACCTGTGCGCCGTCGTGTCGGGGCGTGGCGCGGTCAGTGGGCAGGCGCTGGTCCGACACCCCCTGATCCGCCGCATCGGCTTCATCGGGGCACCCGACACGGGACGGCTCATCCAACGCGAGGCCGCGGAGTCCGGCGTGAAGTACGTGAGCCTGGAGCTCGGCGGCAAGAACGCCCTGGTCGTCATGCCCGACGCCGACCTCGACGCGGCGGCGGCGAGCGCCGTCTCCGGGATGAACTTCACCGCCACCGCCGGACAGTCCTGCGGATCGACCAGCCGGCTGCTGCTGCACGAGTCGATCGCGGACGAGGTTCTGGCCTCCGTGGTCGAGCAGGTGCGCGCCGTCCGGGTCGGGCACCCGCTGACCGAGGGGACCCAGATGGGCCCCGTGATCGACCGCAGACAGTACGACAAGACGCTCGGAGAGATCCGCGCCGCGACCGATGCCGGCGCCGAGGTGGTCGCCGGTGGCGGACGCCCCGACACCGTCGGCGAGCAGGGCTGGTACGTCGCCCCGACCGTGCTCAGCGACATGGCACCGGACAACCCCGCCGCCATGGAGGAGATCTTCGGCCCGGTGCTCTCGGTGCTCACGTTCGCCGACGAGGCCGAGGCGGTCGAGATCGCCAACCGCACCGACTACGGCCTCACCGCCGGGGTGTGGACGAGCGACGTCACCCGCGCCCACCGGATGGCCGGGCGGCTGCAGGCCGGCTACGTCTGGATCAACGGCAGCTCGCGGCACTACTGGGGACTCCCCTTCGGCGGGACGAAGTCCTCCGGCGTCGGGCGCGAGGAGTCCGTCGAGGAACTCCTGTCCTACAGCGAGACCAAGGCTGTGACGGTCGTCCTGCAGGACTGAGCCCGGTTGACGCACCCGGAGCAAGTTGCTCTACTGAACAGAGACAACCTCTTTCAAGCAGAACAAGCACCACAGGGACGGATCGATGACCGACCAGACCGACGTTCTCGACGCCGTGCGTCGCGGGATGATCCCCGCGCACGTCTACAACGACCGGGAGATCTTCGAGCTCGAGAAGGAGCGTGTCTTCTCCCGCGCGTGGGTCTTCGTCGGGCACGAGTCCGAGATCGCCCGGCCCGGTGACTACGTGGTCCGCCGGGTACTGGAGGACTCGTTCATCGTCACCCGGGACGAGAAGGGCGAGATCCGCGCGCACTTCAACATGTGCCTGCACCGCGGCATGCAGGTCTGCCGCGCCGAGATGGGCAACGCCTCGCACTTCCGCTGCCCGTACCACGGCTGGTCCTACCGCAACGACGGCCGGATCGTCGGCCTGCCGTTCCACCAGGACGCCTACGGCGGCGAGGCCGGCTTCAAGCGCAAGGGCCAGCGGCTGCTGCCGGCCCCGAACCTGGCCACCTACAACGGCATGATCTTCCTCAGCATGGACCCGCAGGCCCCTCCGCTGGAGGAGTTCCTCGGCGACTTCCGCTTCTACCTGGACTACTACACCAAGCAGAGCGCCAGCGGCATCGAGCTGCGCGGCCCGCAACGGTGGCGGGTCAAGGCGAACTGGAAGATCGGCGCGGAGAACTTCGCCGGCGACATGTACCACACCCCGCAGACCCACACCTCGGTCGTGGAGATCGGCCTGTTCCGCGAGCCCAAGGCGGAGAAGCGCAAGGACGGCGCCACCTACTGGGCCGGGGCCGGCGGCGGGACGACCTACAAGCTCCCGCCGGGCACCCTGGACGAGCGGCTGCGCTACGTCGGCTACCCCCAGGAGATGGTCGACCGGATGACGCAGCAGTGGTCACAGGACCAGCGTGACCTCGTCGGCACCGACGGCTTCATGATCAGCGCGGCGTCGATCTACCCGAACCTGTCGTTCGTGCACAACTGGCCCCGGGTGGCCGAGTCCGACGACGTGCTGCCGTTCATCTCGATCCGGCAGTGGCAGCCGATCAGTGAGGACGAGACCGAGGTGCTGTCCTGGTTCGCCGTGGACGCCGAGGCCCCGGAGGAGTTCAAGGCGTTGTCCTACAAGGCGTACCTGATGTGCTTCGGCTCGACCGGCATGTTCGAGCAGGACGACGTGGAGAACTGGGTCTCGCTCACCAACACCGCAGCCGGCTCGATGGCACGGCGGCTCCAGCTCAACAGCAGGATGGGGATCCTCGAGGACGACACCGAGGTCGTGCCCCAGCTGACGCCCGAGCAGTTCCACGGCCCGGGCTCGGCCCACACGGGCTACAGCGAGTACAACCAGCGGGCACTGCTGCATCGCTGGGCCGACGACCTGGCGACCCCGCAGGCGGCCGCCGGCACCCTCACCGTCGGTGAGCCGGAGGCGGTGACCCCGGCATGAACGACCCGACCACGACCGCACCGACCGGTCCCGGGACGCATTCCTCACGGTCCGCCCTCGGCGGGCACGCCTCCCGCGTGCAGCGCACCGGGACTACCATCGGCTTCGGCGACGAGCGCCACCTGACGGCCCACCAGTGGCTGGTGGACGAGGCGTGGCTGCTCGACGCCCAGGCCTACAGCGAGTGGCTCGACCTGCTCACCGACGACATCCACTACCTGATGCCGGTACGGGTCACCACGGCGTTGGGCGCCGGCTACGACACCTCGCCGGGCATGGCCCACTTCGACGAGGACAAGTACTCGCTCTCGCGCCGGGTGGCCCGGTTCCTCACCGAGCACGCCTGGACCGAGGACCCCCCGTCGCGGCTGCGCCACCACCTGAGCAACGTGCGCACGTTCGCCACCGACGACCCCGACCACCTGGTGGTGGAGTCGGCGACCCTGCTGTTCCGCAACCGGGGCGACGTCCGCGAGGGCTCGTTCGTCTCCGCCGGGCGCGAGGACCTGCTGCGCTCCACACCCGAGGGCTGGAAGCTGGCCCGCCGCACGATCCTGGTCGACGACTCGGTCATGCGGATGCAGAACCTGGCGATCTTCCTGTGACGCTGGAGTGGGAGGGCGAGCAGACCGACGCGCGGGCCGCGCGCCGGGCCGCGTCCGAGCACGCCGAGCTGCTGGAGAACGCCGCCGGCGAGCCGATCACGGTGGCGAACGAGTTCGCCGAGGTCCGGGTGCGTCTGGTCCGCACCCGCAACGGGGCGCGGCTGCTGGTCGAGTCGCCCAAGTCCGGGCAGTGGGTCACCCTGTGCCCGCTCGAGCTCGAGTCGCTGACCTGGCAGAACACCGCCACGTTCTCCGCGATGATCGGTACCCCGTTCGCCCCGTTGATCCCCGACGACGACAGCCCGCCCGCACCGAGTGGGGCCGACTCGTGACCGGGTGGCTGGAGGGCAGGCGCGCCCTGGTCGTCGGGGCCGGGTCGGGCATCGGCCGCGCGGTCGTCGACGCCTTCCGGGCCGAAGGCGCCCGGGTCGCGGTCCTCGAACGCGACGCCGAGAAGTCGGCCGCCCTCGCGGCGGCCCGGCCCGAGGTGCCGGTCACCGTCGGCGACGCGACGACCCGTCACGACAACGACCGCGCCGTCGCAGCCGCTGTGGAGGCCTTCGGCGGACTCGACGTGCTGGTCAACTGCGTCGGGGTGTTCGACTTCTACCGCAGCATCACCGAGCTCGACGCCGACGTCCTGGACACCGCCTTCGACGAGATGTTCCGGACCAACGTCCTGAGCCACCTGCACTCGGTCAAGGCGGCGCTGGGTCACCTGCAGGAGTCCGGACGCGGGGTCGTGCTGCTCACCGAGTCGACCTCGTCCTACTCCCCCGGGCGCGGCGGGGTCCTCTACATGTCCTCCAAGTTCGCCGTCCGCGGACTGGTCACCGCCCTCGCCCACGACCTGGCGCCCAAGGTCCGGGTCAACGGCGTCGCGCCCGGCGGCACGGTGGGCACCGACCTGCGCGGGCTACCGAGCCTGGGCACCGCCGACCGCAGCCTCGGTGACACCCCCGGCCGGGAGCAGGAGCTCGCCACCCGGGTGCCGCTCCAGGTGGCGCTGTCCGGCGAGGACCACGCCTGGAGCTACGTCTTCCTCGCCTCCGAACGCGCGCGCGGCATCACCGGCGGCGTCGTGCACCCCGACGGCGGAACCGGCGTCTCCGCGCCGCGAAAGCGTTCGTGACGAACCCGACCCACCCCACAGAGAGGACCACCATGGCCCGGCTACTGGCCGACGTCGAGGCATGCCAGGGATACGGCAACTGCATCACCGGCGCCCCGGACGTCTACGACATCGACGACGACGGCAAGGTCGTGCTGCTCCGGACGGAGATCGCCGACGAGGACCGCCCGCGGGTACAGGAAGCGGCCCGCAGCTGCCCGGTCGACGCGCTGGGCATCGAGGACTGATGGACCGGACCACCGGCACCGTCGTCGTGGTCGGCAGCTCCGTCGGCGGCGTACGCACCGCGCAGGCGCTGCGCACCGAAGGGTTCACCGGCCGGATCGTGCTGGTGGGGCAGGAGGCCGACCTCCCCTACGACAAGCCGCCGTTGTCCAAGCAGCTGCTGGCCGGTTCGTGGGACACCGACCGGATCACGCTGCTCGACACCGCGGCCGCCGAGGCGGCCGGCATCGAGCTGCGGCTGGGCGTCGGCGCGGCGCGGCTCGACGCCGCCGGCCGGCGGATCGAGCTCGCCGACGGCACGGCGCTGGGCTACGACGCCGTGGTCCTCGCCACCGGGGCCGGCGCCCGGCCCTCCCCCTGGATCACCGGGTCCGGGGTGCACGTGCTCCGTTCGCTCACCGACGCCACCGCGCTGCGCCGTGACCTCGACGCCGAGGGCCCCGTGGTCGTCGTCGGCGGCGGGTTCATCGGCGCCGAGGTGGCCGCGACCGCCCGCGCACTGGGCCGGGACGTGACCGTCGTCGACCCGCTGCGGGCTCCGATCGGCCGGGTGAT
This sequence comes from Pseudonocardia sp. P1, assembly GCF_000178675.2. NCBI lineage: Bacteria > Bacillati > Actinomycetota > Actinomycetes > Pseudonocardiales > Pseudonocardiaceae > Pseudonocardia > Pseudonocardia sp. P1. Next base: position 959,552 of record NZ_ADUJ02000001.1, read on the forward strand.
CGGCGACGCCGTGGCGGAGCACGTCACCACGCTGCACCACCGGCACGACGTCGCCACCCGCTTCGGGGTGGGCGTGGAGGACGTGCGCGGGCGGGCCGGAGACCTGCGGGTACGGCTCACCGACGGCACCGAGCTCCGCGCGGGGACGGTGGTGGTCGGGATCGGCGCGGTCCCGAACGACGCCTGGCTGCAGGACTCCGGCCTGCTGGTCGACGACGGCGTCGTCTGCGACGAACACGGCCGCGCACCGGGTTCCCCCGACGTGTACGCGGTGGGCGACGTGGCCCGCTGGTACCACCCGGGCCTCGAGGAGCACCGGCGCGTCGAGCACTGGACCAACGCCGTCGAACAGGCCGCCGTCGTCGCGCACAACCTCGTGCACCCCGACGACCTCCGCGCACACCGCCAGGACGGGTACGTGTGGAGCGACCAGTACGACTGGCGGATCCAGATCGTCGGACGGCCGGGTGCCGCGACCCGGCACGAGCTGCTCGGCGACCTCGACGGCGCGCAGGCGCGCGGCGCCGCGGTCTACACCGACGACAGCGGCCTGCTGTGCGGTGCGGTCACGGTGAACTGGCCGAAGGCGCTGGTCGTCTGCCGCAGGCTGATGGGCACCGCCGCGACGTTCGACGACGCCGTGACCCAGCTCGCCGGGCTCCCGGCCCGCCGCGCGGCGGGCACGTCGTGACCGACCCGAGCACGGAGCTGGCCCCGCTCCGCCGGGAGGTCGCCGACGCCTGCCGGGTCCTGGCCGCTCGCGACCTGGCCCCCGGCTATCTCGGACACGTCAGCCTGCGGATCGACGAACGCCGGCTGCTGGTGCGCTGCCGGGGGCCGCAGGAGCGCGGGCTCGCCTGGACCACGGCGCAGGACGTGCACCTGGTCACGCTCGACGGCGAGCCGGGCGCCCCGGACGAGCTGCAGGCGTGGAGCCCGCCGAACGAGCTGCCGCTGCACACCGAGGTGCTCCGGACCCGGCCCGAGGTCACGGCCGTCGTGCACGCACATCCGGAGACGGTGGTCGCGGCCGACCTCGCCGGGCTGGGTATCCGCCCGATCGTCGGCGCCTTCGACATGCCCGGCACGAAGCTGGCCCACGCGGGCGTGCCGGTGTACCCGCGGGCGGTCCTGGTCCGGAACCGGACTCTCGCCGCCGAGATGGTCACCGCCATGGACGGGCGTCCGGTGGTCCTGCTCCGCGGGCACGGTCTGACCAGCGCCGGAGCCGGCGTGCCGGAGGCGGTGCTGAACGCGGTGTCGGTGGAGCGGATCGCACGGCTGTCCCTGACCGTCGTCTCGGCCGGCGGGCGGCTGCAGGACCTGCCCGAGGCGGACATGGCCCAGCTGCCCGATCTCGGCGGGTCGTTCAACCACGACACGGCCTGGCGGCACGAGCTCGCGCGGTTGGCCTGACATGAGCGAACACCGGAGTTCGAACCCGGCGGCCACCCATGCCGAGTGCGACTCTCTGCACAGCAGACATCGCGTAGGGTCGTGCCATGGACGGAGTCGAGGGCTTTCCGCCCACACCGGAGTACGGCGAGACGCCGCGGTATCCGATCGAGTCGGTCGACAACGCGTTGCGGATCCTGCTGCTGCTCGGCGAGCGACCGCGGTTGCGGCTCACCGACGTCAGCCAGTACCTCGACGTCGCCTCCTCGACCGCGCACCGGCTGCTGATGATGCTGCAGTACCGCGGGTTCGTGCGGCAGGAAGCCGGCACCCGCAGCTACATCCCGGGGCCGACGCTGGACGGGCTCGCCTTCGGCGTCCTCCGTCGGCTCGATGTACGCACCCGCGCGCGCCCGGTGCTGGAGAGGCTCAACGCCGACCTGAACGAGACGGTGCACCTGGGCCGGCTCGAGGGCAACGACGTGCATTTCATCGACTCGATCGAGAGCGGCCGCGCGCTGCGCGTCGGGGGCCGGCTGGGCCGGACGATGCCGGCGCACTGTACGTCCAACGGCAAGGCGATGCTGGCCACACTCACCGAGGCGGACCTGTTCCGGATCTATCCCGACGAGGAGCTGACCCGCCTGACCTCCAACTCCGTGGCCACCCGCACCGACCTGGTGCGCGAGCTCGCCGAGGTTCGCAGCCAGGGTTTCGCGACCAGCCAGGAGGAGAGCGAGGAGGGCGTGAGCTCCCTCGCCGTCGCGCTGTCCTCCGGTCCGACACCGATGGCCGTGACGGCCTCCGCACCGGTCAGCCGGATGACGGCCGGCGCCCGCAAGACCGTCCTCGCCCAGCTGCTCGCCGCGGCCGAGGAGATCGACAAGCTCCTGCTCTGACGCTCCACGTCGTGGGGCGAAGAGACGTCACACGATCGGAGACCGCCCCCGCATGACCATCGAGTCCGCAACCGCCACGACGACCGACCTCCGCGAGCTGGTGGCCACGTCGTGCCGGGTACTCGCCGCCACGGGCCACCACGACCTGATCTGGGGCCACGCCTCGGTCCGCGACCCGCAGGGCCGCGGCGTCTGGCTCAAGACCGCGGAGTGGGGGCTCGACGAGGTCACCCCGGAGCGGGTGCACCTGGTCGACCCGTCCGGAACGGTGCTCGAGGGCGACGGCGCCCGGCACAGCGAGTACCCGATCCACACCGAGATCATGGCTGCCCGCCCGGACGTCGGCGCGGTCGTGCACACCCACCCACCGCACGCCGTCGCCCTGGCTGCCAGCGGGCAGGACCTGCGGCCGGTCAGCCACGCGGCCAACTACTTCGTGCCGCCGACGGTTCCACGCTTCACCGACACCGCCGACCTCGTTCTCACCCCGGACCTCGGCCGCTCGGTCGCGCTCACACTCGGTGACGCCCGGGCGGTGTTCCTGGTCAACCACGGCATCGTGGCCGTGGGTGCGTCGCTGCCGGAGGCAACCGTGGCCGCGGTGCTGCTCGAGCAGGCATGCGAGCAGCAGCTGCGCACCCACGCCGCCGGTGGGTGGCCGAGCTGGTCGCCGCCGGAGGAGTCGCTGGCCAAACGGGACCACATCTACAACGACCGTGCCGTCCGCGCCGCCTGGGACTACCTCGTGCGCCGGCTGCCGGCCGTGGACTGAGCACGCCGCTGGGGCCGCCGAGCGTGACCGGTCGGCGGGCGGCCGTCGGTGAGTGCCGACCTTGGTGAATTCGGAGGAACCTGAACCATGCAGTTCCATCTCGACGGTTACAGGACGGGCGATCCCCTCGTCGAGGACGCGCACCCGTCGGTGCGGGAACGGCCTCCCGGCCTGCCGGACGAGACCGATGTGTTGATCGTCGGATGCGGTCCCGCCGGTCTCGTCCTGGCGGCGCAGCTGGCCAACTTCCCGGACATCCGGACGGTGGTGGTCGACCGCAAGGACGGCCCCCTCGAGGTCGGACAGGCCGACGGGGTCGCATGCCGCACCGTCGAGATGTTCGAGGCGTTCGGCCTGGCCAATCGCCTGATCGACGAGGCGTATCGGGTCAACGAGGTCAGTTTCTGGAGTCCGGACCCGAAGGACCGGTCCCGGATCGTGCGCGCCGGTCGTGTCGACGACGTCGAGCAGGGCCTCTCCGAGATGCCGCACGTGATCGTCAACCAGGCCCGGATGCTCGCCTACCTGCGTGAGCACATGGAGCGGTCCGCCAGCCGCACGACTCCGCACTACGGCCTGCAGGCCGACGACATCCGCATCGACACCAGCGGCTCGTCCGACCACCCGGTCACCGTCGAGCTCGGGCACCTCGAGGGACTGGAACCGACCGGTGAGTCCACGACGATCCGGGCCAGGTACGTGATCGGTTGCGACGGGTCGCGCAGCGGCACCCGCGACGCGATCGGTCGCCGTCTGGTCGGCGACCCGATGAACCAGTCCTGGGGCGTCCTCGACGTCCTCGCGGTGACCGACTTCCCCGACATCCGCCTCAAGTGCGCCGTCCACTCCGCCAACGACGGCAACATCCTGATCATCCCGCGTGAGGGCGGCTACCTGGTCCGGCTCTACATCGAGCTCGACAACGTCCGCGACCAGGACATGCTCCGGAACCGGGACGTCACCCCGGAGAAGCTCGCCGCCGTGGCGAACCGGATCCTGCACCCGTACACCATCGAGGTGCACGACGTCGGGTGGTGGGCGGTCTACGAGATCGGCCAGCGCCTGTGCGACAAGTTCGACGACGTCCCGGCCGGAGAGACCGACACCCGCCTACCGCGGGTGTTCATCGCCGGCGACGCCTGCCACACCCACAGCGCCAAGGCCGGGCAGGGCATGAACGTGTCGATGGCCGACACCTGGAACCTGGGCTGGAAGCTGGGCTCGGTGCTCCGGGGGACGGCCAGGCCCGAGCTCCTCCACACCTACAGCCAGGAGCGCCAGGAGGTCGCCCAGGAGCTCATCGACTTCGACCGCGAGTTCGCCGCGATGTTCAGCGCCCGCCCGTCGGAGGCCGACGCTGCCGACGGGGACGGCGTCGACCCCGCCACGTTCCAGCAGTACTTCCGCGACCAGGGGCGCTTCACCGCGGGCGTCGCCGTCCGCTACGCACCGTCGATGATCACCGCGGCCGGGTCGTCGCAGTACCTCGCCCCCGGGTTCCCGGTCGGGATGCGGTTCCACTCCGCCCCCGTCATCCGGCTGGCCGACGCCGCACCTATGCACCTCGGGCACGTCGCCCGGGCGGACGGCGCCTGGCGCCTCTACCTCTTCGCCGACCGGGCGGACCCGACGGTCGCGGGTTCCACGTTCCGGGACCTGTGCGAGGTCCTCGGCTCGGACCGGTCCGCGCTGACCCGATTCACGCCCCCCGGCGCCGCACCCGACACCGTGATCGATGTCAGGGCGATCCTGCAGCAGGGCCACCGGGAGCTCGCTCTGGACCGGATGCCCGAGGTCCTGCTCCCCCGCAAGGGTGGATTCGGCCTCATCGACTACGAGAAGATCTTCTGCCCCGACCCCGCGGCCGGCGACATCTTCGACATGCGAGCGGTGGACCGCGACGAGGGCTGCATGGTTCTCGTCCGCCCGGATCACTACGTCGCACACGTTCTCCCCCTGCACGGACACGAGGAACTGACCGACTTCCTTTCCGGGGTCCTCGTACGTGCGCGATGAGCTCCGCTCACCCCTCACCCGGGAGACTCTCACCTGCAGGTCGAGCCCGGCGAGGGAGGACGGCGCGACAGAGAGGGTGGACCACAGAACTGCAGGTCACACGACGAAGGGCCGGTACCCGATCATCTCGGATACCGGCCCTCATGCCTGTCGGGACGACAGGATTTGAACCTGCGACCCCTTGACCCCCAGGACGTGGGAGTTGCTGTTTCCGCACGTCGAACGCGTTCGAGGCGACGTGGTGAGCCCGGACAGGACAGGCGACGTTCGCGGTCACGCACGACGTGTGGTCCCCAAGTGGTCCCCACGACGATGTCCGCCTTCAAGGCCACTGGGGCGCCTGGTCGCGGATCTGTTCTGGCTGGTCAGACATCCGTGGCCGTCCGGTGGTGTCTCGCGGTTCTCCGGTGGGTTGCGGTCACGGTTGTGGTCAGTCGCCACGCTGGCCCCTTCCCCGATAGAGGCCGGCTTGGGCGTGGTCCGTGGGGTGTCCAGGGGCGCCGCAGGCGCTCGCGCAGCGACGGTTCTGTGTGGGGTAGGGGCCCCGCACAGGTTCGCCCTGGATGCCGCGCGGACCACGTACGACCGTTTCCGGCATCGGGGGTGGGCTGCCCGTTCCTCAGCGCGCTAGCTCTGGTCTCCGCCCTGCTCGATCCGGACTTGCTCCACCAGCGCGGGGTAGGTCGCGTCGGCCTCTGGCCTGTCGAGGTCCCAATGCGCTGTCGTCCAGGGGATCGGGCATGGGCCGTTGTGCTCCGGATCAGGACACAGCAGGAGTTGGATCTCGTCGACCAGCCTCCTCGCTTGCACCTCGGTGCAGTAGACGCCGACCTTGATCTCGAAGAAGGCCTTGGTCTCAGTTTTCGGTCGGGATGCGCTCTTCTCCATGTTCCGGATGCTGGCACCGGGCATCGAGTCGGTCATCAGGGATCTCCCGGGTCTCGGTGGGGTGACGGGCACCGAGCCCCTCGGGCTGGGCCGAGCGGGGCCGGCCTTTCACAGGGCTTCGCCGTCGAGGAGGGGTTCGAACGTGCGGTAGGAGGTCAAGTCTCGGAAGTGGCGGCTGTACAGGTCGGCGGGCGAGGTGTCGTTCTCGTACAGGGCGGGTGCTACGTCGACGACCTCCAACAGTCGATCCCTGATCTCCTCCCCCGCCTGGTTGCTGTAGGAGATCTGGGCGTCGCGTCCGTGTCGCTCTGCCCGATCGCGAGCGTTGCTCAGTGACGGGGCCCGCAGCGTGACGATGTCCTCGCGGTAGAGCGGCCGGTAGTCCGGCGCAGATGACGACGACTCGAACAGGAGGATGGCGACGAACAGCGTCTCGGTGGCCATGTCCGCATCGTCGTCCCGTTCCGACCTGCTCGCCTCAGGCCGAAACCCTGAGATGCACCCGGGCCGGGCTCAGTCTTGTTGCCGCACCTTCGGCCGTTCCGGGGTGCGGTCTTCTCGCGTTCCGAGCTGGTCTGCCGGTGGCGGGCGTGCGCGCGCCGGTCGCCGGGCCGGAGGCAGGAGGCGAACCGGCAGCGACGCCGCCCGTCCGGCCCGTCAGGGCCGGCTTGAAGACGTAAAGAAAGTCCTCACCGACCGGAAGGTACGTCCGGAAGATCGCGCCCGTCCGCAGTGGCAATTCGACGCCCGAAAGGGCGGAAACGATCATCGTGATGTGAGACAATGAGGCGTGCCCGAGGATTCGATTGGCAAGCGGATCGCCACCTACCGGCGGCGCCGTGGCATGAGCCAGGCTGCGCTCGCAGGCCTCATCGGCCGCTCGGAGTCCTGGCTGTCGCAGGTCGAGCGGGGCGTCCGCTCGGTCGATAGGATGTCTGTCCTGCTGGACCTCTCGCGGCTGCTGCACGTCGACGTCCAAGCGCTGACCGGCACACCGTGGCAGCTCGCGCCGAACGGTGGGCAGCGCGCCGAGGGCATCGAGAGCGTGCGTACCGCGCTCAACCAATACACGGGCCTGCTCGGCGGGAATGACACGGTCCCCGAACTAGCAGAGGTCCGACGCTCGGCATCCGAGGCGCACACAAATTACCAAGCGGCTCGATACGCGAGCGTTGTCCGCGACATTCCAAAATTGATCGCGAACGCCGATGCCGCATTGCTGCATTCCGGTACGGACGATCGAGAAGCAGCGCTGTCCTACGTCGAGACCTACGTCGTAGCCTCCAAGCTGTTGACCAAGCTCGGCGTCGGCGACCTGGGCGCGGTGACGGCGGACCGGGCCGCGATGGCGGCTGGTCGCGCGAACTCCCCGGCCGCGCAGGGCATGGCGGTCTACCAGGTCGTGACCGCGCTGCTGCGCTCCGATCAGGTCGACCAGGCCGAGCAACTCGCGATGCGCATGGCCGGGCAACTCGGCCCGGCAGTACGTTCCGACGACCCGGCTCTGGTGTCGGTCACCGGGGCACTGTGGCTGATCGCGGCCGTGATCGCGGCGCGGCGGACCGAGCAGTGGGAGGCCGAACGCCGGCTGGCCGAGGCATCCGCGTTGGCCGATCTGCTGGGCCACGATGCGAACTACGCCTGGACAGCGTTCGGGCCGACGAACGTCGCGATCCACCGTGTGTCGGTCGCGGCCGAGCTCGGCAACCCGGGCGGTGCGCTCGACGCCGCTGCCGCGGTGGACCTCGACGCCCTCCCAACCGGGTTGTCGTCGCGCCGAGCGCAGGTCAACCTGGATCTCGCCTGGGCGCAGGCACAGCGTCGTCGGGACGCCGAGGCCACGCTCAACCTCCTGGCCGCAGAGAAGGCCGCTCCGGAGGCCGTGGCCCAGAACGTCGTCGCCCGCGAGATCATGCGGATGATGCTCGCGCGGGCCAAGCGCGGCAACGGCAACGCGTTGCAGGCGCTCGCAACCCGGGCCGGTGTGCTGGACTAGGTGCCATGACGGCACCACTCGGGTTCGTGGTCTGCGGCGCACCGTTGGCCGCCCGCGCACCCGATGTCGCACGCGCCCTGGCCGACCAGGGCTGGGAACTGTCGATCGGCGTCAGCGAGGCCGGCGCCGAGTGGGTCGACCCCGACAAGCTCGCCGCCATCGCAGAGCACGAGATCGTCACCCGACGCCGGCACGCCACCGAGCAGCGCCGGACACCACGCCCGGACCGGGTCGTGGCGTTCCCACTGACGTTCAACACCGCCAACAAGATCGCCGCCGGGATCATGGACAATCACGTCACCGGCGCCCTGTGCGACGCACTCGGCACCGGCGCCCCGGTCCTGGCGACGCTGATGGTCAATGACCGGCTCTGGGGACACCCGGCCTGGGCCGGCACCCTCGACCGGCTGACGACAGCGGGCGTCCGGTTCCTCGACCCGCGTGTCGGCCACGTCACGGGGCCGGAGCCCGTGCCCTCTGGTACTGGTGGACAGGTAGTCGACAGCTTCGACCCACGCTGGGTCGTCGACGCTGTCGCTGCCCTCCCCGGCCGCGACACCTGACCCGGTAAGACCCGCGACCCGTACGTCTGTGCGGGTCGCATTTTCGTGCGGGTCGAACCTCTGAGCTGCGGTTTTCCTTGGTAGGCGCTCCCCCGAGAGTCGGGACGACAGGGCGCGAGTCCCAGGAGGACCGTCATGGCAACGATCAAGGTGGACACCAGCGGCACCCGTTTCACCGTGGGTGCGGCTCCGCGTCCGAAGAACGACATGGACGGCCGGCAGCGCACCGACCGGCAGACCGGGGCGCCGTTGTTCACCACGCAGCTGGTCAAGGTCGACGACGAGGGCGCCGAGATCCTGACCATCACTACCCCGGGTGCCCCGGCGGTGGAGCAGGGCGCCGAGGTGCGCCCGGTCGCGTTGATCGCGATCCCGTGGCAGCAGGGCCAGCGCTCCGGTGTGGCGTTCAAGGCCGACCGGATCGAGCCCGCGCACGCGCCGGCCTCCAAGGCCTCCTGAGCGCCGGTTCTGCCGCTGTCTGGTCGGTGGAGAGGGCCGGGACTCACTTCCCCGGAGCCCCGGCCCTCTCCCCCGGCGCTGCTCACGCTCCCCGCTGCTGCTCGTTCAGTCGCTTGGAAGGCCGATCCCTGATGCCTCGCAACGCCACACCGTCCCGCTCCTTCGGTGTCGGGAAGTCCCGCGTCGATTCCTTCGAGATCATCTCTGCACCGCCCCGCAACCCCGCCATCCGCGTTCTCGCGCTGCTGCTGAGGTTGCGGGCCGAGCTGCTCGTCCTCGCGCTGCTGCTTACGGCCTGGGTCGCGCTCGGACCGGACCACGCCCCCGGCCCGGACGGCGTCGTGGTCGGGGTCCCGGGTACCGGCCTGGACGCCACCACCCGCCCCGTCCTGTTCGCCGCGGTCGGACTGCTGCTGGCCGGGCTGCCGTGGACGCGCCGGTTCCTGTTCCACCGCGCCCAAGCCGTGCTCACCCGCCACCGGGTCCGCCAGGCCCTGTTGGAGTGCCGCGTCCTCAACTCCCGCTCCCGCGCGTGCCCGCTGACAGTGTGGGCGCGTCCGACGCGGGTCGGTGAGGTGGTGTGGCTGTTCCTGCGCGCCGGGATCGGCCCGCACGCGGTGGAGGAGCAGGCCGAGGAGCTGGCCGCGACCTGCTTCGCCCGGGAGGCCCGGGTGACCGCTTGGCCGTCGTCGATCAACGTCGTCCGGGTCGAGATCATCCGTCGCGACCCGCTCGCGCCGAACCTGATCCGCTCGGACCTGTTCCGCTACGCCGCCGGCGACGTCCACGAGGAATGGCCAACCAACGATCGCGGTACCGAAACCCCGGCACCGCGGCCCAAGCCGTCCCGGCCGGTGCTCCCGGCGCTCCCGCGCCCAGCGCTCGACAGCCCGCAGCCCGGCGGGCGTGGTGGGGACTGGTCGGACTATGTCTGAGCACCCGAACCCGCCCACCCTGCCGCTGCACGCGCTCGACGACGGCCCGGAGCCCGGCCGGCTGGGCCGCCCGCTGCTGGCGCTCGCTCGCTGGGTCGACGAGTACACCGCCCGCCGCCGCGAACGCGGCGCCGATGAGGGTCCGTCGATCTGGGAGCCGATCCACCTCGGCGTCGGCGAGAACGGTCGGCCCATCCGGGTCCCGCTGATCTACCGGAACATGCTGCTCGCCGGGGAACCCGGGGCGGGCAAGTCGGTGGGGTTGAACAACATCGTCGCCCACGCCGCCCTATCGACCGACTGCCGACTCTGGTTGTTCGACGGCAAGATCGTCGAACTCGGACTCTGGCGCACGTGCGCGGAACGGTTCATCGCCAACAGCCTCGACGACGCCACCTCGGCGCTGCTCGACCTGCAATCCGAGATGGACTCCCGCTACGCCGTCCTCGACAACGAGCGCCGCCGCAAGATCGCACCGTCGGACGGGGTATCGCCGATCGTCGTGGTGCTCGACGAGCTGGCCTACTTCTCCGCCACCGTCGGCACCAAGCGCGAGCAGGAAGCCTTCTCCGTGCTGGTGCGGGACCTGGTGGCCCGCGGCCGCGCGGCCGGGATCATCGTCGTGGCCGCGACGCAGCGGCCGTCCGCGGACATCATCCCGACGTCGCTGCGGGATCTGTTCGGGTACCGGTGGGCGTTCCGCTGCACCACCGACACCTCCTCGGACATCGTGCTCGGACACGGCTGGGCCACCCGCGGCCACACCGCCGCCAGCGTGGCGCCGGAGACGAAGGGGATCGGGTTCCTCCTCGCCGAAGGCGGCGTCCCGCGCCGGGTCAAGGCCGCCTACCTGTCCGACGAGCAGGTCTACGCCCTCGTCGAGCGCGCCGCGCTGCGCCGCCTCGCCGCCGGGATCGCCCACGGCCAGGACCTCGACCAGCAGCCCGGGAGCGGATCATGACCGCCCGGCCGTCGGTGGCGGACCTGGTCTACGCCGGGGTGCGCCGTACCGACGCCGACCGGATCCGGGTCGGCGCCCGCTACGACCGGGGCGCACTCTCGCCGGTCGCCTGGCGCACCGCGATCGCTGCCCTCTACGCCCGGGAAGCGCGCTGGTGGGCGGTGCTGGGCCGCGCCACGGTCGCCGATCACGCGATCCCGCTGGTCTACATTGCCGCGGTCGGCGCCGCGCAGACCGGTGCCCGACAGGCCGCTGCCGACTGGGCCCGCGCCGCCACCGAGCGCGCCCGCCACACCAACCCGGCCCGGGTGAGCTGACATGGGCACCGGCCGCCGGGACAACGCCACCGTCGAGCACCTCGCGGCGCGACGGCTGTCCCGCCTGGCCGGCGACACCCCGCCCGCCGAACTCGTCGCCGCCGCGAACCGACGCGACGACGTCACCGGCTGGTTACGCCACGTCACCCCCGCCGCCGGCTGCGCCCACCCGGTCCGCCTGTCCGGGACGGTGTTCCGGGTCGAGACCTCGACCGGCCGCATCACCAGCGAGCGGCACACCTCGCAGATGCCCGACGGGCTGATCTACACCGCCTGCGGCAACCGCCGCGCCTCCGTCTGCCCGTCGTGCGCCGAGACCTACCGCGCCGACACCTTCCAGCTCGTCACCGCCGGACTGGTCGGCGGCAAAGGCACCCCAGCCAGCGTGGCGGGGCATCCGTGCGTGTTCCTGACCGTCACCGCCCCCTCCTTCGGACCCGTCCACGCCCACCGCACCGACCACCGCGGCCGAGCACTGCCCTGCCGCCCCCGCCGCGACGACACCACCTGCGAGCACGGGACCGGACACGCCTGCTGGGAACGCCACACCGACGACGACCCACGCGTGGGCCGGCCGCTGTGTCTGGACTGCTACGACCACCCCCACCAAGCCGTGTGGAACATGCACGTCGGCGAGCTGTGGCGCCGCACCATGATCGCCGCCAACCGTGGCCTGCGTCCGCTCGAGAAACTGTCCGGCGCCAAGCTGCGCCTGTCCTACACGAAGGTCGCTGAATTCCAGGCCCGCGGCGCGGTCCACCTGCACGCCCTCGTACGCCTCGACGGCCGCGACCCCGACCCGAACCTGTCCCAACTCACCCTGCCGCCCCCACCCGGCATCTCCGCCGCCCAGGTGGCGCTGCTGCTGCGCTCCGCGGTGACCGGGGTCGGGTTCGCCACCGAACCGCACCCCTACCGGCGGTCGGGCTGGTGGATCGAGTGGGGCACCCAGGTCGACCCCCGCCCGGTCCGCCTCGCACCCCGGGACCTCGACGACCACGCCGAGATCACCACCACCGCGGTCGCCGCCTACCTCGCCAAGTACGCCACCAAGGCCACCGAGACCGCCGGGCACCTCTCCACCCGCTTGCGGCCGGACACGGTGCGCTCCTACACCGACCACGCCACCCACACCGGGCGCCAGATCGACGCCTGCTGGCGCCTCGGTCAGCGCCCCGGTGGCTGGGACCCCGACGACTGGTCCGCCTCCTGGGGACGGCTCTGGCGGTGGGCGCACATGCTCGGATTCGCCGGGCACTTCTCCACCCGCTCCCGCCGCTACTCTACGACCTTGACCGCCCTGCGGCAGGCCCGCCGCGACTGGCAACGCGACCACGCGAACACCGGCCCGACCGCCGATGAGATCGAGCGCCTGGACGACAGCGAGGACACCACCGAGGTCGTCATCTCCTCCCTGCACTTCGCCGGCATCGGCTGGCACACCACCGCCGACGCCCTCCTGGCCAACACCGCCGCCGCCCAGGCCCGCGCCAGGAGGCGCACCGCCCGCGAGGAACTGACCAGCACGACAGCCTGACCAAGCCCCACCACGGAGGTGATGACCATGACTGCTGATCTACTGCTCGGACGCTGGTACTCCACCGACGAACTGGCGGAACTGCTGGGCGTCGACCCGTCGTCCGTGCGCCGCTGGCGGACCGCTCGACCGCCACAGGGACCGCCGTTCGTCCGCGTCTCGTCCCGCGTGACGATGTACAGCGCGGCCGACGTCGAGACCTGGCTACGGAGCCGCCGCATCGATCCCGGGAGGGCCGCGTGATGGGCCCGCCGGATCACGGGCTACCGCTGGGCGTCTCCATCCGCGGCGACGTCGAGCACCGGCCCGACCGCCCGCAGCCCTACCGGGCCCGCGTCCGCTGGACAGACCCGGCCACCCGGCAACGGCACTCGAAGTCCGAGGCGTTCGACACGGCCGAGGCCGCACAGGGCTGGATCAACCAGGTACAGCGGCTCGCGACAGCCGGCGTCGACCCGGTCACCGCGACCCGCACCCTCGCCGACTACGGCGAGACCGTGATGCCGCTGGCGCTGCGCGGGTTGGAGTCCAAGACCCACGATCCCTATCTGGCCGGCTGGAAGTACCGCGTGGTCCCGACACTCGGGCACCTGTCGGTCCGGATGGTCACCAACGGCGCCGTCGACCGCGCCGTCCAGCAGTGGATCGCCGACGAGTGCAGCCGCTCCACGGTGAAGAACAGCCTGGCCATCCTCGTGCGGGTGCTCGAACAGGCCGTCCGGGACGGGATCATCGACCGCAACCCCGCCCGGGTCACCGGCTGGCAGTACGCGTACCGCCAGGCCGAGGACGAGCTGGACAACCCCCGCGCCCTCGCGCTGCCGAACTGGGAAGCCCTGAGCCGCCTGGCCGACGCGCTGGTCGACCGGTCATCCGGACGCTTCCGCGGCTGGGGCGACGTCACGATCTTCGCCGCCTGCACCGCGGCCCGAATCGGCGAGGTGTCCGGGGTCCGGGTCGCCGACATCGACACCGGCCGGTGGCTCTGGACCGTCCGCCGGCAGACCACGCCCTCCCCCGGCGGCCTCGTCGACAAGGGCACCAAGGGCAAGCGGGCTCGCTTCGTCCCGCTGATCGCCGAGGTGCGGGATCTGGTGCGGCACCGGATCGAGGTCGTGGAGGGCCGGCCCGACGCCCGGATGTTCACCGGGCCACGCGGCGGCCGGATCACGACCGCGGTGTTCCGGGACGCCACCCACTGGGACGAGGTCGTCGCACAGCTCGGGTTCGAGCACCTACGACGGCACGGGCTGCGACACACCGGCCTGACCTGGATGGCCGACGCCGGCGTCCCGGTGCACGTCCTACGCAAGATCGCCGGACACGGATCGCTGACCACAACCCAGCGCTACCTGCACCCCGACCAGGCCGCGGTATCGGCCGCCGGGGACTCCCTCACGGCCTTCCTGCGCGCCCCGCGGTCCCCAAACGGTCCCCAGGAGGCCGCCGGATGAGCGGGACCAAGATCGCCGCCGCAACAGCGAAACGGCCCGCTGACCTGGCGATTTACCAGTCCAACGGGCCGTCAATCAGACCGTCGGGACGACAGGATTTGAACCTGCGACCCCTTGACCCCCAGTCAAGTGCGCTACCAAGCTGCGCCACGTCCCGGCCGCCCCTCGCGGAGCGAGAGCAACACTACCTCACCCCCGGCGCCGGAACTCCGGGGGTGTCGTCCCCCGGGTCCAGGCTGCGCACCAGCGCCACGGCCTCCAGCTGCGACCCCACCTCGAGCTTCCCGAGCACCGCCCTGACCTGCGTCCGGACGGTCGGCAGCGACACCACGAAGTGGTTCGCGATGGCCTGCGCGCGCATCCCGCCGGCGAGGAGGTCGAGCACCTCCCGCTCGCGTCGGGTCAGCGCCGCGAGCCGGCCCCGGACCGACTGCTGGCGGGCGTCCCACTCCAGGTACCGGCGGACGAGCTCCTCGCGCTGGGTCGGCTTCAGCAACGACCGGCCCGCGCGGGCCTCGCGGATGTTCACGAGCAGCGTGGGCATCGCCGCCGACTTCGGCACCCACGTGAATCCCCCGTGGTGCAGGGCCGCGCCGATCCGCAGCGGGTTGGAGCTCCCCGAGAGCACCAGGATCCGCCAGCCCGCGCGGCGCAGCTCGGGGATCAGCGGGATCGTGTCGACCCGGCGGCCCCGTTCGTCGCGGCCCAGGTCGAGGTCGAGGACGAGCAGGCCGGGGACGACGCCGTCGACGGCCCGCCGCACGTCGATCTCGGAGTGCGCGGGGACGAAGTGTGCGTCCTCGCCGTCCCGGCGCAGTGCCGTCGCCAGCGACGTGCCGACGAGCTGGTGGTCGTCGAGCACCAGCACGGCGCCGCTGGCGAGCGCGCCGCCACCGCCGTCGGCCGGTCGTGACCACGACACCCGCCCGTCCCCCACACGGGCGGGTGTCATGTCAGGGCTCCCGGTGTCAGGAGTCCCCGTCCGAGGAGCGCGGTGCGCCGGTCCAGGGCGTCGATCTCGCGCTCGTAGGCGGTCGGGCGTGACCGCCGGTCCCACAGTTCGAGGGCCTGTCGCCACGCGATCTCCCGGGGCAGCACGATCGCGATGCAGCAGCTCGCGCCGTCCCGGGTGAGCGCGGCAAGGTGCTGGGTGACGACGTCGTGCACGGCCCGGCAGTCGGCCCGCTCGGCCGCTCCGGGCGCACCGCGGCCCAGCACCGTGCAGGTGCGGACGACCGCGGCCGGAAGATCGAGGTTCACCAGCGCGTTCGCCCCGACGACGGCGAGCTGCACCGGGGAGACCCGCCGCTGCGACCGCCGGTCGACCAGCACCGCCCAGGAGCGCGGCGGGACGCCGCCGGCGACCGAGGCCCGCAGCGCCTGCAGGTAGCGGCGGGCGAGCTCGACGTCCAGCCGGGCCAGGAAGTCCTTGCCGGGGACGTGGTCGTCGTCGAGCTGGGCCCTGATGTCCCGGGTGATCCGCAGGTGGAGCTGGTTGAAGGCGGCGACGCCGTCGCGGCGGCCGTGGTCCTCGACGAGCATCTCCTGCAACCGCTCGAGGTGCCGGACGACGCCGTCGACGTCGTCCGGGACGGTCGCGAGCAGCCGGCCGATCCGCGGGGCGAGGTGTGGTGGGCCGGCCCCCGGCACGCCCGGCGGGCGCTCCGTCATGGTGGTCATCCGGGCCTCCCGGCGGGATCGGCGAGGAGACCAGCATCGACCGGTGGTCGCCCGCCGCCATCGGGCGTATGCCCTAGACCGCGTCCGGGAGCGCCCTAATCCGGCACGCCCCCGTGCTCGACGACGCCCGCCTCCGGGAGGTGCCGCCGCAGCACGCCGGCGGCCTGGGTCCGGTTCGTCACGCCGAGCTTGGCGAAGATCCGTGCCAGGTGCGCACCGACCGTCTTGGGCGCGATGAACAGCCGGGCGGCGATCTCCTTGTTCGTCGCACCCGCGGCGAGGACCTGGAGGACCTCCAGCTCACGCCCGGTGAGCGTGCCCAAGGGGTGGTCCACCGGCGACGACGGCCCGGGCACGGCGACCGGGCCGCCGTTGCCCGCGGGCAGGTCCGGCAGGTCCGGGACCGCGATCCGGGCCCTCCGCGCGACGGTGGCGATCTCGGCCAGCAGGGGTTCGGCGCGCAGCGCCCGCGCCCCCGCCGCGGCCCGGGCCAGCTCGGCGGCACCGGTGGCCCGCCGGCCGGTGAGGAGGGCCTCGGCGCTGCGCAGCCGCGCGTACGCCGTCGGGTAGGGCTGGCCCAGCCGTTCCAGGAGGTCGGCCACCCGGCCCCAGGTGCCGGGGTCGGCGCCGGCGGTGGTCCGGGCGTCCTCCGCGGTGCACATCGCCTCGTAGGTGGCGAGGACGCCGCGCAGCGCCGGGTCGGAGCGTTCCCCGCGGGCGGTGAGCTCGCGGCGGTGGCGGCGCAGCCGGCGTACCGCACCGGCGTCGACGGGTTGCCCGGCGAGGAACGCCTCGGCCTGTGCCCGGGCGCCGTGCCAGAGCAGCGGCGCGACCGCGAAGACGTCGTCGATGCCGGAGTCGACGACGTCGAGACCGGTCCCGACGTGGTCGAACGCCGTCCCGGGGCGGCCGCGCCACATCTCGAGGCCCGCGCGCAGGATCAGCAGCGGGAGCCGCAGCTTCGGCAGGCCGGTCGATCCGGCCACGAGCTCGACGGCCGCGAGGTCGGTGTCGGAGCCGTCGAGGTCCCCGCGCCCCATCCGCAGCCGGGCACGGGCGAGCCGGAGCTCGATCATCTCCGAGCCGGCCGGTGCGGCCGCCCAGGCCGTCGCGACCTCGTGCTCGGCCTCGTCCCACGCCCCCTTGCGGAACAACCCGTTCGCGGCCTCCGCGCGCAGCGACACCGCCGCCGTGCGGCCGAGGCCGAGCGCGGTCATGCGGTCGGCGCCCGCACGGGCCTCGGCGACGCCCTCGTCGAGGGCGTTGAGCGGGCCGGACAGGAGTGCCGCGCGCCGCAGCAGGCACTCCCCCAGCGTCGCCGGGTCGCCGGTCGCTTCCGCGATGCCGACGGCCTCCGACAGCGCCTCCATCCCGGCCGTGCCGTCGCGCGAGTGTGCCGCGCCGAACCCGAGCACCCCCAGCACCGACGCCAGCGCCCGCGGCTCGCCGACCCGCCGCGCCGGTACGAGCGCGCGGTGGGCCATCTCCCGGGCGGCGACGTAGTCGGCGCGCGCGAGCAGCGCCGACGCGTACCCGGCGAGGACCTCGGCGCGGGCGCCGTCGGCCGGGTCGACGGGCAGCGCGTCCGCGCGGACACCGGGCGCGGTGGCCGGGTCCCCGGGCACCGCGTCGGGGCCGGGGGGTTCGGGGAGCGCGGCCGCTGCCCGCCGGTAGGCCTCCTCCGCCTCCCCCGCCTGCCCCGCCGACATCAGGTAGCGGCCCAGCCGGGCGCGCAGCACGGCCTCGTCGAGCCCGGACGGGCCGTCCGGGTCGGCGAGGCGTTCGGCCAGCAGCGCGACCGCGGAGTCGTGGTCGCCCGCGAGGTCCGCCGCCGCGGCCGCCCGTTCCAGGTATCCACCGCGGGCGCCGTCCGCCCCTGGGACGGGCAGCGTCGCGGCCCGCAGCCAGTGCCGGTGCGCCTCGGCGTACCCGCGCAGCCGTTCGGCCTCCTCCGCCGCCGCCAGCGTCGCCTCCAGCGCCTCGGCGGGGCGCCCGGCCCGCTGCCAGTGGTGCGCCAGCCGGGCCGCGGTGCCGGGCCGTGCCACGGACCCGGCGACGGCCCGCGCGTACCGCCCGTGCAGCTCCACCCGCTCGGCGGGCAATAGGTCGCCGGCGACCACCTCGGCCATCAGTCCGTGCCGCAACGCGTACCCGTCGGCGGCGGTGACCACGACGAACCCGCCGTCGACGGCCTCCCGTACGGCCGTCGCCAACTCGGCACCCGGTGCGTCCAGCACCGTGGCCAGCAGGGCGTGCTCGACGTCGCCGACGCCCGCGGCGACCGCGCGCACGACGTCCTGCGCCTGCGGCGACAGTCCCGCGACCCCGGCCCGGACCAGCTCGCGCACGGTCTGCGGCACGCCGGTCGGGTCCCCGTCCTGCACCGCGCGGACGGTCTCCTCCGCGAGGAACACGTTGCCCGCCGAGTGCGCCCACACCAGGGGTTCGAGATCGGGCCGGTCCGGCATCCACCGCCCGACCAGCTCGGCCAGCTCGGCCCGCGGGAGCGGCCCGACCTGGGAGAAGGAGACCGTGCGGTGCCGGCGCAGCTCGGTCACCAGCGGCAGCAGTACGGCGGGCGTCCCGCCGGTGGGGTCGTCGCGGTAGGTGCCGACGACGAGCACCGGCTCGGTCGCGAGGCCGGCCAGCAGGTAGGCGAGCAGGTCGCGGGTCGACCGGTCGGCCCAGTGCAGGTCGTCGACGACGAGCACCACGGGCCCCGGGCGGGCCGCCCGTCCGACGAGCGCCGAGAGCTGCGCGAGCATCCCGACCCGGTCCCCGACGGCGCGGCCGGTGTCGTCGAGCCGGTCGAGCGCCTCGGTGAACACCCCGGCGAGCGGCCCCGGCACCGAGCGGGCGTGCGCCCGCAGGGCCGACACGACCGGCCAGAACGACGGCGCGTCGGCGATGTCCAGCGCCCGGCCGGTGAGCACGACCGCACCGTCGGCCGCGGCCGCCCGCCCGAACTCGGTGACCAGCCGGGTCTTGCCGACGCCGGCGTCACCGCCGAGCAGCACGGCCGACGCGCCGCGCTCCGCGGTCCCGGCCAGCGCGGCGCGCAGGAGCTCCAGCTCGGCGCCGCGGCCGTGGAAGGTCCGCTCGGCCGGAGTGTCGCTCACGGTGCACAGATTAGTGAGAGGGCATGTACCGATCCAGCCCGTCGGTCCGATTCATGCCGTGTCGGCCACGACCCACCGGGCGACGAGGATGCTGAGCCAGGCCAGCACGCGGGCGTCCGGCTCGCAGCCGCGCCCGTCCCACGGGTGCATCATGTCGGCGTACCAGGACGCCTCGGTGCGCGCGTCGTCGACCAGCTCGTCACCGCCACGGTGGGCCAGCGCGATCTCGCACGCCGCGCGTACGCGCCAGATCCACCATCGCTCGACCACCGTCACGGGAGCGGTCTCGGCCACGGCCCCCGATCGGTTACAGCGGTGCCGCGGCGGCGTCGGAGAGGTCGAGGACGACCTTCCCCGTCACCTCTCCCGACCGGAGCAGGTCGGCCGCCGTGGCGGCCTCGGCGAGCGGGACCACCCGGTCGACGGTGGCGCGTACCCGGCCGTCGGCGACGAGGTCCAGCACCGGTGTGAGCGCGCCGGCGACGGCGGCGCGCTCGTCGGC
The DNA here is from genome assembly GCF_000178675.2 of Pseudonocardia sp. P1. NCBI lineage: Bacteria > Bacillati > Actinomycetota > Actinomycetes > Pseudonocardiales > Pseudonocardiaceae > Pseudonocardia > Pseudonocardia sp. P1. The sequence goes on from NZ_ADUJ02000001.1 coordinate 979,045, forward strand.
ACCACGCACGCTGAACGTCGTGCCGATCAGCCGCAGCCGACGGAACGACAGCGTGTTCAGGTCCAGCGTCGCGGCCGGCCCGGCGAGGCGTCCGATCTGGACGGCGGTGCCGCCGATCCGGATGCCGCCCAGTGCCGCGGCGAGGTGGTCGCCACCGACGAGGTCGAGGACGACGTCGACGCCGGCCCCACCGGTCGCCTCCCGCAGGGCGGCGGCGAGCCCGTCGGTACCGACCAGCGGCTCGGCGCCCGCGGACCGCAGCGAGCCCGCCTTCGCCGGGGAGGTCGTCGTCGCCAGCACCGGGGCGGCACCGAGTGCCGCGGCCAGCCGGATCGCGACCTGGCCGACGCCCGTCGTCCCGCCGAGCACCAGCACCGACCCGCCGTCGAACCCGGCCTGGGTGACCAGCGCGTCGTGCACGGTCTCCAGCGCGACCGGGAGTGCGGCGGCGTCGGTCCAGGCCAGCCCGGCGGGGACCGGCAGCGCCCGCCGCGCGTCGACGACGGCGTAGTCGGCGAACGCGGCCGGCGCCGTCGCGAGCACCCGGTCCCCCAGTCCGCGGCCTGCGGTTCCCGGGCCCGCGCCGACGACCTCGCCGGCCAGCTCCATCCCGGCCGTGAACGTGCCGTCCGGATCGGCGTGCGGGACGGGGTAACCGCCCGCCAGCGCCAGCAGGTCGGCCCGGTTCACGCCGGCCGCCCGGACACGGACGAGCAGCTCGCCGGGGCCGGGCTCGGGCACCGGCACCTCGGCGACGTCCCACTGTGGCCCGGTCCCGCCGCGGAGCGCGCGCATCACGAGCGCGGGCGCTTCTCGCGCACCCGCACCGAGACCCGGATCGGCGAGCCGCCGAAGCCGAACTCCTCACGCAGCCGCCGCTCGACGAAACGCCGGTAGCCCGCCTCGAGGAAGCCGGAGCTGAACAGCACGAACGTCGGCGGACGGGTCTGCGCCTGCGTCGCGAACATGATCTTCGGCTGCTTGCCGCCGCGCACCGGCGGCGGGGTGGCGGCGACCAGGTCGCTGAGCCACTGGTTGAGCCGGCCGGTGGGCACGCGGGTGTCCCACGACTCCAGTGCCCGGCGCAGCGCGGGCGCGACCCGCTGGGTCGCCCGGCCGGTCAGCGCGGACACGTTGACCCGCTCCGCCCAGCGGACGCTGATCAGGTCGCGCTCCAGCTCCCGGGTCAGCTGGTGGCGGCGCTCCTCGTCGACGAGGTCCCACTTGTTGAACAGGATCACCAGCGCCCGGCCTGCCTCGGCGACCATCGTCAGGACCCGCTGGTCCTGCTCGGCGATCGGCTGCGACGCGTCGATGAGCACCAGCGCGACCTCGGCGGCCTCGATCGCGGAGCTCGTCCGCAGGCTCGCGTAGTACTCCATGCCCGACGCCATCTTGACCCGCTTGCGCAGGCCGGCGGTGTCGACGAACCGGAACACCTCGCCGTCCAGGTCGACCAGGGAGTCGACCGGGTCGACGGTGGTGCCGGCGACGTCGTGCACGACCGACCGCTCCTCGCCGGCGAGCTTGTTGAGCAGGCTGGACTTGCCGACGTTGGGCTTGCCGACCAGCGCGACCCGGCGCGGACCGGCACCGGAGGCGCCGAAGTCGTCGCGCGGGGTCTCGGGCAGCACCTCGAGGATCGCGTCGAGCAGGTCACCGGAGCCGCGGCCGTGCAGGCCCGAGACGGGGTGCGGCTGGCCGAGCCCGAGCCGCCACAGCTCGGCGGTGTCGGAGGTGAGCCGGTCGTCGTCGACCTTCGTCGCGGCCAGCATGACCGGCACCTTCGCGCGGCGCAGCACCCGCGCGGCCGCCTGGTCGGTGGCGGTCGCGCCGACCGAGGCGTCGACGACGAGCAGGACGGCGTCGGCCGTCCGCATCGCCGTCTCGGCCTGCTGGGCGACGAAACCCTGCAATCCGTCCGCGTCCGGCTCCCAGCCACCGGTGTCCATCAGCTTGAACCGGCGGCCGTTCCACAACCCGTCGTAGACGACGCGGTCGCGGGTCACCCCCGGCACGTCCTGCACGACCGCCTCGCGACGTCCCAGCATCCGGTTGACCAGCGTGGACTTGCCCACGTTCGGTCGTCCCACGACGGCCAGCGTCGGGGTCGCCAGCACCTCGTCGGGGTCGATGCCGGCCGCGACGCGGCCCTCCTCGTCGACCGCCACGAACTCGGCGGGGTCCAGGCCCAGCCGGTCCATCTCCGCGCGGTCGGCGGCGTCACCGATCTCGACGCCGGCGGGGTACTCGTCCCCTGCGCCGGTGCTCGTTCCGCGTCCGCTGCTCTCGTTCACCTGTCACTCACGTCCCCGGCCGGATCGATCCGGCCGCTCTGCTGTCCCTCTCGGGACGTCTCCAGTTCGCGGACCAACGTCCGCAGTGCCGTCGCGACGGCGGTGGTCGCCGCGGCCAGTCCGGCCCGCCCGGGCTCCGACGGTGCCGGCAGCGGCTCGCCCACCAGCACGTCCACCCGCGGGCGGAACCGGCGCCCGCCCCCGTCCGGACGGCGGGTGCCACGCACCGCCACCGGCAGCAGCGGCGCCCCCGCGGCCCGGGCGAGCCAGGCAGCGCCCTGCCGGGCGGCGGCCACGTCGCCGGTACCGCGGGTCCCCTCCGGGAACACCGCGACCAGCCCGCCGTCGCGCAGCACGCCCAGCGCCGCCGTCAGCGGCCGCCGGTCGACGGTGTCCCGGCGGACCGGGATCTGCCCGATGGCCGGCAGCAGCACCGCCAGCGGCCCGGCGAACATCTCCGCCTTCACCAGGAACACCGCGCGCCGCCCGAACATGCCGAACAGCAGCGGTCCGTCGACGAACGCGCTGTGGTTCGCGACGACCACCACCGGTCCCCCGGCCGGGATCCGCCCGCCGTGCAGGAGCCGGACCCGGTAGAACGGCACCCACAGCCACGTCCCGATCCAGCGGGCCAGGTCGTGCAGCCACCCGAGCCCGTGCTCCGGCAGCGCACGGGCGGGGCTCACCCGACCAGCCCCCGTTCCGCGACGAGCTCGCGCAGCCGCTCCAGCACCGAGTCGGCCGAGAGCCGGTCCGTGTCGAGCACCAGCGCGTCGGCCGCCGCGTAGAGCGGGGAGATCCGCCGTGACGAGTCGAGCCGGTCCCGGCGCTCGACGTCGGCGAGCGTGACGTGCAGGTCGGACTCCCGCCCGGCCCGCGCGTCCTGCCGCCCGCGCCGCGCCGCACGGACCTCCGGCGACGCCGTCAGGTAGACCTTGAGCGGCGCGTCCGGCACCACCACGGTACCGATGTCACGGCCCTCGACCACGATCCCGCCGCCGTCCCCGGTCGCCGCCCGGATCAGCGCGTGCTGCCGTGCGACCAGCTCGGCCCGGACCTCCGGGACCGCGGACACGGCCGACACGAAGCCGGTCACCTCCGGGCCGCGGATGTCGGCCGACACGTCCTCGCCGTCCAGGGTGATCGACGGAGCCGCCGGGTCGGTACCGGACTCCATGCGTGCACCGGTCGCGACCCGTGCGATCTCCTCCACGGGGGTGTCCTCGGTCAGCCCGGCCCGCAGCGCCGCCAGGGTCGCGGCGCGGTACATCGCGCCGGTGTCGAGGTAGGCCGCCGAGCAGGCCTGCGCCAGCCGCCGGGAGACGGTCGACTTGCCCGTCCCGGACGGACCGTCCATCGCGACGACGCCCCGCAAGGCCACCTGTCCCCCATGAGGTCGAGCCGATGATTCCGCAGGGCATTCTCGCCGGTCCGGTGCGGTGCACCGGGGGCGGGGTGGCCTACTGCGGAAGATCGGTGCGCAGGGCGCGGGCCCCGTGCAGGTAGACGTGCCGCATCTCGGCCCGCGACTTCGGTGTGTCCACGTGGGCGAGCAGCCGCAGCACCCGCGGCAGCGCGCCCGGCACCGACATCTCGGTGGCGCACATCAGCGGGACGTCGGTGAGCCCGAGCAGCCGCGCCGCATAGGCCGGGAACTCCGCGGACAGGTCGGGGGTGGCGGTGAACCAGATCGAGATGATGTCGTCGGAGACGAGCTCGTTGCGTTCCAGCACCGCGCTGACCAGCTCGGCGGAACGGTCGAGGATCTGGGACCGCTCGTCGGCGTCGACCTGCGTCGCGCCCCGCAGCGCACGGACCGCCACTACAGCCCCACAGCCTTGTACAGCGACCCGACCTCGACCCGGTCCAGCGGACGGAGCTTGCCGGGCTTCTGGTTGCCGAGCCGGACCTCGCCGACGGCGGTGCGCACCAGTCGCTGCACCGGGTGCCCGACCTCGGACAGCATCCGCCGCACGATGTGCTTGCGCCCCTCGTGCAGGATCAGCTGCACGGTGGAGCGACCGGGCACGGCGTCGACGAGCTTGAAGGCGTCGACGCGGGCGATGCCGTCCTCCAGCTCGATCCCGTCCCGCAGCCGCCGGCCCAGGTCGCGGGCGATCTTCCCCTCGACCTCGGCCAGGTAGGTCTTGGGCACCTCGTACGACGGGTGCATCAGCCGGTGGCCGAGCTCGCCGTCGTTGGTGAGCAGGAGCAGGCCCTCGGTGTCGGCGTCCAGGCGGCCGACGTGGAACAGCCGCTGCGCGGAGTTCATCAGCTCGACCCGGTCGGCGAGCAGGTCACCGACGCACGGGCGGCCGAGGTCGTCGGACATCGTCGAGTGCAGTCCGACCGGCTTGTTCAGCGCCAGATAGACCTGGTCGTCGCGCAAGGTGACCCGGGCGCCGTCGACGTGCAGGACGGCGGTCTCCGGGTCGATCCGGCGGCCCATCTCGCGGACGGTCTCGCCGTCGACCTGGACGCGGCCCTGGGCGATCAGCTCCTCGGCGGCGCGCCGGGACGCGACACCCGCGCGGGCCAGCACCTTCTGCAGCCGTACGCCGTCGGGGTCGTGTGCGGTACTCATTCGTCTATCCGTCCAGGTCGTCGATCGCGTCGATGTCGGGCAGCAGCGGCGCCAGCGGGGGCAGGTCCTGCACCGAGGAGAGCCCGAGCCGTTCGAGGAACAGCTCGGTCGTCCGGAACAGTGTCCCCCCCGTCTGTTCCTCGGTTCCCGCCTCCTCCACCAACCCGCGGGTGAGCAGCGTACGGAGCACACCGTCGCAGTTGACGCCCCGCACCGCGGCCACCCGCGCACGGGTCACCGGCTGCCGGTACGCCACGACGGCGAGGGTCTCCAGCGCCGCCCGGGTCAGCCGGGCACGCTGGCCGTCGAGCAACAGCTTCTCGACGTAGGGGGCGTAGCGGTCGCGGGTGTAGAACCGCCAGCCCTCACCCACCCGGCGCAGGTCGATGCCGCGGCGGTCCGCGGTGTACGCCAGCGACATCCGGTTGAGGGTCTGCCGGATCCGCGACGGCGTCTGGTTCAGCGTCGTGGCCAGGGAACCCTCGTCGACGGGTGAGTCGACGACGAGGAGGAGGGCCTCGAGGGCGAGCTCCAGCTCGGTGTCGTCGGCGAGGTCGTCGGGGTCGAGGTCCTCGGCGTCGGGCTCCCCGGTGCCGGGCTCCCCGGCCTCCTCGTCGGCGTCGTCATCGGGCCCGGCGGCCCCGGCGTCCTCGTGGCCGGCCTCGTCGCTCGGTGCACCGGACTCGCTCGGCTCCCCGGTATCGGCCCGCCCGGCCACCTCGGGCCACTCAGCCACCTCGGCCCGCTCAGCCATCTCGGCCCGCTCAGCCATCTCGGCCCGCTCAGCCATCTCGGCCCGCTCCTCGTCGGCCCGATCCGCCCCGTCGACCGGCTCCGCCACGCCCGGCTCGCTCTCTCCACCGCCGTCGACCTGCACGGCATGGCCCTGACGAGGGCCGGAACGTGCACCCCGATCACCGGGGACGGGATCCTCCACCGGGCCCCGAGCGACGTCGAGCGTGACGTCCGGGTCCTCGGAGGAGCCCTGGCGCAACGCTCGGTCCGCCTCGGGTGTGGGAGGAACGGCGTGGGGACTGCGTGGCACCGTCCGGCCGATCAGGCGCATCAGCTCGGACGGGTCCTCCGGGTCGTCGGACCCCGGGCGGTCGTCCGGCTCAGTCACCGGTCGTCCCGGCCCTCTCGCCGTGCACGGTGCCGCCGTCCGCGGCGGACCTGCCCACGCCGCCCGAACCGGAGTCGCCCGGGCCGGAGTCCCCCGAGCCGGAGTCCCCCGAGCCGGAGTCCCCCGAGCCGGAGTCCCCGGAGTGGGAGTCGACGAGGTCGGAGTCGGAGTCGCCGTACTCGGGGTCGTCCACCCAGGTGTCGTCCGCGGCCGAGTCGACCGCGTCGGAGTCGTCCGCGTCGGAGTCGTCCGCGTCGGAGTCGTCCACCCAAGGGTCGTCCGCGGCCGAGTCCGCCCCGGGACCCTCGCCGTCGGGATCGTCCGCGGCGGGGTCACCGACGTCCTCGGAACCACCCGGAGCGGAACCCTCGGCACCGGAGCCGACGTCGCCGTCGTCGACGCGGTTCTTCTTGCGCCGCCGCCGGTTCCGCGCCCGCACGGCCTCCTCCGCGGCCGCCGCCTCGTCCTCCAGCGCGGCGGCGTAGGCGACCGGGTCGTCGGTACGGTCCGCGGTCCAGGTGACGGTCAGGTCGGCGAAGGGCTCCGGCTGTTCCAGCGCGACCGACCGCTCCCGGTACAGCTCCAGCAGCGCCATGAACCGGGCGATGACCTCGATCGTCGCCACGCAGTCGGCGGTGAGGTCGGCGAAGCTCGCGACCCGGTCGACGGCGAGCCGGTCGCGCAGCAGCTGCGCGTGCTCGGGCACCGACACGTGCACCGCGTGCAGGTGGTCGACGCCCACTTCCTCCGGCGGCCGCGGCCGGAACACGGCGGCGGCCAGCTCGGCGAACGCCTGCGCGTCCACACCCAGCAGGACCTCGGGCAGGAGGTCGGCGTACCGGTCCTCGACCGACACCGAGCGCGGGAAGCGGCGCAGCGCACCGTTCTCCAGCTCGACGAACAGCTGCGCGGCCTGCTTGTAGGCCCGGTACTGCAGCAGCCGCGCGAACAGCAGGTCACGGGCCTCGAGCAGGGCGAGGTCGTCCTCGTCGTCGACCTCGGCGCCCGGGACGAGCCGGGCCGCCTTCAGGTCGAGGAGGGTCGCCGCGACGACCAGGAACTCGGTGGTCTCGTCGAGGTCGAAGTCGTCGCCGAGGTCCGCGAGGTGGGCGATGAAGTCGTCGGTGACCTTGTGCAGCGCCATCTCGGTGACGTCGAGCTCGTGCTTGCCGATCAGCTGCAGGAGCAGGTCGAACGGGCCCTCGAAGTTCGCCAGCCGCACGGTGAACCGGCGGCTGCGCGGGGAGGCGACGTCGCCGTCGTCGAGGTTCTCCGGGAGGGCGGCACCCTCGCCCGGCCCGTCGGCGAGCAGCGTCACCGGGCGATGACCTCGCGGGCCAGCATCCGGTACGCCGCGGCCGCGTGCGACGTCGGCGCCCACGAGGTGATCGGCTCCCCGGCGACCGTCGTCTCCGGGAACTTGATCGTCCGGTTGATGACGGCGTCGAACACCTTCTCGCCGAACGCCTCGACGACCCGGTCGTGCACCTCCTTGGTGTGCAGCGTCCGGGTGTCGAACATCGTCGGGAGGACGCCGAGCAGCTGCAGGTCCGGGTTGAGCCGGTCGGTGACCTTGTCGATCGTGTCCATCAGCAGCGCCACCCCGCGGAGCGAGAAGAACTCGCAGGCCAGCGGGATGAGCACCTCGTCGGCGCAGGCCAGGGCGTTGATCGTCAGCAGGCCCAGCGACGGCTGGCAGTCGATGAGGACGATGTCGTAGTCCGGCAGGAAACGCTTGAGCGAGCGCCCGAGCGCCTGCTCCCGGCCCACCTCGGTGACGAGCTGGACCTCGGCCGCCGACAGGTCGATGTTCGACGGCAGAAGGTCCAGGTTCTCGACACCGGTGTCCTGCAGCACGTCGTCCGGGTCGGCGTCGCGCTCCATCAGCAGGTTGTAGATCGTCGACTCGAGCTGGTGCGGCTGCACACCCAGCCCGACCGACAGCGCTCCCTGCGGGTCGAAGTCGACGAGCAGCACCTTGCGGCCGTACTCGGCGAGTGCGGCGCCGAGGTTGATGGTCGACGTCGTCTTGCCGACGCCGCCCTTCTGGTTCGCGACGGCGATCACGCGGGCCGGGCCGTGGACGTCGAGCGGCGCCGGTTCGGGCGCGCGGCTGCTGGTCCCGGGCGATCCCCCGGTGGCGTCCGGCTCGCCGGACGCGTCGTCGAGCCGGCCCTGGGATTCCGGCGTCGGATTCATGCGGTCTCCGGTCTCCTCGTGGGGTGCGTACCGGGTCTCGGATCAGTGGCGGCGATCCTGGACCCGCACTGTAGGAACCGCCCCCACGTGCGGCAACGCGCCTCGCCGTGCACGGCGCGAACTGGTGTCGGATCACCTTACCCGCGGGGTACGACGGGCCCGCGGAGCCCGGGGCGCGGCGTGTCGGTCGTCAGCCGCCGGGGGCGACGGTGACGCTGCCGGCCGTGCTGCGGGCGGTGATGCGGTGGTCGGCGCCGGGCTGGTCGGGCACTCCGACGTCGGTCGAGCCGGCGGTCGTCTCCGCCGACACGTCGTACACCGGACCGACGGGTACCCGGACCGTCACCGACCCGGCCGTCGACTCGGCGGTGACGTCCGGCGCGGCGGCGGCGAAGCCCAGCTCGACGCCGCCGGCGCTCGAGCTCGCGGTGACGGCGCCCGGCCCGAGACCGCTGCCCCGCACCGCGCCGGCCGACGAGCGCAGCTCCTGCTCACCGGTGATCCCGGAGACGTCGATCCCACCCGCGGCGAGGTCGGCCCGCGCGGACGCTGCCGCCGGGACGGTCACGACCAGCCCGGCCTGGCACCGCTCGCGGCCGTCGTCCGGGCAGCGGACGGTGATCCGCAGGACGTCGCCGTCGAGGCGGTGCTCGACCTGCGGGCGCGCGTCCCCGGTCCAGCGCAGGTCCTGCTCGACCGACGCCTGCTCCCCCGCGGCGAGCCGCAGCGCACCGGCGTCGGAGTCGATCTCGACCCTCGTCACCGCCCCGTCGATCCGGTCGGTGACGCTCTCCCGCTGTTCCGGTCCCGCCCCGCCGCATCCGGCCATCGCCAGCGCCGCGGCCGCCCCGACCACCCACACCCCGTATCGCATCGGTTCCGGAACGTAGCGGTCCGGGTTCGCGGCCCCGCACGCGGGCCCGGGCATCACCCCAGGGCGCGGGGATGGGCGGTGGCGTAGACCTCGCGCAGGGTGTCGACGGTGACGTGGGTGTAGATCTGGGTGGTCGCCACCGAGGCGTGCCCGAGGAGCTCCTGGACGACGCGGACGTCGGCCCCTCCGGACAGCAGGTGCGTCGCGAAACAGTGCCGCAGCGTGTGCGGCGAGACGGCGGCGACGACGGCCGGTCCGAGCCCCGACGCCTCGGCCGCCGCCCGGAGCGCGTGCCACGCACTCTGCCGCGACATCCGCCCGCCACGGGCGTTGAGCAGCAACGCGGGCGAACCGGTGCCGCGCCCGGCGAGGTCCGGACGGGCGCGCACCCGGTAGGCGTCGACGGCGGCCAGCGCGGGCCGTCCCACCGGGACGATCCGCTGCTTGTCCCCCTTGCCGTGCAACAGGATCGTGCGGGCCCCGGGATCGAGGTCGTCGAGGTCGGCGCCGACGATCTCGGAGATCCGCCCGCCGGTGGAGTACAGCAGCTCCAGCAGCGCCCGGTCCCGCAGACCGGTCGGCCCGTCGGCGACGCACCCGGCGAGGAGCTGGTCGACCTGGTCGACCGTCAGCGCCGTCGGCAGCCGCGACGGCAGCGACGGCGGCGCCACCCCGGCCGCGACGTCGGCCGGCACGGTCCCCTCCAGGACCGCGAACCGGTGCAGGCCGCGCACGGCGGCGAGCGCCCTGGCCGCCGACGACGCGGCCAGTGGCCGCTCCCCCGTCCGCAGCGCCGTCACGAACCCGGCCACGTCGGTCTCACGGACCCGGCCCAGGTCGTCGATCCCGGCGTCGGCCAGGTGCGCGACGTAGCGGTCCAGGTCGAGGCGGTACGAGCGCAGGGTGTTCTGCGCACGTCCGCGTTCGACGGCGAGGTGGCCGAGGTAGTCCTCGACGACCCGCTCCGGCGCGGGCATCCCCTCAGCCCCGCAGTGCCGGCACGACCTCGCGCTCGAACAGCTCGATGCCGGACCGGTCGTAGGCGGCCTCCGGGAAGTAGAAGATGCCGTAGCTCATGCCCTCGTCCTGCAGGGCGGAGAGCTTCTCGACGATCTGCTCCGGGGTCCCGACGCCGGGCAGCCCGCGGAACGCGCCCAGCGCGCCCTCGGCCTTCTCCGCGCCGACGATCGGCTCGAGCCGGGCCCGGAGCTGCTGCAGCCGGTCCTCGACCTCCGCCTCGGTGGTGCCGATCGCGACGTTGTAGTTCGCCGACCGGACGATCGCGTCGTAGTCGGTGCCGAGCTCGGCGCAGTGCCCGGCCAGCACCGACGACTTGTGCCGGAAGCCCTCGAGCGTGCCGTCGAAGTTGGTGTACTGCGCGTAGCGTGCCGCGATCTTCAGCGTGACCTTCTCACCGCCACCGGCGATCCAGAGCGGGATGCCGCCGTCCTGCAGCGGGCGGGGCGCGACGATGGCGCCGTCGACCTGGTAGTGCCTGCCGTCGAGGGTGGCCCGGCCGTCCCGCCACGCCTGCGCGAAGATCTGCACGCCCTCGTCGAGCATCCCGAGCCGCTCACCCGGCCGCGGGAAGCCGTAGCCGTAGGCGCGCCACTCGTGCTCGTACCAGCCGCCGCCGATGCCCATCTCGACCCGGCCCTTCGAGATCACGTCGGTCGTCGCGGCGACCTTCGCCAGGTAGGCGGGGTTGCGGTAGGCCATGCAGGTGCACATCTGGCCGAGCCGGACCCGATCGGTCGTCGCGGCGAACGCCGCCATCAGGCTCCAGGCCTCGTGGCAGGCCTCGTCGGTCGGCTCCGGGACGGTGTGGAAGTGGTCGTAGACCCACACCGACTCCCAGGTGTCGCCGCGGTCGGCGTACTCGGCGAGCCCGCGCATCACGTCCCACTGTGCGGTGGGATCGATGCCGACGAGATCGAGCCGCCAGCCCTGGGGAACGAAGAGTCCGAATCGCATTCCCCGAGCCTAGGGCGACGGGCCGCCGCCGTCCGTCACGCCACGGTGTGGCGGGTCGCCCGGCGCGGAACGTCGCCGGTGGACGGTCCGGGCGGATACCGTCGCGTCCATGAGCACGCGACCGATCGGCTACGCCGAGCAGGAGGACGCGGTGCGGGCCCTGTCCCGGCACTACACGGGCGGACGGCTGGACGTCGACGCGTTCGACGACCGGGTCCGGCGGGCCCGCGCGGCGACGACGGTCGCGGACCTCGCACCGCTGTTCGCGGACCTGCCCGAGCCGCACCCGGACGCCCTGCGGGACACCGGCGGCGCGAGCAGTGCGTCCACCGACGGCACCCCGACGGATACCGGCAGCCCGGACCGCGCCGGAGACGGAGACACCGGCACCGGGGGCGCGGAGGCGACCGCCCGCATCCGCCCACCGGATCCGACACTCTCCGCGCCGGCGGAGCCGGACCCGTCCGGTCACCCCGCCGCGGGCCCCTACCCCGACTCCTCTCCGACGACGGGGCAGCCGCACCCGGGCTCGCCGTGGTCGGCGTACGACGACTCCCCGGCCCACGGCGGCGACGCGTACGGCGCACCGGGCGGCCCTGCCGGCCCGGCCGGAGCCGGGTACGGCGGCCCCGGATACGGAGCTCCGGGGTACGGGCCCCCCGGTCCGGACACCCCGGGGTACGGCGCGGGCTACGGAGCCGGCTACGAGGGCGGCTGGGGAGCCGCGGGATACCAGCCCGGCTACGGGCCCGGGCAGACGCCGGGCGCTCCCGGGTGGGCGCCGGGCCCGGGCGGACCGGCGTACCCGCCGCACGCGGGCCCGCCCGCCTACGGCCCCTACGGCTACGACCCGGCCGCACCGTTCGGCCGCGAGGCCTGGTCCGGGCGGCCGTACTCGGACAAGCAGAAGATCGTCGCCGGGTTGCTGCAGCTGTTCCTGCCGTTCGGGATCGGCCGCTTCTACTCCGGCCACACCGGGCTCGCGATAGCCCAGCTGCTCGTCATGATCTTCACGTTCGGGCTGGGCGCGATCTGGAGCTTCATCGACGGGATCGTGATCCTCGCGGGCAGCCCCACCGACCCCGACGGCAGGCCGTTGCGACCGTAGCCGCGGTGCCGGTCGTCAGTCGTCGCCGTCGCGGCGGCGGGCGAAACGCTCCGGCCGGTCGGTCCAGGCGGTGCCGGGCGGCCGGGGCTCGAACTCGCCTGCCAGCACCGAGCGGGCGGCGAGCAGCCCGGCGCAGGACACCGCGTTGACGATCTCGCCGGAGAACACCATCCCGACGGCGTCCTCCAGTGCGATCCAGCGCAGCTCGAGATCGGCCTCCTCGTCGTCGCCCAGGTCGGGGCGCGGCTTCTCGACGAGGTCGCGGGCCAGGAAGATCCGCACGGACTCGTCGGAGAACCCGGGCGACGGGACGACGTCGAGCAGCACCGACCAGTCCGACGCCGTCAGCCCGGCCTCCTCGGTCAGCTCCCGGTCGGCGGTGACGGCGGGGTCCTCGCCGGCCACGTCGAGCAGGCCCGCGGGCAGCTCCCACAGCCGTCGTCGCACGGCGTGCCGGTACTGGTGCAGCATCCGCACCCGGCGGTGCTCGTCGACGGCGACGATCGCGACCGCACCGGGGTGCTCCAGGATCTCCCGGGTCGCGACACGGCCACCGGGCATCACGACCCGGTCGGAGCGCAACGCCATGACCCGGCCCGAGTAGATGTCGGTGGCCGAGCGGACCGGGAAGTCGTGCTCGCCGGGGCGGGTCATCGGGACACCGCCGCGCGCACGGGTGCGGGAACGCTGAACGAGACGATCACGCCTCGCACAGTAGTGGCCGGGCGGCGCCTCCCGCGCTCCCGACGACGGCGGCCGGCGACGCGCACCGCCCGGCGGTCCCCGGCACGCGCCGGATGGGTAGCGGCTCGCCCGGCCCGGTGCGGCAGCCGCACCCGGCCGTCCGGCGTGAGACCGCCCGGCTTGGCGGGGCCATGGCCCGGGACCGCCCGACACGGCCGACGGGAACGCGGGCGGCGCCCGGAGAGGCGAACGGCGGCCGTACCCGGACCGGGACGGCCGCCGTCGGCGCGGGTGGATCAGCTGCCGGGCGTGCTCTCCGCCGGCACGGAGCCGTTGGTACCGGTGGAACCGGCCGGCTCGTCGCCCTCGACCAGCTCGGCGTCGTCGTCGCCGTTGGCGCGGCCGGGCAGCCGGACCGGCAGCCGGTCCTCGGCGCGGTACCGCAGCGCAGCCTTCACGAACGCCGCGAACAGCGGGTGCGGCCGCGTGGGGCGGCTCTTCAGCTCGGGGTGCGCCTGGGTACCGACGAAGAACGGGTGCTGCGACGCCGGCAGCTCCACGAACTCGACGAGCGTGCCGTCCGGCGACGTGCCGAACACGAGCCCGGCGTCGGCGAGCTGCTGCCGGTAGGCGTTGTTGACCTCGAACCGGTGCCGGTGGCGCTCGGAGATCTCCCGCGCCCCGTAGGCCTTGGCCGCGACGGAGCCGGGCTGCAGCACCGCCGGGTAGGCGCCCAGCCGCATGGTGCCGCCCATGTCCCGCTCCCCCGCGACGACGTCGCGCTGGGTCGCCATCGTCGAGATCACCGGGTGCTCGGTGTCCGGGTCGAACTCCGAGGAGCTCGCCCCGTCGAGCCCGGCGATGCTGCGCGCGGCCTCGATCACCATGCACTGCAGGCCGAGACACAGTCCCAGGGTCGGGATGCCGCGGGTGCGGGCGTGGGTGATCGCCCCGAGCTTGCCCTCGATGCCGCGGATGCCGAAACCGCCGGGCACGAGGACGGCGTCGACGCCGTCGAGCGCGTCGGCCGCGCCGGCCGGCGTCTCGCAGGAGTCCGACGGGACCCAGCGGACGGCGACCTTCGCGTGGTGGGCGAACCCGCCGGCACGCAGCGCCTCGGTGACCGACAGGTACGCGTCGGGCAGGTCCACGTACTTCCCGACGAGCGCGATCGTCGCGGTCTCCTGCGGGTGGTGCACCCGCTCCAGCAGGTCGCCCCAGACGGTCCAGTCGACGTCGCGGAACGGCAGGCCGAGCCGGCGCACGACATAGGCGTCGAGACCCTCGCCGTGCAGCACCTTCGGGATGTCGTAGATCGACGGGGCGTCGGCGCACGCCGCGACGCCGTCGAGCTCGACGTCGCACATCAGCGAGATCTTGCGCTTCATCGCCCCCGGGATCTCCCGGTCGGCCCGGAGCACGAGCGCGTCCGGCTGGATACCGATGTTGCGCAGCGCGGCGACGGAGTGCTGGGTCGGCTTCGTCTTCAGCTCGCCCGACGGCGCCAGGTACGGCACCAGCGAGACGTGCAGGAAGAAGCAGTTGTCCCGGCCGACCTCGTGCCGCACCTGGCGGGCGGCCTCGACGAACGGCAGCGACTCGATGTCGCCGATGGTGCCGCCGACCTCGGTGATCACGACGTCCGGCGCGATGCCCTCCGCGTCGGGCTCCGCCATCGCGAGGACGCGGTCCTTGATCTCGTTCGTGATGTGCGGGATGACCTGCACGGTGTCGCCCAGGTACTCGCCGCGGCGCTCCTTGGCGATCACCTCGGAGTACACCTGGCCGGTGGTGACGTTGGCCCGGCCCTGCAGGTCGCGATCCAGGAAGCGCTCGTAATGACCGACGTCGAGGTCGGTCTCCGCACCGTCCTCGGTCACGAAGACCTCGCCGTGCTGGAACGGGTTCATCGTTCCGGGATCGACGTTGAGGTACGGGTCGAGCTTCTGCATGGTGACGCGGAGCCCGCGAGCGGTGAGCAGTTGGCCCAGGCTCGAAGCGGTGAGGCCCTTACCCAGCGAGGATGCGACCCCACCGGTGACGAACAGATGACGGGTGGCGCGAGTCTGCACGGAGCTTCAGCCTACCGATCGCGCTCAGAGGGTCGGAACCGGGCCCGTGGAACCCGCGCCGGAGCCGTACTGACCGGCCCGTCCGGCGTTGCGCTCGGCGAGCGCGAGGACGGTCGCGACCCGGCCTGCCGAGGTGCCGACGCCGTCGACGGTCGACGGTCCGGGTCCCTGGCCGGCCTCCGCGCGGACGGCCCCCACGGCCGACGACGGGCCGGCGTCCCGTCCGGCGAGCACCGCCCCGGCGCCGCGGCGGTCCAGCTCGTCGGCGAGCCCGGCGGCGGTCGCCGCGGACCCCGCGGCGTCGACACCGCCGAACGCGCCGCCGGTGACGACGACGGCGAGCCGCCCGGCGGACAGCTCCCCCTCCGGCGTCTCGGCGAAGCCACCCCCGGCGAGCCCGGCGACGACCGCACCGGCCTGCTGCGGGTCCGGCGCGGCCCCGCCCTGCGGGGCGAGCAACGCGGAGCCGAGCAGGCCACCGGCGAGCGCTCCGGCGTCCGACGACGCCGGCAGCTGCGCCCCGGCGGGCAGCAGCCGCGCGGACAGGTCCCGCAGCTGGTCGGCGCGGGCCGGGTCGGTGACCGCCGGGGTGAGCACGACCTCGCCCGCGACGCTCCCGCCGGCGGTGGTGATCAGCTCGGCGACAGCGCGCGTGTCGGCCGGGTCGGCCCCGAGCGCGACGACGGTGACGGGCACCCCGGCGAGCTTCTCCCTGACCAGCCCGGGCGCGGTGCGCGCGGTGAACTCGTCGCTCGCCCGCTGCTGCGCCGCGAGCGTGTCCCGCTCGGTGCGCAGCTGGTCGATCTCACCGGTGCCGGTGGTCGACGCGACCGTGCTCGCGATCCGCTGCGGCAGCCCGACGGTCGCGACGGCGACCCCGGCGGCCAGTGCCAGCACGAAGACGGCGACCAGGGCGATCCGGTGGTAGCGCCGCGAGATCACGCCGGGAACCAGGACCGCACGGTCTCGACCAGCCCACCGGCCCATTCCAGCACCGCGGGCCCGGCGCCGGAGACGAGCACCGCCACCACGACGGCGACGAGTGCCGCGGCGATCAGCAGGAGCAGCGGCGCGAACGACGTCCGGCTCCGGTACATCTGCGCGATCATCTCGCCGTCGACGACCGACCCGCCTGCCTGCAGCCGGGTCAGGAACGTCGACGCGTTGCTGCCGGACCGGCCGCGGTCGAGGAACTCCGCCATCGACGCCGACAGCCCCACGGTGACGATCATGCTGGCGCCACGGTGGTGCGCCAGCAGCAGCGCGAGGTCCTCCGGGTTGGCCATCGACGGGAAGGTGACCGCACTCGCGCCGAGGTCCTGCACGCGGTGCAGACCGGGGGCGTGCCCGTCCGGGAAGGCCGGCACGACGACGTCGGCCCCGCTGGTCAGCGCCTGGTTCGACACCTCCGACGGGTCGGCGACGATCAGGTCGGGCCGGTACTTCGCGTTGACCAGCGCGTCCGCACCGGCACCGACGCCGACCAGCACCGGCCGGTACTCCTTGATGTAGGCCCGCAGCCGCTTCAGCACCCCCGCGTACTCGAAACCGGCGGCGACGACGAGCACGGGGCGCCCGTCGAGCGCGATGTCGATCTCCGGGACCCCGTGGCCGTCGAGGAGCAGGGACCGCTCACGGCGCATGAACTCGGTGGTGTTCGCGGCGAACGCCTCGAGCTGGTGGGTGAGCCCCTGCTTGGCCTCGTCGAGGGCGTCGGCGACGGTGTCCTCGGTCTGTTCGCGGCCCTCGCCGAGCGGCTGCTCCCCCGAGTACAGGACTCCCTCGTGGAGCCGGACCTTCGCGCCGTCCTTGACCGAACGCATGATCTCGGTGCCGCAGTCGTCGACGAGCGGGACCCCGGCCTCCACCAGCACCTGGGGGCCCAGGTTCGGGAACCGGCCGGAGATCGACGGCGACGCGTTGACGACCGCCGCGACCCGCGCGGCCACCAGTGCGTCGGCGGTGGCGCGGTCGAGGTCGACCTGGTCGAGGACGACGATGTCACCGGGCCGGAGCCGGCGCAGCAGGGCTTCGGTACGACGGTCGGTGCGGGCCGGGCCGGTCAGCCCCGGCAGCTCCGGTCGCGTTCGGTGCAGCAGGCCGGACAGCTTCATGGCGGGCACTGTGACACCCGGGAGGCCCGGGACGGTGCAGGCACGCCGCAGCGTGACCACAGTGTCACCGCCCGAGGCACGACGCCAGCCCCCCGACGGGACACCCTGTCGCGACGGCGACGCGGGACCCTCACCCGGCCTGTGCGACCTTCCGGCGCCGGGTGCCGCTCCCGCCGCGTGTCGCGCCGGCCCGCCGCGACCGGGCCTGGGCCAGGTCCGCCGGCTGCTCGGCGGCGCGGTCGGCCTGCCGGTGCGCGGTGGCCGCGGCGAGCAGCTCCTCGGCGTGCGCGCGCCCGGTGTCGGTGTCGTCCATCCCGGCGAGCATGCGGGCCAGCTCCTGGGTCCGCTCCTCCTCGGACAGCCGCGTCACGCTGGAGCGGGTGACACCCTCCTCACCGGAGGCCTTGTGCACCACGAGGTGCCGGTCGGCGTAGGCCGCGACCTGCGGCAGGTGTGTCACGACGATCACCTGGTGGCGGGCGGCCAGCCGCGCGAGGCGACGCCCGATCTCGACCGCGGCCCGGCCACCGACGCCGGCGTCGACCTCGTCGAAGACCATCGTCGGCACCGGGTCGGAACCGGCCAGTGCGACCTCGAGGGCGAGCATCACCCGGGAGAGCTCACCGCCGGAGGCGCCCTTGTGCAGCGGCTGCGCGCTCGCCCCGGCGTGCGGGACCAGGCGGATCTCCACCTCGTCGACCCCGCCGCTGCCGGCGTGGCACTCGCGTCCGCCGACGACGAGGGACGGCCCCCCGTCACCGGCGGGCCGGGGCGCGACACCGACCTGCAGCTGCGCGTCCTTCATGGCCAGCCCGGCGAGTTCGGCGGTCGTCGCCTCGGCGAGCCGCCCGGCCGCCTCGGTGCGTGCCGCGGTGACCTCGGCGGCGTGGCCGGCCAGGTCGCGGGCCAGCTCGTCGCGGCGGCGGGCCAGGTCGGCGAGCGCCTCGTCGGAGGTATCCAGCCCGGCGAGCCGGTCGCGCGCCGTCGCGGCCCAGTCCAGGACACCGTCGGTGTCGGCCGCGTACTTGCGGGTGAGCGACTTCAGCTCGGCCTGCCGGGCGAGCACCTGGGACAGGCGCTCCGGGTCGGCGTCGAGCCCGTCGAGGTAGACCGACACCTCGGCGGCCGCATCGGCCAGCACGGCGATCGCCTCGGCCAGGCGCGGCCCCAGCCCGGCCAGCGCGGGATCGTCGCTGCCCTCGGCCAGTCCCTTGGCCTGCCCCGCGAGGCCGACCGCCCCGGGGGTCTCGCCGTCGTCGGAGCCGGACAGCGCCATCCGGGTCCCCTCCGCGGCGGAGCGCAGGTCGTCGGCCTCCACCATCCGGCGGGCCTGGTCGACGAGCGCACGGTCCTCACCGGGCTGCGGGTCGACGGAGTCGATCTCGGCGAGGCCGTGCCGCAGCATGTCGGCCTCCTGGGCGAGCCGGCGCGCGTTGTCGCGGCGCTCGGCCAGCTCGGTGACGACCTCCAGCCACTCGGCGCGCACCGCGCGGTAGGCGGCGAGGGGCGTCGCGACCGGGTCACCGGCGAAGCGGTCGAGCAACGCGCGCTGGTCCGAGCCGCGCAGCAGGCGGAGCTGGTCGTTCTGCCCGTGCACGGCGAGCTGGGCCTCGGCGAGACGGCCGAGCACGCCGTTCGGCACCGACCGGCCACCCAGATGCGCGCGGGACCCCCCGTCGGCGGAGACGGTGCGGGCGGCGATCAGCGTGCCGTCGTCGTCCGCCTCGGCGCCGACCTCCTCGGCCAGCGCGAGCGCACCGGGGGACGCCGTGAACCGCCCCTCCACGACGGCCCGCCGCGCGCCCGCGGACACCCGCGACGACTCGGCGCGACCTCCACCGAGCAGGTTCAGCCCCGTCACCGCCATGGTCTTACCGGCCCCTGTCTCGCCGGTGAGCACGGTCAGGCCCGGGTCGAGCTCCAGGGTCGCGTCGTCGATCACGCCGAGTCCCTGGATCCGCATCTCGGACAACATGCGGGCGACCATACGTTCGAAGACCGACGGGCACCATGCTCGACGCGCCACGAGACCGAACGGATGTTCGCGCGGTCGGCTCCGTGCGCCGAACGGTCGATCAGGTGTTCGATCCCCGGCCGCGCCAGCCGCGGACGGGGAGATCGAACTTCCGGACCAGGCGGTCGGCGAACGGCTGCGCGGCGAGCCGCACCATCCGGACCGGCTCGGTCGCCCGGCTGAGCTCGACCCGGGAGCCGGGCGGCACCGAGACGGTGCGACGGCCGTCGCAGTCGAGGACCGCCGACGGGCCGTCGGCGGACACCTCGATCGCCACCGCGCTGTCCGGTGCGATGACCATCGGCCGGGCGAACAGGGCGTGCGCGTTGCTGGGGACGACGAGCAGCGCCTGCACCTGCGGCCAGATCAGCGGCCCGCCCGCGGAGAAGGCGTAGGCGGTCGACCCGGTCGGGGTCGAGCAGAGCACCCCGTCGCACCCGAACGACGACACCGGCCGGCCGTCGACCTCCAGGACGACCTCCAGGATCCGCCCGCGGGTGTTCTTCTCGACGACGGCCTCGTTCAACGCCCAGGTGCGGCCCAGGACGGTGCCGTTCGACCGGACGACGGCCTCGAGCGTGGTGCGTTCCTCCACCTCGTAGTCGCCGGCGGCGAGCTTCTCCAGGGCCTCGTCGAGGGTGTCCTCCTCGGCCTCGGCGAGGAATCCGACGTGCCCGAGGTTGACGCCGAGCAGCGGCACCCCGGCCGGGCGGGCGAGATCGGCGGCGCGCAGCAGCGTGCCGTCGCCGCCCAGGACGAGCACCGCCTCGGCACCGCGGGCGCACTCCGGACTGCCCGGGACCTGCACCGGGGTGAAGTCCTCCGGCACGTCGGGATCGGCGCCCAGCTCCGCCCACTCGTCGGCGAGCACCCGGACCCGCAGCCCGAGCCGGGCGAGCTCGTTCATGACGTTCAGCGCGGTCTTGCGGTTCGCCGGACGCCCGGTGTGCAGGACGAGCAGGATCTCCCTCATGCCGGCCCTCCCGCGACGGCACCGGCCAGCAGCGGCTCCAGGTCGGGCGCGGTCGTGGCCCCGCCGGCGCCCGGGCGGTGCAGGTGCAGGAAGTACTCGACGTTGCCGGAGGGCCCCGGCAGCGGGCTGGCCGTCGCGTCGAGCACGACCAGACCCAGGTCGACGGCCGTGGCCGCGACCTCGCGCAGCGTCTCGGTCCGCAGCTCCGGGCTGCGCACGACGCCGCCGGACCCGAGCCGCTGCTTCCCCACCTCGAACTGGGGCTTGACCATCGGCAGCAGATCGCCGCCGGGCGCGGTGCAGGCGGTCAGTGCGGGCAGGACGGTGCGCAGCGAGATGAAGGAGAGGTCGGCGACGGTCAGGTCCACCGGACCCCCGATCGCGTCCGGCTCGAGCGCGCGCACGTTGGTGCGGTCGTGCACGTGGACGCGCTCCTCGGACTGCAGCCGCCACACCAGCTGGCCGTATCCGACGTCGGCGGCGACCACCTCGCGCGCACCGCGGGTGAGCAGCACGTCGGTGAACCCCCCGGTGGAGGCGCCGGCGTCGAGGCAGCGGAGACCGGCGGGGTCGACGCCGGTGAACGCGTCGAGGGCGCCGAGCAGCTTCTTCGCGCCGCGTGAGGCCCACTCGGGTTCGCCGTCGTCGTCCGGGCGGACGACGACGGGCGCGTCCCGGTCGACGACGGTGGCGGCCTTCCCGGCGGGCATGCCGTTGACCGAGACGCGGCCGGCGGCGATCAGCTCCGCGGCCTGGCCGCGGGAGCGGGCGAGCCGGCGCCGGACCAGCTCGGCGTCCAGGCGGGATCGGGTGGGCGCCACCCTCAGCCCCGCTCCGACCCGGCGGTGAGCGCCCGGCCGAGCGCCGAGTGCACCCGCTCGAACGCCTCCGGGTGCTCGGACACCGGGCGCTCGGCGAGGGAGTCGAGGCCGGCGACGGCCTCGTCGACGTCGGCGCGCAGGTCGGCGACCGGACGCTGCTCCGGCGGACGCGGGTCACCCGGGCGCGGGCCGGGTGTGGGGACGCTCATCGATGATCTCCGGGGACGGGGGACTCGTCGTCACGGTAGCCGACCCCACCGACGGCCGGACGCGACGGCCGACCCGACGGACAGGTCGCGGTCACCGGTGCGCCGGACGGCCTCGGGCGCACCGGCATCCGGTCGCCGCGGCGGCACCGCCCGTGGATCACCGGGCCGCGTCGGCCCGCCCATCGAGCCGCCCGTCGAGGGGTCGCCGGGGCGGTCGTCAGACCACCACTCGTGGCCGGTCCTCGGGCCGACCGTCGATCCGCTCGTCAGTCCGCTCGTCGGTCCGCTCGCCGGTCTGCGAGGCCCAGTTCGTGCAGCACGCCCGCGGCCACGTCTCCGGAGGCGGTGACCCGGTGCGTGCCGTGCTCCCATGCGGCGGCGCAGAGCACCCGGAGCGCGTCCACGACGGGCTCGTCGCCGTGGCCGTCACCGGACAGCACGAGGGCATCGCCGTCGATCTCGGCCCGCCAGCCGTCCCGGGCGCCGGGCACGAGCTCGTCCGGGTGCCGGGTGAGCGCAGCCAGATCGGCCCCGATGTAGGTCGGACGCAGTGCGGGAGGCGCGGCGAGCAGGTCGGCGGCACCGCTGACGCCGGTGAGGACCATCAGCGACGGCGCACCGAGGGCGTTCGCGCCCTCGATGTCGGTGTCGAGCCGGTCGCCGAGCACCAGCGGCCGGTCGGCGTCGCCCTGCCCCTCGCGGAGCAGGCGCGCGCCCGGCTTGCCGGCGACGGCCGGTTCCACACCGGAGGCGTTCCGCACGACCTGCACCATCGAGCCGTTCCCCGGCAGGGGGCCGCGCTCGGTCGGGAGCGTGAGGTCGACGTTCGTCGCGACCCAGAGCGCTCCCGCCCGGATCGCGAGGACGGCCTCGGTCAGCTGCCGCCATCCGGTGTCCGGCGAGTGCCCCTGGACGACGGCGTCGGCCCCCTCCCCCGTGCCGGTCGGCACGAGGCCCCGTTCCCGGACCTCGTCGGCCAGCGCCGGGGTACCGAGGACGAGCACCGTCGCCCCGGACGGCAGGCGTTCGGCCAGCATCGCGGCACCGGCCTGGGCGCTGGTGCGGACGTCCGCCACGCGCGCCGGGAACCCCAGGTCCGCGAGGTGCCCGGCGACGGTCGACGGGCTGCGCGAGGCGTTGTTGGTGACGTACACCGTCGGGACGCCGCGGAGCTCGGCGCTCCGCACGGCCTCCACCGCACCGGGGACCACGTCGGGTCCCCGGTACAGGGTGCCGTCCAGGTCGGCGAGGAGGACGTCGTGCCGGGACAGCAGGTCGTCGGTCACGGCCGGTCCGCCTCGGTGCCGTCCGACGGGCGGTCGTGCTCGTCGGCATCGGAGGTGCCGTCGACCGCGTGGTCGTCGCCTCCCTCGGGGTTGTCGCCGATCCCGGGGGCGTCGCCGGCCTCCGGGGAGTCCTCGGCCTCCGCCGAGACGCCGACCTCCGCCGTGTCATCGGCCTCTGCGGTGTCACCGACGTCCGCGGTGTCACCGGCCTCCGCGGTGTCACCGACCTGTGCCGCCGGCTCCGAGACGGCCTCGGGCGCCGGGACCGTCGCGTCCTCGACACCGGCATCCTCGGCACCGGGCTCCTCGGCACCGGGCTCCTCGACGAACTCGTCGACGGGGACGTCCTCCCAGCCGATGGTCATCCCGTCGTCGTCGACGCCGGGGAGCTCGTCCCCGGTGAGCTCGGCGATCCGGGCGGCCGCGTCGGTCTGCCCGTCGGTGTCGGCGTCGTGCGCGTGCACGAACCACTGCACGGACTCCGACTCCCGGCCGGCGGCCAGGAGGTTGTCGGCGTAGGCGTAGAACAGCCGGGCGCTCCACGGGTCACGCCTCGCGGCGTCGAGCTCCGGCACCTGCAGCCCGACGACGGCAGCGTCCACCTCACCGAGATCGCGCCGCGCTCCGGCGGCGACGATGAGCAGCTCGATCCGCTCCTCGGCCCCGAGATCGCGCGCCTCCGGGCTCCGGGCGAGGTCGATCGCCCGCTCGGGACGGCCGAGTGCCCGCTCGATGTCGGCCATGACGTGGACGTGCCCGGGGCCACCACCCATCCGGCGGGCGGCCCGGAACTCTCCGAGCGCCTCGTTCCACTCACCGGCGTGGTAGGCGACGATCCCGGCGGCCTCCCGGACGACCGCGATACGGGACGCCCGGCGCCGCGCGTACCGCGCGTGCTCGAGCGCCCGCTCCGGGTCCTCGTCGACGAGAACGCCCGCGGCCACCAGGTGCCGCGCCACCGACTCCGCGGTCTCCTTCTGGAGCCCGCGCAGGTCCCGGCGCACGCTGCCGTCGAGGTCCGACGGCGTGATCGACGCGGGGAGGTCCGGCTCGGCCACGAAGGTCCGCTCGGCCGACTCCGGGATCACCCGGCGGCGCTCCTGCCTGCCGTCACGGCCGGCACCCGGCCGGTCGCGGCGATCGCCCGAGCGGTCGTCGCGGCGGCCACGCGGACGGTCGTCTCCCCGACGATCGTCACGCGGCCCGCGCGCCGGGCGCTCGGCCCGGTCACGCGCCGGCGGGACGTCGTCGGCGACGTGGTCGCCACGGGTACCGGGCTCCGGACCGCGGGACACGTCGGCACCGTCGTCCGCCCGGACGCCGGTCATCTCGGAAGCAGGCTCCGCGGCCCCGTCGTCCGGTACCCCCGCGACCGCCCGGTCGTCCTCGACGGGCGTGGCGACGGCCTCCTGCTCGAGCTGCTCGACGGCCGGAACGATCGCCGGAGCGGAGTCCGGGACGTCCTCGACGGCAGGAGCCCTCTCCTCGGGCGCAGCCCCGGCGTGGCCACCGAGGTCGCCCCCGGACGGCCGGTCGGCGCTGCCGGGCCGGGACGCGGATGCACGGTCCTCGACGGGACGGTCGTCCCTGTCGGCGGGCCGTGCATCGCGCAGGTCGCGATCTCCACCGTCGCGGAACGGACGGGCGCCACGGGCGTCGTCGCGATCGCGGTACGGGCGACCACCTCGCTGGTCCCGGTCGTCGCGGCCACGGAACGGACGGCCACCACGCTCGTCACGCTGGTCGTCGCGGTCACGGGACGGCCGGCGGTCGCGGTCGTCCCGGGCGCCGGCCGGCCTGCCGCCACGATCGTCACGATCACGGAACGGACGACCGCCACGGTCGTCGCCGCGGAAGGACCGACCGCCCCGATCGTCGCGGTCGCGGGACGGACGGCCGGCACCCCGGTCGTCGCGGTACCCGGACGGACGCCCACCGCGGTCGTCCCGGTCGTCACGGTCCCGGAACGAGCGGCCACCGCGGTCGTCCCGGTCGCCGTACGAGCGCCGACCGCGGTCGTCACGGTCGTCACGGCCGCGGAACGGCCGACCACCGCGGTCCTCCCGGTCACGACCGGGACGCCCGCCCCGGTCGTCACGGTCACGAGCGGGACGCCCGCCCCGGTCGTCGCGATCACGGAACGGACGGCCACCACGGTCGTCCCGGCCTCCCTCGGAGCGGCCCGAGCGGTCGCGGTCGTCACGGGGCCGGTAGGGCCGCCCGCCACGGTCGTCGTCACGGCCGGTGCCGCGACGGTCGTCGCCGAACGACCGTCCACCGCTGCGGGGGGCACCGCTCCGGTCGTCCCGGTCGCCGCTGTTCCAGCCACGATCGTCCCGACGGCCACCTGCCTCGCGACCGGGACGGCCGCCCCGGTCGTCCTCACGGAAGGTTCGACGACGAGTGTCGTCACCGCCGGAGGGACGCCTGTCGCCGCCGCGGAACGAGTCGCCCCGTCCGCGATCGTCGTAGGAACGACCCCCGCGGTCGTCGCGATCGCGGTCGGGCCGACGCCCCGCACCGTCACGCTCGCGCGGAGAACGGTCGTCGCGTCCACGGTAGGAGCTACCGCCCCGGTCGCCGGAGAATCGGCCGCCAGAGCCACTCCGGCGGTCACCGGACGGGCGGTCGTCCCGTCCCCGCCGGTCGCCGTCCGAACGGTCGTCGCGCGGTCGTCGGTCGTCGCGCTCGCCACGGCCGGCACCCCGGTCGGGCCTCCCCGACCACGAGCGCCCGCCGTCAGGACGATCGCCGCCCCGGCCACGCGCACCGTCACGGTCGTATCGCGGCCGGTCCCCGCCGCGGTCGTCGCGGCGCGGACGGTCGTCGCCGTCCCGTCGCCGACCGCGGTCCCCGCCGGCGTCGCCGCCCCGTCGCCGGTCGTCGGGACGCGACCACCCGGAGCCGGTACCCGTTCCACGACCGGCCGAGCGCTCGCCCCGCCGACCTTCGTTGCCTCCCCGGCCGTTGCCGGGACGATCCCCGTCCGTCACGTGGTCAGGGTACAAACGAACACCGTCGCTTCCGCGGTCGCCGACCGCACCGGGCGAACCGCTCCACGAACGAGTCGGGAGCGGACGCGCACAAGAAAAAAGGGGAGCCCGCTCGGTGACAGCACCGTTGCGGACTCCCCTTTCAGAGGTTGAATGTCGGCGGCGACCTACTCTCCCACACCCTGTCGAGTGCAGTACCATCGGCGCAGGAAGGCTTAGCTACCGGGTTCGGAATGGGACCGGGCGTTCCCCTACCGCCATAACCACCGACAACACTATCCAATTACATCTCCACGCCCCCTCACACCCCACACAGTGGGACACGAGAAAACCCAGGAAACAGAGACCACACAACCAGTGGTTGTGGACTCAGGGTCACACAGTGGATGCGAACAACATGTTGTGGCAAGCCCTCGGCCTATTAGTACCGGTCAACTCCACCCCTCACAAGGCTTCCATCTCCGGCCTATCAACCCAGTCATCTACTGGGAGCCTTACCCACTCAAGGTGGTGGGAGACCTCATCTTGGAACAGGCTTCCCGCTTAGATGCCTTCAGCGGTTATCCCTCCCGAACATAGCCAACCAGCCGTGCCCCTGGCGGGACAACTGGCACACCAGAGGTTCGTCCGTCCCGGTCCTCTCGTACTAGGGACAGCCTTCCTCAAGTCTCCAACGCGCGCGGCGGATAGGGACCGAACTGTCTCACGACGTTCTAAACCCAGCTCGCGTACCGCTTTAATGGGCGAACAGCCCAACCCTTGGGACCTACTCCAGCCCCAGGATGCGACGAGCCGACATCGAGGTGCCAAACCATGCCGTCGATATGGACTCTTGGGCAAGATCAGCCTGTTATCCCCGGGGTACCTTTTATCCGTTGAGCGACACCCCTTCCACCAGGAGGTGCCGGATCACTAGTCCCGACTTTCGTCCCTGCTCGACCCGTCAGTCTCACAGTCAAGCTCCCTTGTGCACTTACACTCAACACCTGATTGCCAACCAGGCTGAGGGAACCTTTGGGCGCCTCCGTTACTCTTTAGGAGGCAACCGCCCCAGTTAAACTACCCACCAGGCACTGTCCCTGAACCAGATCATGGCCCGAGGTTCAGACACCCAATTCGACCAGAGTGGTATTTCAACAACGACTCCACCGCCACTAGCGTGACGACTTCACAGTCTCCCACCTATCCTACACAAGCCGAACCGAGCATCAATACCAAGCTATAGTAAAGGTCCCGGGGTCTTTCCGTCCTGCCGCGCGTAACGAGCATCTTTACTCGTAATGCAATTTCGCCGAGTCTGTGGTCGAGACAGCGCCCAAGTCGTTACGCCATTCGTGCAGGTCGGAACTTACCCGACAAGGAATTTCGCTACCTTAGGATGGTTATAGTTACCACCGCCGTTTACTGGCGCTTAAATTCTCCGCTTCGCCCCCAAAGGAGCTAACAGGTCCTCTTAACGTTCCAGCACCGGGCAGGCGTCAGTCCGTATACATCGTCTTGCGACTTCGCACGGACCTGTGTTTTTAGTAAACAGTCGCTTGGGCCTGGTCTCTGCGACCACCCACCCCTAGCCCGCGAAGGGGCTTCAAGGCAGATGGCCCTCCTTCTCCCGAAGTTACGGAGGTATTTTGCCGAATTCCTTAACCACAGTTCGCTCGATCGCCTCGGTATTCTCTACCTGACCACCTGTGTCGGTTTGGGGTACGGGCCGCAACAGCACTCGCTAGAGGCTTTTCTCGACAGCATGGGATCACCCTCTTCGCCTCAATCGGCTACGCATCACCTCTCACCCTTGATGAGCCCCGGATTTACCTAGGACTCGGGCTACAGGCTTACACCACGACAACCACCGCGTGGCGGAGCTACCCTCCTGCGTCACCCCATCACTTGCCTACTACCGGATCGGATCCCACGCTCCCCCACAAACAACACTCCCGAAGGAGCGAAGGTGGGTTCGGATGGTTAGCATCACCGGCCCCGGCATGGACGCACTATCACGAGCACGGGAATATCAACCCGTTGTCCATCGACTACGCCTGACGGCCTCGCCTTAGGTCCCGGCTCACCCTGGGCGGAACAACCTGGCCCAGGAACCCTTGGTCATCCGGCGGCAGAGATTCTCACTCTGCATTCGCTACTCATGCCTGCATTCTCACTCCCACACCCTCCACCCGTAAATCACTCCCGGGCTTCACCAGATGCAGGACGCTCCCCTACCCAACAACACAACAGTGTCATTGCCACGGCTTCGGCGGTGCGCTTGAGCCCCGCTACATTGTCGGCGCAGGACCACTTGACCAGTGAGCTATTACGCACTCTTTCAAGGGTGGCTGCTTCTAAGCCAACCTCCTGGTTGTCCGGGCGATCCCACATCCTTTCCCACTTAGCGCACGCTTAGGGGCCTTAGCCGGTGATCTGGGCTGTTTCCCTCTCGACCACGAAGCTTATCCCCCGCAGTCTCACTGCCGCGCTCTCACTCACCGGCATTCGGAGTTTGGCTGACTTCGGTAAGCTTGTCGGCCCCCTAGGCCATCCAGTGCTCTACCTCCGATGAGAAACACACGACGCTGCACCTAAATGCATTTCGGGGAGAACCAGCTATCACGAAGTTTGATTGGCCTTTCACCCCTACCCACAGCTCATCCCCCAGGTTTTCAACCCTGGTGGGTTCGGGCCTCCACGACGTCTTACCGACGCTTCACCCTGGCCATGGGTAGATCACTCCGCTTCGGGTCTACACCCCGCGACTCCACCGCCCTATTCGGACTCGCTTTCGCTACGGCTACCCCACAACGGGTTAACCTCGCCACGAAGCATAACTCGCAGGCTCATTCTTCAAAAGGCACGCCATCACCCTGCAGCACAAGACTGCTCCAGGCTCTGACGGCTTGTAAGCACACGGTTTCAGGTACTATTTCACTCCCCTCCCGGGGTACTTTTCACCTTTCCCTCACGGTACTAGTCCGCTATCGGTCACCAGGTAGTATTTAGGCTTGACGGGTGGTCCCGCCAGATTCACAGCAAATTCCACGAGCTCGCTGCTACTCGAGAACAATGCCCACGACCAGACTCATGCTTTCGCGTACGGGGCTCTCACCCACTACGGCCGACCATCCCAGAGTCGTTCCGCTAACACAAACACTGGACCGTCCCATCCTCGGCAGAAGATGAACAGCACGTCTCACAACCCCGCATCCGCAACACCTGCCGGCTTGACACGGACACGGTTTAGCCTCTTCCGCTTTCGCTCGCCACTACTCACGGAATCACTGTTGTTTTCTCTTCCTGTGGGTACTGAGATGTTTCACTTCCCCACGTTCCCTCCACGCACCCTATGAATTCAGGTACGGGTAACACCCCATGACGGGTGCTGGGTTTCCCCATTCGGACACCCTCGGATCACAGTTCGGTTGACAACTCCCCGAGGACTATCGCGGCCTCCCACGTCCTTCATCGGCTCCTGATGCCCAGGCATCCACCATGTGCTCTTAACAACTTGACCACAACAAGATGCTCGCATCCACTATGCAACACTCAACCCACAACCACACAAGACCCCAGGCAACCACCACCCCCAACCAGAAGGCGTTAGGACAACCCAGAACCCACGCGGCCAAAGACAACACCCACCAAACCGGTGTCCCCTCAGGACCCAACAGTGTGCCGAACCACAGCCTGACGTTCATTGCGTTCCACCCAGTCACACCCGACCCACACTCGGGGCCGACAGCGCGATCTCAGTTAAGGAACCAACACATTCCCACATTTCAGAAGAAACGAAAGAAACGAGCCGGTGCCCCACCACATGGTGAGACTCCTTAGAAAGGAGGTGATCCAGCCGCACCTTCCGGTACGGCTACCTTGTTACGACTTCGTCCCAATCGCCAGTCCCACCTTCGACGACTCCCTCCACAAGGGTTGGGCCGCCGGCTTCGGGTGTTACCAACTTTCGTGACGTGACGGGCGGTGTGTACAAGGCCCGGGAACGTATTCACCGCAGCGTTGCTGATCTGCGATTACTAGCGACTCCAACTTCACGGGGTCGAGTTGCAGACCCCGATCCGAACTGAGACTCACTTTAAGGGATTCGCTCCACCTCACAGTCTCGCAGCCCTCTGTATGAGCCATTGTAGCATGTGTGAAGCCCTGGACATAAGGGGCATGATGACTTGACGTCATCCCCACCTTCCTCCGAGTTGACCCCGGCAGTCTCCCATGAGTCCCCACCACTACGTGCTGGCAACATGGAATAAGGGTTGCGCTCGTTGCGGGACTTAACCCAACATCTCACGACACGAGCTGACGACAGCCATGCACCACCTGCACACAGGCCACAAGGGAAACGACATCTCTGCCGCGATCCTGTGCATGTCAAACCCAGGTAAGGTTCTTCGCGTTGCATCGAATTAATCCACATGCTCCGCCGCTTGTGCGGGCCCCCGTCAATTCCTTTGAGTTTTAGCCTTGCGGCCGTACTCCCCAGGCGGGGCGCTTAATGCGTTAGCTGCGGCGCAGAAACCGTGGAATGGTCCCCACACCTAGCGCCCAACGTTTACGGCGTGGACTACCAGGGTATCTAATCCTGTTCGCTCCCCACGCTTTCGCTCCTCAGCGTCAGTATCGGCCCAGAGACCCGCCTTCGCCACCGGTGTTCCTCCTGATATCTGCGCATTTCACCGCTACACCAGGAATTCCAGTCTCCCCTGCCGAACTCAAGTGATGCCCGTATCGACCGCACGCTCAGAGTTAAGCCCCAAGTTTTCACGGCCGACGCGACACACCGCCTACGAGCTCTTTACGCCCAATAATTCCGGACAACGCTCGCACCCTACGTGTTACCGCGGCTGCTGGCACGTAGTTGGCCGGTGCTTCTTCTCCAGGTACCGTCACAAAAGCTTCGTCCCTGGCGAAAGAGGTTTACAACCCGAAGGCCGTCATCCCCCACGCGGCGTCGCTGCGTCAGGCTTCCGCCCATTGCGCAATATTCCCCACTGCTGCCTCCCGTAGGAGTCTGGGCCGTGTCTCAGTCCCAGTGTGGCCGGTCGCCCTCTCAGGCCGGCTACCCGTCACCGCCTTGGTAGGCCATCACCCCACCAACAAGCTGATAGGCCGCGGGCCCATCCCCCACCGAAAAAACTTTCCACCACCCAACATGCGTTGAGAGGTCCTATCCGGTATTAGACCCAGTTTCCCGGGCTTATCCCAGAGTGGAGGGCAGGTCACCCACGTGTTACTCACCCGTTCGCCGCTCGTGTACCCCCGAAAGGGCCTTACCGCTCGACTTGCATGTGTTAAGCACGCCGCCAGCGTTCGTCCTGAGCCAGGATCAAACTCTCCAACAAAAACCCTGACTTACAAACAACTGGCCCACCAGCACGACGGGGTCGCACCGGCAGCCAAACAAACAATCTGGCACAAAAACGCCAAACCATAAAATAGCTCGACACACTGTTGAGTTCTCAAAGGACACCCGCGCTCGAGAACCGGACCTCTCGGCCGTCGTCCCGGGGCGTCAAGTTGCTCCTTCAGGGAGGCAACTCTTCTATGCTACGTGCACCTGAGGCCAGAGTCAACCCTAGTCTCAGGCGTCCTGATCTCCACCAGAGTGGATCTCGAGGCCGTCACCCTCGGACCGGACTCGGGGCTTGGGCCTGTCGGCCGTTCCCGCTCTCGTCCGTCCCGTCCTGGCGACGGAGAGAAAGTTACAGCACCGTGGACAGGGCCTCTGCACGGGGGGTACCCAACGACAGTCTCTGCAGGTCAGGCAGTCATTCAGCCCGCAAGGCGTGCGCCCGCGAGGTTGCGCTTCCCGCGCCGGACCACGAGCCATCCCCCGGCGAGGGCGTCCTCGGCGCGTGGCACCCACTCCTCGTCGGTCACCTTCACGTTGTTCACGTACGCCCCGCCCTCCTTGACCGCGCGGCGCGCGGCGCCCCGGCTGTCGGTCAGTCCGGTCGACACGAGCAGGTCGACGATCGTGTCGCTCCCACCGGTGTCGGCCGTGGGCACCTCGGCGAGCGCTGCGGCCAGCGTGCCGGCGTCCAGCTCGGACAGGTCTGCGCGTCCGAAAAGGGCCTGACTCGCCGTCGTCACCTGCCGGGTCTGCTCCTCACCGTGGACCATCGTGGTCAGCTCGGTCGCCAGCCGTCGTTGTGCGCTGCGCAGATGGGGCGCGTCGGTCAGTTCGGTGGCCAGGACGTCGATCTCCTCGCGATCCAGGAAGGTGAGGAGCTTCAGGTAGCCGATGACGTCGGCGTCGGCGACGTTCACGAAGTACTGGTACCAGGCGTAGGGCGAGGTCCGGTCCGGATCGAGCCAGATGTTGCCGCCACCCGTGGACTTGCCGAACTTCCGGCCCTCGGAGTCCGTCACCAGCGGCAGTGTCATCGCGTGCACGGACGCACCCTCGATCCGCCGGATCAGGTCGACCCCGCCGACGATGTTGCCCCACTGGTCGGAGCCACCGATCTGGAGACGGCAGCCGAGCTCCCGGTACAGGTGCAGGTAGTCCTGCGACTGGAGCAACAGGTAGCTGAACTCGGTGTAGGACATGCCCTCCCCGGCGAGACGACGCTTCACCGTCTCCCGGGCGAGCATCGTGTTCACGGGGAAGTGTTTGCCGAGGTCGCGCAGGAACTCGAGGACGGTCTGCTGCCCCGTCCAGTCCAGGTTGTTGACCGCCAGGGCCCCGGTCGGGGAGTCGTCGAACGTCACGAACCGCTCGAGCTGGCCCCGGATCAGGCCCGTCCACTCGGCGACGGTCGCCTCGTCGTTGAGGGTCCGCTCCCCCACGTCCCGCGGGTCCCCGATCATCCCCGTGGCTCCCCCGGCGAGGATCACCGGCCGGTGACCGGCCTCCTGGAACCGTCGCAATGTCAGCATCGGGACGAGGTGCCCGGCGTGCAGGCTCGGCGCGGTCGGATCGAACCCGGCGTAGAGCGTGATCGGCTCGTCGCCGGCGAGTTCCTTCGCCAGCGCGTCACGGTCGGTGCTCTGCGCGATCAGGCCGCGCCACTCCAGCTCGTCCAGGATGTCCGTACCCACGCCGCCCATCATCGTCGGCGGGGCCGGGACGCCGCATCCGGGTACGGATCCCCATCCGGGGAGCCGCCGTCGGAACGGCTCCTGCGCCCTGCCCGGGTCCCCGCCCGGTACGTACTCACGGCGGTCGACCCCGCCACCCAGTACCGCCACGGCAGGTCGGCCGCGGCCGCCACACCCACCCGGGGACCGGTCCGCACGGACCCGGAGGGCACCGGGTCCCCCGCGACCAGCCGCACGCGCGACGCCGGGTCGGTGATGTCGACACCGTTGTCGTCGCGCCCCAGCCCGAGCAGCGACGCCAGGCGGGCCGGTCCGCGAGCCAGGTCGGCGTCCGTGCGGGCGGTCGGCCGCCGGAGCCGGGCGATCCCCGGGTCGGTCACGACCTCGGCACCACGAAGCAGCACCGCGCCCGGCTCACCGTCGGACAAGCACGTCACGTTCGCGCAGAAGTGCATGCCGTACACGAAGTACACGTAGAGGTGCCCCGGCGGTCCGAACATCACCGCGTTGCGCGGAGTACGGCCCCGGAACGAGTGCGACGCCGGGTCGTCCCGTCCCCGGTACGCCTCGACCTCGACGAGCCGCACCGCGACCACACCGTCCGGGGTGTCCGCCTCCAGCACGCACCCCAGGAGCCGCTCGGCGGCCGGCAGGACGTCGACCGCCAGCTCCGACCGGTCCAGGACGGCCGAGGGGCCCGGCCGGTCGTACCGGTCGGGCCCCTCGGCGTCGTGCTCCGCCCCCACTCAGCGCCGGGACAGGGCGAGCTGCACGCAGGTCACGACACCCGCCATCGCCTTCTCCACCTCGTCCTGCGGCGGCAGGGTCGGGGCGAGGCGGATGACCGCGTCCTGCGGGTCCTTGCCTCCCGGGTGCGTCGCACCGGCCGGCGTCAGCACGACGCCGGCGTCCTTGGCGAGGCGCACGACCTCGGTCGCCAGACCGTCCGGAACGGTGAGGCTGACGAAGTAGCCGCCCTTCGGCGTCGTCCACGAGACGCCCTCGACGTCGGAGAACGCCTCGCTCAGCAGCCGTTCGACGGCGGCGAACTTCGGCGCGATCAGCTCACGGTGGGCGGCCATGTGGGCACGCAGACCGGCCTCGTCCTTGAGGAAGCGGGCCTGGCGCAGGTGATTGACCTTGTCCGGGCCGATCGACTTCTTGCCGGTGAGCGCCGTCCACCACTCGACGTTCGCCGGCGACGCGCCGAGGAAGGCGACGCCGGCACCGGCGAGCGTGATCTTCGAGGTCGAGCCGAACACGAACGGACGGTCGGGGTGACCGGCCTCGGCGGCCAGCGCCAGCATGTCGGCGATCTCGATCTCGTCGGTGGTCAGGTGGTGCACCGCGTAGGCGTTGTCCCACATGATCCGGAAGTCCGGGGCCGCGGTCGGCATCGACGCGAGCCGGCGCACGACGTCGTCGGAGTAGACGGCACCGTCCGGGTTCGAGTACTTGGGCACGCACCAGATGCCCTTGATCGACGGGTCGTCGGCCACGAGCCGCTCGACCTCGTCCATGTCCGGGCCCTCGGGGGTCATCGGAACGGACACCAGGTCGATGCCGAGGCGGTCGCAGACGCCGTAGTGCCGGTCGTAGCCGGGGACGGGCGCGATGAAGGCCACCCGGCCGGCGTCGGCCCAGCGGGTGGTCGCGCCCGGCAACGGGGACAGCAGCGCGTGCACCAGCGTGTCGTGCATCAGCTCCAGGCTGGAGTTGTTCCACGCGATCAGCTGGTCGACCGGGACCTGCAGGGACGGCGCGAAGATCTCCCGGAGCTCGGGCAGGCCCTTGAGACCGCCGTAGTTGCGGGTGTCGGTGCCGTCGGCTGCGCGGTGGTCACCCGCACCCGGCAGTCCGAGCAGCGCGTTCGACAGGTCGAGCTGCTCGGATGACGGCTTGCCCCGCGTCAGGTCCAGCTTCAGGCCGGCGGCCTTGAGCTCCTCGTACGCTGCGGCAGGGTCGGTCATGCGGTTCCTCCGGTGAACTCTCGTGCTGCTGCGGCTTCGTCGCGCAGGTCGGTCAGCTGCTCGGCGACCCGGTCGCCCGCGGTACCGCCCCGGGCGTCCCGCGACGCGATGGAGCCTTCCACGCTCAGCACCTCGCGGACACTCGGAGTCAGCGCCGGGTGGACGCCGGCCAGTTCGCCGTCGGTCAGGTCGTCGAGGCCGACGCCGCGGGCCTCCGCGGCCCGGACGCATCCGCCGGCCGCCTCGTGCGCCACCCGGAACGGCACGCCCTGGCGGACGAGCCACTCCGCGACGTCCGTCGCGAGGGTGAAGCCGGCCGGGGCCAGCTCGGCCAGCCGGTCGGTGTGGAAGGTCAGTGTCGCCACCATCCCGGCGATCGCGGGGAGCAGGAGCTCGAGCTGGGCGACCGAGTCGAACAGCGGCTCCTTGTCCTCCTGCAGGTCGCGGTTGTAGGCGAGCGGAAGGCCCTTGAGCGTCGTCATCAGCCCGGTGAGGTTCCCGACCAGCCGGCCGGACTTGCCGCGGGCCAGCTCCGCGACGTCCGGGTTCTTCTTCTGCGGCATGATCGAGCTGCCCGTGGAGAAGGCGTCGTCGAGGGTGACGTAGCCGAACTCGGCGGTCGCCCAGAGGATCACCTCCTCCGACAGCCGCGAGAGATCGACGCCGATCATCGCGAGCACGAACGCGGCCTCGGCGGCGAAGTCCCGCGACGCGGTGCCGTCGATCGAGTTCGCCGACGAGCTGGTGAAGCCGAGCTCCGCGGCCACGGCCTCCGGGTCGAGCCCCAGCGAGGAACCGGCGAGCGCGCCGGAGCCGTACGGCGAGTACGCGGTGCGCCGGTCCCAGTCGCGGAGCCGGTCCACGTCGCGCAGCAGAGCCTGCGCGTGGGCACCGAGCTGGTGGCCGAGCAGCACCGGCTGGGCGTGCTGCAGGTGGGTGCGGCCCGGCATCGCCGCGCCCGCGTGCGTCTCGGCCTGGCCGACCAGCGCGTCGACCACGTCGAGCACCCCGTCGGCGACCCGCCGGGTCGCGTCGCGCAGCCACATCCGGAACTGGGTGGCGACCTGGTCGTTGCGCGACCGGCCGGCGCGCAGCTTCCCGCCGAGGTCGGGCCCGGCCCGCTCGATCAGGCCGCGCTCCAGAGCGGTGTGCACGTCCTCGTCACCCGGCTCGGGGCCGAACACGCCGGACGCCACGTCCGCGGCGAGCTCGTCGAGCGCCTTGTGCATGCCGGACAGCTCCTCGTCCGACAGCAGTCCGGCGCGGTGCAGCACGCGGGCGTGCGCCTTCGAACCGCGGATGTCGTAGGGGGCCAGTGCCCAGTCGAAGTGCGTCGACTTGCTCAGCGCGGCGAGCGCATCGGCCGGACCGGACGCGAACCGGCCACCCCACAGCGCGGCGCTCATGACCGCCGCCCGTCGCCGGTGCCGCCGGTCGCCGGTGCGGTGCCCGGCCCGGCTCCGTGGGCCGGTACGCCCCGGTCCGCCATGTCAGCTCTCCTTCGTCGCGTGCGCCGGGACCGGCACGTCGGCCGGCACGGCGTTCGGCAGTTCCTGCAGCCGCTGCGCGAGCTCCGCCCCGGTGCGGGGCTCGCGAGCGACCACGATGATCGTGTCGTCGCCGGCGATGGTCCCGACGACGTCGTGCAGCGCGGCCCGGTCGAGCGCGCTCGCAAGGTAGTGCGCGGCGCCCGGCGGCGTCCGCAGGACCGCCAGGTTCCCACTCGCGTCGGCCGAGACGAGCAGCTCCCCCAGCAAGCGGCCCAGCCGCGTCGTGCCGCCCTCGACGCCACGGACCGGGCTTCCGTCCTCGGGGATGCGGTAGACCGGGGCGCCGCCGTCGGGGCCACGGAGCTTGACCGCGCCGAGCTCGTCGAGATCCCGCGACAGCGTGGCCTGTGTGGTCTCGATGCCGTGCAGCTGGTCCAGCAGGACCTGCAGCTCCGGCTGGCTGCGGACCGCGCGGTGCCAGAGCACGTCGACGATCTTGGCCTGCCGGGTGACCCGGCTCGCGTTGCCCTGACGTCGTTCGCCGTCGCTCATGCGCGCAGCAGCCAGGTGAGGAGGGCCTTCTGCGCGTGCAGCCGGTTCTCCGCCTCGTCCCACACCGCGCTGGCCGAGCCGTCGATCACGTCGTCGGTGATCTCCTCCCCGCGGTGCGCGGGCAGGCAGTGCAGCACGATGGCGCCGGGGGCGGCGCGGGCGAGCAGATCGGCGCCGATCTGGTACGAGCGGAACGGCGCGATCCGGTCCAGACCGTCCTCCTCCTGCCCCATCGACGTCCAGGTGTCGGTGACCAGGACGTCGGCGCCCGCGACCGCGGCGACCGGGTCGGCGACGAGCGTGACCGAACCGCCGGTCTGCTCGGCGCGCGCCTTCGCGTCGCGGACCACCTCCGGGTCCGGGGTGAACCCGGCCGGGGCGGACACGCGCACGTGCAGCCCGGCGGTCGCC
Source organism: Pseudonocardia sp. P1 (assembly GCF_000178675.2). Taxonomy (NCBI): domain Bacteria; kingdom Bacillati; phylum Actinomycetota; class Actinomycetes; order Pseudonocardiales; family Pseudonocardiaceae; genus Pseudonocardia; species Pseudonocardia sp. P1. The sequence continues at coordinate 1,015,837 of NZ_ADUJ02000001.1, forward strand.
CCGCCGAGCAGCAGCGAGTGCGCGATGTTGTTCGCGCCGTCGCCGAGGTAGGTGAGCGTGACGCCGGCGAGCCGCCCGAGCCGCTCCCGGACCGTCTGCAGGTCGGCGAGGATCTGGCACGGGTGGAACCGGTCGGTCAGCGCGTTCACCACCGGCACGGTCGCCACCGATGCCATCTCCTCGATCCGCTCCTGGCCCGAGGTGCGCCAGACGATCGCGTCGACGTAGCGGGACAGGACCCGGGAGGTGTCGGAGATGGTCTCGCCACGCCCGAGCTGGCTGGTGGTCCCGTCGAGGATGACCGCCGTGCCCCCGAGCTGGGTGATCCCGGCCTCGAACGACACGCGGGTGCGGGTCGAGGACTTGTCGAAGACGACGGCGACGGCCTTCGGTCCCTCGAGGGGACGCTCGGAGAACCGGTCGGCCTTGAGCCGGTCGGCCAGGTCGAGGACCTCGGTCTGCTCGGCCGGGGAGAGATCGTCGTCGCGCAGGAGGTGACGGAGCATCAGCTGCCCTGGCCTTCCCGCTCGGCGGCGGCCGCGTCGAGGATCGCGGGGAACGCGGCGAGGAACTCGTGGGCCTCCTCGTCGGTCAGTGTGAGCGCCGGGGCCAGGCGCAGCCGCTCCGGTGTGCAGTTGTTGATCAGGAAACCGGCGTCGCGCGCCGCGGTCGCCGCCTGGGCCGCGACCGGCGAGGTCAGCCCGATGCCGATGTGCAGGCCCGCACCCGTCACCTCGCCGACCACCGGGTGTCCGAGGCCCTCGATCCCGCTGCGGATCTCCTTGCCGAGCCGGCCGACGTGCTCGAGCAGGCCGTCGGTCGCGACCGTGTCGAGCACCGCGAGCGCCGCCGCGCAGGCGACCGGGTTGCCGCCGAAGGTGGTGCCGTGCTGCCCCGGTTCGAGCAGCGCGGCCGCTGCGCCGATCCCGATGCAGGCTCCGATCGGCAGACCGCCACCGAGGCCCTTGGCCAGGGTGACGACGTCGGGAACGACGCCGTGGGCCTGGTGGGCGAACCACTGCCCGGTCCGCCCGATGCCCGTCTGCACCTCGTCGAGGACGAGCAGGGCCCCCCGCTCCGCGGTGATCCGGCGCGCCTCGGCGAGATAGCCCTCCGGGGGCACGATCACCCCGGCCTCGCCGAGGATCGGCTCCAGGAACACCGCGGCCGTGTTCTCGGTGACCGCCGCGTCGAGCGCCGCGAGGTCTCCGAACGGGACGTGCGTGACACCCGACGGCATCGGCTCGAACGGGGCCCGCTTCGCCGGCTGCCCGGTGAGCGCGAGCGCTCCCATGGTGCGGCCGTGGAACGCACCCTCGCAGGCGACGATCTCCGGCCGCCCGGTGCGGCGCGCGATCTTGAACGCGGCCTCGTTGGCCTCGGTCCCGGAGTTGCAGAGGAGCGTGCGCGCGTCGACCCGGCCGAGCAGCCCCTGCAGGCGCTCGGCGAGCTGGAGAGCGGGCTCGGTGATGAAGAAGTTCGAGGTGTGGCCGAGCGTGCCGACCTGGGTGGACACCGCCTCGACGACCGCGGGGTGGGCGTGGCCCAGCGCATTGACCGCGATGCCGGCGTAGAGGTCCAGGTACCGGCGGCCCTCGGCGTCCCACACGTGGGCGCCCTCGCCGCGGACCAGGGTCAGCGGCGGGGTGCCGTAGTTGTTCATCAGCGCGGCCTGCCACCGCTGGGCGTGCGTGGTCATTCCTGTGTCACCCCGTCAGCAGGGGTGTCGGGAAGGACCATCGTCCCGACACCCTCGTGTGTGAAGACCTCGAGCAGGACCGAGTGCGGTACCCGCCCGTCGATCACGTGCGCCTGCCCGACGCCCGAGCGCACCGCGCGCAGGCAGGCCTCCATCTTGGGCGCCATGCCGCTCTCCAGCCGGGGCAGCATCGGCTCGAGCTGGTCCGCCGTCAGCGAGGTGATGATCGACTCCGGGTCGGGGTAGTTCGCGTAGAGCCCCTCGACGTCGGTGAGCACCACCAGCTTCGCGGCGTCCAGTGCACCTGCCAGCGCGGCGGCCGCGCTGTCGGCGTTGATGTTGTGCACCTGGCCGTCGGCGTCCGGCGCGATCCCGGCGACCACCGGGATCCGGCCCGCGGCGATGATGTCCAGCACCGCGTCCGGGTTCACCTCGGTGACGTCGCCGACCAGCCCGATGTCGACCGGGTCGCCGCCCACCAGGGCGGTGCGCTTCTCGGCGGTGAACAGGCCGGCGTCCTCACCGGAGAGACCCACCGCCAGGGGCCCGTGCTGGTTGATCAGCCCGACCAGCTCCCGGCCGACCTGACCGAAGAGCACCATCCGGACGATCTCCATCGTCTCCGGGGTGGTGACCCGCAGCCCGCCGCGGAACTCGCCGGGCATTCCCAGCCGGGTGAGCATCGCGCTGATCTGCGGTCCGCCGCCGTGGACGACGACCGGGTGGATGCCCGCCAGCCGCAGGAAGACCATGTCCCGGGCGAAGGCCTGCTTCAGCTCCTCGTCGATCATCGCGTTGCCGCCGTACTTCACGACCACGATCCGGCCGTGGAAGCGCTGCAGCCACGGCAGCGCCTCGGCCAGCACCCCGGCCTTCTCGCCGGCCCGCTTCAGCCGTGCAGGTGTCTCCGGCGAGGGCGCCACCTGCGGCTGCGGTCTGCTCGCGGCGGACTGCTCAGGAGGAGTAGGCACTGTTCTCCTCCACGTAGGCATGGGACAGGTCGGTGGTCCGGATCTCCGCGGTGTTGCCCTCGATCCCGCCGGAGCGGCCGAGCTCGACCTCGATCAGGACGTCCTTGCCGGACAGGTCGCAGTCGGCGCGGTCACCGGCCACGACGGCACCGCGGCACAGCAGCACGCCGTTGATCGTGATGTCCAGCGTCTCCGGATCGATGTCCGCGTCGGCGTACCCGGCCGCGGCGGCGATCCGGCCCCAGTTCGGGTCGGAGCCGAACATCGCGGTCTTCACCAGCGCGTCCCGGGCGATCGTGCGGGCGACCGTGACGGCGTCGTCCTCCGAGGCGGCCCCGCTGACCCGCACGGTGATCCGCTTGCTGACCCCCTCGGCGTCGGCCTGCATCTGGGCGGCCAGGTCCCGGCAGACCCGGGTGAGCGCAGCGGTGAACACGGCCTGGTCGGCCGGCACGCCCGACGCACCCGACGACAGCACGAGCACGGTGTCGTTGGTCGACATCGAGCCGTCGACGTCGAGCCGGTCGAAGCTGTAGCGCACCGCCTCGCGCAGCGCCGCGTCGAGCACGGGCTGCTCGACCACCGCGTCGGTGGTGATCACGCTGAGCATCGTCGCCATCGACGGGGCGATCATCCCGGCGCCCTTGGTGGTGCCGCCGACGGTCCAGCCCGCCGGGTCGGAGACCTGGGCCTCCTTCGGCACGGTGTCGGTGGTCATGATCGCGCCGGCCACCGAGGCCCCCGCCTCGGGAGTCGCCGCCAGCTCGCCGGACACCTTCTCCACACCGGCGAGCACGGTCTCGCGCGGGAGCTGCTCGCCGATCAGACCGGTCGAGCAGATCGCGACCTCGATCGCGCCGCACCCGAGCATCTCCGCGGCCTTCTCCGCGGTGGCGTGCGCCGTCTGGAAGCCCTCGGGGCCGGTGCAGGCGTTCGCGCCGCCGGCGTTGAGCACGACCGCGCGAAGCGCCCCCGTGGTGAGCACCTGCTGCGACCACAACACCGGAGCGGCCTTCACCTTGTTCCGGGTGAACACGCCCGCGGCCTCGGTGCGCGGCCCGTCGTTGACGACCAGCGCCAGGTCGGCCCTGCCGGACTTCTTGATCCCCGCGGCGATCCCCGCGGCACGGAACCCCTGCGCTGCGGTCACACTCACGGTGCCACTCCCGTCGTCGGCAGGCCGGTCGTCTCGGGCAGGCCGAGCGCCAGGTTCATGCACTGCACGGCACCGCCGGCGGTGCCCTTGGTGAGGTTGTCGATGGCGGAGACGACGATCAGGCGCCCCGCGTCGGGGTCGACGGTCATCTGCAGGGCCACCACGTTCGACCCCAGGGTCTGCGCGGTGGTCGGCCACTGCCCCTCCGGCAGCAGCCGGACGAACGGCTCGCCCGCGTAGGCCTTCTCGTACGCCTGCCGGACCGTGGCCGTGTCGGTCGAGGGATCGGCCAGCGGTGCCGAGCACGAGGCGAGGATGCCCCGGGGCAGCGGCGCGAGGACCGGGGTGAAGCTCACCGACACCGGTGCGCCGAGTGCGGCCGACAGGTTCTGGGTGATCTCGGGGGTGTGCCGGTGGGCGCCCCCGACACCGTACGCCGACAGGGAGCCCATGACCTCGGCGCCGAGCAGGTGGGGCTTGAGCGACTTGCCCGCGCCCGACGTGCCGGTCACGGCGGTGATCACGACCTCGGGCGCGACCAGGCCCGCGACCAGCGCGGGGAACAGTGCGAGGCTCGTGCCCGTCGGGTAGCAGCCGGGCACGGCGACCCGGTTCGAGCCGACGAGCTGCTCCCGTGCCCCGGGCAGCTCGGGCAGGCCGTACGGCCAGTGCCCGGCGTGCTCGCCGCCGTACCAGCGGTCCCACGCGGCGGGATCGGTCAACCGGTGGTCCGCCCCGCAGTCGATCACCAGGGTGTCCTCGCCGAGCTGCGCGGCGAGCTCGGCGGACTTGCCGTGCGGGAGCGCGAGGAACACCGCGTCGTGCCCGGCGAGACACTCCGCCGTGCTCTCCTCCAGCACACGCTCCGCGAGCGGCGCGAGGTGCGGCTGGTGCTCGCCCAGACGGCTCCCGGCGTTGCCGCCTGCTGTGAGGGCACCGATCTCCACGTCCGGATGTGCGAGGAGCAACCGGAGGAGCTCTCCCCCGGCGTACCCGCTGGCTCCCGCCACTGCGATGCGTACCACGTGGATGATTATGCACGCCTGCGGAAGCTCATGCAACGCGGTTCGCGATCGCGATCGGGGGACCGCGGACCGCGACCGGCGACGCCGCCGGACCCTAGCCTCCCGCGGGTGCGGACGGAGCGTTCGACCGGGTGTCTCCCGGCGAGGATCGTCGCGGCGGGCCTGACCGGCCTGGCCGCGGTCGTGCTGGTGGGCTGCGCGACCACCGTGGCGGGCACGCCGTGGCCGGCCGGTCAGGGACCGGCCCGTCCCGCCGGGGTGGCCGCACCGGTACCCGGGCCCACGGCGACACGCGTCCCACCGTCGTCGTTCACGGAGCCGGCGTCGCCGGTGACGGGCGAGCCCGCGCCGGCCCCGGTGCCGGAACCCGCCCCGCAGACACCACCGCCCGCCCCGGTGACCGGGGCGACCCGCGTCGTCCCGCCGGTCGCGGTCGGCGGTGACGGGGAGACCGGTGGTCGCCGGCCGGGGCGTGGCGCCCCGGTGCCACGACCCGCCACCGCGCCGCCCGCGCTCACCTCGGACGTCCTCGCGGACGAGTGCCTCCTCGACGAGGTGGCCCTGACCGGCCTGCTCGGCACCGGCCCGGCCGTCGACGCGGCCGACTCCGAGGTCCGCCGGTCGGACGGCACCACCACCCGCTCCTGCTTCGCCGTCGGCGGGTCGTCGTCGGTCGCGGTGAACGTGTACACGACCAACCGGACTACCCCGGCCCGCTACGTGCGCGACGCCGCGGGCGCCCGCCCGCTCACCGGGACCGGCGACGGCACGCAGGCCGCACTGCTCGGCACGGTGGCCGGTCCGACGCTGCAGCTCGGGACCGCACGCCACCTCGTGACGATCGCCGTCGCCGGCCGCACCCCGAGCGACGAGCAGTGGCGGGCCGCCGCACGCTCCGCGGCCGCCGCGCTCCCCCGCTGAGCCACGACACGGGTCAGCGCAGCGCCGCCCCGTACCGGCTCGTCGCCTCGGCGACCGCGGCGTCGCGCGCAGTGTTCGCCTCCTCGCTGGTCAGCGTCCGGTCCCCGGCGCGCAACCGGAGCGAGAACGCCAGCGACCGCTTGCCCGCACCGACCTGGTCGCCGGTGTAGACGTCGAACAGCCGCACCGACTCCAGCAGCTCCCCCGCACCCGCGGTCAGCGCGTCCGCGAGGTCCGCCGAGGGGACCGACTCGTCGGCGACCAGGGCGACGTCCACCGCGACCGGCGGGAACGCCGACACCAGCGGGACCGGCAGGTTCTCGCGCAGCGGCACCGCGTCCAGGTCGATCTCGGCGGCGGCGGTGCGCGCAGGGAGACCCAGCGCCTCGACGACCTTCGGGTGCAGCTCGCCGGCGTGACCGACGACCGTCCCGGTCCCGGCCACGACGATCTCGGCGCACCGGCCCGGGTGCCACGGCGCGCGCTCGGCGCGCCGCGGGCGGAGCTCCACCCCCGCCGCCGCACCCGTCAGGCGGGCGGCCTCGACGGCGTCCTCCCAGGCCGCCGGGCGGCCACGCCCCCACCATCCGCGCGGCTCACGGTTCCCGGCGAGGACGACGCCGACGTGCACCGGCTGCGCCGGCAGCGCGGCCCGGATCGCGGCGTACTCGTCGTCGGACGGCCTGCCGGTGACCGCCGGGTCCGGCATCTCCGGTGTGATCTCCTGCGGCTGCACGACCTGCGCGATCGCGTACAGCGCGAGGTCCTCCGTCCCACGGGAACGGTTGCGCACCAGCATGTCCAGCAGCCCCGGCAGCAGGGTGGTGGTCAGCCGGGACCGCTCGGCGTCCAGCGGGTTGGTGACGGCGACGGTGCGACGCCTCTCGTCGTCGGCGTCCAGCCCGAGGTCGTCCCACACGCTGTCGGAGACGAACGGGAACGGCAGCACCTCGACGTGCCCGGCCTCGGCCAGCGCCCGCGACACCGCGCGCCGCCGCAGCTGGGACACCGTCAGCCCGCGCCCGGCCGGAGCGGTCGGCAGCTCGGAGGGGATGGTGTCGTAGCCCTCGAGCCGCAGCACCTCCTCGACCAGGTCGGCGGCCATCCGCAGGTCCGGTCGCCAGGTCGGTGGCGTCGCGACGACGACGCCCTGACCGTCGGTGCCGGTGTCCAGGTCGACCGCGCACCCCACCTGGCCGAGGCGGCGGACGGTGGCACCCCGCGGGTAGGCGACGCCGGCGACCCGGTCCGGCATCGACAGCGGCATCCGCACCGACGGGACCGCAGGGATCCCGCCCTCGTCCGTGCGCCCGTCGGCGAGCGTGCCGCCGCCCAGCTCGACGAGCAGCTGCGCGGCCCGTTCGGCCGCGACCGGCGGCAGCGCCGGATCGACGACCCGCTCGAAACGGCGGGACGCCTCGCTCGGCAGCTTGTGCCGACGCGCGGCGCGGGCGATGACCTGCGGGGCGAAGTGCGCGGCCTCGATCAGCACGTCCACCCGGGCGCCGTCGGCGAGGTCGGCGAGCGCGGGGATCTCGGTCGACGCCCCGCCCATCACGCCGGCGAGGCCGATCGGCCCGGAGTCGTCGGTGATCAGCAGGTCGTCGGGGTCGAGGGTGCGGGACTGCCCGTCGAGCGTCTCCAGCTTCTCCCCCGCCGCCGCCCGGCGGACCTCGATCGCTCCGGAGACGCGCACGGCGTCGTAGGCGTGCAGCGGCTGCCCGAGATCCAGCATGACGAAGTTCGTGACGTCGACGATCAGCGAGATGGGCCGCATCCCGGCGGAGAGCAGCGCGCGCTGCATCCACCAGGGGCTGGCCGCGGCCGGGTCGACGCCGTCCACGCGGCGGACGACGAAGCGCGGGCACCCCTCGGTGTCGGCGATCCGGACCGGCCAGGCGTCGCCGCCGGTGTCCGGGACGGTCACCCGGCCGGCCGGGTCGGTGAAGTCCGCCCCGAGCGAGGTGGCCAGCTCGCGGGCCAGGCCGCGCACGGCGAAGCAGTAGCCCCGGTCCGGGGTGACGGCGAGCTCGACGACCGGCTCGGCCAGACCGAGGACGGTCACGGCGTCGTCGCCCGGCTCGGCGGTGCCCGGGGGCAGCACGAGGATCCCGGCGTGGTCCGCGCCGAGGCCGAGCTCCTTCGCCGAGGCGATCATGCCGTCGGAGACGTGGCCGTAGGTCGTCCGCGAGGCGATCGCGAACCCGCCGGGCAGGACGGCCCCCGGCTCGGTGACGACGACGAGGTCGCCGACGGTGAAGTTGGTCGCCCCGCAGACGACCTGGCGGGAACGGTCACCCTCGAAGCCGACCCGGCAGTACCGGATGGGCTTCTTGAACCCGGTGAGCTCGGAGATCTCCAGCACCCGCGCGACCGTCACCGGCCCGCTGATCTCCGGGGCCGGGTGGATGTCCTCGACCTCCAGCCCGACCCGCACGAAGGCCTCGCCGATCTCCTCGGGCGAGGCGGGCAGGGCCGCCGGGTCGACGTGCCGGGCGAGCCAGGAGGCGGACACTCGCACTGCTCAGAACTCCTCAGGTGGTGACGCAGGTGGTGGCGGGATCGCTCAGACGCCGAACGCGGTGGAGAAGCGGACGTCGCCCTCGACCATGTCGCGCATGTCGGGGATGCCGTTGCGGAACATCAGGGTCCGCTCGATGCCCATGCCGAACGCGAAGCCGGAGAACTCGTCAGGGTCGACGCCCGCGGCGCGCAGGACGTTCGGGTTGACCATCCCGCAGCCACCCCACTCGACCCAGCCCGCCCCGCCCTTCTTCTGCGGGAACCAGAGGTCCACCTCGGCGGACGGCTCGGTGAAGGGGAAGTACGACGGCCGCATCCGGGTACCGGCCTCCGGCCCGAAGACGGCGCGGGCGAACGCGTCGAGGGTGCCCTTGAGGTGCGCCATGGTGAGACCGCGGTCGACGGCGAGCCCCTCGACCTGGTGGAAGACCGGGGTGTGGGTGGCGTCGAGCTCGTCGGTGCGGAACGTACGGCCGGGGCACGCCACGTACACGGGGAGCTCCCGCTCGAGCAGGGTCCGGACCTGCACCGGCGAGGTGTGCGTGCGCAGCACCGTCCCCGAGTCCTGCCCGCGCGCCGGGTCACCGAGGTAGAAGGTGTCCTGCATGGTGCGGGCGGGGTGGTCCTTGCCGAAGTTCAGCGCGTCGAAGTTCAGCCACGACGCCTCGACCTCGGGGCCCTCGGCGACCTCCCAGCCCATCGCGACGAAGATGTCGGCGATCCGCTCGGACAGCTGGGTGACGGGGTGCCGGGCGCCGCGGGGGCACCGGTCCCACGGCAGGGTCACGTCGACGGCCTCGTCGCGCAGCACCCGCGCGTCGCGCTCGGTGACCAGCACGGCCCGGCGCTCGTCGAACGCGGCCTGTGCCTCCTGGCGGGCGGCGTTGACCCGCTTCCCGGCGTCGGCGCGCTCCGGGCCGGGCAGCTGCCCGAGCTCGCGGCGGGCCATCGGGATCGGGGCACGGTCGCCGAGGTGGGCCGGCTTCACGGCGGCCAGGTCGTCCAGGTCCGCGGCGGCGTCGAACGCCGCACGCGCCGCCTCCACGGCAGCCTTCAGCGCGTCCGGGTCCAGCGGGTTCGTACCGTCGTCACTCATGGTGCCCCGATCGTAGAGGTGCGCCCCGAACGGGTTTCGGAGCAGGTCAGTCCCGGGCGGACGGGGGCCGCGGGGCCGCCCCGGCCCGGGCGCCGACCGTCGCGTACAGGCAGATCGCTGCGGCCGTGGCCAGGTTCAGCGACTCGGCGCGGCCATGGATCGGCACCCGCACCCGGTGGTCGGCGGCGGCGAAGACGTCGGGACCGGGACCGTGCGCCTCGCTGCCGAGGATCCAGGCGACCGGACCGGCCAGGATCGGCGCCGCCTCCGGGGCGTGCAGGTCGAGCTCACCGCGGCCGTCGGCGACCAGCGTGGTGAGCCCTGCGGACCGGCAGGCCGCGACGACGCCCTGGGCGTCCCGGTCACGCGCCAGCGGGAGGTGGAAGACACTGCCGGTGGAGGCGCGGACCGCCTTCCCGTTGTGCGGGTCGACGGTGTCCCCGGCGAGCAGGACCGCGTCGCAGCCGGCCGCGTCCGCCACCCGGACCACGGTCCCGACGTTGCCGGGATCGGAGATTCCGGCGCAGACGGTGACGAAGCCGGGACTGCCGGCGAGCGCCGTCGCGAGCGGTACGTCGAGCAGGTCGCAGACCGCGACCAGTCCCTGCGGGGTCACGGTCTCGGACAGGCCGGCCGCCGCCTGGTCGGTGACGGTCAGGACGCGTGCACCCCGCTCCCGCGCCGACTCGACCAGCTCGGGGTGTCGCTGCGCGGCCGCCGTGGTCACGAACAGCTCGTGCACGGGGCAGGCGTCGAGGGCCTCACGGACCGCCTGCGCGCCCTCGACGAGAAAACGCCCGGCCCGATCGCGCCCCGGGCGTCGCAGCAGCTTGCGGGCGGCTGCGACGCGCGGGGTGCGCTCGGTACCGGGCGTCTCGGTACGGGTCACCTCAGGCCGCGGAGCCCTGCTCGGTCCCGGCCGGCAGGTTCTCCTTCGCGACCTTGACCAGCGCGGCGAACGCGGCCGGGTCGCTCACGGCGATCTCGGCGAGGTTCTTGCGGTCGACCTCGACACCGGCGGCCTTGAGGCCCTGGACGAACCGGTTGTACGTCATGTCGTTCGCGCGGGCCGCGGCGTTGATGCGGGTGATCCACAGCTGCCGGAAGTCGCCCTTGCGCTGGCGACGGTCCCGGTAGGAGTAGGTCATGGAGTGGAGCATCTGCTCCTTGGCCTTGCGGTAGAGCCGCGAACGCTGTCCGCGGTATCCGGCGGCCGACTCCAGCGTGGTGCGACGCTTCTTCTGGGCGTTCACCGCGCGCTTCACGCGTGCCATGGTGTGTCTCCTGGGGGGTTTCGGCGCCGGCCGAGGGGGACGGACGGCGCCGGAAGTTCGTGGGGCGGAAAGTCAGCGACCGAGCAGCTTCTTGACGCGCTTCACGTCCGGCTTGGCCACGTCGACCGTGCCCGAGAGGTCACGCTTCTCCTTGCGGGACTTGACCTCCAGCCGGTGACGGAGGCCGGCCTGCTGACGCATCAGCTTGCCGCTGCCGGTGGTGCGGACCCGCTTCGCGGTCCCCTTGTGCGTCTTGTTCTTGGGCATGACGAATCCGTTCGGTGTCGGCCCCCGGCGGCCCGGGGGTCGTTTCGGGTACTGCGTCTCCTCCCACCCGCCGGGCGACCGGCGGGCGGGCCGGACTCACGCCTCGGCTTCCGCCGGGGCGTCGGTGCTGGCGGCGGCCGCGGACTTGCGCGGTGCCGGCTTCTTGGTTGGCGCCAGGACCATCGTCATGTTGCGGCCGTCCTGCTTCGGAGCGGCCTCGACGACGGCGATGTCCCCGATGTCCTCGGCAAGACGCTGCAACAGCCGGTAGCCCAGCTCGGGGCGGGACTGCTCGCGGCCACGGAACATGATCGTGACCTTGACCTTGTTGCCGCCCTCGAGGAAACGGCGGACGTGTCCGCGCTTCGTCTCGTAGTCGTGCTTGTCGATCTTCGGCCGGAGCTTCTGCTCCTTGATCACGGTGAGCTGCTGGTTGCGCCGGGACTCCCGGGCCTTCTGCGCGCTCTCGTACTTGAACTTGCCGTAGTCCATGAGCTTGCAGACCGGCGGGCGGGCCTGGCCGGCGACCTCGACGAGGTCGAGATCGGCGTCCTGGGCCAGCCGGAGGGCGTCCTCGATGCGCACGATCCCGACCTGCTCCCCGTTCGGGCCGACGAGGCGGACCTCGGGCACGCGGATGCGGTCGTTGATGCGGGGCTCTGTGCTGATGGGGTCTCCTGTGTGACTCGCTGTGTCGCTTCTACCTGGTGCGCCGGCGACGACAAGCGAAGACCCGTTGATCGGCCGGGTGGCACACGTACGCCACAGGGCCGGACCATGGACCCGGACGCCGCTACGATCACGGCGCGGGTGGGAGCGGGGCTCCACTTGACGCCCGGAACACACGAGTCAACGCGGCCCCGGGTGGTCGCATTCCCAGGCTAGCAGGCGCTGCCCGGATGCCCGAACCGGGCCCGCCGTCCGGTGCGTCGCGGGGACGTCGGACCGCCGTCCGCCGGTCCGGTCCCCGGAGGACCGGGCACGCGGATCAGGACGCCGCGGTCGCCCGGCTGCGCCGCCGGGTCGCCGGGGCCGAGCCGTTCGAGCTCCCGCTCCCGGTGGCGCCGTTCGACGAGGCGTCGGCCGTACGGCTGCGGGCCGTGCGGCGACGACGTGGCGCCGGGCTGTCGTCTGGTGTCACCAGGTCGCGCAGGAACCGGCCCGTGTGGCTCGCCTGCTCGGCTGCCACCTGCTCGGGTGTCCCCTGTGCGACGACGGTGCCACCACCGGATCCGCCTTCCGGACCCATGTCGATGACCCAGTCCGACGTCTTGATGACGTCGAGGTTGTGCTCGATCACGATCACCGTGTTGCCCTTGTCGGCGAGCCCCTGGATCACCGCGAGCAGCTTGCGGATGTCCTCGAAGTGCAGGCCCGTGGTCGGCTCGTCGAGGATGTAGACGGTCCGGCCGTTGCTGCGCTTCTGCAGCTCGGAGGCCAGCTTGACCCGCTGTGCCTCACCCCCGGACAGCGTGGGAGCGGGCTGCCCGAGACGGACGTAGCCGAGGCCGACGTCGACCAGGGTCCGCAGGTAGCGGCTGATCGAGGTGATCGGCTCGAAGAACTCCGCGGCCTCCTCGATCGGCATGTCGAGCACGTCGGCCACGGTCTTGCCCTTGTAGTGCACCTCGAGCGTCTCCCGGTTGTACCGGGCGCCCTTGCAGACCTCGCACGGGACGTAGACGTCCGGGAGGAAGTTCATCTCGATCTTGATCGTCCCGTCGCCGGTGCACGCCTCGCAGCGGCCGCCCTTGACGTTGAAGGAGAACCGGCCCTCGGCGTAGCCGCGCACCTTCGCCTCGGTGGTCGCGGCGAACAGCTTGCGGACCTTGTCCCAGACCCCGGTGTAGGTCGCCGGGTTGGAGCGCGGGGTCCGCCCGATCGGCGACTGGTCGACCCGCACCAGCTTGTCGACCTGGTCGACGCCCGTGATCCGGGTGTGCCGGCCCGGGACCTGCCGGGCGCCGTTGAGCTTGTTCGCCAGGACCGTGGCCAGGATGTCGTTGATCAGCGTGGACTTGCCGGAGCCGGAGACGCCGGTGATGGAGACCAGGCCACCGAGCGGGACGTCGACGTCGATCCCGCGCAGGTTGTGCTCCCGCGCGCCGACGACGGTCAGCTTCCGGTCGTGGTCCAGCTCGCGGCGCTGCGGCAGCGGGATCGTCTTCCGGCCGGACAGGTACGCCCCCGTCAGGGAGGTGTCGTGCGACTCCAGCTCCGCGACCGGCCCGGAGTGCACGATGTGCCCACCGTGCTCACCGGCACCCGGGCCGATGTCCACCGCCCAGTCGCAGGCCCGGATGGTGTCCTCGTCGTGCTCGACGACGATCAGCGTGTTCCCGAGGTCCTTCAGCCGGGTCAGGGTGTCGATCAGCCGCCGGTTGTCGCGCTGGTGCAGGCCGATCGACGGCTCGTCGAGCACGTAGAGCACGCCGACCAGGCCGGAACCGATCTGGGTGGCCAGCCGGATGCGCTGCGCCTCGCCGCCGGACAGCGTGCCCGCGGCCCGGTCCAGCGACAGGTACTCCAGCCCGACGTCGAGCAGGAAGCCGAGCCTGGCCTGGATCTCCTTGAGCACCGCACCGGCGATCACGGTCTGGCGCTCGTCGAGCACCATGCCCTGCAGGAAGTGCGAGCACTCGGCGACCGACATGTTCGAGACCTGGGCGATCGACCGCTCCCCCAGGTCACGGTGCGGCATGGTGACCGACAGGACCTCGGGCCGCAGTCGCGCGCCGCCGCAGGCCGGGCACGGGATGTCGCGCATGTAACCCTCGTAGCGCTCGCGCTGCGACTCCGACTCGGTCTGCTCCAGGCGACGCTCGAGGAACGGCATGACGCCCTCGAAGTTCGCGTAGTACGACCGCTCCCGGCCGTACCGGTTGCGGTAGCGGACGTGGACCTGGTCGTCGCTCCCGTTCAGCACCGCCTTCTGCGCGGCGGCCGGCAGCTTGCGCCACGGGGTGTCCATCCGGAAACCGATGGCCGTCGACAACCCCGACAGCAGCCGGCCGAAGTACTCGGCGTTGTGCCCGGCGGACCAGGGCGCGATCGCGCCGTCGCCGAGCGACAGGTCCGGGTCGGGGACGACCAGCTCCGGGTCGACCTCCTTCTTGATGCCCAGGCCCGCGCAGGCCGGGCAGGCGCCGTAGGGCGAGTTGAAGGAGAAGGTCCGGGGCTCGAGGTCGTCGACGGCGAGGGTGTGCCCGTTCGGGCAGGCCATCTTCTCGGAGAACCGGCGCTCGCGGCCGGCGTCGTCGTCGGGGAGGTCGACGAAGTCCAGCACGACGAGCCCGTCCGCCAGCCGCAGCGCCGTCTCCACCGAGTCGGTGAGCCGCTGCTTGGCGGTCGCCTTGACCGACAGCCGGTCGACGACGACGGAGATGTCGTGCTTCTCCTGCTTCTTCAGCTTCGGCGGGTCCGCGAGCTGGTGCACGGTGCCGTCGACGAGCACCCGGGAGTAGCCCTGCGACTGCAGGGTGGAGAACAGGTCGACGAACTCGCCCTTGCGGGTCCGGACGACCGGGGCGAGCACCTGGAAGCGGCTGCCCTGCTCCATCTCGAGGACCTGGTCCACGATCTGCTGCGGCGTCTGCTTCGCGATCCGCTCGCCGCACTGCGGGCAGTGCGGGATCCCGGCCCGCGCGTAGAGCAGGCGCAGGTAGTCGTGGATCTCGGTGATCGTGCCGACCGTCGACCGCGGGTTGCGGTTGGTCGACTTCTGGTCGATCGAGACCGCCGGGGAGAGGCCCTCGATGAAGTCGACGTCGGGCTTGTCCATCTGCCCGAGGAACTGCCGGGCGTAGGCCGACAGCGACTCGACGTACCGGCGCTGACCCTCGGCGAAGATCGTGTCGAACGCGAGGCTCGACTTGCCCGACCCGGACAGCCCGGTGAACACGATCATGCTGTCGCGGGGCAGGTCGATGTCGACGCCCTGCAGGTTGTGCTCGCGCGCGCCGCGCACGACCAGCTTCGGACCGCTCGGTACCGGCTGGGCGCCCGGTGACAGGGCGTCGCCGGCCTCGCGGCGGTCGGTGCTCTGGTCGCTCACGATGCGCGCCTCCTGGAACAGCGGGGTCGTCGGGCCGGACCCGGTTGTGACGCCCGCGGCGGTCGGGACATTCCCGTGACCGGGCTCCGGCGGCCGGTGCGGGCTGTCTCCACGTCCGGCTCCGATGCTAGGTCGGCCCACCGACAAGAACCCGTCGAGCCGGGCTCCGCCCGGTCCCTCCTCGGTGGACGCACCCCGGCACGCGCCGGTCGGTACGCCGGGGACGATACTCGTACGCATGTTCGAGCCGTGAGCGGCCCCGCGGGTGCGACCGGCGGGTTCTCCCCACCGCGATCGTCGGGGGCGGCCGATACCCTCGCGCCGTGGACGTCCTGGAGAACTACACCGGTCACACCGACCCCGGGGGCGCGGCCATCCGCCGCGACCTGGAGAAGCTCAGCATCAGCAAGATCTCGGTGGGCGAGATGGACAACAACGCCTACCTCCTGGTCTGCAAGGAGAGCAGCGAGGCGCTGCTGATCGACGCGGCGGCGGAGCCGGCCCGGCTGGCCGACCTGATCGGTGCGACCGACGAGCGCCCCGACCTGCGTCACCTCGTCACCACGCACCGGCACGCCGACCACTGGCAGGCGCTGGGCGCGATCGCGGGCATGTTCGAGCCGCGGCTGATCGCCCACCCGCAGGACGCCCCGGAGCTGCCGGCCCCGATGGACGAGCTGGTCGAGGGCGGCGACACGATCGTCTTCGGCGCCGTGGAGCTCGAGGTGATCCACCTGCGTGGGCACACGCCGGGCTCGATCGCGCTGCTCTACCGGGGCGAGGACCGGCCGCACCTGTTCACCGGGGACAGCCTGTTCCCGGGCGGTCCGGGCAAGACCTGGTCGCCGGAGGACAACGCGCAGCTGCTCACCGATCTCGAGGGCCGCGTGTTCGACACCCTGCCGGACGACACCTGGTTCTACCCCGGCCACGGCGACGACTCGACGCTCGGCGAGCAGCGCCCGGGCCTGCCGGAGTGGAAGTCGCGCGGCTGGTGACGCAGGAGGGCCGCCCGGTCGTCGTCAGCGCGTCGCCGGTGCGCCCGGTCGTGACCGGGAGTACCGCCCGGGGGTGACGCCGAGCAGCCGGACGAACCGCCGGTGCAGGTGCGCCTGGTCGTGGAACCCGGCGGTGACGGCCGCCGTCGCCGGGGCCATGCCGTCCAGCAGGAGCCCACGGGCCCGTTCGACGCGGCGGGCGTCCAGGTAGCGGTGCGGGGGCAGCCCGAACCGCCGGGAGAACGCCCGCACCAGGTGACCGGGATGGGCGTGCAGCAGGCGGCCCGCCTCGTCGAGGGTGATCCCGTCCGCCGTGCGGGCGTCGAGGAGGTCGCGCAGCCGCCCGGCGAGGCCGTCGCCGGGCGGCCCCGGATCGGGCGTCCCGGCGGGGGCGAGGTGCCGGGCGAGCCGCTCGGTGACGAGTGCCAGCCGGCTCTCCGCGTGCAGGTCCGTCCCGGACGCGGTCAGCACCCGGTGCAGCTCGTCGAGGCGACGGCGCAGCACCGGGTCGCGCACCCCGGGGTGGTCGACGGCGGGCCCGATCCCGTGGTGCCCGAGCAGCCCGGGCTCGAGGTAGAGCACCCGCTTGCGGAAGCCCGCCCCGCTCGCTGCGCGGCCGTCGTGCGCGACGCCCGGGGGCAGCAGCGTCACCGGGGCCTCCTCGGTCCCGTGCGGCCGCCGGTCCAGGTCGTAGCGGACGGCACCGTCGTCGACGATCAGCAGCGTCCACGTCGCGTGCGCGTGCACCGGGTAGCGGTGCGTGCCGAACCGGGCGTGCAGGACCTCGGCGATCCCGGGGACCCGTTCCGGGCGCCAGGCGACGACGTCGTCCGGTGCCCGCTCCGCTCGGGACATGTGAGGAACGTACAAGACCCGCCGGGCCCGCCACCGGAGGATCGGCCGGGTGACCGCACCCGACACGACGACCGTCCCCGCCCCGGCCCCGGTCGAGCGCCCCGCGACGAAGATCGTGGTGGTGCTCCGCGACGATCTCGCCGGCTGGCAGGTCGCGAACGTGACCGCCTTCCTCTCCGCCGGCGTCGCCACCGCCGTCCCGGAACTGATCGGCGCCCCCTACGCCGACGCCGACGGCAACACCTACCTCCCCACACTCGGCCTCCCGGTGATCGTCCGGGCGGCCGACGCCGCGACGCTCGGGACCTGCCGGGCCCGGGCCGTCACCCGCGGGCTGCCGGCCGCGATCTACACCTCGGCGATGTTCGGCACCGGCAACGACGACGACAACCGGGCCGTCGTCGCCGCCGACCGGGCCGAGGAGCTCGATCTCGTCGGTGTGGCCGTGCACGGGCCGCGGAACGCCGTCGACAAGATCGTCAAGGGGACGCGCGTCCATCCGTGATCCGCGGCGCCGCCTCGTCCGTGACCGCCGCGCCGGGCGGGACGGGGAGCCCGGCCGCCGCGAACAGCTCGGCCCAGCGTGCGGGGCCCAGCCGGTCGATGGCGTCGTCGGCCCCCGCCCAGGCCTGCCGGACCGCCGCGGGGAGGAGCTCGTCGTCCAGCAGGCCCGCGTCGTCCAGCTCGGCGAGCAGCAACGGCACCCGGTTCCCGCCGACGCGGGCGGCCGCCGCGTCCCACTCGGCGGCCGTGAGCGGGCGGTCGCGGTCGAGCAGCGCGTTCACGGTGATCTCGTAGAGGGCCTGGCTCACCCGGCCAGGATGCCGTGACGCGCGGGCCCCGTCGGCGACCGGGCCCGTCCGAGCGGCGTACGGGCTCCGGTCGTGCCGGCGGTACGTCCGTCGCTGTCGTTCACGCACGGTCATCGTTGCAGGACGACCGGCCGCCGTTACTGCTCCGAACGGACGCTGTGCGCGACCACGAGGTGCACTTACCGTGCCCGATCGATGAGCGCTCCCCACGCCGACGACCGTGCCCACGACCGAACCGAGGACCGCCGCAACGGCCATCCGGCCGCCGGTGTGCTCGACGGACCACCGTTGCCGCGTCCCCGTCCGGCACCGTCGCCCGGCGCCGGCGCCGATCGCCGCGCCGCCCCGGACGGAGCGGGCGTTCCCGGCGGCCCCGGTGAGGCGGGGACGCCGGACGGGCCGGGCGCCCTCGGGCAGGCCGACTTCCCCGGGGTAGCCGGTGTCCCCGGCCCGCGCCGCGACGCCGGACCGATCGCTCCACCGCGCCCACAGGTCCCGGGTCCGCGTGCACCCGGGACCGCCGGACCGGCCGGACACGGGCCCGCCGCACCGGCGGGCCCGGCCCCCGGGGCGACCGAGCTGACCGGCCCCGTCCAGGGCCCGCCGGCCGGCCCGCGCACTCCCCCCATGCCCTGGCCTGCGGTCCCGCCGCCCGGAGCGCCCGTGCCGCAGGTGTACCCCGGCGGCCGTCCGCAGCACGACCAGGACCGGCAGGCGGGCCGGTGGAACCCCCTCGTCGCCCTGCGTGCCGTCGACACCGAGCGGTTCACCGGGACGCTCCGGTCCGCGGTGCCGCACCGGACCGCCGCGGTCGCCGTCGGCGCGACGCTGGCGCTCGCCGTCGGCGTCGTCGTCGCCGCCTACGCGGGGACCGGCTCCGGGACGGACGCCGCCGGTGTGGGTGCACCGACGACGGACGCGACCGTCCCTGCCCCGGCCGACCTGGTCGCGGGCAGCACCGCCGCCGACCCGGCCGCGTTCGGCGACGTCGCGGCCTTCACCTCCCCGACCGGCAACATCACCTGCCGCGTCGACGGCGGCGAGGCGCGCTGCGACGTGCGGAACCGGCAGTGGACCGCCGAGGGCACCGACGGCTGCACCGACCCCGGCCTCGTCGTCGGCCGCGCCGGCGGCGCGCGGGCGAGCTGCGACGGAGTCCCGGCGCCGACCGACGGGACGGCCCTCGGCTACGACACGCACGTGACACGCGGCGACGTCACCTGCGTCAGCCGCCGGACCGGTGTCGAGTGCCGTGATGCGGCGTCCGGCCACGGCTTCAGCGCGGCCCGGGCGTCGTACCGCCTGTACTGACGGCTAGCGTCGCGGCCCGTGACGGTGGTCGTGGAGATCTTCACCGACGGTGCCTGCGTGCCGAACCCGGGTCCCGGTGGCTGGGGTGCGGTGCTGCGTTACGGCGAACACGAGCGGGAGCTGCACGGCGGGGAGCCCACGACCACGACGAACAACCGGATGGAGCTCACCGCGCCGATCCGCGCGCTGGAGGCGCTCACCCGGCACAGCGTCGTCCACCTGCACACCGACAGCACCTACGTGCGCAACGGGATCACCCAGTGGCTGCCGCGCTGGAAGACGCGCGGCTGGCGCACCGCCGCCGGGGAGCCGGTGAAGAACGACGACCTCTGGCGCGAGCTGGACGCCGCCGTCCGGCGGCACGACGTGACCTGGTTCTGGGTGAAGGGCCACTCGGGGCACCCGGAGAACGAGCGCGCCGACCGGCTGGCGGCGCAGGGCTGCGCGGAGGCCGGTGGCCGGGCGGCGCCGGCGCGCACGGCCGCGACGGGGCGTCGGATACGGTCCGGCTCGACCCCGGACCTCCCCGGAGAGACGCCCGTGACGGACACGTTCCCCCGCCTGCACGCCCGCACCCGACGGTTCTCCCTCGGCGTCCCCCGCGGGTTCACCGTCGCCCCGGACGGGTCCCGCGCGGTGTTCCTGCGCACCCGGTCGGGGACCGACCCGGTGACGTGCCTGTGGTCGGTCGACGCGGCGACCGGCGAGGAGCGGCTGCTGGTGGACCCGGCGCAGGTCCCGGGCCTGCCGGGCGAGGAGGACCTGCCCGCCGCGGAGCGCGCCCGCCGGGAGCGGGTGCGCGAGCAGGCGGGCGGCGTCGTCGGGTACACGGTGGACGCCGCCGTCGAGCGGGCCGTGTTCGCGCTGTCCGGGCGTCCGTTCACCGTCGCGCTCACCGGGGACCCGCAGGTCCGCCCGCTCGACGTGGGCGCGGTGGAGGCCGTCGTCGACCCGCGGATCGACCCCACCGGTTCCCGGGTCGCGTTCGTCGCCGACCGAGCACTGCACCTGCACGACCTCGCCACCGGTACGACGACGCGGCCGGCCGTGCCCGACGCCGACGACGTGTCCTACGGACTCGCCGACTTCGCCGCGGCCGAGGAGATGGGCCGCACCCGCGGCTTCTGGTGGTCCCCCGACGGCGACGCGCTGCTCGTCGCCCGGGTCGACGAGTCCCCCGTCGCCCGCTGGCACATCGCCGATCCGGCCCACCCGGACCGGGTCCCGGCCGAGGTCCGGTACCCCGCGGCGGGCACTCCGAACGCCGTCGTCGGCCTGGAGATCGTGACCCTCGACGGCACCCGTACGCCGGTGCGCTGGGACGCCGGCGCCCACGAGTACCTCGCCACCGCCGGGTGGGACGCGCACGGCCCGCTGCTCTCGGTGCAGCCGCGCGACCAGCGGGAGGTGCGCACCCTCGCCGTCGACCCCGCGACGGGCACCACGACCACCCTGCACTCGCAGACCGACCCGGTGTGGGT
This sequence comes from Pseudonocardia sp. P1, assembly GCF_000178675.2. Classification (NCBI taxonomy): domain Bacteria; kingdom Bacillati; phylum Actinomycetota; class Actinomycetes; order Pseudonocardiales; family Pseudonocardiaceae; genus Pseudonocardia; species Pseudonocardia sp. P1. The sequence goes on from NZ_ADUJ02000001.1 coordinate 1,036,280, forward strand.
GGAGAACGTCCCGGGCGTGCCGGCCCGCACGGAGTCCGGTGCGCTCGTCCGGGTCACCGACGACGGCGGGGCGCGCCGCCTCGTGCACGGCGACACCATCCTCACCGGACCGGACCTGCAGGTCCGCGACGTCCTCGGGATCGACGGCGAGACCGTCCTGTTCCGGGCGTCGGCCGACCCGACGTCGGTGGCGCTGTACTCGGTCGCCCCCGGCGGTACGCCCGTCCTGCTCTCCCCCGCCGACGGCCTGCACTCGGGGACCGCGGCGGGCGGCACCCTGGTCCGGACCTCCCAGGACCTGGTGACCGCGCCGCACGCGGTGCTGGTGACCGCGGACGGCACCGAGCACCCGGTCGCCGGGCACGCCGTCGAGCCGGGCCTTTCCCCCGCGCCCGCGCTGCACGCGTTCGGCGAGCGGGCGCTGCGGACCGCGGTGTTCCTGCCGTCCGGGCACGTCCCGGGGACGAAGGTCCCGGTCCTGCTCGACCCGTACGGCGGGCCGCACTCCCAGCGCGTCGTGCGGTCCCGCAACGCGCACCTGACCAGCCGCTGGTTCGCCGAGCAGGGTTTCGCGGTGGTCGTCACCGACGGCCGCGGCTCGCCGGGGCGCGGCCCGGAGTTCGAGCGGGCGATCCACGGCGACCTCGCGGGTCCGGTGCTGGAGGACCAGGTCGCGGCGCTGCAGGCGGCCGCCGACGAGTACCCGGACCTGGACCTGACCCGGGTCGGCATCCGCGGCTGGTCGTTCGGCGGGTACCTGGCCGCGCTCGCGGTGCTGCGCAGGCCGGACGTGTTCCACGCGGGTGTGGCGGGCGCGCCGGTCACCGACTGGGCGCTGTACGACACCCACTACACCGAGCGCTACCTGGGGCTGCCCGGCGGCGAGTCGTACACCCGGTCGTCGATCGTCGACGACGCCGCGACCCCGCCGACCGCGGACGCCCCGCACCGCCCGCTGATGATCGTCCACGGCCTGGCCGACGACAACGTCGTCGCCGCGCACACGCTGCGCCTGTCCTCGGCGCTGCTCGCCGCCGGCCGCCCGCACCAGGTGCTGCCGCTGTCGGGGGTCACGCACATGACCCCGCAGGAGGTCGTCGCGGAGAACCTGCTGCTCCTGCAGGTCGGGTTCCTGCGCGAGGCCCTCGGCGGCTGAGTCCCGCCCCCGGTGCACCCGGTGCCGGTACCGGGCACCGCGACGGGCCGCATCACCCGAAACACGTGTTTCGCGGTGGACCTTGCGAGGGCGGCACGTGGTGTGGCTCCCTGGTCACAGGACGACCGTGACCGGCCTCGTGCGGCGCGGCCGGTGTCGTCCGGTGGTACGGCAACGACGCCGTGGGAGGCACATGACGATGCACGAACACACCACGCGGCGCCGGTCCGGTCCGGTCCGGAGCGGCGTATGAGCGGCGGCGGGACGGCGGTCGCCGAGGCGCAGGCCCGGCTGTGGTTCTGCGAACCGTGCGGTTTCGTCTACGACCCGGCCGAGGGCGATCCGGACAGCGGCATCGAGCCCGGCACCCCCTTCGAGGACATCCCGGACGACTGGATGTGCCCCATCTGCGGCGCCTCGAAGTCGGACTTCCGCGAGCTCGAGCCGGGCGAGGAGTTCCCGGGACTGTGAGGACGGTGCGGTCATGGCCATGATCGGCAGCTACGACCACTTCGTGACGCTGGCCGCGTCGCTGCAGTGGGACGAGACGGAGATCGACTTCTCGGAGGACCGCGCCGCCTGGCCGGCGCTGACCGAGTGGGAGCACGAGCGGGTCCTCGGGCTCATCGCGGGCTTCTGCATCGCCGAGACCTCGGTGGCGGGACAGCTCGGCTCCTACCAGGCGGCGGCCCGTGAGGACTCGATGGAGGCGGCGTTCCGGGCGCAGGCCCGGGACGAGGCGCGGCACGCCCGCTTCTTCGACCGGGTCGCCTCGGACGTCGCCGGGATCCCGGGGGCGAACCCGGCCGCGCGGCAGGACGTGCTGCGCGCGCAGGTCGGTGCCGAGCTCGTCGACCTGTTCGAGCACCGCCTGCCGGCCACCGCGCGGCAGCTGGCCGAGGACCCGGCCGGATTGACGGGGGCCGTCGGGCTCTACCACATGGTCATCGAGGGGGTCGTCCTGCTGGCCGGGCAGCACGCGATGCTCGACACCCTGGAGGGCCTGTCCCGCCCGCTGCCGGGGGTGCGGAAGGGGATGGAGCTCGTCCTGCGCGACGAGCGGTGGCACATCGGGTTCGGCTCCCGGATCGTGCAGTGCGCCGACATCGGCCGTGAGGACGCCGACGCGCTGCTGGAGCAGGGCGAGAACGCGGCGAAGGTCTGGGGCGACCTGATCACCCCGGAGGCGATCGACACCGCGGTGCGTCAGCACCGCCGGCGACTGAAGGCGGCCGGCATCAAGTTCTGGTGACGACGACCGGACGGCACGAACGGCGGCGACCCTGACCGTAAGGTCAGGGTCGCCGCCGTCTTTCCGCCCGCCCGTGGCGGGTCCGCCGCCACGGCCGCCACCTGCGGGCACCGGGCCCGGCGCCGTGTTCCTGCCCTCCCGCGCCGTCCCTGTCCCGGGCCCCGCGCCCGCACCACGGTGACGCCTCGCCGGAACCGACCCGGGAAACACATGTTTCATTCGCCCCGGTACCGCGCGGACCAGCGGGAAATACCTCCCGGCACCGCCCCGGGACGCGCCGGGAGCGGGCGTCGCACTCGATGTCCACATCAGACAGAGCGACCACCGGACGATCTTCGTCTACGGGAACGCTGCACGTCACAGCGTCACGGGCCGGGCCCGCTGGAGTGACGGGCGCCACCCACCGGGCGACGGAATCGCACACCGGACAGAAGCCGGAACGAATTCCGGAAAGCTCACCGACACAGGCTCGACGTTTCTTCCCGGCCAGAGGTGCGGTGTCCGGAGAAATGTGTTCGAACACGTCCCGGAGCAATTCCCGGAACAGCTACGAACGGCACTTCCGGATCAGCACCCGGTGCTCGGGCGCACCACCGGAGCGGACGACCTCGACGCCCGGCCCCGATCCCCCGGCCCCCACCCACCCGCGCCCCGGCGCGCCGCCACGGCCGACCACGCCGTCGACCGTGCACCGCCGTGACCAGGAAGATCCTCCCGTGGAGCGTGCCGGTGCCGGCGGACACCACGTCCCACCGGCAGCGCCCCGGCGCCGGACCGGCCACCCGGACCTGCTGCGCGACACCGGACGGTGAGCCCCTCGCGAAGCCTGCGGGAGCGCCGTCGTATTCACGTCCGGATCGCCCCCGGGGGACCGCGTGATCGTTCTCCGGAATTCCCACGATCCTGGGGTTGACGGCCGTACCGACCAGTGTGAAAGTGATCACGCAACCCGCCGACGAATTGCGCTCGGGAGGATATGTCAATGACGACGACTTCAGGTGATCGGACGGCCGAACTGGCCGCTGCGGGCCTGGACGGGCAGAACAGGACCGCACTCGGCCGACTGCTCAACACCGGGAGCATCGGCAACGCCGAGGAGGGTGCCGACGGTGTCCTGCGCGCCACCATCCGGATCCCGGAGGACGAGCTGCGCTACGACCCCGCCATCCTCGTCCTCCCGCACGGCGGGGACATCGAGCTGACGCTGATCAACGACGACAAGAACACCCACTGTGCGGTGCTGCCGAGCAACGGCGACCCCAAGTTCATCTGGCTGGTGAACCACTCCAAGGGCACCGCGAAGCTCAACCTGGACGGGCCGGGCACCTACTACTACGGCTCCGCGAGCGGGAACGACGAGGGCCGCGGTCTCACCGGGGCGATCGTCATCGGTGGCGAGGTCCCCGACAGCGCCAAGCTCGACCGACCCCCGCAGCCGCGCCCGTAGGAAGGAGACGAGATGACCGACTACGTCGACGCGGGCGAAGCCATCCCGCACGCACAGCTCAGCAACGTCAAGGGCGAGGCCCCGGCCACCCGCAACGTGGACTACGACCGGATCCTCGGTGCCCGCTCGGAGCCGGACAACTGGCTGACCTACTACGGGACCTACGACGGTCAGCGCTACAGCGAGCTCGACCAGATCAACAAGGACAACGTCCGCCGCCTCACCCCCGCGTGGGTGTTCCAGGCCGGCGCGGTGGGCATGCAGTCCGGCGCCTCGACCTACTCGTTCGAGGCGTCGCCGATCGTGGTCGAGGGCGTCATGTACGTCTCCGGCCCGGACGGCCGGGCCTGGGCGATCGACGCCAAGACCGGCGAGGAGCTCTGGCGCTACAAGCACGCCTCGCCGTACGACGTGTCGCTGTGCTGCGGCAACGTCAACCGCGGCGTCGCCGTGGGCCACGGCAAGGTGTACATGTACACCCTCAACGCCCACCTCATCGCGCTCGACGCGCGGACCGGCGAGAAGGTCTGGGACGTCGTCAACGGTGACGTACGTGCCGGCGAGAGCGGCTCGGTCGCGCCGCTGATCGTCAAGGACATGGTGATCTGCGGCAGCGCGGGCGGCGAGTTCGGCGTCCGCGGTCACCTGGACGCCTTCGACGCGCAGACCGGCGAGCGGCGCTGGCGCTGCTACATGGTCCCGAAGCCGGGCGAGCCCGGCTCGGAGACCTGGCCCGACGACGGCGAGGCGTGGCAGCGGGGCGGGGCGAACTGCTGGGTCACACCCACCTACGACCCGGAGCTGGAGCTGCTGTTCCAGGGCACCGGCAACCCGGCGCCGGACTTCGACGGCGCGGTCCGCCCCGGTGACAACCTGTACACCGACAGCACCGTCGCGGTGGACGTCAACACGGGGCAGATCCGCTGGCACTACCAGTTCACCCCGCACGACCTGTGGGACTACGACTCCACGATGGAGAACGTCCTGTTCGACGCGCCGGACGGGCGGAAGCTCCTCGCGCACGCGGACAAGAACGGCTACTTCTTCGTCCTCGACCGCACCAACGGCGAGCTCGTCCGCGTGTTCCCGTTCGTCGACCGGATCACCTGGGGTGAGATCACCCCGGAGGGCAAGGTCACGCCCAAGGTGTATCCGGACGAGGAGGGCGTCCCGGTGCACTTCTGGCCGGGTCCGGCCGGCGGCAAGGAATGGACGCACATGTCCTACAGCCGCCAGACCGGGCTGATCTACGTCCCGGTGCAGGAGGTCGGGGCGACGGCGACCCGCAGACGCCGGGAGTTCAAGGAGTCGATCCCCTACTGGGGCGCGGGCGTCGCCGTCGACCTCGAGGACTTCTACGGCTTCGTGAGCGCGATCGACCCGCTCACCGGCGAGGAGAAGTGGCGCTGGCGCAACGAGTACCCGATGTGCGCCTCGAACGTCACCACGGCGGGCGGCCTGGTCTTCCAGGGCACGCCGACCGGTGAGTTCGTCGCGCTCGACGCCGAGACCGGGGAGAAGCTCTGGTCGTTCCAGTGCGGCAGCGGTCACCACTCCAGCCCGACGGTCTTCAGCGTCGACGGCCGGCAGTACATCGCGGTGCCGACCGGCTGGGGCGGCTGGATCGAGGGCTTCCTGCCCGGCCTGCTCGGGGCCGCCGCGGGCGACGCGCTGTTCTGCTTCGCCCTGCCGGAGGACTGAGGACCGGCCATTCTGGACACGGCAGACCCGAGACCCGGAAGGAGGTGTCCGCCGTGGAGAGCATCACCGAGTGGGAGGCCCCCGACTTCGAGGAGGTCGGTTGCGCGCCCGAGGTGACGATGTACATCGCCCGCACCGCGTGACGGAGTGAACGTCCAGGGGCGCCGGAGAGGATCCGGCGCCCCTGCGGCGTGCCTACGAGGAGGAACATGCGCGTCCGGATCCTGGGTTCGGCAGCCGGTGGTGGATTCCCGCAGTGGAACTGCGGCTGCCCGGGGTGCCGGGCGGTGCGCGACGGCACGCGCCCCGCGACACCGCGTACCCAGTCGTCGATCGCGGTCAGCCCGGACGGGGAACGGTGGTGGCTCGTCAACGCCTCCCCCGACGTCCGCACGCAGCTGGCGGACACCCCCGCGCTGCACCCCACCGGCGACCGGGCCTCACCGCTGCAGGGCGTGCTGCTCACCGACGCCGAGATCGACCACACGCTCGGCCTGGTGCTGCTGCGCGAGGGCAGCGGTGTGCACGTGCACGCGACCGCCGCCTCCGAACGCACCCTGCGCGCCGGCACCGGTCTGCTGGACACGCTCGAGAAGTTCTGCCCCGTGCACTGGACACCCGTCGTCCCCGGGACCGGGCACGACCTCGGCGGGCTCGTCTACCGGGCGTTCGACGTGCCCACCGCGAAGCACGACCGGTTCGGCACCGGCGGCGACGGCGCGGGCCGGGTCGTCGGCTACCGGTTCACCGACACCGCGAGCGGCCGCAGCGCGGTGTACCTGCCCGGGGTCCAGCAGCTGACCCCCGCGGTGCTCGGCGAGCTGGCGGGTGCCGACGTACTGCTGATCGACGGCACCACCTGGCACGACGACGAGATGATCCGGCTCGGCCTGGCCTCCAAGACCGCGCACGACATGGGACACCTGCACGTCGGGGGCCCCGGTGGCAGTCTGGACGTGCTGTCCCGGCTGGGCCTGCCGCGGGTCGTCTACGTGCACGTCAACAACACCAACCCGATCCTGCTCGACGACTCGGACGAGCGCGCCGAGGTGGAGAAGGCCGGCTTCACGGTCGGCACCGACGGACTGGACCTGGAGGTCTGAGGTGAGCGCAACGCTCGACAGCGGCACCGGCACCGCGCTGGTGGAACGCCTGCGCGCCCACGCCCGCAGCTACCACAGCGCGCACCCGTTCCACCTGCGGATGAACGAGGGCACGCTGACGCCCGACCAGATCCGCGGGTGGGTCGCGAACCGGTTCGCCTACCAGGAGGCCATCCCCGTCAAGGACGCGGCGATCCTCTCGAACTGCCCGGACGTCACGGTCCGGCGGCGCTGGATCCGCCGGATCACCGATCACGACGGCACCGCCGCCGACGGCCCCACGAGCGGCGGGATCGAGGCGTGGCTGCGACTCGGCGAGGCGTGCGGCCTGAGCCGGGCGGAGATCCTCGACCACCGGCACGTCCAGCCGGGTGTCCGGTTCGCCGTCGACGCCTACGTCACCTTCGCCCGCACGAAGCCCTGGGTCGAGGCGGTGGCGTCCTCGCTGACCGAGCTGTTCGCGCCCGACCTGATGGCCGAGCGGCTGGCCGCGTTCGAGAAGTACTACACCTGGATCGAGCCGGACGGCCTCCAGTACTTCCGGAACCGGTTGTTCCAGGCACCGCGGGACTCCGAGCACGCGCTCGAGGTCGTCGTCGAGCACTGCCACAGCGCCGCCGAACAGGACGCCGCCGAGGCCGCGCTGTCCTTCAAGTGCGACGTGTTGTGGTCCATGATGGACGCGATCGACCATGCCTATCCCGATCGTGGGTGACACCGTGACGGAGGTTCCCGGCGACGCCCGTCCCCGGCTCGGCCAGTTCGTCCGGATGCGTCCGGACCGGGCCACCGGCGGGCACGTCCTGCTCGGACCGGAGACCGTCGTCGTACTGAACCCCACCGGGCACGCCGTGCTGGCGCTGTGCGACGGCGGCCGGACGGTCGACGAGATCGTCGCCGCGCTCGTCGCCGGGCACGAGGGTGCCGACGAGGCCACGGTCGCCGGCCAGGTGCGCGACTACCTGGGCCGGCTCGCGGACCGGAACCTCGTGACCCTCGGCGGAGCGGGCCGATGACCGCGCCGCGCCCGTTCGGGCTGCTCGCCGAGCTCACCTACCGCTGCCCGCTGGCCTGCGCCTACTGCTCCAACCCGATCGAGCTCGCCCGCTACGACGACGAGCTCTCCACCGCCGACTGGCAGCGGGTGTTCGCCGAGGCGGCCGACCTCGGGGTGCTGCAGTGCCACCTGTCCGGCGGCGAGCCGCTGCTGCGCCGCGACCTGACCGAGCTGGTGCGCACGGCGCAGTCCCTGGGGATGTACACGAACCTGGTCACCAGCGCGATCGGGCTGTCCCGGCCGCGTGCCGAGGCGCTGCGCGCCGCCGGGCTCGACCACGTGCAGGTCAGTGTCCAGGCCGACGAACCCGCCACGTCCGACCGGATCGCCGGGGTCCGCTCCTTCGAGCGCAAGATCGAGGCGTGCCGGCTGGTCCGGGAGCTGGGCTGGCCGTTGACCGTCAACGTCGTGCTGCACCGGCAGAACATCGACCGGATCGGCGAGATCATCACCCTGGTCGAGGAGCTGCAGGCCGACCGGGTGGAGCTGGCGAACACCCAGTACTACGGCTGGGCGTGGAAGAACCGGTCGTCGCTGCTGCCCAGCCGCGAGCAGCTCGACCGCGCCGAGGAGATCGTCACGGCGGCCCGCTCGCGGTTGGCCGGGCGCATGGAGATCGTGCACGTGCTGCCCGACTACTACAGCCGCTACCCGAAGCCCTGCATGGGCGGATGGGCGCAGCGACAGCTCACCGTCGCGCCGGACGGGCACGCACTGCCCTGCCCGGCCGCGCAGACCCTGCCGTTGCCGCCCGCGTCCGTCCGGGAGTCCTCGCTCGCCGACATCTGGACCTCCGCGCCGCTGTTCACCGCGTACCGCGGCGACAGCTGGATGCAGGACCCGTGCCGGACCTGCGACCGCAAGGAGATCGACCTCGGGGGCTGCCGCTGCCAGGCCTTCCAGCTGACCGGGGACCCGGCGGCGACCGACCCGGTCTGCCACCTCTCCCCCGAGCACGCCCGGGTGGAGGAGGCCGTGGCCGAGGCGAACCGCCCGGACCCCGTCGACCTCGAGCTGGTGCCGCGGCCGCATCGGTAGGCGCTCCGCGCTCGTGAGTGGAAAAGTGGGTCAGGGCCACGTTTTCCACTCACGGGCGCGCAGCGCCCCCTAATCGTCGTCCGCAGGGACGACCCCGAAGACGACGAAGCTGACGATCCAGTAGAGGACGTAGCCGACGAGCAGCACGACGCCGTGCCAGCGTCGCAGCCGTCCGGTCCACAACGCGTACGTCGAGAACCCGATCAGGAGGATCAGCGCCGGCAGGTGCCAGACGAAGACGTCGTCGCCCACCTCGATCGCACCGCCGGCCAGCACGATGATGCCGAGCTTGGCCGTCACCGAGAACACGACCGACCCGATGACGTTGCCGACGCCGATCAGCGGCGCACCGCGGCGGGCGGGCTCGACGGTGAGGAAGATGTCCTCCAGGGTCAGCACCAGGGTCGCGATGGTCGCGCCGAACACGGTGCCGGCGATCCCGAAGTCCTCCAGGATGCCCTCGGTGCCCTCGGCCATCACCCAGGCGCCGACGACCAGCCCGACCAGCGACAGCACCGCCAGCCCGAGCAGTGCCCAGCCGGGCAGGTGCCGCTTGGAGGTGAGTGTCATGTCGCCGGTGCGGGAGACGTCGTCGGACAGTGTGCCGCCACCTCCGTTCCCGGCCCCCTCCATGACCTCGCTGTCGCGGAACACCGCGACCGACCGGGTGCGCTCGCGCACCGCGACGTAGGCCACGAACGCGACGAACAGCGCGATCAGCAGGATCGCCAGTGCCGTCCCGATCTGGCCGACGAACGCCAGCGCCACCAGGACCAGCGGGGACGCCGCGAAGATCACGAGGTAGTCGCGGGGCACCTGGACGCGGCACGGCACCAGCAGTGCGGCCAGTGCCAGCACCACGCCGACCATCGAGATCACCGTGCCGAAGACGACGCCGAGCGCGACGTCCTCCATGCCCTCCAGGTTGAGCGCGACACCGAACACGAGGTCGTCGAACTCGATTCCGGTGAAGATCACCGCGAGGAGGAAGACGGAGATCGCGAGACCGCGGGCGGCCCCGACCAGATAGGTGATCAGTTTCTCGGCGCTGTAGATCAGCAACGCGGCACCGGCCGCGAATATGAGGATCGACATCATCGGCGGTCGCAGCCTCCTCGTCGCCACACCGCCGCGGACCAGCGCGAACGCCATCGGCGAACTCGTCGTGTGAGTATTCGTGCGCGCACCACGACACCGGCGTCACCCCACCGGGATCGATGCTGTGATAGATGCTCGCAAGAATGTGACGGCCACGACAGAGTTGATTTCCGATCCTCATCGGAGCACTATGTCCTGTTCGCGGTGATCGACACCACACCGTCCGATCCGGACCGCTGGGGCGGTTCAGCGCAGGTCGGGCAGGTCCCAGAAGCAGTACGACGACCCGCCGGGGTCGGGGTCCTGCGGTGCGGGCAGTGCGGAGGCGGCCAACCGGCGCAGGTAGTCGGTGACGCCGGCCCCGACGCGCCGGCGTTCGTCCTCGTCCGGCCCGGCGACGACGACCTGGCCCACGTCCCCGCCCGGCTCCGGGACGACGTCGACGGCGAGCGCGTTCCCACCCCCGTCGAGGGCGAGCGGCCACCAGCCCGCGTCCCAGTAGCGGGCCCGGACCGGGTCACCGGCGCGGACGGTCACGTGGTCGTGGCTGCCGTCCTCCAGCACGTCCAGCCAGCCGCGGTAGATCACCACGGCCTCCGCGACCGGGAGCATCCGGTAGGTCGCCGGGAAGAGGCTGGTGAACCGGTCCGGCTTGTACCCCGGCACCCGCGGGTGGTCGTTCCACTGACCGTCGCAGAGCAGGTAGAGCGCCCGGAGCGCGGCCGGGAACGGGCTGCCGAACACGACCTCGGCGGCGTCGACGTCGGCCGGGCCGGCGGGCGGGCGGGCGTTCTCCGATGCGGGGTAGCCGGCGGTGTCGAGGGCGGCCAGCCAGGTGGTCCAGGCGACGCGCGGGTCGGGATCGGTCATGGGGCGCAGCCTGGCACGAACCGGGTGGTCACCGGGCCGGATCGGGGACGACCGGCACCGGGCGCTCCGCGAGCGGCACGGCCCGGGGTCCGGCGCGTCCCGGTGGACCCCGTTCTGGCAGGGTCCCCGGGGACAGCCGACCGAGGTCGGGATCCAGCCCGCTGGGAGCACGCACCGTGACCGCACCGCAGAAGCCCGCCGTCGAGATCGTCGACGGCCCGCTGCCCACCGACCTGGTGGTCGAGGACCTCGCCGTCGGCGACGGCCCGGAGGCCAAGCCGGGCGACGCCGTCGCCGTGCACTACGTCGGCGTCTCCCAGTCCACCGGCCGCGAGTTCGACAACTCCTACGACCGTGGCCAGCCGCTGCAGTTCGGCCTCGGCGCCGGCCAGGTCATCTCCGGCTGGGACACCGGCGTCGTCGGCATGAGGATCGGCGGCCGTCGCCGGCTCGTCATCCCGCCGCACCTGGGCTACGGCGCCCGTGGCGCCGGCGGCGTCATCGCGCCGAACGAGACGCTGATCTTCGTCTGCGACCTGGTCGGCGTGAACTGAGCTCGCTCGTCCTGATCTCGGACACCCATGCCCCGGCCCGGGGAGGCGCCCACGAGGGCGGCCTCCCCGGGCCGGTCTGGGATGCGGTGGACGCCGCCGACGTCGTCGTGCACGCGGGCGACTGGTGCTCGGTGGAGCTGCTCGACCGCCTGTCGGCGCGGGCGGCCCGGCTGGTCGCCTGCTGGGGCAACAACGACGGCGACGACCTGCGGGCCCGGCTGCCGGAGACGGCCCGAGTGGTGATCGACGGCGTCCGGGTCGCGGTCACCCACGAGACCGGCGCGAAGCAGGGCCGGGAGAACCGGGCACTGCGGGCACACCCGGACACCGACCTGCTCGTGTTCGGGCACTCGCACATCCCGTGGGACACGTGCGCGGGCGGGCTCCGCCTGCTCAACCCGGGGTCGCCGACCGACCGCAGGCGGATGCCCACCCACACCTGGATGACGCTCACGCTGGACGACGGCCGGATCGGCGACGTCGTCCTCCACCACCTCGAGGGCTAGTCGCGCGGCGGGGACGACACGTGGTGGTCGGCCTGCTCGTCGGCGGCCACGATCCGCGCGGCCTCCTCCTTCGAGCGCGCCAGCGGCGGCGCGGTGATGGCGCTGCTCTGCTCGGCCAGCTCCGGCTTGAGGCGCACCGCGACCAGGCTGGAGATCGTGGTGATCGCCAGGACGCCGATGATGACGGCCAGCGACAGCCCGATCCCGATCTCCGGCACCGGCAGCGGCTCCCCGCCGTTCAGGAACGGCAGGTCGTTCTCGTGCATGGCGTGCAGCGCGAGCTTCACGCCGATGAAGGCCAGCAGCACGGCCAGCCCGTACGACAGGAACACGAGCTTGTTGAGCAGGCCGCCGAGCAGGAAGTAGAGCTGGCGCAGGCCCATCAGCGCGAACGCGTTCGCGGTGAAGACCAGGTAGGCCTCCTGGGTCAGGCCGAAGATCGCCGGGATCGAGTCCAGCGCGAACATGATGTCGGTGACGCCGATCGCGATCATCACGATCAGCATCGGCGTCAGCCAGCGCTTGCCGTCGATCTTCACGATCGTCTTGGCGCCCTGGTAGTCGTCGGTGACGGGGAAGACCTTGCGCACCCAGCGGAGGACGCGGCCCTCCTCCCACTCCTCGTCGTCGCCACCGGCGGCCTGCTTGACCAGCGTGATCGCGGTGTAGACGAGGAACGCGGCGAACAGGTAGAAGACCCAGCTGAACTCGTTGATCACCGCGGCGCCCGCCGCGATGAAGATGCTGCGCATGATCAGCGCGATCACGATGCCGACGAGCAGCACCCGGTGCTGGTGGATCACCGGCACCTTGAACGCCGACATGATGATCAGGAAGACGAACAGGTTGTCGACCGAGAGCGAGTACTCGGTGAGGTAGCCGGCGAAGAACTCACCGGCGTAGGTGCCTCCGGCGACGAACCAGATGCCGATACCGAAGGCCACGGCGAGCGCGACGTAGAAGGCGACCCAGCGCGTCACCTCGCCGAGCGTGACGGCGTGCGGCTTGTGGTCGTTCAGCCAGAGATCGGCGCCGATGACCAGGACGAACCCGGCGATCGTGACCAGCCAGACCCACAGGGGGACGTTCACGTACTTCCTCCAGACCAGGGCAGCATGAGACGGCCCGAGGTCTCTCCCGCCACGTCGCCGCGGTGGCGGCGCCAGGCGTGGCCGGTGGTGCCGGGTCCACCGGGAACAACGCTCCCGTCGGCACCGTGCTGACGACACCACCGCGGTAGGGATACTCCCCTGCGGTTCGCGTGGAGTGTCCACCTCAGAACCGTTGCGTGGCGAGGCGGGGTGACCGACAGCACCCGGTACCACCCGGACGGGGACCCCGTCCGTCCTTTTTGCCCGGTCCGATTCCGGATGCCGGAAGCGTCCCACCCCGGCCGGTGGCGACGTGACTCGCCGGACACCGCACCCGGCGCGGGGGCGCGGCCGGAGCGTTCTGCGTAGTTTCGGTGTGGTGCACGTCCTCCCCCGGGCCCGCCGGCTCACCGGTCCGCTCGTCGCCCTGCTCGTCGGCGGCCTCCTGGTGTCGGTCGCCCCCGTGGCCGCCGCCGCGACCGGCGACGACGGCGGTGCCGTCACCGTCTCCGAGGAGCGGGTCGCTGTGCCCGCCGGGCCCGGTGAGCCGGGGTCGGTCGGGATCGACACCTCGCTGTACGTCCCGGCCTCCGCGACGGCGGCCACGCCCGCACCCGCGGTGCTGGTCGCCCACGGCTTCGGCGGGTCGAAGCAGTCGGTCGACCGCGACGCCCGCGAGCTCGCCGCACGCGGCTACGTCGTGCAGACCTGGACCGCCCGCGGGTTCGGTGCGTCCGGCGGCACGATCGGGCTGAACGACCCGCAGCGCGAGGTCGCCGACGCGTCCCGGCTCCTCGACCGGCTGGCCGCGCGGCCCGAGGTCGCGCAGGACGGCGCCGGGGACCCGCGGGCCGGCGTCACGGGCGGGTCCTACGGCGGCGGGCTCGCACTGCTCCTCGCCGGCACCGATCCCCGCATCGATGCGCTCGCCCCGGTGATGACCTGGAACGACCTCGGGCAGTCCCTGTTCCCGAACAACGCGGTCCCGGCCGGCGAGGACCTGCCCGGCACGCCCGCCGCGGCCGCGGACGGTCCGGACGGGGTCTTCAAGAGCGGCTGGGCCGGGGTGTTCTTCGGCTCCGGTGGCCGGGTCGCCGGAGGCTCGGGCGGGTCGGGTGGCCCGGACGACTCGAGTGGTTCCGGTGGCTCGGACGGCACCGGTGACTCCGGCGGTTCCGCTGGTCCGGGTGGCTCCGGTGACTCAGCGTCCGACGACGCCGCGGGGGGCGGCGGATCGTCGGCCGGTGGCTCCGGTGGCTCCGGTGGCTCCGACGCGCCCGGAGCCGGATCGTCCGCCGGGAGCGGCGGCCCGGCCGGCGGGGCCGTTCCCGGCTCCGCCGCCCCCGGAGCCGGAGGCGTCCCCGGAGCGCCGTCCGCCGCCGTTCCGGGCGCACAGGTGACCTGCGGCCGGTTCACCGCCGACGTCTGCGCCGCCTACGCCGAGGCCGCCCGCAGCGGCCGGGTCTCCCCGGAGCTGGCGGCACTGCTGCGCCGTTCCTCCCCCGCGACCGTCACCGGCCGGATCGCCGCGCCGGCGCTGCTGGTGCAGGGCGAGCAGGACACCCTCTTCGGCCTCGACCAGGCCGACGCGAACGCCCGGGAGATCGCCGCGAACGGCACGCCGGTGTCGGTGCTGTGGTTCGCGGGCGGTCACGACGGCTCCGCCCCGGACTCCGAGGTCCGCGCCCAGATCGGCGACTGGTTCGACCAGCACCTGCGCGGGGAACCCGCCGCCGACGGCACGACCGGTGCGCTGGCGGAGGCCCCGTTCGCCTACCAGGTGCGCAGCAACGTCCGCACCCGCGGCGACACGCCGACCGGCCGCACCGTGCTCGCCGACGGCTACCCCGGTCTCACCGGTGGCGCGACCCCGGCGACGCCCGTCCCGCTGTCGGGCGGCGAGCAGGTCGTCGCGCACCCGCCCGGCGGCAACCCCGCGGCGATCACCTCGCTGCCCGGTCTGGGCTCGGCGCTCGGCTCGCTGGGGTCGCTCGGGTCGCTCTCCTCGCTCGCCGCGCCCGGACAGTCCGCACGGTTCGTCTCCGAGCCGGTCGCCGAGGCGATGCAGCCGTCCGGGGCCGCGCGGACGACGGTGCGGATCGCGCGGGTGCCGGACCAGCCGGCGCCGTCGACGGCGGTCCTGTTCGCCTCGGTGAGTGCGCTGTCCCCGGACGGCCGCAGCACCCTGCTCGGCAACACCGTCGCCCCGCTGCGGGTCGACGTCCCGGCCGACGGCAGCCCGGTGGAGGTGACGGTGACGCTGCCCGGCGTCGTCGCACCGGTCACGGCGGGCAGCCGGCTGCAGGTGCAGTTCGCGACGACCGACCAGTCCTACGACTCGGGCACCGATCCGGCGGTGTGGCGGGTCTCCCCGGGCGGGGACGGGACGCTGTCGGTCCCGCAGGTCCCCGGCCGTACCGAGTCGGCAGGCACCGTGCCCCTCTGGCCGGTCCTCGGGATCGCCGGGGTGCTCGCCGCCGCGCTGGCAGCCTGGCTGGTCACCCGGTACCGGTCCCGCCGTGCGGATCCGGACGCCGCGGACGCCGCCGCGGACGGGAGCGGCGACGAGGTGCCGCCGTTGCAGGTGAGCGGCCTCGCGAAGACCTACCGCAACGGCTTCCGGGCCGTCTCCGACGTCTCCCTGACGGTGCCCCGCGGCGCGGTGCTCGGGCTGCTCGGCCCGAACGGCGCCGGGAAGACGACCGTGCTGCGGATGCTGCTGGGCCTGATCGCACCGACGGGTGGCGAGATGCGGGCGTTCGGGCGCCCGATCCGCCCGGGGGCGGCGGTGCTGTCCCGGATCGGGGCGTTCGTGGAGGGGCCGGGCTTCCTGCCGCACCTGTCGGGGGCGGAGAACCTGCGGCTGTACTGGCAGGCGACCGGGCGCCCCCCGGAGCAGGCGCGGATGGCGGAGACCCTGGAGATCGCCGGGCTCGGCGACTCGGTGCACCGGAAGGTCGGCACGTACTCGCAGGGGATGCGCCAGCGGCTGGCGATCGCGCAGGCCATGCTCGGGCTCCCGGAGCTGTTCATCCTCGACGAGCCCACCAACGGGCTCGACCCGCCCCAGATCCACGCGATGCGGGAGCTGCTGCGCCGCTACGCCTCCGCCGGCCGCACGGTGCTGGTCTCCAGCCACCTGCTGTCGGAGGTCGAGCAGACCTGCACCGACGTCGTCGTCATGCACCGGGGAACGGTCGTCGCGTCCGGCACCGTCGCCGAGCTCACGGCGGCCGGCGGCGGGTCGTCGTTCACCGTCGACGACACCGGCCGGACCGCCGGGATCCTGGCCGGTCTGGACGGTGTGTCCGACGTGATCACCGGCGACGAACCGGGTGTGGTGCACGCCCACCTCGACGGCGTCGCGCGGGCCGACGCCGTCGCCGCGCTGGTCGGCGCGGGGATCGCGGTCAGCGCGGCCGGGCCGCGCGGGCGGCTGGAGGACGCGTTCCTGGAACTGGTGGGCCCGGAGGGCCGTGACGTGAGCGGAGGTGGCTCGTGAGCAGCGACGACGGCCGCCGGGGCGGGGACGAGCGCCAGCTGTCCACCCGGCGGGGGCACGTGGGCGATCTCGTCGAGGGCGGGGCCGCGCCACCGGCCGTCCCCGGCCGGACGCTGCCGCTGCGGACCGAGCTGGTCCGGCAACTGGAGCGGCGCCGCACGCAGGTGGCGTTCGCGCTGGTCGTGGCCATGCCGATCATCCTGTGGGCGGCGTTCTCACTGGGCGGCGACGACGACGGCGGCACGGCGAGCGGGCCGAACCTCGTCGACCTGGCGTCGGGTTCCGCGACGAACTTCGCGGTCTTCACGCTGTTCGCGTCGGCGAGCTTCCTGCTGGTGGTGCTGGTGGCGTTGTTCTTCGGGGACACGGTGGCGGCCGAGGCGTCCTGGTCGTCGCTGCGCTACCTGCTGGCGATCCCGGTGCCGCGGGCGCGGCTGCTGCGGCAGAAGGCCGTCGTCGCGGGGCTGCTGTCGGTCGCGGCCCTGCTGCTGCTCCCGGTCGCGTCGCTGGTGGTGGGCGCGATCGCGTACGGCACCGGGGACCTGGTGTCCCCGGTGGGCGAGTCGCTGCCGTTCTGGACGGCCGTCGGCCGGGTCCTGCTCGGGGCGCTCTACGTCACCGTCCAGCTGAGCTGGGTCGCGGGGCTCGCCCTGCTGCTGTCGGTGAGCACCGACGCACCGCTGGGCGCGGTCGGCGGGGCGGTGATGGCGTCGATCGTCTCCCAGATCATCGACCAGATCGACGACCTCGGTGTGATCCGGAACTTCCTGCCCACCCACTACGGCGACGCCTGGTCCGCACTGCTGGCCCGGGACATCGACTGGGCCGAGATGACCTACGGGGCGTTCTCCGCGGTCTGCTACGCGACCGTCTTCCTGGGGGCGGCGGCCTGGCGCTTCACCCGCAAGGACATCACCAGCTGAGCGGTGCCGGGCCGGGGGGCTCCCCGGCCCGGCGCGCGGCTCAGACCATGACGACCCCGCCGTCGATCATGACGGCCTGGCCGGTCATGTAGTCCGAGTCCGGTGAGGCCAGGTAGGAGACGAAGGCCGCGACGTCGTCTGCGGTCTGCACCCGTCCCAGCGGGATGCCCTGGGCGTACTGCTTCAGGGTCTCCCCCTTCGCCGCGCCGCTGCGGGCGCCCATCTGCTCGTCGATGAGGTCCCACATGTCGGTGCCGACGATGCCCGGGCAGTAGGCGTTGACGGTGATCCGGTGCGGCGCGAGCTCCTTCGCCGCGGCCTGGGTCAGCGCGCGGACGGCGAACTTGGTCGCCGAGTAGTGGCCGAGCAGGTCGAACCCGGCGTGGCCGGCGATCGACGCGGCGTTGACGATCTTGCCCCCGGTACCGCGGTCGATCATCACGCGGGCCGCGGCCTGCAGGCAGTACACGACACCGAACACGTTGACGTCGAAGATCCTCCGCAGGTCGTCGGGGGTGACCTCCAGCAGCGGCTTGACCTGGGCGATCCCGGCGTTCGCGACCATGACGTCCAGCCCGCCGAGCTCGTCGACGACCCGGCCCACCAGCGCGGTGACGGCGTCCGGGTCGGTGACGTCGCCGGGATACGGACGGGCGGTCCCGCCGGCCGCGACGATCTCCTCGGCCACCGCGGCGGCGCCGTCGGCGTTCACGTCGTTGACGGCGACCGAGTGGCCGTCGCGGGCGAGGCGCAACGCGATCCCCCGCCCGATCCCCCGCCCTGCCCCGGTGACCACGGCGACACCCATGTCGGCTCCCTTCGTCTCGGCAGACGCGCGGGACGCCGGTGCGCGCGGCGCGGCGTCCCTGCCGCGTGGGCCGGTCCCGGCCCGCCACACCGAGTCCACCGCGTGACGGCGGTCACGGCCACCGTTGCAGCCGGGTTGCAGCGGGACGGCCGCGGGCCGTCAGGCCCGGCGGAGGGCGGCGACGCCGGGCGCCGCCGAGTCGCGGACGACCCGGCTCTGCGCGACCCCGGCGAGGTCCAGCTCGACCTCCGGGGCGATCCGGTACGGGCGGGCCAGCAGGATCCCGCCGAGGCCACGCCGGAGCCGGGACATCTCCGCGCGCACCGTGACCAGGTGCGCCCGGTCGCCGTACAGGCCCTGCGACAGCGCCGCCGCGTCCAGCCCACCGGTGCCCGCGCGGGCCAGGAGGACGAGCACCTCGGCGTGCCGGGTCGACAGCGGGTGCACCCAGCGGGAGGTGCCCTCGACGACGGCGCTCGGCGGGCGGGCGTCCAGGTCCAGGCGGAGCCGCATCCGCGGGGAGCCGCCGGCGTCGGCGGGCCGCAGCAGCCACCCGCCCGGGACCGGCTCCGGGAGACACGGGCCCAGGCCGTGCACCGCGAGCAACCGGTCCGCGGTCGGTGCCGCGACCCGTTCCACACCGGGCAGCCCGGTCGCGGCGGCGACCCAGCCGTGGTCGTCGACGACCAGACCGGGCCCCGACGAGCGGGCGAGCATCGGGGCGCCGATGGTGCGCAGCATCTCCAGCCGGGCCTCGTGCCACTGCCACAGCCCGGCCTCGGCGAGGCGCACCGCGGTGTCGACCAGCGCGACCGTCGTCGGATGGATGGTCTCGGCGGGCCCGGAGATGTCGACGACCCCGAGCAGCTCCCCGCTGCGCGGGTCGTGCACCGGTGCCGCGGTGCAGGTCCAGCCGTGGTGGCTGCGCACGAAGTGCTCGGCGGAGAAGATCTGGACCGGTCCGTCCTCGGCGATCGCGGTCCCGATCGCGTTCGTGCCGACCGTGCGCTCCGACCAGTTCGCGCCCTCGGTGAAGCCCAGTGCGTCGGCACGGCGGCGGACGGAGGTGGAGCCCTCCCGCCAGAGCAGCACCCCGTCGGCGTCGGTCACCACCATCACGTGCCGCGCGTCCTCGGCGATCGAGGTGAGCGCCGACCGCAACGCCGGGAGCACCGGGACCAGCGGGGAGATGGTCCGTCGCTGCTCCACCACGCCCGCGTCGAGCGGACCGGGAGGGTCACCCGCGTCGGGGTTCACACCCTGCGCGCGGACCCGGTCCCAGGAGCGGGCCACCAGCCGCCGGGCGCGGTCGGGCACGGCGTCGCCGGACAGCACGGCGTCGTGCAGCCGGGACAGCATGCGGGCGTGCCTGCCGAGATCGGTGCCCGGACGTACCGCGCAGATGCTCGCCTCGTTCTCGACGTCGTCGTCGGCCACCGGCACCTCCCGGCCCCAGGTTAGGCGTGCCCCTGTGGCGCGCGCCATAGGGGCACGCCGAACGACGAGCCGGTCGGGGCGGGGTCAGGGCCCGACGCGGAGCATCTCCGGCGCAGGTGCCGCCGGGCCGCCCGGGCGGCCCGCCCCGCGGGTGACGTACCAGCAGCCCAGGGCGAGCGCGATCACCGCCGGGACGACGTAGCTGGCGCAGAGCAGCTGCTCGTACCAGGTCCAGCGCATCTGGACGCCCCACACGTTCGGCAGCCAGCGGAACGGCGCGAGGAAGAAGATCGTCGCGATGACCGCGCCGACCACCCCCCAGGCGACGGACCGGTACCGGATCGCGTGCGCGGCGATGCCGATCAGGGCGGGCACCACCCACACCCAGTGGTGCGACCAGGCGGTGGGCGTCGCCATCAGGACGACGGCGGCGGTCGCCGACAGCGCGATCACCGGCTCGCTGCGGCGGATCACCGGCACCGCCATCGCGAGCAGCCCGGCGACGATCAGCAGCCACAGCACGGTGAACCACGGCTCGGGCAGCCCCATCCGGGCCAGTGACGCCTGCACGGTCTCGTTGGAGAAGAACGTCGACCCGCTCACCCCGGCCGCCGGCCCCCCGACGAACCAGTAGCGGACCGACGAGTCGAGATCGACGAGGAACCCGATCCCGGTGGCGACGACTCCGGTGACGACGGCGACGCCCGCCGCCTTCCACTCACGGCGCACCAGGAAGAACAGCACCAGCCCGCCGGGGGTCAGCTTGATCGCGGCGGCGAGCCCGAGCAGCATGCCGCGCGGCCAGAGCGTGCGGGGGGCGAGGCAGTCGACGGCGACCAGCGCCATCAGGACCAGGTTGATCTGGCCGAAGGCGTAGGTCTGCGCCACGGGCTCGATCAGCAGCGTCGCCGCCAGTGCCGGCACTCCGAGGACGAGCGCGGCACGCCATCCGCCCGCCGGCCACGCCGCCCGGATCGCCAGCACGATGCACAGCGCCAGCGAGAGCAACGAGACGACGAACTGGGTGCCGAACGCGGCGCCGTACGGGATCACCGTCAGCGGGACCATCGCGATCGCCGCGAACGGCGGGTAGATGAAGGGCAGCGGGGGCCCGTTCATCGGCAACGGCAGCGGGCCGTACATGTCGCCGCCCGCCATCCACACCTGCACGCCGAGCCGGTAGACGTCGAGATCGAGCGCGTAGCCGCCGAGCCGGATGAACGACCAGAACAGTGAGACCGCCAGCAGCGGCACCGTCACCCAGAGCGTGGCCGTGGTCAGCGCCGCGGACCGCAGCCGGAACAGGGTCCCGGCGCCGGGGACGGGCACGTCCGGGTCGGGCGTGGTGCTGGTGACGGTCACGCGGGCTCCTCCGCTGCGCGCCGGGGCCGGGCCGGAGGACCCGGGCGGCCGTGTGGTGGACGAGAACGGTGGCCCACGGTAGCGGGAGGCCGTTGCACGCCCACAGCCCGGCCGCCCTACGGCACGGCCGTCACGTGACCCCGGCCGCGTCCATCCCGCGCAGCTCCTTCTTGAGGTCCCCGATCTCGTCACGCAGCCGGGCCGCGAGCTCGAACTGGAGGTCCCGGGCCGCGGTCAGCATCTGGTCGTTCATCTGCTGGATCAGGTCGGCGAGCTCGGCCCGCGGCATCCCCGCGGTGTCCTTCGCCGGCACACCGGCGCTGCCCGCCGACGGGGCCCGGCCCGCCTCGCCGGAGGCGCGCTTGCCCCGGGAGGCGTTGCGCCCGGAGCCGCCGACCGGCACCGACTCGGTGTCCTCGGCCTCGCGGTAGACCTGGTCGAGGATGTCGGCGATCCGCTTGCGCAGCGGCTGCGGGTCGATGCCGCGCTCGGTGTTGTAGGCGACCTGCTTCGCCCGGCGACGGTCGGTCTCGTCGATGGCGTACTGCATCGAGTCGGTGATCCGGTCGGCGTACATGTGCACCTGGCCGGACACGTTCCGCGCGGCGCGGCCGATCGTCTGGATCAGCGACGTGCCCGAGCGCAGGAAGCCCTCCTTGTCCGCGTCGAGGATCGCGACCAGCGACACCTCGGGCAGGTCGAGACCCTCGCGGAGCAGGTTGATGCCGACCAGCACGTCGTACTCGCCGGACCGCAGCTGGCGCAGCAGCTCCACCCGGCGCAGCGTGTCGACCTCGGAGTGCAGGTACCTGACCTTGATGCCGAGCTCGAGCAGGTAGTCGGTGAGGTCCTCGGCCATCTTCTTGGTCAGCGTGGTGACCAGGACCCGCTCGTCGCGCTCGGTGCGGTCGCGGATCTCGGCGACCAGGTCGTCGATCTGGCCCTTGGTGGGCTTCACCACGACCTCGGGGTCGACCAGCCCGGTCGGCCGGATCACCTGCTCGACGAACTCACCGCCGGTCCGGTTCAGCTCGTAGGGCCCCGGGGTGGCGGACAGGTAGACGGTCTGACCGATCCGGTCGGCGAACTCCTCCCAGGTCAGCGGCCGGTTGTCGACCGCCGACGGGAGCCGGAACCCGTACTCGACGAGGTTGCGCTTGCGGGACATGTCGCCCTCGTACATGCCGCCGATCTGCGGCACGGTCACGTGCGACTCGTCGATGACGAGGAGGAAGTCCTCCGGGAAGTAGTCGATCAGCGTCGCCGGTGCGGTGCCGGCCCCGCGGCCGTCGATGTGGCGCGAGTAGTTCTCGATGCCCGAGCAGAACCCGACCTGGCGGATCATCTCGATGTCGTACTGGGTGCGCATCCGCAGCCGCTGGGCCTCGAGCAGCTTGCCCTGGTTCTCCAGCTGCTCGAGCCGCTGCTCCAGCTCGGCCTCGATGTCGGAGACCGCACGCTCCATCCGGTCCGGGCCCGCGACGTAGTGGGTGGCCGGGAAGATCCGGATCTCGCCGACCTGCTCGACGGTGTCCCCCGTCAGCGGGTTGAGGTGGTAGAGCGCCTCGATCTCGTCGCCGAAGAACTCGATCCGCAGCGCCAGCTCCTCGTACGCCGGGATGATCTCGACGGTGTCCCCGCGGACCCGGAAGGTGCCGCGGGTGAAGGACATGTCGTTGCGCGTGTACTGGATGTCGACAAGGAGCCGCAGCAACCGGTCCCGCTCGACCTCCTCACCGACCGCCAGGGCCACCGACCGGTCCAGGTACGACTGCGGGGTACCGAGGCCGTAGATGCAGGACACCGACGCGACCACGACGACGTCGCGCCGGGACAGCAGGTTCATCGTGGCCGAGTGCCGCAGCCGCTCGACGTCGTCGTTGACGGAGCTGTCCTTCTCGATGTAGGTGTCGGTCTGCGCGATGTACGCCTCGGGCTGGTAGTAGTCGTAGTACGAGACGAAGTACTCGACCGCGTTGTGCGGCAGCATCTCCCGCAGCTCGTTCGCCAGCTGTGCGGCCAGCGTCTTGTTGGGCGCCATCACGAGCGTCGGCCGCTGCTGCTGCTCGATCAGCCAGGCCGTGGTCGCCGACTTTCCGGTACCGGTCGCGCCCATCAGCACGATGTCCTGCTCGGCGGCGCGGAGCCGCCGGTCGAGGTCCGCGATCGCCGTCGGCTGGTCCCCCGCCGGCTGGAGGTCGCTGACGACCTGGAACCTGCCGTCCTTCCGCTCGATCTCGCCGACCGGGCGGTGCTCGGAGTGCGCGAGCGGCGTGTCCGTCGGCGTGGTGCCGGCATCGGGGTGCACGTCGGCGGCGGTGCTCGCCGCGGAGCCCGGGACCTCGGTCGCGAAAGCCATGGCCCCAGGGTACGAGCGACCTCCGACAGTTTCGCGTCGTACGCCCCTGACAGCCCCTCGCCCGCCCCGGCAGGATGCACCCCGTGCACCCGCCGAAGTCGCAGCTGTTCGACCCCGACGCCCGCGCCCAGTACGACACCAAGGGCATCCGCCGCGAGATCGAGACGCTCCGTGAGGAGAGCTGGGGGCTCTACGTCTCCCGGCCGGTCGTCGCCCGGCCGAACGCCTGGTGGGTCGAGTCCTGGGTGCTGCCGGAACTCGGCGTCTGCCTGTCCGACTGGCGGTGGCGGCCCGGGCACGAGCGTGACCAGGACATGTACATCGACGTCGCGTCGCTGGTCCAGGAGGGCCGGCGGATCCGGATGACCGACCTCTACCTGGATCTCGTGGTCCACCGCGGCCGGGAGACCGAGGTCGTCGACACGGACGAGTTCGTCGCCGCGGTCGCCCAGGGCCTCCTGAAGCCCGTGCAGGCCGAGTACGCCCTGGAGCGCTCGCACGCGGTGCTCGACGGTCTCGCGCGGCACGGCCACGATCACGAGGCGTGGCTGGCCTCGCTCGGCGTCGACCTGGGGCCGCGCGCCGAGCCCGAGGCCCCCGCCGATCTCGCCGGCTGACCCGGCGCCCGGTCAGACGGCCGGGTGCTGTGCCGGGCCGAGCCCGACGGCGCTGGTGCTCGACGACTCGCCGGTCTCCGAGCTGGTGCTGGTCGGGCCGGCCGTCGTCGAGCTCGTGGTCGGGGCAGCCGAGCTCGAGGTCGTCGTCTCGGTCGGCTCCGGCGAGCCCTCCCCGTTCGACGACGACGGCGGCGTCGTCGGGTCGTCGGTGGGGGTCGGCGTCGGCGTCTCGCTCGGCGGCGGCGTCGTCGGCGGGGTGGTCGGGTCCGGCGAGCCCTCCGGCGGGTTCGTCGTCGACGGGGGCGGCGTGCTGCCACCGTCGTCGTCCCCCGGCGGCGGTGTGCCCGGACCCGGCCCCGGACCCGGTGCGGGCGGGGGCGGCGGGGCCTGTCCCCCACCGGCGGGCGGCGCCGGGGGCGGCGGCAGCACGGGCGCCGGGGCGCCCGCCACGGGGCCGGAGCCCTCCAGCGCGCCGCCCTCGGTCGCGGCGGTGGTGGGGTCGAACGACGGCGGCAGCGTCCCGTCGTCGAGCGCGGGGCTGCCCGGCTCCTCGGCCTGCACCGGCGCCGGGGTCGAGGCGCCGGTCTGCGGCGAGGCGATGGCGAACGGCGCTCCGACGAAGGAGCCGCCCGGGGCGGCGGCCGTCGCGACCGCGGTGAGCCCGCCCAGCGAGCCGACGGTCAGCACCGCGGCGGCCGCGGCGGTGGTCGCGCGCCGGGCTCCGGCGGCGCGGGCGATCACGTCGTCGATCGCCGGCAGCGGCACCGCGGCCGCCAGCACGTCGTCGAGCCGGTGGAACTCGCGGTCGATGTCGCCGTACCCGTTCATGCCCGTCCCCCCTCGACGGCGGGCGGGTACCCACCGTCCGCGCCGGGGAACGCCACGGGCGCCCCGACGATCTCCTCCAGCACCTCGGCCATGCCCTGGGTGACGATCTCGCGCCCCCGCGCCAGCCGTCGCCGGACGTCCTGCTCCCCGACCCGTTCCAGCTCCGCCACGGCGCCGACCGGCAGGCCCGCCATGTGGTGCAGCACGACCGCGCGGCGGTCCGCCGCGCCGAGCCGGCCCAGCGCCTCCAACAGGGCCCCGGTGCGCGGGTCGGTCTCCTCCGCGGAGGGACGGCGCCTGCGCCGCAGGAACCGGCCACGCATCGAGGTCCGGATCGCGACCCGGCGCACCCAGCCGACGGCCCCGTCGCCGTCGGCGCCGTGGCCGTCGTCGGCCCGCAGGTCCGACCAGCGCCGCCAGGCGCGCGAGTACGCGTCCTGCACGGCGTCGTGCGCCTCCTGCGGGTTCAGCGTGATCGCGTAGAGCTGGGCCACCAGGCGCGGGTAGTGCGTCTCGAGGTGCGCACCGAAGTCCGCGCGGAGCTCGCCGTGCGGGAGCGTGCGGTGCTGCTGCACCATCGCCCCGCTGATCGGCGGGGGCTCCTCGCCCGCCGGTCCGTCGTCCCACGCACCGCCGCCGGTCCAGGCCCCGTACTCGGCACCCGGGGCCCCTCCGACGTAGGGGTCGTACCCGTACTCGTCCGGATGGGGGACGCCGGGCACGCGACCGGGCTCGGCGTACTCGCCGCCCGCCCCGTATCGCTGCGCCACCGTGCTCAACCCCGTGTCCTCTCGTCGCCGTACCCGGTCCCCGTGCCGACCGGGCCGCGGTGCGGCCCGACCGGCGGAGACCGCCCGTACCCCGGCGGGACGGGAGCGCCGACGCTCTCTCCCCGCCTGATCGACCAACGAGCAGGAACCGTTACAGAAACGGGTGGATCTTCACGCGGGCGTCACGGATCGCATCACACCCGGACGGACGTATCACCCGGACGGGTCGTCGCGCCACGCCGCCGTGTGCGCCGAGTAGCGGATCGGGTCCGGATCGTCCCCGTAGAGCGTCGCGGCGGCCTGCTTCCGTTCGGCGTAGCCGGCACGGGCCCGCTCGTCGGCACGGAGGCGGTCCCGGATCCCGAGCGCGTGCCGCCACGCGGGGGAACCGTGGACCCGCACGACGACGACGGCCGGCCGGCCCGGATCGGCGGAACGGTGCACCCGGACGGTTCCCGCGGCGTCCGGCTCCGCCCCCGGGTCCACCGGGAATCCGGCGTCGGCGAGCGGACCGGCCAGTAGTGCGGCGTCGGAGCGCGACTCGACCGCCAGCTGCAGGTCCAGCACGTCGCGGGCGCGGAGCCCGGGTACCGCCGTCGAGCCGACGTGCTCGACGCCGCGCCCGAGCCGCCCGGCCGCGACGCCGATCCGGTCGGCGAGCCTGCGGGCCTGCCCGGCCCAGTCCGGGTCCGGCTCGACCAGGCTCGGGGCCCCGTCGGAGACCGGTCGCCCGCGGCGCAGGTTCTCCTCGAACGGCACCAGCCGCTCGTCCCACAGCGCGTCCACCCGGCGACGGGTGGAGTCCTCGTCGCCGGAGTTGTCGAGCCAGACGTCCGCAGCGGCCCGGCGCTGCGCGTCGGTGGCCTGGGCCGCGATCCGGGCGCGGGCGTCAGCCTCGGCCATCCCGCGGGCCCCGACGAGCCGACGGACCCGCTCCTCGGCGTCGACCCCGACCACGACGACGAGGGGGAACGCCGGCGCCGTCCCGCCCTCCACGAGCAGCGGGACGTCCTGCACGACGATCGCCTCCGGCGGCGCCGCGGCGACGAGCTCGTCCGAGCGTGCCCGCACCAGCGGGTGCACGATCCCGTCCAGCGTGCGCCGGGCCTCCGGGTCCCCGAAGACGATCGACGCGAGTGCGGGCCGGTCGAGCTCGCCGTCCGGCCCCAGCACGCCGTCACCGAACGCCCCGACCACCGCGGCGAGCCCCTCGGTCCCGCCCGCGACGACCTCGCGGGCGATGCGGTCGGAGTCGACCAGCACCGCCCCACGCTCGACGAGACGGCGGGCGACCGTCGACTTGCCCGCCCCGATTCCTCCGGTCAGCCCTGTCCGCAGCACACGAGCACCGTATCGGCGACGACCGTCAGGACGTGATCAGGTCGCGCCGGGTGCACCGGAGGCGGGACGGCCCGCCTGCGAGACGGGGCCGCCCGGCGTCGGCGTGGCCGGCGGCTCCGGGCGCGCCGACGGCGGCTGCGTCGGCGTGAGCGCCGGGAGGATGCGCTGGGCGAGGTCCGGCAGGGTCTCCGAGGCCGGGCGGTTCTGCCCCGGCGCCGCGACCGGCAGGATGAAGGTCAGCGTGTCGACCCCGTAGACCATCGCGAGGGTGGTCTCGTCCGGCCGCTCGATCAGCACCCCGGGGACGGTCCCGACGGTGATGTCCCGCGAGGCCGTGGCGTCCGACCGCTCGGCGTTGGCGTTGAGCTGCCACTGCCGGGTCGCCGATGCGGTGTCGCCGTACCGGCCGATGTTGAGCTGGTAGAGCACCGGGCCGCTGTTGCGGGCGCCGCCACCGCCGAACGCCTGCTCCTGCCCGCCGGCACGGTAGGTGCAGGCGGTGCGCTCGGTGCGGTTCACGGCCGGCTCGGGGACCCCGCGCACGGACTGGACCGACACGGAGCCGAGGACCTGGCCGAACAGGGCACCGGCCTGCTCCGGGTCCATGATCTGCGCACAGTCGGTGGGCAGGGCGATCGGGATCGGCGCGGACCCGGACTGGGCCGAGGCCGAGTCCTCCGCGGCGAAGGTCGGGACGGCGATCCCGGGATCACCCGACGCGGTGGCGCATCCGGAGAGGACGGCCCCGACGAGGGCGACCCCGGCGAGGAGCGCCACCCGTCCGCGACGGGTGGCGGAGAAGGACTGCAGGGCGGTGCCGGAGCGCGTCCGGCGGACGGAGCGGCCGGCCATGATGACAATCTAGAGCCCGGCGGAGATCGACTTCCCGAACGCAGCCGGAGCGTAGGGCGACCGGTGCCGAACCGTGATCTCTACCCGGCGTGTCCGACCCGACACGCCGTGCAACGGCGCAGGCATCACCCGGTCGTGTCGACACGCCGATGTACTCCCTCGGACGGCCGCCGACATGCGCCGAGCCCCGGCGACCACAGGGGTCACCGGGGCTCGGTGCGGCACTGCGATCCGGCCCGCGGGGGGGCCGGGTCACGGGATCAGGCTCCGCCGGAGAGCTTCTCCCGCAGCGCGGCGAGCTGCTCGTCGCTGGCGAGGGAGCCGCCCGACTCGGCCTGGCCACCGCCGCTGCCACCGGTGCTGCTGCCGGCGCTGGGACGCTCGTCGCCCCCGCCCGAGGAGTAGTTGGCCGGCGCGACGTCGTCGCCACCCTCCGCCTCGGCCTCGGCGGCCTTGCGGATCTGCGCCATGTGCTGCTCGTAGCGGGCCTGGGCCTCGGAGTACTGCTTCTCCCAGGTGGAACGGGCCTCGTCGAAGCCCTCCTTCCACTCGCCGGAGTCGACGTCGAAGCCCTCGGGGTAGATGTAGTTCCCCTGGTCGTCGTACTCGGCGGCCATGCCGTACCGGGTCGGGTCGAACTCGGTCTCGGTCGTCATGCCCTCGTTCGCCTGCTTCAGCGAGAGGGAGATGCGACGCCGGTCGAGGTCGATGTCGATGACCTTGACCATCGCGTCGTCGCCGACCTGGACGACCTGCTCCGGCACCTCGACGTGGCGCTCGGCCAGCTCGGAGATGTGGACCAGGCCCTCGATGCCCTCCTCGACGCGGACGAACGCGCCGAACGGGACGAGCTTGGTGACCTTGCCCGGGACGATCTGGCCGATCGCGTGGGTCCGGGCGTAGAGGCGCCACGGGTCCTCCTGGGTCGCCTTCAGCGACAGGGAGACCCGCTCGCGGTCGAGGTCCACGTCGAGGACCTCGACGGTGACCTCCTGGCCGACCTCGACCACCTCGGAGGGGTGGTCGATGTGCTTCCAGGACAGCTCGGAGACGTGCACCAGGCCGTCGACACCGCCCAGGTCGACGAACGCACCGAAGTTGACCACCGAGGAGACGACGCCCTTGCGGACCTGGCCGCGCTGCAGCTGGTTGAGGAACTCGCTGCGGACCTCGGACTGGGTCTGCTCGAGCCAGGCGCGGCGGGACAGGACCACGTTGTTGCGGTTCTTGTCCAGCTCGATGATCTTGGCCTCGATCTTGCGGCCGACGTACGGCTGCAGGTCGCGGACGCGGCGCATCTCGACCAGCGAGGCCGGGAGGAAGCCACGGAGCCCGATGTCCAGGATCAGGCCGCCCTTGACGACCTCGATGACGGTGCCCTCGACCGGCTCGTCGGCCTCCTTGAGGGCCTCGATCGTGCCCCAGGCGCGCTCGTACTGGGCGCGCTTCTTGGACAGGATCAGGCGGCCTTCCTTGTCCTCCTTCTGGAGGACGAGGGCCTCGACGAACTCGCCGACCTCGACGACCTCGGCGGGGTCGACGTCGTGCTTGATCGACAGCTCGCGCGAGGGGATGACGCCCTCGGTCTTGTAGCCGATGTCGAGCAGGACCTCGTCACGGTCGACCTTGACGATGGTGCCTTCGACGATGTCGCCATCGTTGAAGTACTTGATCGTCTGGTCGATGGCGGCGAGGAAGTCCTCCTCCGACCCGATGTCGTTGATAGCGACCTGCGGCGTGGTCGGGGCGGCGGTGGTGTCGGTGGACATGTAGTGGGGTGCTCCGATGGATTTCTCTGACATGGGCGGTCCGGTCCGCGCTGCTGCAGCAACGCTCACCGGTTCTGGTGCGTATAGCTGTGACGTTGTAACAGTCACCCTCTGGCGTCGATTCCCGTGGTCGGAACCTACGTGCGACGGGCGGTCGCGAGGCGGCGCAGGAGTGGCGCCGGGCGGTCGTCCGACACGTTGACCACGGTCAGGAAATCATGCTACGCGGCACCGAAAGTCCCGGGCAATGCGGGTCCGGTAAACGGGCGAACGGCCGGCACTGCGACGATCGGGTGGCGATGAGCAGCCGCGACGAGTATTCCTCCGCCGAGACCGCCGTCGGGACCGCGGGCGTGGCCCGGCGCCGGGTGTCCGGCGCCGAGTCCGAGGCCGCGGGCCGCCGGTGGTGGGACGCCGACGCCGACGACTACCTGGCCGAGCACGGTGCCGACATCGGCGAGACGGCGTTCGTCTGGTGCCCGGAGAACCTCCACGAGGACGAGGCGGAGCTGCTCGGCCCGCGGGAGTCCCTCGCCGGCAGGCAGGTCCTGGAGATCGGCGCGGGATCGGCCCCCTGCAGCCGGTGGCTCGCCGCGCACGGCGCGCACCCGGTCGCGCTGGACGTCTCCGGCGGCATGCTCCGGCACGCCGCGGCGCTCAACGGACGGACCGGGATCGCGGTGCCGCTCGTCCAGGCGGGCGCGGAGCACCTGCCGTTCGGCGACGGGACCTTCGACCTGGCCTGCTCCGCCTTCGGCGCGATCCCGTTCGTCGCGGAGCCGGAGCGGGTCATGCGCGAGGTGCACCGGGTGCTGCGCCCCGGCGGGCGCTGGGTGTTCGCGGTGAACCATCCGATGCGCTGGATGTTCCCCGACGATCCCGGCCCGGCCGGCCTGACCGTCACGCAGTCGTACTTCGACCGGACGCCCTACCTCGAGGTCGACGCGCAGGGCCGGGCCACCTACGTCGAGCACCACCGGACGATCGGCGACCGGGTGCGCGACGTCGTCGCCGCCGGGCTGGTCCTCGAGGACCTGGTGGAGCCGGAGTGGCCGGAGGGGCACGACCGGGTGTGGGGCCAGTGGTCGCCGCTGCGGGGCGAGCTCTTCCCGGGCACCGCGATCCTGGTGACCCGCAGGCCCGCGTGAGCGCCGGGCGGGCCGGCGCACCGGCCCGCCCGTGCGGTCAGAGCCCGACGACCGCGCCGGTCTCCAGGTCGTAGCGGGCGCCGACGATCGTCAGCCGCCCGTCGCGCACCAGCTCGGCGAGCGCCGGCTCGGTGCCGAGCTGCGCGACCTCACGGCGGACGTTGGCGTCCACCGCGGCGGCCACGGCCTCGTCGCCCTCACCCGAGCAGACGGGCGCGATGTCGCCGACCAGCCACCCCAGCGGCGCGGGTGCCGGGGTGTCACCGCCGGCTGCCACCGAGACCGCCGCCTTCACCGCACCGCAGTGCGAGTGACCCAGCACGACCAGCAGCGGGATGCCCAGCGCACCCGCCCCGTAGGCGAGGGTGCCGCGCACCGCGTCGTCCACGACCTGACCCGCGGTCCGGACGACGAACAGGTCGCCCAGGCCGAGGTCGAACACCAGCTCCGCGGGGACCCGGGAGTCCGCACAGGACAGCACCATCGCCGCGGGCGCCTGGCCGCCGACGGCCGACTCCCGGTCCCGGGCCGTGCGGTGCGGCCCGGTGGTCTCGTCGCGCTGCCAGCGCCGGTTGCCCTCGAGCATCGTCGACCACGCCTCGGTCGCGGTCGGCCTGCCGTCGTTCGCCATGAACCTCTCGTTCCGCTCGGGATGCACCGTCGGTGATCACGATCGCGGGAACCGGTCGGATCGGGCAAGTGCGCACGCCGCGATGTGTCGAGCACCGCGGCCGTACGGGAGGGCCGGGCCGGACCGGCTGCGACTCAGACGATCCGGTCGACCCGCCCGGTCCCCAGGTCGTAACGGGCACCCACCACCGTCGGCACCCCGCCGGACCCCGGCCCCGACAGGTCCGGGTCGGCCCGCAGTACCGCCACGATCCGCCGGACGTTCTCGTCCACCCCGGCGGCGATCCGCTCCTCGCGCGTGCCGGACGCGGGGAGCGCCGGCGCGATCGCGTCGACCAGGAAGCCGAGACGGCCGGACGGCTCCTCCCCCGCCGCCGCGGCGTCCACGGCCGCGGCGACGGCGCCGCAGGACGTGTGACCGAGCACCACGACCAGCGGGATCCCCAGCTCGGCCCGGCCGAACTCCAGGCTGCCCTGCACGGCGTCGTCGAGCACCTGGCCCGCGGTCCGGACGGTGAGCAGGTCACCGAGCCCCTGGTCGAACACGAGCTCGGGCGGCACCCGGGAGTCGACGCAGCAGAGCACGGTCGCGAAGGGGTGCTGCCCACCGACCAGCCGGGTCCGGACCTCGGCGCCCTCGTGCGGGTGCTCGGGATGCAGGTCGCGCCAGCGCCGGTTGCCCTCGACGAGGCGCCGCAGTGCCCCGTCGGCGTCCGGCACGGCCTCCGGGATCCCCGGTGCCGCGGCGCGCGCCGCTCCGCCGGGTGCCGCGGCGGCCGCCGTGGCGGGCACGCCCGCACCGACCAGGGCCAGTCCTGTCCCCACCGCGCCCCGCAACACCTGACGCCGTCCGATCCCGTCCATCTGCCGCCCCCGTCGCCGACCAAAAGTTTGCAATGCTCTCTATTGTGGAACGAAACGCTATCGCCACCCCTTCGAGTGATCAAGGGGATCCGGAGTCGCCGTCGTCACCGCGTCCCTGCGTCCGGCGGGCCCGCAGGGGTCGTAGGGTCGCTCCCGTGCCGATCGACGCCGCCGAGCTCCCCGAGATGTCCCCCGAGCACTCCGCCGAGCAGCTGGGCGAGCGGATGGGCATCGAGCTGCTCACGACGACCGCCGACGAGGTCGTCGGGCGGATGCCGGTCGCGGGCAACCGTCAGCCGTACGGCCTCCTGCACGGCGGCGCGAGCGCGGTGCTCGCCGAGACCCTCGGCTCGGTGCTGGCAGCACTCAACGCACTGCCCGAGCGGTTCCCGGTCGGCCTCGAGCTGTCCTGCACCCACCACCGGTCGGCCACCTCGGGACACGTCACCGGCACGGCCCGCGCGATCCACATGGGACGGTCCACGTCGACGTCCGAGATCGTGCTCGTGGACGACGACGGGCGTCGCGTCTGCACCGCGAAGCTCACCTGTCTGCACCGGGACACACGACCGCTCGTGTCCTGATCCTCGCCCTGCGGTACCGCCGCGTTACGTCTCGGCTACGGCCTCGTTCGAGACGTTCGTACCAGTCCTCTCCTCGGCTAGGTTCCGTCCGATCACCCACCCGGGTGTCGTACGACGCCCCACGAGGACGGACGAACGTTGCCACCACCCCGCACACCGCTCCGGAGGAGCGCCCCACGCGCGGGTGACGTCCGCGCGGGCGCCCCACGGCGGTCCCCGACCCCGGCCGCGATCCGCTGGCTGATCGGGCTGATGATCGCGCTGATCGGCACGATCACGCTGTCCGGCACCGCGCTCGCCGCCGCCGCGCCCGCACCCGCCCCGGCCGCCGCACCCGCGGCGGCACTCCCCGCCCAGTCCCAGGACGGCATCGACGTCAGCGGCACGCTGCGCGACCAGAACGGTCAGCCGCTCACCGGCGTCACGATCGTCGCGGCCCGCGACGGCGCCCCGGTCGCCCAGGCCACCTCGCAGGCGAACGGCCGGTGGGAGCTCACCGTCCCGGCGGCGGGGAGCTACACCTTCCGCCTCGACGAGGCCACCCTCCCGCCGGGCACCCAGGTGCTCCAGGGCGAGACGACCCGCGAGGTCGCCGAGGGCTCGCTGAACACCGTCGTCTTCCGGTTCGGCGAGGAGGTCCAGGGGGCCGCCACCGGCGGCTTCGCGACGTTCCTGCGGCTGCTGGTCGACGGCATCCGGTTCGGCCTGGTCATCGGGATCTCCGCGATCGGCCTGTCGCTGATCTTCGGCACCACCGGCCTGACCAACTTCGCGCACGGCGAGATGGTCACCATCGGAGCCGTCGTCGCCTGGTACATCAACGTCGTCGGCGGGGTCCAGCTGATCCCGGCGACGATCATCGCGGTGCTCGTCGGAGCGGCGCTCGGCGCCGCCAACGAGCTCGGGATCTGGCGCAGGCTCCGGAGGCGGGGCGCCGGGCTGATCGCCCAGCTCGTCGTCTCGATCGGCCTGTCGATCGCGCTCCGCTACCTGATCCTGATCTTCTTCGGTGGCCGGTCGGAGTCCTTCACCGACTACACCGCCCAGCAGGTGCGCAACTACGGCCCGATCGCGCTCACCGACAAGGACCTGTCGGCGATCGTCATCGCCGTCGTCGTGCTCCTCGGGGTGGCGCTGCTCCTGCAGCGCACCCGGATCGGCAAGGCGATGCGCGCGGTGTCGGACAACCGGGACCTCGCGGCGTCCTCGGGCATCAACGTGGACCGGGTCATCCTGTTCGTCTGGATGCTCGGCGGCGGGCTGGCCACCCTCGGCGGTGTGCTGTTCGCGCTGTCCGAGCTCTCCAGCACGGTGCAGTACGAGATGGGCTTCCGGCTCCTGCTGCTGATGTTCGCCGGCGTCATCCTCGGCGGCCTGGGCACGGCCTACGGCGCGCTGCTCGGATGCCTCATCGTCGGCATCCTCGTGCAGCTGTCCACGCTCGTGCTGCCGCTCGACCTCAAGTACCTCGGCGGTCTGGCGGTGCTGATCGTGATCCTGGTGTTCCGTCCGCAGGGCCTGCTCGGGTCCAAGGCCCGGATCGGCTGAGGGGGACACCGTGATCGATGTCGGACAACTCCTGACCGTCGGGTTCTCGCAGCTGATCGGCCCCTCGGCCATCTTCTTCGCGCTGCTGGCACTCGGCCTGAACATCCACTTCGGCTACACCGGACTGCTGAACTTCGGCCAGATCGGCTTCGCGCTGGTCGGCGCCTACGGCATGGGCATCTCCGTGGCCAACTTCGGTGCCCCGCTCTGGCTCGGTGTGATCATCGGTATGGCCTGCGGCGTCGCGCTGGCGCTGATCCTGGGCATCCCGACACTGCGGCTGCGGGCGGACTACCTCGCGATCGTGACGATCGCGGCCGCCGAGATCCTGCGGCTCGTCACCCGCTCCACCTCGCAGACCGACTTCACCGGCGGCACCCAGGGCCTCACCGGCTTCGCCGACGCGTTCGCCGCGGCGAACCCGTTCACCCAGCCGTCCTACGACATCCTGGGACTCGAGGTCCGCGGGCCGGACCTGTGGGCGATCCTCGTGGGCTGGACGATCGTCGGGCTGTGCGTGCTGCTCACCTGGCTGCTCGTGCGGAGCCCGTGGGGCCGCGTCCTCAAGGCGATCCGCGAGGACGAGGACGCCGCGCGGGCGCTGGGCAAGAACGTGTTCGCCTACAAGATGCAGGCCCTCTCCCTCGGTGGCGTGTTCGGCGCCCTCGGCGGGATCTTCTTCGCCCTGGCGACCCAGTCCCTCACGCCGGACTTCTACTCCCCGCCGCAGACGTTCTTCGCCTACGCCGCGCTCATCCTCGGCGGCGCGGGCCGCGTCTTCGGGCCGGTGATCGGTGCGATGCTGTTCTGGTTCCTGCTCTCCATCGCCGACGCGTTCCTGCGCCAGGCGACGGCGGGCGAGAACCCGCTGCTGCCCTTCATCTCGTCCCAGGACGTCGGCGCGATCCGGTTCGTGCTCGTCGGCGCCTTCCTGGGCCTCATGATGGTGTACCGACCACAGGGCATCTTCGGACGCCGGAGGGAGGTGCTCGGCGATGGCCGCTGACCGCGGTCCCCACGGGGACGACAGCCCAGACAGCACCGACGACACCGAGATCACCCGGGACACCGCGCTCACCGGCGCGGACACCACGGACACCGGGAACGCCCCTGCCGACCGCCCCGACCCGGGCCGCGCGCTGGCCGGCGTGTCCCCCGAGCCGGGGGTCGCCAAGCCGGACGCGGTGCTCACCGTGGACGGGGTGACCCGCACCTTCGGCGGCCTCACCGCCGTCGACGTGGGGCACCTCGAGTTCCAGCGCGGCGCCATCACCGGCCTGATCGGGCCGAACGGCGCCGGTAAGACCACCCTGTTCAACCTGCTCACCGGCTTCGACCGGGCCGACTCCGGCTCGTGGGTCTACGACGGCACGCCGCTGCAGAAGCTGCCGCCGCACCGGGTGGCACGCCGCGGCGTCGTCCGCACGTTCCAGCTGACCAAGGCCCTGGCCGGCATGACCGTCATCGAGAACATGCGCCTCGGCGCCACCGGCCAGCGCGGGGAGAGCTTCCTCGGCGCGCTGTTCACCGGCTGGGGCGCCCAGGAACGGCAGATCACCGAGCGGGCCCACGAGCTGCTGGCCCGCTTCAAGCTCGACACCAAGGCCGACGACCTGGCGGGCTCGCTCTCCGGCGGGCAGCGCAAGCTGCTCGAGATGGCGCGCGCGCTGATGATGCAGCCGAAGGTCGTCATGCTCGACGAGCCGATGGCGGGCGTGAACCCGGCGCTCACCCAGAGCCTGCTGGGTCACGTGAAGTCGCTGCGCGACGAGGGCATGAGCGTGGTGTTCGTCGAGCACGACATGGACGTCATCCGCGACATCTCCGACTGGGTCGTCGTCATGGCCCAGGGGCAGGTCATCGCGGAGGGGCCGCCGGCGGCGCTGTCGTCGAACCAGGCCGTCGTCGACGCCTACCTGGGCGCCCACCACGACCAGGTGCTCGAGTTCGACGCCGACGGCAACCCGGTGGGCGAGACCGCCGACCTGGTCGCCGAGATGGAGGCCGAGGAGCTCGGGGAGGCCGAGCACGGCCGGGACGCCCGGTCCGACGAGGAGAAGCGCACATGACCGAGAACCCCGGCCCGGGCACGACCCGGGACGCGGAGCAGGCGGCGACGCCGGAGGCACACCGCGAGCTGGCCGAGGGGGCGCTGCTGCGCGTCGACTCGCTCGTCGCGGGGTACGTGCCGGGGGTCGACATCCTCAACGACAGCGACTTCTTCCTGCGCGACGGGGAGATCGTCGGGATCATCGGCCCGAACGGCGCCGGCAAGTCCACGCTGCTCAAGGCGATGTTCGGGCTGATCCCGGTGCGCCGGGGCACGGTCCGGCTGCGCGACGCCGACATCACCGGCGCCAAGGCGCACGCCCTGGTCACCAAGGGGCTCGGCTACGTGCCCCAGCGGGACAACGTGTTCCCCTCGCTCTCGATCGAGGAGAACCTGGAGATGGGCGTGTACCTGCGCCCCCGGACCTTCGCTAAGCGGTTCGAGGTCGTCGCGGACCTGTTCCCGATGCTGGGACAGCGCCGGAAGACCAAGGCCGGGTCGCTGTCCGGCGGTGAGCGCCAGATGGTCGCGATGGGCCGGGCGCTGATGATGGAGCCGTCGGTCCTGCTGCTCGACGAGCCCTCCGCGGGCCTGTCGCCGATGTTGCAGGACGAGGTCTTCGTGCGCTGCAAGCGGATCAACGCCGCCGGCGTCTCGGTGATCATGGTCGAGCAGAACGCCCGCCGGTGCCTGCAGATCTGCGACCGCGGCTACGTCCTGGACCAGGGCCGGGCCGCCTACACCGCGGGTGGCCGGGAGCTGCTGAACGACCCGAAGGTCATCGAGCTGTACCTCGGCACGCTGGCCGGGAGCAGCGAGAAGAAGGACTGAGCCGCTCCTCCGACGACAGACGGCCCCGCACCCCTTCGAAGGGGTGCGGGGCCGTCCGTCGTTCCCGGAACCAGGTCACCGGCCCGCGGACGCCCGAGGGGCGGACCGCCGTGGCGGACCGCCCCTCGGGATCGTCGTGCGCGGTGCGTCAGCCCTGCGCGCCCACCTTGATGTAGGTGGTGTCGTCGCTGAGCTCGTTCTGCGGCGTGAAGGTCAGGACGCCGTAGGAACCGGAACCGGGCTCACCGGCGTCGGTGAAGTCCAGCGTGCCGGTGACGCCGTCGTAGTCGACGTCGCCGCCCCGGTCGAGGATCGCCTTGCAGGCCGCGAAGGTGGTGCACTTCTCGCCCTCCTTGGTGACCGCGTTGATCTGCGTCCCGATGTCGGCGCCGTTGGTGGACTTGGCCGCCTCCGCCGCCAGCGCGGAGACCACGACGGCGTCGTAGGACTCACCGGCGTAGTTGACGTCGGTCAGCGCCGGGTCCTCGGCACGCAGCCGCTGCTCGAAGTCTCCGGAGAGCTCGGTCAGCGGGGTGGTGCCCTTCATCCCGTTGAGCAGCCCGGGCGGCAGGCCCTCGCCGAGGGCGTTGCCCATGTTGCCGTCGGTCCCGTAGAGGCGCTTCTGTGCCGGGCCGATCTGCACCTCGTTCATGCGGGTGATGATCCGCTTCGACTCGTCGAAACCGATCACCGCGATCGAGTCCGGGTTGAACTGCGCGACCTGGTCGATCTCCGGGTTGAACGACGCCGCGTTCGGGTCGTAGATGATCTTCTGGATCTGGTCCTGCGGAATGCCGGCCGAGACCAGGTTCTGCTCGGTGTTGTCGGCGAGACCCGCGCCGTACGGGTCGTTCCGGGCCATGATGCTCACCCGCTGGCCGCCGTCGGCGGTGATCAGCTGCGCGAGCGCCTGCGCCTGCAGGACGTCCGGCGGTGCGGTCCGGAAGTACAGCCCGCGGTCCTGCCAGCAGGTGAACTCGTCGGAGGTGTTCGCCGGCGAGAACTGCACCACCCCGGCGCCGGTGACCTTGTCGATGACCAGCTTGGACACACCGGACGCCGCAGCACCCACGATGACCTGCGAGCCGGCCGCGAGGTGCCGGTCGACGGTCTGGTTGGCGATGTCGGTGGTGTCGTCACCGGAGTCACCGCGCAGGTGCTGGACCGGGTTGCCCAGGACACCGCCCGCGTCGTTGATCTCCTTCAGCGCCACCTCGACGCCCGCGAACTCCGGCGGGCCGAGGAAGGCGAGGCTGCCGGTCTCCGGCAGCAGGGAGCCGATCTTCAGCGGCGCGGTGCTGGGTGTCCCGGTCGCCTGGGCCTGCGGCGGGGTGCAGTCGGCACCGGCGGCGGACGGAGCCTCCGATCCACCTGCCTCTCCACCGGAGCCGGCGTCCCCACCACCGCCGCATCCGGCCAGAACCAGCGACGCCACCCCGGCCAGGGCGGCGACTCGCCACATTGATCGCGTCATACAAGTTCCCCTTCGAGCGCTCCCCCGCCGTCGACGTGGCGAGGGAGGATGGCGGAAAACTAGTACGCCCGCACCAGGAAATGGGGTCCGGTCACCGCTCGTGACACGAATGTGATGATTCGACGCACAGATGTCACGAACGGATCTTTCGATGTGTCGGCCGTGCGACGCGGGGTGACGATTTCGTTGCTCTGTGAACCGGACCACGTCCACGATCGAAGCCATTCCGGAACCGTCGGAACCGTAACGTTTCCACCCGTCCGAGCGATGCGCTCGCGCCCGTGTCACGACGCACGACGGCCCCGCCGCGCGGAGGGCGCGACGGGGCCGTCGGTGCGGGACGGGGCCCGGGTGTCAGGAGGACTTGGCGGGTGCCAGCCCGTCGACGACGGCGTCGGCGACCGCCTTCATCGTCGTCCGCCGGTCCATGGCGGTCCGCTGGATCCAGCGGAAGGCCTCGGGCTCGGACATCTTCTGGTGCGTCATGAGCAGGCCCTTGGCCCGGTCGACGACCTTGCGGGTCTCGAAGCGCTCGTTGAGCGAGGCGACCTCGTCCTCGAGCGCCTTCTTCTCCGAGAACCGGGAGACCGCGAGCTCGATCGCCGGCACGAGCTCGTGCCGGGCGAACGGCTTGACCAGGTAGGCCATGGCGCCGGCGTCGCGGGCACGCTCGATGAGGTCGCGCTGGCTGAACGCGGTCAGCATGACGACCGGGGCGATCTTCTCCTCGACGATCACGGCCGCGGCCTCGATGCCGTCCTTCTTGGGCATCTTGACGTCCATGATCACCAGGTCCGGCTCCAGCTCGCGGGCCTGGGTGATGGCGGCCTCGCCGTCGCCGGCCTCGCCGGCGACCTGGTAGCCCTCCTCGGAGAGCATCTCGGCCAGGTCCATCCGGATCAGGGCCTCGTCCTCGACGACCAGCACCCGCCACCCGGGCTGCGGGCCGTCCTCGGCCGGCGTGTCTGCGGGAACGTTGTCGGTCACCGGGGATCTCCTCACGAACGAAACGGGAACTGCGACCGGAGACTTCAGGCTACCGGCGGTGCCGCCCACGACCGAACCACTTCGGCCTTTCGTGTGCGGAAACACCCTCCGTGGGGCGCGTTACCCGTCCGGCCGGAGAGGGCGCCCCCGCCCGGCATGGCGCGGGTCACGGTGCACATCACGGCGCACGTCACCGTGCGGGCCCGGGACGTGCGGCGACACGACGCCGGAACGGCCGCGGTGGCGGCGGATCCGCCCTGCGGCGGAAGCGGTGTGCCCCTGGTGGGACTCGAACCCACACTGTATGCATTTTGAGTGCACTGGCTCTGCCGATTGGCCTACAGGGGCGTACTGCGATCAGCGCATTCAGCGCTTTTTCCACTCTAGCGGCCCCGGGGCCCGCCGCGGGACCCGGCCCGGGCTCACGGCCAGGCCAGGAACCGGGTGCGCGGCGGCCCGTCCCCCAGCACGTGGAGCGCTCCTCCGGGCACGGAGTCCGGCAGCAGGAACTCCTCCCCCGGCTCGCCGGGGAACCGGATCGCGGGTCCCACCGACGGCGCGACGACCAGCGGGTGCCCGCCGACCGTCGTCGCGACCGGCCGGTGCACGTGCCCGCACACCACCAGCGCGGGTTCCGTCCGCGCGGCCAGCACCGCCGCGAACGGCTCCGCGTCACGCAGCCGGATCCCGTCCATGAACGGGTGCCCGACCGGCACCGGCGGATGGTGCAGCGCCACCAGCAGCGGGGCCGGGTCCCGGGCGGTGTCGGCGAGCAGGTCGACCGCCCCGGCGGAGAGCGCGCCCTCCGGCGCGCCGGGCACCAGCGAGTCGAGCAGCACGACGTTCACCCCGCCCGCGCGGTGCACCCGGTCGCCCACCGGCCCGAGGACGGTGCCCATCGCGTCACGGTCGTCGTGGTTGCCGGGCACCGGCAGCACCGCGGCCCCGCCGAGGAGCTCCGCGGCCTCCGCGTACTCCGCGGGATCGCCGTGGTCGGCGACGTCGCCCGTGACGAGCAGGAGGTCCGCCCCGAGCGCGCGGGCACCGGCGACGGCGCGCACGGCCCGCTCCCGGTTGCCCGGCACCCCGAGGTGCAGGTCGGACAGCTGGACGACCGTGATCATCGGTCCGGCCGCTCCAGCAGCGCGACGGCCTCCATGTGGTGGGTCATCGGGAACGCGTCGAACGCCCGCAGCCCCGCCACCCGGTACCCGTGCTCCGCGAACAGCGCGAGGTCGCGGCCGAGCGCGGCGGGGTCGCAGGCGACGTGCACGACCCGGCGGGGCCCGCGGGTGGCCAGCGCCCGGACCGCGGCACGGCCCAGCCCCGTCCGCGGCGGGTCGGTGACGACGACGTCCGGGTCCGGCCGGAGCCGTGCGATCTCGCGCTCCGCGCGTCCCCGCACGAACGACACCTGCGGCAGGTCGGCCAGCGCCGCAGCACCGTCGGCCACCGCCGACGGCGACGACTCCACCACCAGCACCGTCCCGTCCGGGCCGACCTGGCGGGCGAGCACCGACCCGAGCAGCCCGACGCCGCCGTAGAGGTCCCAGGCCACTCCCCCGCGCGGCGCGCCCGCCCACTCGTCCACCAGCGTGGCGAGGGTGTCCGCGAGCGCCGGGTGCACCTGCCAGAACGTGCCCGCGGACAGCTCCCAGGTCCGGCCCGCGGCGTGCGCGGTCGCCCCGGAGCCGACCCGCGCGGCACCGTCGTCGCCGACGGTCACGTCCACCTCGGACTCCGGGCGGAACCGCTGCTCCAGGACCGGGCCGAGCGCGCCGTCCGGGACCAGCGGGCAGTCGGCGATCTCGCAGACGTCGTGGCTGCGGTGCGCGCGCAGGCCCGGGACACCGGCGTCGTCGACGGCGAGCCGCACCCGGGTGCGCCAGCCCAGCGCACCGCCCGGCAGCTCCTCGACGACGACCTCGTCGAACGGGAGGAGCGACAGCGGGGCCGCCGCACCGGCGAGCCGGGCCAGCTGCTCGCGGAGCACCGCCGTCTTCAGGTCCCGCTGCGCGCCGGGCGTCGCGTGCTGGAAGTCGCAGCCACCGCACCCGCCGGGGCCCGCCCACACGCAGCCCGGTTCGACCCGGTCCGGGGAGGCCTCCAGGACGGCGACGGCGTCGGCGCGGCAGAAGGCCCCGCCCGGGTCCTCCGTCACGACCGCGCGCACCCGCTCGCCGGGCAGCGCGTGCCGCACGAAGACGACCCGGCCGTCGGTGGCCGGGAGACCGTCCTCACCGGCACGGGCGACGCAGTGGCCGCCGTGCGCCACCGGCCCGACGGTCACCTCGAGCATCCGGTCGGTCCAGTCCGTCGCCGGAGCGGAGCTCACGTGTCCCCCTTCGTACCGCGGGTCGCCCCCGCGGTGCTCGTCCCCGTCGCCGGCGGGCCGTCGCGGCGCTCGCCGGGGAGCTGTTCCAGCCCCGGGTAGCCGCGCCGGGAGGCTCCCGGCGCGTCCAGCGGCGAGAGCGCCCGGGTCCGCGACGACGACGGCAGCTGCCACGGCACGCTCGTCACCATCACCCCCGGCTGGAACAGCAGCCGCGTCTTGAGCCGCAGCGCACTCTGGTTGTGCAGGACCTGCTCCCACCAGTGCCCGACGACGTACTCCGGGATGTAGACGGTCACGACGTTGCGCGGGGAGTCGGAGCGGATCCGCTTCACGTAGTCCAGCACGGGCCGGGTGATCTCCCGGTACGGGGACTCCACCACCTTCAGCGGGACCGGGAGCCTCCGCTTGTGCCACTGCTCGACGAGCTTCTTGGTGTCGGAGTCGTCGACGTTGACCGTGACCGCCTCGAGGATGTCCGGCCGGGTGGCGCGGGCGTAGGCGAGCGCGCGGAGGGTCGGCTTGTGCAGCGTCGACACCAGCACGACGGCGTGGTTGCGCGAGGGCAGGACGTCGTCGTCCTCGTCGGCGACGAGCGCGGCGGCGACCCGGTCGTAGTGCAGCTGGATCGCGCGCATCAGCACGAAGAACGCACCCATCGCGACGATCGCGATCCAGGCGCCGAGCGCGAACTTGGTGATCAGCACGGTGATCAGCACGACACCGGTCATGCAGGCCCCGAACCCGTTGATCGCCTGGCTGCGGCGGATCCGGCGCCGCTCGCGGACCCCCGGGCCGAGCTCCAGCTCCCGGTTCCAGTGCCGGACCATCCCGGCCTGGGACAGCGTGAAGGACACGAAGACGCCGACCGTGTAGAGCGGGATCAGCTTCGTGACCTCGGCCTGGAAACCGATCACCAGCAGGATCGCGAACAGCGCCAGCAGCACGATCCCGTTCGAGAACGCGAGCCGGTCGCCGCGGGTGTGCAGCTGGCGGGGCAGGTAGCGGTCCTGGGAGAGGATCGACCCGAGCACCGGGAAGCCGTTGAACGCGGTGTTCGCCGCCAGCACCAGGATCAGCGCCGTCATGACGATCACGAAGAAGTAGCCGGGCGGGAAGTTGTCGAACACCGCGTCCGCGAGCTGCGCGACCATCGTCTGCTGCTGGTAGCCGGGCGGCGCGTCCGGGAACTGGCGGGCCGGGTCCTCGGCGATCTGCACGTGGGTCAGCTGGGCCAGCGCGATCAGGCCCATGAACAGCGTGACCGACATCCCGCCGAGGAGCAGCAGGGTCGTCGCGGCGTTCCGGGACTTCGGCTTGCGGAACGCCGGCACCCCGTTGGAGATCGCCTCGACACCGGTCAGCGCGGCCGCGCCCTGGGTGAAGGACCGCAGCACCAGCAGCACCAGCGCGAGGCCGGTGAAGGTGTCGCCCTCGGCGACGAGATCGAGGTCGGCGCTGGCGGCGCGGACGTCGTCGCCGAGGATCAGGATCCGGGTCAGGCCCCAGACGATCATCGTGCCGACGCCCAGCACGAAGGCGTACACCGGGATCGCGAACGCGGTACCGGACTCCCGGATGCCCCGCAGGTTGATCGCCGTGAGCACGGCGATCGCCGACACCGCGAACAGCACCTTGTGCTCGGCGACGAACGGCACCAGCGCGCCGATGTTCGCGGCCGCAGCGGAGATCGAGACCGCGACGGTGAGCGTGTAGTCGACGAGCAGGGCGCTCGCGACGGTGAGCCCGGCGTTCTTGCCGAGATTGACGGTCGCGACCTCGTAGTCGCCGCCACCGGACGGGTAGGCGTGGACGTTCTGCCGATAGCTCGCGACGACCGTCAGCAGGACGACGACGACCGCGAGCCCGATCCACGGCGACATCACGTAGGAGGCGACCCCGGCGACCGACAGCGTCAGGAAGATCTCCTCGGGCGCGTAGGCGACGGACGACATCGCGTCCGAGGCGAACACCGGGAGTGCGACCCGCTTCGGGAGGAGCGTGCTGGTCAGGCGGTCGCTGCGCTGCGGTCGTCCGACCACGAGCCGCTTGAGAGCGACGGCGAGCTTGGACACGGTGCGCAGCCTAGGCCCCCGCGTTCCGGGCGACGCGATAGCGTGCGCGATCAGGCGCACCGGCGTCGCACGTGGTGTGCGGCGCGCTCGGTGCACCGGGAACGAATCGTACATCCCGGGCCCCCGCCCGCCGGAAGGACCACTCCACCATGCACGTCGTGATCATGGGATGCGGCCGGGTGGGCGCGTCCCTGGCCTCGGGCCTGGAGCGGCTCGGCCACGAGGTCGCGGTGATCGACCGCGACCCGCAGGCGTTCCGCAGGCTCGGGCCGGACTTCCGGGGACGCCAGGTGGTCGGCTTCGGCTTCCACCGCAGCGTCCTCGACGAGGCCGGCCTGGAGTCGGCCGACGCGTTCGCCGCCGTCTCCTCGGGGGACAACTCGAACATCATCGCCGCCCGGGTGGCCCGGGAGAGCTACGGCGTCGACAAGGTCGTCGCCCGGATCTACGACGCCAAGCGGGCCGCGGTCTACGAGCGGCTCGGGATCCCCACGGTCGCGACAGTGCCGTGGACGACCGACCGGCTGCTGCGGATGCTGCTGCCCGACGGCGTCGCGACCGCGTGGCGGGAGCCGACCGGCACCGTCGCGGTGCTGCCGCTCCCGCTGCACGAGGAGTGGGTCGGGCACCCGATCGCGGAGCTGGAGCGGGCGACGGGATCGCGGGTGGCGTTCGTCGTCCGGTTCGGGACCGGCGTGCTGCCGACGAAGGACACCACCGTGCAGGCCGAGGACACCGTGTACGTCGCGGCGATCTCCGGCACGGTCAGCGACGTGACGGCGGCCGCCTCGGCGCCGCCGGAGGAGGAGTGATGCGGGTCGCGATCGCGGGTGCGGGCGCCGTCGGGCGGTCCATCGCGCTGGAGCTGGTGGAGTCCGCGCACCGGGTGATGCTGATCGAGCGCGAGCTCGGCCAGATCGACCCGAACGCCGTCCCGGACGCCGAGTGGGTGCACGCCGACGCCTGCGAGCTCGCGTCGCTGGAGGATGCCGGCATCGAGGGCTGCGACGTCGTCATCGCC
The DNA here is from genome assembly GCF_000178675.2 of Pseudonocardia sp. P1. Classification (NCBI taxonomy): domain Bacteria; kingdom Bacillati; phylum Actinomycetota; class Actinomycetes; order Pseudonocardiales; family Pseudonocardiaceae; genus Pseudonocardia; species Pseudonocardia sp. P1. Next base: position 1,081,265 of record NZ_ADUJ02000001.1, read on the forward strand.
GCCACCGGCGACGACAAGGTCAACCTCGTGGTGTCGTTGCTCGCGAAGACCGAGTTCGGGGTGCGCCGGGTGGTGGCGCGGGTGAACGACCCGCGCAACGAGTGGCTGTTCGGCGAGAACTGGGGCGTCGACGTCGCGGTGTCGACCCCACGGCTGCTGGCGGCGCTGGTCGAGGAGGCCGTCGCCGTCGGAGACCTGGTGCGGCTGCTCACGCTGCGGCAGGGCCAGGCGAACCTGGTCGAGGTGACGCTGCCCGACGACACCCCGCTCGCCGGGCGTCCGGTGCGGGCGGTGACCCTGCCCCCGGACTCGGCGCTGGTGACGATCCTGCGCGGCGGACGGGTGATCGTCCCGCAGCCGGACGACGCGCTGGAGCCGGGCGACGAGCTGCTGTTCGTCGCGACGGCGGCGGTCGAGGAGGAGATCCGCGAGGCGCTGGCGCGGCCGTGAGCCGCGTCCCTCAGGTCGCGGTGCGGGGCACCCGGCGGACGATGAGGACGGTCGCGAGGATCGCCACCGCCGTCAGCGGGTAGCCCATCGCCAGGCGGGCGACGCCCAGCCAGGTCTCGGAGTCGGCGAGGTAGAGCCCGCCCTGGACGACGACCTTCGCCAGGAACGTCGCCGCCCAGACGCCGGTGGCCCAGCCGTAGGCGCGGACGAGTCGCGGGTCGTCCCGCCACTCGGTGCCGTGCCCGTTGATGCCGTGCCAGATCGCGCCCGCCAGCGGCCACCGCACCACGATCGACACGAGCGCGACGACGCCGAGGAACCCGCTGTAGAGCAGGCCCGGCAGGTAGAACCCGCGGGCCTCCCCCGTCTGGTTCGCCACCAGCGCACAGATCCCGACGCCGATCAGCCCGGAGATCGCGGGCATCACCGGGTCCCGGCGGACCAGGCGCCACAGCAGGACGAGCACGCCCGCACCGATCGCGGCGAACACGGCGGTCCGCAGCTCGGTGACGATGTTCGCCACGACGAAGACGATCACCGGGACCGTCGACGCGACGATGCCCGGCACCCCGCCCATCTGCTCCATCAGCGTCGGCGCCCGCTCGGGGGCCCCGCCGGGGACCGGTGCCCCGATGGGGCCCGTCTGCTCCTGGGGGGACTCCTCGATCCGCGGGAGCCGGGTGGTGGGGGCGTCGTGATGGTCGCTCAAGCCTGTCCGATCGGGTCTACTGCGCCTGGCAGATCTCGTAGTACGGGTTGTAGAGCACCTTCCGCCCGTCGCGGACGGAGATCCGCCCGCGGACGCGCATGGTGCGACCGGCCTCGATCCCGGGGATGCGACGCCGGCCCATCCAGACCAGTGTGACGCCCTCGGTGCCGTCGAACAGCTCGGCCTTGAGCGTGGCGTCGGCGCTCTGGGGGCAGAGCTCCACGCTGCGGATCCGGCCGAGCATCGTCACCTCCTCGCCGCAGGCGCAGTCGCGGGCCGGTCGTGCGCCGGTCTCCTCGACGTCCTCGGCGAGATCGCGTGCGTCGAGCTCGTCGACGTCGCTGGTGAGTTTGCGGAGCATCCGGCGGAACGCCCCGCCATCCGTGCTGCCCATGTCTCTCCTCGGCCCGCGCGGCCCCGGACCCTCCGGTGTCCCGCACTCGTGTGGCGACCCGACAGGGTGTCGTGTTATCGCGACGTCAGGGTAACGCGCGGACGCCGCGGTTTGTGCCCTCACCAGCGGATCGGCCCGTGCGCCGGGCCACGCCGACCGGTCCCCCGGACGCGCCCGGTGGTCGGGGCCGGCGGCACCGCGGGCGTTCCGCGGCCGGTGCCCGGATCGCCCCGCGGTGTCAGTCCCGCCGGTGCCGTCCGAGATCGCGGGGATCGGTCCCGGCGGCGCGCCGACCGGCCGGCCAGCGGCCGGTCAGACCGGTCCCACCGGCGGCACGGCCCCGGTCGCCGGGCAGGTCGCCGGTGCCGTCGCCGGCCGCGGCACGCCGGCCGGGCTCGGCGTCGTCCGGACCGTCCGCGTGGTCCGCGTCGTCGCCGTGCCGGTCCCGTCCGTTGCGGCGCCCGGCGGCGGCGCGGCTCGCCCGGTAGTCGGCGAGACCGGTGACGCCGGTCCCGTCGTCGTCCGGTGCGCCCGACGCGCTGCGCAGGAGGTCCTGCAGCGCGCTGCGGGCCTCGTCGGCCGAGGTGGGGCCGCCCTCCAGGTAGCCGCGGCCGGGCACCCCGTCGGCGGCCGACGGCGACCGGAACAGGTCGTCGTCGCCCGCGGGCCACGAGGACCCGGCCGGTCCGGCGGGCGCGGCAGGCTCGGCGTGGGCGGCGGGGACGGTGTGCGCGGCGGGCTCGGCGTGGGCGGCCGAGGCCGACGGCCGGCCGGTGTCTCCGGCGTCAGCGCGCCGATGGCCGCCGTGACCGTCGAGTCCGGACGACGCGAGCAGGTCCGCGACCGAGGTGCCCCGGCCGCCGCCGTGCCGCCCGGCCCGCCTGCTCGCCGCGATCTCCGAGGACAGCCAGTCGTCCGCGGTGCCGGAGCCGGTGCCGGCCCCGGGGACGGTGTCGGCGGGCGCGCCGCGGCGGCGCGTCCGGCGGGGCAACGGTTCGGCCGCCGACCGCGGCTGCGGCTCGGGCACCGGTTCCGGCAGCGGCTCGGGCTCGGGCTCGGGCTCGCGGTCGAGCGTCGCCTCCATCAGCGGGATGTCCGAGAGCGGGATGTCCTCGATCGCCGACGACAGCCGCTCCGCCGTGGAACGGCCGGGGCCGGCGGCCGGGGACCCGGTGTCGCGGGCGGCCAGCAGGTCGGCGGCGTCGACGCGGTCCGCGGCGTCCCGGTCGGCGGACCGGCGCCGCCGGGCGGGGGCCGGGGCCGGGACGTCACCGTCGCCGGACGCGGAGTGCTCCTCCCGGCGGGTACGACGGGCCGGACGCCGGGTCTCCGCCGTGCGGTCGCCGGTGGCGGGCCCGGCACCCAGGGCCGGATCGGCCTCGGTACCGGCCAGCAGGTCGGCGACCGACAGCGTGGTGACCGCCGGGTCACGCCGGACCGGCGGTTCCGGCGCGGGCGCGCGCTCCGGCTCGGCGGCCGGGAGCGGGGTGCGCGCGTCGAGCGGGTCGGGGACGCCGGCCGCCGGACGCGCGTACGCACCGGTGCCGGCGGGTCCGGCCAGGTCGGCCGCGGGGCGGCGGACCGGCTCGTCGGCCGCTGGGCGGCGGACCGGCTCGTCGGCGGCCGGGCGGCGGACCGGCTCGTCGGCCTCCGGGCGGACCCCGGGTGCCGGGCCGCGCCGGGTCGCCCCGGTGGAGCGGTCCGGCCGGTCCGGACGGCCGCGGCGGCGGCCGGCGCGGCCCGCGGGGGCCTCCGCGTCGGCGGCCGGGGTGAGCGGGGCGATCGCGGTGCGCTCGCCGGGCTCCTCACGCGGGACCGGGCGGGACAGCGCGGTCCGCTCGGCCTCGGCCGGGGCGGGACCGGCCGCCGCGGCGGGGCGGCGCGGCACCTGCGGCAGCGCCCGGGTGGCGGGATCGGCATCGGCGGGACGGCGGGCCGGGGCACTCGGCGCCGGGCCGGCAGCGGGGGCACGGCGGACCGGCTCGTCGGCGGCCGGGCGCGGGGTCGCGCCGGTCGTGGCCGCCGGGGTCGCGCCGGTGGTGGGCAGCGGCGTCGCACCGCTCGCGGGTGCCCTCGTGGACCCGGTCTCCCCGGCCGGGCGCGGCACCGACACGGTGATGCTCGGCTTCTGCGGTGCGACGTCGGGCTGCTCCTCGCGCAGGTGCTCGGGCAGCTCCAGCGGCAGCACCGTCCGCGGCGGGTACGGCGACTTCCCGCGGACGACGATGATCCCCCGCAGGACCCGGCGCAGCTCGACGTCGAGCGCCTCGACGGTCTCCAGCGACGCGGTCGCGACGCCGTAGACCATCCAGCGCGGACCGTCGCAGCCGACGAACACCGACGCCGCGTTCTCGGTGCGGGCGTGCAGCTCACGGCCCCAGTCACCGCGGGCGTTGCGGACGCGGGCGCCGCCCTTGCGCAGCGACTGCTCGATCTCGGCGGACAGGTCCGGCCACAGACCCGACGAGCGGGGCGCGGCCAGCGCGCTCACCGCGATCCGGCCCTCGGGCAGGAGCAGGTGGACGGCCTGCGGGCGCTCGGCGCCGGCGGGTTCCAGCTTCAGCTCGGCGCCGTAGGGCACCGGCACGTGGACGGCTCCGAGATCGACGCGGGCGAGCGCGTCGGTCATCGACGGGTCGAGCTCCTCGACGTCGGCCGGGCCCAGCGGGCGGCCGCCGCTGCCCGGCGGCGGGACGGACAGCGGCGCGTCGCCGACGCCGTACTCGTCCTCGTCGTAGGGGTCGGAGCCGTCGGGGTCGTCGTCCCCGGCCTCGTCGTACTCGTCGTACTCGTACTCGTCGGCGGCGGCGGGACGGCCGGGACGGCCCCAGTCCGGGGCGTCGGGGTCGCCACCGTCGAAGCCCTGCGGGGTCCGGTCCCGGGCGTAGGCCGGCTCCTCGGACTCGCCGCGGTGGCTCAGCAGCGGGGGCTCGTCGTCGTCCCACCGGCCGTCCGGGGCGACCCGGTCGTCGCGATCGTCGCGGTCGTCCGGCCGGTCCGGACCGGGGACGGGGGTGCGGCCGGTCCCGCCGCGGACGGCGCGGACCGCCGTCGTCGCCGCGGTCGCACCCGGGTCGCCGCCCACGCGACCGGCACCGGTGCGCGGGCCGGCGCCGTTCGCCGCCCGCCCGTTCGTCGCCCGCCCGTTCGCCGCACCGCCGCGGCCGGACCCGTTCCGTCCGGCTCCGTCCCGGGGTGCGTCCGGGTGCCCGGAACCGTTGCGGCCTGCGCCGTTGCGCCCGGCGGCACCCGGCGCGCCGTCGCCACGGGCCGCGCCGTTCGCGGGCCGGCCCGGCGGGACCGGCCCGCCGCCGGCGCCCCGTCCGTCGCGGCGGGCGTCGAACTCGGCGTAGTGCTCGTCGTACTCGTCGTAGGACTCGATGTCGGAGTCGCCGTAGCCCGGATACCCGGGATAGGCCCCGGTGCCGGAGTCCTCGACACCGTGCTCGGGACGGATGTCGAACATCTTGCCGCGCGCGCGTCCGGGCATCAGTGGCTGCCTCCCCCGTGCCCGAGCGCGGCGTTCCCGCCGGTCGAGCCGTGTCCCGCGGTTCCGCGCTCGGACCCGGGCAGTTCTGTGACCTCGACGAACCGGGCCGTCTCGACCCGCTGCACGACCAGCTGCGCGATCCGGTCGCCGCGGCTCAGCCGGACCGGCTCGGCCGGGTCCAGGTTCACCAGGCACACCTTGATCTCGCCGCGGTAGCCCGCGTCGACGGTGCCGGGCGCGTTCACGATCGAGAGCCCGCAGCGGGCCGCGAGGCCCGACCGGGGGTGCACGAACCCGGCGTGGCCCGCCGGCAGGGCGATCGCGACGCCGGTACCGACCAGCGCGCGCTCGCCGGGGGCGAGTTCGAGGTCGGACGTCGTCACGAGATCGGCACCGGCGTCACCGGGCCGCGCGTAGGCGGGCAGCGGGACGCCGGGGTCGAGCCTGGTCAGCAGCACGTCGACGGACGGTGCGACCAGCGGCTCGTCCGGGGGAGCGGGGGCGGAACCGGGCACGGCGGGCGACGCTACCCTGGAACACGTGAGCGATCGGGTTCCGGAGCCGGACTCTGCGACGTCCGGCCCCACTGCGTTCGACGAGCGGTTGTCCGTCCCGGTGTGGTGGTACCTCCTGGCCGTCGGTCTCGGCGTCCTGCTGGGCGCCCAGATCCACATGGGGTACCCGGGGCTGCGGTCCTGGATCGGCTACGCCGTGATGATCCCGCTGTGCGTCGGGACGCTGTGGTGGATGGGCCGCAGCCGCACCACGGTGCGGCCCGGTGTGCTGGTGTCGAACGGCCGCGAGCTGCCGCTGGCCGTGGCCGGGGTGACCGACACCGTGGCCAGGCGGGACAAGCAGCAGGCGATGGGGCCGGACCTCGATCCGCGCGCCTACGTGCTGCACCGCGCCTGGGTCGGCCCGCTGGTCCGGGTGGAGGTCACCGACCCCTCGTCGGACGAGCCGTACTGGGTGCTGAGCACCCGCCGTCCCGACGCGCTGCGCGCGGCCATCGCGGCGCAGGCGCCGCACCCGCAGGTTCCCTGAGCCGTCCCGCACGACAGGACGGGCCCGGCGGATTCCGCCGGGCCCGTCCTGGTGGTGCTGGTCGTGCGCCGTGTCAGGCCGCGCAGTCGCGGCAGAGGAACTGCCCGCCGGAGGTGCTCGCCAGCCGGCTCCGGTGGTGCACCAGGAAGCAGCTGGCACAGGTGAACTCGTCCGCCTGCTTCGGCAGGACGTTCACCGTCAGCTCCTCGCCGGACAGGTCGGCACCCGGGAGCTCGTAGCTCTCCGCGGTGTCGGTCTCCTCGACGTCGACGACCGCGGACTGCGCCTCGTTGCGGCGCTGCTTGAGCTCGTCGAGCGAGTCCTCGGCCATCTCATCGGCCTCGTTGCGACGCGGGGCGTCGTAGTCGGTCGCCATGGGTCTCACCCTTGCCATTCACGTCTGTGCTGTTCAGGTCGCCGCTGAACAGCAGGTCCTTCGCATCTGTCGGTCGTCGCGTGCCGCAGGGGAACGACGCGGCGACCGGGTTTGTGCCCGGTGCGGTAGTGACGCCGGTCTCACTCCGCCTGCGGTTCGGCGGTGATCGATTCGCTTCCGTCCCGGAGGGACCGGTCCGCCACCGGCGGCGGGCAGGGTAACCCAGGGTCCGGCTGGTCGCGCAGGGAGTCCCCCCGGGTGACCCCCGGGGTGTCACGCCACGGCTCCGGCGGCCACGCGCACTAGGGTCGGTCGGCGTGACGACGAGCGCCCGCACGCCCACCCCCGGCGCCGATCCCACGGCGGTCGGACGCTGGCTCGCGACGGTCCTGGACGACGAGCGGTGGGCGGACTCCGAGCTGGCCCCGATCGGCGCGGGCCGGTCGAACCTGACCTACCGGGTGTCCTCCCCCGCCGGCGCGGTCGTGCTGCGCCGACCGCCGGTCGGGACGGTCGCGGCGACCGCCCACGACATGGGCCGGGAGCAGCGGGTGATCGCGGCGCTCGCCCCGACCGCGGTGCCGGTGCCCGCCGTTCTCGCCACCCACGACGGCGGCGACGGCGGCCCGGTCGACGCGCCCTGTTTCGTGATGGAGCTCGTCGACGGCGTCGTCCCGCTCGACGAGCTGCCCGAGGGCTGGGCGGCGACCGGGGCCGGGCGCCGGGCGGCCGGGGAGGCACTCGTCGACGTCCTGGCGGAGCTGCACGCCGTCGACCCGGCCACGGTCGGGCTCGAGGGCTTCGGCCGTCCCGACGGGTTCATGGAGCGCCAGATCCGCCGCTGGAGCACCCAGTGGGCGACGGCCCGCGACGGCGACGACCCGGTCCCGGTCTCCGCCGAGGTCGAGAGCGAACTCACCCGGCTCGCCGGGCGGCTCGGCGAGGACGTCCCGGCCGCCCAGCGGCACACGATCGTGCACGGCGACTACCGGCTCGACAACTGCGTGTTCGACGCCGGTGACCCGGGCCGGATCCTGGCCGTCCTGGACTGGGAGATGTCGACCCTCGGCGATCCGCTCGCCGATCTGGGCCTGCTGCTCGTCTACTGGCAGCAGGACGGCGACGACGCGGTCTGGTCGAGCGCCCAGCCGCTGCCCTCCCCCACCGCGCTCCCCGGCTTCCCCCGGCGCGACGAGCTGGTCCGGGCCTACGCCGCCCGCACCGGCCTCGACGTCACCCCGCTGCCCTGGTACGTCGCGTTCGGCGCGTTCAAGCTGGCCGTGGTCCTCGCCGGGATCCTCGCCCGGGTCCGGGCGGGCTCGGTCCCCGCGGACATGGCGGAGGGCCTCGACGGCTCGGTCGGCCCGCTCGTCGCGCTCGGCCACCACGTGCTCGACGGAGGCTCCTTCTGATGCGGCTGCCGCTCTCCCGTTCCGCCCGGCCCTACGAGCGCCGGAGGCGCCGGCCGATCGTGATCACCTCCGCGGTGCTGGCCGCCGCCCTGGTGGTGACCTGGACCGTCGTGCTGAGCACCGCGTCCGAGGGGCCGTCGTCGACGAACTGCTCCGCCCCCGCCTCCGGGTCGCTGCCGGGCAGCGAGATCACCCGCACCGAGCTGGACGGCGTCGGCGCGGCGGCGCCGCGCGACGCGCGCTTCCAGGTGCTCAACGCGGGCGGTCAGCGCGGGCAGGCGAACCTGGTGTCCGCCCAGCTGCGGGACCTGGAGTTCGGCGAGGCGAGCTCCCCGGGCAACGACCCGGCGTTCCCGGACGGCGACCTGGGCTGCATCGGGCAGCTGCGGTTCGGGCCCGACGGCGAGGCCGCGGCCGCCGCGCTGACGCTGGCCCTGCCGTGCGTGGAGCTGATCCGGGACGACCGGCGGGGCCCGGTGGTCGACGTCGTCGTCGGGACGGCGTTCACCGACGTCGCACCGGGCCGGGGTGCCCGGGACGCGCTGGACCAGCTGGCGTCGCCGGGCAACGAGGGCGGCGCCCGTGCCGACCCGACACTGATGGCCCAGGCCCGCGAGTCGGCCTGCGCGAGCTGAGCCGGGGTCAGACCCCGGCGGCGCCGCTGCGGCGGGCGAGACCGGCCAGCTCGCGGGCGATGCCCGGTGCGGCGGCGAGCGACACGTCGTCGCCCAGCCCGTCGCCGTCGGCGCCGAGGTAGCGCACCCCGGGCGGGACGGTGATGTGCACCAGCGCGCCCGCCTCGCGGGCGATGAGCGCTCCGGCGGCCCAGTCCCACCAGTTGCTGCCGTGCTCCACGTAGCCGTCCAGCCAGCCGGCGGCGACGGCGCACAGGTCCAGCGCGGCGGCACCGGCGCGGCGGACGTCCCGCACCTCGGGCAGCATCGCCGCGACCATCCGGGCCTGCCGGGCCCGGCGCTCCGCGCGGTAGGCGAACCCGGTCCCGACCAGCGACTGCCCGAGCTCGGTGGTCCCCGCGACGGCGAGCGGGCGGCCGTCACAGGTCGCGCCGAGGCCCCGCCCGGCCGACCACAGCCGTCCCGCCGCGGGTTCGGCGACCGCGCCCGCGACCGACTCGCCGTCGGCGACGGCGGCGATCGAGATGGCGTACCAGGGCAGGCCGTAGAGGTAGTTCACGGTGCCGTCGATGGGGTCGACGACCCAGCGGGCGGTCGCCGCGTCGCCCGCGCCCTCCTCGCCGTAGACCGGGTCGCCCGGCCGCAGCGCGGCGAGCCGGTCCCGGACGAACTTCTCCACCGACGCGTCCGACTCGGTCACGACGTCGGTCGGCGAGGACTTGGTCGACACTCCTCCGTCCCGCGGCGCGGGCAGGGTGCGCAGGTGCTCTGCGGCCTCGGCGGCGACCTGCTCGGCCACGGCGCGCAGGGTGGCGGGATCGCTGGTCTCGTGCGGCGTCACGGCTCCATCCGACCACGTTCGCGGGCCCTCGGACGCGCGGGGCGGCGTGAGGTGCGCCCCGTCCCGCGGTGCGCAGTTACAATGGAACGCAGACCCCACCTCCGGGACGCGCGGCGACCTTCGACCGACGCCGGCGACCGAGGTGGTGCCAGGACAGAATTCCGGGGCGGTCCGTGGCCTCGTCTCCCCCGACGAGTGCGCCGCGACCGGCCCGAGTAACGACTCCAGCGCACGTAGCGAGAGGGCCCAGGTGGCAGCCGCAGACTCCGCAGCACGCACCGACTCGACCATCGAGCCGACGTCGGGCACCGCACCCCGCAGCCGCCGCACCTCCGCGGCCGGCACGACCGGGGCGGCGACCGCCAAGAAGCCGGCCGCACGCACCCGCAAGCCGGGCACCGCGACGAAGGCCGCACCCGGCACCGGCCCGAAGAAGCCGGCCGCCAAGAAGGCCTCCACGAAGAAGGCCGACGGCGAGGACGCCGAGCTCGAGGACGGCGACGTCGAGATCGAGGACGGCGAGCTCGAGGAAGCCGACATCGAGGCCGACATCGCCGAGGCGGCCCAGGAGGTCGACGCCGAGGACGCGTCCGACGACGACGAGGACGACGACACCAACACCGGCAAGAACCGGGTCGCCCCGACCACCCGGTCGTCGCAGCAGAAGTCGGCCGACTTCGTCTGGGACGAGGAGGAGTCCGAGGCGCTGCGGCAGGCCCGCAAGGACGCCGAGCTCACCGCCTCCGCCGACTCGGTCCGCGCCTACCTCAAGCAGATCGGCAAGGTGGCGCTGCTCAACGCCGAGGAGGAGGTCGAGCTCGCCAAGCGGATCGAGGCCGGCCTCTACGGCGCGGAGCGCATCCGCAAGCTCTTCGAGTCGAACGACAAGCTCTCCCCGCAGATGCGGCGCGACCTGCGCTGGATCGTCCGCGACGGCGAGCGCGCGAAGAACCACCTGCTGGAGGCGAACCTCCGGCTCGTGGTGTCGCTGGCCAAGCGCTACACCGGCCGTGGGATGGCGTTCCTGGACCTGATCCAGGAGGGCAACCTGGGCCTGATCCGCGCGGTCGAGAAGTTCGACTACACCAAGGGCTACAAGTTCTCGACGTACGCGACGTGGTGGATCCGGCAGGCCATCACCCGCGCGATGGCCGACCAGGCCCGCACCATCCGTATCCCGGTGCACATGGTCGAGGTCATCAACAAGCTCGGCCGTATACAGCGTGAGCTGCTCCAGGACCTCGGGCGCGAGCCCACTCCCGAGGAGCTCGCCAAGGAGATGGACATCACCCCGGAGAAGGTGCTGGAGATCCAGCAGTACGCCCGGGAGCCCATCTCGCTGGACCAGACCATCGGTGACGAGGGCGACTCGCAGCTCGGTGACTTCATCGAGGACTCCGAGGCGGTCGTCGCGGTCGACGCGGTGTCCTTCACGCTGCTGCAGGACCAGCTCCAGTCGGTGCTGGCGACGCTGTCCGAGCGCGAGGCGGGCGTCGTCCGGCTGCGGTTCGGGCTGACCGACGGCCAGCCGCGCACCCTCGACGAGATCGGCCAGGTCTACGGCGTGACCCGCGAGCGGATCCGCCAGATCGAGTCGAAGACGATGTCGAAGCTGCGGCACCCGAGCCGTTCCCAGGTCCTGCGCGACTACCTGGACTGACACGTCCCGCCGACAGGCCCCGCCGGTGTCCACCGGCGGGGCCTGTCGCGTTCCCGGCCCCGTCGCGGCAGCGGTCGGCCGACGACGCTCACCGGTTGCGGCAACGCTCAGGCGATCGCGTGAGCGTGGCCGGGTCCGGTGAGCGTCCGCGTCGGCTGTCGGACCTCAGCTCCGCAGGAGCCGGTTCAGTGCGGGGGCCACGTCACGGTGCGTGCGGACCGTGGCCAGCCGTCCGCCCCCGAGCCGTGCGACGTCCCGCCCGAGCGCGGCGTCGTGCTCGCCATCGGTCTCCAGCAGCACGTGCAGCTCCCCGAACCGCCGCGCGACGGTGCGCGGATCCGGCCCGGCATTGTGCACGACGTCGCTGAGCAGCACCGCGACCCGGCGCCGCTCCCGGGCCCCGGCGAGCTCGGCGTGGGCGACGGACAGCCCGAACCCGACGTCGGTCAGCCCGCGGGCGGGGATCCGCACGAGCCGGTCGAGCAGTACCCCCGGTGTCGCGGGTTCGTCGAGCGGGGACAGCACGGCGGCGTCGGACCAGAACGCGACGAGTGCGAGCCGGTCCCCCGTCGCCCCGGCGTCGCCGGACAGCGCCGCGACCGTCGCGGCGGCGATCCGCACCTTCTCCCCGCGCATCGACCCGGAGACGTCGACGACCAGCGTGATCGCCCGCGGGGAGCCGGTCCGTTCCCGGACGACGATGTCGGTGTCCTCGGGCACCGGGCGCTCGGTGAGCACCTCCACGGTGCGGTCGAGGTCGATGTCGTCGGACCGGTAGCGGTAGGGCTGCGGCGCGGGCGCCCCGCGTCCACGGGCCGCGCGCGGGTCCCGGGGCCGCCGCAGGGCCAGGCGCCGGGCGATCCGGCGGGCCATCGCCGTCACCTCCCGGTCGGGTGGCCGGTCCTCCAGCAGCTCGGACAGGGTCCGGGCCCGGGCGGTGCGGGACGTGGTGAGCGATCCCTGTCCGCCGGTCTCGCCGTCGCCGGGGTCGCCGCGGTCCCCGTCCACCCGCTCGACGACGACCGGTGCGCCCGGCCCGGTGCGGAACAGCTCCGGCGCGGCGGTGAGCTGCTTCGGCCTGCGGCGCAGCGGCGCGAGGGCCCGCGACCGCTCGTCGGCCGCGGGCAGGGTCACGGCACCGTCGACGTCCAGGACGTGGGGACCCGGCGCCGCACGCCGGGGCCGGAGAAAAAATGGTCCTCCCAGATCCGGGTGATCACCTCCTCCGGGGTGGTGTCGACGGCGTCGTCCACCGCGATCCGCGCGGACAGCGCCAGCAGGGCGGCGTCCAGCACGAGCCGGGAACGGTCCCCGTCATGGCTCCCGAGCCGCTGCAGCTCGACCGCGATCGCGGTCAGGTCGATCGCGCCGCGCACGCTCGACCCGCGGCGCAGGTCCGGGTGCGAGCGGGTCGCCCGGGTGAGGGCGACGGCGTCGGTGACGAGCCCGTCGTCGGTGACCCCGGTGCGGGCGCGCACGATCTCGGTCTCCTCGGCGGCGTCCTGGTAGCCGACGACGAGACGGCACCAGCGGTCGTAGACCGAGTCGGAGATCCGGGCGGTGCCGACGTCGTCGAACGGGTTCATCGAGGCCAGCACCCGGAAGGTCGGCAGCGCGGTGACCGTCCCCACCCGGGGCACCGTCAGCTCCCGCTCGGCCATGGCCGCGAGGAGCACGTTCAGGGTGTCCTCGGGGGCCCGGTTGAGCTCCTCGATGTACAGGAACCCGCCGTCCTGCATGGCGCCCACGAGCGGCCCCGGCACGAAGTTGTCGACCGAGTAGTCCTCGCGGAGCACCCGCGCCGGGTTGTGGTGCCCGACCAGCCGGGCCGGGGTGAGCTCGGCGTTGCCCTCCACGAGGACGAACGGGACGCCCCAGTGCGCGGTGATCGCGCGCAGCATCGTCGACTTCGACACGCCGGGCGGGCCCTCCAGCATCACGTCCCGGCCGGCGGACACCGCCGCGAGCACGAGATCGAGCTCACGGCGGCGTCCGACCACGGCGCGGGCGATCGCGTCCCGCGCACTCACTTCTGCAGGAACCCCGCGTCGACCGGCAGCATCGTCCCGGTGACGTAGCGGCCCTCGTCCGAGGCGAGGTAGACGACCGCGTTCGAGATGTCGACCGGCTCGACCATCTCCACCGGCAGCATGTTCTGCAGGTTCTCGCCGAACGAGGGGTCCCCGGAGATGATCCCGCCGATGTAGTCGTTGGTGACCATCGGCGTGTTCACGCCGGTCGGATGGATGGTGTTGACCCGGATCGAGTGCGGCGCCAGCTCGGTCGCCAGGTTGCGCATGAGCCCCACGACGCCGTGCTTGGCGGCGACGTAGTGACCGGTGCGGCTCATGCCCTTCACCCCCGCCGTCGAGCTGGTGAGCACGATCGCCCCGCCGTTGCCCGCGGCGATCATCGCCGGGACCGCGGCGCGGACCGTCTTCCACACCCCGGTGAGGTTGACGCCGATCATCTCGTCCCACTCATCGTCGGTGAGCGACCACGTGTTGTCGGCGAACCCGGCGATGCCGGCGTTGCCGCACACGATGTCGAGCCGGCCGAACTCCGCCACCCCGGCGTCGACGACGGCCTGCACCGCGGCGGTGTCCCGCACGTCGGCCTCCCGGGCGACGATCCGCCGGTCCAGCTCCTCGACCAGCTTCACGGTCTCGTCGAGGTCCTCGCGGCGCGACAGCGGGTAGTGCACGGTGTCGAGCGGGTGGCAGACGTCGAAGGCGATGACGTCGGCACCCTCCTCCGCCAGCCGCACCGCGTGCGACCGGCCCTGTCCGCGCGCGGCCCCCGAGACCAGCGCGACCTTTCCCTCCAGGCGTCCGGGCATCGTCGTTCCCCTCTCAGGCAGCGTTGTTCGCGTTCATGCCCGCCGCGACCGCGACGGACTCACCGGTGACGTAGCGCGCCTCCTCGGAGGCCAGGAACAGCATCGTGTTCGAGATGTCGACCGGCTCGACCCACGGGATCGGGACGTGGTTCAGCGACTGGAACGCCGGGGCCGCGTCGTCCCGGGTGGGGTTCGCCGTGCCGGGCAGGAACAGCTCGTACGCGGCGGAGTTCTGGATCATGTCGGTGTCCACGCCGGTCGGGCAGACCGCGTTGACCGTGACGCCGTTGCCCGCGACCTCGATCGCGGTCGACTTGACCAGCCCGATCACGCCCCACTTGGCCGCGACGTAGTGGGCGATGTTGGCCTGGCCCATCTTCCCGGCCATCGACGACGTCGCGACGATCCGCCCGTACCCCTGATCGATCATGGTGGGCAGCACGGCCCGGAACGCGTGGAAGACGCCCGTGAGGTTGACCGCGATCATCTCCTGCCACATGTCCTCGGACATCTCGGCGACCGTGCCGAAGGAGAAGATCCCCGCGTTGGCCAGCAGCACGTCGATCCGGCCGAGCTCGGCGCGGGTCCGGTCGGCGACGTCCTGGACCTGGTCGCGGTCCCGGACGTCGGCCCGCACGGCGACGCACCGGCGGTCGAGCTCCTCGACGAGCTTCACCGTCTCGTCGAGGTCCGCCTGGCGCGACGTCGGGTACGGGACCGTGCCGAGCTGTTCGGAGATGTCGCAGAACGCGATGTCCGCGCCCTCCCGGGCGAAGGCCAGGGCGTGCGAGCGCCCCTGCCCCCGGGCTCCCCCGGTGATCAGAACGACCTTGCCGTCGAACCGTCCCATCGCTCCTCCTCGAGCGTCGGTGGATGTCGGTGTCCGTTCAGCGGGCGAGCGCTCCCCCGTCGACCGCCAGGCAGTGCCCGGTGACGCGCCGTGCGTCGTCGCCGAGCAGCCACATCAGTGCGCCGGTGATCTCGCCGATGCTCAGCACCTCGGCGAGCAGCTGGTCGTGCAGCCAGCGCTTGTGCACCTCGTCGGGTGCGAGGCCGAGCTCGTCGGCGAGACCGGCCAGCATCGGCGAGTCGACGGCGCCCGGCAGGATCGCGTTGACCGTGACGCCTGCCGGGGCGAGCTCGACCGCCATCGCCCTGGTCAGCCCGACGACGCCGTGCTTGGCCGCCACGTAGTGCGCGAACTCCGGCACCGCGCGCACCCCTCCGGTGGAGGCGATGTTGACGATCCGGCCCCGTGGCGAGCGGCGGACGTGCGCGGCCGCGGCCCGCGCGACCCGCCACGTCCCGGTGAGGCCGATGTCGACGACGGCGTCCCACTCGGCGTCGGTGATCTCCCAGAACGGTGCGCTGGTGACGACGGCCGCGTTGTTGACGACGATGTCCAGCCGCCCGAACTCCGCGACGAGGGTCTCCACCGCCGCGCCGACCCGGGCGCTGTCGCGCACGTCGGCGACCAGGGGCACGGCCCGGCCACCCGCGGCGGTGACCGCCGCGACGACCTCCCGGAGCTCGTCCTCGGTGGCGAGTGGGTAGGCCGGGACGTCCAGGTCACGGCAGACGTCCAGCACGCCGACCGCGGCACCGGCGGCGGCCAGCGCCAGGCAGTGCCCGCGCCCCTGCCCCCGCGCACCGCCGGTCACCAGCGCGACCTGACCGGTCAGATCGGGTGCCATCGCCGCCACCCCCGAAACATGCGGAACCGTCCGGATCCGTACGGATCCGCGAGCCGTCCCCGTCGACAGACCCGGTATGTGAGGTGTAGCACCGGTGGGGGAATCCGGACGAATCGTTCCCGGACGGTTCCGGTGGGATGGGGGCTCGCATGCAGTCGGACCGCTGGTTCTCGGTGAGTGAGGCCTGCCGGATCCTCGGGATCAGCCGCACGACGTTGCTCGCCGCCGAGAGCGCGGCCGTCATCACGCCGTCGCGCACGCCCGGCGGGCACCGCCGCTACTCGGCCGGGCAGCTGGAGCGCTACCTGGGGGCCGGTGTCCCGTTGCGACCGGACCCGGGTCCCCGCCCGGCCGGGCGGGCCGCCACCGCCGTGGACGCGACCTTCACCGCCGTCGTCCGGGACGCGGTGCGCCCGCTGGCCCGCTCGCTCGACGCGGAGTGCGCGGGGTTCTACCTCCACGACGACGGCCGGTGGCAGCTCGCGGGCACCGCAGGCGTCCCCCGCTGGCTCGCCGAGCGCCTGGCCTCCTCGGCACCGCCCGCGCCCGTGACGGAGGCCCTGCAGTCCGGTGGGCCCCGGCTGTTCGGCCCCCGGGTGACCGGGTTCCCCGACGCCCGGTCACCCGGGCACGGTGTCGCCGTCCGGGTCCGCGCCCCCGACCGCGTGCACGGTGCCCTGTTCCTCGTGACGCGCCCCGGCCGCGCCCCGCTGCCCGGCGAGCTGCAGGTCGTCGGGGCGGTCGCCGACCTGCTCGGTGTGCTCGTCGAGCAGCTGGTGCAGAACGCGGACCTGCGTGGACGGCTGCGTGACATCGCTGCGCTCTGCCCGGACCGAAAACCGGCGGAAACCGTCGGGGGTCCCGGCTAGCGTCGATCTCCGGACCGGCGCCGGAGATCCCGTACCGCGGTCCGTCTCCGGGGGTGTCGAGGGTGCGCGCGCTGTCGTGGCGACGGCTGGGTGGGGCGGCGTCGGCCGTCGCGGTGACGGCGGCGGTGGTCGCCGCCGTCGCGGAGGCGGTCGCCGCGACCGTGGTCGGCGAGGTCGCGGCCGGACCGACGTCCGCCCTGGTCGGTGTGCTCGCGGTCCTCCTGCTCGGTTCCGCCGTCCTGGACACCGCGGGCCGGGTGCTGTTCTCCACGGTCGTCAGCCGGGCCGAGGGCCGGCTGCGGGCCGACCTGCTCGACGCCGCGCTCGGCCAGCCGCTCCCGCGCCTCGAGGACCAGGCGGTCGGTGAGCTGCTCGACCGCGTCGACGACGACTCCCGCCAGCTCGCCCAGCTGTTCCGCCGGATCGGGTGGGAGACCGGGCGCGCGCTGCTCCGCTCGGTCCTCGCCTGGATCGTCGCCGGTCTGGTGTTCTGGCCGGCCTGGATCGCGTTCCCGCTGGTGGCGGGCCTGATCGTGCTCGTGGCGCGGCCGTTGACGGGGGTGATCGCGCGGGCCAAGGTCGCCGAGGAGGTCGCCTGGTCGGACCACTCCGCCCAGCTCGAGGAGGCGATCGCCGGGCAGGACGACGTACGTACCTCGCTGGGCCAGCCGCACGTGATCGCCGGGTCCGCGGCCCGGGCGGCCGAGGTGCTGCGCCGGGTGCAGGTCGTCAGCCTCACCGCGACGACCGTCGGGCTGCGCACCGGGTTCGTCGCGCACGCCCTGCTCGGGGTGGTCGCGGTCGGCGGGGTCTGGCTCGTGGCGGGCGACCCCGGGGGCGTCGCGGCGCTGGTGTCGCTGTGGATCCTGGTGACCGCGTTCGTGTCGCAGGTGGACGCGATCGTCGACCGCATGCCGGACATCCAGGCCGGGGTCGGCGCGCTCACCCGGGTCGCGTCGCTGCTGCGGGCCGAGCAGGAGCCCGCGGGCGGGCGCCCGGTGCCGTCCGGCCCGGCCGGCGTCCGGCTGCGCGGGCTCACCGCGGGCTACGACGGCGGGTTCCGGCTGGGCGGGATCGATCTCGACGTCCCGGCCGGCACGACGTGCGCGCTGCTCGGCCGGACCGGGTCCGGCAAGTCGACGGTGGCGAAGGTGCTGTCGCGGGCGGTCGAGCCGGACCGGGGGCAGGTGTTCGTCGGCGGGCAGGACGTCCGCGACACCGGTCTCGACGACCTGCGGCGTGCGGTCGGCGTCGTCACCCAGCGCACCGAGATCCTGGCGGCGTCGCTGGCGGAGAACGTCGCGCTGCACGATCCCGCGGTGCCGCGCTCCGCGATCGAGCGGGCGGTGTCCGCGCTGGGGCTCGACGAGTGGGTCGCCGCCCTGCCCGACGGGCTGGACACCCGGCTCGGCAGCGGCGGGGTGACGCTGTCGGCGGGTGAGGAGCAGCTGGTGGCGTTCGCCCGGCTGCTGGTCCGGGACGTCGCGGTGGTCGTTCTCGACGAGGCGACCGCCCGGATGGACCCGCGCACCGAGATGCGGGTGACCCGGGCGTCGCGGGCGTTGCTGGCGGACCGGACCGGGATCGTCGTCGCGCACCGGCTGTCGACGATCCGGCGGGCCGACGCCGTCGCCGTCCTGGAGGACGGCCGGCTCCTGCAGCACGGTGCCCGGGAGCGGCTGGCCGTCGAGCCGGGCCGCTACGCCGACCTGCTCGCCGCGGACCGTGACGACGACGGCGGGACCGGTGGCGAGGTGCTCGGGCACGTCGCCCACGGAGGCGGTCACACCGCGACGGCGACCGCGACGCGGCCCGGGGCGACGGCGACGCTGGAGACCCCCCTCCTCCACCGCAGCGCCCGCCGCACGGTCACGGCGGAGCAGGGCCCGCGCCCGCCCGCGCTGTGGCGGACCGTGCTGCGGCTGGCGTTCGCGCACAAGCGGTGGGGCCTGACCGGCGGCCTGATGTTCACCCTGGCGACGCTCGCCGGCGCGACCGGCGTCGTGACGGGCTGGCTGTGGGGACTGGTCGCGGAGTCCTTGCAGTCCGGGGCGGCCCCCTGGGGTCCGGCACTGGGCCTCACCGGGGTCCTGCTGCTGTTCCCGCTGTGGATCGCGGTCGCGTTCCGGACGTACCCGCGCTGGTGGTCGGCGGTGACCCTGCGGCTGCGGCTGGCGGTGCTCCGCGGCCAGACCATGCAGCACCACTCCGGGCGGGCACCCGCCGGTGAGGTCGTCGCCCGTGCCCTGGACTCGGACCGGATGGTGCTCTACGTCGACCGCTGGGTGGACGTCACCAACGCCGTCCTCGTGGTGGTCGTGGCCGGGCTGGTGTCCGGCGACGTCCGGGCCGCCCTCGTCATCGGCGGCTTCCTCGCGCTCTGTGCGGCGGTCGCGGCGCTCGGGGCCCCGTTCGCGGGGCGGGCCGGGCGGGTCGCGGCCGACGCCCGGGCACGGTTCGGCACGGCGCTGGGGTCGGCGCTGGAGTCGGTGCGGACGGTGAAGCTCGCCGCCGCGACCGGTGCGGTGCGGGCGCACCTGGGCCGGGTGGACGCGCATCGGGTCCGGGCCACCGTGCGCGAGTACCGGGTCCGCACGCTCCTCGAGGGCGTGCCCGGCCTGCTGATGCAGGCCGCGGTCGTCCTGACCTGGTCGGTGTACCTGACCGGCGGCTGGACCCTCGCGACGGCGCTGCTGCTGTCGACGGCGCTCGGTGGTGCCGGGTTCCTCGGCCAGGTGTGCGCGGCCGCGGTCACCGAGGCGCCGATCGCCCGGCGCTGGCTGCGCGCGGTCGCCCCGTTCGCCGGGCCCGCGGACCTCACCCGGCTGCCCGACGGTGTCGACCTGGTGTCGGGCGCCGCGCCGGAACCGGAGCCCGCACCGCGGGAGCCGCTGCGCCGGTTGAGCCTGGAGAAGGTCACGGCCGTCCACCACGACGGCACCGTCGGCGTCGAGGGGGTGGACCTCGACATCGACGCCGGTGCGCTGGTGCTGCTGACCGGTGAGGTCGGGTCGGGCAAGTCCAGCCTGCTGGCAGGCCTCGCCGGCCTGGTCGCGCACGAGGGCGTGATCCGGTGGAACGGGCGCGCGGTGTCCGATCCGCAGCGGTTCCTGCGTCCCGGGCAGGTCGCCTACGTCGGCCAGGTCCCCCGGGTGCTGTCCGGGACGTTCGGCGAGAACGTGGCGCTCGGCCACCGGCGGCCGGTCGCCGCCGCCGTCGACGACGCTCGGCTCGGGCGCGACGTCGAGGCGGCGGGCGGGCCGGACGCCGTCGTCGGGCACCGGGGAATCCGGCTCTCCGGCGGGCAGGTGCAGCGGCTCGCGATGGCGCGGGCGCTGGCCACCGGCGCGGAGCTGATCGTCGCCGACGACGTGTCGTCGGCGCTCGACGTCCGCACCGAGATCGAGCTGTGGGCGGCGCTGCGACGCCGGGGCGGGACGGTCGTGGGGGCCAGCACGAAACGGGCCGCGCTGGCCCGGGCCGACCGGGTCGTCGTGCTGGAGCGGGGCCGGGTCGCCGACGAGGGCCCCTGGTCGGAGCTGGCGGCGCGCTGGTCGCACCTGGCGGGCTGAGCCGCGGCCGCCGGGCCCGGTCAGCCCGGTGGGAGCGGGTGCGCCGCGAGGAACCGCTGCACTTCCGCTGTGGCGCGCTCCTCCAGGAAGAACGCGTGCCGGGCACCGTCGAACGCGACGAACGCGGCGCCGGGGATGCGCCCGGCGAGGCGACGGCCGTTCTCCTGCGGGGTGAACTCGTCGCCTGCGCCGTGCAGGACGAGCGTCGGTGCGGTGACGCCGGGCAGGACGTCCCAGGCGTCGTGCTGCGCGCTGGCGCGCCGGTGACCGGCGCGGGCCCGCCGGCTCATGCGGGGGTCGCCGAGCACCGGCAGCGGGCCGGTCCGGTCCGGACCGGCCATCAGCCGGCGCAGCTCCCGCGCGCCGGTGGCCGGGTCGGCGAGCCGCTCGAGCACGGCCGGGTCGGCGGGGACGGCGCCCGCGCCGCCGCCGGTGGTGCAGCCGAGCACGAGCGCGCCGACGCGTCCCGGGTGGTCGGCGGCGAGCCACTGTGCGATCCGCCCGCCCATCGACGTGCCGTAGACGTGCGCCCGACCGATCCCGGCCGCGTCGAGGACGGCGACGACGTCACCGGCGAACCGGCGGGTGCTCCATCCGTCGTCGCCGGCGTCGTCACTGGTCCCGGTGCCGGCATGGTCCAGGACGACGGTGCGGTACCCGCCGAACGACGACCGGACCGTGTCCCACCAGGCGCGGCTGTTCGCCTGCCCGGCCAGCAGCACCAGCGGTTCGCCGGGCCCGGAGCCGTCCGGCTCGCGGACGTCGAACCCGATGCGGGTGCCGTCCGGCGCGACCGCCCGCTCCCCCGGGCCCACGCTCTGGATCATGGGGACCACGGTAGTCCGGCGGTGTGCCCGGCCCCGTCGAGGCCGTCGTCGGCCGATCGGTCGTCGGTGCCGCCTTGAGTGCCGCCTTCAGTGCCGCCTTCAGTGCCCTCTCCGAAATCGCTTCCTCGCGCAGCGATTCCAGCGCAGGGACCGGTGGGGCACGACGGCCACCGTTCCCCCGGACGCCCCGAGGCGCTCGGTCCTCAGCCGCAGTGGTTCTCGTGCCCCACGTGGGCCGCGTGCTCGACCTGCAGGGTCGAGTGGTCCAGCCCGAACCGCTCCCGCAGGACGTGCGTCGCGGTGTCGAGCACCGACGCGTCCCCGCAGTGCACGGAGTGCTCCTCGGCGACGACGAGGTGCGCCGACATCGCCGGGGTCCGGTCGTTGATCGCCCACAGGTGCAGGTCGTGCACCTCGGTGACCCCGGGCAGTGCGAGCAGTGCGTCGCGGACCTCGTCGGCGTCGACGCCCTTCGGGGCACCCTCCAGCAGCACGTGCGCCGCCTCGCGCAGCAGCGACACCGCGCGCGGCAGGATCAGCGCGACGATGAACAGCGACGCGACGGTGTCGGCCCAGGGCCAGCCGGTCGTCATCAGCACCACGGCCGCGGCGAGCACGCCGACGGAGCCGAGCGCGTCGCCGAGGACGTGCAGCATGGCGCCGCGCATGTTCATGTTGCCGCGGTCCCCGCCGGACAGCACGGCCAGCGAGACCAGGTTGCCGACCAGGCCGAGCGCACCGATGACCAGCAGCGGGACGCCGGGGATCTCGACCGGCTCGAACAGCCGCTGCACGCCCTCGACCGCCACCCAGACGACGACGGCCACCAGCGTCAGCGCGTTCAGCGCCGCGACCAGCACTTCCGCCCGGCCCATCCCGTAGGTCCGCCGGGCGGTCGCCGGCCGGGCCGCGAGGATCGTGGCGATGAGCGCGGCGACGAGCGCGCCGGCGTCGGTCAGCAGGTGCCCGAGGTCCGCGAGCAGTGCCAGCGAGCCGGTGAGCACCGCCCCGGCCGCGCCCAGCACCGCCGTCACCAGGGTGACGCCGAGCGCGACCGCCAGCCGCCGCCGGTCGGTCCCCGCACCGGCGTGCCCGTGGCCGCCGTGCGGCTGCCCGCCGTGACCGTGTCCGTGACCCATGCACGACACCCTATACATGCACGTATTCGCATGTCTAAACGGATGAGGCTCCGGCTGATCGGCACCTGACCGGTGGGACGGGTGGACTACGCCGCGGCGTCGATCTCCAGCTCGCCGTCCCGCACCCCGACCCGGACGGTCGTCCCGGGGCCGATCCGGCCGTCCAGCAGCATCGACGACAGCGGGTTGTCGAGCTCCCGCCGGATCGTCCGGCGCAACGGACGGGCCCCGAACTCCGGCTGGTGGCCGCGCTCGGCGAGCAGCCGGACGGCGTCGCCGGAGATCTCGAAACCGATCTCGCGGGCGGCGAGCCGCTCCCGGGTGTCGTCGAGCAGCAGCCCGGTGATCTCGGTGAGCTGCTCGGTGTCGAGCCTGCGGAACACGATGGTCTCGTCGATCCGGTTGAGGAACTCCGGCCGGAACACCTCGCGCAGCCGCGGGGTGAGCCGCTCGCGGAGCACCGCGTCCTCGCGCTCGGAGGCCGTCGACTCCTGCGAGGCCGCCGAGCCGAACCCGAGGGTCATGCCGTGCCCGGTGATCAGCTCGGACCCGACGTTCGACGTCATGATGATCACGGTGTGCCGGAAGTCGACGGTGCGTCCCTGGCCGTCGGTGAGCCGGCCGTCGTCGAGTACCTGCAGCAGGGTGTTGAACACGTCGGGGTGCGCCTTCTCGACCTCGTCGAGCAGCAGCACCGAGTACGGCCGGCGGCGGACGGCCTCGGTGAGCTCGCCGGACTCGCCGTAGCCGACGTAGCCGGGCGGGGCGCCGACCATCCGCGCGACGGTGTGCTTCTCGCCGTACTCGCTCATGTCGAGGCGGACCATCCGGTCCTCCTCGCCGAACAGCGCGACGGCGAGCGCCCGTGCCAGCTCGGTCTTCCCGACGCCGGTCGGGCCGAGGAACAGGAAGCTGCCGACCGGCCGGTCGGTGTCCCCGAGACCGGAGCGCGAGCGCCGGATCGCCTCGGCGACCGCGGTGACGGCCGCGTCCTGCCCGACGACGCGACGGTGCAGCTCGTCCTCCAGCCGCAGCAGCCGGTCCCGCTCGGCCTCCGTGAGCTGGGTGGCCGGGATGCCGGTCGCCCGCGAGACGACCTCGGCGATCTCGTCGACACCGACCACCGGCGCCTTGCCCTGCGGGTCCGCCGGGTCGGCGGACAGCTTGTCCCGGGCGACGGTGATCTCGTCGCGCAGCTGCGAGGCCCGCTCGTAGTCCTCGTGCGCGACGGCCTGGTCCTTGTCCCGGGTCAGCTGGTCGATCTGCTGCTCGATCTCGCGGTGGTCCACGGTCGGTGTGCGGGTACGCAGCCGCACCCGGGCGCCGGCCTGGTCGAGCAGGTCGATCGCCTTGTCGGGCAGGAAACGCTCGGTGACGTAGCGGTCGGACATCTCGACCGCGGCGCGCAGCGCCTCCGGCGTGTAGCGCACCTGGTGGTGGGCCTCGTAGCGGTCCGCCAGCCCGCGCAGGATCGCGACGGAGTCCTCGATCGACGGCTCCGGCACGAGCACCGGCTGGAACCGGCGGGCGAGGGCCGAGTCGGACTCGATGTAGCGGCGGTACTCGTCGAGCGTCGTCGCGCCGATGACGTGCAGCTCGCCGCGGGACAGGGCGGGCTTGAGCAGGTTGCCGGCGTCCATCGCGCCGCCGCCCTCGCCGCCGCCGGTACCGGCGCCGACCATGGTGTGCAGCTCGTCGATGAACACGACGAGGTCGTTCGAGTGCTCGCGGATCTCCTCGATCAGGGTCCGCATCCGCTCCTCGAAGTCGCCGCGGTACTTCGTGCCCGCGACCACACCGGCCAGGTCCAGCTGCACGACCCGGCGGCCGCGCAGGGTGTCGGGGACCTCGCCGTCCGCGATGCGCTGCGCGATGCCCTCGACGACGGCGGTCTTGCCGACACCCGCCTCGCCGATCAGGACGGGGTTGTTCTTGGTCCGCCGGGAGAGGACCTCGATCGTCTGCTCGATCTCCTCCTCGCGGCCGATCACCGGGTCCAGCCGCCCGCCGCGCGCGGCCACGGTGAGGTCCTGGCCGTACTGGTCGACGGTCGGGGTCGACGTCGGCTCCTGCTCCGCGGCCGTCCCGCCGCCCGGCGGCCCCGCCTGCGGGGCCGGGGTGCCACCACCGGTGGTCATCGAGCCGGGACTGAACCTGGACCGGGCGAGCAGCCGTCCCGCCGCGGACTCCTCGTTCGCGGCGAGGGCCAGCAGCAGGTGCTCGGGTCCGATGTAGGTGGACCCCAGCGACCGCGAGACCTGGTGGGCGTCGAGCAGCGCGCGCTTCGCCGACGGGGTCAGCGACGGAGGCCGGCTCGGGTCGACCTCGGCCCCGGGGCGCGGGAGCCGCTCCTCCAGCGTGCGGGCGATGGCGTCGGGATCGCCGCCTGCCCGGGTGATCCACCGCCGGGTCGTCTCGCTGCGCGCGCACGCGAGGAGGATGTGCGTGGCGTCCAGATCGGTGTCCCCGCGCTGCACGGACTCCTGCGCGGCGCGGGCCATGATCTCCCGCGCGCCCGCGCTCATCAGGCGGGTCAGGTCGATCCGGTGGACGGGTCCACGCGGGTCGCCCGGGCCGAAGAAGCCGGTCATGGGTCACCTCTCGTCGGGGACGGACGCCGAGGTGGTTTCCCCGCGCCCGCCGCGCCGAAACGGGGACGGCCCCGAGGTTCAGCCGGCTGCGACGGCCAGCACGTCGTCGGCGACGTCGCGGCAGGCCGCCCAGCCGTGCTCGACACCCCGGTCGGCCGGATAGCTCAGCAGCACCGCGAGCGCCCGGTCCTCCCAGGCCAGCACGCAGTTGACGTTCCAGGTCCCGGCGCCGTGCAGCGTCCAGCCGTTCTTCTCGGCGACGGGGCCCGGCAGGGTCGCACCGATCCCGGAACGTCCGTCCGGGGTGATCGAGGCCAGGTCGGCGAGCAGCTCGCCGCCACCCGGCCACTCGGGTGCCCGGTCGCGCACGCACGCCAGGATCCGGGCCGCGTCGACGGCGGTGAGCTGGGTGAACGACCACCACCCCCGGCGCGACGTCGACACCTCGACCCCGCACTCGCCGTCCAGGCGGGCGGTGCTCGCGTCCCGGCCCAGCCGCCGGTAGAGCCGCTCGGCCGCGTCGTCGTCGCTGGCACGGACGGCGGCCGTGATGTCGGCGCGCTCGGCCGCCGTGACCGGCCGGCCGGCCTCCGCCGCGGCGCGCAAGGTGTCCGCGGCGAGCCATGCCTTGATCGTCGCCTCGGCCTCGGTGCGGCGTTCGGCGGCGTCCGCGGAACCGGTCCACTCCCCCGTCGCGGTGTCGAGCAGCGCCCAGGACAGTGCCAGGCCGTCCTCGTCCGCGCGGGACACCGCGACCGAGCCGGGCGGGCGGGTGACGACGTCGACGGCCTCCACACCGCTCAGCGCCCCGGCGAGCCCGGCCGGGGCCACCGGCCCGGCGACCCGTGGCGCCTCGGCCGCCGCACCGACCGTGACCGGCCCGGGCGACGGAGGTCCACCGGCCACGAGGACCGGCGTCGTGACCGCGACGACCACGGCCAGGACGCCGGCACAGGTCCGTAGGCGACCTCGGGGCACCGCTCCCCCGTTCCCGACCGGCAGGCGGCGGGGACGCCGCGCGGGACACCGATACCACCCGATCGTGACGCGGCCCGGGGGGTTCCGGACAGCGGGCACGGAACGTTCACACAGGATTATCAGGAACGATCACCGACAGCGTCCGCCACCGGACACCGCGTGATGATCCGGACACCGTCCCGGGCCCGTCCGGCGTGCGGGGGCCGGTCGGCATACCGTCACGCAACAGTCGAGCGAACGGGGGATGTCGGGTGGGATGGACGCGCACGATGCCGGTGGAACGGATCCTGGCGCGCACCGGGGACGGGTCCGGCAGCGATCTGCGACGCACGCTGAAGGCCCGCGACCTGGTCGGGTTCGGGGTCGGGATCATCATCGGCACGGGGATCTTCACTCTGGCCGGGGTGGAGGCCAGGCAGCACGCCGGACCGGCCGTCACGTTGTCGTTCCTCGTCGGCGCCGTCGTCGCCGGCCTGGCCGCGGTCTGCTACGCCGAGCTCGCCTCGTCGGTCCCGACCGCAGGATCGGCCTACACCTACGCGTTCGCGACCCTCGGTGAGGTCTTCGCGTGGATCATCGGCTGGGACCTGCTGCTGGAGTTCGGGCTGGGCCTCGCCGTCGTCTCACGCAGCTGGTCGGGCTACCTCGCCGAGCTGTTCGGGCTGCCGGCCGCCTGGTTCGGCGAGGACGCGACGGTCAACGTCGGCGCCGTCGCGATCATCGCGGTCCTGACCGCGGTCGCCGTGTCCGGTATCCGGGAGTCGTCCCGGCTGACGAACCTGCTCGTGCTGGTGAAGCTCGCGGTGTGCGTGCTGATCCTGGGCATCGGCGCGTTCTACGTGGACCCGGACAACCTCACGCCGTTCGTCCCGCCGGCCCAGCCGCCCGAGGGCGGGGGCACCGTGTTCACCCAGCCGATCATCTCCGGGGTGTTCGGCCTGGAGCCGACGGTCTTCGGTGTCGGCGGGATGCTCACCGCCGCCGCGGTCGTGTTCTTCGCCTACACCGGGTTCGAGGCCCTCGCCAACCTCGGCGAGGAGGCGAAGCGGCCGGACCGCGACCTGAAGATCGGCCTGCTCGGCGCGCTCGCCGTCTGCGCGGTGCTCTACGTCGGCGTCTCGCTGGTGCTGACCGGGATGGTCCCCTACACCGAGATCGACACCGGTGCTCCCCTCGCCGCGGCCTTCTCGTCGGTCGGGCTGCCGTGGATCGGCGCGCTGATCGCGATCGGCGCCGTCACCGGCCTGACGTCGGTGATGATGGTCGAGCTGGTCACGATCGGCCGGATCGGGTTCGCGATGGGCCGGGACGGCCTGCTCCCGGAGTCGATCGGGACGGCGCACCCGCGCTGGGGCACCCCGCACCGGATGACGATCATCGGCGGCGCCGTCTGCGCCGTGATCGCGGCCTTCACCCCGATCACCGCGCTCGCCGACATGGTCTCGATCGGCGCCCTCTCGGCGATGATCATCGTGGCGATCGCGGTCCCGGTCCTGCGACGCAGGCGTCCGGACCTGGACCGCCCGTTCCGGGTCCCGTTCTCGCCGGTGGTCCCGGCGATCACCGCCGTCGCGTGCCTCTACCTGATGCTGAACCTCAACCTCGACACCTGGATCCGGTTCGTCGGCTGGCTGGTCCTCGGGCTGGTCGTCTACGCGTTCTACGGCCGGAAGCACTCGTTCCTGGCCCGGGACCGCCGGGAGGCCGAGGAGGACACCCCGGCCTGATGCCCGGGCCTCAGCCGTTCAGGAGCTCCGACGGGGCCTGGGACCGGCCGATCTCGCCCCGCCCGACGGCGCGCCGCACCCGTCGCGCGGTGGTGAGCCGGCGCCGGACCTCGCGGACCGGTTCGATCTGGGTGATGTCGTGCAGGCGGCGGTGCAGCCGGCCCTGGTCCCCGCGGCGGTCCAGCAGCGACCAGGCGAAGTCGATCGGGTCGGTGCCGTCGAGCCGCTGCGGGACCGTCTCGAACCACTCCATGCTGCGCCGGGCCATCCGCTGGATCGGCGCCATCGTCGCCCGGCGACGGGCGTCGTACCCGGCGAGCGCGGCCTCGACGTCGTCGGTGCCGGGCAGCCCGCCGGGGTACAGCTCCTCGGCCAGCGCGATCGCGTCCGCGACGGCGAGGACGGTGCCCGAGCCGATCGCGAAGTGCGTGGTGTGTGCGGCGTCGCCGAGGAGCACGACCTCGCCGTCCCGCCAGGACATGTTGCGGACCTCGCGGAAGGTCAGCCACGGCGAGGCGCCCATGCCGGGCGGTGCGATCAGCGAGTGGCCGTCCAGCGAGCGCTCGAAGATCCGCTCCAGGAACCGCATCGCCTCCTGCGGGTCCATCGCGTCGAGGCCGAGCCCGGTCCAGGTCTCCGGCGTGCACTCGACGATGCAGGTGCTGACGCAGTCCGCGGCCGGGTACGCGTGGAACCAGATCCAGCCGGCCGCGGTGCGCTCGAAGGCGAACGTGAAGGGCCGGAACGCCTTGGTGGTGCCGAACCACACGTAGCGGTTCGCGCCGTGCGCGACCCGGGTGCCGAACGCGTCCGTGCGGCGCTGGCGGATCGCCGAGCCCACCCCGTCCGCGGCGACGACGACGTCCGCGTCCGCGGTGAGCGGGTCGGCCGCCGTGTCACCGTCGGCGGCGGCCGCCGTCTCGAAGTGCAGCCGGACCCCGACCTGGCGGGCCCGCTCGGCGAGCACCTCCAGCAGCCGGGAGCGGCCGATCGAGTAGCCGTAGCGCCCGCCGAGGTGCACCGTCCGGCCGGCGATCTCGACGACCTGCGAGTCCCAGACGTGCGCGGCGGCCCGCACCCGGTCGGCGCCGACCGGATCGGTCCGGTAGAGCTCGTCGAGAATGTCCTCACCGAGGGTCACGGCGAAGCCGGACGCCGTGCCCGGCGCGTTGCGTTCGACGAGGACGACCTCGTCGCGACCACCGGACCACAGGCGAGCCAGGATCGACAGGTAGAGCCCGGCGGGCCCACCGCCGACACATACGATCTTCACGCAAGACCCCAATCGGCATCCGTCCGGCGACCGTCCGGACGCACGTTACGAGACCGTGATCGGGGGACGGTGGGCGGGGCACCGCCCCCTGATGGTCACTGTCCGTGACTCTCGCCGGACGGCCGGCTGCTCCCCTCACGGAGCGCGGCACGGCGGACCCGGCGGGCGGTCGTCAGACCGCGGCGCACCTGGCGCAGCGGCCCGATCTGGGTGGCCTTGTGCAGCTGGTAGTGCAGCCGGCCCATGTCACCGCGCCGGTCGGTCAGCGACCAGGCGAACTCGACGGGGTCACCGACCTGCTCCAGCTGCCGGCCCGCCTGCTCGAACCACTGCATGTTGCGGCGGGCGGCGTCCTGCACGGGGCGGACGACGGCACGGCGGCGCGCGTCGTAGGCGGCCAGTGCGGCGCCGCGGCCGTCGGGCCGGTCCAGCTCGACGACGTCCCGCGGGCTGCCCGGGGCCCCGTAGAGGGAGTCGGCCAGCGCCAGCGAGTCCTGCATCGCCAGCACGGTGCCCGAGCCGATGCCGAAGTGCGTGGTGTGCGCGGCGTCGCCGACCAGGACGAGATCGCCGTCGCGCCAGGTGCGGTTGCGGACCTCGCGGAACCGCAGCCAGGGCTTCTCGGCGAGCCCGCCCGGCGGCTCGACCAGCCGGTGCCCGCCCAGCGTCCGCGGGAACAGCGACGTGATCATGCGGACGCCCTCGTCCGCCGCCATGGTGTCCAGCCCCAGGCCGGTCCAGGTGTCCGGCTCGCACTCGACGATGCAGGTGCTCAGCCCGTTGGACGACGGGTAGAGGTGGATCCAGATCCACCCGGCGTCGGTCCGCTGGAAGTCCCAGACGAAGGTGTCCGAGTCGCTGTCCGCGCCGAGCCAGATGTAGCGGTTCGTGCCCTCGTCGATCGTCGTGCCGAAGTGCTCGGCCCGCCGGGTCCGCAGCCTGCTGGAGATCCCGTCCGCGGCGACGACGATGTCGGCGTCGACGTCCTCACGGCCGGCCGGCGCCGCATAGCGCACGTCGACCCCGAGCTGCTCGGCCCGGCGCGCCAGCACGTCGAGCAGCTCCACCCGGGCGATCGAGTAGCCGTACTTGCCGCCGACGTGCACCGGCCGGGCGTCACCGACGCGGATCTCCTGGGCGTTCCACAGCCGCGCGGCGCGGCGCAGGGCCTGCCCGCCGTCGGGATCGTTCCGGAACGCGTCGTCGAGCAGGTCCTCGCCGAAGGTCACGGCGAAGCCGTGTGTCTCGCCGGGCCGGTTCCGCTCGTGGACGACGACCTCGTCGCGGCCACCGGACCGCAACTTGGCGAGAATCGCGAAGTAGAGGCCCGCGGGCCCCCCTCCTACGCACGCGATACGCACGCGAACCCCCTCCGGTTCACCGCTTCACTCCAACGGAGGGACCGTAGCGCAGCACTTGCGGTACCCGATCGGGTGTGCTGTGCCGGGCCGCTCCACAGGGGACGGCGCCCGAGGTCGGCCCGGGTCGGGCACGGTGCGGCGCGACCCGGCCGGTTGCGCGCACCCGAACGGCCGACCCCGGAGCGTCACGGTTAGCGTGGTCGGGTGGTGCACACCAGCAACGCCGTGATCCGACGCGCCCCCCGCGGGGCGGGTGACCGGTGAGCGTCGGGACCGTGGTCGCCGGGCGCGTGCGCTCGGCGCGCCGGGAGATGGCCAACCCGCTGTACCGCAACGCCTACGCGCTGATGCTGAACACGATCGTCAACTCCGGGTTCGGCCTGCTGTACTGGATCTTCGCCGCGCGGGTGTTCACCACCGAGGAGGTCGGCCGGGGCAACGCCCTGGTCAACCTCATGATGATGATCTCGGTGCTGACCTCGCTGAACTTCGGCCAGGCGATCGTCCGCTTCCTGCCGACCGCCGGGCGCGACTCGGCGTCGCTGGTCCGGCTCGCCTACGCGATCTCGACGGGCACGGCCGTACTCGGCTCGGCCGGGGCGATGATCTACTGCCACCTCGCCTACGCGCCCGGTGACCCGCTGTACGTGGCGCCCGGGTTCGGTGCCTGGTTCGTCGTCTCCACCGCCGCCTGGTCGATCTGGAGCCTGCAGGACCAGATGTTCACCGGGCTGCGCTCCGCGATGTGGGTGGTGCTCAAGAACGGGGTCTACGGCCTGGTCAAGCTGGGCCTGCTCGTGGTCGTGGCGCTGCTCGCCGTCGAGGACGGCGTGTTCACGTCGTGGTCCGCACCGGTGATCGCCATGCTGGTGCCCTTCGCCCTGCTGATCGCCCGGCGGCTGCTCCCGCGGCACTCCGAGGAGTCCGCGGCGATGGCCGACGCGGGCGCACCGGACCGGCGGACCCTGAGCCGCTACATGGCGGGCGACTACCTCGGCCAGGTCTTCAACCAGGCCATGTCGTCCTTCCTGCCGGTCCTGGTCGTCATCGTGATCAGCCAGCAGGCGAGCGCGTTCCTGCTGCCCGCCCAGACCGTCTTCCTCGCCATGAGCATGCTGTCGGTCGCGATCACCTCGGCGCTGGTCGTCGAGGGTGCGCGCGACCCCGAGCGGGCGCACGTGTTCGCCCGGGCCGTGCTGCGGCGGATCTGCGTGATCGTGCTGCCCTCGGCCGTGGTGATCGGGCTGGCGGCACCGCTGCTGCTGTGGTTCTACGGACCGGAGTACGTCGAGAACTCGACGCTGGTGCTGCAGCTGCTGATGGTGTCGATGTTCCCGCGGGTCGTCGTCACGCTGTGGATGACCAAGTCCCGGCTCGCGAACCGCACCGGCGGGCTGGCCGTGCAGCAGCTCGTGCACGCGACCATCGTGCTCGGCGGGATCCCGCTGCTCGCACCCACGCTGGGCGTCGACGCCGTCGGCTGGGCATGGCTGGCCGGCGAGCTGCTGCTCGCGATCGTGTTCGCCCCGTCGGTGATCCGCTGGCTGCGCCGGCCGGCCCCGCCGACCCGCCCGGCGGACGACGACACCCGCCCGATCGGTGGCCCCGACGAGCGCACCCACGAGTTCCCCCGCGTCGAGGACTGACGGGCCGGCGAGGACCGACGGGCTCCGGCCCGGGCGGGCCGGAGCCGCTCAGCGGGTCGCGGCGGCCCGGTCGATGAACTTCTCGGGGATCGGGGTGCCGTGGCGCCACAGGTTCCCCAGTGCCCGGTCGAACGCCCGCGGGCGCAGCCGGACCAGGCCCCCGCCGGGGTTGTGCGTGATCTCGCCGAAGTAGACGTGGCCGTCGACGTCGTAGAGGTCGATCCGGGCGAAGGTGAAGTCCTTGCCGAGGGTGCGCGCGATCTCCAGCATCCGGTCGTAACAGGCCGGCTTCTCCGGGAGCGCCTCCGCCTGCGCGAACCGCCCGGCGATCCGGAACGGCACCCAGTCGGGGTGCAGCATCGTGGAGGTGTGCGCGACGAACCGGTTCTGGTCGACGACGACCATCGCCGGCTCGCCGTGGAAGACGAAGAACTTGTAGTCGTTCGGCGCGCCCGTCCCGTCGCCGATCATCTCCTCGACGACCGCCCGCGGGGTGAGCCCCTCGTAGGGCCGCTCCCGCCAGCCGTGCCGGAAGAAGTCGGTGTTCAGCCACCGGGCCACCGCCGAACGGATCTTCGCGTGGTCGGCGGCGGCCGGGTGCGGCACGAGGATCGTCATGTCGCAGCCGTGGGTGCCCTTCACGACGTAGGGCTGCTGCGGTGCCTCCAGGTCGAGGTCCTCCGCGCGCTCGACGACCTGGACCAGCGGGATGAGGTGCTCGGCCCCGATCCGGTCGGCGACGTGCTCGCGCACCCGGTACTTGTCCGCCGTGATGTGGACGAGTTCGGACTGTTCACCGAGATTCTTCTTCGCGAGGAGTTGCGCGTAGGTCCTCGGTTTCCGCAGCGTCGATATTTCACCCTGGAACAGCGCATGGTGCATGATCGCGAATGCGCGGTGCGGCAGGAATCGGAGCCGGCGGGACAGCATCACCCGGGCGTCGAACGACATTCTGTGGACGATAGCGGGCGCCGCTCGGCGCACCCCGCGGAGGTCCGGTGACGCCCGGTCACCGCACCGGACGGTGCTTTCGCCGCGGGGGGCGTAACCCTCCGGAGCCGGGATCCGTTGTGAATTGCAGGGAATGGTCACCTCGTCGGCCCAGCGGCCGGCGCCGGCCATGCCGCTGCGTCACACCTGTTCGTCCGTCCGCCCGGAGTGGTATCGGCCGAGCGTGATCCCGAGGGAGTCTTGATAACGTGCCGATCGTGCGGAACCGCGACGTTCTGGTGACGGTGATCACCCCTGCCTACAACGTGGGCCCGTGGATCGGCGAGTCGATCGATTCCGTGCTCGCGCAGACCGAGTCACGCTTCGAGTACCTGATCGTCGACGACGGCTCGACCGACGACACCGCCGAGATCGTGCGGGCCCGCGCGGAGCGCGACCCCCGGATCCGGCTCCTGCAGGTCGAGAACGGCGGGTCCGGCGCCGCGCGCAACCGGGCACTGGCCGAGAGCGCCGCCCCGTTCGTCGCGTTCCTCGACGGCGACGACCGCTGGCACCCGCAGTTCCTGCGGCACATGCTCGAGACGATGTACACCGCGCCGCCCGGGGTCGGCATGGCGTACTGCCACACCCGCGTGATGCTGGAGAGCGGCCAGGTCGTGGCGCTGCGCTGGCAGCCCTCCGGCGTCGTCGACATCGACAAGCAGCTGGTGGAGAACAACCCGCCGCACAACGGCAGCTCGCTGATGATCCGCCGGGCCTGCTTCGACCAGGTCGGCGGCTTCGACTCGTCGCTGCCCTCGGCCGTCGACTTCGAGATGTGGCTGCGGATCGCGGCCGGGTCGAACTACCCGCTGATGTGGGGCACCCGCCGGTTCCTGCTCGACATGCGCCTGATGCGGGCCGGGTCGATCAGCTCGAACCGCCAGCGCCGCTTCGAGTGCCTGGACAAGGTGATCGCCGAGTACGCGCCGTCGATGCGCCGCAAGCACCCGGGTCTGGCCTACATCCGGCCCGCCGTGTTCGCCTACCGCGACGGGCTCGACGACTTCGGCGACCGCTGGTCGCTGCTGGCCCGCGAGGCCGGCGCGAAGGAGCTCGCCCGCGACTCGTGGGGCCGGTCGCTGCTGGCGTGGAGCAGCGCGGGCCGGGAGCGCCGCGCCCAGCTGCGCAACCTGCGTGACGGCGCCCGCAGCGGCGCCTACAAGGGGATGTCCGGCGCGCTGCGCACCGCCGGGAGGATCAACGCGATGCGCGGGTGACCGCCCGGGAGAACCGGGTACGGGGCCACCCGGTGCGTCCTGCATCATCGGTGCCGTGACGGGACGAACGACCGCGCCGCCACCCGGACGGACCGAGCGACGCGCGCGGGCCGGCGTCGGGCTGGTGTTCCTCACCAACGGGCTCGTCTACGCGAACCTCCTGCCGCGGTTCCCGGAGATCAAGGACGACCTGGGGCTGAGCAACGCCCAGCTGGGCGTGGCGGTGGCCGCGATGCCGTTCGGCGCGCTGCTCGCGGGTCTCACGGCGGGCGCGCTGATCGCCCGGTTCCGTTCGTCGCGGGTCGCGTCGTTCGGGATGGCCGCGATCGCGGTCGGTGTCGTGCTGGTGGCGTTCGCCCCGTCGTGGGGGCTGTTCGCCGCCGCGATGTTCCTGGTGGGCGCGGCGGACGCCGTCGTCGACGTGGCGCAGAACGCGCACGGCCTGCGGGTGCAGCGCCGGTACGGGCGGTCCATCCTCAACTCGTTCCACGCGGTGTGGTCGGTCGGGGCGGTGGCCGGCGGGCTGATGGGTTCGGCGGCGGCCGGGACCGGGGTGCCGCTCGGCCTGCACCTGGGCCTGTCGTCGCTGCTGTCGGTGCTGATCGCCGTCTCGGTGTACCCGCTGCTGCTGCCGGGCCCGGAGGAGACCGAACGCCCGGCCGACGAGGACGAGCCCGCCGCCACCGGGCGGACGCGGCGTCCGTGGGCCGGCCTCGCCGGGCGCACCGTGCTGCTGCTGCTCGTGTTCGGCGTGATCGCCAACTCGGGGACCCTCGTCGAGGACTCCGGGGCCACCTGGGCCGCCGTGTACCTCCAGGGGCTGGGCGCAGGCGCGGCGGTCGCCGGCCTCGGGTTCGTCGCGCTGCAGGGCTGTCAGTTCGTCGGGCGGCTGCTCGGCGACCGGATGGTGGACCGCTTCGGGCAACGGCTGGTCGCCCGGACCGGTGGCGCGCTGGTGCTGGCCGGAATGGGACTCGCGCTGGCGTTCCCGACGGTGCCCGGCACGATCGCCGGGTTCGGGATCGCCGGGTTCGGCGTCGCGACGCTGGTCCCGGCCGCGATGACGGCCGCCGACGCGCTGCCCGGCCTCGCCCCGGGCACCGGGCTGACCGTCGTCACCTGGCTGATGCGGATCGGGTTCCTGGCCTCTCCCCCGGTCGTCGGCGTGATCGCGGACGCCACCGAGCTGCGCGTCGGGCTGCTCGTCGTTCCGCTCGCGGGGCTCGTCGTCCTGCTCGTCGCGGGGGTGCTGACGGGCCGGTCCGCGAACCGCTGACGCGGCGTGTACGCCGATCGACAGCATCGCGACCCGCTGCGACAGGATCAGCCGTGCATCTCGACATGATCCGGGCGCGGACATACCGTCCTCGGCCATGTCCGCCACCGTCCCGCCGGCGTCGCCGGGACAGCCCGCAGCACCTGCGCTCCGGTCGTCCCGCAAGGTCGCCACCGCCAGCCTCATCGGTACCACCATCGAGTGGTACGACTTCTTCATCTTCGGCACGGCCGCCGCACTGGTGTTCGGCCAGGTGTTCTTCCCGTCCGTCGATCCGCTGACCGGCACGCTGTCGGCGTTCGGCGCGTTCGCGGTCGGCTTCATCGCCCGCCCGGTCGGCGGCGCGGTGTTCGCGCACTTCGGTGACCGGATCGGCCGGAAACCGATGCTCGTGTACTCGCTGCTCCTGATGGGGGCGGCGACGGTCGGCATGGGCCTGCTGCCGGGGTACGACACGCTCGGCATCTGGGCGCCGATCCTGCTGGTGACCCTGCGGTTCCTGCAGGGCTTCGGGGTCGGCGGTGAGTGGGGCGGGGCGGCGCTGATGGCCGTCGAGCACGCCCCGGCGAACCGCCGCGGGTACTACGGCAGCTGGCCGCAGGTCGGCGTCCCGCTCGGCCTGGTGATGGGGACGGCGACCTTCGCCGTGCTGTCGGCGCTGCTCACCGACGAGCAGTTCCTGGCCTGGGGCTGGCGGGTGCCCTTCATCGGCAGCATCGCG
Organism: Pseudonocardia sp. P1; assembly: GCF_000178675.2. NCBI lineage: Bacteria > Bacillati > Actinomycetota > Actinomycetes > Pseudonocardiales > Pseudonocardiaceae > Pseudonocardia > Pseudonocardia sp. P1. The sequence goes on from NZ_ADUJ02000001.1 coordinate 1,116,999, forward strand.
CTGATCGGCGTCGGCATGTGGATCCGGCTCGGCGTCCACGAGTCGCCGGTGTTCCAGAAGACGATGGACGAGAAGGCTGCGAACCGGATGCCGGTGGTCGAGGCGCTGCGCACCTACCCGAAGGAGATCCTGCTCGCCGCCGGGTCGTTCCTCGCGACGAACTCGACGTTCTACGTCGGCTCGGTCTGGCTGGTCACCTACGCCACCCAGGAGCTCGCCTACGAGCGGACGACGATCCTCACGGCGAACGCGTTCCTGTCGCTGTCCGACATCCCGATGATCCTGCTGTTCGGGCTGCTGTCGGACCGGCTCGGCAGGCGGCCGATGTTCCTGGCCGGGATGGGGTGCCTGGCGCTGTTCGCGGTGCCGTACTTCTGGCTGGTCTCGACGTCGAACGTGTGGCTGTTCATCCTCGGCGGGCTCGTCGTGCAGGCCTGCCGGTCCGCCGTCTACGGGCCGCAGTCGGCGTTCTTCGCGGAGCAGTTCTCGACCCGGATGCGGTACTCCGGGGCGTCGCTGGCCTACCAGATCGCCTCGATCCTGGGCGGGGTCGCGCCGCTGCTGTGCACCGCGCTGGTGGCCTGGACCGGGTCGCTCTACGCGGTCGCCGGGTACGTCGCGTTCATCGCACTGGTGTCGATGGGCTGCTCGTACCTGATGACCGAGACGCTGCGGACGGGGCTGCGCGACGAGACGGCCACCCCGGCGGCCGTCGACGGCCGTACCGGCACCCCCTGACCGGCGTCCCGCCCCCCCCCGGATGGATGATCGTCGCGGCACGGGCCGGCGAGGTGCCGGCCCGGCCGGGATCCGGGGGACACGAGAGTCCCGGGTCAGTCACCGCCGGTCGGCGAGGGTGGCCCGGGGTCGTGGGCGGCCCCGGCCGGCGTCCGCCCGCGGCGGCGCGCCGCGACGAGATCGGCCACGCCGAGGACGAGCGCGACCGCGACCAGCCCGACGGTGATCATGAGGCCGCGGGAGATCGCCGACGCCCAGTCGCCGGTCGCGCTCAGCCGGCCGAAGAAGACCGCGCCGACGGCGGACAGGCCCACCGCCGTCCCGATCCGCTGCCCGGTCTGCAGCACGCCGGCCGCGGTGCCGCCGGACGCCGGCGGGATCTCGGCGAGCGCGAGGGTCTGGTTCGGTGCGACGACGAGCCCGCCGCCCGCGCCGGCCACCAGCAGGGTGCCGGCGATCGCGGCGCCGGTCGCCGCCGCGTCGCCCGCGGTGGCGGCGAGCGCCACGTCGGTGGCGATCAGCCCCAGCAGGACGACGGCGAGCCCGACGACCACCATCGGCTGCCCGAACCGCGACACCAGCCGGCCGCCCAGCGCGGACGTCACCGCGGACCCGAGCGCGAACGGCGTCATCGCCAGGCCGGTCTGCAGCGGCGTGTAGCCGAGACCGTTCTGCAGGTAGAGCGTGAGCACGAAGAAGATCGAGGTGAACCCGGCGAAGTAGGTCATGCCGAGCGTGGCGCCCGCCGCGTAGCTGCGGGTCCGCAGCAGCGCGAAGTCGACCAGCGGGTGCCCGTGGCTCCGCTTCGCCCGCCGTTCCCAGGCCACGAACGCGGCCAGCGCCGCCACCGAGACCGCGAGCAGCCACCACGGGGCGCTCGCCGGGTCTCGTTCGGAGAGCACCAGCGGCAGCATCAGGCTCACCACACCGACGCCGAGCAGCACCGCCCCGGGAAGGTCCAGCGGCCGGCGGGCGGCGCGGCCGACCCCGTCCGCCGGGAGCAGCCGGGCCGCGAAGACCAGCGCGGCCACGCCGATCGGGATGTTCACGAAGAACACCCACCGCCAGCCGCCCGCGTCGCCGGTCCACGCCAGCAGCAGGCCGCCGAGCAGCGGCCCGACCGCCGTCGAGATCCCGACGACGGCGCCGAACATCCCGAACGCCGTCCCGCGCTCGGGGCCGCGGAACAGGTCCTGGATGAACCCGACGACCTGCGGGGACAGCAGCCCGGCCGCCACCCCCTGCAGCAGGCGCACCGCGACCAGGACCTCGGGGGTCGGCGCGAGACCGGCTGCGGCGCTGGTGAGGGTGAACAGCCCGAGGCCGAGCAGGAACATCCGGCGGCGGCCGCGGTCGTCGCCGAGGCGCCCCGCGGCCACCAGGACCAGGCCGAACGTCAGCGCGTAGCCCGACACCACCCAGGACAGCTGTGCTGCGGACGCGCCCAGGCCCGCCTGCATCGACGGCAGCGCCACGTTGACGATGCTGACGTCGAGCAGGCTCATGAAGCCCGCGACGAGGCAGACGGACAGGGCCCGCCAGCGCCGCGGGTCGGGTTCGGTACTCACAGGGGTCCATTCCCCGCCGTCACGGTGCTCGGCGCAACTCGGGACCCGGGTTCTCCGGGCGGTGTCACAGGGTGTGGACTGGGGATCATGACGACGACGTGGGTGAGGGCCGTCCGGTGAGGGGCGCCCAGGCGCTGGTCGGATCGCTGGTCGGGGCGGGTGTCGAGGTGTGCTTCATGAACCCCGGCACCTCGGAGATGCACTTCGTGCAGGCACTGGACGACGTCCCAGGGATGCGGGGCGTGCTGACCCTGTTCGAGGGGGTCGCCACCGGGGCGGCGGACGCCTACGCGCGCATCGCGGGGCGACCGGCGGCCGTCCTGCTGCACCTCGGGCCGGGCCTCGGGAACGGACTGGCGAACCTGCACAACGCGCGCCGGGCCGGCACCCCCCTGCTGTGCGTGGTGGGTGCGCACGCGACCGACCACGTCCGGCACGACGCGCCGCTGGAGTCCGACATCACCTCCGTCGCGCGGACCGTGTCGGGGTGGGTGCACACCTCCGGCGACGTCCGCGACGTCGCCGACGACGCCGTCCGCGCGGTCGCGGCGACCTCGGAGCGCGGCGGGCAGGTCGCGACCCTCGTACTGCCCGCCGACGTCTCGTGGTCCGAGGGCGGCGCGCCCGCACCGGCCCGGACGGCCGCCGTCCCCGAGCCACCGTCGGAGCAGCGGGTCGCCGACGCGGCGACGGCCGTCGGCACGCCGGGCGCGGTGATCCTGCTGGGCGGTCCGGGCCTGACCGCCCGCGGGGTCGACGCGGCCGGCCGGATCGCCGCCGCGACCGGGACCCGGCTGCTGGTGGAGACGTTCCCCCGACGCTGGGAGACCGGTGCCGGGCGCCCCCGCATCGACAAGCTCGGGTACTTCGCCGAGCAGGCGATCGACCAGCTCTCCGGCGCGTCCTCGCTGGTCCTGGCCGGTGCGCGGTCGCCGGTGTCGTTCTTCGGCTACCCCGGTGTGCCGGGAGACCTCGTGCCGGACAACTGCCCGGTGGTGGGGCTGGCCGACCCGTCGTCGGACGCGGAGGCCGCGCTGGTGGCGCTCGCCGACCGGGTCGCCGCCGACGCCGTCGCCGAGCCGGCACCACGGGCGGCGGCCGAGCCCGGGCCGGGCCCGCTCGACGTCCGGTCGCTGTGCGCGGCGGTCGCGGCGACCCTGCCGGACGACGCGATCGTCGTCGACGAGTCGCTCACCGCCTCCGCGGTGCTCGCGCCCGCCCTGCAGACCGCCGCCACGCACACCCAGCTCGCGCTGACCGGCGGTGCGATCGGACAGGGCCCGCCGGCCGCGGTGGGGGCCGCGATCGCCGCCCCGGACCGTCCGGTGGTGGCGGTCCAGGCCGACGGCAGCGCGCTCTACACCCTGCAGGCGCTGTGGACCCAGGCCCGTGAGCAGCTCGACGTCACCACGGTGCTGATCAACAACGCGGCGTACGCGATCCTGCGGGTCGAGCTGGCCCGCACCGGGGCCGGGGAGGCCGCGCACTCCGGGCGTGCCGGGCGGATGCTGAGCCTGACCGACCCGACCCCGGACTTCACCGCGCTGGCGACCGGCCTCGGCGTCCCGGCCCGGCGGGTCACGACGACCGAGGAGCTCCTCGAGGCGCTGTGCTGGGCGCGCGCCGAGCCGGGACCGCACCTGATCGAGGCGATCGTCCCGGCGCCGGGCTGAGGCCGACGGGGCCGCCGTAACCGGCTTGACCTCGACCGGGGTGCAGGGCGCAGGGTGTCCCGTGTGGTCGGGACGGTCGGGGGGCGAGCAGGTCAGGAGCCCGGCGTCTGGTCGGCGGACCGGGCCCCGACGACCGTCGGGATCCTGCTGCTGATCAGCCTCACCGCGTTCGAGGCGATGGGCGTCGGCACGGCGATGCCGGAGATCGTCGCCGATCTCGGCGGCGTCACCCTCTACGCCTGGCCGTTCGTGCTGTTCCTCGCCGCCGCGGTGTTCGGGACGGTCGCCGGCGGCCGCTGGTGCGACGCCCGCGGCCCCCGCGTGGCGCTCGTCGTGGCCCCGGTGGTGTTCGGCGCCGGGCTGCTGGTCGCCGGGTCCGCGGAGGCGATGGGCACGCTGCTGGCCGGGCGGGTGTTGCAGGGGCTCGGCGCCGGGGTGCAGGGCGTCGCGGTGTACGTGCTGGTCGCCGAGGTGTACCCGGCGCGGCTGCGGCCCGCGGTGTTCGGGCTGATCTCCTCGGCGTGGGTGCTGCCGTCGCTGGTCGGCCCGCCGCTCGCGGCCGTCGTCACCGAGCGGTTCTCCTGGCACTGGGTGTTCCTCGGGCTGCTGCCCGTCGTCGGGTCGGCGCTGGTCCTCGTCCTGCCCGCGGTGCGCCGGCTCGGTCCACCGGCCCCGCGCCCGCCCGGCCCCGCCGGGACGCCGACGGTGCTCGCCGCGGCCGGTGCCGCGCTCGGGGTGGCGGGGCTGAGCTGGGCGTTCGAGAACGTCGACGTCCACGGCGCCGTGGTGGGGACGGTCGCGCTGGTGCTGCTCGTCCCGTCGCTGCGGCGGCTGCTGCCCCGCGGGACGTTCACGGCCCGCCCCGGGATCCCGGCCGTCGTCGCCGCCCGGGGCCTGGTCGCGGGCGCGTTCCTCTCCGTGGTGTCGTTCCTGCCGTTGATCCTCACCGCGACGCACGGCTGGTCGCTCTCCGCCGCCGGGATCCCGCTGATCGTCGCCTCGCTCGGCTGGTCCGCGGCCGCGGCCTGGCAGGGCCGCCACCCGGACCGGGACCGATCGGCGATGCTGCGCGCCGGGTTCGTGATGATCGCGGTCGGTCAGGTGGGTCTCCTCCCGGTCGCCGCCGGCTGGCTGCCGGGCTGGGTCGCGGTCGTCGCCTGGGGGTGCGCGGGGCTCGGGATGGGCGTCGCGTTCTCCGCGGTCGCCTACCTGACGCTGGCGCACTCCGCCCCGGCCGACGTCGGCGGCCACTCGTCGGCCGCGCAGCTGCTCGACCAGCTGGCGAACGCGTCGTTCGTCGGGCTGGGCGGTGCGCTGCTGGTGCTGCTGGCCTCCCCGGCCGTCGCGATGCCGGTGCTGCTCGGGGCGGTGGCGGTCCTGGCCCTGACCGGCGCCGCGACCGCCTCCCGCACCCGCCTCCCCGGCTGATCCGCCGTCAGATCCCGGAGGGCCCGGCCAGGAGCTCGGCGACGGCGGCGTCGATGAACAGCGTGTCGGGGTTGTCCGGCGCCCGCTCCCCCGGCCCGCCGCCGGCGAAGTGCCCCCAGACGCCCGGGATCACCCGCAGCTCCGCGCCGTTGGTCATCTGCGACACCGCCCAGGCCTCGTCCTCGGGCGGGAAGTAGAGGTCCTTCTCGGCCGGCATGACGATCGCCCTCGCCCGGATCGAGGCGAGCGCCTCCTCGGTGGAGCCGAAACCGGGCGTCGCACCGACGTCGCCGTGCCACCAGGTGTCGAGCATCGTGAGCAGGTTGTTCGGGTCCCGCCCGTCCAGGAAGAACCCCTCCCAGAAGCCGACGACGAAGTCCTCCAGCGAGGTGAACCCGAGCTCGCGCCAGCGCTCCTCCCAGTAGAACGCCTGGGAGAACCCCCAGCCCGCATAGATCCGGGCGAAGGCGCGCAGCCCCTGGACCGGCGGCGTCGTGTAGCGGCCGCCGTCGAACCCGGCCGAGGCGGTCAGGGCAGCCCGCAGCGAGTCGAGGAAGACGCGGTTGTGCGGTGCGGTGCGCGGCGACCCGCAGAACGGCAGCATCCGCTGCACCATCTCCGGGTGGCTGACGGCCCACTGGTAGGTCTGCCCGGCACCCATCGACCAGCCCAGCACGAGCGCGAGCCGCTCGATCCCGAACAGCTCGGTGACCAGACGGTGCTGGGCCGCGACGTTGTCGATCACCCGGATCGGCGGGAAGCTCGGCCCGTCGTCGGGGTGCGGCACGGTCGACGGTGACGTCGACAGGCCGTTGCCCAGCATGTTCGGCACGATCACGAACCAGCGCGCCGGGTCGAGCGCCCGGCCCTCGCCGATCAGCCACTCGTTGTCCCAGTGCCGGCCCGAGTACCAGGTCGGGTACAGGACCGCGTTGCTCCGGCCGGCGTTCAGCTGGCCGTAGGTGCGGTAGGCGATCCGGGCCGGGCGCAGCGTCCGGCCGCAGGCCAGTTCGAGCTCCCGGATCTCGAAGACCTCGTGCGGGACCTCGCGGCCGTAGTGCGTCACGACGACACCGCGCAGCTCCCCCGGTCCCGGCGGGCCGGGCCGGCCGCCGACGGGCGGATGTCGTCGTCGAAGATCGCCGTCGGCAGGTAGAGCGAGCAGCACGCGTTCGGGATGTCGACGACGCCCGACACCCGGCCCTCGATCGGCGCCGACCCGAGCAGCAGATACGCCTGCGGGCCCGAGTACCCGAACTTCTCCAGGTAGGTGACGGCGTTGAGGCACGCGTTGCGGTAGGCGACGGTCGCGTCGTTGTAGAGCTGGGTGTCGGTGGTGTGGTCGACGCCGATCCCGATGAAGGTCACGAACTCGGAGTAGCGCGGCTCGACGTTGCCGGGCATCAGGATCGGGTTGGTGGTGACGCCGTAGGTCGCCATCCCGCCCTTGATCAGGTCGACGTGGAAGTCGATGAACCCGCCCATCTCGATGGCGCCGCAGAAGGTGATCTCGCCGTCGCCCTGGGAGAAGTGCAGGTCACCGCCCGAGAACAGGGCGCCGGGCACGTGCACCGGGTAGAACACCCGGGAGCCGCGGGTGAAGTTCTTGATGTCGTGGTTGCCGCCGTTCTCCCGGGCGGGGACGGTCCGTGCGCCGTCCCGGGCGATCCCGGCCAGCACGTCACCCGACGCCGTCCCGCCGAGCACCTCGTCCTCCAGCGGCGGCAGGGCCAGCGCCGGCACCCGGTCCGGGTCGGTCGCGATCAGCGCCCGCTCCCGGGCGTTCCAGCGGGCCAGCAGTTCCGGCGACGGCGCGGTCCCGAACAGCCCGGGGTGCGTGATCCCGGTGTAGGACACGCCGGGGACGTGCCGGGAGGTGGCCTTCTGGCCGGCGAAGTCCCAGATGGCCTTGTAGGCGTCCGGGAACGTGTCGGTCAGGAACCCGCCGCCGTTCTGCTTGGAGAAGATCCCGGTGTAGCCCCAGCCCTGACCGGGTGCCGGGCCGGTCTCCTGCGGCACCGGCCCGAGATCGAGTATGTCGACGACGAGCAGGTCACCCGGCTCGGCACCCTCGATCGCGATCGGCCCGGACAGCATGTGCGCGCCGCGCAGGTCGACATCGCGGACGTCGTTCGCGGAGTCGTTGTTGCCGATCTGCCCGTCGGTCCACTCCCGGCACTCCACGCGGATCGTCGAGTCGGGCCGGACGGTGACGGCGGGCGGGATGTCCGGGTGCCAGCGGTTGTGGCCGGGAACGGCCTGGTCGCGCATGGACTTCGCCTGGTCGACGGTGAACACGACATCGGGCACGGCGGTACTCCTGTCTGTGCTGGGCTCAGGGGCGCGGCAGGCGGGCGTGGCGCGGGTCCCGGGTCACCGGGGTGGCGCGCCGCGACCGGCCGGGCACCGAGGACACGACGGCCGGGGCGTCGGCGCTCGCGGCGGAGTCGTCGAGCGCGCGGCGCAGGGCGGGATCGACGCCGCGCAGCGCCGGTGCCCCGAAGACCCGCCGCGCGTCCGCGCCGCAGCCCGGGCAGGACGCCCCGGCGCCGGAGCGGGCCATCGGACGGACCAGGTCGAACTCGCCGCAGTCCGGGCAGTGGTGGGTGTAGGTCGGCACGCGGGGCCCCATCCGACGCGGTTACTGTCAGATGGAAATATGTCGATCGATACGACCTGGTGTCAAGCGAGCCGGTCGAGAACGTCGAAGGACAGGCCGTCCGCACGGGCCAGGTAGACGTCCTGGCGCAGGTGCCCGTCGTGCAGCGACACCGCGCCGCGGGGACCGTCGAACCCCGTGGACTCGGCGACGGCCAGCAGCGCGGCCGGATCGGTCGACCGGGCCCGCCCGGCGAGCGCACCGAGCAGGGTGACCGCCTCGAAGCACGACTCGGCGAGCGCCCCGGGCACCGGCGCCCGGACGCCGAACCGCGCGGCATAGCGGCCGGAGAACTCCAGCGCCGACGCCGTCGCGAGCGTCTCGAACCAGCCGGCCGCCGCGTAGAGCTCGCGGGTGGCCTCCGCCCCGGTCGCGAGCAGCATGTTCTCCTCCATCAGCGGGGAGAACCGCACCCGGCCGCGGTCCGCGCCGGCCGCGGCGAAGGCCCGGTTGAACCCGACCGCGTCGGAGCCGACCAGGAACATGAGCACGCCCTGCGCACCGGAGCGGCGCACCCGTTCGACCGCGGGACCGAAGTCGTCGGTGCCCAGCGGGAGGAAGGTCTCGTCGAGCACCCGGACGTCCGGCGTCCCGCGGGCCCAGCGGCGCACCACCCGGGCGGAGCCGCGCGGCCAGACGTAGTCGTTCCCGACCACGCACCACGTGCGGACGCCGAGCTCCGCGGCCATCCAGCGCAGCCCGGGGAGCACCTGGTTCTCCGGTGTCTCGCCGGTGAGGAAGATCCCCGGCGTCCGCTCGCCGCCCTCGTAGAGCGGCGCGTAGACGTAGGGCACCCGGCCGCCGACGACCGGTGCGAGCGCCTGGCGGACCGCCGAGATGTGCCAGCCCGAGACCGCGCCGACGACGCCGGCGTCGAGCAGCCCCGCCACCTCGGCCGCGACGGCGGCGGGTGCGCGGCCGCCGTCGACCGGGTGCAGGCGGACCTCCCGCCCGAGCACTCCCCCGGCCTCGTTCAGCTCGGCGGCGGCGAGGTCCCCGCAGGCCTCGCAGGCCGGCCCGAACAGCCCGGCGGGCCCGCTGCGCGGGACCACGAAGGCGACGTCGAGCGTGGTGGCCACGGGCGTCACCTCCGGATCCGTTCGAGGTGACAGTGTTTACGATGACAGCGACCACGTCACTACGCCCGACTGCCGAGGAGGACGTGTTGAGCGCCGCCGAGCCGCGCACCGCCGGTGCCGCCGCCGCGCTGGGCCGCGCCGCGAACCGGGTGGAGCGGCGCATCGAGGAGCTCGTGCGGCCGCCGCACGGCCCGGGTCTGGACGCCTGGCGGGTGCTGGACCTGCTCGCCGACGGCGAGGGCCACCCGATGTCGGAGATCGCCGCGCACGCGATGGTGCCGGCGCCGACCCTGACGAAGATCGTCGACCGGCTGGTGGAACGCGGCCTGGTCTACCGCCGCCCGGACGAGATCGACCGGCGACGGGTGCTGGTGCTGCTGGCCGCGCGGGGCCGCGAGCTGCACGGATCGCTGCGCGCCGGTGTCGACGCGGTCGAGCGCGAGGTCCACGACGCCCTCGGGCCGGACGCGGACCTCGTGCTCGCCGCGCTGGAGCGGCTCCGCCACTCGTGAGTGGTCGTGGCGGTCCTGGCCGCCACGACCACTCACGAGCGGCGCCGGCCGCCTCAGCGCTCGTACTCGGCGACCACCGTCGCCCGGGCGAGCGTGTGCGAGAACAACAGGAACCCGAGGTAGGACCCACCGGCGTCACGCGGGATCCCGATCCGCGGCACGTCGACCGCGTGCACCACGAAGTAGTAGTGGTGCACGCCGTGCCCCTCCGGCGGGGCCGCGCCCAGGTACCGGTGCAGACCCGCGTCGTTGCGCAGCGCGAGCGCACCCTCGGGCAGCAGCCAGCCGTCGTCGGAACCGGCTCCGGCCTCGAGTCCGGTGACCGACGCCGGGATGTCGGCCACCGCCCAGTGCCAGAAGCCGGCGGCCGTCGGCGCGTCCGGGTCGTAGCAGGTGACGGCGAAGCTGCGGGTCGCGCTCGGATGGCCGTGCCAGCTCAGCGCCGGCGACCTGTCCTCACCGCCGGCGCCCATGATCCCGCTGACCTGCGGCGCAGCGAGCGGGGTGCCGTCGGCGACGTCGGTGCTGGTCACGGTGAAGGTCGGGACGGCGGGCAGGAACGCGTACGGGTCGGGTGGCGCGCTCGTCGGTGCGGTCATGCTGCGAGCTCCTTGTCCAGCTCGGTCGCGATGTACTCGGCCTGCCGCAGGGCCAGCGCGACGATCGTCAGCGTCGGGTTCGCGGCGGCACCGGTGGTGAACACGCTGCCGTCGGAGACGAACAGGTTCGGTATGTCGTGGGTCCGGCCGAACCGGTCGACGACGCCGTCGCGGGGCCGCTGGCTCATCCGGCACGTCCCGAGGTTGTGCGTCGACGGGTAGGGCGGCGTCTCGATCGTGCGGTGCGCGCCGACGGCCCGGTAGACCGCGGCGCCCTGCGTCTGGCCGTGCCGGCGCATCGCGACGTCGTTGGGGTGGTCGTCGAAGTGGACGTCGGCGACGGGCAGCTTGTGCGCGTCGACCGTCTCCCCGCTGAGCGTGATCCGGTTCCCCGCCTGCGGCATGTCCTCGCCGACGATCCACATGCCGGCGGTGTTCCGGTAGCCGTCGAGCAGCTCGGTCAGCTGCGAGCCCCACTTGCCGGGCGCGACGAACTTGGCGAGGAACGCCGGGCCCAGCGAGATCGTCTCCATGTAGTAGCCGCCGACGAACCCGCGCGAGGGGTCGTGCCGGGACTCGTCGGAGATCACGCCGGCCATCGTCTCGCCGCGGTACATGTGGACGGGCTTGTCGAACTGCCCCCACACCGTCCCGGTGGTGTGCCGCATGTAGTTGCGTCCGACCTGGCCCGACGAGTTGGCGAGCCCGTCGGGGTGCTGCGGCGACTCCGACAGCAGCAGGAGCCGGGCGGTCTCGATCGCGTTGCCCGCCACGCACACCACGGCGGCGCGCTGGCGGCGCAGGGCACCGTTGCGGTCGACGTAGAGCACGCCGGTGGCGCGGCCCGACGCGTCGTGCAGGATCTGGGTGGCGTGCGAGTCCGGGCGCAGGTCGAGGTTGCCGGTCGCCTCGGCCTTCGGCAGCTCCGCGACCAGGGTCGACCACTTGGATCCCTGCTTGTCGCCCTGGAAGTTGAACCCGTCCTGGACGGTGGCCGGTCGGCCGTCGTACGGCTCGGCGTTCGTGGCGTAGGGGCCCGTCGCGTAGTACTGGTAGCCCAGCTTCTCGGCGCCGTTCGCGAACACCTTGTAGTTGTTGTTCGCGGGCAGCGGGGGCCGTCCGTGCCGGTGGCTGACCCCCATCCTGATCTCCGCCTGGTCGTAGTACGGCTCCAGCTCGGCCAGCGCGATCGGCCAGTCGAGCAGGGTCGCGCCCTCGATGTCGCCGTACGTGCTGCGTGCGGCGAGCTCGTGGGCCTTGAACCGCGGGCACGCGCCGGCCCAGTGGGTGGTGGTCCCTCCGACCGCCTTCACCAGCCAGGCCGGCAGGTTCGGGAAGTCCTGCGCGATCTGCCAGCTGCCGGACGTGGTGCGCGGATCGGTCCAGGCCATCTGAGCGAACGCGGGCCACTCGTCCTGGTGGTAGTCGGCGCCGGTCAGGTGCGGACCGGCCTCCAGGACGACCGTCCTGATGCCGCGCCGGCAGAGCTCGGCCGCGACGGTCCCGCCGCCCGCACCCGACCCGATCACGACGACCACGTCGGCGTCGTCGTAGGCGAACCTCGGCATGGTCACACCCCTTCCCGGTGCTCGATGCGCGGCTCCGGGAGCCAGTCGAGGTCGTCGAACCCGCGGTCGACGTAGCCACCCCTGTCGAAGGAGGGGCCCTCGTAGCCGAGCAGCTCCCACACCTCCGGGTCGCTGTAGAGCGTCACGATCGCGCTGTCGACGATCGCGGTGACGAACGGGCTGCCGTCGGCACCGCGCAGCACGGCGGCCGCGGTGTCGAGGTCGAGCTCGGCGAACGGGACGTCCCGCTGGGCGTCGAGCTCGCCGAGGCCCTGCACGAGCTGCGCCAGCATGCGGGGGTCGGTCGCCGCCTGTTCGATCACGGCGTCCGCGGCCCGCTGGTAGGGGCCGACCGGGAAGGTGCGGTGCGGGAAGGCCGCGTAGACCACCCTCGTGAGCGTCTGCCTGTCCTGTCTCGACAACAGATACGTCATTGTCTCCGTCATCCTCTCCTCCGGCTCCGGACACACGTGTCCCCCGGCCGGAATCCGAACGATTCTCCGGATTCCGGCCGGAGCAGATCCGGCCGGAATCCGACGCCGCGGAGCGACGTGCTCGACAGTGACAGAGCTAACAGCTTAGGGCAGCCTATCCTTGTCTCATTCTGAGACAGGCTCTGCCCCGGGACCTACTCGTCGTCCTCGAGGTCGCCCTCCGACTCGAGGTACGCCTGGCGCAGCGCGTCCAGCGTGGCGGGCTCGGGCGACTCCCACAGTCCGCGGTCGACGGCCTCCAGCAGCCGCTCCGCCATCCCGTGCAGCGCCCACGGGTTGGACTCGGTGAGGAACTTGCGGTTCTCCGGGTCCAGCACGTACTCGCTGGTCAGGGTCTCGTACTGCCAGTCGGCGATGACGCCGGTGGTGGCGTCCCAGCCGAACAGGTAGTCGACGGTCGCGGCCATCTCGAAGGCGCCCTTGTAGCCGTGCCGGCGCATCGCGGCCATCCAGCGCGGGTTGACCACCCGGGCACGGAACACCCGGGACGTCTCCTCGTGCAGGCTGCGGGTGCGGACCGACTCGGGCCGCGTGGAGTCGCCGACGTACGCGGCCGGCGCGGAGCCGGTGAGCGCGCGCACCGTGGCGACCATGCCGCCGTGGTACTGGTAGTAGTCGTCGGAGTCGGCGATGTCGTGCTCACGGGTGTCGATGTTCTTCGCCGCCACCGCGATCCGCCGGTAGGCGTTCTCCATGTCGTCCCGCGCGGGGACGCCGTCGAGGCCGCGGCCGTAGGCGTAGCCGCCCCAGGTCGAGTAGACCTCGGCCAGGTCGGAGTCGCCCCGCCAGTCGCGCGAGTCGACCAGCTGGAGCAGGCCGGCGCCGTAGGTGCCCGGCTTGGAGCCGAAGATCCGGGTGCGGGCGCGGCGGTCGTCGCCGTGCCGCTCGCGGTCGGCGAGCACGTGCGCGCGGACGTAGTTCTGCTCGGCCGGCTCGTCGAGCTCGGACACCAGCTTCACGGCGTCGTCGAGCAGGGCGAGGACGTGCGGGAACGCGTCCCGGAAGAACCCGGAGATGCGGACGGTCACGTCGATCCGGGGGCGGCCGAGCTCGTCGAGCCCGATCGCCTCGAGGTCCCGCACGCGACGCGACGCCTCGTCCCAGACGGGGCGGACGCCCAGCAGCGCGAAGACCTCGGCGACGTCGTCGCCGGAGGTCCGCATGGCGCTGGTCCCCCACACCGACAGCCCGACCGAGCTCGGGTACTCGCCGTGGTCGGCCTTGTAGCGCTCGACGAGCGACTCGGCCATCGCCTGCCCGGTCTCCCAGGCGAGCTTCGACGGGACGGCCTTCGGGTCGACCGAGTAGAAGTTCCGCCCGGTCGGGAGCACGTTGATCAGCCCGCGCAGGGGCGAGCCGGACGGCCCGGCCGGGACGAAACCGCCGTTCAGGGCGTGCAGCACCCGGTCCAGCTCGTGCGCGGTGGCGTCGAGGCGGGGCACGACCTCGTCGGCGGCGAACCGCAGGATCGTCTCCACGGCGGCGAGATCCGCCCCGGGGAGCTCCTCGGCCGAGGCGACGACGTCCGGGGCGGCGCCGGCGTCCCAGCCGCGGTTCTCCATCCCGGCGACCAGGGCGCGGGCCACCGTCTCGACGGCGTCGGTGCGGGCGCCGGTCTCGGAGCCGTCCTCCACCAGGCCGAGTGCCTGCCGCAGGCCGGGCACCGACTGCTCGCCGCCCCACATCTGGCGGGCGCGCAGCATCGCGAGCACCAGGTCGACCCGCTGCTCGCCGGCCGGGGCCAGGGCGAGGACGTGCAGGCCGTCCCGGATCTGGACGTCCTTGATCTCGCACAGCCAGCCGTCGACGTTCATGAGCATGTCGTCGAAGACGTCCTCGTCCGGGCGCTCGTCGAGGCCCAGGTCGTGGTCCATCTTCGCCGCGGTCATCAGCGTCCAGATCTGCTGGCGGATCGCGGGCAGCTTGGCCGGGTCGAGCGCGGAGATGTTGGCGTGCTCGTCGAGCAGCTGCTCGAGCCGCGCGATGTCGCCGTAGCTCTCCGCGCGGGCCATCGGCGGGATGAGGTGGTCGACCAGCGTCGCGTGTGCGCGCCGCTTGGCCTGGGTGCCCTCGCCCGGGTCGTTGACCAGGAACGGGTAGACCATGGGCAGGTCGCCCAGCACCGCGTCGGTGCCGCACGACGCCGACATCCCCAGCGTCTTGCCGGGCAGCCACTCCAGGTTGCCGTGCTTGCCGATGTGCACGATCGCGTGCGCGCCGAACCCGCCGTCCGGCACCGGCGCCGCCAGCCAGCGGTAGGCGGCCAGGTAGTGGTGCGACGGCGGCAGGTCCGGGTCGTGGTAGATCGCGACCGGGTTCTCGCCGAACCCGCGCGGCGGCTGCACCATCAGCGTCACGTTGCCCGAGCGCAGTGCCGCGACGACGATGTCGCCCCCGGACACGTAGTGCTCGCCGGGCGCGTCGCCCCAGTGCCCGGTGACGCCGTCGCGGAAGTCCGCCGGCAGCGTCTCGAACCAGGACCGGTAGGTCTCGCCGGAGATCCGGATCGGGTTCCCGGCGAGCTTCTCCTCGGTCAGCCAGTCCGGGTCCTGCCCGCCGGCCTCGATCAGCGCGTGCATCAGCGCGTCGCCGTCACCGGCCTCGACACCCGGGAAGTCCCCGGTGTCGTACCCCGCGGCCGCCATCGTCCGCAGCAGCGCGATCGCGCTCGCCGGGGTGTCCAGGCCGACCGCGTTGCCGATCCGGGCGTGCTTGGTCGGGTAGGCCGACATCATGAGCACGATCTTCTTGTCCGCGTTCGGGACGCGGCCCAGGTTCGCGTGGTTCACCGCGATCCCGGCGACCCGGGCGGCCCGCTCGTGGTCGGGGACGTAGACCGAGAGGCCGTCGTCGTCGGTCTCCTTGAAGGAGAACGGGACGGTGATCAGGCGGCCGTCGAACTCCGGCACCGCCACCTGGGTGGCGACGTCGAGCGGGGACAGGCCGTCGTCGTTCTCCTCCCAGGTCGCGCGGGAGGAGGTGAGGCACAGCCCCTGCAGGATCGGGACGTCGAGTGCGGCGAGCTCGGTGACGTCCCACTCCTCGTCCTCGCCACCGGCCTGCGCCGAGGCGGGCTTCGTGCCGCCGGCGGCGAGGACGGTGACGACCATGGCGTCGGCGTCGCGCAGGGTGTCCAGCAGCGCGGACGGCGCCTGGCGCAGCGACGCGCACCAGATCGGCAGCGGGCGCCCGCCCTTCGCCTCGATCGCGTCGCAGAGCGCCTCGATGTAGGTGGTGTTCCCGGCCAGGTGCTGGGCCCGGTAGAAGAGGACGGCGACGGTGGGGCCGTCGAGCTCGGCGGCGTCGCGCGCGAGGATCCCCCACTCCGGCAGCTCCTCCGGGGGCTCGAAGCCCTCACCGGTGAGCAGCACGGTGTCGGAGAGGAACGCGTGCAGCTGCCGCAGGTTCCCGGTCCCGCCCTGGGCGAGATAGGTGTGCGCCTCCGCCGCGATGCCGGCCGAGGTGGAGGACAGCTCCATCATCTCGGCGTCCGGGGCCATCTCCCCGCCCAGGCAGACCAGCGGGGTGGACCGGGTCCGCAGCAGGTCCAGGCCCTCCTCGAAGTACCGGTAGCCACCGAGCACCCGG
This sequence comes from Pseudonocardia sp. P1, assembly GCF_000178675.2. Lineage (NCBI taxonomy): Bacteria > Bacillati > Actinomycetota > Actinomycetes > Pseudonocardiales > Pseudonocardiaceae > Pseudonocardia > Pseudonocardia sp. P1. The sequence continues at coordinate 1,132,905 of NZ_ADUJ02000001.1, forward strand.
ACGACCACGACGTCGGCCTCGTCGGCCATCGCCGCCAGCTCGTCGTGCACCACCCGGTTCGGGTTGGCGAGCCGGTAGTCGGCGCCCGAGGCCCGGGCGGAGAGCAGGTCGGTGTCGGAGGTCGAGAGAAGGAGGATCACCGGGCGTCGTCCCCGGTCGTGGCGCGCGTCATCGCAAAGGACCTTCCTCGGGATCCTCGTCCCGGGTGGAGGTGGGCGCGGCGGGCGGGCGCAGTGTCTGGCTCCCCTCCCCCGGAGGGCGAGGGCTCACAGTGGCGGGACCGCGCCGGACTCGCGCCGGCTTCCTGCGGACCCGTCCGCCGTCTTCGGTTGTCGGATCACCTTCACGGGCGGGCTCACGTCACGTCAAGGCACGCTCGACCAGGGTGGTGATCCGCACGTGCGACGGGCAGGCGGGCGCCGAACCGAACCCGAACCGCACCGCCGGGACGACGGGTGCGAGGCCGCCGAGGTCCACGCCGTCCCAGCGGACGACGGCGGCCGCGATCCGGTGCAGGTCGCGGGCTCCGTAGTACTCGCGGCGCCCACCACCCGCGCTGCCGACGGTCCGCACACCCGGCTGGACGCGGCGGGCCAGCGGGTCGATCGCCCGCAGCCAGTACCGGTTCACGGCGACCGGCCCGGGCACGGCCGCCAGCAGCAGACCGAGCGGCGGGCGCGGGCCGACCCGCCAGGCGACCTCCAGCGGGCCGGCGACGACCTGGCGCCGGTCGCCACGCACGGTGTGGGTCACCGGGACCACCCGGACCTCGTCGAACGTGTAGGTGGCGGACACGAACGTCGCGACGTCGCCGGAGGGCGCCAGCAGCGTCCGGGTGCCACCGGCGTCCTCCGTCATCACGTCGGTGAAGGACCCGAGCGGGGACCGTGGCCAGTGCCCGACCACGATCCGCCGCCCCTCCTGCGTGCCGAGTCCGGAGATCCAGCCGTCGAACCGGTCGATCATGGCTCCGGTGTACCCGCTACACCGGCAGGCGCTCCCGGCCGGTCTCGCGCAGCGTCAGGACGGTGACGACGCCGACGAGCGCGACGCCCAGCACCCAGAACGCGGGCGACATCGGGTTCCCGGTGCTCTGCACGAGCTGCGCGGACACGTACGGGGCCGTGCCACCGGCGAGGATCGTGCCGATGTTGAAGCCCAGCGCGACGCCGGTGTAGCGGACGCGACGCGGGAACAGCTCGGTGAACTGCGGGAACGCCGGGACCTGGGCGAGACCGTTGACCGCCATGTAGACGACGTAGACCAGCGTCACCACCACGATGCTCGACGTCGCCCCGAGCAGCGCGAACGCCGGCCAGGCGATCACCAGGTAGAGCGCGTAGGCCGACAGCAGCACGGGCTTGCGGCCGAACCGGTCGGTGAGCATGCCCGCCAGCGGGTAGGTGGCGCAGGCCAGCGCGATGCCGATCGCCGAGGCCCAGTACACCGCCTGCTTGTCGAACCCCTGGGTCTGGATCAGGTAGGTGCTGAAGTACGTGAGGCCGACGTAGCCGGTCCCGTTCATCGCGATCGCGATGCCGACCACCCGCAGCACCGCACCGGGCCGCTCCCGGACCACGCTGAGCAGCGGGCTGCGCACGACCTCCTTGCGCTCGGCCATCGACTCGAACTCGGCGGTGTCCTCCAGCTTGACCCGCACCCACAGGCAGACGACCGCGAGCGGGACGGCGATCAGGAACGGGATCCGCCAGCCCCAGGCGGACATCTGTTCGGGTGTCGTGAACGCGGTGACCAGGCCGACGACGGCGGCGGCGACCGAGAACCCGAGCGTCGAGCCGACCGGGGTGAGCGAGCCGTAGAGGCCGCGCTTCCCGGGTGGCGCGGACTCGGCGACGTAGGTCGCCGCGCCGCCGATCTCGCCGCCGGCGGAGAAGCCCTGCGCGAGGCGGACCAGCACGAGCAGGACCGGGGCGAGGACGCCGGCCGTCGCGAAGTCCGGCAGCAGGCCGAGGACACCGGAGAAGACGCCCATCGTGACGACGGTGACGACGAGCGCGTGCTTGCGTCCGCGACGGTCGCCGAGGCGGCCGAAGAACCAGCCGCCGATCGGGCGCATGACGTAGGCGGACCCGAACACGGCGAGCGTGAGCAGGATGGAGACCCCGGGCTCGTCGCTGGGGAAGAACAGCGGGCCGAGGGTGACGGCGAGGAAGGCGTAGACGCTGAAGTCGTAGTACTCGATCAGCGTTCCCACGCCGCCGGCGAGGGCGGCCCGGCGGGCGGAGAGGGTGGACGGCGGCGCGGAGGTCCCGGCGCCGGGCGGCGAGGTCGTCTCGGACACGTGTGCTCCAGATCGGCGGTGATCGAGGTGGTGGGGTGTCAGGTGCGCGCGTGCTCGGCGAGCAGCAGCTTCAGCGAGCCGCCCGCCTCGATGACCCGGGCGACCCGCTCGGCGGGCGGGGTGCCCTGCAGCGTCCGGCCGCCGGGCAGGGTGACGGCGGCGGCACGCCAGTCGAGGCTCAGGTCGTCGCCGGTGGCCACGGCGGCGGTGATGCCGGGGACCGTGATCAGCGGCATCCCGTTGTAGGTCTCGCCGCGCCAGAACCCGGGCGAGAACGACTCGGCGAGCACCGCGGCGATCCCGAGGTCGCGCAGCGCGACCATCGGCGGGTAGTGCGGGTGGCCGTAGCCGAAGTTCCGGCCACCGACGATCACGTCGCCGGGCCGGACCCGGTCGGCGAAGCCCGGGTCGTAGGCCTGCATGACGACGCCGCGGAGGAACGCGGCGTCGTAGGACTTGATGTTCTCGACGCCGGTCACGAGGTCGATGTCGAAGTCGTCGCCGAACACCCAGGCCACGCGGCCGGTGATCACGTCGGGCGGCGGCGGGTAGTCGCGCTTCGCGCTCACCGGTCCGTCCCCTCCCCGGCGGCGGTGATGCTGCCGGCGACGGCGCTGGCGGCGACCGTCGACGCCGATCCCATGTAGATGTTGGCGGCGGTGCTGCCCATCCGGCCGGAGATGTTGAGGACGCCGGTGGAGATGCAGTTCTCCTCGGGCTGCAACGGCTTCTGGTAGCCGAAACAGAAGTCGCAGCTCGACCGGGCGATCTGTGCCCCGGCCGCGCGGAGCACGTCGAGCAGGCCCTCGTCCTCGGCCTGCCGGTGCACCGCCTCCGAGGTCGGGACGACGTTCAGCTCGACGCCGGGCGCGACGCGGCGGCCGTCGAGGACGAGCGCGGCCGCCCGGATGTCCTCGATCCGGCCCGACGCGCAGGAGCCGATGAACGCCTTGGTCACCGCGGTCCCGCCCAGGTCGGCGGCGTCGCGGGTGTGCGCGGAACGGGCCGAGCCGGGCAGGACCACCTGCGGTGTGATCGTCGACAGGTCGTAGTGGTGGACGGCCCGGTACTCCGCGTCCGGGTCCGGCGACTGCGGCACGAGATCCGTGGCGCCGGTCCGGCGGGCGTACTCCAGTGCCGCCTCGTCCGGTTCGAACACCGCCGACACCGCGCCGGTGAACATCGCCATGCCGCACAGGCCCTGCCGCTGGTCGATCGGCATCGCCCGGGCGCCCGGCCCGCCGAACTCCATCACCTGGTGCGCGCAGCCGTCGGCGCCGTGGTCGCCGATGATGCGGTGCACCAGGTCCCGGCTGTCGACGCCGGGCCGGAACTCCCCGGTCAGCTCGAACCGGGTCGTGGCCGGGACGTCGAGGAAGATCTGCCCGGAGACCCACGCCTCCAGCAGGTCGCGGCGCACGCCCCAGCCGAGCGCGCCGAACGCGCCCGCCCCGGAGACGTGCCCGTCGAAGTGGACGAGGAAGTTCCCGGGCCGGGCGTAGCCGAGCTCGGCCATCACCTGGTGCCCGATCCCGCGGGCCTCGTGCAGGGCGATCCCGTAGTACTCGCACCAGTCCCGGGTGACCTGGTGGACCTCCTGCTCGCGGGCGTCGCCGCGGGTGAGCATGTGGTCGATGAAGACGACGTAGCGCTCCGGCTCGGCGAGCTCGCGGATGCCGAAGTCGTCGTGCATCTGCCGGAACATCACGTCGGTGTAGCCGGGGAAGTCGTACGCGATCATGTGGTCGGGGCGGACCGGAAGGTTCTCCCCGGCCCGCACCGACTCCACCCCCGCGGCCCGGGCGAGGATCTTCTCGGTGATCGTCGAGCCCATGGTCACACCGTCGCGGGCAGGTAGGCGTGCTGCTGGCGCTCGATCTCGTCCATCCCGATCAGGCCGACGAAGTCGTGGTGCCCCATGCCGTCGGCGCTCACCGACGCCGGCGGCTCGCCCGCGGCCAGGCGCTGCAGGCAGCGCTGCGCGGCCCCGGTGACGGCCATCAGCACCTGGGTCGGCAGCAGCGCGAGCCGGACCCCGACCTGCTCCATGACCTCCGGGGTGAACTCGCGCTCGGTCCACGCCGATGCCGTGAGGGTCGCCGTCAGCGGGACGCCGGCGACCTCCCGGCAGCGGGCCCACTCCTCGACCGTGGAGAACGTCTTCGTCACCGGCATGATCATGTCGGCACCGGCCTCCACGTACGCCTCGGCCCTCCGGAGTGCGTCCTCGCCCTGCGCGTCGGTGCGGGCGATGACGATCATGTCGCCGGCCGCGTCCTTCACCGCCCGGACCTTGCCCGCGGCCTCCGCGACGCCGACGAGATCGACCGCGGCCCCCGGGATCAGCGGGCAGCGCTTCGGGGAGCGCTGGTCCTCCATGAACACCGCGGCCACCCCGGCGTCGGCGAACCGGCGCGCGGTCCGGGCCGCGTTGACCGCGTTGCCGTAGCCGGTGTCGATGTCGGCGACCACCGGCAGCGCGCTGGCCTCCCGCACCGTGCGCACGGCCTGCAGGTTCTCCGACATCGTGTACAGCTCCGCGTCCGGGTAGCCGAGCGCCGCGGAGATCGCGAAGCCGGACGCGCACAGCGCTCCGAAGCCGGCCTGCTCGGCCAGCCGTGCGGTCAGCCCGTCCCAGACACCGGGGGCCCGGACGAGTTCCGTCGAGATCATCTCGCGCAGTTCCACTGATCACCTCTCTGTGTATCGTGATGCGATACGCGTTCCGAAAATGTGGCCGGAGGAGAGGCGATGTGTCAAGACGTCGACAGCGAGCGGGCAGCACCGATCGACGAGCCGCTCGATAACCTGAGGCCCCGACGACACGACCAGTGAGGTGACCGTGGCCGGTGAGAGCCGGGAGACCGTCGGCTCGGTGCTGCGGGCCTGCCGTCTGCTCGAACACTTCGGCGCCGACCGCCCGGTGATCACCCTCGCCGAGCTGACGGCCGCGAGCGGGCTGAACAAGCCGACCGTGCACCGGCTGATGACCTCGTTCGTCGAGGCCGGGTGGGTGCACCGCGACGCGGCGGGGGCCTACCGGATCCGGATGCCGGTCTTCGCCGTCGGCGCCGCCGCGCTGGCCGAGTTCGACCTGCGCACCGAGGCGCGACCCGCCCTGGAGGAGCTCGCCGCCCGGTTCGGTGACACCGCGTTCCTGATGGTGCCCGCCGACGCGGGAGCGGTCTGCATCGACCGGGTCGAGGGCGGGAAACCGCTGGTCGTGGCCGGTATCGGGATCGGGACGGTGCTGCCGTACCACGCGGCGGCGGCGCCGGTCGTGATGGCGGCGTTCGATCCGGCGCTGCGCGAGCGGGTGCTCGGTGGCGAGCTGCGGGCCTTCACCGGTTCCACGCACGTCGACCCGGCGGAGCTGGCCGCGCACCTCGACGAGGCCCGGGCGAGCGGGATCGCGGTGAGCCGGGACGACTACCTGGGCGGGGTGTCGGCCGTCGCCGCGCCGATCCTCGGGGCGGACGGCGCGCTCGTCGCGACCGTCAGCCTCGGCGGGCGCAGCGAGGACTTCACCGGCCCCGACGGCGAGGCGCGGGCCGCCGCGGTCGCGGAGGCCGGGCGGGGGCTCAGCACGACGATCGGCGCCCGGCCGGCCTGATCCGCGGGCTCGGTCAGGGGGCCCCGGCACGGCCGAGGTCGCGAGCCCGCAGCGCCAGCCACAGCTCGTGCCGGTCCTGCGCGGACCCGAGCCGCCGCCCGCTCACCCCCTCGGCGGTCTCGATCCGGTTCCGCACGGTGTGCCGGTGCACGCCCAGCGCCGACGCGGTGGCCGCCCAGTGCCCGTTGTGCTCGACGAACGCGGCGACCGCCCGCAGGAGCTCCGCACCCCGCGGGTCGGCGTCGAACGGACCGAGGACGGCGTCGGCGAACGCGCGCAGCCGGTCGTGGTCGAGCAGGGCGAGCAGCATCCGGCTGGACGCGACGTCGTCGGCGTGCGCGGGCCGCCCCGTCAGCCGGGCGACCGGCAGCGCGGAGCGGGCCTGCCGCAGCGACACCGCCAGCGCCCCGGGCCGCACGGCGATCCCGATCCCGGCCGGGCGGTGCGCGGCGAGCGCGCCGAGCACGGCGACCAGGTCCACGCCGGCCGGCGCCGCGAGCTCCACCCGCCCGTCGGCGTCCCCGGGGTCGGCGGGGCCGGGGACGACCCGGACCAGGGCGTCCGGCAGGACGGCCGCGAGGTCGGCGGCGAGCTCGTCCGGCCGTGGGGCGGCGACGACCGCGGCACGCAGCGGCGTCTCGGGCAGCCCGGCGGCGGCGAGCCGGCGTCCGGCGACGTCGTCATCGACCACGCCGCGGTCCAGGGTGGCGAGCAGCCGTTCCCGGCCCCGGCGGGCGGCCGCGTCCAGGCCGAGCCGCCGTTCCAGTTCCAGGGACAGCAACGAGACGAGGTCGCCGGTGACCTGGTGGGAGTGCGGGCCGGTGGCCGGGCCGTCGATCAGCAGCAGCGCCCGGATCCGGCGGGAACCCAGCGGGTGCACCTCGCGCCGGCGCACGTCGTCGGCGCCGGGGACCGGGCCGACCTCGACCGCGGCGCCGAGCAGCCCCTGCCGGCGGACGGTGCCGATCGTCGGTCCCAGCTCGGCGGCCAGCTCCGCCGCACCCTCCACCGGCGCGGCGGCGAGCACCCGGCCGAGGAGGTCCACCACCACCGCCGACCGTCCGGTCGTCGCCGCGTGCACCGCCAGCACCGGCTCCGCCCCGCCCGGGCTGACGGCCGCGGCGGTCAGCGCCCGCTGGGTGCGGAGCGCCCACTGGAGGCGGGTGCGCTCGGCCGCGTCCCGGTGCGCGAACACCGCCTTGGTGACGGCGACGAAGGGGACGCCGTCGGGGACGGACAGCAGCGGCAGCCCGGTGCGGCGCGCCGCCGTGACCAGCGCGGGCGGCGTCCGCCGGTGCGGCAGGCCGGTGCCGAGACCGACCGCCAGCGCGACGACGCCGTGCGCCCGCAGGTGCCGCGCGTAGGTGGTGAGGTCGTCGGCGCTCGTCGGCAGCAGGAACCCGACGGTCAGCAGCAGCTCCCCGCCCTCCAGCCAGACGCCCGGTTCGACCAGCTCCGACACCGCCGCCGCGGACACCGCCAGATCGAGGTCGGTCTCCTCGACCGCCGCCCGGCCCAGCCGCAGGGCCGGATCGTCCAGCAGGGTCCGCAGGGTCACCCCGGCCGGAGGCATGGACGTCATGTCGAGCATGATCGCGCCGGGTTCGACGTTCTGTCACTTCTGCCGGGCCGGTCCGGGGAGGACGGTGTGCGGAACCCGAGGACACCCGAGGAGGTCCGATGCCCGTCGGCCCCGTGGACGCCAGCGCCGTCCCCCGTTTCGCAGGCCCCACCACGTTCGCCCGGCTCCCCCGGCTCGACGAGGTGGAGCGCGCCGACGTGACCGTGCTGGGGCTGCCGTTCGACACCGGCGTCTCCTACCGGCCGGGTGCCCGGTTCGGCCCCGCGCACGTGCGGGCGTCGTCGAAGTTGCTGCGGCCCTACCACCCGCCGCTGCGGGTCTCCCCGTTCGCGGCGCAGCAGGTCGCCGACGCCGGTGACCTGGGGATCAACCCGTTCGACATCGGCGAGGCGATCGCGACGATCGAGCAGGCCGCCGACCGGCTGCGTGCCGGCGGCTCCACGCTGCTCGCCCTCGGCGGGGACCACACCGTCGCGCTCCCCCTGCTGCGCTCGGTGGCCCGCACCCACGGCCCGGTCGCCGTCGTGCACTTCGACGCGCACCTCGACACCTGGGACACCTACTTCGGCGCGGACATCACCCACGGCACGCCGTTCCGCAACGCGGCCGAGGAGGGCCTGCTCGACCCGCAGCGCTGCCTGCACGTCGGGATCCGCGGGCCGCTCTACGGCGAGCACGACCTCACCGACGACGAGGTCCTCGGCTTCCAGGTGATCGGCACCGACGCGTTCCAGACCGACGGCGTCCCGGCCGTCGTCGAGCGGATGCGACGGCGGCTGGGCACCGGCCCGGTCTACGTCTCGGTCGACGTCGACGTCCTCGACCCGGCGCACGCGCCCGGCACCGGCACCCCGGAGGCGGGTGGTCTGACCACCCGGGAGCTGCTGCACGTGCTGCGGTCCCTGGTCGGGGTGGACGTCGTCGGGGCCGACGTCGTCGAGGTCGCCCCGGCGTACGACCACGCCGAGATCACCGGGATCGCCGCGGCGCACGTCGCCTACGAGCTGCTGTCCGTGCTGGCCGCCAACCGGAAGGGCTGATCCGGGACATGGACATCGCCGTCGTCGTCCTCTACCTGGCCGCGATGATCGCCTTCGGGTTCTGGGGGCGGCGCCGCACCCGGGACCGCAGCGACTTCCTCGTCGCGGGCCGGCGGCTCGGGCCGTGGCTGTACTCGGGGACGATGGCCGCCGTCGTCCTCGGTGGAGCTTCCACCATCGGCGGGGTCGGGCTCGGTTACGAGTACGGGATCTCCGGGATGTGGCTGGTCGTCGCCATCGGCAGCGGGATCCTGGTGCTGTCGCTGCTGTTCTCGGCGCGGATCCAGCGGCTGGGCGTGTTCACCGTCGGCCAGATGCTGGAGCTCCGCTACGGCTCCGGCCTGGGCGCGCCCGCCGGGATCGTGATGTGGGCGTACACCCTGATGCTGGCGGTGACGTCGACGATCGCCTACGCGACGATCTTCGGGGTGCTGCTGGACCTGCCGCGGGTGCCGTCGATCCTGATCGGCGGGGCCGTGGTGGTGGCCTACTCCACGCTCGGCGGGATGTGGTCGGTGACGCTCACCGACTTCGTCCAGTTCCTGATCAAGACGGTCGGGATCTTCCTGGTCCTGCTGCCGGTGGTGCTGTGGCGGGCAGGCGGATGGGACGGCCTCGCCGCCGCGGTCCCGGCCGACGCCCTGTCGCTCACCTCCATCGGCGGCGGCACCATCGTCACCTACTTCGTCACCTACGGCTTCGGGCTGCTGATCGGCCAGGACATCTGGCAGCGCGTGTTCACCGCCCGCTCCCCCGCCGTCGCCCGCTGGGCCGGGACCGGGGCGGGCCTCTACTGCCTGGCCTACGGCGTCGCGGGCGCGCTGATCGGGACGGCCGCGCAGGTGATCGTCCCCGGCCTCGCCGAGCGGGACGACGCGTTCGCCGCGATCGTCGAGGCCGCGATGCCCCCGGTCGCCGCCGGCCTGGTGCTCGCCGCGGCGCTGTCGGCGGTCATGTCGACCTCCAGCGGTGCGCTGCTGGCGACGGCGACCGTGTTCAACCAGGACCTGGTCGGCCGGTTCCGCCGGCCGTCCGGCGACGACGAACTCGCCGGGAACCGGTGGGCGGTCGCCGGGTTCGGGGTGGTGATGATCGCGGTGTCCTGCCTGCTCCAGGAGGTCGTCGCCGCACTCACCCTCGCCTACGGGATCCTCGTCGGCGGTCTGCTGGTGCCGGTGCTCGGCGGGCTCGTGTGGCGGCGCGCCACCCGCGCCGGGGCACTGGCCGCGATGGCGACCGGGACCGTCGCGACACTCGGGACGATGCTGGCCCTCGGCGACCTCTACGCGAACGAGCCGGTGTTCGCCGGGATCGGGTCGGGGCTGGTCGTGTTCGTCGTGGTGTCCCTGCTGACCCGGCCGACCGGCGACGACGTCCGGGCCGAGTGGGAGCGCCGCAGCGGGCGGACGCGGGTGGGTCAGCCGGACTCGGGATGACGCGGACGCCGGTCGTCGATCGTCAGCCCGTCCGGGGTGGCGAGGAGCTCGACCGAGCCGTGGTCCGGCCGACCGAGTCCGGTCCACCGTTCGTACGCACGCTCGACGGCGTCACCTGCCCGCAGGTGCGGGAGTCGCCCGTGGTCCTTCAGCCGGGTGCGAGGTAGGTGTGCCCGGTCGGGGTCGTGGTCCGCACCCCGCCGTCCGGCCCGCGGGCGACGCGCCAGCCGGCTTGTTCGCGGACGTGGTTGTGGAACTCGCACACCCCTCGACCGTTGTCGAGCTCGGTCGCCCCGCCCTCGGCATCCCGGTGGATGTGGTCGATGTGGCGTACCGGGGCGTCGCAGTACGGCTCGGTGCACCGGTTCCCCGCCCGCGCCCGCACCAGCCGGGCGAGGAGCCCGGTGAAGGTGCGCTGGCGGGAGTCACCGCCGATCACGACTCCGTCGGAGGTGATCAGGCGGCGCAGGGTCTTCCTCCCCTCGCCCGTGGCCAGGAGGTCGACCGGGACCGGGCCGTGGCCGGGGACCTCCGCCGGGAGTGGCGAGTCCGGGTCCAGCAGCGCCTCGATCGGGACGACGACCTGGACCTCGACGTCCACATCGGTCGCGATCGCCTGGCCGGTGAGGCGCTCGACGAGGGTGTCGGCCATGACCTGCCCGCGGGTCCGGGTCAGGGGTGCGGGGTTCACCGACACCTCGGTTAAGGCCTTGTTCAGGGCGGCGAGGCAGGCCACGCCCTGCTCGACCGGCAGGTACGCGGTCAGATACGTCATCGCGTCCGGCGCCGGGCGCAGCGTCACACGCCGCTCGGCGCGGGCGGACTCGACCCGGGCGCGGAACTTCTCCGGCGCGACCTCGGCGGCGAACTTGCGTGCGAGGTCCTGCAATCGCCGGATCCCGAGCCGGGTCAGATCGTGGCCGGCCAGGCGCAGGTCCACTGCGGCGCGTTCGGCGCGGTCGAGATCCGAGCAGGCGGTCACCACCGCCGCCGCCTTCAGTGCCGAGAGCTCCCCGGCGGCGAACAGCCCACGGACGTGATCGAGGCCGTCGTGCAGGTCCCGGGCGGTACTCACCCGGCGGCGGGCCTCGGTCGGTGAGACCCGGCAGGCCAATCCGACCTGGGCGACCACCCCACGTTGCAGCCGATCCGGGTCGGTCTGTCCGGCCGTGATGCCGTTCTCCACGTGGAGCCGGGCGAACGCGCGGACCCGGGTGGCCTGGAGCGCGGCCAGGGAGTGCTGCACGGATTCGAGCTGCTGGATCTGGTCGATCAACTCGGCTTCGGAGACCCCGGACAGGTCGTCGTGCGCGGCCTGTTCCACCGCCAGCTGCACCAGCGCCAGATCGACCTGAGGGAACCCCGGATCCCCGGCGGGGAGGCCGGTGCGTGGGGGTTCCTGGACCGCGGTCATGTCGTCGATCGTACTCGAACACATGTTCGAATAGCTAGTAGTCGTTCGCCCCCCATCCCACCGACGACGGCGGGCCGGCCCGGTGCACGCGGCGGGATCAGCCCAGCCGCAGCCCGTCCGCGCCGAACAGGTGCGTGCGCTCAGGATCCGGCACCAGGTGCACGGTGCCACCCCGGGCCGGGGGACGGCGCCCGTCGACCCGGGTCACCAGCTCGTGCTCGGCGCCGTCGATCCGCGTGCGGCCGTAGACGTAGGCGTCGGCACCGAGCTCCTCGACGAGGTCGACCTCCAGCGGGAGGCCCTCGTCGGCGAGCTTCAGGTCCTCGGGCCGCACACCGACGGTCACGCTCTCGCCGGCACCGGCCAGCAGGTCCCGCTCCACCGGCACCGGAACGTCGCCGAGCCGGATCCCGTCGCCCGTCACCGGCACGGTCAGCAGGTTCATCGCCGGGGACCCGATGAAGCCGGCGACGAACACGTCCGCCGGGCGGTCGTAGAGCTCACCGGGCGGGGCGCACTGGTGCAGCAGCCCGTCCTTCAGGACGGCGACCCGGTCCCCCATCGTCATGGCCTCGACCTGGTCGTGGGTGACGTAGACGGTGGTGACGCCGAGCCGCCGCTGCAGCGACGCGATCTGGGTGCGGGTCTGGACGCGCAGCTTGGCGTCCAGGTTGGACAGCGGCTCGTCCATCAGGAACACCTGCGGCTGGCGCACGATCGCGCGGCCCATGGCGACCCGCTGGCGCTGGCCGCCGGACAGCGCCTTCGGCTTGCGGTCGAGGTACTGCTCGAGATCGAGGATCCGCGCCGCCTCGGCGACCCGGCGGGCGATCTCCGCCTTCGGCGTCCCCGCGATCTTCAGCGCGAACCCCATGTTGTCGGCGACCGACATGTGCGGATACAGCGCGTAGTTCTGGAACACCATCGCGATGTCGCGTTCCTTGGGTGCGACACCGGTGACGTCGCGGTCCCCGATCCGGATCCGGCCGCCGTCGATGTCCTCCAGGCCGGCGAGCATCCGCAGCGAGGTGGTCTTGCCGCAGCCGGACGGCCCGACGAGTACCAGGAACTCGCCGTCGGCGATCTCGAGGTCGAGGGCGTCGACGGCAGCCCGGGGGGATCCCGGGTACCGACGGGTCACCGCGTCGTAGGTCACGCCGGCCATGGTGGTGCTCCTTCCGGAAGGGGGACGGTCTCGCGGTACAGCTCGGGCCTGCGGTCGCGCAGGGCGTGGTTGTGCGGGCCGAGGCGCTTGTCCCGCGCCCCGGCCGGGTCGAGCCGGGCGTACAGCACGCCGGGCTCCCCCGGCGGTGGTCCGCCGGGTCCGGCGAGCAGGTGGCCGTCGGCCCCGCAGACGACGCCGGCGCCGAACCAGGCGACGCCGCGTTCGGTGCCGCAGCGGTCGGCGGCGACGACGTGCACCCGGTAGGCCCCGGCGGCCGCCCGGACCTTGGCGACCTCCAGCGGGTGCTGCCCGTCCGGGGTGGGCCGCCACGGCCAGTTCACCGGTGCGGCGACGATCTCGGCGCCGGCCTCGGCCGCGGCCCGCACCCACTCCGGGAACTCCAGGTCGTAGCAGACCATCGGGGCGATCCGCCCGGCCGCGGTCGCGACCACCGGCGGCGGGGCGTCGCCGGGCGAGAACAGCTCCGCCTCCCGGTCCCACAGGTGGACCTTCCGGTAGGCGGCGCGCAGCTCACCCCCCTCGACGACGACGGCGCTCGAGTACACCCGCCCGTCCGGTGCGAGCTCGGCCAGCCCGGCGACGAGCACGCAGCCCAGCTCCGCGGTCAGCCGCGCGAACCGTCCGACGGTGGGCCCGTCCAGCGGTTCGGCGGCCGCGCGCGCCTCGGCCGCGTCGGTGAAGGCGTAGCCGCAGACCGCGAGCTCCGGCAGCACGACGAGCCGGGCCCCGCCCGCGACCGCCTCGCGCACGCTGCGCTCGGCGATCGCAGGGTCGGGGCGGTCGATCCGGGCCGGGATCCGGCACGCGGCGACCGTGACCGGGCCGGTCGGTCGCTCCGTGGTCGCCGCGTCCATCGGTGCCGGGCCCTCAGTCGTCCTCGGTCGCGAACGCGAGGACGGCCGCGGGGGCGAGGTAGCCGTCGGCGTCGAGCATCCGGCCGCGCTCCCGCGCGCCGGCGACGACGTCGTCGCTCCACTCCGGACGGACCCGCCCGTCGCCACCGGTGACGACCAGCAGCTCGCCGGTGCCGGACGTCGCGGACCGGCCCGGGCCGGCGTCGAGCAGGCGGACCGAGCGCCACGCACCGGGCGGGACCGACACGGTGTCCAGCGGTCCGATCTCGACGGTGCGCTCGTCGTCACCGGTGTTGAGGGTGACGGCCCAGCGCCCGGCCTTCGCGGTGAGGACCTGGGTCGCGTCGTGCCGGTGGGTGAGCACGCCCTCCCCCGGCTCGGCGCGCAGCCAGGCCAGGCTGAAGCCGTGCGGCTCGGCGAGCCGGGGCACGGCGGTGCGGCTCTCGACCGTGCCGTACCCGATCACCGGGCTGAGCTCGGCGGCCCCGCCCGGCACCCGCGAGCAGAGGTAGGGCTCGTCGACCCAGGTGCGGTCGGCCTCGTGCACGACGCGGCCGCGGAACTGCTCCGCGGTGTAGACGTCGAGCTTGTCGATCTCGGCCTGGGCCATCGGCCGGATCAGCGCGACGTCGTCGGGGACCTCGTCGCCCGCCACCGTGTCGATCAGCCGGTTGTCGGCGGTGAGGTAGAGCCCGTGCCCGGCCGCGTTCTCCAGGACGGTCGGGCCCCAGATGATGCCGCCGGTGTCGTCGCGGCCCAGGACGGTGAGCAGGATGCCCTCGTCCGGGCCCTCGTTGGTGAAGCCGCGGAAGATCCACGGCGGCACCGAGACGATGTCGCCGTCGACGCTGCGGTACTCGCCCTGGGTGCCGTCCGGCCCCCACCGCAGCAGGTAGTCGCCACCGAAGTTGATGAACACCTCGGCCGTGAAGTGCAGGTGCAGGCTGTTCGTGGTGCCGTTCGGCATGCCCGCCGCGCCGAGGTTGAACCCGTGCGGCTCGCGCAGGTTCACGTGCTGCGACGCGTTCTGGGTGACGCCGGGGCCGATGAAGGAGTAGTTGTCCTTCCGGTCGGACCCGGGCGTGCGGCAGTCGATGAAAGCTGCCTTGCACGGGACCCAGTCGGCGTGCCGGACGGTGCGCCGGACGATCTCGTCCGGGCCGACCACCGTGTCGTGCATGTCAGTGCTCCCGATCGTGACGTGTGGTCAGTAGATGTTGGTGTCGGTGAACTCGTCGGTGCGGCCGGCGTTGATCTGGGCGCGCAGCGCGATCTCGTCGTAGACCCGGAACTCCTTGACGATCCGGCCGTCCTGGACCAGGAACTGCGAGATGCCGAGCAGCTCGGTCTCCTCGCCGGTGAGCGGGCCGAAGTCGGGGGTGCCGCGGTAGGTCCCGCGCATCACCCAGGTCACGGCGACCCGCAGGCCGGCGTAGCGCTCGGTGTGGTTGGTCTGCACGTCGCGGATCTCGAACCGGGCGTCCGGGAACGGGGCGACGAGGGAGAGCAGGTCGCGCTGGTAGCCGTCCGGGCGCAGCACGGTCTGGTCGCCGACGGTGTGCAGGAACAGGTCGCGGTGCGCGTAGTCGGCGACCTTCTGGTAGCGCCGGGAGTTCCAGACCTCGTCGATGAACTCCAGCACCATCTCGCACTCCGGCCGGAAGTCGTCCGGGCGCGGGCCGCTGTCCCCGACCGCGAGCACGTCCTTCGGGGGCTCCTCGGTCATCGAGCCCTGGAATCCGCGGAAGCGCTGCGCGAGCGCCGCCTCGGCCGGGTCGATCCCCATCTGCAGGCAGTTCGCGAGCTCGTCGCGCACCACCCACTCCTCCACCATCCGGCCGCGCCGGTAGAGGCAGTTGGCGATGTTGCGCTTGCGGATCCGCTTCACGACGCCGTCGACGAGGATCTCGTCGGCCGAGAAGATCAGGTGGGAGCTGAGGAACGCGTCGTCGCCGCGCGCCTCCCACACGACGTCCTCGGCGACGCCGATGTGCTGCGGGGTGCCCGCGATCCGCATCAGGCTGCCGTCGATGACGCCGTCGCGGCCGATGACGGTGCCGAGACCGCCGTGGACGATCGAGTCCGGCTCGTAGTTGTCGACGATGTAGGACACGTCGCGCTGGACCCAGATCCGGTCGGTCACCTCCCGGATGAAGTCGTCCGGGTCGTTGTAGGGCTGGTACGCGACCGGGTCGAGCGCCATGGTCGTCCTTCCTCGCTGGAGTCCGTTCCCGATCGACTGTATGCGTATGCACAACGCCGGGCAAGGGCTCCGCGGGGATTTCCGCGGGGATCGCTCAGGCCCGGGGCTCGGCCACCGTGGAGCGGGCGACGTAGTGCGTCGGGTAGACGACGTGCGCCGGCTCCGCACCCGGGGTGCGCAGCCGGGACACCAGCAGCCGCGCCGACTCGCGGGCGACCTCGTCCATGTCGTAGGCGATGGTGCTCAGCCGGACCATCGCCCAGCCGGAGACGGGCAGGTCGTCGAACCCGACGACCGAGACGTGCCCGGGCACCGGGACGCCGGACCCGGCGGCCGCGTCGAGCACGCCGTGCGCGACGACGTCGTTGCCGCACAGCAGGAGGGTCGGCCCGCCCGCCCGCTCGTGCAGCGTGCGGAAGCCCTCCCGGCCGGTGGCGAAGTCGAACGGGCCGTGCAGGACGTCGCGCTGGGCCAGCGCCAGCCCGTGCTCGTCGAGAACGGTGCGGACGACCTGTTCGCGCAGCTCACCGGTACTGGTGTTGCGCGGGCCGAAGATCGCGCCGATCCGGGTGTGCCCGAGCCGCACGGCCTCGGCGACGACCGCGCGCACCCCGGGCTCCGGGTCGACGGTCACGGCGTCGGCCGGGACGCTCGGCGCCGTGCGGTTGAGGTAGACGAACGGCACCTCGCGGTCCCGCAGCCGGGCGGGCTGGATCGAGTCGACGGTCGTCGTGGACAGGACGACGCCGGCCAGCCCGTGCGCCGACACCCGCTCCGCCAGCGGGGCACTGCCCGCCGACTCGGTGATCAGCACGAGCTCGTGGTCGAGCCGCTCCAGCTCGTCGTGCAGCGGGCCGATCATGTTGGCGTAGAACTGGTTGTCCAGGTCCGCCACGACCAGGCCGATCCGGTTCGACCGGCCCACCGACAGGGCCCGGCCGATCGCGTTCGTCGAGTACCCGAGCGCGAGCGCCGCCTCGCGGACCTTGCGCTTGGTCGCCGCCGAGACCCGCGGATGGTCGGTCAGTGCCCGCGACACCGTCGGTTGCGACACCCCTGCGAGCCTCGCCACGTCGCGACTGGTGACCATCTCCGCCCTTCCTGCGCCGGCCGTCGAGCCTAGTGCCCGGCGACCCGCCCCCTTGACAGCGGCGCGCCGCCACCGTTCACTGCGGAATCACAGCGCATACGTATGCTACCAAGAGAGGGCGGTATGTCGCAGGAACTCAAGAGCGCGTCGGGATCGGTCACGAGGCGCAGCGACGACGGTGTCGCGGAGCGGGTCCGGGCGATCATCGCCGACGTCCGGGACCGCGGGGACGAGGCCGTGCGGGAGTACTCGGCCCGGTTCGACGGCTGGGAGCCCGAGTCGTTCCGGCTCTCGCCGGAGCGGGTCGACGAGCTGATCGCCTCGCTCCCGGGGCAGGTCGTCGACGACATCCGGTTCGTGCAGGACCAGGTGCGGGGCTTCGCCCGCGCCCAGCGGAACTCGATGCACGACGTCGAGGTCGAGACGCTGCCCGGCGTCGTCCTCGGGCACCGGCACGTGCCGGTCTCCTCGGCAGGCGCCTACGTGCCCGGCGGGCGGTACCCGCTGACCGCGTCGGCCCACATGACGATCGTGACCGCCAAGGCCGCCGGGGTGCCGAACGTCGTCGCCGCCACCCCGCCGATCCGCGGTGAGATCCCGGCGGCCACGGTCGCGGCGATGCACCTCGCCGGTGCCGACGAGATCCACCTCCTCGGCGGGGTGCAGGCGGTGGCCGCGATGGCGCTGGGCACGAAGTCCGTGTCCGGGGTGGACATGCTGGCCGGACCGGGCAACGCCTACGTCGCGGAGGCCAAGCGGCAGCTCTTCGGCGAGGTCGGCATCGACCTGTTCGCCGGCCCGACGGAGATCCTGGTGATCGCCGACGACACCGCGGACCCGCTGACCGTCGCCGTCGACCTGCTCTCGCAGGCCGAGCACGGCCCGGACTCCCCCGCCGTGCTGGTCACGACCTCCGAGCGGCTCGGCCGCGAGGTCCTCGACCTCGTCGGGAGGATCCTGCCGGGGATGCCCACGAACGACATGGCCGGGCCCGCCTGGCGCGACCACGGCCGGATCGTGGTCTGCGACGACGCCGACGAGATGTGGCGGGTCGCCGACGACCTGGCGTCCGAGCACGTGCAGGTGTTCACCGCCGAGCCGCGCGAGGCGCTGGACCGGATGCGGAACTACGGTGCGCTGTTCCTCGGCGAGAACACCTGCGTCTCCTACGGCGACAAGGTGATCGGCACCAACCACGTGCTGCCCACCCTCGGTGCGGCCCGCTACACCGGCGGGCTGTGGGTCGGGAAGTACCTGAAGACCTGCACCTACCAGGAGGTCCGCGACCCGGCGGCGAGCGCCGACCTCGGCCGGGTGTGCGGGCGGGCGTCGCGGGTCGAGCTGTTCGAGGGCCACGCCCGCTCCGGTGACCTGCGCGCCTGGCGTCACGGCGGCGACCGGTTCGCCTGGCTCGACGAGGTCACCGCCACCCCGTCCCCGGTGGCCGGGTCGTGAGCGGGCCGGTCACGGGGCGCACCGCGCTGGTGACCGGCGGCGGCAGCGGGCTGGGTGCGGCGATCGCGTCGCACCTGGCCCGGGCCGGCGCCCGGGTCGTGCTGGCCGGGCGGCGCGCGGACGTCCTGGAGGCCACCGCGGCCCGGATCGGTCCCGCCGCGCGGGCGGAGGTGTGCGACGTCGCCGACCCTGCGTCGGTCGAGGACCTCGCCGCCCGGCTGGCCGGCGAGGAGATCTCGATCGTCGTGAACAACGCCGGGATCGCCGGGCCGGTCGCGCCGCTGGTCGAGGTCACGCCCGAGGAGTGGGACGAGGTGTTCGCCGTCAACGTCCGCGGCACCTACCTCGTCTGCCGCGCGTTCCTGCCCGCGATGCTCGACCGGGGCGACGGCGACGTGATCAACGTGGCGTCGGTGTCGGGCAAGCGGCCGCTGACCCGGCGGACGCCGTACTGCGCGTCGAAGACGGCGGTGCTCGGCCTGACCTCGACGCTCGCCTTCGAGGCCGGTCCGGCCGGGGTCCGGGTGAACGCACTGTCCCCCGGGCCGGTCGAGGGCGATCGGATGGACCGCAACTTCGCCCTCGAGGCGGAGCGGACCGGGACCGACGTCGAGACGGCCCGGCAGGCGTTCGTCGGGCGCGCCGCGCTCGGCCGGATGATCACCGAGGACGAGGTCGGTGCGTCGGTCGTCGCGATGCTCGGGATGCCGGGCCTGTCCGGCGCCGACGTCGACCTGTCCGCGGGGATGATCGCGTGAGGGCCCGGGTCGCTGCCGGGGAACGGCTCACCGGCGCCCTGGTCCGGATGCCGTGCGAGGAGATCGTCGAGATGCTCGCCGTCGCCGGCCTGGACTTCGTGCTGATCGACTGCGAGCACGGCCCGGCCGACGTCGGGATGCTGCGCACGCACATCGCCTTCGCCGACGCGCACGGTCTCCCCGTGCTCGTCCGGCCCGGGGAGGACGAGCACCACCTCGCCCAGCGGGCCCTCGACCAGGGCGCCCGGGGGATCGTCGCACCGCACGTCGAGGACGTCGCGCAGGCGACCGCGCTCGCCGGCGCGCTGCGGTACCCGCCGCACGGGACGCGTGGCTTCGCGACGTACCCACGGGCGGGCCGGTTCGGCAGCGTGACCCCCGACGAGCACCGGGCGTCCGCCGACGACATCCTGGTCCTGGCGATGCTCGAGTCACCGGGCGCGATCAGCCGGGCCGGCGAGATCGTCGGGGTGGACGGGATCGACGGTTACCTGGTCGGCGTCGCCGACCTGGGGGCGTCCCGGACCGACGCGGATCCGACGGTCGCCGAGCTGCTCGCGACGGTCAACGGCGATCCGGCGGTCCACGGCTCCGCAGGCACTGCCGGGGCCCCCGTCCCGGAGCGAGGCTCGGAGCAGGGCTCGGAGCGAGGCACGGTCCGGGATTCCGGGCGTGGTGCGGTCCGCGCCGATCTGGCGGGCTCGGCGGAGGCGGCGGCGCAGTCGTTCGCCGACGGGGCGCAGCTCGTCGCCTACAACCTGACCGCGGTGATGATGGCGTCGTTCCGCGGACTCGCCGCAGCAAAGGACTGACCAGCCCACGTCCCGGCACCCCGTGCCCGGCCGGCGCACCCCGTGCCGGGTCGACGCACCCGTCGCGTGGGGTGCGCGGCCCGGTGACGGGGTGCGTCGCCGCATCGACGTCCGGCTCGCGCCGCGTTCCGCGGAACGCGGCGGGTCGCCGGGTCGCCGGGTCGCCGGGTCGCCGGGTCGCCGGGTCGCCGGGTCGCCGGGTCGCCGGGTCGCCGGGGACGGTCGTGGGCCTGGCGCGCCTCATGCACGGGCGTCGCGACGGGAACGGGCATCGGCGCCTCCACGATCCGGCACCGCCACGACCGGCACGTCGACGAGCCGGTCAGGACTGTCACCGCCCGTCACGCACCGGGGCTCCCGGCTGGTGCATCCGGGAAAGTCGCTTACCTGGGCAGCGATCTCCCGAAAGGTGACCTGGCGACCGCTCGGCCCGTGCGACTCGTGGCCCGTCCCGCGGCCGTGCGACTCGTGGCCACGTCCATGGCCCTGCGCCGGGCGGCGACGACCCGCTCGTGCGCCTCGTTGCCACGTCCCGCTTCGTCCCGAGTCGCCGCGCCGGCTGCGCTGGGCGAGCCCACAGCACCGGGCGGTCGCGGCGGGCTCAGTGTGCCCCGGCGCCGGCCTGCGCCCGCACCTCGTCCAGCCACCCGCCCATCAGGCCCGCGACGGTGTCCGGCTCCTCCATCGGCAGCAGGTGCCCGGCGCCGGGTACCACGTGCAGGTCCGCCCCGGGGACCAGCGACGCGATCTCGGTGTGCCGCTCGACCGGGCAGAGCCGGTCCCGCTCCCCCGCCAGCACCAGGGTGGGGACCGCCACCGACCGGAGCCCCGGGCGCTCGTCGATCCGGGTGCCCTGCAACCGGAGCTGGGCCGCGAGCGCGCGCTCCCCGACCTCGTCGGCCATCTGCAGGGCACGGTCGTCCAGGGTGCGGTCCGCCAGCAGGAGGTCGAGCGGCTGGAGCTCCCGGGCGGTGGCGCCGTCGTCGAGACGCGTGAGCTGGGCGGCCCAGGCGGCGCGCTGCCCGTCGGTCGGCGGGCCCGCGTTCGTCGCGAGCAGGCAGAGCCCGGCGACCCGCTCCGGGGCCCGCCGGGTCAGCGCCATCGCGACGATCCCGCCGAGGCTCAGGCCGGCGAGGGCGAACCGGTCCGGGAGGACGTCGAGCAGCGCGTCGACCTGGGCGTCGATGCCGGTCCGGTCGAGCTCCGCGTGCACGGCACCGGCGCCGGCCGGGCCCCACATCCCGGCCGAGCAGTTCATGCCCGGCAGCAGGACGAGCGGCACGGCCGGCGACGGTGATCCCGGCACGCTCAGCCCTTCACCGACCCGGCGCCGAGGCCGGCGACCAGGTAGCGCTGGGCGATGAAGGCGAAGCCGATCACCGGGAGCGTCAGCAGGACCGCGGCGGCACCGGCCTGCTGGAGCATCGGCAGCGTCTGCCCGAGCTGGGTGGCGATGAAGACCGGCACCGTTCTGGCCGCGACGTCGGTCAGCACGTTCGCCGTCAGGTACTCCTGGAAGGCGAACAGGAACATGAAGATCCCCGCGGTCAGGATCCCCGGCCCCATCAGCGGCACCATCACCCGCCAGAGGATCTGGAAGCGGCTGCAGCCGTCCAGCATCGCCGCCTCGTCGAGCTCCTTCGGGATCTCGGCGAAGAAGTTGCGCAGCAACCAGATCGAGAACGGCTGGTTGATCGCCACCAGCGCCGCGGCGACCGCGAACGTGGTGTCGTAGATGCCGAGCGCCCGGGAGAGGTCGTACATCGGGAGCACCACGGCGAACCGCGGCAGCGCCCGGAAGATCAGGGCCGCGATCAGCAGCGCCACCGAGACCCAGCCGGGGAACCGGGACAGTGCGTAGGCCGCCGGGATGCCGATGACCAGCGCGATCACCGTGCTGATCACGGCGACGACCACGGTGTTCAGCAGGTACTTGTGGAACTCGGTGGTCTGCCACAGGTCGACGAACGCGGTGAACGTCGGCGCCCAGGTGAACACCGGCGGATCCAGGAACGCGACGTCGGTCGGCTTGGTGACCGACATCGCCGTCCAGATCACCGGGCTGAGCATCACCCAGCAGATCAGGAGCACCATGCTCCCGACCAGGACGGCGCGCCCGCGGGGGCGGCGCCGGACGGGTTCGGGACCGGGGTCGGCGATCGGCCCGGAGGGTGTCGCAGGCGGGGCGGTCTGCACGGTGCTCACTGGCGCGCCTCCTTGGCCATGTCCCGGATGAAGGGCGAGAGCAGCAGCACGATCAGGAGGATCAGCAGCACGTTGATCGCGCTCCCGAGCCCCAGCTGCTGGCCGCCGTCCTGGAACGCGATGTTGTAGATGTAGAGCATGATCGACTCGTTGCCGATCTGCGGTGCCTGCGGGGAGAGCGGTATCAGCTGGTCGAACGTCCGCAGCACGTCCATGATCGAGATGATCGAGACGAACGTGAGCACGCCCCGGATGCTCGGGACGATGACGTGCCAGTGCACCCGCCAGCCGGTGGCGCCGTCGATCCGGGCGGCCTCGACGACCTCCGGCGGGACCCCCTGGAGCCCGGCGAGGATCACCAGCATCGCGAACGGGAGCATGAACCAGACGGTGTTGAGTCCGACCATGACCCGGTTCGCCCAGGGATCGGTGAACCAGAGGATCTCCTGCCCGGTGAGCTCGGTGATCAGGTAGTTGACGACGCCACCGAAGTTGGAGTCGAACAGCCAGGAGAACATCGTGGCGCCGACGACGTTCGGGACCACGTAGGACACCAGCAGCACGCCCAGCACCCACGGGCGCGAGCGGCCGAGCCCGTTCACCAGGACGGCGAGCAGGTAGCCGCCGACGAGCAGCACCGCGATCACCGCCGCGGTGAGGCCGACGGTGAACAGCACCGCCCGGCCGAGCCGGGGGTCGGACAGGGCCTGGGCGTAGTTGTCCAGGCCGAGGAACGTGCCGGGCTCGCCGTAGTTCACCCGCTGCAGGCTCCACTCCACGGTCTTGTAGAGCGGGAACAGCAGCAGGCCGAGCATCACCAGCAGGCTCGGGGAGACCAGACCGAGGAACTCGCGCCTCCGCATGATCGCCTCACCTCGCTCTCGTGGGGTGGGATCGGTTCGGGAACGGGACTGCTCAGCCGATGGGGCGGTACTCGGCGACGATCTTCGTGGCGACGTCCTGCATCTGCGCCTGGCCGTCCGGGATCGACGTCCGGCCGGACACCACGTCGGCCACGATCGAGGGGATGGCGGTGGCGATCCGCGGCGTCCACGGGAACGGTTCCGGCGGCGGGGCGCGGTCGATCGCGTCCAGCTGGGCCTCCGCGAACGGGCTGCTGTCCGGGGTGACCATGCCCTCGCGCGCCGGGAAGGCACCCGGCACCGCGGCCTTCGACGACTCCGGCCCGACCGCGGCCGCGACCATGTGGAACAGCAGGTCCTTGTCGACGTCGGTGTTCTCCGGGATCGCCCACCCGTCGACCGACAGCGTGTTGTAGAGGACGGGCCCGCCCGCCACGGACGGCGGCGGTGCGAACGCGAAGGCACCGGCGAACCGGCTGTTCTCCGGCTCGGTGAGGTCCTTCATGCGGCCGCTGAACATGATCGCCATGGCGGCGGAGCCGTTGTACATCTGCTGCTGGACGGCCGGCTGCGCGAACGTCGTCACCTGCGGGTCCATGTAGGGCATCAGCGAGCGCAGCTGCTCGAACGCCTCCGCCGCCTGCGGCGTGTCGAAGTTGGGGCGGCCGGTCCGCCGGTCCACGTAGTCCATGCCCAGCGAGCCGAGCGCCGAGTCGTAGGCGGTCGCGATGTCCGAGCTGGCCAGCAGCGGCAGCGCCAGCGGATAGCGGATCCCGCCCTCGCGCTGGATCGTCGCGGCGACGTCGCGCAGCTCGGCGAAGGTCCGCGGCGGCTGCAGGCCGAGCCGGTCGAACACGTCCTTGCGGTAGGCCGTGACGTACACCTGGGCCTGCATCGGGACCGCGTAGAGCTTCCCCTCGTAGGACATGGCCTCGCGCATCGCGGGGTTCAGCCGGTCCAGGTCGTACTGCTCGCCGTACTTCTCGGCGAGCCCGTCCAGCGGGTGGATCTTGCCGCTCGCCGCGTGCTGCGGGACGACCTGGCCGTAGGTCTCCAGGATGTCGTACGTGCCGTACCGACCGGCGAGCGTCGCGATCGTCTTCTGCGACTGGCCCGCGTAGTCGATGGGCTCGTGGTGCAGCTCGACACCGTCCTTCGAGCAGCTGCGCACCATCGAGTTGGTGAACGGGTCGATGGCCGACGAGTTGTAGGCCAGGACGTTCACGTCGACGCTCGACGGCGGCGGCGGGAAGTCACAGGGCACCACCGTCGCCGTGGCGGCCGGGGTCCGCGATCCGGCGCCGCAGCCGGCCAGGAGCAGGGCCGTCACCACCGCGACGACGGCCACGACCGGGCGTCGTGCACGCATCACGCCTTCCTCTCCGTTGAGGTACATACGCATGCGCCGACCTCAGTCACGCAACGCGTCCAGCCGGATCCGGGCGCTGTCCCGGTGGCCGACCAGCTGCTCGAAGTCGGACACGGTCACCGTCGGCTCCGCCTGGGTGCGCGTCGCGTCCCGCGTCGCGCGCTGGTAGGTCAACTGCTTGAGGAAGCCTGCCACCGACAGTCCGCCGGCGTACCGGGCGCCCCGGGTGGTGGGCAGGACGTGGTTCGTCCCGGACATCCCCTTGTCCGCGTAGACCACGGTCGACCAGGGGCCGAGGAACAGCGAGCCGTAGTTGCGCAGCCGCTCCAGCCACCAGTCGAGGTCGTCGGCGATCACCTCGAGGTGCTCGGGGGCGAGGGTGTCCATGATCGCGGCGACCGTCTCGCGGTCCTCGGCGAGGTAGACGGTGCCGTGGTCGCGCCAGGCCGCCCCGGCGATCTCGGCGGTGGCCAGCCCCGCGAGCTGCTTCTCGATCTCCCGCGGCACCTCCTCGGCGAGCCGCTCGGACGTGGTGGCCAGCGACGCGGGCGACGTCGGCCCGTGCTCGGCCTGGGCGAGCAGGTCCGAGGCGACGGTGGCGGCGTCGGCGGTGTCGTCGGCGATCACCGCGACCTCCGACGGGCCGGCCAGCACGTCGATGCCGACCCGCCCGTAGAGCTGGCGCTTCGCCTCGGCGACATAGGCGTTGCCGGCGCCGACGATCATGTCCGACGGCGTCCCGTCGAGCAGGCCGAACGCCATCGCGGCGAGCGCCTGGACACCGCCGACCGCGTACACCGACTCGGCGCCGCTGATCCGCGCCGCGTAGAGCACGGCCGGGTGCGGGCGGCCGTTCCGCGACGGCGGGGTGGCGGCGACGACGTTCGGCACACCCGCGACGCCGGCCACCCCGACGGTCATGAACGCGCTGGCCAGCAGCGGGAAGCGACCGGCGGGCAGGTACGCGCCGACGTTCTCGACGGGGACGAAGCGCTGGCCGCAGACGACACCGGGCAGCACCTCGGACTCGAAGTCCTGCAGGTGCGCGCGCTGCATCGAGGCGAACCGGCGGGTCCGCTCGGAACCGGCGTCGAGCGCCTCGCGCAGGTCGGCCGGGAGCTCGTCACCGGACCGGGCGAGCTCGGCGGGGCCGACCAGGAGGTCGTCACCGGTGAACCCGTCCAGGTCGCGGGCGTACCGCAGCACGGCGTCCATCCCGCCCGACTCGATGGCGCTCAGCATCTCCGAGACGGTCGCGACCACGGCCGGGTCGCGACGGTCGGCGGTCTCCACCGTGCCCGGCGCCTTGACCACCCGGACCGGGGAGCCGATACGCCGGAAGTCCGATTCGCTCAAGTGCATACGCATACACTAGGTGGCACGGACCGGGATTGACAAGAGCGGATCGTGCCCGCCGTCACCACCCCGGGCGAATCGGAGGGACCGACCGGGTGAGCCACCGGAGCGCCTCCCCGTCGCGGCGTGCCCGCCGCCGGACCCTGGTCGGCAGCGTCCGGGACATGTCGCGGACGCCGGACCGGTCCGGCCGCGATCCCCGTGGCCCCGGCGTGCCAGGTCCAGCGGAGGAGGCCCCGTGTCCGTGCACCCGTCGCCGTCCCGTGTCCTCGGCACGGCGCTGGCCGTGCTCGCCGCGGTCGTCGTCACGACGGTCACCTCCCCCGCGGCGGTCGCCGGGCCCGCCGCTCCCGTCACCGGCGACCGCGCCGTCGTCGGCGTCTCGGTGGCGACGGTGTGGACCTCCCCCACCAGCCCCCGCACACGGGACCGGGCCGCGGTGTCCGCGCCGGCCGACCCGGCGGGCTGGCTGGCGTCGATGACCGTCGAGGACCGCCGCGAGCTCACCACCGCGTCGCGCACCCAGACCCAGGTCCTCTACGGCACCCCGGTCCGGGTGCTGGAGCGGCGGACCGGGTGGGCGCGGGTCGTGGTGCCCGACCAGCCCGGCGCCAAGGACGGCCGCGGCTACCCCGGCTGGATCCCCGCGGCGCAGCTGACCGGCGGGGCGGCGTTCGCCGGGCTCGCGTCGGCGATGCCGGCCGGGACCGTCGACGGCGTCGCCACGACCTGGCTGTACGACGACGTGGCCCGCGCCGGCCGGCAGCTCGAGATCAGCGCCGGGACCCGGCTCCCCGTCCTGGCGGGCAGGGCCGGGAGCGTGCAGCTCGCGCTGCCCGACGGGGGTACCGCGTGGGCCGACGCCCGGCACGTCCGGATCGGCGACCCCGCCCCGCCGACCGGTGAGGACCTGGTGCGGACCGCACGCCTGTTCCTCGACCGCCCCTACCTGTGGGGCGGGCGCTCCGGATTCGCCCCGGACTGCTCGGGCCTGACCGGGCTGGTGCACGCCCTGCACGGCATCACGATCGGTCGGGACGCCTCCGACCAGCAGCGCGGCGGCCGCGCCGTCGCGAAGGACGACCTGCAGCCCGGTGACCTGCTGTTCTGGGGCTCCCCCGCGACACACGTGGCGATCTACGCGGGTGACGGCCGGATGATCGAGGCCTTCGACGCCGCGACGCCGGTGCGGGTCACCCCGGTCCGGTTCGACGACGCGTACTCCGGCGCCCGCCGCTACCTGCCCGACGGTCGCTGAGCGGGTCGGCTCCGCCGTCCGCGCGGCATGTGACCCATCCCGCCGC
The DNA here is from genome assembly GCF_000178675.2 of Pseudonocardia sp. P1. Lineage (NCBI taxonomy): Bacteria > Bacillati > Actinomycetota > Actinomycetes > Pseudonocardiales > Pseudonocardiaceae > Pseudonocardia > Pseudonocardia sp. P1. The sequence continues at coordinate 1,159,747 of NZ_ADUJ02000001.1, forward strand.
CGCGCGCGGGCGCCCGCGACCGCCCGGTGTGCCTACAGTGACCGGCGTGCCGACGACCGCCCGCACCCGCGCCGACGCCTGTCCGGGCGTCGTGTCGCCGCACCTCGCGGCGGACGGCGCGCTGGCCCGCGTCCGGCTGCCCGGCGGGCGGATCACGGCCGCGGCGCTGCGGGCCGTCGCCGCGCTGGCCGGTGCCGCGGGCGACGGTGCGGTGCACCTGACCTCCCGCGGGAACCTGCAGCTGCGCGGCCTCGACCCCGGTGACCCGCGCCCGGTGCGGGAGCTCGCCGCGGCCGGACTGCTGCCGTCGGTCACCCACGAACGCGTCCGGAACGTCCTCGCCTCGCCGCTGTCGGGGATCACCGGCGGGCTCGCCGACGTCCGCGGGCTGGCCGCCGCCCTCGACCGCGGCCTGTGCGCCCGGCCGGAGCTCGCCGCGCTGCCCGGGCGGTTCCTGATCGCGTTCGACGACGGCCGCGGCGACGTCGCCGGGGAACGCCCTGACCTGTGCTGGGTCGCCGTCTCGGTCACGGCGGGCGAGCTCGTCGTCGCCGGGACCGGTACCGGCCTGCACTGCGCCCCCGGCGACGCCCCGGACCTGCTGCTGGACGCCGCGGCCGCGTTCCTGGAGCTGCGCGACACCCACACCGCCGATCCCGCCGCCCGCGCCTGGCGCGCCGCCGAGCTCCCCGACGCCGCCCGCCGTCTCGCGGACACCCTGTCCGGGCCCCACCGGGCGTCCCGTACGGGCGGTGCGCGGCACCCGGACGCCACGCGCGACGGCACCGGGGTGGGCGAGCACGGGCACGGCCGGGTCGGGGAGCTCGGTGGTGGTGCGCTGGGGGTGGCGCCGGTGCTCGGTGAGCTGTCGGTGGCCCAGCTGGAGGTGCTCGCCGGGCACGCCCCGGAGCTGCTCGTGACGCCGTGGCGGACCCTCGTCCTCCCCGGCCCGCACCCGGACGCACGGACGGCACGGACGGCACTGCGGGACGCGGGGCTCGTCGTCGATCCCGGGCACCCGGCCCTGCGGGTCAGCGCCTGCGCCGGCACCCCCGGGTGCGCGAAGTCGCTGGCCGACGTCCGCGGCGACGCCCGCGCCCTGCTCCGGGCCGGGGACACGGCCACCGTGCACGTCTCCGGCTGTGCCCGCCGCTGCGGCGCCCCGCACACCCCGCACACCGACGCCGTCGCCACCGGGCCAGGGGCCTACCTGCGCGACGGCACGGGACCCGCACACCCGCTCCCGCTGATCACCCGCCACGACGGGCCGGACGGGCCCACGCCACCCCCGCTGCCCCGCGCAGCCACCCCACCGTGCGGCTGCCCGCCCGCGGATCCCGCACCCCCGACCCCGCACGACCGACCGAGGAGCCACCGCTGAGCGGCTACGACTACATCACCGACGGCGCCGAGATCTACCGGCGCTCGTTCGCGACGATCCGCGCCGAGGCGGACCTGTCCGGGCTGCCGCCCGGGACGGAGGACGTCGCCGTCCGGATGATCCACGCCTGCGGGCAGGTCGATCTCGCGGCGGACATCGCCGCGTCGGCGGGTGTCGTCGACGCCGCCCGGAGCGCGCTGAAGGCAGGCGGCCCGATCATCTGCGACGCGATGATGGTCGCCTCGGGCGTCACAGCGGCCCGGCTCCCGGCCGGCAACGAGGTGCTCTGCCTGCTGCGCGACGAGCGCGTGCCCGGCCTCGCGGCCGATATCGGCAACACGCGGTCGGCCGCCGCGCTGGAGCTCCTGGCGGACCGGTTCGACGGTGCCGTCGTCGCCGTCGGGAACGCCCCGACGGCCCTGTTCCACCTCCTCGACCTCATCGACCGGGGCGCGCCGCGACCGGCCGCCGTGGTCGGCATCCCGGTCGGGTTCATCGGCGCGGCCGAGTCCAAGCAGGCCCTCGCCGAGCGCACCGACCTGGAGCACCTCGTCGTGCACGGCCGCCGCGGCGGCTCGGCGATCACCGCGGCCGCGCTGAACGCGCTGGCCCACGAGCAGGAGATCATCCCGTGAGCGACGTGCGCCCCGGCTCCGGCACCCTCTACGGCGTCGGCCTCGGCCCCGGCGACCCCGAGCTGACGACCATCAAGGCGGCGCGGCTGATCCGGGAGGCCGATGTCGTCGCCTACCACTCGGCCCGGCACGGCCGCTCGATCGCGCGGCGGATCGCCGAGCCGCACCTGTCGGGCACCGCCGTCGAGGAGGCGCTGGTCTACCCGGTCACGACCGAGACCACCGACCACCCCGGCGGCTACCAGGGCGCCATCGACGAGTTCTACACGGAGGCCGCGGCCCGGCTGGCCGCCCACCTGGAGGCCGGCCGCGACGTCGTCCTGCTCGCCGAGGGCGACCCGCTCTTCTACGGCTCCTACATGCACATGCACAAGCGGCTCGCCGGCCGCTTCCGCGCCGAGGTCGTCCCGGGCGTCACGTCGATCGGCGGTGCCTCGGCCGCGCTCGGGCAGCCGCTCGTCGAGCGCGACGAGGTGCTCACCGTGCTGCCCGGCACGCTGCCCCGCGAGGAGCTGGCGCGCCGGCTCGCCGACACCGACTCCGCGGCCGTCATGAAGCTGGGGCGGACCTTCGGCACCGTCCGCGACGCGCTCGCCGACGCCGGGAAGCTCGACCGTGCCCGCTACGTCGAGCGGGCCACGATGGACGGCCAGCGCACCGGCGCCCTGTCCGACGTGGACCCCGGTGACGTGCCGTACTTCGCGATCGCGCTGGTGCCGGGCGAGGTCGCGGCCTCGGTGCCGGGCGGGCCGGAACCGGTCGCGGGCACGGACACGGCCGCGGCCGCCGGGCTCGGGCCGGGCGAGGTCGTCGTCGTCGGGACCGGGCCGGCCGGGCGGGACTGGCTGACCCCGCAGGTCGCCGCCGCGCTGGCCGGGGCCGACGATCTCGTCGGGTACGGGCCCTACCTGGACCGGGTCCCGTCGAACCCGCGGCAGACCCGGCACGCGTCCGACAACCGGGTCGAGGCCGACCGGGCCGCGCACGCGCTGGACCTGGCCGCGTCCGGGCGGCGGGTCGCCGTCGTCTCCGCGGGCGACCCGGGGATCTTCGCGATGGCCACCGCCGTGCTGGAGGTCGCCGCCCAGGAGAAGTACGCCGACGTCCCGGTCCGGGTGCTGCCCGGGCTGTCCGCCGCGCAGGCGGTGTCGGCGGCCGTCGGCGCGCCGCTCGGCCACGACCACGCGATGATCTCGCTGTCGGACCGGCTCAAGCCGTGGGACGTCGTCGCCGACCGGCTCCGGGCGGCCGCCGCGGCCGACCTCGCGATCGCGATCTACAACCCGCGCTCGAAGGCCCGCCCGTGGCAGGTCGGGGCGGCCCGGGACGTGCTGCTGGAGCACCGCTCCCCCGGCACCCCGGTCGTGCTGGGCCGCGACGTCGGCGGCACGGGCCAGCGGATCGTCGTCACCACGCTGGGCGAGCTGGACCCCGAGCTGGTCGACATGCGGACGCTCGTCGTCGTCGGGTCGTCGACGACCCGGGTCGTCGAGCGGGGCGGGGAGCCGGTCGTCTTCACCCCACGTCACTACGGACCGGGTGGGACGACGACCGGCTGAGCCGCCGGTCGGCCCACCACAGCAGCAGTGCCAGCAGCACCGCCCCGGCGACCACGCCCCCGACGGTCGTCGCGGCGGTGCCGGCGTCGATCACCCGCAGGTCCAGGAACGGGTACGGGTACCAGTCGACGAGCGCGCCGCGGACGAAGGTGTAGACCAGCCACGCGACCGGCCACACACAGGCCCAGGCCACGGTGCGGCCGTCGATCCGCGGGCGCGGGCCGAACACCAGCCAGCCCGCCAGCACCGCGACCGGCGCGATCCGGTGGAACACGAGGTCCACCGCCCAGGCGACCCCGGTGACGGTGACGACCGAGGAGAGCAGCGCGGCGAAGACCACCCCGGTCACCGTGATCCCGAGGAGTGCGTCGAGCTGCAGTACCCGGAAGCCGCGGCCGTCGCGGGCCGGGTCGAGCGCGAGTCCGACCGCCAGTGCCAGCACGAGGAGGTTCGACTGGATCGTGAAGAAGCTGAACAGCCGCACCAGCCGGGTGCCCACCGGGGCGAGCGGGGCCGCCTCCCCGGTGTTCACGTCGGGTCCGCCCTGGACGATCAGGACGATCTGCGTGACCAGGGCGATCGCGACCAGGACGGCGAGGACGAGGTACCAGGTCCGGGCGACGGCGTCGCGGGGCGTACTCACGCCCGGTGACGCTAACGTCTCGCCGGTGACGAGGGTGCGCCGCTTCGGGCCGGACGACTGGGAGCTCGCCCGGGAGGTCCGGCTCGCCTCCCTGCGGGACGCGTTCGGCGAGGCCAGCGAGTTCTTCCGGGAGCAGGCCGGGCTCGCCGAGGCCGCCTGGCGGAAGGTGCTCACCGAGCACGTCCGCTTCGGCGCCCACCTCGGCGGGACGCCGGCCGGGACCGTCGGCTGGCGGCGCACCGGCGACGACGACGGCCTGCTCTACGGCATGTGGGTCCGCCCGGACGCCCGCGGCACCGGCCTGGCGACTGAGCTGGTCGACGCCGTCGTCGCCGTGGCGCGCGAGCACGGCTCCCGGAGCCTGACGCTGAAGGTCGAGCCGGACAACGCACGGGCCCGGGCGTTCTACACCCGCACCGGGTTCCGGGAGAGCGGGGACGGCGACGGGCCCGGGCTCGTCCTGATGAGCCTCGACCTGGGGGCGGCACGGTGAGCCGCGCCGTGCTGGTCACCGGGTTCGGTGTCGAACCGACCGTCGAGTCGTTCGCGGACGTCCGGGTGCGGCCGACCTCCGTCGTCGTCCGGGTGGAGGCGACGGGCCTGTGCGCGAGCGACCGGTTCGCCTGGGCCGGCCACGACGACGGCGTCGAGCTGCCGATCGTGCCGGGCCACGAGCTGGTCGGACGGATCGTGGAGACCGGGTCCGCGGTGACCCGGTTCCGGGCCGGTGACCGGGTGACGACGCCGTTCGTCTGCGGCTGCGGGACCTGCGCGCACTGCGCGGCCGGGCAGACCCAGGTGTGCCCCGACCAGGAGCAGCCCGGGTTCACCCACCCCGGCTCGTTCGCGGAGCTCGTCCAGCTGCACCACGCCGACCACAACCTGGTGCGCGTCCCCGACGACGTCGACGCCGCCGGCGCGGCACTGCTCGGCTGCCGGGTCGCGACGGCGTACCGGGCACTCGTCGACCGGGGCGGGATCCGGCCGGGCGACCGGGTGCTCGTGCTCGGCGCCGGCGGGGTGGGGCTGTCGGCCGTGCTGATCGCCGGCGCGCTCGGCGCCGGGGCCGTCGTCGCCGATCCGGCACCCGCGGCCCGCGCGCGGGCCGAGGCGCTCGGCGCGGTGGCGACGGTCGACCCGTCCGCCGGGCCCGACGCGGTGCGCGACGCCGTCGGCGACGGGGGCGCCGTGCTCGCCGTCGAGGCGGCCGGGCGGGCGGAGTCGCTCGCGCTGGGCGTCCGGGCGTTGCGCCGGCAGGGCACCCTCGTACAGGTGGGGCTGCTGGCCGCCGAGCCCGTCGTCCCGGTACCGGAGATGATCGCGAAGGAGCTGACGCTGCGCGGCAGCCACGGGATGGCCGCCGCCGACTACCCGCGGCTCATGGAGCTCGTCGCCGACGGCCGGCTCGACCCGTCCCGGCTGGTCACCCGCCGGATCACCCTGGACGAGGCCCCCGCCGCGCTGGCCGCACGCCCGGAACCCGGCGAGGTCGTGGTCATCGAGCCGTGACCGGCGCCGCGAGGACCGCCCCGACGGCGGCCGCGACGTCCGGCACGCACGTCACCCCGGCGGGGAGCGCCGGCCGGTCGACGACCACGACCGGGACCGCGCGTTCCCGGGCGGCGGTCAGCTTCGGCGCCGTCGCCGCGCCACCGGAGTCCTTCGTGACCAGCACGTGCGGGCACACGTCGTCGAACAGGGCCCGCTCGGCGTCGAGGTCGAACGGACCGCGGTCGAGCAGCAGCGTGTGCGCCGCGGGCAGCGGCGGGCCGGGCGGGTCGACGGCCCGGATCCAGAACCGGGCCGCCACCGGGGCGAAGCTCGCGAGCCCACCGCGACCCGTCGTGAGGAGCACCCGGCCGTCCGGGCCGGGCAGCAGGCCGGGCAGCGCCGCCGCCGCGTCCGCGACCGACGCGACCCGGTGCCAGCGGTCCCCCGGCCCGGGGGTCCAGCCGGGCCTGCGCAGCACCACCAGCGGCACCCCGGCGGTCGTGCAGGCCGACGCGGCGTTCGCCGTCATCCCGGCGGCGAACGGGTGGGTCGCGTCGAGGACGGCGTCGACGCCCTCGGCGCGCAAGTGACGCGCGAGTCCCCCGGCTCCGCCGAACCCGCCGACCCGCACCTCGCCGTCGGGCAGGCGCGGGCTGCGCACCGCCCCGGCCAGCGACGACACCACCCGGACGCCGTCCCGCGTGGACAGGTCGGCGGCCGCCGCCCGCCCCTCGGTCGTACCGCCGAGGACGAGCACCGTGCGGAGAGGACTCACAACCGCCAGGGTAGGTGGATGGCGCTCACGACCGTGGTGTTCGACGTCAACGAGACCCTCTCCGACCTCACGCCGCTCGGGAAGAAGTTCTCCGATCTCGGCGTGCCCGACTGGCTCGGCCCCTACTGGTTCGCCTCCACCCTGCGGGAGGGCATCGCGCTGGCCGCGGGCGGGGAGCTCCGGACCTTCTCCGAGATCGGGACCGACACCGCGGCCCGGCTGCTGCGCCGGCACGGCGTGCGCTGGGCCGACGTCCGGGCCGGGGAGGTCCTGGACGGTTTCCTGGAACTGCCGGTGCACCCCGACGTCCACGACGGCGTCGCCGCACTGCGGGCCGCGGGCCTGCGGCTGGTCACACTGTCGAACGGCGCCGCGGCCGTCGCCGAGCGGCTGCTCGGCGACCACGGGCTGCGTGAGCAGTTCGACCGGGTGCTGTCGGTCGAGGACGCCGGGATCTGGAAGCCCGCCCCCGCCGCCTACACCTACGCGCTGCGCACCTGCGGGATCGACGCGTCCGAGGCGGTGATGGTCGCGGTGCACCCGTGGGACCTGCACGGGGCCGCCCGGACCGGGATGGCGACGGCGTGGCTGAACCGCACCGGCGAGCCATGGCCCGGCCACCTCACGCCACCGACCTTCACCGTCCGGGCGCTGCCCGAGCTGGCGGGCCGGCTGGCCTGATCCCGGCGACCGGACCGGCTCAGACGACCTCGAGCACCGGCTCGAACGCCAGCTCGGCCGCGCCGACCAGGGCGCCGTCGCGGCCGAGCGGCGAGACCGCGATCCGGGTCCCGCCGACCGCGCGGCTGACCAGGCTGCGCCGCTCGACCTCCGCGCGCACCCGGTCGACCACCGGCGCGGGCAGTGCCCCGAACAGGTCGCCGAGCACGACGAGCTCCGGTGCCAGCATGTTCACGATCGTCACCAGGCCGGCCGCCATCCAGCCGGCGTAGCCGCCGAGGAGGTGCTCGGCGCGGCCGGGGACGGCGGCGAGCGCGCGCAGCTCGGCGACGAGCACCCCGCGCGCGGTGTCCTCGGGCAGGCCGAGGGCCCGGCACAGCGCGGGCTCGCCGACCTCGGTCTCCCAGCAGCCCCGGGAGCCGCAGAAGCACTCCCGGCCGTCGGGCCGGACGAGCAGGTGGCCGAGCTCGCCGACGTAGCCGCCGGTGCCGCGCAACGGACGCCCGCCGGACACGACGCCGCCACCGACGCCGACGTCGGCCGACAGGTAGACCATGTCGGCCACGTCCCGCCCGACGCCACGGACGTGCTCGGCCAGCGCGCCCAGCTCGGCGTCGTTCGCGACCTGGACGGGCGTGCCCAGCACCGACGACAGCCGGCTCCCCAGCCCGACGTCGCGCCAGCCCAGGTTCGGTGCCTCGTGCACGAACCCGTCCGCGCGCCGGACCACGCCGGGCACCGACACCCCGGCACCGCGTTCGCGCACCCCCAGCTCGTCGCGCAGCAGCTCGGCGGACTCGGCGAGGTGGGTGATCACCTCGCCGGGCAGCCGGGTGGTGCGGTGCAGGTTCCAGCTGTGCCGGCCCAGGATCTGCCCGCCGATCCCGACCATCGCCAGCGCGACCTGGTCCACCCGCACGTCGACGGCGAGCACGACCGCCGCCTGCGGGTCGGGCAGCACCAGCAGCGACGGCCGTCCCGCCCCGGACCGCCGGGCGGGGACCGCCTCGCTGACCACCCCCGCCCCGGCGAGCCCGTCCACCACCGACTTGATCGTGCTGCGGTTGAGGCCGAGCTCGCCGGCGAGGGTGGCGCGGGTGCAGGGCCCGTCGACGTGCAGCCGGCGCAACAGGGCGGTCCTGTTGTGCCGGCGCGCGTCGTCGGGCCGGGTTCCCGTCGGGGTGCTCACCGGATGGCCGCCGTCACCGTCCGGTGGCCGCCGAGCGCCGCCGGGACAGCACGTCGACGGCCGCGGCCAGCAGCAGCACCAGCCCGGTCACGACGAACACGACGGCGGCGGGCTGCTTGAGAAGGCCCAGGCCGTTCTGCACGGTCGCCAGCACGGTGCCGCCGATCACGGCGTTGGAGATCCGCCCGCGCCCGCCGAAGAGCGACGTCCCGCCGATCACCGCGGCACCGACCGCGAACAGCAGGGTGTTCCCGCCGCCCGCCGCCGGGTTCACCGAGCCGATCTTCGAGGAGTAGACGATGGCGCCGATCGCGGCGAACGCCGTCGAGATCACGAACACCGACGCCCGGATCCGGACGACGTCGATGCCGGCCCGGCGTGCGGCCTCCCGGTTCCCGCCGACGGCGTAGACGTGCCGGCCGAACCGGGTCCGGTCCAGCACCCAGGTGCCCAGCACGAGCAGCACCAGCACGATCGGCACCACGTAGGGCACGCCCGCGATCGCGACCGTCCCCGGTGAGCGGTCCTGCACGAGCAGGAACGTGGCGAGCCCGCCCAGCACGACCACCGCCCCGATCTTGATCATCACCAGCCCGGTCGGCCGGGCCACCAGGCCGCTCCGCAGCCGGGCCCGCTGCCGGACCAGCTGGACCACCGCGTAGCCGCCCGCGGCCACGACGAACAGTACCCAGGACCCCGTGACGGACAGGTTGCCGTTCGCCACCGCGTTGATCAGCGGGTCGCGCAGGGCCAGGGTGCCGCCGTCGCCGATCAGCTGCAGGATCACGCCCTGCCAGGTGATGAACAGGGCCAGGGTGACGACGAACGAGGGCATCCCGACCCGGGCCACCAGGAACCCGGTCAGGCAGCCGATGACGACGCCGACGCCGAGCGCGAGGCCCATCACCGTCCACGCCGTCGCCGGGACGCCGATCACCAGCAGCGCCGCCGTCAGCAGGCTGATCGCCGTCCCGGCCCACACCCGGACCAGCGCGGCCAGCCCGGCCGCGACCACCATCACGATCACGAGCAGCACGAAGACGACGGTGCCGGTCGCGCCGAGGACGTTGCCGTCGTTCACCAGGTGCAGCGCCATCAGCGCCGCCGCCAGCCCGGACGCGGTGCCCGCCGCCAGGTCGATCTCGCCGGTGAGCAGGACGAACACCAGGCCCATCGCGATGATGGTCGGCCCGGCGCCCTGCTGCAGGAGGTTCGCCAGGTTCAGCAGGCTGCCGAAGGTGCCGCCGGTGTCGAGCACGGTGAACAGCACGAACAGCGCGGCGAGCCCCAGCAGGGCCGGCAGCGAGCCGAGCTCGCCGGAGCGCAGTCCCCGCAGGTAGCCGGTGATCGCCTCGCCGGTGCTGTGCGCGGTCGTGTCGATGCCGAAGTCGGCGGCCCGGTTGCCGGGGTTCGCCCGCCGGGCCGCGTTCGGCGGCTCGTCGGTCCTGGTCGTCCGGGTCGTCCGGGTCGTCCGGGTCACCGTGTCTCCTCCGTCCGGGTCGGGTGCCCCGTCGCCGCGGGTCACTGCGCGGCCGCCGACTCGGGCCGGGCAAGGCCCAGCTCGCCGGACCGGCCGGCGGTGATCAGCTGGACGACCTGGGAGTGGTCGACCTCCGACGTCGGGACCTCGGCGACCATCCGGCCGAGGTAGAGGCAGGCGATCCGGTCCGAGACCTCGAAGACGTCGGCCATGTTGTGGCTGATCAGGACGACGGCGAGGCCCTGCTCGGCCAGCCGTCGCACCAGGTCGAGCACCTGCCGGGTCTGGGCGACGCCGAGCGCCGCGGTCGGCTCGTCGAGCAGCACGACCCGGGAGTCCCACAGCACGGACTTGGCGATGGCGACGGTCTGCCGCTGCCCGCCGGACAGCGACGCGACCGGTGTCCGGACCGAGGTGACCGTGCGGACCGACAGCGATGCCAGCGTGTCCCGGGCCGCCTGCTCCATGGACGCCTCGTCGAGCATCCAGGAGCGGCCGCGCTCCCGGCCGAGGAACATGTTCTGGACGATGTCGAGGTTGTCGGCCAGCGCGAGGTCCTGGTAGACGACCTCGATGCCGAGCCGGGCCGCGTCCGACGGCGCGTCCAGCGACACCGGATCGCCGTCGAAGACGATCTCGCCGCCGTCGATCGGGTGGATGCCGGCGACGCACTTGACCAGCGTGGACTTGCCTGCGCCGTTGTCGCCGACGAGGGCGGTGACCTCCCCGGCGCGGACCGCGAGGTCGACGTCGTGCAGGACCCGCACCGCGCCGAAGCTCTTCGTCACCCCGCGCAGGGACAGGATCGGTTCGGCCATGGCCGTACCTCCGGGTGGTGGTGGCTACTGGATGCCGAGGCGGCCGCACTCGGCCGTGACCGGACCGGTGCAGATCTCCGACGGCTGGATGTAGCCGGCGTCGGTGACCGTCTTGACGTTGTCCTTGGTGATCAGCTGCGGGGTGAGCAGCACGGACTTCACGTCCCGGTTGCCCTTCGGGTCGTTCACCGTCTGGGTGGCGACGGCGTCGGCGCCCGCGGTGTCGCCCGTCGCCAGCGCCCCGGCCAGCTTCGCCGCCGCGTCGGCCTCCTCCTGGATCGGCTTGAACACCGTCATGTACTGGTCACCGCGCAGGATGGCGGCGAGCCCGTCGGCGGTGGCGTCCTGGCCGGTGACCGGGACGGTGCCGTTGAGGCCGTACTTGGCGAGCACCGTGATGATCGATCCGGCCATGCCGTCGTTGGCGACGGCGACGCCGTCGACCTTGCCGCCGTTGGCGGTGAGCAGCTGCTCGAAGGTGGTCCCGGCGACCTGGTTGTCCCACTTGTCGATCGCCTGGTCACCGGCCAGCACGAACTCGCCGGAGTCGTACTTCGGCTGCAGGGCCTTCAGCTGCCCGTTCTTGTAGAGCGTCGCGTTGTTGTCGGTCGGGGCGCCCTCGATCTGGATGATCTGCGCGCCCGGCTTCGCCCCGATCCCCTGGACCAGGCCCTGCCCCTGGAGCTCGCCGACCTTCTCGTTGTCGAAGGACACGTAGTAGTCGCTGGTGCCGCCCAGGTTGAGCCGGTCGTAGTCGATGACCGGGATGCCCTGTGCCTTCGCCTTCTGCGCGACGGCGTTGCCGCCGTCGCCGCTGATCGAGGCGATGATCAGCACCTTGACCCCGCTGGAGATCATCCCGTCGGCCAGCGTCGAGAACTTCTGCTCGTCGCCCTGCGCGTTCTGGATGTCCGGGTCGAGGCCCTGCGCGCGCAGGGCCTTGTCCAGCATCGGCTTGTCGAAGCCCTCCCACCGGGCCGACGTGTCGGTCTCCGGGAGGATCACCCCGACCTTCGTCCCGCCGGCCCCCGCGTCGCCGCCGCCGGCGTCCTCCTGGCCGCCGCCCGCGCTGTTCTGACCGCAGCCCGCCACCACGAGCAGCAGGCCGAGACCCGCCGCCGTCACCGCCCGCCGCAACCGGGACCCACGCCCCGTCTCCCGCACCTTCATCGGCACATCCCCTCCACGACGTTGTGGATCACCGGCCGCACTGCACGGCCGAGTGAATGTTGCGAGCGCCAACGTATTCGCCCGGAGGTCGTGATCGACAGCCGGGTGAATCGAGAAAGTACGTGCCGGACGGTCACGATCGGATCACGACGGGCGTCATTTGTTGCCGGCCCGGCCCAGCCGCTCTTGCCGCTCCGGCAAGTTTCCTTGCCGACCGGCACAGGGTGCCGGGACCCTGGCGACACCGACACGAGGAGCGCCATGAGCACGATGCCCGACCACGACGACCCCGCTGCCTTCTGGGAGGCCCTCTACGCCGGCCGCGACACCACCGTGGAGCCACGGGTGAACGCGCGCCTCGACGAGATCGCCGCGGCCCTCACCCCCGGCGACGCGCTGGACCTCGGCTGCGGGCGCGGCGGCGACGCGCTGTGGCTCGCCCGCCGCGGCTGGCGGGTCACCGCGGTCGACATCGCCGGGGCGGCGACCACCGCGCTGGCACAGCGCGCGGCCGCCGCCGGCCTCGGCGACCGCATCACCGCCGAGCGGCACGACCTGGCCGGCACCTTCCCGGACGGCCGGTTCGACCTGGTCTCGGCCCAGTACTTCCAGACACCGTTCGCCCTGCCCCGCGCCCGGGTGCTGCGCACGGCGGTCGACGCGCTGCGCCCCGGCGGACGACTGGTCGTCGTCGACCACGGCTCGACCGCGCCGTGGTCGTGGAACCAGGACCCGGACACGCACTTCCCCACCCCGGAGGAGGTACTCGACGGGATCGGGCCGGCACCCGTCGTCGTCGAGCGGGCCGACCGTCCGGTGCGGCGGGCGACCGGGCCCGGCGGGCAGACCGCCGACGTCGTCGACCACGTCCTGGTGCTGCGCCGGGACGGGTGACGCTCAGGCGCGCAGGGTGTCCAGCAGCTCGGCCTCGACCGCCGCGAGCCGCGGGTCGGTGAGGACGTCCCGGGTCCGCGGCCGCGGGAGGTCGACGGCGACCTCCCGCACCACCGTCGCCGGCCGTGGGGAGAACACGATCACCCGGTCGGAGAGGAAGGCGGCCTCGCGGACGTCGTGCGTGATCAGCAGGGTCGTCCAGCCGTAGCGCTCGCGCATCGACTCCAGCCACTCCTGCATCCCGGTGCGGGTGAGCGCGTCGAGGGCGCCGAAGGGCTCGTCGAGGAGCAGCACCTCCCGCCCGCCGACGACGGTCCGCAGCAGCGCGGCCCGCTGCCGCATCCCCCCGGAGAGCTCGGACGGGCGCGCCCCCTCGAACCCGTCGAGCCCGAACGGGGCGAACAGCGCCCGCGCGCGCTCGCGGGCCTCGCGGCGCGAGACGCCCGCGACCTCGAGGCCGAGGGTGGTGTTGTCGAGGACCGTCCGCCACGGGAAGAGCAGGTCCTGCTGGGGCATCAGCCCGAACGGGGCGCCGTCCACCGGGTCGCCGTCGACCGTGGTCGCCCCGGTCACCGTGGCGCCGTCGAGGATCCCCGCCATCGCGGCGAACAGCGTGGACTTCCCGCACCCGGAGGGGCCGACGATGGAGACGAACTCCCCCGGCGCGACGTCGAGCGACACGTCGTCGAGGACGGCCAGGCCGCCGTAGGACACCGACAGGTCCCGCACCGCCACCTTCATCGGTGATCACCCCGGTACCAGGGCGTCACCAGGCGCTGCACGACGTGGGTCAGCCCGAACAGCGCGACCGAGAGCACCGCCGTCACCGCGACGGCGGCGAGCACCAGGTCGGTGCGGAACTGGTTCTTCTGCAGCTGCATGAAGATCCCCAGCCCGGCACGGGCACCGACGTACTCGGCGAAGATCGCCCCGGTGACGGCGTAGGTGATCGCGATCCGCAACGACGTGAAGAACGACGGCATCGCCCCGGGCAGCCGGACGTAGCGGAACCGCTGCCAGCGGCTCGCCCCCATCGACCGCAGCAGCGCCGTGGCCGACCGGTCCGTCGCGGCGAACCCCTCGATCAGGCCGACGGTCACCGGGAAGAACGTCACCAGCGCGATGACCAGCACCTTCGGCAGCAGCCCGAACCCGAACCAGATGATCAGCAGCGGCGCGATCGCGACGACCGGGAGCGTCTGGGACGCCACCAGCAGCGGGGTCAGCGCCCGGCGCAGCCACGGGGAGAAGTCCACGCCGACCGCGATGGCCCACGCGACCAGCAGCGACACGGTGAACCCGACGACCGTCACCTGCACCGTCGGCAGCGTGTTCTCCCACAGCACCGACCGGAACGCCCAGCCCTGCTCGACGACGCGCAGCGGCGAGGGCAGCACCTGCGGCCGGACCCCGGTGACCGCGACGGCCGCCTGCCAGACGGCCAGCAGCGCCACGACCAGCAGCGCGGCGGGGGCGAGCCGGCGCATCACGGTGTCAGGTAGTCGTTGGTGAACCAGGTGGAGAAGTCGGGCTTCTCGCGGACCGGGGCGCCGTCGGGCCCGGCCACCGTCCCGGTGTCGTAGAGGAACCCGGAGAACGCCGACCACTTCTCCGGCGTCTGGAAGCCCACGCGGCCCTGCTCGTCGCGCAGGTAGCCGTCGGCGAGCATCGTCGCGCCCCGGTCGACGAGCTGGTCGTCGGTGAAGGCGCCCGGGTTGGCCTCGGACAGCATCCGGGCCGCACCGGCCGGGTCCTGCGCGGCGAGGGCGTAGCCGCGCTGGGCGGCCTGCACGAAGGCGCGCGCCCGGTCCGGGTTCTGCTGCAGCCAGGTCGAGTTGCCGACGAGGAGCACGTTGTAGGCGTCCGGGAAGCCGTAGTCGGTGTACCGGAACGTCTTCAGCGGCTCGCCCCGCAGCTGCGCCTCGATGCCCTCGACGTTGACGAACGGCTCGGTGAAGTCGGCCTGCCCGGCGTAGAGCGCCTCGTAGGCCGCGGTGTTCAGCACCTCGGTGCGGATGTCGCCGCGCCCGCCGTCGTTGCGGATCACCGCCTGCATCTTCGCGACCTCGCCGGGCTCGCCGAACCCGGCGTAGACCTTGCCGTCGAGGTCGCGCGGCGACCGGATGTCGGCCCGGTCGGCGCGGACCGCGATCTCGGTGGCCCAGTGCTGCAGGACCGCCATCACCGAGGTGATGTCGGCACCCGCGGCCCGGGAGTAGGTGAAGGAGCTCTGGAAGCTGATGCCGAAGTCCGCGGCGCCGCTGCCGACGAGCGTGTCCGGCGACGTCTGGTTGTAGGGCAGGAACTCGACGTCCAGCCCGGCGTCGCGGAAGTACCCGGCCTGCTGGGCGGCGAACAGGCCGATGTGGTTGGTGTTGGGCGTCCAGTCCAGCGCGACGCGGATCGGCTGGTCCCGGTCCGCTCCCCCGCCGTCGCCGCCGGCACAGCCGGACAGCGCGAGGACGAGCGCGAGCAGCAGGACGATCGGACGGGCACGTGAGAGCACGAGAGCGGCCTCCCTACGCCGGTGTCACCCGGATCAGGTTCGAACGGTCGGCGGCCGGTCCTGCCGCCCTCTCAGCCTCGGTGCGCGGGCTCCCGCGGTACGGCCGGTCAGCCTACGCGGGTGCACCGGCCCGGGCGAGCCGCGCCCGTCGATCACCGACCGTTGATCGTCATCACCCTGCGTCACGTCCGAGCGCGAGACGCGAGCCGGTGTCACCGAGTCGCCGCCCGATCGTTATCCTCGGGCTCCGCGAGAGCGACGCTGCGTGACCGGCCGGATCCGAATCCGCGGACCCGTCCGACGCGGCGCGGAAGGGACGAGATGGCGGCCTCCCCGTGGATCTCCGGAACGGCCGGCCGCGTGACACCCGATCCTGCGCCCGCCCTCGTGCGGGTGGCGCTGCAGGCCGGGTCGACCTCGGTCGCCCACGTCGACGTGGCCGCGATGCTGTCCGGTCTCTGCGTGGCGCTCGTCCCCGCCGCAGGTGTCGGCGGTGCCGCCCTGCTGCTCCGTGAGCCGGCCGACCCCCGTGACCCGGAGGGCCGGCGGGTGTTCGGCTCGGACACCGCCGCGACCCGGCTCGGGGAGCTCCAGCGCCGTGCCGACGCCGGGCCGGGCCCGGCCGCCGAGCGCGGCGACCGGGTGCTGCTCACCCCCGACCTGACCCGGTCCGGGCCGCCCGAGCTCGCCGCCGCGGCAGCGGACTGCGGGCTGGTCCGGTCGCTCGCCGTCCCGGTACCGATCGCCGGCCGCACCGGCGGGGTCCTGCAGCTGTTCGCCCGGGGCGGCCCGAAGGACCGGCTCACCGAGGACCTGGCCGACGCGCTGCGCGCGGTCGTGACGGCGCTGGCGGCCCGCATCGCCGACGTCCGGGAGATCGCCAGGCTGGAGCAGGCGGCGGCCCGCGAGGCGGGGACGGGCACGTCCTCGCTCCCCGGTGCGCCGTCCGCACTCCCGGGGGTGCCCCCGGGAGCCGAGCTGCGCGGGACTGCCCGGCCCGGCGGCCCACGGGACGGTGCCGCGAGCCCGTGGGCCGGGCGGTCCCCGGTCACGGGTCCGTCGAGCAGGTCGGCTCCGTCGGGCCCCGGTTCGCCGGGCCCCGGTCGCGGCCGGGCCGCCGGATCGGACTCCACCCGGGCGGGGGACCCGCGCACGCGCACCGACGGACCGGACGACGACCGCGCCCGGCCGCGCGACCCGTGGCCCGCACCGGCGGGCGATGCGCCCGCACGACCGTCCGGCCCTCCGGCGCCCCGATCGGCGGATCCGTCCGCGGCGGGGCAGGCGGGCCCGGTCCCCGCCCGGCTGCCGTCCCCGCGGGACCCGATCAGCGGTGGCACCCGGATCGGACGCGCGGACGGTCCGCGGAACGGCTCCGGCCGCACCGCGGAGCCGGGTCGCGACGGCGGCCGGCAGTCCGGCCCGCTCGGCGGACGACCGCAGGCCCCCGGGACCCGCGAGGGTGACGGACCGGTCCCGCGGACGCCGGCCGACCGGTGGATCGGCTCCCGGGCCGATCCCGCGACCGACGCCGCCGGCGACCGGGAGGTCCACGGGGCGGACGGTCACGACGACGAGGTGCCGCCACGCGCCGACCGGACGGCCCTCATCCCGGTGGCGCGCCGCTCGGGCGGGACCGGGACCGGGCCGCAGGTCCCCGCGCAGCGCCGGGCCCGGCACCGTCGCCGGTCCGACTGAGGGCGTCGCCGCTCAGGTGGCGGACGGCCGCGCCGGGTCCGTCCCGCCCGGTCGACCGGTGCCGGCCACGGCCGCCCGGACCGCCGTCACACCGGCGGTCCGGCTCCGGTGGGCGTGTGCTCCGCGGACGGGTGCCCCGAGGACGGGTGCTCCGAGGACGGGTGCTCCGAGGACGAGGGCACGTGCTCCGACGGCGTGCGCTCCGCGGACGTGCTCGGCGACGCCGCGTCCCCGGCACCGGCCACGTCTCCCGCCCCGGCCACGTCCTCGGCCCCGGCCACGTCCTCGGCCCCGGCCTGCCCGGCCGCCCGTCCGGCCTCGACCTGGGCGTGTTCCTGCAGGTAGGCCGACACCCGCTGGCGGCTGACCCCGAACAGCCGTCCGATCCCGGCGATCGTCTCCCCCTCGCCGTGCAGCGCCACCGCCTCCTCCCGGCGGAAGCGGCCGCCGACGGCGCCGAGGCCGTCCAGCGCGCGGGTGACGCTCTCGACGATCAGCGGGCGGTTCTCCCGCGGCACGATCTCCCGCCAACCGAGGCCGCGGGACCGCAGCTCCTGCAGCTCCAGCACGCGCTGCCGGGCCGACTCCAGGTCCGCGATCGACGCGTCCAGCTCGGCACCGAGTGCGGCCAGCGCGGAGTCCGCGGTGTCCGCGGAGTCCGCGGTGTCCGCGGAGTCCGCGGTGTCCGCGTCGCCCGCACCGGCAGCGCCGGATCCGTCCCCCACCATCGTCACCCTTCCGAGCGTACGGCCCGGTGTCACCCACCCTGGCTCGCCGCGTAGTCTCGACCAACGCAAGGGGGGTTGCTCCCTCGAACGGGCTATCACCGACCTACCGGTCGGACAGGAGGAGCGGGATGGCGCGGTACGACGTCGTCATCGTCGGCGGGGGCTCGGCCGGTGCCGTGCTGGCCAACAGGCTCAGCGCCGACACCGATCGTACGGTACTCGTCCTCGAGGCGGGCCGGCCCGACCACCGGTGGGACCCGGTGATCCGGATGCCCGCGGCGCTGTCCCAGGCGTGGGGGAACCCGCGGTACGACTGGTGCTACACGACCGACCCCGAGGACGGTCTCGCCGGCCGCCGGATCGCCGTCCCGCGCGGGAAGGTGCTCGGCGGGAGCAGCAGCATCAACGGGATGGTCTACCAGCGGGGCAACCCCGGTGACTACGACCGCTGGGCCACCGGGCCGGGCCTGTCCGAGTGGAGCTCGGCGCACTGCCTGCCCTACTTCCGGCGCCTGGAGCGGCGGCTGTCCGAGCACCGCATCGCCCTCGACGCCGACGGCGCCGGGCCGCAGGTCCTCGAGCGCGCACCGGCGTCCGGACCGCTCAACGACGCCTTCCTGATCGCCGCGGGGCAGGCCGGGCACGCGGTGCTCGACAACGTCAACGGCCCCCGCCAGGAAGGCTTCTCCCGCACCGAGCGGACGATCTTCCGTGGCCGGCGATACTCCGCCACCGACGCCTACCTGCACCCGGTCTCGGCGTCCCGCCCGAACCTGCGGGTCCGGACCGGGGTGCAGGTGCGCCAGCTGCGGTTCGACGCCGGCGGGTCCCGCGTGATCGGCGTCCGCTACAGCACCCCGGACGGGCTCACCCACGACGTCGACGCCGGCGAGACGATCCTGTGCGCCGGTGCGGTCGCCACCCCCCAGCTCATGCAGGTCTCCGGGATCGGGGACCCCGCCCACCTCGCGACGCTCGGGATCGACGTCCGGGCCGCGCTGCCGGGGGTCGGGGCGAACCTGCAGGACCACCTGGCCATCCACCTGCAGCACACGTGCCTCCGGCCGGTCTCGCTGGCCGGTCAGCGCCGGGCCCACCGGCTCCCGGGCGCGGCGGCCCGCTGGCTCGTCTCGGGCACCGGGATCGGCGCGAGCAACCACTTCGAGATCGGCGGGTTCGGCTCGACCTCGCTCGCCGCGGGCGTGCCGGACGTCATGATGCTGTTCGCACCGGTCGCGATGCGCTTCGCGCCGGACATCCGGCCGGTCGGGCACGGGTTCGAGATGCACGTGAGCGTCATGGCCTCGGACGCGCGGGGCACCGTGCGGGCGGTCTCGCGGGACTCGTCGGTCCCGCCGCGCCTGCAGATGGGCTACCTCGCGACCGAGGACGACCGGCGGCGCTGGGTCGAGGCCATCGGGATCGCCCGCGGGATCCTCTCCCAGCCGGCCTTCGCCGGGCTGGACGGCGGCGAGACGTTCCCGGGCCCGGGTGTCCGCAGCCCCGAGCAGGTCCTGGACTGGGTGTCACGACGAGCCCAGAACGGGCTGCACCCGACCAGCACCGCCCGGATGGGCACCGACGAGGGCTCCGTCGTCGACCCGTCGTCGATGCGCGTGCACGGCGTCGGCGGGCTGCGGGTGGTCGACGCGTCGGTCTTCCCGGACGTGCCGAACGCCAACACCTACGGGCCGGTCGTGATGGTCGCCGAGCGCGCTGCCGACCTGGTCCTCGGCAACACGCCGCTGACGCCGGAGGACCGCCCGTCCTTCCCCGCGCCGCGGCGCGACGGGAGCCCGGTGCCGGGTCTCGTGGAGCCCGTCGACGCCTGAGCACCACACCGGCAGCACGACGGCGGAACGACGAACGGGGCGGGGATCCGTGAGGATCCCCGCCCCGTTCGCTCAGGTCTGCTCGGGCCGACCGGGACTACTCGCCTCCCTCGACCTCCACGCCGGACTCACGCAGCTTCTCCGCGTGGGCACGCCCGTGGTGGTTGCAGAAGAGGAGCTCCCCACCGGAGGGCAGGATCGCGCGCACCTTGGCCGCCGCACCGCAACGGTCGCAGCGGTCGGCGAGGGTCAGTTCGGGCCGGGTCAGCGTTTCGGGCTGCATAGCGGTCTCCCTCCGTTGCGGCGGCGGGCTCGGGCGGCCCTCCGCCGTATCACCGTGACGACCGCACCAGGCGGGTCGCCCACACCTAAACAGACGCTCGAGGCCCCTGCACGTGTTCCCGGGGCGCGTCGCGACGACCGTCACGTCTGGATCTTCATCCGATCGGGCCGGTGACGCCGCGATGTACCCGCGGTGACCGATTACGTATGAAGTTGACTGCGCGTGAATCATGCGGGGACGGCCGCCCCTCATGCAAGCGCGCCACGGTAAACAGGCTGTGTCGCCGTCTACCGTGACCCGGGTGAGTGCTCGCCCGATCGGTGACCGGATCCCCGCCCCGCTGCTCTTCCTGGCGGGCGGCACGTCGATGTACGTCGGCGCGGCACTCGCCGTAGGGCTGTTCGACCGCCTGGCGCCCTCCGCGGTCGCGGAGCTGCGGCTGATCGGCGCAGCCCTGATCCTGCTGGCCTGGCGACGGCCGGGCCGCGAGGCGTGGCGCGGGGTGCGGCTGGTCCGTGCCGGGCTGTTCGGGCTGGCGACGGCGCTGATGAACGTCGCGTACTACGAGGCGATCGCCCGGCTCCCGCTCGGCACCACGGTGGCGATCGAGTTCACCGGCCCGGTGCTGGTCGCAGCCCTGGCGTCGCGCCGGCTGCGGGACTTCGGGGCGGTCGGACTGGCCGCACTGGGGGTGCTCCTGATCGCCGACGTCCGCTGGTCCGGCAGCCCGTCCGGGGTGCTCTGGGCGCTGGGCGCGGCCGCGATGTGGGCCGCCTACGTCCTGCTCGGCAAACGCGTCGCCCGCGCCGGCAGCGGGATCGACGACCTGGCGACCGGGTTCACCGTCGCGGCGGTGGTCCTCTCCCCGCTGCTGCTGCTCGGCCCCGAGGGCGGGACGTCGGCGTTCGGTGTGACGAACCTCGCACCGCTCGCAGATCCGTCGCTGATCGCCCTGTCCGTCGGGCTGGGGGTGCTGTCGTCGGTCGTGCCCTACGTCCTCGACCAGGTCGTGCTGCGGCGGGTCGGGCAGGCCCGGTTCGCCGTGCTGCTCGCGCTCCTGCCCGCGACCGCGACGCTCATCGGCGTCGTGATGCTCGGCCAGCTCCCGGGGGCACTGGAGGGCGTCGGGATCCTGCTGGTGGTCGCGGCCGTCGCGCTGCGTTCACGGGACGGCGACGAGCCCGTCCCCGAACCGACGGTCGGCGAGATCGGCGGTGGGGCCGGCGTCAGCGGCGACCGGGGACCGGCGTCGGGCCCCTGACCCGTGCCGGGTGTGCGGGACCGCGCAGCGGCGCACTCAGCGCCAGGAACGGAGGGTCGCGATCCGTTCCTCGAGCTGCTCGATCGTCGCCATCGCCACCGGCGGCCCGCCGCAGGTCTTCCGCAGGTCGTTGTGGATCGCGCCGTGCGGCTTGCGGGTCTTGTGGTTGTGCAGCGCGACGAGCGTGTTGAGCTCCTTGCGGAGCGTCTGCAGCCGCTCGCGGACGCTCACCCCGCCGCGCTCCGACGGCGGCGGGGGCGTCGGCTCGGTCGCCGGCGTCGCCCGGGCCTGGGCACCGGTCCGGGGCGAGCCCTTGGCGATCCAGTCGGCCTGGCGCTTCGAGAGCAGCGTCCGCACCTGCTCCGGCTCGAGCAGCCCCGGCAGGCCGAGGTAGTCCTCCTCGTCGGCGGAGTAGGTGGCGCCCTCGTAGATCAGCTGGTCGAGCTCGGCCTCGGCGCCCAGCGAGGTGAACGCCTTCTCCTGCTCGCCGGGCTCGTCCTTGAGCTGGTTGGCCTCGTTCAGCTCGGCGTCGTTCCAGACCTCCTCGGGGCGCTGCGGCTTGCCGAGGACGTGGTCGCGCTGCGCCTCCAGCTCGCTGGCCAGCCCGAGCAGGACCGGGACGCTCGGCACGAACACCGACGCCGTCTCCCCCGACCGGCGCGACCGCACGAACCGGCCGATGGCCTGGGCGAAGAACAGCGGGGTCGACGCCGACGTCGCGTAGACCCCGACGGCCAGACGCGGCACGTCGACGCCCTCGGACACCATCCGGACCGCGACCATCCACCGCTCCTCGGAACGGCCGAACGCGGCGATCCGGTCCGAGGCGCCCGCCTCGTCGGAGAGCACCACGGCCGGCTGGTCCCCGGTGATCTTCCGCAGGATCGCGGCGTAGGAGCGCGCGGTCGTCTGGTCGGAGGCGATCACGAGGCCGCCGGCGTCGGGCATACCGCCGTCGCGGTGGCTCTGCAGGCGCCGGTCGGCCGCCGCGAGGACCGACGGGATCCAGTCCCCGGCCGGGTCCAGCGCCGTCCGCCAGGCCATCGCGGTCTGCTCGCGCGTCAGCGGCTCGCCGAGCCGGGCGGAGATCTCCTCACCGGCGCTGGTCCGCCAGTTCGAGGTGCCGGAGTAGGCCAGGAAGACCACCGGCCGGACGACGTTGTCGGCCAGCGCCTCGCCGTAGCCGTACTGGTGGTCGGCGCGGCTGCGGGGGGCGCCCTCGACGTCGGGCACGTACTCGACGAACGGGATCGGGTTGTCGTCCGACCGGAACGGCGTACCGGTGAGCGCCAGCCGCCGGGCCGCGGGTTCGAAGGCCTCGTAGACGCCGTCGCCCCAGGTCTTCGCGTCACCGGCGTGGTGGATCTCGTCGAGGACCACCAGCGTCCGCCGGTTCTCGGTGCGGTTCCGGTGCAGCATCGGGTGCGCCGCGACGCCGGCGTAGGTGATCGCGATGCCGTCGTAGTCCTTGGAGGTCGCCCCGGCGCTGTTCCGGAACTCGGGGTCGATCGAGATGCCGGCCGCGACCGCGGCCTCGGCCCACTGGTACTTCAGGTGCTCGGTCGGCGTGACGACGGTCACCGAGTCGATGACCCGGTCGCGCAGCAGCTCGGAGGCGACCCGCAGCGCGAACGTCGTCTTGCCCGCGCCGGGCGTCGCGACCGCGAGGAAGTCGCGGGGTGCCGTGGCCAGGTAGCGGGCGAGCGCGCTGCGCTGCCACGCACGCAGCGGGCGGGTCTCCGGCGACACGAGCTGGGCTTCCGACACACGTCTCCCCTGGTCCGTGGGTCGTTCCCGGGCGGGAACCTGCGAGCCCCGCGGGGCGCAGGAGGTCGGCGGTGACCCGGCTGCGGGGCGTCGATCAGGGTAGCCGGGCGGGCCGCCGCGGCGGCCGGGTGGTCGGGCGTCGGCCCCCGGTGCAGGTCAGGGCCGCGGACGGGGCCGCCGCGCGGTGATGACGAACGCCGGCGGGATGTTCGCGAGCACCCCTCGCCCGACGACGACCTCCTCGAAGGCGTCGGCGAGCCGGGCCCGCAGCCGCCGGGCGGGTGGCAGCGACCGGGTGACGGTGTAGCCGAACTGGGTCAGCGCACCGTCGGCGTGCAGCGCCCCGGCGATCACGTCGGTGAGCCGCGGCCCGTGCTGCGGGTAGGCGGCCCACGGCAGCCCGGAGACGACGACGTCCGCCGCCCCGAGACCACGTTCGGCCAGCAGCGCGGGCAGCGCCGCCGCGTCGCCGACGACGACGTCGACACCCGGGTACCGGCGCTCGAGCAGTCCCGCGAGCGTCGGGTTCAGCTCGACGGCCAGGTGGTGCCCGCGCCCGCCGAGCCGCTCCGCGATCACCCCGGTGAACGCGCCGGTCCCCGGCCCGAGCTCGACGACGACCGGGTCCCCGGTCTCCGGCACCGGCGCGGTCGCGACGGCGGCCAGGGTGCGCGAGCTGGGCAGGCAGGACGCGGTACGCACCGGGTCGCGGAGGAACTCGCGCAGGAACGTGCCCGCACCGGATCCGGTCGCGGGCGGGGCGGTGACGGTGGTCATCGGGCTCCGGGGGTCGGGCGGCGGGGGCCACGGCCACCGGGGCGGCCGCGGTCCGCCACGCTGCCCGCTCCGGTTGGCCTGCGGTCGACGGCGGGGTGAACGAGCCACGGCGGCCGGGAGTGGGGATGATGGGTGCGATGAGCGCGCGCGAGGACGGCCCGGCGACCGGCCCCGCCCCGGAGCGGGGCGGACCGCTCGCCCTGCCCGCCGCGGGGCTGCGGCTGGCGGCCGCGCTGACGGCCCGACCGATGGTCCTGCTGCGCCGCGGCGGCGGCTGGATCGCCGAGCTCGGCCGGGTCGGTCTCGGCCGGGGCGCCGCGGTCCCGGGCGACGACGCCCCCGGCACCGGGTGGCCGGCCGACCCGGTCCGGCGCCGGGCCGCGCAGGCCCTCCTGGCCACCACCGGGGCCCTGTCCGGCCTGCTCGACGACGCCGCAGGCGGCCCCGACCTCCCGCTCCCGCCCGCCGACGCCGAGCGGCTCCGCGCAAGCCTGGCGGGCCTGACCCGGCTGATGCTGCCCGGGGCCCCGGCACCCGCTCCCGTCCCGGGACCGCCGGCCGGACACGCGGCGCCGGAGGCGGGGCCCGGTGACGACGGGTCCGCCGACC
Source organism: Pseudonocardia sp. P1 (assembly GCF_000178675.2). Lineage (NCBI taxonomy): Bacteria > Bacillati > Actinomycetota > Actinomycetes > Pseudonocardiales > Pseudonocardiaceae > Pseudonocardia > Pseudonocardia sp. P1. The sequence goes on from NZ_ADUJ02000001.1 coordinate 1,183,924, forward strand.
GGGTCTTCACCGACCCGGTCCCCGGTGGCCCCCGGGTCCCCTTCGACACCGGCGCCCGGGAGGCCCGCGACGGCCCGGTGCACGGCCGGGACGTCGCGGCCGCGCCCGGGGCGGTCGTCCTGCGCACGCCGATGTTCGAGCTCCTGCAGTACCTGCCGACGACCGAGCGGGTGCACGACACCCCGGTGCTCGTCGTCCCGCCGCTGGTACACCGCTACTGGCTGGCCGACCTCGCCCCCGGCTTCTCCCTCGTCGAGCACCTGCTCGGGCGGGGGCTGCAGGTCTTCGCGCTGTCCTGGCGCCCGGCGGGACCGGCCGACGCCGGCCGGGACCTCGACGCGCACGCCGCCGCCGTCCTGGACGCCCTGGAGGCCTGCACGCGGATCACCCGGGCGCCGCGGGTGTCGCTGCTCGGGGTCCGCACGGGCGGGCTGCTGGCCGCGGCCGTGCAGGCCCACCAGGCCGCGATCGGGCTGGCCGACCGGGTCGCCGCCGTCGGCTACCTCGCGACCGTGCTGGACCAGTCCGAGGCGCTGCCCGGCTTCCGGCCGGATCCCGGCACCGTCCGGTCGGCCGCCGAGCAGGCCGCCCGGGTGGGCGTGCTCGACGGCGCGTCGGCCGTCGAGGCATGGGCGTGGCGACGCGGCCCGGAGCGGGTGCTGCCGTGGGCGGTCCCGGACGCCGAGCACGAGGGGCCCACGGAGCTGCACGGGCGGGCCGCCCGGGCGATGCGGGCGTGGGCCGGTGACCTCCTGCCGTTGCCGGCGTCGCTGCACGCCGACCTGCTAGCGCTCGCCACGGCGGGCGACGACGGCATCCGCGTGCTCGGCACCCCGGTGCACCCGGCCGAGCTGCGACGCGACGGCTACCTCGTGGCCGCGGCGGACGACCCCGTCCAGCCGTGGACCGGCGGGTTCCGCACCGCCCGGATGCTCGGTGGCTCCTGCCGCCTCGTGCTCGCCCCCGGTGACCAGGCGGGCGCGCTGGTGGCCCCGCCGCGGACGGCGACGTCGTTCCGGGCCGGTTCGTGCGGCGACGGCGACGGGGCTCCCGAGGGCTGGCTGGCCGCCGCCGAGTGGATCGAGGGCTCCTGGTGGGACGACCTGGCCGACTGGCTGGGCGACCGGTCCGGCGTCCTGCGCGACGCACCGCCCGAGCTCGGCGGACGGCGGCTGCGACCGCTGTTCCCGGCCCCGGGCACCTACCTGACCGCCGACCCCGAGGTCCCGGCCCGCCCCTGATCCGGTCGATCTCACACCGGCAGGGTCCCCGGCGGGGCCCTACGCTCGCCGTGATGGCCACACCACCACTCCCCCGGCCCACCGGGTCCGGCCTCGAGGAGCACGACGTGCTCGTCGGCGGCCGCACCCTGCGGGTCGTGCGGCGCCCCGCGACCGGACCGGGTGCCCGGCGCACCCCGCTGCTGCTGTGCAACGGCATCGGCGCCGCCACCGACGTCCTCGACCCGCTGGTGGAGGCCCTGCCCGCGGACCTCGACGTGATCCGGTTCGACCCGCCGGGGATCGGCGGGTCGCCCGCGCCGCGGATGCCGTACCACCTGTCGTGGCTGGCGCACCGGATCGGGCAGGTGCTGACCAAGCTGGACGTGCGCGAGGCCGACGTCCTCGGCTTCTCCTGGGGCGGGATGCTGGCCCAGCAGCTGGCGATCAGCCGGCGCCGGCGGGTCCGGAAGCTGGTGCTGGCCGCGACCGGCCCGGGCGCGCTGATGATCCCGGCGTCGCCGCGGGTGATGGCGGTGATGACCTCGCCGAAGCGCCACCAGGACCCGTCCTACGTCGACGCCGTCGCCGCCCGGATCTACGGCGGGTCGCTGCGGCACCACCCGGAGCGCGCCGCCGAGGCACTCGGGGCCGGTGGCCGCCGGGGCCCGATGCGCGGCTACTACTACCAGCTGCTGGCACTGTCCGGGTGGACGAGCCTGCCGCTGCTGCCCGCGATCACCGCGGACACGCTGATCGTCGCCGGGGACGACGACCCGATCGTCCCGCGCGGGAACGCGACCCTGCTCGAGCGCGGCATCCGGCGGTCCCGGGTCCACCGCTACCCGGGCGGGCACCTCGAGATGCTGCTCGATCCGGAGCCGTTCGCGGCCGAGATCGACCGGTTCCTGTCGTCCTGACCGGCCGCTCCGCCCGGCTACGAGCGTTCCGTGCCGGTGACGCGGCACCGCTCGCGGCGCTCGACGCGCCCCTGCGGGACGTCCTCGGCGAGTCGGGTCCCGGCTGGCACACCGCCACGGCCGCGGACCCGGCCCGGCTGCACCTGGTGCTCGACGACGGCGGTGCGGGTCCCGGCGGCTACCTCGTCCTGGCGGCCCCGCGCGGCCCGGAGCCGGGCGTGGAGCTGCACCGGCTCGTGCTGGCCGCGGACCGGCACGGCACCGGGCTGGGACGAGCTGTCCTGCACACCGCGCTGACGCTGGCCGGGGCACCGGGCGGGCCCGGTGCCGGGCACCCGGTCGCCGTCGATCCCGCCTGGACACCGCCGGGCTGGGTGGCGGCCGGACGGCTCTGGCTCGAGGTGGCCCCGGACAACACGGCCGCGCTGGCGCTCTACCGCGCGGCCGGGCTGGTCACCGAGACGAGCCTGCCGTCGGTGCCGGGCGATCCCGGCTCGCCGCCGGTCCGGCTGGTGCTCTCCTGCGGCTGAGCCCGCTCAGGAGTCGTCGCCGCCCTTGGGCAGCCCCTCGAAGATCTCCTTGCACTCCGGGCAGACCGGCGCGCCCGGCTTCGGCGTCTTGGTGACGGGGAAGGTCTCGCCGCACAGCGCCACGACCATGTTGCCCAGGACCGCACTCTCGGTGATCTTGGACTTCTGGACGTAGTGGAACATGTCCGGCGTGTCGTCGCCGGTGCTGTCGCGGGTCTCGGGCCTGCTGTCGACCTCGGGCAGTGTCGTCGTGGACATGGGCCCATGATGCACGACGGCGGCCGGTGCCCGTCCCGCGACGGGCCCGGTCAGCCGGAGCGGTCGCGCCCGTCCGCCGCACCGGCCCTGTCGTCCGGTTCTGCCCGTCCCGTCCCGTCGCCGGGACCGTCGGTCCCCGTCCGGGCGCCCGCCGCGCCGTCGCCGTGCGGGGTCGCACCCGCGTCCCGGCCGGTCGTGCCGCCGGACGGCCCGGCCTCGTCCGCCTCCTGCTCCGACGAGTCGATCACCTGGTGCGGCCGGGCCTCGATCGCCCGGTGCTCGCGCCGGTACCGGTTCGGCTTCTCCGCCTTGCGCGGGAGCCGGTCGTTCGCGACGAGCACGGCGATCCAGGGCAGCGGCACCGAGATCGCCAGCAGGGTCACGGCGAGCCACGGGATCTGGTAACAGATCCCGGCAAGGATCATGCAGGGGATCCGGAGACCCATCGTCAGCTTGTAGCGCCGCTTCCGGATCTCCAGTTCCTCTTCGTAGGACATCTGGGCATCCGTGATGAGGACGGATTCCTCGCGTCGCTGGTCCGACACGCGACCACCTCCGGTTCCATGGTGACACCCGCACAGGAGGACGGCGCGGCCACATCGGTGGGCGGCGGCCACCCCGTGGTCCGGGCCGGTTCAGGCCCCGTCGGGGCCGTTGCCGAGCAGCGGCTCGTCCGCCGAGCGGACCTCGGAGCCGGGCAGCCCGTCGGGGTGCTCGGTCCGGGCGCGCTCCACGGCGTCCAGCGCGATCCCGAGGTGCTTGCGCTTGCTGGCCTCGTAGAACGCCCGCGCGCCACCGGCGAGCTTCGGCTCCGCGTGCAGCGGCTTGTCCGACACGCACAGCAGGGTGGCGTTCGGGATCCGGTAGCGGAACCCGTTGGCGGCGATCGTCGCCGACTCCATGTCCACCGCGACCGCGCGGGCGAGCCGCATCCGGTGCAGCGTCGCGGACTGGTTGAACTCCCAGTTCCGGTTGTCGGTGGTGTGCACGACACCCGGCCGGTAGGTCGCCTCGGCGCGTTCGAGGGCGTCCATCAGGTAGCCGTTGAGCCGCAGGCTGGGGATGACGGGCACGTCCGCGGGCAGGACCTCGTCGAGCACGTGGTCGGCCCGCTGGTAGGCCGTGGCCAGCACGAAGTCGCCGAGCTCCTGGCGGTTCCGCAGGCCGCCGCAGTGCCCGATCATGATCATCGTGTCCGGCCGGAGGACGGCCAGGTGATCGGTGACGGTCTTGGCGTTGGCCGGGCCGACGCCGATGTTGACCAGGGTGACGCCGTCGCCCGCGTCACCGTCGTCGCCGTCCGGGACGTGGTGGTAGGCGGGCATCTGCACGCCCTCGCGGTCCGGGCGCTCGGCGTCCGGGAACCGCTCCAGGAACGACTCGACGTGCATCGCGTAGTTGGTGAACAGCACGTGCCGCTGGAACGACTCGGCCGGCGTCCCGGTGTAGTGCGAGAGCCGGTCCAGCGAGAGCGCCATCCGCTCCGGGCCGAACAGGAACAGCTTCTTCACCCGCAGGTCGAAACGGTCCTCGTCGAGCGCGGCGAAGAACTCCGGGTCGGTGAAGGCCCGCGCCGGCCGGGCCGCGCGGGCCGTGACCGTCGCGCCGGCGGCGACGAGCCCCCGCAGCTCGCGGTGCAGGTAGCGGCGGATCGCGGACGGCCGGGCGAACTCGCCGGAGATCCGCGGGTTGTGCGTCGACCAGGGCCGGACGACCTCGAGCTCGGGGTACCAGCCGTCGCGGTAGACGGCGTCGAGGGCACCGAGCAGCCGGTCGATCTCGTGGTCGAGCTTCTCGGGCGGGACCGGTGGGCGGACCTGCTCGATCATCGCCGGGGTCACGACGCGTCCTCGTCGCCCGCGCCGTGCGCGTGCAGCCTCCCGGGGGTGACGGCCACCGCCGACACGACCTCCAGCAGCCGCCGCGCCAGGCCGTCGGTCAGCCGGTACCGGACCAGCCGCCCCTGCCGGTGCGCGGTGACCATGCCGTGCGCGCGCAGCAGCCGCAGCGCGTGCGAGACCGCCGAGTCGCTCATCCCGACGGCCACGGCCAGGTCGGAGACGCAGAGATCGCCGGCATGCTGCAGGGCGAGCAGGATCGACAGACGGTTCGCCTCGCCCAGGACGTCCAGGACGGTCGCCGCGTCGGCCACCCGCTGGCCGTCGGCCAGCACGGCGACGGCGTCGCAGACCTGGTCCGGGTCGATCACGCGGGCGCCGCTGAGTGCCTCCGGAACCTTGTGCACGCCACCGATGCTAGTCGCCCCGCGGGCTCACCCGGCGGTCGCGGCCTTCTTCTCGCGCGCCGCGGCCTTGATCGCCTTCTTCGTGTCCCGAACCTCGACGAGTGTCTGCGCGTCGACGACGTCGGCGGCCGACAGCCGGGTGCCGTCCTTCCCGTAGTCCCCGGCGGCCTCCCGCCAGCCCTCCGGCGTGACGCCGTACTGCTTGCCCAGAATCGCGACGAAGATCTTCGCCTTCTGCTCGCCGTAGCCCGGCAGCGCCTTCAGCCTGCGCAGGACCTCCCGGCCGTCGGGGTCGCCCCGGGTCCAGATCGCGGCCGGGTCGCCGTCCCAGTCGTCGACGATCGCCCGGCACATCTCCTGCACGCGCTTGGCCATCGAGCCGCCGTAGCGGTGGATCGCCGGGGGCGTCGTGGCGAGGGTGGCGAACTCGGCCGGGTCGTGGTCGGCGATCACCCGCACGTCGAGCCCGCCGAGCCGGTCGTGGAGCTTCTGCGGCCCGCGGAACGCGACCTCCATCTGGATCTGCTGGTCGAGCAGCATCCCGATGAGCAGTGCGAGCGGCTCGCGCCCCAGCAGCGCGTCGGCCTCGGGTTCCTGGGCGATGCAGATGCCGGTCATGCCGGAAAGGATGGCACGCGACAATGGCGGTGTGCTCCCCCATCTCGACCCCGGCCGTACCGAGCGGGTCCGCGCCTGCCTGCTGGAGGCCGGCTACACCCCGGACGGCGTCCGCGCCCTGCTCGGGCGCTCGGCGCACGACGCGCTGACCCGCGGCGAGCCGGAGCCGGCCGCCCGGGCCAGCCGCGACGGCGGCGAGCTCGGCACCCTGGTCCGGCTGTTCCTGCTGGAGGACGTCGAGCCCGAGCCCGCGGTGACGGCCGCGCTCGGTGACCTGGACCCGCTGCTCGAGGGACGGATCGTGCGCCGCACCCCGGACGGCATCCGGGCCGCCCTGGACGTCCGGCCCTACGGCGAGGGGCCGGGCGACGCCGGCGAGCCCGGCGCCGACTGGTGGGTCGTGTCCGACCTCGACTCCCCCGCCGCCCGGCAGGACCGCGAGCACGTCACCGGCGTCGGCGGCGCGTCGCTGTCGCTGGCCGCGGCCACCGTGCGCCGCCCCGTCGGCTCGCTGCTCGACCTCGGCACCGGCTGCGGGGTGCAGGCCCTGCACGGGTCCCGGCACGCGCTGCGGGTCACCGCGACCGACGTGCTGCCGCGGGCGCTGGCGCTGGCCCGTCTGTCCTGCGGTCTCTCCGGCGTCGACGTCGACCTGCGCGAGGGTCCCTGGTTCTCCCCGGTGGCCGGTGAGCGGTTCGACCAGGTCGTGTCGAACCCGCCGTTCGTGCCCGGCCCGCCGCGGGTCGACTACGTCTACCGCGACTCCGGGCAGGCCGGGGACTCCGCGCTGGCCGCGCTGCTCGGGGAGCTGCCCGGGCTGCTCAACCCCGGCGGTGTCGCCCAGCTGCTCGGCTCCTGGCTGCACGTGCGCGGCGAGGACTGGCCGGACCGGGTGCGGTCGTGGCTGCCCCCGGGCGTCGACGCCTGGGTCCTGCAGCGCGAGGTCGTCGACCCGGGGATGCACGTCGGCACCTGGCAGCGCGACGCCGGGCTGGTGCCGTCGTCGCGGGCCGCCCGCGAGCAGGCCACGGCCTGGCTGGACTGGATGGCCGCCGAGCGTGTCGAGGGCGTCGGGTTCGGGTTCCTGCTGCTGCGCCGGACCGACGCCGAGCCCACCGTGGTGGTCGAGGACCTGCCCGGCGAGCTCGGCGAGGGGCTCGGACGGGAGATGACCGGCTGGCTGGACCGGATCGACTGGCTCCGCGCGCACCCCCGCGACGAGGACCTGCTCGGCGCGACGCTGCTCCTCGCCCCGGAGACGGTGCTGGAGTCGGCGTCGTCGGTGGACCCGGACGGTGGCTGGGCCGAGCTGTCGACGACCGTGCGTCGCTGGGGCGGCCCCGGCTGGGAGCACCCGGTGGACGGCCCGGCCGCGGCCCTGCTCGCCGGGTGCCGGGGCGAGCTCCCCCTCTCGGAGCTGCTGGCGCTGCTGTCGTTCGCGCACGACCGCCCGTACGATGCGCTGGCCGGGGCCACGCTGCCCGCGGTGCGCGAGTTCGTGCGGCACGGCCTGCTGGTCCCGGTCGGCGGCTGGCCGCACCCGGTGGCGTCCGGTGCGGCGTCGACGACCCCCGCGGGGCCCGTCGGATGAAGGCCGTGGTCGCCCGGGTCCGCCGGGCCTCGGTGACGGTCTGCGACGACGGCGACGAGCCGCTGCGGGTGTCCGGGGCGATCGGCCCGGGCCTGCTGGTCCTGCTCGGGGTGCACCGCGACGACGTCGGCGACGCCACCCGGCCCGCGACGATGGCCCGCAAGCTGCACGAGCTGCGGATCCTGCGCGACGAACGCTCCTGCGCCGACTCCGGCGCCCCGCTGCTGGTGGTCAGCCAGTTCACCCTGCACGGCGAGACCCGCAAGGGGCGCCGTCCGTCGTGGTCCGCGGCGGCCCGGCCGGAGGACGCCGCACCCGTCGTCGACGCCGTCGTCGCGGCGCTGCGCGGGCGCGGCGCGACCGTCGAGACCGGTGAGTTCGGTGCGGACATGGCCGTCGAGTCGGTCAACGACGGCCCCTTCACCGTGCTGGTCGAGGTCTGATCCTTCCGGTCCTCTCATCGGATTCTCAGCTCCGAACGGGACGATCGGGGCAGTAGCGGAGAGGAGCTGGGGAATCGTGATCGCTTCATTGCTCGGCCTCGTACTGGGGTTGTTCCAGTTCGTGCTGGTCGCCCGGGTGATCGTCGACTGGATCGAGGTGCTCGGGTCGGGCCGGGGCGGCGCCGTGCTCGACACCGCCCGCCGGATCACGCACGGGATCACCGAGCCGGTCGTGGCGCCGGTCCGCCGGCTCGTGCAGCCCGTGCGGATGGGGAACGTCGGTCTGGACCTCTCGGTCCTGATCGTGTTCGTGCTCGTGTTCGTCGTCCGGCTGGTGGTCGTGCCGCTGATCCCGTTCTGATCAGTCGCCCGGCCCGAGCCGCAGGGTGGTGATCCGGCCGTCGTCGTCGAGCTCGGCCTCGACGCGGCCGGGCACCGCGCCGGCCGGGTCCCCGGCCCGGGTGACCCGGACGTCCCACACCGCGGCGTCCCGGGTGACCTGCTTGCGTGCCGGGTCGACGGTGAACTCGCCGTCGAGGAGCCGGTCGGCGTGCTCGCGCAGCGGGACCCCGCCGGGGTCGCGCTCGCGGAACGGCGCCGTCGAGTACAGGACCGCCTCCGGCACGACCGCCGCCCGGAACGCGCTGACGTCCCCCTCCAGCACAGCCCGCTCCACGGCCAGCGCCCCGAGGAACCGGTCGGCCGCCGTCGCGCCGCTCGCCTGGAGGCCGGCCAGGAACGACGCGTCGCGGTTGAGCTTCGACGCCGACCCGATCACCCGCGACGCGAGCACCGACGGCGGCATCTCCAGCACCCGCACGGTGACGTGCCGGTAGCCCGCCTCCGGTGTCAGCGAGCCCTCGGCCAGCAGCCGGTCGATCGTCTCGACGAACCCGAGCTCCTGGTTCAGCGAGAGGTTCCCGGCCAGCGCGTTGCGGCGGTCGGCGATCTCGATCGGCGTCCGTGGCTCGGACCCGATCGCGGACGGGTTGATCTGCACGACCCACAGCTCGTCGGGATCGGTGTCGAGCAGGTCACGGACCGGCGGGTTCTGTGAGAACAGGCCGTCCCAGTAGACCCCGCCGTGGGTGTGCACGGCGCGGAACAGCGTCGGGATCGCGGCCGAGGCCAGGACCGACCGGTCGGTGATCCGGTCGGTGCGGCTGGAGAACGCACGGAACTCCCCCGTCAGCACGTCGACGGCACCGAGCAGCAGCAGCGGCTCCCGTCCGTCCGGGTCCGGGGTGATCGCCTCGAGGTCGACGTGCCGGCCGAGCAGGTCGAGGAACTGGCGGGTGCCGTCGAGCGGGCGCGGCACCAGGTACGGCGTCGACGCCGGCAGCAGCCCGATCCCCTGCAGCGCCCCCGCCCAGACGACGCCCGCGTTCTGCAGCCGCGCCAGCGGTGACCGGGCGGCGTTGTCGGCCCAGAACTCCTCGAGCGCCCGTGCCGCGGAGGCGCGCTCCCCCGGGCCCTGCCCGCCGCGCAGCCGGTCCCACGCGACGAGGGCGCAGATCGCGCCGCCCGACGTCCCGGAGAGCCCGACGATCTCGGTGTCGTCGAGGGCGGGCGAGCGCAGCAGCCGGGCCAGGACACCCGCGGTGAAGGCCGTGTGGCTGCCCCCGCCCTGGCAGGCGACGGCGATCCGGCGGGGACGGTCGGGGCTGCTCATGGCCCCATGATCGGGCGCGCGGGGCCGGGGCGGCCAGCGGCCGGAGGTCCTGTCACCCGCTGTTCACGCCGGCAGCGGCCGGACGCGACACGGCCCCCGCCGTGGCGGGGGCCGTGGGGCGGAGTCCCGGCTCCGGGGAGGGGGACGTCCGTGTGCGTGGCCGGCCGGTGCCGGCGGGGATCACTTCGTGGTGGAGCGCGGGCTGCGCGCGGCCTTCGGCGCAGTCTCCTCGGTCACGGCCTCGGCGGCCTTCGTCGCCTGCTCGGTGAACTGGTCGACGACCGAGGACCCGGCCCCGACGACGGTCCTGGCGAGCTCGCGCTGGTGGCCCAGCACCTGCTCGTAGAAGTCGAAGACGCGGTCGACGGCGACACCGGCGTCGGGCAGCTGCGGGCGGCCGCCGTCGGCGAACTGCCTGCCGAAGCCCTGCACGGTCTCGGTCCAGTTGCGGACCGACTCGGTGACCAGGTCCTGGCCCCGCTTGGCGATGTCGACGAACTGCTCGGTGGAGGCGGTCATCGTGGCTCCCTCCCGGGAAAGGTCTCGTGGCGGACGGGACGCGGGGGCACGCCCGTCATGCCAAGAAAACTACGCAGCACCGTTAAGTATGTCAAGCATCCCTGCTCAGTCCCGCTCGACGAAGCTCCGGTACACGCCCAGCAGGGCCGCCTTCTGCTCGTCGGACAGCCGCCGGTCGGCCGCCACCGCCGCCTCGACGTCCGGGACGGCCCGGTCCCGCCCGGGATCCGGCGTCGCGGCCGCGGGCGGGTCGGCGTCGTCGTCGCGGAACGACCAGCCCGCCCGGCTCAGCATCTGGTCGGTGTCGAGGTGCAGCGCGTCGGCGATCGAGCGCAACACCTTCAGCGACGGCTGGTGCAGCCCGCGTTCCACCTGGCTCAGGTAGGCGTTGGACACCTTCGTCATCGCGGCCATCTCGCGCAGCGAGAGCTTCGCCATCTGGCGCTGGGCGCGGATGAAGCCGCCCAGCGCGTTGACCTGCGCGCTCCAGGCGTCCTCCGCGGCCTCGGCGGCCTGTGCACCGGCGCCGCGCAGCCGCTGTGCGGCCGAGGCCGCGCTCGACCCGTCGGACCCGCGACGGCGGTCCTCCTGCTGCGCGCGGCTCACCGGGCGACCCCGGTCGGACACCCGGCAGTGCCCGGGCACGGTCCGCGCGGCGGTCGCCGGCGCGCGGACGGGATGCGTACGCGGTCCATGGTCGCGCATTGTCCCCGTTGCGCGGCCGCCGCGCACGCACCGCCCGTGACGCACCACAGTGGACGGAGTGTCGGGAGCGGGGTTTCCTCAGCCGGTGAGGACGTAGCGTCCCGGCGACGGCTCGAGCGGCGGATGGGCGTCGGAGCCGACCTTCTTCGGCGCCGGGACCTCCTTGCCCGCCCGCTCCGCGATCCACGGGGTCCAGTCCTCCCACCAGGACGCCTTGCGCTCGCCGGCGTCGTCGCGCCAGTCGTCGGGCGAGGCCGGCAGATCGTCGGACTCGCCGAACCAGTGCCGCGACTTCGGCGACGGCGGGTTCACGACCCCGGCGATGTGGCCGGAGTTGGACAGGACGAAGCGCACCGTGCCGCCGATCTTCGCCGCGCCGGTGTAGACCGAGCGCCAGGGTGCGATGTGGTCGGACTCCGCGGTGATGACGTAGCTGTCCGGGCGGACGTCGGCGATGTCGAGCCGCTCCCCCGCGAGCTCCAGCTTGCCCTCGGCGAACCGGTTCTCCAGGTACAGCGTGCGCAGGTACTCGGTCTGCATCGCGGCCGGCATCCGCGTCGAGTCGGCGTTCCAGCTCAGCATGTCGAACGGCTTCGGGTCCTCGCCGAGCATCCAGTCGTTGACGACGTAGTTCCACACCAGGTCGGTCGCACGGAGCAGGTCGAAGGTCGTCTTCATGCTCGCCGCGGGCAGGTAGCCGTCCTTGCGCATCGACCGCTCGAGCCGGTTCACCGTCTGCTCGTCGGTGAAGACCCCGAGCTGCCCCGGGCCGGTGTAGTCGAGCAGCGTGTTCATCAGCGTCAGCGAGTTGACGTACTGGGTGCCCCGCGCCTCGAGCCAGGCGACGGTCGCCGCGGACAGGGCGCCGCCCAGGCACAGCCCGGCGACGTTGATCTTGTCCTTGCCGGTGATCTCCCGGACGACGTCGATGGCCGCGATCGGGCCCTCGCGCAGGTAGTCGCTCATCGTCAGGTCGGCGAGTGCCGAGTCCGGGTTCCGGTAGCTGATCATGAAGACGGTGTGACCGTGCTGCACCGCCCACTCGACCAGCGACTTACCCGGCGCGAGATCCATGATGTAGTACTTGTTGATCCACGGCGGGCTCATCAGCAGCGGGGTCTCGTGGACCTTCTCGGTCTGCGGCTCGTACTGGATCAGCTCGATCAGCCGGTTGCGGAAGACCACGTGCCCCGGCGTGACGGCGAGGTCCTTGCCCACGACGTACTGCCCCGGCGTGACCTGGCGCGGCATCCCCCGGTTCTGCACGGTGTCGCGGAGCATGTTCCGGGCACCGCGCACGACGTTCAGGCCGCCGGTCTCGACGATCTTCTTCGGCCAGGCCGGGTTGGTGACGACCGCGTTCGACGGCGCGAGCGCCTCGACGGTCTGCCCGACCAGCCAGTCCAGCTTGCGGCGCGCGACCGGCGAGACCCGGGCGGCCTTCGACAGCTCGGTCAGCCGGTCCGCGAGCAGCGCGTGCTCCTGACGGGCCAGGTAGTACCAGGCGTTGCCCTCCCAGGCTGGGTCGGCGTAGCGCTTGTCCTTCTCGGGCAGCGACGCCGGCCCGTTGGTCGTGCCGCCGACGGCGCGCGAGGCCGCCGCCGCGACCGCCTTCGCCGAGTCGACGCCGAAGCCGAAGCCCGCCCGCAGCACCGCGCCGGGGCTGCCCGCGAGGGACTTCGCGGCCTCGCCGAGCGCACCGCCGAATCCGACCGGGTCGACCTTGGCCCGCAGACCCTCGGGATCGGCCAGCTCGCGCAGGTCGCGCACGAGGCCCGCCGCCTGCCGTCGCAGCACCTCGGTGGCGTCCCCGGCCCGTTCGGCCGCCCCGCCGGTCGTGTCGGTCTCGTTCCGGGCTGCGGGCTGCGTCGTCACTGTCGTCTCACTCCAGATCGGCCGGTGGTGTCCGTGCCTCGTCGCGCGGATCCCCCGAGGGGGTGGCGCGAAGATGTCGCCCATCGTGACGGGGTACTCACCGGTAGGCAGCCCCTGTCCGGCCGCGTCACGCTGAGACCCCCCTCACCTGCGCTTGATGTAGCAAGCACTACCGACGAGTAGTCCCTGAGTTGCTTGACATACCGAACGCGTTTTACCGTTCGGTAACCCGGACAGGCCCCGGGCATCAGAGTTGATGGGAGAGGCCCATGAGCACGGCGACCAGCCAGCGCACCACCGCGGCGACCGATCACGGCCCGCGTGCCGTCCCCGCCACCGGCGGGACGGAGACCGCCCCGGCGGGACACGTCGACCCGTTGCGCTTCCTGATCTCGTACAACGCCCGCAACCTGACCAAGGTGGTGACGGAGGTCGGTCGCGCCACGGGCGCGTACTGGATCGACGCCGTGCAGCGGATCGCCAAGCCCGGTGACGCCGCCCGTCGCTCCTTGCTCTGGCTCTCGGCGATGGCCGACCGCCGCGAGCCGGCCTGGCACCTGGCCAACGAGGTGGCGCTGTCCACCCCGTTCGCGCTGCTGCGCGACTTCACCGCCGCCGAGCACCGCGACGACGACGTGGTGCCCACCCTCGTGCTGCCGCCGCAGGCCGGGCACTCCTCGACCGTCATCGACTACTCGCCGCAGCAGAGCCAGCTGGCGATGATCCGGGCGGCGGGCCTGACGAAGCTCTACGCGCTGGACTGGCGCCCCGCGACGACCGCGACGAAGAACGTCACGATCACCGACTACCTCGAGGTGATCGACCGTTCGATCCGCCGGATGGGCGGGAGGGCGAACCTGGTCGGCGACTGTCAGGGCGGGTGGCTGGCCACGATCTACGCGGCCCTGCACCCGGAGCGGGTCAACACCCTGACCCTGGCCGGCGCACCGATCGACTTCCACGCCGGCGAGTCGATCATCTCCGCCTCCACGAAGCTGATGGCCGGATCGATGGGCATGGCCCCGTACAAGGCGCTGGTCGCCGCGGGTGGGGGCAACATGCCCGGTTCGGCGGTGCTGTCCAACTTCATCTCGATCCAGCCCCAGTCCGAGGTCTCCCGGCAGCTCCAGCTGCTGGAGAACATCGACGACGCCACGCACGTCGAGCGCTACCGGGTGTTCGAGGACTGGTTCAAGTACACCCAGGACATCCCCGGGGCGTTCTACCTCTGGCTGGTGGAGAACCTGTTCTGGAAGAACCGCCTGATCGACGGCACGCTGCAGGTCGACGGCCGCACGGTCGACATGGCGGCGATCGACTGCCCGCTGCTGCTGCTCGCGGGCTCCACCGACCACATCACCCCGGCGCCGCAGCTGTTCGCGGCCGCGGAGAAGGTGAGCACCCCGGCGAAGGACGTCACCTACCGGACGGCGTCGGCCGGCCACCTCGGGCTGTTCATGGGGCGCGACGCACTGCGTCAGGAGTGGCCGGTGCTGATGGAGTCCGTCTACTCGCACTCCGTCCCGGGTGCGCGCGCGAAGGCGGGCGGAACGGGCAAGGGCTCGCGCCGGCGCAGCAGCGTCCGCGCCGTGGCCGATCCCCGCGACACGCCGCGGGTGCCCGCTCCCTAAGAGGATCCTGAGAGATCCGCAACACGATGTGATCGACGACACGGCCCCCGCGGCGATTTTCCCGGCCTCGGGGGCCGCGTCGCGGGAACGATCCCGTCACGGGGTGCGTTGGACCCGGTGTAGGGCGATGCGACGAGCCCCATCCGTCGTTCGTCGCGCCCGAGCAGGGGAGGAAATGCACATGACGGTGACCACGACCGCTCCGGCCGCGACCTCGGCCGTTCCCGGCCCCCGCCGTACGACGGAGGCGCCCACCCGCGCCGCCGCGAAGAAGACCGCTCCCAGGGTCGCGTCGAGTTCCCGGGCACGGGCGACCGCACAGGACACCGCGCTGGAGACCACCGTACCCGGTGCGAGCGCCGCGCTGGCCGAGGATCTCGACGCGCAGAGCCCGGCCGCGGACCTCGTCCGCGTGTACCTCAACGGCATCGGCCGCACCGCGCTCCTCACGGCCGCCGAGGAGGTCGACCTCGCCAAGCGGATCGAGGCCGGCATCTTCGCCCAGCACCGCCTCGACACCGCGACCGCCGAGGGGACCCTCGAGTCCCTCGACCCGCAGTACCGGCGGGACCTGCGGGCGGTCGTCCGGGACGGTGCACTGGCCAAGAACCACCTGCTGGAGGCCAACCTCCGGCTGGTCGTCTCGCTCGCCAAGCGCTACACCGGGCGCGGTATGCCGCTGCTGGACCTGATCCAGGAGGGCAACCTGGGCCTGATCCGCGCGGTGGAGAAGTTCGACTACACCAAGGGCTTCAAGTTCTCGACGTACGCCACCTGGTGGATCCGGCAGGCGATCACCCGCGGGATGGCCGACCAGGCCCGCACCATCCGGCTGCCCGTGCACCTGGTGGAACAGGTCAACAAGCTCGCCCGGATCAAGCGCGACATGCACCAGCGGCAGGGCCGCGAGCCCAGCGAGGCGGAGCTCGCCCAGGAGTCCGGCATCCCGGAGCACAAGATCTCCGACCTGCTGGACCACGCGCGTGACCCGGTGAGCCTGGACATGCCCGTCGGGTCCGAGGAGGAAGCGCCGCTCGGCGACTTCATCGAGGACGCCGAGGCCACCGACGCCGAGAACACGGTGATCTCCAGCCTGCTGAGCGACGACCTCCGCCGGGTGCTCGCCACCCTGGAGGACCGGGAGCAGAAGGTCATCCGCATGCGGTTCGGCCTCGACGACGGCCAGCCCCGCACGCTCGACCAGATCGGCCGCGCCTTCACGCTCTCCCGGGAGCGGGTGCGCCAGATCGAGCGCGAGGTCATGGCGAAGCTGCGGGTCGGCGAGCGGGCCGACAAGCTGCGCGCCTACGCCAGCTGAGGCGGGCACTCCTCTCCTACCACGCACGACGGACGACGGCCGTGCGGAGCATCGCTCCGCACGGCCGTCGTCGTCAGCGCACCCCGGGGCTCCCCACGATTTCGGAGTGCGGCAGGGGAGAGTTCTACATGATCATCGCCCGGGCGGTCCGGGCGCCCCGGGAGATCGCCCCGACATCGCCCCGACACCGGGCCCGCCGTCGCACGGCGTGGGACGCGTGACCGTGATCGCTGGCCCGACCGGCGTGGCGCGCCTAGGGTCGAGGACATGTCCGGATCCACGGCCCACACCACGTCCGTCCCCGGCCCGGTCACCCCGGAGGCCATGCGCGACACGCTCGGCGCGTTCGCCTCGGGGGTCGTGGTCGTTACCTCCCACGGACCGGACGGGCCGATCGGTTTCACCTGCCAGTCGTTCTCCTCGCTGTCGCTGGAGCCACCGCTGGTGAGCTTCTCCCCCGCGCGGGGATCGTCGACCTGGCCGCGGATCCGCGAGATCGGGCGGTTCTGCGTCAACGTCCTGGCTGCCGACCACGAGCACCACAGCGCCGGGTTCGCGCGCTCGGGCGTCGACAAGTTCGCCGGGGTCTCGTGGACACCCGCCCCGTCCGGCGCGCCGGTGCTCGACGGCGTCGGCGCCTGGGTCGACTGCACCCTCTGGAACGAGTACGACGGCGGTGACCACACCATCGTCGCCGCCCGGGTCGACGCGCTCGGCGCCGACGTCGCGCGGCTGCCGCTGCTGTTCTTCCGCGGCGGCTACCACCTGACCCCGAAGGAGAGCTCGTGAGCACCATCATCGGCGTCGTCGCCGGGCCGGAACCGGGCGGACGGACGGCCACCGCCGTCGCCGGACTCCTCGCCGGCGCCGAGAAGGCGGGCGACAGCACCCGGCTGATCGAGCTCTCGGAGACCTCGCACGACGAGGTCACCGCCGCGTTCGCCGACGCCGACGCCGTCGTGTTCGGCAGCCCGGTCTACCGGGCCGGGCACACCGCGTCGCTGCGGGCGCTGCTGGAGGCCACCGAGCGCGGGAAGTGGGGCGAGAAGACCGCGCCGCTGCAGGGCAAGGCCGCCGCCGTCGTGCTGACCGGGGCGAGCGGGCACCACTTCCTCGCCGTCGACGACCTGCGCTCGGTACTCGCCGGGTTCTTCGCGGTGCAGGTCCTCTCCCCCGGGCTCTACCTCGACCACTCCGGCTACGTCGACCGGAACACCCTCACGCCGGAGTCGGCGGAGCTGGCTGCGGCGCACGGCCGGGCACTGGCGGACCTGACGGCCGCGGTCCGGTCGTCGGAGGCGTTGCGGGCGGTCACACCGGTGGTGTGACCGCCGCGGGTCCGGCCGGCCCGGCCAGGGCCGCCGCGATCCGGGCCCCGAGCGCCATGTTGTTGCGGTAGACCGCCACGTTGACCTCCAGGCTGCGGTCACCGGTCGCGTCGCGGACCCGTTGCAGCAGGAACGGGGTCGCGTCCTGGCCGGTGATCCCGGCGTCGTCGAGAGCCGCCAGCGCGGCGGTCAGCGCGGCGTCGTGCTCGGCCGGGGGCAGCTGCTCGGCGGCCGGGACCGGGTTGGCCACCAGCAGCGCGGACCCCAGGCCGAGACCGCGTGCCGCCCGCCAGGCCACCGCGACCTGCTCCGGCGACTCGACGCGCTGCGGCACCGCGTACCCGGAGTCGGCGACGTAGAATCCGGGGAAGGCGTGCGTCCGGTACCCGGCGACCGAGATCCCGAGGGTCTCCAGCCGTTCCAGGGTCGCGGGGACGTCGAGCACCGACTTCACCCCGGCACTCACGACGACGATCGGCAGCCGGGCCAGCGCCGGGAGGTCGGCGGACTCGTCGAACGTCGACGCCGCGCCACGGTGCACCCCGCCGAGACCGCCGGTGGCGAACACCCGGATCCCGGCCCGGTGGGCGACGTGCGCGGTCGCCGCGACGGTCGTCCCGCCGGAGACCCTGGTGGCCGCGGCCACCGGGAGGTCGCGGGCGCTGAGCTTCGCCACGTCCGGATCGGACGCGAGCCGCTCCAGCTCGTCGCCGGTCAGCCCGACGACGACCTCGCCGGCGACCACGCCGATCGTCGCCGGGACGGCACCCAGCGAGCGGACCAGGTCCTCGGCGTCGCGCGCGACGCCGAGGTTCCGCGGCCGCGGGAGGCCGTGGGTGACGATCGTGGACTCGCAGGCCAGCACCGGCCGCCCGGCGGCCAGGGCCCGGGACACCTCGTCGGCGATCCTCATCGTGATCGACCGTAGCGCCTCGCCGGCGCCGGGTCAGGGGATCCGGCGGCGCACCGCGTCGGCGCAGTCGTCCGGCGCGGTGTTGAAGGCGATCTCGGCGGCGGGCGCGTGCACCCGGACGAGGTTGACGACCTCCTCGAACAGGCGCAGGTGTTCGGGCGACGACCGGAGCCCGCCCCCGACGACGACGCAGTCGTACCGGCGGGCGGTCAGCGCCGCGGTGATCGCCTCGACGGCGCCGTCGGCGGGGTCCACCAGGCACTCGTGGGCGTCCAGGCCCAGCTCGTGGAAGCGGGCCCGGCCACGCTCCAGCCCGGCGAGCACCGGGGTGGGGTCGTACCCGGGGATCGTCCGCGGGTCGAACCCGATCACCAGGACCGTCGTCATGGGCGACACCCTCCTCCGCGGCCGCGGTGGGCGCCAGGCCGGGCTCAGCTGGGCAGGCCGAGCAGCGCGGGCAGGTCCGCGACCGAGTCGATGACGGCGTCGGCGCCGGCCGCGCGCAGCCGGGGCTCGCCGTGCGCTCCCCCACGCACCCCGATCGCGAGACCGGCCCCCGCCCGGACCGCGGCGTCGATGCCCGCGGTGGCGTCGCCGGCGACGGCCGCCCGGGACGGTTCGGCGCCGGTCCGCTTCGCCGCGGCGTGCAGCAGGTCGGGCTCGGGCAGGCCGCGCCCGTCGACGTCGGCCGGGGACAGCATCACGTCGGCGCGGGACGTGAAGTCCAGCGCCTCGACCAGCCGGTCCCGCAGGACCGGGTCGAACCCGCACGTCAGCGCCACCCGCATGCCGGCGTCACGCAGCGCGTCGAGCGCCTCCGGGGCGCCGTCGACCGGCCGGACCCGGCCGTCGTCGGCGGCGGCGGCGAGGTACTCGGCGAACGCCGTGTGCGCACGCCGGGCGCGGTACATGTCGCCGTCGAGCAGCTCGCCGAACACGGTGAGCGCCGGCCGGTCCATCGTCGCGCGGGCCTGCCGGTCCAGCGCCGGGTAGCACGGACCGTCCACCCGGACCCGGGCCGCGCGCAGCCCGGCACGGAACGCGGCGAGCACCAGGCCGTCGTCGGCCATCGTCGTGCCCGCGAGATCGAGGACCGCCAGTTGCACAGGGGAACTCCAGTCCCCTCGGGTGGCCAGCACCCGTCGTGGACCTGTCCTGCGGATGAACCGGCTCGGTCACTCCGGCGACGACTCCCCCGGACGGCCGGTCACCAGAGCTCGCCGTCGCGCCAGTCACAGGTCAGCGCCCGTGCGGGGTCCAGCACGACGTCGACCGGCAGCACGTACACGCCGCCGCGCTCCTCCGGGGTCTCGACGACGCCGTCCGGGGTGAGCGCCGACAGCGGCCCGGTCCAGGCGGTCCAGCCGAGGCGCCGGTAGAGCCGCGCGGCGGGATCGGACGCCCCGAGCGCCCCGAGCCGGTAGCCACCCCGTACGAGGCGTCCGACCGCCGTCATCAGCTGGGCGCCGAGGCCGCGGCCCTGCACGTCCGGGTGCACCGCCACGGCCTCGACGTACCCGGCGCGCAGGGCGGTGCCGCCGTGCAGCAACCGCCGCCCGACGACGGCCGCGTGCCCGACCGGCGCGTCCGGCGGCCCGGCGACGACGTGCAGCCCACCCAGCGAGTGGTCCCACGAGTCGTCGTCGAAGTCGTCGAACGCCGTGTCGAGCAGTGCCCGCAGCCGTCGCAGCCCGTCGCGTCCGAGATCGGCGGTGGGCAGGACGCGGATCTCGGCGGGCACCCGGCAGATCCTTCCGCATGCCGCTCCGCGGCGCCGGGTGCCCGGTCCCGTGTCAGAAGGTCGGCACCATCCAGGACAGCACCGGCGTCGACTGCAGGAAGATCAGGACGCAGAGCGCGAGCAGCAGGACCACGCTCCAGCCGATCGTCCTCCGGAACAGCTCGGACTCCCGTCCGCCGATCCCCACCGCGGTGGCGGCGATCGTGAGGTTCTGCGGGCTGATCATCTTCCCGACGACGCCGCCGGAGGTGTTGGCCGCGACCATCAGGTGCGGGTCGAGCCCGGCCTGCTGGGCAGCCGTCTGCTGCAGGGTGGCGAACAGCGCGTTGGCCGAGGTGTCCGAGCCGGTGACGGCGGTGCCGAGCCAGCCCAGGATCGGGGAGAGGAACGCGAACAGCGCACCGGTTCCGGCGATCCAGGTGCCCACGGTGATCGTCTGGCCGGACAGGTTCATCACGTAGGCCAGCGCCAGCACCGTGGCGACGGTGAAGAAGGCCCACCGCAGCTTGTACGCGGTGCCGGTGAACTCGCGCCAGGCCGCGCCCGGGGAGACCCGGTACACGACGGCGACCACGATCCCGGACAGCAGCAGCAGCGAGCCGGGCGAGGACAGCCACTGGAAGTTGTAGGTGGTGGTCGAGACGGCCTCGCCGGTGGCGTCGAGGACCTGCCCGTCGAGCCCGGGCCAGGCGACGCCGACGTCGGAGGCGCTGAGCAGGCTCTTGGCCGGTGTCCAGAGCTTCGCGATCGAGAAGACCACGATGACCAGCAGGTAGGGGAAGAACGCCATCAGCGTCCGGCTGGTGGTGAGCGCCTCCGCGCGGTCGGTGAGGGCGCGCTGCTCGGTGACCAGCGCGGTGCCGCCGCCACCGTCCGGGGCGTCGGACGGCGTCTCGTCCGCCCGCTCGCCGCGCAGCTTCTCCATCGCCTCGGTCCCGCCGGACGGCTGCCAGAACCGCAGCATGACCACCCCGGCGACCAGGCCGGTCAGGGCGGCGACGATGTCGGTGAGCTCGACCGACAGGTAGGTCGCGGCGAGCCACTGGGCCACCGCGAAGGCCAGGCCGATCACCAGCGCGACCGGCCAGGTCTGCCGCATGCCGCGCACGCCGTCGACGAGGAACACCAGCAGCAGCGGCACGACGAAGGCCAGCACCGGGGTCTGGTGCCCGACCACGGCGCCGATCTCGGCGTACGGGATCCCGGTCAGGGTGCCCGCGGTGATGATCGGGGTGCCGACGGCACCGAACGCGACCGGCGCGGTGTTCGCCACCAGCACGACGACGGCGGCCCGGATCGGCGAGAAGCCCAGTGCCATCAGCATGACGCCGGTGATCGCCACCGGGGCCCCGAACCCGGCGAGCGCCTCCAGCAGCCCGCCGAAGCAGAACGCGATGATCACCGCCTGCACCCGCGGGTCGTCCGAGATCAGGTGGAACGCCGCGCGGAGGTCCTCGAACCGGCCGCTGGCCACCGTGACCTGGTAGAGCCAGATCGCCGTGAAGACGATCCACATGATCGGGAAGAGGCCGAAGACCGCTCCCTCGGTCGCCGAGAGCAACGCCAGGTGCGCCGGCATCCCGAAGGCGACGACGGCCACGACGATCGAGACGGCGAGCGCCGCGAGCGCCGCCCAGTGCGCCTTCCAGCGCAGCGCGCCGAGCAGGACGAAGATGGTCAACAGGGGCAGGAGGGCCACCAGGGCCGAGAGCGTGAGGCTCCCGAGCGGCGCCAGTTGCTGCTGGAACATGAGCACTCCGCGGCAGGGATCGTCGGTGATCGGTGCTGGGCGTTGGTACGGGTGGAGGAACGCGTCGCCCGACAGTGTGACGTACGCGGCCACCGAGCAGCAGACCGGACAACGGTGCGGCACAGGCCGATCCGGCACCGGAGCGGACGAAACGAAGAGCCTCCTATCGTTTCACCGCGTACGGTCGGTGGGGACGCGCGTCCGCGACCCGGAGGACCACCACCGTGACCGACACCGACGTCCACCCCCTGCCGCTGCACATGCGCCGGGACCGCTTCACCCCCGATCCCGCTCTCGACCGGCACCGCGAGGACGGCGACGTCCCCGTCGTCCGGGGCGCGTTCGGTGCCGAGGCCTACCTCGTCACCCGCTACGACGACGTCCGCGAGGTGCTCGGCGACGCGGCCACCTTCTCCAACGCGGCCGGCTCGGAGCTGCGCCGCCCGGAGGGCCCCCGGCTGTCCGAGGCCGAGCTCGCCGAGATGCGGGCCGGGAACCTGCTCGCCCAGGACCCGCCGGAGCACACCCGGCTGCGCCGGCTGCTCACCCGCGAGTTCACCCAGCGCCGGATGGCGCGCCTGGAGCCGCGGATCACCGAGATCGTCGACGACCACCTCGACGCCCTGGAGAAGGCCGGACCGGGCGCGGACCTGGTGCGCGAGTTCGCGCTGCCGATCCCCTCGCTGGTGATCTGCGAGCTGCTCGGCGTGCCCTACGCCGACCGCGACGAGTTCTCCGCGCGGTCGTCGCGGCTGCTGGACCTGTCGCTGCCCGCCGACGAGCGGGTCGCGCTCTCCCGGGAGAACCGCGCGTACATGTCCCGGCTGGTCGACGGCGCGTTCGCCGACCCGGGCGAGGACATCCTCGGGATGCTCGTGCGCGAGCACGGCCACGACCTCACGCACGCCGAGCTGGTCGGCATCGCGTCGCTGCTGCTGATCGCCGGGCACGAGACGACGTCGAACATGCTCGCCCTCGGCACGCTGGCGCTGCTCGAGCATCCCGACCAGGCGGACGCGGTCCGGGCCGAGCCCGAGCTCGCCCGCCCGGCCGTCGAGGAGCTGCTGCGCTGGCTGACGATCGTCCACACCGGCGTCGTCCGGGTCACGACCCGGGACACCGCGATCGGCGGCACCGCCGTGCCGAAGGACTCGCTCGTCCTGTGCTCGCTCCCCTCGGCCAACCGCGATCCCGCGGCGGGTGCCGAGGACCCGGCCCGGCTCGACGTCCGCCGCGGGGCGGCCGGGCACGTCGCGTTCGGGCACGGCGTGCACCACTGTCTGGGCGCGCCACTGGCCCGGATGGAGATGGCGACGGCGTTCCCGGCGTTGCTGCGCCGGTTCCCGACGCTCGCCGTCGCGGGTGAGGTCCCGTCGTCGGCATTCCGGGCATACCACTTCGTGTACGGCATGCACTCACTCCGCGTGACCTGGTAGGCGCTACCGTTCCCGGATGGGGACCACGACCGGCCCAGCGGCCCGGCCGTTGCGGGCCGACGCGGCACGCAACCACCGGCGGATCGTCGAGGCGGCCGCCGCCGCCTTCGAGTCCGACGGCCCGGACGTCGCGCTGGAGGAGATCGCGCGGCGGGCCGGGGTCGGGGTCGCCACGCTGTACCGCCGCTTCCGCACCCGGGACCTGCTGGTGCGGGCGGTGCTGGAGGACGTGTTCGCCGCCGAGATCGAGCCGACCGCCGCGGCCGGCGACGGCGACCCGTGGTCCGACCTCGCCGGGTCGCTGTCCCGCGCGGTGGAGGCGATCGCCGGGCGGCGCACCCTGCTCAAGCTGGCGCGGGAGACCGGCGCGTTCGACGTCGAGCCGGTGCACCGGTACGGCCGCACGCTGACCCGGTTGCTCGACCGGGCCCGGGAGGCCGGGGCCGTGCGGCCCGAGCTCACCCCGCGCGATCTCTCGGCGGTGCTGGTGATGGCACTGGCCGCCGTGGACGTCTCCGAGGACGACGCGGACAGCACCGACGGCACCGGCGGCACCCACGGCACGGACGGCGGCGGTGCCTCGGCCGACGAGGACCGGCGGCGCTACCTGGCGCTGCTGCTCGACGGGCTCCGGCCGGGCCATCCGCCGCTGCCGTCGCCGCCCGGCGACAGGACAGAAACCGGTGCGGACGCGAGCTTCCCCCCGCACTAGGTGAGGGGCTACGGTCGTCGGCGTCCGCTCGGCAACGGCGCCGGGCGGATGTTCTGCGTCAGCGGCCGGAGACGCGTTCCGGGTGCAGCCGCCCGGCCAGGGCCGCCACCGCGTCGGCGTTCCGGATCCCCGGGCTGACCTCGGCGAACGTCGTCGTGTAGACCCGGCCGTCGCGGACCGCGGGGACCGTCGCCAGCGCCGGGTCGGCGCGCAGCCTCTCGACCAGCGGCGCCGCCGACTCCGGTCCCTTGTCGACCCCGCAGCAGGCCGGGACGACGATGACGTCCGGTCGTGCGGCCACGATCCCCTCGGTCGAGACCGTGCGCTGCCGGCCGTCGATCTCCGGGAACGCCTGGGTCCCGCCTGCGGCCTCGATGATCGTCGTCGCGATGTCGCCGGAGCCGAAGACGCGCAGCTCCCCGGTCTGTCCCGGCGAGTTCAGCATCGCCACCCGCGGCCGCTCGGTGACCCCGTCGAGCCGCCGCGCGACGTCGTCCAGGGTGGACCGCATGCGGCCCGTGATCGCGGCGGCGCGGTCCTCGGCGCCGAGCAGCCGGCCGAGGTCGGTGAGGTCGCGTTCCACCCCGGCGAACGACACGTCGACCGCGCCGAGCTCGGTCTGCCCGCCGCCGTCGGCGGACGGGCAGTAGGAGCTGAACAGGAACGAGTCCATCCCGGTGCCGGCGAGGTCGGCGCGGGTGCCCAGGCCCTCCCGGGTGAAGGCGCCGGTGAACCCGGAGACCACGAGGTCGGGCGCTACCCGCAGGACCTCCTCGCGCGACGGGTACTCCTCCGGCCAGTAGATCGGCCGGTCCTGCTCGGGGTGGAACCCGCCGGCGAGCTCGGGGAGCAGCGGGTTGTCGAGGTAGGCGGCACCCACCAGCCGGTCCCCCGCGCCGAGCGCGAGCACGGCCTCGACCGCGTTGTGGAACATCGCGACGACGCGGCCGGGCCGCTCGACCGGGACGTCGACGTCGCAGTTGCGGACCGTCGGCCCGGCCGGGGCGGTGCCCGGGACGGCCTGCTCCGGGGCCCCGCCGCACCCGGCGAGCAGGACGACCACGAGGGACGACGCGGCGACCGAGGCGGCACGGGATCCGAGGGTCCGGCGGGAGCGGGGCACGCGGGGACACTAGCCGCGCACTCCCGCCGGATTCCACAGTTGAGCAGACGTTCAGCTGTTCGTCACAGCGGGCACCGGGTCAGAGCGTGCGCTCCAGCCGTCCGGCCAGGAGCCCCACGAACCGGGACGGGTCGGCGAGCTCCCCGCCCTCGGCGAGCAGCGCCATGCCGTGCAGCAGCTCGGCGGTCTCGCTCGCGTCGGTCCCGGCGGCCTGCGCGTCGCGCAGCCCGGTGACCAGCGGGTGCGACGGGTTGAGCTCCAGGATCCGCTTGACCTTCGGCGGCTCCTGCCCCATCGCCCGGTACATCTTCTCCAGGGTCGGGGTCATGTCGAACTCGTCGCCGACCAGCACCGCGGGCGAGGTCGTGAGCCGCGACGACAGCCGGACCTCCTTGACCTCCTCCTCGAGGACGCCGGTCATCCACTCGCAGAGCCCGGCGAACTCGGTGCGCTGCTCCTCGGCCTTCTCCTTGTCCTCGTCGGACTGGAGATCCACCTGACCCTTGGCGATCGAGCGGAACGGCGTGCCGTCGAAGCCCTCGACGCCGTCGACCCACACCTCGTCGACCGGGTCGGTGAGCAGCAGGACCTCGTAGCCCTTGTCCCGGAACGCCTCCATGTGCGGGGAGGACTGGATCGACGACGCCGAGTCCCCGGTCATGTAGTAGATGGCGTCCTGGCCCTCCTGCATCCGCTCCGTGTACGCGGCGAGGGTGGTCGGCCCGTCGGTCGCGTGGGTGGAGGCGAAGGAGGAGACCCCGAGGATCGTCTCGGTGTTGTCGGCGTCGGAGAGCAGGCCCTCCTTGAGCGCGCGGCCGAACTGCTCCCAGAACGTCGCGTACTTCTCGGGCTGCTCGTCGCGCAGGGTGCCGATCGTGGACAGCACCTTCTTCACCAGGCGGCGGCGGATCGCGGAGATCTGCCGGTCCTGCTGGAGGATCTCGCGGGAGACGTTCAGCGACAGGTCGGCCGCGTCGACGACGCCCTTGACGAAGCGCAGGTACTCCGGGACCAGCGCCTCGCAGTCGTCCATGATGAACACGCGCCGGACGTAGAGCTGGACGCCGCGGCGGGCGTCGCGCATGTAGAGGTCCATCGGCGCGACCTGCGGCAGGAACAGCAGCGCCTGGTACTCGAAGGTGCCCTCGGCGGCGAGCCGCATGGTCTCCAGCGGTTCCTGCCAGTCGTGGCTGACGTGCCGGTAGAACTCCGCGTACTCCTCGCCGGAGACGTCCTTCTGGGGCCGCGCCCAGAGCGCCTTCATCGAGTTGAGGGTCTCGGGCTCCGGCTCGGACTCGGACTCCGTGTCCGGCGCCTTCTCCGGGGCCATCCGGACCGGCCAGGTGATGAAGTCCGAGTAGGTCTTCACGATGCGGCGCAGCACGCCCGGGTCGGCGTAGTCGTGCATCTGGTCCTCGGCGTCGGACGCCTTGAGGTGCAGTGTCACCGCCGTGCCCTGCGGGGCGTCGTCGACGTCGGCGATCGTGTACGAGCCCTCGCCGTCGGACTCCCAGCGCACCCCGCCGCCGGTGCCGGCCTTGCGGGTGGTCAGCTCGACCCGGTCGGCGACCATGAACGAGGAGTAGAACCCGACGCCGAACTGCCCGATCAGGTCGCGGGCCTGGTCGCCGTCCCCGGCGTCCTGCAGCTTTGCCAGCAGCTCGGCGGTGCCCGACTTCGCGATGGTGCCGATCAGCTCGACGACCTCGTCGCGGGTCATCCCGATGCCGTTGTCGCGCACGGTCAGGGTCCGCGCCCCGGGGTCGGCGACGAGCTCGACGTGCAGGTCGTCGGTCTCCGCCCCGAGCTCCTTGTCCTGGTAGGCGGCGAGACGCACCTTGTCCAGCGCGTCCGACGCGTTCGAGATCAGCTCGCGCAGGAACACGTCCTTGTTCGAGTAGATCGAGTGGATCATGAGCCGCAGCAGCTGCCGGGCCTCCGCCTGGAACTCGATCGTCTCGGTGCTCACGTCTCTTCCCTCCTGGCTGCCATGCGGTCGGACCGCCCGATTCTGCCGTGCCGGGCGGCCGGGGAACGCACCCCCCGGCCCTCCCGGGCGCGGCGCCCGCCCGGCGGTGCCGCCGGTGCCACCGGTGCCCGGGCCGACCCGGCCGCGCCGCGCGCCGGTACCGTCGCGGACGAACCGCAGCTTCCCCTCGAACCGGACGGACCGGACGTGAGCCCGACCCGCACTCCCGCACGGCGCCTGGCCGCCGTGCTGTTGCTGTCGCTGGTCGCGGTCCTGGCGCCGGTCGCGGGCCCCGCGACGGCATGGGCGGACCCGGTCCCGGCCTCGGTGGGCAGCGACGCCGCCCCGGCGACGGCCGGACCGCAGTCCGCACTCGCCGCGCGGCCGGTCCCGGGCGGCCCGCTGCCCGCCGACGACGCGGCCCCGCCCGGTCCCCCGGGCCCGGTGCTCGACGCGCTCGTCCTGGCGCCGCCGCCGGTCACGGCCGGTGCGGCCTCCGGGCCCGCGACCGACCGGAGCGCGACCACGGGCCTCGATCCGGGGCACGCCTCGGCCTCCACCCCGCGCGGACCGCCCGCGGCCTGACCGGCCGGTACCCCTCGCCGGTCCGCCGACCGGCGCCCGTGCCCCGCCGCGGACCACGGTCCCGCAGCGACCCGGCCCCCGCTCCCGCCCGTCCGCTCCCCCGTCCCGTGACCGGGACGCAGCCCCGAGGAATCCCGTGCAGCAACGCCCCGTCCTGTGGCGCGTGATGATCGCGCTCGCCGTGCTCGCCGTGTCCGCCGTCGTCGCGCTCACCACCGCGCCCACCCTGGGCCTGGACCTGCGCGGCGGCACCCAGATCGTGCTCGAGACCCGCGACACCGAGGAGGTGCCCGCGGACGCCGCGGCCACCGACCGGGTGCTCGAGGTGCTCCGCGGCCGCGTCGACGGTCTCGGTGTCGCCGAACCGTCGCTGACGCGCTCCGGGGAGAACCGGATCATCGTCGAGCTCCCCGGGCTCACCGACCCGGCGGAGGCCGCCGAGACGCTCGGCCGGACCGCCCAGCTGACCATGCACCCGGTGCTCGGCACCGGGGCCCCGGAGGCCGCGCCCACCGCCGACGAGACGGGCCAGCCGCTGCAGCTCGGGCCGCCCGCGCTGCAGGGCGACATGATCGCCTCGGCTCAGTCGGTGCCGTCGCAGCAGTCGGTCGGGTTCGAGGTGCAGGTCGGCTTCGACGGCGAGGGCCCCGGCCGCTGGCAGGCGCTCACCGGGCAGGCTGCCTGCGCCCCGCCGGGCGACCCGCAGCGCCGCGTCGCGATCGTGCTCGACGACCAGGTGATCTCCTCCCCGCAGGTCGACCCCTCGATCGCCTGCCAGGTCGGCATGGTCGGCGGGCAGACGACGATCACCGGCAACTTCTCCCAGGAGCAGGCGAACGAGCTGTCCGTGCTCATCGAGGGCGGCGCGCTGCCGGTGCCGGTCGAGATCATCGAGCAGCGGACCGTCGGCCCGACGCTCGGCGCCGACGCGATCTCCGCGAGCGCCTGGGCCGCGATCATCGGCTCGGCGCTTACCGCCGTCTTCCTGATCGTCGTCTACCGCCTGGTCGGGGTCGTCGCCGTCGTCGCGCTCGGCGGCTACGCGCTCACCGCCTACGCGGTGCAGACCGGACTCGGCGCGACCCTGACCCTGCCCGGCCTGGCCGCCTTCGTCCTCGCCGTCGGCATGGCCGTCGACGCGAACGTGCTGATCGCCGAACGCTCCCGCGAGGAGTACGCGGCCCGGCCACGCCTGGAACGCGCGTCGGAGAACGGCTACCGGTTCTCGCTGTCCGCCGTCGGGGACGCCGCCGTCACCTCGCTGCTCGCCGCCGTCCTGCTGTTCGGGCTGGCGTCGGGCCCGGTGCGGGGCTTCGGCGTCACGCTCGTCATCGGTGTCGTCGTCTCGCTGTTCTCGGCGCTGGTGCTGTCCCGGTTGCTGACGCTGGCGGTGCTGCGGATCCCCGCGGTCCGCAGGCGGCCCCGCATCACCGGGATCGCGGCGATCGGGCCCGTGCGGCAGCGCCTGGAGGCGCGCGACCCTGGCTTCCTGCGCAACGCGGCGAAGGTGCTCGCCGTCGCCGGTGTGGTGCTGGTGGTCGCGGTCAGCGGGCTGTTCGTGCGCGGGCTGGAGCTCGGGGTCGAGTTCACCGGCGGCCGGCTCGTCGAGTTCACGACGACGAACCCGATCACCCCTGAGCAGGCCCGGGAGGCCGTCACCGCCGCCGGGTACCCGAACCTGCAGGTCACGACGACCGGGGACGGCGCCGTCGGCCTGCGGGCCGGTGAACTGGCGGACGCGGAGGTCGCGGCCCTGCGCGACTCGGTCGCCGCCGCCGGTGGCGGGGCCGAGGTCCTGCGCGACGAGATGATCGGCCCGAGCCTCGGCGAGGAGCTGGCGCGGGGCGGTCTGATCGCCCTCGGCGTCGCGCTGGCGGCCCAGTTCCTCTACCTGGCCTTCCGGTTCCGGTGGACACTCGGCGCCGGTGCGGTGGCCGCCCTGCTCGCCAACGTGCTGGTCGTCGTCGGAGTGTTCGCCTGGACCGGGCGGACCCTCGACGGAGTGTTCCTCGCGGCGCTGCTCACCGTCATCGGCTACTCCGTCAACGACACGGTGGTGGTGTTCGACCGGGTGCGCGAGCACTGGGCCCGCCGGGCGAAGGACCCGTTCCACAGGGTCGTCGGGTCGGCCGTGCTCTCGACGCTGCCGCGGACGGTGAACACCGGCGTCTCGACACTGATGATCCTGGTGATGCTGCTGCTCCTGGGCGGGGCGACGCTCGCCGACTTCGCGCTGGCGCTGATCATCGGCATCGTGGTCGGCACGATCTCGACCATCGTGGTCGCCGGACCGGTCGCGATCCTGCTGGAGCGCCGCTGGGGCGGGACGCCGCCGCGGGCCGGCAAGGACAAGCAGCCGGTGGGCAAGGCCGGTCGCCGCAACCCGTCGCGGGCCGACCGCGCCCGGACCCGCAACGCCGACGGCGCCGTGGTCTGACCCCCGGTCCATGCCGGGTCAGGTCGCGGCCGACCGGTCGCCGCGGTCGAGCCGCTCCCCGCAGCGCTCGATCGCGGCCCGGATCATGCGGCCGTACCCGTCGTCCGGAAGGGCACCGGTCCGGGCGCGGGCGAGCGCGAGGTGCTCGCGGGCCGGGCCGTCGGCGCCGAGCCTGCGGTGCACGTCGGCCAGGTTGAGGTGCAGCGACGGGTAGAAGGCCGCCACCTGCAGCGACGCGTGGTGGGCCCGGGCGCGGTCGTCGGTCAGCTCGGCGGCGGCGGCGAGCGCCCGCTCGTCCCACCTCAGCTCCGCGTGCGGATCGTCCTGCACGTCGGCCGCGTGGTGCGCGAGCGTGCAGCGGTGCAGCGGGTCGCCGCGCTCGCCGACCCGGGCCCAGAGCGCGTCGAACCGGGCGCGGGCCGTGGCGGTGTCACCGGCGTGCCCCGCCTCCACCGCGGCCCCGATCCCCGCCATCACGATGTCGTGCCGGTCGTCCTGCTGGGTGTCGGTCATCGTTCCTCCCGGTCGCCGCTGCGTGGACCGGATGATGCGGGACACCCCCGACAGTTCCCCGGCCGTCAGCCCGCCGGGTGCTCCCGCCAGCGGAGCTCCGCGGCCCGCCACTCCCGGTCGAGGCGTTCGGCGGCGAGCCCCCGGCCCACCGACCGGGCCCACCGGTCGGCGAGCAGCACCAGCAGCCCGCCGGCGACGAGCACCGACGCCGTCCGCAGCACCCCCGCCGTGCGGGCCTCGGCCAGCCAGCGCGGCGTGGTCGGCTCGCCGTCGGCGTCGAGCCACAGCGTCACCGTGCGTCCCGCGGTCGCGACCTCGCCGACCGCGACGTCCGCGACCCGGATGCCGTCGCGCGGGTCGTTCCAGGTCACCGGCACCGGGGCGCCGCCGGCGTCGGGCCGGGTGTGCAGGACCGTCGCCGTCGTCCGGGTCGCGTCGTAGCGAGCGGCGACCTCGTCCTCGGCGGCCTGACCGGCGAGCAGCGCCACCAGGACGAGAAGCCCGACCGCGACCGGCACGGCGACCCGCCGGACGGTGCCGAGTGCGCGCTCCACCGGGTCCGCGTCCGGGCTGGTGATCAGGTCCATGCTGACGAGGATCGGCGGCGCCGTGGCCGGCCACAATGCGGAATCGGCGCGGTCAGCCTTCGGGTACGGCAGAGGCTCGGATGTGGTCGGCCAGCGCGGACGCGACCGGCCAGCTCGGCGACCCGCGCTCCAGCGCCGCGCCCCAGCACAGCGACAGGCCGCGCCGCGCCCACGGCTCGGCGAGGTCACGGACCTCGAGGCGCCCGAGCCGGGCCGGGCCCGCTGCCGCGCGGCGCGGGACGATCCCCAGGCCGGCGCCCGCCTCGGCCAGCGCGACGACCGTCCGGAGGTCGACGGTGCGGGTCCGGTACCGCGGCACCGGGGCGGACGGCCCCGCGTGCCCGGTCAGCGCGACCTGGAACGGCGCCGCCGCCTGCAGCCCCACCATCGGGTGCTCGGCAGCCTCGGCGTAGGTCATCGCGTCGCGGCCGTCGAGCACCCCGCCGGGCGGGCCGATGACGACGAGTGAGTCGTCGCACAGCGGCTCGGCCGCCAGCCCCGAACCGGCCGCGACGTCGTCGAGCACGATGCCCAGATCGGCCTCGCCGTCGACGAGCCGCCGGGCGGTCTCGACGCTGCGGTGGACCGTGACGTCGACGTCGGCGTCCGGGTGGGCCAGGAGGAACGTCGTCACCGCGCGCGGCACCAGGCCGTGCATCGCCGAGCTGCCGGCCAGCAGGGACAGCGGCGCCGACGCGGGCCGGGCGTAGGACGCGATCGCGCCGTCGAGACGGGCCGCGCGGTCGAGGACGTCGCGGGCGTGCCGGGCCAGTGCCATCCCCGCCGGGGTCGTGCGGACCCCGCGGCGGCCGCGGACGAGCAGCCCGATCCGCGCGTGCCGCTCCAGGGAGCGGATCCGCGCACTCGCCGACGGCAGGCTCAGGTTCGCCCGCTCCGCCCCCGCCGTGATGGAGCCCTCGGCGACGACGTGCAGGAACAGCCGGAGGTCGGTGAGGTCGTACTGCACAGCGGTCAGCCTATGGAAGAACCGCACTCTCTGACGAGGACTGTTCCTGTCCGCGATCCAGGCCAGGATCGGCGGATGACTCCCACCCTGCAGATCGCCCTCGACGCCACCGACCCGCACGCCCTCGCCCGCTTCTGGGCGGCGGCCCTGGGGTACGAGGTCGAGGACCACACCGAGATCGTCACCGGGCTGCTCGCCGCCGGGCACCTCACCGACGACGAGGTGCTGACCGACGGCGACCGCACGGCGTTCCGTGACGTCGCCACCTGCCGCGGCCCCGGCCCGCGCCTCTTCCTCCAGCGGGTGCCGGAGCCGAAGACGGCGAAGAACCGGGTGCACCTCGACCTGCAGGTCGGGCCGGAGGCCGCGCCCGCGGAGATCGAGCGGCTGGTCGCCCTGGGCGCCGAGGTGGCGTGGGTGACCTCCGACCGCGGCCCGGTGAACACCACCCTGCGCGACCCCGAGGGCAACGAGTTCTGCGTGAGCTGACCGGCCTGCTCCCGGAAGTGGGGTTGTCCCCCGCACGGCCTCGTACCAGCCCGACCGACACGGTGCCCCGACGCTGCCACCGTCGACGGTGACCGCCGACCGGCGGAGCTCGGCGAGCTTCCGGGAGATGCGCCATGCCGTCGCCAGCAGCAGTCACCGCACGGACCGCGGGACCGGAGGTCACGGCCCCGCTGCCCGTCCCCGACGCCCGGCGGCGGCCACGCCTGGCCGGTGTCGACGTCGCCCGCGGCGCGGCGGTGCTCGGGATGATCGCGACGCACGCGCTGCCGCAGGCGACCGACGCCGGGGACCCCACGACGGCCGCGGTGGTGGCCGCCGGACGGTCGGCGGCGACGTTCGTGTTCGTCGCCGGTGTCAGCGTGGCCTTCCTGTCCGGTCGACGGGACGGTGTGCACGGCCGGGCACGCCTCGCCGCCTCGGCCGGGCTGCTGGTCCGCGCCGGCGTCGTCCTCGCGTTGGGGCTCGTCGTCGGGACGCTGTCGCCCCTCAACGGCATCTGGGGGATCCTGCCCGTCTACGGCCTGCTGTTCGTCCTGGTGCTCCCGCTGCTGGGGCTGGGGCCACGCGCGCTCGCCGCGGTCACCGCCGCGATCGTCGCCCTCGGCCCGGTGCTGCTGATGACGACGTCCGCCGCGGAGCTGCCGCTGGCCGGCGAGGACGACCCGACGCTCGTCACCCTGCTCCTGGACCCGCTCGGGCTCCTGGTGCAGCTCCTCCTGTCAGGCGCCTACCCGGTGGTGGTCTACCTGGCCTACCTGACCGCCGGGCTCGCGGTCGGCCGGCTCGACCTGTCGTCGGGACGGGTCGCGGGATGGCTGCTCGGCGGGGGGCTGGCGCTCGCCGTGACGGCGCGCGCGGTGTCCTGGTACCTGCTGGACGTCCTCGGCGGGCTCGACGCGCTGGTGCGCGGCTCCGGCGCCGACGATCCCGCCCGGGCCGCGACGACGCTGCTGTGGGAGGAGAACCAGCCGCTGACGTCGTGGTGGCACCTCGCGCTGCCGGCACCGCACTCGCACACCCCGGTCGACCTGCTGCACACCCTCGGCTCGGCGTCCGCGGTGCTCGGCGCCTCGCTGCTGCTCAGCCGGGTGCCGATCGTGCGGCGGATGCTCTCGCCGCTCGCTGCGGCGGGCAGCATGGCACTGACCGTGTACTGCGCACACCTCGTGTTGCTCGCCACGGGCATCTGGTCCGACGACCCCACCCTGCTGTTCACCGCGATGGCGGTCGGCGCCCTGCTGGGTGCGCTGCTCTGGCGCCACCTGCTCGGTCAGGGGCCGCTGGAGAAGCTCGTCTCCGTGCCTGCCACGGCCGCCCGCCGGGCCGTCGCGGCGGGCCCGGCCCGCACGCCGTCGACCGGGCTGTCCGTGGGAGCGCGGGCCGCGACCCGGGTGGCCGCCGGGACCGCCGCCGTCGTGGTGCTCGTCGCCGCGCTCGGCCTGGGGGTCTGGACCCGGAGCACGGCCCCGGTCCCCGCCGCCGGTCCGGAGGTGACGGGGAGCGCGCCCGCCGATCCTGACGCCGCGGACGCGGCCGGCCCGGACGCCGCCCGGTACTGCGCGCTGTCCGTCCGGTACTCCGCCCTGCTCGACACCGAGGAGGACCCCGCACCGGAGGCCATCCG
This sequence comes from Pseudonocardia sp. P1, assembly GCF_000178675.2. Taxonomy (NCBI): domain Bacteria; kingdom Bacillati; phylum Actinomycetota; class Actinomycetes; order Pseudonocardiales; family Pseudonocardiaceae; genus Pseudonocardia; species Pseudonocardia sp. P1. Next base: position 1,217,664 of record NZ_ADUJ02000001.1, read on the forward strand.
GGACGCCGCGGACACGGCGACGGAGATGGCCCGGGTGGCCCCCGCCCCGGTCGCGGGCCCGGTCGCCCTGCTCGCCGACGACGCACGGGCCGAGGCCGGCGTCACCGGCGCCACCGCCCCGGATCCCGCCGCGGTCGAGACGGCGCAGGCGGCGGTCGACGCGTTCGAGGAGACCGGCTGCGCGTAGGCCCGCGGGCCCCGGTCAGCCGGGTTCGAGGTCGTAGGTCCGCCTGCCCACGGTGATCAGGTCGACGGCCGAGACCAGCCCCGCGTTCCCCGCACCCTGGTTCACCCCGGCCGCGTACGCCGAGATGCCGGGATGGGCGTCCATGATCTCGTCGAGCGTGTACTGCGGCGCGCCGTCCGCGCACTCGCGGTAGGCGTCGGCGGCGCCGATCTGGCGGGTGAGGCAGAACGTGCCGGAGCCGACGTCGTACCGCGTCCAGCGGCCCACCGGCGCCGGATCCGGGAGGTAGGTCAGCAGGTGCAGGTCCTGCGGGCCGAGGTCGCCGCCGTCGATGTCGGCGGCGATCTGGAACGACGGCATCGCGTCCGTCGACGACTCCGGTGAGCGGAACGCCTGGTAGCTGCTGGTGGCGAAGCGGGACAGCGGCCCGCCGACCTCGCGGGTGACGAACTGGACCTTGTCGCCGTCGCCGGGTGTGCGGAGCTCCAGGGCACCGCTGCCGCCGTCGGCGGGGGCGCCGTACCGCGAGGTGAACTCGCGGCTGCCCGCGCCGCGGTCGAACGTCCCCGCGAACTGGTTCGACGCCGTGGGCGTGACGGTGACCGTTCCGGACGGCCCGAACGGGTCCACCGCGAGAGCAGGGTGCAGCGAGGCCCCCGCCAGCAGGGCCGCCAGCGCGGCCGCCGCGACGAGTCCGTTCCGGCGCGCACGACGCATGTGTCCTCCTCGACCCGTGATCGTCCGGTCCAACGAGCAGGGAGGGCCGGGGATACCCGTGCGGGGTCAGCGGCGGACGCGGATCTCCATGGACACCGTGACCACGTCCCCGACGTCGACGCCCTCGGTGCGCCGGACCACGTCCTTCACCGGGAGCAGGTACCCGCCGTTCTTCGGGAACAGCGACGTCGTCCAGCGGGTCGCGCCCATCGCGGCGTCGACGGGGACCATGCCCCAGCCGTACGTGACGTCCCGGCTGACCTCGGCGACCTCCGCCGCGAGCTCGTCGGGCAGCCGGACGAAGTGGAACGGCGACGGGCCACGCCAGTGGACGATCTCGCCGGTGACGTCCACCGCGGTGCTCCCCTCGCCGGTGCGGGCCCTCAGGGGCCACATCGGACGGTACTCCCGCGCACGCGGGCGCGGGCCGTCAGTCCGCGGGCCGCTGCTCCCGACCCGGAGCCGCCGCGACCGGCTCCGGCGCGGCGGGCCCGAACCACCGGGCCAGCGCGGCGTCGAGCGCGTGGGAGCCCTCCCCCGCCCAGACCACATGACCGTCCGGGCGCAGCAGCACGTCGGGCACACCCGGCGCCCCGGCGTCGACGACGTGGTCGACCCGGTCGGCCCACCCGGCGACCGGCAGCGTCCCGGTGCGGTCCAGCAGCAGGCCGCGGCCGGCGTGCATCAGCTCGTACAGCCGGCCCCGGTCCAGCTGCAGGTCCCGCATCCGGCGTCCCACCAGGTCGTGGCCGCCGCAGAGGTCGTAGCGGATCCCGATCGCGATGATCTTCTCGGTGAGGTGGCGGTTCACCTCCTCGAAGCCCACCAGCTCGGCGAGCAGGCGGCGCACCGCCTGCGCCCCCGGTTCCAGGGACATCAGCTCGATCTGGGCACGCGTGTTGTCGAGCACCGCGGCGGCGACCGGGCGGCGCTCGGCACCGTAGGTGTCCAGCAACCCGTCCGGCGCGCGGCCGCCGACCTCGGCGGCGAGCTTCCAGCCGAGGTTGAACGCGTCCTGGATGCCGAGGTTGAGCCCCTGCCCACCGGTCGGCGGGTGGACGTGCGCCGCGTCGCCGGCGAGCAGCACCCGGCCGGACCGGTAGCGCTCGGCGAGCCGGGTCGCGTCGCCGAACCGGGAGAGCCAGCGCGGCGAGTGCACCCCGAAGTCGGTGCCCGAGACCGCGCGGAGCCGGCGACGGACCTCGTCGATCGTCGGCGGCGGCGCGCCCCGTTCCGACACCCCCTCGGCGGGCACCACGACGCGGTACACCCCGTCGCCGAGCGGTCCGAGCCCGAACCGCTTCTGGGTCTCGCGGACCCGGGTGACCACGGCGGTGACGGTCTCCGGGTCGGCGGCGACCTCCATCTCGCCGATCAGCGTCTCGGTCCGCGACGGCTCCCCCGGGAACCCGATCCCCAGCAGCGAGCGGACCGTGCTGCGCCCGCCGTCGCAGCCGACGACCCAGCCCGCCCGCACACGGGCGCCACCGGCCAGCTCGACGGTGACGCCGTCGTCGTCCTGGGTGAGGCCGACCAGCTCCTCGCCGCGCCGGATCTCGGCGCCGAGCTCGACGGCGCGCTCGGCGAGCAGCCGGTCGGTGACGGGCTGCGGGATGCCGAGGACGTAGGCGTGCGCGGTGTCGAGATCCGCGGGCGCGGGTGCGGTGATGCCGGCGAAGAAGCCCCCGACAGGGTGCTGCGTGCCGTGTTCGAGGAACCGTTCCAGCAGCCCGCGCTGGTCCAGCACCTCGATGCTGCGCGCGTGGAGGCCGAGCGAACGGACGACCGTCGTCGGCTCCGCGTCCCGGTCCAGGACGAGCGTGCGGACGCCGTGCAGGCGCAGCTCGGCGGCCAGCATCAGACCTGTCGGCCCGGCTCCGGCGATGACGACGTCGACCATGGACCCCCCGTTCCGTCGATGTCCCCACCGATCGCCGTGCGGATCGTCGTGATCCGCACCGGCGTGGTGGACGGCGGAGAGTGTGCAGGTCGGACCGGGTCTTGCCGCAAGACGGGGGGTGCGCTATACGTTGGTCACGGAGGAGACGACCGCTCCGTCCTACCGCGGTAATGGTCCTTGATGACGGCAGAAATCGTCTGAAGCGGCTCGCAGGTCGGTCCGATCCCCCCATCGGTCGCCGCAGTGATTGCCGCCTTCCACAACGCCCAGCCGCGCGCGCGGGCCCACGTCTCCTCCGACGCGTCCACGGTGACGCGGAAGATCTCTCGGGCCTCACCCCAAAAGAGCGTCCACGTCGGCACAAGGTCACACGCAGTGCACGGAGGAACCGGGCCAGGTCCTCGGCGAACCGGGTACTGGTTCCCACGTCCGTCGCCGACGCGGTCCTCCCTGGGATCCATCTGCGGATCGACCACGGCCGGGGGTAGTCCGACGAGGGACGCCCTTCGGCGATCGGGACGGGTATCGGGACCGGCAGCGTCGTCGCCAGCCATGGCAGCCACGTCAGCTCCTTCGCGACCGCAGCGGCATACCTCTCCGCGCTGGGCAGGCGAATCGTCAACTCGGCCCCGAGGCGGAACGTGCGGTTGTCCCACCCCCTCTCGTCGACCTCGACGACCGGCAGGTGGGTCCACTGCGGGAACTGTTCCTCGATCAGCCGGGTCGCCAGCGCGGCATCGATCTCGTCACGGAGCATCCGGCCGAGAATGCTCGATCCGGATTCCGGGCACGAGCGGTTTCCGCGACGTCGCGGGTGGGGAAAGTCGGGGCGGACGAGTCGGTCTGTAAGCCGGATGTAGGTCGTTCCAGGTCAGAGACCCGCTATGCGCCGTGGGTCGTCTCCGGGCCGTGCGCACCACTACCCGAGCGCGGCGCCGAGCCCATCCACGATCAGCTTCGTCAGCGTCCCTGCCGCTGCCCCGGTTGTGATCAGCTGCTGCACCCGACCCACGATCTGGCGAATCTTCCCCGGATCCGGCTCGTCGTCGTCCAGTTCGTTCTCAACCTCGGTCGTTGACTCCTCCACCGCGGCCCGGCTGTCTTCATCGAGTCCGAGACCGTCGAGCTGGTCGCGGAGGAGGACGAGACACTCCCGCAGACCATCGGCGTTCGCGATCGGCGCATCACCCTGCCACCGGCTCTGATCCACGGGCCCGGAGATCCCGACGGCCATCTGGCCGCTGTTGTTCACTGGCCCGTAGAAGTTGTTGATGCTGCCACCCGGCGCGACCGGGGCGTTGCCAGGCTCGACGTCTAGCGAGATCGGCATGATGTGCTTGGCGGCCGAGCGCCGCCATTGTTTGCTGACCTCGCGAGCGGCACGGTCGATATCGCGTTTGTTGACCTTGAAGCCCTTTTTGGCCATGTCGAAGACCCTCCTTGCGGGGGTGCTGGGGCCACCCCTGCTCGTTCCACGCCCATATCTGCGAGAACAACATCAATGTAACCCCTACATGTAGGGGTATGCCACTACCCGGTCACGAATACGGCGTCGATGGCGCGGCGGGTCCGCGCCGAACTGAACGGCATCAGGTGGGTATAGGTCCGGAGCGTGAAGCCGGGATCGTGGTGACCCAGGTACTCCGACAGCGCCCGGACGCCCTCCCCCGCGTCCAGCAGGACCGAGGCGTAGTAGTGGCGCAGCGCGTGCGTGCCCGTCCTGCCGGGTCGGGTTCTCCACTCCGGCCGCCTTCCGGGCGGGCGCCCAGACACTCTCGTTGAAGTGGTTGCGGCGCAACGGTCCCCCGCGCTCGTCGGTGAACAGGAGCCGGGCCGTGACCGGATCTCCCGGCCGGGGTGCGCCATGGCAGCGTCACCGGGACCGGCGGAAACTGCTCGGCGTGCTCGTCGACCAGGCGCAGGACGCTGCGCGGCATCGGCACCTCGCGGGTCTTGTTGCGCTTCGGCGGCGCGAACACGAGACGGCTGTCCACGAGCCGCACTTGTCGAACGACGTGCGGGACGCCCGCCTCCCGGTCGATGTCGTCCGGGGAGAAGCCGAACGCCTCTCCCTGGCGCAGCCCGCACCCCGCGCCGAGCAAGACGAAGATCTCGAACCGGTCCTTCATCGCCAGCCGCAGCTTCGTCACCCGGGACCGGGACCACGGCACGACCTTGACCGGCGGACGCTTCGGCCGGACCACCGAACGGGCCTTCACCGGGTTCTCCCGGATAAGCCGGTCGTCCACGGCTGCGTTCAGGATCGACGAGACGTGCGCGAAGCACCGGCCTGGAAACTGTCCGCCACGCCCCGGTCCTGCATGCCGCGGATCCACGTCCGCACGTCGGTGGGTGTGATGTTGCCCAGCTCGCGGCGCTCGAAGAACGGGAGGATCTGGGCGTTCAGCCGCCACGTCACGCTGTTGCGGGTCGACGCCTCGAACGTCTGGGAGTCCAGCCAGCGGCGGGCGTAGTCGCCGAAGGTGATCCGGCCAGCCTTCGGGTCGATGTACCTGCCGTGGCTCTTGTCGCTCTCCATGCTGATCAAGAATTCGTCGGCCGCCCGCTTGCGACGATCCGGGAAGCTCCTGCTGCGCACGTGGCCCTCCGGGTCAAGAGCGCCGCCTTCGGCGGCGTGCGGGGCCGGCCACGCCGGCCCGCACCCGCTCAGGGGCGCCCAGACTCCTGCCAGCAACGGAGGTGATTCCGGATGCCCTGCCGCACCGCCACCTCCCGGAGCGGTTCGCCGCAGTATCTGCACGCGCTCGTGTGATCGAGTGCCAGATATTGCGTGTCGATCCGGCTCTGCTGCTGCGGAATCAGCTCCTTCAGCCGACGCTCGACGTCAGCCGTGCATGAGCCGATCGGCCCGACCACGTCGCGCTCGCTAGCTCCTCGGGCGACCGGATCCGGGTCGATGAATGTCCCCGCCGCCATCTCGGCGAACCGTGCGGCGTCCCTCGCCCGCACCATGTACGTCGCCTTGATCCGCCTCATGCCGAGTGGGACCTCGATCGGAACGAGGCCGCCATCTGGCGCTTGCTCTGCCACGTCATCAACGCTGTAACCACCGAGGGGGAAGAACTTCGGGTGCCACTGCCCGCAGGGGCGGGGGCGCCTTGTGTGGGGGCATACGCCCCCGAATCCCTGCGCCGTGGTGTCGTGGAACCAGGGTCGTGCGCACTTGAACTCGTGCAGCTGCCGTAGCCCGTTGACGACGGTCCAGGAGCCGCGCGGGGCGAAGCCGTGCGGCAGCTCGTTAGTCAGGACCGTCGGCACTCGGTAAGCCCACTTCGGTGGTCCAACCGGCCTGTCGCCCGACCAAAGCCTCGTGATGCCGCTGCGCGCTGCTTTGAACGTTCTCGCCTTCGCGGTCTGCTCGCTCATGCCGCTGTGCTGGACTTCGACGCCGATCTTGACGGACCCTTCGATCAGTACATCGACTTTCGCCCCTGGGATCGGCTTCTCCGGCTCGACCGCGTGTCCAGCGTCGGAGCCCGCTCGCATCCAGTAGTCCTGCTGCCAGCGGTGCTGGTCCGTCATGCGGCTCGCCTTGTGTTCGCCCATGGTGGCGTCGAAGTGGGCCAAGATCCACCGCTTGTACGGATCAAGACGGAGGTAGACCCAGGCACCGTGGAAGGGCTGACCGGGCTGGTCGTGCTCCCGGCACTCCAGCACGAATCGATCATCGATCGGACGATCGCCCGAGGTCGTCTTGCGATGTAGTTCCGACAGCAGCTCCGCCATCTCCGGCTCGTGTGCTCGTTCGAGATCTATCTCCTTGCCAGACCTCACCTCGGTGGCGCGTATGGCCACGGGCACCTCCAGGCGAACCGTTGCCCACCCAGGCGATGAGCAGTCACCTACTAGTGAAGCACCCACCACCGACAGTTCCGACGCGCGCGACCGCCGCCCCCTCGGTGCAGATGAGGGAGAGCGGGGCGGACGAGTCGGTCTGTAAGCCGGATCCTGTTCCCGGGCACCTCGCGGTGCTCCGTTCGGCGACCATCCATCTCGGCCTGCCGTCGCCGGCAGGCTCCAGCGGTCCACCCGCAGGCTCGGGCGGGCAGCCCTCGAACGCCTGCGCAGCCGCACGGTCACGGGTGACCGTCCGGCCTCTCGACCTTGCTCCAGGTGGGGTTTACCGAGCCATCCCGGTCGCCCGGGATGCTGGTGGTCTCTTACACCACCGTTTCACCCTTACCTCCGGGCGGACCCGGAGGCGGTCTGTTCTCTGTGGCACTGTCCCGCGGGTCTCCCCGGGTTGCCGTTGACAACCACCCTGCCCTGTGGAGTCCGGACTTTCCTCGGCGGGACCCGGAGGTCCCGACGCGGTCGCCCGACCGACTCGTCCGCGCCGACGAGTCTAGCCCCCCGCCCGGGGAGCCCGACGCCGAGCCGGGTCGATCAGATCCGGGCGTAGTCCCCGTGCCGGCCCCGGCCTCCGACGAACCGTCCGGCTCCGGCGACTCCCTCGTCGGCCATGGCGGCGAGACCGCTCACGAACTCCTCCCGCAGCGCCTGCCTGACCGGCTTGCCGTACTGGCCGTGCAGCGACTGGAGGTCCGCCCGGACGCAGTCCTGCGGGAAGCGGGCTATCTCCTGCGCCAGCGCCTCGGCCTCGGCCCGCGCATCGCCGGTCGGCACGACCTTCTCGGCCAGGCCGATCGACAGTGCCTCGGACGCCGGGACGGTCCGTCCGGTCAGGAGGATCTCCGCCGCGCGGCCCTGGCCCACCAGCCTCGGCAGGCGCACGGTGCCGCCGTCCAGGAAGGGGATGCCCCATCGACGGCAGTAGACGCCGAAGAACGCGTCCTGCTCCGCGACCCGGATGTCGCACCACATGGCGAGTTCCATCCCGCCCGCGACGGCGGCACCGGAGACTGCCGCGATCACCGGCTTGCCGAGCTCCAGCCGGGACGGGCCCATCGGCCCGTTCGGAGCCGGGGCGGTGTCGTCGTCGGGGAAGTCGATGTCGCTCAGCCAGAGTTCGGCACCGGTGCGCTGGACCTCCTTGAGATCGCCACCGGCGCAGAAGGTCCCACCCTCGCCCCACAGCACGGCGACGGACTGCTCCGGATCCGCCTCGAACGCCGTGAACGCGTCGACCAGCGCCTGTGCGTGCTCGGTGTCGACCGCGTTGCGCGCCTCCGGCCTGCTCAGCACCACCGTCGTGACCGGGCCGTCCCGTTCCACCCGTACCGTCATCGTGCCGTCTCCTCGTCACCCCCGGCCCGCGGGCCGAGGAGGTCGTCCACCATTGCGTCGAGCACCGTGTCCGGCTCCTCCCCCAGCGACCCGAGCCGTCCGGTGTGCGCCATGAGGATCACCCCGAAGACGGCCGAGCTGGCGCGGACGGCGTGCGAGCGCGCCGTACCGGGCACGGCGAGGCGGTCCGCCTCGAGCCCGGCGGCGAGCTCGTCCATCACCCGCTCGACCAGGGCGTTCAGCCGGGCGTCCAGCTCGGCGTCGAGACCGACCGGCCGAGCGCCCTGGAAGAGGTAGAAGCTGAGGTCGAAGTCGCCGGGTCGTTCCCGGTAGAAGCCGTACATCGCCCGCAGACCGGCCGCGGCGCGCTGCCCGTCCGGTGCACCGTCGGTCGCCGTGGCGATCCGGTCGGCGACCGTCGCGAGCGACCCACGGAGCACCTCGGCGTAGAGCTCCTCCTTGCTGCGGAAGTAGTTGTAGAGAACGCCGACGGTGTAGCCGGCGTTCTTCGCGATCTCCCGCATCGAGCTCCGGGCGATGCCCTCCCGGGCGAACACCGCGCGTGCCGACTCGACCAGCCACTCCCGCTTGAACGCCTGCTCGGCCGACCGTCGGCGCTCCGCGGCACCGGCCGGATCGTCGGTCACCACCGCTCCGTCCACCCGGAATTGATAGCACGCGTGCAAGAGATTGAACAACGTTCATGTGACTGCAATGCTGTCCATCAGATGGCCCTACGGCGTGGTGGAGGCGCGGGATGAGCGAGGAACCGACCGGTACGGACGCACTACGGGAGAACCTGATCACCCGGGTCACCGTGGGCGACGCGCTGACGCGCACGGCCCGGCGGTATCCGGACCGGCCGGCCGTCGTGGACGGCGACCGTCGCTGGACCTGGACCGACCTGGAGCAGCGGGCGAACCGCGTGGGGAACGCCCTGCTCGCCGACGGGTACCGGCGCGGCGACCGCCTGGCCCTGATGGCCGGGAACTGCGCCGAGTTCCTCGTGGTCCACTACGCCTGCGCCAAGATCGGCGTGGTCCTCGTCCCCGTGAACCTGGGCTGGCGCTCGGGCGAGATCGCCTACGTGCTCGGCCACTCCGCCGCGCGCGCGATGGTGGTCGCCGGTGGTCTGCTCACCGCGGCGGCCGAACCGCTGGAGGAGTCGCCGGGGGTGACCGATGTGATCGTGTTCGGCGACGGCCCGGTGGGACCGGTGGCCGGTCGCGACGTCCGCCGGCTGGACGAGCTGCTGGCCTCCGGGGCACCGGAGCCGCCGGAGGTCCTGGTCGAGGACCGGGATCCGGTGCAGTGCCTCTACACCAGCGGCACGACCTCGAAGCCCAAGGGCGTGCTGGGCAGCCACCTCGCGTGCCACGTCAACTCGCTGACGCTGGCCATCGAGTGGCGGTTCACCGAGCACGACCGCATAGCCTGCATGATGCCGATGTTCCACACCGGGCAGCTCAACCTGTTCTGCACACCGGCCGTCGCGGTCGGCGCCTGCATGGTGCTCCTGCCCGGCTTCGACGCCGGTGGGCTGCTGGACACGATCGAGTCCGAGTCGGTGACCGTGCTGTTCGGGCTGCCGATGATGTACCGGGCGGTGATGCAGTACCCGGAGGTGTCCGAGCGCGAGGTCGGCTCGTTGCGACTGGCGGTCTACGGCATGGCGCCGATGCCCGACGAGGACCTCCGCAGAGCCATCGACGTCCTCGGGTGCGACTTCTCGCTGATGTTCGGCCAGACCGAGATGGGCCCGGTCACGACGATCTTCCGGCCGGAGCACCAGCTCACGCACACGGGCGCCGTCGGCACCCCGACGGTCAACACCGAGGTGGCGGTGATGGACACCGCGGGCAGGCTGCTGGGTACCGGGGAGTCCGGCGAGATCGTCTACCGCGGGCCGCAGACCATGAACGGGTATCTCGACGATCCCGATGCCACCGCGGCGGCGTTCGCGCACGGCTGGTTCCACTCCGGCGACGTCGGGCACTTCGACGACGACGGCGTCCTCTGGTTCGACGACCGGTACAAGGACGTGATCAAGACGGGTGGCGAGAACGTTGCCTCGCTGGAGGTCGAGCGCGCGCTCTACGCGGCCGACGCGCGGGTCCAGGAGGTCGCCGTCGTCGGACTGCCGCACGAACGCTGGAGCGAGGCGATCACGGCCGTGGTCGTACCGGTGGCGGGCGCCGATCTCGATCCGGAGGAGCTGCGCACGGCGCTGCGCGACCACCTGGACGGTTACAAGATCCCGAAGGCCGTCCTCGTGCTGGACGAGCTGCCGAAGACCTCGACCGGCAAGATCCAGAAGAACGTCCTGCGCGAGAAGCACGCGGGGTACTTCGCGTGAGCACGACGCAGGGACCGGCCTACGGGCCCACGGTGTACGACCAGCTGGCCCGGGTCGCCGCCGGCACGCCCGACGCCCCCTTCCAGGTGCACGGCGACCGTCGCTGGACCTGGGCGCAGGCCCGCGACGAGGTCGACGCGCTCGCCGGCGGGATGCAGCGGCTCGGCGTGCGGCGGGGCGACACCGTCGCCATCTGGCTGCCGAACGTCGGCGAGTGGACGCTGCTCTGGCTCGCCGCCGCGAGTCTCGGCGCGGCAGCCGTCCCGGTGAACACCCGCTACAAGGCGGACGAGGCCGCGTACCTGGTCGGGCAGTCCGGCGCGGTCCTGCTCGTGCACCCGGGCCGGTTCCTCGACATCGACTTCCGGGCGATGGTGGGCCGGATGCCGGAGCTGCCCGCACTCCGGCACGTCGTCACGCTCGGCGAGCCGGGGCCCGGCGAGCTCCGGTACACCGATCTCCTCGACCCGGGCCGGGACCTCACCGGGGCGCGCGCCGCGGTCACCCCGTCCGACGACCTGATCCTCGTCTACACCTCGGGCACGACGGGGTTCCCGAAGGGCGCCCGGCACCCGCACACCACGCTCTCCGACGTCGCCGCCATGGCCGGGGTGATGGGCGTCCACGCCGGCGACCGGATCCTCACCCAGTTCCCGTTCTTCCACGTCGGTGGCAGCTTCCTGTCCACGATGACGGTCCTGGTCACCGGTGCGTCGATGGTCTGTGTGGAGCACTTCACCGGTGAGGGCGCGCTCGAGGAGATCTCCCGGGAGCGGTGCACGGTGGTGAACGGGGTGCCCAGCCACTTCGTGATGATGCTGTCCGCGATGGAGGCGGGTGCCGCCGCCGACACCGCGTCGGTCCGGGTCGGTTTCGTCGCGGGGGCGCTGATCCCGCCCGAGCTGGTCCGCGGGATCCGCCGGCACCTCGGCATGGACCTGCTCACGATGTACGGGATGACCGAGACCACCGGCGTCACGACCGCGACCCGCCTCGACGACCCGGACGAGGTGTTGCTGGGAACGGTCGGGCGCCCGATCGCCGACGACTACGAGGTCGCCGTCGTCGACCCGGCGACCGCCGAACGGGCGTCGACCGGGACCGACGGCGAGATCTGGGTCCGTGGGCACCGGGTCACCCCGGGCTACCACGGCATCGCCGATCCCGAGATGTTCCGCGACGACGGGTGGTTCCGGACCGGTGACCTGGGCCGGATGCGGCCCGACGGCAACCTGATGATCACCGGCCGGCTCAAGGACATGTTCATCGTCGGCGGTACCAACACCTTCCCCGCCGAGATCGAGAACGTGATCGGGTCGCTCGACGGCGTCGTCCAGGTCCACGTCGTCGGTGTGCCGGACGCGCGGCTCGGTGAGGTCGGCTGCGCCTACGTCGAGGTCCGGCCGGGCGAGGCTCCCGACGCGGACGCCGTCGTCGCGCACTGCAGGGAGCGGCTGGCCGGGTACAAGGTGCCACGGCACGTGTTCTTCGTCGACGAGTTCCCGATGACGGCGACCGGGAAGATCCAGAAGTACCGGCTGCGGGACCGGGCGATCGACGATCTCGACCTCGGGGAGCTCGCAGGAAGCACGATCCTCGGCTATCACACCGGCTCGGGCTGAGCCCCGGCCAGGATCGCGCCCAGCTCGTCGCGGGTCGGCCCCTCCGCCGGCGGCGGCCGCCACCCCGACTCGTAGACGGCGCGGGCCAGCGGTTCGACGTCGTCCAGGGCGGACGGCCCCACCCGCATCCCGAGGAACGGCCCCGCCACCTCGCCGATCCGGGGTTCGACCTGGGCGGCGGCCAGGACGAACGGCGTCGCGAGCGGCCCGGTCAGGTCGAGGTCCTCCCCGGCCCAGAGCCGGCGGGCGCCGTCGTCGGCGCGCAGGTGGTCCTCCACCCAGGGCCGCATCTCCGCGTCGCACCACGCACCGAAGCCGTCGGTCCCGCCGTCCTCGTCGATCGTCCGCAGGAGCTCGACGGCCTGCATCATCGTCGTCGCGAGGCCGCGGCCGAACATCGGCGTGGTGGTGCAGACGGCGTCGCCGACCAGCACCAGCCCGGCGATGCCGGGCTGGACGCGGTACTGGTTGTGCAGTCGCCCACCGGGCAGCACCGGGGTGATCGGGGCGGACCGGTCCGGGTCGGTCCAGTCGGAGAGCCCGGGGATCGCGCGGCAGGCGGCGTCGAAGGCGGCGTCGTACCGGAGCCCGTGCAGTGTCCCGGCGGGGCGCACGACCAGCACCGAGAAGATCCCCTGCTCGTGCCGGAAGACGATCACCTGGTACCCGTCGAGGTCGGCCTGCCAGGCCAGCGGGTTGACCATCGGGCCGGGCTCGGCGCCCGGCTGCAGGCGGTACTGCCTGCTGACGTACGCGGCGCCCGTGTCCCCGGCGAGCGCAGGCGGCCCGGCGTGCCCGCGGGTCACCCGGCCCGCCCGCCCGGACGCGTCGACCACCAGGTCGAACGGCACCGGAACGCGGTCGACGACGAGCCCGCGGGCCCGCCCGCCGTCGACCAGCACGGCGTCGACGTGGCCCTGCCGCACCGTGAACCCGGGCTCCCGGACGGCGACCGACCGCAGCGCCCGCTCGAACGTCTCCCGGCGCGCACGCATCCCGCCGGTCATGGTCGTGCCGTCCGGCAGGACGAAGGTCAGCGGCTCGGCGCCGGCGTCGAGGCACGCCCGGTACGCCTCCGGCAGCTCCGCCTGCAGCGCCTCCCCGACCTGCGCGCGCACCCCGTGCGGATGGTGGAACTGCATGACGCCGCGCCGGTCCCAGCTGCCGTCCGGCGCCGGTCCGCCGTCCCGGTCGACGGCGACGACGGCGTGCCCCCGCCGGGCGAGCGCAGCCCCGAGGAACAACCCGGCCGGACCCGCCCCGATGATCCCCACGCGCATGCCGGCCTCCGGTCGGGTAGATTTCAGTGCACTCAGAGTGCACCTGATCGTGGGAGGTGTCCAGTGGCCCGGAGCTACCGGTCCGCGCTGCGCGACGAGCAGGCGCGCGCGACCCGCCGGTCGGTCGTGGCCGCGGCCGCCGGGCTGTTCGTCCGGGACGGCTACGCCGCCACGACGCTCGACGCCGTCGCCGCCGCGGCCGGGGTCAGCCGCCGGACCGTCGTGAACGCCGCCGGGGGCAAGCCGGCGCTGCTGGCGCTCGCCGTCGACCACACGCTCGTCGGCGACGACGAGCCCGTCCCGATGGCCGACCGTCCGATGGTCCGGCGGATCGTCGCGTGCACCGACCCGGCCGAGGCCGTCCGGCTGTGGGCGGACATGGTCGTCGACGTGCAGGGACGGGTGGCCGCGCTGGCAGCGGTGGTGGACGCCGCGGCCGACACCGATCCCGAGGTCGGGGCCCTGCGGGCGCGCGGCGAGCGGGAGCGGCTCGACGGCGCACGGGCCTTCGCCGCGCACCTGGACTCGCTCGGTGGTCTGCGCCCGGACCTGTCCCCCGACACGGCCGCCGACGTCTGCTGGACGCTGAACGACGGCGCGTCCTACCGGCGCCTGGTGGGGCTGCGGGGCTGGAGCGCCGTCGCCTACCGGGACTGGCTCACCCGGGTGACGACGGCGTCGCTGCTCGCCTGAACCGCCGGCGTCACGTCCCGCAGAACGTGACGAACCGCGGGGCGTCCGGTCCGGCCGGCTGCGCGAACCGCTCGTAGCCCTCGCGCTCGTCGAACGGGTGGGCGAGCACCTGCAGCAGCCACTGCAACGGCTCGAGGTCGTCGTCGCGCACGGCCGCCTCCAGCGCCGCCTCGACGAGGTGGTTGCGGGGGACGTAGACCGGGTTGACCCGGTCCATCGCGTCCGGGTCGGGACCGGCTGCCCGCCAGGACTCCAGCCAGGCCGACGGGGCCGACGGGTCGTCGAAGAGCTCGCGGAGCGGGCCCTCGTCGCCGCGGGCCGCGGCACCCAGCCGCCGGAAGAAGAGCGTGTGGTCCGGCTTCTCCTCGGCCAGGAGCGCGGCGAGGTCGGTCAGCAGCGGGCCGGGAGCGGGCAGCCCGATCTTCGCCGCGTACCCGCGGTCGCGGGCGTCGTGGTAACGGTCGGCGAAGCCCTGCAGGACCTCGGTGGCCTGCCGGATCGCCTCGTCCTGGTCGTCGTCGAGCAGCGGGATCAGCGACTCGCCGAAGCGGGCCAGGTTCCACTGGGCGACGCCGGGCTGGTTGCCGTAGGCGTAGCGGCCGCCGGAGTCGATCGAGCTGTAGACGGCCGCCGGGTCGTGGGCGTCGAGGAACGCGCAGGGGCCGTAGTCGATCGTCTCCCCGGAGATCGTCATGTTGTCGGTGTTCATGACACCGTGCACGAACCCGAGGTGCATCCACTGCGCGACGAGCCGGGCCTGCGCGTCGACGACGCGGCGGTAGAGCTCCAGGTAGGGGGCCTCGGTCCCGGCGACGGACGGGTGGTGCCGGGCGATCGCGTGGTCGGCGAGCCGGCGCAGGACGTCGACCTCGCCGGTGGCCGCGGCGAACTGGAACGTGCCGACCCGCAGGTGGCTCGACGCCGTCCGGGCCAGGACCGCGCCGGGCTCGGGCCCGCGGTCGCGCATCACGTGCTCACCGGTCGCGACGACGGCGAGCGACCGGGTGGAGGGCACGCCGAGCGCGTGCATCGCCTCCGACACCAGGTACTCGCGCAGCATCGGCCCGAGCGGAGCCCGGCCGTCGCCGCCGCGGGCGAACGGCGTCCGCCCGGAGCCCTTGAGGTGCAGGTCGCGGCGCTGCCCGTCCGGGGTGACGAGCTCGCCGAGCAGCAGCGCGCGGCCGTCGCCGAGCCGCGGCGAGTAGTTGCCGAACTGGTGGCCGGCGTAGGCCTGGGCGACCGTCGTCGCGGACTCCGGGACCGACGTGCCGGTGAGCAGCCCGAGCCCGGCGTCCGTGCGCAGGACGTCCGGGTCGAGCCCCAGCTCGCGGGCCAGCGCGTCGTTGACCAGCACCGCCCGCGGGTCCGGGGCGGGGGCCGCGTTCCAGGCGAGGTACAGGCCCTCCAGGTCGCGGACGAAGGTGTTCTCGAACGCGATCTCCGTGGCTGCCGTCATGCCCCCAGGCTACGAGCCCCCGGCGGGATCGGCCGCGTGCCGGCGCGTGCACCTCTTCACTGTGCACCTCTTCACTGTGCGGCTGCCGGGCCACCGTCCGCGGATATCGGCCGCCGCTGCCGCCTCCTAGCGTCGGGTCCATGAGCGACGGTGCCGTCATCGACCCTGCCCGCATGCGTACCGTGCTGGGCCACTTCGCGTCCGGCCTCGTGGTCGTCACGGCGATCACCCCCGACGGCCCGGCCGGCTTCACCTGCCAGTCCTTCGGTTCGCTGTCCCTGGACCCGCCGCTGGTCTCCTTCTCCCCGGCGCGGACGTCGTCGACCTGGCCGCGGATCCGGGAGGCCGGCCGGTTCTGCGTGAACGTCCTCGCCGAGGAGCACGACGGGCTCAGCTCCGCGTTCGCCCGTTCCGGGACCGACAAGTTCGCCGGTGTCTCCTGGACGTGCGCACCGTCCGGGGCCCCGCTCCTCGACGGCGTCGCCGCCTGGATCGACTGCACCCTCGACGACGAGTTCCCCGGCGGCGACCACACGATCGTCGTCGGCCGGGTGGGCGCGCTCGACGCGGACCCGGACCGGCGGCCGCTGCTGTTCCACCGGGGCGGCTACGGGATCGCGGGGAGCTAGCCGCGCAGGGTGTCCCGCGGGAGCTCGCCGAACCGGTCCCGGTACTGCTGGGCGAACCGGCTCTGGTGGAAGAAGCCCCACCGCAGGGCCACGTCGGTGACCCGCACCGTCGCGGGGTCGCAGCGCAGCAGCTCCGCCCGCACCCGGTCCAGCCGGATCCGGCGGAGGTGCCCCATCGGCGACTCGCCCAGCTCCTGCTGGAACGCCGAGTGCAGGGTGCGCACGCTCATGCAGCCGACCCGGGCCAGCTCCTGCGGGGTGAGCGGGGTGTCGGCGTGCTGCTCCATGTACTCGACGACCGGCCCGAGCCGCCCGGACCGGACGGGGTCGGCGGGGGCCGCGAGCGCGTCGGTGTACCGGTGCCGCCCGGCGTGCAGCAGCTGCGTCATCACGAACGCCTCGAGCTGCTCCCGCGCGACCGGCATGTCGGCCAGACCGCCGGGCCGGTCGAGCTCACGGGCCAGGAACTCGACCGACGCGAGGAGGGTCCGCCCCGCCGGTGTCGTCAGGTCGATCCCGTAGTCGAAGTCGACGATCTCGTGCACCGGGCGGTTGAGCTGCTCGCTCAGGTGGATCTCCAGGCTCGTGCGCGGGATCTTCAGGATCAGCTGCTCGGCGTCCGGGGACCAGCGGACGGTGTTGGTGCGGTCGGGCAGCAGCACCACGCCCGACGCCCGCGCCGCCGTACAGGCCCGCTCGCCGTCGCTGCGCTGGGCGGCGGTGTGGCCCGCGATCGTGAGATTGACGTGGTAGTTGTCCTCGGTCGGTGGCATGACCAGCTTCGCCGGGGACTCGTAGGTCAGGTAGCCGACCGTGAACACGCGGTCGGTGGTGGCGTTCAGGGTCATCGCGACCCGGTCGTCCGGCGCGGTGAGGTCGTGCTCGAGGTAGACCCGGGCGACCGCCTCGCGGGCGTGTTCCAGGCTGTGGGTGCCGAGGACCGGGTACCGGGTCAGCAGTGCGCTCCCGGGTGCGGGCCCGGGGCCGGGGCGGGACTGCATCCGTCTCGACACCTCCTCGTGCCGTCGCGTCCTGCGCGCAGCCTAGGTCCGGCGCCACACCGGCTACCAGCCGTTGCGCGCGGTCCGCCATCCGCTGAGTGCGCCGTTCCGCCGGACCGCGCTGCGCCGTCGCGGTGTGCACGGATCGGCTCGGCGGCCGCCGTCCGCGGATATCGACCCCACCCCGGCGCTCCCTAGCGTCCTGCCGCATCGAGATCACCGGGACCCGTGAGGAGAGGTCGATGACGACATCCCTGGACGAGTTCGGGCTGTTCGTCGACGGGAAGTCCGTCGGCGCGCGGTCGGGACGCACGTTCGAGTCGCAGAACCCGTACACCGGAGCGCCGTGGGCGCAGCTCGCCGACGGCGGCCCGGACGACGTCGACGAGGCGGTCGCGGCGGCGCGGGCGGCACTCGACGGGGAGTGGGGCGCCATGACGGGCTTCGCCAGGGCCGCGGTCCTGCGCCGGTGCGGCGACGCGATCGCGGCGAACGCCGAGCGGCTGGCCCGCCTGGAGGTGAACGACTCCGGGAAGCTGCTGCGCGAGATGCGCGGTCAGCTCCAGAGCCTGCCGCAGTGGTACTACTACTTCTCCGGGCTGGCCGACAAGATCGAGGGCCGGACCGTCCCGCCGGTGAACCCGAACTACTTCGGCTACACCCTCCGGGAGCCGGTCGGGGTGGTCGGCGCGATCACCCCGTGGAACTCCCCGCTGCTGCTGCTCACCTTCAAGCTGGCCCCCGCGCTCGCGGCCGGCTGCACGATGGTGGTCAAGCCGTCCGAGCACTCCCCCGCCTCGACCGTCGCGTTCGCCGAGGTGCTGCACGAGGCCGGGCTGCCGGCCGGTGTGCTGAACGTCGTGACCGGCTGGGACCGCGCCTGCGGCGAGGCGCTGGCGAAACACCCGGGGATCGACAAGGTCGCCTTCACCGGATCCACCGGCACCGGCGTCAAGGTCGCCGAGGCGGCAGCCCGCAACGTCAACCGGGTCACCCTGGAGCTGGGCGGCAAGTCCCCGCAGGTCGTGTTCCCGGACGCCGACCTCGACGCCGCCGCGAACGGCCTGGTCGCCGGCGTGTTCGCGGCCACCGGCCAGACCTGCATGGCCGGGTCCCGCCTGATCGTCCACGCCGACGTCCACGACGCGCTGGTCGAGAAGGTCGCCGAGCGGGCCGACGCGATCGTGCTCGGCGACCCCACCGACGCCGCGACCGAGATGGGGCCGGTCGCCAACCGCCCCCAGTACGAGAAGGTGCTCGGCTACCTGCGGGGCGCCGCCGACGAGGGCGCCACCTTCGCCTGTGGTGGCGGGCCGGACGCGGAACGCGGCGGGCTGTTCGTGCGGCCGACCGTGGTCACCGGTGTGACACCGGAGAACACCGTCGTCCGCGAGGAGGTGTTCGGCCCGGTGCTGGCGGCCTACACCTTCACCGACGAGGACGAGGCCCTCGCGCTGGCCAACGACACCCCCTACGGCCTGGCCGGAGCCGTGTGGACCAAGGACGTGCACCGCGCGCACCGGGTCGCGGCCAGGCTCCGTGCCGGCACGGTGTGGATCAACGCCTACCGCGTGATCGCCCCGAACATGCCCTTCGGCGGGTTCGGTGCCAGCGGCATCGGCCGCGAGAACGGCGTCGAGGCGGTCCACGAGTACACGGAGGACAAGTCCGTGTTCGTCGAGCTGACCGGCGGCACCCGCGACCCCTTCCAGCTCGGCTGACGAGCTCCCTCCCCCGCACACCCCCTCTCGAAGGAGACACCCGTGACCGTCACCGCCAACGACCGCCTCGGCCTCGACCCGACCGACCCGCGCCCTCCGGAGGAGACCCGGCCGCTGGTCGACCGCGTGCAGACCAACCCGTTGTTCGGGGACCAGAAGATGAAGCTGGGGCTGTTCGGCACCAACTGCTCCTACGGCCTGATCATGAGCCACGCCCCGAGCACCTACGAGGTCACCTGGGCGCACACGAAGGAGATCGCGCAGCGGGCCGACGCACTCGGGTTCGACGTGCTCGTCCCGGTCGCGCGCTGGAAGGGCTTCGGGGGCTCGACGAACTTCAACGGCAACTGCTTCGAGACCTACGCCTGGGCCGCCGGACTGGCCGAGGCCACCGAGCGGATCTGCGTGGCGTCGACGTCGCACCTGCCGACGGTGCACCCGATCGTCGCCGCGAAGGCCGCCACCACCATCGACCACATCTCGGGCGGCCGGTTCGCGCTGAACCTGGTCATGGGCTGGGTGGCGCCGGAGATGGAGATGTTCGGCTCCGAGCAGCGCGAGCACGACCAGCGCTACGCGTTCGGCCAGGACTGGCTGGACTTCGCGAACCGGCTGTGGAGCGAGGAGGGCACCTTCGACGTGCACACCGAGTTCTTCGACGGCGAGCTGATCGAGGCCTACCCGAAGCCGCACCAGGCACCCCGCCCCGCCCTGCTCAACGCGGGGAACTCCGCGTCGGGCATCGAGTTCTCCGCCCGCAACGTCGACATCAACTTCGCCTCGCTGGACACCCTGGAGAACATCCGGTCCTACACCGACGCGCTGCGGGCCAAGGCCCGTGAGGAGTACCAGCGTGACATCAAGGCCATGACCTACGGCCTCGTCGTCTGCCGGGACACCGAGGAGGAGGCGAAGCGGGCCTTCCAGCAGGTCGTCGACGAGGGCGACTGGGGTGCCGCCGGGAACGTCATCAAGATGGCCACCTCGGGCGCGAGCCAGTCGTTCGACCACGCCGCCACGAGGATGCAGGAGCGCTTCATCGCCGGCTGGGGCGGCTACCCGATCGTCGGCACCCCGGAGCAGGTCACCGAGGAGCTCGGCAGGCTCAACGAGGCGGGCATGGAGGGCATGATCTTCGGCCTGATCGACTACAACGAAGAGCTCAAGTACTTCGGCGAGCGCGTGATGCCGCTGTTGAAGGAGGCCGGCCTGCGCCACTGACACCACGGCACCTCGCGGCCGGGCCCGTGCGTCGCAGGACGGGCCCGGCCGCTCAGCCGGAGGTCTCCAGCTCCTCGGCACGCGTCGGCCTGCGCGACCACCACCCGGCGAGCACCGAGCCGGAGACGTTGTGCCACACCGAGAACACCGCAGCGGGCAGGGCCGCGGCGGGACCGAAGTGCAGGGTGCCGAGCGTCGCGGCGAGCCCCGAGTTCTGCATCCCCACCTCGATCGACACCGCCCGGCAGGCGGCCCGGTCCAGCCGGACCGCGCGGGCCACCCCGTAGCCGAGCGCGAGCCCGGCGACGTTGTGCACGACGACCACGCCGACGATCACCAGCCCGGCCGCGATCAGCGCGTCGGCCGACCCGGCGACGACGGCGAGCACGACCGCGGTGATCCCGGCGACCGAGACCAGCGGCAGCGCGGGCGTCACCCGGTCGACGATCCCGCCCGCGAACCGGCGCAGCAGGAAGCCGAGCACCACCGGCACCAGGACGACCTGCACGATCGAGAGGAACATCTCGCCGGGCGACACCGGCAGGAACCGGCCGGCGAGCAGCAGCACCAGCAGCGGCGTCACGAGGGGCGCGACCAGCGTGGACACCGACGTCATCGCCACCGACAGCGCGACGTCACCCCGGGCCAGGTAGACCATGACGTTCGACGCCGTACCGCCCGGCGCGCAGGCCACCAGGATCACGCCGACCGCGATCTCCGGCGGGAGGGCGACGAGCACGGTCAGCGCCCAGCCGAGCGCCGGCATCACGACGTACTGCGCGCACAGTCCGATCGCGAAGGCCACGGGCCGCCGGAGGATGTAGCCGAAGTCGGCCGGGCGCAGTGTCATGCCCATCCCCAGCATGATCACCGCGAGCAGCCACGGGACGGCGGCGCTCCAGCCGTCGAACACGCCGGGGACCGCGAGCGCGACCGCCCCGGCGATCAGGACGATGATCGGGAACCACCGGCCCACGACGTCGCCGACCTGCTGGACCCGTTGCATCGCACCCACTCCGGCACCTTCGCACCGGGACCCCGCGACGGGCGAACCGGACGTCCGGATGGCGGGACGGCTCCCGGGGGCTACCGTCGCCGACGTGATCGACCTCTCGCAGCCGTGGGCGCTCGCCTTCCTGCTCGTGGCCGGGCTGCTCGCGGGGGCGGTCAACGCCGTCGCGGGCGGCGGGTCGCTGCTGGTGTTCCCCGCGCTGCTCGCGGTCGGCTTCCCGCCGCTGGCCGCGAACGTCACGAACTCGGTCGCGCAGTGGCCGGGCTACGCCGGTCTCGTGCTCGGCTCGCGCCAGGAGCTGCCCGGGCAGGGCCGGCGGATCGCCGGGACCGCCGTGGCGGCCGCGCTCGGCTCCGGGGTCGGCTGCGCGTTGCTGCTGGTGCTGCCGACGGCGGTGTTCGACGCCGTCGTGCCGGTGCTCGTGATCCTGGCCGCGCTGACGATGGCGGTGGGCCCCCGGCTGAAACGCTGGATCGGCGATCCGGCCGACGCCGGCCGGGACCGCACGACGGCGCTGACGGTGGCGGTGTTCCTCGCCGCGATCTACGGCGGCTACTTCGGGGGCGCGCTCGGCGTCGTCCTGATCTCGGCGCTGGCCCTGTTCGCGCACGACGAGCTGCGCAGGCTCAACGCGCTCAAGGGTGTGCTGTCGCTGGTCGTCGCGACGGTCACGGTGGCGGTGTTCGCGCTCGGCGCTCCGGTGGACTGGCTCGCGGTGGCGCTGCTGGCGCCGACGACGCTGGTGGGCGGCTACCTCGGCGCGCTCGTCGCGCGGCGGATGCCGGAGACGCTCCTGCGGTGGGCGGTCGTCGTGCTCGGGCTCGCCGTTGGCGTGGCCCTGTTCCTGCAGTGAGGATCCCGCCGTGAGCCTTCTCCTGGCGGTCGCGCTGCTCGCCGTCGTGCTCGTCGCCGCCACGGTGCGGCCGTTCGGGCTGCCCGAGATCGTGCTCGCCGCGCCGGCCGCGGTCCTCACCGTCGTCGCGGGGCTGCTGACGCCGGCCGCGGCGTGGGCCGAGATCGCCGAGCTCGCGCCGACCGTCGGGTTCCTCTCCGCGATCCTGCTGCTGGGACACCTCGCCGACGCCGAGGGCGTCTTCCGGTGGGTCGGCGACCAGCTGGGCGCCGCCTCCGACGGATCCCCGCGACGCCTGCTGGTCCTGGTCTTCGCCGTCGCGGCCGGGACGACGGCGGTGCTCAGCCTGGACGCGACCGTCGTCCTGCTCACGCCCGTGGTGCTCGCGACGGCGGCGCGGCGGGGCTGGGCGTCGCGGCCGCACTCGTACGCCTGCGTGCACCTGTCGAACTCGGCGTCCGGGCTGCTGCCGGTGTCGAACCTGACGAACCTCCTGGCGTTCTCGGCGTCCGGTCTGGGGTTCCTGGGGTTCGCCGGGCTGATGGCGGCGCCCTGGGTGGCGGTGATCGTCGTCGAGTACCTGGTGCTGCGGTGGTACTTCGCGCGGGATCTGCTGCCTGCTCCCGCCGTTCCCGGGTCCGGGGTTCCCGGGGCCGGGTCCGGTCCCGAGGCCGGATCAGTCCCCGACGCCGGATCCGTGCCCGAGACCGGATCGGCTCCCGGGTCCGGGTCCGGGTCCGGGTCCGGGTCCGGGTCCGGATCCGCTTCCGGGGGCCGGGCCGGGCCGGATTCCGGATCCAGGTTCGGGTCCGGTGGCGACCGGGCCTGCGCCGGATCCGGCCGGGCGCCGCGGTTCGCGCTGGGCGTCCTCGCCCTGACCCTCGCCGGGTTCGGCGCCTCCTCCGCTGCCGGGATCGAGCCGGGGTGGATCGCCGCGGCCGGGGCGGCGGTGCTGGCGGTGCGGGCGCTCGTCCGGCGCGAGACGGGACCGTTCCGGCTGGTCGCCGCGGCGTCGCCCGGGTTCTGCCTGTTCGTGCTCGCGCTGGGTGTCGTGGTGGCCGGCATGTCCGGGCAGGGACTCGCCGGGTGGCTCGGCGGGCTGCTCCCGGACACCCCCGACCTGGCGGGGCTCCTGCTGACCGCCGCGATCGCCGCAGTGCTGGCGAACGTCGTGAACAACCTGCCGGCGACACTCGTCCTGCTCGCCGCGCTCGGACCCGCACCGTCCACCGGCCTGGTGCTGGCCGTGCTGCTCGGGGTGAACATCGGGCCGAACCTGACCTACGCCGGGTCGCTGGCGACGCTGCTGTGGCGCCGCATCGCCGCGGGGTACGGCGACCCGCCCCGGCTCACGACGTTCGCGGCACTGGGAGCGGTCACGGTCCCCCTCGGCCTGCTCGCCGCGACCCTCGCCCTGTGGGCGTCCCTGACCCTCGCCGGCTGACCCGGGGGCCCCGGCCTCACGCCCCTCGACGCTCACCGGATCCGAGTTCGCTCACCTGATCGCGCGAGCACCGCCGGAAGAGGTGAGCGTAGGCGGGCGGTTCCTGGCGGGGCCGGGCTCCGTCGTGCGACGGGGATCGCTCGTGCGGAGGCGGCGCGGCTCGGCGCAGCTCGGCGCGGCGCGGCTCGGCGGCATTGCGCCGCGCCCCGTCGCCATCCGTCGCACCCCGTCGCGGTCTGCCGCACCCGCCGCGTGGGGTGCGGCGCAACGCGAGCCGGTGCTGGAACGAGTGAAGGGGTGCGGCAATCCGGAGCGTGCGGCAACAGACGCGGCGACGCACGGGCGGTCGAGGCGGCGCCACAGCTCGTACAGAAGCCACCGCACCGAGCGCCGCACCCCGTTCCGGTCCGCCGCACCCGCCGCGTGGGGTGCGGCAGACCGACACGGGGTGCGGCAGACCGACACGGGGTGCGGCAGCTCTGGCACGAGGCGGCAGCCGAGGCGCAGAGCAACAGCCCAGCACCGGTGCGGCGGTTCGGAACGTCTGCGTCGACGGGTGCAGCGGCCGCCGGGTCGGACGTGCGACGGCCCCGCCGGGTTCAGTGACCGGGCGGGGCCGTCGGGTGTCGGTGGGTCAGAACTCGTGGGCCATGTCGTGGCCGAGGTCGGTGTCCGGGTCCGGCTCGCGGGCCGGCCGGCCGATCGGGCGGGTCGTGCCCCGGCGCTGCTGGGGCAACCGGGCGATCACCTTCATCTCGTGGGCCAGGTCGTAGCCGTAGTCGTGTTCGTGCGACAGCGCACCAGCCGACATCGTGTCTCTCCGTTCCCCGCGACACCGAGACCGTTCATCACGCTCCGTACGCCAACCACCCCGTACGGTGCGCACCGATCATCGCCCGCCCGGGGATGCCCGACAACGGTGCGCAGCCGACACCGCCCGTTCGGGTCAGGGCATGATCGATCAAGCCCCGCGGAACGTCGCGCTCAGTCCAGGTACGACGTGTCGTTGACGAGCCGCACCGACGCCCCGCCGTCCGGGTAGAAGTCGGCGACGCTGGTGCAGGCCAGGTCCAGGTGCATCCGGTAGAGCACCTCGTCGCCGGCACCGAGCGCCTCGCGCAGCAGCATCTTGATCGGCGTCACGTGGCTGACCACGATCACGGTCGCGCCGGGGAAGCCGTCCA
This sequence comes from Pseudonocardia sp. P1, assembly GCF_000178675.2. Lineage (NCBI taxonomy): Bacteria > Bacillati > Actinomycetota > Actinomycetes > Pseudonocardiales > Pseudonocardiaceae > Pseudonocardia > Pseudonocardia sp. P1. The sequence continues at coordinate 1,242,148 of NZ_ADUJ02000001.1, forward strand.
CGATCCGTCGTCGTTCGGCACCGACCCGCTCCCCCACCGCACGGAAGCTCTCGCCGCCGGGCGGTTCGACGTCGGCCGAGCCGAGCCAGCGCCCGTGCAGGTCCGGGTCGCGCTCGCGGGCCTCGCGGAAGGTGAGCCCCTCCCACCCGCCGAAGTCGGTCTCGATCAGCGCGTCGCGGACCTCCAGCTCGGCGCCGGTGGCCTCCGCGACGGCGGCGGCGGTCTGCCGGGCACGGCGCAGCGGCGAGGACAGCACCGCGGCCGGGACGACGCCCTGCTTCTTCAGCCGCGTCGCGAGTGCGCGGGCCGCGGCGGCGGCCTGTACCTGCCCGGCCTCGGTCAGCTCCGGGTCGCCGTGCCCGGAGTAGCGGCGCTCGATCGACAGCGCGGTCTGGCCGTGGCGGAGCAGGATCATCCGCACCGGCGTCCCGACCTGCCCGGTCCAGGCGGCCGCGGCCGACGCCGGGCCCGCGACCTCGGAGGTCTCGGTGGGCGCGGTCGCCGGCTTGCGGGCGGGTCCGGCCGCGGCCGACGGGTCGAGCGCCGGGCTCGACTCCCCGTCCATGGCCCGGTTCGCGAGCGCGTCGGCGCGGGCGTTGTCGGCGCGCGGGATCCAGGTGAAGGTCACCGCGTCGAAGCCGGCCGCCTGGTCCCGGGCCGTGTCGGCGAGCTCCTGCAACGCCGTGTTCTTGATCTTCCAGCGCCCGCTCATCTGCTCGACGACGAGCTTGGAGTCCAGCCGGGCGTCGACCTCGGTGGCGCCCAGCTCCCGCGCGGCGGTGAGCCCGGCGATGAGCCCGCGGTACTCGGCGACGTTGTTGGTGGCGGTACCGAGGCCGTCGTACACCTCCGCGAGCACCTGGGTGCCGCCCGCGTCGAGCACCACGGCGCCGTAGCCGGCCGGGCCGGGGTTGCCGCGGGATCCGCCGTCGGCCTCGACGACCAGCTTCACCGGCCACGCACCAGGATCGCGCCGCACTCCTCGCAGTGGACGACGTCGTCGGCGGGCCGGCCCCGGACCTGGGTGAGGAACGTGCGGTCCAGCTCCAGGCGGCAGGCGCCGCACCGCGACTCGCTCAACCCGCCTGCGGCGACCCGGCCGGACGACCGGATCCGCTCGTAGTCGGCCAGCAGGTCCTCCGGCAGCGCGCCGACCAGCTCGGTCCGGGCCCGGTCGCGGCCGCCGCGGGAGGCGTCGATGTCGGCCTCGGCGGTGTCCCGGCGGCCGGTCACCTCGGTGACCGCCTCCTCGGCGGTGGCGAGCTCGGCGCTGCCGTGGTCGAGCTCGACGCCGACGGCCTCGCGCTCCTCCATGATCCCGAGCTGTTCCTCCTCGAGGGTGCCCTGCCGGCGCGCGAGGGTGTCGAGCTCGTGCTGCAGCTCGGTGGCCTGCTTGGCGCCGATCCCGGATCCGGCGAGCAGTGCCTTGTCCTTCTCGGTGCGGGCGCGGACGCCCTCGACGTCACGCTCCAGCCGGGCGATGTCCCGGTCCAGGTCACCGGCGCGGGTCTCGGCGCGCACGACGGCGTCGCGGGCGTCCCGCACCCGCTGCTCGGCGTCGGCGAGCTGCTGGAGCTCGGGAAGGTTCTTCCGCCGGTGGGCCAGTCGGCCGATCTCGGCGTCCACCTCGGCGAGCTGCAGCAGTGTCGCCTGCGCGGTGGGATCGGCCTTCATGATGAACTCGCCTCCGAAGTCGCTGCTGTCGTCCATGGATCCGTGCGCCGCCGGGACACCGTGACCGCGACGCTACCGTCGAGCGCGGCACGGACGATCCCGGCCGCCTGCCCGCACCAGGGCCACTCCGACGCCCAGTGCGCGACGTCGACCAGGGCCGGCACCGGACCGCCCGGTCCGGTCCCGGACAGCGTGTGCTCCGATGCCGGGTGGTGGCGCAGGTCGGCGGTGACGTAGGCGTCGGCGCCGGTGCGGGCGGCGGTGCCCAGCGCCGAGTCGCCGGAGCCGCCGCACACCGCGACCCGCTGCACGGGACGGTCCGGGTCACCGGCCCCGCGCACGCCCCACGCCGTGGCGGGCAGGGCGCGGGCGACCCGCTCGGTGAAGGCGGCGAACGGCTCCGCCGCGGGCAGCGACCCGATCCGCCCGAGCCCCCGCGCCGACGGCAGCGGGGCCATCTCCAGCAGGTCGAACGCCGGTTCCTCGTAGGGGTGGGTGGCCCGCAACGCCTCGACGACGGCGCGCCGGCGGGCGCGCGGCAGCACCATCTCCAGCCGGGTCTCCGCGACCCGCTCCAGCTTGCCGACCGTGCCGACCGCCGGGACGGCGCCGTCGAGCGGGAGGAACTGGCCGGTGCCCGCGGTGGCGAACGAGCAGTGCGAGTAGTTGCCGACGTTGCCCGCTCCGGCGGCGGACAGCGCCGCGTGCACCTGCGCGATCGCCGGGCCGACCGGCACGAACGTGACGATCTTGTCCAGGGCCGGCGCGGGATCGGGCTCCAGCGGGCCCTCGACCTGCAGGCCCAGCGCGCCGGCGAGCGCGTCGGACACACCGGGGTCGGCGACGTCGGCGTTGGTGTGCGCGGTGAACAGCCCGACCCCGGCCCGGATCAGCCGGTGCAGCAGGGCACCCTTCGGGGTGTCGGCGCCGACGCCGTGCACCCCGCGCAGCAGCAGCGGATGGTGGGTGACCAGGAGCTGCGCGCCGCCGTCGATCGCCTCGTCGACGGTCTCGGGGGTCGGGTCCACGGCGAACAGCACCGAGGACACCTCCTCGGCCGGGTCGCCGCAGACGAGCCCGACGGCGTCCCACTCCATCGCGGACGCCGGCGGGTAGGCGGCCTCGAGCGCGTCGATCACGTCCTGCAGGCGGGCGCTCACGCGGTCACCGCCAGGGTCCGCAGCGCCGCACCGAGCTCCTCGGCCAGCCGGTGCGCGGTCTCGGGCGGGCGCACCGCCACCCGGACGTGGTCGGGGCCGAGACCGGGGAAGGTGTCCCCTCGGCGGACGGCGATCCCGGCCTCACGCAGCAGCCGCCGCACGTCGTGGCCGGTGCCGTCGGGGAGGTGCAGCAGCAGGTACGGGGCATGGCCCGGGTGCACGGCGACGCCCTCGATCCCGGACAGCGCCGCCGTCATCGCCACCCGGTGCGCGGCGACCTCGCGGGCCTTCTGGTCGGCGGCGGACAGCGCGTCCGGCTCGCAGCAGGCGACGATCGCCTCCAGCGCGGGGGTGGAGACCGGCCAGGGCGGGCGCGGCGCCGCGAGCCGCGCCAGCAGGGCGGGGTCGCCGAGCGCGTACCCGGCGCGCAGACCGGCCAGCGCCCACGTCTTGGTCAGCGAGCGGAACACCAGTAGCCCGGGCGTCTCGGCGTCACCGGCGAGGGCCTCCGGTTCCCCGGGGACGGCGTCGGCGAACGCCTCGTCGACCAGCAGCACCCGCCCCGGCCGGGCGAGGGCGCGGACGTCGTCGGCGGGGTGCAGCACGCCGGTCGGGTTGGTCGGGTTCCCGACGACGACGAGATCGGCCTCGTCGGGGACGTCCCGCGGCTCCAGGACGTGCCCGGCCGCCGGGTCGGTGAGCACCCGGACGACGGGCACCCCGGCCGCCCGCAGCGCCGCCTCGGGCTCGGTGAAACCGGGGTGGAGGACGGCCGCCAGCCGCGGCTGCAGGGCCGGGAGCAGTGCGAAACCCTCCGCGCTGCCGGCCAGCGGCAGGACGTGGTCGGCGGCGCGGCCGTGCCGGGCGCCCGCGGTGGCGCGGGCACGGGCGTCGTGGTCGGCGCGCGGGTACCGGCCGAGCCCGTCGAGGGTCGCGACGAGGCGGTCGCGCAGCCACGTCGGCGGGCCGTCGGAGAGCACGTTGACCGCGAAGTCGACGAGTCCGTCGGTGGCCTCGGCGTCGCCGTGGTGCCGCAGGTCGTGCGCACCCGGCTCGCCGGGACCGTGACCGCCCGGGAGCTGATCGAACGACATCCGGTCACCCTACGGCGGGCCCCGGGCGCCTTCCCGCACCACCCGACCGGGGCGGGGGGTGGGCCGCGGCACTGCCGGATCGGCGACAATGGCCGACAATGTCCGCCGTCAGCGTCGACGTCCGTGCCCGCGCTCCCCGGGAGGAATCAACGTGAACGTCGTGTTCGTCTGTACCGGAAACATATGCCGGTCGCCGATCGCGGAGAAGATGCTCGCCGGCGAGGTCGAGGCGATCGGCCTGTCCGACCGCGTCCGGGTCGGCAGCGCGGGCACCGGGCACTGGCACATCGGGCAGCCGATGGACGAGCGTGCGGCCGAGGTGCTGGCCGGGCACGGCTACGACACCGCGCACAGCGCCCGCCAGGTCGACTCCGAGACCCTGTCCGCGGACCTGCTGATCGCCCTGGACTCGGGGCACCTGCGGTCGCTGCAGCGGTCGGTGCCGGACCCGAAGCGGGTACGGCTCCTCCGCTCGTTCGACCCGGACGCACCCGACGGCGCCGAGGTCCCCGACCCGTACTACGGCGGCCCGGACGGCTTCGGCGAGGTCTACGAGATGCTCGCGGCCGCCCTGCCCGGCCTCGTCGAGCACGTCAAGCGCCACGCGTGAGACCTGCCGACGTCGAGCGGCTCACCGGCCGCACGGTCGTCGCCGGGCTCGGCGGGCACCCGCCGCGGTTCGACCTGGACGGGGCGGGCACCGTCGTCGTGAAGGACGGGGCGGGCGACCCCGGGTCGATCGCCGCGGAGGCGGCGGGGCTGCGCTGGCTCGACGTGCCGGGCGGACCGGCCGTCCCACCGGTGTTCGGCCACGACGACACGCTGCTGGTCACCGGGTTCGTCCCGGCGGGCCGCCCGTCGGCCGGCGCCGCCGCCCGGCTCGGCCGCCGGCTCGCCGCCCTGCACGCCGCCGGCGCCGTCGCGTTCGGCGCGGCGCCGCCCGGTGGCCCGGAGCAGGCGTGGATCGGGCACACCGGCATGCGTAACTCCCCGCACGACGGCCCGTGGGGCGACTGGTTCGCCGCCGAGCGGGTGCTCCCCTACCTGCGCGTCGCGCGCGACCGCGGCGCCGTCGACCCGGCGGGCGCCGCGACCGTCGAGCAGGTCTGCGAGCGGATCGGCGATCTCGCCGGGCCGGACGAGCCACCCGCCCGGCTGCACGGTGACCTGTGGTCGGGCAACGTGCTGTGGGCCGCCGACGGCGACGCCCGGCTGATCGATCCCGCCGCGCACGGCGGGCACCGCGAGTCCGACCTGGCGATGCTGGACCTCTTCGGGCTCCCGCACCTCGACACGCTGCTCGGCGCCTACGACGAGACCGCCCCGCTCGCCGGCGGGTGGCGCGACCGGACCCCGCTGCACCAGCTGTTCCCGCTGCTCGTGCACGCCGTCCTGTTCGGCGGCGGCTACGGCGGGCAGGCCGTCGCGGCGGCCCGGGAGGCGCTGGCGCGCTCGTGAGTGGATCGTTCGGTCCGGACCGAATGCTTGTTCTCAGGACATCCGACACAGTTGATGTCTCGGCACATCGAGGACACTGAGTAGCCCGCTGGCCGGGTTGGTCGATCCTGGTGATCGACCAGCCTGGTCCAGGTGGGTGGAACAGGGTTCGAGATGGATCCCGACCTCGTCGCGGCGGTCGCCCGGGCCGCCGCCGGGCAAGAGATCAACATCGCTCGGGTGTGCCGAGAACTCGGCGTGTCCCGGTCGGTGTTCTATCGCAAGCTGTCCCGTTTCCGAGACCAGGGCAGCACCGGTCTGGCACCGCGTTCACGTGCCCCGCACACCCGTCCCAGCGCGGTGGCCGAACACGTGGCCGAGGCGGTGGTGCGGGCCCGCAAAGAACTCGCCGACCAGGGCTGGGACCACGGAGCCCAGACCATCCGCTGGCGGCTGCTCGACGCGGCCCGCACCGGCCGCAGCCCCGGCAGCAGCCCTGGCAGTAGCGCCGGCAGCGGCCCTGGCAGTAGCGGCGGCAGCGGCCCGGCACTCGAGCAGGCCGAGGTCCCGTCGCGGGCCACGATCCACCGGCTGCTGGCCGACCGCGGCCAGATCACCCCGCAACCACGTAAACGACCCCGCCGCAGCACGCACCGGTTCGTCCACCCGGCCCCGAACGCGGTCTGGCAGATCGACGGCGCCCGGACCGTCCTGGCCGATGGCCGGCGCGCCACGGTGGTGCAGGTCATCGACGACCACTCCCGGCTCGACATCGCCTGCCACGCCGCGAGCAGCGAGAACGGCGAGGCCGCCTGGGCCGCGCTCAGCGCCGGCTTCGCCCGCTACGGCCACCCGGCCTGCGTGCTCTCCGACAACGGCACCGCCTTCTCCGGCCGGCGCCGCCAGTGGCCCCTGGTCGACCTCGAACGCCGCCTGGCCGCGCTGGGCATCACCACCATCGTGTCCTCGATCGGACACCCACAGACCTGCGGGAAGAACGAACGCGCCCACCAGACCCTGCAACGCTGGCTCGCCGCCCGACCCACCCCGGCCACCCTGACCGAACTCCAGAACCTGCTCGAGACCTACCGGCAGGGCTACAACCACCGCCGCCACCAAAGCCTCGACGGCGACACCCCGCACCAGCGTTTCCACACCCGCGAACCCGCCCGACCGGCCGGACCCGCACCCCGCATCGCCGGACACCTCACCCGCACCGTCTCCGAGACCGGAGTCATCAGCTTCTCCGGAACCTCGATCGGTCTGGGCCGCCGCCACGCAGGCACCACCGCGGAGGTGTTCTGGCAAGGCGACCGCGTCACCATCCTCATCGACGACGCGGTCGCCGCCAGCCTTACCCTCGATCGCAGCGTCCGCTACCAGCGGACCACCAGCAAACCGTCCACGATGTGCTGAGACAGATCTGTCTCAGATGTGCTGAGACACGACATTCGGTCCGGACCGAAGGATCCACTCACGAGCGGCGGAGCCGCCTAGTACCCGCGCAGCGGGAAGCCGGCGCTCTTGTCGTCGTTCAGCTTCACGCCCAGCACCTGGTGGAGCTGGATGTTGTTGAGCTCGAACCCGAGCCGGCAGGCGGCCATGTAGAGCCGCCACACCCGCGCCCGGCCGACACCGACCTCGGCGACGGCGTCGGTCCAGTTGCGCTCCAGGTTGGCGCCCCAGTCCCGCAGCGTCATCGCGTAGTGCTCGCGCAGGTTCTCCTCGTGCCGGATCTCGAACCCGGCCTCGTTCATCGCCGTGACCAGCGTGCCGACCGGCTCCAGCTCGCCGTCCGGGAAGACGTAGCGGTGGATGAACGGGTCGGTGTGGCGGTGGTCGGGCTTGAACGGCTGGGTGATGCAGTGGTTCAGCATCCGGCCGCCGGGGCGCAGCTTGGCCTGCATCGCCTGGAAGTAGGAGTCCAGGTTCGCCTTGCCGATGTGCTCGGTGAGGCCGATCGAGGACACCGCGTCGTAGATGCCGTCCGGCACGTCGCGGTAGTCGAGGTGCCGGACCTCGGCGAGGTCACCGAGGCCCTGGCGCTCGATCTCGGCCTGCGCCCACTCCGCCTGTTCCTTCGACAGCGTGACGCCCAGCGCGCGCACACCGTGCTCCTTCGCGGCGTGCCGGACCATCCCGCCCCAGCCGCAGCCGACGTCGAGCAGGCGCGTCCCCGGCTGCAGGTCCAGCTTCTGCGCGACCAGCTCGTACTTGGCCGCCTGTGCGGTCTCCAGGGACGCGTCGGCGTCCGGGTAGGCGGCACAGGTGTACGTCATGGACGGACCGAGCACGAACTCGTAGAACCGGTTCGAGACGTCGTAGTGGTGCGAGATCGACTGCGAGTCCCGCCGCTTCGAGTGCAGCAGCCCCTTCGGACGCGCCTCGAGGTCCGGCGGCGGCATCCGGTGCTCCCGCCAGTACGGCAGCAGTCGCCGCGCCAGCCACAGCTGGTCCTTGCGCGGGATCGAGTGCAGCGTCACCTCGGCCATCGAGCGCAGCGCCGTGTAGAGGTCACCCTCGACGTCGATCTCCTCGGTCACGTACGCGCGGGCCAGTCCGAGCGACCCCGGCGCGCTCACCAGCCGTGCCATCGCCCGGGGCGACCGGACCCTCAGCGTCACCGGCGCGTCGGCCGGACCGGTGTGCGATCCGTCGAACGCCTCCACCCGCAGGTCCCGCGCCGACCCCAGCACCCGGGACAGGATCCCGGCCACCGGCTCCGTCGTCGCGGCCCGTCGTTCCAGCACTCCCGTCATCGCCGAACCCTCCCCTTCGTAGCGCCGCCGGCCCCACGTCCTAGCGGCCGGTCACCTTGCGGTACAGGTCGGGCGCACGTCCCTCGGGGTCGTACCGCCGCTTCACCGCGCGGTAGGCGTCCCCGTTGTAGTGCGCCCAGAACTCGTCCTCGCCGTAGTGCACGGTCGAGTACAACGACTTGTGCCCGCCCAGGTCCGCGACCGCGGCCTCGAGCAGACGGTTGTGTGCCCACGGGTCGCCGGGCTTCTCGGGCACCGAGGACCAGAACCCGACGTTGACGTAGAGCCGGCCCGGCTCCATCGGGTACAGCGGCCACGACCGGTCACCGCGCAGCTTCAGCGGGCACAGCCACACCGGCGAGATCCCGATCTCGCGGTGGAAGAACTCGAGGAACTCGGGGAGCCGCTCGACCGGGATCTCGACGTCCTGGACGACCATCTCCTCGGCCGTCCCGCCGAGAGCCTCACGGACCCGGTTCGACGCCCCGTAGCGCTGGTCGAGCGCGACCAGCCTGCGGTAGACGTCCGAGCGCCGGTAGCGGCGCGGCCAGAACCGGCGCACCAGGGGCTGCTGGACGCCGAAGGCACGCGAGCACCAGAACCAGTCCGGGTCCCAGCGCCAGATGTAGTCGTGCGCGGTGAGGTGGTCGACCGGGCGGCGTTGCAGCGACCGGTAGAAGACCTCCTGCCCGGTGTAGTCGGAGATCCGCGCGCCCGGCATCGGGGCGTCGACGAACTCGCCCGTCGTGAGGTACTGCTCCCCCGCGCCGAACACGACACCGTCGAGGAAGTCGACACCGCTCGCGGCGAGCTCGCCGATCGCGGCCGTCGCCTGCCCGGCCGTCGGGTAGCGGTGGTGGGTGAGCTTCACGAACGGACGCACGGGTTGGAGCTCGACGACGAGGCGCACCGCGTAACCGAGCGTGCCGTAGGAGTTGGGGAACGCCGCGAACAGGTCGGCGTGCTCGCCGTCGGGAGTGACGTGCAGCAGCTCCCCGGCGGGGGTGAGCACGTCCATCTCCCGCACCGACTCGTGCGGCAGACCGTGCCGGAACGACGTCGACTCCACCCCGAGCCCGGTGACGGCGCCGCCGAGGGTGATCGTCTTGAGCTGGGGGACGACGAGCGGCATCAGCCCGTGGGCGAGCGTCGCGTCGACGATCGTCTCGTAGGTCGCCATGCCCTGGACCTCGGCGGTGCGGGCGTCCGGGTCGACGGCCAGCACGCCGTCCAGCGCGGAGGTGTCGAGCCGGCGGGCGCCGCGGCCGGTGTCGCGGTCCCCGAACCGGAACAGGTTCGACGACGGTTTGCCCAGCTGGACCCGCCCCGCGGCGGACCGGACGCGGCGCATCTCGTCCACCGCCGCGTCGTGTGCGGCCCGGGATGCGGGTGCTGATGGCGCCACCATGGTGCAGACGATAGACCCCGATCGTTTGCGACGCTCACGATTTTCCCCGGACGTGCGTCACACCGTGAAACGGTCCCGGTCCGGCGCGCGGCACCGGTGGCGGCGTGGTGTCATCGCGCCTGTGGCACACAGCAATGAGAACCCCGCACAGAACGTGACCTTCCCGTCCGCCGCGGGCACCGCGCACGGCTACCTGAAGCTGCCCGAGTCGGGATCCGGGCCGGGCGTCGTCGTGATCCAGGAGTGGTGGGGGCTGACCGACCACATCGTCGACGTGACCGACCGCCTGGCCGCCGAGGGCTTCGTCGCACTGGCCCCCGACCTCTACGGCGGCCGCACCACCCACGACTCCGACGAGGCCGGGACGCTGATGGGCGAACTCCCCGTGCAGCAGGCCGCGACCGACCTCGGCGGCGCCGTGCAGTTCCTGCTCGACCACGAGGCCGTCACCTCGGAGACCGTCGGCAGCATCGGCTTCTGCATGGGCGGCGGGTTCGTCCTGGTCCTGGCCGCGCAGCAGCCGCACAAGGTGAGTGCCGCCGTGCCGTTCTACGGCGTGCTGGGCGAGGACTACCCGAGCTTCGGGCAGCTGACGGCCGCGGTGCAGGGCCACTTCGGCCGCGACGACCAGATGGCCGACCCCGCCTCGGTCGAGAAGCTCGCCGAGCGGATCGAGCGGGAGTCCGGCCGGAAGCCCGAGTTCCACCAGTACCCGGCCGGCCACGCCTTCTTCAACGACGAGAACCTCATGGGCACCTACGACCGTGAGCAGGCCGGGATCGCCTGGGGCCGCGCCGTGCAGTTCCTGCGCGAGCAGGTGAAGTAGACCGGCGGCTCAGCGGCCCCGGCCGGCGAGGTCCCGGACCAGCGCCGGGTAGGCGCGGGGCCCGACGGTCCGGTGCACCCGCTCGGCCGCGGCGGTGAGCCCGGCGTGCTCGCCCGCCGTGAGCGCGAGCTCCGCGGCGGCCGCGTTCGACTCCAGCTGCGCGACGCTCGACGCCCCCGGGATCGCGACCGTGTTCGGGTGGTGCACCACCCACGCCAGCGCGACCTGGGCGGGCGTCGCGCCGTGCGCCGACGCGACGTCGCGCAGGGCGTCGAGCAGCGGGCGCAGCGCCGCGAGGTTGTCCGGCAGCCACGCGGTGTTGCGGCGGATCGTGTTCGACGGCCGGTGCGTCCCGTCGTAGCGGCCGGTGAGCAGGCCCTGCGCCAGCGGGCTGTAGGCCATGACGATCCGGCCGTGCGACGCCGCGTGCGGCACCCGGTCGGCCGCGGGTCCCCGGCGCAGCAGGCTGAACTCCACCTGGTCGGACAGCACCGGGGCGCCGAGCGCGGCCTCCGCGGACCGCCAGCGGTCCAGCGAGTACGCCGAGACCCCGGCCTCGCGCACCAGGCCGATCCGCTGCAGCGCGGCCATCCCGCGCATCGCGGAGACGTCGCCGAGCACCGGGTGCGGCTTGTGGATCTGGTAGAGGTCCAGGGTGGACACCCCGAGCCGCGCCGCCGACGCCACCGCACGCTGCTGCAGGACCGGCCCCAGCGGCAGGACCGGCAGGAACTTCGTGGCGACGACGACGCCGTCGGTCCCGCCGGACGCCCGCAGCGCGTCACCGAGGATCCGCTCGCTCCGCCCGAGGCCGTACATCTCGGCGGTGTCGAACACCGTGATGCCGAGCTCGCGGGCGCGGGCGACGATCCGCCCGGCCTCCCGGACGAGGTCCGCGCCGTAGCCCCACTCGGTGGAGCCGAACTGCCAGGTGCCGAGGCCGATCACCGACCACGGCGTACCGGTGGTCCCGGGGACGTCGAGATACCGCACCGGAGCGATTGTTCCCGACGTCCCCGGGCCACCGCCCGTGCGGACCCCTCGACTACCGCACGGGAGCCCCCGGGCCGAGCGGGATCCCCAGCGCCCACCAGGCGAAGAACAGCAGGGTCCAGACCGCCGTCATCGCGACGGCCAGCGGCAGCGTGTACGACGCGAGCGTCCCGATCCCCGCGCTGCGCCGGTAGCGCTGCAGGAACCCCAGTGCCATCACGAAGTACGGGCTCATCGGGGTGATCGCCGTCGAGCCGGAGTCGGCGATGCGGAACAGCGCCTGCGTCGTCTCCGGTGGGACGTGCACCAGCATGAGCATCGGCACGATCACCGGCGCCGCGATCGACCACATCGCCGAGCCGCTGGTGACCATCACGTTCACCACGGTGAGCACGGCCAGCACCATGAGGAACACGACCGGGATCGGGATCCCGGTGGTCCGCAGGGCGTCCGCGGCGACGACGGCGAGCACGTCCCCCACGTGCGACCAGTCGAAGTACGCGAGGAACTGGGCGATCGCGAAGAACAGCGCCAGCACCGGCGCCATCTGCCGGATGCCGTCAGCCATCAGCTTCGGGACGTCGCCCGCGGAGGTGATCGTCCCGGCGCGGCGGCCGTAGACGATGCCGAGCAGGCCGAACAGCAGCGCGATCACCGCGCCGATGCCCTCGATCAGCGGGGACTCGACGATCCCCCCGTCCGCACCGCGCAGCGGCGACGACGACGGCAGCACCGCCGCCGTCAGCAGGACCAGCGCACCCAGCAGCACCCAGCCGGTGCGGTGCAGCGCCGCGCGCTCGGCGGGCTCCAGGGAGAGCCGGCCGAGGTCGTCGTCCGGGGCGTCCGGGTCGACGTCGAGGTCGGGCCGCCTGCTCAGGACCAGCCGGGTCATCAGGGTGATCACCAGCGCCAGCACGAGCGACGACGCGATGTTGAAGAACCAGTTGCTCACCGGCGAGACCGTCACCGCCGGATCGACGATCCGGGCCGCCGCGGTGGTGATCCCGGCGAAGATCGCGTCGTTGGGGGTCGGGACCGGGCTGGCGTCGTAGCCCGACGCGATCGCGGTGTAGGCGACGACGATGCCGAGGATCGGCGAGCGCCCGACCGCCCGGAACGCGAGCCCGCCGAGCGGGACCAGGATGACGTACGCCGCGGCCGACGCGACGTGCGCGACGGTCCCGGCGAAGGCGACCGCGAACACCACGAGCGACGCCGGCACCCGCGCCACGCCGACCCGCATCGCCGCGGCCAGCAGCCCGCTGCGCTCCGCGACCGCGACGCCCATGATCACGGTGACGATCGTGGCCATCGGCGGGAACTCGGCGAAGTTGTCGATCATCGACGAGACGGCCATGGCGACGCCGTCACCGGAGAGCAGGTTGCGCACGGCCACCGGCTCGCCGTCGGGCGCGATCACCGACACCCCAGCGGCGGCGAGCCCGGCACTGATCACGGCGAGGATCGCGGACAGCACCCAGAACAGCCAGAACGGGTGCGGGAGCGCGTTGCCGACCCGCTCGACGACGGCCATCGCCCGCACGATGCGGGGCAGTTCCGCCGACCCGGTGTCGCGGGCCTCCTCCGGCGGGGCGCTCACGACCGGCCCAGCCCGAAGAACGCGCCGATCAGGTCCGTCGCACGGACCGTCTGCGTCGTCGTCCCACCGCCGGAGTACGCGGTCGCGCCCGGCCAGGTGTGCCCGCCGCCGTCGACGGCGACGTGCCCGACCCGGGCTCCCCCGGCACAGCCGTCGAAGCGCTGCACCGTCACGTCCGGCTCGATCCGCCGGGTCGCGGGGACGGGGTCGCAGCCGTCGCGGCGGGCCCACCCGGCGACCGTGTCCGGGATCGCGGGCAGGCCGCGGCCGGCGTCGCCGGTGTAGGGAATCGTCGCGTCACCGGTGCCGTGCACGAACAGTGCCGGGACCGGGCGGCCGGGGTCGCACGGCGGCTCACCCGCCCGGTAGTACGCGCCCGCCACCGGGGCGATCGCCGCGATCCGGTCCGGCAGCCGGCAGGCGAGGATCTCGGTGAAGCCGCCCCCGTTGGACTTGCCGGTCGCGAAGGTCCGGCCCTCGTCGAGGCACAGGTCGGCGCCGAGGTCGTCGATCAGGTCGCCGGTGAAGGCGACGTCGTCCACCCCGGGCGCGGAGTACGGCGCGCCCTGCCAGGACCGCTTGCCCTCCCCGCCCGGGACGCCGTCGGGGTAGGCGACGACGGCCGGGAGCCCGGACAGCCCGGAGAAGCCCTCCGTCTCGGCGCCGCTGTTGCCGCGGCCGTGGAAGACCAGGACGAGTGGCCAGGCGCGGTCCGGCGAGTAGTCCTCGGGCAGGTGGACGCGGACGGAGCGGTCGAGACCGCCGCTCGCCGTCGTGCGGACGGCCGTGGTGCCGGGCTGCTGCGGGGCGGGCCTGCCGCAGCCCGTGCCGCCCGGCGTGGCCGGGTCGTCCGCCGCGCCGGCCGGGGCGGCGCCAGCGGTCCCGGCGCCGATCGTCAGGCAGGTCGCGACCGCGGCCAAGGTGGCCACCGCGCCGCACAGGCGTCGTGGTCGGGTCGTTCCGGACATGCTGGTTCCCTTCGGACGGCGTCGTCGACGGCCGGTGGTCGTCCCCGCCCGGTCGCGCCGGGGCAGGGCGGCTCGGCGGGACGCCGGACGACGCCCCGCGGTGCGGGAGTGCTGTGTCGGAGTGCTGGTGGCTCCTGGTCGGAGGGTGGGCGTCAGGCCTTCAGCCACGCCGTGACGAAGTCGGTGATCCGGTCGACGATCGCGGTGACGATCGCCTCGCCGTGCTCCGGATCGGCCCGGCGGGGGTCGCCGAGGACCCCGCTGCCGGACAGGCGGTCGTAGCCCACGGTGAGCTTCGGACCGCCGCGCCACCGGGCCAGCCCGCCCAGCGCGTCCAGCTCGGAGAGCCGGGTCGTCCCGGCGACCAGACGGTCGGTGTGCACCAGGTGCGGTGCCACCGCCAGCATCTGCGCCGTCTCGGCCTGCCCGCTGTGCCCGGAGACCTCCGGCGGGCCGGACGCCGCGACCACGTCCGCGGCGAGCGGGGTGAGGGGGCTCCACGCGAACTGCAGGTCGGGCCGGGTGACGAGCAGGTCCTGCGCGACCGTCCCGAGCGTCGCGTCGTTCCCGCCGTGCCCGGTGACGACGAGGATCCTGCGCCAGCCGTGCCGGTAGAGGCCGTCGACGTAGTCGCCCAGCACCGCGGCGAACGTGGCGGTGGACAGGCTGACCGTCCCGGCGAACGCGAGATGGTGCGGCGAGACGCCCACCGGCAGCGACGGCCCGATCACCGCGCGCCCGCCGAGCCGCTGCGCGACCCGGTCGGTGACGGCCTCGGCCCGGACCAGGTCCGTCGCGAGCGGCAGGCCGGGGCCGTGCTGCTCGAACGCCCCCGCCGGGACGAGCACGACCGGACTGTCGACGACGGCGGCCGCCGCCTCGGTGGTCGTCATCTCCGCGAGCCGGTGGGTGCTCATGCGCGCACCGCCGCGGCGATCGACTCGAGGTGCTGCCGGGTGAGGCGCTCGGCCCGGGCGGGATCGCCGTCCCGGACCGCCTCCAGCAGCTCGACGTGCTCGGCGTGGTCGCGCTCGCGGTCGTCGTAGCGGTGCCGGATCTCGATCTGGTCCCGCGCCCGGACGTGCAGCAACGCCTCGACCGTCTCCCGCAGCAGGGCGTTGCCGCTGGTGGCGGCGAGCGCGACGTGGAAGTGCACCGCCGGGCGGAGGTCGCCCCGCGGCGGGTGCAGCGCGTTGGTGACGCTGTCGGTCAGCAACCGCAGGCCGTCGGCGTCGCGGGTCCGGGCGGCGGCCGCGGCGATCGGCGGTTCGACGACCAGCCGGGCCTCCACCAGTTCGAGCACGGTGCCCGGGGTGCTGAGCGGCCGGTGCGGGTTGGCGAGGAGCCGCCGGTCCACGCCGTCGCCGACGTAGGTGCCCGAGCCGTGCCGGAACTCCACCGCGCCGGTGGCCTCCAGCCTGCGCAGCGCCTCGCGGACGGTCGGGGTGGTGACCTCGAACCGCTTCGCGAGGTCCCGGGACGACGCCAGCTGGTCCCCCGGCGCCAGACCCTCACCGCGGATGATCTGCAGGATGTCGTCGGCCAGGCGCTCGGACAGCGTCTCCCCCGTGCTCATAAAATGACTAAATCACTTAGTGAGCTAGTCGGTCAAGCGCAAAGGGGAGCATCGACCGCAGCCGCTCGCTCATGCCCTGCACGCTCTGCGGCGGACCGGCGGGCCGGACTCGCGACCCGACTCCCCGCCGCACCTCGCCGCCGCACCCCACGACCGCCCGGCGCACCCGGTCACGGTGCGCCGCACCCCACGCGACGGGTGCCACAAGCCACGACACGGTGCGCCGGGCGGCCGTGGGGTGCCGGAGGCCGCCGGGGACGGGTGCTGCAGGCCCCGGCCCGGGTGCGGCGGCCCGCGAGGGGCGGGGTCCGGCGCCGGTCGTGGGGTCAGGCGCTGGTGGCGGTGTCCGGCTCGTCGGCGGCGGGGCCGTCCCAGTCGGACAGGGCCCGGTCCAGCTCGGGCCAGGTCGTGTCCCGGGCCCGACGCCCGGTGAGCACACCCAGGTGCCCGCCCGGCGACGTCGAGAACCGCACCTCCGGACTCCCCGACAGCAGCGGCACCGCGCCGCGGACGGCCTTGAGCGGCGCGATCACGTCGTCCCGCCCGGCGACGACGAGGACCGGCACGTCGACGTCGGACAGCTCGACGTCCCGCCCGGCCAGCCGCAGCCCGCCGGACGCGAGGTCGTTGCTGCGCAGCAGCAGGTGGAAGATCTGCCCGAACACGCGGCCGGGATAGCCGTGCATGTTGTTCATCAGGTGGTCGACGGCCTCGATCTGGGCCAGGCAGTCGCGGTCGTCGATCCGGGACAGGACGGCGAGCGGCCGGGTCACCAGCTTGTCGACGGCGGTCAGCTGGAACGCCCAGCTCACGACCGGCGCCGGGAAGCTCCCGACCCCCTTGTAGATCGAGGAGATCAGCCGGCCGCCGGTGACCTGGGCGAGCGGGCGCAGCGGCGCCACCAGCGGCACCCGGGAGATGTCGACCGGCGTCCCGATCGCGGACACGCTCCGCACCGGCAGCGGTGACCGTTCCCGCACCGCGGCGGCGACCGTCAGCAACGCGAAGATGCCGCCCAGCGACCAGGCGACCAGATGGACGTCGTCGCCCTCGCTCGCGGCGATCTCCCGGATCGTCGCCGGGAGCAGCTCGTCGACCCAGTGCTCCATGCCGAGCGAGCGGTCGGAGAAGGACTTGGGCCCGTAGTCGATCAGGTAGACGCTGCGGCCCTGGAGCAGGAGGTGCTCGACCAGCGAGCAGCCGCGCCGCAGGTCGTAGGCGAAGTCGGGCGCGCCCAGCGGTGGCACCAGCAGGACCGGCGCCCCGGGCGAGGGGTCCACACCGGACAGCGGCCGGTAGCGGTAGAGGATCGCCGACGGCGAGCCGACGAGCGCCTCCCGCGGCATCCGCTCGAGATCGGCGAGATGCCCGACGACCGTCCGGTCCCAGACGTTGGCGACGGCGTCGACGAAGTGCACGGGCGCACCCTACGGCACGCGGGGGTCACCGTCGGCCCGCGAGGACGCCGTGGGTTACCGGCCGGTATGTGAGACTCCCGACCATGCAGCGCGACATCTTCGACGACGAACACGACGCGTTCCGGGACCTGTGCCGCACCTTCATCGCGAAGGAGATCCTCCCCCACCACGACCGGTGGGAGGAGGAAGGACAGGTCGACCGGGAGATCTGGCGGACCGCGGGCGCCGCGGGCCTGCTCGGCATGGGGGTCCCCGAGGAGTACGGCGGCGGCGGGGTCGACGACTTCCGCTACAACGCCGTCCTCGACGAGGAGATCGTCGCCGCCGGGACCAGCGGGATCGGGTTCCCGCTCCACAACGACGTCGTCCAGCCCTACTTCCTGCGGCTCGCGAACGAGGAGCAGAAGCAGCGCTGGCTGCCCGGGTTCTGCTCCGGTGACCTGATCACCGCGATCGCGATGACCGAGCCCGGCACCGGATCCGACCTGCAGGGCATCGCCACCAACGCCAAGCAGGACGCGGACGGCGACTGGATCCTCAACGGGTCCAAGACGTTCATCACCAACGGCATCCTCGCCGACCTGGTGATCGTCGTGGCGAAGACCGACCCGGACGCCAAGCACCTCGGCTTCACCCTGTTCGTGGTCGAGCGCGGGATGGAGGGCTTCGAGCGCGGCCGACGGCTCAAGAAGGTCGGGATGAAGGCGCAGGACACCGCGGAGCTGTCCTTCACCGACGTCCGGGTGCCCGACGCGAACCGGCTCGGCGAGGTCGGGCAGGGCTTCGTCTACCTGATGCAGAACCTCGCCCAGGAGAGGCTGTCGATCGCCGTCGCCTCGGCGGCCGGCGCCGAGGCCGCGGTGCGGATGACGCTGGAGTACACCAAGGACCGCAAGGCCTTCGGGCGTCCGGTGTCGAACTTCCAGAACACCCGGTTCGAGCTGGCCGAGATGGACACCGAGGCCTCGATCGCGCGGATCTTCGTGGACCGCTGCATCCGCCAGCACGTCGAGTCCGAGCTGTCCGTCCCGGACGCGGCGAAGGCGAAGTGGTGGACCTCGGACCTGCAGAACCGGGTCGTCGACCGCTGCGTCCAGCTGCACGGCGGGTACGGCTACATGCTCGAGTACCCGATCGCCCGCGCCTTCGTCGACTCCCGCGTCCAGGCGATCTACGGCGGCACGAACGAGATCATGAAGGAGATCATCGGCCGGTCGCTGATCGGGTAGGGCTCGTGAGTGGAAAAGTGGGCCTGGACCCGCTTTTCCACTCACAGGCGCGCCAGCGCCTGCCCGATATCGGCCACGAGATCCCGCGGGTCCTCCAGCCCGACCGAGAGACGCAGGTGCCCGAGGCGCCGGAAGTCCGGCGGGAAGTGCGCGGCCCGGCCCTCGGAGCCGGCGCCGACGTGCACGACCAGCGACTCGTCGTGCCCGAGCGACACCGCCGAGGTGATGACCCGCAGGTGCGCGACGAAGCGGTTCTGCAGTTCCGGCGGCCCGTCGAGGGCGAAGGCGAGCATCCCGCCGAATCCGCCGTCGAGGGTGCGGGCGGCCAGCTCGTGCTGGGGGTGCGACGCCAGCCCCGGGTAGGCGACGTAGGCGACCCGCGGCTCCGACTCCAGGAACCGGGCCACGACCAGAGCGTTCTCGCAGTGCGCCCGCATCCGCATCGGCAGGGTCACCGCGCCGCGCGCGATCAGCCAGGCGTTGAACGGGCTGATCACTCCCCCGGCGTCGACCATCGCGTCCGCCCGGATCCGGTCCACCAGCTCGCGCGCCCCCAGCACGGCACCGCCCATCGCGTCGCCGTGCCCGTTGACGTACTTCGTCAGCGAGTGGACGACGAGATCGGCTCCGCGCTCGAGCGGGCGCTGCAGCACCGGTGTGGCGAACGTGGCGTCCACCGAGAGCAGTGCGCCGTGGGCGTGCGCGACCGCGGCGACGGCGTCGACGTCGGTGATCCGGGTCGTCGGGTTCGCCGGGGTCTCGACGTGCACGAGCCGGGTCCCGGGCCGCATCGCCGCCCGCACCGCCTCCGGGTCGGAGGAGTCCACCAGCGTCGCGGTGATCCCGTACCGGTCCGGGAGCAGCTCGGTCAGGAGCCGGTGGGTCGCGACGTAGGTGACGTCCGAGCTGACGACGTGGTCACCGGAGCGCAGGAACGTGAAGAACACCGCGTGCAGGGCCGCCACACCGGACGCGAGCGCGACGGCCGCGCAGCCGCCCGGCACCGCCCCGGCGGGGTCCTCCAGGGCGACGAGCTTGTCCTCGAGCCAGCCCTGGTTCGCCCCGCCGTTGCGGGTGTAGAGCCGGGTGGTGGTGCCCGACCAGTCCAGGTCGGACGGGTCCTCGGGCAGCGCGTAGGAGTTCGCGGCGACGATCGGCCGCCGGATCGCGCCGGTGCCGGGGTCGACGTCGTTCCCGGCGTGCACCGCACGCGTCGCGAGGTGGGGCGGCCGGTCGTCGTGGGTCACCCGCCGATCCTGCCCCTCAGTGCTCGGCGACCGGCTCCGGGGCCCGCAGCGACGGCCCGGCGTCGGGCACGACGAGCGGGGTGCCGGTCACCGGGTCCGGGATGACCCGGGCACGCAGCCCGAACACCTCGGCCAGGAGCTCCTCGGTGATCACCTCGGACGGCGTCCCCGCGGCGACGATCCGGCCGTCCTTCATGGCGACCAGCTGGTCCGCGTAGCGGGCGGCCAGGTTCAGGTCGTGCAGCACCATGACGACGGTGCGCCCGCCCTCGGACTGCAGCCGCCGCACGAGCTCCAGCACGTCGACCTGGTGGGCCAGGTCGAGGAACGTGGTCGGCTCGTCGAGGAGCAGCAGGTCGGTCTCCTGGGCCAGCGCCATGGAGATCCACGCCCGCTGGCGCTGACCGCCGGAGAGTTCGTCGACCGGGCGGTCGGCGAGGTCCTCGAGCCCGGTCCAGGCCAGCGCGTCGGCGACGGCGCGCTCGTCGTCGCCGGACCACTGGCGGTACCAGGCCTGGTGCGGGTGCCGCCCGCGGGCGACCAGGTCGCCGACGGTCAGGCCCTCGGGGGCCAGCGGCGACTGCGGCAGCACACCGAGGACCCGCGCGACCTCCTTGGTCGGGGTCTGGTCGATCCGCCTGCCGTCGAGCAGCACCTGCCCGGAGCGGGCCGGAAGCAGCCGGGCCAGTGCGCGGAGCACGGTCGACTTCCCGCAGCCGTTCGGGCCGATCACGGTGGTGACCCGCCCGGGCAGCACGTCGAGGTCGAGGTCCTCGACGATCGTGCGGTCGCCGTAGCCGAGGCTGACCCCGTCGGCGCGGAGCCGGACGACCCCGGGTTCGACCGGGGCGCCCTGGGTGGTCGTCCGGTCCTCCAGATACGCGGTCATGCGCGGGCCTCCTGACGGGCACGGGCGAGCAGGAACAACAGGTACGGCGCACCGAGCACCGCCGTGACGATGCCGACCGGGAGCTCGACGGAGCCGAGCGCGGTACGGGCGATGAGGTCCGCGGTGACGGTGAGCGCGGCGCCGAGCACCAGCGAGACCGCGAGCGGCGGGCTGCCGACCCGGCAGATCCGGCGGGCGATCTGCGGGCACACCAGCGCGACGAACGCGATCGGGCCCGCGGCCGCCGTCGCCACCGACGCGAGACCGACGGCCACGAACAGCAGCCCGGTGCGGGCGTGGTTCACCCGGATCCCGATGCCGCGCGCGGTGTCGTCGTCGAACCGCAGGCCGCCGAGCTGGTGGGCGAGGACCAGCGCCAGCGGCACGAGGACCGCCATCGCGATCGAGAGCGGGACGACCTCG
The DNA here is from genome assembly GCF_000178675.2 of Pseudonocardia sp. P1. Taxonomy (NCBI): domain Bacteria; kingdom Bacillati; phylum Actinomycetota; class Actinomycetes; order Pseudonocardiales; family Pseudonocardiaceae; genus Pseudonocardia; species Pseudonocardia sp. P1. The sequence continues at coordinate 1,262,849 of NZ_ADUJ02000001.1, forward strand.
TTCCAGCTGCGGGCGTTGAGGCTGCCGTTGAGCCAGACCTGGGCCTGCGCGGCCTGGTAGATCTGCGCCACGGTCAGCAGCCACTGCACGGCCGCGACGAGCACCGCCTGGATGCCGATGCCGATCAGCACCAGCCGGTAGCCCTGGATGCCGCGGCGCCAGGCCAGCACGTAGACCAGGGTCGAGCTGACGAGTCCGCCGAGCAGCGCCGCGAGCGGGATGCCGAGCGAGGCGAACCAGCCACCGACCCCGGCGGCCCCGCCGCCGAGCACGATCACGAACACCGCGGCGGCACCCGCACCCCACTGGACGCCGATGATGTCCGGGCTGGCGAGCGGGTTGCGTGCGACGGACTGCAGGATCGCGCCCGACACCGCGAGCGCCCCGCCGACCAGCGCGCCGGTCAGCGTGCGCGGCAGCCGGAGCTCCAGCACGACCAGCTGCTGGCCGGCGTCGCCACCGCCGAACAGCGTGGCGAGGACGTCGGTGATGGCGATCGGGTAGTCGCCGCGGCCCATGTTGGCGGCGGCGGCGAGCAGCAGCACCGCCGCCGTCACCGCCAGGACGATCAGCGGGCGCGGGCGCAGGACGCCGGAGAACCGGCCGACCCGCAGCGGGCGGCGCCCCGCGACCGCCGGGGCCTCGGGCTCGCGGACCTCGGCGGGGGCGCTCACACCGCCCCCAGCTTCCGGCGGCGCACGAGCGCGATGAAGAACGGTCCGCCGATCAGTGCCACGACGATGCCCACCTGCAGCTCCCCGGGGCGGGCCACGACCCGTCCCACGACGTCGGCCAGCAACAGCAGCACCGCTCCCGCGAGCGCGGAGGCCGGCAGCAGCCACCGGTGGTCGGGCCCGGTGAAGGCACGGACCACGTGCGGCACGATCAGCCCGAGGAAGGTGATCGGGCCGCAGGCCGCGGTCGCGGCCCCGGCCAGCAGGGTGATCGCGACGACGCCGACGATCCGGGTCCGGCGCACCGAGTGCCCCAGCGAGGTGGCGACGTCGTCGCCCAGCGACAGCGCGTTCAGCGCGGGCGCGCTGGCCAGCGCGAGCACCACGCCGATGACGATGAACCAGACCACCTGGCCGCCCACGGCCGCGTCCCGCCCGGCGAGCGAGCCGACCACCCAGAACCGGTAGGCGTCGAGGCTGGTCTCGTCGAGCAGCACGATCGACGACGTGAACGCCTGCAGCAGGAAGGTCACCGCGGCGCCGGCGAGCGCGAGCGACACCGGGGTCGCCCCGCCGGGCGCCCGGGTCCCGACCACGAACACCGTCACGCTGGCGACGAGCGCACCGGCGAAGGCGAACCAGACGTAGCCGAACAGGCTGGTGACGCCGAACAGGTAGATCCCGCAGACGACGAAGAAGGCGGCGCCGGCGTTCACGCCGAGCAGGCCGGGGTCACCGAGCGGGTTGCGGGTGAAGCCCTGCACCAGCGCACCGGCGAGGCCGAGTGCGACGCCCACCAGCAGGCCGAGCAGCGTGCGGGGGATCCGCAGCGAGCGGATCACCACGTCGTTCTCGGAGCCGGTCGGCGCGAACAGGGCGGAGAACACCTCGTTCACGGGGATGACCTTGGTCCCGATGGCGATGCTCGCCAGCACCGCGACGACCAGGGCGCCGGCGAGCAGGGCGAGCCCGGTCAGGCGCCGGCGCCGCAGCGAGCGCTTCGGCGGGGCGGGCGCCCCGGTGGAGCGGGACCGGACGGGGATCGCGTTCACCTGACTGCGGTCCTCCTGCACGTCGTTCGTCCACGCACGCACCCGTCCGGTGCGGCTCCGCTCACCATAAGTGAGGCTGCCCTACCGCAGAACACCCCGTCGGTCACAGGCCCGTCACACCCGGCATGCTCGGCCGATGCCGCCGCAGCCCCGGGTGACCGCGATCATGGTGTCCTCCCTCGACGGGGCGGTCACCGCAGGCGGGCGGGGATCGCAGGGGCTGAGCACCCCGGCCGACCGCGAGCTGTTCCGCGCGCTGCGGCGGGCCGCCGGTGTCGTCCTGGTCGGGGCGGGCACGGCGCGCGACGAGGACTACCGCGGTGTCCGGCCGCGCCGGGCCGGCCCCGGGGAGCCGGACCCCGGGCCGCCGCCACCGGTCGCCGTCGTCACCGGATCGGCCGATCTGGACCCGCACGCGGCGTTGTTCACCGACACCGTCACTGCGCCGATCGTGCTCACCACCGCGGACGCCCCCGCGCACCGCCGCGCCGCGCTGTCCGCCGCCGGCGCCGACGTGGCTGTCCTGCCCGATCTCGCCCCCGCGACGCTGCTGGCCGAGCTCGGCCGGCGCGGGCTGCACGACGTGCTCTGCGAGGGCGGTCCGACGCTGCTCGGTGCCCTGGTCGCCGCGGACGCCGTCGACGAGCTGCGACTGACCCTCGTACCGGTCCTCGTCGGCGGTCCCGCCGGGCGGATCGCCAGCGGCCCGGTCGCGGGACCGGCCCGATCGCTGCGGCCGGCGGGCAGCCGTCAGGCCGACGACGGCACCCTCCTCCTGCACTACATCAGGGAGGGTCACCCGCCGAACGGGTGAACTCGCGTGAGGAATCCGCCGGTCCGGGCATCACACGGGTGACCGCACGACGACCGGCGGCACGGCACACGGCCCCAGGGGCCCGCCGTCCGCGAGAGGAGACGACATGACCAGCAGCACTCCGGCTACCACCTCCGGCGCCGGTCCGGCCAAGATCGGCGACGACACCGGCCAGGGCAAGACCTCGATCGCCGCCTCGGTCGTGCAGAAGATCGCCGGGATCGCCGCCCGCGAGGTGTCGGGCGTCCACTCCATGGGCTCGGGCGCCTCCCGCGCGTTCGGCGCGCTGCGCGAGCGCATCCCGGGCGGCGGCTCGACCGGCGCGTCCAACGTCGCCGGCGTCGCCGTCGAGGTCGGCGAGAAGCAGGCGGCCGTCGACCTGGACCTCGTCGTCGAGTACGGCGTGTCCATCGCCGAGCTCGCCAAGGCCGTCCGGCGCAACGTGATCGGCGCCGTCGAGCGGATGACCGGGCTCGAGGTCATCGAGGTCAACATCTCGGTGAACGACATCCACCTCGCGTCCGAGGACGACGACAAGGACGAGGCGCCGGCGGCGCCCGCCCCGACCGGCCGCGTCGTGGAGTGACCGTGCCGGACCCCTCCCCCGAGTCCCCCGCCGCGGTCGTCACCGGGTCGCCCGGTGCCGCCGCGGTCGCGGCCGAGGCGGAGCGCGACCCGGACCCGGCCACGCTCGCCGAGCTGGTCGCCGGGGCGGTCACCGCGCACCCGTCGGTGGTCCGGCTCGACGGCGGCGTCTTCGGCGCCGTCGCGACCTGGCTGCCGGGGCGCCGGCTGGTCGGGGTACACGTCGGCGGACCGGGCGAGCCGGTGGAGATCGGTGTGGTGCTGAACCTCGACCGGCCGATCCCGGCTACCGTCGCCGCTCTGCGCCGCACCGTCGCACCGCTCGTCGGCGGGGCGCCGATCGACGTCACGGTCTCCGACGTGGAGATCCCCGGCGGAGGCGGCACCGCATGACGCAGCAGGTGGAGGTACGGATGGACGGTCGGGACGCCCGCGGCGGGCTCACGCCCTCGGAACGCGCCGCGTACCGGTCGTTCGTCCGCACCCACCACCCCGACCGCGGCGGTGACCCCGAGGTCTTCCGGGCCGGGCTGGCCCGGTTCCGTGCGCTGGCCGGGCAGCCCCCCGGCGAGCGCGACGGCGGCCACGCCGCGGCCGGCGACGACAGCCGCTACGACCGTCCGATCGAGATCGTCCCGGACCTGCCCCTGCCGACCCGGGTCCTGGTCGCGCTCATCCGCACCGTCCGCCGCCAGAGGCGGACCCGGGTCGACCGTCCCGGCCGGCCCGACAACGACACCTCTCGGAGGTTTCCATGAACGCCACCCAGACCGGCCTGCTGGCAGGTCTCCTGCTGGGCATCGCCGGCGCGACCGGCGGGTTCCTGTTCTTCGTCCTCACACTCGTCCTCGGTGCGATCGGCCTGGTCGTCGGGCGGGTGCTCGACGGTGAGCTGGACGTCAGCGGCGTCCTCGGCCGGGGCCGCGACCGGTGACCGCCCTCGCCGAGCCGGACGAACGCGGCTCCCTCGACGTCGACCCGTCGGTCCTCCGCAAGATCGTCGAGTACGCCGCCGACACCGCGCCCGCCACCCGGCACCGCACCCGGCGGGTCGCCGGCCTCGGCGTCGGCGAGTCCGGGCCGAGCGCCCGGGTGACCGCACGGACCGGCGACGAGATCGACGTCCGGCTCTGGCTGACCCTCGTCTACCCCGGCCCCGTCCGGGCGGCCGTCGCCCAGGTCCGCGAGCGGATCGCTGCCGACCTGCTGCGGATGACGGGGCACCGGCTCCACCGCTTCACCGTCGAGATCGGTGCCCTGCAGTCCGACCGGGCCGCCTCGCCGGAGACCGCCCGGGTGCAGTGACCGCGCCCCCGACCCACCAGAAAGGCAGGTGACACGCGATGCGTGTCCTGCTCCGCGTCCTCGCGCCGCTGGTCAGCCTGGCCGTCGCCGCACTCGGCGCACTGATCGTCACCGAGGCCGTCGCCGCCTGGGTGGACCCCGGGTCCGGCGCCGGCCTGCTCGTCCCCTGGCGGGACTGGTGGGCGACCGGCACGGCCACCCTCTGGACGGCCGCGCCGGTGCTCTGGATCGCGGTCGCCGCGATCGTCGTCGGTGTGGTGCTGCTGGTCGTCGGGCTGCTCGCCCGCCGGCACGACGTGGCCCTCACCTCGCCCTCGCCGGGGCTGACCGTCGCGACCGCACCGCGGGTCTTGGCCCGCCTGGTCGGCAGCCGGGTGCGCGCCCTCGACCCGGTCACCGGGGCCACGGTCACCGCGTCGGCGACGTCGGTGGTCGTCCGGGCCGGCGGCCGGGGCGACGCCGGCGAGCTCCGGTCCGAGGCCGACACGGCCGCGAAGGGTGTGCTCGACGCGCTGCCGCTGGCCCGACGGCCCCGGCTGAGCGTGCGCACCGCGCCGGACCGTCCGGCCTCGACGAAGGGAGTGCACTGAGATGGCCGCCGACACCACCCCGGCACCGACGACCGGTGGCCCCCAGCCGTCGGACGCCGGCACCCGCCCGGTCGCCCCGGGCAACCCGCGCCGCGCCGCGAAGGACGCCCGCAGGGCGCAGTACCGCTCGGCGGGCGGCGCCCGGTGGGGGCTCACCCTGCTCGGCCTCGTGCTGCTGGCGGCGGGCGTCCTCACCGTCCTGCTCGTCAACGGGGTGTTCGGGGAGAACCGGCCGCAGCGGCCGGTGTTCGACCCGCTCGTCGAGCAGTTCCTGCTGGCGAACGTCACCGCGGTCCGGGCCGTCACGATCGTCGTGGGCCTGCTGCTGCTCGTGCTCGGGCTGCTGTGGACCGCGCGGTCGCTGCGCCCCGAGACCCGTCCGGACCTGGTCCTCGACGGGGGCGAGGGCACCCGGATCCGGATCAGCTCCTCCGCGGCCGCCGACGCGGTCGCCGACGGCGCCGACGCGCTCCCCGGCGTCACCCGGGCCCGCGCCCGGATGGTCGGCAGCGCCGCCCGCCCCGCGGTGCGGGCGACCGTCTGGGTCGACGAGGACGTCGCCGACACCGAGGTCGCCGAGATCTGCCGCCGGCTCGACGCCGAGGTCCTGCCCCAGGTGCGCGACGCGCTCGGTCTGGCCGACCTCCCCGTCGCCGTCCGGCTGGAGCTCGACTCGGCCCGCCGGGACTCCGGCCCGCGGGTGTCCTGACCGGTCCGGCGCACCGGCGTGATCCGCTTCACAGCGGGCGGGTCCGCCGGTCGCCGTACGGTCGGGCCATGAGCGCACTGCTGGACGGCACGACGGCTCTGGTCACCGGCGCGGGCAGCGGGATCGGGGCCGCCGTGGCCCGTCGCCTGGTCGCCGACGGCGCCACCGTGCACGCGGTCGACCTCGACGCCGCGAAGCTGGAGCAGCTGGCCGCCGGGGGTGACCGGATCATCCCGCACACCTGCGACCTGTCCGACCTCGACGCCGTGGAGGAGCTCCCCCGCGACATCGACGTCCTGGTCAACAACGCGGGCCGCCAGCACGTCTCCCGGCTGGAGGAGTTCGATCCCGACACGTTCTCGGCGATCCTGCGGCTGATGCTCGAGTCGCCGTTCCGGCTGATCCGGCGGTCGCTGCCGCACATGTACGCCCGCGGCTGGGGCCGGGTCGTCAACATCTCCAGCGCGCACGGGCTGCGCGCCTCGCCGTACAAGTCGGCCTACGTCTCGGCCAAGCACGGCCTCGAGGGCCTGTCCAAGGTGACCGCGCTGGAGGGCGCCGAGCACGGTGTCACCAGCAACTGCATCAACCCGGCCTACGTCCGTACCCCGCTGGTCGAGAAGCAGATCGCCGACCAGGCCCGCACGCACGGGATCTCCGAGGACGAGGTCGTCGAGAAGATCATGCTGACGCCGGTGGCGGTGAAGCGGCTGATCGAGCCCGCGGAGACCGCCGAGCTGGCGGCGCTGCTGTGGGGCCCGGCATCGGCCTCGATCACCGGCTCCTCGCTGAGCCAGGACGGCGGCTGGACCGCCCGCTGACCCGGCTCACCCGAGCCTCACCACCCGCCGGGCAGACTCTCCACGGCGCGACGACGAGATCGGGGGACTCCGGGTGGGGCACGAGCAGGACGGCCGTCGCCCGCCGGGCGACCCCGGTCACCGGCGGCCCGCGGGCGGCACCGGCCTCGCCGGGCTCGTCCTCCTGCTGGCGCTCGCGCTGCTCGCCGGCTGCGCGGTCGGCCCGTCCCAGCGCCCGCCGGTCGCCGTCCGCGGCGAGCTGCTGCCCGCCACTCCCCCGCCCGCGGCCGCCGGGCCGCCCGGTGACCCGAACCTGCTGCCCGGGACCGAGCCGCTGCGCGCCGGGCCCACCTTCACCGACTGCACGGCCGCGGTCCTCGGGGAGCAGGCGGCGTCCGGCACCCCGGTCCCGGCCGGGCGCGCGCTGGCGGCCGGCTGCAGCAGGCTCACCGTCCCCGCGGACCGGGACCGGCCGGACCTCGGCCCCACCCGGCTCGGCCTGACCCGGGTGACCACGCCCGGCGCCCCCGCCGACCTGCCCGTGCTCGTCGTGCTCGGCGACACCGGCGTCGACGGATCCTCGGGTGCCGCTGCCACGCTGGCCGCGCGGCTCCCGGATGAGGTGCTGGCGCGCTACCAGGTGATCGGGATGGACCGCCGGGGTTCCGGCGAGGACCTGCTGGACTGCGCGCCGGCCGACGCCCGCACCGCCCTGCTCGACGCCGGCCCCGACCGGCGCGACGAGCGGGCGATGACCGCCCTGCTGGAGCGCTCCCGCTCGATCGTCCAGGACTGCTACCTGCTCCTGTCCGGCACGCTGACCAGCTACCGGGCCGACAGCTCCGCCGACGACGTCGAGTCGCTGCGCGGCGCGCTCGGGCTCGCCCGGCTGAACGTCGTCGGCGTCGGTGACGGCGCCGACGCGGTCGCCGACTGGGCCGCCCGGCACCCGGACGCGGTGGGCCGCGTCGTCCTCGACGGCCCCGGCGACCCGACCCTCGACGACCCGGTGCGCACCGAGACCACCACCGGTGCCGCGGAGGCCGCGTTCGACGCCTTCGCGACGGCCTGCCTCGCGGGCGCGGACTGCCCGCTCGGCCCGGACCCGCGGGCCACCGTGCGGGGGCTGGTCGACCGGCTCTCGCGCGTCGCCCTCCCCGTCGGCGACGGCGACGCCGTCACCGCGGGCGCGACCGTGCGGGCGATCCGCTCGGCACTGTCCCAGCCGTCGCGCTGGCCGGAGCTGCAGTCCGCGCTGGCCGCCGCCGACGGCGGTGACGCCACCGGTCTGGACCGGATCCTGCGGGCCGGCGCGAGCGCCCCGGCCGGGCCGCTCGGGCGCTTCGACGCCGCGCTCGCCACCAGCTGCAACGACAGCCGGGTCCGGGTCACCCCTGGCGAGGGCGCCGACCTGGCCGGGCAGTGGGCCGGCCGGTTCCCGCTGTTCGGCGTCGCCGCGGCCCAGGAGCTGGTCGCCTGCGGGCCGTGGCCGCCCGGTGGGTCGGCCGCTCCGGCGGCGCCGCGCACCGGCACCCTGCCGCCGGTCGTCGTGCTGGGCACCGCGCAGGACCCGCGGGCCCCGCAGAGCGGCGCCGAGCGCACCGCCGAGCAGCTCGGCGACGGCCGGGTGGTGCGCTGGGAGGGCGCGGGCACCGGCGCCTATCCCCGCACCCCGTGCGTGACCGCGGTCGTCGACCGTGCCCTCCTCGACGGGCACGCCCCGGCCGAACCGGTCGTCTGTCCGCCGTAACCGCGTGCACCGGACGGGGTACCCCGCGTGGCCGAGCGGTGCGACGAACCCGACACCGAAGGTCACAATTACGTATCCGCCGTTTTCCGGCGCGGTTGCGGACGGAACCGTCACGGTGCCGACGACCTGCGGCGACAGTTCCACGAAACGTTTCTCGAAACGGTCACCGTTGCGTCATCGAGACGCTCGTTCGGCTTACCCGGCTCCCCTGTTCCGGCTAGGCTCCCTCCGGCGACGGGTCATCGCAGGTCGTACCGGGGGGCAGCCGGTGCGGTCCCGATCTCGGCCGCCACGTTCGGGCGGTGTAACGCCGGTGGCCCTCACCGGCGAACGTTCCGACGAACGGTGCAGTGCGAACCGGTCGGCCTGAGCCGCTCGGCGGAGGTCGGACCCGGGCGGAAGGAGCACGGTGGATTTCTTCACCTACGTCGGATCACAACTGAACCAGTTGGTGTTCTACGGCCAGCAGCACTTTCTGCTGGTCGCCATTGCCGTCGGAATCGCCGCCGTCTTCGCCCTCCTCGCAGGGATGGTGCTCCACACGAACCGCCTCACCCCGGACAGCTGGAGCAAGCCGATGCGGGTCGGGACGCGGGAGGGCCTGCTGATCGTGAGCTCGGCGGCGCTGACCGTGCCGTCGCTGGCGCTGTTCGGCCTGCTGCAGCCGGTGCTCGGGCTCGGTGCGACGCCGTCGCTGACCGCCCTCACCATCTACGCCGTCTACCCGATCCTGCGCAACGTCGTCGCCGGGCTCTCGTCGGTCGACGACGCGGTGCTCGAGTCCGCCCGCGGGATGGGCATGGGCCCGGTCCGCCGGATGCTGTCCATCCAGCTCCCGCTGGCCTGGCCGGTCATCCTGTCCGGCATCCGGGTCGCCGTCCTGATCATCATCGGGATCGCGGTCGTCGCCGGCGCCATCAACGGCCCCGGGTTCGGCTCCTCGCTGCTCCTGGGCCTGCAGCGGCTGGGCTCGGTCAACTCCTTCAACCAGGTTCTGGCGGCCACGCTCGGCTGCCTCGTCGTGGCTGCCGTCTACGAACTCGTGTTCTGGCTCGTGCAGCGTTTCACCACCCCGAGGGGGATCCGTGTCTGATTCCGGCAAGCCGATGATCGCCCTCGAAGGCATCAGCAAGACCTACCCGAAGGCGACCGCACCGGCCGTCCAGGAGCTCAACCTCGAGGTCCCCGAGGGGACCATCTCGATGTTCATCGGACCGTCCGGCTGCGGCAAGACGACCACGCTGAAGATGATGAACCGGCTGATCGAGCCGACGACCGGCCGGATCATGCTCGACGGCGAGGACGTCACCGCGGTGAACGCCGACGAGCTCCGCCGCCGGATCGGCTACGTCATCCAGCAGGTGGGCCTGTTCCCGCACTTCACCATCGGCGACAACATCGCCGTCGTCCCGAAGATCCTCGGCTGGGACAGGAACCGGATCACCGCCCGGGTCGACGAGCTGCTCCACCTGGTCGGCATGGAGCCGAAGGACTACCGCGACCGCTACCCGCGCCAGCTGTCCGGCGGGCAGCAGCAGCGCGTCGGCGTCGCCCGCGGCCTGGCCGCCGACCCGTCGGTGATGCTGATGGACGAGCCGTTCGGGGCGATCGACCCGATCACCCGTGAGCGCATCCAGGGCGAGTTCCTGGAGCTGCAGAAGCAGATCGCGAAGACGATCTGCTTCGTCACCCACGACCTGTCCGAGGCGGTGAAGCTGGGTGACCGGATCGCCGTGTTCGGCCCCGGCGGGACGCTGCAGCAGTACGACACCCCGGACAACGTCCTCACCCACCCCGCGAACGACTTCGTCGCCGAGTTCGTCGGCTCGGGCGCCGCGGTACGGCGGCTGTCGCTGCTCGAGCTGTCCCGGCTCGAGCTGCAGCCGGTCGGGCTGGACGGCACCGGCGAGCGGAACGGCGCACCGACCTACGAGGCCGACGCCGAGGGCAGGCCGTCGCGCTGGGCCTACCTGCCGGGCACCGAGATGATGCCGAAGATGGTCACCGTCCCGCACTCCGGAACGGTCTACGACGCCGTCGACGTCATGCTCGACTCGCAGACCGAGCTGGTCGGTGTGGTCGACGACGAGCAGAAGCTGCAGGGCGCCCTGTGGTGGAAGGACCTCGTCGAGGGCCTGAAGACCAAGGGGCAGGCGTGAGCGCCCCGGCCGCGGAGGCCGCGAGCGGCACCGCCGTCGCCGACGCACCGCGCCGGCAGCGGGTGAAGATCGACAAGTCGCTCATCGCGAACCCGCTGATCGCGCTCGTCGGCCTGGTCGGGGTGTTCGCCTACGCGGGCAGCCAGGGCCTCGACGCCGTCGAGCAGTCGGTGATCAACCCGGCAGCGCTGGCCGTGCGGCTCTGGGAACACATGATCCTCACCGGGCTCTCGACCCTGGTGGTCATCGTGATCGCGATCCCGGCCGGGATCGCGATCAGCCGGCCGGCGGCGGGCCGGATCCAGCGCCCGGTGCTCGCGGGCGCCGGGTTCATGCAGGCGCTGCCCGCGTTCGGTGTGATCGTGCTGCTGGCGTTCTCGCCGCTCGGGCTGGGCCTGCCCACCGCGGTCGTCGCGCTCGCGCTGGCCGCGCTGCTGCCGGTGCTGACCAACACCGTCGTCGGCCTCCAGCAGGTCGACCGCTCGCTGATCGAGGCGGCGCGCGGGATCGGGATGTCGGCCCGGCAGACCCTGATCCGGGTCGAGCTCCCGCTGGCCACGCCGGTCATGGTCGCCGGCGTCCGGGTCGCGCTCGTGCTGAACGTCGGCACCGCCGCACTGGCCACCTTCATCGGCGCCGGCGGTCTCGGCGAGCCGATCAAGGGCATGCTCGAGCTCGGCAGGCCGACCGGGACCCTGGTCGCCGCCGCCATCGTCGCCGCCCTGGCCCTGATCGTGGACTGGCTGGCCGGTCTCGCCGAGTACGCGGTCCGCCGCAACTCCGGCTGACGACGCCCGCCCACCCCGTTCCACCACTCGACGTCCCGCACCACCGCTTTCCTGGAGGACACGTGAGATTCGGACGATCCCGGCGCATCGCCATGACGGCGATGGCCGCCGTCACCGCGCTGACCCTCGCGGGCTGTGGCGGCCTCGACGCCAGCGGGCCATCGGCCTCCGGCGGGTCGCTGGCCGAGGCCGGCAACCTGGAGGGCGTCAACTACATCGTCGGTGGCAAGAACTTCGACGAGCAGCTGGTGCTCTGCGAGATCACCGTCGCCGCGCTGGAGTCGGTCGGCGGCAACGTCACCCCGCGCTGCAACCTCGGCGGCACCGACGTCGCGCGGCAGGCCCTGCTGTCCGGCGACATCAACATCTACTGGGACTACACCGGCACCGCGTGGGCCTCCTTCTTCAAGGAGACCCAGCGCATCCCGGACGACAACGAGCTCTACCGCCTCGTCTCCGAGCGTGACCTGCAGGAGAACCAGCTCGTGTGGCTGGACAAGGCGAACTTCAACAACACCTACGCCTTCGCGGTGAACGGCGAGAAGGCGCAGCAGGAGAACCTGAACACGCTCTCCGACATGGCTGCGTACATCAACGCGGGCAAGCCGGGCAAGGTCTGCGTGGAGACCGAGTACAACTCCCGCGACGACGGCCTGCGCGGCCTGCAGCAGACCTACGGTTTCCAGGTCGGCGGTGACCGGCTCGACGTGCTCGCCACCGGCGCCATCTACCAGGCCACCACGGACGGCGACTGCATGTTCGGCCTGGTGTTCACCACCGACGGCCGCATCCCCGGTCTCGGCCTGAAGGTCCTCGACGACGACAAGAAGTACCACGTCACCTACAACGCGGCCCCGATCGTCCGCGAGGAGACCTACAACCAGAACCAGGCGATCCGCCAGGTCATGGCGCCGATCGCGGCCGCCCTCGACTACCAGACCATGCTGAGCCTCAACGGCAAGGTCTCCTCGGAGGGTCAGGACGCCCGCACGGTCGCCCGTGACTGGCTGACCGAGAAGGGCTTCACCGGCTGATCGACCGGTGCCCCGCACGGCGGCCCCGCATCCCGGCTCCCGGGGTGCGGGGCCGTCGCGCATACCGGCCCGGTCACGGCGCCGGGCGGGTCGTTGCACGGCGCGGGCATTCGTGGTCGGCTGAACCCTCCAGCCCTGCGACCTCGAAAGACACGTCGTGATCAGCTCCCCCCGGCGGGCCGCACCGCGCGCCGCCGTCCTGCTCGCCGCCGTCCTGCTGCTCGCCGGGTGCGGTGGTCTGTCCGCGTCCGGCCCGCACGCGTCGGCCGGGTCGCTCGCCGAGCAGGTGGACCTCTCCGGCCAGACCTACGTCGTCGGGTCGAAGAACTTCGACGAGCAGCAGGTGCTGTGCCAGATCTCGATCGCGGCGCTCGAGTCGGTCGGGGCCGCGGTCACCGACCGGTGCAACGTCGGCGGGTCCGACGTCACCCGGCAGGCACTGGTCCACGGCGACATCTCGACCTACTGGGAGTACACCGGCACCGCGTGGGCGTCGTTCCTGACCGAGACCCGCAAGCTCCCCGACGACGAGGTGCTCCGCGAGCTGCGCGAGCGCGACCGGGCCGAGAACGGCGTCGTCTGGCTGGACCGGGCCGGGTTCGACAACACCTACGCATTCGTCGTCGACGGCACCACGGCCGCCCGGCTGCACCTGGACTCGATCAGCGACATGGCCGCCTACCTCCGCTCCGGCCAGCCAGGGTCGGTGTGCGTGGAGACCGAGTACAACTCCCGTGCCGACGGTCTGCGCGGGCTGCAGCAGGCCTACGACATGGAGATCCCCCGCGACCGCACCGAGGTCGTCGAACAGGGGCTGATCTTCCAGTCCACCGCGGACGGCGTCTGCCTGTTCGGCGAGGTCGCCGCCACCGACGGCCGCATCCCCGGACTCGGCCTGAAGGTCCTCGACGACGACCGCGGCTACCACATCACCTACAGCGCGGTCCCGACGATCCGCCAGGACGTGTTCGACCGGGCGCCGCAGGTGGCCGAGGTGTTCGCACCGATCGCCGCCGCGCTGGACCAGCCGACGATCCAGCGCCTCAACGGACGTGTCTCGGCCGGTGGCGAGAGCCCGCGGGACGTGGCACGCGCCTGGCTGACCCAGCGCGGCTTCATCGGGGGGTAGGCATGGCACGAGGGCAGGGCCGCGACGACGGCGAGACCCGCGACGGGGTCGCGCTCACCAGTCTCGACGGCGAGGTGTTCGACGGCGCGGGCGTCACCAAGCGGGCGCTCGTCGACCATCTCGACGCCGTCGCGGACCGGATGCTCCCGGCACTCGACGGCCGGGCGCTGACGGTGGTCCGCGCCCGTCCCGGGCAGGCCCCGTTCATGCAGAAGAACATCCCGCGCGGGGCGCCCTCGTGGATCCCGACCCTGGACGTCTGGGCGGAGACCTCGCAGCGGACCGTGCACTACCCGCTGTGCACCGACCGGCGGACGCTGCTGTGGTTCGGCAACCAGCGGGCGATCGAGTACCACCCGACCCTGGTGCCGCACGGCGGGACACACGCCGGCGAGCTCGTCGTCGATCTGGACCCGCCGCCCGACGGCGGCTTCGACCGGGTCGTCGCGGCGGCCCGGCTCGTCCGCTCGGCGCTGGCCGAGCTCGGCGCGGACGCGGCCGTGAAGACCAGCGGGGCGAAGGGACTGCACCTGGTCGTGCCGCTGGCCGCGCCGCTCGGCATCGACGACGCGTTCGCCGTCACCCGGGCCGTCTGCGCCCGCGCCGCCGCCCTGGGGCCCGACGTGGCGACGACCGCCTTCATCAAGGAGGACCGCGGCGGCCGGGTGTTCCTCGACCCCACCCGGGCAGGTGGGGCGACGCTGGTGGCCGCCTACAGCCCGCGGGCGCGGCCGGGGCTGCCGGTGTCGTTCCCGGTCGCGTGGGACGACCTCGGCGCCGTCACGCCGTCGGACTTCACCGTCACGACGGCGGCCGGGCTGCTCGGGGACACCGACCCGTGGCGGACGCTGCGGCCCCCACCCGCGGTGCTGCCGGACGGGCTCGTCGAGGAGGGCCGGGCCATCCCGGTCCCCCGGGTGCAGGCGATGCACGAGGGGAAGCGGCGCAAGCGCGCCCGGGAGCGCGGCACGGATCCGGGCTGAGAGCCGTCAGGCGTCGGCCGGCGGGATCCGGCGGTAGATCCAGCGGTCGTCGTCGTGGTGCGGGCCGATCAGGGCGTACGACGCCGGGTCACCGCCGGGGTCGGCGAGCTCGATCGTGCGGGGCGGGCGGCCGTCCGGACCGGGATCGATGCGTACCCGCTCCCCGGCGTGCGGGCCGTCGTCCAGGTACGCGTACACGAACCGGGATTCTGCCACCGACGGACGGGGTTCAGTCCTTCTGGCGGGCCCGGCTCGGCTGCACCCGCATCGGCTCGCCGGGCATCTTCGGGGTGCCAACCGCGAGTGCGCTATGCGTGCACCCAGTCTGACCAGGTAGAACGACTCTGATCCCGAGCGATGGTGCACAAGTTATCCGGCGAGTTGTGGATCACTTGTGGAGGTTATCGATACCCTCTTGGAGATCAAGTGTCTCAGCATCGTAGACGCTCTCACGACTGGTCCCCTGCAACACCCCAACCGCGCGACCCGGTAATCCGCATCGCGGTCGCCGCGATCATCGGCGCGCTTCTCGTCATGTCAGCCGGTATCGCCGTCGCGTACCCATGCGAATGCGAGGAGGTCGCACCGATGAGCGGTCACCCGGTGGTCCGCGAGCTGTGCGAGACCCCCACGCCGGCAGCCCGAGAGATGTGTGGGCTAGTAACCCGTCCCACCGCGGGCGACATCATCGACGATCTTCACCGGTCGCCGAACACCATCGCGGACGTCATCCGCGACGCCAACGGAGCAACGTCACGGTGACAACCAGCAACCGCCTGCACCGTCTCGGCGGATAGTGACCCGGGTTACACCCGTGGTTGCATTCTCCGCACCCCCGAAACGACCAACCAGCTAGCCCACTTGGAGGTACCTGTGAGCATCAGTGACCGTGTCGACATCCTGCTCGACGTCGCCGACACCATCCATGTCATCGAGCAGCCGGCAACCACCGACCTCAAGCAGTGGGAGGACTGGACGGTGGCGCGCCGCATCCGCGAGCACGCGGCGAACCTGCTGGAGTCTCGATGACCAACGTGTTCGCGCCGCAGTATGTCGGCGACAAGGTCTCCGGCACCCTGACGAAGGTCTGCGAGACGACCTCCAGGTTCACGCGGGAGCCGATCCCCATCCTGTATCTGTCAGGTGACGGGGGTGAGATTGAGGTGCGAGCGTTCCACGTCGGACTCCGCCGGCACTTGCGGAACGCACTCCCGTCACTCGGTCAGCATGTAACGGTGACCTACATCGGGAAGAAGCCGATCGATCGCTCGACCTACCTCCACGACTACGAGGTCACAGCCACTTCGTGACTACAGAGGACGCCCAGGTCCCGAGAGCCGAAACCTCCCGGGCACTGGGCGCCCTGCCGTCACGCTACAGATTCACTGCTCGAACATGCGGTCAAGCTAGAGAGAGCTTGCTCGGAGCGAGCAACCGCTCCTACACCGACACCTGCGAGTTGGTCGCATGGGAGAAGCTCCGGAACCTGGCTACCGAACTTGACCAGGTGACGGGGCTTCTGCGCGTCTACGGTAGGGGAACGGCGACCCCGTACCCGAGTGCCGGAGGTACGGGGTCGCCGCACACCGGGAGAGCCTGCGGAATGGACGCGACCAGCAGGAGTCCCGGTGGCAGACCCGCGCACCGCTAGCGCGGCGCTAGCTGCGCACACGCGACTGTGCTGAGCGGAGCGGCGCACGGATCTGCCAGGAACCGAGGGTAGACGATCACTAGCCGCTACGGAACGCAGAGAGAGCCGGGACCGCATCTCGGCAGGTCCCGGCTCCGTCACAGTCGACGTTAACCGCCAGTGTCCGGACACGTAACCGAACCGTGACCTAATGCACGTTTGGACCCGCGAACCGGCGGCGCCCGGAGCGACACCCCGGTAAGCGGGCGCTGACCAGTCTAGCCGCAAGCCGGATGAGCTGCAGGTGCCGCGCGGCGAGAGCCCCGGCGCCGGGATGTCGGCGTCACCCAAGTGCCGGGACTCCCGCCTCTCAGGCTAACGGATCGCCCGCGGACCTTCCCCATCCGCGAGCGACCCGTCACTAGACTACCCTGACTCGAACATGCGTGCGTGCCGCGGAGAACTACCCGCTACTAGTTGGCGTAACGACGACGACTACGCCGACAGCGCGTCGAGACCCTCACCGTGGTTCGGGTGCATCCGCTCCGACGCGTCGTACATCTCCCCGGTGGTCGCCGGCATCCGCAGCACCGCGCCACTCGCCGCCAGGAACCCCGCAAGCCCGATCGCCGGCGCATCCGACGACGGGTAGCGCCACTGACCCTCGAACGCCTCGTACCCGATCGTGCGCATGCGGAGCATCCAGTCGAACGCGTCACGCCCGTCCCAGTTCGACACCTGAAGCCCGAGCCAGTGGTCGTAACCCGGGTACGACTCCCCGAACATCACCGCGGTCGCGTCCGACACCAGCGACCGCATCTGCTCGTTGATGTCCACCGCGCGGCGGTAGTCGACCAGCGTCTCCGGACCCGCCTGCACGAGACCCCGGTTGATGTGGTCGTTGCGCTTCCCTGCCTGGTTGTAGCCCCCGCCGAAGACGAAGTCCGGGAGCCGCTTGAACAGCGGGTGGTACTCGTCGGCGAGTGCGTTGAACCGCGTCGAGACGGCACCCAGGAACTCGTCGGCGTGCCCACCGAGGTCCCGATCCAGTCGCTGCGCAGCCTGCCAGATCACGTAGTCAACGGTCGTCTGAAACTGCCCCACCCGCGCGAGCCGCTCCGACGACCCCGTCACCAGCTCTGCGAGATCAAACTTACCGTCCTTGCCCGGCTTCATCCGATCCACCGCAGTCACGATCTCGTGATCCAGCGTCGCATCCGGAGACCGGTACGCCTTCGCCGCGCGAAGCAGATCGTACGACTCCCGCACGTCCTCCGGCATCTTTCCGATCACCGCACCGAGACGCTTGTAACGCCCCTCGATCTTCGCGATTTCCTTGTACTGCTCGTTACTGACATCAGCCATTACCGTCACACCCTTCATGTGATTAGGCTTGCTTAGTTACTACTCGGATGCGGTCGAATTCCGCCGCACCCAGTCACGAAGCTCGTCGTCCGTGACCGTTCCAACCCAATCGCGCCACTCGTCGTACCGCGACTCGTCAACCCCCGCATATCCGGTCGGAGAGTCCTCCGCGGACACGCCACACCAGATCCACAACGACTCCGCGGTCAGCTCACCATCCGACATCGCATCGAACCGATCCGTGTTGCGGTTTCGCCCGCTCCGGCGCCTCACCGGTTCACCGGTTCCTACCGAGCGCGTTGCTGCGCGCCTGCTCCGTGTTACCCCGCATGTGGGCGCCCCGACCGTCCTGCAACAGTTGAAGCTTCTGCAACAGGGTCATCAACTGACCTCGATGCTGACGCAGTTCTGCGTAAGCAGGATTCAGCACGTCACCCTGACGACCCGGAATCCACAAACCGCGAGACTTCGCCGACTCCAGCTCACGAATCGAGTCGACCAGCGCGCACGCCTCCAGGATCATCAGGTGCTCCGCGGGACCGATCTCGATGTCTAGATCCTCGTCGAGCTGCTCGTAGAACTCCCGACCGGCGTCACCGAGCGACGCATAACCCTCAATCGCGTGCGTCACGTCTGACCACCATCCTTCAGCTCAAAGTACTTCCGCCTCCAATGTGCGGACTCAGACCGCAGCCGGTCGCACACCTTCTCCAGCTCCTCGACCTTCTTGCGAAGCACAGACTCCGGATCGCTCCCGTTGCGTCGATCCCGGAGCTTCACCAGCTCACCGATCAGAACCGCCCGCTCCGCCTCACTCAGGTGCGAGAAATCCAGGTCACCATCTGACACTTTTAACCTCCGAAAATAAAATCGCCGGCAGCAAAGTCTTGCTCGGGACCCGGCGACGTATACCGTCCGCTGTTCGTCGGTGCCCCGAGGAGGGGGACTCCCGGGTGCCCTGCGCGAAAAACGACTGCGGCGCCACGGTGGCGCCGGCGCGACGACGGGATCTCTCCTCGACAACCGAGCTGACTGGTGACCGGCACAAGACATGATCATGTACTCGTTACGTGCAGTGGTCCCCGACAGCTATCTGTATTACGCAATCTCCTCGAACTGTTCAACTGTTTAAAGTAAACTCATTTCCATTAATCACTTGATGATCATAATCGGATCATTGGATCCTGTATCCTCCGATGCGACCTCGTCATCGGATAGCCTCCGAGACCGAACCACTCGTGCAGACGACTCACACCACATGGCACACAGGTACTCCCTCGACACCACCCGACACACACACCAGTGATCGAGGATTCAGTCAGACATCCAAGACCAAGTCGCAGCTCGGAGAGAGCAGACGCGTAAGCCCCGTCACCCGACGCGCGTGGTTCGGTGGACATACAGCTTCGTGACCCTCACCGGACAGATAGTCAGTAGTGCCCAGCACAGGTCGCACCTGCATTGCCACGCGCAACGGATGCAACCCACTGATACTGCTAACGGCGTGCACGTAGGACGATTCGGCATGCGCCTTCGAATCAGTAGGTCAGAAATAGCGACTATCGAATGTGAGTGAACACGCAATCGTAATCACCAAGTTCATCCAACGAATCAACTAGAGACTAAACATTCGACCTCACTTGACCTAGGATTACAGGTGAGAGGTACAGGACAGCCATCCCACGCTCCGGCAACCACTGGTTCATGTGGCTCCCCCGCCATCCGGGTGTTGTGGCGCGTCCCCGCGTAGTTGCCCACCCAGCGGCAAGTGGGTAAGTAACACCGTGCGCGACACCATCGACAACCTGAGCGTCCCAGCGCTCAGAGGAGTCCAGTGCACCCCGCCCCGAGTCCAGGTCACCCCGTCGGTCCGCCACCTCGCGAGCCGCGACCGCCACAGCCGCGCAAGACGAGTCACCTGCTACACCTCGTCCTCACGTTGATCACGTTCGGTTTCTGGATCATCATCTGGGTGATCGTGTCCGTGCAGACCGACAGCTCGAACCGTGCCGCGGAGCAGCGGTTTGAGGACGACTACGAGCGTTGGAGACACGAGTACTACGCATGGCAGACTGGGCAGCCGATGCCGCCGCAGCCACCCGCGAAGAAGCGCGCCTCGGGGTGGTGGTGAGTCACTCGCGCTCCGCCTCCACAACCGCGGACTCCAGAGCGCATCGCACCCACTCCCCGATCCCGATCCCCGCGGAAGACGCGACCGCATCCAATCGTCGGAGAAGCCGACCGGATACGACCGTGCGTAGCCGCGGACGACCATCGTTGTGCGGGACCGCGGCAAGCAGCACCTCCCGGCAGTACTCCGCCGGCGTCACCTCGTTCGAGCGAGCTTTCTGCGCAACCTCCAGCCACAACCACACCGGCACTCCAAACCGGAGCGTCACATAACCTTTCGGGTGCTCATCCGACATCCGCAGCCGCCTCGCTCTCCGCGACATCCACAGACTCCAGGATTGCCGGGGACATCCTGGAGTCGACGATGAGGGGAGACGGATTGACGCTATTCATCACAGACGTCGTCCAATCGTGAAAGCGCCCGACCCGACACCCAGCGACCGCCACTCCGCGTCCAGCACGCGAAGCTCGTCGGAAGCCGACTCGCTCGACCGCTGAGCACCGAACGGACCGATCGTCTCGTACGTGATGCTCTCCGGGTTACGGAGAACCCGCGTCACCGCCTTCGCCTCGACGTAGGTTGCCGCCTCAGCGAAATCCAGATCCTCGACAACCCGCGCGTCGAAGTTCGATATCCGCGCACGCAGCATCCCGCGCACCACACCGAGCAGCTTCCCCGCGAGGTACTGCTCCGACGCCGACAGCGCCCGCATCATCACGGCTTCCACGTCACCAATCGACGTCACTGGTCGCCGCCCCTCTCCGCTGCCTCCCGCTCCGGGAGACCGTGAGTCTCGAAGCGAAACCCATCCTGGTGCCCGCGGACCGCCTCACGTGTCGCCGACGCGATCCACCTCGCCGCGCTCACCCGGTCCTCGTTCGCACATGCGAGCAGGTCCTGCCACAGCCGCTCCGGAAGGTCGACACTGATCCTCCGACACCCCGGTGGCGGAAACTGACGACCAGACCCACCTGGATCGCGGGGGCTCCTGGACCCAACGTCGTGCAGGGACGGACGGTGTGGGGTCACTTGTCATCACCGGTCCTCCGCTTCACCCGAGCCGGCTCCTGCGGGATGCCCAGCTCGTTCAGGATCGTCCACCGCAGAAACTGACTACGAGTCATCCCGCGAGACATCGCACGCTCGTCCAGTACCTGGAGGGTGGAGTCGGACAGAACCGCGTAAGCGCGCCGCTCCTTCAGATCACTCACTATGAAACTCCTTCACAAAGAACCAGCCGCCCGGCGGTTGCGTACCGGGCGGCTGGTAAACGAATTGACTAAATTAACTACTCGCTAAGCCGGTCGCCGACGACCGAGATGATGTGATCCAACGAGACCCGCACCAGTTGACCCTGCGACTTGAATTCCAGAAACTCCAACCCGTAGAGTTCAATTACCCGGGGGCTGGAACCCTTATCGACGTTGTACTTGAAACCCGAAACCACGTAGACACTCATGCTGCCACCTCGTCCACCACACGGACGCTCACACGCGATCCGTTCACATCGACCCAGCCCGCACGTTCCGCGAAGTCGACCGCGCGCGGCACGTACACCCGCTCATCGTTCTTACGAGCACGCTTCAAATCAGACACCGTCTGAGATCCCTTCAGCGACACTTGACGAACAACCCACTCCGCCAGCTTGTGCACCTTCGCATCAGCGCCCAGAGTCTCCAACTGCGCTAGAGCTGCCGCGCGAGCCCGATGATTCGCAGATGCCTCCCACTCAGACTCCTTGCGCTCCCGTGCATCCTCCAGCAGACGGTCACGCAAGGAAGCAGAGTTCTCGTAGACCATCTCCGATAGGCGCCAATCGTCCTCGGTGATCGTCCCGCTCCGACCGTCCAGCAGCATCAGCAGAGCAGCCATACGAGCGACCAGCGCGTCTCGCTGTGAATCCATCGGGTTGTCCGGTTCCACTTCGCCACGTGCGATCGCATGATGCTTCCGACGCAACGCTGTACGAATCATCCCGGCTTCCAGGTAGAACGTCTCACCCAGCATCGGGATCTTCACGTTCAGAGGAGCAGGCATCGGAATGTCCTCGTCAGGGATGTTCGGGTCCGCCGCAGACGCAAACACGAACCGCTGAGGAGTGCCCGCCGCACCATCCTCGAACAGCCCCGCGACCGTCTCCGGCTGGAACACCAGCGACAGCCCGATCGAGTACGATCCCGCCTTCAGGAACCTGTTCTTCTCCAGCCCTGCGTTCGCCTGACCGACGTTCTTCCCCGACCACATCGACCGGAGATTCGCGGCAAGCGTCGACCCCGAACGCTCGAACATCAGCTTCACAACCGCCTCACCTTCATCGGATGCGAAGCGCACGTTGTGCCACCGCTGCACGTTCCCCGCCGGCAGGTTCTCCCGCTTGTCCTCCTTGCGGAACACCATGTACGCCTGAAGCAGCCCCTCCCCGGAGCCAGGGTTCAGACCATCTCGCTCCAGCGGGACAGTCCCCGGGTACACCCACGCCGCAGGCTCCTCCGCCGACGACTTACCTACACCCGACGACGCGACAATCGCGGAGTAGAAGTTCGTCGACACCGGAGTACGCGCACCCGTATCGACCCGACACCCGTGGGGAAGCGACGCAGACAGCCGCGTCAACACCGACAGCAGCACCGCATCCGCCGACGCCTGATACCGATGAGCCATCCGCCGGATGCCCACCAGCGACTCCCGGCGCCAGAACTCGTCGGGAAGAGTCGGCATCCGCTCCGCACGGACCTCCCGAACCCCCGTCATCGGAGCCGGCTTCGACAGAGCGATGCCCGCAGCCCACGACACCATCGACTCGAACTCGTATTCGTCCTTGCCCGTCAACCCGGCAAACACGTTCCCCAACTGGTCCAGCGCGTCACCGACGCCCGGGTGACCCTCACGTGCCAGGTACAGCAACGCCGTCACCTGCCGCATAGCCGCATCGTGGCGCCCACCCGGCTTGGTGTCCTGCAACTGCTGGAGGTAGGTGATCGTCCAGTCCTGCACCGTCTCGTCCGGGATACCCTCCCGCAGCGACGCTAGGAACTCCGTCAGCTCAGCGGACGTGACCTCCACTCGTCCCCGCCGCTCTTGGGGACTGTCGAGGAACACACACCACGACTCGGGCAGCTCCGGAAGATCCGCCGGTCGCGGGAGGTACTCCGCAGTGTTCCCGTCCGGCGAGTAGAGAACGTACTCGTCACCCTCCGGGTGGACCGACGGAGCCATCACCGAGTACCGGTAGTTCGGACGGATAAGCTGGATCGAATCCTGAATGTTCGGAACAAAATCCGACGGATCGTATGCACCCGGCACCACGAAGAACCGCGTACCCGACCGCTGGTGATCCCGAATCCGGGACACTGTGTAGGTCACCGGCAGCTTCCCGTACTCCGCCTCCAGCTCCGCGAGAAGCGCAGCGCCTTCGTACACGGTGCCGTTCGGCTTCGTGTAGTCGTCGACGTCGATCCCGATCACGTTGGATGGGATCGCGACACCGAGGTTGCCGTACGCACCGTCGTTGTACCACCGGCTCACCTGGTCACGAGTGACCGGCTTAGCGCCGCGACCGGTGACGCCCTCCGGCGGGGTCTTCTTCTTCCGATCAGGAAGCGGGAACGGGTTCCACCCGCGAGCGAAGTACTGATCGATCACCTTGCGGGGAACCCGCGAGCCATACTTGACCATGAAGCAAGGACCTTTCAGGGCAATGAGTGACTGATTAACCCGAGGCGGGGGGATGTGGGGAGCTCCCCCCATTCCCCCCACCCCGGCGTGAAACTTGTCTTTCTAGCTACACAGCGTTGCTAAATTAGTTATAAACAAGGGTTATTTTAACTAAGTGTCATGTTTTAGCTGATAACTCGGAGTTACGAGAGGGGGGTGGGGGAGTCCCCTCATTTCCCCCCATCCCCCACTACAGCCGCCGCTCGTAGACCTCGATGCCGTTGACATCCATCGAGGTAATCCCCTTACGGATCTCAGACAGCTCCTCGTGGATCGCCGACATCACGACTACCAGTCGGTGGATATTCTCGGAGACTTCCTCAAGCGACGTTTCAACACTCATGTTTTCACCTAATCTTCAATATTGGGTGTCACCCTGTTCCGATAGAGCACCGGCGCCACGGGACCGGCGGAACAACCGATCCCGTGGCACGCGCGCACAGGTGACGGGATGCGCGCTACCGGCTTGCTTCTAGGCACCCGCCGCTCGATGGATAAGGACACCGAGCGGCGGGAAATCAATGGGTCGCCGCGTACAACCAGCTCCCGATCGGGTAACCGATACAGCCGGTGGCGAATGCGGCAAGCAGCAGGCTAAGAGTCATTTATCTTCGCAATCTGTGAGGAGTAGGTGATTTAGTCACCCAAGACGGAACCGCACCCACCTCTAGTTACAGTGTGGCGATGGCGGACAGTTTCCCGTCTAGGAAGTAGTGTGGGGGATGCGGACACTTTCAGCGCTTCTGCGGGTTCTCCCCGACGAAGTACACAATGTGGTCGACGAGCACCCTTCGCCGCTGACCACGCGACACAAAGTCAATGTAATCAGGATGCTCGTCAACACTGTCGACGGTGTCAATGGTGATCATCTTGTCGTTGGTGTCGATGACACCGGTAGCCCATTCGGGCACGATGCTGGTCACTGGAAGTCCTCATTCTGGATAGAGCTGATCTGTGGTTTGGTGCCCTTGCGCCGGTTGTCGCTGTACTCGTGTTCGAGGCGCCACGGCGTCCCCGCCGGCAGGGTGTGCCAGTTCCGCGGTACCGGTGGCACCGACGCGACCCACTCGCTGTCCCACCGGTTGACCGCGGACCAGAACGCCTGCGACTCCCAGAAGCCGGGCGGCAGGGTAGACGGGCGACCGTGCAGTGGGTCGCCCCAGCGCGTGGTGACCGGGTTCATCGGGGCACCCGACACGTGGGGGTTCTGCGGGTCGGGCGTGAGTTCGCGGGGCGCGCGGAGCACGTGTGCCCCGGTCGCCAGGTCGGCGAGCGCCGTCCGCAGCGACTCTCTCGCACGGTTGAAGTTCCGCATCTCCGACTCGGTCATCTCGTCGGCGAGCGTGTCGGCACGCTTGGAGCCCCGCACGACGCGAACTTTCACCTCGCGCTGTGCGAGCACCGACCAGCGCACGACCGCCTCGAACTGGCGCCGCGGTAGCGCGTGAACGGCTTCCTGGACGCGGAGAACCCGCTTGTCGGTGTCGGGTGTGTCGTCGGCGACCATCGCACGGACCACGAGGTCTGCGACGTCGTCAGTGTGTGCGTCGTCCTCGCGAACGGTGTAGGTGTCGGTGCGGGAACCCGCGTACTGGCAGAACGTCGACCAGGACATGCCACCCTTGTGCAGGGTGGTCGGGTGGTTGATCGCGTGGAACGCGGTGTGCCAGTCGCCGCACGCGTCCGAAACGGCGGCAAGGACGCGCTTGTGCTCCGGCAACGAGTAAGTCGCACCCCGGACAGGGGTGGGCTCGAAGTCAATATCCATATTGGTTTGTCGCTATCTGTGAGGAATAGTGATAAGGTGACCGCTAAATCGCGGGTAGCGCACTTGCTCGTGCAGTCGATAAGGCTCGACCGTGCAAAACATTATACCACAGAACGGCAAGAATGTCAAGTCCCTCGTGGCCCTGGGAGCTGCTTGCCGTACATTTCTATTATACCCTACTTTGGCGCATTTGTCAAATCCAGGAATCGTCGCCACAACGTTTCCAGCACCTGTAGTTGTAACAATCCAGAGGGCGGATTTATTCCCGAGGCTACCCCCGGAAGCTAGAGATCGTCGCTACCCGGAACCGGATCCCAGTCTTGCCAGAACTCGTCCCATGTTTCGTACTCGTACACCGCAGGTTCATAGACGCGCGGTCCACGATTGTCATCGTCACTTCTGTCGATCTCTAACCCGTACACCACTCCGGTCCGGTACCCGAGAGCACCATCGACCCCGACGAACCGAAACGCGTGCACCTTCCTCACGGATGGATCGTTGCACGTGATCGCGCGCGGCGGTAGAGAGGTTAACCTCTTAGATGATGTCCAACCGCAAAAGGTACCTTGATCCTATCCGACCGGAGCACCGCGACGTCGATTCATCGACGTCGCAGCACACCGCTAGCGAACCGATGTCCCGCTTCTGTGCCGCGTCGGACCTGGTTTCCGGGGTGATCGGTACCCGGGCGACAGGTCGACGCGGCACAGGGCGGCTCAGCGGCTGCTCATCCCAAATGATAGGGTGTCGCAAAGGAGTCTAGGAGGCGCGGACTCGTTCAAGCGCGGCGTCCACGGACTCGCGTAGAGACACCAGGTGGGACTCGGTCATGTCGTGAAGTTCGAAGTCGCGCGCCTGCGTGGTGATCTTGTTCAGCGCGATGTGGAACTCGGTGAAGACGTCGATCGTGCGCCGTCGGAACTTCTCGCGCTCGTCGAGCGGGGTTCCGTGCCACTCGGGGGCATCGTCCTTCCCACCGTTCGCCGCCACCGCGGGGTTGGCTGCCCGGTAGTACTTGTTCCACGTCTCCCGGTCGGGCAGGTCCGCGACATCCTCGTCACCAGGGTTCAGAGAATCCCGAGACGGCACCCACCCGTCAGCGGCGAGCGCGTCCCACGTGCGCAGGTACGCGGCGACCGTGGGATCACTGATACCCGACCGACGTGCGAACTCTCGGCACGAGACCTTCCCCGTTGCGAAGTTTTTAGCAACGGTGGAGTTGATCAGTCCGGAGGTCTGACCAGCACCCTCCTCCACACACCTAGCGGCGAGCATGGCTACGTACGACTTGTCGCCGCGGTCGATCTGACCGGCTCGCTCGGCGTCGCGTTCCCAGAGGTTCATGCCGCACGCCGCGCAGCCGCCGACCGGCGTGCGAGATCCGCGAAGTACGCCTTACGCAGCGACTCCGCGGACTGTCGGACCTGAAACTCGGAGGCACCGGCACCGAGCAGCTCACGCGCCTGCTCCTCGAACCGCCGGTCGGCAGCGCTACGACCGGCACTCGTCCGAGCGCTCCGGTCGCGGGTGGCACCCCAGCTACGGTGCGCGGCAGCGCGCGCACTCAACTTGTCGAAACTCATTTTCATCTATCCCTACGTAGCAAAAGAAAACCCGCCACCAGGAATCCCCTGGAAGCGGGCACAACAGAGGCAGCGGTTGGTGCCGCCTCCCGCGTAGGGTAACACGCATAGCGTGTCGGCGTCAAACACGGTCGCCGCGCCCCATCTTCCGGGCTGCCAGCTCCGCGCGATGATCCGCAGCAGAAGCACCGTAGCGCTCCAGCATCACATCCGACGACCAACCGGCGAGCCGCTTGAGGTCCCGCTCCTGCCCGCCGCTGACCATGTAGTCGTGGGCGAAGGTGTGTCGGAACCGGTGTGGGTGCAGGTCCGGGATGCCGGCTTGCTCTCCGCGGATGCGCACCCGCTCCCGGGCGCCATCGGTCGACAGCGCACCCCGTTGCGTCAGCCACAGCGCGTCCAGATGCGTCCACCGGTGGGCGCGTCGAGCGCGGAGATACTGGTCGAGTGCACGCACTGTCTTCGTCGACGGGTAGACCGCGCGAACCTTGTTGCCCTTGCCACGGACGATCGCGGTCTCCCGGTCCAGGTCGACGTCGGTGACCGACAGTCCGCACAGCTCCGAGACCCGCACCCCGGTGTCGAGCAGGAAGCGGATCATCGCTTCGTCCCGGCGGGAGGTGAAGTCGCGACCTCGGCACACCTTCACCAGCTTGTCCAGTTCCTGGTCGCTGAGCACCGGTACCGGCTTCTGCTGCGCGGTCGGCGGTTCCATCCCCGTCATCGGATGTTCGGAGAGGTCCCCCTCCGCGACCAGCCACCCGCAGAAGCGGTGCAGCCCCTTGAAGCGGGTGCGCACCGTCGACGGTTCGCGTCCCGCCTCGATCAGCGACTCCAGCCACCCGCGGATCGCGGACCGGGTCAGCTCGTCGAGGGTCTCGGGTCTCCCCTGCTCCCGGAGCCACTCGCAATACATCCGCACGCTCATCTCGTACAGCGTGACCGTGCGAGGCGCCTTCCCCTCCGCTCGTAGCGCGCGGCGGAAGCTCGCTTGAAGATCGTCAAGTCGCTCACTCATCGGTCTAGGTTATCCGGTGAGTGAGTGCTATGGTAGTCTCGTCACCGACTCAGTCGGAGATGTTCTCCCTGGTCACCCGGCGCTTTCGGCTCGGCTGCACCCGCATCGGCTCGCCGGGCATCTTCGGGTACTCCGGCGGGTAGGGCATCTCCGCCACTCCGAGCTCGATCTCGTCCTCGGCGAACCACTCCAGCGCCGTGTCGCAGCCGCCGCGCTCGGCGTTCATGTGCTCGTGCGGGTCCCCGTACCGTTCCAGCAGGCCCGGGACGGTGCGCAGGGTGAACTCCGCCGGATCGACCGCGCCCACCGCGTCCCAGGTCAGCGGCATCGACACGGTCGCGCCGGGCAGCCCGCGCACCGACCAGGCCGACGCGATGGTGCGGTCCCGCGCGGCCTGGTTGAAGTCGAGGAACACGCGCTCGCCGCGTTCCTCCTTCCACCAGTCGACGGTGGCCCGCTCCGGGATGCGGCGGCACACGCGGCGGGCGATCGCGATGACCGCGCGGCGCACCTGGACGAAGTCCCACTCCGGCCGGACGGGGCAGAACACGTGCAGGCCGCGGCCACCGGACGTCTTCGGCCAGCCGGTCAGGCCGGCCTCGGCGAGCACGTCGCGCAGCACGAGTGCGACGGCGGCGGCATCGGCGAAGTCCGTCCCCGGCTGCGGGTCGAGGTCGATCCGCAGCTCGTCGGGGTGGTCGGTGTCCGGGCAGCGGACCGGCCAGGGGTGGAAGTCGAGGGTGTTGAGGTTGGCCGCCCACGCGATCGTCGCGGGCTCGGTGACGGCCACCGAGTCGGCCTTCCGGCCGCTGGGGAAGGTCACCGTGCAGGTGCGGACCCAGTCGGGGGCGCCCTTCGGGACGCGCTTGACGAAGAACGGCTCGCCCTCGGCGCCGTCGTTGAACCGCTTGAGGTTCGTCGGGCGGTCCCGCAGCGCGCGGGCCATCGGCACGCCGACGGCGAGGTAGTACTCGACCACCTCGCGCTTGGTGATGCCCAGCTTCGGGAACGCGACCTTGTCCGGGCTGGTCAGGCGGACGTCCCGGGGCCCGTCCGGCCCCTCCACCCGCAGCATCACGACCTCACGGCTCGCCACACCGGGGAACCTACCGCGGGTGCGCCACTATCGTGAGCACATGAGTGCTGACCGGTCGCCCCGGTTCGACGACGATCTCGTCGGTCTGGACCCCGACGACCCCGAGGCCCGTGCGTTCGCCGCGCACCTCGACCGGATGCAGCGGGTCCCGTCGTGTTCGGTGGAGGGCTACATCCGCGGCGTCGGTGACTTCGCGGAGTCGGCGAACCGGCTGCGCGGCCCGCGGCGGACGGCCGCCGTCGCCGCCGTGGTGCTCCTGCTCCTGTTCGCGGCGTGGGTGGTCGCGAACGCGATGGTCTTCGTCGTCACCACCTGGATCTGAGCCGCGCGCCCCGGAACGGGTTAGCGTGGGTGCATGGGTCTGTTCAGCAGCAAGACCGGCTCCTCCGACGCCGAGCCGGCGGCGAAGGTGCAGAAGACCGACGAGGAGTGGCGGGCCCAGCTGAGCCCGGCGGAGTACCAGGTGCTCCGTCAGGCCGGCACCGAGCGCCCGTTCACCGGGGAGTACACCGACGAGAAGCGCACCGGCGTCTACCGCTGCCGGGCGTGCGGGGCGGAGCTGTTCCGCAGCGAGACGAAGTTCGAGTCGCACTGCGGGTGGCCGTCGTTCTTCACGCCGCTGGCGGGTGACGCGGTCATCGAGCGCACCGACTCCACGCTCGGCATGACGCGCACCGAGGTGCTGTGCGCCACCTGCCACAGCCACCTGGGCCACGTGTTCGCCGGGGAGGGCTACGGCACCCCGACGGACCTGCGCTACTGCATCAACTCGGTCTCGCTCTCCCTGGAGCCGGCCGAGTAGGCGCCGCACCCGCGCACCGGTACGGATCCGGTGCGCGGTGCGGAGGCCCGGGCGCAGCGGTCAGGGCAGGGACGCGACCAGGTCGCCGACCTCGACCCGCGGGCCGGTGTAGAACGGGATCTCCTCGCGGACGTGCCGGCGGGCCTCGGTGCCCCGCAGGTGCCGCATGAGGTCGACGATCCGGTGCAGCTCGTCCGCCTCGAACGCGAGGATCCACTCGTAGTCGCCCAGCGCGAACGCGGGCACGGTGTTGGCGCGGACGTCCGGGTAGTCGCGGGCCTCCTTGCCGTGGTCGGCGAGCATCGTGCGGCGCTCCTGGTCCGGGAGCAGGTACCACTCGTAGGACCGGACGAAGGGGTACACGCAGACGTAGCGCTTGGGGTCCTCGCCCGCCATGAACGCCGGCACGTGGCTCTTGTTGAACTCCGCCGGACGGTGCAGCGCCGTCTGGCTCCAGACGGGCACCGAGGCGCGGCCGAGCGCCGTGGTGCGGCGCAGGTCGGCGTAGGCCGCCTGCAGCGACTCGATCTCCGAGGCGTGCCACCAGATCATGTAGTCCGCGTCGTGCCGGACGCCGGCGAGGTCGTAGACACCGCGGACGGTCACGTCCTTGTTGGCCAGGGAGTCCAGGTACTCGGTCGCCTGCCGGGCGGCCTCGGCACGGTCGTCGCCCAGCTTTCCGGGCTCCACCCGGAACACCGACCACATGGTGTAGCGGATGGTCTCGTTGATCGCTCTGGTGTCCACGCGGGCCATGGGGCGCATGCTACGCCGACGGTAAGGGGCCCCTCACCGGTGCGGGGTCCGGACGGAAGGAGACCTCGTGAACGAACCGATCGGGCTGCGGATCCTGCGACGGCGGATGCTCGTCCGAGCGCCGATCGCCTTCTACCGGCTCGGTCTCGGGTTCCTGTTCGGGCGCCGGATGCTGCTGCTCGAGCACGCCGGCCGGCGCACCGGCCGGGTCCGCCGCGCCGTGCTCGAGGTCACCGACCGCCCCGGGCCGGGCCGCTACGTGGTCGTGTCCGGGTTCGGGGACCGCGCCCAGTGGTTCCGCAACGTCACCGCGGAACCGCGGGTCCGGATCTCGGTCGGGACGCGCCGGTCCGCGCCCGCGACGGCACACCGCGTTCCGCGGGACCGGGCCGCGGCGCTGTTCGCCGACTACCCGCGCCGCCACCCGCGGGCCTGGGCCCGGCTCGAGCCGACCGTGCGGGCCGCCTGCGGGCTCGGCCCGGGAGAGCCGCTCGCGCCGCACGTGCCGGTCGTCGAGCTCGTGCTCGACCCCCGCTAGGACGCAGCCGGCACGACCCGGGCCAGGCGCTCCGCCGCGGCCCGCGCCGTCCCGACGCACGCGGGGACGCCGACGCCGTGCAGCATCGCGCCCGCGACCGCCAGGCCGGGCTCGGCCGCCACGGCCGCCTCGAGGCCCGCCACGAGCTCCCCGTGCCCGACGCCGTACTGCGGCAACCCGCCACCCCAGCGCTGCACGTGCACCGCGACCGGCTCGGCGTCGATCCCGTCGAGCTCGCGCAGGTCGGCCCGGGTCCGGGCGACGAGCTCGGCGTCGTCGACCTGCAGGCCCACCTCCTCACCGAACCGCCCGATCGACGCGCGGACCCGGACCAGGCCGTCCTCGCCGAGGTGGGCCCACTTCGTCGACGCGTGCGTCACGCCCTTGACCGACAGCGGCTCGTCCGCCGCGACCAGGCACCCCGAGGTCCCCGGCATCCCGGCGACGTCCGTGGCCCGGTAGGCCAGCGCCACGACCGCCGACGACGCCAGCCCGATCCGGGCCGCCGCCCCGGCAGCGGCCGGGACGACCGGTCCCAGCAGCCGGCGCGCGGCCGGCGCGGGGACGGCGAGGACGACGGCGTCGACGTCGAGCGCCTCCGGCTGCCCGACAGGCCCGAGCACGAGCCGCCACCCTCCGGTGCGGCGCTCCAGCACGCGCACGGTCGTCCCGGTCCGGACGGTGGCCGCCGACGCGTCCGCCAGAGCCGCGACCACCTCGCGGTAGCCGCCTCGGACGGCCCCGAACACCGGCCCCGCCGCGACGGGCTGCGGCGCGGCCGACGCGGCGCCGGTGCCCCCGGAAGGCCCGGCCGCGAGGGTGCCCGCCCGCTGCCCGCTCGCCGCCATCCCGGCACTCGCCGCGTCGGTCAGCGACGCCGCACCGTCGTCGAGCGCACCGGCCAGCGCGGGCACGGTCGCCCGCAGCCCGAGCGTGTCGACCCGGCCCGCGTAGACCCCGCCGAGCAGCGGGTCCGCGATCCGGTCGACGACCTCCGGGCCGAACCGCTCCCGCAGCAGCCCGCCCAGCGCCACGTCGGTGCCCGGATCCCAGGCCAGCGGCCGCGACGGCTCGGCCGCCACCGCCGCCCGGCCCGCGTCGGACAGCACGCCGTCGAGCACCGCGTCGCGGCCCGGGACGCCCATGAGCGTCCCGCGCGGCAGCCCCACGGTCCGCCCGCCGGCGCGGATGGTGGCGGTCGCGGAGGTCGGGTGGGTCAGGGCCCCGGACAGGCCGAGCTCGCCGAGCAGGGCCGGCATCTCGGGGCGCCGGACGAGGAACGCCTCGGCACCGACGTCGAAGGGCGCGCCCGCGAGGTCGACGGTGCGCAGCACCCCGCCGAGCCGGTCGCGCTGCTCCAGAACCGTGATCCCGGCGTCCGGGCCGAGCAGGGTCCGCAACCGGTGCGCCGCGGCGAGCCCGGAGATCCCGCCGCCGACGACGGCGACGCGGGGGCTCATCCGGCCGGCTGGGAGTGGATCGTCTCGACGGTCCGGGTGACGACGTCCGGGTCGGTCTGCGGCAGCACGCCGTGACCCAGGTTGAACACGTGCCCCGGGCAGCGGGCGCCCTCGGCGGCGATGCGGGCGACGTCGGCGTCGATCGCGTCCTGGCCGGCGAACAGCACGGCCGGGTCGAGGTTGCCCTGCACCGGCACCGCTCCCCCGGCCCGCGCCGCGGCGACGTCGAGCGGGGTGCGCCAGTCGACGCCGATGACGTCCGCCCCGGCCTCGGTCATCGCCCCGTACAGCTCGGCGGTGCCGACCCCGAAGTGGATCCGCGGGAGTCCGGACCCGGCGAGCGCGGACAGCACCGCGGACGAGTGCGGCAGCACGAACTCGCGGTAGTCGCGCTCGGAGAGCGCCCCGGCCCAGGAGTCGAACAGCTGCACCGCGTCGACGCCGGCCGCGACCTGTCGCTGCAGGAAGGCGCCGGTCAGCCGGGCCAGCTTCGCCATGAGGGCGTGCCAGACCTCCGGCTCGGAGCGCATCAGGGCCTTGGTCTTCTCGTGGTTGCGGCTCGGCCCGCCCTCGATCAGGTAGGACGCGAGGGTGAAGGGCGCCCCGGCGAACCCGATGAGCGGGGTCTCCCCCAGCTCGGGCAGCAGCAGGGAGATCGCGTCGCCGACCGCGTCGGCCTGCTCGGGCGCGAGCTCGGGCAGCGCCTCGACGGCGGCCGCGGTGCGCACCGGGTGGTCGACGACGGGGCCGGTGCCGGGGACGATGTCGACGCCGATGCCCGCCAGGTACAGCGGCACCACGATGTCGGAGAACAGGATCGCGGCGTCGACCCCGTGCCTGCGGACCGGCTGCAGGGTGATCTCGCAGGTCAGGTCCGGGGTCAGGCAGGCTTCCAGCATCCCGTTGTGCTGCCGCAGCGCCCGGTACTCGGGCAGCGACCGGCCGGCCTGGCGCATGAACCACACCGGCAGCCGGGACGGGCGGCGGCCGCGCACCGCGTCGAGGAACGGGGACCCGGCCAGGTCGCGGCGGGCCGTGGTCGCGGGGGTGGCGGTGCCTGCAGTCATGACCCCGACATCGTCGCACGGGGCCCGGACCGCCGCGCAGCCGCCCGGCGCGCCTGCCAGGCACGACGGCCCGCGCGGCCTAGAGTTCCCCGCCGTGCCGGACCCGAACTCCCCACCTCCGCTGTTCCGCCGGGCCGTGAGTGCGCTGGCCTCGGTGGCGCCGCGCCCGGAGCTCGTGGTGCGCAAGCTGGAGGCCCCGCCCCGGCTGGCGCCGTTCAGCTGGGCGACGAGCGTCGAGGCCGACATCGGCCACCGCGGCGACGGCACCGACGACCTGGACGAGCCCGACACGTCGGGCCGGCTGATCCTGCTGCACGACCCGGAGGGCCAGGACCGCTGGCAGGGCACCTTCCGGCTGGTCTGCTTCGTCCAGGCCCGCCTGGAGCCGGGCCAGCTCGGCGACGACATGCTGCCGCGCATCGGATGGTCCTGGCTGACCGACGCCCTCGATCACGCGGGCGCGGACTTCACCGCGCTGGGCGGGACGGTGACCCAGACCTCGTCGGTCCGGTTCGGTGGCCTCCAGGCGGACGGCGAGGAGCCACCACGGGAGGACGACGTCGAGCTGCGGGCCTCCTGGACGCCTACGGAGAGCGACGCCGACTTCGCCCGACACGCCGCGGCGTTCGGTTCCCTGGTCGCGACCGCCGCCGGACTGCCTCCGGTCGGGGCAGTACCGTTGACCCGATCACCCGGCTGATAACCGCAGGTCAGCGGCGTCCTGACGAAAAAGATCACCCGAAAGAGTGGGCCCACGCCCACAGCCATGTAACTTTCCGGGCCAGAAGTTCGAATGCACACGCGACGTTAGGCCGCATGGAGGGATACCATCTCCCGCATGGCACCCACCCGGGCGGCCGAGCGCCACTCTCCGTCCCTCGGGTTCCGGTGTTGGTCGGGGGCTGACGGCCGACTCCAGGAAGGTTGACGACGTGGCTGTACTTGGCCAGCAAGTGCCGGCGCAGAGCTCCGGCAGCACCACCTCAGGTGGCGCTCCGATCGGTGGAGCAGTGCTCTCGCCGGGGATCGTCCCGCAGCCGCGGGAGGAGCTGTTCACGGTTCTCGTCGTGGACGACCACCCGCTGCTCCGCGAGGCGATCGCCGGGCGGCTCCGCTCCATGGGCGCGGGCACCGTGCACGAGGCCGCGTCGGTGACCGAGGCGCGAGCCCGGGCACACGCCGCGGGTCCGTGCGACCTCGCGATCCTCGATCTGACCCTGCCGGACGGCAGCGGCCTGGACCTGGTCAGCGAGCTCCGCTCGCTGGGCTGGAACAGGCTCGTCGTCCTGGCCTCCTCCGACGACCCGTACGCGGTCCGCTCGGCCTTCCAGGCCGGCGCGCAGGCGTACCTGCTCAAGTCGGCGTCGCCCTCGGTCGTGACCGACGGCGTGAAGCGGGTGCTCGACGGCGGCGTCTACGCCGACCCGACGGTCGCCCCGCTGCTGGCCACCGGTTCCCGCGTGCCGGGCACCGACAACACCCCGCGCGAGCTCTCCGCCCGCGAGGTCGAGGTGTTGCAGCTGGTCGCCGACGGGCAGTCGAACAAGGAGATCGGTGAGGCGCTGAACCTCTCGGCGCTGACGGTGAAGAGCCACCTGTCCCGGATCGGGCGCAAGCTCGGCACCGGCGACCGCGCCCAGATGGTGGCGCTGGCCATGCGTGCGGGGGTCATTCGCTGAACCAGGGTGCGCGGACGACAGGCGGTACGGACTTCCGGCCGCCCGGCGATCCGTCCCCGGACGGTTCACCCGATCCGGTGCCCCTGCTGCGCCCGGCCGACGGTCTGCCGCCGGTGACGGCGACGGCCGAGGCCCTCGCGGAGGTCGCCGAGGCGTTCGCCGCGGGCACCGGACCGGTCGCGGTGGACGCCGAGCGCGCGTCCGGCTTCCGCTACTCGCAGCGCGCCTACCTGGTGCAGCTGCGACGGGCGGGGGCCGGTTCGGCACTGGTGGACCCGATCCCCCTGCGCGGCGAGCTCGGGCCGCTCGCCGCGGCGCTCGGCGGCCCCGAGTGGGTGCTGCACGCGGCGTCCCAGGACCTGCCGTGCCTGGGCGAGCTGGACCTGCGTCCGGCCTCGCTCTTCGACACCGAGCTCGCCGGGCGCCTGGCCGGGCTCCCGCGGGTCGGGCTCGGCCCGATGGTGGAGAACCTCCTCGGCCTCTCCCTGGAGAAGGGGCACGGCGCCGCCGACTGGTCCCGGCGCCCCCTCCCCGAGGACTGGCTGGTCTACGCCGCGCTCGACGTCGAGGTCCTCATCGAGCTGCGCGACGTGCTGACCGGGCTGCTCGACGAGCAGGGCAAGCTGGAGTGGGCCCGCCAGGAGTTCGAGGCCGTGCGGACCGCGCCACCGCCCGCCCCGCGCGCCGAGCCGTGGCGCCGCACCTCCGGCATCCACAAGGTCCGCAGGCCCCGCCCGCTGGCCGCGGTGCGCGAGCTGTGGCAGGCCCGTGACTCGCTGGCCGCCGAGCGCGACATCGCCCCGGGCCGGGTGCTGCCCGACGCGGCCATCGTCGACGCGGCCGTCCGGAACCCGGAGTCGGCGCAGACGCTGGCCGGGCTGCCGGTCTTCCGCGGGCGCTCGCAGCGCCGGCTGGCCGGCTACTGGTTCGACGCGCTCCGCCGGGCCGCCGACCTCCCCGACGCCGAGCTGCCGCGCGGCTCGGCCACCACCGACGGGCCCCCTCCGGTGGCCCGCTGGGCCGACCGGGACCCGGACGCGGCCGCGCGCCTCACCGCCGCACGGGCGGCGCTCGCCGGGGTCTCCGAGCAGCACGACGTCCCGGTGGAGAACCTGCTGCAGCCCGACCTGCTGCGCCGGCTGTGCTGGACCCCGCCGTCCGGCGGCGACGTCCGCGGCGCGCTGGCGGCGGGCGGTGCCCGACCGTGGCAGGTCGAGCTGCTCGCCCCCCTGCTGGAGCCGGTGCTGGGCACCTGAGGGCCGGCGTCCCGGGACCGGCGGTCAGCGTGCGGGTGCGGGATCGGTCCGCGGCTCCCGGCCCGCCCCGGTCGCCGCCGGGAGCACGACGTGGACCGCCAGGCCCCCGCCGGGGACGGCCTCGGCATCGACCCGGCCGCCGTGCGCCGTCGCCACGGCCCGCACGATCGACAGCCCCAGCCCGGACCCCCGGGTGTGC
Organism: Pseudonocardia sp. P1; assembly: GCF_000178675.2. Lineage (NCBI taxonomy): Bacteria > Bacillati > Actinomycetota > Actinomycetes > Pseudonocardiales > Pseudonocardiaceae > Pseudonocardia > Pseudonocardia sp. P1. Next base: position 1,299,283 of record NZ_ADUJ02000001.1, read on the forward strand.
GCGGTGCGCGCCACCGGGCCGCGCCGGAACGGCTCGAACAGCTCCGCGACCTGCTCGGCCGGCAGCTCCGGACCGGACGACCGCACCCGGAGGTCCGCTCCCCCGTCCGCCGCGTCCCCGCACCCGACCTCGATCCAGCCGGCGTCACGGTTGTGCCGGACGGCGTTCTCGAGCAGGTTGGCCACCAGGCGCCGCAGCAGGACCTCGTCCCCGTCGACGACGACCGGGCACGCGTCGGTCCGGACCGACAACGCCCGCGCGGCGGCGGCCGGGGCGATCGCGTCGAGTTCCACGGCGAGGACGGCGGCCAGGTCCACCGCGGCGCGGTCGGACCCGCTCAGCGGGCCGGTGGCCTCGGTCCGGGCGAGCAGCAGGAGCCCGGCGACGAGCTCGTCGCAGCGGCGCCCGGCGTCGCGGACGACCTCGGCCATCCGGCGCAGCTCCGTCGCGTCGGCGTCGGGGTCCTGCAACGTCACGTCGATCTCGGTGCGCAGCACGGCGAGCGGGGTCCGCAGCTCGTGCCCGGCATTCGCGACGAACCGCCGCTGGGCGTCGAACGCGGCCTGCAGCCGGTCGAGCATCGCGTCGAACGCGGCGGTCAGCTCCGCGACCTCGCCGCGCGCCGACTCCAGCGCGACGCGCTCGTCGAGCGAGCTCGCGGACAGCCGCGACGCGGTGTCCACCACCCGGTGCAGCGGGTCCAGCACCCGCCCGACCAGCACCCACGCACACACCGCGCCGGCCACGACGACCAGCGGGAACGCGACCAGACCGGCGCGCAGCACGTCGTCGCGGGCGGCGGCGGCGATCGCGTCCCGGGCTGTCTCGGCGGGCACCGGCACCCCGTTCACGACGACCGTGCCGGGCAGCGCGGGCGTCCCCGCCACGGCCGCCCCGACCAGCATCCACCCCAGCCACAGCAGCACCGCCGCCACCACCGCGACCAGCACGGTGGCCAGCAGCGTCAGGCGCGGCCGGAGGCGCTGCACGGGTCAGCCCGCCGCGGTCCCGGCGCCGGGTGGGGCGTCGGTCGCACTGGGGACCCGGTACCCGGCGCCGACGACGGTGTCGATCAGCGCCGGCTCACCGAGCTTCTTGCGCAGCGTCATCACGGTGACCCGCACGGTCGTGGTGAAGGGATCGGCGTTCTCGTCCCACACCCGCTCGAGGAGTTCCTCGGACGAGACGACGGCACCGCCCGCGGCGAGCAGCACCTCCAGCACGCCGAACTCCTTGCGGGTCAGCTCCACCGGGCGTCCGGAGCGGCCGACCGTCCGCCGCGCCGGGTCCAGCACCAGGTCCCCCGCGGCGAGCGTGGGGGGCACGGCGGGGGTGGCCCGGCGGCCGAGTGCCCGCACCCGGGCGACGAGCTCGGGGAAGTCGAACGGCTTGGCGAGGTAGTCGTCGGCCCCGCGGGACAGGCCCTCGACCTTGTCGGCGAGCGTGCCGGACGCGGTCAGCATCAGCACCCGGGTCAGGCCGCCGGCGGCGACCAGCTCGTCGCACAGCTCGTCCCCGCTGCGGCCCGGCAGGTCGCGGTCGAGCACGGCGACGTCGTAGCGGGTCACCGACAGCTTCTCGGAGCCTTCGTCCCCGTCGTAGGCGACGTCGACGGCGATCCCGTCCCGTCGCAGGCCGCGCGCGACCGCGTCGGCCATGGCCGGCTCGTCCTCGACGACGATGACCCGCATCAGCCCGTGCGCTCCGGGTCCAGCCGGGGCAGGGCCGGCACGGCGGCCGCGGCCCACTCGGTGATCCGGCGGGCCACGTCCTGCTCGGTCAGCCCGACCGCGGCGAGCACGTCGTCGCGGCTGCCGTGCTCGAGGTACTCCTGGGGCAGCGCGAGGTCGCGCTGCCGGACGTCGATGTCGGCACCGCGCAGCGCGTCGGACAGCGCCGAGCCGAACCCGCCGTGCGTGCCGCAGTCCGACACCGTGACGACGAGCTGGTGGTCGGCGGCCAGGGTCAGCAGCTCCCGGGGCACCGGCAGCACCCACCGCGGATCGACGACGGTCACGTCGACCCCCTGGTCGGCCAGCCGCTTCGCCGCCGCCACGCCGAGCTTCCCGAACCCGCCCACGCACACGACGAGCACCTGGGCGCGCCCGTCGGCGGGCTCGTGCAGTACGTCGACGCCGGCCGGCCCGTCGAGGCGGCGCACCGCGGGCACCGAGGCGACGACCGACCCCTTGGGATAGCGCAGGGCGGTCGGCCCGTCGGACACCGCGACGGCCTCGCGGAACTCCTCGCGCAGGGTCGGCTCGTCGCGGGGGGCCGCGACCCGCATCCCGGGCACGATGCCGAGGATCGACAGGTCCCACATGCCGTTGTGGGACGGCCCGTCGCTGCCGGTCACGCCGGAGCGGTCCAGCATCAGGGTCAGCCGCTCGCGGTGCAGGCCGACGTCCATCATCAGCTGGTCGAAGCCGCGGTTGAGGAACGTCGAGTACAGCGCGACGACGGGGTGCATCCCGGCCCGCGACAGGCCGGCCGCGGTCGTGAGCGCGTGCTGCTCGGCGATCCCGACGTCGATCAGCCGGTCCGGGTAGGCGGCCCCGAACGGCGCCAGCCCGGTGGGACCGAGCATCGCCGCGGTGATCGCGACGACGTCGGTGCGCCGGGCACCGAGCTCGACGACCTCCTCGGAGAACACGTCGGTCCAGCCGGTCGACGGCGCGCCGGTCGGCGCACCGGTCTCCGGGTCGAACGCCGACGGGCTGTGCATCTGCTCGGCCTCGTCGTTCTCGGCGGGCGGGTAGCCGTTGCCCTTGCGGGTCACGGCGTGCACGATCACCGGCCCGCCGAACCGCTTCGCCCGGCGCAGCGCCGACTCGACCTGGGCGATGTCGTGCCCGTCGACCGGGCCGAAGTACTTGAGCCCCAGGTCGGAGAACAGCTCCTGCGGGCTGAGCGCGTCCTTCACGCCCGCCTTGAACGCGTGCAGGCCCGCGTAGAGCGCGGGCCCGACGACCGGGGTCCCGCGGACGGTGCGCTTGCCGGCCTCGAGGATCCGCTCGTAGCCGGGCTGCAGCCGCAGCGACGCCAGGCGGTCGGCGAGCCCGCCGATCGTCGGCGAGTACGACCGGCCGTTGTCGTTGACGACGATGACGACGTTGCGGTCCTCGCCGGCGGCGATGTTGTTCAACGCCTCCCAGGCCATGCCGCCGGTCAGGGCGCCGTCACCGACGACGGCCACGACGTGCCGGTCCCGCCCGGTCAGCGCGTTCGCCCGGGCGATCCCGTCGGCCCAGGACAGCGACGACGAGGCGTGCGAGGACTCCACGTGGTCGTGCTCGGACTCGGCGCGGCTCGGGTACCCGGACAGCCCGCCGGTCTTCTTCAGCCGCTCCCAGCCGTCCTGACGGCCGGTGAGGAGCTTGTGCACGTACGCCTGGTGCCCGGTGTCCCAGATCAGCGCGTCCTGCGGCGAGTCGAAGACCCGGTGCAGGGCGAGCGTCAGCTCGACCACGCCCAGGTTCGGCCCCAGGTGACCACCGGTGCGCGACACCGCCCTGATCAGGAAGCCGCGGATCTCGGCCGCCAGCGAGGCGAGCTCGTCCGGCCCGAGCCCGCGCAGGTCGGCCGGTCGCCGGATCGCGGCCAGCCCCGGGTTCGTCGTCACGTGGTGCCTCCTCGCCGCCGGGCACCCCGCTCGCGGGCGACTCACCGCCGTGGCGGCCCGGCATCGACTCTTCGCGTCCACTCTACGGACGGGTAGCCGAGCCGACCCGGCGGTGCACCAGGAGTCGCGGCCGACCCCGTCGTCCTGACGGGGTCCGCTCCGCGCCCGCGGGACGAATCGTTCACTCACCAACCCCAGTTACGCATCTGCGACACACCTCCCGACGATCTTCACGACACCTTCTCCAATTCATTCCGGCGGCATCCGCCGGCACGTTCACCAACCCCAGTTGCGCACGATCGATCCCCTTTCCGATACGGCCTGGTCCTGCACGTCCATCCGGTGACCCGCATGACCGATCATGAAATCGGTGACGTGGACGCCGTTGCCCCGCGGACGGTCCGGACCCTTTTCCGCGGAGAGCGGGAAAAGAATCGCCCGGCCGCGCCGGGAAAACAATCCGGGCAGCACCATTGCGTACACAACTACATGATGGGCGCGAGATCATGATCACCGAACGTAACCGGTCTGCTCGTTCGAGCAGCACGGACGTCGGGTGAGGGCCGCGCCGATCACGCACCGCGACCGATGACGGTTAGGATCAGGGCGGGCCGCCCGGCACCGGGGTGGCGCCGAGCCGGACCGGGAGGGAGCGCATGCCGTCGTCCCCCGTCCCGCTGCACCGGATCTCCCGGTGGCCGGTGTGGTCGATCCCACCGCGGCTGCTCGGCGCCGTGCTGGCCGTCGAGCTGCTCGCGCTGGCACTGGTCGTCGCCGGCGCGACGAACCCGCCGCAGATCGACCGGGGCACGCTGGTCCTGCTGGTCACCCTGACGGTCGCCGGGGTGGCACACACCGAGATCGTCTCCGGGGTCGAGCGGGTACGCCGCTACACGGCCGAGACCCACCACGTGAACCTGACGTCGGTGTGGACGTTCGCCTCGGCGCTGCTGCTCCCGCCGGTGCTCGGCGCGCTCGTGGTGGTCGTCGTCTACACCCACCTCTACGTGCGGGTGCTGCGGCCGGTACCGCCGCCCGACCGCCGCCCGGTGTTCCGGGAGGTCTACAACGCCGCGACCGTCATCCTCTCCGTGCACGCGGCGGCCGGGATGCTCGCCGCCACCCGCCCCGGCGAGCTGTACGGGACGGTCCCCGGCACGGTCGCGCTGGTGCTCACGCTGCTCACCTACACCGTGGTGAACACCTGCCTGGTGCTCGGCGTGGTCGCGATGGCGACCCCCGACACGCGGATCTCACAGATCCTCTTCGGCGGCGACGAGCTCACCCTCGAGCTCGCGACGCTGTGCCTCGGCGCGCTCACCGCAGGCGCTCTGGCCACCACGAGCCCCCTGGTCGCCCTGCTCGCGGTGCCGCCGATCCTCGCCCTGCACCGGACCATCCTGGTCCGCCAGCTCCGCGAGAAGGCCGACCTGGACGCCAAGACCGGCCTGCTCAACCACGCCGCCTGGCACCTGCGCGGGTCACAGGCGCTGCAGATCGCCGAGCAGGAACGGCGCCAGGCCGCCCTGCTGATCCTCGATCTCGACCACTTCAAGGAGATCAACGACACGCACGGCCACCTCTACGGCGACCAGGTGCTGGCCGCCGTGGCCCGGGTGCTGCAGGAGGAACTGCGCGACCACGACCTGGTGGGCCGCTTCGGGGGCGAGGAGTTCGTCGTGCTGCTGCCCCGGCTCTCCGGCCACGACGGGCAGGGCGAGCTGCGCCAGATCGCCGAGCGGGTGCGCGGGCGGATCTCCGGGACCCGCCGCGACGACGACCCGGCCGCCCGTCCGGTGGCGGACCTGCCCGCCGGGCGCGCGGACGGGGCCCCCGGCGGCCGGGCGGGCATCGGGATCACGGTGTCGATCGGCGGCGCGGTGTTCCCCGGCGACGGCGGCGGGCTCACCGCCTTGCTGGAGGTCGCCGACTCGGCCCTCTACGCCGCCAAGCGGGCCGGCCGGGACACGGTCCGGATCGGCAGGCACCCGTTCCCGGCCACCGAACCCGAGCGAGCCTGACCGACCCGCTCGGCTCCCACCGGTCGGGCACCCGTTCCCCGCCACGGGACCCGAGCGAGCCCGACGGGCGCGCCCCGGCCGGGCCGGGTCAGACCTCGCTGGCCGGGCCGGTCGCGGCCCGCCCGAGCCGCACCCGGTTGCGGCCGGCGCGCTTGGCGGCGTAGAGCGCGTGGTCGGCGACCTGCAGGAGCTCGTCGAGGGTGTCGCCGTCCAGCCCGGCGACCGACACCCCGACCGAGACCGACAGGTCGGTGATCGTCAGGGGCCCGCCCGGGGCCTCGACGTCGACGGCGAGGCCACGCACCGTGTGCCGGATCCGCTCGGCCGCGACGTGTGCCAGATCGCGGCCCTCCGTCCCGGGCGGCAGCTCGGCCAGCAGCACGACGAACTCCTCGCCCCCGAACCGGCCCACCGGGTCGACGTCGCGCACCTGGTCGGTCAGCGTCGCGGCGACGGCGGAGAGGACCTCGTCGCCTGCCAGGTGGCCGTAGCCGTCGTTGACGGACTTGAAGTGGTCGAGATCGAGGACGAGCACGGCCACCGCGCGCCGCTGCCGCCGGGAGCGGGCGATCGCCCGGTGCGACCGGCCCCGCCAGGCGGCGGCCGTGAGCAGGCCGGTCTTGGCGTCGGTGTTCGCCCGCTCCTCGAGCTGGCGGATCAGCACCGCGCGGTGCAGCACCAGCAGCGGGGGCAGGACGAGCAGGACCAGCAGCGGCTGGCGCAGCGCGGCGAGGGAGGCCAGCACGGCCAGGCACAGCGTCGCGCCCTCCAGGACGTGGTCGTCGCCGTCGCCGAGCACCCCGCGCCAGGCGAACCGGCGGCCGGTGGTCAGCGAGAGGGCCAGCGCGACGAGCGCCTGGTTGACCAGCATGTACGTGACCATCGCGAGGAGCAGCACGCCGTACGCGGCGGGGCCGCTGCCCGGTCCGGCGCCGGCGGTGCCCGTCAGCCGCTCCGGCGACACGACGGCGCCGGCGGCACAGGCCGCGAGCACCACCGTCGCCGTGGTGTAGACGTGCCGGTGCAGCGCGGCGCCCGCCGGGTACCAGACCCGCCACCACAGGTGGGCGTAGATGCCGATCACGACGACGCCGGCCAGCGGCGGGGGCAGCAGCAGCGCACCGGCGAAGGTCCACACGCTCGACAGGTCGAAGTACGAGGCGTGCGCCACCCGGCGCCGGACCCGCTCGATCCCGGTGGCGAGCTCGGTGTGCAGCACACCGAGCGCGACCAGGCCCAGCGCACCCAGCGCGGCGTACCCGGTGGAGGCGTCCGCCGGGAGCATCGCGAGACCGCCCACGACCAGGGCGGCCGCGGAGAGCTCGACGACGACGAGCACCACCAGCATCGACCGGGGCAGGTCCCACACCGGCCGGCGACGGCCTCCGTGCCGGGGGCCGGACGCCGTCACGCACCCTCCCCTAATGGTGCAATCCAGTCCGGGACGTTCCGGACAGATCGGGCGGGCCTCACCATCTGGATCACCCGAACGGGTACTCTGACGTCGCAGATATTGCTCAGAGTCACACCGGCATCCGAACCGGTGACAGGAGGTGCCGTCATGCGCAACCGCGGCTGGTGACCACACCACGACCGGCCGGTACGGCGAGGACCGACGGCGGGCCCGGCACCGGGGCCGCGCCCGGGCGCCACGTACCCCCTGCCGGTCACGTCCATCCCGGTGCGGGTCCCTTCGGCGGTCGGTGGCGGACCGGCGGGGACGCACCTCCCGGCGCACCGGCCGGGTGCGCCCGAGGGTCCGCGGACCGCCGGAGTTCTCGTCGAGACTATGTATACGTCCGACGTTCGTCAGGCCCCGGCGGGCCCGTACCGGCGGACGGCGCCCCGGCGGCGGCGAACGGCCGACGTGCGGCCCGTCACAGCAGGTCGGACACGTGCGCGATCTCGTTCACCGTCCAGGGCTTGCGCATTCCGTCCCGCGCACAGACCACCCGGCTCACGCCCGTGTAGTCGAGCGGGAACGGCAACGTCCGGTCCACGCCCAGGATCGCCGCCAGGTACGCGTTCACCACGCCGGCGTGCGCGACGACGACGGCCGTCGACCGCCCCGGGTGGGCGGCGACGATCCCCTCGACGCACCGGTGCACCCGCTCGGTGAAGGCCGCCGCGTCGACGTGCTCGGGCAGGTGCCCGGCCCGCATCCGTTCCCAGGCGGCCGGATCGGCCTGCGCCATCTGCCCGATCGGCACGTACTCGGACCGTTCCGCGTCGTACTCGCGCAGGTCGGCGTGGGTGACGGGCTCCAGACCGCGCTCGGCGGCCAGGGGCGCCGCCGTCTGCACGGCCCGGCGCATGGTGCTCGTGTGGAGCGCGTCCACCCGCTCCCCCGCCAGCGCCCGCACCAGACGTTCCGCCTGGGCGTGCCCGTCGGCCGTCAGGCCGGGGTCGGCGTGCGAGCCGTCGGCGTGCTCGACCCGCTCGGGCAGGGCGTGCCGGACGAGGACCAGCTGCACGTCAGGCGGGGACGTGGTCGGCGTGACCCGCGCCACGCAGCGCCGTCCGCAGCGCCTCGGCGTGCCCGTCCTGCTCGGCGGCGTCGACCTCGGCGGCGGCGTTGGCGAAGTCGAAGGCGCGCATGTCCCAGGCGGGGAAGACGTGCACGTGCAGGTGCGGGACCTCGAACCCGGCGACCAGCAGCCCGACCCGCGGCGGCGCCCAGATCTCCCGCACGGCGATCCCGACCGTGCGGGCGACCTCCGTCAGGTGCGCGGTCAGCCCGGCGTCGGCGTCGACCCACTGGTCGATCTCGGCCCGCGGCACGACCAGGGTGTGCCCCGGCCCGAGCGGGTTGATCGAGAGGAACCCGACGCACCGGTCGTCGGACCAGACGAAGCGGCCGGGGATCTCACCGTCGATGATCTTCGTGAAGACGCTGCTCACGACGATCGACCCTAGGGCATCCCAGCGGGACGGGCGGTCCGGCCATACCCTGGCCGCATGCCCCGCACCATCGCCACGAACGACCGCGTCGACCGCGACGAGCTGCTGGACTTCGTCCGGCCGCGGCACCACATGATCCTCATGACCACCCGGTCCGACGGCGGCGTCCAGGCCTCCCCCGTCACCGGTGGCGTCGACGACGAGGGCCGCATCGTGATCTCCACCTACCCGGAGCGGGCGAAGTCCACCAACGTCGCACGGCACGGCCGGGCCTCGGTCGTCGTGCTCTCCGAGAAGTTCGACGGGGCATGGGTGCAGGTCGACGGCGACGCCGAGCTGATCACCCTGCCCGACGCGCTGGAGCCGCTCGTCGACTACTTCCGCGCGATCTCCGGGGAGCACCCCGACTGGGACGAGTACCGGCAGGCCATGAGCGACCAGGGCAAGGCGCTGGTCCGGATCACCCCGACCCGCTGGAGCCCGGTCGCGACCGGCGGTTTCCCCGCCCGGTTCGCCGACTCCTGAGCAGGTCCTGGGAGGATCGGCGGCTCCGCGCCCGCACCGCCGGGCCCGGTGAGCACCGACCTGCTCCGCGCCCCGTCCGCGGAGCGAACGGCAACGGCGCCGGCCCCCGATAGGTTGAGCGCGCACACGGCCGGTGGCCGGGTCGCGAGGAGAGGACCGTGAGATGCAGCCCTGGCCCGGGCACGCCTACCCGCTGGGTGCCAGCTACGACGGCACCGGCACCAACTTCGCGCTGTTCTCCGAGGCGGCCGAGTCGGTCGAGCTGTGCCTGTTCGACCCCGACGGCAGCGGCGCCGACGCGCCCGGCGGGCTCACCGAGACCCGGGTGAGGCTCACCGAGGTCGACGGCTTCGTCTGGCACGGCTACCTGCCCGGCATCGAGCCCGGGCAGCGCTACGGCTACCGGGTGGACGGCCCGTACGACCCGGCACAGGGGCTGCGCTGCAACCCGAACAAGCTGCTCATCGACCCCTACGCCAAGGCCGTCGACGGTCCGGTGGACTGGGACGAGGCCGTGTTCGGCTACAACTTCGGCGACCCCGACTCGCGCAACGACACCGACTCGGCGCCGCACGTGCCGAAGTCGGTGGTGGTGAACCCGTTCTTCGACTGGGGCTCGGACCGGCCGCCGAAGATCCCCTACAACGAGACCGTCGTCTACGAGGCGCACGTCCGCGGGCTCACCACGCTGCACCCGGACGTCGAGGAGGAGCTGCGCGGCACCTACTCCGGCGTCGCGCACCCCGCGATGATCGAGCACTACAAGCAGCTCGGCGTCACCGCCGTCGAGCTGATGCCGGTGCACGAGTTCGTGCAGGACCACCACCTCACCGAGAAGGGCCTGTCGAACTACTGGGGCTACAACACGATCGGCTTCCTGGCCCCGCACCACGCCTACGCCTCCGGCTCCGCGCGGGCCGGCTCGCAGGTCCCGGAGTTCAAGGCGATGGTCCGCGAGCTGCACGACGCGGGGATCGAGGTGATCCTCGACGTCGTCTACAACCACACCGCCGAGGGCTCCGACATGGGACCGACGCTGTCGATGCGCGGGATCGACAACCACGCCTACTACCGGCTGGTCGACGACGACGCCCGCTACTACATGGACTACACCGGCACCGGCAACTCGCTGAACGTCCGGAACCCGCACACCCTGCAGCTGATCATGGACTCGCTGCGGTACTGGGTCACCGAGATGCACGTCGACGGCTTCCGCTTCGACCTCGCCTCGACCCTCGCCCGGGAGTTCTACGACGTCGACCGGCTGTCCACGTTCTTCGACCTCGTCCAGCAGGACCCGGTGATCTCCCAGGTCAAGCTCATCGCCGAGCCGTGGGACGTCGGCCCCGGCGGCTACCAGGTCGGCAACTTCCCCCCGCTGTGGACCGAGTGGAACGGCAAGTACCGCGACACCGTCCGCGACTTCTGGCGCGGCGAGGCAGGCACCCTGGGCGAGTTCGCGTCCCGGATCACCGGCAGCTCCGACCTCTACCAGGGCGACGGCCGCCGCCCCTACGCCTCGATCAACTTCGTGACCGCGCACGACGGGTTCACCCTCGCCGACCTGGTCTCCTACAACGAGAAGCACAACGAGGCCAACGGCGAGGACGGCAACGACGGCGAGAGCCACAACCGGTCCTGGAACTGCGGCGTCGAGGGCCCCACCGACGACGAGGCGGTGCTCGAGCTGCGAGCCCGCCAGCAGCGCAACTTCCTGGCCACCCTGCTCCTCTCGCAGGGCACGCCGATGCTGCTGCACGGCGACGAGCTCGGCCGCACCCAGGGCGGCAACAACAACGTCTACTGCCAGGACAACGAGATCGCCTGGCAGGACTGGGAGCTCTCCGGCAAGCACCACGACCTGGTCACCTTCACCGCGGGCGTCACGGCCCTGCGGCACGCGCACCCGGTGTTCCGGCGGCGCCGGTTCTTCGCGGGCAGGCCCATCGGCCGCCGCCAGCGCGACGCGGTGTCCGACATCGGCTGGTTCACCCCGGCCGGCCGGGAGATGACCGAGGACGACTGGGACAACGAGCTCGGCCGGGCCGTCGTCGTGTTCCTCAACGGCGAGGGCATCGCCGACGTCGACCAACGCGGCCAGCGCATCACCGACGACTCGTTCCTGCTCTGTTTCAACTCCTACTGGGAGGACATCGACGCCACCCTCCCGCCGTCCGAGTTCGGATCGGCCTGGGAGGTCGTCGTCGACACGCACTCGGGCGAGGTGCACCCGCCGTCGGCCGCCGGCCAGAACGGCGTCGACCTCGACCCGGTCTCCGCGGGCTCGGTGCTCACCCTGCCCGCACGTTCCCTGCTCGTCCTGCGATCGAAGGGCTGAGGCGCACCCGCATGAGCCGCCTTCCGGGTTCCACCTACCGGCTGCAGTTCTCGAAGGACCGGACGTTCGCCGACGCGCGGGCGCTCACCGGCTACCTCGACCGGCTCGGGATCGGGGCGCTCTACGCCTCCCCGCTGCTCGAGTCGGGGACCGGGTCGAACCACGGCTACGACGTCGTCGACCCGTCCCGGATCTCCGCGGAGCGCGGCGGCGAGGCCGGTCTGCGCGCCCTGCTCGGCACGCTGCGCGAGCACGGGCTGACCCTGCTGCTCGACATCGTGCCGAACCACGTCGGCGTCGCGCGGCCCGCGGAGAACCCGTGGTGGTGGGACGTGCTGACGCACGGGCAGTCGTCGCGGTGGGCGCACCACTTCGACGTCGACTGGGGCGCAGGCCGGATCCTGCTCCCGGTGCTCGACGCCGACGAGGCCGGCGCGCTGGAGAACCTCACCGTCACCGACGGCGAGCTGCGTTACCACGAGCACCGCTTCCCGGTCGCCCCCGGCACCGGGGACGGCACCGCGCAGGAGGTGCACGACCGCCAGCACTACCGGCTCGCGTCCTGGCGGCGCGGCGCGGCGGAGCTGACCTACCGCCGGTTCTTCGACGTGTCCGACCTGGCCGCGGTGCGGGTCGAGGACCCGGCGGTGTTCGCCGACGCCCACCGGACGGTGCTGGAGCTGCTGCGCGGCGACGACACGATCGTCGGGCTGCGCGTCGACCACCCGGACGGCCTGGCCGATCCCGGCGGGTACGTGCGCCGGCTGCGCGCCGAGATCGGGCCCTGGAAGTGGCTGCTGGTCGAGAAGATCCTCGCCGTCGGCGAGGACCTCCCCGCCTCGTGGCCGGTCGACGGCACCAGCGGTTACGAGGCGCTGCGCGAGATCTGCGGGGTGTTCGTCGATCCCGACGGCGCCGGGCTCCTGACCCAGTTCGCCGCCGAGCACACCGGTGCGAAGCCGTCCGCGCACGCTGTGGAGGACGACGGCAGGCACCTCGTCGTGGACCGGATCCTCGTCGCGGAGGTCCACCGGATCGCCGACGCGTTCCGGGCCGGACCGGGCGCGGACGCCGCGGCCACCGGCGTCGACCTCACCGCGGTCACCGCCGAGGACCTGCACGACGCGGTCGCCGAGTTCCTCTGCGGATTCCCGGTCTACCGCTCCTACCTGACCCCGGCGATCGCCGAGGGGCGCGCCGCCGCCGACACCGCCGTGTCGGTCGCCCGCACCCGGCGTCCCGACCTGGCCGCGGTGGTCACCGCCCTGCACGCCGGCCTCGTCGCCGACCCCGGCTCGGAGTACGCGACCCGGCTCCAGCAGACCTCCGGCATGGTCACCGCCAAGGGCGTCGAGGACACCGCGTTCTACCGGTACAACCGCTTCGTCGCGCTCAACGAGGTCGGCGGCGACCCGGCCCGGTTCGGGGTGTCCCCCACCGAGTTCCACGCCGGCCTCACCCACCGCGAGGCGGGCCGGTCGCGCACGATGACCACGCTGTCCACCCACGACACCAAGCGCTCCGAGGACGTCCGGGCGCGGCTCGCGGTGCTCGCCGAGCGGCCGGGTGACTGGACCGAGCAGGTCCGCAGGTGGTCGGTGCGCCACCCGCTGCCGGACCGCTCGCTGGAGCTCCTCGCCTGGCAGTCGCTGGTCGGGGCGTGGCCGATCCCGGCCGAGCGGCTGGCGTCGTACCTGGGCAAGGCCTCGAAGGAGGCCAAGCTCGTCACCTCGCACACCGACGCGGTGCCCGAGGTCGACGAGCGGATCGCCGCCTGGGCGGGCGAGGTGCTCGCCGACGCCGAGCTGGTCGCCGAGATCGAGGCGTTCGTCTCCGGGATCGCCGGCCCGGGCTGGTCGAACTCGCTGGGCCAGAAGCTGCTGCAGATGGCCGGGCCGGGCGTGCCCGACGTCTACCAGGGCACCGAGCTGTTCGAGTACTCGCTGGTCGACCCGGACAACCGGCGGCCCGTCGACTTCGGGGTCCGCGAACGCCTGCTGGAGCGGATCGACGGCGGCTGGCAGCCCCCGGTCGACGCCTCCGGTGCGGCGAAGCTGCTGGTGACGTCGGCGGCGGCGCGGCTGCGGCGGTTCCGGCCGGAGCTGTTCTCCGGCTACGGGCCCCTCGACGCGCAGGGCACCGCGGCGTCGCACGCGGTCGCGTTCTCCCGCGGCGGCGGGGCGCTGGTCGCCGTCGCCACCCGCCTGCCGGAGGGCCTGGCCCGCCGCGGCGGGTGGGGCGACACGACGCTGCCGCTGCCCGGCGGGTTCGACGACTGGCACGACATGATCGCGAACAAGCCGGTGGACGGCCCGGCACCGGCGCTCGCCGGGCTGCTGGACCGCTACCCCGTGGCGCTGCTGGTCCGCCCCGCCTGAGGCGGGCTACTCCTCGTCGTCGACGAGGTGGACGGCGGCCTCCTCCGCCGACGCCCCCGCCCCGTCGATCCCGGCGTCACCGGCGACGAGCTGCTGCTCGCCGCCGTCGCTGCCGTCGAACGACGCGTCGTCGACGGTGAGCCGGCCTGCCCGGCGATCGCCGACCTCGCCGTCCCGGAGTTCGCCGTCGGTCCCGGTGGTGTCGCCGAGGTCCTCCCCCGTGGCGTCGTCGGTGTCGCGGTCGGTGTCGCGGTCGGTGTCGTCCTCGAGGGCCGGGTCGGTGGCGTTCCACGGGTCCGGTTCCTCGTCGGCGAGGCGCTCGTCGAGCGACTCGTGGTCGCGGGAGTTCCACGGCCGTTCCGGCGGCGAGTAGCCCTCGTCCAGCACGTCGGTGACACCGCCGTACTCCAGGGTGTCGTCGGGTTGCAGCTGGGCGTGCTGGTCGGTGTCGTCACCGCTGTCCGGGTCGGCCATCGAGGCAGCGTAGCGCCGGGTGAGCGGCGCCACCCCCGCCCGCCCGCGCGGGATCCCCCACGGGTGCGGAAGGATCGACGCCCGTGACGGAGTTCGCGGTGTGGGCCCCTGACAGGAACCGGGTGAGCGTCCTGGTCGGCGACGACCGGATCGCGCTGGACCCCGCACCCGGCGGGTGGTGGCGGACCGAACTGCCCGACCACGGGCACGGCACCGACTACGCCTTCCTGCTGGACGACGACCCCGCCCCGCTCCCCGACCCACGTTCCCGCTGGCAGCCGGGCGGGGTGCACGAACGGTCCCGGGTCTACGACCACGACTCGTTCTGGTGGACCGACGACACCTGGACCGGCCGCACCCTGGCCGGGTCGGTGCTCTACGAGTGCCACATCGGCACCTTCACCGACGAGGGCACCTTCGACGCGGCGATCGGCCGGCTCGACCATCTCGTCTCGCTCGGGATCGACCTGGTCGAGGTGCTGCCCGTCAACGCCGTCGACGGCCCCGTGAACTGGGGCTACGACGGCGTCGCCTGGTACGCCGTCACCGGCAACTACGGCGGCCCGGACGCCTTCAAGCGGTTCGTCGACGCCTGCCACGCCCGCGGCCTCGGCGTCGTGCTCGACGTCGTCTACAACCACCTCGGGCCCTCCGGGGCCTATCTGGACCGGTTCGGCCCGTACTTCGCCGGATCGAACATCTGGGGCCCGTCGCTGAACCTCGACGGCGGCGGCTCGGACGAGGTCCGCCGCTACGTGATCGACAACGCGCTGATGTGGCTGCGCGACTTCCACGTCGACGGGCTGCGGATCGACGCCGTGCACGCGCTGCGCGACACCCGTGCCCAGCACGTCCTGGAGCAGCTCGCCGTCGAGGTCACGGCCCTGGAGGCGCACGTCGGGCGTCCGCTGTCGCTGATCGCCGAGTCCGACCTCAACGACCCGCGGATGATCACCGCGCGGGAGGGCGGCGGCTACGGGCTCGACGCCCAGTGGGCCGACGACGTCCACCACTGCCTGCACACGGTGCTCACCGGGGAGGGCCAGGGCTACTACGGCGACTTCGCCGAGGCGGGCCTGGACGGGCTCGCGCACGTGCTGACGCGCGGGTTCCTGCACGAGGGCACCTGGTCGTCGTTCCGGGGGCGCAGTCACGGCGCCCCGATCGACACGGCACGGATCCCCGGCTCCCGGCTGGTGACCTACCTGCAGAACCACGACCAGATCGGGAACCGGGCCACCGGCGACCGGCTCACCCACACGCTGTCCCCCGGCCTGCTGGCCTGCGGCGCGGCGCTGCTGTTCACCTCCGGCTTCACCCCGATGCTGTTCATGGGCGAGGAGTGGGGCGCGCGCACGCCGTGGCAGTTCTTCTCCCGGTTCGGAGACCCGGGCCTGCAGCAGGCGGTCCGCGACGGGCGGCGCACGGAGTTCGCCGACCACGGCTGGTCCGACGCCGACGAGGTCCCCGACCCGAACGCGGAGTCGACGTTCACGGACTCGACGCTCGACTGGTCCGAGCCGGAGCAGGAGCCGCACGCGACGCTGCTGCGGATGCACCGCGAGCTCATCGCGCTGCGCCGCACCTGGCCGGAGCTGTCCGACCCGTGGCTGGACTCGGTCGGGGTCGACGTCCACGAGCAGGCCCGCACCCTGGTGATCGCCCGGGGCGCGATGCGGGTCGTGGTCAACCTGGGGCCGGAGCCCGTCACGCTGTCGCTCGGGTCGACGATCACCCGGATCCTGCTGGCGTCCGAGCCGACCCGCAGCGACGACGACTCGTTCACCGTTCCGGCGGAGGCGTTCGCGATCTGCCGTATCGCGGGGTGACGGCACCGGCGTTGCACCCGCTCGACCGGCAGACCCGGCCGGCGTGATCACCGGTCGGGAGGCGATCCGGCCACATCCGACCGTCTCCCTTCCCGATCGGTGATCACGGGCCCGGCCGGGAGGCATCACAGCTGGGCGAAGTGCTCCCGCTGTACCTCCAGGGCGCGGCCGATGGCGTCCTCGGCGTGGCCGTACTGCCGGGCGGCGACGAGGAGCCGGTCGGCCGCCTCCCGGACCTCGACGTAGTGCGCCCAGTGGGTGTCGAGGATGTGGTTCACCTTCGGCTGGAAAGCCCTCCTGGCGTCGAGCGACACCGGATCCTGGCCGACGGCCGGCAGGTTCCGCAGCCACTCTGCGTCTTTCAGGGCCGTGTACATCCGCTCGGCCTGGGCGGCGAGGATCGCGTGGACCTGGACGACGTTGCCGGTGGTGATCTGCACCATGAGGCTGTCGGAGGCGGTGCCTCGCGGGCGGGCTGCATCGATCGTCATGGCGACGCACGGTAGGAGCGGGCAGCACGGCCGGTCGCTGTTCGGACCGCGGCGTTCGCGGGTGCGAACCCGGTCGCCGAGCAGCGAGCGGTGGTCACGCAGCGAGAGTCCGAGGCTCACACCGAGTACCGGGGCTCCACGCGGTAAATTCGGGGCCCACACGGGGAATCCGGGGCCCACACGGCGAGTCCGGTGGTCACACGACGAGTCCGGTGGTCACGGGCGGCACGGGTCGTCACGCAGCGAGCCCGCGTGCGGTCCGGATCACCTCGGCGGTGAGCCGGACGGCCCGATCGCAGGACTTGTCGATCCAGGACCCCGGCCCCGGCGGCTCGACGTCGGCAGCCTGGGTCTGCGTGCGGATCAGCTGGCTCTCACCGGTGTCGACGAGGATCTCGCAGAGCGGGGCGATCGTTTCCCGCTCGGTGAGCCGGACGGTGCCGTAACCCTCGATCTCGCCGATCATCGCACCGTCGGCGCCGACCGCCTGCTCGGCATCGGACGGGAAGAACTGCACCGTGAAACCGAAGTCGCTGCCGTAGCCGCCCCAGTCGCACAGGCGGGTCGGCTTCCCCCCGACCACCGGCGCGGCCACCTGACGCCTCTCCGGGTCGACGCCGGCGGCCCTCAGGCTCTCCGGCGACACCGTCGCGCACGGATCGAGGCGGTTCAGGTCGATGTCCGCCGGCCGGGCCGGGAACGGATCCGGCGGCCCCAAAGGCGCGGACGCGCACCCCCCGAGCACGAGAACCAGCACGACCGCCGCCCACCACCGCGTCACGGACCCTCCTCGCCTCCGGTGAGACGCTAGCCCCTACCCCCTGTCCCGCACGGAGATTCCGGGGTGATCACCGATCGGGAAGCGATCCGGCCACGAACGGCCGTATCCCTTCCCGATCCGTGATCACGGGCTGCGGCGAGCCGGGACGGGCCGGACGCGAGCCGGCCGCGACCACCTGGGTGGTCGCGGCCGGAGAGGACGTGCGTGGGGGTGGGCTCAGATCAGGCCGAGCTTCTTCACCGCGTCGCGCTCCTCGACGAGCTCGGCGACCGAGGCGTCGATCTTCCCGCGGGAGAACTCGTCGATCTCCAGGCCCTGGACGATCTTCCACTCGCCGTTCTCGGAGGTGACCGGGAACGAGGAGATGATGCCCTCGGCGACGCCGTAGGAGCCGTCGGACGGGATCGCGGCGGAGACCCAGTCGCCGGCCGGGGTGCCGTTGACCCAGTCGTGGACGTGGTCGATGGCGGCGTTCGCGGCCGACGCGGCCGAGGACGCGCCCCGGGCCTCGATGATCGCGGCGCCACGCTTGGCGACGGTCGGGATGAAGTCGTTCTCCAGCCACTCCCGCTCGACCTGCTCGGCGGCGATCTTGCCGCCGACCTCGGCGTGGAAGAGGTCGGGGTACTGGGTGGCGGAGTGGTTGCCCCAGATCGTGAGCTTGGAGATCTCGTCGAGGCCGACGCCGAGCTTCTTGGCCAGCTGGGCCAGCGCACGGTTGTGGTCGAGGCGGGTCATCGCGGTGAAGCGGTCGGCCGGGACGTCCGGCGCGGACGCCTGGGCGATCAGGGCGTTGGTGTTGGCCGGGTTGCCGACGGCGAGCACGCGGATGTCGCTCGCGGCGCCGTCGTTGATGGCCTTGCCCTGGGGACCGAAGATGCCGCCGTTGGCCTCGAGCAGGTCGCCGCGCTCCATGCCCTTCGTGCGGGGACGGGCGCCGACCAGCAGGGCGACGTTCGCGCCGTCGAAGGCGGCCTTCGCGTCGTCGTGGATGTCGATGCCGCGCAGCAGCGGGAACGCGCAGTCGTCGAGCTCCATCGCGGTGCCCTCGGCGGCCTTGACGGCCTGCGGGATCTCGAGAAGGTTCAGCTTGACCGGGGTGTCGGGCCCCAGCAGCTGCCCGGAGGCGATCCGGAAGAGCAGCGCGTAACCGATCTGGCCAGCGGCTCCGGTGACGGTGACGGAAACGGGGGTAGCAGACACGACGCGGACCCTAGCCCTGTCAGGCGTCGCACGCCGCGACGGGGAGCACACGGATCGCTCCAGGTGGCACGAACCACACCCGGTAGCGTCGACGTCCGTGCACGCCCTCCCGGTGACCGACCGGTCCGCGGCCCCCGATCTGGCCCGTGGGGCGGCGCTGCTGCTCATCGCGATCGCCAACGCCCACACGTTCGTCACGCACCGCGGGATCGGCGTCCGCACCTACCCGCGGGACCTCTCCGGGGTCGACGCCGTCGTCGCCACGGTGCAGCTCACCCTGGTCGACGGCCGTGCGTACCCGCTGTTCGCGGTGCTGTTCGGGTTCGGGATCGCGGGCCTCGCCGCCCGCCGCACCCCGCCCGGCGCGCGGGCCGGCGACGACGTCGTGGCGTTGGTCCGCCGGCGCGGCGGCGCGCTGCTCGCGATCGGTGCGATCCACGCGGTCCTGCTGTGGCACGGCGACTTCGTCGCCGCGTACGGGCTGATCGCGGTGCTGGCGGCCGGGTTGCTGGCCCGGGGCACGACCCCACAGCTGGTGACGACGGCGGCGGCGACGACCGCCCTCGCCGTGCTGCTCCACCTGCCGGTGGCGCTCACCGATGCCGGGGCACCGTCGGCGTCGCCGTCGCTGGTGCAGCCGGACGCCCTCGTGGCGATGGCGGACCGGTTCGGCGAGTGGTTGTTCGGCAACCTGCTGCTGAGCGCGCTCGCGCTCACCGGCGCGGCCGCGGTCGGCGTGCTGCTCCACCGGTCCGGGCTGCTCGCCGACCCGGCCCGGCACCGCCGCCCGCTGCGACGACTGGCCGTCGCCGGGATCGCGACGGGTGTCCTCGGCGGGCTGCCGATGGCGCTCGTCGCCGCGGGGGTCTGGTCCCCGCCGACGACGGTGCTGCTGGTGCTCGGGCCGCTGCACGCGCTCACCGGGTACGCCGCCGGCGTCGGCTACGCGGCGCTGGCCGGGCTGGTCGTGGCGCGGCGCGCCGGGCGTGGGCCGGGCCGCGTCGGCGCGGCGCTGGAGGCGACCGGGCAGCGGTCGTTGTCGGCGTACCTGGCGCAGTCGGTGGCGTTCGTGGCGTTGTTCCCGGCCTGGACGCTCGAGCTGGGTGCGGGCCTGCCGCTGTGGGCGGCGGCACTGTGCGGGACCGGGGTCTGGGCGACGACGGTGCTGGTGGCGACGTGGTCGGCACGCACCGGCGGGCGCGGCCCGGCCGAGTCGCTGCTGCGCCGCCTGACGTACTCCCGGCCCGTCGGCCCGGGGCTGGGGTCGCGCCCGTGACCGGCCGGGAGGATCCCGCGCACCGCGACGAGCCGGACGACCGTCCGCCGTGGCAGGGAGCGCCCGGGTACTCCGGTGTGGACGACCCGGATCCCGGTCCCGGCGGGGTGCCCCCGCACGCGCCGCTGCCCGGCGCCCCGCCGTACCCGCCGGGGACCGGGCCCGACGAGTGCGCGCCGTCCGACCGGGAGCCGTCGCCGGTCGAGCGGCTGCTCCCCCGGTGTGTCGCGGCGAGCGCGGGCTGGGTGGCGGTCGCGCTGCTCCTGGCGCTGGTCACCGGTGTGGTGTCGTGGCCGCTGCGCGGGATCGCGCTCGTCGTACCGTGGGGGCTGACGGCCGTCGCGCTGCTCATCCCGGCCCGCCGCGGCGCCGGCCCGGGTGGACTGGTGGCGCTGGCGTTCGGTCCGTTCTGGCTGCTGCACGCGCTGCTGGTCGGTCTGCTCGGCTGGTGAGCGACGGCCCCTCCGGCCGCGGCGGGCCATCCGTCGCGATCTCGAGTGGCAGCACACGGTGCGTGCCGGAATGATGCGTTCCGCACCGCCCGTCCCGGCGAAGGAGCTCCTCGTGGCGCAGCACGACCCGTACGTCCTGCCGATGGTCGACGTCGCCGACAAGTGGGTGGTCCGGTGCGACTGCGGGTGCGGCGCCTTCGAGCAGTACGCCACCCAGGACGAGGCGCAGGACCGGTCCGACGCTCTCCGCGCCGAGAACGAGCCGCCGGCGTCGGAGCGCGCACAGGCCGTCGACGAGGTCCGGGCGGCGGAGGGCTCCGACCCGGTCTGAGGAACGCCGCTACCGCTGCCGCGGGAGCAGCGGGCCCAGCGGTCCGAGCTCGATGTTGAGGTCCTGCGCGGTGAGTCCGAACCGCTCGGTCAGCTCCTCCATCGCGGACTCCAGGTGCATGAGCGACGTACCGAGGTCCTCGATCTGGTCGTCGGTGAGATCGCCCTGGTCGACCCGCCGCAGCACCTGCTTCTCCATCAGCTGACGCAGCAGTTCGACGATCGTCAGCACCAGCTTCATCAGGTCCCGCTCGACCGACTCACGGTCGATCTCGACCCGGCCGGCGGGCCGGGCCGGGCGCGACCCGGGCTCCGGGGCGCTCATCCACCGGCCCCCGGGAGCGCACGCGGCTCAGCGGCGGCGACACGCCCGTCCCCGTGGGGCACGTCCTCCGCCGGCGCGATCGAGGTGATGAGCGCGCGCAGCGAGATCCGGACGAGATCGACGCCGGCCAGCGAGATCGTCACGTCCCCGGTGAGCACCACTCCCCCGGCGAGCAGCCGGTCCAGGAGGTCGACGAGTGCCACCTCGCGGTCGCCGAACAGTCCGGTCGGTTCGGTCATCCGTCGTCACCGCCCGGGGCGGTCCCGGCGAACGAGTACGGCACCCAGGGGCCGGTCACCTCGACCAGCAGCGCGGGCGTCGCGGCCGCCTCCACGGCGGCCCGCCACCGGTCGGTGTCGTCCGTGTCGACGAGGTAGGCCGCGTTGAGCACCATCTTCTCGGTCCGGCCGGTGAGCGCGGCGTCGTGGACGCGGTGCCGGCGCGCCTCGACCGCGGCCCCGGCGACGGCGTCGTGCAGGCTCTCGGCCGCCCGGAACGCCTCGTCGGTCCGGGCCTCCGCCGCCCCGGCGGCGGCACGGCGGCGGCGCAGGTACTCCGCCCCGGACGACGGCCGCTCGCCCCGCGCCGCGGGTGCGGCCTGCGGGGCCCACGCCTTCAGCCCCCACTCGGCCCGGCCGTGCACCCGGTCGAGGACGGCCTCGAACCCGGACCGGCGCTCGTCGAGGACCGCACGGACCCGCGCGTCGTCGGTGAAGACGGTCGCGAGGGCCAGCGGCGCCACGTCGGACGAGCGCCCGACCTCGTCGACGACGTGGTGGTGCGCGCGGGCGGTCGCGGTGAGCCAGTCGAGGTCCTGGAGACGCTCGTCGATCGCGTCCTGCGCGAAGTCGGCGGCAGGCACCCGGCTGACGACGGCGTGCAGCCCGGACCCCGCGACGACCCGGACGGGCGCGTCGAGCACCCCGGTCAGTGTCGCGAGCCCGGGCGGCTCACGACGGGTGACGGCGTAGACGTACGACAGCTCGCCCGGCGCGGCCGCGGGGCTGTCGTCGGGTGTCTCCTGCACGGTCATCGCCTCCGGGAGCGGGTGCCGTCGTCACGGGCGCGGCGCCGTTCCGCCGGCTCGCGGGCCGGGGCGTCACGGGCGCGGCGGCGTGGTGCTCCCGCATCACGGCGCCGGGACGGGGCGGGGGGATCGTCGGGTCCGGGCCTGTCGATCCCGGCGCGCTCCTCGGTCCGGTCGGGCGGCTGCCGCTCCTCGTCCGCGTCGGCGGCGTCGGCACCGGTGTCGGCATCCGCGTCGGCGTCCGCGTCGGCGTCCGCGTCGGCGTCCGCGTCGGCGTCCGCGTCGGCGTCCGCGTCGGCGTCCGCGTCGGCGTCCGCGTCGGCGTCCGCGTCGGAGTCGAGGTCGTCGTCGTCGGCGTCCGCGTCGTCGAAGTCGTCGGAGTCGGAGTCGGAGTCGGAGTCGGCGTCGGCGTCGGCGTCGAGGTCGGAGTCGAGGTCGTCGGCAGCGGCGGCCGCCTCTGCTCCGGCGTCGTCGGCGTCGGCGTCGGCCCGGTGCCGGTCCGCTCCGTCGTCCGACGGGCCCGCCGGGGGCAGACCGTCGCGGCCCGCGGCGCGTTCCAGGGCCTCGACCCGCTCACGCAGGTGGGCGTTCTCGGTCTCCAGATCCTGCCGTCCGGCCGAGAGCGTCGGGTCGCGCTCCCACCAGTCGATGCCCATCTCCTTCGCCCGGTCGACGGACGCGACCACCAGCCGGATCTTGATCGTCAGCAGCTCGATGTCGAGGAGGTTCACCTGGATGTCCCCGGCGATGACGATCCCCTTGTCCAGCACCCGTTCCAGGATGTCGGCGAGGTTCGCCCCGTCGTTCCGGGACTCCTGCTGCCGCCGGGGCTGCCCGGACGACCAGCGCACCGTGTCGCTGCTCATGCCTCACCCCCGGTCCCGCGGGTGTAGCGGCGGACGCGCCGGTACGACACGAGCTCGGCCTCGCGGTCGAGCTCGGCCTCGTACACCCCGAGGACGTCGGCCGAGTCCGGGATCCGCCGGGACTCGACGACCTCCACCTCGATCGTCCAGCCCTCGTCGTGCCGGGAGACCGAGGTGACACCCTCCGGGGTGCGGCCGGTCATCTCGACGACCTGCTCCAACGCAGCCCGGGCGACAGCCCGCGCACCGAGCCGGGCCGGACGGGGCGGAGGTTCCGGTTCGCCCCCGCCGTCGTCGTCGCCGCCGTCGTCGCCGCCGTTGTCGCCGCCGTTGTCGCCGCCGTTGTCGCCGCCGTTGTCGCTGTCGTCCCCCTCGTCCTGGCCCTCGTCGGTCCCGTCGTCGCCCTCGATCTCGTCGATGTCGTCGTCGATCTCGTCGATCTCCTCGATCTCGTCGTCCGGGGCTGCATCGTCGGGCGCCTCCTCGTCCTCCGCGACCCGGTCCTCCGGGACCTCGTCCTCCGCGGCCCGCCGCACCTGCCGCCGACGCCGGGGCGTGTCCTCCGCCGCCCGTCGCCGGGGGCCGTCCCCGGCCGCCCGGCGCCCGGGCGCCTCGTCGGCGGCACGGCGCCGCGCCCCGTCACCGGTGGACCTGCGCCGAGGGGCGTCGCCCGCCGGTGCCCGGCGCGCCGCATCCCCGTCGGCCCGGCGACGCCGCGGCCGCTCGCCGGTCCCCTCCCCGTCGGCCCGGCGGCCCGGTTCCTCACCCGACCGCGCCCTCTTCGGCCGGGCACCGCCCTCCGCGCGGGGACGCCGCGGGGCCGTCGCCTCGTCACGCCCGGGTGCCTCGGCACCGTCCCGGCGGCGGGCAGCGGATCCTCCCCGGGCGGTGCGGCGCTCCGCGCGATCGCCCGGCCCGCCTCCCGCGCGGTCGTGATCACGGCCGCCGCCGTCGTCGTCGCGGGTGGTCCGTCGCCGGACGGGGCGGTCAGCCACTCCGGCCTCCCCCACCGCGGTCGATCAGCCGCCCGAGGAGCTCCTCCTGGCGGGCGTCGCGCTCGGCCTCGTCGATCTCGCCGTCCTCGAACGCCCGCTCCGACTCGTCGATCTTGCGACGGATGACGGCAGGGTCGTTCATCTCCCGGTCGACCTCGGCCTCGATCTGCTCGGCGATCCACATGACGCCCCGCACCGGGGCGAGCGGCAGCGTCAGGATCCCGGTCAGCAACCCCATCTCACTCCTCCGTCCCGGCGTCGGGAGCGGGCAGGAAGTCGAACGGGGCGACCGGCCCGATCAGCTGCAACGACACCCGGTCCCCCCACTCGTCGCCGAGCGCGTCGACCGCGGTGTCGAACTCCGCGCGGCGGTCACGGCGGACCAGCACCGCGAGGTGCACCGCGCCGTCCTCACCGCCGACCTCCTTGACCACGATCCCCTCGCACTGCGGCTCCAGCAGCTCGACGGCGGCCTCGGCGTCGGCGGTGCGCAGGCGTTCCACCTCGTTCGCGATCCGCTCGCCGAGCGTGATCCGCTCGTAGTGGGTGGCGTCGGGATCGGTGTCGCGCAACGACCGGCTCATCTCGGCGATCTCCGGGTCGCGGTCGACGATCCCGCCGAGCAGGAGGTCCTCGTCGTAACGGCCGTAGAGCACGAACTGCAGACACCCGTCGAGGCGCCGCAGCACGTCGACGAAGAAGTCGTGGTTCTCCTCCAGCAGCTCGTCGACGACGGCCAGGTCGTCGGAGACGACGCCGCCGAACTGCATCGGCAGCACCGTCACCTCTGCCGCCACCGCGTTCACGACCCGCTCGTGCGCCATCAGGTCGTCACGCCGGCCCAGGGGCCGGTCCGTCGGGACGTCGCTGACCACCGCCGCGAGCTCGCGGTGGTCGAGCAGACCGATCTCACCCCCCGGTGCGCCCACCGGGTCCAGGTCGCCGGGGATCCGGGCGCCCGCGGCGACCACCCCGTACACGTAGACGCCGTTCCCGGCCGTTCCCTCGCTCACCTGCGCTTCTCCCCCTTGCGCTCACCGCGGAACTCGTCGAACTTCTCCTTCCCCGCCTCCAGGACGCCGCGCGTCGTGCCCTTCGCGCCGCCCTCGTACGCGCTCTCGGTGAGCCCGCTGACGACCTGCCCGAGGTCCTTGCCGCCCTTCTGGTGCAGGTCGAGCCGGTTGGTGGCCTCCGCGAAACGGAGGTACGTGTCGACGCTGGCGACGACGATCCGCGCGTCGATCGTGACGAGCTCGATGCCGACCAGCGACACCTTCACGAACACGTCGATGACCAGGCCCTTCTCCAAGATCAGGTCGATCACCTGGGCGAGGTCCCCCTGCGGTGCGCGGGAGACCCGGCCCCCTTCCTGACGGCTGACGGTCACCCGTCATCCCCTCCTCTCGTACGGCGTGGAAGGCCCGGCCGGTGCCGCCGGATCAGGACGCACCGGCCTTGCGGCGGCGCGGGGCGGTACGGCCCCGACGGCCGCCGGACCCGTTGCGGCCACCGTCGTCCGCGGGCTCCGGCTCCTCGCGTTCGTCGTCGTCGGCGTACTCGCCGGCGTCCAGGTCCTCGTCGAGGTCCTCGACATCCAGGTCGTCGCCGTCCTCGTCCTCGGGGACCTCGTCGACGACCTCGTCCTCGTCGAACTCCTCGAACTCGTCGTCGGGCCCGCCTGCCGGCTCCTCGACGTCGTCGTCGGCGTACTCGGCGGCCTCGCCCTCGTCGTCCTCGAGTTCCTCGTCGGCGCCGTCGTCGTACTCGTCGTAGGCGTCGTCGTCGTACTCCTCGTCCTCCCGGGCACGCTCCTCCTCGAGCGCCTCCTCGTGGGTCCTGACGACCTCGCTGTCGCGGATCTCCCCGCGCCAGCCCTCGAGCTCCTCGCGGTTCACGAGCGTCTCGACCATGACGTGCCTGCGGTAGTGCTTGAACTCGAGCCGGGCCCGCCGGCCCACGGCACGCCAGACGTTCCCGGTCTTCTCGAACAGCCCGACCGGGTAGTACTCCAGGACCAGCAGGACCTTGGTCAGCTGCGGCGCGAGCTCGTGGAACGTCACGATGCCGTTGACGTAGCCCTTCGCGCCGCCGGAGCGCCAGACGATGTGGCTGTCCGGGACCTGCTCGATGATCGTCGCGTTCCAGGTCCGCTTGGACAGGAACACCTGGGCCCGCCAGGTGGTCTTCTCGTCGGACTCCTGCTCGACGCTGTGCACCTTCTTCATGAAGCTCGGGAAGTCGGCGAACTGCGTCCACTGGTCGTAGGCGACGCGGACCGGGACCCCGACGTCGAGCTCCTCGACGATGTTCATGAACTTGACCTTGCCGCGCTGCCCGCCGCCCGGGCCGCCGGATCCCCCGGAGCCGCCGGAGTCGTCGGAGTCGTCGTCCGAGCCGCCGCCGAGCCCGACCGCGCCGAGCACCTTGTCCTTCGCCGCCGACAGGCCGCCCTTCAGCGCGCCCGTCACCGGGTTCCCGCCCTGCAGCATCGCCGTGCCGCCACCGAGCGCGGCCCCGAGCCCGGCGCCACCGTTCTCGGTGACGTCGGTGAGCCGTCCGGTCAGCGCGTCGACCCGCTCCAGAGCCGCCCCGACCGCCCGGTCGGTCACCGCACCGAGCAGGGTCATCGCCGCGTCCTTCAACCGGTCCGTGGGCAGCTGCGCGAGGCCCGAGGCCTGGTCGGCGACGTCGTCCGCCGGGTTCGCCTCAGGCATCGTCGCCCCCGCGGCGGGGCCGGGTCGTGCTGCCGCGGCCGCCACCGCGGGCCGTGCGCCGGGTGCCCGACGCCGAGTCCGATCCGCTGCCGGACCGGCCGCCCGTGCTGCGCGCCCGGGACCGCGACGCCGTGCCGGACGCCGCCGACTTCGCCGACTTCGCGGTCTTCGCGGTCTTCGCCGCCCCCGAGGCCCCCGACGCGGCCGTGCGCCGCCGTGCCGGTGCCTTCGCCGTCGCCCCGGTCGCGTCACCGGCCGCGGCGCCGGAACGGCGGCCGCCGGTGCCCCGGCGGCCGTCGTCGGCCGCGGTGTCGTCGACCGCGTCGTCGGCCGAGTCGTCGGCCGAGTCGTCCCTGTCCTCCGCGGTGTCGTCCGCCGTGTCGTCCGCGGTGTCGTCGCCCCCGTCCGTGCCGGCGTCGCCGGGGCCGGAGTCCCCGGCCGACCGGCGGGACCGGCCCGCCGACGCGAGCCGCCCCGTCGTCCGGCGCGCGGCGTCCAGACCGTCCGCGGTGGACCCCGCGACGGCGCCCGCCGTGTCGCCCACCGTCTCGACACCGGCCCCGGCGACGTCACCCGCCGTGTCCGCCACCTTCTCCACCGGCTTGCCGAGGTTCTCCACCCGCTCGACGAGCGAGTCCGTCAACGACTCCATGCGGCTCGCCGCGGCGGCGAGCGCCGCGTCCCTCCCGGCCTCCACCAGACGCCCGGTGATCGCCTCCCGCAGTCGCGACACGTCGGCCGACCCGGCCGCCAGCTTCGCGCCCTTTCCCAGCAGATCCGTGGGCGAGAGATCGAGTTTTCGACCGGCCAGCGCGCCGCCCAGCATGATCGCCAGTTTCATCTTCTTCGTGCGGCCGAGGACATACCCCCCGAGCACCGCCATCCCCACCTTCGCGGCCGAACTCATGAATGACCACTCCTCCGATACGAGAATGCGATCTTGACCGCTCGGCGCACCGTCGAGATCGACTTCTGTCGCGACGCTCCCACCGAGATCAGCTGCAACGCCGACTGCACAAAGCCTCGCACGGGTCACGTTCCGGCGCGACGTTACAGCGAATGGTCAATTTCCGTACGCCTCCGTCCGGAGCAACATGGGATTGCGCCGTAAAGGTGTGCGGCACACCGTGGACGGGCTGACGCAAATGCTGTCACTAGACCGGAAGAGGGGACCCGGTGAATCGGACGGCGCATGATCTTCCCGAGAGATCCTCAATGGAATCAGCTCGTTCTCGATCACTGGTGATCACGTTTCCGGAGTCCCCCGGGCAAAAGAATTCTTCACTCGAAGAGAGCAGCATGATCCGGGAAATACGGTGCCACCTGCATGGTTCCGGAGCAGGGCCGGAGCGGGGATGGCACGGGGGTGGCGCGGGGGCGGGACCGGCGGGCGCGGACGCGCGGCGCAACGGTCGGGAGCCTGCGGCCGTGACCGTCCGCAGTGGTCGCCGGCCACCCCGCCCGCGGCCGGACGGCAGCGGCGCGGGGTGGCAGGGCGGGGCCGGGAGGGCCGGGTGCGGGTGTGTCAGTCCCGGCGGCGGGAGGTGATCACGCCGGTGTTGAACCCGGCCAGGTGCAGCCCGCCGGCGAAGCGGGCGTGCTCCACCTTGAGACAGCGGTCCATCACGACGTCGAGGCCGGCCTGCTCGGCACGGCGGGCGAGGTCGGCGTCGAACAGGCCGAACTGCAACCAGAACACCGACGGGTGCGGGTCCAGCGCCAGCACCTCGTCGAGCACCCCCGGGAGGTCCTCCGGCTTCCGGAAGACGTCGACGAGGTCGGGGACGACGGGAAGCTCCGCCAGCGAGGGGTACACCGGGCGGCCGAGGATCTCGGTCGCGTGCGGGTTCACGAAGTACACGTCGAACCCGGTGGAGGCCAGCAGGTAGGTCGCGACGAAGTTGCTGGCGCGGGCCGGGTTGGGCGACGCACCGACCATCGCGACGGTCCGGGTGTCGCGCAGGATCCGCTGCCGCCGCCACGCGGGCGGGTTCTCCCAGGTCACGCGTCCTCCTTCAGCGCTGCGGTGAGGGCCTGGTCCAGGTCCCACACGATGTCGTCCGGATCCTCGAGACCGACCGAGATCCGGATCATGTCCGCGGGGACGCCGGCCTGGTCCAGCTGGTCGGGCGTGAGCTGCTGGTGCGTCGTCGACGCCGGGTGCAGCACGAGCGTGCGCGCGTCGCCGACGTTGGCGAGATGGCTGCACAGCTGCACCGACTCGATGAACCGGGCGCCCGCGTCGCGGCCGCCCGTCACACCGAACGCGAAGACCGCGCCCGGCCCGTCCGGCAGGTAGCGCCCGGCGCGCTCGTGGTGCTCGTGCGAGGGCAGCCCCGGGTAGGTCACGTACTCGACGCGCGGGTCGGCCTCCAGCCACTCCGCGACCCGGCGGGCGTTAGCGACGTGCTGGTCCATCCGCTGCGGGAGCGTCTCGACGCCCTGCATCAGCAGGAACGCCGAGTGCGCCGACAGCGTCGCGCCGACGTCGCGCAACTGCTCGGCCCGCAGCTTCGTGAGGAAGCCGAGTTCCTGGAAGTTGCCCCACCACGTGAGCCCGCCGTACGACGGCACCGGCTCGGTCATCTGCGGGAAGTTCCCGTTGCCCCAGTCGAAGGTGCCCGCGTCGATGACGACGCCGCCCAGCGTGGTGCCGTGGCCGCCGAGGAACTTCGTCACCGAGTGGATGACGATGTCGGCACCGTGCTCGAGCGGGCGGCACAGGTACGGCGTCGCCAGCGTCGCGTCGATGATCAGCGGCAGGCCGCGGGCGTGCGCGACCTCGGCGAGCCCGGCGATGTCGGCGACCTCCCCGCCCGGGTTCGAGATCACCTCGGCGAACACGAACTTCGTGTCGTCGCGGATCGCCGCGGCGTAGTCGGCCGGGTCGGTGCCGGGCACGAACGTCGTGTCGACGCCGAAGCGCCGCAGCGTGACGTCGAGCTGGGTGATCGTGCCGCCGTAGAGCCCGGCCGCGGCGACGGCGTGGTCCCCGGCCCCGGCGAGCGCCGCGAAGGTCAGGAACTCCGCCGACTGCCCCGACGCCGTGCAGACCGCGCCGATCCCGCCCTCCAGGCTGGCCAGCCGTTCCTCCAGCGCCGACACCGTCGGGTTGGCGATCCGGGAGTAGATGAGCCCGTACTTCTGCAGCGCGAACAGCGCCGCGGCGTCGTCGGTGTCCCGGAAGACGTAGCTGGTGGTCTGGTGGATCGGGACGGCCCGCGATCCGGTCTCCGCGTCCGGCACCGTGCCCGCGTGCACGGCCCGGGTGCGGAAGCCCCAGGCCCGGTCCTGCTGCTGGTGATCGCTCACGGTCCCCATCCTGCCTCCTGACCGCGCGGCATGGCGCGGGGTACCGTCCGATCATGCGCACCGTACGCCCGGAACATCCCTGTCGACCCGTCTGCGCCGCATGAGGATCGACGCGCGCGTCCGCGACTCGCTGGAGACCGTCGCCCGGGACGTCCGGGCCTGCGAGGAGATCGGGTACGACGGCGCCTGGAACGGCGAGAACCGCGCCGACGGCCTGCTGCCCCTCGTGCTCGCCGCCGAGCACTCGACGCGGATGCAGCTCGGCCCGTCGGTCGCGATCGCCTTCGCGCGGACGCCGATGACGGTCGCCTACCCGGCCTGGGACCTGCAGCGGTTCTCCGGCGGACGGCTGGTGCTCGGCCTCGGCAGCCAGATCCGGCCGCACGTCACCCGCCGGTTCTCGATGCCGTGGTCGCGGCCGGCCGCGCGGATGCGGGAGTTCGTCGTCGCGCTGCGGGCGATCTGGCGGAGCTGGGAGACCGGCGAGCCGCTCGCGCACCGCGGCGAGTTCTACGACCACTCCCTGATGACGCCGGCGTTCGTCCCGCCGCCGAACCCGCACGGCCCGCCCGCGGTGTTCGTGGCCGCGGTCGGTCCGCAGATGCTGCGGGTGGCGGCGGAGGTCGCCGACGGGCTGTTCGTGCACCCGTTCTGCACCACCCGGTACCTGGAGGAGGTCATCGCCCCGGCGGTGGCCGAGCACCGGCCGGCGGGCATGGCGCCGCTGGAGATCGCGCTGTCGCCGTTCGTCGCGTTCGACGACGCCGACGTGGCCGAGGTGCGCCGGCGGATCTCCTTCTACGGCTCGACCCCCGCCTACCGGCCCGTCCTGGAGCTGCACGGCCTGGGCGAGCT
Source organism: Pseudonocardia sp. P1 (assembly GCF_000178675.2). Taxonomy (NCBI): domain Bacteria; kingdom Bacillati; phylum Actinomycetota; class Actinomycetes; order Pseudonocardiales; family Pseudonocardiaceae; genus Pseudonocardia; species Pseudonocardia sp. P1. Next base: position 1,329,998 of record NZ_ADUJ02000001.1, read on the forward strand.
GCAGGACGAGCTCAACGCGCTGTCCAAACAGGGCCGGTGGGACGACATGGTCCCGCTTGTCGACGACGACCTGCTCGACCTCATGTGCGCCACCGGCGACACCGCGGGCGTCGCCGACGGGCTGCGCCGGCGCTGGGGCGGGACCGCGGACCGGCTGCGGTTCACGGTGCCCGGTGAGATCCCGCCGCCGGAGCGCTTCGCCGACCTGGTGGCCGCGCTCCGCGCCTGACGGGGTTCACAGGTGGGTGCGGAGGAACTCCAGCACCCGCCGGGTCGCGTCGGTGGCGGCCGGCTCGTCGTAGGCCGCGTGCAGCGGCGAGCGCCGCGCGGCCGCACCGAGCACGCCCTCGGTCCGCGTCATGAACGAGTGCCCGGCGTCGGGGTAGACCTTCACGTCGTGCGGGATCCCGCGCTCGGCGAGATCGGCCTCGAGACGTTCCGGGTAACCGTCGGCGAACTGCGCGTCCCGGCCGCCGAAGCTGGCGACCACCGGGCAGACGGGCTCCACCCGGGTGCCGCTGCGGCCGTAGAACGGCACCGCCACCCGGTACAGCCCGGTCTGCGACAACAGCATCGCGAAACCGCCGCCCATGCAGAACCCGATGGCACCGATCCGGTCGCCGTCCACCGTGGGCTGGCCGGCGAGCCAGCGTCGCGCGGACTCGCAGTCCCCCAGCGCCGCGCCCCGGCCGGACGCCATCGTCGCCATCGTGGAGGCGACGCACAGCGGCTTCACCTTCCCGCGGGCGAACAGGTCCGGGATGAGGACGGTGTAGCCCTCGCGGGCGAGCTCCCGGGCGATCCGGCGCATCTCCGGGGTCATCCCGAACGCCTCGTAGATCATGACCAGCGCCGGGCCGGGCTCACCGGTCTCCGGCCGCGCCAGGAACCCGGGCAGGGTCCCGCCGTTGACGCTGGGAACCGCGACGTCCGCCTCGACCGTCATCCTCGACCGCCCTTCCGGACCCGCACGAGGCCCTCCTGCATCGTCGTGGCGACCAGACGGCCGTCCGCGGTGAAGAACCGGCCCGACGCCAGCCCGCGCCCGCCGGACGCGGCCGGCGAGTAGCAGGTGTAGAGCAGCCACTCGTCGGCCCGGAACGGCTCGTGGAACCACATCGCATGGTCCAGGCTGGCCATCTGCACGCCGTTCGCGGGCGCGTCGTGCCGGGCGACGACGGAGCCGAGCAGCGTCAGGTCGCTGGCGTAGGTCAGCAGGCAGACGTGCAGCAGCTTCTCGTCCGGGAGCGTCCCGTCGGCGCGCAGCCACAACCGCATCGGCTCGTCGGACGGCCCGGTCCAGCGCTGCGACGACACCGGCTCGTCGATCAGCCGGATGTCCAGCGGCCGGGGCAGCCCGGCCATCCACCCGCCGTCGCCGCGCACGGCGCGGGCGCCGAGGTCGTCGATCCGGTCCGGTGCGGGGACGCCCTGGGGCATCGGCTCGGAATGCCGCAGCCCGTCCTGCTCCATCTGGAACGACGCCGACAGCGAGAAGATCGCCTCGCCGCGCTGGATCGCCAGCACCCGGCGGGTCGTGAACGACCGCCCGTCCCGCACCCGCTCGGTCTCGTAGACGATCGGGATGTTCGGGTCGCCGGGCCGGATGAAGTACGCGTGCAGGGAGTGCACCGGACGGTCGCCGGGCACCGTCCGCCCGGCCGCCACCAGCGCCTGCCCCGCGACCTGCCCGCCGAACACCCGGGGCAGCGAGACCGGCGGGCTCACGCCGCGGAAGAGGTTGTCCTCCAGGCGTTCGAGGTCCAGCAGCGAGACCAGGTCGTCGAGGACGGCCTGGCCGCGCGGCTCGCCGTCGGCGGCGGTCGCCTGCGGCTCGGTCGCGGGAACGGGTTCGGCGGGGCTCACGGGACGGGAGTATGCGCGATCAGGTGAGGTCGTCCTCGCCCAGGCGGTGCACCCGGATCAGGTTGGTCGAGCCGACGGTCGCGGGCGGCGAGCCCGCGACGATCACGACGAGGTCGCCCGGCTTGAACCGGCCGATCGACAGGATCGCGTGGTCGACCTGCCGGACCATGGCGTCGGTCGAGTCCACCTTGTCGACCAGGAAGGTCTCCACACCCCAGGTCATCGCGAGCTGGCTGCGGACCGCAGGCTCGGGGGTGAAGGCCAGCAGCGGCAGCCGGGTGTGCAACCGGGCGAGCCGGCGCACGGTGTCACCGGACTGCGAGAACGCGACCAGCGCACGCGCCGAGAGCCGCTCGCCGATGTCGCGGGCCGCGTACGACAGCACGCCCCGCTTGGTGCGCGGCACGTGGTTCAGCGGCGGCACGGTCGCGGGGCCGGACTCGACGGCCTCGACGATCTCGGCCATCGTCCGCACCGTCTTGATCGGGAACCGGCCGACGCTCGTCTCGCCGGAGAGCATCACGGCGTCGGTGCCGTCGAGGACCGCGTTCGCCACGTCGCTCGCCTCGGCCCGGGTCGGCCGCGAGTTGGTGATCATCGAGTCCAGCATCTGGGTGGCCACGATGACGGGCTTGGCGTTCTCCCGGGCGATCTGCACCGCGCGCTTCTGCACCAGCGGGACGTTCTGCAGCGGCAGCTCGACGCCGAGGTCGCCGCGGGCGACCATGATCCCGTCGAAGGCCAGGACGACGGCCTCGAGGTTGTCGACCGCCTCCGGCTTCTCCAGCTTCGCGACGACCGGGACCCGGCCGTAGCCGGTGCGGTCCATGATCTTGTGGACGAGCTCGATGTCGGCGGGGCTGCGCACGAACGACAGCGCGACGACGTCGGCCCGCAGCGCCATCGCGAACTCGAGGTCGGCGATGTCCTTCTCCGACAGCGCCGGCACCGAGATGTTCATCCCCGGCAGGGAGAGGCCCTTGTTGTCGGACACCGGGCCGCCCTCGGTGACCCGGCAGACGACGTCGTTGCCCTCGACGGCCACGACCCGCAGGCCGACCTTGCCGTCGTCGACGAGCATGCGGTCGTCGACCTTCGCGTCCTGCGCGAGTCCCTTGTAGGTGGTGGAGACGCGGTCGTGGGTGCCGGCCACGTCGTCGCACGTGATCCGCACCTCCTCGCCCGTGCGCCACTCGGTGGGCCCGTCGGTGAACCGGCCCAGGCGGATCTTCGGGCCCTGCAGGTCGGCCAGGACGCCGACGGCGCGACCGCTGGAGTCGGCGGCGTCGCGGACCATGTCGTAGACGCGCTTGTGGTCCTCGCGATCGCCGTGGCTGAAGTTGAGCCGGGCCACGTCCATCCCGGCGTCGACGAGATCCCGGATCCGGTCAGGTGTCGCGGTGGCCGGCCCGATGGTGCAAACGATCTTGGTTCGACGTGTCACGGGACCAGCGTAGCGCTGTACTGGAACGATCAGGTTCCCGGCGCAAGGCCAGTCGGTGTCCGGTCGGGTGGAGCCGGTGGAGGAGACTGGGGTCGTGCGTGTCCAGCCGTTCGTCCTCGCGGTCCTGCTCAGCCTGGTCGTGCTGTTCACCCCGGCCTCCGGGGTGCCGACCGCACCGCCCGGCACCGACAAGATCGTGCACCTGCTCGTCTTCGCCCTGCTCGCCTGGACCGGGCGCACCGCGGGATTGCGTCCGTGGCCGCTGCTGGGCGGGCTCGTCGTGTACGCGGCGGCGTCCGAGGTGCTGCAGGCCGCGCTGCCGATCGGCCGCAGCGGCGACGTGCTGGACGGACTCACCGACATCGCCGGCGCCCTGCTCGGACTCGGCCTGTACGTCGGGACGGCGAGGCTGCGCTCCGGCGAGCGGTCCGGCCGGTCGCGGCTCGGCTGAGCGGCTCGGCTCGCTGCCTGAGTCAGCGGTTCGAGCCCGAGGACCCCGGCGACACACCACCGCGGACACCGTCCCCGGTGCGCGAGCCCGGATCCGCAGGTGCCCTTTCCTGGAATCGCTGCTCGGGGAAGCGATTCCGCAGAAGGACCCCCGGGGGGGGGATCGCACGCACACCGCCGGACACCCGGCCCGGGGCCCAGGACCGATCCCTTCCCGGACATCGCTGCCCGAGGAAGCGATTCGCCAGAAGGGCACCCCCTCCCGGCGGGCCACGCCGACGCGACCTGCACCTACGGCACGGCACGGCACGGCACGGCACGGCACGGACAGCAGAGTGACGCACGCAGCGCACCGGCGGGCAGGACAGACCGGCAGGACAGGCGGGCAGAACGCGCAGTGGCGGCCGCGGCAGTCCCGTGACCCGGCACCGCTGCCGCTCAGCGGCGGGGCTGCTCGCTCGGCCCGACGTGGTCGGCCAGCCACTCGGCGAGCGGACCCGCTGCGCGCCAGACCTTCCGGACCCGGTCCCTGGCCCGCGGGCCGTGCAGGACCTCGTCCGGCGGCCACCGGCGGGACACGAAGAGGCCCTTGTGCCGCAGCAGGTCCAGTCGCGGGTGGTCGGGGTCGGTGCCACGCGGGCGGGTCTTGAGGGTCTCCCCGCCGACGGCCAGCCCGTCCTTCTCGGCGGCCGCCAGCCGGTCGCGGAGATCCTCGCCGCGGCGCTCGTCGTCCACCGCCGTGCGGAACCGGGCGACCTGGTCGGGCGCCATCATGTAGTAGCCACCCGCGGCGAGCATGCCCTCGGACGACACCTCGACGTAGAACGGTGCGGTGTAGCCGCCGCAGTGCGTCTTGTACGGCGTCTTGTCCGCGGAGAACCGGACGTCGCGGTGCGGGCGGAAGACCTTCCCGGCGCCGAACTCGTCCTCCAGGTCGGCGAGGAGGGCGAGCATCGGGGCGCGGACGTCGCGTTCGTAGACCTCGCGGTTGTCCGTCCAGTACGCCCGGGAGTTGTCGGCGAGCAGGCCGTCGTAGAACTCGACCGCGGCGTCGCCGAAGCCGGAGAAACCGGCCACGGCGCTCACGCCTCCGTGCGGTCGGGCGCGGACTCCTCGTCGGGGTCCGGTTCCGGGTCGGCCTGCCGGAAGTCCTCGCGCCCCTTCGGGGCGAACGCGATGTAGGCGACCGCACCGACGAACACCACGGCGGACACGACGACGTTGATCCGCAGGTCGCCGAACACCCGGGTGGCGGGGTCGGTGCGCATCAGCTCGATGAAGAACCGGCCCAGCGTGTAGCCCGCGACGTAGACGGCGAACGCGCGGCCGTGGCCGAGCCGGAAGCGGCGGTCGGCGAACACCACGACCGCGGCGACGACGAGGTTCCACAGCAGCTCGTAGAGGAACGTCGGATGGACGACCGCGATCGGCGTCGGGTCGATCGCGACGCCGCCGAGGGCATCCTCCAGCCCGGTCGCCGGATCCACCCGCCGGTAGATCTCCAGCCCCCACGGCAGCGTCGTCGGACCGCCGTAGAGCTCCTGGTTGAACCAGTTGCCGAGCCGGCCGACCGCCTGCGCGACGACGATGCCGGGCGCGACGGCGTCGGCGAAGACCGGTAGCGGGACGCCGAGGCGCCGGCAGCCGATCCACGCACCGACACCACCGAGCGCGACGGCGCCCCAGATGCCGAGCCCGCCGTTCCAGATCTCCAGCGCGCCGAGCGGGTCGCCGCCGGGTCCGAAGTACGTCTGCCAGTCGGTCGCGACGTGGTAGAGCCGCCCGCCGACCAGGCCGAACGGGACCGCCCAGACGGCGACGTCGAGGACCGTGCCGGGCCGCCCACCGCGGGCGACGAGCCGCTTCTCCCCCCACCACAGCGCGAGCGCGATGCCGGCGACGATGCAGAGCGCGTACGCGCGGATCGGGATCGGGCCGAGGTGCCAGACACCACGGTCCGGACTCGGGATGGCGGCGAGCGCGGTGGTGACGGCCGGGGTGAGTGCGGACGCGAGCACTGGTTCAGGCGCCGGTGCGGCTGCAGGAGGGGTGGAACCCCGCGGCGACAAGGCCGCGGACCGCGGAGGCGGGATCGCCGCTGGTCACCAGGCCCTCGCCGACGAGCACCGCGTCGGCGCCCCAGCCGGCGTAGGTGAGCAGGTCACCGGGGCCGCGGACACCGGACTCGGCCACCTTGATCACGTTGGAGGGCAGTCCGGGCGCGATCTCGCCGAACACCGAGCGGTTCACCTCGAGGGTGTGCAGGTTGCGCGAGTTGACGCCGATCAGCGTCGCACCGGCCTCCAGCGCGCGGTCGCACTCCTCCTCGGTGTGCACCTCGACGAGCGGGGTCATCCCGAGCGACTCGACCCGGTCGAGCAGCGAGTCCAGCACCGGCTGCTCCAGCGCGGCGACGATCAGCAGCACGACGTCCGCGCCGTGCGCGCGGGCCTCGTGCACCTGGTACGGCGTGACGATGAAGTCCTTGCGCAGCAGCGGGACGTCGACCCGCGCACGGACGGCGTCGAAGTCGGCGAGCGAGCCGCCGAACCGGCGCTGCTCGGTGAGCACGCTGATCACGCGGGCGCCGCCGTCGGCGTAGGTCTCCGCCAGGTCGGCCGGGTCCGGGATGTCGGCCAGCGACCCCTTGGACGGGCTCGCCCGCTTCACCTCGGCGATGACGCCGACACCGGGCTCGCGCAGCGCGGCCATCGCGTCCCGGGGAGGCGGCGCGGCCGCGGCCCGGCGCTTGATCTCCTCGAGATCGACCGCCTTCTCCCGCTCGGCGAGGTCCTCCCGGACACCCTCCACGATGGATTCCAGGACGCTCGGCACACCGCCGCCGGCTCCGTCGTGCTGTCCCGTGCCCACCGTGTCGACTCCTTCTCCACCTCGCGCGTCGTCCGTCGTCGGCGCCATGCTAGTTCTCCCCCTCACGCGGCCCCACCGTCGGGTCGCCGCCCGCGTCCAGCCGTTCCCAGGCCGCGCGGTCCGGGTCCGACTCCGTCGCCCGCTCCCGTGCCCCGGGAGCGGAGTAGCGCGCACCGAGCCGCGGCAGCCGGGGTTCCCGGACCACCAGGAGCACGGCCGCCCCGAGCGCGAGCACACCACCCGCGACGGCGAGCCACGGCCACGGGGTCGCCGTCACCGCGCCCATCCCGCCCGGCGCGTTCGGCGCGGTGAGCCCGGACCGGGCCGAGGCGAGCTCGGCCGCCGTCGGCGGGACGACGAGCAGCCGCACCGTCAGCCCGACGGCGGCGATCGCCGCCAGCCCGACGAGCACGCCCAGCAGTCGGCGCGCGATGCCGGACAGGGCCACCAGCGCGGCGACCGCCGCCAGCAGCAACGCCGCGACCGCCGTCACCGCCGGCTGCAGCTGCGCCCCGGTCGCGGTCGCCTCGACGGTGCCGCGGGTCCCCGTCGGCACCGCCACGCCGAACCAGGCCGCCGATCCGGATCCCCACAGCGCCGCGGCCCCGGCCAGCAGGCCGAGGACCACGAGCCCGAGGGCCCGCCGATCGGTGCGTTCCGGGGCGGCGGCCGTCACGGGGTGGACCCGTTCGTCTCGGGCGGCCGCAGGGAGCCCGCGGCCGCGACGGCCGACAGCACCGCCCTGGCCTTGTTGAGGCACTCGGTGTCCTCGGCGGCCGGGTCGGAGTCGGCGACGATCCCGCCGCCGGCCTGCACGTAGGCCGTCCCGTTGCGGATCATCGCGGTGCGGATGGCGATCGCGGTGTCGGCGTTCCCGGCGAAGTCCAGGTAGCCGACGATGCCGCCGTACTGGCCGCGGCGGGTCGGCTCCAGCCGGTCGATGACCTGCATCGCCCGGACCTTCGGCGCGCCGGACAGGGTGCCCGCCGGGAAGCAGGCGACGACGGCGTCGAACGCCGTACGTCCGCCGCGCAGCAGCCCCGTGACCGTCGAGACCAGGTGCATGACGTGGCTGTAGCGCTCGATCTCGAAGAAGTTCCGGACGGTGACGGTGCCCGGCTCGCAGACCCGGCCCAGGTCGTTGCGGCCGAGGTCGACGAGCATCAGGTGCTCCGCGCGCTCCTTCTCGTCGCCGCGGAGCTCCTTCTCGAGCAGCTCGTCCTCCTCGTCGGTCGCGCCGCGCCACCGGGTACCGGCGATCGGGTGCGTCGTCGCGCGGCCGTCGAGCACGCTGACCAGGGCCTCCGGGCTGGACCCGACGATCGAGAACGGCGGCCCGCCCGCAGCGTCCTCCAGGCTGAGCAGGTACATGTACGGGCTCGGGTTCGTGGTGCGGAGGACCCGGTAGACCTCGAGCGGGTCGGCGTCGCACTCCATCTCGAAGCGCTGCGAGAGCACGATCTGGAAGGCCTCGCCCGCCCGGATCTGCTCCTTCGCGTCCTCGATCGCGGCGTGGTGCTCGGCCGGGGTGCGGCGGCGGAGGAACTGCGGCTCGCCCGGCCGGTACACCGCCACCGACGACGGCGCCGCGGCCCCCAGCTCGCCGGTCATCCGGTCCAGCCGGGCGACGGCGTCGTCGTAGGCCTGGTCGACGCGCTCGTCCGAGGCGTCCCAGTTGATCGCGTTCGCGATGAGGGTGACCGTGCCCTCGTGGTGGTCGAGCGCGGCCAGGTCGGTGGCCAGCAGCATCACGAGCTCCGGGAGCTGCAGGTCGTCGACGGCCGGGTCGTCCGGGTCGGCGATCCGCTCCACCCGGCGGACGACGTCGTAGCCCAGGTAGCCGACCATCCCGCCGGTCAGCGGGGGCAGGCCGGGCAGCGGCTCGGAGTGCAGCTCGGTGACGACGGTGCGCAGCGCGTCGAGCGGGTCGCCGCTGGTGGGCAGGCCGTCGGGCACCTCACCGGTCCAGCGCAGCTCGCCGTCGACGGCGGTCAGCGCGGCGGCGCTGCGCGCCCCGACGAACGACCAGCGCGACCAGGACCGGCCGTTCTCCGCGGACTCCAGCAGGAAGGTGCCGGCCCGGCCGTCGGCCAGCTTGCGGTAGACGCCGACCGGGGTCTCGTCGTCGGCCAGCAGGCGCCGGGTCACCGGGATCACCCGGTGCGCGCGGGCGAGCTCGCGGAACTCCTCGCGGCTCGGGCTCACCGCTCCCAACGCTGCGGCCGAGAGGACGGTCGTGGTGCCGGGCACAGCGGTCATGGCGAGCATTGTCCCCCACCGTGACGGGCACGGTCGGGCGGGTGAAGATGGGGTCATGACCGCCTCCCAGGCCGACGCCGAGCAGCCCCGGCGGCGCCGCGGGCGTCGTTCGGGCGGCACCGACACCCGGGCCGCGCTGCTCGCGGCGGGTCGCGCCGAGTTCGCCGAACGCGGCTACGAGGGCGCCACCGTCCGCCGGATCGCGGAGCGCGCCGGGGTGGACGCGGCGATGGTCAACCACTGGTTCGGCGGCAAGGACCAGCTGTTCGTCGCGACCCTGGAGCTGGAGATCGACCCGGCCCGGGTGCGGGCCGAGGTGCTCGGCGGCGACCCGCGGGACGTCGGCGAGCGGGTGGTCGGCGGCTTCCTCTCCGTGTGGGACGCCGCCGGCGACGGTGGTGCGATGGCCGCGCTGCTGCGGAGCGTCGCCGGGCACGAGTTCGCCGCCCGGATGCTGCGCGAGTTCGTGACCCGGGTGATCCTGCGGCCGGTGACGGAGCGGGTGTCGCCGGACCGGCGCGCGGAGCGGGGTGCGCTGGTCGCGTCGCAGCTGATCGGGCTGGGGATGATGCGGTACGTGGTGCGGCTGGAACCGCTGGCGTCGGCCTCCCGGGAGGAGCTCGTCGCGTCGATCGGCCCGACCGTGCAGCGCTACCTGACCGGGAACCTGGGGTCGACGAACCCGGAGGCGTAGGCGGTCACGACGGCCTGCGTCCGGTGCCGTGCGCCGGTCTTGGCGAGCACCGCCGCGACGTCCGCCGTCACCGTCGGCACGTCGAGGCGCAGCTCGTCGGCGATCTCGGCGTCGGACAGCCCCCGCGCCGCCAGTCGCAGCACCTCGCCCTCGCGGGCGGTCAGCCCCGCCCCGGCCAGCCGGTCCCCGCCGGCGGGCGCGAACCCGGCGACCAGCTCGCGGACGGCGGCGGGGAACAGCAGCGCCTCCCCCGCCGCGACGGTCCGCACGGCGCGGGCGACGTCGCGGGACGGGGTGCGCCGGAGCAGGAACCCGGACGCCCCCGCACAGAGCGCATCGTACACCCGGCGGTCGTGGCCGAACGTCGTCAGCACCAGCACGCGCGGCGGGTCCGGCCGGGCGAGCAGGTCCCGGGTGACGGTGAGGTCGCCGGTGGTGTGCAGCCGCACCCCGGCGAGGACGACGTCGGGGCGCAGCCAGGCGACCAGCCCGGGTGCCTCGGCACCCCGGGCGGTCTCGCCGAGGACGGTGAGGTCCGGCTCGGCGGCGACCACGGCGCGCAGGCCGGCGCGGACCGCGTCGTCGTCCACCAGCAGCACCCCGACGGTCATGTCGCTCCCCTCGGCCCGGCCGTCCCGGGGACCGTCCTACCCCAGGTCGCGGCCGTTCCGGGTCGCGCCGCGCCGGTCCCGTGCCCACCGTGGCCCGGTCGGCGCAGCCGGAGGCGGCCGCCCGGCGGCGCGGTGGCCGGGTCCCGGCGCCGCCCGCACACTGAGGTGATGACCGATCCCGTCGCGCTGCTGCCCGGCGCCGTCACCGACCGGCTCGCGGCCCTGCGGTCCCGGGTCGGCTCGGCGGTGTTCTCCCGGGTCGCCGGCGACGAGGGCTCCGGCCGCCGGGCCCGGATCCTCGGCGCCGACGGCCCCCGCTGGTTCGACGACGACGCCCCGATCCGCCGGGTGCACGGCGACGCGTCGATGTTCGTCGGCGGGCTGCGCGCGCTGCTGCTGCAGTCGCTGCACCCGCTCGCCATGGCCGGCGTCGCGGGGCACTCGGGGTTCCGCGGCGACCCGTGGGGACGGCTGCAGCGGACGTCGTACTTCCTGGCCGCGACGACGTTCGGCCCGGCCGAGGAGGCCGAGCGCGTCATCGCGAGGATCCGGCACGCGCACGGGTACGTGCAGGGGACGGCGCCGGACGGGCGCCCCTACTCGGCGTCGGACCCGCACCTGCTGCGCTGGGTGCACGTCGCCGAGATCGACAGCTTCCTCACCGCGCACGACCGCTACGGCAGCGAGCCCCTCGACGCGGCGGGCCGGGACCGCTACGTCGCCGACACCGCACGCGTCGCCCGCGCGCTGGGCGTGCCGGACCCGCCGGAGACGGCCGCGGAGCTGGCCGCACAGATCGAGGGGTACCGGCCGGAGCTGCGCGGCACCCCGGAGGCCCGCGACGCCGCCCGGTTCCTGCTCCTGGAACCGCCGCTGCCGCTGACCGCGCGGGTGCCCTACGGCGTGCTGGCGGCCGCGTCGGTGGGCCTGCTGCCGCGCTGGGCGCGGATGCCGCTGCGGCTGCCGTGGCTGCCGGTCACCGAGGCGACCGTCGTCCGGGCCGGCGGGACGCTGATCACCGCGGGGATCCGCTGGGTGACGAGCGCGCCCCCGGAACCGGCGCCACCGGTGCCCCCGATGCCGCCGGTGCACCCGTAGCCGCTGCTCTCCGCTACTCCGCTGCTCCGCTACTCGGCGGCGAGCAGGACGTCGGTGTCGAAGCAGGTCCGGGTGCCGGTGTGGCAGGCCGGGCCCTCCTGGTCGACGACGACGAGCACGGCGTCGCCGTCGCAGTCCAGCCGCACCTCGTGCACGTGCTGCACGTGTCCCGACGTGTCGCCCTTGACCCAGTACTCCTGCCGGGACCGGGACCAGTAGGTGCCGCGGCCGGTGGTCAGCGTGCGGTGCAGCGCCTCGTCGTCCATCCAGCCGACCATCAGCACCTCACCGGCCCGCGACTGGACGACCGCGCAGACCAGGCCGTCGGCGTCGCGCTTGAGCCGGGCGGCGACCGCAGGGTCCAGCGCCGACTCGGTGACCCGCGTGCTCATCGGACCTCCACTCCCCCGTCGCGCATCGCGTCCTTGACCTCGCCGATCCGCAGCTGTCCGAAGTGGAACACGCTGGCCGCGAGCACGGCGTCGGCGCCGGCGCGGACGGCCGGGGTGAAGTGCTCGACCGCGCCCGCACCGCCGGAGGCGATCACCGGGACGTCGACCACCTTCCGGACGGCCTCGATCATCTCCAGGTCGAACCCGGCGCGGGTGCCGTCCGCGTCCATCGAGTTGAGCAGGATCTCGCCGACGCCCAGCTCCTGGCCGCGCTCGGCCCACTCGACGGCGTCGATCCCCGCGGAACGTCGGCCGCCGTGCGTGGTGACCTCCCAGCCCGACGGCTGCGGCTGCCCGCCCTCCGGGACCCGGCGGGCGTCGACGGACAACACGATGCACTGCGAGCCGAACCGCCGCGACATCTCGTGCAGCAGCTCCGGCCGGGCGATCGCCGCGGTGTTCACACCGACCTTGTCGGCACCGGCGCGGAGCATCCGGTCGACGTCGTCGGGGGTGCGGATGCCGCCGCCGACGGTCAGCGGGATGAACACCTGCTCGGCCGTGCGCCGGACGACGTCGATCATCGTCCCGCGGTCCGACGACGACGCCGTGACGTCGAGGAAGGTCAGCTCGTCGGCGCCCTCCGCGTCATAGACGCGGGCCATCTCGACCGGGTCGCCCGCGTCGCGGAGCTCCTTGAAGTTGACGCCCTTCACCACGCGCCCGGCGTCGACGTCCAGGCAGGGGATGACGCGGACCGCGACGCCCATCAGGCACCCACCTTCCGGACGGCCTCCAGCGCCTCCGGCAGGGTGAACCGGCCGGCGTAGAGCGCCTTCCCGATGATCGAGCCCTCGATGTTCACGCCGGTCGCGGCGACCTCGGCGAGCCGGACCAGGTCGGCCACCTCGGCGATCCCGCCCGACGCGACGACCGGCGCCGTAGTCGCCTTCGCGACCTCGGTGAGCAGGTCGACGTTCGGGCCCTGCAGCGTGCCGTCCTTGGAGACGTCGGTGACGACGTAGCGGGCCGCACCGTCGCGGTCGAGCCGCTCCAGGGCCTCCCAGAGGTCACCGCCGTCGGTGGTCCAGCCGCGGCCGGCGACCCGGCGCCGCCCGTCGATCATCTTGACGTCGAGCCCGATCGCGATCCGGTCGCCGTGCTCGGCGAGGACACGCCGGCACCACTCCGGGTTCTCCAGCGCGGCCGTGCCGAGGTTGAGCCGGGCGGCGCCGGTCGACAGCGCGCGCTCGAGGGACTCGTCGTCGCGGATGCCGCCCGACAGCTCGACGGACAGGTCCAGCGTGCCGACGACCTCGGCGAGCAGCTCGGCGTTCGAGCCCCGCCCGAACGCCGCGTCGAGATCGACCAGGTGCACCCACTCGGCGCCGCCGCGCTGCCAGGTCAGGGCGGCCTCCAGGGGCGAGCCGTAACCGGTCTCGGTGCCGGCCTCGCCCTGCACCAGCCGGACGGCCTGGCCGTCGACGACGTCCACCGCGGGAAGCAACGTGAAGCTCACGGGGCCAAGGGTATCCAGGGCCGCCCCACGGCCCGGGGGTGGCCGGGGACGGCGTCGTCGAACTCGGCGCGCGACCCGGTGCCGGCGGCCCTACCGTCGCCGGCATGGATCTCTCCGGGGCACGCACGCTGGTCGTCGGTGCGACGGGGGTGCTCGGTGCGGCGCTGACCGACGCCCTGCGCGACGCCGGCGCGACGCTCGCACTGGCGGGCCGGTCCGCACCGGCCGGGCAGGGCGACGAGCCGACCTTCACCCTCGACGCGCTGGACCTGGAGCGGTGCGCCGCCGTCGTCGACGAGGCGGCGGACGCGCTCGGCGGGCTGGACCTGCTGGTCGTCGCGATCGGGGTGGCGGGGTTCGGTGACGAGGCCGAGACCGACGTGGTCACCGAGCACCTCCTGACGGTGAACGCGCAGGCCCCGATGACGCTGGGCCGGGCCGCGCTGCGCCGGTTCCCGCCGAAGGACGACGGCGGCGGCACCGTCGCGATGATCTCCGCGATCCTCGCCGACGTCCCGACGCCCGGGATGGCGACCTACTCGGCGTCCAAGGCGGCGCTCTCGGCGTGGCTGACCGCGACCCGCCCGGCCGCGCGACGGCAGGGCGTGCGGGTCCTCGACGTCCGCCCACCGCACATCGAGACCGGCCTGGCCGACCGGGCCGTGGCGGGGACCCTGCCGACCGGCATCAGCGCGGGCTCGGACGTCGGCGCTCTCGTCGGGCACGTGCTCGACGCGCTGCGCGACGACCGGCGGGCCGTCACGTTCGACCTGCGGAGCGGGGAGTACGCGGTCAGCTGAGCGCCGGCAGCCCGAGCCGTTCGCGGGCGGGAACGAGCGCAGCGGCGATGTCGTCGTCGGTGTACTCGTACTGCAACGCCGCCTCCCGGAGCCGGTCGGCGGCCTCGCGGACCTCGTCGGCGTGCGCCTGGTGGATGTCGAGAATGGAGTCGATCTTCGCTTGGAACACGGCCTGTGCGTCGACGGACACGACGTCGTCACCGCACCGCGGGATGGCGCGCAACCCGTTCGCGTCCCGGAGGGCGGCCATCATCGCCTCCGCCTGCGCGGCGAGCAGTGCGTGCACCGCCAGGACGTTGTGGGCGTCGACCTGCACCATCAGGCTGTCCGAGGCGGTTCCGCGGGGTGAGTTCGCTGCGATCGTCACGCCCGGAACGGTAGGAGCCGACGATCCCGCCCACGCGGTTCTCCACAGCCCGGTTCGCACGAGCGAACCCGATGTCAGGAGACCCTCCGGCGCGCGCTCTCCAGTGCCTCGGTCGCGGCGGCGTCCGCCTGCGCACAGACCTGGTCGACCGGGTACGGCGCGCCCGAGCCCCGCTGCCGTTCGACGGTCTGCACCTGGATCCGCATCAGCTGCGCCTCCCCGACGTCGACGAGGATCTCGCAGAGCGGATAGGTGGCCTCACGCTCCACGATCCGGACCGTCCCGTATCCCGCGATCGTGCCGACGACCGCTCCGGGGGCACCCACGGCATCCGCCGCGTCCTGCGGGATCAGCTGGACGCTGTAGTCGAACGGGGTGTCCAGGCTGCCCCAGCCGCACGCACGCGTCGTCGTCCCACTCGACACGGCGGTCGCCGGCCTGCCCGTCCCCACTCGGAGGTCGGCACGAGCGCGGGCCCCCACCAGAGCGCACGGGTCCAGGCGCTCGATGTCGATCTCCGCCGGCCGGGGCGGGAACGGATCGGGCGGAGCCGCCGGGGCAGAGCTGCAGCCGGCCACCGTCGCGGCCGTCGCGACCATCAGGGCGATCATCCGACGTGGACGGGCATGCGAACGGGCCACGGATCCTCCAGTCGGGCGCGTCCGGCGAGACTAGCGACCGCCTCCTCCCGGAGGAGCCTGATCAGGGCGACCGGTCCACGAAGCGGAGAGCGACACGTGGGAGCGGCCACGTCTTCGCCCCCGGGCAGCCGAGGCACCGGGCACACGCTCTGTCGTCGTGCGGTCGGGCGGGCCGGCCAGGTGTGTACTCAGCCGAGCGCGGGGAGGCCGAACTTCTCGCGGGCGGGGATCAGCGCGGCGGCGATGTCGTCGTCGGTGTACCGGTACTGCAATGCCGCCTCGCGGAGCCGGTCGACCGCTTCGGTCACTTCGTCGAGGTGGGCGCGATGCACCTGGAGTATCCGGTCGATCTTCGGCTGGAACGCGGCCTTGGCGTCGATCGACACGGGGTCGTCGCCGCACCGCGGGATGTCCCGCATCCAGTCGGCGGCGCTCAGGGCGGCGTTCATCGCCTCGGCCTGCGCGGCCAGAATGGCGTGTACCGCCAGGACGTTCTCGGGACCGACCTGCGTCATCAGACTGTCCGATGCCGTTCCCCGTGGACTGTTCGCAGCAATCATCATGGGCGGGACCGTAGGAACCGTCGCGTCCACCCACAGGACGATGACGGTGACGGTTCTCGATCGCGAACGACCTCCTGTCAGCCGGTCCGGCCGCGGACGGCGGTGCGCAGTGCGTCGGCCGCGACCGTCTCCGCCCTGCGGCACACCTCGTCGGCGGGGCGAGGCGATCCGTCCGTTTCCCGCGTGATCGCAGCGGCGCGAGCTCGAATCGCCCGTGCCTCACCGACGTCGACGACGATCTCGCACAACGGGTAGGAGCCGACCCGGTCGATCACCCGGACCGACCCGTACCCCTCGACGACCCCGACCCGGGTCCCGGGCGCTCCGACCGCGTCGGCGGCGTCCTCGGGGAGGAACTGCACGCTGTAGTCGTATCCCGTGCGGATGCTCGACCAGCCGCACACCTGCGTCGAGACGCCCCTCACCGGCGCTGTGCCGGCACGCGCGCCACCCATCTGCAGCTCGGATCGAGTCGTGTCGCTCAACAGGGCGCACGGATCCAACCGCTCGATGGCGATGTCCACCGGACGGGGCGGGAACGGATCCGGCGGGCCGGCCGGACCGGAACTGCACCCCACGACCATCACTGCCACGGCCAGGACGACGGCGACGACCGGTCGCGAACGGGGTGGCGGCACGGATCCTCCCGGGCGGGTGTCGGCTGAGCGTAGCCAGCTCGTCCCCGTGTCACGGCCGGTTCAGCCCACCCCGGCTCACACCATTCGGACCGGCGGCTCACATCCGTGGACCGACCGGTCGTCCGCGTCTACCGGACGTACCTGGTCAGAAAGGCGGGCCCTGGAACGGATCCCCTGTCCCGTCTCCCGGCCCGTCGGCGCCCGGGCAGGTCGTCCGGTCGGCCGGACCGTCGGAGGTCGTCATAGCCGACCCCCCGATCGTCTCCGAACTCGGCTCGAGCGGATCGGTGAAGTGCCGGTAGTCCGCCGGGCGCGAGGTCTCCGACCAGCCGCACGGGCTGATCCAGGTCAACGCGCCGTCCGGCCCGGCCAGGACCTGCCAGCCCGGCACGTCCTTCAGCTTGTGATGCCCCAGGCACAGTCCGTGCAGGTTCGCCGCGCTCGTCGGTCCGCCTGCGGCCCACGGCACCAGGTGATCCAGGTCCCGGATCGGCCGGGTGCACGACGGGCCGCGGCACGTCCCGTCCCGCGACCGCACGAAGTCGGCCAGACCCTCCGGCGGGTGGTAGGTGCTGCGCCCGTGGTCCAGGCACACGCCCGACAACGGATCGGTCACCAGCCGCTGCCACACCCCGCCCGCGGCCAGCGCGCGAGCGGTGACCGCCGGGATCGGACCGTGCCCGACCAGCTCCGCCGGCCGATCCGCCCCGAGCAGGGTGTCGAGGGAGACCACGACCTGGATCAACGGCTTGCGCCCGATCACGTCGGACGGATCCGGCTTCGCCGCGAGCGCCCGGACCACCGCCTCGGTGACCGACGCCGCCTCACCGACCGACACCGCCTCACCGACCGACACCGCCTCGGCACCCGCCCTGCCGAGCTCGCCCTCGACCGCGGCGCAGACGCTGCCCAGGTCGGTCACCGACAGCGTGCCCTGCAACAGCTGGTGGGCCAGGTCGACCCGCCGCTGGTCCAACGTCCGCGGATCGTCCGTGCCGAGCGACCGGGCCAGCCGGTCCACGCACCGCCACGACGCCTCGGTCTGCTCCGCCGTGCCGCCCAGCCACAACGAGGCCATCCCCTCGTCGCCACGACTGATCGACATCCGCCGGTCCGCCTTCGCCCGCTCGTGCCGGACCCGGGCGCCGTCGGGATCGGCCCGCGCGATCGCGCGACGCAGTCGGTCCCGCAGCAGCCGGTACGGCGTCCCCGGTGCACCGGCCAGGATCCGATCCTCGACCTCCCGGGCGAGCTCGTCGGACAACACGGCGGTGGCGTCGCCGATCGCGCACGCGAGGCGCTCGTCGATCTCCCCCGACTCCCACGTCGACAGCGTCCGCGGCAGCACCTGCCGGAACCGCAACGCCTCCCCCAGCAGGCCCCGCGCCTGGTCCCGGCTCACGCCCAGGACCAGCGCGACCTGGTCCGGCAACCACCGCGAGACCTCGCACACTACTCGCGGATCCGCGTCCGGTGGCGCCGCGCGCGACCCCGCCGGGTGCCGGGACGCGAACTCACCCAGCATCCGGGTCCGCAACGCCGAGGCCCAGCGCACCATCCGCTCTGCCCCTTCGACCACGGCGAGCACCTGCTCGTCGGAGAGCAGGTCGGCCATGCCACCCGCGGTCTGGCACTCCAACGCCAACCCGTGCCCCACCGGCCGGTCCCGGTGCACCGTCGCCGCCCACGGCTCGTCGTCGCCGCACAGCCGCGCACACAGACTGCGGGGCATCCCGTGTGGGCACGGGTCGGCGAGTACCGCGTCCAGCGAGACGAGATCGCCGTCCAGATCGACCATGTGTTCGATTCTACCGGTGCCGTGACAGTCCCCTCTAGAAGAACCTGAGCCCATCCGGCGCAAGGACACGACCGCTCGGCCCGATCGACCCGCGGCGGGCCATGGTGCCGACGGGCTGTGCCACCGGGGCGGGCCGGGGCACGGCGGCGGGCCGGGGACCGCGGCGGGCCGGGCACCGCGCGTGCCGGGACACCGAGGCCGACCGGGCACCACGCCGAACCCAGCACCACAAAACGCCAGAACACCGAGGCCGACCGGGCACCACGCCAGACCCAGCACCACAACACGCCAGAACACCCAGGCGGACCCAGCACCGAGGCAGGCTGCAGCTCCGTGGTCGATCCCGCGACGGCCCACCCGCCCACCGCCCGAGCCGGGCGAGCCCCGTCGGCGAAAAGGCGCGGCCCGCCGATCGGAGGCGCGATCCCGCACTTCTCACCGTCCCCGCGGAACCGGCGAGACCGCTGGTCACCGGCGGAGCGGCGACGGCGTCGGCGACACAGTCACGACACGAGCGAGCCCGGACGCGTGCGACGAGCGATACCGCGGGCAGGCACACCGGTGCGCGGCCGGGCCGGCGAGCCGCACCGGCAGGCGGGAACGCGCGCGGCGGGTGGCCCGGGAGCCCGCGCCCGCCGGTGTCAGCCGACGGGGTGCGACCCGTCGGCCGCCTTGGGGACGAGCACCTCGCCCTCGAGACCGTCGGGGTCGCGGAAGAACATGCTGAAGGCCGCGCCGAAGTCGTTGACCGTGCCGTCCGAGGCGCGGTGCGCCATCAGCCGCTCCCGGATCGTCGCGAACGCCGCGTACGACGACGCCCGCAGACCGACGTGG
Organism: Pseudonocardia sp. P1; assembly: GCF_000178675.2. NCBI lineage: Bacteria > Bacillati > Actinomycetota > Actinomycetes > Pseudonocardiales > Pseudonocardiaceae > Pseudonocardia > Pseudonocardia sp. P1. The sequence continues at coordinate 1,348,843 of NZ_ADUJ02000001.1, forward strand.
TCCAGCCGCCCGCGGTGCCACATCGGGGTCTGGCGGTCGGCCTCGTCGCTGCCGGGCACGGTGAACACGTTGAGCTCGGTGTGCGGACCGATCCGCATCACCGTCATCGTCTCCTCGGCGTCCTGCCCGTGCGACCGGGTCGGCCCGATCTCGGCGTCGAACACCGCCTCGTAGAAGGCCCCGAGGCGCCGGGGATCGTGGGTCAGGGTGGCGATGTGGTCGACCCCGCTCAGCAGCACGGCTCGATCATCCCCTCTCACCGGGTCCGCTCAGCCGACGGACGTCAGCCAGTTCTCCAGCACGGTCGCCCCGGCGTCGCCGGACTTCTCCGGGTGGAACTGCGTGGCCGTGAGCGGCCCGTTCTCGACGGCCGCGACGACGTCCTCGCCGTGGTGGGTCCAGGTGACCTTCGGCGGGGCGATCGCGTGCGACTCCTGCAGCTCCCACCGTCGCACACCGAACGAGTGCACGAAGTAGAAGCGGGTCGCGTCGTCCAGCCCGGCGAACAGGGTGCTGCCGTCGGGGACCCGCACGGTGTTCCAGCCCATGTGCGGCAGGACGTCGGCCTGGATCCGCTCCACGGTCCCGGGCCACTCGCCGCAGCCCTCGGTGTCCTCGCCGAACTCGACGCCGCGCTCGAACATCACCTGCATCCCGACACAGATGCCGAGCACCGGCCGTCCCCCGGCCAGGCGCCTGCCGATGATCTGCGGGCCGCGGACCTCGTGCAGACCCTTCATGCAGGCCGCGAACGCACCGACGCCCGGGACGACGAGCCCGTCGGCCTCGACCGCGGCGTCGAAGTCGGACGTGACGGTGACGTCCGCGCCGACGCGTTCCAGCGCCCGTTCGGCGGAGCGGAGGTTTCCCGAGCCGTAGTCGAGGACGACGATCCGTGTCACCGGGCCAGGATAGTCGCCGGTCCGTGGCCGACCGTCAGGACCGCCCGGCGCGGGCCGTGACGACGGCCGACGTCCCGGCCGCCGCCGCCAGGCAGGCCCCGGCGGCCAGGGCAACGGTCCCGGGACCGATCACCACCGCGACCGGTGCGCCGGTCGCGACCGACAGCCCCGACGCGACCGCCAGGAGCGGCGCGACGGTGACCGCGACGCCCAGCACGACCCCGACGAGCGTCGCGGCGCCCGCCTCGGCCGCGGCCACCGCGATCCGCTGCCCGGGCGTCGCACCGGCCGCGGCGAGCACCGCGAGGTCGGGACGGCGGGAGCGGGCGGCGGCCGCGATGCCGTTCACGACGGCCAGCCCTCCGTAACCGGACGAGACGGCGACGAGCAGCGCGGCGAGCGCGTCGGTGAGCTGGGCGTCGACGGCGTAGTCGGCCAGGGCGTAGGACCGCGCGTCCCGCACGGTGACGCCCGCCGGCGGCGGATCCGGCACGGCGTCCGAGGGGAGGAACGCCGTGTCCGTGAGCGCGGCCGGGTCGTGCGCACGGACGTCGTCCCGTGCGACGGCGACGTCCCCGCGCCGCTCGTCCGGTGGCAGCACCCGGGAGACCCGCAGCGCCGGGTCGCTGCCGTCGGCGAACCGGACGGGCAGCACGTCACCCGCCACCACCCCGAGGCCGGCCGCGACCGGCTCGGAGAGCACCACCTCCCCCGGCCGGACGAGCGCGGTGTCGGCGGTGCCGACGGCGTCCACCGCGGTCGGACCGGCCGGGCCGCGCAGCACCAGCACGGTCGGCAGCGGGATCCGCGCGCCGGGGACGGACAGCGCGCGGGCGGTGGTGTCCGGCATCCCCGGCGCTCCTGCCTGTTCGACGGCGACGCTGCCGGCCAGCACCGCGGTCCGCTGCGCCGGGTAGGCCGCCGCCATCGTGTCGACCAGGCCGCCGATCAGGACCGCGAACCCGACCGCGACGACGGCCGGTGCCGCCACCGCCGCCGACCGCGCCGGTGCGGCGGTGAGCCCGGCCCGCACGAGGCCCGGCACGGCCCCTCCGGACAGCGGCCCGGAGCCACGGGCTCGTGCGCCTCGGGACGGGACGGCGGCGAGCCCACCGGGAAGCGCGATCACCGCGGGCGCCAGCAGCGCCGCGGCCACCACGAGCACCGCCCCGGCCGCCAGCGCGAGCCCGATCCGGCCGTCGCCCTCCGCACCGGCGGTGAGCACCGCGAGTACCCCGCCGCCGACCGCGACGACGAGCCCGGTGACCAGCCGCGGCCGTCCGGCCCGGCCGGCGGGACCGCGGTCGGTGACGGCGTCCAGCGGCACCGCGCGCGCCGCCGTCCTCGACGCGGCGAGGCCACCGCCGAGCGCCAGCACGATCCCCGCCGTGGCCGCGACGAGCAGCGGCCCCGGCGTCACCGGCACGGACCCGATCGGCCGCGCGGCGTCCACCGCGACGAGCGCCCGGTACAGCGCCGTCCCGAGCGCGGCCGCGAGCGCCGTTCCCAGCGCCGCACCCGCGGCCCCGACCAGCGTGGCCTCCCCCAGCACCACCCGCCGGACCTGGCCGGGCGTGGCACCGACCGCGCGCAGCAGCCCGAGCTCGCGCCGCCGCCCGGCGACCGCGGTGGACAGCGCCGCCGACCCGACGACGACCGTCGTCACCCCGGTCAGCAGGCCGAGCACGGCGAGCAGCTGGTCGCCGCGGTACCGGACGCGGGAGTCCTGCACCGGCTCGACGGCGCCGCGGTCGTCGCCGGTCAGCACCGCCGCGCCGGGCGGGACCTGCGACGCCGACGGCACCGGGCCGAGCACCCCGATCGTCCGGACACCGGGCGCGAGCCGGGCCGCCTCCGCGTCGGTCAGGTACACCCCGGGGCCGTCGGTGACGCCGGTGACCCGGACCGGGCGGACGGCGTCGGCGAACAGCACCGGCAGCTCCGCACCGGGGCGCAGGCCCAGGTCCGCCCCGACGACGGCCTCGCCGGGAACCGACGGCGACCCGCCCGCGACGATCCGGTACCCGCCGAGCGCGAGGCTCGCGGTGCCGTGCCCGCCCTCCCGGTCCTCCGGGTCCCCGGCCGGGATGCCGCCCGGCATCGGGACGGCGGGGAACGACCGGTCGGGCACCGCCGTCGTCCCCGGGGTCGCGCCCAGCCGGTCGGCGACGGCGGCGGCCCCGGCCGACGGCCACGGGACCCGTCCGTCGGACCGCGGGGTCCGGGACTCCGCGACCCGGGGCGGGACGACCAGCGCCGACGTCGCCGAGAGCCGCTCCTGCACCGGCGGCCGGGCGGCCCCGGCGGCCAGCAGTACCGCGCCGAGCAGCCCCACCCCGACGGCGACGGCGAGCACCGTCGCGAGCAGCTCCCGCCACCGGACCCGCAGGTTCGCCGCGGCGATCATCGGACGGCACCCGCACGCCCCGCGACGCGGCGGGCGATCCCGGTGGCCGTGTCCCCGTCCCCCGACCGGCCCGGGACGCCGAACCGCTCGTGCACGCGACCGTCGCGCAGGACCACCACCTCGTCCGCCCAGGCCGCGGCCGCCGGATCGTGGGTGACCATCAACGTCGTCACCCCGGCCACGTCGGTGCACCGCCGCAGCAGCCCCAGGACCTGCGCCGACGACGTCGAGTCGAGCGCGCCGGTCGGCTCGTCGGCGAACACCGTCGCCGGGCGGGACAGCAGGGCGCGGGCGATCGCGACCCGCTGCTGCTGCCCCCCGGACAGCTGTGCGGGGCGGTGCCCGGCGCGGTCGGCGAGCCCGACCTCGTCCAGGGCCGCCGTCACCGCGTCCCGGGAGACGCGCCGCCGCGCGAGCCGCGCGGGCAGTGCCACGTTCTGCGCGGCCGTCAGCGAGGTGACCAGGTTGAACGCCTGGAACACGAACCCGATCCGTTCGCGGCGCAGCAGCGTGCGGCTGCGTTCGGACAGCGCACCGAGGTCGGTGCCGTCGAGCAGCACGTGGCCCGACGTCGGCACGTCGAGCCCGGCCGCGCAGTGCAGCAGCGTCGACTTGCCGGAGCCGGACGGCCCCATCACCGCGGTGAGGGTCCCGGGACGCAGGGTGAGGTCGACGCCGTCGAGGGCGGCGACCGCGGGACCGGCGCCGGAGTGCACCCGGCGGACGGCCCGCAGTTCGAGAGGAGGGGTCATGCTCCCGAGCAGACCCCGGCGACCGGGCCGGGCGCGGTCACCCGCACGGGAGAGCGGAGGTAGCCCTGGCACTACCGCGCGCGGCGCCGCGATCTCCTACGTTGCGGGGTGTGCGGATCGCGACGGCCTGGCAGGCGATGGACCAGCAGCCGCTGCGGTTCCTCGCGACGCCGTGGCCGTGGCGCTCGCTCGGCTACCTCGTCACCGGAGCGGCACTCGGCGCCGTCGTGCTGGGCGCGTTCGCGGTGCCCGGCTCCGGACTGGTACTGGGTGGGCCGGCGCTCGCCGTCGGCACCGGATCGCTGCTGGTCCTGGCCGTCCTGTCGGCAGGACGGCCGCTGGCGGCACTGGAACGACGGCGGCTGCGGCTGGTCGACGACGAGCCGCTGCCCGCGCCGCCCCGCCCGCCCGGGCCGTGGTGGCGGGCCGCCGTCACCTGGCGGGAGGTCGGGTTCGCGCTGCTCGTCGCGACCGGACTGGCCGCGCTGGACGCCTGCGTCCTCGGCTTCTCCCTCGTCCTGCCGGTGCTGCTGGCCCTCTCCCCCGTCGACGACCCGGCGGCGTGGCCGCTGGTGATCGTCGGTGTCCTGCTGCTCCTCGCGGCGCCGTGGACGGTGACCGCCTGGGCCGGTGCGCGGGCCGCGCTGACCCGCACCGTCCTCGGTCCGCGTGGCGCCGAGCTGGGGCCGGGGATCGCCGACGTCGCCACCCGGCGGCTGATCGGCGCGTTCGAGACCGAGCGCGCCCGGATCGAGCGGGACCTGCACGACGGTGCGCAGCAACGGCTCGTCGCGCTCGGGGTGACACTCGGGCTGGCCCGCCTCGACGCCGCCGACGGTTCCCCCGCGGCGGCCCGGTTGGACGACGCCCGCGACCAGCTCGGGCTCGCGCTCGCCGAGCTGCGCGACCTCGTCCGCGGGCTCGACCCGCGGACCCTCGCCGACGACGGGCTGGCCGCCGCCGTGGAGGACCACGCGGCGCGCTGCCCGGTGCCGACCGAGGTCGACCTGCGACCGGCGGGCCTGCTGCCGCCGCGGGTCGCGACGACCGCGTACTTCGTCCTCGTCGAGGCCCTGACCAACACCGCCCGGCACAGCGGGGCCCGGTCGGCGACGGTCACCGGGCGTCGGCACGCCGACCAGCTCGTCCTCGAGGTCCGCGACGACGGCCGCGGCGGCGCCGACCCCGGGAGCGGGTCCGGTCTCACCGGGCTGGCCGAGCGGGTCGCGCTCGCGGGCGGACGGGTGCGGCTCTCCAGTCCTCCCGGCGGCCCGACCCTGCTGCGGGTGGAGCTGCCGTGCGCGTGATCGTCGCCGAGGACGCCGTCCTCATGCGGGAGGGGCTCGTCGCCCTGCTGGAGCGGTTCTCCCACACCGTCGTCGCCGCCGTCGCCGACGCCCCGGCGCTGCTCGGCGCGGTCCGGCGGGACCGGCCGGACCTCGTGCTGACCGACGTCCGGATGCCACCGGACCACACCGACGACGGCCTGCGCGCCGCCGTCGGTCTGCGGACCGCCGATCCCGGCCTGCCGGTGCTGGTGCTGTCCCAGTACGTCGAGCCGGTCGCGGCGGAGGCGCTGCTCGACACCGGCGACGGCGCGGGCGTCGGCTACCTGCTGAAGGACCGGGTCGCCGACGTGACCGGTTTCGCGACCGCCGCCGAGCGGGTGGCCGCCGGCGGGACCGTGCTCGACCCGGAGGTCGTGCAGCGGCTGGTCCGGCGACGGCGGGACCCGGTCGGGCGGCTGTCCCCGCGCGAGCGGGAGGTGCTCGACCTGATGGCGCAGGGCCGGTCGAACGCCGAGATCGCCGCCGCGCTCGTGCTGTCCGACGCGGCGGTGAACAAGCACGTCCGCGCGGTGTTCACCAAGCTCGACCTGCCTGCCGACACCGCCGGGCACCGGCGGGTGCTCGCGGTGCTGGCCCGGCTCCGGTCGGGGTCCTAGAGCGCGCCCTTGGTCGACGGCACCCCGGTGACCCGCGGGTCGGCCTCGGTCGCGGCGCGCAACGCCCGCGCGACGGCCTTGAACTCCGCCTCGGTGATGTGGTGCGGGTCCCGGCCGTCGATCACCCGCACGTGCAGCGCGAGGTGGCCGTGGAAGGCCAGCGACTCGAACACGTGCTTGTTCAGCACGGTCGGGTAGTGCCCGCCGACGACGAAGCCGCGCATCATCTCCGGTTCGCCGGTGCACACCGTGTACGGCCGCCCGGAGACGTCGACGACGGCCTGGGCCAGCGCCTCGTCCATCGGGATCCACGCGTCGCCGAACCGGCGGATCCCGGTCTTGTCGCCGAGCGCCTGCCGGATCGCCTGGCCGAGCACGATCGCGACGTCCTCGACGGTGTGGTGGGCGTCGATCTCGGTGTCGCCGTCGGCGTGGACCGACAGGTCGAACGAGCCGTGCTTGCCGAACGCGTCGAGCATGTGGTCGTAGAACGGCACCTTGGTGTCGATCTCGGTGCGGCCGGTGCCGTCGAGGTCGATCTCGACGGTGATCCGGGTCTCCTTGGTGACGCGCTCGACGCGCCCCACTCGGTTGCTCACAGCAGCTCCTTCGTGGCGAGGTCGGTGGCGGCGGCGAGGAAGGCGTCGTTCTCCTCGGGCGTGCCGAGCGTGACACGCAGCCGCTCGGGGATCCCGCTGTCGCGGATGAGGACGCCCTGCTCCAGGAATCCCTTCCAGGCGCGGCCCGCGTCGGCGAACCGGCCGAAGAGGACGAAGTTGGCGTCGCTGGGCACCACGTCGTAGCCCGCGGCGGCCAGCTCCCCCGACACACGGTCGCGCTCGGCGGCGAGCAGTGCGACCGAGCCGAGGGTGGCGTCGGCGTGCCGCAGCGCGGCCCGCGCCGACGCCTGGGCCAGCACCGACAGGTGGTACGGCAGCCGCACCAGCTGCAAGGCCTCGACGACGGCGGGCGCGGCCGCGAGGTAGCCGAGCCGGCCCCCGGCGAACGCGAACGCCTTGCTCATCGTCCGCGACACCACGAGCTTGTGGCCGTGCGTCGCGAGCAGCGTGGTCGCGCTCGGGCGGCCGGTGGCCTCGGCGAACTCGGCGTAGGCCTCGTCGACGATCACGATCCCGGGCGCCGCGTCGACCAGGCGGGCGAGGTCCTCCGGGGCGATCGACTGCCCGGTCGGGTTGTTCGGGCTGGTGATGAAGGTGACGTCCGGCGCCCGGTCGCGGAGCGCCGCGACGGCGGCCTCGACGTCGACGGTGAAGTCGTCGCGGCGCGGGACACCGACGAACTCGGTCTGCGTGCCCGACGCGAGGATCGGGTGCATCGAGTAGCTCGGCACGAACCCGAGCGCGGTGCGGCCCGGGCCGCCGAAGACCTGCAGCAGCTGCTGCAGGATCTCGTTCGAGCCGTTCGCCGCCCACAGGTTCTCCCGCGTCAGCTCGACACCGGTCTGCCGGGACAGGTAGGTGGCCAGGTCCGCACGGAGCGCGACGTGGTCGCGGTCCGGGTAGCGGTGCAGCTCCCGGGCGGCCTCCTCCACGGCGGCGGCGATGTCGGCCACCAGCTCCGGCGGCGGCGGGTACGGGTTCTCGTTGGTGTTCAGCCGGATCGCGACGTCGAGCTGCGGAGCCCCGTACGGGCTCTTCCCGCGCAGGTCGGCGCGCAGCGGCAGCTCGTCGAGCCGGACGTTCTCACCGGGGGTCACGTCCGGGCCTCCTCGAAGCGGGCGGTCACGGCCTCGCCGTGGGCGGGCAGGTCCTCGGCGTCGGCCAGCGTCACGACCTGCGCCGCGACGTCGCGCAGCGCCTGTTCGGTGTAGTCGACGACGTGCACGCCGCGCAGGAAGGTCGCGGTCGAGAGTCCGCCGGAGTGCCGGGCGCAGCCACCGGTCGGCAGCACGTGGTTGGACCCGGCGCAGTAGTCGCCGAGCGAGACCGGCGACCAGGCCCCGACGAAGATCGCGCCGGCGTTCCGCACCCGGGCGGCGACGGCGGCCGCGTCGGCGGTCTGGATCTCCAGGTGCTCCGCGGCGTAGGCGTCGACGACGGCGACACCGTCGTCGACCGACGACACCAGGATCGCGCCGGACTGCGGGCCGGTCAGCGCCGTGCGGACCCGCTCCGTGTGCTTGGTCGCCCCGACCCGGGTCTCCAGCTCCGCCTCGACCTGCCGGACCAGCTCGTCGGAGTCCGTGACCAGCACCGACGCCGCGTTCGGGTCGTGCTCGGCCTGCGAGACCAGGTCGGCGGCGACGTGCGCGGCGTCGGCGGTGGCGTCGGCGAGGATCGCGATCTCGGTGGTGCCGGCCTCGGCGTCGATCCCGACCAGGCCGCGGAGCATCCGCTTCGCGGCGGTGACGTAGACGTTGCCCGGCCCGGTCACCATGTCGACCGGCTCCAGCTCGGCGCCGTCGGTGTCGGTACCGCCGTGGGCCATCAGCGCCACGGCCTGCGCGCCGCCGACCGCCCACACCTCGTCGACGCCGAGCAGCGCCGCCGCGGCCAGGATCGTCGGGTGCGGCCGGCCGCCGAACTCGGCCTGCGCCGGGGAGGCGACGACCAGCGACTCCACCCCCGCCGCCTGGGCCGGGACCACGTTCATGATCACCGACGACGGGTAGACCGCGAGCCCGCCGGGCGCGTAGAGGCCGACCCGGCGGACGGGGACGAACCGCTCGGTGACGGTGCCGCCCGGGACCACCTGCGTCACGACGTCGGCCCGGCGCTGGTCGGCGTGCACCGTGCGGGCCCGCCCGATCGACGTCTCCAGTGCCTCGCGCACCGCGGGGTCGAGGTCGCGCAGGGCGGCGGCGACCGCCGCGGCCGGCACCCGCACGGTCTCCGGGCGGACCTTGTCGAACCGCTCCGTGGCGTCGAGCGCGGCGGCGGCACCGCGCTCGGCCACGTCCTCCACCAGGGGGCGCACCGCGTCGAGCGCGGCGTCGATGTCCAGCTCGGCGCGCGGCATCATCCCGCGCAGGGTCGCCGGGCGGGGCAGCGGCGCACCGGGCACGTCGGGGCGCAGGTCGAGGCGGCGGAGCATGGTCCCCAGCGTACGGCGGGGGGCCGACACCGACTCAGCCCACCGGCACCAGCCGGAGGTTCTCCGGACCCGACCACGGGGTGCCGACGTCCACACCCTCCGGGTGGTGCCCGGACCGGGAGACCAGCCGGGTCGTCCCGCGGTGGTACGGCGCCGGTTCCAGGAAGAGGTAGTTGGCGTCGAGCAGCACCCGCGTCACCGGACCGGCGGCGGCCCGTCGCTGCTCGATCCGGGCGAGCATCGGGGCCCGTTCGGACAGCGGGTCGTCGATCGCGCAGCGGTCGGCGCAGAAGTAGGCCAGCGCCCCGAGCTCACCGGCCGAGACGACCTTGCCGTGCAGCCCGGCGGCGACGGTCGCGTACTCCGCCGTCGTCGCCCGGTTCGTCGCGATCGGCGCGACCGTCCACGGGGTGCCGTGCCGCAGGTCGAACCCGCCGGAGACCACGACGAGCCCCGCCGCGACCACCCCGAGGACGACGGCGGGCACACCGGTCGCGAGCGCCCCGACCGTCCAGGCCGCCAGCAGGCTCAGCGCGCCGACCGCGGGCCCGTAGTACCAGTGGTACGGCGCGGTGCCGATCACGACGAACGCGTCCGCGTGCACCACGGCACCGAGCCCCAGCACGACCGGCGCGACCGCCCCGGGACGGCGCGCGAGCAGCCAGGACGCCCCGCCGACCAGCCCGGCGGCCGCCGGGAGCAGGGCGAGGACGGTCGCCTCCGGGAAGCGCTCGTGGTAGACGAACAGCCCGTCGGTGAAGGTGATGTGGTGCCTGCCCCAGCTGTCGCCGATCTTCCACAGCACGGTGTCGGGCACGACCGAGCCGAGCACCACCCAGGAGAACGCGTACCAGGGCAGGGACACGGCCACCGCGGCCGCCAGCACCGTGGCGAGCCGGCGTCGCAGCACCGGCACGGCGAGCGCGGCGACGGCCGCGACCACGACGAGGTCCGGCCGGGTCAGCGTCAGCAGCCCGCAGACGACGCCCGCGACCACCACCCGCCCGGTGACGGCCGCGTACGCCAGCCCGGCCAGCAGCGTCACCGCCAGGTAGGTCTCCAGCCCGACGGTCGACAGCAGCAGCGGGTTCACCAGGAGCAGCGCGGCCGGCAGCGCCGCGGTCCAGCGCGGCCACCCGAGATGGTCCCCGGTGCGCTGCGACCACCAGGTGACGGTCGCGGCGAGCCCGGCGAGCACGATCCCGGCGGCGACGACCGCGTCCCGCACGACGACGGTGACCACGGCCTGCAGCAGCACGTTCAGCGGCGAGGTCGCGGTGTGGGAGATCCCGTCGAGGTTCGCACCCCAGTGCCCGTGGAACGCGAGGTTCCGCACGTAGGTGAGCGTGATGTAGGCGTCGTCCACGAGCGCGTCCCGGACGAGCAGGAACACCCCGGCCGCGAGGACGGTCGCACCGGCCGGCAGCGCGGCGGGCAGGAGCCGCGACGGCGCCGGTACGGGCGCCCGGTGCCGCCCCCGGCGCACCTCCGGAGGCCGGGTGGGGGTGAGCACGTCCGGAGTCTGGCACCGAATCGTCGCCGTGGGACGTCGACGCGTCGATGACGTGCGAAAATGGCGGCGACGACCGGGAATGACGCTCCTGTTCGTGTCGAGCCGCCCGGAGCCCGGTCCGGTGTGCGGCCGAGGTCGTTGTCGGTGCCGCGTGGCAGTCTCCGGGCCGTGGACCTCCATGTGGGCGACGACGAGCGCCGGGCCCGGCTCGTGGCCCGGCACCGGCTCGCCCCGCACACCCGCACCGACGACGTCACCGCGATCGCGGACGATCTCGTCGCGCTGCACTCGACGGATCCCGTGACCGTCTACCTGTCGGCCGCGGCGCGGATGGTGACGCCGTCGCTGGCCCCGGTCGACGCCGCGCTGTACGACGACCGTGTCCTGCTCCGCCACCACGCGATGCGCCGCACGCTGTGGGTGTTCGGCCACGAGCACGCCGCGCTGGCCCACCACGGCGCCACGTCCGGGGTCGCCGCGGTGCAGTACCGGAACCTCATGGGCCAGGTCGGCGCGGCGGGGGTCGCCGATCCCGCCGCCTGGTACGCCGACGCCGCCGCCCGGGTCCTGGCGGTGCTGGCGGAGCGGGGGCCGACGACCGCCCGCGAGGTCGGTGCCGCGCTGCCCGACCTGGCCGCGCAGCAGCTCCCGATCCAGGGTGGGAGCCACCCCGCGCACAGCCGGGTGCTGCTGGTCCTCGGGTTCGAGGGCCGGGTGCTGCGGGCCCGCCCGACCGGCACCTGGATCAACGGCCAGTACCGGTGGGCGACGGCGGGGAGCTGGGTCCCGGGCGGGATCGGGCCCGCCCCCGTACCCGACGGCGACGACGGTTCCGGGGGCGCCCGGGCCGCCGCAGCGGGCCTCGCCCGGGCCTACCTGCGCGCGTTCGGCCCGGTGACCCGGGACGACCTGAGGTGGTGGGCCGGCTGGACGGTCGCGACCACGAGGGCCGCGCTCGCCGACACCGGCGCCGTCGAGGTCGGTCTCGACGGCGGGGCCACCGGCTACCTGCTGCCCGACGACCTCGGGCCGGTCGGCGACCCCGGCCCGTCGGTGGCACTGCTCCCCGGCCTCGACCCGACGACGATGGGCTGGAAGGCCCGCGGCCACTACCTGTCCGGGGACGACGCGGCGCTGCTGTTCGACCGCAACGGCAACGGCGGGCCCGCGATCTGGGTGGACGGCCGGATCGCCGGGACCTGGGTGCAGCGCCGGGACGGCACGATCGCGACGAGGCTGTTCCCCGGCGCGCACGACCGGCCCGGCGTCGAGGACGACGTCGCCGCCGCGGCGGAGCGCCACCGGGCGGTGCTCGGCGACGTCCGGTTCTCGGTCCGCTACCCCGCCCCGGTCCAGCCGGAGCTGCTGGCCGGGGCGTGAGCGGTGCGGATCAGCCCAGGTCGAGACCGAGATCGAGGGCGGTGACCGAGTGCGTCAGACCCCCGACGGCGAGGAAGTCGACCCCGGTCACCGCGTAGTCCCGGGCCACCGCGAGGGCGAGGCCCCCGGACGACTCCAGCAGCGCCCGGTGCCCGGTCGCCGAGGCCACCGCGTCGCGCCGGGCGACGGCCTCGGCGGTCTGCGCCACGGTGAAGTTGTCGAGCAGGACGAGCTCCGCCGACAACCCGAGCACCTCGTCGAGCTGGTCGAGGGAGTCGACCTCGACCTCGCAGGGCAGGTCCGGGGCGGCGGTACGGGCCGCGGCCAGCGCGGCCGGGACCGACCCGGCCGCCGCGACGTGGTTGTCCTTGATCAGGATCGCGTCGCCGAGCCCGAGCCGGTGGTTCACCCCGCCGCCGCAGCGCACCGCGTACTTCTCCAGCAGCCGCAGGCCGGGCAGGGTCTTGCGGGTGTCCCGGACCGCGGCGCCGGTGCCGTCGACGGCGTCCGCCCAGGCCCGGGTCGCGGTCGCGATCCCGGACAGGTGGCAGAGCAGGTTGAGGGCGGTGCGCTCGGCCGTCAGCAGGCCACGTACCGGGGCGCGCACCACCAGCGCGGGCGTGCCCGCGGTGAGCCGGTCCCCGTCGGCGGCGGCGTCGAGGACCTCGTACCCGGGGCCGGGAGCCCCGCCCAGCACCTCGTCGAGCACGGCGAGCGCCGCCGGGAGCCCGGCGAGCACCCCGCCGGCCCGCGGGGTGAAGGACGCGAGCGCCACGGCACCGGCGGGCACGGTGGCCGCGGTCGTGGCGTCCGGGCCGTACCGCAGGTCCTCCTCCAGGGCCGTCCGCACGACGCGGAGCAGGTCGTCCCGGTCCGGGACCCCGATCGCGGAGACCCCGCCGACACCGGCGGCGATCCCGGCGCTCACGCCGCACCGGCCAGGGCGTCCGCGACGACGACGGGCCGGCCCGTCGCGTCCAGCCGCACCGGCAGCGACGCCCGCTGGTGGGTGTCGTCGCGGTCCGGGAAGTCGGTGCGGACGTGGCAGCCCCGGCTCTCGCGCCGGGTCCCGGCGGCGGCGAGCACCGCCTGCGCGAGCAGGGTCAGCGCCGCGTCCTCGACACCGGCCCGGTCCACCGGCACGGCCGTCACGGTGCCGGCCTCGACCACGTCGGACGCGGCCGCGAGACCGGTCGCGTCCCGCCCGATCCCGGCGTGGCGGGTCATCGCGCGCTGCACGGTCCCCCGGTCGGCGACGGGCACCGCCGGGGCCGGCTCGACGGTGCGCCCGCCCGGCCGCGCCCCGCCCGACCGCCGGTCGGCGAGCACCGCGCGGACCGCGCGCTCCCCCACGACCAGGCCCTCCAGCAGGGAGTTCGACGCCAGGCGGTTCGCCCCGTGCAGCCCGGTGCGGGCGACCTCGCCGGCCGCGTACAGGCCGGGCACGCCGGTCCGGCCGTCGACGTCGGTGACGATCCCGCCGCAGGCGTAGTGCGCGGCCGGGGTCACCGGGATCGGGTCGGTGCGCGGGTCGATGCCCACGGCGCGGCAGGAGGCGTGCACCGTCGGGAACCGGCGGGCGAACCCGTCGATCCCGGTGGCGTCGAGGTGCACGCGGTCGGTTCCCGTCTCGGCCATCCGCCGGGTGATGGCCGCGGAGACGACGTCGCGCGGGGCGAGATCGGCGAGCGGGTGCACCCCGGCCATGAACGCGATCCCGGCGCGGTCCCGCAGGACCGCCCCCTCGCCGCGGACGGCCTCGGTGACGAGCGGTCGTCGTCCGGCGGAGTCGCTGTCCGGGCCCGCCCAGAGCACCGTCGGGTGGAACTGCACGAACTCCAGGTCCGACGCCGTGGCCCCGGCCCGCAGGGCGAGCGCGACACCGTCGCCGGTGGCCGTCGACGGGTTCGTGGTGGAGGCGAACAGCCCGCCGTATCCGCCGGTGGCGAGCAGCACCGCCCCGGCGGCGATCCGCCCGGCCCGGCCGCGGTCGTCGAGCAGTGCGAGCCCGGCCACCCGCCCGTCCGGGTCGCGGACCGCGTCGACCGCGACGTGCCCGTCCAGCACGGTGATCTGCGCCGACCGGGCCGCGGTGACCAGCGCGCGCTCGATCTCCGCGCCGGTGGCGTCGCCGCCGGCGTGCACCACCCGGAACGCCGAGTGGCCGCCCTCCCGGGTCCGGTCCAGGCGGCCGAGCGAGGTGTGCGCGTCGAACAGGGCGCCCCGCTCGCGCAGCCGTCGCACCGCGCCGGGGCCGCCGCGGACGACGGCGTCGACCGCGGCGAGGTCGTTGAGCCCACCGCCGGCGTCGAGGGTGTCGGCGACGTGCGCGTCGAGCGTGTCGCCCGCGATGTCGCCGAGCACGACCGCGACCCCGCCCTGCGCGAACCGGGTGGAGCCCTCGGCGACGTCGTCCTTGGTGACGACGACGGTGCGCAGCCCGGCCGCGGCCGCGTCGAGCGCGGCGGTCAGGCCCGCCACGCCGGAGCCGACGACGACGAGGTCGGCCCCCGCCTCCCAGGTCACTCCCCGCCCCCCGGGTTCCCGATCTCGATCATGCGCCGGACCGCGGCGCGGCCGCGCGCGGCCAGATCGGGGTCGACGTGCACCTCGTCGGTGCCCTCCCGGACCGACCGGAGCAGCGCCTCGGGGGTGATCATCTTCATGTAGGTGCAGGACGCGCGATCGTTGACCGCCCGGAAGTCGATCTCCGGGGCGGCCCGGCGGAGCTGGTGCAGCATCCCGACCTCGGTCGCGACGAGCACCTCCTTCGCACCGGTGGAGCGCGCCGCCTCGATCATCCCGCCGGTCGAGAGGATCTTGACCTGGTCCTCGGGGACCGCTCCGGTGCCGGCGAGGTAGAGCGCCGACGTCGCGCACCCGCACTCGGGGTGCACGAACAGGTCCGCCTCCGGGTGGGCCTGTGCCTGGTCGGAGAGCTGCTTGCCGTTGATGCCGGCGTGCACGTGGCACTCCCCCGCCCAGACGTGCATGTCCGCCCGGTCGAGCACCCGGCGGACGTGCGCGCCGAGGAACTGGTCGGGCAGGAACAGCACCTCGCGCTCGCGCGGGATCGACGCGACGACCTCGACCGCGTTCGACGAGGTGCAGCAGATGTCGGTCTCGGCCTTCACCGCGGCGGTCGTGTTGACGTAGGACACGACGACGGCGCCGGGGTGCTCGGCCTTCCACTCCCGGAGCTGCTCGGCGGTGATGGAGTCGGCGAGCGAGCAGCCGGCCCGCGCGTCAGGGATCAGGACCGTCTTCTCCGGGGCGAGGATCTTCGCGGTCTCGGCCATGAAGTGGACGCCGCAGAAGACGATCGTCGAGGCGTCCGACCCGGCCGCGATGCGGGACAGCGCGAGCGAGTCCCCCACGTGGTCGGCGACGTCCTGGATCTCGGGCAGCTGGTAGTTGTGCGCGAGCAGGACAGCGTCCCGCCGGCGGGCCAGCGCGCGGACCTCGTCCGCCCAGCCGGGGTCGACCGCGGTCGACCCGGGCGCCGTGAGCGTCGGAACCATCTTCGCCCTCCCGGGCCGTGTCAGGTTTTCGCCTAGTGAGCGGAAACTAGGCGGATCGTAGCACCGGCAGCAGGCCGCCGACACCTCCGTGGTGACCGGGACCTCACCTGAAGGACACCCCGGCGTCATCCGCCGGTGCGGACCGGCAGTCCCCCTAGGCTGGCCGTCGTGACGTCACCGCCGGTCCTGCATGAGGTGCTCGCCGCCGTGCTCGGGATCCGGGAGGGGCGGTTGCGGGTGCTGCTGTGGGAGCGGGCGCTCGCGCCCGACGCCGGACGCTGGGCACTGCCCGGCGGGCGGCTGGCCGCCGACGAGGACGTCGAGACCTCGGTGCGCCGCCAGCTCGCCGAGAAGGTCGACGTCCGCGAGATCGCGCACGTCGAGCAGCTCTCGGTGTTCTCCGACCCGGGCCGTACCCCGGCCCCGCGGACGATCGCGACCGCGTTCCTCGGCCTGGTCCCCTCCGACGCCGACCCGGAGCTGCCCGCCGACACGGCCTGGCACCCGGTCGACGCGCTCCCCCCGACCGCGTTCGACCACGCCGCGATCGTCGACTCGGCGCGGGACCGGCTGCAGGCCAAGCTCTCCTACACGAACCTGGGCTTCGCCCTCGCCCCGGCGGAGTTCACGATCTCGGCGCTGCGCGAGCACTACGTCGCCGCGCTCGGCCACGGGGTGTCGGCGACCAACCTCCAGCGTGTCCTGACCCGGCGGGCCCTGCTCACCCCGACCGGTGAGACGGCCGCGCCCGGGCGGGCCGGTGGCCGTCCGGCGGCGGTGTTCCGGTTCACCGACCGGACGCTGCGGGTGACCGACGCCTTCGCCGTGCTCCGCCCGCCGGCCCACGCGCGGCCGGGCAGCGTGCCCGGCGCCGTACTACCGTGAGCCGGTGTCCGCGACGATCCCGCTGTTCCCGCTGGGAACGGTGCTGATGCCGGGCGCGGCGCTACCGCTGCACATCTTCGAGCCGCGCTACCGGCAGCTCACCGTCGACCTGATCACCGGGACCGTCCCCGACAAGGAGTTCGGTGTCGTCGCCGTGCGCGAGGGGCACTCCGCGGACCGCTCCGGGATGGCCGGGATGCACGCGGTCGGCTGCACCGCCGTCGTGCTCGACGCCCGGCGGCTGCCGGACGGCCGCTACGACGTCGTCACCCGGGGGGCGCGCCGCTTCCGGCTGCTCGACGTCGACGAGGGGTCCCGTCAGTACCTGTGCGGCGAGGTCGAGTTCCTGCCCGACGACGAGCCCGGCGACGACCCGCGGCTGGTGCGGATGCTCGAGAACGCCGCCCGCGCGGCGCACCGCGGCTACTGCGACACCGCGTGGCGGGCCGGCGACTGGTCCGAGCCCGGCGACGACACCCCCACCGCCGAGCTCGCGCACCTGCTCGCCGACGACTGCCTGCTGCCCCTGACCGACCGGCAGGACCTGCTCGAGCAGACCTCCCCGGTGCAGCGGCTGCGGGAGGTCCGGCGGCTGCTGGCCCGGGAGACCGGCCTGCTCGGCCGGCTGCACGCGGTGCCGGCCCCGCAGGGCACCTTCGCCGACGACCACAGCGTCAACTAGCCGAGGGCGAGCGCCGCCCCGGACCAGCGGCGGCGCAGCCACCGGTCGTGCGAGGTGACGACGACGGTGCCGGGCGCCGTCCCGAGCGCCTCCTCCAGCTCGCCCGCCAGCCGCAGCGACACGTGGTTGGTCGGCTCGTCGAGCAGCAGCAGGTCCGGCGCGTCGGCGACGGCGAGGGCGAGCGCCAGCCGCCGTCGCTGCCCGAGGGACAGGGCACCCACCGCCGTGCCGTGCTCACGCGGGTGCAGCAGACCGAGCTCGTTCAGCGGGACCCGCTCGGCGAGGTCCGGGCCGAGCAGCGCGGCCCAGGCGTCGCGGGCGGTGCGGTCGGGCGGTCCGACGTCGGGGTCCTGGGCGAGCAGGCCGACCCGCCGCGCGCGGACGTCCGCGGTGCCCGCGGTCGGCGCGAGATCGCCGTGCAGCACGGCGAGCAGCGTCGACTTCCCCGACCCGTTCGGCCCCGTGACCAGCAGCGTCTCCCCCACCGGCAGATCCAGCAGGTCGAGTCGCAGACGACCGTCGACCCGCAGACCGCGGACCTGCACGGCGAGCCCGTCACCGGCGTCGGTACCGGTGAGCCGGCCGGAGAACCGCAGCGGCCGCGGTGGCTTCGGCAGCGCCTCGCGCTCGGCGACCTCGAGCCGGCGCTGGGCGTCGTTGACGCGCCGCGCCCGGGTGCGCTCGACGTTGGCGCCCTTGAACTTGTCGATGAACTTGTCGTTGTCGCGCGGGCCGCGGCCCGGCGCGATCGCCGAGGTACCCGTGCGCGTCCGGTCCCGCAGCGCCGCGATCTCCTCCTGCTGGGCGGCGAACCGCTCCTCCCAGCGCCGGCGGCTCGCGGCCTGCGCGTCGACGTACTCGGTGAAGGAGCCGCCGAAGCGGCGCCCGCCGTGCCCGTCGGTGCCGAGTGCGCCGGCGTCGAGGTCGAGCAGCTCGGTGCAGACCCGGTCCAGGAAGGCGCGGTCGTGACTGGCCGCGACGACGACGCCGGACAGCTCGACCAGCGAGCGTTCCAGCAGGTCGAGGGCGGCGTCGTCGAGGTGGTTGGTGGGTTCGTCGAGCAGCAGCGCCGCCGGGCGGCGCACCAGGGCGGCGGCCATCGCGAGCCGGGTCCGCTGCCCGCCGGACAGCGTGCCGACCGGCCGGTCCCGGTCGAGCTCGGCGACACCGAGGGTCCCGGCCGTGACCTCGGCGCGGCGGTCGGCGTCCCAGGCGTCGTGCGCGACGGCCCAGGCGAGCACCCGGTCGTAGCTCCCACCGACGTCGGCCCCGTCCGCCATCCCGGCGGCCAGCCGCTCCAGCTCGGCGACGGCGTCGTGCAGCGGGCGCAGCGCGCCGTCGAGCAGGTCGCCGACGGTGCCCTCGGCGGACAGCTCGGGCTCCTGCGGCAGGTACACCAGGTCGGCCGGGGCCGACACGGTCCCGGCGTCGGCGACGTCGACGCCGGCCAGCAGCCGCAGCAGCGTGGACTTCCCGGCGCCGTTCTCGCCGATCAGCCCGACCCGGGTCCCCGGACCGGCGGTGAGGTCGATCCCGTCGAGGACCGGCGGGCGCCCGGCGCGGGCGGCGAAGGAACGGACGACACCGCGCGCGGTGAGGGCCTGGGTATCGGTGAGGGACGGCACGACGACGACTCCGAGGAACCGGAGGGAGACCGCAGGGGCAGGTGCCGCGTCCGCGGTCGGTGGTGTCGTCAGAGCCTCATGATGATCGGGAGCCTATCCCGGCGGCCGCCCGTGCCGCCACCCGTATCGACGGGCGTCAGCCGTGCTCGTTCGCGACGTCGGCGGCCGGCACCGCGGGGACCCGCCGGAACCGCGGGTGCAGCAGGACGAAAGCGGTCACCGCGGCCATGACGGCCGCACCCACCAGCACCGGCAGCGGCGGCCAGATCCCGTACAGCCCGGTCCCGGCGGTGGGGGCGATCACGAAGGTCAGGCCGGAGGTCGCGGTGGTCAGGCCGGCCAGCCCGCCCTGCTCCGCCCGCTCGACGAGCAGGGTCGGGCCGGCGGTGTAGCCCGGCATCGCGGTGCCGAGCCCCAGCCCGACGAGCAGGATCGCGACGACGATCGCCGCCGCGCCGGCGTCCGGCACCAGCAGGACGAACCCGGCGAGGGCCACCGATCCCCCGACCCGCAGCAGGGTCGGCGCGGTCCAGCCGCTGCGCGGCACGACGACCGCCTGCGCGAGCACCATGCCGAGCCCGGCGGCGAGCAGCGTCCCGCCGGTCACCAGCCCGGTGGCCTCCGCGGAGAGCCCCAGGCGGTCCTGCACGAGGAACCCGGTGATCACCTGGATGAAGCCGAGCGCGGTGAACATGCCGAACCCGGCCAGGAGGAACGGCCAGACCCGCGGATCGGTCGGCCGCACCCGGGCCGGTTCCTCGACCAGCTCGGCGCGCGGTTCGCGCCGGAGCCGGGTCGCGACCAGGACGAGCCCGGCACCCAGCAGCACCGGGACCGCGATGAGCGGGGTGAGCACACCGAACACCGACAGCACGCCCCCGACGACCGAGCCCCCCACCATCGCGACACCCTGCACCGCGCCGATGCCGGCCATGCCCTTCACCCGGGCCCGCTCGTCGGCGGTGACGTCGGCGACGTAGGCCTGCGCGGTCGGCGGCACGGCGGCGATCGCGGTGCCGAACCCCAGGCCACGCAGCAGCACGAACAGCACGAACAGTCCCGTCCCGGTCACCGCACCGGTCGTCCCCGACCAGGCGACCAGCGCGAACAGCGCCATCGACGTGGTGGCCAGTGCCAGCGCACCCACGAGCACCGGCTTGCGGCCCCAGGACTGCGAGCGGCGGCCCCAGGACTGGCTGGTGAGCACGACCATCAGGGCTGCCGTGCTGATCGTGACACCGACCTGCCACTCGGCCAGGCCGACCTCGCGGGACAGCGGGGCGATGACGGGGTTGAGCGTCATCTGGCCCAGGAAGACCAGGAACACCGCGGCGAGCAGCAGCCCGATCTGCGGCCGGGGCGGGGAGCCGTCGCGGGCAGCGGTCACGGACCGAGTGTCTCAGCTCCAGCCGTAGCGCGACCGGAGCTGGTCGGCGACCCGGTCGAACCGGCTCCGGTCGAGCACCGCGCCCTCGCGCCGGATCCCGTGCTCGTCGATCTCCAGCACCCGGTCGAGCCGGATGTAGGAGTCGCGGCCCTCCCGGTCCCAGGCGCCGGAGCCGATGCCGACCCAGTCCGGGTCGTCGGCGCGCCGGTCCTGGCTGGACAGCATGAGCCCGAGCAGCTCCGCACCGGAGCGCCCGACGACCAGCAGCGGCCGGTCCTTGCCCTGGCTCGGGTCCTCCTCGTAGGGCACCCAGGTCCAGACGATCTCACCCGGGTCGGCGGCACCGTCCGGCTCGGGCGCGTAGGCGACCTTGCGGGCCCGGTCGCCGGTGGGGGCGGTGCGCACCGGCGCCGTGGCTGGGGCACCTCCGCCCCGCGCCGGGGCCGGTCGGCCGCCGCGGTCCTTCTGCTTCTGCGAGTCCTTCAGCAGCTGCATCGCCACGTCGGCGGCCTTGCGCAGGACCGAGCCCCAGTTGATCGCCATGCCGGTCAGCCTGCCGCACGTGCGGGTGATCACCGGCGCCGGGGCACGCATGAACGGCGGAGCATGCGGGAATCCGCCCGGCATGAAGGCGACGCTCATCCACGGCACGCACGACATCCGGGTCTCGGCCGACGTGCCGGACCCACGGCTGCGCGACGACACCGACGCGATCGTGCGGGTCGTCCGGTCCTGCATCTGCGGCAGCGACCTGTGGCCGTACAACGCGGCCGAGGACTCCCCCGAGGGGAAGCGGATCGGGCACGAGTTCCTCGGCGTCGTGGAGGAGGTCGGCGCGGGCGTCCGGACCACCCGCAAGGGGCAGCTCGTCGTCGCACCGTTCGTGTGGGCCGACAACACCTGCGACTTCTGCGCGCAGGGCCTCCAGACCTCCTGCCGGCACGGCGGCGGCTGGGGTGCCGACGGCACCGACGGCGGCCAGGGCGAGGCGGTCCGCGTCCCGTTCGCCGACGGCACCCTGGTCCCGATGCCCGGTGAGCCGGACGACGCGCTGCTCGCCTCGATGCTCACGCTGTCCGACGTGTTCTCCACCGGCCACCATGCGGCCGTCTCCGCGCGGGTGAGGCGGGGCGACACGGTCGCGGTCGTCGGGGACGGCGCGGTCGGGCTGTCCGCGGTGCTCGCCGCGAACCGGCTCGGCGCGGAGCGGATCATCCTGCTCGGCAGGCACACCGACCGCACCGACCTCGGCCGGGAGTTCGGCGCCACCGACGTCGTCGCGGAGCGCGGCGACGAGGGGATCGAGCGGGTCCGCGAGCTCACCGGCGGCGACGGCGTGCACGCGGCACTGGAGTGCGTCGGGTTCGCCGAGGCGGTCCGCACCGCCGTCGGCATCACCCGCGACGGCGGTCTCGTCGGCCGCGTCGGCGTCTCGCAGTACACCGACGTGCCGCTCGGGGTGGGCCCGTTCATGCGCAACGTCGGCATCGTCGGCGGGGTGGCCCCGGCCCGCGCCTACATCGAGGAGCTGCTCCCGGACGTGCTCGACGGCACCGTCGAGCCGGGCCGGGTGTTCGACCGGACGATCGGCCTCGACGACGTCCCGGACGGCTACCGCGCGATGAACGAGCGCGAGGCGCTGAAGGTGCTGATCGCGCCCTGACCCCGGGCCGGACGGACGAGAGGCCCCGCACACCGTGCGTGTGCGGGGCCTCTCGTGGTCGGTGACGCCTCAGGCGCTGCCGTCGCCCTCCTGCTTCTCCTGCTCGGCGACGGCGGCCTTGACCTCGTCCATGTCGACGCCCTTGACCTGTCCGATGAGGTCCTCGAGCGCCTCGGCGGGCAGTGCGCCCGGCTCCGAGTACAGGACGACGCCGTCGCGCACGGCCATCACGGTCGGGATCGAGGAGATCCCGAACGCGCCGGCCAGCTCCTGCTGCGCCTCGGTGTCGACCTTCCCGAAGGTCACGTCCTCGTGCTTCTCGGACGCCTCGTCGTAGACGGGGGCGAACTGCTTGCACGGTCCGCACCAGGACGCCCAGAAGTCGATCAGGACGGTCGCCCCGGGCGCGCCCACGACGTCGTTGAAGTTGTCGGTGGTCAGTTCCACGGTGGCCATTGTCGCTCCAACGACGTCGGGGGGCGGAGTTGTTCCCGATCCGGGTGGATCAGACCTTCAGGATGCGGCGCGCGGCCGCGGTGATGCCGTGACCGTGCCCGGCCGCGATCTTGTCCAGGCCGGAGCCGACGGCCTCGTCGTCCGGACGGACGTCGACGAAGCGCTGGGCCTCCTCGTCGAGCACCAGCACGCGGGCGGTGCGGATGTCGTAGAACATGCCCATCACCTCGGCGCCGGAGTCCTGGGCCCGCAGCATCTCCATCTGCAGCGCGACGTTCACCATCGCGAGCTGGTCGGTCTCCTCGAAGCCGTCCTGCGCAGCGGCCTCGGCGACCGGGTGACCGGTCTCGAAGGCGCGCAGCACCGGACGGGCCTCCAGCAGCCAGGTCCCGAGGGCGCCCTCGGTGCCGGCCGCGCCGGACCGCAGGCCCTTCATCGCGCCGCAGCCGGAGTGCCCGCAGACGGCGACCAGGGGGACGTTCAGCGCCGAGGTCGCGAACTCGACCGCGGCGGCGGTGCCCGGCCCGCAGGCCAGGTTGCCGACGTTCTGCACGGTGAACACGTCACCGGGACCGCTGTGGGTGATCACGTGCGGCAGCACCCGGGAGTCCGCGCAGGAGATCATCATCGCGGACGGGGCCTGGCCGTTGGCCAGCTCCGACATCGTCGGGCGGATCGCGTCGCAGGTGTTCTCGTGGTACGCCGCGACGCCCGCCATCAGCGGCTCGGACGCCGTCTGCTCGGCGTTGCGGGACTGCCACTCGCCCCAGGTCAGGAACCGGGCGCCGGGCGCGGTGGCGGCGCTGCGGCGCGCCTCGTCCGGCTCGATGACGACGACGGTCCCGCCGGTGCCCTCGTGCCGCGCCTTCCAGGCCAGCAGGTGGTCGTAGGCGGCGTGGTCGAGATAGTCGGTGACCAGACGGACGGTGACATCGGTGCCGCGCGGCACGGCGTTCAGCTCACGGGACAGCCGCGGCACGGCGAGGAAGCTCAGCGAGCCCTCGATGACGAGCTCGCAGCTGCCGTCGGCGGCCTGCTCCAGGTGCGGGCGCGAGCGCACCGCACGCCACAGGAGCATCAGGCCGGCCAGCACCAGCCCGGCCACGACGCCCTCGAGCAGGTTCAGGAACACGACACCGGCGAGC
Organism: Pseudonocardia sp. P1; assembly: GCF_000178675.2. Taxonomy (NCBI): domain Bacteria; kingdom Bacillati; phylum Actinomycetota; class Actinomycetes; order Pseudonocardiales; family Pseudonocardiaceae; genus Pseudonocardia; species Pseudonocardia sp. P1. Next base: position 1,372,160 of record NZ_ADUJ02000001.1, read on the forward strand.
GTGACGGCGTAGATCGCGAGCTCGCCGTGGGCGCGGGCGGTGCGGATGTCGACCGGCTTGATCAGGCCGATACCCATCATGACCAGCAGACCGGCCAGGGCGGCCATCGGGATGAGCTCGATGACGCCGATCAGGACGATCGCGAACAGCGCGATCCACACACCGTGCAGCACCGTGGAGGCGCGGGTCTCCGCACCGGCCTTGACGTTCGCGGCGGACCGCACGATGACACCGGTGATCGGCAGGCCGCCGATCATGCCGGAGACGGTGTTGGCGGCACCCTGGCCGAGCAGCTCGCGGTCGGTGTCGGTGCGGGTGCCCGGCTTCATCCGCTCGATGGCGACGGCCGAGAGCAGCGACTCGACGCTGGCGATCAGCGCCACGGTGAGCATGCCGAACAGGACGCCGCCCCAGTTCGACTCCGGCAGCGACGGCAGCGACAGCGCGTCCAGGAGCGAGCCCCCCAGCTCGACCCGGGCGACGTCGGTGAAGCCCAGCGACACCACGGTCGCGGCCACGATGGCGATCAGCGCCGCGGGCACCACGGTGACCTTCGAGGGCAGCCGGCTCCAGCCGAGCATGATCGCGATGACGAGGCCGCCGAGCAGCAGCGCGGGGAGCGACAGGTTCGCGATCGCGCCCGGGAGCGCGGTGATGGACGCGACACCGCCGGTCTGGGCCTCGCCGCCGAGGACGACGTTCAGCTGGCCGAGTGCGATCGTCGCGCCGATACCGGCGAGCATGCCGTGCACGACGGCCGGCGGGATGGCCTGGGCGAAGCGCGAGAGCTTCGTGAGACCGAAGACGATCTGGAGCACACCGGCGCCGGCGGTGATCAGCGTGGTGACCTGCCAGCCGTAGGTGTTGACGAGCTCGGCGACGATCACCGTGAGACCGGCGGCCGGCCCGGAGACCTGCAGCTTCGAGCCGCCGAGCAGCCCGGCGACGACGGCACCCACCACGGCGGCGACGAGGCCGGCCAGGATCGGGGCGCCGGAGGCGACGGCGATGCCGAGCGAGAGCGGCACCGCGACGAGGAAGACGACGATGGAGGCCGAGAAGTCGGCCCGCGCGTGCGGGAAGGTCCGCCCGAACCATCCACCACCGGGCGGCGAGTGCTCCCCCCGGCCGGACTCGACCGGGGAGTGCTCGTCCTGGGTGGTGCGGACGGGACTGGTGTGACTGGTGTTACTGGAGTGACTGTGCGAGGGCACCGGATCCTCCGGGGTCGGTCCGTTGGGGGCAGGCGGACCGCGGCGATGCGGTCGCGTGGCCGGCGGGACGTGCGTGCACGCCACCAGCCGGACGTTTCGTCGAGTCACGGAAACGGATCTTGATGAGAGTGCTTCTCATCGAATCGGTGGGACACGACGAAACGCCCGGTCAGGACACTTCACCTCTGTGTAACGTGATCAGCGTCACAGTAAGATCCACCCGTGCAGGTGGCCCCCGTCACCGGCGCCGGTGCTATCCCGCCAGCGCCGCGGCCCGCATTCCGGCCGTGATGAGCCCGATGTCCTCACGCGTACAGACGAACGGCGGCATCGCGTAGACCATCGAGCGGAACGGCCGCAGCCAGACTCCCGCGAGGACCGCCGCGGCGGTCGCCGCGGGGAGATCGATCTCGTGGTCGAGCTCGATCACCCCGATCGCGCCGAGGATGCGGACCTCCGTCACCCCGGGCAGGGACCGGGCCGGTGCGAGACCGGCCCGGAGCGCGGCGGCGACGTCCTTCACCTCGCGTCGCCAGTCGCGCTCCAGCAGCAGCGAGACCGACGCGTGCGCGACGGCGGCCGCCAGCGGGTTGCCCATGAAGGTGGGCCCGTGCATGAGGACGCCCGCCTCGCCGTCGGTGATGCCGTGGGCGACGCGCCCGCTGCACAGCGTCGCGGCCATCGTCAGATACCCGCCGGTCAGCGCCTTGCCCAGGCACATGACGTCCGGTGCGACGCCCGCGTGGTCGGCGGCGAACAGCTCGCCGGTGCGGCCGAAGCCGGTGGCGATCTCGTCGAAGACCAGCAGCACGTCGTGCGCGTGGCACAGCTCCCGCAGCACGTGCAGGTAGCGAGGATCGTGGAAGCGCATGCCGCCCGCCCCCTGCACGACCGGCTCGACGATCACCGCGGCGAGCTCGTCGGCGTGCGTCTCGACCAGCTCGGCCAGGTGCGCGACGTAGTCGTGCGAGAAGTCCTCCGGCGGTGCGTCGGCGAACACCTGCTGCGGGAGCACGTCCGACCAGAGCGAGTGCATGCCGCCGTCGGGGTCGCAGACGCTCATCGCGCCGAACGTGTCACCGTGGTAGCCGCGCCGCCAGGTCATCAGCCGGTGCTTCTCCGGCCGGCCGCGGGAGCGCCAGTACTGCAGGCACATCTTGATCGCGACCTCGACCGAGACCGAGCCGGAGTCGGCGAGGAAGACGTGCTCCAGGCCCTCCGGGGTGACGTCCACCAGCAGCCGGGCCAGGTCGACGGCCGGGCCGTGGGTGACCCCGCCGAACATCACGTGACTCATCCGGCCGAGCTGGTCCTGCACGGCCCGGTCCAGCCGGGGGTGCCGGTAGCCGTGGATCGCCGACCACCACGACGACATGCCGTCGACGAGCTCGCGGCCGTCCGGCAGCCGTAGCCGCACCCCCTCGGCCGACTCCACGACCAGCGGGGTCGCGGTGGCGGGCATGGGCGAGTAGGGGTGCCAGACGTGGGCACGGTCGGTGGCGAGCAGCCCCCCGATGCCGTGCGGGGCAGGTGTCTCCCCCGGCTCGGGGGCGGATCCGGGGACGGTCACGGCTGTCCACCGTAGTCCCGGGTTCTACCCTGGTCCGACCATGGCCACCCCATTCCGTGACCCCGGGCCCGCCGAGGCCGCCGACGGTTCCGCGCTACGGCGCCGCGAGCTGGGCCAGACCTCCGCCCGGTCGCTGCTGCTCACCGTGCTCGGCGAGTTCGTGCTCCCGGCCGGGGAGCCGGTGTGGACCCGCGCGCTGCTCGAGGTGCTCGGCACGCTCGGCGTCGAGGCGAAGTCGGCGCGCCAGGCACTCGCCAGGACCGCCGCCGAGGGCCTGCTGACCTCCGACCGCGACGGCAGGCGGGTGCGCTGGTCGCTCACCCCGTCCGGCGAGCGGCTGCTGTCCGACGGCGCAGCCCGCATCTACGGGCTCGGCGCCACCGGCACCGAGTGGGACGGCCGCTGGCTCGTCCTGCTGGCCTCGGTCCCCGAGTCCCGCAGGCGGCTGCGGCACCGGCTCCGCACCCGGCTCGCGTGGGCGGGCCTCGGCTCCCCCGCCCCCGGGGTGTGGCTCTCCCCCGACCCCGGCAAGGAGGAGCAGGTCGCCGCCGTGCTCGACGAGCTGGGACTGGCCGGGATGAGCAGCTCGTTCGTCGGGCGCTACGGCGGCATCGGCAGCGCTGCCGAGGTGGTCGCCCAGGCCTGGGACCTCGACCGGGTGGAGGCGGCCTACCAGGAGTTCCTCGACGACTTCGGGGCCGAGCTCGACCGCACCGATCCCGGCGACGTGCTGGCCCGCCAGGTCCGGCTCGTGCACGCCTGGCGTCGCTTCCCGTTCCTCGACCCGGAGCTGCCCGCCGAGCTGCTGCCCGACCGCTGGGCCGGGACCCGCGCCACCGAGCTGTTCGCCGCGCTGCACGCGCGGTGGGACGGCGCGGCCCGCGCCGCCTGGGCGGAGCTGGCCGGCACCCCCTGATCCCGGGGGTGCCGCCCGCGAGCCCGCTCAGCCGCCCAGGCAGCCCGGCCCGAGCAACGCCTTCAGGTCGCCCATCAGCGCCGAGGTGTGCATGACCTTCAGCGAGTCGTCCAGCCGCAGGGCGGTGATCTTGCTGCCGTAGACCAGCGACAGGTGCACCTCGGAGGTGCCCGGGTGGTGGGTCAGCACCTCCTTGAGCTTCGAGACGCGCTCGGGGGTGCACTGGTCGGTCCGCAGGCTCACCCGGATCGGCAGCCCGCCCTCCCCGGCGGCGGCCAGCTCGGGTACCGCGAGATCGTTCGCGATCAGCGAGATCCGGTCGTCGCGCTTGTTCACCCGGGCCTTGACCAGCACGATCGCGTCCTCCGCGACGTCGACGCCGACGACCTGGTAGGCCCGCGGGAAGAACAGCACCTCGATCCCACCGGCGAGGTCCTCGATCTGGGCCGACGCCCACGGCTCGCCGTTCTTGTTCACCCGGCGGTTCACGTTGGCGAGGATGCCGCCGACGGTGACCTGGCCGCCCTCGGCGACCGAGCCCTCGACGATGTCGGCGATCGAGGTGTCGGCCTTCGCCGCGAGCGCCTGTTCGAGGCCCTGCAGCGGGTGCCCCGAGACGTAGAGGCCCAGCATCTCGCGCTCGACGGCGAGCTTGTGCTTGGAGTCCCACTCCTCCTCGGGCACCTTCACGTCGAAGATGCCGCCGAGCTCGTCGCCGTCGTCGCCGCCGCTGCCGTCCATCGATCCGAACAGGTCGAACTGGCCCAGCGACGCGGCCTTCTTGGTGCTCATCACCGCGTCGATCGCGTCGGCGTGCACCAGCAGCAGGCCCTTGCGGGAGTGACCGAGCGAGTCGAACGCCCCGGCCTTGATCAGCGACTCGACGACCTTCTTGTTGCAGACCACCGCGTCGACCTTGCGCAGGAAGTCGGAGAAGTCGACGAAGTTCCCCTTCTCCCGGCGCGCGGCGACGATCGCGTCGACCACGTTGTGCCCGACGTTGCGGATGCCGCCGAGACCGAACCGGATGTCGTTGCCGACCGGGGCGAAGTTGCGGACCGAGTCGTTGACGTCCGGCGGGAGCACCGTGACGCCCATCCGGCGGCACTCCGCCAGGTAGACGGCGGCCTTGTCCTTGTCGTCGCGGACCGAGGTGAGGACGCCGGCCATGTACTCGGCCGGGTAGTTCGCCTTGAGGTACGCGGTCCAGTACGAGACGACGCCGTACGCGGCGGAGTGCGCGCGGTTGAACGCGTAGTCGGAGAACGGGAGCAGGATGTCCCAGAGCGTCTTGACGGCATCGGCGGAGTAGCCGTTGTCCTTCATGCCCTGGGCGAAGCCGACGTACTCCTTGTCCAGGATCTCCTTCTTCTTCTTGCCCATCGCGCGGCGGAGCAGGTCCGCCTGGCCGAGCGAGTAGCCCGCCAGCACCTGCGCGATGGACATGACCTGTTCCTGGTAGACGATCAGGCCGAAGGTCTCGCCGAGGACGTCCTTGAGGGGCTCCGCCAGCTCCGGGTGGATCGGCGTGATCTCCTGGCGGCCGTTCTTGCGGTCGGCGTAATCGTTGTGCGCGTTCGCGCCCATCGGGCCGGGGCGGTAGAGCGCACCGACCGCGGAGATGTGCTCGAACTCCGACGGCGCCATCCGGCGCAGCAGGTCCCGCATCGGGCCGCCGTCCAGCTGGAACACGCCGAGCGTGTCCCCGCGGGAGAGCAGCTCGTAGGTCGGCCCGTCGTCCAGCTCGACGTGGTCGAGGTCGACCTCGGGCTTGCCGTTGAGGGTGATGTTCTCCAGGGCGTCGTCGAGGATCGTGAGGTTCCGCAGCCCCAGGAAGTCCATCTTGAGGAGACCGATGGTCTCGCAGACGCCCATGTCGAACTGGGTGATGACGGCGCCGTCGGACTCGCGGCGCTGGATCGGGATGACGTCGATCAGCGGCGTCGACGACATGATCACGCCGGCCGCGTGGACGCCCCACTGGCGCTTCAGGCCCTCCAGGCCCCGCGCGGTGTCGACGATCTCCTTGACCTGCGGGTCCGCCTCGTAGAGCGCGCGGACCTCGGTGGCCTCGGAGTACCGCTTGTGCGACGGGTCGAAGATCCCCGAGAGCGGGATGTCCTTGCCCATCACGGCGGGCGGCATCGCCTTGGAGATCCGGTCGGCGACCGAGTAGCCGGGCTGGCCGAACAGCACCCGCGCCGAGTCCTTGATCGCGGCCTTCGCCTTGATCGTGGAGTAGGTGATGATCTGCGCGATCCGGTCCTCGCCGTACTTCTCGGTGACGTAGCGGATCATCTCGCCGCGCCGGCGCTCGTCGAAGTCCATGTCGATGTCGGGCATGGACACGCGGTCCGGGTTGAGGAACCGCTCGAAGATCAGCTTGTGCCGGATCGGGTCGAGGTCGGTGATGCCCAGGACGTAGGCGACCAGCGACCCGGCGGCCGAGCCGCGGCCGGGGCCGCACCGGATGCCGACCGACTTGGCGTGCCGGATGAGGTCCGCCGTCACCAGGAAGTAGCCGGGGTAGCCCATCTTGATGATGACGCCGACCTCGTAGTTCGCCTGCGTCCGGTACTGCTCGGTGATGCCGTTCGGGAACCGGTCGTGCAGGCCCCGCTCGACCTCCTTGATCAGCCAGGACTCCTCGGTCTCCCCCTCGGGCACCGGGGCCTTGGGCTGCAGGTCCTGGCCGGTGGTGAAGTCGATGTCGCAGCGCTCGGCGACCCAGAGGGTGTTGTCGCACGCCTCGGGGTGGATCGGGTCCCACAGCTCGCGCATCTCGGTCGCGGACTTGAGGTAGAAGTCCTGCGCGTCGAACTTGAACCGGTTCGGGTCGGCGAGGGTCTTCCCGGTCTGGACGCAGAGCAGCACCTCGTGCGCCTTGGTGTCGTCCGGGTAGGTGTAGTGCAGGTCGTTGGTGGCCAGGCCGGGCAGGTCGAGGCGCTTCTTCAGCGCGAACAGGTCCTCCTGGACCCGCTTCTCGATCTCGATCCCGTGGTCCATCAACTCGCAGAAGAAGTTGTCCTTGCCGAAGATGTCCCGGTAGTCGGACGCGGCCTGGCAGGCACCCTCGAAGTCGTCCTGCTGGAGCAGGCGGGCGACCTCACCGGACGGGCAGCCGGTCGTCCCGATGAGACCCGTGCCGTACTGCTCGAGCAGCTCGCGGTCCATACGGGGCTTGTAGTAGTACCCCTCGAGGCTGGCGAGCGACGAGAGCCGGAAGAGGTTGTGCATCCCCTCGGTGTTCTCGGCCAGCAGCGTCATGTGGGTGTACATGAGGTCGGGGTTCTTGTCGGCGGCGCCGGGGTTGCTGCCGCCGAGCGCGACCCGCTTGCGCTCGTGCCGCGAACCGGGCGCGAGGTACCCCTCCATGCCGATGATCGGCTTGACGCCCGCCGCCTTGGCCTTGCGCCAGAACTCGAAGGCGCCGTAGACGTTGCCGTGGTCGGTCATCGCGACCGCGGACATGTCGTTCTTGACGGCCTCGGAGAAGAGGTCGTCGAGCCGGGCCGCCCCGTCCAGCATCGAGAACTCGGTGTGGGTGTGCAGATGGACGAAGGAGCCTGCTCCGGACGAGGCCATGTGTGTTCCGCGCTCCTCTCCCGCGCCCTGGGTGGCGCGGTGCTCCCCGTGCGCACGCGCCCGCCCGCGGCGGGGCCGGGGACGCGTGCGTGCCGTGCTGGTCACCGACCACGGCCGGACCCGGCGACGGGCGGAACGGCACCTCCGGCCCGGCCTGGCGGGGCCGGTCGACGGTGCCGGTGGGACTCCTGCCGCGGGGCCGGAACGACCGGTTTCGGTGAGCGCCCAGACTAGCCCCGCCCCCCGACAGTTCCGGCGACGGCGGCGGCTCCGGACCGGGTCCGGCGCGTCGCTCCTGCTCAGGGCCGTGCGGCCCGGGCGACGGCGTGTCGCGGTCAGCCGGCGGGGACCGGACCGTCGTCGGGCGGCGGGGTCGCGGCGGTCGTCTGCTCCGGCAGCAGCGGGGACAGTGCGAGCTCGCGCTCCGTCGTCCCGGGGGGTGCGGCCTGCACCGCGCGGACGCCGTCGCGGGCGGCCAGCGACTCCAGCCCGGCACGGTCGGCGGTCACCACGAACGCGATCACACAGGCACAGTCCGGTGCGGCGAGCGCACGCCGTTCCGCGCCGGCGACGTCGGCGCGGCGGGTGAGCGACTCCCGCGCCCCGGGGGCACCGGCCACGGCCTGCCGGGCGCGGTCCGCGTCGGCCTCGGCGGCGAACGCGGCCCGTTCGCGGGCCACCCCGAGGGCGGCCGCCGGGTCCCCGGTGCCGACGACGGGCTCGAACCGCAGGGCGGTCTGCACCCGTGCGAACGGCACCCGGAACACCGCCGTGGAGATCCCGGGCGCGCCGAGCGCCGCCACCGAGGCGGCGTCCGACGGCCGGTCGAGCTGCACCAGGGCCGCGGCGCGCCCGCCCGCCGGTGGCAGCTGCGCGGGCAGCGACGCCAGGTAGCCCGCGACGTCCTGGCCGGGATCGGGCCCGAGCCGGACCGACCCGGTCGCGGGTGCCGGGCCCGGCGACGGCCCGGAGCCCGCCGCCCACACCGCACCGAGCAGCACCACGGCCATCACCGCGACCACCACCCACAGGCCGCGGGTGCTCAGGCCCGTCACGGGCGCCCCGTCACCGCGGGGGGCGGCACCGCCGTCACGGTTCCCGCAGCGCCGCGAGCGCCGAGGCCAGGTCGTCGGGGTAGGGGCTGGTGAACTCGACGTACCGGCCGTCGGCGGGGTGCTCGAAGCCGAGAGTGCGCGCGTGCAGCCACTGCCGGGACAGCCCCACCCGCTTCGCCAGCGTCGGGTCGGCGCCGTAGGTCAGGTCGCCGACACACGGGTGGCGCAGCGCGGAGAAGTGCACCCGGATCTGGTGGGTGCGCCCCGTCTCGAGGTGCACGTCCAGCAGGCTGGCCGAGCGGAACGCCTCGATCGTGTCGTAGTGGGTGATGCTGGGCTTGCCGCCCTGCAGGACGGCGAACCGGTAGTCGTGACGCGGGTGCCGGTCGATCGGCGCGTCGATGGTGCCCGACGACGGGTCGGGGTGCCCCTGCACGACCGCGTGGTACCGCTTCTCGACGGTCCGCTCCTTGAACGCCCGCTTCAGCGCCGTGTACGCGTGCTCGGACGTCGCGACGACCATCACCCCGGTGGTACCGACGTCGAGCCGGTGCACGATTCCCTGCCGCTCGGCCGCCCCGGACGTCGACAGCCGGTACCCGAGCGCGGCGAGCCCGCCGGTGACGGTCGGCCCGGTCCAGCCCGGCGACGGGTGCGCGGCGACCCCGACCGGCTTGTCCACGACGACGATGTCCTCGTCGTCGTGGAGCACCGACAGGCCGGCGACGACCTCGGCGGGTCCCTCGATGACGGCCGGCGCGGCGGCGTCGGGCAGCTCGACCTCCAGCCAGGACCCGCCCGGCAGCCGGTCGGACTTGCCGGCGTCGCGGCCGTCGACCTGGATCCGGCCCTCCTCGGCCAGCCCCGCGACGACCGTCCGCGACAGCCCCAGCAGCCGGGACAGCCCGGCGTCGATCCGCATCCCGTCGAGCCCGTCGGGAACGGGCATACTCCGCAGCTCACCCATGTCTCAGCCCCGCGTCCCGTCGATCTCGACGCCGCGCAGCGCCATCAGCACCAGCAGGATCCCGCCGCACACGATGCCGGAGTCGGCGACGTTGAACACCGGGAAGACGCTGCCGTCCGGCGCGAACACCGCGACCATGTCGACGACGTGCCCGCGCATCGGCCCCGGCGAGCGGAAGAACCGGTCGATCAGGTTGCCCAGTGCGCCGCCGAGGACCAGGCCGAGCCCGATCGCCCAGCCGGTCGACGCCAGCCGGCGCGCGATCCGGATGATCACACCGACGACCACGACGGCGACGATCGTGAGGATCCAGGTGTAGCCGGTGGCCATCGACCACGCCGCACCCGGGTTGCGCAGCAGGGTCAGCCAGAGGAGGCCGTCGATCACCGCGACCGGTTCGCGGTCCTCCAGCGTCGCCACCGCCGCGATCTTGGTGACCAGGTCGAGGGCGAGCACGAACCCGGCGATCCCGGCCAGCAGGAGCGTTCCGCGTCGCCGGACGGCGGGATCGGCGGGCGTCTCGCTGACAGGGGGATCGGCACTCACACCCCCGATTATGACGAGCGGCCCCCGTCGGAGTGCCAGCGGACCAGCTTCCCGCCCCGGTCGACGTCCCGGATCCGCTGTTCGGTGGCGTCGCGCACCGCGCGGGTGCTCACGACGAGGAACTGGTCGCCCTCGCGGAGCCGGGTCTCGCCGTCCGGGGAGAACGCCGCGGACTCCCGCACGACCAGGCTCACCGTCGCCCCGGCGGGCAGCCGGAGCTCGCGGAGGTAGACGCCGTGCAGCCGGGACCCGGGCGGGACCCGGACCTGGAGCAGCTCGGCGTCGGCCTCGTCCAGCGGGGCCGCGTCGATGTCGATCTCGCGGGTGCCGGTCCGGGAGACCACGCCGAGCAGCCGCGCGACCCGCGGCAGGCTGGTGCTCTGCACCAGGGTGAGCAGCACGACCAGCACGAACACGACGTCGACGAGCATCTGGTTCTGCGGCCCGCCCTCGGTGAGGGCGACCAGCGCGAGCACGATCGGCACCGCACCCCGCAGCCCCGCCCAGGACAGGAACGCCTGCTCCCGCAGCGGGACCCGGAACGGCAGCGCCGCGGCCAGCACCGACAGCGGGCGCGCGGCGAGCAGCACGACACCGGCACAGACCAGCGCGGGCACGATCGCCCCGGGCAGCCGCTCGGGCACCGAGTAGAGCCCGAGCAGCACGAACAGCCCGATCTGGGCGATCCACCCGGTGCCCTCGGCGAAGGACACGACGCCGCTGCGGTGCGGCAGCCGCGAGTTGCCCAGGACGAGCGCGGCGCAGTACGTCGCGAGCAGACCGGACGCGTGCACCCCCTGCCCGGCGGCGTACGCCAGCAGGCAGACCGCGATCGCGGCGAGCGGGTAGAGACCTGTCGACGGCAGGGCCGCGCGGCGCAGCGCCCACGCCCCGCCCGCGCCGAGCAGCACCCCGATCAGCGCACCGGCGGCGAGCTCGTAGACGACGAGCAGCGGGGTGGTCCAGCTGATCGGGTCGCTCCCCGCGAGGACGACGACGGCGATCACCACCGGCGCGTCGTTCATGCCGGACTCGAGCTCCAGGGTCCCCGCCAGCCGGCGCGGGACGGCGACGCCGCGCAGCACGCTGAACACGGCGGCCGCGTCGGTCGACGACAGCACCGCACCCCACAGCAGCGCGGTCCGCCACTCCAGGTCCAGCAGCAGGTGCAGCAGCCCGCCCGCGACACCGATCGACACCGCCACCGACAGCGTCGACAGCAGCATTCCGAGCCCGAGCGCGGGGCGGACCGCCTCCCACCGCGTCGTCATGCCGCCCTCGACCAGGATCAGGACGAGCGCGGCGAGGCCGAGGGTCTCGGTGAGCCCGGCGTCGGAGAACTCGAACCCGAGCACCGACTCGCCGAGCAGCACCCCGATCCCGAGGTAGAGCAGCAGTGAGGGCAGCCCGAGCCGGACCGAGATCCGGACGGCGAGCACGCCGAGCAGCAGGACCCCGGCCGTGACGCCGAGCAGCAGTTCCAGACTCATGACCGGCTCAGGGGGTCCACACGAGGGTCACGACGGCGGTCGGCCGCGGCGGGATCCCGGTCAGCGCCTCCTCGACCTCCGGGACCCGGTCCGCGGGCAGGCAGAGCCGGCGCGCGACCCACGCGGCGTCGTGCGGGAGCCGGCGGTCGCGCTCCCAGCGGTGCACCTCCGGCTCGGTCCCGAGCTCCTCGCCGAGCACGGCGACGGCGTCGTCGGCGGTGGCGCTCGCCGGGCGCTGCAGGTTGTGGAACCGTTCCCACAGCGGGTCGAGCCAGGCCATCGGGTGCTCGGGCAGCATCTCGACCACGACGCCACCGGCCCCGCCGCGGACCGCGGAGGTCAGCGCGGCGAGGAACGGCGGCAGGTCGACGACGTTGTGCAGCACGTGGTGGCAGACGACGACGTCGTGCCGTCCCGCCGCGCCGGCGACCTCCGGCCAGGAGCCGTGCACGGTGCCGTGCGGGACGCCGCGGTCCCGCGCGGTCCCCGCGAACACCGCGAGCATGTCGGCCTGCCGGTCGGTGCCGACGACCCGCGCGACCGGTGACGGGTCCGGCCAGGCCGCGCCGAACGCGGCCTCCCCGCCGCCGCAGCCGACGTCGAGCAGGGACGCCCCCGTGCACGTCCACGCAGCGGCCCGCTCGGCGAGCGCGCGGGCGGCCCGGCGCGACGGCGTGTCGGCGGGCGTCTCCGGCGGGGTGAAGTCGGCGGTGGCGTGCGTCCACGGGTCGGCCGGGGCGTCCCGCAGGATCCGCTCGGGGATGCCGCGCGCGGACTGGCGCTCCCGCCACCTCCGCGCCGCGTCACCCATGGGGTGAGGGTAGTGCGCCGTTCCACCCCGACACGGCGTGCCCGCCGGCGGTGTCGGGCACATCCCGTCCGCCCGGCCTCCGTGGTCCCACGGGGGACACCGGGCCGACGGCGCGGAAGACGGGGGTCCGCGGACGGACCCCGCAGGACGTGGTGCGGCACGACCACGACTTCCCGGTGTCCCCGGACGGGCTGGGCGAGCTGGAGGCCGACGTCCCGGTGCGGGCGGGGAGCCCCACCGGTTCGCGGACGCTCACGGGGGCGCTGATCTTCGCGCTGCGCGACCCGCTGCGCGCCGCCGGCCACGACGAGCTCCTGGCGCCCCGGTGCCCACCGGTCGCACCGGGGGCGACGGTGCGCTGCACCGTGACGGGCGTGCCGGCCGCCGTCGAGGTGAGCCGCCCCGGCGACGGCGGGCGCCACCACCTCCACCTGACGGTCACCCCGCAGCCCTGAGCCCCGGGCTCCCGCATGATCACGGATCGGGCAGCCGGACGGCCGTTCGTGACCGCCTCGGCTCCCGATCCGTGACCACCGGCCGTCAGGCCCGCGTGACCGCCGCCCGCAGCTCGACCGCGGCACCGTCCGGGCCCACGACCTGGCCGGACGACGCCGCACCGTCCGCGGAGCCGTACGACACCGCGGTCGCCAGCACCTCGCCGGCGACGAACGCCTCGTGCGTGCGGACGGCGTCGAGCACCGCGTCCGGCCCGTCCAGGGTCAGCCCGATCCGGTCGGCGACGGCCAGCCCGGCGTCACGGCGGGCCTGCTGCACCACCCGGACGACGTCGCGCGCGGTGCCCTCGGCCGCCAGCTCCGGGGTGACCGTCGTGTCCAGCACGACCAGCCCGGCGTTCCCCGGCAGCGCCTGGGTCCGCTCCGGGTCGGCGGCGACGAGCTTCTCGGTGAACTCGCCGTCGGTCAGCGTGATCCCGGCGGCGACGACGGACCCGTCGGCCTCCTGGCTCCACTCCCCCGCCTTGACCGCGCGGATGCACTTCTGCACGTCCGAGCCCAGGCGCGGTCCGGCGACGCGGGCGTTGACCGCGATCTCGAACCGGCCGTGGGCGGCGACGTCGTCGGTCAGCTCGACCGAGCGCACGTTGACCTCGTCGCGCAGCAGCCCGGTGAAGGGCTCCAGCGCGGCCGCGTCGGCGGCGGCGACGATGAGCCCGGGGAGCGGCTGGCGCACCCGCACCTTCGCCGACTTGCGCAGCGACAGCGCGGCGCTCGCGACCTGCCGGATCCGGTCCATCCCCGCGACGAGTGCGGCGTCGTGCGGCAGCCCGGCGCCGGGCTGCTGCTGCGTCACCGTCGGGTCGGCACCACCGGGCCAGTCGGTGAGGTGCACCGAGCGGCCGCCGGTCAGGCCGCGCCAGATCGCCTCCGTGGTCAGCGGCAGCAGCGGCGCCGCGACCCGGCAGGTCACCTCCAGCACGGTGTGCAGGGTGTCGACGGCGTCGCGGCGCACCGCGTCGTCGGTCGACCAGAACCGCTCGCGGGAGCGCCGGACGTACCAGTTGGTCAGCGTCTCGGCGTGCTCGCGGATCCGCTCGCACGCGCCGGCGACGTCGTAACCGTCCATCGCCGCGGTGACGCCGTCGACCAGGTCCGCCGTCTTCGCGAGCACGTAACGGTCGAGGACGTGCGTCGAGTCGGTGCGGAAGGTGCCCCGCCCCTTCCCGGCGTAGAGCGACAGGAAGTACCAGGTGTTCCACAGCGGGAGGATCGCCTGGCGGACGCCCTCGCGGATGCCCTGCTCGGTGACGACCAGGTTCCCGCCGCGCAGCACCGGGCTCGCCATGAGGAACCACCGCATGGCGTCCGAGCCGTCGCGGTCGAAGACCTCGTTGACGTCCGGGTAGTTCTTCCGCGACTTCGACATCTTGGCGCCGTCGTCGCCGAGGACGATCCCGTGCGCGACGCAGTTGCGGAACGCGGGCCGGTCGAACAACGCCGTCGCCAGCACATGCAGCGTGTAGAACCAGCCGCGGGTCTGGCCGTTGTACTCGACGATGAAGTCGCCCGGGTAGTGGTGCTCGAACCAGTCGGCGTTCTCGAACGGGTAATGGACCTGGGCGAACGGCATCGAACCGGACTCGAACCAGCAGTCCAGCACCTCCGGCACCCGGCGCATGGTGCTCTGCCCCGTCGGGTCGTCCGGGTTGGGCCGGGTCAGCTCGTCGATGTACGGGCGGTGCAGGTCGGTCGGACGCACGCCGAAGTCGCGCTCCAGCTCGTCGAGCGAGCCGTAGACGTCGGTCCGCGGGTACCGCGGGTCGTCCGACTGCCACACCGGGATCGGGCTGCCCCAGTACCGGTTGCGCGAGATGCCCCAGTCGCGGGCGCCCTCGAGCCACTTGCCGAACTGGCCGTCCCGGATGTGCGACGGCGTCCAGTCGATCTGCCGGTTCAGCTCGACCATCCGGTCGCGGAACCGGGTGACCTCGACGAACCACGAGTCGACGGCGCGCTGGATCAGCGCGTTCCCGCACCGCCAGCAGTGCGGGTACGGGTGGTCGTAGGTCTCGTGCCGCAGCAGCACGCCGAGCACGTGCGGCTCGGTGCGCTCCTTGAGGTCGCGGATGATCGACGGGTTGGCGTCGAACACCTGCAGGCCGGTGTAGGGCGGCACCTCGGTGGTGAACTCACCGCGCGAGTCGACCGGGTTGACGACCTCGATCCCGGCCGCGTCGGTGACCTCCTTGTCCTCCTCACCGAAGGCGGGCGCGATGTGGACCAGCCCGGTGCCGTCGTCGGTGGTGACGTAGTCGGCGGACAGGATCCGGTGCGCGTTCGCACGGCCGGTGAAGAAGTCGAACGGCGGGGTGTAGCCGACGCCGAGCAGGTCGGAGCCGGTCAGGGTCGCGACGACCCGCGGCTCCTCGCCCAGCTCACGGGCGTAGGCGGCGACCCGGGCCTCGGCGAGCAGCCACCGCTCCCCCTTCGCCTCGACGACGACGTAGTCGACGCCGGGGTGCACGGCGACGGCGAGGTTCGACGGCAGTGTCCACGGCGTGGTCGTCCAGACCAGGGCGAGGGCGCCGTCGAGCTCGGGACGCTCCGGCGCGGCGAGCCGCAGCCCGACCGTGACGGCCGGGTCCTGCCGGTCCTGGTAGACGTCGTCCATCTTCGTCTCGGTGGCCGACAGCGGCGTCTCGCAGCGCCAGCAGTACCAGAGCACGCGGAAGCCCGAGTAGACGAGCCCCTTGTCCCACAACGACTTGAACGCCCACATGACGGACTCCATGTAGTCCAGGTCGAGCGTCTTGTAGTCGTTGTCGAAGTCGACCCAGCGGGCCTGCCGGGTCACGTAGTCGCGCCACTCACCGGTGTAGCGCAGCACGGAGGTGCGGCACGCCTCGTTGAACGCGGCGACGCCCATCTCGTCGATCTCGGACTTGTGCTTGATGCCGAGCTGGTTCTCGGTCTCGACCTCGGCCGGCATGCCGTGGGTGTCCCAGCCGAACCGGCGCTCGACGCGCTTGCCGCGCATCGTGCGGTAGCGCGGGACGACGTCCTTGACGTACCCGGTCAGCAGGTGGCCGTAGTGCGGCAGGCCGTTGGCGAACGGCGGGCCGTCGTAGAAGACGTACTCGTCGCCGCCGTCGACGCCGGCGGGGCGCTGCTCGACCGAGGCGCGGAACGTGTCGTCGGCGTCCCAGCTCGCGAGCACGTCCTGCTCGAGCGTCGGGAACGTCGGGTGCGCCGGCACCTCGGGGTATCCGGTCTCGCTCACGGCTGTCGGCTCCTCGTGCGATGCGTGTCTCGCACGGGGACGACACCGGCCCACCTCGGACCGAGCCGCGGTACCACCCCGCTTGCGCGCGCGAACCCGCGTGCGCCTCTCGTCGGACGGCGATGACGGGCCGCACCCGTCCGGTTCTACTCGGGCCGTCTTCACGGCCCTTTCTTCCGGAGGCTCCCCGGTGATGGCCGGATCGGTGCCTGTGGAACCAGGGTAGCGCGGGCGCGCACCGGGATATTCCCCAGCCCGCGCCCGTGCCCTAGCGGACCTGTGCCGGGTGCCGCTCGCCGAGCGTGCGGTTCGGCGAGCACCAGCCGCACGGGGTGAACCCGAGCTCGACGGCCTCGCTGACCGGCAGCGGGATGACCGCACGTCCGGACAGCGCACGGCAGGTCTGCACGTGGTAGCGCGGGTGCTCGTCGATGACCAGCACCTCGTCCGGGAGCCGGGCGACCAGGTTCGCGAGGGTCGGGTCGCGGGGCTCCTCGGGGGACTCGGCGTCGGCCGGGGGCTCCGCTGCGGCCCCGGTCTCCGCGGGGGATCCGCCCGCGACCGTTCCGCCCGCGACCGCCTCGGAGCCGTCGGCCGTGCCGGCACGGTTGCCGGCGACGTCCGGGGCACCGGCGGCGCCCATCGCCGTCGTGGCCGCAGCACCCGCCGTACCCGCGGCACCCGTCGCGCCCGCCGGGCCGATGGCGTCCGCCGTACCGGTGCTGCCGGGGGCGTCCGCCGGGACGGCGGTCGTGTCCGTGGTGCCGGTCGGGGCGGCGGTCGTCGCCGACGCCGCCGGGCCGGCTGTCGTCGGCGAGTCGCCGGGCGTGCCCGGATCCCCGCCACCGCTCGCAGAGTTCGCGGACCCGGCGCCGAAGCCCGGGTCGTCGGACGGCCGCCGGTCGGAACCGGCCACCGCTCCCGCGATGCCCGCGGCACCGACGGCGCCTGCGGCACCGGCCGCAGTCGCCGTCGTCATGTCGTCACGTCCGGCCACGCCGCCGGAGCCCGGCGCGGACCGCTCGTCCTCGGAGCCCGGGGTGCCCGGGGTCTCACCGGAACGCTCCTCGCCCGAGGTGCCGTCGCCGGAGCCGCCCGGAGCACCGGAGCGCGTGGGGCCGCCGCCACGACCCGCACCCTCCTGGTCCGCCGGAGCGGCCTCGGTGGAGATCGCCGCGGCGGCTCCTCCGGACCCGTCCGGGTGGCCCGTGGCCGACGCCGCGGCCGACTCGGACCCGGATTCAGTCACGGACAGTGACGAAGAACCACTCGATCGGGAAACGCCGGACGGTCCCTCTGCAGAGCCGGGCGGCCGGACGACCGGCATGCGGATGGTCGCATCGGTCGCACCGGCACCGTCCTCGACACCGCCCGGGCCGCCGGGAGCACCCGGCGGTCCCGCCGCGGCAGGGCCGCCCTGCGGGGGTCGGACGACCGGGAGGACCTGTGTCGCGGGCTCCATGTCGGCGCCGTAGCGCGCCTCCATCTCGGCCCGTTCGGGCGTTCCCACGGCCGCGTGCGCGGCCGCCTCACCGGAGCCCGTGTGGTCGGCCCCGGCCGCCTCCGACCGGTCACCGGCCCGCACCGCGGACCGGGTCTGCCACCAGTCGTAGAGCAACGCGAGACCGGCCAGCAGGCTGATGCCCACCGACGTCCAGGCCAGTGCCACCACACCCAGGAACCATCCTGCGAGCAGCAGCACCAGCGCGATGACCACGAGGATCAGGACCAGCACCAGCATCGGCGAACTCCGTCGGTCGGCAGCGGCACCCGGCCGCTACCCGGTCGTCGTCGGTCGTCTCGGGCGCGTCACCGCGCCCGAGCGTCAGCTCCCGGTGTCGGCCCGCTGGCCGTAGCCGGAGGCGGCGTACCCACCGTTCGAGCCCGACCGGTTGGCCGTGCCGGAGCTGTCCGACGGTGCGGCCGACCCGCGGCCCTCCAGGTCGCGCAGCTGCGACTCCAGGTAGGTCTTGAGCCGGGTCCGGTACTCGCGCTCGAAGGTGCGGAGCTCGTCGATCTTCTTCTCCAGCACGGACTTGTCCCGCTGGATGGCACCCATGATCTCGTTCTGCTTGCGCTCGGCGTCGCTGACCAGGCCTGCGGCCTTGTCGCGCGACTGCCGCTCGAGCGTCTCGGAACGGGTACGGGCGTCGTTGAGCATGGTCTCCGCACGCGAGCGCGCGTCGTTGACCAGGCCGTCGGCCTTCGTCCGGGCGTCGGAGAGGAGCTGCTCGGACTTGGTCCGGGCATCCGACAGCATCGTGTCGGCCTCGTTCTTCGCCTCGGCGGTCAGCCGGTCGGCCATCTCCTGGGCCAGGCCCAGGACCTTCGCGGCCTGCACGTGGTGGTCACCGCCGTCGTCGGCGGCAGCGGCCACGGCACCGGCCAGCTGCGGCGCGGGCGCACCCGGGCCACGGCCCATCGGCGACGGCGACGCCTGCAGCGCCTGGGTCTGGGCCGGAGCCGGCTGGCTCCGGGCCTCGTCCAGGTCGGCCTCGGCGTCGCCGAGGCGCTGCTCGAGCTGGGAGACCTGGTCTCGGAGGTCGTCGTTCTCCCCGATCAGCCGGGCCAGCTCGGCCTCGACCAGATCGAGGAAGGCGTCGACCTCGTCCTCGTTGTATCCCCGCTTACCGATCGGGGGTTTGCTGAACGCGACGTTGTGTACGTCGGCGGGCGTCAGCGGCATCGGATCACCTCATGCGGTCCTCGGCGGCACTCCTGGGTGACTGGGGCTCATCCCAGGAGCTGTGATCTGACGGCGGTCATCGCGATGAACACCACCAGCACCACCACCATAATCGACAGGTCCAGTCCGACGCCTCCGATACGGACCACGGGGATCACTCTCCGCAGCAATTTGACCGGAGGGTCGGTCACGGTGAAGACGACCTCGAGCGCCACCGCGGGCGGGCCGGCGGGTCGCCACTGGCGCGCGAACGACCGGACCATCTCGACGACGATCCGGGCCGCGAGCAGCAGCCAGAAGAAGAACAGGACGTAATAGATCAGGAAGCCGATCGCGGTGGACACGGCTCAATCCTGTCGGAAAGCTCCGCGCTCGGCGAGCCTCCGCGCGTCGTCGGCGGACACCTCGACGTCCGCGGGGGTGAGAAGGAACACCCGGTCGGTGACCTTGTCGAAGCCCCCGCGAAGCGCGAAGACCAGTCCCGC
Organism: Pseudonocardia sp. P1; assembly: GCF_000178675.2. Classification (NCBI taxonomy): domain Bacteria; kingdom Bacillati; phylum Actinomycetota; class Actinomycetes; order Pseudonocardiales; family Pseudonocardiaceae; genus Pseudonocardia; species Pseudonocardia sp. P1. Next base: position 1,391,223 of record NZ_ADUJ02000001.1, read on the forward strand.
AGCGAAATCGACCAGGCGTTTCGCCGTCGCGCCGTCGAGATCGGTGAGGTTCATGATGACCGGCACACCCTCGCGGTAGCGCTCGCCGATGGTCCGCGCCTCGGTGTAGCTGCGGGGGTGCAGCGTCGTGATCGAGGACAGGCCGGCGGCGTTGCGGTCACGCTGCTCGGGCACCGTCGACGGGGCCGGAGCGGGCGCCACCGGGGCCACGCGCTCCTCCCGCTGCGGCTCCCGGGAGGGGCCGCGGAAGGCGTCGGGATCCATCGCGAGCGAGCCGCGGACGGCCGCTCCGGCGCCGCCGCCGATGGGGGTCGGGAGCATTCCACGGTCGCCGGGACCCGTTCCCGGCTCCCGCTCGCCGCGGGCTTCCTGCCGCACGGCGCGCGCCGGACGGACCGGTTCGCGCGCCGTACGGGCGCCCCAGCCGTCGTCGTAGCCCCCGGGGCCGTCGTAACGGTCGTCGTCGTAGCCGGCCGGGTCGGCGAACCGCCCCCCACCGGACGACCAGCGGTCGCCACGCGGGCCGACGTGCTGCTCGTGGCCGCCCCGGTAGTGGTCCGGTTCGTCCACATAGTCCATCTCGTCGGCCGGGACCATGCCGAAGTAGGCCTTCAGCCGGTACATCGCGCTCATCCGCTGTCCCCTCGCAGTACTGCTCGACTCCGTGCGCGGCCAGCGCGCACCCCGCGTTCTGGCGACGGTCTCGCCGATGGCCCTGTACCCGTACCGACCAGCGATTACTCGGAGGCTATCCGCCGTTCCCCCACAAGAGCCGTACCGACACGCACCACGGTCGATCCGTGATCGACGGCGGTCTCCAGGTCGGCGCTCATCCCGGCGGAGAGCTCGACCGCACCGGGGTGGCGCTCCCGTGTCCGCCGGGCGGCCGCGGCGATCGTGGCGAACGCTGGCTCCGGCTCCCCCACCAGCGGCGCGACGGCCATCAGGCCCCCGAGCTCGAGGCCGGGCAGTTCGGTGACCAGGTCGGTCAGCTCGTCGAGCCCGTCGTCCGGCACGCCGCCGCGGTCCGGGTCGCCGTCGACGCTGTACTGGACGAGCACCGGCAGCGGACCGCTGCGCTCGCCACGGTCCCGCGCCTTCGCGACCTCCTTGTCGATCGCCCTGGCCAGCCGGGGCGAGTCGACCGACTCGATCCGTGTCACCCACGGGAGCACCGCCCGTACCTTGTTCCGCTGCAGGCCCCCGACGAAGTGCCAGCGGGCGTCCGCGTCCGGGCGGAGCCGCGCGACGTCGGCGACCTTCGTCCCGGCCTCCTGGGCGCGGTTCTCGGCGAACGCGGCGAGCCCGAGGTCGATCAGGTCCGCGACGTCACGGGCGGGGACGGTCTTCGTCACCGCCAGCAGGGAGACCGCGGCGGGGTCGCGACCGGCGGCCCGGCAGGCCGCGTCCAGTCGTTCCCGGACGGCGCCGAGACGTTCCTTCAGCTCCGCGGTGCGGTCGGGCGGGTTCGAGTCGGCCACACCGGTCATCGTGCCGCGCGTGCGGGGGCGCCGCGACCGTCGCGCACGTCACGCGGGTCGAGCCAGGTGATCGCGGCCTGCCTGCCGCACCGGCCCTCGCGACGGTGGCTGAACAGGTCGGGGTCCTCGATGGTGCAGCGCGGGTCGGTGCCGACCTTCGTCACGCCGAGGCCGGCCAGCCGTCGGGCCAGCCCGGCGCGCAGGTCGAGGCCCGCGGTGCCCGTGCGGGTGGTCGACGCGCTGCCCGGCAGTGCGGCCTCCACCTCGTCGCGCATCGCGGCCGGAACCTCGTAGCACTGCCCGCAGACGGCGGGGCCGAGCAGCACCTCGAGCCGCTCGGGGGCGGCGCCGAGCGCCGTCATCTCGCCGACGACGGCGTCCAGGACCCCGGTGGCGGCGCCGACGCGACCCGCGTGTGCTGCCCCGACGACACCGGCCTGTGGATCGCCCAGCAGCACCGGGACGCAGTCCGCGGCGAGCACGGCGATGCCGAGCAGCGGCACGTCGGTGACGACGGCGTCGACGTCCGGGACGTCCGGTGCCACACCGCCGGTCCCCGGACGGGCCCGTGGCGGCTCACGCAGGACGGTCACGTCGCGCCCGTGCACCTGCGTCAGGAACACCAGCCCGGACAGGCCCAGCTCGCGGACCACCCGGGCCCGGTTCGCCGTCACGGCCGCCGGGTCGTCACCGACGCCGAGGGACAGGTTGAACGTGGCGAACGGGCCGCCCGACCGGCCGCCCGCACGCGTCGTCGTGACCCGGCGGACGCGCGCGCCGGGCCGGGACGGTACCTCCGGCACCGCGGTCAGCGGCGCATGAAGGGCGGGACGTCCACCTCGTCCTCCGCGGGGTCCGCGGCGGCGGGCGGGCGGGCCGCGGTGCCGTGCGAGGCCGGCGCGGAGACCGGCCCGGTGGCGTCGGCCCCCGGGGCGGCGTGCTCGTTCCGGAGGTCGGGCTGGCGCGGCGCGGGAGCGGTCGGCTGCGCCGGCGGCAGCACACCGGTCCGGTCCGCCGAGACCGACGCGGGCAGGTGCGGCGCGGTCCGGTCGGCCGCCTGCCCCTGGGCACCGGCGGGCGGCGCAGCAGGGGTGGTCGGGGTGACGGGCGAGGTCGGCGACGTCTGCTGGGTGGCCGGCGCCTGCGGCGCGGCCGGCTGGGTCGCGGCCGGCTCGGCCGGCTTCTGGGTGCCCTGGCGGAAGACCGCGGGCTCCAGCTTCTTGTGCGTCGGGGTGCCGCCCTCGAACCCGGCCGCTATCACCGTGACGCGGACCTCGTCGCCGAGGGAGTCGTCGATCACCGTGCCGAAGATGATGTTCGCCTCGGGGTGCGCGGCCTCCTGGACCAGCGACGCGGCCTCGTGGATCTCGAACAGCCCCAGGTCGGAGCCACCGGCGATCGAGAGCAGCACGCCCTGCGCTCCGTCCATCGACGCCTCGAGCAGTGGCGAGTTGATGGCCTTCTCGGCGGCCTGCACCGCCCGGCCCTCGCCGCGCGAGGACCCGATGCCCATCAGCGCCGAGCCTGCACCGGACATCACCGACTTGACGTCGGCGAAGTCGAGGTTGATCAGGCCCGGCGTGGTGATCAGGTTGGTGATGCCCTGGACACCGGAGAGCAGCACCTCGTCGGCGGAGCGGAAGGCGTCCATCAGCGAGACGCCCACGTCGCCGAGCTGCAGCAGCCGGTCGTTCGGGATGACGATCAGCGTGTCGCACTCGTTGCGGAGCCCCTGGATGCCGTCCTCGGCCTGGCCGGCACGCCGGCGGCCCTCGAACGTGAAGGGCCGGGTGACCACGCCGATGGTGAGCGCGCCGAGCTTCCGCGCGATCGAGGCGACGACCGGGGCGCCACCGGTACCGGTGCCACCGCCCTCACCCGCGGTCACGAAGACCATGTCGGCCCCCTTGAGGACCTCCTCGATCTCCTCCGCGTGGTCCTCGGCGGCCTTGCCACCGACCTCCGGGTTGGCGCCGGCGCCGAGACCGCGGGTCAGCTCGCGACCGATGTCGAGCTTGACGTCGGCGTCCGACATCAGCAGCGCCTGGGCGTCGGTGTTCACCGCGATGAACTCCACGCCCTTGAGGCCGACCTCGATCATGCGGTTGACGGCGTTCACGCCGCCGCCACCGATGCCGACGACCTTGATCACGGCCAGGTAGTTGTGCGGGGGCGTCATGTGCGGCACCTTCCGTCTCGCTCGGGGTCCGGGTCCAGGGGTCAAGCTCCGGGTGCCCCGGGCCTTCGCGTGCAGACGCTAGGTCGGATCCACGGCCCGGGTCCAGCAGGCGCGCCGCGCGGCGACAACACCCCGCCCGAGTGGTTCGCGTTTCCCGGTCACGTGAATCGCGTACGGTCGCCGGCCGGTCACCCTGCGCCGACCTTCCCAGGACACGACGGGGTGCCCGCCGGCGGGGCCGGTACGCCGGACCTCGACGGCCGCCGTGCGCGACCGCCGTCCGGGTGGGACGCCCGTACCGGACGGGGGTCGGTCTCAGTCGTCGCGGACGGTCACGAGGGCCGGGCTGGAGACGTCGTAGACGGTGCCCTCGCGGCCGAGCAGCGGGCCGAGCACGGCCGCGCGCCGCTCGGTGGCGGCGCCGTCGGCCCACGGACCCCACAACACCCGGCGGCCCTCGGTGAGGCCGAGCTCGAACGTCGAGCCCGCCGCGCCCGCCGACAGCGTCTCCACCTGGTCGCGGACCGGCTGCGGCAACGCCCGCAGTACGGCCACGGCGGCGAGCGTGGCCGGGTCGTCGGGTGCGACCGACGACAGCTGCAGCACGGGCAGCCGCACGTCCGGGGGCGCCGGCCGGTAGGCGAACCCGGCGACGTCGACGAGCATCCGGCCGTCGGGCGTGTCGGCCAGCGCGACCGGGGTCCGCTCGGTGACGGCCACGGTCAGCGTGTCCGGCCAGGAACGGTCCACGTCGACGGTCGCGACGCCGGGGATCGCCGAGACCCGGGAGGCGACGGCGGCGGTGTCGACCGCCGCGAGCGGTGTGCCGATGTCGACGGCGGCGGCGTCGACGACGTCCCGGGCGGGGATCTGGCGGGCGCCGGTGACCTCGACCGACGCGACCCCGGGCCCGTACTGCGCGAGGCCCCACCACGCGGCGGCGGACACCCCGAGCAGTGCGACGACGACGGTCGCGACCAGCGCGACCGTCCGACGGCGGCGGTGGCGCGGGTCCCGGGTGCGTCCCCGGTCGGCGGACCGGGCGGCGGTGCGTTCGCGGACCGCGGCCGCGCTGCGACGCCCGGGGCGCGGGGTGCCGTCCCGCTCCCCCACCGACGGACCGATCTCCTCGCCGTCGGGCCCCCCGTCCCGGTCGGCGGCCGGGTCGGTCTCCCGCGAGCCGGACCGTCCGGACCGCCCGGACCGCCCGGACCGCTCGGCGGACCGACGCTCACGGATGCGGCGGGCGCGCTCGGCGGCCCGTCGCTCCTGCTCGGGGGTACGCCGGCCGCCGGTGCCCGCGTCGTCGCCGTCGGTCATCGTCGCCCCCGTCCGTGTGCCTCGCCCGGCACGTCACCGCCCGGGCCGGTCATGCCCCGTCGTCGCCGACCGCCAGCTCGCGCAGGATCTCCGGGCCGAGCGCCGTGATGTCGCCGGCCCCCATGGTGATCACCGTGTCGCCGTCGGCGGCGAGCGCCGCGATCGCCGCGGGCGTCTTCTCCCACGACGGTGCGCGGTGCACCCGCTCGGCCGGCAGCCGCACCTGGTCGGTGATCAGTGCCGGGCCGACTCCGGGCTCGGGGTCCTCCCGGGCACCGTAGACGTCGAGGACCATCACCTCGTCCGCGAGCGACAGCGACGCGCCGAACTCGCCCGCGAACAGCCGGGTCCGGGAGTACAGGTGGGGCTGGAACGCCACCAGCACCCGTCCGCGGCGGCCCTGGACCACCGGCGCGGCCTCGCGCGCGGCGCGCAGGGTCGCGGCGACCTCGGTGGGGTGGTGGGCGTAGTCGTCGTAGACGGCGACGCCGCGGACGCGGCCCTTGAACTCGAACCGCCGCTGCACCCCGCCGAACCCGGCGAGACCCTCGAGCAGGGCCGCCGGATCCTGGTCGACGGCGGTCCCGGCGAGGAACGCACCGAGCGCGTTGAGCGCCATGTGCTCGCCCGGCACGCCGAGTGCGAGCTCGTGCTCCTCGCCGCCCCACCGGAACCGGGTGCGGGACCCGACGCCGTCGGGCGCGAAGTCGAGCAATCGCGCGTCCTGCGAGCCGGTGGCGGTGCGGCCGTAGCGGCGCACGGTGATCCCGGCACGCTCGGCGTGCACCGCGACCAGCTCGGAGCCCGGGTCGTCGGCGCAGGTGACCAGGGTGGCGCCGGGGACGAGCCGCTCCAGGAACCGCTCGAACACGGCGCGGTAGGTGGCCTCGTCGCCGTGGTGGTCGAGGTGGTCGGGCTCGACGTTGGTGACGACCGCGACCGACGGCGCGAACGCGGTGAAGGAGCCGTCGCTCTCGTCGGCCTCGACGACGAAGACGTCGCCGCTTCCGTGGTGGGCCCCGCTGCCCGACACCGACAGGTCGCCGCCGATGGCGAACGACGGGTCGGCGCCCGTGTGCTGGAGGGCGACGGTGACCATCGACGTCGTCGACGTCTTGCCGTGCGTCCCGGCGACCGCGACGAGCCGTCGGCCCTCGGTGAGCGCGGCGAGCGCGACCGCACGGTGGACGACCTGCAGGCCCTGATCGCGGGCGGCGGCCAGCTCCGGGTTGGTCTCCCGGATCGCGGTGGAGACGACGACCGTCGGCGGGTCCTCGCCGTCGTGGCGCAGGTGGGCGGCGTCGTGACCGACCTCGACCCGGGCACCGAGCGCGCGCAGCGCCGTGACGGTCCGGGACTCGCGGGCGTCGGAGCCCGAGACGGTGATCCCGCGGGCCAGCAGGATGCGGGCGATCCCGCTCATGCCGGCCCCGCCGATCCCGATCAGGTGGACGTGCCGGCCGAGTGCCGTGTCGACACCGCTCACCGCCCCGCCACCTCCATCACGATCCGCGCGATCTTCTCGTCCGCCTCGCCGTGCCCGGCCGCGCGGGCCCGGCGGCCCATCGCCAGGGCGAGGTCCGGATCGGTGAGCATCGGCACGAGCTCGTCGAGCGCCCGCTCGGCGGTCAGGTCCTCGTCGGCGACGAGCTTCCCGCCACCTGCTTGGACCACCGGGCGGGCGTTGAGCGCCTGCTCCCCGTTGCCGTGCGGCAGCGGGACGTAGACGGCGGGCAGCCCGACCGCGGTCAGCTCGGCGACCGTGGTCATGCCGGACCGGCCGAGGACGACGTCGGCCGACGCGTAGGCCAGGTCCATCCGGTCGATGTAGGGCATCGGGACGTACCCGGGCCGCGGGTCGGCCGGGGTGCCGTTCTTCCCGTAGGCGTGCAGCACGGAGATGCCGCGCTCGGTGAGCGTCGGCAGGATCGCGGCCACCGCCTCGTTGAGGGAACGCGCGCCCTGCGAGCCCCCGAAGACGAGCAGCACCGGCCCGTGCGGGGGCAGGTTGAAGTAGGTCCTGGCCTCCGGGCGCAGCGCGGCCCGGTCGAGCGTGGTGATCGACCGGCGCAGCGGCATGCCGACCACCTCCTCGTTCGCGAGCCCGGTACCCGGGACGGCGGTGCAGACGGCCGCGGCGAACCGCGCGCCGACCTTGTTCGCCAGCCCGGCGCGGGCGTTCGCCTCGTGCACGACGACCGGGACCCGGTTGCGGGCGCCGAGGTAGGCCGGCAGCGAGACGAACCCGCCGAACCCGACGACGACGTCGGCCTCCGCCGCCTCCAGCACCTCGCGAACCCGCTTGACGGCACCGCGGACGTTGCCGGGCAACTTCAGCAGGTCGGCGCTGGGCTTACGGGGCAGCGGCACCGGCGGGATCAGCTCGAGCGGGTAGCCGCGGGCCGGGATCAGCTGGGTGTCCAGGCCCTTCTCGGTGCCGAGCGCGGTGACCCGGGCGCCGGGGACGAGGCGGCGGACGGCGTCGGCGACGGCGAGGGCCGGCTCGATGTGCCCGGCCGAGCCACCCCCGGCGACGACGACCGACAGCGCGCCCGGGACGGGCGCCGGCGTCTGCTCCCCCGCCGGCCGGGTGGTCGCGGGCGGGAAGGCACGGGTGCCGTCGGAGCCGGGTCCCGGGGTGCCGGGGGCTCCGGAGCCGCCCGGGGCACCGGGCACGCCCGGTCCGCCGGGGCCCTCGGGGGTTCCGGGGCCGGCGAGGTTCGTGGCCGGTGGCGGACCCTGCGGGGCACCGGTGTCCGGCCGGTCCTGCGCACCGGGCGGCGGGAACGGGCCGCCCGGGAACGGTCCGGGCTGGCCGGGCTGGCCGGGCTGCTGACCGGGCTGGCCGGGCTGCTGACCGGGGATCGGCTGACCGCCCGGGTGGGGCGGCCGGCCGGGCGCCGCCTGGGCACCACCGGGCTGGGCACCACCAGGCTGTGTGCCGAACCGCTGCTGCGGTCCGGTGGGGTGCTGCTGCCCCGGGGGCATCGCGTGGCCGGCGGGGAACGGGCCGGGCGGCACCGTGCCGCCGGGCTGCCCCGGCCGTCCCTGCCACGCCTGCTGGCCCGGCTGCACCGGACGGGGCTGCTGCCCGGGTGCGCCCTGCTGCGGGTGCTGCCCGAATGCGCCCTCCTGCGGCTGCTGCCCGGGGGCTCCCGGCTGCCGGTACCCGGGCTGCTGACCGGGCATCGGCCGGCCCGGCTGGGCGGGGTAGGGGGGCATGCCCGGATGGGACCCGGCCACACCGGGGCCGTTCGGCCGGGCCGGTCCACCGGGCTGCCCCGGGCCTCCAGGCTGCCCCGGGCCTCCAGGCTGCCCCGGGCCTCCAGGCTGCCCCGGGCCTCCGGCATGCGGGAAGCCTCCCGACGAGACGGCGCCGGGACCGGACTGCTGCCCCGGACCGGCCTGCTGCGCGGGTCCGCCGGCGGGCGGCTGGGCGCCGGAGGAGGCGGGACCGGTGGGTCCGACCGGGCCTCCGGACTGCGCCGGTCGGCCGGACGCGCCGCCTGCGGGGGCCTGGCCACCGGTCGACGAGGAGCCGCCCGTCCACGATGCTCCGGGGTGCGCCCCGGAGGGGCCGGGCCCACCCGGACGGCCGGGGGCGCCTGCGCCCGGACGGCCCGCGGCGGGGATCCCGCGCGGCCCGGTCGTCGAGAGCGCGGCCGCGTCGCGGCCGGTCGGGCCCTGCTGCGGGCCGGCCGCCGGGATGTCCGGTCGCGGCTCGCCCTGCGGGCCGGTGGCGGTGGTCGGCACGTCGGTGGTGCCGTCGCCGGTGTCCGGTCCCGAGCCGGTCGTGCCGCCCGGGCGGGACGGGCTGCCGGATGCGGACGCGGCAGCACCGGGGTCGGCGGCACCCGGCTCCACGGCACCGGGCCCGGACCCGGCGGCCGCGGCCTCGCCGTCCCCGGACGATCCAGGGGCCGGCTCCACGGCACCGGACCCGGCAGCCCCGGACTCGGCAGCCCCGGACTCGGCAGGCCCGGAACCAGGGGTTCCTGACCCGGCAGGCCCGGACCCGGCAGCACCGGTCGGCTCGGCACCGGTGGAGCCGGCACCGCTCGACGCGGAACCGGACCCGGCGGAACCCGACGAGGCGGACGACGGCGTGGCAGATGCCGAGGTCGCGGAGCCCGACGACGCGGGCCCCGAGGGCGCGGCTCCCGGCCGGGCGGCCCCGTCCGCCGGCTCACCCGGGGTCGTGTCGCCCGCGGTCCCGTCGGTCGCCGCCTGCGGGCCGGTCGCCGGGTCGCGGTCCGTCCCGGCCGAGCCGGACGGGGCGCCGTGGCCGCCGGTGCCCTGCTCCGGCGCTCCACCGTTCGGGCCGGCCGGGTGGCCGGACGACCGGTTCCCGGGGGGCCGGGCACCGGCCCCGGACGGGGGCTGCTGCCCTCGGGGGCCGAATCCGCCGGTGCCGGGCTCCTGCGGCACGGACGGCGTGAACAGTCCGCCGGGGGGCATCGAGCCGGGCGGGGTCGGGCCGGACGAGGTCGGACCGGACGGGGCCGGGCCGGGCCCGGCGCCGGACGGACGACCGGCGGCACCGGATCCACCGGTACGCCGCGGCAGGTCACCGGGGTCTCCCCCGTCACGCGGCGCACCACCGGCGGGTGCTCCGCCGTCGCGCGGCGGGCGCGCATCACGCGGACCGGGCTCGTCGCTGCGGGAGGCACCGTTCCGGGAGGTCCCGTTCGGCGCGCCACCGTGCGGCGCGGAGCCGCGCGCGCCAGGACCGTGGGCCCCCGGACCGTGCGACCCGGAACCGTGCGGCCCGGAACCGTGCGGCCCGGAACCGTGGGTCCCGGGACCGTCCGTGGCGGAACCGTCCGGCTCGGAACCGTGCGGGGCCGCCCCGTTCACCCCCGTTCCACCGGGGACCGGACGGAACGACTGCCGTCCGCCGTGGGTGTACGGGTCCCACCCGGTGCCGGGCAGCCGCTGCGGGCCACGCGCCTCCTCCGGCGCGGGCACTCCGGCGGGATCCGTGCCCACGGACCGGTCGTTCGCGGACGGGTCGGACCCGGCCGGCGGGCCCGGCCACGTGCCACCGGTCCCGGACGCGGTCCCGAAGACGACGCCGTCCGGCTCCACCGGGGACGACCCGGTCGGCCGTCCCATGGTCGGCCGGCGGGGGCCGCCGGCCGCGCCCGGTCCGGGACCACGGCCGTCGCGGCCTGCGCCGCCGTCGCCCGTACCCCCGGTACCGCCGCTGTGATCCGTGCCCGTCACGCTCTCGTGCCCCTTGCGTCGTCCGACTACGTCACGGTCCCGTGGAGGGACCTCAGGTCCTCACCGCGCCGCCCACCGCGACGCCGGTCCCGGCGTCCGGTAGGGCTGCGGCAGCGGGAGCCGCAGCAGCTTCGCCACGCGCCCCTGCCCGTCCTTCCGGAGCGCGGCGACCGCCTCCGGCTCGTGCCGGGCCGCGTTCGTGATCAGCCCGAACAGGAACATCGTCACCACCAGCGAGGTGCCGCCGGAGGAGATCAGCGGGAGCTGCAGACCGGTGACGGGCAGCAGCCCCACGACGTACCCGATGTTGATCGAGGCCTGGACGACCAGGCCCGTCGTCGACGTCGCGACCACGATCCGCAGCCACGGGTCGGTGTTGCGGGCGGCGATCCGCATCCCGGTGTAGGCCAGCGTCGCGAACAACGCCAGCACCGCGAACGCACCGACCAGCCCCAGCTCCTCGCCGATGATGGCGAAGATGAAGTCGTTGTGGGCGTTCGGCAGGTAGTCCCACTTCGCGCGGCCCTGCCCCAGCCCGGCGCCGAACAGGCCGCCGTCGGCCAGGGCGTAGAGCGCCTGGGTCGCCTGGTAGGCCGGGCCCAACGGGTCCGAGGTCGCCGGCGACAGGAACGCGGTGATCCGGCTCGCCCGGTAGCCGGCGGTGAGGCCGAGCAGCGCGGCGCCCACCAGGCCGCCGCCCGCGATCAGCGCGAGCAGCTTCAGCGGGGCGCCGCCGAAGTAGAGCAGGGCCAGCATCACGATGCCGACCGAGATCGTCATGCCCAGGTCGGGCTGCAGGACCAGCAGCGTGAAGATCACCAGGGTGACCGGCACGACCGGGTTCAGCGCGTGCTTCCAGCGGTGCATCACGGCCCGCCGCGCGACGAGGACGTGCGCACCCCACAGGGTCAGCGCGATCTTCACCATCTCCGACGGCTGCAGCGACACCGGCCCGAACGCGAACCACGACCGGGCACCGCCGCGGATCGCGCCGACGCCGGGGATCAGCACCGCGATCAGCGTCCCGATCCCGATGATCAGCAGCACGGGCGCCGCGGCGCGCAGCCGGCGGGGCGGCACCCGCACCCCGATGTAGAACAGCACCAGCCCCACGCCGCAGAACATGAGCTGACGGGTGAACACGGAGTACGCCGACCCGGTCGACACCGACGACGCCGACAGCACCATGACCAGGCCGAACAGGGTCAGCAGCCCGAAGACGCCGAGGACCAGGTGCAGCGAGGTGAGCGGCCGGCGCAGCCAGCGCCGCAGGCGTCGCATCCCGCCCTGGACGCCGGCCGTGACGGCCTGCCCCGCGGTGCGCTCCGGCGTGCCCGGGCTCATCGGGACAGCCCTCCGGCCGGGGCGCCGAGCCCCGCGACGGCGGCCGCGAACGCGTCGCCCCGGTGGGCGTAGTCGCGGAACTGGTCCATCGACGCGGCCGCCGGGGCCAGGAGCACGACGTCGCCGGGCCGGGCCAGCGCCGCCGCGCGGCGGACCGCGGACGGCATGGGGTCGGGGCGGGCGTCGGTTCGGGCGGGGTCCGGCAGGTCGGAGGGCGCCATCCCACCATCGTGGACCGCCGCGACCTCCTCGACCGGGAGGCCGGGCGCGTGTCGGGACAGCGCCTCGACGATCGGTGCCCGGTCCGTCCCGATCACGACGATCCCGGCCAGCAGTGCCGCGTGTTCCCTGGCCAGCCTGCCCAGCTCGTCCGGCGCGACGCCCTTCAGGAGCCCGCCGACGACCCACACCGCGCGGGCGCCCGGACGCCGGGCGGCGATCGCGGCCAGCGCGGCACCGGCGGCGTGCGGGTTGGTGGCCTTGGAGTCGTCGAGGTAGACGACGCCGTCGTGCTCGCCGGCCGGGGCGCTGCGGTGCGGCCCCGGCGCGAACGCCGCCAGCGCCGTCGTGATGTGCCGGGCCGCCACGCCGTACGCGCGGGCCAGTGCCGCCGCGGCGAGCGCGTCGGTCACCCCGGGCGGTCCCGGCGGGACGACGGCGTCGGCCGCCAGCAGCTCCCCGCCGCCGAACGCCCGGTCGACGAGCGTGCCGTCGACGACCCCGAGCTGGTCCGGCCCGGGCTCGCCGAGGGTGATCCCGACGCGGCGCGGCGCGGGCGCGGCGGCGAGCAGGCGGGCGGCGACCGGGTCGTCCACCCCGCCGACCGCGACGGCTCCGGTCAGGGCCCGCGCCTTCGCCGCGGCGTACCCGTCCCGGCCGCCGTGCCAGTCCAGGTGGTCCTCGGCGACGTTCAGCACGACACCCGCCGCCGGCCGCACGGACGGCGACCAGTGCAGCTGGAAGCTGGACAGCTCGACGGCGAGCACCTCGTGCCCCGGGCCGGGCGCGCTCACCGCGCTCACCACCGGGTAGCCGATGTTCCCGCAGGCCACCGAGCGCAGCCCGGCCTCCTGCAGGATCGCGGCGAGCATCTCGGTGGTCGTCGTCTTGCCGTTGGTGCCGGTGACGACCAGCCAGGACGGCGGGGTCGCCCGCGCGGCACCGAGCCGCCACGCCAGCTCGGGCTCGCCGATGACCTCGGCGCCCACCGCGGCGGCCTCGGCGACCAGCGGGTGCTCCGGACGGCGGCCCGGCGAGGTGACGACCGTCGCGACCCCGTCGGGCAGCCCGGCGCCGGGCCACGGCTCGACGCCGTCGGGCAGGGTGTCCAGCGCGGCGGACGAGTCGTCGGAGACCAGGACGCGGGCTCCGGCGTCGCGCAGTGCGGTCGCGGCGGCCAGCCCCGAGATCCCGGCACCGGCCACCAGCACCGGACGTCCCGCGAAGCCCGCGCCCGTCACGCCGAACCCGACGCCGCGAGCCACTCGCTGTAGAAGATCCCCAGCCCCATCGCCGCACAGATCGCGGCCAGCAGCCAGAACCGGATGATGACCGTCGTCTCGGCCCAGCCGGCCAGCTCGAAGTGGTGGTGGAACGGGGCCATCCGGAACAGCCGTCGCCGGGCCGTGCGGAACACCAGGATCTGCAGCGACACCGAGAGCGCCTCGACCACGAACACGCCACCGATCACGACGAGCAGCAGCTCCGTGCGGGTGACCACGGACAGCCCCGCGAGAAGCCCGCCGAGGGCGAGCGAGCCGGTGTCGCCCATGAAGATCCGGGCGGGCGCAGCGTTCCACCACAGGAAGCCGATGCAGCCGCCCATCGCGGCCGCGGCGACCAGGCCGACGTCGAGCGGGTCGCGGACCTCGTAGCAGCCGGCCGACGCGGCGACCGCGCAGCTGTTGCGGAACTGCCAGAAGGCGATGATCACGTAGGTGCCGAGCACCATCGCCGCCGTGCCGGCGGCGAGGCCGTCGAGCCCGTCGGTGAGGTTCACCGCGTTCGACCAGGCGGCGACGATCAGGTTGCAGAGGATCACGAACCCGACGACGCCGAACGCCAGCACCGGGATGTCCCGGACGAACGACAGGCTCTCCGAGGCCGGGCTCAGGTTCCGTTCGTTGGCGAACCGGACGGCCAGGATCCCGAAGATCGTCGCAGTCAGGACCTGCCCGACGATCTTGGACGTCTTGTTCAGGCCGAGGTTGCGCTGCCTGCGGATCTTGAGGAAGTCGTCGAGGAAGCCGACCACGCCGAGCGCGGTGGTGAGGAACAGGACCAGCAGCGCCGAGGCCGTGATCGGCTCCCGGGTGAAGGCGTGCGAGCCCAGGTAGCCGACCCAGATGGCGAGCAGGATCGCGACGCCACCCATCGTCGGCGTGCCCCGCTTGGACTGGTGGCTCTGCGGCCCCTCCTCGCGGATCTCCTGCCCGAAGCCCTGCTTCGCGAAGAACCGGATCAGGTACGGCGTGAGCAGGATCGACACCGCGAGCGCGAGGCCCGCGGCCAGGAAGACGCCCCTCACCGGCGCACCAGCCCTTCTGCGTCGTGGCCCAGCAGGCCCGCGGCGATCCGCTCGAGACCGGCGCTGCGCGAGGCCTTGACCAGCACGACGTCGCCCGGGGCGAGCTCCGCGCGCAGCAGGTCGAGCGCGGCACCGACGTCGCCGACGTGCTCGGCGCCGTCGCCGTAGTCGGGGGCGCCGACCGCGACGACGCGTGCGACGCCGGCGTCGCGGGCCCGGCGAGTGGTGTCGGCGTGCGCCTCGGCGGCGCCGTCGCCGATCTCGGCCATCGGGCCGAGCACGGCCCACGCCCGCCGGTCGGGGCCCGCCACCGAGGCCAGTGCGGACAGCGCGGCCCGCATGGCCTCCGGGTTGGCGTTGTAGGCGTCGTTCACGACGGTGACGCCGTCGGCGCGGTCGGTGACCTCCATCCGCCAGCGCGAGGCGGGCCCGGCAGCGGACAGCGCCTCCGCGATCCCCTCCGGCGTGCCGCCCAGCTCGAGGGCGACGGCGGCCGCGGCGAGCGCGTTCGACACCTGGTGGGCGCCGACCAGCCGGAGCGACACCGGGGCCGACCCGGCCGGGGTGACCAGGCGGAACGAGGGGCGCCCCGCGTCGAGGGTCTCGTCCTCGGCACGGACGTCGGCGCAGGCCGACCGGCCGAAGGTGACGACACGCGCGGGGGTGCGGCTGCGCATGGCCAGGACCAGCTCGTCGTCGGCGTTGAGGACGGCGACGCCGCCCCGCCCGCCGGGCAGGTCCCCGGGCGGCAGCGCCTCGACGAGCTCGCCCTTCGCCGCCGCGATCCCGGCCCGGGACCCGAACTCGCCCAGGTGGGCGGAGCCGACGTTCAGCACGACGCCGATCCGGGGCGGCGCGACCGCGCACAGGGCGGCGATGTGCCCCGCCCCGCGGGCGGAGAACTCCAGCACCAGGTGCCGGGTCGCGGCGTCGGCGCGCAGCGCGGTCCACGGGGTCCCGAGCTCGTTGTTGAACGACTCCGGGGGCGCGACCGTGCGGCCCTGCGGCGCCAGCACCGCGGCCAGCAGGTCCTTGGTGGAGGTCTTGCCCGCGCTGCCGGTCACGCCGACGACGGCGAGTCCGGGCAGCGCGCCCAGGACGTGCCGGGCCAGCCTGCCCAGCGCGGCCAGCACGGCGGCGCCGTGCCCGTCGGGATCGACCGACCCCAGGTAGGTGTGCGCGTCCCGCACCTCGGCCGGGGGCGCGACCACCGCGGGGGCGTCGACCGGGCGCCCGGCCAGCACCCCGGTCGCGCCGCGGGTCACCGCCCCGGCGGCGAAGTCGTGGCCGTCGGCCCGCTCACCGGGCAGGGCCAGGAACAACGCGCCCGGGCCCGCCTTCCGCGAGTCGAACTCGACGGCGGTCACCGGGACGGCGGCCTGCTCGTCGGAGACCCCGTGCAGGGTGCCGCCGGTCACCGCCGCGACCTCGGCCAGCGTCATCTCGATCATCGCTCGATCGCCTCCACCGGCTCTGCCCGTCCTCCTGTCGTCCCAGCTGTCGTCCCGGACGTGCTCGCGCACGTCGCGGTACAGGTCGTCGCGGTCGTCGCAGTCGTCGTCATGAGGCCGCACGGATCGCGTTCACCAGCTCGTCCGCGTCGTCGAACGGGTACTTGACCCCGTGCACCTCCTGACCGGTCTCGTGGCCCTTGCCGGCGATCACGACGGCGTCGCCGGGGCGCGCGGACCGCACGGCGTACACGATCGCGCTCCGCCGGTCCCCGATCTCGATCACGTCCCCGCGGGCGGGCTCGTGCATCGCGCCCTCCAGCATCGCCCTGCGGATCGTCGCAGGCTCCTCGCCGCGCGGGTTGTCGTCGGTGACGACGAGCGTGTCCGAGCGGATCGCGGCCGCGGCACCCATCAGCGGGCGCTTGCCGGTGTCCCGGTCGCCGCCGCAGCCGAGCACCGTGATCACGCGGGCGTGCGGGTGGATCTGGGCGCGCAGCGCGTCCAGCAGCGCGGCGACGGCGGCGGGCTTGTGCGCGTAGTCGACCACCGCGAGCCAGGGCTGCCCGGCGTCGACCCGCTGCATCCGGCCCGGCACCGACAGCCGGGCGAAGCCCTGCGCGGCGACCTCGGGCGGGATGCCGTCGGCGTCGAGGCAGGCCAGCGCCACCAGGGCGTTCGCCACGTTGTAGCGACCCGGCAGCGCCAGCGTGACGGCCTGGGCCAGTCCGCCCGGCCCGACGGCGGTGAAGGTCTGGGTGCCGTCCGGGTGGGCGGCGAGATCGCGCACCGTCCAGGTCGCGTGCGGGCCGGCCGGGTCGGAGCCCACCGTCACCGCGTCCGGGCGGCGGGAGGCGAGCTGGCGGCCCCACTCGTCGTCGATGCAGACCACGCCGTGCCGGGCCGCCTCGACGCCCGCACCGCCGCCGCCGAACAGCCGGGCCTTGGCCTCGAAGTAGTCGGTCATCGTCGGGTGGAAGTCCAGGTGGTCCTGGGAGAGGTTGGTGAAGGCGCCGACCGCGAACCGCGAACCGCCGACCCGGCCCAGCGCGAGCGCGTGGCTGGAGACCTCCATCGCGACGTCGGTGACGCCGGCCTCGACCATCACCGCGAACAGCGCCTGCAGGTCGGGCGCCTCCGGCGTGGTGAAGGCGCTGGGCAGCGCCCGCGGCTCCTCGCCCGGCACCTGCACCCGGGTCCGGACGGTGCCGAGCAGCCCGGTGGACCGGCCGGCGGCGGTCAGGCCCGCCTCCAGCAGGTGCCCGACGGTCGTCTTGCCGGACGTGCCGGTGACCCCCAGCACCCGCAGCCGGGCGGTCGGCTCGCCGTAGATCGCCGCGGAGACGGGGCCGAGGACCTCCCGCGGCGCCGGGTGCACGAGCACCGGCAGCCGGGAGTGGCGGATCTCCGGACGGTCCGCGCCGTCCGCGTCGGTGAGCACCGCGGCCGCTCCCCCGGCGATCGCCTGGGCGGCGAAGTCGGCGCCGTGCGCGCGGGCACCGGGCAGCGCGGCGAACAGGTCGCCCGGACGCACCGAGCCCGCCCGCAGGGTGGCGCCGGTGACGACGTGCGGTCCCGCGGCGGCGTCGAGCAGCGGGCCGGGACCGGTCCCCGCGGTGCGCGGGTTCAGCTCGGCTCCGGCGAGCCGTCCGAGCAGGGCGACGTCGACCGGGCGGACCGTCTCCGGCCGGTCGGGCAGCTGGTCACGGGTCACCGGCCGGGCTCCACCCTCGGCACGGGGGGCGTACGCAGCGTGGACGTCGGGCACAGCGCGGGAGGTTACCGACCGGCGGCAACCGGCCCTGCGGCCGGTTCCGGCTCGGAGGACCGCTCGCGGGCGTCGTCACGACGGGCGGTGGGACCCGCGTCACCGTACGGCCGTACGACGACACCGATGCCGCCATCCGGCGCAGGCGCACGGCCGGTGAGCGGGCCGTCACGGGCAGCCCGGACCGCGACCGGCGTGCCCCGTACGGGTGAGCGGCACCGGGGACCGCCCGACGCACACCGGCGGCCCCCGGCCGTGTCACTTGATCTGCAGCGTCTGGACCGGCGGCGGGGTCGTCCGGACCGGGATCCCGTCCCGCTGTGCCAGGTAGGACGCGATGTCGTGGAACAGCGGCGCCGCGCTGGTCCCGGCCTTCGGCGCGTCCAGCATGATCCCGATCACGAACCGCGGGTCCTGCGCCGGGAGCATCCCGGCGAAGGTGATCCAGTACTGGGACCGCGAGTAGGCGCCGGTCTCCGGGTCGACCTGCTGGGCGGTACCGGTCTTGCCGGCCACCTCGTAGCCGGGGACGGCGGCGGCCGGGCCGGTCCCGGCCTGGCCGCGCTCGTTCTGGGTGACGGCGGTGAGCATCGTCCGCAGCGTCTGCGCGGTCTGCGGCGACATCACCTCGACCGGCGCGGCCGCCTCGGCCGGGACCCGCACGCCGTCCGGGCCGGTGGTCGAGGCGACGACCCGCGGCGGGATGCGGACGCCGTCGTTCGCGATCGCCTGGTACATCCCGGCCATCTGGAGCACGGTCATCGACAGGCCCTGCCCGATCGGCAGGTTGCCGAACGTCGACCCGGACCAGGTCGCCCGCGGCGGGACGACGCCGGCGCTCTCGCCGGGCAGCCCGATCCCGGTCCGCTGGCCGACGCCCATCCGCCCGAGCATGTCGGAGAACGCGTCCGGGCCGACCTTCTGCGCGGTCATCAGGGTCCCGACGTTCGACGACTTCGCCAGCACCCCGGTGAGGGTGTAGCGGTCGAGACCGTGTGCCCAGGCGTCCTTGATCGTCCGGTCGGCGAACTCGATGCTGCCGGGGACCTCGAGCACGTCCTCCGGCTTCACGACGCCGGCCTGCAGCGCCGCCGCCATCGTCACGACCTTGTTGACCGAGCCCGGCTCGAACGGCGTCGTGACGGCCTTGTTCCCGAGCGACTTCGGGTCCGAGGTGAGCAGCTGCGCCGGGTCGAAGGAGGTGTTGTCCGCCAGCGCCCGCACCTCCCCGGTCTCCCGGTCGAGCACGACGGCGGAGCCGCTGCGGGCGCCGGAGTTCGCGGCGTACTCCGACAGCATCCGCTGCACCTGGTGCTGCAGGTCCGAGTCGATCGTCAGCTGGACGTCCGACCCGGACACCGCGGGCTGCTCGGACCGCACGCTGCCCGGGATGACGGTGCGGCTGCCCTCCGCGGTGTCGGCGACCTGGAACCCGTCCTGGCCGGCGAGCAGGCCGTCGTCGGAGGACTCCAGCCCGATGCGGCCGACCAGCTTCTGGGCGTCGGCGCTCCAGGTGGCGGCGCCGATGATGTTCGACGCGAGCGTCCCGCCCGGGTACTGGCGTGCCTCCCGGCCCTCCTCGGCGATCTCCGGGAACTTCTCCCGCAGGTCCCGCGCCGGGGCCGGGTCGACCGCCGTCGCCATGACGACGTACCCGCGGTCGGTGTTCAGCGCACGCTCGAGCTCCGCCGGGTCGCCCTTCGTGACGGCGGCGACGGCCGTGGCCATCGCGTGCTTGTAGGCGACCGCCTCGGCGCCCTTCGTCTTGTCGATCAGCCGGGGGTTGGTGACCAGCGCCTTCGACTCGGTCGAGAAGGCGAGGACGTTGCCGTCCTTGTCGGTGATCGCGCCGCGCTCCGCGGGGATGGTGATCCGGCTGGCGCGCTGCTTCTCGGCGTCCGCGGTGAGCGTGCCGGCCTGCACCGTCTGCACGAACACGAGCTTCGTGCCCGCGACGAGCAGCAGCGCCGCCAGCAGCACCCAGGCCAGACGCAGCCGGAAGCGCGGGTCGTCGGCCGCGGAGCGCCGTCGCCGGGGGCCGCCGGACCGCGGCGGGCCCCCGCCGGGCCGCCGGGGGCGGGGCGGGGCGTAGGCCATCAGTCCCGGCCCGCGGCCCGGGTGTCGGCGGGGACCTCGCGCTCGGCGCCCTCGGGCGCGGCGCCGTCCGGCCCCTGCTGCCCGTCCTGCGGCGCGTCCGCGGCCGGGGCGTCCGCCCGGGCCCCGGCCGCCGCGGCGGCGTCACCGCCGTCGGCCTCCGGGTCCGATGTGGTGCCCTGCGGTGCAGCCGGCGCGGCGGGCTGCGGTGCGTCGGGTGCGGGCGGCGGGGCGCCGACCGCGGCCTGCGGCTCCCCGACGACGTCGACCCGCCCGTCCGGGGCGACGACCAGCCGGGCCGGGTCGGAGACCGGCACCATGCCCTGGGCCGCGGCGCGCTGCGCCAGCGAGGCCGGGCTCTCCAGCACCGAGACCTCCTTGCGGAGGGCCTCGGACTGCTCGGTCAGGCCGCCGGTGCGCTGGCGGGCCTCCTGCAGCGCGTAGGAGTCGGCGGCCGCGGCGGTCGACAGCCACAGCGTCGCGATCAGCCCGACGGCGAGCAGCACCATCACGAC
The DNA here is from genome assembly GCF_000178675.2 of Pseudonocardia sp. P1. Classification (NCBI taxonomy): domain Bacteria; kingdom Bacillati; phylum Actinomycetota; class Actinomycetes; order Pseudonocardiales; family Pseudonocardiaceae; genus Pseudonocardia; species Pseudonocardia sp. P1. Next base: position 1,411,128 of record NZ_ADUJ02000001.1, read on the forward strand.
GAGCACGAACTTCGCGCGACCGGTGTTCTCCCGTGCCGCGCTGCGGCGGCGCTGGTCCTGGGCCCGCCGGGCGTCGCCCGGCCCGCGCTGCGCCGGGATCCGCGGCGGGGCAGCCGTCCGGCGGGTCTGCGGACGCGGCCGGCCACCGCCCGGTGTCCCCGGGCGCTCGATGACGGGTGTGCTCATCGGGGTTCCTGCCTCTCCGCCGTGCTGGTCGTGCCGGTCATCCGCGTTCGCCGCCCTCGGGTCCGGGCCCGGTGGCGCCCCCGGTCCGCTCGGCGGCACGCAGCCGCACCGGGGCGGCCCGCGGATTGCGTTCGATCTCGTCGTCGGACGCCGTCTCGGCGCCCCGGGTCAGCAGCCGGAACTCCGGCTCGTGCCCGGGCAGCTCGACCGGGAGGTCGAGCGGGGTCCGCGAGCGGGTGCGCTCGGCGAGCGCGCGCTTGGTGATGCGGTCCTCCAGCGAGTGGTACGCCAGGACGACGATCCGGCCGCCCGGGGCGAGCGCATCGAACGCCGCGGGCAACGCGTCCCGCAGGACGTCCAGCTCGGCGTTGACCTCGATGCGCAGCGCCTGGAACGTCCGCTTGGCCGGGTGCCCGCCGGTGCGGCGGGACGCGGCCGGGACGACCCCGTAGAGCAGCTCGACGAGCTCGGCGCTGCGGGTGAAGGGCCGCTTGTCCCGGTTCCGGACGATCGCGTTCGCGATCGGGCCGGCGAAGCGCTCCTCGCCGTACTCGCGCAGGATCCGGCGCAGCTGGGGTGCGGTGTAGGTGTTGAGCACGTCGGCGGCGGTCGGCCCGGTGGTCGGGTCCATCCGCATGTCGAGATCCGCGTCGCGGGAGTAGGAGAAGCCGCGCTCGACCTCGTCGAGCTGCAGCGAGGAGACGCCGAGGTCGAACAGGATCGCGTCGGCCGGCCCCACGCCCGTCTCGTCGAGGGCCTCGCCGATCCGGTCGTAGACGGCGTGCACCGGGCGCAGCCGGTCGGCGTACGCGGTGAGCCGGCGACCGGCCAGGTCCAGGGCCTGCGGGTCGCGGTCGAGCCCGACGACGGTCAGCTGCGGGTGTGTGGCGAGCAGGGCAGCGGCGTGGCCGCCCATGCCGAGGGTGGCGTCGACGTAGACGGCGGGCCGGTCCGCGATCGCCGGGGCGAGCAGCGCGGAGACGCGCTCCAGGAGGACGGGGGTGTGCCGCTCGGCGGGTGACGGGTCCGGCCCGGTGCTGTCCACGTCCACCCCCCGGTGCCGTCGTCCGTCCCCGTGGTCCGTGCTCCCGGCCCCGCGCCGCCGGCGTGGTCCCGGATCCGGTTCCGGCCCCTCGCGGGGCCGGAACCGGTCGATCCTGTACGTAGGTCGTGCCACGTCGCCGGTTCCCACAACCGGTCCCGCCGCACTCCCGGTGACGCGGGCGTCGCCGCCCCACCCGAACTCCCCAGTCGGGGTGGGGATCCGGCGCCGCCCCCACCCGGGGACCGTGCCGTCCGGACCTGGCACCGGGGAAGGTGTGCCAGGGCCGGGCGATCACGGCACCCGGGTCGGGACGGCGACGGTGCTGCCGCCCGTGTCGTTCCTGTGCCGCTCGTCCTCCCACCCGCCAGCGGGAGTCAGAACAGCCCGGGCAGAACCTCGTCCTGGGCCTTGGCGAACTCGTCCTCGTGTCGCTCCTGGTACTCCTGCCAGGCCTGCGCGTCCCAGATCTCGGCACGCGTGAACGCGCCGATCACCACGCAGTCCTTGGACAGTCCGGCGTACCGGCGGAGCTCGGACGTGATCGCGATCCGGCCCTGGCCGTCGGGGTTCTGCTCGTCGGTGCCCGAGAAGAGGTTGCGCTGGAACACCCGCGCCGACTCGTTCGTCAGCGGGGCCGCGGCGACCTTGCGCGCCATCTCGGTGAAGGCGTCACGGGTGAACACGTAGAGGCAGTGGTCCTGCCCTTTCGTGATCATGCAACCGCCTCGCAACTCGTCGCGGAATTTGGCCGGCAGCGTGAGCCGCCCCTTGTCGTCCAGCTTCGGGGAATAGGTGCCGAGGAACACCGACCCCACCTCCACCTGGGGCACCTGTTCGCCCCAGCGATCACCACAGTACCCCACAACCACCCACCGTCAACCCGAGCAGGGTCCGGTCTCCGGGGTTCATCCGGTGTTTCCGCAGGTGACAGGCGGTGGGGAGTCGTGGGGAGCGGCGCGGCGCCACCCGGTAGCGGGACGTCCGGGGCCCAGATCCGGCCCGATCACCCCCCTTCTCCCCCACCGGACGTCATCGCAGGTCAGAGCGCGATTCGGCGGGATCGGGGCACGAGTGGTGGGGAGAGGTGGGGGCGACGTGGGGGGCGTCGTGGGGGGCGTCGTGGGGGATCCGGTGGGGGGAGGTGGGGGCAGCCGGTCCGACCGCCCCGCACCCCACTCCGTCCCGCCCCACACCCCGCCGTCGTGGGGCCCCGCCGTCGTGGGGCCCCGCCGTCGTGGGGCCCCGCCGTCGTGGGGCCCCGCCGTCGTGCGGCCCCGCACCCCGCCGCACCCCGCGACGTTCTGCCGCACTCCGCGACGTCCTGCTGCACCCCTCTGCCCCGCGCCGCGCCACCACATCCGCCGCACCCGCCGCACCCCGCGACGGTCTGCCGCACCCCCCGGCAGCGCGCAGCACCCCACGCAACGGGTGCCTCGGACCGCCGGGGGGGTGCGCCGAGCCGTCGAGGGGTGCGGCGGCGGGCGCCGGAGCGCGGCCGGCACCGGAGGGCGGCCGGCACCGGAGCCTGTGCATGCCCCGGTTCGCGGCGGGATGGCGCGGCCCTCCGCGGTGGCCGCACCCCATTGCCCTGCGCCGCACCCGTTGCACGGGGTGCGCGGCGTCGGCACGCGGTGCGCGGAACCGGCGCGGGGTGCGCCGAACCGGCACGCGGTGCGCCGAACCGGCACGCGGTGCGCGGAGCCGGCGCTCGGTGCGCCGAGTCGGCACGGGTGCGCCGAATCGGCGCGCGGTGCAGGGAACCGGCGCGGGGCGCGCCGAGCCGGAACGGGCGCGCCGAGCCGGTCGGGGGGCGCCGAGCCGGTCGGGGGGCGCCGAGCCGGTCGGGGGGCGCCGGTCGACCGAGGGGCGCCGAGCCGGCGAGGGGCGTCGAGCGGACACGGGGTGTGCCGATTCCTGCGTGGCCGGCGACGGGCGCCGCCGGTGCGCTCGCGGCCGTCGGGGTGGTGGCGTCGCCCCGGCCCGTGCCCGCCCCGCGTCGACGCGCCCCGCGACGACCCTCCGTGGCCCGGCGAGCACCGCCCGTGGCGGTCCGCGGTCCCCGGCGCGCCCGGTTTCCGGGCCCGTGTCCGGCCGGGTGCGACGACCGGTACGACCGTCCGGAGCAACGGTCGTCCGCCGGGAGCGGTACCCGTCCCCCTGCGTGCGAGGTTTGACAGACTGGACCCGCCCGCGTCGCCACCCGAGGAGGCCCGTTGTCGTCGAGCGCACCCTCTGCGCCGTCCGTGCCGTCCCCGCCGTCCGGTGTGTCCGGGCGTCATCCGGACTCGACCGGCGCGACCCCCGGGTACGCCGCCGAACCGATGGACGCGGGGGCCGTCGCCGAGGTCGCGGGCCGGATCGCCGCCGCGGTCCAGAGGGTGATCGTCGGCAAACCGGACGCGGTCCGTCTCGCGCTGGTCGCCATGCTGTCCGAGGGCCACCTCCTGGTGGAGGACGTCCCGGGCGTCGGCAAGACCTCGCTCGCCAAGGCGCTCGCCCGCTCGGTCGACGGCGCCGTGAGCCGGGTGCAGTTCACCCCGGACCTGCTGCCCGGTGACATCACCGGCACCTCGGTCTACAACCGGCAGACCGCCGAGTTCGAGTTCCGCGCCGGACCGGTGTTCGCCAACCTCGTGATCGCCGACGAGATCAACCGGGCGTCGCCGAAGACGCAGTCCGCGCTCCTGGAGTGCATGGCCGAGCACCAGGTGACCGTCGACGGCGGCACCTATCCCCTCGGGGACCCGTTCATGGTCGTCGCGACCCAGAACCCGGTCGAGATGGACGGCACCTACCCGCTGCCGGAGGCGCAGCGGGACCGTTTCACGATCCGGATCTCGGTCGGCTACCCGGACCCGGCGGCCGAGCTGGCGATGCTCGACGAGCACGGCGCCGCCGAGCCGCTGGACCGCATGCGCCCCGTCACCGACCTGCGCACGATCCGCTCGATGATCGCCGCGACCCGGGCCCTGCACACGGCCGCCGAGGTGCGCCGGTACTGCGTCGAGATCGTCGGCGCGACCCGCCGGCTCAGCGAGGTCCGGCTCGGCGCCTCCCCGCGCGCGACGCTGCACCTGCTCCGTGCCGCGCGGGCGTGGGCGGTCACCGCCGGGCGCGGCTACGTGATCCCGGACGACGTCCAGGCCGTCGCGGTCCCCGTCCTGGCGCACCGCCTGCTCCTCGGGCCGGAGGGTGTCGCCGCCCGCCGTTCGACCGCCGATCTCGTGCGCGGCGCCGTCGGCCGGGTCGCGGTGCCGTCCCCGCCGCGGGGCTGATGTGACCGCACCGGACCCCCGTCGGGACGGCCCACCGGCCCGGCCCGCCACGGGTGGCGCCGGACCCACCGACACCGGGCGGTCCTCCGCCCCGTCCGCACCCACCGCGGCCCCGCGCACGGAGCGGCGGGCCGGCCTGACCGTCCGCGGCCGTTGTCTGCTCGCGGGTGGCCTCGCGATGGTCGTGTCCGCCGTCGTCCTCGACGAGCGGGATCTCGTCCGGGTCGGGGCGTTCGTCGTGCTGCTCCCGCTGCTGGCGCTGGTGGTCGCGCTCCGGTCGCGCCGCACGCTGCAGGTGGAGCGGTCGCTGGAACCGGTCCGGATCGAGGCCGGCGCCTCGGGCACGGCGCTGCTGCGCATCGCGGGCGGCGCGCTGCTCGGCTCGCTCCGCATCGCCGACCACGTGCCCGACGCGGCCGGGCCGTCCGACCGCTACCCGCCCCGGTTCACCGTCCACCGTCTCGGCCGCCGGGGAGCCCGGGTCGGCTACCCGCTCCGTCCGGCGGTCCGCGGTGCCTACCGGATCGGCCCGCTGCGCGGGCGCGGCACCGACCCGCTCGGCCTGGCCGAGTTCCGGCACGACCTGCTCGCGGCCGACCGCTGGCTGGTACTCCCCCGGGTCACGCCGCTGACCGGGCGTCCGCCGCTCGCCTCGACCGCGGTCGGCCGGGGCGCCGAGGGCGGCAGCCGTCCCGGCACCGGCAACCCGGACGTCCTCATCCGCCCGTACCGCCAGGGCGACGAGATGCGTCGCGTGCACTGGCGCTCCAGCGCGCGACGCGACGAGCTGATGGTCCGGCTCGACGACCGTCCCGGCCCCTCCGGGGTGACGCTGCTGCTCGACCGGCGGGACGCCGCGCACCGCGGTCACGGCGCCGCGTCCAGCCTGGAGTGGGCGGTGGAGTTCACCGCCAGCGTCGCGGTGCACCTGGTGCGTCGCGGTGAGGCCGTCACCCTGGTCGACGAGTCCGGCGACCCCCTCGACGACGGCGGGCCGGTCCCGACCGGCGAGGAGGACCAGGTGCCCCAGCGGCTCGAGTCCCTCGCGGTGCTGCGCCCGTCCGCGACGGCCGCGCTCGGTGGGACCGGTGAGCCCGCGGCGGGCACCGTGACCTCGGACGGCGTGCTCGCCGTCCTCGGCTCCACCGGTCCCCGGGACGTGACGGCGCTGACGGCCGCCTGGCCGCGGGGCGGGCACGCGATCCTGCTCGACGTCGACGGGTGGGGTTCCGGCACCGGTACCGGTCGCGCGGCGACCGCGGCCGGGGCGCTGCGTCAGGCCGGCTGGCAGGCGACCGTCGTGCCCGCGGGGGTCACCGTGCAGCGGGCCTGGGCCGACGCGTGCGGCGAACCCGCTGCGCCGGCGGGAGCCCTCCGGTGAGCGCGCCGGCGACAGCACCGCCGACGGCGGCCACCCCGGCGTCGGGTGGTCCGCCCGGCCCCCTGGGCTGGACCGCGCTGCTCGCGCCGCTCGCCTCCGGTCTCGCCGTCCTGCTGGCCGGTTCGGCGACCGGCGCGGTCGTGCAGGGCGCCGCCTGGGTGTGGCACGCGCTGGTCGCGGTGGCGGTCGTCGTCGTGACCGGGGCGGTGCTGGTGCGGGTCCGGCCGTGGCTCGCCGCGCCGGGCCAGCTGGTCGCCCTCGCGCTGCTGGCCACCGGCTGGTTCACCGGCAGTGGCGTGGCCGTCGTCCTGCCGGGACCGGACGCGCTCGCCGAGCTCGGCGCACTGCTCGGCGGCGCCGGGCAGCAGATCGACACGGGCGTCCCGCCGGTCGCCGCGACGCCGGAGATCCTGCTGCTGGTCACGCTCGGCTTCGGCACGCTCGCCATCGCCGTGTTCGGGCTCGCCGTGACCGTCGCGGCGCCCGCCGCGGCCGGGGTGCCGCTGCTCGTGGTGTTCGCGGTGCCGACGGCGTTGCAGTCCGACCTGCTGCCGTGGTGGTCGCTGGTGGCGGCCGGGGCCGGGTTCGGGTTGCTGCTCCTGCTGCGCCCGGAGCGGCTGCGGCAGGCACCGGGCGGGATCGCGGTCGTCGCGGTCGCCGTCGTCGGCGCGCTCCTGGTCGGCACCGCCGCGACCGCCGTCGGCACCGCGGGCCGGTTCGACGCGACCGGCGGCGCCGGTGGCGGCGCGGACGGCTCGATCGGGTTGAACCCCTTCACCTCGCTGCGCGGCCAGCTGACCCGCAGCGAGCCGCGGGAGCTGTTCCGCGTGCAGGGCCTGCAGCGGGCGAGCTACCTGCGCGCCCTGACGTTGCAGACCTACGTGCCCCAGGAGGGCTGGACGGCGGAGCGGCCCGCACCGGGTGTCCCGCTGAGCGGGCAGCTGCCGCCGTCGACGTCGGGGCCCGCTGCCGAGCAGACCGTGCAGGTGGACAACCTCGGTTTCCGCGACTACTGGCTGCCGGTGTTCGGCGACCCGACGGCGGTCGAGGTCGCGTCGGACAGCTGGGCCTACGACGCGGCCGGCGGCATCGCCTACAGCGAACGCCCCCGCGAGGAGGACGGCTGGTCGCAGGCCATGCGTCTGCCCGAGCCGTCCGCGGAGCAGCTGCGCGGGGCGGGCGGGCCGGTCACCGTGGACCGTTCGTACCTGGACACCACCGGCGTCGACCCGCGGGTGGCGCAGATCGCGCAGGACGTCACCGCCGGCGAGGCCACCCCGTTCGACCGGGCGATGGCGATCGAGAACCACTTCACCGGCCCCGGCTCGCCCTTCACCTACAGCCTGTCGACGGCGCCCGGCGGCGGCGGGGACGCGCTCGTCGACTTCCTCACCCGCGGCCGGACCGGCTACTGCGAGCAGTACGCGTCCGCCATGGCCGTGATGCTGCGGGCCGTCGACGTCCCGGCCCGGGTCGCGGTCGGGTTCACCGCGGGCGACGACGGCCCGGACGGCCGCACGATCACCACCGAGGACGCGCACGCCTGGGTCGAGGCGTGGTTCCCCGGCTACGGCTGGATGACGTTCGACCCGACCCCGCTCGCCGACGGCCGCACCATCGACCCCGGTTACGTCCAGCAGGCCCGCGAGCAGGACGGCGGCACCCCCGCCCAGGAGCAGCCGCCGGCCCCGGAGCCGACCGCCGCTCCCCCGCCCCCGGCGGGCGGGGACGAGGCCACGCCGGAACCGCCGCCCCCGGCCGAGGACGGCCAGGAACCCGGTCCGGTTGCCGGGACCTGGTGGCTCCCGGTGCTCGTGGGCGCCCTGGCCCTCGCCGGGCTGGTGCTGCTGGCGTTGTTCCCGGGGTTCTGGCGCCGCCGTCAGTACGCGCGCCGGGCCGGCATCGCGCGCGCCGGGGGCCCGGGCGCCGCGACCGCCGCCTGGGACGAGGTGCTCGCCGCGTCCCGCGACCACGGCGTGCCGGTCCCGCCCGGCGACACGGTGCGGGCCGCAGCGGACCGGATCACCGAGCGCCACGGCCTGACCGACCGGGCGGCGGAGGCGCTGCAGCAGCTCGTCCGCAGCGTGGAGGCCAGCTGGTACGGGGCGATGCCCCCGGAGCCGGACGTCCTCGACGGCCTGGTCGACGAGGTGCGGACGGCGATCGCCACCGGTGCCCCGTCCCTGCGGGCGCGGATGCTGCCGGCGTCGGTGGTGCCGGAGTCCGTGCGGCGCACCCGGAACGGCGACATGGGCGACGACGACGGTGGGACCGGCGTGGACGACACCTCCCCCGTCGCCGGTACCTCGCCCGGCGACGAGCCCGCGGACGCGCCTCGACGCTGACCGCCACGCCGTACACCGGAGCGCACACGACGGCGGGGCGGGACACCGTGGTGTCCCGCCCCGCCGTGGGTTCGTGTCGCGGCCGTGTGGCCGCCGGAGTCACTCCTGTTCGAAGCGGCGCCGGAAGCGCTCCTCCATCCGGTCGGTGAAGCCACCGTTCTCCCCACCGGGCTTGTCCTTCGGCGGGGCCGCGTCGCCCTCGGCCGCTTCGGCGTCGTTACCGCCGCGCGCGCCGATCGAGGTCACCGCGAGGAGGGCTCCGCCGAGCATCGCCAGGAACCCGACGACGCTGAGCACCGGGATGTCGCCCAGGTACAGCACCTGGAACGGGATCCCGGCCACGAGCAGGACGAGACCCACGACGAAGAGGACGGCCCCCTGGATCCGGCGCCGACGAGCCGGCTTGCTCATCCGGCTGCCACTCACCGACGAGGCGAATTTCGGGTCCTCCTGGTAGAGGGCCCGTTCGATCTGTTCGAGCAGGCGCTGCTCGTGCTCGGAGAGCGGCATGCCTTCACCTCCGGCACACGAAATCGGACGGTAGGCCGAATCGACCCGGGCTTCCCTGCCCCGATCGGAACGACGGGCGCCCCACCTGGGCGTCTGGGTCCAAGAGTACGAGGCGAATCGTGCGGCGACCACCCGGACCGGCCAACCCGCACGGCTGATCGTCGAGCGGACGGCGTGGCGCGGCGTGTCGCCGATCACGTTCGGCGGGTCGGAGCAACCCGATCGGCCGTGGAACCGCAGGTGAACGCCCGACGGACGACGACGGACGGTCGCCGCACGGCGACCTCACGGAGAGGTCGGCATCACGCCTCAGAACCGCCGGGCGAGCAGATGCAACCGCGGAGCGACCTCACCCAGTGCCGGCACCGCCGACGCCAGGGCGTCCAGTTCGTCCCGCTCGTCCCGTCCGGCCGGTTCACCGTCCGGGCCGGGACCGGGGAGCCACGCCTCGAGGGTGCCGTCCCCCTGGAGCGCCTCGACCTCCAGCCGGCCGGTGGCGGACGCGAGCTCGCGCAGCTGCCCGGCGTCGAACCGGCGCAGCAGGCGGTCGTCCGGGCCGCTGCGGCCGTCCGGGTCGGTGAGGACCGCACGGGCCTCGGCCAGCCGCCCGGTGGTGATCCGGCCGACGAAGGCCCCGTAGCGGCCGACGGTCAGCACCGAGACCGCACCGCCGGGCGCGGCCGCAGACGCCAGCGCCGTCAGGACGCGGCCCGGCTCGTCGACGACCTCGAGCAGGCCGTGGCCGAGCACGAGGTCGGCGCCGTCGGCGGGGGCCACGTCGGCGAGGGTGTCCACGTCGCCGTGCACCGGGGTGATCCGGTCGGTGACGCCGGCCTCGTCCGCGCGGCGGGCCAGGGTGGCCAGGGCGTTCGGGCTGGTGTCGACGACCGTCACCGCGCATCCGGTGACGGCCAGGGGGACCGCCCAGGTCCCGCTGCCACCACCGACGTCCAGCACCCGCGGGGCGCTGCCGGTCCCGCGGCGGACCCGATCGATCTCCCTGTCCAGCACGCGGGTCACGGCCGCACCGCGCGCTGCTCCGGCCTGCTCACGTGTCGGCGATCCCACGCCCGCAGCCTAGTGCTCCCCCTCCGTGGCACCACCGGCCACGCCGGACCGGCGCACCGGTGTGGACCGGTGCCACTCCGCGGGACACGGCCGCGGGACCGCCCTGTAGGTTGGAGGTGTGCAGGTCGTCGCCACGCTCAGTCTCAAGGGCGGCGTCGGGAAGACCACGGTCGCACTCGGTCTCGCCGGCGCGGCCCAGCGGCACGGTGTGTCCACCCTCGTGGTCGATCTCGACCCGCAGGCCAACGCCACCACCGCCCTGGACCCGGAGCCGACCACCGCGACGGTCGCCGACGTCCTCGACGAGCCGCGCCGCGCGGTCGTCGAGCGTGCGATCGCGCCGTCGGCGTGGGGCGAGGGTCTCGACGTCCTGGTCGGCGCCGAGCAGACCGAGCGGCACAACCATCCCGATCCCGGTGCGGCACAGCTGCACCGGCTGGACCGTGCGCTGCAGCGGCTGGCCGGGGACCTGCTGTCCGACGACGGCGAGGGACTGGTCGAGGAGCGCTACCGGCTGGTGATCGTGGACTGCCCGCCGTCGCTGGGACAGCTCACGCGCAGCGCGCTGTCCGCCTCCGACCGGGCCATCCTGGTGACCGACCCGACGATGTTCTCGGTGTCCGGCGTCCAGCGGGCCTTCGACGCGGTGCAGACCGAGCGGGAACGCTCCAACGACCGGCTCCAGCCGCTGGGCGTCCTGGTGAACCGGGTACGGCCCCGCAACACCGAGCACGAGTTCCGGATCTCCGAGCTGCGCGAGCTGTTCGGCCCCCTGGTGTTCAACAGCGTCCTTCCCGACCGCTCGGCGGTGCAACAGGCGCAGGGCGCCTGCCTGCCGATCCAGGCCTGGGACACCCCCGGGGCCCGCGAGATCTCCGCGGTGTTCAGCTCCCTGCTGGGACGGGTGCTGCGCAGCGCCTCCCGGGACCGCCCGGCCGCCTCGGCCTGATCCTCACCGGGGCAGCAGCAGCTGCGCCCGGGCGACGAACTGTTCGGCCTGCCGCAGCAGGTCGTCGGCGGCGCGGCGGTCCACCAGACGGTCGATGCCCGCCTCGGCCGCGGTCCGGGTCCGCGAGCAGGACGCGAAGAACGACGCCCACTCCCCCAGCTCCGGTGCGACCTCCGCGAGCAGCCCCCAGACGTCCCGCGGGGCGCCGCGGCGCGGCCGCGGACGGGCCCGCATCGCCAGCACCGCGGCGCCCGCCCGGAGCGCCGCCAGGTAGGCGGCGGGATAGCGGCGCACCGGCTCGGGCTCCTGGTGGGCCTGCGCCAGCTGGTCGGCCGCCTGCCGGAGCAGTGCCAGCGCATCACGCGACGGCGGGACCGGACCGCGGCGCGGTGCGGCGCGGCGACCGCCACCGCGCCGTACACCACCGTGCCCTCCGGGAGCCGCCGGAGCAGTAGCCGGCACCGGAGTGGCAGCCTGCGCCGACGGCGCAGGCTGCACAGACGGCGCAGGCGGCACAGCCGGAGCCGTCCCTGTCCGAGCGCACGGCGCCGCCACTCCTCGTGCGGGGGCAGCCGCCTGCGCACCGGCCCGGCACACCCCGCGGACACCCTGCCCCGCCGCATCCCCGGACCGCGGGGGCCGGGGCTCCGGCAGCTGCAGGTCGAGTTCCATCGTCCCGCTCCTCATACGCACCTCCCGCGTTCAGTCGTTCAGCTTCACGAGGTCCCAGACCCCGGGACCGGCACGCATCCGCAGCACCACCTCGCGGGGCGGTTCGTGCGGCTCCTCCACCGAGCGGGCGAGCACCCGCCAGCAGCTCAGCCGGTCCCCGCCGACCGGCATCGGCGACGGGAACGGCCACGGCGACTCCTCGATCCACTGGTCCCGGACGCCGGTGACCAGGAACCGCTCACCCCGCCGGGACGGCCGTCGCTGGAACTCGACCGGCTCACCGTTCTGCCAGCGCACGTCGATGGCCGCCGGCTGCCGCCCCCGGAACAGTCGCGAGAAGCCGCCCACACCACCACGCCCCTTCCCGGTCGGCGGGCCTCGGCTCCCGCTCCCCGGACTCGGTCCCCGGGTCGTCCGGCGGCGGGGCGCTTCCCCCACCCCGCGCCGGACGCCCGGGCGTCGAACGCGTGTTCGACGTCGTCCAGTAGAACGCGTGTTCGATCCGGCGTCAAGTCGGCCGCCGGGCGTCCGGCACCCGCGGACGGGTGGTGCGGGGCACCGGCCGGACCGGTCCCGGGCGGCCCGCCCGGCACGGGGCATCCGGCGCAGGTCCCGCGGGCCCCGTGCTGCCGGCCCCGCACTCCGGGCCCGCACACCCGGCCGGGTCGTGATGTGATGGGGACATGCAGTCCGACACCCGCAGCGCCGCGCGCACCCGCCGCCGCGCCGGGCGGTGGGGACCGTGACCGCGGCACCGGCCCGCCCCCGTCTGGTCGGGCTCTCCCGCGGTGACTTCGCCGACCGGCTGGCCGAGGCGATCGACGTCTACGTGACCGCCATGGGGTACCCGCGTTCCACGGCCCGGCAGCGCCGGTCGCTGTGGCTGGAGCACTCCTACCGGCCCGGCTGGCACGCCGTCGGCTGGCTGGACGAGCGGAACCGCCTGACCGGCATCGGCTACGGCTACTGGGGCGGCCCCGGGCAGTGGTGGTTCGAGGAGGTCCGGCGCGGGCTGCGGTCCCGCCGCGGGGACCCGGACGCCGTCGGCCCCGAGTGGCTGACCGACTACTTCGAGCTCACCGAGCTCCACGTGCACCCGCAGGCCCAGGGCGGCGGGATCGGCGAGCAGCTGCTGCACGCGCTCGCCCGCGACGCCGGCCGCGCCCGGATGCTGCTCTCCACCCCCGAGTACGGCCGGGACGCACCCGGCCGGGCCTGGCGGCTGTACCGGCGCGCGGGCTTCCGCGACGTCCTGCGCGAGCACCTGTTCACCGGCGACCCGCGGCCGTTCGCGGTCCTCGGCCGGGAGCTCCCGCTGCTGTCACCCGGCCCCGGGAGAGATCACCCGACACACCCGGCGTGACACCGGGACCGTCGGTGCCGGGTGGCACGATGACCCGCATGCCGTTCCCCACCACCGCCGCCGTCCCGCGCCGCCGTACCCGGGGCCGGTCGAAGGCCGCGGTGCTGCTCGTGGTGCTCGCCCTGATCACGCTGACGGGCTGCACCCGGGTCCAGGTCGCGATGGCGGTCCAGCCCGACGACACGGTCGACGGCACCGTCGTGGTCGCGACCCCGGACGGCGCTCCCGACGGCGACGGCCCGACGATGACGGTGCCGCCGGAGCTCGAGGGCCGGGTCGACGTGTCGGCCTACGACCAGGACGGCTACGTCGGCTCGCAGGCGTCGTTCACCGACCTCACCTTCGCCGAGGTCTCCGAGCTCAACGCGCTCGGCGGCAACGCGGGCGGCCGGGCGAACGTGGAGATGCGCCGGGTCGGCGAACGGATCGCGGTGCAGGGCCGCGCCGACCTGACGACGATGCCGGTGGACCGTTCCGACGTGCGGCTCGCGATGAGCTTCCCCGGCGAGGTCGTCGAGAGCGACGGCGATGCCGACGGCAGCACCGTCACCTGGAACTTCGCCCCGGGCGAGGTCTCCCAGCTCAACGCCTCGGTCGTCTCGACCGACCCGAACGCGCCGTCGGTACTGGGCTGGTCGCTGCTGCTGGCCGGGCTGGTCGTGGTCGCCGCCGGGGCGGCCGTCCTGCTCGCCCGGCGCGACCGGAACCCTGCGATCCGCCGCTAGGACACGCACGCGTGCCCGGCACGTCCGTCGCGGTCGGGACGGACGTACCGGGCACGTGGTCGCCTCGGGCAGCTGCCTCAGACGGGCAGCACGGCCTCGCTCCCGGCGCGGTCGGCGCCGGCGGGCTGCGCGGCCAGGCCGAGCCGCTCGACGAGCTCGGTCGTCGCCGTCGACCGGTTCAGCGAGTAGAAGTGGATCCCGGAGACCCCCTCGGCGATCAGCCGCTCGCAGAGCTCGCCGGTCACCTCCATGCCCGCCTCCCGGAACGCCTTCGCGTCGCCGGAGTACTTCGAGAGGCGCTCCACGAGCGCCTCCGGCAGCGGCGAGCCGGACAGCTCCGGCCCCTTGTGGAAGGTCTTCTCGGAGGTCAGCGGCATGATCCCGGGTATGATCGGCTGGTCGAACCCGGCCGCGGCGACCCGGTCGCGCAGCCGCAGGAAGCCGTCGGGCTCCAGGAACAGCTGGGTCACCGCGAACTCGGCACCGGCCCGGAACTTGCCGACCAGCTTCTCGGTGTCGGACTCGACGTCCGCCGAGCGGGGGTGGCCGTACGGGAACGCCGCCACGCCGACGCAGAACGGCCCGGACCGCTTGATCAGCGAGACCAGCTCGTCGGCGTACTCGAGGCCCTCGGGGTGCTTGACCCACTCGCCCAGCGGGTCCCCGGGCGGGTCGCCGCGCAGCGCCATGATGTTGCGGACGCCGGCCGCGGCCAGCGAGCCGATCACGTGCCGTAGCTCCTCGGTCGAGTGCGACACGGCCGTGAGGTGCGCCATCGAGCACAGGGTGGTGTCGCTGGCGATCCGCTCGACCGTGCGCACGGTGCGGTCGCGGCTGGAGCCGCCCGCGCCGTAGGTCACCGACACGTACGCCGGGTCGAGCACCTCCAGCCGGCGGATCGCCCGCCAGAGGTCCGCCTCGCCCTGATCGTCCTTCGGCGGGAAGAACTCCACCGCGAAGAAGGGGCGGTCGACACTGATCCGTTCGGTCACCGTGGATGCAGAGGTCGTCGTCACGGAGGTGACCATACGTGCAACTCCCCCTGCTGTCGGTGCGGAGGAACACACTTCGGCGCCAGGGTAACGAGTGCCACCGCTGATCGTCAGGTGGCCGACGGGTGGGGTCGCGGCCCCACCGATAGCCTGGATCCGTGGTCGACCCCGCAGCTCCCGCGTCCGTCCCGTCCGGCCGGGCCGAGGTCACCCCGGCCGGTGCCACCCCGCTGGACGACGCGCTGCCCCAGCACGTCGAGCGGGTGCTGGCCGGCTACCTCGACCGGCGCCGCACCGACGTCCTGGGCGTCGATCCGGCCGTCGCGCAGGCCGCCGACGCGCTCGCCGGCTTCGTGCTGGGCGGCGGGAAGCGGCTCCGGCCCACGTTCGCCTGGTGGGGCTGGCGCGGAGCGGGCGGCGACCCGGGTTCCGACCACGCCCAGGCGGTGCTGACCGCCGTCGCGTCGCTCGAGCTGATCCAGGCCTGCGCGCTGGTGCACGACGACCTGATGGACGCGTCCTCCACCCGCCGCGGCCGTCCGACGGTGCACGTCGAGTTCGCCAGGACGCACGCGGCGAACGACTGGTCCGGCCCGCCGGCCCGGTTCGGTGCGGCGGTCGCGATCCTCGTCGGCGACCTCGCCCAGGTGTGGGCCGACGACATGTTCCACTCCGCGGCGCTGCCCGACGGCGCGCACGGGCGGGCCGCCGAGCCGTGGCGGGCGATGCGCACCGAGGTGCTGGCCGGTCAGTACCTCGACGTGCTGGCGCAGGCCTCCGGCGACACCGCGGAGTCCACGGCGCTGCAGATCGACCGGTTCAAGACGGCCGCCTACACCGTGGAGCGCCCGCTGCACCTCGGCGCGGCGATCGCCGGCGCGGAACCGCAGGTGGTGAACGCCTACCGCCGCTACGGCGCGGACATCGGCGTCGCCTTCCAGCTGCGCGACGACTTGCTCGGCGTCTTCGGCGACCCCCGGGTGACCGGCAAGCCGGCCGGTGACGACCTGCGCGAGGGCAAGCGGACGCTGCTGGTCGCGGCCGGCCTGCAACGGGCCGAGCAGCGCGGCGACCCGGCCGCGCACGAGGCGATCACCGCGGCCCTCGGCGACCCCGGTCTCCCCGACGACGCGCTGGACCGGGCCCGGTCGGCGCTGGCCGAGCTGGGGGCGGTGCAGGCCGTCGAGCAGCGGATCGCGGCACTGACCGGGTCCGCGCTGGACGCCCTCGACGCCGCCCCGGTCGCCGAGCCGGGCCGGGCGCACCTGTTCGAGCTGGCCGAGCGCGCCACCCGGCGGGCCTGGTGAGACGGATCCCGGGCCGCACCGACCACGTCGTGGTGGTGGGTGCCGGGCTGGCCGGGCTGTCGGCCGCGCTGCACCTGCTCGGTGCGGGACGCCGCGTCACGATCGTCGAGCGCGAGGACGTGCCCGGTGGCCGGGCCGGACGCCTCGACGTCGCCGACGGGCACGGCACCTACCGGCTCGACACCGGCCCGACCGTCCTGACCATGCCGGAGCTGTTCGAGTCGGCACTGGCGGCCGTCGGCGAGACGACGGCGGACCGCCTCGACCTCGTCCGGCTCGACCCCGCCTACCGGGCCGAGTTCGCCGACGGCTCGGCGATCGCGGTGCACACCGACGCCGCCGCGATGGAGCACGAGATCCGCGAGACCTGCGGACCGGACTCGGCGGCCGGCTACCGGCGACTGCGCCGCTGGCTGACCGACCTCTACCGCGCCGAGATGGACTCCTTCATCGGCGCGAACATGGACTCGCCGTTCTCCCTGCTCGGCCCGGACCTCGCCCGGCTGGCCGCGCTCGGCGGGTTCGGCAGGCTGGGGCGGCGGATCGGCCGGTTCCTGCCCGACGAGCGACTGCGCCGGATCTTCTCGTTCCAGGCGCTCTACGCCGGCGTCGCCCCGCAGGACGCGCTCGGCGCCTACGGCGTGATCGCCTACATGGACACCGTCGCGGGGGTCTGGTTCCCCCGCGGCGGCATGCGCGCGATGGGCGACGGGCTGGCCGGAGCGGCCGCCGACGCCGGCGCCGACATCCACTACGGCCGCACGGTCACCGGCCTCGTGCGGTCCGGGGACCGGGTGACCGCCGTGCGGCACGCCGGTGCCGACGGCTCCGGCACGACCGAGACCGCGTGCGACGCCGTCGTCCTCACCCCGGAGCTGCCGGCGGCCTACGAGCTGCTGGGCGGCGCGCCCCGGCGCCCGCTGGGGCTGCGGTGGTCGCCCTCGGCGGTGGTCGTGCACGCCGGGGCCCCCGCACCGCGCCCCGGGACCGCGGAGCACCACCACACGATCTCGTTCGGCGCCGCCTGGGAGGGCACCTTCCGCGAGATCATCGACGACGGCCGCCTGATGAGCGACCCGTCGCTGCTGGTCACCCGGCCCGGGCTCACCGACCCGTCGCTGCAGCCCGCGGGACGCGAGGTGCTCAGCGTGCTGGCGCCGTGCCCGAACACCGACGTCGCCCCGGGCCTGGACTGGGAACGGGTCGGGCCCGCCTACGCCGAGGAGCTGTTCGGGGTGCTGGCCGACCGCGGGCTGCTCGATCCCGGCACCGGACCGAGCTGGACCCGGCTGTGGACCCCGCAGGACTGGGCGCGGGCCGGGATGGCCGCCGGGACGCCGTTCTCCGCCTCGCACACGCTGCCCCAGACCGGGCCCTTCCGGCCGCGGAACCTGGTGCCCGGTACGGCCAACGCGGTGCTCGCGGGCTGCGGCACAACACCGGGTGTCGGCATCCCGCCGGTGCTGATCTCGGGACGGCTCGCGGCCGAGCGGATCACCGGCCCCCGGGAGGCCGAACACGCCGGTCACGGTGCGGGGTCGCGGACGGTCCGCTGACGCCCCCGTGGGACGATCGACACCACCATGACCACCCAGCCATCGCCCCCGCTCCCCCGTCCGGCCGGCACCGTCCCGGCTGCTCCGGCCGGGGACGTGGGCGTCCCGCGGGCCGGCACGTGGTCGTCCCGTGCCGCCGGTCTCGCCGACCGGCTCGGCCGCCCGCCGCGCGGCGTGCTGCTGCTTGGCCTGGCGGGCACCGTCCTGATGCTGGTCGGCGCGCCGGGTGGCGGCGGGATCCCGGTACGGGACCCGGTGCTGGGCAACTCGTGGCTCTCGTTCTGGCGCTACGGCCACGGGCAGATGCTCGCCTCCGTCGTGATCTACACGGGGCTGGCACTGATGGTCTGGGCGTGGGTGCGGCTGGGCCGCGAGGTCCTCGCCCGGCGGACCGGTGGCCGGGCGGTGCTGACCGTGTCGGCGGTGTGGGTGCTGCCCATGCTGGTCACGCCCCCGCTGTTCACCCGGGACCCGTACAGCTACCTCGCCCAGGGCGCGCTGCCGCTGGCCGGGTACGACCCGTACGTCTTCGGCCCGGACGCGATGGGCGGGTTCCTCACCGACAACGTCCACTTCTTCTGGCAGGACACCCCGGCGCCGTACGGGCCGCTGTTCATCCTGCTGGCCCAGGGCGTCGTCCTGCTGACCGGCAACAACGTGCTGCTCGGCGTGATCCTCATGCGGCTCTCGCTGGTCACCGGCGTGCTGCTGATGATCGCGGTGCTGCCGGCACTGACCCGCCGGCTGGGCGGGCGGCCCGCGGTCGCGCTGTGGATCGCCGTCGCCAACCCCGTGATGATCGTCCACATGATCGGCGGGGTGCACAACGACCTGCTGGTCGTCGGCCTGCTGCCGCTGGCCGCGCTGCTGGCCCTGCGCGACCGGTTCGTCGCGGCGGTGGCCGTCGCCTCGCTCGCGATGGCGGTCAAGGCCTCGGCCGGGCTGATCCTGCCGTTCCTCGTCCTGGTGTGGGCCGCGAGGCTCACCGGCGGCTTCTGGTCGCGGCTGGTCCGGGCCGGGGTCCCGTCGGTGCTGGTGTACCTCGTCGTGTTCGGCGGGTGCACCTGGTTGTCCGGGTTCGGCCTGGGCTGGCTGCCCGCGCTCAGCGCTCCGTCGATGATCGTGAACTGGCTGTCCTGGTCCACCGGCGCCGGGCAGGCCGCCGCGGCCGTGGCGGGGATGTTCGCCGAGGACCTGAACGAGCAGGCGTTCGTCGAGGTGGCGCGGGCGATCGGTGGCGGCGTGCTCGCCCTGGTGATCGCGGCGCTGTGGTGGCGGGCCCGGGTGGGCGGTGCGGCCGCGATCAGCTGCGCCGCGGTCGCCATGGCGTTCGCGGCGGTCCTGTCGCCGACCACGCTGCCGTGGTACCTGAGCTGGGGCTTCTGCCTGCTCGCGATGGCGGCGTGGAGCACCCGCGGGCTCCAGTGGGTGGTCCTCGGCTCGGTGTGGCTGATGATCGTCTACTTCCCGAACGGCGAGACCGCGCTCTACGCGTGGCCGTACCTGGCGCTGTGCGCCGCGGTGGGGGTGCTGGCGGCGCTGTCGCTGGTGCGCACCGACCCGCTGGGCCTGCGCCGCGACCGTCCCGACGTCCCCGGTGCCACCCTGGTGCCCGACGGTGCGGCCGGCCGCGGCTGACCGGGCCGGGCGGGTCGAGCTCGACGCCGCCGGCCTGACCGACCCCGCCCTGCGCGCGGCGTACGCCGCCTGCCGCGACCTGCACGCCGAGCACGGCCGCACCTACTTCCTGGCCACCCGGCTGCTGCCGCCGGGACGGCGGATCGACATCCACGCGCTCTACGGCTTCGCCCGGTACGCCGACGAGATCGTCGACGACCCGGACGGCGCCGGTGGCGGTGAGCCGCACATCCGCCTCGACGCGCTCGACGCCGAACTCGAGGCGGCGCTCGGCGGTGCGCCGCTGCCCGGCAGCCGCCCCGAGGTGGTCGCCGTCGCCGAGACCGCGCGCCGGCACGCGCTGGACCCGCAGCTGTTCCGGGACTTCATGGTCTCGATGCGGATGGACCTGACCGTCTCCGGCTACCCGACCGACGACGATCTCGCCGTCTACGTGCACGGCTCGGCCGCGGTGATCGGTCTGCAGACGCTGCCCGTGCTCGGGACGGTGGCGCCCCGCGCCGAGGCGGAGCCGCACGCCGCGTTGCTCGGCGTCGCCTTCCAGATGACGAACTTCCTGCGCGACGTCGGCGAGGACCTCGACCGCGGTCGCGTCTACCTGCCCGCCGACGAGCTGGCGGCGTTCGGCGTCGACCGCGAGCTGCTGGCCTGGTCGCGGCGCACCGGCCGGGCCGATCCCCGGGTGCGCCGGGCGATCGCCCACCTGGTCGCCCGCACGCGGGCCACCTACCGCCGCGCCGACCCGGGGATCCCGATGCTGGAGCCGGTGTCGCGGGCCTGCGTCGGTGCGGCCCGGACGCTCTACTCCGAGATCCTCGACGGGATCGCCGACGCCGGCTACGACGTGCTGCGCCGGCGCGTCGCGGTGCCGAACCGGCGCCGGGCCGCCGTGGCGCTCCCCCGGCTGGGGCGCGCGCTCGCGGTGCGCGGGATGCAGGTCGCGGCCGAGCGGGCCGGACGGGCCGGGCGCGGGCGGTAGCCGCCCCCGGGCAGCGCGAGGGGGTCAGAACGCCATGGCCTGCGCGCGGCGCTTGATCTCCTTCTGCCGCCCCGCCCTGAGCGCACCGATCGGCGACCCGCCCAGCGACTCGTCCTCGGTGAACAGCCAGGCGAGGATCTCGCGGTCCTCGAAACCGCCGTCACGCAGCACCATGATCGTGCCGGACAGGCCGCGGATCACGTCCTGGCCGTCCAGGAACACCGCCGGGACGACGACCTCGCGCTCGTGGCGCAGCGACAGCAGCTGGCCCTCACGCACCAGCTGGACGACGCGGGAGGCAGGGATCGACAGCCGCTCGGCGACCTCGGAGACGGTCAGCGTCTCCTCGGTGACGGCCGCGGGAAGGGACTCGCTCACAGCCGGACACTGTTCCATACCGGCCCGCGCGCGCCACAGCGGTCCGCACGCCGTGTCGCCACGGGTCGCCACGGGTCGCCACGGGTCGCCACGGGTCGCCACGGGTCGCGGGCCGGTCACCGGCGGTCGCGGCGGGCGCACACGCCGGACCACCCGCACGGACGGTGACCGCCGCTGAAGTAGCCTTCCCGGCGTGAGCTCACCGTCCGGACCGGCCGATCCCGGCACGCCGGGTGGGGCCGCCGGGCGGATCGTGGCCGACGGCCCCGGCCCGGTGCTGCTCGACGGCCGCTACGCCGTCGGGCCCGTGCTGGCCCGCGGCGGCATGTCCACCGTCTACCACGGCACCGACACCCGGCTCGAGCGCGCCGTCGCCATCAAGGTGATGGACCCGCGGATGGCCGGGGACCACGCGTTCCGGACCCGTTTCGACCGGGAGGCGCGGCTCGCCGCCCGGATCGACCACCCGGCCGTCGTCGCCGTGTACGACCGGGGCACCGTCCCGGCCGGGCCGCTGGGCGAGCCGAGCCTGTTCGTCGTCATGGAGCTGGTCGACGGCGGCACCCTGCGCGACGTCCTGCGGGCCCGCGGCGCGCTCGGCCTCCCGGCCGCCGTGCAGGTGCTCGAACCGGTGCTGGCCGGGCTGGCCCGCGCGCACCGGCTCGGCATGGTGCACCGCGACGTGAAGCCGGAGAACGTGCTGATCGCCGCGACCGGCGAGGTCAAGGTCGCCGACTTCGGGCTGCTCACCGCGGCCGCGGAGGCCGGTGTCAGCCACGCCGGGATGATCCTCGGGACGATGGCCTACCTCTCCCCCGAGCAGGTCGTCTCCGGCCGCGCCGACGGCCGCAGCGACGTCTACGCCGCCGGCGTCGTCCTCTACGAGATGCTGACCGGCCAGCCGCCGTACACCGCGGACAACCCGCTGTCGGTGGCCTACCGGCACGTGAACGAGGACGTCCCGCCGCCGTCGGCCCTCGTGCCCGGGCTGCCGCCCGCGGTGGACGAGCTGGTCGCCCGGGCCACCGCCCGCGACCCCGACGACCGCCCGGTCGACGCCGAGCACTTGCGCCGCGAGCTCCTCGCGGTCGCCGACCGGCTCGGTCTGCCCCGCACCGGCGTCCCCCGCCCGCCCGGGCCGCCCCCGCCCGACGACGGCGTCACCCTGCCGGCCGGTCCGCGGCGGGTCCGTCCGGACGCGGCCGCCGAGGCGACGCCGCACGGCACCCGGGTGCAGGCCCGCGGCGCGCACGGCACCGCGGTCACCCCGGCCGCCGAGCCGGAGGCGCTGTCCCGGGCGGAGCTCGGTGCCCAGCGGCGCCGCGGCCGCCGGGTCTTCGCGCTGTGGATGGTGCTGCTGGTGCTGCTCGCGGCGCTGGCCGGGACCGGCGCATGGTGGCTCGGATCGGGCCGCTGGACGACCATGCCCGCCGTCGCCGGCCTGGACCGCGAACGCGCCACCGCCCTGATCGCCGAGTCCGACCTCACCCCGACGATCACCGAACGCGCCGAGGACGACGTCGCGCCGGACCTCGTCGCCGAGGTCACGCCGGCCCCGGAGACCCGGGTGCTGCGCGGCTCGACGGTCACGCTGTTCGTCTCCACCGGGCGCCCCGCGGTGCCGGACGTGCCGGCCGGCAGCGCCGTCGCCGACGCCGAGGCCGCGATCCGGGAGGCCGGGCTCACCCCGGTCCGGTCGACGGGCGCCGACGAGTACAGCTCCGACGTCCCGGCCGGTGCGGTGATCCGGACCGACCCGCAGCCGGGCACCCGGGTCCCCGGCGGATCCGCGGTGACCCTCGTGACCAGCCGGGGTGCCGAACCGGCCCCGCCGCCGACCACGGAGGCGCCGCCGCCGTCGTCGCCCTCGATGCCGTTCGTGATCGGGATGAGCACCGACGAGGCCGAGGAGCTGCTCGAGTCGCAGGGCTACGACGTCGAGATCGACCGCAGCTTCCCGTTCGGGCGCCGCGACGGCCGCGTGGTGGGCCAGGACCCGTCCGCGGGCGACTCCGCCGAGCCCGGCGACACCGTCACCCTCACCGTGCTCTGAGGCGGCGCGGTCACAGGCCGAACCGCTCCCGCTCCGCGGGCGTGATCTCCGGGAGCTGCGCACCGGCTGCGGTGACCGCGAACGCGCCGACCCGCACGGCGTAGCGGGCGGCACCGGCGAGCGGGTCCCCCGCGGCGAGCCGGACGGCGACGGCGGCGAGGAACGCGTCCCCGGACCCGGTGGTGTCCACCGGGGACACCACCGGTGCCTCCACGGTGGTCGTCGTGCCCCGGTCGTCGACCTCGCAGCCGCGGGCCCCGCGGGTGACGACCGAGCGCGGGACCGGGTGCTCCCCCAGCAGCGCCGCCTCGTGCTCGTTGACCACCAGCACGTCGGTGGCCTCCAGCAGCCCGTCCGGCACCGGGCCGAACGGGGACAGGTTGAGCAGCACGGTGACCCCGGCCGCCCGGGCGGCACGCGCCGCGGCGAGCACCGTCTCCAGCGGACTCTCCAGGGAGAGGGTGAGCACCGCGGCGCCGTCGAACGGGGGCAGGTCCGCGGCCGTGAGCGTCCGGTTCGCGCCCGGCGAGACGACGATCGTGTTGTCCGCCGCCGCGTCGACGGTGATCACGGCGGTGCCGGTGGCGGTGTCGTCGCGGGTGGCGACCCGGGAGACGTCCGCACCGGCCGCGGCGACGGCGTCGCGCACCAGCGCCCCGTGCGCGTCCGCACCGGTCACGCCGACCATGGCGACGTCCCCGCCGAGCCGGGCGGCGGCGACGGCCTGGTTGGCGCCCTTCCCGCCGGGCCCGACGACGAGGTCGGCGCCGGCGACCGTCTCCCCCGCCGTGGGGAACCGCTCGGTGCGCACCACCAGGTCGGCGTTGAGCGAGCCGACCACCACCACGTCGTTCATGCGGGTCCTCTCGTGTTCCGTCGTCACCGCGACACCGCGGGTGCGGTCCGGTCGTCGGCGGTCTCCGCCGCCGCCGGGCGCGGGATCAGCAGCGACATCGCCAGCGCGCAGGCCGTGCAGACCGCGCCGACCAGCATGCCCGCCGAGTACCCGGCGGTACCGGCCTGGTCCACCCCGCCGACCGCCACCTGCACCGCGGGCAGGATCACGAAGCTGATCCCGGCGCCCAGGTTGAACGCACCGGCGTTGAGGCCGGGCAGCATCCCCGGGTTGCCCGCCGGGGACAGGACGACGCCCAGCCCGTTCAGCACGATGTTCGCGATCCCGGCGTAGGTGACGCCGAGCAGCAGGGTCGCGACGACCAGCATCGGGAACGACCGCACCCCGGCGAACGCCATGAACAGCGTCGCGGCCACGCTGCCGGCGAGGCCGATCCGCAGCACGGTCCGGTAGCCAAGGACCGGCGCGATCCGCCCCGCGAACGGGCCGACGACCCAACCGACCAGCGCGTACGGGGCGAGCAGCACCAGCGCGGTGAGGTCGGCCGGGAGGCCGAACCCGGCGTCGGTGTTCTGGGCGAGCGAGGCGACCAGGCCGTTCACCACGGCGAACACGCCGGTCATGGTGAGCAGGGTGGTGCCGAGCGTCGCCCAGGTCGCGCGGCGGCGCAGGTCCGCGGTCGCGATCAGCGGCTGCTCGGTGCGGTCCTGAAGCCGCCAGAACACGACGAACGACGCGACCGCGACCAGGCCGTACACCGCGACGAGCGCCCACCTCGCGTCCGCGAGACCACCCGCCTCGTCGAAGGCCAGCAGCAGCGCCCCGACCGAGACGACGAGCGGGACGACGCCGCGCCAGTCCATCCGGGTCCCGGCCGACGGGCGCGAGTCCACTCCCCACACCGCGACGAGCACGAGCGCCACGACCGTCGTCGCCGCGATCACCCAGAAGATCGCCCGGAAGCCGTGCGCGGTGGCGAGCCAGCCGCCGAGCAGCGCGTCGACACCGGCGACACCGCCGTTGACCGCGGTGATGAGTCCCAGCGCCGCACCGTACCGGCGGGGATCGGCGATCTCGCTGCGCAGCATGAGGAGTCCGATGGGGACGACCGGGCCGGTGACGCCCTGGAGGATCCGGCCCGCGAAGAGCATCTCGACCGACACCGCGAGCGCCGCGACGATGCTGCCGACGAGCATCACCGCCAGCATGACGAGCAGGGTCCGCCGCCGGCCGACGATGTCGGACAGTCGCGGCAGGAACAGCGAGAACATCGCCGCGAGGGTGAAGAACATCGTCTGCGAGAGGCCGACGGTGGCGTCGTCGGTGCCCAGTTCGCGGGCCATGGTGACCAGCGCGGGGCTGAGCATCGAGGCGTTGAGCTGGAAGGCGACGCAGGCGGCGAGGACGGCGACGACGAGCGTCGCCGTCCCCCGGCGGGTGGCGGTCACGCGGGCTGCTCCGATGCGACGACGGGGGCGGCGACCGGAGCGGCGACGGGTGCGGCGACGATGGGGTCGCCGATCCGGGTCAGCGCACCGACCACCAGGTCCCAGAACCGGCCGTGGTCGAGCTCGCGCGCGGCGTACGTGCGGCACCCCTCCGGCGCGGGCCCGCGCAGGTCGGCGACGGTCATGCCGGTCGTGTGCCGCCCGGTCGTCTCGACGACGAGCGGCACCGGCACCGCGCGGACGACCGTCGGGTCGATGACGTGGGCGACGGCGCACGGGTCGTGCACCGGCGGGGCGTCGAAGCCCTGCACGTCGCGGTAGGTGCCGGCGAAGAAGTCGAGGAGCTCGTCGACGAAGCGGGCCGGGCCGGTCCCGACGGCGCGGATCGCCTCGCGCACCTCCGGGCCCGCGACGGCCTGGTGGGTCAGGTCGAGCCCGACCATCACGACCTCCCAGCCCGCGGAGAACACGATGTCCGCGGCCTCGGGGTCGATGGCGATGTTGAACTCGGCGACCGCGGTCCGGTTCCCGACGCCGACGCCGCCGCCCATGAGCACGACCCGCTTCACACGCTCCACGATCTCCGGGGCGCGCCGTGCGGCCAGCGCGATGTTGGTCAGCCCGCCGGTCGGGACGAGCGTGACGGTGCCCGGCTCGTGCGCCAGCACGGTCTCGACGATCAGGTCGACCGCGTGCGCGCCGACGACGCCGAACGCGGGCTCGGGCAGCTCCGGCCCGTCCAGCCCGGACTCACCGTGGATGTCGGCGGCGACCTCGATCTCCCGCAGCAGCGGCCGGTCGGCGCCCGCGGCGAACGGGACGCCGGTGATCCCGGCCATCGTCGCGACCGACAGCGCGTTGCGGGTGACCTTCGCCAGGGTCTGGTTGCCGACCACGGTCGTGACGGCGAGCAGCTCGATCCCCGGGTCGCCGTGCGCGAGCAGCAGCGCGATCGCGTCGTCGTGTCCCGGATCGCAGTCCAGGACGATCTTCTCCGCCATGCGCGGCACCCACCTCGTCGTAGATCGTCGCCCGGGTGCTCCGGGCGTGGCCACACTGACTCGTCAAGCGCGTGACGTCAAGCGTTTGATGGATGGTCGCGACCGGTAGGCTCGGCGGATGACCGCAGGGGGTACGCGGCGGGTGACCGCGGCGATGGTGGCCGAGCGCGCGGGGACCAGCGTGTCGACCGTGTCGCTGGTGGTGAACGGCAAGTCCCGCGGCCGGGTGTCACCGGTGATCACCGAGCGGGTCCGCGACGCCGTGTCGGAGCTGGGCTACGTCGTCGACCACGCGGCCAGCTCGCTCGCCCGGGGGCGCACCGACCTGGTCGTGCTGCTGGCCCCGGACCTGCCCAACCCGTACTTCGGCCGGGTCGCCACCGGCATCCGGGAGGCGCTCGGCGACCGGCACCAGCTGATGCTGTCGGTGATCCCGGGCGGCGAGCAGCCCACCGCCGACGACGTCCGCCGGGTCGTCGCGTTCCGCCCCGCCGGCCTGCTGGTGCACGCGCCGGCACCGTCGTTCCTGGACGATCTCGACCCGGGCGGGCCGCCGGTCGTGCTGCTCGACGCCCCCGGCTTCGAGGACCGGGCCGCGACCGTCACCTTCGACCTCCGGCCGGGAGTGCACGCCCTGGTCCGGCACCTCGCCGCGACCGGCCACCGCACGGTGGCCTACCTGGACGGGTCCACCCCGTCGGCGACCTTCACGTTGCGCCGCGACCTGCTGCGCGACGTCGCGGCCGACCACGGGCTGACCGTCCTCGGTGCCGGGGGCGACGGTGCCGTCGCCGCCGGGCTGACCCTCGACGCCGCCGCCGACACCGCGGTCGCCGCGCTGCCGGGCTGGCGGGCCTCCGGGGCCACCGCGGTCGTCGCGGCCGCCGACACCCTCGCCTACGGGGTGCTCGCCGCGGCCCGGCGGCTGGGGCTGGACGTGCCGGGCGACCTCGCCGTCGCCGGGTTCGACGATCTGCCCTACTCCCGGGTCACCGCACCGGCGCTGACCAGCGTGGCGCTGCCCGCCGAGGAGCTGGGGCGGGCAGCGGCGCTGCGGCTCACCGCGTTGCTCGGCGGCGACCCGGGCGGCCCGGTCGCCGCGCTCACCTCCCGGCTGGCGGTCCGGGACAGCACGGGCTGACCCGGCCGCCGTCGGCCGCCGTCAGCCGCGCAGCATCTCCGCGACGAGGAACGCCAGCTCCAGGCTCTGCTGCGTGTTGAGCCGCGGGTCGCAGGCGGTCTCGTAGCGGCCGGCCAGGTCGGTGTCGGAGATCCGCTGCGCACCACCGAGGCACTCGGTGACGTCCTCCCCGGTGACCTCGACGTGGATGCCGCCCGGGTGCGTGCCCAGGGCACGGTGCACCTCGAAGAAGCCCTGCACCTCGTCGACGATCCGGTCGAAGTGCCGGGTCTTGTAGCCGGTGGAGGCCTCGTGGGTGTTGCCGTGCATCGGGTCGCACTGCCAGATCACCTTGTGCCCGGAGGCGGTGACCTTCTCGACGATCGCCGGGAGCACGTCGCGGACCTTGTCGTTGCCCATCCGGGAGATGAGCGACAGCCGGCCGGGCCGGTTGTGCGGGTCGAGCCGCTCCACGTACTCGACCGCCTGGTCGGGCGTCGTCGAGGGGCCGATCTTCATGCCGATCGGGTTGGCCAGCAGCTCCGCGAACGCGACGTGCGCGCCGTCGAGCTGGCGGGTGCGCTCACCGATCCAGAGGAAGTGCGTGGACAGGTCGAACAGCCGCGGGGCGCCGGTCGCCGGGTCCTCCTCGCGCTCGAGATCGAGGCGGAGCATGGCCCGCTCGTAGTCGAGCAGCAGCGCCTCGTGGCTGGCGTAGAACTCGACCTGGTGCAGGTTGTGGTCCTGCACGCCGCAGGCGTCCATGAACCGGACGGCCCGGTCGATCTCGGCCGCGACGGCCTCGTACCGCACCCCGGCGGCCGAGGTCCGGACGAAGTCCTTGTTCCAGTCGTGGACCTTGGTCAGGTCCGCCATACCGGTCGCGGTCAGCCCGCGGACCAGGTTCATCGCGGCCGAGGCGTTGGCGTACGCACGGACCATCCGCGACGGGTCCGGGATCCGGGCCTCCGGGTCGGGCTGCAGCGCGTTCACGATGTCGCCCCGGTAGGACGGCAGCCCGGCGGAGTCCACCGGGGAACTGCGCGGCTTGGCGTACTGGCCGGCGATCCGGCCGACCTTCACCACCGGCAGCGACGCGCCGTAGGTCAGCACGACGGCCATCTGCAGCAGCGTGCGGATGGTTGCGCGGATGTGCGGCTCGGTGTTGTCGACGAAGGTCTCGGCGCAGTCGCCGCCCTGCAGCAGGAACGCCTCGCCGTTCGCCACCTCGGCGAGCCGCTGCTGGAGGCGGTCCACCTCGGGCGGCAGCACGACCGGCGGCACCGACTCGAGGACCTTGCGCACGTCGCCCACACGGGACGGCTCGGGCCACTCGGGCTGCTGCGCAGCGGGGCGGGAGAGGGCGTCGTCCAGGGCGGAGCGCAGGTCCGCGGGCAGCGGCGGCAGCTCCGGGAGGACGTCGATCGGCGCGTCGACGGACCAGTTCACGCCGACCAGACTAGGCCCGCGCCCCCGGTGCGGGAGCCCCGGCCCCCGTGCCGAGGGTCTCCGCGATCACTTCCCAGCGGCGCAGGTTGTGCCGGGCGTCGGCGAGCGCGTCGTGCGCCTCCCGCGGCGGCGGGGGCAGGGTGGGCCGGCCGGCGTCCTCCCAGCGCTGGCGCAGCTCGCGGGTGAACCGCGGCATCGACCGCGGCAGCGCGGGCATGGCGCCCCAGAGCTGGCAGAGCGCGACGTGGTCGTAGGCGGCGATCCAGGCCCACAGCTCGACGTCGCCGGGGGCCGAGGTGCAGAACTCCAGGACCTCGTCGCGGATCCGGGAGCGTGACATCCACGCCCGGGACGACGGCGACGGCAGCTTGGGCAGCACGTTCGCGCGCACCCACTTGCCGGCCCGGCCGGGGTCGAACTCGGTGGAGACCGCGTAGAACTCGCGGCCGTCCTCACCGACGATGCCGATCGACACCAGCTCGATGGTGGTGCCGTCCTCGATGAACTCGCAGTCGTAGAAGAAGCGCATGGTCCGACCTGTGTACCCCGGTGCTCAGCTGGCGCGGGAGTCGGGCACGTGGGCGTCCGGCCGCTGACCGGACGAGCGGGACGGCGCGGGCGGCGGAGCGCCCGACGCGGCCTTCTCCTTCACCGACGCGGCGTACAGGTCCACGTAGGTCTGGCCGGACAGCTCCATCAGCGAGTACATGATCTCGTCGGTCATCGACCGCTCGATGAACCGGTCCCCCGCCATGCCCTCGTACCGGGAGAAGTCCAGCGGCTCCCCGATCACGATCTTGACCTTGCGCGGGCGCCACATCTTCGAGCCGATCGGGTTGACCCGGTCGGTGCCGACCATGGCCACCGGGATCACCGGGACGCCGGCCTCCAGCGCCATCCGGGCCACGCCGGTCTTGCCCTTGTAGAGCTTGCCGTCGGGCGAGCGGGTGCCCTCCGGGTAGATCCCGAGCAGCTTCCCCTCACCGAGCAGCCGCACCGCGGTGTCCATCGCCGCCCGGGCCGCGGACCCGCCGGAGCGGTCCACCGGCACCTGCCCGACGCCGGTGAAGAACACCTTCTTGAACCAGCCGCGCAGGCCCGGCTCGGTGAAGTACTCGCGCTTCGCGAGGAACGTGACCCGCCGCGGCAGCATCAGCGGCAGGAAGAACGAGTCGGCGACGGCGAGGTGGTTGCTGGCGAGGATCGCCCCACCGTTCGCGGGGACGCGCTCCGCGTCCCGGACCTCGGGTCGGCAGAACAGCCGCATCAACGGGCCGAGCAGCACGAACTTGGACCACCAGTACAGCACCCTGCGCTGCCTCCCTACCGACTTCGCGGCGTCAGCCTACGGAGCGTCCCGCGCTCCTCACAACGGGGCCGTGGTCACCCCCTCCCCGCACCGCGACACAGGGACGGCCGGGCGGTCCGGGCGTGACAGGATGGGCGGCGGTACGAGCCGGGGAAGGAACGGGCATGGACCCAGCACACGGCCGGGGTGACCGACCGGAGGACGAGTTCGAGTCGATCGTCGCGGGCTGGCGCAGCGAGGGCTCGGTGCCGGACTGGCCGTCGGACCGCGCCGAGCCTGCCGAGTCCGCGCCACCGTCCACGCCACCGTCCACGCCGCCGTCGGGTGACCGGCCGGTGCACCGTCCGGGACCGGCGTCCGAGCCCGAGGACGACCACTACCACCCGCCCGAGCCGCCACCGCTGCCCCGGCCGGGCCCGCCCGCCGTCGTCGGCGGGGGGCTGATCCTCCTCGGCCTGCTGCTCTGCGTCACCCCGGGCCTGCTCGGCGTCGGCGGCACCTGGCCGCTGCCGCTGGGGCTGGTCCTGATCGCGGCCGGGCTGACCTGGCTGATGCTGCGGCTGTGGACCCCCGACCGCGGCGACGACCCCGACCCGTTCGACGACGGGTCCCGGCTCTAGCCGGTGGCCTCCCGCGCGAGCGTCGCCGCGCCCACGACGGCGGCCGAGATGCCGAGCTGGGCGGTGCGGATCCGGGCCAGCGGCCGGTTGCCGGCGCCGGTCACGATCCGGCCGTAGTGCTCGCGGGCGGCGTCGAGGAACAGCGGCGCCGAGCTCGACACCCCACCCGCGACGACGACGAGGTCCGGGTCGAACACGTCGGCCACCAGCGACAGCCCCTCCCCCAGCCACCGCCCGAGGTCGGCGACCGCGGCACGGCCCACCGGGTCGCCCTCCCGCGCGGCGCCGGCGACCCGCTTGCCGGTGATCGAACCCGGGTCCCTGGCGGCCTCCCGGACCAGCACCGACGGCCCCGGCGCGTCACCGGCCGAGATCATCTCCAGCGCCGTGGTGGCCAGCGCGGTGCCGCTGCAGTAGCGCTCCCAGCACCCGCGCTTGCCGCACGGGCAGGCCCGCCCGTCCGGGACGACCCGCAGGTGCCCCAGCTCCGGGGCGACGCCGTGCGCGCCGCGGTACAGCTCGCCCCCGAGCAGCAGTGCCCCGCCGATCCCGGTACCGAGCGCGATCAGCACGACCGTGCCCGCCCCCGCGGCCGCCCCGTAGCGACGCTCGGCCAGCGCGGCGGAGTTGGCGTCGTGCTCGACGACGACCGGCAGCCCGCCCAGCCGCGCCGAGACGCGCTCGGCGACCGGCGCGTCCCGCCACGACAGGTGCGGGGCGTAGCGGACGAGCCCGCGCGGGGCGTCGACGAACCCGGCCAGCGCGAGGCCCGCGGCGCGCACCCGGTGCCGCCTGCGGAGCTCGTCGACGGCGCCGGCGATCGCCGCCTCCAGGGCGTCGTCG
Organism: Pseudonocardia sp. P1; assembly: GCF_000178675.2. Classification (NCBI taxonomy): domain Bacteria; kingdom Bacillati; phylum Actinomycetota; class Actinomycetes; order Pseudonocardiales; family Pseudonocardiaceae; genus Pseudonocardia; species Pseudonocardia sp. P1. Next base: position 1,442,196 of record NZ_ADUJ02000001.1, read on the forward strand.
GTGCGCGGGGTGGGCGCGGCGGCGGTGTCGAGCACCTCGCCGTCGGCGTCGACCACACCCGCCCGCACGCTGGTCCCGCCGACGTCGACCCCGATGGTGAGGTCGCGGGTCACGTCCTGTGCACCACGATCCGCTGCACGGAGCGGCCACCGTGCGGGCGGTGCCGGTCGTGGGGGGCGGGCCGGGCCGGCGGCGGCGCGGGCTCCTCCAGCGCCGCGAGCAGCGCCGTGATCAGGCCGGTGGCGTGCTCGGCCAGGTTCGCCGCCAGCTCGGACCGCTCGCCACGCAGCGCGGCCAGCACCGCGCACACCGGGCAGGCGGTGCAGGCACCGGCCGAGCCCGGCTCGGGCGGGCCGTCACCGGCCGCGGCCAGCGGCTCGACGGCCGACCGCAGCCGTTCCAGCACCTGGCGTGCGGTGACCCGCAGGTCGTCCGGGATGCCCGCGTGGGCGCCGCAGCCATCCGTCACGAGGTCATCCAGGTGCCCGGATCGGGCACGAAGCTGATCACGAGCCGGGCGGCGGCTCCGGAACCCTCCAGCCGGGCGCCGGTGGCCTCGCAGCGGCGCAGGACCGAGGGCAGCGACACCACCCGCCGGGAGAACCCGATCCCGACGACCATGTCGTCGCCGACGCGGGCGAGGTCCAGCGGGGCGTCCTGGGCGCCGGGCAGCGCGACGTCGAGCTCGAACTCGGTGTCCGTGGAGACCCCGTGCCCGGACGTGCGGCGGAGCTCCATCAGCGGGCGCGGCGGCGCGTCCTCGGGCGCCCCGGCCGGGTCGGTGTCGTGGTAGACGGACCGGGCGAGCTCGCGCAGCGACTCGACGCCGGTCGGCTCGGCGGCGGTGTAGCGCACCACGGTGACGGGCACGTCCGCCCCCAGCTCCGACAGCTCGCCCAGCACCGCCTGCTGCTCGGTCGCCCGCTCCCGCAGCCAGCGCGCCGCGGGGCCGCGCAGCGACGGCGGCGGGCCGGGCATCACCCGGTTCGCCATCAGGGCGTCCACCCGCAGCTCGTGCAGGGCGAGCGCGGTCAGCGTGCGGCGGGTCTCGGCCGCGACCACCCGCTCCGGGGTGAGGACCAGCCGGATCGAGGTGCGGGTGCGGTCGGCGAGCAGCTCGCGCAGCCCGGTGAGCTGGTCGGCGAGCGCCCCCAGCGCGGCGACCGTGCGGTCCCAGCCGCCACCGTCGTTGCGGGCGCCCGCGAGGTTCGCGACCAGGCCGCGCACGGCGCGGCGGTGCGCCGGGAACAGGCGCTCCAGGTAGCCCGACAGCGCCTCGGGGAGGGTGAGCAGCCGGAGCGTCTCGGCGGTCGGGCCGCAGTCGACGACGACGACGTCGTACTCGCCGGAGTCGGCGAACCGCTGCACCTCGACCAGCGCGAGGAGGTCCTCGACGCCGGGCAGGACGGTGAGCTCGTCGGCGACCAGCTCGTCGACACCGGCCCCGGCGAGCAGGGTGCGCAGGTGGTCCTGCAGGTCGCCCCAGGCGCCCTCGAGCAGGTGCCGGGCCTCGATGTGGGCGCCCCACAGGTGGTCGGCGACCTTCGTGGGCTCGGCGCCGAGGTCGGTGCCGAGGGCGTCACCGAGGGAGTGCGCGGGATCGGTGGAGACGACCAGCGCGGACCGGCCGGAGCCCGCGATCAGCGCGGCGGTGGCCGCGGCGAGGGTGGTCTTGCCGACCCCGCCCTTGCCGGTGAACAGCACGACGCGCACGGAGCGGAGGGTATCGATCGCCGGTGGGTGACCGCCGACCGGCACCGATCACCGGCGTGTCAGCTCTTCTCGACCCTCCGCTTGAGACCCTTCAGCGCCGCGTCGATGATCACCTTCTCGGCCTTGCGGCGGAGCATCCCGATCATCGGGAAGTTCACCTCGACCGAGAGCTCGTAGGTGACGGTGGTGCCGCCGGCGTCGGGATCCAGGCGGTAGGCGCCGTCCTGCGCCTTCTGGATCCCGCCCTTGACCAGCGTCCAGGACACCGAGCGGTCGTCGTCCGCCCAGTCGTAGTCGAGGGTGTAGGAGTCCTTGATCGCGCCGGCGTCCATCGAGAACTGGACCTGCCTCGCCCGCTCCCCGGCGCCCGGGTCCAGGATCTCGACGGCGGTGATCTGGTCGGTCCACTCCGGGTACGACTCGAAGTCCGCGATGACCGCCATCACCTGGTCCGGCGGGGCGTCGATGTGGATCGAGGACGTGGTCGCGTCGGCCATGGCGGGGAGGCTATCCGGTACCTAGGTCCACAGCACGTAGGGCCGTTGCAGCGCGCGGAAGTGTCCCGCGTTCACGCACTCGGTGCGCCCGATCCGCGCGCGGCGGTGCAGCGGCTGGTGGACGTGCCCGAACAGCGCGTGCGACGGCTGCTCGGCCGCGATCCGCCCGGCGAGCGGGCGGCTGGCGATCTCCGCACGGCGGGTCACGACGTCGTAGGTGAGCGCGGGGTGCTCCGGCGGGACGTGCGTGCAGAGCACGTCGGCGGGCCCCAGCGCGTCGAGCCGGGCGGTCCACTCGTCGTGGCCGAGGAAGTGCGGTCGCCACGGGCCGTTGCGGCGCGGGTCGACACCGGGTGGCAGCGGCACCCCGCCGAGGAACCCGACGCGCACGCCCCCGATCTCGATCACCCGGCCGTCCGCGGCGGTGACGCCGTCGGCCTCGGGCCAGGCGTGCGGCATGTCGACGTTGCCGGGGATCGCCCAGACCGGGACGCCGAGCCCGGACAGCACCCCGAACAGCTCGGCGTACTGCTCGGCAACGGCCTCCTCGACCGCCGCGGCCGGGTCGGCGAACCGCGCCCAGGAGCGCTCCAGGAGGCCGAGCATCTGCGCGCGGGGCGCCCCGATCCGGCGCATCCGGCCGAACTCGGCGGCGACCCCGGTGCCCAGCAGCCGGGAGACGATGCCGTTCTCCGGGTCGCGGTAGTCGATGAACTCCAGCAGGTCGCCGAGGACGATCAGGCCGTCCGCACCGTCGGCGGCCCGGGCGAGCGCCCCGGCGTTGCCGTGGACGTCGGAGACGACGTGCACCCGCACGTCAGGACTCCCCCGCCGGCGCGACACCGGCCGGACGCCCGCCCTCGAGGCGGCGCTTGAGCGCGAAGGCGTGCGCCTTGAACGCCCGGTGCCTGCGGTCGGTCTCCGCCCGGTTCCACCGGGCACGGCGCAGCCGCCCGCCGCCGGGACCGGGCCCCGACGGGTCGGCGCGCAGGAAGAAGTGCAGGACGGTGCCGTCGAGCACCTCCTCGCACCAGACCTCCATGGTCCCGGTCATGGCTCCGGTGACGGTCCAGCGGAGCCCGGACGGACCGCGGTCGTGCGCGATCTCGGGCCGCAGGTCCGGCCAGTACGACGGCCACCGCGACGGGTCGGCGAACTCGGCCGCCACCCGCTCACGGGGCACGGCCAGGAACGTCTCGTCGATCACGTCCACCGCCGGCACACCGGCCAGCGTGCCACCCGCCCCGCGGTACGCCGACGGGGGTACCGTGCCGCCCGCGGCACGGCCGTCGGTGACCGTTCCGCATCCGTAATGCCCGATTCGATGTACTCGACCCCTACTTACCGGTAGGTTCGGGCTCCAGCAGGTCGGCACCGGTGCCCGTCACCGGTACCGGACCGAGCGCCATGCCCTGTCGAGGCCGCCAGGAGGTCGATCCCCGTGCGTGAGTACAGCGTCCCCGCGAAGGTGTCGGTGGGAGCCGAGGAGTCGCTCTCCGACGCCGTCTTCACCAACGCCGCGGAGCATCCCACGGACGTCCTCTACCGGCGCAAGGACGCCACCGGTGCCTGGACCGAGGTCACCGCCCGGGAGTTCGCCGAGCAGGTGACCCGGCTCGCCGCCGGTCTCGTCGCCGCCGGCGTGCAGGCCGGTGACCGGATCGCCCTGCTGTCCCGCACCCGCTACGAGTGGACGCTGTTCGACTACGCGATCCTCGCCGCCGGTGCCGTGACCGTGCCCATCTACGAGACGTCGTCACCGGACCAGATCGGCTGGATCCTCTCGGACTCGGGCGCCGTCGCGATCGTCGTCGAGACGGCCGAGCACGCGGCGTCGGTCGAGAAGGTCCGCGCGGACCTGCCGGGCCTGCGCCACGTCTGGCAGATGGAGCCGTCCGCGGCGGCGCCGGACTCGCCGTCGGCCGTGGAACAGCTCGGCGGGCTCGGCTCCGACACGTCCGACGACGTCGTCCACGAGCGCCGGGGCGGCGTCCGCGCCGACGACCTGTGCACGCTGATCTACACCTCGGGCACGACGGGCCGGCCCAAGGGCTGCGAGCTCACCCACCGGAACCTGCTCACCGAGTGCCGGACCATCACCGCGACGGTCCCGGACCTGCTCGCCGCCGGCGGGTCGGTGCTGCTGTTCCTCCCGCTCGCGCACGTGTTCGGCAAGGCGATCCAGTGCGGCGCGCTGACCAGCCGGACGACGGTCGGGCACAGCCCCGACGTCAAGAACCTCCTGCCCGACCTGGCCGAGTTCCGCCCGACCTTCCTGCTCGCGGTGCCGCGGGTGTTCGAGAAGGTCTACAACGGCGCGCGGCTCAAGGCCCACAACGACGGCAAGGGCAAGATCTTCGACACGGCCGCGGACACCGCGATCGCCTACTCCGAGGCGCTCGACGCCGGCGGCCCCGGCCTGCTGCTCAAGGCCCGGCACGCGCTGTTCGACAAGCTCGTCTACGGCAAGCTGCGCGCCGCCGTCGGCGGGAACGTCCGGGCGGCCGTGTCCGGCTCGGCGCCGCTGGGCGCCCGCCTCGGCCACTTCTTCCGCGGCATCGGCCTGCCCGTCCTGGAGGGCTACGGCCTGACCGAGACCTCGGCCGGCATCACCCTGAACACGCTCGACGCGCAGCGGGTCGGCTCGGTCGGCCGCCCGGTGCCCGGCTGCGCGGCCCGGATCGCCGAGGACGGCGAGATCCTGCTCCGTGGCGACATCGTCTTCCGCGGCTACTGGAACAACGAGGAGGCCAGCAAGGAGGCCCTCGAGCAGGACGGCTGGTTCCACTCCGGCGACATCGGCGAGATCGACGACGCCGGCTTCGTGACGATCACCGGCCGGAAGAAGGAGATCATCGTCACCGCCGGCGGGAAGAACGTCGCGCCCGCGGTGCTCGAGGACCGGCTGCGGGCACACCCGCTGGTCGGGCAGTGCATCGTGCTCGGCGACCAGAAGCCCTTCATCTCCGCGCTGGTCACGATCGACCCGGAGGCCCTGCCGGGCTGGCGCGAGCGCAACGGCAAGCCGGCCGGGGACGGTGCGTCCGCGGCCGACCTGATCGACGACCCGGAGCTGCGCGGCGAGGTCGCCGCGGCGGTCGAGGAGGCCAACCAGGCGGTGTCGCGCGCCGAGCAGATCCGCAAGTTCCGGATCCTGCCGACCGACTTCACCGAGGCCGGCGGCGAGCTGACGCCGACGATGAAGGTCAAGCGCAAGGTCGTCCTCGACTCCTACGCCGACGACATCGAGGCGCTCTACTCCGGCTCCACGGCCGACCGGAGCTGACACCTCCCGCCTGCGGCCCGCCGGGCCGCAGGCGGGTCCGGGCCGGGCGGGTCCGGTCAGGCGCGGACGGTCCGGACGACGATCGTCGTGCTCGCCCGGTCGTGCCAGCCACGGCCGTCGGAGTCGAGGAAGAACGGCGGCAGGACGACCGCGATCATCGCGGTCCGGACCAGCGCCTTCGGCACGCCCACCTGCTGCGCCATGTCGGTGCGGGCCACCCGCATGCCGAGCGCGAGGTGCCCGGGGCTGCCACCGAGGACCGCCACCGTCAGCACGGTGATCACGAACCAGGTGCCGAGGATCCACCAGCCGAAGTCGGACGTGCCGATCGCCGCGCTCCCGGCGACGAGCAGGACCAGCAGGTAGGCCAGCAGCCAGTCGAGGCACACGCCGAGCAGACGGCGGCCGAAGCCCGCGACCGAGTAGTGCCCCGACGCGGGTAACCCGAACTGCTTCCCCCGGTGTCCGCCCGGGTCGGCGCCGCTCCCGGAGGGTGAACCGGGCTGCCAGGACTCGATCCAGCGGGCCATGGCTTCTAGCCTAGGCGCCACATCGACAGCGCCGCCGCCGACGGGTACCGGACATCCGGCACGAATGTGATCGGCGTCGCGCGCCGGTCAGTTAACGTCGGTGAAACAGGTGAGTGATGGGTGAGCAACACGGTCCTCCTACCGTCACCCACGATCTCCACCAGCGATTGAAGGAGCCCGAGAGAGTGTTCAGCAACGCCGAAGAGGTACTCAAGTACATCTCGGACGAGAAGGTCGAGTACGTCGACATCAGGTTCTGCGACCTGCCCGGCGTCATGCAGCACCTCACCGTCCCCGCCAAGACGGCCGGCGACCTCCTGGAGAACGGTGCCGCGTTCGACGGTTCCTCCGTCCGCGGTTTCCAGGCGATCAACGAGTCCGACATGGCGCTGTACCCGGACACCACGACCGCGCGCGTCGACCCGTTCCGCAAGCACAAGACGCTGAACGTCAACTTCTTCGTGCACGACCCGGTCACCGGTGAGCCCTACTCCCGTGACCCGCGCAACGTCGCACGCAAGGCCGAGGAGTACCTGGCCGCGTCGGGCATCGCCGACACCGCGTTCATGGCGCCCGAGGCCGAGTTCTACGTCTTCGACTCGATCCGCTTCGGCACCGACCCGCACCAGGCGTACCACCACATCGACTCCGCCGAGGGCTGGTGGAACACCGGCCGCGACGAGGTCGGCGGGAACCTGGGCTACAAGGTCAACTACAAGGGCGGCTACTTCCCCGTCCCGCCGGTCGACCACTACGCCGACCTGCGTGCCGACATCGTCAGCACCATGCAGGAGTCGGGCTTCGAGGTGGAGCGCGAGCACCACGAGGTCGGCACCGCCGGGCAGGCGGAGATCAACTACAAGTTCGACACCCTGCTCAGCGCGGCCGACGACATCATGCTCTTCAAGTACCTGGTGAAGAACGTGGCGTGGCAGAACGGCAAGACCGCGACCTTCATGCCGAAGCCGCTGTTCGGCGACAACGGCTCGGGCATGCACGTCCACCAGTCGCTCTGGAAGGACGGCCAGCCGCTCTTCCACGACGAGTCCGGCTACGGCGGCCTGTCCGACACCGCGCGCTACTACATCGGCGGCCTGCTGCACCACGCCCCGTCGCTGCTGGCGTTCACCAACCCGACGGTGAACTCCTACCACCGCCTGGTCCCGGGCTTCGAGGCGCCGGTCAACCTGGTCTACTCGGCCCGGAACCGCTCGGCCTGCATCCGGATCCCGCTGTCCGGTGACAGCCCGAAGGCCAAGCGCATCGAGTTCCGCTGCCCCGACTCGTCCGGCAACCCGTACCTCGCCTTCTCGGCGATGCTGATGGCCGGCCTCGACGGGATCAAGAACAAGATCGAGCCGCCGGCGCCGATCGACAAGGACCTGTACGAGCTCCCGCCGGAGGAGGCCAAGGACATCGCGCAGGTCCCGGGCAGCCTCGGCGCCGTCATCGACAAGCTCGAGGAGGACCACGACTACCTGCTCGAGGGCGGCGTGTTCACCCCGGACCTGATCGAGACCTGGATCCAGTACAAGCGGGAGAACGAGATCGACCCGCTGCGGCTGCGCCCGCACCCGTACGAGTTCGCCCTGTACTACGACGTGTGATCGGAACGGCCTCCCGACCTGGTGATCCTCGTCGGGCGGCCGTGATCAGGCCGTCAGACCTCGAAGGCCCGGTGTTCCTGTCCCCGGACGGGAGCACCGGGCCTTCGTCGTGCCCGGGACGAGGCTCGGGCAGGAGAGAGATCGTGGGGAGGCGTCCGACACCGCAGCCCCGGAGGGCGACCGGGAGCAGATCCGCGCAACTGGAGATCGACACCGTCGGCCCGCCGCTACCATCCCGTCGCGACCGGGCGGGGAGGTGCAGAGATGGTCGAGCCGGAACACGCGCTGCGCGTTGCACTCCCGGGCCCGCTGCCGTGCGTTCGATCTCGTCTCGCCACCCACGGAAGGACCGTCTGACATGCCCCGTCTCGGGATCACCGGGCACTCGAAGCTCACCCCCGCCTCGGTGCCGCTGGTCGCCGCCGCCCTCCGTGACGAGCTCCGGTCGCACCCGGCCCCGCTGGTCGGGGTGTCGTGCCTCGCCCGCGGCGCGGACCAGCTGTTCGCCGACGCGGTCCTCGACGCCGGCGGCGACCTCGTCGTCGTGCTGCCCTCCGAGGACTACCGGCGCAGCAAGGTCGAGCCCGGGAACCGCGACGAGTTCGAGCGGCTCCACGCCCGCGCGGCGGAGGTGCGGGTGCTGCCGTTCGGCACCGCGGACCGCGACGCCTACGCCGCCGCCGGACGGGCCGTGCTCGACGACGTCGGCCTGCTCGTCGCCGTCTGGGACGGGGCCCCGCCCGACGGAAGGGGTGGCACCGGGGACACCGTGCGCGAGGCCCGCGACCTCGGGATCCCCGTCACCGTCGTCTGGCCCGACGGCGCCGAGCGGCTCTGACCGCTCCCCCGCGGTCCACGATCCGGCCCTGCACACACGACGGCGCCGCCCGGACGGATCCGGACGGCGCCGTGGTGCCGGCGGTGTGGCTCAGCGGCCGATCTTCTTGCGCCCCGTGATCTGGTTGTAGACCACGAGCACGATGATCGCGCCGATGATCGAGCCGATCCAGCTCGACGGCGAGAAGCTGCTGAAGCCGGTGAAGATGCTGGCCAGCGCACCACCGACGAACGAGCCGACGATACCCAGCAGGATCGTGCGCAGGATCCCGATGTCGTCCTTGCCCGGGACGACGGCACGGGCGATGAAGCCCGCGACGAGACCCAGGACGATCCACCCGAGAATGGTCCACAGCATGACGTTTCCTCCTTGTTCCGGACCGTCCCCCGACGGACCTTGTGGCGGCCGTGCGGCCGACCTGGACAACGAGTGACCAACCGGCCGCCGGTCGAAACGTGGCTGACGGTAGCCGTCACAGGTCACATCGGCATCGCGGAAACACCCTCGTACCCGATCCGGTGTCCCTGGTCCCGGATCGGGGACCTCCCCGATGCGCCCGGACGGCGGCGCGTCGCGACCCCCGGTCCCGATCACCGTCCGTCGGGACGGTACGGTCGCAGAATCGGTCCAGTCGTCGGCTCGCCGCCCGCGTTCGCGGGAGCGTTGACAACTGCCCGAACGGACTGGTTGACTCCGAGTCACCGTGTTCCGCGTCACATCGGATGAGGGCTGTACCTGCCCGACCACGAACGGTGACGTCCCGACTGCGCAGCGCCGCAGCCACCACCACGCGACACCCCGCACGCGCCGTCGTCCGCGCGTGCCCACGCACGTGCACGGCCCTTCCTCGGCGGCAGGGCCGTGTCCCCTCCGCGCCCCCGGGCTGACCTCGTCGCCCGGGGGTGCGGCTCGTCGTGGAGGTGTTACTCCGCGCCGGTGACGGCGACGAGACCCGCGGCCTCGATCCCGGCGACGGCGGCGGCCTCGTCGTTCAGCGACGCGTCCCCGGTCACGCCGACCGCGCCGAGCAGCGTCCCCTGGGCGTCCTTGACGAACACGCCACCGGGCACGGAGAGGATCTTGCCGTCGGCGAGGTTCGCGACCGAGGTGAAGAACTCGGGCGAGTCCGCGGCCCGCGCGGCGATCGCCCGGTTGGTCATGCCCAGCGCCAGGACCCCGCTCGCCTTGCCGGTCGCGAGGTCGGGGCGGAGGAACCCGGAGCCGTCCTGCCGGGACAGCGTCACGACGGCGCCGCCCGGGTCGAGCACGGCGACCGTCAGCGGGTTGAAGCCCTGCTCGGTGCCGTGCTTCAGCGCGGCGGCGGCGATGGTCTGGGCCTGCTCGAGGGTGATCGTCATGCTGCCGAGCCTGCCATTCCGGACGTGCCGGTGCTCACTGCGGGGTGAGCGCCACCAGCGGGATGGTCCGGTCGGTCTTGCGCTCGTAGTCGGCGAAGCCGCCGTTGTTGTCCTTGATCCAGGTCCAGACCCGGTCCCGGTCGGCGGTCCCGAGCTCGCTCGCGTGCACGCGGACCGTCTCGACGGTGCCCGCGCCGTCGGCGATCTCGGCCACGACGTCGGGATTCGCCATCAGGTTGTGGAACCAGGCCGGGTGCTTCGGCGCCCCGGCCGCGGACGCGACGACGACGTAGGAGTCGCCGTCGGCGAACCAGCGCAGCGGCGCGACCCGCTCCGTGCCGCTCTTCGCCCCGACGTGGTGGACCAGCACCATCGGGAGGCCGGTGAACGGCTCACCGACCCGGCCGTCGTTCTCCCGGAACTCGCGGATGACCCGGCTGTTGAAGTCCTCTGCCATGCCGCCGATCCTTCCAGCTCCGGCTCACGCCGGGGCGCCGCCGGGCGCGAAGACCACCCAACCGGCGGCCCCCGTCGCGACCACGGCGGCGATCAGGAAGAACCCGGCCCACGCCCCGCCCGACAACGGGGTCAGCTCGGCGAGCCGGTCGGCGTCGGAGTGCCGCAGCCGGCCTCCGCGCCGCCCGCGCCGCAGCTCGGTGCAGGCCTTCACCCCGCCGAACAGCAGGAACCAGGCCAGCGCGGCGGCGAACCCGGTGCGCAGGTCCTCCTCGGCGCGCAGCGCGACCAGCACCAGCACCGCCCCGGTGACGACCACGGCGAGCCCGCCGTAGAGGTTGCGGATCTGCAGCAGCGTCGCCGCCAGCAGCGCGACCCCGATCCAGAGCATCGCCTGCGCCGCGTCGGAGGCGACCAGCACGGCCCCGCCGAGGCCGAGCAGCGGCGGGAAAACGTACCCGGCCAGGAACATCACGACGACACCGGGGCCGCGCCCGGCGCCCGTCGAGTAGGTCACCCCCGAGGAGTCGGCGTGCAGCCGGATCCCGGTCAGGCCGCGGCCCACCAGCACCGCGACCAGCGCGTGCCCGCCCTCGTGGGCGATCGTCACCGCGGTCCGGGTCAGCCGCCAGGTCGGACGCCACGCGACCACGGCCAGGGCGAGCACGGCCGCCAGCAGCGACGCCGGTCGCGCCGCGACCAGGTCGTAGCCGCGGGTCAGCAGGTCCAGGGGATCCGGGGACACGCCGTCCAGTGAACCAGCGGCCGGGAACGCCCCGGGAGCCGGTCGCCCCGGCACCGGACCGGTGCCTCACGACCCGGCGGCGTCCAGGATCCCCCCGGCCAGGTCGAGCGCGGTGCCGCAGTCCGCGCCCAGGTACATGAGGTCGACGAAGGCGTGCTCGATCTCCGTCTCCGCCCGCACCCGGCGCAGCAGCGCGACCGCGTCGGCGGCCGTCGACCCGGGCGGCAGGTTGACCCGCAGCACCGCACCGACCGCGCCGGGACCGCGACCGGCGTCCGCCGCGGCCGCGCGCAGCTCCGCCCACGGCCGCGAGACGGCCCGGCCGAGGTCCGGCACGCCCGGGGTCACCACCGGCAGGAAGCCGTCGGCCCGCTCGGCGATCCGCCGCCGCGCCCGCGGCGCGAACCCGGCCAGGTAGACCGGGATCCCGTGCGGCTTGACCTCGACGTGCGACAGCGCGATGGACACGTTCTTGCCCCGGTAGGTGACCGGGTCGTCGTGCCACCAGGCGTCGAACACGTCGAGGGCCTCGTCGAGGCGGGCGCCCCGCTCGGACATCGGGACGCCCACCGCCTCGTACTCCTCGGGCGACCAGCCGGTGCCCAGGCCGAGCAGCAACCGTCCCCCGGAGATCCGGTCGACGGTCAGCGCGTGCCGCGCCAGCAGCGCCGGCGGGTACCACGGCGCGTTCAGCGTGCTCGTGCCCAGCTGCACCCGGGTGGTCACCGCCGCGGCCGCGGTGAGCAGCGCGAGCGGGTCGTGCGACGCCCGGAACTCGGCCGGGATCGTGTCGCTCCCGGCGTACCCGACGGACGGGTCGACGGCCGCCAGCAGCCGGTCGCCCGTCCAGAGGCTCGCCGCGCCGCGCTCCTCCGCACCCGCGGCGAACCGCATCGTCTCCTCCACCCGGGCGGCGGCCCCGCCGAACTGCGGGATCCCGAATCCGATTCGCACTTGACCTCCAGTGGCTGGAACCCGCGACGCTGTCGGGGTGACCGCGTCGCACACCCATGATCACCCCGTCGTCCTGAGCATCGGGCAACTGTCCGGACGGACCGGGGTGCCGGTCCGCACGATCCGCTTCTGGTCGGACGAGGGCCTGGTGCCCTCGGCCCGCAGCGGAGCGGGCCACCGGGTGTACGACGCGGCCGCCGTGGCCCGGCTCGACCTGGTCCGGACCCTGCGCGAGCTGGGGCTGGGCCTGGACGACGTGCGTTCCGTGCTGTCCCGCCGGCGGGGGGTCGGCGAGATCGCGGAGGCGCACGCACGGGCCCTGGAGAGCCGGATCCGGGAGCTGAGGGCGCAGCGCGCGGTGTGCGTGCTGCTCGCCCGGACCGGTACCGAACCCGACGAGAGGAGCGTGACCCTGATGAACGACCTCGCACGGCTGTCCGCGGCCGAGCGCCAGCACATGATCGACGAGTTCGTCACCGAGGCGTTCGCCGGCACCGACCCGGCGGCGCCGGGTGCCGGCATCGCCGACGGGATGCGGATGCTGCCAACGGAGCTGCCCGACGACCCGACACCGGAGCAGGTGTCGGCCTGGGTGGAGCTGGCCGAGCTGATCCGGGACCCGGGCTTCACGGCCCGGGTCCGGGAGATGGCCGTCGCCGGTGCGGGATCGTCCGCGCCGGAGCACCAGGAGCGGCAGGCCGACCCGGCCGCCGTCGCCGAGCACGCCGGGGCCGCACTGGCCGCGGGCGTCGACCCGGCGAGCGCCGAGGCGGCCGCGGTGCTGGAGCGGATCCCGGGCGCCGCCGGGCTCGACGCCGCGGCCCGGGTCCGGGCGGCCGGCACCGTCGAGCTGTTCGCGGACCGCCGGGTGGAGCGCTACTGGGCGCTGCTCGGCACGCTGAACGGCTGGCCGGCCCGGGAGCCGGTGATCCCGGCGTTCGAGTGGTTCGCGGCGGCGCTGCGGTCCGCCCCGGTGGACGGCTCATCGGCGCTCAGTCCTCCGTCCAGCCGTAGAACACCCGCTCGACGACGTTCCGCGCGCGCCGGGTGACGCGCCGGTAGTCGTCGAGGAACTCGCCAGGGTCCCCGCCCGCCGGGTACCCGAGCGCCGCGGCGACGGCGACCAGCTCCCGCCCCGAGCGCGGGAGCTGGTCCCCCGGCTTGCCCTTCACCAGCATGATCGCGTTCCGGGCGCTGGTCGCGGTCCGCCAGCCCTCCTCCAGCTCGCGGGCGTCGTCGGCGGGGAGCAGGCCGGCCTCGGTGGCCTCGTGCAGCCCGTCGAGCGTCGAGGTCGTCCGCAGCTCGGGGACGTCACCGGCGTGCTGCAGCTGCAGCAGCTGCACCGTCCACTCGACGTCGGCGAGCCCGCCGGAACCCAGCTTGGTGTGGGTGGTCCGGTCCGCGCCGCGGGGCAGCCGCTCGGCGTCGACCCGGGACTTGATCCGGCGGATCTCCACGACCGCCGACGCCGGGAGCCCGTCGGCCGGGTAGCGGATCGGGTCGATCAGCGTCGTGAACTCGCGCCCGAGCGCCCGGTCCCCCGCGACCGGCCGGGCCCGCAGCAGCGCCTGCGCCTCCCAGACCTCGCCCCAGCGGGCGTAGTACTCGCGGTACGACGACAGGGTCCGCACCATCGGCCCGGACCGGCCCTCGGGGCGCAGGTCGGCGTCGACCGGCAGCGCCGGGTCCGGGCTCGGCGAGCCGAGCAGCCGCCGTACCCGTTCGACGACGCGCGTCGCCCACTTCACGGCCGTGTGGTCGTCGACGCCCTCGGCCGGGGAGCACACGAACATGACGTCGGCGTCGCTGCCGTAGCTCGACTCGCCGCCGCCGAACCGGCCCATGCCGATCACCGCGAGGGTGGCCCGGTCGTCGGGCTCGGACCGCAGGACCGCGTCCAGCGTCGCGGCGAGCACGGCCTCGTTCACCGAGTTCAGCGCTGCGCACACCTCGTCGACCTCGAGCACGCCGAGCAGGTCGGCGCAGGCGATCCGCAGCATCTCGTGCCGCCGGTACGAGCGCGCGGAGGCCACCGCGGCCTCCGGCGTCGACTGCCGGGCCACCGTGGCCCGCAGCGCCACCGACACCTCGGCCGGGTCCCGCGTCAGCTCCGGGCTCTGCACCCCCGAGGAGATCGCGAGCATCCGCAGCACCTCGGGCGCCCGCTGCAGCAGGTCCGGGACCAGCGCGGACGTCCCGAGCAGGGTCATCAGGCGCTGCGCGACGGCGCCCTCGTCGCGCAGCAGCCGCAGGTACCAGGGGGTCGCGGCCAGCGCCTCCGACACCCGCCGGTAGGCCAGCAGCCCGCGGTCCGGGTCGGGGCTCTGGGACAGCTCGTCGAGCAGCACCGGCAGCAGCGCCCGCTGGATCGACGCCGCCCGCGAGACCCCGCCGGTGAGCGCGCGCAGGTGCCCGAGCGCGCCCTCGGCCGAGGCCCAGCCCAGCGCGGACAGCCGCGCCTTCGCCGCGTCCGGGGACAGGACGCCGTCGGCCTCCTCCCCCGCCAGCCGGGACACCGCGGTCAGCAGCGGCCGGTAGAAGAGCTTCTCGTGCAGCCGCGTCACCCGCCGCGCGTTGCGCTGCCACTCCGCGACGAGGACCCCGACGACGTCGCGGCGGCCGTCGGGGCGGATCCGCGCCGAGCGCGCCAGCCAGCGCAGCGCCTCGGTGTCGTCGGCCGCCGGCAGCAGGTGGGTGCGGCGCAGCTTCTGCAGCTGCAACCGGTGCTCCAGCAGCCGCAGGAACCGGTACGACGCGGCCAGGTTCGCCCCGTCGTCGCGGCCCACGTAGCCGCCGTCGCTCAGCGCGGCGAGCGCACGCAGGGTGTTGCCGGAGTGCAGGGTGTCGTCGGTGCGGCCGTGCACCAGCTGCAGCAGCTGGACGGCGAACTCGACGTCGCGCAGGCCGCCGCGGCCGAGCTTGAGCTCCCGGTCCTTCTGGTCCGACGGGATGTTGTCGATCACCCGGGTGCGCATCGCCTGCACCTCGGCGACGAAGTCGTCGCGGGCCGACGCCTGCCACACCATCGGGGAGAGCGCCTCGACGTAGGCGGCACCGAGCGCGGGGTCCCCGGCGATCGGACGGGCCTTGAGCAGGGCCTGGAACTCCCAGGTCTTCGCCCAGCGCTTGTAGTACGTGACGTGCCCGTCGAGGGTGCGGACGAGCGCACCCTGCCTGCCCTCCGGGCGGAGGTTCGCGTCGACCTCGAAGCACGCCTCCCCGGCCACCCGCATCACCCGCGACGCCAGCTTCGTCGACGCCTGGGTGAGCTCCCCGCCGGGCTCGGCGACGAAGATGACGTCGACGTCGGAGACGTAGTTCAGCTCGCGGCCGCCGCACTTGCCCATGCCGATCACGGCCAGCCGCAGCTCCTCCGGCGGGTCCTGCTCGGCGGCGGCGACCGCGAGCGCCGCCGCCAGCGCGGCCTCGGCCAGGTCGGCGAGCTGGGCGGCGACGTCGTCGACCTCCATCACCGGCAGCGTCGGGTCCCCGACGGCGGCCAGGTCCGCGGAGGCGAGGCCGAGCAGCTCGTCACGGTAGGCCGTGCGCAGCGCCGTGACGGCCTCGGCTCCGGTGAGGGTCGCGCGGGCGCCGCCCGGCGCCCCGGGCGGCGGAGCGGCGGGATCGGCACCGACGGCGCGCAGCAGGTGCGCGGTGCGCCGGGCCAGGTCCGGCGGCGGGTCCCGGCGGTCCGGGGTGTCGGCGAGCAGCGCCCACCGGTCCGGGTGGGTGATCAGGTGGTCGCCGAGCGCCGTGGAGGAGCCCAGCGTCGCGAACAGCCGCCCGCGCAGGCCCGCGTCACCGCGGAGCGCGCGGTCGATCTCCGGCCAGGGGGGCGTCTGGGCGAGCCGCTCCACGGCGCGCAGCGCGAGGTCGCGGTCGGGGCTGCGGGCGAGCGCCCACATGATCTCCTCGCAGCCGCTGGCGGGGGCGTCGCCGTCCCACCAGCCCAGCTCGCGCAGCGTCGCGTCCGCATCCGGTCCGGGGAGTCCCAGCCGGGCCAGCGAGGTTCCCGTGCGCCGATCCATCACGGACGCCGATCCTGCCCCATCACGGCCGGGTCACGACGCCCCTACCGCCTGCGGCACGGGCCGCCGGTACCGGCGGCCTCCTCCCGGCCGGGCCGTGTCAGCTCGGCGAACACCGCGTCCAGCGACGTCTCCGACGGCAGGTGACCCGGCTCGACCTGCTCGACGAGCCGACCGCCGGGGATCAGCTCGACGGTGGCCTCTGCCGCGTCGAACGGCACCTGGTCGTCGGCGCGGGAGTGCCGGACGGTGACCGGGCGGGCGACGTCGGACGGGGTGAAGCCCCACGGCCGCACCTGGAGCGCGGCCTCCCGGGCGGGGCCGGCCCATCCGTGGCCACTGATCTCCCGGAGGGCCTCCACCAGGTGCGGGTGGCCGGCGAACGCGGCGGCGAACCGGTCGTGCCCGGCGTCGAACCGGGCGGCGACGTCGCGCGGGTCGCCGTCGCGGAAGAACGCCCAGGCGTCGAGCGACGCCTGCGGGTAGCGGCCGCGGATGGGCGTCGTCGTGGACGTAGGGCAGCCCGCTCAGGACCCAGCACTCCCGGACCCGCTCGGGCGCGAGCGCGGCGAGCGCGTAGGCGTACGGCGCCCCGGCCGAGATCCCGACGACGTCGACCGGCCGGCCGATCCACTCCAGCAGCGGCGCGACGGCAGGTACCCAGTCCGCGACCGCGCCGAACCCCGCGGGCGGCGAGACGCCGTAGCCCGGGCGTTCGGCGGCGATCAGCCGGACGCCGTGCCGTTCGGCCCGGTCCGACCATGCGGCCCCGACCACCGCCGAGCCGAACAGCCCGTGCAGCAGGAGGACGGGCGGCCCGTCCGACGGGCCGTACTCCGCGTACCCGATCGGCAGGCCGTGCCCGCCCGTGACCACAGCGCGTTCCACGCCGCGATACTAAGGCGAGCCTTACCTGAGCGCGACGGCCCTACAGCACCGGCAGGTAGGTGGCGAGCTCGTGCGGCGTCACGTTGCGCCGGTAGGCGTCCCACTCGGCGCGCTTGTTCCGCAGGAAGAAGTCGAACACGTGCTCGCCGAGGTACTCGGCGACCAGCTCGGACCGCTCCATGACGTCGAGCGCCTCGGTCAGGTTCTGCGGCAGCAGCTCGTAGCCCAGTGCCTTGCGCTCGGTGTCGGTGAGGGCCCAGACGTCGTCCTCGGTGGCCGGGGGCAGCTCGTAGCCCTTCTGGATGCCGGTCAGCCCGGCGCCCAGGATCACCGCGTAGGCGAGGTAGGGGTTGCAGGCCGAGTCGAGCGTGCGGACCTCGATGCGGCGCGACGACGACTTCCCCGGCGAGTACATCGGCACCCGGACCAGCGCGGACCGGTTGGCGTGCCCCCACGACACGGCGGTCGGTGCCTCGCCGCCGGTGATCAGCCGCTTGTAGGAGTTCACCCACTGGTTCGTGACCGCGGTGATCTCGCGGGCGTGCTTGAGCACCCCGGCGACGAACGCCTTGCCGGTCGCGGACAGCTCGTAGGGGTCGTCCGGGTCGTGGAAGGCGTTGTGGTCACCCTCGAACAGCGAGAAGTGCGTGTGCATCGCCGAGCCGGGGTGCTCGGAGAACGGCTTCGGCATGAACGACGCCCGCACGCCCTGGGTGAGCGCGACCTCCTTCACGACGTAGCGGAACGTCATGAGGTTGTCGGCCATCGTCAGCGCGTCGGCGTAGCGGAGGTCGATCTCCTGCTGGCCGGGGCCGCCCTCGTGGTGGCTGAACTCCACCGAGATGCCCATCGACTCGAGCGTCTCGATGGTGTTGCGCCGGAAGTGCGGGGCGACGTCGTGGCTGGCCTGGTCGAAGTAGCCGCCGGAGTCGGCCGGCGTGGGCCGGGAGCCGTCGTCGGGCAGGTTCTTGAGCAGGTAGAACTCGATCTCCGGGTGCACGTAGCAGGTGAACCCGGCCTCGCCCGCCTTGTTGAGCGCGCGGGTGAGCACGTGCCGCGGGTCGGCCCAGGACGGCGAGCCGTCCGGCATCGCGATGTCGCAGAACATCCGGGCCGAGTAGTGCTCGCCGGACGCGCTCTCCCAGGGCAGGACCTGGAACGTCGACGGGTCCGGCTTGGCGACCATGTCCGACTCGTAGACGCGGGCGAAGCCCTCGATCGCCGATCCGTCGAACCCGATGCCCTCGGCGAAGGCACCCTCCAGCTCGGCCGGGGCGATCGCCACCGACTTCAGATAACCGAGCACGTCCGTGAACCACAGACGGACGAAACGGATGTCGCGCTCCTCGAGCGTGCGGAGGACGAACTCCTGCTGGCGGTCCATGCGGCGGAGCCTAGGAACCCCGTGTTACGCGGAAGTTACCGGGGTGTGCGGGTGCCCGGTCCGGGGCACCCGCACACCCCCGATCAGGTCCCGGTCAGGCCGGGGCCAGCGAGCACTCGGCGCCCTCCTGGGGCAGCTTCAGGTCGACCAGGTAGTCGACCGCGAGCCGGTCGACGCACGGGTCACCCTGCAGGGACGCGGTGTGCTGGTTCCCGTTGACCTTGATCAGGCTGCCGCCGAGCTGGCCGGCCAGGTCCACCCCGGCCTGATACGGCGTCGCCGGGTCGCCGGTGACCGACACCACGACGACGGGCGGGAGCCCCTCGGCCTGCGGCACGTGCGGCTCGCTGGTCGGCGGCACCGGCCAGAACGCGCACGAGTCACGGGCACCGACCGGGCCACGGCCGGTCGAGCGGAACGGGGCGGCCTCGTCGGCCTGCTTCGCGAGCTCGAGCGCCTCGGACGGCTCCTTCAGCGGCGTCTGGTTCACGCAGCTGATCGCCTGGAACGACTCCAGCATGTTGCTGTAGCGGCCCTGCTGGTCACGCTCGTAGTAGAGGTCGGCCAGCGTCATCAGGAAGTCGCCGTTGCCGTTCGCGACCTGCGAGATGCCCTGCTGCAGCGCCGGCCACAGCTGCGACACGTAGAGCGCCTGGCTCACGCCGGTCTGCGCGTCGTTGAAGCTCAGCGTGCGGCCGTCGCTCGTCGGGACCGGCTTGTCGATCAGCGGCTGCATGACCGTCTGGAACGCGCGGGTCGCCTGCGCGGGATCGGTGCCCAGCGGGCAGTTCGGCCTGCTGGTGCAGTCCTTGGCGAAGTTGTCGAAGGCCAGCTGGAAGCCGGCGTTCTGCTTCACGCTGGAGTCGAGCGTCGTCTGCGTCGGGTCGATCGCCCCGTCGAGCAGCAGCGCCCGCACGTTCTGCGGGAACGCCTCGGCGTAGGCGGTGCCGAGCTCGGTGCCGTAGGAGAAGCCCGCGTAGGTCATCTTCTCGTCGCCGACGGCGGCCCGCATGACGTCCATGTCCTTGGCGACGTCGCGGGTGCCGACGTTGGCCAGCACGTCGGCACCGGTGCGCTCGGCGCAGCGGTCGGCGTACTGCTTGTTGCGCGCCTCGGCCGCGGCGACGCCGGCCGGGGACGGGTCGGCGAAGACCTGCCCGCGGTCCTCGTCGTTCTCCTGGTCGGTCAGGCACTCGATCTTCGGCTCGCTGGCGCCGGTGCCGCGCGGGTCGAAGCCGATCAGGTCGAACCGGTCCCCCAGCCCGTTCGCCGACCACGTCGGCGCGGAGCTCGCCATGAACGACGTGCCGGACGCGCCCGGGCCGCCCGGGTCGGCGAACAGCGAGCCGATCTTGTTGCCGGTCGCCTTCTTGCGCAGCATCGCGATCTGCATGGTGTCGCCGTCGGGCTGGGCGTAGTCCTGCGGGACGGTGACCCGGGTGCAGTCGAACTGCGGGTCCGCGAAGGACTGGCCGTCCTCCTCGGTGGGCGCGTAGTCGGCGCAGGGCCCCCAGCTCAGCTCCTGGTCGTAGAACCGGGCCAGGTCCGGCGGGTTCTGCGGGGCCTGGGACTCGTTCGACGTCGTCCCGACGTCGGAGCACGCCCCCACCAGCATCAGCGCCGCGGCACCGAGGGCCGCCGCGCCGGCGACCCGGCCGGGCCGTCGCCGCCGTCCCGTCCGGGGTGGCGGTGTCGCGGGTACGGGGCCACGGAGGCGCAGACGGGGGGCCATGACGGGGAGCATGCCATCGACCCCGGACAGTGGCCGGGCGCGGGGGTTGCGACGGCCACCCGGTGACCGTTCCCACACCCCGGCCCACCGCGCCGCCGCCGGGTGCACCCTGGCGTCCGCCACCGACGGCGAACCCGGGGACCCGCGATCAGCGTGGGCCTCGAGGCACGGAAGGAGCTCACTGGTGAGCACAGAGACCGGACAGCAGGGCACGCCCCCCGGCACCGAGGCCGAGGCCCCGTACCGGACGCCGGCGGCGCCGAAGCGCACCCGCGTCCACCACCTGACGCAGTGGAAGCAGGAGGGCCGGCGCTGGCCCATGCTGACCGCCTACGACGTCTACTCCGCCGAGATCTTCGACGACGCCGGCATCCCGGTGCTGCTCGTCGGCGACTCGGCGGGCAACAACGTGTTCGGGCACGACAACACCATCCCCGTCACGATCGACGACCTGCTCCCGCTGACCCGCGCCGTCGTCCGCGGCGCGCGCAGC
Organism: Pseudonocardia sp. P1; assembly: GCF_000178675.2. NCBI lineage: Bacteria > Bacillati > Actinomycetota > Actinomycetes > Pseudonocardiales > Pseudonocardiaceae > Pseudonocardia > Pseudonocardia sp. P1. The sequence goes on from NZ_ADUJ02000001.1 coordinate 1,462,705, forward strand.
GCGCTCGTCGTCGCCGACCTGCCGTTCGGCAGCTACCAGATCTCCCCCGCCCAGGCCCAGGAGTCGGCGTTCCGGTTCATGAAGGAGGCCGGGGCGCACGCGGTGAAGCTGGAGGGCGGCGCCCGGTTCGCACCGCAGATCGAGGCGCTCACCGCGTCCGGCGTGCCGGTAATGGGGCACCTGGGGTTCACACCGCAGAGCGAGCACGCGCTCGGCGGCTTCCGCATCCAGGGCCGGGGCGACGCCGCCGACGCACTCGTCGAGGACGCGCTGGCGGTCCAGGAGGCGGGAGCGTTCGCCGTCGTGCTGGAGATGGTGCCCGCCGACGTCGCGAAGCGGGTCACCGGTGAGCTGCGGATCCCGACCGTGGGGATCGGCGCCGGCCCGGACTGCGACGGCCAGGTGCTGGTGTGGTCGGACATGGCCGGCATGAACCGCGGCAGGGTCCCCCGCTTCGTGCGGCGCTACGCCGAGGTCGGCTCGGTGCTGCACGACGCAGCGGCCGCCTTCGCCGCCGACGTCCGCGGCGGCGAGTACCCCGCGGAGGAGCACAGCTACCGCTGAGCCGCGGTCCGGCCGGTGCGTCTACAGGGCCGCCGGCCGGACCTGTGCCGCGACGCCGGTGATCCCGCCACCGGAGCGGTACCGGGCGAGCATCCGGCCGGCCGGGGTCTCCCGGCGGCCGAGCCGTTCGCGCAGCAGCGCGAGGCGGTCGTCGTGACCGGGCTCGTCCCGCAGGGCGGCCGTGGCGGCGTCGAGCACGGCCTGCGACCCGGCCCGGGTGCCGGGGTCGGTCCAGCCCCGCAGCGCGGAACGCCGGTGCGCGACCGCGTCCGGCGTGCGCCGGCGCCCGGGCAGCGTGGTGTCCCGCAGCAGCCCGGCGAGCAGCGACAGCAGCGCGCCGGGCAGGCCGGTGCCGCAGCCGTCGGCCGGCTCCTCCCCCGGCACGACCGCGACCGCGTCGAACGCCTTGAACTCGATCCGGCCGATCTCGCCGGGGATGCCGGCGTGCCGCACCAGGCTGGGGTCGGTCGGCAGCAGCGGGGCGTCCGGCTCGAGGTAGGCCAGTGCGGCCGGACGGGCCCCGGTGCGGCGCGACGTCCGTGCCGACAGCCCGCCCCACGGCCGCCCGTCCCGGAACGGCGACGAGAACGACCACGGCACCAGGTAGGGGCTGTAGTAGGTGAGCTTGGCCGCCGCGTCGGCGAGCACCGCCGGATCGCTCCCGGCCTCGGGGAACGACAGGTTGAGGTCCGGCCCCCAGGTGACCATGTGCAGCGGGGCGGTGCGCTCCTCCGGGGAGGACGCCATCAGCGCCCGCTCGCAGGCGTTCGGCGGTGGATCCAGCTGGTAGGACGACCGCACCGGATGGTGGCCGATCGCCACCGGCCGCAGCGCGTGGCGGGCGGCGACCTCGGCGAGCAGCGCCGCGTCCGCCGCCAGCGCGGCCTCGGTGGCCTCCACCGAGTCGTGCACGACGGTCCGGATCTCGATGCCCTTCGGCTCGAACCGCAGCAGCTCGCCCTGCTCGTCGAGCCGCTCGTAGCCCTCGGCGTACCAGCGCTTGCGGCGGATCCCGGCGTCGCCGATCCGCAGGTCGGCCTGGTCGCCGGGGAGCTCGGGCAGCTCGGCCACGACGGCCGCGACCTCGTCGTGGCCCAGCACGGTGAAGTCCGCCAGCGAGCCGTCCGGCCGCACGAGTGCCAGCTCGTGCTCGATCCCGTACCGCGCCGCGCCCCGCATCGATCACCCCCGGTGTCCGTCCGGTGATGCACGGTACCGCCGGGCGCACCCGGTGCCGGTGTGATCCGTTCCCGGCCCTCGCTCACCCGTTCCGCCCTGGACAACACCGGGCGGAGGGGTCAGCCTGGTGACGGCGGCCACACGAGGTCCGCCCGGAGCCCGGAACACGGGAGGCGTCATGAGGCTGGGCCGCAAGATCTCCGAGGGGTACGCCGTCGACCACGAGGCCGACCGGCTCGCCGCCGCACAGGACCGACCGGAACCCGCCCCCGCCCCACGGCCCGAGCTCACCGGGTGGTCGGCGGCCACCGAGGAGCCGGCCCGGACGGGTTCGCGCGAGGACTGACGTGCCCAGCGGTCTCTTCCGCCGCGCACCGCAGGAGCACCCGGCCGGTCCGCTGGAGGGGCACAAGCTCGCGTTCCCGATGCTGTCCGCGGACGGGACGACGGCCGGGTTCAGCGGTGTCACCCTCGGGCGTGCGCACGTCTACCGCACGGTCGACGACGCGCTGTGCGCCCACGGCTGCCGGCACGCGTGCCCGTCCCGCTGGTGCGACTGCGGCTTCTACTGCTTCCACTCCGACGCCGACGCCCGCGAGCTGGCCTGCGCACCCGAGCACCAGGGCGCTGTCCTGCTCGAGGTCGCGGTGTCCGGCCGGTTCCGGCGCTACGAGCTGGGACTGCGCTACTCCCGGCAGCGGGTCCGGTCGGTCCGGATGCGGCCGTGCCGCTGCGGCGCGGGCGTCTCGGCGCTCGCCGACACCGGCTCCGGGCAGCACGGCTGGCGGCGGCTGGAACCGGTGTGCGGACGCTGCGCGGGGGCCCGGCCGGTGCTGACGCCGGAACGGTTCACCCGCCTGGCCGGGGTGCTCCTGCTGCCCGACGACGTACCGGCCGGACCGCTGGTACCGGCCGGGGACGCCGTCCCCACCGGGCCGCACCCGCTCGACGACTCGGCGTTCGGTGCCCCGCCCCTCCCCGACTCCGGTGACCCGGTCGCGACGGCCGGGGCGGTCGCGGTGCTCACCGCCGAGATGGCGCTGCTGCAGGCGCGGCTCGACGAGATGGCCCGGCAGCTGGGACGGGCCACCGCCCGGCTGGACGAGCTGGAGGGCCGGGACCTCTAGAGCCAGACCGGCAGCGGGGCGGGACGGTTGCCGTCGGCGTCGCGCAGGCCCTTGCCGAACGGACGGCCGAGGAGCCAGGCGATGAGGTCCGGCGCCCGGCCCCGGATCGTGCCGAGGTCACCGGGCTCGGCGCCGTCGGCGGTGGCCGGTCCCGGCCCGAACTCGCGCACCTGACCGGTCCGCGACTCCTCCAGCCGGACGTGCGGGCAGCCGGGACGCTGCTCCAGGGTCCCGGCGACGTCGGCGACCAGCACCTTCCGCATCGGGATCGGCAGGTCCTTGAACGACGCGCCGACGTCGAGGTCGACGGCGTGCACCCACACCTCACGAGCTCGCGCCCAGGGCACCGCGGTCGCCGGGATCTCGACGTCCTGCGCGTTGCGGACCCGGGCCGACCAGGCCTTCTCCGGCATCGCACGCACGGCGTCGGCGAGCCGGTCCGAGGTCGCGACGACGTCGGCGCGGATCTCCTCGGGGCTGCGCGCCGCACCGGCGGCGATGTCGGCGTCCCGTGCCCGCGGGTCCCGGTAGGCACGGGTCTCCTCCCCGGTGCTCGCCCAGTGCAGGAGATTGATCATCGCGTCGGCGTTGCGGGCCACGTGGGTGAGCACGTGCGCCCGGCTCCAGCCGGCGAGCAGCGACGGCGCGCCGAACGCCTCGTCGCCCATCCGCGTCATCAGCCCCCGCAGGTGGGCCTGGCCGTCGCCGGCCCAGGCCAGCGAGTCCGCGAGCGGCGGGGGTACCGCGACCGGGGCGTCGGTCACCGCAGGGCCCGTGCCACGTTGCGGCACTCCCCGATCCCCTCGACCGCGGTGACGATCTCGCAGCCGTCGGTGAGGTAGCGCGGGGGCGTGCGGGCGTCGCCGACGCCGCCCGGGGTGCCGGTGGCGATGACGTCGCCCGGGTTGAGCGTGAGGATCGTCGACAGATAGACGATCAGGTCGACGACGCCGAACACCAGCTGGTCGGTGGTGGAGTCCTGCATGGTCTCGCCACCGAGCTCGGAGCGGATGCGCAGCGCGCCGCCGTCGGCCGGGTCGGCGGTGAGCTCGTCCGGGGTGACGAGCTCGGGGCCCAGCGGCGTCGAGTGCTCCCAGGTCTTGCCCTGCAGGAACTGCTTCGTGCGGCGCTGGTAGTCGCGCATGCTGACGTCGTTGAGCACCGTGTAGCCGGCGATCGCGGCCCGCGCGGACTCGGCGTCGGCGTGCCGGACGGCCTGCCCGATGACGACCGTCAGCTCGGCCTCGAAGTCGACCCGGTCGGACTCGGGGGGCAGCTCGATCTCGTCGCGGGCGCCGATCAGCGCCGGGGCGAACTTGCCGAAGATCGTCGGGTACTCCGGCAGCTCGTTGCCCATCTCGAGCACGTGGTCGCGGTAGTTCAGGCCGACGCAGATGATCTTCTCGGGCGAGGGGACCAGCGGGGCGAGGTCCAGTGCCGCCGCGTCGTGCACCGGTCCGTCGGCGGTCGCGGCGTGCTCGGCCCAGTCCGGGCGCTCGAGCAGCGCGCGGACGTCGGCCTCCCCCGTCTCGACGGCGCTGTCGCCGTCCACACGCACCGCCCGGTGCCCGGTCGCGGTCCGGATCGTCGCGAGCCTCATCGTGCGCGCCCCTCCTCGAGTGTCGCCGTCTGCGTCCGGCGCAGAGTCTGCGCCACCGCGGGCGGGAACGGGAGTCAGGGGGTGGGTCGGGGCCCGCCGGGCCCCCGTGCCGGGCCGCACCGCGGGGTGGGTGCGGCCCGGTGGCGGGTCAGATGGCGGCCTCGTCGTCACCGCCCCCGCCACGGACCGGCAGGTCGCCGAACACCTCCGGCGGCTCCCGCCACGCGTCCTGCGGGGCGCCGGCGCGGGCCGCCGACACCGCCCGCCACACCCGCTCCGGGGTGCACGGCAGGTCGATGTGCCGCACGCCGAGGTCGGACAGCGCGTCCACCACCGCGTTCTGCACCGCCGGGGTCGACCCGATCGTCGCCGACTCGCCGATCCCCTTGGCGCCCAGCGAGTTCAGCGGCGTCGGGGTCTCGGTGGTCGCGGTCTCGTAGTCGAACATGTCGGCCGCGGTCGGGATCGTGTACGCGGCGAGGCTGGAGGTCAGCGGCTGGCCCTCGTCGTCGTAGAGCACCTCCTCGTACAGCGCCTGCGCGATGCCCTGCGCCATGCCGCCGTGCTGCTGCCCCTCGACCAGCAGCGGGTTGAGGATCCGGCCGCAGTCGTCGACGGCGACGTGCCGCTTCGGCGTCACCCGCCCGGTGTCGGTGTCGACCTCGACGACCGACACGTGCGCCCCGAACGGGAACGTGGCCCCCGCCTGCTCCGAGTCCAGCCCGACCTGCAGCTCCTCCCCCGTCGTCGCTGCCTGGGCGTGCACCTCGGGCCAGCCGACGGACGGGCCGCCGGGGACACCGGCGACGCCGAACCGGCCGTCCTCGGTGATCTCGACGTCCTCGGTGGAGGCTTCCAGCAGCGTCGCCGCGATCTTGCGGGCGCGGTCGTGGAGCTCGTGCGCGGCCTCGGCGACCGCGGTGCCGCCGAGCTGCAGCGACCGGGAGCCACCGGTGCCCGCCCCGCGCGGGACCTTCGCGGTGTCCGACTGCACGTAGGTGATCTTCTCCAGCGGGATCCCGAGCCGGTCGGAGACCAGCATCGAGAACGACGTCGCGTGCCCCTGGCCGTGCGCCGAGGTGCCCGCGGAGACGGTGGCCGTCCCGTCGGCGTGGACGGTCACCGAGCCGTACTCGCCGCCGCCCCCGCCCGCGGTGACCTCCACGTAGGCCGCGATCCCGATGCCGAGCCGGACCGGGTCGCCCGCCTCGCGGCGGCGGGCCTGCTCGGCGCGCAGCTCGTCGTAGCCGGACAGGCGGAGCGCCTCGCGCAGCGGCAGGTCGTAGTCGCCGACGTCGTAGGTGGCGCCGGTCAGCGTGGTGTAGGGGAAGACGTCCGGGGCGAGGAAGTTGCGCCGGCGCAGCTCCACCGGGTCGATGTCCAGCTCGGCGGCGGCGACGTCGACCAGGCGCTCCAGGTGGGCCGCGGCCTCCGGACGGCCTGCACCGCGGAAGGCGCCCATCGGCGTCGTGTTGGTCAGGGCGGCGACCGCGTCGTAGCGCAGCTTCGGGATGTCGTAGACGCCGGTGGCCATCAGGAAGGTCGTGCGCAGCGGCAGCGCGCCGCCGAAGCCGGCGTAGGCGCCGGCGTCGCCGATCACCCGGGTCCGCAGGCCGGTCATCCGGCCGTCGCGGGTCAGGCCGAGCTCGTAGTAGCCGACCTGGCCGCGGCCGTGCGGCATCGAGACGAGGTTCTCCGAGCGCGTCTCGACCCAGGCCAGGGGACGTCCGAGCGCCCGTGCGGCGACGACGGTCGCGGTGTGCTCGGCGAGCACACCGGCCTTGGCGCCGAAACCGCCGCCGACGTGCGGGGCGATCACCCGGACCCGGTCGGTGTCCAGGCCGAGCAGGCCGGCGAGCTGCGCGCGGAACCCGTGCGGCATCTGGGTGGAGACGTGCACGGTCAGGTCGAAGTCGCCGTCGGCCGGGTCCGGGGCGGGATCGGCGAGGATCGCGTTGCCCTCCAGCGGGACCGCGGCCACGCGCTGGTTCACCATCCGGGCCCGGACGACGACCTCGGCGTCGTCCAGCGGGTCCGGCTCCGGGCCGCGCTCGCCCGCGGCGAGGTTGCTGCCCTGCTCGGGGAACTGCAGCTCGGCGCCCTCGGCCAGGGCTGCCTCGGGGTCGGTGACCGCGGGCAGCGGGTCGTAGTCGATCTCGACGAGCTCGGTCGCGTCGACGGCGGCGGCCCGGCTGTCGGCGACCACCATCGCGACCGCCTCACCGACGAACCGCACCCGGCCGGTCGCCAGCGGCGGGCGCGGCAGGTCCGGGTTGAGCACCATCAGGCCGTGGTGGGCGGGCAGGTCGAGATCGGCCGCGGTGTACACGGCCAGCACCCCGGGCGCCGCCGCGGCCTCGGTGGTGTCGACGCCGGTGACCAGCGCGTGCGCCAGCGGCGAGCGGACGAAGGCGACGTGCGCGAGGGCGGGCGGGGCGCCGGCACCGTGCAGCAGGTTGCCGACGTAGGTGCTCGCGCCGGTGATCAGGTCGGCGTCCTCGACGCGGCGGACGGAGGTTCCCAGGATCGAGCCAGGCATGCGTCCCACGCTAGCGCCGGCGACCAGCGACGGCGACCGGAAACGGAGGGCCGTCCGGTTACGTCGGTGAGCGGTCCCCGTCACGCGTCGGCTGCGTCTCCACCCGCGGTCACGCCGAGGTCGCGCCCGGTAGCGTCCCGGTCATGCCCGAGTTCCACCACACCGACGTGCTCCCGCTCGGCCCGGACGAGGCCGAGTACCGCGAGCTCGACCTGCCGGCGGGTACCACCACCGAGGCCGCCGGACGCACCTTCCTCGAGGTCCCGCCCGAGACGATCACCGGCCTGGTCCGCGCCGCCGTCACCGACATCCAGCACCTGCTCCGGCCCTCGCACCTGAGGCAGCTGCGCGCGATCGTCGACGACCCGGAGGCGTCCGGCAACGACCGGTTCGTCGCCACCGACCTGCTGCGCAACGCCTGCGTCTCCGCCGGTGGCGTGCTGCCGATGTGCCAGGACACCGGCACCGCGATCGTCGTCGGCAAGAAGACCGAGACCGTCCTGACCGGCGGCGACGACGAGGCCGCCGTCTCCCGCGGCGTGTTCGACGCCTACCAGGAGCTGAACCTGCGCTACTCGCAGATGGCGCCGCTCTCCTTCTGGGACGAGAAGAACACCGGCACCAACCTGCCGGCCCAGATCGAGCTCTACTCCAAGCCCGGCCGCGACCCGTACTACGAGTTCCTGGTCATGGCCAAGGGCGGCGGTTCGGCGAACAAGACCTTCCTCTACCAGGAGACCAAGGCGCTGCTGAACCCGAAGCGGCTCGCGACCTTCCTGGACGAGAAGCTGCGCTCGCTGGGGACGGCGGCCTGCCCGCCGTACCACCTCGCGATCGTCGTCGGCGGGATGTCGGCCGAGTACAACCTCAAGGTCGCGAAGCTCGCCTCGGCCCGCTACCTCGACGGTCTCCCGACCGAGGGCTCCCCGCTGGGGCACGCGATCCGGGACACCGACCTGGAGCAGCAGGTGCTGGAGCTGACCCGGAACTTCGGGATCGGCGCCCAGTTCGGCGGCAAGTACTTCTGCCACGACGTCCGCGTGATCCGGCTGCCGCGGCACGGCGCCTCGCTGCCGGTCGGCGTCGCGGTGTCGTGCTCGGCGGACCGCCAGGCCAAGGCGAAGATCACGCCGTCCGGGGTGTACCTGGAGCAGCTGGAGCGCGACCCCGCCCAGTACCTGCCCGAGGCGACGTCGGAGGACCTGTCGGACGAGGTCGTCCGGGTCGACCTGAACCGCCCGATGGACGAGATCCGCGCCCAGCTCTCGCAGCTGCCGGTGAAGACCCGGCTGTCGCTGACCGGGCCGCTGGTCGTGGCCCGCGACATCGCCCACGCGAAGATCGCCGAGCGGCTCGACGCCGGCGAGCCGATGCCGCAGTACCTGCGCGACCACGCCGTCTACTACGCGGGCCCGGCCAAGACCCCCGAGGGCTACGCGTCCGGGTCGTTCGGCCCGACGACGGCCGGCCGGATGGACTCCTACGTGACGCAGTTCCAGGAGGCCGGTGGGTCGCTGGTGATGCTGGCCAAGGGGAACCGGTCGAAGCAGGTCGTGGACTCGTGCGCCGCGAACGGCGGGTTCTACCTGGGGTCCATCGGCGGCCCCGCGGCCCGGCTGGCACAGGACTGCATCCGCAAGGTCGACGTCCTGGAGTATCCGGAGCTCGGCATGGAGGCCGTCTGGAAGATCGAGGTCGAGGACTTCCCGGCGTTCGTGGTGATGGACGACAAGGGCAACGACTTCTTCGCCGACACCTCCGCGCCGACGCTGCAGGTGTCGTTCCGGAGCTGACGCGTGGGGCCCCCGGCGGCTAGCGCAGCCGGCGGGGGCCCGCGTCGCGGCGGTCCGGGACCGGGCCGAGCGTCACCCGGGCGCCGGTCACGAAAGCGCCGTCGGGCGAGGCCAGCACGGGATCGAGCGCCAGCGACCGCACCTGCGGGATGTCCTCGGCGAGCTGCCCGATCCGCAGCACGACGTCCTCGAGTGCGTCGGTGTCGACCGGGTCGGTGCCGCGGTAGCCGGTCAGCAGCGGAGCGGCCCGCGGCGCGCGGACCAGCCGCTTCGCGTCCTCGGTCGACACCGGGAGCACCCGGTAGGCCCGGTCGTCGAGCAGCTCGGTCGCCATCCCGGACAGCCCGAAGGCGATGAGGGAACCGAACGAGGGGTCGTCGACCACCTCGATCTTGCACGAGCTGCCCTTGGGCGCCATCCGCTGGACGTACACCTCGCCGGAGCCGGTGAGTCGGGACAGCTCGGCGTGCGCGGCCCGGACCGCCTCGGCGGAGACGAGGTCCAGCCGCACGCCGACGAAGTCCCCGCGGTGTCGCCACTGCTCACCGGTCGCCTTGATGACCACCGGGTAGCCGACCTCCTCCGCCGCGGCGACCGCGGCCTCGGCGCCACTGACCCGGCGGAACGCGATCACCTCCAGGCCGTAGCAGGCCAGCAGCTCGACGGCCTCGTCGTCGGTCAGCGCGTGCGGGGTGTCGGGCCGGAACGACGCGACCAGCCGGCGCGCCCGCTCCGGGTCGATCCCCTCGGGGACGACGAAGTCCCCGACCGGCGTGTTGCGCCACTCCGAGTAGCGGGCGACCCGGCCGAGCGCCGACGTCGCCCGCTCCGGGCTGGCGTAGCTCGGCACCGAACCCGGGCCGGGGCTGCCGTCGGCCTGCGGCACCGACAGCTCCGCCGGGATCCCCTCGGCCGCGAGGAAGACAGCCAGCACCGGGATGCCGGCCCCGGCGGCGGCACCGCGCAGGGCCTGCGCGTGCGCGGTCCCCTCGACCGCGACCGGCGGGACGAACACCGCGATCAGCGCGTCCGGCTGCTCCGGCCCCTCCAGCAGGGTGCGGACCGCGTCGGCGAACGCCTCCGGCGACGCCTGGGTGCCGACGTCGACGGTCTCCCCGGCGGGTTCGAGGCCCTCGTCGAGCAGACCGTCGGTGACCAGGAGGTTCACCGCCGTCGAGTTGCCGACGACCGCGACCCGCCGCCCGGTGGGCATCGGCTGGTAGGCGAGCAGGAGTGCCGTGTCGAACAGCTGCGGCAGCGTCTGCACCCGGATGACCCCGGACTGCTCGAACAGGACCTGGACGCTCGACTCGTCGATCTGCGCGGCGGTCCCGGCCAGCGACGGCAACGGGCCGGTGTGCCTGCCGGACTTCACGGCGACGATCGGCTTGGTCCGGGCCAGCCGCCGTGCGACCCGGGCGAACTTGCGCGGGTTGCCGAACGACTCCAGGTAGAGCAGGACCTGGTCGGTCCCGGGGTCGGTCTGCCAGTACTGCATGAGGTCGTTGCCGGAGACGTCGGCGCGGTTCCCGGCCGAGACGAACGACGACAGTCCCAGCCCGCGCGAGCGGGCGTTCGCGAGGATCGCGGTGCCCAGCGCGCCGGACTGGCAGAAGAACCCGGTGCGCCCCGGCCCGGGCATCGCGGGTGCGAGCGTCGCGTTGAGCCGCACCGACGGGTCCGGGTTCGCCACACCGAGCGCGTTCGGGCCGACCACCCGCATGCCGTGCGCACGGGCCTCGGCCACCAGGCGGCGCTCGGCGACCTTCCCGCCGCCCCCGGCGTCGGCGAACCCTGAGCTGATCACCACGAGGACCTTCACGCCCTTGGCCAGGCACGAGTCCATGACCTCGTCGATGTTCGCGGCCGGGACGGCGACGACGGCCAGATCCACCTCGTCCGGGATGTCGATCACCGAGGGGTAGGCGCGCACGCCGCGCACGGACCGGGCGTCGGGATTGACCGGGTAGACGGGCCCGGTGAACCCGGCCCGGAGCAGGTTCACGAGTACCGCGTGCCCGATCTTGGTCTCGTCGGCCGAGGCACCGATCACCGCGACCGACGACGGGTGCAGCAGGTTCGCCACGCTGCGCGCCTCGGCGGCCTGCTCGCGCGAGTCCCGCACCGCGATCGACTTCTCGGTGGGGTCGATGTCGAACTCCAGGTGCAGCACACCCTCGGCGAAGGCGCGCTTGACCTGGTAGCCGGCCTCCCGGAAGACCCGCACCATGGCGTGGTTCTCCACCAGCACCTCGGCCTCGAACCGGGACAGCCCGTTCTCCCGGGCGGCCGCGGCGAGGTGTTCGAGGAGGATCGACCCGAGCCCGCGGGACTGGTGGTCGTCGCGCACGACGAAGGCCACCTCGGCCGACGTGACGGGCTGGTCGGTCCCCGCGCCCTCCGACGCCGCCGCCCCGCCGTTCGCGGTGAGCCCCTCGTACCGGCCGACGGCGATGATCTCGTCACCGAGCAGGGCGAGGAACGCGACCCGGGTGCGCTGGTCGACGACGGTGAACCGCTCGAGGTCCCGCGGCGAGATCCGCGGGTACGGGCCGAAGTAGCGCAGGTAGCGGGTCCGGTCCGACAGCTTGCCGTGGAAGTACAGCAACGCGTCGGCGTCGTCGGGGGTGATCGGCCTCAGGTGCACGATCCCGCCGTCGGAGGCGACGACGTCGGCCTCCCACTGCCGGGGATACGGGTACTCGACCTGCTGGGGCTGCTGCTCGTCGGGCATGCGCGTGGTCGTCCTGTCCGCCTGTCGCTACCGGGGTCCGTTCCGCGTCCGCGGGCCCGCTCAGTCCCGCGGGTCGTCGGGTTCGAGGCCGTGCAGCGGGAACACCGCACGACGGGTCTCCAGGACGGCCGAGTCCACCCGGTCCTCGTTGCCGCCGCCCCACCGCTCGAACGACGGGTCCGCCCCGTCGGACATCGACACCGGCAGCGGTGCGCGGGTGTGGGTGGACGCCCGGGCCGTCCAGTCGGCCGGGATCGTGGTGTCCGGGTGCAGGTCGCGGTCGAGGGCGACGGCGAGCAGGTGCGTCCAGGACCGCGGCACCACCCGGTACAGGGCGTATCCCCCGCCGCCGAGCACCAGCCACTTGCCGCCCGCCGTCGTCTCGGCCATCTCCCGCAGCGCGTGGTAGATCGCCCGGTGACCGTCGACCGACAGCTCCAGGTTCGCGAGCGGGTCCTCGGCGTGGGTGTCGGCGCCGCACTCGGTGACCAGCACCTGGGGCCGGAACGACTCCAGCAGCGACGGCACCACGCCGTGGAAGGCCCGCAGCCAGCCGGCGTCGCCGGTGCCCGGCGGGAGCGCGACGTTGACCGCGTAGCCCTCGCCGTCGCCGCGGCCGTACTCGCCGGCCCAGCCGGTGCCGGGCCAGAGGGTGAGCGGGTGCTGGTGCAGCGAGACCGTCAGCACCCGCGGGTCGTCGTAGAAGGCGTCCTGCACCCCGTCGCCGTGGTGGACGTCGACGTCGACGTAGGCGATCCGCTCGTAGCCCTGTTCCAGGAGCCAGGCGATGGCGACCGAGCAGTCGTTGTAGACGCAGAACCCGGCCGCCCGGTCCCGCATGGCGTGGTGCAGGCCGCCGGCCATGTTCACCGCGCGGTCCGCCCGGCCCTCGGCGATCTCCCGGGCCGCGGCCACCGATCCACCGGCGATGAGCGAGGCCGCCTCGTGCATCCCGAAGAAGATCGGGTTGTCGGAGGTGCCGAGCCCGTGGCCCACCCCGAACGGCGCCTCCGGCGCCGACTTGACCGCGGTCTGGTAGCCCGGCGTGTGCACCCGGGTCAGCTCGGCGTCGGTCGCCGGTTCCGGCGCGATCAGCTCGACGCCGTCGAGCACGCCCAGCGCGCGCGACAGCTCCATGTGCAGGTCGAGCCGCACCGGGTTCAGGGGGTGGTCGTCGGACAGCTGGTAGGTCAGGAAGTCCGGGGTCCACACGACCGAGGTGCGCGCGCTCATGACACCGGACCGTATGTCAGCAGGACCGCCGCAGCCACGGGACTCACCGCTCCTGCGCCCACGGGCGGTCACCGGTCGCGACCGGGCGGGCGGGGTCGGCGCTCCACTCCGACCAGGAGCCCGGGTAGAGCGCCGCCGGCGCGTCCGCCGTCGTCAGCCCGGCCACCTCGAGGGCCAGGACGAGGGCGCACGCGTTGATCCCGGACCCGCAGTAGGCACCGACCGGGACGCCGGGTGCCGCTCCGGCGGCGCGGAACCGGTCGGCGAGCACGTCGGGCCCGACCCAGCGCCCGTCCGGGCCGGCGTTCGCGGCGGCCGGGAGGTTGCGGGCGCCGGGCACGTGCCCGGCGCGCGGGTCGACCGGTTCGGTCTCGCCCCGGAACCGGGCAGCGGCGCGCGCGTCGAGCAACACGCCGTCGCGGGCCAGCGCGGCCGCTCCGTCGGCGTCGACGACCGGCATCGCACCGGCCCGCACGACGACGTCGCCCGGCGGCAGCGGCTCGGGCTCGTCCGCGCCGCCCGCGGTCCCCGCGACCGGCCCACCGGCGGACTCCCACCCGGCGAACCCGCCGTCGAGCACCCGGACCCGGGCGGGATCGAGCCCGGCCCACCGCAGCAACCACCAGGCACGGGCCGCCACCGAGCCGTCGCGATCGTCGTGGACGACGACCGGCCGGTCGTCCTCGCCGATCCCGGCGGCGCGCAGCACACGCTGGAGTGCCCCGGGCTCGGGGAGCGGGTGCCGCCCGCCCGGCCCCGGCACCGACGGACCCGCCGCGAGCTCGGAGTCGAGGTCGACGAACACCGCCCCGGGAACACGACGGGCCTCGAAATCGTCTCTACCGGGTGGCCCCGTCAACCGCCAGCGCACGTCGAGCACGACCGGGCGGAGGACACCGGCTGCGCCGCCGGGCGTACCCGCAGGGGCCAGCAACCCCACCAGGTCCTCAGGGGTGATCATGGAACCGGACACGCGGCCCATCCTGCCCCGGATGGGTGCGCCGTGCCCGGGGCTCGCCCTGGGTAGACTGGACGTCGAACGAAGGGGCCCCACGTGAACGACCTCATCGACACCACCGAGATGTACCTCCGGACCATCTACGAGCTCGAGGAAGAGGGCGTCGTCCCGCTGCGCGCGCGGATCGCCGAGCGCCTCGGACAGAGCGGCCCGACCGTGAGCCAGACCGTCGCCCGGATGGAGCGTGACGGTCTCGTCGTCGTGGCCGGGGACCGCCACCTCGAGCTGACCGACGAAGGGCGCGGCCGCGCCGTGTCGGTCATGCGCAAGCACCGGCTCGCCGAACGCCTCCTCATCGACGTCATCGGCCTGGAGTGGGAACTCGTCCACGCCGAGGCCTGCCGCTGGGAGCACGTGATGAGCGAGGACGTCGAGCGCAAGCTGGTGCGCCTGCTCGACAAGCCCACCGTCTCCCCCTACGGCAACCCGATCCCCGGCCTCGACGAGCTGGAGCGCGAGGACCACGGGCCGTCGGCCGCGTCGTCGGTGCCGCCCACGCTCGAGGTCGGGCTGCAGCGGCTCGACGAGCTCGCCCGCCGGGGCGGCGGCCGGGTCGAGGTGCGTCGCATCGCCGAGCACGTGCAGAACGACGCCGACCTCATGGCGGAGCTGAAGCTCGCCGGCATCGTGCCGGGCAACAGCGTCGAGGTCGGCTCGATCCCGCGGTTCGGCGACCCCGTGCCCGTCACGTCGGCGGACGACGAGAAGGCCACGGTCGCTCCGCTGGTCGCGCACGCGGTCCTCGTCCGGGCCCAGTAGCCCGGCCTCGCGGCGGCCGCCGCGGGCGCCCGTGAGAAGGTCGTGCCGCGGGACCGGCACGGCGCGGACCCGGGCGCGGACCAGGCGGGGAGGACCGGAGTGAAGCTGCTCGTCACGGGCGGGGCGGGGTACGTCGGCAGCGTGTGCGCGGCGCACCTGCTGGAGGCCGGACACGAGGTCGTCGTGCTCGACGACCTGTCGACGGGGCACCGCGACGCCGTCCCGGCCGGCGCCACGTTCGTCGAGGGCGAGCTCGGCAGCACGGCCGGTGACGTGCTCGGTGCCGGAGGGTTCGACGGCGTCCTGCACTTCGCGGCCCGCTCGCTGGTCGGCGAGTCGGTGGAGAAGCCGGAGAAGTACTGGAACGGCAACGTGGTCGCCTCCTTCCGGCTCCTGGAGGCGATCCGCGAGCACGCCGTGCCGCGGCTGGTGTTCTCCTCCACGGCCGCCACCTACGGGGAGCCGGAGCAGGTCCCGATCACGGAGACCGCACCCACCCGTCCGACCAACCCGTACGGTGCGAGCAAGCTCGCGATCGACCACATGATCACGTCGTACGCCGCGGCGCACGGCCTCGCCGCGACCAGCCTCCGGTACTTCAACGTCGCCGGGGCGCACGTGTCCGGCGCGGAGCGCCTCGGCGAGCGGCACGCGGTGGAGACGCACCTGATCCCGCTGGTCCTGCAGGTCGCCGCAGGCACCCGCGAGTCGATCTCGATCTACGGCGACGACTGGCCCACCCCGGACGGCACCTGCGTGCGGGACTACATCCACGTCGACGACCTCGCCGACGCGCACCTGCTCGCGCTGCAGCACGCGACCGCGGGCCGGCACGACGTCTACAACCTGGGCAGCGGTCGCGGCTTCTCGGTGCTGGAGGTCGTCGAGGCCTGCCGTGCGGTCAGCGGCCACCCGATCCCGGCCGTCGTCGCGCCGCGGCGGGCCGGGGACCCCGCGGTGCTGGTCGCGTCCAGCGAGCGGGCCGCCGGGGAACTGGGCTGGAAGCCGTCGCGCACCGAGCTGCAGCGGATCGTCTCCGACGCGTGGGAGTTCGCCCGCGGGCGCTGACCCGGTCACCCGTCGCCCTCCGCCGGGGCGCCGGTCGCCGCGGTGAGCAGCCGGCGCAGCCCTACCGGCCCGGCGTACGGACCCGGCGTCACCCCCGGGGTCACGGCACCCCGCAGCGACGTGTCCACGACCGTGGCCAGGATGTGGGCGGGGCGGTCCTCCAGTGCCCGCTCCACGGCGAGCGTGGCGAGGGCCCCGTCGCCACGCAGCAGCGCGCAGGTCGCCAGCAGCGCGGCCGCATCGGCCCGCTCGGGCGCCGGCAGCGCCCGGGTCAGTGCCGCCCACAGCTGCTCGGCGTGCGGTGCCTGCGCTCCGAGGCACCGGCGCAGCGCCTCGTCGCGGAAGTCCGGATCGGCGAGGGCCGCCGCCACGCCCAGCGCGAGACGGTCGTCGACGATCAGGCGCCCCTCGGCGGCGTCGTCGAGGCAGCCGTCGAGCAACCACGGGTCCGGCCGGCCCGGCCCACCCACCAGGACGGGTGCCGACCCGAGCCGCGCCCGGCGCGCGGAGTCGGTGACGTCGCCGTCGAGCTGGGCGCGGACCGCGGCCCGGTCGGGCAGCACCGCCCGGCCGCCCTGGACCGCGGCGGCCACCGCCACGGGCGTCGCGGTCGGGTCCGGGACCGTGCCGGAGCAGCCGCAGGCCTGTCCGGGAAGCGGGTAGCAGCTCCAGCGGTCCTCGGCGCGGGTGCCCGACGCCCACAGCACCGCCGTCGGCCCGATCCCCGCCCGCCGCAGCTCCCGCCGGACCGCCAGCGCGACGTCGCGCCGGGCGCGCCGGGGCGCGGCGGACGGCCGGCCCCGCACCACGACGGCCACCGCCCGGTCCGGCCCGCTCCCCGCGAGCACGGACACCGCGTCGGTGCACACGCGGCGCACGTCCCGCCCGGACGGCAGGTCGACCCGCACCGTGAGGCCGACCCGGCCCCGCAGCTCCGGCCCGGCCAGCCCGACCAGGACCAGCGAGTCCTCCGGATGGAAGCCGATCAGCACCGGGAGCGCGGCGACCAGGTCGCCGGGCGAGGAGAGCCGGAGCCGCCCTCCCGCGGCCGGCGGAGGGTCGCCCGCTGGCCAGGGGGGAGCGGCGCTCCCGGCCGGTCGGTGCACAGGAGACGGTGGCGGATCGGCGTCGGGCCGGGGGTGTGCGGTCATGACGGTGAGCGTGCGCCGGGTGGGCGATGTCCGGGCGGGACCGCCCGCCGGGCTGTGGACGGAGCCGCGGGCGCCTCCTTTCCGACACCGTCTCGTGGACAGCAGGCGGTGCCCGGTGCCGGTGCGCCGCGGTTCTGTCGGCTCCCGCTGGTAGGAGTCGGAGGGGGCGTCCGTGACCGGGCCACGGACCGTCCGCCGCCCGGATCCGCACCGATGTTCTGGGCGGGGACCGGTGCGCCCGCCTCGGGCGGAACGGTAGGAAGAACGCATGCGCGTGTATCTGGGCGTCGACATCGGCACGTCGGGCTCGAAGGGTGTCGTCGCCGACGCCGGTGGCCGGGTCCTCGCCCGCGCCGACCGCGCGCACGAGACCGCACAGCCCCGGCCCGGCTGGGTCGAGCACGACGCGGAGACGATCTGGTGGGGCGACTTCACCGCCGTCGTCCGCGAGCTGCTCGCCGCCGTCCCCGACGCCGAGCCGGCCGGTCTGGGCGTCTCCGGGATCGGCCCCACGCTGCTGCCCGCCGACGCCGACGGCCGGCCGCTGCGCCCCGCGATCCTCTACGGCGTCGACACCCGGGCCGCCGCCGAGATCGACGAGCTCACCGCGGAGATCGGCGCCGACCGCATCCTGGCCCGGGCCGGGACCGCGCTGTCGTCCCAGGCGGTGGGTCCGAAGTGGCGCTGGCTGGCGCGGCACGAGCCGGAGGTGTTCGAGCGCACGTCGCTGTTCCTGATGTGCTCGTCCTACCTGGTGCACCGGCTGACCGGCGAGTACGTGCTCGACCACCACTCGGCCAGCCAGTGCGACCCGATGTACGACCTGGCCGCCGCGGACTGGGCGCGGGACTGGGCCGAGGCCGTCGCCCCCGGGATCGCGCTGCCCCGCCTCCTGTGGCCGACCGAGGTGGCCGGGCACGTCACCGCCGCCGCGGCGGCCGCGACCGGGCTGCCGGAGGGTCTGCCCGTCACCGCGGGCACGGTCGACGCGTGGGCCGAGGCGACCAGTGCCGGCGTCACCTCCCCCGGCGAGGTGATGGTCATGTACGGCACCACGATGTTCCTGATCGAGGTGATCGACCGGCCCCGGCCGCACCCGGCGATGTGGACCACCCGGGGCGTCGTCCCGGGCACGCACACCCTGGCCGGGGGGATGGCGACGTCCGGTGCGATCACGAACTGGCTGCGCGACCTGACCGGCTCCGACTTCGCCGAGCTCGTCGGTGAGGCCGGCGCGGTGCCACCGGGCAGCGGTGGGCTGCTGCTCCTGCCGTACTTCGCGGGCGAGCGCACCCCACTGTTCGACCCGGACGCCCGCGGGATCCTCGCGGGGCTCACCACCGGTCACACCCGGGGCGAGGTCTACCGGGCGGCGCTGGAGGGCATCGCGCACGGCGTGCGGCACAACCTGGAGGTCATGCGGGAGGCCGGCGGCGGGACCAAGCGTCTGGTCGCCGTCGGCGGCGGGGTCCAGGGTGGACTGTGGACCCGGATCGTCACCGACGTGACGGGCGTGCCGCAGGACGTGCCGGAGCAGACCGTCGGCGCCGCGTTCGGCGACGCCTGGCTGGCCGCCGTCGCGACCGGGGCCGATCCTGACCTGCGCCGCTGGAACCCGGTGGCCCGCACCATCGAACCGGACCCGGTCGCGCGCGAGGTGTACGACCGGTTCCACCCGCACTACCGTTCGCTCTACACAGCGACCCGGGAGACCGCGCACTTCCTGTCCCACGAGCGGCGCCGCGCCTACCGGGGGTGACACGCTGTTCACGTCCGCCCTGTTGCCGGGTGCCCCGGCGACCGTGAGGCTGGTCGGCGTGAGTGCCGACGCCGAGGAGCGCCCCGTGTACGACTACGACCTGTTGGTGATCGGTTCCGGGCCCGGCGGGCAGAAGGCCGCGATCGCCGCGGCGAAGCTCGGCAAGCGGGTCGCCATCGCCGACCGCGGGCACATGATGGGCGGCGTCTGCGTCAACACCGGGACCATCCCGTCGAAGACGTTGCGGGAGGCCGTCGTCTACCTGGCCGGCCTGCACCAGCGGGAGATGTACGGCGCGAGCTACCGGGTCAAGGCCGAGATCACCATCGACGACCTGCTGGCCCGGACCCGGCACGTCATCGGCCGCGAGATCGAGATCGTGCGCAACCAGCTGCTGCGCAACCACGTCGACATCCTCACCGGCACCGCGCGGTTCACCGACCCGCACACCGTCGTCGTCGAGGGTTCCGGGCGGGGCGACCACAACACCGTCACCGCGTCGAGGTTCGTGATCGCCACCGGGACCCGGCCGGCCCGCCCGGACACCGTCGCGTTCGACGGCGAGCGGGTCGTCGACTCCGACCAGGTGCTCGAGCTGGGCCGGGTGCCCGGATCGATGGTCGTCGTCGGCGCCGGGGTGATCGGCATCGAGTACGCCTCGATGTTCGCCGCGCTCGGCACCCGCGTCACCGTGGTGGAGAAGCGGGACTCGATGCTCGGCTTCTGCGACCCCGAGATCGTGGAGTCGCTGAAGTTCCACCTGCGCGACTCGGCGGTGACCTTCCGGTTCGGC
This sequence comes from Pseudonocardia sp. P1, assembly GCF_000178675.2. Taxonomy (NCBI): domain Bacteria; kingdom Bacillati; phylum Actinomycetota; class Actinomycetes; order Pseudonocardiales; family Pseudonocardiaceae; genus Pseudonocardia; species Pseudonocardia sp. P1. Next base: position 1,482,022 of record NZ_ADUJ02000001.1, read on the forward strand.
GAGGAGGTGTCCTCGGTCGATGTCAACGGCAAGGGCACCGTCACCAGTCTGGTCAGCGGCAAGAAGATCCCCGCCGACATGGTCATGTACTCGGCGGGCCGGCAGGGGCTGACCGAGGAGCTGCAGCTCGCCGCAGCCGGGTTGCAGGCCGACGACCGCGGCCGGATCGAGGTGGACAAGCAGTTCCGGTCCTCGGTGGAGCACATCGCCGCGGTCGGCGACGTCATCGGGTTCCCGGCGCTCGCGTCGACCAGCATGGACCAGGGCCGGCTGGCGGCGTACCACCTGTTCGACGAGCCGGTCCGGGAGCTGCACGAGCTGCAGCCCATCGGGATCTACACGATCCCCGAGATCTCGTTCTGCGGGCGGACCGAGGCCGAGCTGACGGCCGCCGCGATCCCCTACGAGACGGGTCTGGCCCGGTACCGCGAACTCGCCCGCGGCGCGATCGTCGGCGACTCCTACGGCATGCTCAAGCTGCTGGTCTCCCCCGACGACCACACACTGCTCGGCGTGCACGTGTTCGGCACGAACGCCACCGACCTGGTGCACATCGGCCAGGCGATCATGGGCTGCGGCGGGTCGGTCGACTACCTGGTCGACACCGTCCTCAACTACCCGACGCTGTCCGAGGCGTACAAGGTGGCGGCCCTGGACGCGACGAACAAGATCCGTGCGCTGGAGTCCGTGCAGGGCTCCTGACCCGGCGGTCCCCCACGGCCGCCGGGCCCGGCCGCCCGGTCAGGTGTAGGAGAACCCGTTGGCGTCCAGCCACGGCTTCGGGTTGATCTTCGTCCCGCTCGGGTCGACGACCTCGATGTGCAGGTGCGGGCCGGTGGACTGGCCCCGGTTGCCGACCTCGGCGATCTGCTGACCGGCCGAGACCTTCTCCCCGACCGACACCAGGGAACGGTTGATGTGGCCGTAGACGGTGACGGTGCCGTCGTCGTGCTGCACGCGGACCCACATGCCGAACCCGCTGGCGGGACCGGAGCTGATCACGGTGCCCGCCAGCGGGACGTGGATCGGCGTCCCGATCGGCGCGGCGACGTCCATTCCCATGTGGCCGGTGCCCCACCGGGTGCCGAACCCGGAGGTGACACGCCCGGTCACGATCGACACCGCGCCGCCCGCGGAGGCGGACTGCAGCGAGCCGGTCGCACCGGCGGCGCGGGCGGCCTCGGCGGCGCGCGCACGCTCGGCGGCGGCCTTCTGCACCTCGCCGACCGACGCCGACGCGCTCTGCACGGCCTCGGCGGCGCCGGTGTGCGCGGCGGGAGCCGCGGTGACGGTCCGTGCGGCGACCGAGCCACCCGCGGCGGCCGGGGTGGCCAGCGCGGCGATGGTGCTCGCGTCGGCGATCGGCGTCGCCGCCGGGGCGGAGTCCACCGGGGCCCGCGGCGCCGGTACGGCGGCCTCGGCGGGGGCCTCGGACGACAGCCCCTGGAACCAGGCCGCCGGGGAGGGCAGCTCGGCGCCGCCCGTCGTCGCGTGCGCGGCGCCGGCGAGCCCGCCGACCGCGACGACGGCCGCGACGACCTTCGCCGACGTCGAGACGGAGGAGCCCGTGTCCCGGGAGCCGGCGGAGCGGGAGGTCCCGGCGGGGTCACGGGGGACGGACCAGCCCGCGGTGCGGGCGTGCCGGACGTGCGGTCCGGCCGGGAAGGTGCCGCCGATGCCACCGGCCCCTGCCACCGCGAACTGCGGTGACAGGAGCCCGAGGCTCGCAGGTCGGCCCTGGGGGGAGCGATGCCGTGCCACGATCTTCCTTCCAGATCGCGGAACGGCGGACAACCCGTGGGGAGCGGGCAGCCCGTCGGGGGTCGGGCCGCGTCCGGTTCGTAACCGTTCCGTGATCTGAGAAGCACGCTAGCGGGGCTCGGCGCCCGGACAAACCCGAAAGGGTGATCACGAGACCACCGGAACGCGACGGGCGGTGAGCGGACGCTCGGTGACCGACACCGGCGCAACCTGCCGTTCATCGCAGCGACCACCGGCGATCTCACCCCGAATCAGGCGATCGACCTGCACGAACGCCGCCGGGCCCGCTCGGGCCGAGTGGTCTCGCCGTCCGGCCGGGGTGTGCCGGCGGTCACGCACCGTGGCCACCATCGGGTGGCACGCCGGCGGCACACCGGGTGCCGTCGAGCATCGCGTGCGGCGACCGGAGATCCGCACGTCAGCGCCCTGCCGGGCACCCCGGGAGCCGCTTGACGCACCGGCCGGGCGGGCCTAGCGTGCCCGCTCCCGGAGCGATCGGCCCCGGAGGTCACCCCGTGCTCGTCCGGACGGGAGGCACGGCCGTGGGCGACGCACCGCTGTCGACGGTCACGAACGCCGCCCGGCTGCTCAAGACCTTCCTCACCGACGAGGGCCCGGTCGGCGTCTCCGAGCTCTCGCGGCGGCTCGGCGTCGGGAAGTCCGCGGTGCACCGGCTGGTCACGACGCTGGCCGCGGAGGGGCTCGTCGAGCAGGACCCGCACACCGGCGGTTACCGGCTCGGCATCGTGGTGCTCGAGCTCGGCCGGGCGGTTCCGCTGCACCGCGAGCTGCACACGGCCGCGGCCCAGGTCCTCTTCCGGGTCCGCGCGCAGACCGGCGGGTCCGTGCAGGTCGGCGTGCTCGTCGGCGACGAGGTCGTCCACGTCGACCGGCTGGAGGGCCCCCACCACCCACCGCCAGGGGCCGGGAGCCGCGTTCCCGCCCACCGCACCAGCTGCGGCCGCGTACTGCTCGCCCACCTCGACCCCGCCGAGCGCGAGGAGTACCTGGCGCACCCGCCGATCCCCGCCCCCCGGCAGCCGGACGACCTGCGCGCCGGGCTGGACCGCGTGCTGCGGTCCGGCTGGGCGGAGGTGCCGGACGAGCAGGAGGGCGACGTCGCCTCGGTCGCCGCGCCGGTCCGCGACGCGACCGGCCACGTCGTCGCCGCGCTCGCGGTGGGCGCGCCGGTGTCCCGCTTCGGCCCCCCGGAACGACGACGGGTCGCCCGCCTCGTCGTCGAGGCCGGGGAGGCGATCTCCCGCCGGCTCGGGTGGGTGCCGGAGACCGGCGCCGGGCCCGGGGACCGGTGACCGGGACCCGTTCGGCCCACACCGTGCTCCACCGCCCGTGCACCCGGTCACTCGGTACCGCGATTGCCGGGAGGGTGTCGCCGGCGGTTGGCTGGAGCCGTGCGCCGCCTCCTGCTCCCGCTGCCGGTCTGTGCCCTGGCGGTGCTGCTGCTCGCCGGGCTCGCGCCCGCCGCCGTCGCCGCCCCGCCCGGACCCGCCGTCGCCCGCAGCGACACCCGCTACGTCGCGCTCGGTGACTCCTACGCCGCCGGGGTCGGGGCCACCCCCGATCCCGCCACCGGCGCCTGCCGTCGCAGCGACAGTTCCTACCCCGCGCTGTGGGCGGCCCGGAACTCCCCCGCGTCGTTCACGAACGTCGCCTGCAGCGGCGCGACGAGCGGCGAGGTCGTCGCGAAGCAGGTCCGCACGGTCGCCAGGGACACCTCGCTCGTCACGATCACGGTGGGCGGCAACGACACCGGCTTCGGGCCGGTGCTGGCGACCTGCAGCACGGCGCCCGACGACGAGACCTGCTTCCGCGCGATCCGGGCCGGTGAGCGTGCCGCCCGGTTCGTCGCGCCGGGCGGCCTGATCTCGACGATCGTCGGTGTCCGGCTGCAGGCACCGGACGCGACGATCCTCGTCCTCGGATACCCGCGGCTGTTCGAGCCCGGCGCGTCCTGCGACGTGAGCGGAGTGCCGAACGCGGCCCGGCGTGCGGCGCTCAACCGGGCCGCCGACACGCTCGACGCGTCGCTCGCCGACGCGGCGCAGCGCTTCCGCGGGGAGTTCGTCGACGTCCGGGGAGCCTTCGCCGGACACGGCCTCTGCAGTGCCGACCCGTGGATCAACCCGCCGGGGAGGTCCGCCGACCAGGCGCTCTACCACCCGACCGCCGAGGGCTACGCCGGCGGCTACCTGCCCGCACTCACCGCGGCGGCCGCACGCACCTGACACCCGGCGCCCAGGGGTTCCGGCGCTCGTCGCCGCGTGGCCATCTGCACGCCACCCACCGGACGAACCGGACACGAAGGGTCGAACCCGATCGTGTTCCCCCATCCGGAGGTACCCCCGTGCGCCCCCTGCGCCGCGTGCTCGGCACGCTGCTCCCCGTCGCCCTCGTCCCGGCCGCCCTGCTGGCCCTCGCCCCGTCCGCCGTCGCGGAGCCGCAGGAAGGCGGCCCCGAGGTCGTCGCGCACCGCGGCGCGTCCGGCGACGCCCCGGAGAACACCCTCGCCGCCGTCGACGAGGCCGTCGCCCAGAAGGCGGACTCGGTCGAGATCGACGTCCAGCGCACCGCCGACGGCCGCCTCGTGCTGCTGCACGACGGCACCCTGACCCGCACCACGGACGTCGAGCAGGTCTTCCCGGCCCGCGCGCTCGCCCCGGTCGGGTCCTTCACCCTCGACGAGCTGAAGCAGCTCGACGCCGGATCCTGGTTCGGTCCGGAGTTCGCCGGCGAGCGCATCCCGACCTTCGACGAGTTCGTCGAGCGGGCCGGTGACCGCGCGGGCCTGCTGATCGAGCTCAAGGACCCGGCGACCTACCCCGGCATCGAGAAGGAGGTGGCGGCCGCGCTCGGTGAGCCGCGCCCGGGCGTCGTCGTGCAGTCGTTCGACCACGACGCGATGCTGCGCTTCGCCGAGGCCGCGCCGGGGGTCCCCGCCGGGTGGCTCTACGAGACCCGCCCGACCGCCGCCGAACTCGACGAGGCGAAGGCCGCCGGGGTCGACCAGGTCAACCCGAGCTTCCGGAACACCGACGCCGCCCTGGTCGAGGCCGTCCGCGAGCGCGGCATGGAGACCGGCGTCTACACCGTGAACGAGGAGGCGGACATGCGCCGCATGCTCGACGCCGGTGTCGACCGGATCATCACCGATCACCCGGGCGTGCTGCGGGGCGTGCTCGGCGGCTGATCCGCGGGTCCCGGCCCGGGCCGTCAGTAGCTGTTGCCCGCCATCCCGAACGCGGCGATCCCGACGAAGAACACGATCGCCACGACCAGGACGGCGACGCCGATCCAGCCGAGCACGATCCCCGCGGTGGCCAGGCCGCCGCCCTGCTCGCCACGTTCCGCGATCTGCCGCTTCGCGACGTAGCCCAGCACCAGGGCGAGGATGCTCCCGAGCCCGTACAGCCAGAGGATCCCGAGGACGAGCGAGGCGATCGCCATGCCGTTCGTCGGGCGGGGCGGCGGGTAGGCGGGGCCCCAGCCGGGGTACGGGCCGGGCGGTCCCCCGTACCCCGGTGGGCCGGCAGCCCACGGTGGCGGGCCCGCGGCCCCGGGGCCGTACCCGGCGCCGCCGGGTGCGTCGTCCCCGGGCGTCCCGCCCGGCCGTGGGTCGCGGTCGTCACTGCTCACGGCACCACCGTGCCCTGCGCGGCGGCCCGGCACCAGCCCGGCGCGCACCCGGCCGGTCGACAGTGGACGGGCACCTACCCCTTCACACAGAGGATCGTGCGGAGCCGGTGCTCCACCCGGACGAGGTCGGTCTGCTCGGACATCACCGTGTCCAGGTCCTTGTAGGCGCCGGGGATCTCGTCGAGCACGCCCGCGTCCTTCCGGCACTCGACGCCCTCGGTCTGGGCCTGCAGGTCGGCCACCGAGAACTGCCGGCGCGCCGCTCCCCGCGACATCCGCCGCCCGGCACCGTGCGACGCCGAGCAGTACGACTCCGGGGCCGCCAGGCCGGAGACGATGAAGGAACCGGTCCCCATCGACCCGGGGATGATCCCCCGGCGCCCGCCCTCGGTGGAGATCGCGCCCTTGCGGGTCACGACGAGCTCGACACCGTCGTAGGTCTCCTCGGACACGTAGTTGTGGTGGCAGGACACCTCGGGCTCGAACGCCACCGGCCGGCCCAGTGCGCGGGCGAGCGCCGCCTCGAACAGCCGCATCATCACGTGCCGGTTGAGCCGGGCGTACTCCTGCGCCCAGAAGAGGTCGGCCCGGTAGGCGTCCATCTGCGGTGTCCCGGACAGGAACACGGCGAGGTCGCGGTCGGGCAGGTCCTGGTTGTGCGGCAGCTCCTTCGCCTTCTCGATGTGCAGGTTCGCGAGGACGTTGCCGATCCCGCGCGAGCCGGAGTGCAGCATCAGCCAGACCCGGTCGTCGCCGTCGGTGCACAGCTCGAGGAAGTGGTTTCCGGAGCCGAGCGAGCCGAGCTGCCGGTGTGCCTTCGTGCGGAGCGCGTCCTCGCTGGTCCACGACGCGTCGCGCAGGTGGTGCAGCCGGTCGAACCCGGTCCAGAACGCCGTCCAGTCGTAGCCGTCCTCGATGCCGAGGCGGGCCAGGTCGGGGCCGTCGCGGTGGCCGGCGCGCCCGACCGGGACGTCCCGCTCGACCTGCGACCGGACGCGGGCGAGCGAGTCGGGGAGGTCGGCCGCGGTCAGGTCGGTGCGGACCGCGGACATGCCGCACCCGATGTCGACGCCGACGGCGCCCGGGGAGACGGCGTCGCGCATGGCGACGACCGAGCCCACGGTCGCGCCGTAGCCCTGGTGCACGTCCGGCATGACGGCGACGCCGTGCGTCCAGGGCAGCGCCGCGCAGTTGCGCAGCTGGGTCAGTGCGCCCGGCTCGACCGATTCCGGGTCCGTCCAGAGACGGACCGGTGCGGCGGTGCCGGTGAGGGTGAACATGGCTCGTCCTTCCGGTTCGGTACGCCCCGGCGATCGGGGGTGATCGACGATCGCGCACCGGCGCCGGACGGGCATCCGCATTTCCGGTCGCGTGCCGCGGGGTCCGCCGACAGGGACCTCACGGGCCCCGACCTAGAATTCCGCCGACGGATCGGCCGCCCGGCCCGGTCGGCGACGGGGAGGCACCACGATGACGGCTGTACGGCGGCTCGCGCTGCTCGTCCCGGCGGCCCTCGTGCTCGTCGCCGGGTGCGGCGGGTCGCTCGCCACGCAGCCCGGCTCGTCCCGCCAGGCGACGACCACCGAGGCGGTCGCGACGACCCCGTTCTGCGAGGCGGTGCAGGCCAGCCGGGACGCCGCCCAGCCGGTCAGCGGGCTCGCGATCGGCCGCTCGCTGGGCGACATCGACCGGGTCGCCGCCGAGGTCCGCCGGGCGAACCAGCAGGTCAGCTCGCTGGCTCCGCAGGAGATCCGCGCCGACTTCGACCGGGCCAACCAGCTCGTCGAGCGTCAGCTGGAGCTGCTCGAGGCCAACGGCGGCGACACGATGGCCGTCGCACGGGACCCGGAGATCGCGCAGGCCCGCAGCGACCCCGAGTACCAGGCGGCGTCGCAGCGGATCAACGACTACGTCCGGTCGAACTGCGCGACCTGACCGCCGTCGATCACGACGGGGGCGCTCCGGCGCCAGCCGAGGTAGCGGTCGGCCTCGACCAGCAGGGCCCCGCCCAGCCACATGGCGACGACGGCGTCGTCGGTGAGGCCCAGCACGGCCAGGAACGCCTCGGGCACGAGGTCGACCGGCGAGACCAGGTAGGCCAGTGCCAGCAGGAACGTGGCCATCCGGCCCTTGCCCAGGTGCGGGTAGGTACCGCGCCAGGCGTCGCCGACCATGGACGGCAGGGCCCTGACCCGGGCGGCGGGGCCGGGCTCACCGGGACCGCCGCGACGGGTCAGCGCCCGGAACAGCGCGGTGAACGCGGCCGTACGACCGGCCCGGCGGGACGTGGCGGATGCAGCGCTCATGACATGGTCAACGCACGCGCACCCGCCGTCGTTCCCGGTGGAACGGACGTCACCCTCCCGGCGGGCCCCGCCCGGGGATCAGTGCGAGGCGAGGTAGATGTCGCGCAGCACCCCGGCCTCGGTGCTCATCTCGGCCAGCCGCTGCTTCACGACGTCGCCGATACTGATCATCCCGCAGAGCTTCCCGTCCTCGACGACCGGCAGGTGGCGGTGCCGCCAGCGGTTCATCTGCGCCATGACCTCGGCGATGGGGTCGTCGGGCCGGCAGGTGATCACGTGCCGGGTCATCACGTCGGCGACCGTCAGGCGGCTGACCGCGCCGCCGTCGGACGCGAGCCGGCGCACGATGTCCCGCTCGGAGACGATCCCGTCGACACGCTCACGGAACCCGTCGTCGGACACCACCAGGGCGCCGATGGCGGGCGGTCCGGCGAGCCGCGTGGCCGCCTCCCCCACCGTGTTCCACGACAGCACGGTCTGCACCGCGTCGCCCTTGATCCGCAGGATGTCGGACACCTTCATGGAACTCTCCCTTCGACGCCCGCTATTGTTGCGCTTGCGCAGTAGTTGTGCAATGCCAAGAACTTCCGGGCGAGCTCTCATCGGCCGGTAAAATCCGCCCGTCAGGGAGGGGACGCGACGTGCCCGACACACGAGCCCGCGAGATGGATCACGTCCGCAGCGCCGACGTGGAGGCCGGACTCGCGGTGGCGCGGCTGTTCACCGGGATCAGCGTCCGCGCCGTCGCCGCGACCGACAACGCGATCACGTTGCCGCAGCTCAGGGTCCTGATGATGATCGACGAGTCCGGGCCGACGAACGTCGCGACCGTCGGGCGCGGGCTGGGCGTGCACTCGTCCAACGCCACCCGGGTGGTCGAGCGGCTGGTGCGGGCCGGGCTGATCGCCCGCCGCACCCACGACGACGACCGCCGGCACCTCGTCGTCGAGCTCACCGCGGCCGGCCGCGCCGTCGTCCACGACATCGACGAGCACCGCCGGGCGGAGATCGCCGCCGTCCTGGGCAGGGTCCCGGCCGGTCGCCGTGACGACGCCGCCGCCCTGCTCGCCGCGCTCGCCGCCGCGGGCGCGCGTCCCGCCTCCGCATGACGGGACCGACCGTCGCCGACGACGTGCTGTCGGTCCTGCGCGAGGCGGGCGCCACGACCGTGTTCGGCCTGCCCGGCGTGCACAACCTCGCGTTCTTCGGTCCCGGACCCGGCTCACCGGTCGTCGTCCGGCACGAGCAGGCCGCGACCGCCGCCGCCGACGGCTGGGCCCGCCGCACCGGGCGGCTCGGCGCGGCCGTCGTGACCACCGGGCCGGGGGCGACGAACGCGCTCACCGGTCTCGGCGAGGCCGCGGCGGCCGGGTCACCGGTGGTGCTGGTGGCCTCGGAGATCCCGCAGCGGCTGCGGCGCCCGGGCCGGCTGCGCGGGGTGCTGCACGAGTCACGGGACCAGGCCGCGGTGTTCGCGCCGCTGGTGAAGGCGGTCCGCACCCCGCGCACGGCGGCCGACACCGCGCGGGCGGTCCGGGAGGCGGTCGTCGTCGCGCTGACCGAGCCGCGCGGCCCGGTCTACGTCGACGTCCCCGCCGACCTGCTGGGCGCACCCGCCGAGGTCGCTCCCTGCACCGTCGAGGACGGAGCCCCGGCACGACCCGACGACGACGCGCTCGCCGCGGTGACGGCTGTCCTCGCGGGCGGGACCGTCGTCGTCTGGGCGGGGCGCGGTGCCGTCGACGCCGCCGGACCGGTCTCCGCGCTCGCCCGCCGGCTCGGGGCGCCGCTGGTCACCGCATTCGGGGCGCGCGGGCTCGACGGCGCGCTCGACGCTCCCCCGCACGAGCCGGAGGTCGCCGCGCTCGTCGGGTCGGCGGACGTCCTGCTCGCCGTCGGCGGCGGGCTGGACGGGATGGACACCCGCAACTGGACGATGCCCCGCCCGCCGGTGCTCGTCACCGTCGACCCGGCGCCGCCGGCCGATCCGCCGGAGTGGACGCCCGACCACGCCCTGACCGGCGACGTGGCCGTGATCGCCGGGGAGCTGGCCGCCGGGCTCCCGGGGCGCGGGCCGTGGTGGGACACCGGCGTCGCCGGCCGGGTCCGGGCCCGCCTGCGTGACGACCCGGCGACCGCCGACGCCTGGACGCTGGTCGAGGCCGTCGAGTCGGTGACGGCGACCGGCGCCGCCGTCGTCTGCGACATGGCCGTCGCGGGCTACTGGACCGGCGGCTACGCCCGGGTGAGCGGGCCGCGCGGCCTCGCGTACCCGGTCGGCTGGGGCACCCTCGGGTTCGGCCTGCCCGCGGCGCTCGGCGTGGCGGCGACCGGGACCCCGACCCTGGCCGTGGTGGGCGACGGCGGGCTCGCCATGGCCGTCGGTGAGCTCGCGACGCTGGTGCAGGAGCAGCTGCCGGTGACCGTCCTCGTCGTCGACGACGGCGGGTACGGGATGCTCCGCTACGACCAGGACCGCGCCGGTGCGCCGCACGCCGGGGTGGACCTGCACACCCCCGACCTGGTCGCGCTGGCCCACGCGTACGGGCTGGACGCGGTCGACGTCCCGATCGCCGGGCTCGGCGCCGCGGTACGCGACGCCGTCGGGTCCGGCCGCCCGCACCTGGTCCGGCTCGGCGCCGCGCTGCTCCCGCCCCGCACGACCTCCCCCCGCTGGGACGACGAGTGACCGGCCGCCTCCCTTCCCGGTCCGTGATCACGGGTTACAGGTGGGACTCGTAGAAGGCGGCCAGGCGGTCGGTGGCCGCGTCGACGTACTCGGGGACGTCGTACATCTCGTAGTGGCCGGCGCCCTCGACGACCATGAGGTCGACGGGGTGCGGCGCCAGGTCCCACAGCCGCCTCCCCGCCTCGGACGAGCCGGTGTTCCCTGCGCGCCCGGCGAGCACGACCTGCAGCGGCTGGGTCATGAGCCGGTCGACCAGGTGGAACGCGTCGTACCCCAGGAGCAACGCGTCGCCGCGCGCGAGGCGGCGGTTCGTCGAGTGCTCGTGGCCACCCCGCGCGGTCCGGTAGTAGGTGACGGCCTGGGTGGTGTCGAGGTCGGTCAGGCCGGCCGCGACGGCGTCCTCCGGGGTGTCGGGCAGCCAGTTCACCCGGGCCTGCTCACCGGTGCGGTTCTCCTCGGTGCGTGCGGCGGCCAGGGCGTCGAGCGCGGCCACCGGCCCGTCCGGCTGGAAGCCGCGGAACGAGGTGCCCATGTTCCCGGGGACGACCGTGCCGACCGCCCGGATGCGGTGGTCGGTCCGGGCGGTGTGCACCGCGTAGCCGCCGCCGGCACAGATGCCGAGGACGCCGATCCGCTCCGGGTCGATACCGGGGAGCGTGCCGAGAGTGTCGATCGCGTACGAGATGTCCTCGCCACGGCGGTACGGGTCCTCGAGGTCGCGGGGCTCGCCGCCGCTGCTCCCCTGGTGTGCCGGGTCGAACACGAGCGCCGCGATGCCCCGGGCGGCGAGGCGGGCGGCGTAGTTCGCGCCGATCTGCTCCTTCACGCTGCTGCCCGGGGTGGAGAGCACGACGGCGCGCAGCGGCGCGTCGCCGGCGTCGTCGGGCAGGTGGAGGTCGGCGGCGAGCTCGATCGGCCCGCGCAGGATCGTGACGTGCTGGAGCACCGGGTGACGCCTTCCGCCTAGAGTCCGTCCGACCATCGGCCGTTCCGGACCACCACCAGTTCATTCTCGTACTTGTTTAGAACTGTACTACCTGACGGGAGACGCGCATGTCGGTCGACGCCGCGCAGCTGTGGACGCTGAACCACCGCCTGCTCACCGTCGTGCTGGACGCCTGCACAGGCGAGCTGGCCGCGCTCGGGCTCGAGACGAAGGAGTTCTTCGTCCTCGCCGAGGTGGGCACGTCGCCGTACCCGGCCGAGCTGGCGGCGGCGCTGGTGATCCCCAGGGCGAGCGTGACCGTCTACGTCCGCAACCTCGTCGGCAAGGGACTCGTGCGACGCGAGATCGACGACGCGGACCTCCGGCGGCACCGCCTCGCGCTCACCCCCGAGGGCGAGGTGGCCCGGGACCGGGCACTCGCGGCGCTCGCGACGGAGTTCGAGCGCAGGCTGGCGACGATCACGGCGCGCGACCGCGCCGCACTGCAGCGGATCCTGCACGCCCTGCTCGCGCCCGGGGAGTGACCCCGGCCGGTCAGCGCTGTCGCGGCCGCCGGGCCCGCCTGACGACCAGCAACGCCCCGACCCCGGCCGCGGCCGCCCCGCCGGCGAAAGGGGCCGCGGCCCGCGCGATCTCCCCGGCCCGGGTGACCAGGGCCTCGCGCCGGTAGGCGATCGCCCCGGTGAGCCGGTCGAGACTCGCCCGGAGCTCCGTCGCCGCGTGGACGACGCGCTCGTCGCGGCCGTCGGAGCGCGCGGAGAGCCGGTCGCGCAGGTCCTCCGCCGAGACCTCGCTCAGGTCGAGCATCTCGGCCTCGCCCCGGGACGCGCCCTCGGAGCCGTCGTTCCTGTCGTGACGCCCCACGGCGACCTCCCCTCGTCCGGCCCGGCATCCCCCCGGACCTGCACGAACAGTCAACACGGGACCCGTGCGACCGGCCACCCGCCGAACGGCGGGGGTCCTCCTCAGCAGATTCTCAGACATATCTCGTTGCAACGCTGACAGGTCGCGATATATCGTGATGGCACACGAGCCGATCGAAGAGGAGGCTCACGACGAGAGGACCACGAGTCATGACCACGCGAGACATGCCCTGGGGCCCGCCGTTCGCACGCGGACGCCGCCCCGGCCATCGCCACCCCCGGGCCCGGTTCGGACCCGACTCCCCCTTCACCTGCGGCCCCCAGGAGGCACCCATGGACGACGAGCACGACGAAGGAGAAGAGCGCGGCCCGCGCGGCCGCGGACGCCGGCACCACCGCGGTGGCCCCCACGGTCGCGGACGCGGCTTCGGGCCGGGCGGCCCCTTCGGACCCGGTGGCTTCGGCCCCGGTGGCCCCTTCGGACCGGGTGGCTTCGGCCCCGGCGGTCCGTTCGGGCCGGGCGGACCGCGCGGCTTCGGCCGGCGGGGCCGTCGCACCGCCCGCGGTGACGTCCGCACGGCGGTGCTCGCCGTCGTCGCCGACGGCCCGCGGCACGGCTACGAGATCATCCAGGAGATCACCGCGCGCTCCGGCGGACAGTGGAAGCCGAGCCCCGGCTCGGTCTACCCGATGCTGTCCCAGCTCGAGGACGAGGGCCTGGTCCGCTCGGAACAGACCGAGGGCCGCCGGGTCGTCCACCTCACCGAGGAGGGCACCCGGCACGTGGAGGAGAACCGCGCCGCGCTGGACGCGGTGTGGGCCCCCTTCACCGCCGACGGCGAGGCGTCCGACGAGCCGGCCGACGGGCTCGGCGAGGAGCTGTCCAAGCTGTTCGCCGCCGCCCAGCAGGTCGCTGCGGCCGGGTCGGCCGAGCAGGTCGCCTCGGCGACCGAGTCGCTGACCGAGGCCCGCAAGGCGCTCTACCGCCTGCTGGCGGAGTGATCACGCCGGTGCCCGGCCGCGCGGCCGGGCACCGGTGTCCTCAGGACAGTTCGCGGCGGCGACGGCCGCGCCGCAGCACGTCCCGGATCGGCGGGACGACCGTGCCCTCGGCCGCCATCACCCGGCGCGCCTTGCGACGGGCGCCGACGACACCGACCACGGTGATCGCCCAGATCGGGAACTGCACCAGCCAGGCCGTCCGGAACGCCTCCGGCGTGTAGCCGCCCGAGGCCCCGAGCACGGCGCCGACGAGCAGCGTCGTCGTCAGCGACGCGGTGAACCCGCCGACGTTGACGATGCCGACCGCCGTCCCGCGCCGGTGCTCGGGGTTGAACGTGCGGGCGTAGTCGAACCCGACGGCCGAGCACGGCCCGTTCGCGGCCAGCACGACGACGAGCAGCACCAGCAGCCACATCGGCGCCGGCGGCGGCACGAGCAGCACCGCGACCCACACCAGCACGGTCGCCGCGATCACCGACAGCACGAGCCAGGACCGGCGCAGCGGGTGCCGGGCGGTGAACTCGCCGAACACCGGCCCGACGACGGCGCCCGCCAGCACCAGCACGGTCAGCATCACCGAGGCACCGGTCGGGCTCATGCCCTGCCCCACCACCAGGTACGGCACGCCCCAGAGCAGCGCGAACACCAGGCCGGAGAACTGCGTCCCGGCGTGCGACCACAGCCCGAGCCGGGTCCCCGGATGGCGCCACGCGCCCTTCAGGCCGTCGAGGACCTCGCGCGGGCTCGCGGCGGCCGCCGGGGCGGGCGCACCCGGCGGGCGGTTGCGGAACCCCGCGAACACCGCGATCCCGGCGACGACGCCGGCCCCCGCGGCGGCGAGGAACGCCGGTGTCCAGCCCCAGCCGTGCAGCACGGTGGCCAGCGGCACCGCCGAGAGCACCTGCCCGAACTGGCCGAGCAGCGCCGTGAGCTGGGTCATCAGCGGGACCCGGCGGGCCGGGAACCACACCGACAGGACCGACAGCACCGAGATGAAGGTCAGCGCGTCACCGACACCGACGAGCACCCGGGCCATGATCGCCAGCGGCAGCGAGGTCGCGAGCGCGACCAGGACCTGCGCGGCCGTCATCGTCACCGCGCCGGCGAGCACCATCGTCCGCGCGCCGAACCGGTCGAGGAGCAGCCCGACCGGGACCTGCAGCATCGCGTAGACCAGCAGCTGCAGGACGAGGAAGCCGCCGAGCATCGTCGGTGACGCGTCGAACCGGTCGGCGGCGTCCAGCCCGGCGACGCCGAACGAGCTGCGTTGAAGCACCGCCACGACGTAGGCGAGGAGACCGGCGGACCAGACGAGGTAAGCGCGCTGTGACGTGTGCATGACGGAACCCCATTGTGGTCCATGCGCACACCGCACACCCGCTCCGACGACACGTCTCACACCGCGGACCTCCGACGAGTACCGGGCGCGGGCGGCGCGCATCCGGATAGGGTCGGGCCGCACGCCACGACACGGAGGACACCGGTGCTCGATCCCGCCCAGCTCTACCAGGTCGACGAGGCCGCACCGCGGCTCGACGAGCCCGTCCTCATCGTCGTCCTCGACGGCTTCGTCGACGCGGGGAACGCCGCGGCCCTCGCGGTCGGCGCGCTGACCGACGAGCGCGAGACCACGCCGGTCGCGAGCTTCGACATCGACCAGCTCGTCGACTACCGCTCCCGGCGCCCGCCGCTGCGCTTCGAGACCGACCACTGGTCCGACTACGACCCGCCCGCCCTCGACGTCGTCGCACTCACCGACACCGGCGAGACCCAGTACCTGCTCCTCTCCGGCCCCGAGCCGGACACCCAGTGGGAGCGGTTCGTCGCCGCCGTCGGCCTGCTGGTCGAGCAGCTCGGCGTCCGCCTGGTGATCACCCTGCAGGGCATCCCGATGGCGGTGCCGCACACCCGTCCGATCGGCGTCACCGCGCACGCGACCCGCCCCGAGCTGGTCGAGGGCCACACCCCCTGGTTCGCGACCGCGGACGTCCCGGGGAGCGCGGCCGCGCTGCTCGAGTACCGGCTCGGGCAGACCGGTCAGGACGCGATGGGGTACGCCGTGCACGTGCCGCACTACCTGGCCCGGTCGGCGTACCCGCAGGCCGCGCGGGTGCTGCTGGACCACGCCGGCCTCTCCGCCGGTCTCTACCTGCCGACCGAGACGCTGACCCGCGCCGCCGAGCAGGCCGACACCGAGATCGCCGAGCAGATGGCCGACTCCGACGAGGTCGTCCAGGTGGTGAAGGCGCTCGAGGAGCAGTACGACCAGGTCGCCGCGGCCCGCGAGGGCGGGAACCTCACCGACGAGCTGGAGGGTCGTGACCTGCCCAGCGGTGACGAGCTGGCCGCCGAGTTCGAACGCTTCCTCGCCGCGGGCGGCGACGACAAGCCCGGCGACAAGTCCGGGCGCGACAACGACCCGCCGCAGGAACCGCCGGCCCCGCCGGCACCGGCGTGAGCGTCCGCTAACACCGGCACCGCGCCCGGCGAGTCCCCGCTCCGTGGAGGCATGGAGCGAGTTCGGGGTCGCCGTCACGGGCGCCGGTGCCGCCCTGATCGGCCTGCTCTTCGTCTCGATCTCGATCAACCTGCGGCAGATCATCGGCTCCGCGCTGCTGCAGAGCCGCTCCGCGTTCGCGCTGCTGCTGCTCCTCGTCCCGACCGCGTCGGCGATGCTGCTGCTCGTGCCGCAGACCCCGGCGGCGTTCGGCGTCGAGCTGCTCGTGCTCGCCGCACTGGTCTGCCCGGGGCTGCTCTGGCAGGCCCGGCCGGGCGTCCGGCCGCCCGAGCAACCGGTGGCCGTCCGGCTCGCCAGCACCGTCACCCCCGCCGTGTGCACGGCGGGCGGCGTGCTGGTGAGCGGTGTCCTGCTGGTCACGGGCAGCACCGCCGGCCTGTACGTGCTCGTGTTCGCCGTCCTCGCCGCCTTCGCGGGCGCGCTGACCACCACCTGGGTGCTGCTCGTGGAGATCCTGCGCTGAGCCCGCGACCGATCCGATTCCGGGAGGGCCCGTGGGCCTCGTGATGCAGGACGACCTCTTCGACGCCCAGTTCGTGCGTGCGCTGGCCTACGTCCGGTCCGGCGGGGCGGAGCTCGGCGAGTGCGTGGCGACCGCACGGCGGATCACCCGCACCGACGGCGCACTCTGGTACGCGGAGTGGTCCGCGACCGCGGAACGCGTGCAGCGTGACGCCGAGGAGAGCCTGCGCCGGGGGCACCGGGCGAGCGCCCGGGACGCGTTCCTGCGGGCGTCGAACTACCACCGCACCGCCGGCCTGTTCCTCATGGGGGCGCCGGTGGACCAGCGGTTCCGGGACAGCTCACGGGCCCAGACGGCGGCCTTCCGCGCCGCGGGCGAGCTGTTCGACCGCCCGCCGGAGGTCCTGGCGATCCCGTACGAGGGCACCACGCTGCCCGGCTACTTCTTCCGCGCAGCCGGCGACGACCGGCCCCGGCCGACCGTGATCCTCACCGACGGCTACGACGGCACGGTCGAGGAGCTCTACCTCGCCTCCGGCGCCGCCGCCCTGGAGCGCGGCTACCACGTGCTCGCCTTCGACGGCCCCGGCCAGGGATCGGTGATCCTCGACCAGGGCATCCCCTTCCGGCCGGACTGGGAGAACGTCGTCTCCCCCGTCGTCGACCACGCCCTCGCCCGCCCCGACGTCGACCCGGCGCGGATCGCGCTGATCGGCTGGAGCTTCGGCGGCTACACCGCCCCGCGGGCCGCGACCGCCGAGCACCGGCTGGCCGCCTGCGTCTCCGACAGCGGGCCCTACGACCTGCTCGACGCCGTCCGCGCGAAGCTGCCCCGCGTGCTGGCCCGGGGGCTCCCCCACGGCACTCCGCTCACCCGGCCCCTGCTGCGTGCCGCCCTCGGCTCCACCATCCGCAAGCCGTCCGCAGGCTGGTCGATGCGCCGCAACCTCTGGGTGCACGGGGCCGGCGACCCGCTGGAGATGCTGTCGATGCTCGCCGCGTACACGCTCAAGGGCCGCGAGCACCTCGTCCGCTGCCCGACGTTCGTGTGCCGCACCGCGGGCGACGAACTGTCCGCGGCGGCCCCGGTCCTCGCCGCCGCGCTGACCTGCCCCGTCGAGTACGTCGAGTTCGGCCGGGCCGACGACGTCTCCGGGCACTGCGAGACGAGCGGGCGTGCCGTGTACCACCGCCGCGTCTTCGACTGGCTCGACGCCACGCTGGCGGCGCCCGCCCGGGTCGCGGCGGCGGGCTGACCGGCGGCCCGGGCTACAACAGGTCCAGGGCGGCACCGACGACCGCGTCGGCGTCGAGCCCGTGGTGGGCGTACACCGAGGCGAGGTCGCCGGACTGCCCGAACCGGGACACGCCCAGGTGGGTGGCGGGCACCCGGTTGATCCCGGCCAGGAACGCGAGGGTGTGCGGGTGCCCGTCGAGCAGCGTCACCATCGGTGCCGCCCGGCGGGCCGGGAAGACGGAGTCGAGCACCCACGGCTCGGCCTGCGGCCGGGCCGGGCGCCCGGCCCGCGCCTGGACGGCGTCGAACAGCAGCCCGGGGCTGGTCACGCAGACGACCTCCACCGCGTACCCCTGCCCGGCGAGCCGGTCGGCCGCGGCGAGCGCCTCGGTGAGCAGCGGCCCGGCCGCGGCGATCGTCAGGTCCGGGGTGCTCTCGGTACGGCGCAGCGGGTAGGCGCCGGCGACGACCTGCCGGCGACGGCGCTCCCGCGCGGCCGGGTCCGCCGGGATCGCCGCGAGGGACTGGTCGACCGGGCGCGTCGAGAGCCGCAGGTACGCCGACGTCCCGTTCGGCCGCCCGAGACGGGCCAGCGACGCCAGCAGCGTCCACTCGACGTCGATCGCGAACGCCGGCTCGTAGGTCACGCAGCCCGGCTGCTCCAGCCCGACCGACGGCGTCGTCACCGACTGGTGGGCGCCGCCCTCCGGTGCCAGCGACACCCCGGACGGCGTCCCCACCAGGATCGACTGCCCGCCGGCGTAGATCCCGAACGACCACGGCTCCAGCGCCCGCTCGACGAACGGGTCGTAGAGCACCCCGATCGGCAGCAGCGGCTGCCCCCACCGCGACCAGGTGGCGCCCAGCTCGCCGAGCGCACCGACGAGGTTCCCCTCGGCGATGCCCAGCTCCAGGTGCTGGCCGGTGGGGCGCTCGCGCCAGTGCAGGATCGTCTCGGGGTCGTCGTCGAACCAGTCCTTGCGCTCGGCCGTCGACCAGACGCCGACCTTGTTGACCCAGCCGCCGAGGTTGGTCGACGACGACACGTCCGGGCACAGGGTGACGACCCGCCCGGCGGCGTCGGGCGCCTCCCGGGTGATGTCGAGCAGCGCGCGGCCCAGCGCCGCCTGCGTGGTGGCGCGGCCGGTCGGGGTGCGGCCGATGTCGGTGGGCAGCGCGGGAGCCGGGTGGTCCTCCACGGGGTCGCGGTGCAGGCGCCGTGCGGTGGCCAGGCACAGCTCGGCGGCCGCGGAGCCTGCCGGGAACCGCCGCCACGGGTCGTCGACGTCGGCGCCGACCGCGTCGGCGAGCTCGCGCATCTGGCCGGCGTCGAGGATCGAGCCGTGGTTCTGCGGGTGCCCCGCCGACGCGAGGCCGTGCCCCTTCACCGTGTAGGCGAGGACGACGGTCGGGCGGGAGTCGTCGATCGCGTCGAACGCCTCGCGCAGCGCGTCCGGGTCGTGCCCGCCCAGGTTCCGGACGGCGGCGAGCAGCGTCTCGTCGTCCAGCGTCGCCACCAGCTCGGCGAGCCCGGGGTCGTCGCCGGGCAGCCGGGTGCGGACCTCGCCGGCGTCGCACCGCAGCAGCCGCTGGTACTCGGGGTTCTGCATGGTGTCGATCCGGGTCCGCAGCGCCTCGCCGCCGGGACGGGCGAACAGCTCGTGCAGCAGCCGCCCGTACTTGACCGTGAGGACCTGCCAGCCGGCGGCGGCGAACATGCCCTCGATGCGCGTCGCCCCGATGTTGGGCACGACCCGGTCCAGCGACTGGCGGTTCAGGTCGACGATCCAGACGACCTCGCCGAGCTCGCCGACCATCGGGTCGAGGATGGCCTCCCAGACCGCGCCCTCGTCCAGCTCGGCGTCGCCGACCAGGGAGTACTGGCGCCCCTGGGAGACACCGCCGAACCGCGACGAGACGTAGCGGCGGGCCACGGCCCCCCAGATCGGGGCGGTCGCGCCGATGCCGACCGAGCCGGTCGAGTAGTCGACGGGGTCGGGGTCCTTCGAGCGGGACGGGTAGGACTGCAGCCCGCCGAACGCCCGCAGCGTCGGCAGGTAGGACGCGTCCAGCTCGCCGAGCAGGTAGTTGATCGCGTGCAGGACGGGCGACGCGTGCGGCTTGACCGAGACCCGGTCACCGGGCTGCAGGTGCTCGAACCAGAGCGACGTCATGATCGTCACCAGCGAGGCCGACGACGCCTGGTGCCCGCCCACCTTGAGGCCGCTGGGGTCGCCGCGCCGGTTGGCCGCGTCGATGATCGCCGTCGACAGCCACAGCACCCGCTGCTCGATCTCGGCCATCGGCCCGGCCGCCGGGACGGCGGGGGCGTTCGTCGGGTCGGCTGCCGTGCTCATCGTCGTCTCCAGCTTCGTCGCTGCTCGCGCAGGTTGCTCCCCCAGCCCACCACCACGATCATGAGTGCACAACCTGATCCGGCGGGACCGTGCAGAGTGCACGGATCCACGGGCAGCGGACCGAGCGGGGACGGGCAGAGTGCACACCGGCGACCACACCCACACGACCGGCGGCGGCGATCGCGCGGTGCCGCCGGGTCCGGGCGCACCGGCGCCGACCGACCTCGACGGGCACGACGCCCGGCTCCTGCTGGCCCTCGCCGAGGACCCGCGGGCGACCGTGCTGGCGCTGGCCGGGAAGGTCGGGCTCTCCCGCAACACCGTGCAGGCCCGGCTGGCCCGTCTCGACCGGCTCGGGGCGCTCGACACCTTCGAGCGCCGCGTCGACCCGGCCGCGCTGGGCTACCCGCTGACCGCCTTCGTCACCGTGCGGGTGGTGCAGCGCGAGCTCGCCGCGGTCGCCGACGCGCTGGAGCGGGTACCGGAGGTGCTGGAGGTGCACGGCGTCTCCGGCGAGGAGGACCTGCTCGTCCACCTGGTCGCCCGCGACGCCGACGACCTCTACCGCATCGCCGGGCACCTGCTCGCCATCGACGGGGTGGAGCGGACGTCGACGTCGCTGGTCATGCGCTCGCTGGTCGGGTTCCGCACGGCTCCCCTGCTGCGCCGGCTGGCCGGTGACGGGACGGCCTCCGGCGGCTGACACCCGCGCCCCGCCCACCCGGACTACGGTCGGGTCGTGCCCGATCTGCTGCCCTCCACCCAGCGCACCCTGCTCGCCCGCGTCGCCCGCGCCCAGCGCGACGGCCGCGTCCCCTCCCTCGTCGCCGGCGTCGTCCGGGACGGTGGCCTGGTCTGGCACGCCGGCCGCGGCGCGTTGCCCGCGGGCGCGGACGCCGACGACGTGCAGTACCGGATCGGGTCGATCACCAAGACGGTCTGCGCGGTCACCGTGCTGCGCCTGCGCGACGAGGGCCTGCTCGACCTCGACGACCGCCTGGAGCAGCACCTGCCCGGCACCCCGCTGGGCGACCGCACCCTCGGCCAGCTGCTCTCGCACCTGGCGGGCGCCGGGTCCGAGAGCCCCGGACAGTGGTGGGAGCGCAGCCCCGGCGGCCCGCTGGAGGAGCTGAGCCTCGGTGACGCCGACCGGGTGCTGCCCGCGGCCCGCCGGTTCCACTACTCGAACCTCGGCTTCGGCCTGCTCGGGGAGCTGGTCGCGCGCCGCCGCGGCACGAGCTGGTCCGACGTCGCGCACGACGAGGTGCTGGCCCCGCTCGGGATGAAGCGCACCTCGCCCCGGCCGCAGGCGCCGGCGGCCGAGGGACTGGCCGTGCACCCGTGGGCGGAGCTGACCCTGCCCGAGCCCGAGCACGACGCGGGCGTGATGGCCCCGGCCGGCCAGCTGTGGTGCTCCGCGCGCGATCTCGCCCGGCTGGGCGCGTTCCTGCTCGGCGACACCGGCGGCGTGCTCTCCCCGGCCACGGTCGAGGAGATGACGCTGCCGGCGGGCATCGACTCCTCGTCGCCGATCTGGGCCGGGTACGGCCTCGGCGTGCAGGTGCTCCGGGTCGAGGGCGCCACGCTGGTCGGGCACGGCGGCTCGATGCCGGGCTTCCTCGCCGGGCTCTGGGTGGACCGCGAGGAGGGCACCGGCGCGCTGGCACTCGGGAACACGACGACCGGGCTGGACTCCGGCCTCGGCGCCGGCCTGCTCGCCGACCTCCGCGCGGCCGAGCCCCGGATCGTCGACGCGTGGTCGCCGGAGCCCGCGCCGGTGGATCCGGGGCTGCTGGGGCCGTGGTTCTGGGGACCCTCCCCGTACGCGCTGCGGGCGGTCGGCGGCGGGCTGCTGCACCTGGGCGGGCTCGGGCGACCGGGCCGGTCGTCGCGGTTCCGCCCGGGTCCGGACGGGACGTGGATCGGGATGGACGGCTACTTCGCCGGCGAGACCCTGCGGATCGAGGGCGACCACCTGTGGCTCGCCACCTTCGTCTTCACCCGCACCCCGTACGATCCGGCCGCACCCGTTCCGGGCGGGGTGGACGACGCCGGCTGGCGCTGACGGCGCCGATATCGAATCGCAACCGACCGCCGAACGGCGCTGACCTGCGACGACGTCCGGAGCGGCGGACGTGGGCGGCGACAGGGACGAGCGTAGTACCTACACTTCCCCCTCGAAACGACTTGTGCACGATTCATCGTGTTCGACCGGGAGGGGGGAAACGCCCGTCGGGGCGTGACCTGTTATGACACAGGCGGAACCACGTACGGATCCCGATAGTTCCGGGGCCGCTGAGGGTCGGTCACGCACCGACTGGACCGTTTTCGGAGTGGGTGCGGCGCTCGCCCTGCTCTTCGTGCTGTGGGGTCTCCTCTCCCCCGACAGCCTCGCGAACGCCGCGAGCACGATGCTCGACGGCCTCATGCGCGGTGGCGGCTGGGGCTTCATCCTCGCCGCGACCGGCTTCGTCGCGTTCGCGCTCTTCCTCGCGTTCAGCAAGTTCGGCCGGATCAAGCTCGGCACCGACGACGAGCAGCCCGAGTTCCGGACGGTGTCCTGGATCGCGATGATGTTCTCCGCCGGCATGGGCATCGGGCTGATGTTCTTCGGCGTGAACGAGCCGCTGACCTTCTTCACCTCGCCCCCGCCCGGCTCCGCGGCGCCGGAGTCGATCGAGGCGCTCCAGGTCTCGATGGCGACCTCGCTGTTCCACTGGACGCTGCACCCGTGGGCGATCTACGCCGTCGTCGGCCTGGCCATCGCCTACTCGACGTTCCGCAAGGGGCGCCGTCAGCTGATCAGCCAGGCGTTCATCCCGCTGATCGGCAAGCGTGCCGCCGAGGGCGGCATCGGCAAGGCCATCGACATCCTGGCCATCTTCGCCACGCTGTTCGGCTCCGCCGCCTCGCTGGGCATCGGCGCCTTCCAGATCGGCGGCGGCATGCAGACCGTCGGCTGGGTCGACGGCCAGGTCGGCGCCCCGGTGCTGGCCGTGATCATCGTCGTGCTCACCGCGGCCTTCATCCTGTCCGCGGTCTCCGGCGTCGCCCGGGGCATCCAGTGGCTGTCCAACACCAACATGGTGCTGGCCGCCGTGCTCACCGTCTTCGTGTTCGTGGTCGGCCCGACGGTGATCATCCTCGACCTGATCCCGACCACGATCGGCGCGTACTTCTCGCAGTTCTTCGAGATGGTCGGGCGCACCGAGGCCGTCGGCGGCGAGCCGATGCTCGAGTGGCTGTCCGGCTGGACCGTCTTCTACTGGGCCTGGTGGATCTCCTGGACGCCGTTCGTCGGCATGTTCCTGGCCCGCATCTCGCGCGGCCGCACGATCCGCGAGTTCGTCGGCGGCGTGATCCTCGCGCCGAGCCTGGTCTCGCTGGTCTGGTTCTGCGTCTACGGCGGCACCGCCATCACCCAGGTGCAGCAGGGCACGACCCAGTTCTCCGACGACTCGAACGTCCAGCTGTTCGAGATGCTCGGGGCCTACCCGTGGGCCACCTTCACCGGCCTGCTGGTGATGCTCCTGGTCGCGATCTTCTTCGTGTCCGGTGCCGACGCGGCCTCGATCGTCATGGGCACGCTCTCGCAGCGCGGCACCATCGAGCCGAGCCGCTGGGTCGTCATCTTCTGGGGTGCGGTCATGGGTGCGGTCGCCGTGCTCATGCTGGTCACCGGCGGGGAGGACGCGCTCGACGGCATCCAGAACCTCACGATCCTGGTCGCCGCCCCGTTCGTGGTGATCATGGTCATGCTCTGCTTCGCGCTCTACAAGGACCTGCGGCGCGACCCCGTGGTCCTGCGTGAGCAGAAGGGCGCCGAGGTCATCGAGCAGGCCGTCGACTGGGCCACCGACAAGCACGGTGACGACTTCTACGTGAAGGTCGGCGTGTTCCCGAAGGACTACAAGGAGGAGCCCTCCACCAACGGGTACGCGAACGGTCCCGGCACCGGCCCCGGCTACACCATGACCGAGCCCGGGGAGGGCCCGGTGTCCGCCGAGGACGGGACCGGTGACGGGTCCGCGGACACCACCACCCCGGACGACGGCTCCGGGAGCGGGACGTCCGACCGCAAGGACAGCCCGGTCGGCGGCGACTAGACCGGATCCCCGCACGACAGGGCGGCCGGGTACCCCGACGGGGTGCCCGGCCGCCGTCGTCGTGGGAGGGTCGTGGACCGACACGCCGCGGCGCGGCGAGACGTCACTCACAGGCGGTGACCGCACACCGACGCACGGTGAGTGGTCGGGAGTGACCCGCGCCGACTCCGCTCGTTGCACAGGAGGGGCTCCCGGTGGCGGGGCCCGCCGGCCGACCGGAGATCATCGCGGGCGTCGCACCGCAGCCGGAGTGGATCACCGTCCACCCCGTGACCGAACGGATGGAGGGACCTGACAAAGTGGGCCGGATGCGTCTCGTGTTCACCCCCGGGGACGACCAGGGGTACGCCGAGGCCCGGAGCCGCCTGCTGGAGCAGTTCCTCGTCTGGGCGCGCCGTCGCCGCGTCGAGGTGGACACCGCGCTCGTCGCCGCCACGCTCGACTACAAGTACGCCCGCGACCGCCGGCTGGGCCGCTGGACCCGCGCGCACATCGCCGACGCGCTCGGGATGTGGTTCCCGCGCAAGGTGACCGTGCTGGAGCCCGACGACGTCGCCCCCGCGTTCCACGCCCTGGTCGACTTCCTCGCCGAGCACGACTGGTTCGACCCGCAGTCGTCCGAGCCCGACGCGCTGCACCGGCAGGTGCTCGACTCCACCCCCGCGCTGCACGACGGCCTCGCCGACGAGCGGAACTACGACCTCGGCAAGTTCTGGGGCGTCCAGCTTCACCGCAACGGGATCGACCCGGCCGACCCGTCGGCCGTCCAGCGCTTCCTCGACCGGGCCGGGTCGGGCGAGGCCGACGTCGACCGGCACGCCCTCGCCGAGATCATGCGGCGTGACGCCCTGCGCCCCGCCCGGCCGGAGTGGAACCCCGAGCTGCCCCCGGTGCCGATGCCCGGCGCCGCCACGCTCGTCGACGCGGCGGAGCGCTCGGAGGCACTGGACCAGCTCCGCAAGCTGACCGTCTGGGTGCGGGCCGGGCGACGGCTCACCTCGGACGGCAGGCTGGGCCGCGCCGACGCGCTCGACCTGGCCGCGCACCTGCAGCTCGACCACCTCTACCGCGAGACCGCCCGCACCAGCGACGACCTGCCCGAGGTCTCGCTGCTGCTGCGCTGGGCCCGGGCCGCCCGGCTCGTCCGCGTCGTGCGCGGCCGGCTGCTGCCGGTCAAGAGCGCCGGGCCGCTGCTGAACCGGCCGATCGAGCTGTGGCGCCGGGTGTTCGAGTCCGTCGGGCGGCTCGGCGACAACCTCGGCGGGACCGACGTGTTCGGCGCGCCGTCGCTGTTCGGGATGTCGATGTCCGAGGCCCTGCCCATGCTCTGGGTCGGCCTGTACTGCGCCGGCGGCGGCCCGGTCCCGCTGGAGCACTTCCACCGCCAGGTCCGCGACACCGTGAACGACGAGGCGGGCTGCGTCGTCGACGACCTCGCGGGCGACGTCGAGCAGCGGCTGTGGCGCCGCGACGTGACGGCCCTGCTCGACGCCTGCGAGCTGCTCGGCGCGATCGAGCTGACCGAGACGCTCGACGCCGACGAGCTCGACGACCTGTCCCAGGTCGCGCACCGCGACGACCCGGACCCGACGGTCGTCGCACTGACGCCGATGGGTCTGTGGGCGGTGCACGAGTACCTGCTGGAGCAGGGCGTCCACGTCCCCGCGCCGGGCGAGCTCGCCGAGGAGGACCTGGAGTACGTCTGCGTCCGGCTGGGTGCGGTCCGGAACGAGGTCGCGGAGGTCGAGATGGGTGCCTGGGTCAGGGCCCGGGAGACCGGCGACGCGGTGCGCGAGCTGGACCGGTTCCTGCGCCGCTGCGAGGTCCCGGCGCACCGGGCCCTCGCCCTGCACGCACTCGGCGAGACCGGTCCGGCCGGTCGCGCGGTCGCCGCCCGGCACCGGCTGCACGTCGCCGAGCCGGCGACGGCCGTCGCGGGGCCGGTCTGGTCCGGCCCGGCCCCCGCCCCGCGCGACCCGGGTGGCGGGGACCGGCCGCCGGCCGCGCCGCACCCGCGGACCGCGGTCCGGCACAACCTCGAACCGGCCGGCTGAACGGGGCGGTCAGGT
This sequence comes from Pseudonocardia sp. P1, assembly GCF_000178675.2. Classification (NCBI taxonomy): domain Bacteria; kingdom Bacillati; phylum Actinomycetota; class Actinomycetes; order Pseudonocardiales; family Pseudonocardiaceae; genus Pseudonocardia; species Pseudonocardia sp. P1. The sequence goes on from NZ_ADUJ02000001.1 coordinate 1,507,992, forward strand.
CTCCAGGACGACCTTGCCGGTGACGACGCGGTCGTCGATCCGGGACAGGGCCTCGCCCGCCTTCTCCAGCGGGAAGCGCTCGCTCACGATCGGGTCGAGCGCGCCGGACCGCAGGTGCGGGAGCAGCGCGTCCCACTCCTGCGCGACGAAGCCGTCCCGGGCGAGCGCGTAGGCGCCCCAGCCGACGCCGCGGACGTCGACGTTGTTCAGCAGCAGCCGGTTCACCTTCACGGTCGGGATGTCGCCCGCGGTGAACCCGACGACCATCAGCCGGCCCAGTGGGCCGAGGCAGCGCAGCGAGTCGGTGAAGCGGTCACCGCCGACCGGGTCGACGACCATGTCGACGCCCGCTCCCCCGGTGAGCTCCTTGACGGCGTCCTTGAACCCCTCGACGCCGACGGCGTGGGCCGCGCCGGCCTGCCGTGCGACGTCGGCCTTGGCCTCGGTGGAGGCGACCCCGATGACAGTGGCGCCGAGCGCCGCCGCCAGCTGGATCACCGCCGTCCCGATGCCACCCGCGGCACCTTGGACGAGGACCGTCTCCCCTGCCCGCAGGCCGCCCCGGGTCTCCAGGGTGAAGTGCGCGGTCAGGTAGTTCATCGGCAGGCAGGCCCCGGCCGCGAACCCGACCTCGTCGGGCAGCGGCAGCACGACCTGCTCCGGCACCGAGACGACCTCGGCGAACACCCCGGACATCGTGAACGCGACGACCCGGTCGCCCGGCGCGAACCGGCTGCCCGGCCCGGCCTCGCGGACAGTCCCGGCGCACTCCGAGCCGAGCGTGAAGGGGGGCTCCGGCTTGTACTGGTACAGGCCGCGGGTCAGCAGGACGTCCGGGAAGTTGACCCCGGCCGCGGCGACGTCGACGAGGACCTCGCCGTCCCCCCGGACCGGCGGGTCCACCTCGTTGACGCGGACCGCGGACGGCCCGTCCAGCTCGACGACCTGCACTGCACGCACGTGCTCTCCCTGTCGTTCGACGGCGGTGTCACCGCCATCGAACCACGGGCACGTGTGACGTGCGGGTGATCTACACCGGCTGCGCGTCGCCGTAGCGCGGGGTGCGCGTGTCGGTCAGCGACTCGCACAGCTCGGACAGGCGCTGGTCGATCCGGTCCTGCACGCGCTCCAGCGCGTCGAGCTCCAGCATCAGGTCGAGCGCGTCCTGTGCGCCGTCGGTACCGGCCAGCACCCGCTCCAGCTCGGCACGGCGTTCCAGCGTGCGCCGGCGGCACGCGTCGGCGGTGGCCTTGTGGGCGGTGAGGCGTGCGCGGGTGGTCTCGGCGAGGTCGGCGCCGCCGGAGACGGAGGCGACTCGTTCTTCCAGCAGGTGGGGGTTCACGGGCAGGCCCTCCTGGTGCGTCGACGTGCGGTGGTGGCCGCGTCGGTCCGGGTGCGACGGTCCACGTGACCGCCGCCACATCCACGCTAGACGATCAGCGTGTGCCGCGCATCACATCGATGTCGCATCCCGGTGAATCACCAGAACCTGCGGGACGGGGATCCGCTCAGTCGCCGCGGCGGGGCCGCGGGATCAGCTCGGCCGGGACGCCCCGGCGCTCGGCGACCTGGTCGGTCGTCAGGTGGAAGTGGCCGCGCTTCGAGCGGCGGCAGAGGTAGGCGCGCTGCGGGCGCCCGCCGAGAGCCTCGAGCTCGCGGGCCGCGCACTCGGCGGCGTCACGATCCGGATAGATGACCTTGCCGTCGCTGCCGGCGACGCCCCCGCCGCCGAACCGCTCGCGGTCCTCGATCTCACGCCGGCCCGGCCGGCACACCTCGGGGCGGCCGGAGCGCATCAGCCGCGCGTACCGGCCCAGCACGCGTCCGCGGTCGGCGTCGACGACACCACGGCCGGACGGCAGGTCCTCCACCGAGCGTCGCGCAGCCGGGATGAGCCCCGGGTGCACCGCCGGAATCCTGTCGTACTTCCCGTCCATGTCGCCTCCACGTCGCCGTCACTTGTGGATCGCTGCCGACATCCTGCCTCGTTACCGGCGCCCACGGAGTCCCTCGATCGTGTCATCCATCACCACCTGGCAACCCCAGACGGTGACGGAACGTCACAGTACCCCGCTGTTCGGCGCATCCGGCGCACCGCCGGACGCCGTCGTCCGGAGGTTGTCACACCAGCGGGTAGAGCGTCCGGCGGCAGGCTGTCCATGGCTTTGCGCGCCCGTATGATGAAAACCCGGCCCGTGCGTGACGCGGATCACCGGTCGCGAGCGGGTCCGGGGGGAACGAGATGGCGATCCAGCCCGACACGGGCATCGGCAGCGGACAGGGCGGACCGTGCTGGACCGAGGTCCTCTCCGACTCCGACCTCTGCGCCGGGGTGTTCGACGTCCGCTGGGACCTGCGCCCCCGGCTGCGCGGCTGGCTCGCCGCCCACGACCTGCCCACCGCGTGGGGCCGCGAGCCCCACCGCCCCGCGATCGACGCGTGGGCGATGCTCGACGGCGGCGTCCTCGCGGCGTCCGCGGTGACGCTGCCGGGCTCCCCGCCCGGCGCCGTACCGATGCCGGGGCGGCCGGCGACCGCCGGACTGGTCCCGGAGGCCCCGTCCCCACTGCTCACTCCGGGGATGCGGGTCATCGGGTACCGGACGCTCCGGCTGCTGATCTCCCGCCTGGGCCTGGCCGGCCCCACGCAGGCGCTGCGGGGCGAGCACCTGGACGTGCCGGGTGTCGTCGAGGACCTGTTCGACACCCGCCGCCACGACGACGAGGCCGTCGAGCAGGCCGAGCTCCTCGCGACCTGCACCGACCGGTCGACGATGCGCTGGGTGGTCGCGGCGCTGCGCCCCTGAACCAGCGATCCTCCGGCCGTGAGCCACCGCATCCTGCACGCCGACCTCGACCAGTTCCTGGCCGCGGCCGAGCTGCTGCGCAGGCCCGAGCTCGCCGGGCTACCGCTGGTCGTCGGCGGCGACGGTGACCCGGACTCCCGCACGGTCGTCGCCACCGCGTCCTACGAGGCCCGCGCCTACGGCGTGCGGTCGGGCATGCCGATGCGGCTCGCCCGACGCAGGTGCCCCGGCGCGGTGTTCCTGCCGTCGGACAAGCCGTACTACGAGGAGGTCTCCGAGCAGGTCATGGGCCTGCTCCGCGATCTCGGCGAGCCGGTCGAGGTGATCGGCTGGGACGAGGCGTTCGTCGGGACCGACGGCGACCCGTGGGCCCTCGCGGAGCGGATCCGGGAGACGGTCTCCTCGACCGGGCTGTCCTGCGCGGTGGGGATCGGCGACAACACGCTGCGGGCCAAGACGGCCACCGGCTACGCCAAGCCGGGCGGGGTGCACGAGCTGACCGCCGCGAACTGGTTCGCCACCCTCGGTGCCGACCCGCCCGAGGCGCTGCCGGGCATCGGCCGGGCGACCGCGCGGGCGCTCGCCGAGCTGGGGATCACCACCGTCACCGAGCTCGCGGAGTCCCGCCCCGGTGACGTGGCGGCCCGGCTCGGGCCGAACCGCGGGCCGTACTACGTCTCGCTCGGCCGCGGGATGGGGCGCACCGAGCTGGACACCGGCCCGTGGGTGCCGCGCTCGCGCAGCCGGGAGACGACCTTCCCCGCCGATCTCACCGACCGCTCCGCGATGCACGCCGAGCTGCGCACGCTGGCCCACCGGGTCGCCGCCGACGTCGCCGGTGAGGACCGCGACTGCGTCCGGGTCGGGATCCGGGTGCGGACCCGCAGCTTCCGCACCACCACCCGCAGCCGGGCCCTCGACCCGCCGGGGCGCGACGGCGACGTGATCGCGGGCGTCGCCGTCGCGCTGCTGGACGAGATGGCCCCGGACCGTCCGGTGCGGCTGCTCGGGGTGCGGGCGGAACTGGATGGCACGCTTGCCCGGTGACGACCTGGACCAGCGACGAGTGCGCCGCCCACTGGGGCGTGCAGGTGGGGACCTGGAACTCCTACGTCAGCCGGGGCCAGGCGCCCGCGCCGCTGCCCGGTCCCGGCCCCGACGGCCGGAAGGTGTGGGACGCCGACGAGGTCCGGTCCTGGTCGCGGCCCGGCGCCGGGCGCCGCCGCACCTCCGGCGACGCCGACGAGCTCCTGGCACGCATGCGCGGGACCGGCGCCGAGCTGGAGGAGCTGCGCTCCCGGCAGCGCGAGCTGCTCCGGGCCGGCCGGGAGGCCGGGTGCGAGATCAGCGCGATGGCGTCGGCGCTGGGGATCTCCCGGCAGACCGCGTACGCCTGGTTGAAGGACTGATCGTCCTCGTCGAGACTGCTCCACGGCTGCGCACCGCAACGGAGGGGGACGCGCGATGGTCTCGGCACGACCGCAGGCGGAGGTGCGGGCGGCGGTCCGCACCGCGACCGTCCGGCTGATCCCGCTGCTCGGGCTCGCCTACCTGCTCAACTACATCGACCGCGTCAACGTCGGTTTCGCGGCCCTGACCATGAACGCCGACCTCGGGCTGTCCGCGGCCGCCTACGGCCTCGGCGCCGGGCTGTTCTTCATCGGGTACTTCTTCTTCGAGGTGCCCTCGAACGTCATCCTGCACCGGGTCGGCGCGCGGCTCTGGATCGCGCGGATCATGGTGACCTGGGGGATCGTCGCGTCGTCGACGGCGTTCGTCCAGGGCGAGATCGGGTTCTACCTCGTCCGGGTGCTGCTCGGCATCGCCGAGGCGGGCTTCTTCCCGGGGATCATCCTCTACCTCACCTACTGGTTCCCGAGGGCGGACCGGGCGCGGATCGTCGCGCTGTTCTTCCTGGCCGTGCCGCTGTCCTCGGTCGTGGGTGGGCCGCTGTCGACCTGGCTGATCACCGTCGGCGACGGCGCGCTCGGGTTCGACGCCGGGTGGCGGTTCATGTTCTTCGTCGAGGGCGTCCCCGCGGTGCTGCTGGGGATCGCGGTGCTGTGGCTGCTCCCCGACCGGCCGTCGTCGGCCCGCTGGTTGCCGGCCGGCCGGGCGGCGGCGCTGGAGGAGACGATCGCCGCCGAGGACGCCGCGGAGGCCGGTCACGACCGCGGGATCGGCGCGGCGCTGCGCGACGTCCGGGTGATCGCGCTGTCCGCCGTCTACTTCGGGATCGTGTTCGGCCTCTACGTGCTGGCCTTCTTCCTGCCCCAGATCATCGCCGGGTTCGAGGAGCAGTTCGGCGCGGACTACTCGCTGATCGACGTCGGGCTGATCACCGCGGTCCCGTACGCGATCGCGTCGGTGGCCATGGTGCTGTGGGCCCGGCACTCCGACCGCACCGGCGAGCGGGCGCTGCACGTGGCCGTGCCCGCGGCCGTCGGTGCCGTCGCCATCGCCGCGGCGCTGGCGATGCCCTCACCACTGCTGGTCATGGCGTGCGTGACGGTCTGCGCGATCGGCGTGTTCACCGCGATCCCGCCGTTCTGGTCGTTGCCGAACTCGTTCCTGACCGGTGTCGGCGCGGCCGCCGGGATCGGCCTCGTCAACTCGTTCGGGAACCTGTCCGGGTTCGTCGGGCCGTTCGTGACCGGCTGGCTGAAGGACCTGACCGGTGACGCGCAGGCCGGGATGTGGGTGGTCGCGGCGATGATGCTGATGTCGGCGGTCATCACCCTCGCCTTCCGGCGGGCACCCGCCGGATCATCAAGATCGACGAAATAGCGATCATGTCACCCATTCGTGTGTCCATCATGGATGTGCCGGGCACGAGCGCCCGAACCACCACCGGGGGGCACCATGGACACCGCGACGATCATTCTCCTGCTGCTGGGAGGCGTGGGCGGCTTCTTCGTCGGACGCTGGACCACCGAGACACGGCGGGCGATGTTCGACCGGAGGAACGTGTGGGAGGGCCGCAGGCGCTACCGCGGCGAGTGAGCCCTCAGTAGCCGATGGCGCTGGTGTACCCCGCGGCACCGACCCCGATCGCGACGGTCGTGATCGCCAGGGTCACCAGCGCGAACGGCCAGGACAGCCGGCGCTCGACGATCCGCAGCACGGTCATCGCGAGCCCGGCGATCCCGGCCGCGACGGCGACGGCGAGCGACCCGGCCACCGACACCAACAGCCGGGACGAGCTGCAGGCCGGCGGCGGGCAGTAGTCGAGGAAGGCCACCAGGAACACCGCGCCGAACACGCCGAGGGCGATCAGCATCCCGGTGACGGTGAGGGCGATGCCGGAGAGCGCCACGTCCCACCCGATCACCGGCCCGCGGGCCGTGCCCGCGCGCGGGGACCCGGTCGGCACCATGCTCCGAACGGTACTCGTATCCCCCGGAGCGGGACAGATCGGACATCGATCGTGAAGCGGGTGTCACCTGCCGGTGACGGGGCGGGCGGTGCCGCCGCCCTGGCAGCGTGGGCACCAGAACAGGTTGCGCGCGCGGAACTCCCGGTGCGCGATCGGCGTCCCGCAGACCAGGCAGGGCCGGCCGGTGCGCCGGTAGGCGTAGACGACGCTCGCGCAGACCGCGCCCCGGTCGGCGGGTTCGAGCAGTGCCGGATCGTGCTCGGGCAGCAGGGTCTCGATCCGCCCGCGGCGCTCGCCCTCGCGCAGCATCGCGGAGAGGTCGTCCCAGAGCAGGCCGAACGAGTCGTCGTCCAGGTCGCGGGCGGGGGTCAGCGGATCGAGACCGGTGCGGAAGAGGGTCTCGGCGCGGAAGACGTTGCCGACACCCGCGATCACCGACTGGTCCATGAGCAGTGCGGCGAGCGGCGCGCGGGAGCGGGCGAACCGGTGCCGGACCCGGTCGGGGTCGGCGTCGTCGCGCAGCGGGTCCTCGCCGAGCCGGTCGTGCAGGGCCTTCACCGCGACGTCGTCGAGCAGCTCGCATGCCGCCGGGCCGCGGAGATCGGCGTAGTGGGTCCCGCCGACGATCCGCATCCGGACCTGGCCACGGGGCGGTGCCTCGGGCAGGCGCCGGTTCGCGAACCGGCCCCACAGCCCGAGGTGGACGTGCACGACCGTGTCCGGTCCGTAGTGCTGGAACAGGTGCTTCCCGTGGGCCTCCACGGTCTCCAGGACCCGGCCGTCGACGACGTCCGCGCCCGTGGTGAACCGGCCCTGCGGGCTGCTGACGGCGACCTCCCGCCCGGCGTAGCGGCGTCGCTGCAGCCGGGCGAGCCGGTGCACGGTGTGTCCCTCGGGCATGCCCCCAGCGTCTCCCGGGCGGCGGCTCGCCGCCCGGCGGACTCAGGCGTCCACGGTGGCGCGGGTGCGCCGGCCGGCCAGCGCGCCGTCGACGGAGAACCGGCCGGGCCCGGCCGCGGCGAGGGCGAGCGCGCCGGCGGCGATCACGCCGACGAGCTCCCAGCCGCCGGCGTCGACGAACACCGTGACCCCGAAGTGGGCGAACAGGAACGCCCCGGCCATCGCGACGAACGCGGCCAGGCCGGCGACGGTCGTCGCGGCGCCGGCGACGAGCAGCACGCCACCGAGCAGCTCGACGAGCATCACGAACAGCGCGGAGACCGTCGGCAGCGGGATGCCCATGCCGGCGAAGCCGCCGGCCACGCCGCCGACGCCGTTGCCCAGCTTCTGCAGGCCGTGGGCGACGAGGACGACGCCGACGAGGAGCCGGGTGACGAGGAGGGCGAGGTCGGAGTACGGGGCGGGGAGCGGGCGCACGGTGGATCCCTTCGACAGTTGAACGTTCACTCTTCGGCGCCACCGTAGCGGCCGGGTCCGTTCGGACGCTCGTCGTGCGGCCGGATGCGGAGGAGGTCACATCCCCGCCCGGGTTGCGGGGCGGCACGGTCCGGGGTGCGCTGATCGTCGTGCACGCTCCCCACTCGACGCTGTCCCACCTGGAGTGCTCCCGGACCGGATCGCGGCACGACGCCGACTCGGTCCAGGGCACCTCGCCCGACGGCGCCCCGCTGCTCGCCCGCTACGACCTGGAACGCGCACGGGACCTGGTGACCCCGGCGGAGATCGCCGCCCGCCCGCCGGACCTCTGGCGCTACCACGAGGTGCTGCCCGTCCGGGACCCCGCGCACGTCGTGACGATGGGCGAGGGCATGACCCCGCTGCTCCCGCTCCCCCGCGCCGGTGCCCGGCTCGGCCTGCCGCGGCTGCTCATGAAGGACGAGGGCCTGATCCCGACCGGCGCGTTCAAGGCGCGCGGGGCGGCCGTCGGCGTCTCCCGGGCCGCCGAGCTCGGCGTGCGCGGCATCGCGATGCCGACGAACGGCAACGCCGGTGCGGCCTGGGCCTGCTACGCGGCGCGGGCCGGGATCGACGCGCTGATCGCGATGCCCGTCGACGCTCCCGAGATCACCCGGCGCGAGTGCGTCGTCTCCGGCGCAGAGCTCTACCTGGTCGACGGCCTGATCGGCGACGCCGGCCGGCTGGTCGCCGACGCCGTGGGCCGTCGCGACGGCTACCAGGACACCTCGACGCTGAAGGAGCCCTACCGGATCGAGGGCAAGAAGACGATGGGCTACGAGATCGCCGAACAGCTCGGCTGGCGCAGCCCGGACGTCCTCCTCTACCCCACCGGCGGCGGCGTCGGGATCATCGCGATCCACAAGGCCCTGCAGGAGATGCGGGAGCTCGGCTGGATCACCGGGCCGATGCCCCGGCTCGTCGCGGTGCAGGCCGAGGGGTGCGCCCCGATCGTCGACGCGTTCGACGCCGGGCTGCGCGAGTCGACCGCCCCCACCGACCCGCGCACGGTCGCGTTCGGGATCACCGTCCCCAAGGCGCTCGGCGACTTCCTGGTGCTCGACGCCGTGTACGACACCGGCGGGACGGCCGTCGCCGTCTCCGACGACGAGCTGCTCGCCGCCGAGCACGCGCTCGCCCGCGACGAGGGCACCTGGATCTGCCCGGAGGGTGCCGCCTGCGTGGCGGCGGCCGGCCGGCTGCGCGAGTCGGGCTGGCTCGACGGCAGCGAGGAGGTCGTCGTCCTCAACACGGGCAGCGGGCTGATCTACCCGGAGACGGTGGCCGCCGAACCGCCGGTACTGGCGGTGGACGGACGGATCCCGTGACGACGCCGGTGCGGGCACCCGGCCGGATCGTCCGGGGCATCGAGTGGGCCGGGAACAAGATCCCGCACCCGTTCTACCTGTTCTGGATCCTGCTGCTCCTCCTCGGGATCGGGTCCGCGGTGCTCGCCGCGACCGGAGCGACGGCGCAGCTGCCCGGCGCGCCGGAGGCCGAGCCGGTCCGCAACATCCTCTCGGTGACGGGCCTGCGGGAGCTGCTCACGACGATGGTCGACAACTTCGTCGGCTTCCCGCCGCTGGGCGTCGTGCTGACGGTGCTGTTCGGCGTCGGGATCTGCGAGCGCACCGGGTTGCTGCGGACGCTGGTCAACGCCGCGCTGGCGCGGGTACCGCGCCGGTGGATGCCCTACGCCGTCGTCTACCTGTGCGGGCAGGGGCACTTCATGGGCGACGCGGCCATGGTCGTCCTGCCACCGCTGGCCGCCCTGGCGTTCCGGTCGGTGGGACGGCACCCGGTCGCCGGTGCGCTCGGCGCGTTCGCGGCGACGGCGGTCGGCTACGGCTCCGGGGTGATCGTCGGTTCGCTCGACGCCAACCTCGCCGCGCTGACCGAGTCGGTCCTGCCGCCCGGGACACCACCGGACGTCGGGGTCTCGGTGCTGATGAACTACTGGATCCAGTTCGTCTCCGCGTTCGTGCTGCCCGGTGTGGTCGGGTGGATCCTGGTGCACCGGGTGGAGCCCGGGCTGCCTGCGGTGGACCCGCCGTCGTCGGACGGGACGGGTTCGGACAGCGCCGACGCCGCGGACGTCACAGACGTCACGGACGCCGAGCCGGACACGACCGTCACGCCGCGGCAGCGGCGGGCGTTGCGGCTCGCCGGGGTCGCCCTCTCCGCGTGGGTGGGACTCGCGCTCGCCTCCTGGCTGGTTCCGGGCGCCCCGCTGCAGGGCGACGACGGCGCGCTGGTCGACTCCCCGTTCTTCGACGCGATCGTCCCCCTCATCATGATCAGCTTCCTGGTCGCGGGCGTCACCTACGGCGCGGCGGCCGGGGTGATCACGAGCCCGTCCGACGTGCCCGACCTCATGGCCGACGCGCTCAGGGGGATGCTCGGGTTCGTCGTCATCGCTTTCTCGGCCGGACAGTTCATCGCGATGTTCACCTGGAGCCGGGTCGGGACGTGGCTCGCCGTCGAGGGATCCGCCGGGCTGCGGGCGATCGGGCTGACCGGGTTCGGCGCGCTGCTGGTCGCGCTGGTGCTGTGCTCGCTGCTCGCGATGGTGGTGTTCTCCGGGTCGTCACTCTGGGCGGTGCTGGCGCCGGTGCTCGTGCCCGTGTTCGTCGGGCTGGGGATGCACCCCGCCGTCATCCAGGCCACCTACCGGATCGGCGACTCGATCACGAACCCGATCTCCCCGCTGAACCCCTACCTCTACGTGCTGCAGCTGACCTGCCGCCGCTACGACCGGTCGTTCTCGCTGGGGATGGTGTTCTCCCGGATGGCGATGTTCGTGGTGCCCACCTTCGTGCTGTGGGTGGCGATCCTGGCGGCGTTCTATGCGCTGGGCGTCCCCCTGGGGCCCGGGACGACGATCATGATCGGAGGCTGACTGCGGCCGGCAGGCCGGGGACGACACGCTCCCGTGCGGTTCCGGGCACCCTGACCGGAACCGCTCGCGGCCCCGTGCAGGCCGTCGCCGCACGCATTCCGTCATCACCGCACGCGTGCCGTCGTCACCGCACCCGTGCCGTCGTCACCGCACGCGTCGCACCGATGCCGACCCGTGACGCTCGCTGCCGTCGCGATCGTGCACCCTGTAGGTCGTGCCACGTCTGCGACCGTCCGCCGAGCCACCGCCCGCCCCGCTGTCGCGATACTGGAAGGGCTACGTGGCCGACTGCACCGAGCAGGTCGACCGCTTCCACCGGATCACCGCCGTGATCACCGCGATGCAGGTGCGCACCTGGCTGACCGAGATCGGGAAACGACTGGACACCGAACTGGAGGCCGTCCAGCGGCTCGCCGCGGTCGGCGACTCGATCGAACCCGCGCGGTTCCGGATCACCGAGCCCCCGGCGAGGCGGATCGCGAACCGGCTGAACAAGGCGAAGGCGTCGCTGAAGCAGTCGGTGGACCAGGCGGCCGAGATCGCCGAGCAGGCGGTTCTGGACCCGACCCACGACGACGTCCGCGTCCACCTCAAGGTGCTCAACGAGCAGGTCGGACGCCTCGCGATCGCCGCGCCGCTGGAGGACGAGTCGGAGCCGCAGGGCCGGCGTCGCCGGTGGGGCCGCACGGCGTCCTGACGGGCGGCGTCCTGACGGGCGCGCCGGGCCGACGGGCTCGGCGACCACGACGTGAAGCATGTCCTGTCCGGCAGGACAGGGTCGGTCGCGTCCTGTCCGGCAGGACAGCGTCCGTCGCGTCCTGTCCGGCAGGACAGCGTCCGTCGCGAACCGTCCGGCTCGGCGCGGTCCGGCCCTGCAGCCGAACCGGTGCCGTCTCGACGGGACGTCGTCAGACTCGCCGCGCAGGCAGAGCTACACCGTTCGTGGTGCGCCGGTCGGACCACCACCGCGCGGAGGGACGCACCGGGCCGCGGTCACGCCGTCGCTGACGGGAATGGTGCAACGCGGATCGCCACACCGGTATCTGCAGCTCAGCGCTGTTCGGCCGCGATCGGTTTACTGGCGAATCGAACATATGGTCGAGTACACTCGGCCCTATGACCGCGGTCCAGGAACCTCCACGCACCGGCCTTCCCGCCGGGGATCCGGGGTTCCCGCAGATCGATCTGGCGCTGGTGCAGCTGGCGGTGGAGCAGGCCGCGCTCGACGACCTGTCCGGTGTCTCCGAGGCGGAGTTGATCGATCAGATCCAGCAGCTCGAATCCGTGCAGCACTCCCTGGCCGCGCTCCAGGCGACCCGGGTGCGGGCGTTCGCCCGGCTCCATGTCGAGAACGGCATCGCGGCCGGGCAGGTCGATCCGGATCGGTTGCAGCGCGGTGTGGTGGCGCAGGTCGGGTTGGCCTGTCGGGTGTCGCCGGCCGAGGCGCGGCGTCGGGTGAGTACGGCCCGGGATCTGCACGACGGTCTCGATCATGTGCGTGGGTTGTTCGGGGCCGGTGAGTTGAGCGCCGCGAAGGTGGCGGTGGTGGTGAGCGCGTGTTCGGGTCTGGACCGCGCCGAACGTGCCGCGGTGGATGTTCGCCTGGCCGCCCACGATCTGACCCGGCTCGGGATCCGGCGGTTGCAGGATCTCGCCCGCAAGTTCGCTGCCGAGGTGGCGCCGGAGAAGTTCCGGGCCCGCGCCGAGTCCGCCCGCGCCGAGCGGCGGGTGACCCTGCGCCCGGCGCCGGACGCGATGACGTATCTGACCGCGTACCTGCCGGTCGAGCAGGGTGTGGCATGTCTGGCCGCGCTGAACAAGGCGTTCACCGAGGTGTCGGTGAACCCGGCACCACTGACCCGGACCCGCGGTCAGGTCATGGCCGACACGCTCGTCGAGCGGGTTACCGGACAGGCGATGGCGACCGATGTGGGCGTCGAGGTCCAGGTCGTCGTCCCGGTCGAGGCACTGCTGGACCCGGACTCGCCGTTGCCGGCGGAGATCCCCGGCCACGGCCCCGTCCCGGTCGAACTCCTCGCCACGAGCGAAGGGAAGAAGACCCTGCGCCGCCTGATCACCTCCGACGGAGTCGTGATCGGCGGGGACTCCCGCCAGCGCACCTTCACCGGCCTGCTCGCCCGGCTGGTGCGGGCACGCGCGGGGAATCGGTGTACCGAGCCCTACTGCGACGCCCCGGTCCGCCACATCGACCACATCCACCGCGACGCCGACGGCGGGGCGACCGAACTCGACAACGGACGCGGGGTGTGCGAGTTCCACAACCACGTCCGCGAACAAGCCGGCTGGCGCGTCGCCCGCGGCCCCGACGGACAGGTCCGCACCACCACCCCGACCGGACACACCTACCGTGCCCCCGGCTGACCTCGCTGCGGTCCGTCGCGCGGACGGTCACGGCTCCGGCGCGCGCCTCACCGTCATCGACCCGACCGGTAGGCCGGACCGGTGCGGAACGCCCGGGTATCAGCGACAGGGCCCCGGAGCTCGGCGACGCGAACTCCGGGGTCCCGGCGAGATCCGATCAGAAGGGGCGGCCCCCGGCGATCGCGACGCGCTCGGCGACCCGCTTGTGCGGGTGGTAGTCGCCGACCGCGTAGTGCTGCGTCGCGCGGTTGTCCCAGAACGCCACGGTGCCCTCGGCCCAGCGGTGCCGGACCTGGAACTCGGGCACGTGCGCCTGGGCGAACAGGTGCCGCAGCAGCGCGTCGGACTCCTCGCGGGGCAGCCCCACGATCTCGGTGGTGAACGACGCGTTCACGAACAGCGTCCGCCGGCCCGTCTCCGGGTGGGTCCGGACGACCGGGTGGGTCACGGGCGGGAACTCGTCCTGCAGGCCGGCGAGCTTGTCCGCGTCCAGGAAGCGGGCGAAGCCGGGCACCATGTCGTGCACGGCCTCCGCACCCTCGATGCGGGCCTTCACCTCGTCGGACAGGTTGTCGTAGGCGGCGGCCATGTCCGCCCACATCGTGTCCCCGCCGAACGGCGGCGTCTGCACCATGCGCAGCACCGCACCCATCGCCGGCTCCTCGCGGAACGTGGTGTCGGCGTGCCAGATGTTCTCGTAGGTCTTCGCCCCGGCACCGAACCGGACGACCTCGTCGGACCCGCCGCGGTCGAGCATCGGGTTGGTCTCCAGCGAACCCCACAGCGCGCCGAAGTCCCGCTGCTGCTCGCCGGTGATGTCCTGCCCGGGGAAGAACAGCACCTTCCACTCGAGCAGCGCGCGGTGGAGCTCCGCGCGCAGCTCCGGACCGGGGGCCTCACGCAGGTCGACGCCGGTGATCTCGGCCCCGAGCGTCCGCCCGACCGGGGTGACGGTGAACAGCTCGAACGGTCGGTCCGGCCCGTCGCCCGGCAGGCGGCAGAGCAGGCGCTCGCCTTCCAGGAGATCGATGGCGGGCGTGGACCGGGGCCGGCTCACCGGCGCGTCGAGGTTGATCGTCACGTCCCCGATCCTGCGTCCGGAACCCCCGTCCGGACAACCCCCGTCCAAACGGACGGAATGCCTGTCCGGTCACCCCGGCCGGGCGCCGGCCCGTACCCACTCGATCACGGCCCGTTTCTCCGGCGTGACGTCGGTGGTGGTGATCGCCCGGACGTCGTCGGGCGGCAGCGGGTAGCGGACGTCCTCCTGCAACGACGCCCACGTCGCCGCCGCCAGGTCCGCCGCGCCCGCGGTCCGGATCAGCGACGGCACGACCTGCCGGTACTCGGAGCGGACCAGCTGGTCGAGTGCCGTGGAGGCGACGGCGATGTCGAAGTCCAGGTCACCGGCGTCGCTGGAGTCGGCGAGGTCCAGGCTGCGCCGCTCCGCGATCACCCCGAGCAGCACCGGGTGCAGCCGCGGGTGATCGCCCAGCACCCGGTCCGGGTCCACCTCGGAGCCACCGGGCTCGCCGATCCCGAAGGCCCGCGCGCAGAACTCGCGGTGGAACGCGTGCAGTGCGAGGAGCCGGAGCACCAGCTCGCCGCGCTCGTACTCGGAGCCGGCAGCGGTCAGCCGGGCCGTCGTCAGCACGCCCCACGCCCACGCCGCCCACGCCTGCTCGGAGCCGTCGTAGCGGAGGTCGAAGAGATCGACGGCGATCTCGTGCAGGTCGCCGAGGACGTCGGCGGGGTCCGGAGGTTCGAACAGCTCGTCCCACATGTCGGTCATCACGAGATTTCTACCGCGGGTCGCTTCCTCGAAACCGTCGGCCCCGGCAGGCAGGATGGGGTCATGACGACCACCGAGCCGAAGCACTCCGGTCTCGACCTGACCTGGGTCGACCCGGACGTCCGTCCGCAGGACGACCTGTTCGCCCACGTCAACGGCCGGTGGCTGGCGACCCACGAGATCCCGGAGGACCGCTCGCAGGACGGTGCGTTCCGGGTGCTGCGCGACCGCGCCGAGGAGCACGTGCGCGTCATCGTCGAGGAGTGCGCCGCCGGCTCACCGGAGCCGGGCACCGAGGCCCGCAAGGTCGGCGACCTCTACTCCTCCTTCATGGACACCGAGCGTGTCGAGCAGCTGGGCGTCGCGCCGCTGCGTCCGCTGCTGGACGAGATCTACGCCGCCGGCGACCGGGCCGCGCTCGCCGGCGTGCTCGGGCGGCGCCAGCGTGAGGGCCGGGCCGCGCTGTTCGGCGAGTTCATCGCGACCGACGCCAAGGACTCGTCGCGCTACCTGGTCAACCTCAACCAGTCCGGGCTGGGCCTGCCCGACGAGGCGTACTACCGCGAGGACGACTCGGCGGAGATCCGCGCGAAGTACGTGGAGCACCTGCAGCGGCTGGCGGAGCTGGTCGGCCTGGCCGAGCCGGCCCGGGTGGCCGAGCAGGTGATGGAGCTGGAGACGGCGCTCGCCGCCGCGTCGTGGGACCGCGTCACCAACCGCGACGCCGAGAAGACCTACACACTGCTGACCCGCGAGCAGCTCCGCGAGTCCGCTCCCGGGTTCGACTGGGCCGAGTGGGAAGCCGCGCTGGGCGTCCCGGCGCACTCGTACGACGAGGTGATCGTCCGGCAGCCGAGCTTCGTCACCGAGGCCGGCGCGCTCTGGGCGGGCCGCCCGCTCGAGCAGTGGCAGGCGTGGCTCGCCCTGCACACCGCCGCGGCGGCCGCCGAGTACCTGTCGTCGGACCTGGTCGAGGAGGACTTCGACTTCTACGGCCGCACCCTGTCCGGCACCCCCGAGCTGCGGGAGCGCTGGAAGCGCGGGGTGTCGCTCGTGGAGGGTGCGCTCGGCGAGGCCGTCGGGAAGCTCTACGTGGAGCGGCACTTCCCGCCGAAGGCGAAGGAACGGATCAACGAGCTGGTCGCCAACATCGTCGAGGCGTACCGGCAGTCGATCTCCACGCTGGACTGGATGAGCCCGGAGACCCGCGAGCGGGCCCTGGAGAAGCTCGGCAAGTTCACACCGAAGGTCGGCTACCCGGAGCGCTGGAAGGACTACTCGGACCTCGGGATCGACCCGGCCGACCTGCTCGGGAACGTCGGTCGCGCGGCGGAGTGGCGACACGACTTCGAGTACGCGAAGCTCGGCGGCCCGGTCGACCGCTACGAGTGGCTGATGACCCCGCAGACGGTCAACGCCTACTACCACCCGCGGCTCAACGAGATCGCGTTCCCGGCCGCGATCCTGCAGCCCCCGTTCTTCGACGCCGACGCCGACGACGCCGCCAACTACGGCGGCATCGGCGCGGTGATCGGCCACGAGATCGGCCACGGGTTCGACGACCAGGGCTCCCGCTACGACGGCGACGGCAACCTCCAGGACTGGTGGGAGACCGCCGACCGCGAGGAGTTCGACACCCGCTCCCGGATGCTGATCGACCAGTACAGCGCGCTCTCCCCCATGGGCCTGCCCGAGCACAAGGTCAACGGGGCGCTCACCGTCGGCGAGAACATCGGCGACCTCGGCGGTCTGACGATCGCGCTGAAGGCCTACGCGATCGCCAACGACGGCACCGAGCCCCCGACCCTGGACGGGCTGACCGGCGAGCAGCGGGTGCTGTTCGGCTGGGCGCAGGTGTGGCGGGCCGTCACCCGCGACGCCGAGGCGATCCGCCGGCTGGCGACCGACCCGCACTCGCCGCCGGACCTGCGGTGCAACGCCGTCGTGACCAACCTGGACACCTTCCACGAGGCGTTCGGGGTGACGGAGACCGACGAGCTGTTCACGGAGCCGGGCAGGCGCGTCCGGATCTGGTGAGGGGTGCCCGGTGCCGGGGGCTGGTCCCCCGGCACCGGTCACGCCGCCCGGATGGCGGTTCGACCGACGTGCCCCGGGTACCCGCCGCCCATGACCGAGAAGTTCGCGAAGGGCACCTGGGTGGCGTGGAACTGGGGCAACGGCACCCCCACCGCCAAGGTCGTCGACTCCGCCACCGACCGCATCGAGCGGACGATCGACGGCACGACGCAGTCCCGCAACGGGACCGAGGACAACCCCGCCTACGTCCTCGAACAGGAGAGCGGGCAGACCGTCCTCAAGCTCCACTCGGAGCTGAAGAAGGCCTGATCCGGCGCCGTCGCCGGATCACCAGGTAGATCACGACGAGCAGCAGCAGGAACGGCACACCCGCCTTCCAGGCCGTCGAGAACTGGTCGGTGAACGGCGTCGTCGCCAGCACCGCCGCGACGAACAGCATCGCCGCGACGGTGGTGTACGGGGCGCCCGGCAGCCGCACCGGGGACCGCTCCCCCACGTGCGCCATGTCCCCCGCGTGCGCCCTGCGGAACGCCAGGTGGCTGGCGAAGATCAGCAGCCAGGTGGTGAGCGCCCCGAACAGGGCCAGCCCGACGAGCAGCGGGAACGCCGTCTCCTCGGCGAACACCGACACCAGCGACGCGAGCGCCAGGCCGGCCGCGGACAGCGCCAGGGCCCGCTGCGGCGCGCCGCGCCGGTTTGTGCGGGCCAGCGCCCGCGGGGCGTAGCCGTCGACGGCCAGTGAGTACGTCATCCGCGCGGTCACGTAGAGGTTGGTGTTCATCGCCGACAGCGCCGCGGTGAGCACGACGACGTTCATCACCGCAGCCGCAGCCGGCACGCCCGCCTGCGCGAACAGCCGGACGAACGGCGACTCCGTGACGCTCTCCCCCGTCGACACGGTGTTCCAGGGAACCAGCGTGACGACGACGAGCATCGCGCCGATGTAGAACACGGCCAGCCGCAGCACGGTCCGCCGCGCGGCGCGCGGGATGTCCCGGCCGGGATCGCGCGACTCCGCGGCGGTCACGGCGACAGCCTCCGTCCCGAGGAACGAGAACGTCACCACGGTCAGCGCGAGCCAGATCGCCCCGAGCCCGTTCGGCGCGAACCCGCCGTGCGCGGTGAGCGCGCCTACCCCGACCGCCTCCTGCCCGGGCAGGCCGAACACGATCGCCGTCAGGCCGACGACGATGAACGCGACGACCGCCACCACCTTGATCATCGCGAACCAGTACTCGGTCTCGCCGAAGAACCGGACCGCGCCGGCATTGATCGCCAGCATGATCACCGAGAAGCCGACGACCGGGATCCACAGTGGCAGGTCGGGGTACCAGAACTGCAGGTAGAGCCCGGCGGCGACGACCTCGCTGCCGACGTTGACCACCTGCGCGGCCCAGTAGATCCAGCGCTGGACGAACCCGGTCCCGTCGCCGAGGTAGCGCTGCGCGACCGGCCCGAACCCGCCGGCCTCGGGATGGCGTACCACCATCTCGGCGAGCGCGTAGGCCAGCGCGAGCGCGACGACGGCCGCCACCGCGTACGCGACGATCACGGCCGGTCCGGCGATCGAGATGGCGAGCCCGGAACCGAGGAACAGCCCGGTCCCGATCGCGCCACCGACGGCGATCATCCCGATCTGCCGGCCGTCGAGGTCCCGGCGCAGCCCCTGCTGCTCGCCGTCCGTGCTGCCGCGCTCCACCCGTGCTCCCGTGCGGTACCGATCCCCCGGTCCGGATCGCGGACGGGGCGCACCGGCACGCGTGGTGATCACGTGCGCGGCGCAACGGCCCGGGATCCTCGCACGTCACCCTCGGGCACCGGGCCCGCGGGTCACGCTCCGGCGGGCCCCTGCGGCGACGGGTCGGCGAGGTCCCGGCGGTACCAGACGACGTCGCGCCACGCCCCGAGCTTCCAGCCGACCCCGCGGAACACCCCGACCTCGGTGAACCCGAGCGCCCGGTGCAGCGCGACGCTGGCCTCGTTCGGCAGGGTCAGGACGGCGACCGCCACGACCAGGCCGCACGCGGTCAGCCGGGCGAGCAACGCCTCGTACAACGCGCGCCCGGTGCCGCGGCCGCGGGCCTCCGGGTGCAGGTAGACGCTGACCTCGCAGGTCCAGCGGTACGCCTCGCGGGGCTTGAACGGGGCACCGTAGGCGTAGCCGAGCACGTCGCCGTCGTCGGTCACGGCGACCAGCCACACGTACCGCTCCTGTGCGGCGGCGATCCGCCCGGCCATCTCGACCGGCCCCGGCGGCTCCGACTCGAAGCTGACGGCGGTGTCGCGGACGTACGGCGCGTAGATCACCGCGCAGGCGTCGGCGTCCTCGGCGGTGGCGTCACGGATCTGCACGATCGCATCGAATCACGATGCAATCAGGACGGCTCCCGGGTGAGGATCGGAGCGTGACGACTGCTCCTCCCGCGGCGCGGACGGGTCTCCTCTCGGTGGTGCTCGGCCTGCTGTTCGGCCTGGCCGGTACGTCGACGTCGGGGGTGACGGTCGCGCTGCCGAGCCTCGCCGAGGGACTCGGCGTGACGACCGCCGACGCGACGTGGATGGTCAGCGGCTACGCGGTGGCCCTCGCCGTCGCGACGCCGGTGCACGGGCGGCTCGCCGACGCCGTCGGCATCCGGGCGCCGCTGTGCACGGGGACGGCGCTGCTCGGTCTGGGTGCACTGGCCGCGGCGCTGGCGCCGAACTTCGCGCTCCTGATGGTGGCGCGCGTCGTGCAGGGGCTCGGGGCGGCCGCGATCCCGGTGCTCGCGGCAGCCCTGCTGAGCGCACGCGCCCCGGAGGAGCGACGCGGAGCGGTGCTGGGACGCCTGGCGGGGACGTCCGCGGTGCTGTCCGCACTCGGCCCCCTGCTCGGCGGCGCGCTGACGACGGCCGGTGGCTGGCGCGCGGCGGTCGCGCTGCCGGTCGTCGGACTGCTGGCGCTGCCGTACCTGTGGCGGCGGTCGGTCGTCGACGGCGACGGGGCCCGTCCCGACCCGGCCGGCGCGCTGATCGTCGCCACGGCGGTGTCCGGGCTGGTCCTGCTCATCCAGTCGCCGAGCGCGGGGACCGCGGCCGCGGTGACGGGCGCGGTGCTGCTGGCCGTCGGCGTCCCGGCGACGGCCGCCTGGGTCCGGCACCGGCCGGACGGCTTCCTGCCCCGCGCCGTCGTCGGGAACGCGACGGTGGTGCGGTCGTCGCTGTGCGCGTCGGCGATCCCGGCGAGCTGGTTCGCGCTGCTGCTGGGCATCCCGCTGGCGCTGGCCGAGCGCGGATGGACCCCGCTGACGACGGGGTTGATGCTGGTGCCGTCGGCGGCGGTCGCACTCGCCTGCCCGGCGCTGTCCGCCCGGCTGCAACGACGGCTCGGGCCGACCCGCACCCTGCTCGCGGCCTGTGCGGCGACGGTCGCCGGGCTGCTCGCCGCGGTCGCGGGCGTCGCATGGCACCAGCCGTGGGTGCTCGCGGTGGCCCCGATGCTGGTGACACTGGCGTTCGGGACGGGGCAGCCCGCGATGATCGCCGCCGTCGGGGGCGCGGTGCCCGCCGACCGGCGCAGCGGGGCGATCGGCGTCGCGACGCTGTGCTTCCTCGCCGGGGCCGGGATCGGCGCCGCCGTCATCGGCGGGTTCGCCGTCGTCGTCGGGCTGGCGGCGGCGCTGGCGCTGCTCCTGGTGCTGCCCCTGCTGGGATCGATCGGCCTCCTCGTCGCGATCCGCACGGCCTGACCTGCACGACCGGGTTCGGACGGGATCAGGCGGGCGCGGAAGCGCCGCTGGTGCTGCGGTAGGACAGCCGTCGCAGCAGCGTCTCCGCCGGGCCCGGCGTCCCCCGCCGCTCCAGGACGACCGCGAACACCAGCGTCACGAGCCACACCCCGACCGCGTACAGCGCCATCGTCGTGCTGCCCAGCGACGCGCCCCAGCCGAGTCCCCACGCCGCGAGGACCGGCGCGCACAGCACCGACTGGGCGAGGTAGCAGCTCAGCGACCGCTTGCCGACCGCGGTCACCGCCGAGCCGACGGGGCCGAGCGGCCGCCCGGCGAGCCGGTTCCCGATCAGCCCGAACAGCGCCACGTAGCCGACGCCGCAGGCCAGGCCGGTGACCAGCTGCGTCGCCGCGAACACCCACATGATCTCGCCCCACCCGCCGATGACGCCGACGTGCGCCAGCGCGTGCGGCAGGCCGCCCGCCCAGCCCAGACCGATCCCGACGACGGCCGTCACCCGCAGCAGCCGCAGGTGCTGCTCCGGCTGTTCCAGGATCCGGCGCCGCGCGGACCAGAAGCCGAGCAGGATCGCGATCGGGACCGTCAGCCCGACCACGCCCTGGCCGAGCGTGATCAGCGGCCAGAGCGCGAGCCGGTCCCCGACCGCCGCGAGCACCGACGGCTGGGAGGCGCTGGCCGTCATGTCCGCCGGCATCCCGCCCCCGGCGGACGCGCCCACGGTCAGCACGGCCCACGCACCGAAGACCGCGAACCCGGCGAGCAGCACCAGGATGCCGGTGCCCACACCGGCCCACACCAGCAGCGTGCGGTCGGCCCGGCGGACGAACAGCCACACGAGCAGCAGCCCGCACAGGCCGTAGGCACCGAGGACGTCCCCGCCCCACAACAGGGCCGCGTGCACGAATCCGAACACGAGCAGCCAGAGGTTGCGCCGCTGCAGCAGCCGGAACGCGTCCCGCTCCGGCACGCCCTTCGCCCCCTGACGCCGGTAGATCACCGCCAGCCCGTAGCCGAACAGGAACGCGAACATCGGGTACACCCGCATGTCCACGCCCGTGATGAGCACCGCCTGCACGATCTTGTCCACGACCGAACCCTCGACCGGGTGGAAGCCGGCCTGGGAGTGCTCGCGGCCGTACAGGTAGAACGGCGTGTTCGCGAGCGCGATGAGCAGCAGCATCGCACCGCGCGCCAGGTCCGGCGCCGGTGCCCGGCCGCTCATGCCGAGCGGTCCTGCCAGTGGTGGTCGAGCGTTCTCGACGGTCATGTGGTCCCCCTGTTCCCCGGAGCCCAGCACAGCGGGGCCGACCGGGACGGTCAAGGAGGAAAAGGACGATTCATCCGGGCCGAAGGTCGACGATCCGGTCGGCCGTCTCCGTCGTCACGCCTCCTCCCGTAGCTCGGTGACGAACCGGTTCCGCAGCTCGACGGCCCACTCGTGCCCCGGGTCGCTCGGGTCCGCCCCCGGACGCTCCCGGGTGGTCATCGCGTCCGCGTAGACCCGGAAGCAGCCCTGGATGCCCCGGATCAGGCCGTCGACCAGGCACCGCCCCGATTCGAGCGGGTGCAGCACCGTCGTGAGGACCCGGTGCTCGTGGTCGGTGTCGGGGTCGGGCCTGTCCGGGCAGACGACGAAGATCCCGCGCCCGGCGAGTACCGCCTCCTGGAGGAGATCACGCACGACCTCCTCGTCGGGCTCGTCCTGGCGCATGACCAGGACCTCCCTCGCGACGCCGAGGTCCTCGTGCTCGATCGCCTCGGCGAGGGCGACGACGTCGGCGACGGAGTGCCCGGCGACGTCCGCCACCCAGCGGGCCGCCGCCCGTAGCCAGTGCACCGCGGCGACCGCGGCCGAGTGGGGTTCGACCGTGGTCAGCAGGCCGACGGGTTCGAGCGGATCGGCCTCGAGCACGGCGTCCGCGGTGGCGACGTGTCCCTCGTGGACGTCGCCCCGGACGTGCCGGACGGCCTGGAGTGCCCGTCCGGTGAGCTCACCGGCGTCGGCGTCGAGGACGGCGTCGAGCTCGGCACGCACCTCCCGGACGACGGTCTCACGGAACGCCCGCCCGGGCGTCCGGGCCAGCAGGCGGCCGAGCGCGTGGACGAGCCGGACACGTTCGTCGTCGCCGTCGGGCGGTGGACGGTCCGGGTCCCGCAGGGTGGCGAGGAGATCCGCGGGGCGGAGCTGCCCGGCCTCGCCCTCGGAGTAGGCGGACCAGAGCACCGCCGAGAGCCGGGTGAGGACGACCGTGATGCGGCGGGCGAGGGCGTCGCCGAGGTCCCGCGGCACCCGGGCGACCCGGCAGGCGACGGCACCGTCACCCGTCGGCCAGGTGGAGACGATCGCCGACGCGGCGAGGTCGTGGGCGTAGGTGGTCATCTCAGTCCCACCAGAAGTGCCACGAGCGGGCGCCACGGATCATCCCGGCGTAGCGCGACAGGGTGTAGTAGTCGCCGTTCTGCGGGTCCTGCTGGTCCGGGCAGAACGCGATGTGCTCGGCGGCGGCCTGCTCGCATTCGTCGTCGTACATCGGGGGTCGGGCGACCGACAGTTCCATCCGCGACCGGCTCATGAACACGACGAGCGCGCCCCACCGCGACTCCCAGTACCGGAGCACGGCAGCCAACGACACGAGGTCCTGGTGCGGATAGTTGCAGATCCCCGCCCATCCAAGAGCGGCCGGGGTGTCGGCCGGGCGGTACGCGTCGACGACCGCCAGGCTCCGCGGCGGACACTCGACCAGCTCGACGGCGGCGTCGAACGTATCGAGGCGGCGGGCCGGATCGGTCTCCGGCGCCACCGCGGTCGCCTGCGGGATCGCGGCCGGAAGGGCCTCGCCGCACGGACACTCGGAGGAGCAGGGGCCGGGCCACCAGCGGTCGAGGACGTCGCGGCCGTCGAGGGCGTCGATCGCCTCGGCGAGTGCGCGTGGATCGGTCGGGCGGTCGAGGGTGTGTTCGAGGTCGTCGGGGTGGATCCATACGGGACAGCGGCCGGTGACGTGGGCGCGGCGCAGGAGACGTCCGTAGAGGACCGGGTCGGGGTCGTCCGGAAAGTGCGGTGATCCGGCCGGGCCCGTGGCGGTGAGAGTCATGCGGCTTGGACGACGTCGTGGCGCCGTCGGTTCCGACGAGATTCAGGTCGGGCACCCGGAGCCGCGCCTGCGAATGGGACTGGTGAGCATCGTAAAGTCCGGGCGTCCAGGTCGAGCGAGACCGTCCACCTTGTGAACGGAACCCGCGCGGCGGGCAAGCCGGCCTCGAATCCCCGCACCAGATGATCGCTCCCCTCATGAATGACCCTGCGTCCCTCGATTCCAATCGGTCGACGCACGACAGTCCTCACCGGAACAACTGACCGCGACCGTACCCTGAGCGGCGGTACCCACTGATGCATCGAGCAAGACTACGATCACCGACATTGCCGCGAAACGCAGAAGAGGGCATCGATGAGCGATCACGAGCTGACGGTGACTGTGCACGTCGGAAGCGATCCACGCAGGCGCGAGCGTTCGGCGCAGGATCTCCGTGCGGCGTTGGTCGACGACCCGAAAATCGCGGGGGCGGGCATCACCGTGACTCGTCGGTCACGACAACTCGCTCCGGACGGAACGAAGAGCGCGATCGAGCTTGTCGCGGCGGCCGGTACGCTTGCGGTCATCGGTCGGTGGTATGTCCCGCACGTCGCCGACGTTCTCACGACCGCGATCCAAGCGTGGTGCGCCCAGGATCGCCGGATGTCGGTGACTCTCCACGACGGAGACCGTTCCTTGACCTACACCGGCAACCCTGATGCTGCGCAGCGAGCTGTGATCGAGCGCTTCTTCGAAGGGAAATCGCCCACAGGCGCGGACAGCTCGACGCTCCCGGACGACGGCACCGTACTGTGAGCGTTCCGCGACGCCGACGAGCGTTGCTGATCGGCAACGAGATCCACCACAACGACCGCTGGACCCGCCTGCCTTCAGCGAGAGTCGACAGGGACGAGCTCCGAGCCGTCTTGAGCGAGCCGACGATCGGCGGCTTCGACGTCGAAGTTCTCGCCGATCTTGACGCCCTACGGATGCGCGCCGCAATCACCAACTTCTGCCAGGAGAGCGTGGACGACGAGCTCCTGCTTCTCTACGTCTCCGGCCACGGTGCGGTCCGACCGGACGGCGAGTTCGCCTTCGTCGCGACCGACACCGACCCCCATGATCTGACCGGTACCGGGATCTCCGCTACGTTCGTCAACAACTGCCTCGAGGACAGTTATGCGGCGCAGAAGGTCGCCCTGTTCGATACGTGCCAGAGCGGCGCCTTCACCAGCGGATTCCGCACTCGCCCGACCAAAGGCGTGAGCACCACACCACTTACTCGCACAGCTCCGGTCCGCCCCCGTGGCGTCTATGTTCTCGCATCGTCCGACGTGGACGAGTACTCTTTTTCTGGACCCATCGATGAGTCCGGAAACCCCACGGCATCGGTCTTCACCGACGCCGTCGTGAAGGTTCTGAGCAGCGGCTCCGCGGGTACGACCGGCGGTGGTTTCGTCTCTGTCGACGATCTCTATGACGCCGTCCACCAGAGGCTGCTCGGACTGGAACCTCCGCAGACGCCTCTGAAGTCCTCGGACCACGTCGTGGGCTCGATCGTCATCGCCGCACGCCCCTCCGGCCGCACGTCAGCCGAATCACGAGTCGGCGAAGAGGCCAGCGCTCGAAGCTTCGCGGCGACCGCCCGCGAGTCGGACGACGATGCGGGCGTCGCACCAGACTGGTCACGGCTCCTCGGCTATTACGCCGACATCGTACGCGCCGACACGACCAGGCCCGGACTGATGGCAGTGGATGGCGACGACTACGTCGACCTGACCGGCTCTGAACGAGTGCTTCGAGGCGTCCTCGACCCGGACGGAACAGTTCCGGTGCCCGAGGGGGCCGATGCGTTGATCGAGTCGGCTCGAAGCGAGCACGGCCCGACGTTGTGGGCGGGCTGGCCTACGGTCGTGTTGCACCGCTCCGCGCCCAGTGGGACGCAGAGCGGACAACCACTGTGCGCACCGCTGCTGATACGTCGCGTCGAGGTCGTCGACGACGGCGGTGCGGTACGACTGCGGCCGATCAGCGACGTCGTACCTCATCCCGGACTGGTTTCCTCCTGCTTGGAGGAGGACGAGGCCGCCCGCCTGCTCTGGTCCTACCGGCCGAGCTGGCACTTCGGCGAGTCGGCGCGGATGGCGACCGATGCCGACCAGCTGCTCCGGGACCCGTTCGGACTGCCTTCGGTGGAGCAGCTGCGCCCCGAGCATCTGGCCGGTCGCGTCGACATCGCAACCCCCGGCGAGGGTGCCCGAAACGCCGCGATCCTGTTCGGGCTTCCGACCAGTTCGGCCGCCAAGGGCTTGCTGAAGGACTACGTCCAGATCATTGCTCGGCCCACATCGATCGCTGGAACGGCGCTCGCCGCGCTCCATCCCGACACCTCGACCGACGACGTGCCGAAGGCCGAGGTTTCACTCGTCACTCCACTTCCTGGCAACGACGCACAGGAGGCGGTCATCCGCTGCGCCATGACACGCCGCCTCACTGTTGCCACCGGTCCCCCGGGACGGGAAAGAGTCAACTCGTCGTCGACACGGTCGCGACAGCCACCGCAGCCGGCCAGAGTGTCCTCGTCGCATCGACGAACAACACGGCCGTCGACGAGGTTGTCGAACGCTGTCACCGGATCACCCCCGGATTCGTGGTCCGCACCGGCAACCGCGCTGCACGTCAGAGAGAACAGGCCATCGTGGCGGGACTGCTCCGAGCACAGAAATCCGCACCGGACGTGGAGACACGGCACCGTGCGCTACGAGCAGCCGACCGGAGCTGGTCCCGGGCCCGAGATGAGCTCGACACGATCGCCCGGCGCGAGAACGAGCTACTCGCCGCCGAACGAGCCTGTCACACCGAGGAAGTCTGGCTCGGGGCGGATCCTGCCCCGTTCTCGCGCGCAGCCCCTCCGAGCTGGGTCGATCGAGCCGCCTCGCTCGCCAAGGCCCGTTGGTTCGGTGACTGGCGCCGGCGTCGGTTCCTTCGGTCTTTCATCGGGGCCGACACAGCTGATCACCGTTTCTCCCCACTCGGGCGGTTCGACGATGCGGACAAGGCGACCGGCGACACGTCGCAGATCTGTGCTGCCCTAGGCCGTTGGGGAGCAGCCGACCGAGACCGGACCCGGCTGCGGGAGCTTGTCGGTGGCGTCGACGATCTGGCCGTGCAGTCCGCCCTGACCGAGGCCGAGACGCAACGCGCCACCTGGGGAAGAGCGCTGACCGCAGACGTCGTGGCACGACGGGCCCGGGACGGCCACCGTCAGATCCGTGAACTCCAGCAGGCCTCCGCGTCGGACCGGACGGACTGGGGGGAGTTCCGCCGGGCACTCCCCTATCTCCCGGCCTGGGCGTCGACGAGCCTGGCTGCTCGACGCTTCCCGATCGGCGAGGGTCTGTTCGATCTGGTCGTGATCGACGAAGCCAGCCAGTGCACGATCCCATCCATCGTGCCGCTGCTCTATCGGGCCAAACGGGCCCTCGTCATCGGTGACCCGATGCAACTGAGCCACATCACGAACGTGGACCCCGGCACCGACGCCACCCTGCGCCGCCGGTGGAAGGTCCCGCGAGCCTGGCTGTCCGAGCACCGGCTGTCCCCCGTCCGACACTCCGCGTTCGCCGCTGCCGAACAACGATCAGGTCCAGCGATCCTTCTCGACGAGCACTACCGCTGCCATCCCGATATCGCGGGTGTGGTGAACCGACTCTTCTACCAGGGCCGCCTCACTGTGTTCACCGATCCGGCCGCCCCCGGCCGGGTCAGGTTGCCCGGGCCGGCGCTGCGATGGCGAGACGTGGCAGGTCACGCCGTCCGCGGGCCGTCCGGAAGGTCGTGGCGCAATGACGCCGAGGCGACCGAGATCGACGCGGTACTCGGTGAGCTGATCCGGGACCTCCCCGACACCGCGACGATCGGTGTCGTCACTCCCTATCGAGCACAGGCCGAGTTGGTCACCGAGCTGGCTGGTCAGTTCGGTGATCGGGTGCAGGTGGGAACCGCGCACAAGTTCCAGGGCGGCGAGCGCGACGTCATGGTGCTCTCCCTCGTCGCGGGCAGGAACGAGGCCCCCCGACGATTCGACTGGATCGACCAGCAGCCGGAGCTGTGGAATGTCGCGATCACTCGTGCGCGGTCCCGGCTGGTTGTCGTCGGCGACGCGGCCCTATGGCGTGACAGGGGCGGCGTCGGAGCGGAGCTGCTCGACGCCGCATCGGCTGCCGCCGATGCGGTTCCGCCGGTGCACCACGAGCTCGACGACGACCTCGCCGATCGGCTCTACGAGGTGCTGGAGCAAGTTGGCGGCAGCGAGGTCAGGCTCCGGGCGACCGTCGACGGTCATCCGGTGGACGGCCTCTTATCCGATGGCCGAGCGGTGCTCGTGGACGACAGCGGTGCTGCGGCACAGCCGGGGGCACGCCTCAAACGGACGCTGACCCGATCTCGTCTTTCGGAGGCGATCCGGATTCCGGCGTGGACGTTGTACGGACCGCGGGCACTCGAGTTGATCGAGCGGGGGAAGCCGCCGATCTCCGAGGACCGCACCCACCGTCGGGCGTGACCGAGTGTCGCCGCTTCCGCCGGTCGGCACCAGCACGTTGAGATCGGCGAACCGAGCAGCGCCACCAGCGAAAGCGGTCAGGCCCCGCCCGAGGCGTCACCTCAGGTGGCGGGCGAAGAATCGGCTCCCCTCGTCGCCCTCGAACGCCGGGACACCGGTGTGCCCGCCCATGTTGGCGTGCAGCGTCTTCTCCTCGGAGCCGAAGGCGTCGAACAGGTCCAGGGCCGTCCGCCGGTCGTTCCCCTCGTCGTCCCACTGCAGCAGGACCAGCAGCGGAACGGTGACCCGCCGGGCCTCCTCGACCACGGCGCGGGGCACGACGCTCCCGGCGAACAGGAGCGCGGCCACGATGCGCGGTTCGACCACCGCCAGCCGGACGCCGACGGAGATCACTCCCCCGGCGAACCCGACCGGCTCCCGTAGCCCGGGGAGCGCGAGCAGGGCGTCCAGGACGGCCCGCCATTCCGGTACCGCCGCATCGACGAGCGGGAGGACGAGCCTGTCGACGATCTCGTCGCCGACCGGCTCGCCCGCCCGGAGCGCGCGACGGAGTTCGGCGCGGGCGTCCTCGGCGTCGGTGGAACGGGGCCGGTCGCCGCCCCCGGGAAGCTCGATGGTGGCCGCGGCGAACCCGTCCGCCACGCAGCGCCGGGCCCGGGCGACGAGCCGGGGATACATCCGGCGCAGTCCGCCGGGGTGGCCGAGAAGGATCAGCGGGACCGGCTCGGACGCCGATGCGGGTGTCCAGAGGATCCCGGGGATCCCGTCGAGGGTGACGCTGCGTTCGAGGACGCCGTCGTCGAGATGCTGTGCGGAGGAGAGTCGCATGGTCGTGCCCTTCGGGAGCGTTCGTGAACGGCGCTCCCGGACGACCTACCGCCCGACCGTGGCCCCGGAGGGGAGCACCCATGTCGATGTCGCGTTCACGGGGGTCACCTCCTTCGTCTCTGCCCAGCCGCACGGAAGGTAGCCCCGGGCGCTGTGGGCCGCCACCGAATTGCTCACCCGGGCAGCGAAACAGTGTCACCGGCGAGCCGCCCACGGCCCTTAGGTGGGTTTCCGTGAATCGCTCCGACACACCACGGTCTCCCTCTACTCTCACGCCATGTCCATGACTCCGGAACAGCAGCGTTCGATCGCGGAACTCGTCGCACAAGTGCACGTGGACAACGTGCTGCAGGTAGCCGCACTACTGCGGAAACAGGCGGACGACATCGAGGAGGCAATCACGTCGAACAGTCAGCGTCTTCAGGTCATCGCCTGCGGCGGTGATCCCATCTCCCGAGATGCCCGCGACAGTTTCCAGCGCAAGATCGACGCGATCGTCGACGTCCACTGGGCACATCACGACGAACTGAGGGCCGCCGTCGACGCCCTCCATGCCACGGCTCGCGGATACGGGTTCACCGACGCCGACATCGAACGCACCTTTCAGAACCTGGGGACGGCATGAGACGGATCCGCATCGCCGGCGCGTTGCTGACGGTCGCCGTGTCGGCGGCCGGGTGTGGATCCGGACATCCCGGAAGGGAGGACACCCCGTTTCCTCCGAGGCCTTTTGCGATCGACGTGCAACGGGTCGACCCGTGTACCGCGCTGTCCGCGGACGAACGGGCGGAGATGGGCGTCCGTAACGGGCGCCCTGGGAAATCTCACGGTGGGACGTCCCGTGGATGTACCTGGGTTGGCAACCGCGGCCTCGGATACAACCTGCAGACCTTCGACATCGGTGCCGTCGCGACGATCGGCGCGGAACCGACGTCGACAGTGGTCACCGTCGGCGGCTTCGGTGCGGTTCGGAGCACCCCACCTGCACCGGGAACCGGCCTGCCCCTGTGCCAGGTGGTCCTCGACGTCGCCGACGGCGCCTCGCTGCGTGCACAGCTACAGGCCAATCCGACCCGGGACGACTCGCCGCCTCCGACCATCGACGAGGTCTGTGCCCGGTTGGGAACCACGGTGACGACGATGCTGGAGAACCTCCGGGCGCAGCAGGGTCAGTAGTTCCCCACGACCCGCACCGGCTCCACCAGGACGGCCGCGCGGCGCTGCTCGGCCATCACGCGGTCGTACTCGGCCCAGTCGTCGTGCGTCCCGCCGCAGGCGGCGAAGACGTCGCGCAGCAGCCGGGGGACGTCCACGCCGTCGACCGGGTCGTCCGGCCCGATGATCTCCGACGAGCCCTCGACGGCGACCCAGCGCCAGCCGGACCGCCAGTGCAGCGATGTCGCGGGTCGCGTGCGCAACGCCTGCAGCTTCACCGGGCCGTAGGTCACGTAGGCGGCGACGGGTGAGCCGGTCACCGGATGGTCGAGGACGCCGGCGTTCACGAGTGAGGTGTGCGGGCGCCCGTCGGGGCGGACGACGGCGACCGTGCACAGGCCGCTGTCCTCGGCCACGATGCGCCGGACGGGATCCAGATCGGCACTCATGGACCGAGTGTGCCGCAGACCGGCCTCAGCGCCAGCCGAGCTTCTTCGTGCAGGACGGCCAGGCCTTCCAGCCCTGCTCGTCCTGGACCTTCTTGGCGACCTCGATCTGCTGCGACTTCGACGCCTGCTCGGGGCTGGAGGCGAACTCGGTGCCACCGAACGACTTCCACGTGGTCGGGGTGAACTGCAGCCCGCCCTTGAATCCGTTGCCGGTGTCGGCCTGCCAGTCGCTGGTGCTCTCGCAGTGCGCGAGCTTGTCCCAGGTGGCGGTCTTCTCGACCGAGGGTGCGGCCGGGGCCGAGGGGGCGGCCGACGCGGTGCCGACGACGCCGAGCGGTGCCGCGGCCATCGCGGCGGCGGCGCCGATCCGGGCCGCCGTGCGGCCGGTGTCGGTGGGCTTGCGGTGCCGTCCTGCCATGTTCGCTTCTCCGTGCGGTGGGGAGCAGTTGCGTCGCCGGCCGGGCACGGTTCGGGGAGGGCCCGGACGGCGGCCGACACGGTAGGCACGCCCACCCCGGCCGGCTCAACCCGTCACCTCCGCTCGTCGCGGACGTGCGCGGTGAGTGGTCGGACGCACGCGATCGGCGACGGACGCAGTAACGCGAACCGGACGAACGAACCAGTTCCCGGGCCCCCTCCGTCGGCCGATCAGCGGGTGCTGTTCGCCGCCGGGACCCGGTCCCCGGTGGCGGGAACCGCCGCCTTCCGGCCGAGGACCGACGCGACGACGGCCAGGACGACGACCACACCGCCGTAGGCGAGCGCCGTCGGGCGCAGCCCACCCGCGGTCGCGGCCACCCCGGCGATCATCGCGGGGACGCTGAACGAGAGGTACGCCAGCGTGTAGGTCGCGGCGAACAGCTCACCGCGCTCGTGCGGGGCGGCGAGCGCCGACAGCGTCCCGAACGTCGCGAAGGACGCCGAGCCGAACCCGACGCCGGCGACGAGCGTCCCGACGGTCGCGACGACGAGCACGCCCGTCACCACCCCGGTGAGCGTCACGAGGGTGCCGACCGCCAGCAACGCCGCGGCCGGCGTCAGCACGCGGGCCGGGGTGCGCCCGCGCAGCAGGAACGCGGTCAGCGCGCCGGTGAGGCAGAGCGCCGCGACGACCAGGCCGCCGACCAGGTGGTTCCGGACGCCGAAGACGTCGACGACGACCGACGGCCCGAGCGACATGTACAGCCCGCCGAGCGCCCAGCTCGCCATCAGGATCGGCACGATCACCGCGAAGCCGGGACGGACCCGCGCCGGTACCCCGACCCGGGGCCGCAGCGACCGCAGTGCGCCCGGCCGCCGGTCGATCGTCTCCGGGATCAGCGCCACCAGCAGCGCCGCGACCAGCAGGCCAGCGGTGAGCAGCACCCACACCAGCCGCGTCGGTGCCGGGGCGAACTCGACGAGTGCGCCGCAGGCGAGCGCGCCGAGGCCGAGCCCCGCGAGCGGGGCGGTGCCGTTGACCAGGCCGGCCCGGGCCGGATCGCCGCGCCGAGCCGCCAGGTCGACGACGGTCGCCGGCAGCGTCGCCGTCGCCGCACCGGTCGCGATCCCCTGCACGACGCGGGCGGTGAGCAACCAGCCCACGCCGTCGGCGGCGAGGAACAGCAGCAACGAGACGATCTCCAGCGCGATCGCGCCGAGCAGCACCGGCCGTCGTCCCACGTGGTCGGACAGGGCACCGACGACGAGCAGCGCCGCGATGAGGGCGAGCACGTACACCGCGAAGACCGCGGTGAGGGTGAACTCGGTGAAGGCGAACCGCTCCTGGTAGACGACGTAGAGCGGGGACGGCGCCGACGACGCGGCGAGGAACCAGACGAAGGTCGCCGCGACGACGGCGAAGGCGACCGGTGGGCTGAGCCGGAGGCGGCTCGACGGGGCGGTGCTCACGGGACTCCTCGGGTCGCTCGTCTGCTGAGCGTTGCCAACGACCGGGCCCGGTCCCGGCATTCCCCGGACCGTGTGACAGGTCAGGTCCGTCGCCACTCCCCCGCGCCCTGCACGACCACTGCCACGAGCAGCGGCACCGCGGCGAGCGCGGGCACCGCGCCCGGCAGGTGCACCAGCAGCAGCCCACCGGCGACCGCGCCGAGCACGAGCGCACCGAGCTGGCGCACCGCGCTCCACCGCCGGGCCTCCCCCGCGGCGAGGTCGGCGACGGCGCCGGTGAGCGTGCCCGTCAGGTAGGTCGACGACTCCCCCAGGCGCAGCGCGACGCTGCTCTGCCCGCCCATCGCGATCGCGGCCCCGGCGAGCAGCAGCACGGCCGGGGCGCCGGCCGACGGCCAGAGCACCGCGAGCACGACGAGCAGGAGCAGCTCCGCGAGCAACGGCGCGGCGACGGCGGCCGGCCACCGTCGCCGTCCGAACGTCCACAGCGCGACGCCCACGACGAACCCGGCGACGGCGACGACCGGCGCGACGAGATCACCCCACCGTCCGGCGGCCGTCGCGGCCCCGGTCGTCACGAGGTTCCCCGTCACCACGCCGGCGAACGCCCCGCCGAGCGAGCCGACCGCCCAGACGTCCACCACACCCGAGCACGCCGCCATCGCGGCGAGCACCACCGCACGTCGCACCCGTCGATCCTCCCGGAATCGGCGCGACGGTGGCAGGCTCTCGGAACATGCTGCGTGCCACGTCCTCCCGGGTCGGGCTGTTCCACGTGCGCTACGAGGTGAGCCACGACGGCCGCCCCGTCACCGGCTGGACGGCGCGTACCTGGCAACGCCATCGGGACCTCGTGATCGACGGCCATCCCTACGCGCTGCGCTCGGAGGGCATCGCCCGGTTCGCGCTGGAGGGCGACCTGCGCGCGCACATCCTGCGCTCCGTGGACCATCCGGACGGCCCGCTGTCGCGACCACACTGGAACATCGAGATCGGGGACCTGACGTACCGGCTGGCCGGGTCGGGCGTCGGGCGGCGGTTCGCGTTGCTGACGACGGCCGACGCGGTCAACGAGGCCGGCCGGGTGTGGCGGACGGGGGCGCTGCGGCCGTCGTACGCCGCGCAGCTGCCGGACGCGCTGGAACTGCCGGTGCAGGTGTTCGTGCTGTGGTCGGCGATGGCGATCTGGCGGGCCAGCGTCGCCGCCGCGACCGCCGTCGCCCGGTGACCGGCGCCTACCGGGCGGCGGCGTGGGTCACGAGCACCGGGATCGGCGACTCCAGGATGATCCGCTGAGCGGTGCTGCCGGTGAGCAGCTTCCCGACCGGGCTGCGCCGCTTGACCCCGACGACGAGCAGCTCCGCGTCCTGCGCGGCCGCCAGGTCCAGGAGTGCCTCGGCGGGGTCGCCGCCGTCGTCGACGACGCGGACGTCGGTGCCCGGGTCGCCGTCGGCGCGCAGCGACGCGAGGCGGGCCTCGATGTCGGCGCGCAGCGTGCCGCCGTCGTGGACGTCGGAGTCGGGGTCGAACCGCTCCTGTCGCTCGGTCGCGAGCGCGACGAGGGTCGCGCCCCGCAGCCGGGACTCGCGGACGGCCAGGTCGAGCGCGGCAGCGCCCTCGGGCGTCGGGCCGTAGGCCACACAGATCGTCATGTCGCTCCCCATCAAGCGCGTGCGGACGGCGGAACGATATCCAGCGAAACGGACGAGTCGAGGAAAAGTTCGTTGTGTTCACAGCGTTCGTAGAGTTTCCGGAACCGGACATTGGCGACCGCGGTGATCTGTGCCAACGTCTCCGGCCATGCCACGACGGCAGGTCATTGCAGCCCTGGGAATCGTCCTCGTCGCCGCTCTCGCGGTGACCGCGTTCGCCGACGCCGCCCGTTCCGGGCAGGGTCAGGCAGCGCGCTCCAACCTCACCCTCATCGCCCCCGCAGCCGCCGGGGGCGGCTGGGACCTCGTCGCCCGCGAGGCGCAGCAGTCCATGCGCACGGGCAACGTCGTCAACACCGTGCAGGTCGTCAACATCCCCGGCGCGGGCGGGACGATCGGTCTCAACCAGCTCGCCGGCCTGGCTGGTGAGGAGACGACCATGATGGTCACCGGGACCGTGATGCTCGGCGGCATCAGCCAGTCCAACAGCCCGCTGAGCCTGGAGGACACGACGCCGATCGCCCGTGTCGCCGAGGACTTCGAGGTGATCGCGGTGCCGGCGGACTCGCCGTTCCGCACGCTGGAGGACTTCCTCGCCGCGTGGAAGGAGAACCCGCGCGGCCTGCCGGTCGGCGGCGGCTCCGCGGGCGGCATCGACCACATGGTGGCCGCGCAGCTGGCGCAGGCCCGCGGGGTGCCGGTCGAGGACCTCGTCTACACCCCGCACCCGGGCGGCGGCGAGCTGACGCTCAGCCTGCTGTCGACGGCGGCCGGCACCGTCGGCGTCGGGATCTCGGGGTACAACGACTTCCGCGACCTCGTCGAGGCCGGGCAGCTGCGGGTGCTGGCCGTCGTCTCCCCGGAGCGTCTGGAGGGCGTGGACGCGCCGACGATGGACGAGCTCGGGCTGCCGCAGGTCGACCTCGTGAACTGGCGCGGCCTCGTCGCCCCGGCCGGGATCACCCCGGAGGAGCGGGCGGAGCTGGAGCAGATCACCCGCGAGATGGTCGGGACCGAGTCGTGGGCCGAGTCGGTGGAGCGCAACCGGTGGGTGCGCAGCGAGGCCTACGGCGACGACTTCGGCGAGTTCCTGGTCAGCGAGCAGCGCCGCATCGACGATCTTCTGAAGGAGCTGGGGCTGGCATGAGCCGCCGTCCGCCACATCTGTCGAGGGGCGCGCTGGTCGTGCCCGCGATCCTGACCGCGCTGGGGCTGTTCCTGGTCTACGGCACGCTGACGATGGAGGTCGTCGGTGACGGCGGCCTGTTCGGCCCGACGACGATGCCGTGGATCGTCGCGGTGCTGTGCTTCGTCGTCGCGGTGGGGCTGGCGTTCGACATCCTGCGGCCGCGCCGCGAGTACGACGCCCCCGCCCGGACCCCGGAGCCGGCGGTCGCCGCCGGCGCGTCCGACGGCCCCGCCCCGGCCTCCGGGGACACGGCCGCCGGTGACACGGACGAGGAGCCCGCGGAGCGCACCGATCCGGAGGGGGTGAACGCCCCGGCCGTGCTCACCGCGGTCGGCGGCGTCGTCGCCTTCATCGTCGTCCTGCCCTGGCTGGGCTGGATCCTCTCCGCGACCGGCCTGTTCACCGCCGTCGCCGCCGCACTGGGCAACCGCAGGTGGCTGCCGGTCGTCCTGGCCGGCCTCGCACTGGCCTCCGCGATCCAGGTCGTGTTCAGCGGTCTGCTCGGCATCTCCCTGCCCGCAGGCTTCGTCGGCCTCCTGGGAGGTGGCCTGTGATGGACCAGCTCACCAACCTGCTCGGCGGCTTCGCCGACGTCCTCAGCCCCTCCGCACTGCTGTTCGTCTTCCTCGGCGCCCTGCTCGGCACCGCCGTCGGCGTCCTGCCCGGCCTCGGCTCGTCGATGGCGGTGGCGCTGCTGCTGCCGCTGACGTTCGTCCTCGAACCGACCAACGCCCTGATCATGTTCACCGGCATCTACTTCGGCGGACTGTTCGGCGACTCCATCGCCGGGATCCTGATGAACACCCCCGGCAACTCCACCGCCATCGCCAGCTCCTTCGAGGGCTACCGCATGGCCCAGCGCGGCAAGGCCGCCCAGGCACTGGCCACCGCCGCCATCGGCGCCTTCATCGGCGGCATGATCGCCTCCGTGCTGGTGGTGTTCTTCGCCCCCACCCTCGCCGAGCTCGCCACCGGGTTCGGGCCCGCCGAGTTCCTCGCCCTCGCCGTGTTCGCCTTCGTCGCGATCTCCGCGGTCGTCGCCGACTCCGCCATCCGCGGCCTCGCCGCCCTGGCCATCGGCCTGACCCTGGCCCTGATCGGCATCGACCAGCCCTCGGGCAGCCCACGGTTCTCCTTCGGCTTCCCCGCCCTGCTCGACGGCATCTCCATCGTCGTGATCACCGTGTCCCTGCTCGCCCTCGGCGAGGTGTTCCACCAGGCCGCGAAACTCGGCCGCACCACCGACCAGGAGACCGTCCTGCCCACCGGACGCCCCTGGCTCTCCCGCGCCGAGTTCCGCGCCGCGCTGCCCGCGTGGCTGCGCGGCACCGGCTACGGGCTCCCCTTCGGCGTCATCCCCGCCGGCGGCGCCGAGGTCCCCACCTTCCTCGCCTACGGCACCGAACGCCGCCTCGACCGCCGCCGCGACACCCCCATGTTCGGCAAGGGATCCATCCAGGGCGTCGCCGGCCCCGAAGCCGCCGGCAACGCCACCGCCGGCACCGCCATGGGAGCACTGCTGGCACTGGGCCTGCCCACCTCGGCGACCGCGGCGATCCTGCTCGCCGCGTTCCAGCAGTACGGCCTGCAACCCGGACCGCTGCTGCTCGAACGCTCCGGCGACATCGTCTGGGCCCTGCTCGCCGGGTTCTTCCTCGCGATGATCGTGCTGCTGATCCTCAACCTGCCCTTCGCACCACTGTGGGCACAGCTGCTGCGGGTCCCGAAGTCCTACCTCTACGCCGGCATCGCCGTGTTCGCCGCGTTCGGTGTCTACGCCGCCGGGGCCAGCACCGTCGACCTCGTGATCATGCTCGTCATCGGTGTGCTCGGACTCGCCATGCGGCTCTACGACATCCCGGTCGCACCGGTGCTGATCGCGGTCATCCTCGGCCCGCTGGCCGAGTACTCGCTGCGCGACGCCATGGGCAACTCCGAGAACGACCCCGCCGTCCTGGTCTCCAGCCCGATCACCGTCGTGCTCTACCTCCTGCTCCTCGCCGGACTGGCCTGGACGGGCTGGCGCAGGTTCGCCGAGAAGCGTGCCGCCGACGTCTGACCCGGCGGCACACCCCGGTCCCGCCGTGCTCCCCACGGCGGGGCCGGAGGATCACGTGGCCCGGGCGAGACCGATCGCCCGGGCCAGCGTCGTGAGCCGCTCGTCGAGGGTGTCGCCCGCCGGGTAGAGGCGCACGGTGCCGATCCCGGCCGCCGCCCAGTCCCGGAGCCGCGCGGCGACACGCTCCTCGGTGCCGATCAGCGTCGTGCCGAGCACCATGTCGTCCGTGACGAGCGCGGCGGCACCCGCCCGGTCGCCGCCGAGCCAGGCGGCGCGGACGGCGTCGGCCCGCTCACCCCAGCCCTGGCGGCGGTAGGCGTCGAAGTAGAAGTTCTGCTCCGCCGTGCCCATCCCGCCGAGGCTGAACGCGATCCCCGGGCGGCGGGCGTCGACCATCGCGGCCTCCTCGCCGGGGTCGGCGGCGAACGCGACCTCGGCCCCCTGGCAGAGCTCGACGTCGGCACGGGTGCGCCCGGCCGCGGCGAGCCCGGCGTCCAGCGGGGACAGGTAGGCCGCGGCGCCCTCCGGGACGAAGCTGGTGCCCAGCCAGCCGTCGGCGACCCGGCCGGTCAGCTCCAGCATCCGCGGCGAGAGCGCCGCGACGAACACCGGCAGGTCCGGCACCGGGGTGGTCGACAGGCGCATCGGGCGACCGCGGCCGCCGGGCAGCGGGATCGCGACGGTGTCGCCGTCGTGCGAGATCCGCTCGCCGGCGCAGGCCGCGCGGATCACCTCGATCGTCTCCCGGAACCGGGTCAGGGGGCGGTCGAACGGCACCCCGTGCAGACCCTCGATCACCTGCGGGCCGGACGGGCCGAGCCCGAGCACGAACCGGCCCTGCGACATGTCGTGCAGGGTGAGCGCGGCCTGCGCGACCGCGACCGGGGAGCGGGTGCCGACCTGGATCACCCCGGAGCCGAGGCGGATCCGGTCGGTGCGGGCGGCGAGGAAGCCGAGTGCGGACGGCGCGTCGGAGCCCCACGCCTCGGCGACCCAGCAGTCGTCGAGCCCGAGCTTCTCGGCCTCGGTCACGAACTCGACGGTCTCCGCCCAGTTCCCCCCGGACGCCTCGACCGTCGTCGCGGTGCGCACCTCAGGACTCCCCGGTGGACCGGACGAGCCCGACCGGGCTGCGCTCGGGGACGTCGCCCGCGGCGAGCACCGCGGACGCGAGCGGGTCGAGCAGCGCGGCGAGCTCGTCCGTACGGTCCCCGCCGAGCGCCGTCCACGGCCGGGCGGCGGCCGCGTCGGTGAGCCGCTCGATCTCGGTGTGCTCGGCGGCCCCGGCGGACGTCAGGGTCCCGTCGGGGCCGGTCCAGCCGCGGCGGCGGGCGTCCTCGGTCCCGGCGGCCCAGTCGTCGTCGCTCCACCCGCGGGCGGTGCGCAGCCACTCGGCGTCGGTCTCCCCCGCGGCGGCCTTGAGCAGGTGCGCGGCGACCGGGCCGACACCGCGGGCGACCAGGACGGCGACGTGGCCGTCGCCGCGGTGCTCGCGCAGCGTCGTCGTCGCCTGCCAGAGCGTCTCGACCGCCCCAAGGGGGCGGGGCAGTGCCGCGTTCGCGGCGGCGAGCACCCGGCCCTCGACGTCCACCTCGGACGCGGCCGCCCAGGCCAGCTCCGCGGCCCGGTCCACCGGGCCGGTCCCGATCCGCCGCAGCGCGGCGGCCGCGCCGGACGACCGGGCGTCCAGGGCGGCGGCGGGCGGGGCGAGCGACCACACCTCCGGCAGCGCGCGGGCGGGCATCGACGGGTGGAAGTTGTGGAACGCGGCCGTCACCGGCGCCGGACCCACCGGCCCCAGCGGGGCGGCGCGCATCGCGAAGTAGCCCCGCCAGAAGCCGCGGTAGCCGGCCGCCTCGGCGGCGGCGCGGGCCTCCGGGGTGAAGTACACGACGTCGTGCACCGGTTCGAGGCGTTCCCACAGCGCACGCGCGGCCGGCACCGGCCCGGGAGGTGGCGTCACCGGCGCACCGTAACCCGTGTGCGGCGCCGGTGGCGCGCACGCCGCCGGGCCCGCACACCACGCGGGTGTGCGGGCCCGGACGGGCTCCCCTGCTCGGCGGTCAGGAGAGGTGGTGCCGCTCCTGCAGCGCGTAGACCGGCGTGGAGATGCCCTCCTGCCGCGCCTTGAGCTGCAGTGCGAGGTACAGCGAGTAGAACCGGCTCTGGTGCAGGTTGCCGCCGTGGAACCAGAGGTTCTGCTGCTGGGTGGGCTTCCACATGTTGCGCTGCTCGCCCTCCCACGGGCCCGGGTCCTTGGTGGTGTCGGAGCCGAGACCCCACACCTTCCCGACCTTGTCCGCGACGTCCTGGCCGACGATGTCGGCGGCGAGTCCGTTCATCGACCGGTAGCCGGTGGCGAAGACGACGAGATCCGCGTCGAGCTCGACCGTGGCTCCGTCCGATCCGGTCAGGCGCACGCCCTTCTCGGTGAACTCCTGCATCTGGCCGCGGACCAGCTTCACCTTGCCGTCGGCGACGAGCTCGGCCGCGCCGACGTCGATGTAGTAGCCCGAGCCCCGGCGCAGGTACTTCATGAACAGGCCGGAGTCGTCGTCGCCGAAGTCCAGCTCGAACCCGGCGTCGGTCAGCCGCTGGTAGAAGTCGGCGTCGACCTCGCGGGCCTTGTCGTAGGCCGGCTTCTGGAACTGCGCCATGATCCGGTACGGCAGCGACGCGAAGATCATGTCCGCGGTGTAGGTGTCGACACCGGCCTTGACCGCGCGCTCGGAGTACAGGTCGCCGAGGCCGTACTCCATCAGCGTGTCGGACTTGATGATGTGGGTCGAGGACCGCTGCACCATCGTGACGTCGGCGCCGACCTCCCAGAGGGCGCCGCAGATGTCGAAGGCCGAGTTGTTCGACCCGATGACGACGACCTTCTTGCCCTGGTAGGCGTCCGGCCCGGGGTGCTGCGAGGAGTGCTGCACCTCGCCGCGGAACTGCTCCCGGCCCGGGAAGTCCGGCACGTTCGGCTTGCCGGAGACCCCCAGCGCGACGACGACCTGGCGCGGGCGGAGGGTGACCTCCTCGCCCGCCCGGTCGACCACGACGGTCCAGCGACCGGTGGCCTCGTCGAACTCGGCGGACCGCGCGGTGGTGGAGCCCCAGTAGTTGAGCTCCATGATCCGCGTGTAGAACTCGAGCCAGTCGCCGATCTTGTCCTTCGGGGCGAAGACCGGCCAGTTGTCCGGGAACTTCAGGTACGGCAGGTGGTCGTACCAGACCGGGTCGTGCAGGGCGAGGCTCTTGTAGCGCCTGCGCCAGGAGTCGCCGGGGCGCTCGTTGCGCTCGACGATGATCGTCGGGACGCCGAGCTGCCGGAGCCGGGCGCCCAGCGCGATGCCGCCCTGGCCGCCACCGATGATCACGACCTCGGGGTCGCGGGTGCGGCCCAGCTCGGACAGCTCCTCCTCGCGCCGCTCCTTCCACGTGACCCGGTCCGGGTTGGCGCCGTGCTCGGTGCCGAACGGGCGGTTCTCCCGCATCGGCTCCTCGTGCCCCGTGAGCTCGTCGAGGGTGGTGAGGAGGGTCCACGCCTTCCCGTCGACGATGCGGACGTGGCCGGAGCCGCGGCCCACCGCCGTCGCGAAGGTGAACCAGGCCTCGGTGACGCCGTCGGCCTCGGCCGGCTCCGCCGACAGCTCCCACCGCGACGGGTCGGTGCCCTCGAGGGTGTTCTCGAGCAGGTCGCGGACACCGGCGTGGTGCTCGACCGTCTTCAGGTTCCAGGTGAAGGAGACCAGGTCGCGCCAGTAGCTCTGCTCGGCGAACAGCGACACCGCCCGGTCGACGTCCCGGGCGGCCAGCGCCTCGCCGAAGGCGTCCAGCCAGCCCTCCGCGGTCGTGCGCGCCGCGGACTTCTCCTGCGTGGTGGTCACGTGAGCACCTCCTGCGAGCGGTTCGCCGCGACCACGGGGCGCTCGCCGTCCCTGCCGCGGTCGTCGGGGCAACGGGAGCAGTGAACACCACCGTCGTGACGCGCGACACGGGTTGCGGCGAGGTTGCAACCGCTCGGCCTACCGGAAGAGCAGCACTCCGCGGCCGCGCTGCCCGCCCGCCTCCAGGGCGCGGTGGGCCTCCGCGGCGTCCCCGGCGGGCCAGGTGGCGGCGACCCTCGGGGTGAGCCTGCCCGACGAGGCGAGGTCGCGGATCGCGAGCAGCGTCTCCCGGTCCTCGGCGACCGTCCGCACCCACACCGGGTGCCAGGTGATGCCGCGCTCCGCGGTGCCGCGGTGACCGCGGACGGTGGCGATCCGGCCGCCGTCCCGGACCGCGGGCAGCAGCGCGTCGCCCTGCAGGGAGCCGTCGGCCGGCCCGTCGACGCCGTCGGGCAGCGGGACGGCCGACCCGGCCGGGACGACGACGTGCTCGGCGTAACCGCCGTGCGTCCCGTCCGGGCCTCCGTGCGTGGTGAGTCCGACGGCGCGCATGGACCCACCCTCACAGTCAGGCGGGATCGGGGCGCGGTGGGAGCGTCTCCCCCGCCTCGACCGCCACGTCGAGGTGGTTCCCGGCGGGCGGCAGCGGGCAGGTCGCGTGCGCGGTGAACGCGCACGGCAGGTTCACCACGCGGTTGAGGTCGAGGCGCAGCGCGCCGTCGGCGCCGGGGTCGGCGGTCTTCAGGATCCGGCCCCCGCCGTAGGTGGTGTCGCCGGAGGTGGCGTCGCGGAAGTGCAGGGACAGGCCGCCGTCCCTCCCGGACAGCGCGACCAGGCGCTGCTGTGCGCCGCCGTGGCGGAACGTCACCTCGCCGACGGCGGTCGGGAAGTGCTGCAGCCCGTCGACGACCGCGTCGACGGTGATCCGGCGCGGCTCGTCGTAGGGGGTGAAGGCGGCGTCGACGACGGCGGCCTCGTCGTAGGGGTACGCGGGGACCCCGGTGAAGGCGGTGCGGGTGACCGCGTGCGGGTCCCGGATCCGCAGCGCGGAGGAGTCGGTGCGGCGGGCGATCTCGACCATCCGGTCGCCGACGGCGACCATCACGCCGGGCGCACCGTCGACCGGGTGCAGGTCCACGGTGCCGTCGAGCGGGGTGTCGGCGCCGGGCGGCACGACGCCGTCGGCGGCGGCCGCGGTCACCGTCACCGTCCCGCCGCCGGTGGCCCGCCAGGTGCCGGGGAGGCCGGGGACCGTGCCCGGGCCGTCGTCGAGCCAGTGCAGGGCGGTCAGCGACAGCCAGCCGTGCGGCTCGCGCAGCGTCTCCTCGCGGGAGGCCTTCCAGGCGGCGTGCTCGGTGCGGGCGTCGGTACCGGTCGTCATGCCGGTGGAACGCGGCGTGCGCCGGATGACTTCCCGGGGGGGGGTGTCAGTGCACCCGGTGCCGTTCGGCCTCGGGGTCGGTGCGGGTCAGCGCGATCACCCCGGCGAGCGCGACGACGACGCCGATCAGCGCGGCGCCCGCCCAGCCGTCCCGGATCCGGTCGCCGAGCAGCGCGATCCCGACCACGCCCGGCACCACGACCTCGGTCACCGACAGCACCGCCGTCGCCGGGCCGACCGGGCCGTTCTGCAGCGCCTTCGCGAACGCCAGGACACCGAGCACCCCCATCACGACGACGCCGTACACCAGCGGGTCCAGCAGCAGGTCCCCGATCGTGTCCCAGCGGAGCGGCCCGGGGTGCAGGGCGCGCACGGCGAGCGCGGTGCCGCCGAACCCGAGCCCGGCGAGCAGCGCCAGCAGCATCGGGCGTCCCGTCCGCCACACGAACGGCGTCGCGACGAGGATCAGCACGAACGCGACGAGCAGCGCCGGGGTCGCCGCCGGGGGCAGCGCCTCCGGGCGGTCCGGTTCGGCCGCGGCGGCGACCAGCACCAGCCCCGCCAGCACGGCGACGACGGCCCACCGGTCCCGCCACGCCAGGTTCCACGGGTTCCAGCCGTGGTCGGACAACGTGGTGAGCGCGATCGCGCCCGCCAGGATCGACTGCACCGCGAACACCGGCAGGTACCGCAGCGCGACGACGGTCAGCACCCAGGCCACGACGTCCGCGAACAGGCCCGCGAGGAACCACGGCTGCTGCCACACCGGGCGCCCGTAGCGGGCCAGCCTGCTGCCCCGGGCCTCCCACAGCGCGGCGATCGTGTTGCCGACCATGGCGGCCACGGCGATCAACAAGGCGAACACGGTCGTCATCTCCGCCCATCCTGCCCCCTCCCGCGCCGGGCGGCTCCGGACACGCCGATCCCCACGGCGGGAGGACGCGGTGCACACTCGGGCCATGCGCATGCAGTTCGGTGTGGACGAGGACGAGGCGTTCCACGAGTGCGCGGGCCGGCTGATCAGCGGGTTCGCGGACTGGCTCGACGAGAACGACCTGGTCGCCGAGCCCGTGTCGGCGGAGCTGCTGCTGCAGTACAAGTGGCTGGAGGCCGACGGCGACCTCGCCGCGTGGCCGCTGGCACACGTCGAGACGTTCCTCGACGGCTGGTGCCCGCGCGTCATGACCGAGTACCGGCTGCCGGTGCGGCTGGTCCCGCTCAGCGTCGCGTCGTTCGTCGAGTACCTCGACGAGCGCGGGTTGCTGACCCCGGACAGCCCGCGGCCGTCGCAGGTCCGGCGGTTGTGCACCGCCTACGCCGACGACTACGACGAGCTGGAGGCCCGCGGCGTCCACCCGGTGCTCGACGAGTTCGGCACGCCCCCGGACCCGGTCCGGATCCCGGGACCGGCCGACCGCGCCGCCTCGGCCGCGGCGGCGACGGTGCTGGCCGACGCCCGTGCGCTCGCCACCTGGTGCGGGCCGTCGGGCCGGGTCCTGACGAGGACCGGCAACCTGCGCATCGCCGACGCCCGGGAGCTGGCCGGGAAGCTCGGCACCGACGATCTCGACTCCCCCGCCTTCGCCCGGCTCGACCGCGCCGACCGGCTCCCGGTCCTGACCTGGGTGCTGGAGACGGCGGTCCGGGCCGGGGCGGTGCACCGCGAGAACGGCCGGCTCGTCGCCGGCGGGCGGTTCGGCGGGCTCGACGACACGACCGCGCACGAGGACCTCGTGCTCGCCGCACGGGACCAGGGCGTGCTGACCGTCACCGGGGAGCGGCGGGTGCCCGACGGGGCCGAGCCGCTCGACGTCCTCGACGGCCTGCTCGAGGAGCCGCCCGCCGGGACCGACGACGAGGACGGGCGGAACGCGCTGGAGATCCTCGCCGAGCAGCTCGGCCGGGCCGACGGCGAGGAACTCCTCGACGAGGACGGGTTCGACCAGGGCACCCCGGTCCCCGAGCCCGCCGACGACGCCACCCCCGCGTTCCTCGCGCTGCTGCGCCACCCGGTCGAGGGGATGCCCTTCGACGATCTCGCCGCCCTGCTCGACCTGGTGCTGGGCTGGGACGGCGGCCCCGCGGGCGACGGGGCCTTCCCGGCCCGGATGCTCGTCACCCGTCTCGAGCGCCTCGGCCTCGCCGAGTGGTCGGACTCCACCCTGGAGCAGGACGACGTGCTCGGCGCCGACGTCCGGTCCGGCGGGCGGGTCACGCTCACCCCCGGTGGCGTCGCCTGCGGTCTGCTGGTGCTGGCCGCGGAGAGCCTGGAGTT
The DNA here is from genome assembly GCF_000178675.2 of Pseudonocardia sp. P1. NCBI lineage: Bacteria > Bacillati > Actinomycetota > Actinomycetes > Pseudonocardiales > Pseudonocardiaceae > Pseudonocardia > Pseudonocardia sp. P1. The sequence continues at coordinate 1,552,825 of NZ_ADUJ02000001.1, forward strand.
CCCGACCCGCCCCGATCCGGCCGTGGCGTCGGTCGAGGAGATCGTCGACCTGGCGGGCGAGGTGACGCCCACCGAGTGGCGCCGCGACATCGACGCCTGGCACGCGGCGCAGCCCGACCCGGACCGTGCGGTCGCGGCGTTCGTCGACCGGGCGCTGGCACCGGGACGCCCGCTCGTCGTCGTGCTGACGGCGACCGGCGTCGCCGCGGACAGGTTCGGGGACGACGTCGTCGACGGCCTGCTCCGCCGGCACCTCGACGGTCCGCACCGGGCCCAGGTGGCGCGCCGCCTGGTGGCACGCGGGCAGCTGGACCCGGGCACGCTCGAGCCGGAGCTGCTGCTGCAGGCCTCGATCGACGTCCTCGCCGTCACCGTCGACACGATCGGGTCCGACGAGTGGCCCGCGCTGTTCGCCCGGGAGTTCCCGGCCGACGCCGCGGAGGTGTTCGACGAGCTCTGGCGGCTGGACCATCCCCGGCTCGGCGACGTGCTCACCGAGGTCGGTGCGCACCATCCCGATGCGCGGGTCGCGGAGGCCGCCCGCACGGCGCTGTCCCGGTGGCGGGGCCGCAGCGGCGGGCACTGACCGGTACCGGAGTCTGGCCCACCCGGCCGGATCGTGCGAACATATGTTCGTGCGCGGCCTGGCCACCATCCTGCACGCCGACCTGGACTCGTTCTACGCGTCGGTCGAGCAGCGGGACGACCCACGGCTGCGCGGCCGCCCGGTGATCGTCGGTGGCGGGGTGGTGCTGGCCGCGAGCTACGAGGCCAGGGCGTTCGGCGTGCGGACCGCCATGAACGGCGGCCAGGCCCGCGCGCATTGCCCGGGCGCGATCGTCGTCCCACCGCGGATGGCGGCCTACTCCGAGGCGAGCCGGGCCGTGTTCGCGATCTTCCGGGACACCACGCCCGAGGTGGAGGGCCTGTCGATCGACGAGGCGTTCCTCGAGGTCGGCGGGCTCGCCCGGATCGCGGGCACGCCCCGGGAGGTCGCGGCCCGGCTCCGTGCCCGGGTGGCGGCGGAGGCCGGGCTGCCGATCACCGTCGGCATCGCGCGGACGAAGTTCCTCGCCAAGGTCGCGAGCGGCGTCGCGAAGCCGGACGGGCTGCTCGTCGTGGACCCGGCCCGCGAGCGGGAGTTCCTGCACCCGCTGCCGGTGGAACGGCTGTGGGGGGTCGGCGCGGTCACCGCGGGGAAGCTGCACGAGCTCGGCGTGCGCACGGTCGCCGACGTCGCCGGTCTCGGCGAGGCCGCGCTGGTGTCGTTCCTCGGTCCGGCGAGCGGGCGGCACCTGCACGCGCTGGCCCACCTGCGCGACCCCCGCCCGGTCGACACGCACCGCTCGCGGCGGTCGATCGGCTCGCAGCGCGCGCTCGGCCGCAGGTCCCGCACCCCGGAGGAGCTCGACGCGATCCTGGCCGGCACCGTCGACCGGCTGGCACGGCGGCTGCGGGCGCCCCGCGAGACCGGTGGCGGGCGGGTGTGCCGCACGGTCGTGCTGCGTCTGCGGTTCGGCGACTTCGCCCGCGTCACCCGCTCGCACACGCTCCCGGTGCCGACCGCGCACACGCCCACGATCCTGACGGCGGCCCGGCGGCTGCTGGTCGCGGCGACGCCGGAGATCCGGGACCGCGGGATCACCCTGCTCGGACTGTCGCTGACCAACCTCGACCGCGACGACGCGGTGCAGCTGGAGCTCCCCCTCGACGCGCACGCCGGCCCGGCACTGGACACCGCGCTCGACGAGGTGCGCCGCCGGTTCGGTGCCTCCTCGGTGTCGCGGGCGACCCAGCTCGGCCGCGACCAGGGACTGCAGGTCCCGCTGCTGCCCGAGCACGAGTGAGCACCTCAGCAGGACGGGTTGCTGCCGAGCTCGCGGGTGGTGCGGATGTAGTAGTTCGTCACCCAGCCCTCCTGCGGGCCGAGGATGCGGTACCAGACGGTGTCGCCGCGGACCGCCTCCCCGCGCTGCCAGCAGCCGATCCGGACCGGGGTCCCGGACTCCGGGATGGTCCCGACGACCGCGAAACCGGTGCCCGGTCCGGAGCGGACCTGCAGACCCTCGATCGAGGTCCGGGTGCACCCGGACAGCACGAGAACCCCGCACAGCACCACGAGGCCCTGCGCCACACGCTTCCGTCGCACACCCTCACCTCACCCGATCAGGTGACATCGCGGATGCGCAACGTAGCGATGAGCGACCGACCGTGCACGGCGAATCGCGGTCAACCCACGGTTGACGACCCAAGATCGTCAACCTACAGTTGACGCATGACCACTCCGTCCCCCGTCACCGGGACCGTCCGGCTCGACGACCTCATCTCCGCCATCACCGACGTCCACTCCGACCCGCTCGAGCAGCTCTCCGGCGCGGTGCTCGCGGGCGACCACCTCGGTGACCTGGCCGACCACCTGATCGGCCACTTCGTCGACCGGGCCCGACGCTCCGGCGCGTCCTGGACCGACATCGGCCGCAGCATGGGCGTGTCCAAGCAGGCCGCCCAGAAGCGCTTCGTCCCGAAGCCCGACGAGCCGGTCGACCCCGAGGAGGGCTTCAAACGGTTCACCCCGCGCGCCCGCGGCGTCGTGGTCGCGGCGCAGAGCGAGGCCAGGAGCGCCGGCAACGACCGGATCACCCCGGCGCACCTGGTGCTCGGCCTGGCGGCCGACCCGCAGGCGCTCGCCGTCGTCCTGCTGGAGCCCCAGGGGGTCACGCCGGACGCGCTGCGCGAGGCCGCCGTCGCGCGGCTGCCGGAGCGGGTGGAGCAGGTGCCCGACCTCGTCCCGTTCGACGGGGCCGCGAAGAAGGCACTCGAGCTCACCTTCCGCCAGGCGCTGCGGCTGGGCCACAACTACGTCGGCACCGAGCACATCCTGCTCGCCCTGCTGGAACAGGAGGACGGCGACGGCGTGCTGTCCGGGCTGGGCGTCGACGGCCCGCGTGCCGAGGCCGCGATCGTGAAGGCGCTCGCCGCGATCGCCGCGCAGCAGGAGCAGGGCGACGGCTGAGAACCGGTCAGGACGCCAGCTGGTAGCGCGTGTGCTGCAGGATCGTCCACGCCACCAGCGCGGGATTGTCCATCATGGGCACGTGCCCGACACCGGGCAGCACCACCAGCTCGGCGCCGGGGACGGCGTCCATCAGCGGGCGGCCGTAGCGGCCGTACGGGATCGTGCGGTCCGAACCGGACCAGGCGATCCGGACCGGGCAGGGCAGCTCGTCGAACGGCACGATGGCCGTCTCCATACTGGCCGCGGACAGCAGCGGGTCGAGCACCGTGCACGCGGCGAGATCGTCGAAGAGCACGGCGACGTCCTCGGCCGAGTACAGGTCGGCGCGTTCCGCGAGGGTGAGCAGCAGCAGGCGCCGGACCAGCCCGCACGACGCGAGCAGCCGCACCGGCGTCCACCCGGCCAGCAGCGCCCCCACCCGGAAGGTGGCGAGCAGCCGGTAGAGGTCCTTCGGCAGCGCCCACGCCCCGGCCGGGGACAGCGCGACGACCGAGCGGGCCCGCCCGCGCCGGGCCAGCTCCAGCGCGGCCCAGCCGCCGAGCGAGTTCCCGACGACGTGCGGCATCTCGTCGATCCCGAGCTCGTCGAGCTGCTCGACCAGCGCGTCGACCAGGACGTCGATCGAGAACTCGCCGTCGGGCAGCGGGGGGCCGTCGCGGTGCCCGGGCATCGTGACCGCCCAGACGTCGTGGTGCTCCTCCAGCATCGGGAGCAGCGGCGTCCAGGCCCGCCACGACGACGTCACGCCGTGCAACAGCAGCAGCGGCTCGCCGGAGCCGCCCCGGTGGAACGCGGTCATCTCACGATCATGGGCGCCGCGGCGCCGGGATGCAGCGCGAGCACCTCGTCGAAGCCCGCGGCCAGGCACTCGGCGAACAGGTCCCGGTCGGTGATCGCCGCCGCGTCCAGGTTGGCGCCGACGCAGCAGACGTCGCCGTGCGTGACGACCGAGATCATCGCCGCGCAGCCGGGCAGCGGCGCGAACGGGTAGACCCGCTCGATCCGCGCGCCGCACAGGAACGCCTCCGAGCGCAGCCCCGGCACGTTCGACGCCTGCAGGTCGTTCCCGGCCGTCGACCCGCCGGCGACCAGCGTCAGCAGCGGGCCCGGCAGCCGCGCCAGCAGCGGCGCGACGACGTCGGTGCTCTCCAGCGCGGGCTCGCCCCGCGCCGCGCGCATCTGCTCGCCGACCGCCCGGATCCGCTCGGCCGGGTCGGTCACGCCCATCGGCGCGGCCAGCCGGGCGGGCGCCCACCGGTTCCCGCCGGACGAGTCGCCGTCGCGGCGCACCGACACCGGCACCGACGTGCGGAGCGTGGTGTCCGCACCGACCGGCCGGCCCATGCGCTCGTGGTAGTGCCGGAACCCGCCGAGCAGCGCGGCCACGTAGGCGTCGTTGAAGGAGCCGCCCACCGACTTCCCGGCCGCCCGCAGGTCGGCGAACACGACGTCGACCGCGACGAAGCGCCAGGACAGCCCGCGCGGGCGCAGCAGCTCGGAGCCGCCACCCGACGGCGGGGACAGCACCCGCACCGCCGAGTCGAGGTAGCGGGCCGTCTCGCGGGCCGCGGTCAGCGGGTGGGTCAGCGCCCCGAACACGTCCCGGGCCGCGCGCGCCGCCGACGGCACGATCCCGGCCTCGCGCCGCACCAGCCGGTCCACCTCGGCCAGCGGGTCCGGCGCCTCGGTCGTCGGCGCCGGCGGCTGCGGCTTCGTGTCGTCGTGCTCGCGCTTGCGGCTGTGCAGCTGGGACAGCAGCTGGACCGCCCCCATGCCGTCGGTCAGCACGTGGTGCAGCTTCAGCAGGAACGCGGCGCGGCCACCGGGCAGCCCCTCGACCAGCATCGCCTCCCACGGCGGCCGCTCCCGGTCGAACGGGGTCATCGCGAACTGCTCCGCGATCGGGCCGAGCTCGCTCCAGAACCCGGGGCCCGCACCGGGGATCCGCACCCGTCGCAGGTGGTAGTGCAGGTCGAACTCGACGTCGTGGATCCAGTACGGGGTGCCGAGCCCGGCCAGCGGCTCGCGGACCCGCTCCCGGAACCGCGGCACCATCCGGGTCGCCCAGTCGACGGCCGCGACCAGCCGGTCCCGGTCGGGCTTCGTGTCGAGCAGCTCGACCGCGAGGACCGGCGAGCGGTAGCGCGGGTCCTCGGCCTCGGCGCGCCACATCATCACCTCGAACGGCGACATCTCGCGGACCGATCCCCAGGACAGCGGGACGTCGCTCATCGGGTGCCGCCCTCCGGCCAGTGGGTCAGTGTGTCGACGAACAGGTCCCGGATCTCCTCGGAGTACTTCCCGGCGTTCTCCGGCACCCAGTTGGTGGTGTCGACCGGCGGGTGCACGGCGACCTGCACGGTGCCCGCCCGCAGGGTCTGCGCGCCGCGCCACATGATCTCGCCGGCGTTGCGGATCACGACCGGCACGATCGGCACCTCGGCCTGCATCGCGATGTGGAACGCGCCCTTCTTGAACCGGCCCAGCCGCGGCGTCGGGGAGCGGGTGCCCTCCGGGGCGATCACCAGCGAGATGCCCTCGTCGCGCAGCTTGGCGACGGCCGGCCGGAGCGCCTCGCGGGCCTGCCGGCTGTCGCCGCGGTCGATGAAGGCGACGTCGGCCATCTGGAACAGCTGACCCCACACCGGGATCTGCGCCGCCTCCTTCTTCGCGACGCCGGTGAAGCTGCCGCGCAGCAGCTTCATCAGGACCGGCACGTCGAACTTGGACTGGTGGTTGAACACGAACACGCACGGCCGGGCGGCGACGAGGTGCTCCGCGCCGGTCACCTCGACGTCGATCCCGGACAGTCCGAACGCGACGTCGGACCCGACCGACGCGGCCAGGTCGACGAACCGGCGGCGCGAGCCGTGCAGCAGCCCGGCACCGGCCGCGGCGGCCAGCCCGCCCGCCATGCCGCCGTAGAACACGGCGGTGCGGGCGACGTCGGCGACGTCCGGGAGGAGCCCGCCGCGGGGCGCGCAGTCCAGCACCGGCCAGCCCAGCTCGACGGCGACCCGGCGCAGCGAGTCGGTCGGCGACACCGCGACCGGGTTGCCGACCGCGGAGAGGAACTCGGCGTCCTCGGTGCCGTTGGCGTACCCGAAGCAGTCGGTGAGCTCGGCATCCTGGGCCTCGGCGTCGGCACGGACCGCGGCGGCCTTCCCGGCGCCCCACAGCGAGATGCCGGCGACCCGCCCGGTGAGCACGCCGTCGCGCACCTCCAGCTCGGTGCACAGGACCCGGTCGGCGCCCAGCTCCTCGGCCATCGGCTGGACCTGGAACCGGGTCGCCGACGACGCCATGACGACCTGGTGCCCCTGCTCCTGGTGCGCGGCGACGAGCTCCCACACCTCCGGGTGCAGCGCACCCGCGATCTCCTCCTTGAACAGCGTCCGGCCCAGTGCGTGCAGCTCGTCCTCGCTGCGGCCCTTCCAGGTGGCCAGGGTGATCGAGAGGAACTCCTTGAAGTCGTCGTCGGTGCGGATGCCGCGCATGCCGGACAGCACCGTGCGCACCATCTCGACCGGGCCGACGTCGAACTCGCGCAGGCGCTTCCGGTAGAAGGCACCTGCCGAGTACCCGTCGATGACGGTGCCGTCGTAGTCGAAGTACGCGATCGTCCCCGGCCCCGGCGGGGCCTCCCGGATCGCCCGGAGCCGCTCGGCCCGGGCGGTCTCAGCTCGCGACACCACTGTCCCCCTCCGCACGTGCGTGGTCACTGTCGGACGCCACGGCCGGCGCCGCGGGTACCGGGTCCGCCGACCGGGAGCCGTCCGTCGCCGATCCCAGGACGACGGCGAGCCGGGCGCGCTGCAGCTGCGCGAGGCGGCCGAGGTCGTCGATGACGCCCGTCACCTCGTCCCGCCACATCCGGCGGCGCTCACCGAGATCGGCCGCCCCGTCGCCCGCGTCGGTGAGCAGGCCCCGGTTGCCCGCCTGCCGCACCGCGGTGGCGTAGAGCTCGCGGGACACCGAGTCGGCCCGGTCCAGCCGGTGCTGCAGGAGCATCTGGCCGCCGACGCCGAGGCACTCCTCGAGGAACGGCCCCTCCTCGGTCAGCGCCTCGTCGTCCCGCGCGGCGAGCCGGTCGGCGACGACGAGCTGGGCGTCCAGGAAGGAGCGGAGCACGCCCGGGGCGACGAGCAGCGGCGCCTGGCGCAGCGCGCCCCGCACGTCGGCCGGCGCCGCGGCACGCGAGCGCCAGTCCGGGTCGACGAGATCGAGCTCGTGCAGGATCTCGTCGCGGAACTCCCGGCGGGTCGAGAAGAAGAACTCGAACTTCAGCAGGTCCCGCAGCCGGGCCAGCTCCCGCCAGGCGACCTCGACGAGGTCCTCGCCGTCGCCGGCGTCGCCGATGCGCAGCAGCGCCACCTCGAGCAACGCCCGGTTGAGCAGGTGGTGCAGCGTCCCGTTGCGGTAGAACGCGGCCACGTGGTGGCGGCCCGAGCTGATCGAGAAGACCGGCTCGGTGCCGTCCTCGAAGATCGTCACGACGCCGGCCTCGGCCAGCCGGTCGAGCGTCATCCGCAGGCCGTGCCGGGTGCGCAGCTCGGCGATCGGGACGGGGACGCCGCGCGACTCCAGGTAGTCGGCCAGCGGCGCGACGACCTCCCGGACCTGCTGCAGGGTCAGTGCCCGGTCCCGCGCCGAGAGCAGCGCGAAGGTCGCCAGCGACGTCGCGGTGGCCGGGGTGACCCGGTTGATCCCGGCGCACACCCGGAAGGCGACCTTGTCCAGCTGCGCGGACCCCTCGCCGGCGTCGGAGAGTGCCTGCCGCAGCCCGATCGGCTCGGCGAACCGGACCCGCGCTGTACCGATGTGCCGGCGCTGGTCGCGGAAGTAGTGGTAGAGCCAGCCCAGGCCCTCGGCCTTCTTCTCGCCGCCGCGCTGCTCGGCGGCCATCGCGCCGACCTCGTGCAGCTGGTCGTAGGCGATCGACACCGGCACGAGCACGGCGTCGAGCTCCGGGCGGTCCTCGATCGCCGAGACGAGGTAGCGGAGCAGGCCGATCCGCGGCTTGCGGAGCTTGCCGGTGCGACTGCGGCCGCCCTCGATGTACCACTCGAGGTTGAACCGCTTGGCGAGCAGGTGCCCCAGGTACTCCTGGATCGCCGCCTTGTAGACGGTGTCGCCGCCGAAGCTGCGGCGGATGAACACGACGCCCGCGCGCCGGCCGAGCGCCCCCATCGGCCAGAACGACAGGTTGTTGCCGCCGAGCACGTGGTTGCGGGGGAAGTTGCGGTCGTGCAGCACCTCGGCGAAGAGCAGCGGGTCGGCGTACGAGCGGTGGCTGGGCAGGAACACCAGCGCGTGCTCCTTGTTGAGCTCGCGCAGCCGCTCCAGGCCCGACTCGTCGACCTGGACGTCCCAGGCCCGGGAGTGCATCGGCCCCATCATCGCCCGGAAGACGTCGATCGCCGGCGGGCTCTGCACCGCGGCCATCTCGTGCAGGCACGACTCGAGTCGGCGCTCGATCTCGGGGGCCGGCTGCCCGGTCCGGCGCGCGAGCCGCTCGACGAGCGCCGGGAACCGGGTCGACGAGGTGATCTGCTCGACCATCCGGCGCGGCACCTTGTACCGGTCACCCAGCACGCGTCGTTCGGCCCGGTCGCAGGCCAGGACGGCCTGGCGGGCGACGAACCGCGCGAAGCCGTGCGACCCCGGCCGCCCGTTCTCCTGCGCGACGAACCGGGAGACCAGGTCGGCGACGGTCGCGGGCTCCCCCGCGACGACGCGCGCGGCGTCCGGCCGGTGCCGGGCCATCGACGGGTGCAGCGGCGACCACGCCATCCGCATGACGGCGGTGGTCGCCAGCCCGGCGAGCTTGCGGACCGCCCCCGGCTCGTCGGACTCCGGGGTCACCCAGGTGACCCGGGCCGGGACGATCACGGTGGCGTCGTCGGAGTGCAGCGACTCCCCGAGCGCGGACGGGACGTCGGACCCCACGCCGAGGGGCACGACGACCGAGCCGGGATGGTGCTCCTCGGCCCAGCGCCGCAGGATCGTGCGCTCGGTGTGCGACCGCGACTGGGCCACCACCACCTCACGGGTGCCGCTCGGTCCGTCCGTCGTCATGGAACCCCCGTTCGGACCGCCGCCGCACCGCGGCGTCGTGGGGACCCAACGTAGTTACCGATGAGTTCGGGAACAACAGGGACACGGCCCGGGGCCTCAGCCGACCAGCGACCACGCCTCGGTGAGGGTGTGCCGCAGGATCTGCTCCATCTCGTCGAACTCGGCCTGCCCGGCGACCAGCGGCGGGGCGAGCTGCACGACGACGTCGCCGCGGTCGTCGGGACGGCAGTAGAGCCCGTTGTCCAGCAGCGCGCCGGGCAGGAACTGCTTGACCAGCCGCTCCCGCTCCCCCGCGTCGAAGGTCTCCCGGGTCTGCCGGTCCTTGACCAGCTCGATCGCCCAGAAGTAGCCGTCGCCACGGACGTCACCGACGATCGGCAGGTCCAGCAGCCTGCGCAGGGTGGTCTCGAACCCCGCGGCGTTGCCGAGGACCCGGCCGTAGAGGTCCTCGCGTTCCATCAGGTCGAGGTTCGCGAGCGCGACGGCGGCCGAGACCGGGTGCCCGCCCCAGGTGTAGCCGTGCGGGAACGTGACCCCCGGGGCCAGGAACGGCTCCATCACCCGGTCCGAGGCGATCATCGCGCCGAGCGGGCCGTAACCCGACGTCATGCCCTTGGCGCAGGTGACGATGTCGGGGGTGAACCCGAACTTCGCGCAGGCGAACGGGTGCCCCTGCCTGCCGAAGGCGTTGATCACCTCGTCGGAGACCAGCAGCACGTCGTGGCGGTCGCAGATCTCCCGCAGCCGCGCGAAGTACGACGGCGGCGCGGTCAGGCAGCCGCCGGAGTTCTGCACCGGCTCGACGACGACGGCCGCGACCGTGTCGGCGCCCTCGAAGAGGATCGCCTCCTCGACCCGGTCCGCGGCCCAGCGGCCCAGCGCCTCGGCGTCGCCGTCGAACTCGGGGTGCCGGTAGAGGTTGGTGTTCGGCACCCGGAACCCGCCGGGCGCGAGCGGCTCGAAGTCCTTCTTCATCGCCGGCAGGCCGGTGATCGCCAGCGCCCCGTGGGTGGTGCCGTGGTACGCGGTCGCCCGGCTGATCACCTTGTGCTTGGCGGGCCTGCCGAGCAGCGTGAAGTACTGCTTGGCGACCTTCCAGGCGCTCTCCACGGCCTCCCCGCCGCCGGAGGTGAAGAAGACCCGGTTCAGGTCCCCGGGTGCCAGGTGGGCGAGCCGCTCGGCCAGCTCCGCGGCGGGCGGGGTGGTGTAGCCCCACACCGGGAAGTACGCCAGCTCCGACGCCTGCCGCGCCGCCACCTCGGCGAGCTCGCGACGACCGTGACCGGCCTGGACCACGAACAGGCCGGCCAGACCGTCGAGGATCCGCCTGCCCCGGTCGTCCCACAGGTGCACACCCTCGCCCCGGGTGATCACCGGGACCGGGTTCGCCCCGTCCCGGCCGTGCATCCGGGCGAAGTGCATCCACAGGTGCCGGCCCGCCGACCGGGCGGCCTGCGACGTCCCGGTGGCGGTGGGGTCCTCGAGTGCGGTCATGGGGCGCTCCTTGCTCCGCGGGGGACGCGGGTCCCGGCGTCCGTGGGCCGCGGGCAAGCATACGAGCCGGGCGGCCCGCGCCGCCCGGCCGCGGGATCACCCGAGGTCGGCAGAGAGGAGCTCCACCTGCCCCATCGAGGCCGCGACGGCACCGTCGAGCGGGCGGCCGTAGCCGGCGGCGACGTCGGCGGCCCGCCGCGACCCGACCGTCCAGCCGTGCCGCTGCAGCCACTCGACCGGGCCCTCGCTGCGCGGCTCGTCGAAGAAGAGCTCGCGGACGTCGGTGCCGAGCATCCGCTCGGAGAGAGCGCGGAAGTGCGGGTCGGACACGATCCGGTCGATCGAGACGCCGAAGTGCTCGACGGCGATCCGGCTGCCCGGCGCGGACAACGCGTGGACCCGCTCGAACAGGAGCCGTTCGGCGTCGGCGGGCAGGTACGGCAGCAGTCCCTCGGCCAGCCACGCCGTCGGGCGCGCCGGGTCGAACCCGGCCTCGGTCAGCGCGAGCGGCCAGTCGTGCCGCAGGTCCACCGGGACGGTCTCCCGCCGCGCAGTGGGTGCCCGGCCGGCGTCGGCGATCACGCCGTCCTTGAAGGCCAGGACGCGCGGCTGGTCGACCTCGAAGACGGTCGTCCCGGACGGCCAGTCGAGCCGCAGTGCGCGGGCGTCCAGGCCGGCGGCGAGCAGCACGACCTGGCCGGTCCCCGCGCCGCGCAGGGCCTCGTCGAAGAACCGGGACCGGACGCCCTGGTAGGTGGCCTGCAGGCGCCACAGGTCGTCGGGGTCCTGCGGGTCGCCCTGGACGTCGACGCCGTGCCCCGCGGCGTCGACGAACGCCTGGGCGAGCGGATCGTCCACGAGCCGGTCCGTGCGGCGGGTCTCGGTGGCCCGCCCGGCGGCGACCGCGAGAGCGGTCGCGCCCACGCTGCTGGTGATGTCCCACTGATCGTCGGCGGTACGCATGACGATCACCGTACGACGGTTCATTAGCATTGCTCAGGTCAACGCGTGATGATCACTCACGTGGCGGAGGACGTACCGGACACCCGGTCCCATAGCCGTCGGGCGCGGTGACCCGTAACACACCCCGGGGGCGGCCCGAGTCCACGCGATGGACCTCCGCCGGGTCACCGGGTACATCGCGCTGGGCCTCCTCGCGCTCTACCTGCTGTGGCTGCTCTCGCGGACCGCCCCGGAGCTGCGCAAGAGCACCCGGGGCCGTCGTCTGCGGGCCCAGGTGCTGTCCGTGCGGCTGTGCGCGGTGGCGCTGGCCGGACTGTTCGTGGGGCTCGTCCACTTCTGGGCCCCCGCGTGGTGGCAGGTGATCGTCGCGGTGCCGGTCACCTTCGCGCTGGCGACCGGGCTGCGCCGGATCCACCGGAAGCTGGTCGCGCTGCCCCGGCACCGCGTGCCGCTCGCCCAGCGGGTCCGGCGCACCGGGCACTTCCAGGTGATCCGCGAGCCCGGCTCGTCCGGGCCGCACCGGCACGCGGCGGGTGAGCTCGGGACGGCACCGTTCGTGGTGCCCGGTGCGGAGCCGGACACCGCCGTCCCGCCCGACGCGCCGGACGGTGGGTCCCTGTTCGACGTGGCCCCCGTCGACGCGGTCCCGCCCGCGGAACCCGACGACCCGGGCCGGTCGCGGCCCGGGTCCGGGTACTGAGGACGCCGGCCCGGATCAGCCCGTGGCGCCCACCGGCTCCTGCCGCTCCGCCCCGGCACCGGCCTCCACGGGGTCCTCGGACTCCGCGGCGTCCGGGAGGTCGGCGGGATCGGCATCGCCCGCGGTCTCCGGCGTCGCGGCGCGCCCCTCCAGCAGCTCGGTGTAGACCCCGGTGAGTGCGTCCGCGATCCGGGACCGGTCGAAGCGCGACACCGCCCGGTCCCGGCCGGCGATGCCGAAGCCGGTCCGCAGCCCGTCGTCGGCGAGGATCTCGCGCACCGCCACCGCCAGGTCGTCGACGCGGCCGGGCCGGACGTGCAGTCCGGTCACGCCGTCGACGACCGCGTCGCGCAGACCACCGACGCCGGCGGCGACCACGGGCCGCGAGCACGCCATGGCCTGCAGCCCGGGGGCGACCGGGACGTCGTGCCCGGGGGCGGCCACGACGACGTCCGCCGAGCGCAGCAGCCGCGGCACCGTCGCGGCACCGACCGGGCCGAGGAACCGGACGCGCCCGGCGACCCCCACCGACTCCGCGACGGCGAACAACCGCGCGCGGTCCGCGTCGTCGCCGATGGCGCCGCCGCCGACGAGCAGCTCCGCACCCGGCACCCGGGCCAGTGCGCGGATCGCCGCACCCGCCCCCGCACCGTCGGCCAGCGACCCGAGCGTGACGATCCGCGGGTGCTCGTCCCGGCGCAGGGCAGGCCCCTCCGGGGTGAAGACGTCGGTGTCGACGCAGGCCGGGACGGTGCGCAGCACCGCCCGCGGGACGCCGAGACGCAGCAACGCGGTGTGCTGGTCCTCGCTGGCCGCCAGCACCCGGGCGCGGCCGACCGGCAGCGGGTCGTCGTCGGCGCCGGACCGGGCGGGGACACCGGCCGGGTAGGACAGGACGACCGGGAGGCCGGTCGTCCCCGCGGCCCGGGCGGCGGCCGGGCCGACGGCGTGCACCAGCTCGGGCGGGTCGGCCGCCCAGACGGACGCGAGGCCGTCGGTGAGCGTGGCCGGGGTGAGGGTGTCGACCCGCAGGTCGCCCGGGCCGTCCGGCCGGACGAGGGCGGGGTCGTCGGGGAGGTCGGTGACGACGCGGATCCGGTGGCCGGCCGCGGCCAGCGCCGCCGCGACGAGACCGGTGCCGCAGTACTCCGGCACCTCGGGGGTTCGGACGATGGCGATACGCAAGGAAGCCTCCTCGTCGTGCTCGCGATGCGGGCACGCGCAGGTGGCTCTACGCGTCGGACGGCCGACCCTACCCGTTCGAGCGGGTGGCGCCACCCGGAGCAGCGCGCATGCCCGCTCCCGGATCCGGGTACGCCCCCCGACCGGACGGACGACGAGAGGAGACGGATGCGCCCCGACACCCCCTTCACCGAGGCCGACCCGACCGACGCACGGGAGCAGCGCCTCGAGACCGATCCGGACCCGGCCGACGCCGAGACCGGCGGCGCCGTCCCGATGAGCACGTCGGAGGCCGACCCGGCCGACGTCGCCGAGCAGCAGCGCGACGCGGGCCGGGACGGCGACGACTACTTCTGAGCGGAGGCCGTGGCCTCGATGGCGGCCCGGCGGGCGTCGGCGCGGCGCCGGCGGACCCGCCAGGCCACGACCCCGGCCACGACGACCACCGCCAGGACGATCCAGCCGAACAGCCCGAAGGCGTGCTCGAACTCCTTCGCCGCCTCGCGCAGCAGGAACCCGGCGGTCACGTGCATCGCCGCCCACGCTGTCGCACCGACGGCGACGGCGGGCAGGAACCGCCGCAGCGGCAGCCCGGACGCACCGGCCGCGGCCGGCGTCATCGTGCGCACCACGGGCAGGAAGCGGGCGCACAGCACGGCCCAGGAGCCGTGTCGGCGCAGGGTGCGGGCGGCGTCGTCCCACGAGTCGCGGCCCATCCGACCGATCAGCCGGGACTCGCGCAGCCGGGACCCGAACCGTCGTCCGATCGCGTAGCCGATGGTGTCGCCACCGGCCGCCGCGACGGCGACGACGCCGGTGACCAGCACGGCCGCCGGCACGTCCGGGACGGCCATCGCCGCCGCGATCAGGACGGTCTCGCCGGGCAGGAGGAGGCCGACTCCGAGCGTGGTCTCCCCGAGCGTGACCAGGCCCGCGACGAGTACCACCACCCAGAGCGGCACGGACGTGAGGAACTCGATGATCTCGGAGATGGGAGGCTCCTTCAGTCGACGCAGGGAACGCCGTCGGCGGTCAGGTCGGGGGGCGGGACGCTCGCGGGTGGCGCGGCCGGGTCCGGCGACCCGAGCGGGGCGGCGGCGCCCGTCGTGCCGGAGTCCTCGGCCGGGGCCGGGTCGTCGCCGACGGCGGCCTCGGGCGTGGCACCGGTGCCGTCCCCGTCCGGGTCCTCGCCGGGCGCCGCGGGGTCGGTGGGGTCCGCCAGGAAGGCGGTGACCTCGGCCGGGTCCACCTGCACGGCGACGCCCTCGCTGCCGGTGCGGTAGTCGGCGCGGCCGGTCGGGATCGTCCGGAACTCGACGCGGTCGCCGCGCAGCTGGCTCGCGTGCGCGATCATCGAGGTGAGGTCCCACCCCTGGTCGAGGACGACGGCGCCGTTGACCGCACGCAGCAGCCCGGCGACGGCCGTGGGATCGGCCAGCGTCCCGGCCGAGAGCAGCCGGTGGGTGAGCCCGGCGAGGAACGCCTGCTGGCGCCGGACCCGGTCCAGGTCCCCGCCCGGCAGCCCGTGCCGCTGCCGGACGAACTGCAGTGCCTGCGCGCCCTCCACCGTCTGCGGGCCCGCGGCGAAGTCGGCACCGGAGTACCGGTCCCGGACGGGTTCGCGCAGGCAGACGGGCACTCCTCCGAGCGCGCGGGTGATCTCGGCGAACCCGGCGAGGTTGACCTGGGCGTAGTGGTCGACGGAGACGCCGGTCAGCTCCTCCACGGTCGCGACGAGCGTGCGGCTGCCCGCCGCGTTCGCCTCGCGTTCGAGATCGGCCCCGGACAGGCCCTGCCCGCTCAGGCCGGGCCGGGCGACGGCGGCGCCGCGGGCGTGCGCAGAGTTGATCTTGTGCATGCCGAGGCCCGGGACGTCGACCCAGGCGTCGCGCGGGATGGAGACCGCGGACGCGCCGAGCGACGGGTCGTCCGGGATCCGGACGAGCATGAGGGTGTCGGTGTTGGCCTGACCGTCGGCGTCACCGGCGTCGAGCGCGTCGAGCACCTCGCGGGGCAGCGGGTTGCCGCGGGCGTCCACCCGGGAGTCGCTGCCGACCAGCAGGATGTCGGTGGCGCCGTCGGCCACCGTGTCGCCGGTGATATCGGCGGTGACCAGCCCGCCGTCGCCGCCCAGCACCGACCAGGCCGCGCCGGTGGCGAGCAGGACGGACGCGGACAGTGCCGCGACCCAGCGCCGGGCCCGCGACGGGCGCGACGGCGGCCGGTCCCCCGCCCGCGGCCACGGCGCGACCGGCCCGCCCGGTGCGACCGCCCCGACCGGGGCGAGCGGGGTGGTCCGGCGGGTCGGGTCCACGGGGGGCGCTGCCGGAGGGCGGCGGGGCGGGCGGGGCCGTCCGGGGCGCTCGGCGGATCGCCTCGGCGGGGTGCCCGGCGGCGGGCCGGGCGGACGGGCCGGCGGGGTGCCCGGCGGCGGGCCGGGCGGACGGGCCGGCGGCGGGCCCGGCGGCACCGCGCCGCGGGGGTCGCGCCGCGGCGGGCGGGGCGGGGTCACGCACTCCCCCGGGCCCGGCCGGCGCCTCCGGCGTCGGGGCGGCGTCGTGCCCGCTGTGCCGCGACGACCGCGTGCACCGTCTCGACCACGCCGGGATCGTCGATCACGTAGATCTGGTGTCGGCCCTCCCGCCGGGCCCGCACGAGCCCGGCGAGCTTCAGCTTGGCCAGGTGCTGGCTGACCGCGGCGACCGGCTGGCCGAGCGCGGTGGCCAGCGAGCCGACGTCGTGGGGGCCCGCGGCGAGCAGCCAGACGATCTGCAGCCGGGAGGTCGCGCTGAGCATCCCGAACGCCGCGGCCACGTCGGCCAGCAGCTCGGGTTCGAGGAGCTCCTCGTCCACCACACCTCCAGACAGTTGCAATACTTACGCAACTGTTACCGTACCGGTCGGGGTCCGGGCACGGCCCCGGGGACCGAGGAGCACGATGGACCGGACGACCGAGGCGGGCGCCGCCGGGGCCGCGCCCCCTCCGCGCCGCGGCCCCGGCCCCCCGCCGGTCCCGGGCGAGGCCGCCCTGCGCCACTACGCACAGGCCGACGCGTTCGCCCTGCTCCGCGGCCTCGAGACGTCCCGGCGCGGGCTCACCGAGGACACCGCCGCGCTCCGCCTGGCCGAGCACGGCGAGAACGTCCCCGCCGCCGACCGCAGGCACGGCCCGCCGGTGTGGCTGCGCCGCGCACTGGCCAGCCCGTTCGCCGGACTGATGACCGTGCTCGGTGCACTGCTCGCCGTCGCCGACGAGGCCGGGAGCGCGGCGCTGGTGCTGGTGATCGCCGCGCTCGGGATCGGGCTGCGGCTGTGGCACGAGATCCGGGCCGACCGCACCGCGCGCGTGCTGCGGGCCCGGGCCGGCACGACGGTCACGGTGCGCAGGCGCCCCGCCGCCGGCTCGTCCCCGCGGGAGAGCGAGGTGCCGCCCGAGGACCTGGTGCCCGGCGACGTCGTGCTCCTGCGGGCCGGCGACCCGGTGCCCGCCGACCTGCGGCTGCTGCGCGCCACGGACCTGCTGGTCGACCAGTCGTCGCTGTCCGGGGAGCTGCTGCCGGTCCCGAAGGCGCCGCCGTCGGCCCCGGAGCGCTCGCCGCGCCGGCTCCGCGACCGGCCGGCCACGGTCCCTCCGGTGACGGCGATCCCGTCGCTGCTCCCGGCCGGTGGCACCGTCACCCGGGGCGAGGCGACCGCGGTCGTGCTCGCCACCGGGTCCCGCACGCACGCCGAGGAGCTCGGCGGCCGGGCGCACCGGCCGCGGCCGTCGTCCGCGGTGGACCGGGGCGTCCGCGCGGTGAGCTGGACGCTGGTGCGCTGCATGCTGGTCGCCGCACCGCTGGTCGTGGTCGTCAACGGCTCGGTGTCCGGCGACCCGCGGCAGGCCCTGCTGTTCGCCGTCGCCGTGACCGTCGGGCTGGCGCCGGAGCTGCTCCCGCTGATCGTCGGGACGACGCTGCTGCGCGGCGCCGCCCGGCTGCGCGAGTCCGGTGTGCTGGTGACCCGGCCGGACGCGATCCACGACCTCGGGGCGATCGACGTCGCCTGCCTGGACAAGACCGGCACGCTCACCGAGGACCGGGTCGTGTTCACGCACTCGGTCGACGTCGACGGGCGGCCCGATCCCGCACCCGGCGACACCGCGGCCGTCGCCGTCCGGTTCCAGGCCACCCCGCGCGACGGCATCGACGACGCGCTGGCCGGTGCGGGCCGGGACGGGTCGGCGGAGCTCGCGCAGGGGCTGCTCACCCGGGTCGACGAGCTGCCGTTCGACCACGCACGGCGCCGCGCGGCCGTCGTGCTGCGCGACGCGCACGACCCCGGTGAGCTCGTGATCGTGCGCGGCGACCCGGACACCGTCCTCCCCCGCTGCTCGCACGCGGTCCGCGACGGCTCCGCCGAACCCCTGACCCGCTCGCTGCGCGCCGCCGCGGCCGACGCCGCCGACGGCCACCGCGCCCGCGGGATGCGGGTCGTCGCCGTCGCCACCCGGCGGATCGCCGCGCACGACCCGGACCCCGAGCAGGACCTGCTGCTGCTCGGGTTCGTGGGGCTGGTCGATCCGGTCCGCGCGTCCGCCGCGCGCGCGGTGGCGCGGTTCCGCGAGCAGGGCGTCGAGGTGAAGGTGCTGACCGGGGACGACCCGGTCGTCGCCGAGCAGGTCTGCGAGCGGGCCGGGATCGCGGTCGACGGGGTGCTCGACGGCGCCGCCCTCGACGCGCTCAACGACGTCGCGCTGGCCCGCGCGGTGCAGCGGACCACCGTGTTCGCCCGGCTCGCCCCACTGCAGAAGGAGCGGGTCGTCGCGGCGCTCCAGGCACGCGGCCACACCGTCGGCTTCCTCGGCGACGGCGTCAACGACGTCGGCGCGCTGCGCACCGCCGACGTCGGGATCGGGGTCGACGGCGCCGTGCCCGCCGCCCGCGCGGCCGCCGACATCGTGCTCACCGGCCGGGGCCCGGACGCCGTCGTCGCCGCCGTCGAGGAGGGCAGGCGCACCCTCGGGCGGGCCACCCGCTACCTGACGGTGACCGCCGCACTGAACGTCGGCAACGCGCTGTCGGTGGTCGTCGCCTCGGCGGTGCTGCCGTTCCTCCCGCTCCTGCCCGCGCAGCTGGTGCTGCAGAGCGTGCTGTTCGGGGTGGCCGCGCTGTCGCTGCCGTTCGACCGGGTCGAGCCGGGCTGGACCGCCCGGCCCCGGACCTGGGACACCCGCGGCATGCTGCGGTTCATGGCGGTCCTCGGGCCGCTGTCCTCGGCGTTCGACCTGGTCACGTTCTGGGCGGTGTGGCGTTTCCTCGGCCTGGACACCCCACAGGAGCAGGCGGTCTTCCAGGCGGTCTGGTTCGTCGAGGGCGTCCTGTCCCAGGTGCTGGTGCTGCTCCTGCTGCGGACCCGGGCCGGACGCCCGGTCCGCGCGGTGGTGCTCACCGTCGCGGCGGTCGTCGTCGCGGGGGTGGCGCTGCCCTTCACCCCGCTCGCCCCGGTGTTCGGGATGGCCGCACCGCCGCCCGCGGTGTGGCCCCTGCTGGCGGCCGTCGTGCCGCCGTTCCTGCTGTGCGTGGCCGCGACGCGGCCGCTCTACCTACGTCACGTGCTGGGGATCGCCCCGGCGGAGAAGGACGGTGTCCCATGACCCCACCCGGACCGACCCAGCTGCTGATCGTGCTGCTGGTGCTCGTGCTGCTGTTCGGCGCGAAGAAGCTGCCCGACCTCGCCCGCTCCGTAGGTCGCTCGAGCCGGATCCTCAAGACGGAACTGTCCGCCGAGGAGAACCACACCGACCACACCGACCGCTGACCCCACACTGGCCGCGCACCCCTCCGCGGGGCGGCGCACCCGTCGCGTGGGGTGCGCCGCGCCGTGACGGGGTGCGTCCCGGCGGGACGCGGCTCAGAGCAGGCTGGACCAGTAGATCCAGAACCGCTGGAGCGCCAGGCCGATGATCACCAGGAACCAGAGGACGACCGGCACCGCGTGGTAGCGGCGCAGGCCCTCGTAGAGCCCGCGGGCCGCGCCGCTGCGGTCCAGCGCCGCCAGTGCCGAGTACCAGAAGATCGGGATCGTCACGGCCCAGACGACCATGCAGTACGGGCAGAGCGCCCCGATCTCGTACAGGCTCTGGACGATCAGGTAGTGCACGAAGACGACGCCGAGCGCCGCCCCCGCGGTCAGTCCGGCCCACCACCACGCCGGGAAGCGGACCCCGGCGAGCAGCGCGGCCCCGACCGTCACGACGACGGCGAAGGCGCCGATCCCGAGCAGCGGGTTCGGGAACCCGAAGAACGCCGCCTGCTCGGTCTGCATGACCGACCCACAGGACAGCACCGGGTTGATGCTGCAGGACGGCGTGTACCCCGGGTCCAGCAGCAGCTCGATGCGCTCGACGGTCAGCGTGAACGCGGCGACCAGGCCGAGCGCGCCGCCGAGCGTCAGCAGCCACGGCAGGACCCGCGGCACCGGGCCGGGGACGCCGCCGGCCACGGGCCCGCCGGGCACCCGGTCGATCTCCTCGGTCATGGCCGCGGCCGTCACCGGTTCACCGCGGCGTCGAGCGCGTCGGTGATGTCCTGCACCGAGCTCACCTGCACCTGCTCGCCGTTCACGAAGATGGTCGGGGTGCCCTGCACGCCGGCGGCCTCACCGGCCGCCTTCTCGGCCTGCACCGCTTCCAGGGTCGCCGGGTTCGCGACGGCGGCGTCGTAGGCGGCTCCGTCGAGGCCGATCTCGTCGGCGTAGCCGCGGAAGATCGCCGTCGGGTCGGGCTGCTCGGACCAGTTCTGCTGGTTCTGGAAGAGCTTCTCGTACATCGGGACGAACTTGCCCTGCTGGTGCGCGGCCTCGGCGGCGACGGCGGCCTGCTCGGCGTTGGGGTGGATCGGCAGCGGGAAGTCCCGGACGACGAACTCGACGCGGTCGCCGTACTGCTGCACCAGCTGGCTCATGATCGGCTGGAGCTGGCCGCAGCCGGGGCACTGGAAGTCGAGGAACTCGACGAGGGTCACCTGGGCGCCCGGGGCGTCGTTCAGCCGCGGCGCGTCGGCCGGGGCGAGCGCGTCGGCGGACACCTCGCCGCCGGCGCTCCCCGTGGGGGCGTCGGGGCGGTTGACGAACAGCAGTGCCGCCACCAGGAGCGCGAACGCACCGACGACGAACAGCGAGATCTTGACATTGCGGGTCATGGGGAGGGCTCCTCCACGGGGCTCCGGCACGGAGCCGGGATCACGGGTACTGGGGACGCGGGACGTTCCCTCCCGGTCAGTTCCGGTCCACGCACAGCTGCTCGACCGGCGACGGCCCGAGCAGCGTCCGCTCCGGGGGTGGCGACGGGTCGGTGTCGGCGTGGCCCGCCGGGACGGCGGCGACCGGCGTCACCGGCAGGGCGGCCGGCGACGGGGGATCGTCGCCGTCCCGCCGGGGGACCTGCTCCGAGTCGCCGACGTGCAGCGTGGTCGGGGTCTGGTACGGGCACTCGACGGCCCGGACGTGCTCCGCGTGGTGCGTCGCCGCGGCCGCGGCCGGCCCCGCACAGACCACCAGGGCCACGAGCAGGAGCAGCAACGACGCGAGGACGCGCACGCACCTCACCTCGTTCCTCGCCGACGGACCGCGGCGGGACGCGTTCCGGCCGCGGGCACGACGATACCGACGCAGCTCAGAGGGGTCGCCGCTCCCCCATCGCCCCGATCCGGGCCCGGACCGGTGGTCGCGTGCCGACGCCCGGTCGTCGGGCGGCTACCGTCGGTGGGCGTGAGCTTCCCCGAACCGTCGGCCGTGTGGCGTCCGGCCGCCGACACCGAGCGCGCGGTCACCTCCCCCACCGGATCGTGGACCCGCTTCGCCGCGCCGGGCGGATCCGTCGGCGGTGGCTTCGGGCTCTTCGAGTCGTGGATCCCGGCGGACTCCCCCGGCGCACTGCCGCACTACCACTCGGGTTTCACCGAGAGCTTCTACGTGATCGGCGGACGGCTGCGGATCATGACCGGGTCGGACTGGACGGAGGCCGGCCCCGGCGATCTCGTGCACGTCCCGGCGCACGGGGTGCACGCGTTCCGGACCGGCCCGGACTCCGACGCCCGGTTCCTGATCCTCTTCGTGCCGGGCGCCCCGCGGGAGCGCTACTTCCGCGGGCTGGCCGGGTTCGCCGCGCGGGCCGAGCCACCGACCGACGACGAGGTCGACGCGTTCGCGCGCAGCTGCGACCAGGTCAACCTGCGCGACCACCCGGGGTTCTAGGCCGCCCGCGGTGTGACCGGGGACACTTCCACGGAGAAGATCCCCGCACCCGTGAGGAGCTCCGATGGACACCGCCGCCACCCGGCTGATCGGGATGGTCCAGGCCCACTGGACCACCGACGCGATCTGCGCCGCCGCCGAGCTGGGCGTCATGGACGTCCTGGCCCGCGGGCCCGCCGGCGTCGACGAGCTGGCCGCGGAGACCGGCGCGCACCCGCCGACGCTCGACCGGCTGCTGCGCGCGCTCGCCACGCTCGGCCTGTGCGCCCGCGAGCCGGACGGCCGGTGGGCGGACACCGAGCTGGGCGGGGCGCTGCGCCGCGACGCACC
Source organism: Pseudonocardia sp. P1 (assembly GCF_000178675.2). Taxonomy (NCBI): domain Bacteria; kingdom Bacillati; phylum Actinomycetota; class Actinomycetes; order Pseudonocardiales; family Pseudonocardiaceae; genus Pseudonocardia; species Pseudonocardia sp. P1. Next base: position 1,574,823 of record NZ_ADUJ02000001.1, read on the forward strand.
GGGCGGTGCGCACGCCAGGGCACTGCTCACCTCCCGGTTGTGGCGCCCGCTGTGGGACGACCTGACCGAGTCGGTCCGCACCGGCGAGCAGGCGTGCCGGCGGGTGACCGGGCGGCCGATCTTCGGGCACCTCACCCACCGGCCCGAGCTGGGCGCGCTCTACGACGTCACCCAGCGCGGCCTCGTCGACGAGGCGGGGGCCGCGTTCGTCGACGCCTACGACGTCCCGGACGGCAGCACCGTCGTCGACCTCGGCGGGGGGACGGGCGCGCTGCTGCGGCACGTGCTGACCGCACGGCCGTCGTGCCGCGGCATGCTGCTCGACCTGCCCGACGTCGCCCAGCGGGCGCACGACGAGCTCACCGCGGCGGGGCTCGCGAGCCGCTGCGACGTGATGCTCGGCGACTTCTTCGAGGCCGTCCCCGGCGGTGCGGACGTCTACCTGCTCTCGTTCGTCCTGCACGACTGGACCGACGACGAGTGCCGCGCGCTGCTGCGTACGGTGCGGGTCGCCACCGGCCCGGACGCCCGGGTGCTGATCCTCGAGCAGCTGCTGCCCGACGACGCCCCCGGCGAGCCCGGACCCGCCCTCTACGACCTGCACATGCTCGTCGGCACCGGCGGCCGGGAGCGCACCGCCCGGGAGTACGCGGAGCTGCTGGACGACACCGGCTTCCGGGTCGAGGCGGTCGTCCCGACCACCGGCCCGCGCAGCGTGATCGACGCCCGCCCCCGGTGAGGCCGGCCACCGCCGACTGCGGGACACTTGCGTCGAAGTAGGATTGTTGCTGTACCCAATGTATCTGGCGGGCCCCTGCCGGGCCCGTCGCCGCAGCCGGGGAGGTGGAGAGATGGACGCGACGACCACGACGCGCACGCAGGCCGAACGGGCCGCCCGGGACGCGATCCCGGATCATCCCCGGCTCGCCGGTGCGCTGCGCGCGGGTGACCTCCCGGCCATCGCCGCCGGGGCCGGGGACCTGACCCCCCGGGACCTCGCCGAGACGCTGGCGCGGTGCGACGAGGCCGACGCCGGGGTCCTGTTCCGGCTGCTGGACAAGGACACCGCGGCCGCCGCGTTCGAAGAGCTCGACGCGGTGACCGCCCAGCGGGTGCTCGACGGGATGCGCGAGGACCGGGTGGCGGAACTCGTCGAGGGCCTCGACCCCGACGACCGCGCCCGGCTGCTCGGCGAGATGCCGGCGTCGGTGGCGCACCGGGTGCTCGCCGGGCTGGCCCCGGACCGGCGCCGGGCGACCGCCGCGCTGCTCGGCTACCCGGCCGGGTCCGCCGGCCGGCTCATGACGCCCGAGACGGTGAGCCTGCACTCCGGCGGCACCGTCACCGAGGCGCTGGCCCGGGTGCGCCGGGCCGGGCGGAACGCCGAGACCGTCTACACGCTGCCGGTCGTCGGGCCGGGCCGGGTGCTGGAGGGTGTCGTCACGCTCCGCGAGCTCGTGCTCAGCACGCCGGAGACGCCGCTCGCCGACCTCGTCGAGACCGGCACCCCCACGGTGCGCGCCACCGACACCGGGGAGCACGCCGCCCGGCTGCTCGGCGACTCGGACCGGATCGCGCTCCCGGTCGTCGACGGCGAGGACCGCTTGCTGGGCCTGCTCACGATCGACGACGCGGTGGAGGAGCTGGAGCGGGCCGACTCCGAGGACGTCGCACGGCAGTCCGGCGCGGCCCCGTGGTCCGGGCACTACATGACCGTCGGCGTGCTGTCGCTGGCCCGCTCCCGGATCGTCTGGCTGCTCCTGCTCCTGGTGGCGGCCACGCTCACGGTGAACGTCCTGCAGTACTTCGAGGACACACTCGCCCAGGTCACGGCACTGGCGCTGTTCGTGCCGCTGCTGATCGGCACCGGTGGGAACGCCGGCGCCCAGGCCGCGACGGCGAGCGTGCGCGCGCTCGCCGTCGGCGAGGTCCGGCCGTCGGACGTGCTCACGGTGATGTGGCGCGAGGCCCGGGTCGGCGCCGCGCTCGGCACGATGCTGGCCCTGGCGGGGCTGGTGATCGGCACCGCGCTCGTGGGGGCGCAGATCGCGCTCGTCGTCGGGATCTCGCTGGTCGCGATCTGCGCCTGGGCGGCGACGATCGGGGCGACGATGCCGCTGGTCGCGCGCCGGCTGGGCATCGATCCCGCGGTGGTGTCCGCCCCCGCGGTGACGACCCTGGTCGACGCGACCGGCCTGGTCATCTACTTCTCCGTGGCCCACCTGGTCCTGCAGTTCTGACGCCCGGCCGCGCGCCGGGCGGGGTCAGCTCACCAGGCCGGCGCGGAAGGCCAGTGCCACCAGCTGGACGCGGTCCCGGGAGCCGGTCTTCGCCAGCAGGTGGCCGATGTGCGTCTTCACCGTCGCCTCCGACACGACCAGGTCCTGCTGGATCTCGGCGTTGGACCGGCCGTCGCCGACCAGGTTCAGCACCTCCCGCTCGCGCGGGGTGAGATCGGCGAGCGCGGCCGCCGCGTCGGGCGCCGCGGCGGCCGGCTCCGGCGCGGACAGCAGCGGCGCGGTCGCCCGCAGCAGCCGGCGCGTCGACACCGGGTCGATCACCGAGTCGCCGCTGTGGACCGTCCGCACCGCGTCGATCAGGCCCTGCGGCTTGACGTCCTTCAGCAGGAACCCGCTGGCCCCGGCCCCGATCGCGGCCGTCACCGACTCGTCGAGGTCGAACGTCGTCAGCACGACGACCTTCAGCCCGGGATGCGCGGCCAGCGCCCGCCGGGTCGCCTCGATCCCGTCGAGGCGCGGCATGCGCACGTCCATCAGCACGACGTCGACCGCGGTCCGGTCGAGCTCGGCGAGCGCCTGCTCACCGTCCCCGGCCTGCGCGACGACGGTCAGGTCGTCGCACGAGTCGAGCACCATCGCGAATCCGGCGCGGACGAGCTCCTGGTCGTCGACCAGCATCAGGCGGACAGGGTTCACCGTTCTCCTCGGGTGGGTGTCGACGGGGGCACCGGGAGCCGCAGCCGGACGGACCAGCCGCCGTCGGGGTGCGGCCCGGTCTCGACCGAGCCGCCGTGCAGGGCGGCCCGCTCGCGCATCCCGGTCAGGCCGTGCCCGCCGCGGGGCGGGCGCGGCACGGGGCCGCGGGCACCCTCGTCGCGGACGCGCACGGCCAGCTCGTCGGTGCTCCACTCCAGACGGACGTGGGTGGGTGTGCCGGGACCGGCGTGCTTGATCACGTTGGTGAGGGCCTCCTGGACCACCCGGTAGGCGGTCAGGCCGGGGCCGGTGGGGACGGTCCGCGGCGTGCCCGTGACCTCCAGGTCGACCGGGAGGCCGCCGGCGCGGACCTGCTCGACCAGCGCCGGGACGTCGTCGGTGCCGGGCTGCGGGCGGCCTGCGGTGTCGGTGGTGCTGTCGGCCGGGTCGTCGGGGCCGGTGTCGCGCAGCATCTCCAGCAGCCCGCGGACGTCGGCGAGCGCCTCGCGGCCGGTGTCGGCGATCCCGGCGAGCACGTCGACCGCCTTCTGCGGGTCCCGCTGCGCGGCGAACTGGCCGCCGTCGGCCTGGGCGATGATGCCGGACAGGGAGTGCGCGACGACGTCGTGCACCTCCCGGGAGATCCGCGAGCGCTCGGCGAGCAGCTCGATCCGGACCTCCTGGCGGCGGCTCTCCTCCAGCAACCGGGCCCGGTCGCGCAGACCCTCGGTGTGCCGGAACGACGCCCGGCGCAGCGAGCCGGTCAGCCAGACGCCGATCGCGACCAGCAGCATGTAGCCACCGACCACGGCCATGCCGAGCAGTCCCATCTGCGGGACGGCCCCCCGCAGCAGGAACGGCCCGAACATCCCCGCGAGGAGCAGGAGCACGGCCACGGGGCCCGCCCAGCGGGGCCCGTAGGCCACCGCCGAGTACCCCATCACGAGCGCCGGGAGCAGGAACGCGGCGAGCGTCCCCGGCAGCGCGACCGTGCAGACGGTCGCGACGACCGCCGTCGCCACCGCCGCCGGGATCGGGTACGCGCGCCGGAACACCACCGGCGCGGCGGCGAGGACCGCGACGACGAGGGCGGCCGTCCGCTGGGAGGTCATGACCTTGCCCTCGAACGTCCAGCTGACCGCGACGCCGATCAGCAGCGCGGCGAGCACCGCGTCGACGACGACGGGGTTGCGCCGGCAGAGCACGACGAACCGTTCGACGAGCGTGGGCTCCTCCGCCGACGAGGGGCGGCCGATGTCGTTCAGGTAGCGGCGCAGGGTCCGGAACGCGGCGGTCACCGGGCACCTCCGGCGCGCGCCGAGACGGCGTGCACGACCTGTTCGAGCGGGCCGCGACCGGCCAGCCCCCGCCAGCCGGCGGCGAAGAGGACCGCGACCGCGCAGAACACGGCGGTGACGGCCCACGGCGAGGTCTCCGGTGCGCCGCCGGCCAGGGTCAGCACCACGATGTGTCCGGCGTAGACGGTCAGCGCCAGCGAGCCGGTCGCGGCGAGCGGCACGAGCAGCGCCGGGACGGCGCGGGCCACGAGCAGGCACAGCCCGAGCACCGCGACGGCGACCCCGGCCGCCCCGACGACGTCGAACGGGCTGCCGCTGTGCGGAGCAGCGACGAGCAGCCAGGCCGGCGTCGTCGTCGCGACCGTGCCGTACGACGACGAACCCAGGATCTCGAGCGCGGCCTCCGGCGGCATGCCGAGCCGGTCGGCGACGGGCGCGACGCTGCCCAGCAGCGCCTGCCGCCCGCCGAGCACGTCCACGGCGAGCCATGATCCTCCGTACCCGATCGTGGCGCCGACGAGGCCCCCGGCGACCAGCCTGCCGGCGGCGGCGCGCAGGTCGAGCCGGCCGATCGCCATGCCCAGCAGCAGGAACGGCATCCAGGTCAGCACGGGATAGGCACCCGAGAGCAGCAGCACGTCGACGGCCCGGACCAGGCCGGCGCCCGAGGTGAGGTCGGACGCCTGCAGCACCCCGCCGAGGATGGTGCCGCCGTCCGCGGTGGTCGGCCCCGGCAGCACCGAGCGCAGGGCGAACGACAGCAGCGGCCCGGCGACCGCCCACACCGCGGCGGTGACGGCGAGCGTCCGCGCCCCGGCGAACAGCAGCGGCAGCACCAGCAGGAACTCGACGCCGTAGACGGCCAGGATCACCATCGGTCCGGTGCTCACCGCGGCGAGGACGACACCGAGCACGATCAGCAGGACGGCGCGCACGGCGACCCGGCGGCGCAGCGCGGCCCGGTCACGGGGATCGCCGGAGCGCAGCGCGGACCGCGCCATGAGCGCGAGCGACACGCCGCCGAGCACTCCGAACAGGACGGCCGCGCGGCCGTTCACCAGGGTCCAGAGCGTGGAGGTCGCCTCCGCGGCCGCGACGTGGGCGACGATCATCCCGAGGACGGCGAGGCCGCGGGCGGCGTCGACGCCCGCCAGCCGCTCCCGGCCGGACGCGCCGGACCGGCGGCCGGTCCGCCACGGGGCCGGTGCGGTGGGCGCCCGTGCCGGGCGCGGTGCCGGGACCGCCGGGAAACGGCCGACGGCGGCTATGCCGGACGGCTCGGTGGGGGACTCGGTCGTGGTCATGGTGTCGACGATGGCGTCCCGGCCCGGCCGGCCGCGTCGGAGCCGGGACGGATTCCCGCGTCCGACCACGGCATGAGGCCCCCTAGGCTGTGACCTCATGACCAGCCCGTTCGCCGTCCAGGACGGCGCCGAACGCGCCCAGCTCACCGCTTTCCTCGACGAGTACCGCGCCCTCCTCGACGCCTCCCTCGACGGGCTGACCGAGGAGCAGGCCCGCCGCCGGCTCGTCCCGTCCCGGACGACGCTGCTGGGACTGGTCGGGCACGCGGCGTTCGTCGAGACGGTCTGGTTCGGACAGGCCGTGACCGGGGCGACGCGGGCGGAGCTCGGCATCCCGGAGTCGGTCGAGGACTCCTTCGAGTTCACCGACGACGACACCGTGGCCGCGGTCCGCGCCCGCTACCGCGCGGTGGCCGAGCGGTCCCGCGCCGCCGTCGCCGAACTGTCGCTGGACGACACCGTGCACGGCCGCGGGCGGCCGATCACGGTGCGCTGGCTGCACCTGCAGGTGCTGCGAGAGCTGGCCCACCACTGCGGGCACGCGGACATCCTGCGGGAACAGGTGCTCGCCGCCGACCGGGCGGGGTGATCGACCGTCACCCCGAGCCGGCGGGGACCGGGGACCCGGTGCGCCGGGCCGGGTCCGGTGGTGCCGTCGGCGCCGCCCCCGGACCGCCCGGGTCGGCCCCGGAGCCCCCGGGCCCGGCCGGCTGCCCCGGTGCACCGTCGCCACCGGAAGCGGTGCCCGGCGTCGTGCCCGTCCCGGGTGCCGGACCGGCCGGCGTCGTGCCCGCCCCGGGCGCCGTGCCGGGGTCCGGCTCGGTGCCCGCACCCGGCGAGGAACCGGACCCGGGCTCCGTCCCCGCACCGGGAGTCGTGCCCGGTCCCGGGGCCGTGCCGGCGCCGGGGGCCGTGCCGGGTGCCGTGCCCGTTCCGGGCGGCTGCCCCTGCCCCGGCTCCGTGCCGGGCGCCGTCCCCGGCCCGGTGTCCGGCGGGACGGTGGGGGCCGCTCCCCGCCTCGGAGCGGGTCGCGCCGGCGCGCCCGGGCCCGGTCCCGGTCGGGCCTGAACACCACCGCCGGGCCCGGCACCCGGCGCCGGAGCCGGTGGGCGGTGCGCACCGGCACCCGGTCCCGGCGCGACCGGACCGGGCTCGGCGGCGCGATGGGCGGGCCGCCGCTCCGGCTCCACCGGCCGCGACGGATCTCCCGCGCCGGGGAGGCGGGCGACGGCACCCGGGTCCACCGCGTCCGGGACCGGACCGGGCGCCGCGCGCGGGCCGCCGTCGACCGCCGGCGGGTCCGCGACGGCAGGCGGCGTCCCGAGCTGCGGCCAGCCGCCGTCCGGGCGTGCGGCGGCGACCGCGACCGCGACCCCGCCCGCCGCACCCGCGACGGCCAGTACCGCGCCCGCGACACCGAGCGTCACCGCCCGCGACACCGTCCGGGACGGCGTGGCGGGGACGACCGGCATCGGTCCACCGTGGAGCGTCGGTGCCGGGTCGGTGGTCACGACCGGCTCGGCCGGCTCACCGGACGGACGGATCGGGGGCCGCGGCGGGGGTTCCGCCGACCGCCCGCGGGACGACGTCCGGTCGTCGCCCCCGTGCTCACCGTCGTCGTCGCCGACCCCGCCCGTCACCGCACTGCGCCCCCTGCTCGTAAGCCGAGGGGCGATCGTCGCGGTGCCGGTCCCCCGGGGCCAGCCGTACACCCCGGATGCACCCCGGAGCACCGGAGAAACGCACGAGCGGGTGACGGTGGCTCACCAGGCGACCGGCAGCTCCTCCAGACCGAAGATCGCCTTGTGGCTGGCCCAGGCGATGCCGTTGTCGCCGGTGGCGAGCCGCAGCCCCGGGAACCGGCGCAGCAGCGCCGGGAACGCCACCCGCATCTCGGCGCGGGCCAGCGGCGCGCCGAGGCAGTGGTGGATGCCGTGCCCGAACGCGACGTGGTTGGTGGGGCGGCGGGTCACGTCGAGCCGCTCCGGGTCGTCGGCGATCCCGGGATCGCGGTTGGCCGCGGGCAGGTTGAACAGCACGAGGTCGCCCGCCGGGATCGTGGTGCCGTCGAACTCGACGTCGGTGGTGGCGAGCCGGGGCGACCCGGAGTTGACGATCGAGATCCAGCGCAGCAGCTCCTCGACGGCGGCGGGCACGGCGTCCGGGTCGTCGCGGACCAGTGCGAGCTGGTCGGGGTGCCGGAGCAGCGCCAGCGTGCCGAGGGCGAGCATGTTCGACGTCGTCTCGTGCCCCGCCACGAGCAGCAGGTTCGCGATGCCGACGAGCTCGGCGTCGGTCACGACGTCGGCGTGCTCACGGATCAGCATCCCGATCAGGTCCTCGCCGGGGTCGCGGCGGGCCCGCGCGACGAGGTCCTGCATGTACGCCAGTGCCTCGGCGGCCAGCTCGACGCGCTCGGCCTCGCCGAGGGTGGTGTCGAGCTGGCGGGCCGTGCGGGTCTGGAACTCGTCCTGGTCGGCGGGCGGCACGCCGAGCAGCTCGCAGATCACCAGCGACGGGACGGGCAGCGCGAAGAGCCGGACGAGATCGGCCGGGGCGCCGTCGCGCTCGACGGCGTCGAGGTGCTCGTCGACGATCTCGACGATCCGCGGTTCGAGCCTCCGCATCCGCCGCACCGTGAACTCCGGGGTCAGCAGGCGGCGCAGCCGGGTGTGGTCGGGCGGGTCGAGGGAGAGCAGGTTGCCGGTGCGGTCGCCGGAGAGCTGGCGCGGGTCGCGGCTCGGGCCACCCGTCAGGTCGGCGGGCGTCCAGCCGTTGCGGAAGGTGGTGGCGTCGCCGAGCATCCGGCGGACGTCGGCGTGCCGGGTCAGCAGCCACGCGGACGGGCCGAACGGCGTGGGGACGCGGACGACGCCGGGCTGCTCCCGCAGCTCCGCGGCGTCCGGGGCGGGGCCGAACCCGCTGCGGCGCAGCTCGATCGGCCGGGGCTCCTCGGTGGTGGTCACGGGTGGTCCTCCGTCAGGGTCGGGTGCGGGGAATGGCGGCGGTGACGGCCATCGCGACCAGCGCGGAGCCGGCCCCGAGCAGCATCACCAGGGAGAACGCGGTCTCGGACGGGACGACGGAGCCGCCGGGACCCGCCGTCGTCATCCGGGCGAGCAGGACGCCCGCGACGGCACCGGCGGTGGACAGGCCGATCGCCCGCATCAGGTTGTTGAGGCTGTTGGCCGCCGCGGTCTGGGTGACCGGCACCGCGGCCATGACCAGGGCGGGCATCGCCCCGTAGGCCAGTCCGATGCCGGCGCTGATCACGACGGAGCTCACCAGCAGCTGCCACACCGCGGCGTGGAAGGCGGCCCCCAGCCCGTACCCGGCGGCGACGACGACGGCGCCGGCCATCAGCGTCGTCCGCGGGCCGTAGCGGGCGCTGATCCGCGCCGACACCGCGGACATCGCCATCATGCAGAGCCCGCCGGGCGCGAGGACGAGGCCGGCGACCAGGATCGACTGCCCGAGCCCGTAGCCGGTCTCCTCGGGCAGCTGCAGCAGCTGCGGGAAGACCAGCGACATCGCGAACATCGAGAACCCGAACACGGCGGACGCGATGTTGGTGAGCAGCAGCGGGCGCCGCCGGCTGACCCGCAGGTCGATCAGCGGATCGGGGGTGCGCAGCTCGCGCAGCCCGAAACCGGCCAGCGCCACCGCCGCGACGGCGAGCAGCGACAGCGTGAGCGGGCTCGCCCAGCCCCAGTCGCCGCCCTTCGACACCGAGAGCAGCAGCCCGACGAGGGCCACCGCGAGCAGCAGTGCACCGGGCAGGTCGAACCGTCCCCCGGTCCGCTGCGGCGACTCCGGGACGAGCAGCACCACCAGGGCGATCACCGCGGCCCCGAGCACCGCGGCGGCCCAGAACAGTGCGTGCCAGTCGGCGACCTGCACCACCAGCGCGGACGCGGGGAGGCCGAGCGCGCCGCCGACGCCGAGCGAGGCGCTCATCGTCGCGGTGGCCGAGCCGACCCGCTCCGCGGGCAGCAGGTCCCGCATCAGGCTGATCCCCAGCGGGACGACGCCCGCGGCCAGTCCCTGCAGCGCCCGCCCGACCACCAGCGGGACCAGCGAGGTGCTGAGCGCGGCCACCACGGAGCCGGTCACCAGCACGCCGAGGCAGACGAGCAGCATCCGGCGCTTGCCGACCATGTCGGCGAACCGTCCGACCACCGGGACGGCGACGGCGCCGGCCAGGAGTGTCGCGGTGACGATCCACGCGGTGTCCGCCGGGTCGGCACCCAGCAGGGACGGGAACAGCGGGACGAGCGGGACCACCACGGTCTGCTGGAGCGAGACGACGATGCCCGCCGCGGCGAGCACGGCGACCAGCGCGGACGGCGGCCCGATGGGGGTGGGAGCGTCCACGGGGGAGGCCGGGGAGCTCGAGGGACGGGACATGCACACTCCTGCGACACCGGTGCGGGACACCGCCGACGCTAAGTCAATCACTTGACTTAATGCAAGCGGAACGGTTCCCTGGGCACCGCGACCCCGGACGGGAGGCGACGAGATGAGCACGGTGAGCACGAGCGGCCCGAGCGAGCGCGCCGCGGCGACCCGGGAACGGATCCTGGAGGCCGCCGAGCGGCTCTTCGCCGAGCACGGCGTCCACGCGGTGTCGAACCGGGCCGTGGCGGAGGCGGCCGGACAGGGCAACAACACCGTCGTCGGCTACCACTTCGGCACGAAGGCCGATCTCGTCCGCGCGCTCATCCGGCGCCAGGCCGGGGCGATGGACGCCCGCCGCGAGGAGACGGCGGCCCGGCTGCCGCCCGAGGCGGACCTCCGCGACTGGGTCGACGCCCTGGTCCGGCCGGTCGCCGACCACCTCGCCGCGGCCGGGGCGCCGACCTGGTACGCGCGGTTCGGGGCGCAGGTGATGACCGACCCCGCGCTGCGGGAGATCATGGTCGCCGAGTCGCTCGCGTCGCGGTCGCTGACCGTCGTCCTCGACGGGCTGAACGCCCGGCTCCCCACGCTGCCGCCGGAGGTCCGGCTCGAGCGCGGTGAGATCTGCCGTCAGCTGCTCGTGCACCATTTCGCCGAGCGGGAGCGGGCGCTGGCCGAGGGCCTGCCCACGCCGCGGTCGTCCTGGGCGGACGCCGCGACGGGGCTGGTCGACGTGCTCGTCGGGGTGTGGACGGCGCCGGTCAGTCCCGCAGGTCCGGGCGCCTGAACTCGGTCGTCTCCTCGTTCCCGGGCCGGCCGGGCATCGTGAAGACCGTCGTGTCGCCGTCGTCCGGGGCGTTGTCCGGGGCGACGTCGTCGGGGTCCGCGGTCCCGGCGCCCGCCCAGTCGGCCGGCCCGGTCTCGCCGATCCGCCGGCGGTAGACGGTGGGCGCGCCGGTGTCGGGGGCGAGGCCGTCCGGCGCCGGGGCGCCGCCGCCGATGCCCTCGTAGACCTCCGGACGGTTGCGGCGCAGGCTCAGCGCCCACGCGCCGCCCGCGACCGCGGCGACCAGTACGACCCCGGGCAGGACCCACCGGGCCGGCGACGACGGGTCGGTGCCGAGCAGCGCGTCGAAGTTGCCGACGAGCACGACCAGGATCGCCGCGAGCAGCAGCGCCGCGAGCGCCGGGGCGACGAGCCGCGACCACACCGACACCGGCGCCGTCCGGTTGCGCCGGAAGAACCCGATCACGGCCACCGAGGTGCCGGTCATCAGCAGCACGACGCCGATCGCCGAGAGCCCGGAGAACCAGCTGAACAGCGACAGCATCGGGTTGGCCGCGGTGACGGCGAAGCCCATGACGACGACGAGCGCCAGCACCGACTGCGCCACCGACCCGGCGACCGGGCCGCCGGAACGGGCACCGACGGCGGCCAGCGCGCCGGGCAGGACCCGCTCCCGGCCGAGCGCGAACAGGTACCGGGCGACACCGTTGTGGAAGCTCAGCAGCGCCGCGAAGACGCTGGTGAGCAGCAGGACGGTGGCGACGTCGGCGACGACCGGCCCGAACATCTCCGCCAGCGGCCCGAAGACGAGGCCGGGCCCCTCCTCCCCCGCGCGCGCCTGCAGCTGCGACGGCCCGGTGGCGGCGACCATCGCCCAGGCGGACAGCGCGTAGAACAGGCCGGTGAAGGTGACGGCGACGAAGGTCGCCCGGGCCACCGTCCGGCGCGGGTCACGCGCCTCCTCGGAGTAGATCGCGCCGGACTCGAACCCGGTGAAGGACGCGACGGTGAAGGCGACGACCGCGCCGATCCCGCCCGCGAACAGCGTGGCGGGCATCAGCGGCTCGGCCGTGACCACGCCCTCGGCGGGCCGGGTGAAGCCGGCGACGTCGAACCCGACGACCACCGCCACCTCGACGACCAGCAGCACGGCGAGGATCCGCGCGTTCAGGTCCACGCGCAGCAGCCCGAGCCAGCCGACGGCCAGCATCGCGAACAGCGCCCAGGTCCACCACGGCAACCGCAGGCCCGCGACGTCGCCGACGAAGTCGGACATCGTCGAGCCGAACAGTCCGTAGAGCGCGATCTGGATCGCGTTGTAGGCGACGAGCGCGACGAACGACCCGGAGACCCCGGCCGGCCTGCCGAGCCCGCGGGCGAGGTAGGAGTAGAAGGCACCGGCGTTCGCGACGTGCCGGCTCATCGCGGCGTAGCCGACCGCGAACAGCACGAGCACCGCGGCGACGCCGAGGAACGCCAGCGGGACTCCCTGGTTGCCGCTCACCGCGTACGCGGTGGTGACACCACCCGCGAGGACGGTGAGCGGGGCCGAGGCGGCGACGGTGAAGAACACCAGGTGCACGACACCGAGGCGGCGCCGGCGCAGGCCGGGGACCTGCCGGTCTGCGGTCGCGAGCGCGGACATGCGCGACTCCTGAACTCGGGGAGAATCGTTTGACGATGCGGAATGATAACGTCACGTCAGAACGGGCGCGAAATCGGTAAGAAATGTTGGCGATATGCGCTCGCGCAATTACCCAGGGTGAAATCGAATCGAGGGGCGACAGGTGGAACAGGGCGCGCTGGCGAACGGCTTGTTCCTGATCGCGTACGACGAGGCGGCGGGCCGCCCGGGACTGGCGCCCGATCTCCTGGCCTGCGGCCTGGTCGGTGCCCAGCTGGCCGACCTGGTCATGGCCGGAGCGATGACCGTCGGCGCCGACGACCGGGTCGTCGCCACCCGGCCCGGCCCGGCGGCGCGGGTGACCGGCGAGGCGGCGACCCTCGTCCTCGACAGCATCGCCCACGAGCCCCGCGCCCACCCCGTCCGGGCCTGGATCGAGGCGCTCGGCGGGCCGCTGACCGACGCCGTCCGGAACGACCTGGTGGAGCGCGGGACGCTCGCGCAGTCGACGGGACGGACCCTGCTGGGCCGGAGCCGGACCCGGCTCACCGCGACCGACACCACCGCCGCGCGGGCACCGTCGATCGCGTTGCGCGAGATGGTCCGCGCGCCCGCCACCTTCACCCTGCCGGGCGCCGTCACCCTCGTGCTGGTCTCGGCACTCGGTGTCGAACGACTGCTGGAGCCGGAGGTCGACCGGGCGACCGCGCGGGCGCTGGCCCGCGACGCGGCCGGGCACCTGCCGGCGCCCGTCGAGCGGCTGCGGCAGGGCCTGGCGGAGACCGCCGCCGCGGCCGGCGTCGCCGTCCGGCGCTGACGGTCAGTGCCCCGGCGGCACGTCGAGGGTCGGGTTCCGGTCGAAGAAACCCGAGGGCGTCAGCCGGAACCCGCAGGACGCGGTCGGCATCACCGGCCAGTCCTCCGGACGCGGGAAGTGGGTCACGCCGAAGGTGTGCCAGAGCGTCAGCTCGACGCCGTCGACGTCACGGTCCTCCCCCACCCACGCCGGCAGTCCCGCCCCGCCGCCGTGCTGGTTCACCAGCTCACCCGCCGGGTAGCGACGCTGCGGGTCGTAGGCGGTGACCCACAGGTGCCGGCTCGCGAACGCGGCCCGGCCGGCGATCGAGGAGCCGTCGTCGGCGAGCAGGGCCGGCCCGTCCTCCGGCTCCAGCACGTACGCGGTCGGGTCGCCGAACCGGTTGCGCGCCTCGGCGGAGGAGACCCTCCACACGCGACCGGCGCCGCGGTCGGCGAACCGGCCGGCCTCGCGTTCGGACGCGATCCGGGTGACGGTGCGCTCGAACGCGTTGCCGTAGGGGTTGTCCGCCGAGACCGGCAGCCGCCGCACGTCGAGCTCGTCGACCGCGCCCCGCGCGCCGTCGACGGTCAGGTCGAGGCGGGCGCAGAACAGGTGCTGGTGGTACGGCGCGCCGAGGCCGGGCGCGACCTGGCTCGACCAGCGGGACGCCCGCTCGTCGTAGGCGCCGGTGAACACGACCCCGGTGGACTTCACGTCCAGCTCGATCGCGCCGTCGGGGTGGAGGTGCCAGTAGAAGCCGTAGTCGTAGTTGCCGATCGTCGCGAAGAACGAGACCACCAGGCGACGGCGGCGCCGCACCGCCTGCTTCCCGGTGAAGACGTCGGTGTGCTTCCAGAGCACGCCGTCGTCCTCCTCGTGCAGGCAGACCGCGTTGCGGATCGTGCGAGGCCGCGCGTCCGGGTCGGCGACGACGGCGTCGACGTAGTGGATCTCGCCGACGCAGTCGCACCCGAGCTCGAGCGAGTTCGCCTGCTGCCCGAGCAGGTACTCACCGGCGTCGAAGTAGTTCTGCCAGAAGCGGACCGGACCGGGGTCGGCGTAGGGGACGACCATCTCGGCGACCGACACCCGGTGCGCCACCGGCCGGCCGGAGATCGAGAGCTGCTGCAGGAGCAGGCCCTCGCGCGGGTCGAAGCCGATCCGGAAGCGCCAGCCCTCCCACTCGACGACGTCGTCGCCGGACACGGTGAAGCTCGCACCCTCGGGCTGGGTGACGTGCAGGGGCCGCCGGGTCTCACGGTAGGGGCCCTCGCCGAAGTTGCCCTCCTCCTCGGGGATCGGGACGACCCCGGTGTCGACGAGCTCGACGACCCGGCGCTCCAGCAGGTCCACATAGGCCACGACGCCGTCGATCGGGTGCGCCCACGGGCTGTCGTCCGGGCGGTGCTGCAGGAACGACAGCACCCGCAGCATCCGGCGCCCCTGCTCCCCCGGGAGCCCGAACGAACCCGCCGACAGCGGGCACGCCGCGACCAGCGAGACGTCCTCGACGCCCCGCTCCGCCATCGCGGCCAGCCAGCCGGGGTCGGCCTTCACGATCGCGTCGACGCCCTCCATCTCCTCACCCGTGATCGGGGGCTGGCCGTCGACGGCCGGATCGTGCTCGACCGTGGTGTCCACCGTGGACCGGGTGAGCGACGCGATCACCGTGCGGGACGTGCCGGACGCCGGGTCCAGCAGGACGGCGCGCACCCGGCGGTCCACCGGATCGCCGTCGCGGTGGGCGGCGACCTCGGCCCGGGGCGGCTCCTCCAGTGCGAGGACCGGCACGCGCACGCCCGGACCGAGCAGGTCGTGCGACGTCAGCAGTGCGCGTGCGGCGTCGATCTCGGCGGCGGTGAGCCGGGACAGCGGGTGGATCATGCGACCTCTCCAGTCGTGCCGGTGCGTGCCGCCGACCCTGCCACGCGGGACCGGGCTCGCGCCGATCACGACCGGGGGCTCACGTGCGACGACGGTGGGTCACCGGCAACGGTGGCGTGCGCCTCGAATCTCGCTCCGGAGGCCCAAGCGACACCGGTTACCGGTACGTTCAGTACCGATCAACTAGTCCGACCGGGTGGCTCGCACCGTCCGGACGGCCTACCGCGAGGAGGTAACGCGACCGTGAGTAACAGCGTCTTCGCCGGTTCCCCGTTCCTGCGCGAGAGTGCGGCCGTCGACCACCGGGCCGGCGGCGCCCGGACCGCCCTGCGGACCCGGCACGACCGCGCCGCGACCGACGTCCGCGCCGCCGGCCGGTCCGGCGACGAGAAGGGCCTGCTCGACGCGACCCGGCGCCTGGAGCAGCTGCTCGCAGCGGCCCGCCGCGAGCTCGGTGCGCGCGACGCCGACACCCTCGTCGTCGAGGGCACCCTGTCGGTCGCGTACCTGCTCGGTGACGACGAGACCCGCGGCCTCGAGCTGGCCGCCCGCAACCTGGCGGCTCGCGAGCAGGAGTTCGGCGCCGACCACCCGGCCTCGCTGGCCGCCGCCGACGCGCTCGCCGCGGCACACCGCGTCACCGGACGCCCCGAGGAGGCCGTCGCCCGGCACGAGGACGTGATCACCCGGCGCGGGCGCGTGCTGGGCGACGCGCACCCGTGCACCGTCGCCTCCCGCGCGGCGCTCGCCGTGGCCCGCGCCGACGCGGGCGACCTGCGCGGCGCCGCCGGGCTGCTGTCGTCCACGCTGGACACCGCCGACCGGTTCCTCGGACCGAGCCACCCGGTGACCGACGACGTCCGCGAGCTGCTGGCCGAGTGTCGTGAGGCGCTGGCCGACGAGGCGCTCGCCGCCGTCCGCCCGGGCCGCGAGGAACCGGCCGACGAGCCCACGGAGGAGCCCACCGGTCTGCTCCCCGTGCTCTCCCGGGTCCCCGACCCCCGCGAGGAGACGCGCCCGATCTTCTTCGACCGGCCCTCCGGACCGCTGCCGGTCATCGGCTGATCCACCGGTCCCACGACACCGCCTCCCGGGACCCACCGCCGGGCAGCCTCCCCTCGCGGTGGGCCGGCCGGAGGACCCCCGCGGTCGGGAGTGGACGCGGACGCCGCCAGGCCGCAGGTGGGATCGCCGCGCGCCACGTGCGCACGTCGGTCATCCGGGAGCCCGGTAGGTGTGTCCGGTCGGGGTGGTGGTGCGGACCTGTCCGTCCGGCCCGCGGGCGACGCGCCAACCCGCTTGTTCGCGGACGTGGTTGTGGAACTCGCACACACCCCTGCCGTTGTCGAGCTCGGTCGCTCCCCCGTCGGCATCGCGGTGGATGTGATCGACGTGCCGCACCGGGGCATCGCAGTAGGGCTCCGTGCACCGGTTCCCCGCGCGCGCTCGGACCAGACGCGCCAGCAACCCGGTGAAGGTGCGCTGGCGGGAGTCCCCGCCGATCACGACTCCGTCGGAGGTGACCAGGCGGCGCAGGGTCTTCCTCCCCTCGCCCGTGGCGAGGAGCTCGACCGGGACGGGACCGTGACCGGGGATCTCCGCCGGGAGTGGCGAGTCCGGGTCCAGCAGCGCCTCGACCGGCACCACGACCTGGACCTCGACACCCACATCGGTCGCCATCACCTGTCCGGTGACCCGTTCGACGAGGGTGTCGGCCATGACCTGCCCACGAGTCCGGGTCAGGGGTGCCGGATCCACCGGCACCTCGGTGAACGCCTTGTTCAGAGCGGCCAGACACGCCACACCCTGCTCCACCGGCAGATACGCGGTCAGATACGTCATCGCATCCGGCGCCGGACGCAACGTCACCCGCCGCTCTGCTCGGGCCGACTCGACCCGGGCGCGGAACTTCTCCGGCGCCACCTCGGCGGCGAAGCGGCGTGCGAGGTCCTGCAATCGCCGGATCCCGAGCCGGGTCAGATCGTGGCCGGCCAGACGAACATCCACCGCGGCGCGTTCGGCGCGGTCGAGATCCGAGCAGGCGCTCACCACCGCCGTCACCTTGAGCGCCGACAGCTCCCCGGCGGCGAACAGCCCACGGACGTGATCGAGACCATCGTGCAGATCCCGGGCCGTACCCACCCGACGCCGCGCCTCGGCCGGCGACACCCGACAAGCCAACCCGACCTGCGCCACCACACCGCGCTGCAACCGATCCGGATCCGTCCGCCCGGCCGCGATGCCGTTCTCGACATGGAGCCGGGCGAACGCCCGCACTCGCGTCGCCTGCAACGCCGCCAAGGAGTGCTGCACGGATTCGAGCTGCTGGATCTGATCGATCAACTCCGCCTCGGAGACCCCGGACAGGTCGTCGTGCGCGGCCTGCTCCACCGCCAGCTGCACCAGCGCCAGATCGACCTGAGGGAACCCCGGATCCCCGGCAGGCAGGCCGGTGCGTGGAGGTTCCTGGACCGCGGTCATGAGCCAGACAGTATCCGAACATGTGTTCGATCCGCTAGTACATCGTTCGCTCCCGCACACCCGTGACCTGCGAGGGAGCGCGCGAACCACTCGGTGCCGGCGATCACCCCGGGAGGCCGGCCGCTGCCGAGCACGTTCGCGGAGCCGCCTCCGTCCGAGTCGACCGGCAGATGATGCGCCCCCTCCACCCCGGCACCACCGCGGATCGCCTCACCTCTCGCCCTCGCGAACCGGCCCTGAGCCCGTACCGCCCCGGAGGCGTCACGGACCACACGGTCGACGGCACGGACTCGGCTCGCACACCTCCGCCACGGACCTCCGCCCGCCACATGATCACCCGAGGCCGCGACCCACCCTCAGCCCCGGGCCACCAGCTTCATCAGCGTGTCGACGACGTCGTCGAACGCCCGCTCCTGCGCTGCCCCGGAGAGCTCCCCGCACCACACCGGCGCCTGGCTCATCGTCGCGTGCAGGCACTGCAGCGTGGCGTCGGTGTCGACGACCGCGAACTCCCCGGCCGCGAGCCCCTCGGTCAGCACGGCCCGGAACACCGCGTCGTGCCGGCGCCGCAGCGCCTTGATCCGGGTGCGCTGCGCGGCGGGCCAGGTGCTGGGCACCAGGAACAGCCGCAGCGCCGCGGGGTACTCGCGCACCGCGATCGTCACGTGCTCGCGCATCAGGGCCCGCAGCCGTCGGGCGGCGCTGCCCTCCCGGCCGGCCGGGAGGCTCTCCAGGCGGCTCGTCCAGTCGTCGCCGAGGGTCTCGATCGCGGCGGTGACCAGCTCGTCCTTGCCGGGGAAGTAGTAGTAGAGCGACCCCTTCGTGACGTCGAGGCGCTCGGCCACGTCCTCCAGGCTGACCGCGTCGTACCCGCGCTCGCCGACGAGCTCGGCGGCCGTCGTCAGGATCTGCCGGATCCGGCGGCCGCGCTTGCGCTGCACCCGCCCGACCGGCTCCTCGCCCACGCGCGCCGCGTCCGTCATCACTCCACCTCCGCCGAAACCTCCGCCGACCAGTCTCGCACCGGCCGCGCGGGCACCTCACGGACTCCAGTATTGACCTATGAGTCAAGTTTTGTCATTGTGGTCAGAGTTCGACGCCGAGGTCGATACCCAGAGGAGGTCGGCGACGTGGACTTCGCCCCCACCGAGAGCCAGCGCGCGCACCGCGACCGGGCCCGCGCGTTCGCGGAGTCGGTGCTGCTGCCCGGCTACAGGGGCCGGGAGGCCGCCGGCCGGATCGACCCGGACCTGCGCCGCGACATGGGCCGCGCGGGCCTGATCGGCCCGCAGCTGCCCACCGGTCTCGGCGGCGGCGGGACGGACCGGCTCACAGCGGGCCTCGTCGTCGAGGAGATCGGCCGCGGCGACATCAACGTCGGCTACCTGAACGTCGTCGGCGCGCTGACCGGCCGGATCCTCGCCGCCAATGCGACGCCCGGGCTCGCCGCGCACTGGGTGCCGCGGATCTGCTCCGGGGAGGAGATCGTCGGGATCGGGCTGACCGAGCCGCACGCCGGGTCCGACGCCGGCGTCCCCCGGCTGACCGCGACCCGCGACGGCACGTCCGACGACGCCGACTGGGTCCTCGACGGCGTCAAGTCGCTGTCGTTCGCCGCCGACGCCGCCGCGGTCGTCGTCTTCGCCCGCACCGGCGGGTCCACCGAGCGCGGCCGCGACATCTCCGCGTTCCTCGTGCCGCTCGACCGGCCCGGCGTGACCGTCGAGCCGTACCCGGACATGGGCACCCGCGCCGTCGGCCGCGGGGCCGCCCACCTCGACCGGGTCCGCGTCCCCGCCGACCATCTGCTCGGGCCCGAGGGGCAGGGGTTCGGGCAGGTCATGTCCGGGTTCGACTTCTCCCGTGCGCTGATCGGGCTGCAGTGTCTCGGCTGCGCGCAGCAGACCGTCGACGAGACCTGGCGGTACGTGTCGGAGCGCGAGGCGTTCGACCGGCCGCTGTCGGTCAACCAGGGCGTCTCGTTCCCGCTCGCCGAGGCCGACACGCTGCTCGCCGCGGCCCGCGGGCTCTGCCACCGCGCGCTCTGGCTCGCCGACGCCGGTGAGCCGCACACCGCCGAGGCCGCGATGTGCAAGTGGTTCGCCCCGAAGACGGCCCACGACCAGATCACCCAGTGCCTGCTGCTGCACGGCCAGTACGGCTACCGCACCGAGCTGCCGATCGAGCAGCGGTTGCGGGACGTGCTCGGCCTGCAGATCGGCGACGGCACCGCCCAGATCATGAAGCTCGTCATCGCCCGCCGACGGCTGGGCCGCGAGCTCGCACCCTGACTCACCCGACCGACCACGAGGAGAACACCCGATGGGCAGGATGGACGACAGGACCGTGATCGTGACCGGCGCCGGGCGCGGCATCGGCCGCGCGATCGCCGAGCGGCTGGCGGCCGAGGGCGCCGCCGTCGCGGTCACCGACGTCGACGAGCAGACCGCCGCCGGCACCGCCGCGGAGATCGGCGGACGGGCGGTCGGGATCCGGGCGGACGTCGCCGACCCGGAGTCGGTGCGGTCCATGGTGGACCGGGTCCGCGCGGAGTACGGCCGGATCGACGTCCTGGTGAACAACGCCGGCTGGGACAAGGTCGGCCCGTTCGTCGACTCCGACCCCGCCGACTGGGACCGGATCATCCGGATCAACCTCTACGGCGTCCTGCACACCGCACACGCCGTGGTCCCGGTGATGGTCGAGCAGGGCGGCGGGACGGTGGTCAACCTGGCCTCCGACGCCGGCCGGGTCGGCTCGTCCGGCGAGGCGGTCTACTCCGCGGCGAAGGGCGGGGTCATCTCCTTCACCAAGACCCTCGCCCGCGAGGTCGCCCGGAACGGGATCAACGCCAACTGCGTGTGCCCCGGTCCGACCGACACCGCCCTGTTCGCCTCGGTCGTCGAGGGCAACGACAGGCTGCGCGACGCGCTGGTCAAGGCCATCCCGTTCCGCAGGCTCGCGCAGCCGGAGGACCTCGCGGCCACCGTCGCGTTCTTCGCCTCCCCCGACGCCTCGTACCTCACCGGACAGACCGTCAGCGTCAGCGGCGGCCTCTCGATGGCCTGATCGGCGCGCCGTGGACACCACCTCCGCACACGACCTCCTCGACCTCGACGACCTGCTCACCGACGAGGAGCGCGCCTGGCGCGAGCACGTCCGCGGGTTCGTCGCCGAGCGCGTCACCCCGCACGTCGCCGACTGGTTCGAGCGGGCACACCTGCCCCGCGAGCTGATCCCCGAGCTGGGCCGGGCCGGGCTGCTCGGCGCGCACCTGCACGGGCCGGGCTGCCCGGGCCGCAGTGCCGTCGAGTACGGGCTCGCCGCGGCCGAGCTGGAGGCGGCCGACTCCGGGATCCGGACGATCGTCAGCGTCCAGGGCTCGCTCGCCATGACCGCGATCGACCGGTTCGGCACCGACGAGCAGCGGGAACGCTGGCTGCCAGGGATGGCAGCGGGCGAGCTCGTCGGCTGCTTCGGGCTCACCGAGCCCGGGTCCGGCAGCGACCCGGCGAGCATGACCACCCGCGCCGAGCCCGACGGCGACGGCTGGGTGCTGCACGGCGCGAAACGCTGGATCGGCCTCGCGACGATCGCCGACGTCGCCGTCGTCT
The DNA here is from genome assembly GCF_000178675.2 of Pseudonocardia sp. P1. Lineage (NCBI taxonomy): Bacteria > Bacillati > Actinomycetota > Actinomycetes > Pseudonocardiales > Pseudonocardiaceae > Pseudonocardia > Pseudonocardia sp. P1. The sequence goes on from NZ_ADUJ02000001.1 coordinate 1,595,948, forward strand.
GGGCGCGGACGCCGGACGGGATCCGCGGGTTCTGCGTCCCGACCGGCACCGACGGGTTCACCGCCACCCCGATCGAGCCGAAGCTGGGGCTCCGGACGTCGGTGCAGGCCGACGTCGTGCTCGACGGCGTCCGGCTCCCCGGCGACGCGGTCCTGCCCGGCGCGACCGGCCTGCGCGGCCCCTTCACCTGCCTGAACGAGGCCCGCTACGGGATCATGTGGGGCGCGATGGGCGCCGCTCGCGACGCCTGGACGACGGCGTGGCGCTACACGCTGGAGCGCCGGCAGTTCGGGACACCGCTGGCCGCGTTCCAGCTGACCCAGCAGAAGCTCGTCGACACCGCGCTGGAGCTGCAGAAGGGCATGCTCGTCGCGCTGCGCACCGGTCGGCTCAAGGACGCGGGACGGCTGCGCCCGGAGCAGATCTCGGTCGGCAAGCTCAACAACGTCCGCGAGGCGATCGACATCTGCCGGACGGCGCGCACGATGCTCGGCGGGAACGGCCTGTCCGCCGCGTACCCGCCGCTGCGGCACGCGGCGAACCTGGAGGCGGTGCGGACCTACGAGGGCACCGACGAGATCCACACGCTGATCCTCGGCCGGGCCCTCACCGGGATCCCGGCCTTCACCGCGGGCGGTGCGGGGTGACCCGCGCGGCCCGCACCTGACGCCCTCGACGAGGAGGAGCCGATGTACACCTACGACCCCGCACCGTTCCGGGAGTGGTTCGAACGCGACTTCACCTACCTGGCCGGGTTCCGGCGCACCGTGCGCCGCTTCGGCCGCCGGACCGCGGTGGTCGACCCGGCCACCGGTGACCGGCACACCTACGCCGACCTGGCCGCCGAGGTGGACGCTCTGGCGGCGGGCCTGCTCGACGCCGGGGTGCGGCCCGGCGACGTCGTCGCCTACCAGCTGTTCAACACCGCCGACTTCGCGCGCCTCTACCTGGCCACTCAGGCCGCGGGCGCGGTCGGGGCACCGGTCAACTTCCGGCTCGCCGCGGGCGAGGTCGCGCACGTCCTCGACGACAGCGGGCCACGGGTGTTCGTGTACGACACCGAGCTGGCCGGCACCGCGCGCGACGCGCTGGGGATCGCCGCGCACCGCCCGGAGCTGCTCGTCGCCGCCGGGGGCGGGGAGCCGCTGCCCGGGTCGGTCCGGATCGGCGAGCTCGCCCGGCCCGGCGGGGTGCCCCCGGAACCGGCGCGCACCACCTACGACGAGACCACCCGGCTCTACACCTCCGGCACCACCGGCATGCCGAAGGGCGTGCCGCTGAACAGCCTCGTCGAGGTGTTCAGCGCGCACGACGTGCTCATGCACTTCCCGCTGGGCCCGGGCGACCTGACGCTGAACATGACGCCGTGGTTCCACCGCGGCGGGCTCTACGCCGGTGGGCCGAACCCGGCGTTCTACGTCGGCGCGGGCGTCGTCCCGCTGCGGGCGTTCGACCCGGACCGGGTGCTGGACCTGGTCGCCGAGCACGGCATCACCTACCTGGTCGGCGCCCCGACCAACCTGGAGATGCTCTCCCACGCCCAGGCCGGGCGGGCCCGGGACCTGTCGTCGCTGCGCGGCGTCGTCACCATGGGCGCGCCGCTGGAGCGCGAGGCGTGCCTGCGCTACCAGGAGCTGCTCACCCCGCGGATCTTCAACGGTTACGGCACCACCGAGACGTTCTGGAACACCTTCCTGCGCCCCGACGACCTGCCCGGGCACGCCGGGACCACCGGGCGGGCCTGCACCGACGACGACGTCCGCGTGGTCCGCATCGACGACTCCGGCCGGGCCGACCCGGACGATCCCGCCGCCCGTGACGGCCAGGAGATCGGCGAGGTCGTGGTGCGCTCCCCCAAGGGCGGCTACGCCTACACCGGCGGCGCCGACCCCGGGAAGTTCGCGGGCGGCTGGGTCCGGCTCGGCGACCTCGCGACCTGGGACGCCGACGAGTTCGTCACCGTCGTCGGCCGCAAGGACGACATGCTCGTCTCCGGTGGCGAGAACGTGCACCCCGCGCAGGTCGAGGAGGCGCTGAACCAGCACCCCGGGATCGCCGACTCGCTCGTCGTCGGCGTGCCCGACGCGCGGTGGGGACGCCGCGTCGTCGCGTACGTCGTGCGCGCCGAACCCGGCCTCACCGCCGACGACTGCGACCGGCACTGCCGCGCCCACCCGATGCTGGCCGACTTCAAGCGCCCCCGCGGCTACCGCTTCGTCGACGAGCTGCCGCGCAACGCGACCGGGAAGAAGATCCACTACAAGGCGGTGGCCCAGGCCGCCGACGACGACGCCGGCGGCCTCTTCGAGACCGTCACCACCCGTCCGGAAGGAACACCACGATGACCACGACGACAACGACGACCCTCGACCCGAGCTCCTACTCCCAGCTGCTGTTCGAGCGCCGCGACGACGGCGTCCTGCTCATCACGATCAACAACCCGGAGAAGTACAACGCCACCGACGAGCAGCTGCACGGCGAGCTCGCCCGGGTGTGGAACGACGTCGCCCGCGACGACGAGACCCGGGTCGCGGTGATCACCGGTGCCGGTAAGGCGTTCTCCGCGGGCGGCGACCTGGGCATGGTCGAGCGGATGGCCGGTGACCACGAGCGCGTCTCGCACATGCTCACCGAGATGAGCGACCTGGTCTACAACATCATCAACTGCGAGAAGCCGGTCGTCTCCGCGATCAACGGCGTGGCCGTCGGCGCCGGTGTCGTCGTGGCGTTGCTGGCCGACATCGCGATCTGCGCCGAGGACGCGAAGATCGGTGACGGCCACGTCAGGCTCGGGGTGTCGGCCGGGGACCACGCCGCGATCATCTGGCCGCTGCTGGCGGGGATGGCGAAGGCCCGCTACTACCTGCTCACCGGCGAGATGCTCTCCGGCGCCGAGGCCGAGCGGCTGGGCATGGTCGCCAAGGCGCTCCCCCGCGACCAGGTCCTCGACGAGTCGCTGCGGGTCGCGCACGAGCTGGCCACCGGGTCGCAGCAGGCGATCCGGCTCACGAAGCGCTCGCTGAACAGCTGGCTGCGCAGCGCCGGACCGACCTTCGACCAGTCGGCCGCCTACGAGATGCTCTGCTTCCTCGGCCCGGACGTCGTCGAGGGCGCCGCGGCGCTGCGCGAGAAGCGCCGGCCCGACTTCCCCTCGGCGAGGCGCCCCTGACACCCGATCGGTGGGGGCGTGAGAGCGCCCTCACCGGAATTCCTGCGTACTTTCACGCTTCAGGTCGTGTTTAACCGGGTTCGCGCCGGGAAGAATGATACGCGGGCCGCACCACCGGGGGGCGGCGTACCGGAAGGGGCAACGGACCGTGAGCGCCGTGAGCACCGGTAGGACGAACGCCGTCATGGCCGTGGTCCGGGTCGAGGCCCCGGCCGGGGCCGAGGCGCACACCGTGGAGGCCGAGCTGACCCGGGCCCTGCACGCCCGGCAGAAGCGCCCGATGACGGTCGAGCTGTCGCTGGCCGACGGCACCGGCCCGTGGCCCCGGCGCGGCCCGGCGCGGTACGCGTTCGTCGCCGTCCTCACGATGGCGGGCCGGTCTGTACCGGAGCGGCTGCACCGCAAGATCGAGAAGACCGCCCGGAAGGCGCTCGAGCGGCGCTTCGGGTGCCCGGCACGGGCACGGGTGCGCACCGAGCTCTCCGACGCCGAGGCGGGCGCCTACTGGTTCAGCCTGCGCGGCACCCCGCACCGCCAGGCCTGACCGGGCGTGCCGGGCCGCTGCCCGCGCGTGTCGCGCTGACCGGAAACGGAAACTTGTCCGGACGTCTGCCCAGGTAGGGGGCCCGTAGGCGGTCCGGTGACCTGACGTACGGTGCGGCCATGGCTACCGAGACGACCCGAGACACGGAGACCACGCCGGCCGACACGGACACGGCCGGGACCGACGGCGCCGGCACCGAGTCGACGACGACGGCCACCACCGAGCCGGCCACCACCGGGGCCGACGAGAAGACCGGTGAGAAGTCCGGCGACACGGTCACCGGGAAGGCCGCCGAGCCCGTGAAGGCCGCCGAGACCACCGGGACCGGTGCTGCCGCGGCCGCGACCTCCGGCGGGCTCGTCGCCGGTGCCGGCGCGGTCGTCGGTGCCGCGCTCGGCCTGGTGTCGCTGACCGGCACCCAGCTCACCGACATGCTCCGCGACCGGCAGAGCCTGATCGGCCAGATCGAGGCCGCGACCGGCCTGCCCGGCAACCAGATCGAGGCGTTCTACGGCGCCCCGTGGCACACCGCGGCGCTGGCCAACGGTGTGTTCGCGATCCTCGCCGTGATCGTGGCCGGCGCGATCGCGTTCGGCCCGGCGGCCCGCCCCGGTGCGGCCGCGTGGGCCCGCCCGGTCGCGCTCGGCGGGCTCGTGCTCGGCGTGCTGGGCCTGCTCGTCGCGGGCGGGATGTACCTCGACGTGTTCGCCGCGCAGCCGGTGCTGCCCGCGATGCCGGGCATGCCCGGCATGGGCGGCTGACACCGCACGGACCCGGCCCGGGCCCGTCACCCCGCGTGGGTGGCGGGCCCGGCGTGTGTCCGGGGGTGGGTCAGGCGGGCCGCGCGCCCGGCGCGGACAGCACGAGCAGGTCCAGCAGCCCCGCCGCACCCGTGCCCAGGACCTCCACCGCGAACGTCCGCCCCCGCCCGAGGTGCACGACCTCGTTCGGCGACAGCACGGCCGTGACGCCGCCGTCGACCGTCACGCGGGCGTGCCCGGTCAGGACGACGAGCAGGCGGTCCTCGGTCGAGGCCGGTCCGCACCATGGCGCCGGGCCGGGCACGAGCGACAGCCGCTCGAGCGCGACGTCGCCGTAGCCGTCGTCCGGACCGACGAGCAGCTGGTGGGCGGGCGCCGGGCCGGACGGCCCGTTCGGGGCGCCCCACCGCACGACGCGATCGACAGCGGTGGCGGTCATGTCACCCTCCCGGTGCTCGGTGACTCAGATGAGCGGAACACTCCGTGTTCCGCCACTCGGCCAGTAGAGGGTTTCGGGGTCCGACGGGTCAACTCGACCGGTGAAATGGTGGGCTAGGGTGCTCAGATGAGCGCCACTGCCGGGGACTCCGGGCCGGACGACCGGTGGGGGCCCGCCCGCAGGTTGCTCGCCGCCGACGTCGCCGACCGGTACTTCGCCGCCGGCCAGACGAAGATCACGATCGCGGCGGAGCTGGGGCTGAGCCGGTTCCAGGTGGCCCGGCTGCTGGACGCGGCCCGCGAGCGTGGCCTGGTGCGCGTCGAGATCGACGCGGGCCCGGACGTCGACCGGGCCCGCTCCGCCGGGCTGCGTGCGGCCTACGGGCTGCGCCGCGCGCTCGTCGTCCCGCCGGGGCCGGCGCGCTCGGTCCCGGTGCGGGTCGCCGCGCTGGCCGCGGATCTGCTGCGCGAGACCGTCGGGACGGGTGACGTGCTCGGGCTGGCCTGGTCGCGCACGGTCAACGACGTCGTCGAGCACCTCCACCGGCTGCCCCGCTGCCAGGTCGTCCAGCTGTGCGGGGCGTACTCGCTGCCGTGGCGCCGCGACGGGTCGGCGACCGCGGTCTACCGGGCCGCCGCGCTGTGCGGCGGGGACGCCTTCCCGATCTACGCCCCGCTCGTGCTCCCCGACCGGGACTCGGCGACCGCGGTGCGGTCCCAGCCGGGTGTCGCGGACGCCGTCGCCCGGTTCGCCGAGCTCGGCACCGCCGTCGTGTCGGTCGGCGCCTGGCGGACCGGGCACTCGACGGTGCACGACGTGCTGACGGCGGCCGAGCGGAAGCGGCTGGGCGGGCGGGGCGCGTGCGGCGAGATCGTCGGGCTGCTGGTCGACGCCGACGGACGGGTCCTGGACACCCCGCTGGCCCAGCACGTCGTCGCGGTCGGCGAGGCCGAGCTGCGCGCCGCACGGGAGGTGGTCGCGCTGGTGCGGGACCCGGAGCGGGCCGACGCCGTCGACGCGGTGCTGCGGTCCGGGCTGGTGCACACCCTCGTCGCCGACGCCGGGACCGCCGACGCGCTGCTGCGGCTCACCGCGGAGCGACCGGTGCCCGGGGTGTGAGCCGCTACGGCCGGGCCGGGACGGCGCCGGTGACGGATCCCCGGATCCGGAGCTCGCCGGGCAGCCGGATCGTCCCGCCCGCCGGGCCGGGCTCCTCCCCCATCGCGGCGATCAGCTCGTGTGCGGCCCGCCGGCCCATCTCGGCCAGCGGCGGCGCGAACGTGGTGATCCCCGGCTGCCAGATCGCGAACCACTCGGGGTCACCGAGGCCGGCCAGCGACAGGTCCGCGGGGATGCGGACCTCGTGCTCGCCCGCCCAGCGCAGCACACCCATCACCAGCCGGCTGCTCAGCGCGACGACCGCCCCCGGGAGGTCGCCCGCGGTCCGGGCCATCGCCGCGGCCCCGCCGTCGGCACTGAACCCGGTGACGAGCACCCGGTAGCGGGCGCCGCGGGGCCCGTCCTCGGCGAGACCGGCCGCGTCGGCGGCCGTGCGGAACCCGGCGAGCCGTTCGGCGCTGGTGGACAGCTCGGGTGCGCCGACCAGCACGGCGAGGTCGGTGTGGCCGGCGGCGATCACGTGCCGGGTCAGCTCCGCGACCCCGGCGACGTCGTCGCTGACGACGGCGGCCGTGCCGGCGGTACCGGTGTGCCGGTTGAGCTGGACGACGGGGAGCCCGGGCGGTGCGACGCCGCCGGGATCGACCGGGACGTGGACGACGCCGTCGACCTGGCGGTCCAGCATCGTCTCCCAGGCGTGCCGTTCGGCGTCGGCGCTGTTGCCGGTCGCGACGACGAGCAGCTGGTACCCGGCGTCGGCCAGCTCGGCCTGCAGGACCGCGGCGCTCGCCGTGTAGAACTCGTTGTGGATGTCGGGGAGCATCAGCCCGACGACCAGGCTGCGCCGCTCGCGCAGGGCGCGCGCGGCGGCGTTGCGCCGGTAGCCGAGCTCACCGGCCGCGTCGAGCACGCGGCGCCGGGTCGCGTCGTCGACGTAGCCCTTCCCGCTGATCGCGCGGGAGGCGGTACCGACACCGACCCCGGCCAGCCGGGCGACGTCCGCGAGGGTGCTCACGGTGTCGAACGTACTGACCGGGGCCGGGTGACCGGGCACGCGCTCAGGTCCTCACGGCAGGGCCAGCCCGATCATCGAGCCGATCCCGACGGTGGCGAGCAGGATCAGCGGGATCGTCGCCAGGTCGGCGACCACCCCGGTGCGGATCATGCGGATCATCGGGACGTAGCCGGATCCGTAGACGATGGCGTTCGGGGGCGTCGAGACCGGCAGCATCGCGCCGGCGTTGCCGCCGAAGATCGCGGCCATCGCGGGGATCAGCGGGTCCACCCCGATGGCCACGGCGATCGGGATGACGATCGGCACGACGATGCCGACCGAGGCGGTGTTGCTCGTCGTCTCCGAGATGACCATGCCGAGGACGACCGCGACCAGGCAGAGCAACAGGGTGGACTGCACGCCGGTCAGGTCCGCGACGGCGGCGCCGAACGAGTCCGCGAGGCCGGTCTCGCTCATCATCCGGCCGATGGTCAGTCCCACCCCGACCAGGACGACCGTGCCCCAGTCGATCCTCCCGGCGTCGGCCCAGGAGAGCGTCCGCTCCCCGCCGCCCGCCGGGAGGAAGAACAGCAGGCCCGCGGTGGCGACCACGACCGCGCCCTCGTTGAGCCGGTCCAGCACGATGGCGAGCACCGTGTCCGGCGCGACCGCCCCGAGGGTCTCCAGCAGCGACGGCGTCACCCACAGGACGACGGTCAGCGCGAAGATCCACAGCACGTGCCGCTCGCCGGTGCTCATGCCGCCGAGCTCGCGGTGGGCCGCGCGGAAGTGCTCCTGGCCGCCGGGGATGTGCCGGGTCTCGGGCCGGTTGAGCAACACCACGGCGGTGAACACGACCACGCCGAGCGCGACGACGTACGGCGCGGACAGCGCGAGCCAGTCGAACAGCGGGATCTGGTAGCCGGTCATCTCCTGGACCGCGCCCCGGCCGATGACGTTCGCGATCCCGGTGATCGGGGTGAGCACCGAGCCGACCCCGGCGCCGTAGGCGATCGCCAGCATCAGCATGCAGGAGAAGCGGGTCCGATGCCCCCGCACCTGCGGGTTCTGCTCCTGGACGAGGTCCCCGACGGTGCGGACGACGCCGACGCCGATCGGCAGCAGCATCGCCGCGGTCGCCGACGCGGAGACCAGCGTGGCGAGCACCGTCGCGACGACGCCGAACGCCAGCGCCGTGCGGTAGGTGCTGTTCCCGACGCCGGGCAGCGCGAGCACCCGCAGCGCGAACCGGCGGTCGAGGCCGTGCACCGTCATCGCCCGTGCCAGCAGGAACGCGCCGATCACGAGGAACACGGTCGGCGAGCCGAAGGCACCGAACACCTCGGACGCGGAGCCGACGCCGAGCAGCACGAGCAGCGCGATCCCGATCAGGGCGGTCGCCGCGATCGGGATCGTCTCGCAGATCCACAGCAGGACGACGAACGCCAGCACCGCGAGCATCCCGCGCTGGTCGGCGGGGAGGTCACCGGGCCAGAGCAGGGCGAGCGCCATCAGCGGGAGGACCGCCCATCCGCCGATCCGCGAGCGGATCCGGTCGAACCGGTTCTCCGGGCCCTCGGCGTCGCCGTCGGCCGGGGCCGCGGAGGTCGTGGGGGCGGTCACGACGCCGTCCCCGGGCGGCTCGCGTCCAGGGCCGGGACGGCGGCCCAGCCGCGGACCGCGGCGGCGGAGATCCGGGAGGCCTCGCCGACGTAGTCGTCGGCGGTGACGAGCGGGTCGGGCAGCAGCGCGGCACGGCCCTGTTCCTCGGCGACCTCGGGCAGCACCTCGGCCAGGGTCCGGCCGTCCCGGCGGGCGCGGGCGGCGGCCTCGTACACCAGGTCGTGCGCGTGCTCGCGGCCCATCGCGCCGGCCAGCGAGATCATCTGGGCCTCGGCCATGACCAGCCCCCCGTCCTGCTCCAGGTTGGCGCGCATCCGGCCGGCGTCGACCCGCATCCCGCGGACGACGACGAGCGTCTCGGCCAGCGCGGTCCCGGCCAGCACCGCGAGCTGCGGCAGCACCTGCCACTCGATCTGCCACTCGCCGGCGGCCCGCTCGTGCCCGGCCTCCTGCATCCTCGCCAGCGACGACGCCAGCGCCCCGGCCGTCCCGGACAGCCCGATCACGATCTCCGAGGAGATCGGGTTGACCTTCTGCGGCATCGTCGACGACGCGCCGCGGTGGCTCTCGAACGGCTCGAAGACCTCGCCGATCTCGGTCCGCGACAGGTCGACGACGTTGCGGGCGAGCTTCGCGCAGGTCGCGGTGACGGTCGCGCAGAGCCAGCCGAACTCGGCGACGCCGTCGCGGTCGACGTGCCACGGCACGTCGGTGTGGTGCAGGCCGAGCAGCTCCGCGGTCGTCGCGCGGACCTCGGCGGAGCGCGGGCCGAGCGCGGCGCCGGTGCCGCCGGCGCCGAACAGCGAGACCAGCGCGATCCGCGGGGCGGCCTGGGCGAGGCGCTCGCGCTGGCGGGTGAACTGGGCGAGCAGGGTCGCGAGCGTGGCGCCGAACGTCGTCGGGACGGCCTGCTGGGCGTGGGTGCGGGCCGCCATCACCGTCCCGGCGTGCTCGGTGACCCGATCGGCCAGCGCGTCTCCGAGCGCACCGAGGCGACGGTCGAGGGCGGCCAGCGAGCGCGCCATCTGCAGGGCGAGACCGGTGTCCATGATGTCCTGGGTCGTCGCGCCGTAGTGCACGCGGCCGTCCGGCCCGGGCGGCAGCGACCCGCAGATCTCGCGGACCAGGCCGAGGATCGGGTAGCCGACGTTGCGGGCGGTCTTCCAGACGGCGTCCTGGTCGATGTTGTCCAGGTGCGCGGCGGCGACGATCGCCTCGGCGTCGTCCGGGGCGATCACGCCGTGCCGTGCCTGGGCCTGGGCCAGTGCCCGTTCGGCGGCGAGCCAGCTCTCGATCGAGCTCTGCTCGGAGAAGATCTCCAGCTGCTCCTCGTCACCCGCGAGCTGGGTGAGCAGGGAGAACGGGGACCGACCGGCGGTCGGGGTCATCGTCGAACCTCCATGGCGCGTCGCTGCACCACTCCGCGTCGAGCGGTGTGGAATGCATTCCACTATGGGATCGATTCCACACGACGTCAAGACCTGCCCCGGCCGTAGACGCCGGGACGCCGCGTGCCTCACACTCGTCGGGTCGCCGGCCCCGGACACGTCCTACTCCGCCGCGCGGCAGTGCCACCGGCCCGCGCGACGCCCCTGTCCCCGCCGTCGCCGCACCCGGCCCGTTCCGTGTCGCACGCCGTCCCGGACGGCCGCGCGATCGCCGTGCGCCGGCTCGGGCGGATCCGGTCGGTTCGTGGATACCCTTGACGCTCGGCGGACAAGTGCCGGAGCGTGGGCACCGACGGAGAGACGGCGGTGGGCGACCCCGCGGTCGTACTCCGCACCCGCGCCGAGGGCTGGAGGCCCGATGGACCGGAGGTACCGGACCCGACCGGAGCCGTCCCGCCCCGGCCGGGCGGAGAACGGAACGACCGGGTGGGGGGACGACCCGTGGTCGACCTGGGCCGCCTGAGCCGCGACCTGGCGGCGGCGTCGGAGGTGGCCGGGCCGGACGCCCCGATGGCGGTGTGCGAGGCGTGCGTGTCCTGGCTCCCGATGACCGGTGCGGCGGTCACCGTGATGACCGGGCAGGAGCAGCAGGAACTGGTCTGCGCCACCGATCCGGTCGCCGCACGGATCGACGAGCTCCAGTTCGCCTTCGGGGACGGGCCGTGCCTCACCGCCTTCCGCACCGGGCGCGCCGTGCTCGTGTCCGACACGACCGACCCGTCCGACCGGCGGTGGCCGCTCTTCACCGCCGCCGCGGTGGAGACCGGTGCCCGTGCGATGTTCGTGTTCCCGCTGCAGATCGGGGCCGCGCGCGTCGGGGTGCTGGACTGCTACCGCACCGAGGCCGGGCCGCTGAGCAGCGCGGAGCTGGCCGGTGCGCTCCGTGCCGCGGACGTCGCCGTCTGGACGTTGATCGACCGGATGGACTGGGCCGGAGCCGCGGCCGACGACCTGCCCGGCGGCCCTCCGGGCAGCGGGACCCCCGTGCTGGGCGGGGGACTCGCCGCGGCGGCGCCACCCCGGGCGGAGGTGCACCAGGCGACCGGGATGCTCGTCGCGCAGGCCCGGGTGAGTGCCTCCGTCGCGCTGGCCCGCTTGCGCGCGGCGGCGTTCGCCACTGAACTGTCCCTCGGACAGGTCGCGGCCGAGGTCGTGGCACGCCGTCTGCGGCTGACCCCCGACGGCGCGTGGCAGCCCGACCTGTCACGGGTCGCGCGCGGCGTCGAGGAGGGACCGCCATGGCCGGAGAGTCACCAGCACGGTCGCCCCGGGAACGGGAGGGGCCGCTGATCGAGGCGTTCGTGCGGCTCGCGGACACCCTGGTCGACGACTACGACGTGATCGACCTGCTCAAGGGCCTGTGCGACGACTGCGTCACGCTGCTGGGCGCCGACGCCGCGGGCCTCGTCCTGACCGACCGGCGCGGGGCGCTGCAGGCCGTCGCCGCCTCGGCCGAGGCCGCGAACCTGCTCGAGCTGTTCCAGATCCAGGCCGACCAGGGGCCGTGCCTGGACTGTTTCCGGACGACCAGGCAGGTGCGCTCGCCCGATCTCCGGCGGGACCGCCGCTGGCCGGCGTTCGCCCCACGGGCGCGCGCGGCCGGCTTCCTCGCGGTGCACGCCCTGCCGATGCGCCTGCGTGGCCTCACCATCGGCGCGCTCAACCTCTTCCACCGGACCCCGGTCGCGATGCCGGTGGGTGACCTCCGGGTCGGGCAGGCGCTGGCGGACGTCGCCACCATCGGGATCCTGACCGACCGCACCTCCCGGGAGCGGGAGCTCCTGACCGGGCAGCTGCAGGCCGCGCTGTCCAGCCGGGTCGTCATCGAGCAGGCCAAGGGTGTCCTGGCCGAGCGTGGTGGCGTCACGATGGACGACGCCTTCACCCGGCTGCGCGCGTACGCGCGGTCCACCAAGCAACAGCTGTCCGCGGTCGCCCGCGGCATCGTCGAGGGCCGCGTCGACACCACCGTGATGCTCCCCCGCCGCGACGACGACCGCTGAGGGGCTCAGGCGCGCGCCCCACCGATCGTCCGCGGCGTGGTCGCGTCACCGTCGTCGGGCTCGGGCTCGGGCTCGGGGTCCGGGTCCGGGTCGGGGCGGGTCGCCGGGGAGCCGGGGACGGGTGCCCCCGCCAGCTCCGCACCGAACACCGCGGCGCCGACGAGCAGGTAGGCCAGGACCAGCAGCCACGAGACCAGCACGAACGCCACACCGAGGACGCCGAACCGGTCGGCCTGCTCCCCCACTGCGAGCCGTAGGTAGGGCCCCGACAGCAGGGTCGCCAGCGTCTGGCCGACGCCCGTCACCACCGCGCCGGGCAGGAGCCGGCGCAGCGTGACGCGGTCACCGACGAGCAGCCGCTGGATCGGCAGCCACAGCACCGCCGCGATGAGGGCCTGCACGGCGAGTGCGGCGACGGGGTGCGGGCCCTCGTCCGACGGCGCGAACACGACCGCCGCGAGCACGGCCGCCACGAGCGCGACGACCGCGAGCAACGCGTGCAGGAACCCACGCAGGCCGAGCGGGCTGAGCACCCAGGCCGAGACGTAGAGCCGCTGCAGTGTCCGCGTGAACCCGATCCCGGTCATCACGACGAGCACGACGCCGCCGACCGCCCCCGGGGTACCCGCCTGCCGGGGCCGCGCGACGAGCTCCCGCACCGCCTCGGCCCCGTCGCCGGTCAGCCCGAAGCGGTCGATCAGGTAGGTCACGGCCGCCCCCTGGTCCACCGGGAAGTAGGCGAGCGTGAGCAGCGCCGCCGGGACGAGGGCCACGAACGCCTGCGCCGCCAGGGCCAGCGCCCGGTCGTATCCGCTGGCCGCGACGAACCGGACCACGAGGCGCCCGGCGAACCCGGCCTGCAGGGTGGCGACCGACGCCCGCACGCTCCGGTGCGGCCTGCCGGACCGGTGGGGCCGGCGTGGCCTGCGGGACCGGCCGGCCGGGATCAGCCGGCGCATGCGGGCGGCTGCCGGGCCGGTACCGGCGGGCCGTCGTGCACGCCGTTCCGCGAGTGCGGGTCCCGGGAGGCCGTGACGGGCTCGGTCATCGTCTGCCTCCGGGGACTCGGCGTGCTCCGACCCTGCCGCAGGCGGGCGTCCCGCTCGTCACCCGGCACGGGTGAGGACAGGGCTACCGCCGCAGCGTCGCGCTCGGGGAACAGCCGTAGGCGTGGCGGTACTCGACCGAGAACCGGCCCGAGTGGGCGAACCCCCAGCGGGCCGCGATCGAGCCGACCGTGTCCCCCGAGGTGGGGTCCGCGGCCCGCAGATCGGCGTGCGCGCGGGCCATCCGGGCCCGGCGCAGCTCCTCGAGCGGCGTGCCACGGCGGTGTCTGCGGAACATGTGCTGCAGCCCGCGGACGCCGATCCGGGCCGCCGCGGCGATGTCGTCGACCCCGATGTCCTCGCCGGCGTGCTCGTCGATGTAGGCGAGGGCCCGCCGCAGGACGGCCGGATCCGCCCGGCCCCCCGCGTCGGCGCGCTCCCCGGCCCGGGCGAGCCCGACGTTCGGGAACACGACGAGCGTCGCGGTGGCCAGCGCGCGGGTCGCCTCGGCGAGGACGAGCGGGGTCGCCGCCACCGCGTCGTCGCCCAGGACGTCGTCGCGCAGGTGGGCGACGACGCCCTGCCAGTACCGGGCTGCCTCCGGTGAGACCGGTGCCGTCGAGGTGAAGCGGGTCGGGGGCGCGTCGGCGCCGAACGCCGACCGGGCGGCCCGGTCCATGAGCGACGACGTCAGCGACACGGTGCGGACGTCCACGTCCGCGAGGCGGCAGGTGATCTCACGCCTCGGCAGCATCGTCGGTGTGCCCAGGCCGGGGGTGACGATCTCCCTGCCGTCCCGCAGACACACCCGGCCACCGGCGTAGGTGGCCAGGTGGAACTGCCGGTCCTGCGGCGGCACGCCCATCTCGGCGGCCGCGCCGTACCGCGTCCGTGCGAGCACCACGTCGCCGGTCCGGACACCGGTGAGTGCGAGGCGGAAGTCGTCGAGGTTCCTGGACGTGCGGACCGCGAAGTCGGTGTAGGTCGCGCGGAGCACCTCGTGCGAGTACTCCGGATCGGACGACCTCACGTCGAACCGCGAGACCGGTGACGTCACCGGTTCGGTCATCGGACCTCCTCGGAGCGGGGACGGCGTGTACCCGAGGAACCGCGGGCCAAACCCCGGGAGCGCCGCCGGTCCGGGCCCGGTCAGCCGGGCGGGAAGCGGATCGCGAACGCGACGACGTCGTCGTCCGCCCCCGGGGCGAGCGTCTCGACGGCGATGTCGGCGATGTCGTCCACGGACCGGTCGGACACGCCCTCCAGGAGCTCGACCAGGGCCGCCGTCCCGGTGTCGAGGTCGCTGCCGCGCTTCTCCACCAGACCGTCGGTGTAGAGGAACAGCGTGCTGCCGGGCGCGAGGGCCCGGTGGTGGTCGTGGCGGGTGCCGGGTCCGGCGAGGTCGTACCCGAACAGCACGTCGTGCTCGGTGAGCAGCTCGGCGGTGCCGTCGGGGTGCAGCAGGACGGGTGGCGGGTGGCCCGCGTTGACCCACGTCATCGACCAGCGGCCCGCCGGGTCACGGCGCAGGTGGACGACGACGGTCGTACCGGCGGCACCGAGGTCGAGCCCGCTGTTCGCCGCCTCGAACGACTCCAGGATCGCGGTGGGCGGTCCTCCGGGGTTGTCCCAGGTGGCCTGACGCAGCATCGAGCGGGCCTGCCCCATCAGGGTGACCGCGGTCACCGAGTGGCCGACGATGTCACCGACCGACACCGCGAACAGGTCGTCGCGGGGCCGGTCGGGATCGGTCTTGGGGACGACGTCGTACCAGTCGCCGCCGACGTACTCCCGGGAGTCGGCCGGACGGTAGCGGGCGGCCATGGGCAGACCGTCGATCTTCGGCAGCGTCGTCAGCATGGCGTTCTGCATCTCGTGCGCCACCGCGGTGCGGTGGTCGAGCCGCCGGGCCCTGGCCAGCGCCTGGGCGGCGTAACCGGCGATGGTGGCGATGGTCAGCAGGTCGGTCGGCTCGACGGCGTCGGGCGTGGTCCACCCGAGCACGAGGGAACCCGGCGCGCCGGCCGCCGAGGGCAACGGCACGGAGACCACGGAGTGCAGGCCGAGGTCCCGGAGCTGGTCACGGACGCCCCGAGGGAACTCCCGGTCGAACTCCGCGCGACCGCGGAAGTACTGCACGCCGTCGCGCCGCCCGCCGTCCGGGGCGGCCAGCACGGACCCGGCGAACCGCAGCGGGCCCGGATCGTCGTCCGCGGTCCGCTCGGGGGCGAACTGCTGCAGACCGCCGCGCTCGTCGGTCACGACGACCGTCAGGAGCGCGGGGTCCAGCGCCTCCCCCAGGAGGTCCTCGATGCGGGACCGGACGTCGTCGACGGTCGTCGTGCCGGTGAACGCCTGCGACGCCGACAGCAGCATCTGGCTGCGGTCGAACGCCCGGCGGTGGCCGGTCGCGATCTCGTCGCGCCGGTCGATCTCGATACCGGCGTCCTGACGGGACAGCCGCAGCCGCAGGTCCGTGGAGCACGCCCGGCCGACGTTGAACAGCGTCCGGATCTCGTCCGGATCCCAGCTCCGCGGACGGTCGTCGGCGACGACGAGCGCGCCGAGGACGTGGCCGTGGCCGTCGGTCAGGGGTGCGGCGGCGAGGGCGACGGCCCCCGGAGCCACGGTACGGAGCGCCGGGAGGACGTCCGTCCCTCGGGCGTCGTCGACCACGACGGCGGTCGCCAGCTCGGCGGCGTGCCGGCACACCGGCCGGGTCAGCGGCACCGACCGGGGCGGGGCGGCCGGTCCGGTCCCGCCCGCCAGGCCGGGGACGACCAGCCGGGCCGGGTGGACCAGCAGGACGACCGCCAGCGGGGCGCCGACGGAGGTGCGGACCCACTCCGCGTGGAACTGCATGTGCGGGTCGGGCGCGCCGGACAGACCCGACGCCGCGAGCGCCGCCAGCCGGTCGGGCGCGCAGACCGCCTCGCAGGCGGTGTGGTCGCCGCCGTCGGCGGGACACGTCGTGGACAAGGCGTTCATCCTGCTCCTGCGGGGCCCTCTGGTCGGCCGCCCATTCTGCCAAACCGGCCGGGAGGGGGGCACGCCTTCCCACCCGACGCGGGGTACCGCCACCGCTCACGTCACCGGGCGTCTCGCTCCTTGGACAAACGCTGCCGTGGGCGGATAGTCCCTGTGCGTGGACACCCACCAGCCCCCCGGCAGCCACGAACCGCTGCAGGCGGTCCTCGACCGGATCGCCACGCAGCTGACCAGCGGTGTCTCCCGGCAGTGCGGACCGCGCAGCCGGGTGCTGCTCGAGCATCTGACCGCCGCGGCGGTCGCCACCATCCCCGGCGCCGACTACGCCGGCCTGACGGTGCACGACCACGACGGTCTGTCGTCCCGCGCACCCAGCCACCCCGACATCACCCAGCTCGACCAGCTCCAGGTGACCCTCGGCGAGGGGCCGTGCGTCGAGGCGGTCGCGCCGGGCACCGCCGCACGGGTCGTCGTCGACGACTTCCGCGACGAGCGACGCTGGCCGCGGTTCGCCACCGCCGCCGCGGAACGCGGGGTGCGCAGCCTGATCTCCTACCGGACGGCGCCGCACGACGGCACCCGCGCGGCGCTCAACCTCTACAGCGTGACGCCCCGCGGGTTCGACGAGGAGAGCCGGGAGATCGCGGGCGTGTTCGCCTCGCACGCCGCCGTCGCGCTCTACGGCGCCACCGACATCGCGAACCTGGAACGCGCCCTCGCCACCCGCGACCTCATCGGGCAGGCCAAGGGCGTGCTGATGCAGACCTACCAGCTCGACGCCGACCAGGCGTTCAGCCTGCTCACCCGCTACTCGCAGCACACCAACAGCAAGCTGCACGACGTCGCCCGCCGGATCACCGAGAGCGCGGTGCACCCGCGGCGGTGACCCGCGGTTCAGCGACCGTCGATCGGCAGTGTCCGGGCGACGAGCACCCGGTGCTCGGCCCACCGGTCCAGCCCCTCGCGGACCGTCGGCAGGTCGGCAGGCCGCCGGCCGCGCAGGTGTTCCTCGTAGCGGCGGCGGCGTCCGCCGACCGGGCCGGGATCGGTCCGGCTCCAGAGCAGGAAGCCCTCGACGACGATCCGGATCCGGCGCCGGGCCGTCTCGTCCAGCGACCGGGTGGCCAGCCAGGCGACGAACGGTGCGAGCTGGTCGGCGACCACCCGGTCCAGCGCTCCTCCATCGTCCTTCGCCGGCGCGTCGTCGTGCGTCACGGTCGTCCGCCTTCCGGGGCCGTCGGGAGTCCCGGCGGGCGCACCGCGGGGAACACGAGATCGGGCGCCAGACGCAGCGTCCGCGCCGCGGGTGCGGCGTCGTCGAGGACCACCCGCAGCTCTGCGTCCAGGCAGGCGGCCCGTTCCGCGGCCGCGCGGAGGACCTCCAGTCCGCAGGCGCCGAGGAAGCGGACCTCGTCGAGCTCGACGAGGATCCGGTGTCCGTGCGATGCGGCGACGACGTCGAGGAGCGTCCGCGCGACCGCGTCCGCGGTCGCGAGGTCGATCTCCCCGGACAGCCGCACGACGGTCGTGCCGGGTCGCAGCCGTTCGACGGCCACCCGTGCCCCCTCCGGGACCGCCGCCGGCGCAGTGGGCGCAGCGCATCCGGACGAGTGCCGTGCTGCGTCGGAACCGTTCATGTGACACCGCCCGAACAGGGGGTACGCAGACCGTGCGTGACCCGGGGAACGTTCAGGGCGTCGTGGTTTGAGCCCGGACGCGGGAGCCGCGCCGACCCGTCCGAAGATCGAGCCTGTTACCCCGGTCACACTATCCGGTCGGCGTCTGCGATGTCCACAGCACGAACGGGCTGCGTCCGCCGGACCGTCAGCTGCGCACCGGCACCACGGCGTGCCGGACCGCCCAGGCGAGGACGAGGTCGGCGATCTCCTCCCAGCCCGGCGCCGCGGGCAGCAGGTGCGGTCTGCCGCCGAACTCGACGACCTCGGTGACCGTGGAGGTGCCCCGGTAGTGGGCGGCGTTGGACCACTGCACCTTCGGCGGCATGATCTTGTCCTCGCTCCCGCCGACGAACAGCAGCGGCGCCCGGTCCTCGTTGCGGTAGTCGACCCAGGTGCCCTGGTGGCCGGGGGTGAGGTTGGCCAGCGCTGTCTCGAACAGGATGCGGCCCGACACCGGGACCGCGTAGCGCTCGTAGAGCGCGCGGGCCTCGTCCTCGGGGAAGGTGTTCGTGAACGCGTAGTTCCACTGCTCGAAGTCGTAGCGCACCGCCCGGTGCCGGTTCCCGGGGTTCTTCAGCACCGGGAAGGTGGCCTTCACCTGGGACAGCGGGACCACCGGCACACCCTCGGTCGGCGCCGAGTTCAGCGCGACCCCCGCGGCGCCGAAACCGTGGTCCAGCAGGATCTGGGTGAACGCTCCCCCCGCGGAGTGGCCGATCAGGATCGGGGGCGCCGACAGGCCGCGGACGACCTCCGCCAGCCGGTCCACGATCGCCGGGATCGTGACCTCCTCGACCGGGGAGGGGTCGGCGTTGAGCGACTCCACCTCCGCCTCGAAGCCCGGGTAGGCGGGGGCGATCACCCGGTAGCCCCGGCTCTCGTAGTGGGCGATCCAGTTCTCCCACGACCGGGGCGTCACCCAGAAGCCGTGGATCAGGACGATCGTGTCGGGTGCGGCGTGCGTCATACGAGGTGTCCTTCCGGTCGGTCCGGTGGCACTGCGACCGGAACGAACGTAGGAACAGGGCACGGACCGGACAGCTCCTGTCTGCGGGGTCCTTGTCCCTGGGCGCGCGATCCGGGCGGCGCCCCGTGTAGCACCGGCGGGTGCGGCGGCGAGTCCCCGGAGATGCTGCTGCTCGACTCGCGCACCGTGCCCGAGCAGGACCGCGCCGGGACCGTCGCGAGCCGGCTGGCCGAGGCCAGCGGCGCGACCGTCACGCTCGCCCCGCACGAGCGCCTGCACGCGCGCATGGAGCTGTGGCGGCTCGGCAGGCTGGGCCTGTTCCGCAACGAGTCGTCCGGGCTCGCGATGTCCCGCGACGAACGGCAGGCACGGCGGGACGGCGGGCCGGTCGTCGCACTCGCCGTCCAGGAACGCAGCAGCGCCCGGCACGAGCAGTTCGGCCACCGCCACGACGTACCGGCGGGCGGGCTGATGCTGGTGGACCTCTCGGCCCCGTTCGCGTTCTCCTGGAGCGCCCGGGGCGCGTCGCGGGCGCTGCAGATCCCGCGGGACGCGCTGGAGCTCCCCGCCGACGTCATCCGCGCGGCGGCGCCACGGCTCGGCCGGAGCCCGCTGTCCGACCTGGTGGCACGGCACGTCGTCGACCTGTTCCAGCAGGCCGGGCACCTCGCCGACCGTCCGGAGGCCGCCGCGGTCGGCGGCGCGAGCATCGACCTCGTCCGGGCCCTGCTCTCGTCGGCCGCGGACGGTCCGGCCGCGCACCGCGACGCCGTGCACGAGACGCTGGCGACGCAGGTCCGCGAGGTCGTGCGCCAGAACCTCCGGCGCCCCGACCTGGGCCCCGAGCTGGTCGCGGCCGCGCTCAACATCTCGGTCCGCCACCTCTACGAGGTCTGCTCCCGGGCCGGCATCAGCCTGGAGCAGCTCGTCATCACGCGGCGGCTCGACGGGGCGCACCAGGAGCTCGCCGGCCCCGGCTCGTCGCACCGGACGATCGGCGCGATCGCCCACGGCTGGGGCTTCCGGGACCCCGCCCACTTCAGCCGCAGGTTCAAGGCCGCGTACGGCATCACCCCGCGGGAGCGGCGCGCCCGTGCGCGATCAGGACGCGGACCGCACGGCGGCGAGCACGTGGGCGGTCAGCGCCTCCGGGGCGTCGAGCTGGATCAGGTGCCCGGCCCCGGGGACCAGGTGCAGTGACGACCCCGGGATCGCGGCGGCCAGCCGGTGCGCCCGGTCCACCGGGATCCAGGTGTCCTCGGTGCCCCAGACGATCCGGACCGGCAGGTCGAGCTCGCCGTAGCGGGGCTCGATCTCGTCGGTGAACCGCTCGTCGGCCTGGGCGATCTGCCGGTAGAACGCGGCCTGCCCCGCCGCCGGGAGCCAGGGCCCCACCAGCATGTCCTCGTCGTCGGCTCGCAGCTCGCGGTGGGCGGCCCCGCGGACGTAGGCGCGCACCAGCGCCTCGTGCAACGGGGCGGGGAGACCGGCGAACGCCGCCACGTGGTCCCGGACCAGCCGGAAGAACGGGGATCCCCACGGGGCGAGCGCGACGACGTCGACGAGTGTCAGCGACGCGTACGCCGCGCCGTGCAGCAGGTGGGCGCGCAGCGACACCGCGCCCCCGTAGTCGTGCGCGACCACGTGCGGGCGGTCCAGGCCCCAGCGCTCCAGCAACGCCGCCAGCACCCGCCCCTGGGCCGCCAGCGACACGTCCGATCCCTCGGCCATCGACGACGCGCCGTAGCCCGGCATGTCCCAGAGGTACACCCGGAACTCGGTGGCCAGTACGGCCGCGATCGGCGCCCACAGGCGTGACGACCAGGGCGTCCCGTGGCAGAGCACGACCGGCGGGCCGTCGCCGGACACCGACCAGCGGATCCGGTGCCCGTCGATGTCGATGTCGTCGGCCGGCTCCGGGACCGTGTCGGACGTGCGGTCGGCCATCGGGTCGGTGCCTCCTGGTTCGGCGACAAGTGGCACCGGAACGGTACGGGGCGGCCCGGCCGTCCGGGGTCCCGTCGCAGGTGCCCGATCCCGGCCACCCGTTCGGACGCACCATTCGGGACCACGTTTGCGTCCGCTTCGACCTTGACCTGTCCGGATCGCGTTTCACCTGGTCAAGTCGGTTGTGGATCCTTGACCGTCGAATTCGGTCGGCGCTACGTTCTCCGGTCTGAACGGCAGGGTGACGGCCGGTGAACGGAGGTGATCCCCCCATGGGCAAGAAGAAGAAGGACAAGAAGAAGGACAAGAAGAAAAAGAAGTGACGTGACGGTCCGGCACCCCCGCGGCGAGGTCCTCGTCGTGGGCGGTCCCGGATCCCGTCCCACCGCTCCGCACGAGCCCCGATGGAGCGGGAAGGACGGTTGCGGCGTGCATGGGCCGCGTCGCAGCGGGCACTCCGTCACCCCGACGAGTGACAGACCGCCGCTGCTGGAGGCCCCGTGCCCTACCCGACGACGACCCCCGACCACGAGACCGGCACCGACGGCTGGAACGAGGCCGAGCGGGCCGAGTCGCCGCTGCGGCGCGCCGACCGCAACTTCGTCGAGCTCCTGCAGGAGCTGCGGGTCGTCCTGACCGGGGTCCAGATCCTCTTCGGCTTCCTGCTCACGGCGTCGTTCACCGAGCGGTTCACCGAGCTCGATCCGGTGCAGCGCGGTCTGTTCGTGACGACGCTGCTGTCGGCGGCGCTGAGCTCGGTGCTGCTCGTCGCCCCGGTCGCGGCCCACCGGCGGGTCTTCCGGATGGGGCTCAAGCCGGAGCTGGTCCGGTGGGCGCACCATCTCACCCAGGTCGGCCTGGTGGCGCTGGCGCTCACCCTCGTCTCCGGGCTCGTGCTGGTGCTGGACCTCGCCGTCGGACGGATCGGGGCGCTCGCCGGCGGTACGGGCCTCGCCGCGGTCGTCGTGGGGTTGTGGGTGGTGAGCCCGGCCCGGCGGGCGCGCTGACGGACGGGCCGGCACTCCCACCTCAGCGGAACGCGCCGATCCCGGTGAGCGCCTTGCCGACGGTGAGCTGGTGGACCTCCGAGGTGCCCTCGTAGGTCAGCACCGACTCGAGGTTCGCCGCGTGCCGCAGCACCGGGTACTCGAGCGTGATCCCGTTCGCGCCCAGGATCGTGCGGCTCGTCCGGGCGATCTCCAGCGACTCCCGGACGTTGTTCAGCTTGCCGATGCTGATCTGTTCCGGCGTGATCGTGCCCGCGTCCTTGAGCCTGCCCAGGTGCAGGGCCAGCAGCATCGCCTTGTCCAGCTCGACGGCCATGTCGGCGAGCTTCGCCTGGGTGAGCTGGAACCCGGCGAGCGGCCGGTCGAACACCGGGCGCGCGAGCGCGTAGCCGATCGCGGACTCCAGGCAGTCCCGGGCGGCTCCGGGCGCACCGAACACGATCCCGAACCGCGCCTCCGACAGGCAGCTCAACGGACCGCGCAGGCCGGTGACCCCGGGAAGCACGGCTGCGGCCGGGAGCCGGACCGCGTCGAGCACCAGTTCCGAGGTCACCGAGGCCCGCAGCGAGAGCTTGCCGGGGACGGCGCGGGCGGTGAATCCGGGCGTGCCCGCCGGGACGACGAACCCGCGGATGCCGTCGTCGGTCCGCGCCCAGACGACCGCGACGTCGGCGACCGAGCCGTTGGTGATCCACATCTTGGTGCCGTCGAGGACCCAGTCGGCGTCCGGGCCGTTGCCGTCGCGGCGGGCCCGGGTGCGCATCCCCGACGGGTCGGACCCGAAGTCCGGCTCGGTGAGGCCGAAGCAGCCGATCGCCCGGCCGGCCGCCATCGCCGGCAGCCACTCCTGCCGGTGCTCCTCGGACCCGAACGCGTGGATCGCGTACATCGCCAGCGAGCCCTGCACCGAGACCAGGCTGCGGATGCCGGAGTCGACGGCCTCCAGCTCGTGGCACGCGGCGCCGTAGGCGGTGGCCGAGGTCCCGGCGCAGCCGTGGCCCTCCAGGTGCATGCCGAGCACCCCCAGCTCGCCCAGCTCGACCGCGAGCTCGCGCACCGGCAGCTCGCCGGTCTCGAACCAGCCGGCCACGTGCGGCCGGAGCCGGTCGTCGCAGAACCGGCGGACGGTGTCGCGGATCGCGCGCTCCTCCTCGCCGAGCAGGGCGTCGAGGTCGAGCAGGTCCAGGGAGCGGGTCGCGGTGGTCACGGGGTCCTCCGGGGGGTGACGTGCAGGGCGTCGAGCACGTCGTCGGTGTGCTGTCCGAGCAGGGGCGGCGCGGTCCGCACGGCGGGGCGCGTGCCGTGGTAGTTGACGGGGAACCCGACCTGGCGGATCGGGCCGGCGGTCGGGTGTTCCACGGTCGAGACGATCCCGAGCGCCTCGGTGTGCGGGCTGGTGTAGACCTCGTGGAGGTCGCGGATCGGGGCGGCCGGGACACCGTCGGCCCGCAGCAGCTCGCACCACTGCGCGACGGTGCGCGGGGCGAGCGCCTTCTCGATCAGCGCGACCAGGTCGGCCCGATGGGTGACCCGGTCGGCGTTGGTGCGGAACCGCGGGTCCTCGGCGAGCTCTGGCCGCTCCAGCGCCGAGCACAGCCGTGTCCACAGCGTGTCGTTGCCGACGGCGATCACGACGTAGCCGTCCGCGGCCGGGAACGCCTGGTACGGCACCAGGTTGGGGTGTCCGGAGCCGAGCCGCCGCGGCGTCTCGCCGGTCGCGAAGTAGCCGGTCGCCCAGTTGATGTGCAGCGCCAGCTGGGTCTCGTACAGCGACGTCGTCAGGTACTGCCCGAGCCCGGTGCGTGACCGCTCGACCAGCGCCGACAGCACCCCGATCGCGCCGAACAGGGCGGCGCCGAGGTCGCCCATCGCGTAGCCGGCCTTCAGCGGCGGCCCGTCGGGCTCCCCGGTGAGTGACATGAGCCCGGCGGTGGCCTGGGCGACCATGTCGTAGCCGGGCTCGTCGCGCATCGGTCCGTCGTCGCCGAACGCCGAGATGTGCAGGACGACCAGGTGCGGGTGCCGCTCGGACAGCTCACGGTGGTCGAACAGCCGCTGCAGGCTGCTGCCGGGCCGGAAGTTCTCGACGACGACGTCGGCGTCGCGCAGCATCGCCTCGACCGTCGCGCGGCCCTCGTCGGACTTCAGGTCGACGGTCACCGACCGCTTGTTCCGGTTCGCCGCCAGGTAGTAGGTGGCGTCGGAGCCCTGGAACGGCGGGCCCCACTGCCGGGTCGGGTCGCCGCCGTCGGGGTGCTCGACCTTCACGACGTCGGCGCCCAGGTCGGCGAGGGTCATGCCGACGTAGGGCCCGGCGAGGATCTTCGACAGGTCGACGACCCGGATCCCGTCGAGCGGGCGCGCGGTGCGCGGTTCGCCGGTCCCCTCCTCCGCGGAGACGCCGGGGATCCGCACGGGCTCCGGCAGCGGACCGCCGTCGGCGATGACGCCGAGGTGGTCGAGCGCGGCGACAGGGGTGGCGCCCGGGTCGTCGAGCCGGTGCAGCACCGTCTCGGCGACGAGCAACGACCGGTGGTCACCGTCGGCGTGGAGCCGGTGCTCGGCCTGCTCCAGCAGCAGCGTCGCCATCAGGGTCTCTGCGACGTCGCCGGCCCAGCGGGCGATGCCGATCTCCTGCTCGCCGGCCGGGCTCCCGAGGAGCCGGTCCGCGTCCGCGGCGAGCCGGGACCAGCGCTCCCCCAGCCGCCGCGCCGCGCCGTCGGTGAGCGGGTGACGCACGGCGTCGAGGCGGGCCCGGTAGGTCGTCGCGAGGAGCCGGTGGGTGCCCTCCTTGCGCAGGCAGCGCAGGATGTCCAGCGCGATGACGTTCGACGAGCCCTCCCAGATGGACCCGAGATGGGCGTCGCGCAGGAGCCGGGGATCGACGAAGTCCTCGATGTAGCCGTTGCCGCCACGGATCTCCATCGTCTCGCCGGTCACGAACCGGGCCCGCTTGCAGACCGTGTACTTGGCGAGCGGCGTGAGGATCCGGATCAGCGACCGGGCCGCGGGATCGGCTGCGTCGCCGGTGACCTCGCCGAACGTGACGGCGTCGGCGGCGTCGAGCCGGTCGGCGCACTCCAGCACCAGGGCCAGCGACGCCTCGGCGTCCAGCAGCAGCGGCAGCAGCGTCGCCCGCATCAGCGGCTTGTCGAACAGCGCCGTCCCGGACACGACCCGCTCACGGGTGTGGTCCACGGCCTCCCGCACGGCCCGCCGCATCAGCGCCGCCGAGCGCATGGCGTTGGACAGGCGCGAGACGTTGACCATCTCGGCCATCTGCAGGAACCCGCGGGACAGCTCGCCGACCGGCTGCGCCCAGGCCCCCTCCAGCGTCACCTCGCCGCTGGCCATCGACCGCGTCCCCAGCTTGTCCTTGAGCCGGTCGACGCGGACCGCGTTGCGGCTGCCGTCGGGGCGTGTCCGCGGCACCAGGAACATCCCGAGCCCGCGGGTCCCCTCGCCCTGTCCCGGTACCCGGGCCAGGGTGAGCACGACGTCCGCGGTGACGTTGGAGCAGAACCACTTCCGCCCGGTCAGCGTCCAGTGGTCGCCGTGGTCGGTCGCCTCGGTGGCGGTCCGCCCGACATCGGTGCCGCCGTCGATCTCGGTCATGAACATCGCGCCGGTGGCGGCGGTGGCCGGGTCGGTGGAGCTGAGGGCGTCGATCTCGGCGGCGAACCGGCCGGCGTCGAACAGGCGCAGGATGCGGGCCGCGGAGTCGGTCATCGACAGCGGGCACGCGATGCCGAACTCGGACTGCACGAACAGGTACGACAGCGCGTACTTGACGACGTGCGGGGTGCGGCCGGGCCACCCGTTGACGCCCGGGCGGTGCGACATCGCGGCCAGGCCGAACCGGTGGAACGCGACCTCGGCGAGGCCGTCGTAGGCGGGGTGGAACTCGATCTCGTCGATCCGTTCCCCGGACGGCGCGAACGGGACGTGCCGGGGCGGGTGGCGGTCGGCTGTCCGGGCGAGCCGGTCCACCTCTCCCCCGGCCGCGGCGCCCATGGCGTCGAGCAGCGGGCCGGCACGGTCCCGGTCGGCGGGGGCCAGCACGCGGTCCAGCATCGGGCGCAGTGCCGGGTCCCGGTCGGCGACGTTCACGGAGAGTTCCTCCCGGAGTGGGGTCGGGTGCGGGGCGGTCATCGGTCCGCCCAGGTGCTGCGCCGGATCAGGGCGGCGGTGCAGACGATCGAGACGACGACGTAGCCCAGGCCGAGCACGACGACCGACCAGATGCTGCCGGTGGTGACCAGCAGGGTCTGCGAGACCAGTGGCGCGGTGCCGGCGAACACCGTGGTGCAGAGCTGGTAGGCCAGCGAGGTGGCGGTGTAGCGGACGTCGACCGGGAAGACCTCGGAGAGGATCCCGGCCAGGGCGGCGTAGAACATCGCGTGCGGCACCGTCGCCAGCGCCATCCCGAGCATCGCCAGGCCGAGCGAACCGGTCTGCACGAGCACGAACATCAGGGGCAGCAGCACGATCTCGGGGAGCAGCATCCAGAGCACGGCGCGCCGCAGGTCGATCCGGCTGGCCAGCACCGCCCCGAACGGCTGCACGATCACCTGGACGACGAGCGCCACGGTGATCACGGTCAGGAACGTGGTCCGGTCGAACCCGATCTCGGTCGTGGCCCAGGACAGCGCGAACGTCGTCTTCACGTAGGTGATCGCCACGCCCGCGGCACCGGCGCCGACCCCGATCGCGACCAGCAGGCGGTGCTTGCGCAGGACCTCCGCGATCGGCAGCTTCGCGGTGCGCCGCGACTCCAGCAGCGCGGTCATCTCGGGCGTCTCGGCCATCCGCAGCCGGATGAACAGGCCCACCATCAGCAGGAGCAGCGACGCGATGAAGGGCACCCGCCAGCCCCAGGAGGCGAACGCCTCCTCGTCGAGCTGCGAGATGCCGAGGAAGGCCAGGGTGGCGAGGAGGTTGCCCACCGGCGAGCCCTGCTGGGCGAACGCCCCGTAGAGGATCCGCTTGTGGCGGGGCGCGTACTCGGTCGCGATCAGGACCGCGCCGCCCCACTCACCGCCCATGGCGACGCCCTGCACCATGCGCAGCACGATCAGCAGCACCGGGGCCAGGACGCCGATCTGCGCGTAGGTCGGGAGCAGGCCGACGCCCGCCGTCGCGACCGCCATCATCGACAGCGTCGTGACGAGCGCCGTCTTGCGTCCGACGCGGTCGCCGATGTGCCCGAACACGATCCCGCCGATCGGGCGGGCGAGGAACCCGACCCAGAACGTCCCGAACGCGGCGAGCGTGCCGAGCACCGGGTTCATGTCGGGGAAGAACAGCTGCCCGAACACCAGCGCGGACGCGGTGCCGTAGATGTAGAAGTCGAACCACTCGACGGTCGTCCCGATGAAGGCGGTGACGCCGGCCTTCCGGGCCTCCCTCGGCATCGCCGTCGTCGTCTCGGTGCGGGGTACGGAGTCGGTCATCGCAGACTTCCTTGTCGGCGTGCGGGGGTCTGCGACGACTGTGTCAGCGAGGATTATGCCTGGTCAAAGACCAATTAAGTCCGGCATTGAGACCGCTTTGGCAACAGTCAGGGCTGTGCCGTCGGCAGCACCCGCTCGGCGACGTCGAGCACGGCCCACAGCGCCCGCGACGGGTTGTCCGCCCGCCAGGCGAGCGCGATCGGCAGCGCGGGCGGCTCGTCGCTCAGGGGCCGGAAGACCACGTGCCCGGTGTGGATGCGCTGCGCCGACGAGACCATCAGCGCCACGCCCACCTCGGCCCCGACCAGGGTCAGCATCGTGTACGAGTCCGGCGCCTCCTGGGCGATGCGCGGCGTGAACCCCGCGTCGAAGCACGCCCGGTGCGCGGCGTCGCGGACCGCCGACCCGCCGTCGGCGGGGAACGACACGAACGGCTCCGACGCGAGCTCGGCCAGCGCGACCGACTCCTGCCCGGCCAGCCGGTGCCGGTCCGGCAGCGCGACGACGATGCGCTCCAGGCGGACGACCCGCGCGTCCAGCCCGGTCCGCACCGGGACCGCCGCGAACCCGATGTCGAGCCGCCCGTCGGCGACGTCGTTGAGCGCCTGCCCCGAGTACGTCTGCCCGCGCAGCACCAGTTCGATCCCCGGCAGCTCCGAGGTGACGGCCCGGGTCAGCAGGGGCAGCACGTCGTAGCTGCTGGCACCGGCGAACCCGATGCTGACCCTGCCGACCTCGCCGTGCCCGGCCGCGCGCACCGCCCGCTCGGCCAGCGCCGCCTCGTCGAGCAGGCGGCGGGCGTGCTCCAGCAGCGCGTCGCCCTGCGCGGTCAGCGCGACGCTGCGGGTGCTGCGCTCGAACAGCTGCGCGCCGAGCTCGTCCTCCAGCGTCCGGATCCGCCGGCTCAGCGGGGACTGGGCCATGTGCAGGCGCTCCGCCGCGCGTCCGAAGTGGAGTTCCTCGGCCACGGCGACGAAGGCCGCGAGGTGACGCAGCTCCATGGGGGTCATTGTTCCCGCCGCCTCGTCGTGAGGGGTGGTCGCCTCGGGTAATCTGCGCGCCGCAGCGGCGGTAGCTCAACTGGTCAGAGCAGCGGACTCATAACCCGTCAGGTTGCCGGTTCGAGCCCGGCCCGCCGCACCCGAATCAGCCCCGTGACCAGCGAGAACGGTCCGGGGCTGTTCGCGTGTTCAGGGCAGTGAAGATCCTTTCCCCTCCAAATCCCCTCCACCTGCGGCTACATTCTGTAGCGGCTCGCCACGCTCCGTGCCTACGGTCGGCCATGATCAACTCGCCACGAGGGGTGCGAGCCCGGTTCGCTGCGTGGCTCCGGGCTGTCTGCCGTCGCGGGCGGCACCGTGGGCGGGGGTACGGCCGTCGCTGGCCGTGATGTCGCGGGAACTGTCGGGGGTCTGTGCCACGCTTTCCGGTACCCCCGACGAAGGAGTGCAGCGTGACTGACGCTGAGGAGTACCACGGCGAGGTGCGCCGTACGGCGACGCCGAACGTGCAGGTAACGGAGCGCGGCACCATCGAAGTCGACATCCCGATCAACATCGATCCGGACGGACACTGGGAGCGCATGTTCATGGCGCCACAGAGTGCACTGTTCATGATCGACCAGGCTCGAATCGCCCGACCGGATCGCCGTGCACATCCTGGACTCGCGAACCGGTCTTCCGGTCACCGGATCTCGTTCCGCCTGAGCAAGAGCGCCGAACTCGCCGAGGCTGTGGCGAAGGTGGACGAACTCATCGAGCAGGCCAACCGCGAGTACGTCGACAACTTCATCCCGGCGCAGACCGCCGAGGCGAAGGCCGCCGAGGAGGCGGCCGACGCGCGGGTCAAGCTCCAGGCGGACCTGAACAAGATCGCAGCGACGCTGGCGCCCCCTGACCAACGGTGAAAGCGATGGTCGGCGCTGGCGTAACGGTGCTACGCCGCCAAGAGATGGTGAAGGCGTGACCGAAGCAGCCGAACCCGCCTTCTGGCCATCGCATGAGTTAGACCTCGGCGACCGGACGAAGTCATGGCATTTCGCAGCTCTGATCTGCCGCCGGGGGCACGTCAAGAACAGCCGAGTCGATGGGCCGAGGACTGACGTTGGCCGGTGCTCAACGTGCGGCGCGGACGTGCTGACGTCCTGCCCCGCGTGCGGGCTTCGGTTGCAGGGAAGGAGGCACACGCCCAGGGTGGTCGTCGCAACGGCGTATGAACCGCGTCCGTTCTGCGACGGCTGCGGAAGTGCCATGCCATGGGCGACCCGCCAACAGCGCCTCTACGAGCTGGAGAACATCCTCGACCAAGAGGGGATCGATGAGGCGGACCGATTGTGGATCTCAGAGCAGCTGGAGCGCCTGCGAGCCGCTGATGGATCGCTGCCCGAGAAGCAGGAGAAGGAGATCTGGGGCGGTATCAAGCGGCGGGCTCCGGGTCTCTTCAAGGGGACGGGCGCGTCCCTGGTAGCAGCGCTTGTCACGGCCGGAGTGAAATCCACGCTCGGCCTTCCGTAGACGCGCGAGAGCCCCGGCCTGCCCTCTCGGGTGGGTCCGGGGCTCTTCGTCGCTCTCCGCCAAGCTCCGTGGGCGGACGGGCTACGCGGTGTCGGTCCGGTGCAGCGGTACGACGTTGCCGGTGCGGGCGGTCGGCCGGGCGAGCGGCACCGACTTGCCTTCGTCCTCGTCGATGTAGTCGCCGTAGATCGTCAACGTCGTCACGAAGCTCTCGTGCCCGAGCCACTTCGAGACCTGCATGTAGTGCGCCCCCGCCGTCAGGCTCAGCACCGCGAACGAATGCCGAAGATCGTGGAGGCGGACGCCGCGGATCGCGGGTGCGTCGTCGGTGGCCGGCGCGGAGGCAGGCAGGCCAACCGCACGCAGGGCGGGGCGGAAGTAGTTCGAGTACAGCGTCCCCGGGTCGACCGGCGCGGTCCAGTTGTAGGAGTCGAGGGTGGCGGGGTGCTCGACGGTCGCGACGAGAATGGAGCGAGCGACGCCCTTCGAGCGGTAGCCGTACCGCGCCGGGAACAGCGGTGCTTCCGGGTCGCCGGAGCGGGGGTGTGTCGCGAGGTAGGCGCGTAGGTCGTCGGCGAGCCACCCGTCGAGCGGGACCGTGCGCCGCGACTTGCGGCTCTTCGGCGTCCCCGTCTCCCACCCGCCCCGCACCTTGCGCTTCGTGCGGCGCACCGCGATCGAGCCGCCCCGCCCGGCCAACCGCACATCGCCGATCTCCAACCCCGCCAGCTCCCCGGTGCGCAGCCCCGTGCACGCCAGGAACAACACGACGAACCCGTAGATCGGGTAGCGGGCGCCGATGTGGTCGGAGACGGCGGCGACCTGCTCGGAGGTCAGCGGGTGCGGGGCGAACGGCTGGGCGTCGCCGTCGCGCAGGCGGGGGAGGGAGTGCGCGGGGTTGCTCGGCAACGCCCCGTCGGTCACTGCCGCGTCGAGCACCCGCCGGAACACGTCGAACACGTTCACGACCGTCTTCCGCGACAGCCCCCGCTCGACGAGCCCGGCCCGGAACGTGCGGGCGTCGGCGGGCGAGATCGAGCCGACGGGGCGGGTCGCGAACGGCTCTTCGGCGTAGTGCGCGTAGAGCCGCCGGTACTCGGCGAGGGTGCGGGCCTTGATGGTGCCGGTGAGCGAGTCGAGCCACGCCGCCGCGTAGCCGCCGTACGGCTCCAGCCGCGCTTCGCGGCCGGTGACGCTGCCGGTCGCCGAGAGGCTGCTCTCGATCTCGGCGGCCCGGTCGTCGGCTGCGGCGCGGGTCGGGTAGGTCTCCTGCCGGTACCGCTTGCGGCGCAACCCTTGTGGGGTTACCTCTACTTCGGACCACCGCACTTCGTAGTGCGCGACGGTGCGGCCGTTGCGCCGCTTCGTCGTCTCGACCTTGCGCACGTGCGCCATCACTTCGCCTCCTGCCGGGCGAGCACGCCTCGGATCGTGCTGCCGCTCCACTGCGCCCCGCCGGTCGGCGTCGGCACCTTCTTCGCCGTCAGCTCCGCCGCGATCGCGTTGCACGACAGGCCTTCTCGTCGGAGCTTCACGATCCGCCGCTCGACGGAGGGGGTGATGGAACGTGGGCGGCCGAGTCGGGTCCCGGCTGCGCGGGCCGCGTCGAGCCCTTCGCGGGTGCGCCGGGAGATCTTGCGGCGTTCCTCCTACGCCATCGCGAGCCGCACGTTCACGAAGAACTCCTGCTCCGGGTCGGCGGAGTCGAGCCCGTCCGTCCCCACGATTCGCCACCCGTGCCGCTGCGCCCGGGCCACGAGCCCTGCGCCGTCGAGCGTCGAGCGGCTGGCGCGGTCGAGGTCGCGCACCGCCATCGCGTCGGCCAAGCCAGCACGTAGCGCCTGCTCCACCGCCAGCCGGCCATACATCCGGTCCGGCCGTCGGGTGCTGGCCACCTCCGGCACCACCGTGACGAGCGCGTGCCCGTTCGCCTTGCACCACCGGTCCAGTGCTCGCCACTGCGCCGCGAGCCCGTGCCGCTTCTCGTCGGCCTGCGCCGCCGTCGACACCCGCACGTAGCCGATCAACCGCAGACCACCCCCTCCTGCCATCGCGTCCCTCCTGCGCTCGAAGTGCCCTTGACGCCCGTTTTGGGCCATTCGCACGCAAAGTTAGTTGACACATCAACCATCGCGCTACCGGCCCCACCCGTCGCCGAACAACTCGCGTGCCCCGTGGAGGGGGTGTGCGGTCGGGCCGGTGCCCATCTCGCTCTCGTAGGTCGGCTCGGGAACCGTTGCGGCACTGAGCTTTCGGCCGGTGGCCGGCCGGGGCCGGAAGCCGCCGCGCAGGTGGTGCGCTTCGGCGTCGCGGCGCGGTTCCGCTTGCGCCGCAAAGGGTTCCGCCTTTGGCTTCGGTGTAGGGCCGGGCTCAGGTTCCGGGGTAACGGGGCGGGCCGCAGACGGGCGTTCCTCGGCTGCCCGCCCCGTTACCCCGGAAGTTGACGCGCGGCCGTCTCCGGGCAGCTCAGCCCCCGTTTCGGCGTCGCGGCACTCGCCGCAGTAGAGCGGGTACTGCGCGAGCCCCCGGGCGACGAGCGTCGCGAGGTCGGGCAGGTACCGCCCGCACCCGTACTCGGCAGCCGGGGCGTCGGGGTCGGGCCCGCCGCAGTACACGAGCCCATCGGCGGCCGGGCGGTTCAGCGCGTACGCGTTCGCGCACCACGAGCACCACTCCGCACCGCCACACACCTCCCCCTCCGCGCACGCTCGGCACCGACGGCGGCACGACGTGCACCGGTGCTCAGTGGAGGGAGGGGGTGCGTCGGCGAGCTGCGCGTAGGCGGCTGCGTCGAGGTGGCCGGCCATCAGGCTTCACGCCCATCGCCGAACTCCGCGAAGTCGTCGGCCAGCTCGCCGTCCACGACCTGCGGCGCACCGTCGAGCGAGTGCGGGCGATGCCGTCGAAGACCTCTTCGTAGCGCTTCAGCTCATGCGTCACGTCCATCGCTTGCCGCGGGTTCAACCCCGCCCGGTCGAGCGCGTCGCGCAACGCCGCGAGCCGGGTCTCCGGCTTCAGGTTCTCGTCGGTCGCCATGCCGAGTAGCTGCTTCGCGAGCCGGTCGGCCGCGTTCTCCAGCCGGGCCTTGGCTGCGCGGCGTACGTGCTTCGACGCCCCGCCATGCTGGCGGCAGACCCTCGCGCCCCGGATCGGCGGGAGCTTGCACTGGTCCCCGTTCTTCTTGTGGGCTTGGCATCGCTGCTCCTCGGTCAGGTGCGCGTGGTTCGGGTTGATCCCCCCTCGCCCTCCATACGGGAACTCCTCCTTGGTCTTGACTCTTTTTGGCTTGCCGATAGATGTAGATGCCGAAAGCTGCTCGCTCATCTTGCCATTCCTTTCGATCTTGGTCCGACGGTTCAAGATCGTCGGTGCTGAGTCGTGCTGAGTTCTGAGTTACTCCTGCTCCGTAGAGCGCATACCGTTAATCCTCCTATTTCTTCTCCGTGCGTAGACCCTCTTAAAACTCAGCACCGCTCAGCACGGTTAGTATTAGCGCAGGTAGACGGCTTGCGGAGCGTGCTGAGTCGTGCTGAGTCGTGCTGAGTTCACCCGCCCGCCCGACCCTTCCGGCGCCTCGCAGCAGGCTTCTCGGGCACCAAGCACCACGCATTGCGCGTCGCACGGCTCCTCGACTCGGCACCGCTCAGCACCGATTCCGCACGCTCGATCCGGTAGCCGCCGAGCACCCTCCCCCTCCTCGATCGCAACGCGGCCCCCAGAGCACGGACGTCCATCGAGTCCAGGCCAAGATCCAGCTCATGGGTAAGGCGGAGGAGGGTGTGGAGCTCTGAGGGTTTGACTGGCTTAGTCCCGTAGAAGTCCGCCCACAACTCGATCGCCTCAGCCCAGTCGTCTTCCTCCTCAACGGCCTCTTCCATGAACTCGTCGCGGTTGTCGAGAAAGCCATAGACCTCAGTCGAGTCGAGGATTCCGCCGAGCACCGACGCCCACCCTTCATACGAACCGAAGGTCTGCCCTCCACCTATTCCGCCCTCTGCGAGCCACGATTGCACAAGAGTTAGCGCTGCCCACGCCAGCCGGCCACGGTTCTCAGCCGCCCAGTCCTCCAAGTCCGGGTGTCGAAAGTCCGTGCGCCTCTCCGGGTGCTCGGTATCCGGGGCAAGGCGAATGCGGACCGTGCGACGGGCCATGTCTTTCGAGAACGACGGGTTGTTGCCAGTCATCAGCCACGCGCAGCGAACACGGGCGATGAACGATTTGTTCGACTGAAGCAAGCGGGCGGCGTAGGTTGGTTCTGCAGTCGCTTTCGCGAGCGAGTCCCCGCCTACCCGCACGCCCTCGCCGACGTTGTCGAAGAACACCACACCTGGCGAGCCGAGCAGAATGGTCGTCAGTCGTTTCTCGTTTTCGTTCTCCGACTTCGACAACGTCCACTCGGCCGGGTCGTGCCCCAAGAACGGATGCACGAGTACTCGCGCCAGCTTCCCCTTACCTGCGCCTTGAACCGTTGCTTCGATGTTGTGGAGCGGGGTGGCTCCGCGGACCATCTCCCGAACGAACGGCAGCAACATCAGCGCGACTGCGTTAGTGCGATCGGCGTCAGACGCGAACGGGAAGTCGCCAAGCAGTTCCTCCACGATCAAGTCGCGCGCTTCGTCGACTTCGGCCTCCGATGGCCAACCATGAACGGACGCGACTTCGAGGCCATCGGGCATGAAGTAGGTCCGGCATTCTGCGTGGTAACCGGCCGACGTGACGAGGTCACCGTCGGCAGTGAAGAACGGGGCGTTCACGATTCGGTCGAGCTGAGGAAGCCCGTGCGCAGGCTCCGCGAGTACCGACTTGAGCAGCGTTTCTGAAATGGAGACGGTGGCTAGCTCCCAGTCGCCTTCAACCTTCTTCCAGCGCACGAACTGCATGGCTTGTGACACGCGCGTACGGAGCGAGGACGTGGTCAGGATGTGCACCTTTGGCGGGGTGCCCTCGATCGCTACCAACGTCTCGTCGCGAGCGAAGACGGCTTGCCTCTCCGGTGCGTCCGAACGGAGATGAGCGAGGATCGTACGAACGACATCGTGGTCTTCGAGTTCGCTCAGGTTGACGATCGGCCGGTTGATCGGCGTCGGACTGCGTCGGCGGGTCGTTCGGCCGTCTCCGTCAGCCTGAGCGGCCTTCCCGCTGCCGTTCTGCGCGGCCGTTCCGGCGGTTCTGCGGGTGCGCGCTCGACGGGGCTTCTCGGGGGCGGAGGGCGCCCCGCGTCGGCTATGCTCGTTGGTAGACATCTCTCCCTTTCGGTGTCTGGCGGGTCTCTCTCGGAAGCGGAGCCCGCGCTCTTCCAGAGGCCCCGGCCGCTACCCTCCATAGGCGGCCGGGGCTCTCCATTTCTAGCTATTCGGTTAGGCGTTATAGAGTTGGCCGGCCACGACGCTTCCAGTCGCCGTACCGGAGCTATCTAGCCTACCGGCATTTCAGATGCCGATAGCTATTCAGTGCCATCCCGAAGAATGGTGCACTCGGGCAAGGGGGCGTATTCGCTGATCGGCCCGTTGTTCCGGTCTGCGCCGCACTGCGTGCACGGCACCGCCACATTCGGGTCTGCGGTGTGGCGGTAGACCCGGTGTTCTCCGCAGACAGGGCAGTGAACCCTTTCCAACCTGGTGATCATGCGGCTGGTCGTGCCCGGCGTGGCGGGCCCGGAAAGTAGAAGAGCCCCTGGTAGACGAGTGATTGCCTAGATCAACTCGTTGTCCACCAGGAGCTCCGGTGCTTTCCTACCCGTCCGCGCTGTCGGTGTCCAGCCGCGCGCTGATCACCCTGACCAACGCCCTGCAGCGCAGCCGCAACCAGCGCGGTACCCGCTGGCGGCGACTCCCGGTCAGCCGCCACGCCCTGCTCGCCCTCGCGCACCTGCGCAAGGGCGAGACCTACCCCGACCTCGCCGCCGGGTTCGGAATCGGCACCACCACAGCGTTCCGCTACATCCGCGAGGCGATCGACGTCCTCGCCGCCCAAGCCCCGACCCTGGCCGAAGCGGTCGCGGTGGCGCTACGGAAGGCGTTCGTGATCCTCGACGGGACCCTGCTGCGGATCGACCGGGTCGCCATGGCTTCGGGACGTGACCGCCCGTACTACTCGGGGAAATGGAAGTGCCACGGCATGAACGTCCAGGTCATCAGCGACCCGGCCGGGCGGCTGGTCTGGGCCTCACCGGCGCTGCCCGGTGCGCGGCACGACATGGGTGCCGCCCGCGAGCACGGGATCATCGACGCCCTCGCCGCTGCCCGGGTGCAGGTGGTCGCCGATAGCGGATACCGCGGCGCCAGCCCGACGTTCGATCTCCCGCAGCGCCGGCGACCGGCCGATCGGGACACCGGTGAGCGCCGGCGGCTCTCCCCGGCGCAGCGGGAGGTCAACGCCGCCCACGCGGCGCAACGCGGGCCTGGGGAACGCGCCAACGCGATGTTCAAGAGCTGGAAAGTCCTGCGGAAGATCAGGTGCTGCCCGCAGCGCACCACCGCGCTGGTCAACGCGATCCAAACCCTCATCCTCGCTGGCTGACGCCAAGTGGAAAGAGTTCAGTGCACGAGCCGGACCGTCGAGCGGTGACCACACCGGCACCGGTACGTCTTCGCGTACAGCCGGTCCATCCGCTCCTGCCACTCGTTCATGACGCGTCGCGCGTGTAGGTCCAGCCCTGCGCGGTCTGCTCGGCGACCTGCGCAGCGGCTTCCTGTAGCTCCGCCAGCGGCACCCGCTGCAACTCGCGCAGCGTGCGCCCGGCGGCGACGTGGTCTTTCAGGTCGGCGCCCTTCGCCTGCTGCGACGGCGGCGGGCACGGGGTCGCGCACTCGCACACCACCCCCTTCGCGCAGCCGCCACCGCCGGCCAGCACCCCGTCGGCCGGGCGGACGACGCGCACCTGCCGCACCGCTAGCCCCGCCTCGCGCAAGAGCAGGCGCCGCCGGAAGAGCGCACCGGCGTACCCGGCCGGGTCGCGGTCGGCGACGACGAGCACCGTGCCGCGGTACTTCCGGAAGTGCGCTGCCTGCTCGGCGGTCGCCGCCTGCGCACCCCGGGAGTGGGTCGTGGTTGGTACGCGGTACGCCTTCAGCGCCGCGTCGGCGTCGGTCTCGCCCTCCGTCCACACGACGACCTCCGGGTGCCTGTCGAGCATGAGAGGGAGGGGTGTGTACAGGCAGTCGTCGAGGTGGACCCGGCGGTCCTGCGACGGCTCGAAGTGGATGTTGGCGCGGAGGTTGTAAGGCTGGGAGGGGTCCGGCCGCTCCCACCAGAACGTGCGCCCGTCCGGCCGGGCGGGGTCACCAACAACCTCGCCGCGCACGACGTAGAACCGCGGTGGCCCGCCCCGGTACTTCGCCGGGTTGGCGTACGGGTAGCGCCACGCCCGTACGACGGTGCCCGCGCGGCTCACGCCTGCTCCTGCGCAGACTCGATCCACCGGTCCAGCTCTTCGGTGTCGAAGTAGAGCCTGGCGCGCAGACTGCCGCCGGGCTTCTCCGCGGACAAGGCGCCGCGACCAACCGCGAGGTGGAGCACTGAGCGGGGGTAGCCGGTGTAGTCCTCGGCCTGCTCGATCGTGAGCATGGTTCGCCGTGCGGTAGTGCGTGCCATTTCTTCCTCCTGTTCCGGGCCGGAAGCACAGGAGGGGCGCGGACACAAAAATGGCGACCGGTTGCACTCCTGTGCTTCCGGCCGCCTTCCGGCCATGCATTCCATTAGCGCCGCTCTCGGCGACGAGAAGAAAGCTACCTGACCCCGTGCCGGTTCGTCTAGTCCGGTCACTAGCGGTGAGCATTCGTCACGCGCGGCCTCAATTCGCGGCAGAGTTCCCGCAGGTAGGCGGCCCGTCTCCTGCTAGTGCCGCTATTCGCGGCAACGCTCAACATGCGTTGAAATCTCGCACTGCCGCCGCGATCGTTGAACGCTCAGCTATCTTCGGAAAGGTGACCGATAACGAGAAGCGGAGGGCGCCGTGAAGCTGAGTATTCGCGAGGCATCCGAGTACACCGGAATGTCCACTCATCAGATCGCCTACGCGGCGAAGTGCGATCCGCCGCGCCTGCGCGGCTACAAGTCGAGCGAGTTCGGACCGTGGTTCTTCGAGAAGAGCGACCTGGACGCGTGGCTCGATTCGATGCGCAACACCCCCTCCCCCTCCCGCGCGAAGCGGGCCAACCGGCGCAGCCGTGCGACGGCTGCCGCGAAGTGAGGACGAAGATGAAGACCCTGCTCGGCTACACGAACACCGGCCACCCGATCTACCCCATCATCGGTTCGGACGGTTACCACACCGCCGGAGACGTCGTTCGCCAGACGAAGGATGGCCGGCCACTCGAAGAGCTGTGGCGCGAGTTCAACCTGACGATCGACCTCGTCAACGAAGAGCGCAACGCCATCGCGAACCTCCTCAGCTTCCCCACCACGCTCTCCGCCGACAACATCGCGCAGTCGACCGACGACCCGGGGTTCGCGCTGGCGAGCGAGTACGGGGAGCCGACCGGCGCGCGGCCGGAGTTCCTCCACCTCAAGGTCGGTTTCACCTTCCGCGACTACGACCGGGGCGCGCGCTACACGTGGCGCTACCTGCGCGATGCGCACGCGGCGCAGGTCGAGCAGACCCACCGCTCCATCCTCACCGCCGACTTCAAGAACGTCTCGTCGTCGGTGCTCGCTCGTCTGCTCAACCCGGTGCAGACCGAGAACGAAGACGGGGTGCCCTGCTACGGGCTCTACAACGGCGACGTGATGGTGCCGCCGCGGTACCAGTTCCGCACGTTCGACGGCCCGCACTCGCACTACCTCACAACCCAGGCGCCGGTCGCCTCCGGTGCGGACCTGGACGACATGGCCAAGCACATCACCGAGCACGGCTATGCGGTCGGACCGGGTCGGCGGCTGTTGCTGTTCGTGCACCCGGACGACCTCGCGCCGCTCGCAGCGGCTCGGGTCGGCGACGAGGACGGCTCCGCCTTCGACTTCATCGCCTCCGGCGGTGCTCCGGCGTACCTGACGACGGAGTCGCTGGTGGGTGAGCGGCCGCCTGCGGTGGACGAGAACGGGCTGGAGATCGCGGGTTCGTATGGGCGGGTGTGGATCTGCCCGACGGAGTTCATGCCGCCCGGCTACCTGCTCATGAGCGCGAGCGACGGCGCAGGCGGTCTGCTCAACCCCGTCGGCCTCCGGCAGCACACGGACCCGGCATGGCACGGGCTGAAGCTCATCCCGGGTAACCAGCAGGGCTACCCGCTGGTCGACGCCTACTACGCCCGTGCGTTCGGCGTCGGAGTCCGGCACCGGGGCGCCGCCGTCGCCATGCAGATCACCACCAACACCGACTACACGCCGCCGGAGGCGTTCGCCGGGGTGTTCCTGTGAGCGGCGGGAAGCGGAAGACGAAGCGCCGCACACGAAACGGCGTGCCGCAGACCGCGGAGCACCGGGCGTTCTTGAAGCGGGCGCGGGCGGAGGACGCTGCCTTCCGCAAGCGGCTGCGCGGCGGGAAGTAGCGATGGCCCGCCGGAGGTGGAACCCGTCGAGGCACCCGCGTTGGCCGAACGGGCGGTTCCGGCCGACCTACGTGCGCGGCAGCTTCGAGAAGAACACGAAGGTCGGGCGGGGCGGCAAGTACATCGGCATCAAGACCGGTGCCGAGTTCCGCTTCAAGAACGGCGGGCAGGTGCTCGTCAAGGGCATCGCCGGTTACGCCCCGCCGAAGAAGGCCGCGAAGTAGTCGCGGCTTGAGAACCCCGCTGTCCGCCACGACCGGCAGCGGTTAGGCGCCCCGGCCCGGTTCGTGGCTGTCCGGGCCGGGGTCGCCACCAAACAGCCACAACCAGTCACGATCGGAGAGTCCATAATGGACGAAATCGCGAAGAGCGCCGAAGAACTCGGGCTAGACCCGAACGGCCCGCACATCGACCAGTTCGCCGCCGCCGTCCGGCACACGACGCGAACCGGGGTCCGGCTCGGGCGCAGGGGCTTTCGCCTTCTGCTGCCCGCCGAACGCACCCCCCTCCCAAGGGCGGTGCACGACTGGCTCAAGGAAATCGTCGCCCGGCTCAACACCGACGACCGGACCTGTTCGCATGTGCACTCGGGCACGGCGACGGTGCTATTCGGGTCGCGACCGAACGTCCGCTACTGCCACCCCTGCGCCGATGGCTTTCTGGTCCGGCTTGCGCAGCGGATGGAGAGCGATGGGAGTACGGCGTGGTCGTGCGACGTCTGCGGCAACGACGCGGACCTGTTCCGGCTTGCGCCGTTCTGCCTGCCGTTCGCGTCGATCCTGCTGCGCGGGCTCGCCTGCGACGACTGCCTGAACGAGCACCAGGGGGAGGGTGTGCGATGAGCGAGCCGACTTACATCCTCCGGTACGACGGGTTCGCGCTGAACGGGGAGAACGTGCCCGCACCACCCGTGGCCTGCCGCCGCACCTCTTCGAAGATCAAAGTGCGCGGCCGAAAGAACATGGAGGCGACACGCAAGATGCTCCGCGAAGCGGGCTACACCGGCATCACAGTCGTGGAGAAGCGGCGGTGGTGGTCGTGAGCGCGGACCCGTGGGCGAACCTGCGCGGCGTGCCGACGCCGATCCGTGAGCGCTGTGGCCGGCCAACACGGAAGGGCACCCCGTGCCAGCAAGAGCGCGCGCTCTGCGGCTTTCATCGACCTCGCCTTGCGGTTTCAGGAGCTCTGCGAAGTGACGGCAGTGTTTTCAGGCATCGTTTTCACCGCACCAGGGAAAACGCGCGCCCGGAACGGTCCGCTGCCGCCTCTCCGCCCCGACGGGGCCGGTCGGCCTCGCGCACCCGTCCTAGTCAAGCTCCGGCCCAGGACGGGCCCGATGACGGC
Source organism: Pseudonocardia sp. P1 (assembly GCF_000178675.2). Taxonomy (NCBI): domain Bacteria; kingdom Bacillati; phylum Actinomycetota; class Actinomycetes; order Pseudonocardiales; family Pseudonocardiaceae; genus Pseudonocardia; species Pseudonocardia sp. P1. The sequence continues at coordinate 1,636,480 of NZ_ADUJ02000001.1, forward strand.
GGGGTCAGCCGGGCCGAGTCGGGGCCGTTGCCCGACGACGGCTCACCGGAGTGCGAGGCCATCGCCCGGGTGCTCGGGTTCCCGGCCCCTCCGCAGAGCGGGCGGCGGCGTGGGTTCCGGTCGGCTCGGCTGCGCCACCTCAACCCCGGCGCCCGGCGGCCGTCGGAGCGCGAGTACGACCCGCCGGACGGCCCGCCCGACCCGGACGACGGCGAGCCGGTGCGGGAGGTCGGGTAACCCCTCCAAATCCCCTCCACTGACGGCGGCTGACGGGGGTTGACGGCGTGATACGCGGTGCGCACCCGTCGAGCCGAAATCCTGCCGCGACCTGCGGCAATGGCCAGTTTGGACCGCCGTCTCCGCAGCTCAGCGAGGGAGCGAGAACGAACAACCCGCGTCCTCATAACCCGTCAGGTTGCCGGTTCGAGCCCGGCCCGCCGCACGGCCGCGATGCCAGGTAGTAGAGCACCGCGACCAGGGTCCCGGCTCCGAGCAGTTCGCCACGGGCGGCGAGGTCGGTCATCCGCGACAGCGGGACCCACTCGACGGTGCCCACCTCCTCGGTATCGGTCGGCTCGCCGATCCGGTCGAACTCCCGCCACAGGTACACCTCCGTCGGTGCGGTCACGTTGCCCGGCAACGGCTCGAAGCCGACCAACTTCGTCGGCTCGCCGACCGGCGCCCATCCCGACTCCTCGGCCGCCTCGCGCGCCGCGGTCGCCGCGGGCTCCTCACCGTCCTCGACGAGGCCGCCCAGCAGCTCGTACCCCCACTGACCGGGGATGAACCGGTAGCGCCGCAGCATCAGGACCCGGTCGGTGTCGTCGACCAGCAGCGCCACGGCGATCCGCGCCAGATGGACGACGTGGTACTCCCACCGCTCCCCGTTTGGCGCCCGGACGTCGACCAGGCCCAGCCGGACCCATCGGTCGTCGTAGACCGTCCGCTCTCCGAACGTCTGCCACCCGCCACTGCCCTGTCCTGTCACGCCGGGACCCTAGTGGCGCCGAGGCACCCGTCAGCCCCCGAGCGGGAGGGGCGCGACCCGGTACCGCGGCGGCTCGGTCCCGTGCAGGTGCCGGACGAGGTGGTCCCAGGTCCGCCGCACGACGTGGTGCCGACGCTGGTGCAGCGAGTGCTCCCCGCCGGGGACGATCAGCATGTCGACGTCCTTGTCGGCCGCGACGAGCGCGTCGACCAGCCGCAGCGTCTGGGTGGGGTGCACGTTGTCGTCGAGCTCCCCGTGGATCAGCAGCAGCTTCCCTTGCAGGTTCGCCGCGAGCGCCGGGTTGGAGATCGCGCGCAGGCCCTCCTCGCCGAGGTCGCCGTGGTACTGCTCGGCCCAGAACGGCTGGTAGACGCCGTTGTCGTGGTTCCCTGCCAGCGCGACGCCCACGGAGTAGAACCCGGGATGGGCCAGCAGCGCGCGGGCGGTGGCGAAGCCGCCGCCGGAGTGGCCGGTGATCCCGACGCGCCCGGTGTCGATCCAGGGGTGTCGCAGCCCGAGCTCGCGGATCGCGGCCACGTGGTCGGCGAGCGCACCGGCGTCGCCGAGCGCGCCGTAGGAATGGTCGTGGAAGGCCTTGCTCCGGCCCGGGGTGCCGCGCCCGTCGATCGCGACGACGACGAACCCGAGCGCCGCCAGCGCCTCCGGGTCCCCCGTGGCGTCGTTGTCGAAGCCCGACGACGTCCGGCTGACCTGCGGCCCCGGGTAGACGTGGTCGACGGCCGGGTAGCGACGGCCGGGGTCGAAGCCGTGCGGCCGCCACAGCAGTCCGTACACCGGCGTCGTCCCGTCGGCGGCGGTGGCGCAGAAGCGCTCCGGCGGGGTCCAGCCCAGCATCCGCAGCTCGTCGGCGTCCGGGGACTCGAGCTCGACGAGCACCCGCCCGTCGGCGTCCAGCACCCGCGAGCGCGGCGGGACGGCCGGGGTCGACGCCCGGTCGACGACGTAGCCGCCCCCGGGCGGGCAGAGGGCGTCGTGGTCGAGCTCGTCGTCGGTGAGCCGGGTGACGCCGGTGCCGTCGAGGTCCACACGGCAGATCTGGCGGACGTACGGGTCGTCGCCGACCAGCCCACCGGCCAGGAAGAACACCCGGCGGCGCTCCTCGTCGACCCCGAGGATCCTCGTGACCAGCCACGGCCCGGAGGTCAGCTGCACGGGGTCCGCGCCGTCGGCGGGGTACAGGTACAGGTGCCCCCAGCCGTCGCGCTGGGACCACCAGAGGATCTCGCCGCCCTCGAGCACGCGCACCATCGGCGGCTCGCCGAAGGTGTACTGCGGCATCGGGTCGAGCCGGGTACGGCCGGTCTCGCTCACCAGCGTGGTGCTCTCACCGGTGGCCGGGTCCATCCGGCGCAGCTCCAGCGAGCGCCCGTCGCGGGAGTGGTGCAGCACGTGCACCCACTCCCCCGCCGGCCCGGACCACCAGCGGTACACCTGCATCGCCGACGGGTGGGTGACGACGCACGGCTCGTCCCGCTGACGCACCACGCTGCCGGTGGCGACGTCCAGGACGTTCCACGACATCGTCGGCTGCGCCTCGTCCCCCGGGATCGCGGTGCGGTAGCGGTGCTCCCGCGGACGGCCGCCGTCCGGCGGCGCGGACTCGACGAGCACCTGCTCGGCCACGTGCCGCTGGTCGAGGCGGTGGACCAGGATCCGGGTGGAGTCCGGCGACCAGGCCAGGACCGGTGCGGGGTCCAGGCCGAACGAGCGCATCAACGTCCGGTGGCCGAAGAAGTCGAGCACGCCGCCGTAGCCGTGATCGGGCTCGGCGTCGTCGGTCAGGGCGAACTCCTCCTTCCCGTCCCGTGATCGGACCCGGACGTCGCCGTCACGGAGGAACGCGACCCACGCCCCGTCCGGCGACGAATGCTCCCCCGGCCCCGCCGGTCGGCCACCATCGGCCTCCCCGTCGACACGCACGCAGTCTCCTGTCTCCCCCGACCACGACCACCGGGCATCGAACGCGCTGAACAGCACCCGGTCACCGTCGACGTCGAGGTCACCGAGCACCAGCGACGCGCCGTCGACGGCATGCCCGGACGCCTCCGACAGCGCCGCGGCGAGCCGGTCGTGGTCGACGAGGTCCCGCCGCGTTCCCGCCGCCGGGTCGACGACGACGTGGCGCGGACCGACCTGGTAGCGGAACCGGGCCTCGCCGGACAGCCAGTGCGGGGTCACCGCGGCGCCGCGGACGCGACGGGCGCGGTGCGGGGCGAGCATCTGTTCCGCACGCGCGTAGTCCGCGTCGGTGAGCGGGGTCATCGGGCCGTCCCTCCGGGTCGGTGCGGCGCCGGGAGCGGCGCCCGTCGACGACAGCGGACACCGTGCCGTCGCGGCCGGCTCAAGCCCGGCGTGGCTGCGATCACGCGATCGGGCGAGGGACCCGGATCAGCTCCGCGGCCGCTCCCGGCCCCGTTCGAGCACCTCCCGCAGCCGGACGGGATCGGACTGCAGGTCCGCAGGCAGCAGCTCGACGATCTGCTCCGGGCGCAGCGGCAGGTCGAGCAGGCTCAGCTTGATCCGGCTGCGCCGGGCGTGGGCGTCCGGGTCGAGCCGGACGACCTGGGCGGCGTCGGCGCGCAGGCGTGCTGTCAGGGTCGCGTCGGGACCGAGGTCGCCCCACCGGGTGCCGTCGAGCTGCAGCTCCGCGCTGCGGCTCGACGGATCGAGGTGCAGGGCGACGGTGTCCCCGGCCGGGAGGACGATCGACCGGCTCACGCCCGACATCGGGGCGACCGGGGTGATCGTCAGGACGTCGGCGCCGGGCGACACGACCGGCCCGCCGGCGGCGTAGTTGTAGGCGGTCGAGCCGGTCGGGGTGCTGAGCACGAGGGCGTCGCACCGGTAGTAGCCGTAGTGCGCACCGTCGACGACCAGGTCGGCGACGACCGACGACCCGGGCGAGTTCCGGCACAGCACCAGGTCGTTGAACGCCGACCCGGACACCTCGTCGTGGTCGGCGTCGATGCAGCTGTGCGGCTCGACGACGTAGTCCCCCGCACCGAGCCGGTCGAGCGCCGCGGGCAGCCCCGACGGCTCGACCTCGACGAGGAAGCCGACGTTGCCGTGGTTGACCCCGATCACCGGGACCGGGCGGGCCGCGACCAGGCGCATCGCGCCGAGCATCGTCCCGTCTCCCCCGAGGCTGACGACCGCGTCGACGCGGTCGAGGAACCCGGGCTCGTCGAGCACGGTGACGTCCGTGCCGAGCCGGGCGGCGTCCCGCGGCCGGACGACGACGTCCGCGTCGTGCCCCGCCGCCCACGCCAGGACGGTGCGCACCGAGTCGTCCACCGCCTTCGACGGGTGCACGACGAGTCCGATGTGCAGGTCGGCGCCGTCGGCGCGGGTGACCACCATGACCGTTCCTCCCGATGCGTGCGACGGGGCGGGTGCCCACCGCACACCACCCCATCATCGCGAACCCCGGGCACGCCGTCCCCGGGCGTACTTTCAGCTAGGCTGAAACTCATGGAAGCCTTCCTGCTGTCCGTCCACGTCGTGGCGGGCATCCTCTTCGTCGGCCCGGTCGCCGTGACGACGAGCCTGTTCCCCCGGTACGCACCGGTGACCGTCGCAGCGGCCGGCGCGGAGCGGAGCCCCGACGTCGCCCGCCTGCTGCACCGCATCACCCGGGTCTACGGCGTGCTGGCGATCGGGGTCCCGGTCGTCGGCCTCGTGCTGGCCGCCGTCCAGGGCCGGACGACGGAGGTGTGGGTCGTCGTCGCGATGGTGCTGACCGCCCTCGCCGGCGGGCTGCTCGCACTGCGGATCGCGCCGGACCAGCGCGAGGCGCTCGACCGCCCCGACGACGGCACCCGGCTACGGCGGCTCGCCATGACCTCCGGCGTGTTCAACCTGCTGTGGGCGGTCGTCGTCGTCCTCATGATCGTGCGGCCCGGATCGGACAGCACGTGACCGGGCTGCTGCGCATCCTGGCCGCGCTGTCCGCACTCGAGCTCGTCAGCGTGCTCGCGCTGCTGGTGAACCTCGCGACCGTGCACGACGCAACGGTCGCGAGCGTCCTCGGCCCGGCCCACGGTGCGCTCTACCTCGCCGTGGCCGTCACCGCCCTGCTCGGACGCGGACTGACACCGTGGACCCGGATCGGCGCGATACTCCCCGTCCTGAGCGGCCCGCTCACGATGGTCAACGTGCGACGGGAGGCACGGACACCGTGAACCTGCGCCACCACCTGCGCCGGGCACCGGCCGTCGATGCGGCCGACGCGGTCCGGCTCGTCGCGGACGGCGCGCTCGTCGTCGACGTCCGGCGAGCCTTCGAGTGGAAGCGGCAGCACATCCCGGACGCCGTGCACATGCCCCTCGAGGTCCTGCCCGAACGCTGTGTCGAGCTCCCGGACGACCGTCTCCTCATCACGTTCTGCACCGGTGGGCTCCGCTCCGCCGGAGCGGCGAACCTGTTGCGGGAGAACGGGTTCGACGCGGTCAACATGACCCGAGGACTGATCGGCTGGCGGGCGGCGGGCGGGGCGCTCACGACCGGCTGACCGTTCCCCCCGACGCGAACCGGGCGTACGTGAAGAAGCCTCGGAGCTCGTTCGATCCTCAACTCTGATGAGGCTCCGATCGGCGGCCTAACGCTGCTCCGATCGCCGCGATGGGGAGGGCGGGTGGGTCGTGTCGGGCGACCCGCACCGAGCCCGGGAGACCCAGAGCGATGATCATGGACCACAGTCGGCGACCGTCCGGCCGGCGCACCGCCCTGCTCACGCTCGTGACGACGACGCTCGTCGCTGCACTGGTCGTCGCCGGGACGCTGCCCATGGACCGAGCATCGCAGGTACCCGCCGGAACGGCCGTCGAGACGACCCTCGTGACCACCGCGAGCACGGCCGTACCGACCGTCTTCGAGGCCATCCCGGCTCCGCCGCTGCCGCCGCGGGTGATCCCGGAGTTCCCGCTCCCCGTTCCGGAGATCGAGACCGCCGACGACACGACCGACCGGTGCGACGACCCGGGCTGGTGGCAGTCCCGGCAGACGGGCGATCCCGGCGACTATGTCGCCGCCTGCGGGACCTGGCCCTCCTGGGTCGAGCGCGGTGACACCGAGTGCCTTCCCGGCGAGCAGGGGTGTTCCCCCGCCGGCCTCGACGACGGCACGGGGGCGGCTCCGTACCTCGGACCGACCGTGGGCCGGGCGTGGTCCCCGGAGTACGGATACTTCGAGGGCCGTACCGACGGCCCGAAGAACAGCGACGGCGAGCCCTGCATGCAGGGACGCGACAACGACGATCCGAACTGCTGACCCCCTGCGCGCTCCGGCTTCCACGACGCGCAGGAGCGCGGGCGAATCGTCCTCCGCGGCACCGGTGACGGATCGGTCCGGATCCGGCAGGCTGTGCCCGGACCGCAACGACGCGGCCGACCGGCACCGGAGGGGTCGATGACGACCGGACAGCGACGTGAGGACTTCCTGCCCGCCGACCGGGGACAGCAGGCCCCCAATGCCGGACGCTTCCTGCTGCTGTTGTTCGCGGCCAACACCTTCAACTTCTACGACCGCGCCATCCCGGCGATCGTGGCCGAGCCGATCAAGGTCGAGTTCGCACTGTCCGATCTGGACATCGGCATCCTCGCGGCGGCGTTCACCGTCGTCTACGCCCTGTGCGGGCTGCCGCTCGGCCGGCTCGCCGACCACCGCTCCCGGGCGAAGATCATGGGCTGGGGCCTGGTCGCGTGGAGCGCGCTGACGGCGGCGAGCGGCGCCGCCTGGAACTACACCTCGCTGCTCCTGCTACGGATCGGCGTGGGCGTCGGCGAGGCGAGCTACGCCCCCGCCGCCAACTCGACGATCGCGGACCTCTACCCGGCCGAGAAGCGGGCCCGCGCCATCGGGCTGTTCCAGCTCGGCCTGCCGGTCGGACTGATCCTGGCCTACTTCTCGGTCGGCGCGATCACCGAGGCGTTCGGGTCGTGGCGGGCACCGTTCGTCCTCGCCGCGGTGCCGGGAATCCTCATCGCGATCGGCTTCTTCCTCGTCCGCGAACCCCGGCGTGGCGCGTCCGAGGCGACCCCGGCAGCCACGGGGCGCGAGAAGGTCGACCGTCCGTTCCGGAGGATCCTGGCCGTCCCGACGATGTGGTGGCTGATCATCGCGGGGATCGGCGCCAACCTCGCCGCGTACTCGGTCAACACGTTCACCGTGCCGCTGTTCCAGCGCTACTTCGGCGCGTCGCTGACCGGTGCGGCCGCGCTGACCGGCGTCGTCGTCGGCATCACCGGGCTGGTCGGGCTGCTCGCCGGCGGATGGATCTCCGACCGCGCCGCCCGGCGGTCGTCCGGGGCGCGGGTCCTGGTCGGCGCCGTGGCGACGCTGCTCTCGGTGCCGCTCACCTGGTTCGCGCTCACCCTCGGGCCCGAGGCGACCGGGACCTTCGTGTTGCTGTTCGGTGTCGGCTGGCTGCTGCAGTACCTCTACTACACCTCGGCGTACCCGGCCGTCGCCGACGTCGTCCCACCGCGCCTGCGCTCCACCGCGACCGCGGTCTTCTTCGCCGCGTTCTACCTGCTGGGCGGCGCCATCGGCCCGGTGATCGCGGGGGCGCTCTCCGACTCGTTCGCGGCGACGGCGATGGCCGCCGGCACGGGGCAGGCCGAGGCTGCCGCGATCGGGCTGCGCCAGGCGCTGTCGGTCATCGTCCCGATCTCGATGCTGATCACGGCGGTCGGCCTGTTCCTGGCGACCCGGACCGTCCAGCGCGACAACGAGCGGATGAAGGCCGCGACGGCGACGGGCTGAGCTCCTACCGTGCCCGCAGGACGGGCCGCGGCCGCAGCAGCGGGACGTCGTCGACGACGGGCTCCGCGGCCTGTGCGACGGGCGCGGGGTGCGCCGGCCCGGCGACCCCGAGGAACGGGCGCACGAACCGCGCCGTCCGTTCCAGCACCTCGCGGTGCACGTCGGCCGGTGCCGTGGTCGGCTGGGCCTGCACGATCGTCTCGCCCGCCCACGGGAGTGCGGGATCGGCGAGGAGGTCGTCGATCACGCGACCGGTCGAGTGGCCCGCGGGGAGCGGCCGGGACAGCGCGACCCGGGGCAGGCCACGGGCGTAGGTCCAGTACCGGGCGAGGTCCGGGACGACGGTGCCCTCCGCGGGCGGCCGCCCTGAGATCACGCCCAGCCCACGGGCGGCCGCGGCGTCCACCTCGGACGACGTCGCCCACCACACCCGCTGCTCGGCCAGCGGCGGCGGGAGCAGTTCGAGCAGCACGTCGAGCGCGGCGAGGGTGTCGGTGTGCCGGTCGTCGTAGTGACGTCCGAACCGGACGGACGCAGCATCGTCGGCCCCGGCGCCCACGCCGAGCTCCAACCGGCCGCCGGACAGCGCGTCGAGCACGGCGGCGTCCTCCGCGAGACGACGCGGGTCCTCCAGCGGCAGCGCGACGACGGCCGTCCCGAGCCGGATCAGCCGGGTGCGCTCCGCGACGGCGGCGAGCAGGACCAGCGGCGACGGCAACCGGCCGCCGAGGTGGCCGTCGTGATGCTGGGCGACCCAGAACGAGTCGTACCCGAGCTCCTCGGCGCGGACGGCCAGGTCGACGGTCTCGCGGTACGCCCGCGCGGGGTCGTCGCCCGTGACGTGGGTGAGATAGCCGAGCCGCACCCAGCGGAGGATAGGAGGTGACACCCACGCACCGGACGGGTGACTCGGCGGTGACACGGGGTACCGGGATCAGCCGAGGCGCTCGACCTGCCGATCGACCTCGGGATGGCCACACCACCGATGCAGTCACAGTGGTCGAGCTCCCTCTCGAGATCCGCGTCGGACGTGGGGCCGGTGCACATCGGACGATGAGCAGGCTGCCCAGCTCTCACCACGAGAATGCGGGATTCCCGGCGTTTCTCCCGATTGCGTGCAGGATCGGCGCGGTTCGTGACACCACAGCTTCCGGTGAACCGGGTTCATCTGTACGTTCCCCGGCATGACCACTGCTGTCAGGACGATTTCCTGTCGATGCGCCGTGCGGATTCTTCGCGCAGTGATCATCGTACTCGCCGCATCGTTCGTCGCCGTACCGGCGACGCTCCCCGGGAACGACGGCTCGACGCCGTCCGTGGAACGGACGACGTCCCAGTCGTCCGAGGAATGTCCCCCGGAGCTGGAACTCCGTGCGACGCAGAGCGGACCGGACCAGCCTCTCCAGTGGGTGTGCTCCAACGAGGACGGAAGCGTGACGGCGAGACCCGTCGACTGCCCCGAGAGCCACCCGAACCGGCACACCGACAAGAACGGAGAGCTCCTCAGCTGCTACAGCTGGTTCTGACGCGGATCGTCGTCGTCCCGTCGGCAGGACGGAATACGAGCGGGACGTCACCGTCGAGCGCCCATTCGGTCGACATTCTTCCGTTCGCAGGCCCGGCGCGGAATCCGTCCGCCAGACCTCCCGGGCATCACACGAACCGCCCGATCCCCGACGTGACACACAGGGGCATCATGACGTCACCTGCCCTCGCCGATCTTCTCCCCACTGCAGTTCTGATTCTCCAGTTGAGCCTTCTGGTGATACTCGGCGCGATGGCGCCGGCAGTCTTTCCGGCCGCCCACGGGAATCGGACGGTCCTCCTGGCGGTCCGCCGATTCGCCGGATGGTCGGTGCTACTGGCACTCGGCGGTGGGGCGTCGGTGGCGCTGCTGGACGCCCCGGCCGTCCCGACCGGGGTGACGTCGTGGATCCCGCTGCTCGTCACCGCGCTGGCGGGAGCCGTCGCGGTCCGGGTGGGCCACCTACTCCGGCGTCACCGCACCCCACCGTGAGAGCTTCTGCCTATCGAACAACCCATCAATCCGTCTTGGACGTTCTTCTTCCCGTGCCCGCTAATGGTCGCTGTGACAGCGCGCGGTCGGTCACCCCCGATCCGTGCGGACGATCCACGCGAAACCGGAGGACGGGAAGTCGATGAAGATCATCTCGGTGCACGAGGGCGTCGTCCCGATCAGCTCGTCGATCCGCAACGCCTGGATCGACTTCAGCGCCATGGACTGCTCGATCGTCGCCGTCGTCAGTGACGTCGTGCGCGACGGCCAGCCGGTCGTCGGGTACGGGTTCAACTCCAACGGCCGCTACAGCGCCGGGGACATCCTGCGCCGGCGCATCGTCCCCCGCCTGCTCGCTGCCGACCCGGACTCCCTGCTCGCCGACGACGGCCGGCTCGACCCGTCCCGCGCCTGGGACGTCGTCATGACCAACGAGAAGCCCGGCGGTCACGGCGAGCGCTCGGTCGCGGTCGGCGTCCTGGACATGGCGCTGTACGACCTCGCCTCCAAGATCGACGGACTTCCCCTCCACCGGTGGCTGTCCGACCGCCACGGCGACGGCGACCCCGACGACGACGTCTTCGTCTACGCGGCCGGCGGCTACTACGCCCCCGGTAAGACCCTCTCCGACCTGCAGGACGAGATGCGCGGGTTCCTCGACCAGGGATACCGCGTCGTGAAGATGAAGATCGGCGGCGCCGACCTCGCCGAGGACCTCCGCCGCATCGAGGCGGTGCTCGACGTCCTGGACGGCGACGGCTCCCGGCTCGCCGTCGACGTCAACGGCAGGTTCGACCTCGCCACCGCCCTCGAGTACGGCGCGGCCATCGAGCCGTACGGCCTGTTCTGGTACGAGGAGGTCGGCGACCCGCTCGACTACCGGCTCAACGCCACCCTGTCCGAGCACTACCGCGGCCCGATCGCCACCGGCGAGAACCTGTTCTCCCTGCAGGACGCCCGCAACCTCGTCCGCTACGGCGGCATGCGCCCCGACCGCGACTGGATCCAGGTCGATCCCGCCCTGAGCTACGGGCTCACCGAGTACCTGCGCATCCAGGAGATGCTCGCGCAGCACGGCTGGTCCTCGCGCCGCTGCATCCCGCACGGCGGACACCAGTTCTCGCTGCACATCGCCGCCGCACTCAAGCTCGGCGGCAACGAGTCCTACCCCGGCGAGTTCCAGCCGACCGGTGGCTTCGCCGACGGTGCCGTCGTCGAGAACGGCCGGGTCGGGCTCACCGAGACCCCCGGCATCGGGTTCGAGCAGAAGGCCGCGTTCCACACGGTCCTGCGCGAGCTGCACGCCTGACCCCGCCGTACCGCGGCGGCGGGAGAGCACAGTGCAGCCCGCCCGCCGCCGCGGCCCCGGTCAGGACTTCCCGGGGTGCAGGACGACCTTCGTCCAGCCGTCCTCGCGCTTGTCGAAACGGTCGTAGCCCTCGACCGCGCCGTCGAGAGGAAGCTCGTGCGAGACGAGGAAGCCCGGCTCGGCCCGGCCGGCGGTGATCAGGTCACGCAGCCGCGCGTTGTACGCCTTCGTGTTGCACTGCCCGGTGCCCATCGACTGGCCCTTGAAGAAGAACGTGCCGTAGTCGAAGGCCAGCTTGCCCTCCTTGGCCAGCTCGTTCTCCGCACCCGGGTCCTGCGGGAGGTAGACCCCGACGACACCGATGCCGCCGGTCGCCTTGACCGCGTGCACCAGCTCGTTGAGCACGATCTCGGGCCGCTCGGTGCCGTCCGGATCGTGCGCCTGGTAGCCCACGGCGTCCACGCCTCGGTCCACCTCGCCGCCGTGCAGGTCACGGATCTGCTGGACAGCGTCCCCCGCGGCCCTGTCGACCGGGGTCGCGCCCGCCTGCTCGGCGAGCTTCAACCGGTCCGGCTGGTGGTCGACGACGTAAACCTCGGCGGCTCCCATGATCCGCGCGGAGTGCGCGGCGAGCAGACCCACCGGACCGCCGCCCCAGACGGCGATCGACTCGCCGGGGCGCATCTTCGCCAGTTCCACGCCGTGCCACCCGGTCGGGAAGATGTCCGAGAGCATCGTGTAGTCCAGCTCGTGCTCGGTGCCCCCGGGGAGCGTCAGGCAGTTGAAGTCCGCCCACGGCACACGCAGGTACTCGGCCTGCCCACCGGAGTACGGGCCCATGCTGGCATAGCCGTACGCCGCACCGGCCTGTCCGGGGTTGGCCCGCAGACAGAACGCCGTCAGGCCCTTCTCGCAGTTGTCGCACGTCCCGCAGGCGACGTTGAACGGCAACGACACCCGGTCCCCCACGCGGACGGCACCGACGGCGTCGCCGACCTCCTCGACGACGCCCATGTTCTCGTGGCCGAGCACCTTGCCCCGCTCGACGTCGGTGCGGCCCTCGTACATGTGCAGGTCGGAGCCACAGATGTTCGTCGTGGTGATCCGGACCAGCGCGTCGGTGGGGGCTTCCACCCGCGCGTCGGCGACGTCCTCGACCGAGACGTCGTACGGTCCGTTGTAGACGAGTCCCTTCACGGACCAGCCTCCCCTCACCTGCGTGGACGCAGGAGATGTCATGCGTGGTGTTGCATCCCTTCGCCGGAGCGGGTTCCCGGACACGGGTGCCGGAAACGTGCCCGGACGCCGCGGGGCGCGTGATTGGAACGCCGCCACGTGGGTAGGCCACGGCAATGGATGCACGGCCGATGTGCCCGTCCCGCAAGCGGTCGACGCCGGAGGTATCCGGATGAGCCGGCGGGACCACGACGTCAGCGAGGCGGATCTCGAGGTGCACCCGCCCGAGGACCACGCGGCGGGGCCGACCGCCGTCGCGGTGTCGATGAAGCGGGCGCTGGAGCGGATGGGTCCCGCCCGTACGGCGCGGACGTTCCTGGACCTGAACAAGGCCGAAGGGTTCGACTGCACGAGCTGCGCGTGGCCGGACCCGGACCCCGGCCACCGCGCCGTCGCCGAGTTCTGTGAGAACGGCGCGAAGGCCATCGCGGAGGAGGCCACGAAGGACCGGGCGACGCCCGAGTTCTTCGCCCGGCACAGCATCGCCGAGCTCGACGCCCGCTCCGAGTACTGGCTCGGCCAGCAGGGCCGGATCACGCACCCGATGGTGCGGCGACCGAACGGCACGCACTACGAACCGATCGGCTGGGACGAGGCGTTCCGGCTGATCGCGGGCGAGCTCGACGGCCTGGACTCGCCGGACGAGGCGACCCTGTACACGTCCGGCCGGGCCTCCAACGAGGCCGCGTTCGCCTACCAGCTCTTCGCCAGGGCGTTCGGCACCAACAACCTGCCGGACTGCTCGAACATGTGCCACGAGTCGACGTCGATCGCGTTGCAGGAGTCCATCGGGATCGGCAAGGCCAGCGTCACGCTCCCGGACCTCGTCGGCGCGGACCTCATCGTGATCGCCGGTCAGAACCCCGGCACCAACCACCCGCGCATGCTGACCCAGCTCGAGCACGCCAAGCAGAACGGCGCCAGGATCCTGACGATCAACCCGTTGCGGGAGGCCGGGCTGCTGCGGTTCAAGAACCCGCAGACCCCGAAGGGCGTCGTCGGGCGCGGCACCGACCTGTCCGACCTGCACCTGCCGGTACGGGTCAACGGCGATCTCGCGCTGTTCCAGGCGATCGGCGCCCTGCTCGTCGAGTGGGACGCCCTCGACCACCCGTTCCTCGAGCGCCACACCACGGGCTTCGAGGAGTGGCGCGAGCACGTCTCCCGGATCGACTGGGACGACGTCACCCGCTCCACGGGCCTGTCCCGGGAACAGATCACCGAGGCGGCCGTCCTGCTGCGGGACTCGCGCAAGACCGTCTTCTGCTGGGCGATGGGGTTGACCCAGCACCGCAACGGCGTCGCCACGATCAAGGAGGTCGTCAACCTCGCGCTGGCCCAGGGCAACATCGGGAAGCCGGGCGCGGGGCTGTTCCCGGTCCGGGGCCACTCGAACGTCCAGGGTGACCGGACCATGGGGATCTGGGAGCGCGTGCCGAAGACCTTCCTCGACTCCCTGCAGCGGGAGTTCGGCTTCGGCCCGCCCCGCGAGCACGGGTACGACACCGTCGACAGCATCCGTGCGATGCGCGACGGGAAGGTCAAGGTGTTCGTCGGGCTCGGCGGCAACTTCCTGCAGGCCGCACCCGACACCGACGTCACCGCCGCCGCGCTCTCGAACACCCTGCTCACCGTGCAGATCTCGACCAAGCTCAACCGGTCGCACCTGATCGGTGGCAGGACCGCGCTCATCCTGCCGACCCTCGGACGCACCGAACGCGACGTCCAGGAGTCCGGGCAGCAGTTCATCACCGTCGAGGACTCCACCTGCTCGGTCCACGCCTCCCGCGGGCCGCTGCGGCCGGCGAGCCCGCACCTGCGGTCCGAGGTCTCGATCATCACCTCGATGGCCGAGGCGACCCTCGGCGACCGGTACGGGATCGACTGGGCGGGGATGCGTGCGGACTACCGCCGGATCCGCGACCACATCTCCCGTGTCGTCGTCGGCTGCGAGAGCTACGAGGTCAACGCGCGCAGGCCCGGTGGCTTCGTCCTGCCGCACCCGCCCCGGGACTCCCGCACCTTCGAGACCCCGTCGGGACGCGGCGAGTTCGCGGTCTCGCCGATCGAGGTGCTGGACGTCCCCGAGGGCCACCTCCTGCTGCAGACCCTGCGCAGCCACGACCAGTTCAACACCACCATCTACGGGATGTCGGACCGCTACCGCGGCATCGAGGGCGGCCGGCGCGTGGTCTTCGCCCACCGCGAGGACATCGCTGCCCTCGGGTTCGACGACGGCGACCACATCGATCTCGTGACGCGGTGGGACGGCGACGAGCACGTCCGCTGCGCCCGGGACTTCCGCCTGGTCGCCTACGAGATCCCCCGCGGCACCGCGGCGGCCTACTACCCGGAGACGAACCCGCTGGTCCCGCTCGACTCGACCGCACTGAAGAGCAACCAGCCCGCGTCGAAGTCGGTCGTCGTCCGGCTCACGACCGCGGGATCGGAGGACTGCGTGCCCGAGGGCGCCCAGGGCGCGGTCGGCGGGGACTGGTCGCACAAGTCCCACCCCGAGGTCCCCCACCTGTCCTGACCCACCCTCCGGGACCCGGGACCGCGCCGGGACGCTCTGTTCGCACGGGATCGGTTCGTTCGCACGGGATCCGATCCCGTGCGAGGGACGCGAACCCGTGCGAAACGAGGCGGGCCGGTTATCCGCTCGCGCCGCGACGATGCGTCACCCCGCTCGTGCGGCCCGCACGGGACCGGGACCTACCGGGGCCGGACCGCCATCGCCGCCGCCACCGCCCGGGTCGCCGGGGTCCGGTGGCGGCGACGTCCACACCTGGACGGTGCTGCCCCACGGGACGGTCTCCCCACCGGGTGGCTGTTGCCCGGTCACCCGCCGCTCCGGCAGGTGCCCGGCGACGCCCTCCTCGACGGCGAGCACGCCGCCGTCGAGGGCGGTGTCGTGGGCCCTCGGGACGTCGAGTCCCGCGAGATGCGGGACGGTGACGATGCGCTCGCGTTCCGGCCGTGTCCGTGTCCTCCCCATGACCGGGGATTGCCGCAGCAGCGACGCCGAAACCCGCACGCCGCGCCCGTTCACCACGCCCAGGAGCCGGTGACCAGCGCGACCCCCGTCACCGCGAGCAGCCCGACGACGACGTGCTCGCCCCGGCCGCCGGTGCGGAACCGCAGCACGTCGGGCCAGCGGATCCGGGCCAGCGGCCAGAACGCGAACCGGTTCCCGGCCGACGTCAGCTCGTCGCCGATCGCCCCGATCCAGCAGCCCGCGCCGGCTGCGGCACCCGTCCAGACCGCGGTGTCACCGGGCAGGACGAACCCGGTCCCCCACCAGACGAGCAGCCCGACCGCCGCGGCGAACACCGGCGAGTGCGACAGGCCGCGGTGCGAGACACCGGTGAGGACCTTCGACGTCCACCGGATCGCCCGGCACAGCAGCCACGTCACCGGCGGCAGTGCCCGCGACGCCGTGCTCGACGGGTGGTCGAGGTCCGGTGCGAACGCCGCGAGCGCGCACACCACCACGACGACCGGGACCAGCACGGGCGGCGGCGGCACGACCGCGCACACGGCGAGGCCGAGGACGGCCCCGGACAGGGCGTGGGTACGGCCCATCACCTGGTTCTCACGGCGGCGTCGCACTCCCGGGTCGTCGGTTCGAGCATCGCGGCGCGCGTCCGGCGGGTGGGCCGGCGGCCGGACGGCCGGGCGGGCCGCACCGACCGTAGCCGCGGCGGAGCCGTCCCCCGTCCGGACGACACGCCCACCGGCGAGATGATTCGACGGGCACAGGTGAGGTACCCCGGGGGATGACCGATCAGCTCCCGATCCCGGACTACGACAACCTGCCCGAGAACGCGCTGGCCAACCGGATCCGCACGCTCGACGCGGACGGCGTCGCCCAGCTCCTCGAGTACGAGCGCGGGCACGCGAACCGGATCCAGGTCGTGATGGTGCTCGAGCGCCGGCTCGACGACCTGCGCTCCGGCGACGCGGCGCCGACCGGTGGCGATCCCGCCGGCGCCCAGCCGGAGGTTCCCGGCACGCCGGACCGCGGCTCGCCCGTCGAGGCCACCGACCAGCAGCAGTACAACCAGCCACTGCGACACGGCGTCGCCGGGCAGACGCCGAACCGACCGATCCGCTGAGCCGCCGCTGTTGACCTCCGGGCCCGCCCGGCCGAAGCTGCATCCGTGACGGGTGGCTGGCGGAACTGGGCGGGCAACCAGCGCAGCCGCCCGGCCCGCACCGTCCACTCCCGCGACGCCGGCGAGGTCGCCGACGCCGTCCGCGCCGCGGCCCTGCTCGACCTGCGGGTCACGGCACTGGGCAGCGGGCACTCGTTCACCGGCATCGGGGCGCCCGACGGCGTCGCGGTCCGGCCACCGTCCGATCCGGACCGGATCCGGCTCGACGGCGACCTGGTGCACGTCCCCGCCGGGGTCACGCTCCGGGTGCTGAACCGGTGGCTGCGGCGCCGCGGCCGGGCCCTGCCCAACCTGGGCGACATCGAGGAGCAGACGGTCGCCGGTGCGATCTCCACCGGCACCCACGGCACCGGGGCCGGGTACCGGGGCATCTCCGCCGGCGTCCGCGGGCTCGAGATCGTCACCGCCGACGGTGCCGTGTACCGGCCGGACGGCGCCGAACTCGCGCTCGCCGCGGTCGGTCTGGGCGCCCTCGGCGTGATCACCGAGGTCACGCTCGTGACGGTGCCCGCGTTCGACCTGCACGCCGTCGAGTCCGTCCGGCCGCTGGCCGAGGTCGTCGACGGCCTCGGCGAGCTGGCCACCGCCCACGACCACGTCGAGTTCTACTGGTTCGCGCACACCGACGTCGCCGTGCTGAAGTGCAACGACCGCACCGGCCGGTCCGGCCCGCGGCGCGGCCGCGCCGCGGCCTGGATCGGTGACGAGCTGCTCGGCAACGCCGGGTTCGCCCTCGCCTGCCGCGCCGGCGAGCTGGCCCCGCCGCTCGTCCCCCGGCTGAACGGGTTCCTGGCGGGCCGGATGGCCACCGCCGAGTACGTCGGGCCCTCGCACGAGGTGTTCTGCAGCCCACGCCGGGTCCGCTTCCTGGAGATGGAGTACGCCGTGCCCCGCGCGGCGCTGCCCGAGACGTTCGCCGGCCTGCGCGCCGCCGCGGCCCGGCACGCCCGCGACGTCACGTTCCCGGTGGAGGTCCGGGTGCTCGGCGCCGACGACGTCCCGCTCTCCACGGCGTACGACCGGGACAGCGCCTACCTGGCCGCCCACGTCCGCGCCGGACGCCCGTACGAGGCGTACTTCGCCGCCGTCGAGTCGGTGCTGTCCGCGGCCGACGGCAGACCGCACTGGGGCAAGCTCCACACCCGGACCGCGGCCCAGCTGCGACCGCGCTACCCGCGGTTCGCGGAGTTCGTCGCCCTGCGGGACCGGCTCGACCCGGAGGGCCGGTTCCGCAACCCCTACCTGGACCGGGTCCTGGGAGTTCCGTGCGCCTCACCGACCTGACCACGCCCGCCCTCGTCGTCGACGCGAGCGCCCTGGAGGCGAACCTCGCCGACATGGCGGCCGTCCTGCCCGGCCCGCGGCTGCGGCCGCACGTGAAGGCGCACAAGACGACCGAGCTGTCCCGGCGGCAGCTCGCCCACGGTCACGCCGGCTTCACCTGCGCCACCGTGCGCGAGGTCGAGGGGATGGCCGCCGCCGGGCTCGGGACGGACCTGTTGCTGGCGAACGAGGTGCTTGACGCCCGCCGGCTCGGCGCCGTGGTCGAGGCCGGGGCCCGGGTGACGGTCGCGATCGACTCCGACGCGACGCTGCGCGCCGCCGTCGACGGCGGGGTGCGGGAGGTGCTCGTCGACGTCAACGTGGGCATGCCGCGCTGCGGGATCGCCCCCGGCCGGGCGGGCGCGCTCGCCGACGCCGCCCGGGCCGCCGGGCTGACCGTGCGCGGTGTGATGGGCTACGAGGGCCACCTGCAGATGGTCGGCGACGCGGCCGAGCGGGCCCGGCTGACCGCCGGGTGCACCGGCCTGCTGCTCGCCGCGCACGCCGACGTCGGCGGCGAGATCGTCTCCGGCGGCGGTACCGGCACGCACGCGATGAACACCGCCTGCACCGAGATCCAGGCCGGGTCGTACGCGCTGATGGACACCGCGTACACCGCGGCGGGCCTGCCGTTCCGCCAGGCGCTGACCGTGCTGTCCACGGTGGTCTCGACGACCGCGCCGGCGGGCGACATGCCCGGCTGGGCGGTCGCCGACGCCGGGCTCAAGGCGTTCGGGATGGACCACGGCAACCCGTCGGTGCCCGGCGGGAACGTCTGGTTCTGCTCCGACGAGCACCTCGTGTTCGCGCTCGACGCGCCGCCGCGGGCCGGCGACCGGGTCCGGATCGACCCGGCGCACGTCGACCCGACCGTCGCCCTGCACGAGCGGATGCACGTCGTCGACGGCGACGACGTGCTCGACACCTGGCCGGTCGACCTGCGCGGCTGGTGACCCGCGCGGCCGATGTCACGGGCGTCGCCGGGTGGCATGCTGGACGGCTTCACACGGAGCGATCCGAAGGAGGTGACGACGATGCACGACACGGCATCGGTCGGGGACCGGATCGTCGTCGAGGCGGCCGTCGTGGACCACGGGCGGCGCCGCGGCGAGGTCGTGGAGGTCCTCGGCGGCGACGACGAGCAGGTGCGCTACCGGGTGCGGTGGAGCGACGGGAGCGAGTCGCTCTACTTCCCGGGCGCGGACGCGCACGTCGAACACGCCTGACGGCCCGCGGGCACGGGGCCGGTCCCCGTGCCCGTCCCGGGCCCGTCGGTGCCCGCGGTCAGGCCCAGCGCTGCGCCAGGGCCGCCAGCCCGGTCCCGAACACACCGTTGGCGAACAGCTCGACGAGCTCGCCCTCGGCTGCGGCGTCGGCGTCGAACTCCACCCACCACTCGGCGAAGGTGTGACCGGCCGCCGTCACCGGCGCGAGCCGCAGGGTGGAGACATACCGGCGCACCGGGAACGGCGACTCGACGATCTCATAGGTCAACGCGTGCCCGCGGTCGTCGAGCGCCAGCAGGTTCTCGACGACGACGCCGCCGTCACCGAGGACGAGCCGCCGCTGCGCCCCGATGTCGGAGCCGGAGGCGCCGCGGGTGAGCTCGGCGGAGTCGATCGCCGGGCGCCAGCGGTGGATGGCGCCGAAGTCGCGGACGTGCGGCCAGACCTCGGCCAGCGGCGCCGGGATCACGGCGCTGGAGTAGGGGCGGGGCATGGTCTCCTCCTCGGGAGCGGTCAGGTCTGCCGGCGCAGGTGTGGGGCCTGTGCCGTGAGCTGGTCGAGCTGGGCGCGGACGTCCTCGAAACCGGAGTCGGCGCGCAGGTCCAGCGCGATCGACGCGGCGTGCTCGGTCGTGTCGTGGAATGCGGTGCGGGCGACCTCGAGCCGGGCGCCGACGGAGCGGGCGACGTCCCCGCCCGGTGCCCCGGACTCGACGCTCTCGCCGAGCCGCGCCGTCCGCAGCGCCTCGGCGAGCTCGGTGTCGAGGCGGCGGCCGATGTCGTGCAGCCAGTCCTTCGCCGGGCCGTCCGGCACGGTGCGGACGATGCCGTGGAAGGCGGTCACCGACCCGACGCAGCCCTCGTAGGCGCGGGCCCAGCGGGACCCGGCGACCAGGCCGGCGGGGAGGGCGTCGGGGGCGTTCTCGGCGGCCTGCTGCATCGCCCGGCGCTCGTCGGGGCTCGCGGAGCGCAGGTAGGAGCGTGCCAGGTACTGCGCGGGGAGCCCGACGAACAGCACCGACGGCGCCGCGCAGAAGACCACTCCGGCGATCGCGCCGCCGATCGTGCGCCCGATCAGTTCCGACATCGGGTAGGCACCGAGCTCCGACACCCCCATCGCGACCCCGACGACCAGCCCGACCGCCACCCCGACCAGCAGGAACACCAGCCAGCCGTGGGACGCCAGCGTGTGTGAGACCCGCCCGCCGCGGACCGCCATCCGGCGCCGCCAGTCCCCGCCCGGTGGCGGGACCGGCCGCCGCGGTGCCATCACCGACCCACGGCGTTCTTGAAGGCCCGCGTCTGCTCGGTCAGCGCCCGCTCGGTCGGGAGCCGCTCCATCGACGAGGCGCCGTAGAAGCCGTGGCAGACCTGCGCCCGCGCCAGCACGTACGCGGCGTCCTCGGGCATCGCGATCGGGCCGCCGTGGCAGAGGACGAGCACGTCGTCGCGCACCTCCAGCGCCGCCGCGGCCCACTCGTCGACCAGCTCGACGCAGTCGTCGAGGCTCTTCGCGGTCTCCGCGCCGATCGAGCCGCCGGTGGTCAGCCCCATGTGGCAGACGACGATGTCGGCACCGGCGCGCGCCATCGCGCGGGCGTCGTCGGCCGAGAACACGTACGGCGTGGTCAGCAGCTCCTTGGCCCGGGCGGCGGCGACGAGGTCGACCTCCAGCCCGTAGCCCATGCCCGTCTCCTCCAGGTTGGCCCGGAAGACGCCGTCGATCAGGCCGACCGTCGGGAAGTTCTGGATGCCGGCGAAGCCGAGCGAGGCGAGCTCGTCCAGGAACCGGTCGGTGAGCAGGAACGGGTCGGTGCCGTTGACCCCGGCCAGCACCGGCGTCCGCTCCACGACCGGGAGCACCTCGGCCGCCATCTCGACGACGATGTCGTTCGCGTTGCCGTAGGCGAGCAGCCCGGCGAGCGAGCCGCGCCCCGCCATCCGGTAGCGGCCGGAGTTGTAGATCACGATGAGGTCGATCCCGCCGGCCTCCTCGCACTTCGCCGAGAGCCCCGTCCCGGCCCCACCGCCGACGATCGGCTCGCCGCGGGCCGCCATGCCGGTGAACCGCTCCATCAGCTCGGCGCGGGTGGACCGCCTCATGCCTGCACCTCCCGCCACGCGGCCAGCACCGCGTCGGCGAACTCGGGGTCGTTGACGTGGTGCGGGATCCGCCGGACCCGCTCCGGTTCGTCCACACCGGACTCGATCGCGGCGAACAGCGCCGCGTCCGCCGCGGGGTCGTGGAACGCCTGGCCGGGTGCGTCCAGTGCGGACACCCCGCCGAGCGGGAGCAGGAACAGCCATGGCCCGGTGAAGCCGTTCAGCCTGTGCGCCAGCCACTCCCCGATCCCGCGGTTCTCCTCCACGGTGGTCCGCATGAGCGTCACGTTCGCGTTGTGCTCGTACAGCAGCCGGCCGTCGAACCGGTCCGGCACGGTCGCGACGGCACCGAAGTTGACCATGTCGAGCGCACCGCAGGAGCCCACCCAGGGGACACCGGTCCGGGCGACGGCGCCGAGCCGGTCCTCCCCCGCGGCCATCACGCCGCCGACGAGGAGGTCCGCGACCTCGGTGGTGGTCAGGTCGAGCACCGAGTCGACCAGGCCGTCGTCGACGAGCTTCTCCATCGAGGCGCCACCGGAGCCGGTCGCGTGGAAGACCAGGGCGTCCACCTCGTCGCCGAGCCGCTCGCGGACCGCGGTCACGCACGGCGTCGTGACACCGAACATGGTCACGCCGACGGCGGCCAGGCCGGCGTCGCCGTCCGGGACCGGGGCCGCCACGGCACCGGCGATCATGTGGGCCGCGTTGCCGAGTACCCGCCGGGAGATCCGGTTGAGCCCGGCGACGTCGGTGACCGCGTACAGCATCGCGATGTCGCTCGCGCCGACGTAGGGGGCCGTGTCACCGGACGCGACGGTGGAGACCATCAGCTTCGGCACACCGACCGGGAGGTCGCGCATCGCGGGCGTGACCAGCGCGGTCCCGCCCGACCCGCCGAGCCCGAGCACCCCGCCGACGTCGTCCCGGCCGGCGAGGAAGGCGCGCAACGCCTCCGCCATCGCCTGCACCGCGCTGCCCCGGTCACCGGTGAACACCGCGGAGGTGCCGCCCGGGTGGTGCGCGGCGACCTCGGCCGCACCGACGTCCGGTGCCGGCTCCCCCGCACCCTGGCCGGAGCCCGAGGTGGACACGTCCACCCGGCACACCGCGACGCCTGCGGACGCCACCAGGCCCGCGACGAAGCCGAGCTCGGCGGCCTTCGTGTCGGACGTCCCGATGACGTATGCGGTCCCCACACCCGATTTCTACCGGTAGTTCCCGCTCCGGGGCGAGAGCCGAGACCGGAACGACGCAGGGCAGGATGGGTACGCCCCCGCCGGCAGGTCCCGTGACCTCACGGCCCGTGACGTCGTTGGAGAGACATGCTCGGTCACCCGGACGATCCCCGCGGCGTCGTGCTCCCGCTCGACGGGCGGCCCGGTGCGGCCGGGACGGGGCAGGGCGGGAACCCGGCACCCGCCCGGAACGGCACACCGCCCGGCCCCGCCCTGCTGCTGAGCTGGCGGCCGGCCGATCCCCGCTCCACCGACGCCGACCGGCCCTGGGGCGCGACGCTCTCCGCCTCCAGCGAGCTGGCCCGCCGGCTCGCCCGGCCGGGGAGCTCCCGCGGCCCGGAGCGCGGCCTGACCTTCCGCCTCACCCTGCCCGAGGCGTTCGGGGCCGAGCCGCTGCTCACGCTCGCGGGCGGCGCGACCGCCCCCGGCCACCCCGGGCTCTCGGCCGTGCTGCCGGTGGGCGACGCCGCGTCCGGCCCGGCACCGGGCGCCGGGCTCGGCCTGCTCGCGCTCACGGTCGCCGCCGAGATCGCCGCGATCGGTACCCAGCACCGGGTGGTCGACGAGCTGACCTCCGCCGTCGACGACCTCGCGCCCGGGTGCACGCTGCGGCTCGACTCGCGGCTGGGGGCGGCCGAGGAGTCGCTGCGCGACGCGCAGACGGAGCTGCTCGAGCACGGGGCGATCACCTCCGGTGCCGGGCTCGACACCGCCGTCGCGAACCTGGCCGTGCTGCGCCACCAGACGCACGCGTGGATCTCCGGCTGGGAGCGCGTCGCGGCCGCGGCCGACCCGTCGGGAACCGGCGGCATCGGCCTGCGCGAGCAGCTCGGCGAGGTGGGCAGGCTCGGCTGGGACCGGTTCCCGGGCGCGGTGCTCGGCGCCTACCTGGCGCTCGTCCTCGACGCGCGCCGCATCCTGCTCACCGCGGCCGACCACCTGCTGCGGTCCCCGAACCGGCCGCTCGCGGCGCTGCGCCCGCTGGTCGAGTCGGACCTGTCCGGGCGGATCGCCGACGTCGGGCGGCTGCACCGGCTGGCGACCGGCCTGTCGGTGCTGCCGCTGACGGTCCGCAAACGCTCCGGCGGGATGCTGCCGCACCTCATCGCCGACCAGGCCGCGACGAACGCGCGCACCCAGGCGCTGTTCACCCGGCTGGCGAACGCGCTGCGCCCGGCCCCGTGGTCCGGGCGGGTCGTGGTCGAGGTGCAGTCACTGGAGAGCGGCGAGCTGCAGGTCCTGCGCCCGGTCTGACCGGCACCCCGGACGAACGGGGGGCCGTGGTCCGGTGGCACCGGACCACGGCCCCCCGGACCGGATCAGCGAGGACGGGGCGCGCTCAGCGCGCGGCGGCCTTGGCGCGCTTGCGGGCGTCCTTCGCGCTCTTCTTCGCCTGCTTGGCCGTCTCGGCACCGGCGGTGGCGGCACGGTCGGCCAGGTCGGAGCCGAACTTCGCGGCCTGCGACTGGGCCTGGCTCGCGAGCGAGGAGAGCCGGTCGGCGTACTCCGGCGCGCGCTTCTCGGCGCGGGCGACGGCCTTCTGGGCCTGCTTCTCCCAGCGGGCCCGGCGCCGCTCGGCCTCCTGGATCCACCGGTCCCCGGTGCGCTCGGCGACCTTGCGGTACTGCGCACCGCGGCGGTCGACGGCCTTCTCCAGCTTCGCGCCGTGCTTGTCGGCGGCCTTCGCGAGCTTGGCGCCCTTCTTCTCGGCCGCCTTCGCCCGCTTCTCGGCCTTCTTCGCCGCCTGCTCGGCGGCGGCCGAGAGCTGCTCGGACCAGGTCGAGGCCCGCTCGGAGGCGACCTCACCCAGGTGCGCGGCCTGCTCGGACGCCTTGCCGCTCCACTCCGTCGCGCGGTCCCGGACCACCGGGCCGTACTCCTCGACGGCGTCGTGCAGCCGCTCGCGGCCGCCCGCCGCGGCCGCGGCGATCGACGACCCGGCGCCGGCCAGGCCGGCCGCGAGCTGCGAGCCGGTCTCGGAGTCGGCCGAGGAGAACCGGTCGTGCACCTGCTCGGCCGCCTTCCGCGCCCGGTAGGCGTTCGACGGCTTGCCGTGCGTGTCGGACGCGGCGATGAGCAGGCCGCCCAGCAGCCCGACGTTCTTCAGGAAGTGGATCTGCTGCTCCGTGCGCCGCTGCTGGTCGGTCTCCTCCCAGAAGCGGTGCCCGGCGAGCGTCGTCGGGATGACGGTCGCGGCGAGCGCGGTGGAGGCGAGGCGGGGGAACTTGCCGACGGCCAGCAGCGTGCCGGCGGCGATCTTCACACCGGCGTCGACCTTGACCAGGGTCTCGGCCTCGGGGCGCCGGTCGAGCGGGGCGTTCTCGACGACCTTGTCGATGGCCGGGGAGGCCTGGTCGAGAACCGGCTTGGCGGCCTGCGCGTGGCCCTCGGGCTGGCGGAGGGCGTTGACACCGCCGTAGATGAAGACGGCCGCGAGCATGGGCCGGGCTACTCGTCGCAAGACTGGCATGGGTCACCTTTCCCCGGTCGCCGTATCCGCAAACCCGGGGGCGGGTGTGGCATCACGACGGTCGTGTCGCAATCATGCCGGGGTGACGAACGGACGGCGGGCGATCGGGCTCGACATCGGAGGAACGAAGGTCGCGGGAGCGATCGTGGGCGAGGATGGCACGGTCCACGCCGAACTGCGGCGCAACACCCCGGACACGTCCGACGCGAGCACGATGAACGACCTCCTCCGGGGGATGGTCGAGGAGCTGCGCGCGGACGGGGCCGGCGCCGGGGTGTGCGCGATCGGGGTCGGCGCGGCGGGCACGGTGGAGTGGCCGGTGGGCCGGATCCGCTGGGCGCCCAACAACAACTACGAGAACTGGGACCTGCGGGCGGACCTGGAGGCGGCGACCGGGCTGCCGACCGTGGTCGACAACGACGGCAACGTCGCCGGTCTCGCCGAGGCCCGGCTGGGCGAGACCCGCAACGACGACATGGTGCTGCTGACCGTGGGTACCGGTGTCGGTGCCGGGATCGTGCTGGGCGGGAAGATCTACCGCGGGCCGCACGGCCTGGGCGCCGAGGTCGGGCACATGAACGTCAACCCGGAGGGCCCGCTGTGCGGGTGCGGGAACCACGGCTGCCTGGAGTCGATGGCCTCGGGGACCGCGCTGACCCGGATGGGGCGCAGCGCCGCCGCGCACGATCCCGACGGGATGATCGCGGGCCTGGCCCGCGAGGCGGGCGGCGAGGTGACCGGGCAGCACGTGACGATGGCGGCGATGGCGGGCGACCGGACCGCGCAGTCGCTGTTCCAGCGGCTCGGGCGGGCCCTGGGCGTCGGGATCGCGAGCATCAACGCGATCTTCGAGTTCGAGGTCGTCCTGATCGGGGGCGGGCTGGTCGACGCCGGGGAGCTGCTGCTGGGTCCGGCCCGGCGGGCGGCGCGGGAGTTCCACTACGGGCCGCCCGGGGTCCGGCCGATCCCGCCGGTCGTGCCCGCCACCTACAAGGGTGACGCCGGCAAGATCGGCGCCGGCCTCCTCGCGCTCGAGGAGCTCTGAGCACGGCCCCCGGCGACGGTCCCGGGCCAGGTCTACCCTCGACCGGGTGACGCTCCTCCTCGGCCCGGTGCTGCGGCACGTCGACGACACCTCCGCCCTGGTCTGGGTCCAGACCGACCGGCGCTGCCGGGTGGAGGTGCTGGGCTGCACGGCGGACACCGTCGAGGTGGCCGGGCTGCACTACGCGATCGTCGTCGTCACCGGGCTGGAGCCGGACTCGCGCACGCCCTACGAGGTCCGGCTCGACGGCGAGACGGCCTGGCCGCAGCCCGGTTCGCCGTTCCCGCCCAGCGCGATCGCGACCCGCGGTCCGGCCACCGCCCGCAGCCAGCGGGTCGTCTTCGGGTCCTGCCGGTACGTGAAGCTCGCCGACCCGAAGCAGGCCCGGCACTACGGCCTCGACGCACTCGACGCCTACGCGACGCGGATGACCACCCGTCCCCACGAGGAGTGGCCGACCGCGCTGCTGCTGCTCGGCGACCAGGTCTACGCGGACGAGCTCACCCCGCAGAGCCGTCGGCGCATCGCCGGGCGCGGCGAGCGGCGCCCCGAGTGGCCCGACGACGAGATCGTCAGCTTCGAGGAGTACTCCGGCCTCTACCGCGACGCCTGGTCGGACCCGGAGGTGCGGTGGATGATGTCGACGATCCCCACCGCGATGATCTTCGACGACCACGACGTGCGCGACGACTGGAACACCTCCGGCACCTGGCGGGCGCAGATCGCACAGAAGCCGTGGTGGCGGGAGCGGGTGCGGGCCGGCCTGGCGTCGTACTGGGTCCACCAGCACCTGGGCAACCTCTCCCCCGCCGAACTGGAGGCCGACACCGACTGGCAGGCCGTGCGGGCCGCCGACGGCGACGTGTGGCCACTGCTGGCCGAGCGGGCCGACCGGTGGGACGCCGAGACCGGGGAGGGGGCCGCCCGGCACAAGGAGGAGCGTTTCTCGTTCTGCTGGGAGCTGGGGCACACCCGGCTGATCGTGATCGACTCCCGGAACGGCCGGATCGTGGAGTCGACGCCCCGCAAGATGGTCTCCGACGCCGAGTTCGACTGGATCACCGACCGGGCGCTCGCGCCCGGGCCGCTCGGCCACCTGCTGCTCGGCACCTCGGTGCCGTGGCTGCTGCCGCAGGTCATCTCGGACCTGCAGGCCGCGGTGGAGAAGGGCGGCAACCGGCCCGGGCGGATCGGCCGGGCCGCGGAGTTCCTGCGCCAGGAGGCCGACCTGGAGCACTGGCCCGCGTTCGGCCACTCGTTCCTGCGGATGGCCGAGCTGATCCGGGAGGCGTGCCGCCCGCGCGGCGACCGCCCGGCCCCGGCGACGGTGTCGGTGCTGTCCGGCGACGTGCACCACTCGTACGCCGCCGCGGCCGACGTGCACACCGACACCCCGGGGGACCGCCCGGGCCGCGGCCGCGACGGGACCCGGGTGCACCAGCTGACGTGCTCGCCGGTGCACAACATCGTCCCCGGGTTCATGCGGGTGCTGTTCCGGGTCACCTGGTCGCGGGCGATCGCCCGGTTCTCGACGTCGTGGACCCGGGGCACCGGGACGGGACGGGCGGGCGTCGCGTGGGAACGCACGGCGGGCCCGCTGTTCGGCAACCTGATCGCCACCCTCGAGCTGGACGGCCGGCGCGCCGCCGTCCGCTTCGAGCGGCCCCGGACGGCGTCGGTGCTGGACACCGCCGCCGAACGCGTCCTCACGCCCGAGACACCCACGGCGCACGACCACCTCCGGGCCGTGCCGGCCGGGAGCTGACCACCGCGGGCCCGGCTCAGAAGGCGGTGCGGGCCAGCCAGTCCTGCCAGACCTGCCGGTCACCGAGGACGTCGAGCCGGGCGTCGTCGGCGGGGATGCGACGCAGGACGCCCTGCAGGAGGTCCGCGGCAGTGCCCCGGACGGCGGCGGCGCCCTTGCCGTGGCCGGGTTCCCAGACGACCCGGCCACTCTCGGCCCGGACCAGCCACTCCCCCGCCGGGCCCAGGCCGTCGTCGGTGGCGTGCAGGTGCAGCGTGGCCCCCGGGGCGAGTGCCGGCTCGTCCGGCGCGGGCCGCGCGGTGAGCAGGTCCAGCCACTCCGACAGGCCGTCGGCGGCGAGCGCGGGGGCGATCTCGAACGGGGTCCCGAGCGCGATCGCCGCGTCCGCCCGGTGCACGGTCGCCTCGTGCAACCGCCGGCGCACCCACCAGGCCGACGGCCGGGGCCCGGTGAACGTCCAGACCGGGGCCTGCGGCCCGGCGGCGACGACGGCGTCGAGGAGCTCGTCGGCCCCGTCCCGCAGCCACTGCGCGGCGACCTCCGGCCCGCCCTCGGGCGGCTTCCCGCCGACGACCTCGCGCGGGTCCAGGCCCTCGGTCGCCCCGGAGGCGACCATCTGCGCCGCCCAGCGGTGTCCCCGGCCGACGTGCCGCAGCAGCTGCAGGAGCGTCCAGCCGGGGCAGGTCGGTACCTCGGCCGTCGGATCGGCCGTCTCCAGGAGGTCGGCGAGCCGGTCGTTCTCCGCGACCAGGACCTCCGCGTAGGGGTCGACGGCGCTGCGGTCCGGTGTCGAGGGCATGAAATCCGGCCTCCACTCGCGAAACAGTGAGTCACTTTTCCGGCGAGTCGCGCATGACGATCGTGCCGGTCGGGTACAGATAGATCATGCCGCCTCATCGCGACTGGACGCGACGGGGAGCGGGGCGTGCGCTGCTGTACTGGCCGTTGGTGGCCTTCATCCTGGCGGCGGCTTTTCCCGCTCTCGCGGTGCCGCTCGTCGTCGGCTCCGGTCTCGCCCTCCTGGCGCTCGGTCTCGTCGGCGGGTTCGCGGGCAAGCGGTGGCGGGCACGGCGGCTGGCCCGGGCCCGCCGGATCGTCGCCGACATCGCGGAGGACGTCCTGCCCGGCCCGGCACCCGAGGCCGCGGACGACCCGGACGAGCGGAGCACCGGATCCGACGGCCACGCGATTCCTGCGGTGTGGCCCACCGGCCGGCACGCCCGCAGGCACCGGACCCCCGGTACCCCCGGCACCTCCGCCGCCGGGGACGACTCCCCCGGCGGCGACGGGAACCCCGTCCACGCGGGGCGCACCCACTCCGACGCGGCCTGAGACCGCTCACCCGCCCGCCTGCTCCACGGTGTGACGCACGCCCCGTTTCTTGTACGTCCAATACTAGGATGTCAAACTAAATCGGCCGGGACCTGTCGCCGTCCGCCCGGCGGGAGGAGCGGGTCATGGCCGACCCCGAGCTGCACGTGCCCACCCACCCGGTCCGGTTCGTCACCGCCGCCAGTCTGTTCGACGGGCACGACGCCGCCATCAACATCATGCGGCGCATCCTGCAGAAGCAGGGCGCCGAGGTGATCCACCTGGGCCACAACCGATCCGTGGACGAGGTCGTCACCGCGGCGATCCAGGAGGACGTCCAGGGCATCGCCATCTCCTCGTACCAGGGCGGCCACGTCGAGTACTTCTCGTACCTGGTCGAGCTGCTGCGCGAGCGCGGCGCCGGCCACGTGCGGGTCTACGGCGGGGGCGGTGGCGTGATCGTCCCCGAGGAGATCGAGCTGCTGCACTCCCGCGGCGTCTCGCGGATCTTCTCCCCCGAGGACGGCCAGAAGCTGGGCCTCCCGGGAATGATCAACATCATGATCCGCGAGTGCGACACCGACCTCACGGACCCGTCGGCGTCGACGGCCGGCTACGCGAGCTCCGCCTTCGGCGACGGGGTCCTCGCCGGCGAGACCGCCACCCTCGCCCGGGCGCTGACCCTGGCCGAGGCCGGCCGCCTCCCGGACGAGGTGCGGGAGCGGATCGAGTCGGTGGAACGCGCCGTGCCCGTCGTCGGCATCACCGGCACCGGTGGTTCCGGCAAGTCCTCGCTGACCGACGAGCTGGTCCGCCGGTTCCGGCTCGACCAGGAGGACAAGCTGCGGATCGCGGTCCTCGCGGTCGACCCGACCCGGCGCAAGGGCGGCGGTGCGCTGCTCGGCGACCGCATCCGGATGAACGCGCTCTCCGGTCGCGGGCCCGCCGGCGCGGGCGGCCCCGACAGCGTGTTCTTCCGCTCGCTGGCGACCCGCGGTCAGGACGGCGGCTCGCTGCCGGAGAAGCTGGGTGACACGATCTCGGTCCTGAAGGCGGCCGGGTTCGACCTGGTGATCGTCGAGACCCCGGGCATCGGCCAGGGCGACGCGGGCATCGTCCCGTTCGTCGACCACTCGCTCTACGTCATGACGCCGGAGTTCGGCGCGGCGTCGCAGCTCGAGAAGATCGACATGCTGGACTTCGCCGACGTCGTCGCGATCAACAAGTTCGAGCGCCGCGGCGCCGAGGACGCCCGTCGCGACGTGGGCCGCCAGCTCGTGCGCAACCGCGAGGAGTTCGGCGCGAACTGGGAGGACATGCCGGTCTACGGCACCTCGGCCGCCACCTTCAACGACGACGGCGTCACCGCGCTCTACCAGCACCTGCGCGACCTGCTCGCCGAGGGCGGCCTGGCCGTCGCCGACGGCAGGCTGCCGCGGGTGGAGACGAAGACGTCCAGCGACTACGCGGCCGTCATCCCGCCGGAGCGGGTGCGCTACCTCGCCGAGATCGCCGAGACCCTCCGCACCTACCACTCCGACACCGAGACCCACGCCCGCGCCGCCCGGACCGCGCAGCACCTGCGCACCGCGAAGGAGCTCGTCGGGGGGTCCGACGTGGACACCGCGCTGCAGCGCGCGGAGAAGGAGGTCCCGGCGGAGTCCGCGGAGCTGCTGGAGCAGTGGCCGTCGCGGGTCGAGGACTACTCCGGCGACGAGTACGTCTACACCGTGCGGGACAAGGAGTTCCGCACGAAGCTCACGCGGGAGACGCTGTCGGGGAACAAGGTCCGCCGGGTGGCACTCCCCCGCTACGACGACGACGCGGAGCTGCTGCGCTTCCTGCGGCGGGAGAACCTGCCGGGCCACTTCCCCTTCACCGCGGGCGTGTTCCCGTTCAAGCGGGAGGGTGAGGACCCGGCCCGGATGTTCGCCGGCGAGGGCGACCCGTTCCGGACCAACCGGCGGTTCAAGCTGCTCTCCGCCGACTCGGACGCGAAGCGGCTCTCGACCGCGTTCGACTCGGTCACGCTGTACGGGCACGACCCGGACACCCGGCCCGACATCTACGGCAAGGTCGGCACCTCCGGCGTCTCGATCGCCACGCTCGACGACCTCAAGGCGCTCTACGACGGCTTCGACCTCTGCTCGCCGACGACGTCGGTGTCGATGACGATCAACGGCCCGGCGCCGACGATCCTCGCCTACTACCTCAACGCCGCGATCGACCAGCAGGTCGACGGCTTCCGCTCCGAGCACGACCGCGAGCCCGACGACGCCGAGCGCGAGGAGCTGACCGCCTTCGCGCTGGCGAACGTCCGCGGGACGGTGCAGGCCGACATCCTCAAGGAGGACCAGGGCCAGAACACCTGCATCTTCTCCACCGAGTTCTCGCTCCGGATGATGGCCGACATCCAGGGGTGGTTCATCGCGCACAAGGTGCGGAACTTCTACTCGGTCTCGATCTCCGGTTACCACATCGCCGAGGCGGGGGCCAACCCCATCTCGCAGCTGGCGTTCACCCTCGCGAACGGCTTCACCTTCGTCGAGTCGTACCTGTCGCGCGGGATGGCGATCGACGACTTCGCGCCGAACCTGTCGTTCTTCTTCTCCAACGGGATGGACGCCGAGTACACCGTGCTCGGCCGGGTCGCCCGGCGGATCTGGTCGGTCGCGATGCGGGACCGGTACGGGGCGAACGAGCGGTCGCAGAAGCTCAAGTACCACGTCCAGACCTCCGGTCGGTCCCTGCACGCGCAGGAGATGAACTTCAACGACATCCGGACCACGCTCCAGGCGCTCTGCGCGCTCTACGACAACGCGAACTCGCTGCACACCAACGCCTACGACGAGGCGGTCACCACCCCGACCGGCGAGTCCGTGCGCCGCGCGATGGCCATCCAGATGATCATCGGCAAGGAGTGGGGGCTGTCGCTGAACGAGAACCCGCTGCAGGGCTCGTTCGTCGTCGACGAGCTGACCGACCTGGTCGAGGAGGCGGTGCTGCGCGAGTTCGAGTCGATCGCCGAGCGCGGTGGCGTGCTGGGGGCGATGGAGACCGGCTACCAGCGCGGCAAGATCCAGGACGAGTCGATGCTCTACGAGCACCGCAAGCACTCGGGCGAGCTGCCGATCGTCGGCGTCAACACCTTCCTCAAGCCCTCCGACGACGACGAGGAGCCGCAGGAGATCGAGCTCGCCCGGGCCACCGAGTCCGAGAAGCGCTCCCAGCTGGACCGGCTGGAGGACTTCCAGACCCGCAACCGCACCGAGGCCGAGCAGGCGATGCGCCGCCTGCAGGACGTGGCCACCGGCGACGGCAACGTGTTCGACGAGCTGATGAAGGCCGCGCGGGTGTGCTCGCTGGGCCAGCTGACGACCGCGTTCTTCGAGGTGGGCGGGCAGTACCGGCGCAACATGTGAGACCGGCCGGGTGCGGCCGCCCCCGGCGGGGGTGGCCGCACACCCGTGTCCGCACCCGGACCGGTCGTTGCGCCGTCGAACCGATTTGAGTTGTTTGACCCTAAGCAACTAATGTCGGAGGCACCGCTGCAGAAAGGTGCCCCGACCGTGTCCGAGACCCTGCACGTCGAGTCCGCACGCCGGGACCGGGACACCCCGCACCCCCGGCGGCACGTCGTGTTCGCCGTGGTCTCGGTCGCGCTGCTGATGTTCTCGCAGGACCAGACCGCGGTGGCGACCGCGCTGACCACCGTCAGCGGCGACCTCGGCGTCGACCTCGCCTGGACCGGCTGGATCGTCACCATCTACGCCGTCGGCCAGATCCTCGCCCTGCCGCTCGGCGGGCGGCTCGCCGACCGCTTCGGCAGCCGGCGCACCTTCCTCGTCTCCGTCGCCGCGTTCACCGTGCTCTCCGGCCTGTGCGCGGTCGCCGGGGCGATCGGCCCGCTGATCGGGCTGCGGTTCCTGCAGGGCGTCGCGGGCGGGGTGATGCTGCCGGCGGCGAACGGGATCGTCGCGCACCACTACGGCCGCGACCGCGACCGCGCGCTCGCCGCCTTCACCAGCGTGTTCCCGATCGGCGCGATCCTCGGCCCGCTGGTCGGCGGGCTGATCCTGACCACCTGGTCCTGGCACGCGATCTTCCTGGTGAACGCGCCCCTGGGGGTCGTCGTGGTGGGCGTCGCCGCACTGACCGTGCAGGACCCACCGCGCCGCCGTCCGGACGCCGTCGACGTCCGCGGGATCGCGCTGCTCCTGGTCACGCTCGTCGCCGCGATGGTGGCGGTCACCGGGCTGTCCGGTCTCGGCCGGACACCCGCGGTGCTGCCGCTGACGCTGGCCGCGGCGCTCGCCGCCGTCGCGGGCGGGTACGCGTTCGCCCGGCACGCGCGGCGCCGGGAGGACGCCGTCGTGCCGTGGCGGCTCCTCGCCGGGCGCGGGCTCGGGATCATGAACGTCACCAACGTCCTCTTCGGA
Source organism: Pseudonocardia sp. P1 (assembly GCF_000178675.2). Classification (NCBI taxonomy): domain Bacteria; kingdom Bacillati; phylum Actinomycetota; class Actinomycetes; order Pseudonocardiales; family Pseudonocardiaceae; genus Pseudonocardia; species Pseudonocardia sp. P1. The sequence continues at coordinate 1,669,910 of NZ_ADUJ02000001.1, forward strand.
GCGGCGGTGATCGGCTTCTCGGCGCTGCTCCCGCTCTACGCGCAGACGCGCTACGGGCTCGCGCCGTTCGCCGCCGGCGCGCTGCTCACCGGGCGCGCGGCAGGGACGATCGCGTCGTCCGGGGTGTCGGTCGCGCTGCTCCGGCGCACCGGTCACCGGCCACTGCTGCTCGGCGGGATGGGCGTCATCGTGCTCGGGCTGCTGCTCAGCGCGGCACCGGCCGTGGGTGTCACACCCGAGGTCTGGCTGCTCGGCGCGGCGACGGTGCTCGGCATCGGCATGGGCCTGACCGGCCCGGCGGCGAACAACGCCGGCATGCACCTGGTCCCGGGCGACGTCACCGCGGTCGCCGGGCTCCGGATCATGTTCCGGCAGATCGGCGGGATCGCGGCGGTGGCCGCGACGACGGCGGCGATCGCCGCCTCCGCCACACCGGGTACGGCGGGGGCGATCGCGATCGTGGTGCTGGCCGGGCTGCTCGCGGCCGTCACACTGCTCGCGGCGCGCATCCCCAACCAGCGCGGCCGGTGGTGACCGTCCGGCCTAGCGGCGGGTCCGGCTCCGGCGACGGCCGCGGTTCCAGCCTCCGATGATGCCGATGGCCTCGACGAACGACTCCGCAGCCTTGGAGAGCTTGCGACCGGCCTTCCGCATCGGGTTCCTCCTGGGGATGTGCAACTGCTGGGGGCGACGACCACGCTCCCAGACGGCGTTCCGCGAGCGCACGTGGGTTGCTGCTCCGGCAGGGTGACGGCGCGGACGCGGTTCCTTCCGGATCGGAAGCGTTGCCACCCGGAGCGCGGAGCGCTCCGCGGCGTGTCCGCGCGACACGTACGCCGGTCGGCGCAGCACCACACCGTCGTCCGGGGTCACACGTCCGATCGGGCGGCACACCGGCGGCCGGGGTCGATCCGGGTGTCGGCGCCGATCGCGGCCGTCAGCACCGGACCCAGTGTCGCCTGCATGCCACGGCGCGGGATCGCCGCCAGCCGCCCGGCGAGCCGGGGCAGCGCGCGGTGCGCCCCCGCCTCGACGACGTGCGCGACGTTCAGCGCGGCGAGGGAGTGGGTGTCCGTGGCGCTGTGCCCCTGACCCGCGAGCGGGACCAGGACGCCGTCCGGGAGCTCGGCGACGACCTGCTCGGCGACCGGTCGCGGGGTGCGCAGGTCCCGCTCACCGGAGATCACCGCCACCGGCCAGCCGAAGCCACGGCGCGCGGCCGCGAGATCGTGCGGCGCCGCGTGCCCGGTCCCGCCCGCCATGTCCCCGTAGGTGCGCTGGAGATCGAGCACCTCGCCGTCCGGCGGGACCCCGAAGCCCAGCTCGCCGACCCCGATCGGCCGGACCAGATCGCCGTCGAAGATCATCGGTTCCCTCCTGCCCGCCGACTCGCCCGCGCCCAGCCCGGCGATCCACGCCCAGGAACGGCGGGCGCCGCCCCGGACGCGTGCGGCGAGCAGCCGTTCCAGCCGGGCCGGCCCGGCGAACTCGTGCACGGTCCGTACGACGGAGGTGAGGTCGCGCGGGTCCTCCCCCGCCGCGGCGAGGGCCGCCACGTGCCGCGCGCTCCCCGCTGTCCGGGGATCGGCGCCGTCCCGGTAGAGCCGGCGCAGGTGGGCACGCAGCACGGGCACCGAGCCCGGCCCCGTGCTCGGTGAGTCGAGCACCATCGCGGCGACCCGCTCCGGGTGCCGCGCCCCGAACACCTGGGCCAGGTAGCTGCCGTAGGACGTGCCGAGGACGACCGCGCGGTCGACGCCGTTCGCGTCGAGGACCGCGGCGACGTCGTCGGCGGCGGCCGCGGTGGTGACGTCGCCGGTGGTGACGTCCTGCCCGGTGCCGTCGGTCCGGGAGAGCCCCACCCCGCGGTGCTCGACCATGATCACGTCGAGACCGCGGGCGACCGCCGCCTGCCGCAGCGCGTGGTACGGCAGCACACTCGCGAGCCCCGGGCCGCCCGGGAGGACGACGACCGGCGTCCGGTCCCCGCCCCGGGCACGGACCCAGGCCAGCGGGAGGACGCGACCGCCGTCGAGCGGCCGGTCCACCGTCCCGCCGTGCCGGGCCACCTGCTCACGTGCCGCCCGCTCCCGTACCTCGGCCGTCCGATCCCGTGTCCGTCCCACCCGTGCCTCCCCCTCGGCGCCGTCCCTTCCACCGTGGACGAACGGGACGCCGCGAGGGTTCCGGGGCGCCCGGGTCAGGCCGGTGCCGGGGTGCGCCGCAGGACCAGCGCGAGCGCGAGCGCACCGGCGAGCAGCACGCTGACGTAGCAGACCACGCCGGCCCAGCCGGCGTGGTCGTAGGCGATCCCGCCGACGGCCCCGCCCGCGCTCGAGCCCGCGTAGTAGCCGACCAGGTAGAGCGACGACGCCTGCGCCGGCACCGCGCCCGTCATCAGCGCGGAGCGGCGGCCCACCCAGCTGCTCGCGACCGAGTGCGCACCGAAGAAGCCGACCGTCACCATCACCAGTCCGGCGAGGACGGTGACCAGGAGGTCCGCCCAGGTCACCCAGATCCCGGCCAGCGCGACGAGGGTCGCCACCCAGAGCACCGGACGGCGGCCGAACCGGTCGCCCAGCAGCCCGGCCCGGGTGGACGCCCAGCTGCCGGCGAGGTAGCCGAGGAAGACCAGGCCCACCAGCGTCGCGGGCAGCGAGAACGGCGGTGCGAGCAGCCGGAAGCCCAGGAAGTTGTAGACGGTCACGAAGGCACCCATGAGCAGGAACGCCATCCCGAACAGGCTGAGCAGACCCGGGTCGGTGAGGTGACGGCGCAGCGGGCCGCCGAGGTCGCGCAGCCTCGTCCGGGGCGGCGTGGGTGCCGTCGCGGGCGGCAGGAGCAGCCGGAACGCGATCGTGGCGGCGACCGACACCGCGCCGACCGCGGCGAGCCCGGCCCGCCAGCCGCCGAGGTCCGACACCCAGGTCGCGATCAGCCGTCCGGAGAGCCCGCCGAGCGTGTTGCCGGCGATGAGCAGGCCGACCGCACCGCCGAGGTGCTTCGCCGCGACCTCGTGCGTCAGGTGCGCCATCGACAGCGCCGGGAGCGCGGCGAGCGTGACGCCCTGCAGGCCGCGGATCGCCACCAGCGACTCGAAGGTCGGCGCGAACGGGGCGAGCAGCGCCAGCACGGCGGAGACCCCGAGCGCCCAGGTCATGACCCGGGCCCGGCCCCAGGACTCGGTGACGGCGGACAGCGGGAGGACGGCGAGCGCGAGCGTCCCGGTCGTCGCGGACAGGACGAGGCTGGCCGTCGAGGACCCGACGCCGAACTCCGCCGACAGCGTCGGCAGGAGGCCCTGCACGCTGTAGACCAGCACGAACGTCGCCACCCCTGACAGCCACAGCGCCGCGCCGAGGCGCAGGAAGCCCGGCGTCCCACGCTCGTGCGGGGGCGCGAGGCGGGTGCCGGTCCCGGTGTCTCCGGTGGTGGGACGTTCGGTCGTTGTCATCGCACACGACCGTAGGCGCGGGTGGTCGCATGCGTCCAATGCATGGTTTCACCGGATATGATGCGGATGTGCATGAGTCGTTGGCGCCCGCGCTGCACCGGTTCGTCGCGGTCGCGCAGGACGGTCACCTGACGCGGGCGGCGGAGCGGATCGGCGTCCCGCAGCCCACGGTGTCGCGGGCGATCGCGCGGCTGGAGGACGAGCTCGGCGTCGCGCTGTTCCGCCGGGTCGGGCGCGGGCTGCGGCTCACCCCGGCCGGGCGGACGCTGCTGCCCCGTGCCGAGGCCGCGCTCGCCGAGCTGACCGCGGCCGCCGCGGAGCTCGCCGGTGACGCCGACCCCCGGACCGGGCGGGTCGCGTTCGGATTCCTCGGCACGCTCGGGACCGAGGTGGTGCCGCGGATCCTGCGCGGGTTCCGGGAGGCCCACCCGGGCGTCCGGATCGAGCTGGTGCAGAGCCGGCACGCGGTGCTGCTGGACCGGGTCCGGGAGGGCACCGTCGACCTGGCACTGACCTCGCCACTGCCCGACGAGCCCGGGCTCACCTCGACCGGCCTGGCCGAGGAGGAGCTGCGCCTGGTCGTGCCGGCCGGGCACCGCCTGTCGCGGCGGGTGGACGTCGATCTCGCCGAGGTCGCCGACGAGCCGTTCCTGCTGTTCGCGCGCGGTTACGGCCTGCACGGCACCGTGGAGGCGTGGTGCGAGGAAGCGGGCTTCCGGCCGCGCCGGGCCTTCGAGGGCGGCGAGACCGCGACGCTGCGGGGGCTCGCCGGTGCCGGTCTCGGCGTCGCGTTGCTGCCCCGCGGCCCGGACGCACCGGGGGTCGTCCAGCTCCCGGTCCGGTCACCGCGCACGGTCCGCACGCTCGGGATGGTGCACGCCGCGGGCGACCGGCCGACCGCGCCCGTGCGCGATCTGCGCGCCTTCGTCGCCGAGCACGGGCCGGGTCTGCTCGCGCACGGCGGCTGAGGACGCGGCCGGACCCCGCGCGGACGTTCGGAGGGCCCGGCGGGCCGGACGGTGCCCGGCCCGCCGGGTTACGGTCGTCGGCGTGAACCCGGTGATCGACGACGAGGGCCGCGAGCCGGCCGTCCCCGCCGAGGTGCGCCGGGTGGTGTCCCTGGTGCCGTCGCTGACCGAGGCCGTCGAGGCGACCGCGCCCGGCCTCGTCGTCGGGGCGACCGACTGGTGCACCCACCCGGCCGGCCTCGCCGCCGAGCGGGTGCGGGGCACCAAGAACCCGGACGTCGAGAAGATCGTCGCCCTCGCCCCCGACCTCGTCCTCGCCAACCAGGAGGAGAACCGCCTCCCGGACCTCGACGCGCTGCGCGACGCGGGCCTGCCGGTGTACGTCACCGACATCCGCGACGTCGACGGCGGGCTCGCCTCCCTCGGCCGGATGCTCGCCGCCTGCCGGCTCGCCGAGCCGGACTGGCTGCGCGAGGCACGAGAGCTGTGGGCCGCGATCGAGCCCGCGTCGCCGCGGCGCCGCGCCGTCGTCCCGATCTGGCGGAAGCCGTGGATGGCGGTCGGCTCGGACACCTTCACCGGCGCCGTCCTGGACCGGCTCGGGATCGGCAACGTCCTCGACGACTCCCCCGAGCGCTACCCGCGGTTCGACCCCGCCACGCTGCCCGAGCACGACCTGGTGGTCCTGCCCGACGAGCCGTACCTGTTCACCGCCGACGACGGCCCCGAGTCCTTCGACGCCCCGTCCGTGCTGGTCAGCGGACGGCTGCTGACCTGGTACGGGCCGAGCCTGGTCGAGGCGGCCCGGGAGCTGCCCGCGGCGTTCGGGCTCGCGGCGGGGCGGTAGGCGGAGCGGGCGGCGGAGCGGGCGGCGGAGCGGGCGGCGGAGCGGGCGGCGGATGCCTGAGCCGGCCCCGGGCGACGTGTCCCTGCCTCACGAGGGTGGTCCTTCTGCCGAATCGCTGCGTGAGGAAGCGATCTGACAGACATGGACCGCCCGGCCCGGCTCAGGCCGGCTTCCACGGGTACTTCCTTCCACCGAATCGCTTCCTCAGGAAGCGAATCTCCGGGGGCAGACCCCGTCGACCGTCCCCTCCCCTGCCCTCCGAGGTCGCCCCTCCACCGAATCGCTTCCTGAGGAAGCGATTCCCCGGAATACAGCCCCGGCAGGCCCGGCAGGCCCGGCAGGCCCGGCAGGCCCGGCAGGCCCGGCAGGCACCGCGTTCCGCGGAACGCGGCGGGTCCGGCCCGGCCGGCTCACCCGTGCAGGACCGCGGATCCCAGGACCCTGCAGGCCAGCAGGGCGACCTCGACGTCGACGCGCCCCTCGGCCAGCGGCCGTCCCAGCACCTCCTCGGCGCGGCGCACCCGGTACTGCACGGAGTTCCGGTGCAGGTGCAGCTCGGCGGCCGCGGCGGCGAGGCTGTTCCCGCCGCGCAGGTAGGCGGCGACGGTGTGACGGAGGCGCTCGTGCTGCTCGTCGTCGGCGGCCAGGCCGCCCAGGGTCTCGCGGACCCAGGCTCCGAGCAGGTCGGCATCGGCGCCGAGGAGCAGCAGCGGGCCGAGGTCCGCGGGGGTGGTCACCGGCCGGCGGGCGTCGGGGGCCGCGGCCGTCACGACCGACTGCACCTGCCGGGCCCGGCGGTGCGAACGGCGGAACCCGTCGAGGTCGCGGTCGGGGGTGCCGAGCGCGACGAGCACCCCCTCCGGCGCGGGCACGGCAGACGCACCGGCACTGGAGCCCGGGTCCGCGCAGGCGCCGGAGCTCGTGCCCGGGCCGGGGCCGGGGCCGGGGCCGGGGCCGGGGCCGGGGCCGGGGCCGGGGCCGGGGCCGGGGCCGGACGAGGCGTACCAGGCCCAGAGGGTCTCGCCGTCCGGTGCGACGACCAGCGGCGGCCGCGTGCACCCGAGCGCCTCGCCGACCGCGCCGACCGCCCGTTCCAGGGACCGGCCCGGATCGGTGGTGCCCGGCGCGGACCAGAACACGGCCGCGAGGTGGTCGCCGACGACCGGGTGCCCCAGTGCCGCCTCCACGTCGGCGACGGAGCCGCCCCGGCCGGCGAGGACGGCGTCGACCATGGCGAGCCGGGCCGCGTCGCGGCGGCGCACCCAGCCGTCCCGTTCGGCCTGGTGGACGGCGACCATCTCCTCCGAGACCCGGTCGACGTAGCCGAACGCCACGGCCGTCAGCTCCCGGACGGCAGTGGCGACCTCGCCGTCGGGCAGCCCGGAACCGGCGATCCGTCCGATCAGGACCTGCTGGAACGCGGCCTGCCCGAGCCGGTAGGCGCGCAGCAGCACGGTGACGGGGACGCCCTGCTGGGCGAGCCGGCGGGCCAGGCCGGACGCGGACGGCGGGATCGGCGCGTCGTCCGCGTCGCCGCCGCCGGTCAGGACGGCCAGGGCACCGTCGAGCGAGCCCTCGATCGTCCCGACCAGCAGCTCACGCACGCGCGGGTCGCGGCCCAGCTCCGGCAGGCCCGCGTCGATCTCGGTGAGGACGTGCGCGCCGAGCGGGCCCAGGTCGTCCCGCGCCGCCCGGGCGAGCCGGGCGAGGAGGTCGGTGACCGGGGGCACGTGCGGCACCGTAGCGCCGCTCAGGCCTCGTCGAGGCGCAGGGCCCGGGCCGGGCAGGCCCGGACGGCGGCGCCGACGTGCTCCCGGTCGGCCTCCGGCGGGTGCTCGTCGTGGACGACCACGACGTCGTCGTCCCCGATCGCGAAGTAGTCGTCGGCCATGGCCTCGCACATGCCGAAGCCCTCGCAGCCGGCGGTGTCGGCGACGATCCGCATCTCAGACCCCCTCGGCGTCGAGGGCGACGAAGTCGACCTTCTCGCGGACGCCGCAGTCCGGGCAGGTCCAGTCGTCGGGGATCTCCGACCAGGCGGTGCCCGCCGGGAAGCCCTCGGACTCGTGCCCGGCCGCGACCTCGTAGGTGTAGCCGCACCCGGGGCAGCGGGCGGCGGTGACGCCGTCGGCCTGCGCGCGGCGCGCGGTGTCGGCCCGGTCGTCCTCGACGGTCCCCTCCACCGGCGGCGGGTACGTGGCCAGCAGCCGCTCCCGCTTCGCGGGCTGGAGGTTCGCCAGCCGCAGGTCGCCGTCGTAGTGGGCGATCACCAGCGGGTCCATCAGCCGCCGGAACACCGGCGGCACGAGCGCGGCCAGCATCATCCCGGTGTAGCCGGTCGGCAGGACCGGGGCCTCGGGGAAGTCGCGCAGCGTCTGGAAGCGCCGGGTCGGGTTCGCGTGGTGGTCGGAGTGCCGCTGCAGGTGGTAGAGCAGCACGTTCGTGGCGATGTTGTTCGAGTTCCACGAGTGCGCCGGGGTGACCCGCTCGAAGCGGCGACGGTCCGGCGGGCCCACCCGCTGCCGCAGCATCCCGTAGTGCTCCATGTAGTTGACCAGCTCGAGCAGGGTGAACCCGACGACGGCCTGGACCAGCAGGTACGGCAGCACGACCCAGCCGAACAGCGCGACCAGCGCACCCCACAGGACGAGCGTCATCAGCCAGGCGTTGAGCACGTCGTTCCCGATCCGGTACGGGTGCCGGTCGCGGCGGGCGAAGCGCTTGCGCTCCAGCCGCCACGCGCTGGTCAGCGACCCGACCACGGTGCGCGGCCAGAACCGGTAGAAGCTCTCGCCCATCCGGGCCGACGCCGGGTCCTCCGGGGTGGAGACGCGGACGTGGTGGCCGCGGTTGTGCTCGACGTAGAAGTGGCCGTAGAAGCTCGGCGCGAGGGCGATCTTCGCCGCCCAGCGCTCGACGTCCTCGCGCTTGTGCCCGAGCTCGTGCGCGGTGTTGATCGCGACCCCGGCGACGGTGCCGAGGGTGACGGCCAGGCCGACGTCCCCGGCGAGCGGCGCCCCGGCGTCGGCGATGTACCACATCCCGGCGAACAGGCCCGCGTACTGCAGCGGCAGGTAGGCGTAGGTGACCCAGCGGTAGTAGCGGTCCTCCTCCAGCGCCTCCATCACCTCGTCCGGCGGGTTCGTCGGGTCGTGCCCGGCGAACAGGTCGATCGCCGGGACGATCAGCAGGACGACGACCGGGCCCAGCCACAGCACGGCGGACAGGTCGGTGAGCAGGTGCAGCCCGATCGCCAGGAACGGCAGGATCGGGACGACCAGGCCCAGCAGCCAGGCGTGGCGCTTGCCGTCGTGCCAGGTGTCCTCGCCGTTCACCGGTTCGGACAGTGCGTAGGTCTTCACGGCCGGTCTCCCTCGCGTCGGCTCTGACGGGATGTGCCGTGGAACGGTAGGAAGATCGCGGCCGGGATCCGACGGCGCCGGGAACGAAGATTCCCCGTGCTGTCGTGCCGGGAGCACAAGAGCCCGGCCGTCCCCCTCGTGACGGCCGGGCCCCGGTGCGGCTCACCCCGGGCTCACTCCCAGCGGAACCAGCGGACCGCGCCCAGCCCCGCGACGACGGCCGTCGCCACCATGCCGAGCACCGGCGCGAGCTCCGGTGGCACCCCGCGCCAGGCCGCGCCGAGCACCTGGACGGTCGCCCCGAACGGCAGCACGCGCCCGATGTCGGCGAGCGGCCCCGGCAGTGCCGAGGGGTCGCCGAACATGCCGCCGAGCACGCCGGTGCCGAGGAACAGCACGAGACCGGCGGCGATCGCCGAGTTGACCGTCGGGGCGATCGCCGCGACCAGCGCACCGACCGCGAAGAACGCCGCCGCGGCGAGCAGCAGGCCACCGGCCGCCACCCACGGCGACGACGGCATCCCCGCCCCGAACCCGGCGACCGCCACCATCACGGCGACACCGACCCCGGCCAGTGCCTGCACGACCCCGACGACCCCCTGCGCGACGAGCACGGGGACGGCGCCGGCGGGCGTGACGCCGAGCCGGCGCAGGACCCCGGTGCGGCGGTAGGTCGCGAGGAAGCTCGGCAGGTTCACGACCCCGACCAGGCCGATCACCGTGGCGGCCGCGATCGGGAGCCCGACCACCTCCAGCACCGTGCGGCCGCCCAGCTCCTGCGGCGGGACGTCCGGCGCGGTGAACCCGATCATGGCGAGGATCAGCAGCGGCAGTCCGAACGGGACGATCAGTCCCGCGGTGTCCCGGGCGACCATGCGTGCCTCCGCCCCGACGAGTGCGACCCACCCGGCGGCCGGGAGCCCCGGCCTGCGCGTCCCGGCGGTCATGCCGCGACCTCCGTCCCGGCAGCAGGCAGCGACCGGCCGGTCAGCTCCAGGAACGCGTCGTCGAGGGTGGGCCGGTCCTCCCGCAGCCCGGTCGCGACGACCCCCTGCCGCACCAGCTCGGCACCGATCGTGCCGAGCAGGTCCCCGTCGCCGTGCACGACGACCTCCTCCCCCACCCGGGTCAGCTCCCGCACCCCGGGCAGCGCCTGCAGCGCGGGCCGGTCGAACCCGCCGACCGTCCGGAACCGGACGCGCGCGGCGAGCCCGGCCGCGGCGACCAGGCCGGCCGGCGGCGCGTCGGCGACGACCCGGCCGCCGTCGAGCAGCAGCACCCGGTCGCAGAGCCGCTCCAGCTCGTCGGTGCGGTGGCTGACCAGCAGCACCGTCACGCCGTCGGCCGCCAGCTCCGCGACCAGGTCGAGCACGCCCTCCCGGGATCGCGGGTCCAGCCCGGTCGTGAGCTCGTCGAGGATCACCACCCGCGGCGCCCCGACGAGGGCGAGCGCCACCGACAGCCGTTGCTGCTGCCCGCCGGAGAGCCGGTCGAACCGGATGCCGGCCTGCTCCTCCAGCCCGACCGCGGCGATCAGCCGGGCGGGGTCGGCGCCGTCGCGGTGCAGCGCCCGGTGCATCCGGACCAGCTCGGTCACGGTGAGCATGTCGTGCAGCGCGGCCTGCTGCAGCTGCACGCCGAGCACCGCCCGGACCGCGCGGCGGTCACGCCACGGGTCGAGCCCCAGCACCCGGACGCTGCCGCGGTCCGGCCGCCGCAGGCCGGCGACGCACTCGACCGTCGTCGTCTTCCCCGCCCCGTTCGGACCCAGCACCCCGACCACGGAACCGGCGGGCACGCGGAAGCCGACCTCGTCGACCGCGACCCGGGCCCCGTAGCGTTTGTGCAGGTCGTGCACCTCGATCGCATCCATGGTGGAGGAGCCTGCCGCCGGGCGGGGGCTCGCCGTGAGTGCCGGACGTCGTGACCGCGGCCCATGACTTCCGGCACTGCGCCGCCGGTCACCGGCGCCCCTAGTCTGTCCGATATGCGCAGAGTCGACCCGAACGCCGTGGCCGGGGTGATCATGACCGTGCTCTGCGCCGTGCTCGCCGTCCCCGTCGCGCTGGAGCAGCTCGCCGACGACGGCGCCCGCACCGCGGGACCGCCGTGGCTCTGGTGGTCGGTCTACGCCGTCTTCTTCGCCGCGCTCGTGTTCGGGGGCTGGCTCGACGAGGTCGTCGGACCGCTCGTGACCCGGTACCTGCTCGCCGTGATGGTGGCCGCCGCCGCGGTGCTGGTGCTGCTCGCGCCGGGCTTCGGGTGGGTGCCGATCCTGCTGGTGTTCACGGCCGCGCTGTCGGTCTACCACGCTCCCCGGCGGGTCACCGGGGCGATCGTGCTGTTCAACGTCGGTGTCGTCGTCGGCGCCGGGCTCCTGGCCGGAACGCGGATCGCGGGCTCCCTCACCGCGGGGGTGATCTACCTGATGCTGCAGAGCGCGTCGGTGCTGCTCATCGTCGCCCTGCACCGCGAGGAGGCGTCCCGGCGGCGGCTCGCCGAGGCGCACGCCGAGCTGGCCGCGACCGGCGCCGCGCTCGCCGAGACCAGCCGCGTGCAGGAACGCCTGCGGATCGCCCGCGAGCTGCACGACCTCGTCGGGCACCAGCTCACCGCGCTGGCCCTGGAGCTGGAGGTCGCCACGCACCGCACCGACAACGCCGAGCACGTCGACCGTGCGCGGGGCATCGCGCGCGACCTGCTCGCCGACGTCCGGTCCACCGTCGGCGAGCTGCGCCGCCGCGCCCCCGACCTGGCCACCACGCTGCAGCGGATCGCCGCACAGCTGCCCAGCCCGGCCGTGCACGTGCGGATCGGCGACGACGTCACCGCCGACGAGGAGCGGACCATCGCGGTCGTCCGGTGCGTGCAGGAGATCCTCACCAACGCGATCCGGCACGCCGACGCGGGCAACGTCTGGATCGACGTCGAGGCCGCGCCGGACGGCGGGCTGCGCCTGCACGCCCGCGACGACGGCCGCGGCGCCGCCTCCGATCTCGTCCCCGGCAACGGCCTGCGCGGCCTCGCCGAGCGGGCCGCGGCACTCGGCGGGACCGTCGACTTCGGACCGGCCCGGCCGGGCGGGTTCGCGGTGACGGCGGTGCTGCCGTGACGGTGCGCGTGTGCCTGGTCGACGACCAGACCCTCGTCCGGCACGGCATCCGCAGCCTGCTCGGTCTCGCGGACGACGTCGAGGTCGTCGCCGAGGCGGGCGACGGGGCCGAGGGCGTGGCGATGGTCGTCGAGCACCGGCCGGACGTCGTGCTGCTGGACCTGCGGATGCCCCGCCACGACGGCATGTGGGCACTCGGCGAGCTCCGCGCCCGCGGCCTCGACGTCCCCGTCCTGGTGCTCACCACGTTCGACGACGACGAGCTCGTCCTGCAGGCCCTCCGCGCCGGGGCGCGGGGCTACCTGCTCAAGGACGTCACCCTGGAGCAGCTGGTCGGCGCGGTCCGCACGCTCGCCGCGGGCGGCACCCTGATCAGCCCGGCGATCACCGAGCGGCTGCTGCGCGCGGTGCACGGCGTGCCCGCCCCGCCCGACGACGGCGCCCCGCTGCAGGAGCTGTCCGGGCGGGAGCTGGAGGTGCTGAGGCTGCTGGCCGCCGGGTACGCGAACCGGGAGATCGCGCAGGTGCTCGTCCTCGCCGAGGGGACCGTCAAGAACCACGTCTCGAACGTGCTGCTCAAGCTGGGTACCCGCGACCGGACCCGGGCGGTGCTCCGGGCGTTGCACCACGGACTGCTCGATCCGGCCCCCGGCCGCCGGGATTAGAACTCCGGCACACGGGGTACGTCCCACCCGGAAGGGTGACATCACGAGGAGGTCGGCATGGGAGACAACGGGTTGCGGCACACGGTGGACGGGTTCGTGTGCGCCTGTGACCTGCTCCCCGGCGCCGGGACCGGCCGGTGACGCCGGACCTGGCCCGTGCCGCCGACGCGGTGACCCGGCTGGTCGAGGAACTCGGCCCGGGCACCTGCCACGACGCGGTCGCGACGGCCGTCCGGCAGGCCTGTGAGGACCTGCGCGGCAGTCCGGTGGGTGCCCTGCCCGAGCTGGTCGAGCGTCTGGCCCGGGTGCGGCTGTCGGCGCCGGTGCCCGTCGACGCCTGACGTGCGCGACCCCGGGGACGTCTCCGGGGGAACCCCGGTGTCCCGGAGCGGACCGCCGAGCATGATCGGGGCATGACGTCCTCCGAGGGTCCGATCGCCCCGCGCGACCTGCGCGTCTCGCACGACGAGCGCGAGCACGTGACCGCGCTGCTGGCCCGTCACCACACCGAGGGCAGGCTGACCGCCGACGAGTTCGCGGAGCGGTCCGCGCGGGCGTCGGCCGCGGTGACCCGGGCGGACCTGAACGGCACGGTCGCCGACCTGCCCGGCGCGCTGGACGCCGTCCCCACCCGCGAGGTGCTGGAGCTGACGAACACCGCGGGCGACCTGCGCCGCGGCGGCGAGTGGCTGGTGCCGCCGCGGATCGTCGTGCGGTCGTGGTTCGGCAACGCCCGGCTCGACATGCGCCGGGCCCGGTTCGTCACCGGCGAGGTCGTGATCGAGTGCGACCTGACCTTCGGCAACCTGGAGCTGCGGCTGCCGCCGGAGGCGACCGTCGACGTCGAGGACGTGAGCACCTCGGTCGGCTCGGTCCTCGACCGGCGCGGGGCCGCGGCCGAGCGCGGGGTCCCGCACGTGATCGTCCGTGGCGGCACGCTCATCGGGAACGTCCGGGTCCGGTAGCTACTGCCGGCCCGACGCGCCCAGCCGGTGCAGGCGCAGCGCGAGCTGCACCTCCAGCGACCGCTCCGGGTCCTGCCAGCCGGGCCCGAGCAGCGTGCCGATCCGCTCCAGGCGCTGCGCGACCGTGTTGACGTGGACGTGCAGCCGGGCGGCGGCGCGGGTCGGGCTGGCGCCGGTGGCGTAGTACGCCTCCAGGGTGTGCAGGAGGTCGCTGCCGCGGCGCTCGTCGTGCTCCGCGACCGGGCCGAGGATCCCGTCGACGTACCCGGCGACGTCCGGCCGGTCCCCCAGCAGCAGCCCGGCGAAACCGAGGTCGGCCGCGGCCGCGGACTCGCCGGCGCGGTCCAGCGCCAGCAACGCCTCCGCCGCGCGCCGCGCCTCCCCGAGCGCGGCGTCGGCCCCGTCGGCGGGCCGGAACGGGCCGGCCGCCCCGACGGTGACGCCGGCGTCCGGGTCCTGCTCGGACGACGGCCGGGCCAGCCGGGCGCCGGCCGCGGCCGGGTCGTCGCCGGGCAGCAGGACGACGAGCGCGCCCTCCCGCTCCGCGACCAGGCCGGAGCGCCCGCCCAGCGTCGCCGCCTCGCGGGCCAGCGCGCGTCGCCGCGCCGGGTGGGAGCGGCACACCAGCAGCAGGTGCGGCCGGTGGACCGACACCCCGAGGGCGGCGAGCCGGGCCAGCGTCGCCGGGCGCGGCGGGCCCGCGGCGCCGAGCAGCTCGGCGAGGCCGTCGGCGCGGTCGAGCCGGTCGGCCTCGTCGGCGCGCTGGGTGAACAGGAGCACCAGCGCCGTCACCATCGCCGCCCGCTCCACGGTGCGGACCTGCGCCGGCGACAGCTCCGCCGGTCCGGGCCCGCGCCCGCCACCGATGCCGCCCAGCAGCAGGGTGCCCAGCCGCTGGCCACCCGCGACGACCGCGACCACCCGGGCCCCGCCCGCGCACGGCACGGTGACGGGCCTGCCCGCACCGTCACCGCCCCGCTCGTCGTCGGCGCGGCGCAGGGCGGCGGCGACGTCGAGGTCCGGCGGGACCGGCCCGTACCGGGCGGCGGGCGTCCCGTCGAGGTCCACGACGGTGACCCAGCCACCGAGCAGCCTGCCCAGCGCCTCGGCGATGTCCCCGACGTCACCGCCCTCCAGCACGACGCCGGCGAACCGGTCGTGCGCGTCGGCGGCCTCCGCGATCGCCGCGTGCGCCCCCCGCAGCGCCTCCAGGGTCGCCGCGGTGTCGGCGAGCCGGCGGGTCTGCACCAGCGAGACGGCGGCGAGCGCGGCGAGCGAGCCGAGCAGCGCCACGTCGTCGGGGGTGAAGGGGCGGGCCGAGCGGTTGGCGGCGAACAGCACGCCGACGAATTCGTCGTCGACCAGCAGCGGGGTGCCGCAGATCGCGACGATCCCCTCCTCCCCCACCGCGGTGTCGATCGCCTCGGTGTGCCGGTAGCGGTCGTCGCCGGCGTAGCGGCCGGTCCAGTGCGGGGTGCGGCTGGCCGCGACCAGCCCGCCGAGGCCGGCACCGAGCGGGAGGCGCAGCGTCTGGAACCGGCGGGACACCGAGCCCGAGGTGACCCGCATGTAGGTGTCGCCGTGCTCGGCGTCGTAGAGGGTCAGGTAGGCGACGTCGGTGCCCAGCAGGGCCCGCGCCCGCCGGACGATGGTGTCCAGTACCGAGCCGGTGTCGGACTCCGAGGCCAGGTCCCGCGCGATCCCGACGAGTGCGGCGAGCTCCGACTCGCGGCGGCGGCCGGCGTCCATGGCGGCCAGGACCCGCAGGGCGAGCGCGCCGGCCTCCGGCTCGGAGGCGAGCTCGGCGGCGGCGCGCTCCAGCTCGTCGGCGGAGGCGTCACCGTCGGCCCGCTCGGCGAGCAGCCGGAGCAGGTCGAGGACGGTGCGCACGCCGCCATCCTGCCGTGCGCGCGCCGGGCCGGGCCGGTTCAGCCGGACTTCCAGGCCCCGGGGCGGGCGTAGAGCTCGCGCAGGTCGAGCAGGTGGTTCCGCATCGCCTCCTCCGCCTCGGCCGCCTCGCCCCGGGCGATGTGCTCGGTGATCTCGGCGTGGCAGGCGTCGACCTCGGCCCACCGCTCCGCCGCGACCGCGCCGCGGTCCAGCCGGGTGCGCAGGACGTCGCCGACCGGCTGGCCCATCATCGTGAGCATCAGGTTCCCGGTGGCCATGAGCACCGTGGTGTGGAAGTCCATGTGCTCGACGAAGCCACTCGGGTCGCGCGGGTCGCGCGGTGCCGCAGCGGCGGTGCGCAACGCCTCGACGGTCTCCGGGGCGGCCCGCTGGGCGGCGAGCCGGGCGGCAGCCGGCTCCAGCAGGAGCCGGGCCTCGAGGAGGTCGGCCATGCCCAGGCGCGGGGTCGCGACCAGCACCCCGAGCGCGCCGCCGACGTCCTCGACGAGCCGGGCCGGGTCGGGGGCGGCGACGAAGGACCCACCCTGCACGCCCCGCCGGGTGTCGATCAGGTGCTGGCTGGCCAGCACCCGCAGCGCCTCGCGGACCGTGGACCGGCTGACACCGAACATGCCGGTCAGCTCGCTCTCCGCGGGCAGCCGGGCGCCGGGTGCGAGCGAGCCGCGCATGATCTGCGTGCGCAGCTCGTCGGCGACCTGGCGGTAGGCCGGGCGGACCCGCTGGACCTGCAGCCGCGCCGTCGGCGGCCGGGCCGCGGAGGGCGACGACCCACCGGCGGGCGCGGCCGCACGGCCCGGCTGCTCCGGGGTCGGGCTCATGGGTCACGCTCCGCGGATCGGGCTCACCGGCGCGGCGGGCGCCGCGCCGGAGGGACGAGCGTACCGACCCGGCGCCGGTCGCACCGGACCTCCGGGTGAAAACATCCGACCGATCGACGGCGACCCCTGTCCAGGTCCCCGCAGGCCGCCGAGCAACCCTTGCGACCCTAAGTGTCTGACGTTTACGGTCCGAGGGTGCCCGCCGGGGCGCCCTCCGCAGCGGTGCGGAGCCCGGCGACCGCGCGACGACGCGCGCCGAGGGGAGTTCACGATGACCACCGGCCCACCCGACACGCACGGCCCGGCCCGCACGGAGCACGGCCCGCCGGATCCCGCGGCGCGGCTCGACCGGATCCCCGTCATCACCCCGAGCCATCGGCGGTGGGTGGGACTGCTCGGCTTCCTGTTCGTGTTCGACCTGGTCGACCTCAACTCCTTCGCCTACGCCGCGCCGGCCCTGCGCACCGAGTGGGGGCTGTCCGTCGGCGGCGTCGGGGTGATCACCTCCGCCGGGTTCGTCGGGATGTTCGTCGGCGCGATCGTCGGCGGGCGGCTCTCGGACCGCTTCGGACGGCGTCCGGTGCTGATCGGCGCGGTCTTCTTCTACTCGCTGTTCTCGCTGCTCAGCGCGTTCGCACCGGGGCCGTGGTCGCTCGGCGTACTGCGGGTGCTGACCGGGTTCGGGCTCCAGGCCATGACGGGCGTGCTGCTGGTCTGGGTGAGCGAGATGTTCCCGCGGGCGCTGCGCGGCCGGTACCAGGCGCTGCTGCTCGCGATCGGCCTGGCCGGGGTCCCGATCGCGGCCTGGG
The DNA here is from genome assembly GCF_000178675.2 of Pseudonocardia sp. P1. Classification (NCBI taxonomy): domain Bacteria; kingdom Bacillati; phylum Actinomycetota; class Actinomycetes; order Pseudonocardiales; family Pseudonocardiaceae; genus Pseudonocardia; species Pseudonocardia sp. P1. The sequence continues at coordinate 1,686,821 of NZ_ADUJ02000001.1, forward strand.
TGGCCCGGCTGGTGGTGCCGCTCGGGCCCGGTGCCTGGCGGTGGATCTTCGTCGTCGGCGCGCTCGGCGCGGTCGGCGGCCTGGTCGCCCTGCGCGTGCTGCCGGAGTCGATCCGCTGGCGCTCGGCCCACGGCCGGCCGGTCGACGACCGCGAGGAGGCCCTGATCGCCCGCATCGAGCGGGAGGCCCGTGAACGCACCGGCGCCGATCTCCCGGAACCGGTCGTCGAACCGCCGGTCGCCCGCGGCAGCGTGACCGAGCTGCTGCGTGGGGCGATGCTGCGCCGCACCGTCGTCGCGTCGGGGGCGTGCGTCTTCCTGATCCTCTCGTTCTACGGCTTCAGCTCGTGGGTGCCGACCCTGCTCGTCGAGCGCGGCTACACCACCGCGGAGAGCCTGACCTTCGCCTCGGTGCTCGCGATCGCCGCGGTCCCCGGCGCGCTGCTGGCGATGCCGGTGATCGACCGCTTCGAACGGCGCTCGGTGATCCTGGTGCTGCAGGTCGCGGTGGCCGCCCTGCTGATCGGGTTCGGCCTGTCCGACGACCCGGTCGCCATCGTGGTGTGCGGGTTCGGCGCGGCAATGCTCATGCAGACCGGCGTGGCGACGCTCTACACCTACATCGCCGAGGTGTTCCCGCTGCACCTGCGCGGCCTCGGCTCCGGCATCGCCAACGGCTCGGGCCGCCTCGCGGGCGTCGCGGGCGGCCTGCTCGTCGCCTCGATCTACTCCGGCGCCGGCCTCGCCGCCGTCTACGTCTACCTGGCGGTGGCGGCCCTGCTCCTCGGCCTGGTGATGGTCCTGTTCGGCGAGCGCACGACCAACCGGCGACTCGAGGACATCGAGCGCACATGACCGGAACGCACGACACGCACCACCGCACGGACGGAGGAGACGCACAGGTGACGATCAAGCAGGGGTGGCAGGGCCGGTTCTACGAGGACTTCGAGGTCGGCGACGTCTACCAGCACCCGCTCGGCCGCACGATCAGCGAGACGGACAACACCTGGTTCACGCTGCTCACGATGAACACCAACCAGGCGCACTTCAACGCGCAGGTCGGTGAGTCCTCGGAGTTCGGGCGGATGCTGGTGGTCTCGCCGCTGACGATCGCGATCGCGATGGGTCAGTCGGTCACCGACACCTCGCAGAACGCGTTCGCCAACCTCGGGGTGGACGGGCTGCGGCTGACCGCGCCGGTGTTCGTCGGCGACACGATCTGGTCCGAGTCGATCGTGCTGGAGAAGCGGGAGTCCGGGTCGCGGCCGGGGGCGGGCATCGTGAAGGTCCGTACCCGCACGCTCAACCAGGACGCCGTCGAGGTGCTGACCTTCACCCGCGCCTTCTACGTGCACAAGGCGGACGCCGACCGGGCCGCGTCCCTGTTCCCGCAGGCCGCCACGCCGCTCACGCTGGAGGACTCGTGAGACCGCTGGAGGACGTCCGGATCATCTCCCTGGAGCAGTACGGCGCCGGCCCGTTCGGGTCGATGCACCTCGCCGAGCTCGGCGCGGAGATCATCAAGATCGAGGACCCGGCCGCGGGCGGCGACGTCGGCCGGACCATCCCGCCCTACACCGCCGGCGCGGACTCGCTGTTCTTCCAGTCGTTCAACCGGGACAAGTCCTCGATCACCCTCGACGTCCGCACGGCGGAGGGGCGGGCGGTGTTCCACGACCTCGTCCGGACCGCCGACGCCGTGTACTCGAACCTGCGCGGCGACGTCCCGGCGAAGCTGGGCATCCGCTACGACGACCTCAAGGAGGTCAACCCGCGGATCGTCTGCTGCTCGCTGACCGGGTTCGGGATGACCGGCCCCCGCTCGGAGGAGCCCGGCTACGACTACGTGCTGCAGGCCCTCGGCGGCTGGATGTCGCTGACCGGCGAGCCGGGCGGGGCGCCGCAGAAGACCGGCCCGTCGCTCGTCGACTACTGCGGCGGTTACGTGGCGGCGATCTCGCTGCTGGGCGCGATCCACGGCGCACGGCGCGACGGCGTCGGCACCGACTGCGACCTGTCGCTCTACGACACCGCGGTCAGCCTCCTCACCTATCCGGCGACCTGGCACATGACCGCCGGGTACTCCCCGGCCCGCACCCGGCACTCGGCGCACCCGTCGCTGGTGCCGTTCCAGGCGTTCGAGGCCTCCGACGGCTGGCTGGTCGTGGGCTGCGCGAAGGAGAAGTTCTGGCAACGGCTCACCGTCGTGCTGGAGCGTCCCGACCTGGCGGCCGACCCGCGGTTCGCCACGTTCGCCGACCGGGCCGAGCACCGCGACGAGCTGGTGCCCGAGCTGGAGCGGCTGTTCCGCACCCGCACCGTCGCCGACTGGCTGGCCCCGATGTACGCGGCGTCGATCCCGTGCGCCCCGGTCCGCGACGTCGCCGGCGCGCTGACCGACCCGCACACCCTCGAGCGGGACCTGATCGCCGAGACCGACCACGACGCGTTCGGCCGGATCCGGAGCCTGCGCAGCCCCGTCCGCGTCGGACCGCCCGGCGACGACCGCGCCCCGACGAGGCCGGCCCCCGCGATGGGCGCCGACACCGACCGGGTCCTGCGCGAACTCGGCTACGACGACACCACGATCACCACGCTCCGCGAGTCCGGCGCGCTGGGGAAGGACTGAGATGGACTTCCGGTTCACCGACGAGCAGCGCCTGTTCCGGGACACGCTGCGCAGCTTCGTCGACAAGGAGATCGTGCCGGTGGCGCGGGAGTGGGAGCACTCCGGCCGCTACCCGACCGAGATCGTCGAGGGGATGAAGCAGCTCGGGCTGTTCGGGCTCGCCGTCCCCGAGGAGCACGGCGGCCTGGGCGCCGACACCGTCTCGTTCGGGCTCGCGTTCGAGGAGATCTCCCGGGGCTGGATGGGCATCGCCGGGATCCTGGGCAGCCACTCGGTGTCCTGCTTCATGCTGGCCCGGCACGGCACCGAGGAGCAGAAGCAGCGCTACCTGCCCGACCTCGCGAGCGGCACCCGGCGCACCGGTATCGCGCTCACCGAGCCCGGCGCGGGCACCGACCTGCAGGGCATCCGCACCACAGCGCGCCGCGACGGGGACGACTACGTCGTCAACGGCACCAAGATGTGGATCACCAACGCGCGGCACGCCGACCCGCTGCCGGTGCTGGTCAAGACCGACCCGTCGGCGGAGCCCGCGCACAAGGGCATGAGCATCCTGCTGGTCGAGGCGGACTCCCCCGGGTTCGAGGTCACCGCCGACATCGGCAAGCTCGGCTACAAGGGCACCGAGTCCTGCGAGGTCGTGCTCACCGACGTCCGGGTCCCCGCCTCCCAGCTGCTCGGCGGCGTCGAGGGCCGCGGGCTGCAGCAGGCACTGTCGTCGCTGGAGACCGGCCGGATCAACATCGCGGCGCGCAGTGTCGGGATCGCCCAGCGCGCCTACGACGAGGCCCTGAACTACGCCCGCGAGCGCACCGCGTTCGGCCGCCCGATCGGCGAGTTCCAGGCCGTCGAGCAGCGGCTGGCCCAGATCGCGGTGCGGCTGCAGGCCGCCCGCCTGATGACCTACTGGGCGGCGTCCCGGATGGACGACGGCGTCCGGATGGACACCGAGTCCGGCATGGCCAAGATCTTCGCCTCCGAGCAGGCGCTGGAGTGCGCGATCGACTCGATGCGCATCCACGGCGGCTACGGCTACTCCACCGAGTTCGAGATCGAGCGGCTCTACCGCGACGCCCCGCTGATGTCGATCGGCGAGGGCACCAACGACGTGCTGCGCGGTGTCGTCGCGAAGGCGCTGCTGTCCGGGAAGGCGACCGTGCGGTGACCTCGGCCGACGACCTCGGGGTGCTCGGGGCGCTCGCCGCGCGGCTGGGCTACGCGCTGGAGCCGGACCAGGTCGCCGCGATGGGCGAGGCGGTGGCCGGCACCGAGCCGGTCGCCGCCGCCCTGCGGGAGATCCCGGTCCCGGCGGTGGCGGCGGACCCGGCCGCCGGTGACGCCTGGCTGCTCCCGCCGCCCGCCGGCGCCGGTGCGCCACCCGCGGACGACCCGCTGGCGGCCGCGCTGCGGGAGGCGTGGTCCGGCCGGGTGCCGGAGTCGCTCGACCGCCTCGAACGCCTGCACGCCGAGCTGAACTGCACGATCCGGGTGCTGCGCGAGCGCGCGCTCGCCCACCGCGAGCCCGCGGGCGGACCGCGCCCCCTGGAGGGCGTGCCCTTCGCGGTCAAGGACGTCATCGACGTCGCCGGGGTCCCGACGACGGCCGCCTCCCGCACCCGCGCCGGCGCCGCCCCCGCGGCGGAGTCGGCGACGGTCGTCGCCCGGCTGGAGGCGGCCGGGGCGGTCCCGGTGTCGAAGGACGCGACGACCGAGTTCGCCGTCGGTGGGCCGCACCCGCCGCTCACCGGGGCCTGCCGCAACCCGTGGGACCCCGAACGCTGGGCGGGCGGCTCGTCGACCGGCACCGCGGCCGCGGTCGCCGCCGGGGTGGTGCCGTTCGGCCTGGGCACCGACGTCGGCGGCTCGGTCCGGCTGCCCGCCGCCTGGTGCGGGCTCACCGGGCTCAAGCCCACCGCGGGGGCGATCCCGCGGACCGGGTCGGTGCCGCTGTCCTGGACCACCGAGACCATCGGCCCGCTGGCCCGCGACGCCCGCACCGCCGGGCTCGTCCTCGGTCTGCTCCGGGGCCCGGACGGGCGGGACCCCCGGGTCCCGGAGCTCCCACCCCTCCCCCCGACGGGCGTCCCGGCCGACCTGCGCGGCCTGCGGGTCGCGCGGCCCGGCGGCTACCTCACCGAGCTGTGCGACTCCGCGGTCCGCGCGGGCGTGGACCACCTCGTCGACGTGCTCACCGACGCCGGCGCGGAGATCGTGCCCGGGGAGATCCCGTCCGCGCACCGGGCACTGCCGATCGGCTACCAGCTCGTGTTCACCGAGGCCGCCGCGGTGCACCGGGCCGACGCCGGCCACTGGGACGGCTACGACCCGGTGACGGTGCGCCGGATCAGCCAGGGCATCACCACCCCGGCCGCGGACTACCTGCGGGCGCTGCACTTCCGGGCCGAGCTGCAGCGCGAGCTCGACGCGGTGTTCGCCGGGGCCGACCTGATCGTCGTCCCGACGACCCCGGCGACCGCGCCGCGGCTGCCGGACTGCACCGTCGTCGTCGACGGCGAGCGCTACCCGCTCTACGCGGCGCAGTCGCGCGCCACGATGCTCGGCAACCTCACCGGCGCACCCGGCCTGGCGCTGCCCACCGGGCTCGCCCCGGACGGCTGCCCGGTCTCCGCGCTCCTGATCGCCCGCCCGCACGACGAGATCACCGCGCTGCGCGTCGCGGCGCTGTTCCAGGACCGCACCGACCACCACCGCCGCCGGCCGCCGATCGCAGACCGGATCGGCGGGCCCTTCCCATCCGAATACGTCTGACCTAACCTCGCCCTCGATCCGGAGGTCACCGATGACCGCAGTGCAGGCACCCACCCTGGCCGGGAGGGTCGGCGAGTTCGCCGCCCGGGCCGACCTCGACGACGTCCCGCAGGAGGTGCTCGAACGGGCCCGCCACCTGGTGCTGGACGCCGTCGGCCTGGCGTTCGCCTCCACCGCCTATCCCTTCCCCGGCGTCGCGCTGCAGGCGCTGACCGCCTTCGGCGGAGCCGGTGAGCAGCCGGTGCTCGGCATGTCCGAGCGGCTCCCCGCCCGCGACGCCGCCGTGCTCAACGGCGTGCTGATCCACGGGATGGACTTCGACGACACCCACATCCCGGCCGTCACCCACGTCTCGGCGGCCGCGCTGCCCGCCGCGCTGGCGGCCGCGATCTCCCGCGGCGCCGACACCCGGACCCTGCTGCTGGCCTACGTGCTCGGCGTCGAGGTCTCGGCCCGGGTCGGGATCGGCGGTGCGGGCGGGTTCCACGACGTCGGCTTCCACCCGACCGCCGTCGCCGGGGCGTTCGGCGCCGCCGTCGCCGCGGGCCGGGTGTCCGGTCTGGACGCCGCCGGGATCACCCGGGCGCAGGGCGTCGTCGGGTCGATGAGTGCGGGCCTGCTCGAGTTCCTCGCCGACGGGTCGTGGACGAAGCGCCTCCACCCGGGCTGGGCGGCGATGTCCGGGCTGACCGCCGCCGGGTTCGCGTCGGCGGGCTGGAGCGGACCGCCCGCCGTCTACGAGGGCCGGTTCGGGCTCTACAACACCCACCTCGCCGGCCGGGAGACCCGGCCCGAGGCCGTCGGCGCGGAGCTGGGCGAGACCTGGGAGCTGATGCGGACGGCCGTGAAGCCGTACCCGATCTGCCACTTCATCCACGCCTTCGCCGACGCGGCGCTGCTGCTGCGCGAGGAGATCGGCGACACCACGATCCGCGAGATCCGCTGCGCGATCCACCCGGTGCCGGGCAAGGTCGTCTGCGAGCCGCCCGAGGCCAAGTGGGCCCCGCGCGACGAGTACGACGCCAAGTTCAGCCTCCCCTACGTCGTCGCCACCGCCCTGACCCGCGGCCGCTTCACCCTCGCCGAACTGGAGGACGACGCGCTGGCCGACCGCGCCGTGCTGGACCTCGCCCAGAAGGTGCGGGTCTCCGACGACCCGGACAGCGGGTTCCCGGCGGCCTACTCGGGCGCGGTGGAGATCGAGCTGGCCGACGGCCGGGTGCTGCGGCACCGCGAGCAGGTCAACCGGGGCCACGAGGACCGGCCGCTCACCAACGACGAGATCGCCGCGAAGTTCCGGGACACGATCGGCCGGGTCGCCCCGGACGCCGTCGCCGACCGGGTGCAGGCCGCGGTGCTCGGCCTGGGCGACGGCACCCCGGCCGCGGACTTCGCCGAGGCGTGCCGTGGCTGACCGGCCGGTGGAGGTCGGGGTCTTCCTGACCCACCAGCAGCCCGCGGGCCGCGACCCGCTCGTCGCGCTCGACGAGCAGCTGCGGCTCGTGCGGGCCGCGCGCGACGGCGGGCTCGACTCGGTGTTCGCCGGCCAGCACCACCTGCCCGAGTCGTTCTCCCACATCCAGCCGCTGCCGTGGCTGGCCCGGCTCGCCGCCGACGCCGGTGACATGCGGATCGGTACCGGCATCCACCTGCTGGCACTGCACAACCCGGTGGACACCGCGGAGAACTTCGCCGGGCTCGACGTCGTCGCCGGGGGCCGGTCGGTGTTCGGCGTCGGCCTCGGCTACCGGGAGACCGAGTACGCCGCGTTCGGGATCCCGCCCGGGGAGAAGGTCCGCCGGTTCACCGAGAACCTGCGGATCGTGCGGGAGCTGTGGTCGGGCGAGCCGGTGCACGCCGACGTCCCGTGGTGCCGGCTGGACGGCGTGCGCGCGACGAACCTGCCGGCGTCGTCGCCGCCGGTGTGGATGGCCGCCAACTCCGACGGCGCCGTCCGCCGCGCGGCGCGGCTCGCCGACACCTGGATGATCAACCCGCACGCGACCGCCTCGACCGTGCGGCGCCAGCTGGAGCTGTTCCACGCCGAGCGGGCCGCGCACGGCCGCGGCCCGGTCGGCGAGCTCCCGCTGATGCGCGAGGTCTACTGCGCGCCGACCCGGGAGCGCGCGCTCGAGCTGGCCCGGCCGTACCTGGCGGCGAAGTACGAGGTCTACGCCGACTGGGGCCAGGACCGTGTCCTGCCCGGAAACGAGTCGTTCCGGGCCGGTTACGACGACCTCGCACAGGACAGGTTCGTGGTGGGCTCGCCGGAGGACTGCCTCGCGGCGCTGCTCCCCTGGCGCGACGAGATCGGCGTCGACCGTTTCGTGCTCCGCACCGACTGGGCGGGCATGCCGGTCGACGACGCCCTCGCCTCGCTCGACCTGCTCGCCCGCGAGGTCGCCCCGGTACTGCGTTCCACACCCGCCGTCCGGCCCGCCGCGGCCGGCCCCGCCTCCGACCGGAAGGACTCCCCGTGGACTTCGGCGTCTTCATCCCCATCGGCAACAACGGCTGGCTGATCTCGGAGAACAGCCCCCAGTACATGCCGTCGTTCGACCTGAACAAGCGGGTCGTCCAGGAGGCGGAGCGGCAGGGCTTCGCCTTCGCCCTCTCGATGATCAAGCTGCGCGGCTTCGGCGGGAAGACCGAGTTCTGGGACCACAACCTGGAGTCGTTCACGCTGATGGCCGGGCTCGCCGCGGTCACCGAGCGGATCAAGCTCTACGCCTCCACCGCGGTCCTCACACTGCCGCCGGCGCTGGTCGCCCGGATGGCGACGACGATCGACTCGATCGCGCCGGGCCGGTTCGGCATCAACATCGTCTCCGGCTGGGCCAAGGGCGAGTACGACCAGATGGGCCTGTGGCCCGGCGACGACTACTTCGGCTACCGCTACGACTACTCCACCGAGTACGTGCAGGTGCTGCGCGACCTGTTCGAGAAGGGCCGCTGCGACCTGCAGGGCGAGCACTTCACGATGAACGACTGCGTGCTCTCGCCGCGGCCGTCGGGGCACGTGGACATCGTGTGTGCCGGGCAGTCCGACCGCGGGATGCGGATGGTCGCCGAGTACGGGGACTACAACTTCGTGCTCTCCCCCGGGGTCAACGACCCGGAGGTCTACCGGGAGTCCACCCAGCGCCTCGCCAAGGCGGCCGAGACCACCGGGCGCGACGTCGGCTCGCTGCCGCTGTTCATGGCGATCATGGCCGAGACCGACGAGGAGGCCCAGGCGAAGTGGGCGTCCTACAACGCCGGTGCGGACGCCGCCGCCCTGGGCTACATGTCCGACGAGGGCGGCAAGGACGCCACCGCGGACGGCTCCGGCACCGCCCGGACGATCAACCTCCCGGAGGGCGCGGTCAACTTCAACATGGCCACCCTCGTGGGCAGCTACGAGACGGTCGCCCGGCAGATCGACCAGGTCGCCACGATGCCCGGGGTGAAGGGGATGATGTTCACCTTCGACGACTTCGAGCAGGGCGTGCACGACTTCGGCACGAAGGTGAAGCCGCTGCTGGGCTGAGGTCCTGCGGCTCCTCTCCCCCGTGACACGGCCGGGCCGGTGGACTCACCGGCCCGGCCGTTCGGCGCGCACCCATACGTCTGATGTTTTCCCGAATCGAACCGCTGCGCACGCAGCCGCCACCGCAGAATGCCCGGCTCAAAACATCTGATGATTCTTGATCCGATATGCCCGATCGTGCGAGGCTGGCTGTGACGCCGAGCACGGGCCCACCGGTCCGTGCCACCGTCCGGCCGTAGCCGTCCGGGGCGGGCGTCGCGGGGGCCCACCCGGCACGCGCCGGGACACCGGCGTCCCGCGCCGCCGTCCACCCCGCCCGGCGCGCCGGTGGACGACGCCGAAGGGGAACCGTTCGATGACAAGGCTGGGCAACGGAGCCGGGCTGCTGGCGGGCTCGCTCGCCGCGGCGGCCGCGCTGGTCGCCGGGTGCGCACCCGCACCGGGGGATCCCGGGCCGGACGCGGCACGCACGCTCGTGGTCGCCGACTCCTACCCGGTGTCGCATCCCGCCTCGCGGGACGGCATCGTGCACTTCACCGACCGGGTGACCGAGCTGACCGGCGGGGCCGTCGGTTTCGACTACTTCCCGTCCGAGCAGCTGGGCAAGGCCACCGACTACGTCAAGCTCGTCGCCGGGGGCGCCGTCGACATCGGCGTGGTCTCCCCGCCCTACCTGTCGGACAAGCTCCCGCTGTCCAACGTGGGCGACCTCCCCGGGCTCAGCGGGGACTCCTGCACCACCGCGCGCGCCGTCAGCGAGCTGACCCGCGAGGGCGGGATCCTCTACGAGGAGGAGTTCGCCCCGCGCGGGCTGCGGCCGCTGTTCGTCGGCGTCGTCCCGCAGTACGAGCTGTTCACCAACGGCCCGGTCACCGACCCGGACCAGGCGGCCGGGCTGCTGACCCGCTCCCCCGGCGGCGTCGTCGACCAGACCCTCGGCCACCTGGGCGCCACCCCCGTCTCGATCGCCGGGCCGGAGGTCTACGAGGCGATGTCCCGCGGCACCGTCGACGCGATGACGCTGCCGCCGATGAGCGCGGTCCCCTACCGCCTCGACGAGGTCGCCTCGCACGCCACCGAGGGCGCCCCCCTCGGCGGGTTCACCCTCACCTTCTCGATCTCCGAGTCCCTCTGGCAGGAGCTGCCCGAGCCGCAGCGGGAGGCGATGCGCGTCGCCGGCGACGAGACCGTCGGCCACCTGTGCGACGAGATGACCCGGGAGACCGAGGAGGCCCGGGCGGAGCTCGAGGCCGGCGGGATGACCTTCACCTCGCTGACGCCAGCCCAGCAGGCCCGCTGGCAGCAGAAGGTCGCCGAGGTCCGCGCCGACTGGGTCACCGGCATGGAGGACCGGGGCAAGCCCGGCCGGGCCGTCCTCACCGCGATGGAACAGGCGCTGACCCGGGCCGGGAACGCGGAGGCGGCACGATGAGCGCGCCGGAGCGGGGCCCCGCCGACCGCCTGCTGCGGACCGCCGAGAACGTCCTCGCCGCCGTCGGGCTGTCCGGCCTGGCGGCCACCGGCGTGCTGATCGTCGTCGACGTCGCGCTGCGCTACCTCGTCGGGGCGCCGCTGTCGTGGTCGGTCGGCTTCGTCGGCGACTACGCGCTGATCGGGCTCTTCTTCCTCGGGCTGTCCTACACGGTGCGCGAGGGCGCGCACGTCCGGATCGACCTGGTGTACACCCGGCTCGGCCCCGGCGGGCGTCGCGCACTGGACCTGCTCGGGCCGCTGCTGACCGCGGTGTTCCTGGCCCTGGTCGGCTACGGCGGGCTGGTCCTGACCCTGGACGCCGCCCGGTTCGGCGACGCCCCGCTCGCGGGCGCGTCCGAGCTGTCCTGGCCGGTGTGGACGTCGGCGGTGATGGTGCCGCTCGGCGCCGGGCTGGCCGTGCTGCGCTCCCTGCACACCCTCGTGACCGTGGCCCGTCACGGCACCGGCGGCGACACCCGCGACGACACCCACAGCGACACCCACGACACCGACGACGCCCCCGACACCCCCGCCCGCCCCGTGACCGCGGAGGAGACGCACTGATGGTCCTCGCCGGAGTGCTGGTCCTGCTCTTCGCCCTGCTCCTGATCCGGGTGCCGGTCGGCATCGCGATCGGCCTGAGCGGCGTGGTCGGCCTGCTCGCGCTGGGCGGCCCGGAGACGGCCGTCGGGTTCCTGCAGACGACGCCCTACACCGCGGTCTCGGCGTACACGCTGGCCGCGATCCCCCTGTTCATCCTGATGGCACAGCTCGTGCTGAAGAGCGGCGTGACGACCGAGCTGTTCGAGGCGGCCCGGATCTGGGTCGGGCGGGTCCCCGCCGGGCTCGGGGTGGCGACGACGACCACGGGTGCCACCTTCGCGGCCGTCTCCGGGTCGAGCACCGCCGCGGCCGCCGCACTGGCCTCGACGACCGTCCCCGAGATGGAGCGGCAGAACTACGACCGCACGCTCGCCGGCGGTCTCGTCGCCGTCGTCGGGACCCTCGCCGCGATGGTGCCGCCGAGCATCATCCTGGTCTTCTACGCGATCCTCGCCGAGGTCAGCGTCGGCCAGATGCTGGTCGCGGGCCTGGTGCCCGGCCTCCTCGTCACCCTGACCATCATCGTCACCACGCTGGTCCTGGTCCGCCGGAACCCGGAGCGGGCACCGGCCGGGCAGCGGCACACGATGGCCGAGAAGATCCGGACGATCCCGGTGCTCGGTCCGGTCGCCGTGCTCTTCCTCCTCGTCGTGGGCTCGATCTACTTCGGGCTGACCACGCCGACCGAGTCCGCGGGCCTCGGCGTCGCGGGGGCGCTGGCGATCGGGCTCGCGCGCCGCCGGCTGGACCTCGCCCGGATCCGGGAGGCGCTGGTCGAGACGCTGACCTCGACCGCGATGATCCTGCTGATCATCTCGTCGGCGTACCTGTTCGGCTACTTCATGACGCTGACCGGGATCACCGTGACGCTGGTCGAGGCGATCGGCGGCATCGCGGCACCACCGCTGCTGATCTTCGCGCTGATCGCGGTCGTCTACCTGGTGCTGGGCGCGTTCCTCGACCAGCTCGCGATCCTCGCGCTCACCGTGCCGGTGGTGCTGCCGCTGATCGAGCAGCTCGGCTTCGACCCGATCTGGTTCGGCGTGCTGGTCATCCTGCTCGCCGAGATCGGGCTGGTCACGCCGCCGCTCGGGATGAACGTGTTCATCGTGTCGAGCTCGACCGGCCGCCCGGCCGAGGAGATCTTCGTGGGGGTCCTGCCCTACGTGCTCGGCCTGCTCGTGCTGGTGGTGCTGCTCGCCGCGGTGCCGGGCATCGTGATGTGGCTGCCGGAGACGATGGCGGGCTGACCCGGGCCGGGCTCAGCTGCGCCAGCGGCGCTCGTAGCGCTCGCGCGCCGCGTCCCGCTCGTCCGCGCCGGCCTCGGCGCGGACGGCGGCGGCGTGCCCGACCGGGTAGCCGGCCTTCACCACCCGGTGCTCGGCCGACTCGTACATGTAGGCGACCGAGTAGAAGTAGCCCAGCAGGGCACCCGCCAGCACCGACAGCGCCCGGACGTACACCGGTCCCGGGATGAGCAGGTACAGGGCCACCCCGATCGGCAGCAGCTGCACCGTGACCCGCACGAGGTGGCGCAGCTGCCAGGTCGGCACCGTCACGTCGTGCAGCACCCAGGTGCGGTGCCGGTCCGGCAGTCCCGCGCCGAAGACGTAGAGCAGCCAGCGCAGCGGGCCGGGACGGTGCGGCTCGTCCACTGTTGGTCCCCCAATCCTTGGTGCACCAACAATGTACGATGCCGGTCGTGGAGGCCGCATCCCCGGGTGACCAGGACGACCTGCTGAAGCTGGACCGGCAGGTGTGCTTCGCCCTGGCCGTCGCCGCGCGGAACGTGATCGCGCTCTACCGGCCGCTGCTCGAGCCGATGGGGCTGACCCACCCGCAGTACCTGGTGATGCTCGCGCTCTGGGAGCGGTCGCCGCGGTCCGGCGGTGAGCTGGCACGCGAGCTGGCCCTCGACCCGGGCACGCTGTCGCCGCTGCTCAAACGCCTGGAGGCGGCCGGGTTCCTGGAGCGCAGGAGGGTGCCCGGCGACGAGCGGACCCTCGCGGTGACGCTGACGGCGGCCGGGCGCGACCTGCGGCGCGAGGCCGAGGCGATCCCGCCCGCGATCGTCGAGCGGCTGGGCATGCCGCCGGCCGAGCTGGAGGACCTCCGCGCCGTGCTCGACCGTGTGATCCGGGCGTCCCGGGACTGACCGTCCCGCCACCGGGCGGGCGCGCGCTCAGATGCCCGACGACTCGGGCGGCGGCCCCTGCGGCGCGACGGCCGGGGCGCCGGCCAGGCCGCCCGCTCCCCCGGCCGCCGCCCGGTCCAGGCCGACCGTGTACGCCGTCATCGACAGCGAGCCGTAGGCGTAGCCGTCGACGAGCACCTCCGGGCGCTCGCCGCCGTCGGCCGAGGCGAGCCCGGCCAGGTACAGCGCCGGTATGAAGTGGTCCGGGGTCGGGACGGCGAGCCGGTAGTCGCGGTGTCGGTCGAGGGTCGCGAACTCGTCCGGGGTGCCGGTCATCAGCTCGCGGGCGGCCTCGTCGAACCGCTGTGCCCAGTCGAACCCGTCGTCCGGCCGGGAGAAGTCGACGCCGGCGAGGTTGTGCACCACGTTGCCGCTGGCGACGACCAGCACCCCCGAGCGGCGCAGGCGGGCGAGCTTCGCGCCGAGCTCCAGGTGGTACTCCAGCGGCTCGTTCGCGTTGATCGCCAGCTGCACGACCGGGATCGACGCGTCCGGGAAGGCGTGCACCAGCACCGACCAGGTGCCGTGGTCGATGCCCCAGCTGTCGGCGTCGGCCCCGACCCAGGTGGGCCGGACGATCTCGGCGATCTCCTCGTACAGCCCCGGCAGCCCGGGCGCCGGGTACTGGACGTCGAAGAGCTCCTGCGGGAAGCCGAAGAAGTCGTGGATGGTGCGCGGGCGCGGCATCGCGGTCACGGCGGTCGCGTTGATGTACCAGTGCGCGGAGATCACCAGGATCGCCCGCGGGCGGGGCACCGACGCACCGAACGCGCGCCAGGACTCGGTGTAGCGGTTCGTCTCCAGCGCGTTCATCGGGTTGCCGTGCCCGATGAACGCGGCCGGCATCACCTGCTCTGCCACGACGCCGAGCCTAGCCCGCGGAGCCGTCCTCATCAGTTCTGACGATGCCTGCTCCCACCGGGTTAACGCTTACTCCGCCACCGTCGACGAACCGGCCGTATCCGGCATCCGCCGGACCACGCTCCCTGTCCTCCCGGAGGAACCCCGTGTCCAAGGCCGGTCTGTTCGGCACCGTTCTCGTCGTCGCCGCCACCGTGTGCGCCTGTGGCGGCCCGGACGAGCCGACGATCACCGACGCCGCCTCCGCGGCCGGCCCCGCGGCCGCCGTCGCCCCCGCGGCGGCCCCGGCGACGACCTCGTCCCCCGCGGCGCCGGCGGGCACCGGCTCCGGCAGCGGGTCGACCGGCTACGGGACCGGCGCCGAGACCGTCGTCGTCACCTCGGTGACCGACGGCGACACGTTCCGCGTCGGCGACCGGCGGATCCGGGTGATCGGGATCGACTCCTGCGAGACCGGCACGACCGGGGGCCGCGACGCCACGGCGGCGGCCCGCCGGTGGCTGTCCGGCGCGACCGTCACCCTGACCCGGGAGCCGGGCGTCGACCTCGACCGGTACGGCCGCGAGGTGCGCTACGTCGGCACCGCGTCCGGCGACTTCGGCCGGCTGATGGTCCCGGCCACCCACACCGGCGTCTACCGGGGCGGGAACAACGCCTCGGCGTCGTACCTGGCCGGGCTGACCGCCCTCGACGCCGGCGGCCGCAGCTGCGGCGCCTCCACCGAGCCCGCCACCCGGCAGGCCGCCCCGACGACCGAGCGGAAGGCCGCGCTGCAGGCCGCCCCGCGCACCGAGGCACCGCGCACCGCCGCACCCCGCCCGGTCGCGCAGGCCCCGGCGACGAAGGCTCCCGCGGCGAAGGCCCCGGCGTCGTCCGGCGGGACCTACTACAAGAACTGCACGGCCGCACGCGCCGCGGGCGCCGCCCCCCTCTACCGCGGCCAGCCCGGGTACGCCGCCAAGCTCGACCGCGACAACGACGGCGTCGCCTGCGAGTGAGTCCCCGCGTTACGGTCGGTCCGTGCTGATGACCGCCGACGACGCCGTCCTGCTGCTGGTCGACCTCCAGGAACGCCTCGCCCCCGCGATCCACGACGGTGACGAGGTCGTCGCGCGGGCCGCGCGGCTCGCCGAGGGCGCGGGTCTGCTCGGTGTGCCGGTACTGGCCACCGAGCAGGTCCCGGACAAGCTCGGGCCCACCGTCGGACAGCTCTCCGGGTACCCGCACCTGGTGACGCCGAAGTCCCGGTTCGCCGCCGACGGGTCCGGGCTGCTCCCGCCCGGCCGCTCGGAGATCGTCGTGACCGGGATGGAGGCGCACGTCTGCGTGCTGCAGACGGTCCTGCAGCTGCTGGCCGACGGCCGGCGGGTGCTGGTCGCCGCCGACGCGACCGGCTCCCGGGACCCCCGCGACAAGTCCGTCGCGCTGGACCGGGCGCGGGCGGCCGGCGCGGAGGTCGTCACCTCGGAGATGGTGCTGTTCGAGTGGCTGCGCGACGCGACCCACCCCCGGTTCCGCGAGGTGCAGAAGCTGCTGAAGTAGCCCGCGCCCGACCGCGCCCGGCCCCGGCGGCACTCAACCGCGCAGGGCGGCCAGGCGCTCGGCGGCCGCGGCGCGGAAACGCTCCACGTTCGCGAGCTTGACGTCCTCGTAGCCCCGGACGATCGACGCCGTCTCCGCGACCGCGACGACCTCCTCCGCGGTGCCGGGGTCGAGCGCGTCCAGCGCCTCCCGGACCAGCGCCTGGTACTCCCCGATCAGCTCCCGCTCGACGCGGCGCACCCCGGCCAGGCCGAACACGTCCAGCGCCGTGCCGCGCAGCCGGCGCGCCGCGCGCAGCGCCCGGAACGCGGGCGCCGCGACCCGCCCGTCGAGCGCGATCTTGCGCTGCATGCCCAGCGCCCGCAGCACCGGCGGGTGCAGCATCACCGAGACCCGGGCGTCCGGGCCGTACTCGCTCGCGCGGCGCGCGACCTCGACCGGGTCGAGGTGCAGGCGGGCGACCTCGTACTCGTCCTTGTAGGCCATCAGCGTGTGCAGGCCGCGGGCGTAGGCCGCGGCGACCCGGGTGCCGGCGTCGTCGCCCGCCCGGACGCTCGCGATCGCGGCGACCCGGCGGACCTCCTCGGCGTAGCGGCGGGCGTACCCGGCGTCCTGGTAGCCGGTGAGGTCGGCGATCCGGGTGGCGAGCAGGTCCTCGAAGGACTCGTCGCCGGACGCGACGGAGCGGGCGAGCGCGCCGGACGTCTCGTCGACCGCGACCACGGCCGGTTCGGGCGCGACCAGCGCGGCGTGCACCGCGGCGGCGTCGATCGCAGCGGCCCGGCCCCAGCGGAACGCGGTGAGCGTGCGCTCGACCGCGGCGCCGTTCAGCCGGACCGCCTGCTCCAGGGCCTCGGCGGACACCGGCAGCACCCCGTGCTGGTAGGCGGCGCCGAGCAGCAGCATGTTCGCCGGGAGGTGGTCGTCGAACAGTGCCTCGGCGAGCGTCTGGGCGTCGACGGTCAGCAGGTCGCGGGTGACCCGTCCGATCCGCTCGACGGCGTCCTCGGTGGAGCCGGGGAGCACGACCCGGCCGGTGACCATGGCCGCGGTCGGCATCAGGGAGGTGGTGACGACGGCGACGGTGTGCCCGGGCCGCGCGACCGCGAGGGTGGCGTCGGTGGCCGTCCCGACGAGGTCCATCCCGATCAGGACGTCGGCGGTGCCGCGGGAGGCCCGCAGGATGCCGTCGACGGGCTGCTTGGAGATCCGCACGTCGGAGACGACGGGGCCGCCCTTCTGCGCGAGCCCGACCTGCTCCAGCCCGGCGGCGCAGAGGCCGTCGAGGTGGGCGGCCATCTGCAGGACCGCCGACGCGGTGACGACGCCGGTGCCGCCGATGCCCGGCATCCGGATCAGCGTGGAGTCGCCGGTGGTGCGCGGCTCCGGGTCGGTGAGGGTGACCGGCAGCGGCGGGATCCCGCGGCGGCGCGGGGTGCCGGGGGTGACCATCAGGAACGACGGGCAGTCGCCCTTCAGGCAGGACAGGTCGGAGTTGCAGGACGCCTGGTGGATGCGCGTCTTCCGGCCGAACCCGGTCTCGACCGGGAGCACCGACAGGCAGGTGCTCTTGTCGCCGCAGTCGCCGCAGCCCTCGCACACCCGTTCGTTGATCACGATCTTCTCCGCCGGGACGGGGAGCTTCCCGCGCTTGCGCAGGCGTCGCTCCTCGGCGGCGCAGCGGTCGTCGTGGATCAGGACGGTGACGCCGTCGACGGCGGCCAGCTCCCGCTCGACGCCGGGCAGGTCGTCGCGGTGGCGCACCGACGCGATCGGGTCGAGCGCGGTGCGCCGGTAGCGCTGCGGCTCGTCGGTGGTGACCACGATGCGGCGCACGCCCTCCAGCGCGAGCGAGCGGGTGATCTCGGGGACGCCCATCCGGCCCTCGGCGCGCTGACCGCCGGTCATGGCGACCGCGTCGTTGTAGAGCAGCTTGTAGGTCATCGTGACCCCGGCGGCGACGGCCGCCCGGATCGCGAGCGAGCCGGAGTGGTGGAAGGTCCCGTCGCCCAGGTTCTGCACCAGCGTGCGGTCGTCGGTGAAGGGGGCGAGCCCGAACCACTGGGCGCCCTCGCCGCCCATCTGGGTCAGCCCGACCTGGCGGCCGCGGTGCTCGCCGTCCAGCGCGATCATCGCGTGGCAGCCGATCCCGACGCCGACGAGCGTGTCGTCCGCGGTCCGGGTCGAGGTGTTGTGCGGGCAGCCGGAGCAGAAGTACGGGGTGCGGCTGCCGAGGTCGCCGGCCATCGGGACGGTGATCCGGGACGGCTTCGGCGGGGCGAGCCGGTCGAGGTGCGCGACGGCCCCGGCCGGGAGCGTCGCCCCGCACGCGGTGAGCCGCGCGGCGACGGCACGGGCGACGTCCTCGGCGGAGAGCTGGCCGCGGGCAGTGAGCAGCGGGCGCTCGCGGTCGTCGCGGCGGCCGGTGATCCGCGGCCGGTGGTCGCGGCCGTACAGGGCGTCGCGCAGGTGCCCCTCGAGGAACGGCACCTTGTCCTCGACGACGAGCACCTCGGACAGCCCCTCGACCAGGCCGGCGAGCGCGTCGCGGTCGATCGGGAACGGCATCGCGAGGCGGATCAGCCGGACGCCGAGCGCGTCGAGCTCGCCCTCACCGAGGCCGAGGTCGTCGAGGGCACGGAGCACGGTCGCGTAGCCGGTGCCGGAGGCGAGGATCCCCAGCCGGGACTCGCGGGCGTCGAAGGTGACGCGGTTGAGTCCGGTCTCGCGGGCGTACTGGCGGGCGAGGTCGAGACGCCGGGTGAGCTGGTCGTGCTCGGCGTCGACCGCGGCCGGGCCGACGAGCGCTCCGGCCTGCGCCCGGTCGGTCGCGGGCGGGAGCGGCACACCCAGCAGGTCCGGGTCGAGCGCTCCCAGCTCCACCGTGGACGACGCGTCGGCCACGTCGGCGATGATCTTCAGTCCGGTCCAGAGCCCGGTGGCCCGCGACAGCGCGACGGCGTGCAGGCCGAACTCGACCACCTCGGACACCGAGCCCGGCGCGAGCAGCGGCAGGCAGAGGCTCTGCGCGATCGGCTCGCAGGAGCTGGGCACGGTGGAGGACTTGCAGGACGGGTCGTCGCCGATGATCGCGACGGCACCGCCGAGCCGCGCGGTGCCGGCCAGGTTGCCGTGCCGGATCGCGTCGGCGGCCCGGTCGAGACCGGGGTTCTTGCCGTACCAGTACCCGACGACGCCGTCGTGCCGGGCGCCCGGGACGGCGTCGAGCATCTGGGTGCCGGCGACGGCGGTCGCGGCGAGCTCCTCGTTCAGCCCCGGCCGGAAGACGACGCCGGCCGCGTCGAGGTGGGTGCGCGCGCGGCCGAACTCGGTGTCCAGGCCGCCCAGCGGGGAGCCCTGGTAGCCGGAGACGAACGACGCGGTGTCGAACCCGCGCCCGGCGTCGAGCCGGGCCTGGGCGAGGGTGAGCCGGACGAGGGCCTGCACGCCGGTCATCGGCGCGCGGCCGCGGGTGGCGACGTACTTGTCGTCCAGGGTCACACCGACCTCGGTCGGACCGTTCATGCGTGGCTCCTCGTCGAGTCGGTGGTGGGGCGCGGACCGGGGTGCCCGGCCCGCGCGGCGCCCGGCACGGTGCGTACAGGACAACGTGACGCCGACCACCGGCGCAATGCAGTGCAGCAAGTTCGCCACGAAGACGCAACGGATACGCTTGTGCTGCCCGATAGACAGGACATCGTTGCGCCGGAGGCCCCCCGTGCCCGACAACCCCGAGGTCGACGACATCGACCACGCGCTGCTCCGGCTGCTCCACGAGGACGGCCGCCGCACCTTCGCCGACATGGCCGGCCGGGTCGGGCTGTCCACCGCGGCGACGAAGCGCCGGGTGGACCGGCTGCGCGAGACCGGGGTGATCACCGGCTTCACCGTGCAGGTCGACCACCGCAGGCTCGGCTGGCCGGTGGAGGCGTTCAGCGAGGTCCGCTACGCCGGTGCGACGAGCGTCGGCGACATCGTCGAGACGGCGTCCCGCCAGCCCGAGGTGCAGGCCGTCTACACCGTCGCCGGCGACCTCGACGCGCTCGTCCAGATGCGGGTCCGCGACCTCGACCACCTGCAGGAGGTGGTGGACCGGCTGCGGCGGACCGGGACCGTCACCGGTACCCGCACGCTGATGGTGCTCGGCCGGTGGACCCGGAGCTGACCGTTTGCATCCCGCAACCAACCGGATGATCATCGAGGGGTGCGAGTCGTCTGCAGCGTGACCGGGTCCCCCTCCCACGGCCGGGCGGTGCTGCCGTTCGCGCGGGCACTGGGCGCGGCCGGGCACGACGTCGTCGTCGCCTGCGCGCCGGACGTCGCGGGCGTGTTCGCCGACGCCCCGGTGCGGGTCGAGGCGGTGTTCGCGCCGATGACCGAGGCCGCCGAGCACCTGGGGCCGGTCCTCGCCGCGCTCGGTGACCCGTCGTCGCTGAGCACGACCGAGCTGACCCGGGCCATGCTGCCGACACTGTTCGCGGGCCCGCAGGTCACCGGCTCGGCGCGGGCGCTGCTGGAGGTGTGCGAGCGCGACGGCAAGCCCGACCTGGTGCTGCGCGACGGCGGTGAGACCGCCGGCCTGCTGGTGGCGGAGCACCTGGGTGTCCCGTGCGTGGCGGCGCCGTCGGGTGCGGGCAACGTGCTGACCCCGGAGATCGTCGCCGACGCCCTCGCCGAGCGCCGCCGCGACCTCGGGTTCGCGGCGCCCGCCGACCCGGCGGCCCTGCACCGCTGGGGCAGGCTGGACTGCATGCCGGCCGAGTTCTCGCTGGCCGCACCCGGGATCACGGCGCCGCTCGCGTTCCGGCAGGACGACCAGGTCGCCCGTGGCGAGACCCTGCCGGCCTGGATCGGCGAGCTCCCGGCCGGGCGCCCGCTGGTGCTGGCCGGCATCGGGACCGCGATGCCGATGATGGCCCGGCGCGGTGAGGACGCCGCCCGCGCCGGCGAGCCGCCGCCCCCTGGTCCGGTCGACCCGCACGTCGCGCTGCGCACGGTCGTCGACGCCGTGTCACGGCTCGACGCCGAGGTGGTGCTGTCCACGGGCGGGCTGCCGCTCGACGACGTCGACCTCCCGGACCACGTGCACCCGTCGCCCTGGGTGCCGCAGCCGTTGCTGCTGCAGTGCGCCGACCTGTTCCTCACCCACGGCGGCTACAACGGCATCCGGGAGGCCGTCCGGCACGGGGTGCCCCTCGCGGTGCTGCCGCAGTTCGGCGACCAGGAGCACAACGCCGAGCGGGTCGCCGCGCTCGGGATCGGCGCGCACTGCCCGCCCGACCCCGCGCGGGTCGCGGAGGCCTGCGCCGAGCTGCTCGGCGACCACGGTGCCCCGGTGCGCGCGCAGATGCGCCGCGCGCAGCGGGCGATGCTGGCGCTCCCCCAGGCCGACGCCGCGGTGTCCGACCTGGAGGACCTGGCCGAGGGCCGGCGCGCCACACTGGCCGGATGAGCGGGAGCGGACCCGGCCGGCCGGTGCCGGTCGTCGCGGTGCCGGGGACGCTGTGTTCCCCCGCCGTGTTCGACGCGCTGGCCGCGACCCTCGGCGACGGCTTCGACGTCGAGCCGGTCGACTGGCTGACCGGCTCCGGCCCGTGGACGGTGCCCGCCGTCGCGGACCGGATCGGGGACGCCGTCGCCGCGGCCGGGCGCGGCCCGGTCCTGCTGATCGGGCACTCGACCGGCGGAGCGGTCGCGCTGTGGCTGGCGACGGAGCGGCCGGAGCTGGTCGCCGGGCTCCTGGCCGTCGGGACCGGGGCGCACATGCGCGGGCACGGCGACGTCGACGCGATCATCGAGCGGGTCCGCACCGCGTGGGGCCCGGAGCTGCGGCAGGCCGTCCTGGACCGTTCGTTCGCGACGCCTCCCACGGCGGAGTTCGCGGCCGTCCTGCGCGACTACGCCGCGGGCGTGACACCGGAGGCCGTCGCCCAGGTGCTCGCGAGCCAGCGCGACCTCGATCTCGAACCGCGGCTCGCGGCGCTGACGATGCCGGTGACCGTCGTGCACGGACGGCACGACCCGACGCGGCCGGTGGAACGCGCGGCCGAGCTGGCCGCGGCGGTCGGCGACGGCGAGCTCGTCGTGCTCGGCACGGGCCACACCCCGGTGCACGAGTCGCCGGACCAGGTCGCCGCCGCGGTGCGGGCCCTCGCCGTCCGTGCGGGGCTGCGGACGGCCGGCTGAGGTCAGGCCGGTGGGGCTCCCGGCACGTGCGTGCCGGCGGCGACGACGATCCGGGCCCAGGTCGCGAACAGCACGCAGACGCCGAGCACGGTCACCACCAGCCCCGGGCCGATGTCGGCCTCCGGGCTCCCGGTCTGCCGTGCCCACACCGCCCACAGGCCGGTCAGCGCACCGATCCCGGTGCAGGTCGCCGCCGTCCAGGCCAGTGGCCAGAACCGGGTCAGGAGCGCGAGGACGGAGACGACCAGCCCGACGGCCGCGACCACGGTGAACAGCCGCGGCAGCGGACCCATCACGACGTGTCCGGCCAGGATCTGCCAGCCGTCGGCATGGACGGACCAGGGCATCAGCAGCGACGCCGAGATCGCGGCGACGGACGCGCCCGCGACGACGGCGGCGGGCCCGGGGTCGATCCAGCGCTCCACGCGCCAGGCGATCCGGGTGAGCTCGTCCTCCAGTTCGGGGCTCGTCGAGGCGTGGGGGGCAGGCTGCTCGCTCATGCGGTCCCTCCTGCTCCTCGCCGTGGCCCGCGCGCCGGACGGTGCGGGTCGTGCGCGACGCCTGCCAGGATGGCAGGCCCCGGCCGGTGCCGTCACGGGGGTGGTCCCCGGTCCGCGCCCGTGCTCAGGCGGCCTTCGTGCCGCACCGGCACGGAGCGCCGTCCTGGCAGCCGCAGCCGCAGCTGGCCAGGCAGCCGCACGCCGACCGCTCGGCACCGGGGACGACATCGGCGACGACGTCGCCGCCGCAGCAGCCCCCGGCCAGGCAGGTCAGGTCCGGCCGGGCCGACGGGACGGCCACGGTGTCGGGGTCGTCGACGCCGAGCGCCGACAGCACCGCGGCCGCGATGTCCGGTACCTCCTCCGCCGGGCGTACCCGGGTGAGGCGGGTGACGCGCTCGGCGCCGGCGGCGTACGTGCGACAGGCGGGACACCCGTCGAGGTGCACGTCGGCCGCCGCGCGCTCCTCGGGGGCGGCCTCGCCGTCGAGGGCGGCGGACACCACCTCGCGGCACAGCTGACAGTCCATACCGTCACTGTCGTACACGGGGGCCGTCGGGTTCCCGCCGACCCCTGTTCGGTCTAGAACTCGTTGCGACTCCCGCGCGGACCCAGGTCGTGGATGTGCGACGACAGCGCCTCCCGCAGTGCACCCGGGTCGCGGTCTTCCAGCAGGTCGAGCAGGTGATCGTGCTCGTCGGCGAGGCCGAGCATGTGCCCGGTGTCGGTCGGGACGCCCTGCCGGGCGAGCCGGACGAACGCACCGAGCTGCTCGAGGAGGAGCGACAGCGTGGGCATCCGGGCGAGCGCGGCGAGATCGCGGTGGAACTCCTCGTCGAGGGCGAGGAAGCCCTCGACGTCCCCGGTCGCGGCGACCCGCCGCTGGCGCAGGACGGCGACCCGCAGCGGATCGACCTCTCCCTCGGTGTGCACGGTGCACGCCTCGACCGCCGCGGCCCCCTCCAGCGCGACGCGCACCGTGGCGATCTCCCGCCGGTGCGCGTCGCTGCGGTGGCCGGACAGGTCGACGACCCGCATCTGACGACGACTGCCGGTGGTCAGCAACCCCTCGCTCTGCAGGCGGCGCAGCGCCTCCCGGACCGGTGTCCGGGAGGCGCCGAACGTCGCGGCGAGCTCGGCCTCGTCGAGAACGGAGCCCTGCGCGCGATGACCGGCGACGATCTCGTCGCGCAGCGCATCGTGGATCGCGCCGGCCTTGGTGCGGGACATCTACTTCGCGAAGATCTGGGACTCGTCGGCGAACGCCTTGAACTCCAGGTTGTTGCCGGCGGGGTCGGTCAGGAACATCGTCCACTGCTCCCCGGGCTCGCCCGCGAACCGCTGGTACGGCTCGATGACGAACGCGGTGCCCGCCGCGCGCAGGCGGTCCGCCAGCTCGTGGAACCCGGCCACCGGGAGCACCAGCCCGAAGTGCGGCACCGGGACGTCGTGCCCGTCGACCGGGTTGTGCGCGGGCGGGGTCGACCGCGGGGCGACGTGCGTGACGACCTGGTGGCCGTGGAAGTTCCAGTCGACCCAGATGTCCGACGACCGGCCCTCGGGCAGGCCCAGGACGTCGCCGTAGAACCGGCGGGCGGCCGCCAGGTCGTCGACCGGGATCGCGAGATGGAAGCAGGGACGGGTGGGAGTTGCGGTGCTCATGCGGACCTTCCTCGACGACGACGGGCCTCCGGATCGACCCACGCTCAAGTATACAAATCTCAGCTCTGCATACATCCCACTGTGCATGGGAGCACAGAACGGGCTGCGGGACGAGCAGGCGCCCACATCGGTGGTCGGCGTGCGGCGCGTCCCGGAACGCGGCCCCCGTCACGGGACGCGGTGCCGTCCACGGTCGACACAGGCCGTGCCGCGACCGCGCGGAACGCCGCGCCGGTCACGTTCCGCGGAACGCACTCGGGCACACGGCGCGCCGGACGCCATCCCGTGCACGGGGCCGCAGATCGGCAGAGAGCGCGGGTTCCGACGGACACGGCAGCGTGGGCGTTCATCGGGCATACGGCGCGAACGAACGACGGTGCTCGCAGAGCTGACGATGCGCGTTCCGCGGAACGCCGCTCGGTCCTCCCGTGCCTGTGACGCGATGGAGCGAGCGACGGGTCGTCACCTCGGAGCGCCGTGCACCGACGCGTTCCGCGGAACGCACTCCGCACCATCAGTCCTGCGCCGCGGATCACGGACCCAGCCGGACCCCGCGTTCCGCGGAACGCATCCCGTCGGGTCCGGCAGGCTGCCGGTTCGGGGGACCACCTCCGTCACCGCGGCTCCATTCCTGTGCAACGTCACCCACCCGGAACGTTCCGCGGAACGCGCACCGACACGTCGCAGCGACCCGGCGCGGCGGCCGAGGTGGTCCGCTCCGCTGCGTTCCGCGGAACGCACGCGGCTCCAGCGGCACGACGGGCGAGCCGGCCACCGATGTCAGGTGTCCGGGCCACGCACGCCCTCCGCTCGGGTGCCGACGGCGGTCCGTCCTCCTCACACCCGACCGGCCCCACCTGCGGGAACGGCGTACCGGGGACCCAGGGGTGCGCGTTCCGCGGAACGCGGACCACCGTCCGCGCGGGCCGACGGAGAGTCATGGGAGCCGCCCGCCACCGGGCCACCCCAGCCACCCGGAAAGCTCGTGCTCCGAGAACCGGTTCACTCCCTGCCCGAATTCCGGGGCACGCGGTCGTGGCGGCGTTCCGCGGAACGCACTACCACGCCGACCGCCACGACGAGAACGACGACCACGAGGGCCACGAGGGCCACGAGGGCCACGAGGGCCACGAGGGCCACGAGGGCCACGAGGGCCACGGGTACCTCGGCCAGCACGGCCGGCACGGCCGGCACGGCCGGCACGGCCGGCACAGCCACGATGGTCAGAACGGTGGAGCCGACCAAGAACGGTCGACGCCCGATCAGCCACATCTCCGCAACGACCCGTACGCACACGCGTTCACTGCGCGCGAGCCTGTGGCCGGCCCCGACCTGGCCCGCCCTCCGGTCGGGCGCCGAACACCCGTCCGGCCCCACAGGCAGCCGCCGGCGCCGCCTGTGTGAACGACCTGGGGGACGCCGTGCGGGCGCGTTCCGCGGAACGCGCCCCGACGGTCTGCGGGCCCCGGGAGAGCTGTCGGAGCCGCTCGCCACCGGGTCGGCACAAGGTCCGCGCCGGGTCGGCGCCCGCCGGTCGGGCAGGTCGCGCTCCGAGAACCCGTCCGCGTCCCGACCGCGTTCCGCGGAACGCGGCCCTGGCAACGTTGCGCCGACCTGGCGGCGTTCCGCGGACCTGGCGGCGTTCCGCGGTCCTGGCAGCGTTGCGCGGTCCCGGCGGTGTTCCCCGTCCTGGCGGCGTTCCGCGGACCTGGCGGCGTCCCGCGGAACGCACGACGACCGCAGACGACACACCCACCCGGCGTCGACGACACCCCAGGACCCGCGCCCCGGACCCACCGGACCGTCGGACCGCCACCAGAAAACCGGGCCTAGAACGCAGAAAATCCCCCGGACCGAAACGGTCCGAGGGATCCCCTGAAATGTTGAATGTCGGCGGCGACCTACTCTCCCACACCCTGTCGAGTGCAGTACCATCGGCGCAGGAAGGCTTAGCTACCGGGTTCGGAATGGGACCGGGCGTTCCCCTACCGCCATAACCACCGACAACACTATCCAATTACACCCCACACCCCCTCACACCCCACACCACGGTGAGACACAAGAAGACCCAGGAAACAGAGACCACACAACCAATGGTTGTGGACTCAGGGTCACACAGTGGATGCGAACAACATGTTGTGGCAAGCCCTCGGCCTATTAGTACCGGTCAACTCCACCCCTCACAAGGCTTCCATCTCCGGCCTATCAACCCAGTCATCTACTGGGAGCCTTACCCACTCAAGGTGGTGGGAGACCTCATCTTGGAACAGGCTTCCCGCTTAGATGCCTTCAGCGGTTATCCCTCCCGAACATAGCCAACCAGCCGTGCCCCTGGCGGGACAACTGGCACACCAGAGGTTCGTCCGTCCCGGTCCTCTCGTACTAGGGACAGCCTTCCTCAAGTCTCCAACGCGCGCGGCGGATAGGGACCGAACTGTCTCACGACGTTCTAAACCCAGCTCGCGTACCGCTTTAATGGGCGAACAGCCCAACCCTTGGGACCTACTCCAGCCCCAGGATGCGACGAGCCGACATCGAGGTGCCAAACCATGCCGTCGATATGGACTCTTGGGCAAGATCAGCCTGTTATCCCCGGGGTACCTTTTATCCGTTGAGCGACACCCCTTCCACCAGGAGGTGCCGGATCACTAGTCCCGACTTTCGTCCCTGCTCGACCCGTCAGTCTCACAGTCAAGCTCCCTTGTGCACTTACACTCAACACCTGATTGCCAACCAGGCTGAGGGAACCTTTGGGCGCCTCCGTTACTCTTTAGGAGGCAACCGCCCCAGTTAAACTACCCACCAGGCACTGTCCCTGAACCAGATCATGGCCCGAGGTTCAGACACCCAATTCGACCAGAGTGGTATTTCAACAACGACTCCACCGCCACTAGCGTGACGACTTCACAGTCTCCCACCTATCCTACACAAGCCGAACCGAGCATCAATACCAAGCTATAGTAAAGGTCCCGGGGTCTTTCCGTCCTGCCGCGCGTAACGAGCATCTTTACTCGTAATGCAATTTCGCCGAGTCTGTGGTCGAGACAGCGCCCAAGTCGTTACGCCATTCGTGCAGGTCGGAACTTACCCGACAAGGAATTTCGCTACCTTAGGATGGTTATAGTTACCACCGCCGTTTACTGGCGCTTAAATTCTCCGCTTCGCCCCCAAAGGAGCTAACAGGTCCTCTTAACGTTCCAGCACCGGGCAGGCGTCAGTCCGTATACATCGTCTTGCGACTTCGCACGGACCTGTGTTTTTAGTAAACAGTCGCTTGGGCCTGGTCTCTGCGACCACCCACCCCTAGCCCGCGAAGGGGCTTCAAGGCAGATGGCCCTCCTTCTCCCGAAGTTACGGAGGTATTTTGCCGAATTCCTTAACCACAGTTCGCTCGATCGCCTCGGTATTCTCTACCTGACCACCTGTGTCGGTTTGGGGTACGGGCCGCAACAGCACTCGCTAGAGGCTTTTCTCGACAGCATGGGATCACCCTCTTCGCCTCAATCGGCTACGCATCACCTCTCACCCTTGATGAGCCCCGGATTTACCTAGGACTCGGGCTACAGGCTTACACCACGACAACCACCGCGTGGCGGAGCTACCCTCCTGCGTCACCCCATCACTTGCCTACTACCGGATCGGATCCCACGCTCCCCCACAAACAACACTCCCGAAGGAGCGAAGGTGGGTTCGGATGGTTAGCATCACCGGCCCCGGCATGGACGCACTATCACGAGCACGGGAATATCAACCCGTTGTCCATCGACTACGCCTGACGGCCTCGCCTTAGGTCCCGGCTCACCCTGGGCGGAACAACCTGGCCCAGGAACCCTTGGTCATCCGGCGGCAGAGATTCTCACTCTGCATTCGCTACTCATGCCTGCATTCTCACTCCCACACCCTCCACCCGTAAATCACTCCCGGGCTTCACCAGATGCAGGACGCTCCCCTACCCAACAACACAACAGTGTCATTGCCACGGCTTCGGCGGTGCGCTTGAGCCCCGCTACATTGTCGGCGCAGGACCACTTGACCAGTGAGCTATTACGCACTCTTTCAAGGGTGGCTGCTTCTAAGCCAACCTCCTGGTTGTCCGGGCGATCCCACATCCTTTCCCACTTAGCGCACGCTTAGGGGCCTTAGCCGGTGATCTGGGCTGTTTCCCTCTCGACCACGAAGCTTATCCCCCGCAGTCTCACTGCCGCGCTCTCACTCACCGGCATTCGGAGTTTGGCTGACTTCGGTAAGCTTGTCGGCCCCCTAGGCCATCCAGTGCTCTACCTCCGATGAGAAACACACGACGCTGCACCTAAATGCATTTCGGGGAGAACCAGCTATCACGAAGTTTGATTGGCCTTTCACCCCTACCCACAGCTCATCCCCCAGGTTTTCAACCCTGGTGGGTTCGGGCCTCCACGACGTCTTACCGACGCTTCACCCTGGCCATGGGTAGATCACTCCGCTTCGGGTCTACACCCCGCGACTCCACCGCCCTATTCGGACTCGCTTTCGCTACGGCTACCCCACAACGGGTTAACCTCGCCACGAAGCATAACTCGCAGGCTCATTCTTCAAAAGGCACGCCATCACCCTGCAGCACAAGACTGCTCCAGGCTCTGACGGCTTGTAAGCACACGGTTTCAGGTACTATTTCACTCCCCTCCCGGGGTACTTTTCACCTTTCCCTCACGGTACTAGTCCGCTATCGGTCACCAGGTAGTATTTAGGCTTGACGGGTGGTCCCGCCAGATTCACAGCAAATTCCACGAGCTCGCTGCTACTCGAGAACAATGCCCACGACCAGACTCATGCTTTCGCGTACGGGGCTCTCACCCACTACGGCCGACCATCCCAGAGTCGTTCCGCTAACACAAACACTGGACCGTCCCATCCTCGGCAGAAGATGAACAGCACGTCTCACAACCCCGCATCCGCAACACCTGCCGGCTTGACACGGACACGGTTTAGCCTCTTCCGCTTTCGCTCGCCACTACTCACGGAATCACTGTTGTTTTCTCTTCCTGTGGGTACTGAGATGTTTCACTTCCCCACGTTCCCTCCACGCACCCTATGAATTCAGGTACGGGTAACACCCCATGACGGGTGCTGGGTTTCCCCATTCGGACACCCTCGGATCACAGTTCGGTTGACAACTCCCCGAGGACTATCGCGGCCTCCCACGTCCTTCATCGGCTCCTGATGCCCAGGCATCCACCATGTGCTCTTAACAACTTGACCACAACAAGATGCTCGCATCCACTATGCAACACTCAACCCACAACCACACAAGACCCCAGGCAACCACCACCCCCAACCAGAAGGCGTTAGGACAACCCAGAACCCACGCGGCCAAAGACAACACCCACCAAACCGGTGTCCCCTCAGGACCCAACAGTGTGCCGAACCACAGCCTGACGTTCATTGCGTTCCACCCAGTCACACCCGACCCACACTCGGGGCCGACAGTGCGATCTCAGTTAAGGAACCAACACATCCCCAACATTTCAGAAGAAACGAAAGAAACGAGCCGGTGCCCCACCACATGGTGAGACTCCTTAGAAAGGAGGTGATCCAGCCGCACCTTCCGGTACGGCTACCTTGTTACGACTTCGTCCCAATCGCCAGTCCCACCTTCGACGACTCCCTCCACAAGGGTTGGGCCGCCGGCTTCGGGTGTTACCAACTTTCGTGACGTGACGGGCGGTGTGTACAAGGCCCGGGAACGTATTCACCGCAGCGTTGCTGATCTGCGATTACTAGCGACTCCAACTTCACGGGGTCGAGTTGCAGACCCCGATCCGAACTGAGACTCACTTTAAGGGATTCGCTCCACCTCACGGTCTCGCAGCCCTCTGTATGAGCCATTGTAGCATGTGTGAAGCCCTGGACATAAGGGGCATGATGACTTGACGTCATCCCCACCTTCCTCCGAGTTGACCCCGGCAGTCTCCCATGAGTCCCCACCACTACGTGCTGGCAACATGGAATAAGGGTTGCGCTCGTTGCGGGACTTAACCCAACATCTCACGACACGAGCTGACGACAGCCATGCACCACCTGCACACAGGCCACAAGGGAAACGACATCTCTGCCGCGATCCTGTGCATGTCAAACCCAGGTAAGGTTCTTCGCGTTGCATCGAATTAATCCACATGCTCCGCCGCTTGTGCGGGCCCCCGTCAATTCCTTTGAGTTTTAGCCTTGCGGCCGTACTCCCCAGGCGGGGCGCTTAATGCGTTAGCTGCGGCGCAGAAACCGTGGAATGGTCCCCACACCTAGCGCCCAACGTTTACGGCGTGGACTACCAGGGTATCTAATCCTGTTCGCTCCCCACGCTTTCGCTCCTCAGCGTCAGTATCGGCCCAGAGACCCGCCTTCGCCACCGGTGTTCCTCCTGATATCTGCGCATTTCACCGCTACACCAGGAATTCCAGTCTCCCCTGCCGAACTCAAGTGATGCCCGTATCGACCGCACGCTCAGAGTTAAGCCCCAAGTTTTCACGGCCGACGCGACACACCGCCTACGAGCTCTTTACGCCCAATAATTCCGGACAACGCTCGCACCCTACGTGTTACCGCGGCTGCTGGCACGTAGTTGGCCGGTGCTTCTTCTCCAGGTACCGTCACAAAAGCTTCGTCCCTGGCGAAAGAGGTTTACAACCCGAAGGCCGTCATCCCCCACGCGGCGTCGCTGCGTCAGGCTTCCGCCCATTGCGCAATATTCCCCACTGCTGCCTCCCGTAGGAGTCTGGGCCGTGTCTCAGTCCCAGTGTGGCCGGTCGCCCTCTCAGGCCGGCTACCCGTCACCGCCTTGGTAGGCCATCACCCCACCAACAAGCTGATAGGCCGCGGGCCCATCCCCCACCGAAAAAACTTTCCACCACCCAACATGCGTTGAGAGGTCCTATCCGGTATTAGACCCAGTTTCCCGGGCTTATCCCAGAGTGGAGGGCAGGTCACCCACGTGTTACTCACCCGTTCGCCGCTCGTGTACCCCCGAAAGGGCCTTACCGCTCGACTTGCATGTGTTAAGCACGCCGCCAGCGTTCGTCCTGAGCCAGGATCAAACTCTCCAACAAAAACCCTGACTTACAAACAACTGGCCCACCAGCACGACGGGGTCGCACCGGCAGCCAAACAAACAATCTGGCACAAAAACGCCAAACCAAAAAATAGCTCGACACACTGTTGAGTTCTCAAAAGACACCCGCACCACCATCACCGATCTCCCGACCGGATCCAGAAGGCGGATCGCCTTGACCCCACCACCGTAAACCCACAACAAACTCGAAGGCCGACTGGGGGGTCGTAGTGGCCAGCGGGCCTGTTGACCGGGCCTCCAGGGCCCGTTCTGTCCGGCTCACTCGCTGACAGAGAGAAAGTTACAGGACCGTCCGAGGTGCCTGAACAGGGGGGGGTCGGTTACCGACGTTCCCGCAGGTCGGGCCGCGATTTCCCGGGTGCGGGCGGTGGTCAGGCCGCCTCGGTGCGCGCGGGCCTGCGGCGCAGACCCCGTCGTTCCCGGCGGTGCTCCCGCTCCCGGATCCCCCGCGCCGGCAGGGAGAGCCGCCAGATCGACCGGGTCGCCTGCCAGAACTGCCGGGGGAACGGACCCGTCGTGTAGGGCAGGTCGTACTTGTCGCAGACCTCCCGCACCGTCACGGCGATCTCCGGGTACCGGTTCGACGGCAGGTTCGGGAAGAGGTGGTGCTCGATCTGGTAGCCGAGGCTGCCCGACATCACGTGCATCAGGCGGTTGCCGCCGAAGTTCGCCGACCCGAGCAGCTGGCGCAGGTACCACTCGCCACGCGTCTCGTCGTCGAGCTCCTCCTCGGTGAACACCTCGGCACCGTCCGGGAAGTGCCCGCAGAAGATGATCGCGTAGGACCAGACGTTGCGGACCACGTTGGCCGTGGCGTTCGCGGCGAGTGTCGGGACGAACGCACGGCCTGTCAGCAGCGGGAACAGCACGTAGTCCTTGCGCATCTGCCGGGCGTGCTTGCGGCCCACGTCGCGCAGCTTGCGCCGGAACTCCGCGGGATCGTCCACGCTGAGCTTCAGCAGGCCCTCGACGTCGAGGTCGTGCAGCGAGACGCCGTGCTCGAAGAGCAGCATCAGCAGCACGTTCCACACGGGCTGGCCGAGGTAGACCGGGTGCCAGGGCTGGTCGGCGCGGACCCGGAGGATCTCGTAGCCGACGTCCTTGTCCTTGCCGATCACGTTCGTATACGTGTGGTGCAGGTAGTTGTGGGAGTGCCGCCACTGCTCGGCCGGGCACACGTTGTCCCACTCCCACGTCGACGAGTGGATCTCCGGATCGTTCATCCAGTCCCACTGGCCGTGCATGACGTTGTGCCCGATCTCCATGTTCTCGAGGATCTTGGCGACCGAGAGCATGGCGGTGCCGGCGGCCCACAGGGCGGGGACCCGGCTGCCGAACAGGGTGGCCCGGGCGGCGACGGTGAGCCGGCGCTGCCAGGTGATCAGACTGCGGATGTAGTCCGCGTCGGACTGGCCGCGCCGTTCCTCGACGTCGGCGCGGATCGCGTCGAACTCGCGTCCGATCGCCTCGACGTCGGCGTCGGTCAGGTGGGCGAACTCCTTGACGTCCGAGATGGCCACGGTGGGCTCCCTCCGGGGTCGGGTCGGTCGTGCGGGTCTCAGATCTCGAGGACGCAGTCGCCGGCGGCGGCCGTGACGCAGGTCTGCACCTTCTCCGCGGGGGTGTCGGGGTCGGCGCGGTGCTCGCTGCCGTCACGCAGGTCGCGGACGGTCCCCGACCGCAGGCCGACGACGCAGGTGTGACAGATGCCCATCCGGCAGCCGTAGGGCAGATCCAGGTCCGCCGACTCGCCGGCCTCCAGCAGGGTCGTCGCGCCGTCGATCTCCACGGTGGCGGCGACGTCGCCGTCGTCCGGGGTGGACGTCCCCGCGACGGCCGAGCCCCGGCGCGCGAACGTCACCGTGCCGCCCTCGGCCTCTCCCCCGCGCAGCGCCGCGGAGAACCGCTCGACGTGCAGCCGGTCGTCGCACCCGGCCGACGACCAGAGCTCCTCCGCCTCGTCGAGCATCGCCGACGGTCCGCACGCCCAGGTGCTGCGCTCGGACCAGTCCGGGCAGTAGCGCGCGAGGTCGTCGGGCGTGAGCCTGCCGCGCTCGCCGGTGAGGTGCCGGTGCAGCCGCAGCGACGGGTGCCGCTGCGCCAGCCGCTCGAGCTCGGCGGCGAAGATGACGTCCCCGCTGCGGGGTGCCGAGTGCACGACGACGGTGTCGGGCACGGTGCCGCGCCGGTCCAGGGTGCGCAGCATCGCCATGATCGGCGTGATCCCGCTTCCCGCGGTCAGGAACAGCAGCCGCGACGGCGGCGGGTCGGGCAGGACGAACTCGCCCCGCGGCAGCGCGAGACGCACGATCGTGCCCGGCCCGACGCCGTCGACCAGGTGTTTCGACAAGAAGCCCTCGGGCATCGCCTTCACCGTGACCGAGATGTGCCTGCGGTCGCGCCGCGGCTCGGAGGTGAGCGAGTACGACCGCCAGTGGAACCGGCCCTCGACCTGGACGCCGATGCCGACGTACTGGCCCGCCCGGTGGCCGAACGACCAGCCGAGCCCCGGCCGGATCACCAGCGTGGCGGCGTCGGACGTCTCCCGGACGATCTTCACGACCCGGCCGCGCAGCTCCCGCGCCGACCAGAGCGGGTTGAGCAGGAGGAGGTAGTCGTCGGGCAGCAGGGGCGTGGTGAAGCGGGCCGCGGCCCGGCGTGCCCGCCGGAGTCCGCGGGGCAGCGCGGTACCGGTGTCGCTCATGGCCGACCTCCCCGTCGTGGCTGCCGACCATCGGACCGGATCGCGGGCGATCCGGCAACTTGGAACCGTCACGACCGTGTGAGCTGCACCGATACCGCCCTGACGTATCGACCGAGAACGTTACATAGGATCACCGGCAGGCGGTGTCACGATCGTCGTCACTAGCATCGCGGCGGTGGCGGACTATCCGATCGAGGAGCTGGCCCACCGGGCCGGGATGAGCGTGCGCAACGTCCGCACCTACGTCTCACGCGGGCTGCTCCCGCCCGCACGGATGGCCGGACGTGCCGCCCGCTACACCGACGAGCACCTCGACCGGCTCGATCTCGTCAACGGCCTGCGCCGTCGCGGGTTCACCCTGGGTGCCATCGAGGTGCTGGTGCGCCAGGACCCGGACCGCGCGGCCGAGGACGCGTTGCGGCTCTACCGCGGCATGCTCGCCCCGTGGCGTCCCGAGGAGCCCGTCGAGATCGACGAGGACGCCCTCGCCGGCTGGATGGGCCTGCCACCGGAGGCCCTGGAAGCCCTCCGGGGCGACCCCGGGGACGCCGGGCCCGGGACGGCGGGGCCGGGGGTCACGACGGCACGGCTGCGCGAGGCCGGGCTGGTCGAGCCGGCCGGTCCCGGCAGGATCCGGATCCTGCGGCCGGACCTGGTGCGGGCCGGCGGGGACGCGGTCCGTCTGGGCATCCCGCTCGAGGCCGTCCTGACCCTGCGCGAACACCTCGACGAGCACACCGGGCGCATCGCGGAGCTGTTCGTCGAGCTGTTCGCCGAGCAGGTCTGGGCCGGTTACGTCCGCGACGGGCTGCCCGCGGAGGGCGTGCCACGGATCCAGACCGTGGTCGAGGGCCTGCAACCGGTCGCGACGACGGCGCTGCTCAGCTCGTTCCGGGCCCGGATGCAGTCCACGATGGACGCCTTCATCGAACGGATCTCCGGCGAGATCAGCGAGAGCGCCGCCGCCGACGCGGCCCGCCTGCTCGGGCCCCGCGGCACCGAGCGCCGCCTGGACGATCGTTGACCTCTCAACCATACTGACGGGCGCACGACCGGATCGCCGACGCCCCGGAGGTATCCCGCATGTCCCTCGTCCACGAACCGGCCCCCACCCGCGTGCTGTTCGGGACGGGCACCCTCGGGACCGTCCGCGACGAGGTGGAGCGGCTCGGCCGGTCCCGCGTGTTCCTCGTCGCCGGGCGCAGCCCGTCCGGTGCCGGTGAGCGGGTCGCCGACGTGCTCGGGCCGCTGCTGGCCGGCCGGTCGCCGCGGGCCGTCGTCCACACGCCGGCGGAGGTCACCGCGGAGGCCCTCGCCGCGTTCCGGGAGGCCGGGGCCGACTGCGTCGTGGCCGTCGGCGGCGGGTCGGCGATCGGGCTGTCCAAGGCGATCGCCGTGCGGACCGGGGCCGACCAGGTGGTGCTGCCGTCGACCTACTCGGGCTCGGAGTGCACCGCGGTGCTCGGCGAGACCGAGGGCGGCGTCAAGACCACCCGGACCGACGAGGCGATCCGTCCGGAGACCGTCGTCTACGACACCGACCTGGTCCGCGACCTGCCCGCCGCGGTCGCGGTGCCGAGCGCGGTGAACGCCCTCGCGCACGCCGTGGAGGCGCTCTACGGGGCGGGCGCGACCCCGCTCACCGACGCCGTCGCGGTCGAGGCGGTGCGCGTGCTCGTCACCGGCCTGCGGTCCGGGGATCCCGAGCAGTTGCTGCGCGGTGCGTGGCTGGCCGGGACCTGCCTGGGCCGGGTCGGGATGGGGGTGCAGCACAAGCTCGCGCACACCCTCGGCGGGACGCTGGACCTGCCGCACGCGCCCACCCACACCGTCCTGCTGCCGCACGTGATCGCCCTCAACGCGGCCGCGCTCCCCCGGCTCGGCGAGGTGCTCGGCACCGCGGACCCGGCCGGTGCGGTGCACGACCTCGTGGTCTCCGCGGGCGGGCCGACAGCGCTGCGGGACCTCGGCGTCACCGAGGCCGGCCTGGACCGCGTCGCCGACCTCGCGGTGCAGCGGCCCTACCCGAACCCGGTGCCGCTCACCCGGGACGGGATCCGGGACCTGCTCGGACGGGCGTGGGCCGGTGCCCGGCCGGTCCCGCAGGAGCCCGCCGACCCGGTCGCCGGCCCGCTCGACCGGCTGACCGCCCAGGTCGTCGACTCGTTCCGGGCCGGCGACCCGCGGCTGCGCGAGCTCCTCACCGGACTCGTCCGCGCGCTGCACGGCTACGCCCGCACCCACGAGCTCACCCAGGCCGAGTGGCAGGCCGCGATCGACTTCCTCACCGCCACCGGGCACGCCACCGACGAGCGGCGGCAGGAGTTCGTGCTGCTCTCGGACACCCTCGGGCTGTCCAGCGTGGTCGACGTGCTGACCCACTCGCGGACGCCGGACACGACGTCGTCCGCGGTGCTCGGGCCGTTCTACACCGAGGGACCACCGGAGCTCGCCCAGGGCGCCGACGTCTCGGCGGGGAAGAAGGGCACCCCGCTGTGGGTCGACGTCGCCGTGACCGGGACCGACGACCGGCCGGTCCCGGGGGCCGTGGTCGACGTCTGGCAGTCCGACGAGGACGGCTTCTACGACCTGCAGCTGCCCGAGGAGGACGGACCGGTGCTGCGCGGCCGGTTCCGCACCGGCGACGACGGACGGCTGCGGTTCCGCTCGATCCTGCCCGCCGCGTACCCGATCCCGGCCGACGGGCCGGTCGGCTCCATGCTCGACGCGACCGGGCGGCACCCCTTCCGGGCGCCGCACCTGCACTTCCTCATCACGGCCGACGGGTACCGGGAGCTGATCACCCAGCTGTTCGTCGCCGGCGGGGCGCACCTGGACTCCGACGCCGTCTTCGGGGTGAAGGAGGACCTGATCGTCGACTTCGTACCGCGGACCGGTGCGATGCCCGACGGGACCGTCCCGGACGGCGGATGGCGGCAGCTCACCTTCACCTTCCGGATCTCCCGCGACGACTGATCGGCCCAGTCCCTGCCCGATTCCGGGCAGGATCGTGGCACTCCGGGCCCGTGGCGGGGAGGATCACCGCCGTGGATCCGGATCTCGTGCGCCACGTGGCCGCCACCACCGGACTCGGGGAACCCGTCGCGGCCCGTGTGGTCGCCGACGTCGTCGCCCACTTCGGGGAGACGACCGAGGAGTTCGTCCGGCGGCGGCACCGCGAGCTGCAGTCCCGGGACCGGCGCAACGACGAGATCTGGCCGCACATCGCCGCCGAGCTCGCCGCCCGCGTCGTCGCGCCCGGCGAGATCTCGCAGCGCCGGCTGCGCCGGATCGTCTACGGCTGACCAGGAAGGGAGACCTGCATGTGCGGGATCGTGGGGTACGTCGGGCCGCGGGAGGCCGCGGCGGTGCTGCTGGACGGGCTGGCCCGGCTGGAGTACCGGGGGTACGACTCGGCGGGGCTCGCCGTGGTGCACCGCAGGCGCGTCACCGTGCGCCGCACCGCGGGGCGGGTCGACGACCTGCGGGACGTGCTGGGCGACGAACCGCCGCGCGGCCGGACCGGGATCGCGCACACGCGGTGGGCGACCCACGGAGAGCCGAGCGAGGGCAACGCGCACCCGCACACCGACGCGTCCGGGCGCATCGCCGTCGTCCACAACGGGATCATCGAGAACGCCGACGGGCTGCGTGCCGGGCTCGTCGCGCGCGGGGTCCGGCCGGTGTCCGACACCGACACCGAGGTGCTCCCGCACCTGATCGCCGAGGCGTTCGACGCCGGCGCCCCGACCCTCGCCGACGCCGTCCGGACCGCGCTCGCGCCGGTCGAGGGCACCTACGGGCTCGCCGTCGTCGACGCGCACCGCCCCGAGGAGATCGTCGTCGCCCGCAACGGCAGCCCGATCGTCCTGGGGATCGGCGACGGCGAGATGGTCGTCGCCTCCGACCTCGCCGCCGTCGTCCGGCACACCCGCCAGGTCGTCTTCCTCGACGACGGCGAGCTCGTCACCGTGCGGGCCGACGGGATCGAGGGCGCCACCCGGATCCCGCCGACCACGGTGGACACCGAGTCCGAGGACTACGCGCTCGGCGGGCACCCGGACTTCCTGGCCAAGGAGATCGCCGAGCAGCCGGACGCCGTGCGCCGTGCACTGGCCGGCCGTCTCGACACCCGGTTCTCCACGACCCGGCTCGGCGGGCTGGAGCTCGACCCGCGGGACCTGCGCGGGGTGCGCCGGGTCCTGTTCCTCGGCTGCGGCTCCGCCTACTACGCCGGGGAGATCGGCGCCGGTCTGGTCGAGGAGCTGGCGCGCATCCCGGCGTCGGCCGAGCCCGCCGGGGAGTTCCGGCACCGGAACCCGGTCGTCGACCCCGACTGTCTCTACGTCGCGGTCAGCCAGTCCGGCGAGACCGCCGACACGCTGGGCTGCGTGCAGGAGCTGCGCCGCAAGGGCGGACGCGTGATCGGCGCGGTGAACGTGATCGGCTCGGCGATCTCCCGCGAGTGCGGCGCGGGGGTGTTCCTGCACTCGGGGCCGGAGGTCTCCGTCGCCTCGACGAAGGCCGTCACGAACATGGCCGTGTCGTTCGCGATGCTGGCCGTGCTGCTGGGCCGGGTCCGGGACCT
This sequence comes from Pseudonocardia sp. P1, assembly GCF_000178675.2. Lineage (NCBI taxonomy): Bacteria > Bacillati > Actinomycetota > Actinomycetes > Pseudonocardiales > Pseudonocardiaceae > Pseudonocardia > Pseudonocardia sp. P1. Next base: position 1,725,162 of record NZ_ADUJ02000001.1, read on the forward strand.
GTCGGTCGCCGACGGGAGGCGGGTCGTCGAGGCGCTGGCCGCGCTGCCCGGCCACATCGACACCGTCCTCGAACAGGACGGGGAGATCGCCGAGGTCGCGAAGCGGTACGCCGACGCGTCGTCGATGTTCTTCGTCGGCCGCACCCGCTGCAGCCCGGTCGCGCGGGAGGGCGCCCAGAAGCTCAAGGAGATCTCCTACGTCCACGCCGAGGCCTACCCCGCCTCCGAGCTCAAGCACGGCCCGCTGGCACTGATCACGCCGGAGATGCCCAGCGTGGTGCTGGTCCCCGGCGACGACCTGTTCGCGAAGAACATCGGGACGATCGAGCAGATCCGGGCCCGCGGCGGCCCGGTGATCGCGGTGACCGACACCGACCTGCCCGACGGGCTCGCCGACGCCGTGCTGCGGGTGCCGCGCACCGAGCCCGAGCTGGCCCCGCTGCTGCTGACCGTGCCGCTGCAGATGCTGGCCCGGCACGTCGCCGTCGCGCTCGGGCGGGACGTCGACAAGCCGCGCAACCTGGCGAAGTCGGTCACCGTGGAGTGACGGCGCGGGAGGACGCAGTGGAGTCACGGCGGGCCGGCCCCGCCGACCGCTCCCCCGCGACCACCCGATCGTGGCTCAACCCCGGGCGAGGTCGTGCGTCGACCGTCACGGAAGCCACCCGTCGGCGTTGTACCGGTCGGGGTACCGACCGAGTCACGAGGAGCCGTGCACGTGCCGAGCAGGACGATCCGCCGGAACCGGGCCGCGACCGCGGCGGTGGCGGCACTGGTCGTCGTCGCCGGGATCGCGACCGCCGGTGTCGCGACCGCCGACGCCGAGGCCGAGAACAGCGAGGCCGCCCGGCAGACGCACGCCGAGAAGCAGGTCCCGGGCACGCCGTGCTCGGTCTCGGCACGGGCCTGCGTCGATCTCGAGACGCAGCGGGCCTGGCTGATCGAGAACGGGGCGGTCACCCACGGGCCGGTGCCGGTCGCGTCCGGCGGGGCCGGTCAGGAGACGCCGATCGGGCACTCGTTCCGCGTGTACCGCAAGGAGGCGGACCACACGAGCGGCGAGTTCACGACGCCCGAGGGGCAGCCGTCGCCGATGCCGTGGTCGGTGTTCTTCGCCGACGGCGGGGTGGCGTTCCACGGCGGTGACCGGGACCGCGCGTCGGCCGGGTGCGTCAAGCTCGACGCCGTCGAGGCGCAGCGGTTCTTCACCGACCTCGAGAACGGCGACAAGGTCCAGGTCCTGAACGCGACCACCGAGCGGGACGAGCGGGCGAAGCTCGCCACCGCCTGAGCGCCGTGGCCCGGGAGCCCGTCGGGTTCCCGGGCCACGCCCTGCTCAGTGCATCGTGACCTCAGGCCGGACGGCCCCGGTGCGGCCCCGCACCAGCAGCGACAGCAGCACCGCGACCACACCGACCCCACCGGCGACGGCGAACGCCGCGTGCAGGCCGGCCGCGTCCGGCGACGGTCCGCCGGGCGCCGAGCCGGTCGCGGCGACGGTCACGAACAGGGCGGTGCCCATCGCGCCCGCGACCTGCTGCAGCGTGGAGAGGATCGCGCTGCCGTGCGAGTACAGCGAGTCCGGCAGCGAGCCCAGCGCCTCCGTCATCAGCGGCGTCATCATCAGCGACAGCCCGCCCATCAGGACCAGGTGGTAGGCGATCACCACCCAGAGCGGGGTGGCCGGGCCCATGGTGGAGAACAGGCCCAGCCCGGCCGCCATCAGCACGGCACCGGGGATCACCAGCGGTCGCGCGCCGACCCGGTCGAACAGCGCACCCACCGGACGGCCGAGCAGGCCGAGCAGCAGCCCGCCCGGGAGCACGGCGAGGCCGGAGACCACCGTGCTCACCCCCATGACGGTCTGCAGGTACAGCGGGAGCAGCACCGCGGCGACGCCGATCAGCGACAGCAGCACCAGCGCGGTCAGCACCAGCGCGACGACGAACGGCCGCTTCTGGAACGGGCGCAGGTCGAGCAGCGCGCGGCTCTCCCGCTGCAGCCGCAGCTGGCGGGCGACGAAGAGCGCGAGCGCGACGAGGCCGGCGACGACCGGCACCCACGGCGGGATGCCACCACCGCTGCCCTTGCCGATCGCGGACAGCCCGTAGACGAGGCCGCCGAACCCGACGGCGGAGAGGATCACCGACAGCACGTCCAGCGGGACCGGGCGGCCGCCGCCGTCGAGCCGCAGGAAGCGGGCACCGACCGCCAGCGCGGCCACGGCCAGGGGCAGGACCAGCCAGAACATCCAGCGCCAGCCGAGGCCGGCGAGCACGGCGCCGCCGATCGTCGGGCCGATCGCCGGGGCGACCGCGATGACGATCGTGATGGTGCCCATCGTCGCGCCGCGGCGCTCCTGCGGGACCAGCCGCAGGATCGTCGTCATCAGCAGCGGGATCATCATCGCGGTGCCGACGGCCTGCACGATCCGGCCGGCGAGCAGCACCTCGAACCCGGGCGCGAACCCGGACACCGCGGTGCCGGCGGTGAAGGTGCCCAGCGACGCGAGGAACACCTGACGCGGGGTGAAGCGGTCCAGCAGGTAGCCGGTGGTGGGGATGACGACGGCCATCGTCAGCAGGAAGCCGCTGGTCAGCCACTGCACGGTCGTCGTCGGCACGGCGAGGTCGACGCTCAGGTCGCGGAGCGCGACGCTGAGGATCGTCTCGTTGAGGATCATCACGAACGCGGCGCCGACCAGGACACTGATCAGCAGGCCGGTCCGGTGCGCCGGTACCGGGTCGGTACGGGGCGGGGTGGTGGTCACTCGGGGTCTCCTGCCCGGTGGTGGGTGGACGAGGGTGGGGCGGGGTCCGCGTCGACCCCGTGGGCGGCGGCACGCAGCGCGGCGGCGAGCCGCTCGACCGGATCCGACGGCCGGGTGCCGCAGACGAGCTCGGCGGCGAGCTCCTCGCCGTTGATCCGGAGGGCGGCGGCCATCGCCGCGGCGTGCACCCGGACCGCGAGATCGTCGGCCGGGCGGCCCAGCCGTCCGGCGAGGACCTCCGCCAGCACCGGCTCGGACCGCTCGTGGACGGCCAGCCAGACGGCGCGCAGTCCCGGCTCGGTCGCCGACAGCGCGATCACCGTGAGCCCGGCCTCGGCGTCGGCGGCAGCCTCGGCGTCGGCCGGCGGGTGGTACTCGGCGATCAGGTGCTCGTCGAGCGTCCGGTCGGCGGGCCAGCTGCGCAGGGCCTCGACGATCGCGTCGATGCCCCGCGCCAGCACCGGCTCGACGCAGCTCTCCTTCGAGCGGAAGTAGCGCCACAGCGTGCGGGCGGAGAGGCCGACCTCCTTGGCGATCCGTTCCCCGCTGGTCCCGGCGACGCCGTGCTCACGGAACAGCGCGACGGCGGCCCGCGAGATCTCCAGCCGCAGTCGCGCACGGCGCCGGTCGGTCATCGGCGCACGACCGCGGACGGGTGCGGGAGCGGACAGCGTCACGACGCCCAACCCCCTGTCACGCAGTGCCTTGTTGTCACTGACTGACACTAACGACGACCCGACCGGGCGTCGACGAGACGCTCGTCTCAGCATGCTTTATTGGCAGTATCTGCCAGTATTGACGGGCATCCCGACCGCGATCCGTCCCGAGGAGCGCACCGTGACCACCACCGAGAACGGCTGTCCGTACGCCCGCAGCTACCCGCTGGGCGAGGCCCACGAGCTGGAGTTCGACCCCGGCTACGCCGAGCTGCGCCGCGAGGAGCCGCTGGCCAGGATCCGGATGCCGTACGGCGAGGAGGGCCGGCTCGCCACCCGCTACGACGACGTCCGCACCGTCATGTCCGACCCGCGCTTCAGCCGGGCCGCCGTCGTCGGCGCCGACGTGCCGCGGGCCCTCCCGGAGCGGCCCGGCCAGCCCGAGTCGATCATCAACATCGACCCGCCGGAGCACGGCAGGCTGCGGCGCCTGGTCGCGGCTGCCTTCACCGCCCGCCGCGTCGAGCGGATGCGCCCGCACGTCGCCGGGATCGCCGACGACCTCGTCGACGGGCTCGTCGCGGGCGGCAGCCCCGCCGACCTGGTGTCGGCGGTGTCGATGCCGTTCCCGGTGATCGTGATCTGCGAGCTGCTCGGCGTGCCGCTCGACGGGCGCGACACCTTCCGGGCCGCCGCCGACGCGGCGCTGTCGACGTCGGCCGTCCCGGTCGAGGAGCGGCGGCAGGCCATGACCGACCTGCACACCTACATCGCCTCGCTCGTCGCCGAGCGCCGGGACCGGCCGGACGGGCCCGGCGACGACGTGCTCGGCGGCCTGGTCTCGGCCCGCGACGACGACGGCGACCGGCTCTCGGAGGGCGAGATGGTCTCGCTCGGCTCGGCGATCCTGCTCGCCGGCCACGAGACCACGATGAACATGACCGGCAACATGGTCCGGACGCTCCTGCACGAGCGCTCCCGCTGGGACGCGCTGGTCGCCGAGCCCGACGGGATCCCGGCCGCGGTCGAGGAGATGCTGCGGTTCATCCCGCTCGGCAGGCAGGCCGGGCTGCCGCGGATCGCCACCGCCGACGTCGAGCTCACCGGCGGCACCGTCCGCGCCGGGGAGGCCGTGCTCGTCTCCACCAACGCGGCGAACCGCGATCCCGAGGTCTTCGACGACCCGGACGCACTGCACCTGGACCGCTCCCCCGGCGCCCACGTCGCGTTCGGCTACGGCCCGCACCACTGCCTCGGCGCGTCGCTGGCCCGCATGGAACTGCAGACGATCCTGCGCGCGCTCACCACCCGGCTGCCCGGGCTCGACCTGGCCGACGACGTCGAGTGGCGCGCCACCTCGGCCGTGCGCGGCCCGGCCCGGCTGCCGGTGACCTGGTGACCACACCCGACCCCCGACTCCCCGGAGGAACCCCGCGGTGACGACCGATGCCACCCCCCGCCCCGACGCGGGCGACCCGACCGCCGCCGACATGGACCGGCTCCGCGAGCGCTACCGCACCGAACGCGACCGCCGGATCCGCACCGACGGCACCGCCCAGTACCGCACCGCCACCGGCGACTTCGGCTTCTACGCCGACGACCCGTGGTCCCCGCCCGGGGACCGGGAACCGGTGCACGACCACGTCGACGCGCTCGTCGTCGGTGGCGGGTTCGGCGGGCTGGTCGCCGCCGCCCGGCTGCGCGAGGCCGGTCTGGAGCGGATCCGGATCGTCGACGTCGCGGGCGACCTGGGCGGCACCTGGTACTGGAACCGCTATCCCGGCATCGCCTGCGACATCGAGTCGTCGATCTACCTGCCGCTGCTGGAGGAGATCGGCGGGATGCCCAGCCGGAAGTACCCGCCGGGCGAGGAGATCCGCGGCCACGCCCGGGCGATCGGCGAACGCTTCGACCTCTACACCGACGCCCTGTTCGGCACCGAGGTCACGTCGCTGACCTGGGACGACGCCGGACACTGGGACGTCAGGACGGACCGCGGAGACGCCGTCACCGCGCGCTTCGTGGTGATCTCGTCGGGGCCGTTCAACCGGCCGAAGCTGCCCGGGATCCCGGGCATCGAGGACTTCGCCGGGCACACGTTCCACACCAGCCGGTGGGACTTCGCCTACACCGGCGGCGACGCGACCGGCGGCCTGGACCGGATCGGCGGGAAGCGGATCGCCGTGATCGGCACCGGCGCCACCGCGATCCAGTGCGTGCCGCACCTCGCCGAGGGCGCCGCGCACCTCTACGTCGTGCAGCGGACGCCGTCCTGTGTGGACGTCCGAGACGACGCCCCCTACGACGCGCAGTGGTGGTCGTCGCTCGAACCCGGCTGGCAGCGGCGCCGCCGCGAGGACTTCCTGCACCTGATGAACATGCTGCCGCCACGGCACGGCGGCGCCGGGGACGACGGCGTCGCCGACCGGTGGACCGACACCGCGCCGATCCGCGGCGTCGCCCGCTACGCCCGCACCCACGGCACCGAGTCCCTCGCCGACGCCCTCGAGATCGCCGACGCCGAGAAGATGGACGAGATCCGCGCCCGGGTGGACACGGTCGTCGACGACCCGGCCACCGCGGACGCGCTGAAGCCCTGGTACCGGCAGATGTGCAAGCGGCCCACGTTCAGCGACCGCTACCTGCAGGCATTCAACCGCGACGACGTGACGCTGCTCGACACCGGCGGCCAGGGCGTCGAGAAGATCACCCCGGCCGGGCTCGTCGTCGACGGCACCGAGTACCCGGTGGACGCGATCGTGTTCGCCACCGGGTTCGAGCTGGGCGCCGACCCGGCCACCCGCGCGGGTGCGGACGTCCGCGGCCGGGACGGGCTCGCGCTGGGCGAGAAGTGGGCCGACGGCCTGTCCACCCTGCACGGCTGGGTCAGCCGCGGGTTCCCGAACCTGTTCCACGTCGGTGCCCTGCAGAACTCGGCGTCGGTCAACTTCACGCACGTGCTGGAGGAGCAGGCGACGCACATCGCGGCCGTCGTCGCCGAGGCGGGCCGGCGTGGTGCGACCGCCGTCGAGCCCACCGCCGGGGCCGAGGACGCCTGGGTGGCGACGATCCGCGACCGCGCGGTCGACCAGCAGGGCTTCCTCGCCGAGTGCACGCCCGGCTACTACAACTTCGAGGGGCGCCCGCGGAAGCGGAACGAGCAGTTCGGCGGTGGACCGGTGGAGTTCCACGAGATCCTGCACGCCTGGCGCGACGGCGGGATGGACGACGTGTTCGAGGGGCCGCGGTGAGCGCCCGCCCCGTCGCGGGGCCACTCTCCGGTCCGCTGTGGACGGCACCCGGCCTGCGGGCCGAGCCACTGTGCCCGCCGAACCCGCTCTGGGCCTCCAACGGGATCGCGTTCGGCCCGGACGGCCGGTTGTGGATCGCCCAGTTCCTCGGCGGCACGGTCGGTGCGCTCGACCTCGGCACCGGGGAGATCGAGACGGTGCTCGGGCCGGACGGCCCGCTGACCGCCCCGGACGACCTGGTGTTCGGCGACGGCGGCGAGCTGTTCGTCGTCGACCTCCCGGCCGGGCTGGTGTGGCGGCGCGACCCGGACGGTGCGACGACCGTGGTGGCCGACGGGATCGTCGCGCCGGACGGGATCGCCTGGCACCGCGGCCGGCTGTTCGTCAACGAGCTGGTGCCGGAGGGCAGGCTCCTGGAGATCGACCTCGCCGGCGGCCCGCCCCGGGTGCTGGCGGACGACCTCGCGCTGGGCAACGCGATGCAGGTGGGCCCGGACGGGCTCCTCTACTACCCGCACCTGCTCTCCGGCGAGGTGTGGCGGGTCGACCCGGACGGCGGCACCCCGGAACGGGTCCTCGCCGGGCTGGACCGCCCGGTCGCCGTCCGGTTCGACCCGGCCGGGCGGCTGCGGATCCTGTCCAACGGCGAGCGCGGGACGCTGTGGACCCACGACGGCGACGGGCCTCTCCGCGAGCTGCACACCGGGGTCGGCGGGGCCGACAACGTCGCGTTCGCCCCGGACGGCACGGCCTACGTGTCCGGGGCGTTCCACGGCGGCGTCCACGCCGTCGACCCCGCCGGGACGGTGCGCGTGATCGTGCCGGAGGGGCTGAACGGCCCGTTCGGGATCGCCGCCGCCCCGGACGGGATCCTGGCCGCGGACCACTTCGGACTCGCACTCGTCGCGGACGGCCGGGCCGGCGCGCTCGGCGACGTCGTGACCGAGGTCCGCGGCGGCGTCCGCGGGATCGCCCGGCGCGGCGGGGACACCGTGCTCACCACCGACGCCGGCGGCGTGTGGCGGGGCGCACCCGGCGCGTGGAAGCCCCTGGCCGGCGGGCTCGGCTCCCCCACCGGCGTCGCCGAGGCCGGGGACGGGGTGCTCGTCGCCGAGACCGCCGCCGGGCGGGTGCTGCACGTCGCCGACGACGGCACCGTCACCGTCCGCGCCGACGGGCTCGACCGGCCGGTCGGCGTCGCCACCGGTGAGGACGGGTGCGGGTACGTGACCACGACCGGTGGCGGCCGGGTCCTCCGGCTCGACGACGACGGCGGATCCACCGTGCTCGGCGCCGGCCTGCACCGTCCGGAGGGGCTCGCCGCGTCCGGCGGGGCGCTGTGGTGCGCCGAGGCCGGGACCGGGCGGCTGCTGCGGATCGACCCGGTCCGGCGGGCCACCGGCGTCGCGGCGTCGGGACTCGCGTTCGACGTCCGCCCGCCGCACGTGCCCGACGACTGCCGCAGCGGCGCCGCCCGCCGCCCGGCACCGTTCGCGGGGGTCACCGCCGACGGGGACGGGATCGTCGTGGCGTGCACCGGCGCGGGGAACCTGGTGCGGCTCGGGAGCTGACCCGATCCGCCGGCCGGTCAGGCCGGTGGGCTCGCCGCGACGCCGTGGGTGGCGGCCCGGACCGCCGTCGAGAGCCGGGCGGTCAGGTCGTCGACCGGGGGCTCGTGGCCGTCCGCCGTGACGGCCGCGATGTCCTCGGTCGCAATCCGCAGCGCCGCGTTCAGCGCGGCGGCCTGCACCCGGACCTCGATGTCACCGACGTCGCGGCCGAGCCGCTCGGCGAGGATCCCGGCCAGCACCGGCTCGGCCCGCTCCTGCACGACGAGCCAGATCGCGCGCAGCGCGAGCTCGTCGCGGGACATCCGGACGACGGCCAGCACGAGCTCACCGTCGTCCGGGCCGCCGTCGTCGTGCTCCGGGAAGTCGGTGAGGAGGTGCTCCTCCAGCGACCGGCCGGCGGGCCAGCGGGCCAGGCAGGCGGTGAAGGCGTCGGTCGAGAGGCTCAGCACCGGCTCGACGCAGCTCTCCTTGGTCCGGAACCAGCGCCAGAACGTGCGGGCCGACAGGCCGACGGCGTCGGCGATCTGCTCCCCGCTGGTCCCGGCGACGCCGTGCTCGCGGAACAGCCGGATCGCCGCCCGGGAGATCTCGAGCCGCTGCAGGGCACGACGGCGGTCGCTCATCGGCCGCCGGCCGCGCCGCGCCGCCGGTGCCGTCTCCGCCGCCACGTCCACGCCTCCCCCGGATCGTCGGGCGGTCAGCGTACTGGTCGGGATCCGGGGGCCCCCGCATCCGGTGCGCGCCGTTCACCGCCCCGACGGCCGGTCACCGCGGGGAATCCGGCGTTCGCCCGTCCGGGGCACCGCCGGTCACCGAGCGGCCGGAACCGGTCACCGCCGGTCGGCCCGTGACACCCCCTCGCGCGTTAACGATGGAGCGCGGGGCCCGACATGCAGACGGCCGCCGACCCCGGGGAGGAACCACCGCATGCCCGTCGAGATGTTCTGGGACGGACTGGAGCAGCGCGTCGCAGGCGGCGCCCTGCACGACGGGGCCGGTGACCTGACCCCGCCGGCCGGCGTCAGCGCGGCGGCGGTGCGCCGCGTGCTGGACCTGGAGGCGCACCACCTGCGCGACCCCGATCTCGCCGGGCAGGCCGCCGGGCTGCCCCAGCAGCTGCTGGCCCGGGCGGCCGTCACGGGCGAGGACGCGCTGGCCGGGGCCGCGCGGGCCCGGATCGAGTCCCGCGGGCTGTCCGCGCTCGCCACCCGCTGGCGGACGCGGCCGCCGTCCGCGGCGCTGCTGCGCATCCTCGACGGGCACGGCGACGCCCTCACCGGGCTGGCCGTCGACCCCGGCGGGGCGCTGCTCTCGGTCGACGCCTCCGGCGGCGCGGTGGCCTGGGACCCGGCGACCGGGACGCCCGTCGCCCACCCGGTGACGGGGCCGTGCGGGCCGGAGCGGGCCGCCGGTCCGGCGCCCGTGCTCGCCGTCGCGACCACCGCCGACGGCGGGCTGGTCGCGGTCGCGGGGTCCGACGACGTCGTCCGGGTGCGGGCCGCGGGCGGCGCCGAGGTGGCGGCCCTCACCGGGCACACCACCCCGGTCACCGTGCTCGCCTTCGCCGACGCCCCCTCCGGTGCGACCCGGCTGCTGGGCGCCGCGCTGGACGGCACCGCCCTGGTCTGGGACGTCGTCCGCGGCACCGCGGTGGTGCTGTCCGGGCACGACGGCCCGGTGCGGGCGCTCGTCGCGACGGCGTCCGGGCGCGCCGTGACCGGCGGCGACGACGGCACCCTCCGCGCCTGGGACACCACCACCGGTGCGCAGCTCGCGACGCTCCAGGCCGACGCGGGCGTCACCGGGGTGGCGGTGACCGGGCCGGAGGAGCTGCTCGCCGTCACCGCCGACGGTGCGGTGCACGGTTTCGTGATGACCGCCGGCGTACCGCACGACGCGGTGGTCCTCGACCGGTCCGGCGCCCCGGCCACCGCCGCCGGCCCCGCGGGTCCGGGACGGGCGCTGGCGACCCGGGCGGACGGCACCGTCGAGCTGTGGTGGACCGGCGACGAGCCGGGCCGGGTCACGCTGACGGGGCACGGCACCGCGGTGCGGGCCGCGGCCGCGAACGCCGACGGCACGCTCGTCGCGACCGGCGACGACCACGGCCGGATCCTGCTGTGGGACCCGGCCGCCACGGCACCGGCCGGGGACCGCCCCGGCCTCCCGGAGGCCGTCGGCGCGATCGTCGTCGCGGGCGGGCTGATCGTCTCCGCGGCCCGCGGCACCGGTGAGCTGGTCGCCCTCGACCTGCGGACCGGCGACGAGTGCTGGCGCTGCGACGGCGGGCCCGGCCCGGTGTGGTCCGACACCGCCGGGATGCGGATCTTCACCGCGTCCGGGGGCACCGTCACCGAGCGGTACGCCGCCACCGGGCTCGCGGCCGGGTCGGTCGAGGTCCCGGGCCGGGTGCTGGCCGGGCGCGGGACGCTCGTGGTGGTCGGCGACGGCGACCGGGTCGCCGTCGCCGACGCGCGGACCGGCCGGATCTACCGCAGCGCGACGACCGGGGCGCCGGTCCGGCGGGCCGCGCTCACGCCCGGCGGGAGCACCGTGCTGCTCGGCGCGGACACCGCGCTCGCCGCGTGGCGGCCTGCCGCGGGTGATCCGGTCGTCGTGCCGCTGCCCGGCTCGATGCTCGCGGCGGTCGCGATCGACGACGAGGGCTGCCACGCCGTCGCCGCGGACGCCGACGGCCGGGCGCACGTCTGGACGGTCGGCACGGACCGGGTGACCACGGTGCGCGCCGACCCCGTCCAGCTCTGCGCCGCGACCGCCGCCGGCGGGCACCGTGCCGTCACCGCGGGCACCGGCGGGACCGCGCTGCTGTGGGACCTGACCCGGGCCGCCGTGCTCGTCCGCACCCCGCTCGACGCCCCGCTCACCGCGCTGGCCGCGGCGCACGGGAGCGTCGTCGCGGGCGACGCCTGCGGCGACACGCACTGCCTGGACCTCCTCGACGGGGTCTCCGCCACGGGGCCGACCATCCCGGTCCCGCGGGACGGCGCCGCGGAGCCCGAGCCCGCGCCGCCGGTGGTCCCCGAGCAGGCGGGCGCGCCGGAGCAGGGCGCCCCGTCCGGGCAGCCCGCGCCGCGACTGCGGCGGCTCCTCGGACTGCGGTGAGCGGGGGGCCGGGCCGCTCAGGGGCGTGCGACCAGCACCGGGCAGTCCGCGTGCCGCAGCAGCGCCTGCCCGACCGACCCGAGGAGCAGGCCGGCGAGACCACCGCGGCCCCGCGACCCGACCACGACCAGCCCGGCCCCGGCCGACTCCGCGATCAGCGCGTGTGCCGGGCGGTCGCGGACCACGATCCGCTGCACGTCGACGTCGGGATACTTCTCCGACCAGCCCGCGAGACGCTCGGCGAGGACCTCCCGCTCCTCGGCCTCCAGCGCGGCCGCGTCGATCAGCACCGCGACGGCCGGATCGAGGACGACGTCGGACCAGGCGTGCACAGCGCGCAGCGGCACCGACCGCCGGGACGCCTGCTCGAACGCGGGCCCGACCGCGGCCTCCCCCGCCGGGGAACCGTCGACGCCGAGCACCACCGGCAACCCGGCGTCCGGGGCCCGCTCGCCGCGCACCACCAGCACCGGGGAACCGCCGTGCGCGGCCACCGCCACCGCGACCGAGCCCACGAGCAGGCCGCTGAACCCCCCGAGGCCGCGGCTCCCGACGACGGTCAGGGACGCGCCGCGCGACTCCTCGGTGAGCACGTCCGCCGGGTACCCGGCGCGGATCTCGGACTCCAGGTCGACGTCGATCCCGGACACGAGCGCGGCCGCGCCGGTCAGCGCCTCCTGCAGCGTGCCGACGACCTGCGCGCGGTAGGCGGGTCCGAGCCCCATGTCGTGGCGGTGCCCCGGCGGCAGCGGGGTGTACACGGCGACCAGCCGGAGCCGGACGCGCCGGGCCACCGCCTCCGCCGCCGCCCACCGGACCGCGGCCCGGGCGGACGCCGACCCGTCGATCCCGACGACCACCGGACGACCCTGCTGGTCGGACATCACCACACCCCCGTCCACCGGCGTCCCTCGCCGGTCACGGCTCCACACTGGTCCGCGGAGCCGGGCGGGCACCGGAGGCGTCCGTCCCCCGGGGCCCGGGGCGGAGGACCCGGGTGGAGCCGGTCGCGCCGCGGTGCCGCACGGCCACGGGTGCGGCACGATGTGTGATCACCGGCGGCGATCATCGGAGGCGACATGGCGGACACGCACACGGGGCGGTACCTGATGGTGCTGAGCGACGACCTGCTGGACGACGACACCGCCGCCCGGGCCGCGGTGCAGGAGCTGACCGGCCTGGCCGACGTCACCAGCAGCCGCGACGCGCGGTCCGGCGTCCGCCCGACGCTGTTCTCCCGGCTGGGGGTCGCGGTCGCCGAGCTCGACCCGGACCGGCTCCGGTCGGCCCGTGCCGACCGGCGGGTCCTGGGCGTCGAGCCCGAGCGGGTGCAGCGGGCGCTGACCGGGCCGGGCCTGTCCGCGGACTACCTGCGGGGCTTCGCCGACGCGGCCGCCCACCTCGCCGACCGGGCCGCGGCCGCCGTCGCGGACGCGGCACCGGCACCCGCGCGGTTCGCCGACACCGACCGGCTGACCTGGGGGCTGCAGGCCACCGGGGTCGACGTGTCCCCCGAGACCGGCGCCGGGATCACCGTCGCTGTCCTCGACACCGGACTCGATCTCGGCCATCCCGACGTCGCCGGACGGCAGATCGAGTCCCGCTCGTTCGTCGACGGGCAGCAGGTGCAGGACGCCCAGGGCCACGGCACGCACTGCGTCGGCACCTCGTGCGGACCGGCGGGCCCCGCCGAGGGCCGGCGCTACGGCGTCGCCCACGAGGCCCGGATCCTGGTCGGCAAGGTGCTCGGCGACGACGGCTCGGGCACCGACGCCGGCATCCTCGAGGGCATCGAGTGGGCGATCACCTCCGGGGCGCACGTCGTGTCGATGTCGCTCGGCGCGGACCTCGACGAGGTCTCGGCCGCCTACGAGAACGCGGGCCGTCGCGCCCTCGACGCGGGCGTGCTGATCGTCGCCGCGGCCGGGAACAACGCCGAGCGCTCCGCCGGCAACGCCGGGTTCGTCGGCGTCCCGGCGAACAGCCCGTCGATCATGGCCGTCGGCGCGGTCGACGCCGCGCTGGCGATCGCGGACTTCTCCGCGGCGTCGTCGTCGGTGGAGGGCGGCCAGGTCGACATCGCGGGACCGGGCGTCGACGTCTACTCGGCGTGGCCGATGCCCCGGCGGACGAACACGATCTCCGGCACGTCGATGGCGACCCCGCACGTGTCCGGGATCGCCGCGCTCTGGTCGCAGCGCACCGGTGCCCGCGGCCGCGAGCTGTGGACGCAGCTGACCCAGGCCGCGCAGCGGCTGCCGCTGCCCTCCGGCGACGTCGGCGCCGGGCTCGTCCGGGCGCCGGGGGCCTGAGCCGTGGCCGGCCGGGTGCTGGTGTCGGTCGCCGACGGGCACGCGATCGACGACGTCGCCGCCGCCTGCTCGGCTGCCGGGCTGCAGGTGGAGAAGGTGCTGCGCGGGGTCGGCGTCGTCGTCGGGACCTGCGACGACGAGCACCGGGACGGCCTGTCCGCGGTCACCGGTGTCGGTGCGGTGGAGCCGGACCGGGAGGTCCGTCTCGACCCGCCGGACTCCGGGGTGCAGTGAGCCGGTGCCGGCTCAGGACCGTGCGGACAGGCCGCCGTCGACGGGCAGGCAGACCCCGTTGACGTAGGCGGCGGCGTCGGAGGCGAGGAAGAGCGCCGCGTTCGCGACGTCCCACGGCGACCCCATCCGGCCGGTCGGGCTGAGCGCGTCCCGCTCGGCGCGGGCGCGCTCCGGGTCGGCGGTGTGCAGCTGGCGCCCGACGAGCGGGGTGTCGATGTAGCCGGGCAGGACCGCGTTGGCCCGGATGCCGTCCCGGGCGTGGGTGAGCGCCAGCGCGACGGTCAGCTGGTTCAGCGCGGCCTTGCCCGCCATGTAGGCCGGGTAGTCGTAGCCGAGGTGGCGCACGGCGGCCAGGGACGACACGTTGACGATCGCGCCGCGCCCGGCGGCCAGCATCCCCGGCAGGGTGTGCTTGCAGGTCAGGAACGCGCCGGTGACGTTCAGCGCGAGCGCCCGGTCCCAGGTCTCCCGGCTCAGCGCGGTGACGCCGCCGGTGACCGCGACACCGACGTTGTTGTGCAGCACGTCGGGGGTGCCCAGCGCCGCGGCCGCCGCCGCGACGGCCCGCTCGACCGACGCCTCGTCGGTCACGTCCGCGGTGAGGGCGACCGCCCGGCCGCCCTCGTCGGAGATCGCACGGGCGGTGCGGTCGGCCGCGTCGCCGTCGAGGTCGACCGCGGCGACCGCGGCACCCGCCCGGGCGTAGGTCAGGGCGGCGGCGCCGCCGTTGTTCGTCCCGTCGCCGTCCGATCCGGCGCCGAACACCAGCACCACCCGGCCGTCCACACCGATCACGTCCCCCGCCTCCCCGCGCCGTCCGCCGCCGATCCGGTGCCATGGTGCGTCCGGTGACCCGGTCGGCGGCACCGCGTGATGTCGTGTGTCCGGGCCGGGGATTCCACGCACTGTCGGACGGGCCCGGGAGGAGGCCGCGGTGACGCCCGGTGCGGACCTGCAGACGCTCGTCGACGACCTCGCCGACGAGCTCGGCCGGTCGGTCGTGGTGAACGACCCGATGGTGCGGATGCTGTGCACCAGCAGGCACTTCGGTGACGAGGACGCGGTCCGGGTGCGCGCCGTCCTGCAGCGCGACGCCGGTCCCGAGGTCGGCGCGCACGTGCTCGGGCAGGGCGTCGCGCGCTGGGGCGGGCCCGGGTTCGTGCGGGGCGGCGAGGAGCTCGGCATGCACGACCGCTGGTGCGTGCCGCTGCGCGAGGACGGCGTGCTGCTCGGCCTGCTCATGGTGATCGACGCCGGCCGCACCCTGGCCGCGGCGGAGCGGGCCCGGATCGACGAGGTCGCGCGGACGGCCGCGGCGCTGCTGCACCGTGACCGCACCGGTGCCGGCGACCGCGAGCGTGAACGGCTGCTGCTCCGCCTGGTCGGCCCCGATCCGCTCGACCGGGCGGCCGCGGTGCGCGAGAGCGGGACGACCGGGCCGGGCGCGGCCGCCGTCGTCGAGGTCGGTGCCGCGCTCCCGGCGCCGGAGGTCGAGGTGGCGTTGCGCGCGACGGCCGGGTCACCGGGCCGTCGTCCGGACCGGACCCTCGCCGCCGTGGACGACGGCCGCGCGGTCCTCGTCGCCTCCCGGCCCGACGTGGACGTCCTCGCCGCCGACGCCGAGCGGATCGTCCGGTCGGTCGAGCACCTGCTCGGCCGTACCGGGGTCGCGGTCGCGGGGATCGGGCCCGTCGTGCCCGGTCCGGAGCTGCTGTGGCGGTCGGCGGGCCGGGCCGCGGCCGCCGCCCGCGGTGCCCGGCTGGTGCCCGGGCTGGGTCCGGTCGCGCGGTGGGACGGTCTCGGGCCGTACGCGCCGCTGCTGCAGCTCCCGCCCGCCGAGCTGGACGCGGACCTGGTGCCCGCGCCGCTGGTGGCACTGCGCGCCGACCCCCGTGCCGCACGGCTGGTCGAGACCCTGCGCGCCTACCTCGACCACGGCGGCTCGATCCCGCGGACCGCGCAGGCACTGCACCTGCACCGGACCTCGCTGTACTACCGGCTGGACCAGATCCGGGCCGTCACCGGGCTGGACCTCGACGACGGCCGGGACCGGCTGCTGCTGCACCTCGGGCTGCTCGTCGCCGACCTCACGGGCTGAGCGGGCCGGAGGCGTCCTACAGAGCGTGGAGAGCCGCCGCCGACGTTCCACGTCCCGTTCCTGGTGGCGGGCCGTGGCCCGGAGCAGAGTGTCGGTCACCTGTCGACGACGCGGGAGCAGCCATGCCGACCTTCACCACCTCCGACGGTGTCGAGCTCACCTACCGCGACAGCGGTCCCGCGTCCGGTACGGCGGCACCGCCGCTGGTCATGCTGCACGGCTGGGGACAGACCCAGGCGATGTTCCGCCACCAGCTGACCGGGCTGGCGGGCGGCCGCCGGGTGCTGACGCTGGACCAGCGCGGGCACGGCGTCTCCGAGAAGCCGCACCACGGGTACCGCATCGCCCGGCTGGCCCGCGACGCCCAGGAGTTCCTCGACCACCTCGGGCTCGGGCAGGCGGACGTCCTCGGCTGGTCGATGGGTGCCTCGGTGTGGTGGAGCGTCGTCGACCAGTACGGGACGGGCCGGATCCGCAGGCTCGTCGTGGTCGACCAGCCGGCGGCCGTCGCGGCGGTGCCGTGGATGTCGGCAGGCGACCAGCGCGACAGCGGCGCGATCTTCGACGTCGCCGCGCTCGTCTCCCTCTGCGCGTCGCTGGACGGGCCGGAGGGCCGCAAGGCCGCGACCGACTTCGTGCGCGGCATGTTCAGCGGTGACACCGACCCGGAGGTCTGGGCGTTCGTCGAGCAGGAGATCGCGTCGACGCCGCCGCACGCCGGGGTGCCGCTGCTGTGGGACCACTGCGCGCAGGACTGGCGCGACGTGCTGCCCCGGATCGACGTGCCGACGCTGGTGATCGGTTGCGACGGCAGCCACGTCGACCCGGGTTCGCAGCGCTACATCGCCGACCGGGTCCCGGACGCGCGCCTGCACGTGTTCGGACGCGACGTCGCGAGCTCGCACTTCCCGTTCCTGGAGAACCCGCCGGCCTTCGACGCCGTCGTCGCGGAGTTCCTCGACGGGTCCTGACCCGCGGCACCGCACGGCCGGTCGTGGGCCCGGCCGGACCGCGGCCGTCGCGGGTGTAGAATATGCGTTCGACGCCACGCCCCGCCCCGTCCTACGGTGGCGACGGTCGCCGGCCGCGGCCCGGGAGATCCCGGGCACCGGACCCGGTGATCGTGCGGGTGTCCACCGAGTGAAACACGCGGCGGTCCGCGACCGAGGACCCCGCGTCCGGGAACTTCCGACCGGGCACCCGTGCCCGGCACGGCCGACCCGGCCACCGGCACGTCCGGTGCCCGCGGGGCCTCCCGGCACCCACCGACCCACCGCCCGGAGCCGCGGACCACCGCGCCCGGGCCCGCCCACGACGAAACGACACCGACCGTGCACGTGACCCTGGACCCACCCCCCGACACCTCCGTCCCCGGCGCCGTCGCCCGGCTCTCCGCCGAGTTCGCCGGCCGCGTCCCCGAACGGCTCGTCGACGCCGTCGTCCGCGGCTCCCGGCGCGACCTCGACTCCGCCCCGCACGCCGCGCTGCCCGAGCTGGTCGAGCGGCTCGCCCGCCAGCGTCTCCTCGACGGCGCCGGCGAGGCCTGATCCCGCGACCGTGCATGCTGGGGGCCGTGTCCACGACCGGTCCCGCACCGCAGGAGGGGGAAGACGCGCGATGGGCGACGACGTCCCGCACGACCAGCAGCTGACCGAGGCCCGGTGGACGCACCTCGCGTTGCCGACCGGGAACCTCGACGCGGCGATCGACTTCTACACCACGATGACCCCGCTGACCGTCGTCGAACGCTTCTCCGACGACGCCGGCGAGAGCGTCTGGCTGTCCAACGCGAAGCAGGTGGAGACGCCGATGGTGCTCGTCCTGGTCTCGTTCGACCAGGACCGCGGCGAGGAGCTGGGGCTGCTCCGCCCGTTCGCGCACATCGGCATCGAGGTGCCGCACCGGGCCGACGTCGACGCGGCCGCCGACCGCGCCCGGGACGCCGGCTGCCTGCACTGGGAGCCGCGCCAGATGCCCGGCCCGGTCGGCTACATCTGCGCCCTCACCGATCCCGACGGCAACGTCGTCGAGTTCTCCCACGACCAGAAGGTCTTCTCGTCGGTGCGGGAGCGCTGGGGCTCCGGCACCTGACGGGCCGCGCCGCGGCCACCGATGAGTACGGCGCGGCGAGGGAGTCACCACCTCCAGACAGGAACACGACCGTCCGGAGGCACCATGTCCACCACCGCCACCGCCCTCCCGCCCGTCGTCGACGCCGCGACCTGGCAGTCCGAGCTGGCCGCGCTGCGGGTCCGGGAGAAGGCCGCCACCCGCGAGCTCGACGCCGTCGCCGCGCAGCGGCGGCGGCTGCCCATGGTCGAGATGCCCGACTACGTGCTCGACGGCGAGGACGGGCCCGTCCACCTCGCCGACCTCTTCGGCGAGCACCCGCAGCTGATCGTCTACAGCCACATGTGGCACGCCGGTGCGCAGTGGCAGTGCGGCGGCTGCACCGGGTTCACCTCGCAGTTCACCCGGCTCGCCGGGCTGGAGAAGTTCGACGCCCGGTTCGTGATCGTCACCCAGGGCCCGATCGACGAGGCACTGGCCTACAAGCACCGGGTCGGCAACACGATGACCTGGTACTCGACGGCGAACAGCACGTTCGGCAGTGACGTCGGTGCCCCGCCGGACGCCGGGTTCGCGGTCAACGTGTTCCTGCGTGACGGGGACACCGTGTACCGGACCTGGCACACCGACGGCCGCGGCACCGAGCAGCTGAGCTACCTGTTCGGGCTCGTCGACCTGCTGCCCTACGGCCGTCAGGAGGTGTGGCAGGACTCCCCGGAGGGCTGGCCGCAGGGTCCGACGTACAGCCGGTGGGCCGGCCCGGAGGAGATCGCCGCCGCCTACGGCGAGGGCCGCTGACCGGCACCGGACCGGCTCAGGGGAGCGCCGGCCGGATGCGGCCGGTGACCTCCCCGAAGCCGATCCGGGTGCCGTCCGGTCCGGGGGCGGTGGCGGTGATCGTGACCTCGTCGTCGTCGAGCAGGAAGGTCCGCTGCTCGCCGTTCACCGTGACCGGTTCGGCGCCGCCCCAGGTCAGCTCGATGAAGGCGCCCCGCTGGTCCTTCGCGGGCCCGGACACCGTGCCGGACGCCAGAAGGTCGCCGGTGCGGCTCGACGCGCCGTTCGTCGTCAGGTGCGCCAGCATCTGCGCCGGGGACCAGTACATCTCGCGGTAGGGCGGCCGGGTGACCTCGACGCCGTTCCAGGTGACGGCCATGTCGACGTCGAGTCCCCAGGTCTCCGTGCCGCGCAGGTACGGCAGTGGCTCCGGGTCCTGCCCGGGCAGCGGGATGCGGGCGTGCTCCAGCGCCGCGAGCGGCACCACCCAGGCCCCGACCGACGTCGCGAAGCTCTTGCCCAGGTGCGGGCCCAGCGGGACGTACTCCCAGGCCTGGATGTCGCGGGCCGACCAGTCGTTGACCAGGACGGCGCCGAACAGGTGGTCCGCGACGTCGTCGACGGCGATCCGGGAGCCCAGGCGGGACCCGGCACCGACGACGAAGCCGAGCTCGGCCTCGATGTCGAGCCGGCGGCTGGGCCCGTGGTCCGGGACGGTGTCGCCGGGCGCCTTCCGCTGCCCGCACGGCCGCACGATCTCGGTGCCGGAGGCGACGACCGTCCCGGCCCGGCCGTGGTAGCCGACCGGAAGGTGCTTCCAGTTCGGCAGGAGCGGCTCGCCGTCCGGCCGGAACAGCCGCCCGAGGTTCGACGCGTGGTGCTCGGAGGCGTAGAAGTCGACGTAGTCCGCGACCTCGAACGGCAGGTGCATCCGCACGGAGCCGACGGGGTGGCGGGCGGCGTCGGGCACGTCGCCCGCGACGAGCGCGGTGAGCCGTTCGCGGACCTGGGCCCAGCGCGCCGGGCCCTGCGCCATGAACGGGTTCAGGGCCGGTGCGGCGAACACCGCGTCGTCGCCCGCGGTGCCCAGCAGGACACCCAGGTCGAGGACGGTGTCGCCGAGCCGCACCCCGGGCCGGGGCCGGTCGTCGTCTCCGGTGGAGAAGACGCCGTAGGGCAGGTTCCCGGGCCCGAACGGCGAGCCGGCCGGGATGTCGACGGCGCTCACGGGAGCGCTCCTTCCGTCGGTGGGGCGGTGCAGACGCCCAGGTGGATCAGGTCGGTGAGCGGGTCGGTGATGCTGCAGGTGCCGAACGACCGGAACGCGGCGCGGGCGCGGTCCACCCGGGCGGCGTCGAGGTCGTGGACCCGGCCGGCGACGACGGCACCGTCCCGCTCGGCCAGCAGCGCGGCGGCGTCGGCCGCGGTCCCTCCGCGGAGCAGCGCGTCGGTCGCCAGCAGCACGTTCAGGAACCCGTGCTGCTCGAAACCGGTGGCCGGGTCGGTGTGCCGCACGGCGTGGTGCAGGCCGGCGGTGGCCTTGAACGGCCGTCCGGCGGCGACGGCGCCGGCGAGCCCCGCGGCGAGCTCGTCCTCGCCGGGGTGGAGGTCGGCGCGGACACCGCCGGTGCGGAACTTGGCGAGGACCCCGGCGGGGAGGCCGGTGAGGAACGCGTCGCGGCGGTCGTCGCGTGGGATCTCGACGTAGACGTCGGGGCCGCCGGTGGGCGGCGGCGCGACGGCGGCCCCGTCCGGGGCCGTCCCGGCGGGCGCGGCGATCTCGACCGACACCAGCCGCACCGGCAGGGCGGCCGCGCGGTCGAGGACGCGTGGCAGTCCCTGCGGGCCGCCGGGGAGGGTCACCGACAGCGGCAGCGCGGCACCGGGCGGGAGCAGTGCGGCGAGCGCGTCGAGCAGCCCGTCGTGGACGACGAGCGGCCCGCCGAGCGCGGCGTACCAGGTACCGCGCCGGTCGAGGTACGCGGCGACGGCGCCGGGCAGCGTGGCGTTGCCGGGCGGGAACACCGCGGCGTCGTCGCAGAGCCCGGCGACCAGCGGCGGGACGGTGCCCGCCGCGGGGGCGCTCATCGGGCGGGGCCGCGGCCGGCCCAGGTCCAGGCGTAACCCGGGTCCTCCGCCGCGATCCCACCCTCACCCAGCGCCAGCGGACGGAACGTGTCGACCATGACCGCCAGCTCGTCGAAGAACTCCGCCCCCAACGCCCGCTCCACCGCACCCGGCTGCGGACCGTGGCTGTGCCCACCCGGATGCAACGAGATCGACCCCAGCCCGATCCCCGAGCCCTTCCGCGCCTCGTAGTCCCCGCCGCAGTAGAACATCACCTCATCGGAATCCACATTGGAGTGGTAGTACGGCACCGGCACCGCCAGCGGGTGATAGTCGACCTTGCGCGGCACGAAGTTGCACACCACGAAGTTGCCGCCCTCGAACACCTGGTGCACCGGCGGCGGCTGATGCACCCGCCCCGTCACCGGCTCGAAGTCGGCGATGTTGAACGTGTACGGATACAGACACCCGTCCCACCCGACCACGTCGAACGGGTGATCCGGCACCACGTAGCGGGTCCCCGTGATCCCGGACCCGCCCCCGCGGTGCTTGACCAGCACCTCCACATCGGTGCCCTCGACCAGCAACGGCTCCACCGGACCGTGCAGATCCCGCTCGCAGTACGGGGCGTGCTCGAGCAGCTGCCCGAACCGCGACAGATACCGCTTCGGCGGCGCGATGTGCGAACTCGCCTCGATCGCGTACAGCCGCACCGGCTCGGATCCCTCCGGGACCCACCGGTGCGTCGTCGCCCGCGGGAGTACCACGTAGTCCCCCGCGCCGGCCCGCAGCGTGCCGAACACCGTCTCCACCCTCGCCGCACCCGACTCGACGTAGACGCACTCGTCGCCCACCGCATTGCGGTACAGCGGCGAGGCCTCGCCCGCCACGACGTAGGAGATCCGCACGTCGGCGTTGCCCAGCACGAGGCGCCGCCCCGTCACCGCGTCCACCGCCTTCCAGTCCTGCGCGCCCAGGGAGTGCAACCGCAGGTGCCGCGGGACCAGGGGCCGGTTCTCGCTCAACGACTGGTCGGGCAGCTCCCACGGCGACGCGTCCACGATCGCCGAGGGCACCCCGCGGTGGTAGAGCAGCGACGAGTCCGAGGAGAACCCCTCCTCCCCCATCAACTCCTCCGAGTAGAGGGCACCGTCGGGCCGGCGGTGCTGGGTGTGCCGCTTCGGCGGGACGTCACCGACGCTGCGGTAGTACGGCATGAGGGCTCCTCGGGTCCGGGGGCAGGGGTCAGGAACGGTGCGCGGCGTCGCCGCCGACGCCGGGCTCGACGCCGGGCCGGTCCTCGCGCGGGACCTTCAGGAAGGCGAGCATGATCGCGGCGAGGACCAGGCAGCCGATCGGGAAGTACAGGCCGACGGTGACGTCGGTGTCGGTCGCCGCCAGCCCGATCGCGTACGGGCCGAAGAAGCCGCCGAGCGCGGCGACCGAGTTGATCGCCGCCAGGCCGACGGCGGTCTGCTCCTTCGACAGCACGCGCGCCGCCATCGCCCAGTACGGCGCGAGGTAGCCGAGCACGCCGACCGCCGCCAGCGACAGGCTGACCAGCGACAGCGCGGGCACGTCCTTGAACTGGATCGCACCGAGGAAGCCGACCGCGGCCACCAGGACGAGGACGATCACGTGGTACTTCCGCTCCCCGGTGCGGTCGGAGCTGCGCGCCAGCAGCAGCATGCCGACCGCCCCGACGACGTACGGGATCGCGCCGAGCAGCCCGATGTTCGTCGACGAGTAGGCCGGGTCGAGCTGCTTGACGATCAGCGGCAGGAAGAACGTGAGCCCGTAGAGGCCGCAGGCGATGAACAGGTTCGCCACCGCCAGGTGCAGCACCTTCCGGTCCCGGACGACGGAGAGCTCCGCGCGCAGCCCGGTCCGGGTCTCCGGCACGTACTCGGCGTCGATCTCCGACTGCAGCCAGGTCTTCTCCTCGCCGGTGAGGAAGCGCGCGTCGGACGGCTTGTTCGGGAGCACGAACAGGGTCACGATCCCGAGGACGACGGCCGGTGCGCCCTGCAGGACGAACACCCACTGCCAGCTGCTCATCCCGAACCAGTGGACATGGTCGAGGATCAGGCCGCCGCTGAGGCTGCCGGCGACCAGCGCGATCGGCTGCGCCAGGGCCAGTGCCGCGATCGCCCGGCCGCGCTCGCGGCCGCGGAACCAGTACGTCATGTAGAGCAGCAGGCCCGGGAAGAGCCCCGCCTCGGCGACGCCGAGCAGGATCCGGGCGAGCAGCAGCTGACCGACGCTCGCCACGAACCCGGTCAGCACCGTCACGATGCCCCAGGTGACCGCGATCCGGGCCAGCCACAGCCGGGCCCCGACCCGCTTCATGATCATGTTGCTGGGGATCTCGAACACCACGTAGGCGAGGAAGAAGATCGCCGACGCGATGCCGAAGGTCGCCGCGGTGATGCCGAGCTCGGTCGCCATCCCGAGCTGGGCGTAGCCGATCGCGGCCCGGTCCATGTAGTTGAAGACGTACAGCAGACCGGCGATCGGCATGACCCGCAGCGCGACCTTGCGGATCGTGCGGCTGCCGACGTCGGACCGGCCCGTACCGGGCGGAGTGGTGGCGGACATGGTTCTCCTCGACGGTGAGTGAGCGACGCGCCGGTCAGGCGGCGGCGTGGCGGCCGGCGACCCGGCCCATGGTGAGTGCGTGGGCGACGGCGTTCCCGCCACCGACGTAGCGCGGGCCGAGCACCCCGGCACCGGCCTCGCCCGCGGCGAACAGCCCCGGCACCCGCTCACCGCGTGCGTCCAGCACGGCGGCGGTCGGGTCGATCTCCAGGCCGGTGTGGGTGCAGACCAGCTCCGCCGGCAGGAACCGGGCCGCGTGGAACGGCGGCTCCGCGACCGGCGCGGGCCGCCCGGTCCGGCCCTTGGCCTCGAGGCTGCGGTGGCGCAGGAAGTCCGGATCGGTGCCGGTCACGGGCAGGTGCGCGTTCCACCGCCCGACGGTGGCCTCCAGGGTGTCCGAGGGGACGCCCATCTCCCGGGCGAGCTCGCCGAGCGTCCCGGCGCGCAGGGTCCGCCCGGCGTCGGCCTCGGCGGTGACGTGGCCCGCGGACCAGTGGGCGTAGCCGGGTGGGAGGTCGCGGCGCGCGGCCTCGTCGAACACCAGCCAGGCCGGTCCCGGCCGGGACTCGATCAGACCCGGGGACACCGCGTAGGAGGCGTCCTCGTCCATGAAGCGGCGGCCGTGACCGTCGACGACGATCCGCGAGACCGGCGGGAACCCGGACTGCCAGTGGTGCAGGCGCTGGAAGTAGACGGTCGGGAGCAACAGCCCCCAGCCCTCGCCGGCGACGGCCGCGCCGACCTGCTCGCCGAAGCGGAGGTGGTCGCCGCGGCTGCCGTCGGCGGCGACGACGAACAGGTCGTCGCCCGCACGGGCGGCCGCCGGGAGGTGGCGTTCCCGCAGCTCCGGGTCGTGGGCCAGGCCGCCGGTCGTCACGACGACGGCGCCGGCACCGACCTCGATGCCGTCGGCGACCACACCGGTGACCCGACCCCCGGACACCAGCAGCCGTTCGACGCGGGTGTGCAGGACGACCTCGACGCCGAGCCGCTTCCGGGCCCGGTCCAGGACCTGGACGATCCCGTAGCCCTGGTCCTTCGGGACGTGGCCGCGCCAGACGTCCTCCACGCCGGCCCGGGTCAGACCGGGGGTGTGCGCGTCGTGCGACACCGCGGCCGGGATCTCGACCCCGAGCCCGATCAGCCACTCGACGGCCGGGCCCGCTTGCTCGCAGAACGTGCGGACCAGGCCCGGGTTGAGCAGCCACTGGTTGAGGTCCATGTAGTGCTGGAAGAAGCGCTCCGGCCCGTCGTCGATCCCGAGGCCGGCCTGCACCGTGGTCCCGGCCGCGGTCAGCATCCCCGCGGACAGCGCGGTGGACCCGCCGAGCTCGTGCTCGGACTCGAACAGCAGCACCGACGCGCCCTGCTCGGCCGCGGTGACGGCGGCGGCCAGCCCGGCCCCGCCCCCGCCGACCACGACGACGTCGACCCTCTCGTCGGTCATCCCAGGTCACCCCCGGCCCCGGCGACGATGCGGTGGTACAGCCCGTTGGAGACCAGCCCGCCGTCGACGGTCACCTCGCTTCCGGTCAGGTAGGTGGAGCGGTCCGACAGCAGGAACAGGACGGCGTCGGTGATCTCCTCGGGGCGGGCCAGCCGGCCGGCGGGGACGCTCTCCAGCGACGACCGCACGAACGCGTCCGCCCCGCCGAGCAGCCCGGTGTCGACGAGCCCGGGGTGCAGCGAGTTGACCCGGATGCCCCACTCGGCCAGCGCCCCGGCCGCGGACTTCGACAGCCCGGTCAGGCCCCACTTGCTCGACGAGTACGACGGCGAGAAGTACCCGACCTGCCCCGAGATCGACGCGATGTTCACGATCGACCCGCCGCCGGAGTCGCGGATCAGCGGGGCGAGCGCCTGCATGCCGTGGAACGCGCCGGACAGGTTGATCGACAGCACCCGGTCCCAGAGCTCCCGGTCGGTGTCGAGGAACCCGCGGCGCCGGGAGATGCCGGCGTTGTTGACCAGGCCGCCGAGCTCTCCGCACCGCTCGCGGACCTCGCCGGCGACACGGGCCCAGGCGTCGGGATCGGCGACGTCGAGGGTGTGCCCGGAGGCCGAGCCGCCGTCGGCGGTGATCGAGTCGACCAGGTCCGTGGTGTCGGCGACGTCGGCCGCGCAGACGTGCACACCGCGGGCGGCGAGGGCACGCGCGTGCTGCGCGCCCATCCCGGCCGCGGCACCGGTGACGAGCACGACGCCGGGATAGGTCACGGTCTCGGTGGCCTGGGTGTCAGACATGCCGGGAGCCGCCGTCGACCGCGATCGAGTGCCCGGTGACGTAGCGGGCGCCGTCCGAGAGCAGGAACATCAGGACGCCCGCGACCTCCTCGGGCGAGCCGATCCGGTGCAGCGGGACGGCGTCGAGCGCCTTCGCCAGCGCGGGCGGGTCGTCCTGGATCCAGCGGGTCATGTCGGTGTCGACGAAGCCGGGCGCGATCGCGTTGACCCGGATGCCCCGGTCCCCCAGCTCGACGGCGAGCGACTCGGTCAGGTGCGCGACCGCGGCCTTCGAGGTGCAGTAGGAGCCGCGCCCGCGCCGCACCCGCAGCGCCGAGACCGACGACATGTTCACGATCGCCCCGCCCGGGCCCATCCGCTCGGCGGCCGCCTGCGCTCCGAAGAGGACGCCCTCGACGTTGACCGACAGGGTGGAGCGCACCTGCTCGGGCGTGATGTCGGGGATCTCGGCGAACGGGAAGATCCCGGCGTTGTTGACCCAGAAGTCGAGACGGCCGAACTCGTCGACCGCCCGTCCGGCGAGTGCGCGCTGGTCGTCGGCGCTGGTGACGTCCACACCGGACGCGACGATCCGGCCGGGGGTGACGCCGTCGGCGCGCCCGGCGGCCTCGGCCGCCAGCTCCTCCGCGGTCGCGGTCATCGCCTCCGCGGAGAGGTCGCCCGCGACGACGTGCACGCCGCGCGCGGCCAGTGCGGCGGTGAACCGGGCGCCCATCCCGCGGGCGGCACCGGTGATCACCGCGACCCTGCCGGGGAACTCGGGGTGGACGGTCGCGACCGGCCGGTGCAGGACGCGTCCGGGACCGGTCGGTTCGAGGTCGGTCACGTGTCTCTCCTTCGAGAAGTGTGGTGGTCGGGGGGCCGCAGTGGATCAGGGATCGCGGCGGACGGTGCGCCGGTGGACGCGCCAGCCGTCCGGGGTGCGGACCAGATCGTCGTCGAGGGTCGTGATCCGGTGCAGCCGGGACGGCTCGCCCTCCGGGGTGCCGACGATCTGCAGGTAGGCGCGGGTGCTCAGCGCGTCCGGCCCGGTGACCAGCACCTCGACGGTGCTCACGACGTGCCGGAGCACCTCACCGCTCGCCCGGCACCCGGAGTGGAAGCGCATCGCGAACGCGGTCAGCTCCGCGCTCCCCCGGGACGGCTCCGGGTAGCTGGGTGAGTGGAACTCGCCGTCCGCGGTGAAGGTCGCGGCCCAGTCGGCCGCCCGCCCGGAGTCGATCGCGTGGCTCTGCCGCCCGTAGAGCTGGTGGACGGCGAGCACGTCGGCCGGGTCGGGGATGTCGGCCACGTCGGTCTCCTTGCGTCTCACCGGTGAGTGTGCGATTATCGCACGCAGTGTGCGAACTCAGGAAAGGGTAGGTCGGGGATGGGTCCTCGTCAAGGGACCGGTGCGCCCGCCGAGCGGGCGACCGGCACGTCGAAGACGCTCCATCACGGCCTGGAGGTGCTGGAACTGCTGGTCGGCGCGCCGGACGGGCTGTCGATCACCGAGATCGCCGACGGGATCGGCGTGCACCGCACTGTCGCCCACCGGCTGGTACGGACCCTGGAGGAACACCACCTCTGCCGGCGCGACCGGTTCAAGCGCGTCACCCTCGGCGCGGGACTGGTCCGGCTCGCCGAACCGGTCGAGCAGGACCTGCGCACGCTCGCGCGCCCGGTGCTGGAGGAGCTGAGCGAGCAGACCGACGCGACCGCGCACCTCGTCGTGCGGGAGAGCGCCGACCAGGTCCGGATGCTGATGATCGTGGAGCCGCGCACGGCCCGGATCCACGTGGCGTTCCGGACCGGGCAGCTCGACCCGATCGGCCGCGGCTCGGCGGGACTCGCGATCCTCGCGGCCGAGCCACCGCAGGCCGGGGAGCGCGAGGCCGTCACCGTGGCCCGCCGGCGCGGGTTCGCGGTGTCGCACGGCGAGATCGCGCCGGGGATCACGGGGATCTCGGCGGTCGTCCCGGCCCGGCGGCCGAACGGCACGGTCAGCGTGGGCCTGTCGCTGTTCGAGGTGCAGGACGAGCAGGGCATGGGCGAGCGGGTCCTCACCGCCGCCCAGCGCCTGGCCCGCCACCTGGCCTGACCCGCACCGCCCCCACCGACGCCCACCGGCCCTGCCGACCCTCACCGAATCCGTCGTCCCACCGCCCTGCCGGCGCTCACCGGATCTGCCAGCGCTCACCGATTCGGTGGGTGCTCGCCCGATCGGGTGCGCGTCCACGGAGCCGGTGAGCGTTTCGCCCAGGCCGCGGGGTGGCAACACACAGGCGCTGCCGACGCTCGCCGAATCCGCCGACGCTCACCGGTGCCGTGGGCGCTCACCGAGTCGGTGGGCGCTCGCCCGATCGGGTGCGCGCCCACGCATTCGGCGAGCGTTCGCCCATGCCGCCGGCGTGGCAGCTCACCGGCGCTGCCGACGCTCACCGAATCGGCTGGCACTCCCGAATCCGCCGGCCCACCGGCGCTACCGGCGCTCACCGAGTCTGTCGGCGCTCACCGGTTCGGTGAGTGCTCGCCCGATCGGGTGCGCCCCCACGGATTCGGCGAGCGTTTCGCTCGGGCCGCCGGGGTGGCGGCTCACGGGCGCTGCCGGCGCTCACCGAATCGGCCGGCGCTCATCGGTTCCGTGGGTGCTCGCCCGATCGGGTGCGCGTTCACGGAACCGGTGAGCGTTCGCCGGGGTGGCGGGGTGGCGGGGTGGCGGGGTGGCGGGGTGGCGGGGTGAGTCGCGGGTGGCGGGTCAGGGCAGGGGGAAGCGTTTCCCCAGCCATTCGGTGATCTCGGTGGCGGCCAGCTCGTTGCCGGTCGGCTCGCCGGGGGCGATCGCGGCCCCGAAGTGCAGGCCGCGGACCCGGGCCGTGGTGAGGTCCCCCGCGCCCAGCGCGGCGATCATGTCCGCCGAGTCCGCGGGGAACGCGGCCTGGTCGCCGGTGAGCTCGACGAACAGCGTCGGCACGGTCACGCCGGGGGCGCAGCGCACGAAGCCGGCGTTCGAGCTGAGCCCGGACCAGGTCGACAGCCACGCCTCGGGAGTGCTGATCCGGCCGAACCCGACCTGGCCGTAGTCGATGAGGTCGGGGCGCCTGCCGAACAGCGAGCCGTAGGGCCGGTCGCTCGGGTCCAGGGAGAGGTCGACGGTGCGGGGGTCGGCGTCGGTCCGGAAGATCGTCATGATCGTCGGCGCGAGGCTGCGCCTGCGGTCGGCCGCCGACCCGGTCCGCCGGGACGTCGCGCGTGCCTCCGCGGTGCGGGCCAGCGCCTCGCGGGCGACGGCGTCGATCCGGGCGACCCGCTCGCGCTGGGCCGCACGGTAGCGCTCCAGGAACTCCGCGGGGTACGACGAGCTCTCCGGCGGCTCCGCGAACCCGTTCGCCGGGTCCCACGGGTCCAGTTCCCCGACGACCGACAGCGGGTCGGACTCGTCGGCGACCGACGGGTCGATGCAGGCCAGCAGCAGCTTCCCCTGGCCGGGGTGCGGGGCGAGGAACACCGCGCCGTCGGCCACCGGCATGTCGGCCTCGGCGAGGGTCGTCGGGCGCCCGCCGGGCGTCGTCGCGATCCGGTCCGCCGGAGCCAGCGCGGCCTGCTCCAGGTAGTAGGCGAACAGCGTCCCGCCACCGGAGTGACCGAGTGTGACGACGGCGTCGAACCCGCTCTCCCGCAGGAAGACCTGCCCGGCGGCGACGTCGAGCAGCGCCTGCTCGTGCACCAGGTTCAGGTCGTTGTTGACCGAGCGCGGGTGCTGGGTCCAGACGGCCGCCCCGGCGCGGAGCAGGAGCGGGACCAGCGGGTGGTGCGTGACGTCCTGGCGCGGGTGCATCAGGCACACGACGGTGCGCGCGCCGGGCACGGTCGCCAGGACACCGCGGACGGTCGCGCCGTCGGCGGTGGTCAGCTCGTGCACGCTCGTGACCGTCGACGGCGGCCGGTCGCCCGACGCCAGGTACCGGCCCGCGCCGAGGCCGCCCGTCACACCGGCTCCACGCGCAGCGCGTCCTTGTCGTGCTGGACGATCCGGCCGTCCCGGGCGACGGCACCGACGCAGGAGTACCAGACCGCGTGCCGGCACCCGGTCGCGCGCCGGTCGATCACGATCGGCCCGTCGGCACGGATCTCGAAGTACGGGCCGATCTTGTCGACGACGACGTCCGGGGCCTCGGCGGCGACCTTCGCGACCGTGGTGTTCTCGGGGACGTCGAGCACGTAGAGCGTGGTCACCGGGTCACCGTCTCCCAGCCCGCGGCGCGCTCGACGATGAGCTCGGCCTTGCGCGCCAGCAGCTTGCCGAAGGTGGGCTCCGGCTCGCCGACGACGTCGAGCAGGGCGTCGATCGTCAGGTTCGCGTCGAGGTCCTCCTGCGGGGTCACCGGGCGCATGGCGCGGGTGATCTCGAACATGTAGCCGTTCGGGTCGTGCGTGTAGATCGACTCGATCGTCTCGTGCTGGATCTGCATCTCGACCGGCCAGGCGCTCTCGTCGAGCCGGCGCCGGTACTCCAGCAGGTCCTCCTCGGACTCGACGTGGATCGCCAGGTGCCGGGAGCGGACGAAGTACTCCGGCACCCCGGCGCCGAACCGGGCGTAGACGTCGCCCTTCTCCCCCGCGTCGCCGCCGACGGCGGGGTCGGTGCCGAAGTAGTAGAAGAACGCGATCCGGTCGTCGTTGCCGATGTCGAAGAAGAAGTGGATGAAGTCGGGGTGGTTCTCCGGACCCCAGCCGGCCGCGCAGATCGAGTGCACCACCGGGAATCCGAGGACGTCCCGGTAGAAGCGGACCGTGGCCGCCGGGTCGAAGGTCGGGAACGCGACGTGGTCCACGCCCTGGACCCGGTGCTCGAGCTCCGTCATGGGTGACTGCCTCCTCGCGTCGTGCGTCGACCCGACCGTAAGTCGGCTCGACACTTGAGTCAACAGTTCGACGCCAGCGACGAAGTCACAGGTCGAGGACGCGTTCCAGGTGGTCGAGGTTCTGCCGGAGCAGCTTGAACGCCGCGGCGGGGCCCTCGCCGTCGGGCATCTGGTCGTCCGGGCGCACGAGCGCCCCGACGGCCATGTCGGCGAGCTGGGCGGTGACGCCCTCGGTGGTGTCCCGGCCACCGGGGTGGAACCACCAGGCCACCCAGTTGCACATGCCGAGCACGCCCAGCGCCGCGACCCGGGCGTCGACGGGGCGGAACCGGCCGCCGCGGACGCCGTCGTCGATCACGCCGGCGATCACCTTCAGGATGGTGCGGCGGCTCTCGTCGTAGGCCGCCGTGAGCTCCTCGGGCAGCTCGGCCTCGGAGCGGATGAGCAGCCGGAACCGTTCGGGCTGGGTGGTCCGGCGGCCGACGATGATCCGCACGATCCCGCGGAGCTTGTCGACGGCGTCGAGCGCGTCGTCACCGGCGAGCGCCTCCAGCTCGTCGAGCGGGCCGTTGGTGACCTCGGTGACGAGCTTGGCGAGCAGCTCGTCCTTGCTCCTGACGTAGTAGTAGAGCGCGGGCCGGGTGATGCCGAGCGCGTCGGCGATGTCCTGCAGGCTCGTCCCGGCGAAGCCGCGCTCGGCGAAGAGCCGGGTGGCGTGCTCGTACAGCTCGTTCTCGACCAGCTCCCGGCGGGCGCTGGCCTTGCGTGCCGGCTCGGATCCGCTCATGGCCGCAGATCGTGTCACGACGGTGCCGCGAGCAGCCGTCCCGCGCCGGGCAGGACGGGCTCCAGCCCGAGGTGGGTGAGCAGCGTGTACGCCCCCGCGGTGGCGGCGGAGAGCACCGGCAGCCCGAACTCCTCCTCGGCCGGCGCGACCAGGTCGAGCGAAGGCATCTGCACGCAGGCCGAGATGACGAGCGCGTCGGCGCCGGTGAGGTCGAGCCCGCGGGCGGCGGTCAGCACCCGGTCGCCGGGGATGCAGCCGACCTCGGCGTTGTCGCCGACCTCGAGCGCGGCCCAGTCGACGACGGTGAACCCCTCGGCCTCCAGGTAGGCCACCACCTGCTCGGCCAGCGGCCGCAGGTACGGCGTGACCAGCGCGATCCGGCGCGCACCGAGCGCCCGCAGGCCCTCGACGAGCGCGCCGGCGCTGGACAGGACGACGGCGTCGATCTGCTCGCGGACGGCCTTCTCCACCCGCTGGTGCTCACCGGGCCCCTGCGCCATGAGAGCGACCAGGCAGGCGTAGAGCAGGGCGTCGACGCGGGCGTCGGCCAGCTCGTCGACGCAGCGCTCGCGCTGGGCGTTCATCGCGGCCAGCTCCTCCGGCGAGACGCGGTGCATCCGCATCCGGCTGGAGTGGAACGAGAAGCGCTCGGTGTGCCGGGCGAGCAGAGCGGGGACCTCGGTCTCGACGGTGACGTTGGAGCTGGGGACGACCAGCCCGATCCGGTGCGGCGGGCGGCGCGGGTGGGTCATCGGAGGCTCACTTCCTCGGAGGCGATGGTGCGGGCGATGTCGGTGGCCAGCCGCTTCTTGTCCGTCTTCCCGACGAGCGTGCGCGGGATCTCGTCGAGGTGCTCGATCCGTTCCGGCCACTTGAAGGTGGCGACGCCGTGCGCCGCGAAGTGCTCCTGCACCTCGGGCAGCGTCAGCGGTGCGCCGTCGACGACGATGTAGGCGCAGGTCCGCTCGCCGAGCCGCGGGTCGGGCATGGCGACGGCGGCGGCGCCGACGACCCGGGGATGGCGGAGCAGCAGCAGCTCCACCTCCTCGGCGTTGATCTTCTCGCCGCCGCGGTTGATCAGGTCCTTGATCCGGCCCTCGATCGAGACGTGGCGCTCGCCGCCGATCGTCCGGAGCGAAGCGAGGTCGCCGGTCCGGTAGAAGCCGTCGGCGGTGAAGGCGCGGGCGTTGTGCTCGGCGGCGTCGTAGTAGCCGCGCAGCGTGTAGGGCCCGCGGGCGCAGAGCTCGCCCACCTCGCCGTCGGGAACCTCGTTCTCGGTGCCGGGGTCGAGGACCCGGATCTCGTCGTGCGGCGACAGCGGGGTGCCGACGGTCGTCAGGCGGGCCTCGCGCGGCGCCCCGGGACGGGTGGTGAGGAACAGCCCCTCCCCCATCCCGAAGAGCTGGCCGGACCAGATCCCGCGGGCCTCCAGGCGCTCGAACAGGGCCGGCGGGACCTTCGCCCCGGACAGCACGACCTGGGTGACCGCCGCGGTGGCCGCGGCGAACCCGGGGTGGTCGGCGGCCCTGTAGTGCCCGTGCCCGAGCAGCACGTGGGTTGCGCGCTCGCGGGCCATCAGGGGCAGCGACTCGTCGAGGTCGGGGGTGCCGAGCACCAGGCAGGCGCCGGTGCTGTGCGCGGCGTGCACGGCGCACACGATCCCGGCGTTGTGGATCACCGGGATGAGGTGCGCGACGCGGGTGTCCGGGGTCCAGCTCCAGGACCGGGCGTACTCGGCGGCGTTGTACCAGTACTCGGCGTGCAGCCGCGGTATCACCTTGGGCACGCCCGTCGTGCCGCCGGAGAGCTGGTGGACGGCGACGTCGTCGGGGTCGATCCGCGCCTGGATCCGCTCGACGAGAGCGCGGGCCCGCTCCGGGTCGTCGTCGGACGGCAGCTCGCCCAGCACGAGCGTGCGCCCGATCCCCTGCTCGCGGGCGAACGCGACGAGATCGAACCTCCCGCCCCGCTCGACCAGGTGCCCCCGCGCCCCGACCCGGCGGCCGATCTCGGAGATCTCGTGCGCGCGGTGCGCCGCGAGGGTCGCGACCGGGACCAGCCCGGCCTTGAGCACGCCGTACCAGGCGAGGACGGTGTCGAGCCGGTTCGTGACCTGGAACAGCACCGGGTCCCCCGGCTCCAGGCCGAGCCCGGCGAGCCCGGCGGCGAGCCGGTCGCTGCGCTCGTCGAGCTCACGGTAGGTGACCCGCCCGTCGAGGGCGACGACGGCGTCGCGGCCGGGGTGCGCGGCCGCCACCGCGTGCAGCTCGTCGGCGAGGGTGCGGGTGCCCCAGAGTCCGGCGGACCGGTACCGGCGGGCGGCCTCCGGCGGGTACGGGACGAGTCTCATGCGGTCTCCCCGGTGAGTGACACGAGATCGGTGCGGCCGCTCACGAGCCCGGCGGCCAGGTCGTCGCGGAACGCCGCCGGCCCCTCGACGGCGACGAGCGCGCCGGTCTCCCGCCGCACCCGCTCGGCGAGGTCGAGCCGGGTCAGGAGTGCGGCGCGGTCGGCGGGCCCGGTGATCCGGTAGCCCCCCGCCCCGTCGCGGCGGACCCGCTCGACGAGCGCGTCACCGGCGGTGGACCACGGGTCGTCGAGCCGGACGTCCAGCGCGGCGAGCCCGGCAGCGCCGCTCGTGCGGTCGGCGAACCGCAGGTCACCGCGCTCCAGGGGCCGGCCGATCACCCAGTCCGTGAGCCCCTCGTGCGGTCCGGGCACGCCCGCGTACTGCTCCAGCGCCGCGGCGACGACGTCCGGCGCGGTCCCGGCGAACCGGTCCAGCGGCACGTTCCCGGCCCGGGACATGTAGGCGACCATCAGCCGGGCGGCCGGGAGGTCCAGGCGCGACGGGAACGACTCCCACCACAGCCTGCTGCGGCGGGCCAGCTCCTGCAGCCGTTCGACGGCGGGCCGCCGGACCTCCTCGTAGCGGGCGAACGCGGCACCGGGGCCCGGCTCGCCGGCCAGTGCCTCGACCAGGGCGATCGCGTCCTCCATCGCCAGCTTGGTGCCGGAGCCGATGGAGAAGTGCGCGGTGTGCGCGGCGTCGCCGAGGAGCACCGTGCCGCCGTCGGACCAGCGGTCGCAGCGGACCGTGCGGAAGCGCAGCCACCGGGTGCGATTGCCGATCAGCGGGTGCCCGTGCAGCTGCTCGGCGAACGCCCGCTCCAGGAAGCGCAGCGACGTCGTGTCGGACGCGTCCGGCGGGGTCGCGTCGGTGGTGGCGTCGAACCCCGCCCTCCGCCAGGTGGCCTCGTCGGTCTCGATCAGGAACGTGGACCGGCCGCCGGAGTACGGGTAGGCGTGGGTCACGAAGACCCCGTGCTCGGTCTCCACCGGGGCGAACACGGCGTCCGGCAGGGTGAGGTCGGCGGCGCACCACAGGTAGAGCCCGCGGCCGAGCCCGGCCCGGCCGCCGTAGGGACCGGCCTCGCGGGTGGCACTGCTGACGCCGTCCGCGGCGACGACGAGATCGGCGTCCAGCTCGTGCGCCGCACGCCGCGCGCCGAACTCCAGCACGACCCCGGCCTTCTCCGCGTGCCGCTGCAGGATCGCCAGCAGCTCGGTCCGGGCGACCCCGATCAGCCGGTCGTTGCTCACGCGCACCCGGTCGTCGCCGTTCTGCAGCGTCATGTCGTGCCGCACCCCGGCGGCGACGAGATCGCGCAACGTGTCCGGATCGGCGGCGGCCAGGTTGCGCTGGGTGCCGGCGGCGAGACCGACACCGAACCCGAAGGTGGTGTCCGGGTCGCCCTGCTCGTGCACGGTGACCTCGCAGGTGGGGAAGGCGAGCTTCAGCAGGCGGGCCGCGTAGAGCCCACCCGGCCCCCCGCCCAGCACCGCGACGCGACGTGGCTGCATCTCCTACCCTTCCGCACCAGCTTGTTCGACGACAGCGTCGACTATTCGACGACAGCGAGGGCCACGAGTCAACGTTGACTGCCGTCACATGTGTTGAATAGTCTACGCACTCGTCAGCCACTCACCGCGCGAAGGAGCGCCAGCCATGGCCTATGTCATCGGCGTGGACGTGGGCGGCACGTTCACCGACGCCGTGCTCGACGACGACGCCGGGACCGTGCTCGCCGCGAAGTCCCCGTCCACCCCGCCGGACTACTCCCAGGGCGTGCTCGACGTCCTCGCGCTGCTGGCCGAGCAGCTCGGGACGAGCCTGCCGCAGATGCTGGCGGAGACCCACCACATCGCCCACGGCACGACGTCGTCGCTGAACGCGCTGGTCATGGGCAACGTGCCGCCGGTCGGCTTCCTCACGACCCGCGGTCACCGGGACTCGATCTTCATCATGAACGTCGAGGGCCGGTACCTCGGACGGTCGCCGCACGAGCTGCAGCACGTCCTCGGCCAGGACAAGGACCACGCGCTGCTGTCCAAGCGGCACGCGCTGGAGGTCACCGAGCGGATCGACCGGGACGGCACCGTCGTCGTCACGCTCGACGAGCAGGAGGCCCGCGCCGCGATCCGCTCCCTGGTCGCGGACGGGGTCGAGGCCATCGCGGTCTCGCTGCTCTGGTCGTTCCGCAACCCGGTGCACGAGCGGCGGCTGCGCGAGCTGATCGCCGAGGAGGCGCCCGGCCTGTTCGTGGCGCTGTCGTCGGAGGTCAGCCCGCGGATCCGGGAGTTCGCCCGGAACGCCACGACGATCATGAGCACCCAGATCGGGCCGGGCCTGCGGGACTACCTGGGCGCGCTGGAGTCGTCGCTGCGGGACAACGGCCTCACCGGCCCGCTGCTCGTCATGCAGAGCAACGGCGGCGCGGTCGCCGCGGCGGAGGCCCCGGCCGCCGCGATCAGCACCGTCGGGTCGGTGCTCACCGGCGGGGTGATCGGGTCGGTCGCGCTGGGCCGCCAGCTCGGCCACCGCAACATCATCTCGACCGACGTCGGCGGGACCACGTTCCTCGCCGGGCTGGTCGTCGACGGCGAGCCGGTCCGCGACACCACCACGGTGATCAACCACCACCCGATCAACGTGCCGACACTGCGGGTCGACGCGATCGGGTCCGGCGGTGGCGCGATCGCCTGGCTCGACGCGGGCGGCAACCTGCGGATCGGCCCGCGCAGCGCGCAGGCCGTCCCCGGCCCCGCCTGCTACGGCAACGGCGGCACCGAGCCCACCAACACCGACGCCAACCTCGTCCTCGGGATCCTCCCCGAGCGCGGTCTGCTCGGCGGACGCAAGCCGCTCTCGCTGGAGCTCGCCCGCGCCGCGATCGAGACCCGGATCGCGAAACCCCTCGGGCTGACGGTCGAGGAGGCCGCCGCCGCGATCCACACCGTGCAGAACGCACAGACCGGTGACCTGCTGCGCAAGACGGTCGTCGAGTCCGGGCACGACCCGCGCGACTTCGTGCTCTACGCGTTCGGCGGCGCCGGTCCCGCGCACTGCGCCGGCTACGCGGCCGAGGTCGGCTGCGACGAGGTCGTCGTCCCGCTCGGCCCGGTGGCGAGCGCGTTCTCCGCGTTCGGGCTCGCGTCGTCGGACATCGTGCTCGCCGCGGAGCTCTCCGACCCGAGCGTCGTCCCGTTCGACCCGGCCCGGGCCGAGCGCAACTTCGCCGAGCTGGAGCGGCAGGTCCGGGACGGCCTGGAACGCCAGGGGGTGCGGTTCGAGAAGGTCGAGCTGGCCCGCGAGATCGACATGCGGTACACGATGCAGCTCGCCGAGGTCACCGCCCCGGTCGCCGGCGGCCCGCTGGACACGGCCGCGATCGAGGAAGCGGCGGCCGCGTTCGAGAAGCGCTACGCCGAGCTGTTCGGCGCCGACGCCGGGTTCCGCGAGGCCGGCATCCAGGCGATCACCTTCCGGGTGCGCGCCACCGGCGTGCTGCCGTTCAGCCCGGAGCTGCCCGGCGTCCCCGCGGCCGACGGCGATCCCGTCCCGGCCACCACCCGTCCGGTGTGCCTGGACGCCGCCACCGGCTACGTCGACACGGCGGTCTTCGACTACCGCGAGCTGCGGGCGGGGCACGTCCTGACCGGCCCGGCGATCGTCGAGGTGCCGACCACCACCGTCGTCGTCCCGGGCGGGACGACCGGCACCGTCGACCACCTCGGCAACCTCACGATCCGTGACGACTCTGCGAGGAGCTCCCGATGACCATGCCGATCCCCGGCTCGGAGGCCTTCTCCAGCCGCCCCGTCGACCCGGACGAGCTGGCGCGGTCGCTGCCGTCGTCGCTCGCGGTCCACACCGTCACCCAGGACCAGATCGACGCCCTCGATCCGCTCACCTACGAGGTGATCCGGCACCGGCTCTGGTCGGTCACCGACGAGATGGGCGAGGCGCTCAAGCGCATGTCCGGCTCGCCGATCGTCACCGACGCCAACGACTTCGACTTCGCCATCTCCGACGAGCTGGGCCAGGAGGTGCAGGTCGGGCTCTACAACACGATGCTCGTCGGCGCCGTGGACCTGGCGATCTACTGGACGCTGCGGCACCGGGCGTCGAACCCCGGCATCGAGGCCGGGGACATGTTCCTCACGAACGACCCGTGGGTCGGCGGCGGGCTGCACCAGAACGACGTCATGGTCTACCAGCCCGTCTTCCACGACGGGAAGCTCTTCGCCTGGACCAGCGCGATCGCCCACCAGCCCGACCTCGGCGGGGTCGGCCTCGGGTCGTTCTCCCCCGCCGCGCAGGACGTGTTCTCCGAGTCGCTGCCCACGCCGCCGGTCAAGGTCGTGCGGGACGGGCGGCTGCAGGCCGACGTCGCCGACGTCTGGGTGCGCCGCTCCCGCGTGCCGATGCTGGTCGGGCTGGACCTGCGCGCCAAGATCGGCGCGAACAACGTCGGCGGCGAGCGGCTGCACGCGCTGATCGACCAGTACGGCGCGGACACGGTGAAGGCCGTGATGAAGCGGATGATGTCCGACGCCGAGTCGCGGCTGCGCGGCAAGCTGACCGCGCTGCCGGACGGCAGCTGGTCCGCCACCGGCTACCAGGACCAGTCGCACGAGGGTGACCGGAACCTGCACACGATCACCGTGACGACGACGAAGTCCGGCGATCACCTGACCTTCGACTTCACCGGCACCGACCCGCAGGCGGGCGTCGTCAACTGCACCTACGCCGGGATGCGCGGCGGGGTCATGCTGGCGCTGCTGCCGATCCTGGCCGGGGACATCCCGTGGTCGGCGGGCGGGCTCATGCGCTGCTTCGACCTCGTCACCGAGGAGGGGACGCTGAACAACGCGACGTTCCCCGCGGCCGTCGGGCGGGGGCCGATCGGACCGGCCTGGCTGACCGGCAGCCTCGTCGCCGAGTGCCTGTCCCAGATGCTCGACCGGGACCTGGAGCTCGGCAAGAACGTGCAGGCGACCTGCTGCGGCACCTGGGACACCGCCGTGATCGCCGGCCTGGACGAGCGCGGCGAGCAGCCCGCACCGTTCCTGTCGATCATGATGGAGCCGATGGCGGGCGGCTACGGCGCACGCCCGCACGCCGACGGCGTCGACACGGGCGGGCTGTTCTGCATCCCGATGGGCCGGGTCCCCGACGTCGAGATGACCGAGTTCCTCTACCCGCTGCTGACCCTGTGGCGGCGCGAGGTCCCCGACTCCGGCGGGCCAGGGCGGCAGCGTGGCGGGCTGGGTGCGTCGATGGCCTTCACCCCGCACGGCACCAGCCTGCCGATGGGCCTGGTGCTGGCATCGGCGGGCAAGGCGGTCGCGCAGAACACCGGCCTCTCCGGCGGGCTGCCGGGCAACTCCGGGCTCGACGTCGTCGCCCGGGACAGCCGGGTGGCCGAGCTCCTCGCCGGCGGGACGATGCCGACCGAGCTGGCGCAGGTGTCGGACACCCTGGAACCGGGGCAGAACTACGCCTCCAGCCACCTGGCGCCGGGCGAGGTGTTCGCGATGACCTGGCAGGGCGGCGGGGGCTACGGCGACCCGCTCCGGCGCGACCCCGCCGCCGTCGCCCGCGACCTGCGCGAGGAGAAGATCACCGCAGGTGCGGCGCGGTCCGTCTACGGGGTCGTGCTGCACGACGGCGCCGTCGACGCGGCCGCCACCGACGCCGAGCGTTCCCGGCAGCGCGACGCCCGCCGCGACCGGTCCAGCGTGACCGGGACGACCCGCGGCCGGGCGGACCTGTCGTCGGGCCGGCGGATCGACGACAACCTCGTCGAGGTGGGCGACGACGTCGCCTGCGGGCACTGCGGCGAGATCCTCGGCGACACCGGGGACGCACCGCTGGTCCTGGCGGTCCACGACGGGCCGCCGGCCACGGCCGGGCCGCAGATCATCGCGACCGCGTCCGACTACGTCGACGCCCCCGTGGTGTTCCGGCAGTACAGCTGCCCGTCGTGCTGGACGGCGCTGTCGTCGTCGGTGGTGCCCGCCGACCACCCGGACGCGGCGAGGAGCCTCGGCCGGTCGACGGTCCGCACGGGGTGAGGATCCGGGGCGGGCGGGCGACGGCCGTGCCAGACCCCGTTCGCCTCGTGCACCCCGCGCAGCGCCCCGGCGACCAGGGAGACGAGGTCGCCCCACGGGTCGCCGTCGGGGTCGGCCGGGACCGTGCCGCGCGGCGCGGTCCCGGTCGCGACGGCGGCACCGGCCGCGACGACGAGCAGCCCGCCCGCGAGCAGGCTCGTCGCCTCCCCCAGCGGCAGCACCGACGCGAGCATCCCGACCGCGAGGGTCGGCAGGCCGGCGCCCAGGTAGTAGACGACGTAGGCGGTGGCGCTAGTCCCGGCCGCCCGGGGCCCGCTCGCCCCGGCCTCCACCGTGGCGTGTGCGCCGCCGTAGGCGAGGCCGTGCCCGAACCCCGCGACCACCGCGGTCACGAGGACCACCGGCACCGACGGGGCGGCCCCGGTCGTCGCGAGCACCAGCAGGCCGGCGCCGAGCAGGACGAGCCCGCGCACCTGCGCTCGCCGGGCTCCGAGCCGGGTCAGCAGGAACTGGGCAGGCACCGCGGCGAGCACGACGAGGGAGGCCACCGCGCCGAGCGTCGCCGGACCGACGTCGCCGGCGGCCCGGGCCAGCACGTTCGGGACGAGCCCGAGGAACAGCCCGACGACCGCCCACGACACGAACCCGGTCACGAGTGCCTCGGCGTGGGCACGGCTCCGGCGCGGCTCCGCCCCGGTCCTCGTGCCCCTCTCCGCCCGGACCGGCGCCGGGCGTCGGGCCCGGGACGGTCGCAGCCACCACAGCACCCCGAGCAGCGCGACCGCGTGCAGCACGTGGGCGACCACGTGCGGGGCCGGGACGAGCTCGGCCAGCAGCCCGGTCAGACCGGGGCCCGCCGCGGTGCCGGCGAGGAACGCGAGCGCGCCCGCGGCCGCGATCCGGCGCCGCGCACCCGTCGTCGACGCCCCGGCCAGCACCACCATCCCCGCACCGGTCGCCGCCCCGAGCGCGACGCCCTGCAGCACCCGCCCGGCGAGCAGCCACGCCACGTGGTCGCCCACCGCGAAACAGACCGAGCCCAGCACCCCGGCGACGAGCCCCGCCCGGACCAGGCGCATCCGGCCCAGCCGGTCCCCCAGCGGCCCGAGCAGGAGCAGCGCGGGCACGCTCGCCACCGAGTAGGTGGCGTAGACCAGGGTCAGGGTCAGATCGCCGAACCCCAGCCGGGACTGGTAGCCGGGGTAGAGCGGGCCCGCCATGTTCGCGCCGAACGCGAGGAGCGCGAGGGCCGCGGCGACGGCGAGCGTGCGGGCAGCGGGGCCGGTGGGCCCAGCGGGCGCGGCGGGGCCGGGTGGCGGGCAGGGCTCGGGGCGGGGCTCGGGGCGGAGCCGGAGGTCGGACACGCGCCCAGCGTGCGGACAAGGATCGTCACCGAACAACGAAGAGTCGTACAGGAAACCGTGTACGGATCGCGGACGGTCGGGCCGCGGGGGTGTACTCGCTGGCCGTGCGGTCGCAGCCGGTGATCGGCGGGCCGGTCCCGCCCCCCGGCCGTGACCGGCCCCACCGTCGCTCCCGTGTGTCGCGCGCGGGCGCGCCGATCCCCGCGCCCCGGCGGCACAGCGGCGGTGCGTCCGACGCCCGGACCTGTCCACGACGGTCCGCGCCTCGGGAGGGGTCCGGAGAATCGCTTCCTGAGGAAGCGATTCCACGCAAGGGAATCCCCCGCGGGCGCCGGGCCCGTCCGAGGGAGCGGCGTCAGCCCTCCGCCTCCTGCGCGCGGGCGACGAGCTGCTCGGCCAGCTCGCGCAGCGCGGCCGCCCGGATCTTCGAGCCGTTCGTGCCGACGGTCGTCGGCATCTCCTCGATCACGTGCACGGCCTCGGGCACCTTGAACCGCGCCAGCGTCGTCGCACACCAGTCCCGCAGCTCGGCGGGATCCGGATCGGTGCCGGGCACCGCCTCGACGAAGGCGTGGGCCCGCGTCTCCCCCTGCGTCGTGACGCCGACGACCTTGGTCCGGGCGACCGCGGGATGGTCCGCCAGCCGCGTCTCGATCTCCGCGGGCTCGACGAGGAACCCGCGCAGCCGGAGCGAGTCGCCCATCCGGCACAGGTAGTCGACGCCGCCGTCCGGGCGGACGGTGCCGAGGTCGCCGGAGCGGAACCACCCGTCGTCGGTGAAGGAACGCGCCCGGATCGCCCCGTCGTCGTCGCCCAGGTAGGCGTCGACGACGTTGTAGCCGCGGAACTGCAGCTCACCGGCCTCGCCGTCGGCGGGCGTGCCGCCGGTGACGGGATCGACCGACCGGACCTCGATGCCCTCCACCGGGCGCCCGCCGCCGCGGCGGCGCTCCGGGGCCGGGTCGTCCTCGCGCCAGAACGTGGCCAGCGCGAACAGCTCGCTGGATCCGTACACGCCCAGCGCCGGGGTCCCGGTCTCGTCCTCGGCCCAGGCCGCGACCTGCATCGAGTTGCCGTAGAAGTCGGCGAGGAGCATCCGCCGCCACGCGCCGAGATCGACGGGGTGCTCGCGCCACCCGTCCATGAGCCGGCCGCTGACGTCGTCGGCGCAGGCGAGGTGGGTGACACCGAACTCCGCCATGTGGCCGAGCACGAGATCGACGTCGAAGACCGGTTCGAGCAGCGCGGCACCGCCCGCCGCGATAGCCGTCACGGCCGGGACGTAGCCGAACACCCCGGACAGCGGCAGCACCACCAGGCTGACCGAGCCGGCGTCCCACCCGCCGGCCGCGGCGACGGTGCGGGCGTGCGTCGCGACGGCGCTGCCGAGGTGGGCGGCGAGCTTGGGCATGCCCGTCGAACCGGAGGTGGTGAAGGCGACCGCGAGGGCGTCGGGCACCG
This sequence comes from Pseudonocardia sp. P1, assembly GCF_000178675.2. Classification (NCBI taxonomy): domain Bacteria; kingdom Bacillati; phylum Actinomycetota; class Actinomycetes; order Pseudonocardiales; family Pseudonocardiaceae; genus Pseudonocardia; species Pseudonocardia sp. P1. The sequence continues at coordinate 1,767,810 of NZ_ADUJ02000001.1, forward strand.
CGCCGAGCGCATCGGCATCGAGCTCGCCACCGGTGTCGTGCGGGCGCGGGACCCACACGCCGCCGCCGGCGTCGTAGGCGGCGATCTCGTCCGCGGACGCGGGTTCACGCCCGGGCCCGGTGACCACCGCGACCGACGGCGCCGCGCCCCCGTTCCCGGCCCCGGCGACGGCCGCGTGCAGCGTCGTCGCGAGGTCGAGCCCCAGGAAGCCGTGCGCGACGAGCAGGACACCCGGCCGGGCGTGCCCGAGGACGTGCGCGACGTCGGTGACGCCGTAGCGGGTGTTGATGCCGATCACGTGCGCCCCGAGCGCGGCGGCCGCGAACTGCGCGACGACGGCGTCGGACCAGTTCGGCAGCCACACCCCGACGCAGTCACCGGGGCCGATGCCGTGGTCGCGCAGGTCGTCGCGCAGCGCGACGGTCCGGCGCAGGAACTCGTCGCGGGTCACCGGCCGCGGCTGCGGGCCGCCGTCGATCACGACGACCGATCCGGGTGCCGCGGCGACGGTGCCGGTCAGCAGGTCGGTCAGGGTCTCCCCGGTGCTCACGCGGTCACCTCCGCCGGGCGGGCCGCCTGCTCGCGCAGCCAGCCGTCGAGGATCCCGGCGACGTCGTCGAGCTCCTCCATCGGGTAGTGCCCGATCCCCTCCAGCAGCGTGTACCGGGCACCGGGGATCAGCTCCGCGGCGTGCCGGACGTCGGCCGGGTCGACCCACAGGTCGTCCGAGCCGACGACGAGGTGGACCGGGCACGCGACCCCGCCCAGCGAGTCCCGGACGTCGTGCCGGGCCCAGCCGATGAGGTCGCTGGTGGAGATCTCCGGGTCCTCCCGGCGGTGCATCCGCGCGATCAGCTCGGCGCGCGCGGCCGGGACCCGGCGTCCGACGACGGCGAGCGTCCCGAAGTAGGTCCGGTCGGTGCGGCTCGGCGCGGCCGAGTCGGCGAGCTCGCGTTCGAGCCCCCGCACGCTCGGCGACGGCGAGTCGGTGCCGCCGTGCGCAGCCATCGCGACCGCCCCGGCGAGCCGGTCGCCCCGGCGGACCGCGAGCTGCAGGGCGATCGCGCCGCCGATCGAGCAGCCGACGACGGACGGCCGCTCCAGCCCGAGGGTGTCGATCAGCTCCTCGCACCAGGCCGCGTAGTCGCCGAGGTCGCGGACCGGACCGCCCGCAGCGGGCTCGGAGCGGCCGTGCCCGGGCAGGTCCGGGACGACGACCCGGTACCCGCGGGCGGCCAGCGCGGTCTGGGTGTCCCGCCACTGGACGCCGTTCTGTCCCGCGGTGTGCAGGCACAGCACGTCCGGCCCGTCCCCGTCGGACAGCACGAACGACCGCGTGCCACCCACCTCGACGTAGTCCGCCCTCATCGGTCCCCGTCCTTCCCACCGGCACCGGCGAGCGCACGCGCCTCGTCGACGAGGGCGACGAGGGCGGCGGTCAGCCGGAGGTACTCGTAGGCGTCGCCGTCCGTGGCGAACTCGTCGCGCATGGTCCGGACGGTGTAGTCGTTGACCGGGCCGGTCAGCAGCCGCACCCAGGTCAGGTCGGACGCACCGAGCACGAATGTGGGCCCGTGCGGGGTGCGGCGGCCGCTCTCGATCACCCGGCCGCGGAAGACGCGGAACTGCACGACGTCGTCGCCGAAGCGCAGGCCGATCGTGCCGTCCCAGGTGGCGGTGGCCGTGGTGAACGCCGCGGAGGCGTCCAGCCGGGCGGCGAGCGCGGCGGCCCAGCCGGGGGTGGCGAACGCCCGGCCGGTGCGCGCCGCGTGGTCGTCGACCGCCGACCGGGCCGTGACCAGCGCGGACGTGCTGCCCCGCTGGACGACGACGCCGTCCTGGTTGCGGACGACGACGTCGCGCCCGATCACCCCGTTGCGCAGCGACGAGGTGCGGCGCGCCCGGACGACCGTCATCTCGTAGGTGACGGTGTCCCCGACGTGGATCGGCGCGAGGTAGTCCCACCGCGTGCCGAGGGCCGCCTCGACGTGCTCGGAGAGCCCGAGCTCGTGGTGCCAGCCGAAGAACGCGGCCTCCCCGAGCGGCCCGTGGACCAGCGGGCGCCCGTCGGCCGTGTGGCCGTGCTCCGTGTGCAGGGCCGCCCGGTCGCCGCTCAGCTCGGCGAACGCGGCGACCACCTCCGGCCCGAAGGTGCGAGGCGGGCCGGTGACGACCTGGCCGACCTCGAAGTCCTCGAACCAGGGCCCGCGCGGGGGTGGGGACGTCGTCGGCGCGGGCGCACCGACGGTGGTGCCGTTCGTCGTCATCGTCGTCGTCCTCTCCGGGCCCGGCCGTCACGGGCGGGTGCGGTCTCGTCCGTGCCACCCGGAGGACCGGACACACGAACGAACGTTCTTGTCGAGAACGCTAGACCGCGCCGATCCGCCCGGTCAAGCACGCCGGACCCGGCGGGCCCGGTGGTCTACGCTGGGCGACATGAACGCCCGTTCCGCGGCCCTGGTCGCCGACACCGGCCGCCGGAACGAGGCGGCGATCCTCAACGCGGCCCTGCAGGCCTTCGGCCTCAAGGGCTTCAACGGCGCCTCGATGCGCGACGTCTCCAAGGGCGCGGAGACCAGCCTGTCGAACCTCTACAACTACTTCCCGTCGAAGTCCAAGCTGCTCGCCGCGGTCCTGCGGCACGCCAACGACGAGCTGCAGCGACGGGTCGCCGAGGCCGTCGCCCACGCCGGTGACGACGCCCCGTCCCGCCTGCGCGAGGCCGTGCGCGCCTACGTCGGGTTCGTCGTCGACCACCAGGTCGCGATGCTCGTCTCGACCAACGAGGTCCGCTACCTCGATCCCGGCGACCGCGCCGAGCTCGTCGTCGACCGGGACGCGACCCAGGCGATCGTCGGCCGGATCGTCGCCCAGGGCTCCGGCGACGGGAGCTTCCGCACGCCCTACGCCGACGACGCCACCCGCGCGATCCTCAGCACCGTCGGCGCGATCGCGGCCTGGTACCGGCCGGACGGGCCGCTGAGCCGCGGCCAGCTGGCCGAGCAGTACGCCCGCTACGCCGTCGCCCTGCTGGAAGGCCCGCTCCCGCACTGAGGGCCCGAACCCGCCCCTTGCCCCCGACGGGTCGGCTCGGTAGCTTTCGCGAACGATCGTTCGTACCCGCCGAGCCGCCCCCGCGCCCGGCCCTGTTCGGCCGCACCGACGCGGCCCGGAGGGGAACCGCATGAAGCAGAAGCACGTACCGCCGGCGAGGATGGGCAGGCTCGCGACGGCCGCGGTGTTCGCGACCGCGCTCGAGTGGTTCGACTTCCTCATCTACGCCACGGCCGCCGCCCTGGTGTTCGGCCCGCTGTTCTTCCCGTCGGTGAGCCCGGTCGCCGGGACGCTGGCGTCCTTCGCGACCTTCGCCGTCGGGTTCGTCGCCCGGCCGCTGGGCGGCATCATCGCCGGCCACGTCGGCGACCGGTTCGGGCGCAAGCCCCCGCTGGTCGCGTCGATGCTCCTGATGGGGGCGGCGACGTTCGCGATCGGCGTGCTGCCCGGCTACGCGACGATCGGCATCTGGGCCCCGGTCCTGCTGGTCGTCGCCCGGCTGGTCCAGGGCCTCGGCGTCGGCGCCCAGTGGGGTGGAGCGGCGCTGCTGCTGACCGAGCACGCACCGGTGGAGCGGCGCGGGTTCTACGGCAGCCTGGTCCAGACCGGCGCGATCGCCGGCGCGGTCGCCGGGAACCTGTTCTTCCTGGTGCTGTCCTCGACGCTCACCGACGAGCAGTTCGCGGCCTGGGGCTGGCGGATCCCGTTCCTGTCCGGGCTCGCCCTGGTAGCGATCGGCGCCTACGTGCAGATGAAGATCGAGGACACCCCGGTGTTCCGGCGGATGCAGCAGCAGTCCGCGGAGTCCCGGCGCGACGCCGGGCTGCGCAAGGCGCCCCTGGTGGAGGCCGTCCGGCGGCACGGTGTGCAGATCCTGCAGGCCGCCGGTGCGTTCTTCGTCGTGAACGCGACCTTCTACATCCTGATCAGCGGGGTGCTCAGCTACGCGACGAGCAACGTCGGGATGTCCCGGACCTCGATCCTCTGGTGCGTCATGATCGCCGGACTCACCCAGGTCGTCAGCATGCCGTTCTTCGGCGGGCTCACCGACCGGATGGGATCGCGCCGGAAGCTCTACCTGATCGGCACCGTCCTGATGGGGCTGTTCGCCTTCCCGCTGTTCTGGCTGATCGACACCGGCTCGGTCCCGCTGGTCTTCGTCGGCCTGCTGGTCGCGTTCACGATCCACGCGACGATGTACGGCCCGCAGGCCACCCTGTACGCCGAGATGTTCCCGGCCGACGTGCGCTACTCCGGCGCCTCGCTCGGCTACCAGTTCGCCTCGGTCTTCGCCGGGGGGCTCGCGCCCTTCATCATGACCGCCCTGCTCGCCGCGTCCGGCGGATCGTGGTCGGTGTCGGCCTACATCGTGGGCTGCGCGGTCGTGACGTTCGTGTCGGTCGTGACGATCAAGGAGCGGTTCCGCAGGGACCTCTACGAGACCTCGGACTCCGAGGCGGCGGCCACCTCCCGGGCGGCGTCGGCGGACCGGCCATCGGACGGGACCACTGTGTGACCACGCTCACACCGCCCTAGCGGGCGGCACCCGCTCCGCGAGCCCCTCCCGCGAACACGGCGGAGGTGGCCGGGATGACAGCGATCGACACCGGCGCCCCACGGTCCGCGCCGCGGTTCCACGACCTCGGCTCGCTACTGGTCGGGCACGACGGCCGGACCCGGCCGGTCGGCGGCGGCCGGCTGGAGGCGGCACTCGCCCTGCTGCTCGTCCACGCCGGCCGCCGGGTCTCCCCCGCGGCGCTGTGCGAGGCGATGTGGGGCGCCGGCGGCGTCCACCGCTCCGCCTCCACCCTGGACTCGCACGTCCACCGGCTGCGGAAGGTGCTCGAACCGGCGCGGCGGCCCGGGCAGCCGTCGGCCGCGCTGCGGCGCGACGCGGGTGGCTACCGGCTCGTCGCGAGCATCGACCAGGTCGACTCGCTGCGTTTCGAGCGGCTCGTCGCCGACGCGACGGGGCTGCTCGCGGCGGGGGCCGCGACGCGGGCGCTGCGCCGGACCGAGGAGGCGCTGGCGGGATGGCGCGGCCGGCCGTACGGCGGCGCCGCCGACGAGCCGTGGGCGGCGCCCGCCGTCGCGCGGCTGGAGGAGCTGCACGCCCAGGCCCGGGAGACCCTCATCGGGGCGCTGCTCGCGACCGGGGCCCGGGAGCGGGCGCTCGTCGAGGTCGAGACGGCGCTCGCGGAGCACCCGCTGCGCGAGCGACTGTGGGCGCACCGGATGGTCGCGCTGCGCGACGGCGGCCGCCGCGCCGACGCGCTGGACACCTACGCCCGGGCCCGCGGGGTGCTCGTCGCCGAGCTCGGGCTGGAACCGGGCCCCGAGCTGCGCGCCCTGCACGCCACGCTGCTGACCGGCACGGACACACCCGGCGGGGCCGGCGTTGGACCGGCGTTGGACCGGGCCGGTGCAGGCTCGGCGGGCGACGACGCCGGCCCCGGCCGTCCGATGACCGATCGGAGCTCCGCCGTGCACCACTTCTTCAAGGACCAGGAGATGGACTTCGCGGTGCGGGGGCTGCTCGGCGGCGCGTTCCACCGCAGCACCGACATCGGCGAGGTCCTCAGCACGGTCGCCCGGATCCCGGACGGCGACGCGGGCGCCTGGACCGCGCAGTGGACGGCGACGGCGGACCGGCTGACCGAGCTGGCCCGCGACGCCGAGACCGGCGACCACCTCCGGTCGGCGGCGGCACGCCGGCTGCGGGCGTCGAGCTACTACTCCGAGGCGGCCGACACGGCACCCGATCCCGCCTTCGCGCGCCTGTGGGAACGCCACCGCGACGCGTGGGACGCCTTCGTCGACCACACCGCCGCGCTCGGCGACATCGTCGCCGAGCGGATCACGATCCCGTACGAGGACACCACGCTGCCCGGGTACTTCTTCTCCCGCGGCGCGGGACGGCCCGCCCGGACCCTGGTCTACAACAACGGCAGCGACGGGTCGGTCGCCGGGAGCTGGGCCCGCGCCGTGGCGCCGGCGCTGGAGCGTGGCTGGAACGTCGCGACGTTCGACGGCCCCGGTCAGAACGCCGCACTCGTCCGGCAGCACCTGCCGTTCCGGCCGGACTGGGAGCACGTGCTCACCCCGGTCGTCGACCATCTCCTCGGGCGCCCCGACGTGGACGGCGACCGGCTCGCGGTGACGGGCATCAGCCAGGGCGGCTACTGGGTGCCGCGGGCCGTCGCGTTCGAGCACCGGTTCGCCGCGGTCGTCGCCGATCCGGGGGTCGTCGACGTCTCGGCGGCGATGCTGAGCCAGCTGCCGGGCTTCCTGCGGAAGCTCCTCGACCGTGGCGACCGCGAACGGTTCGACCGGGACATGGACCTGGCGATGCGGTTCTCCCCCGACACCCGGCGGACCTTGCGCTGGCGGATGCGGCCCTACGGCGTCGACTCGCCGTTCGACTTCTTCACCGCGGCGCGCGCCTACGTGCTCGGCCCGGACGAGCTGTCCGCGATCCGCGGCCCGATCCTGATCACCGACCCGGAGGACGAGTCGTTCTGGCCCGGCCAGCCCGCCCGGCTGGCCGCGGCCCTCACCTGCCCGGTCACCGTCGTGCACTTCACCGCGGAGGAGGGCGCCGACGGGCACTGCGAGCCGGTCGGCCAGGGGCTGCGCGGCGAGCGGATCCTCGACTGGCTGGACGAGCAGGTCCCGGCCTGACCGGAGCCGGCTCCCACGCCCGGGCCCGGGTCACTCCCGGGAGACCCGCCGCGCCGGTGCGACGTCGACGGTGCTCGGCCCCGCGCCGACCACCCCGACCGGTGCCGGGGGCTCCGGCGCGACGTGCGGCACCGCCGGGCCGTCGAGGTTCCGGAACGCCGGTGCGAGCAGCGCCGCGACCGCCGTCCCCCCGGCGAGGACGGCGAGTACCGCCCCCGCCGCCGGGAGACCGGCGCCGGTGGCGACCGCCGCGAGCGGGGCGCTGGTCAGTGCGGGTGCGGCGAGCATGACGGTGTTCTGCGCGCCCAGCACCCGGCCGCGCAGGGCGTCCGGGGTGGCCTCGACGGTCAGCACCCCGAGCACCGCCGACGCCGGGGCGTTGGTGAGCCCGACCAGTGCCGCGCCACCGAGCACCAGCCACGGCGAGGCCATGCTGCCGACGGCGGCGAACCCGGCCAGGGTCCCGGTCATCCCGATCACGAACCAGGTCCGCCTGCGGACCCGCCCGGCGGACGCGGCGTACAGCGCGGCCCCGGCGATGCTGCCCGCGGCGATCGCGCTGAGCGTGAGCCCGGTCAGCTCGGGGAGCTGCTCGGCGGTGAAGTAGGCGGGCATCAGCGTGCTCTGCAGGGTCGCCAGGACGGCGACGAAGACCGCACCGATCAGGGTGGCGCCGAGCAGGAGCCGGTTGCTGCCCAGGAACCGCCAGGACAGCGCGAGGTCGGCGACCGCGCGGCGCACCGCACCGGTCACGGTGGACCGCTCCCCCGCGGCGAGCTCCCGCGGTGCGACGGCGCCGGTCCGCGGATCGAGGACCAGCGTCGCGCCCGCGGCCAGCAGGCTGGTCGCGGCCGTCGTCAGCAGCAGCGCCGGCGACAGCCCGAGCACCCCGACGAGCAGCCCGCCCAGCCCGGGCCCGGCCAGCAGCAGGACGTTGCCGACGGTCTCCCGGGTCGCGATCAGCCGGTCCAGCCGGCCGGGCTGCGTGCCGCCGAGCCGCGCGAGGACCGGCAGGATCGTCTCCTGCGCCGTCATCCCGGGCACCCGGATCACCGCCCCGACGACCCCGAGGGCGAGGAACCAGGCCATGTCCAGGCCCCACAGCAGGTCGACGACAGGCAGGGCGGCCAGCGACAGGGCCGCGAGCAGGTCGGAGACGACCGACACCACCCGCCGGTCGGTGCGGTCGACGAGCAGCCCGGACACGATCCCGGTAGCCGCCGACGCCGCCGTCGACACGGTCGCGAGGATGCCGGCGGCGAGGACGTCGCCGGTGCGGTCGAGCACCAGCAGCGGGAGCACGACGCTCGCGACGCCCTTGCCGAGCAGGGACAGTCCGTACGAGGCGAACCAGACCGAAGGGCTGAGCCGCGGGGTCACCCCCGTCGGCCGTGCGGTCCTGTGCGGCCGTCCCATGCGTCGCTCCCTCTCCGGTGGTGTCGGTCCTGCTGCGACACCAGGAGACGGCGTGCCGGTGCGGCACACTCCAGTCCGGATCCGTGTGATCCGGACCACTGCGCATCGGCGGCACCGCCGGCGGTCAGGCAGTCGTGGCGGGAAGCCGCCCGACGGCGGATCCGTACTCGGTCACGATGCGGGCGACGAGTTCCGCCGCCGGGCGCACGTCGTGGAGGAGTCCGGCGGACTGGCCCGCCTCGACCTTGCCGCCGCGGACGTCGCCGTGCACGGCGGCGTCGCGGAGGGTGGCCACGCCGAACGGTGAGCGGCGTGCCTCGACGCTCTCCCCGGCCTGCTCGAGTGCGGTCATCCGGTCGGTGAAGTCGTTGCGCACGGCGCGGATCACGCCGAGTCCGTGCCCGACGGTGCGGGTGCCGTCGACCTCCGCCGTGAGCACGGCGTCCTGGTAGTCGGGGTGCACCGACGCCTCGGCGCTGAGCAGGAAGCGGGTGCCGAACTGTGCACCGTCGGCGCCGAGTGCCAGGACCGCGGCGAGTCCGGCGCCGTCGGCGATCCCACCGGAGGCGACGACCGGGATGTCCGGGACGGCGGTCGCGACGGCGCGGACCAGCACCATCGTCGTCACGAGCGCGGGGGGCGGGTGCCCGCCTGCCTCGGCCCCGACGACTACCAGCCCGTCGACGCCGGCGTCGGCGGCCTTGCGGGCGTGCTCGGCTCCGGCCACGACGTGGAGGCAGCGGGTGCCGAGGGCCTGGAACCGGTCGAGGTAGCGTCTCGGTCCGCCCTGGGAGGCGATGAGTACCGGCGGTGGCCGGCGTTCGAGCAGGGCGAGAACGTCGTCGACACCCTGGCGATAGAGCGGGAGGTTCACCGCCCAGGGCCGGTCGGTGCCCGCGGCCATCTCGTCGAGGGTGCGTTCCAGGTCCGGCAGCCGCATCGGGCCGGCGGCGACGACGCCGAGTCCGCCCGCGTTGCTCACCGCCAGGGGCAGCGCGGACGACGACGACACCCACGACATCCCGGCCTGGACCACCGGCACGTCGGTGCCGAGCAGCTCGGTGATCCTGGTCGTGATCATGCCTCCACCTGCTCGAGCAGGGCGCGCGCGTGGGTGGCGAGCTTGTTCTTCTGGATCTTCGAGCTGGCCGTCATGCCGATGTGGTCGAAGCCGTCGACGATCCGCAGGTGTCTGGGCAGCTTGAATCCGGCCATCCGGCCGCGCGCCCAGTCGAGGATCTCGGTCTCGCTCGCCGCGCCCGGCGTGGTCAGCACGACGAACGCGAACGGCACCTCGACCAGGCGGGCGTCGGGTACCCCGACGACGGCGGCCTGGCGCACGGCCGGGTGGCGGTGCAGCGTGTCCTCGACGTCGGCGGGTGCCACGTTCTCGCCGCCGACCCGGATGATGTCCTTGGTCCGGCCGGCGAAGTGCAGCCGACCGCTGCTGTCGAGCATCCCCAGATCACCGGTGTCGAGCCACCCGTCGGCGTCGATCGTCTCGGCGGTCTTCGCGGGGTCGTCGAGGTAGCCCTGCATGAGGTTCCAGCCGCGCACGAGGATCGTCCCGTTCTCTCCGGGCGCACACAGGCGGCCGTCGTCGGTGCCGCGGATGCGGACCTCGACGCCGGGTTGCGGGGCCATGGCTGCGCTCGCCCGGATCTGCTCGGGTTCCCACCACGCGGACTGGGCGACGTTCGGGGAGGCCTCGGACTGGCCGTAGCCGGCGACGGCCTCGCGGGCACCGAGCTCGTCGATCACCCGCCGGATCACCGTCGACGACGCGGCCAGCCACGCCCCCCGCAACGCGAGCGTGTAGCGGTCCCGGTCGGGGTGGTCGAGCAGCAGCAACGCCATGGTGTCGTTGCCGGAGAAGTGTGTGCAGCGCTCCGATTCCAGCAGGCCCAGGGCCTCGACCGGTTCGAACCGCGCCATGGTGACCAGGGTGGTGGTGTGCTGGATCGCCGAGAGCACCGACAGCGTGCTCCCCGCGACGTGGAAGAAGGGCCGGGCCGAGTGGAACCGGTCGCCGGGGCGCAGGCCCATCCGGGCACCGGAGAAGTAGGCGTTGGCACACATGCTGCGGTGGGTGAGCAGGACGCCCTTGGGGCGGGACGTGGTGCCGGAGGTGTACTGGACCAGCACGACGTCGTCGGGCGTCGCGGTGGGTCCCCGGTCTTCGGCCCCGTCCCCGGTGGCGAGGTAGTCCACCCACGGGGTGCCCCAGCCCGGCCACTGCCCGACCACGACGGTCTCGCGCAGCTCGGGCAGGCTCGCGCTGCGCCCGTCGTCGCCGATCCCGGTCTCGCGCAGCAGGGCGGGCAGGTCGACCCGCAGGACCCTGTCGGCGGTGACCAGTGTCGACACCCTGGCGTGGGACAGCGTGTAGTGGATCTCGTCGGCGGTGAAGCGGGTGTTGACCGGCACGGTGACGGCTCCGATCGAGCCGAGTGCGACGAACAGTGCGACCCAGCGCGGTCCGTTGCCCAGGAGAAGTCCGACCCGGTCGCCGTGGCCGACGCCGCGGGCGAGCAGCGCCGCGCGGATCGCGGTCACCTCGGCGGCGAGTGCGGCGTAGGTGATGCGCTCCTCGGTGGTGACGACGGCCTCGACGTCCGGGGCCGTCGTCGCGGCCCGGGCGAGTGCCTCGTGGGCGGTCAGTGGGCAGGCCGCGCGCAGGTCGATCACGGTCGAGGTCCCTTCGTGGTGAAGCGGTCGACGCCGGCGCGCCAGTCCCCGGTGGCCAGGTTCTGTTCGATGGCGGCCATCTCGATGCGGATCCCGCGGTCGAGGTCGGTCTCGGCACCCAGGTCGATGGCGCGTTTGGTCAGCGAGAGCGCCGTCGGGGGTGCTGCGGCGATGGTGCGGGCGGTCTCCAGCCCGGCAGAGGCGAGCGCGGTGGCCGGGACCAGCGTGCTGACCAGGCCGAGCTCGAGCGCCTCGGGGCCTGCCATCCTGCGGTTGGTGAACAGCAGTTCCTTGGCGCGGCGCTTGCCGATCGCGCGTTGCAGGCGCTGGGTGGCGCCGACGGTGCCCCAGTGCGGCTCGGGGAACCGGAAGCTGACGTCGTCGGCGGCGAGGGCGAAGTCCGCGGCGAGGGTGATCTCGCCGCCGGAACCGACCACCGCTCCCTGCAGGAGGGCGACGACCGGACGCCGGCATGCCTCGATCGCTGCGTAGGCGGCGAAGGAGGCGACCCGGCGGCGCCGTATCCAGGAGGCGTCCTTCCCTGTGCGTTCCGTGAGGTCCGCACCCGCGCAGAACACCGGGCCCTGCGCGGTCACGAGGACGACGTGCACGGAGTCGTCCGCGTCGATCTGGTCGAACGCGGCGTGCAGCTGTTCACACATCGGCAGGTCGACGGCGTTGCGGGCCTCGGGCCGGGCGAGCTCGACGGTCGCGACACCGTCCGCGACGGCCGTCCGGATGCGCTGCGGGGTGCTCACCCGAGCACCCCCGCCCGCCGCAGGTCCTCGATGTCGGTCGCCGACAGTCCCGTCCCGGCCAGCACGGCGTCGGTGTCCGCGCCGAGCAGCGGCGGCGGATCCGTCGGCGGGGGCTCGGCGCCACTGTCGCGCAGCGGGGTGCGCAGCGCCGGGAACTCTCCCTCGGTGGGGTGGGTGAAGGTGCCGACGACACCGCGGGCGGTGACGTGGGGGTCGGCCAGCGCCTCGCGCACCGACCGGACCTCGCCGGCCGGGACGTCGACCGTCTGCAGCGCCTTCACCAGCGGGTCGCGGTCGTGCTGGGCGATCGCGCCACGCAGTGCCCGCATGATCCGGTCGCGGTGGGCGACCCGGCCGGCGTTGCGGGTGAGGTCGGGGTCGTCGGCGAGGTCGTCGAGTCCGAGCACGGTGCACAGCGGCGCCCAGTGCTGGTCGCTGGCGCTGATGTGCAGCCAGCCGCCGTCGCCGGCCTGGAACGCTGCCGACGGGACCCGGCCGGGGTGCTCGGTGCCGGTGCGGATGGGGTCCTCGTCGAGGGCGAACAGCCGGGCGGCGTTGAGTGCGTGCAGGCTGAGCTGCACGTCCATCATGGACACGTCGAGGTGTCGGCCGCGGCCCGACGCGCCGCGCCCGGCGAGCCCGGTGAGCACGGCGATCACGACCCACAGCCCGGAGCTCATGTCGGCCACGGGGATCCCGGTCTTCGACGGCGGTCCGTCGGGTTCCCCGGTCATCGCCATCACTCCGGACAGCGCCTGGAAGACGGTGTCGTAGCCCTTGCGGGAGCGGTCCGGCCCGGTCTGGCCGAACCCGGTGGTCGAGACGTAGACCAGGCCCGGGTTGTCCGCGGACAGCTCGTCGTAGCCGAGGCCGAGCCGGTCCATCGCGCCGGGCAGGAAGTTCTCGACGACGACGTCGGCTCCGGCGGCGAGCCGGCGTGCGACATCACGGCCACGCTCGTCCTTCAGGTCGAGGGTGATCGATCGTTTGCCGCGGTTGAACGCGAAGAAGTAGGCGCTCTCCCCGTGCGGCAGCCGCGGCTCGAAGCCGCGGGTCTCGTCTCCGGAGCCAGGGCGTTCCACCTTCACCACGGTCGCGCCGAGCTCGGCGAGCACCTGGGTGGCCATCGGGGCGGCGAGGACGCGGGAGAAGTCCAGGATCGTGATCCCGGCCAGCGGTGCGCTCACCTGCGGAACCCCCGCATCAGTGCGTTGACGTCCTGTCCGGCGCGCATCGCGGCGTCGGTGGGGAGGTCGGCGACACGGTAGAACAGATCCTTCGCCGTGGCGATCGCCCTCGGCTCGACCGCCGCCCACCCCTCGGCGATCTCCACCGCCGTGGACACCACGTCGTCGGGTGCGACGACCCGGTTGACCAGCCCGCAGCCGGCAGCTTCGGCCGCGGTGAGCAGCCGGCCGGTGCTGACGAGCTCGAAGGCGAGCTTGCGGCCGAGGTGGCGGACCAGCCCGGTCATCACCAGGGCGGGCACGATGGAGTGGCGCAGCTCCGGGTACCCGAACCTCAGGTCGTCGCCGGCGACGGTCATGTCGGCGCCGATCGCAAGGCCGGCGCCGCCGCCGACGGCGACTCCGCGCACGGCTGCGACCACGGGCACCGACAGCTCCTGCATCCGGGTCTGCAGCGACGAGGTGAGCGCCGCGCGTTCGAGCACCGGCCCGGGGTTGTCGGGGGTGAGCACGGAGAACTCGCCGAGGTCGGCGCCGGAGCAGAACCCGCGGCCGGCACCGGTGAGGACCACCGCGCGGACGGCCGGGTCGCGGTCGGCCTCGCCGAGCGCGTCGCACAGGCCACGGGTCAGCTCGGTGTCCAGGGCGTTGAGTTTGTCCGGGCGGTTCAGGGTGAGGATCCGGACGGCGCCGTGGTCGTCGCGGAGCAGGACCCCGGTGGCGGGGACGGTGGTGGTCACGGAGAGCTCCTCGTGATCAGGTGGGGACGGTGGTCCGGGCGAAACCGGCGCGGGCGACCATGCTGTGCAGCGGCCGGCCCAGCGCCTGCTCGCAGGCGGCGGACGCGGCGGTCAGGCCGTCGAGGTCCAGCCCGGTCGGGACACCCATGGCGTCGAACAGACTCACCAGGTCCTCGGTGCAGACGTTGCCGGTCAGTCCGGCTCCGTAGCCGATGGTGGCCGGATGCCCGCCGACGCCTCCCAGGGCGCTGTCGAAGTGCCGGCAGCCGGCATCGAGTGCCGCGACGGCGTTGGCGATCGCGGTGCCCCGGGTGTTGTGCAGGTGCGCGATCACCGGGAGGCCGGGGTGGCTGCGGTGCACGCGCCCGAACAGCTCGGTGATCGCAGCGGGGGTGGCGACGCCGGTGGTGTCGCCGAGGGTGACCGCGTCGGCGCCCAGGTCGACGAACCGGGCGACGTCCTCGGCCACCCGGCCCGGGTCGACGGCTCCTTCGAACGGGCAGCCGAAGGCGACCGAGACGACCCCGACGATCCGGAACCTGCCCGCTGCGAGCCGGGCCATCTCGCCGACCCTCGCCCACTGGCCGTCGCGGGTGGTGCGCAGGTTGCGGCCGGTGTGGGACTCGGTGGCCGAGACGAGAAAGCTCAGCTCCTCGGCGCCGTGCCCGGCGTCGAGGTCGGCGAGCGCACGCGCGACGGCGCGCGGGTTCGGACAGGTCGCCTTGAACGCCACGCCGCGGCGGTGGGTGACCCCGGCCAGCACCTCGGACGCGTCGGCGAACGCCGGGACCCGGCCGGGGTGGCTGTAGCTGGTCGCCTCGATGCGGGTGAATCCTGCGGCCGCGAACTGCTCCAGCAGCGCGATCTTGGTCGCGGTGGGTACGAACTCCGTCTCGTGCTGGAGCCCGTCGCGGGCGAAGCACTCGCAGATCGTGACCGCGTCCGGCTCGGTCATCGGACACCTCCTCGTGAGGCACCCAGGAGACCTGGCAAGTGTTGATTCCGTCAACACTTAGGTGAGATCGCCCTCGCATCGCTCGCGTCGTTCGACCTCCAGTGCCACCTCGGCGAGATGGTCGAGCGCCCGCAGCAGCACGGCGGACTCGTCAGGACTCAGCGCCGCGAGGAACTGCGCGTCGCGCTCGTTCGCCGCCGTGATCAGTCCCCGGTAGACCTCCGTGCCCGCCGCGGTCAGCGCGAGCTGGGAGGTGCGGCCCGATCCGGCCGTACGGTCGACGAGACCCCGCTCGGACAGGCGTGCGACGACCCGGCTCATCTGCGCCTTGTCCAGGCCGGCCCGGCGAGCCAGCCGATTCAGGGTCAGCGTCGGGTCCGCAGCGATCAGTGCGATGGCGCGCCACTCCCCCAGACTGACGTCGAACTCCCGCCGGTAGCGCAGCGCCGCACTGCGCGACAGCGCCGACGACGTCCGGGAGAGCCGGTAGGACAACAGCTGCGCGATGGGGACGAGCTCCCCGCCGTCCGGACGATCCGCCATGCGGGCATCCTATCGGCCGCATCACAGGTGTTGACATAATCAACACCTGTGCCGAGGCTTCGGCTGCCGCCGCGGCCGTCGCGCCGGCCTGCCACCCATGACGAAGGAGTCGCCGTCGTGGCCGAGAATCCGCCCGTGACCCGCAGCGAGGACCGCGCCGAGACCGGCCCGGTGGATCGCGCGAAGACCTACCGCGCGATCGCACTGCGCGTCATGCCGCTGCTGGTCGTCTGCTACATCGTCAGCTTCATCGACCGCACCAACATCGGGATCGCGCAGGAGGGCCTGCAGCGCGACCTCGGGTTCGGGCCCGCCGTCTACGGACTGGGCGTCACCGTCTTCTTCGTGGGCTTCATCCTGTTCGAGGTGCCCAGCAATGCGCTGATGGCTCGGATCGGAGCTCGCAGGACCCTGATCCGGATCATGCTGTCGTGGGGCGTGGTCACCGTCGCGACGATGTTCGTGCGCGACGAGATCACGTTCTACCTCGCCCGCTTCCTGCTCGGGGTGGCCGAGGCCGGGTTCTTCCCCGGGGCGCTGTTCTACCTCTCGCGCTGGTTCCCCTCCGCCCGCCGCACCCGGATGACGGCGATCTTCTTCATCGGCGTCCCGGTGTCCGGCGTCGTCGGGTCACTGGTGTCGGGCGGGATCATGCACGCCTTCGGCGGGGTCGCCGGCCTCGCCGACTGGCAGTGGCTGTTCCTGATCGAGGGCATCCCGCCGATCCTGCTCGCCCTGGTCGTCGCGTTCTGCCTCGTCGACGAGCCGGAGCAGGCACGGTGGCTGACCCCTGCCCAGAAGGCGGCCGTGCGCGCCGACCTCGACGACGACCAGCGCCGCAAGGGTGGTGACGGCGGCCGGACCGCGCACGCGGGCCTGCGCACCGCCCTGCGCGACCCCAAGGTCTGGATCCTGGGGATCTGCGCCTGTGGCGCCTACACCCTGGCGAACGCCGTGTCCTTCTGGACCCCGCGGATCATCGCCGACGCAGGAGTGGGCGACGTGCTGGACCTCGGCCTGTTCTCCGCCGTCCCGCCCCTGGTCGGGATCGTGGTGATGCTCGTCGTGGGGAGGCACTCCGACCGCACCCTGGAGCGCCGCTGGCACGCCGCGGGGAGCTGGATCCTGGCCGCCGCGGCGATGCTGGCACTGTCGTTCTCCCACGGCAGCGTCCTGGTGGTGGTCCTGTTGCTCGCCGTGCTCGCGGCGGCGCACTACTCCGGACTCACCGTCTTCTACTCGATCCCGTCGATCTACCTGTCCGACCGTGCCGCCGCGACCGGCATCGCGATCGTGACCTCGATGGGCTCGTTCGCGGCCGCCGCTTCCCCCTCCCTGCTGGGGTTCATCCAGGCCGCGACCGGGAGCCTCGCGCTCGGCCTGCAGATCAGCGCGGGCATCGTCGTCCTGGCGATCCTCGTGCTGCTGTTCGGTGTCAAGGCGCGGGACCTCAAGGAACAGCGGTGACCGCGAGGTCCGGCCCGGCGGGTCACGACTCCTAGGCGCCGGGAATCGGCAGCGGCAGCGGCGCGAGGCGGTACCCGGGCGGCTCCGTGCCGTGCAGGTGGCGGACGAGGTAGTCCCAGGTCCGCCGCAGGACGTGGTGCATCCGGAACAGCAACGCGTGCTCGGCACCGGGGACGATCAGCATGTCGACGTCCTTGTCCGCGGTGATCAGCGCGTCGACCAGGCGGAGCGTCTGCGCCGGGAGCACGTTGTCGTCGAGCTCGCCGTGCACGAGCAGCAGCTTTCCCTGCAGGTTCGCGGCGAGCGGGACGTTCGAGATCGCCGTCCGGGCCTCGTCGTCGATGTCGCCGTGGTACTGCTCGGGCCACATCGGGATGTAGACGCCGTTGTCGTGGTTGCCCGCCACCGCGACGCCGACCGAGTAGAACTCCGGGTACGCGAGCAGGGCCCGCGCCGTGGCGAACCCACCTCCGGAGTGCCCGGTGATCCCGACGCGGCCGGTGTCGAGCCAGGGGTGGCGGTGCCCGAGCTCGCGGATCGCGGCGACGTGGTCCTCCAGCGCCCCGGCACCGCCGAGGTTGCCGTAGGAGTGGTCGTGGAAGGCCTTGTCGCGGCCCGCGGTGCCGCGCCCGTCGACGGCGACGACCGCGAACCCGAGCGCGGCCAGTGCCTCCGGTTCCCCGTGGTGGGGCACGTCGAAGGAGGGCCCGGCCCGGTGGACCTGCGGTCCGGGGTAGATGTGGTCGACGACCGGGTAGCGGCGGGTGGGGTCGAACCCGTGCGGACGCCACAGCAGCCCGTACACCGGGGTGCGGCCGTCGGCGGCGGTGGCCCGGAACCGCTCCGGGGCGGTCCAGCCGAGCGCCTCGAGCTCCGCGGTGCCGGGTGCCTCGAGCTCGACGAGCACCTGCCCCTCCCGGTCGAGGAGCCGCGAGCGCGGCGGGAGGGCGGGGCTGGAGGCGCGGTCGACGATGTGGCCGCCCTCGGGCGGGCTGACCGCGTCGTGGTCGAGGTCGTCGTCGGTCAGCCGGGTGAAGCCGGTGCCGTCGAGGCCGATCCGGCAGATCTGCCGGACGTACGGGTCGCCGTCGACGAGGCCGGTGGCCACGAACCACACCTGCCGGTGCTCCTGGTCGACCCACAGCACCCGGCGCACGACCCACGGCCCGCTCGTCACCCGGGCGGCCTGCGTGCCGTCGGCGTCGTAGAGGTAGAGGTGACCCCAGCCGTCGCGCTGGGACCACCAGAGGATCTCGCCGGAGTCCAGCACGTGGACCATCGGTGTCTCGCCCAGCTGCGGCGCCGGGTCGATCCGGGTCTCCCCCGTCTCGCCGACCAGGGTGGTGAGCTCACCGGTGTCGGGGTCGAGGCGGCGCAGTTCCAGGGTGCGGGCGTCGCGCGACTGGTGGAGCACGTGCACCACGTCGCCCTTCTCGCCGGACCACCAGCGGTGGATCGTCGCCACCGGGTGCACGATCTGCTCGGGATCGCCCTGCTGGTGCACGACGCTGCGCGCGGCGACGTCGAGGACCGCCCAGGACATCAGCGGCTGCGCCTCGTCGCCGGGCATCGGGTAGCGCGAGCGGTGCTCGACCGGCCGGCCGCCGCCGGGCGGGGACGACTCGACGAGGACCTGCTCGGGCAGCCCGCGCTGGTCGAGCCGGTGCGTGATCAGGCGGGCCGAGTCCGGCGACCAGGTCACCACCGCTCCCGCCTCGATGCCGAGCCCGCGCAGCAGCGCCCGCGAGCCCGGCGCGTCGGGCATGGCGCCGTAGTCGTGGTCCGGCTCGGCGTCGTCGGTGAGGGCGATCTCCTCGCCGCTCTCGCGCGAGCGGACGACGATGTCGCCGTCGCGGCGGAACGCGACCCACGCCTTGTCCGGCGAGACGACCTCGTGCGGCGCCGGCGGCTCGTCGCCCTCGACGCGCGTGCAGGTGCCGGCGGTGTCCGACCACTCCCACCTCGACCCGAACGCGGTGAACCGCACGGGGTCGCCGAGGACGTCGCCGCCGGTGTCGAGTTCCACCGAGGTGATCGGCAGGGTGCCGGCCTCGACCGCCGTCCCGGACGCGACCGACAGCGCGGCGGCGAGCCGCACGTGGTCGAACGCCTCGCGCCGGGTCCCCGCGGCCGGGTCGACCACGACGTGACGCCGGCCGACCTGGTACGAGAACTGCGCGCCTCCCGGCAGCCACTGGGGCTGCACCGTGCTCCCGGGAACGCGCCGAGCCCGGTACGGGGCGAGCATCTGCTCGGCACGGGCGTAGTCGGCGTCGACGAGCTGGGTCATCGTTCGGGTCCTCTCTCGTGGCGTCGGAACCGACGAGACACCCGGCCGTGACGGCACACTCAAGCTCGGGAACCAGTGAGGCACGTCACTGTCGCGCCCGACCGGGCGCCCGGACGTGACCATGCCGCCACGTCACGGTGTGAACTGGTACCCCACAGACGACGAGGGGACGGCCGTGGCCTGGAGTACCCGAGAGATCGCCGAGCTCGCCGGCACCAGCCTGCGCGCGGTACGGCACTACCACGAGGTCGGGCTCCTGGAGGAGCCCGAACGCCGGTCCAACGGCTACAAGCAGTACGGAGTCCGCCACCTCGTCCGCGTCCTGCGGATCAAACGCCTCACCGACCTCGGCTTCTCACTGGCCCAGATCTCCGCGATGGGCGACGAGGACGACCACCCCGAGGAGGCCCTGCGCACCCTCGACGCGGAGCTCGCCGCGACGATCGAGCGGCTCCAGCGCGCCCGCGTCGAGCTCGCGACGATCCTGCAGGAGTCCACGCCGACCGATCTCCCGCCCGAGTTCGCCGGCACCGCGAACCTCGAGATGTCCGAGACCGACCGGTCCATGACCGTCGTGATGTCCCGGGTGCTCGGCCCGGACCGGATGCGGGCCTACGCCGACATGCTCCGGAACCAGCCGCCGGACCCGGTGGACGGCGCCTTCGAGGAGCTCCCCGACGACGCCGACGAGGCGACCCGCCAGGACATCGCCGAGCGGATGCTGCCGTTCGTCCGCGCGATCTACGAGCAGCACCCGGGCCTCGGGGAGCCGGACACGGGCGCCCCGCACCACCCGCGCTTCGTCGAGAAGACGGTCGGGCGGGCGATGAAGGACCTCTACAACGACGCCCAGATCGACGTCCTCGTGCGCGTCCACACGCTGTTCAGCGCGGAGGCGGAGCAGCCGGGGCAGCCGGGCTGACGTGCAGGTCCCGGGTCGCTGACCAGATCTCGGACCACGGCGCCGTCCGGCCGTCCAGCAGCCAGATCGTCGTCGACTCGGGCACCAGGCCGCCGTAGGTCCCGAGCGGGGTCGCCGCCGCGGCCGTCGCCACCGGGCGGGCACCGGTGAACCACGGCCGGAACCGCTCCGGGTCCCCGACGAGCAGCATCCGGTCCTGGTGCTCGGGCGGCGGCGCGAACCAGCCGTACGCCCGGTTGGTGCCGGCCGCGGGTGGCAGCCCGAGCTCCGGCGGGGCCGCGTCGAGGTAGGTCGCGTAGACGTAGGGGCTCGCACCGAGCGCGGTGCGCCCCCGTTCCCCGGGCGGCAGCTCGCGATAGGCCCGGGCGGTCTCCGCCACCATCGCGTCGGCGAAACGCGGGGACGCCAGCACCACCGACGACGCCAGCGCCCCCGCGGCCAGCACCACCCCGAGCGTGACGGCGGGCCAGGCGGCCCGCGTCCGGCCGGCCTCCCGCCGGTGCTGGAGCGTCACCGCGCCGATCGCGGCGAGCACCGGGTAGGCCGGGAGCAGGTAGTAGTGCCGCCCCGAGCTCACGACGACCGCGACGGCGAGCAGCACGAACGCCACCCCGAGGAACCGGTGGTCACGCCACCGCGGGTCCCGCCACAACCCGGCCAGCCCACACGCGGCCAGCCCGAGCGTCACCGGCCCGACGACGGCCAGGCCGTGCAGCGCGACGACGAGCGGTCCGCCGTAGATCAGCGTGTTCTCGTCCGAGACCGCTCCGGCCATGGCGAGCTGGGGCCAGCCGTTCGCCGCCTGCCACACCAGGGTCGGGGCCGCGACGAGCAGCGCGATCACCGCCCCCGCCCAGAAGGCGGGCGTGCGCAGCAGCGCCCGCGGCCCGGCCGGCACGACCGCGACGACGACGGCGACCCCGAGCGCCATCACCTGGAACCGGGTCATCGCGGCGATCCCGGCGACGGGCCCGAGGGCCAGGAGCAGCCGCGGGTCGCGGGTCCTGACCCAGCGCAGCAGCAGCCAGAAGATCACCGCCCACAGCGCGGGCTCCAGCGTGTACGGGGTCAGCCAGTGTCCGAACTGGGCGGCGGCCACCCCGGTCCCGGGGCCGAGCGCGGCCAGCGTCTGGGCGCGGCGGTCCCCGCCGAGCTCCCGGGCGAGCAGCGCCGTCAGCAACACCGTGCCCGCGGTCGCCACGACCGCCGGCACGGCGAGCACGACCTGCGACCCCGGGGCGACGGTGTCGGCGAGACGGGCGAGCAGCGGGGTCAGCGGCGGCTGGTCGACGGAACCCCACGCGAGGTGGTGACGGCCGATGGCCAGCATGAGGTCCTCGTCGAACCACCGGCGGGGCACGGCGGCCAGCACCAGGTGGACGACGGCGACGGCACCGGCGATCGCGCCCACCGGTGCCGTCGCGAAGCGGGGCAGCTGCCCGGTCCGCAGCGCTGCCACCAGCGGTGACGGGCGTCCGACGTCTCCGGGACCGGTGGTCATGCGGTGTCCTCCCACGGCGGGCCGGTGATGCGGTGTGTCCTCAGGAGACCGCGTGACGCTGCGGCACACTCAAGATCAGGACGAGGTGACACCGGCCACACGGCTCGGCTCGCTGCACTACGCGCAACGCTGCATGACGTGCAACGAACTTGCTAGCGTCGAGGCGTCCCACCACGACGCCCCGAGGAGCACCGATGGCACCCGGCGACAGCACCGCCCCCACGGAGTCCGCGACCGCGATGCGCAGCCTCGTCCCCGAGGACCTGCTCGAGCGCAGCCCGCGCTGCCCGTTCGATCCCGCGCCCGGTCTCGCCGCCCGGCGCGGCGGGGGCGCGGTCCAGACCGTCGACCTGCGCAACGGCGCCCGGGCGTTCCTCGTCACCGGGTTCGAGGAGGCCCGCCAGGTCCTGGCCGACCCGCGGTTCAGCTCGGACCGGGTCCGCTACTCCGACGCGACCGCGCTCCAGCCGCACGAGGTCGCCGAGCTCGCCGCCGCGGCCGCACGCGGCGAACCCGTCCGCCCGGCCGACGTCGACCGCAACGACGGCATGTTCATCTTCATGGACCCGCCGGAGCACACCCGGATCCGGCGGCTGCTGCAGGGCCAGTTCACCGTGCGGCGCATGCGGGCACTCGAGACGCGGATGACCGAGATCGCGGCCACGCACATCGACGCGATGATCGCCGACGGTCCCGGCGCCGACCTGGTCCCGGCCTACGCGCTCCCGCTGCCGTCACAGATGATCTGCGAGCTGCTCGGCGTCGACTACGCCGACCGCGCGACCTTCCAGGAGAACACCAGCGTCGGCCTGAACGCGAACTCCTCGGACGCCGAACGGGCCCGCGCCCTCGGCGAGCTCTACGCGTTCCTCACCGGGCTCATCACCCACAAGCGGGAGCACCCCGGCGACGACCTCCTGTCCGGGCTCGTCCACGACGCCGACCCGCCGCTGCCCGACAACCAGCTCGTCGACATCGCGCTCGTCCTGCTCGGCGCCGGCCACGAGACCACCGCCAACATGCTCGCGCTCGGCACCTACGCGCTGCTGCAGCACCCCGAGCAGCAGGAGTTCCTGCGCACGCACCCGGACCGGATCGACGACGCCGTCGAGGAGCTGCTGCGCTACCTGAGCATCATCCAGCTCGGCGTCACGCGGATCGCGACCGAGACCGTGACCGTCGGCGACACCGAGGTCCCCGCCGGGGCGACGGTGATCATCGGGATCCCGGAGGTGAACCGCGACGGGCGGCAGGTCGACGCCGCCGACGCGCTGGACGTCTCGCGGGGCCGCGTCGGGCACCTGGCCTTCGGGCACGGCGTCCACCAGTGCATCGGGTCCCAGCTCGCGCGGGTGGAGATGAAGGTCGGTTTCACCGAGCTGTTCGCCCGGTTGCCCGGCCTGCGCCTGGCCGTCACACCCGACGAGGTCCCGCTGCGCAACGAGATGCTGATCTTCGGGGTGCACTCGCTCCCCGTCACGTGGGGCTGACCGGCGGCACTATCCTGCGGCACGACCACGAGGGGGCAGCGGTGGACGGTGGCACGGACACGACGCCGGGACTGCGCGAGCGCAAGAAGCTCGCCACCCGGGAGGCCGTCCGTGCCGCCGCCGTCCGCCTCGCGGTGCGCGACGGCATCGAGGACGTGACGGTCGAGCGGATCGCGCAGGAGGCGGACGTCTCGCTGCGCACGTTCTTCAACCACTTCCCGCACAAGGAGGACGCGGTCCTCGACGCCGTCCGGGTCCGCGCCGCCGAGCTGATCACCGAGTTCCGCCACCGGCCGACGGCGGAGCCGGTGCCGGTCGCGGTGCGGGAGGCCGCGCTCGCGGTGATCGACCGCGACGACGTGCTCGGGCGTGACCATCTCGCCGCGCTGCGGCTGGTCCGGCGCGCCCCGTCGCTGCTCGCCCGCCAGATGACGGTGCTGCACGAGCAGGAGGAGGCGCTGGCGGCCGCGATCGCCGACCGGCTGGGCGTCGACCGGTCCGGATCGGCGGGTTCGTCCGTCCCGGACGTCCTGGCGGCGATGGCGCTGGCCGCACTGCGTGTGGCACTGGACCGCTGGCTCGCGCGGGACACCGGCGACGGCACCGCCGCGGCCGAACGGGCCGCCGCGCTGCGACAGGAGATCGACACCGCGCTGGAGCTGCTCGCCGTCACCCAGGAGTGACCCACGTCACCATCCGGTGGGGTCCCCGTCCTTGACCATGCCCCGACGGCACGGTCTGAACTGGCGTCATGGCCTGGAGTACCCGAGAGATCGCCGAGCTCGCCGGCACCAGCCTGCGCGCCGTCCGGCACTACCACGACATCGGGCTCCTGGAGGAGCCCGAGCGACGCTCCAACGGCTACAAGCAGTACGGAGTCCGCCACCTCGTCCGTGTGCTGCACATCAAGCGGCTCACCGACCTCGGGTTCTCACTGTCCCAGATCGCCGCCATGGGCGACGCCGACGACCACCCGGAGGAAGCCCTGCGCACCCTCGACGCCGAGCTCGCGGCCACCATCGAACGACTCCAGCGCGTCCGGGTCGAGCTCGGACTCATCCTCCAGCGGTCCGCCCCCACCGACCTGCCCCCGGAGCTGGCCCCGGCCGGCACCGAGCGGATGTCCGAGGCGGACCGTTCGCTGGTCGTGGTCATGACCCGGGTACTCGGCCCGCAACGCCTGCAGGCCTACGCCGACATGTTGCAGGACACGCCCACCACCCCGCTGGACGGCGAGTTCGACAGCCTGACCGCCGACGCCGACGAGGACGTCCGCCAGGGCCTCGCCGACCGGCTGGCCCCCCACATCCGGGCGCTGCACCGGACCCATCCGGGCCTGGCCGGCCCCGACTCCGACGCGCCGCGCGGCGCGCGGTACGTGGCGCGCACCGTCGGCGCCGCGATGCGGGACCTCTACAACCCCGCCCAGATCGACGTCATGCGGCGCGTCCAGGAGCACCTCGCCGGCGATCCGGCACACCTCGACGACGCCGATCCGCCGGGGGACGGCACCGTGCGCGCCCCCGCCGCCACACCCCGAGGGAGACGACCATGACCACGCACACGACCGACGACCACGCGGACCCCCTCGCGGGCACCGGCTGCCCGGTCGCACAGTTCCGCGCCCTCCGGGAGCGGGGCCCGGTCGTCGACACGGCGATCGTCGGGACCCGCACCACCGTCATGGTCACCGGGCACGACGACGTCCGCGCCGTCCTGACCGATGCGCGGTTCCGCTCCGACGCGGGCACCGTCGAGGGGGCGGAGGACGCCGCCGCGGCGATGTTCGCCTTTCTCGGGCTTCCGCCGGACGTGGACTACCTCGGGCGCGGCCTGCTCACCCGGGACGGTGCCGACCACAGCCGGTTGCGGAAGCTCGTCTCCCGCGCCTTCACCGTGCGACGGGTGAACGGCCTGCGCCCCCGCGTCGAGACGATCACCGAGCGGCTGCTCGACGACGTCGCCTCGGCCGGCGCCGACGGCTCGGCCGTCGATCTCGTGACGGCGCTCGCCCGCCCGCTGCCCATCGCCGTCATCTGCGAGCTGGTCGGGGTGCCCGAGGACGACCGCGACCGCTGGGACCGGCTGGGCCGGCTGCTGATCGACCCCGATCCCGAGCGGATGCCCGACGCGGTGCGCGCCGTCGTCGCGCAGATCGAGGAGCTGATCACGGCCCGCCGGGCCGAACCGGCCGACGACCTGCTCACCGCGCTGGTCGAGGTGCACGACGACGACGGCGACCGGCTCACCGAGCGCGAGATGGTCACCATGGTCTTCGACATCGTCACGGCGGGGTTCGAGACGACGGCGCACCTGGTCGCCAAGGCGGTGCAGGCGCTGCTGACGCGCCCGGACCAGCTCGCCGCCCTCCGGGCGGAGCCCGGGCTGTGGCCGCAGGCGGTCCACGAGCTGGTCCGGATCTGCGGTCCGATCCCGGTGACCGTGCCGCGATACGCCACCGAGGACGTCGACGTCGACGGCGTCACCGTCCCCGCCGGTTCGACCGTGATGGCTGCGCTGCTGTCCGCGAACACCGATCCCCGTGTCCTCGACCGTCTCGAGGAGCTGGACGTCCGGCGCGACCCCGGTCGCGGGGAGGGCCACGTCGGGTTCGGTCAGGGCGCGCACTACTGCCTCGGCGCGGCGCTCGCCCGGCAGGAGACGGAGGTCGTCCTGCGGGCGCTGTTCACCCGGTTCCCGGCACTGCGTCTCGCGGTGGACCCCGGCCCGGAGCCGTCGCAGCTGGGGTTCCAGCGGCTGGCCGAGCTCCCCGTCCGGATCTGAGGGTCCGGTTCAGCCGCGACCGCCCAGGTGCCGGGCGAGGAACCGCTCCACGGCGCGGAACAGGGCGATCCGGTTCTCCGGGTCCTCGATCGTGTGCCCCTCGTCGTCGAACACGAGGTACTCGACCTCGCGCCGCCGCGCCCGCAGCGCGTCGACGACGAGGGCGGACTCGGCCGGCGCGACCCGCGGGTCCTGCGCCCCCTGAGCGATCAGCAGCGGGGTGCGGATGTCGCGCACCCGGGTCACCGGCGAGCGCGCCAGCATGGCGTGCTCCTGGTCCGGGTCGTCCGGGTCCCCGATGTGGCGGAACCAGGCGGCGGCCGTCGCCGGATCGTCGTGTTCCGGCACGCTCCGCAGGTAGTTCGCGAGGTTCGGGATGCCGGAGTGCGCCACCGCGGCCGCGAACCGGTCCGGGGTGAAGGCCACACCGGCCAGCGCCGCGTAGCCGCCCCAGGAGCTGCCGGCGATCGCGACCCGGTCCGGATCGGTGTGGCCCAGCTCGACGACCCGGTCGACGGCGTCGAGGAGGTCCTCCGGCACGGAGACCGGCTCCCGGTCGCCGACCTGCAGGACCGCGTAGCCGCGGTTCGCGAGCAGCTGCACCACCGCGCCGTCGCCGCACCGGGGCCCGAGCCAGGGCCGGTCCTGGACCAGCAGCACGGTCGGGAGCCCGCGCGGTTCGATGCCCACCGGGAGTGTGAGGGACGACGGCAGCGCACGCCCGTCCCGCGCCGCGAGCGTCAGCGGGGTCGTCGGCACCGGCGTCCGTGTGCCGGGCGCGCGGTGCGGGGAGAACAGGTCCTCGACCGGGATCGGGTCGGGCAGTGCCATGGTGCGGTGCCTCTCTCCCCGTCAGGCCGGGGTGACGCGACGCGTCGACGTGCGGCGGGACGCCCCGGCCACGACGAGGACGGCGAGGACGGCCGGCAGGGCGCCGGCCGCGACCGTGGCGAACGACGCCCACCAGGGGGTGCCGTCGGCGGGGACCCACCACGTGACGACGGACCGGGCACCGAGGGCGGCGGCGACGGCGAGCAGACCCCCGGTCGCCGACGAGAACCGCTCCCCGTACAGCAGCCGGAGTCCGGTGACGGCCAGCCCCGCGGCGACCGCGATCCCGGTCGCCATCGGCGGTGCCAGGACGGCGCCGGCCACCACGAGGACGACCACGGGCACGGCCGAGCAGGCGACGCCCGCCGGGCCGCCCATCCTCTCGAGCAGTGCCGTCGTCGCCCGGACGGCGTCCTCCGGCGTCGGGTTCCTGTCCGTCACGCTCATCGTCGTCGCTCCCGGTCCGCTGTGCTGCGACGAGGAGATGCCGTGCCGCCACGGCACACTCAAGCCGTCTGTGACCGGAGTCACCGGACCGGGGTCGGCGTAGCGTCGCCCGCGACATGATCGAGAGCCGAGGACGGTGTATGCGGGGCTACGGATTCCTCCGGCCGGGCGGGCCGGAGCAGCAGGCGTTCCTGGACGCCCCGGAGCCGGAGGCGGGGCCGGACGAGCTCCTCGTGCGGGTGCGCGCGGCCGGGGTGAACCCGGGCGACTGGCGGGTCCGCGAGGGCTCCTACGGGGTCGAGGGCCCGGCGGTGCTCGGCCGCGAGGTCGCCGGCACCGTCGTCGCCACCGGTGACGGGGTGGCCGGGTTCGTCCCCGGCGACGAGGTGTTCGGCGGGTGTCCCGGCATGCTCGGCGGGTGGGCGCCACTGGCGCGGGTCACCGCGTCGTTCGCCGCGCACCGGCCGGACGCGGTGACGCCGGAGCAGGCCGCGGTCCTGCCGGTCGCCGCCGGGACGGCGTGGGACACGCTCGAGAACCTGGGTCTCCCGCCGGGTGCGACGCTGCTGGTGAACGGCGCGGGCGGCGGCGTCGGGCTCCCGCTGGTGCAGCTCGCCCGCCTGCGCGGGCTGCACGTCGTCGGGACCGCGAGCCCTGCCAAGCACGACCTCCTCGCCCGCCTCGGGACCACGCCCGTCACCTACGGCGAGGGCGTCGCCGACCGGATCCGGGCCGCGGCGCCCGGCGGTGTCGACGGTGCGCTGGACCTCGTCGGCGGCGACGCGCTGCGTGCCGTCGCGGGTCTGGTGCCGCGCGGCCGGCTGTACTCGGTCGCGGACAAGCCCCTGGTCGCCGAGCTCGGCGGGAGCGACGTCCCGCGCGACCGCAGCACGGCCGTGCTGGCCGGGCTCGCCCGGTTCGTCGCCGCCGGGGAGCTGGACCCGCTGGTGCGGGAGGTGCGCCCGCTGGACGAGGCGGGCGCCGCACTCGCCGCGGTCGAGGGCGGGCACGTCACGGGCAAGATCGTCCTGGTGCCGTAGCGCGGCTCCCGCGCCACGACACCGGGCCGGGCTCAGACCGAGCCCTGCTCCACCGGGCCGATGTAGCTGCCGGGCCGGGTCGCGCCGTCCTGGCGCTGCACCGGGCCACCGCGCCACGGGATCGTCGTCGACGTCGTCTCGTCCGGCGCCGTCACGACGACCTCGGTCGGTGTCCAGCCGCCGCCGGACAGCGTCGTGATCGTGGTGATCCCGGTGCCGCCCGGCTGCAGCGTCACCGGCGTCGCCTCCTCCGACGAGCGCGGCAGCGAGTACGACGGCCCGAACGTCGGGTCCTCGGGTCCCCGCAGGTCGACACCGCCGAAGCCGGTCATCGTGCACGGCTGGTCCGAGGTGTTGCGCCAGGCGAGGATCGTGCTCTGCTGTCCGGTGCCGGTCGGCTGGTTCACCGTCGCGGACAGGTCGGCGGTGGTGCAGCGGTCCGCGGCCTGCTCGGCGGACCCGCCGCCCTCCTGCCCGGACTCCTGCTCGCCGGTCGAGGCAGGGGTCTCCGGAGCCGCCTGCTCCGACGACGGCGCCGTCATCTGCCCGGCCGCCGAGGACCCCGCGTCCCCGCCACAGCCGGCGAGCAGGAGGCCGGCGGCGAGCGCCCCGGCCACGATCGAGATGCGTCTGGTTCTCATGTGGACACCCTCCGGCGTGCACCGATCGACCGCACGACGGCACGGGCATCTGCACCCGTCCGTGCACGGCAGCTGCCCGCGCGGCTCCGATCTCGATGGACGCGTCAACCCGGGACACGCAGGATCGTGCCCATCCCGATCGGCAGCGGCCCGATCCGTACAGACAGGAGCGACGATGGGTGCGGATCCCGCCGGCGGCGCGGACATCTGGACGAGCGAGGCCGGTGCGGCCGCGGTCCGGGAGCGCTACGAGCAGCACCTCGCCGGCTGGCCGGTCCCCGTCGCGCGCCACGAGCTGGTGACCTCCTACGGACGGACGTTCGCCCTGACCTGCGGCGACGACGACGCCCCGCCGGTGGTGCTGGTGCACGGGTCCGGTGCGAACAGCTCCGTGTGGGGTGACGGGATCGCCGGGCTCGCGGCCCGGCACCGCGTCGTGATGGTCGACCTGCTCGGGGAGCCCGGGTTCAGCGACCCGGTCCGTCTCGACCTCACCACTCCGGACACCGCGGACTGGCTCGCGCAGACGCTCGACCTGCTCGGTGTCGGGGTGACGGCCGTCGTGGGCATGTCGCTCGGCGGGTGGATCGCCGTGGACCTCGCCACCCGTCGTCCGGAGCGGGTGTCGCGGCTCGCGGTGCTGTGCCCGGCCGGGATCGGCAGGCAGACCCTCGGGAAGGTCGCCCCCGCGTTCCTGCTGAACCTGCTGGGCGCCCGCGGGCGCCGCCGCTCGGCGGAGATCGTCACCGGGCTCGACGCACGTGCCCACCCGCACGTGCTCGACGAGATCGACCTGCACTTCCGGCACTTCCGCCCCCGGACGGAGCGGATCCCGGTGTTCGACGACGCCGCGCTGCGCCGTCT
The DNA here is from genome assembly GCF_000178675.2 of Pseudonocardia sp. P1. Lineage (NCBI taxonomy): Bacteria > Bacillati > Actinomycetota > Actinomycetes > Pseudonocardiales > Pseudonocardiaceae > Pseudonocardia > Pseudonocardia sp. P1. The sequence continues at coordinate 1,797,109 of NZ_ADUJ02000001.1, forward strand.
GACGATGCCGGTGCTCGCTGTGCTCGGCGAGCGCGACCGGGTCTTCGACCCGGTGGGGACCGGGCGACGGCTGACCGGGCTGCTGCCCGACGTGCGGGTCGTGGTCGTGCCCGGTGCCGGGCACGCGCTGCTCGGACAGGTCCCGCGCATCGCAGAGTTCCTCGGCCACTGAGGACCCATCGGGAGACCCGACCTGACCGAGCCGCCCCACCCGTCCGGCGGTGCCGTCCGGGCCGGGTGGGAGCTCCGCGCCGGACGGGCCGGGGCGCGTCATCCGGGTGCGAGGTAGGCGTGGCCCGTCGGGGTCGTGGTGCGGACCCTGCCGTCCGGCCCGCGGGCGACGCGCCAACCGGCCTGCTCGCGGACGTGGTTGTGGAACTCGCACACACCCCTGCCGTTGTCGAGCTCGGTCGCTCCCCCGTCGGCATCGCGGTGGATGTGGTCGACGTGCCGTACCGGGGCGTCGCAGTAGGGCTCGGTGCACCGGTTCCCCGCCCGCGCCCGCACCAGCCGGGCGAGGAGCCCGGTGAAGGTGCGCTGGCGGGAGTCCCCGCCGATCACGACACCGTCGGAGGTGATCAGGCGGCGCAGGGTCTTCCTCCCCTCGCTCGTGGCCAGGAGTTCGACCGGGACCGGGCCGTGGCCGGGGACCTCCGCCGGGAGTAGCGAGTCCGGGTCCAGCAGCGCCTCGATCGGCACCACGACCTGGACCTCGACGCCCACATCGGTCGCCACGGCCTGGCCGGTGAGGCGCTCGACGAGCGTGTCGGCCATGACCTGACCGCGGGTCCGGGTCAACGGTGCCGGATTCACCGACACCTCGGTGAACGCCTTGTTCAGCGCGGCCAGACACGCCACACCCTGCTCCACCGGCAGATACGCGGTCAGATACGTCATCGCATCCGGCGCCGGGCGCAGCGTCACGCGCCGCTCTGCGCGGGCGGACTCGGCGCGGGCGCGGAACTTCTCCGGCGCCACCTCGGCAGCGAACTTGCGGGCGAGATCCTGCAACCGCCGGATCCCGAGCCGGGTCAGATCGTGGCCGGCCAGACGAACATCCACCGCAGCACGTTCGGCGCGGTCCAGATCCGAGCACGCGGCCACCACCGCCGCCACCTTCACCGCGCTCAACTCACCGGCCCCGAACAACCCACGAACATGATCGAGACCGTCGTGCAGGTCCCGGGCGGTACTCACCCGGCGCCGCGCCTCGGCCGGCGACACCCGACAGGCCAACCCGACCTGCGCCACCACACCCCGCTGCAACCGATCCGGATCGACCTGCCCGGCCGCGATGCCGTTCTCCACATGGAGCCGCGCGAACGCCCGCACCCGAGTCGCCTGCAACGCCGCCAAGGAGTGCTGCACCGACTCCAGCTGCTGAATCTGATCGATCAACTCCGCCTCGGACACACCGGACAGGTCGTCGTGCGCGGCCTGCTCCACCGCCAGCTGCACCAGCGCCAGATCGACCTGAGGGAACCCCGGATCCCCGGCAGGGAGGCCGGTGCGTGGAGGTTCCTGGACCGCGGTCATGTGGACGATCGTACTCGACCATATGTTCGATTCGCTAGTACATCGTTCGCTCCCGCGCACCCGTGACCTGCGAAGGAGTTCCGATGAGTCATGTCGCGGCCACCGCGCCGCCGTCCGTGACACCCGAACGTCGCCGTCGCCGGCCCCGCCGCACGGCGGGCTATGATCGCCGACACACCGTCAGCGTGGGAGGTGTCGGCCAGGATGCGTGCGGCTACGGCGACGGCGTTGCCCGCCGACCGGCTCGGCCAGGTGTTCACGGTGCTGGAGCGGGTCGACCGCGCGCGTGACGTCGGCGAGCTGGCCGAACTGGTGCTCGAGGCGCTCGGTTCGGTCCTCGGCTTCCGCAACACGACGTTCTTCGCCGGCTCCACCTACAGCGGCCTGTTCCGCGACCCGGACCCGCTGCTCAACGGCCGTCAGCGCAGCATGATCCGTGAGTACCGCGAGCGCTGGTCGGACCGCGACGTGTTCGCCCAGCCCCGCGAGTCGGCGGTACTGCACCGCACGCACGCCGCCGCGGTCGACACCCGTGAACCCACCCCTGCTGCCGACCGGCCGTACCTGTCGTGGCTGGCCCGCAACGGGCTGGAGAACCTCGCCGCCGTCCGGGTCGCGCCCGGCGGCGGGCAGGCGCTGTTCGGGATCTTCGGCCCGAGCGGCACCGTCGGCCCGGCCGAGCTGGCCCAGCTGCGGCTCCTCGGCCGCCAGCTCGACGCGATCGCCCGGCACCTGCCCGAGCACGCGACGGCGGCCCCGCCCCCGCTGCCGCCGCGGCTCGCCCAGACGGCCGAGCTCGTCGGACGGGGCATGACCAACGCGATGATCGCCCGGACGATGGAGCTGTCCGAGGACACGGTGAAGAAGTACGTCAGCCGGTTGCTGGAGCGCACCGGGGCGCGGAGCCGGACCGAGCTGGCGTTGGTACTGCGCGGCAGCTGATCCGGCCGCCGCTCACCCCAGCGCCGCGAACAGCGGGGCCAGCTGCCCCGTGTCGACGTACTCCTCGATCCGGACCACCCGGCCGTCGTCGTCGACGTGCACGGCCAGCGCCGCCGGGGCGCGGAACGTACCGCCGTCGGGCAGGGTCCCGCGGAGCGTGTACTGCGCCCAGGAGACCGGTCCACCGGTGTCCTGGGCGCGGACCTCGTACATCCCGAAGTCCGGTACGACGGACCGGATGGCACGCACCGAGTCGAACGTGGCGGGGAGGGTCGGGGCCTCCACCTCGTCGAACGAGTGCCAGGTGACCGATCCGGGCGCGAACAGCGTCTCGCCGGGGTCGAGGGTCATCAGGGCGTCCACCACCCGTGCCGCAGGGATCACCGGGCACGCTCCTTCTCGTACTTCTCGGTCATGTGCGCGACGGCGTCGAGCTGGGCCTTCGAGTATCCCTCGCGGACCTCGGTGGCGCGACGGGCCGCGTCGACGGTGGGTTCGGCCTGCCCCTGGAAGTGCGGCACGACCTCCTCGGCGAACAGCTCGAACGAGCGCCGGGTGGCCGCCGGACCCGCCCAGTCCTGCCCCATCAGCAGCAGCGTGCCGAAGCTGCCGGCCTGGTCGACGAGCCGCTGCACCTGGGCGCGCGCCTGATCGGGTGTCCCGATCACGCCGATGCCGGCCTCGTTGATGAACTGGATCATCTCCTTGACGTTGTCGCCGGAGACGGCCATCTGCGGGAACGCGGCGACCTTCTGGAAGTAGCCGAACCAGTGCTCGATGCCCTGCTCGACCTCGCGGTAGGCCTGGTCCTCGGTCTCCGCGACGTGGAACGGGCTGACCAGCCGCCAGCCGGAGCGGTCGACGGTCGTCCCGGCCGCGGCGGCCCGCTCCTCCATCACGTTCCAGTGGTGGGCGAGCGCGTCGAAGCCGTCGGCACTCAGCGTCGCACCGATCGACAGCAGGCCGAGCCCGTGGGTGCCGGCGAGCCGCGCCCCGGTCGGCGACGCGACGGCCGCGACGGCGATGTCGAACAGCGGGTCGGAGAACGGTGCGAGCTGCAGCCGGGCGTCGATCAGCTCGTGGGTGCGGGTCGTCGCGGTGACCGACTCGCCCCGGAACAGCCGCAGGATGATGTCGAGGTTGACCTCGAGCAGCTCGCGGGTCTCGGTCGGGTTCAGGCCGATCATCGCGGAGTCGGTGGGGAGCGAACCCGGGCCGACGCCGAACAGCGTCCGGCCACGGGTGAGGTGGTCGAGCTGCACGATCCGGTCCGCCACCCACAGCGGGTTGTGGTAGGCGATCGAGGTGACGCCGGTGCCGAGCTTGATCCGCCGGGTGCGCTGCGCCGCGGCGGCGATCATCAGCTCCGGCGAGGCGTAGATCTCCGAGCCGGCCGAGTGGTGCTCGCCGAACCACGCCTCCTCGTAGCCGAGTCGGTCCAGGTGCTCGATGAGCTCCAGGTCGCGCTCCATCAGCAGCGTCGGGTTCTTGCCCGGTGCGTGCACCGGGGCCAGGAAGATGCCGAAGTTCAGTCGGGCCATCTCAGGTGTGCCTCTCGTCGGGCGGTGCGCCGTCGCACCGCGCGGCCGTGGTGCCGATCACGGTGCAACCGCGGCGGGCGCGGCACGAGTGCACGAAAGGAGACACCGCGCCGTCCCCCTCCGTGCACTCCCGTACGGCGCCGGCGGCGGCTACCGTCCGGGCGACAGCACCCCGACCCCCGGAGGACGACGATGTACGTCCGGATCACCGCGGACACCGCCGAGCTCGTCGAGCCGGAGAACGTCCGCTCGTTCCACGCCGTCGTCCCCGCCGGGTTCGACGCCGGCGCCGTCGAGGCGGCCGTGGCGGCCTCGGACGTCGGGACGGTCACGCCGGACGGCGAGCACGTCCTCGTCCGGGTCGACGCGCTGCGCCGCCTCGCGGCCGGCCGGGTGCCCGCGGGCTGGGACGACGATCTCGCCGGGATGGTCGCCTACGCCGCGACGAAGGGCTGGACCGACGAGGACGGCACCGCGGTGCGCGCCCACGTCGAACGGGAGTGAGCCGGCACGTGCACCTTCGTGCACTGTCCCGGCCGCCGCGCCGCGCCCTACCGTTCCCTGCATGACCGACTTCACGGGCAAGGTCGCCCTGGTCACCGGCGCGGCGTCGGGTATCGGCGCCGCCGTGGCGCAGCGGCTGCACACGGCAGGGGCGAGCGTGCTGCTCGCCGACATCGACGCCGGCCGGCTGGCCGCCACCGGGGACGACGACCGCCGCCGCGGCGTCGTCACCGACGTGACCCGCTCGGCCGACGTGGCCGCCGCCTGCGCCGCGGCCGTCGAGGAGTTCGGCGGCCTCGACCTGGTGTTCAACGTCGCCGGCGCCGCCACGCTGGGCACCATCCTCGACGGTGACGAGGACGACTGGCGGTCCACCGTGGACCTCGTCCTCGGCGGCACCTACCTGACCACCCGGCACGGCGCCCGGGCCATCCGCGACACCGGGCGCGGCGGGGCGATCGTCAACGTCGCCTCGCTCAACGCGCACGTCCCGCTCTACGGCGGGAGCTCCTACGCCGCAGGCAAGGCCGCCGTCGAGGTGTTCACGAAGAACGCCGCGCTGGAGCTCCAGCGCCACGGGATCCGGGTCAACGCCGTGCTGCCCGGCCTCGTCCGGACGCCGCTGACCGCCGGGTGGTTCGACGGCGGACCGGGCGAGCAGGACTTCGCGAACCGGATCCTGATCGGGCGGGCCGCCGATCCCGACGAGCTGGCCGGGCCCGCGCTGTTCCTCGCCGGGCCGGACGCGTCGTACGTGACCGGGACCAGCCTGGTCGTCGACGGTGGGTGGGAGATCACGAACTACCCGGACATCTCGGCGGCGGTCGAGGGCGGCTGAGTTCCAGCAGACCGAGCCCACCCGCCGCCCGGCTTACCCGGGAATCAGAGAATATTCCGGATCGACGCCCGAATTCTCTTGCCTGGCTCCTTGCGGCTCCGAGAGGATCGAGTTCCCACCGGTCAGCAGGATTCAGAATATTCCCTGCACCGGAGCCGGAATCGGTGCACCAGGAGCCGCTGTGGACGACGTCAGGTCAGAACTCGGACGGCGGCTGCGCGCCCGGCGCCGCGCCGGAGGTCTGACGGGAGTCGAGCTGGCCCGGCTCATCGGCATCTCCCAGGCGCAGGTGTCGAAGGTGGAGACCGGGCAGGCCAGGATCGACGAGGACCTCGTCACCGCCTGGATCAGCCACACCTCCGACGCCCCGGACGCCGACGGGCCGGCCGTCACGGCACTCGCCGCCGACACGCAGCAGTTCACCTCCTGGCCGGCCCTGCACGCGCGCGGCTGGGAGGAGCACCAGCAGCGCTACGAGGACCTGGAACGGGCGGCGTCGCGGATCCTCACGTTCCAGAACGCCCTGGTCCCCGGCCTGCTGCAGACCAGCCGGTACACCCACTACCTGATGCGCGAGGGTCTCGGCCTCGACGACGACCAGGCGGCGCTCGCCGTCGCCGCACGGCTCGACCGGCAGGCACTGCTGTACCAGCCGGGCAGCCGGGTCGACGTGATCCTGACCGAGGCCGTCCTGCGTCACCGGCTCGGCGGACCCGGGGTGATGGCCGAACAGCTCCGTCACCTCGCCGACCTCTCCTCCCTGCCGACGGTCTCGCTCCGGGTGATCCCCGCCGACACCGCCATGCCCAGCCGGTACGGCGTGAGCTTCGACCTCGTCGAGTCCGCGGACGGGGCAGGCACCGTCGTCGTCGAGCTGGAGGGCGGGGAGTTCCGCGAGGACCGGGCGGAGCAGCTCGCCCGCTACCGGGCCCGGTTCGCGGTGTACGAGCGCGCGGCGCTCGGCGCCGAGGCGTCACGGGCAGTGGTCGAGGAGCTGACGGCACGCATGCGGGCGGACCTGTTCCCCTCCTGAGGGGTGGTCGAGAAGTGTCGGGGTCCTCCGGCATGCTGCACCCGATCGTGATCCACGACGGATGGGGAAGCGTGTCCGAACCACTGCGTGCCGGTGCGCACGAACGTCTGCGCACCAGCCGCCTCGACTCCGCTCTCGCCGAGGTCGCCGAGCTGACCCCGCGGTGGGACGAGGTCGAGGCCGCCACCCAGCCGCGGGTGCTGTCGCGGCACGTGGCGGCGGTCGTCGAACAGGCCCTCGCCGACCGGGACCCCGACCAGCGGGTCGAGCTGGTCAACCGGCTGCTCGGCGTCGTCGAGCACGACGACCGGCTGCATGCCGACCTGCAGCAGCTCATCGCGCTCACCCGGGAGATCGCGCCCGGTGTGCACGAGGTCCGGCGCCCGCTGACCCCGCTGTCGGACGCTGCGCTGTTCACCAACGCCGCCGGCGAGCCGAAGCTGCACAGCGCGCTGCAGTCGGAGCTGTCCAGCGCGGACCGGGTCGACCTGCTGTGCGCGTTCATCCGCTGGCACGGCATCCGGCTGCTCGAACGCGAGCTCGACGTGCTGCACGAGCGCGGCGTCCCGTTCCGGGTCATCACCACGACCTACATGGGTGCCACCGAGCAGCGGGCCGTCGACGAGCTGGTCCGGCGGCACGGCGCCGACATGAAGATCAGCTACGCGAGCGCGACGACCCGGCTGCACGCGAAGGCGTGGCTGTTCCGCCGGGAGTCCGGTTTCGACACCGCGTTCGTCGGGAGCTCGAACCTGTCGCGTTCCGCGCTGGTCGACGGCCTCGAGTGGAACGTGCGGCTGTCCTCGGTCGCCACGCCGGACCTGATCCGGAAGTTCACCTCGACCTTCGACACGTACTGGGCCGCGCCCGATTTCGTGTCCTACGACCCGGCCGTTCCCGCGGACTCGCAGCGGCTCGCCGACGCGCTCGGCCGCCAGCAGGGCGACACGACACCGCTGTCCGGGCTCGAGGTGCGCCCGTACCCGCACCAGGAGCAGATCCTCGAGGCGCTCGCGACCGAGCGGGAGGTGCACGACCGGCACCGCAACCTCGTCGTCGCCGCGACCGGCACCGGCAAGACCGTCGTCGCGGCCCTCGACTACGCCCGGCTGCGCGACCGGCACCCGCGGCTGCTGTTCGTCGCGCACCGCAAGGAGATCCTCGACCAGTCCCGTCGCACGTACCGCAACGTCCTCGCCGACGGCGCGTTCGGCGAGACCTACGTCGGCGGGGACCGGCCGCAGCGCTGGAACCACGTGTTCGCGAGCGTGCAGTCGCTGGCGTCGTACGGGGTCGAGAACATCCCGCCGGACCGCTTCGACGTCGTCGTCATCGACGAGTTCCACCACGCCGAGGCCGCGACCTACCGGCAGTTGCTGGACCACCTGCGCCCCGCCGAGCTGCTCGGCCTGACCGCGACCCCGGAGCGCTCCGACGGCGTCGACGTCCGTGACCGGTTCTTCGACGGTCGCAGCGCCGCGGAGCTGCGGCTGTGGGACGCGCTGTCGGCCGATCTGCTGGTGCCGTTCCACTACTTCGGTGTCGCCGACGACGTCGACCTCACCGGGATCGAGTGGAGGCGCGGCAGCTACGACGTCGCCTCGCTCGACGGGCTCTACACCGGCAACGACGCCCGCGCCGCGAAGGTCATCCGCGAGACCCGGGCGAAGGTCACCGACGTGACCACGATGCGCGCCCTCGGCTTCTGCGTGTCGGTGGCGCACGCCGAGTACATGGCGCGGGTGTTCACCGCGGCCGGGATCCCGAGCGAGGCGGTCACCGGTCGGACCGCCCGCGAGGACCGTGACGGCGCCCTGCGACGGCTGCGGGACCGCGAGGTCAACTGCCTGTTCGCGGTCGACGTGTTCAACGAGGGCCTCGACGTGCCGCAGGTCGACACCGTCCTGCTGCTGCGGCCCACCCAGAGCGCGACGGTGTTCCTCCAGCAGCTCGGCCGGGGCCTGCGCCGCGCTCCGGACAAGGCCGTGCTGACCGTGCTCGACTTCATCGGCCAGCACCGCCGCGAGTTCCGTTTCGACCTGCGGTTCCGGGCGCTGACCGGGAGCACCCGGAAACGGCTGGAGCACGACGTCACCGAGGACTTCCCGTTCCTGCCCTCCGGATCGGCGATGGTGCTCGACCCGGTCGCGAAGGAGATCGTCCTCGACAACGTCCGCAGCCGGTTGCGGCTGTCCCGGAAGGACCTCGTCGCCGACGTCCGCTCGCACGGGGAGTCCGCGCTGGGCCGCTACCTGCGGGAGTCCGGCGGCGAGCTGTCCGACGTGTACCGGAGCAAGGGATCGTGGACGGCGCTGCGCCGCGACGCCGGCTTCACCGTCCCGGTCGCCGGCCCGGACGAGACCGCCCTGCTCCGGCGGCTCGCGAACCTCACGCACGTCGACGACCCGGAGCGGGCCGGGGTCTACGCGCGGATGGCCGATCCGGACGGCCCGGCCTACGCGGAGCTGACCGCGCGCGAGCAGCGGCTGGCCCGCATGCTGTTCTTCCAGATCTGGCCGGACCGCGGCGGGTTCGGGAGCTACCAGGCCGGGATCGACGTCCTCCGCCGCCACCCGGCGGTGTGCGCCGAGATCCGCGAGCTCACCGCGTACACCCTCGACCAGGCCCGGCACCTGCCGCGCTCGCTGGGTGAGGGGCTCCAGCACGTCCCGCTGCAGAGCCACGCCCACTACCGGCGCGAGGAGATCCTCGCCGGGCTGGACTGGGCCTCGATGGAGCGGAAGGCCGCCGGTCACGCGACCGGTGTCGTCTGGGCGGAGGAGACCCGGGTCGACGCGCTCCTGGTCAACCTGCACAAGACGGAGCGCGACTTCTCCCCCACCACGATGTACCGCGACTTCGCGCTGCAGCCCGACCGCTTCCACTGGGAGTCGCAGAACGCCGCGTCACCGGAGACCGGCATGGGGCGGCGGTACCTCACGCACCGGGAGCAGGGCAGCCACGTCGTGCTGTTCGTGCGGGACGCGCCGGGTGACGACATCGGCCCGGGCGCGCCGTTCCTGTGTCTCGGGGCGTGCGAGTACGAGTCCCACGAGGGCAGCAAGCCGATCGCGATCACGTGGAAGCTGCGGCGGGCGATGCCGGGCGAGACGTTCCGGGCGGCGAGCGTCGTCGCGTCGTAGGCGGGCTCCGGCGTAACCACACGGCCCGGCCCGGCGAGCACGACAGGAGGACCCATCGACACCTGACCCGCGTACTCCGTGGAGGAGGAGCTCCGATGAAGAAGCTCATCAACGATCCCGCCGACGTGGTGGCCGAGTCGCTGGTCGGCGTGGCCAGGGCACACCCGGCGCAGCTGCGCGTCGACCACGAGAACCGCGTCGTCCTGCGGGCCGACGCCCCCGTCCGGGGCAAGGTCGGTCTGGTCTCCGGCGGCGGGACCGGGCACGAGCCGCTGCACAGCGGTTTCGTCGGGCGCGGGATGCTCGACGCCGCCTGCGCCGGGGAGGTGTTCACCTCGCCCGTGCCCGACCAGATGGTCGCGGCCACCCGGGCCGTCGACGGCGGCGCCGGCGTGCTTCACGTGGTCAAGAACTACACCGGCGACGTCATGAACTTCGAGATGGCGGCCGAGCTCGCGGGCGCCGAGAGCGGTGTGGCGGTGGAGTCCGTCGTGGTCGACGACGACGTCGCCGTCCAGGACAGCCTGTACACCGCGGGCCGGCGCGGCGTCGGTGCGACGCTGCTGGTCGAGAAGCTCGCCGGGGCCGCCGCCGAGGAGGGCCGCGACCTGCCCGCCGTCGCCGAGATCGCCCGCCGGGTCGACGCCGGCGCCCGCAGCATGGGGATGGCCCTGACCTCGTGCACCGTCCCGGCGAAGGGCACCCCGACGTTCGACCTGCCCGAGGACGAGATCGAGGTCGGGATCGGCATCCACGGCGAGCCCGGACGCCGGCGGGTCCCGCTCACCACGGCGCGCGAGACCGCGGAGATGCTGGTCGAGCCGGTGCTGACCGATCTCGACTTCACGGGTGGCGGCGGGGTGGTCGCGTTCGTCAACGGCATGGGCGCCACCCCGCTGCTCGAGCTCTACCTGATGTACGGCGAGATCGCGGCGCTGCTGGAGAAGGCCGGGGTCACCGTCGCCCGGTCGCTGGTGGGCTCCTACGTCACCAGCCTGGACATGGCCGGGTGCTCGCTGACCCTGCTCCGCCTCGACGACGAGCTCGTCCGGCTCTGGGACGCGCCCGTGTCGACGACCGCGCTGCGCTGGGGAGTCTGACCCGGATGGCCGACACGACGGTCGACGCCGACGCGGTGCGCCGCTGGCTGCGCGTGTTCGCCGGGACGGTCGCCGCGCAGAAGGACGTGCTGACCGCGCTCGACGCCGAGATCGGCGACGCCGACCACGGAGCGAACATGCACCGCGGCATGCAGGCCGTCGTCGCCGACCTGGACGGCAGCCCGGGTGCCGACCCGGGCTCCGTCCTGAAGCAGGCCGGGATGACGCTGGTCCGCAGCGTCGGCGGCGCCAGCGGCCCGCTGTACGGCACGTTCTTCCTGCGCATGGCGACGGCGGCCGGCGCGGCGGGCGAGCTCGATCCCGCCGCGTTCGCGGTGGCGCTGCGCGCGGGGCTCGACGGCGTCGTCGCGCGGGGGAAGGCCGGCCCGGGCGACAAGACGATGGTCGACGCGCTGGGCCCGGCGACGGACGCCCTGGACGAGGCCCTCGCCGGGGGGCGCTCCCTCGACGAGGCGTTGCGCGCGGCGTCGGCGGCGGCCGACCGGGGGCGGGACGCCACCACCCCGATGCTCGCCCGCAAGGGGCGCGCGAGCTACCTGGGCGAGCGCAGCGTCGGGCACCAGGATCCCGGCGCGACCTCGACCGCCCTGCTCGTCGCGGCGGCCGCGACGCTGGCGGAGCCCGGCCCGTGACCGTCGGCATCGTCGTCGTCTCGCACAGCCCGGCGCTCGCCGACGCCGCCGTCGCGCTGGCCGCGGAGATGGTGCAGGGGCAGGACTCCGTCGTCGAGTGCGCCGCCGGGACCGGGGACGGCGGTCTCGGCACCGACGCCGTCGCGATCGCCGACGCCGTCACGCGCGCCGACACCGGCGCGGGCGTCGTCGTCCTGATGGACCTCGGCAGCGCCGTCCTCTCCGCGGAGACGGCGCTGGAGTTCCTCGACGACGACGTCCGCGCCCGCGTCGTGCTCTGCCCCGCGCCGCTGGTCGAGGGCCTGGTCGCCGCCACGGTGACGGCGGCGTCCGGGGCGGGCACCGCGGAGGTCGCGGCCGAGGCGACCGCGGCACTGCTCGCGAAGCAGAACCACCTCGGCGAGCCCACCGCCGGTCCCCCGCCGGACGGGGGCGCGGCACAGGTGACGGCGCGGTTCACCGTCGCGATGCTGCACGGGCTGCACGCCCGCCCCGCGGCGATGGTCGTCCGGGCGGTGCGGGGGCTCGACGCCGACGTCCGGCTGCGGAACGTCACCGCGGGCACCGCGGCCGTGCCGGCGCGGAGCCTGTCGCAGGTCGCGACGCTCGGCGCGCTGCGGGACCACGAGATCGAGATCCTGGCCGACGGCGACGACGCCGAGACCGCGGTCCGCGCACTGCTCGCGCTCGCCGGCGACGGCTTCGGGGAGACGTCCGCCCCCGCCCCGGCGGCCCCGCCGGTCGTCCCGGACGTGCCGGTCGCGGCGTCCCCCGGGATCGGCATCGGCCCCGCGGTCCTGGCCGGGACGGCCGCGGTGGCCGTGCCCCCGCCCCGGGCCGGTCCCCCGGAGGTGCAGCGCGAGCGGCTGGCGGCGGCGTGCGGGACGGTGCGGTCCGCACTGGGCGCCGTCCGGGACCGGGCCGCCCGGGACATCGGCACCGCCGAGGCCGCGATCTTCGAGGCCCAGCTGCTGCTGCTCGACGACCCGGAGCTGACCGGGGCCACCGACGCCCGGATCGCCGCGGGCACGGACGCGGCACGCGCCTGGGCCGAGGCGGTCGAGGAGGTGGAGCGGCGCTTCGCCGCCGTGGCCGACGACTACCTGCAGGCCCGCGCCGCCGACGTCCGCGACCTGCGCGACCAGGTCCTCCGCGCCCTCGGCGGCGACGGCGCGCCGGGCGCGGCCGCCGACGGCGTCCTGCTCGCCGACGACCTCACCCCGGCACGGGCCGCCGAGCTCGATCCGGCCCGCACCGTCGCGGTGCTCCTCGCCCACGGGAGCCCGACGGCGCACAGCGTGATCCTGCTGCGCGCCCGCGGGATCCCGGCCGTAGTCGGGGCCGCCGGGGCGATCCGGGCGGCCCGGCCCGGCGTCACCGTCGCGCTCGACGGCTCCACCGGCGAGGTCGTCGTCGACCCCGACGACGCCACCCTGGCCGGGTTCCGGCGGCGCGCCGGGGACCGGGACCGGCGGCGGGGCGAGGCGCTCGCCCGGGCCGGCGAACCGGCCGTGACACGGGACGGCACGACCGTGCTCGTCGGGGCCAACCTCGGCTCCGCCGACGACGCCCGCGCCGCCGCCGGGGCCGACCTGGCGGGCCTGGTCCGCACCGAGTTCTGCTTCCTCGGCCGCGCCGCACCCCCCACCGTCGACGAGCAGGAGGACGCGTACCGCGCGATCGCCGAGGCGATGACGGGACGGCGTGTCACCCTGCGCACGCTCGACGTCGGCGGCGACAAGCCGCTGGACTACCTACCGGTGGCGCCGGAGGCGAACCCGTTCCTCGGGGTCCGCGGCATCCGGCTGGCCCTCGCGCGCCCGGAGCTGCTGACCGGCCAGCTGGAGGCGGTCGTCCGGGTGGCCCACGACCATCCCGTCGACGTCATGTTCCCCATGGTCAGCACGCTCGACGAGCTCCTCGCGGCCCGCGGGCTGCTCGACCGCGCGGTCACCACGGTCGGCCGGGGCCGCCCCGCAAGCCTGCGGGTGGGGATCATGGTCGAGGTGCCGGCGACGGCGTTGAAGGCGGCCGTGTTCGCCCCGCACGTCGACTTCCTCTCCGTCGGGACGAACGACCTCACCCAGTACGCGCTCGCGGCGGAACGCGGCAACGAGGCCCTGGCCGCGCTCGCCGACCCGCTCGATCCGGGGGTGCTCGCCCTCGTCGCCGCCGCGGGCGCCGTCGCCGCGCCGGACCTGCTGGTCGCGGTGTGCGGGGAGCTGGCCGCCGACCCGGCGGCCGTCCCGCTGCTGCTCGGGGCGGGGGTGCGGGAGCTGAGCGTCTCCCCCGCCGCCGTCGCGGAGACCAAGCAGGTGGTGCGCGGGGTCGATCTCGACACGGCCCGCGACCTGACCGGCCGGGCGCTGCGCGCCGCCGGGGCCGCCGCGGTGCGCGCGCTGCCGGGCTGACCTCGTCGTCGGCGGGGGTCAGCGCCCGGTGGCGACCCGGCCGGCCAGCTCCCGGACGACGGCGAGGGTCTCGTCCGGATGGTCGAGCTGCGGGTTGTGGGTCGAGCCCGGCCACGACACGAGGGTCCCGCCGAACGCGTCGGCGAGCCGGGCGTGGGCGCGGTGGACCGCGTCCGTCTCCGCGCGGTCCGCGGTGACCACGACGGACGGCACCCGCGGGAGGTCGGCCTCCCGCAGCCCGGCCGACAGCGCGGCGAGGCCCCGCACGGCGCGGGCCAGGACCCGGATGTCGGAGCCGGCGATGCGCTCGTGCGCGGCGGCGCAGTCCGGGCGCAGACGCAGCCGGCGGCGCTCCCGGGCCATCGTGGCGCGGAGCAGCCCGGCGAGCAGCCCGCGCACAGGCGGCACGGCGGTCACCGTCGCGACCACGCCCATCACGCGTTCGAGCCGGGCGCAGGCGGCCGGGTCGTTGATCGGCGTCGGGTCGAGCAGGACCAGGCCCGCGACGACCTCGGGGTGGTCCCGGGCGAGCAGCGTCGCCACCGCGCCGCCCAGGCTCTGCCCGACCACGACGACCGGGCCGCGGCCCAGCTCGCCGACGAGCGCCGCGAGGTGCGCCGCGGCCCCGGCGAGCGTGCCGTCCTCCGTGGACGTCCCGGTGCCGGGGCGGTCGTGCACGATGACCCGGCAGCCGGGGTCGTCGGCGAGTCCCTCGGGCATCCCCGGGAAGAAGCCCTCGCACGCCGCGGCGCCGCCGGGCAGGAGCAGGACGGCCGGGCCCTGTTCGGTGCGTCCGCCGGTCACGATCCCTCCGTGCTCATCGGCCGGCCGGCCGCGAAGTCCCACACGATCTCCGACAGGTCGGGTCCGGCCCGGTCCACGAACAAGCCGTCGGCGCGGGGCCCGGACCAGGCGTGCCCCTGCCCCTCGACCAGGTACGAGTCGATCGCCGCCCCGCCGGGGCCGCGGTGGCTCGTCAGCGTGTAGGGGTGCCCGCCGGGCGGCGCGACGCGGGTGACGTCGTCGGGTGCGGGATCGGCGTCGGGCAGGCCGGTGTCGATGAGCGCGTCCAGCGCGAGCCACTGCTGCACGAGCCGGTCCGCCATGAACGGCGGCACGACCTCGTCCTGGTCGCCCTGCACGACGAGCAGCGGCACGTGCCGGGCGCGCGTCCCCATCACGGACCGCGCGAGGCGGGCGTTGTCGACCGGGGTGACGGCGTCGAGGTCGTCCTGGGCGCGGTGGAACCCGTACTCGCCGCCCGCGACCGAGGTGACGGTCGCGACGAGGTCCGGGTAGGTGACCCCGAGGATCACGGCCGTCCCCGCCCCGGACGAGGCCCCCGCGACGTGCACCTGCCGGGCGTCCGCCCCGTACTCGCCGACGACCTGGCGGATCATCCCGGCGAGCAGCTCGGGCTCGCCGCGGCCCCGATCCTGGTGGTCCGGGGACAGCGAGTTCCAGCACATCTGGACGTTCCGCAGGAGCGACTGCGTCGGGTAGACGACGAGGAACCCCTCCCGGTCGGCGAGGTCGTCGAAGCGGGTGGTGGCCTTCATCGAGTTCAGTCCGTAGCCGCTCATCGCGCACCCGTGCACGGCGACGACCACCGGCATCGGCCGGTCCGGCCGCCACGACGGCGGGACGTGTACCTGGTAGGCCAGCCGCCCCTCGGAGCTGGAGTAGCTGCCCGTCCGGTCCCCGCCCGGGGCGGGCCCGGCGGCCGGGGCCGCTGCCGAGGGGGTCGCGGCGAGGACGACGAGCACGAGCGCGGCCGTCACCCACCCCGTCCATCGGCCGATGCTGCGGCGGTGGGTCATGTCGACATCGCTCCGTTCCGGACGCCCGTGCCGGGTCCGTCGACAGTGAACACCCGGCCGTAGCGGCATGGTCAACCGCGGTCCCCGGGCCCGCCCGCCGGTCAGGCGGTCGGCAACGCCCCCGGTCCGGCGTCGGCCGCGGTCAGACGGTGCGGGACACCCCCGGGAGCGGGACGGCGGCGGGGCGGCGCGGGTGCGGACCGCACCACCGGCGAGGGCCGCACCGGGCGGGCGCCGGGCGGCACGACGACCACCGCCGCGCCCCGCACCTCGTCGGCGACGACGTCGGCCCACCTCCCGATGCGCACCTCCGCCTCGACGTCGACCTCGCCCGACCGGACCGCGACGTCGTCGGCGACCCGGTCGAGGCGCTGCCGCACGAGAACCGCCGCGCCGCGGGACACCGGCCGGTCGTCGGGCGACCGGGCGCCGACGGCCACGACCAGGCGCAGGTCACGTCCCGCCCGGCGCGCCAGCTGCTCCGCCCAGCAGGCGACGTGGTCGGCCAGCTCCCCGTCCCCGACCGCGACGACCGGCCCGGCCCTCCGGTGCCCGTCGCCGGCGTCCTCCCCGTGGCCGCGCGCGCCGGTCCCGGACGCGCCGGAACCGCCGGTCAGCCGCCGCAGCCAGGCCGGGAGGAAGGGCCCGGGGACGCTCGACGACGTCGTCATGCGGGTGAGCGTCCCGCCGGGGCACCCGGGACGGGCAGGGCCGACCGGCCCGCACCCCGGTCCGGCCCGGTCAGCTCCGGCCGGTCCCGGGCGCGGGCCCCAGCGCCTCCGGATCCGTCGACAGCCCGGACACGATCGCGGCCACGCCGAAGTGGAACGCCTCCGCGTCGTCGTCGCGGCTCCGCCCGGCACCGTCGGCGACG
The DNA here is from genome assembly GCF_000178675.2 of Pseudonocardia sp. P1. Taxonomy (NCBI): domain Bacteria; kingdom Bacillati; phylum Actinomycetota; class Actinomycetes; order Pseudonocardiales; family Pseudonocardiaceae; genus Pseudonocardia; species Pseudonocardia sp. P1. Next base: position 1,813,504 of record NZ_ADUJ02000001.1, read on the forward strand.
ATCCCCGTCCGCACCAGCTCGGCGTGGTTCTGCTCCTCGGCGACGAACCCGAGCACGTAGTGCACGAGCGTCCGCGCCGCCCAACCCGCCCGGCGCTCGGAGAGCCGGTCGTCGAACGCGTCGCGCAGGTCCCGGAGGGGTCCCAGCGCCTCGGGCCGGAAGGCGAACGCGAACGACACGAGCTCGGCGCCGTCGCGGACCGCCAGGAGCGCGGCCCGCAGGGCGATCGCGGCCTCGCGCGGATCATCCGTCGGGACGGGATCCGGCGCGTCGTCGAGGATCCGGACCGCGACGTCCACGAGCAGGTCCTGCTTGCTCGGGACGTGGTAGTAGAGCGCTCCGGGCCGCACGCCGAGGTCGTCGGCGAGCCGCCGCATCGTCAGGCCGCCCAGGCCCTGCCCCCCGAGCAGGGCGACGGCCTGCCCGACGATCCGTTCCCGACTCAACCGCACGGTTCCCCCCACCTGTCCCGCTCCAGTCTGCGGTCCGGCCCGGACCGCGTCCCCACCGGGCGAGCTTGTCGCGCGGCGGCGCCCCGACTACCGTTTGAACGGTGTTCAAAACCTTTGACGACCTCGCCTCCCGACAGCTCGACGGCGGCGTGCTCGACCGCGAGGACGCCCGCACCGTGCTCTCCGCCCCCGACGACGAGGTCCTCGGGCTGGTCGCGGCGGCCGGCCGGCTGCGCCGCGCCCACTTCGGCGACCGGGTGAAGGTCAACTACCTGGTGAACCTGAAGTCGGGGCTGTGCCCGGAGGACTGCGGGTACTGCTCGCAGCGGCTCGGCTCGTCGGCGGACGTCCTGAAGTACTCGTGGCTGAAGACCGACGAGGCCGTGCGGCAGGCGGGCGCGGGGATCTCGGGCGGGGCGTCGCGGGTCTGCCTCGTCGCGAGCGGGCGCGGGCCGGGCGCGCGGGACGTGGAGCGGGTCGCGGGCGTCGTCGGGGAGCTCAAGTCCGCGCACCCGGGTGTCGAGGTCTGTGCCTGCCTGGGGTTCCTGGGCGACGGCCAGGCCGAACGCCTGCGCGAGGCCGGTGTCGACGCCTACAACCACAACCTGAACACCGCCGAGTCGCGGTACTCGTCGATCTGCTCGACACACGACTACGCCGACCGCGTCGACACCGTGGAACGCGCGCGGGACGCCGGCCTCTCCCCCTGCTCCGGCCTCATCGTCGGCATGGGCGAGACCGACGACGAGGTGATCGACGCGATCTTCGCCCTGCGGGACCTCGGGGCCGACTCGATCCCGATCAACTTCCTGATGCCGTTCGAGGGCACGCCGATGGCGGGCACGTGGACCCTGGACCCCCAGCGCTGCCTGCGGATCCTCGCCCTGGCTCGGCTCGCGTGCCCGGACACCGAGGTCCGGATCGCCGGCGGCCGGGAGATGCACCTGCGGTCCCTGCAGGCGGTCGCCCTGCACGTCGCGAACTCGATCTTCCTGGGTGACTACCTGACCAGCGAGGGCCAGGCGGCGGAGGCCGACCTCCAGCTCATCGCCGACGCCGGGTTCCGGGTCCAGGGCGCCGACGAGTCGGCCACCGGCGACGCGCAGACCCCGGCCTCCCGCCGTCGCGGCGCCGGTACGCCCGTGGCCCCGAACGCATGACGACGACCGCGCCTGCCGGGACGGGCTCGATGGAGGACTGGCTCGCCGGCGCCGCGGACCGCCGGCACCGCGACGGCCTGGTCCGGGCGACCGACGCCGCCCGCCACCCGCGGGCTCGTCCGGGGACCCTCGACCTCGCCTCGAACGACTACCTCGGGCTGAGCGGTGACCCGCGCCTGGTCGCCGCCGCGGCCGAGGCACTGCGACGGCACGGCACGGGGGCCGGCGCGTCCCGGGTCGTCACCGGGACCACCGGCGCGCACGACGACCTCGAGTCCGCGCTCGGGCGGCTCACCGGGCAGCCGGCGGCACTCGCCTTCTCGAGCGGGTACGCCGCGAACGTCGGCCTGCTCACCGCACTCGGCGACCCCGGCACCCTGATCGTCAGTGACGCCCACGTGCACGCCTCGCTGGTCGACGGGGCCAGGCTGTCGCGCTCACCGGTGCGGATCTGCCCGCACGCCGACACCGGCGCGCTCGAGGAGCTGCTGCGCGACCGGGAGCACGAGCGCGCCGTGGTCGTCGTGGAGTCGATCTACTCGGTGCTCGGCGACGCCGCCGACCTGCGCCGGACCGCCGAGCTGTGCCACCGGTACGGGGCGATGCTCGTCGTCGACGAGGCGCACGGGATCGGCGTGGCGGGCGGCGGGCGGGGAGCCGTGCACGCCGCAGGGCTGGCCGGCGCCCCGCACGTCGCCGTCACCGCGACGCTGTCCAAGGCACTGGGCTCGCAGGGCGGCGCCGTGCTCGGCTCGCCGCTGCTGCGCGAGCACCTCGTGAACACGGCGCGCACGTTCGTCTTCGACACCGGGCTCGCCCCGGCTGCCGCCGCGGCGGCAGCCGAGGGCTGCCGGATCATCGACACCGACCCCGGGCCGTGCGCCGCGCTGCACGCGGTCGCCGACGCCGTCGCGTCCGCGGCCGGGATCGTCCGGGCCCCCGGTGCGGTGCAGTCGCTGGCCGCCGCCGGCCCCGAGATCGCGGTCGCCGCGGCGCGGACGCTCGGCGAGGCCGGGATCCTCGTCGGCTGCTTCCGGCCACCGAGCGTCCCCGACGGGATCTCCCGGCTCCGGCTGGTCGCCCGCGCCGGGGTCGATCCCGGCCGCGCCGCCGAGGCTGCAGCACGGGCCGCACGCTCGGTCGGCCCGGCCGGTCCGGTCGGTCCGGTCGGTTCGGTCGGCCCGGCCGCGTCGACCGGCGGGTCCGTCGGGGCGCCGTCGTGACCGGGGTGCCGCGGGTCCTGTTCGTGACCGGCACCGACACCGGGGTCGGCAAGACGATCGCCACCGCCGCGCTCGCCGCCGCCCTCGGCGGGACGGGCCGCTCGGTCGCGGTGTACAAGCCCGTCCAGGCCGGCACCGAGGACGGCGCCGGTGACATCGACACCGTCGTCCGGCTGGCCGCGCCGGCGGTGGCCCGCGAGGGTGTGCGGCTGCCCGATCCGATGGCACCGGTCGCGGCCGCGGCCCGCGCAGGCGTCCCGCTCCCGGCCGCGCCCGACCACCTGGCGACGATCGCCGCCCTCGGCGACGCCCACGACCATGTGATCGTCGAGGGCGCCGGTGGGCTCCTGGTCGAGCTCGGCACCGACGGCCACACCCTCGCGGACCTCGCCGTCGCCGCACCGCAGCCGTCGGCGACGGTCGTCGTCTGCCGCAGCGGGCTCGGGACGCTCAACCACACCGCGCTGACCCTGGAGGCGCTCCGGCACCGCGACGCCGTCATCGCCGGGCTCCTCCTCGGCGCCTGGCCGGAGCACCCGTCCCCGATCGAGGAGGACAACCGCCGCCGCCTCGCCACGGGACCGCCCCCGCTGCTCGGCGCGGTCCCCGACGGAGCGGGCCTGCTCGACCCCGGGCACTTCCGCCGCCGGGCAGCCGAGTGGCTCGACGCGTGGCCCGCCCCCGCCCCGCCCCCGGCTCACCCTCACCCTCGCCGAGATGCACCTCAGCGCGACAAGTCGATCTCCGGACGACACTGAGCTGCATCTCGGCGGGTACGCGACGCGGACCGGTCCGGGTTCGCACGGGATCGGTTGCCTCGCACGGGGTCGGATCCCGTGCGAGCGACGCGTACCCGTGCGAACCGATCCGTCGAGGGGTGCGGGGGCGCCGCGACTCATCGGACTCCGCATCCGCACCGCACGGCACGGTGTCCGGCACGTGCACGGTGTCCGGCACGGCACGGCACGGCACGGCACGGCCCGGCTCGGCTCGGCTCGGCACGGCCTGGCCCGGCCCGGCTCGGCTCGGCTCGGCAGAGCGCCACTCTGTCCGCCGGGCCTGGTCCGCACCGGCACACCCCTTCCGTGGAATCGCTTCCCCAGGCAGCGATCTCACCGGACAAGGTCCTCGGCCGCGGCGCGTGCCGGCCGGGCCCGGAGTCCGCGGTCCTGTGCGGGCGCCCCGGTGGGCGGCGCCGCCCACCGCGAGATCCGCCCCCGGACAGGTCCGGCCCGCCGCCGGCCCGTCTGCGCGGCTCGTTCGCGCGGCTCGTTCGCGCAGCTCGTTCGCGCGGCTCGTTCGTGCGGGATCGTCAGTCGTAGATGACGGCGAGGCCGCGGCGCCGCAGGTCCTCGAGGAGGTCCCGCATCGTCTGCAGCTGCTCGGGGGTGTGCCCCGTCCAGTCCTCCAGCTCACCCACGATGCGGACGGGCTCGCGGGTCCGGTAGGAGCGCGTCGGATTGCCGGGGTGCTTCTTGTCGGTGACGTTGGGATCGTCCTCGACGGCTCCGGTCGGTTCCACGACGTAGATGCGACCGGGCCCGTCACCGGCGGCCATCTCGGCACCCCAGGCCGCGGCGTCGAGCGTCGCCGTCACGTAGACGTGGTTCATGATCCGCCCCTCCTCGAAGTTCGAGGGGCGGCCGGGGACCAGCAGGTCACCGACGGCCAGGTCGGCCCTGGTCCCGTGCAGCAGGACCCCCGGCTCGTACACCTCGAACGGCGTCGGCCCGGTCCCCGAGTCCGGCTCCTGCGTCATGACGTGACTCCCCCTCGTCGTCGCGTGTGCGTCGAGCGGAGATCCTCCGCCGTGAGGGAGGGCTTGCCGCAAGCCCCGCCCCGCGCTATACGTTGATCACGGCGGACGCGGTGCCGGTCACGGGAGATCCCGCTGGAACCAGTGCTCGTCGCGGAACGTCCCGGGAGCGGTCTGCAGGGCGCCGGGGAACACCCCGACCTCCGTCCAGTCCCGGCGGCGGTAGAAGGCGGGCAGCGGCCCCCCGCCCCGCGTGGACAGCCGGAGCTGGCGGAACCCGCGCTCCCGCGCACGGTCGACGACCCGGCCGAGCAGCCGGCTCCCGACGCCGATTCCCTGCTCCGACGGGGCGACCATCAGCTTCGCGACGTCGGCGCGGTGCGCGAAGAGCGCACCACGCGCCGGGCGGAGCACCACCATCCCGCGGAGCCCGCACGCCCCCCGTTCGACCAGCAGGTCCTGGGACCCGCGCGTCGTGGCCTCGTGCAGCACGCCGGCGGCGGCACGGATCTCGTCGTCCGCGGCGTTCACCGGCAGCCCGACGGCGCCCCCGGCGCGCACGACGGCACCCCACAGGGCGGCCACCTCCTCGACCGTGGCACCGGTCACGTCCCCTCCGATCGCTCGACGACGGGCACTGCTTGACCCGGCTCGGTGCGAATCCTACAGTCCCTCATATCTCGTATATGAGAGCCGAGGAACGGGAGCCCGATGGAGAGCAGCCCCATGGATGCCACGACCGCCGTACGCCTGTCGCTGGCCGACGCGGACCACGATCCGCTGGCGAACCGCACCGACCGGGCGCTCTCGGTGGTGAAGCGCGGCATCCTCACCGGCCGGTTGCGCCCCGGGCAGCAGCTGATCGAGTCCGAGATCGCCGAGATGCTGGGCATGTCGAAGACGCCCGTGCGTGAGGCGTTGAAGACGCTCGTCGGGAGCGGGCTGGTCAGCCTGAGCCGGTACAAGGGTGCGGTCGTCCGCGAGCTGGACAGCGACGCGGCGGCGGCCGTCTACGACCTCCGTGTCCTGCTGGAGCCGGAGGCCGTCCGGCGGACGGTCACCACCGGTGGTGATCTCGGCGCCGCGTCGTCCGCGCTCGACCGGGCTGTGGCCGCGGGCGAGGCGGGCGACGAGGTCGGGATGAGCCTGGCCAACCGCGACTTCCACCGCTCGCTCTACCTCGGCTGCGGCAACCCGTTGCTGGTCGCCACCCTCGACGGGCTGAAGGACCAGACCGCCCTGGTCAGCGTCTCGGGGTGGCGTGCAGCCGGAGGCTGGCGCACCGAGGCCGGCGAGCACCGGGCGATCCTCGACGCGGCGCTCGCCGGTGACGGCGACCGCGCGGCGGGCGCCGTGCGCGAGCACATCACCGGCTTCGTCGCACGGGTCCTGCCCCGGCTCGGCCCGACGGTGGATCCGTCCGACCAGGACGGGACGGCGGAGCCGGCCGCCGGCTGACGCCCTCCTGACGAGACCACTCCACTCCGGAGCCGACCGGCTCCGGAGGCGATGCCCCCTGCCCTACTACCGAGGAGCACGATGGACCACGACGAGATCCGGGCGAGACTGGCTGATGTCGTCGCGATCACGCCGACCCCCTTCACCGGCGACGACGGCCTCGACTCCGCGACCTTCGACCGTGTCGTCGGCCGGATGGTCGACGGCGGGGTGCGGGTGCTGACGGTCAACGGCAACACCGGCGAGTTCTACACGCTCTCGCCCGCCGAGCGGCGCCGCGTCGTCGACCTGACCGCCGCGGCGTCCCCGGACGACGGCGTGCTCGTGGCCGGCGTCGGGTTCGACGTCGCCACCGCCGTCGACGACGCCCGCTACGCCGCCTCCCGCGGCGCCGCGGCGGTCATGGTGCACCAGCCGGTCCACCCCTACGTCTCCCGCCGGGGCTGGGTCGAGTACCACCGCGCCGTCGCCACGGCGGTGCCGGAGGTCGCGGTGGTGCCCTACGTCCGCAACACGCGGATCACCGCGGACGACTTCGGCGCGCTCGCCGACGCGGCGCCGAACGTCGTCGCCGTGAAGTACGCGGTCCCCGACGCCGCGCACTTCGCCGCCGTCGCCCGTGGTGCGGGGCTGGACCGCTTCACCTGGATCGCCGGGCTCGCCGAGCTGTCGGCGCCGTCCTACGCCTCCGCGGGGGCGACGGGCTTCACGTCCGGGCTGGTCGCCGTCGCCCCGGAGCTGTCGGTGCGGATGCACCGGGCCCTGTCGGCGGGTGACTTCCCGGCCGCGATGGAGGTCTGGGACGCGGTCCGCGACTTCGAGCACCTGCGCGCCGCGCACGAGAACGCCGACAACGTCAGCGTCATCAAGGAGGCACTGCACCAGATGGGATACGGCCGTGCCGACGTCCGGCCACCCGCGTCGCGGCTCGACGCCGACGCGCGTGGCTCCGTCGAGAAGATCCTCGCCGCGTGGGGTGTCCGGTGAGCGCCGCGGTCGACACGGTCGACCCGCGCACCGGCACCACGACGAGCACCGGCCTGCGGGAGCACGACGCCGCCGAGGTCGCCGCGATCTGCGCGACCGCGGCCGCCACCACCGAGCTCGACGCCGCGGGGCGCGGGTTCCGCGGCCGGCTGCTCACCGCGATGGCGGACGCGCTGGAGCACCGGCGCGAGGAGGTCGTCGCGACCGCCGACCGGGAGACCGCGCTCGGCCCGGCCCGGCTGAACGGGGAGCTCACCCGCACCGCCTACCAGCTGCGGCTGTTCGCCGACGTGATCGCGGAGGGTTCCTATCTCGAGGCCACCGTCGACCACGCCGGCGACACCCCGATGGGTCCGCGGCCGGACCTGCGCCGGATCCTGGTCCCCACCGGCCCGGTCGCCGTGTTCGGCGCGAGCAACTTCCCCCTCGCGTTCTCCGTGCCGGGCGGCGACACGGCGGCGGCCCTCGCCGCGGGCTGCGCCGTCGTCGTGAAGGCGCACGGCAGCCACCCTCTGACGTCGGCGCTCTGCGGCGAGATCCTCGCCGGGGCGGCGGCCGGGGCAGGCGCACCGGCGGGCACCGTCACCGTGGTGTTCGGCCGGGCGGCCGCGGAGGCGCTCGTCACCGATCCGCACATCACGTCGGTCTCCTTCACCGGCGGGCACACCGGCGCGTCGGCGCTGAAGCGCCTCATCGGGCAGCGACCCGACCCGATCCCGTTCTACGGCGAGCTCGGCAGTGTGAACCCGCTGCTGGTCACCGCGGCCGCGGCGGCCGAGCGACCGGCGGAGATCGGGGCGGGCCTGGTCGGCTCCGTCACGCTGGGCGGCGGCCAGTTCTGCACCAAGCCCGGCCTCGTCCTGGTCCCGGCCGGCGCGGACGGCGACGCCGTCGTCGACGCCGTCCGCGCCACGCTCGCCGAGGTCGCCCCGCCCGTCCTGCTCAACGGCGGGATCGCCGGTTCCTACGCGAAGGCCGTCGCCGGGCTGAGCGGGCGGACCACGATCGACGGCACCGACCCGGACGGCCGGGGGTTCGCCGTGCGGCCCACCGTCGTCGTCACCGACCGGTTCGACGAGGACCTGCTCGACGAGGTCTTCGGACCGCTCGCCGTGATCGTGCGCTACGAGCCGGACGGGCTCGCGACGCTGCTGCGGCGGCTCCCCGGATCGCTGGTCGCGAGCGTGCACGGCGGCAGCGGGGCCGACCCCGAGCGCGACGCCGCGGCCCCGCTCCTCCGGGAGCGGACCGGACGCGTGCTGTTCGACGGCTACCCCACCGGCGTCGCGGTGTCCTGGGCGCAGCACCACGGCGGCCCGTGGCCGTCGACCGACACGATCCACACCTCCGTCGGCGCCACGTCGATCCGCCGCTTCCTGCGCCCCGTGGCCTGGCAGTCCGCCCCGGAGCACCTGCTCCCCGCGGAGCTGCGCGACGGGCCCGTCGCCGTCCCCCGCCGGGTCGACGGCGCGCTCGTCCTCCCTTCCTGACCACCTGACACCACACCCACCGGACAGGCCGTCGCCGTCCGGTCGACCCCGCCTGCGCCGAGCACGGCGGCACGAGAGGAACCCACGTGAGCACGCTCATCGACAAGGTCGAGGTCGTCCAGTTCGACGTCGACACCCCCGGCTACACCCGCACCTTCGACGTCGACGTCCGCGGTGGGTCCTGGTACTACCAGCCCGGCGTCACGGGCCGGCGCGGCGTCGTGATGGTCCGCGTGCACACCACCGACGGCCACGTCGGCGAGTACGCCAACCACGCCCCGACCGGTGCCGCGCAGCAGGCCGCCGATGTCGCCAGGATCGCGGTCGGACGCCCGTGGCACGCCCGCGAGCAGATCCTGCGCACCGGGCGGCGGCTGTCCCGGCCCGCCCACTCCTACGGCCTCTGCCTGCTGGACAACGCCCTGTGGGACCTGGCGGGCAAGGTCTACGGCGCCTCGCTGACCGAGCTGCTCGGCGGCGGCCGCGAGCGGGTCCGTGCCTACGCGTCCTCGGTGAACTCCGACCGGGAGGGGAGCCTGTCGACCAAGGAGCAGGTGTCCGAGTTCTTCGGGTCGCTGCGCGAGCTGGGCTGGACCGGCTTCAAGATGCACAGCTGGCACGAGGGCGACAAGTGGGAGGAGGCCGAGAACGTCGCGCACATGCGCGCGACCCTCGGCGAGCGCACCGAGCTCATGCTCGACCCCGCGTGCGTCTTCGACTCCGTCTCGGACGCGATCTTCGTGGGCAAGGCGTGCCAGGAGGCGGGTTTCCGCTGGTACGAGGACCCGCTGCGGCCGCTCGGGATCGGGGCCTTCCAGCACAAGCAGCTCCGCGACGCGCTCGACATCCCGATCCTGCAGACCGAGCACGTGGCGGGCCCCGAGGCCAAGGCCGACTTCCTCCTCGCCGGCGGCACCGACCTGCTCCGCGTCGACGCCCACTACGACCTCGGCATCACCGGCTGCCTCAAGACGATCAAGTTCGCGGAGTCGCTGGGCGTGAACGTCGAGGTGCACGGGCCCGGCCCGATCCACCGCCACCTCGTCGCCGCCATGCAGGCCACGTCGCTGTACGAGGTCGCCAACGTCTCCCCGCACCTCGAGGACCCGTCGCCCGCGATCTACACCTGCGGCTACGCCGACGCCTACACCTCGATCTCCTCCGACGGCACGCTCCCCGTCCCGTCCGGTCCGGGCATCGGCGTGACCTACGACGACGAGCTGGTCGCCAAGCGGGCGACCGCCACCGTGACCGTCACCGCCCAGGACTGACCTCCCGGCGGGCCCGCGCCGCGCGGGCCCGCCCCGCCCCTCACCCAGCGAGGCAGGTGCAATGCAGCACTCGACCCAGACGGACCCGGTTCCGGAGTCCCCAGCACTCGAGTCCGCCACCCGGAAGGCCTTCCGCAGGCTCGTCCCGCTCGTGATGATCATGTTCGTCGCGAACTACATCGACCGGGTCAACATCGGATTCGCCAAGGACGCCCTCGAGGCCGACTCGGGCATCGGCGCCGGCGCGTACGGCCTCGGCGCCGGCCTGTTCTTCATCACGTACGCGATCTTCGAGGTCCCCAGCAACATCCTGCTCGAGCGCTACGGCGCCAAGTTCTGGCTCACCCGCATCATGATCAGCTGGGGCCTCGTCTCGGCAGCCATGATGTTCGCCCACAACGAGTGGATCTTCTACGGCCTGCGGCTCGCCCTCGGCGCCGCCGAGGCCGGCTTCTTCGCGGGCGTCATCTTCTTCTTCACGCAGTGGTTCCCCAACCGCACCCGCGGCCGGGCGAACGCCGCCCTGTACTCGGCGTCGACCATCGCCGCGGTCATCGCGGGGCCGCTGTCCGGCGCCCTGCTCGGCATGCACGACGTGCTCGGCCTGCGCGGCTGGCAGTGGATGTTCCTCGTCGAGGGTCTCGCCGCGGTGCTGATCGGTGTGCTCGTCTGGTTCCGGCTCGAGTCCCAGCCGCGCGACGCCGCGTGGCTCACCGAGCAGGAGAAGGACGCGCTCACCGCGAAGCTGCGGGCCGAGGAGGCGGAGCGGCTCGCCACCAAGCAGGAGAAGGCGCCGTCGCGCTGGTCCATGCTGCGCGACCCGCAGATGCTGCTGTTCTGCTTCGTCTACTTCGCCGCGCAGCTCGCGCAGTACTCGGTGACGTTCTGGCTCCCCAGCTTCGTGCGCGACATCGGCGGGCTGTCCGAGTTCATGATCGGCGTCATCTCGGTGGTGCCGTTCGCGGTGGCCTTCTTCGCCATCCTCGCCGCCGGCCGCATCTCCGACGCGACCGGCCTGCGGCGCACGGTGCTCGGCAGCGGCTTCGTGCTCGCGGCCGTCGGCCTCGGGGTCGCCGCGGTGACGTCGCCGGTGCTGGCCGTCGTGATGCTCGTCGTCGCGACCGCCGGCTTCAAGGTGGCGGCGTCGTCGTTCTACGTGATCCCGCAGCAGTACCTGGTCGGCGCACTCGCCGCGCCCGGCCTCGCGTTGATCAACTCGATCGGCAACCTCGGTGGCTTCGTCGCCCCGACGATGATGGGCCAGGTCCAGGAGCAGACCGGCAGCGTGTCGGGTGGCCTACTCGTGGTCGCCGCCTGCTGTGTCGTCGCGCTCGCCGGCTGTGCGCTGCTGAGATACGTCTCGCCCTCCCGCGCCGCGACGCCCGAGACCGCTCCGAGCACGACCGCCGGCTGACCCGCCGGGTCAGCGGCGGCCCCTCGTCGACAAGGACGTCCACCGGAGGCATCGTGCACGACCACACCACGTCCACCACGGAGCAGGAACCCGCACACCAGGGCAGGGCCCGGCGGGGCGGCCGGCTGCTCGGTCACCTGAGGACCGTCGGCCCGGGCCTCGTCGTCGCCCTGACCTGGGTCGGCGCCGGCGACCTGGTCGAGAACACCGTCGCGGGCGGCAACTACGGCTACGCGCTGCTCTGGGTCATCCCGATCTCGCTGGTGTTCCGGTTCTTCCTGGTCTCCACCATCGCGCGCTACCCGCTGTTCAACGTGCACGGCGACACCAGCATCATCCGCGGCATCGTCCGGTTGCGGCCCGCGCTGGGCTACGTGTTCGGCGCGGCCCTGCTGCTCTACTGCTACATCAACATGGCGTTCATGCTGAGCGGCGTCGGCACCTCGCTCGAGGCCCTCACCGGCGGCGCCGTCGGCCGGTTCTGGGGTGCCGTCCTCGGCGCGGTCACCATCGTGATCCTGGTGGGGCGCGGGGTGTACTCCACGCTCGAGACAGCCTTCAAGATCGTCCTCGGCCTGCTGAGCCTGGCGTTCGTCGTCGCCGTCGCGATGGTCGGGGTCGACTGGCCGGCGCTCGCGAGCGGACTGGTCGGCTTCGAGCTGCCGCCCGACGCCGGGCTGTTCAGCTCCGGTCTGCTGCTGCTGAGCCTCGTCATGGCGAGCGTGGGGTCCCTGGCGAACCTGATCTACCCGCAGATGATGGAGGAGAAGGGCTGGACGACGCCGCGGCACCGCCGCCGCCAGCAGCTCGACCTGCTGTTCGGCACCGTGGCGGTGGCGTTCCTCGGCGTCATGATGTGGATCGTCGGTGCGGAGGACCTGCACGGAGGCCCGCCGGCGACGACCGACCGGCAGATCGCCGGTGCCCTCGGCGGGGCGATCGGCCCGGTCGGCACCTACATCTTCTACTTCGGACTGCTGGCGGCGACCTGGACGACCGCGGCGGGCGTGCTGTTCAGCATCAGCAAGCTCGCGGTCCAGTCCTTCGGGACCGCGCGCAACGCCCGCCGCGGGGACATCACCGCGCCGGTCGAGACCCGGGGCACGCTCTACCGGGTCTTCGTCGGGGTCGGGCTGACGGCGCTGGTCTGGTCGCTGCCGTGGACTCCGGGCTTCGCCGCCCTGACCGTCGCGCTGGTGACCTTCCAGGCACCGATGCTCGTCCTCACCGTCGTCGTCCTGCTGGTCGTGCTCAACCGCACGTCGATGATGGGGACGCGCCGCAACCGGTGGTGGGAGAACGTCGCCCTCGCCGTGCTCCTCGGGTTCACCCTCTTCGCCTGCTACCACGGCTTCACCGACGCCGTCTCGATCATCGCGGGCTGACCGCCATCGTCGTCCGGAAAGGACCACCATGAGCACCGGCACGACCGTCGGTACGACCCGTTACACCGTTCCCGGCCTCACGGACTTCTCCGACGCGCTGCTGCGCGCAGCCGGCATCGACGACGACCACGCCGCGGCCATGACCGCCCGCATGATCGACGGCGACCTGCTCGGCCACCGCACCCACGGCCTCGCCTTCCTCGGCACCTACCTCGACCGGATCACCGGCGGTCACATCGGCAGCGCCGGGGAGCTCGAGACGCTGCACGACGACCGCGCCTCCGTCGCCTGGCGGGCGAACCGCCTCCCCGGGGCGTGGGTGATGGGCGAGGCGACCCGTCTCGTGCTGGACCGCGTCACCGACCACGCGGTCGTCACGGTCACGATCGCGAACTGCTCGCACATCGGCTGCCTGCAGAGCTACCTGCTCCCCTTCACCGAGCGGGGACTCCTGGTCACGCTCACCGCGACCAACCCGGGGGTGGCCTCCGTGGCCGCACCCGGCGGCACCCGGGGCGTGATCACCACGAACCCGATCGCGATGGGCATCCCGACGCGCGACGACCCGATCCTGATCGACCAGTGCACGTCCGTCGGGAGCAACGCGCTGTTCGACGCCTACGCCGGGCGCGGCGAGCGGCTGCCCGGGCAGTGGCTCGTCGACGCCGACGGCGCACCCACCGACGACCCGGCCGTCCTGCGGGCCGACCCGCCCGGGACGATCCAGTCGCTGGGGCAGGCCGACTTCGGCTACAAGGGGTTCGGCTTCGGGCTGATGTCGGAGGCCCTGTCGATCGCCCTGCCCGGATACGGGCGCCGCTCCGCTCCCGACCGGTACGGCCAGGGCGTGTTCCTGCAGGTGCTCGATCCCGCGCGGTTCTGCGGCTCCGAGGAGTTCCTCGACGAGATCGCCCACCTCGTCACCTCCGTCCGCGACGACCCCGGTGCGGCGGGATCGTCGGTCCGGCTGCCGGGGGAACGGGCGCTGGCGTCACGCCGGGACCAGCTCGCCCACGGCGTCACCCTCGGCCCGGGGACCCTCGCCGGGCTGGAGCCGTGGGCCCGGCGCCACGGGACACCGCTCCCCGCACCCGTGTAGCGGCCCGTCACGGGCACTGCGGGTCATCCCTCGTCGGCGCCCACGCGGAACCGCAGGTCCCCCGCCATGTCGATCCGGGCGAGCTCGACGCGCGAGGTGATGCCGAGCTTGGGGTAGACGCTGGCCAGGTGATGGCCGACCGTGCGGTGGCTGATCAGCAGCTGTGCCGCGATCTCCCGGTTGGTCAGGCCGTCGGCGGCCAGCCGTGCGACCCGCAGCTCCTGGGCGGTCAGTCCGGCCCCGGCCGGTGAGCCCGGCTCGTGGCGGGCGCCCGGCCCGCCCGCCAGGTCCTGCTCGCGCAGCGCCCGTGCCCGCAGCGGCTCCGCGCCGAGCCGGCCGAACGTGTCGGCGGCCGCGGCGAGCTCGTGCCGGGCGTCGGCCCGGCGGCGCGCCCGCCGCAGCCACTCGCCGTACAGCAGCCGGGTACGGGCGTGCTCGAACGGGTCGTCGCACGCGCCGGCCTCGTCGAGGGCCGCACGGTAGGAGGTCTCGGCCGCCGGCCCGTCCGCGGTGAGGGCGCGCAGCCGGTGGGCGGCCGAACGGGCCCAGACCGCGCCGGTGCGCTCGGCCCACGTCGCCACCGTCGCGACCCGGGCCCCGACGACGTCGGCGCGCCCGGCCTGCGCCGCCGCCTCCGCGGTGTCCGGGGCCGCGAGCAGCGCCGCCGTGCGGTGGGCGGCCTCGTGGCCGGGCTCGTCGAGCGGCAGCAGGTGGCGCAGGGCCTCCTGCGGCCGGCCGCCGAGGAGCGCCGCCCGGCCGCGGTGCCAGTACGCGGAGGCCGTCAGCGCGCGCACCCCGCGCGGGACCGAGAGTGTCAGTGCGCTCCGGGTGAGCTCCTCGGTGCGGGTCCCGTCGCCGCGGGCCGCGGCCAGGCCGGCCAGGGAGAGGCGGCACTGCGTGGCGATGTGGTCCGCGCCGACCTCCGCGGCCAGCTGCAGTCCCTCCTCCGCCGCGGACCCGGCCGCCTCCCACCGGCCCGCGGCGAGGTCGAGGACGGCGGTCTGGGAGAGGACCATCGCCAGCGCGGCGAGCTCGTGCCGGCGCCGCAGCTGCGCGGCCTGCACGGTCAGCACGTCGTGCAGCGGGCCCTCGGCGCCCCAGGCCCAGACCAGCGGGACGGGTGGCAGCAGCTCCCACGGGACGGTGCCGAGCCGGCCGACGGTGTCGCTGCTCCTGCCCGGGGTGGCGCGGGCGACCTGCCCGGTCTCGTCGTAGCAGGCCCACCAGGCCCGCAGCACCGGCACGACCGGTGACAGCTCCGGGTCGCCGCCGGCATCGAGATCCAGCAGCCGGCGCAGCGCCTCCTGCTGCAGCTCGGGCCGGCCTGCCGACCACGCCGCGCGGACCGCCATCGAGCCCAGCTCCACCGCGCCGCGGGTGCCCGGGACGACGGTCATGTCCCGGGCCAGGTAGTGGTGGGCGCGCTCCGGCCTGCCGTAGGCGAACTCGAGGATCCCGCGCAGCCCACCGCTGCGCCGGACGACGGGGTCCACGCCGTCCAGGAGCTCGGCGTCGTCGAGCAGCCGTCGCGCCGCACCGGCCTGACCGGCGTCCCACGCGGCGCGGGCGGCGGCGGCCAGCCGGCGTGCCGCGTCCGCCGGCTCCGGCGACAGCTCGGCGGCCCGCCGCAGCGTGCGGGACGCCATCGGGCCGGCGCTGCGCTGCAGGCAGCGATCGGCCGCACGCTCCAGCAGCGCGGCGACGTCCTCGTCCGCCTCCTCGGCGGCCGCCGCCAGGTGCCAGGCCCGTTCCTCGAGGGCGTCGCCGGACAGCACCGCGGCGAGCGCCCGGTGCGCGGCCTGCCGGTCCGCGAAGGGAGCGCCGTCGTAGACGGCCGCCCGCACCAGCGGGTGCCGGAACTCCACCCGGGCTCCCGACGCACGGAGCAGACCCGAGCGCAGTGCCTCGTCCCAGGCGTCCGTGTCGACGCCCCAGCCCGCCCCGGCGCGGTGCACGACGTGCCGGTCACCCCGGTCCTCGGCGGCCGCCAGCAGCAGCAACGCCCGCGCCGACGGCTTCAGGGTCTCGACCCGGGCGCAGAACGCCCGCCGCAACCGGGGCCCGACCGCCACCGGCTCCCCCGCCGCCGGGAGGGGCGCCTCGCGACCGAGGGTGGGCAGCTCGCGCAGCGCCAGCGGGTTGCCCCCTGCCGTCCGGACCGTGCGGTCGACCAGCGTCTCGTCGGTGTCCGGCACGACGGCCGCGACCAGCCGGCGTGCGTCGTCGTCGGCCAGGCCGACGACCTCCATCGACGGCAGCCCCTCCCACGGCCCCGAGGCGGGATCCTCGTGCCCGGTCAGGAGCACGACGACCGGGTCGGTCCGCACCCGCCGCGCGACGAACCCCAGGCAGTGCACGGTCGCCTCGTCGATCCACTGGGCGTCGTCGACCACGACGAGCACCGGCCGTTCCCGGGCCAGGCCGGACAGCAGCGAGAGCACGGCCGCACCGATGAGGAAGCGGTTGGCCGGGTCCCGGCTCAGACCCAGTGCACCGCGCAGCGCCGCGGCCTGCGGTGCGGGGAGTGCGTCCAGCCGGTCCGTCACCGGCCACAACAGCTCGTGCAGCGCGGCGAACGCGAGGCCCGCCTCCATCCGGGTGCCCCGGCACCGCAGGACCGTGGCGCCGGACGCCGCCCCGACGGCGTGGTCGAGCAGGGCGGTCTTGCCGATGCCCGGCTCGCCCCACAGCACGAGCCCGGAGCCCTCGCCGCCGGCCGCCCGTGCCAGCACCCGGTCCAGGGCCGCGGTCTCGGCGCGCCGCCCGAACAGCTCCATGGTCCACCGTGCCTTCCCGCGCCGGGCCGCAGCGGCACGACGGATCGCCTCGTCACACGGTAACCGCGCCTTTCCGGACATTCCGTCGTGACCGATCCACCGACCGATCCGCGGACGTCCGCGGCGCCCGACACTCGGCGGGTGAACCGCTCCGCACGCGTCGAACCGCCCGCGTCGTGACCCCCGTGACCGAGAGACCCGACTTCACCGGGCTGCGGGCGACGTACATCAACTGCACGCTCAACCGCTCCCCCGGCCGCAGCCACACCCAGGGCGTGATCGACCGCAGCGTGGCGATCATGGAGGCGAACGGGGTCGGCGTCGACCAGATCCGCGCCGTCGACCACGACATCGCCACCGGTGTCCGCCCGGACATGACCGAGCACGGGTGGGACACCGACGAGTGGCCGGCGCTGCTCACCCGGGTCCTGGCCGCCGACATCCTGGTCATCGCCGGACCCATCTGGCTCGGGGACAACAGCTCGGTGACCCGCCGGGTGATCGAACGGCTCTACGGCTACTCCGGCGTGCTCAACGAGCACGGCCAGTACGCCTACTACGGGCGCGTCGGCGGCGCCCTGCTCACCGGCAACGAGGACGGCCTCAAGCACTGCGCGATGAGCATCCTCTACAGCCTGCAGCACATCGGGTTCACCGTCCCGCCCCAGGCCGACGCGGGCTGGCTCGGCGAGGTCGGCCCCGGCCCGTCCTACCTCGACGAGGGCTCCGGCGGTCCGGAGAACGACTTCACCAACCGCAACACCGCGTTCATGACCTACAACCTGCTCCACCTCGCGTCGATGTTCCGGAGCGCAGGCGGGTTCCCCGCCTACGGCAACCAGCGCACGGCCTGGGACGCCGGGCGCCGCCCCGACGACGCCAATCCCGAATACCGTTGACCGTGACCCTCCCGTGGCGCCGCGAAGGATGTGAGCACCGATGACCAGCCCGGCGACGACGACCTGGCCGAGCCTGCGGGTGTCCGACTGGACCCCCACCCGCGACACCCTGCACATGTGGACCCAGATCGTGGGCAAGATCCGCATGGCCCACGCGCCCCTGCTGAACCACTGGTGGCAGGTGACCCTCTACGTCAGCCCGCGCGGGCTGACGACGTCGACCGTCCCGCACCGCACGGGGGCCTTCGAGATCGAGTTCGACTTCGTCGGGCAGCAGCTGGAGGTCCGCAGCAGCGACGGCGGGGTGCAGAGCCTCCCGCTCCGGCCGATGCCGGTCGCGGAGTTCTACGCCCGCGTCCTCGACATGCTCGACCGGCTCGGGATCGAGGCGCCCATCCGGCCGCACCCCAACGAGGTCGACCCGGCGATCCCCTTCGCCGAGGACCACACCCACACCTCCTACGACGGCGAGGCGGCCGCCCTGTTCTGGCGGCAGCTGCTGCAGGCGAACCGGGTGATGGGTGAGTTCCGGTCGCACTTCGTCGGCAAGGTCAGCCCGGTGCACTTCTTCTGGGGTGCGATGGACCTCGCCTGCACCCGCTTCTCCGGGCGGCCGGCCCCGCCGCACCCGGGCGGCGCCCCCAACTGCGGGGACTGGGTCATGGTCGAGGGCTACTCCCGGGAGCTGTCCAGCTGCGGGTTCTGGCCGGGGGGTGGCGAGGAGGGCGCGTTCTACTCCTACGCCTACCCCGGGCCCGACGGGTTCGCCGACCAGCCGGTCGGCCCCGACGGCGCGTTCTTCAGCACCGAGTTCCAGCAGTTCCTGCTGCCCTACGAGGTCGCCCGCGCCGCACCCGACCCCGACCGGGCCGTCGCCGAGTTCCTCCGCACCACCTACGAGGCCGCCGCGGACCTCGGCCACTGGGACCGCGCGGCACTGGAGGACGACCCCGCCCGCTGGGAGGGGACCGCCGTACCCCGGACCACGACATGACCGATCCGATCGGCACCCTCGTCGACGCGCACCTGGACGCCTGGAACGGACCGGCCGGACCCGTCCGGGACGCGGCCGTCGCGGAGATCTACGCGCCGGACGTGCTCGTCGGGGAACCGGACGCCGCCCGCACCGGGCACGCCGGGATGTCCGAGGCGATCGACGCCCTCCACGCGCAGGTGCCGGGCACCGCGATCACCCGCTCGGGGCCTGTCCAGCGGGCGCAGGACCTGGTCACCTACACCTGGGTCCTCGGCGCAGAGGGTCGCGCGCCGGTCGCGTCCGGCCGTGACGTGCTCCTCGTCCGGGGCGGGAGGATCACGAGCCTGTACGTGCTGATCGACACGACGTGACGGCTGCGCCGGTGGCGTGACCGGGGAGTGTCGGACGGCGGGTACGGGCACAGGGGCGCCGGGGAGGGAGCGGTCCGTGGCCGATCAGGACGTCGATCACCTGGCCGTGGCCGAGCGGGCCGCGCGGATGGACGACCTCGCCGTCCGGCGGGGCGCGGAGGGCCGGCGGGCCGAGGCCGAGGCCGCCGCCGACGAGGCCGCCCGGCTGTACCGCGCGCTCGCGGCGGACTTCCCCGCGATGTTCGGCGGCGACGCCGACCGTGCCGGTGCGCTCGCCACCGACCTGCGGGACGCACCGCCCGGGGGCTGGTCGGCGGTCCTGACCGCCGCCGTGCCCCACAGGCCCGCCTCCCTCGGCGTCCGCGCGCCCGCCGCCGCCCGCGCGCCGGACGGCCCCGGAACCGTCATCCCCGCGGAGCCGGAGCCGGCGGCCCCCGCCGGACACCCGCCCGGACCGCGGCGACGGCGCGCCGTGACGTCGGTGGTGCTGGTGACGGCGGCGGTGGTCGTCGTCCTTCTCGGGACCGTCGGCACCGCCGGCTGGGTCCTCTCGCGACCGCCCGCACAGGCCGCGGTCCGGACGGAGCCGGCGCCCGTTCCCGTCCCGATCCGGCCGTGGTCCGCCAGTGCCCGCGCCGATGTGGCCCCGACGGGCGTCGCGCTGCGCCCCGCGCCGTCCACCGCGGGCGACCCGGTCGGGCGGCTGCCCGTGGGCGACGACGTCGAGATCCGCTGTGGCGAGATCGGCCGCGCGACCACCACCGACACCGGCGAGCGCAGCTCCAGCTGGCTCCGCACCGCTGCCGGGAGCTGGGTCGCCGCGGTGAACGTCGAGCTCCGCGGGCCCGGCACGATCACGAACTGCAGGCCCGGGCAGCCCCCGGTGCCCGTCCCGCACCACCGGTGAGGTCCCGTCCTCCGGGCGGCGTGCGAGACGATCACGAACCGTCATATAGTTAGCATGTGCAACGGTTAGTGGAGGTCGGCGAGGGACGTACGTCCGACGCGATCGTTCCCGGCCGCCTGCGACGCGCCCGCGACCGGTTCGTCGCCTCCGACCCCGGCCTCGTCCGGCTCGTGTCGGCAGCGCGTGCGGTCCTGGCGATCGCCTCGGCGCTCGGGGTGGAGTACCTCGTCGCGAGCATGACCGGCACTCCCCCGCTGGTCCCGATGATGCTCGGCGCGGTCGTCGCGATGCTCGCCTCGTTCGGCGTCGTCGACGCGACCCGTGGCGGGCAGGCCCTCACCCTGTGCTGCCTGCCGCTGGCGATGCTGGCCGGGATGGGCGTGGCGCTGCTCGTCGACCGCAACCGGCTCGCGTCGCTGGTGACGTTCGTCGCGGTCGTGTTCGTCGCGGTCTGGGTCCGGCGGTTCGGGATGCGGTTCTTCGTCTGCGGCATGGGCGGGTTCATGGGCTACTTCTTCGCCCTGTTCCTGAACCTGCGCCCGGAGATGCTGCCCGGGGTGGCGGAGGCGGTCGTCGTCGCGATCGCCTGGGTGCTCCTGCTGACGCTGGTCCTGCTGCCGATCCGCAACGACCGCGTGCTGCGCCGGATGCTGCGCTCGTTCGAGGCCCGGCTGGCCGGTCTCGCCGGGACCGTCCTCCTGCTCGCCGACCAGGCCCCGGGCACGGCCGAGCGGACCCGTGCCGAGACCCGCCTGCGCAGCCTGCTCGTGCGGATCAACGAGTCCGCGCTGGTCATCGACGGGCAGCTGGGCACGCCCGCCGCCGTCACCGACGACGACACCGCCCGCACCGTGCGTCGCACCGTCTTCGACGCCGAGCTGGCCGCGACCGCCCTGGCCCGGGTCGGGCCCACCGCCGTCACCCACGACGACGGGGCCCGCACGATCCTGACGGCGCTGTGGCGGGGCCGGTGGGACACCGTGCAGGAGCTCGCCGACCGGGCCACCGGCGCGACGGGGCCGGGACCGCAGCGCCTGGCCGTCGACGCGGCCGTCCTCGCCTCCGCCCGCGCCGAGTGGACCCGGGCGGCCGGGGCACGCGATCCGGGCCGGACCGGCGAGGAGCCGCGCGACGCCGACGCCGACGCCGACGCGGTGGAGTTCGCGCCCGCGGTGCAGCTGTTCGGCGGGAACCTCCCCGGCTCGGCCGGCACCGTCACCCGGCTGCACCGGCCGCCCGAGGCGGACCGGCCCGCGTCACGGCTCTCGCTGACCACCCGCCAGGCCGTGCAGGTCACCATCGCGACGGCGCTCGCGATCGCCGCCGGGGACGCGCTCTCGGAGCAGCGCTACTACTGGGCGGTGCTGGCCGCGTTCATCGCCTTCACCGGCACCGCGACCGTCGCCGAGACCGTCCGCAAGTCCGCGCACCGCGCCGTCGGCACGATGATCGGCCTGGTCGGAGCGATCGTGCTGGTCCCGGTGCTCGGCCCGGACGTCGCCGTCGTGCTGCCGGTGATCCTCGTCAGCATCTTCGGGGCGCTGTACCTGTTCCGGCTGTCCTACGCGCTGATGATCTTCTTCATCACCCTGATGCTGGGTGAGCTGTACGCGCTGCTCGGCAGCTTCTCGGTGGACCTGATGGTGCTGCGCCTGGAGGAGACCGTCCTGGGTGGCCTGATCGGCTGCGCGGTGTCGGTCCTGGTGCTGCCGACCCGCACCCGGTCCGCGGCCGACGAGGCCCGCCGCGGGCTGCTCGACGCCCTCGCCGAGCTGCTGGCCGCCACCGACCGCGCGCTGCGGCGGCCGGGTCCGTCGGAGGACCTGCGGGCCTGCTCCCGCGCGCTCGACGCGGCCCTGCACCAGGCGATGCTCCTCGGGCGCCCGCTCACCCGGACCTGGCTGGGCTCCGCCCAGGACGACGTCGTGCGCGAGCTGACCGCCTGCACCGCGGTCGCCGACCATGCCCGGCGGCTCGCCCGCTCGGCCGAGGGCGTGCCCGGGACCGCCGCGCTGACCGGGGCATGCGCGCGGCTCGCGGAGCTCGTGTCGTCCGCCGTCGCCGGGCGGCCCGTTCCCGCGGGGAGCTGCGCGGCCGTCGTCGACCTGCTGGTGGGACCGGCCGGCGGGCACGGCCCGGGTTCCGCGCTCGCCCGGGAGGCCGGGCTGCTCGCGGCCGAGCTGCCCGCGCTCCTGGAGGCGCCCGGCCTGCTCCCGGACCCGGCGGCCGTCGGGCGGGTCCGCGGGCCCGAGGGTGGTCCCACCGCGGCGACGGTCACCGTGGTCGACCGGGCGGGCCGGCAGTTCGACCGGGTCACCACCGGCGACGACGGCCGCTTCGCCCTCCGCGTCCCGCCCGGCACGCACCTGCTGGTCGCCGCACCCCTCGCCGGCGGGGCGGCCCCCTACGGCGACCACGTGCCGCTCGGGCCGGGGACGGTGCTGCCGGACGTCGTCCTCGGGCCGCAGCCGGTGCGGGAACGGGCCCGGGCGATCGGGCGGGGCTGTCTGGGGCACGGCTGACCGCGCCGGGGCACCACCCGGCAGGCAGCCCTCACGACGCCCCGGGATGATCGGGGCATGGGGGACACCGGCGTCTTCGTGCCCTACGGCCCGACGCACTGGAGCGCACTGACCGTCGGCGTGATCGGCGCGGTCGTGCTGGTCGTGGTCGGCCGGCGGCTGCGCGGGAGCCCGGCCGAGCGCACGTTCTGCCGGGCGTTCGCCGTCGCGATCCTCGTCCTGCTGGTGCCGCTGCAGCTGCGCCTGCTCACCCCCGGCACGTTCGACGTGCAGATCTCCCTGCCGCTGCAGCTGTCGGACCTGTCCTGGATCACCGCCGCCTACGCGCTGTGGACGCGGCGCGCCTGGGCGTGCGCGCCGCTGTACTACTGGGGCCTCACGCTGACCCCGCAGGCGCTGCTCACCCCGGCCACCGACGCCCCGGACTTCCCGCACGTCGCGTTCCTGCACTTCTGGGCCCTGCACCTGCTCGTCACCTGGGCCGCGGTCTACCTGACCTGGGGCGCCGGGGTGCGGCCGACGTGGCGCGGCATGCGCGTGACGCTGGCGATCACGGTGGGCTGGGCGGCAGTCGTCCTGCCGTTCAACCTGCTCGCCGGCACGAACTACGGGTTCCTGGCCCGGCCGCCGTCGAACGCCTCGCTGCTGGACCTGCTGGGCCCCTGGCCCTGGTACCTGGTCGTGGAGCTCGCGCTCGTCGCGGTGGGGTGGAGCGCGATCACGTGGCCGTGGACGCGACGGCAACCGGCCCCCGCCCGGCCGTGACCGGCGGCCGAACGATCTACCGCTCACCGAGTGCGTCCGCACCGAACCGGTCCTCGCTGCAAGGGTGACCGGGGCACGCAATCGGGCGCGGCCGCTCCGGCCGCCGTGGACGGGAGGACCACGATGGGCGACATCGCGAGCAAGGTCGACAAGGCCTACGAGGGCAAGAGCATCGCCGAGCTGGCCGACGCACCGGTCGACGCGCTGCAGGGCGTCTCCGAGGGGGACGCGAAGCACCTGAAGGACGCCTTCGGCATCACGACCGTTCGTGACCTGGGCACCAACAAGTACTTCCTGTGGGCCCAGGCCATCAGCACGCTCGCCGGCTGAGCACGCGGCCGGCCGGGAAGGACGTCCCGGCCGGCCCGGCTCACGCCATCCGCTCGCCGTCGAGGATCCGGCGGACGGTGTTGCGGTGGTGACCGGTCAGCTCGGCGAGCTCGACCTGCGACACACCGGCGGCGGCCGCGTCCCGGATCGCCCGCCGCATCGTCAGGTCGGCGTCGTTCAAGGATTCCCTGATCTGGTCCCGCTCCCGCACCGCAGCGTCGAGACGAGCGCGCGCCGCAGCGGTGTCCACACCTGCAGCGTCGCACGCACTGCTCCGTCGCCGTGCTGATTCACGACACGTGCCCTGCACATTCCTGATACGACGCGACGGTGTGATCGCCTCTATCAGGGGAGCAGGTCACGCCTCTCGACATGCCGGGGGCGACAGGGGCGGCCGAAGCCCTCGTCCAGGATCTCCTCGGAGCGGGCCGCGACATCGCCTCGCCCGGCGCGACCTGCGCCGAAGTACTCCGGAGGCCAGGACGAACCGTACGCTGCGACCACGTACCGGCGCGTTTCGGCCAGGGCTGCCGGTACTCCGTGATCCGGCACCTGATCGGCGAGTTCGCGCAACTCGTCCCGCTCGACACTCACGCAACGGAGTCCATCGCGGTCGGATCGGCCGGTCGCGCGAGTCAGAATCTCGGTTGCGATGGGTCAGACCCTTCGCAACACGCTTCTCCCCGACACCTCGAAATTCAGGACAGCACCCGGAGCTGGAACGGGTAGTCGTAGGTCTCGTTGTTCGACGCCCGGATCGCTCCCTTGATGTGGCACCACGCGGAGACCACGAACAGGACGAGCATGAGCGGGAGAGCGACGAGGATCCCGACCACGGTGAAGATCAGCACCCAGCTGAGCAGGAAGAGCACCCAGAACGACAGGTTGAAGTTGAACGCCCCGGCGGCGGCCCTGCGTGCGAACGGGTCGTCCTTCTTGACCAGCCAGACCAGCAGCGGGCCGAGCAGGCTCAGCAGCCCGGCGCTCAGCACCGCGGCGATCGGCGCCGAGAGGTGGGCGAGAATGGCGGCGATCCGGCTGCCCTCGGGCGGCCTGGACACGGGATGGCTGGGGTACGGCTGCGACATCGACGCTCTCTCCTCTGGTCCGCGAGCCATTACCGGCTACGCTCCGGCACCTCTCTGGACGAGGGTCCGCTGGTAGGTGCCACCCTGCCAGTCACCGGCCCCGAAACCGGACCCCGACGACACGGTTCCGATACCTGATCACCCGGACGAGCGCGCCGATCCGGACCGGTCCGGGCATCATCGTCAGTTCTGAGGATCCGCCCCACAGCGTGCAACGCCCGACAGCGAGATTGCGACACGTGGGCGAACGGCCGCACGGCCGAATGCCGACCCTCAGAAAGCTGGAGCCTTCTCATGGTCACCGCCTCCGCCCGGTCCGCGCTCGCCCTGGCCGTCGGCGCCATCGTCACGATGGGGGTGGTAGCGGGATGCACCACCCCGCACACCCAGGACGGATTCGTCGAGGAAATGCGCTCGTCCATGTCCGACGCGGAGTCCGGGGGCATCACCGACGACCAGATCCTGGCGGCCGGTCGCATCATGTGCAGCTTCCCGGGTGCGCTCGATTCGGCGCGTGCAGAGCACGCCGACAAGGTCGCGGTCGTCGAGTCCTACTGCGACGTGCTCCGGAGCGAGGTTCCGGCAGCCGATCCGATGGCGTGGGCGCCGGAGACCGAGGCCGCCTCCGCGGCGATTCCGGCCGCCGAGATGCCGATCGTCGTCGGTACCCCGTTCGGTATCAACTACGGCGGCACCGAGAACGCGATGGACGTCAACATCACCGGGGTCACCCGCTGCGGCACGAACCTGGTTCTGTCGGTCCGGCTGGTCACCGGATCGATCTACAGCGAGTACGACACGTGGAACGACGGATCGGGAGTCGAGTACATCGACACGACCGGGGTCACCCGTACCGCGAACGAGGCTTTCGACTCGAACTGCGTCGACTACGACGAGGACCTCCCGTACGCGCACGAACGCAAGCCGAGCCGCACCTACGAGGGCAAGGTGCTCCTCGACGTCCCCGCCGGGAAGACGACTGCGCTGCAGTTCAGCGGCTCTGACGGAGTCACCCGCACCCTCGACGTCGCCGGCGTCTGACCAACGGCTCTGCCACCTGGCTCGTGGACCGCCCCGCGTTCCACACGCGGCCGGCTACCCACCCGGACCGTCGCGCCGACCGCTCCGGAGCCACCTCACGCTCCTCACCACTGAGAAGGGACGTCCCAGATGCACTCGCAGGACTCGAGCGGAACACGAG
Source organism: Pseudonocardia sp. P1 (assembly GCF_000178675.2). Classification (NCBI taxonomy): domain Bacteria; kingdom Bacillati; phylum Actinomycetota; class Actinomycetes; order Pseudonocardiales; family Pseudonocardiaceae; genus Pseudonocardia; species Pseudonocardia sp. P1. The sequence continues at coordinate 1,839,035 of NZ_ADUJ02000001.1, forward strand.
CAGCGGATCGACGGCCGGGTCGGCCGTCGACATCCCGCCTCGTGGTCATCGGTGCGAGCGTCCTCGCCGGCCTGGGGCTCATGGTCGGGGCGGCGCCACTCGACGGCTGGTCGCAGTCCGTTCTCATCGAGGTCGGCGCCTCGGTGCTCCTGCTCGCACCGCTGGCCTACATCGAGGACTTCCTCCGGCGATCGCTGGGCGAGATCAACGCGAGCCTGCGATCCTCGGTCGCCGGATTGTCGGCGATCCGGAACCTCCTGCCCTCCGACGAGCGCCGCACAGCGATATTCGACGAGTTGCTCGAGGCGGTGATCGACCGCGCGCGGGACGGCGAGTTCCCGGCCACCCAGATCAGGACCCTCCTTCGAGGGGACGGCGACGACCGGACCGTCGCGCTGGCAGCCATGATCGGCAGTACCTCGTTCGTCGAGGGCGCAGCAGTCATTCGCTCGATTCGTCGACCGGACTCCGCCAACGAGCAGTACTACGCGCTCCGCGCAGCCTCCGCCGCGTGGTCGTCCCAGCTCGATGCCGACCAGCGGGCCCGCATCCTCGCGGCCATCGACGACGACAACCGCACTCGCGGCTGGATCGCACAGGACCCGCACCGTCGACAGATCGCCGCACGACTGCAGGCAGCATCTTCCACGCCCGCATCCCACCGGAGCGGCTGACCACCACCAGCTCCCGCTGCCCGCCCGGACATCCCACAGACGACGGATCCGGCAGCCCTCGCGCCCCGCCCTCAGATCCCCGCCACGGACAGGAACTGGGTCTCCTGGAAGGCCCGGATCCCGTCCCGCGCACCCTCCCGGCCCATCCCGGACCGGCGCATCCCACCGAACGGCGCCGCGGGATCGGAGACGACTCCCCGGTTGATCCCGACCATCCCGCATCGCAGGGCCCGCCCGAGCCGCAGGGCCGCCGCGGTGTCGCCGGAGAAGACGTAACCCGCCAGCCCGTACTCGGTGGAGTTCGCCGACCGCACGACGTCGTCGACGTCGCGCCAGGTGAGGATCGGTGCGACCGGGCCGAAGGTCTCCTCCACGACCAGGGCCGAGTCCGCGGGGACGTCGCGCAGCACCATCGGAGCGAGGTACGACCCGGCGCCCGGTACCGGCCCCGGCCGGTTCGCCAGGACGGCGCCACGTCCCAGCGCGTCGTCGACACAGCCCTGGATCCGTGCGACGGCACGGTGGTCGATGAGCGGCCCGATGTCGCTCGCGGGATCGGTCGCCGGGCCGACCCGCTGGGCGTCGAACGCCGTGGCGAGTGCATCGGTGAACGCGTCGGCGACGTCGGCGTGGACGAGGAAGCGGTTCGCCGCGGTGCAGGCCTGCCCGGCGTTGCGGAGCTTCGCGATCACCGCTCCCGCCACGGCTGCCTCGACGTCCGCGTCGGCACAGACGACGAACGGTGCGTTGCCGCCCAGCTCCATCGAGCTGGTGACCACGCGGTCGGCAGCCTGGCGGAGCAGCAGGCGGCCGACGCCCGTGGAACCGGTGAACGACAGCTTGCGCACGGCGGGATGGTCGAGCAGGGACGCGACCACCGGACCGGGCCGCGAGGTGACCACCACCTGCACCGCACCGTCCGGGACCCCGGCCTCGCCGAGGAGGCCGGCGATCGCCAGGGCGGTCAGCGGCGTCTCCGCCGCGGGCTTGAGCACGGCGGTGCAGCCTGCGGCGAGCGCGGGGGCGACCTTGCGGGTGACCATCGCCGCGGGGAAGTTCCACGGGGTGACGAGTGCGGCGACCCCGACCGGCTGCGCGGTGACGACGGTGGTGCTGCGGCCGTCGGGGGCGGTGCCGAAGTGTCCGTCCGGTCGCACCGCCTCCTCCGCGAACCAGCGGAGGAACTCGGCGGCGTAGGTGATCTCCGCGCGGGCGTCGCCCCGGGACTTGCCGCTCTCCGAGGACACGAGGGCGGCGAGCCGGTCGGCGCGCTCGATCATCAGCCGGTGGGCCGCCACGAGGACGTCCGACCGGGTCCTCGGTGGAGTCGCCGCCCACCCGGCGAACGCGTCGGCCGCGGTGTCGGCGGCGCGGCGGGCGTCGTCGGTGTCGTCGTCGGTGAGGGTGGCGAGCACGGCGCCGGTCGCCGGGTCGGCGACGTCGATGCCGTGCCCGGCGCCGGTGTGGCGTCCGGTCCCGGCCAGCGCGAGGGCGTCGAGCCGGACGGTGTCACCGGCGGCGAGGGAGGTGCTCACTCGTCGTCCCAGTTCCGCGGGGCGACGTAGCCGGTCTGCCCCTTCTCCAGCCCGAGCGCGAGGATCGGCCCGCCGAGGTCCTCCTGCCAGATCAGCGATTCCATGCCGATGTGCTGCGGGTGGTCCTGGACCGTGTAGACGGTGAGTCCGGTGTCGCTCGGGTAGTGCGCGTGCTCCCGCCATGAGGGCGCGGAGAGCAGCAGGTCACCGGGGCCGAAGTCGATCCGCTGCCCGTCGACGACGGAGTAGCCGGTGCCCTCGACGTGGTAGTTGATGGCGACCGAGCTGTGCCGGTGCCCCGGGCCCTCCGGCCGCTGCCGGACCCCCTGCGGGATCCGGGAGAGCGTGACGAAGAAGCTGCCGGTAGCCCCCTGCCGGCGCTCGGTCGCCGGGTTGTACAGCGCCATGATCGTGCGCCTGCCGTCGCCGAGGGTCTGCGACATCAGGTCCGCGACCGCCCGGTACGGCCAGTGCAGCGCCCGGTCCGGGACGGGCTCGATGTCGACCAGGTACTCGTAACCGCGCAGGCGCGCCCCGGTCGGCGAGACCTCGTGGTCCGGTGCGGTGCCGCGGTCGGCGACGTCGTCGGCCTCCTCCATGTCGATCGGCCCGTCGACCGGTACCCCGGGGACCCAGTCCTCGGCGAGCTCCTCCCGGAAGTGGGTGCCGAGGAACTCGAGCAGCGGAGCGTTCGAGTAGGCCAGCCGCACCCATCGCCGGTCGCCGGTGTTGACGAACCGGTGCGGCTTCATCGAGGGCACGGTGACCACGTCGCGGGTGGCCGGCTCCAGCGTCGTGTCCCCGATCTGGATGCTCCCGGTGCCCTCGAGACCGATCTGGACGAGGCTGGAGTTGCGCCGTACGGGTGTCGTCCGCTCGCCGGGCAGCAACACCTCGACGACGACCTCCACCCCGGGGGCGAAGCTGCGTCCGGACGTCGACTCGGGATGGACCAGCGCCGCCGAACGCCGGCCGTCGGCGGGGGTGGGTCCCTCCGACAGCCGTTCGACGGTCTCCCGGATCTCCGCCGCGGTGATCTTCAGCGGGGCCCAGGGGGTGGGCCGTGCCGATCCCTCGCCCGACGTGTCGACGGCGCGGGCGCCGGAGCCGGCACGGGTCACGTCAGTGGTGGTCATGTGCGTTCCTCTCCGTGGGTACGGACGCCGGTGAAGCCGCTGCGGTGGAAGACCAGCGGGTCGGCGTCGTCGTTCGAACGTGCGCTGTGGACCCGCAGCAGCACGAGGAGGTGGTCACCGGTGACGGTCTCGCCGTCGACGGAGCAGGTGAGCTGCGCGACGCTGCCGTCGAGGTGCACCGCTCCCCCGGTGGCCGAGGTCGCGATCCCGGCGAACCGGTCGCCGCTGCGAGCCGCCAGGGAACGTGCCGCGTGCTCGTGCGGATGCGCGAGGACGCTGAGGCCGAGGACGGGGACCTCGCGGAGCACCGGCCAGGTCCTCGAGCTCTGCTGGACGCAGACCGCGACGAGCGGAGGGTCCAGCGACACCGGGACGAAGGTGCTGATCGCCATGCCGACCGGCTCCCCCGCGACCGTCCCGCAGACGGCGACGACGCCCGACGGGCAGGCACCGAACACCGAGCGCAGGACGTCCGGTGCGAGCGTCTCCGCCGTCATGCCGCGGCCCTCCGCGCCCGCCGGGCCTGCTCGACCGGTCCGGGAACCGTGAACCGCCAGTAGCGGCACACGGCGGAGATGGCAGGGCCGGGGTCCTGGCGGGGCGGCAGCGTCAACCCCGGTGTGGGGCAGACGAGACCGGCGGCGACGAGTGCGGGCCTGAGCTGCCACTCGACGACGGTGTGGTCCGACGGTTCGGCCACGCACAGGGCGAACGCCACTCCTGCGGCCGGACGGGTGCCGGACCGGCGCTCGAGCGCCCGGGTCAGGTCCACGGGCAGCTCGCCGTCACGGACGACCGCGGCGACCACGAGGATGTCGGCGTCGCGGGCGACGGCGACGAGGTCGGTCGACCCGGTCGCGGTGGTCATCCGGGTCGGCCGGGTCCCGGTGAGGCTCGTCGTGAACCGGTCGGCGACGTCCGCGACAGGCGGTCCGCCCGCCGTGATCACCGCGGTGGTGACGGTTGCGTCGATCATGGTGCGTCCCCGCGCCGGAGGACCGCTGCGCGGAACCACGGCGTTCACCGCGAGACCGGCTCGCGGGCCGGGGCGCCGCCGCGCCGGTACCGGGCGCCGACGTGGTCGGCCGGCAGGTGCGGTCCCCCGTGCGGGAACATCTTCTCCCGGAAGGTCCCCGGCCGGTACGCGGTCTTGTACCGGCCGCGGTCCTGCAGCTCCGGCACGACGAGCTCGGTGAAGGCGCGGAGCCCGCCCGGCTCGATCGTGCGGAGCAGGTTGAACCCGTCGATGCCGGTCCCGTCGACCCAAGAGATCAGCTCGTCGCAGACCTGGGAGGGCGAGCCGACGACGTAGGCCTCGCTCCCGGCGAGACCGCTGAACGAGGCGATGTCCCGGATCCGGACGGTCCGCCCACCGTTGTGGCGGGTCATCGCGTCGAGCACCGACTGCATCGCGTCGCTCTCGACGTGCTCGACCGGGTCGTCCCAGCCGTACTTCGAGAGGTCCTGGCCGATGAACCCGGAGAGCATCGCGAGGTTGCCCTCGCCGTCGCTGTACTCGCGGCACTGGGCCTCGACGTCCCGGGCCTCGGCCTCGGTGGGGGCGACGACGACGGTGATCGCGTTGAAGACCTTCACGCTGTCGGCGCTGCGGCCGGCGTCCACCGCGGCCGCGCGGTACCCGTCGACGAGCCGCCGGGCGTGCCCCTTGTCGCTCACCGACATGAACGCGGCCTCCGCGTGCGTCCCGGCGAAGCGCATCCCCCGGGGCGACCCGCCCGCCGAGTAGATGAAGGGCGTGCGCTGGGGGGACGGCTCGCACGGGTGGAACGCCTCGCACACGTACCGGCCCTCGGTCCTGACACGGTGCACGCGGGCGGGGTCGGTGAAGACGCGGCGGTCCCGGTCGCGGACGGCGGCACCGTCCTCCCAGCTCTCCTCCCACAGCCGGTACACGAGGTCCATGTACTCCTCGGCGATGTCGTAGCGCTGGTCGTGGGGCACCGGCTCGACGCCCATCGCCCGCGCGGCGGAGGGCTGGATGCCGGTGACGACGTTCCAGCTCACCCGGCCGTCGGTGAGGTGGTCCAGCGTGGAGAACCTGCGTGCGAGCAGGTACGGCGGTTCGTAGGTCGAGTTGGCGGTCACGCCGAAGCACAGCTCCGAGGTGGCCGCCGCCATCGCCGGGATCATCATCATCGGGTCGTTGACCGGGAACATCCCGCCGGCGCGCATGATCGCGTCCGGCGCCCCCTGGTAGACGTCGTGGATGCCGAGGCCGTCGGCGAGGAAGATGCCGTCGATCAGGCCCCGTTCCGCGGTCCGCGCGAGATCGGCCCAGTGGTCGAGCGTGGTGTACCGCGTGGCCTCGGACTCGGGGTGCGCCCAGAGTCCGGTCCAGGACTGCGAGGGCGATGCCATGGAGAATGCGTTGGTCAGGATGTCCGTGCTCACGGTGGTCTCCTGTGTGAGGTCGGCGGGGTCGGTTCAGGACGGCCCGAGGAGCGCCGCGCCCTGGTCGAGCAGGGCGCGGACCCGGGGCAGGCCGTCGTCGCCCAACGGCAGGAGCGGGGCGCGGACGTGCGCCGACGCCAGGTGTCCCTGCTGGTGCAGGACCCACTTCGCCGGGGCCGGGTTGGTCTCGACGAACAGCAGGTCGACCAGCGGGTGCAGGCCGTAGTGGAGCTCGCGGGCGGTCTCGTGGTCCCCCGCCTCCCAGGCCTCGTACATGCGCGCGACGGCAGCCGGGGCCAGGTTGGACACCGCGGAGACGAACCCGGCCCCGCCGAGCGCGAGCAGCGGGAGTCCGAGCAGCTCGATGCCCGACCACACCAGCAGCTCCCGCCCGCACAGGTGCAGCACGCGGGAGAAGTGCTCGAAGTCCTTGGTGGTCTCCTTGATGCCGACGACGTTGTCGCAGTCGGCGAACAGCCGGGCCACGGTCTCCGGGGCGACGTCGACCGCCGTCCGGGACGGCACGTTGTAGATCACGATCGGCAGGTCCGGGAACTCCGCGGCGACCGTGCGGTACCAGGTGTGGAGCGCCTCCTGCGTCGGGCGGGCGTAGTACGGCGTGATCACCAGGGCCGCGTCGGCGCCGGCGTCCCGGGCGGCGGCGGTGATCTCCAGGGTCTCGTCGAGCTTCGCCGAGCCGGTCCCGGGCAGGAACGGGACGGCGTCGTCGACCTCGGCGGCGACGGCACGGATCGCCTCGATCCGCTCCGCGACGGTCTGGGCCGACGGTTCCCCGGTGGAGCCGCCGACCGAGACGCCGTGCGAGCCCGACTCGATCTGCCGGCGCACCAGCCCGCGCAGCGAGGCGAGGTCGAGCGCACCGTCGGCGGTGAAGGGTGTGACGACCGGGGCGATGGATCCCCGGATGCGGGCGGGGTCATTGCGGAACTTCACGAACGTCCTCCTACGAGCAGGCGGGCGACCGCCAGATCCGACAGGCCCATGCCCATTCCCTTGAACACCGTGCAGCGGGGCCTGGACGGCCGTTCCGCCTTCCCGGCGACGACGTCGCAGAGCCGCCGCAGGGCTCCCCATCCGTCGGTCTCCGCGGGGCCGAAGTACTCGCGCAGCTCGCGTGAGCCGCGGCGTGCGTTGGTCTCGCTGTCGACGACGGTCAGCGCGGACTCCCCGAGCAGGGCCGGGTCGAACTCGGCGTGCGAGGGCAGGATGGCGCCGACCGCGTTCAGGTGGGCGCCCCGCGCGAGGTGCTCCAGCCGCAGGAACGGCTCGGGCGCGCGGGTGACCAGGGTGACGACCGGGACGTCCCGGGTCGCCTCGCCGACCGAGCCGGCGACGACCGCGTCGAGCCCCAGCTCGCCGCGGACCTGGTCGGCCAGCGCGTGCGCGCGCTCCGTGGTGCGGTTCCAGAGCCGGACCCGGCGCAGCGGGCGGACCGCGGCGACGGCCTCGACCTGCCGCAGCGCCTGGCGTCCCGCCCCCAGGACGGCGAGCTCGTCGGCGTCCGGGTCCGCCATCACCCGCGTCGCCACGCCGGAGATCGCGGCGGTCCGCAGCGCACCGGCCGCGCCCGCCTCGCCGACGCCCAGGGTCGCGCCGTCACCGGCGGAGAACACCGTCATCAGCGCGCTCGCACCGGTAGGGGTGTTGACCCACGTCTTGAAGATCGCCAGGTCGGCGTCGCGGTCGAGCGCACCGAGCGCGTGCGCGCTGCCGCGGGCGTCGCCGTGCGGCCACGTCGTCATGGTCTTGTCGAGGTTCCAGGCCGAGCCGGCGGCCTCGTGGGACAGCACCGCCTCCAGCGAGTCGATCACCTGCGGCAGGGTCGGCCCGGAACGCACGTCGTCCTCGGTCCAGAGCTTCATCGGGTCGCCTCCACCGTCGTGCGGGCCTCGTCGACGACGCCGTGCCGCAGGGTCCCGACGCCCGAGACCTCCACCTCGAGCTCGTCGCCCGGCCGCAGGAACCGGGGCGGGTCCATCCGGAACCCGATGCCCTTCGGCGTACCGGTCGCGATCAGGTCCCCCGGACGCAGCGGGGTGAGGGTGCTGACGTAGGCGACCAGCTCGGCGAACCCGAAGGTGAGACGGTCGGTCGTGTCGTCCTGCACCGTCGTCCCGTTGAGGCGGGTGGTGACGCGCAGCGGTCCGGTGCCGACCTCGTCGACGGTCGTGACCCACGGGCCGACAGCACCGCTGTGGTGCCAGTTCTTCCCCGCGGTGGCCTGGTTCGAGTGCAGCTGCCAGGACCGGACGCTGTTCTCGGCGATGCAGGTGACGCCGGCGACGTGCCGCCAGGCGTCCTCGGCGGGGATCCGGCGGCCCGGGGTCCCGATCACCAGTGCGGCCTCGCCCTCCCAGTCCAGGGTGTCGTCGGAGGCCGGCCGGACGACAGGGGTCCCGGCACCGACGAACGAGTCGGCGAACCGGGTGAACAGCGTCGGGTGGTCCGGGCCGTCGGTGGCCGGGCGTTCCGACTCCGAGGCGTGGGCCGCGTAGTTGAAGCCGACGCACACGATCTTGGCGTGGTCCCCGATCGGCGGGTCCCAGCGCAGGTCGCCGACCGGGAGCCGGGGGTCGTCGGGGCGGTCCGCCGGAAGCCGGGCGAGCGCGGACCCGAAGGTGTCGACACGGTGGTCGAGCCGGACGACCTCGTCGCCGGAGACGATGCCGAACCCTGCCTCGCCGGAGGCGGTGCGGAAGCGGGCGAGCCTCATCCGATCACCGCCGGTTCCGCGTGGCCGGCCGACGACGCGAGCGGGCCCACCGGTGCGCGCAGTCCGGCGTCCTCGAGACGGGGCAGCACCTCGCGGGTGAAGGCGTCGAGCCCGGCGTCGTAGTCCACCCAGGTCAGCAGCGCGCCCTCGATCCCGGCCCGGCTGAGCATCGCGAGCCGCTCGGAGATCGTCTCCGCGGTGCCGACCAGCGGGAACCCACCCGCACCCGCCGCGAAGCGCTGCCGCATCGCCGCCAGCACGGCCGGGGGCATCACCTGGGTGTTCGCCCCCTGGAGTCGCATCCAGGCGTCGACGCTCCCGGTGTCCTCCTGCTCGACCGAGAACCGCCGGTAGTACGCCTCGGCCTCGGCCCCGGTGTCCCGCTGCACGACAGCGGTGTGGGTCCAGACGCGGACCTCGCGGCCGAACTCGTCGCGGGCCATCTGCTTGTAGCCCTGGATCTGGTCGCGGATCTCGTCCTCGTCCTCGGAGTGCACGATCACGAAGCACAGGTCGGCGTGCTCGGCGGCGAACCGCATCCCCCGCGGGGACCCACCGGCGTTCATGATCGGGATCGCGGGCTGCACCGGCTTCGGTTCCGACACACCGCCGACGACGTCGAAGAAGCTGCCGTGGAAGTCGAACTCGCCGGTCTCCGTCCAGAGCCTGCGCGTCACCTGCAGCCATTCGGCGAGGTGGTCGTAGCGCTCGTCGTGCTCACGCAGCGGAGCGCCGAACATCTCCAGCTCCGGCCGGTTCCAGCCGCCGACCACGTTCAGCGCGAACCGGCCGCCGGAGATGTGGTCGACGGTCGCCGCCTGCTTCGCGGCGACGATCGGGTGCAGCGTCGGGGCGTGCGAGGTGGCGAGGACGCCGATGTTCTCGGTGGCGGCGGCGATCCCCGCCGCCCAGGTGAAGGGGTCCATCACGCGCCCGGACCGGTGCCCGGGGCTGTTCTCCGGGTAGCCCTTCCAGCGGGCGAAGGGGACGACGGCCTCGAAGCCGGCCCGGTCGGCCGCCCGGGCGGTGCGCAACGACATGGCCCACGACGTCTCCGACGCCTCCGGCACCAGGGTCTGGGACGCACCGGAGCCGTTGGTGCAGAACAGTCCGAGCTTGAGGGTGTTGCCGCCGAACAGCGGATTCATCGCAGACCTCCTCGTCCGTGGTGGTGTCAGGGACGCTAGGGAGCCGCATCACATAACACCACTACGAGTCCAGCCATGAATCGATATGCTTTTTCGTATGCTTCAGCTGCAGCTGCGCCGCCTCGACCTGTTCTGCACGGTGGTCCAGGAGGGCGGCGTGACCCGCGCCGCCGAGCGGCTGCACGTGGCACAGCCCTGGGTGTCGGCGCAGCTCCGCACCCTGGAGAAGGCGGCAGGCGCGCCGCTGTTCGTCCGGGACGGACGCCGCATCGCGCTGACCGAGGCCGGCCGGCGCTTCCACGCCTGGGCGGCCGACGTGCTGGCCGGCAGCGCCCAGGTCCGCCGCGACATCGAGAACCTCGGTGCGGGACTCGCCGGGTCGCTGACGGTCGCGACGAGCATGGCGATCGGCACCTACCTCGTGCCCCCGCTGCTCACCGGACTGCGCCACGAACGCCCCGGTGCCGACATCACCGTCCACATCAGCGAGCCGGCAGCGGCGCTCCGCAGCGTCGCCACCGGCGACGCCGACTTCGCCGTCGCCACCTTCTCCGACGAGCTCGATCCCGAGCCCCTGCACGCCGAGCGGCTGTGGGAGGAACCGCTGGTGCTCGCCGCCGCGCCCGGCGGCCCGCCGGACGGTGACACGATCACCCTCGCCGAGCTCGCCGGCCTGCCGCTCGTGGGCGTCCCCGCCGGTGTGGCGTTCGACCGCACGCTGGGCGACCAGCTGCGCCGCCACGGGGCCGGCGAGCTGACCTACGTCATGCGGCTCGGCCACGCCGAGGCCATGAAGCGGGCGGTGGCCGCGAACGGCTGGTGCTGCTTCTCCCCGTCCTACGTGCTCTCCGACGACGTCGACGCCGGGCGGTTGCGGAGCGTCACGATCAGCGACGCGAACCTCGTCGAGGGGATCGGGCTGTTCCACCGGCGGACGAAGTTCTTCTCCCCGCTCCAGGAGGCGGCCGTCGCGATGCTCCGGGAGGTGGCGACGAGCAGATCGGGCGAGGTCACGGCAGCGGCACCGCCCCGGTGAGCAGTGCGACGGCCAGCACGACCGCCGACACGGCCAGTCCGCACGGGACCCCCAGCCGCACCATGGCGCGGTAGTCCAGGCGCAGGAGCCCCAGCAGCAGGAACAGCGCGGCGACCGTGGGGCTGTAGGCGTGCAGCGGCTGCGCGACCACCGCCGCGCGGGCGACGGCCTCGGCGGGCACCCCGAACTGGGCGGCGGCCCCGCTGAGCACGGGGAGGACACCGAAGTAGAACGTGTCCTGCTGGACGACGAACGTGAGCGGGAACGCCAGCAGTGCCGTGGCCAGCGGGACCGCGGCGCCCGCGTCGGGCGGCACGAGTGCCGCCAGCGACGTCGCCAGCGACTCCGCCATCCCGGTCCCGGACAGCACGCCGGTGAACACCCCGGCGGCGAAGATCAGCACGGTGACGGGGATCGCGTTGGGTGCGTGGCGCCGCAGCAGACGTGCCTGGGTCGCCGGGTCCGGATAGTTGAGCAGCAGCGCCACGACGGTGCCGGCGACGAACAGCAGGACGGGTTCGACCCGGCCCGCGATCAAGGGCGCCATGACCGCCAGCGCGAGGACGAGGTTCGCCACGGCGAGGCGCGGCCGTCGCAGATCCTGCTCGGCGGGCTCGTCCCCCTGGACGGCCGCGCTCGGTGGATCGGTACCGGCGGCCGGCGCGACGGCGACCCGCTCACGGAGAGCGCCGAGGCGGCTGCGTTCGCGGCTGCCCAGCACGGCGGCCAGCCCGAGGACGGCGGCTGCCCCGGCCAGCTGCGGGACGACCAGCGGCGCGTACACCTCGACGACGTCGACGTCGAGCGCGGTCGCGGCCTTGATCACCGGTCCGCCCCACGGCAGCAGCGTCGCGGTCCCCGCGGCCATCACCGCGACCACGGCCAGGAGCTCGACCCGCATCCCGAGACGCCGGTACACCGGCAGCAGCGCCGAGACGACGATGATGTAGGTCGAGGAGCCGTCGCCGTCGACGGCGACCAGCAGTGTCAGCACAGCGGTGGCGAGCACGACCCGCATCGGGTCGTCCCTCGCGAACCGGCGGAGCACGGTGATGAGGGGATCGAACAGGCCGGCGTCGAGCAGGATGCTGAAGAACAGCACTGCGAAGAGGATCAGCGCCGCGGTCGGGGCGACGGTGGCGATGCCGTCACCGACGATCCCGCCCAGGTCGCCACCGGCACCGGCGAGCAGGGCGAACACGATCGGTACGCCCACCAGGGCCACGACCACCGACACGCGTCCGGAGAGGACGAGCCCGAGGAACGCGGCCAGCATGGCCAGGGTCAGCCAGGTCAGCATGAGGAGAGGTCCTTGTCGGCGGGGCGGGGTCGCATCAGGCGACGTCGGTGCGGCCGGCGAAGTCCTCCGGCAGCAGTTCGGAGATCCGCGCCGCGACGTGCACGACGGCGGCCGCGTGGGTGCGGGCCAGGACGCGGGCGCCGACCCGCGACGCGGACACGGTGATGTTGACGGCGCCGACGGGCGCTCCGGAGGGGACGCGGATCGCGGCGGCCAGCGACCGGTGCTCGACCGTCGTCTGCTGGTCGTTGAGCGCCCAGCCCCGGCGTCGGGTCCGGTCCAGGTCGCTCCGGATCGCCTCGGGGGTGGTGGCGGTGCGCGGCGTCAGGGCGGGGAGCTCGGACCGGGCGAGCACCTCGTCGCACGTCCCGGCCGGGGCGGCGGCGAGCATGGCCCGGCCCAGCGAACCGGCGTGGATCGGCACCCGGTGACCGATGTAGACCGGGTTCGGGGGGAACTGGCGGGAGGGGACGCGCCCGACGATGACCGCGTCGGTCCCGTGCGGGACGGCGAGCTGCGCGGTCTCCCCCGTGACGTCCCGCAGCTCCACGAGCAGCGGTTCGGCGACCTCGGGCAGGGCCATCGTCGCCGTCGTCGCGAGCCCGACGGTGATGGCCGTGGGGCCGAGGCGGTAGCCGCGCCCGTCACCGACGCGGACCAGGAACCCCGCCTCGCACAAGGTGTGGCCCAGCCGCAGCGCACCGGCCTTGCTGACGTCGACGTGGTCGGCGATGTCCTGCAACGACATCTCCGGTCGTGCCGGTCCGAACGCGGTGAGCACGCGGAGCCCACGCGCGAGTGACTCGATGGTGTAGTCGCCACGGTGCGACGGCATCCGATCCTCCTTCCCGGCGACGGCGCCGGTCCTCGGAGGACCGTAGATCGGCTCGCGCCGTCTCCGTGACACCGTTTCGCACAGCGAAACGCACGTGAACGGGCACCGGGGCGGTCCGTAGAACCGCAGGCGTGAGCCGACACCTCGATCCGGACGCCGCCCGGTTGCTGGCGCGCCGCAACGGGCCGCCGCTGCACACCCTGACCCCCGAGCAGGCGCGATCGACCCGGTCGGCACGGACCCCCGCCGACCGGGACGACGACGTCGGCACGGTCGAGGAGCTCACGCTCCCGCTGTCCGGCCGCGCACCGGCCGCGCGCCGCTACCTGCCCGGGGGCGCGGCGCCGCCCGGGACGGTCGCCTTCTTCCACGGTGGCGGGTTCGTCACCGGTGATCTCGACAGCCACGACCGCCAGGCACGCATGCTCTGCACCCGCACCGGGTGGGCGGTGGTCTCGATCGACTACCGCCTCGCCCCCGAGCACCCGTTCCCCGCCGCCGTCGACGACGCCGTCGAGTCCGTCGCGCGGATCGCACGGGACGCGGGGCCGGTCGCCGTCGCGGGCAGCAGCGCCGGGGGCAACCTCGCCGCGGGCGCCGCCCGCGCCCTGGCGGGCACGCCCGGGGCCCCGGTGGCCCAGCTGCTCGTCCAGCCCCTGCTCACCGACGATCCCGGCCTGCCGGCCCGCCGGGACAACGCCGCCGCACCCGGCCTGGACGACACCACCCTCCGCTGGTACCTCCGGCACTACCTGGGACCGCGTCCCGGCGCCCGGCGCGACCCGCGCTTCGACCTGCTGGCCGACCCCCCGCCGGACGGTCTCGCGCCCGCGGTCGTCGCCGTCGGCGGTGTCGACCCCCTGCGCGACGACGGGTGGTCCTACGCCCGCGCACTCGCGACGGCGGGCGTCGAGGTCGTGCTGCACGACCACCCGCGACTGCCCCATGGTCTCTGGGGCATGACCGGCGACGTCCCGGCGGCCGACCGGGCCGCGGCCGCCTTCTGCGACGCCTTCACCCGGCTCCTGCACCGTCCCACCGACACCGAGGAACACTGATGATCGTCCTGGTCAGCCTGCTCCGGCGCCTGCCGGAGCTCACCGCGGCGCAGTTCACCGCACACCACCGCGAGCACCACGCGCCGCTGTTCGCGTCCGTGGACGAGGTGCGCCGGCTCGTGCGCCGGTACACCGTGGAGTCCCCGGCCGCGGTCGGGGACCTCGCAGCTCCGCAGGTCGACGCCGTCGTCCGGCAGTGGTTCGACGACGTCGGGGCGATCCACGAGCTGCTCGCCTCCGACGGGTACCGGACCGTGGTGCTGCCGGACGAACGACGCTTCATCGACCACGCCTCCAGCACCTTCTACGTGACCACGGAGCTGGACGTGCCGATCACACCCTGAGCTCGATCTCGTGGTCGGATCGACCACCCGTTCACGCCCCCCCCCCCCCCCCCCCGGGGGCTCGTGGCACTCGTCACGCCGGGGGCGGCGCACCTTGCGACTCGTCCGCGGTGTCGCCCGCCGCAGGGCATGCACCGGGGCCGCTCAGCGATCCCGAGGTTCCCAGGCCACCGCCAGCGAGCCGCCCACGAGCCCACACGCCGTCCCGAGCAGAAGACCGCCGAGGCTCGGGGTGAGCAGCGACGCCACCGCCAGCAGCAGGCCGGCCACCCCGCACGGCACAGTGTGCCGCGGGCTCATCACGAGGGTGACGGCGCAGCCGAGGAGCAGTACGCCGACCAGGAGTCCGGTCAGTCCTCCGGCGCCGGGGGCCACGAGCACCGTCAGCCGGCTCGAAGGGAGCAGGAGCACTGCCGCCCCGGAGACGGCCAGCAACACCACCGCCGCCACCGGCCGCCCGCGCAGAGCCGTGCCCCGGGTGGCGCGCCGGAACATCCCGGACACCGGGGTGCGTCCCGCCATCAGAAGCACTCCGCGACGTCGTCGCCGATCCGCAGGTCCAACCCGGACAGACCCAGGTCCGCGACGCTCGCCCACCGCACGGTGGCCGCCAGGTCCAGCTGGAGCCCTTCCGCCAGGATCGGCAGGTTCCCCGGTGCCGCGACATCCAGCGGGATCCCCTCCGGCGTCTGCTGCTCCCGGTTGAGCAGCAGACGCTGACCGAGTGCCCCGAGCCCGTCGACGCTCTCGATCGCGAACTGCACGTCGCCCGCCCGGATCTCCTCCGCGTCGGGCGGAGTGTCGAGCCGCAGCACCCAGGTCCCCACCGGCGTCGGGACCGCACCCGAGGCGCACAGCCCGCGCACCCGCACGTCCCCGAGCCCGACGACCACCACCGGCTGCCTGTCCCCGTCCGCGTCCTGGACGAACTGCGGGAACACCCCGGTCGCCACGGCGCCGAGCTCCGCAGCGGTGATCTTCACATGCTGGCGGCCGTCCGCGGCCAGCGCGACGGGAAGCCCTCCCGTCGCCGCAGCCACGAGCATCGCCAGCACGACACCGGACGACAGCGCGAGGACCACACCGAAGCGCCTCCACCTGATCCGGGCGGATCCACGTGCCGCCTCGGCACGGTGCCTGCCCCTACTCGCCGTCGAGTCCACACCATGTGCAACTGTGCCAATGAACTATGGCAACGTCGCCCGGCCGTCGTTCACCCTATCGAGTCTCCTGCACGCACTGCGCGACAATCACCCGATGGCCCCGATGCCACCCCCCCGCTCCGGAACCGCGCCCCTCACCACACGGCGCCGACACCGATTACCGGATCGACGACCTCGCCCGCGCCGCCGGGATGACCGTGCGCAACGTGCGCTCCTACCAGGAGCGTGGACTCCTGCACCCTCCACGCCGCGACGGCCGCCGGGCGCTCTACGACGACACCCACCTGGGCAGGCTGCGGATCATCGGCAGGCTCCTGGACCGCGGCTACACCACCGTCACCATCGCCGAGCTGCTCGCCGAGTGGGAACGCGGCCGCGACCTCGGCGTCGTCCTCGGCCTGGAGACCGCCGTGAGCGCCCTGTGGCCGCCCCGCCCGGCCACCCCGACCACACCCGAGGCGCTGACCGCGCTCTTCCCGGGGGCCGACGTCGACGCCCTGGTGGCCGCCGGGCTGGTGCACCACCACCGCGGCACCCACACCGCGCCCAGTCAGCAGATCCTCGCCGCCGCAGCCGACCTCGTCCGAGCAGGCGTGCCGAGCGAGGTCGTCCTCGACCTCGCCCGGCGCACCACCACCGCCCTCGACGGGATGGCTCGTGATCTGCTCGACGCGGTCGTGACCCACCTCGTCGACGGCGGCTCGGCCGTGGTCCACCCCGATGACGCCCTCCCCGACGACTCGGCCGCCGACCGCGCCGCCACCGCACTCCGCAGCCTCACCCCGGCCCTGACCACGGGCATCGCGGAGCTCCTCGCCGCGACACTCGAGCGTCACAGCGTCGCCGTACTCGACGCTCGCGCCGGGCTCGTCCTCGGCGAGCACCCGAGCACGCCATCCGTCTGACGCCCCGACACGTGCGGCCGGGCCGACGGCCCCGGTAGTCACCGCAGCCCGCGTTCCTGCCGCCACCAGGTCGGTTCGGGACTCCACCGCCGGGTGCCGGGAACACCCGGCGCCGGTCCCGCCGGGCAGATCCACCAGCGAGCCGCTGACCTGCCGAACCTCGCCGGAGACCGGTCCCGCGCACCCGGTGTCGGCCGCGGCCACCGTCCTGCTCCGGCCACCTCGTACGGCGCCGTCCCGCGGGCACATCGTGATCTGCGTCCCGTCAGGGTAGATTTGCCTAACCTGACCCGTAGTGTCCGATCAGTCCGGATCTGATCGCAGTCCGTTGCGTCTCATCCCACTCCCCGAAAGGACGGTCATGGCCTTCACCGTGCCCCGCCGCAGCCGGTGGTCCGTGGTTCCTGCCATCGCGCTCGCAGCCCTCCTCGCGCTCGCCGGCTGCGCGACACCCTCCGACGACGGTGACGCCGCGAGCCCCGGTGCCACCGCGCTTCCGCCCGCCGAGGGAGCCACGCAGTACCCGCTGACGCTCACCACGTGGGCGGGCGAGACGGTGCTCGAGCAGCGGCCCGAGCGGATCGCCGTGATCGGCTTCTCGCCGAACATGGACGCGCTGGAGGCCCTGGGCGTCACCCCCGTCTACACGATGGCCGAAGAGAGCGAGTGGCCGTGGCGGAGCCAGGAGTGGTTGTCGGGAGTCGAGTTCCGCGACACCGTCACCCGGCGCGATCCGATCAACTTCGAGGGGATCGCCTCGACCCGGCCGGATCTGATCGTGGCGACCAACTGGGTCCAGGACGAGCCCACCTTCGAGCGGCTCAGCTCGATCGCCCCGGTGCTGGAGAACCCGACCCAGGTCAAGGGTGATCAGATCAGCTGGCAGGACACCCAGCGGATGATCGGCGAGGCGCTGGACCTGAGCGCCGCGTCCGACACCGCGGTCACCGAGGCCGAGCAGGCCATCGACCGGGTCGCGCAGGAGAACCCGGACTACGCGGACCGGACGATCACGATCGCCACCGACTACACCCAGAGCGGTATCGACTACTACACCGCCGCCGGCGGGACCGCCGAGGCCGCGACGCGCCGGATGGGGTTCACGCCGAATCCGCTGGCCGAGAACTTCACCGCCGACGCCGGCGTCGCCGACGAGCAGATCGGCCAGCTCGACGCCGACGTACTCGTCGTGTTCTACACCGACCCCGCCTCGAAGACCGCGCGCGAGGCCACCCCGCTGTTCCAGTCGCTGCCCCCCGTCGCCGAGGGCCGCTACCTCGGCATCACCATCGACGACCCGGACAGCGCCATGACCTGGGTGCTGCGCCGCGGCGCCAGCGTGACCAGCCTGCCGTGGACCGTCCAGCGGCTGTCCGAGCGGATCAACGCGCTGGGCACCGCCTGACGGTGTGCACGTGATCGGAACGGGCGCGACATGAACGACGCACCGCGAGCCGGCGTCGCGACCGCACGGCGCACCGGGCGGGGGGACTCCCCCGCCCGGTCGTCGTCGCTGTACCGGCGCCGCGCACTCGGGCTGGCCACGATCCTCACGGCGCTGATGGCGGCGGTGATCCTGAGCCTGGCGCACGGCGCGAACCCGCTCGGCTACGACCAGGTGTGGTCGGCGCTGTGGGGCCGGGACGGGTCGCAGGCGTCCATCATCGTCTGGACCGAGCGCTGGCCCCGCACGCTGCTCGGGATCGCCGTGGGCGCCGCGCTGGGCGTCGCCGGGGCGCTGATCCAGGCGCTGACCCGCAACCCGCTCGCCGAACCGGGGATCCTGGGCGTCAACGCCGGGGCCGGGTTCGCCGTCACCCTCGGCGCCGGGATGTTCGGGCTGGCGGGCATCTCCCAGTACGTGTGGTTCGCCTTCCTCGGTGCCGCGATCACCACCGTCGTGGTGTTCGTCATCGGCTCCGCGGGCGGCGGGACGGCGTCGCCGGTCACCCTGGTCCTGGCCGGGGTGGCGCTCGGCGCGGTGCTCAACGGCTTCTCCACGTTCCTCACCCTGATCGACCCGGACACGTTCCGGTCGTTCCGCAACTGGGGCCTGGGGTCGCTGGCGCGGACCACGATGGAGGACACGCTGCTCGTCGCGCCGTTCCTCCTGGTCGGCCTGATCGGCGCGCTGGCGCTGGCCGGGCCGCTGAACTCGATCGCCCTCGGTGACGACCTGGCGGCCTCGCTCGGCACCCGGGTGGGCCGCACCCGGGTGCTGGGCATCGGCGTCGTCACCCTGCTGGCGGGCGGCGCGACGGCGCTGACCGGCGGCATCGCGTTCCTCGGGCTGATGGTGCCGCACGTGGTGCGCTGGTTCGTCGGCCCGGACCAGCGGTGGATCATCGCCTACTCGGCGCTGGCCGCGCCGGTGCTCGTCCTGGTCGCCGACGTGCTGGGCCGGGTGCTCGTGCGCCCCAGCGAGATCGAGGTCGGGGTCGTGGCGGCGGTCATCGGCGCACCGGTGCTGATCGCGCTGGTCCGCCGGAGGAAGGCGAGCAGCCTGTGACGACCACACCGACCCGCCCCGACGAGCGGGTGGACTTCGGCTACACGACCCGCACGGTCCGTACCCGGTGGCTCTCCGGCCGCGTCGGCGTCCGGCTGCTGGCGGTCTCCGCGGCGGTACTCGCGGTCGCCGTGGCGGTCTCCGTCGTGTCGCTGGGGCTGGGCGACTTCCGGCTCGGCGTCGGCGAGGTCGTGCAGGCACTGCTCGGCGGCGGGCGGGAGTTCCAGCGCATCATCGTGACCGAGTGGCGGCTGCCGGTGGTGCTCGCGGCGCTGGTGTTCGGTGCGCTGCTCGGCATCGGCGGGGCGATCTTCCAGTCGCTGACCCGCAACCCGCTGGGCTCCCCGGACGTGATCGGCTTCGACGCCGGCTCCTACACCGGGGTCGTGCTGACCCTGCTGGTCGTCGGCGCGAGCAGCTACTGGAACGTCGCGTTCGCGGCGCTGGCCGGCGGTCTGCTCACCGCGTTCGCGGTGTACGTGCTGGCCTACCGCGGCGGCATCGCCGGGTTCCGCCTGATCATCGTCGGGATCGGGATCTCGGCGATGCTCACCTCGGTCAACTCCTACCTGGTCACCCGCGCCGACATCGACGACGCGATGGTCGTCGGGTTCTGGGCGGCCGGCTCGATCGCCGACGTGACCTGGACGCCGATGCTGCCCTCGCTGGGGATCGCCGCGGTGATCGTCGTCGCGACCGTGCTGCTGTCCCCGGCGCTGCGCCGCCTCGAGCTCGGCGACGACGCCGCCGTCACCCAGGGCACCCGGGTCGGCGCGGCCCGGCTCGGGCTGCTCGTCGTGGGCGTGTCGACCACCGCGCTGGTGACCGCGGCGGCCGGCCCGATCGGGTTCGTCGCGCTCGCCGCCCCGCAGCTGGCCCGGCGGCTCACCCGCTCCCCCGGGGTCAGCACCGCGGCCTCCGCCGCGATGGGCGCGGCGCTGCTCGCCTCGGCGCACCTGCTGAGCCTGGCGATCGCCGAGGTGTACCGGGCCATCCCGGTCGGGCTGATCACCGTCTGCCTCGGCGGCTGCTACCTGATCTGGCTGCTCGTCCGCGAGGCACGGCGGCAGTACGGAACGTTCGCATGACCGACCCGGGAGCCCCCTCGTTGAACACCTCGTCACACGGGACGCACGCTCGGCTCGTCACCCGCGACGCCGCGATCGGCTACCGCGGGCGGGTCGTCGCCGACGACCTGTCGCTGGACATCCCGGACGGCTCGTTCACCGCGATCATCGGCCCGAACGGCTGCGGCAAGTCCACGGTGCTGCGCGCGCTGTCCCGGATCCTGCCGCCGTCGTCCGGGCAGATCCTGCTCGACGGCAAGGAGATCGCGTCCTACCCGCCGAAGGAGGCCGCCCGCAGCATCGGGCTGCTCCCGCAGAGCTCGCTCGCCCCGGACGGCATCCGGGTCGCCGACCTGGTGGCCCGCGGGCGGGCGCCGTACCAGAACCTGATCCACCAGTGGCGCGGCTCCGACGAGGAGGCCGTCCGGTCGGCGCTGGAGGCGACCCGGCTGACCGAGCTGTCCGGACGGCTGGTCGCCGAGCTGTCCGGCGGGCAGCGGCAGCGGGTGTGGGTGGCGATGCTGCTCGCCCAGGACACCCCGATCATGCTGCTGGACGAGCCGACGACGTTCCTCGACATCGCCCACCAGTACGAGCTGATGGAGCTGTTCCGGTCGCTGCACGAGGGCGGCCGGACGATCGTGGCCGTCCTGCACGACCTCGGCCAGGCGGCCCGCTACGCCGACCACCTCGTCGTCATGCGGGAGGGCCGGGTGGTCACCGCGGGCCGGCCGCACGAGGTGATCACCGCCGAGCTGATCGACGAGGTGTTCGGGCTGCGCTGCCTGGTCGTGCCCGACCCCGTCACCGGCACCCCTACGGTGGTGCCGCTCGACCCCCGCACCGTGAGCACGGAAGGACATCGATGAGCACTCCCGGAAACCGCCCGCGGCGGCCGCAGATCGTGCTGGAGGTGCTCGAGCGCACCCGGCTCACGCCGCACATGGTGCGCATCGTCGCCGGTGGGCCCGGCATCGCCGACGTCACCGACAACGGGCACACCGACGCCTACACGAAGATGCTGTTCGCACCCCCCGGCAGCGACCTGACCCCGCCCTACGACCTCGCCGCGCTGCGCGAGGAGCTGCCGGTCGAGGCGCTGCCGTCGACCCGCACCTACACGATCCGCCGCTTCGACCTGGAGAACCAGCGGATCTGGATCGACTTCGTCGTGCACGGCGACACCGGCGTGGCCGGGCCCTGGGCGGCGACGGCCGAGCCCGGATCCCCGGTGGTGCTCGGCGGGATCGGCGGCGGCTACGCCCCCGACCCGCAGGCCGACCGGCACCTGCTCGCCGGTGACGAGTCGGCCCTGCCCGCGATCGCGTCCGCGCTGGAGGCGATGCCTGCCGACGCACGCGGCGTCGCACTGCTCGAGGTCGACTCCGCCGCCGACGAACTCGACCTGACCGCGCCCGACGGTCTCGAGGTGCGCTGGCTGCACCGTGCCGGCGCCGAGGCCGGGACGACCGACCTGCTCGTCGACGCCGTCCGAGGTCTCGACTGGCCCGCCGGGCGGGTACAGGTCTTCGTGCACGGCGAGCGGGCCGCCATGAAGTCGCTGCGCCCACACCTCACCGACGAGCGCGGCCTCGACCGGTCCCAGCTGTCGCTGTCGGCCTACTGGGCGCACGGCCGCAAGGAGGACGTGTTCCAGTCCGAGAAGCGCGAGGCCGTCGGGCAGATCTGAGCCACCTGGAACCGGGGGCCGGGTGGGGCCGCGCGTACCGCGCTCGGCCCCACCCGACCCCCGATCACCGGGTGCGTCGCCGGGCCGCGTGGCTAGGCCCGGACCGGGTCCCCGCTCGCGTCCGGCCCCGGCACGGCCCCGTCCAGCTCGGCGAGCAGCGCGTCGAGGGCCCGCGCACCGCGGGCCGCGACATCGTGCGGGGGCTGCGCCCGGATCTCCGGGTTGAAGATCTCCAGCGACAGCGGGCCGCGGTAGCCCGCCGCCCACAGCGCCCGCAACGGTGTGCGCAGGTCGAACTCGCCGTCGCCGGGCAGGCACCGGTGGTTGCGGCTCCACTGCTTGAGATCCATCGACAGCATCGGCGCGTCGGCCACCTGGGCCAGGCTGATCTTGTCCATCGGGACGCCGTCCAGGGCCCCGGCGTCCTCGCCGCGGCTGATCATGTGGAAGGTGTCGACGGTGACCGTCAGGGCCGGGTGACCGGCGCGGCGGACCACGTCCCAGGCATCGGCGAAACGGCCGACGTGGGTGCCCCAGGCCAGCGCCTCGTAGGTCACCGACATGCCGCGCTCGGCGGCGGCGTCGGCGAGCGCGGACAGCTGCCGGGCCGACAGGTCGCGGTCCGGGTCGGCGTCGTCGTCGGTGTTGGACACGACCAGGATGGAGCCGGTGCCCAGCCCGGCCATGACGTCGAGCTCGCCACGGAAGCGCGCCAGCACGTCGGTGAACTCGGCCGCGCTGACCCCCTCGGCACGCCGGAACGGCTGGTAGGCGTCGATGGTCAGTCCCAGGTCGGCACAGCGGGCGGCCACCTCGGACGCGGACAGCGACGAGTCGCGCAGGTCCGCGTCGAGCAGCTCGATGCCGCCGAACCCGGCCGCGGCGACGGCGTCCAGCTTGTCGGTGAGCGAACCGCCCAGCGACACCGTCGCGATGCAGGTGCGCAGCGAGGGCGGTTCCGCCGCGCCGGGCTGCAGCTCGCGCACGACCTCGATCCACCGCTCCAGGCGACGGTCCTCGGCCAGCGCGATGAAGCTGATCCCGGGCACCCCCGCCCGGCGCCACCGGTCGACCAGCTCCATCGTGCGCACGGAGTCCATCCCCTGGTCGCGCAGGTCCAGCTGGTGGTCCAGCTCCGCGGGTTGCAGGAACAGCGCCTCCGCGACGTCCGCGGTCACATCGGCGGCGGTGAGACTCATCGTTTCCTCTCCTCGTGCGTGGTCCCCGCGGTGCCGCCCTCGAGCAGCCCGGTCAGGTGGTCGGCCCAGCGCGGCAGGCCGCGGTCCGGGTCGATGATCGAGTGGTGGTCCTCGCCGTCGACGTACTCGGTGCGGGCCCCGGGCAGGTGCGCGCCCCACGCGGCGATCCCGGTGCCCGCGGCGCGGTCGGCCTCGACCGGCGCACCCGCCGCGACGAGCAGCGCCGGGGCGTCGAGCTCGCCGACGGTCCGCTCGGCCATGTGCCGCTCGCAGCGCAGGCCGGCGACCGCGAACGCGGTGAGCGCCTCGGCGGAGAGCTCGGCGCTCACCTCGGGCCCGAGCAGCGCGCGCAGCTCGGCGGAGTTGACGTCGAGGAACTCCCGTTGCCGCTGCTCGTCCTCGGCGACCGGTACCCCCGGGCGAGGCAGGACGTCGCCCGGCTCCGGTGCGTGATCCGGCCCCGTCGGGGTGGTGTCGACGATCGTGACCGACCCGATCCGCTCCCCGCGGCCGACGAGCTCCCGCCCGACGGCGACCACGATGTGGCCGCCGAACGACCAGCCCAGCAGGTCGTAGGGGCCGTGCGGCTGCACCCGCTGGACGGCGTCGGCGTAGACCGTGGCCAGCTCGGCCATCGAGCCGAACTCGGCGCCGAGCCCGGCGTGCGCCGGGTCCTGCAATCCGACCAGGCCGACGCCGTCAGGCAGGTACCTGCCCAGCGCGGAGTAGAGCGAGGCGTGCCCGTAGCGGGCGTGCGCGCAGAACAGATGCCGACCTGCCGCCGCGGCCCGCAGCGGGACCAGGACAGCGCCGGCCACGTCGCCGGCCACGTCCTCGGAGGTGGACGGCGCGGACCGGTCGTCGGCCACCGCGGCGAGGGTGCCGAGCACCTGCGCGGCGAAGACGTCGGACACCAGCAGCTCCGAGCCGAGTCGCTCGTTGAGCCGGGCGACCAGTCGCATGGCCAGCAGAGAGTTGCCGCCGACGTCGAAGAAGTTCGCCGACACCGACACCTCCCGGGTGCCGAGCAGCTCGGCGACCGCACCGGCGACCACCACCTCGGTCCCGGAGGCCGGTGCCACGTACTCCGCGGCCGCGGACTCGATCACCGGCAGCGCCTTGGTCTCGATCTTGCCGTTCACGGTCAGCGGCAGATCGTCGAGAGCGGCGAGCCCGGCCGGGACCATGTAGTCCGGGAGCAGGGTGCGCGCGCGGGCCCGGACGGCGTCGAGGTCCACGGTGCCGGGCCCGTCCGCCGCGGGGACCAGGTAGCCGTAGAGCTGCAGCGCGCCCCGGGCGTCCGCCCTGGCGATCACCGCAGCCCTGGCGACCTGCGGGTCCCCGGCCAGAGTGTCGGCGACCTCGCTCGGCTCGATCCGGTAACCACGGATCTTCACCTGGTCGTCGGCGCGACCGAGGTAGTCGATCGTCCCGCCGGGTGTCCAGCGGGCCAGGTCCCCGGTGCGGTACATCCGGGTCCCGGGTTCCCAGGGGCAGGCGACGAACCGTTCCGCGGTGCGCCCGGGCTGGCCCCAGTATCCGCGGGCGGTCCCGGCGCCGGCGAGGTACAGCTCCCCCGGTACACCCGGCAGCGCGGGCTGGAGGTTGTCGTCGAGGATGTAGACCCGCGAGTTGAAGATCGGCCGGCCGACGCTGGAGGTCGCCGTGTCGGCCAGATCCGCGCCGAGCGCGTTGATCGTGTACTCGGTGGGGCCGTACAGGTTGTAGGACTCCACCCCCGGCGCCTCACGCAGCTGCCGCCACAGCGTGTCCGGCACGGCCTCGCCACCCAGCGACACGAACACCACCCCGGGCGCGTCCGCGGCGACCGATCGACCGGCAGGCCGGTCCCGGTCGAGCAGACCCTGGTCCACCAGCACCTGCCCGTAGGACGGCGTGACGTCGAACCCGTCGATCCGGGCGTCGTCGTAGTGCGCCAGCAGCTGCTGTGGCTCGCGCCGCAGCTCCTCGTCGATCACGTGCACCTCGTGCCCGTTGAGCAGCCAGAACAGCTGCTCCCATGACGCGTCGAAGGAGAACGACGTGGTGTGGGCGATCTTCATCCGGCGACCGCCCTGGTGCGCGACGACCCGGTCGAAGATCTCCTCGACATGGTTGGCGTACATGTTGGTCAGGCCGCGGTAGCCCACCGCGACACCCTTGGGCAGCCCGGTCGAGCCCGAGGTGAAGATGATGTAGGCGAGGTGGTCGGGGTCGATCGGGCCGCCGCGCTCGGCGTCGGTGACCGGGCCCTGGCCGGCGTCGGCGATCTCCGCGCGCAGCACGGGTTCGTCGAGGTCGAGCACCTGCCCGGCGGCGGTGCCGGGCAGGCGTGCCGCATCGCGGCCGGTCACCAGTGTCACGGTGGGCCGGGCGATGTCGCACATCGTCGCGATCCGTTCGTCCGGGTGCTCGGCATCGATCGGCACGTAGGCGGCGCCGACCGCGAAGACCGCGAACATCGCGATCACCATGCGCTCGTCGCGGGGCAGCAGCAGCGCCACCCGGTGCTCGGGCCGCACGCCGCGGGCCAGCAGCACCCGCGCGTACCGGTGCACCTCGGCGGAGAACCCGTCGAAGGTGTAGCTGCGGTCCCCGGCGACCAGCGCGGTCTCCTGCGGTGAGCGGGCCACCTGGGCACGCAGCAGGTCGGCGACCGTCACCTCGGGGACGGCCCGGGTGACACCGGCCGGCGACGGAGCGTCCTCGCCGGGCAGGTAGCCCGGGATCCGCCCCAGTGCGGTGTCCGGACCGGCCGCGAGCGCGCGCAGTACGTGCAGGTAGCGCTCGGTCAGCCGCTCGGCGGCGGCCTCGTCGAGTGCGTCGCGCCGGTAGGACAGCCGGACGTGCACGGTCGCGGCGCCGTCGTGCTCCCACGGGTTCACCGCCACGGTGACCGGGTAGTGGGTGGCGTCGTTCACCGTCCCGCCGGTCACCCGCAGCCCGCCGACCGGCGTCGTCTCCGGCTCGAACGGGTCGAAGGGCAGGTTCTGGACGACGAACAGGGTGTCGAACAGGGCACCCAGCCCGGCCGCGTTCTGGATCCGGGTCAGCTCGACGTCCGGGTGGTCGAGCACCTCGAGCTGCTCGGACCGGACCCGGGCCAGCAGCTGGGTGACGGTCTCGTCCGGGCGGGCGCGGACCCGCATCGGCAGTGTGTTGAACAGCAGCCCGATCATCCGGTCCGAACCGGGCAGCTCCGGTGGCCGTCCGGAGACGGTGTTGCCGAACACGACATCACCGCGGCCGGTGACCCGGCCCAGGGTCACCGCCCACGCGGTCTGCAGCAGCGTGCCCACGGTGACCCCGGCCCTGCGGGCGGCCGCGTACACGGTCGCGGCCTCGGCCGGGCTCAGATCCCGGTGCAGGTCCCCGGTCTCGACCCGGGTCAGACCCAGGTCACCGCCCTCGGGCCAGAGCAGGGTCGGCTCGGTGACCTCCGCGAGGTAGCCCGCCCACGCGCGGTCGCCCGCCGCGGCGTCGCGGGTCTCGAGCCAATCCAGGTAGGACTCGAACGACACGGGCCGGACCCGGTCGAGCAGTCCGGGATCGGCGTAGGCGTCGACGATCTCGCCGAGCAGCGCGTTGATCGACCAGCCGTCCATCAGGATGTGCTCGAAGGTCATCGCGAACGTCCAGGCCCCCGGCCCGTGCTCGAGCAGGGTGAACCGGATCAGCGGCCCGGTCGCGAAGTCGAACGGCTCCTGGCGTTCGGCCTCCAGGAACTCCGCACGCCCGGGGCCGCCCGGCGGGTCGAGCCGGACGACCCGGAACGGGACCTCGGAGCGCTGCGGGATCACCTGGACCTCGGTGTCGCGCAACGTCACGAACGCGGCCCGCAGGTTCGGGTACCGCTCCAGCACCCGGCGGGTGGTGGACTCCAGGTGCGCCGGGTCGACCTCGCCCTCGATCTCGCGCAGGATCTGCGACACGTAGGCGTTGTGATCGCCGGTCTCGCGGGCCCGCACCATGTGGTAGAGCAGTCCGCTCTGCAGCGACGACAACGGCAGTAACCTGCTGTCCTCGCCGTGCTCGGCCCGGATCCGCCGCGCATCGGCCCGGGAGACCCGGGCACGGTCGGCCCGGCGCAGCCTCGGCCGCACCCCCGTGAGCGTCCCCCGTGCGGTGTCGTCGGGCCACTCCAGACGCACCGCGACGGTGGACCGGTAGCTCTCCACGAGCTCGCCGGCGAGGCCGGCCAGCAGCGCGGCCGCGTCCGGGCCGGTGGGAGTCCCGGTCAGCTCGCCGGTGCCGTCGTCGCGTACCTCGAGCGCGAGCATCCCGGCCCCGGGGACGACGTGGCGCAGGTACTCGGCGGCCGCCCGCCAGGACGTCGTCTCGTCCGGGGTGAAGCCGGGCAGCGGGATCCTCGCCCCCGGCCCGTCCGGTGCGGCACCGAGGTCCGCGGGGTCGGTGACGGCCCGGACCAGCTCGACCAGGTGCCGCAGCGGTAGCTGCGGGTACCGGGCCCCCAGCACGAGGAACCGGCGCACCCCGGCGAGCAGCCGGGCACCGGTGTCGGCGGTGAACAGCTCGCGGGTGGCGTTGAGCTGCAGGTCCAGCGCGCCGTCCGGACGCCGGACGATCGCGTAGACCAGGTCGAACAGCGCGGGCCGGTCGCCGGTGGCCTCGGCCACCGCCGCAGGGTCCGGGACCAGACGCCCGGCCACGGGGTCGCGGGCGGTGTCGTCCAGGAATGCGGCCATCACCTGGAACAGCGGGCTGACGCCGGGGATCCGCGGCGGTCCGAGGGCCTCCACGACGCTGTCGAACGGCGCCGTCTTGTGCTCGCCCGCGTCGACCACCCGGTCCCGGACACCGGACAGCAGCGTGCCGAAGCCGACCGTCTCGTCGATCTCGGCGCGGACGACGACGGTGTTGACGAAGTACCCGACGGCGTCGTCGAGCTCCGGCTGGTCGCGCAGCTCGACCGGGGTGCCGACCGGCACCGTGTTCCCGGCGCCCTCGGTCCACAGACCCAGCGCCAGTGCTGTGATCAGCCCCTGCAGCGGGGTCGCCCGTCGCTCGGCCAGCAGCCGCTCGACGGCCGCCGAGTCGGCGGCCGGCAGCGGGTCGCGGACGGTGCGCACGGTGCGCGAGGTGGTCTCCGACCGGGGCCGGTCGAGCGGCAGCGGGGTCTCGGCCGGCAGGTCGGCGAGCGCCTTCTCCCAGAACGTCAGCTCGCCCCGGAAACGCGAGTCCGGGTCGTCCCGGTCGCCGAGCGTGCTGCGCTGCCAGACCGCGAACTCCGCGGACTGCACGAGCAGCCGCGGCAGCGCGGCCGCGGTGCCGGACAGCTCGGCGTCGTAGAGCACGTCGAGGTCGCGGACCAGCGGCCGGACCGAACCCTCGTCGATGACGATGTGGTGGCCGTGCACGACGAGCAGGTCGTCGCCGCCGGTACGCAGCAGGGTGAACCCGGCACCGCCGTCGGCTGCCAGGTCGCATCGCTGCGCCAGCAGCGCACCGATCCGGGCCGGTACCGCGTCCGCCGCGACGGTCTCGACCGCCAGGACCGGCGCGTCGTCCGGGGGCCGGACGAGCTGGGTCAGCTCGCCGTCCGGTCCGGCGACGAACGCCGTGCGCAGGATCTCGTGCCGCTCGGTGAACCGGGCCACCCCGCGGTGCAGGGCGGCGGGGTCGGCGCCGCCGGGAATCCGCAGGACGATCCCGACCTGGTAGGCCGGTCCCATCCCGAGCTCGTCGAGCAGCCACAGCGCCTGCTGGCCGTAGGACGCCGGGACGGGATCGGGGCGGACCACCTCGGTGATCGGCGACAGCGGCGAGCCGTCGTGCCGGGCCACCCCGGTGACGGCCTCGGCCAGTCCGGCGATCGTCGGGGTACCGAACACGTGCCGCAGCCGCAGGGCGGACGCGAAGGTGGTGTTGATGCGGGTGAGCAGCCGGGCTGCGAGCAGTGAGTCCCCGCCGAGACGGAAGAAGTCCGCATCGACCGCGAGAGCCGCACGCGGACCGGCGCCTCCGTCGAGCCGCAGGACCTCTCGGAAGTGCTCGGCCAGCGCCCGCTCGGTCGCGGTCTCCGGGCTGCGCCCACCGGCCCCCGCCCCCTCGGTGAGGTCCGGCGCGGGCAGCGCCCTGCGGTCGATCTTGCCGTTCGGGGTGAGGGGGAACTCCGCCAGCGTCGTCACCGCCGCGGGCACCATGTACTCCGGCAGCCTCGACGCCACGAACTCGCGCAGCTCCACGGCGAGGCCGGGACCGGGACCGGGACCGGGACCGGGACCACCGGCGGTGACCCAGGCGAGCAGCTGCGGCCCGCCGGTGGGTCGTTCCGCCGCGAGGACGACGGCGCCGGTCACCGCCGGGTGCTCGCGCAGCACACCGCGGACCTGTTCCGGCTCGACCCGGTGTCCGCGGATCGTGACCTGGTCGTCGGCACGGCCGAGGAACTCCAGCTCGCCGCCGGCAGTCCAACGGGCCAGGTCCCCGGTGCGGTAGAGCCGGGAGCCGGGGTGGCCGAACGGGTCTGCCACGAACCGCTCGGCGGTGAGCCCCGGCAGCGCGAGGTAACCGTCGGCGAGCTGCCCGCCGCCGACGTAGAGCTCCCCGGCGACACCGGCGGGCACCGGTCGCAGCCACCGGTCCAGCACACGTGCGGAGCTCCCGGGCTGCGGGCGGCCGATCGCCACCCGCCGGTCCGGATCCCCGGTGTCGACGCGGGCGGCGGTGGCGTCCCCGGTGACCTCGGTGGACCCGTAGAAGTTGTGCAGGACGGCGTGCGGGGCGGCACGGCGCATGGCGTCCCGGCCGGCCGCCGTCAGCGGCTCCCCGGACGACACCCAGTGCCGCAACGAGCCGAACCCCGGTCCGCTGCCGGTGCGGGAGTCGGCGAGGGTGTCGGCGAGGCCGGGCACGGTCAGCAGATGGGTGATGTGGTGCTCGCGTATCAGCTCGGCCAGTGCGCCCGCGTCGCGCGCCGTCCCGTCGCCGACCACCACGACGGCGGCCCCCGCGGTCAGTGGCCCGAACAGCTCGGTCACCGCGTCGACGAAGCCGGCGCCGCTCTTGGCCAGGCACACGGCGGTGCCGTCGAGTTCCAGCAGCGCATTGCCCCAGCGGAGTCGGTCGGCGACCGCGCCGTGCGGGAGCCCGACGCCCTTGGCCTCCCCGGTCGTGCCCGACGTGAAGATCACCTGGGCGGTGTCGCGCGGGGTCACCGGCCGGGCCGGGCCCGACCACCGGTCCGCCTCGGCGGCGGGCTCGTCGACCAGCAGCAGCCGATCCGCGGGAAGGTCGTGCGCGGCGGCCGTGGCCCGGTCGGTGACCACCAGGGCCGGAGTGGCCGTGGTGAGGATCCGGGCGACGTGCGCCGCCGGATGGGCCGGGTCGACGGGCACGTAGGCCGCGCCGGCGCGCAGCAGCCCGGCGAGCACGGCGACCTGGTCGGCGCTGCGCGGCAGGAGGACGGCGACCCGGGCCCCCACCGTGACACCCCGCGCCGCGACCCGGGCGGCGATCGCGTCGATGCGGGCGTCGAGGTCGGCGAAGGTCCACCGGATCCCCACGGTCGCATCGAGCACCGCCGGAGCGTCCGGGGTGGACCGGACCTGCTCGCGCAGCAGCCCGTCCACCGTGGTGGCCGGCGCGTCGACATCCGGGCCCAGCGACCAGGTCGTCACCTCGGACGACGACGCCGCCGGCAGCACGTCCAGCCGCGCCACCGCCCGCCCCGGGTCCGTCGCGACGACCTCCAGCACCCGGGTGAACACCGCGACGAACCGCTCCACCGTCGCCCGGTCGAACAGATCGGTCGCCGCCGAGACGAAGCCCTCGACCCCGTCCGCGCCGTCGATCAGGTAGATGTCGAGATCGGTCTTGACCGCGCCGAGCTCGGCCGGTTCGCGCCGGGCCCGGACACCGGGCAGCGCCAGGGGCTCCTGCTCGGTGCCGCTGCGCTGCAGGTGGGTGAGCATGACCTGATAGAGCGGCGTGCGGTCGGCCGCGCGCTGCGCCCCGATCGCGGTGACGATCTGGTCGAACGGGGCTGCCTGGTGGGCGAACCCGTCGAGCACCGTCTCCCGCGCCCGGGCCAGCACGTCGGCGACGGTGTCGGCGGCACCGATCCGGTGCCGCAGCGGCAGCGTGTTCGCGAAGTAGCCGACGATCTCGGCGACGCCCTCCTCGGTGCGGCCGCCCACCGGGGAGCCGACGACCACCTCGTCGCCCCCGCCGAGTGCGGACACCGCCAGCGCCACTGCGGCCTGGGACACCATGAACGACGTGACGCCCTGTGCCCTGGCGACCTCCCGCAGACCGTCCACCACGGACGGCTCGAGGGCGAACGGCACGTCCTCGCCCCGGTGTGTCGGCTCGACCGGTCGCGGCCGGTCGGAGCTGATCGTCGACTCGTCCGGCGCGCCGTCCAGCGCGTCGCGCCAGTACCGCAGGTGCCCGGCCAGCACCGAGCCCTCGTCGTCCGGGCGGCCGAGGTGCGCGCGCTGCCAGAGGGCGTGGTCGGCGTACTGCACCGGCAGCGGCGCCCACCCGGGCTCCGCACCGGCGACCCGCGCCCGGTAGGCCGCCGAGAGATCGGACAGCAACGACGGCAACGACCACTCGTCCACCGCGTGGTGATGCACCGCGACCACGAACCGCCACTCCGGGTCCGCACCGGCACCGGTGCGCAGCAACACCGCGCGTACCGGCAGCTCGGAGGCCAGGTCGAACCGCGATCGCACCACCGCTGCCACCCGGTCCTCGACGGCCGCCGGGGCCGCACCGACAAGGTCCTCCACCGCGACCGCCACCCGGGCCGGGACGTCCGCCGGGTCCAGGACCTCCTGCAGCAGGCGGCCGTCGCCCTCGCGCAGCACGGTGCGTAGCGCCTCGTGCCGGAGCACGACGTCCCGCAGCGCCGCCTGCAGCGCCGGCTCGTCGAGCGTCCCGGTCAGCCGCACCACGATCGGCACCACGTACCGGCCCTCGGGGCCGCCCATCCGGTCGGCGAACCACAGCGACTGCTGCCCGTAGGACGCCGGGATCGCGGCCGGGCGGGCGATCTCGCCGAGCGTCGCGACCGGCCGGGCGGCGGTGCTGTTCTCGACGAGCGCGGCGAGCCCGGCGACGGTGGGCCGGTCGAACACGTCCCGCAGGGTGATCCGGGCACCGGATGCGGCACCCACCCGCGCCACCAGCCGGGTCGCGAGCAGCGAGTGCCCACCGAGGCGGAAGAAGTCGTCGTCGATCCCCGGCTCGGTGCCCGCGGGCAGCGCCAGGACGTCGGCGAACGCCGAGGCCAGCAGCCGCTCGGCATCGGTGCGCGGGGCCCGGCCGGTGCTCGTGGCACCGCCGGCCTCCGGAACCGGCAGCGCCCGGCGATCGATCTTGCCGTTCGGGGTGAGCGGGAACTCCTCGAGCACCTCGAACGCGGCGGGGACCATGTACTCCGGCAGCCGGGACGCCACGAACCCGCGCAGCTCCGCGGCGAGATCGGGATCGGGGCCGGCGGTGGTGACCCAGGCGAGCAGGCGGGTGCCACCGGCCGGGTGCTCCCGGCCGAGGACGACGGCACCGGTGACGGCCGGGTGCTCGCGCAGCACGGCCCGGGTCCGGTCCGGTTCCACCCGGTGTCCGCGGATCGTGACCTGGTCGTCGGCGCGGCCCACGTACTCCAGGGCACCGCCGGAGTTCCAGCGGGCCAGGTCCCCGGTCCGGTAGAGCCGGGCGCCGGGGGCGCCGAACGGGTCGGCGACGAACCGTTCCGCGGTCGCGACGGCGCGCCCCAGATAGCCGTCGGCCAACTGCACGCCACCGACGTACAGCTCGCCCGCGACACCGGCGGCGACCGGACGCAGCCACCTGTCCAGTACCCGGGTGGAGACGCCCGGCTGGGGGCGACCGATCGGCACCCCGGCGCCGCCGGTGCCGGGGCGGAGCTCCGCGCCGGGATCGACGCGGACGGCGGTGGCGTCGCCGGTGACCTCGGTGGAGCCGTAGAAGTTGTGCAGGACCGCGTGCGGGGCGACTCGGTGCATGGTGTCGCGGGTGCCGGGGCTGAGTGCCTCCCCGGAGGACACCCAGTGCCGTAGCGACCCGAACGCCGTGTCGTCGACGCCGGCCATGGTGTCGGCGAGCCCCGGCACCGTGAGCAGGTGGGTGACCCCGTACGCCCGGACGGCCGCGGCGAGGCCGATCGCGTCCCTCGCGTCCTCGTCGGCCACGACGACGACCGCCGCGCCCGCGGTGAGCGGACCGAACAGCTCGGTCGCGGCATCGACGAATCCCACACCACTCTTGACCAGCCCGACGGCGTCGCCGTCGAGGCCGAGCAGGACTGCGCCCCAGCCGAGCCGGTTCACCATCGCGCCGTGCGAGAGCTGCACGCCCTTCGGCTCACCCGTCGTGCCGGAGGTGAAGATCACCTGGGCGGTGTCGTGCGGGCTCAGGACCGGCGCCACTGCGCCGTTCACGGCCGGGACCCTCCCGTCGACCGTGCCGCCCTCGACCACGAGGTGCGGAACGGCGTCGATGACCGCCCGGTGCACCCGCACGGTGGCCGGATCGCTGACGACCAGCCGGGGTCGGCTCACCTCGACGATGCGGGCCACGTGCGCGGTGGGGTGCGCAGGGTCGAGCGGGACGTAGGCGGCACCGGCACGCAGCACCCCGGCCAGCACGACCACCAGATCGGCGCTGCGCGGCAGGAGGACTCCGACCCGGTCGCCGGTGACGACACCGCGGGCGGTCAGGGTCGCGGCGAACGCGTCGATCCGGGCGTCCAGCTCGGCGAAGGTCCACCGGATCCCCACGGTCGCATCGAGCACCGCCGGAGCGTCCGGGGTGGACCGGACCTGCTCGCGCAGCAGCCCGTCCACCGTGGCGGCCGGCGCGTCGACATCCGGGCCCAGCGACCAGGTCGTCACCTCGGACGACGACGCCGCCGGCAGCACGTCCAGCCGCGCCACCGCCCGCCCCGGGTCCGTCGCGACGACCTCCAGCACCCGGGTGAACACCGCGACGAACCGCTCCACCGTCGCCCGGTCGAACAGATCGGTCGCCGCCGAGACGAAGCCCTCGATCCCGGCCGGAGCGTCGGTGAGGTAGACGTCGAGGTCGGTCTTGACCGCACCGATGTCCGCGGAGTCCGGGTGGACGCCGACGCCGGGTAGCGCGAGCGGGTACGGCTCGCCGGTGAGCTGCTGATGGGTGAGCATCACCTGGTAGACGGGATTGCGGCCGGTGTCCCGGGCGGCGCCGGCCGCGGCGACGATCTTCTCGAACGGGGCCTCCTGGTGGGCGAACCCGTCGAGCACCGTCTCGCGGGCCCGGGCCAGCACGTCGGCGACGGTGTCGGCGGCACCGATCCGGTGCCGGACCGGCACGATGTTGGCGAAGTAGCCGACGGCGTCGGCGACGCCGTCGGCGGTGCGGCCGCCGACCGGGGACCCGACGACGACGTCGTCCCCGCCACCGAGTGCGGACACCGCGAGCGCCACGGCGGCCTGCGCGAGCATGAAGGGGGTCAGTCCCCGCGCGCGGGCGGTCTCGTGCAGGCCCGTGACGAGCGACGGCTCCAGGGCGAACGGCACGTCCTGTCCGCGGTGCGTCGGCGCTGCCGGTCGGGCCCGGTCCGGGCTGATCGTCGACTCGTCCGGCGCGCCGTCCAGCGCGTCGCGCCAGTACCGCAGGTGCCCGGCCAGAACCGAGCCCTCGTCGTCGGGATCGCCGAGTGCGGCGAGCTCGGCGAGGGTGTGGTCGGCGTACTGCACCGGCAGCGGCGCCCACCCGGGCTCCGCACCGGCGACCCGCGCCCGGTAGGCCGCCGAGAGGTCCGCCAGCAACGACGGCAACGACCACTCGTCCACCGCGTGGTGATGCACCGCCAGCACCAGCCGCCACTCCGGGTCCGCACCGGCACCGGTCCGCAGCACCACCGCCCGCACCGGGAGATCCGCGCCCAGGTCGAACCGGGCCCGCACCACCGCGGCCACCCGGTCCTCGACGACCGCCCGGGACGCCCCCACGTGATCCTCGACAGCGACCCTCACCCGGTCCGCCGTCTCGGCCGGATCCACGATCACCTGCAGCAGCTGGTCGTCGTGTTCCTGCAGCAGGGTGCGCAGCGGTTCGTGCCGGGTCACGACGTCGCGCAGCGCGGATTCCAGCGCGTCCTCGTCGAGTGCACCGGTCAGCCGCACGACGGTCGGAACGACGTAGCGCCCGCCGGGTCCGCCGAGCTGCTCGACGAGCCAGAGGGCCCGCTGCCCCGCCGACGCCGGGATCCGGTCCGGGCGCGGTGCGGGCACCGGCGCAGCCGGAGCCGTGGCGGGCAGCTCGCCGAGCAGGTCCGCGAGCCCGGCCACGGTGGGCCGGTCGAACACATCACGCAGGCTGATCCGGACACCGGCCGCGGCACCCACTCGCGCCACCACACGTGTCGCGAGCAGCGAGTGCCCGCCGAGGGCGAAGAAGTCGTCGTCGACGCCCAGCTCAGTGTCGACGGGCAACCCGAGCACCTCGCGGAACGCGGCGGCGAGCGCGAGCTCGGTGCGGGTGCCGGGCGCGCGGCCGGTGGCCGCGGTCAGGCCGGTGGGCTCGGGCAGGGCCCTGCGGTCGATCTTCCCGTTCGGGGTGACCGGGAACGCCTCGAGCACCTCGATCGCGGCGGGGACCATGTGGCCCGGCAGCAGCGCGGCGAGGTGCTCCCGCAGCTCGTCGGGGTCCCCGGCGGCGCCGTCCGCCGTGCCCACCGTCGTCACGTAGCCGACCAGCCGGGTCCCGGCCACCGGGTGCTCGTGGGCGACCACGATCGCCCGGGTCACCGACGGGTGGCGCTCCAGCGCGCTCACGACCTCACCGGGCTCGACCCGGTGCCCGCGGATCTTGATCTGATCGTCGGCCCGGCCGAGGTAGTGCAGCACGCCGAACCGGTCGTGCGAGACCAGGTCGCCGGTTCGGTAGAGGCGCTCCCCCACCGCTGACCCGGGGTCGGCGACGAACCGCTCCGCTGTCAGCCCCGGCCGGCCGGCGTAGCCCTCGGCGAGCTGCGTCCCACCGAGATAGAGCTCGCCGGGCACTCCCGGGCCGACCTCGCGCAGCCACGAGTCGAGCACCCGGGCGCGGGTGTTGGCCATCGGGATCCCGATCGGCACCACCGCGCCGGCCGGTACCGCGGTGGGATCGACCTCGTGATGGGTGATCTCGCCGGTCTCGGTGGGCCCGTACACGTTGAGGACGGTGCCGCCGGTGATCGTGCTCAGCGCTGCGGACAGGGTGGTCGGGAAGGCCTCGCCCGCGACCATCGTCGTGGTCACCGACGGCAGCGCTGCGCTGCCGGCCCGGACGAACTCCTCGCCCATCGAGGGCACGAAGTTGATCCGGTTCACGCCGTGGCGGCGGACCGCGTCGTGCAGGTACTCGGGGTCACCGTGCCGCTCGTCGGCGGCGACGACGAGCGTCCCGCCCTCGGTGAGCGGGGCGAACACCTCCGGCGCGGACACGTCGAACGACACCGGGGTCTTCATCAGCACGATCTCGCCGTCCGCGAGCGGGTAGCGGGCCCGGCCCCAGGCCAGCCGGCTGACCAGCGCCCGGTGCGGGACCACGACACCCTTGGGGCGCCCGGTCGTGCCGGAGGTGAAGATGACATAGACGGGGTCGTCCGCAGTCGGGGCCCGGGACAGCTCCGGCGGTGTGGCGCGACCGCGGTGCAACGCGGCGGCGACCGTGGCGTCGTCGAGCAGCAGGACGTCCGGGCCCACACGGTCCGCACCGTCGGAGTCGGTGATCGTCAGTCGCGGCCCGCCGTCGGTGACGATCGCCGCGATCCGTCCGGCGGGCAGCGCCGGGTCGACGGGTAGGTAGCCGGCACCGGCGCGCAGCACGGCGGCGAGCGCCACGACCAGGTCGGGGCACCGCGGCAGCAGGACCCCCACCCGGTCCCCGGCCCGCACCCCGCGCTCGACGAGCAGCGCGGCCAGCGCATTCACCCGGGCGTCGAGATCGGCGAAGGTCCAGCGCGTCCCGTCGGTGTCCCCGACGACGGCGACCCGGTCGGCCGACCGGGCGGCCTCGGCCCGCACGAGGTCGTCGACGGTGGTCGCGGGCAGCGCGAGCTCGGTGCCCTCGATGCTCGCGGTACCGGTCGCCGGCGCGACGGGTGCGTCGACGGCCAGGGCCCGGTCGAGCTCGGCCAGGCTGACCTCGGTGCCGAGCTCGAGCGCGGTGTCCAGGAACGCGGCGAACCGCCCGGCCCAGGACTCCAGAGGCTGCCCGGCGTAGGACGGCTCGCGGCCGCGCAGGTCGAGCCGGAAACCGTGCACCGGGTCGTTGTAGACCGACAGGTCGAGCCGCCCGACCGGGCCCGGGTTGACGGTCTGCTCGATCCCCGGCGTACCCGCGAAGTCGACCTCGTAGTCGAGGACCTTGACGTTGGCGACCGGCAGCGCGAAGTAGTCGGCCTCGCCGCCGGGCCACAGCCGGGCCAGCTGCGAGTCCTCGATCCCCTGATACTTCTCGACGCCCCGGATCTGCGCCGAGGTCGCCCGGAGAACGTCGGTCAGCGGCATCGCGGGCGTGATGCCGACGACGACGGGGAAGATCCGCGACGCCATCGACGGGGTGCGCAGCAGCGCCGGACCGCCGCGCAGCATGAACGGCATCCGGACCGCGATCCGGTCGGAGTGTCGGCTGCGGGCGGTGAACAGCCCCCACAGCGCGACCATCGTGTCCGGCCAGGACAGCCGGGCGGCACGGGCGTAGGCCACCAGCCGGTCCCGGACATCCGCGGCCAGGGGGACCGTCGCGGTGTGCGGCTGGAACGAGAACGCGTCGGCGAGATCTCCCGCGTCGCCGCGTGGGTCGACGTCGACGTCGAGCAGTGTGCGCCAGTGGATCTCGCCGTCCGTGTCCGGGACGCCGCCGTCGCCGACCGCGTCGGCGAGGCGACCGAACCACGGTTCCGGCGCAGTGCCCTGGGTATGCGACGCGGTGTAGTGCTCGGCCACCCGCCGGACGAACAGCGCCACCCCGTAGGCGTCGAGCACCAGGTGGTGATGGGTGAACGCCCACGCCCAGCCGCCCGCGGCGCGCCGCACCAGCATCGACGACGGCGCGTACAGCGCCTCCCCGGTCGCGCCCGACCGGTAGTCCACCCGGACGCGTTCGATGATCGCGGCATCGTCGAGTGGTTCGGCGCGCACCTCGGTGGGCACCGACACCGTGTCGTCGACCCACTGCATCGGGACACCGCCGGACTCCTCGAACCGGACGCGCAGCGCCTCGGTCTCAGCGACGGTGGCGTCGATCGCGGCGACGAACCGGTCGGGGTCGACCGGTGCGGACAACCAGATGATCTGGCCGACGCGGTAGACGGTCGAGTCCGCG
The DNA here is from genome assembly GCF_000178675.2 of Pseudonocardia sp. P1. NCBI lineage: Bacteria > Bacillati > Actinomycetota > Actinomycetes > Pseudonocardiales > Pseudonocardiaceae > Pseudonocardia > Pseudonocardia sp. P1. The sequence continues at coordinate 1,877,125 of NZ_ADUJ02000001.1, forward strand.
AACAGCTGCTGCGCGGACCAGACCCCGCGCTGCGCCACGGACAACGGCAGGCGCACCGGAGGCGTCACCTTCACTCCTTCTTCGCTCGCTGAGCCCGCTTGCTGACCTTGCCGGCCACCGTGCTCGGGAACGTCTCGACGACCTCGACGAGGTCGGGGAGCTTGTAGGCCGCCAGCCCGCGCTCCCGCAGGAACGACCGGGTCCCGGCGACGGTGAGCACCGACCGGTCGATCCCCTGGCGCGGCACGAGGTAGGCCTTCGTGCGCTCGCCCAGCGCGTCGTCCGGGACCCCGACGACGGAGGCGTCGTGCACCGCCGGGTGGGCGAGGAGGTGGTTCTCGACCTCCTCGGGCGCGACCTTCTCGCCACCCCGGTTGATCTGGTCCTTCGCCCGACCCACCACCGTGAGGTAGCCGCGGTCGTCCTGCTCGACGAGATCGCCGACGCGGTAGAAGCCGTCCGCCGTGAAGACCTGCGCGTCGTGGGCGGGAGTGCGGTAGTAGCCGCGCACGGTGGCCGGGCCGCGGGTCAGCAGGTGCCCGGGGCTGCCCGGGGGCACCGGCCGGTCCTCGTCGTCCACGACCAGGATCTCGTCGGCCTCGGAGGTCGGCCTGCCCTGCCGGGTGGTGATCGTCTCCTCGTCGGCGTCGAGATCGGTGAACGTGTGCAACCCCTCGGCCATGCCGTAGCTCTGTTGCAGCGTCGCACCCAGCTCCGCCCGGATGCGCCGGGCCGCCTCGGCGCCGAACTTCGCGCCGCCGACCCGGACGACCTGCAGGCTGGACAGGTCCGTCTCCGGCCGCAGCGACGAGTTCAGCCACAACAGGGCCAGCGGCGGGACCAGCGCGGTCTCGGTCACCCCGTGCCGGGCGACCAGCGCGAACGCCGTGTCCGGGCTCGGGTCGGAAGCCACGACGACGGTGGCGCCGACGTGCAGGGCCCCCAGGAAACCCGGGGAGCGCATCGCGAAGCTGTGCGGCATCGGCAGCACGACCAGCTGGACCGACGACGCGGTGGTCCCGCCCACGCGCACCGCCTGCCGCATCGACCCGAGATACCCCTCGTGGGTGTGCGGGATGAGCTTCGATGTCCCGGTCGTACCACCGGAGAGCTGCAGGAACGCGACGTCTCCCGGTAGGCAGCGACGCTCGCGGGGCAGCGGGTCGTGAGCCAGCAGCGTCTCGAGGGCCGCGCCCCCACCGGACCGGTCCAGGACGACGGTGTGTTCCACGGTCGGCGAGGACTCCGCGATCTGCGCCGCCAGCGCGCCCAGGTCGACGCCGTCGTGCCGGTCCACGGTCACATAGGCACGCGCCTCGGCCAGGTCGGCGAAGTGCGCGATCTCGCTGCGCTCGTGCGCGGCGAGCGCCAGCACCGGGATCGCGCCGAGCTCGAACAGCCCGAACACCAGCGGAACGAACTCCCCGACGTTGGGCAACTGGACGACGACGCGGTCGCCGCGCCCGATCCCCAGGCCGCGGAATCCGGCGGCCAGCCGCAGCACCCGCTCGCCGAGCTCGGCGTAGCTCAACCGCGTGTCCCCGGCGATGATCGCGACGTCGTCGGGCACCCGGTCGACGGTCTCGAACAACATCTCGGAGAACGTCTGGTCGATCCAGTACCCGTCCCGCCGGTAGCGGGCGGCGATCTCCTCGGGGTATCCGACGACGCCGTCGAGGACGAGCGGCTCGGGCCCGGGCACCGCGGGGTTCACGAGACCCGGGAATCGAACTGGTCGGTCGCCCCGGGCACCGGTTCGCCCGGGTCCTCGCCGAGCTTGACGATGCGGTTCTCGGCGTCGACGTGGACGACGCGCGGGTCGTGCCCGGCGAGTTCGGCGTCCTCGGCGAGCAGGTACGAGATGATGATGACGAGGTCGCCGGGGTGGACCAGGTGGGCGGCGGCACCGTTGATACAGATGACGCCCGAATCGGGCTCGCCCAGGATCACGTACGTCTCGAGCCGCGCGCCATTGGTGATGTCGACGACCTGCACCTTCTCGCCCTCGACCAGTCCGGCGGCGGCGGCCAGCGTGGAGTCGAGCGTCAGCGAACCGACGTAGTGCAGGTCGGCCTGGGTCACGGTCGCGCGGTGGATCTTTCCACCGAGGACGGTGCGAAGCATCGGGTTCCTCCCGGGATCGGCGATCAGAGCGACGTTGCGGACGTGTCCCGCGGACCGGTCGCGGCGGGCCCGGTCACGGACTCGCGGTGTCGGCGCGGTCCCGCAGCGATCGCGGGCGCAGGTCGGTCCAGGTCCGTTCGATCCAGTCGAGAACCTCCTGGCGCGGTCTGCCCGCGGGTTCGCCGTGGGCGACGGTCCACCCGCTCGGCACCACCTGGAACGTCGGCCACAGCGAGTACTGACCCTCGCGATTGACCAGTGCGTAGAAGCTTCCGTCGGCGTCGTCGAACGGGTTCGTGGCCATCGCATCCGTCTTCGTCGGGGTTGCGTCCCGCCGGTCGTGGCACGGTCGACGCGGTGGTCGATGCCGGTGCGGGATCCGGGAACGGACAGTAGATCTTGACTCTTAGTTTAGGCTAGCTTTACTCGTGTGGGTAGAGTCACCGCTTTGTCCGCTTCGTCGACACTGTCCGCTTTGGTTAGCCTGCCCTTTTCCCTGGACGGCTGCCAGACGCCCACACCGACCATCGCGATGGATGACATGACGACTTCCCAGGCAGCTCGTGCGCGGTGACCGCCTCGCCGACCCGGCGGACCTCGGCCGCGGCCGGCTCACCCGCCGGTTTCCGGTGTTCCTGCAGGTCCCGCCGGACCCACTCGCGGTGGATCCGTTCACCGTCGACGGGCGGATCAGCGCGCGGCGGTTCACCGCCCGGGTCGCCACCTCGTCGCCGAGGCTGACGGTCCCGGCTGCGGGGCTCGCCGTCGTCCAGCACACCTGCACCGCGCTGGTACCGGTGATCATGGGGCTGGCGATCGACCGGGCGCTGCAGAGCGGCGACTTCGTCCAGCTGACCGGATGGCTGCTACTTCTCGGGGCGAACTTCGTGTTCCTGGCCGTGGGCACACGGTTCAGCGCGCAGCTCGCCGCACGAGCGGTCCAGATGGTCGAGCACCGGCTGCGCAGCACCCTGTCCGGCACGGTCCTCCACCCGCCCGACGGACGAGTACGACAGGCCGACGGATCGCTCCTGTCCACCACGACCAACGACGTCACCCGCCTCGCGACAGCGGTGAACCTGGGTGTCTACCCGGTCGGCGAGCTGGCCGGGATCGCGTTCATCGCGGTGGCACTGCTGATGATCCACTGGCCTATCGGGACCGTGGTGCTGCTGGGCGCACCGGTCGTGGTCTGGCTGATGGGCGCACTGAGCGGACCGTTCGCACGGACTGCGCGGCACGCCCAGGCACTTCTCGCCGACGCTGTCGGCCGGGCCACCGACCTCGTCACCGGCTACCGGGTCATCAAGGGCATCCGAGCCGAGGACGAGGCGACCCGCCGCTACCGCCGGGAGAGCCGGACCGCCCTCGACGGCGCGTACCGCAACACCGACGCCCTCGGCCGCTACCTCGCCGGGAGCAACACGATCGGCGGCGTGTTCGTCGCCGCAGTCGCCGGGCTGGCGGGCTGGTTCGCGGTCACCGGGGCGATCACCATCGGCGAGCTCATCGCGGTCGCGGGGCTCACCCAGGCACTCCTGCCGCCGCTCAACATGCTGACCGCCAACGCGGGCGCCGTGTGGGCGGCAGCGGTGGGCTCCGGCGCACGGGTGCTGGACCTGCTGCTCAGCGCCCCGGGAACCGGCGACCACTCGGTGCGGACACCTGCCCCGGCACCCGCACACCTGCCGACCCTGGAGATCAGCATCGACGGGCACGCCCCGGTCCGCCTCGCCCCGGGAGACCTGCTCGGGCTGCACACCGACGAGCGGACCGCCACCGGGATCGTCCAGGCGCTGACCTCTCCCCGCGACGGTGACGGCGCCACGACGGTCCTGGTCGACGGCGACCCGGCAGGGCGACTGGATCCGGCGGGCTACCGGGAGGTGGTCCTCGTCGCGCCACACGAGGCGAGCCTGTTCAGCGGGACCGTCGCCGACAACCTGGACCTGCCCGGCGTCCCGGCGGAGCGCCGGACCGGGGCACTGTGGGCCGCCGCCTGCGAGGACTTCACCCTCGGCGCCGACCACGGCCTCAGCACCGAGGTCGGCGAGAACGGCAACCGGCTCTCCGGCGGTCAGCGCCAGCGCCTGGCCCTGGCCAGGGCCTACACCCGCGACCCCGCCGTGCTGGTCCTGCACGAACCGGCGACTGCGGTCGACTCGGTGACCGGCACTGCGATCGCCCAGCGGCTGCGCGCAGCGCGCGCGGGCCGGTCGACCCTGGTGATCACCACCTCGCCGGTACTGCTCGAGGGCTGCGACCGCGTCGTCGAGCTGGGCCGCCGGCCGTCCACGCCAGGGCTCCGGTGACCCGGTGACGACCACAGCGGACCGCGCGACGGCGGACCCGACGGCGGTCGGGGGCCTGCCCGTCGCCACCGGCAGCGAGACATGGCGTGAGCTCGTGCGGGCGAGCCGCGGGCACCGGCTCCGGCTCCTCGCCGTCGTGCTGTGCGGGCTCGGCAGCGCCGCGCTCGAGCTCGCCATGCCGGTGGTACTCGGCCGCCTCATCAACTCCGTCGCCGCCGGGACCGCCGACGCGACCACTGTCGGGTGGAGCATCGCCGCGATGGTGGGTGCGACCACGACCGGTGCGGCAGGAGCCGCTGTCACCGCCGTGCTGGCGGGTCGGTTGTACCAGACGATGCTGGCCGAGCTCCGCGAACGGCTGGTGGCCAACGCGATGCGGTTGCCACAGAGCGTCGTGGAACGGTCCGGGACCGGTGACCTGATCGCCCGCGCGAGCGACGACGTCGCGCAGATCGCCGGGTCCGCGCAACGGGTGATCCCCGCGCTCACCTCGGCGGCGTTCACCATCGTGGTCGCGCTGGCCGGCCTGACCGCGCTGGACTGGAGGTACGGGCTCGCACTGACACTGACACTGCCGGTGTACCTGGTCGCTCTGCGCTGGTACCTCGCCACCGCGCCGAGGATCTACGCGGCACAGCGAGCCGCGGCGGGTGCACGCGCCCAGCAGATACTGGAGTCGCTCCACGGATTCCAGACCGTGCAGGCCTACGGACTCGGCCCGCACCGCCACGACCGGGTGATCGGGGCATCGTGGACGATGCTGCGCCACACCATGCGTGCCCGCACCGTGCAGAACATGTTCGTCGGACGGCTGAACCTGGCCGAGTACCTGGGCCTGTCCGCAATCCTGATCACCGGCTGCCTGCTGATCGGAGCCGGGACCTCGACCGTCGGCACCGCGACCACGGCGATGCTGTTCTTCCTGCGACTGTTCGCTCCGATCACCCTGCTGCTGATGGTGATCGATGTCCTGCAGGCGGCCATCGCCGCGCTGAACCGGATCGTCGGCGTGATCACGGTGCCCGCGCACGACGGACCGGCCGGGCCGCCGACCGCGACGTCGGCGGACACCGCGGTGGCCAGGCTGCACGGCGTCAGCTTCGGCTACCCCGGTGGACCACGGGTGCTGCACGGGATCGACCTCACCGTGGGGCCCGGCGAACGGGTCGCGCTGGTCGGCGCGTCCGGCGCAGGGAAGACCACGGTCGCGAGCCTGCTCGCCGGGATCCACCGACCCGACCACGGCACCGTCACCCGACCTGATCACACGATCCTGATCACCCAGGACGCCCACGTCTTCGCCGGCACCCTGCGGGAGAACCTGGCCCTGGCAGCACCGGACGCAGACGACGCCCGGATCGTCGCCGCACTGGACACGACCGGCGCGGCGGCATTGCTCGATCTGCTGCCCGACGGTCTGGACACGACCCTGGGAGCGGCCGGGCACACGCTGACCTCGGCGCAGTCCCAGCAGGTCGCGCTGACGAGGGCGCTGCTCGCCGACCCCGAACTGGCGATCTTCGACGAGGCGACCGCGGAGGCCGGGTCGAGCAAGGCCGAGCTGCTCGACCGCTGCTCGGAGGCTGCGCTGCGAGGACGGGCAGGACTGGTGATCGCGCACCGGCTCTCACAGGCCGCGACCTGCGACCGGATCGTCGTCATGGACGGCGGGCGAGTCGTACAGGTCGGCACCCACGCCGAACTGACCACAGTGGATGGACTGTACGCGCAGCTGTGGCACTCCTGGAGCGGCGGCGATCCGGTGATCGCAGACGAGCGGTGAGCCCGCCACCGGCCACCGGGTCGCCTCGCCCGGACCCGACCCCCTCGCCGGGCGAACGGACCCGATGTGCGGATCGCAGCAACCACTCTGCGGCGACACCATCGACTCACCGGCCGACCGCGCTCGGAGTCTCCGGAGAGGCCTCCGGCGACCGGTTCACCGCGACGATCACACCGTGGAGACGTTGACGGATGGAACTCAGACAGCTGAGGCACTTCGTCGAAGCGGCACGGTTGTCGCACTTCACCAGAGCCGCCGAACGACTGAACGTCGCACAGCCTGCGCTGTCCCAACAGGTCAGCGCGCTCGAGCGCGAACTCGGAGTGGACCTCTTCGAACGCCACGGAAGACGCGTCGTGCTCGCGGCCGCCGGTGAGCGTCTCCTCGCCCGCGCCGAGGTCATCCTCGCCGAGGTCGAACGCGCACGGATCGCGGTCCAGGACGAACCGGACGCCCCGAGTGGCACCACCGTCGTCGGCGCTCTGAACTCGCTCGTGACCACGCTGCTCACCCGCGAGCTACCCCGGTTCCACCACCGTTTTCCCCAGGTGGATGTCGCCATCCACGAGGCGACGCCGGTAGAGATGCTGCGCAGTCTGCGCGAGGGCACCATCGACCTCGCCCTCAGCGACGATCGACTCGGCGACGGCTCGACCGCGCTGGAACGGCGACCACTCTTCGTCGAGGAGCTCGTCGTCGCCGTACCCACCGGGCATCGGCTGACCCGCCACGATCGGCTCGACCCGAAGGACCTCGTCGGCGAACGGTTCGTCAGCTATCCCCGTGGGTCGGTCGTCCGCGAGGTCCTCGTCTCACTCCTGCGAGCCGAAGAGCACGAGGCTCACATCCTCCATGAGTGCAGCACCCCCGAGAAGCTCGTGGCGAGCAATCTCGGCGTGGCACTCGTTCCACGCATGACAGCCGAAGCAGCAGTCGGGAATGTCGTCGTCAGAAGGCTGCGCCGGCCGCCTTCCCGAACGATCGGCTTGTTCACGGTCCGTGGGCGTCACCTCTCCGACGCCGCCGGTGCCTTCGTGAATCACGACTGGACACAGGGTCGGGCCGAGAACGGCGCCTGAAGGTGGACCCGGTCGCACCACACCGGCGGCACCATGTGCACTGCGGGTCAGAGTCGATCACACGTGAGTGGGCTCGGCGTCGGCCTGGTGGACGATCCGAGTCGCCCGCGACCCTGCAGTCGCCTCATCGTCCCGGTCCCGGGTCGGCTGTGGCGAACCACCAGGTGAAGGTGTCCCAGGTGCTCCAGTCCGGCGGGGTCCGGCCGAGCGCACGCGCCCAGTCCGCGACGTCCCGGGCGGTCGCCGACCATCCCGCGCCGGCGAACCACTGCTGCGGCGGCAGCTGCGGGCCCGCCTGCACGAATGCGGCGATCATGTCCCGGGTCGCCGCCCCGCCGTCGATGTCGTCGAGCGCTCCGGCCAGGTCCCCCTGCGGGTACTCGGTCGCGAAGGCCGAACCCGGCGCGCTCAGCGCCCCGACCGCGGCGAGCAGGGCGGCGCAGTCCTCCGGTGCGAGATAGAACAGCAGGCCCTCGGCCAGCCAGAGTGCGGGCAGGTCCCGGTCGTACCCGGCAGCCTGCAGCGCGTCCGGCCAGTCGCCGTCGCGCAGGTCGGTGGGCACCGGCACCGCGTACGTGGTGGGCGTGAGATTCCGGCTCTCGGCCAGCAGCCGCTTCGCCCGCAGGACCTCGGGTGCGTCGATCTCGAAGATCGTGGCGTCCGGCAGCCGCATCCGGTGGGCCCGGCCGTCGAGTCCCGCGCCGAGCACGACGATCTGCCGGACCCCCTCGTCGACGGCGGAGTGCACCCGCTCGTCGAAGTACCGGGTCCGCATCGCGACGTAGTCGCGCAGGGCGTCGGCGAGCACCGAGGGCGAGCCGTCCGCGGCACGCCACAACCGGGATACGGGTGCGTCGCCGACCGCCGCCGTCACCGCCTCGGCGATCGGGTCGGACTCGATCAGACGGTCGGGGTGCCCGAGGCCCGCGGCGCGCAGGGCCGCGATGAACACCGCCGTGTTCCCCACCCCGGACACGGCGCTCAGCACGTCGTCGGACATGGTCATGCGTCGGTCCTCTCGTCCTGCATCGGATGGCCCGTGCCCGGGCGCGACCGCGGGAGGACGCGCCGCAGGCAGGCGAGGCCGAGCCCCGCGACGATCACCATGATCGCCCACGAGCAGAGTGTGAACAGGTGGGCCTGCTCCGGGGTCGGCGAGGGCAGCCGCCCGGCGGCGAGCAGCTGGTACTGCCAGACCTGCGCGGTGCGGAACCAGACGACGACGGCCGCGATCCCGCCGGAGAGGTTCCAGACGGCGTGCAGCAGCGACACCACCAGGTACCAGCCGACCACCGGGCCGGTCACCCGCAGCCGTCCTGCCGCACGGGCGGCGGCGAACAGCGTCGCCCCGAGGACCGCGGTCCACAGCCCGTGACCGACCGGGGCGAGCAGGCCGCGAAGGATCTCGGTCTCGACGAGGGCACGCAGGTCCAGGCCGCCCAGGCCGAGCGCGGCGTTGAACGCGTACCCCGCGGACTCGAACGCGGCGAAGCCGAGCCCGACCGCCGCGCCGAACACCGCGCCGTCGCGGACCGTGTAGCCGGAGAGCCGCCGGGCGAGCAGCCAGACCGCGCCGAGCTTCATCAGCTCCTCGATCAGCCCCACCCCGAGCATGCCGAGTACCGGTCCGCCGCCCTGGAGCAACCGGGTCTCCAGCAGCGAGGCGCCCAGGATCCCCAGTACGCCGCCGACGACGAAGGCGAGCACGACGTCGCGCGCGGCCACGTGCTCGGTGCCCGAGTCGACCGCCCACAGGACGAAGGCCACCGGCACCAGGAAGGAGCCGAGCAGGATGACGGTCGGGATCAGCGTGGGGTTCTGCGTGGTCCAGGTGACCACCACCGTGGCGACCCAGAGCGCGAGTCCCCCGAGCAGCACCCGCAGCGCCGTGCGGTGCGCTCCCCGGCGCAGCAGGTCGCCGCCGATCACGCCCCGGTCCCCCGGCCCGCGGACACCGTCGACTCGAACGCGAAGATCCCCTTCGCCATCAGGGAGCCCTCGGCCTCACTGCAGGTCGCGTACACCGCAGCTCGTGCCCGCTGCACGCCCGCGTCGTCGGGCGCGGCACCGGCGGCCCACTCCACCAGCTGACGGGCCAGGCGCAGGTCCCCTGCGGCCACGCTCTCCTCCGCCCGCTCCACCAGGACCGCGGCCCCGCCGGCGAGCCCGGCCACCTCGGCGGCGACGGCCGCGTCCGCGGCGGGCTTGAGCCGGGCCGGGTTGCCGTCGTACCAGCCGCCGTAGAGCCGCCAGATGTTGCGCACGACGAACTCGGGCTCGTCGTAGAGCGGCTGGAGGAAGGGCTTGGCCAGCGTCACCTCCGGCACGGAGACGGTGTGCAGGACGGTGTCGAGCGGAGCGCCGGCGTTCATCAGCTCCAGGGTCTGGGCCACGAGCGCGTCCAGGACGTCGGCTGTCTCGCCGAGCACCGCGGCGATCCGATCCCGTCCGCCGATCGGCAGGCCGTGCGCCGGGAGCAGCAGCTCCGGTTCCTCGGCCACGATCGCCCGCAGCGCGGTGGCCCACTCGTCGGGGTAGCGCTGCACCTTCTGCGGGTTGCCCGCGTTCGGGAAGTTCCAGATGAGCAGGTCGCCCGTGCTGACCGCACGCTTTCCGGGCAGCCAGGACCAGAGGTGGTCGTCGGTCTCGCCCCGCGCGTGCCGGAACCCGATGTCGAGCCCGCCGACCGAGAGGTCGAGCGCGTCACCGACGAGGGTGTCGGGCAGGGCCACGTCGGAGGGCACGAACTCCCTCGGCGCGGCGTCGAACGACGGCCGCAGCTCGTCCGAACCGGTCCCGCCCGTCCGGCCCGGGTCCATCAGCCAGCCGAACTGGCGCATGTTGATCAGCATGTTGTACCCGGCGGTGCCCCGGTAGCGGGACAGCCGGCCCGGCACGTTCTCGTGCGCGATCACGCGCGGCGCCGGGTGGCCGCGGCGGGCGGCGTCGGCGAGGACGGCACCGCTCCCGCCGACGTGGTCGAGGTGCCCGTGGGTGTAGACGAGGGTGTGCACCGGCTCGTCGCTCCACCGGCGGACGGCGTCGACGACCTCGGCGCCGGTACCGGCGCCGCTCGCGTCGAACAGCACCAGACCCTCGTCCGTGCGGACGACGACGCAGTGCGAGAAGGACTCGACGACGGCGACGTCCTCGGCGACCTCGGACAGCTCCTGGTTCGTGCGGTTCACCGCGACGTCGCGCACACCGGTGTCGATGATCCGGGCGGACAGGTCGAGCAGGTCGGTCATGGCTCCTCCGCTCTCTCGGCTGATTCATCTGTCACGATACCGAGTAGTATTCGATACTTCAAGGTACTGAACAGGTCCCCGCCGGTCCGATACCGCCGGTGTCGTGTGGGCCGTGAGTGGACGTGGAGGTACGGACGTGGTGAACGCGGGCCCGGTCCCCCGGGTGAAGCGGGACGAGGTGCGCAGCCGGCTGCTCGACGCCGCCGCCGAGGTGTTCGCGCAGCGCGGCTATGCGGCGGCCCGCCTCGACGAGATCGCCCGCGCGGCGGGATTCACCAAGGGGGCCGTGTACTCCAACTTCGCGAGCAAGCACGCCCTGCTGGCCGAGCTGATCGAGCAGCGCGTCAGTGCCCACCTCGCGACGAGCGCCGCGGAGCTGCAGGCACGGGACCGGCCCGGCCGGGCGCTGGAGGACATCGCCGAGGTGTTCGCCGACGGGATCGTCGCCGGCCCCACCTGGGCCCGGCTGCTGGTCGAGATCGCCCAGCAGGCGGCGTACGACCCGGAGGTGCGGGCGGTCTACACCGAGGTCCGGCGGAGCCTGCGCGACGAGCTGGCCGCGGCCCTGGAGCGGGCCTGCGACCGGCTCGGCCGCACCCCGGCCGTCCCGCCCGCGCAGCTCGCCCTGACCATGCAGTCGCTGCGGCTCGGCCTGGTGCTCGAGTACGGCACCGACCCGGAGCAGGTCGACCGGGACACCGTGGTCGCCGTGTTCACCGACGCCCTGCACGCCCTCGTCCACTGAGGACGGGCGGCGCGCCCCGGGGACCACAGCCGGGGCGAATCCGGCGGGCACCCGAGGGAGGTGTCCACGGCCCGCGTCACCGCGCTCCCCCGACCAGGTCGGCGGCCGTCCCCTCCTGCCACGGCCCGGGGTCGGTGAGGAACGTCGACTCCCCGGACGGATCCTGCCGCTCCAGCCACCGGCGCAGGGCGACCGTCGCCGCGGGGAACCCGCGCACCTGCGCCGCGGTCTCCCGGACCAGGCTCGTCGTCGCCGTGTCCCGGTCGGGATCGTGCAGGATCCGCTTCTGCGCGGCCACCACCGCGCGTGGCCGGCGGGCGAACCGGGCGGCACGGGACCGGGTGTGCGGCAGCAGGTCCGCGGCGGGCACGACGTCGTCGACGAGGCCGAACCGGGCCGCCTCCTCCGCCGTGTAGGCCCGGGCCTCCAGCATGATCTCCAGCGCACGGGAGGGGCCGACCAACCGGGCGAGCCGCTGGCCACCGAACGTCGTGGACAGACCGAGGGCCAGCTCCGGCAGCAGGAACCGGGCACCGTGCGAGGCGAACCGCAGGTCGAAGAAGACCGACAGCTCCAGTCCCCCGCCACCACACGGCCCGTCGACGGCGGCGATCCACACCGCGGGCGAGCGCAGGATGCCCTCGGCCGCCCGCTGGAAGTCGGCGAGCGCCTGCAGGCCGGCCAGCGGGGTGCTCCGCAGCAGGTGCCGGACGGGGCCGTGGGCCCTGGCGAGCAACGCGGTCCCCCGGGCCAGCCCCCACGCCGCGGCCGGTGGGAGCCGCGGGGTGTGCTCGGCGGTGTGCAGGAGGTCCCCGATGTCGAAGTGGGTGATGTAGCGCCCGGGGACACCGCCGGTCACCACGACCACGCCGACGCTGTCGTCGTCGGCGACCGCGTCGACCAGCCGGACGACGTCGGCCTGCATCGCCGCGGTCATGTAGGTGTAGGGCGGATCGGTCGCGAGGACCGTCAGCACCCGCCCGTCCTGTTCCGTGCGCAGGGTCTCGTAGCCCTGCCCGGCAGCTCGGCGGGTCATCGGTTCCTCCTGTCCCGCAGGGGCGCGAGCACCCGCTCCGGGGCCTGGCCCGAGGCGAGGACCGTCGCGTCCGGGCGCACGAGTACGGCGTGCGCCCCGCCGTCGCGCAGCCAGCGGCCGAGCGGGTCGGCCGGCGTGACCTCGACCAGTGCCGCCCCCGCCCGTTCCACCTCGCGGCGCCGGGCCGGTCCGACGGGCGTGTCGGTCACCACGGCGAACCGGCCCCCGACGATCTCGTCGAGGCGAGCGGCGCCGCGCACCTCGGCGTTGGGGCAGAGCGACCCGGCCGGTCCGCGGGACCGGAGAGGTCCCCGTGGCCGCCGGACGAGCGACGAGTGCCCCAGCGCGGGTGTCCCGCTCCCGAACCGCTCGGGGCGGGCGGCCGCGGCCAGCCGCGGCAGGACGGTCCGCCGTGCGACGTCGCCCGCGTGCCCGCCGCCGGTCATCACCCGGCCCAGCGAGACCGCCTGCCGGATCATGGCGCGGGCGTGCGGCCTGCGCTCCGCCTGATAGCTGTCGAGATCGGACTCCGGGAGCTCGCCGCGGAGCACCCCGGCGAGTTTCCAGGACAGGTTGGCGGCGTCGCGCAGACCGGCGCCCATCCCCTGCCCGATGAAGGGCGGGGTCAGGTGCGCGGCGTCCCCGAGCAGCAGTACCCGGCCGTCCTGCCAGCGGTCGGCGAGCTGGGCCCGGAAGGTGTAGTCGGTGACCCGCAGGAGCGTCAGGTCCTCGTCCGGCGTGCCGCGCAGCCAGGGCCGCAGCAGCGGGCGCAGCGCGTGCACGGTGCCGTGGTCCGCGGCGGACTCGCCGTCGGCGAGCTGGAACTCCCACCGGTACCGGTCGTCGGAGATCCGCATGTAGGTCGCGGCGCGCTCGGCCGAGCAGACCTGGTGGATGCCCTCCCACCGGCCGAGATCGGCGCCGGTCGCGAGGTCCACGACGAGCCAGCGCTGGGTGAAGCCGAGATCCTCCATCCGGGAGCCGAGAGCGTCGCGGACCACGCTGTTGGCCCCGTCGCAGCCCAGGACGTACCCGGCGGTGATCGTCTCGTCCCGGCCGGTGACCCGGTCGGTGAGCTGCACGGTGATCCCGTGGGCGAGATCGTGCCGGACGATCCCGGTCACCTCGGCGTCACCGCGGATGCGGGCACCGGGACGGCGCCGCAGGGCGCTGCGCAGCAACCGCTCCAGCTCCGGCTGGTCGAACATGCTGGCTTCCGGGTACCCGTGCCTGCCGGTACCGGCCCGGCCGATCTCCCCGAGCACCCGGTGGTCGGCTCCGTCGATCAGCCGCAGCCCGAGTGCGGGCCGCGAGATCGCGGCGAACTCCTCGGCCAGGCCCATCCGGGCCAGGATCCGGAAGATCTCGTCGTCGAGCGACACCGCCCGGGGCCGGGGGTACACGCCGGTCCAGCGGTCGAGCACGAGGACGTCGACGCCCCGGTCGGCCAGCATGATCGCCGCACTGATCCCGGTCGGGCCCGCACCCACGATCACGACGTCGGCGTGCTCCGGCCGCCCAGCCGTCACCGGTGCTCCACCGGGTTGCGCTGACGGCCCAGGTCCAGGTGGCCGTCGTCGGTGCCGATGGCGGCCGTCACGACGTCGCCGTGCTGCAGGTAGTCGGGGTTGCGCTCGGCCCGGCCGACGAAGGCCTTCCACTTCCGCTCCGGAGGCAGGAGCCCACCGATGACCTCCACGATCCGCCGCGGAGCCTTCAGCGCGGTGCCACCCGGCGTCCCCGTCAGGAGCAGGTCGCCGGGCTCCAGTTCCTGGAACCGGGCGAGCAGCGTGAGTGCCCTGGCCGGCTGCACGATCATGTCGGCGAGCGTGCGGTCCTGGCGCAGCACGTCGTTGACCCACAGCCGCAGCCGCAGCCGTTCCAGGTGCGCGGCGTCGCCCGGCTCGAGCAGGACGAGCCGGGGCCCGACGGGGGTGAACGTCGGGTACGACTTCGACTCGTAGAACTGGCCCTTCGGCAGCTGGATGTCGCGGGCGCTGACGTCGTCGGTGACGACCAGCCCGGCCACGTAGTGGTCGAGGTCGGCGTCGGTGACGACGCTGCCGACCGGCAGCGGCGCGCCGAGGACCAGGCCGAGCTCGACCTCGTAGTCCAGCAGCCGGACGTGCTCGGGCCGCACGATCGTCGCGTCCGGCGCCGACACCGAGCCCGACGCCTTGCGGAAGAACGTCGGGAGCACCTGGTCGGGGTCGAAGCCGGAGTCCGTGGCGTGCGACCGGAAGTTGACCATCTGGGCGACGACCCGGCACGGCGTGGTCACCGGCGAGACCAGGTCCAGTCCCGCGACGTCGACGGCGCTCTCCGCCGTCGACGCGGCCAGCGCGGCGGACGCCTTCTCGACGGCCGGACGGTCGGCCAGCAGCGCGGCCGTCGTCGTCGCGTCGGTGTCGATCGGTACCGCCCGGCCGGCGCCGGAGGTGCTGCCGGTGGCCTCGACGTACCAGGCGTCGGTGGTGCGCAGGACGGAGATGCTCATGAGTTCATCGCTCTCATCAGGGCCCGCAGACGGGCGGGGGTCAGGTCAGTGTCCTCGGCACGGAGCGCGCCGAGGGCGTCGAGGAGCCGGGACGGGCCGCCGCCGAGGAACTCCCGGGTGACGGGCGGGCCCCACTGGGCGAGCCCGGACGACGACATCGAGGCCCAGCCGGGCTCGACCGAGGCGTCGAAGACGTCGCCGTCGGCGAAGTGCTCGACCATGAGGCCGTCGGGATCGCGCCAGTAGTCGAAGAGCTGGCTGCCCTGGACGTGCCGCCCGATCCCCCAGGACCGCCGGTAGCCGCGCTCGGTCAGGTACTCGCCGCCGGCGGCGATCGCGTCGAGGTCGGTGACCTGGTAGGCGGAGTGGACGTAGCCGGTGGTGGGCCCGAGGTGCATGGCCAGGGTGTGGTGGTCGGCCGGTTCACGGCCGCGGTCGCACCGCAGGAAGGCGAACGTCGGGCCGAAGTCCCGGTCGTCGGGCAGGTGGAGGAAGTCGCTGACGATCAGGCCGAGGGTGTCGAGGTACCAGTCCAGTGCGGACCGGAAGCGCGGTGTCTCCAGGACCACGTGCCCCAGCCGCTGCACCCGGGCCGGTTCGCGGGCCGGTCGCTGGGTCGCGTTGACGCGCGGGAACTCCCGCGCGGCCGTCAGCCCGGTGTTCAGCGTCAGTGGCACCTGTCCGGGCAGTCCGGCGTGCTCGTCGGCGCCGGCGACGACGGCGACCGGGATCCCGCTCGGGTCGCGCAGCTCGACCAGGGACCCCGGCCGTCCGGGTGCGACCGGGCGGACCGGCGAGCCGGTGTGCCGGGCGAGGCGTTCGAGGTCCTCCGTCGCGTCGGCCTGGAAGACCGGTCCGACGAAGCGCGACGACGGCCCGCGGCGGACGACCAGGGCGTCGCTGCCGGGCAGGGTGCCGCGCAGCCGCAGCTCGTCCGGTGTCCGGGACGCGACGGCGAACCCGAAGTCGCAAGCGAAGATCTCGGCCCGGTCCAGGTCCGGCTTCTCGAACTGCAGCCAGGCGAGGTCGCGGACCTTGATCACCGGGTTGCGGGACCGGCCCGGGTGCTCGCCGCGGCGTCGCCCGTGCTCGCTGTGCAGGTCGCTGTGCGCCGCCTCCGGCAGGTCCGCGGGCGCGGGGATCTCGACGGTCATGCTCCTACTCCGATCTGGTCCAGGTCGTGGCCGACGACCAGCCGGCCGGAGAAGCCCTTGCCGGCGTCCTCCCAGCGCTCGACGGGCCAGGTCGCCGGCACGAAGTGGTTCAGGACGAGCGTCCCGACCCCGGCCCGCTCGGCCAGCGGGCCGACGTCGGCGATGCGGGTGTGCTGGCCGATCATGTGCTGGTAGATGGCCTCGGACATCGGGTCACGCGGCGAGGGGAAGTGCTCGGCGACCCAGTCGTCGGCGATCACCTCGTGGACGAGGACGTCCGCCCCGGTGGCCAGTTCGACCAGGTTGTCGCTGGGCCCGGTGTCACCGGAGAACACGACCGAGCCGTCGTCGGTGTCGAACCGGAACGCGAGCGCCGGGAAGATCGGCGCGTGCTGGACGAGCGTCGCCGACACCCGGATCCGGTCGTCCTCGAAGAACGGCACCGGGCTCATCCGCGGGTGCGGGTTCCCGTTCGGGTCGGCGGTGTACTCGGCCGGGATCGGCACGTCGTGCCCGGCGAGGTACCCGTCGGGGACCTCGACGCCCTGCTCGAAGAAGCGGTCGTTGTAGTCGGTCGCGTAGGTGCCGAGGAGCTTCTCGACCATCTCCGCGGTGCCGGGGGTCGGGCTCTGCGGCGCGACCGCGTTCGGCGAGCTGCCGGGGCGGGCCGGGGGAAGGGCGCCACGGTTGCCCGGGCCCCAGACCCGGACCGGGCCGCCGAGTCCCAGCCCGTTCGCCAGGCCGGTGGTGAGGATGTTGTTGAGGTCGCAGACGTGGTCGGAGTGCAGGTGGGTCAGGAAGATCCCGCCGAGCGTGTCGAGCGGGCCCGCCATCCGGGACTCCCAGTTGCCGAGCCGGGCGCGGCGGATCTGCGGGCCGACGCCGTGCCCGCAGTCGACCAGGTAGTACCGGTCTCCGACGGCGACGGCCGAGGAGATCCCGCAGCGCGGGTCGTCGAGCCACCAGTTGGGACCGCCCGCGGTCCCGAGCAGCACGAGGCGGGTCGGGGCGTCGGAGGTCAGGGGTGCACGGTCAGCGGTCACGGTGGTTCCTCTCGTCGTCGTGCAGCAGGGCACGGGTGTTCGTGGCGAGGTGGTCGCGCCACGTTCCGGTCGGTCCCGGCGCCGCCAGCGAGGCGATCTGGGCCTCGACGGCCGGGGCGGGCGTGAAGCAGTGGTCGCTGCCGTAGACGAGGCGGGCGCCGCCGACGGTGGCGGCGATCGCGGGCAGCTGGACGGGTAGCGGGGTCCCCGCGCAGTCGAACCAGCACCCGGCCAGCGCGGTGGCCACGTCCTGCCGCGGTGCCTGCGGGTCGAACAGGGAGAACAGGTTCACCCGCGCGGTGAGCAGCGGCAGCACGCCACCGCCGTGGGTGAGCACCCACCGGATCCGCGGGTGCCGGCCGATCCGGTCGGCGAGCACCAGGTCGACCGCGGAGCGCGCCGCGTCGAACAGGAACTCGATCATCGGCAGCGGCCTGCCGCGGGACACGGCGTCGGCGTGCGGGGGCGCGGAGGGATGGACCAGGACGAGCGCTCCGCGCGCGTCGAGCTCGTCGAACAGCGGATCGAGGGCCCGGTCGCCCGGGTAGAGCCCGGCGGCGTTCGACGGCAGCAGCACGCCGTCGGCCCCCAGCTCGTCGAGCCCGCGACGGGCCTCGGCGACGGCCGCCCCGACGTCCGGCAGCGGGAGTGCGACGAGGTGCCCGAACCGGTCCGGCCGGGCCTCGACGATCTCCGCGGCGGCGTCGTTGACGTGCCGGGCGAGCTCGCGGGCGGCGGCGTCGTCACCGAAGTGGACCCCGGGCGAGGACACCGACAGCAGGGACCGCCCGATCCCGGTCGCGTCCATCAGGGACAGGTGCTGGTCGGCCGACCAGCGCGGCCAGGCCGGCATGCCGTCCGGTGTGGTGTGGCCCGCGGCGACGGCCGCCTCGACGTAGTGGCCGGTGAGGAAGTGCGCGTGGACGTCGGTCAGCGACGGCGACGTCACCGCTGCTCCTCGTCGGCGGCGGCCACCGCCGCCGGCCGCGTGCGCAGCAGGCGCCAGGTGAGGTAGCCCCACAGGACGATCGCGGGCGGGCCGAGCACGAACTTCGCCACCCCGAGGGCGACGACCTGGGACGCCGCGTACAGCGGGACCCCGACGAGCAGGTGCAGCACCCAGAGCCCGGTCCACAGTGCAGTGACCCTGAGATGGGCGGCCGGGTCGTCGGTCATGCCGGAGAAGCGGGACAGCCGCATCGAGATCGGCCGCCGGATCAGCCAGGAGCCCGCGAACACGACCGTCGCGAGGCTGTTGACGACCAGCCACGGCAGGAAGTAGTCGCGGCCCTCCCCGGTGACCAGCACCATCAGCACGTGCAGCAGCACGAGGCCGAAGGCCGCGACGACCATGGTGAGCCGTCGGCGCGCGAGCAGGCGTACGACGACCAGTACCAGGCCCGCGGCGACGGCCGCGATCACTCCCTCCTGCACTCCCAGCGCCTCGTAGCCCACCAGGAAGGCGATGTTCGGCAGGACGGCGTCGGCGAGATGTCGTCGCAGGTCACGACCCTTCAGCGGGGACGGCGGTCCGGACGGGTGCTCCACAGCCATGTCCGTGACGATACTTCTCGGTATTCAATACCCTCAAGTACTGGACGCTGAGAAGTCCCTGAGTTCTGCCGGGCCGGCCCCACCCGGCAGCCGGACCCCGTCCACCTCCGTGACCGTCGCCCACCGGCGTCGGCGGACGACCTCAGATGTGGCGGCCACCGGCGACCTCGAGGACGCAGCCGGTCATGTAGGACGACATCCGGCCGGCCAGGAACAGCGCGACCGAGGCGATCTCGCTCGGGTCGCCCACCCGCTGCAACGGGATCTCGGCCACCTTCGCGTCGAAGATGTCCTGGCGCAGGGCGGCGGTCATGTCGGTACGGATCAGGCCGGGCTGGATGGCGTTGACCCGCACCCCCCGATGGGCCAGCTCCTTGGCAGCGGCCTTGGTCATACCGACCACGCCTGCCTTGGCGGCGCTGTAGTTCGTCTGCCCGGCCATCCCTACCTTGCCGGAGATGGAGGACAGGTTCACGATCGCGCCGCTCCCCTGCTCGCGCATCACCGCGGCGGCGGCACGGGTACCGAGCCAGGTGCCCTTGAGATGGATGTCCATCACGGCCTCGAAGTCCTCGAGGGTCATTCTCCGCATGGTCGCGTCCCGCGTGATGCCGGCGTTGTTGACGAAGACGTCGAGCGAGCCGAACTCACCGACCGCGGTGTCCGCAGCGCGCTGCACGGAACCGGGATCGGTGACGTCGCACGCCACCCCGATCGCCCCCGCCCCCAGCTTCTCGGCGGACTCGCCGACGAGGTCGCCGTCGATGTCGGCGAGGACGACCCGCGCGCCGTTCGCGAGGAAGGTCTCGGCGATCGCGAGGCCGAGGCCCTTCGCTCCACCGGTGATCACTGCCGTCTGGTCCTGGAGCATGTCTGCCTCTCGCGTGTCCGGGGTCGGGGTCGGGGTCGGTGGGTCAGCGGTCGTGCCAGACCGGCCGGCGCTTCTCGACGAAGGCCGCAGCGCCCTCGGCGGCATCGTCGGAGGCCAGGACCGGCTCGACCACCTCGCGCTGCCGCGCGAAGGCGGCCGGCGCGGTGTAGTGCACGGACTCGGCGACGAGCTGCTTCGACGCCCGGACCGCGCGCGGGGCGTTGGCGGCGATGGTCCGAGCGAGCTCCTGCGCCGCCGCGAGCGCCCCGCCCGGCTCGGCGAGCCGGGCGACCAGACCGTGCGCATGGGCGACGTCCGCGGTGACGGGCTCCCCGGTCAGGGCCATCTGCATGGCCTGCTGGTAGGGCAGCACCTTGGCCAGCCGGAGGAGACCACCGCCGCCGGCGACGAGCCCGCGCCTGACCTCGGGCAGTCCGAACTTCGCGTCCCGCGAGGCCACGATCAGGTCGGCTGCAAGCGCCAGCTCGCAGCCGCCCGCCAGCGCCCATCCCTCGACGGCGGCGAGCAGCGGGGTGCGGGGCGGGCTCTCGACGATCCCGGCGAAGCCGCGCCCCGGGAGGGACGGGCGTTCCCCGCGAGCGAAAGCCTTCAGGTCCATGCCGGCGCAGAAGTTGCCGCCGGCTCCGGTGATGATCCCGACCCGCAGGTCGGGGTCCGCATCGAGCTCGTCGACGGCGGCGGCGAGCGCGACCGCGGTCGCCCGGTCCACCGCGTTGCGGACCTCGGGGCGGACGATCGTCATCACCAGCACGCCGTCGTCGACCTCGGTCGTCACGGGCCGGTCGGTCGTCGTGGTCACGGGATGCGGCTCCTCGGTGTCAGAGTCCCAGGGACTTGGCGATGATCGTTTTCATGACCTCGCTCGTCCCGCCGTAGATGCGGGAGACCCGCGCGTCGGCATACAGCCGGGCGATCGGGTAGTCGCGGATGTAGCCGTAGCCACCGAACAGCTGAAGGCACCGATCGAGTACCCGCCCCTGCAGCTCGGTGCAGAACAGCTTGAGTGCGGCGGCGTCCGCGGCCGAGAGCTCGGCGCGGTCGTGGTCGACCAGGCTGCGGTCCAGCATCGCCCGGCCCGCCATGACCTCGGCCGCGCACGCCGCGAGCTCGAACCTGGTGTTCTGGAACCCCGCGAGCGAGCTGCCGAACACCTCGCGCTCCTTGACGTAGCCCACCGTCGTGTCGAGTGCCGTCTCGGCGGCGGCCACCGCACCCAGCGCGATGGCGAGCCGTTCCTGGGGCAGGTTCCCTGTCAGGTAGGTGAACGCCTGCCCCTCTTCTCCGAGCAGGTTGTCCTCCGGCACCTCGACGCCGTCGAAGAACAGTTCCGCCGTGTCCTGGGTGTGCAGACCCAGCTTGTCCAGCTTGCGGCCGCGGGTGAAGCCCGGCATCCCGTCCTCGACCACCAGCAGGGACAGTCCCTGACGGCGGTTCTCCGAGTTCCCGGTCCGCGCGACGACCAGCACCAGGTCGCAGTTGATGCCACCGGTGATGAAGGTCTTCGCCCCGTCGAGGACGAAACGGTCGCCGGCTCGCCGGGCCCGGGTCGTCATTCCCGCGAGGTCCGAGCCGGTGCCGGGCTCGGTCATGGCGATGGCGGTCATCAGCTCGCCGCGGGCGATGCCGGGCAGCCACCGTCGCCGCTGTTCCTCGGTCGCGTACCGCAGCAGGTAGGGCAGCACGACGTTCATGTGCACCCCCAGCCCGCCGAGGTGCACCCCGGCCCGCACGACCTCCTCGGTGAGCACGGCGGAGAACCGGAAGCTCGTGGCGCCGCCCCCTCCGTACTCCTCGGGGACCTGCATTCCGGGGATCCCGAGCTCGCCGAGGCGGGCGAAGATCTCCTTCGGGACGAGACCTGCGGACTCCCACTCCGCGAAGTGCGGGACGACCTCCTTGGCCAGGAGGTCCCGGACGACCTCCCGGAACGCCTCGTGGTCGGCGTCGTAGGCGCGACCGGTCGTGCCCGTCACCGTTCACCTGCCGGCACCGGGCCGAGCACCCGGCGGGCGTCGCGCTCCGGGTTCATCCCGAGCAGCGCGGCGAGTCCGCCGACCAGGGCCAGGACGCCGAAGATCTGGAACGCGGCGGCATACCCCTCGGCCGGCGATGCGGCCCCGTCCACGATGACACCCGTCATGTACGGGCCGACGAGCCCGCCGAGTGCCATCAGCGCCAGGAAGATCCCCAGCGTGGTCGCCAGCCGGTGCGGCGGGCAGATCTGCGAGATCGCGGCGTTGATGAGCGGGAACACGATCGACCCGACGCCATAGCCGATCGACACGACGACGACGGCGAGTACGGGCGAGCTGATCGCGGGCAGGCCGACCAGAGCGACCCCGCACACGAGCAGCCCGCACCCCGGGAGCACGCCTCGCAGCATCCGGGCGCTGGCGCCCCGGGACAGCATCCGGTCGCTCACGGCAGTGGCCGCGAACATGGCGACCACTCCGACGATGCTGGGCAGCCCGAACATCGCGCCGGCCTGCAGCCGGCCGTATCCGAGACCGACCTCGAAGTAGGACGGGAGCCAGGTGAGCACCGTGGACACGAGCGCGTACATCGCGAAGACCGCGACAAGCCCACCCAGGAAGGTCGGGGTGCGGGCGATGCGCCACCAGGGTGCGTCGTTCGGCGTCGGAAGCGTCGTCGCTCGTGCCTCGTCCGGCTCGGCCGATGCCGTGCGTTCGCCGTAGGGGCCCTCACGCCACACCATCAGCCAGACCGCACACCATGCGAGCCCGAGGATCGCCAGTGCGATGAACGCGCCCCGCCATCCCCAGGTCGCGACGATCACCGCCAGCACGGGGATCAGTGCGATCTTGGCGATCGACGAGCCCGCGGTGATGAACGCCCCCGGCAGGCCGCGCTTCTGCGGCGGGTGCCAGGAGTAGGCCGCGGTGTGGATGATGGCGCTCGACGGCCCTTCGAACAGTCCGAGCGCGATCCGGGACATGAGCAGCACTGCGAACCCGGCGAACGCCACGACCGGGAGCATCGAGGCAGCCCAGGTGAGCGAGAGGATCACCATGATCCATCGCATCGGCATCCACCGGGTGAGCGCCCCGGCGAAGAAGCCGCTGAAGACGAACGCCGCGAAGAACGCGCTGCCGATGAGGCCGATCTGGGAGCTGGTCAACCCCAGTTCTTCGGAGAGCGGCTGGGCGACCAGGCCCAGGACCGCCTTGTCCGCGTAGTTCAGGACGTAGAGCGCGACGAGGGTGAACGTCACCCCCCATGCCGTTGCTCGGGATTCGCCGCGCTCCCCCCGGGCCGATGTCATCGCTTCGACCGTGCGTACCGCGTTCAAGACAGATTCCTCCTGTGGAATCGTGACGATCAGCGAGAGATCCCGTCGTACGCCGTCTCGTGCGTTGCTGGATCCGTCCGATCGGGCCTCAGCGAGGAGGCATCCGGATCGCGCCGTCGAGCCTGACGGTCTCGCCGTTCATGTAGCCGTTCTCCAGCAGCGTGGTGGCCATGTGGGCGTAGTCGGCCGGGTCGCCGAGCCGACGTGGATGCGGTACCCCCGCGGCCAGCTGGTCCCGGAGGTCGTCCCGCAGCCGCGCGAGCATGGGGGTGTCGAAGACACCCGGGGCGATGGTGTTGACCCGGATCAGCCGGTTCGCCAGGTCCCGCGCCGCGACGATCGTCATCGCGTGGACCGCGCCCTTCGACGCGCTGTAGGAGGTCTGCCCGATCTGTCCGTCGAAGGCGGCGACGGAGGCGGTCAGGACGATCGCGCCCCGTTCACCGTCGACGGGCTCGTTGCGGGCCATCGCCTCGGCCGCCAGCCGCAGCACGGTGTAGGTCCCGACCAGGTTGACCTCGAGCACCTCGCGGAAGCGGTCGACGTCGGCCGGGGTGCCGTCCCGATCCAGGATGCGGAGCCGGTCACCGCCGCGGCCCGCGCAGTGGACGACACCGCGCAGCGGGGGCCGGCCGTCGTCGGTGGCGACGGCGAGGGCCTGGCGGATCTGGTCGTCGTCGCGGATGTCGGCGGGCACGAACCGCACGCCGGCTCCCAGTGCGGCGGCCGTGGCCGCACCGTCCGACCCGGGAAGGTCCGTGATCGTCACGTACGCCCCGCCCCGCACCAGCTGTGCGGCGGTGGCGGCGCCGAGTCCGGATGCGCCGCCGGTCACCAGGACCGACGTGTCGGCGATCTTCACAGAGCGTCTCCTCCTGTCCGACGGCGCCGTAGGACGGTCGCCGGTGTCTCGGTCGTGGCCATGTCAGATCACGTCCTTGTCGCGCAGGCCGTCGATCTCGTCGCGCGAGAGCCCGGCGATGTCGTGCAGGACGTCGTCGGTGTCCGCTCCCAGCGCCGGGGGCGGCGCGGCCGGGGCCGGAGCCGCATCGTCGAACCGGATCCCGAGGCCGACCTGCGGAATCCTGGTACCGCCGCGTTCCATGCGATAGAACATGCCGCGCTCCCGCAGGTGGGGGTCCGCGGCGACCTCGTCCACCGAGTGGATCGGGCCTGCGGGTACCCGTGCCTGCGCGAACACCGCCAGCCAGTGCGCGCGCGGACGCTGCTGCAGGATCGCCGAGATCCGCTCGACGATCTCCTCACGGTTCCGGCTCCGGGAGGAGTTGTCGACGAACCGTTCGGCGGCGCCGAAGCCGGGGTCGCCGACGGCCTCCCAGAACCGCGCCCAGATCCCGTCGTTGCCCAGCCCCAGCGTGAGCGGCCGGTCGGCGGTGTCGAAGGACTGGTAGACGGCGATGACGCTGTCCTTCGCGCCGGTGCGGCGCGGGACCTCACCGGAGCCCAGGTAGGTGACGATGCGCGGGGTGAGCATCCGCGTCATGCTCTCGACCAGCGAGACGTCGACCCCGTGGCCCCTTCCGGTTCGCGCCCGGTCGAACAGGGCGCTCACGGCGCCCAGTGCCGCGTCCATCCCGGCGAGCACGTCCGCCGCCGGGGCGCCGATCTTCTGCGGGGGCGAGCCGGCCTCACCGGTGACGTCCATGATCCCGCTGTAGCCCTCGGCGATCAGGTCGTAGCCCGACAGGTCGGCGTGCGCGCCCGTGAGCCCGTAGCCGGAGATCGAGACGTGCACCAGGTCGGGCCGGACCGCGGTGAGGGCCTCCCGGTCGAGGCCCAGCTTGCGCTGGACCCGCCCGGTCATGTTGACCACGACCACGTCGCAGGCGGCGACCAGGCGGTGCAGCACCTCCTGCCCGGGATCCGAGGTGATGTCCAGGGTGATGCTGCGCTTCGAGCGGTTGACGCTGAGGAACCACAGCGACTCCCCGTCGAGGAACGGCGGTCCCCAGGCGCGGCTGTCGTCGCCGGCTCCGGGCCGCTCGACCTTCAGCACCTCCGCGCCGAGGTCGGCGAGCAGCATCGTGGCGTAGGGGGCGGCGATCGACGTCGTGAGGTCGAGGACCCGGACCCCGGACAGCAGGGCGGGCGGGTCCGCCGTCGGCGCGGTGCCGAGATCGTCCACCGGGAGCGCGTCGGTCATGACGGGCCTCCCGCAGACCGACCGGGTCGGGGGGCCGTCACAGCGCCTCGAGCACGGTGGCGTTCGCCATCCCGCCCGCCTCGCACATGGTCTGGAGTCCGTACCGGATGCCGTCGTCGCGCATCCGGTGGACGAGTGTGGTCATCAGCCGGGCGCCGGAGGCACCCAGCGGGTGGCCGAGTCCGATCGCACCGCCCCGGGCGTTGAGCAGCTTCGGGTCCGCTCCGGTGTCGGCGAGCCAGGCACAGGTCACCGACGCGAAGGCCTCGTTCACCTCGAAGGCGCCGACGTCCTCGATCCGGAGTCCGGCCCGTGTCAGGACGGCAGCGGTGGCCGGGATCGGGGCGGTCAGCATCGTCACCGGATCGACCCCGGCGAGGGCGAACGAGTGGAACCGGGCCAACGGCTGCCAGCCGTGCCGGGCCGCGATCTCACTGGTGGTGACCAGCAGCGCGGCGGCACCGTCGGAGATCTGCGAGGAGTTCCCGGCGGTGACGACCCCGTCGTCCCGGAACGACGGCCGGAGCGCGCCCAGCTTCTCGGGCGTTCCGCCACGGCGGACCCCCTCGTCGGTGTCGACGACGGTCGCGGCGGCGCCGTCCTGCCCCGGAACCGGGACCGGGACGATCTCGCTGGCGAACAGGCCACCGTCGATCGCCTGTCCCGCCCGCTCGTGGGACTCCAGAGCATGCAGATCGAGCGCCTCGCGGGACAGCCCCCAGCGCTCGGCGACGATCTCGGCGCTGTCGCCCTGGTTGAACTCGACGCCCTCGTAGCGCTCGCGCACGGACGGCCCGAAGGGCAGACCCGGACCGTTCGTCCGCGCCGATCCCATCGGCACCCGCGACATCGACTCCACCCCGCCGCACACGACGACGTCGTACTGCCCCGCGATCACCCCGGCGGCGGCGAACGTCGCCGCCTGCTGGGACGACCCGCAGGCACGGTCGATGCTCGTGCCCGGCACGTGCTCCGGCCAGCCGGCGGCCAGTGCCGCGTACCGGCCCACGTTGCCGCCCTGCTCCCCGACCTGCGAGGCGCATCCCCACACGACGTCCTCCACCAGCGCCGGGTCCAGCCCGTTGCGCTCGGCCAGCCCGCGCAGGACCACGGCGGACAGATCCACCGGGTGCAGGCCGGAGAGGACTCCGTTCCGTTTGCCGATCGGGGTCCGGACCGCGTCGACGACGACGGCGTCACGCATGGTTCAGCCTCTCCTTCAGTTCGGTCTTGAGGATCTTTCCGGTCGGGGTGACGGGTAGCTGGTCCACGAAGACCACCTCGGAGATCCGCTTGTACGGAGGCACCCGGCTCGCGACCTGCTCCCGCAGTGCGTCACCGGTGAGTCCGGCCTCCGGATCCGCGACGACGAACGCGACGGGCCGCTCCCCCACGACGGCTTCCGGCCTGCCGACCACAGCGGCCTGACGGACCCCGTCGATCGCGGTCAGCAGCTCCTCCAGCTCCCGCGGGTAGACGTTGTAGCCCTTGTAGATCAGCATCTCCTTGAGCCGGCCGGTGATCGCGAGGTAGCCGTCGGCGTCGAGGCGGCCGATGTCACCGGTACGCACCCAGCCGTCCCGGAACTGCTCCGCGGTGATCTCCGGGTGGCCGAGATAGCCGGCGGTGACCTGCGGTCCGCGCACCCAGATCTCACCGTCGGTACCGGCCGGCACCGCCCGGCCGACGTCCTGCAGGTCACGGATCTCCACCTCGGTGTCGAACAGGGGGACGCCGACCGTGCCGATCCGGCGTTCGGTGTCCGGTGTGGGCGGTGGGAAGGTCGCGGTGCTGGTGACCTCGGTGAGGCCGTAGCCCTCCAGGACGACCGCACGGGGGAACGCTTCGCCGAGGGCGGCGTGCATGGCCACCCCCATCGGCGCCGCCCCGCTGGTCAGTGCCCGGACCGACGACAGGTCCCGGTCCGCGATGTCCGGGACGTCCAGCAACGCGTGGTAGGCGGCCGGAGCGGTGGTGGTGTAGTCCACCCCGTACCGCTCGATGAGATCGAGGGTGCGCGCCGCGTCGAACCGTCCCGCGATGACGGCCGTCGCTCCGACCGTGACCATCAGGTTCAGGTTCATCAGCGCGTGCTGGTGGTAGAGCGGCGAGGTGATCAGCCCGACGGACCGCCCGAGCTTCAGCGGGAACTGCTCGCTCTCGGGGATCTCCGTCAGCCGGATCTCCTCGCCGTGCACCTCGGGGAGCACGCCGGCGCGCCAGCAGCCCATCTGGAGCAGGTTCGCGACGAAGTTGCGGTGCAGGACGCGGACCGGCTTCGGCGCTCCGGTCGTCCCACCGGTGTACGCGAGCAGGGCCGTGTCCTCCGGACCGACGCCGATCTCGGGGGGTACCGACGGCAGGCCCCGGACCAGGTCGTCGAAGGCCGTTCCACCGACCGGCGCCCCCTCTCCGCCGGCCGGGCCCGGGAGGGTGACGACCCGCTGCAGCCGGCCGGCGGCCGCCTCGCGGGTGGCGTCGGAGCAGGCCGGATGGGTCACGGCAGCCACGGCGTTCGTCTCGCGCAACTGCCCTGCGAGCGTCGGCACCGGCTGCAGCGGGCTGAGCAGGCAGACCGTCCCGCCGGCCAGCAGGATGCCGAACCAACCGACCGGGTGGTAGAGGCCGTTCGGGGCGTGCAGCGCGACCACGTCGCCCTCTCGGACCCCGTCCCGCCGCAGTGCGTGCGCCAGTGCCGAGGCGCGGCCGAGCAGCTCGGCGTAGGTCAGGGTCTCCTCACCGTCGCGCAGGGCGATCCGGTCGGGGACGACACTCGCGGTCCCCCGCAGCAGCGCCGTCATCGGGAGCGCCGGATACTCCAGCGTCCGCGGCAGGCCCGTCGGCCAGATCTTGCCTGCGGTCTTCATCGTCAACGTCCTCCTCGACGAACACGCGACCCGTTCGGTGTGGCCTCAGCCAGTCAAGGACCTCGACACATATAGAACAAGCGGCATTCAACTAATGATCCGTACACAAGAAGCTATGAGTTGGGCTGTCCGGTGCGCCTCGGCCCTGGGCCGATCTAGGATCGGAGGGTGGAGCGCCGAGCCGCCGAGTACTTCCTCGCCGTCGTCGAGCACGGCTCGATGACCGCAGCGGCCGGAGCGCTCTACATCAGCCAGCCGACCCTCTCGGTCGCGATCCGCAAGCTCGAGCAGCAACTGGGGGCGACGCTGTTCGAGCGGTCGACGCGCGCGCTGACGCTCACCGACGCGGGCCGGTCGCTCCTGGAACCGGCACGGCAGATCCTCGTCGACATCGACCGTGCGCAGCGCACCGTGCGCGACGTGGTGTCCCTGCGGGGCGGCGAGCTGGCCGTCTCGGCGGTACCGGCGCACGCCGTGGATCCCTTGCCGGCCCTGGTGGCGCGGCTGCGCGAGCGCCTTCCGGACGTGCGCGTGGTACTGCGAAGCGGGTCCACGGACGCTGTGGAGACCGATCTCCGCGCGGGCCGCTGCGAGGCCGCCATCACCGATGGTCCGGTCCGCGCCGGCGACGAGCTCTGTCACCACCAGGGTGAGGACCAAGAGATCGTCCTGGTCCTCCCGGAGGGGTCGAGCCTGCCTGACCCGCTGCCACGGCATCGGCTCAACGAGATGCCGCTCGTCCTCGAACTCGAGGACCGCTGGCTGCGTTCCGAGCTCGGCGAGTACCTGACCCACGTGGTGGTCGACTGCGAGCACCGGCAGGCGATGCGAGCGCTGGTCTCCAGCGGCGCCGGGGCCGCGCTGATGTCACGCGGAACCGCTGCCCGCGCCGTACCGGACCACACGATCGTTGCTCTCGATCCGCCGCCACGGAGACCGTTCGTCGTCGTCCACCGCGGCGGCGCGCCATCGCCCGCCGTGACCGAGATCCTGGCCGCCGCAGGGATGGCGTGCGCAGGCGTGGGCTCGTCACCGGTGAACGTGCCCGGCCGACCGGCAGCCTTTCCAGCACGCTAGGTGTCGGGTCCCGACTCCGCCCCGTCGGTCGATGCGAGGGCCCGTTCGAGGAACGCCGCTCCGGCCGCGGACAGATGCGCGGGGTCGTACACCACTCCGTGAGCCCGCCGTACCGGCGGAATCAGGTCGCGCACCTGAGCGCCCCGTTCGCCCAGGTAGGCAGCGCTGGAGCGCTCCATGAACGTCGCACCCACGCCACTGAGGACCAGTGAGTCGAGCGACTCGCGGTGATGGGTGACCACGGCGACCCTCGTCCGCTTACCGGCAGCGTGCAGCGCCTCCTCGATCTGGACACGCATCGGTGCCGTTCGTGGCACGAGCAGGAGCGGCAGATCGGGGAGTTCCGCCAGGGCCAGCCGAGAGGTCGGAGGCAGCTCAGCGTCGGGTGGCGCGACCAGCACGTAGTCGAGCTGCCCGAGCGTCCTGGCCGTCAGGCCGGAAGCCATGACGGGGAGGTGGCTGAACACGAGCTCGCAGTGCCCTTGTCGCAGGAGTGCGGCCGGATCATCGCCCTCCGAGAGCGAGCCCATCCGAACGGTCACCGCGGGATAGGAGCGTCGGAACGCACCGACGAGCTCTGCGACCGGGTGAACCGACACGTACGCCGAAGCCAGGATGTCGAGACGGCCTGCGACCTGTGTACCCGACGCCAGCGGTGCGAGCTCCGCCGCTGTCGCGCTTCGCACGACCCGACGGGCCGGGCCGACGAACGACTGCCCGGCCGAGGTGAGCACCATGCCCCGGCCGACCCGGTGGAAGAGCTCCGCCCCCAGCGTCCGCTCCAGGGCACGGACCCCCTGCGACACGGACGAGCTGGTCGACCCCAGCGCGGTTGCCGCACTGACGACGCCGCCGTTGTCGACCACGGCGAGGAAGTAGCGCACCTGCCGGATCTCCACCGAACCATCCTAGGAAACCTCAGGGATACCCAGGACTTCCGATCGACAACCGGTCTCCACGCCACGGTCGACGAGACCGCGCTGCTCCGGTGACGGCATCCCGGATCGCGGCGATCCGGGCCCTACAGCTCCATGTCCTCGAGCGACGGCCCGATCCACGTCTGTTCGGCAGGCATCGGATCGTCGCACCGCTCGGCGAAGGCGGCGAGCTCGACGAGGAGCCGGTCGGACATCGGATGCGCACGCTGGGCGGAACCGTGCTGACCGCCGGCGACCACCCGGAGCTCGACCTCGCAGCCGGCCCGGGCGGCCGACCGGGCTACCGCGAGAGTGTCGTCGCGGAGGAGCTCGTCGGCGCCGCACAGCAGGAACAGCGGCGGCGCGCCCCTCCAGACCTCCGGCGAGGCCACCGCCGGCGACACGGCCGGATGACCGGGATCGGACGACCCCGTGTACATCGGACCGACTCGGTGAGCCTGGGCGGGCGTGATCTGGTCCAGGCCGTCGTTGTCGGCGAGCGACTGCTGGGTGAGCGTGAAGTCGAGGAAGGCCGACAGCGACACCACGCCGGCAGGTGTCGGCAGACCGTGCTCGGAGGACCGGGTGAGCAGGGTCAGGCCCAGCGTTCCGCCTGCGGAGTGGCCGAGGACCAGGATGTCGCCCGGGGCCCAGCCGGCGTCGAGCAGGAGCGCGTACGCCGCGATGACGTCGTCGCTCGCGGCGGGGAACGGATTCTCCGCGCCGACCCGGTAGTGGAGCATCAGCACCGGGCGATCGAGAGCGGCAGCGACCCGGTCGGCGTAGAGATCGGGTTCCTCGTCGAACAGGAACGCCCCGCCGTGCAGGTACAGCACGACCCGTGCGCCCGGAGCGGGCTCGCGGAGCGACGGCGGCAGCTCGCCGCCGGGCCACAGCTCCGCGACGGCGGGGGTGGACGGTGCAGAGGTCGCCACGGCGACTCCGTTCCGGTAGGGCTACAAATCGAAACGATTGACTCGTTTTGACGCTATGGCGGCGGGCGATCCCGCGCAACCGCTCCGCGCCTACCATGGCGATCATGCCCCGGTTGAGCGATGCGCTGAGAGCGGAGCGGCGTCGACATGTCCTCGACAGCGCGTTCCGCTGCTTCGCCCGCACCGGCTTCCACGCGACCACCGTCGACGATGTCGTCGCCGAGACCGGCTGGTCGTCGAGCGTGGTCTACAGCTATGTCCGGACCAAGGACGAGATGGTCGCTGCGGCGGTCGAGGAGGCGCTCGCCGAGTTCGCCGTCGTACTCGCCGGCCTGCTGGGCCGCGATCCGGCGCCGACTCCGCGCGAGACGCTCCAGGCGTTCGTCGACATCCTCGACGACGACACCTACGACCGCCGGTACGGCCTGCGGGGCCTGGTCGTCCACATCTGGGCCGAGGCCCTGGGCAGCCGTGAGGTCGGGGACCGCGCCCGCCGAGCACTCGCGGTGGGGCGCCGCAGGCTCACGACACTCACCGGCCGGATGGAACAGGCCGGGACCCTGCCGCCCAGCATGACTCCCGACGACGGTGCCTCGCTCCTCCTGCTGGTGATCTTCGGTGTCATCGTCGACCAGACCCATCTCGGCGGCGCGGCCACTGAAGGAGCGCTGCACCGCCTGGAGATCTTCGAGCCGTGACGGACCCCGGCGCGACGACGGGTCCCCTCGTTCGCCCCTCCGACCTGGATCGCAGGACCCGGGTGGAGGACGTCGGAGTCCGCCCCTCGGACACCCGCATTGAGGCGACGATCGCCTCGTGGAGAGGAGTCCGACCGAGACGCCTGTACCCCTGCGTCACCCCGGGTCAGCGCCACCGACTTCTGGACGGAGACCCGGGATGCGCCACTCGGCAGCTCCTCGATGGCCCCAGAGGCGAACGTGGATCCGGCGCTCAGGTCGAGCGGCGCCGCCACTCGGTCGGGCTGCAGCCGAACTGCCCCCGGAACCAGCGGGTGAAGTTGCTGTGCGAGGAGAAGGCCAGCATCTGGGCGACGTCGGTGAGTGGTCGGTTCCGGTTGAGGACCATGTGCTCGGCGAGCCCGCGCCGGGTGGCGTCCAGGACGCCACTGAATGTCTCCCCTTCCTGCTTGAGCTTCCGGTGGACCGTGCGGCGGTCGACACCGAGGCTGCGTGCGACCTGCTCGACCGAGCACTGCCCGGTCGGCAGCAGCATCTCGACGAGCTCCCGGACCCTGCTCGAGGTCGTGGTCTGCTTCGACGTCTCGAGCGAGTCGAGGAAGTGCCGGGTGTACTCGCGCAGGAGGGGATCGGACATGGCGTTCGGCGCATCCAGGTCGGCCGCGTACACGGACAGTCCGTTGTAGCTCTGCCGGAATTTCACCGACGGGCCGAGGACCCGGTGGTGGATCGTCTTCCGGTGTGGCTCGCCATGGGTGAAGGCGACCGTCAGGGGGCGCCAGGTCGCCCCGAGGAACCCTTGCATGAGCTGGTGGAGTACTCCGACGGCGAGTTCCACGGACTGTC
Organism: Pseudonocardia sp. P1; assembly: GCF_000178675.2. Taxonomy (NCBI): domain Bacteria; kingdom Bacillati; phylum Actinomycetota; class Actinomycetes; order Pseudonocardiales; family Pseudonocardiaceae; genus Pseudonocardia; species Pseudonocardia sp. P1. Next base: position 1,909,406 of record NZ_ADUJ02000001.1, read on the forward strand.
GGGTCCCGGTCTCGTGCACGTCGAGCTCGATTCCCAGGGTCGCGATCCCGTTGTGCTCGTGAACCCGGGCGTGGAGCGCTTCGTTGTACATGTGCTCGTACCGGATCAGCAGCGCCAGAGCGCCGCGGACGTCGGGCTCCTCGCGAACGACCAGGCTCAGCGGCCCGAGGTTCGAGAACCGACGGAGCTCGGCGAGGCGTAGCCCGAAGTCCTCCCGGCCCGAGGCGGCAGCCGCGAGCTCGAGCAGCTGCGCAACGGCCACGGCCGGGATCCAGCGGTCCTGCATGCTCAGGCTCCCCGGATCGAGCCCGACCTCCCGGATCATGCCCGCCGGATCGAGCCCGAGCGATCGGCTGAGCTCGATGAAGTTGTTCAGGGCGGCGTAGCGCGCCAGTGATCCCGACGCCATCGTCAGCTCCGTTCGATGTCCCGAGATGAGCAGAAGACTGTCCCCCGAAGATAAGTTACCCGCCGCCGCGGCTCCTAACGTCGCCTCCGTCACATCGAACGACGAGGAGGTGAGGTACCGATGGCCAAGGCGATTCGCTTCGCCGAGCCGGGGGGCCCGGAGGTCATGCGGTGGGAAGCTCTCGAGGTCGGCCGGCCCGGTCCCGGCGAGGTTCGGATCCGGCACGAGGCGGTCGGTCTGAACTTCGCCGACACCTACTTCCGCAGCGGGCTGTATCCCGCCGCGCTGCCGGCCGGGATGGGGGTGGAGGCGGCCGGCGTCGTCGAGGAGATCGGGACGGGTGTCGCCTCGGTCGCTCCGGGTGATCGGGTGACCTACACCGGCAGCCCGCTCGGCGCCTACAGCACCGAACGCGTCCTGCCCGCCGAGCACCTCGTCCGGCTCCCCGACGGGATCGGCTTCGACACCGCGGCGGCGATGACGATGCGCGGGCTGACGTCGGCGTACCTGCTGCGGCGCATCCACCCGCTGCGTGCCGGAGACACGGTGCTGCTGCACGCCGCGGCCGGCGGCGTCGGGCTGATCGTCGTCCAGTGGGCGAAGCTGCTGGGCCTGCGCGTGATCGGAACCGTGTCGACCGAGGCCAAGGCCGAGGTCGCGGCGGCTCACGGCTGCGACCACGTGCTGGTGCACGACCGCGACGACATCGTCGCCCGGGTCCGCGAGCTGACCGGAGGTCGCGGGGCCGAGGTGGTCTACGACAGCGTCGGACAGGCCACCTTCCACACCTCCCTGGCCTGCGTGGCACGTCGCGGGCTGGTCGTGTGCTTCGGTACGGCGTCCGGGCCGGTCCCGCCGATCGATGCCGTGCAGCTCGCACTGCACGGTTCGGTCTTCGTGACCCGTCCCGCCTTGGCCGACTACATCGCCGACCCCGACGAGCGGGCGGAGCTGGCCGGCGAGCTGTTCGACCACGTCGGGGCCGGCCGGATCACCATCGAGATCCGGCAGCGCTACGCGCTCGCCGACGCGGTGCAGGCGCATCGCGACCTCGAGGCCGGTCTCAGCGTCGGCTCCTCCGTCTTCTCCGTCTGACCGACCCTCCTCGAATGCGGTGATCCCATGACCACGACCGCTGCTCCGACGATCCACGCGGAGCCCCTGACCTGCACCATCGGCGCCGAGCTGCACGATGTGGACCTCGGTGCTGCGACTCGGGACGACGCGCTGTTCGCCGAGCTGCGGGCGTTACTGCTCCGCCACAAGGTGCTGTTCCTGCGCGACCAGAACATCACCGGCGGCCAGCATGTCGCCCTCGCCCGCCGGTTCGGCGACCTCGAGGACCATCCGGTCCTCGGCAGCGACCCCGAGCACCCCGGGCTCGTCCGGATCTACAAGGACCTCGACAGCCCGCCCGAGCACTACGAGAACGCCTTCCACTGCGACGCCACCTGGCGGGAGAACCCGCCGATGGGCTGCGTGCTGCACTGCGTCGAGACCCCGGCGGTGGGTGGCGACACCATCTGGGTCGACATGGCCGCGGCCTACGCGCGTCTGCCGGACGAGGTGAAGGCACGCATCGGCGGGCTCCGCGCCCGGCACAGCATCGAGGCGTCCTTCGGCGCAGCCATGCCGATCGAACAACGCCACGAGCTCCACCGCCGGTTCCCGGACGCCGAGCACCCCGTGGTGCGGACCCATCCCGAAACCGGCGAGAAGGTGCTGTTCGTCAACGGCTTCACCACCCACCTCGTCAATTACCACACGCCGGACAACGTCCGGTTCGGGATCGACTACGCCCCCGGCGCCAGCGCGCTGCTCCAGTACCTGATCAGCCAGGCCACCGCTCCCGAGTATCAGGTCCGCTGGCGATGGACCCCGGGCAGCGTCGCCATCTGGGACAACCGGTCCACCCAGCACTACGCGGTCCAGGACTACTGGCCCGCGATACGCAAGATGGAGCGCGCCGGAATCATCGGCGACCGCCCGTTCTGACCGGAGCCCTACTCACTGAACGGAGCAAGCAATGCATTTCCTCGACGACGCCCTCTTCCCGGAGAACCAGGAGAAGCTGGTCATCACCGTGGCGCCCTACGGCCCGGAGTGGGAGCTCGACGACTTCCGCGACGATCTGCCGCTCACGATGGACGAGCACGTCCAGCAGGCCGTCGACTGCTACGACGCCGGCGCCACCGTGCTGCACATCCACGTCCGTGAGCTCGACGGCAAGGGCTCCAAGCGACTGTCGAAGTTCAACGAGCTGCTCGGCCGGCTCCGCGAGGCCGTCCCGGACATGATCCTGCAGGTCGGCGGCTCGATCTCGTTCGCCCCCGAGGGCGAGGGAGCCGACGCGAAGTGGCTCTCCGACGACACCCGGCACATGCTCGCCGAGCTCGACCCCGCTCCGGACCAGGTCACCATCGCGATCAACACCAGCCAGATGAACATCATGGAGCTGATGACCGCCGACGACGTCGCCGGTACCTCGCTCGAGCGCCCGGAGGTCTACGAGGCGTACCGGGAGATGTACGTCCCGGCCGGGCCGGGCTGGGTGGAGGAGCACCTGCGCCGCCTGCAGGCCGCCGGAATCCAGCCACACTTCCAGCTCGCGAACGTCCCGCAGCTCGAGACCGTCGAACGCCTGGTCCGTCGCGGGGTCTACACCGGCCCCCTGATGGTCACCTGGGTCGGGATCGGCGGCGGGTTCGACAGCCCGAACCCGTACAACATGATGGAGTTCATCCGGCGGACGCCGGACGGAGCCGTGCTCACCCTCGAGACGCTGATGCGCAGCGTGCTGCCCGTCAACGCGATGGCCATCGCGATGGGGCTGCACGCCCGGTGCGGCAACGAGGACACCATCTGGACACGCAAGGGCGAGAAGATCAGCTCGGTCGCCCAGGTCGAGCAGCTGGTCCGCATCGCCGGCGAGCTCGGTCGCGAGGTCGCCACCGGCAAGGACGCCCGCGAGATCTACAAGCTCGGTGAGCGCTACGCCGACGCCGACGAGACGCTCGCGAAGATCGGCTTCGCGCCGAACCGCAAGCCCGGACAGGTCGGGTTCACCCAGCACACCTGATCGGCACGCACGTGCCCGAGCCGGGCGGGGACAGCCCGCTCCCGCCCGGCTCGGGCACGCGTCCGCCGGGACACGCAGGACAGACCCGTCCCCATCGCGCCAGCCCTCGGCCACAGGAGTCCGAATGGGACCGCACGCCCCGTCCGACATCATCCCGACAGCACCGTCGCCCGCCACCACTCCGGTCGCCCGGCGCACTCGCCTCTACCCCTGGATCGTCTTCGTCCTGACCTTCGGCCTGCTGCTGTCCGACTACATGTCCCGGCAGGTTCTCAGCGCGGTGTTCCCGCTCCTGAAGGCCGAATGGACCCTGTCCGACACCCACCTCGCGACCCTGAACAGCGTCGTCGCGCTGATGGTCGGCCTGCTCACCCTCCCGCTGTCCGTGCTCGCCGATCGCCGGGGTCGCGTGCGCAGCCTGATCATCATGGCCGTGCTGTGGAGCGTGGCGACCCTGCTGTGCGCCGTCGTGACCAGCTACGAGCAGATGCTCGGTGCCCGGTTCCTGCTCGGCGTCGGCGAGGCCGCCTACGGCAGCGTCGGCATCGCCGTCGTCCTCGGCGTCTTCGCACCGCGCAGGCATGCCGCGCTCGGCGGCGCCTTCATGGCGGGCGGCTCCTTCGGCTCCGTCCTGGGGGTGGCCCTCGGTGGACTGCTGGCCGTGCACCTGGGCTGGCGCTGGTCGTTCGTCGCGATGGCCGTGTTCGGGCTGCTGTTCGTGGCCCTGTTCGCCGTCCTGGTCACCGAACGGCGGTTGAGCAGGCACGCCGCCGACCCGTCGTCCGGTGCGGCCGCGGCGACCGGGACCCGCGCCCCGCTGTCGAGCCTGTTCACCAACCCGCCGGTGTGGTGCGCCTACATCGGCAGCGGACTCCAGATGTTCACCGCGGCCGTCCTGCTGACCTGGACGCCCAGCTTCTTCACCCGGTACTACGACCTCGGCCTGGACAGGGCCGCGGGGGTGGCCGCGCTGTTCGTACTGCTCGTCGGCACCGGCATGGTCGTCTGCGGTGCGCTGACCGACCGCGTGGGACGAACCCGACCGCAGAAGAGATGGACGACCACCATCGCCTACTGCACCGTCTCGCCGGTCTGCCTGGTAGCGGGCTTCCAGCTCGCACCCGGCCCCGTCCAGCTCATCCTGATCGGCATCGGCTCCTTCTTCGCCGCCGGTTCCTCCGGCCCGACCGCCGCACTGGTCGCCGGGCTCACCCACAGCTCGGTACGGGCCTCGGCCATGGGCACCCTCACCGTGGCGAACAACATCCTCGGCCTCGCACTGGGCCCCTTCGTCGTCGGAGTCCTCGCCGATCACCTCGGCCTGCGCACCGCCCTGACTCTCGCCCCCCTCGCCTACCTGGGCGCGCTCACCGCCTTCGCCGTCGGTCGACACCTCCACTCCGCGGGGCTGCGCACCCTGCACACCGTCACCACCAGCACCGGAGCGTGAACCACATGGACTCCACCGTCGTCATCGTCCCCGGGCTCCGTGACCACGTCGCCGATCACTGGCAGACCCTGCTCGCGGACGACCTGACCCGCCGGGGACGCCCGGTGCGCATCGTTGCGCCCCTGCAGACCGACCGGCTCAGCAGACGGGCCCGTGTCGCCGCACTCGACCGCACGGTCCACGGGATCACCGGGCCGATCCTGCTGGTCGCCCACAGCGCGGGCGTGGTGACCACCGTGCACTGGGCACGAACCGGTAGCCGACCGGTCCGCGGCGCCCTCCTGGCCACGCCTGCGGACCTCGAGCTCCCGCTGCCCGAGGGCTATCCCACGACCGCCGAACTCGAGGCCCACGGTTGGAACCCGCTCCCCCGGCAGCGGCTGCCCTTCCCCAGCATCGTCGCGGCGAGTACCGACGACCCGCTGGGCCGGCACCGGCGGATCACCGGCATGGCCGAGACCTGGGGCAGCCGGCTGGACACGCTCGGGGCCGTCGGTCACCTCAACCCGGCCGCCGGTTTCGGACCGTGGCCGAGAGCCGAGCAGCTGATCGCGGAACTCGACGCGCGCGGTCGCCCCGCCACCGGAGCGCCCACCTGGAACACCCTCTCGGCGCACTGATCCGTGAGACCCGACCTGGACCGGTTGGTGACAGACGCCGATGAGTTCCTGGGCGGCGGGACCGTCGTCGGACCCCTCGAATCGTGGTCGCACGGGTTCACGGTTCGTCGTCGGCGAGCTTCTTCGCCCACCACTCCTGGTCGGATCTCGGGATGGTTGCGTGATCGGGGCGGCGATGCCGGAAGCACCCATCAACGAACACCGCGACCTTCCAGCGAGTGAAGGCCACGTCAGCGCGTCTGCGTCGAAGTCCGTCGATGTCCAGACGCACCTCGACACGAAACCGGCGTCAGATGGGTGGGCGCGGCAGGGTTCGAACCTGCGACCGCTCGGGTGTAAACCGAGTGCTCTCCCGCTGAGCTACGCGCCCTCGAACGAACGAGGAAACACTCTCACACGACCGAGAGCGCCCGTCTCCACCCGTCCTGGTCCCGCGGCTCCCCCGGCTGGTTCACCTCGGCGAACGAGACGATCCCGTCGGGGGCGACGAGGAACGTCCCCCGCACCGCCATCCCCTTGGCCGGGTTGAACACCCCGTAGGACGACGCCACGTCGCCGTGCGGCCAGAAGTCCGACAGCAGCGGGAACGTGAACCCCGCCGACGACGCCCACGCTCCCAGCGCGAACGTCGGGTCGCACGAGATCGCCAGCACCTGCGTCGAGGAGTTCTGGAAGTCCGCGAGCGAGGACTGCACGGCGGAGAGCTCCCCGCCACAGATCCCCGAGAACGCGAACGGGTAGAAGACCAGCAGCGCCGAGCGCCCCGATCCCAGGACCGACTCCAGCGACACCGGAGTGCGGTTCTGGTCGGGGAGCCCGAAGGCCGGCGCCGCCGACCCGACGGCGACGGTCAGCGCTTGCCCTTGCCCTGTTTCGGCGGGACGAGCTTCGAGCCCACCCAGTCGTCACCGAGGGTCGCGTTGGACGTCTGGGACAGGCCGGCGGTGGGGGCCGCCTCGGCGATCTCGGACGGCTGGAGGTGCCCGTCCCGGCCGGTCTTGGGTGTCAGCACCCAGACCACGCCGTCGTCGGCCAGTGGGGTCCGGGCGTCGACGAGGGTGTCGACGAGGTCTCCGTCACCCTCACGGAACCAGAGGAGGACGACGTCGATGACCTCCTGGGCGTCCTCGTCCAGCAGCTCCTCACCGGTGATCTCCTCGACGGCGTCTCTCACCTGCTCGTCGACATCGGTGTCGTATCCCAGCTCCTGGACGATCTGGCCCGGCTCGATGCCGAGCTTCCCCGCGATGTCGGACGCACCGGCATCAGCCGCGGTCACCACTCGTTCCCCTCTCACGCTGCTCACGCAGTCCATCGTCATCGGTTCCGCGTGCGGGCGCCACCCTTCACGCGAAATCGGATGCGGCATCCGAACACGCGGGCGCGACCCGGCGCAACTGTGCGTACCCGATGCGGGGCACCGGGGCGGCGGGAGAAGCAGGTCACCCGACCTTCCGTTCAGTTACGTACGAGTAGTACCTATCCTCGCCGGAACGCCCCGTAACCGGATCGTCCCTCGTCGATGCGAGTTTCGGGCCCGAGCCGGAACGGGCACGATGGACACCATCACGTCCGCTCGATCCGGTCGGCGGCTCCGCGTCCTGCCGCCCCGCAGATCCGGGGGCCAGGGGCACGGCGGCACGTGAGGAATACAGGGCCGGGTACCCCGGCCACCGACTGACCAGGCAGGGAGAACCCTTGACCGCGCAGAGCAGCAGGGCGGGCGACGAGCCACGCCGCGTCAACGTCATCCGGGGCGGGCTTGCGGCCCACCTGCCGGACATCGATCCGGAGGAGACGGCCGAGTGGCTCGAGTCCTTCGACGCGGTCCTGGACAACGCCGGGCAGCAGCGTGCCCGCTACCTGATGCTGACGATGCTGCAGCGTGCGCGCGAGAAGCACGTCGGCGTCCCGTCGCTCACCACCACCGACTACGTCAACACGATCCCGACCGACCAGGAGCCCTGGTTCCCGGGTGACGAGGACGTCGAGCGGACCTACCGGCGCTGGCTGCGCTGGAACGCGGCCATGACCGTGCACCGCGCGCAGCGGCCGGGCATCGGCGTCGGCGGGCACATCTCGTCGTACGCGTCGTCCGCGACGCTCTACGAGGTCGGCTTCAACCACTTCTTCCGCGGCAAGGACCACGCCGGCGGCGGGGACCAGATCTACATCCAGGGGCACGCCTCCCCCGGCATCTACGCGCGCGCGTTCCTGGAGGGCCGCCTCTCCGAGGACCGCCTCGACGGGTTCCGCCAGGAGCTGAGCCACGCGGGCCCGGGCGGCGGGCTGCCGTCGTACCCGCACCCGCGGCTGATGCCGGACTTCTGGGAGTTCCCCACGGTCTCGATGGGCATCGGCCCGATGAACGCGATCATGCAGGCCCGGTTCAACCGGTACCTCGGCGACCGCGGCTTCTCGAACACCGACGACCAGCACGTGTGGGCCTTCCTCGGCGACGGCGAGATGGACGAGCCGGAGTCGCGCGGCATGATCCACGTCGCGGCGAACGAGGGCCTCGACAACCTGACCTTCGTCGTCAACTGCAACCTGCAGCGCCTCGACGGCCCGGTCCGCGGCAACGGCAAGATCATCCAGGAGCTGGAGTCGTTCTTCCGGGGCGCCGGCTGGAACGTCATCAAGGTCATCTGGGGCCGCGAGTGGGACTCGCTGCTGCACGCCGACCGTGACGGCGCGCTGATCAACCTGATGAACACCACGCCGGACGGCGACTACCAGACCTACAAGGCCAACGACGGCGCGTACGTCCGCGACCACTTCTTCGGCCGCGACCCGCGCACCAAGTCGCTCGTCGAGCCGATGTCGGACGCCGAGATCTGGAAGCTCAAGCGCGGTGGTCACGACTACCGCAAGGTGCACGCCGCCTACGCCGCGGCGACCGCGCACCACGGTCAGCCGACCGTCATCCTGGCGAAGACGATCAAGGGGTACGGCCTGGGCACGCACTTCGCGGGCCGCAACGCCACCCACCAGATGAAGAAGCTCACGCTCGACGACCTCAAGCAGTTCCGCGACGAGCAGCGCATCCCGATCTCGGACAAGCAGCTCGAGGCGGACCCGTACCTGCCGCCGTACTACCACCCCGGCGAGAACGACGACGCGATCCGCTACCTGCGCGACCGCCGCCGCCAGCTGGGCGGGCCGCTGCCGTCGCGGCGCACCACGAGCAAGGCGCTCGTCCTGCCCGGCGACAAGGTCTACGACATCGCCAAGAAGGGGTCGGGCAAGCAGGAGGTCGCCACGACGATGGCGTTCGTCCGGCTGCTCCGCGAGCTGATCAAGGACAAGGAGATCGGCGGCCGGTTCGTGCCGATCATCCCGGACGAGGCCCGTACCTTCGGTATGGACTCGATGTTCCCGAGCCAGAAGATCTACAACCCGAACGGGCAGAACTACACGTCGGTCGACGCCGACCTGATGCTCGCCTACAAGGAGTCCGAGCAGGGCCAGATCCTGCACGAGGGCATCAACGAGGCCGGGTCGGTCGGGTCCTTCACCGCGGCGGGAACCTCCTACGCCACGCACGGCGAGCCGATGATCCCGGTCTACATCTTCTACTCGATGTTCGGGTTCCAGCGGACCGGCGACTCGATCTGGGCCGCCTCGGACCAGATGGCCCGCGGCTTCCTCGTCGGCGCCACCGCCGGCCGGACGACCCTGACCGGTGAGGGCCTGCAGCACAACGACGGGCACTCGCTGCTGCTGGCCGCGACCAACCCGGCGATCGTCGCCTACGACCCGGCGTACTCCTACGAGGTCGCGCACATCATGAAGGACGGCCTGCGCCGCATGGTGGGCGAGGACGCCGAGAACGTCATCTACTACCTGACCGTCTACAACGAGCCCTACGTCCACCCCAAGGAGCCCGAGGGGGTCGACGCCGAGGGCATCCTGCGCGGCCTGCACCGCGTCGAGCAGGCACCGGAGGGCAACGGTCCGGTCGTGCGGCTGCTCGCCTCCGGCGTCTCGGTCCCGTGGGCGCTGCGGGCCCGGGACATGCTCGCCGACGAGTGGGACGTCCGGGCCGAGGTCTGGTCGGTCACCTCGTGGGGCGAGCTGCGCCGCGACGGCGTCGAGGCCGAGCACCAGAACCTGCTCAAGCCCGGCGACACCCCGGTCGTCCCGTACGTGACGAACAAGCTCGGCGAGGGCGAGCACGGCGAGGCCCCGGTCGTCGCCGTCTCGGACTGGATGCGGGCCGTCCCGGACCAGATCCGCCAGTGGTCCCCGGCGCCGTTCCTCTCGCTCGGCACCGACGGGTTCGGCCTGTCCGACACCCGCCCGGCCGTGCGGCGGCACTTCGCCGTCGACGCCGAGTCGATCGTCGTCGGTGCCCTCTCGGCGCTCGCCGGGCAGGGCCAGATCAAGTCCGAGACCGCGGCCGAGGCCGCGGCCGGCTACAAGATCGACGACCCCCGGGCCGCCGGGCCGCAGACCAGCGACTCCGGCGTCGCCTGACCCCGTCCGGCACCCTCACGGGCCCGCCCCTCCCCCGGTCCGGGGACGGGGCGGGCCCGTGGTGCATTTCGCCCCTCCCAGGGCGGCGCAGATCACGATAGTCTCCTCGCCACGGACGGTCGTCGTGATCACATTCCACGACGGATCGCCGTCGCGACCAGGGCGTGGACCGTGTGCGCCGCTGGCCGGCGGTCGCGGTGCGAGGTGCGCCGGGCCGATGAACGAGGGAGCAGGAATGGCAGAAGGCACCGTCAAGTGGTTCAACAGCGAGAAGGGCTACGGCTTCCTCGCTCCCGACGGTGGTGGTGCAGACGTGTTCGTGCACTACTCGGCGATCCAGACCCAGGGTTACAAGACCCTCGACGAGGGCCAGCGCGTGTCGTTCGACATCGAGCAGGGCCAGAAGGGCCCGCAGGCCAGCGGCGTCACGCCGCTCTGAGCGCACCCGTCACCAGGACGGCCCGCGCGGCGACGCCCGGGCCGTGATCCACGGCGCCCGCCGTCACTCCCGGCCCAGGGCGCCGTGCATCTCCCACACCAGGATCTCCGCGCCCTCCGGGCCGGCGGTGAGCCGCCGGCCCCCGTCGTCGACGATCCTGGCCGCGTCACCGGCGTCCAGCGCCGGTGGGCCCGTGCCGTCCCCTGGGGCGACGGTCGCGGACTCCAGTCCCGCGCTCCCGCGCGCCACGAAGGCGTGCACGAACGGCGCCGCGGGCAGCGGCGCGCACTGCCCCGCCCGCAGCCGGACGACGCCGAGTGCCGCGTGCCGCTGACGCAGCGGGAGCACCGTCGCGTCCCGGTGCCGCGCCAGCCCGGACGCCAGGACGACCGTGCCGTCGTCGCCGAGTGCGTCCCGCACCTGGTACTCGGGGTCCCCGCCCGGGGCGTCGGGCACCACCCACATCTGCACGAAACGCACGCCGCGCTCCGGTGTCGCGTGCTCGGAGTGCCGCACCCCCGAGCCCGCACCGAGCCGCTGCACCGCGCCGGGGCCGACCCGCTGCAGCCGGCCGCTGCCGCTGTCGCGGTGCTCCAGCTCCCCCTCCAGCACCCAGGTGAGGATCTCGGTGTCGCGGTGCGGGTGCTCGTCGTAGCCCCGCCCCGGTGTCACCCGGTCCTCGTTGTGCAGCAGGAGCAGCCCGAAGTGGGTGTTGGCCGGGTCGTAGTGCGCGCCGGCCGAGAAGCTGTGCCGCGAGTCCAGCCAGCCGGTCGCGGTGCGGAACCGCTCACCGGCGCGGTGCAGGGTGACGTGCCGGTCGTGGTCTGTGTAGGCGCCCATCGTCGTGTCATGCTGCCCGACGTGCACCGCCCCCCGGTCGCGGCCGCGACGTTGCGCCGCCTCGAGCTCGCCTCGTCGCAGCTCGCCGGTGCGTGCCTGGCGGAGATGGAACGGCGCCGCCCGTGGTTCGCGCGGCTGCCCGCCGACCAGCGCGCGGGCGTCGCCCTGGTGACGCAGACCGGCGTCGCGAACTTCGTGTCGTGGCTCCGCGAACCCGACCGGACGACCCCGCTGACCGCCGAGGCGTTCCGGATCGCCCCGCGCGACCTGGCCCGCCGGATCAGCCTGCGCCAGACCGTCGAGCTGGTGCGGATCGCCGCCGACGTCTTCGAGCAGCACCTGCCCCCGCTCGCGGCGGACGCCGCCGAGCGCCACGAGCTGACCGAGGCGGTGCTGCGCTTCGGGCGGGAGATCGCGTTCGCGGCGGCCACCGTCTACGCCGGTGCCGCCGAGTCCCGCGGCGCGTGGGACGCCCGGCTGGAGGCCCTCGTCGTCGACGCGGTGCTGCGCGGCGACGTCGACGGGGCGCTCGTCTCCCGCGCCGCGGCGCTCGGCTGGAACCCGGCGGTCCCGGTGCAGTGCCTGGTCGGCAGCGTGCCCGGGTCCGGGTCGGAGTCGCCGCAGCTCATCGTGGAGCTGCGCAGGCTCGCGGCGCGGCTCGGGCACGAGGTGCTGGTCGGTGTGCAGGGACGACGGCTGGTCGTGCTGCTCCACGCCACCGGGCGCGCCGCCCGCGGCTCCGCGGGCGTGCTCACCGAGGTCGCCACGCACTTCGGGCCGGGGCCGGTCGTCGCCGGGCCGCCGAGCCCCGATCTCGCCGGGGCCGGGGCGGCCGTCGCCGAGGCGCTCGCCGGGCTGGCCGCGGCGCCCGGGCACCCGGACCCGCCGCGCCCCGTCGACGCCGCCGACCTGCTCCCCGAGCGCGCCCTCTGCGGCGACGCGACCGCGCGGCAACGGCTCGCCGAGGACGTCCTCGCCCCGCTGCACGACGCCGGCGGCGAGCTCCTGCGCACCCTGGCCGCCTACCTGGAGGGCGGGGCGAGCCTGGAGGGCTGCGCCCGGACGCTCTACGTGCACCCGAACACCGTCCGGTACCGGCTGCGGCGGATCGGTGAGCTCTCGGGGCTGGCGCCCACCGACCCGCGGGAGGCGTTCGTGCTGCGCGCGGCGCTGGTCGCGGACCGGATGGGCAGGGCCGGGGAGGGACTCCCGGCCGCCGGGCCGCTCATCCCGCTCGACGGCGCCGGCGACGAGGGGAGCGCCGGGACCGCGGATCGCCTGTCCGACACGCCCGGGCCGACCCCCGCCGTCGCTACCGGAACCCGGCGGTGATCGGATGGACGATGTCGTGAACCCTACAAACATCGGCGCCTACGGACCGGTAACGAGGGCTCGGTCACACCTCGCTGTTGGAGGAAACCTCCAACACGGGTGGGGCGAAGTTCGTCGTAACCGATATCCCGTCGCCGCCCCCGTGAGGTGTGTGATGTCCCGGTGATCGCCCTGCTCGCTCCCGGCCAGGGGGCCCAGACCCCCGGCATGCTCTCCCCGTGGCTGGAGGACCCGGCCGCCGAGAAGGCCGTCGCCGGCTGGTCCGACGCGGTCGGGCTGGACCTGGTCCGCCTGGGCACCACCGCGGACGCCGAGGAGATCACCGACACCGCGGTCACCCAGCCGCTGATCGTCACGCTCGGGCTGCTGGCCGCGCGACGGCTGCGGGAGACCGTGGAGCTGCCGGCGGGCACCGTCGTCGCGGGGCACTCGATCGGGGAGATCACCGCCGCCGCGATCGCGGGCGTCCTGACCGACGACGCCGCCGTCGCCCTCGCCGGGGTGCGCGGGCGTGAGATGGCCGCCGCCTGCGCCGTCACGCCGACCTCGATGGCCGCCGTCCTCGGCGGTGACGAGGAGGTCGTGCTGGCCCGGCTCACCGACCTCGGGCTGGACCCGGCCAACCGCAACGGTGCCGGTCAGATCGTCGCGGCCGGCGCGAAGGACGCGATCGCCGAGCTGGTCGCCACGCCGCCGGAGGGCGCGCGCGTCCGGGAGATCCCGGTGGCCGGCGCGTTCCACACCGCGCACATGGAGCCGGCCCGCGCCGCGCTGGAGGCGCACGCGTCGTCGGTCCGGGTCGCCGACCCCGATCTGGTGCTGCTGTCCAACGCCGACGGCGGGACGGTCACCTCGGGTGCCGCCGTGCTGGAGCGGCTGGTCGCCCAGGTGACCCGCCCGGTGCGCTGGGACCTGTGCATGGCGTCGCTGGCGGGCCACGGCGTCGGTGCGACCCTGGAGCTCCCGCCCGGCGCCACGCTGACCGGCATGGTCAAGCGGGCCGTGAAGGGCACGCCCACCCTCGCCGTCAAGACCCCCGAGCAGCTCGGCGCGGCCGCCGAGCTCGTCGCCGAACACGGAAAGTGAGTCGCATGCGTCTCTCGTCGCCCGTCACCGGGGCACGCATCCTCGGGATCGGCAGCGCCCAGCCCGAACAGGTCGTGACCAACGCCGACCTGGAGAAGCGGGTCGAGACCGACGACGCGTGGATCCGCTCGCGGGTCGGCATCGTCGAGCGCCGGATCGCCGACGCCGCGACGTCGCTCCCGGACATGGCGGTCGAGGCCGGGCGGGCCGCGCTCAAGGACGCGGGCTTCGACCCCGCCGACCTGGACGCCGTCATCGTCGCGACCTGCACCATGCCCAACCCGATCCCGAACGCCGCCGCGCAGGTCGGCACCGCGCTGGGCGCGAACGGGGTCGCCGCGTTCGACCTCAACGCCGCCTGCGCCGGCTTCTCCTACGGCCTCGGCGTCGCCTCGGACATGGTGCGGGCGGGCAGTGCGAAGCACGTGCTCGTGATCGGCGCCGAGAAGCTGTCCGACTGGATCGACTGGGACGACCGCTCGACCTGCATCATCTTCGCCGACGGCGCGGGTGCGGCCCTGGTCGGACCGGCCGAGACCGACGACGCCGTCGGGATCGGGCCGGTGAGCTGGGGCAGCGCGGGTGACCACGCGAGCACCATCCGGATCCTCGGCGAGACCACGAACAAGCTCCACCAGGAGGGCCAGGCGGTCTTCCGCTGGGCCACCACCGCGATCGCACCGATCGCCCTGGACGCGATCGAGCGGGCCGGGCTGACGCCGGCCGACATCGACGTCCTGATCCCGCACCAGGCGAACCTGCGGATCGTCGAGGCGATCGCGCGCAAGCTGCGCACCAAGGGTGCGCGGGAGGACATGGTCGTCGCCGACGACATCGTGCACTCCGGCAACACCTCGTCCGCGTCCATCCCGATGGCGCTGGACCACATGCGCGCCGCCGGCCGGGTACGGTCCGGCGACGTGCTGCTCCTCGTAGGCTTCGGCGCAGGTCTGTCCTACGCCGGACAGGTCGTCGTCTGCCCGTGACGCAGGGCAGCCGCCGTCCTGGCACCACACCCGAAACCGACCCCACCTCGCAAGGAGATACCGACCGTGGCTGACAACGCTGAGATCCTGTCCGGGCTGGCCGAGATCGTCGAGGAGGTCGCCGGCATCGACACCGCCGAGGTGACCCCGGAGAAGTCCTTCGTGGACGACCTGGACATCGACTCGCTGTCCATGGTGGAGATCGCCGTGCAGGCCGAGGACAAGTTCGGCGCCAAGATCCCGGACGACCAGCTGGCCGAGCTGAAGACCGTCGGCGACGCCGTCGACTTCATCGCCAAGCACCAGTGAGTCGTTCCGGCGCCCAGCGCGCCGGGGAAGGGGAGACACCATGACCGACGGAGTGGTCGTCACCGGTTTCGGGGCCACCACCCCGCTCGGCGGGGACGCCATGTCCACCTGGGAGGCGCTGCTCGCCGGCAAGTCCGGCGTCGGCACCACCCGCGCGGACTGGACCGAGCGCTTCGACCTGCCGGTGGGCATCTCGGCCCAGCTCGCCGTGGACCCGGCGGAGGTCCTGCCACGGGTGCAGGCCCGCCGCATGGACCGCTGCGAGCAGGTCGCGATGATCGCCGCCCGGGAGGCCTGGGCGCACTCGGGGCTCGGTGCCGTCCCCGGTGAGGACGGCGCGAGCGTCGAGGGCGAGCGGCTGGCCGTCGTGCTGGGCGCCGGCATCGGCGGGGCGCCGACGCTCCTCGCGCAGGACGACCTGCTCGAGGAGCACGGCCTGCGCAAGGTCTCGCCGCTCACCGTCCCCATGCTCATGCCGAACGGGCCGGCCGCCATGGTCAGCCTGGAGTACAAGGCCAAGGGCGGGGTCCACTCCCCCGCGTCGGCGTGCGCGACCGGGGCCGAGGCGCTCGCCTGGGCCTACCGGCTGCTGCAGGCCGGCGAGGTGGACGTCGTGCTCGCCGGTGGCGCCGAGTCCTGCATCGTGCCGATCACCGTGGCCGGGTTCGTCCAGGCGCGGACGCTGTCCACCCGCAACGACGACCCGGAGCGCGCCTCCCGGCCGTTCGACACCGGGCGGGACGGCTTCGTGCTCGGCGAGGGCGCCGGGGTGCTGGTGCTCGAGCGCGAGGAGTTCGCGAAAGCCCGCGGCGCGACCGTCCACGGCCGGTTGGCCGGGATCGGCCTCACCTCGGACGCGTACCACATCACCGGGCCCGACCCCGAGGGCGAGGGCCAGGTCCGGGCGATGCGCAAGGCCGTCACGAACGCCGGCCTGGAGCCCTCCGACGTCACCCACGTCAACTGCCACGCCACCTCCACGGTGGTCGGCGACGTCGGCGAGTCGGTGGCCGTGAAGAAGGCCCTGGGCGACCACCCGGTGCTCACCGCGCCGAAGTCGGCGCTCGGGCACCTGGTCGGCGGGGCCGGAGCGGTCGAGGGCATCATCACGATGCTGTCGGTCCGCGACGACGTCGTCCCGGCGACGCTCAACCTCACCGACAAGGACCCGAAGGTCGAGCTGGACGTGGTCTCCGGTGAGCCGCGCAAGCTCACGGTCGACGCGGCGCTGAACAACTCGTTCGGCTTCGGCGGGCACAACGCCTCGCTGCTGTTCACCAAGCCCTGAGGCACTCCCCCACGACGACGGCGGCGGCTCCGGTCCACGGAGCCGCCGCCGTCGTCGTGTGTGGTGGGGTCAGCAGGGGGCGCCGAGGATCCCGCCCGGGTCGCCCACCAGGATCCGCGGCGGCGAGCCCGCCATCGGGTAGGTGGCCTGCCAGCAGATCCGCCCGACCTGCAGGCCCGGCGGGCCGTCCTCGGGGTTCTGCACGCTCACGAAGCGCACCAGCGCCACCACGCCGCCACCCGGGGCCGGGTCGATCCGGTCCACCCGGATCGTGCCGTCGGTGGTGGTCCCGACCCCGTCCAGCCAGACGTCGCGCGGTTGCTGCTCGGCGCGTTCCGGGCTGACCACCCGGGTCCAGGTCGCGTGGTCCCGGCCGTTGATCGCGTTGAAGTAGAGCTGGACCTGTTCCAGGACCAGCTGCGCGGCCGGATGGTCCGCGGCCCCGTCGCTGATCGTGACGGTCTGGTCCCCCGCGCCGTCGTCGGGCACCCGCGGCGGCGCCGCGGCCGGTCCGACGCCGTCCGGTGAGGACCCGGACGCCGTCCAGGCGGTCCCCCCGAGCGCGACCAGTGCCACGACCAGCCCCGCGGCCACCGCAGCGGCCCGCGCGCTCATCGTTCCCCCGTGCACACGTCGTCCAGTGTGCCCGGAGGCGTCCGGGTCAGCCGACCCGGTGGGTCAGCCAGGTGACCGCGGCACCGTCACCGGCGAAGCGGAAGGACTCCAGCTCGTCGTCCCAGGCGGTGCCGAGGAGCTGGTCGAGCTGCCGGGTGAGACCCGTGCCGCCGTGCTCGGCCATCACCGCGCGCAGCTGGTCCTCGGGCAGCACGACGTCGCCGTTGGCGCTCGTGCGGCCGTGCCACATCCCGAGGCCGGGGACGTGCATGAACCGTTCACCGTCCACGCCGGGGCTCGGTTCCTCGGTCACCTCGAACCGCAGCATCGACCAGGCGCGCAGTGCCCCCGCGAGGGCCCCACCGCTGCCGGCCGGACCGCTCCACGAGCACTCGGCCCGCATCTGCCCGGACGCCACCGGCTGCGCGGACCACTCGAGAGAGACCCGCGCCCCGAGGACGCCCGAAATCGCCCACTCGACGTGCGGACAGACCGCAGTCGGCGACGAGTGGACGAACACCACTCCGCGTGTGCTCACTGCCAACCTCCGCTGTCGTCGACGAGGATCGTCTTCCCCTACGTCCTCTGTGACTTCTGCGGTGCTGCGTGGTGACGCGCGGTACGGATGTGCTGCGTGTGGGTGTGAGGGCGACCTCCGGGTCAGGTGGGACCGTGGCATCACTCTGCCGCATTCCGTCCCGGGCGGCCACCCCGACACGACTTACGGGTGAACCGCCGACGGCGTGTCGCGGCCCGGCGCGCGGGTCACGCGGTGTAGGTGGCGATCATCGCACCGGACGCCGGATCCACCGTCTCCGAGCGGACCAGATCGCCCCGGTCGGCGAGGACGTCGAGGTGCGCACCGGTCTCCAGGACGGCCAGCATCCGGTTGAACAGGTCCATGTCGTCGAACCGGTGCTCGCGGCGGGTCCAGCGCAGCACCCGGGCCACGTCCTGGGCGGTCGGTGCGCCCGCGACGACGGCGTCCCGGCTCTGGGTGAGCCGCACGTCGTGGTGCGCGAGCAGCTCGTCGACCCGGGCGTGCACCCGGCCGCCGATCGCACCGTGCGCGGGCAGCAGGCCGGCGTCGGGCAGCGAGCGGACCAGCCGCAGCGAGTCGAGGAACTGACCGAGCGGGCTGTCCACGATGGTCGGCTGCAGCCCGATCGACGGGGTGATCCGCGGCAGGACGTGGTCACCGGCGAAGAAGAGCTCGTTCTCGGCGTCGGTGAAGACGAGGTGCCCGCGGGTGTGCCCGGGCGTCTCGACGGCGGTGAGGGTGCGGGTGCCGGACTGGTCCCCGACGGCGATCGCCGCCCGGTCGGCGATCCACTCGTCGGGCGCCTCCCACTCCTCGGGCACCGGCCGCGGCCACGGACCGCTGCGGCCGATCTCCTCGACGATGTCCGCGGCGCCGCACCGCAGCAGCCGGGTCCGCTCGGGCTCGCGCTCGGCGCGGTCCGGGGAGGCGATGATGTCGAGGTTCGGCTTCTCCCCCGCCCCCAGCAGGACCCGGGCGCCGTACTCGCGGCGCAGGATCGACGCGAGCGTGTAGTGGTCCCGGTGGGCGTGGGTGATGAGGAACCGTCGGACGTCGCCGAACCCGGAACCGAGGGCGGCGAGCGCCTTCCCCAGCAGGTCACGGGACTCGTCGATGGCCCAGCCGGAGTCCACCAGGGTCCAGCCGTCGGCGTCGGCGATCGCGTAGACGTTGACGGCGCGCAGGCCGTCCTGGGGCAGTGGCAGCGGGATCCGGTACACCCCGGGCGCGCAGCGGAACACGCCGGGCGCGGTCCAGTCGCCGTCGGGATCGTCGTCGGTCACGGTCGGGAGGCTCACCCCTCGACCCTAGATCGTTGCCGTTGCTAGCGGGTGAAGGCGTCCTCCCCCGGCTCGTGCGCCGCGAACATCTCCTCGCCGTAGTGCTCCCGGAAGGTGGTCAGGACGTCGTCGAGCGGGAGGTCGTGGAACGTGCCGCGGTCGTGCTCGTAGCTCATGTAGCGGGCACCGGCGCCGTCGTAGGCGTGCATCAGGGCGTCGTCGGTGCCGTCGAACGCGATCGGCTCGACGCCGAAGCGGGCGCACAGCTCGGCGTTGAACGCCGGGGTGGCCTTGCGCCAGGCGCCGTCGAGCCACAGCGCGGTGTAGCCGTGCCAGACGAACAGGTCCGCCCCGCCCATCCGGTCCCGCAGCCGTGGGGTGTTGAGGTGGTTGCGGACGTCGGCGAAGCCGAGCCGGGCCGGGATCCCGGCGGCACGGGCGGCCGCGGTGAGCAGCACCGCCTTGGGCACGCACCAGTTGCCCTGCTGCCCGGCGACCCGGCTCGCGCGGTACGCCTCCGGGTCGGTGACGACGCAGAACGGGTCGTACCAGATCTCGTCGCGGACGGCCTCGAACAACGACGCGGCCCGCGCGCGGGGGTCGTCGAGCCCCGCGGTCACCCGGGCGGCGAAGGCCCGCACCGCGGGGGCGTCCGAGTCCGTGAACCGGCCCGGTTCCAGGTCCCGTGCAGCCGGCTCGTGCGTCCCGGTCGATGGTTCCGGTGGGGACACCGTCGTCCTCCCCTCTCGTGTGGTCGCGACCCTACGCGGGCCCCTGAATCTCACCGTACGTAGGCGTTCGAGCACCCTGCGCCGATCTTCGGCGCGGAGTCCACCCGAGGGTGGGACATGATCGCACCGGGAGTGTGGCCGGTTCCGCGCTACCGTCCCTGCGTTCGCTGATCACGATGGTCGGCCGCGGGGGCGCGGTACGGCGGAGGAGGGGCGCACGCATGGGGGCAGGGATCCCGGAGCAACGGTCCGGGCAGGACGCGCCGTTCCTCACCGTGGCAGAGGTGGCCGAGCGGATGCGGGTGTCGCGGATGACGGTGTACCGGCTGGTGCACTCCGGCGAGCTGCCCGCGGTGCGGTTCGGCCGGTCGTTCCGGGTGCCACCGGAGTCGGTGGAGACGTTGATCGAGTCGGCCCGCTACACGGGGAGCTGAGCGCCACCGATGCTGCCCACCGACGCCGCCTCCGCGCGGCGGGTGGCCGGTACCTACGACACGCCGGAGGCTGACGCCGAGCGGGTCCGGGCCCGGTCGTTGCTGGCCGCGGATCCCGGCGAGCGGATCCTGCTCGTCGGGACCGGGCCGGGGCACCTGCTCGCGGAGCTCGCCACCGCGTGCGGTCCCGGCGTGCAGGGCGTCGATCCCGACCCGGTGATGGTGACGCTCGCCCGGCGACGGTGCGGGCCCGCGGCCGTCGTCGAGCAGCGGGCGCTCGGTGGTCCCCGGTCGCTGCCCGACGGGCCGTTCGACGCCGTCGCCTGCCTGCAGGTGCTGGAGTTCCTGACCGACACCCGTGCGGCCGTGGCGGAGCTGTACCGGGTGCTGCGCCCGGGCGGGCGCCTGCTGGTGCTCGACACCGACTGGACCTCGCTGCACTGGCCGGGTCACGGTCAGGACCGGCACCGCCGCGTCCGGGACGCCTGGTGCACGACGATGCCGCGGCCGCGCCTGCCGCACGAGCTGGGTCCGCTGCTGCGCGCGGCCGGGTTCGCCGACGAGTGGGCCGAGCGCGCGACGATGCGCGGGCCGGCCTCCACCGGTTACGGCGCGGAGCTGCGCGAGATGGTCGCCGCCGCCGCGCCCGGGCGGTGCGGGCTCACCCGGGCCGAGGTCGACGCCTGGGCGGACGGTGTCGCCGCGTGTGCGGACGAGCCGTTCTCGGTGGACCGGTGGTTCCTGGGCGCCCGGCGGCCTGGCGGGACCCGAGCATGATCGGGCAGCATCGGCGCCCGTGAGCAGTACGCCAGACGCACGGGTCCCGGCCCGGGTCCGGATCGGGCAGCGGCCCGACCACGTCCGCTGGTTCCGGGTGGTGCCCCGGACCGGGGAGTGGGTCAACTTCGCGCCACCCGGGATGACACGCGACGACTACGAGGTCGACTGGGTGATGCACTGGGCCGTCGACCCCGACGACGGCGACCAGCCGGACGTCACGATCGAGATCCAGCTCGTCGACCCGGAGGGCTGAGCGCCGGTCAGCGGAAGCCGTGACTGGTGATCGCGGCGGGGCCGCCGCGGCGGACGGCGTCGAGGACCGCCCGCTCGTGCGGCACGGTGTCGACCGGCAGCGCGGCCAGCGGGAACCAGTCCAGCCCGGCGGTCTTGCCGGTCTCGGCCGCGTGCGGCTCGCCCGTCCAGCGGCGGGCGGTGAAGAAGAAGTCGACGCGTTCGTCGACCGGATCGCCGTTGCGCTGCGTCCGGTGCACGGCGGTCAGCGGCAGCAGGTCGGCCGGGTCGATCGTGACGCCGAGCTCCTCGCGGGCCTCCCGGACGGCCGCGGCGGGCGCGTCCTCACCCTCCTCGACGTGACCGGCCGCGGCGGCGGCCCAGTGGCCGTCCATGAACCCGGTGTTCGCACGCAGCTGCAGGAGCACCTCGGTGCGCTCGCCGTCGCCGCGCAGCAGCAGGACGTAGGACGCGGGGACCACCCGGTAGCGATCGGTCACGGCACCGACCCTAGGCGGGACCCGGCGCGGGACCCGGCGCGGGACCCGGCGCGGGATTCGGCGCGGGATTCGGCGCGGGATTCGAGAAGGACCCCGAACCTCGTCGCAACGCCGGGGTAACGGGGTGCGCCTACCGTCCCTGCGATGGCGGTGCGGGACGAGGAGCGCAGGGCGGTCGGTGACCGGCTCGGGATGGTTCCGCCACGCGGGTCGGAGCTGAGGTTCCGCACGGTGCACGGCTACCGGCGGGCGTTCCGCGTCGCCGGGTCCGGGCCGCCGATCGTGCTCGTGCACGGCATCGGCGACAGCTCCGCGACCTGGGAGGCCGTCCTCCCGGCACTGGCCCGCCGGTTCCTGGTGATCGCCCCGGACCTGCTCGGACACGGTCACTCGGACAAGCCGCGCGCCGACTACTCGGTCGCGGCGTACGCCAACGGGATCCGTGACCTGCTCGGGGTTCTCGGCGTACCGCGCGCGACGCTGGTCGGGCACTCGCTCGGCGGCGGCGTCGCGATGCAGTTCGCCTACCAGTACCCCGACCGCACCGAGCGCCTCGTGCTCGTCGGCAGCGGCGGCGCGGGCCCGGAGGTGACGCCGTTGCTGCGGGCCGTCAGCCTGCCCGGTGCGCAGGCGGCGCTCGCCGCGCTGCAGCTGCCGCCGGTGCGGTGGCAGGCCGGGCTCGTCCTGGACCTGCTCCGGGTGCTCGGTGCCGATCTCGGACGGGACGCGACCGACCTGCTCCGGCTGATCGACGCGCTGCCGGACGCGACGTCGCGGGCCGCGTTCATCCGGACGCTGCGGGCGGTCGTCGACTGGCGCGGGCAGGTCGTCACGATGCTCGACCGCTGCTACCTGACCCGCGGGATGCCGACGATGCTGGTGTGGGGCGGGCGGGACGCCGTGGTGCCCGTCGAGCACGGCTACACCGCGCACCGGGCGATGCCGGGCAGCCGGCTGGAAGTGTTCGACGACGCCGGGCACTTCCCGTTCCACTCCGACCCGGCCCGGTTCGTCGGGCTGCTGGAGGAGTTCCTCGACTCGACCGAACCCGCCCGATGGAGCCCGGAGCAGTGGCGCCAGCTGTTGCGCTGCCCGGCCCCCGTCCCGGCGCGGCCCGGACCGGTGTCCGCGACCTGACCGCTCCCAGGCCGGCCGCTCGCTCAGTGGAGGATGCCGAGCCACCGGGACGCACAGGCGTGGCAGGCGCCGTACGTGGTGTCGTCGCGAGGCACCTGGCGCAGGCAGAACGGGCAGTGCACCAGCCGGCGGCGGGCCCGGCGCAGCAGGCGGTCGCGGACGTCGCGGACCGCCGCCGCCTGCTCGTCGTCCGGGTCGGTGCACCCGGCGAGCCCCCGGACCTCCTCCTCCTCGACCGGGTCCAGGACCGGCAGGTGCCCGTCCCACCGGGTGCGGGGACGGGCGAGGCGGGGCGGCCCGTACGGGGCCAGCCCGAGCATCAGCTGGGCGGGTTCCCCCGCGACGAACCAGTCGACGTCCGGCCCCGCCCCCGGCACGGGCAGGCCGGCCGAGCGCAGGTCGGCGTCGGTCCAGCCGCCCGCCCGCAGCTCGGCGGGGGTGAGCCCGAAGTGCCGCAGGCCGTCGGCGGGGAGGTCGAGGTCGCGCAGCTCGGACGGCGAGGGGACGCCGACGAACACCCGTCCGCGGGCGGGTGGGTCGTCGTCCCCGGCCGGAGGGGTCCCGCCGTCGCCGGAGGCGGGTCGCCACGGTGCCGCGACCAGCAGGGCGAGGACCCGCGGGTCGATGCCGAGCCGCCGGGCGAGCTCGTGCGTGTGGTCCTGCACCGGTGGTTCCCCTCCCTGTCCCCGGGGTTCCGCCGCGGGGCCTCGCGACGCGCCACGGGGCGGCACCGGAGTCGTCCGGTACCGCCCCGCGGTGTCGTGCCGGGTGTCAGCTGCAGCCGCTGGTGGAGCCGCAGCCCTCGCAGAGGTAGCAGGACCCCGCCGGCCGCATCTTCGTCCCGCAGGTCATGCACAGCGGGGCGTCCGCGGCCTTGCCCAGCCGCAGCTCCAGCAACTCGGTGGAGCTGCCGACCTCGGCCGGAGCCGGCTCGACGCCGGCCTCGTCCTTCTTCTCGGACGTGGGCACGGAGGACCGGAACTCCTCCATGTCCAGGTTCTCCGAGCCCGAGCCGTAGTCGCTCTCGACCTGGGCCGACCGCTCGTCCGAGGAGAA
Organism: Pseudonocardia sp. P1; assembly: GCF_000178675.2. Taxonomy (NCBI): domain Bacteria; kingdom Bacillati; phylum Actinomycetota; class Actinomycetes; order Pseudonocardiales; family Pseudonocardiaceae; genus Pseudonocardia; species Pseudonocardia sp. P1. The sequence goes on from NZ_ADUJ02000001.1 coordinate 1,933,028, forward strand.
GATCCCCAGCTGGACCCGCTTCTCGTAGGGCAGGTGGTCCAGCGCGAGACGGCGGAACAGGTAGTCCAGCACCGAGGTCGCGATCCGGACGTCCGGGTCGTCGGTCATGCCGGCCGGCTCGAACCGCAGGTTGGAGAACTTCGAGACGTAGAACTCGAGCGGGATGCCGTACTGCAGCCCCACCGAGATCGACATCGAGAAGGCGTCCATCACGCCGGCGAGCGTCGAGCCCTGCTTGCCGAGCTTGACGAAGATCTCGCCGAGCCCGTCGTCGGGGTAGCTGCCCGCGGTCAGGTAGCCCTCGGCACCGCCGACGGTGAAGGACACCGTCTCGCTGGGGCGCTTCTTCGGGAGCCGCTTGCGGATGGGCCGCTGCTCGACGACGACCTTCGGCTCCGCCTCGGCCGTCTTCTCGCCGGAGCCGCCCTTGCCGGCGGACAGCGGCTGGCCGACCTTGCAGTTGTCGCGGTAGATCGCGAGTGCCTTGAGGCCGAGCCGCCACCCCTCGAGGTAGATCCGCTCGACGTCCTCGACGGTGGCCCGCTCGGGCATGTTCACCGTCTTGGAGATCGCACCGGACAGGAACGGCTGGGCCGCCGCCATCATCCGGACGTGTCCCATCGGCGCGATCGACCGCTCGCCCATGGCGCAGTCGAACACCTCGTAGTGCTCGGGCCGCATGCCCGGGGCGTCGACGACGTGGCCGTGCTCGGCGACGTACTCGACGATCGCCTCGGCCTGCTCGGCCTGGTAGCCGAGGTTGTCCAGCGCCCGGCGCACCGACTGGTTGACGATCTGCATGGAGCCGCCGCCGACCAGCTTCTTGAACTTGACCAGCGCCAGGTCCGGCTCGATGCCGGTCGTGTCGCAGTCCATCATCAGGCCGATCGTGCCGGTCGGTGCCAGCACGGAGGCCTGGGCGTTGCGCCAGCCGTTCGCCTCGCCGATCTCCTGGCACTGCTTCCAGGTCAGCGTGGCGAGCTTCTGGATCGCGGTGGACGCCGCGAAGGTGCGGATCCCGTCGTTCGCGGCCGCGTGCTTGCGGATCACCCGCTGGTGCGCCTCGGCGTTGCGGGCGTAGCCCTCGTACGGGCCGACGACACCGGCGAGCTCCGCGGAGCGCTTGTACGCGGCACCGGTCATGAGGGAGGTGATCGCGCCGGCCAGCGCGCGGCCGCCCTCCGAGTCGTATGCGTGCCCGGTCGCCATGAGCAGCGCGCCGAGGTTCGCATAGCCGATGCCGAGCTGCCGGAACTTCCGGGTGGTGTCCGCGATCGGGTCGGTCGGGAAGTCCGCGAAGCAGATGGAGATGTCCATCGCCGTGATGATCAGCTCGACGGCCTTGGCGAAGGTCTCGGCGTCGAACCGGTCGTCGGCGTCGAGGAACTTCAGCAGGTTCAGCGACGCGAGGTTGCAGCTGGAGTTGTCCAGGTGCATGTACTCCGAGCACGGGTTCGACGCGGTGATCCGGCCCGACTCCGGGCACGTGTGCCAGTCGTTGATCGTGCCGTCGTACTGGATACCGGGGTCGGCGCAGTTCCAGGCGGCCTCGGCGATGCCGTGGAAGAGCTTGCGGGCGTCGACGGTGTCGATCACCTCGCCGGTCATCCGGGCGCGCAGGCCGAACTCGGTGTCCTCCTCGACGGCGCGCATGAACTCGTCGGAGACCCGGATCGAGTTGTTGGCGTTCTGGTACTGCACCGAGGTGATGTCGGAACCGCCGAGGTCCATGTCGAAGCCGGCGTCGCGCAGCACGCGGACCTTGGCCTCCTCCTTGGCCTTGGTCTCGACGAACTCCTCGACGTCGGGGTGGTCGACGTCGAGGACGACCATCTTCGCCGCCCGGCGGGTCGCGCCCCCGGACTTGATCGTCCCGGCGGAGGCGTCCGCACCGCGCATGAAGGAGACCGGGCCCGACGCGGTGCCGCCGGAGGACAGCAGCTCCTTCGACGACCGGATGCGGGAGAGGTTCAGACCGGCACCGGAGCCGCCCTTGAAGATCAGGCCCTCCTCCCGGTACCAGTTCAGGATCGACTCCATCGTGTCGTCGACCGACAGGATGAAGCAGGCGCTGACCTGCTGCGGGCTGGGCGTGCCGACGTTGAACCACACCGGCGAGTTGAAGCTGAACACCTGGTGGATCAGCATCCAGGTCAGCTCGTGGTCGAACACCTCGGCGTCGGCGTCCGTGGCGAAGTAGCCGTTCTCGACCCCGGCCCGCCGGTAGGTCCCGACGACGCGCTCGACGAGCTGCTTGAGGCTGGACTCCCGCGTCTCGGAGCCGACCGCACCGCGGAAGTACTTGCTCGTGACGATGTTGGTGGCGTTCACCGACCAGGACGACGGGAACTCCACGCCGCGCTGCTCGAAGTTGACCGTGCCGTCACGCCAGTTCGTCATGACGACGTCCCGGCGCTCCCACTCGACCTGCTCGTACGGGTGGACGCCCTCGGTGGTGAAGACGCGCGGCACGGTCAGGCCACGGCGCTTCGCGCCGGCCTTGCCCCGGCCGCGGGCGGCCTTCGGGGCCTCCCCCGCGCCGTTCGTGCTCTCGCTCCCGGTGCCTGTCGTCGGGCCCCCGACGGTCTCGGTCATGAACTGCCTCCGCATCCGACGTCCTCTGCCCGCCCGCGCGCTGGGGTGCGCGGGCGTTCCCCGGACGGTGCCGTGCACCGTCCCCCTTCCGGTCCTGCCGACGTGGCTCCCGCGGTGCCGGTGTGCGCGCCCCCTGGTGCCCGCACCGGTCCGATCGGTCGCCCGGTTCAGCCGTCCCGGTTGCCGGCCGCGTCGTCGGCTGCTTCCCCGGCAGCCGCCGTACGCAGATCGGCGATCTCCTTCTCGAAGTCCTCGATGGAGGAGAAGGACCGGTAGACGCTCGCGAACCGCAGGTACGCGACCTCGTCGAGATCGCGCAACGGTCCGAGGATCGCCAGCCCCACCTCGTGGCTGGGAATCTCGGCCGCCCCGCGGGCACGCACCGTCTCCTCGACCCTGTGGGCGAGCTGCTGCAGGTCGTCCTCGTCGACCGGCCGGCCCTGACACGCCCGCCGAACCCCTCCGACCACCTTCTGGCGGCTGAAGGGCTCGCTCACCCCGCTGCGCTTGACGACGGCGAGCACGGTCTCCTCGACCGTGGTGAACCGGCGACCGCACGCGGTGCAGGACCGGCGACGGCGGGTACACGTCCCGTCGTCGGCGGTCCGGGAATCGATCACCCGCGAGTCCGGGTGGCGGCAGAAGGGGCAACGCACGACGTACCCACCCTCTTTCTCCCGCGACCTACCGGAGACTCTCCGCGATGACCTGTTCCCCAACCCGTGGGAGAACGACACCAATGTAACCCCTACATCTAGGGGTGCGCCATCCCAGGGGCGGCGCGGCGCCGAGCTTCGCCCGATCGGGACCCGAAGCCTCGCACACCGGCTCCCGGCCCCCGCCGACAGCAACCGATCATGAACGGATGCATACGCCCTGATCAGGTCGTGCACGCCGGCGCCGTCCGCCGTCCGTCGCCCCGGAACGACCGCGCCGGACGGCCACCCGGTTCCGCGACACGCCGGTGTGTCGCGCCCGGCGGCCACCGGTCAGCGTCCGGTCGCCGCCGTCACGACCGGCCCCGCCGGGCTCGCGGGGGCCGTCGCGCCGCCGGCGTTCCACCCGGCGGCCGCGTCACCCAGCAGCCCGAGCACCAGGACGGCGGTTGCCGCGCACAGCGCGACCGCCACCCCGGCCAGCAGCCGGGAGCCCCGCGTGTGCGCCTGCGCCTGCCGCGTCCGGCGACGCGCCGGGGCGACGCACCGGCGGTGCAGCGGACGGACCGTACGCGGCGCGGGCACGGACGACGGGTCCGCCGCCACCGGCCGCCGGTCACGCCCGGGGACCCCCGCCGTCCGCCACGCCGGTGCCGCGCCCGGGACGACCGGCACACCGTGGACGGTGCGGCGCCCAGTGCGCTCCGGACGGTCGTGGCCGCCCTCGGCCCGCTCGATGCCGGCCCAGCGGAGCGCGGCACGCTCGGCCGCCGACAGCCGGCGGACGCCCTCGGCCACCGGCACCGCCCGGCCCTCGACGGGGTCGGCGTCGCGCAGCGCCGCCGTGGAGCGGCCCCCGCCCGCGCAGACCGGCCGGACCGGGCGCCTGCGCTCACGCGGTCCGGCGGAGCGCGTTCCCCGCGCCGTCTCGCGGGTCCCCCGCGCCACGTCACGCACGTCGAGCTCTCGCATGGCTCCTCCTGCTCCTCGCCGTCGGCGCCCGGCCACACCCGGCCGCGCGCCCTGCTCACCCCCGACCGGCCCTTCCCCGAGCCCGGTCGAACGGGTGTACGAGCTGTGTAGCACCGGCCCCCGGCAGAAACGGGGGGCCGCCGGCGGGCGCCCGCGGGCCCGCCGACGCCGGCGGGTCAGCGACCCGTGGACACGGCCGCCGGAGCGACCGGGACGACGCCGGCGGTGGCGACCTCGGCCAGCAGGCCCAGCCCGACGACCGCCGTGGCGGAGGCGACCAGCACGCCCACGGCGGCGACCGCCCGGTGCAGCACGGAGGGCGCACCCGCCGACCCCGCCGAGCGCGCACCCGGCGGCATCCGGACCGCCGCAGGCGTCGCGGAGGACACCCGGACCGTCGTCCCACACGGCGGCGGCGGCACCGCGAGCGGCGCCGCCCGAACCAGCTCCGCGGTGACCGGCGGGCGGACACCGCCGGGGACCACCCGCACCTCCGTCGTCGCGCTCACGATCTCCACCCCTCCCGGTCTCCGGCGCTGCACGGGCGCCGGACCGAAGTCGTCGAATCGATGTTCGATCGAACGCCTGTGCGATGTTCTACCACCGGGGTCCGACGGAATCCACGACACGCCCGGCACGAACTTCGAACGCATGTTTGGCGGACGGCCCGGACTTGGCTAGTGTTCGTGCCGGTAGATCCTCGAGGAGGCGAATGCGATGGCAGCGGACGAGTCCGGAGGCGGTGCGCCCGCCGGGCCGGGATCCGCGGACGTCCGGGAGTTCCCCGAGCCCCCGGCCGACACCCGTGGGCTGACCCCGCGGCAGCGGAAGGTCCTGTCGGTGATCCGGGACTGGGTGGACCGGTACGGGTACCCGCCGAGCGTGCGCGAGATCGGGGACGCGGTGGGGCTGACCTCCACCTCCTCGGTGCACCACCAGCTGCGGACCCTGGAGCGGAAGGGCTTCCTCCGCCGGGACCCGAACCGGACCCGGGCGGTCGACGTCCGGAGCCCGGAGCAGGCCGCGGCGGGCGACGGCGCCGACGCGGACACCGAGGCGGTCCGGTCCGAGCGCCCGGCACCGGCCTTCGTGCCGCTGCTCGGTGACATCGCAGCGGGCGGGCCGATCCTCGCCGAGCAGGCCGTGCAGGACGTGTTCCCGCTCCCGCGGGAGATCGTCGGCGAGGGCACGTTGTTCCTGCTCAACGTCAAGGGCGACTCGATGGTCGACGCCGCGATCACCGACGGGGACTGGGTCGTCGTCCGGCAGCAGCCGGTCGCCGAGCAGGGCGAGGTCGTGGCCGCGATGATCGACGGCGAGGCGACGGTGAAGACGTTCCGCCGCAAGGACGGGCACATCTGGCTGATGCCGGCGAACGAGGCGTACGACCCGATCCCGGGGGACGACGCGTCGATCCTGGGCCGGGTCGTCGCGGTCATGCGCCGGCTCTGAGGCGCGGGACCGGGCCGTCGGCGGATCAGCTCCGCCGGCGGCCGTGCAGGACCATCGCGCCGATCCCGGCCAGCAGCAACACCCCGAGCACCCCGGCCCCGGCGACGGCGGGCAGCCACGGCGGGAACGACCCGGTGCGGGGCACCTCCGCCGGTTGCGCGACCACGGGGGCCGCCGCGGCGGTCGCGGCCGTCGCCACGCCGGGCACGGCCCGGACGCCCGCCGGCGAGAGCCCGCGGGCCTCCGAGCCGGAGTGCAGCGTCCCGCGGCCGTCGAGGGCCACCGCCTCCCCCTGGGCCTCGTCCGGCAGCGGCACCGGCAGCGGCGCTGCGCGCAGGGCCTCGACGAGCGCGTCCGCGGAGACCCGGCCGTCCGGTGGCGGGCGCAGCGGGAACACCCACGCGTCGGTGTAGGTCCGCAGCGCGGCGACCCGGCCACCGTCGGCGCCGGGAGGGCCGACCGCTCCCCCGGTGACCGTCCGGGTCCCGGTGGCGCCGAGCGGGCCGCCGGACGTGGCGGAGTACGGGAGGACCACCTCGCCGACCCGGTCCAGCGTGACCGGTGTGGCGCCGCCGTCGAGCGGGCCGGCGGGCCGGTACACCCCGGCCGCGCCGGTGGTCTTCGCGACGATCAGCGGGGTCCCGTCGTCGGCGAGGAGGATCGCCTCGGCGTCGCGCGGCCCGTCCGGGTAGACGAGGTCGTGCGCCCGCGCGGGCCCGGACACCGGCAGCTCGACCAGGCGCACCGTGCCGCGGTCGCCGCGGTTGTCGCCGATGTCGGCGAGCCAGAGGGTCCCGTCGGGTGTCGCACCGAGGTCCTCGACGTCGGTGACCCGGACACCGGTGTCCCGGATCTCGGTGACCGCGCAGGTCACCGGGTCGAGCGTGAGGACCTCGCCGGTTCCGCCGCCGTCGACGATCGCCCGGTACCGCACCGGGCCCGCTCCCGGTGGGCCCTCGGCGACCAGCCCGGAGAGCTCGGCGGCCCGCGGGTCCTCGGCCGTGCAGACCGGACGCGGCGCTGCCGGCCCGGGTGCGGCCCCGGTCCGTGGCGGGGCCCCCGGGACCGCGTCCGGCGCGGCGTGCGCCGCCGTCACCCCGCCGGCTCCGGCACCGCTGATGCCGAGGACGATCCCGAGCGCGACGGCGACCGGCCCCACACGGATCCTGCTCCGCCGGGGCCGGGACATGCAGGGCCGGGACGTGCGGGGCCGGGACGTGCGGGGGCCCCTCGGGCTCAGTGCCCTGCCGCCGTCGCGGGCAGGTCGGTGCCCGCAGGATCGGTGTCCGCGGGCACCGTCGCGGTCCCGCCGACGGCGTACGGGAGCACCGCGGTGCCGAGCTCCGGGCCGACCCGGGCGCGGACCCGGGTGCCCTCACCGGTGTGCTCCTCGGCGAGTACCTCGCCCTCGTCGTGGAGCCGGGCCACGAGCGCACCCTCGGTGTAGGGCAGCAGCAGGTCGACCTCGTACTCGGGGCGCGGGAGCAGCTCCGCGATCCGGTCGCGGAGCTTCCCGATGCCGCTGCCGTCGTGCGCGGAGACGAACACCGCCTCCGGCTGGGCGTGCCGCAGCCGGGCCAGTGCGAGGTCACCGGCGGCGTCGACCTTGTTGATCACCAGGAGCTCGCGCGGCATGGTGCCGCCCTGCTCCTCGCCGATCTCCACGAGGACCTGCCGGACCGCGGCGATCTGGTCGTCGGGCAGCGGGTCGGAGCCGTCGACGACGTGCACCAGCAGGTCCGCCCGGGCCGCCTCCTCCAGCGTCGAGCGGAACGCCTCGACGAGCTGGTGCGGCAGGTGCCGCACGAAACCGACCGTGTCGGTGAGGGTGTAGGCGCGGCCGTCGGGCGTCTCGGAGCGGCGCGTCGTCGGGTCCAGCGTCGCGAACAGCGAGTCCTGGACCAGGACCCCGGCGTCGGTCAGCTGGTTGAGGAGGCTGGACTTTCCGGCGTTGGTGTAGCCGACGATCGCGACCGACGGGACCTCGTTGCGGGTGCGGTTCCCGCGCTGGGTCTCGCGGACCTGGCGCATCGCCCCGATCTCGCGGCGCAGCTTCGACATGCGCGCCCGGATCCGGCGGCGGTCCAGCTCGATCTTCGTCTCACCCGGGCCACGCCCACCGATGCCGACACCGCCTGCGGCCCGGCCACCGACCTGACGGGACAGCGCCTCACCCCAGCCGCGCAGGCGCGGGAGCAGGTAGGACAGCTGGGCCAGCTCGACCTGCGCCTTGCCGTCCCGGGAGCGGGCGTGCTGGGCGAAGATGTCGAGGATCAGCGCGGTCCGGTCGATCACCTTGACCTTGAGCCGCTCCTCCAGCTGGCGGAGCTGGCCGGGTGAGAGCTCGCCGTCGCAGATCACGGTGTCGGCGCCGGTCGCGCGGACCACCGTGGACAGCTCGTCGACCTTGCCGGAGCCGATGAAGGTCGCCGGATCCGGCGTCGAGCGGCGCTGCACGAGTCCGTCGAGGACCTCGGACCCCGCGGTCTCGGCGAGGCGGGCGAGCTCGGCGAGCGAGGCGTCGGCCTGCTCGGCGCTGCCCTCGGTCCACACCCCGACCAGCACGACCCGTTCGAGCTGGAGCCGCCGGTACTCGACCTCGGTGATGTCGGTGAGCTCGGTGGAGAGGCCGTGGATCCGGCGGAGCGACGAGCGCTCCTCGAGGTCCAGCTCGCCCGCCGACGGGACGGCGGACCCTGCGGACGTGGACGGCACGGCGGCGGTGTGGGCTTCAGTCATCGTGCCGTCCAGTGTTCCACGTCGGCGGGCGTGTGTCCGCCCGGATTCGCGCCGGTCAGGCGGGCCGGTCCCACCAGGTGCGGTCGATCTCGCCGGTCGCGAGCAGGACGGCGGGGCCGTGCAGCACCGTCGTGCCGGTGGCCGCGTCGTCGCCCGCCCCGACGGTCACCCGGAGCCGGCCGCCGGGGGTGTCGACGTGCACGTCACCGGCCGGGTGCCCGGCGGCGCGCAGCGCGGCGACGACGGCCGCGACGGTCCCGGTGCCGCACGCCAGGGTCTCCCCTACGCCCCGCTCGTGCACCCGCATCCGGACGCGCCCGCCGTCGGCCGGGCCGTCCAGCGGGGTCACGAACTCGACGTTGACGCCGCGAGGGAACACCTCCGGGTCGACGGCCGGTGCCCCGGTGAGGTCCAGCGCGTCCGGGTCGGTGGCGGTGACGCAGGCCAGGTGCGGGTTGCCGACGTCGAGGGCGATGCCGTCGAACCGGGCGCCACCGGTCGTCGCGACCGAGGCCGGACCGATCGCGACCGGGCCCATGTCGACCGACACGGTGTCGCCGGACAGCGTCGCGGTCCGCACCCCGGCCCGGGTGCCGACGGGACCGCCGCCGGGCGCCCAGCCGCGCTCGTGCAGGTAGCGGGCGAACACCCGCACCCCGTTGCCGCACATCTCGGCGACCGAGCCGTCGGCGTTGCGGTAGTCCATGAACCACTCGACGCCGGGGACCGGCTCGGGCACCGACTCGTCCCCGGCCAGCTTCGCCCAGCGCACGACGCGCAGGACGCCGTCGGCGCCGATGCCGCCGTGGCGGTCGCAGAGCGCCGCGACCCGTTCCGGGGTCAGGTCGAGCGCGGCGTCGGGATCGGGCAGCACGACGAAGTCGTTCCGGGTGCCGTGGCCCTTGGTGAACTCGATCCCGCCGCTCATGCCACCAGGGTACGAGCGAGCACCGACCGCGCGTCCGCGACCAGGTCCGGGGCCGCGCCGTCGAGCCAGTGGATCCGCTTGTCGCGGCGGAACCAGGACCGCTGCCGCCGCACGAACCGGCGGGTGGCGCGGACGGTCTCCTCGCGGACCACGGCGAGGTCCGGGGCGTCGGGATCCCGTTCGAGCGCCTCGATCACCTGCCGGTACCCCAGTGCCCGGGACGCGGTCCGGCCCTCGGCCAGCCCGTGCGGCAGCAGGCCGCGGGTCTCCTCGACCAGGCCGTCGCCGAGCATCCGGTCCACCCGGAGCGCGACCCGCTCGTCGAGCTCGGCGACGTCGCGGTCGACGCCGAGCAGCACGGCGCCGTAGCGGGGCGCACCGGTGGTGGGCAGCGTCGCGCGGAACGGGCCGCCGGTCAGCGCGATCACCTCCAGCGCGCGGACGATCCGCCGCCCGTTCGACGGCAGCACCTCGGCGGCCGCCGCGGGATCGGCGTCGGCGAGCCTGCGGTGCAGCGCCCCCGGCCCGTCCCGCTCCAGCTCCGCCTCCAGCTCGGCACGCAGCCCCGGATCGGTCCCGGGGAACTCCAGCTCGTCGAGGACCGCCTGGACGTAGAGCCCGGACCCGCCGACCAGCACCGGGGTGCGGCCGCAGGCCCGCAGGCGCTCGATCACGGCGCGCGCCTCGCGCTGGTAGGCGGCGACCGAGGCGGTCTCCCGCACGTCGAGGACGTCGAGCAGGTGGTGCGGCACGCCGCGGCGCTCGGGGACGGGGAGCTTCGCGGTGCCGATGTCGAGGCCGCGGTAGAGCTGCATCGCATCGACGTTGACGACCTCGCCGCCGAGCGCGAGCGCGATCTCCAGGCCGAGGTCGGACTTGCCGGTCGCCGTCGGCCCGACGACGGCGACCAGCCCCGGCCCGCCGTCACCGCCGGCCGTCACGCCGGTTCCCACAGCGCGACGTGGTAGGCGACGCCGTAGGGCATCGAGGTGTGCCGGTGCGCGGCCCGCCAGTCCCGCCCGGACGCGGCGCCGGCGAGGACCTGCCAGGGGGCGCGGCCCGCCGCCCACAGCTCCGCCGCGGCGGCCGGGTCGAGCCCGGCGAGCGCGCCGGGCGACGCGTCGTCGAGGGCCGCGGCGACGACGGCGTCGAACGCCTCGGCGCGCTCGTCGAACCCGCCGGGGGCCGTCGTGGAGTGCCGGGCGGCGCCGTCCCCCACGACGAGCAGGCCCGCGTCCTCAGCGGCCAGTGCCGCACCGAGCGCCCGGCAGTCCGCCGGCGGGGCGTCCGGCGCGACCAGCTCGCCGCGCGCCGACCGCACGCCCGCACCGGCCGCCGCCCACGCCGCGACCAGCAGCGGCAGCGGCAGCTCGGCGCCCTCGTCGGCGCCTTCCGGGCCGGGGAGGGCGACCGGGACGTCGTGGCCGTACCCGGCGAACGTGCCCCGGGTGCCGGGGGCGACGGTGCGGCGACCGCCCTGGTCCGCCCCGACGACGATCCAGTCGGCGGCGGCCGCGGCGAGTCCCGTCACGACCGCGCCGACGGCCTCGCGCAGCGCCTCGGTCTCGACGGCGGCGTCCCCGCTCAGGTCGGGGACGAGCAGCGGCGGCTGGGGCAGGACGGCGATCGCGGCGGGCACGGCGCCCGAGCGTAGCCAGCGTGGGCGCCCCTCGCCCGGAGCCCCGGCGGAACGCCACCGCGCCGTGTCCGGACCGTGCGGTTCGCCGACACCGGACGCCCGTTCGAGGCGCGCACGGTCCCCGGCCGGGGCCTCGGCGGTTCCCCCGGAGGTGGTGGACCTGCTTGAATCTCCATCCCGGCTCCTGGCCACGGCGAGGAGCCCGGTGCGCGCACGGCCCCGGACGGACATCCGGACGGGGCGCCCGCCGGTGATCCGGTGGGCCGAACGAGGAGGACACCGGTGCCCGAGACCAACGCCGCCACGCCCGGAGCACGCCCGCCGAACCCCGGTTCGGTCCCGAAGCCGGGGCCGCGCCCCGGCCCGCGTCCCGGGCCGCCGCCCGGCGCGAAGCCCGGACCGGCGGCGCAGAACGCCGCACCGGTACCGCCGGCCGCGCACCCGTCCCCGGTCCCGTCGGCGGTCGCCGACCCGGGCCGCTGGGGCCGCGCCGACGACGACGGCACCATCACCCTGCTCGGCCCCGACGGCGAGCGGGTGGTCGGCTCGTACCAGGCCGGACCGCCCGCGGAGGGGCTGGAGCACTTCGCCCGCCGGTTCGACGCGCTCGTCACCGAGACCGAGGTGCTGGCCGCCCGGATCGCCGGTGGCGGCGACCCGAAGGCGTCGCTCACCGCGCTGCGCACGCTGATCGCGGGGCTGGAGGAACCGGCCGTCGTCGGTGACGTGGCGGCGCTGCGGACCCGGCTCGACGAGCTCGTCGGCCGCGCCGAGGAGGGCGTCCACGCCGCGCGCGAGGAGCGTGACCGGGCCCGGCACGACGCCGTCGCCCGCAAGGAGGCGCTGACCGTCGAGGCGGAGAAGCTCGCCGAGGAGTCCACCCAGTGGAAGCAGGCGGGTGACCGGTTCAAGGCGATCCTCGACGAGTGGCGCACGATCAAGGGCGTCGACCGCAAGCACGACGAGCAGCTGTGGAAGCGGTACTCGAAGGCGCGGGAGGCGTTCAACCGGCGGCGCGGCTCGCACTTCGCCGACCTGGACCGGCAGCGGGTCGTCGCCAAGGGCCGCAAGGAGGAGCTCGCCGAGCAGGCCGAGGCCCTCGCCGAGTCCGACGAGTGGTCGTCGACCGCGGCCGCCTACCGGGACCTGATGACCGAGTGGAAGGCCGCGGGCCGGGCGCACCGGGAGGCCGACGACGCGCTGTGGTCGCGGTTCCGCGGTGCGCAGGACCGGTTCTTCGCCCGCCGCAACGAGCACTTCTCCGCCCGCGACGCCGAGTTCGCGGAGAACGCCGACGCGAAGCGGGTGCTGCTCGCCGAGGCCGAGAAGATCGACCTCTCGAACCCGGACGCCGCCCGGGCCGCGCTGCGCGACGTCCAGGAACGCTGGGAGGACATCGGCAAGGTCCCGCGCGACGAGATCCGCACCCTCGAGGGGCGGCTGCGCGGGATCGAGGAGAAGGTCGCCGAGGCCGCCGACGCACAGTGGCGCCGGACGGACCCGGAGGCCCAGGCCCGCGTCGAGCAGTTCCGGTCCCGGGTCGAGCAGTTCGAGGCGCAGGCCGAGAAGGCCGAGGCGTCCGGTGACCGCAGGCGGGCCGAGCAGGCCCGTGCCCAGGCGGCCCAGTGGCGGGAGTGGCTGGACGCGGCCGAGCAGTCGGTCAACGAGCTGTAGGTCCGTGCGCGGCCCCGTCCGGGGCCGCGCCGGCCGTTCAGGAACGCGCCAGCGCCGCGCCCGCCCACACGAAGGTCAGCAGCACGACCGCGATCACACCCAGCACCAGCCCGAACCCGGGCCCGCCCGCGGCGCCGGTCTGCTGCGACCAGATCGCCCAGACACCGTTCACCGACGAGATGCCGCAGCCGAAGGCGGCGAGCCAGGCCAGCACCCACAGCCGGGTGAGCAGGGCCGACGCGGACACGACGATCGCGAACACCGTCAGCGTGACGGAGAACAGCCGCGGCAGCGGGCCCGCCGCACCCCCCGCGAGGACCTCCCAGCCGGGCGCCCCCGCCACCCACGGCAGCAGCAGTGACGCCACCGCGGCGACGACCGCGACCGCGATCAGCATGGCCCGCGTGCCCGGGTCGATCCGCCGGGTCGCGGCCCGGCCGGCGTCGTCGATCTCCGCGCGGGTCTCCGGCGTCACGTCGCTGCTCATCGGATCCTCCTCAGGGGGCCGGGACGGCGCACGGCGACTCGGGGGCCGGCTCCTCGGCCGGCTTCCCGAAGGCGGGCAGTCCCAGGGTGGTGGGCGCGCCGGTGGGCCGGGTCCCGGCCTCGGCCGCGTCCCCGGCACGGGTGCGGCGGTGGGTCGTGACCCCGCCGTCGGCGACGAGATGGTGCGGGGCGCCGTAGTCGATCCGGACGGTGACGAGGTCGCCGGGCCGGATCCCGGTCGCGTCGCCCGGGGCGAAGTGGACGAGCCGCCCGTCGCGCGCCCGGCCGGTGAGCCGGCGGGTGGCGTCGTCCTTGCGGCCCTCGCCGGTGGAGACGAGGAGCTCGACCTCCCGGCCCTCCTGCGCGCGGTTCTCCTCCCAGGAGATCTCCTCCTGGAGGGCGACGAGACGCTCGTAGCGCTCCTGCACGACCTTCTTGGGCAGCTGCCCGTCCATGTCGGCCGCGGGCGTCCCGGGGCGGGGCGAGTACTGGAACGTGAAGGCCTGGGAGAACCGGGCCGCGGCGACGACGTCGAGGGTCGCCTGGAAGTCCTCCTCGGTCTCGCCCGGGAAGCCGACGATGATGTCGGTGGAGATCGCCGCGTGCGGGATGGACTCCCGCACGTCGGACAGGATCCGCAGGAAGCGGTCCGACCGGTAGGAGCGGCGCATCCGGCGCAGGACGGCGTCGGAGCCCGACTGCAGCGGCATGTGCAGCTGCGGGCAGACGTTCGGCGTCTCCGCCATCGCGGCGATCACGTCGGAGGTGAAGTCGCGCGGGTGCGGCGAGGTGAAGCGGACCCGCTCCAGGCCCTCGACGCCGCCGCAGGCCCGCAGCAGCTTCGAGAACGCCTCCCGGTCGCCCATGTCCTGGCCGTAGGCGTTGACGTTCTGGCCGAGCAGCGTCACCTCGAGCACGCCCTCGGCGGCCAGCGCCTCGACCTCGGCGAGCACGTCGCCGGGGCGCCGGTCGCGCTCCTTGCCGCGCAGCGCGGGCACGATGCAGAAGGTGCACGTGTTGTTGCAGCCGACCGAGATCGACACCCAGCCCGCGTAGGCGGACTCGCGGCGGGCCGGCAGCGTCGAGGGGAACACCTCGAGCGACTCGGCGATCTCGACCTCCGCGGTCTCGTTGTGCCGGGCGCGCTCCAGCAGGGTGGGCAGCGCGTGCACGTTGTGCGTGCCGAACACGACGTCGACCCACGGGGCCTTCCGCGTGATCGTGTCGCGGTCCTTCTGGGCGAGGCACCCGCCGACGGCGATCTGCATGTCCGGGTTCGCCTGCTTGCGCGGGCGGAGGTGGCCGAGGTTGCCGTAGAGCTTGTTGTCCGCGTTCTCGCGCACCGCACACGTGTTGAACACGACCACGTCGGCGGCGTCGGGATCCTCGGCCCTGGCGTAGCCCGCCTGCTCCAGCAGACCCGCCATCCGCTCCGTGTCGTGCACGTTCATCTGGCACCCGTAGGTGCGCACGGTGTAGCTGCGGCTCACACCCCGAGGGTAGGCGCCGCCGGGCCCGGCCCGCTGCGCGGGCCCGGCGGAGAGCCCTCGCGGCGACACGGTGACACCGCACCGGGAGGATGGCCGGATGACGACCGGGGGCGGCACGGCGCAGCGCGCCCTGTCACGCCGCGCCCTGCTCGGGGCCGGGCTGGCGGCGGGCGTCTCGCTCGGTGCCCTCGGTGTCGCGGGCTGCACCGGGCCCGCGCCACCGTCCCGGCTGGTGATCGCCGGTGGCGTGCAGCCCGGCGTCTACATCTCGCTCGCCCGCACGCTGGCCGCCCTCTGGCAGGAACGGCTCGGCCCCGCGACGAGCACCGAGGTGCTGACCACGGCGGGCAGCACCCAGAACATGCAGCTGCTCGTCTCCGGCGCCGCGACCGTGGCGATCAGCCAGGTCGACGTCGCCGCCGACGTCGCCGCGGGCGTCACCGGAGCGACGGAGCCCCTGGCGCTGGCGCGGCTCTACGACGACGTCACCCACGTCGTCGTCCGGCGGGACTCGCGGTACCGCTCGCTCGACGACCTGCGCGGCGCCCGGGTGTCGATCGGCCCGGCGGGCAGCGGCTACCAGCCGATCGCGCTGCGCCTGCTCGACGTCGCCGGGATCGGGACCGCGGGTCTCGGCGAGCAGGCCGGCCTGGGGCTGCCGGACGCGGTGGAGGCGTTGCGCGGCGGCCGGATCGACGCGTTCTTCTGGTCCGGCGGGGTCCCGACCGACGGCATCCGGGAGCTGGCCGACGAGCTGCCGATCCGGCTGCTGGACCTCGGCGCGGTGCTCGACCGGATGCGGGAGCGGTTCCCGGTCTACTCGGTCGGCACGGTGCCCGCGAACACCTACGGCCTGCCCGGCCCGGTGTCGTGCCTGTCGGTGCGCAACGTGCTGCTCGCGACCGCCGGCATGCCCGACACGACGGCGCGCTCGCTGATCGACGCCGCGTTCGAGGGGCAGCCCCGGCTCGCCCAGGCCAGCCCGGCCGCGGTGACCGTCGACTCGCGCTCGGCGATCGGCACCCAGCCGATCGCACTGCACCCGGGCGCCGTCGAGTTCTACCGCTCGACCAAGGGGTACTGACCGGCGCCGCGGTCACGGATCCGGGTGCTCCGGGACCGGATCGAGCCACAGCGTGACCCGCAGGCCACCGCCCGGTGCCGGGTCGAGGGCCAGCGTCCCGCCGACCGCCGCCGCCGTCCGGGCGGCGATCGCCAGTCCCAGCCCGCTGCCCTCCACGTTGGTCTGGCCGGGCGCGCGCCAGAACCGGTCGGTGGCCCGGGCACGGTCCTCGTCCGGCATGCCGGGCCCGCCGTCGACGACGCTGACCCCGACCCGGCCCGCGACCCGCAGCGTCGCGACCCGGATCCGGCGGCCCCGCGGGGTGTACTTGAGCGCGTTGTCGAGCACCGCGTCGAGCACCCCCTCCAGCCCGGCCGTGCCGATCCGGGCCCGCATCCCCCGCGGCCCGCTGCGCCGCAGCTCCACCCCGTTGTGCTCGGCCAGCGGCTGCCAGTTCTCCACCCGGTCGTCGACGACGTCGTCGAGCTCGGTCCCGGCGGCCTCCGCACCCGTCTCGACCGTCCGCTCCGCCCGGGCCAGCGCGAGCAGCCCGTCCAGCACACCGGACAGCCGCTCGGCCTCCTCCATCGCGGCGAGGTGCTCGTCGGCCGCGCCCGGATCGACCCGGCCGTCCAGGTTGGACAGGCGCAGGCGGAGAGCGGTGAGCGGGTTGCGGAGCTGGTGCGAGGCGTCGGCGACGAAGGCGCGCTGCGCGGCGATCGCCTCCCGGACGGTCTCGGTCATCCGGTCGAACGACCCGGACAGCGACCGCAGCTCCGGCGGTCCGCTGCGGCGGATCGGCGGACCGGGCGGGCCGCCCGCGACGACCGCGGTCCCGACCCGGCCCATCGCCTCGTCGAGCCGCCGGACCGGGCGCAGGATCCACGCGGTGAGCGGCAGTGCCACGAGGGTCCCGGCGAGCAGCGCCAGCAGCGCCGCGCCGGTGATCACCGACCAGGTGCGCAGCTCGGCCGAGCGCAGCGCGTCGGTCGGCGAGACCGTCATCGCGGCGCCGACCACCTCGCCGTCGACCAGGACGGGTTCGGCCAGCACGATCGGCCGGTCGTCCCACGGCATCAGCAGCGGCTCGGTGGCCGAGCGGCGGCCGGCCAGCGCGACCTGCAACCGGGCGGCCGGGTCGCCGGCGAGCTCCGGCAGCCGTTCCGCGGGGCGGGAGGAGGCGAGCAGCGCGCCGGACCGGTCGAACACGGCGACGGCGACGTCGTACACCTCGTCGTAGCGGGTGATCTCGGCGGTGAACGCCGTCGTCGCGGACCGCCCGTCCGGGGACTCGATCAGCGGCCGCTGCGCGGCGGAGGCGAACGAGATCGTGTCGGTCAGCCGGTCGGTGAAGACCTCCTCCTGGCTGCGCTGGGCGTCGGTGAGCGCCAGCGGCACCCCGAGCCCGGCGGCGAGCAGCCCGACGAGCACCAGGACGACCAGCAGCAACCGGCTCCGCATCCCGCTCCCCCGGTCGCCTAGTCCTCGGTGGCGGCGAAGCGGTACCCGACGCCCCGGACGGTCCGGATCAGCTCGGGCCGCCCGAGCTTGGTGCGCAGGGTCGCGACGTGCACGTCCAGCGTCCGGTTCGCACCGGCCCAGCCGCGCCCCCACACCTCGGCGACGATCTGTGCCCGGGTGCAGACGGCGCCGTCGGCGCGGGCGAGCAGCGCGAGCACCTGGAACTCCTTGCGGGTGAGCACGACCTCCTCACCGGCGACCGTGACGGCGTGCCGCTCCGGGTCGATGCGGACGTCCCCCACCGCCACCGGCGCCGCACCAGCCGGGGCCGCGGTGCCGTCGTCGCGCACCTTGCGGCGGCGCTGCACCGCGTGCACCCGGGCGACGAGCTCGCCGATGTCGTAGGGCTTCACCAGGTAGTCGTCGGCGCCGGTGTGCAGGCCCGCGATCCGGTCGGTCACCTCGCCACGGGCGGTCACCATGAGGACCGGCACCTCGCTGACCGCCCGGATCTCACGGCAGACGTCGAGGCCGTCGGCGTCGGGCAGCCCGAGATCGAGCAGGACGACGTCGACCCCGTCGAGGTGGTCGACCACCCCGCGGCCGTGGTCGAGCCGGGTCGTGGTCATCCCGTGCCGGTGCAGCGCCGGACGCAGCGCGGCCGCGACCCTGTCGTCGTCCTCGATGAGCAGGATGTGCACCCGCGCACCGCCCCTTCCGTTACGTGGCCGAGACCCTAAGGCTTCCTCAAGGTGGTGGACTGCGGTGTCCGTTCCGTCCAGGCTCTCGCCATGTCCGGAGGCAGCATGACCAGCACGCCCGAGTCCCGCACCCCCATGGTCCGGATGACCGGGGTGCAGAAGCACTTCGGCGACCTCCACGTCCTCCGCGACATCGAGCTCGAGGTCGCGCGGGGTGAGGTCGTCGTCGTCCTCGGCCCGTCCGGTTCCGGCAAGTCGACACTCTGCCGGACGATCAACCGGCTGGAGCCCATCGACACCGGGACGATCGAGATCGACGGGACTCCCCTCGCGGCCGAGGGCAAGGCGCTCGCCGCGCTCCGGGCCGACGTCGGAATGGTCTTCCAGTCGTTCAACCTGTTCGCGCACAAGACGATCCTCGAGAACGTCACGCTCGCGCCGATCAAGGTCCGCGGGGTGTCGAAGGCCGAGGCGGAGAAGACCGGCCTGGCCCTGCTGGAGCGCGTCGGTATCGCGAACCAGCGCGACAAGTACCCGGCCCAGCTCTCCGGCGGGCAGCAGCAGCGGGCCGCGATCGCCCGCGCGCTGGCGATGAAGCCGAAGGTGATGCTCTTCGACGAGCCCACCTCCGCACTGGACCCGGAGATGGTCAACGAGGTCCTGGACACGATGACGTCGCTGGCCTCCGAGGGCATGACGATGGTCGTCGTGACCCACGAGATGGGCTTCGCCCGCCGGGCCGCGCACCGGGTGGTGTTCATGAGCGACGGCGAGATCGTCGAGGACTCCACACCGGACGACTTCTTCACCCACCCGCGCAGCGACCGCGCGAAGGACTTCCTGGGCAAGATCCTCAGCCACTGAGCCGAGGTCCGGCCCCGACCGGCAGCGGCTCCCCGGCCGCCGGTCACCGGAGCACCGTCCCGCCGCACCCGCGGCACCCGTCCCACCACCCGTTCACGAGCGGAGATCATGATGAAGAGAACCCGGATCCTGGTGGCGGCCGCCATGGCCGCCGCCCTGGCACTGGCCGGCTGTGGCCAGGAGGGCTCGCCCGGCGCCGCGGGGTCCGGCTACGAGCCGGTCGTCGCGCAGAACGTGACCGTCGAGGGCTCGCCGACCTTCCAGGCGATGCAGCAGCGCGGCCGCGTCGTCGTCGGTGTGAAGGACGACCAGCCCGGCCTCGGCTTCCGTGACGCGACCACCGGTGAGTTCTCCGGCTTCGACATCGACGTCGCGAAGACGGTCGCCGGCGGGCTCGGCTTCGCGCCGGACCAGATCGACTGGAAGGTCGTCCCGTCCGCGGCCCGCGAGGACGTCATCGAGCGCGGCGAGGTCGACTACTACGTCGGCACCTACACGATCAACGACAAGCGCAAGCAGCGCGTCGGGTTCGCCGGCCCGTACTACACCGCGGGCCAGGGCCTGCTGGTCCGCGCCGACGAGAACGAGATCACCGGGCCGCAGACCCTGCAGGGCAAGACGGTCTGCTCGGTCACCGGTTCGACCCCGATCCAGCGGGTCCGGGACCAGAACCTCACCACCAGCATCGTCGAGTTCCAGACCTACACCCAGTGTGTCGACCAACTGATCAACGGCCAGGTCGACGCCGTCACCACCGACGACGCGATCCTGCTCGGCTACGCCTCGCAGAACCCGGAGCAGCTGAAGGTCGTCGGCGAGACCTTCTCCGAGGAGCCCTACGGCATCGGCGTGCCGCTCAACGACACGGCGTTCCGCACCAAGGTCAACGACCTGCTGCAGACCGCGATCGACGACGGCACCTGGAAGACGATCTACGACGGCACCCTGGGCAAGTCGGGCACCCCGGCCGACCCGCCGCAGATCGAGCGTTACTGACCCACCCGCTCCCCGGGCGTGCGGTGACCCCGTCACCGCACGCCCGGCCGGGGCGGACGAGCACGGAAGGAGAACACCGCGGTGGACGTCCTGCTGGACAACATCGACGTGTACTGGCGCGGGCTCGTCGGCACGGTAGGACTGTTCGTCATCGCGGCGATCGGGTCGCTACTGCTGGGCACCCTCGTCGCGGGCCTGCGGGTCAGCCCGGTCCCGGCGCTGCGCAGCTTCGGGTCCGCGTACGTGACGGTCATGCGGAACACGCCACTCACCCTGGTCCTGTTCTTCTTCGCCTTCGCCTACCCGCGCCTGGAGCTGGTGGAGCTCCCGTTCTTCGCCCTCGCCTGCATCGGTCTGACCCTCTACACGGCGGCCTTCGTCTGCGAGGTCGTCCGCTCGGGGATCAACACGGTCCCCGTCGGCCAGGCCGAGGCGGCCCGCGCGCTCGGGTTCACCTTCACCCAGACGCTCGGCCAGGTCGTCCTGCCGCAGGCCGTCCGCGCCGTGGTGCCCCCGATGACGAACGTCCAGATCGCCCTGCTGAAGAACACGACCATCGCGTCCGGCTTCGCGGTGTTCAACATGGGCAACGTGTACAGCGTCCTCTCCGAGCGGGGGTACAACGTGCTCGTCGGCCTGCTCTGGGTGGCGCTGTTCTTCATCATCCTGGTCGCGCCGCTGACCCTGCTGCAGCGCCGCCTCGACGCGCGGTGGGGGGTCGCCCGGTGACCGCCGTGACACGCACCGGAGGTGCACCGACCATGCCCGCCGACGTCCGTCCCACCGGGGAGGCGACATGAGCAGCGTCCTCTACGACGTGCCCGGACCGGCCGCGGTCCGGCGGAACCGGGCGCTCGGCGTCGTCGGTGTCGCCGCCGTCGTCGCGATCGTCGCGTTCGTCCTGTGGCGGTTCTACGACGCCGGTCAGTTCTCCCCGCGCCTGTGGGAGTGGATCACCTACGTCAACATCCAGTACATCCTGCTGGGTGCGCTGTGGGCGACCGTCAGCGCGTTCCTCGTCGCCGCGGTGCTCTCCCTGGTGTTCGGGGCCGTGTTCGCGGGCGGCAGGCTGTCCGACCACCGGTGGGTCAGCGGACCGGCGACGGCGATCGTCGAGTTCTTCCGTGCCATCCCGCTGCTGGTCCTGATCTTCATCCTGTACTTCGGGCTCTCCCAGGGCCTCGGCATCGACATCGACGCCTTCTGGGCCGTGGTGCTCGGCCTGATGCTCTACAACGGGTCGGTGCTGGCCGAGGTCTTCCGGGCCGGCGTCAACGCGGTGCCGCGCGGGCAGCGGGAGGCCGCCTACGCGCTCGGGCTGCGCAAGACCCAGGTGATGACGAACGTGCTGCTCCCGCAGGCGTTCCGGTCGATGCTGCCGACGATCCTGTCGCAGCTCGTGGTGGTCCTGAAGGACACCGCGCTCGGGTTCATCATCCTCTACCCGGAGCTGCTCTACCAGGCGCGTTTCCTCGGCAGCCAGAACCAGCTCGGTGCCCCGATCCTCCCGGTCGCGATCGTCATCGCGGTCATCTACATCGGACTGTGCCTGATCCTGACCGGTCTCTCCCGGCTGGTGGAGAAGCGGCTCGCCCGCGGACCGCGGGCGACGAGCACCCAGGGTCCGGACCAGGTCGCGCCGGCGATGCCGTCGGGCGCGGGCGGCATCACCTGAGCCGGACAGCCTCTGTACGACGAGCCCCGGGGACCCCGCGTCCCCGGGGCTCGTCGGCGTCTACAGGTGCCGCAGGAACGCGTCCGGGTCGGCGAGGAACCCGCGGGTGAGTACCACCGGCGCGGCGTCGTCGTAGCCGACCTTCCGGATCGCACCGTCGTCGCCGATCTCCAGGATCGTCGCGCCGGGCAGGGCGAGCAGCACCGGTGAGTGCGTCGCGACGACGAACTGGCTGCCCTGCCCGGTCAGGTCGGTCATCCGGCGCAGGACGGCGAGCGCGCCCGTCAGCGAGAGCGCGGCCTCCGGCTCGTCGAGCAGGTAGAGCCCGCGCGGGCCGAAGCGGTGGTTGAGCAGGGCGACGAACGACTCGCCGTGGGACCGCTCGTGGCCGGACCCGCCGTAGGCCGGCAGAAGCGGCGGCCCGCCCGCCCGGTCGAGTCGCTCCACCTCTGTCGCCACGTTGTAGTACGACTCGGCGCGCAGGAAGAAGCTGGTCCGCTCCCGCCCCGGGCGCCGCGCGACCCTCAGGTGCGCGCCGAGGTCCGACTCGCTGCCGCGGGTCGCGAACCGGAACGAGCGTGACCCGCCCTCCGGGTTCAGACCGATCGCGACGGCGAGCGCCTCGACCAGGGTCGACTTGCCGGACCCGTTCTCGCCGACGAGGAACGTGACGCCGGGGTACAGCGGCAGGGCGCCGTGCTCGCGCAGCCACCGGACGGCGGGCAGGTCGAACGGGTAGCCGTCGGCCGGGGCGTCCGGGGCGAGCGACACCCGGGCGACGAAGTGGCCCCCGCGCGGCCCCGTGGTCACAGGTTCTCGATCTCCACCGGCTCGATGCCCTCCTCGGGGGGCAGGCCGAACCCGAACACCCGCCCGTAGAAGGCGAGCTCCGCGTCGAGCGCCCGGCGGATGTTCTCCGCCTTCCGGAAGCCGTGCTGTTCCCCGGCGAAGAGGAGGTAGGCGACCGGCACCCCGCGCTCGCGCAGCGCGTCGACGATCATCTCGGACTGGTTCGGCGGGACGATCGCGTCCTCGTCGCCCTGCAACACGATCAGCGGCGTGGAGAACGCGTCGACGTGCGTGAGCGGGGAGCGCTCGGTGTAGACGTCGCGGGCGCCGGGCCAGGGGCCGACGAGACCGTCGAGGTAGCGGGACTCGAACTTGTGGGTGTCCGCGGCGAGCGCTGCCAGGTCGGCGACGCCGAAGTGGTCGGCACCGGCGGAGAACGGGGTGTCCTCCCGGGCCAGCGCGGCGAGCGTGGTGAACCCGCCCGCGGACCCGCCGCGGATGGCCATCCGCTGTGGGTCGACCCGGCCGGTGTCGGCGAGCGTCCGCGCGGCGGCGAGGCAGTCGGCGACGTCGACCAGGCCCCATGCGCCCTTCAGCTGCTCGCGGTAGGCGCGCCCGTACCCGGTGGAGCCGCCGTAGTCGACGTCGACGACGCCGAACCCGCGGCTCGTCCAGTACTGCACTCCGACGGCGAGCACCGGCACCGCCGACCCGGTCGGCCCGCCGTGGATGACGACGAGCAGCGGCGGGAGCTCGCCCTCGGGGGCGTCGCCCATCCCGAGCGGCGGGTAGTACAGCGCGTAGCCGGTGCGCGGGCTGCCCGCGGCGTCGGACGACAGGAACTGGATCGGCTCCGGGACCGAGATCGTCTCCGGGTGCAGGCCGAGGTCCCGCGGCGGCCGCAGCGTCTGCACCCCGGCCGCGCCCGGCTCCCCCGCACTCGCCGGCGCGGGGACGACGCGGTGCACGCCCGGCTCCGCGGTCGGGCTGCCGGCCACGCAGACCACGGCGTGCGGCCCGTCGGCGCGCACCGACCCGATCGCCGAGAACGGGGTGTCGAGCTCGGAGATCTGCCCGTTCAGCTCGCGGACGGCGAGCGCGTCGAACCCGTGCGACGACCGCGCGAACACGACCCGGCCGTCGTCGAGGAGGGTGTAGCGGGACCCGCCGAGCGCCCAGCCGGGGACACCGATCTCCGCGTCGGTCCGGACCAGCGGCTCGATGTCCTCGCCGGGCATCCAGCGGTAGAGGTTCCACCAGCCGGTGCGGTCGGACAGGAAGGTGAGCGAGCCGTCGGGCTGCCACTGCGGCTCGGTGACCGACTCCCCGGGCCCGCCCGCGACGACGACGTCCACCCCGGACGCGAGGTCCCGCACGGTGAGTTCGACGTCGTCCCACGGCATCGACGGGTGGTCCCAGGACAGCCAGGCCAGGGTCGCGCCGTCCGGGGAGATCCGCGGCGCGGCGACGAAGTCCGGGCCGGTCACGACGACCTCCGGCGCGGACGGTTCGCGCGCGTCGAGCCGGACGATCTCGTTGACGACGTCGGTGGCGGGGCAGCCCGCGGACGGGTGGTGCTCGCGCACCGCGACCAGCCAGGACCCGTCGGGCGCGACGTCGCCGTCGGCGTAGCGGTCACCGCGCGGGACGTCCGGCTCCGGGGTCAGCGCCACCGGTGCGGCGCCGCGGTCGAGCCGGTACAGCCGCTGGTCGGCCCACTCGACGTACCAGACGACGCCGGGGCTGCCCGCGTGCAGCCACCAGGCACCGCCGCCGTACTCGTGGACCGCGGTGCGCGCGTTGGCGCCGTCGGGCAGCAGGTCGGTGCGGGTGCCGTCGTCGGTGCGGCGGACGAGCTGGATGCGCCCGCCCTCGGTCGCGCGGCCCTCGGCCCAGATCACGCCGGTGCCCTCCGCACCGGGGGCGCCGTCCGGACGGACGTCGCCGAGCCGCACCGCGGCCGTCACCACCAGTTCCGACGTCACCGGTGTCGGCCAGGACCCGTAGCCCGAGATCGTCACGGCACCCACGCTAGTTGCTCGGCGACGGTCCGGGACACGCCCCCGTCAGCGGCGGGCCGCGACCGCCTCGCGCAGGAGCCGCACCGCGACCGGCAGCGACCCGGGCCGCAGGACCGGCGCGATACCGAGCACCCCGCGCATGCCCGGCCACCAGCGGACCTGCCCGTCGGTCCGCACGACACCGACGGCAGGCACCCGGCACCCGGCGACGTCGGCGGGCAGATTCGGGTAGATCTCGGCGAGCCGCGGCTCCCGGCAGGACCGTGCGCGCACCCGGACGGTCACGCAGCCCGGCAGCTCCTGCGCGATCCGCGAGCACGCGGCGCAGCGCGCGTCGTGCACCACGACCAGCTCCCGGATCCGCGTGCGCGCCACCCGGGCATCATCGCCCCAGCAGCGTCCCGGCCAGCTGCGCGGGGTGCGAGAGCATCGGATGGTGCGAGCCCGGGACCGCCTCGGGGACGACACCGCGCAGCCTGCGGGCCACCACGGTCCGCATGAACGCCGACGGGAACAGCTTGTCGTCGCGGCACAGCAGGAACCGGGTCGGGACGTCCGGCCAGCCGTCCCGCGGCCACGGCTGCTCCCACGCCGTCGACGACTGGTCGCGGTCGTGGCGCAGCGCCTCGGCGGCGACCTCGTCGGGGACGTCGTGGAAGAACAGGGCGACGACGTCGTCGGGGTCCCGGCCGTCCCGCGCGTCCTGGTCCGCCAGCGCGGCGGCGGCCCCGGTGGCGGCACCCCAGCCGGACGCGGGCTCGCCGGGTGCCGGGACCATCGCCGTCACCAGCACGAGCTCGCGCACGGCGAGGCGGTCGCACACCAGCGGCGCGGTGAACCCGCCGAAGGAGTGCGCGACGACGACCAGGTCGTCCGGCTCCCCGTCACCCCCGGCCTTCACCGCCTCGACGACGGCGTCGGCGTAGTCCTCCAGGCGGGCGCCGTCGTCGTCGCAGGGCAGGTCGACCGGGACGGCGCGGTGTCCCCGGCCGGTCAGCTCCCACATCAGCGGGCCCCAGTACCAGGTGTCGGTCCCGGCCCCGGGCACCAGCGCGAACGTCGTCATGGTCCTACGACCGGCGCCGGCGCCGGAACTCATCGGCGCTGCTTCTCGTCGGTGCTGCTTCTCGTCGGTGCTGCTTCTCGTCGGTGCCGCTTCTCGTCGGTGCCGCTTCTCGTCGGTGCCGCTTCTCGTCGGTGCCGCTTCTCGTCGGTGCCGCTTCTCGTCGGTGCCGCTTCTCCGCGGCCGCCGGGCCGCCGGTACGCTCGGTGGCCCGTCCGTCAGGAGTGCCGATGAGCGAGCCCACGCCGAACCCGCCCGCCGTGCCGGACCCGGACGTGCCCGGCGACCCCGTCGAGCCGGCCGGCCCGGTCGGCCCGGTCGGCCCGGTCGGCGACTACACGGAGTCCGGTGCCCCGACCTTCGAGTTCGTGCGCGACCGGATCGAGGGTCGCGCCGCGACGGCCGCCGCCGCGGAGGAGCTCGCCGGCGGGGACACCCGCGCCCGGGAGGCGGAGGACGCCTTCGCCGACCGGGAGCGCAAGGCCGCCGACCGGCTGGAGGAGATCCGCCGCTCGATGGGGCGCTGAGGCCGGAGCTCCGCCGGGCCGCCCTGCCGCGACGACGGCGCCGGGCTGTGACGACGGCGCCGGGCTGTGACGACGGCGCCGGGCGATGACGGCCGCCCCGGGACGACGGGGGGGGCGAGCCGCTCGGGTGACCGCCGACCGGTCTCGCCCGCGCCGTCCCCGCCCACTGCCGCACCGGGTGTGTCCGGCGAACTCGCTGCCCCAGGCAGCGATCTCAGCGGACCCCCTGGTCCGCGGCACCGCCCGGCGGGCGGCGACCCGGACGGCGACACGGACGGGGACACGGACGGCGGCGCCGACGCGGACGGGCCGACGCCCGCCGCGCCGCGGGGCAGCTCTCAGGACCCCGGCCGTCGGAAGATCTTGCTTCCCAGCCAGACCAGCGGGTCGTACTTCCGGTCGACCGCCCGTTCCTTCATCGGGATCAGCGCGTTGTCGGTGATCTTGATGTGCTCGGGGCAGACCTCGGTGCAGCACTTGGTGATGTTGCAGAACCCCAGGCCGTGCTCCTCCTGCGCCTCGACCGCGCGGTTGCCGTGCGCGTCGAGCGGGTGCATGTCGAGCTCGGCGGTGCGCATCAGGTACCGCGGCCCGGCGAACGCCTCCTTGTTCTCCTCGTGGTCGCGGACCACGTGGCAGGTGTTCTGGCACAGGTAGCACTCGATGCACTTGCGGAACTCCTGGCTCCGCTCGACGTCGACCTGCTGCATCCGGTACTCGCCCGGCTCGACGCCCTCCGGCGGCACGAACGACGGGATCTCGCGGGCCTTCGTGTAGTTGAACGACACGTCGGTCACCAGGTCCCGGATCACCGGGAAGGTCCGCAGCGGCGTGACGGTGACGACCTCGTTCTCGTCGAACGTGTTCATCCGCGTCATGCACAACAGCCGCGGCCGGCCGTTGATCTCGGCCGAGCAGGAGCCGCACTTCCCGGCCTTGCAGTTCCAGCGGACGGCGAGATCTCCTGCCTCGGTCGCCTGCAGGCGGTGGATGACGTCGAGGACGACCTCGCCCTCGTTCACCTCGACCGGGTAGTCGACGAGCTCGCCCTTGGTGTCGTCACCCCGCCAGACGCGGAAGTGCTGCAGGTGGGTGCCCTTCTCGGTACTGGTCACTGGGATCCCTCCGCACGGTGACCGCCCAGCTCGTCACCGGTGTAGTACTTCTTCAGCTCGTCCATCTCGAACAGGTCGAACAGGTCGGACCGCATCGCGATCTGCTCCTGCCGGGTCAGCTCGACGTTGTCCTCGCCCAGCGCGGAGCAGACCAGCAGCAGGTGCCGCCAGTCCGAGTCCATGACCGGGTGGTCGTCGCGGGTGTGCCCACCGCGGGACTCCTGGCGTTCCAGGGCCGCCTTCCCGACGCACAGCGAGACCAGCAGCATGTTCCGCAGGTCGAGCGCCAGGTGCCAGCCCGGGTTGAACTGCCGGTGCCCCTCGACCGAGACCGTCCGGGTCCGGGTCGCGATGTCCTCGAGCTTCTTGAGGGCCATCTCCATCTCGTCGCCCTTGCGGATGATCCCGACGAGCTCGTGCATCGTCTTCTGCAGCTCCTGCTGCACGACGAACGGGTTCTCCCCGCCCTCGGTCGCCGTGGAGAACGGCAGCAGCGCGCGGTCCAGGGCCCGGTCGACGTCGGCCTCCGCGACGACGGGCCGGCCGCGGTCGGCGTGCTGTGCGGCGTGCAGCCCGGCGCGGCGGCCGAACACCAGCAGGTCCGACAGCGAGTTCCCGCCGAGCCGGTTGGAGCCGTGCATCCCGCCGGCGACCTCACCGGCCGCGAACAGTCCCGGCACCCGCGACATCGCGGTGTCCGGCTCGACCTCGACGCCACCCATCACGTAGTGGCAGGTCGGGCCGACCTCCATCGGCTCCTTCGTGATGTCGACGTCGGCCAGCTCCTTGAACTGGTGGTGCATCGACGGCAGCCGCTTGAGGATCTCCTCGGGCTTCAGCCGGGTGGAGACGTCGAGGAACACGCCGCCGTGGTCGGTCCCGCGGCCGGCCTTCACCTCGGAGTTGATCGCCCGGGCGACCTCGTCCCGTGGCAGCAGTTCCGGCGGGCGCCGGTTGTTGTCCGGGTCGGTGTACCAGCGGTCGCCCTCCTCCTCGGAGGTCGCGTACTGCTCCTTGAACACGTCCGGGACGTAGGAGAACATGAACCGCTCGCCGTCGGTGTTGCGCAGCACGCCGCCGTCGCCGCGGACCGACTCGGTGACCAGCAGGCCCCGCACCGACGGCGGCCACACCATCCCGGTGGGGTGGAACTGCAGGAACTCCATGTTGATCAGCGAGGCGCCGGCCCGCAGGGCCAGGGCGTGGCCGTCGCCGGTGTACTCCCACGAGTTCGACGTGACCGAGTAGCTCTTCCCGACGCCACCGGTCGCCAGCACGATCGCCGGCGCGTCGAACCGGACGAACCGGCCGTCGTCGCGGAAGTAGCCGAAGCACCCGGAGATCGCGCCGTCGGTGGTGAACAGCTCGGTGATGGTGCACTCGTGGAAGACCCGGATCCGGGCCTCGTAGTCGCCGGTCTCGGCGAAGTCCTCCTGCTGCAGCGAGACGACCTTCTGCTGCAGGGTGCGGATCAGCTCGAGCCCGGTGCGGTCCCCGACGTGCGCCAGCCGCGGGTAGGTGTGCCCGCCGAAGTTCCGCTGGCTGATCTTGCCGTCCTTCGTGCGGTCGAACAGCGCGCCGTAGGTCTCGAGCTCCCAGACCCGGTCCGGGGCCTCCTTGGCGTGCAGCTCCGCCATCCGCCAGTTGTTGAGGAACTTCCCGCCGCGCATGGTGTCGCGGAAGTGGACCTGCCAGTTGTCGTTCGGATTGGCGTTGCCCATCGACGCCGCGCAGCCGCCCTCGGCCATCACGGTGTGCGCCTTGCCGAACAGCGACTTGGAGATGATCGCGGTCCGCTTGCCCTGCAGCCGCGCCTCGATCGCCGCCCGCAGGCCGGCACCACCGGCCCCGATGACGACGACGTCGTACTCGTGACGCTCGATCTCTTCGGACATCTCAGGTCACCCCACGATCCGCAGGTCGGAGATCCAGCCGGCGGAGACGGCCATGACGTAGAAGTCGGTCAGGGCGAGGCTGACCAGCGTCGCCCAGGCGTACCCCATGTGATGGGTGTTGAGCTTCGAGACCTGGGTCCACAGCTTGTAACGGACCGGGTGCTTCGAGAAGTGGTTGAGCCGGCCGCCGACCGCGCTGCGGCACGAGTGGCACGACAGCGTGTAGCCGAACAGCAGCACGACGTTCACGACCAGGATGATGTTGCCCAGCCCCAGGCCGAACCCGCCGCCGGGCTTGGCGAAGGAGACCACCGCGTCGTAGGCGTTGACCAGCGTGATGAGCCCGGCGATGTAGAAGAAGTAGCGGTGCGCGTTCTGCAGGATCAGCGGGAACCGCGTCTCACCCGTGTAGCGCTGGTGCGGCTCCGCGACCGCACAGGCCGGCGGGGACAGCCAGAACGCCCGGTAGTAGGCCTTCCGGTAGTAGTAGCAGGTCAGCCGGAACAGCAGCAGGAACGGCAGCGAGATCGCCGCGTACGGCAGCCACCACACGTCCGGCAGGAACCTGCCGAAGTGCGCGGCGCCCTCGACACAGCCGACCGAGACGCACGGCGAGTAGAACGGCGTCAGGTAGCCGTACTCGGCGACGTAGTAGTAGTCCTGCATGAACGCGCGGACCGTCGCGTAGGCCACCCAGGCCACGAACGCGACGAACGTCGCGAGCGGTGGTAGCCACCATCTGTCGGTGCGCAGCGTGCGTGCGGCGATCGTCGCCCGGCCCGAGCCGGTCCGGCCGCTGGTGTCAGTGGTGGATGACACGCGCGGGAGCTCCTGTCGTCTCGACGACGTCGGCGGCCCCGTCGCCCCGGGGGTCCCGGCCCGACACACCTGACACGACGCCGTGTCCTGTCGATCCTCGTCCGTCGCACGAGGAGCACGACGGTCGCCAGAGCGTACGACCCGGATCACATGTGATCTACGTCGGCATCCGGAATGTGACCCGGATCGAGACGTGACTCACAGGTCACGCGCCGTCGAGAGCCGATCCGCGGAGCGTGACGGCCGCCGGCGCCGTCGTGCGGCCCCACCCTGCACGCCGACGGCCCGGCCCACCCCCGCGTGCGGAGGTGGACCGGGCCGTCGGTCCCCGGTGCGGCACGAGGCCGCCCCGGCTCACTTCTTCCTGCCGCCCACCGTGGCCGCGAGGTAGTCGCGGTTCAGCTGGGAGATCACGTCGAGCGGGATCTCCTTCGGGCAGGCCGTGGCGCAGGCGCCGGTGTTGGTGCAGCCACCGAAGCCGGCGTCCTCGTGGGTCTCCACCATGTTGACGACGCGCTCCCACCGCTCGGGCTGGCCCTGCGGCAGCTCCCCGAGGTGGGTCAGCTTCGCCCCCAGGAACAGCGACGCCGACCCGTTCGGGCAGGCCGCGACGCAGGCACCGCAGCCGATGCAGTTCGCCGCGGCGAACGAGCGGTCGGCCTGCGCCTTCGGCACGGCGTTGGCGTTGGCCTCCGGGGCCGAGCCGGTGTTCGCCGAGACGTAGCCGCCCGCCTGGATGATCTTGTCGAAGGAGCCCCGGTCGACGACCAGGTCCTTGATCACCGGGAACGACCCCGACCGGAACGGCTCGATGACGATGGTGTCGCCGTCGGAGTAGTGCCGCATGTGCAGCTGGCAGGTGGTCGTCGCCCGCTGCGGGCCGTGCGGCTGGCCGTCGATGACCATGCTGCAGGCACCGCAGATGCCCTCACGGCAGTCGTGGTCGAACGCGACCGGCTCGTCGCCGGAGAGGATGAGCCTCTCGTTGAGCACGTCCAGCATCTCGAGGAACGACATGTCCTCGTCGGCCTCGACGTCGTAGGTGGCCAGGCGACCCTTGTCGACCGCGTCGCGCTGACGCCACACCTTCAGAGTCAGTTTCACGTCTGCTCGCCTTACTTGTAGCTGCGCTGGGTCGGGTGCACGTACTCGAAGACGAGCTCTTCCTTGCGCAGGACCGGAGCCTGCCCGCGGCCGGTGTACTCCCAGGCCGAGGTGAAGGAGAAGTTCTCGTCGTCGCGCTTCGCCTCGCCGTCCTCGGTCTGGCTCTCCCCACGGAAGTGACCGCCGCAGGACTCGCGACGCACGAGCGCGTCCAGGCACATGAGCTCGCCGAGCTCGAGGAAGTCGGCCACCCGGCCGGCCTTCTCGAGGCTCTGGTTCAGCTCCGCGCCGGTACCCGGCACCTTGACGTTGCTCCAGAACTCGCGGCGCAGCTCGGGGATGCGGTCCAGCGCCTTGCGCAGGCCGTCCTCGGTCCGCTCCATGCCGCAGTAGTCCCACATGATCTGGCCCAGCTCGCGGTGGAACGAGTCCACCGTGCGGGTGCCGTTGATCGACAGGAACTGGTCGATCCGGTCGGTCACCGACTTCACGGCCTCGACGACCTCGGGTGCGTCCTCCGGGACGTCGTCGAGGTTGTGCGTGGCGATGTAGTCACCGATGGTCACCGGCAGGACGAAGTAGCCGTCGGCCAGGCCCTGCATCAGCGCCGAGGCCCCGAGGCGGTTCGCGCCGTGGTCGGAGAAGTTCGCCTCGCCGCCGATGTAGAGGCCCGGGACGGTCGACTGCAGGTCGTAGTCGACCCAGAGGCCGCCCATCGTGTAGTGCACGGCGGGGTAGATCCGCATCGGGACCTCGTACGGGTTCTCCCCCGTGATCCGCTCGTACATCTCGAAGAGGTTGCCGTACTTGGCCTCGACGGCCTTGCGGCCGAGCCGCTGGATGGCGTCGTCGAAGTCCAGGTAGACGCCGAGCCCGCCCGGGCCGACGCCACGCTTCTCGTCGCAGACCTCCTTGGCGGCCCGGGACGCGATGTCGCGGGGCACCAGGTTGCCGAACGCCGGGTACTTGCGCTCGAGGAAGTAGTCGCGCTCCTCGTGCGGGATCTCGTTCGGGCCACGCTCGTCGCCGAGCTTCTTCGGGACCCAGACCCGGCCGTCGTTGCGCAGCGACTCCGACATCAGGGTCAGCTTCGACTGGTGGTCACCCGAGACCGGGATGCAGGTCGGGTGGATCTGGGTGAAGCACGGGTTCGCGAACAGCGCGCCCTTGCGGTGCGCCCGCCAGGAGGCGGTCACGTTGCAGCCCTTGGCGTTCGTCGACAGGTAGAAGACGTTGCCGTAGCCGCCGGTGCAGAGGACGACCGCGTCCGCGGTGTGCACCTCGATCTCGCCGGTGACCATGTCACGGGCGACGATGCCGCGGGCCCGGCCCTCGACCACGATCAGCTCGAGCATCTCGTGCCGGGTGAACATCTCGACCGTCCCGGCCTGCACCTGACGCTCCAGCGCCTGGTAGGCACCGAGCAGCAGCTGCTGGCCCGTCTGGCCGCGGGCGTAGAAGGTCCGGGAGACCTGCACGCCGCCGAACGAGCGGGTGTCGAGCAGGCCGCCGTAGTCGCGGGCGAAGGGGACGCCCTGCGCGACGCACTGGTCGATGATCTGACGGCTGATCTCGGCGAGCCGGTGGACGTTCGACTCGCGGGCGCGGAAGTCGCCGCCCTTCACGGTGTCGTAGAACAGCCGGTAGACGCTGTCGCCGTCGTTGCGGTAGTTCTTCGCCGCGTTGATGCCGCCCTGCGCGGCGATCGAGTGCGCGCGCCGCGGGCTGTCCTGGTAGCAGAAGTTCTTGACCTGGTAGCCGGCCTCGCCGAGGGTGGCCGCGGCGGCACCGCCGGCGAGCCCCGAACCGACGACGATGATCTTCTTCGAGCGCTTGTTGGCCGGGTTGACCAGCTTCACGCCGAACCGGCGGCGCTCCCAGCGGGTCTCGATCGGACCCGACGGGACGGCCTTGTCGACGACCGGCTCGCCGG
The DNA here is from genome assembly GCF_000178675.2 of Pseudonocardia sp. P1. Classification (NCBI taxonomy): domain Bacteria; kingdom Bacillati; phylum Actinomycetota; class Actinomycetes; order Pseudonocardiales; family Pseudonocardiaceae; genus Pseudonocardia; species Pseudonocardia sp. P1. Next base: position 1,965,685 of record NZ_ADUJ02000001.1, read on the forward strand.
TCGTGTAGTCGCTGTAGGACACGTGGTGGGTGTTGGCGTCAGTCATGGATCAGACCACTCCGAACGTGACGGCGAGGGGCACCGAGACGAACCCCAGGGTGAGCACGACGGCGAACACCGTGGCCACCGTCTTGATGGTGCGCTCACGGCTGTTGCTGGACCACCCGAGGGTCTGGATGCCGGAGAAGATGCCGTGCTGGACGTGGAAGCCCAGCGCGACGACGGACAGCACGTAGAACAGCGTCACGTACCAGCGGTCGAGGGTGAAGTCGGCCGCGAGGTTGTCGTACGCCTGCAGGTGCACGCCGTTCGGGTTGAGCGTGCCCGCCGTGAGGTCGAGCAGGTGGTAGATCACGAACAGCACGATGATGACCCCGCCCCAGCGCATGGTGCGGGCCGCGTAGCTGCCCTTGACCTTGTAGGAACCACCCGCGTACTTGATCGGGCGGGCCCGCTTCGCGCGCAGGGCCAGCACGGTGGCCGACCAGATGTGCGCGATCACCGACACCAGCAGGACCACGCGGACGATCCAGAGCATGCCGCCGTAGGGCAGCGCGGGCTCGAGGATCGTGCGCAGCCAGGCCGCGTAGTGATCGATCGACTCCGGCCCGAAGAAGATCTTCAGGTTGCCGATCATGTGCAGGACGACGTAGAGCAGCAGGAAGACGCCGCTCACCGCCATCACGAGTTTCAGGAACGCGCTCGGCGTGCGCGGACGCCGGGGCTTGGCTGCAGTCTTGGCTGCACCGCCCGCCCGGGACTTCTCGGACATGGTGACCACGGAGACCAGTGGACATACCAACGAGTGGGACCGTCCAATGCATCGAGCGGTCAACTGTCATAGCCGTAGGCTATGCACGTGACACTTCAGCAGCTCATGTACTTCGTCGCCGTGGCGAACGTGCGCAGCTTCACTCGTGCGGCCGACCTGGTGGGTGTGGCGCAGCCGACGCTCAGCAAGTCCCTGCGCGCCTTGGAGAGCGAGCTGGGTGCCCCGCTGATCAACCGCGGGTCGGTCGTGACGCTGACACCGGCCGGCGAGGCCGTACTGCCACTGGCCCAGCGGATGCTCGCAGACTCCGACATGGTCCGCTCGACGGTCGCGGAGATGGTGGGCCTGCGCAGCGGCCGGGTGCGGGTCGGGGCGACGCCGTCGCTGTGCATCGGCGTGCTGTCGGACGTGCTGCGGGTGTTCCACGCCCGGCACCCGGAGATCGCCGTCGAGCTGGCGGAGGACGGGTCGCAGCCGCTGGAGACGGCGCTGGTGCGCAACGAGCTCGACGTCGCGCTGGTGATCGTCCCGCCGGACGGCGTCGACCCCGCCCTGCACTCGGCTCCCCTGCTCCGGGAGCGGCTGTCGGTCGCGTCGCCGCGGGCACGGCGGCCCCTGACCTCGCGCGGGTCGATCGCGGTTCCGGAGCTCGCCAAGCACGACCTGGTCATGGTGCGGAAGGGCTACGACCTGCGTGAGGTCACGCTGCGGGCGTACGCGGTCGCCGGGGTGACGCCCCGGATCGCGGTCGAGGGCGGCCAGATGGACGCGGTGCTGCGGATGGTGGAGGCCGGGACGGGCGTCGCGGTGGTGCCCGACCTGGTGTTCATCGGACGACCCCGGCTGCGGCGCACGGTGCTCACCCCGGCACTGCACCGGACCGTCGCGCTGGCCCGTCGTGCGGACATCGCACCGACGCCGGCGGTCATCGCGTTCGCGGACACCCTGCTGGAGCACATGTCCGACACGTCGGCGTCACTGCGGGAGGGGACGAACGACGTGCAGGTGCTGCACCGGCATCGCAGCGGGCGGGAGCTCCTGGGCTGAACCGGCCCGAGCCGGTCAGTCCTCCGGTGGCTCGCCGAGCTCGTCGGTGTCGGCGCCCGCGGCGGCGATCTCCTCCTTGACGACGCCGTAGGCGACACCGGGGCCGTAGCCCTTGCGGGCGAGCATCCCGACGAGCTTGCGCGCGGTCGACTGCTGCTCCTCCCGGGAGCCGACGGGCAGACCCCGGAGGCGCCGGGTGACCAGCTCACGGGCACGTTCGCGCTCGGAGTCCTCGTCGATCTCGGTGAGCGCCTCGTCGGCCGTCTCGCGGTCGACGCCCTTGCGGTGCAGTTCGAGCGCGATGGCCCGCTTCCCGAGGCCGCGGTGGCGGTGCCGGGAGCGGACCCACTGGTCGGCGAACGCCTTGTCGTCGATCAGGCCGACCTCGTCGAACCGCTCGAGGACGCGACGCGCGACGTCGTCCGGGATCTCCTTGCGGCTCAGGGCGTCGCCGAGCTCCTTGACGGTGCGCGCCCGGTCGGTCAGCAGGCGCAGGCAGATGTCCTTGGCCCGCGTCTCCTGCTCGGCGGGGGTCTCGTCGGGCGGGGGCGTCGATCCGCGTCCCCGGCCGCCACGACCGGTCCGGGCGCCACGAGCACCTCGGCCGCCCCGGCCGCGCGCCGCGCGCCCGGTCCCGGCGGTGTCGTCCCCCGGCTCGTCCCGTTCCTCACTCGGGCCGGCCACGTCGTCGGAGCCGCCCGGTCGGTCGCCATCCGGACGGTTTCCCTCCGGTCGACCGCCGGAGCCACGGCGATCGGCCCCGCGGCGCCCGTCCCGGTCCGACGGGCCGGTCCGGCGGGACCGCCGGTCGCTCCCCCCGGGGCGCGCCCCGCGGGAGCCGGACAGGCCGTCGAACGACACGACCCGCGGGCCGTCGTCCTCGGGCGGCGGCTCACGGTCCTCGGTGAGCTCGCCGACCGTCAGGGGGAGCGGGGCACCGGCGTCTGCCTCCCCACCGGCACTCAGCTCCTCGAACGCGAGACGCCGGGGAGCGGGCGGGGCCTCGTCTCCCCCGTGAGCAGCAGCCTGGTCGGCGTCACCGCTGTCCGGCTCGGCCGCGGCCCCGGCACCGGTGGCCTCGGCCCCGTCGGTGTCACCCTCCGGGAACCCGTCGTGCACCTCGCCGGAGGAGTCGTCCGCACGGCTCCCCGACCCGCCGAACAGGTCGTCCAGCGAGACGGACGACGCCTCCTGCTCCCCGGGCACGCTCAGAAGTCGACCGGGGCGGGCAGCGCCTCGACCGGAGCGGCCTCCTCGGCGTCGACGACGGCGCCGATCCCGAGCTTCTCCTTGATCCGCTTCTCGACCTCGGCGGCGACGTCCGGGTTCTCCTTGAGGAACTTCCGGGCGTTCTCCTTGCCCTGCCCCATCTGGTCGCCCTCGTAGGTGTACCAGGCACCGGACTTCCGGATGATCCCCTGCTCGACACCCACGTCGATCAGCGAACCCTCCTTGCTGATCCCGACGCCGTAGAGCACGTCGAACTCGGCCTGCTTGAACGGCGGGGCCACCTTGTTCTTCACGACCTTGACCCGGGTCCGGCTGCCGACCATGTCGGTGCCGTCCTTCAGGGTCTCGATGCGCCGGATGTCCATCCGGACCGACGCGTAGAACTTCAGCGCCTTACCACCGGTCGTGGTCTCCGGGGACCCGAACATCACGCCGATCTTCTCGCGCAGCTGGTTGATGAAGATCGCGGTGGTACCGGACGTGCTCAGCGCACCGGTGATCTTCCGCAGCGCCTGGCTCATCAGCCGCGCCTGCAGGCCGACGTGGCTGTCGCCCATCTCGCCCTCGATCTCGGCGCGCGGCACGAGCGCGGCGACCGAGTCGATGACGATGACGTCGAGCGCGCCGGAGCGGATCAGCATGTCCGCGATCTCCAGCGCCTGCTCACCGGTGTCCGGCTGGGAGACCAGCAGCTCGTCGGTGTCGACACCGAGCGCCTTGGCGTACTCCGGGTCGAGCGCGTGCTCGGCGTCGACGAACGCGGCCACGCCACCGGCGGCCTGCGCGCTGGCCACCGCGTGCAGCGCGACCGTGGTCTTACCGCTGGACTCCGGGCCGTAGATCTCGACGACACGGCCGCGGGGGATCCCGCCGACGCCGAGTGCGACGTCGAGCGCGATGGATCCGGTGGAGATGGCACTGATCGGGACGCGGGTCTGGTCGCCCAGACGCATCACCGAACCCTTGCCGTGGTTCTTCTCGATCTGGGCGAGGGCGAGTTCCAGCGCCTTGCCGCGGTCCGGAGCGGACATCTCTTGACTCCTCGCTGGTCGGCGATCGGGGTCTGCTGCTGTCTTTCGGGGAGGCACACCGCAACGGTATGGGGTACCCCCGACAGTTCCGGTGGCCGGATCGGCACCTGTGGACAACTTCTCGGGTCGTGCAGCGTCGTATCCCGGCCCGAACGATAGGCGAACACGCGTTCGATCGGATACCCGACACGCCGACCGGACGCTCCGGGGAGCCGAACGGTCACGCGTCGTGGCGGTGGTGCCGCCCGTCAGCGGCGGGTGGCCGGCACCTCGTAGGCCTGGCACACGGCACGCCAGATCCGGCGCAGCTCGAAGCCGGACTCGATCGCCTGCTCGACGGTCTGACCGTCCAGCTCGGCGAAGACGTGGTCCCGGGACAGCGACGCCGCCCGCACCGGCCCGAACTCGCCCTCCATCAGCTCGCGGAAGTGGCTCAGTCGCACGGCCGTGAGGGTAGACGCCGTCACCGTTCCGTGCGGTCCGCACCCACGGTCGTCCGGTCGGCGGTACGATGGGCAATATGTCCGAACTGCTGGCGTCCGCGCCCGTCGACGTCGCCGACGAGGTCCTCGCGACGACCGGTATCGGATCCCCCCTCGCCTGGCAGATCGTGTCGCTGCTGGCGCTGCTCTCCGCCCTCGTCGTGCTGGTGCGCTGGTGGATCCAGCAGCGCAAGCGCTGACCGGCGGCCGGTCCGGGCACGCGCCGCCCGGGCGTTAGGCTCCCGCCCCGGACACGAGGGCGGACGCCCGCGGGGACGACGAGGAGGCCGGGACCGATGGCACGCACGGAGCAGGACCGCGAGACCGAGGTCGAGGACGCCTACCGCCTCGTCTCCGACGTCCTCGAGGGGGCCGTGCGCGAGACCCTCGCCGCGCCCGGGCCCGATCCCGCGCGCTTCGCCGTCCGGCAGCTCACCGCCGTCGACAAGGAGCTCCCCGACGACGCCACCCCGCCGGGCTGGTCGCTGGCGTTCCTGGTGCTCGCCGACTGGTACGACGCCGCACGCACCGCCCTCGCCGACTCCGAGGACCGCGCCGAGCGGGCCCTGGGGTGGATCGAGCAGCACATGGGCCGCCGGTTCGCGGCCCGCGCCCGCTACACCGTGACCCCGCTCGTCGACCCGGACAACGCGCGGGAGACCTCGCTCTACGTCGACGCGCTGGGCCCGGACTTCCTGCCGACCATGGTCTGGACCGTCGCCGGGCTCGTCGCGGAGTTCCCCGCCGACGACACCGAGGAGATCTGGCCCCGCACCCGGGCCGACTCCCGCCGCTGACGCCGCTGGTGGGACCCGGTCCGCCGGGTAATTGTCGGTGCCCGGCCCCATGATGGTCGGGTGAGCGCACTCGACGGCTTCTCCCCCGCCACCCGCCAGTGGTTCGAGGGGGCGTTCGCCGCGCCCACCGCCGCCCAGGAGGGCGCCTGGTCGGCCGCGCAGGACGGGCGCAACGCCCTCGTCGTCGCACCGACCGGGTCGGGCAAGACCCTCGCGGCGTTCCTCTGGGCGCTGGACCGGCTGGCGGCGACGCCCGTCCCGGACGAGCCGCGCAGCCGGTGCCGGGTCCTCTACGTCTCGCCGCTGAAGGCGCTCGCCGTCGACGTGCAGCGCAACCTCCGGTCGCCGCTCACCGGCATCCGGCAGGCCGCACAGCGGCTCGGTGATCCGGTCCCCGACATCACCGTCGGTACGCGCACCGGCGACACCCCCGCCGACGAGCGGCGGCAGTTCCAGCGGACCCCGCCCGACGTGCTGGTGACCACCCCGGAGTCGCTGTTCCTGCTGCTCACCTCGGCCGCGCGCGAGTCGCTGCGCGGGGTCACGACGGTGATCCTCGACGAGGTCCACGCGGTCGCGGGCACCAAGCGCGGCGCGCACCTCGCGCTGTCGCTGGAGCGCCTGGAGGAGATCACCGAGAGCTCCCCGCAGCGGATCGGGCTCTCGGCGACCGTGCGCCCGGTGGACGAGGTGTCGACGTTCCTGTCCGGGGCCCGGCCGGTCGAGGTCGTCCAGCCGAGCACCCCGAAGACGCTCACGGTCGAGGTCCAGGTCCCCGTGCCGGACCTCGCCGCGCTCGACGAGCGGCCCTCCCCCGGCAGCACCGACGAGGAGGTCGTCGGGTCGGCCGCGGGGACCGCGCAGAAGCCCTCGATCTGGCCGGCCGTCGAGGAACGGCTGCTCGGCCTGGTCCGCGAGCACCGGTCGACGATCGTGTTCGCCAACTCCCGGCGGCTCGCGGAGCGGTTGACGTCGCGGCTCAACGAGCTCGCCGCCGAGCAGGCGGAGGCCGAGGCCGAGGCGGCTGCGGAGTCCGGCCCCGACGCTCCCGGCACGTCGCCGGAGCTCGACGACCCGCGCGGGCCGACCGCGTTCCCGGCCGAGGCCGTCGGCCAGTCCGGGGTCGGCGGCGGGGCGGTGCCGAGCGTGGCGAAGGCCCATCACGGTTCCATGTCCCGCGACCAGCGGACCCTGGTCGAGGAGGAGCTCAAGTCCGGCGTGCTGCCCTGCGTGGTCGCGACGTCCAGCCTCGAGCTGGGCATCGACATGGGCGCGGTCGACCTGGTCGTCCAGGTCGAGGCGCCGCCGTCGGTCGCGTCCGGGCTGCAGCGGGTCGGCCGGGCCGGCCACCAGGTCGGCGCGGTCTCCGAGGGCGTCGTGTTCCCGAAGTACCGGGGCGACCTGGTGTCGTGCGCCGTCGTCGCCGAGCGGATGACCTCCGGCTCGATCGAGTCGACCCGCTACCCCCGCAACCCGCTCGACGTCCTCGCCCAGCAGATCGTGGCGATGGTGGCGATGGAGACGTGGTCGCTGCCCGACCTGGCCGCGACGATCCGCCGGGCGGCGCCCTTCGCCGCGCTGCCCGACTCGGCGCTGCACTCGGTGCTCGACATGCTGTCCGGCCGGTACCCGTCGGAGGAGTTCGGCGAGCTGCGCGCCCGGATCACCTGGGACCGGGTGACGGACGAGCTGCGCGGCCGGCCCGGCGCGCAGCGGCTCGCGGTCACCTCCGGCGGCACGATCCCGGACCGCGGCCTGTTCACCGTCATGACCCCGGGCGGGGCCGACGGCGCCGGGTCGCGGGTCGGCGAGCTCGACGAGGAGATGGTCTACGAGTCGCGGGTCGGCGACACCTTCCTGCTCGGGACGTCGTCGTGGCGGGTCGAGGACATCACGCACGACCGGGTCGTGGTGACTCCGGCGCCCGGGGTACCGGCCCGGATGCCGTTCTGGAAGGGCGAGTCGATCGGCAGGCCGCTCGAGCTGGGCCGCGCGGTCGGGGCCTTCGTGCGGGAGATGTCCGGGCTCGCCGAGGAGGCCGCCCGCGAACGCGCCACCGCGGCCGGGCTCGACGAGTGGGCCTGCGACAACCTGCTCTCCTACCTCCGCGAGCAGCGCGAGGCGACCCGGCACGTCCCCAGCGACCGGACGATCCTGGTCGAACGGTTCCGCGACGAGCTCGGTGACTGGCGTCTGGTCGTCCACTCGCCGTTCGGAGCCCAGGTGAACGGGCCGTGGGCGCTCGCGATCGCCGCCCGGATGCGGGAGCGGCGCGGCGTCGAGGTGAGCGCGTCGGGCGCCGACGACGGCATCGTCCTGCGCCTGCCCGACGCGGTCGACGACTCCGGCTCCGAGGTCGTCCCGAGCGGGGAGGACGTGCTGCTCGACCCGGGTGAGATCGAGCAGATCGTCGTCGCCGAGCTGGGTAACTCGGCGCTGTACGCGTCCCGGTTCCGGGAGTGCGCGGCGCGGGCGCTGCTGCTCCCCCGCCGCGACCCGCGCCGGCGCAGCCCGCTGTGGCAGCAGCGGCAGCGGTCGGCGCAGCTGCTGAGCGTGGCCGGCAAGTTCGAGCAGTTCCCGATCACGCTCGAGGCGATGCGGGAGTGTGTGCAGGACGTCTACGACCTGCCCGGCCTGCGGGAGCTGATGGGCGACGTCGGCTCGCGGAAGGTGAAGGTCGCCGAGGTCGAGACCTCGCAGCCGTCGCCGTTCGCCCGGAGCCTGCTCTTCGGCTACGTCGGGATGTTCCTCTACGAGGCCGACGCCCCGCTCGCCGAGCGGCGGGCCGCCGCGCTCTCGCTGGACTCGACGCTGCTCTCCGAGCTGCTCGGCTCCGAGGCCATCCGCGAGCTGCTCGATCCCGACGTGCTGGCCGAGGTCGAGGCGCTGCTGCAGCGCACCGACCCGGACCGGCACGCCCGCGACGCGGAGGGCGCCGCCGACCTGCTCCGGTTCGTCGGCGACCTGTCCGAGGCCGACGGCCGGGCCCGCGGCGTCGATCCCGCCTGGCTGGCCGGGCTGGAGCGGGACCGGCGGGCGCTGCGGGTGCGGATCGCCGGCGAGGAACGGTTCATCGCGATCGAGGACGCCGGCCGCATCCGCGACGCGCTCGGCACGGCACTGCCGGTCGGGGTGCCCGAGGCCTTCACCGAGCCGGTGACGGACCCGCTGGGTGACCTGGTGCTCCGGTACGCGCGCACGCACGGTCCCTTCACCGCCGCGGAGTGCGCGGCGCGGTTCGGGCTGGGCGTCGCGGTCGTGGCCGGTGTGCTGGACCGGCTCACCGGGAGCGGCCGGCTGGTCAAGGGCGAGCTGCGACCGCAGGCGGCGATCCCGGCGGGGGCCCGTACCGAGACCGAGTACTGCGACGCCGAGGTGCTGCGGCGGCTGCGACGGGCGTCGCTCGCCAAGCTGCGGCACGAGGTCGAGCCGGTCGAGCAGCGCGCGCTCGGCCGGTTCCTGCCGGCCTGGCAGGGCGTGCAGGTGCGGTCCGGGAGCGAGCGGCGCGGCCGGGTGCGGCGTGCGCCGGGCCCGGAGGACGTCCTCGGGGTCGTCGAGCAGCTCGCCGGGACCCCGCTGCCGGCCAGCGCGGTCGAGTCGCTCGTGCTGCCGGCCCGGCTGCCCGGGTACACCCCCGCGCTGCTGGACGAGCTGACCGCGGCGGGCGAGGTGACCTGGTCCGGGTGCGGCGCCCTCGCCGGGCAGGACGGCTGGCTGGCGCTCGCCCCGGCCGACGTCGCGGACCTGCTGCTGCCGGCACCGGACCTCGACACCGCCGGGACGCCCCTGCACACGGCGCTGCTCGCCGCCCTGGGACTGACCGACCCGGCGGCCCTGACCGATCCCGGGGTCGCCGCCGAGCAGGGCGGGGGTGCGCTGTTCTTCCGCGAGCTCGCCACCCGGGCGGGAATGCTGATGACCGAGCAGGGCGAGCCGGCGCCGTCCGACGACGACGTCGTCGCCGCGGTCTGGGACCTGGTCTGGGCCGGCGCGCTGACGAACGACACGCTCGGCCCGCTGCGGGCCCGGCTGTCCGGCAGCGGCACCCGGCGCGGCGGTTCCGGGCGGCAGGGCGGGGCCCACCGGACGGCCCGCCGGGCACCCCGCGGGCGCTACGCGCAGCTGCGGTCCGGACGACCGTCGATGCCGAGCCGGACGGGCCCGCCGTCGGTCGGCGGCCGTTGGTCGGTCGCGGTGCCCCGGGAGCCCGACGCGACGCGCCGGGCCCACGCGGCGGCCGAGGCGTTCCTGGAGCGCCACGGGGTCCTGACCCGCGGCGCGCTCGGCACCGAGCGGGTGAGCGGCGGGTTCGCCGGCGTCTACAAGGTGCTCCGCGCGATGGAGGAGTCCGGCCGGTGCCGGCGCGGCTACATCGTCGAGGGGCTGGGCGCGGCCCAGTTCGCGGTGCCCGGAGCCATCGACCGGGTCCGCGCGCTCGCCGGTCCCGACGGTCCGCCGCCGGAGCGGTCCGGCCCCGCCCGGACGGACGGCGACGGCGGCGACAGCGACAGCGACAGCGACAGCGACAGCAACGGAGACCGGCCGGAGGGACGCGAGCGCGACGCACCCGCGCCCGGCGACGACGGCGACGAGATCCCCGACGACCTGCGCGGGCCCGGGATGTTCCCGGGGGCCGGCGCGGGCCGGCACGACGAGTTCGACGGCCGGTCCGCCGGCGCCGGGTTCGCGGCGGGTGCCCCGCGGGACGCCTGGCGCTCGCTGTCCCGGGTCGTGCTGGCCGCGGCCGACCCGGCACAGCCCTACGGCGCGGCACTCCCCTGGCCCGGCACGATCGGCGACAGCCGGCACCGCCCCGGTCGCAAGGCAGGTGCCCTGGTCACCCTCGTCGACGGCGCACCGGCGCTCTACGTCGAGCGGGGCGGCCGGTCACTGCTCTCCTTCACCACCGAGCACGACGAGCTGCGCGCCGGAGCCGAGGCACTGGCCGGAGCGGTGCACGAGGGCTGGCTCGGGTCGCTCGCCGTCGAGCGGGCCGACGGGCAGGACTCGCTGGCGTCGGAGCTGTCCGAGGTGCTCACCGAGGCGGGGTTCCGGGTCACCCCGAAGGGACTGCGGCTGCGGGCCTGACCCGGGTCCGGGATTCAGTAGCGCCGGTTCACCAGCACCGGCACGGCGCGCCGCACCGGCCCGACCTCGGAGAGGTCGACGTCGGTGACCAGCAGCCCCGGTCCGGCGCCGAGCGAGTCGAGCGCCGTGCCGGTCGGCCCGGACACCAGGCTCGCCCCGATCCCGGTCGGCACTCCGGCGGGCACGTCGTGCCCCACCGACGCCGGATCGGCCTGGTCGCAGGCCGCCACGAACGCGGTGGAGTCCAGCGCCCGGGCACGGACCAGCAGGTCCCACTGCTCCTGCTTGCCCGGGCCGGCGCCCCACGAGGCCGGGACGACGACCAGCTCGGCCCCGGCGTCGCCGAGCTTCTGGAACAGGCCGGCGAACCGCAGGTCGTAGCAGGTCGCGAGCCCGACGGTGGCGCCGCCGACGGTGATCGTCACCGGGTCGGTCCCCGGCGCGACGGTGTCGGACTCGGCGAACCCGAAGGCGTCGAACAGGTGGATCTTGTCGTAGTGGGCCTCCACCCCGCCTCCGGTGGCGAGCAGGGTGTTGCGCACGCGGCCGTCGTCGGCGGGGGTGAACATCCCGGCGACGACCGTGACCCCGGCCCGCCCGGCGATCTCCCGGACCCGGGTCGCCCACGGTCCGTCGAGCGGCTCGGCGATCCCGCCGAGCGGCACACCGAAGCGGCACTGGGTGGCCTCGGGGAAGACGACGAGCTCGGCTCCCCGCCCGGCCGCGTCGGCGACGCCGTCGGCGATCAGGGCCAGGTTCTGCTCCGGTTCCGTCGTCGCGGCGATCTGGGCGAGCGCGATCCGCATCGGTCCTCCTACGCTGTGTGTCGGGCGGCGTCGTGCGAGCCCGTACCGACGTGTATACATTGTGTATGCCGCTGTCGAGGGAGTCCGGTCGCGAGCGCGCCCTGCTGTACCTGCGCGAGACGGTCCTCGCGGACCCGGGCGTCCAGGGCACCTTCCTCAACGAGGTCGAACTCGCGGGGCGGATCGGCGTGTCCCGGACCCCGGTCCGCGAGGCGCTGCTCCTGCTCGTCGCCGACGGGCTGGTCGAGATGCTGCCCGGACGCGGGGCCTACGTGCCGCCGATGACCGGACGGCAGGTCCGCGAGCTGATGGAGCTGCGGGGTCTCCTGGAGCGGCACGCCGCGGCCGGGACGATCGCGGCCGGGACCGTCCCGCTCGGGGCGATGCGCACCGTGCTCGAGGAGCAGCGCGCCCTGGCGAGCACCGGTGGCGACCCCGCGGCGTTCATCGACCTGGACATGACCTTCCACCAGGTACTCGTCGACGCCGCCGACAACGCCCTGCTCGCCCGCACCTACGCGAGCCTGCGGGTGCGCCAGCGGCGGGCCGGGGTGAGCGCGCTGTTCCGGTCGGCGGACCGCCAGCGCGCCGTCTGCAGCGAGCACGACGCGATCGTCGAGGCACTCGCCGCCGCCGACACCGACGCCGCGACGACCGCGATCACCGAGCACCTCCGGCTCACCGAGGGCGTGCTGCTGCAGGCCTGAGAGCACGTCAGGACGCCGCACCCGCGACGAGGTACGCCTCGTCCTCGGCGTGGTCGGGGTCGCGTCCCAGCCCGAGACCGACCAGCGTCAGCACGCAGGCGACGGCCAGGTAGCAGGCCACCGGGAGCCACCCGCCGAGCCCGCCGGAGAGCGCGGTGAAGGCGAGGGGCGCGATCGCCCCGCCGACGACGCCGGCGATCGTGTAGGCCAGCGAGCTGCCGGTGTAGCGCAGCCGCGGGGAGAACTGCTCGGTCACGAACGCCGCCTGCGGCCCGTACATGAACGAGTGCAGCGCCAGCCCGACGGTCACGCCCAGCACCAGCAGGCCGAACGACCCGCCGGCGATCATCGGGAAGAACACGAACGGCCAGACGATGCCGCCGGCTGCCGCGACGGCGTAGACGACGCGCCGGTTGACGCGGTCGCTCAGCGCACCGGCGAGCGGGATCGCCGGCAGCTGGAACGCCGAGCCGACGAGGATCGCGCCGAGCACCTCGGAGCGGGAGAACCCGGCCTGCCCGGTCGCCCAGGTCAGCACGAACACGGTGAACAGCGCGTAGGTGACGTCCGGTCCGATCCGGCTGAGGATGCCCGCCAGCAACGGCCGCCCCTCGGTCGTGAAGACCTCCTTGACCGGCGCGTCCGGCCGCTCGCCGGACGCCGCGATCGCCTTGAAGACCGGCGTGTCCTCGAGCTTCAGCCGGATCCAGAGACCGAACGCGACGAGCACCGCGGAGAGCAGGAACGCCAGCCGCCAGCCCCAGTCGAGGAACTGCTGTTCGCTCAGCAGCACGGTGAGCAGCGCGAGCACGCCGTTGGACAGCAGGTTGCCCGCCGGCGGCCCGATCTGCGCGGCCGACGCCCAGAACCCGCGCCGCCGCGGATCGCCGAACTCGCTGGAGAGCAGCACGGCGCCGCCCCACTCCCCACCGACGCCGACACCCTGCGCGAACCGCAGCAGCACCAGGATGATCGGCGCGGCGACGCCGATCGCGCCGTAGGTCGGGAGCAGGCCGATCAGGAAGGTCGCGGCGCCGATCAGCACCAGGGTCGCGACGAGGACCTGCTTGCGCCCGATGACGTCGCCGAGCCTGCCGAACACCACCCCACCCAGGGGGCGGGAGACGTACCCCACCGCGTAGGTGGAGAACGCGAGGAGGAGGCCGGTCAGCGGGTCGGCCGCCGGGAAGAACAGCACCGGGAAGACGAGCGCGGCCGCCGCGGAGTAGACGGCGAAGTCGTACCACTCCAGCGACGTGCCGGTGAGGCTGGCGACGAACGCCTTGCGCAGGTCGCGCCGGTCCACCGGCGGTGTCGACGCCTGTGACGACGAGGCGGGCGGTGAGCTCATCTCGGCCTCCGGGGTTGCGGGTCGAAGCGGTTGGACCGGCGTAATACTTGCTGTATACACAGTGTGTGCGCAAGTCTTCCGCGCATCGGTTACCGGACGGACACATGGAGGTCCCGTGCAGCTCGACCTGACCCTTCCCGACGGCAGCACCCGCTCGACCGACGTCGTGCGGGTGTTCAACGCCGGCTACGCCGGGCGCGCGCAGGAGGAGGTCGCGGCGCACGTCGCGGAGCTCGCCGAGCTCGGCGTCCCGGCGCCGTCGGCGGTCCCGGCGCTCTACCCGGTCTCGCCGTACCTGGCGTCGCAGACCGACCGGGTCCCCGCCCAGCACGACCGCACCTCCGGCGAGGCCGAGTGGGCCCTGGTCGTCGGTGACGACGTGGACGACCCGCTGCTCACCGTCGCCTGCGACCACACCGACCGGGCCCTCGAGGTGCACGGGGTGGCGTGGAGCAAGAACGCGAGCCCGGACGTCCTCGGTCGGCGCGCCTGGCGCCTCGCCGAGATCGCCGACCGCCTCGACGACATCCGGCTGCGTGCCTGGGTGCGGCACGGCGACGCCGAGCCCGAGCTCGTGCAGGACGCCACCCTCGCCGCGCTGCTGCCCCCGCAGTACTGGCTCGACGTGCTCCGCGAGCGCGGCTGGCTGGCCCCGGGCACCGTCGTGCTGTCCGGGACGATCCAGATGCGCGAGGGCGTCGACCAGTTCGCCGACGCCTGGCGGGTCGAGCTGCACGACCCCGCGACCGGGGACTCCATCGAGGCCGCCTACGAGATCGACCGGCTCCCGGAGCCGATCGGCTGACCACCGCGGGGACGACGCCCGACCGGCCCGGGGCCCGGGCGGCTGCGAGGATCACGGTCATGATCCGCCGACCGACCGCGCACGATCCGCGTGACCGTCGCACCGCCCTCGCCCTCGCCGGCCTGCTCGGCGCCGCCGCCGTGCTGCACGCCGCCCGGCCCGAGCCGTTCGACTCGATCGTCCCGAAGAGCCTGCCCGGCGAGCCCCGGACCTGGACGTACGTGTCCGGGGTCGCCGAGGGCGCGGTGGCGGCGGCGCTCGTCCACCCGCGGACCCGCCGCGCCGGCGGCTGGGCCGCGGCCGGACTGTTCACCGCCGTGTTCCCGGCCAACGTGTCGATGGCGCTGCGCTGGCGGCGCAAGCCGGCCACGTACCGGGCGATCGCCTGGGGACGACTGCCGCTGCAGGTGCCGCTCGTGCTGTGGGCCCTGCGGGTCGCCCGCTCCGGTCGTACCCGCTAGCGACCCCACCGACGTCGGGCGCCGATCGACGAAAGTCGCCCCCGCGGTCCACGATCTCGGGCAGCGCCGGACCCCCCGCACGGGATCTACTGGCCGCGGCCGGCGACCGCGCGGCCGTGCTCAGGGGGGCTCCATGACCACGTCCGTACCGGCCCGGGACGCTCCGTCCGTCTCCGTCCCGTCGTTCGCGCGCACACCGGTGGGGCTGATCGCCGCCGTCGTCGGGGTGTACCACCTCGTGCTCGGCGCGCTCGGGCGCGGGCTGTACTTCGACGAGTCGCTGATGCTCGCGATCGGGCGGCACCACCTGGACTGGGGCTCGGCCGACCAGCCGCCGCTCACACCCGCCCTCGCCGCGCTGGCCGACGCCGTCGCCCCCGGGGTGAACGGGGTGCTGCGGCTGGTGCCGTCGCTGGCGACCGCGGCGGCCGTCGTCGTCGCGGCACTGATCGCGCGGGAGCTGGGTGGCGACCGCCGCGCCCAGACCCTCACCGCACTCGCCCAGGCCACGGGCGTCTGGGTCACGATGACCGGGCACTTCGTCGCGCCGTACGTCCTGGAGCCGGTGCAGTGGCTGGTGATCGTGTGGCTCCTCGTGCGGTGGATGCGGCTCCGCGACGACCGGCTACTGCTCGTGCTGGGCCCGGTGCTGGGGCTCGCCGCGCTGACCAAGTTCCAGGTGATGCTGTTCGCGGTCGTGCTCGTCGTGGCGGTGCTCGTCGCCGGGCCGCGGGACCTGTTGCGCAGGCCGGCCTTCTGGGCCGCCGCCGTGATCGCGGCGCTGATCGCGACCCCGACGCTGGTGTGGCAGGCCCTCCGCGGATGGCCGCAGCTGGAGATGGGGGCGGTCGTCGCCGGCGAATCGGTCCTGTTCGGCGGGCCGGTCCCCAACGCCGTCCTGATGGTGCTGTTCGCCGGCGTGGCCGGGACCGTGCTGCTGGTGGCGGGCGTCCTGGGCACCGTCACCGACCCGCGGTTGCGCCCCTACCGGTTCCTGACCCTCGCCTTCCTACTGCTGTGGATCTTCTTCGCCGTCACCGTCGGACGCGCCTACTACCTGGACGGGATCCACGGCGCGATCGCGGCCGTGGGCGCGGTGTGGTTCCAGCACCGCCGGGAGGCGGGCCACCGGCGGCTGTCCTGGGCCGCCTGGCCGGGCGGGGTACTGGCGGTCCTGGTGGCGGCGACCACGTTCGGTCTGAGCACCGCCTTCACCGCGCCCGACATCCCGCAGCGGATCACCGACGCCGTCGCGGGCGTGTACGACGCGCTCCCACCCGAGCAGCGGGAGCGGACCGTCGTCTACGGGGAGTCCTACATCTACTCGTCCTACGTCGACACCTTCGGCTCGGAGTCCGGGCTGCCGCAGGCCTACGGCGGCAACCGCGCCTACGGCTACTTCGCCCCACCACCGGACGACCACGACTCGGTCGTCTTCCTCGGCAAGGACCCGTCCACGCTCGCGCCGACCGGCGTCGTCCTGCGGCAGGCGGCCGACCTCGGCGACGGGACCCGGGTGTGGGTCGGCGACGGGATGCGGCGGCCGTGGTCCGCGGTGTGGCCCGAGCTGCGCACGCTGCAGGTCAGCTGAGCGGCGCACGTCCTGCGGCGGGGGTAGCGTCGGCGCCGTGCCCGAGGGAGACACCGTCTACCTGGCCGCGGTGCGGCTGCACGCCGCGCTGGCCGGCCACGAGCTCCTCCGCGGGGAGCTGCGGCACCCGCGGCTGGTGGAGCACGACCTGGCAGGACTGACCGTCACCGGCGTCGCCCCGGTCGGGAAGCACCTGTTCACCCGGTTCGACGACGGCCGCAGCCTGCACAGCCACTTCCGGATGGACGGCGCGTGGCACCTGTACCGGCCCGGGATGCGCTGGCGGCGGGTCGCGCACGAGGCCCGTGCGGTGCTGGAGACCCGGGAGCGGGTCGCCGTCGGCTTCGCGCTGCACGACCTCGAGCTCCTGCCGACCGCCGACGAGCACACCCTCGTCGGGCACCTCGGCCCGGACCTGCTCGACCCGGACTGGGGCGCCGGCCACGAGGCCGAGGCGCTGCGCCGGATGTCCGCGCGCGGGGACCACGAGCTCGGTCTGGTGCTGCTGGAGCAGCGGGTGATGGCGGGGCTGGGCAACCTGTACCGCAACGACATCTGTTTCCGGCTCGGGCTGACACCCTGGGTGCTGGTGCGGGACGTCCCGGACCTGCCGGGCGTGATCGCGCTGTCGCGCACGCTGCTGTCGTCCAACAAGGACAGACCCGAGCAGACGACGACGGGGTCGCTCGCCGCGGGCGAGGCACACTGGGTCTTCGAGCGGTCGGGCCGGCCCTGCCGGCGCTGCGGGACCCGGATCCGGACCGCCGACCAGGGCGAGCCGCCCCGGGACCGGGTCACCTATTGGTGCCCACGCTGCCAGCGGGGTCCCGCGCCCGAGCCGGTGCGCCGCAGGACCGGCCCGCGCCGCGGCGCCCCCGGCCGTCCTCCCCCGGGCGCACGCACCCGCTGACCCGCCGCGCCCGGACGCGCAGACCGCACCCCGTCGCCGCCCGGCGCGCTCCCGACCTCGGCCGACGCACCCCGTGCCCGGCCGACACACCCCCCTGACCGGCCGACGCACCCCGTGCCCGGCCCGCGCGACCCCTGACCGGCCTACACACCCCCTGACCGGCCGAGGCACCCCACGCGACGGGTGCCACGACCGGCGACGGGGTGCGTCCGGGCGCGCACCCCCGCCCGCGCGGACGCCGGCGCGCCCCTCCCCAGCCGATGCACCCCTGGCCGGCTGACGCACCTCTGCCCCGCCGACGCACCGCCCGGCCCTCCGACGCACCCCACGCGACGGGTGCCACGACCGGCGACGGGGTGCGCCAGGGCCGCCGTCGCGCGGGCGGCGCGGCGGTGGGCGGCGCAGGATCACGGCCGGGGCCGGACGCGCGGACGCCGCGCCCCGGAGCGGGGCGCGGCGTCCGTGTGCGGTGGAGCGGCGGCTCAGGCGGTGCCGGGCTGCTGCTGGTTCTGCTGGGTGTTCTGCTGCGCCGGCGCGGGGTTCGACGGCAGCTGCTGGGTGCTCTGCTCGCCCTGCCCGACCTGAGGCGCCTGCTGCCCGCCGGCGATCGGGGTCCCGGACATCGAGGCCCGGATCTGGTCCAGCCGCGACGCACCGGCCATGTCGGTGGTCGACTGCTGGACCTCGAGCATCCGGCCCTGCACCGAGTTCTGCGCGAGCTCCGCCGAGCCGAGGGCGTTGGCGTACCGCTTCTCGATCTTGTCGCGGACCTCGTCGAGCGACGGGGCGTTGCGCGGCGCGGACAGCTCGCTCATCTGCTGGAGCGAGCTCGCGGCCTGCTCCTGCATCTTCGCCTGCTCGAGCTGGCTGAGCAGCTTGGTGCGCTCGGCGATCTTCTGCTGCAGGACCATCGAGTTGCGCTCGACGGCCTGCTTGGCCTGCTCGGCCGCACCGATCGACTGGTCGTGCAGCGTCTTGAGGTCCTCGACGCCCTGCTCCGCCGTCACCAGCTGGGTGGCGAACGTCTGGGCGGACTGCTCGTACTGCTGGGCCTTCTGCTCGTCGCCCTGGGCGCGGGCCTGGTCGGCGAGGACCAGAGCCTGCTTGGCCGACGACTGCAGCTTCTCGATCTCCCCGAGCTGACGGTTCAGCTTCATCTCCAGCTGCCGCTGGTTGCCGATGACCGCCGCCGCCTGCTGGGACAGCTGCTGGTGCTGCCGCTGGGCGTCCTCGATGGCCTGCTGGATCTGCACCTTCGGGTCCGCGTGCTCGTCGACCTTCGACGAGAACAGGGCCATCAGGTAGCTCCAGGCCTTGGTGAATCCGTTGGCCATCTCTCCGCCTACCTCCGCTGGGGCTCGCTCACGACCGTGCCCGCGTATCGGCGGGCGCACCGGGACGGGCCGACCCCGCGTTCCCCCCGCGGTCGGCGCCGGCACTCCGGCCCTCTCCATCCTGGCACCGCTGCCAGTACGCGCGCACCCTACCGTGACGAGCCGGGCGGGGATCCGAGCATCTCCGAAAGTCGATCAGGCGGCGGAGGCGACCGGGCCGCCGGCCGACGCGGGCGCCACCACCGGCGTGCCGGGACGGCCGGCCAGGCGCAGCTCGGCGTGCCGCTGGCCGATCGGGACCAGGACGTCGTCGCGGCGCAGCTCGCCGGCCATCTCCACGGCGACCGAGGTCAGCAGGTCCGGGACGGAGATGCCGAGTGCCTCGCAGATCGCGGCGAGCAGCTCGCTGGAGGGTTCCTTGCGGCCGCGCTCGACCTCGGACAGGTACCCGAGGCTGACCCGCGCGGCCCGCGAGATGTCGCGCAGCGTGCGCCGACGCTCGGTGCGCGCCTGGCGCAGGCCGCTGCCGATCGCTTCCCGCAGCAGCATGTGCCCTCCTCGACTCGTCCCACCGGGGTGGGGTGGCACCGTGCCCCGGTGTGAATCACCGTACCGACTCGCGGACCGGATCGGCGGGACCGATCGTGCGCGACCCTGTCCGCCCACGGCGAACACCTCAACGCCCGCGGGCGGCGGTTCAGTCCCCGCAGGTCAGGCGGGCTGGGCCCGAGCGGCCTTGACGACGTAGTCGACGCCGGTCACGACGGTCAGCACCAGCGCGACGGCCATGACCACCCACTGCACGACCAGCACCGCGGCCACGGCCCCCGGGAGCAGCAGCGGCAGCGGGAGCAGGAACAGCCCGATGGCGACGGTCTGGGCGACCGTCTTCGCCTTCCCGCCGCGGCTGGCCGGGATGACCCCGCGCCGGATCACCGCGAACCGCAGCACCGTGATGCCGAGCTCCCGGCCGAGGATCACGATCGTCACCCACCACGGGACGACGGCCAGCATCGACAACCCGATCAGCGCCGCCCCGGTGAGTGCCTTGTCGGCGATCGGGTCGGCGAGCGCCCCGAACCAGGTGACGAGGCCCCGGCTGCGGGCCAGCTGCCCGTCGAGCCGGTCGGTCAACGCCGCGACCACGAACACGGCGAACGCGATCAGCCGCCAGACGGTGTCCTCGCCGCCCCCGGTGAACAACGCCGCGACGAACACCGGGACGAGGACCAGCCGCAGGCAGGTCAGCGCGTTCGCGATGTTCAGCAGCGGCGCCTGCCCGCCGACCGGCACGGTGCCGCCGGCGGGCTGCGACGAGCTCATCCGGCCGCCACCGCGGGCACGGGGTCGTCGATCCCGGCGCGCGGCAGCAGCTCGCAGGCCTCCACGAGCAGGTCGACACCCTCGGTGTCGAGCACCCGGCAGCGGACGAGGTCCCCCGGGCGCAGCGACGACGGGTCCGGGCCGTCGTCGGCCGCAGCGACGACGTAGGACTCGCCGTCGGCGTCCGGGCCCTGGTGGGCGGCGCGGCCGGCGCAGTCGTCCTCGTCGTCGGCATCGGTCCGCTCGACCAGGACGACGACCTCGGTGCCGATCCGCTCCTCGGCCCGCTGCTCCATGAGCTCGTCGGCCAGCGCCGAGATCCGCGCGACGCGGGCCTGCACCTCGGCCGGGTCGACCTTGCCGTCGTAGCCCTCGGCCTCGGTGCCATCCTCGTCGGAGTACCCGAACACGCCGACGGCGTCGAGCCGGGCCCCGGTCAGGAACGCCTCGAGCTCGGCGAGGTCCTCCTCGGTCTCGCCGGGGAAACCGACGATCACGTTGGACCGGATCCCGGCCTCCGGCGCGAGCTCGCGGATCCGCGTGCACAGGTCCAGGAAGTCGGTGCGCGAGCCGAAGCGGCGCATCCGGCGCAGCACGGTCGCCGACGCGTGCTGGAACGACAGGTCGAAGTAGGGCGCGATCCCCGGCGTCGTCGCGATCGCGGCGAGCAGGTCCGGGCGCAGCTCGGCGGGCTGCAGGTACGACACGCGCACCCGCTCGACACCGGGGGTGGAGCCGAGGCGCGGCAGCAGGTCGACCAGCGCGCGGGTGCCGCCCGGCAGGTCCTTGCCGTACGACGTCGAGTTCTCGCTGACCAGCACCAGCTCCCGCACGCCCTGCGACGCCAGCCAGGCCGCCTCGCCGAGGACGTCGGCCGGCGGGCGGGACACGAAGCTGCCGCGGAAGGACGGGATCGCGCAGAACGCGCACCGGCGGTCGCAGCCCGAGGCGAGCTTCAGCGACGCGACCGGTCCGCCGGCGAGCCGGGTGCGGGCGATGCCCGCGAGGTCGGGAACCCAGTCGTGCCCCGGCACCGACACGTCGGCGGTGGCGGCGGGCCGCTCCACCGGCGAGATCGGCAGCAGGGTGCGGCGGTCCACCGGCACGTGCGGGGCGGGGGCGTGGCCGCCGAGGACGTCGCCGAGCCGCTCCGCGAGCTCCGGGTAGGCGTCGAAGCCGAGCACGGCGTCGGCCTCCGGCAGGTCGGCGGCCAGCTCGGCGCCGTACCGCTCGGCCAGGCAACCGACCGCGACGACCTTCGCACCGGCCGGGCGGGCCACGTCCGAGGCGGCCAGCACGGTGTCGATCGAGTCCTTCTTGGCCTGCTCGACGAAGCCGCAGGTGTTGACGAGGATGACGTCGGGCGAGCCGCCCTCGGCGTCGACCAGCTCCCAGCCGGAGCCGGTCAGGCGGCCGGCGAGCTCCTCGGAGTCGACCTCGTTCCGCGCGCAGCCCAGGGTCAGCAGGGCGGCGCGCCGGGGCGCGTTCTCGGGGGAAGCCACGGCCTCCAGGATAGACGGCGGTCCGGCCGGCCCACGCGGTGCGGTCTAGGCTCGGCGTCCGTGGCCGATCCCGACCCCGACGTGCACGTCCGCCGCGCCCGCACCCCCGACGTCCGCACGATCCGCGAGCTGGTGGACCAGTACGCCGGGAAGCTGCTGCTCGCGAAGGAGACGGTGACCCTCTACGAGGCCGTCCCCGAGTTCCTGGTCGCCGAGCTCGACGGCCGCGTCGTCGGTTGCGGTGCGCTGCACGTGCTCTGGGAGGACCTCGGTGAGATCCGGACGGTCGCGGTCTCCCCGTCGGTGCTGGGGCGCGGCGTCGGGCACCGGATCGTCGACGCGCTGATCGCCGGCGCCCGCGACCTCGGCCTGAAGCGGCTGTTCGTGCTGACCTTCGAGAAGCAGTTCTTCGCCCGTCACGGGTTCGCCGAGATCGACGGGACGCCCGTGTCGGCCGAGGTGTTCGCCGCGATGCTGCGCTCCTACGACACCGGCGTCGCCGAGTTCCTGGATCTCGCGCACGTCAAGCCGAACACACTGGGCAACGTCCGGATGTTGCTGACACTCTGACCCCATGGCCGGACACGGGGCCGCGCACGACGCCGTCGGGGCGTGGCGGTGGCGCACCTCCGCCGCGCTCCGCCCGCTGGTGCGCGAGATCTGGGCGTGGCGGTCGCCTGCCGGGCCGGCGGGCACCCACCAGGGGGTGTCGAGCGGGCACCTGACGGTGATCCTCTGCCTGGAGGGTGCGGTCGAACTGCTGCGCAAACCCGACCCGGGACGGGGAGCGGGACGCTTCGCGGCGTCCGCGGCCGGGCTGCACGCCGCCCCCGCCGTCATCGCGACCGGGGAGCTGCAGGCCGGCCTGCAGCTCGCCCTGACCTGGCGGGGCGCCCGGGCGCTGCTGGGGCTGCCCGCGTCCGAGCTGGCGTCCGACGTCGTCGACCTGGGGCTTCTGCTGCCGGACACCGGCACGCTGCTGGACCGGTTGCACGCCACGCCGTCGTGGGCGGGCCGGTGCGCCCTCCTCGACGCCGAGCTGTGCCGGATCGCCGCACGGCGGACGGGCCCGGCCGGTCCACCGCCGGAGATCGGGCGTGCCTGGGACCTGCTGGTCCGCTCCGGGGGCACGGTGCGGGTCGCCGACCTCGCCGACGACGTCGGCTGGTCGGCCCGGCACCTCGGCGAGCGGCTCCGCCGAGAGACCGGGCTCGGCACCAAGACGGCGGCGCGGGTGATCCGGTTCGAGCGGGCCTGCGCGCTGCTGCGCTCGCGTACCGCTCCTGCACTCGTCGACGTGGCCACGACCTGCGGCTACGTCGACCAGCAACACCTCGCCCGGGACTTCCGCGAGCTCGCCGGGACGACCGCGCGGGGCTGGCTGGCCGAGCGGCCCTGACCCGGGCCCGGCTCAGCCGGCGATCGCGCGGACCGCGGCGACAACCGCCCACACCAGGGCGGCGACGATCAGGACGACCAGCGACAGCACCAGCAGCACCGGTGCCAGGACCAGTACGACGCCGATGAGCACCTTCGCCGCGGTGCCGAGTGCGGCGAAACCACCCTTGATCGCGCCCCAGAGCACGTTGCGCCCCTCCGCGTAGGCGCGCCCGGCACCCACCGCCGCGCCGACGCCGGGACCGCCCTCGCTCGCGATCCGCTCCAGCCCGGCGGCCAGGTCGTCGACCTTCTCCAGGGCCGCCTGGGCGAGCCGGTCCACGACCGCGGCGAGCAGCCGCTCCCCCGCCACGCGCAGTGTCGTGGCCAGGTCCGGAGGCGGGCCCGTCCGCGGGACCGCCGTGCCGGTCGGGACGGAACGCAGCGCCGGGCGTCCGACCGCCGGCGCCGTCACCGGCGCACCCCGGGCCGGGTCCCGGTGGGGGCATCCCCCGTGCGGGTGTCGGTGGGCATCGCCGCCCCTTCCGCCGTACGTCGTCGTGGGCCGTGATCGAGCGTAGGTCGCCACGCCGCGCACCGGGGCCTCCGTCCGGCCGCACCGCATCGGCAATCGGGTGGAGCGAGGGTGCCGATCGTGCGGAGCCGGACGTACCGTCCGGCGACGAGCGCCCCCGGTGGGAGGAGTCCCGATGCGCGTCCGCGACCGAGCCACGCTCGACCTGGTGATCCTTTCCGCGGTGCAGGCCGAGCCGGGCGACGGCACGGCGATCGCCCGGCTGGTGCGCGACCGCACCGGCGGCGTCGTCGACCTCTCCCCCGGCACCCTGCACAGCACGCTGCACCGGATGCGCCGCAACCGGCTGGTGGCCAGGGCCCCGGGGTCGACCCGCTACCGCCTGACCGCGTCCGGCGCGCGGGTGCTGCGCGGACGCCGGCGCGAGTTCGAGCGCGGAGTGCGCGCGGTCCGGGCCGTGCTGCCCGCCGACGGGGACTGACCACCGGCCCCGCCGCCTCCCGCCTCCTGCACGACGGCGAGTGCCCCCACCACCCGGTGGCGCACCGGTCCACCTGGTCGACGACGACCCCGCCGGCCGGCTCGCGCGCATCCGGACCCACCCTCACCCCTCGACGCAACCGCACAGGTTTCGGGCGTTCGCACGGGTTATGCCCTGTGCGGGGGCCCCTGAGCCTGTGCGGCGGGGCCGGACCCTGTGCGGCTGCGGCGCCCCGGGGGCTGTCGCGGCGGGCGCGCGGATCGTGCGCAGACGGTGGAGCGCCGGGAACCGGCGCGGGGGCCGGGGCGATACTCGGCGCCGTGTTCCGACTCGCCCTGCACACCCCGGAGATCCCGCCCAACACCGGGAACGTCATCCGGCTGGCCGCGAACACCGGCGCCGAGCTGCACCTGATCCGGCCGCTCGGGTTCTCCCTCGACGAGCGGGCGGTACGCCGGGCCGGGCTCGACTACGGCGAGCTCGCCGACGTCGTCGTGCACGCGGGGACCGACGCCTTCGCCGCGTGGGTGGCGGACGCCGGGGCGCGGGTCTACGCGTTCACCACCGGCGCGCCGGTGCGCTACACCGACGTCGCCTACTCCCCCGGCGACGTGCTGCTGTTCGGCCGCGAGTCCACGGGGCTCCCGGCCGACGTCGCCGGGGCGGCGTGGGTGACCGGCCGGGTGGCGCTGCCGATGCGGCCGTCGAACCGGTCGCTGAACCTGGCCAACGCGGCCGCCGTCGCCGTCTACGAGGCGTGGCGGCAGACCGGGTTCCGGTAGCGCGCGAGGCGCTCGGCCGTCAGCCCTGCCGGACGGCCTGCACGTCGAGCTGGATCTCGATCGTCGAGCCGACGACCGGCAGTCCCTTCGCGATCGTCTGCTGCCAGTTGAGCGTGTAGTGCTCGCGGTGCAGCTGCCCGGTGGCGATCGCGCCGACCCGGTCGCCGTTCCACTCCGCGGAGCCGAGGAACGTGGTGTCCAGCGAGACGTCGCTGGTCAGGCCGTGCAGGGTGAGGTCGCCGTCGACGGTCCAGCGGTTCCCGCCGTGCGCGGCGAAGCGGACGCTGGAGAAGCGCAGCTCGGGGAACCGCTCGACGTCGAGGAAGTCGGCGGAACGCAGGTGGGTGTCGCGGGCGTCGGCGTTCGTGTCGACGCTCGCGGAGTCGATGACGACGTCCACCGAGGACTCCTCGAACGGCTCCGCGATCCGGATCCGGCCCTGGAACCGGTTGAACCGTCCGTACACCTTGGACAGTCCGATGTGGCGGGCGACGAACCGGACCGAGCTGTGGTCGGGGTCGATCACGAACAGGCCGGGCCGCGGGGGGCGCAGCGCCGGGTCCTCGCCGAGGACGATCGTGCCCATGTCGGCGTGCTGGCCCCAGGAGACCTCGACGACGTCGGTCACCTGCTGGTAGCCGCCCGCGTCGACCCGCACGCGGTACTGGCCGGGCATCAGCGACGCGGCGAACCGGCCGAACGGGTCGGTGTCGAGGTGCGCGACCCGGCGGTCACCCCCGTCGATCACGGAGATCTCGGTGCCGTGCAGCGCCCCGCCGCGGCCGTCGCGGACCTGGCCCGACAGCACGCCGCCGGTGAGGGGGATCGGGACCAGGGCGTGCCGGTCGGTGGTCCCCCGTGCCGGACGACGACGGTCCTTCTTCCTCCAGAACACCGGCCAGACCTCCTCCGCCCGGGCACCGGGCAGGACGACGTGCGGCCACCGGACAGTGACCCCGGCCGTCACTCTGGCACGTTCGTGACGGTCTCGTTAACCCGTCCAAGCCAAAGAGTGATCACGCTTGGTATTGGTCACACCACACCATCACTCGTCGTCGCCGCCACCGACCTCGCCGCCGTCGGCGGTGCCGCCGCCGCGGATCAGGTACAGGGCGTTCTCCAGCTCGTCCGGCTTCACCAGCACGTCGCGGGCCTTGGAACCCTCGGACGGCCCGACGATGTGCCGGGTCTCCAGCAGGTCCATCAGCCGGCCCGCCTTGGCGAAGCCGACGCGGAGCTTGCGCTGCAGCATCGACGTCGAGCCGAACTGCGACGTCACGATCAGCTCGGCGGCCTGCAGCAGGACGTCCAGGTCGTCGCCGATGTCGGCGTCGATCTCCTTCGCCTCGCCCGCCTTGGCCGCGGTGACACCCTCGGTGTAGCTGGGCTCGGCCTGCTCCTTGGTGAACCCGACGACCTTGGCGATCTCGTCGTCGTCGACGAAGGCGCCCTGCATGCGGACCGGCTTCCCGGCGCCCATCGGCAGGTAGAGCGCGTCGCCCATGCCGATCAGCTTCTCCGCGCCCGGCTGGTCGAGGATGACCCGGGAGTCGGTCAGCGACGACGTCGCGAACGCCAGTCTGGACGGGACGTTCGTCTTGATCAGGCCGGTGACGACGTCGACCGACGGCCGCTGGGTCGCCAGGATCAGGTGGATCCCGGCCGCACGGGCCTTCTGGGTGATCCGGACGATCGCGTCCTCGACGTCGCGCGGGGCGGTCATCATGAGGTCGGCGAGCTCGTCGACGATGCACATGATGTACGGGTACGGCCGGTACACCCGCTCCGAGCCGGGCGGCGCGGTGATCTCGCCGGAGCGGACCTTGCGGTTGAAGTCGTCGATGTGCCGGACCCGGTTGGCCTGCATGTCCTGGTAGCGCTGCTCCATCTCCTCCACCAGCCAGGCCAGCGCGGCGGCGGCCTTCTTCGGCTGGGTGATGATGGGCGTGATCAGGTGCGGGATGCCCTCGTACGGGGTCAGCTCGACCATCTTCGGGTCGATGAGGATCATCCGGACCTCGTCCGGGGTGGCCCGGGTCAGCAGCGACACCAGCATCGAGTTGACGAAGCTCGACTTGCCGGAGCCGGTGGAGCCAGCGACCAGCAGGTGCGGCATCTTCGCCAGGTTCGCGACGAGGTAGTGGCCCTCGATGTCCTTGCCCAGCCCGATGCCCATCGGGTGCTGCTCGTTGCGCGCGGAGTTCGAGCGCAGGACGTCGCCGAGCCGCACCATCTCGCGGTCGGTGTTCGGCACCTCGATGCCCACGGCGGACTTGCCGGGGATCGGGGCGAGCAGCCGGACGTTGTCGTTCGCGACCGCGTAGGCGAGGTTCCGCTGCAGCTGGGTGATCTTCTCGACCTTCACCGCGGGGCCGAGCTCGATCTCGTAGCGGGTGACCGTCGGGCCGCGGGTGAAGCCGGTGACCTGGGCGTCGATGTTGAACTGGTCCAGCACGCCGGTGATCGCCTCGATCATGGCGTCGTTGGCGGAGCTGCGGGTCTTCGGCGGCGGCCCGGCCTCCAGGGCGTCCGGCGGGGGCAGGACGTACTCGGACTCGCCGACCGGCTCCCGGATCGCCATCGAGAGCTGCTCACCCTCGGTGGGCGGCGAGTCCTCCGCCGGCGGGGTCTCGACGACCGGCTTGCGCGGAGCCTTCTTCGCCGCCGCGGCGGCGGGGACCTCCGGGGGCGCACCGGGAACCTCGGCGTCGACCGGCGTGGGGGCGTGCTCGCCCTCCTCGACCCGGTAGGCGTCGGCCTCCGACGCCTGCTGACGGCGGCGCGACGGGCGCCGGCGCTTCGGCGCCTCCTCACCGTTCTCGGCGGCCTCCTTCTCGGCGACGGCGTCGGCGACCGTGCGCGGCGCGCCGTCCTCGCCGGTCTCCTCGTCCTCGGGCGGGAGCTGCCCGGTGAGCCTGCGGAACCGGTCCGGCAGCTCCCGGACCGGGATGCCGGTCACCAGCAGCACCGAGTACAGCGTGAGCAGGACGAGCACCGGCACGGCCGTCCACAGCGTGAGACCCGCCTCGAGCGGGGTGCCCGCGACGTAGCCGACGGCGCCGCCGGCACCGCGCCACGCGTCGGGCTCGGACGGGCCGCCCCGGGCGAGGTGGACCAGGCCGAGTACACCCAGCGCGAGCAGCAGCGACCCCGCCACGATCCGCGGCCGCGCCTCCGGGTGCGCCGGTGTCGTCACCAGGACGACGCCGATGCCCAGCAGGATCACCGGCAGCAGCACCCCGGTCACGCCCATCACGGCCTGGACGACGAACGTGAACCAGTAGCCGACCGAGCCGCCCGCCTGCCACCACAGTCCGGCCGCGGCGATCACCGCGAGCACGAGCATGCCGAAGCCGAGCCCGTCACGGCGGTGCGCGGGATCGATGTCCCGGGTCCGGCCGACGGCGCGGCCCGACGCCCGGAACGTCCGCGCGACACCCCGCCCGACCGCGTCGATCCCGCGGTCGATCAGGTCGGGTCCCTGGCGCTTCGGCGGCGTCCGGCGCGTGGTGGACCGCTTGCGGGACGCCGACGCGCGCGAGCCGGACCGCCCCGAGCCGCGACCCGCGGCCGCTCTCGTGGTGGTCCTGCCCGTGCTCGTACGTCCTGCCATGTCACACACGGTAGCCCGCGGTGAAGATCGAACCGTGGACCGACGCGGGGGCCTGCGGCTCGTGAGTGGTTATCGCGGTCATAGCCGCGATAACCACTCACGGGCGGCGCAGCCGCCTACACGGCGATGACAGTGGGCACGATCATCGGCCGGCGACGGTAGGTGTCCGACACCCAGCGCCCGACGACCCGCCGGACGCCCTGGGCGATCCGGTGCGGGTCGCTCACACCCTCGTTCTCCAGGCGGGACAGCTCGTTCTCGACGAGCGCCTGCGCGGCGTCGAGGGCCTTGGGGTCGTCGGAGAACCCGCGGCCGGACAGCGTCGGACGGGACAGCGCCCGTCCCGTCTTGTGGTCGATCGCGACGGTGATCTGGATGAACCCGCCCTCGCCGAGCGCGATCCGGTCGCCGAGGGTGTTCTCCCCGACGTCGCCGACGGCCAGGCCGTCGACGTAGACCTGGCCGACCTCGACCCGCCCGGTGATGCCGGCCTTGCTGTCGACGAGATCGACGACGACGCCGTTCTCGGCGATCACGACCGAGTCCTCCGGCACCCCGGTCTTGCGGGCAAGTTCGGCGTTGGCGCGCAGGTGGCGCCACTCGCCGTGCACCGGCATGACGTTCGACGGCCGTACCGCGTTGTAGAGGAACAGCAGCTCGCCGGCCGGGGCGTGCCCGGAGACGTGCACCTTGGCGTTGCCCTGGTGCACGACGGTCGCGCCCAGCCGGGTCAGGCCGTTGATCACTGCGAAGACCGCGGTCTCGTTGCCCGGGATCAGCGAGCTGGCCAGGATGATCGTGTCGTCCGGGCGGATCGTGATGCTGCGGTGGTCGCCGCGGGCCATCCGGGACAGCGCCGCGAGCGGCTCGCCCTGGGACCCGGTGGAGACGAGCACCAGCTGGTCGTCGGGCAGGCGCATCGCCTCGTCGATGTCGACGAGGAGCCCGTCCGGGATGTTGAGCAGCGAGTGGTCGTCGGCCAGGCCCATGTTGCGGACCATCGACCGGCCGGTCAGGCAGACCTTGCGGCCGTGCGCGTGCGCGGCGTCGAGGACCTGCTGGACGCGGTGCACGTGGCTGGCGAAGCAGGCCAGGATGATCCGCGACGGGGCCCGCCGCACCAGGTCGGCGATGACCGGCCCGATGTCGGACTCCGGGGTGACGAAGCCGGGGACCTCGGCGTTCGTGGAGTCGACCAGGAACAGGTCGACGCCCTCCTCGCCCAGCCGGGAGAACCCGGCGAGGTCGGTGAGCCGCCCGTCGAGCGGGAGCTGGTCGAGCTTGATGTCACCGGTGTGCAGCACCAGGCCGGCCGGGGTGCGGATCGCGACCGCGACCGCGTCCGGGATGGAGTGGTTGACCGCGAAGTACTCGCAGTCCCAGCCGCCGTGGGAGACCCGGTCGCCCTCGGAGACCTCCTGCAGGTGCGGGGTGAGCCGGTGCTCCTTGCACTTGGCCGCGACCAGGGCGAGCGTGAACCGCGAGCCGACGACGGGGATGTCCGGCCGCATCCGCAGCAGCCACGGCACGGCACCGATGTGGTCCTCGTGGCCGTGGGTGAGGACGAGCGCGTCGATGTCGTCGAGCCGGTCCTCGATGGCGCGGAAGTCGGGCAGGATCAGGTCGACGCCGGGCGAGTCGTCGGACGGGAACAGCACGCCGCAGTCGACGACGAGCAGTCGGCCCTCGTACTCGAAGACCGTCATGTTCCGGCCGACCTCGCCGATGCCGCCGAGCGCGAAGGTGCGCAGGCCGCCCTTCGCGAGCGCGGGCGGGCGTCCCTCCGGCAGCTCGGGACGGTCGATCTTCTCCGGCGGGGCGCTCAGGGACCGCCCGGGTCGGTTCCGGCGGTCGTTGCGCTGGGGACTCACTGGGGTTCGTGCCTCACAAGGTTCGTCACTGATGGATGGTGGGGCGGATCAGGTACGCGGGTACGCGATCTCGGCCCCGAGGTCGGTGGCGGTGCGTCCGCCGAGCGCGCCGTGCCCGGACTGGTAGAGCGGGACACCGGGCCGGGACAGCGGGTCCAGCGCGACACCCGCGACGGCGAGGTCCCCGGCGATCGCGGCGACCTGCTCCTCGGTGGCGGGCGGCAGCGGCAGCCGGGTCTCGCCGACGTCGATGCCGCGCAGCCGCAGCGCCGTCTTCGCGAAGACGGCGCCGCCGACGCGGCCCATCGCCCGGATCACCGGGAGCATCGCGTAGTGCAGCGCGCGGGCCCGCTGGTGCTCGCCCGCGTGGTAGGCGTCGATCATCGCACGCAGCCGGTCGGCGACGACGTGGCCGATCACGGACACGAAGCCGACGGCACCGACCGACAGCCACGGCAGGTTCACCGGGTCGTCGCCGGAGTAGTAGGCCAGCGTCGTGGTCGCGAGGACCTCGGTGCCGACCCGCAGGTCGTTGCGGGCGTCCTTCACCGCGACGATCCGCGGGTGCTGGGCGAGCCGCTGGAACGTCTCGACGTCGATCCCGATCACGCTGCGCGGCGGGATGTCGTAGAGCATCACCGGCAGGTCGGTGGCGTCGGCGACCGCGGTGAAGTGCGCGATCAATCCCTCCTGCGGCGGCCGCGAGTAGTACGGCGTCACGGTCAGCAGACCGTGCGCGCCGGCCTGCTCCGCGCTGCGCGCGAGCTCGATCGAGTGCGCGGTGTCGTAGGTCCCGGCGCCGCTGATGATCGTCGCCCGGTCACCGACGGCCGCGACGACCGCGCGGATCAGCTCGCGCTTCTCGGCGTCCGAGGTGGTGGGGCCCTCACCGGTGGTCCCGTTGACGACCAGACCGTCGTTGCCCAGGTCCACCAGATGGGCGGCGAGCTCCTCCGCCTTGCCCAGGTCGAGCTCCCCGTCGGGATCGAACGGGGTCACCATCGCGGTGAGGACCTCGCCGAACGGACGACGTGGCGGGTGCTGCCCCGCCGGGGCGGTCTGGGAGCCGGAGTCCATGGGGGTCGACGGTACCGCCTCGGCGGTGCGATGAGACCTCAGAGCCCGGAGGGCGCGGCGCGGTAGGCCTCCACGTCGGCGGGCAGCCCCTGGACCTCGACGCGGGCCGCGTCGCGACCGAACGCGTGCAGCACCAGCTCCGACGGCTCGCCGACCACCGTGACCAGGCCGTGCCCGGTCGCGACGACCTGCTGCGCCCCCTCCGGACGCTGCAGCACGATGCCGACCGGGCTGCGCCGGAACAGCAGCTTCGCCTGCGACGACAGCAGGGTCCACAGCTGCCCGTCGCGCTGCGGCTCGGACGGCCGCGGCTCCCAGCCGGCCTCGCCCCGCCGGAGGTCCTCGTGGTGGACGAAGAACTCGGCGCCGTTGGCGATCTCGTCGACCTTGCCGACCTTGAACGGCGACCACCCCGGGGGGCCCGTGCGGAGGTCGTCGATCATGTTCGGCCAGGCCTCGGAGGCGTAGCCCTCCATCGCCTTCTCGGTGACCCCGGACAGCGCGGGCACCAGGATGCCCGCCGCGCTCCACGGCTGCCGCTCCCGCACCAGGAGGTGGGTGAGCAGGTCACGGGCGTTCCAGCCCTCGCACAGGGTCGGGCGGTCCGGGCCGGAGCGTTCGAACTCGGCGCAGATGGCGGCACGTTCGTCGGTCGCGAGGCTCACCGTGCCCAACGTAGTGCGCGCGGCCGTCCGACGCCCACCGGCGCACCGCACGACGAGCGGCGGACGAACGGTCGACAGACGGATGACGGAACGACGCCGTTTTGTAGCCAGTGATACAGATCTCACCCGTCGGGGTGCGCATACTCCCGGCGTCCCGTTCTCAGCGGAGAGGACTCCCATGACGCACGCTGCCACCACGCAGCCCCCGAACTCGATGCGCCGCATCGCGCTCGCCAGCATGACCGGCACGGTGATCGAGTTCTACGACTTCTTCATCTACGGCACCGCCGCCGCGCTGGTGTTCAACAAGGTGTTCTTCCCCGAGCTCGGGGCCGCGGCCGGGACCGCGCTGGCGCTGGCCACCTTCGGCGTCGCGTTCGTCGCCCGGCCGTTCGGGTCGATCCTCTTCGGTCACTTCGGCGACCGTCTCGGGCGCAAGGGCACCCTCGTCACGACGCTGCTGCTCATGGGCTTCTCGACGCTGGCGATCGGCCTGCTGCCGACCACCGGGACGATCGGCGTGCTGGCACCGATCCTGCTGGTCGTGTTGCGGATCCTGCAGGGTCTGGCCGTCGGCGGCGAGTGGGCCGGTGCGACGCTGCTGACCGCGGAGAACGCACCGACGAAGGCCCGCGGCAAGTACGCCCTCTATCCGCAGCTCGGCCCGTCGGTGGCGTTCGCGCTGGCGTCGGCGACGTTCCTGATCACCGCGCTGACGATGAGCGACGCGGCGTTCGCCTCCTGGGGCTGGCGGATCCCCTTCATCGCGTCGGTGCTGCTCGTCGGCGTGGGTCTGTACGTGCGCCTCGCGCTGGAGGAGACGTCGTCGTTCCGCAGCAGCAAGGCGGCGACCACCTCCACCCGGCTCCCGGTCGCGGA
The DNA here is from genome assembly GCF_000178675.2 of Pseudonocardia sp. P1. Taxonomy (NCBI): domain Bacteria; kingdom Bacillati; phylum Actinomycetota; class Actinomycetes; order Pseudonocardiales; family Pseudonocardiaceae; genus Pseudonocardia; species Pseudonocardia sp. P1. The sequence continues at coordinate 1,998,202 of NZ_ADUJ02000001.1, forward strand.
GGTGTTCACCAGCCGTCCGGCCGCGGTGTTCCTCGGCGCCGGCTCGACGACGGCCGTGTTCGCCTTCTTCTACATCGGCGTCACCTACCTGACCAGCTACGGCACCCAGCAGCTGGAGCTGCCCCGGCCGACCGTGCTGGCGATGGGCATCGTCGGCGGTCTCGTGTTCGCGATGACCACGATCGCCTCGGCGATCCTGTCCGACCGCGTCGGGCGACGGCGGATGGTCGTGATCGGCAACATCGCCTCGGTGGCGGCGGGCGTCGCCGCGTTCCCGATCATCGACATCGGCACGGCGTGGTCGTTCGGGCTCGGGCTGTCGCTGGTCCTCGGCGTCGTCGGCATCGCGTACGGCCCGATCGGCGCGCAGCTGCCGGAGCTGTTCCCGACCCGGTACCGCTACACCGGCGCGGGGATCGCCTACAACCTCGCCGGCGTGCTCGGCGGCGGTGTCGTCCCGCTGATCTCCGCGGCGCTGGTGCCCGTCTACGGCAGCCTCGCGATCGGCCTGCTGTTGGCCGGGGTGTCGCTGGCCAGCCTGCTCTGCACGCTGGCACTGCCGCAGACCGACGCCGACTCGCTCGCCGCGCAGGACGCGCAGCCGGCGACCGTCTGACCGCGGGCCCCGCCGGGCCCACCGCTCGTCCGTCCGGGCCGCACCGGGACGCCGTACGGCTTCCCGGGCGGGCCGGGCCGGGCTACCGTCCGCACCATCGGACGGCGGCCGGTCCCTCGACGGCCGCGGGAGGCGGGTGACGGGTGACGGCCGGGACGGCGGACGACGCGGGCGCGGACCGGGCCCACGGCCCGGCCGGCGATCCCGTCTCGCCCTTCCTCACCGCGCCGGCGACGCCCGTGACCGACCGGCTCGCCGGTCTGGGGACCCCGCGCCGCTACGCCCGCGGCGAGCACGTCTACCGGCAGGGCGAGCTGTCCACCCGGCTCCACCTGGTCGTCTCCGGGCGGGTGCGCATCTACCTGCACCGCCCGGACGGTTCCGAGCGGTCGCTGGCCTACGCCGAACCGGGCGCCACCCTCGGTGAGGCCGCCTGCGTCGACGGGCGGCCGCGGCACCTCGCGTCGGTCTGCACCCAGCCGTCGGAGATCGTCTCGGTCACCCGGGACGCGCTGCTCGACGCGGCCCGCGCCGAGCCCGAGCTGCTGCTGGAGATCACCCGGCGGATCGCCTACAAGCAGCGCGTCATGCAGCTGCACGTCCTCATCGAGGGCCTGCCGGCCCGGGAGCGGGTCATCCTGCTGCTCGGGCACCTCGTGGAGGCCTACGGCGAGGTCGCGCTCGACACCGTCACCCGGCTGTCGATCCGCCCGGCCGTCGACGAGCTGGCCCTGCTCGTCGGCCTGACCCGGGTGACCATGAGCCGGGAGCTGTCCCGGCTGGTCGCCGAGGGCCTGGTCGAGAAGGAGGGCCGCAGCATCGTCGTGCGGGACCTGCCGGACCTGCGCCGCCGGGTGCACGCCGTCCTGGCGTGAGGAGCGCTCAGCCCTCGCTGACCAGCGGGCTGGAAGCGATCTCGGTGCCGTCGTCGAGCTTCTGGATCTCGAAGTCGGCGAAGACGTTCGGCACCTCGCGCTGCAGCTGACGCAGGCACTCCACCGCCAGGTTGCGGATCTCGACGTCGGCGTGCTCGGAGGCCCGCATCGCGACGAAGTGCCGCCAGGCGCGGTAGTTCCCGGTGACGACGATCTTCGTCTCGGTCGCGTTCGGCAGCACCGACCGGGCGGCCTGACGGGCCTGCTTGCGGCGCAGCGTGCCGTTCGGGACGTCGGCGAAGCGCTTCTCCAGCCCTTCGAGGAGCTTCTGGTAGGCGCTCAGCGCGTCCGCGGACGCCTGCAGGAACAGCTCGTGCAGCTCGGGGTCGTCGGCGATGACGTCCGGCTCGACCATCGCCGCGTCCCGCTCGGGGACGTAGCGCTGGGACAGCTGCGAGTAGGAGAAGTGCCGATGGCGGATGAGCTCGTGGGTCAGCGACCGCGAGATCCCGGTGAGGTAGAAGCTGACGCTGCCGTGCTCCAGCACCGAGAGGTGCCCGACCTCCAGGATGTGCCGGACGTAGCCGGCGTTGGTCGCCGTGCGCGGGTTCGGCTTGCTCCACGACTGGTAGCAGGCGCGCCCGGCGAACTCGGCGAGCGCCTGGCCACCGTCGGCGTCGGTGGACCACGGGACGTCCGCGGGCGGGGTGAACTCGGTCTTCGCCACCAGCTGGACGGTCAGCGGGACGGTCTGCGGCGCGGTCTCCGACATGCGCCCGAGCGTAGCCTCGGCGCCCCCCGACATCACCGGTGACGGCATCTCCTTGAAATGACATCGCGAGTGACGCCATAGTGACGTCATGGACCTCACGCCGTACGTCACGCAGCTGCGTGACGACCTCGCCGCCGCCGCGGCCGCCGGGGACGAGCAGGCCCGCCGCACGGCGGCGCTGCTCGGCTCCGCGATCGAGCCCGCCGCCCGCCTCGCGATCATGAACGCCCTCTCGGACCTCGCCTCGGAGGCGACCGCCGCCCTCGGCGACCGCTCCGTGGAGGTGCGGCTGCACGGCCGGGAGGTGCGGGTCTCGGTCTCGGGCACGCCGTCCGGCGACGGGCCGCAGCAGCCCGCCGGCCAGGCCCCGACCGGGACGACCGGGGGCCGGCCCGACGGGTGGACAGGCGGGTGGCCCGGCGGGTCCGAGGGGACCGGCGGCCCGTCCGGGCTGCCGTTCGGCGCCGACGCGGGCGACATCAGCCGGGTGACCCTGCGGATCGTCGAGCAGATCAAGTCGCAGGCCGAGCGGGCGGCGCAGTCGCAGGGCGTCTCGCTGAACACCTGGGTGTCCCAGGCGGTGCAGGGCGCCCTCGCGGGCGCCGAGGAGCGTGCCCGTGGCGGGCGCGGGCCGGGCGACGGACGGAACCTCCGGGGATGGGTGCAGGGATGAACGACGAGCGTGACGACACGACCGGCCCGATCGACGGCGGGGACGCCGGGGGTCCGGGCGCTCAGGGCGCGGGCGACGGGCCCGGCGACCGCTCTCCCGGCTCCGGAGCGGGCACCGGTGACCGCGACTCCGATCCCGGTGCCGGGACCGGTTCCGGGGCCGGTGCCGGGACCGGTCCGGTCGACGCGCGCCGGGAGAGCTGGGCCTGCACCGGCCCCGCCGAGCTGGAGATCACCATCGGTGGCGGCGACGTCCGGATCGACCTCGTCGAGGACGCCGCCGAGGTCCGCGTCGAGGTGTCGGCCGACCGCTCCGGCGCCCCGTGGTCCGGCGGCCTGGGCGGTCTCCTCGACTGGATCGGGACGTCGATGAGTGGCGGCGGGGCACCGCCCGCCGCCGGCTGGTCCGGGCGCGGCTTCGAGCCGATCGTCGGCGCCCCCTGGGAGCGGACCGGCGACCCGTCGGCCGAGGCCGTCGACGCCGTGACCGTCGAATGGTCCGGCCCCGGCGGGCGGCTGGTCGTGCGCGGGCCCGACGAGCCCGGCCTGAGCAGCGTCCCGTTGAGCGTGACCGTCTCGGCCCCGGCCGGGTCGCGGGCCGCCGTGCGGACCGGCGCGGCGGGCGTCCGGGTGACGGGCCGCGCGTCCTGGGCGGCCGTCCGGACCGGGTCGGGCACGGCGCGCGTCGCCGAGGTGACGGGTGATGCCGACATCACCACCGGTTCCGGCGGGATCGACCTCGGCTCGTGCGGCGGGCGCGCCGAGCTCCGCACCGGCGGCGGTGGGGTCGAGGCCGGGTCGCTCGCCGGGCCGTCCCGGGTGCGCACCGGCAGCGGCGACGTCCGGCTCGGGCAGGTGACGGGCGATCTCGAGATCCGCAGCGGCTCCGGGGACCTGGTGCTCGCCGACGCGGTCTGCGGCGACGTGCGGGTCAGCACCGGCTCGGGAAACGTCCGCGTGGGGGTGCACTCCGGTGTCGCCGCCGAGCTGGACCTGTCGACCGGCTCCGGCCGGGCCCGCAGCGAGCTCGACGTCCGGCACGACGGCCCGCCGTCCCCCGCGGCCGTCCGGCTCTCGGGCCGCACCGGCAGCGGGGACGTGCTCGTCGGACGGGCGGCCGCCGTCGCGGGGTGACGCCGTTTCCCTCGATGATGGAGATGGTTGTTCATCGAGGAGTACGGTCGGTGGCATGGAGCGCACCGAGATCGCCGCGATGAACGCCGCCATGACCGGGCGGGTGCTGACCATGCCCGCCGCACCCGTCCCGGACGGCGGGTACGCCCTGCGCGTGCTGCGGACCCGGGGACGGCGCAGCGGGGAACCACGGGACACCCCGGTGGGCGTGGTCGGTCACGGCGGGGCGGAGTACGTCGTCGCGCCGGTGGCGGCCCGGGACTGGGTGCGGAACCTGCGCGCGACGCCCGGCTGCACGCTCCTGGCGAGCGACGGCGGGAGCGAGCGGCGTGCCGTCGAGCCGGGGCCCGGCGAGGCGGCCGCGGCCGTCGTCACCTACCTGCGGGCGATCGACCAGCCGCAGGCGTTGCGGGCGTTCCCGGTCCCGGCCGACGCCTCCGCCGACGACGTCGCCGCCCACCTCGGCACGATCGCCGTGTTCCGGCTCGACAGGGACTGACATCTCCCCGCCGGCCCGGCCTCGCGGGGGTCGACCGTTCGGGCCGGACGGGCTAACCTCCCGGCTCCGATCAGCCGATCCGCGGGGGACCGTTGAGCGAGCAGACAGCACCGGAGACACCGTCACGGCTGACCCGGGCACTCGGCGTCGTCGAACGGGCCGGGAACAAGCTGCCCGACCCGGTGATCCTCTTCGTGGTGCTGTCGGTGCTGCTGGCCGGGCTGTCCGCGGTGCTCGCCGCGGCCGGGCTCACCGCGCAGGTCCCCGGCCAGGACGAGATCACCCCCGTCCGCAGCCTGCTCACCGGTGACGGGCTGCGGTTCGCGCTCACCGAGGCGGTCACGAACTTCGTCGAGTTCCCGCCGCTCGGGACGATCATCGCGGTCCTGCTGGGCATCGCGGTCGCCGACCGCTCCGGGCTGCTGCCGACGCTGCTGCGGGTCACCGTGCTGCGGGCACCGCGCCCGCTGGTCACCCCGGCACTGATGTTCGCCGGGGTCTGCGGGTCGGTCGCGTCCGACGCCGCGTACATCGTGCTGATCCCGCTCGGCGCGATGGTGTTCCGGACCCTGGGCCGCAACCCGGCGGTCGGGGCGGTGGCCGCGTTCGTGTCGGTCGGGGCGGGGTACGACGCGAGCATCCTCGTGACCGCGACCGACGTGCTGCTGGCCGGCATCACGAACTCCGCCGCGGCCGTCGTGGACCCGTCGATCCAGCTGACCGCGCTGTCGAACTACTGGTTCAACGTCGTGAGCGCGCTGCTCATCGCCCTGGCGGCGGCGGTCGTCGTCGACCGGGTCGTCGAACCCGCCGCCGGCCGGTCCACCGAGGAACCGGCTGACGCCTCCGGGCACGAGGAGGCGGAGGCCGCGGAGGCGCGGGACGCCGAGATCTCCCGCGACCAGGTGCGTGGCCTGCGGGACGCCGGCCTGACGCTGCTCGCGCTCCTGGCGCTCTACGCGGCGGCCTGGCTGCCTGCGGGCTCCCCGCTGCGGGACCCGGACACCGGGGACCTGGTGCCGTCGCCGTTCCTGGACGGCATCGCCGTCGTGCTGCTGCTGACCTTCCTCGCGGTCGGCATCGTGTACGGGCTGCGGGTCGGGACGGTCCGCCGCGCCGCCGACGTGCCGCGGCTGATGCGCGAGGGGCTCGTCGACGTCGTCCCGATCCTCGTGCTGTTCTTCGTGATCGCCCAGTTCCTGGCCTGGTTCACCTGGACCGGGCTCGGCCAGTGGATCGCGGTGTCCGGCGCGGAGGTGCTGCAGGCCTCGGGCGCCCCCGCGCCGGTGCTGCTGTTCCTGACCGTGCTGCTGGTGTTCGCGCTCGGCCTGGTGATCACGTCGGGATCGGCACAGTGGTCGCTGCTGGCCCCGGTGCTGGTGCCGATGCTGCTGCTCGTCGGGATCGACGCCGACCAGACGATGGCCGCGTTCCGGATCGGGGACTCCGTCGCGAACTCCCTCACGCCGATGAGTCCGTACTTCGCCGTCGCGCTCGGGTTCCTGCAGCGCTACCGGCGTGACGCCGGCATCGGCACGCTCATCTCGATGACGCTGCCGATCTGTGCGGCGATGTTCGTCGTCTGGACCGTCCTGTTCCTGGCCTGGGTGTCGCTGGGGATCCCGCTCGGGGTCTGATCAGGCCGCGTCTCTGATCAGGCGGCGTCTCTGATCAGGCGGCGTCCGAGCGACGGAGCTCCGCGTGCAGCAGCGCCGCGAGGCCGCCCCGCTCCCCCACGACGACGCCGTCGAGGCCCAGCCAGCCGGCCATCGTCGTCAGCTCGGCGGCGAGCTCGGCCGCGATCCGCGACTCCGGCCCCGGGGCGCCCGGCTCGGCGAACGCGCCCGGCACCCGCAGCACACCGGCGGCGCGGTCGGCCTTGAGGTCGACCCGGCCGACGAGGCGGCCGTCGAGCAGGAATGGGAAGACGTAGTAGCCGTACTCGCGCTGCGGCTCGGGCACGTAGATCTCGATGCGGTAGCGGAAGCCGAAGATCCGCTCGGTGCGGTCGCGCTCCCACACCAGCGGGTCGAACGGGCAGAGCAGCGCCCGGCCCTCGACCGTGCGCGGTGCCCGGGCCGCCGGGTCGCGGTAGGCGGGCTTCGCCCAGCCGCGCACCGCGACCGGTTCGAGCCGCCCGCCGTCGACGAGCTCGTCGATCGCCGTGCGGGTGCGTTCCGGGCCGAGCCGGTAGTAGTCGCGCAGGTCGGTCTCGGTGCCGACGCCCAGCGCCGAGGCCGCCTTGGCGATGAGCTCGCGGGCGGCGTCGGCCGGGTCGGGTGGCGGGCCGTCGAGGACCTCCGGCGGGAGAACCCGCTCGGGCAGGTCGTAGCGGCGCTCGAAGTGCTTCCGGGTGCCCACGGCCAGGTCACCCACCGCGAACAGGTACTCGCAGACCCGCTTGACCTCGGACCGCTCCCACCAGGTCGCGCCCGGCGGTCGCGGGCGGACGGTGCCCGCCCGGCCGCCGGGTGCCAGCGCCTTCTCGATCGCACCGGCGCCGATCGGGCCGGACTCGGCGACGACGTCGCGGATGTCCCCGGCCAGCGACGGGTGCTTCTCCAGCAGCGGCCCGTAGTGCTTCCACCACCGCCGCGGCAGCGTCTCGTGGCCGAGCAGCGGCCAGTCCTGCACGGGGACCAGGCTCGCCTCGTGCGCCCAGGTCTCGGCGAGCAGCCGTGGGCGGCGCGCGCTCGGTGACCAGGCGGCGTCGTCGAGCAGGGACGCCGGGTACGCCCCGAGCCTGCTGAAGATCGGCATGTAGTGCGCGCGGACGGCGACGTTCACCGAGTCCAGCTGCAGCAGCTTCACCCGGTCCAGCACCCGCCCGAGATGCCGCCGGGTCACCGCGCCCGCAGGCCGGGGGTCGGCGAAGCCCTGCGCTGCCAGGAAGGTTCGCCGGGCCACGTCTCCCGAGATCGTCCGCACCCGCCGGATGCTGCCACGGACCCCCGACAGGAACCGGCCCGCACCCCGCAGCCGCGCCCGCGCCCCGTGGCCCGGCGCCGCATCCGTGGTCGGCGAGGCACCCACCGCCCGGCGCCGCATCCCGTGGCCTGGCGAGGCACCCACCGCCTGGCGCCGCACCCCATCGCCTGGCGAGGCACCCCATCGCCTGGCGCCGCACCCGATCACCTGGCGAGGCACCCGCCGCAGAGGGTGCGCCGGTCGGGGACGGGGTGCCGCTCCCTCGGCCGCACCCCACCCAGGTCCGTGCCCGCGCCCGACCGCCGCACTTGCCTGACCCGGCATGGCGCCCCCTGATCCGTCGCCGCACCCCACGGCCCGGCGGGGCACTCCACGGCCCGGCGTGGCACCCGCTGCAGACGGTGCGCCGGCCGGTGACGGGGTGCCGCACCCGGCCGGGGGGGGTGCCGGCACACGTCACTGCCCGAGCGATGCGCTTCCGGAGCCGCCGATTGCCAACCGTCTCGATCCCCGCACCCCGGCCGCGCCGCACCCGCTCGCCCGGCGAAGCACCCCGTGACCCGGCGTCGCACCAATCGCAGAGGGTGCGCCGACCAGTTACGGGGTGCCACGCCCTCGACCGGCCGCCGCCGTGGCCGGCTACCGCTCCCCTGACCGGTGCGGCACCCGCTGACCGGGAACCGCACCCCCTGACCCGGCGTGGCACCCCGTGGCAGGGCGCCGCACCACGTGACCGGCGTGGCACACCGTGGCAGGGCGCCGCACCCCGTGACCGGTGTGGCACCCCTTGGCAGGGCGCCGCACCCCGTGACCCGGCGTGGCGCCCGCCGCAAAGGGTGCGCCGGCCAGTGACGGGGTGCCGCGCCCTGCCACGGGGTGCCGCGGCCCGCCACGGGGTGCCGCGGCCCGCCACGGGTGGCGGGCACGGTCACGGGGTGCCGGGTGTGGGTCAGTTCCCGGGCGGCGGACCGCCGGGGCCGCCTCCCTGCCCGCCGGCGGGCCCGCCACCGGACCCGCCGTCCGGTGCACCGCCGCCGGTGGGCTCGGTGGTCGTGTCCACCGCGGCCGTCAGCGCCACGGTCCAGCCGCGGGTGACGTCCCCGCTGACCGTCGCGACCTGCAGGGCCCCGCCGTCGTCGCCGAAGACGTTGTCGCTGTCGAGGGACACCTTCGACAGGTTCGTCACCGACTGCTCGTAGCCGGTCGTGGCGTACACGGCGGTGCACATGTCCTGCGGCAGCGCGACCTGCGAGGTGGCGATGGCGTTGCCGGCGTCGGTGATGTCGGCGACCGCCGGGTAGACCTCGAAGTGGATGTGCGGCCAGCGGCCGTCGTAGCAGGCCGGGACGATGCTGGTGAACCGCACCGTCCCGTCGCTGCCGGCGACCTGGACGCCGCGCAGGTAGTTCTCGTTCTCCAGCCCGGACGAGTAGAGCGAGTACTCGCCGGCGCGGTCGCAGTGCCACACGTACACCGCGGCCCCGGTCATCCCGGCCGCCGCCATGTCGGTGATCGTCAGCTCGAGGGTCATGGGCACGCCCTCCGCGGTGGCGCTGCCGGTCCCGAAGCTGGACCGGATGTCGCTGCGCACCACACCGGACTCGGTGAGCACGTTCGCCCCGTTGGAGCCGTCGCCCGGGTACGGGCCCGCGGTCTCGTCCGGGATCTCGCCGGTGCTCGTGGTGCTCGTGGTCGACGACCCGGACGACCCGGACGCGCCGCACGCGGCCAGGCCCGCCGTGGCTGCGCCGATGCCGAGCACCGCGAGCATCCGGCGGCGGCTGAACAACGTGCCGAGATCGAACCCGAGGCCCTGGTCGACGACCTCGTCGTCGGGGCGGGGCAGCGGGCGGCCCTCGTAGGTGGGGCGCGGGCTCATGCGGTCCTCCAGGAGCGTCGGTCGGGAACTGCCACCGACGGTAGGAACCGCACGTGGGCGGCGGCCCGGGATCATCTGTGCGTCCCCTGTGAGCGGTGCCCGCCACGGACACGGTAGGCATGGGGCATGGCCACCGCGAGCGTCCGCCCCGCCACCGACGACGACGTCGACGCCGTCGTCGGGATCCAGGACCGCACCTGGCGCACCGCCTACGCCGGGCTGCTCCCCGAGGAGGCGTTCGCGAGCCTGACCTCCGACGCGGCCCGCTCGCACTGGCGCGACGCCGTGCACGCGGGCGACGACTTCCACCTGTTCGTCGCCGTCGAGGGCGCCGAGACCGTGGGATTCTGCGCCGCCGCGCACTACGCGGGAGCCGACGGCCTGTCGATCGCGGAGATCTCCGCGCTGCTGGTGGAGCCGCGGTGGGGGCGGCGCGGGCACGGCGGACGGCTGCTCGCCGCCGCCGCGGCCGCGCTGCGCGGGTCCGGCTCCGGGTCGGGGCGGGCGTGGCTGCCCGAGGCCGACGCCGCGTCCCGGGGGTTCTACGCGCGCGCCGGCTGGCAGCCCGACGGCGCGGTCCGCACCCTCGACACCGGCACCGGCACGCTGCGCGAGATCCGGGTCGGCGGGACCCTCGACCTGCACCTGACCGGCTGAGGGGGCCGGTCAGACCAGGCCGAGCAGTGGCTCCAGGCCGATGGTCAGACCGGGCCGCGACCGCACTGCCCGCACGGCCATCAGCACGCCGGGCATGAAGGACGCCCGGTTCATCGAGTCGTGCCGCATCGTGAACACCTCGCCGTCGGTGCCCAGGATGACCTCCTGGTGCGCGATCAGACCGGGCATCCGGACCGCGTGCACGTGGACGCCGTCGACGACCGCGCCGCGGGCACCGTCCGGGTCGGTGGTGGTGGCGTCCGGGACGTCGCCCAGACCGGCCTCGGCACGGGCGGCGGCGACCACCGACGCGGTGCGGGCCGCGGTCCCGGACGGGGCGTCGACCTTGCCGGCGTGGTGCAGCTCGACGATCTCGGCAGAGTCGAAGAACTTCGCGGCCTGCCCGGCGAAGTGCATCATCAGCACCGCGCCGACCCCGAAGTTCGGGGCGACCAGCACGCTTCCGGAGCCGTGGGCGTCGAGGACGGACCGGACCTCGTCGAACTTCGCGGCGTCGAAGCCACTGGTCCCGACGACCGCCGCGACCCCGCGCGAGACGCACGCCCGCACGTTGTCCAGCGCCGCACCGGGGTGGGTGAAGTCGACGGCGACGTCGGCGCCGTCCAGCGCGGCGAGGTCGTCGCCCGCGTCGAGGGCCGCCACCAGCTCGGTGTCCCCGGCCGCCTCGACCGCACGGCAGACCTCGCTGCCCATCCGGCCCTCCGCGCCGAGCACCGCCACCCGGATCGTCCCGCTCACCCGCACACCTCGTTCCCAGATCTTCTGACCGACGTCGTGACCGCAGGCGAGTCTAGGCAGTGCCGCTCAGCCGGCGACGAGCCCGCCGATCCACACCGCCGTCGCCAGCATCCCGGCGGCGAGCTCGATGAGGATGCTCCACCCGACGGCGGTGAGCGCCTCCTTCGCCGATCGCCAGGCCGTCGCGGCGTCCGGGAGCCGCACCAGCTCGGCCAGCCACACCCCGAGCACGAACCCGAGGAACAGCCCGACCACCGGGACGACGAAGAACCCGACGACACCGAGCAGGAGGCCCGCGAGCAGGGTCCGGGTCGGCACCCCGGACGCCTTGAGCCGGCGGCCGGGGAGCAGGTACTTCGCGACCTGGCCGATCACGGTGACCAGCACGGCGAGACCGAGCACCCACCAGCCGACGGCGTCGCCGCGCGGCACCGCCCACACCGCGATCCCGCCGACGATCAGTACGGGGCCGGGGAGCACCGGGAGCACGATCCCGGCCAGCCCGACCGCGATCATGAGGCCGGCGAGGACGGCGAGCCAGGTCATGGCCCCACCCTGCCAGGTCGTGATCGACCCCGGCTCACAGGTCGCGCAGGGACCCCGGGAGAGCGGACTCGTCGTCGTAGGGACCGACGACAGCGGCGGTGAGCGGCTGGTCCAGCAGGCCCGCGGCCAGCGCCGCGACCTCCGCCGGGGTGACGGCCTCGATGCGGGCCAGGCTGTCGGTCAGCGACCGCTGGCGCCCGTGGTCGAGCTCGGCCCGGCCGAGCCGGTTCATCCGGGACGCCGTGTCCTCGCAGCCCAGCACCAGTCCCCCGCGCAGCGCGCCCTTGGCCCGGGTCACCTCGGCCTCGGTGAGCCCGCCCCCGGCGACCTCCGCGAGCACGTCACGCACGACGGCCACGACCTCGCCGAGCCGCTCCGGTGCGCAGCCGGCGTACACCGACAGGGCACCGGCGTCGGCGTAGCGGGCGACCGAGGAGTAGACCTGGTAGGCCAGCCCGCGCTGCTCACGGACCTGCTGGAACAGCCGCGACGACAGGCCGCCGCCGAGCGCGTTGTTCAGCACCGCGAGCACCGGCAGCCCCGGGACGTGCCGGCCCGCGGCCGGGACGCCCAGCATCACGTGTGCCTGCTCGGAGTCGTCGGGCTGCAGGCCGAGCGCACCGGAGCGGGCCGGGCGCACACCGGTGGCGGCGCGCGGCGGGACGGCGACGGCGTCGGCGTGGCCGTTCGCCGCGGGTGCCAGCGCTGCGGCGACGAGTTCGGCGAGCCGGTCGTGCTCCAGGTTCCCGGCGGCGGCGACGACCATCCGTGGCGTCGTGTACTCCCCGCGCCAGAACGCGTGCAGCGTCTCCCGGCTCATCGCCCGGACGGACTCCTCGGACCCGATCACGGGACGGCCGAGCGGGTGCGACCCGAACAGGGTCTCGTCGAACAGGTCGCCGAGCAGGTCCTCCGGGTCGTCGTCGCGCATCGAGATCTCCTCGAGCACGACGCCCCGTTCCAGCTCGACGTCGGTGCGGGCCAGCTCGGCGTCGGTGACGACGTCGGCGAGCAGGTCGACCGCGAGCGCCACGTCGGTGTCGAGGACGTGCGCGTAGTAGCAGGTGTGTTCCTTGGCGGTGAAGGCGTTCAGCTCACCGCCGACGGCGTCCATCTCCTCGGCGATCCCGGCCGCGGTCCGGCGCCGGGTGCCCTTGAAGAGCAGGTGTTCCAGGAAGTGTGCGGCACCGGCCTGCTCGCCGGTCTCGTCGACCGAGCCGATGCCGATCCAGATGCCGACGGCGACCGAGCGGACCCCGGGCACCGTCTCCGTGACCAGCCGGACGCCGCCGGGCAGCTCGCTGCGCCGCACCGCGTCCGGGGTCGCGAGATCGGCGGGCACGCGGGCGGCGGCCCGGGAACCCTGGGGTTCCCGGGCCGCCGCCCTGGAGTCGTGCGCGTCCGCCAACGGATCAGCTCTGGTTCGCGGCCTCGGCCTCGGCCGGAGCCTCGGCGCCGGTCTCGGCGTCCGCCGGGGCCTCACCGTTCTCCCCGCCCTCCTGGACCGGGACGAGGCTGATCTTGCCGCGGTTGTCGATGTCGGTGACCTCGACGCGGATCTTGTCGCCGACCTTGCAGACGTCCTCGACCTTGCCGATCCGCTTCCCGTTGCCGAGCTTCGAGATGTGGATCAGACCGTCCTTGCCGGGGACCAGCGAGACGAAGGCACCGAAGGCGGCGGCCTTGACCACCGTGCCCAGGAACCGCTCGCCGACCTTCGGCAGCTGCGGGTTGGCGATCGCGTTGATCATGCCGATCGCCTCCTCCGCGGAGGGGCCGTCGTTCGCACCGACGTAGATCGTGCCGTCGTCCTCGATGGAGATGTCGGCGCCGGTCTTCTCGGTGATCGAGTTGATCATCTTGCCCTTCGGGCCGATGACCTCGCCGATCTTGTCGACCGGGACCTTCACCGCGGTGACCCGCGGCGCGTACTTGGACATCTCGTCCGGGCCGTCGATGGCCTCGCCGATCACCTCGAGGATGGTCAGGCGGGCGTCCTTGGCCTGGCTCAGGGCCGCGGCCAGCACCTCGGACGGGATGCCGTCCAGCTTGGTGTCCAGCTGCAGCGCCGTCACGAAGTCCTTGGTGCCGGCGACCTTGAAGTCCATGTCGCCGAACGCGTCCTCGGCGCCGAGGATGTCGGTCAGCGCGACGTAGCGGGTCTGGCCGTCGACCTCGTCGGAGACCAGGCCCATCGCGATGCCCGCGACCGGCGCCTTCAGCGGCACACCGGCGTTGAGCAGCGACATCGTCGACGCGCAGACCGAGCCCATCGAGGTGGACCCGTTGGAGCCCAGCGCCTCGGAGACCTGGCGGATCGCGTAGGGGAACTCCTCGCGGTCCGGCAGGACCGGGAGCAGCGCCCGCTCGGCGAGGGCGCCGTGGCCGATCTCGCGGCGCTTCGGCGACCCGACGCGGCCGGTCTCACCGGTGGAGAACGGCGGGAAGTTGTAGTGGTGCAGGTAGCGCTTGGAGGTCTCCGGACCGAGCGAGTCGATCGTCTGCTCCATGCGCAGCATGTTCAGCGTGGTGACACCCAGGATCTGGGTCTCGCCACGCTCGAACAGCGCCGAGCCGTGCGCCCGCGGGATGACCTCGACCTCGGCCGAGAGCGGCCGGATGTCGGTCAGGCCGCGGCCGTCGATCCGGACCTGGTCGGTCAGGATCCGGCGGCGGATGAGCTTCTTGTTGAGCGCGCGGAACGCGTTGCCCAGCTCGGACTCGCGGCCGGTGAAGCGCTCGCCCAGCTTCTCCAGCACCGACGCCTTGATCTCGTCGGTGCGGGTCTCGCGCTCCTGCTTGCCGGCGATGGTCAGCGCCTGCGCCAGCTCCTGCTCGACGGCCTCGGTGACGGCCTCGAGCGCGTCCGGCTGGTAGGCCGGGAACACCGGGTAGTCGGCGGTCGGCTTGGCCGCGACGTCGGCGAGCTGCTGCTGCGCGACGCACAGCGAGCGGATGAAGGGCTTCGCGGCCTCCAGGCCGTCGGCCACGACGTCCTCGGTCGGGGCGTTGGCGCCGCCGTCGACGAGCTCGATCGTCTTCTCGGTGGCCTCGGCCTCGACCATCATGATCGCGACGTCGTCGCCGACGACGCGACCCGCGACGACCATGTCGAACGCGGCGCGCTCGAGCTGGTCGTGCGTCGGGAAGGCCACCCACTGGGTGTCGGTGCCGGTCTCGTTCGCGATCAGCGCGACGCGGACGCCGCCGACCGGGCCGGAGAAGGGCAGGCCCGCGAGCTGGGTGGACGCCGACGCGGCGTTGATCGCCACGACGTCGTAGGGGTCCTTCGGGTCGAGCGACATGACCGTCACGACGACCTGGATCTCGTTGCGGAGACCGTCCACGAAGGACGGGCGCAGCGGCCGGTCGATGAGACGGCAGGTCAGGATCGCGTCGGTGCCGGGGCGGCCCTCGCGGCGGAAGAACGAGCCGGGGATCCGGCCCGCCGCGTACATCCGCTCCTCGACGTCGACCGTCAGGGGGAAGAAGTCGAACTGGTCCTTCGGCCGCTTCGAGGCGGTCGTGGCGGACAGCAGCATGGTCTCGTCGTCCAGGTACGCGACGACCGAACCGGCGGCCTGGCGGGCGAGCCGGCCGGCCTCGAACCGGACGGTGCGCGTGCCGTAGGCACCGTTGTCGATGACGGCGGTGCTCTCGTGCACGCCGTCCTCGCTGATGACGTCAGTCATGCGGGGGTGATCTCCTCGTCGTAGGGAGTTGTCTCTGCGTCCCCACCACCGACGACGTCCGGGGCGATCCCCTGCTGGGCCGGTCTTCGATCGAAGCCCCCGGCAACTCGTGCTCCCGGGAGCCACTACCGAGGACCGGCGGACGTCCGTCCGCCGGCGCGCGGTGGGCTTCTGTTCAGTTGTGTCGGTTCAGTTGTACCGCGTGGGATGCGGAACGACCCGGCACCGGAGTCCGGTGCCGGGTCGCCGGCGGGTCAGCGGCGCAGACCCAGCTTCTCGATCAGCGCGCGGTAACGAGCCACGTCGACGGCGCGCAGGTACTTGAGGAGCCGGCGACGACGACCGACCAGCAGCAGCAGGCCGCGCCGGCTGTGGTGGTCGTGCTTGTGCTCCTTCAGGTGCTCGGTCAGCCCGATGATGCGCTGCGTCAGCAGCGCCACCTGGGCCTCGGGGGACCCGGTGTCGGTGGCGTGGGTGCCGTACTTCTCGAGCGTGGTCTTCTTCTCGGCGGTGGACAGTGCCACTGCGTCTCCTTCATCTCGTGGACGGTCCGCGGGGCCGTACCGTTCGCGACCCCGGCCGGGACGGCCGGTGGAACGGCAGGTGGTCGGTCGCGGCCGCCGCGGACTGCAGCCGGACCCGGGGAGAAACGGTACCAGCGACGACATCGCCCGCCGTCGCCGACCCGCGCACCTCAGCGCCCTGCTCCACCGGACGGGACCGTCAGCCGTACCCGGTGCACCGGGGTGTAGCGCGGGCCCGGGTCGCTGCGCACCAGCAGCACCTCGTCCGCCGTCCACCAGGGCCCCGGCCGGACGGCGCCGGCGCCGGTCAGCGCGTCCGGCCGGGGCCGGTCGGCGGGCCGCCTGCGGGCGAGTGTGAGGTGCGCCCGGAACGACGACGGGTCGGCCCCGGCCCGGGCCGCGAGGTCGTCGAGCACACCGCCGGGCTCGACCCCGGCCCAGACGACGCCGGGGAAGGTGCCGGTCCCCGCGATCCGCAGCCGCGGCGCGGGCACCCCGGCGAACGCCGCGTCGAGGGCCGCGGCCCGCGCGTCCGGGTCGTCGTCGCCGTGGAAGCACAGGGTGAGGTGCCAGCTGCCGGGATCCACCGGCCGCCACGCGCCGTCCGGGTGCCAGGGCGGTGCGGACGCCAGCTCCGTCGCGAGCGCGTCGACCGCCGCCGGGGGCGGCCACAGCGCGGTGAACAGCCTCATCCCGCTCCGTCCTCCCGGCGGCCCGCCCCGATGCCACGGACGAGCACGGCTGCGGCGATCGAGGGCGACGGTATCCGGTGGAATCGCTGCCTCGGGCAGCGATTCCCCGCATGCGGCGCTGCCCGGCGGGGCCTCGCGACCGTCGGGTGACGCGGGGCGTTCCGCCGCGGGTGACCTCCTTCCGTGAGATCGCTTCCCCGGGAAGCGATCTCGCAGCACCCCTCATCTCCGCGACGCCGCCGCCCGCCGGAGCACATCGGCGATCTCCGGGAACGACGGGTCCAGCTCCGCCGCGGCCGCGACGAGGCGGGCCGGCGCGGAGACGCCGCGCAGCGCGTCGTCAGCGGTCGGCGCGGAGGCGGCCGGCCGTCGCGGGTGCGGCACCACTGCCGTGCGGACCGGAACGACCGGCGCGCCTGACGCACCCGGCGCACCCGGGACGACCGGGGCGCCGCCCGGGAGGCGATCGGGGCCGGCGAGGCCCGGGCCGGCAGCACCGCAGCGGCAGTCCCCCGCCGGCACCGGCCCCCAGGGCACCGCGGACCCGGACCGGACGCGGTCCAGCAGCGTCTCGATCTCACCGGGCGGGACCGGACCGCGCGCGACCCGGCGGTCGAGCGCCACCATCCGGCCGAGCACCGCGGGATCACCGATCTTGACCCGCCGGGCCCCGGACAGCTGGGACAGCATCGCCGGGCTCAGCCCCAGCGCCGACGCCAGCCGCGCCTGCGTGATCCCCAGCCCGGAGGTCAGCCGGCGTACCCGCTCCCCCAGCGGCTCGCCGTAGATCTCGCGCTGCCGCGCGCGGTTGCCCGCCACCTGGTCACCGGGACGATCGTCCATGCCGCGATCCTGCGGCCGTCCCCGTCGCGCCCGGGCCGGATCGGAACGGGTAGGGGACTTCCACTCAGCCCGGCGCGTTCGGCCCCGGTCCGGTGGGGGGATCCCCGTCCGGTCCGGTCGCATCGCCGGCGGCGACGAGCGTCGTCCGGCTGTCCTCGACGTCGCGGGTCATCTGGGCGATGAGCGGCTCGATGCCGTCGTAGTGCTCCTGACCGCGCAGCCGGGCGACGAACTCGACGCCGACCTCGTGGCCGTAGAAGTCCTCGTCGACGTCGAGCACGTAGGCCTCGACGGTGCGCACCCGCCCGGAGAAGGTCGGGTTCGTCCCGACCGAGATCGCGGACTTCAGCCGCCGGTCGCCGATCCGGAACCAGCCGGCGTAGACCCCGTCGGCGGGCACCGCGGTGTGCGGCGGGCAGGCCACGTTGGCCGTGGGGAAGCCCAGGTCCCGGCCCCGCTTGTGGCCGTGCACGATCACGCCGTCCACCCGGTGCCAGCGGCCCAGCGCGCGGGCGGCGTCGCGGACCGCGCCGGCGTCGATGCAGGACCGGATGTAGGTCGAGGAGAACGTGATGTGGTCGTCGGAGATGAGGTCCACCGCCTCGCAGACGAAGCCGAACCGGCGGCCCAGCTCGTGCAGCGTCGTGACGTCGCCCGCGGCCTTGTGCCCGAAGGTGAAGTTGCGGCCCACGACGACGACGGCCGCGTGCAGCCGGTCGACCAGGATCTCGTGCGCGAACCCGGCCGGCGCCATCCGGGACAGCTGCTCGGTGAAGGGGATGACGCAGAAGACGTCCGCACCGGCCTCGGCGACGAGCTCGGCACGCCGGTCCAGCGTGGACAGCCGCGCGGGGTGCGTCCCGGGGCGCACGAGCTCGGCCGGGTGCGGGTCGAACGTCACGACGACCGCGGGGAGCCCCCGGTCCCGGGCGAGCTCCACGGCCCGGGCGATGAGCTGCCGGTGCCCGCGGTGCACCCCGTCGAACACCCCGACGGTGACGACGCAGCGTCCCCAGCCGGGCGGGACGGCCTCCAGACCACGCCAGCGCTGCACGGCGGCGAGCCTACGGAACCGGTGACCGCCCCGCCCCACCGGCCGCCGGGGATCAGCCGGCCGGGGCCAGCACGACCACCGGGCGCGCGGACGGTCCGCGGTCGGCCATCAGCGCGAGCGCGGCCCCGTCGGGCCCGAACACGCCGTACGTGCCGGGGATCCCCGCGGACGGCAGCGACCGGCCGATCCGCACGTCGGTGGCGGCCGCATCGTCGACGTCGACCCGCGGGAACGCCGTCGCCACCGCCGCGGCCAGGTCGAGCGAGAGGCCCGGCTCGGCGGCCAGCTGCTCGACGGTGCGGGCGTGCTCCAGGGTGAAGGGCCCGACCCGGGTGCGGCGCAGCGCCGTGAGGTGCCCGCCCGCGCCGAGCGCCACCCCGAGATCGCGGGCCAGCGCCCGCACGTAGGTCCCCGACGTGCACTCCACGACGACGTCGAGGTCCACGAACCCGCCGTCCCGGCGCAGGTCGCGCAGGTCGAACGCCGACACCGTGACCGGCCGGGCCGGGATCTCGACCGTCTCGCCGTCGCGGACGCGCTGGTAGGCGCGCTTCCCGTCGATCTTCACCGCGGACACCGCGCTCGGGACCTGCTCGATGTCCCCGGTCAGCACGGCCATCGCCGCACGGACCTCCGCCTCGCCGGCCACGACGGCGACGGGGTCACCGACGGGCGTGCCCTCGGCGTCGTCGGTGTCGGTCGCCTGCCCGAGCCGGACGGTCGCGGTGTAGGCCTTGGTGTCCAGCGACAGGTGCCCCAGCAGCTTCGTCGCCCGCTCGATGCCGACGACCAGCACGCCGGTCGCCATCGGGTCGAGCGTCCCGGCGTGGCCGACCTTGCGGGTGCCCATGATCCGGCGCAGCTTCCCGACGACGTCGTGGCTGGTCGGACCCCGGTCCTTGTCGACGACGACGAGACCGGGCGGCGGAGGCGGTGGCTTCGGCACGGTCGCAGACGCTAACGCGCCAGCCGGTACCCGACCCCACGCACCGTCACGACGACCTCGCGGGCGCCGAGCTTCGACCGCAGCGACGCCACGTGCGCCTCCAGGGTGCGGGCGGCGGAGCCGTCGGCGACGCCCCAGACCTGTTCGAGCAGCTCGGTCCGGGGCAGCACCGCGCCCTCGCGCCGGGCCAGCGCGGCGAGCAGGTCGAACTCCTTGCGGGTCAGCGCGACCTCGTCCCCGGCCGCGGTGACCGACCGCCGCTCCAGGTCGACGACGACGTCGCCCACCGCCACCGTGGACGCCACCGCGCCGCCGGTGGAGCGGCGCAGCACCGCGTCGATCCTGGCCAGCAGCTCGTCGGTGGACACCGGCTTGACCAGGTAGTCGTCGGCACCGGCACGCAGGCCCTGCACCCGGGCGGCGACGTCGCCGCGGCCGGTGATCGCGAGGATCGGCACCCGGGACCGCTCCCGGATCTCCCGGCAGACGCCGATCCCGTCGCGGTCGGGCAGTCCCATGTCGAGCAGCACGACGTCGGGCTCCCGGTCCGCGATCGCGCTGAGCGCGGCGGTCCCGCTGCCGACCAGATCGGTCGGATGGCCGTGCTTGACCAGGGTGCGGCGCAACGCGTCTCCGAGGACGGCGTCGTCCTCGACCAGCAGTACGCGCACGTCCGACAGCGTAGTCCGCACCCTCAAACCTTCCTCAAGACCGCCTCCGCCCCCGTTGGCGCGGCGGGCGGCCCTCCTTCATCGTTTCGGCACCGAACACGTCGAGGAGGACGGACATGGCCGAGGTCGCCACCGCAGCCGGCTCACCGGGACAGGGGTCGTCGACCCCCACCCGGCCGAAGAAGAAGCTCTACTCCCAGCTCTGGTTCTGGGTCCTGATCGGCATCGCGTCCGGCATCCTGGTCGGGTTCGTCGCCCCCGGCTTCGCCTCGGACACCAAGTGGCTCGCCGACACCTTCGTCCAGATGATCAAGGTGATCATCGGCCCGGTCATCTTCTGCACCGTGATCGTGGGCATCGCGTCGCTGGGCAACCTCGCCCGGGCCGGCGGGCTCGCCGCCCGCGCGCTGGGCTACTTCCTGGTCATGACGGTGATCGCGCTGGCGATGGGCCTTCTCGCGGGCAACCTCTTCCAGCCGGGCGCCGGCTTCGAGGGTGCCCCGAACCCGGCCGACCTCGCGAAGGCCGCCGAGAACGCCGCGACCGGCTCCGAGGAGTCGGGCGTCATCGGCTTCATCCAGGGCTCGCTGCTGCCGGAGAGCTTCTTCGGGCCGTTCGTCGAGAACTCGGTCCTGCAGGTCCTGGTCCTCGCGATCCTCACCGCCTGCGCGATCTCGTCGCTGAACAACGACCTCCGCGTCCGGCTGGTCCGCGGCATCGAGGGCATCTCGCAGGTGATCTTCGGGATCATCAAGATCATCATGTGGGCCGCGCCGGTCGCCGCGTTCGGCGGCATGGCCTACACCGTCGGCCAGATGGGCGGCGAGTCGCTGTGGAACCTGCTCAAGCTGATGGGCGTCTTCTGGGGCACCTGCGCGGTGTTCGTCCTGGTCGTGCTCGGCGCGGTCTCCTGGGCTGCCGGGTTCAACGTCCTGAAGGTCATCCGGCTCATCAAGGACGAGCTGCTCATCATCGTCGGCACCTCGTCGTCGGAGTCGGTGCTGCCGCGCTTCCTCACGAAGCTGCAGTCGGCCGGTGCGTCCAAGCAGACCGTCGGCATGGTCATCCCGACCGGCTACTCGTTCAACCTGGACGGCACCTGCATCTACCTGACCCTGGGTGCGCTGTTCATCATCCAGGCCGGCGGTGAGGTCCTCCCGATCGGCGCGCAGATCGCCCTCGCGGTCCTGATGGTGCTCACCTCGAAGGGCGCCGCGGGCGTCACCGGCGCCGGGCTGGTCACCCTGGCCGCGTCGCTGCAGGCCTTCGGCGGGGAGTTCTTCACCCCCGAGGCGATCGTCGTCGGCCTCGCCCTGATCGTCGGCATCGACCGCATGATGTCCGAGGGCCGCGCGCTGACCAACGCGATCGGCAACGTCGTCGCCACCCTGGTGATCGCCCGCTGGAACGGCGAGCTCGACCGCGAGCGGCTCGCCGCCGTCCTCGAGGACCCGTCGCTCGTCGAGGCCGACATGGAGGCCGCCCACGGCAGCGGTGCCGGCGAGGAGACCGAGAAGACCGAGGAGACCGCGACCGGCACCGAGGCTCCCGCCGACGCCGACACCCGCGTCAAGGCCACCACCGGTTCCTGACGCGACCGTCCCGTCCTCCTCATGACGGTCGCCCCGCCCGGAGCACGGTCCCCCCTCCCACCCCCGCGGTGGCAGGGTGGGGCCGTGCTCCGGGCGTTCCGCACCTCCTCGACCTCCCTGCGGGGGTCGAAGCTGGTCCGCCGCCTGTTCGTGCTGCAGGTGGTGACGGTGCTGCTGACCGTCGGGGGCCTCACCGCGCTCGGCGTGTACGGCGCCGGGGAGCTCGAGCACGACGCCGCCGGGCGGCTGACCCGGGCCACCGCGCTGAGCATCGCCTCCGACCCCGAGGTCGTCGACGCGCTGCGGGCCGGTGGCGACGTCGCCACCCTGTCGTCGCGGCTGCAGCCGGTCGCCGAGCGGGTCCGGACCGCGACGAACACCAACTTCGTCGTCGTCATGTCCCCCGCCGGGATCCGCTACAGCCACTACAACCCCGCCGAGATCGGCCTGCCGTACCAGGGCAACATCGCCCCGGCGCTGGAGGGCCGGACGGCCACCGAGGTCTACACCGGCACGCTCGGGCCGTCGGTCCGCACCGTCACCCCGGTCGTCGAGGACGGGCGGCTCATCGCCGTCGTCTCGGTCGGGGTGCTGCAGACCCGGGTCAGCGACCTGGCGCTGCGCTGGCTGCCCGGCATCGTCGTCGCCGCCGGTGCCGCGCTGCTGCTCGGCCTGGGCCTCGCCGTGCTGCTGGCCCGCAGGCTGCGGCGGCAGACCCTCGGGCTGGAGCCCGAGGAGATCGCCGGGGCCTACACCCATCACGACGCCGTGCTGCACGCCGTCGGCGAGGGCCTGCTGGTCGTCGACGGCAGCGGACGGCTGGTCGTCGTCAACGCCGAGGCCCGGCGGCTGCTGGCCTCCCCCGTCCCGATCGAGGGCGGCCCCGACACCGCCGAGCCCGGACGCCCGCTGACCGGCCTGGGCATCGACCCGGCGGTGCTGGCGGTGCTGGTCCGCGGCCTGCGCGAGGACCTCCGCGACGAGCCCGCGCTCGCCGGGGAACGGGTGCTGCTGGTCAACAGCCGGCACGCCGGCCCGGCCGCGGGGCCGGGGACCCGGGTGTTCACGCTGCGCGACCGCACCGAGCTGGCCGGCGCCCTGCGGGAGCGCGACGACGCCCGCGGCAAGGTCGACGCCCTGTCCGGGCAGGCCCACGAGTTCGCGAACCGATTGCAGACCGTGCTGACGCTGATCGAGCTCGGCGACACCTCGGACGCCGCGGCCGCCGGGACCGCCGCCCTCGACCGCACCCGCGGGCCCGGCTCCGCCGTCGTCGCCGAGGTGCTCGACCCGGTGCTCGCCGCGCTGCTGGCGGACAAGGCGTGGCAGGCGGTGGAGCGCGACGTCGCGTTCTCGGTGACCGACGTCTGCGATCCCGACACCCTCCCGGACCTGCACCTGCCGTTCGCCGCCGACGACCTCGTCTCGCTGGCCGGGAACCTCGTCGACAACGCGCTCGAGGTGGTCGCGGCGCAGCCACGCGGCGCGGAGCGGTCGGTCACCGCGACGGTCCGGACCGACGGCGGCGAGGTGGTCCTGGAGGTCGCCGACAGCGGTCCCGGTGTCCCCCAGGAGACCGCCCGCGAGCTGTTCACCTTCGGCTTCAGCACCCGGGCGACGCCCGGTGGCCGCCCGCGCGGGATCGGGCTGGCCCTGGTCGACCGGATCACCCGGCGCCTCGGGGGGACGGTGACCGTCGGCCCCCGGGACGACGGCACCGGCGCGGTCTTCACGGTGCGGCTCCCGCTCCCGACCCCTCCCCCGCTCGACGAGGGGCGCTCCGCGGTCGCACGCCCCTGACCGGACGGCGCGGAGCTCAGGCCCGGACCGTGCCCGGGACCGCCCACCGCCCCGAGCGCGCCCGCAGCCCGACGGCCACCAGCCGGACGACCATGAACATCGCCAGCCCGGTCCAGATCCCGGCCAGCCCCCACCCGAACGCCAGCGACAGCCAGATCAGCGGCAGGAACCCGCACACCGCGGCGAGCAGCGTCGTCGTGCGCAGGAACGCCGCGTCACCGGCGCCGAGCAGCACACCGTCGAGGGCGAAGACCACGCCCGCCACCGGTTGCAGCGCGGTGAAGAACCACCACGCGGCGGGGATCGTCGCGAGCACCGCGGCGTCGGTGGTGAACACCCCGGGCAGCACCGGGTAGAGCGCCGCGAACACGACGCCGAACACGCAGCCCAGCAGCAGCCCGTACCGCGTCACCCGGGCCGCGACGGCACGCGCCCCGGCGGTGCCCTCCCGATCCCGGGCCGCCCCCAGCGCCGACCCGACGAGTGCCTGGGCCGCGATCGCCACCGCGTCGAGCACCAGCGACTGGAACACCCACAGCTGCAGCACGACCTGGTGCGCCGCCACCGACTCCGCACCGAACCGGGAGGCCACCGCGGTCGCGGACAGGAAGCACGCCTGGAAGCCGAGCGACCGGATCACCAGGTCGCGGCCCATCGTCACCTGGGCGCGCAGCACCGCGGCGTCGGGCGCGAACCGGACCGGGTCGGACGACGGCGCCCGCCGCCGCTCCGCCGCCAGCGCACGCAGGAACAGCCCCGCCGACACCGCCTGGGCCACGACGTTGGCGACCGCGGAGCCCTCCAGCCCCCAGCCGTCCCAGGAACCGGCGCCGTGCACGAGGAACGGGCACAGCAGCGCGGACAGGCCGTTGCCCGCCAGCACGTAGTACATCGGGCGCCGGGTGTCCTGCACCCCGCGCATCCAGCCGTTCCCGGCGAGCGTGACCAGCACCAGCGGGGCGCCGAACAGGGCGATGCGCAGCCAGGAGACCGCTCCCGCCGCGATGTCCCCGCCGCCCGCGAGCACCCCGGCGACCGGGGCCGCCAGCAGCTGCCCGGCCGCGATCACCAGCAGCCCGACGACGACGGCCAGCCACGTCGCCTGCACCCCCTCGGTGACCGCGGCGGAGCGGCGCCCGGCGCCGTAGAACCGGGCCGCCCGCGCCGTCGTCCCGTAGGACAGGAACGTCAGCTGGGTGGTGACCTGGGCGAACAGCACCGCGGCGACGGCGAGCGAGGCCAGCGGGAGCCCGCCCAGCCGTCCGACGACGGCGGTGTCGACCAGCAGGTACAGCGGCTCCGCGGCGAGCACCGGCAGCGCCGGCACCGCGAGCCGCAGGATGTCCCGGGCCCCGCCCCGGGAGCGGACGTCCGGTTCCGAGCCTCCCGACACCGCTACGGACGCGGGCGGCGGCAGAGGAAGCAGAACGCGGGCGGGACGTTGCGCCACACCGTCCGCGTCATGACGACCTCGTCGAAGGTCTCCTGCAGGGTCGCCTTGAACCGGCGGGCCGAGGGCATCGGCATGGTGTGCGAGTACGCGAACGTGGCGAACGCCCCGGTCTCCCCGATCACGTCGACGACCTGGCCGAGGATCTCGCGCTGGGAGGCCCGGTCGAACAGCGACCAGGGCAGCCCGGAGATGACCGCGTCGACACCGGCGATGCCGCGCTCCTCCAGGAGCTCGCCCAGCTTGCGGGCGTCACCGTTGATGACCTCGACGCCCGGGTGCCGCCCCGTGAGGTAGCGGGCCATGCCCGGGTCGAGCTCGACGGCGAGGTGCCGGCCGCCGGGCGCGAGCCGGCGGGAGACCTCGGAGGTCACCGCGCCGGTGCCCGGGCCGAGCTCCACGACGACCGGCGCTCCGTGACCGGGCGCGATCCGGGCGAGCTTCTCCGACAGCCGCTGCGAGCTCGGCCAGACGGCACCGACCCGGGCGGGGTTGCGCACCCACGCTCCGAGGAACTCGCGCCAGCCGCTGGCGTCGTCGCGGGCACCGTCGTGTCCCGGGGCGGGCTCGGAACTCACGTGCAACCTCCTGGGGGGATCGCCGGACACGCTACGTCCCGGGACCGTGGCCGGTCGGACCGGCCCGTGCCTACCGGACGCGGTGGTACCGCAGGTGTATCCCGGATGACGGCCGTGACACCTCGCCGGTGCGACGCGGTGACCGGCCGGGCGTCGTGGGGCCGCGTCACGGCTGCGGGACGGCGGCGAGCTCGGCCCGCAGCAGGTCGAGCAGCGCGTCGCGGGTGCCGTCGCGCTCGAACCCCGCCGCGGCCGCGTGCCCGCCCCCGCCGAGCGCCGTCGCGACCCGGGACAGGTCCGGGCGTCCGGTGCCGCGCAGGGACACCGACCACGATCCGGGGGCGACCTCGGTCAGCAGCGCCGCGACACCGTCGTCGGCGGTGGCCAGCAGCTGCCCGACCAGGGTGACCGTCTGGTCCCGGAACCGGATCGCCGTCGCGGCGTCCACGACCGCCCACACCAGGGGCTCGCCACCGGCCCCGGCGGGCTCCCGCCGGGCCCCGGCCAGGACGGTCGCCTGCGCCGCCAGCCAGGCGAACGGACGGGTCCCGGTGATCTCGCGCATCAGCTCGCGCGGCTCCGCCCCGGCGTCGACGAGCTCGGCGCCCAGCCGCAGCGCGTCCGACCCGCCCCAGCGGAACCCGCCGGTGTCGGTGTAGAGGCCCGCGAACAGCGCCCGGGCCAGTACGGGGTCCAGTGTGGTCCCCAGCTCGGCGAGGACCTCGCGGACCAGCAGCACGGTGGCCGGGGCGCCCGGGTCGACCAGGTGGTGGGTCGCGAACGGCACGAACGACGCGTGGTGGTCGAGCGCGAGCGACGACCGCGCCGTCCCGAGCCGCCCCGCCAGGTCACCGAGCCGGGCGGCCGACGAGATGTCGCAGCAGACCAGCAGGTCCGGCGCCGCGGGCGCGTCCTGCGAGGCGACGACGACGCCGCCGGGGTCGAGCGCGAGCAGCGCCTCCGGCACCGGCTCGGGCCCGCCGAACGACGCCACCGCGGGCACGCCCGACCGGCGCAGCGCCGTGGCGAGCGCGATCGCGCTGCCCGCGGCGTCGGCGTCGGGCCGGACGTGCCCGACGACGAGGACCTCGCCACGGGCCTGCCGCAGCAGCGCCGCGGCCCCAGCCGGATCGACCGGTCCGGGGCCGGGCAGCGGCGGCGCGGACGTCGCCCTCACTCCGCCTCGGTCTCCCGCGGTGCCTTGTACGGGTCCGCCTCGCCCGCGGGCGACGCGGAGGCCGCCAGCCGTGCGACCTCGGCGTCCGAGGCGCGGGTCTGGGCCAGCAGCTCCTCCATCCGGCGCGCCTCGTCCGGGACCTGGTCGAGGACGAAGGCGAGGCTCGGGGTGTGCCGGACACCGGTCTGCTGACCGACCCGGCTGCGGAGCACACCGGCGGCGCTCTGCAGCGCGGCGGCGGCACCGGCGGTGTCGGGTGCCTCCTCCAGCGAGGCCCCCATCACCGTGTAGTAGACGGTGGCTTCCCGCAGGTCACCGGTCACCCGGGTGTCGGTGATCGTCACCATGGACAACCGCGGGTCCTTGACCTCGTGCTCCAACGCCTCCGCGACGATCTGCGAGATCCGCTTGGCGAGCTTGCGTGCGCGGGCCTGGTCGACCATGTCGTGCTCCTTCCACCGGTCGTGCGGGGCCGAGTCTAGGCAAGACCGGCCCGGTCCCGCCGCGGGTTCTCAGTCGTCGTCCTCCGGGCCGAACAGGCGGGTCCGGGCGGACAGCAGTTCCATCTCGGGGCGGGCGGCGACCAGCCGCTCGCACCGCTCCAGCAGCGTCGTGACCTGTCCGGCGTCGGCGGCCACGCAGCTCACACCGATCAAGGCGCGCCGGTACAGGTCCTGGTGGCCGGCCTCGGCCGCCGCCACCTCGAACCGGCGCAGCTCGGCCAGCAGCGGCCGCACCGCCGACCGCTTCTGTTTCAGCGACCGGACGTCGCCGAGCAGGACGTCGCACTCCAGTGCGCCGACGAACATGCCCACCTCCGGGCGAGACGCCGACGGGGCGGCCGGTTCGCACCGGCCGCCCCGTCGGACGAGTACCTCGGTTCCGCTGCTTCGTCCCTCGATCTCAGGGACTCAGTCGCGCGGCTTCTCCCGCATCTCGAACGTCTCGATGACGTCGTCGACCTTGATGTCGGAGTAGCTGCCCAGCGTCAGACCGCACTCGAAGCCCTCGCGGACCTCGACCACGTCGTCCTTGTACCGGCGCAGCGACGACACCGGGAGGTTCTCGTGGATAACCTTCGAGTCGCGCAGCAGGCGCGCCCTGGCGTTCCGGCGGATCTCCCCACCCATCACGAGGCAACCGGCGATCGTGCCGAACTTCGAGGACTTGAAGACCTCGCGGACCTCCGCGCGGCCCAGCTCGACCTCCTCGTACTCCGGCTTGAGCATGCCCTTCAGGGCCTGCTCGATCTCCTCGATCGCCTGGTAGATCACCGAGTAGTAGCGGATCTCCACACCCTCGCGGTTGGCCAGCTCGGTGGCCTTGCCCTCGGCACGGACGTTGAAGCCCATGACGATGACGTTGTCCGCGATGGCGAGGTTGATGTCGCCCTCGGTGATGCCACCGACGCCGCGGTGGATGACGCGCAGATCGACGTCGTCCCCCACGTCCAGCTTCATCAGGGCCTCCTCGAGCGCCTCCACGGTGCCCGAGTTGTCACCCTTGATGATCAGGTTGAGGGTGTTCGTCTCCTTGAGCGCGGCGTCCAGGTCCTCCAGGCTGACGCGCTTGCGACGGCTCGCCAGCTCGGCGTTGCGCTCGCGGGCGCGCCGCCGGTCGGCGATCTGCCGGGCCACCCGGTCCTCGTCGACGACGAGGAACGTGTCGCCGGCACCCGGGACCGAGGTCAGGCCGATGACCTGCACCGGACGCGACGGGAGCGCCTCGGTGACGTCGGCACCGTGCTCGTCGATCATCCGCCGGACGCGCCCGGAGGCGTCGCCCGCGACGACCGAGTCGCCGACCTTCAGCGTGCCGCGCTGGACCAGCACCGTGGCCACCGGGCCACGGCCGCGGTCCAGGTGCCCCTCGATGGTGACGCCCTGGGCGTCCATGTCGGGGTTGGCCCGCAGGTCGAGCGCCGCGTCCGCGGTCAGCAGGATCGCCTCGAGCAGCGACTCGATGTTGGTGCCCTGCTTGGCGGAGATGTCGACGAACATGGTGTCGCCGCCGAACTCCTCGGCCACCAGGTTGTACTCGGTGAGCTGCTGCCGGATCTTCTGCGGGTTCGCACCCTCGACGTCGATCTTGTTGACCGCGACCACGATCGGCAGGTCCGCCGCCTGGGCGTGGTTGATCGACTCGACGGTCTGCGGCATCACGCCGTCGTCCGCCGCCACCACGATCACCGCGATGTCGGTGGACTTCGCACCGCGGGCACGCATGGCGGTGAACGCCTCGTGACCCGGGGTGTCGATGAACGTGATGAGCCGCTCCTCACCCTCCAGCTCGGCCGGCACCTGGTACGCGCCGATGTGCTGGGTGATGCCGCCGGCCTCGCCCTCGCGGACGTTGGCCTTGCGGACCGTGTCCAGCAGGCGCGTCTTGCCGTGGTCGACGTGACCCATGACGGTGACGACCGGCGGCCGGGCCACCAGCGCCTCCTCGTCGCCGAGGTCGCCGAACTCGATGTCGAACGACTCGAGCAGGGCGCGGTCCTCCTCCTCGGGGGACACGACCTGGACCCGGTAGTTCATCTCCTGGCCGAGCAGCTCCAGGATCTCGTCCGAGACCGACGCGGTCGCCGTGACCATCTCGCCGAGGTGGAACAACACCTGCACCAGCGAGGCCGGGTTGGCGTTGATCTTCTCCGCGAAGTCGGTCAGCGACGCGCCACGCGGCAGCCGGATCGTCTCGCCGTTGCCCTTGGGCAGGCGGACACCGCCCACCGAGGGCGCGGCCATGGCGTCGTACTCCTGGCGCTTCTGCCGCTTCGACTTGCGGCCACGACGGGCCGGACCGCCGGGACGGCCGAACGCGCCCGCGGCACCGCCGCGGCCACGACCGCCGCCGCCACCGGGACGACCACGGAAACCGCCGGCCGGAGGCGGTCCACCGGGACCGCCGCCACCGGGACGGAAACCGCCACCGCCGCCGCCACCGGGACGACCGCCACCGGGGCCACCACGGCCACCGCCGGGGCCACCACGGCCGCCACCGGGGCCGCCACGGCCACCGGGGCCGGGGCGCCCACCGGCCGGACGCGCGGGCATCATGCCCGGGTTCGGCCGCGGCGGCATGCTGTTCGGGGTCGGGCGCGGACCACCGGCGCCACCGCCCGGACGGGGCGGACGCGGCGGGGCCTCACCGGAGCGGGCCGCCGGCTGCTGCGGGGCGGCGCCGCCACCCTGCTGCTGACCACCCGGCTGCTGCGCGGGCGGGCCGGGACGCGGGGCCGGCTTGGGCGAACCCTGGCCGACGCCGAACGGGTTGTTCCCGACGCGCGGCTGGCGCGGGCCCGGCTTCGGGCCACGCTGGCCGTCGCCACCGGGGCGCGGGGCACCGCCGCCCTGGCCGCCGCCCTGACCCTGCTCACCCGGCTTCGGACCGGGCTTCGGCGCGGCCGGACCCGGCTTGGGGCCGGGCTTCGGCGCTGCGGGACCGGGCCTCGGCGCGGCCGGCGCCGAGGCGTCGGCGGCCGGGGCCTGGGGCTGCGGGGTGGGTGCCGGCGTGGCCGGACCCGGCTTCGGGGCGTCCTGACCGGCCGCCGGCTGTGCCGGGGACGGCGCACCCTGCGCGGGCGCGGGCGGCCCGGGGCGCGGACCGGGCTTCGGCGCCGGGCCCGGGCGCGACGGAGCCGCTCCCGGGGTCGGGCCGGGCTTGGGCGCGCTCGGGCGGGACGGCGACGGGGCGCCGGAACCGCCGCCACCGGCGCGCGGGCGACCGCCACCGGGCGCACCGGAACCGCGGCGCTGGCCGTTGCCACCGCCGTTGCCCCCACCGGCGGCCATCGCGTCGCGCAGCTTGCGCGCGACGGGGGCCTCCACGGTGGAGGAGGGAGACTTCACGTACTCCCCGAGGTCCTGCAGCTTGCTGAGGACCTGCTTACTGCTGAGACCGAGCTCCTTAGCGAGCTCGTGCACGCGGGCCTTGCCTGCCACTGCTCTCCTTGTCCTGACCGGAGGCCGGGCGGCAGCGACCCGCTCGACCTCGAACCTAGTGTCGAAGCACGTTCATGGTGCGATCTTCACTGCTGGCTCATGACTGGTCGACCTTGCTTTCTTCCGATGACGGGACCGGGAGGCTCCCGATCCCCAGCTGACGTCACTGCTCCTGCACCCATCGGCGGACAGCGTCCACCTCAGGTCTGCTCCGGAGCCGCAACGCCCGGACGAACGCCGAGCGTCGCTCGGCCTTGTCCAGGCATCCCGTCGCGGGGTGCAGCCAGGCACCCCTCCCGGGGAGGCGGTGACGCGGATCCGGGACGAGACGTCCGTTCTCCGCGACCACCCGCAACAGTGCGCCGGCCCGTTCCCGTTTCCGGCACCCGACGCACGTCCGGATCGGAACCGACCGGGTGCGAGCGGGCGACGGTCCGCGATCGCGGGCCGTCTGTGAGTGTAGCGCAGCGGAGTCGTCCGGCATTCCCTCGCCCGGCCCACCGCGGTGATCGTCGCCCCGGCCGCCGTCGCGCTCCCCGGTCGCCGGCGGGCCACCGGCCGGTCCGGTCGCGGCTACGACGACACCTCGACCGGATCGCCGTCCGGGCCGACCGGGTCGCGGGGGTCGGCGTCGCTCCGGATGTCGATCTTCCAGCCGGTGAGCCGGGCGGCGAGCCGGGCGTTCTGGCCCTCCTTGCCGATCGCCAGCGACAGCTGGAAGTCGGGCACGACGACGCGCGCGATCCGCGCCCGCTCGTCCAGCACCGTCACCGAGACCACCTTGGACGGCGAGAGCGCGTTCCCGACGAACTCACCGGGGTCCTCGGACCAGTCGATGATGTCGATCTTCTCGCCGGCCAGCTCGCCCATCACGCCGCGGACGCGCGCGCCCATCGGGCCGATGCAGGCGCCCTTGGCGTTGAGCCCCGGCCGGGCCGACCGCACGGCGATCTTGGACCGGAACCCGGCCTCCCGGGCGACCGAGACGATCTCGATCGAGCCGTCGACGAGCTCGGGCACCTCGAGCGCGAACAGCTTGCGCACCAGGTTCGGGTGCGTGCGGGACAGCGTGATCGTGGTCCCGCGCGGCCCGCGGGCGACCCCGATCACGTAGCAGCGGATGCGCTCGCCGTGCTGGTAGACCTCGCCCGGCACCTGCTCGGCCGCCGGGAGGACCGCCTCGGTGCCGCCGCCCAGCTCGACGATCACCACACCGCGGGCGTTGGCGCGGGCGTCGCGCTGCACGATGCCGGCGACGACCTCGCCCTCCTTGGTGGAGAACTCCCCGTAGGTGCGCTCGTGCTCGGCGTCGCGCAGCCGCTGCACGATCACCTGGCGGGCGGTGGTCGCCGCGATCCGGCCGAAGCCCTCGGGGGTGTCGTCGAACTCGGGGCCGGGGGTGCCGTCCTCGGCCGCGTCCGAGGCGTCGCGGGCCAGCACGCGCACGACACCGGTCTTGCGGTCGATGTCGACGCGCGCGTCGGAGTGGTGGCCCTCGGTGTGCCGGTAGGCGGTGAGCAGCGCGGTCTCGATGGCCTCCAGCACCGTCTCGAACGGGATCTCCTTGTCCCGCTCGATGGCCCGCAGTGCGGGGATGTCGACGTTCACCGGTTCTCCTCGGATCCGTTCGTGCCGCTGTTGTCGCTGGTGTCGCCGCTGCCGCCGCCCGGGTCGAGCAGGGCGGTCTCGGCGGCCGGGGCCGGCTTGAACTCGACCTGCACCTGGGCGTGCGTGACGTCGTCGTAGGCGATCTCGCGCAGCTCGGGCTGCTTCCGGCCGGGCACCGCGACCTGCACCCGGTCGTCACCGGCCCGGCCGATCCTGGCCTCCAGGTCGTCGCCGCCCGCCAGCGTGATCCGGGCCAGCCGCAGGAAGTTCCGCCGCCAGTGCCGGGGCGTGGTCAGCGGCCGGTCGATGCCGGGCGAGGTCACCTCGAGCGTGTAGGACCCCTCGATGAGGTGCTCGTGCGGGTCGAGCTCGGCCGCGGCGGTCCGGCTGAGCCGGGCGATGTCGTCCAGGTCGATGCCGGTGGCGGTCGAGGCCTCCGGCAGGTCGACGACGAGCTTCACCGCGTGCCGCCGGCCGGCGGTGCGGACCTCCACGGCGTCGATCTCCAGCCCGGCGTCGGTGACGACCGGCTCGAGCACGCCGCGCAGCTGGTCTGCCAGCTGTTCGGGGTCCGGACTGCGCATCGGGTGACTCTCCTCGTGGTCGCGTCGGTCGCCGGCCGTCACCGCCCGCCCACGCGCCCGCGACCGGGCGGCGCCGCGGGGCGGCACGGCTCGGGTACGGGCCCCGTCACGGACCGCGGAGCGGTGGCCGGGACGGCGGCGGGGACGACGGCAGGGGCGGCCGACGAGCCTAGCGCGTCGGCCCGGGGATGCGGCGGCCGCCGTCCACCCGGACGGGGGCGGGCGGTCGGTGTGGGGACCCCCGTGACCGGCTGGCAGCATGACCCGGCGTGAGGGACCGGAGACCAACCGTGCCGGCACCGGGGTTCACCCGGCGGCAGGTACTCGGGACGGCGGCGGCCGCCGTGGCGTCCTGGCCGGTCCTGTCCGCCTGCTCCCCCGGCGCCGCCCGGACCGACGACGCCGGCGACGCCCTGCTCGCGATGGCCGACGGCGCCCGGATGGACGCGGCGATGGTCGCCGCCGCCGTGACCGGCGATCCCGCGCTGGCCGGCCGGCTGGAGCCGCTGCGGGCGGCCCGGATGGAGCACGCGACCGCGCTCGACCAGGCCGGCGGGCGCGCGCCGGGCTCGGTGCCCGCTCCCGCGACCCCGCCGGCGGCGGACCTCGCCGCCGTGCGCGACGCCGTCGCCGCCTCCGCGCGGACCGCCGGCGAGGTCGTCCCGCGGGCGTCGGCCCAGCAGGTCGGGCTGGTCGCCGAGGTGGCCGCCTGCTGCGCGACCTACGCGGCGGTGCTGCAGTGAGCCAGGAACAGGACGACTCCGCGGTCCCGCAGGTGACCGTCGACGCGTTGCAGCGGGCGCTCGCGAGCGAGCACGCGGCGCTGTGGGCCTACAAGATGTCGACGGCGTTCGTCCCGGCCGACTGGGCCACGCGGGCCCGCGCCGACATCGAGGCCCACACCACGCTGCGCGGGCAGATCACCCAGACGCTGTCCGACGTGGGGCAGCGCCCAGTGTCGGCGCAGCCCGCGTACACACCGCCGCAGCCGGTCGTCGACGCGGTGTCGGCGGGGGCGCTGCTGGTCTCCGCCGAGACCGACACGATCGCCGCCTGGCGGTCGGTGATGGAGCGCTCGACCCAGACCGCGCTGCGCGAGGCGGGACTGCGCGCGATGATCGACTGCACGGGCCGGCTCGCCTTCTGGCGCACGGTGACCGAGCGCTCCCCCGTCGTCCCGGTGTTCCCCGGCAGGGGCTGACGCCCGGCCCACGGCCCTCAGTCGCGCAACGCGGCGGCGGCCAGGTCGACGTCCTCGGGGGTGTTGGCCAGGTGGAACGCGAGCCGTGCCGCGCCGTCCCGGACCGCGGCGGTGATCCCGGCGGCGGCCAGCCGGTCGGCGGCGCCGTCGGCCCGCACGGAGACGATCGCCGACCCGGTGGGCTCCAGACCGAGCCGCTCCCGCAGGGCGTCGGCGAGCCCGGCGCAGTGGGCGCGCAGGGCCTCCGGGTCGACCGACGCCAGCCACGGCACCGTCACCGCCGACCCCGCGTGCGCGAACCAGACCGGCGACTCCTCCCCGCCGGCCGGCCCCGGGCGCGCGGGCGGGTCCGGCGTGTAGAGGCCGCCGCCCCAACGATCCCGGGTGCCGTACCAGCCGGCGGAGTGCCGCACGACCTCCGGCCAGCGCTCCCCGCCGGGCGGCCCCGCCACCCAGGACGGCCGCTGCGCCAGCCACGCCGTCCCGCGCGGCCCGAGCAGCCACTTGTACCCCGCCCCGACGACGGCGTCCGCTCCCGCCAGGCGGAGCGGGAGCCACCCGGCGGCCTGGGTGACGTCGAGCAGCAGCCGCACGCCGTGCCGCTCGCGGACCGCGCCCAGCGCGTCGAGATCGGCGATCCGGCCGTCGGCGGACTGCACCACCGACACCGCGACGAGATCGTGGCCGGGCGCGTGCCCGGCGAGCTCGGCGAGCGGCACCTCGGTGACCCGCACCCCGCGGTGCGCCTGCAGCGCGAACGGCCGGGTGACCGACGAGAACTCGCCCGCCGCGACCAGCACCCGGGTGCCGTCCGGCACGGCCGCCGCGAGCGGGCCGATCAGCCCGGACGTGGTGGCGCCCTGGGCGACGTCGGCGACCGGGACGCCGGTGATCGCGGCGAAACCCGCGCGGGCGGCCTCCACGTCGTCGTCGAAGTCCTTCGGTGACGCCTCCGCCACCGCCCAGCGCCGCACCGTCTCGGCGACCGCTGCGGAGGCCTCCAGTGTCGGCACCCCGATGCTCGCGGTGTTCAGGTAGCCGGGACGGCGCGGGAGCTCCCGGCCGAACACCGTGATCGTCTCTCCCACGCTGCCCGAGCCTAGCCACCGACCTAGGTTGGACGGCGTGCACAGTGAGCTGATCGAGGTCCGTACCGGCTCCGAGGAGTCCGTGGTGGACCTGACGGGCCCGATCGAGGAATTCCTGTCCGGCGCCGGGGCCGGCGACGGGCTGCTGAACGTCTTCGTCCCGCACGCCACCGCCGGGATCGCCGTGATCGAGACCGGAGCGGGCAGCGACGCCGACCTCCTGGCGCAGCTGCGTCAGGTCCTCCCCGCCGACGACCGCTGGCGGCACCGGCACGGCAGCGCCGGCCACGGGCGGGACCACGTGCTGCCGGCGTTCGTGCCGCCGTCGACCACGATCCCGGTGATCGGCGGACGCCCGGCGCTGGGCACCTGGCAGTCGGTGTGCCTGGTCGACACCAACGTGGACAACCCGACGCGGTCCGTGCGGTTCTCCCTGCTGCCGGGCTGACCGGTCCCCCCCGCGTTCCCCCGGGTCCTCCGCCGGGCGCCCCGGCCCGGCCGTCCGTCGTCCGGTCGGCGGGACCGCGCGGAGGGCGCCGTAGGCTGCGCCGGTGACCTCCGGGTGGACGACCTCGACCAGCCGTCCGGGCGCGGTGTCCGGGGCCCGACCGGCCCAGTCACCGCCGGGCGGCGGCCCGGGGCGCCGGTTCCGGCCGGTGCTGGCCGCCGTCGTGGTGGTGCTGCTCGTGACCGGGACCGTCGCGGCGCTGAGCGGCCCCTCGTCCGGCCCGTCCGGGCCCTCCCCCGCGGCTGCCGCACCCGCGACGTCGGAGGCGTTCGCCGTGACCCCGCCGTCGGGCTGGACCCCCGCGCCCGCCGGGACCGCGCCGCTGGACGTCTTCGGGGTGCCCTTCGTGCGCCTCGCCGAGGTGCCGCCGTTCGCGGCCGGGGAGTGCCCACCTGGCGCCGCGCCGCGCGGGGTCGCCGCGGCGGCACTGGTCGCTGTCCCGGCCGGGACGACGGTCGAGCAGGCCGCCCAGGCGTTCGCCCGGGGCGCCGGGGAGTCCGCCTACGCGGGGTCCACGCCGCAGGTGGCGGTCGGGCCCGCCGTGCCGCGCCCGGGCGGGACCGAGCCGGGCTCGTGGGTGGAGGCGACCGTCCGGACCGACGGCCTCGCCGCCGGGGCCGCCGGATGCCGCGCGACCGACGGCGCGGTCGGGGTGCTCGCCGTGCCCCGCACCCGGGCCCAGGACGGCTCGACCGGGGTGGCGATGCTCGTCACCGCGGCGGACGCCGGTGGCGGGCCGGGCGACCCGGTCCCCGGCACCGACCTCGCCGACCTGGCGACCTCGGCCGTCCCGCCCCCCTGACCCGCCTACGCCGGAACCCGCACCGCACCTCGACCCGGTTCGCACGGGATCGCTCGGCTCGCACGAGGTCCGACCCCGTGCGAACGACCCGACCCCGTGCGAACCCGGTGGCTCCGGGGGCCGGCGCGGGCGGGAGTTCCCGTCAGGCGCCGCGGACGACTCCCGCGACGTGGGCGGCCGCGCCGTCGCGCGGGATCTCGGTCCGCTCGCCCGTCGCACGGTCCTTGAGCTCGATCTTCCCGTCGGCCAGCCCCCGGCCGACGACGACGATCGTCGGCACCCCGACCAGCTCGGCGTCGGCGAACTTGACCCCGGGCGAGGCCTTGCGGTCGTCGAGGATCACCGACAGGCCCTCGGCCTCCAGCTCCGCGGCGAGGACCTCGCCGCCCTCGAGCAGCTCGGCCGACTTCCCGGCGACGACGACGTGCACGTCGAACGGCGCCACCGAGCGCGGCCAGACGAGACCGGAGTCGTCGTGGCACTGCTCGGCGATCGCCGCGACCAGCCGCGAGACCCCGATGCCGTAGGACCCCATCGTGATCCGCACCGGCTTCGAGTCGGGGCCCAGCGCGTCGAGCGAGAACGCGTCGGCGTACTTGCGGCCGAGCTGGAAGATGTGCCCGATCTCGATGCCGCGCGCGGCCTCCAGGACCCCGTCCCCGTCGGGGCTGGGGTCACCGGCGCGCACCTCGGCGGCCTCGATCGTGCCGTCCGGGGTGAAGTCGCGGCCCGCCACGAGGTCGACGACGTGGTGGTCGGCCTTGTCGGCGCCGGTCACCCAGGCGGTGCCGGTGACGATCCGCGGGTCGACGAGGTACCGGACACCGTTCGCGGCCAGCGCCGCCGGGCCGATGTAGCCCTTGACCAGGAACGCGTTGCGGGCGAAGTCGGCCTCCTCCAGGAGCTCGACCTGGGCGGGTTCGAGGGCCGCCTCGAGCCGCTTCATGTCGACCTCGCGGTCGCCGGGCACGCCGACGCCGACCAGCTCCCAGCGCTCCGCACCCGGCTGCCGGGTCTTGACCAGGACGTTCTTCAGCGTGTCCGCCGCGGTGAAGGTCCGGTCGGTGTGCTCGTTGAGGTAGGTCACGAGCGTCTCGATGGTCGGCGTGTCCGGGGTGTGGTGGACCTGGGCCGCGGGCAGCCCGTCGAGCGGGATCGCCGGGGGCGCGGGGGTGGTGACCGCCTCGACGTTCGCCGCGTACCCGCCGGGCCCGCGGACGAACGTGTCCTCCCCCGTCTCCGACTCGGCGAGGAACTCCTCGGACGCCGAGCCGCCCATCGCCCCGGACGTGGCCGCCACGATCACGTACTTCAGCGCGAGCCGGTCGAAGATCCGGATGTAGGTGTCGCGGTGCTTGCCGTAGGACTCCGAGAGCCCCTCGTCGGACAGGTCGAACGAGTACGAGTCCTTCATCAGGAACTCGCGGCCGCGCAGGATGCCGGCGCGGGGCCGCTCCTCGTCGCGGTACTTGGTCTGGATCTGGTACAGGACGACCGGGTAGTCCTTGTACGACGAGTACTCGCCCTTCACCGCGAGCGTGAACAGCTCCTCGTGGGTGGGGCCGAGCAGGTAGTCGCCGCCCTTGCGGTCCTGGATGCGGAACAGCGCCGGGCCGTACTCGGTCCACCGGTTCGTCGCCTCGTAGGGCTCACGCGGCAGCAGCGCGGGGAACTGGATCTCCTGGCCGCCCATGGCGTCCATCTCCTCGCGCACCACGTTCTCGATGCGGCGGAGCACCTTCAGCCCGAGCGGCAGCCAGGAGTAGACCCCCGGGGCGACGCGACGGACGTAGCCGGCGCGGACCAGCAGCTTGTGGCTGGGCACCTCCGCGTCGGCCGGGTCCTCACGCAGGGTGCGCAGGAACAGCGACGACATCCGGGTCAACACCCGGAGAAGGGTAGCGACGCCCCCCGCGGCCGCTCACCCCGGTTCCGGCGGGAACAGTGACCCACGCCATCGGCGTTGGCCCGGGCATGGGAGACGAACAGCACGACCTGCTCGGGAACGCCCGTCAGGGCGTCCTCGCGACCATCAAGCGCAGCGGGATGCCGCAGCTGTCACCGGTCACCCCGTACTACGACCGCGCCGCCGGCACCATCGGCGTCTCGATGACCGAGGGCCGGGCGAAGACGGCGAACCTGCGCCGCGACCCGCGGGCCGCCCTGTCGGTGGAGAGCGCGGACGGTCGCGCCTGGGCGACCGCCGAGGGGCCGGTCGAGCTCGCCGGACCCGACGACTCCCCGGACGGCCCGGCGGTGCAGGCACTCGTCGACTGGTACCGGGCGGCCGCGGGCGAGCACCCGGACTGGGACGACTTCCGCGCGGCCATGGTGCGCGACCGCCGGGTGCTCATGACGATGCACGTCCAGCGGGTCTACGGCGAGCGGATCGGCTGACCGGCACGGGTCAGGGCGCCGGTTCGGCCAGCAGCTCCCCGAGCATCCGCGCGACCGTCGGCGTCTCGACGAGGAACCCGTCGTGCCCGTACGGCGAGTCGATCACCTTCAGCGGGTCCGCGTTCGGGATCCCGGCGGCCAGCTCCTCCTGCTCGGCGAGCGGGTAGAGCCGGTCCGACGTGACACCGGCGACGTAGGTCCGGGCCCGGACCCGGGACAGCGCCGGCGCCGTCCCACCTCGCCCGCGACCGACGTCGTGGTGGTTCATGGCCTGGGTGAGCCGGACGTAGGACGCCGCGTCGAACCGCCGCACCAGCTTGACGGCGTGGTGGTCCAGGTACGACTCGACGGCGTACCGGCCCCCGTCGAGCGGGTCCTCGCCGTCCTGCGGGTCACGGCCGAAGCGGGTCGCCAGCTCGTACCCGGAGCGGTAGCTCAGGTGCGCGATCCGGCGGGCGATGCCCAGGCCGCGCCAGGGACCCTCGGGCAGCTGGTGGTAGTCGCCGCCGTGCCAGTGCGGGTCGGCACGGATGGCCTCGATCTGCGGGGCCGCCCAGCCGATCTGGTCCGCCGACGACCCCGCGGGCCCGGCCAGCAGGAACAGCCGCCGGACCCGGTCGGGCTCGGTCGCCGCCCACTCCAGCGACCGCATCGACCCCATCGAGCCGCCGATCACGCAGGCGAACGCGTCGATGCCGAGCGCGTCGGCGAGGTGCTGCTCGGCGACCACCGAGTCCCGCACGGTGACCAGCGGGAACCGGCTCCCCCAGGTGCGTCCGTCCGGCGCGGTGGAGGCCGGCCCGGTGCTGCCCTGGCAGCCGCCGACCGCGTTCGGGGCGACGACGAACCAGTGCGCCGGGTCCAGCGGCCCGCCCGGCGTGATCAGTCCCGGCCACCAGCCCGCCGTCGGGTGTCCGGGCCCGGCGGGACCCTCGAGGTGGGTGTCCCCGGTCAGGGCGTGCAGCACCAGCACGGCGTTCGAGCCGTCCGGTGCCAGCTCGCCCCACGTCTCGTAGGAGAGCCGCACCCCCGGCAGCTCACCACCCGCCTCCAGTTTCAGCGGGGCGGGGAGGTCGAGGAACCTGCGGCGGCCGGGGTCGTCCCCCTCCCGCCAGGCGCCGCTGGCGGGAGGGAGCGGTGTGTCGTTCACGTCCGACAGGAGATCAGATCCGGGGTTCGTTCCGACAGGCTGCTCTCACGCACCCTTGGACGCGCGGAACCCGGAGTCCAGGTCGGCCTTGATGTCCTCGATCCCCTCGAGCCCCACCGACAGCCGGACCAGGCCCGGGGTGACGCCGGAGGCCAGCTGCTCCTCGGGGTTCAGCTGGCTGTGCGTGGTGGACGCCGGGTGGATCACGAGGCTGCGGACGTCACCGATGTTGGCGAGGTGGCTGTGCAGTTCGAGGGCGTTCACGAACCTCTTGCCCGCCTCGAGCCCGTCGCGCAGCTCGAACGCGACGATCGCGCCGCCACCCTTCGGCAGGTACTTCTGCTGGGCGGCGTGCCACCGCGACGACGGCAGCCCCGCGTAGTGGACCTTCTCGACCTCGTCGCGCTGCTCCAGCCACTCGGCCAGCGCCTGCGCGTTCTGGTTGTGCCGCTCCAGCCGCAGCGACAGGGTCTCGATCCCCTGCAGGATCAGGAACGCGTTCTGCGGGGAGATCGCCGGGCCGAGGTCGCGCAGCAGCTGCACGCGGGCCTTGATGATGTAGGCGATCGGGCCGACGGCGTCGGTGAACACCGCGCCGTGGTAGCTCGGGTCCGGAGTGGTCAGACCGGGGAACTTCGCGGCGTTGCCCACCCAGTCGAACGTCCCGGAGTCGACGATGATCCCGCCGACCGAGGTGCCGTGGCCGCCGAGGAACTTGGTGAGCGAGTGGACGACGATGTCGGCGCCGTGCTCGATCGGACGCACCAGGTACGGGGTCGGGACGGTGTTGTCCACGATCAGCGGCACGCCGGCGTCGTGCGCGACACCGGCCACCCCGGTGATGTCCAGGATGTTGCCCCGCGGGTTGCCCAGCGTCTCCCCGTAGAGCGCCTTGGTGTTCGGGCGGATCGCCGCGCGCCACTCGTCGAGGTCGTCGGGGTCGTCGACGAACGTGACCTCGATCCCCAGCTTCGGGAACGTGTAGTGGAACTGGTTGTACGTGCCGCCGTACAGCGACGCGCTGGAGACGATGTGGTCGCCCGCCTCGGCGATGTTCTGGATCGCGAGCGCCTGGGCGGCCTGCCCGGACGCGACGGCCAGCGCCGCGGCCCCGCCCTCCAGGGCGGCGACGCGCTGCTCCAGGACGTCCTGGGTCGGGTTCATGATCCGCGTGTAGATGTTGCCGAACTCGGCGAGTCCGAACAGGTTCGCGGCGTGGTCGGTGTCCCGGAAGACGTACGACGTCGTCTGGTAGATCGGCGTCGCGCGCGCACCGGTCGTCGGGTCCGGTGCGGCACCGGCGTGGACCTGCTTGGTCTCGAAGGACCAGCCTGCGGTCGGGTCGGGCTCGGTCATGAGGATCTCCTCGGAGAGGTTCGGCCGGGTCGACGCGGTCGAGGCGAGCGGATCGCTCGGGGACGCTGCCGGACGTCGGCGGGCTGTCGTGGGGGCGCGGGCGGCCGCAGGCGAGCGGGGGCCGGGCCCGGGCGCGGGATCAGCGCGGGATCAGCGACGAGGGCGACAGGTCGCGCTCGTGATCCGCATGAAGTCGACGTGCAGTCGCGCCACGAGGCAGGTCACCCGGCCGAACCTAGTCGCGTCGCAGGGGTCGCACAACGCCCGGTCGGGGCGTACCCGACGGGCGCGCCTCCCGGTCCGTCCGGGCCGCGAACTAGGCTGCTCCGCCGTGCTCGTGCTGCTGCCGCCCTCGGAGACCAAACGCGACGGCGGGGACGGCGCGCCGCTCGATCTCGCTGCGCTCTCCCACGACGCCGACCTCGGCGCCGTCCGCAAGGAACTGGTGGGTGAGCTCGTCGCGCTCACCGCCGACCGTCCGGCGGCCCTGCGAGCGCTGGGCCTGTCCGCGGGTCAGGCCGCGGAGGTCGACCGGGACGCAGCGTTGACCACGTCGCCGACGATGCCCGCGCTGGACCGCTACACCGGCGTCCTCTACGACGCCCTCGACTCCGGCTCCTTCACCCTCGCCGTCCGGGACCGGGCCCGGTCCCGGCTGGCGGTCTGCTCGGCCCTGTTCGGGCTGCTCGGGGCCGACGACCCGATCCCCGCCTACCGGCTCTCGGCCTCGGCGAAGCTGCCCGGCTCGGGCACCCTCGCGGCACGGTGGCGACCGGTGCTCGACCCGCTGCTGGCCCGGATCGCCGGCGGCGAGCTCGTCGTCGACCTGCGGTCCGGCGGCTACGCCGCGCTGGGCGCGATCCCCGGCGCGGTGACGGTGAACGTCCTCGCCGTCCGTCCCGACGGCAGCCGCTCGGTGGTCAGCCACCACAACAAGTCG
This sequence comes from Pseudonocardia sp. P1, assembly GCF_000178675.2. Lineage (NCBI taxonomy): Bacteria > Bacillati > Actinomycetota > Actinomycetes > Pseudonocardiales > Pseudonocardiaceae > Pseudonocardia > Pseudonocardia sp. P1. The sequence continues at coordinate 2,040,133 of NZ_ADUJ02000001.1, forward strand.
CACAAGGGCGGGCTGGCCCGGCTGCTGGCGACCTCGCGGGCCGAGCCGTCCGACGCCGGGGCGGTCGCCCGGATCGCGAGGCGCGCCGGGCACGCGGTGGAGCGGACCGGGAACCACCTCGACCTGGTGATCCCCGCCTGACGGGCGGTCCCACGATCGGGACCCGACCGGGCATACCGGACACAGCACGCGATCCGGCAGGATCTTCCACATGGTCGAGCAGCTCAACGCCGTCGTGGACACCCTGCACCCGGTCCTGCAGGTCCTCGCCGTGGTGGTCATCGGGATCGTGCCGTTCCTGGAGTCCTACGTCGGCGCTGGCGTCGGGGCCCTCGCCGGGATGCCGGTCGTGCTCGCCGTCACCGCCGCCGTGGTCGGGAACCTGCTCGCGCTGGCCGTCGCGGTCTGGCTGGGCGACCGCGCCCGGCGCGGCCTCACCCGGGGCGGGGAGAAGCCGCAGAGCGAGCGGCGCCGGAAGCTGATCGCCCGGGTCGACCGGTACGGCGTGCCGGTCGCCTCGCTGCTCGCGCCGACCCTGATGGCGATCTCGCTGACCGCCTTCGCCATGGTCGCGGCCGGGCTGGACCGCAGGCAGGTCGTGGTGTGGCAGACCGTGACCGTCGTCGTCTGGGGCGTGCTGTTCGGCGCGCTCGGGCTCGGGGCGCTGAGCGCGCTGGGGTGAACCCGGCGGGCCCGGGGTCTCGGGGGTCTCGCCGCTGCGGAGTGCCCGACCGGTTCGGTCGGCCGGTCGGCCTGTCGTTCGCCTGGTCGGTGGCTCGGCGGACCTGTGGGCCGGCGGACCTGTGGGCCGGCGGGTCGGCGGGTCGGCGGGTCGGCGGGTCGGCGGACCAGGCGCGATAACCGGTGGCGCCCGGGGGGCGACGCCCGGCAGTCTGCTCGTCGCCGGAGGGACCGGTGCGCGGGACGACCGCGCCGAGGGAGCGGGGAGGTGCGTACCGATGGCCGTCACGCCCGTCCGGGTGCGCGCTGCGCGCCCGTCCCGCCCGTCCCCGCCCCGCGGCTGACCCGGCGCCTCCGAGAGGCGTGTCCGGCACCGCGTGGCGCCCTGCCGCCCTCCGGAGCCCACCGTGCACTCCTCGCACTCCTCGCACTCCTCGCACTCCTCACGACCGTCCGAACCCGTCCGCCGCCGTCGCCGCCGATTCGACGACGAGGACACCCCCGGCCGTACCGCGGCCGTCCCCTCCCGCCTGTCCGATCTCGACGGTCGAGCCGGGTCCGACCCGGACGCCCCGCCCGAGGGCGACCGCTGGAGCACCTGGCCGTCGGTGCCCGCCGGATCGCGCGGGCCGCGCCCGTGGCCGTCCTGGCTGGTCACCGCGACCGGCGCCGTCGACCGCGAGCGCGGCGTGCTCAAGACCGGCAAGGAGGCCGACGTCCACCTGGTCGAGCGCGGCCTGCCCGGCCGTCCGGGAGTGCTGCTGGCCGCCAAGCGGTACCGCGACGCCGCACACCGCCTGTTCCACCGCGACGAGGGCTACCTCGAGGGACGCCGCGTCCGGAGGTCCCGGGAGAACCGGGCGATGGCCCGGCGCACGTCCGTCGGCCGCGACATGATCGCGGTCCGGTGGGCGGAGGCGGAGTTCGCCGCGCTGGCCCGGCTGCACGACGCCGGCGCACCCGTCCCGTACCCGGTGTCGGTCGCGGGCACCGAGGTGCTGATGGAGTTCCTCGGCACCCCCGACGGCACCGCGGCGCCCCGGCTGGCCGCGTCCCGCCCGGGGCCCGACGAGCGGGACGCCCTCTGGTCAGGCCTGGCCCGCGCGCTCGGCATCCTGGCCGGCCTCGGGTACGCCCACGGCGACCTGTCCGCCTACAACGTCCTGGTCCACGACGGCCGGCCGGTGCTGATCGACCTGCCACAGGTGGTGGACGTCGTCGGGAACCCGCGGGGGCCGGAGTTCCTGGAGCGCGACGTCCGGCGGATCGGTGAGTGGTTCGTCGCCCGCGGGCTCGACCCGGACGCCCCGGACTCGCTCCTGGCCGACCTGTGCAGCCGTCTGTACTGACGGTCCGGGCCCGCCACCGGGCAGGGCACCCGCGTGCCCTGCCCGGCTCGGTCCGTGGGCTCGCCCCCGCCCTGCGTCCGGCCCCGGCGCCGCAGCCGTCCAGGCCCGGGCACCACCGCACAGGCTCAGGCCCCGCCGCACAGGCACCGCTCCAGCCGCACAGCTACCGGTCCGGCCGCACAGATACCGCCTGAACCGCGCAGGCTCCGGGCCCACCGCACACGGTGCAACCCGTGCGAACACCCGAAACCTGTGCGGGTGTGCCGAGGGGGAGGGCGGGGTGGATGGGGGGCGGGCGTAAGATCGGTGGACGAGCGTCCGGCGTCCGAGCTGCCGGGCCGAGCCTTCCCATCACGGAGCGCGCGCCGCGACGACGCCGAGCCGCGCCCGGGCCCGTCGGCCGAGCACCCGCCATCGCAGAGGTCTCCGCAGGACGTGCCACGTCACGCGAGGAGACCTGTTGTCCAGGCCCCAGTTCCGTCCGCCGTCGCCCGACGCCCCCGAGCGGCGTCCGCGCCGCCGCGCCACCCGCCCGTCGGCGGCGCCCGGTGAGTCGGTCCCCCGCCGCGGCGACGAGCCCCGCGCGGCCCGCCGCGCGAGCGGTTCCCCCGACCGCGGCCCCCGCCACGGCACCGAGCACCGCCCCGGCGGTCCCGGGCACGACGCCGGCGACCGTCCCGGCGGCGCCTCCGGCAACCGTCGCACCGAGCGCGACGGGGGCGGTCGCGGTCGCGGCGGCCGTCGTCGCAGCGGCGGTCAGCAGCAGTCCGGCCGCCCGGCCGGTCCCGCGTCCGGGGGCGGCCGCGCCGGTGGGCAGCGGCAGCGCTCCGCCGACGCCGAGGTCGTCCAGTGGACACCGCCGGCGACGGGCATGCCGTCCTTCGCCGAGCTCGGGCTGCCCGAGGCCCTGGTGAAGTCGCTCGCCGCGCAGGGATTCACCGCCCCGTTCCCGGTGCAGGCCGCCACCCTTCCCGACACCCTGGCCGGGCGTGACCTGCTCGGGCGCGGGCAGACGGGCTCCGGCAAGACCCTGGCCTTCGGGCTCGCGCTGCTCGCCCGGATCGCCGGTGACCGCGCCCGGTCGACCGCACCGCTGGGCCTGGTCCTGGTGCCGACGCGGGAGCTCGCCGGTCAGGTCGTCGACGTGCTGACCCCGCTGGCCGCAGCGGTGAACCTGCGGGTCACCGCCGTCGTCGGCGGTCTGTCGATGAACAAGCAGGTGGCCGAGCTGCGCCGCGGCATCGACCTGCTCGTCGCGACCCCCGGCCGGCTCACCGACCACCTCCAGCAGGGCACCTGCGACCTCTCCGAGGTCACGATCACCGCGCTCGACGAGGCCGACCGGATGGCGGACATGGGCTTCCTGCCGCAGGTCCGCGGGATCCTCGACCGCACCCCGTCCGACGGCCAGCGGCTGCTGTTCTCCGCCACCCTCGACGGCGAGGTCGACACCCTCGTCCGGCGCCACCTCACCGATCCGGTCACGCGCTCGGTCGCGCCGCCGACGGCGAGCGTCGACACGATGGAGCACCACGTGCTCGTCGTCGGCAAGGACGACCGCTCCCGGGTGATCGCCGAGATCGCCGCCCGCGAGGGCCGGACAATCATGTTCGTGCGCACCAAGCACGGCGCCGACCGGATGGTGCGGGTGCTGCGCCGCCAGGGTGTCGCGGCCGGTCCGCTGCACGGAGGGCGCTCGCAGAACCAGCGCAACCGAGCCCTCGACGAGTTCCGCACCGGCGAGGTGCCGGTGCTGATCGCGACCGACGTGGCCGCCCGCGGCATCCACATCGACGACGTCGGCCTGGTCGTCCACGTCGACCCGCCGGCCGACCCGAAGGCCTACCTGCACCGCGCCGGCCGGACCGCCCGGGCCGGGGAGGAGGGCGTCGTCGTCACGCTGTCCGCGCCGGAGCAGCGCGCCGAGGTGGACCTGCTCACGAAGCAGGCGGGGGTGCGTCCCGAGGTCGCGACCGTGACGCCCGGCCACCCGGACCTGGTGCGTGTCACCGGAGCGCGGGAGCCGTCCGGTGAGCCGATCGTCGTCGCCAAGCCGGCACAGCCGAAGCCGAAGCCGCGGGGCGGTCGCCCCGGCGCCGGGCGACGCCGCCGCTGACCCGTCGGCCGGACCGGCGACGCCCGGTCCGGCCGTACAGATCGTCTCCGCGCCGCGCGCGGTCCGTGGCTACCGCACGGACTCTGTGGTCGCTGCACAGCGTCGTGGCAGCCGCGCGGGTTCAGTCGCCACCGCGCAGGTTCCGTAGCCGCGGCGCAGGCTCCGTAGCCGCACAGGCCCGTAACCCCCGCACAGGTTCCGGCGCCGCCGTGCAGGCTCCGTCGCCGCACAGGTTCCGGCGCCGCCGCGCAGGCTCCGTCGCCGCACAGGCCCGTAACCCCCGCGCAGGTTCCGGCGCCGCCGCGCGGATTCCGCCGTGGTGCTCGGTTCCTTCACCGCGGCCGGACAGGCTCCGCGGCGCCGCACAACTTCGGATCCCCCCGCACACGTTCGGATCACGCCGCACAAGTCACAGCCTGTGCGGACGCCACCGTGCGTGTGCGAATGCACGGGACCTGTGCGGATGCGCCGCGACCTGTGCGGATGCGCCGTGATCTGTGCGGGGGCGCAGACACGGAGGCTCCGGGGGTCAGGTGCGGCGGGCCTCGCGGCGCAGCTGCAGGATCCGGCCCGTCCCCGGGACGGCGACGAGCAGGACCCCGGCGATCGCGGCGAACAGCAGCGCGACGCCGGTCGGCAGCGTCCCGGTCAGCCACAGGAAGTTGATCACGACCGGCTCGGTGTTCTGCAGGATGAACACCAGCAGGAAGATCAGCACGACCGCGGACAGGATCAGCGCCGCCCACAGACCACCGGTGCGTGTGTTGGGGATCCTCCGCCGCACGGTCGGGGTGTCGTCACCGGCCGGACCGTCACCGGCGGAACCGGCGGAACCGGCCGCACCCCCGGCGCCCCCGGCACCCCCGGCACCGTCGCCCGTCGGGACGGCGACGGTCGGCTGCTCCGAGCGCTCCACCTCGCCGGACGGGACCCGCATCGCGGGATGGGTCGCGGGATCGGCCGTGGGGTCCTCCGGACCGACCCGGCCCCAGGCCGGCGCGTCCCCGCCCCGTCGATCGTCGCTCATCCGCACTCGTCCTCCTCGTCGTCCCTGCGCCCGGCGCGGCAGGAGTATCGCGCACGACGCCGTCCGGGGTGCCGCGGCGCGCTCGGTCGTGCACGATCGGTCACCGCAGCGCCGCAGCCGTCGTCAGGAGGACCCCCGTGGACCACGCCGAAGCCGTGCGGATCTTCTTCGCCGCCGCGCCCGAGGGGGTGACCGTCCCCGGCGCCGTCACGGGCGGGAGCCCCGCCCGCGCGCTGCGCGACGCGCTCGAACCGCTCGCGATGCACGACGTCTGGTCGTCGCGGGTCGGCGAGGCCGCCGCCGCGCACGGGCACGACTTCTTCTCGGCCTACGTCACCGGCCGTGCGGCCCCGTTCGGTGCCGACGCGCCGCCGGAGCTGGTGGCCGCCGCCTTCGCCGTGTTCGAGCCGGGGTTCGTCGGGGACACCTGGGAACGCGGGCGCGCCCTGCTCCCGATCGAGGACCTGCAGCGCCTGCGCGAGGACGCGACCGTCGAGAGCCTGCAGGAGATCATCGGCGACGACCCCGATGTCGCCCCGGTCGCGGCGGTCCTCGAACGCGCCGTCGACGCCGTCGCCGGTGCCGGGCGGCCGCTGTTCGCCGCGCTGCGGGCACGCCCCCGCCCCGGGCATCCGGCCGGACGGCTGTGGCGGGCCGCCGACCTGGTCCGCGAGCACCGCGGCGACGGCCACGTGGCGGCGAGCGTCGCGGCCGGGCTCGACCCGGTGCGGATGGGGATCCTCGCCGAGCTGTGGGTCGGCTACCCGCTCGGCGAGTACTCCGGGACCCGGGCCTGGCCCGAGGAGTTCGCCACGGCGGGTGCACACCGCCTCGCCGACGAGGGCCTGATCACCACCGCAGCCCCGGGCGCGGAGCTCACCGACGCGGGCCGGGCCTTCCGGGACGGCGTCGAGGCCACCACCGACGCCTCCCAGGCCGATCTGCTCACTGCGCTCGGCCCGGACCTGGAGCACGTCACCGCGGCGCTGAACCGCTGGTCCGACGCGTGCGTGGCGGCCGGGGCGTTCCCGCCCGACGTCCGCAAGCGCGCCGCGGGCTAGCTCACGCGCGCCGCATGGGCAGGTGCGGGATGCCGTCCTCGACGAACCCCTCCCCCGCCACCACGAACCCGTGCCGCTCGTAGAAGGCGGCCTGGACCTCCTGGGCGTCCAGCACGCAGGTCCCGGACCCGACCTCGGCCAGCGCGGCGTCCATCAGCCGGTGCCCGAGGCCCTGGCCACGGGTGTCGGCCCGGGTGCAGACCCGGCCGATCCGGTACCCGCCGCCGGGCTCCTTCAGCAGCCGCAGCGTGGCGAGGATCTCGACGGTGTCCCCGGCGTCGCGGGCCAGCCAGTAGTGCCGGGTGCGGGGCTCGAGGTCGCGCCCGTCGAGCTCCTGGTACGCGCACTCCTGCTCGACCACGAAGATCTCGGTACGCAGCGCGAGCAGCGCGTACAGGGTGGCGAGATCGAGATCGGAGGCCCAGCTGCGGCGCACCGTCGCGCCCGGGGTGTGCACGGTCATCCGCTGTGGGTACCAGAGCCTCGTGAGCATCCGGAAGCGGTTAGCCTCGAGAGGTGGCCCACCATGATCTGGTCGTCATCGGCACCGGTTCCGGAAACACCTTCCTCGACGAACGCTTCGCCGGGCTCGACGTGGCACTGGTCGAGCACGGGGTGTTCGGCGGGACGTGCCTGAACGTCGGCTGCATCCCGACGAAGATGTACGTCTACGCCGCCGACGTCGCCGAGACGATCCGGCACGCGCACACCTACGGCGTCGACGGGTCGGTCGACAAGATCCGCTGGACCGACATCCGGGACCGGGTGTTCGGCCGGATCGACCCGATCTCGGAGGGCGGCCGGGAGTACCGCGTCGAGCGCAGCCCGAACGTCACCGTCTACTTCGGGCACGCCCGGTTCACCGCGGACCGCGAGCTCGCCGTCGAGCGCACCGACGGCTCGGGCACCGACACGATCACCGCCGACCGGGTGGTGATCGCGGCCGGGTCGCGCCCCGTCGTCCCGGAGGCCGTCACCGCGTCCGGGGTGCCGTTCGAGACCTCCGACACGGTCATGCGGGTGGACGACGTCCCGCGGCGGCTGGTGATCCTCGGGGGCGGGTACATCGCGGCGGAGTTCGCGCACGTGTTCTCCGCGCTCGGGGCCGAGGTCACCGTCGTCGCCCGCGGCCCGAAGCTGCTGCGCCACCTCGACGAGACCCTCGCCGACCGGTTCACCGAGATCGCCACCTCGCGCTGGGACTGCCGGCTCGGCCGCCAGGTCACTGCCCTGTCCGGCGACGGGACCGGCGGGCCCGGCGAGGTCACGCTCACCCTCGACGACGGCTCCGAGGTCGTCGCGGACACCCTGCTCGTCGCCACGGGACGGGAGCCGAACGGCGACCGGATGGACCTGGACCGGGCCGGCGTCACCGTGCACGACGACGGGCGGGTCGCGGTCGACGAGTTCCAGCGCAGCGTGTCCGCCGAGGGGGTCTGGGCGCTCGGCGACGTGTCGTCGCCGCACCAGCTCAAGCACGTCGCCAACCACGAGGCCAAGATCGTCGGCCACAACCTGGCGCACCCCGAGGACCTGCGCGCCACGAGCCACGCGTTCGTCCCGGCCGCGGTCTTCACCGAGCCGCAGATCGCCTCGGTGGGCCTGACCGAGGCGGAGGCCAGGGACCAGGGGCTGGACGTCACCGTCAAGGTGCAGAACTTCGGCGACGTCGCCTACGGCTGGGCGATGGAGGACCGGACCGGCGTCTGCAAGATCGTCGCCGAGAAGGGCACCGGGCGGCTGCTCGGGGCGCACCTGCTCGGCCCGCAGGCGTCCACCCTGATCCAGCAGCTGATCCAGGCGATGGTGTTCGGGCAGACCGCCGGCGAGCTGGCCACCGCGCAGTACTGGATCCACCCGGCGCTCCCCGAGGTCGTCGAGAACGCCCTGCTCGGCCTGGAGGTCTGACCCGGGGGTCAGCTCGCGGCGCGCCCGGGCCCCTCGACCGGCTCGCCCGGGGCCTCCGGGCGAGCCCCCAGCTCGGGGTCGTAGGGCGTCGCCGGGCGGGTCTCGTCGCGCAGCCCCTCCAGCAGCGTCGTGACCTCGTCCATGATCTTCTTCGTGGCCGCGTCCAGCGTGGTGCGGGTCAGCGGCTTCCCCGCGAACTCCGAGAGATCGACGGGCGGCCCGAGTGCGATGCCGATCCGCTTGCGCGGGAACAGCTTCGGCCTGCCCTCGGCGGGCAGGAAGTCCTGGGTGCCCCAGTTCGCCATCGGGATCACCGGGGCGCCGGAGCGCAGCGCGATCCGCGCCACACCGTTCTTCGGCTTCATCGGCCAGCCCTCGGGATCGGCCGTGTACGTGCCCTCCGGGTAGACGGCGACGACCTCGCCCCTGCTCAGCGCGTCGATCGCGCCGGTGAACGACTCCCCCACCCGCTTGGACGCCCGGTACACCGGGATGTGCCCGCCCTGGCCGAGCACCCACTTCACCACCGGGACGTCCCAGAGCTCGCCCTTCGCCATGAACCGCGGGATCCGCCCGTGCGTCGTGCCGAACGCGATGTCGAAGATCGGGTCGGAGAACGAGACGTGGTTGCCGACGAGCAACGCACCCCCGGTGCGGGGCAGGTGCTCGGCACCGCGCCAGCCGAGGCGGGTGCCCCACAGCACGATCGGCCAGATCACCGCGATCGCCAGCCCGAACCAGAACCCCGACCCACGACGGCGGCGCCGCAGCGTCGCCGCGATCCGACCGCGCACCGTCAGCTCCGGTGGCATGCCCATCGTCCGTACCCCTCTCCGGCCCGCACGGGCCCGGTCCCGTCGCGCACATCCTGGCCCGCCGACCGCGGCCGGCTCGACCGGGGCGGCGGTGGTGGCGGCCACCCCGCCCGCCGGACCACATCCTGCGCGGCGGCCCCGGCACCCGCGTCCGTGCTCCTACCGGGCGGGCGCCGCCGGCCCCACGACCTGTGACAACGCTCGCAGACCGCCGTCCCCGCCCGCTTCGCCGCGCGGGGAGCTGTTCCACCGAAATACGATCCCGGGTGCGGACCGTGATCGGGCGCCGCCCGGATGTGACGTCGGTCCCACCGGATCGGCCGGTCCGGGCCCGGCGGACGAACCACACGACGCGACCGTCCCGGTGCCCCGCGCACCCCGTCCCCGTGAGGTGGCCGTGCCCGATCCGTTCCCCCGGCTGGAGACGACCGGTGCCGCGCGCACCGGCCCGGCGGCCGTCGTCCTGGTCGCGCACGGCGGCAAGGCCCACTCGACGGCGCCGTCGCCGCGCCGCGGGCTCGCCCACTGGCGGATGCTGCCGTTCGCCCGCGCCGTCGAGGCGGGCGGCCGCGGCCTGCGCACCGAGCTCGGCGAGGGCGTCGCGGTCCACGTGCTGCGGTACCGGGTGAAGGGCTGGAACGGGCAGGCCATGGACGCGTTCCGCGACGTCGAGTGGGCGCTCGGCGAGCTCGGCCGCCGCTCCCCGGGCCGCCCGGTCGCGCTGGTCGGGCACTCGATGGGCGGCCGCGCGGTGCTGCGCGCCGCGGGCGGGCCCGGTGTCGTCGCCGTCTGCGGGCTCGCGCCGTGGCTGGACGGCTCGGACCCGGTCACCCAGCTCGCCGGCCGTGCGGTGCTGATCGCGCACGGCGACCGCGAGCGGATGACCGACCCGGCCGCGTCGTACGCCTACGCCCTGCGCGCCCGCGAGGTCACCCCGCGGGTGGCGCGGTTCGACGTGCTCGGCGACGGCCACGCCATGCTCCGCCGGGCCGGGGACTGGACGTCGCTGGTGTCCCGGTTCGTGCTCGGCGAGCTCGGGGCCGAACCTCTCGACCCGTCGATCACGAATGCCATGGCGGAACCGGCCCCGGACGGGCTGCGGGCCGCGCTCACCCCGGCGCGCGGCTGAGCCCGGCGGTGGATCCGACGCGAGAAGGAGTGGTGAGCCGATGACCGGCCGACCGACCGTCGCGGTGGTGGGCAGCGGGGTGTCCGGCCTGACCGCCGCGTACCTGCTGTCCCGCACGCACGACGTCACCCTGTACGAGGCGGACGACCGCCCAGGCGGCCACGCGCACACCCACGAGCTGGCGACGTCGGACGGCGGGATCAGCCGCGTCGACACCGGCTTCATCGTGCACAACGACCGCACCTACCCGAACCTGCTGCGGCTGTTCGGCGAGCTGGGCGTGTCCACGCAGGACTCCGACATGTCGATGTCGGTGCGCTGCGACGGCTGCGGGCTGGAGTACGCCGGAGCGCAGCGCATCGGCGGATTGTTCCCGCGGGCGTCCAACGCGGTCCGGCCGCAGTACCTGCGGATGCTCGGCGAGGTGGTCCGGTTCCACCGGCACGCCCGCCGGGTGCTGGCCGACGAGGCGGCGGGCGACGTCACCCTCGGTGCGTTCCTCGCCATCGGCGGCTACTCCCGCTACTTCGTGCAGCACTTCATGATCCCGGTCGTGTCCTGCGTGTGGTCGGCGGGCGCGGCGCTGTCGATGAGCTACCCCGCCCGCTACCTGTTCACCTTCCTCGACCACCACGGGATGCTGGCGATCGGCGGCTCGCCGCAGTGGCGCACCGTCACCGGCGGGTCGCGGTCCTACGTGGACCGGATCGTCAAGCAGCTGCCCGCGGTGCGGACCGGCACCCCGGTGCGGTCGGTGCTGCGCACCCCGGCCGGCGTCGAGGTCCGCGACGACGGCGACGCGGTCGCCGCGTTCGACCGGATCGTCGTCGCGACCCACCCCGACCAGGCGCTGCGGCTGCTCGGCGACGACGCGACCGCCGCCGAGCGTGAGGTGCTGGGTGCGTTCGAGTACTCGCGCAACGAGACCTGGCTGCACCACGACGCCTCGCTGCTGCCGCGTGCCCGCGGCGCCCGGGCGTCGTGGAACTACCTGAAGCCGGCCTGCGCCGACTCCGCGGAGGCGCCGGTGCTGGTCAGCTACGACATGAACCGCCTGATGCGGCTCACCGACCCCGACGACTGGGTCGTCACGCTGAACGGGTCGGGCCGGGTCTCCCCGGACGCCGTCGTCGCCCGGATGCAGTACGAGCACCCGATCTACACGCCCACCTCGGTCGCCGCACAACGCCGCCTGCCGGAGCTCGACACCCCGGTGACCGCGTTCGCGGGGGCGTACCACGGCTGGGGCTTCCACGAGGACGGGTGCGCCTCCGGTGTCCGCGCGGCCCGCGCGCTGGGTGTCGCATGGTGACCCCGGCGCTGTACGACGCCGAGGTCCGGCACGCCCGCCGCCGCGACCTCGAGACCGCCTTCGCGCACCCGACCTACCTGTGGCTGGTCGATCTCGACGAGCTGCCGCGGCTGCCCCGGTGGCTGCGCCCGTTCGCCCGGTTCCGCGCCGCCGACCACTTCGGCGACCCGGACCGCACGATCCGGGCGAACGTCGACACCTTCCTCGCCGCGCACGGCATCGACCTGGCGGGCGGGCGGGTGTCGATGCTCGCGAACGCCCGGGTGCTCGGCCACGTGTTCAACCCGATCTCGGTGTTCTGGTGCCACCGCGCCGACGGCTCGCTCGCCTGCGTGATCGCGGAGGTGCACAACACCTACGGCGAGCGGCACTGCTACCTGCTGCAGCCCGGCGACGGGGACGGCGACGGGCGGTACCGCGCGGCCAAGGAGTTCTACGTCTCCCCGTTCCTGACCGTGGACGGCCACTACACGATGCGGCTCCCGGAGCCCGGCGAGCGGCTCGGGATCGCGGTCACCCTGCACCAGGAGGGCGCACCGGCGTTCGTCGCGACCCTGACCGGCCGCCGCCGCACGGCGACGCCGCGGGAGGTCGCGCGCACGGTGCTGCGCAGGCCACTGGTGACGCTCCGGACGTCCGCACTGATCCGGCGGCACGGCATCGCGCTGTGGCTGCGCCGACTGCCGATCGTGGCCCGGCCCACGCGGCCACCGCAGAACCAGACGAGCCAGCTGGACGAACAACAGCAGGAGTCCCGCGCAGCCGACCGTTCCGAGGAAGGGGTCACGCGATGACCATGCAGCACGACCTGTCCCGTGACGACTCCCCGCGGCCGGCCGGCCGGCCGCGCACCCGCGCCGTCCCCCGCCCGAACGAGGGGATCTGGCCGGGACTGGCCACCCCGCCGTCGGCGCCGGTGAAGGCCCGGATCGCGGAGTCGTTGTTCCGCAACGCCGTCCGCAGGCTGCCGGTACGGGTGGTGTTCCCCGGGGGCGAGCGGATCGGCTCCGGCGGGACCGACTCGCCGGTGATGCGGATCGAGCGCCCGGCCGCGTTCTTCGCCCGGCTCGGCGCCGACTCCAAGATCGGTTTCGGCGAGTCCTACATGGCGGGCGACTGGACGACGACCGACCTGCCCGGCCTGCTCACCCCGTTCGCCGCCAGGCTGTCGACGCTGATCCCGCCGGTGCTGCAGCGCCTGGCCCGCCGGTACGTGGAGGCCCGCCAGCCCCGCGAGGAGGTCAACTCGCTGGAGGGGTCGCGGGAGAACATCCACCGCCACTACGACCTCTCCAACGACCTGTTCGCGCTCTTCCTGGACGAGACCATGTCCTACTCCGCGGGCTGGTTCGCCGACGGTTCCGACGACCTGGTGCTCGCCCAGGAGCGCAAGATCGACGGCATCCTCGACATGGCGGGCGTCCGCGACGGGATGCACGTGCTGGAGATCGGCACCGGCTGGGGCGGTCTCGCGACCCGCGCCGCGCAGCGCGGGGCCCGCGTCACCACGCTCACCATCTCGGAGGAGCAGAAGACCCTCGCCGAGCAGCGGATCGCCGAGGACGGCGTCGCCGACCGGGTGCAGGTGCTGCTGCGCGACTACCGCGAGGCCCGGGGCAGCTACGACGCCGTCGTCTCGGTGGAGATGGTCGAGGCGGTCGGCGAGGCGTACTGGACGACCTACTTCGCCGCGCTGGACCGGCTGCTCGCACCGGGCGGGCGGGTCGGCCTGCAGTCGATCACGATGCCGCACGACCGGATGGTCGTCGCCAAGGACGACTACACCTGGATCCACAAGTACGTCTTCCCCGGTGGCCTCATCCCGTCGGTCACGTCGATCGAGCGCAACCTGGCGGCCGACACCACGCTGCACGTCGCCGAGCGCCGCAGCCTGGGCTTCGACTACGCCCGCACCCTCGGCCACTGGCGCGAGCGCTTCCTGGACCGCTGGGACGACGTCGAGGGGCTCGGGTTCGACGAGACCTTCCGCCGGATGTGGGAGTTCTACCTGGGCTACTGCGAGGCCGGGTTCCGGGTCGGCTACCTCGACGTCTTCCAGTTCTCGCTGCAGCGCAAGCCGTCCTTCTAGAGGAGAAGCATGTCCCCCACCCCCGCCCAGCGGCTCGCGTCCCTGCTGGAGGACGTCCTCGGCGCCCCGCTCCCGGTGCGGCTGCGCGCCTGGGACGGCAGCGAGGCCGGTCACCCGGGTTCCCCGGACGACCCGCACCCGCCGACGGTGATCGTCCGGCGCCGGCGCGCGCTGCGACGCCTGCTCTGGTCCCCGGGCGAGCTGGGGCTGGCCCGCGCGTTCGTCTCCGGTGACCTGGACGTCGACGGCGACGTCGCCGACGGGCTGTCCCGGTTCTGGCAGCTGGCCCGCCCCGGTTCCGGGGCGGTGCGGCCGGACCTGCGGCAGAAGGTGTCCGCGCTGCGCACCGCGGCCCGGCTGCGCGCCGTGGGCCCGCCGCCGAAGCCGCCCGCCTCGGAGGCCAGGCTCGGCGGCCGCCTGCACACCCGCCGGCGGGACTCCGACGCGATCAGCCACCACTACGACCTCTCCAACGAGTTCTACGCGTTCCTGCTGGACCCGCAGATGGCGTACTCGTGCGGCTACTGGACCCGTGACGAGGGCCCCGACTACACCCTGGTCGACGCGCAGCGCGACAAGCTGGACCTGATCTGCCGCAAGCTCGGGCTCGGGCCCGGGATGCGGCTGCTCGACGTCGGCTGCGGCTGGGCGTCGCTACTGGTGCACGCCGCCGAGCACTACGGCGTGCACGCCACCGGGGTGACGCTGTCGGCACAGCAGCGCGACTACGGCGTGGAGCGGGTCCGTCGCGCCGGCCTGTCCGACCGGGTCGAGATCCGCCTGCAGGACTACCGCGAGATCGACGACCAGCCGTTCGACGCGGTGGCCTCGATCGAGATGGGCGAGCACGTCGGCCAGGACAACTACCCCGTGTACGCGGAGCGGCTGCACCGGCTGCTGCGCCCGCACGGCCGGCTGCTGCTGCAGCAGATGTCGCGCGGATCGGCGGGCGCGAACACCGCCCCGGGCGGCGGGGCGTTCATGGAGTCCTACGTCGCCCCGGACATGTACATGCGCCCGCTCGGCGAGACCCTCGGCTTCCTGGAGCGTGCCGGGCACGAGATCGTCGACGTGCACTCGCTGCGGGAGCACTACGTGTGGACGGTCCGGCCCTGGCTGGAGACCCTGCAGCGGCACCGCGAGACCGCCGTCCGGATGATCGGTGAGGAGCAGTGGCGGATCTGGCTGCTGTACCTGGCCGGGGCCGCGCTGGCCTTCGAGGAGAACCGGATGGGCGTGCACCAGGTCCTCACCGTGCGCCCCGGGACCGACGGCACCTCCGGGCTGCCGCGCAGCCGCTCCGGGATCCTGGGCCGCGACCCCGCCCTGGACCCGGTCCCGGCGGCTCCGGCGCGCGAGCAGGACCCCGCCACCGCAGGATGATCACGTGAACCCGTACCCCTGGACCGCCCTGGCCGCGAACCTCGGCGTCACCCTGGCCGCCGTCCTCGTGCTGATGGTCGTGGCGCTCGCGGTCGGCGTGCGGCGCGGCCGGCACGACGGCGTCGATGTCGTCTGGGGGCTCGGGTTCGTCCTGATCGCGCTGGTCAGCGCGGTGACGGCGACGCTGCTCGATCCCTCCGGGGACGCCTGGCGACGGGTGCTGGTGGTCGTTCTCGTCACCGTCTGGGGTGGCCGGCTGGCCCGGCACATCGCCCGGCGCAACCACGGGAAGCCGGAGGACCGGCGCTACGTCGATCTCCTCGCCCGCGCGCCCGGGAACCCGGCGGCGTACGCGTTCCGGAAGGTCTACCTGACCCAGGGCGCGGTCATGTGGGTCGTGTCGCTGCCGGTGCAGATCGCGCCGTACGGGGCGGTGGGGACCTGGGGCGTGGTCGTCACCGTGCTCGGGATGCTGGTCTGGGCGGTCGGGTTCGGCTTCGAGGCCGTCGGCGACGCCCAGCTGGCCCGGTTCACCGCCGACCCCGCGCACCGCGGCGAGGTCCTCGACTCCGGGCTGTGGCGCTACACGCGGCACCCCAACTACTTCGGCGACGCGTGCGTCTGGTGGGGGCTGGGGATCCTGGCCCTGGCCCATCCGGCCGGGCTGATCGGCCTGGTCGGCGTCGCCGTCATCACGGCCAACCTGGTCAAGGGCACGGGCGCCGCACTGCTGGAGCGCGACATCGCCGACCGGCGCCCCGGCTACGCCGACTACGTCCGCCGCACCAGCGGGTTCCTCCCCCTCCCGCCGCGCGCGCCCCGCCCGCAGCCGTGACCCGCCTGCGGGATCATCGGACGCACCCGGACGCCGAACCGGCACGGTCCGCGGACCGAACGTCACGGCGAGACCGTTCCCCTTCCAGCCCTTCCCAGCCCGAGGAGACACCATGGCCGTCGGCGACCTCGCCACCGACTTCGAACTGGCCGACGAGACGGGCGCCCCGCGCCGTCTCACCGACCTGCTGGCCGCCGGCCCGGTCGTCCTGTTCTTCTACCCCGCCGCGATGACGGGCGGCTGCACCCAGGAGGCCTGCCACTTCCGCGACCTCTCGGCGGAGTTCGCCGAGCTGGGCGCGCAGCCCGTCGGGATCTCCAGCGACCGGCCGGACAAGCAGAACATGTTCGCCGCCGCGAACGGCTTCGGCTTCCCGCTGCTGTCCGACGCCGACCACACCGTCGCGAAGTCGTTCGGCGCGTGGCGGGCGTGGCTGCCGGGCAACTTCCACACCCGGCGCCGCACCTTCGTCATCGGCACCGACCGCCGGATCCTCGCCGAGATCGGCTCCGAGACGGCGATGACGAAGCACGCCGACGACGCGCTGGCCGCGCTGCGCGAGCGGCGGGCCGCGTAGGTCAGGGCAGCGTCAGGATCTCCGCGCCGTCGTCGGTGACGACGATGGTGTGCTCAAACTGGGCGACCCAGGACTTGTCCTTGGTGACGACGGTCCAGTCGTCGTCCCAGGTGTCGTGGTCGATGCCGCCGAGGGTGATCATCGGCTCGATCGTGAAGGTCATCCCCGGCACGAGTTCGGTGTGCACGTCGGGCTGGTCGTAGTGCAGCACGACCAGGCCCGAGTGGAACTCGTGGGCGATGCCGTGGCCGGTGAAGTCGCGGACGACGCCGTAGCCGAAGCGCTTCGCGTAGGACTCGATCACCCGTCCGACGACGTTGAGCTCCCGCCCCGGGCGGACGGCCTTGATCGACCGCATCGTCGCCTCTCGGGTGCGCTCGACGAGCAGCCGCGGCTCCTCGGCGACGTCACCGGCGAGGAACGTGGCGTTGGTGTCGCCGTGCACACCGTTCACGAAGGCGGTGACGTCGACGTTGAGGATGTCGCCGTCGTCGATCACCGTGCTGTCCGGGATCCCGTGGCAGATGACCTCGTTGAGGCTGGTGCAGCAGGACTTCGGGAAACCGCGGTAGCCCAGCGTCGAGGGGTAGGCGTCGTGGTCGAGCAGGAACTCGTGGACCACGCGGTCGATCTCGTCGGTGGTGATCCCGGGCCGGACCGTCTCGCCGGCCAGCGCGAGCGCCTGCGCGGCGACCTTCCCGGCGTGCCGCATGAGCTCGATCGTCTCGGGCGTCTGGACGTCACCGTTGCGGCTGCGCGCCGGGGCCGGCTTGCCGACGTACTCGGGCCGCGGGATGTGCTTCGGCACCTCGCGGATCGGGGTCTGCGTGCCGGGGACGAGCAACGTGCGGGTGGCCATGTCCTCCATGGTAGGCCTCGGAGCGTGTCCTCAGCCGCGTGACGTCTCCCGCGCCGCCCGCACCCGGACGACGGCCGCCGAGACCCCCCGCCAGCCCAGCAGCAGCACGGCGAGCGCGACCATCGTCACGATCGCGAAGGACAGCGGCAGCCGGCCCAGGAACGCCCAGCGCAGCAGGCACCCCACACCCGCGGTGAGCGCCACCACCACCAGTCCCGCACGGAACGAGACCGGCTCGGCCCGCACCCACGGCGTCGCCCACGCCACCGCCGCCCCGGCCAGGAACGGCAGCGCGGTCCCGGCTAGCCCGACGACGCTGCCCGCCTCGGCATGGCTCGTCCGCCCGATCGCGGCGAACACCACGACCGCAACGACATCGGCGACGACAGCACCCCGACGGGAGAACACGAACCAAGGATAGGCCGTGATCACGGATCGGGAAGCGGGGCGGCCACATGTGACCGCCGGGCTTCCCGATCCGTGATCACCGCGGGACGTTCTGCAGGAACTGGGAGGAGAGCTGGACCGCCGGGCCGGACGAGCCGCCGTCGACGATGAGGGTGGCGAAGGCCAGGTCGCCGCGGTAACCGGTGAACCAGCCGTGCGCGCGGTTGCTGCCGTCCGGCCCGGCGTACTCGGCGGTGCCGGTCTTGCCGAACACCTCGCCCTGCCCGTTCACCGCGGTCGCCGTGCCGGAGGTGACGACCGCCCGCATCATCGGCCGCAGCTGGTCGAGCACCGCACGGTCGGGGGTGCCCGGCGCGACCGTCGCCTCGGAGGGCAGGCCACGGATCAGGCTCGGTGTCACCGGGGCGCCGTGCGCGATCGTCGCCGACACCATCGCCATCCCGAACGGCGACGCCAGCACGTCGCCCTGGCCCATCCCGTCGGACGCCCGCTGCAGGTCGTCGGTGGCCGCGTCGACGGTGCCGGTGATCGTCGTCATGCCGGGGATGTTCCAGTCCGCGCCGAACCCGAGCGCCTTGCCCGCGTTCGGCAGCCCCTCGGCCGGGAGCCCGAGGGCGAGCCGGGTGAAGGTGGTGTTGCACGAGCGGGCGAACGCCTGCTGCAGCGGGACGGTGCCGAGCGCGAACGTGTCCTCGTTCGGGATGGTCCGGCCGTCGATCACGGTGGTTCCCGGGCAGTCGACCGGCGACTGCGGGGTGAGGTTCTCCGCGGGCATCGCCCCGTACGCGGTGATCATCTTGAAGGTGGAGCCCGGGGGGTAGCGGCCGGTCAGGGCGACGGCGCCGTCCCGGTCGGCCGCCGGGTTCTGCGCGACGGCCAGGACCGCGCCGGTCGACGGCCGCACCGCGACGATCATCGCCTGCCGGGACTGCCCGTCGACGGCGGCCTGCGCGGCGTCCTGCACGGTGCGGTCGAGCTCCAGGGTCACCGGCTGCCCGGGCCCCGGCGGGGTGCCGGTCAGCGAACGGGCCGTGGACCCGTCCGCACCGACGGCGTCGACCGACCAGCCGGGCGTCCCGCCCGCGGCCTTGTCGATCTCGGCGCGGGCGCCCTGGATCACCTGGCCCGCGAACCCGGAGTCCGGGGGCAGCAGCCGGGTCGACGGCGCGAACCGTACCCCGGGGAGCTCGTAGATCCGGTCACGGACGCGCTGGTAGTCCGGCTGGCGCAGGACGGCGACCGTGTACGCCTGCCCCTCCGGGGTCCCGTTCGCGCCGGCGGTGATGCTCTGCCGGGTGATCGCGGGGTCGACCCCGCCGAGCGCGGAGCCGAGCGGCCCCGCGGCCTGGGCGACGTTGCGCTTGTCCAGGGTGATCGTGACGACCGGGGTGGGCGCGAGCAGCGTCGCGCCGCTCGCGTCGAGCACCGGAGCCGGATCGGCCGTGACGGTGCGGGCGACCGGGTGCTGCCCGTCGGCCAGGTCCGGCGCGAACGCCGCCGGGGACCAGTCGACCGCCCAGCCGGTGTCGTTCGCGTCCGTCTCCGGGGCGGCGACGAGGGGCAGGTCCAGGGTGTAGTTCCAGGCCCGGCCCTGCCCGAGGTCCCAGTTCACCTCGATCGTCGAGGTGGCCCGCTCCCCCTCGGTGCGGGTGCCGGTGACCCGCGCGGTCATCGCGGTCGCGGACAGGTCGGTGCGGGCGCGCTCGAGGTACGGGCCGGCCGCTGCCGGGTCGGTCGTGTACCCGCCCGCGACGGGCGCGTTGCCGGCCGCCCACGCCTCGGCGTACCGCTCGGCCGTCGTGCCCGCCCCCTCCCAGGGACGCAGCAGCGCCACGACGACGCCGGCCGCCGCCAGGACGGCGATCACGGCAGCGAGGACGACGGGGCGGTTCCGCAGGGAGCGCACGGTCGGTCAGTATGCCCACCCGGAGATCACGTGGAGATGAAGCCCCGGGGCAGCCGGCTCAGAACAGGACCGTCGCGAACCGGGCGACCTGGGTGAACCCCACCCGCCGGTACGCGGCGCGGGCCGGGGTGTTGAAGGCGTTGACGTACAGGCTGGCGCACCGGCCCATCGCGGACAGCGCCACCGCGACCGAGGCGGTGCCGGACGTCCCGAGGCCGTGCCCGCGCCAGGCCGGGTGCACCCAGACGCCCTGGATCTGCCCGACCGTCCGGGACAGCGCACCGACCTCGGCCTTGAACACGACCTCGCCCTCGTGGAACCGGGCGAACGCCCGGCCCGAGGTGATCAGCTCGGCGACCCGGGCGCGGTACCCCGCGCCGCCGTCGCCGTCACGGGGGTCGACGCCGACCTCCTCGGTGAACATCGCGACGGCCGCCGGCAGGTAGCGGTCCAGCTCGGCGATCCGCACCGGGCGCACGTGCGGGTCGGGCGCCACCGCGGGCGGCCCCTGCAGCGCCATCAGTGGCTGGTCGGCGCGGATCTCGCGGGCCGGGCCCCAGCCGGGGGCGAGCTCGTCCCACAGCGGCATGACCAGCTCGGCGCGGCCGACCAGCGACGAGCAGACCCGCCCACCACGCCGCGCGCGGTCGGCGAAGGCGCGGATCGCGGCACGCTCGCCCCGCAGCGGGACCAGGTTGGCCCCGGAGAAGCAGAGCCCGTCGGCCGGCCCGCCGTACGACCACAGCTCACCGCCGAGCCGCCACGGATCCAGGCCCACGGCCTCGACGCGGGCGGCGACCATGCACGAGGCGACCGGATCGGCGTCGAGGGCGTCGTGCACCCCGGAGCGGTGACGATCGTCGAGAAGCCGTGCACCGGCCACCCTCAGCACGTCGGTCATCATGCCACGCGGACGGGACGCCGGCGCAGAGCCATGTTCAGCCGACCGTCACCTGTGGCTCGCCCGTGGCGCCGTCGACCGGCTCGCCCATCTCCTCGGCGATCCGCATGGCCTCCTCGATGAGGGTCTCCACGATCTTGTGCTCCGGCACGGTCTTGATGACCTCGCCCTTCACGAAGATCTGGCCCTTGCCGTTGCCGGAGGCGACGCCGAGGTCGGCCTCGCGGGCCTCGCCCGGACCGTTCACGACGCAGCCCATGACGGCCACCCGCAGCGGGACCTCCATGCCGGTCAGGCCGGCGGTGACCTCGTCGGCGAGGGTGTAGACGTCGACCTGGGCCCGCCCGCAGGACGGGCAGGACACGATCTCCAGCTTGCGCGGGCGCAGGTTCAGCGACTCGAGGATCTGCTGGCCGACCTTGATCTCCTCGACCGGCGGCGCGGACAGCGACACCCGGATCGTGTCGCCGATCCCCTGGCGCAGCAGCGCGCCGAACGCGACCGCGGACTTGATGGTGCCCTGGAACGCCGGGCCGGCCTCGGTGACGCCGAGGTGCAGCGGGTAGTCGCACTGCTCGGCCAGCAGCTCGTAGGCACGGACCATGACGACCGGGTCGTTGTGCTTCACCGAGATCTTGATGTCGTGGAAGTCGTGCTCGGCGAACAGGCTCGCCTCCCACAGCGCGGACTCGGCGAGGGCCTCCGGCGTGGCCTTGCCGTGCTTCTCCATCAGCCGCTTGTCCAGCGAGCCGGCGTTGACGCCGATCCGGATCGGCGTGCCGTGGTCACGCGCCGCGTGCGCGATCTCCTTGACCTGGTCGTCGAACTTGCGGATGTTGCCGGGGTTCACGCGGACCGCGGCGCAGCCCGCCTCGATCGCGGCGAACACGTACTTCGGCTGGAAGTGGATGTCGGCGATCACCGGGATCTGCGACTTCTGCGCGATGGCCGGGAGGGCCTCGGCGTCGTCGGCGGACGGGCACGCGACACGGACGATGTCGCAGCCGGACGCGGTCAGCTCCGCGATCTGCTGCAACGTCGCGTTGACGTCCGAGGTCAGGGTGGTCGTCATCGACTGGACGGAGATCGGGTGGTCGGAGCCGACGCCGACCGGCCCGACCTGCAGCTGCCGGGTCTTCCGGCGCGGGGCCAGGGTCGGCGCGGGCGCGGAGGGCATACCCAGGGAGACGCTCACGACCCCCACTATCCCATCGGCCGTCGCAGCCTGCCGCCCCCGGTGAGGCGACGCACTCCGCGCACCGGACCGCCACCACGCATCCGGGTGTTGCGAAGGGCCCGCGCGACGACCATCGTCCGGGCGGACGACCCGACGACGGCACCGGGAGGCCGGGGTGGACGACCTCGAACGCGAGACACTCGACATCCTGCGGATGGGCCCGGAGACCCTGGACGAGCTGGCCGGGATGTACGCCGCCGCGGACGAGGTCCGCCTGACCGCGCGCGGTGGATCCGTGCGGGCGGGCACCGAGGACGTGGTGCGGCGGCTCGCGGAACGCGGCCTCGTCGCGCAGGCGGGGCCCGCGTCCGGGTGGCAGCTCACCGACACGGGCCGGCGGCTCGCCGGCGAGCGCACCGGGTGAGTCCGGTGTGACTCAGGTGCGGCCCTGGTTCTCCTGCGCGTCCTGCAGCGTCGACGAGTGGGGCAGCCAGGTGGCCAGCTCGATCGGCCAGCCGTCGTCGGCCAGCAGCCGCACCACCGCCGGGTCGTCGTCGAGCATCATCGCGACCTCCCGCTCCTCGGCGAGCAGGCGCAGCACCTCGCGCTTGACGTAGCGGGCGGGCCGCAGGTCGTCGTCGGCGCGCATGAACAACGGGCCCGTCGGCAGGCCGCACCCGGCGAGCCAGCGCTCGGTGAGCCGCCGGTTCCGCTCCGGGCGCCCGGTCAGGTAGACGACGTCGAACTCCTTCTGTGCCTCCCGCAGCCGCTCCGCGCCCTCGTCGAGCAGCGGGTCGGCGTGCGCGGCGGCGAAGAACTTCTCCCAGCGGTGCACGTCGAGGAAGTGCAGCCGGTGCGAGACGTCGGCGAGGACGCCGTCGATGTCGAAGACCGCGAGCGGGCGGTGGTCGTCCCCCTGGGTCACCCGAAGATCCGCACCGGGTTGACGATGTCGGCCACGGCCACCATCAGCGAGAAGCCGATGAAGACCAGCACGAAGACGTAGGCGAACGGCAGGAGCTTCGCCGCGTCGACGGGCCCCGGATCGGGTCTGCCGAGGAGCCGCGCGGTGTTCCGCTTGATCGACTCCCAGATCGCCGGGACGATCTGGCCACCGTCCAGCGGCGGGATCGGCAGCAGGTTGAGCAGGAACAACGACATGTTCACCGCGGCGAGCATGTTGAGGAACAGGCCCACGTCCTGCTGCCAGGGCGCGTCCTCCTGGGCGAGGATCTCGCCGCCGATCCGGGACACGCCGACCACGCCCATCGGGCTGTCCTGGTCACGCTCCTCGCCGAGGAAGGCGGCACCGAACACCGCCGGTACCCGTGCCGGGATCTGGGTGATCGCCTCGGCGGTCCGGGCGATGCCGTCGCCGATCCGCGCGACCGTCTCCCCGGCGGTCATCGGCTGGTAGTTCGTGTCGAGCAGGACGCCCAGGTACCCGGCACTGACGGTGGCGTTCGGGTCGGCCGAGTCGCGGTCGGGCAGCGTGTTCGGGATGACGTCGACCTGGAGCGGGATCTGCTGCCCCGCCCGCTCGACGACGATCGAGGTCGGGCCGGAGGCGGCCCGGATCGCGTCCTGCAGCTGGTCGCCGTCGTCCGGCCCGAATGTCAGGCCGTTCACCGACAGGATGCGGTCGTCGGGATTCACCCCGGCGGCCAGCGCCGGGGCCTGCGGTGCCCCGGCGGGGCACCGGTCCGGAGCGCCGTTCTGCACCGCCGTCACCGGCAGCACGCACTCCTCGAGCGCCGCGATCTGGGTGTTCGGGGTGAGCACCCCGACACCCATCAGCGTCACGAAGAACAGCACCACCGCCAGGATCAGGTTCATGAACGGCCCGGCGAACATGACGACGATCCGCTTCCACGGCGCGCGGGTCCAGAACTGCCGGTCCTCGTCCTGCGGCAGCACGTCCATCTGCGACTGCCGCCGGGCGTCGTCCATCAGGCCCTGGAACGGCCCGGTGCGCCGGCTGCGGCCGAGCCGCCCGGACCCGGGGGCCGGCGGCAGCATCCCGATCATGCGGACGTAGCCGCCGAGCGGGATGGCCTTGATCCCGTACTCGGTCTCGCCCCTCTTCACCGACCAGATCGTCCGGCCGAACCCGACCATGAACTCGGGGACCTTGATCCCGAACCAGCGGGCCGTCGTGAAGTGGCCCAGCTCGTGCCAGGCGATCGACAGGAGCAGCCCGAAGAAGAAGATCGCGATACCGACGATCGTCCAGAGCACGGTCACGACGCCGCCTTCTCCCGCGCGTGGGCGCGGGCCCACTCCTCGGCCGCCAGCACGTCCGCCACGGTAGCGGGGTCACCCGTCCAGGCGTCGGCCGCCTCCAGCACCTCGCCCAGCAGGTCGGTCACGCCCAGGTAGCCGATCCTGCCCTGCACGAACGCCGCCACGAGCTCCTCGTTGGCCGCGTTGAGCACGGCGGGCACGCAGCCGCCGGCGAGACCGGCGGCGCGGGCGAGCCGGACGCCGGGGAACGCGTCGTCGTCGAGGGGCTCGAAGGTCCAGGTCTGCGCCTCGGCGAAGTCACAGGCGGTGGACGCGCCGGGCAGCCGGTCCGGCCACCCCAGCGCGAGCGCGATCGGCAGCCGCATGTCCGGCGGCGACGCCTGGGCGATCGTGGAGCCGTCGGCGAAGGTGACCATCGAGTGCACGATCGACTGCGGGTGCACGGTGACGTCGATCCGGTCGTACGGGGTACCGAACAGCAGGTGCGCCTCGATCACCTCGAGTCCCTTGTTCACCAGTGTCGCCGAGTTGATCGTGATGACCGGGCCCATGTCCCAGGTGGGGTGCTTGAGCGCCTGGTCGAGGGTCACGTCGGCCAGCGAGGCCCGGTCGCGGCCGCGGAACGGCCCGCCGGACGCGGTCAGCACGAGCCGGTCGACCTCCGACGCCCGGCCGCCGCGCAGGCACTGGGCCAGCGCGGAGTGCTCGGAGTCGACCGGCACGATCTGCCCGGGCCCGGCGGCGGCGAGCACCAACGGCCCGCCCGCGACCAGCGACTCCTTGTTCGCCAGCGCCAGCCGGGCTCCCGACTCCAGCGCGGCCAGCGTCGGCCGGAGCCCGCGGGACCCGGTGATGCCGTTGAGCACGATGTCGGCGCCCGCGGCGGCGACGAGCTCGGTCGCGGCGTCCGGCCCGTCGAGCACCTCGACGCCCGGGAGCTGCTCCCGCAGTGCCTCCGCCGCGGCCGGAGACGACACGGCGACCCGCGGCACCCGGTGCTCCCGCGCCTGGGCGGCCAGCGCGGACACGTCCGACCCGCCGGCGGCCAGCCCGGTGACGGCGAACCCGCCGGCCTTCGCGATCACATCGAGGGCCTGGGTGCCGATCGACCCGGTACTGCCCAACACGACGAGTGACTTCATCACCGTCCATCATCCTCGCCCCGCGTGCTGTGCGACGATGGCCCCGCAGTGAGCGGAGCGGGAGGAACCACCGTGGCGAGCAACACACGCGAGGTCGCGATCAGGTCGGGCGTCGACCCCGAGGCGGAGCCGTCGGTCGACTGGGGATGGCACCAGAACTTCACGAAGGGCCTCCCGATCGCCGCGGGCCTCACGGGCGTCGTCCTGCTGCTGTTCCTGATCGGCCACCCGGCCAGCTGGACCGAGATCCTCTACATGGCGATCCCGGCCGTGTTCTGCCTGGTCGGCGCCGTCGTGTACCCGATCTACAAGCGGCGCAGCTGGCGGCACTGAGCAGTACGTGGCCGCCAGCGCGGGTGAGCCGGTCGAGCTGACGATCGGCGACCGCGTCGTGCGGCTGTCCAGCCCGGACCGCGTCTACTTCCCGGCCCGGGGCGAGACCAAGCGGGACCTGGCCGCGTACTACGAGTCCGTGGGCGACGGCATCGTCCGCGCGCTCCGCGACCGGCCCTGCATGCTGCACCGGTTCCCCACCGGCGTCACCGGGGAGAAGGTGCACCAGAAGCGGCTGCCGCGCGGTGCCCCGGACTGGGTCCGCACGGTGCGCGTGCACTTTCCGCGCTTCAACCGCACCGCCGACGAGCTGTGCGTGGGCCACCTCGCCGACGTCGTGTGGGCGGTGCAGATGTCCACCGTCGAGTTCCACCCGTGGAACTCCCGCGCGGCCGACGTCGAGTCCCCCGACGAGTGGCGGATCGACCTCGACCCGATGCCCTCCGCGAGCTGGGGCGACGTGCGGCGGGTCGCCGGGGTCGTGCACGAGGTGCTCGACGAGCTCGGCGCCACCGGTTTCCCGAAGACGTCCGGCGGGTCGGGGCTGCACGTCTACGTCCGGATCCCGCCGGACCACGGGTTCGCCGACGTCCGCCGGGCGGCGCACGC
Source organism: Pseudonocardia sp. P1 (assembly GCF_000178675.2). Classification (NCBI taxonomy): domain Bacteria; kingdom Bacillati; phylum Actinomycetota; class Actinomycetes; order Pseudonocardiales; family Pseudonocardiaceae; genus Pseudonocardia; species Pseudonocardia sp. P1. The sequence continues at coordinate 2,065,994 of NZ_ADUJ02000001.1, forward strand.
GTTCGCCCGCGAGGTCGGCCGGCGCTGCGACCGGGTCGACCTGTCCTGGTGGCGGAAGGACCGGGACCCGTCGGCGATCTTCGTCGACTACAACCAGAACGCCCGCGACCACACGATCGCCTGCGCCTACTCGGTGCGCGGCACGCCCGACGCGCGGGTGTCGGCCCCGGTCCGCTGGGACGAGATCGACGCCTGCGAGCCCGGCGACTTCACGATCGCCACGATGCCCGCCCGGTACGCCGAGCTGGGCGACCTGCACGCCGGCATCGACGAGGCCGTCTTCGCCATCGACCCGCTGCTGGAGTGGGCAGACCGCGACGCCCGCGACGGCGCCCCTCCCCCGGACCTCCCCGACCTCGACGACGCGTGAGCCCCGGCCCCCTCCGCCGAGATGCGGACCAGCGTCGCCCGGTGATCGGGAACTCGCGCTGAGCCGCATCTCGGCGGAGACGGTCCGGCTCCGGACGACCGGGGCCTGGCAGGATGCCGGACGTGGAGGACGAGTTCCGCAAGCGGCAGCTCAACCGGGTCGGCTACGGCGTCGGCGGCGGGCTCGTCGTCGGCTGCGCGATCTGGACGCTGGGCGGCTCGTGGTGGTGGGTCGTGGTGTTCCTCGCCGTCGGCGTCGCGCTCGGCCTGTTCCTGCGCACGACCACCCCGCCCGGCCCGCAGGACTGATCAGCCGCCCGACACGGCGCGGAGCCGGGCGAACTCGGCGACCATCCCGGCCCGCGACCAGTGCGCGTTGAGCCCGGACGGGTTCGGCAGCACCCAGACCCGCGGGGCGCCGAGGCGGTCGTCCTGCTCCCCCACCGCGGCGTCGCGCCGGCCGAACGCGGTCCGGTAGGCGCCGATCCCGACGACCGCGAGCCAGCGCGGCGCGCGGGCGCCGACCAGGGTGCGCAGGTGCTCGCCACCGGCGACCAGCTCGTCGTCGGTCAGCTCGTCGGCCCGCGCGGTCGCGCGCGGCGCCATGTTGGTGATGCCCAGCCCGAGCCCGGCCAGCTCGCCCTGCTCGGCGGGCGTCAGCAGCCGCGGCGTGAACCCGGACCCGTGCAGCACCGGCCAGAACCGGTTCCCCGGGCGGGCGAAGTGGTGCCCGGTCGCCGCGGAGACCAGGCCCGGGTTGATCCCGCAGAACAGCACCCGCAGCGGCGGGTCACCGGGGCCGGGGAGCACGTCCGGGATCGTCCGGTCCCGGGCACGGTCGAGCTCGTCGCGGCTCGGCAGGCGTCCCACCCGGCCAGTATCCCGGCGGGCGATCAGTTCCGGGCGGCCGGCAGGTCCATCCCCCCGACGGGCGAGCCGGGATGCCCGCACCGCCGCCCGAGAGGAGACTCCCCGCCGTGGACCTGCCCGTGATGCCCCCGGTGAAGCCGATGCTCGCCAAGCCCGCGTCGTCGATCCCCGACGGCCGGCTGTACGAGCCCAAGTGGGACGGCTTCCGCTCGATCGTCTTCCGGGACGGCGACGACGTCGAGATCGGCTCCCGCAACGAGCGGCCGATGACGCGCTACTTCCCCGAGGTCGTCGAGGCGGTGCGGGCGAACTTCCCGGACCGCGCGGTGATCGACGGCGAGATCGTCGTCGCGGACCCGGCGAACAACCGCCTCGACTTCGAGGCGCTCCAGCAGCGGATCCATCCCGCCGCGAGCCGGGTGACGCTCCTGTCGACCGAGACGCCCGCGTCGTTCGTGGCGTTCGACCTGCTCGCGCTCGGCGCCGACGACCTGACCGGGCTGCCGTTCGCCGAGCGTCGCGACCTGCTGGAGTCCGCGCTCGCCGACGCCGCCCCGCCGGTGCACCTCACCCCCGTCACCGACGACACCGGCACCGCCCGGCGCTGGTTCGACCGGTTCGAGGGCGCCGGGCTCGACGGCCTGATCGCGAAGGACCCGGCGGGGACCTACCAGCCGGACAAGCGCGTCATGACCAAGATCAAGCACGAACGGACCGCGGACTGCGTCGTCGCCGGGTACCGGGTCCACAAGTCCGGGCCGGACGCCGTCGGGTCGCTGCTGCTCGGTCTGCACGACGAGCGCGGGGTGCTGGTGTCGGTCGGTGTCGTCGGCGCGTTCCCGATGGCACGCAGACGGGAGCTGATGACCGAGCTCCAGCCGCTGGTCACCGGCTTCGACGAGCACCCGTGGGCCTGGGCGAAGCAGCTCGAGGGCGAGCGCACCCCGCGCAAGTCCGAGACGAGCCGCTGGAACGCCGGCAAGGACCTCTCGTTCGTGCCGCTGCGCCCGGAGCGGGTCGTGGAGGTGCGCTACGACTACATGGAGGGCGCCCGGTTCCGGCACACCACCCAGTTCGTGCGGTGGCGCCCGGACCGCGCCCCGGAGTCGTGCACCTACGAACAGCTGGACCGGCCGGTCGGGTTCGACCTGGCCGAGGTCCTCGCGGGCCGCGGCTGAGCCGCAGGACGCTCCGGGAGGACCGATCGGCGCCGGCGCGGTAGCGTCCGGCACCGCGTCTTGATCATCAACGGCAGCCGCAGGAGTCCCGGTGCACGAAGGTCGTGGGGAGCCGCACCGACCGCGGCTCGGCGTCCGCGTCGGCCATGCGCCGCAGCAACAGCCGCACCGCCTCCCGGCCGATCTCGGCGAACGGCTGCGCGACGACGGTGAGGCGCGGGCTGAACGCGTCGGCCCAGGGAAAGTCGTCGAACGCGGCCAGGGCGATGTCCCCGGGGACTGCCAGGCCGACGTCGTGCGCGGCCTGGACCGCACCGATGGTCATGGCGTTGTTACCGGTGATCAGCGCGCCGGGCCGGTCGGGGGCCGACAGGAGCGAGCGGACGGCGCTGCGGGCCGGCTCGGCCTCCGAGTGTCCTTCCAGGACGAGCCCGTAGTCGAGCCCGGCGCGGCGCAGTCCCAGCCGGTAGCCCTCGAGCCGCTCGACGGTCGTCGCGAGACCGGCCTGACCGGCGACGAACCCGATCCGGGTGTGCCCGGCCGCGGCCAGGTGATGGACCAGCCCGGCCACCGGCTCGACGTTCTCGGCGCCGACCTCGTCGTAGCCGCCACCGAGCATCCGGTCGACCAGGACGACCGGCACCTCCTGTTCGGACAGTGCCTCCAGCGTCCCCGACGAGTCCGCCGACGGCGCGAGCAGCAGCCCGTCGACACGGCTGCGCAGGCGGGCGACGGCCGTCGCCTCCGTGCCGGGGTCGTCGTGCGGGTCGGTGAGCAGCAGCGTGTACCCGGCGGCGGCCGCCTCGTCCTCGACGCCGTGCAGCAGCTCGCCGAGGTACGGGTTGGAGATCGCGGACAGGGCGAGCGCCACGGTGCGGGTGCGGGCGGTCGCGAGCGAGCGGGCTGCCGCGTTGGGCGAGTAGCTGACCTCGGCCATGGCGGCGAGCACCTGACGGCGGGTGTGCTCGCGCACCGGCCGGGTGCCGTTGAGCACATGGGAGACGGTCGCGGTGGACACCCCGGCGAGCCGGGCGACCTCGGCCATGGTCGCGATCGTGCACCTCCCTGTCACGGAACGAGCACAGAGTACAGGCAAGCGGTTGCGCAAGCGGTTACGCCGCGCATATCGTACACGCATCCACCGGTCGGGCGTGCGTCAGATCACACCGATCAGGCCATTCTCGACGACGAGGGGTGCTCGTGAACAGACGGCTGCACCGATCGGGACCCGGCGGCCCACCCGCCGTTCCGGGTCCGCCGGCGCACACCGCGACCGGAGGGCCGGGCGGACCGCGTTCGCGCCGCCGCCGCTCCGCCGTCCTCACCTCGGTGCTCGCCGTGGTCGCGCTGGTCCTGTCCGGCTGCGCGGGAGCGGGGACGCTGGGTCTGCCCGAGGGCGCCCGGATCGTGACGATCGCGATCGTGTCCAACCCGCAGATGGAGGACGCGATCGAGCTCAGCCCGCGCTTCGAGGCGGAGAACCCGGACATCAAGCTCCGGTTCGTCAGCCTGTCGGAGAACGAGGCGCGCGCGAAGATCACCGCATCGGTCGCGACCGGCGGCGACGAGTTCGACGCGGTGATGATCTCGAACTACGAGACCCCGCAGTGGGCCCGCAACGGCTGGCTGACCGACCTCGACCCGCTGATGGCGCAGACGCCGGGCTACGACCGCGAGGACTTCACCCCGAGCATCCGCAACGCCCTGTCCGGTCCGGACGGCCACATGTACTCGGTCCCGTTCTACGGCGAGTCGGCGTTCCTGATGTATCGCAAGGACCTCTTCGAGCAGGCCGGGCTGACGATGCCGGCGAAGCCGACCTGGGAGCAGGTCGCGGGGTTCGCCGACCGGCTGACCGACCGCTCGCAGGGCCGCGGCGGGATCTGTCTGCGCGGCAAGCCCGGCTGGGGCGAGGTCATGGCCCCGCTCGACGCGATGATCAACTCCTGGGGTGGTCGCTGGTACGACCCGCAGTGGAACGCCCAGCTGAACTCCCCCGAGGTCCGCGAGGCCGCCAACTTCTACGTCGACCTGGTCCGCCGGGACGGGCAGGCCGGCGCCGCCGGGTCCGGCTTCTCCGAGTGCGGCAACCAGTTCAGCCAGGGCAACACCGCGATGTGGTTCGACGCCACGGTCGCCGCCGGCCTGCTGGAGAACCCGGAGGAGTCCAACGTCGTCGGGAAGGTCGGGTACGCCCCGGCCCCCACCGGCCCGGGCGGACTGCCGTCCAGCTGGCTCTACTCCTGGGCGCTGGCGATCCCGAAGACCACCGCCGACAAGGGCCCCGAGCAGGTCGACGCGACCTGGCGCTTCCTGTCCTGGATGACCTCGAAGCCCTACCAGCGGATGGTCGGCGAGGAGCTCGGCTGGACCTCGGTCCCGCCCGGTGCCCGCCAGTCCACCTACGAGATCCCGGAGTACGTCGAGTCGTCGAAGGCGTACGGCCCGCAGACCCGGGCGGCGATCAACGCCGCGAACCAGGACCGTCCCACCCGGGACCCGGTCCCCTACACCGGGCTGCAGTTCGTCGGGATCCCCGAGTTCCAGGACCTCGGCACCCGGGTCAGCCAGCAGATCTCGGCGGCCGTCGCAGGGCAGCAGAGCACCGACGAGGCCCTCGAGCAGGCCCAGCAGTACGCCCAGACCGTCGGTGAGGGCTACCAGCAGTCCGGGGAGGACCAGTGACCGCCACGGCCGAACGCGTCGAGGAGACGCGGACGCGACCGGCCTCCGGGCCGGGGTCGCGCAAGGACGGCTGGATCCGCCGGGCGCCGCTGCTGCCCGCGCTGATCTTCACGATCATCGTCACGCAGCTGCCGTTCCTGATCACCATCTGGTACTCGCTGCAGTCCTGGAACCTGGTCCGCCCCGGCAGTCAGCGCTTCGTCGGGCTGGAGAACTACGGGACGGTGTTCACCGACTCGCAGTTCCGGGGCGTCGCGCTGAACTCGGTGCTCCTGACGCTCGGCTCGGTCGCGATCGCGATGATCCTGGGCCTGGCGATCGCGCTGCTGCTGAACCGGGCGTTCGTCGGCCGCGGCATCGTCCGGACCCTGATCATCACGCCGTTCCTCATCACCCCGGTGGCCGGCGCGCTGCTCTGGAAGACGGTGCTGTTCGACCCGACCTACGGCCTGGTCAACTTCGTGCTCGGCCCGTTCGGCGCCGGCCAGACGGACTGGGTGTCGACGTTCCCGCGGACCGCGGTGATCATCGCGCTGGTCTGGCAGTGGACGCCGTTCATGATGCTGCTGATCCTCGCCGGGCTCGGCTCGCAGCCGCCGGAGGTCCTGGAGGCCGCCCGGATGGACGGCGCCACCGGCTTCGCCGTGTTCCGCGAGGTGACGCTGCCGCACCTGCGCCGCTTCATCGAGCTGGGCGTGGTGCTCGGGGCGATCTACCTGGTCAACACGTTCGACACGATCTACATGATGACCCAGGGCGGGCCCGGCACGGCGTCGGCGAACCTGCCCTTCTACATCTACCAGCGGGCGTTCCTGGGCTTCGACATCGGCGAGTCCGCCGCGATGGGCGTGGTCACCGTGGTCGCGACGATCATCATCGCCACCCTGGCCCTGCGCCTGATCTTCCGCAGCTTCTCCGCCGCCGAGGAGGCGTGATGACCGCCGTCGCCGACAAGACCACCTCGGCACCGCCGACGAGCCCGGCCCGCCCGGGGAAGGGCCGGGGCACCGGTGCGCTGCTGACGGTGCTGGCCTGGATCGTCGGCATCGGGTTCTTCTTCCCGGTGCTGTGGATGGTCATGACCGCGTTCAAGACCGAGGCGCAGGCCTACACGGTCCCGCCGACGGTCTTCTTCGCCCCGACGCTGGACAACTTCGCCGAGGTCTTCTCCGGCGGGGTCGGCCCGTACCTGCTGAACTCCGTGTTCGCGACCGTCGTGTCCACGCTGCTGGTCCTCGTGCTCGGCACCCCGGCCGCGTTCGCGCTGTCGCTGCGCCCGGTGAAGAAGACACAGGACGTCCTGTTCTTCTTCATCTCGACGAAGATGCTGCCGGTCGTCGCCGCGATCGTGCCGATCTACGTCGTCGTGAACTACATGGGCGCGCTCGACAACATCTGGACCCTGATCGTGCTCTACACCGCGATGAACCTGCCGATCGCGGTCTGGATGATGCGGTCGTTCTTCCTGGAGGTCCCGAAGGAGCTCCTGGAGGCGGCGAGCATGGACGGCGCCTCGCTGTGGCGCTCGCTGCGCGAGGTCGTCCTGCCGATCATCTCCCCCGGCATGGCGGCGACCGCGCTGATCTGCATGATCTTCGCCTGGAACGAGTTCTTCTTCGCGGTGAACCTCACCGCGTCGCGGGCGGCGACCGTGCCGGTCTACCTGGTCGGGTTCATCACCTCCGAGGGCCTGTACTTCGCCAGCCTCTGTGCCGCCGCGACCGTGGCGGCGCTGCCCGTCGTCATCGCCGGCTGGATCGCCCAGAACAAGCTGGTCCAGGGCCTGTCCTTCGGCGCCGTCAAGTGAGCCGCCGCATGAGCCGCCGGCACGTGATCACCATCGAGAAGGAGGCCCGCCGTGGCTGACGTCGTGTTCGACCAGGCGAGCCGGATCTACACCCCGGGTTCCAAGCCCGCGGTCGACCGGCTGGACCTGACCATCGAGGACGGCGAGTTCGTCGTCCTGGTCGGGCCGTCGGGTTCCGGGAAGTCGACGGCGCTGCGCATGCTCGCCGGACTCGAGGACATCGACGGCGGCTCCATCCGCATCGACGGCGAGAACATGGTCGGCGTGCCCTCGCGCGACCGCGACATCGCGATGGTCTTCCAGAACTACGCGCTCTACCCGAACAAGTCGGTCGGCGAGAACATGGCGTTCCCGCTGAAGATGGCCGGGGTGGAGAAGTCGGCCCGTGCGCAGAAGGTCAAGGAGGCCGCCGAGATCCTCGGGCTGACCGACTACCTCGACCGCAGGCCCAAGGCGCTGTCCGGTGGTCAGCGCCAGCGGGTCGCGATGGGCCGGGCGATCGTCCGGGAGCCGCGCGTGTTCCTCATGGACGAGCCGCTGTCGAACCTCGACGCCAAGATGCGGGTCTCGACCCGTACCGAGATCGCCTCGCTGCAGCGGCGCCTCGGCGTCACCACCGTCTACGTCACCCACGACCAGGTCGAGGCCATGACGATGGGCGACCGGGTCGCGCTGCTCGCCGACGGCAAGCTCCAGCAGTTCGCCACCCCGGCCGACCTGTACGACCGGCCGCAGAACGCGTTCGTCGCCGGGTTCATCGGCTCCCCCGCCATGAACCTGTTCACCGTGCCGGTGACCGAGCGCGGCGTGACGCTGGCGGGCCACGAGGTCGCGCTGCCGCAGGACGTCCGCTCCACCATCGGCGCCCAGCAGCTCACCCGGGTCACCGTCGGGATCCGGCCCGAGCAGTGGACGGTGTCGTCCAACGGCCACGAGGGCATCCCGGCCCGGGTCGACGTCGTCGAGGAGCTCGGCTCGGACGCGTTCCTCTACGGGGTGCTCGCCGAGTCCTCCGGGGACCTGTCGGACACGGCGTCGCTGACCGGGCCGAGCGAGGGCACCGTCGTCGTCCGGACCGGGGGACGCTCGGGTGCCCGCCGCGGGGACCGGGTGACGCTGACGCCGTCGTCCGAGGGTCTGCACCTGTTCCACCCGGAGTCCGGCGACCGGCTCTGAGCGCGGCGCACCGTTCCCACCGCGCCCCGGCCGGGCCGGTGGGAACGGGTCAGCCGGGGTGCGACGCGGCCAGCTGGCCGCAGGCGGCGTCGATCTCCTGGCCGCGGGTGTCCCGGACCGTGCACGCGACGCCGGTGGCGCGCACCCGGCGCACGAACTCCTCCTCGACGGGCTTCGGCGAGGCGTCCCACTCGCTGCCCGGGGTCGGGTTCAGCGGGATCAGGTTGACGTGCACCCGGGACGTGCCGATGTGCTGCCGCAGCACCTTCCCGAGCATGTCGGCCCGCCACGGCTGGTCGTTCACGTCGCGGATCAGCGCGTACTCGATCGACACCCGGCGTCCGGTCGTCGTGGCGTAGCGGCGGCCGGCGTCGAGGACCTCGGACACCTTCCAGCGGTTGTTGACCGGGACGAGGGTGTCGCGCAGCTCGTCGTCCGGGCAGTGCAGGGAGATCGCGAGCGTCACCGGGACGCCCTCCTCGCGCAGCCGGTCGATCGCCGGCACCAGCCCGACGGTGGACACGGTGACGCCCCGCGCGGAGATGCCGAAGCCGTCGGGCGCGGGCGAGGTGATCCGGCGGACCGCGGCGACGACCCGCTTGTAGTTCGCCAGCGGCTCGCCCATCCCCATGAAGACGACGTTCGAGAGCCGGGCCGGCTCGTCCAGCGCGCCGTCCCGGGCCGCCGCGGCGGCGCGGCGCACCTGGTCGACGATCTCACCCGTCGACAGGTTGCGCTGCAGCCCGCCCTGGCCGGTGGCGCAGAACGGGCAGGCCATCCCGCAGCCGGCCTGGCTGGAGATGCAGACCGTCGCCCGGTCCGGGTAGCGCATCAGGACCGACTCGGCGAGGACACCGTCGTGCCCGCGCCAGAGGGTCTTGCGGGTCGCGCCGTCGTCGCACGCCTTCTCGGTGAGCGGCGTGACGAGCGGCGGGAGCAGGGCGGCCAGGCGCTGCCGCGCGTCGGCGCCCAGGTCCGACATCTCCTCGACGTCGGCGGTGAGCCGCCCGAAGTAGTGCCGGGCGAGCTGGTCGAGCCGGAACTTCGGCAGGCCGAGCTCCGCCGCGACGGCGGCGCGGTCGGCCGGGTCGACGTCGGCGAGGTGGCGGGGCGGCGTGCCGCGGCGGGGTGCGTCGAAGACGAGCGGGAGGCTGGACATGGCACCCACCAGTGTGCCAGCCGCGCTCAGCGGACCCCGGGCAGGCGCACGTTGTAGCGGCGGGACAGGTCCGTGAGGATCCCCAGCCGGCGCAGCGCGGCCACCCACAGCACGATCCCGGCGCCAAGCCCGATCACCGCCTGGGACGAGCCCGTCCCCTGCCCCTCGTAGGTCAGCGCCAGGAACGCACCGAACGCCGCGATCAGCAGGACCAGCCCACCGGTCGCGACCAGGCTGCGCTCCTCCAGCACCGACGACGCCTGGATCAGCAGCACCCCGACCAGCGCGGCGGACAACGCCGTCGCGAGCTCCCCGTAGCCGACCAGGGCGAGGATCGACGGCAGCAGCACGATCCCGGCGACGCCGACGACGATCAGCCGCTGCATCCGCCGCTTGCGCTCCGGGTGCAGCGTCACCGCCAGCGCGGAGTTCCGGCGCCGGACGAACCACAGGTACGCGGCCAGGAACACCCCGAGTGCGACGAGCACGGTGCCGAACCCGCTCGCGAGACCGCCCGCACCGACCGTCCAGGCCAGCAGGCCCAGCGCGATCTCCAGGCTCGGCGCGGGCACACCGAGCGAGGGTTGGCGCATCGTGTACGGCATGGGTCCACGGTAGCGAGACCGCTCGCCCGTCCGCCGCCACTCCCCCGGTCCGGTGAGCGTCGGTCCACGCCCGCCGGGCGGCCCCGAAACGGACATCGTGGGACGCTGGTCGCAGCCGTCCGGGAGCGCCCGGCGGCGCCGGGAGGCACGGACCCCGAACTCCGCGCCTGCCGCACCACCACACGCGCCGGACCCGGTCCGGCCCCTGCCCGAGGAGCACCATGACCCTCCCCGACCGCATCCCCACCTCGGACGCCCCGCCGCCGTCGCGCGGCCCGGAGGTCGGCCGTCGCGTCGTGTTCGCCGGAGCCGGCGTCGCCGCGATCGGCGCGGTCGCCGCCTGCGGTGGCGGCACGACCACCACCGACGACGACGGCGGGCAGCAGGAGGCGGGCGACGCCCCGCAGGGCGCCCCCGGCACCACCCTCGGGCCGTCGTCCGAGGTGCCGGTCGGGAGCGGGAAGATCTACTCCGACGAGCAGGTCGTCGTCACCCAGCCGCAGCCGGGGCAGTTCACCGGCCTCTCCGCGATCTGCCCGCACCAGGGCTGCGCGGTCTCCACCGTCACCGACGGCCAGATCGTGTGCCCGTGCCACGACAGCCGGTTCGGCCTCGACGGCAGCGTCCAGAAGGGCCCGGCCCAGCAGCCGCTGCAGCAGCGGCCGGTCACCGTCGCCGACGGGTCCGTCACGCTCGCCTGATCCGGACCGTCATCCCCGGGGCAGGACGAGCCCCGTGGCGCGGCGCCGGGTGTGCAGCCGGTAGCCAACCTGGATCGAGAGGCCGGCGACGTCGTCGGTCGCCCGGCGCGCGGTGCGCGCCGAGAACTCGATACGGAGCACCTCCTCCAGGTCGGCCCGGGTGGCGAACCGCCAGGTCGACCGCACCCGGCGCAGCGCGAAGCCCTGGCCCGAGAAGAACCTGTCCACCGCAGGCGGGTCGTAGCGGGGCAGGTCCGCCCGCAGCCAGTTCCCGTACGGCCGGGACGTGAAGTCCAGGTCGACGACGGCGAGCACCCCGCCGGGCCGCAGCACGCGCTCGGCCTCGGCCAGGCCCGGCTCGCAGCCCGGCCCGAAGAAGTAGGCGGTCCGGGCGTGCACGACGTCGGCGGACGCGTCGGGCAGCGGCAGCCGCTCGGCACCGGCCCGGTGCACGGAGATCCGGTCGTCGTCGGCGCAGCGCTCCCGGGCCCGCTCCACCAGCGGCGGGTGCGGCTCGACGCCGGTGACGGTCGCGGCGACCTCGGCGAAGCGGGGCAGGTGGAAACCGTCACCACAGCCGACGTCGACGACGTCGAGCCCCGCCCAGCCGCCGGTCTCCTCGCACAACGCCGCCCACAGGGTGCCGTCGGCGTCCTGCGCGCGGTTCTCGGTCTCGTAGACCTCGGGCCAGTTCCAGATGTTCGGGCTGGGGATGGCGGGGCCGGACTTCTGCTGCCCGCCGAACCCGGTCCAGGTGCGTCTCACGCGACGGGGACGACGATCCCGAGCACCGCCCAGGCGACGAACGCCGTGGGCAGCAGGGAGTCCATCCGGTCCAGCAGGCCACCGTGCCCCGGGAGCAGGGTGCCCATGTCCTTGATGCCGAGGTCGCGCTTCACCAGCGACTCGACCAGGTCGCCGAGGGTGGCGGTGGCGACGAGCAGTGCGCCGACGAGGGTGCCCCAGTACCAGGGCACGCCGAGGAACAGCGCCACGCACAGCGACCCGGCGGCCATGCCCGCGACCTGCGAGCCCGCGAAGCCCTCCCAGGACTTCTTGGGGCTGATCGTGGGGGCCATCGGATGCCGGCCGGCGACGACCCCGGCGGCGTACCCGCCGACGTCGGAGGCGACGACGCAGAGCAGGAACGTCAGGACGCGGCCGACGCCCTGCGGGGCGACCGTCATCTGCACGGCGAAGGCGACCAGCAGCGGCACGTAGAGGGCCACGAACATCGAGGCGCTGATGTCGCGCACGAAGTGCGCCGCGCCCTCACGCATCCGCCAGAGCAGGCAGCCCAGCACCGTCGCGCCGAGCGCGATCGCGGCGCCGCGCAGGCCGAACGGCCACGACAGCCAGACGATGGCCTGCCCGCCCGCGAGGAGCACCGGGAGCGACACCCGGATGTCGGCCCCGCGCCGCAGGGCACCGGCCAGTTCCCAGGTCGCGACGACCGTGCAGACCGCCAGCACCAGGACGAACCACTGGGGGACGATCAGCAGGCTGACCAGGATGACCGCACCGAGACCGACGCCGACACCGATCGCGGCGACGAGGTTGCGACCCAGCCGGGACCGCTTGTAGCCCTTCTGGCCGCGGACCGGTTTCGCGCCCTCCGGGGTCCCCGGGGCACCGGCCGGCCCGTCACCGGGAAGGTCGGAGGTCACGGGGACGACGGCGTCGGAGGAGGGGGGCACCGGGTCAGACCTCGAGGAGCTCGGATTCCTTGTTCTTCACGAGCTCGTCGATCTGCGCGACGTAGCGGTCCGTGAGGACCTGCAGCTCCTTCTCGCCGCGCACGACCTCGTCCTCGCCGGCCTCACCGTCGCGCTGGATGCGGTGCAGCTCGTCCATCGCCTTGCGGCGCAGCCCGCGCATGACGACGCGCGCGTCCTCACCCTTGCCGCGGGCGACCTTGACCATGTCGCGGCGGCGCTCCTCGGAGAGCTGCGGGATGATCACGCGGATGATCTGGCCGTCGTTGCTGGGGTTCACGCCGAGGTCGGACTCGGCGATCGCCTTCTCCATGGCCTTGAGCTGGCTGGCGTCGTAGGGCTTGATGACCGCCATCCGCGCTTCCGGGATGCTGACCGAGGCGAGCTGGTTCAGCGGGGTCGCGGCGCCGTAGTAGTCCACGACGATCCGGGAGAACATGCTCGGAGTGGCCCGGCCGGTGCGCACACCGGTGAGGTCGTCGCGCGCGACGCCGACGGCCTTCTCCATCTTCTCCTCGACGTCGAAGAGGGTTTCCTCGATCACGGTTGCTTCCCCCGGCCTGTCGTACTCGCGGTGTGGTCCCGATTCTCTCACTCCGGGCCCGGGCGGTGCCGCTCGCACCGCCCGGCCCGGGGCGGGAGATCAGTTCTGGCCGACCTCGAAGCGGACGAAGCCCTTGATCGTCAGACCGGCCTCGTCGGCGACGGCCTTGACCGACTTCTTGGGGTCCACGACGGACGCCTGCTCGAGCAGCACGACGTCCTTGTAGTAGCCGTTGACCCGGCCCTCGACGATGCGGGGCAGCACCTGCTCGGGCTTGCCCTCCTCGCGCGCGGTGGCCTCGGCGATCTTCTTCTCGTTCTCGACGGTCTCCGCCGGCACCTGCTCACGGGTGGTGAACTCCGGGCGGGCCGCGGCGACCTGCATCGCGAGGCCGCGGGCGGCCTCGGCGTCGTCGCCCTCGTAGGAGAGCAGCACGCCGATCTGCGGGGGCAGGTCGGTGGCGCGCTTGTGCAGGTAGACGGCCGCCTGGCCGTCGACGCGGGCGTAACGCTTCAGCTCGAACTTCTCGCCGATGCGGGCGGAGAGCTCCTGCACGGCCTCGCCGACCGTGGCGGCGTCGAGCTTGGTCTCGCGCAGCGCGTCCAGGTCGGCCGGCTTCTGCTCGACCGCGGCGGCGAGGATCTTCTCGGCCAGCGCGATGAAGTCGTCGGACTTGGCGACGAAGTCGGTCTCGCAGTCCAGCTCGACCAGGGTGCCGCCGTCGGCGACGACCAGGCCGTTGGCGGTGGCGCGCTCGGCGCGCTTGCCCACGTCCTTCGCACCCTTGATGCGGAGGAGCTCGACCGCCTTGTCGAAGTCGCCCTCGGACTCCTCGAGGGCCTTCTTGCAGTCCATCATCCCGGAGCCGGTGAGCTCACGGAGCCGCTTGACGTCGGCGGCGCTGTAGTTCGCCATCAGGTGTCTCTCGTCCTCTGGGTCGTGACGGGAAATGGATCACCGGGTCGCCGGGAGGGCCGGGGCCGGTCGGCCCCGGCCCTCCCCGCGGGTCAGTTCTGGGTGCCGTTGCTGCTCGACGCCGGGGCGGGCGCGGAGTCCGCTCCGTCGCCACCGGCGGCGGCCAGGCTGGCGCCGTCCGAGCCGACCTCGTTACCGGCGAGCACGTCCTGCTCCCACTCGGCCAGGGGCTGCTCCGCAGCGGCCTCGCCCTCGCCACGGCGCTGGCCGCGGGAGACCAGACCGTCGGCGGCGGCCTTCGCGATGACCTTGGTCAGCAGCGCGGCCGAGCGGATCGCGTCGTCGTTGCCCGGGATCGGGAAGTCGACCTCGTCCGGGTCGCAGTTGGTGTCGAGGATCGAGACGACCGGGATGTTGAGCTTCCGGGCCTCGCCGACCGCGATGTGCTCCTTCTTGGTGTCGACGATCCACACCGCGCTGGGCACCTTGGACATGTCGCGAATACCGCCGAGGGTCTTCTCGAGCTTGTCCTTCTCACGGGTCAGCGTGAGGATCTCGCGCTTGGTGCGACCCTCGAACCCGCCGGTCTGCTCCATCGCCTCGAGCTCCTTGAGGCGCTGCAGGCGCTTGTGCACGGTCTGGAAGTTCGTGAGCATGCCGCCCAGCCAGCGCTGGTTCACGTAGGGCATGTTGACCCGGCCCGCCTCTTCGGCGATGGCCTCCTGGGCCTGCTTCTTCGTGCCGACGAACATGATCGTCCCGCCGTGCGCGACGGTCTCGCGCACGAACTCGTAGGCGCGGTCGATGTACGACAGCGTCTGCTGGAGGTCGATGATGTAGATGCCGTTGCGCTCGGTGAGGATGTAGCGCTTCATCTTCGGGTTCCAGCGACGGGTCTGGTGCCCGAAGTGCACGCCGCTGTCGAGCAGCTGCTTCATGGTGACGACGGCCATGGCCTGTGATCACCTCTCGGTCGGGCGCGGCGGGTGCCGCGCGTGCGGTTCTGCGGACCACCGGTGGTGGGACCGCCCTGGCGCCTGCCGCGGGGCCGGACCCGGTTCCCCGGGTCGGCGAGTGGAACTCGACGACCGGGTCCGCGGGACCGCCCGGCCTCCGCTCCCGGCGCCGTACCCTGGGGGACGGCGCGCCGGGCACGCGGGCGCGCGAAGTCACCACGTCTGACCGTGGTGCGGGAACCAGTGTACGCCCGGGCCCTCGGGGCCCTCGCATCGGAGCCCGCCGCGGGCCGCGGCCGTCCACAACCGGCCGGTACGTCCCCAGGACCGGTGGTCGTCGCCGCGACGGACGGTCGCGGATCCAGGCTGAACGGGTGGTCACGACACCCTCGCCGCCCGTGCCGTCCGGGCGCTCGCTCCTGCGGGCCAGGCGCGCGCTCACGCGGGCCGGGCGCTCGCTCGTACGGGCCGGGCGATCGCTCCTGCGGGCCGGGACGGTCCTCGTCGCGTTGACGGTGCTGCTGGTGGCCCTGGCGCCGCCGTGGGTGGCCCGCGCCGCAGAGCCGCTCCCACCGCGACCGCCACGACCGCCGGGTGCCGGGATCCCGGCGCCCGGTGCGCACTACGCCTGGCCGCTGGCGCCCGTGCCTGCCGTGACGGGGCCGTTCCGGGCGCCGACGTTCCGTTACGGGCGCGGCCACCGGGGCGCCGATCTCGCGGGTGCACCCGGGCAGCCGGTGCTCGTGGCGCGCGACGGCGTCGTCGTCCATGCCGGGCCCGTCGCGGGCCGCGGGGTGGTCTCGGTCGACCATCCCGACGGGCTGCGCAGCACCTACGAGCCGGTGACGGCGGCCGTCGCCACCGGGGCCCGGGTCGCGTCGGGCGACCCCGTCGGCGTCCTGGAGCCGGGGCACCGGGGCTGCCCGGTCGCCGCGTGCCTGCACTGGGGGGTGCGGCGGGACCGGCTCGACCACCTCGATCCGCTGGTCCTGCTGCGCCCGCCGCGGATGCGGCTGCTCCCCTGGGACGGCGCTCCGCCCTGACCGGCCGGGCCGGTCATCCCGCGAGGGCGGGCTCCATCCGGGTGCGCAGCCGGGTGAGCATCCGTGTGTGCAGCTGGCAGACCCGGGACTCCGTGACCCCCAGCAGCGCGCCGATCTCGGCGAGGGTGTGGTCCTCGACGTAGTACAGGCGGAGCACCGTGCGGTCGCGCTCACCGAGCTGGGCGATCGCGGCGCGCAGCTCGGCACCGGTCTCGCGGCGGACGGCGGTGGCGACCGGGTCGGCGGTGTCGGCGGCGGCGAGGGCGGCCGGGCCGGGTGCGGCGTTCCCGTCGAGATCGTCGGCGCTGACGAGCAGCGCCGGCCGCACCGCCTGCCGGAGATCGCGCAGGCCGATCCCGAGCTCGGCCGCCAGCTCTCGGTCGGAGGCGGGCCGGCCGACCTTGCTCTGGACGGCCTCGCGGGCGCGCTCGATCTCCCGGCTCCGGGAGCGCACGGTGCGCGGCACCCAGTCCTGGGCGCGCAGCTCGTCGAGCATCGCGCCACGGACCCGCTGCGCCGCGTACCCCTCGAACCGCACCCCGCGTGCCGGGTCGAACCGGTCCACGGCGTCGATCAGCCCGAAGGTCCCCGACTGCAGGAGGTCCGCCAGCTCGATCGACGACGGCAGCCGGGTCGCCAGCTTCGCCCCGATCCCGCGGACGAGGGGGGCGTGGTGCTCGACCAGGAGCCGGCGGGTGTCGGCGCTCCGCACCGCCAGGTGGGCGCGCCACAGCGGCAGCGCCTCCGGCTCGACGGTCTCGATCAGGTGGTCCCGGGCGGCGCCGGGCGTGTCGCGCGCCGGCGCACCCGCAGCGGCACCGACGGCCGGGACGAGCGCCATCCGGACGGCGCCCGTGGCGGTCCCGCGATCCGCGGCACCCTCGGTGCCGGTGCCGGTGCCGGTGCCCGGGCCCGGGCCCGGGCTGCCGGTTCCCGTGCCACCGGTTCCCGTGCCGCCGACGTCCGCGCCACCGGTTCCCGTGCCACCGACGTCCGCGCTGCCGGTGCCCGTGCCGCGCCGGTGGAGGGCGCGCCATCCGCCGACGCCTCCGGGCCCTACCCGGCCGGGCTCCGCGACGTGCGCCCCGACATCCCCGGGACCCGGGTCGTCGGACTGCTCGGCGGGGCCGTCCCCGGGCGGCGGAGGCACCGCGACGAGGGGGCGCGACGCCGACGGCTGGGCGACCCGGTCGAGGGCCGAGGCCAGGACACAGGGGAAGCGATCGGGCCGGACGGTCGTCGGTGACGACACCTCACGCCCGAGGGTGGGCCTGGTCATGAACCACCTTCAGCCGGTCGACGGTCACGTGCGTGTAGAGCTGGGTCGTCGACAGCGTAGCGTGACCGAGCAACTCCTGTACGTAACGGAGGTCGGCTCCCCCCTCGAGGAGATGAGTGGCCGCGGCGTGCCGCAGACCGTGCGGGCCGACGTCGGTGGCTCCCGGGACGGCGCGCATCGCGCGGTGCACGACGGTCCGGGCGACACGCGCGTCGAGCCGACCGCCCCGGACGCCCAGCAGCACCGCCGGCGGCGACGCCGGTGTCGCGAGGGCCGGGCGGCCGCGCTCGAGCCAGCGCCGCAGTGCGCGGGCGGCGGGCACCCCGAACACGACGGTGCGTTCCCGGTCCCCCTTGCCGCGGACCCGCAGCGTACGACTCGCCTCGTCGACACGGTCCAGGTCCAGGCCGCACAGCTCCGCGACACGGATGCCGGTCGCGTAGAGCAGCTCGAGGACCAACAGGTCGCGCAGCGCCTCCGGAGCGTCCTCGGTGGCACCGGAGATCGCGGCGTCCAGCACGGCGGCGGTCTCGTCGGCGGCCGGGACCTCCGGCAGGACGGTGCCGGCCCGCGGCGAACCGAGCCGGGCCGCCGGGTCGCGGTCGAGCCGGCCGGTGCGCACCGCCCAGGCACAGAAGGTCCGGGCCGCGGCGGTGCGGCGGGCGACGGTGGCCCGGCCCGCCCCGGCGGAGTGGGTGGCCGTGAGCGCACGGCGCAGGTGGTCCAGGTCCAGCGCCGCGAGCGCCGGCAGGTCCCGCAGCAGGTCCGTGAGGTCCGACCGGTAGGCGCGCACGGTGTGCGGGGACCGTCCGCGCTCGTGGCGAAGGTGGCCGGTGAAGGCATCCAGGGCGGCCGCGACGTCGTCGGCGAGACCGGGATCGTCCGTGCGGGCGCGGGCCATACCCGGACGGTCCGCCGCCGACGGGGCCCGGTCAAGGACCGCCCCGGCGCGCCGGGCGCTGCCACATCCCCTGGTGGTGCTCGGCCAGGCCGTGCTCCTCCAGTTCGGTCAGGGCCGCGCGCACGGCGTCGGCGTCGAGGCCCGCCGCCTCGCCGATCCGCGACGGCGGCCACGCGGCCCGGGCCGGCAGCGCGTCGTGCACGGCGAGCGCGTGCGGGGCGAGCCCGTCGGTCGGCCGCGTCTCCCCCTCGGGCGGCGGCGCGAGGTCCACCCCGAGCCTGCCGACGACCTCCAGGACGTCCTCCGGCCGCCCCACCAGGCTCGCGTCCCCGGTGCGGATCAGCTCGTGGCAGCCGACCGACAGCCCCGAGGTGACCGGGCCCGGCACCGCCATCAGCGGGCGGCGCAGGGCGACCGCGTCGGACGCGGTGCGCCGCGACCCGCTGCGCGCCCCGGCCTCGACGACGAGGCAGCCGGCGCCGAGCGCCGCCAGCAGCCGGTTGCGGACCAGGAACCGCAGCCGGCCGGGCACCGTGCCCGGCGGGTACTCGGTCAGCACCAGCCCGCGCTCGGCGATCCGCTCGATGAGGCCCTCGTGCGCGGCCGGGTAGGACCGGTCCGGGCCGCACGCCAGTACCGCGACCGTCGGGCTGCCTGCGGCGAGCGCGCCCCGGTGCGCCGCGGCGTCGATGCCGAACGCGGCACCGGAGAAGACGGTGACGCCCCGGCGGCCGAGCTCCGCGGCGAAGTCGGCGGCGGTGTGCAGCCCGTAGCGGGTCGCCGCACGCGAGCCCACGATCGTCACCGACCGGTCCGCCAGCACCGCCGCGTCGCCGGGGCCACGGGCCCACAGCGCGACCGGAGGGGTCAGGTCCGCCCGCCGGGTACCGGCGAACGCGGCGAACGGCCACACCGGCCAGGACGGGTCCTCCGGCACCAGCAGCCGCGCCCCGGCGGCCGCCGCGGTGTCGAGATCGGCGTCGGTGTGGTCGCTGCCCCGGCGGGCCGTCGCGGAGCGCAGCAGCTCGTCGGGGACCGCTCCGTGCCGCAGCCGGTCCGCGGCCTCGACCGGCCCGTACTCCTCCACCAGCCGGTTCAGGTGCCGGTTCGGCGGTTCCACGCTGCGCAGCAGGTAGGCCCGCGCCCGCAGGACCTCCTCCGGCGGCCCGCTGCCCGGCGCCGGCCGCGTCGCACCGCCGGCGTTCATGCCGCACCCCGGTCGCGGAAGTAGAGGGCGGCGTCGACGTCGTGCCGGTCCGGCCGGTCGCTCCCGGCGAGGTCGGCGAGGGTCCACGCGACCCGCAGCGCCCGGTCCGCCCCGCGGGCGCTCAGCTCACCGGCACGCAGGCGCTTCTCCAGGGGTTCCAGTACCGCCTGCGGCAGCGGGAACCGGGACCGGAGCTCGGTGCCGGGGACCTCGGCGTTGCACCGCCAGCCGTGCTCGGACCAGCGCTCACCGGCCGCGGTCCTGGCGTCGATCACCCGTCGCCGGACGGTGGCCGTGTCGTCGCCCCGGGGGCCCTGCACCACCAGCCTCGTCACGGGTTGCATCGCCACCCTCAGGTCGACGCGGTCGAGCAGCGGGCCGGAGAGCCGGGACGTGTAGCGGCGGCGGGCGTCGGCCCGACAGGTGCAGTCCCGGTCGATCGGGGGTGCGCAGGGGCACGGGTTCGCCGCGAGGACGAGCTGGAACCGGGCCGGGTAGCGGACGCTGCCCTCGGCCCGGGACAGCCGGACCTCCCCCTCCTCCAGCGGGGTGCGCAGCGCGTCGAGCACCGAGGCGGGCCAGTGCGGGCACTCGTCGAGGAACAGGACACCGCGGTGGGCGAGCGAGACCGCGCCGGGACGTGCCACGCCGCTGCCGCCCCCGAGCAGCGCCGCCGCCGAGGCCGAGTGGTGCGGTGCGACGAACGGCGCGAGCGTGCTCAGCGGCGCGGACTCCCCCAGCCGCCCGGCGACCGACCGGATCGCCGCGAGCTGCAACGCCTCCGGCCGCCCGAGCCGGGGCAGCAGCCCCACGATCCGCTGGGCGAGCATGGTCTTCCCGGTACCGGGCGGGCCGACCATCAGCAGGTGGTGCCCGCCGGCGGCGGCGATCTCCAGGGCACGGCGGGCGTCGTCCTGGCCGATCACGTCGGCCAGTTCCGGTGCGGGATCGGCGGGTCCGGGGTCGGTGACGGGCGGGACCCGGTCGAGCGGGCGGTTCCCGGCCGCCCAGTCGAGCACCTCGGACAGCGACTCCGCGCCGTACGACTCCAGCCCGTCGACCAGTGCCGCCTCGGCGAGCGCGGCGCGCGGCACGACGGCGCGGGACATCCCGGCGTCGCGGGCCGCGAGCAGGCAGGGCAGCACGCCGCGGACCGGCCGCAGCCGCCCGTCGAGGGCGAGCTCCCCCAGCAGGACGGTGCCCGCGAGCCGGTCCGCCGGGACCGCCCCGGCGGCGGCGAGCACTCCCGCGGCCAGGGCGAGGTCGAACCGGCTCCCGGTCTTGCGCAGGGTCGCCGGGGAGAGCGCGAGCACGATCCGCTCGTTCGGCCACCGGCGCCCCGAGTGCACGACCGCCGACCGCACCCGGTCCTTGGCCTCGTTCAGCGCGGCGTCGGGCAGCCCGACCAGGTGGACGCCCGGGATGCCGCCGCCGATCGCCGCCTCGATCTCGACCGGGACGCCGTCGACGCCGTGCAGCTCGACCGACCACACCCGTGCCAGCTCGCCCATCAGAACGCCGCCGGGTAGTGGGTGAGCGTGGCAGGCCCACCGGGCGGCATCAGCACCGCGACGACGTCGAACCGGATCTCGGTCCACCCGAGCTGGTGGGCGCCCATCCAGGTCCGGGCCAGCCCGCGGATCCGGCGCATCTTCCGGGGTGTGACCGACTCGGCGGGTTCCCCGAACCGGGTGCCCGACCGGGTCTTCACCTCGCAGACGATCAGCCGGTGTTCCGGGTCGGTGGCGACGATGTCGAGCTCGCCGTCCTTGCACCGCCAGTTGCGGGCCAGCACGACCATGCCGTGTGCCCGTTCGAGGTACTCGGCGGCGGTGTCCTCACCGCGCCGGCCGAGCTCGTCCTTCGCAGCCATGGATCCACGATCGGCCCGCGGCGGGGCGCGGGACCGGCGGATCGGGCCGCTGTGGACGGATTCCCCGCTTGGGGATCGGCACCGCCGGCCGCGGTCGCGGGCGGGGTCCGCCGTCGGTGGGGTGTGGCAATCTCAGCCGGGGAAGGTGTCGCTGTCGGGAAGCCGCAGGTCGGGGGTGTCGAGCTCCTCGATGTTGACGTCCTTGAACGTCACCACCCGCACGTTCTTCACGAATCGCGCGGGCCGATACATGTCCCACACCCAGGCGTCCGACATGCGGACCTCGAAGTAGACCTCGCCGTCGGCGTTCCGGGGTGCCACGTCGACGGAGTTGGCCAGGTAGAACCGCCGCTCCGTCTCCACCACGTAGGAGAACTGGGCGACGATGTCGCGGTACTCCTTGTAGAGCGTGAGCTCCATCTCGGTCTCGTACTTCTCGAGATCCTCGGCGCTCACCGGCCTGCTCCTCCTGTGACGGTCTCCATCGGTTCCCATCGGGCCGGCTCCACCTCACCGGTGTCGCCGAGCACCTCGTCGGGGTCGGTCTCATTGTGGACCAGCCCGCCCGGCACCTCGCGTCCGGCCACCGCGGCGACGTTCGCGAACGAGAACCGGTGCTCCGGGCACGGTCCGTGGGCGCGCAGCGCCCCCTCGTGCTCGGGTGTGTTGTACCCCTTGTGCACGGCGAACCCGTAGGCGGCGTGCTCGGCGTCCAGCTCGGTCATGATGCGGTCCCGGGTGACCTTCGCGAGCACCGACGCGGCGGCGATGCAGGCCGCGACCCGGTCGCCCTTCGGCACGGCCAGCGCCGGACGGCCGAACCCGCGGACGGCGAACCCGTCGGTGAGCACGTACCCGGGCGGGACGGTGGTCAGCGCGGCGACCGCCCGACGCATCCCCTCGATGTTCGCGATGTGCACGCCCCGGCGGTCCACCTCGGCGGGCGGGATCACGACCACCGCGAGGTCCAGCGCCCGCTTCCTGATGCGGCCGTACCAGTGCTCGCGGGCGGACGCCGTCAGCAGCTTGGAGTCGGTGAGCCCGTCGAGGGCCGCGGCATCGGCCGGGCGCAGCACGCAGGCGGCCACGACCAGCGGTCCGGCGCTGGCGCCGCGGCCCGCCTCGTCGACGCCGGCGACCGGGCCGAGTCCGTGGCGCTGCAGGACGGTCTGCAGGGTCCAGGTGCCGGCGTCGCGGACGATGGCGCGGGGCGGGCGCAGGCCGTCGGGCAGCACCCGCACCGGGCGTCGGCGACGGGCCGGCGCGCGGCGGGACACCGCGGCCGTACGGGCGCGGGCGGGGGGAACCGGCACGGTGCTCCCGGTCAGGATCTCCGGCGCCACCCGGTGGGGTGGCGCGTGTCGGGCAGGAATCGCTCGGCGTCGGCCCGGGCACGCAGGGTCCGTCGCCGACCGGCCGCGAGCGGCAGGGTCCCCATGATGCCGAGCGCGAGGGGCAGGCCGTCGGGCAGCCCCGGTGCGCCGGCCGCCTCGGCCGTCGTCTGGGGGTCGGACGAGCTCACCCAGCCGAACCGGTCGAAGGGCAGCACGATCAGCCGCACCTTGCCGATGATGTTCTCCTCCGGGATCGGGCCGTGACCGGCCGCCCGGGAGTCGGCGGAGTTGTTCCGCGAGTCGCCCATCATCCAGTACTCGCCCTCGGGAACCGTGATCGGCCCGAACGGGATCTGCCGGGCCGGGCCGGCCTCGGGCAGGTAGTAGACGTAGGGCTCCTCGAGGGGCTGGCCGTCGACCATCACCTGGTTCAGCGCGTCGCAGCACGCGACCGTCTGGCCGCCGACGGCGATCACCCGCTTGACGAAGTCCTTCTCGTCGGGCGGGGCCACGCCGACCAGCGAGCCGAGCGTCTGCAGGCCCTTGACCAGAGGGTTCGCCGATCCTTCACCGGTGTAGGTCTCGCTGGCCCAGCCGTCGGTGCCGCGGAAGACCACGATGTCGCCCGGGGAGACGTCGGTGAAGTTGTAGGTGACCTTGTCGACGAGCACGCGGTCGTTGGTGCACCCGGTGCAGCCGTGCAGCGTCGTCTCCATCGACCCGGACGGGATCACATAGACCTTCGCCAGGAAGGTCTGGATCAGGACGGTCAGCAACAGCGCGACACCGGCCAGGAGCAGCAGCTCCTTCCAGAACGCGAGCTTCTGCTTCTCGCCGTCCGGGCCCTTCCCGAGCCCGGCCATCGCCGCGAGCTTCGCGCCGGCTCCGACGGGTCCGGAGCGCTTCCCCGCGCGCCGGGTCCCGTCGTCCGCCTGCTCCGCACCGGCCTGCCCGGCGTCGTCGTCGAGGTCGTGCGGCGCCACGGTTCCGGTGGCGTCGTCCTCCGGAGGGAGGTCCGGCGGCGGACCGGCGGCGCTCCTCCGGCGTCGCGACGGCCGCCGGAGCGTCTCCGTCGGCGGCGCCTGGTCGTGGAGGTCGTCCTCCGCCGGGCCGGCGTCGTCGGCCGGGCCGTGGGGGCGCCGCGGGTCCTCGACAGGACCGGGCGGCCGGACGGGCGCGGCGGGCCCGCCTTGGGCGGCGTCCACGCCGTACGGCGGCGGCGCCTGCGGTGCGGCGGGAGCGCGGCCGGGCGGCGGCGCGGCCGCGGGACCGCCCGGGCCGGTGCCGCGACGGGGCCCGGGGGCGGCCGGAGCCTCCGAGCCGGGACGGCCCGGAGCCCATGCCGGTCCGGGAGCGCCCACGGCACCGTCGGGAGCGGCGCGACGGCGGGACGGCCGGGCGTCCTGCCCGGGAACGGGGCCGGCGCCGGATGGCGGACCGTCCTGGCGGAACGGGGCGCCGAGGCCGGCGCGTCCGCCGTGGCGGTCGTGCCGGGCGCCGCCGTCCTGGACGTTCGGGCCACCGGGGCGACCGTTGCGGTCACGGGGACGGCCGTCCGGGCCGCCGTGGCGCGCCGGATCGGCCTCGTACCCGGGGGCCCCGTAGCCGGCCGGACCACCGTTGCGTGCCGGCGAGCGGGGGGCATCGGCCGCGCCGTGCCTGCCGGTGGCCTCCGGGCCTCGGCGGTGGGAGCCGGTCCCGTTCGCCTCGAACTGTTCGGGTGCGCGGCGGTGCCCGCCGGTGCGGCCGGGGGGCGGCCGGCGGTCGTCGCCGGGCTGCCGGTCCGGAGGGGCCTCGTACGGCGGCGAGTCGCGCAGCCGGTCGGCATAGCGTGCCCGGAGGGAGTCCCCGCCGTCACCGTTCCCGTTGCTCTGCCGCCCGGGGCCCGCGTCGGCAGGGCCGTACGGGTCCGGCTCGCCGTACCCGTTGCGGGGCCCGCCGTGCCGGCCGGTCCGCTCGCCCGTCAGGTCCTCGTAGCCGTTGCGGTACCGGCGCCCGCGCGGGGCGTCGCCGGAGGCGTCCGCATCGGCCTCCGACGCGTGCCGGGTGCGTACACCGCGCGCCTCGGGCTCGGCCGCCCCGTCGTCCCCCGCCGGCGGGGGCCCGCCGTGCAGCGGGGTCCCGACGAGCCAGTCCTGGTCCTCGGCGGCCGGGGGCGGGGGCCCTTCGGGGGCCCGCCGCCGACCGGTGCGCTCGGGGGCGTCGCTGCCGCGATACCGCCGGGGGCGGGCCCGGCGGTCATCGGGGAGCTCGGGGAAGGCCACGCGACGAGATTACGTCACCGGACCGTCACGACGGGGTGACGGTCAGGACGCGGTCGGGGTCTCCCGGCGCTCCTTGATCTTCGCGGCCTTGCCGCGCAGGTCACGGAGGTAGTAGAGCTTCGCCCGGCGGACGGCGCCGCGGGTGGCGACCTCGATCTTGTCGATGTTCGGCGTGTGCACCGGGAAGGTGCGCTCGACGCCGACGCCGAACGAGATCTTGCGGACGGTGAAGGTCTCGCGGGCGCCCGAGCCCTGGCGGCGGATGACCACGCCCTGGAAGACCTGGGTACGGGTGCGGCTGCCCTCGATGACCTTCACGTGCACCTTGAGGGTGTCGCCGGGCCGGAAGTCCGGGATGTCGGAGCGCAGGATCTCCGCGTCCAGTGCGTCCAGGGTGTTCATGTCGACGTCCGTCCTCGTGTGTCGTTCGTGCGGTTCATACGGTGCCGCCCCGGGTCGTTCCGGGGCTTTCTCCCGGGCCATCCGGGCCGTCCGCACCTGGTGGTGGGACGCTCGTCCGGATGGCGGGCTCCGGCGCGGCCGGCGCTCCCCGGGTCGACCGGGTGGCGCACGGGACCGTCACCGGGCACCGCACACGGCGCTGGCAACCCGTCCATAGTGCCAGACGGCCCGATCGGCCCGGACACCCGGTGGCCGGTCCGCCCGCGGGGTCCGGCGCTCCGGAGCCCGGGGACCGGAGCCCGCCCGGGGCGGTGCGGGCCCCCGCCGGGACCGGTCAGCCGGCCGGCGACCCGTCCTCGTCGGTGCG
The DNA here is from genome assembly GCF_000178675.2 of Pseudonocardia sp. P1. Classification (NCBI taxonomy): domain Bacteria; kingdom Bacillati; phylum Actinomycetota; class Actinomycetes; order Pseudonocardiales; family Pseudonocardiaceae; genus Pseudonocardia; species Pseudonocardia sp. P1. Next base: position 2,091,344 of record NZ_ADUJ02000001.1, read on the forward strand.
CCCGGCGGCCAGTGCGGCGCGGTCGGCGGCGTCGAGCGCGCCGTCGGGGAGCGCCTCGAGCAGGTCGGGGCGCCGGTCGCGGGTGCGTTCCAGGGCCCGGTCGCGGCGCCAGCGGTCGATCGCGGCGTGGTTGCCGCTGCGCAGGACGTCCGGCACGGCGAGCCCGCGCCACGTCTCGGGACGGGTGTAGGACGGCCCCTCGAGCAGCCCGTCGGAGAACGAGTCCTCCTCCGCCGAGCGCGGGTTGCCGAGCACCCCCGGCAGCAACCGGGCGACGGCCTCGACCATCACGAGGACCGCGACCTCGCCGCCGACCAGCACGTAGTCACCGATCGACACCTCGTCGACCCGGGTCCCGCGGGCCCGCGCGTCGAGCAGCACCCGCTCGTCGATGCCCTCGTAGCGGCCGCAGGCGAACACGAGGCGCTGGTCGGCGGACCAGGCGCGCGCGGTCTCCTGGGTGAAGGGCCGGCCGGCCGGGGTCGGGACGACCAGCCGGGCCGGCGGACCGGCGAGCACCTCGTCGAGCGCGTCGCCCCAGACCTGCGGCCGCATGACCATCCCCGGCCCGCCGCCGTAGGGCGAGTCGTCGACGGCCTGGTGGACGTCGTGGGTCCAGCGGCGCAGATCGTGCACCCCGACCTCGAGCAGGCCGCGCTCGATCGCCCGCCCCAGCAGTGCCTCGCGCAACGGTTCGAGGTAGGAGGGGAAGATGGTGACGACGTCGATCCGCACGCGGCGGATCGTCGCAGCCCCGCATTCCCGGACGACGAGGGAGGTCGGCAGTGCCGGACGGCTGGTCGGGTCCGCTGTGGTCCACCGCGGCCCAGTGGGACCTCCTACCCCCGGTCCTGCTCGCCCTGGTCCTGACGACGGCCATCGGCCTGGAGCGCGAGGCGGGGGCCAAGAGCGCCGGCCTGCGGACGCACGTGCTCGTCGGCGTGGGTGCGGCCGTGTTCATGGTGATCTCGAAGTACGGCTTCGCGGACCTGCTGGCGACCGAGCACGTCGCGCTGGACCCGTCCCGGATCGCGGCGCAGATCGTCTCCGGGATCGGGTTCATCGGCGCCGGGCTGATCTTCGTCCGGCAGGACGTCGTGCGGGGCCTCACGACCGCCGCCACGATCTGGCTCGCCGCCGCGGTCGGCACCGCCTGCGGGGCGGGACTGCCGCTGCTCGCCGTGCTCGCGACCGCGGCCCACTTCCTCGTGACCCGCGGGCTGCAGCCGCTCGCCCGGGCGGTCCGGCGCCGCCGTCGCCGCCCGCCGGTGCTGCGCATCCGCTACGACGACGGCCTGGGTGTGCTCCGCGGGGTCCTCGAACGCTGCACCGACGCCGGGTTCTCCGTCGCCGGGGTGTCCGTGCACCGCGGGTCGGTCACCGGCGACGGCGGCCGGGTCGCCGCGCTCACGCTGCGCCTGGACGGGCGGGGCGACCTGAACTCGCTGGCCGCGACCCTCGCCGAGACGGCCGGGGTGCGGTCGGCGGAGACCCGGGTCGACCCGACGGAGGATCCGGACGACCCGGCCGACGACACCGCCGGCGACCCGCTGGACGAGTACCGGGCCTGACGGGCGGCCGGATCCACGGGTGGCGGTCAGCCCGCCCGGCGGCCGGGGCGCTCGGCGACCGTCCGCCGCGTCCCCTGCAGGGTCACGCCCCGCCCCTGGAGGACCTGCGACGCCGTGTGACCGGGATGCAGCAGCCCCAGCAGCAGGTGCTCGGTGCCGATGTGCCGGTCCCCCAGGCGGATCGCCTCCCGCAGCGCGAGCTCCAGGGCCTTCTTCGTGAGCCGGTCGAACGGGATGTGCCCGGCGAACCACCGTCCGCGGCGCCCACCGGTCCGGTCCAGGGCGCCCGGCCCGAAGGACTCCTCGGCGGCCCGGCGCACCTCGTCGAGGTCGATGCCGAGGGTGGCGAGGGCGTCGGCGTCGTCCGGCCGGGCGCGGGCCAGGTCGTGGTCGACCTGCGCCGCACCGACGCCGGCGGCACGCAGCAGCTCCTCCCCCGGCGTCCCCGGGCAGCGCAGGATCCCCAGCAGCAGGTGCTCCGGGCCGATCCGGTCGGCGTGGCGCCCCCGCGCCTCCTCCTGGGCGACGACGACGGCACGCCGGGCCGGGTCGGTGAACCTCTCGAACACGTGCTCTCCCCTCGTCGCGGGCCGCTACAGCCCGAGCCGGCGGTACTTCTTGTGCACCGCCTGGCGACTGATCCGGAGCGCGTCGGCGATCTGCTGCCAGGACCAGCCCTGGTCGCGTGCGCTGGTCACCTGCAGCTCCTCCAGCGACTCCTGCAGGCCGCGCAGGGCCGCCACCGCCGCCAGGCCGACGGCCGGGTCCTTGCTGGACGCCGCCGCGGCCACCGCCGTCGCATCGCTCATGCCTGTCAACATAGGTTGACATCGACAGACTGTCAACCGACGTTGACAGCGCGGCCACGGAAAAGGCCCGGCGTCGTGCGACGCCGGGCCTCACCGGTGCTCACTCCTCGGGGTCGAGCAGCCCCTCGGGCGGATCGAGGACGACCCGGCCGCCCTCGAGATCGACCTCCGGCACGATCTCGCCGACGAACGGGACCATCGCCTCGTGCCCGGCGGGCCGGGTCACGACCAGCAGCGATCCCCCGGGACCGTGCACCACGTCGGTGATCGTCCCGGCCGGCGTCCCGTCGGTCAGCTCGGCCCGCAGGCCGGTGAGCCGGTGGACGTGGAACTCCTCCGGGTCGTCGGGCTCGGCGAGCTCCGTCGTCGGCAGCAGCAGCTGCACGCCACGGAGCTCCTCGGCCCCGTCACGGTCGCCGACACCCTCGAACAGGACGAGCCAGCGCCCGGAGTGCGCGCGGGAGGTGGCCACCGTGAGAGGCCCCGGCCCGCTCCCCCGCCGGCGGCTGCCGTGCAGGACCGCTCCGGGGGCGAACCGCTCCTCCGGGGAGTCGGTCCGCGACTCGACGACGACCTCGCCGCGCAGACCGTGCACACGCACGACGACGCCGACCAGGACCTGGTCCCGGCCGGCGTCGCTGGTGCGTGGATTGCTGCTGGTCACCGGTCGGTGTCGACGACGTCGACCCGCACCCCGCGGCCGCCCACTCCGCCGATCACGTTGCGCAGGGCGGTGGCGGTGCGGCCACCACGGCCGATCACCTTGCCCAGGTCGTCGGGGTGCACCCGGACCTCCAGGATCCGCCCACGACGGCCGGTGACCAGGTCCACCCGGACGTCGTCGGGGTGGTCGACGATGCCGCGCACGAGGTGCTCGAGCGCGTCCGCCAGGAGGGTCACGACTCGGCGGCAGGCGCGTCGGCGTCCTTGGTGGCGTCGACGACGTCGTCGCTCTTGGTGGCGGCCTCGGCCGGGGCGTCGTCCGCGGTCTTGCCGACGCGGTCGCCGCCGCCCTTCTTCTTCGGGGTGGTGGCCGGGGTGCTCGGCTCGTCGTTGGCCTGGGCCAGTGCCTGCTGGAAGCGGGCGAGCTTGTCGGCCTTCTCCGCCTGCGGCTTCAGGGTGCCCTCGGTGCCCGGCAGACCCTTGAACTTCTGCCAGTCACCGGTGATCTCGAGCAGGTTCTGCACCGTCTCGGTCGGCAGCGCGCCGACACCCAGCCAGTACTGCGCCCGCTCCGAGTCGATCTCGATGAGGCTCGGCTCGTTCTTCGGGTGGTACTTGCCGATGGTCTCGATGGCCCGGCCGTTCCGCCGCGTACGGGAGTCCGCGACGACGACGCGGTAGTACGGCTGACGGATCTTGCCCAGACGCATCAGCTTGATCTTGACGGCCACGCTGTGGTGCTCCTCGCGAATGTCGATTCGTGCTGCGATGAGTCAGCTGGTGCTCGCGTGGGGTACGGGCTCGCTCACTCGAAGGTCATCGGCCGTGGCTGGTAGAGGGCCGGCCACGGGCCCGATCGACCATTCTGCCAGACGGCCGTCAGACGGCAGGGACGACCCCGACCAGCATGAGCGCGAGCGCCAGTCCGGGCAGGAAGTTGTTCACCGCGTGCGCGACCACACCCGCGGTCAGCCGCCCGGTGAGCAGCCGTGCGACGCCCAGCGGCAGCGTCACCACGAACAGCAGCGGCGCCCGCAGGAGCTCCAGGTGGGCGACGGCGAAGACGGCGGTGGTCACCAGGAACACCACCCAGCGGTTGGCGACCCACTTCGCCACGGCGTTCCACAGCAGCCCGCGGTAGACGATCTCCTCGCAGACCGGGGCGATCACCACGATGCCGAACATGACGGCGAGCGCGACCGGCCAGGTCGTCCGGATCCCCTCGAACGCGACGCCCACCGACGTCGTGAGGTCCGGACCGACCAGGTAGAGGTAGCCGAAGGCGGCCGGGACGGTGACGAACAGCCCGGCGATCCCGATCAGCAGCCCGGCCCCGACGTCCTCCCAGCGGAACCGCAGCCCCAGGTCGGCGACCGGACCGTCGCCCCGCCAGAGCGTCCAGCCGATGCAGGTCAGGGCGGCGAGCACGGTCGGGACCGCGATCGCGAGCAGCACCTCGCCGGCGGAGTCTACGTCGATCGCCAGCCCGACCAGGGCCGACGAGCCGAGGAACACCGCCTCGACGACCAGGAACGCCCACAGCCCCCACCGCACCCGCGGTGTCGGGGACGGGTCGAGGCCGAACGCACCGGCCTGCGGCCGGTAGGCGCCGGAGAAGCCTGCGGGACCGCCCGGCGGCCCGGGCGTGGAGGTCATGCCCCCACTGATACCCGACGTCCGCGCACCAGTACCACCGACGGGCTCCGCAGCACGCCGAGGTCGTCGCGCGGATCACGGTCGTAGACGACCAGGTCGGCCGGCGCGCCCGGGACCGGACCGGCCGGGCGGCCCAGCCACTCCCGCGCCGCCCAGCTCGCGGCGCCGATCGGGTCCGGGTGCCCGGCCCGGGCGAGCTCGGCGACCTCGTCGGCGATCCGGCCGTGCCGGATGCCACCGCCGGCGTCGGTCCCCGCGTAGACCCGCACCCCGGCCTCGATCGCCTTCCCGACGGTCTCCCAGGCGTGCGCGTGCAGGTCACGCATGTGCCCGGCGTAGCGCGGGTACTTCGTCGCCTTGTCGGCGATCGACGGGAACGTCTCGACGTTGATCAGCGTCGGCACCAGTGCGGTGCCGCGCGCGGCCATCTCGTCGATCAGGTCGTCGGTGAGACCGGGGCCGTGCTCGATGCAGTCGATCCCGGCGCCGATCAGCCCGGGCAGCGCCTCGGTGCCGAAGACGTGCGCGGTGACCCGGGCACCGGCGTCGTGCGCGGCGGCGATCGCCTCGGCGAGCACCTCGTCCGGCCAGAGCGGGGCGAGGTCGGCGCCGTCGCCGAGACCACGGTCGATCCAGTCGCCGACGAGCTTGACCCAGCCGTCGCCGCGGGCGGCCTGGGTGCGCACCTCGTCGACGAGCAGCCGCGGGTCGTCCAGCTCGGCGGCGAGCCCGGGGATGTAGCGCTTCGGCCGGGCCACGTGCCGCCCGGCCCGGATGATCTCGGGCAGGTCGTCGCGGGCCTGCAGCGGCGAGGTGTCGACCGGGGAACCGCAGTCCCGCAGGAGCAGGGTGCCCGCGTCACGGTCGGTGCGGGCCTGCGCCGCGCACTCCTCGAGGTCGGTGACCGGGCCGTCCGGGCCGAGGCCGACGTGGCAGTGCGCGTCGACCAGGCCGGGCACGATCCACCCGGAGGTGACCAGGTCCTCGGCGCCCGGCAGCGGCTCGGCGACGATCCGCCCGGAGCCGTCGACGTACAGGTCGGCCGACTCCGCCCCGGCGGGGCCCAGCACCGTTCCGCGCAGCCGCCACCCCGCGGCAGGAAGATCGCCCATAGCGGGCGACCCTACGTCACTTCTTCTTGCCGAAGTCCAGCGTCGACGGGTCGAAGCCGGGCGGCAGCTGGTCCATCCCGGCGAGCCCCGGCGGGAGCTGCTGCAGGCTCGGCGGCAGGTTCGACAGGTCCGGCCCGCCGGCCTGCCCGGCCCGGTTCGCGGGGTTGCCGCTGCGGCGCTTCTTCGCCTGCTTCGCCTTGCGCGCGTTCTTCGGGACCTTCTTGGTGGCCTTGCGCCCGCCGCCGCCGAAACCGAACTGACCGGCCATCTGCTTCATCATCTTGCGGGCCTCGAAGAAGCGGTTGACCAGGTCGTTCACGTCGGAGACGGTGACGCCCGAGCCGGTCGCGATCCGCTGCCGCCGGGACGCGTTGATGATCTTCGGGTCGTCCCGCTCGGCCGGGGTCATGCCGCGGATGATCGCCTGCAGGCGGTCGATCTGCTTGTCGTCGACCTGCTCGAGCGCGGCCTTCATCTGCCCCTGGTTGGCGCCCGGGAGCATGTTGAGGATGTTGCCGATCGGCCCCATCTTGCGCAGCTGCATCATCTGCTGGAGGAAGTCCTCCAGGGACAGCTCGCCGGAGCTGATCTTCTGCGCGGCGGCCGCGGACTGCTCGGCGTCGAAGACCTGCTCGGCCTGCTCGATCAGGGTGAGCAGGTCACCCATCCCGAGGATGCGCGAGGACATCCGGTCGGGGTGGAAGACGTCGAAGTCCTCGAGCTTCTCGCCGTTCGACGCGAAGAGGATCGGCTGCCCGGTGACCTCGCGGACCGACAGCGCGGCGCCACCGCGGGCGTCGCCGTCGAGCTTGGTGAGCACGACACCGGTGAAGCCGACGCCGTCGCGGAACGCCTCGGCGGTCGCCACCGCGTCCTGACCGATCATGGCGTCGACGACGAACAGGACCTCGTCCGGGTCGACCGCCGTCCGGATGTCGGACGCCTGGCGCATCAGCTCCTCGTCGACACCGAGGCGGCCCGCGGTGTCGACGACGACGACGTCGTACTGCTTCTCGCGGGCGTGCGCGATGCCGCCGCGGGCGACGCCGACCGGGTCACCGGGGCCCTCCGGCAGCTCACCGGACCCGGTGGCGCCCGGGTGCGGCGCGAAGGTCTGCACGCCGGCGCGCTCGCCGACGATCTGCAGCTGGTTCACCGCGTTCGGGCGCTGCAGGTCGCACGCCACCAGCAGCGGGGTGTGCCCCTGCCCCTTGAGCCAGCGCGCGAGCTTGCCGGCCAGGGTCGTCTTACCGGCGCCCTGCAGACCGGCCAGCATGATGACCGTCGGCGGTTCCTTGGCGAGGTTCAGCCGCCGCGTCTCGCCGCCGAGGATCGTCACGAGCTCCTCGTTGACGATCTTGACGACCTGCTGGGCGGGGTTCAGGGCCTGCGAGACCTCCGACCCCTTGGCCCGTTCCTTGATGCGCGCGATGAACCCGCGGACCACCGGCAGGGCGACGTCCGCCTCCAGCAGCGCGATCCGGATCTCGCGCGCGGTGGCGTCGATGTCGGCGTCGGAGAGCCGGCCCTTGCCGCGGAGATCACGCAGCGTGGATCCGAGCCGCTCGGAGAGGGAGTCGAACACCCTTACCAGCCTACTTGGCCAGCGCCAGGCCCCGGCGGGCGCCGGAGCGATCGGTCGTCCGCACCGAGGTCCAGCCCGGTTCACCCCCCGCACGCAGCAGGTCCGCGGTCCGTGCCGCACGCCCGGCGTGCCGGTCGAACGGGCGGGACCGCACGACCCGGCCGCGCGCGTGCTGCCCGGCGAGCGCCTGTCCCGCCGGCACGTCCAGCCACAGCAGGTGCGGCGCGCGGCCGGTCAGCCGGGCGAGCCCACGGACCGCGGCCCGCACCCGGGGCGCGGTCGCCGGCAGGTGCACGACGACGGTGTCCGCCGGCCCGGCGCAGGCCCCGGCCACCGACGCGCGGTGGGCCAGATGGGTCAGCCAGCGGTAGGCCGCGTACGGCGTCCCCGCCGGCAGCCGGGCCGCGAGCGCGGCGCGGGACTCCCCCGAGTCGAGGACCCGGACGCCCCGGCACGCGGTCAGCTCGGCCAGCAGCGTGGACTTGCCCGCCCCGGGCAGGCCCGCGACCAGCAGCAACGTCCGCCCCGGCAGGTGCACGACGAGCGGCCCGGCGTCCGCGTCCGCGCGGACGGGGTCCGCCGTCGCGCCGGCGGTCGGGGGCGCGGGCAGGGGCACGTCGTCGAGCGGCACGGCACCGGCGGTGGTCATGTGGGATGAAACGGTCGGGCGGCCGGGATCGTTCCGGTCACGCGGCGTGTCCGGCACGGCACACCCGAGCACCGCCCGCGGCGGCCGGGTGCGGCCCGCTCACACGGCGTCGTCGCCCCGCTCCCCCGTCCGTACCCGCACCAGGGTCTCGACGGCGGTCAGCCAGACCTTCCCGTCGCCGATCCGCCCCGTGTGTGCGGCGTCGACGACGGTCTGCAGGGCCCGGTCCGCGACCTCGTCGCCGACCACGACCTCGATCCGCACCTTCGGCACGAGATCGACCTGGTACTCGGCACCCCGGTAGACCTCGGTGTGGCCCTTCTGCCTGCCGTAGCCCTGCACCTCGGTCACGGTCATGCCGAGCACGCCGATCCCCTCCAGGGCCTCCCTGACGTCGGCCAGCACGAACGGCTTGACGATCGCGGTCACCAGCTTCATCGCTTCCCCCTCCGGACGCGGTTTCGCCCCGAGAGGATGCCCCCGTTCCCGGCCCGGGTCGCGTCCGGGCCCCGGTCGGCTCAGGCGCGGGCCGCCGACCGCCCGGCCGCGACCGCCAGCACCGCACGCTCGATCTCCTTGCGGGCGGCCCGTTCCGGTGCCCCGGCGATGCCGAACGAGTCGACGACCGACGACCCGAGCGTCTCGACCCGGGCCCAGACGAGATCGATCCCGGTGCGCTCCAGCGCGGCGGTGACGTGGTGCAGCAGACCGATCCGGTCGGTCCCGCGGAGCTCGAGCACGACGGCGCCGGTGGCCTCGTCGTCGAACCACAGCACCCGCGGCGGCGCGGTGCGCTCCACCTCCGGGGTGGAGGGGGCGTAGTCGCGTTCCTTGCGGGCCAGCGCCGCGCCCAGCTCGAGCGATCCGGACAGCACCCGGACCAGGTCGGACCGGACCAGCGCCGGGTCCGGCAGTCCCCCGAACCGCGGGGTCACGGCGAAGGTGACCACGACGACCCCGGCCTCGGTCGCGAGATCGGCGGCGTGCACCTGCAGCGAGTGCAGCGCCACCACGCCGGCGACCGCGGACAGCGCCCCGCGCCGGTCCGGGACCGCGACGGCGACGGTCGCGACGTCGTCACCGGTGGAGAACCGGACCTGGGGCTGGTCGTCCTCCGCGACCGCCTCGACCATCTCCTTGTACGCCGGGTCCGGCGGGCCGGGCTCGACGAACGGCCTGCCGTCCAGCGCGGACAGGCAGCGGCCGGACAGGCCCTGGATGAGGGTGCGCCGCCACGGGCTCCACACCCCGGGCCCGGTGCCGAGCGAGTCGGCCTCGGCGAGGGCGTCGAGCAGCTCGAGCAGGACGCCGACGGCCGTGTCGTCCCCGTCGACGGTCTCCCGCAGCGTGTCCAGCACCCGGGCCACCGTGGCGGGGTCGTCCGGGTCGCGGCGGGTCGCGGTGTGCGGCAGCAGCAGGTGGTGCCGGACCATCGCGGCGAGCAGCTCGATGTCGGCCGCGCGCAGCCCGAGCCGCTCGCCGATCTGCCGGACCAGCGACTCCCCGACGACCGAGTGGTCCCCGCCCCGGCCCTTGCCGATGTCGTGCAGCAGCGCGCCGACCAGCAGCAGGTCGGGGCGGGCGACCCGGGTGGTCAGCCGCGCGGCCTGGGCGCCGACCTCGACCAGGTGCCGGTCGACGGTCCAGACGTGGGTGCGGTCCCGCGGCGGCAGGTCCCGCACCGCACCCCACTCGGGGAACAGCCGCCCCCACAGCCCGGTCCGGTCCAGGGACTCGATCACGCCGACCATCGCCTGGCCGGTGCCGAGCAGGGCGAGCAGCTCGGCCAGCGCCGCCCGCGGCCACGGCGTACGCAGCTCGGGGGCGGTGTCGGCGAGCCGGGTCAGGGTGCCGGCGGAGATGGGCAGCCCGGTGCGGGCAGCGGTGGCCGCGACCCGCAGGACGAGCGCGGGGTCCTTGGCGGCGGAGGCGTCGCGGGCGAGCCCGACCTCCCCGCCGTGCTCGACGACGCCGGAGTCCAGGGGCCGCCGGACGGGCGCGCGCCGGAGGGCGGCGAGCCCGCGCCGGGGCAGCGCGTTGCGGGCCTGGCGCAGCACCACCTCGGCGCCGAACGCGACGGCCCGGGCGCCTCCCGACAGCGCCCGGGCCAGGTCGAAGCGGTCGCCGAGGTCCATGAGCCCGGCGATGTCGTCGGCGTCCTGTGCGCGCAGCACGTCCCGCGCACGGCCCGAGCGGCGGTGCAGCTCCGTGCGGACGTCGAGCAGCAGCGAGCGGGCGGCGACGACCTCCGCCGAGGGCCGGTCGACCAGCTGCGCGGTGGCGAGCGCGTCGATCAGCTGCACGTCGCGCAGCCCGCCGTGGCCGTTCTTGAGGTCGGGCTCGATCCGGTGCGCGACGTCGCCGTTGCGCTGCCAGCGTTCGGTGGTGGTGTCGACGATCTCGTCGAAGCGGCTGCGCATCCCGGCCCGCCAGGCCTGCCGGACGGCGTCGCGGACCTTCGTCGCGAGCGTCCCGTCGCCGGCGATGTGCCGGGCCTCGAGCAGGCCGAACGCGGCACGCAGGTCGGTGGTGGCGATCTGGACGGCCTGGCCCGGGGTGCGCACCGAGTGGTCGAGGCCGAGGCCCGCGTCCCACAGCGGGTACCAGAGCTGCTCGGCGAGGGTGTCGATCCCCTTGCGGCCGTCGTGCAGCAGGACGAGGTCGAGGTCGGACCAGGGGCAGAGCTCGCGACGCCCCAGCGCCCCGACGGCGACGAGGGCGACGCCGCTGCCGTCGCCGCCGAACCCGAGTGCCGCACAGCGCGAGGAGAGCCAGAAGTCGTGCAGGTCGACCAGGGCGGCCCGCAACGCCTCCGGCCCGTGATGGTTCCGGCCGTTGGACTCCAGCAGTACCGATTTCGCCTTGACCAGGTCCGCCGCCTCGCCCGACCCGAGGACCGTCATCGCTCCGCGCCACCCGCTTCCTGTCTCGTCATGACCCGTCCCGGCCGGATCGGGCCGGATTGTCCGTTTCTGTTCCGGACGGAGGACGGGCCCGCCGCACTCCCTGTGGGATGCGACGGGCCCGTCCTCCTTGCTGCGGAGTGATCAGATGGCGTCGGTGCCGCGCTCGCCGGTGCGGACGCGGACGACGGTCTCGACCGAGGTCACCCAGACCTTGCCGTCACCGATCTTGCCGGTGCGGGCGGCCTCGACGACCGCGTCGACGACCTTGTCCAGCAGGGCGTCGTCGACGACGACCTCGACCCGCACCTTCGGCACGAAGTCGACCGAGTACTCGGCGCCACGGTAGACCTCGGTGTGGCCCTTCTGGCGGCCGTAGCCCTGGACCTCGCTGATGGTCAGACCGAGCACACCGATCTGCTCCAGCGCGCCCTTGACGTCCTCCAGGACGAACGGCTTGACGATGGCGGTCACGAGCTTCATGGGTCAGGCCTCCTGCTTCGCCGGGGTGGTCGGAGCGGCGGCCGGGGGCTTCGGCGCGGAGCCGAGGCCGGAGCCACCACGCAGGCCGGAGAACTCGTAGCCGGTCTCGGCGTGCTCCGCCTCGTCGATACCGGTCTGCTCGGCCTCGTCCTCGACCCGCAGGCCCAGGGTGAACTTCACGACCAGGGCGATGATCGTGGTGACGATGCCGCAGTAGACGATCGTGGCGAGTGCGGCGACCGCCTGGATGCCGAGCTGGCCCGCGCCGCCGCCGTAGAAGAGACCGTTGGTCTCGTCGGGGGCGATGTCGGTGGCGAACAGGCCGATGGCCAGGGTGCCCCAGAGGCCGGCGACGAGGTGGACGCCGACGACGTCGAACGAGTCGTCGTAGCCCAGCTTGTACTTCCAGCCGACCGCGTAGGCCGACAGCGCACCGGCGATGACGCCGATGGCGAGGGCGCCCAGCGGCGAGACCGAGGCACAGGCCGGGGTGATCGCGACCAGACCGGCGACGATGCCCGACGCGGCACCCAGCGAGGTGGCCTTGCCGTAGCGGATCTTCTCGATCAGCAGCCAGCCGAGGATGGCGGCGGCGGTGGCGGCGATGGTGTTGGTGAACGCGTAGGCGGCGGCCCAGTCGGCGGCACCGGAGGAGCCGGCGTTGAAGCCGAACCAGCCGAACCACAGCAGACCGGCACCGAGCATGACCATCGTCAGGTTGTGCGGCCGCATGGCCTCACGCGGCCAGCCGCGGCGCTTGCCGAGGATGATGCAGAGCACCAGCGCGGCGACACCGGCGTTGATGTGCACCGCGGTACCGCCGGCGAAGTCCAGCGCGCCCAGCGAGGTGGCGATCCAGCCCTGCTCCAGGTCGAAGACCCAGTGCGCGATCGGGAAGTAGACCAGCGTGGCCCACAGCCCGGAGAACAGCATCCAGGCGCCGAACTTCATGCGGTCGGCGGCGGCACCCGCGACCAGCGCGACCGTCAGGATCGCGAACATCGCCTGGAAGCTGACGAACGCGAGGTCCGGCAGCGCGTTCTCGGCCTGGTCGTTCGCCAGGACCGACGACAGACCGAACGCCTCGAACGGGTTGCCGAGCAGCCCGCCCCCGAGGTCGGTGCCGAAGGTCATCGAGTAACCGAAGAGGATCCACAGCACGCCGACGAGCCCCAGCGAGCTGAAGCACATCATCATCATGTTCAGGACGCTCTTGGACCGGGCCTGGCCGCCGTAGAACAGGGCCACCCCCGGGGTCATCAGCAGTACGAGCGCAGCGCTCGCGAGGATCCAGGCGGTATCTCCGCCGTTCAGGGCTTCCTGTGGCACGGTCCGTTCCCTCCCACGTCTGTCGGTGTCCGACTGGGGAGGAACAATGGTGATCCCGTGTTTCGCACTCGGCGCCTGTCCGTTTCGCACCCGTTAACAGGCCGCCGAAACAGATGACGGTTGCGTTACCCAACCGGATCCGGCGTACGGAACGTCATCCGGATGGTCCGTTTCGTGAGCCGCAGCACGTGGTGTAACACCCGCGGACGACGACGGCGCGGGAGCCCCGGAGAGGCTCCCGCGCCGTTCGTGCGGGCGTCGCGCTCAGTTCAGGAGGGCGTCGACGAACGCCTTCGGCTCGAACGGGGCGAGATCGTCGGGGCCCTCGCCGAGCCCGACCAGCTTCACCGGGACACCGAGCTCGCGCTGCACCCGGAAGACGATGCCGCCCTTGGCGGTGCCGTCGAGCTTGGTGAGCACGATCCCGGTGACGTCGACGACCTCGCCGAACACCCGGGCCTGGGTGAGCCCGTTCTGCCCGGTGGTGGCGTCGAGGACGAGGAGGACCTCGTCCACCCGGGCCTGCTTCTCGACGACCCGCTTCACCTTGCCGAGCTCGTCCATCAGGCCGGTCTTGGTGTGCAGCCGGCCCGCGGTGTCGAGCAGGACGGCGTCGACGGCGTCGTCGGTGCCGCGCTTGACGGCGTCGAACGCGACGGAGGCGGGGTCCGATCCCTCCGGACCGCGCACGACGCCGGCCCCGGACCGCTCGCCCCAGGTCACCAGCTGCTCGGCGGCGGCCGCCCGGAAGGTGTCGGCGGCGCCGAGGGTGACCCGGTGCCCGCCCGCGACCAGCACCCGGGCGAGCTTGCCGGTGGTCGTCGTCTTGCCGGTGCCGTTGACGCCGACGACGAGGAGCACGGCGGGCCGGCCCTCGTGCGGCAGCGCGTGCACCGAGCGGTCCTGGCCGGTGTCGAGCGCCCCGGTGAGCACGTCGTGCAGGGTCTGGCGGACCTGCTCCGCGGACCGGACGCCCCGGGCGGCGAGCTGCTCGCGCAGCTGCTCGGTGACCTCCTGGGTCATCTCCGGGCCGAGGTCGGCCTGCAGCAGGGTGGCCTCGACGTCCTCCCACGACTCGTCGTCGAGGTCGCCGGCGCCGAGCAGGCCGAGCAGGCTCTGCCCGAACCCGGACCGGGAGCGCGAGAGGCGCCCCCGCAGCCGGCCGATCCGGCCCTCGGCGGGATCGATGTCCTCGGCCGGGGCGCCGGGGGCGACCGGGGCCGTCGCGTCGGCGGGGCTCTCCGGGGCGGCCGGCGCGGTGTCCGCGGTGGGCCGGGCGACGGGCTCGGTGGGCGACGTGCCGGTCTCCGGCCGTGCGACGGGCTCGGTCGGCGCTGTCGGCGCTGTCGGTGCGGTCGCCGCCGCACCGGCGGCACCGGCGGCCCCGCCGGTCCGCTCGGTCGGGAGCTGCTGTGTGGTCCCGGCGTCCGGGGTGGCGGTCCCGGCGTCGGGCCGGGCGATCTGCCGGGTCGCCGGATCCTTGCTGGCCTCGGCGGTGTCGATGACCCGGCCCTCGCCCGGGGTACCCGTGACGGTGCCCGGGTCGGGGCCGCGCTGCTCGGTCGGGACCGTCGGGCCGCTGGGCGTGCCGGCGGACGGGACCGGCGGCGCGGTGCTCACCGGGATCCCGCCGGGCGGCGTGCGAGCCTCGGTGGCACCGCCGACGACCGGGGTGCCCCCAGGAGGGGTGCGCACCTCGTCCGCGGTCGGGGTCTCGTCGACCGGCGTGGCCGTGTCGGTGGTGTCGGGGATGCCGGTGTCCCCGGCGTCGGGTGCGCGGGGCCGTTCGGGCGCGGTGGCCGTGCCCGAGGAGAAGGCGAAGCCGCCCCCGGCCTGGTAGGTGCCGCCCGTGCGCGGCGTCTCCTGCTCGGTCCCGAGCTCGCGCTGCTCCTCGTCGGACCGCAGGCTGATCCGCCGCCTGCGGGCGATCACCACCCCCGCGACGAGGGCGATCAGCAGCACGGCCACGACGACCGCGACGACGATCCAGATGGTCTGCGTGGTCACCCGCCCAACCCTGCCACGCCCGGTGCACCCGGGCGCACAGGACACCGCGCTACGACGCCGGTCGCAACCGTTGCGAGATCACCTGGGTGATGCCGTCGCCGCGCATGGAGACGCCGTAGAGCGCGTCGGCGACCTCCATCGTCGGCTTCTGGTGGGTGATGACGATGAGCTGGCTGGCCGCGCGCAGCTCCTCCATCAGCGAGATGAGCCGGCGGAGGTTGACGTCGTCGAGGGCCGCCTCGATCTCGTCGAGCACGTAGAACGGCGACGGCCGCGCCCGGAAGATCGCCACCAGCAGGGCCATCGCGGTCAGCGACCGCTCCCCGCCCGACAGCAGCGACAACCGCTTCACCTTCTTGCCCGGCGGGCGGGCCTCCACCTCGATGCCGGTGGTGAGCATGTCCTCGGGATCGGTGAGGACGAGCCGCCCGTCGCCGCCCGGGAACAGCGTCGCGAACACGGTCTCGAACTCCCGCGCGACGTCGTGGTACGCGGTCGTGAAGACCTCGAGGATCTTGTCGTCGACCTCGCGGACCACGGTGAGCAGGTCGCGCCGGGTGTTCTTGAGGTCCTCCAGCTGGGTGGAGAGGAACCGGTAGCGCTCCTCCAGCGCCGCGAACTCCTCCAGCGCGAGCGGGTTCACCTTGCCGAGCAGCGAGAGGTCCTTCTCGGCCCGCTTCAGGCGGCGTTCCTGGGTGGCCCGGTCGAACGGCACGGCGGGCGGCGCCGACACCTGGTCGCCGCGCTCCTTCGCCGTCTCGTACTCGGCGACGTCGGCCTCCGACGGCGGCACCGGCACGTCCGGGCCGTACTCGGCGACCAGGTCGTCGATGCCGATGCCGTGGTCGGCGAGGATCTTCTCGGTCAGCTGCTCGAGCCGCATCCGGGTCTGCTGGCGCACCATCTCGTCGCGGTGGACGGCGTCGGTCAGCTTCTCCAGCAGCCCGGTCAGCCGGGTGGTCTGCTCGCGGGCCTCGGTGTGGGCGCGCTCCCGGTCGGCGCGGGCGGCCTGGATCTCGTCGCGCTCCGCGGCCGCGGCGGCGAGCGAGACCTCGATCCGCTCCGACGCCGTCCCACCGGCGTCGACGACGAGCCGGGCGATCTCCGACGCCCGCTCCCGCTCGGTGGCGGCCGCCTCCGCCCGGGCCCGGGCCTGACGCTCGGAGTGGGCCTGGCGGCGCAGCGACTCGGCCTTCCCGGCGATCGCCCGGGCCCGCTCCTCCGCGGTCCGCAGCGCCAGCCGGCACTCGACCTCCTCGGAGCGGACGGCCTCGACCTTCTCGGCGGCCTCGTCGCGCAGCTCGGTGTCGGGCTCGTCGTCGACCGGGGCGTCCTCGGCGAGCGACAGCTGGTGCTCGGCGGCCTCCAGCTCGATCAGCGACTCGGACCGCCGGGTCTCGACGCCGTCCCGCCGCTCGCGCAGCCGCTGCGCCTCGGCCCGGGCGGAGGAGACGACCTGCTCCAGGCGGCCCAGCTGGGCCGCGGCCGCGGCGCGGCGCCGGTCGGCGTCGGCGACGGCGGTCCGGGCGGTGCCCAGGTCGGTGCCGCGCGCCTCCTCCTCGGCGCGGGCGCCCTCCAGGGTGGGCCGCAGCGACTCCAGCTCGGCGTCGACGGCGTCCCGCTCGGTGACGGCGTCGTCGACGGCGGCCTGCAGCTGCAGCGCGCCCTCCCCGGCCCCGGCACCGCCGCGGGCGGCGTGCGCGGTGAGAAGGTCCCCGTCGGTCGTGACGGCGGTCAGGTCGGGCCGGGCGTCCAGCGCGGCGGCCGCGGCGCCCAGGTCGTCGACGACGACGACCTCCCGCAGCAGCGCGGCGAGCGGCGCACCCAGTGCAGGGGGTGCGGTGACCAGCGACGCGGCCCAGCGCCCGGCGGGCGGCGGGCCGTCGGGCACCGGCACCGCCCCGGGCGGTCCGTCCCCGGCCCCGGCGCCGCCGACCAGCAGCGCGGCCCGCCCGGCGTCGCCGTCGCGCAGGGCGCGCAGCGCACCCGCCGCCGACGGCACCGACGACACCGCGACACCCTCGGCGACCTCGCCCAGTGCGGCCGCGACCGCGGTCCGGGCCGACGGCTCCACCACGACGAGCTCGGCGACCGCGCCGAGCACGCCGTCGGCGGCGTCGTCCGTGCCGGAGCCGAGCAGCGCGCCGGTGCCGTCGCGGCGGACGAGTCCGACCTCGAGGGCCTCCACCCGGGCCCGCCAGTGCGCGCGGCGCTGCTCGGCGTCGCGCTCGGCGCGGGCCAGCTCCGCCACCCGCTCCTGCGCGGCGCGGTGCGCGGCCTCGGCCTGCTCGACCCGCTCGGCGAGGGCGTCGCCGCTCTCGTCGGAGGCGTCGAGGCCCAGGCCCTCGCGGGCTTCCTCCAGCTCGGCCTCGGCCTGCTCGGTCCGCGTCGACGCCTCGGCGAGGGCCTCGGACAGTCGCTCGATCTCCTCCGCGGTCGCCGCGACACCGGAGCGCAGCGCGTCGGCCTTGCCGGCGAGGGTCGCGATCCCGGCCCGGCGGTCCGCGATCGCCCGGACGGCGGCGAGGTGCTCGCGCTCGGCCGCGGCGAGGGTCCGCTCGCGCTCCGCCTTCTCGGTGACGGCCTCGTCGAGCCGGCGGCGCGCCTCGGCGACCCCGGCGACGAGCTCCTCCTCCTGCTCGGCGATCGCGTCCGCCTCGGCCTCGGTCTCGTCCGGGTCCCGGCCGGGGGTGCGTTCGGCCGCGTCGGACGACGTCAGGTGCCGGACCCGCTCCTCGGCCAGCCGCACGGTGCCGCGCAGGCGCTCGGCCAGCGCGGAGAGCTGGTACCAGGTGTCCTGGGCGGCCTGCAGCCGCGGCGCGTCGGCGGCGAGGGCCGTCTCGAGCTCCTGCTGGCGCTCGCGGGCGGTGTCGAGCTGCTCCTCGGTCTCGGCGCGGCGGCGGCGGGCCTGGTCCTGGTCGGCCTCCTCGCGGGTGATCTCCTCCTGCAGGGTCACCAGGTCGTCCGCGGCGAGCCGCAGGCGCGCGTCGCGCAGCTCGGTCTGCACCGACTGGGCCTTGCGGGCGATCTCGGCCTGTCTGCCGAGCGGCTTGAGCTGGCGCCGCAGCTCGGCGGTGAGGTCGGTGAGCCGGGTCAGGTTGGCCTGCATCGCGTCGAGCTTCCGCAGCGCCTTCTCCTTGCGCTTGCGGTGCTTGAGGACGCCTGCCGCCTCCTCGATGTAGGCGCGCCGGTCCTCCGGCTTCGACTGCAGCACCCCGTCGAGCTGGCCCTGCCCGACGATCACGTGCATCTCCCGGCCGATGCCGGAGTCGCTCAGCAGCTCCTGGACGTCGAGCAGCCGGGCCCGGGCCCCGTTGATCTCGTACTCGCCCGCGCCGTCGCGGAACATCCGGCGGGTCACCGAGACCTCGGAGTAGTCGATCGGCAGCGCGCCGTCGGAGTTGTCGATGGTGAGGGTGACCTCGGCGCGGCCCAGCGCCGACCGGCCGGACGTGCCGGCGAAGATCACGTCCTCCATCTTCCCGCCGCGCAGGGCCTTGGCCCCCTGCTCGCCGAGCACCCAGCTGATCGCGTCGACGACGTTGGACTTGCCGGACCCGTTCGGGCCGACGACGCAGGTGATCCCGGGTTCCAGGCGCAGGGTGGTGGCCGAGGCGAAGGACTTGAAGCCCTTCATCGTCAGCGTCTTGAGGTGCACGGGCGCGGGTCTCCAGTGAGCGGGAAGCTTCCAGGCTATCGGCACGGGGACGCGGTCCGTGGACGGCACGCGGCGGGGCGGCCCGCAGGTCGTCCCGCCGCGCCGGGGTCAGGCCTGCGGATCGGCCGCGTTCACCAGCCAGCGGATCCCGAACCGGTCGGTGACCTGCCCGAACAGGTCGCCCCACATCTGCTTCTCGAACGGCACGTCGATCGTGCCGCCCTCGGCGAGCGCGGTGAACCAGCCGCCGAGCTTGCCGGGGTCGTCGCCGGACAGGCTGACCGAGATGCCGGTGGGGGCACCGGCCTCGCGGCCCGGCTCGCCGTCGGAGGCCATCAGGACGAAGCCGTCCGGGGTCTCCAGGTAGCCGTGCATGACCCCCTCGGGCGGCGGCACCGGGCCCTCGGCGCCCATGTCCCCGAAGGTCATGATCTGCAGCTCGCCGCCGAGGACGGAGCGGTAGAACTCCAGTGCCTCGCGGCCGGTCGACTCGAAGTGCAGGTACGGGTTCAGGCGGACGGACATGCGGGCCTCCTCGGGCGGCGGTGCGGGCCGGTGACGACCGGCTGCTCCGGGCGGGACTCGTCGGCGGGCCCGCATCCGTGACGGCTACGCCTCGACGAACCCGGCGAACGTCCCGGTCGCGGCGCTCCACTGCTCGGAGACCGAGGTCACCCGGCCCGGCGTACCGCCGCCCTTCAGCAGGTCGAGCAGGGTCTCGCAGTCCGGACGGCCACCCTCCGCGGTCACCGCCACCCGGCCGTCGGGGAGGTTGCGGGCCTGTCCGACGAGTCCCAGCTCGAGCGCACGTGCCCGGGTCCACCAGCGGAAACCGACACCCTGCACCTCCCCTCGGACCCATGCGGTGAGCCGAACGGACGAATCTGTGTTGCTACTCACAGTGCTGGTACGTTACCCGACCGTGATCGGACGACGCACCCCGCGGGCCCCCGTCGCCGTGCTCGGCGGGATCGGGGCCGGGGCGGTGCTGGCCATGGCCGCGCCGCTGACACCGCTGGGCACGGCGCTGCCCGGTCCGGACGGACCGGTCGCGGAGACCGTCCCGCTGCGCGCCGTCGGTGCGGCGTCGGCCGCGCTCCCCACGGCCGACGTCGTCGATCACGCTGACCGGAGCGTCCCCCCACCGGCGTTCGACGCGGCCGGCCTGGCCCGCGCCGCGTTCGCGGGCGCTGCGGCCGACCCGGGTTTCCCGGCCCGGTCGGCGCAGCAGGCGGCCGAGGCGTTCCGGGCCGCCGCGGCGGCTGCCGTGGCCGAGCCGCGCCCGGCCCCCGCACCGGGGCCCCGCGCGGTGCCGGACCGGGTCGCGGCCGGGGTTGGGGTGGCCGGTCTGTCCGGGCAGCTCGCCCGGGTCGTCGAACTGACCAACGCCGAGCGCGCGCAGGTGGGCTGCGCGCCGCTGACGCACGACCGGCGGATCACCGCCGCCGCGCAGGCGCACAGCGACGACATGGCCGCGAACGGCTACTTCGCGCACGACAGCCGCGACGGCCGCGACTTCGCCGACCGCCTCACCGCCGCCGGCTACGACTCCCCCGGCGCGGAGAACATCGCCATGGGCCAGCCCGACGCGGCGACCGTGGTGCAGGACTGGATGGAGTCACCGGGGCACCGGAAGAACATCCTCGACTGCTCGCTGCGCACGATCGGCATCGGTCTCGCCGACGGCTACTGGACCCAGGACTTCGGCCGGTAGCCGACGACACCGGGCCGGCACCCCGGCCCGTCGGACGGCGGCGTAGCGGCGGCGCACCATCCGCCCAGGACACCGCTGGTCCCGCTGCGCGGCATGCGCCGTCGACGGAACCCTGACGACGAACCCTGCTGGGCTCCGGCACACGGACCCGGACGGGTGGCCGCCGCCACAGCGGCGTCAGGAACCCGTAAGGACGAGTGGTCGCACCCGTCAACGGCACGTCATCGGCACGCCCGTACCGGTCCGCCACCGCGCAGGATTCCGCAGCCGCACAACCGCGGCGGGAGTCGAGAAGGGACATGCTGTGGCCGACGTGCTGTACGCCGTGCTGCTGATCGCCGCCTTCGTCGTCCTCGCGCTGATCCTGCGTGGGATGGAGAAGCTGTGATCGCGAACATCGCCGGGGGCCTGATCGCCCTGGCACTGCTGGTCTACCTGGTGGTGGCACTGTTGCGCCCGGAGAAGTTCTGATGGGCGGGCTCTCCGACACCGCCGCCGGGCTGATCCAGCTCGGGGCACTGGTCCTGTTCCTCGGACTGGCCTGGAAGCCGCTCGGCGACTGGATGGCGCGGGTCTACACCGACACCGGGCACTGGCGCGTCGAGCGGGCGCTGTACCGGCTGGTGCGGGTGGACGCCGGCACCGGCCAGCGGTGGACCACCTACGCCGCGGGCGTCCTCGGGTTCTCCTTCGTCTCGATCGTGCTGCTCCACCTGATGCAGCGGCTGCAGGCGTTCCTGCCGCTGGGATTCGGCCGCGGCACCGACGACGCCGACTCGGTGTCGCCGTCGATGGCGTTCAACACCGCGGTGTCGTTCGTGACCAACACGAACTGGCAGTCCTACTCGGGCGAGGCCGTCCTCGGGCACACCGTGCAGATGGCGGGCCTGACCGTGCAGAACTTCGTGTCCGCCGCGGTGGGCATGGCGGTGGCGGTCGCGCTGGTGCGCGCGTTCGCGAGCAGCGGCGCCGACGACGGGCGGATCGGCAACTTCTGGGTCGATCTCACCCGCGGCGTCACCCGGATCCTGCTGCCGATCGCCGCGGTCGCGGCGATCGTGCTGGTGGCCGCCGGGGTCACCCAGTCCCTGCGGGCCGGGGTCGACGTCGTCACCGTCGACGGATCGACGCACACCCTGCCGAACGCGCCCACCGCCTCCCAGGAGGCGATCAAGGAGCTCGGCACCAACGGTGGCGGGATCTTCAACGCGAACTCGGCGCACCCGTTCGAGAACCCGAACCCTTTCACGAACCTGCTGGAGAACTTCCTGCTCCTGCTCGTCCCGGTCGCGCTGACCAGGACGTTCGGCGTCATGGTCGGCCGGGTCCGGCAGGGTGTCGTGCTGCTGTCGGTGATGACCGGCATCTGGGCGGTGTTCACCGCGCTGGTGTGGCTGGCCGAGGCGTTCCCGAACGGCCCGGCCGCGCTGATCGCGGGCGGCTCGATGGAGGGCAAGGAGGTCCGGTTCGGCATCCCGGCCTCGGTGCTGTGGGCCGTCTCGACGACCGGCACCTCGACCGGTGCGGTCAACGCGATGCACGACAGCTTCTCCGGTGCGGGCGGCGGCGTGCTGATCCTCAACATGCTGCTCGGCGAGGTCGCGCCCGGCGGGGTCGGTGCGGGCCTCTACGGCATGCTGGTGCTCGCGATCGTCGCGGTGTTCCTGGCCGGGCTGATGGTCGGGCGGACCCCGGAGTACCTGGGCAAGAAGCTCGGCCGCCGGGAGGTCACGTTCGCCGCGGTGTCGATCCTGGCCATGCCGTCGCTGGTGCTGCTCGGCGCCGGCCTCGCGGTGGTGCTCCCCGGCACGCTCGACGCCCTGAACAACGACGGTGCGCACGGCTTCTCCGAGGTCCTCTACGCGTGGGCGTCGGCCGCCAACAACAACGGCTCGGCGTTCGCCGGACTGACCGTCACGAACGACTTCTTCCAGGCCGGTCTCGGCATCGCGATGCTGTTCGGCCGGTTCGTGCCGATCCTGGCCGTGCTCGGGCTGGCCGGTGCGATCGCCGGGCAGCGGCGCACCCCGGCGGGCGCCGGGACGCTGCCCACCGACGGCGTGCTCTTCGCGGGCCTCGTCGGCGGGACCGTGCTGCTCGTCGCGGCCCTGACCTTCTTCCCGGCACTCGCTCTCGGACCGATCGCGGAGGCACTGTCATGACCGCCCAGACCGTCGCGCCCGCTGAGGACCCGCGGCCGGACACCCCGGCGGCACCGGTCGGTGCCGGGGCGTTCGCGCCCCGGCAGCTGATCGAGTCCGTGCCGGAGGCGCTGCGCAAGCTCGACCCGCGGGTCCAGGCCCGCAACCCGGTGATGTTCGTCGTCTGGGTGGGCTCGGTGCTGGTCACCGTGCTCGCCGTGGTCGACCCGAGCGTCTTCGCCGTGCTGATCGCGATCTGGCTGTGGTTCACGGTGCTGTTCGCGAACCTGGCCGAGGCGGTCGCGGAGGGCCGCGGCAAGGCCCAGGCGGCGTCGCTGCGGGCGACCCAGCGGGACACGGTCGCCCGCAGGCTGATCGAGGGCAGCAGCGACCGTGCGGAGCAGGTGCCCGCCACCGCGCTGACGATCGGCGACCGGGTCGTCGTCGAGGCAGGGGAGACGATCCCGGGGGACGGCGACGTCGTCTCCGGCATCGCCTCGGTCGACGAGTCCGCGATCACCGGCGAGTCCGCACCGGTCATCCGGGAGGCGGGCGGCGACCGCTGCGCCGTGACCGGCGGCACCACCGTGCTGTCGGACCGGATCGTCGTCGAGATCAGCACGAGGCCCGGCGAGTCCTTCGTCGACCGCATGATCGGGCTGGTCGAGGGGGCCGCGCGGCGCAAGACGCCGAACGAGATCGCGCTGACGATCCTGCTCGCCGCACTGACGATCATCTTCCTGCTCGCCGTCGTCGCGGTCGCGCCGATGAGCGCCTACGCCGGGTCCCAGGTACCGGTCCTGGTGCTGTCGGCGCTGCTGGTGTGCCTCATCCCGACGACGATCGGGGCGCTGCTGTCCGCGATCGGCATCGCCGGCATGGACCGCCTGGTGCAGCGCAACGTGCTGGCGACGTCGGGCCGTGCCGTGGAGGCGGCCGGAGACATCGACACCCTGCTGCTGGACAAGACCGGGACGATCACCTTCGGGAACCGGCGGGCCACCGCGCTGCACCCGGTCGGCGGCACCGGTCTCGACGAGCTCGCCCGCGCGGCCCGGCTGTCCAGCCTGGCCGACCAGACCCCGGAGGGTCGCAGCATCGTCGAGCTCTGCGCGGCCGAGCACGCGCTGGCCCCCGAGGCCGACGCCGCCGAGGCCGTCGCGGAGTTCGTCCCGTTCGCCGCGCAGACCCGGATGTCCGGCGTCGACGCGGGCGGGGTGTCCGTGCGCAAGGGCGCCACCGCCGCCGTGCTCGGCTGGGCGGCGGGTGCCGACGACGCGGTCCGCGCCGAGGTGGACCGGGTGGTGGAGTCCGTCTCCGACGGCGGCGGTACCCCGCTGGTGGTGGCGACCGGCACCGACCCGGGCGGGCGGGGCGCGCGGATCCTGGGCGTGATCCAGCTCTCCGACGTGGTCAAGCCGGGGATGGCGCAGCGGTTCGCCGAGCTGCGGGCGATGGGGATCCGCACGGTGATGGTCACCGGCGACAACCCGCGCACCGCGGCCGCGATCGCCGGCGAGGCCGGGGTGGACGACCACCTGGCCGAGGCCACGCCGGAGGACAAGCTCGCGCTGATCCGGCGCGAGCAGTCCGGCGGGCGACTGGTCGCCATGACCGGCGACGGCACCAACGACGCCCCGGCGCTGGCCCAGGCCGACGTCGGTGTCGCGATGAACACCGGCACCTCCGCCGCCAAGGAGGCCGGGAACATGGTCGACCTCGACTCGGACCCGACCAAGCTGATCGAGATCGTCGGGATCGGCAAGCAGTTGCTCATCACCCGGGGCGCGCTGACCACGTTCTCGGTGGCCAACGATCTCGCGAAGTACTTCGCGATCCTGCCCGCGATGTTCGCCGCGCTCTACCCGTCGCTCGGCCTGCTCAACGTCATGGGCCTGTCCACGCCGGAGTCCGCGATCCTCTCCGCGGTGATCTTCAACGCGTTGATCATCGTGGTGCTGATCCCGCTCGCGCTGCGCGGCGTGCGGTACCGGCCGTCCTCGGCGGCGAGCCTGCTGCGCCGCAACCTGCTCGTCTACGGAGTGGGCGGGGTCGTCACCCCGTTCGTCGGGATCTTCCTGATCGACCTGCTCGTCCGTCTGATCCCCGGAGTCTGAAGATGCTGACCACCCTGCGCCGCCAGACCGCGGTCGGCCTGCGCGTGCTGCTCGTCATGACGGTCCTGTGCGGGATCGTCTACCCGCTCGCGATCTGGGGCGTGGCCCGGATCCCGGGCCTGAACGCCCAGGCCGAGGGCTCGATCCTGCCCGGCGGCAGCGGATCGTCGCTGATCGGGATCGACCCGGTCGCCGCCGACCCCGCCGCCGACCCGTACTTCCACACCCGACCGGCCGGCTCGTCGGACGACGTGCTGGGTCCCGGGGACACGACGTCGTCCGGCGGATCCAACAAGGGTGCGTTCGACGCCGAGCTGGTCGAGTCCGTCACCGAGCGGCAGCGGCTGATCGCGGCCCGGGAGGGCGTCGCGCCCGAGGTCGTCCCCGCGGACGCGGTGACCGCGTCCGGGTCCGGCCTGGACCCGGACATCAGCCCGGAGTACGCCGCCCTGCAGGCCCCCCGGGTCGCCCGGGTCACCGGCCTGGACCCGGACCGGGTCCGGGAGCTCGTCGCCGAGGCCACGACCGGGCGCACGCTCGGGTTCCTCGGCAGCCCGCGGGTGAACGTCACCGAGCTGAACCTCGCCGTCCGGGACGCGGACGGCTGATGCGGGATCATTCGTCGATGAGCGACGAGAAGGTGCGCGGCGGGCCGCGTGGCGAGCTGCGCATCCATCTCGGTGCCGCGCCCGGGGTCGGCAAGACCTTCGCCATGCTCGGCGAGGCCCACCGCAGGCTCGGGCGCGGCACCGACGTGGTGGTCGGGGTCGTCGAGACGCACGGCCGGGACCGGACCGCCGCGGCGCTGGAGGGGCTCGAGGTGGTGCCGCGGCGGCGGGTGACGCACGGCGGGGTCGTCCTGGAGGAGCTGGACCTCGACGCGGTACTGGCCCGGCGCCCGGAGGTCGTGCTCGTCGACGAGCTCGCGCACACCAACGCGCCCGGCGGGCGGCACGCCAAGCGCTGGGAGGACGTCGAGGAGCTCCTGGAGGCGGGCATCGACGTCATCTCCACGGTGAACGTGCAGCACCTGGAGTCGCTCGGCGACGTCGTGCACCGGATCACCGGGGCCCGCCAGCGCGAGACCGTGCCGGACGAGGTCGTCCGCCGGGCCGAGCAGCTGGAGCTGGTCGACATCACCCCGGAGGCGCTGCGCAGGCGCCTGGCGCACGGCAACGTCTACCCCGCCGAGAAGATCGACGCCGCGCTCGGGCACTACTTCAAGGTCCCGAACCTGATCGCGCTGCGGGAGCTCGCGCTGCTCTGGGTCGCCGACGAGGTCGACGTCGCCCTGCTGCGCTACCGGGCCGACGAGCAGGTCACCGACGTGTGGGAGACGCGGGAACGGGTCGTCGTCGCGCTCACCGGCGGGGCGGAGTCGGAGACCGTGCTGCGGCGGGCCGCCCGGATCGCGACCCGCTCCGGCAAGGCCGACCTGATCGCGGTCCACGTGCTGCGCGGGGACGGCCTTGCGGCCGCGCCGGTGGGCTCGGTCGACCGGATCCGCCGGCTCGCCGACGACGTCGGCGCGAGCTTCCACACCGCCGTCGGCGACGGCGGGGCGGACGCCGTCACCCGTGCCCTGCTCGACTTCGCCCGTGGGGTCAACGCCACCCAGCTGGTGCTGGGGACCTCGCGCCGGTCCCGGGTGGCGCGGCTGTTCGACCCGGGGATCGGGGCGCGGGTCGTACAGGAGTCCGGTCCGATCGACGTCCACATGGTCACCCACGACCGTGCCGGACGGGTGCTGCGGCTCCCCACCCTGCGGAACGGGCTGCCCTACGGGCGTCAGATCGCGGGCTGGGTGACCGCCGTCATCGGCCCGGCCGCCGCAACCGTGCTGGGCGTCGCGTTCACCGGGGTGGTCGACCTGTCCACCGACGTGGTGCTCTACTTCCTGGCCACGGTGCTCGCAGCGCTGGCCGGCGGCCTCGGCCCGGCGCTGCTCGCGGCGTTGCTCGGCGGGATCCTTCTGAACTTCTTCTTCACCCAGCCCTTCTACTCGCTGAACGTGGCCGCCGCCGGGAACCTGCTCACCGTCGTCGCGCTGCTGCTGGCCGGGGTGCTGGTCGCGCTCGTCGTGGACCGCGCGGCCCGGCAGGCGGAGCAGGCCGCGCGGGCCCGGGCCGAGGCTGCGCTGCTCGCGTCGTTCGCGCGGACCGTCCTCACCAGGGCGGACCCGCTCCCACGCCTCCTGACCAAGGTTCGCGAGACCTTCGGACTGACCTGCGCCGCCCTGCTGGAGCGCGGGCCGGACCGGGCCTGGAACGTGATCGCCTCCGCCGGACCGGTCGGGTGTGGCCGCCCCGAGCAGGCCGACGTCGACGTGCTCGTCGACGACGGCCTGCACCTGATCGGGACCGGGCGGACACTGCCGGCCGCCGATCGCCGCCTGCTGGAGACGGTCGGCGGGCAGGCGCTGCTGGCACTGCGGGGTCAACGGTCCGAGGCCGGTGCCGCCGACGCCGAACGCCGGGCAGAGGTCAACGAGACCCGCGGGGCGCTGCTCTCCGCGGTCGGCCACGACCTCCGGACCCCGCTGACCTCCATCAAGGCCGCGGTCGGCAGTCTGCGCGATCCCGGGCTGCGGCTCCCCGACGACGACCGCGCGGAGCTGCTCGCCACCGTCGAGGAGTCCGCGGACCGGCTCAGCAACCTGGTGGACAACCTGCTCGACTCCTCCCGGCTGGCCGCGGGTGCCGTGACGCCGCTGC
The DNA here is from genome assembly GCF_000178675.2 of Pseudonocardia sp. P1. NCBI lineage: Bacteria > Bacillati > Actinomycetota > Actinomycetes > Pseudonocardiales > Pseudonocardiaceae > Pseudonocardia > Pseudonocardia sp. P1. Next base: position 2,118,455 of record NZ_ADUJ02000001.1, read on the forward strand.
TCGCCCCCGTCGGCTACGACGAGGTGGTGGCGACCGCGTTGATCGGCCTGGACGGGGCCGGAGACGTCACGGTCGCGGTCGCGGAGGACGTCCCTGACGTCGTCGCCGACTCGGGCCTGCTGGAGCGGGTGATCGCGAACGTGATCGACAACGCCCTGCGGCACGGCGGGAGGGGCGTGACGGTACGGGCCAGCGCGCACTCCGACCGCGTCGAGCTGCGTGTCGTCGACCGCGGTCCCGGCGTACCGCGGCGGCGGATGGGTGACCTGTTCGCCGCGTTCCAGCGACTCGGGGACCGGGATGCGACCAGCGGCCTCGGTCTGGGGCTCTCCGTGGCACAGGGCCTCACGACGGCGATGGGCGGCACCCTGACCGTGGAGGACACACCCGGGGGTGGACTGACGGTGGTCGTGTCACTGCCCGCTGCGCCGGCGGGAGCCCGGCGGTGACCGGGGTGCGGACCACGGTCCTGGTCGTCGACGACGATCCGCAGATCCTGCGCGCGCTCCGGATCAACCTCGCGGCGCACGGGTACGCCGTACTCCTCGCCGAGGACGGGGCCGCGGCACTGCGCCGGGCAGCGGACGGGCACCCCGACGTCGTCGTGCTCGATCTCGGGCTGCCCGACCTGCACGGGTCCGAGGTCATCGAGGGGATCCGCGGCTGGAGCGCCGTGCCGATCATCGTGCTGTCCGCGCGCGGCGACTCCGGCGACAAGGTCCGTGCCCTCGACGCCGGCGCGGACGACTACGTCACCAAGCCGTTCGGGATGGCGGAACTGCTCGCCCGGCTCCGCGCGGCCGTCCGCAGGGCCGCCGTCACGACCGTGGACGGCGAGGCGGTGATCAGGACCGACGCCTTCACCGTCGACCTGGCGGCGAAGACCGTCGTGGACTCCGGCGGCGGGGACGTCCACCTCACCCCGACCGAGTGGGGGATCCTCGAGGTGCTCGTCCGCAACCGCGGCAAGCTCGTCGACCGGCGGCGGCTCCTGCACGAGGTGTGGGGGCCGAGCTACGACACCGAGACCCACTACCTGCGGGTCTACCTGGCCCAGCTACGGCGGAAGCTGGAGCCGGTGCCGTCCGCACCCCGATATCTGATCACCGAGGCCGGTATGGGGTACCGGTTCGAGACCTGAGCCGGCATCGCCTCGGTGGTCGCGGACGACGACCCCGGGAACGCCGCGACGACGGCCCGGCGACGACACCGGACGCGGCCGTTCCTGATCCCCCGCGGGGCCCGCCCGATCTTGACGGGATCCTGACGGCCCGGGCAGGCCTGCCGCCGCACCCGTGGCTCTACGATCGTCCTCGGTGTGCCGGGAAGTCTGGTCGGCGAGCGGAACCGTCGTTCGCCGGGAGGACCACTCGTGCAGATCTACCGTTCGGAGCCGGGGCGCCGGATCGTCCAGGACTGGTGCCGCGGCGTGCTGGACCGGCACCTGCCCGCCGCCGAGCGGCAGGTCGTGGGTACCTCGCTGGGGCACACCCACCTGACGACCGTCGGCGACGGCCCGCGGGTCCTCCTGCTGCCGGGTACCAACTTCGGCGTCGCAGCGTCCGTCGGGCTCGTCACCGAGCTGGCTGCGACCCACCGGGTCACCGTGCCCGACCTGCCGGGCCAGCCCGGCCTGAGCTCCGGCGTGCGGTACCGGGACGACCGCGTGACGCGGCACCGCCGGTGGTTCGCCGAGGTGCAGGCCCACCTCGGCACCGAGCCGATGGTCGTCGTCGGCGAGTCACTCGGCGCGGCCGTGGCGCTGTGTGCCGAGCCGGCCCCGCGGATCACGGGCATGGTGCTCGTGGCGCCCGCGGGCCTCGTCACGGCCCGGGTGGATCCCGGGGTCCTCACCGCGGCCCTCGGATGGACGCTGCGGCGGACGGAGCGGTGGTCGGACCGGCTGCTGGGAACGATGGACGGCGGCGCGACCGTCCCGGAGCGGGACCGGTTGATCGAGTGGATGACGCTGGTGGCGCGGCACGCCCGCACCAGCCTGGCGCCCGCACCGCTGCCGACGCCGGTGCTGACCGGCTGGGGGCGGACGCCGTTCCGGGTGCTGGCCGGCGCCGGTGACCGCTTCTTCCCGGCGCACCGGCTCGCCGTCCCGGCCCGGCGGATGCTCGGAACGGAGACGACGGTGGTGGCGGGCGCGGGCCACCTGCTCTCCCACAGCTCATCCGGCGCGGTCGTCGCCGCGGTCGCGGACCTGCACCGTCCGGGCGGCGTCACGGGGTGACCGTGCCGGGAGCGCCGCGCGGGCCGTCACCTCCCACCGGAGGTACCCCGGATCTCCCAGCGGGTCGGCGAGGCGGCTCGCGACCGGTCGGCGGAGCGTGAGCGGGGTGGTTACCCTGCACGACGGCCCGGTCGGACACCCGGGAACGCGAGGTCGGCGGGAGGTCGCAGGCATGTCGGTGATCGACAACGCGGTGTACGTCGACGGCCGGCGGGCCGCCGCCCCGGCGTCGGTCGACGGTGCGCTCGAGGAGCTGCACCGCTGCCGGAGCGACCACACCGGCGACGGCGACGGGTCCACCGCCCCGTACAGCTTCTGCTGGATCGGCATGCTCCGCCCGGACGTCGAGGAGATCGAGGAGCTCGCGAAGGAGTTCGACCTCCACTCCCTCGCCGTCGAGGACACCGTCAACGCCCACCAGCGGCCGAAGATGGAGCGCTACGGCGACACCGAGTTCGTCGTGCTGCGCCCGGCCCGCTACGTCGACCGCGACGAGGTCGTGCAGATCGGCGAGGTGCACCTGTTCCTCGGCCCGGACTTCGTGCTCACCGTCCGGCACGCGGTCGAGCCGGACCTCGGCGAGGTCCGTGAACGGCTGGAGCGTGACCCGGAGCTGCTGGCGCACGGCCCGATGGCGGTGCTCTACGCCGTCCTCGACCGGGTCGTCGACGACTACATCCCGGTCCTCGACGGCCTGCAGGACGACATCGACGAGATCGAGGAGCAGGTCTTCCGCGGCGACCCGCACGTCTCCCGGCGGATCTACCAGCTGACCCGCGAGGTGATCGCCTTCCAGCGGGCGGTGGAACCGCTGCAGGAGATCTTCCTCGAGCTGCGCGGCCGGTTCGCGAAATCCGGGCCGAGCCCGGACGTCGAGCTGCGACGGGCGATGCGGGACGTCATCGACCACGCCACAAGGGTCCGTGAGCGGGTCGAGGGTTTCCGGGACCTGCTCGGCAACATCCTCACCGTCAACGCGACCCTGGTCGCGCAGCGGCAGAACGACGAGATGACGCGGCTGACCGAGGCCGGGTTCCAGCAGAACGAGCAGATGAAGAAGGTGTCGTCCTGGGCGGCGATCCTCTTCGCGCCCAGCCTGATCGCCGGCGTCTACGGCATGAACTTCGACTACATGCCGGAGCTGCACTGGATGTTCGGCTACCCGATGGCGTTCGGGCTCATGGTGCTGCTCGCCGTCGGGCTCTTCGCGATGTTCAAGTTCAACGACTGGCTCTGACCGGTCCCGGGCGCCGGGCACGCCCCCTGTGCGTACCCGGCGCCGGGCGGGCCGGGGCACGCTCCCCCTGCGTACCCCCGGCCCGGGTGGCCGGCTCTCCCCCGAGTCCGGCAGGTCCTGTCCCCGCGCTGCAGCGCGGGCCACCCCCGGTGCTGCTCAGCCGCCGGGGCGCGGGGCGGCCGGCGCCGGTGTGGCGGTCGGTGCGGGCGGAGCCGACGGCGGAGCACCCGCCGAGGTGGCGGGTGCGGGCGTCGCGCCCGGGATCGTGACGACCATCGGCGCGGGCGGCGTCGTCACGCACTCACCGGTCCGTGGGTCCGAGGTCCGGGTCCCCCGGGGGTACGGACCGGGCGCGTCCGGCTCGTCGGCCACCGGGCGTCCGCGGACCGGGCAGTAGTCGTCCACCACCAGCGGGGTGCCGTCCTGGTCGAACAGGTACACCCCGGACAGCGGCCTGCCCTTCGCGTCGAACGGGCGCACGTCGGTGATCGACTCGCCGTCGAGCGTGAGCCCGGACGGCGTGGAGTAGCGGACCGGGTCGTCGTCCTCGGCGAGCGCCCCGGCCGCGGCGAACACCAGCCCCGCCGCGAACACGTTCAGCGGCAGCACCGCCCACAGCAGCCGCCGGTCGGACCGGGAGCGGGCCCCGAGCGCGACCGAGAGCGGCACGGCCGCCAGCGAGACGAGCACCGTCACCAGCACCGCCGTGGAGCCGCCCGTCGTGAGCATCACGGCGACCACCCCCGCCGCGACGACGGCGCGCAGCACCCACCACCCCGGCTGCAGGACGGCGACGAACGCCGGCAGGTCCCGCCAGTTCGGCTCGGCCGGGGCACCGTCCCGGACGCGCAGCCGGTCGAGCGCCCGGACCGGTCGCAGCGCCCCCGCCGTCGGCTGGCGCGGGCCGTCCCGCAGCACCGGCAACACCCCGACCCCTGCGACGACGAGCCCGAGGATCAGCGCGAGGCCGCCCTCCGGCACCCCGATGACGCCGCCGAGCGCGGCGAGCAGCATCGCGCCGACCAGCGTGAGCACCGCGAACCGCGCCGCCCAGCGCGGACGGGGCTCCGGACCGGGCGGCGCCGGGAACCCCGCGGCGGCGCGCAGCTCGGCCGCGTACGCCGCGGGGGTCCCGAGGCGCTCGTGCACCGCGGCCCGGTCGTAGGCCTCCCCCAGCTCACCCGCGAGGTCGGCGAGGTGCCCGCGGGCGTCCTCGACGATCTCGGCCAGCTCCGCGGAAGGCAGGTCGGCCAGCGCCGACCGCAACCCGTCGAGATAGTCGGCCGTGGCCGCGTCGTCGATCCGGATCGTCTCGTCGGTCCCGTTCTCGGCCATCACGTGCCCACCAGGCCTTCCATCGTGGCGGCGAACGTCCGCCACCGCGCCGTCGTCTCCTGCAGCCGGGCCCGGCCCGGTTCGTTGATCGCGTAGTACTTGCGGTGCGGTCCCTCCTCGCTCGGGACCACGTACGAGGTCAGCAGGCCCGCGCCGTAGAGCCGGCGCAGGGTGCCGTAGACCGACGCGTCACCGACCTCGGAGAGTCCCGCCGCGCGCAGTGCCCGCACGACCTCGTAGCCGTAGCCGTCCTCCTTGTCGAGCACGGCCAGGACCGCGAGGTCGAGCACCCCCTTGAGCAGCTGGCTGGTGTCCATCGCCCCCTCCTTCTGCGCCGGAGAGTACTATGTGATGCGCAGTAGTGTCGAACGCGTTGCATCCTCCGCCGCATGAGCGACCCGCCTCGCGCCGCTCCGGGCCCCGTTTCGCGGCCCGCTCCAACCCGAGCCCCGCCCCGCACCTCACCGCTCCGTGCCGTGCCCCGCGCCGCGCCGCGCCGTGCCGTGCCGTGCCGCGCCGTGCCGTGCCGCGCCGTGCCGCGCCGCGCCGTGCCGTGCCGCGCCGTGCCGCCCCGTGCCGCGCCGTGCCGCGCCGCTCCGTACCGTGCCGTGCACCGCACCGCACCGCTCCGTACCGTGCCGTGCACCGCACCGCGCCGTGCCGCGCCGTGCCGTGCACCGCGCCGCTCCGTACCGTGCCGCGCCGTTCCCCGCACCGCGCCGCTCCATGCCCCGCAGCGCACCGCGCCATGCCCCGCAGCGCACCGCGCCATGCCCCGCAGCGCACCTCGCACCGGCCCGCACCGTGCTCGCCCCGCACCGCACCGGCCCGGTTCACCCCCGCCGAGATGCAGGTCAGTGTTGCCTAGTGATCGACAATTCGCGCTGTGCTGCATCTCGGCGGTCCGCAGCTCGCGGCGGTTCGCAGCATCGCAGCGGTTCGCAGCATCGCAGCGGTTCGCAGCATCGCAGCGGTTCGCAGCATCGCAGCGGTTCGCAGCATCGCAGCGGTTCGCAGCATCGCAGCGGTTCGCAGCATCGCAGCGGTTCGCAGCATCGCGATGGCACCCCGGCAACGGTGGGCTCCCCCAGCAACCCGGTCGCCGACCCAGCGACTCGCCGGGCACCGCTGCGTCGGCCGAGCGCGCAGCCGGCCCCGGCGACGGGTACGCCATGCACCGCAACGGCCGAGGCCGGCGGACACGGTGTGCCGCTCGAGGGGCGCGGTGCACCGCCCGGCGGCCCGGCACGAGCGCGAGCGTCCGGTGCGCCAGGGCCCGGCACCGGCGCGCGGGTCAGGTGCTCGGCGCGCGGGTCAGGTGCGCGGCGTGCGGGGTCTCGGCTGGCAGCGCGGGCAGGTGAAGGACGAGCGGTTCATGAACGCGTCCCGCCGGATCGGCGTGCCGCAGCGCGGGCAGGCCCGGTCCACCTGTCCGTAGACGTTCAGGGACCGGTCGAAGTACCCCGACGCCCCGTTGACGTTGACGTACAGCGCGTCGAACGAGGTACCGCCCTGGGCGAGCGCCGCGGTCATGACGGTGGTGGCCGCGTCGAGCACGGCGTGCCCCTGTGCCCGGGTGAGCTTCTCGGTGGGCCGCAGGCCGTGCAGTCTCGCCCGCCAGAGGGCCTCGTCGGCGTAGATGTTGCCAATGCCCGAGACCACGGTCTGGTCCAGCAGCGCCCGCTTGACCTCGGTCCGCCTGCGGCGCAGCGCGGCGACGGTGTCGTCGGCGGAGAAGGCCGGGTCCATCGGGTCGCGCGCGATGTGCGCGACCGGCTCGGGCAGCAGGCCCCCGCCGGACGCCGGGGCGAGCGGATGGACCGACAGCCCGCCGAACGTGCGCTGGTCGACGAAGCGCAGCTCGGGGCCGTCGTCGTCGAAACGGAGGCGGACCCGCAGGTGCTTCTCGTCGGGTTCCGCCGGATCCTCGACGAGCATCTGGCCGGACATCCCGAGGTGCGCGAGGAGCGCGTCGTCCCCGGCCTCGGCCGTGTCGAGTTCGAGCCACAGGTACTTGCCACGGCGGGCGGCCGCACGCAGCGTCCGCCCGGTCAGTCGGGCGGTGAAGTCCGCCGAGCCGGTGGGATGCCGCCGGACGGCCCGCGGGTGCAGCACCTCGACGGCGGCGACCCGGCGGTCCAGGACGTGGTCGGCGAGGCCCCGGCGGACGACCTCGACCTCGGGGAGCTCCGGCATCTAGTGCGTGGAGCCGGTGCTCTCGGCCGAGAGGGTGCGCCAGGCGAGCTCGGCGGCCTTCTGCTCGGCTTCCTTCTTGGTGCGGCCCGCCCCGCTGCCGAGGTCACGGCCCCCGACGACGGCGGTCGCGGTGAACACCTTGAGGTGGTCCGGGCCCTCCTCGTCGATCCGGTACTCGGGCACGCCGTGCCCGCCGGCCGCGGTGAGCTCCTGCAGGCTGGTCTTCCAGTCGAGACCGGCGCCGAGCAGCGGCGCACTGTGCAGCAGGTCGGCGAACAGCCGGTGGACGAGCTCGCGGGAGGGCTCCAGCCCGTGCTGCAGGTAGACGGCGCCGAGCAGGGCCTCGGTGGCGTCGGCCAGGATGCTGGCCTTCGACCGGCCACCGGTCAGTTCCTCGCCGCGCCCCAGGTACAGGTAGGCGCCGAGACCGTCGGACGACTCACCGGGAGTGGGCAGCGCCACGGCGACGCCCGCCAGCGCGTGCATGTTGACGACGCTGGCCCGCAGCTTCGCGAGCTGCCCCTCGGGGAGGTCCGGGTGGTCCCGGTAGAGCCGTTCGGTGATCACGATGGACAGCACCGAGTCGCCCAGGAACTCCAGGCGCTCGTTGGTGGGCAGTCCACCGTGCTCGTAGGCGTACGAGCGGTGGGTGAGCGCGAGGGTCAGCAGCTCCTCGTCCAGCTCGACCCCGAGTGCGGACAGCAGAGGAGACCGGTCCGTCACCGGACCGGTCACGCTCTTGTCACCCACTACCGGATCAGGCCGGGCTGGTGACCTGCCGGCCGTCGTACTGACCGCAGGTCGGGCAGGCGATGTGCTGGAGCTTCGGCTCGCGGCACGCGCGGTTCGAGCACGCGACGAGGTTCGGCGCAGTGGCCTTCCACTGCGACCGGCGCGCACGCGTGTTGGACCGCGACATCCGGCGCTTGGGGACGGCCATGATGACACTCCTCGGTACTTCGAACGATCAGGTCTTCCCACCGGGAGCGGGCTCCGCGTGGAGCCCCCGCTCAGTCGGTGGAGGGCAGGCGCTCCTTGAGCGCCGCCCAACGAGGATCCAGTGTCTCATGCCCGTGATCCTGCGGGAGATCGGCCCACCTCTCGCCACAGACGTCGCACAGGCCCGGGCAGTCGGGCCTGCACAGCGGCGCCATCGGGAGATCGGTGACGACGGCGTCGCGCACGGTCTGGGTGATGTCGATCCGGTCGTCGACCAGCCGCGGGATCTCGTCGGCGTCGGTGGTCTCCTCGGTGACCGAGTCCGGGTAGGCGAACAGCTCGCCGATCCGGACCGCGACGTCGTCGCCGATCGGGTCGAGGCACCGGGAGCACTCGCCCTCCAGCCGCGCAGCGGCCGTGCCGGAGACGTAGACGCCCTCGGTGACCGACTCCAGGGAGAGGTCGAGGTCGACCTCCGAGTCCTCGGGGACGGCGATGACGCCGGCCAGACCGATGGCGGCGTCGCCCGACGGGGCGGGCACCGTGCGCTGGACGGTGCGCTGTGTGCCGGGCCGCCGGGCCAGCTCGCGGGTGCTGAACACCCACGGGTTCTCGTCGGGACGGTCTCCGGGCGTGCGATGCGTGCTCATGACCCGGACCAGCGTACGCGCACCGATCAACCCGCCGGTCGCGCGTCGAACGCGTCGGCGACGAGGGCACCGAGCTCGAGGAACGCGTCCGACGTCGCGGGGCGCAGCCGGGCCGGGTCGATCCGGCCGCCGGTGGCCAGGTGCGGGTCGTGCGGGACCGGGACGACGCCGCGCACCCGGCTCCGGAAGTGCTCGAGGATCCGGTCGGCGTCGACCTCGGCGCTGTGCCGGTCGCAGGACAGCACCACGACCGCGTCCGCCGCGAGGCCGGCGTGCCCGTGCGCGACCAGCCAGTCCAGTGTCCTGCTCGCCCGCCCGGCGCCGTCGACGGTGGGGGCGCCGACCACGACGACCGAGTCGGCGCGGGCGAGGGTCCCCTCCATCGCGGAGTGGACCAGCCCGGTGCCCGAGTCGGTGACGATGATGTTGAAGAACCGGCCGAGCAGGTCGCAGACGCGCTCGTACTCGTCGCGGCGGAACGCGTCGCCCGCGGCCGGGTCCTGCTCGGAGGAGAGGACCTGCAGCCGGCCCGCGAGGCTGGTGTACCGGGAGACGTCGGTCCAGGTCCCGACGGACTCCAGGTCGTCGAGCAGCTCCCGGACGGTGACCCGTGAGTCGCCGGTCAACCGGTCGGCGAGGGTCCCGGCGTCCGGGTTCGCGTCGAGGACGACGGCCCGGTCACCACGGTGCTCGGCCAGGGCCAGCCCGAGGCAGGCGGACACGGTCGTCTTCCCGACGCCGCCCTTGACCGACATGACCGCGACCCGGTGCGCGCCGGGCAGCGGCCCGCGGATGCGGGTCAGCAGGGCGTCGCGCCGCTCCTCGGCGTCGCTCGGTCCCGGGTTGACCCGGCCGCCGGTCACGTCGTGCAGCATCCGGCGCCAGCCGGTGCGGGGCCGTTCGGCGCGCGGCCGCAGCACCTCGGCCTCGCGCAGGTCGGGCCGCGCCGGAGCGGGCGGGTACGACGGCGGGTCGACCGGTCGGGTCGTCACGGGGCTTCCTTCCAGCCGATGTCCGTAGCGCTCCCACCAGGTCGTCGGATCGGGCTCGGGCCGGCGCGCCATGGAGCGGAAGAGTAGTACGCCGTTCGGCGCAGCGGGACGGATTCGCCGGGTCTCAGCCGGCCGCGCGTGCGGCCCGCCGGGTCGCGCCCGGCGTCTCCCCGACGACGGCCCGGTAGCGACGGGTGAAGTGGGCCTGGTCGGCGTACCCGAGGTCGGCGGCCAGCGCGGCCAGGTCCGCGCCGGGGTCCTCGCGCAACGTGGTCGCGGCCGACTGCAGCCGCCGGCAGTCGATCAGCCACAGCGGGGTCAGCCCGACGTGCGCGCGGACCAGACGTTCGAGGGTGCGCGGCGCGACCCCGGTCGCGTCGGCGAGCTGGTCGGCGCGGACGAGGTCGGTCCGCTCCTCGGCGAGCGCGCAGGCCCGGTTGACCAGCAGCCCCGCGTCGGTGACGCGGTCCGCGTACGGCCCGAGCCAGTCCCGCACGACGGCGGCGACCGCCCGGTCCGGCTCGGAACCGTGCACCGCGGCCGTCAGCTCCGCGACCGGTGCGCCGGGGAACGGCTCCTCGGCGCCGGTCAGCGCGGCCGGTGCGGTCGTGGTGAGCACCGGCGCCGCGGCCGGGCGGAGCAGCACGCCGGCCACCCAGGAACGGCCGGCGAGCTCACGGGTGCCGACGACGGTCCGCGGCCCGTACAGGTACGCCCCGACCGGACCGGTGACCAGGTTGAACGACGGGTACTGCAGGACCCGCTGGGTCACGGTGCGGCCGTGCGGCACGGTCCAGCGGGCGACCCAGACCCAGCGGACGAGCGCGTCGAGACCAGCCGGGAACCGGGACAGCGCCACCTCCGGTGCGCCCGGGTTCAGGTGTCCCCGCGACTCGACCATCCGCCCCTCCCCACCCGTGACGCCGACGCTGTCGGGAATCTTCAAGCACGCAGCGGGTACGGGCGGCAGGCTGGTCCGTATGACGAACACCACCACCGCCGCCACCGGCGAGCACACCACCGAGGGCCGCCCGAACTCGCACACCTCGCTGACACCGCACCTGGTGGCGTCCCCCGCCCGCGAGGCGGTCGAACTGTACTCCGCGGCGTTCGGCGCACGGGTCGTCTCGATCACGGAGATGGGTGGGCTGATCGGGCACGCCGAGCTGGCGCTGCCGTCCGGGCGGTTCACCGTCAGCGACGCGATGCCGTCCTACGGCCTGGTCTCCGCCGAGCCGGGCGACCAGCCGGTGAGCCTGTCGCTCGCGGTCTACGTGCCGGACGCCGAGGCCGCCGTCGCCGTCCTGACCGCGGCGGGGTCGACCATCCGGGAACCGCTGACGACCTTCGTGTCCGGGGACCTGTTCGCCTCGGTCGTCGACCCGTACGGCGTGCGGTGGGCCGTGATGACGCGGGTGGAGGACCTCTCGCCCGCCGAGAGCGAGCGCCGGGTCGCGGAGTGGGCGGCCGCCCAGGGCTGAGCCGGCCCGCTCAGTCGATGAGATCCATCCCGGTACCGGACCGGCCGCCGTTCTGCGCGTAACCGGACTCGTAGCCGGGGTCGTACTGCCCGCCGCGCCAGAGCTGGCTGCGGCCCCGCCCGACGACGCCGAGCGCGTTGTTCAGCGTCGTCTCCAGCTCGCCGAGGGTGGTGTCGACGTAGTCGTCGCACTCGCGGCGGAGCCGGTCGCTCTCGGCGTGGGCGGCGTCGACGACGCGGCCGGCCTCGGCGTGCGAGGCGCGGACGACCTCGGCCTGCGACAGGAGCCGGGTCTGTTCGTTCTGCCCGTCGGCGACGAGGCGGTCGTGCGCGGCCCGCCCGGCGTGCCCCATCCGCTCGGCCTCGTCGCGGGCCCGGTCGGTGAGCTCCGAGTACTGCCTGCGCCCCTCGGCGACAGCACGTTCGGCCTCGTGCCGGGCCTCGGCGAGGGTCTGCGCGGCCTCCTCCTGGGCCTCGGCGACGAGCCGCTCGGCCTCGGTGCGCGCGTTCTGCAGGGTCTCCTCGGCCTCGGAGTTCGCGGCGGACCGGGTCTCCTCGGCCTCCCGCTCGGCCTCGGAGACGACCTCGTCGCGGCGGTCGAGGACGTCCTGGGCGTCGTCCATCTCGCCGGGGATCGCCTCGCGCACGTCGTCGAGGAGCTCCAGCACGTCGCCACGCGGGACGACGCAGTTGGACGTCATCGGGACGCTGCGCGCCTCCTCGACGATCGTCACCAGCGCGTCCAGCGACTCGAAGACCCGGTACACGCGAGGGATCATCGCACCGCCGACCTGTACCGGGCGTTATTACCGGCCACTCCCGCGTGTCAAGTTCCGGACGGGTGACCCCCACACATGTGAACGCGAACCCTGCGGCTCAACCCTGCAGGCGCTCGACCAGCCGGGCGTGGATGCTCGGCGGCAGGAACGGCGTCACGTCGCCGCCGCCGCGGGCGACCTCCTTGACGAGCGAGCTCGACACGTAGACCTGGCCCGGCGCCCCGGGCAGGAACAGCGTCTCGACGCCGGTGAGGTGCCGGTTCATGTGCGCCATCGGGAGCTCGTAGTCGTAGTCGGTGGCGCCGCGGAGGCCCTTCACCAGTGCCTGGGCGCCCCGCTCGCGGCAGTAGTCGACGACGAGCCCGGAGAACGACTCGACCCGCACGCCGGGGAGGTCGGAGGTGATCTCCTCCAGCATCGCGACCCGCTCGTCGACCTCGAACATGCCCTGCTTGCGCGGGTTGACCAGGATCGCGACGAAGACCTCGTCGAACAGTCCCGCGGTCCGCGCGATCACGTCGAGGTGACCGACCGTCGGCGGGTCGTAGGAACCGGGGCACACCGCACGACGCACGACGGACATGCGGCGGAACCTATCAGCCGGTGATCATCGCTCCGGGCGTCCTACCGGGCCCCGCGGACCGTCGGGATCCGACACGGCCCCGGTGTGCCGGGCGTGGTGCAGGACGGTGTCGCCGTACCGGCGGGACCGTCCGGGCTCGAACCCGGCGGGCCAGGCGAAGTCGCCGGAACCCTTGGCGCGCTCGACGACCACCACCGCGTCGCCGGCGAGCCAGCCGTTGCCCGCCGCGGCCGTGAGCCAGCCGGCGATCTCGGCGTCGCCGACGGCGTAGGGCGGGTCGACCAGCACGACGTCGAACGTCCGCGGTGCGGGCCCGGCGAGCACGGTCCCGGCCCGGCCGGCGACGACGCGGCCGCCGAGCCCGACGGACCCGACGTTGCGCCGCAGCACCCCCGCCGCACGCTTGTCGGCCTCGACGAACACCGCGTCGGCCGCGCCGCGGGACAGCGCCTCGAGCCCGAGCGCCCCGGACCCGGCACAGACGTCCAGGACGGCCGCGCCGCCGAGCCCCGGGTCGTGGTCGAGCGCGGAGAACAGGGCCTCCCGCACCCGGTCGGACGTGGGCCGGGTGCCCGACGGCGGCACGTCCAGCCGTCGCCCGCCCGCGGCCCCCGCGATCACCCTCGTCACGTGTTCATGGTGCCTCCGGCACTCGTGAGTGGTTGCCTCGGCCCTGACCGAATGAACCACTCACGAGCGCCGGAGGCGCCTACCGCAGCTCGACGAGCAGGTCGCCGCCCTCGACCTGCTGGACGTCGCCGATCGCGAGGCGGGACACGGTGCCGGCGCGGTGGGTGGTGATCGAGGCCTCCATCTTCATCGCCTCGATCGTGGCCACGGTCTGGCCGGCGTCGACGGTGTCGCCCTCGGCGACCTGGAGCGTGACGACGCCGGCGAACGGGGCGGCGACGTGGCCGTCGTTCGACTTGTCGGCCTTCTCCGCGGCCTTGACCTCGGTCGCGACGGACTCGTCGCGCACCGAGACCGGGCGGATCTGCCCGTTCAGGGTGGTGAGCAGGGTGCGGTAGCCGCGCTCGTCGGGCTCGGAGACCGCTTCCAGCTCGATCAGCAGCGTCACGCCGGGCTCGAGCTCCACCGTGTGCTCGAGGTCCTCCTCCAGGCCGTAGAAGAAGTCCTTCGTCGAGAGCACCGAGGTGTTGCCGTAGTGCTCGCGGTGCGCGTCGAAGTCCTTCGTCGGGCCGGGGAACAGCAGCCGGTTCAGCGTGCGGCGGCGCTCGTCACGGAGCCCGCGACGGTCCTCGATGGACAGTTCCGCCCTCTCCGCCTCGGGGCTGCGGCCCTCCAGGGCACGGGTCCGGAACGGCTCGGGCCAGCCCGCCGGGGGCTCACCCAGCTCGCCGCGCAGGAACCCGATCACCGAGTCCGGCACGTCGAACGACGCCGGGTCCTTCTCGAAGTCCGCCGCGTCGACCCCGGCGCCGACCAGGTGCAGGGCGAGGTCGCCCACGACCTTCGACGACGGCGTCACCTTCACCAGCCGCCCCAGCATCCGGTCCGCCGCCGCATAACAGTCCTCGATCAGCTCGAACCGGTCCCCCAGGCCGAGCGCGATGGCCTGCTGACGCAGGTTCGACAACTGCCCACCCGGGATCTCGTGGTGATAGACCCGGCCGGTGGGGCTGGCGAGCCCGGACTCGAAGGGGGCGTAGACCTTCCGCACCGCCTCCCAGTACGGCTCCATGTCACCCACCGCCTGCAACGACAACCCCGTCGCCCGCTCGGTGTGATCGGTCGCCGCCACCAACGCCGACAACGACGGCTGCGACGTCGTCCCCGCCATCGACGCCACCGCACCGTCCACCGCATCGACCCCCGCATCGATCGCCGCGGTCAACGTCGCCAACTGCCCACCCGCCGTGTCATGGGTGTGCAGATGCACCGGCAGATCGAACCGCTCCCGCAACGCCGACACCAACGTCCGCGCCGCCGGGGGCCGCAACAACCCCGCCATGTCCTTGATCGCCAGCACGTGCGCACCGGCGTCGACGATCTGCTCGGCGAGGCGCAGGTAGTAGTCGAGGGTGTAGAGCTTCTCGCCGGGATCCGACAGATCCGCGGTGTAGCAGAGCGCCACCTCGGCCAGCGCGGTCCCGGTGTTGCGGACGGCGTCGATCGCCGGACGCATCTGCGACACGTCGTTGAGCGCATCGAAGATCCGGAAGATGTCCATCCCCGTCGCCGCCGCCTCCGCGACGAACGCATCGGTCACCTCCACCGGGTACGGGGTGTAGCCCACCGTGTTGCGGCCGCGCAGCAGCATCTGCGTGCAGATGTTCGGCGCAGCGGCCTTGATCGCGCCGAGCCGCTCCCACGGATCCTCGGCCAGGAACCGCAGTGCCACGTCGTACGTCGCTCCACCCCAGCACTCGAGGGAGAGCAGCTCGGGCATCGTGCGGGCGACGTACGGCGCGACCGCGACGAGGTCACGGGTACGCACCCGGGTGGCCAGCAGCGACTGGTGTGCGTCCCGGAACGTGGTGTCGGTGACCGCCACCGCCGACCGGGCCCGCAGCCGGGCCGCGAACCCCTCCGGACCCAGCTCCCGCAACAGCTGCGCCGACCCGTCCGGCACCGGCGCGTCGAGGTCCACCTCCAGCGGCAGCTTGTCGACCGGCTCGACGACGACGGGGCGGTCACCGTTCGGCTTGTTCACCGTCGTCTCGCCGAGGAACTGCAGGATCCGCGAGCCCCGGTCGGCGGACGGGCGGGCCTTGAGCAGGTGCGGGCGTTCCTCGATGAAGCTGGTGGTGACCCGGCCAGCCTTGAAGTCGTCGTCCTCGAGGACGGCGGCGAGGAACGGCAGGTTCGTCGCGACGCCACGGATCCGGAACTCGGCGATGGCGCGGCGGGCCCGGCGGGCGGCGTTGGTGAAGTCGTGGCCGTGGCAGGTGAGCTTGACCAGCATCGAGTCGAAGTGCGCCGACACCTCGGCGCCGACGTGCACGGTGCCGCCGTCGAGCCGCACGCCGGGGCCGCCCGGGGAGCGGTACACCGAGATCGTCCCGACGTCCGGGCGGAACTCGTTGGCCGGGTCCTCGGTGGTGATACGGGTCTGCATCGCCGTGCCGGTCAGCGTGATCGCGTCCTGGGTCAGCGCGAGCTCGGGCAGCGTCATCCCGGACGCGATCCGCAGCTGGGCGATGACCAGGTCCCGGTCGGTGACCTGCTCGGTCACCGTGTGCTCGACCTGGATCCGCGGGTTCATCTCGATGAAGTGGTGCTTGCCGCGCTCGTCGAGCAGGAACTCCACGGTGCCCGCGTTGACGTAGCCGATCTGGCGCGCGAAGTTGACCGCGTCGGCGCAGATGGCGTCGCGGACCTCGGGATCGAGGTTCGGCGCCGGGGCGATCTCGACGACCTTCTGGTGGCGGCGCTGCACCGAGCAGTCCCGCTCGTAGAGATGCACGACGTTGCCGTCGGCGTCGGCGAGGATCTGGACCTCGATGTGGCGCGGGTTCACCACGGCCTGCTCGAGAAACACGGTCGGATCGCCGAACGCGGACTCGGCCTCGCGCATCGCCGCCTCGATCGCCTCACGCAGCGCGCCCGGCTCCTGGACCCGGCGCATACCGCGCCCGCCACCCCCGGCGACGGCCTTGACGAAGATCGGGAAGTCGATGTTCTCCGAGGCCGCGAGCAGCTCGTCGACGTCCGACGACGGGTCCGACGACTCCAGCACCGGGACGCCGGCCTCGCGGGCCGCGGCGACGGCTCGGAACTTGTTGCCGGTCAGGTGGAGCACCTCGGTCGGCGGGCCGACGAAGGTGATGCCCTCCTCGCGGCAGGCGCGGGCCAGGTCCGGGTTCTCGGACATGAAGCCGTAGCCCGGGTAGACGGCGTCCGCGCCGGCCTTCTTCGCGGCGCGGACGACCTCGTCGACCGACAGGTACGCGCGGACCGGATGGCCCTGCTCACCGATCCGGTACGACTCGTCCGCCTTGGCACGGTGCAAGGAGTTGCGATCCTCGTACGGGAAGACGGCCACCGTCGACACGCCCAGCTCGAAGGCCGCCCGGAACGCCCGGATCGCGATCTCACCCCGGTTGGCCACCAGAACCTTGCGGAACATCTGTCTCCTCATCCTGTTCGGCGTCGAGACCCGGGACCGCGGGGTTTCCGCAGACCGGACGCGTGATCCTGGCACGTGGGACGTGGGCCCACCACCGCACGACCACGTGGCGGGACACCCCCGGCACCGCCACCCGTACGGCCCGCACCGCGACCCGGCGGGTTCCGGTAGCAAGGAGGTATGACGCGGAGCACCCACCACCGGCACGGCGGCCGGTACGGCCGTGGCGGGCACCGGCACGGCCCCGGCGGGGTCGCGCACCGGGGCGCGCGGGTGCACCACGGGGCCGCCCGGTACGACCACCGGCGGGAACGGCGGTTGCGCCGCCGCGGCGGCCCCGTCCGTCCGGTGGCGGCGGTCGCGCTCGTGTCGGGTGCGGTGCTCCTCACGGGAACGGCGGTGGCGGTGGTGGTCACGGTGGTCGCGCAGATCCTGGCGATCCTGCTCGTCGGCCTGGTCGTGGCCGGGACGTGGACCTGGCTGAAAGGTGCGGTACGACGCCCGGAGGCCGGCCCCGTGACAGCGGTCCCGGCCGCCGCGGTGACGGCCGAGGAGGCGTGGCGCCGGGCGCGTGCCGACTTCCAGCGGGTGCGGGCCGAGTTCGCCGAGCACGAGACCGACCCGATGGCGGTGCTGCACCGGCCCGCGCTGTCCGACGTCGCCGTCGGGAGCACGGCGCGGTTCGTCGACGCGTTCGCCGCCGCGCAGGCACTCGACACCGACGGCTACCCCGGCGAACCGTTCGGCGGCACCTACGTCCGGGCGGTCGAGCAGGCCCGCCGGGCCTGGCGGGCCGCGGTCGAGGCGGCGGACCGGATCCGGCTGTCCGGCCTCTCCGCGGAGGAGCGGCGCACCGTCGAACGGGTCGTCAAGCTCCTGACGACGGCGCGGGCCTCGGACTCCGAGCCGGAACGGCTGGCCGCCTACTCCCGCGCGCGCAGCGAGCTGGACCGGCTCGACCGCGCCGGGGTGATCCACCTGCCGCGACCGGCCCGCGCCCATCTGGACGCGCGGGCCCGGGGCGAGCTGCCCGGGACATGAGCCCGGTCAGGCCTTGTCCAGGTAGGCGGCCCGCTCCTCGTCGCCGAGGGTCTCGCCGACGAGATCGCGCAGGCGCGGGTGCCCGCCGAGGTCCGGGTCGCGGTCGACCAGGTCCCGGGCGTAGAGCTGCGCCTTCGCGATGACGTCGCCGTGCCGCAGGAGCGACAGCAGTTTCAGCCCCGAGCGGGACCCGGACTGGCTGGCACCGAGCACGTCGCCCTCGCGGCGCAGCTCCAGGTCGAGCCGGGCGAGCTCGAAGCCGTCGGTGGTGCCGGCCACCGCGTCGAGCCGCTCCCGCGCGGTGGTGGCGGCCGGCATCTCGGTGACCAGCAGGCACAGGCCGGCGGCGCTGCCCCGGCCGACGCGGCCGCGCAGCTGGTGCAGCTGGGACAGGCCGAACCGGTCGGCGTCGAGGAGCACGATCCCGGTCGCGTTCGGCACGTCGACGCCGACCTCGATGACCGTCGTCGCCACCAGGACATCGAGCTCGGCGCGCTCGAAGGCCCGCATCACCGCGTCCTTCTCGTCCGCCGGGAGCTTGCCGTGCAGGATCCCGATCCGCAGCCCCCCGAGCTTCTCGGTGATCATCGGGGCGATGTCGAGGACCGCCAGCGGGGGGCGCCGCTCGGACTCCCCCTCCTCCGGCGGCGGCTCCTCCAGCTCCGGATCCTCCTTCTCGGTGTCCCCGACCCGCGGGCACACGACGTAGCACTGGTGGCCGCGCTCGACCTCCTCCCGGATCCGCTGCCACACGCGCTCGATCCAGCCGGGGTGCTCGGACAGCGGGACGACCGTCGTCGTCACCGGGGACCGGCCGCGGGGCAGGCCCTTGAGCTCGGAGACGGCGAGATCGCCGTACACCGTCATCGCGACCGTGCGCGGGATCGGCGTCGCGGTCATGACCAGCATGTGCGGGGCGCGCTCGCCGCGGGCCCGCAGCGCGTCGCGCTGCTCGACCCCGAACCGGTGCTGCTCGTCGACGACGACCAGCCCGAGATCGGCGAACCCGACCGTGTCCTGGATCAGCGCGTGGGTCCCGACGACGATCCCGGCCGCGCCGGACTGCGCGTCCAGCAGCGCCTGACGCCGGGCCTTCACCCCCATCGAACCGGTGAGCAGGGTGATCGAGGTGGCGCCGTCGGTGGCGTCGAGCTCACCGGCGCGCCCGAGGGCGCCGAGCATCCCGCGCAGCGAGCGGGCGTGCTGGGCGGCGAGCACCTCGGTGGGCGCGAGCATCGCGGCCTGCTTGCCGGCGTCGACGACCTGCAGCATCGCCCGTAGCGCGACGATCGTCTTGCCGGCGCCCACGTCGCCCTGGACCAGCCGGTTCATCGGGTGCTCGGCACCGAGGTCCGCGGCGATCTCCTCGCCCACGGCCTCCTGGCCGTCGGTGAGCGGGAACGGCAGGTCGGCGTCGAACGCGGCGAGCAGGCCCCCCTCGGTGCGCGGGCACACCGGCGCGGGCCGGGCGACCGCGGCCTGCCGGCGCAGTGCGAGCGCGAGCTGCACGCCGAGCGCCTCGTCCCACACCAGGCGGTGCCGGGCCGCGTGGATGTCGGCCTCGGCCTCCGGCACGTGGATCCGGCGCAGCGCCCGCCCCAGCTCGGTGAGCTGCTCGCGCTCGCGCAGCGCGTCGGGAAGCGGGTCGGTGGGGTCGTCGATCTGGTCGAGGACCTGGCGGACCGACCGCGCGATGGCCTGCGAGGTGACCTTGGCGTTCGCCGGGTAGACCGACAGGAACGGGCGCAGCGAGTCGGTCTCGTCGATCTCCTCGAACTGCGGGTGGGTGAGCTGCAGCCGCCGGTTGAACACACCGACCTTGCCGGAGAACACACCGACCGCCCCGGCCTTCACGAAGCCCTGCAGCTTCCAGCCGTTGAAGAAGGTGCAGTCCAGCTCGCCGCCCTTCTCGTCGCGGATGACGGCCTTCAACATCTTCCCGCGCCGGTTGCGCATGTCCCGCAGCTCCGCCTTCGCGACCTGTGCGACGACGGTCGCGTGCTCGCCGGCGACCAGCCCGGCGATGTCGGTGAGCCGGCCGCGGTCGACGTAGCGGCGCGGGTAGTGCCGCAGCAGGTCCCCGACCGTCTCCAGACCCAGCGGGGCCAGCGCCTCGGCGGCCTTGCGTCCCAGCGGCCCGTCCAGCCGGCTGTCCAGGTCGTACGCGTCCATCTACTCCACCCCCAGCACCAGCGGGAAGTCGCTCTGCCCGCCCCGGTGCACCACCACGTCCACCTCCGGATGGGTACGCCGCAGGTCGTCGGCGAACCGCTCGCCCAGCCCGTCGCCGGCGGCCGAGCCGAGCAGCACGGTCACCAGCTCGCCACCCGGCGTGAGCATGCGATGAGCCAACCACAGCGCACCGACAGCGAGATCCGGGGCGATCAGCACCACCTCGCCGTCGGACAGGCCCAGCACCTCGCCCGGCCGGCACGGCCCGGCCCACGTGAGCGCTTCGGCCTCGGCGATCTGCAGCCCGCCGGTGCGGGTCCCCGCGGCGGCCTCCGCCATCGCGACGACGTCGTCGGACGCCCGCCGCGCCGGATCGTGCACCGCGAGCGCGGCCAGCCCCTGCAGCACCGACGACGACGGGACGACCACGACGTCGATCCCCTCCTCGCGGACCCGCGCGGCGGCGGTCTCGGCGAGGGTCCGGCGGTGCGCCGCGCACGGCAGCACGGCGACGTGCTCGGCGCCGGTGGCCCGGATCGCAGCGAGGACCTCGTCGACGGCCGGGTCCGGCTCGGCGACCAGGACGTCGCCGCCCGCCTGCCGCGCCAGTGCACCCGCCCCGGCGCTCTCGATCATCAGGAGGACGGCGCGGGCCCGGGTGGGCGCCTCGGCCGGGAGGGCTTCGATCCGGATCGACGACGGCCGCCCCGCCACCATCCCCGCCTCGACCGCGGGACCCGCCTCGGTGGTGTGCACGTGGACGGTGCAGCCGCCCGTGCCGTCGCCCGCGACGGTCACCGAGTCCCCGAGACCGCTCAGCCGCGCGCGCAGCGTCGCGAGCGCGTCCGCACCCGGGTCGGCGAGCCAGTAGGTGACCTCGTACACCGGCTGCGGCACCGGGCGCACGGGCTGCATCCCGTCCGCACGGTCCGGCGGCACGGCCCGCCGGTGCGGCGCGTCGGCCGGTGCCGGCGCTGCTCCGTCCGGTGCCCCGGCATTCCCGTTCGGCGGCGTGTCGGCTCGGCTCGGTGGCGAGCCCGCCCCGGCCACGGGCCCACCCGGCGCCGTACCCGGCGGTGGCGGTGCCGGCTCGCCCCCGGTCGCGAGCACCAGCGCGTCGAGCACGGCGACGAGACCGAGGCCGCCCGCGTCGACCACTCCCGCGCGGACGAGTTCGGCGGGGCGGCCCACGGGCGTCGTCAGTGCCACCCGCGCGGCCTCCGCCGCGAGCCGAGCGCCTCCGGCGAGCCCCCCGGCGACCACACGCCCGCCGATGGCCCCGACCCCCTCGTTCCCGTGGTTCGCACGGGTTCGCTCGCCTCGCACGGGATCGGACCCCGTGCGAACGACGGGAACCCGTGCGGCGAGGGCGGACGCAGCGGCGTCGAGCACGGTCAGCGCCGTGCCGGGGCGGGGGACGGACACCGCGGCCGCCGCCAGGTCCGCCGCACGCCGGAGTGCCCCGGCGAGGACGGTCACCGCGTCCGGCACCCCCGCGGCCGACGCCGACCGCGGCCGGGGCGCCGCCCCGGGCACCGAGCCACCGGCCACCACGGCGCCGTCGCCCCGGGTGTCACCGTTCGCCCCGCCACGCCCCTCCCCCGCGTCCAGCTCCTCGGCCACCCCGCGGAACAGCTGCGAGAGGATCAGCCCCGAGTTGCCCCGGGCCCCCCGCACCGCCGCGGCGGCCAGCGCCGCCGCGGCCCGGGCGGGGCCGCCCTCCAGCGGCGCCGACGCCGCAGCACGTACCGTGAGCAGCAGGTTCGACCCGGTGTCGTGGTCCGCGACCGGGAAGACGTTGATCCGGTCGATCTCGGCCCGGCACTCGGCGAGCCGCGCGGCGGCGGCGTCGATCCAGCGGCGCAGCAGCGCGGGGTCGAACGGCGGGGCCACCCTGCCACCCTAGGTGCGCCGCACCGGTCCGGCGCTCCTGGCGGGCCCCCGCGGAGATCGCGGTACCCCCCTCGCTAGACTTGCAGACCGAGCCCCGGCACGCCCGGGCTTCGTGAACTGTTCGCCAACCCCTCGAGGAGTGTCCGACGTGGCTGCCGTCTGCGACGTCTGCGGCAAGGGTCCGGGCTTCGGCATGTCCGTCTCGCACTCGCACCGCCGTACCAACCGCCGCTGGAACCCGAACATCCAGACCGTTCGGGCCGCGATCAACGGTGGCAACCGCCGCCGCATCAACGCCTGCACCTCCTGCCTGAAGGCCGGGAAGGTCACCCGCGTCTGACGCGGTGCGTCCAGCGAGATCAGAACACCGACCGGCCCGGTTCCCGCGAGGGACCGGGCCGTCGTCGTGTCCGGGGCCGTGTCGGTAGCCGGTTCCTAGCCGAGGACGGCCCGCCACCAGCCCTTGCGCGACCCGCGGACGGTGAGGGAGCCCATCCCGACCTTGCCGTGCACCACGAGGTGCGGGCCGGATCCGGCGGGCGTCCCGGGGACCTTCGTCTTCACCTCGCCCCAGGACCCGCTGACGCCGTCGACGTCGGCGGTGCCACCCTCGGGGAGGATCAGCACGATCTCCCCCATCCCGGTCGAGACCTCGACGTCGACGCGCGGCGGCATCCGCCGCACCTCGGACAGGTCGAGGTGGATGGTGCCCATGCTCGTCGTGAGCCGTAGCGCGGCAGGCACCTCCCAGTCACCGGTCCGCTTCACGGTGCCGGCCCCGGTGCGCAGGTGCACCCGGTCTTCGGAGCCCGCGGAACGGGCCGGTGCCGCGCCGGACGCCACCGACGGCGGCAGGCCGCCGGGCAGGTCCGCCAGCGGGGGACGCAGCTCGCTCGCGGTGCGGGCCGCGTAGACCGCGTCGAGGCGTTCCTCGAGCTCGGTCAGGGTGATGCGGCCCTCGCCCAGCGCGTCGTGCAGCCGCTTCGCGGCGGCTTCACGATCGGCGTCCGATATGCGCATCTCGCCCGAGTCGTCCACCCCGACGAGCCTAATGGTTCCGACCGTCAGGGAAGCTTCCAGTCGACCGGGTCGCCGCCGATCTCCTCCAGCAGGTCGTTCGCACGGCTGAACGGCCGGGACCCGAAGAACCCGCGGTCGGCCGACATCGGCGACGGGTGCGCCGACTCGACCAGCGGCACGTCCTCCAGCAGCGGGACGAGGTTGCGGGCGTCGCGGCCCCAGAGGATCGCCACCATCGGCTCGGCGTCGCGGGCGACCAGCGCCCGGATGGCCTGCTCGGTGACCTCCTCCCAGCCCTTGTTCCGGTGCGAGCCGGGCTCGCCGGGGGCGACGGTGAGGCACCGGTTGAGCAGCAGCACGCCCTGGTCGGTCCACGGCGTCAGGTCGCCCGACGACGGCGCCGGGTGCCCGAGATCCTCCGTGTACTCCCGGAAGATGTTCTGCAGCGAGCGCGGCAGCGGGCGGGTCTCCTCGGCGACCGAGAACGACAGGCCGACGGCGTGCCCGGGCGTCGGGTACGGGTCCTGCCCGACGATCAGTACCCGGACGTCCTCGAAGGGCTGCTGGAACGCCCGCAGGACGTTCGCGCCCGCCGGCAGGTACCGGCGCCCCGCGGCGATCTCCGCCCGCAGGAACTCCCCCATCGAGGAGACGGTCTCGGCCACCGGCGCGAGCGCCTCCGCCCAGCCTGCCTCGACGACCTCGTGCAACGGCTTCGCGGCCATCAGTCCTCCAGCCTGCGCAGCTGCTCGCGGAACCGGCGGCCCCGGTCGACATAGGACTCCACCGAGTGCTTCCAGCGGTCCTCCGGCACCTCGTACCCGTCGCGGACCCGGGCCGGGACGCCGAGCGCCATCGCCCGGTCCGGGACCTCCGCACCGGGCGAGACGACCGCGCCGGCGGCGACGATCGCGCCCGCACCGACCGTCGAGCCGTTCAGCACGACCGATCCCGACGAGATCAGCGCCCGGTTCCCGATGGTCGCCGCCTCGATGTGCACGTTGTGACCGACGGTCACCTCGTCGCCGATGACGGTCGCCTGGCGCAGCGTGGTGTGGATGATCGAGCCGTCCTGGATGCTGGTGCGGGCGCCGACCTCGATCCGGCCGTCGTCGCCGCGCAGCACCGCGGTGGGCCACACGGTCGACTCCGGCCCGAGTGTCACGTTCCCGATCACGACGGCGTCCGGGTGGACGTAGGCGGTCGGGTGGATGTCCGGTTCGGCGTCACCGAGCGCGTACAGAGGCACACCCGCAGGGTACGAGTCCCGGAGGACCCGTCACGCCGGGCCCCCGGCCCCGCCGGTCGTGTCCGATCCGGACCCGCGCGGCGACGGCGGTCCGTCCGGCGTCACGGTGCGGACGGCCCGGGCGTCGGCGTCCATCCGCTCCCCCAGGTCGTCGACGACCAGCGACTCCCGGTCGATCGCGCCGGTGCGGTACGCCGACCGGCCGACCACCTGGGAGATCACCGGGGCGGTCAGCACCTGGAACAGCACGACCAGCACCAGCGTCGAGGAGTTCTCGAACTCCAGCTGCACCGCCACACCGAGGAGGATCAGCAGCAGGCCGAGCGTCTGCGGCTTGGTCGTCGCCTGCAGCCGCGCCGGCAGGTCCGGCAGCCGCACGAGGCCGAGGGCCCCCATGAGGCAGGACACTCCACCGGCCAGCATCAGCACGGCGGAGATCACCGAGGTCACGTCCGAGGCCGACATCAGCGGTGCCGCTCCCATCGTTCGACGAGCCGGGCCGCCGTCGCCGAGCCGACCAGCGCGATCAGCGCGACGGCCGCCAGCAGCGGGATGTTCGACCCGTCCGAGTAGATCGCCGCGTACACCCCGGCGGCGGCCACGATCAGCACCACGATGACGTCGAGGGCCGCGATCCGGTCCAGGGTCGTGGGGCCGCGGAGCAGCCGCCACAGCGTGAGCCCGCCGGCGGCGGTCAGCATGGTCAGTACGATCGCGTAGACGACGGTCATCGCGCCGCCCTCCCCGTGTCCCGGCCCTCGGCGACGGCGGCGACGGCCGCGCGGCACATCTCCACGTCGGCGTCGGTACCGACCGCGTCGATGACGCGCATCTGCAGGTTCATCATCTCCTTGCGCAACCGGTCGACCGCGCCCGCGCGGTGCAGCCCGAGCGCGAACACGTACCAGCGGCCACGCCGGCGGTCGATCTGCAACGTGAAGCTGCCCGGGGACAGCGCGCACGCCGCGACGATCATGGTCACCGTCCGGTCGGAGGTGGCGCACAGCGGTAGCCCCACGATCCCGGAGCGGGCCCGCCGACCCTGGGCGACGGTCACCACGCTCACCCGGATACCGGAGACGACGAGGTCCACCACGAGGTACCCGGCGAGCCGCAGCAGCTTCAGCGGCCGCACCGGCATCCGGTCCGGCAGCAGCGGGAGCGGGAACAGCACCGTCACCAGCAGCCCGATGACCAGACCGCCGACGATCGCCGTCGGCGCGAGGCTGCCCCACAACAGCACCCACACCAGCGCCAGCGCCAGCACCTGCGGGATCCGCCGCGGCCAGCTCCCGATCCGGGAGTTGTCGCCCGGCTGGTCGTCGACCGTGGCGGGGCGCTGCTCGGGCACGAGTGCGGCCTCGCGGGACTCCTCGGCCGGCAGCCCGGTCCCGGTCTCCGCGGCACCCATGTCCGCCTCGCGCTGCCCCTCCGGGGACGTCTCCGGAGCCGCGCCGTCGCGGATCGTCCGGTCCTCGCTCACGGGGTGCCCCCTTCCGCGTCGTCGGTCGCCATCGCCGTCCCGCCGCCGGTCCCGTCGGGAACGTCCGGCACCGTCGCGACCGGCTGCGCACCGGGCCCGCCGGGAGCCTCGTCCGGCCCGAGCACGGCGCCGCGGTAGGTGTCGCGGGTCTGCAGGTCGATCCCGGCGCGCGCGGTGACCGCCGACAGCGGCCCGGCGAACACCGCGATGACGATGCTGACCGCGATCAGCGACGCGGCGCCGACGTACATCCCGCGGGCGCTGCGGGCGGTGCCGACGACCAGCTCGTCGTTCGGGTCGTTGTCGACCAGCGGCTCCTTCGGCGTGCCCCAGAACACCCGGACCCAGACGCGGGCGGCGGCGTAGAGCGTGAGCAGGCTGGCGAGCACGACGAAGGCGGCGACGATCCGGCCCGCCGTACCGGCCTCGGCGCCGGCCTGCAGCAGTGCGAGCTTCGCGACGAATCCCGACGTCGGCGGCAGCCCGGCCAGGGTGATCGCGGGGATCGCGAACAGCACCGCCAGGTGCGGGGCCGTCTTCGCGAGCCCGCCCATCTGCGAGATCGACACCGTCCCGGTCCGCCGGGTGATCAACCCACTGACGAGGAACAGCGTCGCCTGCACGGTGATGTGGTGGACGACGTAGAGCGCCGTCCCGGCGATCCCCGACGGGGTGTACACCGCCAGCCCGAAGAGCATGAACCCGATGTGGCTGACCAGCAGGAACGACAGGAGCCGGTTGAGGTCGTCCTGCGCGACGGCGCCGAGCGCGCCGACCACCATCGTCACCGCGGCCATCACGAGCAGCAGCAACGAGGGGTGGTCCTGCGGGAACACCAGGGTCTGGGTGCGCAGCAGCGCGTAGATGCCGACCTTGGTCAGCAGTCCGGCGAACAGCGCGGTGACCGGTGCTGGGGCGTTCGGGTAGCTGTCGGGCAACCAGAAGTGCAGCGGCACGATCGCCGCCTTGATCCCGAACACGACGACCAGCACGAGCGCCAGCACCGTCTTCAGCCCGTCGGGCAGCAGCGCGACCCGCCCGGCGAGGTCGGCCAGGTTGACCGTGCCGGTCGCCGCGTAGACCAGTGCGACCGCGGTCAGGAACAGCAGCGACGACATCAGCGAGACGATCACGTACGTCATCCCGGACCGGATCCGCGACGCCGACGTCCGCCGGGTGATCAGCACGTAGCTGGCCGCCAGCATGATCTCGAAGGCGACGAACAGCGTGAACAGGTCACCGGTCAGGTAGGCCAGCGAGACGCCCGTCGACAGCAGCAGGAAGATCGGGTGGAACGTGGTGCTGGCCGTCTCCCGGCCGTAGTCGGAGATCCGCTGGTCGATCGCGTAGACGAGCACCGCGAGGGTGACCAGCGTCGAGATCAGCAGCAGCAGGGCCGACATCCGGTCGGCGACGAGCACGATGCCCATCGGCGCCGGCCAGCCGCCCAGCTCGGCGACGACCGGCCCGTAGCGGTCGGCGGACACCAGCAGGACGCCGGCCACGACGCAGACGATCGCCAGCGTCACCACGCCGATGACCCGTTGCAGCGAGGCCCGCCTGCTGACGATCACGCTGGCGGCGGCGCCGAGCATCGGCAGCAGCACCGGCAGCGTCACGAAGGCCTGGAGCAGGGTCACTTGCGGCCCTCCTCGAGCTCGTGGGAGTCGGCGGTGTCCTCGGGACCGGCCTCGGTCTCCTCGGCGGTGCCCTCCTCCATCGCACCGTCCGGCTTCTGGGCGGCGATCCGGCGGTCCTCGACGTCGTCCTGGACCTCGTCGTGGCCGACCAGTACCCAGGACCGGTATCCGAGCGCCAGCAGGTAGGTGGTCAGCGCGAAGGTGATCACGATGGCGGTGAGCGCCAGCGCCTGCGGCAGCGGGTCGGTGAACTCCTCGGGCAGTACCGGGCCGAGGATCGGCGCGCGCCCGGGCGGCCCGCCCGCGAGCTGCAGCAGCAGGTTCGCCCCGTGCCCCAGGACGACGATGCCGATCAGGACCCGCATCAGCGAACGCTGCATGAGCAGGTAGAACCCGACCGAGTACAGGACGGCGAGCACGATCGCCATGCTCAGGTTGATCGTCATGTTCACCGGTCACCACCGCCGGAACCGCGCGGCGCGGCCTCGCCGGCCTCACGGGCGTCCCGGGCGATGCCCGAGCCCAGCGAGCGCAGCAGGTCCAGCACGACGCCGATGATCAGCAGGTAGACGCCGACGTCGAGCAGCAGGCTGGTGACGACGTCGATGTAGCCGGCGTCGCCGAAGCTGATCCGCCACTTGGCGGAGGACAGCACCGCGCCGCCCCAGAGCAACGGTGCGAGACCTGTCAGCACCGCGATCGTCAGCCCGGTACCGACGACGACCGGCGGCCGGATGCGCAGTGTGGAGCCGGGGTCGTCGTCGCCGCCCGCGATGTGCCGCAGCACGAACGCGAGCCCGGCGACCAGGCCGCCGGAGAACCCGCCGCCCGGGCCGTAGTGGCCCTCGAACAGCAGGAACACCGAGAACACCAGCACCGTCGGGAACAGGAGCCGGGCGGCGGCCTCGAGGACGAGGGTCCGTTCCCGGGTGTCGGGGCAGTTGCCGGGCAGCATCCAGCGGCCGCTGGGCTGGTCCCAGCGCTCCCAGGCCGTGTCCTCCTCGGGGGGCGGAGCCGTGTCACCGGGCCGGTCGGTGGAGGTCGTCATCCGAGCACCTCCTGCTCGTGCTTCGGCGAGCCCGAACCGCTGCTCACGACCGCGCCGCCCTTCTTCTTGTCGTAGCGGGTGGCGAGGACCAGGCTCGCCGTCCCGGCGGCACAGATCAGCAGGATGGTGATCTCCCCGATGGTGTCCAGTGCCCGGAAGTCGACGAGGATCGCGCTGATGAGGTTGGTGGCGCCGGCCTCGGGGGCGTTCGCGACGAAGGCGTCGGTGGTCGACGGCGGCTGCAGCCGGGCCCCGGAGAGCACGACCGCAGTCCCGGCCACGAACACCCCGCCGACGGCGGCGAGCGCGGCCTTGGGGGCGCGGACCCGGCGTTCGGTGTCCGGTTCGTCGAAGTGCGCGGGCAGCCGCCGCAGCACGAACACGAACGCCACCAGGGTCAGCGTCTCCACCAGGAACTGGGCGAGGGCCAGGTCCGGGCCACCGTCGATGACGAACAGGCCGCCGATCCCGTAGCCGACGGCGCCGACCAGCAGCACCGCGGTGAACCGCCTGCGTGCCCGGGTGAGCGCGACCGCGGCGATCACGACCATCAGCCCGACCGGGACCTGCATGATCGAGTCGTAGGGGGCCTGGTGCTCGGGCATGGCACCCGTCATCAGCAGCACCGGGCCCGGGAGCACGATCAGGGTGGCCAGGATGCAGCCCAGGTAGACCGGCAGCGACCCGATCTGCAGGCGGCCGGTGAGGCCGATCGCGAACCGCTCCAGGCCGGTCACGACCGCCTCGTAGCCGCGCTGCGCGGACACCCCCGGGATCCGCGCCCGGGAGGTCAGCGGCGCCCCGTAGCGGTGCAGGAGCAGGCCGCCGACGAGGGCGAGCGCGGAGAAGCCCAGCGGGAGACCGAGACCGTGCCACAGGGCGAGCTCGTACTGCGCGGCGTAGGCGTCGCCGAGCGGGGGCAGCGACCGGGCGTAGGACCCGGCGACGTCCTGCACCAGCGGCGCGGCGAAGCCGGCGGCCAGGCCGGTCAGCGCGCACAGCCAGGCCGGGCCGGACAGCCCGAGCGGCACCGGGTCGCCGCCGGTGGGCTGGCTGCCCTTGGTCGAGAACGCGCCCCACAGGAAGCGCGCGGTGTAGGCGACGGTCAGCAGCGAGCCCGCGAGCAGCCCCACCGCGACGACCCAGCCGCGGGTCCCGCCCTCCAGGACGAACGCCTCGTACGCGGCCTCCTTGCCGACGAACCCGAGCAGCGGCGGCAGCCCCGCCATCGACAGCCCCGCCAGCGTCGCGAGCACGGCCAGGCCGCGCCGCCGCCGGCCGAGACCGCACAGCTCCCGCAGGTCACGCGTGCCGCACGCCTTGTCGATGGCGCCGACGACCATGAACAGCGGGGCCTTGAACAGGCCGTGCGCCAGCAGCATCGCGATACCGGCCAGCGCGGCGACCCGGGACCCGGCACCGAAGAGCACCATCAGGAAGCCGAGCTGGGACACGGTGCCGAAGGCCAGCAGCCGCTTGAGGTCGGTCTGGCGCAGCGCCCGCCAGCCGCCGAGGAGCATCGTCGCCAGGCCGAGCACGACGACCGGGACCCACCACACCGTGTACACCGAGAACGCCGGCCCGAGCCGCGCCACCAGCACGACGCCGGCCTTCACCATCGAGGCGGCGTGCAGATAGGCCGAGATCGGCGTCGGCGCCGCCATCGCGTAGGGCAGCCACGGGTGGAAGGGCAGCTGCGCGGACTTCGTCAGCGCCCCCATGAGGATCAGCACCAGCGAGATCGCCAGCGCGACCGGCTGGTCCGGCGCGAGGGTGCCCGCGGAGGCCGCTGCGGTGAGCTCGGGGATCGAGTAGGTGCCGGCGATCCCGCCGAGCAGCACGATGCCCAGCAGCATCGCCAGGCCGCCGAACACCGTCACGAGCAACGCCTGCACGGCGGCCCGCCGGTTCTCCCGGTACTGACCGCCCTGCCCCACGAGCAGGAACGACGTCAGCGACGTCAGCTCCCAGAACACGTAGAGGGTGAGCAGGTCGTCGGCCAGGACCAGGCCGAGCATCATCCCGGCGAAGGTGACCAGCAGGGCGGCCGAGCGGGCGGCGTCCTTCGAGCGGGGGCCGAAGTACCAGGCCGCGTAGACCATGATCAGCGCCCCGACGCCGGAGACCAGGACGATCATGGCGAGGGCCAGCGCGTCCATCCGGAGGCTCAGCCGGAGCCCGAGCTCCGGGGCCCACTCGACGACGTCGGTGACGCCGGCGCCGAGCGCGGCCGGGGCCTGCGCCATCGCCCACACCAGTGTGGCCGCCAGCAGTGCGGCGCCGGCCCCGAAGGCCAGTCGCCGGTTGTACCGGGCGAGGGCCGGGAGGCACAGCGCCAGGACGAGATGGGCGGCCACGACGGCGAGCACCGACACCTCCTGGTTCGCGGGGTCGTACGGACGGGCGGGTCACTCGCTGCACGATCGACCGGGGAGCGGTGCGGACGTGTCACGAGCCGGTCCCCGGACGGGACACGGCGACGACGCCTCCGTCATCCTATCGGCGCAACCGGACGATTCGCCCGCCACCGTACCGGGGCTCACGTCCGCAGGGGCTTGCCGAAACACCGTGAGCGATGATCGTCCCGATACACGCCGAACCTCCCGATCGGGCGGTATCCGCACGCGCGGTACAAGCTGATGGCCTCCGGCTGCGCGGTCCCGGTCTCCAGGATCATGCGCCGGCGCCCGGCCGCCTCCGCGGTGCGTTCCAGCTCCGCCAGCAGGGTCCGGGCGTGACCCTTCCCACGGGCGTCCGGGACGACGTACATCCGCTTGACCTCCGCGTCGCCGTCGCGGCGGACCGGGTCGTCCGCCACCGCGTCGACCGCCCGCCAGGCACCGGTGACCACGGCGCGGTCGCCGTCGTAGCCGACCAGGAACAGCCCGCGCGGGGCGGCGAAGTCCGCCGGTGCGACGGGGGTGGCGTCGCCGTCGCCGTAGACCCGGCGGTAGTACTCCTGCACCTGCCCGTCGAGCGTCACCGCGTCCGGGTGGTCGAGGGCGGAGACCCGCAGTTCCAGCACCGGGCCATCATCGTTCCCAGGTCACCGGGAGCGCGCGGAGGCCTCCGGTCAGGACGTCCGAGCGCAGCTGCAGCTCCGCGCGGGGCACCGCCGTGCGCAACGACGGCAGCCGCGCCGGCAGGGCGCGGAACACCTCGGTGAGCTCCACCCGGGCGAGGCTCGCGCCGATGCAGAAGTACGGGCCGTGGCCGAAGGCGAGGTGCGCGGGGCGACGTCCGGCGTCGAAGGCGCCGGGGTCGTCGAACGTGCGCGGGTCCCGGTTCGCGGCGGCGGGGGCGAGCAGGACGGCGTCGCCCGCCGGGATGCGGACCCCGGCGATCTCGATGTCGGCGTGCGCGTAGCGGGGGATCCCGCTCGACCCGGGGGCGGCCAGCCGCAGGATCTCCTCGACGGCGGCGTCGGCGCGGCCGGGGTCCGCGGCCAGCGCCGCCCACTCCCCCGGCTGGTCGAGCAGCAGCACGGTGCCGACGTCGATCCGTCCGACCGTCGTCTCGTGCCCGGCGAACAGCAGCGCCGCACCGAGACCCGCGAGCCGGTCGCGCCGGCCGTCGTCACCGCCGAGTGCGGCGAGGTCGGAGAGCACGTCCTCCCCCGGCTCGGCCGCCTTCCGGTCGAGCAGTTCACGCATGTACGCGAACAGCCGCGCCGCGCTCGCCTGCGCGTGCTCGCGGTCGTCGAGCCGGCTCAGGCCCTCGGACCACGCGCTGAACTCGGCGCGGTCGGCGAAGGGGACGCCGAGCAGCTCGCAGATCACCAGCACCGGCAGCGGGAACGAGAGGAGCTCGTGCAGGTCGGCGCCGGGTCCGGCCGCCTCCGTTGCGTCGAGCCGCTCCGCGACGAGATCGGCGACGTGCTCGCGCAGCCGGCCCATCCGCCGTGCCGAGAACGCCGGCGCGAGGAGCGTGCGCATCTGCGTGTGGTTCACCCGCTCGGTCTCCGGCGAGTCCCCGGAGGGGCCGCCGAAGACCATCGAGCCGGAGATCCGCGCCGCCCGCTCCGGCTCCGGATGACTGCGGCCGAGCCGGTCGTCGGCGAACAGCGCGCGGGCCTCCTCGTAGCCGGTGACCAGCCAGGCGACGTCGCCGGCCGGGGTGCGGACGGGGGTGATCGGCGCCCGTTCCCGGAGCTCGTCGTAGAGCGGAGGGAGTCGCAGGACGTCGTCGCGCGGGAACGGGAGGCGGGGCAGGTCCGTGGTGGCGGTCACGCACCCGACGTTACGTCCGGCAACGGCCCCGCACCTGCCCACGGGAACGGATTCCCGCGCGGACGCCCCCGGGACCTCGGTCCCGGGGGCGTCGTCGGTCACGCTGCGAACGGATCAGGCGTTCGCCTTGGCGCGCTGCCGCCACGAGGTCAGCGTGCGCTCGGTGTAGCCGTTCGGCTCCGTCGCGCCGGTGAACACGAGCTCCAGCGCGGCCTGGAAGGACTCGCTGCCGTCGAGGTCCTTCGCCATCGGCGGGTAGCCGGGCTCGCCGGCGTTCTGGTCGTCGACCACCGACGCCATCCGGGCGAAGGTGTCCCGGACGGTCGCCTCGTCGACGACGCCGTGCGCGAGCCAGTTCGCGACGAGCTGGGCGGAGATCCGCAGCGTCGCGCGGTCCTCCATCAGCCCGGCCCCGGACAGGTCCGGCACGGTGGAGCAGCCGATGCCCATCCCGACCCAGCGGACGACGTAGCCCAGGATCGACTGCGCGTTGGTCTCCAGCTCGTGGGTGACGGTCCCGGCCGGCAGCGACGACGCGCCGGCGAGCGGCAGCTCCAGCAGCCTGCTCCGGTCGGCCGTGGCGCGCGCCGCGATCTGCGACTGGACCTCGTGGACGTCGACCCGCAGGTAGTGCAGGGCGTGCAGGGTGGCAGCGGTCGGCGAGGGCACCCATGCGCAGTTCGCCCCGGCCTTCGGGTGACCGATCTTCTGCTCGATCATCTCCGCCATCGCGGCCGGCTTGGCCCACATGCCCTTGCCGATCTGGGCGGAGTGGCTGAACCCGGCGGCGAGCGCGACGTCGACGTTGCGGTCCTCGTAGGTCGTCAGCCAGGTCGTCGACTTCATGTCGCCCTTGGGCAGCACCGCGCCGGCCCGGAAGCAGGTGTGGATCTCGTCGCCGGTCCGGTCGAGGAAGCCGGTGTTGACGAAGATGACCCGGTTCGCGGCCTCGGCGATGCAGGCTCCGAGGTTGGCCGAGGTGCGCTTCTCCTCGTCCATGATGCCGATCTTGAGCGTGTTCGCCTGCAGGCCGAGCGCCTCCTCGACGGCGCCGAACAGCTCGACGGTGAGCGCGACCTCCTCGGGGCCGTGCTGCTTCGGCTTCACGATGTAGACGCTGCCGGCCCGCGAGTTGGTGTGCGGGCCCTTGTGCTGCAGGTCGTAGAGCCCCGCGACGGCGGAGACCAGCGCGTCCAGGACGCCCTCCGCCACCTCGGTGCCGTCGGCGGTGCGGACGGCGTTCGTGGTCATGTGGTGGCCGCAGTTGCGGACCAGCATCAGCGAACGGCCCGGCAGGGTGAGGGCGGACCCGTCCGGCGCGGTGTACTCGCGGTCCGGGTTCACCCGGCGGACGACGGTCCTCCCGCCCTTGCTGAACTCGCTGGTCAGGTCACCGGTCAGCAGGCCCAGCCAGGTGCGGTAGGCCAGCGCCTTGTCCTCGCCGTCGACGGTCGAGACCGAGTCCTCCAGGTCGACGATCGTCGAGACGGCCGACTCCAGCACGACGTCGGCGACGTCGGCGTGGTGCTGGCGCCCGACCTGCGTGGTCGGGTCGAGGGTGATCTCCAGGTGCAGCCCGTTGCGGGTGAGCAGGACGGCGCCGCGGCCGTCGCCGTCGACCGCGCGGAAGCCGGCGAACTGCGCCGGATCGGCGAGCCCGACCGTGCCTCCGGAGGTGTCGGCGACCAGGCCGTCGGTCCCGGCCCGGTAGGCGGTGACGCCGGCGTGGCTCCCCTTCGCCAGCGGGAACAGCTCGTCGAGCAGCTCGTCGGCGGCCGTGATGACCTGGGCGCCGCGGCGCTCGTCGTAGCCGCGGGCGAGCTCGCCGTCCTGCGGGAGGGCGTCGGTGCCGTAGAGCGCGTCGAACAGCGAGCCCCAGCGGGCGTTGGCGGCGTTGAGCGCGTAGCGCGGCACCGTCGAGGGGACGACCAGCTGCGGGCCCGCGATCTCGGCGATCTCCGGGTCGACCCGGTCGACGGAGATCGTCGGCGACGCGTCGGGGAGCAGGTAGCCGAGGTCGGTCAGGAACTTCTCGTAGTCGGCGGTCGAGCCGGCGCCGTGCTCGGCGTGCCAGGCGTCGATGCGCTCCTGGAGCTCGTCACGGCGGCGCAGCGCGTCGGCGATCCTGGGCGCGAACCGCTCCTGCAGACCCGCCAGGGTCGCCCAGAAGTCCGCCGCCGTGAGGTCCACGTCGGACAGGAGCTCGTCCTCGACGAACGACTTCAGGTGCTCCTCGACCTGCAGCCCGGCGGTGTCGGCCATCTGTGACCACCCTCTCTGCGTACTCGCTTGGACTGGCTACATTCCTACCAGTGGATTATCTTTTCCGCATCATGAAAGTACTGGGTGCCCGTACGTGATCGCCGGACGGGCGTCGTGCCCCGGCACCGACGTACCCTCACGTGAGCCCCGCCACGCCTGTCCTGCAGCAAGGGAGTGCACCGATGCCCCTGGACGCACCGGTCCGTGAGGAGTTCGCCGCCCTCCTCGGACCCGCCGACGTGATCGACGACCCGGTCCGCACCCGCGCCTACGAGTGCGACGGGCTGACCGGCAACCGGGTCGTCCCCGAGCTCGTGCTGCTCCCCCGGACCGCCGAGGACGTGGCCGGGTGCGTCCGGATCTGCGCACGGCACCGGATCCCGTTCGTCGCCCGCGGCGCCGGGACCGGCCTGTCCGGCGGCGCGCTGCCGGTGGCCGACGGCGTCGTCATCGGGCTGAACCGGCTCGACCGGGTGCTCGAGATCGACGTGGAGAACCGCCGCGCGGTCCTGGAACCGGGCGTCACGAACCTGGAGATCACCGCCGCGGCCTCGCCGCACGGGCTGTACTACGCGCCGGACCCGTCGTCGCAGCAGGTCTGCACGATCGGCGGGAACGTCGCGGAGAACTCCGGCGGGGCGCACTGCCTGAAGTACGGCTTCACCACCAACCACGTGCTGTCGATCGAGGTCGTCCTGCCCGACGGCTCGGTCGTCACCCTCGGCTCGGACTCGATGGAGCAACAGGGACCGGACCTGCGCGGGGTGTTCCTCGGCTCGGAGGGGACCCTCGGCGTCGTCACGAAGATCACCGTGCGGCTGCTGCGGACGCCGGAGGTCATGCGCACGCTGCTCGCCGACTTCCCGTCGGTCGCCGCCGGTGGGCAGGTCGTCTCGGACATCGTGGCGGCCGGGATCGTGCCCGCCGCCGTCGAGATGATGGACGCGCTCGCGATCGAGGCCGCGGAGGGCGCCACCGGCGCCGGCTACTCGCTGGACACCCCGGCGGCGCTGGTCGTCGAGCTCGACGGGACCGTCGAGGAGTGCGACGAGCAGTTCGCCCTGGTCAAGGACATCTGCGACCGGCACGGCTGCACCCGGCTGCACGTCGCGGGCTCGCCGGAGGAGCGCGCGAACATCTGGCGGGGGCGCAAGGCCGCCTTCGCCGCCGTCGGCCGGATCTCGCCCGACTACATCGTCCAGGACGGCGTCGTCCCCCGGACCCGGCTCGCCGAGGTCCTGGAGCGGATCTCCGGCATGGGCGACGAGGCCGGGCTGCGGGTCG
The DNA here is from genome assembly GCF_000178675.2 of Pseudonocardia sp. P1. Taxonomy (NCBI): domain Bacteria; kingdom Bacillati; phylum Actinomycetota; class Actinomycetes; order Pseudonocardiales; family Pseudonocardiaceae; genus Pseudonocardia; species Pseudonocardia sp. P1. Next base: position 2,154,296 of record NZ_ADUJ02000001.1, read on the forward strand.
CGAACGTCTTCCACGCCGGTGACGGCAACCTGCACCCACTGGTCCTGTTCTCCGCCGCCGACGGCGAGACCGAGCGGGCCGAGCACCTCTCCGCCGGGATCGCCGAGCTCTGCGTGGAGATGGGCGGGTCGCTGTCCGGCGAGCACGGCATCGGCACCGACAAGGCCTGCTCGATGCCGAAGATGTTCGGCGAGGACGACCTGGCGGTCATGAACCGCATCCGGGCCGGGTTCGACCCGGACCACATCTGCAACCCGGGCAAGCTGCTGCCGACCCCGCGGCTGTGCGGCGAGAAGCCCGGGAGGTACCGGCCGCATCCCCTGGAAGAAGCCGGGCTGATCGATCGACTCTGAGAGGGTTCGAAGGGCATGACTCGCGCTGCTCCCACCACGCTGCGCCCGACGACGCCGAAGGAGGTCCGCGACGCCGTCCTGGACACCCCCGGCCGGCTCGCGATCTCCGGCGCAGGCACCGCCCGGCACTGGGCCGGGCGCCCCGCCGAGGTCGACGCCACGCTCGACCTGTCCGCACTGACGGGTGTGATCACCCACAACCCGGGCGACATGACGGTGTCGGTGCACGCCGGCACCCCCGTCCGTGACCTGCAGGCCGAGCTGGCCGGCCACGGGCAGCGGCTCGCGCTCGATGCCGGCCGGATCGGCCGCGGCGCGACCGTCGGCGGCCTGCTCGCCACGGCCGACGCCGGCCCGTCCTCCCTGGTCTACGGCGCCATGCGGGACCTGGTGATCGGTACGACGTCGGTACTGGCCGACGGCACGATGGTCCGCAGCGGCGGTCACGTGATCAAGAACGTGGCCGGCTACGACATGGCCAAGCTGCTGCACGGCTCCTACGGCACGTTCGGCCCGCTGGTGGAGGTCGTGCTGCGGCTGCACCCGGTGCCGAAGGCGACCGCCTGCGTCGCCGTCGACGGACCGGTGGCCGACGCCGCGCGGCACACCGCCGCCGTCGTCTCCAGCCCGCTGGAGCCCATCGCCGTCGAGTGGGTCTCCGGTGATCCCGGACGGCTCCTGATCCGGCTCGAGGGCGGGGTCGACACCCTCCCCGGCCGGGTCGGACGGCTGGTGGACCTGCTCGGCGACGACGCCCGCGAGATCGGCGACGACGCCTGGTCCGGGCACGCCGCACTCACCGCCGGGCAGCCGTCGACGGACGCACCGGAGGGCGCGGTCGTGCGGATCGGGTGCGCCCCGGCCCGGCTCGCGTCCCTGGTGGCGGAGCTGCCCGCGACCGGCGTGACGGCGGGGCTCGCCACCGGCGTCGCGACCGTCACGGTGCCCGGCGCCACGGTCGCCGAGGTGCACGACGCCGTCGCCGCGGTCGGCGGCACGAGCGTGCTGCGCGACCGGCCCGACGCGCTCGACGCCCCCGCGTGGGGCCCCGCCCCGTCCGCGCTCGCGCTCCTGAAGGCGATCAAGACCCAGCTCGACCCCGGAGCCCGGTTCGCACCCGGCCGCTTCGACCCCTGGATGTGAGGACCCCGTGACCAGCACCCACGACACCGAGGGCACACCCGCCGGCGCCGCGGAGACGAAGATCCCGCAGCAGGGCCCGAGCGCCTTCGACGACGTCCACCCGCCGCAGCGCGAGCTGCTCGACGACTGCGTGCACTGCGGGTTCTGCCTGCCCACCTGTCCCACCTACGTCCTGTGGGGCGAGGAGATGGACTCGCCACGCGGCCGGATCCTGCTCATGGACCTGGCGGAGAAGGGCGACATCGCCCTCGACGGCCCCTTCACCGAGCACATCGACAACTGCCTGGGCTGCATGGCCTGCGTGACGGCGTGCCCCTCCGGCGTGCAGTACGACAAGCTGCTCGAGTCGGTCCGGCCGCAGATCGAGCGCAACGTGCCCCGCACCCGCGCCGACAAGCTCTTCCGGGACGCGATCTTCGCGCTGTTCCCGTACAAGCGACGGCTGCGGGTCGCCGCCCTGCCCGGAGCGCTCTACCAGAAGCTGCGCACGGTGCCCGCGATCCGGCGGCTCGCCGAGAAGCTGCCCGGGCGGCTCGCCGCGATGGAGTCGCTGCTGCCGCCGGTGACGGTGCGCGAGGCGTTCGCGACGCTGCCGGTGCACACCCCCGCCGTCGGACGGCGCCGGGCGCGGGTCGCGCTGCTCACGGGCTGCGTGCAGGACGTGTTCTTCCACCGCGTCAACGAGGCCACCGTGCGGGTGCTGTCCGCCGAGGGCTGCGACGTGCTCGTGCCCCGCGACCAGCAGTGCTGCGGCGCGCTGGAGGTCCACGCCGGCCGCGAGGAGTCCGCGCTCGACCGGGCCCGGCGCACGATCGCCCGCTTCGAGACACTCGACGTCGACGCGGTGGTCACCAACGTCGCCGGCTGCGGGTCGTCCATGAAGGACTACGGCCACCTGCTCGCCGACGACCCGGACTGGGCCGAGCGGGCGAAGGCGTTCTCCGCGTCCTGCCGCGACGTGCACGAGGTGCTCGCCGACCTCTACGCCCGCCCGGAGTCCGACGACGGCGGCCCGCGCGCCCCGCGGACCCCCGTCACCGGCCGCGTCGCCTACCACGACGCCTGCCACCTCGGGCACGCCCAGGGTGTGCGGAACCAGCCGCGCGAGGTGCTGCGCAGCATCCCGGACCTGCAGCTCGTCGACATCGCCGAGGCGTCGCTGTGCTGCGGCTCGGCCGGCATCTACAACATGATCATGCCGGACGCCGCGGGCGAGCTGGGCGAGCGGAAGGCCGGGAAGATCCGGGACGCGAAGCCCGACGTCGTCGTCACGGCGAACCCGGGCTGCCTGCTGCAGATCGGGAAGTACCTGCCCGACGACGGCTTCGCCGACATCCCGCTCCTGCACCCCGTGCAGCTGCTCGACGCGAGCATCCGCGGGGCGGACGTCCCGCACCGGTAGCGCCCTCCGCTCCCCGTCCGGCTCGTCCCTCCTGCCCATCCCGACCCTCCTGCCCGCCCCGCCCCTTTCCGACCCGCCCCTTTCCGGCCCGCCCCGCCCCTTCCAGTCCCGCCCCAACCGGTCCGCTCGGCACCCGCCGAGATGCAGCCCAGCGTCATCCGGAGATCCACGATTCGCGCTGAACCGCATCTCGGCGAGGTCGGTCCGGGCACGTACGGGGTCCCGGTGCTCGGCGTGGCGGAAGCGGTGGCCGGCGGGACGACCCGCTCCCCCGCCGAGATGCAGCCCAGCGTCGTCCGGAGATCCACGATTCGCGCTGAGCCGCATCTCGGCGAGGGTGGTCCGGACACGTACGGGTCCTGGGACGGGACGGGCGGCTCGGCGCGCGGCCCGGGTCAAGGGCGGCCCGGGTCAAGGGCGGCCCGGGTCAGGGGCGGCCCGGGTCAGGGGCGGCCCGGGTCAGGGGCGGCCCGGGTCAGGGGCGGCCCGGGCGACGGCGCGGGCGGTCCTTGCGCGGGCGGTGGGCACGGCGCCACGCCGTCGGCCCGGCGAGGTGCCGGGCGCCTGCCGGGTCGTCGGCGGTCCGGGGCACCGGGCCCTCGGGGGTCGTGTCGACGGACCCGTGGGCAGGGTCGTCGTCGGGGGCCGAGAGCCCCATCCGCCGCCGTAGCGCCCCCAGCTCCGCCCGCAGCGCGACGATGTCCCACTTCCGGGCGGTGTGCGCCCGTTCCAGGCCCTCGATCCTCCGGTGCGCGAGGACGAGGAGCACCCCAGCGGCGATCCAGCCGGCCAGGGCGGCCCAGGCCACGAACGTCACCAGCCCCGACACGTCTGCTCCGTTCACCCGTTCCGCCTGGCCGGGACGTACGGTAGCCGGATTCGCGGTCCCGACCGGCCGACCGGGTGAGGGACCGCACACGCGCTGCACGTCACGTGACCCACTACCCTCGATCGTCGACGGCACCGTCGCCCGCGCGCCCCTCCCCGGGCCCCGTCCGGGCCCGACCGCGCCCCGCCGGCCACCGGCGATCCGGCGCTCCCTCCGTGCGGCGCGTACCACGGTGACCACGAGCCGCGGCCCTCCCGCGCCACGGCCGACCAGAGGACGGAGCGCAGCCCGATGACCGGTAACGGACCGACCACGCAGAGCGATGGACCTGGCGTGGAGGAGCAGTCCGTGATCCCGAACCCGACCCCGTCCCCGGAGGCCCCCGGGCCGCCCGAGGCCCCGGCCGCCTCCGCGCGCCATTTCCCGCAGACGCTGGTCGCGATGGACCCGCCGACCCTCCCGGCGGCGCGCCCGACCGCACCGCCGCCGGAGTTCCGGCAGTTCCCGACCCCGCAGCGGTCGGTTCCCGGTCACCCGACCATGCGTCGCCGGCTGCGCCGGATCCTGATGTTCTGGCGTCGCGGCGCCTGACCGGCGTCAGGCGCGGGTGACGGGCGGCCGGGACGCGGCCCGTCGCAACCCGACCACGATCGCGGCGAGCGTCACCAGCAGCACGGTCAGCAGCACCGTCCCCGCGTTGGCGCCGACCCCGTAGATCGCCACGAACGCGAGGCCGCCGGTCAGCAGGCAGTAGTAGGTCGTCGGGATGATCGTCATCCGGATGACGTCACCCTCCCGCCCGAGCAGGCCCACCGTCGCCGACGCCGCGACGACGTTGTGCACGGTGATCATGTTCCCGGCTGCGCCGCCCACCGCCTGCGCCGCGACGACGGTCTCGGGGTCGACGGCGAGGTTCTCCGCGGTGGCGAACTGGAACAGCGAGAACGTCAGGTTGGACACGGTGTTGCTGCCCGCCACGAAGGCCCCGAGCGCGCCGATCCACGGGGCGAGGATCGGCCATGCCGGGCCGACCGCCAGCGCGGCGCCTTCGGCGAGTGTCAGCGGCATGCTCGCCAGGCCGGTCGCGTTGTGGTCGGCGCCAGAGTTGATCAGGATCCGGACCAGCGGCAGCGCGAACAGCAGTGCGACGGCGGCGCCCGCCAGCTGTGCACCGGACACCCTCCACGCCGTCGCCACCTGTCGCCCGCTCATGCGGTGCATGCCGTAGGTGACCAGGCAGACCAGCAGGAAGACGGCTCCGGGCGAGTAGAGGATCTCGAGCTTCTCGCCGATCCCGGTACCCAGGATGTCGGACGGCCCGATGGTGATCGACTGCAGCGCGTCCTTCACCGGCTCGACGGTCCGCGACAGCACCAGCACTGCGGCGACCAGGACGTACGGGGACCAGGCGAGCCAGGTGCGCATGCGGGGACCACCGGTCTCCGCGTCGCCGGCGTCGCCCGACTCGATCGTGCCCGTCCAGCGGTCCAGCCAGCGCTCGCGCGGCGGGAAGTCCCACACCTGCTTCGGCATGAGGAACCCGCGGCTCGAGGTGAACATGACCAGGGCCAGCCCGACGAGGCCGCCGAGGAGCGCCGGGAACTCCGGCCCCAGAAGCGCGGCGACGAGCAGGTACGGAACGGTCATCGCCAGCGCGGCGTAGAGCGCGAACGGGGCGATCGCGAGTCCCTCGGAGAACCGCCTGTTCTCGCCGAAGAAGCGCGTGAGGAGGCACACCATGAACAGCGGGATCAGGGTGCCTGCCACCGCGTGCAGCGTGGCGACCTGGAGCCCGATCGCGGTGAGGTAGCCGTCGGCGTCGAGCCCGAGCAGCGCGGTCCGCGCCTCCACCTCGCCGGACCCGGACAGCCCTTGCCCGATGCCCGTCAGCACCGGGGTGCCCGCGGCGCCGAAGCTCACCGGCGTGGACTGGATGACCATGCCGACGAGCACCGCACCCAGCGCCGGGAACCCCAGCGCCAGCAGCAGCGGTGCGACGACCGCCGCCGGCGTCCCGAAACCGGACGCCCCCTCGATGAAGGACCCGAACAGCCAGCCGATGATGATCGCCTGCACCCGCCGGTCCGGGCTGATGCCGGTGAATCCGGCCCGGATCGTCGCGAGTGCCCCGCTCTGGGTCAGCGTCTGGAGCAGCAGGAGCGCACCGAAGATGATGTAGAGCAGACCGATCGCGATGATCAGTCCCTCGATCGACGACGCCAGGATCGTCGTGGTGTCCATCCCCCACACCAGCGATCCGATGAGCGCGGCGGCGACGAATCCCAGCGGCATCGCGTACTTCGCGGGCCAGCGCAGGCCCACCAGAAGGATCGCGACGACGACGATCGGGGTGAGTGCGAGCAGGCTGAGTACACCCACATTGTCCACAATGACAATCCCCTCGAGACACCGGTCATCCAGACATAACGCCTGGACAGGCACGGAACCTCTCGGACGATGTCACCCGGACGGGCCGGCCACAAGAGCTGAGTGGAATCAATATTTCGCGAAGTGGAGCCAGCCCGTCTCGCCGTCGTCGGGCCTGCCGTCCACCGTGACGGTCGGGCCCTCCTCGTCGGGGGCCTCGACTGTCCCGATCTCGGTCCAGTCCGCGGGGAGCGCGGCGCCGGACGGGAAGGTCGCGGCCAGCGCGTGGTCCTCACCCCCGGTGAGCATCCAGCGCAGTGGGTCCAGGCCGAGTGCGGAGCCGATCTCGGACAGCCGCGCCGGCACCGTGAAGGCCCGCGACCGCAGCCGGAGCGCGACCGCCGACGCCCGCGCCACGTGCCCGAGGTCGGCGAGTAGCCCGTCCGAGACATCGATCATCGCGGTGGCGCCCGCGTCGGCGGCGACCGGGCCCGCGGCGTACGGCGGCTCCGGGACCCGGTGCGCGTTCACCAGCGCCGCGGGCGAGCGGAACCCGCGCCCGAGCACCGCGAGCCCGGCCGCGGACCAGCCCAGGCGCCCGCAGACCGCCACCCGGTCCCCCGGCTGCGCACCCGACCGCAGCACCGGTGCGCGCCCCTGCAGGGAGCCGAGCGCCGTCACCGAGACGACGATCACCGGGCCGGAGGTCAGGTCGCCGCCGACCAGCCCGGCCCCGACCGACGACGCCTCCGCCCACAGCCCGTCGGCGAGCTGTTCGAGCCGGTCCGCCGGCGTCGTCGAGGGGCAGGCGAGCCCGACCAGCAACGACGTCGGCACCGCTCCCATCGCGGCGATGTCGGCCAGGTTCGCGGCGGCGGCCTTGCGGCCGATCTGCTCGGGCGACGACCAGTCGAGGCGGAAGTGCACCCCTTCGACGAGGACGTCGGTGCAGGCGACGACCCTGCCGTCGTCCGCCGCGACGACGGCCGAGTCGTCGCCGGGGCCGAGCAGTGTGGTGACCGGCTGGACACGGCCCGTGGTGACGCGGTCGATCAGTCGGAACTCGCCCACCTCCCGGAGTGAGACGCTCGCCTCGGAACCGCCTTCTGGCGTGATCGCGGATGGGGACACGGGGGCTGCCTCCGGTAAGTTCTGCGTCCGACATTCCTGCCGCCAACCATCCGGCAGGGCGGCACGTACCGGAAAGGGGCACGCCGTGGTGCAGGCATACATCCTCGTCCAGACGGAGGTCGGCAAGGCCGCCGCCGTCGCCTCCGAGATCGGGGGCCTGCCGGGGGTCATCTCGGCGGAGGACGTCACCGGCCCGTACGACGTGATCGTGCGCGCCGAGGCGGACGACGTCGACGAGCTCGGCCGGCTGGTCGTGGCACGGGTGCAGAACGTCAACGGGATCACCCGGACGCTCACCTGCCCCGTGGTGAAGCTGAACTGAGACACGCCGTGGCAGGAGCAGGGTCGTCGCGCATCTCCCCGCCGGTGGCGGTGGCGATCGCACTCCCCCTGCTCCTGGCACTCGTGGTGGCCGGGCTGGGGCTGTACAGCCGGGTCTCCGCCGGGCCGGACACCGGCCCGCTCGCGCTCCCCCCGCAGGCGGCACCGCAGGCGTCCACCCCGCAGTGCGACGCCGTGCTGGGCGCGCTCCCCGCGCAGCTCCCGGCCGATCCGGCGCCGCTCGGACCCCGCGAGCTCGATCCCGCGGTCCCCGGCGCGCGGGCCTGGATCGCCGAGCCCGGCCCGGTGGTGCTGCGCTGCGGCACCGAACGCCCCGCCGAGCTGGGGCCGACCTCGCCGCTGATCGTCGTGAACGGCGTGGACTGGCTGCCCCTCGCGACGCCGGACGGCGCGCTCACGACGACCTACGCCGCCGTCGACCGGGGCGTGTACCTGGAACTCTCGGCCGCCGCCGAGGCCGGCCCCGGGCCGCTGCAGGCCGTGTCGGACGCGATCACCGGGACACTCCCGGCCGAGCCCGTGCGTGTGCGCTGACGCGCCCGTGAGTGGTTGTGTGGGCCAGGGCCGAATTTTCCACTCACGAGCGCGGAGCGCCTAGCGCAGGCCGGTCCCCCGGGCGAGCGCCGTCTCGACCATGGTCGTGAGCAGCTCGCCGTAGTCGAGCCCGGTCACGGCCCACATCTTCGGGAACGCCGAGCTCGGGGTGAACCCCGGCATGGTGTTGACCTCGTTGACGGTGATGTGGCCGTCGTCGGTGACGAAGAAGTCCACCCGGGCCAGTCCCTGGACGTCGAGTGCGCGGAACGCGGTGACGGCCTTCCAGCGGACCGAGTCGGTGATCTCGTCGTCGAGCTTCGCCGGGATCTCCAGCTCGGACACGTCGAGGTACTTGGACTCGAAGTCGTAGAACTCGCCGTTGTAGCGCAGCTCGGCGGGCAGGCTGGCGCGGACGCTGCCGTCCGGGAACTCCAGGACGGCGCACTCCACCTCCCGCCCGGGGACTGCGGACTCGACCAGCACCTTCGGGTCGTGCTCGCGGGCCTCGGCGATCGCCGCGTCGAGCCCGGCCGGGTCGGTCACCCGGGTCACGCCCATCGACGACCCCGCGCGGGCCGGCTTGACGAACAGCGGCAGGCCGAGCCGGTCGCGGTCGGCGAACCCGATGTCCGTCCCGGGCCGCAGCACGATGCCGTCGGCCACGTTCAGGCCCTCGGCACGCAGCAGCTTCTTGGCGAACTCCTTGTCCATCCCGACCGCCGACGCCAGCACCCCGGCGCCGACGTAGGGCAGGCCCGCCATCTCGAGCAGTCCCTGGATCGTCCCGTCCTCGCCGAACGCGCCGTGCAGGATCGGGAAGACGACGTCGACCTGCGAGAGCGCCTCGCCGGCGTCCAGCCTGATCAGTCCGCGCCCGGGCTCACCGGGCAGCACGAGGGCGTCGGACGTGCCGTCGACCTCGGGCAGCTCGCGGCCGCTGATCCCCAGCTCCCGCGGGTCGGACGGGCCGGTCACCCACGCGCCGTCCCGGGAGATCCCGACCGGGACCACCTCGAACCGCTCCGGGTCGAGGTGGGTCAGCACGCTGCCCGCGGAGACGCACGAGATCGCGTGCTCGGAACTGCGGCCGCCGAAGACGACGGCCACCCTGACCCGGTCGGAACTCATGGGGCCCGAGGGTAGGCCGGGGGTCCCGGCGGTCGCGCAGCCGGGATCACCGGGTGAGCCGGTCCAGCGCCTCCTCCAGGTCCGCGCGGGTACCGGCGGCGTAGCCCACGACCAGGCCGGACGTCCGGGGCTCGCCGTCGTGGTAGTCCGCGAGCCCGCGCACGTCGACGCCGCGCCGCGCGGCGGCGGCCACCGCCTCCCGCTCGCCGGGCCCGCGCAGGACGAGGTGCGCGCCGGCCGGGTCGCCGCTCGCGGTCCACCCCACCCGGTCCGCCGCCGCGAGCACCAGCTCGCGGCGTTCCCGGAGCTCTCGGCGCAGGCGTCGCAGGTGCCGGGCGAGGTCACCGTGTGCGGCGAGCGCGGTGAACACCCGCTGCCCGGCCGGTGCCGGGCGCGTCCCGGTACGGGAGCGCAGGTCCCGCCACGCCGCGAGCACCGCGGGCGGGGCGACCGCCCAGCCCGCCCCGAGCGTCGGGCTGACGATCTTGCTGGCGGTGCCGAGGTGCACGACGTGGCCGGGGGCGAGCGCGGCGAGCAGCGGCAGCGGCGCGACGTCGTAGCGGAGCTCGCCGTCGTAGTCGTCCTCGATCACCAGGAAGTCCTCGTCCCGGGCCCGTTCGAGCAGCGCGACGCGGCGGGCCGCGGCCATCCGCACCGCGGTCGGGAACTGGTGCGCCGGGGTGGTGTAGACGGCCGCGCAACCGGCCGGGACGGCGTCGACGACCAGCCCGTCGTCGTCGACGGGGACGCCGACGACCCGCACACCGGCGGCCCGCAGCGCGGTGACGGCGCGCCGGTAGCCGGGTTCCTCGACGGCGACGGTCGCTCCGGGCGGGAGCAGCCGGGCGAGCTCGGCGACGGCGGCCGACGTGCCCGCCGTGGTGATCATGTCGTCCGGGGTGAGACCGCGGTGCCGCAGCAGGTGCAGCGCGACGGCGGTGTGGAACCCGGGCAGGCCGTCGGGCCGGGGCGCGTCGTCGGCCGGGGGCTCGGCGGCGGCCCGCCACGCCCGCCGCCACATCGTCCGGTCCAGTGCGGCGACGCAGGGCCGCCCGGGATCGAGGACGTACGGCGGGCGGTGCTCGTCCGGGCCGGACGGGGGTGCGGCGCGGTCCGGCCCGGCTCCGCCGACCGTGGGCCGCGCCCCGGCGGGGACCGCCGTCACTTAGGTCCCCGCCCCGACCCTGCCCTGCACCCAGCCCTCGGCGAGCAGCTGGTCGTAGGCCGCGGCGGTCACGGTGCGGCTGACCCCGAGCGTCGCGGCGAGGGTCCGGGTGGAGGGCAGCCGGTCACCGGGGCGCACCGGCCCACCGGCCGCGGCGGCCCGCAGCGCGTCGGCGAGCTGCACGGCGAGCGGGACGCCGGACGCGCGGTCCAGCGGCAGCGGCAGGTCCATCGGCCTTCTCGATTCGCTCCGGATTGGCCGTTCCAGGATGCCACTGTGCGCGGCACGCTCGACAGCGTGACGCTCTCCCCCACCACCCGGAGCACCCTCGGCCGCAAGCGGGACCGGGCCGCCACCGACCGCGCCGCACTGCACGCCGTCCTCGACGAGGGCCTCGTCTGCCACCTCGGCTTCGTCCGCGACGGCGCACCGGTCGTCCTCCCGACCGCGTACGGCCGCGACGGCGAGACCCTCTACCTGCACGGCTCGACCGGTGCCCGCTGGCTCGCCGGCGACGAGCTCCCGTGCTGCGTGACGGTCACCCACCTCGACGGCATCGTGCACGCCCGGGCCGTCATGCACTTCTCGATGAACTACCGCAGCGCGGTCGTGCACGGGAGCGCGCGCAGGCTCACCGGCGCCGACGAGCGGTGGCACGCCCTGCGGACGATCGTCGAGCACCTCACTCCCGGCGCCTGGGACCACGCCCGGCGGCCGGACCGCCGGGAGCTCGCCGCGACCGCGGTGTTCGCCCTGGACCTCACCGAGGCGAGCGTGAAGACCCGGTCCGGCCCCCCGTCCGACGACGAGGCCGACGTCACCGCCGATCTCGCCTGGTCCGGTGTGGTCCCGGTCCGCACCGTCACGGGAGTGCCCGAACGTGCGCCCGACCTGCCGGAACACCACACGCTCCCGGCGCACCTGGCGGGCCGGGTTCACCGGGACGGGTGACGTAGGGTCGGGGGCGACACCGGCCGGACCCCGGCCGCTCCCCACGCGGTCCCGGACCGCGGACACCGCCCTCACCGCCCCCGAGGAGGACGCGTGACGATCATTCCCCCGGTGCCCGACCGGGTCGTCCCCGCGCTGATGCCCGACTGCGTGCAGAACGCGGGCTCGTGGTGCTCGACGCTCTACCGCTGGACCAGCAACGACTTCCTGGCCCAGCACGCCGACACGATCGTCTCGAAGACGTTCTCGATCGGCACGATCGTCGTGTTCGCGGTGCTGTTCCGGTGGGTGGCCCACCGGGCGATCGCGCGGATGGTGGACGGCGCCACCAACGGCCGGTTCTCCGCACTCGTCGGCCGGGCCCGGCGGCTGCGCCGCACCGACGGCGCACGACGGGCCGGCGACTCCCCGGGCTCGCAGCGGCGCATGCAGCGCGCCCGCACGATCGGGTCGGTGCTGCGCTCGATCGTCTCCGCGGTGGTCCTGCTCGTCGCGGTGATGATGGTGATGAACGAGCTGGGCTACCCGCTCGGGCCGTTGCTGGCCGGCGCCGGGGTGCTCGGCCTCGCCATCGGGTTCGGCGCGCAGAACCTCGTGCGCGACTTCCTGTCGGGCATGTTCATGCTGCTCGAGGACCAGTACGGCGTCGGCGACATCGTCGACCTCGGTGAGGCCGTGGGCACCGTCGAGGCCGTCGGCCTGCGCATCACCACGATCCGGGACCTGCAGGGCACCGTCTGGTACGTCCGCAACGGCGAGATCCTGCGGGTCGGCAACATGAGCCAGGGCTACGCGGTGGCGGTCGTCGACCTGCCGGTCGCGCACAGCGCGGACGTCGAGGAGGCCACCGAGATCGCCGGCACCACGGCGACCGAGCGGGTCGCGCAGGACGACGTCGCCGGCGACGTCCTGGAGCCGCCGGAGGTGCTCGGCGTCGACCGGATCGGCCCCGAGGGCGTGACGCTGCGGATCACCGTCCGGGTCAGCCCGGGCCGCCAGTGGGCGGTGCAGCGGGCGCTGAACGGGGCGATCACCGACGCCTTCGACGACCACGGGATCCCGCGGCCGCTGCTGTTCGGCGGCGCGGGCCTGGACAAGCGCGCCCAGAAGCAGAACTGAGACGATGGCTCCGTGAGTGCACCGCAGAACTTCTACGCCGAGGTGGGCGGCGCGCCGGTCTTCCACCGGATCGTCCACCGGTTCTACGAGGAGGTCGCGCGCGACGAGGTGCTGCGGCCGCTGTACCCGGAGGAGGACCTCGGCCCCGCCGAGGACCGGCTGCGGATGTTCCTGGAGCAGTACTGGGGCGGCCCGCGCACCTACTCCGAGCAGCGGGGTCACCCGCGGCTGCGGATGCGGCACGTCCCGTTCACGATCGGCCCCATCGAGCGGGACGCGTGGCTGCGCTGCATGCAGATCGCGGTCGACGAGGAGAACCTCTCCCCCGAGCACCGCGAGCAACTGTGGAACTACATGCAGTACGCGGCGCTGAGCATGCAGAACTCCGAGTTCTGATCTCTCCGGTGTCCTGTCGGCGACCCTGCGTGACTGTCTGATCTGCCGCTTGGCGGCCGAACGAGTGGCGTTCGGCGTCAATCCGGGCTCTAGTCCTGTGTGGTCGTGACCGAACGCGTCCGGGCTCGTTGGACCGGACGCCGCCCCGGGACATCGGGCGGCCAGGAGTCGCCCGTATGGGGGTAATCGTGAGCGCAATGCCGTCGTCGTCCGGCCCGGAGCGGCCCGACCCGGGGCACGGGTCGTCGCGGCACTCGCACCGCGCCGCCGAGCCGGAGGCGGTCGGGAGCGACGAGTCGGGTGACGGATCGTGGTTCACCGTGGTGCTCCGCGGCTACGACCGCAGCCAGGTCGACACCCGGCTCGCCGATCTCGACCACCGCATCCACGAGGAGATCCGGCGGGCCGAGTCCGCCGAGCGCGCGCTGGCCGCCGCCAGGGCCCAGATGCGCCGCCTGCAGGAGCAGGTCGAGGCCGGAGCCGCGGACGCGTCCGACCGCCGTGCCGAGGAGGCCGGGTTCGGCCGCCGCGTGGAGCGGGTGCTGCAGGCCGCCGAGCAGGAGGCCACCGAGCTGCGCGAGCGGGCGGCCGCGGAGGCCGACGAGATCGTCGCCCGCGCACGCGCGGAGGCCGACGACCGCCGGACCCGCACCGAGGAGGCGCTGCTCGGCCGCGCCGCCACCCTGGACCGCGAGTTCACCTCCCGCAGCACCGCGCTCGACGAGCGCGAGGAGGCCGCGGCGTCCCGTGAGCGAGGCCTCGCCGAGCGGGAGCGCACGGTCGACGAGCGGTTCGGATCCGCCCGGTCCGAGGCCGAGAAGATCCTCGCGACGGCCCGCTCGGAGGCCGACGACGTCCTGTCCGGCGCCCGCGACGAGGCCGCGTCCGCGCTGCGCGACGCCGAGCGCGACGCCGGTGCCGCGCGGGACGGGGTCACCCGGGACGTCGAGCGGCTGGCGTCGCTGCGTGACCAGGTCCGCGGCGAGCTGACCCGGGTGCGCGAGGCGCTCTCGGCCGAGCTGGACCGTGAGCCGGTCGCCGCGGCGCTCGACGACGCCCTGTTCGGCCCGTCCGCCACGCCCGGGACCGGCGACGATGCCACCGGCGCGCCGGCCGGCGCCGTCGCGTCGGTCTCCGAGCTCGGCTCGGCGCGTGGTGCGGCGTTCGTCTGGTCGTCCGGCACGGGCGCCGACCGGACCCCGCCGACCGTGACCGACGAGGAGCCGGCCGCCGGGGACCCCGCCGACGACGCCCCCGGGGACGGGGCCGCCGACGACGCGGACTCCCCCTCCGCGTCGGCCACCGGGGAGCCGGCGGACACCACCGGCGACACCGCCACCGGCACCCTGCTCCTCGGCCCGGGACGCCGGCCGGGCGGCGCCCGCCGGGACGACGACGACCCGGACAGCACGACGGTCGGGCAGATCCCGCCGATCTCCCTCACCTCGATCGGGGTACTCCCGTTCGGGGAACTCGGCGCGGGCCGTGACAACGCCCGGACCAGGACGGACGGGGCCAACGGCGCCTCCCGCCCCCAGCGGGGACCCACCCGGGGTCCGGGCCCGGGACGCCGCTCGCGATAATCGGATCGTTATGTGCACCCGACCGTCACAGAACGCATGACGTCGGCGCCCGGTCAGCCGGGACGCGACGACGCAGCGGAACCGGCCCCGGACGGGCTCGGCGAAGCGATCCGGACCGGCCGCGTCCCCGTGGTCCCCGGATCGCTGGTCGACCTGGTGATGAGGTCGGGTTCCGACACCGACCCGGACCGTCCCGGCGACGCCTCCGGACCTCCGGGACCTCCCGGGTCCCCCGGCGGCACCGCGGACGGCGCGAGCGACGCCGGACCGGAGCCGGCGGGGCCCCCGGGGTCCGCGGACCCGCCGCCCGGCTCCGCGGCCGGCTCGGCCGGCCCGGTCGCCACCGGGCCCGGCCCGGACTCGGCCGGGACCGGGACCGGGTTCGCCGATCTCGTCACCCGCGGGCGTGACGGGTCCGGGACCGACGGGCGTGCGGCACCGGCAGCGCCCGACCGTGCGTCGGGCAACGGCGTGAACGGGACCCCCGGCGTCGGCGGGACCGCCGGCACCGGAGCGCCCTCGCCCGGCGCCCGGCCCCGTCCGGCACCGCGCCCCGCGGCGGACGACGCGTCCGCCCCGGCCGGCCACGACCCCGACGAGGCGTCCCCCGACGACTCGTACGCCGACCTCGGCGACCTCGGCGACGACCCGCTGGGTGTCGGGCCGCTGCCGGCCGACGACCCCGCTTCCGGTGGGTCCGGCGACGACGGATCCGGCGACCGCGCCCCGGAGGGCCCCGGATCCACCGACGGCTCCGGCGACCCGTTGCACACCCCGCCCGACCGTTTCGCGCCGCCGCCGTCGTTCGCCCCGCCTGCGACGGCCGCGGACCCGGCCACGGCCACCCCGGCCGCCGGCCGTCCGCGGATGGGCGGCGGACGCCCGTCGACCGACGGCATCCCGGTGACCGCGCCCGCCCCGACCGTCGTCCCGCCGATCGCGCCGAACCCGCGTCCGATCGACGAGGAGGGCACCGGCACGACGCCCGCGGTCCCCGCGGCGGGACCGGCCGCGCGGCCGGACGCCGGCACGTCCGACGACGACGGCGGCGAGACGACGTCGAAGCGGTGGCCGCCACGCCCGTCGCGGCCGTCGTCCGACGGCCCGGAGACGGACATCCTCCCGCCGGGCGCCCTGATCGGGCACTACCCGAGCGCACAGAACGACGCCCGGCCCCGGGACGACGCGGCGCAGGCCGAGCCCGCCGCCCGGCCGGCGACCCCGCCCGGCGGCCGTCCGACCATGCCGGGAAGGCGCCCGCCGGCGGACCGGTCGCCGGAGCAGCGGCCCGCGACGGGTCGCACACCGTCGGGCCCGGCGATGGCCGGCCTGTCCGGCGACGACCTGTTCGCGACGCAGGCCGGCGCGGACACCGGTGGCGGTTTCGGCAGGCTGCCCGGCCGCGGCGCCGATACCTGGGCACCGGCCGACCGCGACGAGGCCGGGCCCGCCGATCCGGCCGGTCCGGGGACCGGGCCGCAGACCGGCGCGTTCACCTCCGAGGACCCCCGGTCCGGCACCGGCCCGCAGCCGGGTGCCCTCCGCGACGGTCGTCCCGGACCCGGACCCGGACCCGGTCCGAGGACCGGTGCGTTCCCGGCCCCGGAGGCACGGCCCGGACCTGGCCCCCGGTCGGGGTCGTTCCCCGCCGGCGAGGCCGGCACCGGGGCGTTCCGCGCCCCGGCGCCGCCGCCCGGCGCACCGGCACCGGGCTCGCCCTGGGCGCCACCGGAGGCCGCGCCCGGCCGTCCGCCGCAGGGGCCGCGTCCGTCGCAGGGCCGGCCGGTCCCGCCGAGGCCCGCACCGGGCCGTCCCGGCGACGGGACCGACGTCACCGAGACGATCCCCGCCCTGGACGTCGACGGGCGCCCCCGCGCCGTCGCACCGGGCCGCACGGACGCCGAGGACCCCGCCCCCGCCGAGCACGCCGTCGAGGGCACCGCCCCGGTCACGCCGCCGGTCACGGACGACGCCCCCGACCCCACCACCCGCAACGCGGCCGCGGCGGCGTCGGTGGGTGCGGTGTCGGTGGCGGCCGCCCGCGCCGAGTCCGGCAAGGACGGCACCGTCTCCGACACCGGTCCGCAGGGCCCGCAGTCCCCGGCGGACAAGCCGATCGCCCCGCGCCGCGAGGCGATCATGTCGGCGAAGCCGCGCAACGGCCGCCGTGGCGTGTCCCCGGCCGGTCTGGCGATCGCGCTGGCGATCGCCCTGCTCGGCGCGCTGACGCTCTGGGCGATGCTCTCGCCGACGCCGGAGGACGCCGGCGGCGACACGCTCGGCGCGGCGGTCAGCGGTGACGCGGACGCGGGCCGGGGCCCGCGGCCCCCGGTCGCCGCCGCGGCGGCCAGCCTGTCGCAGCCGACGGTGCGCGCGACCGTCCCGGCCGGTGCCGCGCCGGTCGCGGTCGCCGCCGCGCCCGGCGGGCCCGCGCTCGTGGCGGTGCGCGACGCGAACCGGCTCCTCGTGGTCGATCCCGCCGGCGACGCCGTCACCGGGGAGATCCCGCTGCCCGGCGTCCCGGAGGACGTCACCACCTCGCCCGACGGCACGCGGGCGTTCGTGACGATGTCCGGCGACGGCGGCGGGCAGCTCGCCGTCGTCGACGTCCCGGGCGCCACGGTCGTGAACACGGTGCCGGTCGCGGCCGATCCGGCCGGTGCGGTCACCTCCGCCGACGGCCGCTTCCTCTACCTGCCCTCGCGCGCGAACGGCGTCGTCGACGAGCTCGACCCCTACGCGGGGGTCGTCACGCGCTCCGTCCCGGTCCCGCAGACCCCGTCCGCGGCCGCCCCGAACGCCGAGGCGAACCGCGTCTATCTCGCCACCCGCGGCGCGGACGAGCTGACGGTGCTGGACCCGGACAGCCTCACCGTGCTCGGGAGCTTCCCCGTCGCCGGGGGCGCTGAGGCGGTCGCCGCGGCCCCGGCGTCCACGTCGTCCCCCGGGCCCCGGGTCGCCGTGGCCGGACCGGACTCCGACACCGTCACCGTGCTCGACCCCGACGACGGCCGCGAGATCGCCCGCGTCGAGGCGGCCGGTGGCCCGACCGGCCTGGCGTTCGCTGCCGACGGCCGCCACCTGTACGTCACCACCGGGCAGGGCCTCCAGGTGGTCGACACGCGGTCCTGGGAGGTCGCCGGTTCCACCGACGTCGCGCTGAACCCGACCGCCGTCGCCGTCTCCGCCGACGGTCGCACCGGCTGGGTCACCGGCGACGGCGAGGTCAGCGTCCTCAACCTGTCCTGACCCGGTGGGTCTCCGCTACCCGGTCACGGTGAGCGGCAACGACACCACGCGACGCTTCACGACGGCGCCGTAGCGGGCGTCGAGCCGCACCCAGGAACCGGACGCCGACACCCGCACCCGCGGCTCACCCGCTCCGGTTCCCCCCGGCCCCGGCACGGCACCACCCGCGTCCGCCGGCCCGGATCCCAGGAACCCCATCCCGGACATCGCGAACAGCACCCGCATCGGCACCGTCACCGGCCGCCCCGGCTCCGGCGGCGACACGGTCAGCACCGTCTGGTCCAGCAGCGACGCCGGTGGCCCCATCGGTCCCGCGTGCTCCCGGGCCAGTGCGAGGCCGCGCTCGGCGAGGCCGTCGAGCTCGCCGGCCGGGATGTCGTCGACCAGGGCCCAGCCCTCGGCCGGCGGCAGCTCCTCCATCCACGCGGCGGGCGCCCCGGGGTCGATCTCCTCGGCCCGTTCCACGGCCAGCGCGGTGAGCAGCGACGACGCGTGCGCCGTGACCGGGACGCCGCCGTCCAGGGTGCCTGCGACCGACCGGGTGACCAGGACGTCGAACGGGGTCCGCGCCCACGCCGTGACCCGGTCCCCCGCCGTCGTCAGCCGGATCGCCGCCGCCTGGTCGAGCCGCACGACCCGCGCCGTGAAGGCCCCGAGGTCGTCCCGCTCGGTCGCGTCGGCCAGCCGGAGGGTCACGACACCGCTCCCAGGTGCCGCTTCAGGAAGTCCCGCTCGCCCTCGGTGATCCGCCGCGGGCGGTTCGCCCCGAGGTCGTAGAGGGCCATCGACGTCCACGCGGTGACGGCGACGGCGTCGTCCCCGCCAGGGCCGTCGCGCAGGACGTAGTCCAGCGTGAACGACGCCGCCCGCAGGTCCCGGACGGTGATCTCGACGCGCAGCGGGTCCGCCCGCCACGGCAACTGGCGCCGGTAGTCGACGTGCAGCCCGGCGACGAGCAGGCCGGACGCGAACCCGGTCAGCCCTTCCTCGCCGGCGCCGGTGAAGGCGAGCGCGACGCGCGCCTCCTCGATCAGCGTGACGATCCGGGCGTGGTTCACGTGCCGGTAGGCGTCCTGGTCGGTCCAGCGCAGCGGGACCGTCGTGACGAAGGCGGACATGGGCGTGAGTGTCCCCGACTCCTAGCGGGCCAGGCCGCGCAGCTGTCGTGAGATCACCGACAGCGTCGCCAGGTCCAGCGACGCCGATCCGCCGATCTCCTCCAGCGCGGTCCGGGCCCGCGACAACTTCGACGCGTTGGACTGCTCCCAGGCCGCGATCGCCTCGTCGACGTCGGTGCCGGGCGCGGACTCCCGCAGCGCGTCGAGGGTGATCGAGCGCAGCGACCCGTAGAGGTCGTCGCGCAGCGCGAGCCGGGCCAGCGCGTGCCACCGGTCCCCGCGGTCGAGCCGGGACACCGCGGTCAGCGCCTGGTCGACGCCGAGGTGCTCGGAGACCGCGTAGTACAGCTGCGCCACCTCGGCCGCCGGCCGCGGCTCCTTCTCCCGGTCGGACAGCTCGACCAGCTCGACGACGTCGAGCAGGCCGTAGGCGTAGAGCGACAGTGCGGCCGGTTCCACGAGCTGCTCGGGCACCCCGGCCGCCCGCAGCTCCGCCGCGCGTTCCTTCACGGCGTCGAGCTCGCGGCCCTGCAGCAGCTCCGGCAGCCGCTCGCGCAGCTCGGCGATCGGTGCGGCGAACCGGTTGATCTCCGCACCGACGGCGAGGGGCTGCGGCCGGTTGGTGAGGAACCAGCGCGACACCCGGTCGAGCAGTCGCCGGGACTCGAGGACGACGGCGTCGGCGACGGCCACCGGGACGTCCGCGGTCCGCACGGCCTCCCACAGCGCGGGCAGCGCGAACACGCGGGTGGTGACGGCGTAGGCGCGGACGACGTCGTCCGGGCCTGCGGCGATCTCCTCGCCGAGCCGGAACGCGTAGCTGATCCCGGCGCCGTCGACCATCTCGTTGACCAGCCGCGTCCCGATGATCTCGCGGCGCAGCGGGTGGTTGCGGACGGCGTGGTCGTACCGTTCCCGCACCGGGGCCGGGAAGTAGGAGGGCAGCGTCGGCTCGAACGCGGGCCGGTCGGGCAGGTCGGTCTGCAGCAGCCGGTGGGTCAGGTCGAGCTTGGTGTGGGCGAGCAGGGTCGCGAGCTCCGGGCCGGTGAGTCCGAGATCGGCGGCGGCGAGCGCGTCGAACCCGGCGGTGGACGGCAGCACCTCCAGCTCGCGGTCCAGCCCGGCCCGTTCGACGAGGTCGCTGACCATCCGACCGTGCACCGCGACCATCGCGGTGGCGTGTGCGCGGGCGACGCCGAGGACGTCGTTCTGCGCGACGTTGTGGGCCAGGACCAGGTCGGCGACGTCGTCGGTCATCGACGCGAGCAGCTCGTTGCGGGCGGGCCGGTCGAGCGTGCCGTCGGCCACCGGCCGGTCGAGCAGGATCTTGATGTTGACCTCGTGGTCGGAGCAGTCCACACCGGCCGAGTTGTCGATCGCGTCGGTGTTGATCCGGCCGTACTCGCCGTCGCGGCCGCCGGAGCGGGCGAACTCGATCCGGCCGCGCTGGGTGAGTCCGAGGTTGCCGCCCTCGCCGACGACGCGGACGCGCAGGTCCCGGCCGTCGACCCGGATCGCGTCGTTGGCCTTGTCCCCGACCTCGGCGTGGGTCTCGACCGACGCCTTGACGTAGGTGCCGATGCCGCCGTTCCACAGCAGGTCGGCGGGGGCGAGCAGGATCGCGTGGATCAGCTCCGGCGGCGACATCCGCGTGACGTCGGCGGGCAGGCCGAGCGCCGTCCGGATCTCCGGCCCGATCGGCACCGACTTCGCCGTCCGCGGCCAGACCCCTCCCCCGGCGCTGATCAGGGAGGCGTCGTAGCTCTCCCAGGTGGAGCGGGGCAGCCCGAACAGCCGGCGCCGCTCGGCGTAGGACGTGGCCGCGTCCGGGGTGGGGTCGACGAACACGTGACGGTGGTCGAACGCGGCGACCAGCCGGATGTGCTCGGACAGCAGCATCCCGTTGCCGAACACGTCACCGGACATGTCCCCGACGCCGACGACGGTGAACTCCTGGCTCTGGGTGTCCAGGTCCAGCTCGCGGAAGTGGTGCTTCACCGACTCCCAGGCGCCGCGTGCGGTGATGCCCATGGCCTTGTGGTCGTAGCCGACGGAGCCGCCGGAGGCGAACGCGTCGCCGAGCCAGAAGCCGTACTCCTCGGAGACCGAGTTGGCCAGGTCGGAGAACGTCGCGGTGCCCTTGTCCGCCGCGACGACCAGGTAGGAGTCGTCCCCGTCGTGCCGGACGACGTGGGGCGGCGGCAGGGTCTCGGTGCTGCCGTCGGCGTGGGTCAGCAGGTTGTCGGTGACGTCGAGCAGGCCGGAGACGAAGGTCCGGTAGCACTCCCGCACGTGGTCGGGGGCGGGTGCGGGCCTGCGGACGACGAACCCGCCCTTCGCCCCGACCGGCACGATGACGGCGTTCTTCACCGCCTGCGCCTTCACGAGCCCGAGGACCTCGGTGCGGTAGTCCTGCTGGCGGTCGGAGAACCGCAGGCCACCGCGGGCGACCGGGCCGAACCGCAGGTGCACGCCCTCGATCCGCGGCGAGTACACGAAGATCTCGAACCGGGGCCGCGGCAGCGGCATGTCCGGGACGGCGGCCGGGTCGAGCTTGAACGAGAAGAACGGCCGGTCGCGGAACCAGTTGGTGCGCAGCGTCGCCTCGATCACGGCGAGCAGCCCGCGCAGGATGCGGTCCGCGTCCAGGCCGCTGACCTGGTCGATCAGCGTCGTGACGTTCTCCAGCGCCCGCTGGTGGGCCGCCTCCTGCTCGGCGGCGTCGGGCTTCGCCGGGTCGAACCGGGCCCGGAACAGCGTGATCAGGCCCTCGGCGACCTGCGGGTGGGCGACGAGGACGTTCGCCGTGTACTGCAGCGTGAACAGCCCGCCGAGCTGGCGGGTGTAGCGGCTGTAGGCCCGCAGGACGGCCGCCTCCCGCCAGTGCAGGCCGGCACGCAGGACGAGTGCGGAGAACCGGTCCGACTCGGCGTCGCCGCGCCAGGCGGCGGCGAAGGCGTCCTCGAAGCGGGTGCCCGCGTCCTCGACGGTGACGGTGGGCACCGCGGGCGCCCCGGACGGCTGCGGGGCGCGCACCCCGAAGTCGTAGAGCCAGCAGCGGCGGCCGTCGGGCCGGACGAACTCGTACGGCCGCTCGTCGACGACGTCGACGTCGAGCTGCTGCAGCAGCGGCAGCACCGCGGTCAGCGTGGCCGGGGCGTCACCGAGGTAGAGGGCGAACCGGATGTCGTCGTCGGCGCTGCGGTAGAGGCGCAGGTCGAACGGCCGGTCCTCGTCCAGCGCCAGCAGCCGCCGCAGGTCCTCCACGGCCCGGTGCGGCGCGACGCCCGCCTTGTACGACTCGGGGACGCCGTCGAGCAGCGGCCGGGCGGCCGGCCCGGCGTCCCCGAGGGCGGCGACGAGCAGGTCGTCCCAGGTCCGGGTGGCCTCGGCGACGTGGTCCTGCAGTGCGGGCAGGTCGTAGGCGACCGGCTCGGCGGACGGGTCGGTGGCGACGGTCAGGTGCAGCATCGCCAGCTCGGCGTCGCCGACCTGGGCGGTGTAGGCGACGTCGGTGCCGCCGAGCCGGGTCCGCAGGATCTCGGTGATCCGCAGCCGGGTGTCGGTCGTGTAGCGGTCGCGGGGCAGGTAGACCAGGCAGGACAGGAACCGGCGGTACGGGTCCGGGTGAACGAACAGCCGGACCGCGCGCCGCCCGCTCGCCTCCAGCACGCCGACGCCGGTCTCCTGCAGCCGCCGCTCCGAGGACGCGAACAGCTCCGCGCGCGGCAGCACCGAGAACACCTCGAGCATCTGCTGGCCCGAGTAGGAGTCGGCAGGGAACCCGGCGCGGCGGATCGCGCCGCGGATCCGGCGGGCGACGACCGGGATGTCGAGGACCGACTCGTGCCGGGCGGGGACGGTCAGCATCCCGAGGAACCGGTGTTCCCCGGTGACGGTGCCGTCGTCGTCGCGGGCGCGGACGCCGACGTAGTACGGGTGCACCGCCCGCAGCACCCGGCTGCGCTCGCTGGCCCGGGTGATCAGGAGGGGGCCGCCGAACTCCTCGGCGCCCTCCTCTCCCTCCCCGGGGAGGAAGACCGCGGCGCCGGCGTCGTCGGGGCGGAGCACGCCGAGCCCGGTGTCGGTGTCGGGCTGCAGGCGGCCCTCGCGCCGGGAGTAGTGCCGGTAGCCGACGAAGACGAAGTGGTCGTCGACGAGCCAGCGGAGCAGCTCGGCGACCTCGGTGGGGTGCACGTCGTCGCCCTCGTGGGGGGCGGTGGCGCTCCCGGCGCCGGTCAGGTCGTCGGCGAGCGCGCGGGCCCGCAACGTCATGGCGGCGGTGTCGTCGATGACCTGGCGGACGTCGGACAGCGTCCGCTCCAGCTCCGCGCGCAGGCGCTCCGGGTCGAGGCCACCCGCGGAGACGACGTCGAGGTGCATCCAGGACTCGGCCCGGGCGTCCCCCGGCTCGCTGGGATCGGCGTCGGTGTCGACGCGGACGAGCGACCCGTCCGGACCGCGGTGGACGACGAGGATGGGGTGCACGACCCGGCGCACCGTCCCGCCCGCGCGGCCGACCCCGGCGATGACGGACTCGACCAGGTAGGGCATGTCGTCGGTGACGATGTCGACGGTCGTCGCGTCACCGGGGCCCGCGGTGACGTCGACGACGGCGCGTCCCGGCTCGCGGCGCGCGGCCAGTGCGAGGTGCGCGTCGACGACGGGTGCCGGACCGGCCAGCTCGGGGCCGCCGGTGCTCTCCGCCTCGGGCGTGTTCCGCGTGTAGAGGCGGACCAGCTCCGCCGCGGCGCCGCTCCCCGGACGCGGCTCTCCCCCCGCCCGCACCTCGACCCCGGTCGTGCTCCCCGTGCCATCCGTACCGCTGCTCACGTACCACTCCGGCCCCGCGCGTGTGCTGACTCACGCACCCTATCGCCCGGGTACGGCCGCCCGGAGGAACATCAGCGGACGGCGACTGGACCGTTCGCGCAGGTCAGGATCAGATCTCGCGGTATGCGGCCATGGCTCCGGCGAGGAGATCGGCCAGCCCCATGTGCTCCGGAATGTCCTGCGGATCGCCGGACGTCGTGGCGTCGTCGTCGGACGGCACGACGGTAGGGGGCGCGTCGGTCCCGGACGGGGCGTCCGTCGCGGTCGGGGCGTCCGCCGCGATCGGGGTGCCCGCCGCGGTCGGGGTGCCCGCCGCGGTCGGGGTGCCCGCCGCGGTCGAGGTGCCGGCGGAGCCGGTGCCGTCCGATGCCGGGGATCCGGGCGGTGTGCCTGGACCCGGCCCGCGGCGGCCCGGGTCGCGGAGGCTCGGGTCGTCGTCCGTCCCACCCCGGTCCGCAGGCCCGCTCGACGCGGCCTCCGTGCGCCGGTGCCCGCTCTCGTCGTCCGCACGACGGGAGTCGGGCTCCACCTCCGGGGCGACGTCGCCCGGCACCACGGCCGGGACGTCCCCCGACGCGGCGGCCGACCGGACGGTCCACACCTCGTCGCGCGGTTCCTCGGCCGCGGCGGACCCGTTCCGCACAGCGGCACGGGACGGACCGACGCGCTTCGGCAACGCCGAGGGTCCCGCCCCTTCCGTCACCGAGGACCAGGCGACCGGCCGACCCGCACGCCCGGTCTCCCCGGGTTCCTCCCGGCCGGTGTCGGGGAGCTCGAGGTGCGCGCGGACGGCGGCCGCCAGCCGCCGATCGTCGCCGTCGCGCCCGGTCCGGGAGATCCGTCCCGGACCGTCCGGGACACGGTCGCCCTGCGCACGGTCGCCGGGCACACCGTCACCCGGCGCCGGCCCGGCACGGACGTCCTGCTCCTGACCGCCGTGCCGTCCGGCCGTCCGGGCCTCGGACACCGGCTCCGGACGCCGCGGCGCGTCGGACCGGCGCCGGCCACCGCTGCCCGGCCGGACCGTCGTCCCGGCCGGGAGCGCGGACGGCTCGGCACCCTCGACCGCCCTGCGGCGGCCGCGGCGCGGCTCCTCCTGCTCCGTCGTCGGGTCCCAGACCGCCGTCATGGCGGGCCCGGCGTCCGCGACGGACGGCGCCGTCCCCGATCCACCGCCCGGCACCGGCGCCCCGTCGGGTGCGACCGGGTCCGGCTCACCGGGCGCGCTCGTCGTGACGGGCGCCTCGTCGTCCACGGGCGGTGTGGCCCGGCGCCTCCCGTTCCGGGCTCCGCCGACCGCGGCTGCGGGTCGGGCGAGCGTCGGTTCCGGGACGGGAGCGGGCTCGTCGGGGCCGGTCAGCTCGCGGACGATCTCTTCGCCCTCCGCGCCCCGCGGACCGGTGGCGCGCAGCCGCAGCCCGGTTCCCGCCGGGAGGCCACCCCGCCGGACGCGCACCGCGAGATGCGCGGCGAGCGACCGGGCCCAGAGGAGCACGGTCACCCGGTCGGCGTCGGGGAGGGTGATGAGGACGGCGTCGTCCTCGGTGACCGTCGTCCCGGACGGCGGGACCAGCCGCGCCGACCGGACCGCGATCTCGTGCAGGACACCCGCCGGGAGAGGGGCCGGCGCGGGAGCACCGTCCCGGCCGATCAGATCCACCCGGATCGACCGCTCAGCGAGACCGGGGTCGGGTTCGACGGGCGATCCGGCGGGCTCCGGTCCGGAGGTCTTCGGCTCCGCGGCCTTCAGCTCGGACGTCTCCCGCTCGGACGCCGTCGGTGTCTCCCGCTCGGACGCCGTCGGTGTCTCCCGCTCGGACGCCTCCGGCTCGGACCTCGTCGGCTCGCCTGCCCCCGGCCCCGCGGGCTCCGGTCCGGCGCCGTCCAGGACACCGCCCCCACCGGCGGCTGTGCCGTCGTGCGGGCCGGAATCGACCGGCGCGGCCTCGGCGCGGAGCGCCCCGAGGACGGACGAGCCGTTCGTCGACGCCGACGCCGGTCGCGGGTCGCGGAGCTCGGCGAGCAACGCGTCTCCGAGGGGCGCACCACTGTCGGCACCCGAGACGCCCGAGACCCCGTACCGGGCCCCCTCCGCCCGGTCGAGCACGCCGCTTGCGTCCGGACCGACCGGCGGCAGGCCCCCGAGCGGCGCATCCTGTTCCGCGTCCTCGGCCCGTCCGGTCATCAGGCCCGAGACACCGAGCGGGTCGTCGGGATCGATCGAGCTCGTGCCGCCGGAGGCGGTGAGCGCGGTGTCCCCCGCCCCGGCAGGTCCCTCGTCCGGGAGGACAGCACGACCCGTCGTCCCGGACACGACCGGATCGGCGGGCCTGTCGCCGCGGATGACGATCTCCGACCGACTCTCCTCCGCCGAGGTCTCGACCGGTGCGCCGGACGGTTCTCCCGTCGGTCCGTCCTCGCGCGGGCGCCCGAGCCCGAACCGCAGTCGTGCCGCCGGTCCGCCGCGTGCCGGGCCCGCAGCGTCGTCGATGTCCGTGCCGGAGCCGGTGCCGGTGCCGGTCGCGGTGCCCGTGCCGGTCGCGGTGCCCGTGCCGGTCGCGGTGCCCGTGCCGGTCGCGGTGCCCGTGCCGGTCGCGGTGCCCGTGCCGGTCGCCGGTCGCGGTGCCCGTGCCGGTCGCGGTGCCCGTGCCGGTCGCGGTGCCCGTGCCGGTCGCGGTGCCGGCCACCGCCCGCCGGAACGGCGTGGGCGTCGGCGCGTCTCCGCGGGATCCGGACCACCGGGCACGGCGGCCGGCCGACCCGTCCAGCGGGAGGGCTGCGGCGACGGCATGCCGGAAGCGGCGACCGCGGGCCCGGTCGAGCTGGTCGGCCGCCGTGGCCGCCCGCATCGCCTCCAGCGCCTCGCGGAACCGTCCCGCGCTCTCGTGCAGCTCGGACTGGGCGGTGCGGCACGCGGCGACGAGCGCCGGGACCCCGGCCGCCCCGGCACCGTCCGCCGCCTCGGCCAGGGCACGGGACGCGTGGTCCGCCCGCCCGGCACCGGCGCGAGCCAGGGTCAGCCGCAGCAACACGCCCTGCCGCCCGGCGTCGGCCACGTCCCGCTGGGCCGACGCGGCCCGCACGGCGTCTGCCGGTACCCGGCCGCCGTCGAGGAGCGCGGTGATCCACTGGCTGAGCAGGGCCGCGGCCAGGTGCGCCGACAGGGGGCGGGCGTCGGCGCGGTCCGGCGTCCAGCCGAGCTGCGCGAGCCCGCGGAGCGCGCTGTCGACGGCGAGGTCGTGCTCGCCGCGGGCGCGGTGCACCGACCCGACGACGAGGTCGGCGAAGGCCGACGCCTCACCGCTGAAGGCCGCCCCGCAGGAGGCGACCTCCTCGCGCAGGCGCTGGAGGTCGTCCACGGCAGGCCCGGCGAGCGCGCACCGGACCTGGACGGCGAGCCGGTCGAGCAGGAGCAACCCCGGCTCCTCCCCGGCACCGTCGTCCGGCAGCCCGGCGACGAGGGCGTGCGCGGTAGCCAGCTCACCGTCGACCTGCGCGACGGTGGCGAGCTCGACCCGCAGCCGAGCGGCCTCGGGCCGGCTCAGCAGTGCGGCACCGGGCGCCCGGACGGGCACGGACGGGACCGCGTCGTCCGGGCGTCCGGTGCCGGTGAGACCGGCGAGGACGGCCGTCGCGACGTCGCGGGCGTCACCGCCGGCGGCATGCCCGTCCAACAGCCAGCCGGCCGCCTGCACCCAGCCGAGATCGTCACTGTCCGCGACCGCGCGGGAACACGCGTAACCGGCGAGCTCCGAGGTCAGCAGCGGACGCTGCCAGCGCAGCGCCGCTGCCGTCCTCAGTTCAGCCGTCGTCGCGTTTCCGCGATCTCCCAGGTGGGACGTCACTTCGCCTCCCGTGACATCACCGGCCCGGTACACCCGCGCCGCCTCGTCGCGTCCGCTCTGCTCAGACAGGACCGACTCGGAGCGGTCCGGCGGAGTGGTGATCAGTCGCGGGTGAGCTTACGGTGCGTGACCCGGTGCGGTCGCGCAGCCTCTGCTCCGAGCCGCTCGATCTTGTTCTTCTCGTACGCCTCGAAGTTGCCCTCGAACCAGAACCACGCCGCCGGGTTCTCGTCCGTGCCCTCCCACGCGAGGATGTGCGTGCAGACCCGGTCCAGGAACCACCGGTCGTGGGAGATGACCACGGCACAGCCGGGGAACTGCTCGAGCGCGTTCTCCAGCGAGCCGAGGGTCTCGACGTCCAGGTCGTTCGTCGGCTCGTCGAGCAGGATCAGGTTGCCGCCCAGCTTCAGCGTGAGCGCCAGGTTCAGCCGGTTCCGCTCACCACCGGAGAGGACCCCCGCCGGCTTCTGCTGGTCGGGTCCCTTGAAACCGAACGCCGCGACGTAGGCCCGGGACGGCATCTCGACGTTGCCGACCTGGATGAAGTCGAGCCCGTCGGAGACGACCTCGAACACCGTCTTCTTCGGGTCGATCCCGCCACGGTTCTGGTCGACGTAGGAGAGCTTCACGGTGTCGCCGACCTTGACCTCGCCGGAGTCCGGCTCCTCCAGCCCGACGATCGTCTTGAACAGGGTCGTCTTACCGACACCGTTCGGGCCGATGACACCGACGATGCCGTTCCGCGGCAGTGTGAAGGACAGGTCCTTGATCAGCTGCCTGCCGTCGAAGCCCTTGTCCAGGTTCGAGACCTCGACGACCTGGTTGCCCATGCGTGGGCCCGGCGGGATCTGGATCTCCTCGAAGTCCAGCTTCCGGTGGCGCTCGGCCTCGGCCGCCATCTCGTCGTACCGGTCCAGCCGGGAACGGCTCTTGGCCTGACGGGCCTTCGGGTTGGAGCGGACCCAGGCCAGCTCCTCCTTCAGGCGCTTCTGCAGCTTGGCGTCCTTCTTGCCCTGGACGGCGAGCCGCTCCGCCTTCTTCTCCAGGTAGGTGGAGTAGTTGCCCTCGTAGGGGAACGTGCGACCGCGGTCGAGCTCGAGGATCCAGCCGGCGACGTTGTCGAGGAAGTACCGGTCGTGCGTCACCGCGAGGACGGCGCCCGGGTAGTTCGCGAGGAACTGCTCGAGCCACAGCACGCTCTCCGCGTCCAGGTGGTTCGTGGGCTCGTCGAGCAGGAGCAGGTCCGGGCTGGAGAGGAGCAGCTTGCACAGCGCGACCCGGCGGCGCTCACCACCGGAGAGGTGCCCGACCTCGGCATCCCCCGGCGGGCAGCGCAGGGCGTCCATCGCCTGCTCCAGCTGGGAGTCGAGCTCCCAGGCGTCGGCGTGGTCGAGCTCCTCCTGGAGCTTGCCCATCTCCTCCATCAGCTCGTCGGTGTAGTTCGTCGCCATCTCCTCGGCGATGGCGTTGTACCGATCGAGCTTGACCTTGACGTCGCCCAGCCCCTCCTCGACGTTGCCGAGGACGGTCTTCTCCTCGTTGAGGGGCGGCTCCTGCTGGAGGATGCCGACCGTCGCTCCGGGCTTCAGGAACGCGTCACCGTTGTTCGCGTTCTCCAGCCCTGCCATGATCTTGAGGACGGTCGACTTCCCGGCCCCGTTCGGGCCCACGACGCCGATCTTCGCCCCCGGCAGGAAGCTGATCGACGCGTTCTCCAGGATGACCTTGTCGCCGTGCGCCTTGCGCACGTTCCGCATCGTGTAAATCAGGTCCGCCACGCCACCGATGGTAGTTCGACGGCCGTCAGCGTCCGGAAGCCGGTACGGCGGCGACCTCACGCGGAGTCTCCTCGTCGCCGTCGGGCGCTGCGCCGAACGGGGCATCGCCGTCCTCCGTCATGCCGTCGAGGGCCTCCGACGGCACCTCCCAGTCGTCGACCGGTCGCTGGTCGCGGCCGGGCTCACGGTCGGGGCCGCTCACCGGCCGCGGCGGGACCAGCACCGGCGAGTACCGCAGATCGAGGCCCACGCTGATCGGGTCGATCTTCGGGGTCTTGCGCAGGACGTTGTCGCGATCGAGCCACTCCTCGACGAAGAGCCGGCCGACGACGATGACCGCGTGCCCCTTGTCCAGGGTCTGCGCTGCGTGCTCGGCCAGCCTCCGCCAGCACGTCACCGTGTAGTAGGTCTTGGCGACATCACGCCACTCGCCGCTGCTGTCGTCGCGTCGGCGATAGTTCTCGGCGACCGTCAGGTCCAGCACCGGCCGCCCACTGTGGGTGTAGCGGAGCTGGGGCTTGCGGGTCAGGTTGCCGACGACGGTGATCTGGTTGCTGCTCACGGGCTACTCCGGGGGTGGACGTCGAGTCGATGTCCCGTCGAGCATCCCGCCGCCGGACGCTTCCGGATCGGTCTTCCGGCAGGCTGTGGATGGTTCGGCCACTTGTGGATGCGAGACCGGCTCCGGCCGGCCCGATGGCGTTCATCGTCGGCCTCGTGTGCAGCTCTCCACGTGACCGTGTCCGACGTGCCGTCACTGCCGCGGGCCCTCCGTCGACGAGGTCCGAACCGGTCCGGGAGAACCGCGCCGGAGCACAGGATTCGCGAAGCCCCGCGAGCTCGACATCGCAACTCGCTCCTCGCCGGCCCACCGGACCAGAGCTCCTGTCCGGTGCCGACGGCAGCCGCGTTCCGCGGAACGCCGGTCCCGCTCGTGGCGACCACTGCTTTCCGGGACCTGGTCCGCGTCGAGGTGAGGTCCTCGCACGAGCAGGCAGGTGACCCGGATCTGCGTTCCGCGGAACGCTCCCCGACCACACCGGGCTGCGCTCGAACCCGGTCACGAGCGCCACGCCGAATCAGGCAGGCGGTCCGCGGCCGGGTGCAGCGACGCTGTACGGATGTCCGGCGCCCACCCTGCTGTACTGCTCGTGGCGCTCGTTGTCATCGCAGGCCCCCGGTCCTGGTCCCTGCCCCCGCACGACGACCTCATCGCCGCGGCCTGCCCACATCCGTATGCCGCTGGGGCGACGGGGGATCCGGAACGGCTTGCTGTCTGCGCGGCCGCCGGATGCGGCCAGGGACGTCCGGTGCGCGCACCGCCGACACCAGGACCTCGGGAGGCCGTTCTGTCTCCGTGATGGAGCCAGGCACCGACGCCATCCGCGCCGAGGTGCTCGGGCACCCGCGACACCGCGACGCGTCACGGCCGCAGAGCAAGCGCTGAGCCTCCTGGGCAGGAGCGTTCCGCGGAACGCAGCTGCCGCTCACGGGCTGAAACAGCGAGTCCGACGCCCGCTCCCGGCCGAGGTGGTCCGCCGCTCCGTCGCGTTCCGCGGAACACACACGGCTCCAGCGGGAACAGGGACATGCCCACCGGTCCCGGGTCCCCCGGGCGGGACCCGTTCTCCGCTCGGGTGCCGACGACGGTGCACTCTCCTCACACCCGCCCGGCCCGACCAGCCTCCGCCGGCGCCACCGGCGCCGCCGGCGTGAACGACCTGGGGGACGCCGTGCGGGCGCGTTCCGCGGAACGCGCCCCGACGGTCTGCGGGCCCCGGGAGAGCTGTCGGAGCCGCTCGCCACCGGGTCGGCACAAGGTCCGCGCCGGGTCGGCGCCCGCCGGTCGGGCAGGTCGCGCTCCGAGAACCCGTCCGCGTCCCGACCGCGTTCCGCGGAACGCGGCCCTGGCAACGTTGCGCCGACCTGGCGGCGTTCCGCGGACCTGGCGGCGTTCCGCGGTCCTGGCAGCGTTGCGCGGTCCCGGCGGTGTTCCCCGTCCTGGCGGCGTTCCGCGGACCTGGCGGCGTTCCGCGGAACGCACGACGACCGCAGACGACACACCCACCCGGCGTCGACGACACCCCAGGACCCGCGCCCCGGACCCACCGGCCCGCCGGACCGCCACCAGAAACCGGGCCCAGAACGCAGAAAATCCCCCGGACCGAAACGGTCCGAGGGATCCCCTGAAATGTTGAATGTCGGCGGCGACCTACTCTCCCACACCCTGTCGAGTGCAGTACCATCGGCGCAGGAAGGCTTAGCTACCGGGTTCGGAATGGGACCGGGCGTTCCCCTACCGCCATAACCACCGACAACACTATCCAATTACACCCCACACCCCCTCACACCCCACACCACGGTGAGACACAAGAAGACCCAGGAAACAGAGACCACACAACCAATGGTTGTGGACTCAGGGTCACACAGTGGATGCGAACAACATGTTGTGGCAAGCCCTCGGCCTATTAGTACCGGTCAACTCCACCCCTCACAAGGCTTCCATCTCCGGCCTATCAACCCAGTCATCTACTGGGAGCCTTACCCACTCAAGGTGGTGGGAGACCTCATCTTGGAACAGGCTTCCCGCTTAGATGCCTTCAGCGGTTATCCCTCCCGAACATAGCCAACCAGCCGTGCCCCTGGCGGGACAACTGGCACACCAGAGGTTCGTCCGTCCCGGTCCTCTCGTACTAGGGACAGCCTTCCTCAAGTCTCCAACGCGCGCGGCGGATAGGGACCGAACTGTCTCACGACGTTCTAAACCCAGCTCGCGTACCGCTTTAATGGGCGAACAGCCCAACCCTTGGGACCTACTCCAGCCCCAGGATGCGACGAGCCGACATCGAGGTGCCAAACCATGCCGTCGATATGGACTCTTGGGCAAGATCAGCCTGTTATCCCCGGGGTACCTTTTATCCGTTGAGCGACACCCCTTCCACCAGGAGGTGCCGGATCACTAGTCCCGACTTTCGTCCCTGCTCGACCCGTCAGTCTCACAGTCAAGCTCCCTTGTGCACTTACACTCAACACCTGATTGCCAACCAGGCTGAGGGAACCTTTGGGCGCCTCCGTTACTCTTTAGGAGGCAACCGCCCCAGTTAAACTACCCACCAGGCACTGTCCCTGAACCAGATCATGGCCCGAGGTTCAGACACCCAATTCGACCAGAGTGGTATTTCAACAACGACTCCACCGCCACTAGCGTGACGACTTCACAGTCTCCCACCTATCCTACACAAGCCGAACCGAGCATCAATACCAAGCTATAGTAAAGGTCCCGGGGTCTTTCCGTCCTGCCGCGCGTAACGAGCATCTTTACTCGTAATGCAATTTCGCCGAGTCTGTGGTCGAGACAGCGCCCAAGTCGTTACGCCATTCGTGCAGGTCGGAACTTACCCGACAAGGAATTTCGCTACCTTAGGATGGTTATAGTTACCACCGCCGTTTACTGGCGCTTAAATTCTCCGCTTCGCCCCCAAAGGAGCTAACAGGTCCTCTTAACGTTCCAGCACCGGGCAGGCGTCAGTCCGTATACATCGTCTTGCGACTTCGCACGGACCTGTGTTTTTAGTAAACAGTCGCTTGGGCCTGGTCTCTGCGACCACCCACCCCTAGCCCGCGAAGGGGCTTCAAGGCAGATGGCCCTCCTTCTCCCGAAGTTACGGAGGTATTTTGCCGAATTCCTTAACCACAGTTCGCTCGATCGCCTCGGTATTCTCTACCTGACCACCTGTGTCGGTTTGGGGTACGGGCCGCAACAGCACTCGCTAGAGGCTTTTCTCGACAGCATGGGATCACCCTCTTCGCCTCAATCGGCTACGCATCACCTCTCACCCTTGATGAGCCCCGGATTTACCTAGGACTCGGGCTACAGGCTTACACCACGACAACCACCGCGTGGCGGAGCTACCCTCCTGCGTCACCCCATC
This sequence comes from Pseudonocardia sp. P1, assembly GCF_000178675.2. Lineage (NCBI taxonomy): Bacteria > Bacillati > Actinomycetota > Actinomycetes > Pseudonocardiales > Pseudonocardiaceae > Pseudonocardia > Pseudonocardia sp. P1. The sequence continues at coordinate 2,187,497 of NZ_ADUJ02000001.1, forward strand.
ACTTGCCTACTACCGGATCGGATCCCACGCTCCCCCACAAACAACACTCCCGAAGGAGCGAAGGTGGGTTCGGATGGTTAGCATCACCGGCCCCGGCATGGACGCACTATCACGAGCACGGGAATATCAACCCGTTGTCCATCGACTACGCCTGACGGCCTCGCCTTAGGTCCCGGCTCACCCTGGGCGGAACAACCTGGCCCAGGAACCCTTGGTCATCCGGCGGCAGAGATTCTCACTCTGCATTCGCTACTCATGCCTGCATTCTCACTCCCACACCCTCCACCCGTAAATCACTCCCGGGCTTCACCAGATGCAGGACGCTCCCCTACCCAACAACACAACAGTGTCATTGCCACGGCTTCGGCGGTGCGCTTGAGCCCCGCTACATTGTCGGCGCAGGACCACTTGACCAGTGAGCTATTACGCACTCTTTCAAGGGTGGCTGCTTCTAAGCCAACCTCCTGGTTGTCCGGGCGATCCCACATCCTTTCCCACTTAGCGCACGCTTAGGGGCCTTAGCCGGTGATCTGGGCTGTTTCCCTCTCGACCACGAAGCTTATCCCCCGCAGTCTCACTGCCGCGCTCTCACTCACCGGCATTCGGAGTTTGGCTGACTTCGGTAAGCTTGTCGGCCCCCTAGGCCATCCAGTGCTCTACCTCCGATGAGAAACACACGACGCTGCACCTAAATGCATTTCGGGGAGAACCAGCTATCACGAAGTTTGATTGGCCTTTCACCCCTACCCACAGCTCATCCCCCAGGTTTTCAACCCTGGTGGGTTCGGGCCTCCACGACGTCTTACCGACGCTTCACCCTGGCCATGGGTAGATCACTCCGCTTCGGGTCTACACCCCGCGACTCCACCGCCCTATTCGGACTCGCTTTCGCTACGGCTACCCCACAACGGGTTAACCTCGCCACGAAGCATAACTCGCAGGCTCATTCTTCAAAAGGCACGCCATCACCCTGCAGCACAAGACTGCTCCAGGCTCTGACGGCTTGTAAGCACACGGTTTCAGGTACTATTTCACTCCCCTCCCGGGGTACTTTTCACCTTTCCCTCACGGTACTAGTCCGCTATCGGTCACCAGGTAGTATTTAGGCTTGACGGGTGGTCCCGCCAGATTCACAGCAAATTCCACGAGCTCGCTGCTACTCGAGAACAATGCCCACGACCAGACTCATGCTTTCGCGTACGGGGCTCTCACCCACTACGGCCGACCATCCCAGAGTCGTTCCGCTAACACAAACACTGGACCGTCCCATCCTCGGCAGAAGATGAACAGCACGTCTCACAACCCCGCATCCGCAACACCTGCCGGCTTGACACGGACACGGTTTAGCCTCTTCCGCTTTCGCTCGCCACTACTCACGGAATCACTGTTGTTTTCTCTTCCTGTGGGTACTGAGATGTTTCACTTCCCCACGTTCCCTCCACGCACCCTATGAATTCAGGTACGGGTAACACCCCATGACGGGTGCTGGGTTTCCCCATTCGGACACCCTCGGATCACAGTTCGGTTGACAACTCCCCGAGGACTATCGCGGCCTCCCACGTCCTTCATCGGCTCCTGATGCCCAGGCATCCACCATGTGCTCTTAACAACTTGACCACAACAAGATGCTCGCATCCACTATGCAACACTCAACCCACAACCACACAAGACCCCAGGCAACCACCACCCCCAACCAGAAGGCGTTAGGACAACCCAGAACCCACGCGGCCAAAGACAACACCCACCAAACCGGTGTCCCCTCAGGACCCAACAGTGTGCCGAACCACAGCCTGACGTTCATTGCGTTCCACCCAGTCACACCCGACCCACACTCGGGGCCGACAGTGCGATCTCAGTTAAGGAACCAACACATCCCCAACATTTCAGAAGAAACGAAAGAAACGAGCCGGTGCCCCACCACATGGTGAGACTCCTTAGAAAGGAGGTGATCCAGCCGCACCTTCCGGTACGGCTACCTTGTTACGACTTCGTCCCAATCGCCAGTCCCACCTTCGACGACTCCCTCCACAAGGGTTGGGCCGCCGGCTTCGGGTGTTACCAACTTTCGTGACGTGACGGGCGGTGTGTACAAGGCCCGGGAACGTATTCACCGCAGCGTTGCTGATCTGCGATTACTAGCGACTCCAACTTCACGGGGTCGAGTTGCAGACCCCGATCCGAACTGAGACTCACTTTAAGGGATTCGCTCCACCTCACGGTCTCGCAGCCCTCTGTATGAGCCATTGTAGCATGTGTGAAGCCCTGGACATAAGGGGCATGATGACTTGACGTCATCCCCACCTTCCTCCGAGTTGACCCCGGCAGTCTCCCATGAGTCCCCACCACTACGTGCTGGCAACATGGAATAAGGGTTGCGCTCGTTGCGGGACTTAACCCAACATCTCACGACACGAGCTGACGACAGCCATGCACCACCTGCACACAGGCCACAAGGGAAACGACATCTCTGCCGCGATCCTGTGCATGTCAAACCCAGGTAAGGTTCTTCGCGTTGCATCGAATTAATCCACATGCTCCGCCGCTTGTGCGGGCCCCCGTCAATTCCTTTGAGTTTTAGCCTTGCGGCCGTACTCCCCAGGCGGGGCGCTTAATGCGTTAGCTGCGGCGCAGAAACCGTGGAATGGTCCCCACACCTAGCGCCCAACGTTTACGGCGTGGACTACCAGGGTATCTAATCCTGTTCGCTCCCCACGCTTTCGCTCCTCAGCGTCAGTATCGGCCCAGAGACCCGCCTTCGCCACCGGTGTTCCTCCTGATATCTGCGCATTTCACCGCTACACCAGGAATTCCAGTCTCCCCTGCCGAACTCAAGTGATGCCCGTATCGACCGCACGCTCAGAGTTAAGCCCCAAGTTTTCACGGCCGACGCGACACACCGCCTACGAGCTCTTTACGCCCAATAATTCCGGACAACGCTCGCACCCTACGTGTTACCGCGGCTGCTGGCACGTAGTTGGCCGGTGCTTCTTCTCCAGGTACCGTCACAAAAGCTTCGTCCCTGGCGAAAGAGGTTTACAACCCGAAGGCCGTCATCCCCCACGCGGCGTCGCTGCGTCAGGCTTCCGCCCATTGCGCAATATTCCCCACTGCTGCCTCCCGTAGGAGTCTGGGCCGTGTCTCAGTCCCAGTGTGGCCGGTCGCCCTCTCAGGCCGGCTACCCGTCACCGCCTTGGTAGGCCATCACCCCACCAACAAGCTGATAGGCCGCGGGCCCATCCCCCACCGAAAAAACTTTCCACCACCCAACATGCGTTGAGAGGTCCTATCCGGTATTAGACCCAGTTTCCCGGGCTTATCCCAGAGTGGAGGGCAGGTCACCCACGTGTTACTCACCCGTTCGCCGCTCGTGTACCCCCGAAAGGGCCTTACCGCTCGACTTGCATGTGTTAAGCACGCCGCCAGCGTTCGTCCTGAGCCAGGATCAAACTCTCCAACAAAAACCCTGACTTACAAACAACTGGCCCACCAGCACGACGGGGTCGCACCGGCAGCCAAACAAACAATCTGGCACAAAAACGCCAAACCAAAAAATAGCTCGACACACTGTTGAGTTCTCAAAAGACACCCGCACCACCATCACCGATCTCCCGACCGGATCCAGAAGGCGGATCGCCTTGACCCCACCACCGTAAACCCACAACAAACTCGAAGGCCGACCGGGGGGTCGTAGTGGCCAGCGGGCCTGTTGACCGGGCCTCCAGGGCCCGTTCTGTCCGGCTCACTCGCTGACAGGAAGAAAGTTACGGCACGCCCTGTAGGCGCGTCAAACCGGGGTCGAAAACGCCCGCTGACCTGCGCGAACACGGCCCCAGGCCGCACAGCAGCGCGGACGAACCCGACCCTGTCGCACGACGAACGGTCGTGCTGACGGGCTCCCTCGGGATACTGGTTGACCAGCGCCGATCGCGCAAGAGGAAGCCCGGATCGGGGCCCGCGCGGGCCGTCCGCGCTGTCGTTCGTCTCGTGGACGCCCGATCTCCAACTTCTTTCAAGATTTTTTTCGACCGTCCGTCGCGGGTCCGGGGTACGACGAGCGGCAGGTGGGCGGCACGCGTCCGGTCCGCGCGGCTCGCGACCCCACTCGAAGACGATCATCGGCTGTGGGCGGCCGTTCGTCGCGGTCCGGCCGTCCCACCGGCCACCTGTACGCGAGACTCCCCCGGTGCCCCTCGACGGAGACGTCCTCCCGCCGGTCCTTCACCGGCTGCGTGCCGACGACGGCCCGACCGCCGCACAGTGGTGCCGCGCGCCCGGGGCGAGCGCACGCGTGCGGGCGACCGTCACCGGCATCGGGGCCGCCCTGGAGGCCGGGGACGGTGCGTTCGCCCTCGTGGCGGCGTCGCCCCTCGCCCTTCCGGTGCGCACGCGGTCCGTCGACCGCGTCGCCGTCCCGCTCGTCCTCCCGCTCCTGCAGGACATGGACGGGCTGCTCGCCGAGATCCGGCGGGTGCTCGCCCCGCACGGGCTGCTGTCCCTGCTCCTCCCGGCCCCGGCGTCGTGGGGCTGGCGCGGACGGCACCTCCGGCAGGCGGTCCGCGAGGCGTGGCGGCACCGGTCGGCCGTCGAGCATCCGGAGTGGCTGGTGTCGTCGGCGGACTTCGCGGTCCTCGCCGACGACCGGCTGAGCTTCCGGCTCACCGACGGGGGTGCGGAGCCGGCGGGCGACGTGGCGGAGCTGTGCGCGGCGGGCGTCTACCCGCCCGATCTCCCCGCGGAGACCCGGGCGGAACTCGCTGCGCACCGCTCGGCGGCGCGGACGGTACGTCTGCGCCGGATCGTGGCCCGCCGCTGACGCGAGCGCCCGGACGGGCGGTGTCGGTGCCCGTCCCGCCGTCGGGCTTCCCGGCCCGCCCGGACGTCACCCGTGGACGGGGCCGCCCGGCGTCGTCCTCAGTTGGAGGTCGCGATCTCCTTGGCCGCGCCGGCCGTCTCGAGGGGCTGCGTCGCCACCTCGGGGACGTCGACGACGTCCGCCACGATCGCGGTGATGTTGTCCGGGCCGCCGCCCTCGTTCGAGAGCTCGACGAGACGCTCGACCACGGCGTCCGGCTCCGTCCCCGACGCCAGCTCGCGCAGGAGCGCGGCGTCGTCGAGGACGGCGGTGACGCCGTCCGAGCACAGCAGGAAACGGTCACCCTCGACGATCTCGACGCGGTCGAGGTCCGGCTCCGGCGCGTGATCGGTGCTCAGCGCCCGCATCAGCACCGAGCGCCGAGGATGGTGCGCGGCCTCCTCGGCGGTGATCTGCCCCTGGTCGACCAGCTGCTGCACCATCGTGTGGTCGTGCGTGAGCTGCGCGAGCTCACCCTCACGGAGCCGGTAGATGCGCGAGTCACCGATGTGCGCGAGCGCCAGGTGCTCGCCCGTCAGCACCAGCGACACGACGGTCGTGCCCATGCCCCGGGTCTCCGGGTCCTCCCCCGCACGGCGGGCGAGGCGGTCGGTGGCGTCCTCCAGGGCGGAGTTCAGCTCGGCATCGAGGTCGATGTCGCTGAGGTCCTCGGGGAGCCGGGCCTCCATCTCGGTGAAGGCCGAGACCGTCATCGCGCTCGCGATCTCGCCGTGGGCGTGCCCGCCCATCCCGTCGGCCACGATCAGCAGCCGGCCCGTCGTCGCGCCGGAGTCCTGGTTCGACGTCCGGCGACGACCCACATCCGACCTGATCGCGGATCGCAGTCCCAGAACCATGGGCACAGTATGGACGTCACGGTCCGTCAGCGTCGCAGGCGAGGCCCCTTCGGCGTGCTCTTCAACCGGACGGATGGTGGTCGGGGGTGTCTCGCGGCCCGTCGGACCGCCGTCGGACGGCCGTCGGACCGCCCCGGAGGCCGATGTCGGATGGCTGATCACTTGCGCGTGTCGCTACCGTGGGCGGCGTCCGGGGAGACCCGGGACATGCCCTCGTAGCTCAGCTGGACAGAGCAAGAGCCTTCTAATCTCTAGGTCGCAGGTTCGAGTCCTGCCGGGGGCACACACGGCACACCGGCTCCGTCCCACGACGGATCGTCGGTCGCCCGGACGGAGCCGCTCCGGTGCTACTTTCCGTCGGTCCCGGCCCACGTCGAGAGGATGTCGCGTGTCCTCCCCGTCGCAGTTCGCCGTCTCGGTCAAGGGCGTCGTCCTCGACCCGCAGCGCCGAGTGCTCGTCCCCCGGTCCGAGGTGGCGGGACTCCGCATGCCGGACGGGTACCGGCGGTCGATCGACACGTGGTTCGACCGGATCGGCCCGGCCACGGTCCCCCGACGCACTGCGGGTCGGGGCGGCGACAGCTCATGACCAGGACCACCCTCCCGGTCCTCGACCTGTCGGACCTCGACCACGACGCGGAGACCGCGGACACGTTCCGCTCCGCGCTGCGGTCCGCGGGTCACGGCGTCGGGTTCTTCCACCTCCGAGGCCACGGCATCCCCGACGACGTCACGGCACGCGCGTTCGCCGAGGCCGGACGGTTCTTCGCGCTCCCCGACGAGGACAAGCGGGCCGTCGAGATGCTGCGGAGCCCGCAGTTCCGCGGCTGGACCCGCACCGGCGGCGAGCTCACCCGGGGCCGCGTCGACTGGCGCGAGCAGATCGACATCGGTGCCGAGCGGGCGACACACGACGATCCTGCCGCTCCCGCCTACATGCGGATGGAGGGGCCGAACCTCTGGCCTGCCGCGCAGCCCGCGCTGCGCGAGGCGTTCCTCGACTGGGAGCAGCGCTGCTCGACCGTCGCGCGGCGGTTGCTCCGGGCCTGGGCGGTCGCGCTGGGGAGTCCCGCCGACGTCTTCGACGGCATGTTCGGCGACCGCCCCTCGACCCTGATGAAGCTGGTCCGCTACCCCGGGCGGGAGGACCGTGGCCAGGGAGTGGGCGCGCACAAGGACCCGGGGTTCCTCACCCTGCTGATGATCGAGCCGGGCAAGGGCGGCCTCCAGGTCGAGCACGACGGCGGGTGGATCGACGTGCCCGCCGTCCCCGGGGCGTTCGTCGTCAACATCGGTGAGCTGATGGAGGTCGCCACCGACGGCTACCTCAAGGCGACCGTGCACCGCGTCGCCTCGCCGCCGCCGGGCGAGGTCCGGACGTCGATCCCGTTCTTCTTCAACCCCGCACTCGACTCCACGGTGCCGCGCATCGCGCTTCCCGCCGCGCTCGCGGCGCAGGCCCGCGGGGTCAGCCGGGACCCGGACAACGTCATCTCGGGGACGTTCGGCGACAACCTGCTCAAGGCGCGGCTGCGTGCCCATCCGGACGTCGCGGCCCGGCACCACCCCGATCTCACCGGGCCTGGCTAGTCCGGTCACGGGCCGCCGGTCGACGGCGCCCGGCGCGTCGGCGCAGGGGGCCGCCTCCGGCCTGTCCGGACGCCCGCCGGGCTGCGACGCTCGGACGGGTCCGGCGGACGGCGCCGGGCCGGTGTGCCGGCTCCCGGGCCGGCGCGACCACCGCCGACGCCGCCTCCCCCGGGCGACCGAAGGAGCACCCCGCCGTATGGCCGTACGGGAACCGGTCTCCGCCCCGCAGGGCGGCCCCGGCGTGCTGGAGAGCGCGGCCCTGCTCGCGTCCGGCACCGGGCCCGGCGGGGCGCTGCTGCTGCGGGCCCTGATCGAGGCCGTCCGCTTCCGCTACCTGGGTCGCGAGACGACCCTCGGCGGCACGCTCCGGCTCGTCCCGACCGCGATCGGGACCTCGGGCATCGGGACGCGGGCGCTCACCACCGGCCGGCTCGACGTCCGGCTCGCCGCGCGCGACGTCGTCCGGCCCGGGCTCCGGGTCCGCGATCTCACGGTGTCCGCGTCCGACGTCCGGCTGCGGCCCGCGCTCACCCCGGAGCTGGTCACCGGCCCGGTGGAGATCGCGGCGGTGCTGGACCCGGACTGGGTGACCGCCCGGCTCCGCGAGCACGCACCCGACCTGGACGTGACGGTCGACGCCGACGGGGTCCCGCGGGCCCGGCTGCGTCGTCACCCCGGGCTCGGCGCCGCGGAGCTGGCCGTCGCCGTCGAGGGGCACACGCTGTCGTGGAAGGTCGCGGCGCTGACCGTCGCGGGCCGCCGCGTCGGACCGCCCCGCTCCGACGACACGCGCCGCTCGGTGCGCGCGCTGCTCGACCGCAGCCCGCTGCGGGCGGCCCGCTCCGGCCGCGTCGTGCTGGCGGGCCTCCCCCCGGAGCTGCACCTGCACGGTGTCGGGATCGCACCGGACGGGATCACCGTCCGTGGGCGGCTCGCGTCGTGGCGGCGGCCGGTCCCGCCGACCGGCATCGACGACGTCCTGCGCGGGGCCCGCTCCCTGTTCGCCCCGGGGCGTTGAGAGAGCGGGCGGCTCAGCCCCGGCGGAGCAGGCGGCCCACGGCGCGGAGCCGGGACCCGCGCGGCGGGCGCGACGGCAGCCGGCCGGCGACGGCGTCGTCGAGCAGGGACCCGACGGTCTCGGCCGCGCAGGTCCGGTTGGTGCCGATGCCGCCCGAGGGGCCGCGCTTGATCCAGCCGACGACGTAGTGGCCGGGACGGTCGGCGACCCGGCCGGCGTCGTTCGGCACGACGCCGCGGTCGTCGTCGAAGGGCAGTCCCGGCACCGGGCGACCGCGATGCCCGGCGGCGCGGACGACCAGCCCGGCCGGGATCTCGGTGCCGTCGCACTTGTGCACGCCCCGGGCGCGGACGTCACCCGCGATCCGGTCCGGCGCGGAGTGGAAGCGGAACACGACCCGCGGCGCGGGGGCGGGCAGCGACCAGTCGATCTTCTCCCGCCGCGCGCCCTGCAGCAGCTGGTGCGCCTCGGAGGCGGCGGGGCCGTCCATCGACTCGGTGACGCGCGCGTCGTGCTCGTCGACGACGACGTCCACACCGGACCGTCCGAGCAGCTCGCGCAGCTCCGGCGCGGTCGCGGCGACCGTCTCCGGCCCGCGCCGGCCCAGCACGACGACCTCGCGGACCGCCCCGGCCCGCAGCGCGGCCAGCGCGGCGGCGTCGATCGGGGTGTCGTCCAGGTCCTCCGGCGGGGCGGTGAGGATCCGGGCCACGTCGATGGAGACGTTGCCGGTCCCGATCACCACGACCCGCTCACAGGTGGTGTCGACGGCGTCGCGGGGCACGTCGGGGTGGCCGTTGTACCAGCCGACGACGGTGTCCGCGGCGATGCTGCCGGGCAGTCCCTCGCCCTCGATCCCGAGGTCCTTCGCCACGGGTGCGCCGACCGCCCAGACCACGGCGTCGTGCTGCGCGGCGAGCTCGTCGGCCGTCACGTCCCGGCCGATCTCGGTGCCGAGCCGCATCCGCACGCGCGGATGGGTGTGGAACCGGGCGAACGACTCCCCGATCCGCTTGGTCGACGGGTGGTCGGGGGCGACGCCGTAGCGGACGAGACCGCCGGGGGTGTCCAGCCGGTCGACCAGCGTCACCCGGGACGCCGTGTGCAGCAGGAGGTCCTGCGCGGCGTACATGCCGGCGGGCCCCGTCCCGACGACGGCGACGTCCAGCGGCGCCATGTCCGCCGGCAGCGACCGGGTGAACTGCAGCGGGTACCAGTCGTGGAACAGCGGGGAGTCGCCCTCGAGCTTCCCCGCGACCGGCTTGCCGTCGTAGTACGCCGCGTTGACGTCGGCGTACCCGGCGAGCGACGCGCTGAGCCTCTCGACCGGGAACACCGCGTCGACCGGGCACGCGTCCGCGCACGCCCCGCAGTCGATGCACGCCCGCGGGTCGATGTAGAGCATGTCGGTCGTCGTGTAGTCCGGCTCGTCCGGCGTCGGGTGGATGCAGTTGACCGGGCACGCCGCGACGCAGGACGCGTCGGTGCAGCAGGTCTGGGTGATCGCGAAGGCCACGGCTGGTGTCCCCGGCTCAGACGAGGTTGGCGCGGCGGTAGAACCAGAGCGCCGGCTTCGTGAGCAGCCCGCACGAGGACAGGAACTCCATCAGCCCGGCGCACGACGAGCGCAGCTGCGACTTGTGGTGCTCGTTGGCCTTCGCCTCGCGCAGCGCTCGCTTCGTGTCGAGCCCCGCGTTCGCGTAGATCTGGTCGTTCCACATGCTGGTGACGATGAAGTAGGCGGCGGCCGCGACGGTGAGCGCCTGGTACCGGCGGCGCAGCGGGCCCGCGCCCTTGAGCCGCTCGCGGGTCTCCTCGCGGGCGAACTTCATGTGCCGCGACTCCTCGACCACGTGGATGTTGTTGATCGTCCGGACGAACGGGACGACGCGCTCGTCGCGCATCCAGTCCCGCTGCATCACGTCGAGGACCTCCTCGGCGACCAGGATCGACGCGTACGCCGCCTCGCCGGTGTAGGTCATCGCGCACAGCCGGCCGAGGTTCACGACGCTGCGCTTCGGGATGTAGGCCGGGGCGCCGAGCTTCTCCGAGCCGCGCGCGAACATGATCGAGTGCCGGCACTCGTCGGCGATCTCGGTCAGGGCCCACTGGAACGACGGGTCGGTCGGGTCCTTCGCGTAGAAGTCCCGCAGCACGAGCTGCTGGAGGATCATCTCGAACCAGATGCCGGTGGAGGCGACCGACGCCGACTCCTGCCGGGTCAGCTCCCTGCGCTGGTCCTCGGTCATCTCGTCCCAGTACGCGGTGCCGTAGAGGCTGCTCCACTCCGGGCTCATGCCGTGGTAGCTGCGGTCCAGCGGGGTCTCCCAGTCGACCTGCGTCGCGGGGTCGAACGACAGTTCCTCGGACGAGCGCAGCAACCGGGCAGCGGTGTCCTTCCGCTCCTCGGTGGTGTCGATACCGGGCTCGGGAACGGTGGCAGTCATGTCGACTCCCTCGTAGACGACGACGTCATGTGCTGTAACCACCGGTAACGTTACCACCGGTTACACGTGACGCAAGTCCCGGCGGGCCGTCACCGCGACGGCGCACCGGACGGGTGATCGCCGGACCCATCGCAGGGGATATCGTTGCGATAGGCAATGAACGGAGGAGAGCCGACGTGACTACCGGGCCCTCGATCACCGGGACCGTCCGGCGCCGCGGCGGGAACCCCGTCCCCGCCGCGACCGTGACCGTCACCGACCTGGACGGCCGCCAGCACGGCCGGGCCACCACCGGCGAGGACGGCAGCTGGTCCGTCCCGCTCGGCACCGGCGGGACCTACCTCGTCGTCGTCCGCGCCGAGGGGTCCGGGCCGGACGCCGGCCTCGTCGCGGTCCGCGACTCCCCCGCCCGCCACGACGTCGTGACCACCGGCGGCGGGACCGTCCACGGTGTCCTCACCGACGGCGCCGGGGTGCCCGTCCCCGCCGCGGCGGTCACCCTCATCGACCAGTCGGGAGAGGTCGTCGGGCACGGCCCCACCGGCCCGGACGGGCGGTTCCGGCTGGAGACCCCGGGCACCGGCCCGCACACCCTCACCGTGACCGCGCCCGGCCACCAGCCGGTGGCGCGCACCGTGACCGCCGGTCCCCCGGGGCCGCCGGTCGAGATCCGGCTGCCCGCCCGCGCCGGGCTCGCCGGCACCGCCCGCACCTCCGACGGCCGTCCTGTCGCGGGCGCCCGGATGGCGCTCACCGATCTCGACGGCCGCACCGTCGCGACCACGACGACCGGCCCGGACGGGCGCTACGAGCTGCGGGACCTCCCGCCCGGCCGGCACTCGCTCACCGCGAGCGGGCACCCACCGGTCGTCGCAGCGGTCCAGATCGACCGGGGTGCGACGACCCCGGTGCAGGTCCACTTCCCCGACCCGCGCGGCGCGGCTGCCGGGACACGGACGGAGAACGTCGATGAGTGAGCTGTACGGCCGGCTGAGCAGCCCCGACGGGTGGCCCGTCGCCGGCGGGACCGTCACCGTCATGGACGCCGGCGGTGTCCAGCAGGGACGGGCGGCGAGCCGCGCGGACGGCGGCTTCTCGATCGACGGCCTGGTGGCGGGGCCGCACACGGTGGTCGTCGCGGCACCGGGGCACGAGCCGTCGGCGCGGGCGGTGGTGGTGAACGGCGCGGGCGTCGACCTGGGCCGGTTCGAGCTGACCCGGGCGGGCGGCGCCGTGCTCCCCGCCCCGGGGACCTGGCGGATCGACGCGCAGCACTCGAGCATCCGCGCGACCGCGCTGCACCTGGGCATGAGCCGGATCCACGGCCGGCTGCGCCGGTTCTCCGGGCAGGTCGTCGTCGCCGACCCGTTCGAGACGAGCCGGGTGGAGGTGGCGATCGACGCGTCCTCGGTGGACTCGGACGAGCCGGACCGCGACGCGCACCTGCGCAACGCCGACTTCCTCGACGTCGAGCGGCACCCGTCGATCGGCTACGCCGGTACCGGGCTCACGAGGCACGACCCGACGCACTGGACGGTGCACGGCACGCTGTCGCTCAAGGGCGTCTCGGCGCCGGTGGACCTCGCCGTCGTCTACGGGGGCAGCGGGCCGGACCCGTGGGGCGGGACGCGCGCGGCGTTCACGGCCACCACGGAGATCTCCCGGGACGAGTTCGCGATCGACTGGAACCAGTCGGTGCTCGCCGGGGTACTGGCGGTCGGCCGGACACTGCGGATCGACATCGACGTCCAGGCCGTACTGGACGGGGGCTGACGGTCCCGGGGCGGTACAGCAGGGACGGTCACCCGCCCGGCGCCGAGGCCGGCGCGGCTCCGGGCGGGTGACCGTGTGTCCGGCTCGCGGCCCCCGGCGAGCCGACGCCCGGTGCGCGCCGTGGCGGCGCGCACCGGAGCAGGATCAGGACAGGCCGTCGAGGGCGCCGAAGACCGGCGCGGTCAGGTCGACGGGCTTCAGCAGGTCCTCGGGAACCGGGGCCCCCGGCAGGCCGTCCAGCAGGAACACCGGGGTGCCCGAGGACTCGCCGGCCTCCTCCGAACCGGACTCCGAACCGGAACCGGCCGACGGGGACGACGTCGCGCCGTCGTAGCCACCCGCCCCGGGGGTGTCGGCGTGCGCGAGCCCACCGGTGAGCGCGGCCAGCGCCCCGGCCCCGGCGACGGCGGCCGCCGCGCGGCCGGCAGTGCGTACGTTCATGATCGAACCTCTTTCTTCTCGGGGAGCGACCGGGCGGCTCAGCAGAGCGAGTCGGCCGGCTTGGGGTTGGTCAGGCCGAAGAGCGGCCGCAGCCGCAGCCCGACCCAGGTACCGCCGAGTGCGACGACGGCCCAGATCCATCCGTGCAGGCTGAACGAGGCGATGCCGGAGAAGTAGGCACCGATGTTGCAGCCACCGGCCAGCCGCGCGCCGTAGCCCATCGCGATGCCGCCGAGGACGGCGCCCAGCGCGAGCTTCCACGGGATCCGCTTGTGCAGCACGAACGCGCCGCCCACCGCGGAGGCCACCAGCGCGCCGATCATGATGCCGACGTCGAGGTTGGAGATCCGGTCGGCGAGCACCGGTCCGGCCAGCGACCTCGCGTTCGCCGGGACCTGCCAGTAGGCCAGGCTCGCCATGTCGAACCCGAGGAGCTGCAGGAACTTCGATCCCCACAGCGCGAACGCCGACGTGACGCCCCACGGCGCGGCGGAGACGAACAGGACCGCGGCGTTGAGCACGGCCAGCACGATCGCGCCCGCCCACATCGGCCAGGAGCCGCGCAGCACCCGGGCGATCCCGCGGGCCGACGGCGGCCGCTCGACCGGCGGCGGGGTGCGGCGCCGGGCCACCACCCAGGTGACGACCGTGATCGCGGCCAGGACGACCAGGGTCAGCGCGAGCGCGCCCGGGTACCCGAGCGACTGCGCCAGGTCGACGGTCGGGCCCTGGGGCACCGTCTGCGTCCAGAAGCTGTGCGTGAACACCGCGAACATCGAGCCGACGATGAAGCCGAACAGCGTCAGTACGATCGCGCTCTGCCCGCTGCCGACCGCGAACAGCGTGCCGGACGCGCACGAGCCGCCGACCTGCATGCCGACACCGAACAGGAACGAGCCCACGACCAGCCCGATCCCGACCGGTGCGCTGAGCCCGCGGGGCTCGCCGGCCAGCGCGAAGCCGGACGACAGGATCACCGCGAACAGCACCGCCGCGGTGCCGAGCATCAGCATGTGCGCCCGGATCGCGGCACCCTGGCCGACCGCGACGAGCTGCCGCCAGCCGGAGGTGAACCCGAACCGGGAGTGGAACAGGGTGAAGCCGAGTGCGAGACCCAGCGCGGCGGTACCGACCATCGTGGCCGGCGCGACCGTGCTCACCCCGATCAGGAACAGCACCGCGAGCACCAGGCCGACGGTGACGACCTTCCACTGTGGCGGCTTCGCCGCGCGGTCCTGCGGGCCGTACGCGGCACGTTCGGTCTCCCGGACGGCGCCGAGCAGACCGTTCGGCGGCCGCCCGGCGGCCTCGTCGCTGACCACGGACATGGGTGTCTCTCCTCGGATGGGTGGGGGCGTGCTCATGGGGTGGGCGCCGGGGGCGCCGTGTCCAGCGGACCACCGATCCGGACGACGGCTCCACCCGGGAACCAGGCGGCCGTGTTCGGCTGGTGATGGTCGTCGTCGCCGCTGGTCATCGGGACGCTGACCGGTGCGGCACCGTACAGCGCGGGCGGTTCGTCGAACCGCACGCCGCTCTCGGCGGCCCAGGCCCGCAGCCCGGCCACCGACGGCGACGAGCCGGGGGCGACGACGGACAGCGAGCGGACGTAGCGCTGCGGGATCTCCTCCTGCGGTCCGAAGTCGAGCGGCAGGAGGACGCCCGGGGTGTGTGCCAGCACGCCGCCGGTCAACAGCCAGGGTGCGAGGTAGATTCCGCCGAGTGCCGTGGGTCGCTCCACGGCGGCGACCGTGGTGTCGCGCAGCGTCGTCGCGCCGCCCTGCCAGCCGGACAGGACCAGCAGTGCGTCGTCCGCACCGGCACGCTCGCTCAGCCGGAGCCCGGCGGCGGTCGCCTCGGCGCGGACGGCGCCGGCCGCCGCCCGCGAGCGCGGTGACGCGTCCGCGGCGAGCGCGACGCCCGGCACCCCGCTGCCCGCGAGCGAGCGGACCGTGGCACGCAGGGCCTGCTCGTCGGCGGGATCGAGCGTCTCCGACGGGCAGGTCCCGACGGTGGGGTCGCCACCGGCGGTGATCCGTCCCAGGACGGCGGACAGGCACTCCGGCCCGTCGGCCCCGGCGCTGCCCTCCGGCGCGGTCCGCTCGTCACCGACGTCGACCGGCACCGAGCGGCTGACCGCACCGTCGGACACGGTGATCGAGCCGGTCCCCGCGGGGACGTCGACGAGCGCCCAGCCCCCGGGGGCTCCGGCACGCTGCACGAACGGCACCTCCCGGTCCCCGGCGCGGACGACGTAGCCGGCCGGGGCGGCGTCGCCGTCGTGCCCGGGCATCGCGGCCGCGCCCTCCCCACCGGTGATCTCGACGTCCTCGCCGGTGAGCTGCACCAGGTTCGGCCCGGGCCGCATCGGTGCGACCGCGAGGGTCAGCGGACCGGAGCCGAGGTCCAGCCCCCGCAGCAGCGCCTGGCCGGGCACCGCAGCGGGGGCCGGCGCGGGCAGCGCCGCCAGGAGGGTCGCGGCGCCGATCCCCGCGACCGCCGCGACGGCGGCGAGGCCGCGGCCCCGCTCGCGGACGGCGGCCGCGCGGACCCGTTCGCGGGCGGACGGCCCGGCCCGCCGGGACACGAGCGTCTCGGCGACCACCAGTGCCACGACGGCGGCCGGGGCGAGCAGGGTGACCGCCGCTGCCCGGCCGTAGCCGGTGCCGGGGAGGTCGACGAGTGCGAACGGCCCGGACACGGCGACCCGGACCGCGGCCAGCACCGTGGCGGCCACACCGGCGACGAGCGCGAGCACCCGCACCCGGCCCGGCCGCGCGGTCCTGTGCTCGCCGTCCACCACGTCCACGGCGCCGGGGGTGCCCGCGGTGCGGGTGGCGAACAGGTGCACCACCGCACCGGCGAGCAACGCGCCGGCGACGGCGTACCCGGCGTCGAGCAGGTACGGCACCGACCCCGGACTGCCGGCGGCCAGCTGCATCACCAGCAGGACCGTCACGGCGACGGCCGGGACGACCGCCAGCACCGGCCGGGACGTCCACAGCAGGGCCGGGACGGCGACGGTCACCGCCACCAGGCCGAGCGTCCACGAGGAGGTGCCGGCACCGGACCAGGTCACCGCGGCAACCGCGGCGGAGACGGCGGCGAGCGCCGCGACTCCCGCGACGACCCGCTCCGCGCGTCCGGCCGGTCCGGAGAGGACCCGCACGAGCCCGGTCCCCGCGACGACGGCGAGTGCGGTGAGCAGTACCAGGCGCAGGACGGTCTCCGCGGGCGGAGCACCGTCGACGATCCCGGCGGCGAGCGCCGGGCCTGCCGGGGCGGCACCCGCCACCGTGGTGATCACGGTGGCGGGGCCGGCCCCGGCCGGGCCGGCGGGCAGGAGCCCGTCGGCCGGCACGAGCGCTGCCCCGTGGGGCAGCAGGGTTGCGAACACCGACATCAGTCCTTGATGTCCTCGTCCGCGGCGACGAACAGCATCGAGTGCGGCTTGGCGTTGCCGAACGCACCGTGCGGCCAGTTCTCGCGGTTGAAGTTGATGCAGGTGTCGCCCGTGTCCTCGTCCTTGAAGGTCTCGTCCACGGCGAGCTCGCCGTCCTCCGCGATGTCCACCATGCACACCCGGTGGTCGCCGTCGAGCCCGGTGCGGGCCACGAAGTAGTTCGCGGTCGCGAGGCGCTTCGGCTGGTCGGTGTGGTGGTAGAAGCCGTCGTCACCCAGCTCCAGGTTGTCCAGGGCGCCCCAGTGCGGGCCCGCCCCGGTCTGGTCCGGGTTGATGCCGACCGTGCTCCTGATGGTCGGGCAGTCGCCCTCGGCACCACCGGCGGTGGTCTCCTCGATCGTGTCGATCGAGCACTCGGGCGCGTTGCCCGAGCCGACCAGCTTCTCGATGTCGAGCGCGATCACGCCGCCCGCCGTGCCCTTGTCGTCCGGGCCCAGCGTGCCGGCCTTGCGGCCGATCGTGGCGTGGTAGAGCGTCTTGTCGTCGGGGCTGGTCTGGATCCAGCCGCCGTTCGCGCTCGGGCCACCGTTCTCGCCACCCACGCCGAGCTCCGGCGCGGCGGTGCCGAGGTCGAAGACCTCCTTCCACTCCGGGTTCTCAGCGGTGATGTCCGGGGTGTAGAAGATCGCGCCACCCTGCATGGTCTGGGCGAACGCGCCCTTGTTGCCGGGCTGGTTGGTGACCGTGGTCTCCATCGCGGCGCGGTTCTCGTTGCGCAGCGGGTCCTCGCCGTTGGATCGCGGACCGGTGGGCAGGTACTGCACCGACTTGACCTTCGGGTGGTTCAGGTCGGAGATGTCCCAGGTCCGGACCGTCGGTCGTCGCAGGTACGGCGACGGGTTCTTCACCGGGTCGAGGATGATCGACCTCGGCTCGGCGTAGTCGCTCGTGACCATGGTGTCCAGGTCCTCGCGCAGCTGGATGCCGTGCGGGTTGGCGCAGGTCGGGTTGCCCAGTGCCGGCATGTTGAGGCACTGGGTCGGGTCCTCCGGCGTCTCGGTCGCGGCCGGGGCCTCGACCAGGTTCTCGCCGTCCTCACCGAACCGCACCACGGAGCCCGGGGCCCCCGCGAAGCCGTTGCCGGTGCGGACCTCGCCGTGGGTGTAGCGGCACGGGCCCGGGGCGACGGGGCCGCCCATGTAGGTCCCGTAGGCGGTGCCGTCGTTGAGCACCCAGTAGGCGTCCGGCACCGAGCCGCAGAGGGTCTGCGACGGCAGCGAGATGCCGGAGAGCTTGAGCTCCGGCAGCGCGGTGACGTCGAAGACGTAGGTGGCCGCCGAGTAGAGGCCACCCGCGTAGATCTTGTCGCCCTTGCGCCACGTGTACTGCATGTGGTGCGGCTCGTTCTCGACCAGCGGCCCGACGGTCGCGGTGTTCACGACCTTGCCGTAGTCCGGGGTGCCCTTGGTCGCGTCGACCACGGCGACGAAGTCCGGCCCCGGCAGGGAGTCGCGGACCTTGTCGATCGGGTCGGTGAGGGAGCCGGGCAGCTCCCGCACGTCGGAGACCGCGGTGTCGGCGACGTTCTCGTCACCGGCCCAGACGATCGCGTACTCCTTCTTGGGCCCGTCGGCGGACTGCTGACGGGCCTCCGGCGTGAGGTTGTTCTCGACCCAGTAGTCCTTGCCGTCGGAGCCGGTGACCTCGGACTTGACCTTGTCGATGCTGTTCTGTGCCGTCGCCGGGACCGCGACGACCCCGGCGACGACGGCCGCGCCCAGCAGGGCGAACGCGGTCCGTCGACCCCAGCGGGACTTCGGGAGCAGACTCATTCGCCGACCGTTCCGCTCTGGAGGACGGTCGGGGTGATCTGCTTCGGCGCCTGGCTCACCACGTCGACGAGCCCGGCGGCGGGCACGCCCGCGGGGGCGAAGTCACGCAGCTGCTTGATCGGCTCGTCGGAGTCGAACGCGGTGTAGGACGGCTCGACGGGGGGCGCGGTGGGCGCCGGGTCCGGCTGGGCGTCGTTCGGCGCGCTGAGCAGCGGGCCGAGGTCCGGGACGACGTCCGGCGTGGCCGCCTGGGCCGCGCCGGACAGGCCGATCAGGGCGGTGCCGGCGAGTGCGGCACCCCCCGCGATCAGCCGGGCCCGGGACGTCGATCGTGCGCGGTGCTGGGGCACGACGTGTCTCCTTCTGTGGTCGGGGAGCGGATCGGGATCCGATGTGGACACCCGGTCCGAGGCGGGCCGGTACCGCCGTCCGTGCAGGACGGCGGCCGGGGCGCCGGCGGATCGGGCGTGAACTCCGGTGGGCGTCGGATCCCGTCCTCCCGGGCCGCCGGGTGGCGGGGCAGGAGGGTCGCGCGGGGCGCGATACCGGACGTTTCCTCAGGGGTCGGGGCGGTCCCGTGCCGTACGGGTGCGGAGCGGCCGGAGCCGGGTCCGCACGGGACGGGGCGGGCGCGCCCCGGGGCCGGGCGCGGTCAGGCGCCGGAACAGAGCGCGCTCGCCTGGCGGCGCAGGTCGACGTGGCGCCGACTCGCGAACCGGGAGACGAGGTGCATGGGAGAGAGTCTGCGCTACTCGTTCGGACCAACCCGCGCCCGGACATGTCCAGATGGTGGGATCCGACCGCTCCGGGCCTCGCCTCGGCCGCTCCGGGTGACCTGCACTACTCCGTACGGGCCCGGACATGCCGGGACGGGGCACGGAAATCGCCCGCCAGGATTCACCCGATCGTGGCTTCCGGGTCGGGAACCGATCACGCTCACGCCGCTGACCTGGGATGACTCCGCCGGTTCCACGGCGAACGGGAACCGGTCCGGACAACACGCGTCGGCAAGCGGGCGTGTCGTGGCGTGACGGAACGGTATTGACATCGGGCGTCCCGAGCATCCGGCTTGTCGGATTGCGGAGTATCGCCGCAGGTCGGAGGCGTGCCGGGCCTCCGGCGCCCCGCCGATCCCGCCCGGCGGCACCGGACCGGCCGCGGCGCACCGGCGGTACGCGGAGACGGGTCACCGCACACCGCACACCGGGCCGGGCAGCCGGACCGCCGGACCGGCACTCGTCGCGCTCTGACAGCCGCGGCACCCCGTGACGGGCCGGCGCACCCGTTGCGTGGGGTGCGGCAGGGGATCACGGGGTGCGGCAGGGGGTCACCGGGTGCGGCGTGGGAGCGCGGGGCCCGGCCCGTCGGGGGCCGGGCCGCCCGGGCTCAGTGCGTCGTCGTCCCGGAGGTGACCGGGTCGGCGGCCGCGCGGCCCCCGGTCAGGAACGCCAGCGCCACCACGGCGAGCGACACGAACGCCGCGACGAGGAAGGCCGCGTGCACCCCGGCCTCGTCGATGCCGCCGTCGCCGGAGGCCAGGGTCATGACGGTGATGAACAGCGCCGTCCCCGCGGCGCCGGCGACCTGCTGCATCGTCGTGACGATGGCGCTGCCGTGCGAGTACAGGTCACCGGGGAGGGAACCGAGCGCGTCGGTCATCAGCGGCGTGAACATCAGCGCCAGCGCCGCGGACAGCCCGACGTGCAGCACCGTCACCAGCCAGATCGGCGAGCCGGCGCCGAGCGTCGTGAAGCCCCACATCGCGACGGCCAGCACCACCGCGCCGGGGATGACGAGCGGGCGCACGCCGAGCCGGTCGTAGGCACGTCCGACGATCGGGCCGAGCAGCCCCATCACCAGGCCGCCGGGCAGCACGACCAGGCCGGCGACGAAGGCGCTGTCGCCGAGCACGTCCTGGATGTAGAGGGGCAGCAGGATGATCGCGCCGAACAGCGACATGAAACCGGTCGCGACCAGGACGAGCGCGAGCGTGTAACGGCGGATCGCGAACGGGCGCAGGTCGAGCAGCGGCGCCCCGGTCCGCTGCAACCGGATCTGCCGGTGCACGAACACGGCCAGTGCGAGCGCCCCGACCACCAGCGGCACCCAGGGTGGGACGCCCCCGTGCGTGCCCGCGGCGGCGGACTCGCCGACCGCGGACAGCCCGTAGACGATGCCGGAGAACGCGACCACCGAGATCAGGACCGACAGCACGTCCAGCGGGGCCGTCGACGTCTCGGCGGTCACCTTCAGCCAGGTGGCGCCCGCGGCGAGGGCGAGCAGCGCGATCGGCAGGACGATCCAGAACATCCATCGCCAGCCGAGCGCGGAGAGGATGACCCCGGAGATCGTCGGCCCGACGGCGGGCGCGACCGCGATGACGATGGAGATCGTGCCCATCGTCTGCCCGCGCCGTGACGCGGGGACCAGGCGCAGGATCGTCGTCATCAGCAGCGGGACCATCACCGCGGTGCCGCAGGCCTGCACGACCCGGCCGCCCAGCAGCACGGGGAACGTCGGCGCCAGCGCGGACAGCAGGGTGCCCGCGCTGAACAGGCTCATCGACGCCAGGTAGACCGCGCGCGGCCGGAACCGCTGCAGCAGGTACCCGGTGATCGGGATGACGACGGCCATCGTCAGCATGAAACCGCTGGTCAACCACTGTCCGGTCGCGGCGGTGATCCCGAGGTCGGTGATCAGCGCGGGCAGCGCGACGCTCATGATCGTCTCGTTGAGGATCATGACGAAGGCGGACCCGACCAGCAGCGAGATGATGAGCGGAGCACCCACCGGGAGCCGCTCCGCCTCCGGGACGGGACCGGTCGTCGGCTCGGTCGTCACAGCGGGACTCCTTCGCGGTTCGGGCACGGTCCGGCCCCCGGTCGAGGGCATGCGGGACCGCGGACGGACGGTCGTGCGGTACATCGAGTGAACACGACGCCGCGTTCCACGGCGAACGGATTCCGTGCCCGGCGAACGCCGTCCGCCCGGGGCGGACGCGCAGAATGGGACGCATGCACACGTACGACGTCGTCGTGGTCGGGGCCGGTCCGGCCGGTGCCGCGGCGGCCCTGAACGCGTTGCGGCTGCGGCCGGACGCGACGGTGCTGATGCTCGACGCGCAGGCGTTCCCGCGGGACAAGGTGTGCGGTGACGGCGTCGCGGCCGAGGTGTTCGACCTGCTCGACGCCCTCGGTGTCGGCGGCGTGCGCGAGCTCGGGCCCGAGGCGCCGTGGCTGCGGCTGCGGACCCCGGGCGGGCGGGCCGTGCACCGTGCGGCGCCGCGGCCGAACCGGGTGATCACGCGGACGGTGCTCGACGCGGCGCTGGCCGGAGCGGCCGTCGCCGCCGGGGCGGAGCTGCGCACCCACCGGGTCCGGGCGCTCGTGCCGGAGCCGGGCCGCGTCGTCGTCGACGGGGTGGTCGCCGGACGGACGGTCGTCGCCGCCGACGGCGCGAACTCGGTGGTCCGCCGCGCGCTCGGCGCGCCGGCCGCCCCGCCCGGCGACACCGCCGTCGCGATCCGCGGGTACGCGCCGGTCGCGGCCGAGCCGGGCACGCTGACGATCGAGTACGCCGGCGGCGACCACCCCGCGTACGCGTGGTCGTTCCCGGTCGCCGGGGGCGGCGCGAACGTCGGCTACGGGGTGTTCGACAAACGCGGCGCCGGGTCCCGCGCCGACCTGCTGGAACGGCTGGCCGGGCTGCTGCCCGGCCAGCAGCCCGACCCCGCGACCCTGCGGGCGCACCACCTGCCGCTGTCGACGACACCCCGGTTCCAGCCCGACGGCCGGGTGGTGCTCGCCGGCGACGCCGCCGCGAAGGTCAACCCGCTGACCGGCGAGGGGATCTTCGACGCCGTCGCCTCGGGGATCCTCGCCGGCCGCAGCGCGCTGCGCGGCGCGTCCGCGGGGGCCGTGCACCGGGACGCGATGGACCGGACCTTCGGCCGGCACCACCGGCACGTCGGGACGCTGGCCCGGCTCGCCGCACGGCCCGCGTTCCTGGACGCCGCGATCGGTGCCGCCGCGGCGCACCGGACCGTGTTCGACTGCGCCGTCCGGCTGGGCCTGGCCCGCGGGACCGTCTCCCCCACGGCGCTCGCACTCGTCGCCGCGCAGCTGCCGGGCAGCGTGATCCGCGCCCGCCGCCGGGCCACCGCGGCGTCGCTGGGGTAGACAGGTCGCATGGAACAGGTCGTGCTCCTCGACGACGACGGCGCCCCGGTCGGGGTGGCCGACAAGGCGACCGTGCACGGCGCGACGACCCCGCGGCACCTGGCGTTCTCCTGTTACGGCGTGGACGACGCCGGCCGCCTGCTCGTCACCCGGCGTTCCCGCAGCAAGACGGCGTTCCCGCTGGTCTGGACGAACACCTGCTGCGGGCACCCCGCCCCGGGCGAGGACATGGCCGACGCGGTGCACCGCAGGCTCTCCGACGAGCTCGGCATCCGGGCGACCGAGCTGCGGCTGGTGCTGCCCGACTTCAGCTACCGCGCCTCGCAGGACGGCATCGAGGAGAACGAGCTCTGCCCGGTCTTCGTCGCGCGGATCACCGGCGAGCCCGACCCGCGGCCCGACGAGGTCGAGGAGACCCGGTGGTGGAGCTGGGAGCGCTTCCGCGCCGCCGCCGACGACCCGGACTCCGGCCTCTCCCCCTGGGCCCGCCTCCAGGCCCCCCTCCTGGACGCCCTCGCCGACCCGCTCCTGACCCGGTAGATCACCGATCGGGAGGGGAGGCGGCCACATGTGGCCGCACCGCTTCCCGATCCGTGACCTC
Source organism: Pseudonocardia sp. P1 (assembly GCF_000178675.2). Classification (NCBI taxonomy): domain Bacteria; kingdom Bacillati; phylum Actinomycetota; class Actinomycetes; order Pseudonocardiales; family Pseudonocardiaceae; genus Pseudonocardia; species Pseudonocardia sp. P1. The sequence continues at coordinate 2,210,489 of NZ_ADUJ02000001.1, forward strand.
CCCGGGCGGGGTGGTGGGATGGCCGGGTGGACGATCTGGCCGACGACCTCGGTGCCGCGCTCGACGGGGTACTGGACCCGATCCCGGGCGGGCGGCTCGCACCGCTCGTCGAGCGGCTGATCGGCGAGTACCGCAGCGGGTCGGTGCCCTCGTCGCCGATCCTGCGCACCGACGACGACGCGGCCGCCTACGCGGCGTACCGGATGCCGGCGACGCACGCCGCGGTCGTCGACGTCCTCGGGCGGGTGGCCGGGCGGGTGCCCGATCCGGTCTCGCACGTCGACCTCGGTGGCGGGACGGGTGCCGCGGTGTGGGCGGCGGCGCAGGTGTGGCCGTCGGTGCGCCGGGCCACGGTGCTCGAGGCGGCCGCCCCGGCACGGGCGCTCGGGCGCCGGCTGGCCGAGGGGGCGTCGGCGCCGTCGGTGCGGGGCGCCCGCTGGGAGTCCGCCGTGCTCGGCACCGGCACGGAGCTGCCGGACACCGATCTGCTCACCGCCTGTTACCTGCTCGGTGAGCTGCCCGAGCCGGTACGGGCGGCGCTGGTGGACGCGGCGGCCCGCACGGCACGGGTGGTGGTCGTCGTCGAACCGGGGACGCCCGCCGGGTACGCGCGGGTTCTGGCCGCCCGGTCCCGGCTGCTCGCCGCCGGGCTGCGGATCGCGGCACCCTGCCCGCACGACGACGTCTGCCCGGTGACCGGCGACGACTGGTGCCACTTCGCGGCCCGGGTCAGCCGCAGCTCGCGGCACCGCGCGCTCAAGGCCGGCTCACTGGGTCACGAGGACGAGAAGTTCTCCTACGTCGTCGCCGTCCGGGACACGGCCGCGCCGGCGCCGGGACGGGTGGTGCGGCACCCGCAGACGCGGAAGGGGCTCGTGACGCTGCGTGTGTGCGCGGCGGACGGTTCCCTGCGCGACACCCCCGTTCCGCGCAGCCGCAAGGAGCTGTACCGGGCCGCCCGCGACGCCGCGTGGGGCGACCCGTGGCCACCCGGGTGACACGCCAGGGGGTCTGCGTCGACCCCTCGCAACCGGGGGTGATCAACGACACACAGGTGATGCACAGTCCAGTCGTTGTGAATCCGTAACACGGACGGGCATCGTGTGCGACTGACCGGGCGAGACGGCCATCCGGTGGGCCGCGAGCAGCAGCTTTCTCACAGATCGAGCACGACCATGAACGACTTCACCACCGGTGCTCCCACCGATCGGCTCCCGACACTCGTCCGCACGCGCCGCGGCTACCGCGTGCACGATCCTGCGCTGCTCCAGGGCACCTCCTACGTCATCGACGACGCCGGCGACCTCGTCTACACGAAGGTCCCCGCCGGCGTCATGACCGCGAGCGCGTTCCTCGCCGCGACCGTCACCGCGGTGACCGTGGGTGCGCACAGCTGGACCCTGGCGATGCTGGTGTTCGTGATCGGGCTGCCAGTCGCGTTCGCCGCCGCCGCGGCGCTGCTGTCGCTGGTCCACGCGGCGACCGACCCGGTGCGCCGCTACCGCGCGCGGTTCGGGAACACCCGTTTCGCGCTCGACGTGACCGACCGGTCGTCGGCGGACTGGCAGCTATGCGCGCGGGCCGAGCGGCTCGCCGCGAGCCGGTCCTGGCAGGCCGGGCGGATCGACCCGACGCGGACCCTCGGCGGGCTGCTGTGGACGGCCGTCGGCGGTGGGGAGACCTGGGCGGCCGGCGCCCTGACCACGCTGGCCGAGCCGGCGACCGGCCCCGACCTCACCTCCGTCTGAGCGGGCGCCGCGGTCACACCGCGTAGCGGGCGACGGGGAGCAGAGCGTCGGTGTCGCGGCGGTCCCCGTCGCCCGCGACGCACGCCTCCAGCGAGCGCCGCAGGGCGGCCTCGTCGAGTCCGGTGCCGATCAGCACCAGCGTGGTGCGGCGGGGTTCGTCGGCGTCCCACCGGGTGCGGTGGAACCGGACGTAGCGGCCGACGGTGTGCAGGTCCCAGCGTTCCCGGCCGGGCGCGGCGGCGAACCGCACCGAGCCCTTGATCCGGTAGAGCCCGGACGGGCGGGCGTCGAGGAGGTCCTGCAGACGCCCGGCGTCGAGCGGGTCGTCGCACTCGAACGTGAGGCTCTGGTAGCCGGCGTGCAGGTGGGCCTCGTGGTCGTGGCCGGCCTCGCGCACCTGCTCGCCGAGCATCAGCTGCCGCCCGGGGACGACCTCGATGTCGAACAGCAGCGCCGGGTCGACCGCACCGTCGCGCACCGGGACGATCAGGGCCCGGGGGTTGGCCTCGCGGCACAGCCGTCGCACCCGCCACAGCGTCCCCGGCCCGACCCGGTCGATCTTGTTGAGGACGACGAGGTCGGCCATCCCGACGTGCTTGTCCAGCTGCGCGTGCCGGCGGCGGGTGTCCTCGAACTCGGCGGCGTCGACCACCTCGACGAGCCCGCCGAAGCTGAGGTGCCTGCCGAGCGCGTCGAGCACCAGCTGGACCAGCGTGCCGGGCTCGGCGATCCCGCTGGCCTCGATGACGATCACGTCGATCTCGTCACGGCGGCGGGTCAGGTTCTCCAGGACCCCGGCGACGCCGTCCTCCCCGACCTCGCAGCACAGGCAGCCGTTGCCGAGGCCGACGACCTCGCCCGCCTGCCCCGCCAGGCGCATCGCGTCGATGCCGACCGAGCCGAAGTCGTTGACGACGACACCGATGCGCGCGTCCCCGCCGGTGGCGAGGAGATGGTTCAGCAGGGTCGTCTTGCCGGCTCCGAGGAAACCGGCCAGCACCACGACCGGGATCTTCCGGGGCACCCGACATGCCTACCACGTGCCACGGACCGTGCACGCCGGGTGGGGGCGCGTGCACGGAGTGGGTCCGGGTCGTCCACCGGTCGATACAGTGCCCCCCATGCCCGACACAGCTGCCGGACGTCCGCCACACGGAGTGATCGCCGTCGCCGGAGAGGCCCTCGTCGACATCGTCCCCGCCCCGGCCGAGGGGTACTGGGAGTTCGCACCCGGTGGCAGCCCGGCGAACGTCGCGGTCGGCCTGTCGCGGCTGGACGTCCCGGCCCGGATGCTCGCCCGGCTGGCCGACGACCTGCTGGGCCGGAAGCTGCGCGACCATCTGGCGGGCAACGGCGTCGACCTGTCGCACGCCGTCGAGGCCGGCGAGCCGTCGTCGCTGGCGATCGTCGAGCTGGCCGACGACGGGCAGGCGTCCTACGACTTCCGCATCTCGGGCACCGCGGACTGGCAGTGGACCACCGACGAGCTCGAGGGCGCCCTGGACGAGGGCCCCGGCGGACCCGTCCTGGCCGTCCACTCCGGATCGCTGGCGCTCACGACCGCGCCCGGGCACGAGGCGCTGCGCGAGCTCCTGGCCTCGGCGGTCGACACCGCGACGGTGAGCTACGACCCCAACTTCCGGCCGTTGCTGATGGGCACCCCGGAGGAGGTCCTGCCCGGCGTGCACGAGCTCCTCGGGCTGGCCGACGTGGTGAAGGTCAGCGAGGAGGACCTCGCCTGGCTGCACCCGGGACGCGAGCCCGGTGACATCGTCGGCGAGTGGCTGGACCTCGGGCCTGCCGTCGTCGTCGTGACGCTGGGGGCGGAAGGCGTGCTGGCCGGCACCGCGTCGGGGCTGCACAGCGTGCTGCCGGGCCGGCGGATCGACGTCGTCGACACCGTCGGGGCCGGGGACAGCTTCTCCGCCGCGCTGCTGGCCGGGCTGCACCGGCGCGGGCTGCTCGGCGCGATCGCCCGCGACGACCTCTACCGCATCGGGCGCGAGGCCCTCGACGGCGTGCTCGCCGAGGCCGTCGCCGCGGCCGCGATCACCTGCTCCCGGCACGGTGCGAACCCGCCTACCCGGGCCGAGCTCGACGCCGCGGACCTCGCCGGCTGATCAGCCGAGCCTGCGCGGCGCCCGCTCGGGGAAGTCCTTCGGCTGGCCGGTCGCGTTCGAGCCGGGCGCCAGGGTCAGCTCCGCCGGCTCGCTCTCGGGCAGCGCCCACTGCTTCGCCCAGTCCATGTGCATGGCGGTCGGGCCGCCCGCGTCGCCGAAGTAGTCCAGCTGCATGGTCATGTTCATCGGCCGCGGCGGGAACTGCTCGGTGTTCGTGGTCGAGTACCACTCCTTCCCGTTCACGAAGGCCGTGATCTTCTCCGGCGTCCACTCGAGCGCGTAGGCCGACCACTGCGTCGCGTCGTGCTCGACGGAGCCGTAGTCCTGGTCGTTGTTCTCCCCGTAGTGCAGGAAGAACTCCGTCTCCTGCCGGGTGTCGTCGGTGATCTCCATCCAGTCGACCTCGCCACCGACCGGGAAGTCCTCGGCGACGGGCCAGAGCAGCAGCAGCGCGTTGAGCCCGCCGGACGCCTTCTCCGACTGCACGCACGCCTCCCACCGGCCGTACTTCTGACCGGGGTGCCAGCTGACGGCGCCGGTGGTGCCGTCCTCGTCGCCCCTGATCGTCATGGCGCCGTCGGCGACGGAGACCTGGTCCGGGGTGCGGATGCCCTGCTTGTCGTGGCCGGGTTCGGGGCCGTAGGGGTGCCAGTCCGGCGGGAGGGCGGTGCCGTCGAAGTCGGACCGGCGGGTCGGCTCGCCCCAGCCGAGCGTGTCGGCGGCGGTCGTCGTGCAGTGCGACGCCGGGGCGGGGGCCTGCTGCTGCTGCGGTTGCTGCGGTGCCGGTCCGGTTGCCGGAGGTGCCGGCTCCGCGTCGGGCTGCGGCTGCGCGGCGGGCTGCGCGGCGACAGCGCCTGCGCGTGCCGGGTCCGCGGGCTGCGTCGTGGCGTTGCTCGTGCGCGCCGGGTCCGTGGACTGCGTCGTGGCGTTGCTCGTGGGCGCCGGGTCCGTGGAATGCGCCGTGGCGGTGCCCGCGGCCGTCGTCGCCGTGACCGCCAGCGTCACCGCCAGCGCGGACGCCACGGCCAGCGCCCGCGACCGGGTCCTCGTGTTCGCACGCACCGTGAGTCACTCCCGTCACTCGGTTACCGACCGCCCCATCAGACGAGCAGTCGGTGAGGGGCGCCAGCCGAAACACTCGTCCGAGTCACCCCCGATCGGTGCTCGCGCCGGGAGAGATCGACCCACGGTGACGTCGGTGGCGCGGAACTCACCGCCCGTGACCGGCACGCACCCCGTCCCGCGCCCGTCGCTGCTCGGCGCACCCCTTCGCTGCTCCACGCACCCGTCGCGTGGGGTGCGGCGCGCGGTCGGAAGGTGCGCGGCGCGGTCGGAGGGTGCGGCAGCGCGGGGCGGGCGGGGCGGGGCGGGAGTGCGGCAGCGCCGGGGGCGAAGCGGTGGGGCGGGCGGGGCGGGCGGGGCGGGCGGTGGGTGCGGGGAGCGGTGCTCTGCGACAGTGGGGCCGTGTCGCGCCCCGATCTCGCTGCCGCGCTGGACCTCGCACCTCACCCGGAGGGTGGCTGGTACCGGCGGACCTGGACCTCCCCCGCGTCCGTCCCGACGCCGCACGGGGACCGGCCCACGGCGACCGCCATCCTCTACCTGATGGACGGTCCGGGCCGGTGGCACCGGGTCCGGTCGACCGAGCTGTGGCTGTGGCACTCGGGCTCCGCCGCGGAGCTCGTCCTGGGCGGCGACGGGGACGCGCCCGGCACCGAGCAGGTGCTCCGCCTCGGCGCGGCGGATCCGGAGACGCTCCCCCAGCGTGAGGTCCCGGCCGGGGTGTGGCAGCGGGCGTACCCGCTCGGCGACGAGCCCGTCCTGGTGAGCTGCGTCGTCTCCCCCGGGTTCGACTTCGCCGACTTCGAGCTGCGCTGAGAGCGGCCGGTCAGGCGGGCGCGGTGCCGAGCAGCCCCGCCGCGTCGCGGGTGTTGCGGATCCGCTCCGGCGCGACCCCGCAGGCGACGGCGCGGGCGCAGCCGTGGTCGAGCCAGTCGAGCTGGCCGGGGGCGTGCGCGTCGGTGTCGATCGTGAACTCGCACCCGGCCTCGACGGCGAGGCGGAGCAGCCGTTTCGGCGGGTCGAGCCGCTCCGGCCGCGAGTTGATCTCGACGGCGACGCCGTGCTCCGCGCAGGCGTCGAACACGGCGGTGGCGTCGAACTCCGACTCCGGGCGCTTCCGCCGGCCGGTGACCATCCGCCCGGTGCAGTGCCCGAGCACGTCGACGTGGGGGTTCGCGACGGCGGTGAGCATCCGCTCCGTCATCTCGTCGCGCGGCATCCGCAGCTTCGAGTGCACGCTGGCGACGACGAGGTCGAGCTCGGCGAGCAGGTCGGCGTCCTGGTCGAGGGCGCCGTCGTCGAGGATGTCGACCTCGATCCCGGTCAGTACCCGGAAGTCCGACCCGGTGCCGGCGATCCGCTCGTTCAGCTCCGCGACCTGCTCCAGCTGGCGGCGCAGCCGGTCCGCGGAGAGCCCGTTGGCGACGGTGAGGCGCGGCGAGTGGTCGGTGACGACGAGGTAGTCGTGGCCGAGCCCGATCGCCGTCTCCGCCATCTCGGTGAGCGGCGACCCGCCGTCGGACGCGTCGGTGTGGCTGTGGCAGTCCCCGCGCAACGACTGCCGCAGCGTCACGGCGGCCTCGGCGAGCGGGACGCCGTCGGCGTCGGCCCGCGCGACGGCGTCCTCCAGGCGCCGCAGGTAGACCGGTTCCTCGCCGGCGACCGACTCCCCCACGCAACGGGCGGTGACCTCGCCGACCCCGCGCAGATCGGTGAGCGAGCCGGCCGCGTGCAGCCGGGCGAGCTCGTCGGGGCCGGTGCCCCGCAGCGCCGCGGCGGCGGTGCGGAACGCCCGGACGCGGTAGGTCGACTCGTGTGCCCGCTCCAGCAGGAACGCGATCCGGCGCAGGTCGGCGACGGCGTCTCTCACACCTCGCAGGCTAGCGGCGCCGCATCCAGCGGCGGGATCTCGTGGTCCACACGTGCTCCCAGACCCCGGGCAGCCGCTCCTCCAGCCCGATCATGGCCGCCGTGTCCCGCCCGTGCAGCACACCGAAGGTGAACCCGTTGCGGCTCTCCGCGCCGGCGCGGGCGCCGAGGGTCCGCAGGAGCTCCCGGGACACCACGGCGTCCTGGTGGTCGCCGAGCACGGTCTGCACCTTCTTGAGCTGCTTCGAGAAGGCCCGCGCGTCCTTCCCGACGGCGGGACGGGCGACGTCGGTGGCGTAGCGGAGCTGCTTGCCGGTCTTGCGGGCGTCGTGCAGGGAGGTCGGCGCGACGTGCCCGGCGTCGAGGTCGGCGAGTGCGGCCTCCATCCGCCGCTCCAGCTTGCGGGCGGTCCGGCCGACCATCCGCGGCAGCGTCTCCCGTGCCGGCCGGTCGGCGCGCGACGACAGCGGCGGGTCGGCCAGCAGCCGCAGCAGCGCCCCGCGCAGGGCGGCGTAGCGCTCGCCGTCGACGACCTCGGTCACCGCCGCGCCGGTCTCGGCGCGGGTGCGGGCGAAGTGCCGGGTGACGGCGGCCTGCACCGGGCCGAGCAGCAGTTCCGGGTCCAGGTCGTCGAGGCGGCCGTTCAGCCGGGCCTCCTGGACCTCGGCGTCGCGCTCACCGGCGAGGGCCCGACCCAGCCAGCGCAGCTCCGCGACCAGGTGCGGCACCCGTGGCCCCTCGAACACCCGCGAGAAGGTCCGCAGCGCGCTACGGATCCGGCGGGCGGACACCCGCATCTGGTGCACGGCGTCGGGCCGGTCGGCACGCAGGTCGGCCTCGCGCGCGGCGAGGGTGTCCACCTGCCGTGCGACGTGGTCGAGCAGCGCGCGCCCCGCGGTGCCCTTGCGGCCCCGGCGGCGCGGCGGCTCGGCGGGCCCGGCGGCGGCGAACAGCGCGGCGAGCGTCCGGCGGGCCTGACCCGGCCCGCGGACGAGTCCGGTGTCGCGCAGCGCGCCGTCGATCTCCTGCAGCACGTCGGTGCCCGCCGTCCCCGGCCGGACGACGGCCTCGCTCCAGGCCTCCCCCGACGTCGATCCGCCGAGCGTCCCGGCCTGCACCTGGTCGCGCTGGAGCGACGCGAGCTCGCGCCCGGCGGCGTCGTGCAGGAGGCCCACCGACCGCACGATCCGCACCCGCCCGACCGGGCGGAGCTCGGCGTCGCCGCGGACCCGGCGGAGCAGCGCGTCGATCTCCGGCGGGACGCCCTCCGGGTCGACGCCCTCGATCCCGCCGCCGGCCTGCGGCACCCGCAGCTCCTCGACCGGGTCGCCGTCGGGCAGCCGGAGCACCCAGGTGACGCTGGGCGCGACCGGCGCGCCGCGGTCGGGGACGATCCGCTCGACGGCGAGCTCGACGCCGACCGCGAACAGGCGCAGGTCGGCGGTGTCGAACCGCTCGTGCTCACGCACCTCCGCCTCGGTGACGGGCCGGACACCGTGGATGCCGGCGGACCCGCCGAGCCGGGGCGCGCCGGTGTGCGCGGGCCCGGTGTAGGTGAGGGCGTCGGGCGGGAGCTGCTCCTCCACCGCCGGGCCTGCCGTCCGTGTCGCGTCGCCGGGTTCGCTCATCCCGGAGGGTTCCCGCGGGCCCGCGGTCCATACGGGGCCGTCCGGGCGAACCGGGCGTGTCAGACGGCCTTGCCGGGGTTGAGGATGCCGTGCGGGTCGAGGGCCACCTTCACCGCCCGCTGCAGGGCCAGTGCGCCCGGGCCGAGCTCGCGCTCCATCCCGTCGCGCTTGAGCAGGCCGACCCCGTGCTCACCGGTCACCGTCCCCCCGGCCTCGACGGCGGCGGCGATGATCTCGTCGAACGCGGCCCTCGTCCGGGCCCGCGCGCCCGGGTCGTCGTGCGGGGTGAGCATCAGCGGGTGCAGGTTGCCGTCGCCGGCGTGCGCGACGGTGGCGATGCGGACCCGGTGCCGGGTGCCGATCTCCTCGATCCGGGCGAGCATCTCCGCCATCCGGGGGCGGGGGACGCAGACGTCCTCGGTGAGCATGCCCATCCCGAGCTGCTCCAGCGCCGGGTAGGCCATGCGGCGGGCCGCGAAGAGCGCCTCGGCCTCGGTCTCGTCGGTGGAGGCCATGGCCTCGGTCGCGCCGTGCCGCTCGAACGCGGCCAGGATCGCGTCCGCCTCGGCCTCGGCGGCCGGTTCGGGCAGGTCGGTCTGGGCGAGCAGCAGTGCGGCGGCGTCCTCGGGCAGTCCGGCGTTGCGCCAGTTGTTGACCGCGGTCAGGCACTCGCGGTCGACGAGCTCGAACACGGCGGGCTGCAATCCCTGCTCGGTGACGGCAGCGACCGCGGCCCCGCAGTCGGCGAGCGAGTCGAAGAACCCGACGACGGTGCGCGGCGCGGACGGGCGCGCCGGGCGCAGCTTCACGGTGATCTCGGTGATCACACCGAGGGTGCCCTCGGACCCGACGAGCAGGCCCGCCAGGTCGTAGCCGACGACACCCTTCGCGGTCCGCCGCCCGACCCGCACGATCTCACCGGTCGCGGTGACGACCTCGAGCGCGAGCACGTAGTCGCGGGTCACGCCGTACTTCACGCAGCACAGCCCGCCCGCGTTGGTGGCGACGTTGCCGCCGATCGTCGACCAGGGCGCCGACGCCGGGTCCGGCGGGTACCAGAGGCCCTGGTCCGCGCAGGCGGCGCGCAGGTCGTCGTTCACCACCCCCGGTTCGACGACGGCGAGCCGCTCCCCGGCGGAGATCTCCCGGATCGCGGTCATCCGCTCCAGCGACAGCAGCACGCAGCCCTCGACCGCGTTCGCGCCGCCGGACAGCCCGGTCCCGGCCCCGCGCGGGACGACCGGCACCCGGGCCCGCGCGCAGGCGGCGACGGTGGCGGCGACGTCGGCCGTGGTCCGGGCCCGCACGACGCACAGCGGGGTGCCGTACTCGGCCCACTCCGCCTCGTCGTGCACGTAGGGGCGGACGGTGTCGGGATCGGTGAGGACCCGGTCGGCGTCGAGCACGGCGGCCAGCTCGGCGAGCAGGGCACGGCCGGTGGCGTCGGGCACCGACCGGTCCAGCTCGGCCGGTGCCGTGGACCCGCCGAACGGCCGCCCCTCCGGCTCGACGACGACCGGGGTGCCCTCGGTCAGCTCCCCGTCGGTGGATGCGCGCTCGACCATGACCGCGACGGTAGGCGGCCGCCGGGGCGCCGGGCCAGTGGAACCGGTGTGTGCACCGCGTCCGCAGGTGGTTCCGCCCCCGCCCACGCCATCCGGGACCACGGCAGCGCCAGCTCGTCGGTGCCCGTCACCGGGTGCGGGGCGAGCGTGTCCAGCGGCACCGCCTCGGTGTGCCGGGCGAAGACGCCGTCGACGTAGCGGTGGCCGGTGTCGGCGGCGATCAGCACGACGGTGCGACCCGGGTCCCGCGCGCGCTCCCACCGCGCGGCGAGGTACGACGCGCCCGCCGACAGGCCCGCGAACACCGCGTGCCCGCGGAGCAACGCCACCGCTCCGGACAGGGCGGCGGTGAACCCGGTCCAGTGGACGACGTCGTAGGCGGGGTGGTCGACGTTGCCGAACGGGATCGAGCTGCCGATCCCGGCGATGATGATGTCCGGGTCGGCGACGTGCTCGCTGCCGAAGGTCACGCTGCCGAACGGCTGCACCCCGACGAGCCGGGTCGGGCCCCCCGGCGGGTCACCGGCGCGCAGGTACCGGGCGAGGCCACCGGTGGAGGCCCCGGACCCGACCCCGCCGACGACGGTCAGCGGCACCGGTCCGAGCGCCTCCCGCAGCCGTTGCGCGACCGGCCGGTAGCCGAGGTAGTGGACGTCGTCGTGGTACTGGCGCATCCAGTGCAGCCGGGGGTCGGCCGCGAGCAGCTCCCGGATCCGCGCGACCCGGCGGCTCTGGTCGAGCTTCAGGTCGTCGCTGGGCGGCATCCGCTCGAGGGTGGCGCCGAGCAGCTCCAGCTGGATCCGGGCGGCGTCGTCGACGGTGGTGGAGCCGACGATGTGGCAGTGCAGGCCGTGCCGGTGGCAGGCCAGTGCGAGGGCGTAGGCGTAGATCCCGCTGGAGCTGTCGACGACGCTGTCACCGGGCGCGATCCGGCCGGTGTCGAGCAGCCGCCGCACCGCGGCGTCGGCACTGAGCACCTTCATGGTCTCGAACCGCAGGCAGACGAGCCCGTCGTCGAGCCGGACCAGGTCGGGGCGTCCGACGGCGTCGGCGACGTGGGTGTCGACCGCGCCGGTCACCGGGTGCCCCCGGCCGCCGCGACCGGCCGGAGGTGCGCGCCCCCGCCGGCGGTGAACCGCCCGGTCGGCACCAGCCCGGCCGCGCGCAGCGCCGCCGTCACCCGGTCCGCGGCGACGCCGTCTCCCGGGGCGAGCAGCACCCCGGCCACGTTGCCGCTGTGCGCGATCTGCACCCCGAGCACGCCGGGGCCCTCGACCGCGGCCCGCAGCCGGTCCACCTCGCCGTCGGTGCGGTGCAGCTGCGCGCTGCGGGTCGCGACCCGTGCGATCCCGGCCGGGTCGCCGGCGGCCAGCGCCGCGCGCAGCTCGTCGCGCAGCTCCTCGTAGGTGCCGACGACCGGGGCCGGGGGCTCGGGCGGGCGCACGGCGGGGGTGTCCACCGGGCGTCCGCCGTCGAGCAGGCAGCCGACCACGAGCAGCCGCGGCAGCTCGCCGGGCAGGACCTCGAGGACGTCGCCGTCGCGCTGGGCGAACAGGCGGGGCCGGGCGTCGTCGAACATCAGCGGGTCACTGGCCGCCTCGGCCGCGACGGCGAGGCGCGCCAGGGTGTGCGGCGCGATCCGGGTGCCGGCGGCGTCGGCGACCGCACGCACCGAGGCGACCACGTCCGCCGTCGACGAGCCCAGCCCCAGTCCCGGCGGGACGGCGCCGTGCAGGGTCAGCTGCCCGCCCCCGGTCCCCGGGCCGGCCACCGCGTCGAGCGCGAGGCGGGCCGCGCGGGCGGCCTTCACCCGGCCCGGGGGCCGCACCGTCACCTCGGTGCCGGTGCCCGACGGCCGGAACTCCGCACGCACCCCCGCGACCGGCGACGGCAGCGTGACCAGCCCCGGCCGGGCCGCGCCGGAGGAGTCCCGGAAGAACCCCTGCAGCAGCTCGCCGTGGTGGCACGGTGCGCTCCCCCGGCCGGGTCTCACGAGGCCGCCCGGTACCGGTAGAGCGCGGTCGTGTCGGCGCTGAACTGGGAGAACGGGAACGGCTCCGCGGACAGCGCGGACACGCCGTCGCCGAGGAAGGCTCTGGCCACCGCGGCTCCGGTCTGCGCGTAGACGGTCAGCGGGATCCCGCGGTCGCGACATCGGGCGGCGATCGGGTCGAAGGTGCCGTTCGCCAGGGTCATCCCGGTGGCGACGACGGCGTCCGCGGAGCCGATCACCTCGTCGGCGGAGTCGGAGACCGTGTCGCCCCACTGCGTGGTGCGCAGGTCGAGGTCGCAGGGCAGGCACTCGGCGCCCCGCTCACGGATGGCCGCGACGAGCGGGTTCACCACCCCGATCAGCGCGACCCGGGCACCGGCGGGCACGTCGAGCAGCCCGGCGACGGCGGCGTCGCGGGCCACCGCACGCTCCTCCGGCGTCCCGGCGGGCAGCTCCACCCGCTCCGCACCCGGGTCGTCGCGGAACGGCCGCACCCCGGCGAGGTAGGCGTCGAGGGCGGCGGTCCGGACCGGGGCGGGCACGTCGTCGCCGAGCAGCGCGGCCAGCGGGCTGCCGGAGAGGTCCTGGCAGGCGACCGGATCGAGCTCACCGTCCCGCGCCGACGCCGCACCGAACGCGGCACCGCATCGGACCAGGACGTAGCGGTTGCGGTAGGTCACCGGTCCCCCGGCCAGCCGGGTGCCGTGCCCCGCCCAGAACACGCTGGTCGCGGTCAGTTCCGCCGGGTCGGGGCCGTGCCCGCCCGCGAGCACCTCGGCGACCAGGTCGTCCACCGTGCGGGTCATCGGGCGCCTCCGGCACGGGTGAAGCGGAACAGGTGGGTGATCACACCGTCGCCCCAGTCGTGGCGCAGCGCCAGACCGGCGTCGAAACCGTGCCGCAGCGCACTGTCCACCAGGGCAGGCAGGTCGGCGGTGTTGGAGGCGATCACGAACACCTCCCCGTCCGGGGCGAGCACGTCGCGCTCCGCCAGCTGGGCGAAGAACCGTTCCAGCAACGGGGCGCCCTCGCAGACGTTGCGGACGACGTCGGGGTCGTCGTCGACCCGGACGCTCACCGCGGGCGGGTTGAACGTCACCACGTCGACGACCGTGGAGTCCGGGACGCCGTCGAGCAGGTCGGCGACGATCCCGGTGCGCGCGGCACCGCCGGCCAGACGGTCGAGGTGGCCGACGGCGGTCTCCACACTCGCCGGGTGGACGTCGACGGCGTAGGTGTGCGCGGCCCCGCGCACCCCCGCGGCGATCACCTCCAGCCCCAGGCCGCAGCCCATGGCGAGGTAGCGGCGACCGCGGGTCTCGATCTCCCCGGAGAGCACCCGGTCGGCGATCATCTCGCTGGTCAGGCCGGGCCGGAACACGCCGGGCGGGACCTCGAGGTCCCAGCCGTTCCAGTGCCGGGTGCGGGTGGTGTGGAGGGTGCCGTCGGGCCGGTTGAGGGCCGACACGGTCTCGGCCGGCAGCGGTGCCGGCAGCTCCTGCGGCGTCACGGGAACACTCTGCGTCATAATGAAAACGGATACCATTTCGAGACCTGACCGGACAACGGTGACGCGGCGTGCATCACGACTCGGTCCGGACGCTGGCGGATCGCTCGCTCGAGTGTTACTACATACGACAATCATGTTCATCAGATGCACAGTCGGTCTCGCCGTGGCCCTGGTCGTGTCGGTCGTCCTCGCGATCGGGCTCGGCCCCGCCCCCGTCTCCCCCGCCGACACGCTGCGCTACCTCGGCGCCGCCTTCACCGGCGGCACGATCCGGCTCGACGAGGTCGCGACCTACGAGATCGTCTGGCAGCTGCGCACGCCCCGGGTGCTGCTCGCCGCCGTCGTCGGGGCGGGGCTGTCCGCGGTCGGGGCCGGGGTGCAGGCGCTCGTCCGCAACCCCCTGGCCGACCCGTTCGTCCTCGGGATCTCCTCCGGTGCCGCCGTCGGCGCGGTCTCGGTGCTGGTCACCGGGGCGCTGGCCGTCGCGGGCATCTACGCGCTGTCGGTCGGCGCGTTCGCCGGTGCGCTGGTCGCCGCGCTGCTGGTGCACCTGGCCGCCCGGCGCCGGGGCCCCGGCGGGACGAGCCCGCTGCGCCTGGTCCTGACCGGCGTGGCGATGGCGTACGCGTTCCAGGCCACGATGGCGTTGCTGATCTACCTGGTCCCGCAGGGCGAGGCGACCGCGACCGTCCTCTACTGGACCCTCGGCGGGTTCGGCGCCGCCACCTGGGGCTCGCTGCCGCTGGTCGTCGTCGTGGTGCTCGCCGGGATCGTGCTGCTGCGGCTGCGGGCGCGGGACATGGACGTGCTCGCCCTCGGCGACGAGACCGCCGCGAGCTCCGGTGTGGACACCGGCCGGCTGCGCCGCGAGCTGTTCGTGCTGACGTCGGTCATGACCGGGGCGATGGTCGCGGTCAGCGGGGCCATCGGGTTCGTCGGGCTGATCGTGCCGCACCTGGTGCGGATGGTCACCGGCGCCGTGCACGCCCGGGTCCTGGTGCTGGCGCCGCTGGTCGGCGCGGTGCTGGCGGTCTGGGTCGACCTGCTCTCGCGCACCGTCGTCGCCCCCCGGGAGCTGCCGCTCGGCGTGGTGACCGCGCTCGTCGGCGTCCCGGTGTTCGTCGTGCTGCTGCGCCGCCGCGGCTACGTGTTCGGGGGCGTGTAGATGTCCGGCCTGTCGCTGTCCGGGATCACCGTCGCCGCCGGTGGCCGCGAGATCGTCCGGGAGCTGTCCCTCGACGTCGCGTCCGGCTCCGTGGTCGGGCTGGTCGGCCCGAACGGCAGCGGCAAGTCCACCGCGCTGCGCTGCGTCTACCGGACGCTGCGGCCGCTGCGCGGGACCGTCCTGCTCGACGGCGAGGACCTCACCACCGGCTCGCTGCGCGAGAGCGCACGCCGGGTCGCCGCGATGACCCAGGACCACGCGTCCGACCTGGACTTCACCGTCGCCGAGCTCGTCGCGCTCGGCCGGACACCGCACCTGGCCGGGCACCGTGGGCCCGGACCCGGCGACCTCCGGATCTGCCGCGAGGCGATGGACCGCGTCGGCGTCACCCACCTGGCCGACCGCGGCGTCCTGACGCTGTCCGGCGGCGAGCGCCAGCGGGTGCTCGCCGCCCGCGCGCTGGCCCAGACGCCCGAGGTTCTGGTGCTCGACGAGCCGACCAACCACCTCGACATCTCCTACCAGCTGGGCCTGCTCGCCCTGCTGCGCGAGATCGGCACGACGGTGCTGGTCGTGCTGCACGACCTGAACCTCGCGGCCGCGGTGTGCGACCGGATCGGCGTGCTGTCCGAGGGGCGCCTCGTCGCCTCCGGCGCCCCCGCCGACGTGCTCACCCCCGCGCTCGTGGCCGACGTGTTCGGCGTGCGCGCCGACGTCGTCACCCATCCCGTCACCGGTGGGACCCGGCTGCTCTACGCCCTGCCGGGCGACCCGGTCCGTCCCGACACCGAGGAGATCTGAGTGCGCACGACCCGCGCCGTACCCCTGCTGCTCGCCACCCTGCTCGCCGCCACCGCCTGCGGCGCGCAGGTCGAGCGGTCGACGGCGGAGACCGCCACGGTCCCCCGCTGCGGGCAGCCGGTGGAGTACCGCGCCCCCGAGCGCGCCGTCGCCTACGAGGCAGGGAGCGCCGACAAGCTGTTCGCGCTCGGGCTGGGCGAGAAGGTGCGCGGCTACGTCATGCCGCCGGCGAACCCGCCCGTCTCCGAGTCCCCCTGGGCCGCCGACTACGCCGCCACCGAGGAGCTCTCCACCGACCTGCTCAACCGCGAGCTCGTCGTCGACGCGGGCGCCGATCTCGTCGTCGCGGGCTGGCGGTCCGGGTTCTCCGACGAGCGCGGCATCACCCCGGAGCTGCTCGACCGGCTCGGCATCCAGAGCTTCATGCACACCGAGACCTGCTGGAACTACCCCGGCTTCCCCGAGCGGGTCACGCCGCTGGAGGGCCTCTACGAGGACATGCGCCGGCTCGGCGCGATCTTCCGGGTGCCCGAGCGGGCCGACGACGTCGTCGCCGGGATGCAGGCCAGGGTCGACGCCGTCACCGCGGCCGCGCCGCGGCAGGACCCGCCGCCGTCGGTGTTCCTCTACGACTCGGGCACCGACCGCCCGAACACCGCGGGCAACCAGGTGCCGCCGAACGACATCATCTCCCTCGCCGGTGGCCGTAACGTCCTCGACGACGTCGACGCCCGCTGGACCGACGTCGGATGGGAGACCGTCGTCGAGCGGCAGCCGGAGATCATCATGATCCTCGACTACGGCGACCAGAGCGCCGAGCAGAAGATCGACTACCTGACCTCGCTGCCGCAGCTGCGCAGCGTCCCTGCGATCGCGGAGCGGAACTTCTTCGTGCTCGACTACAACGAGGGCATCAGCGGCCCCCGCAACATCGACGGCCTGGAGCGCTTCGGCGCCTACCTGCGGGAGTTCCGCCGGTGACGGGCGCGCGGACCGTCCTGCGCGACGTCGCGTTCCTCCGGCTGTGGACCGGGACGACGGCGTCCGGCCTCGCCACCTGGGCGCTGCCGTTCGTGCTCGGCCTCGGCGTCGTCCAGGGGGCGCTGACCGCCGTCGAGCTCGGGCTGGCCCTCGGGGTGCGGACGGCCGGGTTCCTCGCCGCGATGCCGGCCGGCGGTGTGCTCGCCGACCGCTACTCCCGCCGGACGACGGTCGCCTGGTCCGGCGCGCTCGCCGCCGCCGGGTCCGCGGCCACCGCGCTCGCCCTGACCGGCGCAGGCGGGCTCGCGCTGCTGCTCGCCGGGTGCGCGCTGGCCGGCGTCGGGCAGGGGGCCTGCCGGCCGGCGTTCCAGGCGCTGGTCGCCGAGATCGTCGACGGAGACCGGCGGCAGGAGGCGAACGCCGCGATGACGTTCGCCGTGCGCGGCACCACCCTGGTCGCACCGGCCCTGACCGCGCTGGTCGCGACCGTCCTCCCGGTCGCCGGGGTCACCCTGGGCGTCACCGCGCTGTGGGTCGTCGCGGCCGCCGTCCCCGGGCCGGGGACGCACCGGCCGGTGCCCGCCGGGCCCCGCGCCGGGTTCGTCGCCGAGTTCGCCGAAGGCCTCACCGAGGCACGCCGGCACCCCTGGTTCCTCGCCGGGCTCGGCGCGCTGACCGCCGTGATCGCGACCGGCTACTCCGCGACCGGGGTGGCGTTGCCGCTGGTCAGCACCGAGAGCTACGGCGGATCCGCGGTCCTGGCCGCGGCGCTCACCGGCTACACGGCGGGTGCGCTGGTCGGCGCGGTGATCGTCGCGCGGTGGCGGCCGGTGGCTCGCGGCCGGGTCGCGCTCGCCGGGCTCGCGGTCTACGCCGTCGCGCCGCTGTCGCTGCTGACCCCGCTGCCTGTGTGGGTCGTGGTCGGCGCCTACGTGGTGTGCGGGATCGGGATCGAGCTGTTCAACGTCCCGTGGTTCACCGCGGTGCAGCGCGAGGTCGAGCCGTCGAAGCTGGCCCGGGTGTCGTCGCTGGACTTCCTGCTGTCCTACGGCCTGGCCCCGCTCGGGCTCGCCCTGATCGCGCCGGCGATCCAGGCGTTCGGGCTGCGGCCGGTGCTGCTGGTGTGCGCGATCATGTGCCTGCTCGGACCGGCCCTGGCGATGCTGGCCCCGGGGTCGCGCCGGTTCTCCCGGGAACCCGCCCCCGCACCCTGATCCGCTCCCCCGTCGCACCGCCGCACCCCGCGGGGCGCGGGGCGCGAGGCACGGGGCACGGGGCACGGGGCACGGGGCACGGGGCGCCGAGATGCAGCTCAGCGTCGTGGCGGGGTGTCGCGGACAGCGCTGAGCTGCATCTCGGCGGGGGGTGCCGCACAGTCAGCGGCACCCGCGCAGCTCCTCCGGCAACCGCGCACGCTCTGTCGCTCACGCACAGCTCGTGACCCTCCCGCACATGCCCCCCGTAACCGCACCGGCTGGTACCGCGCCCGCATGGGCTCTCCGCACATCCGCGCGCCGCTCCCGCCACAGCCGCACAGGTTCCGCAACGGCCGCGCGCCGCTCCCGCACACCTCCCGCCGCAACCGCACAGGTCTCACCGCTCCCGCACGAGACACGAACCGTGCGAGAGCACCGCAATGTGCGCGGCTGCTGCGCAACCTGTGCGGTTGCAGGGCTCGGGTGCGGAGAAGGGGGCCCGCGCGAGGAGCAGGACCTTCGCGGCCGACACCAGATCCGTGCAACCGACAACGAGCCTGTGCGGCTGAGACAGAACCTGTGCGGCGGCCGAGCTCCCTCCACGACCGCACAGGTTCCGTGGCTCCCGCACGAGACATGGACCGTGCGGGAGCACAAGTAGGTGTGCGGCTCCGGCCGAGCCTGTGCGGCTGGGACAGAACCTGTGCGGCGGGGGCACCTTCCCCCTAGCGGCAGGACCTGTACGGGACGAAGGGCTGGGCGGCAGCACGACCTGGGCGGCGGCGGAGCCTTGCCCGCAGCGGTGGCGCCCGAACGGGACGAAGGAGCTGTGCCGCCGCACGACCTTGGCGGCACGGACGAGTCCTCCGGAGTGGCCGGGGGCCGGCAGGTCGAGACTGCGCGATCCGGTACACGGCCGCCGCCGGGTCTGTGCGGTTGCGGCAGAACCGCTGCGGCGGCGGACCAGCCGGGCGGTCAGAGGGCGAGGCGGGTGGCCAGGGCGTGGCCGAGGGTCCGGCCGGAGAGCCAGGCCGTCTGGACCCGGGATCGTCCCCAGCCGTCGCCGGCGAGGGCGATGTTCTCGTCGTCGAGGTGGAAGGCCGTGGAGCGCTGGTCCGCTGGGGCCGCGTACCGCCAGCGGTGCACGTGGGTCCACTCCGGACCCGGGCCGATCCCGAGCAGCTCCCGCACCGCGGCCGTCATGGCGGGGACCGCGGCGGCGGGATCGGCGTCGTGGCGGCGGGCGACGTCGCCGGTGGAGTGCGCGACCAGGACGGGGGCGTCGTCGCCGCGGCGGTCGCCGTCGTCGGCGACGAGCGACAGGACCGGGTGCTCGTTCACGAACGCGGCGGGCAGCGCGGGCCAGTCGTGGTGGGCGAAGCCGAGGGTCAGCGCGAGCACCGGGTTCCACTTTCGTCCCGCGACGGCGGCGCCGGCCGGGGTTCCCGGATCGAGCAGCCGGGCGGCCTGCGGGTCCGGCATCGCGAGCACGACGGCGTCGCAGGGCTCGCCGTCGACCAGCGGTCTCCCGTCCGGTCCCGGCCGCACGGCCGTGACGAGACGTCCGGTGTGGACGGTCAGGTCGCGCGCGGCGTCGGCGACGAGCGACCGCAGCCCACCGGGTGCCGCCCACCGCATCGGGCCGGGGGCGTCGGCGGCGCGGGTGCCGCCGTCGAACACGGCGAGGGTGTCGGTCCACTCGCGGAGCAGGCCGTCACGGCGCCAGCGGTCCACCCGGTCGGCGAACGCGTCGTCGGACACCGTGAGGTAGGCGGCCCCGATGTCGGCGGGCCGGCCGTCGTGCCGGTGCACCGCGAGCCGTCCCCCGGCTCCGCGGGCCCGTTCGAGCACGGTCACGTCGGCGCCGCGTGCCGCCAGCTCCCCCGCACAGGTCACCCCGGCGATCCCGGCCCCGACGACGACCACCCGCGGCGCGCTCATCCGCCGTCCTCCGGCAGGTCGGCCAGCACCTCGGAGGAGCTGAGCAGGTGCGTGGTCATCGCGGCCCGCGCCAGCTCGGCGTTGCGCCGCCGGATGGCCGAGACGATGTCGTGGTGCTGGCGCTGGCTGCGTTCCAGCTCGGCGGGCGAGTACTGGCCGAAGTTCCGGGCGATCGCGTTGACGCTCACGAGCTGCTGCAGGAGCTGCGGGAGCCGGGGACTGCGGGCGGCCTCGACGATCCCGTCGTGCAGCTCCGCGTTGTGCACGCTTCGCCGCTCGATCGCCTCCGGGTCGGTCCGGTCCCCGAGGGCGTCCATCGCGGTGAGGGCCCGTTCGATCCGGGCGAGCTGCTCGTCGGTCCGGAGCTCGGCGGCCCGGCCCGCGGCGTGGCTCTCCAGGACCGCACGCAGCGCGAAGACCTCGCCGAGGTCGTCGGCGTCCCACCGGATGACCCGCGCGCCGCGGTTGGCCTCGATCTCGACCAGCCCGTCCAGGCTCAGCCTGCGCAGCGCCTCCCGGACCGGGGTCCGGCTGAGGTCGAGCCGTTGCGCCAGCGAGGATTCGGCGAGCTTGTCGCCCGGCCGGAACTCCCCCTCCAGGATCGCCGCACGGACGGCCTCGTAGGCGCGTTCCGCTCCCGTCGCCATGGGCTCGCCCTCACCTCCGCCGGAGTCGCGGCACGGCCGGCGTCCCGGCCCCGACCGCAGCCTAAGCGGTCGTGCACGGGCACGTCCCGGCGGCCGAATGTACACAATCAATGCCGTTCCGGGAAGTAATCCCCAGGAAAGAACGAACTCTTGACGAATCATGTGTACAACTTGCAGTCTGACGTGGCGTACACCACGCGATCTGCCTCGACGCGGAGGAGACCGGCGAGCCCCATGACGACGACGTCGACGACCCCCGGCAGCGCCGCTGCCGGCACCACGACCGACGGGCCGCTCGCCGGCCTCCGGGTGGTGGAGACCGGCTCGCTCATCGCGGGCCCGTTCTGTGCCCAGCTGCTCGGCGACTTCGGCGCCGAGATCATCAAGATCGAGGACCCGGGCGCGGGCGACCCCATGCGCCAGTGGGGCAGCTGCCGGCCGTCCGGCCACTCGCTGTCCTGGCCGATCATCGCCCGCAACAAGAAGTCCGTGACCTGCAACCTGCGGAGCCCCGAGGGACAGGAGATCCTCCGCGGCCTCGCGGAGCGCGCCGACGTGGTGGTGGAGAACTTCCGCCCCGGCACGATGGAGCGCTGGGGCTGCGGCTACGAGGACCTGAGCCGGACCAACCCGGGGATCATCATGACCCGGGTGACCGGCTACGGGCAGACCGGGCCGTACGCCCAGCGTGCCGGGTTCGGCGTGATCGGCGAGGCGATGGGCGGCATCCGCCACCTCACCGGCGAGCCCGGACGCCCGACGGGCCGGATCGGCGTCTCCCTCGGCGACTCGCTCGCGGGGACGTTCGCCGCGCTGGGCACCGTGATGGCCGTGGTCGGCCGGCAGCGCACGGGCGTCGGCCAGGTCGTGGACTCGGCGATCTACGAGGCCGTGCTCGCGCTGATGGAGGCATCGCTCCCGGAGTGGGAGCTGGCCGGTTTCCAGCGGGAACGCAGCGGGAGCACCCTGCCGGGCGTCGCACCCAGCAACGTCTACCCCACCCGGGACGGCGCCGAGGTGCTCATCGCGGGGAACCGCGACACCGTCTTCCGCAGGCTGGCCTCGGTGCTCGGCCGCGAGGACTGGCTCGACGACGACCGGTTCGCCACCCACGGCGCGCGCGGCGAGCACGGCGCGGAGCTCGACGCCCTGATCGGGGCGATCACGGCGACCCGGGACAGCGCGGCGCTGCTCGACGCGCTGCACGACGCGGGCGTCCCGGCCGGGCTCGCCTACCGCTCGGAGGACATGCTCCGCGACCCGCACTTCGCCGCCCGGCAGGCGATCGTCCGGCTCACCCATCCCGCGCTCGGCCCGTTCCCGATGCAGAACGTCGTGCCGCAGCTGTCCGGTACCCCCGGCCGGGTCGGGAGCCTCGGCCCGGAGCTGGGCGAGCACACCGACGCCGTCCTGTCGTCGGTCCTCGGCCTGGACGACGCCCGGATCGCGGAGCTCCGCGCGCGGGGGGTCGTCTGAGATGGGCGCGGATCACGGGATCACGCTCGTCGAGGTCGCGCCCCGCGACGGCCTGCAGAACGAGGCCGTCCACCTGACGGTGCCGCAGAAGCTCGAGCTCGTCGCCCGCTGCGTCGACGCCGGCGCGCGGCGGATCGAGGCGGTCAGCTTCGCGAACCCGGCGCGGGTCCCGGCGATGGCCGGCGCCGAGGAGCTGATGGCGCAGGTCCCCCGCCGCCCGGGCGTGCGGTACGCGGGGTTGGTCATGAACGACCGCGGGCTCGACCGCGCGCTCGCCTGCGGGGTCGACGAGATCGACGTCGTCGCCGTCGTGACCGACACGTTCAGCCGCCGGAACCAGAACACGGACACCGCCGGCGCCCTGGCACTGGTCGCCCAGCTGGTGCCGCGGGCGCGCGCCGCGGGCGTCCCGGTGACGGTGACCCTCGGCGCGTCGTTCGGATGCCCCTTCGAGGGCGAGGTCCCGCTCGACCGGCTACGCGCGTGCCTCGCCGCGGTCGCGGACGCGGGACCGGCGGAGATCGCGCTGGCCGACACCATCGGCGTCGCCGTCCCGCGGGACGTGCACGAGCGCGTCGCGCTGGCCCGCGAGGCCGCCCCCGGCACCCCGCTGCGGATCCACCTGCACGACACCCGCAACACCGCCGTCGCCAACGCGCTCGCCGCCGTCGAGGCCGGGGTGACCGTGCTCGACAGCAGCATCGGCGGCGCGGGCGGGTGCCCGTTCGCGCCCGCCGCGACCGGGAACGTCGCGACCGAGGACCTCGTCTACGCCCTGCGGCGCAGCGGGATCGACGTGGGCCACGACCTGGAGCTGCTCCGGGACTGCGCCCGCTGGCTGGAGACCGTGCTCGAACGACCGCTGCCCTCGGCGCTGCTCGCCGCGGGCGACTTCCCCGACCGGAGCCGGCAGGCCGGCTGAACCGCAGAGAAAGCGAGAACGGTGTGATCGGATCAATGGCGATCCTGCACATAGCGATCGCGGTCGCCGGCATCGTCGGCACGATCGTCCTCCTCCGGGTCGAGCCGGTGATCGCGCTCGTGCTCGGCGCGGCGTACCTCGGACTCGCGACCGGTCAGGGGGTCGAGGGGACCAGCACGGCCGTCGCCGAGGGCTTCGGCTCGGTGATGGGCGAGATCGGGCTCCTGATCGCGTTCGGTGTCCTGCTGGGCTCGCTCGTCCAGGCACTCGGTGTGCCGCAACGCATCGCCGAGGCGATGCTGCGGACGTTCGGGCGGGGCGGCGTGCCCTACGCCTACGGATTGTCCCTCGGCGTCGTGCTGGCCTCGGTGTTCGCGGACGTCCTCATCGTGCTGGCCGGTCCGCTGACCCGGCACGCGTCGCCGCGGCTCGGCCGCGACGGGCACGGCCTGCTCTCCGGGACGGCGATCATCGGCATCACCGCCGGGCTCACGTTCGTCGTCCCCGGGACCGCACTGATGGCGGTGATCGGCGTGCTCGGCATCCCGGTCGGGCAGGCGCTGCTCTACGCGTTGCCGGTCGGCGTGCTCACGATCGTCGTCACCGTCGCCGTCTACAGCGCACTGATCCGCTACGGGCTCTGGAACGCCGCGCGCGACCAGCTCTTCCCCGACGGGGACCCCGGCGACGGCGCCTCCGCGCCGCGGCCGGACACCGGCTCCGGTCCCGTCGACGACGGTGGGTCGCGCGCGCCCGACGGCGACGGCGTCGCCCCGGAGCCGGCGGGCCGGGCGGCGGTCGGCACGACCGGTGCGGACGCCCCGGCACGGCTCCCCGACGGTCCACTGTGGCTGTTCGCCGCCCCGCTGCTGGTCACCGTCGTGATGATCCTGGCCGGGGCGGGTCTCACCACGGCGGGCGTGCAGGGCACGGTCGTCGACGTCCTCGGCGACGTCAGCACCGCCCTGTTCACCGGCGTCTGCGTGGCCTACGTCGTCGCCCGCCGGGTGCTGGCCACCGAGGAGCTGGACGAGGCGGTCCGCCGCGGCATGCGGACCAGCGGGTCGATCCTGGTCCTGACCGGCGTCGGCGGCAGCTTCGCGGCGCTGGTCGGCGGGACGGACGCGGGCGACTACCTGTCGGGCCTGTTCAGCTCGGGGTTCGGCTCCCCGATCGTCCTCACCTGGATCATCGCCGCGGTCCTGCACGCGGCGGTCGGGTCCATCACGCTCGGCGCGCTGACCGCGGTCGGGATCGTCGCCCCCGTCGCCCAGGCGGCGGGCCCCGGCGAGGCCGTCCTCATCGGACTCGCCGCGCTGTCCGGGGCGCTGTTCGGCGGCCTGCCGAACGCGAACGGCTTCTGGCTGTTCAAGTCGGTGTTCGACCTGTCCGTCCGGGGTGCGCTGAAGACGTACACGCTCGGCCCGTCGATCTCCTCGGTCGTCTCCTTCCTGCTCCTGCTCGCACTGTCCGCCGTGGTGTGAGCCGGGCGCCGTTTCCGTGAAGCCCCTTCACGGTTAGGGTGTCCTAAGACCTTGGGGGGAGCACATGGACGAGATCACCGACGAGGCGCGGCTGCGCGAGGTCATCGGCGAGACGAGCGCCGCGATCCGGGACAAGGCCCGCGACCGGGTCGACCCGGTGACGGCGGACTTCCTGGCGGCGTCGCCGTTCTTCCTGCTCGCGACGACCGGACCGGACGGCGTCGACGTCTCGCCGCGGGGCGACCCCGCCGGCTGCATCCTGGTGCTCGACGAGCGCACGGTGGCCTTCGCCGACCGCAAGGGGAACCGGAAGCTGGACTCGCTGCGCAACATCCTGCACGACCCGCGGGTCGGGATGATCGTCGTCGTGCCGGGGTCCAACGACACGGTGCGGATCAACGGCCGCGCCCGGATCGTGCACGAGCCCGACTTCGCCGACCGGCTCGAGGTCAAGGGGTCCACGCCCGACGTGGCGATCGTCGTCGAGATCGACGAGCTGTTCCTGCACTGCGCGAAGGCGTTCCTGCGGTCGTCGCTGTGGGACTCCTCGACGTGGCCCGCGAAGGGCGAGGTGCCCACCGCCGGGAAGCTGGTGAAGGGGCAGTACCGCATCCCAGGCCCGGCGAAGGCGATCGACGTCGCGCTGCGCCGGGACGCGAAGGTCAACCAGTACTGAGCGCCGCGACGCGGTCGTACCGGGCCCGCCACCACGCGTCGCGGTCCGGCGGCGCCGCGGCCGCGTCCCGGTGCACCGGCTCCGGGGCCCGGCGCGGCACCGGGAGGAACCCGCCGTCCGGGAGGTAGGGCTCGGCGACGACGTCGGCGGCCAGCAGCGACGCCGTCCCGAGCCCGCAGGCGTGGTGCAGCTCGGGCAGCGCCCCGGCCAGCGCGAGCCCGGCGGCCAGCCCGACCCCGGACTCGACGGCCGACGACACGACGACCGGGAGCCCGCACTCCTGCGCGATCCGCAGCGCCCGCCGCACCCCGCCGAGCGGCGACACCTTGAGGACGACGACGTCGGCCGCCTCGGCACGCACCACCCGCATCGGGTCCTCCGCGCGGCGGATCGACTCGTCGGCGGCCACCGGCACGTCCACGGCGCGCCGCACCGCGGCGAGCTCCTCCACCGAGGCGCAGGGCTGCTCGACGTACTCCAGCCCGCCCGCGGCCCTCTCCAGCCGGGCGATCGCGGCGACCGCCTCGTCGACCGTCCACGCCGTGTTCGCGTCGACCCGGACCAGGCCGGACGGGCCGAGCGCGTCCCGCACGGCGGCGACCCGCTCCTCGTCCTCCGCCGCCGGCCGGCCCTTCTCGGCGACCTTGACCTTCGCCGTGGTGGCGCCGGAGGCCCGCACGATCCGCTGCGCGTGGTCGGGGCCGACGGCGGGCACGGTCGCGTTGACGGGGATCCGGTCGCGCACCGGCTCCGGCCAGCCCTCGTGGGCCGCCTCCCGGGCCGCGGCCAGCCAGGCGACGGCCTCGCGGTCGTCGTACTCGGCGAAGGGGCAGAACTCGCCCCAGCCCGCAGGCCCCCGCAGCAGCAGCCCCTCCCGGACCGTGATCCCGCGGAACCGGGTGGTCATGGGCAGCGCGTAGGTCCAGACGGGGTCGTCCACCCCGCCCAAGCTAGGCGACGAGCTCGTGCGCGGCCGGGTCGGCCCGGCGGGTCCGGTTCCGGAAGGTGAAGGTGTAGCCGGGCCACAGCGTGCGGTTGCGGCCGTGCTCGTCGAGGTACCAGGACGCGCACCCGCCGGAGCCCCAGACGGCCGCGCCCAGACGGTCCTGCAGGTCGGCGTTGTGCGCGTCCTGCACCTCGGCGCGGGTGTCGATCGCGACGACGCGGTTGCGGTCGACCAGCTCCATCGCGTCGAGGACGTAGTTCAGCTGCGACTCGATCATCAGCACCATCGAGCTGTGCCCCAGCCCGGTGTTCGGCCCGACGACGGCGAACAGGTTGGGGAACCCGGAGACCGTCGTGCCGTGCAGCGCCTGCGGGCCGTCCCGCCAGGCGTCGGCGAGCTTGACGCCGTCGCGGCCGGTGATCGCCATCCGGCTCATGCCGTCGCCGACCCGGAACCCGGTGCCGAACACGATGACGTCGCACGGGTGCTCGACGCCGTCGGTGGTGACGACGCCGCGCGCGGTGATCCGGTCGATGCCGGTGGTCTCGACGGAGACGTCGTCGCGGCGCAGTGCCGGGTAGTAGTCGTTGCTCATCAGGACGCGCTTGCAGCCCATCGTGAAGTCCGGGGTGACCTTCCGGCGCAGCTCCGGGTCGCCCGCGAAGGTCCGCCGCAGGTACAGCCGCGCCGCGCGCTCGGCGAGCTTCATGATCCGCGGGTGCATGAAGCCGACGACCATCGCCTCGTGCCGCCAGTACAGCGCCGTCCGGTAGGCTCGCCGCAGCCCGGGCACCCGGCGGAACGCGCGCCGGGTGCGCTCCCGGATCGGCTTGTCGGGCTTGGGCAGCACCCACGGTGCGGTCCGCTGGAACAGCGTGAGGTGCTCGGTCTCCGGGGCGATCGCCGGGACGAACTGGATCGCCGAGGCGCCGGTGCCGATCACGGCGACGCGCTTGCCGCGCAGGTCGGTGCCGTGGTCCCACTGGGCCGAGTGGAACGCGGTGCCGGCGAACTCCTCCAGGCCCTCGATCTCGGGGACCGACGGCTCGTGCAGGGCGCCGGTGCCGAACACGACGTAGCGCGCCCGCAGCAGCGTGCCGTCGGCGAGCGTGACGTCCCAGGCGGCGCCGTCCCACTCGGCACCGGTGACGTGCGCGCCGAACCGGATCCGGTCGCGCAGCCGGTAGTGGTCGGCCACGTCCTCCAGGTAGGCGCGGATCTCGGCCTGCCGGGCGAAGGTGCGGCTCCAGTCGTCGTTCGGGAAGAACGAGAACGAGTAGAGGTGCGACTCCACGTCGCAGGCGCAGCCCGGGTAGACGTTGTCCCGCCAGGTGCCGCCGAGGGTCTCCGCCTTCTCCAGCATCAGCCAGTCGCGGCGCCCGGCCCCGTCCAGCCGGATGGCGGCACCCAGCCCGGCGAATCCGCTCCCGACGATCAGCGTGTCGACCTGCTCGGACATGCGTCCCCTCCGGATCACGTCGGCTCACATCACTGTTACCGGCGGTAACCTACCACGGGTAACTTACTGCGGGTAGGGTCCCCGCCGTGACCACGCAGACCGTTCCGGGACCCCGGCGCCGCGTGCCCCGGGCCGAGCGGGAGCGCCAGATCGTCGACGCCGCCGTCGCCGTGTTCGGCGAGCGCGGCTACGCGAACACGTCGATGGAGGCCGTCGCCGAGCGCGTCGGTGTCACCAAGCCGGTGCTCTACGCGCACTTCGGCTCCAAGGAGGGCCTGCTGCTCGCCGCGATCGCGCGGGCACGGGCCGAGCTGCTCGAGGTCGTCGCGGAGGCCGCGGGCGCCGCGCACGACCCGGAATCGATGCTGCGCGGCGGCACGCTGGCGTTCTTCACCTACCTGGACCGCAGGGCGCCGGCCTGGCAGCTGTTCTGCTCCGAGGCAGGGGTGGCCGACGACGCGCTGGAGGAGATCCGCGCCCAGCAGACCGACTTCATCGCCGGGCTGCTCGCCGCCCAGGTGCCGGGCACCGAGCCGGAACGGCTCACCGGCTGGGCGCAGGTGATCGTCGGGGCCGGGGAGCGGCTCGCCGTCTGGCGCGGGCAGGACGAGCGCGTCACCGCCGAGCAGGCCACCGACTACCTCATGGAGGTCGCCTGGACCGGGCTGGCGGGACTCCGCCGGAACCGCTGAGGCGCCCGTCCGGGAGACTGGTCGGCCATGAGCACGACCGCACCCCGCCTGCTGCAGGTGACCCGCACCGAGCGGGTCACGCCCGGGATGGTCCGGGTGACCCTCACCGGCGAGGAGCTGGCCGGTTTCCCCGGCCACGGCCCGGACCGCCGGATCAAGATGTTCTTCCCGGTCGAGGGGCAGGAGCGCCCCGCGGTGCCGCGCGCGTCGACCGGCGGTCCGGTGTGGCCCGCCGGTGAGGCCCGCCCGGCGATCCGGACCTACACGGTGCGCCGCTTCTCCCCCGGTGCGGGGGCGCACGGCGAGCTCGACGTCGACTTCGTCGTGCACGCCGGGTACGGCCCGGCGGCGGCCTGGGCGGTGGCGGCGGAACCCGGGAACTGGGTCGGGGTGTCCGAGCCCGGCGGCCGCTGGGCCCCGGACCCGGCGGCCGAGCACCAGGTCGTCATCGGCGACGAGTCGGCGCTGCCCGCCCTCGCCACCGTGCTGGAGACGCTCACGGAGGAGCATCCGGCGGTGCCCGTCCGGGCGATAGTCGAGGTCTCCGGGCCCGACGAGGAGCAGCCGCTGCCCGGCGACGCCGAGGTTCACTGGGTGCACCGCGGGTCCGACCCGGCCGGCGAGCCGCTGGTCGCGGCCGTGCACGCTGCCGAGCTGCCCGCCGGGCGCGGGCAGGCGTGGCTGTCCGGCGAGTCCGCGGCGGTGAAGGACCTGCGCGCGCACCTGCTCGGCGACCGCGGTTTCGACCGGCGCGCCGTCTACGCCACCGGGTACTGGCGGGCCCGCTGACCCGGTCGCAGCATGCCGACAGCCGGCCCACAGCCGTCGCACAGGTCGGGGCTGTGTGCTGGCACCATGACCGAGGTGATCGACCGGGGAGCCGACCAGCTGCGCCGCGCCGACGGCAGCCCGATCCGGGTGCTGGTCGTCGACGACGAGTCGACCCTGTCGGACCTGCTCTCGATGGCGCTGCGCTACGAGGGCTGGGAGGTCCGGACCGCCGGTGACGGTGCGACCGCGGTGCGGCACGCCCGGGAGTTCCGGCCGGACGCGATCGTCCTCGACGTCATGCTGCCCGACGTCGACGGCTTCGAGGTCCTGCGCCGCGTCCGGGCAGGCACCCCCGAGGTGCCGGTGCTGTTCCTGACCGCGCGCGACGCGGTCGAGGACCGGGTCGCCGGCCTCACCGCGGGCGGCGACGACTACGTGACCAAGCCGTTCTCGCTGGAGGAGCTCGTCGCCCGGCTGCGGGGGCTGCTGCGCCGGGCCGGGATGGCGGCCGCGCAGCGCTCGTCCGAGCTCGTCGTCGGGGACCTGGTGCTCGACGAGGACGCGCACGAGGTGCGCCGCGCCGACCGCCCGATCGAGCTCACCGCGACCGAGTTCGAGCTGCTGCGCTACCTGATGCGCAACCCGCGCCGGGTGCTGTCGAAGGCCCAGATCCTCGACCGCGTCTGGAACTACGACTTCGGCGGCCAGTCCAACGTGGTCGAGCTCTACGTCTCCTACCTGCGCAAGAAGATCGACGCCGGGTACGCCCCGATGATCCACACGGTGCGCGGCGCCGGTTACGTGCTGCGGCCCGCGGCGGAGTAGGACGGGTCGCATGGTCGTCACGCGGGTCTCCGGGCGGGTGCGCTCCCTGCGCGCCCGGCTGGTGATCACCGTCCTGCTGGTGTTCACCGTCGCCTGCGTGGCGATCGGCGTGACGACGACGCTCTCCCTCGACCGCTACCTGTCGTCCCGGCAGGACCGGGAGCTCGTCCTCGCCCTCGACGGCTTCGTCTCCCGGCAGACCGGGCAGCCGCCCGGGTCGGTGGCCGACCCGGGCGGGGACCGCACCGCGCCGGACGCCGGCTCGGGCGCACCCGGGCCGGGGCGCTCGCCGCTGCCGGCCGTCCCGGGCGACGGGTTCCTCATCGGTCCCGGTCAGGGGCCCGGCTCGATGGCCGCCGTGTTCGACGCCGGCCGGGTCGAGCGCGCCGAACGCGCCGAGCGGGGCGGGACCGGCACCTCGGTCGCGGACACCGACGTCGCGGCCCTGCAGACCGTCCCTGCCGACGGCGCCCCGCACGACACGGCGCTCTCGCCGGGGAACTACCGGGCGGTGGCGCACGTCGCCGGCACGAGGACCTACGTCGTCGCGCAGCCCGACAGTGCGGGCGAGACCGTCGACCGGCTCCTGGTCACCGAGGTGATCGTGCTCGGCGCCGCAGTCCTGCTCGCCGGGCTGGGCGCCGCCGTCCTCGTCCGCCGCGAACTGCGACCCCTCGAACGGGTCGCCGGTGTCGCCGCCGGGGTCGGCGCCCTGCCGCTGGACCGCGGAGAGGTCCACCTCGCCGCGCGCGTCCCCGATCCCGATCCCCGCACCGAGGTCGGCCAGGTCGGCACCGCCCTGAACCACATGCTCGACAACGTCGAGGGCGCGCTCGCCGCCCGCCAGGAGTCCGAGACCCGGCTGCGCCGCTTCGTCGCCGACGCCAGCCACGAGCTGCGCACCCCGCTCGCCGCCATCCGCGGCTACGCCGAGCTGTCCCGCCGCGAACCCGACCCCGTCCCGGCCGGCACCACCCACGCCCTGACCCGGATCACCTCCCAGGCCGAGCGCATGAGCACCCTCGTCGAGGACCTGCTCCTGCTGGCCCGTCTCGACTCCGGCCGCCCCCTCGAACGCACCGAGGTCGACCTGACCCGCCTGGTGCTCGACGGTGTCGGTGACGCCCACGTCGCCGGCCCGGAGCACCGCTGGTACCCCCGGCTGCCCGACGACCCCGTCACCGTCACCGGCGACACCCACCGGCTCGCCCAGGTCGTCACCAACCTGCTGGCGAACGCGCGCACCCACACCCCGCCGGGCACGTCGGTGACCGTCGGCCTGGACCGGCCGGCCCCCGGCCGCGTCCGCCTCCGGGTCGGCGACGACGGCCCGGGCATCCCGCCCGAGGTCCTGCCCCGGGTGTTCGAGCGGTTCGCCCGCGGGGCGGAGGGCCGCAGCCGGGCCGGCAACGACACCCCGAGCACCGGGCTCGGCCTGGCGATCGTGTCCGCGGTGGTCGCGGCACACGACGGCACCGTCTCGGTGGACAGCGAGCCCGGGCGGACGGTCTTCACCGTCGAGCTGCCGGGCGCGTGAGTGCCGGTCAGTCCCGGTCGCCGGTGGCCGGGGTGTCCGGCGCGAGGTCCCCGGAGAGCTGGCGGATGAAGTCGTCCATCGCCTCCTGCATCGTCTGCCGGAACGCGCCGAGCAGCGACTGGGTCGCGACCGGCTGCAACGCCTCGACGGCCGTCCGCAGGTCGGCGACGCCGTCGCGGGGCAGGCCGGCGTCGACGTGCGCCTGCCACACCTGGTCGCGGAACAGGGCGACGAACATGTCCGCGATCTCCCGGGTGCGCCCGCGCAGCGCCACCCCGACCTCGACGACCGACTCCGGCGACAGGCCGAGCGCGATGGCGTGCACCCCGGCCCGCACCATCGACGGGTTGAGGATCCGCAGGCGCCCCTCCGACGGCCACTCCAGCAGCCCGGACCCGGCGAGGAGGGCGAGCGACTCCGCCGGGAGCTCGGCACCCGCCCACTCGACGAACTCGCTCTCGTCGATCTCGACGGGCTCCTCGGGCTGCCAGGGCGCGAGCATGCCGCGGTAGAGCCGCAGCGCCTCCTCGGCGCTGCCCGACGGCGTCTGGTTGATCAGCACGCCGATCGCCGCGAGGGAGAAGCCGCGGCGCTGCAGCCCGGCGATGAGGTCGAGCCGGGCGAGGTGCTCGGGGCCGTACCAGGCGGTGCGGCCACGCATCTCCCCTGCCTGCAGCAGGCCACGGGACAGGTGTGCGCGCACGTTGCGCACGGTCATCCCGGCCCGCGCGGCGAGCTGGTCGATGGGGTACTCGTCCCCGGCGGGCGGCGATCCGGACATCGGTGCGGACCCTACCCGGGGAAGGCGGTGGGGGCGGCGTCCCACGGCGGGACCGCAGCCGGATCGGGCGGTGCCGCGCCGTCCGCCGCCGCGACTCACGAGAGACGGACGATCAACGGTGACACGAGTCGGTGTTCCATGACGGCGACATCGGCGCCACGCCGATCCAGACCCTGTTTCTGCTGCTCATCGCCGTGCCTCCCGAAGACTTTGACATGACCTCTTCTTCGGATAGTACTGTTCGGCCGTGTCGACGTCACGACCGAGGACGCGGATCGGCCCCCGCCGGGGGAACGGTCCACGCGCCCGGGTGACGGCGAAGGCCCCGGCCGCATGCCCGCGGCCGGCACCCACCGGACCGGCCGACGGGTCCCCCTCCCTGCCGGCCGGTCCGGTCCCGGCACACCGGCGTCCGGGGTCAGGACCGCCCGAGGTGCTGGTCCTGGAGGATCGCCATCCGGTAGGCGTCGCGGTAGCGGCCGCTCGCGAAGAACTCCTCGCGCAGCTCGCCCTCGACGACGAACCCGGTGCGCTCGTAGGCGCGCACCGCGCGGGTGTTGTCGACGTCCACGACGAGGAAGACCTTGTGCAGGTTGAGCACGCCGAAGGCGTAGTCCAGCGCGGCGGACGTCGCACGCGCGGCGAGACCCCGGCCCTGGAACGCCGGGTGCACGATGATCTGGAACTCGGCCTTGCGGTGGATGTAGTCGATCTCCACCAGCTCGACGAGGCCGGCCCGGCCGTCGCGCACGGCAGGATCGTCGCCGGAGCCGCCGGCGGCGGCGAGCTGAATGACGAACCGGCGCTCGCGGACGTCGTGGACGTGCCGGTCGTAGATGTCCTGCAGCTCGACGAGCGCCTCGTAGGGCTCCTCGAACCAGTAGGACATGATCCCGGAGTCGTTGGAGAGCTCGTGCACGAACGCGAGGTCGTCGCGCTCCAGGGCACGCAGCCGCATGTCCGGGGTGGGGGGCGTCACGCAGGCCTCCGGGCCGATCGATCGGACGTCGTCGACCCGGAACCTACGAGATCGCGGCCCGGCCGCCGCTCAGCGCGTGGCGTGCGCCCGCTGCGGGACGCAGGCCGGGCAGTCGCGCCACGGCAGCGCGTGCGAGTCGGCGGGGCGGGCGGCGCCGCACCGGCAGACGCCGGCGAGACCGCCGAAGCCGGGCATGGTCTTCGTGGGACGACCGGCCCGGACCAGGGTGCGGCCGGAGGCGGGCGTGCGGGCAGGCAGGTACAGGCGCATCAGGATCCCCGACGGTGTGCTGACGTGAGCGGTGACCTGTGGGTCACCCACGGAGACATCGTCGTCACACCCCGGAACATGACAGGTGCTCGCCGTGACCTCTGACACATCACCCGCCACCGGACCCGGCGACGCCGGGGAGAGCACTGCGAGACTGCGGCGCATGGCCGCCTCCCCGCTGCTCCAGAACCTGTCCGGCACCGCACGCTCGGCCTACGAGCTGGGCAGCGGCACCGCCCGCGCGGCCGTCGCCCTGACCCGGTCCGGCGTGGTGCGTCCGCTCGGGCCCGGCCGGCTCTACGGGATGGGCCGCGCGTTCGTGCGGTACGGCCACAGCATCACCGCGGCGTTCGCCGTCGGCGCGGCCCGGCACCCGTACCGGCTCGCGGTCGTCGACGACGACGGCGTCACCACCTACGCCGAGCTCGACCAGCGCACCGACCGGCTCGCGCTCGCGCTGCTCGACTCCGGAGCCGGGCCGGGCGCACCGGTCGGGGTGCTCTGCCGCAACGCCCGGGCGCCGATCGAGGCCATGATCGCCGCCGGGAAGGCGGGCGCCGACGTCGTGCTCGTCAACACCGGGCTGTCCGCGGAGCAGATGCGCGGCGTGCAGGACCAGCAGCAGCTGCACACGATCGTCACCGACCCGGACTTCCTCGGCATCGTCCCGGACGGCCCGCGCGCGGTGCTGACGTCGACCCCCGACCGGCCGCGAGCCGCCGGCGACCGGGTGCTCGACGACCTCGAGGTGATGGTGGCGCGGGGCGGGCCGGGCGAGCTCCCCTTCCGGCCCGAGCCGTCGAAGCAGATCGTCCTGACCTCCGGTACGACCGGCACGCCGAAGGGCGCCCGGCGGCCGCACCCGTCGAGCCTGGCCCCGGCCGCGTCGATCCTCTCGGCGATCCCGCTGCGCGCCGGGGAGCCGGTGCACATCGCCGCGCCGCTGTTCCACACCTGGGGCAACGCCGGGCTGCTGCTGGCCTCGCTGCACGGCGCGACGGTCGTCCTGCGCCGTAAGTTCACCCCGGAGGGCCTGCTCGACGCGGTCGCCGAGCGCCGGTGCACCACGGTGTTCGCGGTCCCGGTGATGCTGCAGCGGGTGCTGGAGTCCGGCACAGCGGGCTGGACGTCCGGCCACGCCCCGCGGATCGTCGCCGTCTCCGGGTCCGCACTGCCCGGCGGGCAGGCGCAGGACTTCATGGACCGTTTCGGCGACTGCCTCTACAACCTCTACGGCTCGACCGAGGTGTCCTGGGTGTCGATCGCCGGTCCGCAGGACCTGCGCGACGCCCCCGGCACCGCGGGCCGCGCCCCGGCCGGCACCACCCTGCTCGTCCTCGACGACGACGACCGGGCCGCCGCGCCGGGCGTCGAGGGCCGGGTGTTCGTCGGCAACGACCTCCCGTTCGAGGGCTACACCGGCGGCGAGGAGGGCCTCGAGGAGCGCGATGGCCTGCTCGGCACCGGCGACGTCGGGCACCTCGACGAGGCGGGACGGCTGTTCCTGACCGGCCGGGCCGACGACATGATCGTCTCCGGTGGCGAGAACGTGCACCCGGGCCCGGTCGAGGACCTCGTCTCCGGGATGGACGGGGTCCGCGAGGCCTGCGTTCTCGGTGTGGACGACGACGACTACGGCCAGCGTCTCGCCGCCTGGGTCGTCCTCGAGCCGGGCGCCGACGTCTCCGCCGACGCCGTCCGCGACCGGGTCAAGGCCGACCTCGCGAAGTTCGCCGTCCCGCGGGACGTGCACTTCCTCGACGAGCTGCCGCGCAACCAGACCGGCAAGGTCCTGCGTGCCGAGCTCCCGGGTCGTTCCTGATCACGACCGGGGGTACGGACCGCCCGACCGGGGGGTCCGGCTTGAAGTTAGGTCAACCTTCCCTACACTGACCCGATGACGGTCACCTCCCCGCTCGCAGGCCCGCGGGCCGCGGGGGCTCCCCTGCGCGCCGGCTGCGCCGCGCTCAGCGAGGACGCCGGTGAACCGCTGACCGGGACCGCACCCGCCGCTCGCCGGCTGGTCGCCGTCGAGCACGTCGGTGCCTGGCCGCGCACGGTCGCCGACCACCCGGATCCCGACGTCGCCGAGCTGTACACGCGGCTGCGCCACGAGGACGTCCTGCTGCTGCTCCTCCGCCGGACCGGGCGGGCCGGGCGGGACTGCGACGGCGCGCGCACGGTCTACGTCGCCGACCTGGCCCCGGGCGCGTCCCGGGTCACCCGGCAGTCCGTCCGCAGCACCGACGACCTCGCCCGGATCACGTTCGACCCGGACGCCGGCGAGCCCGTCACCGACCCGGTGATGCTGGTGTGCGCGCACGGCAGGCGCGACGTCTGCTGCGCCGTCCGCGGCCGCGCGCTCGCCGCCGACCTCGGCGCCGAGGGCGCCGACGTCTGGGAGTGCACCCACCTCGGCGGGCACCGCTTCGCGCCGACTGCGCTGGTCCTGCCCACCGGGTACGCCTACGGCCGGCTCGACACCGGCAGCGGGCTGGCGGCGCTCAAGGCGGCGGCCGGCGGCGGCGTCGACCCGTGGTCGTGCCGCGGGCACGCCGGGCTGGAGCCGGTGCAGCAGGTCGCGGAGCTCGCCGTCCGTGAGCACACCGGCATCGGTCACGCCGGCGCCCTGCACGTGGACGCCGCGCACGAGCCGGGCCCGGTCACGGTGCGGTGCACCGACGGTCGTGCCTGGTCGGTGGAGGTCCTCCCCGACGGGGGGCTGCCGCCGCGGCCGCCGTCCTGCGGGGCGGTGCTGGAGCCGGCGGAGCCGCTGGTCGCGGGCGTGCCGGTCGAGCTCGGCCGGTAGGTCCCTCAGAACCAGCGCCGCAGCGCCGCCGCGAGCCCGTCCTCGGCGACGGTCGCGGTGCTGGAGTCGGCGTCGGCGTGCACCTCCGGCGGGGCCTGGCCCATCGCGACGCCGTGCCCGGCCCAGCGCAGCATCTCGCGGTCGTTGTCGCCGTCGCCGACGGCGAGGACGTCGGCCCGGTCGATCCCGAGCCGGGCCGCGACGCGGGCCAGCCCGGACGCCTTGGACATCCCGGCGGGGACCAGCGTCACCCAGGGCAGCTCGTGGTCGAGGGTCATCGTGGCGTCGTCGAACTCCAGTCCGGCGGCGCGTTCGGCCGTCTCGGCGGGGGTCCGGCCCGGCCAGTACATGATCAGCTTCGGGGTGGGCTCGCGGAGCAGCCCCTCGACGCCGACCTCCGTCACGTTCCCGGCGAGGATCCCGTCCGGGAACGGGCCGCTCACCCGCTGCCCGACGCCGACGTGCTCCCCCGCGAACACCGCCCCCGGGAAGTGCTCGCGCAGCCGGGCGAGGCCCGCGCCGACGTCGAACCGCGACACCGACAGCACCCGGCGGGTGGCGGTGTCCATCTCGACGGCGCCGTTCGAGGTCAGCGTGACCCCGGTGTCCAGGCCGATCCGGTCCAGCGCGGGCGCGACGCCGACGACGGTCCGGCCGGTGCAGAGCATCACCACGGCGTGCCGGCCGGCGGAGGTGATCGCGTCGAGAACGGCGGCGGACGGGGGTCGCTTCCCGTGCACGATCGTGCCGTCGATGTCCAGGGCGACCAGTCGGGGTCGGGTCACAGCACGAGAGCCTATGTCGCCGCCAGCCGGTACCGGACGGCCCCGTCGGCGGAGCCGGTGCGGTGCATCCCGATGCGCTCCAGCACCCGGACCGACGCCGGGTTGCCCGGCTCAACACCGGCGACGACCCGGGGCACGCCGTCGGCCAGCGCGAGCGCGGCCAGCGCGCGGGCGGCCTCCGTGGCGTAGCCGCGCCGGCGCCGCGACACGACGACGCCGTACCCGAGCTCCAGGCCGCCGTCGCCGTCGGGGAACAGGCCGGCCCCGCCGACGACGAGGCCGGTCGCCCGCTCCACCAGCAGCCGGTGGCCGTGCCGCCCCCAGCCGGGCCCGCCCGGGTCGCGGGCGAGGAGCCGGGCGATCTCCCGGTCGCCGCAGGCGGGGAAGTCGGCGGCCCAGCCGTCCCGCCGGGCCCCGGCGACGACGGCGGCCGCGACCTCGGGACTCCAGCGGCGCAGCAGCAGACTCGGGGTCGTCAGGTCGGGCACCGGGGTCCGCGGTTCGGGCACCGGCGGATCCTCCCCGCGCGCCGCGCCGCCCGCCACCGGGTTCGCGGCAGGTGTGACGTCGGGTGCGGATCCGCCCGGTACCGGCCCGCCGCGACGGCGCCCGTGCGACGGTGCCCGGGTGAGTGCGTCCACCGGCACCGATCCGTTCGCTCCCCCGGCCGAGCTCGCCGCGCACCCGGCCGTCGTCGCGGCGTCCGGGATCGCGGGGACCGTCCTCGCCCCGCGAGCCGCCGCGGCCGACGACCCGGCGCGCGGGGTGTCCCGGGAGTCCTGCGAGGCGGTGGCGCGGGCGGGGCTGCTCTCGGTCGCCGTCCCGGTCGCCGAGGGCGGCCTCGGCGGCGACGCCCGGGTCGACGCCGAGACGGTCGAGCTGCTGGCCGGGGCGTGCGGGGCGACCTGGTTCGTCGGCACCCAGCACCGCACCCCGCAGCAGCTCGCCCGGGGCGGGCCCGCGGAGCTGCCGGAGGGGACCGTGCGCACCGGACCTGCCGCCGCACTGCACCGGGCGGACCTGGGCTCCGGCGCCCGCCGGTCCGGGATCGCGATCGCGCACCTGCGCCGGCCGGGCCCGCCTGCGGTGACGGCCGAGCCGGACGGCACCGGGTGGCGGCTGCGCGGCCGCTCCGACTGGTGCACCGGGTGGGGACTGACCGACCTGCTGATGATCGGCGCCGTGGCGCCCGGCGACCGGTACCTGTTCGTCCTCGTCCCCGCCCGGGAGACGCCCGGGCTGCGGGCCGGTGCGCCGCTGCCGCTCAGCGTGATGGGCGGGACCCGCACCGTCGCCGTCGAGTTCGACGACCTGGCCGTCGGCGGCGACGCGGTGCTCGCCGAGATCGACGGCGCCCCCTACCGCGAGCTCGACGCCGCCCGCACCGCGAACGCGACCCCCGCCTCGATCGGGCTGCTGCGCCGGGTGCTGGCCGAGCTCGACCGGCTGGGCCGGGAGCGGGACCGCCCGGAGGCCGTGGACCTCGCCGCCGCGCTGGCACCGGAGGCCGCCCGGCGCCGCGCGGAGGTGTACGCCCTGCTCACCGGAGTGCCGCTGCGGGAGCGGACCGCCGAGCGGACGGCGCTGCGCGGCGAGCTCGCGGCGCTCACCGTGCGGGCGGCGCAGGGGCTGGTCGCGGCCCGCGCCGGGTCGGCGCTGCTGGCGTCGAGCCCGGAGCAGCGCTGGGCCCGGGAAGCCATGTTCTACCTGGTGCAGGCGCAGACCGCACCGGTGCGCGCGGCGCAGCTGAGCGCGCTGGCGGGGTAGCCCGGGCGGTACACAGCCCCCGCACAGGTCGATCACCGGGACGGCACAGCGGGCCCCGGCAGCGTCGGCGGGCGTGACGAGCACCCTGCAGCGTTCCCGGCCGGTCCCCGCGCGGGAGCCGGCGCCCCCACGCGGGTGGCGGCGGCACGTGCCGCTCGCCGTCCTGCTCACCGGGACGGCGGTGCTCTACCTCTGGGGGCTGTCGGAGTCCGGCTGGGCGAACGCGTTCTACGCGGCCGCCGCCCAGGCCGGTGCGCAGAGCTGGTCGGCGTGGTTCTTCGGCGCGTCCGACGCCGCGGGCGGCATCACCGTCGACAAGGCGCCCGGTGCGCTGTGGCCGATCGGACTGTCGGTCCGGCTGTTCGGGCTGTCCTCCTGGAGCGTCCTGGTGCCGCAGGCGCTGATGGGTGTCGGCTCGGTGGCGCTGCTGCACGCGGCGGTGCGCCGGGTCGCCGGTGACGCCGCCGGTCTGCTCGCCGGGGCGGTCCTGGCGCTGACCCCCGTCGCCGTGCTGATGTTCCGCTTCGACAACCCGGACGCGATGCTCGTGCTGGTCCTGACCGGCGCGGCGTACGCGGTCACCCGGGCCGTCGAGCAGGGCCGGACCCGCTGGCTCGTTCTCGCCGGTGCGCTCGTCGGGTACGGGTTCCTCGCGAAGATGCTGCAGGCGTTCCTGGTGCTGCCCGCGTTCACGCTGGTCTGGCTGCTGGCCGCGCCGGTCGCCTGGTGGCCGCGGGTCCGAGGGCTGCTCGCCGCCGGCGTCGCGCTGCTGGTGTCCGCCGGCTGGTGGGTGCTGGTCGTCGAGCTGTGGCCGGCGGCCGACCGGCCCTGGATCGGCGGGTCGCAGGGGAACAGCGTGCTGGAGCTGGTGTTCGGCTACAACGGCGTCGGACGGCTGACCGGCGACGAGGTCGGCTCGGTCGGGGGCGGTGCCGGTGGTGGCTGGGGCGAGACCGGGCTGCTGCGGCTGTTCGGCTCGGAGATGGGCCGGGAGGCGTCGTGGCTGCTGCCGGTCGCGATGCTGCTGCTCGGCGTCCTGCTGTGGCGGTCCCGGCGCGCACCCCGCACCGACCCGGCGCGGGCCGCCGCCCTGCTGTGGGGCGGCTGGCTGGTGGTCACCGGCCTGACGTTCAGCCTGATGGCCGGGATCATCCACAGCTACTACACGGTCGCGCCGGCCCCCGCGGTCGCGGCGCTGACCGGCATCGGCGTCGTGACGCTGTGGCGGGACCGGGCCGCGCTCGCGTCCCGGCTGCTGCTGGCGGCGACGGTGCTGCTCGCCGCCGGGTGGTCGTCCGCGCTGCTCGCGGGGGCGGCCGGCTGGCTGCCGTGGCTGCGCTGGACGGTGCTGGGCCTCGGCCTGGTCGCGGCCGCCGCACTGACCGGGGTGCACCGGATGCCGCGGGCGCTCGCCGCGGGCGTCGTGGTGGCGGCGGTGCTGGCCGGGCTGGGCGGCACCGCCGCGTGGTCGGTGGCCACGGCGGCGACGCCGCACACGGGCGCGATCCCGACCTCCGGGCCGGAGGGCCACGGGTCCGGGCCGGGCGGGCGCGGCGGCCCCGGCGGGATGCGCGACGGTCGCGGTGCGGGCGGGCCCGCGAACGGCCTCCCCGACGGTGGCGCACCGGGTGGCGGTCCCGGCGGCATCCTCGGCTCCCCCACCCCGTCCGCACAGGTCACGGCCCTGCTGCAGGAGGACGCGGCGGACTACACCTGGGTCGCGGCGGCCGTCGGTTCGAACCAGGCGGCCGGGTACCAGCTGGCGTCCGGTGGCCCCGTTCTCGCACTCGGCGGGTTCAACGGCACCGACCCGTACCCGACCCTCGACGCGTTCCGGCAGATGGTGGCGGACGGGCGGGTGCACTGGTTCGTCGGCGGCTCCGGCGGCGGCATGATCGCGAGCTCGGACACCGGCGGCAGTGACGCGGCGACCCGGATCGCGGAGTGGGTGCAGGCGTCGTTCCCGGCCCGGACCGTCGACGGCGTCACCCTCTACGACCTGTCCGGGGCGGCGTCGTGACCGGCGGGCACGTGCTCACAGCCGGCGCACAGGTCGATCACACGGCCGCGACAGAGCCGGGGACGACCGTCGGTGCCATGACCCCAGTCGTCACCGGCCCCGAGACCGTGACCCGACCCGACGTGCCGCCGCCACCGCAGCGGCCCGGACGAACCGTGCTGGACATCGTCGTCCCGGTGTTCAACGAGGAGTCCGATGTGGAGTCCTCGGTGCGGCGGCTGCACGCCTTCCTCACCGGCGGGTTCCCCTACACCTTCCGGATCACGATCGCCGACAACGCCAGCACCGACGCCACCCCCGTCATCGCGGCCGGGCTGGCCGCCGAGATCGCCGAGGTCCGCACGGTCCGGCTGGAGCAGAAGGGCCGCGGCCGGGCGCTGCGGCAGGTCTGGTCCGCGTCCGACGCCGACGTACTCGCCTACTGCGACGTCGACCTCTCCACCGACCTCGGCGCCGTCCTCCCCCTGGTCGCGCCGCTGGTCTCCGGGCACTCCGACCTGGCGATCGGGACCCGGCTCGGCCGCGGCTCCCGCGTCGTGCGCGGGGCCAAGCGGGAGTTCGTCTCCCGCAGCTACAACCTGATCCTGCGCGGCGCGCTGTCCGCCCGGTTCTCCGACGCCCAGTGCGGCTTCAAGGCGATCCGCTCCGACGTCGCCCACCGCCTGCTGCCCCTCGTCGAGGACACCGGCTGGTTCTTCGACACCGAGCTGCTCGTCCTCGCCGAACGCGCCGGCCTGCGCATCCACGAGGTCCCGGTCGACTGGGTCGACGACCCCGACTCCAGCGTCGACATCGTCGCAACCGCCGTCGCCGACCTGAAGGGCGTCTGGCGGGTCGGCCGGGCGCTGGCCCGTGGCGCGCTCCCACTGGCCGACATCCGCGCCCAGCTCGGCCGGGCACCGCTGGAACCGGCGCCGGTGCCGGGCGTCCCGCGGGCGATGCCGTTCCAGCTCGCCCGGTTCGCGGCGATCGGCGTCGCCTCGACCGTGGCGAACCTGCTGTTGTTCCTCGCCTTCCGCGGGATCCTCGGCCCGATCACCGCCAACGTCGCCGCGATGGTGATCTGCGCGGTGGTCAACACCGCCGCGAACCGGCGGTTCACCTTCGGCGTCCGCGGGCGCGAACGAGCCGTCACCCACCAGTTCCAGGGACTGGTCGTGTTCGGGCTCGGCCTGGCACTGACCACCGGCGCGCTCGGCATGCTCACCCTCGCCGCCCCCGGCGCCCACCTGGCCGTCGAGGTCGCGGTGATCGTCGCGGCCAACCTCGTCGCGACGGTGCTGCGCTTCGTCCTGTTCCGATCCTGGATCTTCCGCCGCGAGACCACCCCCGTCCCCACGCTCGAGAAGGCAGCCGCCCGGTGACCACCACGCTCGACCGCGGGCCGTCCGCACGGCCCCGCACCGACGACGACACACCCCCCCACCGGCCCTGGCACCGGCCGGTCTCGGTCGCCGCCCTGCTGGTCGCGACCGGCGTCCTGTACCTGTGGAACCTGGGCGCGTCCGGCTGGGCCAACTCCTTCTACGCCGCCGCGGTCCAGGCCGGGGCGAACGACTGGACGGCGTTCTTCTTCGGCTCCCTCGACCCGTCGAACGCGATCACCGTCGACAAGCCGCCCGCCGCGCTGTGGCCGATGGAGATCGCCGCCCGGGTCGCCGGG
The DNA here is from genome assembly GCF_000178675.2 of Pseudonocardia sp. P1. Classification (NCBI taxonomy): domain Bacteria; kingdom Bacillati; phylum Actinomycetota; class Actinomycetes; order Pseudonocardiales; family Pseudonocardiaceae; genus Pseudonocardia; species Pseudonocardia sp. P1. The sequence goes on from NZ_ADUJ02000001.1 coordinate 2,252,577, forward strand.
TTCAGCTCCTGGAGCCTGCTCGTCCCCCAGGCGCTCATGGGGGTCGCCGCGGTCGGGCTGCTGTACGCGGCCGTGCGCCGGGTCTCCGGGCACGGCGCCGGGCTGCTCGCCGGTGCCGCACTCGCGCTGACCCCGGTCGCGACCCTGATGTTCCGCTTCGACAACCCCGACGCGCTGCTCACCCTGCTCCTCGTCGCCGCCGCCTACCTGGTGGTCCGCGGTGTCGAGGACGGCCGCACCCGGTGGATCGTCGCGGCCGGGCTCGTCGTCGGGTTCGCCTTCCTGACCAAGTCGCTGCAGGCGTTCGTCGTCCTGCCGGCGCTGGCCCTGACCTGGGTGTGGGCCGCTCCCGGACGGCCGCTGCGGCGGGGGTGGCAGCTCCTCGCCGGTGGCGCCGGGATCGTCGCCGGTGCCGGCTGGTGGCTGCTCGCGGTCGCGCTCTGGCCGGTCGGGTCCCGGCCCTGGATCGGCGGGTCCGGTGACAACACCCCGCTGGGCCTGGCCTTCGGCTACAACGGCCTCGGCCGGATCCTCGGCGGCGACGGCAACGGCGGTGGCGGGACGCCGGGTGGCGGTGGCGGGACGCCGGGTGGCGGGGCCGCGGGAGCCCCCGGTGCGACGGCCGGTGCCGACGCGGCCGGCGCGGCGGGCACGGCCGGTGCGACGCCGCCCGGCGGCGGGATGATGCCGCCCGGCGGCACGGGCGGTGGTCCCGGCGGCACGGGCGGGAACACCGCGTTCGGTGGCGGGACGGGCGTCCTGCGGATGTTCGAGGCCGCCTTCGGCACCCAGGTGTCCTGGCTGCTGCCGGCGGCGCTGCTGCTGGTCGTCGCCGCACTGGTGCTGCGCGGGCGGGCGTCCCGGACCGACCCGGTGCGCGCGTCGCTGCTGCTGTGGGGCGGCTGGACGCTGGTCACCGCGCTGGTCTTCTCCTTCATGGAGGGCACGATCCACCCGTACTACGCGGTGGCACTCGCCCCCGGGATCGCGGCGCTGGTCGCGGTCGGCGGCCGCGAGGTCCTCGCCCACCGGGACCGCTGGTGGGCGCGGGCGGTGCTCGCGGTCGCGACGGCCGGGACCGCGGTGTGGGCGTTCGTCCTGCTGGGCCGGTCGCCCGACTTCCTGCCGTGGCTGCGGTGGGTGGTGCTGGTGCTCGGCGTCGTCGCCGGGGTGGCGTTGCTGGTCCGGTACGGCGGGAGGCGGGTGCTCGCCGTGGTGCTCGGGGTGGCGGTCCTGTCCGGGATCGCGGCACCGGCGGCCTACGCGGTGCAGACGGCCGCGACCGTGCACGGGGGCTCGATCCCCACGGCCGGACCGCAGGTCTCCGGCTCGCAGGACGGCGTCGGTGGCCGCGGCGTCCGCGACGGCGGGCGAGGTCCGGGTGGGCCCGGCGGCGCCGAGACGAACGCCGAGGTCGCCGCGCTCCTCGCCGACGCCGGCGACGCCCGCTGGGCCGCGGCCACGATCGGCTCGCAGAGCGCCGCGTCGATGATGCTCGCCGCCGGCGGCGACACGGCCGTCATGGCGATCGGCGGCTGGTCCGGCAGCGACGAGTTCCCGACCCTGGAGCAGTTCCGGCAGTACGTCGCGCAGGGCGAGATCCGGTACTTCGTCGGCGGCGGCGACGGTGGTGGGCCCGGTGGCGACCGCGGCGTCGGCGCCGCGATCACCGAGTGGGTGGCGGCGCACTACACCGCCACCACCGTCGGCGGGACGACCGTCTACGACCTCGCGGCCCCGTCCCGCTGAGGCACCCGCCGAGACATCAGCCGAGTGGCACACGGTGCACGCCGTCCCGGGCTCCCGGGGTGCACGGTGTGCCACTCGGTGGCTCCGGGACCCCTCTTTCGGCCACAGCCGCACACCGGGCGGCGCGGCCGCATGCCGAGCGGCGTCCTCGTTCGGCAGAGTGTGCCCATGACCGCCTCCGGCCCCCTCACGACCGGCGACCCGACCGACGGCACCGAGCAGCTCCCGCTCCCCCTGCGCCCACCGGCGCACCGGGTGGACGGGCGCGCGATCTGGTGGTGGCGGCTGCGCGGACTGCCGACGCCGGTCGTGCTGCTCGTCGCCCAGGGGGTCGGCTGGGTCCTGCTCCCGCGCGAGCCGTGGCACGGCCTGCTCATCGCGACGATCACGCTGACCGTCCTGTGGCTGCTCGTCGCCACGCTGCTGGTCCCGACCCTGCGCTACCGGCTGCACCGCTGGGAGGTCACCGACGAGGCCGTCTACACCCGCTCCGGCTGGCTGGTCCGGGAGTGGCGGATCGCGCCGATCCCGCGGGTGCAGACCGTCGACACCGAGCACGGCCCGCTGCAGCAGGCACTGCGGCTGGGGACCGTCACGGTGACGACGGCGTCGGCCCGCGGCCCGGTCCGCATCGCCGGTCTCGACGCCGACGAGGCCCGCGAGCTGGCCCGGCGGCTCACCGAGACGACCGGCCGGCACTCCGGGGACGCGACGTGAGCGGCGACGGAACCGGGTCCCCCGACCCGGGCTCCCGGTGGGTCGTCCCGGCCCCGGACCGTCCGACGCTCCGGGAGTCCGGCGGTGTCCCGCCTCCCTGGAGCCGCACCGAGGCACCCGGCACCGCGCTCGACGGCCACGACTCCCCCGCCCCCGGACCCGCAGGTACCGCGACGGCCCCCGGGGACGGCTGGCGGCGCCTCCCGGCGCTGATGCTCGTCGTCGCCCCCGCCACCGCACTCCTGAAGCTGGCCCCCGCCCTGGTCGTCCTGCTGCTGTTCGGCGCCGGACGCGGGAACGCGGTGCAGCTGTGGATCGCGGCCGGGATCGCCGTGCTCGCCGTCGGTGCCGGGGTGGTCCGCTGGCGGACCACCCGCTACCGCATCACCGAGGAGCGCGTCGAGCTGCACAGCGGGCTGCTCAACCGGCAGCGCCGCTCGGTCCCGCGGGACCGGATCCGCACCGTCGACCTGACTGCGCCGCTGCTGCACCGGCTCGTCGGGGTCAGCGTGGTGAAGGTCGGGTCCGGGCAGAGCGCGGGCAAGGAGTCCGGCCTGGATCTCGACGCCGTCACCACGGCCGAGGCCGAGCGTCTCCGCCGCGAGCTGCTCTCCCGCCCCGCCGCGGGCACCCACCCGCCCACGGCCGGTGCTCCCGGGCCGGCAGCGGAGCCGGAGGCCGGCGAGGAGCTGGACCGCATCGACTGGGCGTCGCTGCGCTACGCCCCGCTGACCGTCAGCTCGCTGGCCGCGATCGGTGCCGCCGCGGCCGCGCTCTGGAACCTGCTCCGCGAGGCGGACGTCGATCCCCGCACCCTCCCCGGCGCGGACGCCGTCGCCGGTGAGCTGACCTCCGCACCGGTCTGGGCGTCGGTGCTGGTCGGCGTCGTCCTGCTGCTGTTCCTGATGGTCGCCGGGTCGATCGTGCTGTTCGTCGAGCGCTGGTGGGGGTTCCGGCTGACCCGCGAGCCCGACGGCACCCTGCGGGTCCGGCGCGGGCTGCTCACCCGGCGTTCGCTGTCGGTGTCCGAGCAGCGGCTGCGCGGGGTCACCGTCACCGAGCCGCTGCTGGTGCGCGCGATCGGGAAGGGCGCGCAGGCCGGGGCGCTGACCGTCGGGCTGGCCGGCGCCGACGGCGAGGCGAGCCACGCGGGCGCGCTCGGCCCGCCGGTCCCGCGGGCGCACGCGCACCGCATCGCGACGACCGCCGCCCGGACCGGGTCCGCGGTCACCGACGGCCCGCTGACGGCGCACCCGCGGCGGGCCCGCACGCGGCGCCTGGTCCGGGCGGTCGGCCCGGCGCTGGTGCTGCCGGTGGCGGCCGCCGCACTCGCCTACGCGGGCGGCCCGTCCTGGCCGCTGGCGGTCGCGGCCCTGCTGGTCGTCGTCGCCGTCCCGCTCGGGCTGGACCGCTACCGCGCGCTCGGCCACCGGCTCGACGAGCGCTACCTGGTGGCCCGCAGCGGCTCGCTGCTCCGGACGACGGCGGCGCTGCGCCGCGACGGCGTCATCGGCTGGCGGGTCCGGCAGAGCCTGTTCCAGCGCCGGGCCGGCGTCGTCACCCTGGAGGCGACGACGGCGGCGGGCAACGGCGCCGTGCAGGTGCTCGACCTGGCCCCGTCCGACGCCGTCGCGCTGATGGCGGAGATCTCGCCGGACGCCGTGCGCGGCTTCCGGGCCTGATCCTCAGCGCCGGCGGCGGGTCCCGAACAGGCTCCGGGTGATCTCCCGGGTGACCGTGTTCGTGATCTGCCGCCCGGTCGGGGACTGCAGGAAGTCACCGACCTTGGAGAACCAGCCCTGCTCGCTGGAGTCCTGCGGCTGCGGCGGGGGCGGCGGCGGGGCGGCCTCGCCGGGCGGCGGGGCCTGCGGGGCCGGGGCCTCGACGGGGGTGGCGTCCCCGCCGGGACCGGACGCGATCCGGCCGGTCAGCCGCTCGTAGGCGGAGTCGCGGTCGACCATCTCGCCGTACTTGGCCTGCAGCGACGACGCGGCCGCCTCCTGCCGGACGTCGTCCTCGCCGAGCGCGGCCATCATCGAGCGCGGCGCCCGCAGCCGGGTCCACGCGACCGGGGTGGGGGCGCCCCGCTCGGACAGCACGGTCACGATCGCCTCGCCGGTGCCCAGCGACGTCAGCGCCGACTCCAGGTCGTAGACGTCGGACCGGGGGTAGGTCTTCACGGTCCGGTTGAGGGCCTTCTGGTCCTCCGGGGTGAAGGCCCGCAGCGCGTGCTGGACGCGCGCGCCGAGCTGCGACAGCACCTCGTTCGGGACGTCGGTGGGCAGCTGGGTGCAGAAGAACACCCCGACTCCTTTGGACCGGATGAGCTTCACCGTCTGCTCGATGCGGTCGAGGAACGCCTTCGACGCGTCGGCGAACAGCAGGTGCGCCTCGTCGAAGAAGAAGACCAGCTTCGGCTTGTCCAGGTCGCCGGCCTCGGGCAGGTCCTCGTAGAGCTCGGCCAGCAGCCACATGAGGAACGTGGAGAACAGCATCGGGTTCGCGGCCCGCTCGGCGAGCTCGAGCAGGGTGACGACACCCTTCCCCTCGATCTCGCGCATCAGGTCCGCCGGCTCGAACTCGGGCTCGCCGAAGAACGTGTCCCCGCCCTGGGCCTCCAGGTTCACCAGCGCCCGCAGGATCACCCCCGCCGTCGACGACGACACCCCGCCGATCCCCTTGAGGTCGGCCTTGCCCTCGTCGGAGGTCAGGTGCTGGATGACGGCGCGCAGGTCCTTCGTGTCGAGCAGCGGCAGCCCGCGCTGGTCGGCCCAGTGGAAGATCAGGCCGAGGGTCGACTCCTGGGTGGGGTTGAGCCCCAGGACCTTCGCCAGCAGGATCGGGCCGAACTGGGTGATCGTCGCCCGCACCGGGACGGCCACGCCGCCGTCGCCCAGCGACAGGAACTGCACCGGGTAGGCCGTCGGCGTCCAGTCGTCGCCGGTGTCGCGCACCCGCTCGTCGATCTTCGCGCCCGGCTCGCCGGCCCGCGCCATGCCCGACAGGTCGCCCTTGACGTCGGCCAGGAGCACCGGGACGCCGGCGTCGGAGAGCTGCCCGGCGAGCGCCTGCAGCGTCTTCGTCTTGCCGGTACCGGTGGCGCCGGCGACGAGGCCGTGCCGGTTCAGCGTCGCCAGCGGGATCCGGACCCGCGCCTCCGGGTCGCAGACACCGTCGACGAGCACCGTGCCGAGTTCCAGCGCGGCGCCGTCGGTGGCGTACCCCTCGGCGATGGTGCGGGCGGCGGTGTGATCTGCAGCGGAATCTGCGTTGTCGGCCACGGACCGGGAGCGTAGGGCACTCACACCGCCGTGACCCGCGGGGCGCGCGCCGTGTGCACGGATGTCACATAGTCTGCACCGATGACCGACCGGCTGGTGTGGATCGACTGCGAGATGACCGGGCTCGACCTCGGTTCCGACGCGCTCATCGAGATCGCGGCGCTGGTCACCGACGGGGACCTCAACGTCCTGGGCGAGGGCGTGGACGTCGTCATCGCCTGCGACGACGCGCAGCTCGACGCGATGCCCGACGTGGTGCGGGACATGCACGCGCGCTCCGGGCTGACCGAGGAGGTCCGGGCCGCGACGGTGACCATCGCCGAGGCGGAGGAACGGGTGCTCGCCTACATCCGCGCCCACGTTCCCGACGCCCGCACCGCGCCGCTCGCCGGCAACTCCATCGCGACCGACCGCGGATTCCTCGCCCGCGACATGCAGGAGCTCGACGCCTACCTGCACTACCGGATGATCGACGTCAGCTCGGTGAAGGAACTGGCCCGCCGCTGGTTCCCACGGGTGTTCTACGCGAAGCCGGAGAAGGGGCTGGCGCACCGCGCGCTGGCCGACATCCAGGAGTCGATCCGGGAGCTCGCGTACTACCGGAAGGCGTTGTTCGTGGCCCCGCCCGGGCCGAGCAGCGAGCAGGCCCAGGCCGCCGCGGCCGCGGTCGCCGACGTGGCCACGACGGCGAACCCGCAGGCAGGGGGCGGCGCGACGGGGTGAGCCAACCCCCGCGCAACCGGCCGCACACCGGGGGCTATGCTGTATCAGCGCTTCCGGCCACGGCCGGGGAGTTCGCATGGTGGGTGTAGCTCAGTTGGTAGAGCACCTGGTTGTGGTCCAGGGGGCCGCGGGTTCAAGTCCCGTCACTCACCCGGTCGCCACCCTGGCGGTCGATCCCGGAAAGCATCGTGCTAATTTTCCGGGGTCGTTCTCGCCCGGGGCGCGCGACAGCACGACGACAGAAATGAATACGCGCCGTTAGCTCAATTGGCAGAGCAGCTGGCTCTTAACCAGCGGGTTCGGGGTTCGAGTCCCTGACGGCGCACCACAACTCCACATCGCGAGACCCGGTGAGAATTCACCGTACGCGCCGTTAGCTCAATGGCAGAGCAGCTGGCTCTTAACCAGCGGGTTCGGGGTTCGAGTCCCTGACGGCGCACCGTGACGAGAAGGCCCGCGACCATCCGGTCGCGGGCCTTCTCGCGTCCCCGGGGCCGCGCGGCCGTCGTGACGCCGGTCGCCTCCACATGACCGGAGGCCGCGGACCCGCCACGATGTCCGTATGGCCCGTCCCGACCACACCGTCTTCCTCAAGCGGTCCTTCTCCAAGATGGACCAGCTCGCGACACCGTTCCTCACCGGGCGGCGACTGTGCCGGCAGCTGGCACAGGTCGTCCCGCACGGCACGAACGGCGTGGTCGTCGAGCTCGGGGCCGGGCCCGGCGTCCTGGCCGAGCCGATCCGCGCCCGGCTCGGCCCGAACGCCCGCTACCTCGCCATCGAGATCGACCCGGAGCTCGTCGCGCACCTGCGGGAGCACAAGCCGTGGCTGGAGGTCGTCGAGGGTGACGTCGCCGACCTGGAGCGGATCCTCGACGAGGCCGGGATCGACCGGGTGGACGCGTTCGTCTCCACGCTGCCCTGGGCGGTGTTCCCGCAGACGCTGCGCCTGTCGGTGATGGGCGTGATCGCACGGCGGCTCGTGCCGGACGGCGTCATGAGCATGATCATCACGTGGATGGCGCTGCCGAACCGGGTGCGCGACCTGCGGGACCTGCTCGACACCCACTTCGACGAGGTCGTCGAGACCGCCACCGAGTGGCGCAACCCGCCGCCCGCGCGGACCTTCCTCTGCCGCCGCCCGCTCCCGCAGTTCAACTCCCTCGACGAGCGAGACACTCGATCGGCGAGCTAGCATTGCGGGCGTGACCACCCCCGCGAGGACCGTCGTCGCCGGCGGTGGGCCGGGCGGGATGCTGCTGGCCTACCTGCTGGCCCGGGCCGGGCTGCCGGTGACGCTGCTCGAGCGTCACCAGGACTTCGACCGCGACTTCCGCGGCGACTCCCTGCACCCGTGGACCCTCGAGCTCCTCGACCGGCTCGGTCTCGCCGGGCGGCTGCTGGAGCTCCCGCACGTCAAGGCCCGGCAGTTCCGGTTCCGGACGCCGAAGGGGCTGGTCACCACCTCCGACTACGGCCTGCTCGACACCCCCTACGACTACGTCGCGCTGATGCCGCAGGCCCGGTTCCTCGACTTCCTCGCCGGGGAGGCCGCCGCGCTGCCGTCGTTCGCGCTGCGCACCGGTGCCGCGGTGAACGGCCTGCTCGGGACCGGGACGGCCGGTGACCCGGTGCGTGGCGTGACGCTGCGCTCCGGCGAGCAGGTCGAGGCCGATCTCGTCGTCGCCGCCGACGGCCGGTTCTCCCGGATCCGCACCCTCGCCGGGGCGACGGCCGTCTCCCAGGGCGCCACCACCGACCTGCTGTGGTTCGCGCTCCCCCAGCGCGACGACGACCCACCGGACGCGGACGTCGACCTCTTCTTCGGCGAGCGGCACTACGTCGGCCTGCTCGGCGGTCCCGGCCGCTGGCAGGTCGGGCTCTCCCTGCCGAAGGGCGGCTACCCGGCGATCCGCGAGGCGGGCGTCGGGTACGTCCGCCGGGAGGTCGCCGAGCGCGTGCCGTGGCTGGCCGACCGGGTCGGGCTGCTCACCGACCTGAACGACGCGACGCTGCTGTCGGTGGACATCTCCCGGGTGCCGGTCTGGCACCGCCCCGGCCTGCTCCTGCTCGGCGACGCCGCGCACGTCATCTCCCCGGTCGGGGGCAACGGGATCCTGATGGCCGCACAGGACGCACTGGCCGCGGCGAACCACCTGGTCCCGGCGCTGCGGGCCGGCACACCGGGCGACGACGTGCTCGCCGCGGTGCAGGCCGAGCGGGAACCGGCGATCGTCACCGTCCAGGACCAGCAGGTGCGGGTGGAGCGGACCGTCGCCCGGGCCCGCGAGCGCGGGCGCGCCGTCACACCGCCCGGGTTCCTGCGGCTGCTGACCCGGCTGCCCGCGGTCCGGCGCCGCTCGGCCCGGCGGAACGCGTACGGCCCGGTGCCGGTGCACCCCACGCCCGAGCTGGAACGGGCGCTCGGCCTGCGCCCGGCGCCCGGCCCCGCCTGACGTAGCGTCGACGGGTGACCTCCCCCGCCGCCACGACCGCCCCGCCCGTCCTCGCCGCCGCCGTCCCGCTGGCGTACGTCGAGCGCGAGGGCACCGTCGAGTCGGTGCACCTGGGCACGGTCGCCGAGCTCGACGCCGGCGGCGGCCTGACCGGCCGGGGCGACCCGGACGTCGCGTTCCTCCCGCGGTCCGCGCTGAAGCCCGTGCAGGCGGTCGCGCTGCTGCGCGCGGGCCTCGATCTCGACGGTGAGCTGCTCGCACTGGCCTGCGCGTCGCACTCCGGCGAGCCCGCGCACGTCGACGGCGTCCGCCGGATCCTCGCCGGCGCCGGGCTCACCGAGGACGACCTGGACAACACCCCGGACCTGCCGCTCGACCCGGACGCCGCCGCGGGCGTGCGCGCATCCGGTGGCGGCCCCGCGCCGGTGCTGCAGAACTGCTCCGGCAAGCACGCCGCGATGCTGGCCGCCTGCGTCGCCGCCGGGTGGCCGACGACCGGTTACCGCGACCCGGGGCACCCGCTGCAGCGGCTCGTCCGCGACACGGTCGCCGACCTGACCGGGGTCGAGCCCGCCGTCACCACCGTGGACGGGTGCGGCGCCCCGCTCCTCGGATCCACCCCGGCCGGGCTGGCCCGGGCGTTCGCCCGGATCGCGACCCCCGCGCCGGGGACCCCGGAGGGCCGGGTGGCCGCGGCGATGCGCGAGCACCCGTGGTGGGTCGGCGGCACCGGACGCGCCGTGACCCGGCTGGCGCAGGCCGTCCCGGGCCTCGTCGCGAAGGACGGCGCCGAGGGCGTCCTCGCGGCCGCGCTGCCGGACGGGCGCGCGTTCGCCGTCACCGTGCTGGACGGGGCGGCCCGCCCGCTACCGGTCGTCGCGGCCGGTCTCCTCGGCGGCTGGGGCGTGCACTCCCCCGCGCTGGACACCGCCGGGCGGGTCGAGGTGCTCGGCCACGGCGAGCCGGTCGGGTCCGTCCGGCTCGTGCCGCAGCCCTGACCACCGCTCCGCGGATCAGCCCGGCGGTCCCGTACCGGCGCTCCCGGGCCCCTCGTCCGGGGGCACCGCCGGACGACCCTCGTCCGGGGGCGCCGCCGCCCGGGACGCCGCGGCGGCCCGCCGGTACCGGGCGGCGACCGCGTCCAGGTGCTCGACGAGCTCCGGCGGCTCCAACACGTGGAAGTCGACGCCGAAGAACCCGATCCAGACGGCGAGCGTGTCCAGACCGGACGCACCGGCGACGAGCTCGCAGCGGCCGTCGCCGAGGTCGGTGACGGTGCCCGACGCCGGCGTCACCCACTCCGCGACCTGCTCCGCGGGCGCCTCGAACACCACCCGCGCCCGGTACGGGTACGCGCCGGTCGAGATCCCCCGCTGGGCGAACGCCGCGACGCCGCCCTCCGGTGGGTCGCGGGGCGCGAACCGCGGCCCGGCGGGGAGCCGGAGCCGCATCCGGTCGACCCGGAAGGTGCGCCAGTCGTCGCGGCCGGTGTCCCAGGCGACCAGGTACCAGCGCCGGCCGGTGTGCACGAGCCCCTCCGGCTCGACGATCCGGCGGGTCTCGCTGCCGTCGCCCCCGGTGTAGTCGAAGCGGACCCGCTCCCGGTCCCGGCAGGCCGCGGCCAGCGCGGAGAGGTCGTCGGCGTCGACCGTGGGGCCGCGCCCGACCAGGGTCGCGGTGGCCGCGCCCAGCGCCGCGACCCGGCGGCGCAGCCGGTTCGGCAGGACCTGCTCCAGCTTGGCCAGCGCCCGGACCGACGTCTCCTCGATCCCGGAGACGGTGCCGCCGGCCGCGGTCCGCAACCCGACGGCGACGGCCACCGCCTCGTCGTCGTCGAGGAGCAGCGGGGGCAGCGCGGCACCGGCGCCGAGCCGGTAGCCGCCGGTCGTGCCCGGCGTCGAGTGCACCGGGTAGCCGAGGGTGCGGAGCTTGTCGACGTCACGCCGCACGGTGCGGACGTCGACGTCGAGGCGCTCGGCCAGCGCCGGACCGGTCCAGTCCCGCGGTACCTGCAGCAGCCCGAGCAGGCGCAGCAGCCGTGCCGACGTCTCCATCACGCCGCCCAGTCTGCACCGCACCGAGGACAGGTCCGGTCCTCGACGGCGGGGCCGCCGCCGGAGTAGACCGGAGATCGTGACCTCTCCCGACTCCGCGCCCGTCGTGCGGACGACCTCCGGCCGGGTGCGCGGCACCCGCACCGGCGGCGTCGTCCGGTTCCGGTCCGTCCCCTACGCCGCGCCGCCCACCGGCCCGCTGCGCTACGCGGCCCCGGCGCCCGTCCCCGGGTGGGACGGCGTCCGCGACGCCGGCGGCGGGCCCGGCCCGAACGCCCCGCAGCCGGTCCGCGCGATCGCCGGCGGGCTCGACATGAGCCCGGTGATCGGGACCGGCTGGCGGCCCGGCGCGGACTTCCTCACCGCCGACGTGTGGACGCCCGACCCGGCCGCCGGCGGTCTGCCGGTGCTGGTGTTCGTGCACGGCGGCGCGTTCGTCGCCGGGGAAGCGTCGGCCCCCGCCTACGACGGCACGGCCCTCGCGGCGGACGGCGTCGTGCTGGTGTCGGTGAACTACCGGCTGGGGGCCGAGGGCTTCCTGCCGCTCGACGGGGGCGCCACCAACGTCGGGTTGCGCGACCAGCTCGCCGCACTCGCCTGGGTCCGGGACAACGTCGCCGCGTTCGGCGGCGACCCCGGCCGGGTCACCGTGTTCGGCGAGTCCGCCGGGGCGATGAGCATCGGTCTGCTGCTCGCCTCGCCGCAGTCGGCGGGACTGTTCCGGCGGGCCGTCGTCCAGTCCGGCGGTGCCGAGATGGCCCGGTCGGGGCCGGAACGGGCGGCGCCGTTCGCGGCCGCGCTGGCCGCCGGGCTGGGCGCGCCGGCGTCGGCGGAGGCCTTCCGCGGGTTCCCCGTCGAGGACGTCGCTGCCGCGCAGGGCCGCGTCGACGTCCCGGGGGGCCGCGGTGACCTGCGAGAGGCCGACGGCCGCGACCCCGGCTTCGGGATCACCGGCTTCCTGCCCGTCCTCGGCGACGACGTGCTGCCCGAGGACCCGCTGACGGCGCTGCGCGCCGGCGCCGGGGCGGACGTCGACCTCGTCGCCGGGTCGAACGCCGACGAGATGAACCTCTATCTCGTCCCCACCGGCGCCCTCGACGCGCTGACCGAGGACCAGGCCCGGACGGTGGTGGCGGCCGTCGCGCCGGGCGCCACGCTGTCCGGCGACGGCAGCCCCGGCGAGCGCTACAGCCGTCTGATGACCGAGCTGGTGTTCGCCGGCCCCACCCGGCGGCTGCTCGACGCCCACACCGGACGGCGGTTCGGCTACCTGTTCGGGTACCGCTCGACCGCCTGCGGCGGCCGGCTCGGGGCGGCGCACGCCACCGAGCTGCCGTTCGTGTTCGGGACGCTCGACCGGGCGTCCGGCCCGTCCGGCCTGGCCGGCGACGCCCCGCCCGCCGCACTGTCGGACCGCATGCGCGCCTCGTGGGTCCGGTTCGCCGCCGACGGCGACCCCGGCTGGCCTGCCTGGGACCCCGCGGCACCGGTGCGCCGCCGGTTCGACGTCGAGGACACCGACGAGGAGGCCACCGACGACCCGGCCCGCTGAGCCCGCCCGGCGGCGGCCGTCTACGGTCGCCGCCGTGGAGACGAACGAGCGGGTCGGCAGGTACGTGCGGATGGTGGCCGTGGAGGGCCAGGGCCCCGAGCTGGCCAAGGCCCTGCTCCGGGTGGCGGACGGGATGGCGCAGCAGCCCGGCTGCCTGGCGTACGTCGTGAACGCGACGCCGGACGAGGCGGACGCCGTCTGGGTGACGGAGATGTGGTCCGACGCGGCCTCGTCCGAGGCCGCGCTGGGCCGGGACCTCGGCGAGGCCGGGCTCGGCGACGTGCTCGAGCTGCTCGCCGCGCCGCCGGACTACATCGAGGTCACCCCGCTGGGCGGCCCCGGCCTCGCCTGAGCACCCGGGTCAGTTCTGCTGCTCGGACCGCTCCTTGCGGGCCTTCAGCGAGCCGGGCTTGGCCTTCGCCGTCGGGTCGCCCTTGGTCTTGATCAGGCTGGCCACGGTGACGATCGCCAGGATGCCGAGGATGACGACCAGGCTGAGCACGGTCGGGATCTCCGGCACCGCCGGGTTGATGTCGACGTGGAGCCAGTGCAGGACCAGCTTCACGCCGATGAAGCCCAGGATGATCGCGAGCCCGGTCGACAGGTAGACCAGCCGGTCCAGCAGGCCCTTCACCAGGAAGAACAGCGCCCGCAGGCCCAGGAGGGCGAACGCGTTCGCCGCGAAGACGATGTACGCCTCCTGGGTCACGCCGAACACCGCGGGGATCGAGTCCAGCGCGAACAGCAGGTCGATGCCGCCGATCGCGACGAGCACCAGGAACAGCGGGGTGGCGACGCGCTTGCCGTTGTCCCGGGTGAAGAGCTTGCCGCCGTCGTACTCGGTGCTGACCGGGAAGAGCCGCTTGGCGCCCTTCACGACCATGTTGTCCTCGATGTCCGGCTCCTCGTCCTTGTGCCGGTACAGCTGGACCGCGGTCCAGAGCAGCAGCACGCCGAAGACCAGGAACATGAACGAGAACAGGTTCAGCAGCGCCGCACCGACCACGATGAAGATGGCGCGCATGATCAGGGCCAGGACGATGCCGAAGGTCAGCGCCTTCTGCTGGTGCTCCTCCGGGACCGCGAACGTCGTCATGATGACGACGAAGACGAAGAGGTTGTCGACCGAGAGGCTCTTCTCGACGATGTAGCCGGTGAAGTACTGGGTGCCGAAGTCCCAGCCGTGCACCATCGCGAAGATCACGCCGAACGCGATCGCGATCCCGATGTAGAAGACCGACCAGGCGGTCGCCTCCTTGAAGCCGACCTTGTGCGGCCGCAACCAGCCCTGTACGAGGTCGACCGCGAGCAGGGCGATGATCGCACCGATCGTGATGGCCCATTCCAGGCCGCTGATCTCGAGCACCGGGTCTCCTCCGTACGGGATCATCGTTCCGGCCGGGACGAGCCGGTTGCGCTACGCACCATATCGGTCACGGCGGACGTTCCGCCGCACGTGACGCACCGGCCCGTCGCCGGCCGGGACGATCGGTCCCGCCGGACCCGGTCTACCGGGCGAACACGCCGTCGGACGGGAACGCCCCGTTCGCGAGCGCGGTCCGCACGAACGCGCCGCCGATCTCGCCGAGCCGGCCGGCGCCGTCGGCGCCCAGCGCCGCCCAGGGCTCCGAGCCGAGCCGGTGGGTGTCGTCCTCGAGGCGCTTGCGCAGCAGCGACCCCTCCTCGGTGAGCACCGGTGTCACGACCTCGTCCGACGGGTCCGCCTGCTCGAGCAGGCCGCGGCCGGCGAGCCGCGCGACGCCGTCGTTCCACTCGCCGGCCGACCAGCCGCGGCTGGCCCGGGCGAAGCCGACGGTGAACCCGGTGCCGGTGGCGGTCGCGGTGAGCAGGGCCTCCAGCCCGGAGAGCCCGGCCTCGACGAGCAGCGCGATGTGCCCGTCGCCGCGGTGCTCGCGCAGGATCGACAGCGCGTGCCAGAACACGAGGTGCGGCGCGGTGGGCCACTCGACGTCGAGATGCCCGGCGGCGAGCGGGCGGCCGTCCGCGGGGACCGCCTCGGCGGCGGTGCGGGCGAGCGCCGCGGCCTCGGCCATCTCCGGGGAGCCGACGCCGTCGTCGCCCAGCAGCCTGCGCAGCGACGCGTCCGCCACCTCGAACCGGGCCGCGACCAGGTCCGACGGGGAGACCAGCTCCCAGGCCCGCGGGATCGACGCCGCGACCAGGCGGGGCGAGAAGTTGTAGAAGGTCGCCGTCACGACCGAGGGGCCGACCGCCCCCATCGGGGCGGCGCGCGGCGCGAAGTAGCTCATCCGCCCCTCCTCGAGCCCGGCGCTCCGGTAGCGGGGCTCGGCCTCGGGGGCGAAGTAGATCTGGGCGTGCAGGGGCTCGAGGCCGCGGGCCAGGCGGCCCGCGGCGACGACGCTGTCGGTGCTCATGCTCCGGACGCTAACCCGGCTGCGCCGTCCGGGCGCACCTCAGAGCAACCCGGGGAGCACGAGCAGGGCCCATGCCAGCAACGGTCCGACGACCACGACGACCCCGGCGTAGACCATCATCTGCCGGTAGAAGGCGTCCCGGTCGACGCCGGCGGGGGCGTTGGCGAGCACCAGCGCACCGTTGGTGGAGAACGGGCTGACGTCGACGACGGTGGCGGCGACGGCGAGCGCGGCGACCATCCCGATCGCCGAGACCTGCCCCTGCTGCAGGAACGGGACGGCCAGCGGGATCGCGACGCCGAGGATCGCGACCGACGACGCGAACGCCGACAGCACCCCGCCGAGGTAGCAGAGCAGCAGGGCCGCGAGCAGCGGCGCACCGATCGCCGTGATGCCGGACGAGACGAAGTCGACCGTCCCCGCGGCGATGAGGACGCCGACGTAGGTGATCACACCGCAGATCAGCAGGACGGTGGACCAGGAGACCTGCCCGACGACGTCGGGACGCTTCGGGTTCATCAGCCGCAGCACGATCGCGACGGCGAGGGCGACGACGCCGACGTCCCACCCGAACGCGGCCGCGCCGACGGCCATCAGCACGATCCCGGCGAGGGTCACACCGCGCTCCGGGCCGATCCGGAGGTCGGGGAGGTCACCGCTCTCCGTGACCTCCTGGTCGACCGACCGGCCGAGCAGCGAGCGGCCCCCGAGCAGCAGGTAGATCCCGACCGCGATGACGACGTTGACGACCAGCGGGGTCAGGAACAGCACGACCGGATCGCCGGGCAGCCCGACGCGGGCCATCGTCGAGTTCACGAACGCGCCGTAGACGGTGATCGGCGAGAACGCCCCGCCGAGCGCACCGTGCACCACCATCATGCCCATGAGCAGCAGGTTCACCCCGTAGCGACGGGCGAACGGCAGGGCCAGCGGCGCCACGATCGCCACCGCGAACAGCGCGCCGAGCGCGGACAGGCCGCAGGAGATCGCGAAGAACACGAACGGGGCGAGCGCGAGACGTCCGCGGACCAGCCGCATCGCCCCGTGCACGATGAGATCGACGGTGCCGTTCGCCGTCGCCAGCGCGAACAGGTACGTCAGCCCGACGAGGAGCAGGAACAGGTCACCGGGGAACCCGCCGGCGATCTCGTCGCCGTCCGGGACGCCGAGGATCACCTCGTCGAGACTCAGGCCCAGCATGCCGACGCCGACCCCGACGGCCGCGACCAGCGCCAGCGCGCCGAGGTTCACCGGCATCGTCGTGGCGATCACGAACATGACCACCAGCACGACGATCGAGACGATCTCGGGCCCCATCCGCGCGGCTCCTCGGGTCGACCGGCCCGGACGGCGGTGACCGGGCGACGGGCCGCATCGTGGCAAACGACCCACATCGTGGGCAAGCCTCGCTCGGTCACGACGGGCGACCCGCCGGACCCGTCCGGCCATTGACAGTGCGCCGAACGGGGGCGGAGAGTACTCCGGCCGGGCTACCGGGACAGGGGGAAGAGTGAGCGACACGACCGGGAGTGACACCGGGGCACCGGCGATGTCGGCCCGCCGCATCGCGCTGGCCAGCTTCATCGGCACCGCGATCGAGTTCTACGACTTCTACATCTACGGCACCGCGGCCGCGCTGGTCTTCGGGTCACTGTTCTTCCCCGACCTCGACCCGCTCACCGGCACCCTCGCGGCGTTCGCGACGTTCGGCGTCGGGTTCGTCGCCCGGCCGGTCGGCGCGGTGGCGTTCGGGCACTTCGGCGACCGGATCGGGCGCAAGGCGACGCTGGTCGTCTCGCTGCTGACGATGGGTGTCGGCACCGTCGCGATCGGGTTGCTGCCCACGTACTCGTCGGTCGGGATCCTGGCGCCGCTGTTGCTGGTGCTGTGCCGGTTCCTGCAGGGCTTCGGCCTCGGCGGGGAGTGGGGCGGCGCCGTGCTGATGGCGACCGAGCACGCCCCGGCGGGCAAGCGCGGCCTGTACTCCAGCTTCCCGCAGCTCGGGCCCGCTGTCGGGTTCGTCGTGGCGAGCGGCGCGTTCCTCGCGCTGTCCGCCGGCCTGAGCGACGAGCAGTTCGCCGCCTGGGGCTGGCGGGTGCCGTTCCTGGCCAGCGCGGTGCTCGTCCTCGTCGGTCTCTACATCCGGCTCCGGATCGCCGAGACGCCCGTGTTCGAGAAGGCGATGCGTGAGCAGGAGAAGGCCAGGGCGCCGATCGCGGACGTCGTGCGGCGCCAGCCGCGCTCCCTGCTGCTCGCGACCGGCGGCATGATCATCACGCACACGATCTTCTACACGGTGACGACGTTCAGCCTGTCCTACGGCACCCAGGTGCTGGACCTGTCCCGGACGATGCTGCTGGTCGCCGCCATGGTCGCGGCCGCCGTGATGGGCGTCGCGACCCCGATCCTCGCCGTGCTGTCCGACCGGACCGGGCGCCGCCGCGTCTGCCTGTGGGCGTGCGTCCTGGCGGTGCTGTGGGCGTTCCCCCTCTTCTGGCTGCTCGGCACCGGCAACGGCATCCTGATCACGATCGGCTTCTCCGTCGCCATGATCGCCTTCGCCGGGGTGTTCGCCCCGATGGGCGCGTTCCTCCCGGAGCTCTTCGCGACCCGCTACCGCTACACCGGCGCCTCGATCGGCTACAACGCCTCCAGCATCGTCGGCGGCGGGATCACCCCGCTGCTGGCGACCAGCCTGACCGCCGCCGCCGGCGCGTCCTGGCCGGTGTCGCTGCTGGTCGCCGGGCTCGCGGCGGTGTCAGGGCTGAGCATCTGGGCCCTGCACGAGACCCGCACCGCCGACCTGGGCGACGACGGCGCCTTCACCCGGTGACCCGCACCCACCGAGCCCGCCCCACCCCGGCGGCCGGCCGCGCGTGATCGGCAGCCGGTGATCGGCAGCCCGCGATCGGCAGCCCGCGATCGGCGGCCGTGGGCGCCGGATTCGCCGATCCACCGCGGTCGAGGCCCCCGTCGTGTTACCTCACCTGGATGCAGCTCCACACCGAGGGCGCACCCCACCCCCCACTTCTCTGGATTCGCTTCCCCAGGCAGGGATTTCCGAGAACACACTCCTGCGGGAGGGGCCCGGTCGTCCCGGGCGGCACGCCCGGTGTGCTCGTCGCACCCGCACCCGCACCCCGGCGCCACCGGCCTCCCGGTCTGCAGAATCGCTGCCTGAGGAAGCGGTTCTCCACGGGGATCACCCCGGCCGCCCGTGACGCAGGGGGCGTCGGGACGGGGCGGGACGGTCCGTGTGGCCGAGCCCGGGCGACCGGGCCCCGCCGTCGGCTCCCGGCCGCGCCGGCGACGGGGGCGGTGCCGGCGACTCGGGTGGTGCCGGCGACTCGGGTGGTGCCGGCGGCGCCGGGTCCGGAGGAGCTCCCGTGAGCCCCGGCGCCGACGACGCCCCCGTGGACGACGCTCCCGTGGACGACGCTCCCGTGGACGACGCTCCCGTGGACGAGGCCACCGCGCGCGCCGCCGCCCTGCACGAGGCCGCCGAGGAGCTGCGGGGGATCCTGCCGCGCTGGGAGCTCGTCGCGCACCACCGGCTGCGCGACCTGGCGGAGCGGCACGAGCTGTCGCTGAACGAGCTCGTCGTCCTGGCCGAGCTGCTGCTCCGCTCCCGGCCGCTCGACGGCGCCGCCACCGCGGAGCTGACCGGACTCCGCAGTGGCGGGGCCGCCCGGCTGCTCGCGCGGCTGGAGGAGCGGGACCTGGTGGTGCGCGACCCCGATCCCGGCGACGGGCGCCGGCTGCTGGTGTCCGCGTCGGACGAGGCGCGTGAGCTGCTGTGGCACGACCTCACCGACGTCGACGCCATGCGGATGTTCGCCGTCGTCCCGACGGACCGGATCGGCTGGGCGACCGGGTTCCTCGGCCGCCTCACCGACCTGGGCGTCCGCCGGGTCCAGGCGTTGCAGGACCGCCGCGCCCGCCGGCGGCGCCGCGGCCGGTAGGACCGCGGGACGGCAGCAGCACGGAGCACGGCAGCACGGCGCGCGCTCACCGCGCCCAGCCGGCGCTCCGTTCCACCGCGCGCTGCCAGTTGACGTGCTCGCGGTCCCGCACCGCGGGGTCCATCGCGGGGTCCCAGGCCGCGGCCCGGTGCCAGTTGCGGCGCAGCACCTCCTGGTCCGGCCAGTACCCGACGGCGAGGCCTGCCGCGTAGGCGGCGCCGAGCGAGACCGCCTCGGAGCCGAGCGGGCGTTCGACCGTCAGGTCGAGCACGTCGGCGACGCACTGCATGAGCAGGTGGTTCGCCGTCATGCCGCCGTCCACCTTCAACCGCGTGACCGGCAGGCCGGAGTCCGCGTTCATCGCGTCCAGCACCTCGCGGGTCTGCCACGCCGTCGCCTCCAGCACGGCCCGGGCCAGGTGCCCGCGGTGGATGTAGGACGTCAGCCCGACGATCACACCGCGCGCGTCCGGGTACCAGCGCGGCGCGTACAGACCGGAGAACGCGGGCACGACGTAGCAGCCGCCGTTGTCGGGCACGGTGAGTGCCAGCGTCTCGATGCGGGCCGCGGTGGAGATCATCCCGAGGTTGTCGCGGAACCACTGCACCAGCGACCCGGTCATCGCGATCGATCCCTCGAGGGCGTAGACCGGTTCGTCACCGAGCAGGTACCCGACCGTCGGGATCAGGCCCGTCTCCGACCCGGCGATGCGCGATCCGGTGTTCTTCAGGAGGAACGCGCCCGTCCCGTAGGTGCACTTCGCCTCGCCCGGCGCGAAGCAGGTCTGCCCGACCAGCGCGGCCTGCTGGTCACCGAGCGCCCCCGCGACGGGGACGCCGGGCAGCAGGTCCACGCAGCGGCCGTACACCTGCGAGTTCGGCACGATCCGCGGCAGCATCCGCGGCGGGACCCGCAGCGCGGCACACAGGTCCGGCGACCACTCGAGGGTCCGCAGGTCCATGAGCATCGTCCGGCTGGCGTTGGTGACGTCGGTGACGTGCACGCCGCCGTCCGGGCCGCCGGTGAGCTGCCAGATCAGCCAGCTCTCGATCGTCCCGAACAGCACGTCGCCCCGCTCCGCGCCCTCCCGGGCGCCCGGGACGTGGTCCAGCAGCCACTGCAGCCGCGGCCCGGCGAAGTAGGTGGCCGGGCCGAGCCCGGAGACCTTCGCGTACATCCCGGCGTCGGCGGCCAGCCCGGCGACGATGCCACCGGTGCGGGTGTCCTGCCAGGTGATCGCCCGCGACAGCGGGACGCCGGTGTGCCGGTTCCAGATGACAGTCGTCTCGCGCTGGTTCGCGATGCCGAGCGCCGCGACGTTCTGCGGACCGAGCCCGGCCCGGCGCAACGCCGCGGGCACCACCCGGTTGACCGCGCGCCAGATCTCGGCCGCGTCGTGCTCGGCACGCCCCGGGCTCGGGAAGTGCTGGCGGTGCTCGTGCTGCGCGACCGCGACCATCCGCCCGGAGCGGGTGAAGAGCAGGCAGCGGGTGGACGTCGTGCCCTGGTCGATCGCCGCGACCACCCGCTCCGACGACGGCACCGTGCTCATCGCAGTCCCTCCAGCCCGTCGGCGATCTCGGCGGCCGCGCCGGTCAGCTGGACCAGCGGATCCGGACGGGGCCTGCCGTCGGAGCTGAACAGCTGCTCGGCCGGGGCGCCGATGCCGAGCGCGGCCACGGTCAGCCCGCCGCCGCTGCGCACGGCGACCGCGAGCCCGCCGGTCCCCGGCTCCCAGCCGCCGGGATCCGCCGCCCAGCCGCGCCGGCGGGCCGCCGTCAGCTCCCGGGTCAGCGCCGCCGGATCGGTGAGGGTCCGCCGGGTGTAGCGGTCCAGCGGCTCCGGCACCCGCACCGACGCCGGTGCGAACGCCAGCAGGCACAGCCCCCACGCCGTCGCGTGCAGCGGCTGCACGGTGTTGGTGCGCAACGTCTGCGGGCTCCCGTCCGGCCGGAAGACGTGGTGCACGACGTCCACCCCGCGGCCGTCGACGGACGGGACGCCGAGGTACACCGCGCACCCGGTTCCCGCGGCGAGCGCGTCCGCCCAGTTCATCGCCCGCGACCGCAGGTCGTGCCGGTCCCACGGGGTGCCGAGCCGGTCCAGCCCCTCCCCCAGGAGGTAGCGCCCACTGGCCTGGTCCTGCGCGACGAGCCCCTCGTCGCGCAGCGTCCGCAGGATGCCGTGGACGGTCGGCCGGGGCAGGTCCACCGCGGCGGCGAGCTCCGCGAGCGCGAGCGGGCGCCCGGCGCCACCGAGCAGCCGCAGCAGCGCGGCCGCCCGCTCGACGGACTGGATCTGCCGGGCCACGACGCCCGATCCTAGGGGCCGGGGACCGCGACGGCGACGCCCGCTGCGGCCGACCGCCACCCGATCATGCGCTGATCGACCCGCAACGTTCGACATCGTCGAACGGTTTGCGTTGCCGCCTCACCGCTCCGCTCCTAGCGTCTCCGCCCACGGCGGGGCCGTCCGGTCCCGCGAGGGGGAACTCGAGGAGGAGGGGGTTCGATGACGAGCTCCGAGAAGACCGAGAAAACCGAGGCGGCTCCCGCGCCGAAGGGCCTGTCACTGATCGCCGAGATGAGCGCCGAGTTCGCCGGCACGATGATCCTGATCCTCTTCGGGGTCGGCGTCGTCGCTCAGGTGACCACGACGCCCGACGGGTCCAACGGGCAGTACGACTCGATCGCCTGGGCATGGGGCATCGGCGTCATGCTCGGTGTCTACGTGGCCGGCCGTACCTCCGGCGCGCACCTCAACCCGGCCGTCACCCTCGCCTTCGCGCTCTACGAGGGCTTCCCGTGGCGCAAGGTCGCACCGTTCGTGCTGGCCCAGGTGCTGGGCGCGTTCGTCGCCGCACTGATCGTCCGTGTCGTCTACGCCGACTTCATCCGGTCCGTCGACCCGAACCTGACCGAGACCCAGGGGATCTTCTCCACCTCGCCCGGTGACCCGGTGTCGATCCCGACGGCGTTCCTCGACCAGGTCGTCGGCACCGCGATCCTGATCTTCGTGATCTTCTCGCTGGTCCACCCGCGGAACAAGGGTCCGCTGGCCAACATGGCGCCGTTCATGATCGGCGTGCTGGTCGTGGGCATCGGCATGGCGTGGGGTGCGAACGCCGGCTACGCCATCAACCCGGCCCGTGACTTCGGCCCGCGGCTGGCCTCCTTCATCACCGGTTACGACACCGCCTGGGTCACCAGTGACGGCACGCCGTACTGGTGGCTGCCGATCGTCGCGCCGCTGCTCGGCGCCGTCGTCGGCGGTGGCCTGTTCAAGCTGCTGATCGACCGCTACATCCCGGCCGAGGACGCCCCGCAGGAGATCGGACGGGTCTGACGCCCGGCCCCACCGACCGCACAGCAGAAGGAGAGCTCAATGGCCGAGTTCGTCGGCGCCATCGACCAGGGCACCACCTCCAGCCGCTTCATGATCTTCGATCACTCCGGCAACGAGGTGGGCCGGCACCAGCTGGAGCACGAGCAGATCCTGCCGCAGCCCGGCTGGGTCGAGCACAATCCCGTCGAGATCATCGAACGCACCAACGCCTGCCTGCAGTCCGCGCTCAACGCGACCAACCTGACCGCGGACGACCTGGTCGCGCTCGGCGTCACCAACCAGCGCGAGACCACCGTCGTGTGGAACCGGCGCAACGGGCGCCCGTACTACAACGCGATCGTCTGGCAGGACACCCGCACCGACCGGATCGCCACCGCCCTGGAGCGTGAGGGCAAGGGCGACGTCATCCGGCGCAAGGCGGGCCTGCCGCCCGCGACGTACTTCTCCGGCGGCAAGATCCAGTGGATCCTGGAGAACGTCGACGGCGTCCGGGAGGCCGCCGAGGCGGGCGACGCGATCTTCGGCAACACCGACACCTGGGTCATCTGGAACCTGACGGGCGGCCCGAACGGCGGGCGGCACGTCACCGACGTGACCAACGCGAGCCGCACGATGCTGATGAACCTCGAGACGCTCGACTGGGACGACGAGCTGCTCGGCTTCTTCGGCATCCCCCGGCAGATGCTGCCGGAGATCAAGCCGTCGTCGTCGGCCGACGGCTTCGGCACGACGCTGGCGAACGGCGCGCTGGGCGGCGAGGTCCGGATCACCGGCGACCTCGGCGACCAGCAGGCCGCGACCGTCGGGCAGGTGTGCTTCGCCCCGGGCGAGGCGAAGAACACCTACGGCACCGGCAACTTCATGCTGCTCAACACCGGCAACGAGCTCGTCCGCTCGGAGTCGGGGCTGCTGTCGACGGTCTGCTACAAGTTCGGCGACGAGCCGGTCGTCTACGCGCTGGAGGGGTCGATCGCCGTCACCGGGTCGGCCGTGCAGTGGCTGCGCGACCAGCTCGGGATCATCTCCGGCGCCTCGCAGTCCGAGTCGCTGGCCCGCCAGGTCGAGGACAACGGGGGCGTGTACTTCGTGCCCGCGTTCTCCGGGCTGTTCGCGCCGTACTGGCGGTCCGACGCCCGCGGCGCGATCGTCGGGCTGTCCCGGTTCAACACGAACGCGCACCTGGCCCGGGCCACCCTGGAGGCGATCTGCTACCAGTCCCGCGACGTCGCCGAGGCGATGACGAAGGACTCCGGCGTCTCGCTCGACGTCCTGAAGGTCGACGGCGGCGTCACGCTGAACGAGCTCTGCATGCAGATCCAGGCGGACGTCCTGGGTGTCTCGGTGTCGCGGCCGGTCGTCGCGGAGACGACGGCGCTCGGCGCGGCCTACGCGGCCGGGCTGGCGGTCGGGTTCTGGAAGAACACCGACGAGCTGCGGGAGAACTGGAACGAGGCCCGCCGCTGGGAGCCGCACTGGGACGCCGCCCAGCGTGACGAGGGCTACGCGAAGTGGAAGAAGGCCGTCGAGCGCACGCTCGACTGGGTCGACGTCGAGTGACCCCTGTGCCCGGTGCCGCCCCCACGACAGGGCGACACCGGGCACAACGGCGCACGTCCCGGGCGTTGAACGGGTAGTCCCCTGCAGGACGACACGAGTGGAAGGTCTGATCATGAAATCGGTGGAGCTCTCCCCGGAGGCCCGTACCGCGGCACTGCAGGCGATGGGCGACCGCGAGCTCGACGTGCTCGTCGTGGGGGGTGGCGTCGTCGGCGCCGGCTCCGCGCTCGACGCCGCGACCCGCGGCCTGTCGGTCGGCCTCGTGGAGGCGCGCGACTTCGCGTCCGGCACGTCCAGCCGCTCGTCCAAGCTCGTCCACGGCGGTCTCCGCTACCTGGAGATGCTGGACTTCCGGCTGGTCGCCGAGGCGCTCGCGGAGCGCGGCCTGCTCATCCAGCACCTCGCCCCGCACCTGGTCCGCCCGGTGCCGTTCCTCTACCCGCTGCAGCACCGCGGCTGGGAGCGGCTCTACGCCGGCGCCGGCGTCGCGCTCTACGACACGCTCGGCTTCCTCTCGGGCCGGTCCCGCGGCGTCCCGCACCACCGGCACCTCACCCGTCGCGGTGCGCGCCGGGTCGTCCCGTCGCTGCGCAAGGACGCCCTCGTGGGCGCCCTGCAGTACTACGACGCCCAGGTCGACGACGCCCGGCACACCATGATGATCGCCCGCACGGCCGCCGCGTACGGCGCGCACGTGGCGACCCGCGCCCGCGTCGTCGGGCTGCTGAAGGACGCCGGCCGTGTGGTCGGCGCGACCGTGCAGGACCTGGAGACCGGCGAGCGGGTCGACGTCCGCGCCAAGCAGGTCATCAACGCGACCGGCGTGTGGACCGACGACACCCAGGGCCTGGCCGGTGAGCGTGGCCTGTTCAAGGTGCGGGCCTCGAAGGGCATCCACCTGGTGGTGCCCCGCGACCGGATCCGCGGTGAGTCCGGGCTGATCCTGCGCACCGAGAAGTCGGTGCTGTTCGTCATCCCGTGGGGCCGGCACTGGATCATCGGCACCACCGACACCGACTGGGACCTCGACAAGGCCCACCCGGCTGCCAGCGCGGCCGACATCGACTACCTGCTCGAACACGTCAACGCCGTGCTGGAGCAGCCGCTCACCCACGACGACGTCGAGGGCGTCTACGCGGGCCTGCGCCCGCTGCTGTCGGGCGAGTCGGACTCCACGTCGAAGCTGTCCCGCGAGCACGCGGTCGCGACGCCGGTGCCCGGCCTCGTCGTCGTCGCCGGTGGGAAGTACACGACCTACCGGGTGATGGCGAAGGACGCGGTCGACGCCGCGGTGCACAGCCTGGACGCGAAGGTCCCGGAGTCGTGCACCGAGGACGTGCCGCTGCTCGGCGCCGAGGGCTTCCACGCGCTGACCAACGCCACCGCGCGGCTGGCCACGCAGTCGGGCCTGCACAAGGCCCGGATCGAGCACCTGCTCGGCCGCTACGGCTCGCTGATCCAGGAGGTGCTCGGCGTCGCCTCCGACGACCCGACGCTCACCGAGCCCCTCGCCGGCGCGCCGGACTACCTGCGCGCCGAGGTCGTCTACGCCGCGTCGCACGAGGGCGCCCGGCACCTCGAGGACATCCTCGCCCGCCGCACCCGGATCTCGATCGAGACGTTCGACCGCGGTGTCGGTGCGGCCGAGGAGGCCGCCCGGCTCGTCGCCCCGGTCCTCGGCTGGAACGAGGAGCAGGTCGCCCGCGAGGTCGACCACTACCGCAAGCGGGTGGAGGCCGAGCGGGAGAGCCAGAAGATGCCCGACGACGCCACCGCCGACGCGGCCCGGCTCGGCGCCCCGGACGTCGTGCCGGTCAGCGGCTGAGCCCGCCGTGAGCGAGCCCGGGCGGACCCCGGACGGCCGGTACGTGGTCGTCCGGGGCCGCCGGTGGCGGGCCGCCGATCCCGAGCTGCCCGACGACGTCCGGTCCCGGCTGCAGCAGCACCTCGGGCAGGCCCGCGCCGAGGTCGGCGCCGGGCGGCGGACCGGCGACGACGACCGGGTCACCGCCGCACGCGCCCGCGTCGACGCGGCCAAGCACGGCCTGGGCGAGCGCGGCACGCCGTGGTGGGAGCTCGGGCTCGGCGAGCGGCGCGACCGCTGGGAGGACGCGCTGCGCGAACTCTCCTGAGGAGCCCGGTCATCGAGGACCGGACCTGTCCGCATGGGGTCCTACCGTCGTTCTCGTCGGGCCGGGGAACAGCCCCCGGCCGGAGAACCCCCGAGAGGCGGGCCCATGAACGCCACCACCGAGTCCCAGGCCCTGACCGGCGAGCGCGCCGAGCTGGTCGCCCTGCTGGAGCGGCACCGCGGTTTCCTGTTGCAGACCGCCCAGGGCCTCACCGAGTCCCAGGCCCGTACGGCGAGCACGGTCAGCGCCCTCACCATCGCCTCGCTGCTCAAGCACGTCGCCGACACCGAGGAGCAGTGGTTCCGGTTCGCGCTGGAGGGCGCGAGCGCCTTCACCGCCGTCTACACCGACGACGTCGACTGGGACGCCGTCGCCACCGAGGGCGAGAGCAACGGCGGCGACTGGTCGGACTCCGAGTGGACCGACACCCGGTTCGTGCTGGCGGACCACGAGACCCTGGAGTTCCTGCGGGCGCGGATCGAGCAGGTCGCCGGGCGGACCGAGGAGATCCTGCGGACCGCGGACCTCGACGTCGTCCACGACCTGCCCGTCGCCCCGTGGTTCGAGCCGGGCGCCGCCTGGTCCGTGCGGCGGGTCGCGCTGCACATGCTGGCCGAGATCAGCCAGCACTCCGGGCACGCGGACATCATCCGCGAGGCCCTCGACGGCGCGCGGACGATGGGCTGAGGGGGCAGGCGATGAACGACACCGCCGAGTCGATGACCGAACTGCTGGGCTCCGCCGCGCGCGGCCTGTCCGGCGAGCGGGCCTGCATCCTGGAGACCCTCGCGAAGCACCGGATGCTGCTGCGGCACACCGTGGACGGGCTCTCCGAGTCCGACGCCCGGCGACGCCCGACGGCGAGCGCTCTGACCCTCGCCGGGATCCTGAAGCACGTCGAGGGCGTCGAGCGGGGCTGGACGGACTTCATCCGGACCGGCGTCGTCGAGGGCGCCGAGACGTGGGCCGACGTCGCCGCGGACCCCGACGCCGAACGCGAGGACTTCGCCGTCGGCCCCGACGACACGTGCGAGTCCCTGCTCGCGCGGTACGCGGCGACCGCAGCCCGCACCGACGAGCTGGTCACGACCGTGGACCTCGACGTCGCGCACAAGCTGCCGCCCGCGCCGTGGTTCCCCGGGGAGGCGTGGTGGAGCGCCCGTCAGGCGCTCGCGCACATCGTCGGCGAGACCGCCCAGCACAGCGGGCACGCCGACATCATCCGGGAGACGATCGACGGCCGGAGGTCGATGGGCTGACCGGGTCACTACCGTCGGGGGCATGGCCGACCTGGTGACCCTCGACGACATCGAGACCGCGGCGGAGCGGATCGCCGGGGGCGTGGTCCGCACCCCGACCGTCCCCTCCCCCGGCCTCGCCGCCCTGCTGGGCGCCCCGGTGCTGCTGAAGCTGGAGCAGCTCCAGCGGGCCGGGTCGTTCAAGCCGCGCGGCGTGCTCGCGAAGCTCGCGACGTTGTCCGCCGCCGAGCGCGACGCCGGGCTGGTCGCCGTCTCCGGCGGGAACCACGGCCTCGCGGTCGCGGAGGTGGCGGGCGCGGCGGGGGTCGCGGCCGTCGTCGTCATGCCGGAGAACGCGCCGGCCCGGTCGGTCGCCGCCGCCCGGGCGGCGGGTGCCGACGTGCGGCTCACCCCGGACATCCCGGCCGCGTTCGCGCTGGCCGGCGAGCTGCAGGCGGCCGGGGCGACGCTGGTGCACCCGTTCGACGATCCGGTCGTGCTCGCCGCGCAGGGCACGACCGGGCTGGAGCTGGCCCGCGATGCCGCCACGCTCGGCGAGCCGCCGACCGACGTCCTCGTCTCGATCGGCGGCGGCGCGCTGCTCTCCGGGGTCGCGACCGCCGTGCGTGCGCTGCTGCCGGACACCCGGGTGTGGGGCGTGGAGACGGTCGGGGCCGAGGCGATGTCCGCGGCGCTCGCCGCCGGCGGCCCGGTCCCGGTGACGATCACCTCGGCGATCACCACGCTGTCCGCGCCGTCGGTCTCGCAGCTGACCTACGACCACGTCCGCGAGCTGGTCCACGACGTGCTGGTCGTGCCGGACGCCGACGCCGTCCGCGGCAGCGTCGAGCTCGCCGAGCACGCCGGGATCTGGGCCGAGCCCGCCGCGGGGTGCCTGGTCGCCGGCGCCCGCACCGTCGTCGCGCGGCACCCGGACGCCCGGCTCGCCCTGGTCGTCTGCGGGGCGAACGCGGACGTCGCCGACGTGGTGGGCGCGGCGCGGCCACCCGCCTGACCGGCCGGGATGGCGGGGCGGCTCCCCGGCGTTGAGTCCGGCGTGGAGCAGCGGACGGACGTGGTCGTGATCGGCGCCGGGCAGGCGGGGCTGTCCGCGGCGGCCGGGCTGCGGCGCGGCGGGCTGGAGCCCGGCCCCGGGTTCGTCGTGCTCGACGGCGAGGACGGCCCCGGCGGCGCGTGGCGGCACCGCTGGCCGACGCTGCGGATGCGCACGGTCAACGGGATCCACGACGTCGCCGGCGTCCGGTCCGGGTTCGACGACCCGGGCGCCGATCCCGACCGGCCCGCCCGGGAGGCGGTCCCCGGCTACTTCGCCGCGATCGAGCGGGCCTGGGACCTGCAGGTCGTGCGCCCGGTCCGGGTGCACGCGGTGCGCGACGCGGACGACGTGGCCGGCCGGGACGGGGAGCTCACCGTCGGGACCGACGCCGGCACCTGGACGGCCCCGCACCTGATCAACGCGACCGGCACCTGGACGCGGCCGTTCGTGCCGTCCTACCCGGGCGCCGGGACGTTCCGCGGGACCGCCCTGCACGCCCGCGACCACACCGGCCCGGAGGCGATGGCCGGGAAGCGGGTCGTCGTGGTGGGCGGCGGGATCACCGCGGTGCAGCTGCTGCTGGAGATCGCCCCGTACGCGGCGTCGACGATCTGGGTGACGCGGCGTGAGCCGGTCTGGCACGAGGGCCCGTTCGACGCCGGACACGGGCGCGCCGCCGTCGCGCTCGTGGAGGAGCGGGTGCGGGCCGGGCTGCCGCCCCGCAGCGTCGTCGGCGTCACCGGGCTGGGCCTGACGCCGGAGGTCCGGGCCGGGATCGCGAGCGGCGTGCTGCGCAGGCGGCCGATGTTCGCCCGCATCACCCCCGACGGCGTGACCTGGGACGACGGCACCCACGAGGCCGCCGACGTCCTGCTGTGGGCGACCGGGTGGCGGCCCGCGACCGGGCACCTCGCGCCGCTGCGGCTCCGGTCGCCGGGTGGCGGGATCCGGCTGGGTGAGCCGCTGGACACGACCGTCGTCGCCGACCCGCGGGTGCACCTGGTCGGCTACGGGCCGTCGGCGAGCACGATCGGCGCCGACCGGGCGGGGCGGGCCGCCGCCCGCGCGGTGCTGGCCGGGCTGCGCGACCGGGCCGGCGCGGCCGCCTGAGCCGTCACTCCCGCCGTTCCCGGCTGAGCAGCCGGTACTCGCGCAGCACCAGCACGATGATCGCGACGTCGAGCGCGGCGAGGAACGGCAGCAGCAGCGACCCGGTGTGCCAGGCGTGCACCAGCTCGTAGACCACGAACAGCGACAGCACCACGATCGCGGGCGGGTACGCCGGCAGCCACTTCCGCAGCAGCGCCCCCACCAGCGCCAGCTTGATCGCCCCGTGCAGGGCGAGGTAGACGACGGCGAAGGTGCGGTCGCCGCCGGCGAACGCGTCGGTCCCGGCGACGAGGTGCCGCGCCAGGGTGCCGTCCAGCGGCCCGACGAGGTCGCGGGCGAGGATCCGCGCCACCACGTGGTGCAGCCAGTCCCCGGACACCAGCAGCAGCGCGACCGCGGCCAGCAGCTCGGCCGCACCGTCGACACCCTTGACCACCAGGGCGATCCGGAACAGCCGCTCGGTCCACCGGGCCTGCTCGGCCGCCGGTCGTGTCATGGCGCGACCCTAGACCGGCCCGGTCTCGTTGCAGCACGCAACCGCCCGTCGTAACCTCGTTAGCGATGCTCAAGGAAACCGGCGACCGCTACCGATGGGTCGCGCTGTCGAACACCACCATGGGCGTGCTGATCGTGACGATCAACATGTCGATCCTGCTCATCGCCCTGCCGGACATCTTCCGCGGCATCGGGGTCGATCCGCTCGCTCCGCAGAACATCGACTACCTGCTGTGGCTGATCATGGGCTACCTGGTCGTCACCGCGGTGCTGGTGGTCAGCTTCGGGCGGCTCGGCGACATGTACGGCCGCACCCGGATGTACAACCTGGGCTTCGCCGTCTTCACGCTGTTCTCGGTGCTGCTCGCGGCGACCTGGATGCAGGGCGACGCCGGCGCCGTCTGGCTGATCGTGATGCGGGTGCTGCAGGGCGTCGGCGGGGCGCTCCTGCTGGCGAACTCGACCGCGATCCTCACCGACGCGTTCCCCGCCGACCGGCGCGGGCTCGCCCTCGGGGTGAACTCGGTCGCGGCGATCGCCGGGTCGTTCCTCGGGCTGGTCGTCGGCGGGGTGCTCGCCCCGGTGGACTGGCACCTGGTGTTCCTGGTGTCGGTGCCGGTCGGGGTGTTCGGCACCGGGTGGGCGTACGCGAAGCTGCGCGACACCGGCGTCCGCCGGGCGGCCCGGATCGACTGGTGGGGCAACGCGACGTTCGCGGTCGGGCTCGTCGCCGTCCTCATGGGCATCACCTACGGCATCCAGCCCTACGGCGACGACGTCATGGGCTGGACGAGCCCGCTCGTGCTCGGCCTGATCGGCGGCGGGATCGTCGTCCTGGGGATCTTCACCTGGATCGAGCGCCGGGTGCCCGACCCGATGTTCCACGTCTCGCTGTTCTCGATCCGCGCCTTCACCGCCGGGAACCTGGCGAGCCTGCTCGCCGCGCTCGGCCGGGGCGGGCTGCAGTTCATCCTGATCATCTGGCTGCAGGGGATCTGGCTGCCCGAGCACGGCTTCGCGTTCGAGGCGACGCCGCTGTGGGCCGGGATCTACATGGTCCCGCTGACGATCGGGTTCCTCGTCGCCGGGCCGGTGTCGGGGATCCTGTCCGACCGGTACGGGGCGCGGGCGTTCGCGACCGGCGGCATGGTCGCCGCGGCGGCGACCTTCCTCGCGCTGCTGGCCGTACCGGTGGACTTCGACTACCGCGTCTTCGCGGTGGTCCTCGCGCTCAACGGGCTCGCGATGGGGCTGTTCAGCTCCCCGAACCGGGCGGCGATCATGAACTCGCTGCCGGCGCACCAGCGCGGCGCGGGCGCGGGGATGACGTCGACGTTCCAGAACGCCGCGACCGTGCTGTCGATCGGGGTGTTCTTCTCACTGCTGATCGCCGGGCTGGCGACGACACTGCCGTCGGCGATGCACGACGGCCTGGTCGCCCAGGGCGTCCCGGAGCTCGCCGCGGACCGGGTGGCCGCGCTCCCGCCGGTGGGGATCCTGTTCGCCGCGCTGCTGGGCTACAACCCCGTCGCGACGCTGCTGGGCCCCGACGTGCTCGCCCACCTGGACCCGGCGCACGCCGCGTTCCTGACCGGGCGGGTGTTCTTCCCGCAGCTGATCTCCGGCCCGTTCGCCGACGGGCTCACCTTCGCACTGGGCTTCGCGGCCGTCGCCTGCCTGGTCGCGGCGGTGGCGAGCGCGCTGCGGGGCGGGCGGTACCACCACGACGACGCCGTGGCACCCGCCCCCACACGGACCTGACCGGACCTGACCCGCCCCGGAGTGTCCCGGGGCGGGTGGTGCCGGTCAGTCGGTGCGGACCTCGGCGCCGTCCTGGCTCCAGCGGGTGTGGAACTTGCCGTCGGCGTCGATGCGCTCGTAGGTGTGCGCGCCGAAGTAGTCGCGCAGGCCCTGGATCAGGTTCGCCGGGCCCCGCTCGCGGCGGTAGCCGTCGTAGTAGGACAGGCTGGAGGAGAACGCGGGGATCGCGACGCCGTTCTCGGTCGCGGTCACCACGACCCGCCGCCACGCGTCCTGCGCCGCACCGACGGCCTCGGTGAAGTACGGGACCATCAGCAGGTTGTCGAGGTCCGGGTGGGTCTCGTAGGCCTCGGTGATCCGGTTGAGGAACTGCGCGCGGATGATGCAGCCGCCGCGCCAGATCCGGGCCATCGCACCCAGGTCGAGGTCCCAGCCGTTCGCCTGCGACGCGGCCCGCATCTGCGCGAAGCCCTGCGCGTAGGCGACCACCTTCGACGCGTAGAGCGCCTGGCGGACGTCCTCGACCAGCTGGTCGACGTTCGCGGTGCGCTGCTGCGCCGGCCCGGCCAGCGTCGTCGACGCGGCCTTCCGCTCGTCACGCAGCGCCGACAGCGTCCGGGCGAACACGGCCTCGGTGATGCCGGTCAGCGGGACGCCGAGGTCGAGCGCGTCGATCGCCGTCCACCGGCCGGTGCCCTTCTGCTCGGCCTGGTCGGTGATGACGTCGACCAGCGGCGTGCCGGTCTTCTCGTCGGTCTTCGCGAGCACGATGCCGGTGATCTCGATGAGGAACGACTCGAGGTCACCGGTGTTCCACTGCTCGACGATCTTCCCGATCTCCGGCGCCGAGAGCCCGCCGACGTGGCTGAGCAGGTCGTAGGCCTCGGCGATGAGCTGGATGTCGGCGTACTCGATGCCGTTGTGCACCATCTTGACGTAGTGCCCGGCCCCGCCCGGCCCGACGTGCGTGCAGCACGGGGTGCCGTCGACCTCGGCGGCGATCGCGGTGAGGATCTCGGAGACCTCGCCGTAGGCCTCCACCGGCCCGCCGGGCATGATGCTCGGCCCGTTGAGGGCGCCCTCCTCGCCGCCGGAGACGCCGATCCCCATGAACCGCAGCCCGCGCTCGGCGCAGTAGGCGGCGCGGCGGTCGGTGTCGGGGAAGTGCGAGTTGCCGGCGTCGATGATGATGTCGCCGGAGTCGAGCAGCGGCGCGAGCTCGTCGATGACGGCGTCCACCGGCTTGCCGGCCTTCACCATGACGACGATCTTGCGCGGCGTCTCCAGCGCGTCGACGAACTCCTGCAGCGACTCGGCACCGGTGAAGGAGCCCTCGTGGCCGTAGTCCTTCATGAACTCGGTGGTCTTCGACGTGGTGCGGTTGTGCACCGCCACCCCGAACCCGCGGCGGGCCATGTTGCGGGCGAGGTTCGCCCCCATCACCGCCAGCCCGGTGACCCCGATCCGGCTCTTCTCCGCCATCGAACTCCTCCGTCTCGCTCTGCCGTGTGCGTGCGTCGCGCGCGATACCCCCGCGCGAGCCGCGGACCGGGCACCATCCTGGCCCTTCCGGTGTCCGCCGCGCGCGGTGCGTCCGCTGTCCCCTTGGTCACGGCGGTCATCGGCCGCGGAGGAACTCCAGCAGGAGCCGGCCCGCCTGCTCCGGTGCCTCCTGCGGGATCCAGTGCCCGGCGCCCTCGACGAGCGCGAACCGGAAGTCCTCGACGAACTCCGACGAGCGCCGCATCTGCCCCTCGGTCAGCGCCATGTCGCCGTCGCTCCACACCCCGAGGACCGGGACCCGGATCGGTGGCACCTGCGGGATCTCGGTGGCCACGAACGTCGCCGGGTCCACGTTGGCGCGGTACCACTCCAGCGACGCGGTCAGCGCACCCGGCCGGGACAGGTCGGCGATCTGCTGCGCGGGCAGCGGGTGCCCCTCCGGGAACGACGCCTGGGCCCATGCCCGGAGGAACTGCCAGTCGTGCGCGGGCAGCACCTCCTCGGCGACGCCCGGGAACTGGAACCACAGCATGTACCAGGACATCGCCTTCTGCCCGAACCCGGCCGTCGCGAACGCGGCGGGGTGCCCGACGGAGAACGCGGCGTAGCGGGTCACCCGGTCCGAGGCGAGCGTCAGCGTCCACCCCAGCACCGCGCCCCAGTCGTGCCCGGCGAGGGCGAAGCGGTCGATCCCGAGCGCGTCGGCGACGCCGAGGACGTCCGCCCGGAGCGCCTTCATCCGGTAGTGCTCGGTCCCCTCCGGCCGGTCCGACTCGCCGAACCCGCGCAGGTCGGGCACGACGACCCGGTAGCCGGCCGCCGCGAGGACCTCGGCCTGGGGCTCCCACAGCGTCGCCCGGTCCGGCCAGCCGTGCAGCAGGACGACGACCTCGCCCGGCCCACCGGTGTCGTGCACCGACAGGGTGGTCTCGGGCCGGGTCGTGCCGGGGACGGTGATCCGCTGCGGTGCGGGGAGGGCCATGCGTCGCTCCTGGTGGATGTCCGGGACCTGTCCCCCGCACGCTAGGCGGTGATCGCCGGCGCGGGGCACCGCGGCCGGATCCCGGTTCGTGGGACCGCCCCGGCGCGGGGTGCCGGGCCGATCGAGAATGGGCCCATGGCCCGCAGCGACGCGATCGGACCGCCGGGTGCGGGCGGACAGGCCGACGACAGCGGCGCGGAGGGCGGGCGCAGCGGGCTGGTCGGCACGATCGGGCTGGTCGGCGGCGTCGTCGGCGGTCTGATCGGCGGCGGGAGCGGGGTGCTGTTCGTCCCGGCGCTCGACCGGTTCACCCGGATGTCGCGGGCCCGGATCCACGGCACGTCGACGATCGCCAACATCGGCGTGTGCGTCGCGGGGGCCGCCGCCTACGCGGCCGGTGGCGGGGTGCTGGACCTGCGGGCCGGCGTCGGACTGATCATCGGCGGCACGGTCGGCGGGCTGGTCGGGCCGGCGCTGCTGGCGCGGGCGTCGGAGACCCTGCTGCGCGTCCTGCTGATCGGGATCCTCCTGCTCACGGCCGTGAAGCTCACCGTCGACGCGCTCGCGCTCCCCCTGTTCGACGGTGCGCTCGTGCCGCAGGAGCTGATCGACGACCCGTGGTTCCTGTACCCGGTGACGACGGCCGTCGGGTTGGTCATCGGCGCGTGGGCCGGGGCGATGGGGCTCGGCGGCGGGCTGCTCGCGGTGCCCGCGATGGTGCTGCTGTTCGGGACCGACCTGCACGTCGCCGCGGGGACGTCACTCCTGATGTTCATCCCGAACTCGATCGTCGGCACGGTCGTGCACCTGCGCCAGGGGACTGCGTCGGGCCGGTGGGGGCGGCTGCTCGCGGTGACGGCGGCCCCGGGGACGGTCGCCGGGGCGGCGCTGGGGCTGTCGCTCGACGCCGTCGTGCTCGGGCTGGTGTTCGGGACGTTCGCGACGGCGATGGCGGTCCGGGAGATCGTCCAGCTGCTGCGCACACGTGCGTGAGGGGTCGCGGAGGCGCTACCATGCGGGGTGCGACCTGACGAAGATCTCGTAGCTCCGCGCTTTCAGCATACCACGGATGGGAAGAGTGTGAACAGAGCCCTCGCCGACCAGGAACTGACCGCGGAGACCGGGCAGGTCCGCGCACTGCACGCACTGCTCGCCACCGAGCTCGCGGACGCGACGGCCCGCGCACGCGGCGGCGAGGCCGCACCGACCGGTGAGGAGCTCAGCGCCCGCTGGGAGCGGGACGTCTCGGTGCACCGCTGGTCGGAGCGGGTCACGGCGCTCAAGGCCGCCCGAGCGGGGCTGTGCTTCGGGCGCCTCGACCACACCGGCGGGGAGGCGACCTACGTCGGCCGGATCGGGCTCACCGACCCGGCCGACGGGGAGAGCGCGCTGGTCGACTGGCGGGCGCCGGCGGCCCGGCCGTTCTACTGCGCCACCCCCGTCACCCCGCTCGGGGTGACCCGGCGGCGGCACTTCCGCATCGCCGGTACCGCCCCCGACGAGCGCGTCGCGTCGTACCACGACGACGTCCTGGACCGCTCGGCCCTGGCCGGGACCGACGCCCGGTCGGCGTCGGACCCGGCGCTGCTCGCCGCACTGAACGCGCCCCGCGGATCGCAGATGCGCGACATCGTGACGACCATCCAGGCCGAGCAGGACGAGATCATCCGGCTCCCGCTGGCGGGCACCGCGGTGATCGAGGGCGGCCCGGGCACCGGCAAGACCGCCGTCGCGCTGCACCGGGTCGCCTACCTGCTCTACGCGCACCGCGACCGGCTGGCCCGCAGCGGTGTGCTCGTCGTCGGGCCGAGCGCCGGGTTCGTGCACTACGTCGGCGGGGTGCTCCCGGCGCTGGGTGAGTCGGCCGTGGTGTTCACGACGCCCGGCCGGCTGCGGCACGGCGTCGTCGCGGGCGCCCTCGACCCGCCGGAGGTCGCGCGCACCAAGGGCGACCTCGCGATGGTGGACGTGCTGCGCCGCGCGGTCGCCGACCGGCAGGAGCTGCCGGGCGGCCGGATCGCGATCGAGCTCGACGACGTCACCGTCGAGATCGACGACGCCATGGTCGCGGAGGCCCGGCGGCGGGCACAGGCCACCGGGTCGGCCCACAACGTCGCCCGCGTGACGTTCCGCGACGCGCTCGGCGGTCTGCTCGTCGACCAGGGCCTGGAGGCGCTCGGCGCGAGCCTGGAGGACCCGCCCGAGGTCGCCGAGCTCCTCGCCGGGCTCGGCGACCTGCCGGAGATCGAGCCGGCCGGCGCGGCGGAGGTGTCGGCGGAGATGCGGCAGGGGCTGCGCGCGAACCTGCGCTCGGAGCCCGGCTTCCACGCGGCCGTCGAGCAGCTCTGGCCGGTGCTGACACCGGAGCGGGCGCTCGCCGACCTCTACGCGTCGCGGCGGCGCCTCGCGGCGGCGGCCGGCGGGACCGACCTCACCGGCCTGCACCGCGCCGCGGGCGCACCGTGGACGGTGGCCGACGCACCGCTGCTCGACGAACTCGCCGAGCTGCTCGGGGACCCGCCCGGCGCGGCGGCCACCGCCGAGGAGCCGGACGGGCGCTACGCGGCCGACGTCCTGTCCATCCTGGAGTCCGCCGACCGCGACCTCGCCGGTGAGGACGCCGACGAGCTGCGCCCGACCGACTTCGTGACCTCCGACGTCCTGGCCGGACGGCACGTGGCCGGGATCGGTGGGACGGTCGCCGAGCGGGCCGCGGCCGACCGGGACTGGCGGTTCGGGCACCTCGTCGTCGACGAGGCGCAGGAACTGTCCGCGATGGACTGGCACGTCCTGCTGCGCCGGTGCCCGTCGCGCTCGATCACCGCGGTCGGCGACCTCGCCCAGCGCAGCGCACCCGCCGGGGCCCGCAGCTGGACCGACGTGCTCGCCCCGCACCTCGACGACCGGT
This sequence comes from Pseudonocardia sp. P1, assembly GCF_000178675.2. Lineage (NCBI taxonomy): Bacteria > Bacillati > Actinomycetota > Actinomycetes > Pseudonocardiales > Pseudonocardiaceae > Pseudonocardia > Pseudonocardia sp. P1. Next base: position 2,289,555 of record NZ_ADUJ02000001.1, read on the forward strand.
GGACGCACCGCACGCTCACGGTGAACTACCGGACCCCCACCGAGATCATGGACCCGGCGGCCGAGGTCCTGGCGTCGTTCGCGCCCGGGCACCGGCCACCGGACTCGGTGCGGGAGACCGGCGAGCACCCGTGGGACCGCACGGTCCCCGCGGCCGGCCTCGCCGACGCGGTGCGGGAGGCGGTCGAGGCCGAGGCGGCCCGGCTCGACGACGGGACCGTCGCGGTGATCGCCGCCGACATCACCGGTCTCGACGATCTCCCGGCGCAGGTGCACACACCGGTGTCGGCGAAGGGCCTGGAGTTCGACGCCGTCGTGATCGTCGATCCGGAGCGCGTCCGGGCCGGGAACCCGGCCGATCTCTACGTGTCGATGACCCGGGCGACCCGGCGGCTCGGGCTGCTGCGCCCGGCGGACTGAGCGGCCCGGGCCGGGCGGCGGAGGATCAGAACGCGGGCCAGGGGATCGCCGGCCCGAACCCGTCCGGCCCGGGGAAGTGCGGCTCGGCGAGGAGGTGGTCGATGCGGGAGCGCAGCGCGGCCACCTCCCGCCGGGTGACGTGCTCCCCCAGCGTGTCGGCGAAGTCCCCGGCGAGACGGGATCGCAGCTCCTTGAGCTGCGCGGTGCGCTCCTCGCCGATGCCGTCGCCGATCCAGCCCCACAGCACCGTCCGCAGCTTGGGCTCGGTGTGCAGGGTGAGACCGTGGTCGACGCCGTAGACGCCGCCGTCACCGGCGACGATGACGTGCCCGCCCTTGCGGTCGGCGTTGTTCACGACGACGTCGAACACCGCCATCGCGCGCAGCTGCGGGTGGTCGGCGTGCACGAGGACGACCGGGTCACCGGCGCCGTCACGGGCACGCAGCACCGGCAGCCAGCCGCCCGGCACGTCGCCGGGCTCGCACAGCTCCACCAGCGACTCCGACGCCAGGTGGAGGGTCTGCTCGTCGAGCTCCCCGTCGAGCTCGTCGCCCTCCGAGCCCGGGTCGGTCAGCGCGCTCTCGTCGCCGGACGACACCCAGGCCTGCACCATTCCCGGCCCGAACGGGGCCTCCTCCCGGAGCACCGTCGGCGGCACGACGTTCAGCCCGGAGACCTCGGACACCAGGTAGGCGCCGACCTCGCGCCCGGCGAGCGTGCCGTCCGGGAAGTCCCAGAGCGGGCGCTCCCCGCGGACCGGCTTGTAGACGCAGCGCAGCTCGGTCCCGTCGAGCGTGACGGTGCCGAAGAGGGTGGCGTTGGACGCGTCGACCATCCGTCCGGTGACCTCGAGCCGCCCCCGGTCGAGGATCTCGAGCACGGCCGGGTCGCGGAGTCCGGGAGCCGGGCTCACTCGACCCTGCTCACTCGGAGGACCCGGCCACGGGGTTGCGGTCGTGGTAGCCGTTCAGCCGGACGCAGACGTGCCCCTCGGGGTCGAGCGGCTCGGCACACAGCGGGCACGGCGCGCGACCCGCGCCGACGACCTTCTCGGCCCGGTCGGCGAACGCCTTCGCCGCGTTCGGCGAGAGGAACACGCGCAACGCGTCCGGCCCCTCCTCGGTGTCGTCGAGGACGACCGACTCGTCGATCTCCTCCTCCGACACCGCGAGGAGCTCGACGACGATCGAGCTGGAGTCCGCGTCCCACCCCAGGCCCATCGTGCCGACCCGGAACTCCTCCTCGAGCGGGACGTTCAACGGGTCGTTGTCGGAGCCCGGCGTCTCGTCGCCCTCGGGGAGGTTCTCCTCGCCGAAGCGCTTGGACACCTCGCCGAGCAGCGCGGTGATCCGCTCCGCCAGCACCGAGACCTGCTGTTTCTCGAGCAGCACGCTGATCGTGCGCGAACTCTCGATCGCCTGCAGGTAGAAAGCGCGGTCGCCGGGTTCACCGACGGTGCCGGCCACGAAGCGGTCCGGGCGGCGGAAGACGTGGATGACGCGTGCCATGACCCTTCCCAGGGTAGGCGAGACGGGAACCGGGGGCATCCCCACCGTCGGCCGACAGCGCTGTCACCAGGAACGATGGGAGAAGGATCACCTTACCTCACGCGTTGGTCGCGCCTCCGACCACCGCGTCCGACGACGGCTTCTCCTCCGCCGGCCTGGGGATCAGGCTCGCCACGTCGCCGGACTGCTCGTTCATCCGCGCGACGAACGGGCGCAGCTGGGTGTAGGCGACGACGCTCACCGAGCAGGTGTCGACGACGATCCGCTGGAAGTTGTCGAGGTGGCAGGCGAGCGCGTCGGCCAGTACCGCTTTGATGACGTCGCCGTGGCTGCACGCGAGCACGATGGCGTCGTCGCCGTGCTCGGCGCGCACCCGCGCGACGTGCCTGCGGACGCCCGCGACCGCCCGGGCCTGCATGCCGGCGAGCGACTCGCCGTCCGGGAACACCGCCGCCGACGGGTGGGCCTGGACGACCTTCCACAGGTCCTCCGAGGTCAGCTCGGAGATCTTCCGGCCGGTCCACGAGCCGTAGTCGACCTCGGCCAGGTCGTCCTCGACGACGGGCTCCAGCCCGCGGGCGGCCGCCAGCGGCGCCACGGTCTCCCGGCAGCGGGTCAGCGGCGAGGTGACCACGGAGGCGATCGGCAGGTCGGCGAGCCGGTCGACGACCTTCGCGGCCTGCTCGCGGCCACGGTCGTCGAGCTCGACCCCGGGGGTGCGCCCGGCCAGCACCCCGGCGGTGTTCGCCGTGGAGCGCCCGTGCCGCAGCAGGATCAAGGTCGTCACGCGGGCGAGGCTACGTGACGTGCGCGGACCGGGGCGGGAGCCCCGGGCCCGCTCAGGTCGCGGAGACCGCCCCGATCGCCAGCGCCGCCAGCAGGGCGACACCCAGCGCGATCCGGTACGCCACGAAGACGTAGACGGTGTTGTTCTGCACGAACCGCAGCAGCCACGCGATGACCGCGTAGCCGACGACGAAGGCGATCACGACGGCGACGACCATCTGGGCCGCCGACGGTCCGTCGCCCGCGAACACGTCGGGCAGCGTGAACAGGCCCGCACCGAACACCGACGGGATCGCCAGCAGGAACGAGTACCGGACGACCGCCGGCCGGGTCAGGCCGAGCGCCAGGCCCGCGGTGATCGTGCCCCCGGACCGGGAGACCCCCGGGACCAGCGCCATGGCCTGGGCGAACCCGAGCACGATGCCGTCCCGCCAGGTGATCTTCTCGATCGGTTTGCGCTGCTTCCCGAACCGTTCGGCCAGGCCGAGCAGGATCCCGAAGACGACCAGCATCGTCGCGACCAGCCACAGGTTCCGTGCCACGGTCTCGACCTGGTCCTTGAGCAGCACGCCCAGGACGGCGATCGGGATCGAGCCGACGATCACCAGCCAGGCCAGCCGGTAGTCGTCGGTCTGGCGGACCTCGGCGTCGCGGAACCCGCGGAGCCAGGTGACGAACAGCCGCCACAGGTCCTTCGCGAAGTACACGATCACCGCGGCCTCGGTCCCCAGCTGGGTCACCGCGGTGAAGGCGGCCCCGGGATCGCTGTTGAAGAACACCTCGGACGTGATCCGGAGGTGCCCGGACGACGACACGGGCAGGAACTCGGTGAGTCCCTGGATGAGGCCGAGGACGATCACCTCGAGCCAGCTCATCGGCGCCCCCGGACGAGGGGCACCGGCTGCAGTGCGGCCTGATCGGTCACGGGCCGTCACCGTACGCGTGGAGACGGGGGTCACTACGCGCGCCCTCGACGGTGGCGGGGGTGAACCCGCCTAGGCTCGGGGACCGTGCTGAGCAGACCGGTGGGCGCCAGCGGCCTGGAGGTGTCCCGGGTCGGGCTGGGCACGATGACGTGGGGCGAGGACACCTCGCCCGCGGAGGCGGCGGAGCAGCTGCGGGTCTTCGTCGACGCCGGCGGCACCCTCGTCGAGACCGCCGACGACTACGGCGGCGGCGCGGCCCAGCAGGTGCTCGGCGGGCTGCTGCGCCGGACGGTCCCCCGGGACGACCTCGTGATCGCCGGGCGGGGCAGCACGGCCGGCACGGCGGGGCCGGGCGGGCGGGCGTCCCGGGCCACGCTGCTGCGCTCGCTGGACACGACCCTGCGCCGGCTCGGCGTCGACCATCTCGACCTGTGGCAGTTCCCCGGCTGGGACCCGCACGTCCCGCTGGACGAGATGCTGTCCGCGGTGCAGGTGGCGGTCTACTCGGGCCGGGTCCGCTACGCCGGGCTGGTCGCCCCGCAGGGCTGGCAGCTCGCCACGGTGGCCGGTGCCGCGGCGGGCGGGCCGGACCCGGCCGTGTGCCGGCCGGTGTCGACCCAGGTGGAGTACTCGCTGCTGGCGCGGGAGCCGGAGGCGGAGCTGCTGCCCGCGGCCCGGCACCACGGCCTGGGGATCCTCGCGTGGGCCCCGCTGGGCCGCGGGGTGCTGACCGGCAAGTACACCGACGGCACGCCCGCCGACTCGCGCGGCGCGAGCACGCTGCTGGCCTCCTACGTCGAGGCCCGCCGCACCGAGCACTCCGCGCGGATCGTGCAGTCGGTGCTGACCGCGGCCGACGGGCTCGGGACGTCCCCGCTCGTCGTCGCCCTGACCTGGGTGCGCGACCGGACCGGGGTGGCGAGCGCCGTCGTCGGTGCGCGGGACGCGGCGCAGCTGCTGGCCTCGCTCGCGGCGGAGGACGTGACCCTGCCCGCCGAGATCCGGACTGCACTCGACGACGTGAGCGACCCTGTCCGGTGACGTGACGCGGCCCGCAGGCCCCGGGGATGCGGGACGTTCGTGGTGGCCGGGGACCGAGCTGCATGCCTATCGTGGTCACGCCAGCACCACCCGCCGTTCACCCGGCGGGCGGCGCCGTGACAGCGCGACCGGGAGGCACGGATGGCGGAGAGCGGACCGGAGGAGTCGGCAGCCGAAGGGAATCGGTACGCCGGGACTCGGGACGGCGAGGGCTGGATCGACGACCGGTACGAGTACCGCCCCGTGCGGATCGACGGCGACGTCCCCCGGTTGACGGCCGCGGTCCGGCTCGCCATCCAGGCCGAGTTCTCCGGCTGGGAGCTCTCCCGGCTGCGCCTCTACCCGGGCGGGGTGCGCAAGGTGGTCCTCAGGCGGAGGATCAGCCACGCGCACGGGCTCCTGCCCGAGCCGACGTTCTGAGCCTCAGCCGCCGTACGGCACCGTGATGATCTCCAGCAGGTGCCCGGACGGGTCCTCGAAGTAGATCCCGCGCCCGCCGTCGTTCGTGTTGACCTCGCCCGGACGGGACCGGCCCGGGTCCGCCCAGTACTGCTGGCCGCGGTCCCGGATCCGGCCGAACGCGGCGTCGAACTCCGCGTCGGAGACCAGGAACGCATAGTGCTGGGAGACGACGTCGGCGCCCGGGCCGGCGTCGAGGTAGTCGAGGCTCACACCGTTCGCGGTCTCGACGACCTGGAACGGGCCGAACGGCTGCGGCTCCGGCAGCGCGAGTACCTCGGCCAGGTACGCGGCACCGGCCCGCTTGTCGTGCGAGTGGACGATGGTGTGGTTCAGCTGTGCCATGCCGGAGAGCCTGCGACCTGAACCTCGGTCGAGGTCAAGGGGCCGTTCCCCGGCGGGTCCCGCTCAGTGGTCCTGCCAGCCGATCTCCGGGGGCTTCCCCGCGCCCTTCGGACTCGGCACCCCGCGGAACCCGTACGGCGCAGGCTCCCGCCCCGGCTGCACGAACCAGCACTCCCCCGGCTCGCCCCGCTCGAGGATGTCCTCGATCCCGCCCGCGACGTCGTCCGCGGTCAGCATCGGGAACTCCCCGAACCGGTCGCGCACCCGCGCGATCAGCGGGGTGTCGGCGAAGCCGGGGCAGACCGCGTTCACCCTGATCCCCTCCGGCGCGAGCGTCGGCGCGGCGGACCGGACGTAGCCGACGACGGCGTGCTTCGTCGCCGTGTACAGCGCGTCGCCGGGCATCCCGACCAGCCCCGCCAGCGACGACGTCGCCACCACGTGCCCGCCGCCCGCCCGGCGCAGCGCCGGGACGGCCGCGGCCAGCCCGAACACGACGTGGTCGAGGTTGACCCCGAGGATGCGCCGGTAGTCGTCCAGGTCGAGGTCCTCGATGCCGGACTGGCCCGCGGTCACACCGGCGTTGAGGAGGACGACGTCGAGCCGGCCGAACCGGTCCTCCGCCGCGGCGACGGCGGCCGGCATCGCCCCGGGATCGGTGACGTCCGCGCCGATCGCCAGACCGTCCGACCGGCCGGCGACGGCCGCGGCCGCGTCGGCGTCCCGGTCCACCACGACGATCCGTGCCCCCGCCGCCACCAGCCGGTCCACCGCCGCCGCACCGATGCCCGACGCGCCGCCGGTGACCAGGGCGACCCTGCCCGAAAGATCCATGACGGCCACCCTGCCCCATGCGGACCACCCGCCGGAAGCGGCCCGGCCTCGTCGTCCGGGCGGGAGCGTCCTGCGATCGTGCGGGGATGGAGGACCACGCGATCGCGGACGACGGCACCACCCTGCACGTCGAGTGGACGGGCACCGGCCCCGTCGTGCTCCTGCTCCAGGGCGGGATCTCCGAGGCGTCCGCCACCACGCGGCTGGCCGCCGAGCTGGCGGACACCTTCACGGTGGTCTCCTACGACCGGCGCGGGCTGGGCAGGAGCCCGGCCCCGGTCCCCGGCGAGCCACCCCCGGACGCCCTCCACCGGCACGCGCTCGACGCGGCCGCCGTGCTCCGGCGGTTCACCGACCGGCCCGCGTCCGTCGTCGGGGCGAGCATCGGCGCGGTCGTCGCGCTGCAGCTCGCCGTCGAGGAGCCGGACCTCGTCGGCACGGCCGTCGTCCACGAGCCACCGCTGCCCGCCGTCGTCCACGACGCGGAGCGCGAGGCCGGGCTGGACCACGTCGCGGAGCTCGCCCGGACCGACCTCGTGGCCGCGATCGGCGCGATGGGCCGGCTCGTCGCCGACAGGAGCGATCCCGAGCCCGGCGCCGGGGCGCCCCGGCCGGCCGGCGATCTCCACGCCGGGCTGCGGTGGTTCTTCGCGCACGACTTCCCGGCGGTGCGCGCGAACCCGCTCGACGCCGCACGCCTCCGTTCCGTGCCCGTCACGCTCGTCCCGTCCGTGGGCGCGGACGTGCCCGGCGGCTGGGACCGACGCTGCGCGGAGGCACTCGCGGCCGCACTCGGACGGCCGGCGGTGCCGATGCCCGGCGGGCACGGCGCCCTCACGACCCGTCCGCGAGGGGCGGCCCGGCAGCTGCGCCGGATCCTGACACCGTGACCGCGGAGGCGGCGCTCCCCCTCAGACCGTTCTGAGGAAGCGGTCCAGCACCCGGGTGCCGAAGGTCAGCGCGTCCACCGGGACACGCTCGTCGATGCCGTGGAACAGCGACGCGAAGTCCAGCTCCGGGGGCAGCCGCAGCGGGGCGAAGCCGTAGCACTTCATCCCCAGCGTCGAGAACGCCTTCGCGTCGGTCCCGCCGGACAGCATGTACGGGACGATCTCCGCGGCCGGGTCCTCGGTGCGCAGCGCCGCCTGCATCGCGTCGGTCAGGGCGCCCTCGAACGGCGTCTCGACGGCGGGCAGGTCGGTGACCCACTCCCGCTCGACGTCCGGCCCGAGCAGCTCGTCGACCTCGCGCAGGAACTCCTCCTCGCGCCCCGGCAGCACCCGGCAGTCGACGACCGCCTCCGCCGTCGACGGGATGACGTTCGCCTTGTACCCGGCGTTCAGCATCGTCGGGTTCGCGGTGTCCCGGACGGTCGCCCCGATGATCCGCGCGATCGGGCCGAGCTTGGCCAGGGCACCCTCGAGGTCGTCCTCCGGGTACTCGACGCCGGTCAGCTCGGTCATCCGGTCCAGGAACGCCTGCACGGTGTCGGTGATCGTCAGCGGGAACGTGTGGTTCCCGAGCCGGGCCACGGCCTCCGACAGGATGGTGACGGCGTTGTCGTCGTGCAGGAACGAGCCGTGCCCCGGCTTGCCCTTGGCCCGCAGCCGCATCCAGGCGATGCCCTTCTCCGCGGACTCGATCAGGTAGGCGCGCTGGTCCTCGCCCAGGGTCAGCGAGAACCCGCCGACCTCGCCGACGGCCTCGGTGCACCCGGCGAACAGGTCCGGCCGGTGCTCCACCAGCCACTGCGCGCCCCACTTGCCGCCGGCCTCCTCGTCGGCGACGAACGCCCACACGATGTCCCGCGGCGGGACCACGCCCTCACGCTTGAAGCGGCGCGCGACCGCCAGCATCATCGCGTCCATGTCCTTCATGTCGACGGCGCCGCGGCCCCAGACGTAGCCGTCCTGCACCGCCCCGGAGAACGGGTGCACCGACCACTCGCTCGCGTCCGCCGGGACGACGTCGAGGTGCCCGTGCATCAGCAGCGCACCCCGCGAGCGGTCCGCGCCCTCCAGACGGGCGATCACGTTCATCCGCTTCGGCATGCCGGACTCGACCAGCTCGACGTCGTAGCCGACCTCGCGCAGCTTCTCCGCGACGTAGTCGGCGGCCTCGGCCTCACCGGCCAGGGTCTCGGGATCCGCGGTGTTCGTCGTGTCGATCCGGATCAGCTCGGAACACAGCTGGACGACCTCCGCCTCGGCACTGCTGGGGCTCTCGTCCGGTGAAGCGGTCATGGGCGCCTTCCTACCACCGCGCACCGGGGCCGACCTGCCGAGACCCGGGGTGGACACCCGGGCGCAGACCGCCCCGGGGGCTCGGCTATGCTTCTCCCCGACGCGATCGAGAGATCGTGGCGTCCGAGTGGCGGAATGGCAGACGCGCTAGCTTGAGGTGCTAGTCCCCGTATTAGGGGGTGGGGGTTCAAGTCCCCCCTCGGACACACTCATACACCCCCGGGGTCGGGTCGGATGGTGACATCCTCCGCTCTCACCCCGGGGTCGTGCCTCATCTCCAGCCGACGCTCGTCGTGCAGCTTCCGCTTCTCGTCCACGTTCGCGCTGGTCGAACGCCCGTCCCGGCGACGTGATCGACCCGGACGGCGACGCCCGTCCGCCGGTGGCGCCATGGTCGTGAGCGCGAGCGATCCAGCCGGCGACGACCTGGACCGTGGCCCAGCCGTTCTCGGCGACGAGCCCGACGGCGAACCGGTCGTAGGTGCTCATCCGCACCCCGGCCGACTGCAGGGCACCGGTCAGCCAGTGCGCACTGCACCAGCGGATCTCGGAGCCCGGCCGTCGGGCCCCGGAGTGCGGCGGGGCCTCGGCCAGCAGCGACTGCAGGTCGACCGGTTCGTCCGTGAACGCACCGAGCGGGACGGCGTCGCGAGCGTAGGGCGGACACGGCCGGCCCGACGCCGACTCGCGGCCGTTGCTCGTCGCGATCACCGGTCGCCCCGCGTGCGGAGCTGCCGGACGATCCGGGAGGACCAGCACCGGTTCCGGCGCGGCGCTCTCAGGGCCTCGTTCGCCTGCAGCCGACACCGGGCCTCGGTCCGGCAGGGCTCGCACCACAACGGCCCGATCGGTGTCAGCAGCGACGCCGCGCGGACCGAGCGCCCGCACAGGACCGAGAAGTACTCGCGGCGGTCGGCCAGTTCAGCGCCGTGGACGTCGGCGTCGGTGCGGTGACAGACGTCGTCGGCGGCAGCGACGAGGGGGATGGAGACGGGCCACGGCTCCGGAAAGGTCTCGCCACCGTCCGGATGCGGTCCGCGGACCGCGGCGTTCGCGGACCGCGGCGAGCAGGGTGGATTCCGTTGCGCGACAGTTGGATCGACGACTGTGGTGGTCATGTCCCCATGACACTCGGAAAGCGGAGAGCGCGAGAGCACATGCGGTCCCCGGAGTGGGCCCGGCCCGGGGACGTCGTGGGGACATTCCGGCCCGCAGCCGAGCAGGGTCGACTAGATTTTCCCGGGTGACGCCGGTCCGGGAGCGGACGCCGAACTCCGCGCTCGTCGAGCTGCGCGAGAACGCAGGCATGTCTCAGCACGATCTGGCCGAGGAACTGAACGACCTGGCGCGCAACAAGTTCGGGCGACCGGTGGAACTGACGAAGAAGACGGTCGGCCGGTGGGAGCGGGGCGAGGTCGCCTGGCCCCAGCCGTTCTACCGGCGGTTGCTGGCCGAGCACTTCCGCGTGGCCGCCGACGAACTCGGCTTCCTGCGGCCCCGGCCCGGCACCGCACAACTGCAGACCCGCTCGACGCTGACCGACACCGACGACCTGCTCCGCCTCACCGACGAGCCGGCCGCCCCGGATCCGCGAGTCGTCGCCGAACAGGACCGGTGGCGCCAGGTCCGGCAGGCGCTCGGCCTGCGGCGACGCGCACTCGCCGTCGCAGCCGAATCGCTGTACCCGGACCACCGGCTACCCGGCTGCACCGGGACAGGAGTGATCGCCGATCCCTCGTGGATCCCGGCCGCGCCGATCCCGTTGGAGCACATCGTCCTGGACCTGCTCGACGACGCACCGCGGATGATCTCCGGAATCGAGCCGGACAGCGCGGCCGTGCGTCCGCTGCGTGACACGTCCCGCCGCTACAGGCGCTACAGCCACGCGATCCGGGATCTCGCGCGGCCGTCGCTGTTCGAGAACCGGCTCACGTTCCGGCTGCTCGACGTCGACTGGTCACTACCCGACCAGCAGCTCTCGTTCGGCACGATGGGGTTCTTCGACGGACTCGACGTGAACGAGGCCCTGGCCCACGAGACCGCCCAGGAGTTCCTGGCCCGCAATGCTTCCGGAGGTCTGGAGATCGGCCGTCCGTCGTGGCGGCGGCTGGCGTTCCGCAAGCTCGTCGCCGATCCCTTCGACCTCAGGCGCCGTCCGATGATGGGCGCCATCGGCACCCTGACGGTTCGGGGTGGCGACAGCCCGAGCGTCGTCCTCCACGCCCGCGACGGTCTTCACGTCGCCGGGGGTGGCAGCATGATCCACCTGTTGCCTGCCGGGATCTTCCAGCCCAGCAGCGTGCTGCCGGAGTCCGTCGCCACCGACTTCTCCGTGTGGCGCAACATGCAACGCGAGTTCGCGGAGGAAGTACTCGGTCACGACGAGTACGACGGCACGGGCGCACCCGTCGACTACGACCGGTCACCCTTCGCCGATCTGGACGCAGCCGTCACCGATGGACGACTCCGTGCCTACTGTCTCGGCGTCACCCTCGACGCCCTCACCCTGGCCGGCGACATCCTCACCGTGGTCGTCCTCGACCCGGACCTCCACGATCGTCTGTTCGCCGACTCGGTCGACCGCAACACCGAGGGCACGATCCCGGCACGACGCATCCCGTTCGAGCGCAACACGATCGACCGGTTGTCCGACGCGCAGCGGCTGTCGCCGGGGGCAGCGGCAGCGCTGCACCTGGCCTGGCAGCATCGGGACACCCTGCTCGGTGGCGGACGTACCGCGTGACTCGGCGATCCCGGCTGGCCGGATCCGGATCCGACTTCGTCGGACCGTCCGAGGCGTCCTGGGCACTGGAACGTCGGTGCGTCCGCGGGTGTCGACGCGAGCGCCCGTCCACGCGAGATCGATGCTGCCCTGTGCCAGTGAGCCGAGGTTTCACCGGTCGTCAGAACGGGCGCCAGCCACGCCGGCTCGCACCGGTCCGGAGCGCCGTGATGCGCTTCTCCACCTCCGCAGCGGTGGTCGCGGACTCGCCGGCCCTGCGTCCGAGCCAGGTGGTCATCGCGATCTCCCGCATGTCCGCGAGCTCCGTGTACCCCTCCCAGCCGGTCAGGTCGTAGCCGTAGACCCGGACGAACTCCCGGTACTCGTCGGCCGTGTGCCAGCCGAGCCGATCGGAGAACAGCGCGGTCTGGACCAGGTCCCACTCGCGCGGCCCGACAGCGACACCGTCCAGGTCGATCAGCACCGGGCCACCGTCGTCACCCCGGAGGACGTTGCCGACGTTCGCGTCGCCGTGGACGACACCCGGCGGGAGCACGAACGGGAGCTCCGGGAACGTCACCCGCGCCCAGCGGATCCGCTCGTCCAGGAAGCCGCGGTTCGCCGGTGACAGATGCCGCAGGTCGGGGAGCTCGTCGCCCACCGCCCCGAAGGGACGCAGCGGCGGGAAGGCGATGTCGTGCGGCGGTTCGAGTGCGTGCAGCTCCCGAATCAACCGGGCGACGTCACCGATCGGCGCGTAGACCTCGCCCCGGCACACGGAGCGCCAGAGCGTGACGGCCCGTCCGGCGCCGTCGATCGGCTGCTCGACGGGCAGCGGGCGCGCCACCGGGTAGCCGACACGCTCCAGCCACCGCGCGACGCGGATCTGACGCTCGGCGTCGTCCCACGCCCGCCGGTCGGGCGCCACACGTCCGATGACCTCCCCGTCGAGCCGGAACACCGCATTCGACCCGATACGGATCGTCTCCACCGATCCGACACGGATCCCCACCCGCCTGCACGCGGCGACGAGCGACGAGCGCGCGTCGGCCCCGGTGAGGGACACGTCCCGCCCGTCAGGAGACCGTGACCACGAGGCTCTCCAGCCCCCGCAACCCGTTGTTGACCATCGGGCGCGACTCGACGATCTCGAACCGGTGCACCCGGTCGGCCAGCCGGTCCAGGAGAGCCGTCATCTCCAGCCGCGCCAGGTGCATGCCCACGCAGACGTGCTCACCCCGGCCGAAGGCCAGGTGGTCCGACGGCCGCCGCGTGATGTCGAACCGCGTCGGATCGGGGTAGTGCCGGTCGTCGCGGTTCGCCGACCCGTAGAGCAGGGCGACGCGCGACCCCGCCGGGAGCAGGGTCCCACCGACCTCGTGGTCCTCGGTGAGGACGCGGGAGAACTGCGGCACCGGCGTCTCCAGGCGCAGCGACTCGTTGATCGCGTGCGGGATGAGCGAGCGGTCCGCGCGCAGCAGGTCCCACTGGTCGGGGTGCTCGGCGAACAGCCGGACGGTGTTCGAGATGGCCAGGATCGTCGTGTCCAGGCTCGGCGTGACGTAGTCGAGCATCATCACCGGGCACTTGTCGTGCGGCATCTCCCCGCGGTCGGCGGCCTCGTAGAGGTGCGCCGCCCAGCCGTCCGGGCGGAGCCGGCCCGGCACCGCCTCCTCGACGGCGAACGCCATGAACTCGTCGACCGACGGCTGCGACGCGGTGAACCGCTCGTTGGCGGGCCCCTGGACGTTCCAGATGGCGGCCGCCCACTCCAGCATCTTCTCCCGCCCCCGGTCCGGGAGCCCGACCAGCTCGGACACGACGGCCATCGGGAGGTGCTCGGCGAGCTCGGTGGCGGCGTCGAACCGGCCGCGGTCGACCAGCTCGGTGACGATCGTCGCGGCCTCGGCCTCGATGCGCGGGGCGATCTCGCGCATCCGGTCCTGGCGCAGCGGGCGTCCGAGGACCGAGCGCATCATCGTGTGGTCCGGCGGGTCGCTGCACAGCGTGATGCCTTCGAGCTGCGCGTTGACCTGCGGGTCGACGAACACTCCCCGGGCCGACGAGAACGTCCGCCAGTCCATGAGGGCCGCGCGGACCTCGTCGTAGCGCGGCAGCGCGTAGAGGCCGTCCCGGGTCAGCCGGACCACGGGCCCGAGCTCCCGGAGCTCCTCGTAGATCGGGTAGGGGTCGATCCGCGCCGGTTCGGAGAACAGGTCGACGTCACTGGCAGGGACGGTGGGCGCTGCGGGAACGGTCACGGCTCTCCCGGGTGGTGGGGCGTCGTCCGTTCGATGTCTACCAGCTCCGGGCACCGCTACCCCCGGTCCGACGACGACCGGCCCGGCCGGGCGGCGACGGCACCCGCGGGGCGGTCCCGTCGTCGTTGTTGATTTATAAATTATTCGGTACGGTCCCGCCGACCACCCCGTCCGACGTCCGGAGGCACCGCCGTGACCCCGCTCCCTCTCGACGGCGTCACCGTCGTCGCCCTCGAGCAGGCCATCGCCATCCCGTTCGCCACCCGCCAGCTCGCCGACCTCGGCGCCCGGGTGATCAAGATCGAACGTCCCGGCACGGGTGACTTCGCCCGCCAGTACGACACCACCGTCCTGGGCCAGTCCAGCCACTTCGTCTGGGTGAACCGGGGCAAGGAGTCGGTCGAGCTCGACGTCAAGGACCCCGACGGGCTGGCCGCGCTGCGGTCGCTGCTGGACGAGGCCGACGTCTTCGCGTCCAACCTGGCCCCCGGCGCGGTGGGCCGGCTCGGGCTGGACGGCGCGACGCTGTCGGAGACCCACCCCCGGCTCGTCGTCTGCGAGCTGTCCGGCTACGGCGAGGACGGGCCCTACGGCGGCAAGAAGGCCTACGACCTGCTGGTCCAGTGCGAGGCCGGGCTGCCGTCCGTGACGGGGACGCCGGACGAGCAGGTGAAGGCCGGGATCCCGGTCGCCGACATCGCCGGGGGCATGTACGCGTTCTCCGGGATCCTGTCCGCCCTCTACGAGCGCGAGCGCACCGGCCGCGGCCAGGTCCTCGAGGTGACGCTGTTCGAGGCGCTCGCCGAGTGGATGGGCTACGCCGCCTACTTCTCCCGGTTCACCGGCTCGGCGCCGCCCCGGTCCGGGCTCCACCACGCCGCGATCGCGCCGTACGGCCCGTTCGCGACGGCCGACGGCGCCGTCTACCTGTCCGTGCAGAACGACCGGGAGTGGCGGCGGTTCTGCGAGGTCGTACTGGGCGAGCCGGAGCTGGCCGACCGCGCCGACCTGGTCACCAACGACGTCCGGTACCGGAACCGGGGCGCCGTGCAGGAGCTCGTCGAGCAGCGGTTCGCGACCCTCACGGCCGCCGAGGCCGTCGACCGGCTGGACCGCGCGCAGATCGCCAACTCCCAGCTGCGCGACGTCGGCGAGCTGTTCGACCACCCGCAGCTGGCGGCCCGGGACCGGATCCGGGAGGTCGGCACCCGGGGCGGTCCCGTCCCTGCGCTGCTGCCCCCGATCACGGTGCGCGGGCGCGAGCCGCGGATGGCGCCGGTCCCCGCGCTGGGCGAGCACACCGACGCGGTGCGCGCCGAGCTGTCCGCCCGCACCGGTGGTTCCTGAGACCCGCCGGCGGTCAGTCGCGGTCCAGCCAGTCGGCCGCGCTCGCCGCGGCGTCGGCGATGTGCCGGTGCAGGATCTCCCGCGCGGCCGCCGGGTCCCGGCGGGCCAGCGCGTCGACGAGCTCGCGGTGTTCCCGCGCGGACGTCTCGTAGCGGTTCTCGAGGACGACGGCCTGGAACGGCAATGCGTTCCACAATCGCGCGACGAATTCCTCCAGCATCGGCGACCGGGCCGCCCGGTACACGCGACGGTGGAATTCCGCATTGCGCGCGCCGACCGTCGAGATGTCCGCGTTCGCCCGGGTCGCCTCGTCGACCGCGCCGAGGGCCGCCTCGATCTCGCGGACGTCGGTGTCGGTCACCAGCCCGGCGGCCCGCTCGGCCGCCATCGGTTCGAGTGCGAGACGCAGCCGGTAGATCTCGGCGACGCGTTCCGCGCTGTGCCGGGCGATCACGGTGCCGCGGTTCGGCACCTGCTCGACCAGCCCGTGCTCGGCGAGCCGGCGCAGCGCCTCGCGGACCGGCGTCAGGCTCATCTCCAACTGCTCGGCGAGCCCGTTGAGGGTCACCCGCTCGCCGGGCGCCAACCGGCCGGACCGGATCGCCTCGCGCAGCACCGTGTAGGCGACCTCCGCCTTCGTGGGTGTGTGCGCCGGCCCCAGATTCACGTCCGGCATCGTACGTGACCATTGTCCGGCCACCCGGACACGATTCCCATTTCCCGACCCGACGAACCCCACTGCACAGGAGCAAGGATGATCGTGGTCCACACGACGATCGCGATTCTCGCGGTCGTCCTTCTCATCATGGCGCTGAAAGTGGACCCGATCATCTCGCTGATCACCGGGTCGCTCTATCTCGGCCTGGCGTCCGGCCTGGGCTTCGAGGCCACGCTCGGGGCGATCGTCGACGGCTTCGGCTCGATCATGGCCGAGGTCGGGCTGCTGATCGGCTTCGGCGTCCTGATCGGGTCCCTGCTGTTCGCGATGCGGGCGCTCCAGCGGCTGGTCGGG
This sequence comes from Pseudonocardia sp. P1, assembly GCF_000178675.2. Lineage (NCBI taxonomy): Bacteria > Bacillati > Actinomycetota > Actinomycetes > Pseudonocardiales > Pseudonocardiaceae > Pseudonocardia > Pseudonocardia sp. P1. The sequence goes on from NZ_ADUJ02000001.1 coordinate 2,305,458, forward strand.
CTGCTGCTGGACGGGCTCGGCGCACGCCGCCTGCCGTACGCGATGGCCGCGGTGATGACCGCCCTGTTCCCGTCGATCTACGTGGACGTCCAGCTGGTGCTCGCCGCCCCGCTGGCCCGGCAGGCAGCGCCCCGGCTGGGCCCGCGCGGGCTGGGCATCATGGCCGGCGCGCTCACCACCGGGATCCTGGTCGGGTACGTCTTCGTCGTCCCCGGGCTGGGGACGATCTCGATCGCCGGGTTGCTCGGCGTCCCGCTCGCCCAGATGCTCGGCTACGGCCTGCTGATCGGCGTCGCCACCGCGGTGCTCACGGTGTTCCTCTACCGGCGACTCGTCGCGGCGGGCTTCTGGAACCCCGAGCGCGACGAGGTCGATCCCCCCGAGCTCGCCCGGACCGGGCAGGACACCGGCACCGGCACCGAGGCTGCACCCGCGCCGGGTTCCGGCCGCATCCCGTCGCTGCCGGTCTCGCTGCTCCCGGTGCTGGTCCCGCTGCTGCTGATCGCGTTCGGGGCCGTCGCCGAGGCCGCCGGGTTCTCGACGCCCTTCATCGCGTTCCTCGGCGACCCGGCGCTGGCCCTGTTCGTCGGCCTGGTGGGTGCCTACGCGCTGGCCAAGGCGACGATCGGTGGCGCGGCCACGGACTCCGCGATGGGCCGGGGGCTCGCCACCACCGGCCAGATCCTGCTCATCACCGGCGTCGGCGGCTCGCTGGGCGCGGTCATCGGCGAGACCGACCTCGACGGCGTCCTCGCCGGCCTCTTCTCCGCCGACGCCGCCTCCCCGGTGGTGGTCAGCATCCTGGTCGCCTGGCTGATCGCCGCCGTGCTGCACCTCGCCATCGGGTCGATCTCGGTCGCCGCGATCACCGCGGCCGGGATCATCGGCCCGATCCTCGCCCAGCTCGACGTCCAGCCGCTGATCATCGGGCTCGCGATCGGCGCGGGCTCGCTGTTCGCGCTGCACGTCAACAGCAACTTCTTCTGGATGTTCCAGGCGCTGCTCGGCGTGACGACCCGCGGGGCGCTCAAGGCGCTCACCTTCGTCACGGCACTGGCGTCGGTCGTGGCGCTGCCCCTGATCGTCGTCCTGGGGCTCGTCGTGTGAGCCCGCGGCCCGCGCCGTCCGGCGCACCGGGTTCCGCGGATCCCCGGACCGGGCGCTGCCGGTGCGAGCTCAGCGGGACGACGGCGGCCGGGTCCCGAGTGCCAGCAGTGCGCCGAGCGTCGTCGCCCCCGCGAGGACCACGAACAGCGCCGGGTACCCGCCGAGCGGCCCGGCCAGCGCCGCGCCCGCCCACGGCGAGATCGCGACGGCGGCCGTCGCCGGGGCGGACAGCAGGCCGTTGAGCCGGCCGTAGTACCGCGACGGCCACCGGTCGGACACCGCCGTGGCCTGCAGCAGCGTCGTGATCCCGCGGGCGGCGCCGGTCAGGACGGCCGCGGCGACCAGCAGCCACGCCGGTCCGGGCAGCAGCCCGAGCAGCGCCGTCGTGGCACCGAGCCCGGCGAGCACGACGACCGCGCGGGTCCGCGCCCCGAGCCGCCCGACCGTCCGCGCGTAGAACGCCCGGCCCGCGACCTGGCCGAGACCGCCGAGGCCGAGCGCCCAGGCCGCCGTCTGCACGTCCAGGCCGCGCTCGATGAGCAGCGGCACCTGGTTCACCGCGACCGCGAAGCTGCAGAACACGCCGAGGCACACCGCGGCGACCGTCAGCAGGAACGCCGGGCTGCGGGTGATCGCGCCCGGCCGGGCGCCGCGCGGCGGTTCCGGCGCCTCCGGCCACGGCCCGCGCAGCCCGAACAGGTGCGCGGGGACCGTCACCACCCCGAGGACGACGGCGAGCACCAGGTAGGTCCCGCGCCACCCGAACGGCTCCAGCAGCGCCGCCGTGAGCGGCGCGAACACCGTGCTCGCCAGCCCGCCGGCCAGGGTGACCCAGGTCAGCGCCCGCACCCGGTCGGTGCCCCACCAGCGGGTCAGCGCCGCGAACGCCGGCGGGTAGAGCGTCGCGGACTGGGCGAGCCCGGCGAGCAGCCACGCGGCCAGGAACCACGGCCACGACCCCGCACAGGCGATCGCGACGACGGCAGGCACCGCGAGCAGCGACCCGGCGGTCATCGGCCACCGCGGGCCCCACCGGTCCAGCACCCGTCCGACGCCGATCCCGGCCAGCGCCGACACCACCAGCCCGGCGGAGAACGCGCCGGTCACGGCGGAGTGCGACCAGCCCGTGTCGTCCGAGATCGCCGGGGCCAGCACCGGCAGCGCGTAGTAGAGGACGCCCCAGCTGGTGAGCTCGGTCAGGCACAGCACGGCCAGCACGCGGCGGCGCGGCACCGGGTCGTGCACCGGACGTCTCACCTCGCAACCGTTCGCCCGGAGGACCGTAGCGGCGCGCCACCTAGACTGCCCGTCGGACAGCCGACGATCGTCTGAAGAACCGGAAGGACGGCGCGCAGCGGTGCGACTCGACCCCACCACGGCAGCGGGCAGCGACTCCCCCATCGGCGCGGCGCTCGCGCTGGCCGGCGAACGCGACCCCGCCCGCGACGCCGAGCACCCGCTGCTCGACCTCTCCCAGGCCGCACCGGCCTACCCACCGGCGCCGGAGGTCGTCGAGCAGGTCGTCGCGACCGCCCAGGACCCGGCGACCCTCGGCTACGCGCCCGTCCCGGGGCTGCCGCCGCTGCGGCGGGCGATCGCCGACGAGCTCTCCCGCGACTACGCGGGCACCGTCACCCCGGACGACGTGACCGTCACCGCGGGCTGCAACCAGGCGTTCGCCGTCGTCGCCGACGCGCTCGCCGGCCCCGGCGACGAGATGATCATGCCGCTGCCGTACTACTTCAACCACCAGATGTGGCTGACGATGCGCGGCGTGCGCCCGGTGTACCTGGAGCCGGACGAGCAACTCGTCCCCCGCGCCGCCGACGCCGAGGCCCTGATCACCCCGCGCACCCGGGCGATCGTGCTGGTCACGCCCGGGAACCCGAGCGGGGTCACCGTGCCGCCGTCGGAGATCGTGGCGTTCGCCGGGCTGGCCCGCCGGCACGGCATCGCGCTGGTCGTCGACGAGACCTACCGCTCGTTCCGCGACGCCGCGGACGAGCCGGCGCACCCGCTGTTCGCCGGCCCGGACTGGCGCGACACCGTCGTCAGCCTGCACTCCTACTCCAAGGACCTGGCCATCCCCGGCTACCGCGCCGGGTCGGTGGTCGCCGGGGCGGACCTCACCCGCCAGGTGCTCAAGCTGCTCGACTGCGTCGCGATCTGCGCGCCGCGGGTCGGGCAGGAGGCGGCGCTCGCCGGGCTCACCCGGGCCGGGACCTGGCGGGCCGAGCGGGTCGCCGAGGTCGCGCGCCGCCGGGCCTGGCTGGGCGCGGCGCTGGCGGACCGGCCGGGCGGCTTCGAGGTCGTCGCGCTCGGCGCGTTCTTCGCGTGGGTGCGGCACCCGTTCGAGGGCACACCGACGCTCGACGTCGTCCGTGAGCTGGTGCTCGGCCACGACACCCTGACCATCCCCGGCACGGCGTTCCTGCCCGACGACCGCCGGATGCTGCGGCTGAGCGTCGGCAAGGTCGACGAGGCGGCAGCGGCGACGCTCGCGACCCGGCTGGCGGCGGCCGGCAGCCGGGCCGGCGCAGCCTCCTGACCGGCCCGGAGCGACGGGGCGGGCCAGGAATCCGGGCGGGGCGGCACGCGTTGAGGCCCGCGTGACCGACACCGGACTGCGCACCGGCACCGCCGCGGGCCGGTGGGTGATCCTCGCCTGCGTCCTCGGCTCGGGCATGGCGATGCTCGACAACACCGTCGTCACGATCGCGCTGCCGCGCATCGGTGAGGAGCTCGGTGCGGGTTTCGCCGGTCTGCAGTGGACGGTCAACGGCTACACCCTCACCCTGGCCGGGCTCATCCTGCTGGGCGGCTCGCTGGGTGACCGGTTCGGGCGGCGCCGGGTGTTCGTGACGGGGGCCGTGTGGTTCGCGGTCGCGTCCCTGCTGTGCGCGCTCGCCCCGACCGTGGAGCTGCTCGCGGTCGCGCGGGCGCTGCAGGGCGTCGGCGGGGCGCTGCTCACGCCGGGCAGCCTGGCGCTGATCTCCGCGTCGTTCCACGGCGCCGACCGCGCCGCGGCGATCGGCGCCTGGTCCGGCCTCGGCGGGGTCGCGGGGGCGCTCGGCCCGTTCGTCGGCGGGACGCTGGTCGAGTGGTCCTGGCGGGCGGTGTTCCTGATCAACCTGCCGCTCGCGGCGGTCGTCGTCGCGGTCGCGCTGCGGCACGTGCCGGAGTCGCGCGACCCGGAGGCGCCGCACCGTCCGGACCTCCCGGGCAGTGTGCTCGCCGTGGCCGGGCTGGCGCTGCTGACCTGGGCCGGGACCGCGGCCGGGACCGGTGGGACGCCCGGCCCGGCGGTGTGGGCCGCGGGCGCGGCCGGCGTGGTCGCGCTGGTGGCCTTCGCGCTGGCGGAGCGGCGCAGCCCGTCCCCGCTCGTGCCGCCGGACCTGTTCACCGGCAGCGCGGGCCGCCGGTTCACCGGCGCCAACCTCGTGACCGTCGCCGTCTACGCGGCGCTGTCGCTGCTGTTCGTGCTGATCGCGGTCCAGCTGCAGGTGGTGGCCGGGTTCTCGCCGCTGCTGGCGGGCACCGCGACGCTGCCCGTCACCGTCCTCATGCTGCTGCTGTCACCGCGCGCCGGGCGGCTCGCCACCCGGACCGGACCGGCCCCGCTGGTGACGACCGGGCTGCTGCTGGCCGCCGCGGGTGCGTTCCTCGCCGGGCGGCTGGACGCGGGCGCGAGCTGGCTCCTCGACGTCCTCCCCGCGACCGCGCTGGTGGGGCTGGGGCTCTCCGCCGCCGTCGCCCCGCTCACGACCGCCGTGCTCGACGCCGCCTCCGACCGGCACGCCGGCGTCGCCTCCGGGGTGAACAACGCGATCGCACGGGCGGCCGGGCTGCTGGCCGTCGCCGTCGTGCCCGCGGTGGCGGGCATCCGGGGCGACGGACCGGCGGACGCGGCGTCGTTCGGCCCGGGGTTCGAGGTCGCGATGACGATCGCGTCGGCACTCCTCGTGGTCGGAGCCGTACTCGCCGCTGCACTGTTGCGGCGTTCCGACGCGACATAGGTCACCTCGGCAGGACACGGGCTGCGCCGGTCACTACAAAGGCGTTACTGCAAACGTGTGAGGTGTGAGTGCGCGGAGCCGGTCCCGAGCCCGTCACCGTCGCCGACGACGCGGGTCGACCCTCACGCACGGTCACCACTCCGCTGCTCGCCGCAGTCTCCCGCGCCGTCGAGGACTTCGCGCTCGCCCCGTCCCGGGACCGTCCCACGGCCGTCGTCGGGCTCGTGCAGCGCGCCGGCTACCTGGAACCGCACCTGGGGACGTGGGCCCGGATCGCCGAGCGGTGCGGCGACGGCGCGGTCGTCGCCGTCGCCGGGGAGCCGCCCGAGGGCCTCCCGCCGGGGCTCGGCTGCGTCCCGCTCGCCGACGGCGAACCGGCGGCCCGGGAGTGGAGCGTCACGGTGCTCACCCCGCGGTCCGGGGCCACCGTCGTCGCGCACGACCTGGAGGCCGTCGACGGGTCGGCCCGGTCGCTGGAGCGCGGGCGGCTGTTCACCGCCCGCTGGTCGTTCCGGCACTCCGACGCGCACGACGAGCTCCTGCGGCTGCGCCGGGAGCTCGGGCCGCGGCTCGGACCCCGCCGGACCGGCGCGCTCGACGAGGTACTGTCGCGCGTCGTCCCGATCCCCGGCACGGCCACCGACCACCGCTACGACGCCGCGGCGGACCGGCTCGCGCGCAGCCTGTCGGACGAGCGCCGGCGGGCCGACCTGGCCGAGAACCGGCTCGACGCGCACGAGCCGGGCGCCGAGCGGGATCCGCGCAGCGGCCTGCCCACCCGGGCGTTCCTGGACCGGTGGATGCACGGCTCGGCGCCCGGGACGCTGCCGCTCGGGCTGGTGCTGCTGCGGGTGCACGGCCTGGGCACGGTGAACCGCCTGCACGGGTTCCGGGCCGAGTCCTCGGTGCTCCAGGGCGTCGCCCGGCTGCTCGGCGGGCACACCGGCGCCACCGGGCGGCCGGTCCGGGTCGGCCGCGAGGAGTTCCTGCTCGTGCTGCCCGGGCTCGACGTCCGGACGCTCGCCGGTACCGCCCGGCGGCTCTGCGAGAGCGTCGCCGGCCTGTCCTCGGCGTTCCCGTTCGTGCCGACGCCGTCCCACGCGGTGATCACCCGGACCCGGGACCGGCCGCTTCCGCTCGACGCCCTGTGGGCGGCGCTCGACGGCGCGGCGGGCACCGGCGTCACCCTGCTGCGGGGCTGACGGCGGTGCACCGAACGGGCCGCTCAGGACTCCAGCGCGATGCCCTCCGCCGACCGGCAGGCCAGCGCGACCAGCGCCAGCGTCGGACCGACCGCCCCGGCCGACGGGAACACCGCGCTGGACGCGATGTGCACGTTGGGGGTGCCGTGCACGCGGCAGTCCGGGTCGACGACACCGGTGCGCGGCGAGTCCGACATCCGCAGCAGGCCCATCTGGTGCGTGCCGTCGGTCATGTCCATCGAGTGCACCTGCTCGACGTCGGACAGGTCGACGTGCGCCAGGCCGGTCCGCTCGAGCTCCTTGCCGATGAGCGTCAGCGAGGTCGCGATCGCGTCCCGGTCGGCGGCGGAGACCCGGTAGTCGACGCGCAGCCGGTGCTGCCCCAGTGCGTCCCGCTCGCGGTCCAGGGTGACCCGGTTGGCCGGGTCCGGGGTCTGCTCGGCGTCGAACCGCAGCCGGCAGTGCCCGGTGTCCAGCGGCATGAACGACGGGACCCGCCGCTCACCGGTGATCCGCGGCCGCACCCACCCGCGGGCGAAGCGGGCCACCCGCAGGGGGTCGGCCGCGACGTTGCGCACGTGCCTGCCGATGCCGGTGGTGCGGGCGTACTGGGCGTGCGTGCCCGCCGCCTTGAACCCGGTGCGGATCCGCCCCATCCCCCAGTACGTCAGGGCGAACGTGGACAGCAGCGCGTCGCCGTGGGCGGGGTCCTTCGGGTCGGCGAACCACAGCGCCGCCTTCAGGTTGCCCAGCCGGTGGTCGGCCTGCGCCCGGGGCGTCAGCGAGAGCATCCGGCGGGCGTAGACGCCGTCGTCGGTCGGGAGGTAGCCGAGACCGAGCGACCGGCCGGCCTTCGTCAGCCGCAGCCGGCCGACCTCGCCGACCGGGTGCGTCATGTAGTGCCTGCCGACCTGGCCGTACTCGTCGCCGATGCCGGTGCCCATGCCGGTACCGCCGTAGCCGTCGGACGCGAGCAGGATCCGGGTGGACTCCAGGCCGCCGGCGGCGACGACGAAGTGCCGTGCCCGCACCCGCACCTCCAGCCCGGGACGCGGGACGACGACGGCCTCGGTCGCGGCCCCCGACACCGGGTCGCGCTCGAGCCGGGTGACGGTGGCGTGCAGGAACAGCCGGATCCGCCCGGCCCTCGCCATCGCCTCGACCCGCGGCGCGAACGACGTCGGCGGGCTCCAGCGCCACAGGTCGTCCCAGCGCAGGACGTCCGACGACACCCCGGACGGGGTGAGCGGGAAGCCGGACGAGGCGGCGGAGTACTCGCAGGCACCGGCGTCGAGGTGCCGCTGCGCGACCGCGTACCAGCCCTGCAGCTCGTCGTGGGCGATCGGCCAGCCGGAGCCGGGCAGCCAGTCGCGCTCGGCGAAGTCGACGTCGTCGAGCGGGGCGCAGCGCCCGCCCCAGACGATCGAGGTCCCGCCCAGCCGCTTCTGCCGGACGGCGTCGACCGGGTCGTGCGCGCCGCGGCCGGTGACGCCGCGGTAGGTGTCACGGGCGGTGCGTCCCAGGCCGGGGCCGCCGCCCTCCAGGACGACGACGCGCAGGCCGCGGTCGGCGAGCTCCGCGGCGACCGCGGCACCCGCCGGGCCGCTGCCGATCACGCAGACCTCGGCCTCGAACCAGGAACCGGGGAGCGCTCGTCGGGTGTCGATGAGCATTGCGGCGCGGATCCTTCCGGTCGTGTCCCCCGGGGGCAGGGGACAGACGTGCTCGGTACCGTCTGTCCGGTTCCGCAGGGTTGTGCGGAACCCGAATCGGGTGTGTTTCGTTGCGTTCGACCGATTCTCGCCGGAAGAGCTCCGGTGAAGCGGTCCAGGAGGACAATTATGGGACTCGCCGCCGCGGCGACGACCGCAAGGGGTATGGCCGCCACCGTCCGCGTGCTCGGACGGGGTGAGCTGGGCCGGTTCACCGGCGGCGACCGGTCCGAGGTGGCCCGCTTCGAGCGCGAGCTCGCGGCCCACGTCGGCACCGGGCACGCGCTGGCCGTGAACAGCGGGACCAGCGCGCTCGTCGCCGCGCTCGTCGGTGCCGGGATCGGGCCGGGCGACGAGGTGCTCGTGCCCGCCTACACCTGGGTGTCGACGGCCGCGGCGGCGCTCGCCGTCGGCGCCGTCCCGGTGCTCGTGGAGATCGACGGGTCGCTGACGATGGACCCGGCCGACCTCAAGGACCGGATCACGACGCGCAGCCGCGCCGTGGTGCCGGTGCACATGGGCAACCAGGTCGCCGACATGGACGCGATCATGGAGGTGGCCTCCGCGCACGACCTCGTCGTGATCGAGGACGCGTGCCAGGCGATCGGCGTGTCCTACCGCGGCCGGAAGGTGGGCTCGATCGGGCACGCCGGCTGCTTCAGCTTCAACCAGCACAAGAACATCCGCGCCGGTGAGGGCGGGGCGCTGGTGACGAACGACGCCGCGCTGTTCGAGCGGGCGTCGATGTACCACGACGTCGGCAGCTACGAGCGGCCCGGCTGGGCCGGGAACGACGCCGACCTGATCGTCGGGGTCAACCTGCGGATGCCGGAGCTGTCCGCGGCGGTGCTGCGCCCGCAGCTCGCCGGGCTCGACCGGCAGATCGCCCGGCGCCGCCGGCACCGCACGATCGTCCTCGACGCGCTGGCGTCGCGGAAGGACCTGGAGCCGGTCCCGCACCACGACCCGCTCGCCGCCGCCGGGCTGGCCGTGCGGTTCGACGGGGCGGCCGACCCCGTCCGGTCGGCCACCGCCTTCGCCGGGAACCGCGGCGTGCACCGGCTGATCGACACCGGCCGCCACGTCTACACGAACTGGCGTTCGCTGCAGGCCCGCAACCCGGTGCACCCGGCGCTGGACCAGTACGCGGCGGTCGACGCGCACATCGACCACGGTCCGACGGCCTGCCCCCGCACCCTGGAGATCCTCGCCCGCACCTGCGCGGTCGACCTGGCGCCGGAGCTGCCGACCCCGGCGTTCCGGCTGCTCGCCGGGCGGATCGCCGGCTGATCCCGGGCGGCGGGAGCGTGCGGGCACCGGCAGACTGCGCCGGGTGACCGGCCCGCTCGATCCCGCTCCCCACGACGACGCCGACCCGCTCGCCCGCTTCCGGGACCGGTTCGCCCCGGCCCCCGGCGTCGTCGCCTACCTCGACGGCAACTCGCTCGGCCGCCCGCCGGCGGCGACGGCCGAGCGGCTCGCCCGCTTCGTCCGCGAGGACTGGGGCACCCGGCTGATCCGCGGCTGGCACGAGGGCTGGTGGACCCGGCCGGAGGACCTGGGCGACCGGCTCGGCGCGCTGGCGCTCGGGGCCGCACCGGGACAGACCGTCGTCGCCGACTCGACGACGGTGCTGCTCTACAAGCTGGCCCGGGCCGCCGTCGCGCTCCGGCCGGGCCGCGACGAGATCGTCACCGACGCCGGGGACTTCCCCACCGACCGCGACCTGCTCGCCGGGATCGCCGCCGAGCGCGGCCTGCGGCTGCGCCGGATCGACACGGACCCGGCCGGCGGGATCACGCCGGAGGAGGTCTCCGCGGCCGTGTCGGAGCGGACGACACTGGTCAGCCTCAGCCACGTCGCGTACCGCTCCGGCCGGATCGCCGACGCCGCCGCGATCACCCGGATCGCGCACGACGCGGGCGCACTCGTCCTGTGGGACCTGTCGCACTCGGCCGGGTCGGTGCCGGTCGAGCTGGACGCCTGGGGCGCCGACCTCGCGGCGGGCTGCGGCTACAAGTACCTGAACGGTGGGCCCGGCGCCCCCGCGTTCGGCTACGCCCGCGCCGGGCTGCTGCCCGGCATCGAGAACCCGGTCCGCGGCTGGGTCGGCCGGGCCGAGCCGTTCGCCATGGACGCGGAGTTCGCGCCGGATCCCGGGATCCGGCGGCTGCTGTCCGGCACCCCGCCGGTGCTCGCCACGGTGCCGCTGCAGGTCTCGCTGGAGATGCTCGCCGAGGCCGGGACCGGTGCGGTCCGCGAGAAGTCGCTGCGGCTCACCTCGTACGTGCTGGACCTCGCCGACGCCTGGCTGGAGCCGCTCGGCGTCACCGTCGCCTCGCCGCGCGACCCGCGGCACCGCGGCGGGCACGTCATGCTCACCCGGCCCGGGTTCGCCGGCCTGCTCGCACCGCTGCACGCGGCCGGGGTGATCCCCGACTTCCGGGAGCCGGACGGGCTGCGGATCGGCCCGGCGCCGCTGTCGACGTCGTTCGCCGAGGTGCACGCCGGGATGGCGGTGCTCCGGGACATGATCGCCCGGGAGCCGGGATCGGCGCCCGGGTCTGTCCGGACAGCTCCGGTCGATCACCGAACGTGATCCCATCTCGCGGACGGTCACCAGGTCGGCGGACGCGGGCCGTCGGGGGCGGGCTACCGTGGCCCCGTGTCCCGACGTCCCGACGATGCCACGGTGACGGCGTGGGCGCTGGCCGCAGGCGCCGGCGACCAGGCCGCGCTGTCGTCGTTCGTGCGGGCGACACAGGCCGACGTGCACCGGTTCCTGGTGCACCTGAACGGCCGTGCCGACGCGGAGGACCTCGCCCAGGAGACCTACCTGCGGGCGCTGCGGACCCTGCCGACGTTCGAGGCCCGGTCCAGCGCGCGCACCTGGCTGCTGTCGGTCGCCCGCCGGGTGGCGGTGGACGCCGTCCGTACGGCGGTGCGGCGCCCCCGCACCCGTGACCTGGGCGAGGACACCGCCGAGGTGATCGAGCGGGCGCTCCCGCGGACCGGCGCCCACGAGGCGGTGCTGCTCCGCGCGCTGATCGACGACCTCGCCGCGGACCGGCGGGAGGCGTTCGTCCTCACCCAGGTCCTCGATCTCGGCTACGCCGAGGCCGCCGAGGTCTGCCGGTGCCCGGTCGGCACCATCCGGTCCCGGGTCGCCCGGGCCCGGGAGGACCTGGTCCGGGCGCTCGACGCCGACGGCGGGACCCGCACGGACCGCGCCGGCCGGGCGGCACGCTCCGCACCGAGCTGAGCCGGCGCCCGGACGTCCCGGGCCCACGTGACGAGCGTCGCACCGGGAACCACGATCGTTCCGGCGACGACCACTCCTCCACGTGACCGCGCGACCGCGGCCCACGTCCCGGACGACCCAGGAGGACACGTGATCACGTCCGTGCCGCTCGCGTGGGCGCTCACCGCGCTCTTCACCGCCACCGGCGGCTACGCGCTGGCCCGCTGGTCGGAGGCCGTGTCGGCACGGCGCTCGGCGGCGCACCGCACCGCGGAGCTGGCCCACGTCGTGATGAGCGCCGCGATGGTCCTGATGACCTGGACCTGGTCCGGCACCGCCGGTCTCGCCGTCCAGATCGCGCTCTTCGCGGTCTTCGCGCTGTTCTTCGTCGTGACCGCGGCTCGCGGGATCCACTGCGGACCGACCGGGCCGGTCGCCGGCGCGGCGCACGCGTTGATGGCGGCGGCGATGGTCTGGATGCTCGCCGCGATGCCGGTGATCATGCCGGTGGCCGCCGCGTCGTCCGGTGGCGGCGGGCACGCGGGCCACGCCGGCCACGGCGGGGGTTCCGGCGACGCCGGTCACGCGATGCACGCGGGCCAGGCGGGCTGGGCGGTCGCGGCGACGGTCGTGCTGTGCGCCGCGCTGCTCGCCGTCGCCGGGTTCTGGGCGGTGCGCGCGCTGAGCCACGGCACCCGCTCCGGCGACCCCTTCACCCCCGACGACGACGTCACCGGCGGCGCGGCGGCCGGCTGCCCGGACGGCTGCGCGCCCGGCACCGACGCCACGACGACGGCCGCCCCGGCAGGCGTGGACTCCGACGTTCCGGCCCGCGCGGACAGCGCGGCCGCCGGCACCGCGACGGTGCTCGCGGAGCGCCCGGCCGCCACACCGGCGGCGTCCCGGCTCGGTGCCCGCACCGACGCCGCCTGCCACGCCGTGATGAGCGTCGGCATGGTCGTGATGCTCGCCGCGATGGTGGCGGGCTGGTGAGCGCCGACCTCGAGACCCGGCCCGGCGCGCCCACCCCGCCGCCGGAGCGCGGGCCGCTGTTCCGCGGGCTGAAGCCCCTGATCACCCGGGTGCACTTCTACGCGGGCCTGTTCGTCGGTCCCTTCCTGCTCGTCGCCGCGGTGACCGGGCTGCTGTACACGGTGTCGCCGCAGATCGAGCGGTGGGTGCACGCCGACGCGCTGACGGTCCCCGTGTCCGGGCCGGAGCGGCCGATCGGCGACCAGGTCTCGGCGGCCCTCGCGACCCAGCCGGGCCTGACGGTGACGGAGGTCAGGCCGTCACCGGAGCCGGGGACCACCACCCGCGTCTCGTTCGACGCCGATCTCCCGGAGAGCTACGCGCGGACGGTGTTCGTCGACCCCTACACCGCGCAGCCGGTGTCCACGCTGGACACCTACGCCGAGTGGCTCCCGGTCCGCGGGGTGATCGACAACCTGCACCGGTCGCTGCTGCTCGGGCCGCCCGGGCAGGTGTACACCGAGCTGGCCGCCTCGTGGCTGGCCGTCCTGACGCTGTCCGGGCTCGTCGTCCAGCTGAGCCGGCGGGTGCGGGCCCGCCGCGACCGGTTCGTCCCGCGGGCCGCCGGCTCGCAGCGGGCGCGGTTGCGCTCCTGGCACGGCGCGGTGGGGATCTGGGCCTCGGTCGGGTTCCTGTTCCTCGCCGCCACCGGCCTGACCTGGTCGCTGTTCGCCGGGTCGAACGTCACCCAGCTGCGCCAGGCCATGGACTGGACGACACCGTCGGTCAGCAGCACGCTGCCGGACGCGGCGCCCGGCGGCTCCGGCGGCTCCGGGGACACGGGGAGCCCCGGCGGGTCCGCGGGCACGGACCCGGCGGCCACCGCACAGCGCGTCCTCGACGCCGCCCGCGCCGACGGCCTCGGCGGGCCGGTCGAGATCGCCCCGGGCGACGCCGGGGAGGCCTGGCGCGTGCAGCAGGCGGTCCGGAGCTGGCCGGAGCAGCAGGACTCGGTCGCCGTCGACCCCGCGACCGGCGTCGTCACCGACCGGCTCGCGTTCGCCGACTGGCCGGTCGCGGCGAAGCTGGCCCGCTGGGGCGTCGACGCCCACATGGGTCTGCTCTTCGGGACCGTCAACATGATCGCGCTGGCGGCACTCGCGCTGGCCCTGATCGTCCTGGTGGTCTGGGGCTACCGGATGTGGTGGCTGCGCAGGCCCGCGGTGCGCGGGGCCGGGGCGGGACCGCCCGGTTCGCGGGAGCGGCCGTCACCGGCGTCGGTGGCGCTGCTCGCGGGCCTCGCCGTGGTCGTCGGGATCGTCCTGCCGGTGCTCGGGGTCTCGCTGATCCTGTTCCTGCTGCTCGACGCGGCGCTCACCGCGCGCCGCGGGCCGGACGGCGGCGACGGCCGTGACCACGACCACGACGGTGACCGGGACCGTGCCGCCGGGGCCGGAGGGGCCGGGGCCGGGGTCGAGGCCGAGAGCCTGGACCCCGTGGGCCGGCCGGACACGGCGGGGTGATCGGGCCCGGCGGCGCCGATCCGGGCCGCCGCCCCGGGTCCACTCGCTCCCGGGCGCGGCCCGCGCCCCGGCTCCGCTGCCCGCCCCGGAGGAGCCCCTGTCGTGGAATCGCTGCCTTGGGAAGCGAATCCACAGAACCCCTCAACCCGTGGCGGCTCCCGGACCCGGCCCGCACCCCCGCTCCGCTGCCCGCCCCGGAGGAGCCCCTGTCGTGGAATCGCTGCCTTGGGAAGCGAATCCACAGAACCCCTCAACCCGTGGCGGCTCCCGGACCCGGCCCGCACCCCCGCTCCGCTGCCCGCCCCGGAGGAGCCCCTGTCGTGGAATCGCTGCCTTGGGAAGCGAATCCACAGAACCCCTCAACCCGTGGCGGCTCCCGGACCCGGCCCGCACCCCCGCTCCGCTGCCCGCCCCGGAGGAGCCCCTGTCGTGGAATCGCTGCCTTGGGAAGCGAATCCACGGAACCCCCTCCACCCGGGGCGGCTCAGCGCCCCCTGCGTCCGCGGCCCGCACCGGTCCCACCCCTCCGTGACGGGCAGCGGCCGGCGGGAACGGGTAGACCGGACGCAGCGATCCCGCCCCCGTCCGCGAAGGAGCCCCCCGTGTTCCGGAACTCACCCGCTCCCTGGACCGCCGCCGACATCCCCGATCAGTCCGGCCGGACCGTGGTCGTCACGGGCGCGAACAGCGGCCTGGGTCTCGAGACGGCACGCGCGCTGGTCGACGCGGGTGCCCGCGTCGTGCTGGCCGTCCGCGACACGGCGAAGGGGGACGCCGTCGCCGGCGAGCTGGGCGGCGCGGCGACGGTGCGGCGGCTCGACCTCGCGGACCTGACGTCGGTGCGGGAGTTCGCCGCGGGTGTCGAGGGGCCGATCGACGTGCTCGTCAACAACGCCGGGCTGATGGCGGTCCCGCAGAGCCGCACCGCCGACGGGTTCGAGACCCAGCTGGGGGTGAACTTCCTCGGGCACTTCGCGCTGACCGGCCTCCTCGCCGACCGGATCACCGACCGCGTCGTGACGCTGTCCAGCGTGATGCACCGGATCGGCCGCATCGACCTGGACGACCTGAACTTCCGGCGCCGCCGCTACGAGCGCTGGACCGCCTACGGCCAGTCCAAGCTGGCCTGCCTGATGTTCGCCTACGAGCTGGAGCACCGGTTCGTCGCCGCGGGTTCCCGGCTGCGGTCGACGGCGGCCCACCCCGGCTACTCCGCGACGAACCTGCAGTCGCGGACGGAGTCGGTCCAGGACGCGGTGATGGGCGTGCTGAACCGGATCGTCGCCCAGCCCGCCGCGGCCGGTGCCCTGCCGACGTTGTTCGCCGCGACCGTCACGGACCTGCCCGGCGGGGCCTACATCGGCCCGGACGGGATCGGCGAGGCCCGCGGGCACCCACGCCCGGTCGGGTCGACGGCCGCGTCGCACGACCGGCGGGTGCAGGCGGCGCTGTGGGAGCGCGCCGAGGAGCTGACGAAGGTCGCCTTCCCGGTGTAGCGCCGGCCCGGCACACCACACGTGGTGCACCGGGCCGGCGGACCGCGGTCAGAGCTTGGAGGTCCGCGTGAAGTTCTCCGGGACGATCAGGTCGTCGCGGCTCAGCTCGTGGATCGACGACTTGCCGAGCCCGAGCAACGCCTCGTCGATGCCCTTGTAGAGGATCGACAGCACGTTGGTGACGCCGCGCTCGCCCTGCGCGGCCATCCCCCACAGGTACGCACGCCCGATCAGGCAGGCGCGGGCGCCGAGCGCGAGCGCCTTGACGACGTCGGCGCCGCGGCGGATCCCGCCGTCCATCAGCACCTCGACCTGGTCACCGACGGCGTCGACGACGGCGGGCAGCGCCCGGATCGCGGCCGGGGTGCCGTCGAGGTTGTTGCCGCCGTGGTTGGAGACCGAGATCGCGGTGGCGCCGGCGTCGACGGCCCGGCGGGCGTCGTCCGGGTGCATGATCCCCTTGATCATGAACGGGCCGTCCCACTGCTCGCGCAGCCAGGCGAGGTCCTCCCAGGTCGGCAGCGGGCTGGTCCACCAGACGCCGTAGGCGCCGAAGAACGTGGGCGCGTCGCCACCGTCCGGCGGGGCCATGTTCGGGGTCTTCAGGTCCGGCAGCTTCCCGGAGCGGGCCCAGTCCAGCAGGTAACGGGGCTTGTTGATCACCTCGGGCGCGAACTGCATCATCGCCTTGAGGTCCATCTTCTCCGGGATGGGCGGGCTGCCCCAGTCGCGCCGGGTGGCGAAGGTCCAGTCCAGGGTGACGATCAGTCCCTTGGCGCCGGCCCGCTTCGCCCGCATCGCGCGGGCCAGGATGTCCTCGCGGGACCCGGCCCAGTAGACCTGGAAGAAGACCTTGTCGTTGACCGCGCAGACGTCCTCGACCGACCGCGACGCGAACGACGACAGGCCCATCGCCGTCGAGACCGTCTGCTCGGGGTTCAGCGGGTTCTGGATGTTGGAGCTCGCCGCGGCCCGCGCGACGGCGACCTCGCCCTCCGGGTCGACCGCCTGGACACCGGTCGGCGAGATCACGACCGGGAAGTCGATCTCCTGTCCGAGGACGCTCGTCCTCTGCTCGCGCTGCGGCGGCAGGCCCGCGATGTGCGGGCGGAAACCGATCTCGTCGAAGGCGGCCACGTTGTCGGCGAGGGTGATGCCCTGCTCCGCCCCGGCCACCAGCGCGTAGTAGACCGACTTCGGGAGGCGCCTGCGCGCCCGGCGCTGCGCCTCCGCGACCGTCTCGAACCAGTCCTTCGTGCTCGCCATGCCTGCCCCTTCGCAGTCCGTGGTGCTCGTGGTCGCTGTCACGTCACGTCGTCACGTGACGGGCTTCACGCACGCTATCGTTTCGGCACCCGGTGCCACAATCCGGCGTGCCCGTACCCCGTCCGATCGGCGGGGGCCGTACCGTCCGCCCGACCAGCCACGACGCCGCCCCGCACGGCTCCGGGCACCGTCCGGTGGACCGTCACCCGGTCCGCCGCACCTCCACCTCACGGAGCGCGACCGGCGCCACGGGAACGGCCCACCCCGGTTCGTGGAGGCCCGGACGGAGGACCGGCCGTCGGTGACGCTGCGCAGTCTCGCTACGGTGTGCCCGCAGTCACCGGTCAGCGGGCGACGGGCCCGCGGCAAGGAGGAGCCGTGTACAGCCACGCGCGGGGTGGGCACGCTTCCGGTGCGACGCCGGTCGTCTCCGGCGTCACCGGGTACGGAGCGCCTCCCGAGTACGGCGCGAGCCACCACCGGCCGATCGGGCTGCCCGGGCAGTCCCGCAGCCCCGAGCCGCCGGAGGCCCCGGCGCCCGCGGGGACCGGCAACCTGCTGACCGTCCTCGCGGTCGACGACGAGGAGCCCGCCCTCCTCGAGCTCGCCCACCTGCTGGGCGAGGACCCGCGGGTGGACACCGTGCTGACCGCGCCGGACGCCACCGAGGCGCTGCGCATCCTGCACGGCTCGCAGTCCGACAGCTCCACGCCCGGCGTGGACGTCGTGTTCCTGGACATCCGGATGCCGGGCCTCGACGGCCTGGAGCTCGCCCGGGTGCTCAACGCGATGGCCGACCCGCCGCCGGTGGTCTTCGTGACCGCCCACGACGACCGCGCCGTCGACGCCTACGAGGTCGGCGCCGTCGACTACCTCCTCAAGCCGCTGCGCAGCGAGCGCCTGTCCGGGTCGCTGGACCGGACCGTCGCGCTGCGTGCGGCGCGCCGTGCCGACGCCGCCGGGCCGCCCCCCGGCGCCCCGCCCGTCCCGCACGGCGCACCCGGCCCGGCCGTCCGTCGCGGGGCACCTGCCCCGGTCGCCACCACGGACGACGAGGTCGTCCCGGTCGAGCTGGCCGGCACCACGAAGCTGGTCCCGCGGTCGTCGATCCGGTTCGTCGAGGCCCAGGGCGACTACGCCCGCCTGCACACCGCCGAGGGCAGCCACCTCGTGCGGATCCCGGTGTCGGTGCTCGAGGACCGCTGGGGCGACGCCGGGTTCGTGCGGATCCACCGGGCCTACCTCGTGGCGCTGCAGCTGATCACGGAGCTGCGGATGGCGGGCTCGGGCTACGTCGTGCGGCTCGGCAACGGGCCGACCGCCGTCGAGCTGCCGGTGAGCCGCCGCCACACCGCCGGGCTGAAGCGCATCCTGCGCGGACGACCGCCGCGGCCGCAGCGCGGCCCGGAGGACGGGCCGGACGGCCCCGTCCTGCCCCGGTAGGGCCCCGCCACCGCTGCGGACGGCGTGGACTCCGGAGCGGCGACACGCCGTCACGCTCCGCACGGCCGGAACCCGGCCCGTCACCTAACCTGGTGACCGGTGTCTCTCCTTCGTGTCCCGGTGTCCCGTTCCCTCCGTCACCGGTCGTCCGCCCGCGTGCGGCCGGCCGCCGTCCTCACCGCGGTGCTCGCGCTGTGCGCCGTCCTCGCCGGCTGCACGTCCGATCCACCCGCCGCCGCGGAGCCCCCGCCGCCCGCGCCCGCCGCGCCGCCCGCCGACGCCGCGCCGCCGGTGCCCGAGCTACCGGGCGGCGGCACCGAGGTGTTCCCCGGACGCCGGATGGCGGCCCTCTACGGTCATCCCGGCACCCCGTCGATGGGCGTGCTCGGCGAGCAGGACCTGCCCCGCTCGATCGCCCGCGCCCGGGACCTCGCCGCGGACTTCCAGCCGCTGGTGCGCGAGCCCGTCGTCCCGGCGTTCGAGATCATCGCCACGGTGGCCGACAGCGTCCCCGGGGCGGACGGCGACTACTCGGCGGAGATGAGCGTCGACGAGCTGCGGCCGTGGGTCACGGAGGCCGGGAAGGCCGGGGTCTACGTGGTCATCGACCTCCAGCCGGGCCGCGCCGACTTCCTCACCCAGGCGAAGCGCTACACCGAGCTGCTGGCCCAGCCGCACGTCGGCCTGGCCCTGGATCCGGAGTGGCGGCTCGAACCCGGGCAGCGGCACGGCGACCAGATCGGATCGGTGGACGCGGCCGAGGTCAACGCCACGTCGGCGTGGCTGGCCGGGCTGGTCCGGGAACGCGGGCTGCCGCAGAAGGTGTTCCTGATGCACCAGTTCCGCGTCCCGATGATCGCCGACCGGCAGGCGGTCGTCACCTCGCACCCCGAGCTCGCGACCGTGCTGCACGCCGACGGCTACGGCACCCCGCAGGAGAAGCTCGACACCTGGAACGTGCTGCACTCGGCACCCCGGCCGCAGGGCCTCTGGTGGGGCTGGAAGAACTTCCTCGACGAGGACACACCGACGTTCACACCCCGCCGGACCTACGACGTCCGACCCGAGTCACCGGTCTTCGTCTCGTACCAGTGACGGGTATGTCCACCCTGTCCGGAGACACCCACAGGGGTGGGTGGGCGGCCACCGAGATCACGATCACGGCAAGTACTCTCGGGTGACCCGGGCGCCGGAGCCGTCGCCGGGCACACGCACCGTGCCGGTTCCACAGCCGTCACAGGTACCCATCCGTGCCGATCAGTGAAGGGGGTGCCCGAGTGGACGACCGACCGCCTGACGGCACCCCTCCTCCCGGCCGCTCCGGCCGCTCCCGCAACGACGGGCGCCCGCGCCGCGACGACCGACCGCACCTGCGCGGCGAGTCCCGGGGTGACGCTCCCGGCGGACCTCCCGGGCCCCCTCGCGGCACCCCCGACGGACGTCCCGGCCCGCCCCCGGGCGGACGGCCGCCGTCCGGCGGCCCGCGGGACCGCCGGTCCCCCGGTGAGCCCCGCCCCCCGGCGGCGACCGGTCCGGAGCAGCGCCCCGGCACTCCGCCCCCCGGACGTGGGCGGGACCGCGCGCCCGGCCCCCGGCGCGGACCCGGTGGCCCGGAGGGCCCCGGCAACGCGGACGACGACGGCGACTCACCCTGGCTGCGCCGCCGCGAGCGCGACGCCGCGGCCGAGGCCGAGCGGGCCGCGGCCTGGTCCCGCCGGGCACGCGACACGGCGTCCAGCGGGCACAGCGACAGCCGCCCGACCGACATCCGCTCGATCCGCGCCGCCAGCCGCGGCATCGGCGAGACCCTGCGGACCCCCGGCCGTCCGGAGGCCGCGGCCGAACGACGACGGCACCGCGCCGCCGAGCCCGACGTCCCGCCGGAGGAGCGCGACCGCGCCGCCCGGCTGAGCGGTGAGCTGCCGGTGGTCCCGCGCCGTTCCCGCCGGGAGCCCCCTCCCCCGGCGGGCCCCCCGCCCGCACGCCCGAACACCCCGAACGGCGGCCCCGGCGCGCCCCCCGGCGCACCTCCGGTGCGCCCCGGAGGCGGACCCGGCGGACCGGCCGGCCGTCCCGGACCGGCCCCCGGGCCCGGTGGTCCGGGCGGTGGCCCCGGCGGGCCCTCCGGTGGACCCGGTGCGCCCGGTGGCCCCGGCGGGTCCGGTGGGCCCGCTGCGCCCGGTGGTCCCGGCGGGTCCGGTGGGCCCGGCGGGTCCGGTGGTCCCGGCGGGTCCGGTGGGCCCGGCGGGTCCGGTGGGCCCGGCGGGTCCGGTGGTCCGGGCGGACCCGGTCGCTCTGGCGGACCGGGCACCACCGGTACGCCCGCAGGACCCGGTGGCCCGCCCGGTCCCCGTGCTCCCGGCCGGGGCCGCCCGGCCGACGCCCCCACGCGTGCCGCCGCGGCGGCCCCGCCTACCCGGCCCGCCGACGCGACCCGGCGCGAGCCCGGTCCCGACGGCGCGCGCCCGCCGGACCGCCCCGGCCGCCCCACGCCGGCCCGCCCGCCCCGCGACGCGGCCCCCGCTGCGGGTGCCGCCGTGGCCGCGGCGAGCGCCGGAGCCGGCACCGCCGTGGCCGGAGCCGCGGCCGGGGCCGCACCCGGAGCCGTCGCACCGGGACGCACCGGCCGGCCGGGCGCCGCCGACGAGGACCGGCAGGAGGACGACCGTCCCCCCGGCCGCCGGCGGACCCTCGACACCGCGCGCGCCTCCCTCGGCGCCGCGCTCGGCCTCACCGCGGCCTCGACCGTCCTCCCCGGCAGCGGGCACCTCGCGCTGCGCCGTCGCCGCACCGGCGGGCTGATCCTCGGCACGCTGCTGGCGGTCGTCGTGGGGCTCGCGGTCTTGGTGCTGCTGACGCGCCGGTCCGTCCTGCTGCAGAACCTGCTGTCGACCACCACGCTGACCGTCATCGCGGGCGCGCTGGTGCTCGGCGGGATCGGCTGGATCGCCCAGGTCGCCCGCACCTACGCGCTCGCGCGGCCACGGACGCTGCCACTGGGCCAGAAGATCATCGGCACGGGGACCGCGGCACTCCTGTGCCTCACCGTCGCCGTGCCGTTCGGGTACGGCGTGGAGCTGCTGAACTCCCAGCGCGGGCTGCTGGACTCCCTGTTCCAGGGCGGCGGGACGTCCGCGGCCGAGGCGCTCGGGAAACCCCGGCTGAACGTCCTGCTCCTCGGCAGCGACGCCGGCGACGACCGCAGCGGCACCCGTACCGACACGATGATGGTCGCCAGCATCGACACCCGGTCCGGCCGGACGACCCTGTTCAGCCTCCCCCGGAACATCCAGCGTGCCGAGTTCCCGCCGGGGTCACCGGCAGCCGAGGAGTTCCCGGACGGCTTCCACGACTCCTCGCAGCCGCTGTCCGGCGACTACCTGCTCAACGGCGTCTTCGCCTACGGCGAGCAGAACCCGGAGATCGCGCCGCCGACGCCCACCGCCGAGCCCGGCCTCAACCTCCTGCAGTCGACGATCTCGTACATGACGGGCCTCCCGATCGACTACTACCTGGAGGTCAACATGGCCGGGTTCTCGTCGATGATCGACGCGGTCGGCGGGGTCACGGTCAACGTCGGGCAGGAGCCGATCCCGGTCGGCGGGGTCACCGCCTTCGGCCGGTACGTCACGCCCGACCGCTACATCCCCCCGGGCATGCAGACGCTCAACGGCGAGGACGCGCTGTGGTTCGCCCGGTCCCGCCGCGACGGCACCGACTACCAGCGGATGGGGCGGCAGCGCTGCCTGATCCAGGCGGTGATCAGCGAGACCAGCGCGACCGAGCTGATCGGCCGGTTCCAGAGCATCGCCGCGGTGACCCGGGACAACGTCTCGACCGACATGCCGCAGCAGGTGCTGCCGTCGCTGGCGGTGCTGGCCGACGAGGGCTTCCGGCTGGAGAGCGTCGCGTTCGACCCGTCACTGCCGGACCCGAACTCCTCGACCGGCTACTTCGTCACCGCCGACCCGGACGCCGACTACATGCGCGAGGTCGTCCGCGGGGCGATCGCCGACCCGCCGCCGCCCCCGGACCCTGCGCTCGCCGCCCCGGCACCTGCGCCGGCACCGGCGGCCCCGTCGTCGGAGGCCCCGTCGTCGTCGGAGTCGGGGGCACCGTCGTCGTCCGCCGCGCCGGAGCCGGCCTCGACCGCCCCGCAGTCGGTGGAGGACTCCTGCGCGAGCACCGGCGCGGCCGACGTCCCGTCCGAGGAGGAGCAGGGCGCGGCGGAGAGCGCCGAGGACTCCGGCTCGGGCACGACGACCACCGGGCTCGGCCCGGTCGGCGGCATCCGCCCCGACGAGTACTGAGTCCCGTCCGGGTTGCTCCGGACGTCCGATCCGAGGCGACCGACACGCTCCCTTCCTTTCGCCCGTCCGGGTTTGGTTAGGTAAGCGAAACCTGATCACCGGAAAGGCTGACCCCCCGTGCTCCGTCGGACGCCCTCCGTCCTCGCCGCGCTCCTCGCGGCCCTCGCCCTCCTCGCCGGCTGCGGTTCCGGCTCCGATCCCGCACCGGGCGGCGAGGGCGCGACCGCGCCCGCCGCCGACGGAGCCTTCCCGGTCACGATCCCGACGGCGTTCGGTGAGGTCACCGTCCCCGAGCAACCGCAGCGGGTCGTCGCGCTGGGCTGGAGCGACGCCGAGACCGCGCTCGCCCTGGGCGTCGAGCCGGTCGGTGCGGCCGACTGGCTCGCCGTCGGCGGCGACGGGCTCGGGCCGTGGGTGCCGCAGGACTACACGACCCCGCCGACCGTGCTCGGCACCCTGGAGGTCGATCTGGAGGCCGTCGCCGCGCTCGACCCGGACCTGATCCTCGACACCCGCGCCGCGGGCACCCGGGACCGCTACGACCGGCTGACCCAGCTCGGCGTGCCGGTCGTCTCGATCCCGGCCGGCGGGGAGAACTACCTGACGAACTGGCGCGACCAGCTCCGCATGGTGGGGGCCGCGGTCGGCCGCCCCGGGGAGGCCGCCCAGCTGCAGTCCGGCCTGGAGCAGCGCTTCGCCGACGCCCGCGCGCAGCACCCCCAGCTGGCCGGGGCCACCGTCGTGTCGGGTGCCCGCAACACCCTCGGCGAGTACGCCGCCTACACCGCGGGCTCCGGGCGGATGGAGTTCCTGGAGGAGCTGGGCATGACCCTGGCACCGCAGATCGCCGCGCTGCCCACCGAGGGCTTCTCGACGCCGATCTCGCGGGAGCGCATGAACCTGCTCGACGCCGACGTCACCGTCATGCAGCCGATCGGCAAGGACGCGACCGAGATCGAGAACGACCCGTTGTGGCAGGCCGTGCCGTCGGTCGCCGCCGGCCGCGGCGTGCTGCTGTCCGACCGGGACGTGTCGCAGGCGTTCTCCGCCGCGTCGGTGCAGGGCTGGACGTTCGCGCTGGACCGCACGGTGCCGCGCCTGGCGGACGCGGCCGCGGCCGCACCGTGACCGCCGGCCCGGCCGCGCCGGCCGTGGCGGAGCCGGACGCCCCGCCCGCCGCGGCCCGGCGGGCCCGGGTGCGGCGCGCCGCCGTCGTGCTGGTGGTGCTGCTGGCGGGTTCGGTGACGGCGAGCATGCTCGTCGGCGCCGGGATGCTGGCGCCCGCGACCGTCGCCGACGCCCTGTTCGGCGACGGGCCGGTGACGCCGGAGAGCCTGGTCGTCACCGACGTCCGGCTGCCCCGCACGGTGCTCGCCCTGCTCGCCGGCGCCGCACTCGGTGTCGCCGGGGTGCTCGCCCAGGGCATGACCCGCAACCCGATCGCCGAGCCCGGCCTGCTCGGCCTGAACACCGGCGCGGCGCTGGCCGTCGTGCTGGGCATCGGGGTGTTCGGTGTCTCCACCCTGACCGGCTACGTGTGGTTCGGCTTCCTGGGGGCGGCGCTCGCCGCGGTCGTCGTCGGCGGGGTCGCCGGGGTCGGGCGCAGCAGCCGCACCGTCTCCCCCGCCGCGCTGGCGCTGGCCGGCGCGGCGGTGGCGGCCGGGCTCGGCTCGGTGATCACCGTGTTCCTGCTGACCAACCCGACGCTGTTCGACGACTACCGGTTCTGGCAGGTCGGCTCGGTCGCCGGCCGGGACCTGTCGATCGCGGCCCAGGCGGCCCCGTTCGTCGTGGCCGGGCTGGCACTGGCTCTGACCTGCGGGCAGCGGCTCGACGCGCTGGCGCTCGGCGACGACGTCGCCCGCTCCTTCGGCCGCCGCCCCGGCGCCGACCGCCTGGTGTGCGGGCTCGCGCTCGTTCTGCTGGCCGGGACGGCGACGGCGGCGGCCGGGCCGATCGCGTTCGTCGGGCTCGCCGTCCCGCACGTGCTGCGCGCGCTGACCGGCCCCGGTCACCGCACCCTGCTGCCGCTCGCGGTCCTGGCGGGCCCGTCGCTGCTGCTGCTCGCCGACGTCCTCGGGCGGGTCGTGGTGCCGCCCGCCGAGGTGCAGGCCGGTGTGGTCACCGCCGTCGTCGGCGTGCCGCTGTTCGTGGCGCTGGTGCGTCGCCGGAAGTTCGTCCGGTGAGCGCCCCGCCCGACACCACCGACGCGACCGGCGGGGTCGCGGTCCTGCGCGGGCTGCGTGCCCGTCGGAGGCGACGCGTCCTGGTCTCCGGAGCGGTCGTCGCGGCCGCGGTGCTCGCCGCGTTCGTCGTCACGCTCTCGGCGGGGGCACAGCTCGTCCCGCCCGCCGACGTCGTCGCCGCGCTGCTCGGCTCCGGATCGCCGCGCACCGAGCTGGTGGTGCTGCGGCTGCGGCTACCCCGCGCGCTCACCGCCGTGCTGGTCGGCGCGGCACTCGGGCTGGCCGGGGCGCTGTTCCAGCGGCTGCTGCGCAACCAGCTCGCCAGCCCGGACATCATCGGGATCAGTGCCGGGGCGAGCGCCGCCGCGGTCGCCGGCACCGTGCTGCTGGGCCTGTCCGCGGCCGGTGTGTCGGTGGCGGCGGTGCTCGGTGCGGTCGCGACGACGGTGCTGATCCTCGCCCTGACCCACCGCGACGGCCTGCACGGCGTCCGGTTCGTGCTGGTGGGGCTCGGGATCGGCACCGGGCTGCTGGCCGTCGTGTCGTTCCTGATGATCCGCGCGTCGCTGACCAGCGCGCAGGAGAACCTGGTGTGGCTGACCGGCAGCATCAACCAGGCCGACTGGTCGCGCACGGTGCCGCTGGTCGCGGCCTGCGCGGTGCTGGTCCCGCTCGCGCTGGTGCTGGCCCGGGCACTGCCCCGGCTGGAGCTCGGCGACGACACCGCGACCGCGCTCGGGCTGCCGGTCGGGCGGGCCCGGCTCGCCCTGATCGCGGTCGGAGTCCTCCTGGTCGCGACCGCTGTGGCCGCGGCAGGGCCGGTGTCGTTCGTGGCGCTGGTCTGCGGCCCGCTGGCGACGCGCGCGGCCGGGCCGGGGAACGGGTCGCTCCCGCACGCCGCCGGCATCGGTGCGCTGGTGGTGCTGGTCTCCGACCTGGTGGCCCGCCATCTCGTGAACGACGTCGCGCTGCCGGTCGGTGTGGTCACCGGCGCGGTCGGCGCGCCCTACCTGCTGTGGCTGCTGGCCCGCGCCCGTACGAGGGGAACGACATGAGCCTGACCGCGGACGACCTGGTCCTGCGCTACGACGACCGCGTGGTCGCCGACGGCCTGACGGTCCGGCTGCCACCCGGGCGGATCACCGCGATCGTCGGGCCGAACGCGTGCGGCAAGTCCACGCTGCTGCGCGGCCTCGGCCGGATCATCACCCCGGCAGCCGGGCACGTCGCCCTCGACGGCACCGACGTCCGCGAGATCGGCGGCCGCGAGCTGGCCCGCCGGCTCGGGCTGCTCCCGCAGTCCCCGGTGGCGCCGGACGGGATCACCGTCGCCGATCTCGTCGAGCGCGGCCGGTCACCGCACCAGGGCTGGTTCGGCGGCCACGGGGACGCCGACGACGCCGCCGTCGCCGCCGCCATGCGGGCGACCGGGGTGCTCGAGCTCGCCGACCGCCCGGTGGACGAGCTGTCCGGCGGGCAGCGGCAGCGGGTGTGGATCGCCATGGTCCTCGCCCAGGACACCGGCGTGCTGCTGCTCGACGAGCCGACGACCTTCCTCGACATGACCCACGCCGTCGAGGTGCTGGACCTGCTCGTCGACCGCAACCGGGCGGAGGGGACGACGGTCGCCGTCGTCCTGCACGACCTGAACCTGGCGTGCCGCTACGCCGACCACCTGATCGCGATGCGCGACGGCGCGGTCGTCGCCGAGGGCCCGCCCGCGGCGACGATGACCGTGGACCTGGTCCGGCGGGTGTTCGCGATGGAGTCGCAGGTCGTGCCGGACCCGGTGACGGGGACGCCGATGGTCGTCCCCGCGGGGCGGCACCATCCCGTCCCCGCCCCCGGTGCCGGCCCGCGCACCGCGGACGGGCCGGGGCCGCGCACCGAGTCCGACCTGCGGGAGGTCGTCGGGGAGCCGCACCCGCTGGTGCTGGACAAGTCCGCCGACCGGATCGACGACGTCGCCGCGTCGTTCGTCGCGGCGGCGACGCTCGCGTTCGTCGGCACCGTCGGCGCCTCCGGGTCGGTCACGGTGACCCCGCGCGGCAACCCGCCGGGCGACGGCCCCCGCGTCCTCGACGGCGGACGGCGGATCGCGCTGCCCGAGCGGCCCGGCAACCGGCGCCTCGACAGCCTGCGCAACCTGCTGGACCGGTCCGGGATCGGGCTGACGTTCTGCGTCCCCCGGGTCGAGCACGTGCTGCGGGTCAACGGGCACGGCCGGGTGGTGCGCGACGCCGACGTGCTCGGGCTGTGGGAGGACCCGCCGGAGCTGGCGATCGTCGTCGACGTCGAGGAGACGTTCGTGCACTGCGGGCGGGCCCTGCGCACGTCCGGCACGTGGCGGCCGGAGGACTGGGCGGACCCGTCCGGGGTCCCGAGCTCGAAGGAGCTGGCCGCGGCCGCGCGCGCCACGCGTGACTGAGTGCCGTCGCGGCCCGGACCGGCGGGGTCCGGGCCGCGCGCGGTCACGCGGTCGCGAACGCGCCCAGGACGCGGTCCGGGCGGATCCCGGCGAAGTGCGACTGCCAGATCTCGTAGTAGAGGTACTCCTCCTCGCTGCGCAGCGGCCACGAGTACTCCGGCTGCTCGGGCACCGACCGGGTCTCCCCGGACTCCCGGGCCTCCGCGGCCTTGCGGCCGGCCAGCTCGGCGAGCACGGTGCCGGCGCCGGAGCCGTCGCCGAACTGCTCCTTGCCCCGCCACAGCAGGTCCTCGGGCAGCCAGCCCTCGAACGCCTCCCGCAGGATCGCCTTCTCGGGGCGGCCGTCGGTGCGCTGCTTCCACTCCGGCGGCAGCGCCAGCGCGGTGCGGACGAGGCCGGAGTCCAGGAACGGCTCGCGGGCCTCCAGGCCGAAGTACATCGTCGTGCGGTCGCAGCGCTGCAGGTTCAGGTGGTGCAGCTGCTCCAGGGAGCGGACCAGCTCGGCCTGCAGGGTGTCGGGGTCGGCGTAGTCGTCGGTGTGGGTGTAGGAGTACCCGGCGAACAGCTCGTCGGCGCCCTCCCCGGTCAGCACGACCTTGACCTTCTTCGCGGCCTCGCGGGCCAGGATCAGGTTCGGCACCGAGCTGCGGACCAGCGCCGGGTCGTAGTGCTCGATCACCTCGACGGCGTGGTCGAGGGCCTCGCCGATGTCCTCGGCGGTCACGATGATCTCGTGGTGGTCCGATCCGATGTGCGCGGCGACCTTGCGGGCCGCGATCAGGTCGCCGGAGTCGGCGGTGCCGACCGCGAACGTCGGCAGCTGCTCACCGCGGGCCCGCGCCTCCTGGGCGGCGATCGCCGCGACCAGCGCCGAGTCGAGCCCGCCGGAGAGGAAGACCCCGACGCCGACGTCGGACATCATCCGGCGGCGCACCGCGGAGATCACGGCCTCGCGGACCCGGGACAGGTCGGCGTCGTCCCAGCCGGGGCGGATCGCGCGCCGCGACGGCCGGACCTCGACCGGCACCGCCTCGGCGAACCGGACCAGGCCCGACGACGGGCTCCACAGGCACCCGGGCGGGAAGGACTCGACGTACGGCCGGTCCTCCTCGTCGAAGGCGCGCAGCTCGCTGGCGAACAGCACGGTCGCCTCGGGGTCCGGGGCGGTGTAGGGCACGTCGGTGCCGCCGACGTCGGCCGGCGGGACCCAGTAGAGCGGCTTCACGCCGAACGGGTCCCGCGCCACCAGGCCGGACCCGTCCTCACGGCCCATCGCGACGGCGAACATGCCGTTCAGCGAGGCCACCGCGACCTGCCCGTCCCACATGACCGCGTGCAGCGCGGCCTCGGTGTCGGACTTGGTGCGGACGGTGCCGTCCGGGAACGCCTTGCTGATGCGCTCGTGGTTGTAGATCTCGCCGTTGCCGACGATCCAGGCCGTCTCGTCGGCGTCCGACATCGGCTGGTGCCCGCCGCTCACATCCATGATCGACAGGCGCTGGTGCCCGAGCCAGGTGTTCCCGACGACCTGTACACCCGTGTCGTCCGGTCCGCGGTGCGCCACCCTGGCGAGCATCCGCTCGTACTTCTCGAAGTCCTCCGGTGCTCCCACCGCTGTCCCGCCGAACGCGGCGACGATCCCGCACATGGTGACCATCGTCCCATGTCCCGAGGGGTGCGCATCTCGCTTGTGCATGATCGACGTGTGAGTTCGGACTCTGGAAGGCGTTTCCGGGTCGATGAGGTTTGCTCCGGGGTCCCGCGGTCAATACCGTCGTAGTCATCGGCCGGTACGGCCGTCGTTCACCGCCCTCTCACCTCCGGCGGCGAGGACCCAGCACCGGCCACCGAGCAGAGCGCGGAGACCCCGCGCCAGGACCGACCGACGAGGGGCGGACTCAGGTGAGCACGGCAGGGCACGACGAAGGCACGGGCCGGCAGAAGGTCGTGATCGTCGGCGGTGGTTTCGGCGGCGTGCAGGCGGCCAAGGCCCTCAAGGGCGCCGACGTCGACGTGACGATCGTCGACCGCACCAATCACCACCTCTTCCAGCCCCTGCTCTACCAGGTCGCGACGGGCATCCTGTCCCCCGGCCTGATCGCCCCGGCGCTGCGCCGGGTGCTGAAGAAGCAGGACAACGTCCGCACGCTGCTCGCCGAGGTCGGTGAGATCGACCTCGAGACCAAGATCGTGCACGCCGCCTCGCCGGACGGGCAGCACATCGACCTGCCCTACGACACCCTCGTCGTCGCCGCGGGCGCCACGCACGCCTACTTCGGCCACCCCGAGTGGGCCGAGCACGCCCCCGGCATGAAGTCCATCGAGGACGCCCGGCTGCTCCGCTCCCGCATCCTGGGCGCCTACGAGCTGGCCGAGGTCGCCCCGACCGAGGAGGAGCAGCGGGCCTGGACGACGTTCGTCGTCGTCGGCGCCGGCCCCACCGGCGTCGAGCTGGCCGGTCAGCTCTCCGAGCTGGCCCGCCACGTGCTGCCCCGCGAGTACCGCGCGATCGACACCCGCGACGCCCGGATCATCCTGCTCGACGCCGCGCCCGCCGTGCTGCCGCCGTTCGCGAAGAAGCTGCAGAACTACACGCGCAAGACCCTCGAGAAGAAGGGCGTCGAGGTCCGCCTGAACACCATGGCGACCGACATCGACGCCGACTCGATCACCGTCAAGGGCCCCCAGGGGACCGACCGGATCGTCGCCCGCACCAAGGTCTGGGCCGCCGGCGTGCAGGCCTCGCCGCTGGCCGAGCTGCTGGCGAAGGCCTCCGGTGGCGAGGTCGACCGCGCGGGCAGGCTCTCCGTCGACCCGGACTGCAGCCTGCCCGGCCGGCGCGACGTGTTCGCCATCGGCGACATGGTCTCGACCATCGACCGGCTGCCCGGCGTCGCGCAGGTCGCGATGCAGCAGGGCACCTACGTCGGCAAGCTCATCAAGGCCCGGTCCAAGGGCGATGACACCACCCCGGCCCCGTTCACGTACTTCGACAAGGGCTCGATGGCCACCATCGGCGCCCGCGAGGCCGTCGCCGACGTGCGCGGCGTCAAGTTCACCGGCTGGCTCGGCTACCTGATGTGGTGCTACGTCCACGTCATGTTCCTGATCGGCTGGGGCAACCGCCTCGGGACGCTCTACAACTGGGTCCGGTCGCTGCGCTACGCCCGCTACCGCGGCCACCGCCTGATCAGCGTGACCGCGTCGTACGACAAGGCCGAGCCGCACCACGGCGACGCCGGTCTCCCCGCCGAGAAGGCCGAGCACCGGAGCGAGGTGGACCCGCGCACCGCGCCGGGCACACCGGCCCCGCCCGAGGAGAAGCCGGCCGCGTCGGCCTGACCCCTCCCCCGTCCCGGAACGCCCGGGTGGCCGCACCGGCCACCCGGGCGTTCCGGTATCCGGGCGGGCCCGCGCCGTGGCACGGTTCCCGGGTGACCCCGGCGATGCAGACGCTCATGCGCGACGTCGCGCGGCTCTGGGACGACGCCGCCGACGGTCTCTACGACCGCGGTGATCCCGCCCCGGCGACCGCGGTGCTCGGCGACGGCGTGGTGTGGACCGAGCTGCCGACCGGCGCGGGCGGCACCGGGCCGGACGCGGTGGGCGGGCACCTCGCCGTCGTCGCCGCGTCGCTGCCCGGCGGCGGCACCCGGACCCGGCTGTCCCGCACGCTCGACGTGCGCCGGATCGCCGACGAGGTCCGGTTCGCCTTCACCCACGACCACGAGCTGCCCTGGCTGCTGCCGGGCGTCGCCCCCACCGGACGCCGGGTGGAGGTCCACGCGGTCCAGCTGGTGCGGGTCCGGCAGGGCCGGATCGACGAGCTCCGCACCCTCTGGGACGTCGCCGGGCTCCGCACCGCGCTGGGGTTCTGACCGGTCATCCCGCACTCATGCCTCTGACCTGCGGGAACAGGGAATCCCCCGTACGGTGCGACGGGCGGTCGCCGAGCTGCGCCGAGCAGCCCGGAAGCGGTCTCCGCGGGCGTCCGACACGCCCCGTGGAGGGGGTTCCTGCAGGTCGCG
Source organism: Pseudonocardia sp. P1 (assembly GCF_000178675.2). Taxonomy (NCBI): domain Bacteria; kingdom Bacillati; phylum Actinomycetota; class Actinomycetes; order Pseudonocardiales; family Pseudonocardiaceae; genus Pseudonocardia; species Pseudonocardia sp. P1. Next base: position 2,336,388 of record NZ_ADUJ02000001.1, read on the forward strand.
CGGGGGTCTCTGCCAGTCTGTACCGCGATCCGCGATGGGAATCCACCCCGGTACGGGGTGTTGGGAACCGAGAGGAGGCGTCAGCGATGGCCCTGCCCACCCTGACCCCGGAACAGCGTGCCGAGGCGCTGAAGAAGGCGGCCGCCGCGCGCACCGCCCGCAAGGAGCTCCGCGACAAGATCGCCAGCGGTGAGGAGACGATCCCCGGGGTGCTCGGTCGCGCGAAGACCGACCAGATCGTCGGCAAGACCAAGGTCGCCGACCTGCTGAAGAGCGTCCCGGGCTGGGGCCCGGCGAAGGTCTCGAAGGTCATGGAGGAGGCCGGCATCGACGCCTCGCGTCGCGCCGCCGGTCTCGGCGAGCGTCAGCGCCAGGCCCTGATCGAGAAGGTCGGCTGACCGACCCCTCGTAGCGCCACCCGGCGCCGGGCCAGCCCGGTGCCGCGCGACGGCCCGGTCCGCCTCCCGCGGACCGGGCCGTCGCGCGTCCGGGCCCGGCCGCCGGCCCGTGATCGTCCTTTGGCAGGCTGCGCACGTGGAGCGCGAGGTCGAGATCGAGCCGGGCGTGACCCTGTGGGTGGAGGACCTCCCCGCCCACCGCGAGACCCCCGCGCACCCCGTCCTGCTCGTGATGGGTGCGAACGCCTCCGGGATCGGCTGGCCCGACGCCCTCGTCGAGCTGCTGCGTGAGCGGCACCGCGTGGTCCGCTACGACCACCGCGACACCGGCCGGTCCTCGCACGCGTTCGAGGACCACCCGTACGGCATCGCCGACCTCGCCGGGGACGCGCTCACCGTGCTCGACGCGTGCGGCATCGGCCGCGCGCACGTCGTCGGCATGTCGATGGGCGGGGTGCTGGTGCAGCTGCTCGCCCTGGACGCGCCGGACCGGCTCGCCAGCGCCGCGCTGCTCTGCACGGCCGCGCTCGGCGCGGACCTCGCCGGCCTGCCCGGGCCGCCCCGGGACGTGCTGCGGATGTGGCAGGAGATGCACGACCCGCGCGACGAGCGCAGCGAGCTCGCCTGGCGGGTCGAGCACTGGCGGCGGCTCTCGGGCGGGGCGCTGCCGTTCGAGCCGGCCGAGTTCGAGGAGCTCGAACGACGCGTGATGGCCCACTCCGGCCGGGTGGAGGCGCCGACCGCGCACGCCCAGGCCGACCCGGGCGGGCTGGACCGCGGCGACGAGCTCGGGTCGATCACCGTCCCGACCCTCGTCGTCGAGGCCCCGGCCGACCCGGTGAACCCGCCGCCGCACGCGGCGTTCCTCGCCGAGCGCATCGCGGGCCGCCGGGCCGCGCCGCCCGTCCGGCTCGTGTCGATCGAGGGGATGGGCCACGCGCTGCCGTCGGCGGTGCTGGAGCCCCTCGCGTGGAAGCTGCTGGAGCACGCGGCGGAGGCCGAGGACGAGGCCGCCGGAGCGCCGGGTCAGCCGACCCAGCGGTAGCGGCGCTCCGGGCGCCCGGTGCCGCCGTAGCGCAGCCGCACCGTCGCCGTGCCCGTGGTGACGAAGTGCTCGAGGTAGCGGCGCGCGCTGACCCGGGACAGCGCCGTGGCCTCCGCACACTCGGTGGCCGACAGGTCGGCGTCGCCGGCGCCGGTGTGCTCGCGCAGGGTGCGCGCCACCAGGTCCGCGGTCGGGGTGGTGAGCCCCTTCGGCATCCGTTCCGGGCCACCGGCGGACCCGGCGGGCATCCCGCCGGTGCCGCCGAAGAGGCGGTCGATGTCGGACTGGCCGCGGACCCGGTCCAGGTCGCGGCGCAGTCGCCGGGCCCGGTGCACCTGCGCGGCCAGCGCCGCCGAGTCGAACGGCTTCACCAGGTAGTGCAGGGCGCCCCCGTGCAGTGCCGCGGCCACCGTGTCCGGGTCGTCCGCGGCCGTCACGACCAGCACGAACGAGTCGTCCGCCGCGCCGGTCCGGAGCCCGCGCAGCACCTCGATGCCGGACATGTCGGGCAGGTACACGTCGAGCAGCACCAGGTCGGGGCGCAGCTCCGCCGCCCGCTCCAGGGCCTCCGCGCCGCGGTGCGCCACCCCGACGACGGTGCAGCCCTCGATCCGCTCCACGTATCCCGAGTGGACCTTGGCGACCATGAAGTCGTCGTCGACCACGAGCACCCTCACCGCTGCACCTCCTCTCCCGTCGTCGCCGGTTCCCCGGCCACCGGCAGGACGGCCACGAACACCGCTCCGGTGCCCTCCGCCGCGTCCTGCACCGCGATCATCCCACCGCGCCGCAGGCACGCCTGCCGGGCGAGCGCCAGGCCCAGGCCCCGGCCGCCGATCTCGGCGGCCTTGGTGCTGAACCCGGCCCGGAACACCTCCTCGGCGAGCTCGGAGGCCACGCCGGGGCCGGAGTCGCGGACCTCGATCCAGACCTCGCCGCCGTCGTCGTCCCCGCCACCGCTCAGCCCGATCTGCACGCGGCGCTCACCCGACCGGCCCGCCGTCGCGTCGACCGCGTTGTCGATCAGGTTGCCGAGCACGGTGACGAGGTCGGCGGACAGGTCCGGGTCGCGCTCCGGGTCGGTGGGCTCCAGCCGTGAGTCCGGGTCGAACGTCAGCTCGACACCGCGCTCGGCGGCCCGGCTGTTCTTCGCGACCAGCAGCGCCGCCGTCGCCGCGTCGCCCACCCGCGACGACACCTCCCGCCGCCAGCCCTCCGAGGCGGCGACGATCCCCGCGACGAACCGCCGCACCTCCTCGTGCTCGCCGAGCTCGGTCAGTCCGGCGATGGTGTGCAGGCGGTTGGAGAACTCGTGGGCCTGCGCGCGCAGCGTGTCGGTGACGGTGTGCGAGGCGTCGAGGCGGTGCTGCAGGGTGGTCAGCTCCGTGCGGTCCCGCAGGGTGACCACCGCGCCGACCTCGCGGCCGTCGAGGCGCACCGGCATCCGGTTCAGCACCAGCGCCCGGGTGTCGCGCAGCACCAGCTGGTCCTCCCCGGCGGCGGCGCCGGTGAGCACCTCGCGCAGCCGGTCGTCCAGGCCGAGATCGGCGACGGGGTCGCCGGGCCGGGCGCCGGGGAGCTCCAGGAGCTCACGGGCGACCGGGTTGAGCAGGGTGATCCGGTCGGCGGTGTCCAGCCCGACCACGCCCTCCTTGATCCCCAGCAGCATCGCCTCCCGCCGCTGCACCAGCTCGACGATCTCGCCGGGCTCCAGGCCGAGTGTCTGCCGGCGGACCCGGCGGGCGAGCAGCAGCGACCCGGCGACGCCGACGCCGAGCGCGAGCCCGAGCAGCGCGACCGTCTCGGTGCGGGCCCCGGCGAGCGACTCCCACAGCGACGGCGCCCGGATCCCGGCCGACACCAGCCCGGCCACCGCACCCCGGTCGTCGATCACCGGGACCTGGGCGACCACCGTGCGGCCGTCCGGGGCGCCGACCCAGGCCCGGCCGGCCGGCGCGGTGCTCGCCCCGGGATCGAACCGCTCGCGGACCCGGGACGGGTCCGGCGACGTGCGCACGACCAGGCCCGCGTCGACGATCTCGATCTCGTCGGCGCCCGACAGGTTCTCCGCGCTGCGCGCGAACGACGGCAGCAGGTCGTACTGGCGACGCTGCAGGGCCTCCCGCACCGTGGGGACCGACGCGACGTCCTCGGCGACCGAGAGCATCCGGCGGCCCTGCGTCTCGCGGAACGACTCCGCGGACTGCACGGCGGCGAGCGCCGCGACCGCACCGAGCAGCACCAGGACGACCACCAGCTGCCAGACCAGGAACTGGCGCGCCAGCGGGGTCCTCGTGCCGCCACGCCGTCCCACCGGCCCAGACTAGGCTGGTCCGGGTGTGCCCGGCGCACCCTGCCGGACCGACCACAGGACCCAGCCCATGACCGACACCGCCACCGGTGGTCCCGCCCGTCCGTCCCGGCGGACGTTCTGTGCGGGCGTCGCCGCGGGGCTCGCCGCGCTCGCGACCGGCGCGGCCGCGGGCTGCGGCGGCCCGGAACCCGTCCGCGGGCTGCGGTTCCTCGTCCCGAACGCGCCCGGCGGCGGGTACGACGTGACCGCCCGCAGCGCGGCCAAGGCGCTGTCCGACGCCGGCATCACCGGCCCGGCCGAGGTGTTCAGCCTGCCCGGGGCGGGCGGCATCGCGGGACTGGGCCGGGTGGTGAACGAGGCGGGCAACGACCGGCTGGTGCTGAGCATGGGTCTCGGCCTGGTCGGCGCCACCCGCTCCGCCGACGCCACCGGGCTCCTCACCGCGGCGACACCGCTCGCCCGGCTGACCCGCGAGACCGAGATCGTCGTGGTGGCCCGCGACTCGCCGTTCCGCGACCTGCCCCAGCTGCTCGCCGCGTGGCGCGCCGACCCGGCGGGCAACGCCGTCGGGGGCGGGTCGTCGACCGGCGGCCCGGACCACCTGGCGACGATGCTGGTCGCGGAGGGAGCCGGGGTGCCGCCCCGGCGCGTCGGCTACGTCCCGCACGACGGCGGTGGCGAGCTGCTCGCATCACTGCTCGCCGACGAGGTCACCTTCGGGGTGTCCGGGCTGGGCGAGTTCGCCGACCAGATCGCGTCCGGCGCGCTGCGCATCCTGGCGATCACCGCGGGGGAGCCGATCCCCGGCGTCGGCGCACCGACCCTGCGCGAGGCCGGCATCGACCTCGAGGTGACCAACTGGCGCGGGATCCTCGCCCCGCCCGGTCTGACACCCGGCCAGGCGGGCGGGCTCGACGACTGCTTCGCCGCGATGGTCCGCACCCCCCAGTGGCAGGACGTGCTGCGCCGCAACAACTGGCAGGACGCCTACCTGCCCGGCCCGGAGTTCGGCACCTTCCTGCGCAGCGAGGACGAGCGCGTCGGCCGGGTGCTCACGGGCCTGGGTCTCGGCTGAGGAGCGCCGGCCCGTCCCGGCCGTGACCACAAGTTCCGCAATGTCGTTCGTGTCCGCAAGCTGGACCGTCCACGCGGTACGGAGTGATCGTTTCGAGCGGAACGTCACCTCTCGCACCGGCGCGTTGTTCCCCGACGACCGGTCGACGCCGTCGTCGGAAGGGACCTCGTGGAGAACTGGACATCGCCGCTGGGCACCGGACCGCTGCTCGGGATCGCGCTCGGCGCGATCGTCGTGCTGCTGGTGGCCATCATCCGGTTCAAGATCCACCCGCTGCTGGCGCTGACCGTCGTCTCCGCGCTGACCGCCTTCGCGGCCCGGATCCCCGCCGACGCGGTCCTCGACGTGCTGGTGGACGGCTTCGGCGAGACCCTCGGCGAGGTCGCCCTGCTGGTCGGGCTCGGCGCCATGTTCGGCAGGCTCGCCGAGGTCAGCGGTGCCGCCGGGGCCCTGTCGGACGCCCTGGTGAGCCGGTTCGGGGACCGCCGGGCGCCGTTCGCGCTGGGCGTCGCCTCGCTGCTGTTCGGCTTCCCGATCTTCTTCGACGCCGCCTTCATGGTGATGCTGCCGATCATCTTCACGGTCGCCCGCCGGGTCGGCGGCGGCGTGCTCGTGCACACCCTGCCCGCGGCCGCGGCACTGTCCACGATGCACGTGTTCCTGCCGCCGCACCCCGGGGCCGTCGCGTCGACGGTGCTGCTCGGCGGCGACGTCGGGCTGGTGGTGCTCATCGGCGTCCTCGTCGCGGTGCCGACCTGGTACCTGGGCGCGTACTTCTACAGCGTCTGGATCGGCCGCCGCATCGTGCTGCCGGTCCCCGAGCTGCTCACCGGTGGCCCGCAGGCAGACGACGACGAGACCGGCCCGCCGCCCCGGCCGCGGGTCGTGGTGGGGCTTCTCCTGCTGCCGCTGGTCCTCATCTTCGCGAACACGCTGGCCGCGACCCTGGCGGACACCGGCGCCGTCGACCCCGATGCCCCGTGGGTCGTGCTTCCGCAGTTCCTGGGGGCGACCCCGGTCGCGCTGCTGATCACCGTGTTGGTGGCGACCTGGGTGCTGGCGACGCGCCGCGGGCGCCGGGCGGCGTTCGTCGAGGACCTCCTCGACAACGCGCTCAAGCCGATCGCGCCGGTCGTGTTCATCACCGGGGCGGGTGGCATGTTCGGTGCGGTGCTGATCGCCAGCGGGATCGGCGACGCGCTCGCCGGGACGCTCGGGGCGACCGGCCTGCCGGTGATCGTGTCGGTCTTCCTGGTCGCGGCGATCCTGCGGATCGCGCTCGGCACCGCCACCGTGACGATCACGACCGCGGCCGGGCTGCTGGGTGCCTCGGTGGTCGAGGCGGGGCTCGGTCCGGTGCAGACCGTCGCCGTCGTGCTGGCGCTGGCCGCCGGGTCCTCGATCTTCCCGCACGTCAACGACGCGAGCTTCTGGCTGATCGGGCGGCTGCTCGGGATGGACGTCCCGACGACGTTCAAGACCTGGAGCGTGATCAAGACGCTGATCTCGCTGGTCGGGTTCGCGCTGTCCTGCGTCGTGTTCGTGCTCGCGTCCCTGGCGGGCTAGTTTCGCCGGGTGGGATTCGACGCCGCCCGTGCGCTCGCCGAGACGCTGCTCGCACACCAGCGCCCGGAGTTGTGGATGCGGGCGCAGCGGGCCGCGATCCGGGCCCGGGAGCTCGCCGAGGAGCGCGGCCTCGACCGGGACCTGCTGATGACGGCGGCGATCCTGCACCCGGTCGGGCACTCCCCCGTCGTCCGGCGCAGTGGCGACCCGGTCCGTGACGCCGCCCGGTTCCTCGGCGCGCGCGGGTTCGACCCGCGGGTGGTCGAGCTGGTCGGCGGCGGCACGGACGGCCCGCACGCCGAGGCCCTGCGGACCTGCGCGGACGGGCAGGCCGACCCGTCCGCGCGGTGACCTCGCCCCCCACCGGTTGACAACGCACCTACCCGCGGGTTCGGTGGTGGTGTGGTCGCTTTCCTGCTGACGCGACGCCGTCACGTCGATCACCTGGTCGTCACGAGCCAGGCCTGTCGTTGATCTGCTGATCCGCGGGTCCGTTTCCTCTCTTTCCTCCGTTTCCTCCCACGGGCGTCCGAGCACGCCCACTCCGCCGTGTCCGGCATGCCCGGCATGTCCGGCGGACGACACCCTGGAGTTCATCCCCCATGACCGACACCACCGCCGACAATCTCGACACCACACTGAACGCACAGATCAGTGAGCCGCTGAAGTTCGCCTACTGGGTGCCGAACGTCTCCGGCGGCCTGGTCACGAGCACCATCGAGCAGCGCACCGACTGGGGCTTCGACTACAACGTGAAGCTCGCGCAGACCGCCGAGAACAACGGCTTCGACTACGCGCTCTCCCAGATCCGCTACATGGCGAGCTACGGCGCCGACCACCAGCACGAGGCCACCAGCTTCTCGCTCGCACTGGGCCTGGCCACCGAGCGGCTCAAGGTCATCGCCGCCGTGCACCCCGGCCTGTGGCAGCCCGCCGTGCTGTCGAAGTGGATCGCCACCGCCGACCACCTGACGAAGGGCCGGATCGCGGTCAACGTCGTCTCCGGCTGGCTCAAGGACGAGTTCACCTCGATGGGCGAGCCGTGGCTGGAGCACGACGAGCGCTACCGCCGCACCGACGAGTTCATCCGGGTGCTGCGCGAGATCTGGACCGCGGGCGACGGCGGCGCCGAGTTCGCCGGCGACTTCTACCGGGTGCACGGCTTCGACCTGAAGCCCAAGCCGGTCGACGTCCCCGGCCGCCCGCACCCGGAGATCTTCCAGGGCGGCAACTCGACGGCCGCCCGCCGCAACGGCGGCCGCGTCTCCGACTGGTACTTCTCCAACGGCAAGGACTACGACGGCTTCACCGAGCAGGTCGAGGAGGTCCTCGGCCACGCGAAGACCGCGCCGCGGCTGCAGCCCGTCCGGTTCGGGCTGAACGGCTTCATGATCGCCCGGGACGACGAGAAGGAGGCCCGGGACACCCTGCGCGAGATCATCGAGAAGGCGAACAAGCCCGCCGTCGAGGGCTTCCGCGACGCCGTCCAGCAGGCCGGGAACTCCACCGGCGACAAGCGCGGCATGTGGGCGGACTCGTCGTTCTCCGACCTGGTCCAGTACAACGACGGTTTCAAGAGCCAGCTCATCGGCACGCCGGAACAGATCGCCGACCGCGCCATCGAGTACAAGCGGCGCGGCGCCAACCTGCTGCTGCTCGGCTTCCTGCACTTCCAGGAGGAGGTCGAGTACTTCGGCGAGAAGGTCCTCCCCATCATCCGGGAGAAGGAGGCCGAGCTCGCCGCCCGCGAGCCGCGGCCGGTCACGGTCTGAGCCGATCCACCGACGGGCCCGGCGGGCGGCACGCTCGCCGGGCCCGTCCGCGCCCGGACGCGGAACCGGTCCGGACAACCCCCCGTGAATCCCAGTGCGGGGGACGCGCCATTGACGTCCTCGCGCATTCTCGCGAACACTGGGAATCGTGCAGTCCACCGAGCTCACCCGTCGACGCCACGTCGACCTGTCCCGCGTGAACTCGTCGATCTGTCGCTGATCACCGCCGCGCCGCACCGTCGCCGACCTGCGGCGCAGCCGTCGGAGCCCGGTTCCCGCCGCGCCCGCCGGTGATCACCCGACACGGATCCCCGCCGTCCTGGGACGGGCACCGGATCACCGTTCCCGCACACCCCGGAACCGCCGGGTCACGTGTACGGAAACGGTGACCGGCGCCTGCCCGGACGCATTCTCTCCCCGACGAGGAGACACGCATGACCACGACCGAGAACCGTTCCGGCACCGCCACCGTCGCCGAGGTGGTCGACTGGACCGCCGCGCCCGCCCCCACCGACGAGGCGGGCTGGCTGCGCCGGGCCGGCGAGGTCCGCCGCATCCTGGAGCGCGACGCCGCCGCCCGCGACCGCGCCGGCGCCACCCCCTACGACGAGGTCGCCCTGCTCAAGGAGTCCGGGCTCGTCACCCTGCTCGGCCCGGTCGAGCACGGGGGCGGCGGCCAGGAGTGGCCGACCGCCTACCGGGTGATCCGCGAGGTCGCCGCGGGCGACGGCTCGATCGGCCAGCTGCTCGGCTACCACCTGCTGTGGTTCTGGGCGGCCCGGCTGGTCGGCACGCCCGAGCAGATCGAGGCGGTCGAGGCCGACGCCACCCGGAACCGCTGGTTCTTCGGCGGCGCGGTCAACCCCCGCGACTCCGACCTGCTGATCCGCGACGAGGGCGACGAGATCGTCTACAACGGCCGGAAGAGCTTCTCCACCGGCAGCACGATCTCCGACGTCACGGTGCTGGAAGGGGTACTGGAGGGCACCGACACCCACGTCTTCGCGATCGTGCCCAGCGAGCAGGACGGCATCGTCTTCCACGACGACTGGGACAACATCGGCCAGCGGCTCACCGAGAGCGGCAGCGTGACGATCACCGACGTCCGGGTGCCGTGGGCCTCGGCGGCCGGATTCACCGACAAGGCGTTCCAGCCGCGGGTCTACAACACGCTCAACGTGCCGACCATCCAGCTGGTGTTCGTCAACTTCTACCTGGGCATCGCACGGGGCGCGCTCGAGACCGGCGCCCGGTACACCCGCACCGTGACCCGGCCCTGGCTGCACGGCGACGCCGAGCGCGCCGTCGACGAGCCCTACCAGCTCGACCTCTACGGCGACTACCGCTCGAAGCTGTGGGCGGTCGAGGCACTGGCCGACGCCGTCGCCGAGGAGGGGCTCGCCATCCACCGCGACGCCTGGAACGTCACCGAGGAGCAGCGTGGCGAGCACGAGGTCCGGGTCGCCGCGGTGAAGGCGCGGGCCACCGACGTCGCGCTGGAGATCACGTCCGGGATCTTCGAGGGGCTCGGCGCCCGCGCGACGTCCGCGGAGCTCGCGTTCGACCGGTTCTGGCGCAACGTGCGCACGCACACCCTGCACGATCCGGTGGCCTACAAGCGCCGCGAGGTCGGCGCCCACCTGCTGCGCGACGAACTGCCGCAGCCCACCTGGTACACCTGACCGCCCACCCGGGCGCGGTGGCGCTCCGCCACCGCGCCCGCCCCGGCCCGCCCCGGCCCGGCCCGGCCCGGCCCGCAAACGCTCACCGGTTCAGGCCAGGCTCACCCGATCGCACGAGCGGGGCCGCATTCCGTGAGCGGCCCGGCGCGGCACGGCCCAGCGCGGCGCGGCGCGGCGCGGCGCGGCACCCAGACGCTCACCGGTTCCGGCCACGCTCACCCGATCGCATGAGCGGGGCCCTGTCGCGTGAGCGCCCCGCCTCGTCCTGCTCTGCCCCGCGCTGTCCTGCGCTGCGAGGCCCGCAGATGCTCACCGGTTCCGCCCACGCTCGCCCGATCCCGTGAGCGCGGCCGTACCCCGTGAGCGCGGCCGTGGCCGAGGAGCGGGGGTGCGGGGTCGGGTGCGGTGTGTCAGGTGATCGCGGCGCGCAGGCGGTCGGCGTGGGAGTGCGCCCAGGCGGCGACGGTCGTCGCGGGACGGCCGGTCACCTCCTCGACCACGCCGTTCGGGGCCGGTTCGGCGTCGTGCAGGAAACCCAGGATCGTGTGGACGACCATCTCGGCGGCGTCCCGGCCGGCCGAGGGCTCCAGCGCCGCGACGGCCTCGTCCGGGGTGACCTGCTCGAACCCGATCCCGACGCCGGTGGCCTCGGCGATCGCGGCCACCGCGTCACGACGGCTGACCGGTTCCGGGCCGGTCAGCGTGAGGGCCCGGCCCGTGTAGCCCGGCGCGGTCAGGGCGACGGCGGCGACCTCGGCGATGTCGGTCATCGCCGTCGGCGTGCTCGCCAGCTCCGGCCACGGCTCGCGCACGACCCCGGTGGCCCGGATCTGCGGGAGCCACATCTCGTAGTTCTCGACGAAGTCGGCGGGCCACAGGTGCGTCCAGGCGGGGCCGGCGGCCTCGACGGCCTTCGTCACGGTCCCCCACCAGCTGTCCGGCTCACCGGTCAGCGCCACGACGTGCTCCACCCCGGCGTCCGCGGCCGCCGCGAGCACCTCGGCCGCCGTCGGCTCGTACGGGGCGAGGTACATCGCGCGGACCTCGTCGAACGCCCCGTCCAGCGCGGCCGGCCGCCGGACCGAACCGCGCACGGCCTCGACGCCGTCGGGCAGTGCGGCCCGCGCCGGGTCGACGGTGAGCGCGCGCACGGGCTCACCGGTGCGGGCGATCAGGTGGTCGACGACCAGCCGGCCGATGTTCCCGGTCGCCCCGGTCACCAGGATCGTCATGGGCTCTCCCTCCGACGCCGGGGCCGCGCCACCGCGGCCCCTGACGTCGTACACCGTACCGGAATTACCGTACGGCGTACCGGGACGAGGTCAGCCGACCCGGGTGTGGTCGTCCCCGGCCGTGGCGTCGCCGTCCGCCCCGGTCCGGCGGACCCGTGGCAGGAACCGGCCGGTGCGCAGCCGGTAGGCGTCGTACTCGGGCCCCAGCGCGCTGCCCAGCCCGGGCTCGTACACCGCGCGGGCCTGGATCTGCACCGCGACGAGGATCAGCACCCCGGCGAGCACCCCGAGCAGGGTCGGGGCCATGAACAGCATCCCGGCGCAGCCGACGATCAGCCCGGTCAGCGCGGGGTTGCGGACGCGGCGGTAGAGGCCACCGGTCGCGAGCACCGGGCGTCGCGCGGCGTCCGGGTCCCCGGCGGCCGCGGCGCCCGCCTCGGTCGCGCTGCGCCGCCACACCGTGCCGAGCTGCAGCATGGCGACCGCGACGACGGCGAACCCGAGCAGCAGCAGACCGGCACCGACGACCGCCACCGCGGGCCGGGACAGCACCGAGATCGGCTCGAGCACGTCCAGCGCGACCAGCAGCGGGGCACCGAAGCCGAGGACGGCGGCGACGACGAACAGCGTCCGCGCCCACCAGGCCGGACTGCCCGGGGCCCTGGCCACGTCGAGCCGGCGTTCCCCGCGGGCCCGGTGCGCCCGGCCGCGGACGACGAGCCCGGTCCCGACGGCGACCAGACCCAGCGCCAGCGCGGCCCAGCCGAATCCCTGGTGACCCATCGCGTCGGCGAGCCGGGCCCAGGCGTCGTCGCCCCAGACCTGCGGGACGGCCTCGGCGAACAGCCAGGCGCCGAACACGAAGAACATGATCGCGGCACCGACGGAGATGACCCGCTCGGGGAGCTTCTGGCCGAGCTTGCGGCCGACGACGATGGCCAGCGCGTCGGCGGCGACCATGCCCAGCGTGGAACCGAGCCACACGCCGAACCAGCTGTACTGGGTGGCCAGGGTGATCGTGGCGAGCATGGTCTTGTCGCCCAGCTCGGCCAGGAAGAACGCGACCGACGCGGCGACGACGGCGGACCCGCCGGCCCGCTTGGCCTTCTGCTCCTCGTCGTCGGTCAGCGAGTCCCCGCGCAGGGTCCAGGCGCCGAACGCGACGAAGGCCACCGACGCGACCAGCGCGATCCAGCCGGTCGGGATCGACGCGCCCAGGCCGTACCCGACGGCGACCGACACCAGGTGGGTCACCGACGTGGCGATCGTGATCCCGACGAGCACCGGGATCGCCTTGAAGCGCGTCGCGAACGTGAGAGCCATGAGCTGGGACTTGTCCCCGAGCTCGGCCACGAAGATGACGCCGAAGCTGACCGCGAACGCAGCCAGGAATCCGTCCATGTCCATCCCTCGATCTCGCTCCGGATCGAGGGGTACGGGTGACCTCGATCCGGATCATCCGGATCGAAGGTCTCGCTCACCTGGTGGCCAGGCCCTGCGCCCGGGCCGGCCCTCGTGATCGGGGCGGACCAGTATGTCGAGCGCAGCGTTGGGAGCTACTCCCCTTCGCGTACGGGACCTGACGTTACCTCATCGATCCAGTCCTGCTCGACCGTCGCGGATCGATGTGACCGCACTCTCAGCACGTGCCGGCCGGGATGGCTTAGCGTCGCGAAGCAACCGCACCGCCCCTGTCACCGCCGACCGAGGAGGAACCCGCCATGCCCGAGGCCGTCGTCTGCGAGGCCGTCCGCACACCGATCGGCAAGCGGAAGGGATCGCTGTCCGAGGTCCACCCGGTCGACCTGTCGGCCGCCGTGCTCACCGCGCTCGCCGAGCGGACCGGGATCGACCCCGGCGTGGTCGACGACGTCGTCTGGGGCTGCGTCAACCAGGTCGGCGACCAGGCCGCCCAGATCGGCCGGTACGCGCTGCTGGCCGCCGGATGGCCGGAGACGGTGCCGGGCGTGACGATCAACCGGGCCTGCGGGTCGAGCCAGTCGGCCTTCGACTTCGCGGCCGGGATGGTCCTCGCCGGGCAGTACGACGTCGTCGTCGCCGGTGGGGTGGAGTCGATGACCCGGGTGCCGCTCGGCGCGGGCCGCGAGCTGGGCCGGCCCTACGGCCCGCTGGTGCGCGACCGCTACCGCGAGGACCTGACCTCGGGAGAGTTCCCGAACGACGACTTCAACCAGGGTGTCGGCGCGGAGCGGATCGCCCGCGACTGGGGGCTGTCCCGGACCCGGCTCGACGAGTACGCCGCCCGCTCGCACGAGCTGGCCGCCGCCGCGATCGACTCGGGCGCGTTCGACGGGCAGCTCGTCGACGTCCCGGGCGCGCCGGGATTCGCCGCCGACGAGGGGCTGCGCCGCGGGACGACCGCCGAGACCCTCGCCGCGCTGAAGCCGGTGTTCTCCGGGACCGGGGTGATCCACGCCGGGAACAGCTCGCAGATCTCCGACGGCGCGTCCGCCGTGCTCGTCACGACGCCGGAGCGGGCCGCGGAGCTGGGACTGACCCCGATCGTCCGCTACCACTCCGGCGCGGTGTCCGGGGCCGACCCGCTGCGGATGCTGACCGGGCCGATCCCCGCGACCCAGAAGGTCCTCAAGCGCTCCGGGCTGGCGATCGGCGACATCGGCGCGTTCGAGGTCAACGAGGCGTTCGCGCCGGTCCCGCTGGCCTGGCAGGCGGAGCTCGGCGCCGACGACGCCCGGCTCAACCCGCTCGGCGGCGCGATCGCCGTCGGGCACCCGCTGGGTGCTTCCGGCACGATCCTGCTGACCCGGCTCGTGCACCACATGCGCGACCGCGGCATCCGCTACGGGCTGCAGACCATGTGCGAGGGCGGCGGCACGGCGAACGCGACGGTCGTCGAGCTGGTGTGACCGTCGGCTAGGTTCCCGTCGTGCTGTGGATCGGGATCATCGCGTTGCTCGCCGGTGCCGGGTGCTTCTGGGCCGCCGTCCACACCCAGCGCCGGGTGCACGCGATGATGGCGGCGGAGACGCTGCCGGTGCCCCGGCTGCTGGAGGAGGCGGGGATCGCCGCGGACCTCAACGGCGGGCCGGGCCGGTTCCGGAAGGTCTGCGAGGTCGTGGGCGAGGCCGCGCCCGCCCCGGTCGGCCTGCTGCGCTCCGAGCTCGCCGGCGTCGAGTGCGTCTGGCACGCCCACCGGGTCGAGCGCCGGTTCGAGCGCCGCGAGCGCGACTCCGAGGGCCGGATGCGCACCTCCACCCACACCGAGACCGTCTCCGAGCGGGTGTCACCGCACGGCTGGCCGCTGCTGCGCGACGGGCACACCATCGGCGTCGACCCGGGCGGGCGGCGTCCCGACCCGGTCGAGCTGGTGCTGGACCGCTTCGACCCGGCGGACGAGCGCGGCCCCCGCGGCGACCGCACGCTCGGCTACCGCAACCAGGAGTGGGTGCTCCGCCCCGGCGTGCGGATGTACGTACTGGGCGAGGTCGACGACCGTGACGGTCCGCTGGTGATCCGGGCCCCGCAGGACACGTCCCACCCGTTCGTCCTGTCCACCCGCACCGAGGACGAGCTGACCGCCACCGACCGGCGCAGCCAGCGGTGGTGGGCCCGCGGCGGCGCCGCACTCGTCCTGCTGGGGCTGGTCCTGACGATCGCAGGCGCGGTGACCTGAGGCGCGGGACCTGAGCGCGGCCCCACCGGTCCACACCGAACGCGCGCGGGATTCCCAGCGCGATCACAGGCTCGTCTCAGGGTCACGCCGCACAGTTGCTCCCATGACCGAGTACGGGCCGGGCACCGGCGGGCGCGCCGACGGGGAGACCTCCACCGGGGGCGGCGCCACGGACCCCACCCGGCCCGATCCGCGTGCGGCAGGGGACGGCCCCGGGCACGCCGACGGCAGGAGCGCTCAGGAGGCGACCGACGTGACCGACACCGACCACCGGAGGCAGCAGGAGCAGGCCCCGCCGCCGTGGGCCTCCGCGAGCAACCCCACGATCCCGGCGCACGGTGCCGGCAGCCCGCCCACCTCGGTGTACCCGCCGTTCCCGGCGCAGGCCCCTGCCCCGAAGCCGCCGCGGCGCTTCGGTGCCGGCCTGGTCGCCGTCGCGGTCGCGGCGGGGCTGATCGGGGGCGGCGTCGGCTTCGGTGGCGCCTACGCCGTGCTCGGCGGGGACACCGGTTCGAGCACCGCGACGCTGTCCAGCTCCGCCGCCCCGGGCACCCCCGCCCAGGCCGCCGACGGCTCCATCGCCGGCGCGGCCGCCGCGATCACCCCGAGCACGGTGGACATCCAGGTCCGCACCGCGCAGGGCACCGCCGAGGGGTCGGGCGTGATCCTCACCGCCGACGGCGAGGTCCTCACCAACAACCACGTCGTCTCCGGGGCGGGCGACGGCGGGCAGATCACGGTCTCGACCGCCGACGGCACCCAGCACCGCGCGACCGTCGTCGGCACCTCCCCCAGCTACGACCTCGCCGTCATCCGGCTGGAGGGGGCCTCGGACCTGAAGGCCGCCACGCTCGGCCAGTCCTCGGGCGTGCAGGTCGGCGAGCAGGTGGTCGCCACCGGGTCCCCGCAGGGGCTCTCCGGCACCGTCACCGCCGGCATCGTGTCCGCGCTGAACCGCACCGTCTCCGCCAGTGGCGACGGCGGCACCCCGGTCGTCTACAACGGGCTGCAGACCGACGCACCGATCAACCAGGGCAACTCCGGCGGTCCGCTGGTCAACCTCGCCGGGCAGGTCGTCGGCATCAACTCGGCGATCGCGACGAGCGGGCAGAACGCCGGCTCGATCGGTCTCGGCTTCGCGATCCCGGTGGACACCGCGAAGCGGGTGGCCCAGGAGCTGATGTCGGACGGCGTCGCGACCAAGCCGCAGCTCGGCGTCCAGGGGTCGGTGTCGGCCTCCGGCTCCGAGACCGCGGGCACCGGTGGCGCGCAGGTGGCGGCCGTCGAGCCCGGCTCGCCCGCGGCGAACGCGGGCGTGGCGGCGGGCGACGTCGTCACCAAGGTCGACGAGTACCCGGTGTCGAGCTTCGCGGACCTGATCGCACGGGTCGGCAACTTCACCCCCGGCCAGCAGGTCACGCTGACCATCGGCAGCGGGGCGGACGCCCGCCAGGTCCCGGTGACCCTCGGCAGCGCGCAGGACACCGAGGCGGCCACCGCCCGGCAGGGCGCCCTCACCACGCCGGAGGGCTCCGGGCAGGGCGGCGGTTCCGCACCTTCCGCGCCGTTCGGGATCAACCCCTTCGGGGGCGGCGGGAACTGACCCCTCCCCCACCGGTCTCCGGCCGGGTGCGACGTACCCCCTCCCGTCGCGCCCGGCCGGTTCCGTCTGTGTCCGGAATCGTGTGGGTTCCGGCCCGCATTGCGGCGAACGGTGGACAGTCACGGACCGATACGGCAACCCTGGTCGCCGTTGTTGCGTGGCGCACCCGTCGCGCGACCCGACCGGGAGGGGCTGTCGATGACGACACACGGCGACACCGGCGACACCGGCCACCGCACGCGGCAGGGACGCGGGATCGGCCTGGCGACCACCGTCGCCGCCGCGGGCGGACTGCTGTTCGGCTACGACACCGGGGTGATCAGCGGGGCGCTGCTGTTCATCGCACCGGAGTTCGGGCTCGGTGAGGCCGGCCAGCAGCTGCTCGTCTCCGGGCTGCTGGTAGGCGCGCTGGTAGGCGCGCT
The DNA here is from genome assembly GCF_000178675.2 of Pseudonocardia sp. P1. Classification (NCBI taxonomy): domain Bacteria; kingdom Bacillati; phylum Actinomycetota; class Actinomycetes; order Pseudonocardiales; family Pseudonocardiaceae; genus Pseudonocardia; species Pseudonocardia sp. P1. The sequence goes on from NZ_ADUJ02000001.1 coordinate 2,353,152, forward strand.
GGCCGGCGGGGCGATCACCGACGCACTCGGCCGGCGGCGGACGCTCGTCGGCGTCGCCGCGGTGTTCCTTCTCGGCGCGGTGCTCTCCGGGCTGGCCCCGGGGACCGGGGTGCTGCTCGGCGCCCGGGTGCTGCTGGGGCTGGCGATCGGCGTGTCCTCGGTCTGCGTGCCGCTCTACATCGCCGAGATCGCGCCGAAGGAGTCACGCGGGCGCCTGGTCTCGATGAACCAGTTCCTGATCACGGTCGGGATCCTGCTGTCCTACCTGGTCAACTCAATGTTCGCGGAGGCGGAGAGCTGGCGCTGGCCGCTCCTGCTGGCCGGTGTCCCGGCGCTGGCGATGCTCGTCGGGCTGGCCGGGGCGCAGGAGTCGCCGCGCTGGCTGGTGCTGCGCGGGCGGGTCGACGAGGCGCGAGCCGCGCTCGCCGGCCGGACGCCCGAGCAGGCCGACGCCGAGATCGCCGAGATCCGCGCCGCCGCCCGCGACGAGGCCCGCTGGACCTGGTCGGACCTGCGCCGCCCGCAGCTGCGTCCCGCGCTGACCCTGGGCATCGGCGTGGCCGCGGTGAACCAGCTGGTCGGGGTGAACGCGGTCATCTACTACGCGCCGACGATCCTGTCCGGGGTGTTCGGCTCCGACACCGGCGCGCTCCTGGCGACGGTGGGGATCGGGGTGGTGAACACGGTCGTCACGGCGGTGGCGCTGGCCCGGATCGACTCGTGGGGCCGCAGGCCGTTGCTGCTCGGCGGGCTCGCCGTCGTCGTCGCCGCGCTGGTCGCGCTGGTCGTGCTGTTCCTGCTGCCCTCGCAGGACGGCATCGTCGGGGTCCTCGTCGTCGTCGCGCTCTGCGTGTACATCGCCGCGTTCGCCGCGAGCCTGGGCATCGCGATCTGGCTGGTGAACTCCGAGGTGTTCCCGACCGCGGTCCGCGGCAAGGCCGCCGGGCTCGGCGCGACGACGCACTGGGGCATCGACCTGGTGATCGCGTCGACGACGCTGACGCTCATCACCACGCTCGGGGAGTCCGGGCTGTTCGCGATCTTCGCGGTGATCGGCGTGGCCGGGTTCGTCTTCCTCCACCGGCTGATGCCCGAGACCAAGGGGCGCAGCCTGGAGGAGATCGACGCCGCGTTGCAGGAGCGTGCGGGACGGACCTGACCGCACCCGTCACCGGTCGTGGGCGGGCTCTCCCGGCGAGTGGGCCCGCCGCTCGCGGCGCCGGGACCGCAGGCGGCCCACCAGCGCCGTCACCGCGCCGACGACGGCGACGAGCCCGACCGCCAGCCCCGCCGCCACCAGCGGTGAGTCGGTGAGGTTGCCGGTGAGGACCCCGAGCACGCCGTAGAGCAGCGTCCAGAGCACCGCGCCGGCCGCGACCGCCGGGAGCAGCACCGACCAGGCCATCCCGGACGCGGCGGCCGCGATCAGGGTCGGCACCCGTCCCGCGGGGGCGACCCGGCCGACCAGGACCAGCAGCCAGCCGCGGTCGGCGAACGCGGCCCGCACCCGGGCCACCCGCTCGCCGGTGCGCGCCCCGCCGAACCGGCCGCCTGCCACCGCGTCGAGCACCGGGACGCTCCCCCGGCGGGCGACGGCGTAGGTCACCAGGTCCCCGGCGAGCGCCGCGGCGAAGGCCAGCACGAGCACCACCGGCAGCGACAGCGCCGGGGAGGTCATCGCCGTCGCCGCGGCGGCACCGACGATGGCCCCGGTCGGCACCACCGGCAGGATCGAGCCGAACAGCACCCCGCCCCCGACGACGAGGTAGGCGACCCGGCCGGCGTCCGGGCTCAGCTCGGCGGTGAACCACTCCTCGGTGGCCGGTTGCAGCACGGCGCCCAGCACGCTCACACCGCCGCCCCGACCGCCGCGCCGGGCGGGACGACCAGGGTGCGCGCCGGCAGCCCGGCCGCGGCGACCGCCGCGGCGAAGTCGTGCGGCGGCCGCACGAGGAGCTCCCGCATCCGCCCGCCGGTCCGCCCGGGGACCGAGCAGAGCCCGGTGACGGCGAGCGTGCCCCAGTGCACCGGCAGCGCGGCCCGGGGCGCCAGCCGCCGGACGGCCTCGGCGGCACCGGCCGGGTCGAGGTGTCCCGGGCCGAGGCTCGGGCCCCAGCCCCACACCGGCAGCGCGGCGAGGTCGATCGGGCCCTGGGCGGCGACGTCGCCGAGGCCCGGGAACAGTCCGGTGTCCCCGGCGGCGTAGACGCGCAGGCCGTCGCCCTCCAGCAGGTGGCCCATCGCGTCGGCCTGCGGGCCGTGGGTCAGCCGGGGGCCCCAGCGGTGCCCGGAGTGGTCGGCCGGGGTGCCGGTGACGTGCAGCCCGCCGAACGTCCGCCGCTGCCCGACGGCCAGCTCCGACACCCGGGCCACGCCGCGCCGGCGCAGCCACGCCGCCGCCCCTGCCGGGACCACGACCTCGGTGTCGCGCGGCAGCAGCGCCAGCGAGCCCAGGTGCAGGTGGTCGGCGTGCAGGTGCGAGATCAGGACCAGGTCGACGCCGCCGAGCCCCGCGGGATCGACCGCGGGCGCCATCCGCCGCAGCGGCCCGACCGCGGAGGTCAGCACCGGGTCGGTGAGCACGGTGCGCCCGCCGAGGCGCAGCCGCAGCGTGCTGTGCCCGAGGAAGGTCGTCTCCGGCAGGTCCACGCCGTCGAGTATCCCCGCCGGCGCGGCGGCGGGGATCAGGCGTTGCCGAGGACCCGGTCGACGACGATCCGCAGCACCACCCGCTGCGGGTTCACCCGGGGCTCCTTGTACTCCGCGGCGTAGCGGCGTTCCGCGGCGTGCACCCCCTCCGGGGTGGGATCCACGACGGCGACCCCCTCGAGGGTCGACCAGGTCCGGCCGTCGACCGCGGTGACGGTGACCCGGGCCCCGTCCGGCCCGGCGGCGGCGACGTTGCGGGCCTTCTGCGAGCCGCCGCTGGACAGGACCCTGGCGATCCCGTCCTCCACGTCGACGGTCACCCCGACCGGCACGGCATGCGGCGTGCCGTCCCGCCGCGGGGTGACCAGGACGCACGGGCGGCGCTCCGACCAGAGCTCGCGGAAGCGGTCGGACACACCGTCGGCGAGGGAACGTCGTCGCGTCATCCGGCCATCCTCACCCCGCGGTCCCGGGCGGGTGCTCCCGGCTCCCCGGTCGCGGCCCGGTGTAGACGCCGGACGGCCGGAACCGCAGGCCGGGCTCGGCGTACTCCTCGCGGGCGTGCGCCACCCAGCCGACGGTGCGGGCGGTGGCGAACAGCAGCTCGCCGGCGTCGCGCCGCAGGCCGTGGGCGTGCAGCAACGCGGCCAGCGCGAGATCGACGTTCGGGGCGGGGCCCTCGCCGCCGCGGTCGAGGTCCCCGGCCACCGCGTCCACGCACGCGAGCACCCGCTCCGCGGCCGGGTCGTCGCGCAGGCGGTCCAGCAGCACCGTCGCGCGGGGGTCCGGGCCCCGGTACACCGTGTGCCCGAAGCCGGGCACACGTTCGCCGGCGCGCAGCCGCTCGGCGAGCGCGCCGCGGGGGTCGTCCAGGGCGCCGGCGAGGAACCGGTGGGCCAGCCCGCTCGCGAGGCCGTGCCGCGGGCCGTCGAGCGCGCCGAGCCCGGCGGAGACGACGGCGTGCACGTCGGCGAGGGTGCTCGCGGCGACCCGGGCCGCCACCGTCGACGCGGCCAGGCCGTGGTCGGCGAGCAGCACCAGCGCGGCGCGGACGTGGTCGAGCGCCGCGGGCGGGGGTTCGCCGTCCGGGTCACGGGCCAGGGCGGGCCACAGGCGCGCGGCGAGCGGGCCGTCCCCGCCGCCCGCCAGCGCGTCGACGACCGTCCCCAGCAGCCCGGACGCCGTGCGCACGACCGCAGCGGGCGCGACGTCGGCGCGGAGCGGGTCGGCCGCGGCGAGCGCGGCGACCGCCACCCGGAACCGGTCGGTGGTGCGCGCCCCGCCCGGGAGCGCCGCCAGCGCACCGCGGGCCACGGGCAGCAGCGCCGGATCGGCGTCGAACGCGACGGGGCCCGGGGTCTCCCAGAGCACGGCCGCCGCGTCCCCGAGGGTCCCGGCCACGGCGAGCTCGCCCACGGGCACGCCGCGGAACCACGGACCGCCGTCGGCCACGAGTGTGATCCGGGTCCGGATCCGCTCGACCGCGCCGGAGGGCTCGCCCGCCTCCCGGCCGCGCGCGGCGAGCGCCTCCACCTCGTCCTGGGCGAACCGGCTCCCCCGCCGCTGCGCGCCGCGCACGCTGGTCAGCAACCCGCGGCTGGCGTAGGCGTACACGGTCTCGCGCTTCACCCCGAGCCGTTCCGCGGTCTCGGCGGCGTTCAGGAACTCCACGACGGCACCCTACGGGACCGGATCAACATTGACCGGATCAATATTGACAAGCGTTGTCGCCGGGCGGACCGTCCGCGGCATGACCACGACCGAGAGGGCCGCCGTGCCGGAGGTCCCACCGGGCCTGCGCGGCGTCGCCGTCACCACCACGACCCTCGGCGACGTCCGCGGCGACGAGGGCTTCTACCACTACCGCCAGTACTCCGCGGTCGAGCTCGCCCGGACCCGCACGTTCGTCTGCGCCTGGTTCCTCGCCGCCCGCGGACGGCTGCCCGACCCGGACGAGCGGGCCGCGTTCGCCGCCCGCATCGCGCAGCGCCGGGCGCTGCCCGCCGCGCTGTCCGCGCTGCTTCCGGGCATCGCCGCGGCGTGCGGCGACGACCTGCTCGCGGGGCTGCGCGCCGCGCTGTCGGTGCTCGGCCCGCTGCACGGCATGCGACCGGTGTGGGACGCCGGCCCGGAGCGCGGCGCCGACGACGCGCTCACCGTCTGCGCGGCGACGCCGACGATCCTGGCCGCGCTGCACCGGCTGCGGTCCGGCCTCGACCCGGTGCCGCCCCGGCCGGACCTGGAACCCGCGGCGGACTGGCTGTGGATGCTCACCGGCGCCGAACCCGACCCTGGGCACGCCCGCGCCGTCGACGCCTACCTGGTCAGCACGCTGGACCACGGGTTCAACGCCTCCACCTTCACCGCACGCGTCGTCGCGTCGACCGGCGCGGACGTCGCGTCCGCGGTGACGGCGGCGACCGGTGCCTTCTCCGGCCCGCTGCACGGTGGTGCGCCGGACCGCGCACTGGAGGGCCTCGACGCCATCGACCGCGACGCCGGCGGCTCACCCGAGCGCTGGGTGGCGGACCGGCTCGCCGCCGGCGAACGGATCATGGGGTTCGGACACGCCGTGTACCGCGGGCCGGACCCGCGCACGGCGCTGCTGCGGGAGGTCGCCGAGCGGCTCGGCGGGCCGCTGCCCGCCCGCGCCGCCGACGTCGAACGCCGGGTCGCCGCCACCCTCGCCGAGCTCCGCCCGGACCGCCCGCTGCACGCGAACGTCGAGTTCTACGCCGGAGTGGTGATGGCGGGCTGCGGGATCCCGCGCAGCATGTTCACGCCGACGTTCGCGACCAGCCGGGTCGTCGGCTGGTGCGCCCACGTGCTGGAGCAGGCGGAGCAGCGTCGGCTGATCCGTCCGTCGGCCACCTACGTGGGCCCGCCGCCACCGGAGCCGGTGCCACCCCGCTGAACCCGGCCGGGCGGGCACCGGTGAGAAAGCTGGCAATGCAAACTTCCCTGTTGCCGCCGACATGCGGGACGTGCTCACCTGATCGTGCACATCCACAACAGCAGCGTCGGAGGTCGTGTGTTCCGGGCCCGTCGATCCGCAGGAGCGTCCCCCGGAGGCCCCGCACAGGAGGCACGGCACCGGCCGGCCGTCGCGATCACCGTGCTCGCCTCGTGCGGCCTGCTCGTCTCGCTGGTGCAGACGATGGTCGTCCCGCTGCTGCCGCGCTTCCCGGAGCTGCTGTCGGTGAGCCCGTCGACGGCGTCCTGGCTGATCACCGCGAACCTCGTCGCCGGTGCCGTGTCGGCGCCGGTCCTCGGCCGGCTCGGTGACATGTACGGCAAGCGGCGGATGCTGCTGGTCGCCCTGGGCCTGGTCGGTGCCGGTTCGCTGCTCGGCGCGGTCGCCCCCGGCATCGCTCTCCTCCTGGCGGCGCGGGTGCTGCAGGGCGCGGCGTTCGGCGTCATCGCGCTCGGGATGAGCCTGATGCGTGACGTCCTGCCCGCCGACCGCGTCGGGTCCGGGGTCGGGCTGATGTCGTCGTCGCTCGGGTTCGGCGGCGCCATCGGGCTGCCGATCACCGGCGTCGTCGCGCAGTTCACCAGCTGGCGCTGGCTGTTCGCCGGGGCCGCGGTCATCGCCGTGTTCCAGATCCTGGTGGTACGGCGGCTGGTCCCCGAGTCGAACCTGCGCAGCGGCGGCCGGTTCGACACCGTCGGGGCGCTCGGTGTCGGCGCCGCCCTGGTGTGCCTGCTGCTGGCGGTGTCGAAGGGCAACGACTGGGGCTGGGCCTCGCCGCTGGTGCTCGGCCTGTTCGCCGCGTCGGTCGTGCTGGCCCTGGTGACGGGGCGGTACGAACTGCGGGTGCCGGGCCCGCTGGTGGACCTGCGCGTGTCCGCGCGGCCGGCGGTGCTCCTGACGAACCTCGCGTCGGTGCTGGTCGGCTTCGCCATGTTCGCGGGCTTCGTGCTCGCCACCCAGATCCTGCAGGCGCCGGTCGCGACCGGGTACGGCTTCGGGCTGTCGCTGGTCGTCGCCGGTCTGGTCCTGCTGCCGATGGGCGGCTCGATGGTGGTCTTCTCGTCGGCCTCGGCCCGGCTGTCCCGGGTCCGCGGGCCGCGCACCACGCTGGTGCTCGGCACGCTGCTGCTGGGCGCCGGCAACCTCGGGTTCGCCCTGATCCCGGGCACCGTGTGGCTGCTCATGCTGGTGTCCACCGTCGCGGCGGTCGGGGCGGCGCTGGCCTACTCGGCGATCCCGCTGACGATCATGCAGGCGGTGCCGGAGTCGGAGACGGCCGCGGCGAACAGCCTCAACACCCTCGCCCGCCAGCTGGGGACGAGCTCGTGCACGGCCGTCGTCGCCGCGGTGACGACGGCCCTGGTCCTCGACGGCGGCACCCTGCCCGCCGCCTCGGCCTACACGATCTCGTTCGCCGCGGCCGGCGTCGCGGCGCTGGTGGCGACGGTCCTCGTCGCCCTGACACCGGCGCCGTCGGTCGCGCGGGAGCCGGTCACCACCGCCTCCTGACCCGCGTTCCGGCGCGGTCCCGCCCACCGTTCCCACCCGTCACGGGAATTGCGTCCGTGTCGCGTTCCGGGCACCGGGACGGACGCCGGTCCGGTGACCGTCCCGTCCACTATGGATCCCTCTGCGCCCGGCCCGCCGCGCGGCGGCCCCCGGCCCGGCGCGGACCTTCGGCGGACCCGGTGTCGCCATCGACCGCGCCACACCCCCGCGCTGCATGTGCACGCCGGGAGACGGCGCGGGCACGTCCAGTGATCATTCCAGTGTGGACACCACGCGGGCGCCCACCTGCGGAGACAACAAGAATGTAATAAGAACCCGCGAGTAGACCCACGGGTAACATTCTCGCCGGTAACAGTCCGAGTTGACCGACAATGCGTGAGCGCGCACACTCCGGGGCCGGATCACATTCCTATCGTGCCTGTTCACCGATACCGTCATCGGCACCGCTACCGATCCGATCACCCGGTCCGCATTCGCGTCCGGCCTGGTGATTCATCTGGCTGACGCCGCTCCAGGAGGTCGTCACATGAAGCCGTTCGTGGTCAACAGCCACGACCGTCTGGTCTTTCCCGCCAATTTCCTCGGCGAGCTCGACTTTTCGGTGATCGACGATCTCGAACAGTTCACCGCAATCGTCGGCCGCGATTTCGAGGCGAAAGCCCCTACCGGGACCGACATCCTGGAGCGCGTCACCACCGGCGCCTACCGGAGCCGCTTCGCGCTGCTGCGCGACATGAGCCAGAACCTGTTCTGGGTCAACCGGTACACGCTGACCATGTTCGAGAAGCGGCCCACCCGCTGGCGCGACCTGCCGCGGCACCGGGGCGACGTCTTCCTCCCGACCCTCACCCCCTGGCGTGACGGCGACAAGAAGGTCCGCGCGGTGCAGGAGGCCTTCGCGGTGCTGCCTTCCACCTGGGACGACGGCGTCGAGGAGAAGATCTTCGACCTGCTCTTCGACGTCTACGGCAACCGTCGCCACCACGCGACCGAGCTGCCGGCGGTCAAGCCCACGGTGGAGCAGTTCCTGACCACCCCGGGCGCCCGCACCTTCGTCGTGCCGCACCACGACCCGGACTACCCGGTCTTCTCCTGGAGCGAGATCCTCGACGCGCACGCCGAACGGCCCGAGCTCGAGGCGCTGACCCGCTGGGCGATGGTCCTGCACAACCAGTACCCGTGGGACCGCGCGGCCACCGAGCTGCGCACCGCCGACGAGATCGGCGACGACGACCACGTCATCGCGTTCCACCCGCGCAACCGCGACGTGGCGGCCTTCCTCGACCGCGCCACCGGCGCCCGCCCGGCCCGCCGCGGCCGGATCGCGACGCAGGCCGAGCCGGTCGAGCCGGAGCGCCCGCTGCCGCCGGTGCGGGTCCGCGAGGCGTTCGCGGTCCAGCCGAAGGTGGAGGCCCTCGCGGTCGTCCGCGGCGAGCACGTCTGCTCGAACGACGACGTCGTGCGCAACTCCGCGTTCTCCTGGTCGCCGATGAGCGCCGAGGAGATCTCCACCAAGACCGGCATCGACCAGCGCCGCTACACCGAGCTGGACATCGAGGACCTCGCCTGGGCCGCGGCGGTCCGGGCGCTGGAGCACTCCGGGCGCGACCGGTCCGAGATCGGAGCCGTGCTCGTCGCCACCTGCACCAGCGAGCGGCTGATCCCGTCGCTGTCGACGTGGCTGTCCGGTCAGCTGGGGCTGCTGCAGACGCACTGCTCGGCCGACATCGTCGCCGCCTGCGCCGGCCTGCCCTACGGCCTGGCCGAGGCCGTCCGGCAGCTGCAGGAGGTCCGGCGCCCGGTGCTGCTGGTCTGCGTCGAGAAGTTCTCCGACAAGATCGGCAACGTCCGCACCTCCCGGATGATCTTCGGGGACGGCGCCGCGGCCATGGTGGTCGCACCGGCGGCCGAGGGCGAGCGCGGCGACGTCGACCTCCTCCAGACCTACGCGTCGGGCCCCGTCTCCCAGGTCAACTCGATCATCTGGCCGAACCCGGAGTTCGACAACGACATCACCGTCTACGGGCCCGAGGTGAAGGCGCTCGTCGCCCGCTACCTCTCCCAGATGATCGGCGAGCTGACCGAGCAGGCCGGCCCGGACGGCACGGGCACGATGCTCGACGCGGTCGACCTGATCGTCCCGCACCAGGCCAACAAGACGATGATCCTGCAGCTCGCGGCGAAGGCCGGCCTCTCGGCGGAGCAGCTGTACTTCAACATCGGCTCGATGGGCAACGTGTCGGCGGCGTCCATCCCGATCGCGCTCCACGACGCCTGCACCGACGGCGCCGTCACCGGCCGCACCCGGGTCTTCGCTCCCGGCTTCGGCGCCGGGGCCGTCGGCGGCTACGCGGTGCTCGAGGTCGATCCGGCCGTCATGGCCCCGGAGGTGGTCCTCGACCCGGCGGCCGCGCCCGAGGCGGCCGCCGTGGCGGCCCCCACGTCCGACGACGTCCGTATCGCGTTCGGCGAGTGACAGGGTTGGGGCCCCACCGGTAGGACAGGGCGAGCGAACCTCGTCCCGTCACCGGCCCGGGGGCACCGCCCGTGTCACCGAACGCCGCCGCAGCCACCAGGAGCAGTGAAACCCGTGTTCTCGCGCATCGCCATCGTCAACCGCGGCGAACCCGCCATGCGGTTGATCAACGCCGTCCGTGAGTGGAACGCAGAGAACGGACCCGACCGCCGGCTGCGCACCATCGCGCTCCACACCGCCGTCGACCGTCGTGCGATGTACGTCCGGGAGGCCGACGAGGCCGTCCTGATCGGACCGGACGACCCGGACCACATGGGTGCGAGCCCTTACCTCGACTTCGCCGAGCTCGAGCGGGCGCTGCGGGTGTCGCGGGCCGAGGCGGTCTGGCCGGGCTGGGGCTTCGTCTCCGAGAAGGCCGACTTCGCCGAGCTCTGCGCACGGCTCGGGATCACCTTCGTGGGCCCGTCGGCCGAGGTGATGCGCCGGCTCGGCGACAAGATCGCCTCCAAGCAGCTGGCCGAGTCGGTCGGCGTGCCGATGGCCCCGTGGTCCGGCGGCCCGGTCGCCGATCTCGACGCGGCCCGCAAGGCCGCCGAGACCGTGGGCTACCCGCTGATGGTGAAGGCGACCGCGGGCGGCGGCGGCCGCGGCATCCGGTTCGTGGCGGGCCCGGAGCACCTGGACGAGGCCTTCGAGCGGGCGGCGTCCGAGGCGTCGCGGACGGCGGGCGACGCGACGGTGTTCCTGGAGCGCGCGGTCGCCGGCGGGCGGCACGTCGAGGTCCAGGTCGTCGCGGACGCGACGGGGGACGTGTGGACCCTGGGGGTCCGGGACTGCTCGGTGCAGCGCCGGAACCAGAAGGTGATCGAGGAGTCGGCGTCGACCGCGCTGGACGCCGAGCAGGAGCGTCTGCTGCGCGACTCCGCGGCCGACCTGGCCCGCGCCGCCGGCTACGTCAACGCCGGCACCGTGGAGTTCCTCTACCAGCCCGAGGAGAAGCTGCTCTCCTTCCTCGAGGTCAACACCCGGCTGCAGGTGGAGCACCCCGTCACCGAGGCGTGCACCGGCGTCGACATCGTGAAGCTGCAGCTGCACGTCGCCGCGGGCGGTGCGCTGGCCGAGGTCGCGACCTCGGTGCCGGCGGGATCCGGCTGGGCGATCGAGGCCCGGCTGACCGCCGAGGACCCGGAGCGCGAGTTCGCGCCCGCCCCCGGCCGGATCGAGCACCTCGCCCTGCCCAGCGGCCCCGGCATCCGGGTGGACACCGGTGTCGCCGCGGGCGACGTCATCCCGCCGCAGTTCGACTCCATGATCGCCAAGGTGATCGCGTGGGGCCGCGACCGCGACGAGGCCCGCGCCCGGCTCTCCCGCGCGCTGCGCCAGACCGCCGCGGTGATCGACGGCGGCTCCACGAACAAGGCGTTCCTGCTGGACCTGCTCGACCGCGACGAGCTGCGCGCCGGCGACGTGCAGACCACCTGGCTCGACGGGATGATGGCGCAGGGCTACGCCCCGCCGCGCCGCATCGACGTCGCCCTGCTGGCCACCGCGATCCAGTCGCACGACGGCCACGTCGCCCGCCAGCAGGACCGGCTGTTCCGCTCCGCCGAGGCCGGCCGCCCCGAGGTCGGCTACGAGACCTGGCACCAGACCGACGTGACGGTGGCCGGGCAGTCGTACAAGCTGCGGGTCGCCCGCACCCGGGCCGGCCGCTACCGCGTCGAGCTCGACGGCACCTCGGTCGACGTCGACGTCGAGCGCAACGGCGCCTACGAGCGCCGGATCACCGTCGGTGAGCAGAGCTGGACCGTGCTGTCGGTCGCCCAGGAGTCCGACTACCTGGTCGAGGTCGACGGCGCCGTGCACCGCATCTCCGGCGGCGAGGCCGGCATCGTGCGCGCACCCGCCCCGGCGATGGTCGTCGCGCTGCCGGTCGCCCCCGGCGACGTCGTCTCCGAGGGCGACACCGTCGCCATCGTCGAGTCGATGAAGCTGGAGACCTCGCTGCGGGCGCCGTTCGACGGCACCGTCGCCGAGCTGCTCGTCCCGGCCAACACCCAGGTCGACGGCGGCACCAAGCTCGTCCGGCTGGAACCCTCGGCCGACACCGAGACGGTCGCGGCCCCCACCGCCGACCGCGCCGACTTCGCCGCCTTCACCGCGGCCGGCACCGACGACGAGCCCGCCGCCACGGCCGCCGACGCGCTGTCCGCGCTGCGCTACCAGGTGCTCGGCTTCGACGTCGACGAGAGCCAGGCCCGGCCGCAGATGCGCCGCCTCGCCGGGGCCCGCGCGCGCCTCGCCGACGACGACCCGGCCGTCCTCGCCGGCGAGGTCGCCGTCCTGAGGATCTTCGGTGACCTGTGCGCGCTGTCCCGGAACCGCTCCGAGACCGACGACGTCACCGGCGAGACCGAGCGCAACCCGCAGGAGTACCTCTACGCGTACCTGCGCAGCCGCGACGCCGACGACGAGGGCCTGCCCGAGTCGTTCCAGGCCAAGCTGCGCACCGCGCTCGCGCACTACGGCGTCTCCGACATCTCGTCCGCCCCGGACCTCGGCCCGGCGCTGTACCGGATGTTCCTGGCACACCGCCGCGCCCCGCAGCAGGTGCCGGTCGTGCTGCACCTGCTCAACTGGCGCCTCGAGCACCCCCGCTCGCTCGCCGGGCTGTCGTCCGCGGCCCGGGAGGACTACCTGCGGACCCTCGACGAGCTCGTCGTCGCCACCCAGCTGCGGCACCCCGTCGTCGGCGACACCGCACGGCTGGTCCGCTACCGCGCGTTCGACGCGCCGGTCGTGGCGGCCGAGCGCTCGCACGCGCTCGCCGAGCTCCGGGAGAGCCTGGACGTGCTGGCCACCGACCCGGCGACGCCGGACCGGGCCCGCCGGATCGACGCGCTGGTCGCGTCGTCGGAGTCGATCCTCGGCGTCTTCGGGGAGCGGCACGACGCCGTCCTGCTGGAGGTCATGACCCGGCGCTACTACCGGGTGCGGCCGCTGCGCGACCTGGAGCTCACCGAGCACGCCGGCAAGCCGCTGCTGACGGCGCGCTACCAGCACCTCGGCAACGACCGGACGCTGTTCGCCTCGGTCATCGACAACAACGACCCGGCCGCCGCCGTGGCGGTCGCCGAGGAGCTGCGCCGCCGCGTCGGCGAGCTCGACGGCGACCGCACCGCGCTCGTCGACCTCTACGTCACCTCCACCAAGGCCGACGACGGCGGCGACCCCGACGCCCGCGCCGAGCGGGTCCGGGCAGCGCTCGGCCGGGTGCCCGCCATCCTGCACCGGGTCGCCGTCGCCGTCCGCCCGAACCCGCGTGCCGAGCACACCGCGGAGGCCGAGGCCGAGGCGCCGACCTGGTTCACCTTCCGCCCCGACGAGACCGGCGAGCTCGTCGAGGACCGGACGCTGCGCGGCATGCACCCGCTGGTCGCCGACCGGCTGCGGCTGTGGCGCTTCCGCAACTTCGAGCTGACCCGTGTGCCGGCCGCCACCGACGTCCACCTGTTCCGCGCCGTCGGCCGCGAGGTCCCGGGCGACGACCGGCTGGTCGCGATGGCCGACGTCCGCGAGCTGACCGTGCTCCGTGACGAGGAGACCGGGCGGATCCGGTCCCTGCCGCAGTTCGAGCGCGCGCTCGACGCCTGCATCAACTCGCTGCGGTCCGCCCGTGCGAACGACCGGAACCTGGCCCGGCTGTCGTGGAACCGGATCGCGCTCTACGTCTGGCCGGAGGTCGACGTCCCGCTGGCCGAGCTCGACCAGGTGGTCCGGCGGCTCGCACCGCGCACCGCGCACCTCGGGCTGGAGCAGGTGCTCGTCGAGTTCCGCACGGCCGATGTGTCGGTCACCGGCGGGCAGGGCGGCCCGAAGTCGATGCTGCTGCGCATGTCCCGGCCCCCCGGTGCCGGGCTGACCCTGCGGCTCGACGAGCCGCCGACCGAGCCGATGCGCGAGCTCGACGACTACGACCAGAAGGTCCTCAAGGCCCGTCGCCGCGGCGCGGTCTACCCGTACGAGATCGTCCCGCTGCTCACCGCCCCGATCGACGCCGGCGAGGGCACCTGGCAGGAGTACGACCTGGTCGAACCGGACGACCCGGCACGGCCGCTGCCGGTCGACCGGGCGCCCGGCGGCAACCGGGCCAACCTGGTGCTCGGCGTCGTCTCGGTGCCGACCCGCCGCTACCCGGAGGGCATGAAGCGGGTCGTGCTGCTCGGTGACCCGACCCGGGCGCTCGGCGCGATCGCCGAGCCCGAGTGCCGCCGGGTGCTGGCCGCCATCGACCTCGCCCGCGAGCTCGACGTGCCCGTCGAGTGGTTCGCCGTCTCCGCCGGCGCGAAGATCGCGATGGACTCCGGCACCGAGAACATGGACTGGATCTCCCGGGTGCTGCGCGGGATCATCGAGTTCACCCAGGCCGGCGGCGAGATGAACGTCGTCGTCACCGGCATCAACGTCGGCGCCCAGCCCTACTGGAACGCCGAGGCGACGATGCTCATGCACACCAGGGGCATCCTGGTGATGACGCCGGACTCGGCCATGGTGCTCACCGGCAAGCAGTCGCTCGACTACTCCGGCGGGGTCTCGGCCGAGGACAACTTCGGCATCGGCGGCTACGACCGGATCATGGGCCCGAACGGGCAGGCGCAGTACTGGGCGCCGGACCTGTCCGGCGCGGTGCAGGTGCTGCTGCGCCACTACGCGCACACCTGGGCGCTGCCCGGCGAGCGGTTCCCGCGGCCCGCGCCGACCACCGACCCGGTCTCCCGGGACGTCACGACCGCGCCGCACGCCGGCCCGAACTGCGAGTTCACCACGCTCGGGGAGATCTGGGCGGAGGCCACCAACGGCGAGCGCAAGAAGCCGTTCGACATCCGCTCGGTGCTGCGCGGCGTCGCCGACGCCGACCACGTCACCTCCGAGCGCTGGGCCGACATGCACGACGCCGAGTCGGTCGTCGCGCTCGACGCGCACCTGGGCGGCCAGCCGATCGCCATGGTCGGCATCGAGTCGCGGCCGATCCCGCGCCGCGGCCCGCGCCCGGTGGACGGCCCGTCGCAGTTCACCGCCGGGACGCTGTTCCCGCGCTCGTCGCGCAAGTGCGCGCGGGCGATCAACGCGGCGTCCGGCAACCGGCCGCTGGTGGTGCTGGCGAACCTCTCCGGGTTCGACGGCTCGCCGGAGTCGCTGCGCGGGCTGCAGCTGGAGAACGGCGCCGAGATCGGCCGGGCCATCGTCAACTTCGACGGGCCGATCGTCTTCTGCGTCGTGTCGCGGTACCACGGCGGCGCGTTCGTCGTCTTCTCCGGGACGCTGAACGACAACATGGAGGTCGCCGCGATCACCGGCTCCTACGCCTCCGTGCTCGGCGGGGCGCCGGCTGCCGCCGTCGTCTTCGCCGGCGAGGTCAAGAACCGGGTCGCCGCCGACGAGCGGATCACCGTCCTGGAGGGCCGGATCGCCGAGGCCTCGGAGGCCGGCGACGAGGCCGTCGCGGCCCGGCTGCGCGGCGAGCTCGCCGCGCTCCGCCCGGACGTCCGGTCGGAGAAGCTCGGCCAGGTGGCCGACGAGTTCGACACCAAGCACTCCATCGAGCGGGCGCAGAGCGTCGGCTCGGTGCACCGGATCGTCACCCCCGACCAGCTGCGGCCCTACCTGGCCGACGCCGTGGCACGGGGCATGAAGCGCACTCTCGACCGCCGCACCGGCGACACCACTGGAGGACGACAGACATGACCGCCATCACCGACACCAACCCGGAGCAGCGCGTCGCGATCGTGACCGGCGGGGCGCGCGGCATCGGGGCCGCGATCACCACCACCCTCGCCCGCCAGGGCGTGCACGTCGCCGCCGGCTACTCGTCGAACTCGAAGGCCGCCGACGACCTGCGCGAGAAGCTCGGCGCCGAGGGCGCATCGGTGTCGGTGCACCAGGGCAACGTCGGCGCGCCGGAGGACTGCTCCCGCGTCGTGCAGGAGGTGCTCGAGCAGCGGGGCCGGGTCGACTACCTGGTCAACAACGCCGGGATCACCGTCGACAAGACCGTCCGCAAGCTGACCGTCGACGACTGGCACGCCGTGCTGCGGATCAACCTCTCCGGCGCGTTCTACATGAGCAAGGCCGTGCTGGAGCACATGTCCGGCAACGAGTTCGGCCGGATCGTGAACATCTCGTCGGTGATCGGCCAGACCGGGTCGATCGGCCAGGCCAACTACGCCTCGTCCAAGGCGGGCCTGATCGGTTTCTCGAAGTCCCTCGCGCAGGAGGTCGCCCGCAAGGGCATCACCGTCAACTGCGTCGCGCCGGGCTTCATCGAGACCGAGATGGTCGCCGCCGTGCCGGAGAAGGCGATGGAGAAGATCCTCGCGAAGATCCCGGTCGGGCGGCTCGGGCAGGCCGACGAGATCGCCCGCGCGGTGTCGTTCCTGGTCGACGACCGCGCCGGCTACGTGACCGGGTCCGTGATCAGCGTCAACGGCGGCCTGGACATGGCCTCCTGACCCGTCCCCCACCGGCCGCCCCTGCACCCACCGGGTGCGGGGGCGGCGGTGTCAGGAGCGGGAGCAGAGGCCCTTCGACTCCAGGACGCGGGCGGTGGCGGCGTCGTTCGCCTCCGGCGTGATCCGGCCTTCGGCGAGGCCCTTCTCGGCGGCGTCGAGCAGCGGGCCGACCGGTGTGACGTTCGAGAACAGCGCGATGTCGGCGCCCGCCGACAGCGCCCGGGTGGTCGCCTCGGCCAGCCCGAACCGGTCGGTGATCGCCTTCATCGCGCCGAGGTCGTCGGTCATGACGACGCCGTCGAACCGGTACTGCTCGCGCAGCAGCCGGTAGGCGGCCGGGTCGACGCTGGTCGGGTTGCCGCCGGTGAGCCCGGGGACCTCCAGGTGCCCGAGCATGACGCCGATCCGGCCGTCGAGCGGCTTGCCGGGCCCCACGAGCGCCGCGTACGGCTTCAGGTCCTTCTGCTCCAGCTCCGCCAGGGGCGGGGTGGTGACCGAGCCCTTGTGCGAGTCGCCGGAGCTGTGGCCGTGCCCGGGGAAGTGCTTGAGCACGCCGTACACGCCCCCGGCCTGCTGGCCCTCGGCCCACGCCTGGGCGTAACGGGTGGCGGTCTCCGGGTCGTCGGAGAACGACCGGTCACCGATCACCGACGAGCGCGGCTGGTCGGAGGTGTCCACCGACGGCGCGAGGTTCCAGGTGACGCCCCGGGCCTTCAGCTGCCCGGCGCGCTCGCGCGCGATCTCCGTGACCTGCTCGGGGGTCCTCGACGCGGCCATCTCCCGCGCGCTGGGGATGTCGCCGTCGAGGTCGTCGATCCGCTGGACACGGCCGCCCTCCTCGTCGACGGCGACGGCGAGCGGGGTGCGCGAGGCGTCCTGCAGGGCCTGCATCCGGTTCCCCTGCAGCAGTGCGGTCTCGTTGCCGCCGAGGAACACGCCGCCGACCTGGGACTCCTTCACGATCGCCGCGGCGCCGGCCGGGTCGGAGGCGTCGACCCCGACCATGAGCCGCTGCGCGAGCCGGTCCCGGGTGGACAGTGCCGCGACCATCGGGACGCAGGTGTCGGCGGGGGCCTGCTCGACGCTCGCCGGAGCGGCCTGCGGCTCCGCGGAACCGGGCCCGGGGTCACCACGGTTCGCCGTCAGCACCGGCGTCGTGACGGCCACGGTGCCCGCCGCCAGCGCGCCCACGACGGCCGCGGTCAGCAGCCCGACACCGCGACGGCGGCGGATGGTTGGTCCTCGCATCGCCGACCATCGTGACGCACCGGGCGCCCGCCCGTGCGGCGACACGGTGGGTGCCGGCGTCCGGTCCGCCAGGACGACGCCACCGAGCGGCGGACGGTCGCCCGGCCGGGTGGTCAGCCGACGGCCGGCACGCGCTCCCCCGCGGGCGGCGGGCCGGGCGGGGTGCCGTCACCGAACGGGCGCCCGCCCAGCTCCTCGCGGCCGTGCGGGGTGAGCCAGCCCGAGGGGTCGGGGCCGAGCGGCACGACCCCGGACGGGTTCACCGAGGTGTGCACGCCGTAGTAGTGCTGCTTGATCTGCTCGAAGTCGATCGTGTCGCCGAACCCGGGCGTCCCGTAGAGGTCCCGGGCGTAGGCCCACAGCACCGGCAGCTCGGTCAGCTTGTGCCGGTTCGCCTTGAAGTGGCCGTGGTAGACGGCGTCGAAGCGGACCAGCGTCACCCACAGCCGGACGTCGGCCTGGGTGATCGTGTCCCCGACCAGGAAGCGACGCGTCGACAGCCGCTCCGACAGCGCGTCGAGGCGCTCCCACAACGCGCGGTAGGCCCGCTCGTAGGCGCGCTGCGAGGTGGCGAACCCGCACTTGTAGACGCCGTTGTTGACGTCGTGGAAGATCCCCTCGCCCAGGCTCTCGATCTCGTCGCGGTGGGCGGCGGGCCACAGGTCCGGGGCGCCGGGGCGGTGGTGCTCCCGCCACTGGGTGGCCAGGTCGTACTCGAGGTCGGCGTAGGAGTTGGTCGCGACCGCGCCGGAGCCGACGTCGACCATCGCCGGGACGGTGACGCCGCCGTCGTAGCCGGGGACCGCCGTCTCGTAGGCCTCGCGCAGGTACTCGATGCCGAGCACCGGGTCGACCCCGCCGGGATCGAGGTGGAAGCGCCAGCTGCGCTCGTCGTGCAGCGGGCCCGCGATGCCCAGCGAGATCGCGTCCTCCAGGCCGAGGAGCCGCCGGGTGATGATCGCCCGGTTGGCCCACGGGCAGGCCCGTGCCCCGACCAGCCGGTACCGGCCCGCCGCGACCGGCCACGGCGACGACCCGTCCGCCGTGATGCGCTCCGCGACCCCGAGGGGCCCGCGTACGAACTCTCCGCTGTCCTGCTCGGTCGCCATGGTCGGTGACGGTAGTGGCGGACACACTGCCGTGCAGGTCACGGACATGATCGGATGGCGGCATGACCGACGAGACGGAACGGGCGCTCGACGAGCTGGTGCGCCCCGGCGCCCGGGTCGCGGTCGCCGACGCGTGCGGCCTGCCCTACGCCCTCGCCGGCCCGCTGAGCCGGGTCGCCGCCCGCCGCCGCGACGACGGCGACGGCGTCCGCCTGGTGCTCGGCTGGATCCCCGGCCCGGCACCGGACCTCGATCCGGCCGCCTTCGTCGACATCCGCACGGTCGTCGGCGGTCCGGGCGCCCGCGCGCTGCTCGACTCGGGCGCCGCGCAGCGGGTGCCGGCGCGGCTCTCCGCGGTCCCGGCGCTGCTGGCCGGGCCGCTGCGGCCGGACCTGCTGCTGGCCACCGTCGTCGCCGACGCCGACGGCTACCGGTTCGGCGCCGAGTCGTCGTGGATGCGCGGGCTCGCCGACGACGGTGTGCCCGTCGCCGCGGTCGTCTCCGGGACCGCGCCGCACGCCGAGGCCGGGCCGCCGTTGCCGGACGTCACCGTCGTCGGCCGCGTCGACGGGCCGGCCGGGCTCCCGCACGTCGTGACGGCTCCCCCGCCGACCGACGCCGACCGGGCGATCGCCGAGCAGGTCGCCGCACTCGTCCCGGCGGGCGCCCGGATCCAGTTCGGGCCCGGTCGCCTGGCCGGGGCGCTGGTCGCCGCCCTGGACGTCCCGGTGCACGTCGACTCGGGCCTGCTCGCCGACGCGGTCGTCGATCTCGACGAGCGGGGGCTGCTGCTCGGGACCCCGTCGTCGACCGCGCTCTGCGGCAGCGAGCGGCTGTACTCCTGGGCGGGCGGGCCCGGCCGGTCCGGTGTCGTCCGGCCGATCGAGTACACCCACGACCTGTCGCGGCTGAGCACGGACCCGGGCCCGCTGGTCGCGCTCAACACCGCGCTGGAGATCGACGTCCACGGGCAGGTCAACGTCGAGGGCGTCGCCGGGTCGGCCGCCGGGATGATCGGCGGCCACCCGGACTTCGCGGCCGCGGCGGCACGCGGGCCGGGGCTCTCGGTGATCGCGCTGCCGTCGTCGCACCGGGGTGGGCCGACGCTCGTCGAGCGGCTCGGCGGGCCGGTCAGCACTCCGTCACACGACGTCGACGTCGTCGTCACCGAACGGGGCACCGCGGACCTGCGTGGCCTGGGCAGGGACGAGCGTCGGCGTGCGCTCGACGTCCTGTGGAGTGGCGCCGCTGGCGCGAACGAGTGAACCTCGAATCCATGGCGTGAGCGGTATCACACCATCTCTCCGGGCGCGCGCAGGCTCCACGGGCCCTCCGCTCGCGGTGCGCGACCTCACCGCGGACTCCGGGCGCACCCCGGGCGCGTCCCCGCGATCGACGACCGGCGAACGACACTGGTGGGAGCGCGGGTTCCGCACCCCACCACGAGGCCCGGAAACATGCTCGTAATGTGAGGAAACCCACGCCTGATCGGGCGCGAGTTGCGTATAACACAACCTCGGCGAGCGATAAAGCCCCCCGCGCCGGACCCGGACGGACCGGCGGCTCCCGATCTAACGTCGACTCGACCCGCTGCACCCGAACCTTGTCGAGGAGACGCGGTACATGACGGCCGACCACCGCACCGAGAGCGAGCTGCCCGAGCTCGGAAGGACTGTCCAGGAGTTCGGTGACGAACCGACCGAGGTCCGGGAGTCCACCCACTACAAGCACGAGTACGTGCAGACGTTCGTCGACAAGTGGGACGAGCTGATCGACTGGCGTGCCCGCTACGAGAGCGAGGGGAAGTTCTTCGTCGAGCAGCTCCGCAAGCGTGGCGTGAAGAGCGTGCTCGACGTCGCCACCGGCACCGGGTTCCACTCGGTCCGGCTGCTCGAGGAGGGCTTCGACACCGTCTCCGCCGACGGCAGCGCCGAGATGCTCGCGAAGGCGTTCGACAACGGCATGAAGTACGGCGGGCACATCCTGCGCGTCGTGCAGGCCGACTGGCGCTGGCTCAACCGTGACGTGCACGGCGAGTACGACGCGATCATCTGCCTCGGGAACTCGTTCACGCACCTGTTCTCCGAGAAGGACCGCCGCAAGGCGCTCGCCGAGTTCTACGCGATGCTCAAGCACGACGGCGTCCTGATCCTGGACCAGCGCAACTACGACTCGATCCTGGACAACGGGTTCTCGTCGAAGCACCAGTACTACTACTGCGGCGACGGCGTCGTGGCGGAGCCGGAGCACGTCGACGACGGCCTGGCCCGGTTCCGGTACCAGTTCTCGGACGGCTCCGAGTACCACCTGAACATGTTCCCGCTGCGCAAGGACTACACGCGCCGCCTCATGCACGAGGTCGGGTTCCAGAAGATCGAGACCTACGGCGACTTCCAGTCGACCTACTCCGACGACGAGCCGGACTTCTTCGTCCACATCGCGGAGAAGGCGTACCTGGAAGAGGCCCTCGACGGGGAGGTCCCGGCGTGACGCAGGCACAGGCCGCGGAGACCACCGCACGGAGCTACTACGACTCCGAGGACGCCGACAACTTCTACTCCCGGGTCTGGGGCGGCGAGGACATCCACGTCGGCCTCTACGAGACCCCGGACGAGGAGATCGCCGCCGCGAGCCGGCGGACCGTCGCGCGGATGGGCGAGATCGCGGGCATCACGTCCGGCACCCGGGTCCTCGACCTGGGCTCCGGCTACGGCGGCGCTGCCCGCCAGCTCGCGCGCAATCTCGGCGCGCACGTGCACTGCCTGAACCTGTCCCCCGTCGAGAACGAGCGCAACGCCCGGCTCACGAAGGAGCAGGGGCTCGACGGACTCGTGACGGTGGCGACCGGGACGTTCGAGGACGTGCCCGTCGAGGACGCCTCGGTCGACGTCGTCTGGTCGCAGGACGCGTTCCTGCACTCCGGCGACCGGGAGACCGTGCTCGGCGAGGTCGCCCGGGTGCTGAAGCCCGGCGGGCAGGTCGTGTTCACCGACCCGATGGCCGTCGACGGGCTCGACCAGTCCTCGATCCAGCCGATCCTGGACCGCATCCAGCTGGCGACGATGGCGACCCCCGGCTTCTACACCGAGGGGCTCGAGACGCGCGGCTTCACGTCCGTGACGTTCCACGACCACGCCGCGCAGCTGCCGACGCACTACCGGCGGGTCCGTGAGGAGCTGGTCGCCCGCGAGCAGGAGCTCGCCGCGGCCATCTCCGGCACCTACATCGCGAACATGAAGGCGGGCCTGCAGCACTGGGTGGACGGCGGCAACGCCGGCAAGCTCACCTGGGGCGTCGTGCACGCCGTCAAGGGCTGAGAAGGACCGGTACGACGACGAGGGCCCGGCACCCGCCGTGAGCGGGGTGCCGGGCCCTCGTCGTGTCCGTGGCCGGGCGGGGGCCGGTGCTCAGTCGTCCTGCTCGTCCTCCTGACCGCCGCCCTGACCGCCGCCCTGGTCGTCGTCCTGGTCGTCCTGGTCGTCGCCGTCGTCGTCGCCCTGCTGCTGCTCCTGCTGCTGGCCGGGGGCGGGCGCGGCGTCACCGCCACCACAGGCACCGGCGGTCGTGAACACGAGGGCGAGCGCGGCGAGGACGCCGAGCGCCGCCCGGGACAGGGTTGTACGTCGCATGGGTCCGAGTGTTCCAGGATTGTCCGGAACGCCGGGCGGCTCAGGACGTGAGGAACGTCCTGAGCTCGGCCAGGACGTCGGCGGGCCGCTCGTCGACGAGGAAGTGCCCGGCACCGGCGAGCCCCCGCCCGGTGACGAGACCCGGCTCGACCGCCTCGCGGCGCCACACGTCGAGCGGGCTCTCGGCGTTCGCGCCGACGACCCCGGCACCGCCCCAGAGGACGAGCGCGGGGGCGCCGATCCGCTGCCCGATCGCGACCGACGCGGCGTCGTGCTCCAGGTCGATCGACGCGCCGGCCCGGTAGTCCTCCAGCATCGCGTGCCGCGCCGCGGGATCGGCGAACGCGCGCTCGTAGGACGCCAGCGCCTCCGGGGGGTGCGCGTCCAGCCCGGAGCCCCAGCCGCCCAGCAGCGAGTGCAGGTAGGCGATCGGGTCCCCGGCGATGAGGCGCTCCGGGACGTCGGCGGGCTGGATGAACAGGAACCAGTGGTAGTACGCCGTCGCCAGCGCGCGGTCCACGTGCCCGTAGACGTACGCGGTCGGCAGGATGTCGAGCAGCGCGGCGCGGGTGACCGCGGCCGGGTGGTCGAGCAGCATCCGGTGCGTGACCCGCGCGCCGCGGTCGTGCCCGGCGACGGCGAACTCGTCGAACCCGAGCTCGGCCATCACCGCGACCTGGTCGCCCGCCATCGCGCGGAACGAGTAGCCGAGGTGGTCCGCACCGGACTCCGGGCGGCCGGACTCCCCGTACCCGCGCAGGTCGGTGCAGACGACGGTGTGGTCGCGGGCCAGTTCCTCGGCGACCGGCGCCCACATCGCGTGGGTCTGCGGGAAGCCGTGCAGCAGCAGGACGGGCGGGCCCTCGCCGCCGCGCACCCCGTGGACGGGTACGCGGTCCGGGCCGACGGTCAGGTCGAAGGTGGTGAAATCGCCGAACACTCCTCGGCTCCTTCCGGGTGGTGGATCGGGTCACCGGCGCGTCCCCCGTGGACGTCGAACACCCAGAACCGCAGCACCGCGAACCGCAGCAGCCCGCCCGCGACGCTCGCCAGCGCCACCGCGGTGGCCTCCTCGGCGGGCGTCGGGCGGACGAGGATCCACTCCAGACCGATCAGCACGGTGGAGGTGTAGGTCGCGTAGAAGGCGACCGTGCCGACGTCCTGCACCCACTCGCGGAGCCGGTGCGCGCGGGCGCCGCCGAAGGCGAAGCGCCGGTTCGCCTCGGTGGACACCGCGGTGGTCAGGACGAGCGCGACGAGGTTGGCCGGGACCGCGTCCAGCCACGGCCGGACGAGCAGGAACAGTGCCGCGTTCAGCGCGGTCGCGCCGCCGCCGATCACCGCGTAGCGGGCCAGCTGGACGGCGAGCGGGTGGCGGGCGCCGAGCCGGCGGGCGGCCGCGCGGATCCGGGCACCGCCGGGCGCACCGGCCCGAGTCGTCCCGCCCTCCCCCGGTCCCGGGGTGGATGCTGCGTCCACCGGCCCTCCCACGGACATCCTCACGAGGATCTTCGCAGGGACTACCCGGCCCGGACGAGACGAATCGGCGGGACGTGTGACACAGCCACCCGTCCGGACGCTCAGATCCGCAGGAACACCGTCTCGCCCTCGCCCTGGAGCCGGATGTCGAACCGGTAGCGGTCGGCGCCCTCGGCGACCGCGACCAGGGTGTCGCGCCGCTCGGCGGGCACCACCGCCAGCAGCGGGTCCGCGGCGTTGGCCTCGGCGAAGCAGGGGAAGTAGATCCGGGTCACGACGCGGTCGAGCAGCCCGCGGGCGAACACCGAGACGTCGAGGTGCGGGGCCTCGGACACGCCGTCCTCGCCGGGGACGGGCAGCGCACCGGGCAGCACGGTGCGCAGGCTCCAGCGGCCGTCGTCGCCGGTGGGGACGCGGCCGAACCCGCGGAACCCGGCCACCGCGGGCCTCCGCGCGCCGCGGGGGTCGTCGGGGTGGTCGAAGCGTCCGTCCGGGTCGGCCTGCCAGGTCTCGATCAGGGCGTCGACGACGGGGTCGCCGTTGCCGTCGTGGACGGTGCCGCCGACGGTCACCGCGCCCGGCGTGCCCTCGGGGACGACGTCCGCGCCGTCCGGCCACGGCAGTCCGAGCGACAGGTAGGGCCCGACGGTCTGGGACGGGGTGGGGTCGTGGCGGCTCATGCGTGCGGCTCCTCGAACGGGGTCTGCTCGCGGCCGCGGAGCACGATGTCGAACCGGAACGCCAGTGCCCACCCGGGACGGGTGGCGTCGAGGTCGAAGGTGGACACCATGCGCCCGCGGGCTCCCTCGGGGACCGAGTTGTAGATCGGGTCCTGGGCGAACAGCGGGTCGTCCGGGAAGTACATCTGGGTGACCAGGCGCTGGGTGAAGGCGCGGCCGAACAGCGAGAAGTGGATGTGTGCGGGGCGCCAGGCGTTGTGGTGGTTGCCCCACGGATAGGCACCCGGCTTGATCGTGGTGAACGAGTAGTGGCCGAGCGGGTCGGTCAGCACCCGGCCGCCGCCGGTGAAGTTCGGGTCCAGCGGCGCGGGCCAGTCGTCCCACCGGTGGGCGTAGCGGCCTGCGGCGTTGGCCTGCCAGACCTCGACCAGGGTGTCGGGGACCGGGCGGCCGTCGGAGTCGAGTACCCGGCCGAAGACGACGATCCGCTGGCCCTGGGCCTCACCGTGCTCGCCGAGGGTGAGGTCGTCGTCGCCGGGGCGGAGCGGGCCGGTGAGCAGCGGGCCGGTGACCTCGGTGAGGCGGTGCGGGAGGATCACCGGCTGCTGCTGCGGGGCGCGCAGCCCGGTGCTGCGGTAGCCAGGGGACAGCAGGGGCGCGTGGGTGCCCTCCGGGGCCGGCCGGTAGCCGGCCGGGCGGGTGACGGACGACGTCATCGGCGGGCCTCTCGTGGTGGGTTCGGGCTCGGGCCGCGGTCAGCAGGCGCCGTGCGGGAGGCCGACGTAGTTCTCGGCCAGGCTGGTCGCGGCGGCCCGCGAGGTGACGGTGTAGCGCAGCTGGGAGCGCTGCAACCCGACGCCGAACGCGTCTCCCGCCTCGGTGGCGGGGTCGAAGCGGTGCAGCATCGAGGTCATGAACCAGGAGAAGTGCTCGGCCCGCCAGACCCGGCGCAGGCAGGTCGCCGAGTAGCCGTCGAAGCCGGTCTCGTCACCGTCCGCGCAGAACCGCGTGACGGCCTCGGCCAGCACCCGGACGTCGGCGATCGCCAGGTTCATGCCCTTGGCGCCGGTCGGCGGGACGATGTGCGCGGCGTCCCCGGCCAGGAACAGCCGGCCGCGGCGCATCGGGGAGGCGACCATGCTCCGCATCCCGGTGACGCCCGGCTTCTCCAGGAACTCGCCCTCGTTCAGGGTGAAGCCCTCGCAGGCCAGCCGGGTGTGCAGCTCGTCCCAGATGCGGGCGTCGGACCAGTCGGCCGGGTCGGTCTCCGGCGGCACCTGCAGGTAGAGCCGGGTGACCTCGGGACTGCGCATCGAGTAGAGCGCGAAGCCGTTGTCGTGGTGGGCGTAGACGAGCTCGTCGGTGGTGGGCGCGGCCTTCGCCAGCACGCCCAGCCAGCCGAACGGGTACACGCGCTCGGCGACGGTGAGCCCCCCGCCGTCCCCGACGATCTCCCGGGTGATGCCGTGGAACCCGTCGCAGCCGGCGACGACGTCGCAGCGCAGCAGGTTCTCGGCGCCGTCCGCGCCGGTCCAGGTGATCGACGGCGACGCGGTGTCCACGTCGTGCACCGCCACCCCGGAGACGTCGAACTCGACCGGCAGGCCCGCGTCGTCGACCCGGTCGGCGAGCAGGTCCTTCACGACCTCCTGCTGGCCGTACACGGTGATCCCGGTCCCGACGAGGTCGGCGAAGTCGATCCGGTGGTCGCGGGCCGGCTCACCGGGGGCCTCGGCGAACCGCAGCGAGATCCCGTGGTGCGGCATGCCCTCGCGGTCGAGCCGCCCGGCGACGCCCATCCCGCGCAGCAGCTCGACGGTCGGCGCCTCCAGGACGCCGGCGCGGACCCGGGCCTCGACGTAGGAGCGGCTGCGGGCCTCCAGCACCACCGAGTCGATGCCCTCCCGCGCCAGCAGCGCCGCCAGGACCAGCCCGGCGGGGCCCGCCCCCACGATGCCGACCCGGGTCCGGTGCTCGCGCCGCTGCGTCGTCATGGTGGGGACGTTCCCGCAGCGGCGCTCCCGCATTCGACACGACTTCCGCCCTGCGGAAGAATGCCCGGTCATGGGATCGAGGCCGGTCCGTTCGGGGGTCACCGCGCGGGTGCTGGACGTGCTCGGGGCGTTCAGCGCGACGACACCGGTCCTCGCCCTCACCGACATCGCGACCCGGACCGGGCTGCCACTGACGACCGTGCACCGGATCGTCGGCGAGCTCGCCGCGGGCGGCGCGCTGGACCGCGGCGGTGACGGCCGCTACCGGATCGGGCTGCGGCTCTGGGAGATCGGCCACCTCGCCCCCGCCAGCCACGGGCTGCGCGAGGCGGCGATGCCGTTCCTCGAGGACCTGCACGAGGTGACCCGGCACAACGTCCAGCTCGCCGTCCTCGACCCGGACGACCCGGGCGAGGTCGTCTACGTGGAGCGGCTCTCCCGCCACGACGCCGTCTCGATCGTCACCCGCTCCGGCTCCCGGCTCCCCTCGCACGCGACCGGTGTGGGGCTGGTGCTGCTGGCGCACGCGGTGCCCGAGGCGGCGGAGGCCGTGCTGGCCCGCCCGCTGCGCCGGTTCACCGCGCACACCGTCTGCGAGCCCGACGGGGTGCGCACCCTGCTGGCCCGGGCCCGTACCAGCGGGTTCGTGATCTCGGACCGGCAGATCGAGGCGGTGTCGCTGTCGGTGGCGGCGCCGGTCCGGGCGGGCGAGGGGCCGGTCGTCGCGGCGCTGTCGATCGTCGTCCCGGCCGACGGCACCAACCCGCACACCTGGGTCCCCGCGGTCCGGGCGGCGGCCCGCGGGATCAGCCGGGCGCTGGCCCGCGGGGGCGCCGCATCGTGATCGTTCCGATGCCCCGGCCACCGGGACGCGGCGGCGCCGACCGTGCCACCGTGACGGGGTGCGCGACTTCCGCATCGAGATCCCCGAGGCCGAGCTCGACGACCTGCGCGAGCGGCTCGCCCGGACCCGCTGGCCGGAGCCTGCCACCGTGGAGGGCTGGAACCAGGGGGTGCCGCTGGACTACGCCCGCGAGCTCTGCGAGTACTGGCGCACCCGCTACGACTGGCGCCGGGTCGAGGCGGAGATCAACGCCTGGCCGCAGTACCGCACCGGGCTCGACGGCGGTGGCGACGACTCCGTCGAGGTGCACGTCCTGCACGCCCGCTCGCGGCACCCCGGCGCGATGCCGCTGCTGCTCACCCACGGCTGGCCCGGCTCGATCGTCGAGTTCCTCGACGTCCTGACCGCACTGACCGACCCGCCGGACCCGGCCGACGCGTTCCACGTCGTGCTGCCGACGCTGCCCGGGTTCGGGTTCTCCGGGAAGCCGGCGGTGACCGGCTGGGGCGTCGAGCGCATCGCCGTCGCGTGGGCCCAGCTGATGGACCGGCTCGGCTACGACCGGTTCGCCGCGCAGGGCGGCGACTGGGGCTCGATGATCACCTCCGCGCTCGGCACCGCGGCGCCGGAGATGCTGTACGGCATCCACCTCACGATGGCGCTCGCCCCGAAGCCGGACGACGACGACCGGGTGCTGACAAAGCAGGAGAAGGAGGACATCCGCTTCTCCAAGGCGTTCGACCGCTACGGCAGCGGCTACTCCGCCGAGCAGACCACCCGCCCGCAGACCATCGGCTACGGGCTCGTCGACTCCCCCGCCGCCCAGTGCACCTGGATCGTCGAGAAGTTCTGGGACTGGACCGACTGCGCGGGACACCCGGAGAACGTGATCGGCCGGGACCGGCTGCTGGACAACGTCATGCAGTACTGGCTCAACGGGACGGGCGCCTCCTCGGCCCGGCTCTACTGGGAGAGCTTCGCCCGCCGGCGGCTGGAGGAGGTCGACGTCCCGACCGGGGTCGCCCAGTTCCCGCACGAGATGACCAAGCTGCCGCGGCACTGGCTGGAGCGGCGGTTCACCGACCTGCGCCGGTTCTCCCGGCCCGACGTCGGCGGGCACTTCGCGTCGATGGAGCAGCCGGAGGTGTTCGTGGACGAGCTGCGCGACTTCTTCCGGGAGCTGCGCACCTGACCCGCGCTGCGGCAGGATCGCGGCGTGCGCACCCACGTCGCGCTGCTGCGCGGGATCAACGTCGGCGGGACCGGGAAGGTCCCGATGGCCGACCTGCGGCGGGTGCTCGCCGGGCGCGGGTTCACCGACGTCGCCACCTACATCCAGTCCGGGAACGTGGTCCTGACCAGCACCGATCCCGATCCCGGCACGATCGCCGACGAGATCGCCGGGATCCTGCAGGACGACTTCGGCCTCGACCGCCCGGTCGTCGCGTTCGGCCGGGACGAGTACGCCGCCGCCGTCGCGGCGAACCCGTTCCCGCAGGTGAGCGAGCCGAAGCAGCTGCACGCGGTGTTCCTGGCCGCACCCCCGGACGACGCCGGGACGGCCCGGCTGGAGGCCGCGCTGGCCGTCGAACGGGAGCAGGGCGGCCCGGGCGACGCCGCCGTCGTCGGGCGGGTGGTCTACCTGCACCTTCCCGACGGGATCGGGCGCAGCCGGCTCGCCGCCCGGCTGTCCACGCGGACCGGCGCCGCCGACGGTGGCGGCACCGCCCGGAACTGGGCCACGGTCCGGAAGCTCCGCGAGCTCCTGGGGTGACGCCCGGGGTGAGACACACCGCCGTTCCGGTCCGTGGACGCGTAGTCGTCCGCCGTCGCGGGTAGGGGTGTGGTGCGACATAGTGGCACGTGTTCGTGCGTGGCCGACCGCCACGCTTTTCCGTGACCGAGGAGGTCGGAGACAACCGATGGCCGAGTACACGCTCCCGGATCTGCCGTACGACTACGGCGCACTCGCTCCGCACATCGCGCCGGAGATCATGGAGCTGCACCACTCCAAGCACCACAACACCTACGTCCAGGGCCTCAACGGCACCATCGACAAGCTCGCCGAGGCCCGGGAGAAGAACGACTTCGGCGCCGTCGTCGGCCTGGAGAAGACCCTCGCGTTCAACCTCGGCGGGCACGTCAACCACTCCGCCTTCTGGAAGAACCTCTCCCCGGACGGCGGCGACAAGCCCACCGGTGACCTCGCCTCCGCGATCGACAACGACTTCGGGTCGTTCGACGCGTTCCAGGCGCACTTCACCGCCGCCGCCACCACCATCCAGGGCTCCGGCTGGGCCATCCTGGGCTTCGACCAGCTCGGGCAGAAGCTGCTGATCCACCAGCTCTACGACCAGCAGTCCCAGCTCCCCGCCGGGCAGACCCCGATCGTGCTGCTCGACATGTGGGAGCACGCGTTCTACCTGCAGTACAAGAACGTGAAGCCGGACTACGTCAAGGCCTGGTGGAACGTCGTCAACTGGGCGGACGCCGCCGAGCGCTTCGCCGCCGCGAAGGGCTGACACCGCCTGCGCCCACGCCCCGCCCGGACCGTTCCGGGCGGGGCGCGCGTGTGTGCGGGGCCTAGCGGTGCGCGTCCGGCCCCGTCACCCCGGTCACGCGCAGCAGCAGGTGCATCGCCAGGTCGACCGACCGTTCCCGGACGTCGGCCCGACCGCCGGGCAGCTGCGGGTCGCGGGCGATCACCTGGCCGTCGGCCGTCGTGACGCAGAAGCAGACGTAGCCGACGGGCTTGGCCTCCGTCCCGCCCCCGGGCCCGGCGACACCGGTGATGCCGACGCCGACGTCGGCCCCGAACCGTGCGCGGGCGCCGTCGGCCAGCGCCCGGGCCACCTCCGGCGACACCGCACCGTGCTCGGCGACCAGCGCCGCCGGCACGTCCAGCAGGGCCGTCTTCGCCGCGTCGGAGTAGGCGACCACGCCCCCGGCGACGTAGGCCGACGAGCCGGACCGGTCGACCAGCCGCCCGGCCAGCAGTCCGCCGGTGCAGGACTCGCCGGTCGCGACCGTCCAGCCCCGGCCTGCCAGCGCATCGGCGACGAGCTCGTCGGTGGTGCTGCCGTCGTCGCTGATCAGCTTCCGGCGGTGCCGGTCGACGATCCGCTCCGCGAGGTCCCGGGCGACCGGCTCCGCGCCGGGTAGCGGGTGCAGGTCCACCTCGAGCTCGGAGCGGCGCAGGCAGGTCGTGATCTCGACCCGGGACAGGTCGAGATCGGTGCCGATCACCCGCAGCGTCTCGGCGATCTCGGACTCCGGCAGCCCGGCGAACCGGAGCAGGGTCGGCTCCGCGTGCGGGGTCCGGGCGAGCAGCGCCGCGACCGGCTCCGCGGCGAGCGCCGCGGGCCACATCCCGGTCAGCTCGCGCGGCGGCCCCGGCAGGACGACGACGAGCGGCCCGCCCTCGCGGGACACCGCCAGGCCCGGCGCGGTCCCGACCGGCTCCAGCACACTGCCCCCGCGCGGCACCCGCGCCTGCTTGGCGGTCGCGGCGTCCAGCGCCGGGCCGTCCCAGCCCGCGCGCGCCGCCCAGCCCGCGACCCGCGCGTGGATCCGCTCCTGCAGCGCGGTGTCGACCTCCATCGGCGCGCCGGCGAACTCGGCGACGACGTCCGCGGTCAGGTCGTCGGCGGTCGGGCCGAGCCCACCGGAGGTGACGACGAGATCGTCGCCAGCCACGAACTCCAGCGCGGTGCGCAGGTCCTCGGGGCGGTCACCGACCAGCAGCACCCGGCGCACAGCGAAGCCGAGGTCGCCGAGCGAGCGCGCCACGAACGGACCGTTGGCGTCGGCGACGTGGCCGGTCAGCAGCTCGCTGCCGGTGACCAGCACGGACGCGGTGGGGCGGGACTCACTCATGATCCGAACCTACCCGCGCGCGTGGCGGGGCACCCGGTTCCACCCGGCGGCGGTGGTCGAACCGGGCAGAACACCCGGGACAGCCCCGAACCGGACACGGTGCTCACCCGATCGTGGTCAGCGCGACCGTGATCGACGCTGGTGGGGACACCGGGCCCGACCGCCTGCACGTGTGGTCACCCGTTCGTGTCGACCCGTCCCGTCGGACACGCCGACGACGGAGCCGACACAGCGTGTCCCCGCTCGAAGCAGCGCGCTCGTCGCGGCGTCGGACGGTCGCCCGGGGCGGCCGATCCGGTCTCGCGTCGACGCTCACGAGATCGTGGCCTGCGTCGACACGAAGCACTGACACCGGTACCGGTGAACCGGTCACCGTCGAGCACGCAGCGTAGCCGGATCCCGGCCGACGGGCGCTCTCAGTGTGGTCTCAGGGCGCGTGCACGAGACTGTCCGACATGTCAGGGAAGTCTGCGACGCCCGACGCCGTGACCTGGGTCGGCGAACTCGACCGCCTCGCGCCGCTGCGCGACCTGCGGGTCGGCCCCGGGTTCCACGCCGCCCGTCTGCTGGTCACCGTCGGTGGCACACCGCAGGGGCAGGTGACCGTGCCGCTGCGGAACGGGCACGCCACCATCGCGGAGCTCAACGCCGCCCTGATCACGCTCGGCCCGCCCGAGGCGGTCGTGCCGGCGCCGGTCGGGTCCGACCCGGTCACCGTGGTCGTCGCGACCCGCAACCGCCCCGAGTCCCTGGCCCGCTGCCTGCGCGCCGTGCTCGCCTCCGACCACCCCGCCCTCTCGGTGGTCGTCGTCGACAACGACCCCGACGACGAACGCACCCAGCAGGCCGTCACCGCCACCGGCTCACCCCGGGTCCGCTACGTCCGCGAACCCCGCCGCGGCGCCTCGGTCGGCCGCAACCGCGGCCTCGCCGAGGCCCGCACCGACCTGGTCGCCTTCACCGACGACGACACCGAGGTCGACCCCGCCTGGGCCTCCCGCATCGCCGGCGCCTTCGCCGCCGACCCCGACCTGGCCTGCGTGTCGGGCCCCGTCCTCGCCGCCCGCCTGGGCAGCCCCGAGGAACGCGCCGCCGACACCGCCCTGGCCTGGAACAAGGGCTTCACCGCCCGCCGCTTCTCGCTGGCCGCACCCCCGCCGGACTCCCCGATCTTCCCGTTCGCCCCCGGCCTGCTCGGCATCGGCGCCAACCTCGCCGTGCGCGCCACCGCCGCCCGCTCGGTCGGCGGCTTCGACGAGGCCATGGGCCCGGGCACCCCTACCCACGGCGGCGAGGACTGTGAGTTCCTGGTCCGCATGATCCTGGCCGGGCACGTCCTGGGCTACCTGCCCGGCGCCTACCTGTGGCACCACCACCGCCCCGACCAGGAGGCCCTGCGCAAGCAGATGGAGGGCTACGCGGTCGGCCTGGGCAGCTTCCTGGCCAAGGTCGCACTGTCCCCGCAGGGCCGCTCCGCGGCCCTGCGCCGGCTGCCCGCCGCCGTCGCCCGGCTGCGCCACATCTCCGCCCGCGAGGCCGGTGCCGGCGACGCGATGCCGGCCGACGCCGACCAGACCCGCACCCGCGGCATGCTCAACGGGCCGCGGGCCTACCTGCAGTCCCGGCGGGCGGTGCGCCGCGCCGGCGGTGCGGTCCCGCCCCTGATGGGGTTCGTCGGACCGGCCGTCGTGCCGGGGCACCGGACCGTCACCGCATCCGGCGCGTTCCCGGCGGCCGGGCAGCAGCCGGCGGAGGACGGCGAGCGCGCCGGCACCGACCCGGTCGTCCCGGCCTGACCGCGGGCGTCACACCCGCGGGCCGCCGCCGGTCCGCAGGCGGCCCGTCACGCGCCGGTCGCGGCCTGCCGGGCCGGGCCCGGCCCCAGCACCTCCGGTGCGGACGCCGCCGCCACCAGCCGGCCGTACGGGTCGGCCACGAGCCGCCGGGTCGCGACGTCCAGCACACCCATCGTGCACTCCGCCTCCGCGGCGAGCTCGCGGCCGTCGCCGGTCTCGCGCACCAGCCGGTGACGCATCGTGAACGGCTTCCGCTCGGTGAACCCGATCTCCGAGTCGATCTCCACCTGCTCGCCGACGCGGAGCTCGGCCCGGAAGTGCACGGTCGTCGACAGGAGGACGACCGTGATCCCGGCGGCGTCCAGGGCCGGCTGGGACAACCCGGCCGCCCGCAGGTGCTCCATCCGGGCGTGCTCGGCGTACTGGTGGTACACCGCGTGGTTGACGTGCCCGTTCACGTCCACCTCGTAGCTACGGACACCGATCCGGACCGTGAACCGCCCGGGCTGCACTGCGCTCATGGACGCCACCCTGGCATCTCCCCCGACCGTCCGGGGGCGACCGCCGGGCCGGTGCCGCGGAACGTTTGTGCGACCCGCGACCGCGGTCGTAGGGTGGGACGTCCTCCTGACTAGGCTGGAGCGGGAGCAGCACGGGCGGCCCGTCAAGCAACGGCGGCCGGTCGTCACTCACGGTGAAGCTCCCGGGATTCCGGGAGCCGAGCCACCGGCGACGACTGTCGAGGGAGCACGAGACACATGAGCAGTGAGACGCCCACCGGGGTGGGGGACGACCAGGACCCCGACGTCGGCGAGGTCGTCCGCTTCGAGGTGGTCGAGCACGGGGACGGCGCCGTCGTCGTCCACGTCCACGGCGAGATCGACACGATGACCGCTCCGGTCGTGCGGCAACGCCTGGCCGGGCAGATCCCGGCCGCGAGCCTGCTGGTGGTCGACCTGACCCGGGTGACCTTCCTGGGATCGGCCGGGCTGGCCGCACTCGTCGAGGCCAAGGAGAAGGCGGAGGGCGACGGCAGCAGGCTGCGCCTGGTGTGCGGGTCGCACGCGGTGACCCGCGCCCTCGAGGCGACGAACCTGCTGTCCCTGTTCGACGTCGCCGACGGTGTGCCGGAGGCACTCCGCACGGCCTGAGACCTGGAGGCGTATGGGCGCCTGGTGGCCCCCGCGGTCTTCAACACCGACGTGGCCGAGTACCTCGGCCAGGCGGGTTCGATTCCCGTCCGCCTCCGCAGAACCGCAGTATCGACGATGAGCATCCTCCCCGCGCCCGGCACCGCACCGACCGGCGTTCCGGCCACGGCCGGTGCGGTCCGGGCCGGCGAGCGCACCGCGGCCGAGTACGCGTGTGCCCTGCTGGACCGGGCGGGGGGTGCCGCCGGGCTGCTCGCCGTCGACGCCGAGTCGCTGCGCGCGGCGGCCGCCGCGCTGGACCGGCGCACCGACCGGTTCGCGCTGCCGCTCGCGGGCGTGCTCGTCGCCGTCGAGGAGGGCATCTCGACGACCGGGCGCGGCGACGAACCGGTACGGCGGCTGCGCGGTGCGGGCGCGCTGGTCGCGGGCCGTGCGCGCACCGCCGAGTTCGGCATCGGTCCGGACGGGTCCCCCGGCGGCCGGGCCACCGCGGCCGCCGTCGCGACGGGCACCGTCCCCCTCGGCATCGGGGTGGACGGCGACGGTGCGCTGCGCGCCGCCGCAGCCGCGCACGGCCTGGCCGCGCTGAAGCCCGGGCGCCGCGTGCTCCCGCTGCCCCCCGGCGCGGACCGGCGGTGGGCGGGACTGGCCGAGACGACCGTCGTCGCCGCCGGACCGGCCGATCTCCGGGCGGCGCTGGACGTGCTGGCCGCCCCCGCACGCCGCGCCCCGGCCGTGACGGGCGGTCTCCCCGGCGCCACGGCCCTCGGCCCGGCTCCCGCTCCGGCGGCCGCCCCCGCGGCGGACGGCGGGGAACCGGTCGGCTCGCTGGCCTGCTCGCTGCGCACCGGCCGGACCCGGCTCGCCGACCCGGCCGCGGCGGCCGCCGTGCACGCCGCGATCCGGGTGCTGGGCACCACCGCCGTGCGGCTGCTCGCCGCGGACCCGCCGTACCGCGCGGTCCTGCCGGTGCACGGCGCGCGCCGCAGGCACGCCGGGCTGGCCCGCCGGGTGGAGGACCTCGATCTCGATCCGGCCGGGCTCCCCCGCACGGCGCGCAGCGCGCTGCGCCGCGGGCGCCGGGTGCGGCGGCTCGGCGGGCTCCGCCCGGCCACCCCCGCGTCCTGGCGGCAGCGGCTGGTCGGCTGGCTCGACGACGCCGGCGCCGAGGCCGGGCTGCTGCCCGTGACCTCGGGCCCCACCGGGGCCGGGACGACCGGGCTGGCCGCGTGGAACCTCGCCGGACTGCCGTCGCTGGTCGCGCCGGTGCCCACCGCGGGCGGGCCGGCCTGCGTGCAGCTGGTCGGACGGCCCGGGTCGGAGCGGCGGCTGCTGGCCACCGCGGAGCTGCTCGGCGGTTCCTGACGGGTGTCAGGCGGGCGGCTCCCACCGTCCGGTCGCGACGAACGTCTCCAGGGCCGCGGTGTGCGGGGCGAGGTCGAGGCCCTGCGCGGCGACCCAGCCGTCGTCGTAGTAGCTGTGCCGGTAGCGCTCGCCGCCGTCGCAGATCAGCGTGACGACACTGCCGGAGCGACCGCTGCGGAGCATCTCGGCGACCAGCTGGTAGACCGCCCAGAGGTTGGTGCCGGTCGAGCCGCCGACCCAGCGGCCGGTGCGGTCCCGCAGGTGCCGGGCGGCGGCGACGCTGGCGGCGTCGGGCACCGGGAACATCCGGTCGATCACCGACGGCACGAAGCTCGGCTCCATCCGGGGCCTGCCGATCCCCTCGATCCGCGACGCCACCCCGGTCTCGTGGGCCGGGTCGCCCGCCAGCCAGCCGGGCAGGAACGCCGAGCCCTCCGGATCGACGACCGCGAGCCGGGTGGGCAGCCGCCGGTAGCGCAGGTAGCGGCCGATCGTCGCGGACGTCCCGCCGGTGCCGGCACCGACGACGATCCACTCCGGGACCGGGTGCTGCTCCTCGGCGAGCTGGGCCAGGATCGACTCGGCGATGTTGTTGTTGCCCCGCCAGTCGGTGGCCCGCTCGGCGTAGGTGAACTGGTCGAGGTAGTGGCCGCCGGACTCGGCGGCGAGCCGCTCGGCCTCGGCGTAGACCTGGCCGCCGTGCTCCACGAAGTGGCAACGGCCGCCCTCGCGCTCGATGAGCGCGACCTTCTCCGGGCTCGTCGACCGCGGCATCACCGCGACGAACGGCAGCCTCAGCAGCCGCGCGAAGTACGCCTCGGAGACCGCCGTCGACCCGGAGCTGGCCTCGACGACCGTCGTCCCCTCGGTGATCCAGCCCGACGCCAGCCCGTACAGGAACAGGGACCGGGCCAGCCGGTGCTTGAGGCTCCCGGTGGGGTGCACCGACTCGTCCTTGAGGTACACGTGCACGCCCCACTCGGCGGGCAGGTCGAGCACGTGCAGGTGCGTGTCGGCGGAGCGGTTCGCGTCGGCCTGGACCCGGCGCATCGCCTCGTCGGTCCAGGCTCGGGTGCGGGCACAGCTGCGGTCGACGGGCTCCACCCGTCCGACCCTAGACGTGGACCAGACCGGTCCCCGCGGTGACGGACCCGATCACTGCGGCCGGGTGCCCCCGCTCGCGCAGCCACCGGACGGCCGTGCCCGCGGCGCCGGGCGCGGCGCCGAACAGCAGCCCGCCGGAGGTCTGGGCGTCGGAGAGCAGCAGCACCTCGTCGTCGGACGCGGACGTGCGCACGATCCGGTCGTCCACCCACTGCCGGTTGCGCAGCGTTCCGCCGGGGACGACGCCGCCGGCGACGAGCTCCCGGACGCCGTCGAGCAGCGGCACGGCGCCCGCGTCGACGCTGGCGTCCACACCGGACGCGACGGTCATCTTCGTGAGGTGGCCGAGCAGCCCGTAGCCGGTGACGTCGGTGCAGCCGGTCGCACCCGCGTCCCGGGCGGCCCGCGCGGCGTCGGCGTTCGGGGTGGTCATCGCGGCGACGGCGGCCTCGACCGCGGCCGGGACACCGCGCTTCACGGCGGTGGTGACGACGCCGATCCCGAGCGGCTTGGTCAGGACCAGCTCGTCGCCGGGGCGCAGGCCCGCGTTGGTCAGCACCCGCTCCGGGTGGACCTCCCCGACGACGGCGAGGCCGTACTTCGGTTCCGGGTCGTCGATCGTGTGCCCGCCGACGACGGCGAACCCGCAGTCCCGGCCGACGCCGGCGCCGCCCTCGAGCACCTCGGCGAGCACGTCCGGGCCGAGGTCCTCCGACGGCCAGCACACCAGGTTCAGCGCGAACAGCGGGGTGCCGCCCATCGCGTAGACGTCCGACACGGCATTGGTCGCGGCGATCGCCCCCCAGGTGCGCGCGTCGTCGACGATCGGGGTGAAGAAGTCGGTGGTCGCGACCAGCGCACGGTCCGGCGACAGCCGCCAGACGGCCGCGTCGTCCCCGGTGTCCGTCCCCACCAGCAGGTCCGGGTGCGACGGCGGGGTCACCCCGGCGAGCACCTCGGCCAGCTGTCCCGGGCCGAGCTTGCACCCGCAGCCCGCGCCGTGGCTGTACTCGGTGAGCCGGCGCGTGGTCGCACGGTCGGACATGCGTTCCCCCCTCGGAAACGACCTGGTCACCTCGGGAACGCTACCCGCCCCCCGGGAGTTACCGTCGGGAGCGCGCCGTCGGTCGCCGCGCCGGATCCGTCCGCCGAACGGGGGCTGTCCGGGCACGGTCCGGCGAACGACACTGACCCACCGTGAGCGCGGGGCACGAGAACGACCCGGCCGGACAGGCCGGCGATGCTCCGCACCGGAGCACGACAGGAGGACGAGCGGCGACGTGGTCGACAACGACGGAGTGGCCGAGGACGTCCGCGACGACGAGACGACCCGCGCCGGGGACACCGCCCCCGATCTCCCCCGGCGCAGCCCGTCCCCGTCGCGGGGCGGGGACGGCGCCCGGGCGGAGGTGACCGGCGGCGAGCAGGCCCCCGAGGACCCCGGCACCCGGCTCGCCGACGCGGAGCGCGCCCGTGTCCGGGCCGAGGCCGCCCGGGACGAGGCCGTCCGCCGGGCCGACGCACTCGCCGCCGCGCTGGACGAGGCCCGGGCCCGGCCGGCCGAGACGTTCGGGATGCGCGCCGACAAGGTGCTCCGGATGGCCGACCACGAGGCGGCGCAGCGGCGCCGAGCCGCCGAGCAGGAAGCGGGCGAGCTGCGCCGGCAGGCGCTCGCCGAGGCTGCCCGGATCACGGCGGCGGCGCACGCCGAGGCCGAGCGGACGACCGCTGCGGCCCGGGCGGAGGCCGAGCGGCTCGCGGTGGACGCCGCCGGTGAGCACGAGCGGCAGCGGGCGGCCGGGGTCGCGGCCCGCCGGAACTCCGAGCTGGTCGCCGACACCGCGGCGTCGATGCACGCGCACGTCTCCGAGCTGCGGAGCTCGGTGCGCGACGAGATCGCGCGGCTGCACTCGCTGCTCGGCGCGGAGCTGGGCAGGCTCGACGGGCCGGCGCGTCCGTCGCCCGGGCGTTCCCGCGACACCGACCCGCCGCCCGCGGTCCCCCCGGCCCGCGCGCCGGGCGGCGGTGGTGCGCACACCCTGCGGGAGCCGGCCCCCGCCGAACCCGCCACCGCCGAGCCCGCGATCTCCGAGCCCGCGACCGGGGACCTTCCCGCGGTGTCCCTGCCCGAGCAGCGGGCGGCGGACAGCGCGCCCGTCGCCGGTGCGGAGGACGGCCCCGAGGACGGCCCTGAGGACGGCTCCGCCGCGGAGGGCACCCCGCGGGCCGGGGACGCCGAGCCCGCCCGGACGTCCGGGGACACCGGCCCCGGCTGAGCGCTACCGTGCGGCGATGACCACCGCGCGCCACGCCGCGGCGGACCCGCGCCGCCGGATCCCGCGGACCGACGCCGTCCTCGCCGCACCGGAGCTCGCCGGCGCG
The DNA here is from genome assembly GCF_000178675.2 of Pseudonocardia sp. P1. Lineage (NCBI taxonomy): Bacteria > Bacillati > Actinomycetota > Actinomycetes > Pseudonocardiales > Pseudonocardiaceae > Pseudonocardia > Pseudonocardia sp. P1. The sequence continues at coordinate 2,391,926 of NZ_ADUJ02000001.1, forward strand.
ATCGACCGGCTCGGCCGCGCCCGGGTCAAGCGCGCCGTCGCCGCGGCCCAGCAGCGCGCCCGCGACGGCGAGATCGACCCGTCGGACGTCACCACGGACGTGCTGGCCGCGCTCCCGGCGGCGGCGACCACGATCCGTCCGGTGCTCAATGCCAGCGGCGTCCTGCTGCACACCAACCTCGGCCGGGCCCCGCTCTCCGGTGCCGCCGTCGCCGCGCTCGGTGCCGCCGCCGGAACCTGTGACGTCGAGCTGGACCTCGCGACCGGCAGGCGCGGTACCCGCGGCGCCGGGGCCGTCGCAGCACTGCGCGACGCGGTCCCCGGTGCGGGCGCCGCGTGGGTCGCCAACAACGGCGCCGCCGCGCTCGCGCTGGTCTGCGCGGCCCTCGCCGGGACCGGCCGCGAGATCGTCGTGTCCCGGGGCCAGCTCGTCGAGATCGGCGACGGGTTCCGCATCCCGGAGCTCATCGAGTCGACCGGCGCCCGGCTCCGCCCGGTCGGCACCACGAACCGCACCCACCTGCGCGACTACGCCGACGCGATCGGCCCGGACACGGCGTTCGTGCTGGTGGTGCACCCGTCGAACTTCGTCGTCAGCGGCTTCGTCTCCACGGTGGGCATCGGCGAGCTGGCCGGGCTCGGGCCCCCGGTCGTCGCCGACATCGGCTCAGGACTGCTCACCCCGCACCCGCTGCTGCCGGACGAGCCGGACGCGGCCGGGACCCTCGCCGACGGCGCCGACCTCGTGACGGCGTCCGGCGACAAGCTGCTCGGCGGGCCGCAGGCCGGCCTGCTGCTCGGCGGCGGGGAACGCGGGACGGCACTGGTCGAGACCGTCCGCCGGTTCCCGCTGGCCCGCGCGATGCGGGTCGACAAGCTGACCCTCGCCGCGCTGGAGGCCTCGGTCGCCGGGCCGCCGACCCCCGTCCGGGAGTTCCTCGACGCCGATCCGGCCGCACTGCGCGGCCGGGCGGACGCGCTCGCCGCCGCGCTCGCCGCGGACGGTGTCGACGCCACCGCCGTCGACACCGTGGCCGGGGTCGGTGGCGGCGGGGCCCCCGGGGTGGAGCTGGCCAGCGCCGGGATCGCGCTCCCCGCCCGCTACGCCGCGGCGTTGCGCGCCGGGGACCCGCCGGTGCTCGGCCGGGTCGCCGACGACCGCTGCCTGCTCGACCTGCGGGCGCTGCCCCCGGCGGCCGACGCCGTCCTGGCCCGCGCGGTGCGGGAGGTCCGGTAGGTGCACGTCCTCTGCACCGCCGGGCACGTCGACCACGGCAAGTCGACGCTGGTCCGCGCGCTCACCGGGATGGAGCCCGACCGCTACGCCGAGGAACGGCGACGCGGGATGACGATCGACCTCGGCTTCGCCTGGACCACGCTGACCGGGAAGGACGGGCCGGCCACCGTGGCGTTCGTCGACGTCCCGGGACACGAACGGTTCGTGACCACCATGCTCGCCGGTGCCGGTCCGGTCCCGGCCGCACTGTTCGTCGTCGCCGCCGACGAGGGCTGGATGCCGCAGTCCGGGGAGCACGCCGACGCACTCGCCGCCGCCGGGATCACCCGCGGGCTGCTCGTCGTGACCCGGACCGACCTGCTCGACCCCGAGCTGGCCCTCGACGACGCCCGCGCCGGGCTCGCCGCCCGCGGGCTCGGCGGGTGGCCCGCCGTCGCCGTCTCCGCGGCCACCGGGGACGGCCTCGACACCCTGCGCGCGGCCCTCGTCGAGCTGGTCGCGGCGCTGCCCCCGGCCGACCCGGACGGCGCCGCGCGGCTCTGGGTGGACCGGGCCTTCACCGTCCGCGGGTCGGGCACCGTCGTCACCGGGACGCTCGGCAGCGGCACCGTGCGCACCGGCGACGAGCTGGAGCTCGACGGCGCCGACGGCCGGCACGTCGTGACCGTGCGGGCGGTGCAGGAGCTCGGTGCCCCGGTCGACGCCGCCGGTGCGGTCGCCCGGGTCGCGCTCAACCTGCGCGGGGTCCCGCGGGACCGGGTGCGGCGCGGGGACGTCCTGCTCGCCCGCGGCGCGTGGCCGGTCACCACCGAGGCCGACGTCCGGCTGCACGGCGTCGGCGGGCCGCCGCCGGAGCTCACCTCCCCGACGGGGCTGACCCTGCACGCCGGCTCGGCCGCCGTCCCGGTCCGGGTGCGGCCGCTCGGCGACGACGTCGTCCGGATCCGCCCGGAGCACCCGCTGCCGCTGCGGATCGGCGACCGCGCGGTGCTGCGCGATCCCGGGGCGCACCGGATCGTGGCGGGGGTGACCGTCCTGGACCCGGCGCCGCCCCCGCTGCGCCGCCGCGGCGCCGCGCGGCGCCGGGCGGGTGAGCTGGCGGCGGCGACCGGCGTCCCGGACGCCGCGGCGGAGCTGGCCCGGCGCGGCGCCGTACCGGCGGCCGACCTCGTGCGGTGGGGCGTACCGGCCGCCGCCGTCGCCGCGCTGGGCACCCGGGTGCCGGGAGCGGCCGGCTGGCTGCTCGATCCGGTCGCGGCCGACGCGGCCGTCACCGCGCTGGAGCGGGCCGTGGCCGCGCACGACGCGTCGGACCCGCTCGACCCGGGGCTGCCGCTCGCAGCGGCCCGACGGGAGGCCGGGCTGCCCGACGCCGGGCTGGTGGAGGCCGCGCTGGCCCGGGCCGCGGAACCCCGTCTGGTGGTGCGCGACGGCCGCGTCCGCCCGGCCGCCGACGCGGGCCCGCCGGAGCACGTCCTCGCGGCCGCGGCGGCGTTGCGGGCGGACCTCGCCGCGCGCCCGTTCACCGCGCCGGAGGCGGACCGCCTGGCCGGGCTGGGCCTGGGGCAGCGCGAGCTCGCCGCGCTGGAGCGGGCCGGGGAGCTGCTGCGGCTGACCCCCGACGTGGTGCTGCTGCCCGACGCCCCGGAGCGCGCACTGGAGGTGCTCCGCGGGCTCGGCGAGGAGTTCACCGCGAGCACCGCACGGCAGGCGCTGGGGACCAGCAGACGAGTCGTCGTCCCGCTGCTGGAACTGCTGGGGCGCACCGGACGGACCGTCCGGACCCCGTCGGGTGGGCACCGCCTCCGCTGACACCGGACGCCGGGGACCGCGGTCCCCGGCTCCGAGTGGCGGCGGCGCAGCACCGTGCCTACCGTCGGCCCATGACCGACTCGCGTCCGCCCGGCCCCGGCACCGCCCGCGGCCGATCCGGCGGGACCGGGGCGGCACCCGGCCCCGGGGACACCGGGGCCACCGACATCACCGACAGCGGCGACGGGCTGCGGCTCGCCGCCACGACCCGGCCCGGCGGGGTCGTCGTGATCGCGGTCGAGGGCGAGCTGGACATCCTCACCGGGCCGGGGCTCCGGACCGCGGTGACCGCCCGGATCCCGGACGCGGCGCTGGTGGTGCTCGAGCTGGACGGCGTGCAGTTCCTCGGCACCAGCGGGCTCGCGGCGCTCATCGAGATCCGCGAGGAGGCGCACCGGGCCGGGGTCGAGCTCCGGCTGGCCTGCGCCGAACGACGGGTGCTGCGCCCGCTCGGCATCGCCGGTCTGGACCACCTGTTCGACATCCACGAGGGAGTCCAGGCGGCACTGGACTCCTGACGATGTGACTCAGATCACACTATCGTGTCAGGGCGTCCGGTCACGCCCACCTGCGGGGACCTGCAGACCACCCGTGACATGCGACGACAATTCGGGACCCTCTGTCGCCCGATCCGGCCCGCCAGCGCGCCGGACGGCCTCATAGCACCGATGGGCCCGGCCGGAGGTTTGCCCGTCGCGGCCCTCGGGAACCGGGTGACAAGTCAGCCCGGGCCGCCGGGTCCCGACCGACGAGGTGAGCACGTGAGCGATGTTTCCCGGCTTCCCGGCCCGATGGACGACCAGTGGGAGTGGCAGCGCCTCGGCGCGTGCCGCGGGATGGACAGCGCGGTCTTCTTCCACCCGGACGGCGAGCGGAACCCGTCACGCTCCCGGCGCACCGAGCGGGCCAAGCAGGTCTGCCGGGGCTGTCCGGTGGTCCAGCAGTGCCGGCGCTTCGCCCTCGCGAGCCGCGAGCCGTTCGGCGTGTGGGGCGGGCTCGGCGAGTCCGAGCGCCGGGCGATCCTCGAACGCCGCGACGCCGGACGCATCGCGGCCGAGGCCCCCGGACTCGTCGCCGCCGCCGGCTGACCGCCGCACCCGTCCGTCCGCGCCGGGTCAGGCCCCCGGGGCCTCCTCGGCCAGCCAGGTGGGCAGCGACGTCGCACCGGCACCCGGAGCGCGGTACGGCAGGACCGGCAGCCCGTAGACCCGCGCCACCCGGCGGACCGCCCGTCGCACGACCTCGATCTCCGGATCCGCGACCGCGCCCGTCGAGGCAGGTGCCACGCAGAACGTGTCGCCGTCCGGGTCGAACCCGACGAGCTCGGACAGCGCCGCCACGAGGTCCGGCTCGTCCGCGTCCTGCACCACCCAGCGCAGACCCAGCCGGTGCAACCGCACCGGACCGGACGGGATCCGCGACACCGGCATCGTGATCGGTGAGTCGTCCGGGTCGGCCGACGGGTCGTCCCCCGGGTAGTCCTCGGCCTCCACGGGCTCCGCGCGACGCAGCCGGTCCGCCGGGTCGTTGCGGACGACGAGCAGGTCGGTCTCACCCGCGCTGCCGGACAGCTCGGCGAGGGCACCCCCGGCCCGGGCGGACTCGGACTCGGTGAGCGCGACGGCCACCAGCCTGCGCGGCCGGGCCACGTCCTGCACCACGACGATCACGCGCCTTCCGGGACGATCTGCTCTCTCCGCCGACAGTGAACCCCGGCGGCGGCCCCGGATGCGCGCCGGACCGGCCCCCGTACGGACGAGTGGGGTCACGCGCGCCGCGAGCGGATCGTGGACGGCGCCGCCCACGATCACATCCGCTGGTACGCGGTACCGCCCGGCGCCGCCGACGGCCGCCGGTCTCCGCCGGCGGTCCGGCGGTCGAGCGGTGCCGTACGCCCGCCCGGCGGTCGATGTGATCCCTCGGGTGGCGGAACGGCACACCGGTGAGCCGTCACCCCTCCGGCGGCACCGGCCTGACCCTGCGTGACCGGGGCGTCCACCCGGCACGTCCCCGCCCGACGGCGCCCCGGACCACCCGGACGGCCCAGCGCGCCGATGGCCGGACACCGTCCGTGGCGCGCCGGGACCGGCCGGTATCGTCTGGTCGCGCGGTCCCGCCCGGCGGAGCCGCGCACGTACCTGCGAGACCCCGTCGAGAACACGGCGGGGGCACCCGCCCCGACGACGCGCCTCGGCGCGCCCGTTCCCGGAGGTGATCCCCCTGCCCGGATCCCCGCCGCCGTCCCGCGGGGACGGCGTCGAGCACCCGGACGACAGCGCCGACCTCGGCGTGACGTTCTCGTCCCCCCGCCGGGGACTCACCGTGCTCACCGTCCGCGGCGAGGTCGACACGCTGACCGCGCCCCGGCTCGGCGTCGCGCTCGACGAACTGCTGGACCGTCCCGCGAACGGCGACGGCGACGACCGCGACGTCGCCGTCGACCTCGAGGGCGTCACGTTCCTCGCGTCCAGCGGGCTCGGCGTCCTCATCCACACCGCACGCCGGGCCGCCCGTGACGACCGGCGTCTCTACGTCGTCGCCACCAACCGGGCGGTCCTGCGACCGCTCGAGGTGACCGGCTCCGCCCAGCTCTTCACGGTCCTGGCCGACCAGACCGGCATACCCGGGCCCTGAGCGGGGCACTCCCGGCACGACGGGGACCCGCCCGACGGCCGGCGCCGGTGGCGCCGGGCGCGACACCGACCGAAAGGACGACCCAGCGTGGCCCACGAGGACACCTCGAGCGCTCCCACCGACCAGGCATCCGGCGCCGCCACCGTCGAGATCCGGACGGCGGCACGCGCCGCGCTGATCCCGACGGTCCGTGCAGTCGCCTCCGACCTCGCCGCGCGCGCGGACTTCGACCTCGACGCGATCTCCGACCTGCGGATGGCGGTCGACGAGGCGTGCGCGACGCTGGTCGGGCTCGCCGCCCCCGGATCGTCCCTGCGCTGCACGTTCGACGTCCACGGCGAGCGGATCGACGTCTCCGCACGGGTGCACACCGGAGCGGACGCGGAGCTGCCCACCGACAGCTTCGGCTGGCGGGTGCTGCAGACCCTCGCCGACCAGGTCGCGGTCGAGACCGGTGAGGAGGACGGGGGCGGTTCCGCCCTCACCATCCGGTTGCACAAGCTCGCCGGACCCGGCCTGTGACGGCGGACCCCGAGTACGCACACCTCACCCCGCTGCTGTCGGAGTACAGCGGCCTCGAGGTGGACGACCCGCGCCGGGAGCAGCTGCGCGACCGGCTCGTCACCGGGTACCTGCCCGTCGCCCAGCACATCGCGCGCCGCTTCAACCACCGCGGCGAACCGCTCGACGACCTCGTCCAGGTCGCCACCGTCGGCCTGATCAACGCCATCGACCGGTTCGACCCGGACAAGGGCGGCGAGTTCTTCTCGTTCGCGGTGCCGACGATCTCGGGCGAGGTCCGCAGGCACTTCCGCGACCAGAGCTGGTCGATGCGCGTCCCGCGCCGGCTCAAGGACATGCACGTCTCGATCAACGGGGCGGTGTCCGAGCTGTCCCAGACCCTGGGCCGCTCCCCGCGGCCCTCGGAGATCGCCGAGCACCTCGGCCTGCCCGTACCGGAGGTGCTGGAGGGGCTGGAAGCCGCCGAGGCCTACCGCAGCTCGTCGCTCGACGAGATGCTGTCCTCGGAGGACGGTGGCGCCACCGTCGGGGAGCTCGTGGGCGACGCCGACGCCGAGCTCGACCGCGTCGACTACCGCGAGTCGCTCCGCCCGCTGCTCGCCGAGCTCGCGCCGCGCGAGCGCACGATCGTCATGTTGCGGTTCTTCGGGAACCGGACCCAGACGCAGATCGCGAACGAGGTCGGGATCTCGCAGATGCACGTGTCCCGGCTGCTCTCCCAGACGCTGTCCCGGCTGCGCAACCGACTCGAACCCGACGACCGCACGCTGTAGACCCCGCCCCGCGCGGACGGGGCCGGCCGGTGTCGGCGAAGATCCTGTGCGAGGGACCGCGGTGGCGCGGCTGGCCGCGGCGCGATCGGGAGGAGCGCGATGAGCGTGCCGGAACACGTGCTGGTGATCGGAGCGGGCCTGGCCGGCCTGCGGACCGTGCAGGGACTGCGCCGGGCGGGCTACGAGGGCCGGCTCAGCCTGGTCGGGGCGGAGGAGCACCTCCCCTACGACCGGCCGCCGCTGTCCAAGCAGTACCTCGCCGGTGAGTGGGACCGGTCGCGGATCGAGCTGGCCTCGGAGGACGACCTCGAGGAGCTCGGCGTCCGCACCCACCTCGGGCGCGCCGCCGTCGCGCTGCGGCCGGGCGAGGTCGAGCTCGACGACGGCGCCACCCTGCACGCCGACGCGATCGTGCTCGCCGTCGGTGTCACCTCCCGCACCCTCGACGGCCAGCCCGGATCCATCCACGTGCTGCGCAGCGTCGACGAGTCCGACGGGCTGCGGGACGCACTGGCGGACGCCTCGTCGCTGCTGGTCGTCGGGGCCGGGTTCGTCGGCGCCGAGGTGGCCAGCACCGCGGTCGACCGCGGGCTGGCGGTGACGGTCGTCGAGACCGCGCCGGTGCCGATGGAGCGCCTGCTCGGCGAGCGGGGCGGCACCCTGGTGGCCCGGCTGATGACGGACGCCGGGATCGACCTGCGGACCGGGGTGTCGGTGGCGTCGCTGACGGCGACGGGGGCCGAGCTGTCCGACGGCTCGACGGTGTCCGCGGACGAGACCGTCGTCGGGATCGGCGGGCGGCTGGACCTGGGCTGGCTCGAGGGCAGCGGGCCGGACCTGTCCGGCGGCATCCCGTGCGACGAGCACGGCCGGGTCGAGGGGCTCGACGGTGTCTGGGCGGTCGGGGACGCCGCGGCGTGGACCGACCCGCGCACCGGGGACCGGGCACGGCTCGAGCACTGGACGTCGGCCGCCGAGCAGGCCGCAGCCGTCGCCGCGGACATCGCGGGCGGGGACCCGCCGCCGGCCACCGTGCCGTTCTTCTGGTCCGACCAGTTCGGCCTCAAGATCCAGCTGATCGGACGGCCGGGCGCGGCGGACGAGGTGCTGACGCTGCACGGCGACGGCCTCGACGGGGGCGCAGTGAAGGGCACCGTGCTCGGCTACCTGCGCGGGGACACCCTGGTCGCGGTCGCCGGGTTCGGGGCGGCCCGGCTGATCGCCCGCTACCGCAGGCCGCTCTCCGACGGGGTGGACCGGGCCGCGCTGCTGGAGTTCCGCGACACCCTGTCCTGACCGGGGCGCCGGCCGGGCCTCCCGGCCGGCCGGGCCCGGCGGGGCTCAGCGCAGGATCGAGCGGACCAGCGCCAGCCCGACGAGCGCGCCGACCGCGATCAGCGTGTACTTGATCTTGGGGTCGGCGAGCTTCTCGGCGACCTGCTCCTTGCCGCCCTCGATGAGGTTCTTCGGGTTCGCACGGTCGGCCAGGGCGTCCAGGCTCTCGGCCAGCGCGTCCCGGGTCTGCTCGATCTCGTGCTGGATGCTCTCGGGGTCGCGGGCCACCACGTCTCCTCCGACTCGGCCGGTACGCGCAGCGCGCCCGGGATCTCCTGCTGCTCGCGCCCGCCGGGGTGTGCGCGGGCGGCGTGGCACACACCGTAGCCATCGCCCGCACCCCGCGCGCAGCGTGGCCACCCGGCGGCGGCGCGTCGCGGCCACCTGTCCACAACCGGCCCCCGATCGGCCGAGTTGTCCACAGGCGGCGTGCTCGGGACGGTGGCGTGCACACCGGGTGGCAGGCTGATCGTCATGAGCGACCGGCTGCAGGCGGGAGACCCCGCCCCCGACTTCACCCTCGACGACGCCGACGGCACGCCCGTCTCGCTGGCCGACCACCGCGGCCGCAGGGTGATCGTCTACTTCTACCCCGCTGCGAGCACGCCCGGCTGCACCACCGAGGCCTGCGACTTCCGCGACAACCTCACCGAGCTGAACGGGGCGGGCATCGACGTCCTCGGCATCTCGCCGGACACGCCGGCGAAGCTGGCGAAGTTCCGTGACGCCGAGGGGCTGACCTTCCCGCTGCTGTCCGACCCGGAGAAGCAGGTCCTCACCGCGTGGGGCGCCTACGGCGAGAAGAAGCTCTACGGCAAGACGGTGACCGGGGTCATCCGCTCGACGTTCCTGATCGGCGAGGACGGCACGGTCACCGACGCCCGGTACAACGTGAAGGCCACCGGGCACGTGGCGAAGCTGCGGCGGGACTGGAAGATCTAGTGCCGCGGGTCCGCCCGGCGGGCGGTGGGTGATGCCCCGCGCCCGCCGGTGGACCGACGAGCAGCTCGTCGCGGCCGTGGCGACGTCGGCCACGCTGGCCGAGGTCTGCCGGCGGCTCGGGATCCGGCCGGGCCGGTACGACGTGCTCCGGGCCCACATCGAGCGGGTCGGGGCGGACGCGGGTCACCTGGCGGGGCCGGTGGAGGCGCGACGGCGCCACCACTGGACGGACGCGCAGCTCACCGAGGCGGTGCGGGCGTCGATCTCGGTGTCGGCAGTCCTGCGCGCACTCGGGTACCCCCCGAGCGGCGGGATGCACCGCATGATCGTCGGTCACATCCGCCGGCTCGGCCTCGACGTGTCGCACTTCCGCGGCCGGGCCTGGGCGCGGGGCCGGACCTTCCCGGACCGGCAGGGTCGGCCGCTCGACGAGGTCCTGGTCCGCGACTCACCGCATCGCAACACCGGTCACCTCCGGCAACGGTTGATCACCGCCGGACTGAAGCCGGCCCACTGCGAGACGTGCGGGCTGAGCCGGTGGCGGGATGCTCCGCTGCCGCTGCATCTCGACCACGTGAACGGCGACCACACCGACAACCGGCTGGAGAACCTCCGTATCCTGTGCCCGAACTGCCACGCGCAGACCGCGACGTGGTGCACTCGCAAGGACGAGCCGGCGTAGCCCAACGGCAGAGGCCCGGTCTTTAGGTGGCCGACAGTGCGGGTTCGAATCCCGTCGCCGGCACGTGTCGGGTGGTCGCCGGGCCGGTGCTCGGCGACCACCCGACGGTCGCGCTGCGACCGGCGGTCAGGCCGCCGCTCGTCAGACCGCCGCTCGTCAGGCCGCCGGCTCGTCCGGCAGCGGGCGCCGGGCCGCCAGCAGGACACCGCCCAGTCCGAGGAGCGCGCAGACCCCCGAGACGAGCAGCAGCGAGGGCGGCAGGTGCCCGGTCACCGCGTCGCCGAGCGCGACCATCGCGATCGTGCTGGGGGCGGAGCCGAGGATCGTGCCGACCAGGTAGGGCCAGAACCGCACGGCGGACAGCCCGGCCAGGTAGTTCATCGCCGCGAACGGCACCATCGGGATCAGCCGGAGCGAGGTGACGGCCAGGGTCCCGTGGTGGTCGAGCCTGGGCCGCACCCACACGGCCCGCGGGTGCTCGGCCCAGCGCGCGACCATCCGGCCGCCGGTGACCCGGACCAGGAGGAACGCCACGATCGCGGCCAGAGCGGTCGCGACCAGGGTCAGCAGCGTCCCCGACACCGCGCCGAACAGCACACCGGCGGAGACGGTGAAGACCGTGCGGGGGAACGGCGGGACGTTCAGCAGCACCTGGAGCAGCACGAACACGACCGGTCCCCAGGGCCCGGAGGCCTCGACGACGCGGCGCACCTCACCGAACTGCGGGACGACGGAGACCCCGTAGGCGCGGGCCACGAGTACGACGAGGCTCGCCAGGAGCACCAGCCCGAGACAGGCCAGGAGAGGACGCCACCACCGCACTCCGGCCACGGTACTCAGCACGCCGCCGCGACCGTCGTCACGTCCCGGAACGGGTGGTGCACCGCTCACCGGCGGGGCCGCGGAACCGTGAGAAGGTGCCGTCATGAGCGCCGCGACCGACGGAATGGATCCCGCCGACCTGGACCAGGAGGGGCTCGCCGTGCGGCGCGAGGTGCTCGGCGCCGGCTACGTCGAGGCGGCGCTGGCGAAGGTCGACGGCACGACGGCCGAGTTCCAGCAGCTGATCACCCGCTACGCATGGAACGAGATCTGGACCCGGCCCGGCCTGGAGCGGCGGATGCGGTCCGCCGTGACGCTGACCGCCCTGGTCGCCCACGGGCACTGGGCCGAGTTCGAGTTGCACGTCCGGGCCGCCCGGCGCAACGGGCTGAGCGGCGACGAGATCGTCGAGATCCTGCTGCAGACCGCGATCTACTGCGGTGTCCCGGCCGCCAACTCCGCCTTCAAGATCGCCCAGCAGGTTCTGGCGGAGCCGGCCCCGGAGTGACCCGGGGCCGGTGCCGCCGGTGTCACGCCTGGGCGAGCAGGGCCTGCAGGTGCGGGACGAGGGCGCGCAGCGCGAGCCCGCGGTGCGACGCCGCGTCCTTCTCCGCGGCGGACAGCTCCGCCGAGGACCGGGTCTCCCCCTCCGGCGCGAAGATCGGGTCGTAGCCGAAGCCGTTCCCGCCCCGCGGCGCGCGCAGCAGGGTGCCCCGCCACGTGCCGTGGACGACGGTCCGGCCGGGGGTCTCGCCGTCGGCGCCGGGTGCGTCCGCGGCGGCGCCGTCCGGGGTCACGAGCGCGGCCGCGCACACGAAGGCGGCGCCGCGCCGGTCGTCCGGCACGTCCCCGGTCTGCCCGAGCAGCAGCTGCAGGTTGGCGTCGTCGTCGCCGTGCCGCCCCGCCCAGCGGGCCGAGAAGATGCCGGGCATCCCGTTGAGCGCGTCGACGGTGATGCCGGAGTCGTCGGCGATCGCCGGCAGGCCGGTCGCGGCGGCCGCGTCCCGGGCCTTGGCGAGCGCGTTCTCGGCGAAGGTCGCCCCGGTCTCCGGCGCCTCGGGGAACTCGGGGACGTCGGCGAGCCCGACGATCTCGACACCGGCCAGCCCGGCGGCGTCGACGATCCGGCGCAGCTCCACGAGCTTCTTGGCGTTCCGGGTGGCCAGCAGGATCCGGGCCGCGGTCACTCGGCGCCCTCCGCCGCCTCGGCCGCGGCCTTCTCCGACTCGAGCTTGGGGTGCGGGGCGTCGAGCGCCTCGATCTGCATCCGGGCAATGCCGGCGATCCCGGCGAGCGCGGAGTCGAGCATCGCGTCGAGGGTCTTGCGGGCGAACGTGGCGCCCTCACCGGTGCCCTGGACCTCGATGAGCGTGCCGGTCTCGGTCGCCACCACGTTGGTGTCGACCTCGGCCCGGGAGTCCTCCTCGTAGGGCAGGTCGAGCCGGACCCGGCCGTCGACGACGCCGACGGACACGGCCGCGACCTGGCAGGAGATCGGCTTGGGGTCGGTCAGCTTCCCGTGCTCGCCGAGCCAGGTGACGGCGTCGCACAGCGCGACGTAGGCGCCGGTGATGGCCGCGGTCCGGGTGCCGCCGTCGGCCTGCAGCACGTCGCAGTCGATCGCGATGGTGTTCTCGCCGAGCGCGCGCAGGTCGATGCAGGCGCGCAGCGACCGGCCGATCAGGCGGGAGATCTCGTGGGTGCGACCGCCGATCTTTCCCTTCACCGACTCCCGCGACGACCGGGTGTCGGTCGACGAGGGCAGCATCGCGTACTCGGCGGTGACCCAGCCGAGGCCGGATCCCTTGCGCCAGCGCGGGACCCCCTCGGTCACGCTGGCCGCGCACAGCACCTTGGTGTCCCCGAACTCCACCAGCACCGATCCGGCCGGATGCTTCTGGAAGCCCCGGGTGATCGTCACCGGACGGAGCTCGTCGTCCGCGCGTCCGTCCGTCCTGCCCTCAGATCGTGTCACCCGGACATCCTAGGAACCCGTGGCCGGGCCCGCCGGGCCGCTCCGGTCCCGGGGCGCTCAGAGGTCGAACACGGCGTCCGGGGCGGCGAGCTCGACGGGGGCGCCGAAGGAGGCCTTCGCCTCGGTGGCGAGCTCCTCGCGGTCGTACCAGGCGGGGACGTGCGTGACGACCAGCCGCCGGGCGCCGGCCGCGGCGGCGTGCGCCCCGGCCTCCCGGCCGGACAGGTGCACGCCGGCCGGGTTGGCGTCGTCGTGCGGCCAGCTCGCCTCGCACAGGAACAGGTCGGCGGCGCGGGCCGCGTCGACGAGACCGTCGCAGGCGCCGGTGTCCCCGGAGTAGGCGAGGACCGTCCCCGCGTGCTCGACCCGGAGGGCGAACGACGGGCACGGGTGCACCACCGGGTGGGCGGTGACCGTCACCGTGTCCGCGCCGGTGCCGACGGTGAAGGAGCCGCCTGCGGCGAGGTCGTGGAACGTGAACACGTCCGTGAGGTCGGTGCCGTGCAGCTCCTCCTCCGACGGCGCGTAGGCGCGGGCGAAGCGGGCGTGCGCGCCGGACGGGGCGTGCACCGGCAACGGGGACCCGGCGGGGTCGAACGGCGGCCGCGGGTGGTACCGGCGGTGCACGACGAGCGAGGCGAAGTCCGAGCAGTGGTCGGCGTGCAGGTGGCTGAAGGCGACGGCGTCGAGGCCCCACGGGTCGGTGTGCCGCTGGAGCGCACCGAGTGTGCCGTTGCCGAGGTCGAGCGTGAACCGGGTGGCACCGGCCTCCACGAGGTAGCCGGACGCCGGGGAGCCGGGACCGGGACCGCTGCCGGAGCACCCGAGCACGATCAGCCGCATGCGCGACACTAACCCGATCGCGCCGTGCGCCGCAGCCACCAGATCCCGGCGAACGGCAGGACGAGCGGGATGAAGCCGTACCCGACGCCGAACCAGGACCAGACCGTGTCCTGCGGGAAGTCACCGGGCACGAGCAGGGTGAAGGCCCCGACGACGAGCACCCCGGTCAGCTCGAACAGCACGGCGGCCCAGGCGAGGCGCCGGAAGCCCGGTCCGGTCCCGGCGAGGCCGATCGTGGCGAGGACGTAGACGATCCCGGCGAGGCCGGACAGTGTGTACGCCAGGGGCGCCTCGGCGAACCGTTCCGCGATCTGGACGCCGGCCCGCGCGGTCGCGGCGACCGCGAAGACCCCGTAGACGGCGATGAGGATGCGGCCGGGCCCGGTCGCGGTGGCGCGGACCTCCCCCGGCTCAGGCACCGGGCACCCACAGGCCCTGCAGGCGGAGCACCGCGACGAGGGTGCCGAGCGCGCCGACGGCGATCACCGTGCCGCCCCACCGGCTGGGCTCGGCGGTGGCGAACTGCAACGAGACCGGCGGGACGCAGATCGCGACGACGAGGTAGATGAGGAAGGTGCTCTGCTCCGGCAGGGTGACACCGCCGACGAGCACCTGGTAGGCGGCGATGGCCGCCTGCACCACGACGAGTGCCGTGCAGACCCCGACCGCGATCCGGTGGACCGCGCCCGGGGGGCGGTTCGTCACCGTGGTGACCAGCCCGAACAGCGCGGTGGCCGACAGGGCCACCGTGATCACCAGGACCAGCGCACCGATCACGGCGCGGACGTTACCCCGGCCCCGGGGAGGGGCTGCGACCCGGCCCGCCCCACGACGGCACCGATCTCCGGGCCGAGGAAGCGGCGGCCGAGCCGGCGGAACGGCTCCGGGTCGCCGGTGGCGAGGAAACGGTGCGCCGCCGCCGGTGCGGTGTCGTCGCGCAGCAGGTCACGGGTGTGCAGGGTGCGCACGAGGGTGCGGGCGGTCTCGTCGGCCGAGGACACCAGCGTCACGTCCGGGCCGAGGACGATCTCCAGGACCCCGGTGAGCAGCGGGTAGTGCGTGCAGCCGAGGACGACGGTGTCGACCCCGGCCCGCTGCAGCGGCTCCAGGTAGCCCTCGGCGACGCCGAGAACCTGCCGGCCGCTGGTGGTGCCGCGCTCGACGAAGTCGACGAAGCGGGGGCACGCGACGGAGGTGATCTCGGTGTCGCGGGCGGCGTCGAAGGCGTCGGCGTAGGCGCCGGAGGCGATCGTCGCCTGCGTCCCGATGACGCCGATCCGGCCGTTGCGGGTGGCGGCGACGGCACGTCGCACGGCGGGGCGGACGACCTCGACGACCGGGACCGGGTAGCGCTCGCGGAAGTCGGCGAGGCAGGCCGCCGACGCCGAGTTGCAGGCGATGACCAGCGCCTTCACCCCGGACTCGACGAGCTCGTCGCCGATCTGCAGCGCGAGCCGGCGGATGTCGGCGATCGTGCGGGGCCCGTACGGGCTGTGCGCGGTGTCGCCGACGTAGACGATCTGCTCGGCGGGCAGGAGGTCGATCACGGAGCGGGCGACGGTGAGACCACCCACGCCGGAGTCGAAGATCCCGATCGGTGCGTCGATCCCCCGCTCGCTGCTCACACCCCCAGGGTAGGCGTGGCGCGGCGGTCGGCCTTCGCCACCCAGGACGCGGCGACCACGCCGCCGACCGCGCCGAACAGGTGGCCCTGCCAGGACACCATCGGGTCGGACGGCAGCACCCCCCACAGCAGCGAACCCCAGACGAGGAACAGCACGACGGCGAGCAGGATCTGCCGCCCATTGCGCGCGTAGAAGCCGCGGACCAGCAGGAACAGGAACCAGCCGAACACGATCGACGACGCCCCGATCACCGGCAGCGGGGAGATCAGCCAGACCCCGACGCCGCTGACCACCCAGATCGTCGCGGTCACCACGAACCACTGCCCGACCCCGCCGGACATCGCGAGGAAGCCGAACACCAGGAACGGCACGGTGTTCGCGACGAGGTGCGCCCAGTCGCCGTGCAGCAGCGGCGCGGTGAGGATCCCGGCGAGCCCGTCGGTGTCGCGCGGGTAGATCGCCCCGGCCCGCTCCACCATGCCGTCGGAGGCGGAATCCACGGTTTCGACGATGTACAGCGCGGCCGTGAACAGCAGCATGATCGCCGCGGCCCGTGCCGGAGCGGGCGGGAGCACGCGCACGCGAGCACGGCCGGACGGGAGAGCGGTCATGGCCTCGACGGTACCGACGACGGGTGCGGCCGATCGGGCGAATCAGGCGTGCACCCGGCAACGCCGGGACGGTGCGTGACGACCCCGGGCCGGACGGGCTCCCCGGGGAGGAGGGCGGGCGCGATGGGATACGGCCTGGCCGTCGACATCGGTACGACCTGCACCACCGCCGCGGTGGAGCGGGACGGCCGGGTCGGGACGGCGACGCTGGGCGACCGGACCACGGCCGTGCCGTCGGTGGTGCTGCTGCGTCCCGACGGGACCGTCCTGACCGGTGACGCGGCCGAGCGCGGGGCCGCCGGTGCACCGGACCGGGTGGTCCGCGGGGTCGGGGCGCGGCTCGGCGACCCGGTCCCGGTGCTCGTCGGCGGTACCCCGCACCCGGTGCCGGAGCTGATGGCCCACCAGCTGCGCGACGTCCTCCGGATGGTGGGGACGCAGGAGGGCGCCGCCCCGGACACCGTCACCCTGACCCACCCGGCGGCCTGGGGCCCGTACGAGCGGGAGCGGTTCGGGCAGGTGCACCGGGCGGCCGGGATCGACGACGCCCGGGTGCTGACCGAGCCGGAGGCGGCCGTCGCGCACCTCGCCTCCACCGGCCGGGTGCCCGACGGTGCCCTCGTCGCCGTACACGACCTGGGCGGCGGGAGCGTCGACGCGACCGTGCTGCGGGTCGGCGGTGCCGGGGCCACCGTCCTCGGCGTGCCCGGGAGCGCACCGGGACTCGGCGGCGCGGGCCTCGACGACGTGGTGTTCGCGCACGTCGACCGGGCACTGGACGGTGCGGTCTCCGCGCACGATCCGGCCGACGCCCGGGCGGCCGCCGCCGTCGTCCGGCTCCGGCAGGACTGCGTCCTCGCGAAGGAGGCGCTCTCCACCGACACCGAGACGGTGATCCCGGTGGTACTGCCGTCGGTGCAGACCGCGGTCCTGCTGACCCGCGGCGAGCTGGAGGAGATGATCCGGCCCTGGGTCGGTGCGACGGTCGCGGTGCTGCGCCGCGCGCTCCGCTCGGCGGACGTGACCCCGGACGACCTGGACACGGTCCTGCTGACGGGTGGCTCCGCCCGGATCCCCGCGATGGCCGGGGCCGTGGCCGGGCTGGGCAGGCCACCCTCGGTGGGCAGGCACCCGGAGCACGCCGTCGCGCTCGGGGCCGCGTCGTGGGGCGCCGAGCGCACCGGTGCCCCGGGACGTGCCGGTGGCCCGGGGAGCGCCGATCGTCCGGGCGGTGCCGGCGGCCCGGGTGGTGCCGGTGGAACGAGGGATCCGGGTGAGGCCGGTGGAACGAGTGGTGCCGGGAGCGGGGCGGCCGCGCCGGACCGCCGTCGTCGCGGCCGGGTCGTCCTCGGCGCGGGCGTGCTCGTCGTGGCGGCCGCCGCCGGTGGCGGGCTGCTCTACGGCACCTCCGGCGGGACGCCGCCCGGCGCCGTCGTCGTCACGAGCGAGGCGCCCACCGTTCCGGAGGCCGGGATCCCCCCGGCCGGCGGGAGCCCTGCCGTCCCGGTGCCCGCCGTCCCGGCCGAGCCGGCCGCGCCCGGGTCCGACGGCGTCCGGCCCACCCCCGCAGCGCCGCTACCGGGCGCCCCGGCGGCGGTCCCGCCGCCGGCGCCGGGCGGTGCCGGGGCCGGACACGACCACCACTAGGGCGGCGGTCAGGCCCAGAGGTGCCCGTCGATGCCCTGCGCGGCCGAACCGAGGTCGCCCGAGTAGGCGCCGGTGGACAGGTACTTCCAGCCGCCGTCACAGATGACGATCACGACGTCGGCGCGTTCCCCGGCCTCGAGCGCCTTGTTCGCGACGCCGAGCGCGGCGTGCAGGATCGCCCCGGACGAGATGCCCGCGAAGATCCCCTCCTCCTCGACGAGCTGACGGGTGCGGCGCAGCGCGTCGTAGGAGCCGACCGAGAAGCGGCCGGTCAGGACGGTCTCGTCGTACAGCTCGGGGACGAAGCCCTCGGACAGGTTGCGCAGGCCGTAGACCAGCTCGCCGTAGCGCGGCTCGGCGGCGACGACCTGGACGTCGGGCTTCTGCTCGCGCAGGTAGCGACCGGCGCCGACGAGGGTCCCGGTGGTGCCGAGCCCGGCGACGAAGTGGGTGATCGAGGGCAGGTCACGCAGGATCTCCGGGCCGGTGCCGCGGTAGTGCGCGTCGGTGTTGGCCGGGTTGCCGTACTGGTAGAGCATCACCCAGTCGGTGTGCTCCGCGGCCAGCTGCTTGGCGACGGCGACGGCCTGGTTCGAACCGCCCGCCGCCGGCGACGAGATGATCTGCGCGCCGTACATGGCGAGCAGCTGCCTGCGCTCCTCGGAGGTGTTCTCCGGCATCACGCAGACGAGCTGGTAGCCCTTGAGCCTCGACGCCATCGCCAGCGAGATGCCGGTGTTGCCCGAGGTGGGCTCCAGGATGGTGCAGCCGGGGGTGAGCCGACCCTGCTTCTCCGCGTCCTCGATCATGGCCAGCGCGGGCCGGTCCTTGATCGAGCCGGTGGGGTTGCGGTCCTCCAGCTTGGCCCACAGCCGCACGTCCTCCGACGGCGACAGCGACGGCAGCCCGACGAGCGGGGTGTCGCCGACGGCGTCCAGCAGCGAGTCGTAACGCACTGACGATCTCCTCACGGGGCGGTGCCGGGCGGGCGTCGCCGCCCGGCACCCGCCGACGATGGGCTCAGCGACCGCCGGCGACGGCCGGGAGGATCGTGAGGGTCGAGGACTCCTTGACCGGGGCCTCGAGGCCACCGGCGAAGCGGACGTCCTCGTCGTCGACGTAGATGTTGACGAAGCGGTGCAGCTTGCCGTCGGTGATCAGGCGGCCCTTGATGCCGCTGTGCCGCGACTCCAGGTCGTCGATGACTCCTGCGACGGTGTCGCCCTTCGCCTCGACGGTCTTCTCGCCGCCGGTGTGCGTGCGAAGGATGGTGGGGATGGAGACGGAGACGGCCATCTCGGTGATCACTCCTGGGGGTTGCGTTGCCGTGGACGTTTCGTCACGCGACAACGCAACCGGAGTACGGCGACATTCCCGCGTGACCTCCGGCGCGGGTGCGCGGGAGGGTCGTTCAGGCCCGGTCGGGCACGTCGTCGGAACCGGTGTGGGAGAACATGTAGGACTCCACCACCTGCAGTGCGTCCTCCACGATCTCGCCACCGGCGAGGTGGTACGACCGCACCTCGGGCTCGCCGTCGGCCGTGGCCAGCCCGACGATCAGCCAGTGCTGGTCGGGGGTCCACTCCATCTGCGCGACGTCCTTGACCGAGGGGTACGCCTCGGGCAGTCCGGTGTCGGTCAGCGGACGGCGCGGGACACGGGTGTGCGAGTGGACGACGAGCATCCGGCGTTCCCCGGCGGCGTCGAGCGCGCGCTCCAGCCTGATGTCCTCGACGGGGGAGAACGCGAAGTCGCTCTCGATCTCGTCGGCGTTGGTCATCGGGACGTAGCGCTCGGCGTGCTCGCCGTGCTCCGGCCCCACGAGCTGACCGCACGCCTCCAGCGGGAAGTCCCGCCGGGCGTGCGCGACGATCTCGTCGACGAGGTCCGCTCGGATGGCCAGCACGCAGCCGAGGATACGGGCCCGGTCCGCGCCGTCGCACATCGCTCGGCGCGGCTCACAACGTTCATCCGCCGGACGCCCCCGTTCGTGACCCACGCCACGGTGCCGGCGGGCGCGCCGCGGCGATACTGCGCGGCGTGCCCGCCTCCTCCTCCCGCCGGACCGGCATCGTCCTGGCAGCGGTGTTCGCGTCGGTCCTCGCGGTGGCCGTCGCCGCCGAGTCCCGCACCCTGGCCGGCCGTCCGGACGCCGGTGGCGATCCCGGCACGGTCCGGGTCATCGCGTTCAACGACCTGCACGGCACCCTCGAGCCGCCGACGGGGTCCTCGGCCAGGGTGACCGGCGACGACGGCGCCGAGGTCGACGCCGGCGGCGCCGCCTACCTGGCCGCGCACGTGGAACGGCTGCGCGCCGAGGAGCCGGACTCGGTGCTGCTCTCGACCGGCGACAACATCGGCGCCTCCCCGCTGGCGTCGGCGCTGTTCCGCGACGAGCCGACGATCGAGGTGCTCGACGGGATGGGCGTGGCGGCCTCGGTGGCGGGCAACCACGAGTTCGACGAGGGCATCACCGAGCTGCGCCGCATCGCGGGTGGTGGCTGCCACCCGTCCGACGGCTGCCGGTTCACCCCGTCCTTCGACGGCGCGTCCTTCCCGGTCCTCGCCGCGAACGTCACCGAGGACGGCGGCGGCCCGGCGCTGCCGGCGACCCACGTCGTCGAGGCCGGTGGCACCCGGATCGGGATCATCGGCGCGACGCTCACCGAGCTGCCCGGGCTCGTCTCGCCGGACGGCCTGCGCGGCCTGGAGATCGGCGACGAGGTCGCCGCCGTGGACGCCGCGTCCCGCGACCTCACCGCGCAGGGGGTGCGGGCCCAGGTGCTGCTGCTGCACCAGGGCGACGACTCCGACGGCGGCCCGGACTCCTGTGCGCTGGAACCGGGCGGGCCGGGCTCGCGGATCGCCGCGGCCGTCTCCGCCGACGTCGACGCCGTCCTCTCCGCCCACTCGCACCAGCAGTACGTGTGCAGCGCCACCGACCCGGCCGGTGCACCGCGCCCGTTCGTGCAGGGCCTGTCGTTCGGCAGGCTGCTGTCCGTCCTCGACCTCACGATCACCGCCGACGGCGACGTCGACCGGGCCGCCACCACCGCCCGCAACGAGATCGTGTCCCACGACGTGGAGCCCGACCCGGCCGCGCAGGAGATCGTCGACCGGGCCGTTGCCGGGTCGGCCCCGCTCGCAGAGCGCCCGGTCGGCACCCTCGCCGGACCGCTCCCCCGGGCGGCGGCGCCGTCCGGGCTGTCCCCGCTCGGCACCGTGATCGCCGACGCGCACCTGGCCGCCTCCCGCGGCGACGGCGCGCAGCTCGCGCTCACCAACCCCGGCGGCGTCCGCGCCGACCTGGTCCCGGACGCGGAGGGACGGGTGACCTACGGGCAGGCCTACACCGTCCAGCCGTTCGGCAACGTCCTGCAGACGATGACGCTGACCGGCGCGCAGCTGCGGGCCGTGCTGGACCAGCAGTTCACGGTGGAGGACGGGCCGACGGTCCTGCAGACGTCGTCGAACGTCCGCTACGCCGTGGCCGGGGAGCGGGTGGGCCGCGTCGAGGTGGACGGCGTCCCGATCGCGGACGACCGCCCGTACCGGGTCGCGGTGAACAACTTCCTGTCCGCGGGCGGCGACGGATTCGACGCCTTCTCCGCGGGCACCGACCTGGTCGGCGGCCCGGTCGACCTGGACGCGCTCGTCGCCCACCTGGGGGCGGCGCCGCGGCTCACCGCACCGCCGACGGACCGGATCGGGCGCGGCTGACCCCCGGTCAGGCGCGGAGGCGCACCCGCACCAGGGAGTCCTGGACGAAGGTCAGCCAGTGGTAGACGCCCAGGTGCTGGCCCCGCGGGTCGTCGTCGGGCAGCTGGTCGGGCATGTCCTCGCTGACGTCGAGCGCGGTGCCCAGCGCGAGCCGGACGTCGTTGAGCGCCGCCAGCCAGGCGTCGGCCTGGTCGGGCGACAGCTCGAGCCGGCCGCCGGACTCGGGGAGGGTGTCCAGCACCGTCTCCGCCGCCTTGTCCTTGGCCTCGATCAGCTCCGGCTCGTGCAGCGAGCGCAGTCCGCCCGCGAGGTCCGAGTCCTCGGTGGTGAAGTCGGGCAGCAGCCGGGCCAGCACCCGGTCGGTGGGCCGGCTGGTGGGCCCGGTGCGGATGCCGGTGAGGGTGGCGAGCTCGTCCTCGGGGGCCAGCGAGGCCCGGTCGGCGAGCATCTGCCGGACCTCGGTGAACAGGCCGCGGAGCACCGCGGCCTCCTCCCCGGAGAAGCCGGAGGTGAACCGGACGCGGTCGCCGCGGCCGCTGCGCTTCCAGCCGTTCATGTGCGCTGCATGGTGGCCCACAGGCCGGCCGCGTGCAGCTTCGCCACGTGCACCTCGACGGTGTCCTTGTCACCGGAGGAGACGGCGGCCTTGCCCTTGTGGTGCACGTCGAGCATCAGCGCGTTCGCCGTCTGCTCGGGATAGTCGAAGACCTTCTGCAGGACGTACGTGACGTACGACATCAGGTTGACCGGATCGTTCCACACGATCGCCTGCCACGGGGTGTCAGGACTGGTGGCATCGTCCGTGTCCGGCGAGACCTGCTCGGTGGGCGACGGGGACGGCGCGGTCATGCGCACCATGGTGACACAGGCGGGCATAGGCTCCGTCCCATGACCGGCTCCGTCCCCCCGCCCGCCCCGGCACCGGGCACGGCACTGCTGACCGACCGCTACGAGCTGACGATGGTGGCCGCCGCGCTCGCCGACGGCACGGCCGACCGGCACTGCGTGTTCGAGCTCTTCGCCCGCCGCCTCCCGGACGGCCGCCGCTACGGCGTCGTCGCCGGGACCGGGCGGCTGCTCGAGGCCCTGCGCGGGTTCCGGTTCGGCCCCGCCGACCTGGAGACGCTGGCGACCGTCGTCGACGACGACACCCTGGGCTGGCTGCGCGACTACCGCTTCACCGGCGACGTCGACGGCTACCCCGAGGGGGAGCTCTACTTCCCCGGCTCCCCGGTCCTCACCGTCACCGGGACGTTCGCCGACGCCGTCCTCCTCGAGACCCTCGCGTTGTCGATCTTCAACCACGACAGCGCGATCGCCTCCGCCGCGGCCCGGATGGTCACGGCCGCGGCCGGACGCCCGCTGATCGAGATGGGGTCCCGGCGCACCCACGAGGAGGCGGCCGTGGCGGCCGCCCGGTCGGCGTACCTCGCCGGGTTCACCACGACGTCGAACCTCGCCGCCGGGCAGCGGTTCGGCATCCCGACCGCCGGCACCGCCGCGCACGCCTGGATCCTGCTGCACGACGACGAGCCCGCCGCGTTCCGCAGCCAGGTCGCGGCACTGGGGACGGGCACCACCCTGCTCGTCGACACCTTCGACATCCGCAAGGGCATCGCGAACGCCGTCGAGGCGGCCGGGACCGGTCTCGGCGCGGTCCGGATCGACTCCGGCGACCTCGGCGAGCTCGCGCGGCAGGCCCGGGACCAGCTCGACTCGCTCGGCGCGACCGGCACCCGGATCGTGCTCTCCGGTGATCTGGACGAGTACGCCATCGCGTCGCTGCGCGCCGAGCCCGTCGACTCCTACGGCGTCGGGACGTCGCTGGTCACCGGGTCCGGTGCCCCGACGGCGGGGATGGTCTACAAGCTCGTCGAGGTCGACGGGCGCCCGGTGAGCAAGCGGTCCAGCGCGAAGGAGTCGCGGGGCGGGCGGAAGTCGGCGCTGCGCCGGTTCAAGCCGACCGGCACCGCGGTGGAGGAGGTCGTGTTCCCGCACGGCTCCGAGCCCGAGCTCGGCGACCACGACCGCGTGCTGCCGGTGCCGCTCGTCCGCGGCGGTGAGCTGGTCGACGGGACGGGCTCGCTGCCCGACGCCCGCGAGCGGCTCCGCGCGGCGCTGGTGGCCGTACCGTGGGAGGGTCTGAAGCTCTCCCGCGGCGAGCCCGCGATCCCGACCAGCTTCGTCACGCCCGCCACGGAGGGGTGAGATGGCCCGAGCACTGATCGTCGTCGACGTCCAGAACGACTTCTGCGAGGGCGGGGCGCTGGCCGTGGCGGGTGGCGCCGCGGTCGCCGCCCGGATCGGGCGGCTCGCCGCCGAGGGCTCCTACGACCACGTCGTCGCCACCCGGGACGTGCACGTCGACCCGGGCCCGCACTTCTCCGACACCCCGGACTTCGTCGACTCGTGGCCGCCGCACTGCCGGGCCGGGACGCCCGGGGCGTCGTTCCACCCGGCGCTGGACGTCGCGCCGATCGAGTGCGTCTTCGACAAGGGCGCCTACTCCAGCGCGTACTCCGGGTTCGAGGGCGCGAGCGAGAACGAGTCGGGCCTGCCGCTGGCCGACTGGCTCGACGCCCGCGGAGTGGGCGAGGTCGACGTCGTCGGCCTGGCGACCGACCACTGCGTCCGGGCGACCGCGCTGGACGCGGCCCGGCTCGGCCTGACGACGACGGTGCTGCTCGAGCACTGCGCCGGGGTCGCGCAGGAGACGACCGGCCGGGCCCTCGCCCAGCTGCGCGAGGCCGGGGTGACCGTCACCGAGGTGTGACCGGCTCCACCGCGGGCGCCGGCTCGGCGGGCGGCGGCTCCGCCTGCGGTTCGGCGGGCACGGGTGGGGCCTCGTCGTCCGGGTCCGCGCCGTCCTCGCCGACCTCCTCGTCCTCGCCGCCCTCGGTGGTGAACGCGCCGACCTTCACGTAGAAGTCGTCGCCGTGCCTGTCGGTGGCCCAGTCCACCGCCTGCTCGATCACCTCGGTGGACTTGATGCTGCGGAGGACGACCCGGTCCCGCCGGACGTCGCGCAGCAGGGCCACGCAGAGCAGGACCATGATCACCACGAACGGCGCGGCCACCAGGATCGTGAGGTCCTGGATCCCGGAGAGCGCGTCCTCCCCTCCGGTGACCAGCATCAGCACCGCCACCGCGCCCGTCGCGGCTCCCCAGAAGACCACCACCCACCGGCTCGGCTCGATGGTCCCGCGCTGCGAGAGCGTCCCCATGACGATCGACGCCGCGTCCGCACCGGACACGAAGAAGATCGCGACCAGGACCATCACGAGCAACCCGGTCACCGTCGCCCACGGATAGGCCCCGAGCATCTCGAACAGCTGGACGTTCGCGTCGCCGGAGAACCGCGCGCCCGTCTGCGCCTGCTCGACCGCGGTACCGCCGAAGATGCAGAACCAGACCAGGGAGACCAGGCTCGGCGCGAGGATCACGCCGCCCACGAACTCCTTGATCGTGCGCCCGCGCGAGATCCGGGCCAGGAACATCCCGACGAACGGCGTCCAGGAGATCCACCAGGCCCAGTAGAAGACGGTCCAGCCGGACAGCCACTCGAGCATCGGCTCGCCGCCGACGGCCTCGGTGCGCGCCACCATGTCGAAGAACTGGGAGAAGTACGCGCCCAGCGACGTCGGGATCATGTCCAGCACGAGCACCGTCGGGCCGACGACGAACACGAACAGCGCCAGCGCGGCGGCCAGCACCATGTTCGTGTTCGACAGCCACTGGATGCCCCGGGCGACGCCGGAGACCGCGGACAGGACGAAGGCCGCGGTCAGCACGACGACGATCGCGGCCAGCACCGGGGCGCCGACGTCGCCGTCGACCCAGCCGACGGCCTGCATGCCGCCACCGATCTGGAAGGCACCGAGACCGAGCGAGGCGGCCGAGCCGAACAGCGTCGCGAAGATCGCCAGGATGTCGATCGTCCTGCCGACCGGACCCTCCGCGGCCCGGCGCCCGATCAGCGGGACGAACGCCTGGCTGATCAGCTGACGGCGCCCCCTGCGGAACGTCGAGTACGCGATGGCCAGCCCGACGACGGCGTAGATCGCCCACGGATGCAGCGTCCAGTGGAACAGCGAGGTCGCCATGGCCGTCTGCATCGCCTCGGTCGTCCCCGGTGCGGCGGACCCCGGGGGCGGCGACGCGTAGAACGACAGCGGCTCGGTGACGCCGAAGAACATCAGCCCGATGCCCATGCCGGCGGAGAACATCATCGCGATCCAGGACACCGTCCGGAACTCGGGCTGCTCGTCGTCGGCACCGAGCCTGATCCGGCCGAACCTGCTGAACGCGAGGAAGAGCGCGAACGCGACGAAGCCGGTCGCGGCGAGGATGAACCCCCAGCCCCCGGCCCGCATCAGGCCGTCGATCATGGTGCTCGCGGCGTCGCCGAGCCCCTGCGGGTCCGCGACGCCCCACACCACGAAGAGCAGCGCCAGGGCCGCGCCCACGCCGAAGACGGTCCGGTCGGTGCGGCCCGCGGTCTCCTGGCTCTCCGGACTCTCCGGGGGCTCCGGGGGCTCGGGGAGGTCCGCGGTCCGGGACCGCGGTTCGACGTCTGCCATGACGGTGTCCACCTCTGTTCGGGAATCCGGGCGGCGGATCGACGCTGATCGGGATCCGCGCGGAGCGGGGCGGGCGGTGTGTGCCGAGGGTCGTGCGGTGATCACCGGGGAGGGGCCACCTCACGGCGGCCATCAGATACTCGACTAATATATCTGGACAGACTAAGGTCCGGCACGAGCGCCGGTCAAGGTCGGCGCCCACCCCCCGACGCCGACGACCCGGGAGCCGCCACGTGTCCCGCACCGCCCTCGGGAAGTCCCGGCCCGATCTGCCACGACAGGTGCGACGACCTGCGGATCGTCGCCCGAATCGACTCTTGACAGGACCCCGGGGGTCGCGCTCCCATCATGGTGCACATTGAGCGACCGGTTGCTTGTCACGCAACGGTTGCCCTGTTTTTCCTTCTCATTTCTCGCGCACGCGGAGCACCGGCGTGCAGGTCCCGCACACCCGATCGACCTCTCCCCCGCCCCGGGCCCGAGCCGCGGGCACCCATGTCCTGCACGAGGAGCACTGCCATGACGACCGGTGAGCTGTCCCCCTCCACCCGCGGTCAGGCCCTGCCGGAGAGCCTGCGAGAGACCCTGGCAGGCCACTACTACACCGATCCGGACATCTTCCGGGCCGAGCAGGACAGCATCTTCCACACGGGATGGTTCTGCTCCGTCCTGAGCGCAGACCTCGACCGGCCCGGCCGGTTCGAGACCGTCCAGATCGGACGCGAGAGCGTCATCGTGACCCGCGGCCGTGACGGTGCGGTCCGGGCGTTCCTGAACGTGTGCCGGCACCGGGGCGCACGGCTGTGCACCGAGGAGAGCGGCGAGGTGAAGCGCTCCTTCCAGTGTCCGTACCACGCGTGGACCTACGGCCTGGACGGCAAGCTCGTCGCCGGGCCGAACCTGACCGCGATGCCGGACGTCGACAAGGTCGAGTACGGCCTGCACACGGTGCACGTCCGCGAGTGGCTGGGCTACGCCTGGCTGTGCCTGGCGGAGGACCCGCCGCCGTTCGAGGAGACGGTGATCGGCGACGTCACCGCCCGGCTCGGCTCGCCGGACGCGATCGTCGGCTACGACGTCGAGAACCTGAAGCTCGGCCGGCGCATCTCCTACGACGTCAAGGCGAACTGGAAGCAGATCGTCGAGAACTTCATGGAGTGCTACCACTGCGCGACGATCCACCCGGAGCTCACCGAGGTGCTGCCCGAGTTCGCCGACGGCCTCGCCGCGCAGTACTTCGTCGGCCACGGCGCCGAGTTCGGTGCGGAGGTCCAGGGCTTCACGGTCGACGGCTCGGCCGGGCTCGCCCCGATCCCGGGGGTCGGCGCCGACCAGGACCGCCGCTACTACGCGATCACCGTGCGGCCGCAGGTGTTCATCAACCTGGTCCCCGACCACGTGGTCTTCCACCGGATGTTCCCGCTGACGGCGGAGCGGACCATGGTCGTCTGCGACTGGCTCTACCTGCCCGAGGTCGTCGACTCCGGCGCCGACATCGACCGGTCCGTCGAGCTCTTCCACCGGGTCAACCTGCAGGACTTCGAGGCCTGTGAGCGCTGCCAGGTGGCGATGGACTCGCGCTCGTACCGCGACGGCGGCGTCCTGGTCCCGAGCGAGCACCACATCGGCGAGTTCCACGACTGGGTGCGCGAGCGCCTCGGCTGAGCACCCCCGAGGGCCCCGTCACCCGCCACCCCGGCGAGTGACGGGGCCGCCCCACGCCCAGTCCCACCGACCCACTCCCGCCCGCCCACCCCAGCTCACCTGCCTCCGCTCCCCAGGCTCCGCTCCGCAGCCGGCCGAGACGCTCACCGAACCCGCCGTCGCTCACGCGATCGTGCGAGCGCCAGCGGATCCCGCGAGCGCCCACAGATCGCGTGGGCGCCGACAGACCAGGTGAGCGCCGTCAGAACGCGTGCGAGCCAGCGGATCCGTGAGCACCAGCGGATCCGTGAGCGCCGGCGGATCCTCTGGGCGTCGGCAGGCCCGTCAGCACCACGGATCCGGCGAGACGCTCACCGAACCCGGCACTGCTCACGCAATCGGGCGAGCGTCCACGGATCCCGCGAGCGCCGACAGATCGCGTGCGCGTCGCCAGGCTCCGGGAGCGTCGACAGCCCCGTGAGCGTCGGCAGAACCCGCGGACGTGGGCAGGTCCCGTGGGGGCCCAAGCCCCTCCGCGCGTCAGAGGTCCCGTCGCACCCACGAATCCCGCAAGACGCTCACTGGATCCGCCACCGCTCACGCGATCGGGCGAGCGTCCACGGATCCCGCGAGCGCCGACAGATCGCGTGCGCGTCGCCAGGCCCCGGGAGCATCGGCAGCCCCGTGAGCGTCGGCAGAGCCCGCGGACGCGAGCAGGTCCCGTGGGGGCCCAAGCCCCTCCGCGCGTCAGAGGTCCCGTAGCACCCACGAATCCCGCAAGACGCTCACCGAACCCGGCACCGCTCACGCGATCGCGCGAGCGTCCACGGATCCCGTGAGCGCCCGCGGAACGCGTGAGCGCCCGCGGAACGCGTGAGCGCCGACAGGCTCTGTGAGCGTCCGGGAATCCGGTGCGCGTCGACGAGGCCCCGGAGCACCACGGATCCGGCGAGACGCTCACCGAACCCGGTATTGCTCACGCGATCGCGCGAGCGTCCACGGATCCCGTGAGCGCTAGCGGATCCCGTGAGCGTCAGCAGATCCCGTGAGCGTCCACGGATCCCGTGAGAGTCAGCGGATCCCGTGAGAGTCAGCGGATCCTGTGAGCGTCGGGTCAGCGGAAGACGACGGTGCTCGTCCCGGACAGCAGGACCCGGCGCTCGCAGTGCCAGCGCACCGCGCGGGACAGGGCCAGGGCCTCGGCGTCGCGGCCGACCATCTGCAGCGCCGTCGGGTGGTGACCGTGGTCGATCCGGATGACCTCCTGCTCGATGATCGGGCCCTCGTCGAGGTCGGGGGTCACGTAGTGCGCGGTGGCACCGACCAGCTTCACCCCGCGGTCGTAGGCCTGGTGGTAGGGCCGGGCGCCCTTGAAGCCGGGCAGGAACGAGTGGTGGATGTTGATGGCGCGGCCGTGCAGCGCCTTGCAGGTCTCGTCGGAGAGCACCTGCATGTAGCGGGCGAGTACGACGAGCTCGGCGTCGAACTCGTCGACCGTCCGCAGGAGTTGTGCCTCGGCCTCCGGCTTCGTCTCCGGCGTCACCGGGATGTGCACGAACGGCAGGCCGGCCGCCTCCGCCATCGGTCGCAGGTCGGGATGGTTCGACACGACGGCGACGATGTCGGCGCCCAGGTTGCCCGCCCGCCACCGGAAGATCAGGTCATTGAGGCAGTGGCCCAGCCGGGACACCATCACGAGGATCCGGGCCGGGGCGTCGCCGGAGAAGGCGTAGTCCATCCCGAACTCGGTCGCCACCGGCTCGAAGGCGCGGGCCACCGTGCCGAGGTCGACGCCCTCCGGGGCCACGACCTGGGTGCGGAGGAACAGCCGCTCGCGGATCGGGTCGTCGAACTGCTGATACTCCCCGATGTCGCAGCCGCGCTCGAACAGGAAGGCGCTCACCGCCCGCACGATGCCGGTGCGGTTGGCGCAGTTCAGGGTCAGGATGAACGAACGGGTCACGGTGTCTCCTCGGGCTTCCGCGTCCTCCGGGCGGGCCGTGGCGACAGGACCCGCCCGTGAGATGCTGCATTGATATATCAACTGTCGTCAAGAGTCGGCGGACTGACGGTGCACTGTCAGATCGGTGTGCGGGGTTACCATGCGGTAGTGACCGCTCTTCCCGATGTCAGTGAGCCGGAGTACGCCTCCCTGGCCGACAAGGCCTACACGGCGATCCGGGACCGACTGATCATGCTCGACATCCCGCCGATGACGGCGATCGACGACGTCGCGCTGGCCAAGGCGCTGGAGGTCGGCCGCACCCCCGTCCGGGAGGCGCTGAAGCGGCTCGAGATCGACCGTCTGGTGATCTCCTACCCGCGCCGCGGCACGTTCGCGACCGGCGTCGACATCACCGATCTCGCCTACATCTCCGAGATCCGGGTCCAGCTCGAGCCGCTCGCCGCCCGCCGGGCCGCCGAGTCGGCGGGCACCGCCGTGCTCGCCGACCTCGTGGAGCTGGCCGACACGATCGACGGTCTCGACGTGCGGACCCTCGACCGCGACTCCCTGATGCGCTGGGACCTCCATGTGCACCGCGCGATCTACGCGGCCGCGGCGAACCCGCACCTCGAGGACACGCTGATCCGTTACGACAACCTGGCGACCAGGATCTTCTGCCTGTTCCTGGACCGGATGTCGCACTTCGACCGGCACGTCGGCGAGCACACCGGCCTGCTCCGGGCGATCGGCGAGCGCAGGGCCGACGAGGCCGAGCAGCGGGCCCGCGACCACGTGATCGGGTTCGAGAAGGCGATCCGCGCGGTCGTCTGAGCCACCGCGCCCGACCGGGTCAGCCGTGCGCCCGGGCCGACCGCACGGTGTGGTCGAGGAGCAGCGCCGTCGTCACCGGGCCGACCCCGCCCGGCACGGGCGTGATCCCCCCGGCCCGGGTCGCGACGTCGGCGGCGTCGACGTCGCCGGCGAGGCTGCCGTCCGGGGCGGTGTTGGTCCCGACGTCGACGACGATCGCGCCCTCCGCGACGTGCTCGGCGCGCACCAGGCCGATCAGACCGACGGCCACGACCAGGACGTCGGCGTGGCGGGTGTGCTCGGCGAGGTCCTTGGTGTGCCGGTGGCAGATCGACACCGTGGCGTCGCGCTGCAGCAGCAGCTGCGCGGTGGGCTTCCCGACCACCAGCGACCGCCCGACGACGACCGCGCTGCGGCCGGCGAGCGCGATGCCGTGATGGTCGAGGAGCGCCAGGACGGCGGCCGCCGTCGCCGGCGGGTGGGCGGGCAGGCCCGCCGCGAGCCGGCCCACGGACAGCGGGTTGGCCCCGTCGACGTCCTTTTCGGGCACGATCTCCGCGGCGAGCTCGGAGACCCGCACCCCGTCGGGAAGCGGCGTCTGCAGGACGATCCCGTGCACCGTGTCGTCGGCGCTCAGCCCGGCCAGGGTGCGCCGGATCGTCCCGGCGTCGGCGTCCGGGGCGAGCGCGACGACGTCGCACACGATCCCTGCCCGGCGGGCCGCGCCGGACAGCGAACGGACGTACCAGCCTGCGCCCTCGTCGTCGGTGGCGACCACGACGGCGAGCCGGACCGGCACGCCCCGTCCGGCCGACTCGGCCGCACCGGCCGCGACCCGCGCGCGGATCTCCCGCGCGAGCCCGGTCCCGTCGAGGACGGCCGCGGCGGGCGCGGACGTGGACGTGGTGGTCATCGGCGGATCTGCTCCCGTACGTCGGCGGTGACCTTGTCGGCGCGGCGGAGGACGTCGTCGACCCCGTCGAGAGCCTCGGCGAGCTCCATCCGCGCGAGCGGGTCGGTGATGCCCGCGAGGTTGATCTCGACGTTGAGCCGGGCGGTGCTCGCCGCCGCGCGGGCGGCGTCGGCCGCGGCCCCGACGTCGGTGATCACGTTCGGGTTGCCGACGGGCCGCAGCCGTTCGGCGAGGTCGACCACCTGCCCGGCCTCCCGGACGACCCGGGCCGGGACGCGTCCCGCCTCGACCAGCGCCCACCCGATGGCCGACGACCGGGCCGCCTTCTCCT
Source organism: Pseudonocardia sp. P1 (assembly GCF_000178675.2). Classification (NCBI taxonomy): domain Bacteria; kingdom Bacillati; phylum Actinomycetota; class Actinomycetes; order Pseudonocardiales; family Pseudonocardiaceae; genus Pseudonocardia; species Pseudonocardia sp. P1. Next base: position 2,423,328 of record NZ_ADUJ02000001.1, read on the forward strand.
CCTCGGTGCCCCGGGGCAGGGCGTAGGCGGCGGTGACGGCGGCGAAGGCGCGGGCGTCGTCCTCGGCGAGCCCGATCCCGACGACGCGGAGCTCGTCGGCGCGGTTGCGCACGGACGAGATCGTGTCGGCGTCGCGGGCGTAGCGGTCGCCGTCGCTGTAGCGGGCGACCATGCCGAGCAGCGCGGCGGCCTGGGCGAGGTGCAGGCCGGCCGTCGCGCCACCGCCGGGGGCGGGGACGCGGGCGGCGAGGTCCCACAGGAACCTGTCGAGGGTGTCGGAGCGCATGGAGGTCCTTCTGTGCGGCTGTGCGGCTGTGCGGCTGTGCGGCTGTGCGGCTGTGCGGCTGTGCGGCTGTGCGGCTGTGCGGCTGTGCGGCTGTGCGGCTGTGCGGCTGTGCGGCGGGCAGGCGGTGCGGCGGGCAGGGTTCGGCGGGCAGGGTCCGGCGGGTCAGCGCCGGATGCGGGTCATCTCCGGGTCGACCAGCGGCTCGGCCGCGACCGACGCCGGGATCCGGCGGTCGAAGTACTGGATCTCGACGCCGGCCCCGACCGGCAGCCCGGCCGGCAGCCAGGCGTACGCCACCGGGGCGCCGAGCGTGTAGGCGTACGCGGCCGAGGTGACGTAACCGGCGGGCTCGCCGTCGACCAGCACGACCTCGTGGCCGAGGACGACGCTGCGGCCGTCGTCGACGGTCAGGCAGGTCAGCCGCCGGGTGACCGCCTCCGGGTCGAGCGCCTCCACCGCGGCGCGCCCGACGAAGTCGCCCTTGGTCTGCGGCCGTACCGCGAAACCCAGACCGGCCTCGTACGGGTCGTGCTCGGTGGTCATGTCCGCACCCCAGGAGCGGTAGCCCTTCTCCAGCCGGAGGCTGTTGAACGCGGCCCGCCCTGCTGCGACGACGCCGAGCGGGCGCCCCGCCGCGTACAGCACGTCCCACAGCTTCTGCCCGTACTCGGCGCCGGTGTAGATCTCCCAGCCGAGCTCGCCGACGTAGGACAGCCGCATCACGGTCACCGGGATCCCGGCGATGTGCGCGGCCCGTGCGCGGAAGAACTTCAGGCCCTCGTGCGAGAGGTCGTCGCCGGTCAGCGGCTGGACGAGGTCCCGCGCGAGCGGGCCCCACACCCCGATGCAGCAGGTCCCGCCGGTGATGTCCCGGACCCGGGCGCTCCCGTCGGCCGGGAGTGCCCGGCGCAGGTGGTCGAGATCGAGGTGGGAGTTCGCCCCGACCTGGAACAGCTGCTCGCCGAGCCGCGCGACGGTGAGATCGCTGCGGACACCACCCGCCTCGTCGAGCATGAGGGTGTAGGTCACCGAGCCGACCGACTTGTCCATCTTCCCGGTGACGAGCCCGTCGAGGAACGCGCAGGCGCCGGGCCCGGTGACCTCGAGCCGCTTGAGCGGGGTCATGTCGTACATCGCGACGGCGGTCCGGGTCTTCCACGCCTCGACCGCGACGACCGGCGAGTGGAACATCGCCGACCACGGGTCGCGCGACGGCGGACGCCAGTCGTGCGGCAGGTCCTTCACCAGGCCGGCGTTCGCCTCGTACCAGTGCGGGCGCTCCCAGGCGTGCGCCTGGAGGAAGAACGCGCCGAGCTCGCGCTGCCGGGCGTGGAACGGGCTGACCCGCACGTCGCGCGGGGACAGCTTGGGCTGCAGCGGGTGCAGGACGTCGTAGATCTCGGCGAAGTTCTGCTGGGAGGTCTCGTCGACGTAGGCGTCGGTGGTCTCGATCTCGTCGAACCGGTGCACGTCGCAGCCGTGCAGGTCGAGGTCGCTGCGGCCGTCGGTGAGCAGCTGGGCCACCGCCCTGGCGACACCGGACGAGTGCGTGACCCACACGGCCTCGGCGATCCAGAAGCCGGCGACCTCGGCCGACTCCCCGATCAGCGGGCCGCCGTCCGGGGTGAAGGAGAAGACGCCGTTGAACCCGGTCTCGACCTTCGCGGACCGCAGCGCGGGCAGGAGCGCGCGGCTCTGCTCCCACTGGGCTGCGAAGTCCTCCTCGGTGAAGGGCAGCATCGAGGGCTGGGCCGACTCGCTGACGTCGTCGCCGATCTCGGGCAGCTCGGCGATCGAGACGGGCATCGGACGGTGCGCGTAGGAGCCGATCCCGATGCAGTCGTTGTGCTCGCGGTAGTAGAGGTCGGCGTCCTGGTGGCGCAGGATCGGCATCCGGGCCTCGATCCGCTCGTCGTTGCGGCCGACGAGGTCCTCCACCTGCCCGGTGCGCGCGTACTGGTGGGCCAGCGGCAGCAGCGGCACCCGCATCCCGACGAGCTTCCCCAGCTCGCGGCCCCAGAACCCGGCGCAGGACACGACGACGTCGGCTGGGATCGTGTCCCCGGCGTCGGTCTCGACCCCGGTCACCCGGCCGCCGGCCTGCGCGATGCCGGTGACCCGGGTGGAGCCGCGGAACACCGCGCCGCGGGCCTGCGCCCGCCGGGTCAGGGCGACGACCGCGCGGGACGCCTTGGCGAGGCCGTCGGTCGGGGTGTGCAGCCCGCCGAGCACCCGGTCGCGGTCGAGGAGCGGGTGCAGCCGGGCGCACTCGTCCGGCCCGACGACGGTGGCCGGCACGCCCCGGGACACCGCCCAGCCCTGCTTGCGGTGCAGGTCGGCGAGGCGCTCCGGGGTGGTCGCGACCTCCAGGCCCCCGACCTGGTTGAAGCACCACCCGCCGTCGCCGTCGCCGGTGTCGAGGCCCGTCAGCTTCTCGACGGTGTAGGTCGCGAAGGCGGTCATGGTCTTCGAGCCGGTGGTCTGGAAGACCAGCCCGGGGGCGTGCGAGGTGGATCCGCCGGTCAGGGGCAGCGGCCCCTGGTCGACGACGGTGACGTCGGTCCAGCCGCGTGCGGTGAGCTCGTCCGCCAGGTTGGTCCCGACGATCCCGGCTCCGATGACGACGACACGGGAGGTCGTGTTCATGGTGGTCTCCTGTTCTTCACCGGGCCGCGCGGGCGGCGGGCGGCCCGGTGAGAGGTGGCGGGTCACCGCGCTGGGGCGGCCCGGAACTCGGTCGCCGCGTCGAGCAGCCGGTCGGCGAGGTGGCCGGCGAACGACGGGCGGACGTGCAGCAGGTAGTCGTCGGCGTGGCCGAGGGCCACCAGGATCACGCCGGTCTGCGCGACGACGGTCTGCGCGCAGCGGCCGGCCGGGAACTCGGACGGGTGCAGGTCGAGCGCGCACCCGAGGGCGAGCAGCTCGCGGGCGAGGCGGCCGCGGAGCCGCAGCACGACCCGCTGCCCGGACACGTCGACGGCCGACCCGCCGTGCTCGGCGACGACCGAGCGCAGCGACTCCTCCCCCGCGTGCGGGCGGGCGTGCCGGCTGGTGACGAGCCACTCGTCCGGGCCGAGCCAGACGATCTCGCCGTCGGACGTCGAGACCCAGGTGTTCGGCCGGGTCGGGATCTCCGCGCCGAGCAGCGCGGACGCCACGGCGCGGGTGCGGGACTCCGGGTCCAGCCGAAGGTTCGTGGCCAGCCCGACGTCCTCGACCTCGATCGTCAGGTCGCCGCCGGTCTCCCGGGCCAGCGCGGTGAACTCCGGCTCCCACGCCTCCAGGGGGCGGGCGGGTTCCAGCGGGCGGGTCTCAGCCGTCACGGCGGGCTCCTTCCGGGTCGACGAGGACGCTTCCGGTGATCTCCACCGGGACGAGCGCGCCGCGGTACGGGACGTGCACGACGTCGCCGATCCGGTCCCGGCCGCCCGCGACCAGTGCGAGCGCGAACGGCCGGGCCAGCTCGGCGCTGTGGTAGCTGGAGGTGACGTGGCCGAGCATCGGTACCGGGGGCGGCGGCAGGGCGCCGTCGGCGGCGAACTCGACGATCTGCGACCCCTCGGGCAGCCGGGTGGCGGAGTCGGTCGGGAGGAGGCCGACGAGCTGCTTGCGCAGCGGATCGAGGTTCTCGGCGCGGGTGAAGGACCGCTTCCCGACGAAGTCCTCCTTCTTCTTCGACACCGCCCAGCTCATGCCGAGGTCGTGCGGGGAGACCGTGCCGTCGGTGTCCTGGCCGATGATCGGGTAGCCCTTCTCGGCGCGGAGGACGTGCATCGTCTCGGTCCCGTACGGGGTGATCCCCCAGAGCGCCCCGACGGTGACGAGCCGCTCCCACAGCGCGAGGCCGTAGCGGGAGTCGACGTTCACCTCGTAGGCCAGCTCGCCGGAGAAGGAGATCCGGGCGAGCCGGACCGGGACCCCGTCGAGCGTGGTGTCCTGCCAGCTCATGAACCCGAAGGCGTCGTTCGAGACGTCGAGGTCGCGGAAGACCTCGGCGATCAGCTCCCGCGAGCGCGGGCCGACGACCGGGAACACCGACCAGTGCTCGGTGACCGACGCGAGGTGCACCCGCAGGTCCGGCCACTCGGTCTGGACCCAGTCCTCGAGGCTGTCGAGGACGGCGGCGGCGTTGCCGGTGGTAGTGGTGAGCAGGAACCGCTCCGGACCGATCCGCAGGACGGTGCCGTCGTCGACGACCATGCCGTCGTTGCCGCACATGACGCCGTAGCGCACCCGGCCGACCTTCAGGGTGCTCATCATGTTCGTGTAGACGCGGTCGAGCAGCTCGCCGGCGTCCGGGCCCTGCACGTCGATCTTGCCGAGGGTGGAGCCGTCGAGGATCCCGACGTCGCGCCGCACGGCCGCGCACTCGCGCAGCACCGCGGTGTCCATGTCCTCACCGGGGTGCGGGTAGTAGCGCGGGCGCTTCCACTGCCCGACGTCCTCGAACACCGCGCCGTGCGCGACGTGCCAGGGGTGCACGGCGGTCGTGCGGACCGGGTCGAACAGCACACCGCGCTCGCGTCCGGCCAGCGCGGCGAACGCGACCGGGGTGAACGGCGGGCGGAACGTCGTGGTCCCGAGGTCGCCGTCCGGGCGGCCGAGCAGCTCGGCGGTGATCCCCGAGGCGATCATCCCGGAGGTCCGGCCCTGGTCGTGTGCGGTGCCGATGGTGGTGTAGCGCTTCACGTGCTCGACCGACCGCATGCCGGCGCCGACGGCACGCTCGATGTCGGCGACGGTCGCGTCGCGCTGGAGGTCGACGAACTGGCGGGCCGGGTCGCCCGGAGTCCGCCACAGCACCGCGGTGGGCGTGCGGGGCGGCTCCGGCGGCACGCTCGGGGCGTCGCCCCCGGCACCCTCGAACAGGCATCCGGCCAGGTCGAGCGTGCCGTTCGCGGCGCCGACGACCTCGGTGCCGGCGAGCGCCGGGCCCGGCCGGAAGGCCCCGAGTGCCGGGTCGTACACGAGCTCACCGCGGACGTGGCTGAACAGGTGCGCGGACGGCGTCCAGCCACCGGAGACGAGCAGCAGGTCGCACGGGACCGTCCCGGCGCCGTCCGGGCCCGCCGTGTGCGCGGCGGTGACGGCACCGTCGGCGCCGCCGTCGGTGCCCACCACGACGGTGCCGGTGCGGACCTCGACACCGGCCTCGCGGCAGGTCGCGGCGCGCTCGGCGGGGGCGGTGCCGCGGGCGTCGAGCAGGGTGACCCGGGCCCCGGCACCGGCGAGGTCGGCGGCCGCGGCGTAGGCGGCGTCGTCGGTGGTGAAGACCGCGATCTCCTGCCCGGCGAGCACGCCGTAGCGGTGCAGGTACTCACGCGCCGCGGAGGCGAGCATGATCCCGGGGCGGTCGTTGTCGGCGAAGGCGACCGGGCGCTCGATCGCACCGGCCGCGACGACGACCCGCCCGGCCCGGATCCGGTGCACCCGTTGCCGGGACCGGTTCCGCGGTTCGTCGGTCCCCCGGTGCTCGGTGCTCGTTCCTGTCGTGCGCCGCTCCAGCGCCAGCACGAACCCGTCGTCGTAGTGGCCGAACGCGGTGGTGCGTTGCAGGTGCAGGACCTCGGGGTGCCGGTCGAGCTCGGCGACGACGTCGGCGACGAAGCGCAGGGTCGCCCGGCCGTCGATGCGGTCGGTCGGCGCCACGCTGCCGCCGGCCTCCGGGCGGTCGTCGACCAGGACGACGCGGTCACCCCGCCGCGCGGCGGTGCGGGCGGCGAGCAGCCCGGCCGGGCCCGCCCCGATCACGAGGGTGTCGCAGTGCGCGTGGCGGTGGTCGTAGCGGGCGGTGTCGGCGACGGCGGCGAGCCGGCCCCGGCCGTTCACCCCGCAGGCGACCAGGCCGTCGTGGATCTCGACCACCGCGGCCTGCAGCATCGGCTCGGGGAAGGGCTCCTCGATCTGCACGAGGCCGGTCGGGTCGTCGGTCCAGGCGGCACCGATCCCGCGCGGCCTGCCGAGCGTGACGCTGCTGCCGACGGCGCGGACACCGTGCGCGAGCAGCGCCGACGCGAGCGTGTCCCCGGGGTGGCCGGTGTAGGTGGTGCCGTCGAAGGTGAAGGCGACGGTGCGGGTGCGGTCGACGCGGCCGTAGCCGTGGACGCGGCTCATGTGGTGGCCCCCGGGATCTGCGGCTGGGCCTCGCCGATCCGGTAGACCGCGAGGAACTGGTAGGTACGGGTGTCGCGGACGGCGTTGAACCAGCGCCGGCATCCGGCGCCGTGCACCCAGCGCTCCGGGAAGGGCCCCTTCGGGTTGTCCCGGAAGAACACGAAGTGGGCCCACTGCTCGTCGGTCAGCTCCTGGGGGTCCTCCGGGTAGGCGACGTGGGCCTGGCCGCCGTAGTGGAACTCGAGCTCCTCGCGGGGCCCGCACCACGGGCAGGTGATCAGTTGCACGGTGGGCTCCTGTGTGGACGGTGCGGGGTCAGTGGGCGACGCCGGCGGCGCCGTGCTCGTCGACGAGCGCGCCGGTGACGAACCGGTCGAGGGCGAACGGGGCGATGTGGGGGTGCAGCTCGCCGGTGGCGATCGTGTGCGCGAGGCACCAGCCCAGGCCGGGGGTGACCTTGAAGCCACCGGTCCCCCAGCCGGAGTTGACCAGCACGTTCGCGTAGGGGGTCCGGCCGACGATCGGCGAGGCGTCCGGGGTGACGTCGACGATCCCGGCCCAGCTGCGCAGCAGGTGCGCCCTGGCGAAGACCGGGAACAGCTCGACGGCGGCGGCCATCTGCCGTTCGATGACGTGGAAGGCCCCGCGCTGCCCGTAGCCGTTGTAGGAGTCCACGCCGGCGCCCATCACCAGCTCGCCCTTGTGCGCCTGGGAGACGTACACGTGCACCGCGTTGGACATGACGATCGTCGGGTGCACCGGCTCGAGCAGCTCGGAGACCAGGGCCTGCAGCGGGTGCGACTGCAGCGGCGTGCGCACCCCGAGCCGGTCGAGCAGCGTGGAGGTGTGCCCGGCCGCGCAGAGCGCGACCTGCCCGCAGGCGATGTCGCCGCGGGACGTGCGGATGCCGGTGACCCGGGCGGTGCCGTCACCGACGTCGCCCTCGGTGAGGAAGTCCAGGACCTCGCAGTCCTGGATGAGGTCCACCCCCGCCTCGTCGACCCGGCGGCCGAAGCCCCAGGCCACGTAGTCGTGCTTGGCGATCCCGGCCCGCGGCTGGTAGGTCGCGCCGAGCACCGGGTAGCGGATGTCGTCGGAGACGTTCAGGATCGGGCAGATCTTCGCGACGTCGTCCGGGCCGAGGTACTCGGCGTCGATCCCGTTGAGCCTGTTCGCCTCGACCCGGCGGACCGAGTCGCGGACGTCCTGCTCGGTGTGGGCGAGGTTGAGCACCCCGCGCTGGGAGAACAGGATCGGGTAGTCGAGGTCCTCCTCCAGCCCCTCCCACAGCTTCAGGGCGTGCTCGTAGACGAACGCCGACTCGTCCAGGAGATAGTTGGACCGGATCAGGGTGGTGTTGCGGGCCATGTTCCCGCCGGCCAGCCAGCCCTTCTCCAGGACCGCCACGTTGGTGATCCCGTGGTTGCGCACCAGGTAGTGGGCGGTGGCCAGGCCGTGCCCGCCGCCGCCGACGATCACGACGTCGTAGGAGCGCTTCGGCTCCGGGTTGCGCCAGAGGAAGTCGGAGTGCTCGGGCAGGTCCGCGCCGGGAGGGTCGCCGGCGGTCGCGGTCGTGGTGCTCACGGCGTCAGAGCTCCGGGTAGAGGGGGTGGCGGTCGGCGAGTGCGGTGACGCGGCCGGACAGGACGTCCAGCTCGGACCCGGTGACGCCCGGGCGCAGCGTGCGGGCGATGACGTCGGCGACCTCGGCGAACTCGCCGGCGCCGAAGCCACGGGCGGCGAGGGCGGGGGTGCCGATCCGGAGGCCTGAGCTGACCATCGGCGGCCGGGGGTCGAACGGGACGGCGTTGCGGTTGACGGTGATCCCGACCCGGTGCAGCCGGTCCTCGGCCTGCTTGCCGTCGAGTTCGGACTCGCGCAGGTCGACCAGGACGAGGTGCACGTCGGTACCCCCGGAGACGACGCCGACGCCGGACTCGTCGAGCAACCGGGACGCGATGAGCTGCGCGCCGTCGAGCGTGCGCTGCTGGCGCTCGGCGAACGCGGGCGTCCCGGCGAGCCGGAACGCCACGGCCTTGGCGGCGATCACGTGCTCCAGCGGGCCGCCCTGCTGCCCCGGGAAGACCGTCGAGTTCAGCTTCTTCGCGAGCTCCGCCCTGGCGAGGATCACGCCCCCGCGCGGGCCGCCGAGGGTCTTGTGGGTGGTGCTGGTGACGACGTCGGCGTACGGCACCGGCGACGGGTGCAGCCCGGCGGCGACGAGCCCGGCGAAGTGCGCCATGTCGACCATCAGGTACGCGCCGACGGCGTCGGCGATCCGCCGGAACGCGGCGAAGTCGAGGTGCCGCGGGTACGCCGACCACCCGGCGACGATCAGCTTCGGCCGTCGCTCGTGGGCCAGGCGCTCGACCTCGTCCATGTCGACCCGGTGGTCGTCGGGGCGGACGTGGTACGCCGCGACGTCGTAGAGCCGGCCCGAGAAGTTCAGCCGCATCCCGTGTGTGAGGTGCCCGCCGTGGGCGAGGTCCAGGCCGAGGATCGTGTCGCCCGGGTCGAGCAGCGCGGCCATCGCTGCGGCGTTGGCCTGCGCCCCGGAGTGCGGCTGGACGTTCGCGAACCCGGCCCCGAAGAGCTCCGTCAACCGGTCGATCGCCAGCTGCTCGATCACGTCGACGTGCTCGCAGCCGCCGTAGTAGCGCCGGCCCGGGTAGCCCTCGGCGTACTTGTTGGTCAGGACCGACCCCTGCGCCTCCATGACCGCCTGCGGCGCGAAGTTCTCGCTGGCGATCATCTCCAGGGTCCGCCGCTGGCGGCCGAGCTCGGCGGCGACGGCGGCGTGCACCTCGGGGTCGGTGTGCTGCAGCGACCCGTCCAGCGGGCCGGTGGACGCACCCGGCCCGGTCCCGATCCGGTCCACGGCGGACGTCGTCATGGCCACCTCCACATATCTGAACGAGAGGATTGATATATCAACACGCACGAGACTGGCACGCCTGGTTCTGCACGGTCAAGAGGCCGTCAGGGGCGACTCGGACGCATCGCCGGGCGGCCTGCTGCGGGCCCCGGGCATGCGTGTGGTGCAGGCCCGCCGGGGACCTGCACCACACGCGCGACCACCGGCTACAGGCGTCCGGCCAGCTCCCGGCGCCACCGGCCGAACGGGCGGGGCCGGTCGATCCCGACGACGCCGACGGGCTCGCCCGCGGCGTCCAGGAAGAGCGCCAGGAGACCCGCCGCGGGCTCCGCGGGGTCGCCCTCCTCCACCCGGACCGTCCCGTCCGCCGCGCGGTGCCCGGCGAACTGGATCCGGTGGCCGTACTGGTCGGACCAGAAGTAGGGCACGGCGTGGTGCGACGGCAGCGTGTGCGTGGTCCCGAGCAGCGCCGCGATGGCGACCGCGGGTTGCTGCAGGGCGTTGGTCCAGTGCTCCAGCCGCAGCCGGCTCCCGGTGTAGTCGCGGTGCGTCCGGGCACAGTCCCCGACCGCGACGACCCCGGGCAGCGCCGTCATCCCGCGGGAGTCGGTGACGACCCCGTCGTCGAGCTCCAGCCCGGAACCCGCCAGCCACTCCACGTTGGGCGCGGCACCGATGCCGGCCACCACCACGTCGGCCGGGAGCTCCCGGCCGTCGTCGAGCCGGACGACGGTCACCCGGGGCGACCCGCCGAGCCCGGCGACGCCGGTCCCCCGGTGCAGGCGCACCCCGTTGTGCTCGTGCAGGAGGCCGCAGGCGGCCCCCAGCTCCGGACCGAGCGCGCGGTGCAGCGGGACCGGGGCGGCCTCGACGACGTCGACGTCGAGCCCGAGCCCGGCCGCGGTCGACGCGACCTCGGCGCCGACGAACCCGGCTCCGATCACGACCAGCCGCCTGCCCGGCACGAGATCGGCCCGCAGGGCGCGGGCGTCGTCGAGGGTGCGCAGGCTGTGCACCCCCCGGGGGAGCTCGCCCGGGAGGGTGCGGGCCCGGGCCCCCGTGGCGAGGACGACGGCGTCGGAGGCCAGGCGCTCACCGTCGTCGAGGGTGACGACCCGGCCCGGACCGTCGAGCGCGATCGCCGTGCGGCCGAGCCGCCACTCGGCCGCCGGCTCGGCGTCGTCCGGCCCGGCGAGCGCGATGTCCTCCTCGGACGCGGTGCCCGCGAGGAACTCCTTCGACAGCGGGGGCCGGTCGTACGGGGCGTGCTTCTCGTCGCCCACGACCACGATCCGGCCGTCGAAGCCCTGCTCGCGCAACGCCCGGACGGTCGCGAGCCCGGCGAGCGAGGCCCCGACCACGGTCACGTCGCGCATCAGGGCGCGACCCCGGTCGCCAGCCCGGCCGTCTCGGCTCCGGCCGGGACGGACTCGTCGACGAAGACCCGGCCGTCGTCGACGACCACGGCATGGGTGCGGACGGGTGTCTTGGCGGGCGGGCCGCTCGGCCGGCCGGTGCGGAGGTCGAAGCAGGCCGCGTGCAGCGGGCACTCGACCGCGCAGCCCTCGAGCCAGCCGTCGGACAGCGAGGCGTCCTGGTGGGTGCAGGTGTCGTCGATGGCGAAGAGCTCGCCGTCGACATTGAACACCGCGATCGCCACCGTCCCCAGGACACGAACGGACTCTCCGACCGGGATGTCGGACAGCTCGCCCACGAAGATCATGGTTCCTCCCGTGTTGCCTATCGCGAAACTCGCCATCTCATGCGCAACCGTAGGATGGGGCCGGCACTGCCGGTCGTCAACGAGTGATTTCGCCGCACGACCGGGTCCGGAGCAGCCGAAACACCGGCGTCACACGTCCGGAGCAGACCGGTGACACACGGGTCCCCCGCGTCGGCCGACTGTCCGGGCGCCCGGACGGCCGCACGGGGACCGCCCGGCGCACCGGATCGACTCCGGCTGTCGCACAAGGGGTCGGCCACCAGGGGATCCACTCGGGACACGGCTCACCAGCTCGCCATCGGACGACGACGGGGACGGACGGGGGATCACACGGCGCCACGGACCGCACGACCCCGCCGACCGGATGAAAGATATATCACTGATGGACCACGTACGACATGTCGGCCACGATGGCCGGGTTGCGACACTGCGCCGCGACGTGCCTCCAGCGCCGGAAGGGACCCCATGACCAGCAGCCCGCGGAGACGCCCGCGGGGCGGGCCCGCTCCCGCGGTCGAGGAGGAGCGCACGGTCCGCCGCGCGGCCACCGCGGCGTCGATCGGGAACGTGGCCGAGTGGTACGACTTCGGGCTCTTCTCCTACCTCGCCGCGGTCGTGCTGAACCGGGTGCTCTTCCCGGAGGCCGGCGAGTGGTCGGGCGTGCTGACCCTGGGCACGTTCGCGGCGGCCTTCGTCGTGCGCCCGCTGGGCGGGTTCGTGTTCGGCCCGCTCGGTGACCGGATCGGACGGACCCGGGTCCTCTCCTTCACCGTGCTGCTGATGACGGTGGCCACCCTCGCGCTGGGCCTGGTGCCGAGCCACGACACGATCGGGATCGCGGCGCCGCTGCTGGTGCTGTTCATCCGGATGCTGCAGGGCTTCTCGGCCGGCGGCGAGTACACCGGCGCGCTCACCCTCGTCGCCGAGTACGCACCGGACCGGCGGCGCGGGTTCTTCGGCAGCTGGCTGGAGTTCGGCACGATCACCGGCTACACACTCGGGGCCGGTGTCTGCGGCACGGTGGTCGCCGTGCTGCCCGAGGAGGACCTCCTCGCCTGGGGCTGGCGGATCCCCTTCGTCCTCGCCCTGCCGCTGGGCGTCGCCGGCATCTACCTGCGGATGCGCCTGGAGGACACCCCGGCCTTCCGCCAGCTCATGGACCGCTCCCCCGCCCTCTCGACGATGCCCTACCGGCGCGCGATGCAGATCCTGCTCACCCGGTACCGGGCCCCGGCACTGGTGGCCGGCGGCCTCGTCGTCGCGTGGAACGTCACCAACTACGTGCTCACCAACTACATGCCGACCTACCTGACGAGCACCCTGCCCCGCTACGGCGAGGACGGCGCGACCGGCGCCGCCGCCGGGGCCATGCAGGTGGCGGTGATGCTGTTCGTGCTCGGCATCGTCGTCCCGGTCGGCAGGCTGAGCGACCGGATCGGCCGCAGGCCGATCCTCATGACGGGCGGCCTCGCCCTGGTCGTGCTGGGCCTGCCCGCGGTGTGGCTGATGCGCGACGGCCTGCTCGGCCAGACGATCGGCCTGCTGATGGTGGGCACGATCCTGGCGTGCTTCGCCGCCGTCGCCCCCTCGACGCTGCCCGCGCAGTTCCCCACGATGGTCCGATACGGCGGCCTCGGTGTCGTCTTCAACCTGTTCGTCTCGATCTTCGCCGGTACCGCGCCCACGATCATCGAGACCGCCGTGACCACCACCGGTGATCTCGACTGGCCCGGCTACTACCTGGTCGGCGCGGGCGTGGTGGGCGTGGTCAGCGTGCTGTTCCTGCAGGAGTCCGCGGGCAGGCCGCTGGCGGGCGCGGCTCCGCTGACCTCCAGTGCGGACCTGCCACCGCCACCGCTCTCGGCGGACGGGATCCCGATGGAGCAGCCCCGCAGGCACCGCCCGCACTGACGCCGCCCCGGTGCTGGGCACACTCTTGGCAGGTTTGATATATCAATCTAGTATCTTCTGTACGTCCAGCGTCCGGCGGCGACGGGAGCCCTCGTGACCATCTCCGTGTTCGACATGTTCAAGGTCGGCATCGGGCCGTCGAGCTCGCACACCGTCGGGCCCATGCGGGCCGCCCAGCTGTTCGTCGGCCGGCTGGCCGCGTCCGATCTCCTGGCGCGGACCGCGTCGGTCCGGGTGGAGCTGTTCGGCTCCCTGGGCGCGACCGGGCACGGGCACGGCAGCGTCCCGGCGGTCGTCCTCGGGCTGGCCGGACACGAGCCGCACCTGGTCGACCCGGTCCGGGCCGGCCCGCTGGTCGACGCCGTCCGCGCGGACGGCCGGCTCCGGCTCGGCGGCTCCCACGAGATCGCCTTCGCGGTCGACGACGACGTCGTGCTGCACCGGAACCGGAGTCTCGACCTCCACCCGAACGGCATGCTGCTGCACGCCCGCGCCGCCGACGGCACGGTGCTCGAGCGCCGCGAGTACTACTCGGTGGGTGGCGGGTTCGTCCTCGACCCCGGCACGGCGGACGGCCCGGCCCTCGTCGAGGACGACACCCCGGTCGCGTACCCCTTCACCACCGGTGACGAGCTGCTCGGCCTGACCCGCACGCACGGCCTGCCGATCTCGCAGGTCATGCTCGCCAACGAGCTGTCCTGGCGGACCGAGGCGCAGGTCCGCGCGGAGCTGCTGCACATCTGGTCGGTGATGCAGGAGTGCGTCGAACGGGGCACGACGACGGGGGGCGTCCTCCCCGGCGGGCTGCGCGTGCGGCGCCGGGCCGCCGCGCTGCGCGCGCACCTGGAGGCGGCGACCGGCGAGCCGGACGCGTTGCACGCCATGGAGTGGGTGACCCTCTACGCGCTGGCCGTCAACGAGGAGAACGCCGCGGGCGGCCGCGTGGTCACCGCCCCGACCAACGGCGCCGCCGGCATCGTGCCCGCGGTGCTGCACTACGCGGCGAGGTTCGTCCCCGGTGTCGACGACGACGCCGTCGTCCGCTTCCTGCTCACCGCGGGCGCGGTGGGGGCGCTGTTCAAGGAGAACGCCTCGATCTCCGGGGCGGAGGTCGGCTGCCAGGGCGAGGTCGGCTCGGCCTGCGCGATGGCGGCGGCCGGGCTGGCCGAGATCATCGGCGCGACCCCGGAGAAGGTCGAGAACGCCGCCGAGATCGGCATCGAGCACAACCTGGGGCTGACCTGCGACCCCGTCGGCGGGCTGGTGCAGATCCCGTGCATCGAGCGCAACGCGGTGGCGTCGGTCAAGGCGATCACCGCGGCCCGGATGGCGCTGCACGGCGACGGCACGCACCACGTCTCACTGGACAAGGCGATCACGACCATGCGCGAGACCGGGGCGGACATGAAGGACAAGTACAAGGAGACCGCCCGCGGCGGGCTCGCGCTCACCATCGTGGAGTGCTGAGGTGACCGCGCTCCCCCACTCCGCGGCCCACCCCGACCTCCTCCTGGAGTTCGACACCCCGGTCTCGATGGCCGACCGCGCCTACGTCGCCCTCCGCGACCAGCTGATCATGCTCGTCATCCCGCCACTGGCCCCGATCGACGACGAGGGCGTCTCGGCCGTGCTCGGCCTCGGGCGCACCCCCGTGCGGGAGGCGATCAAGAGATTGCAGAGCGAGCGGCTCCTGGTCTCCTACCCGCGTCGCGGGACGTTCGCGACGGCCGTCGACATCTCGGACCTGCGCGACGTCTCCGACGTCCGCACCGCACTGGAGCCGCTGGCCGCGCGCCGGGCGGCGGAGTCCGCTCCGCCCGCCCGGCGCGCGGAGCTCCGCGCGCTGGCGGAGCGGATCCGGGCGCTCGACCCCGGACGGACGGGTCGCACCGAGCTGATGCGGTGGGACGTCGCGGTGCACCGGTCGATGTACCGGGCCGCGGGCAACCCCTACCTCGAGGACACGCTGACCCACCACCACAACCTCGCGACCCGGATCCACTGCCTGTTCCTGGAACGTCTCGACCACGTCGACCGGCACGTCGGCGAGCACGGGGACATGCTGACCGCGATCGCCGACGGCGACGCCGCACGGGCCGAGGCGATCTGCCGCGAGCACGTGACCGGGTTCGAGCGGGCCGTCCGCGCGGTGCTGTGACGGCCGTCGCTCGGGCACCGCACAGCGACCCGCCATGATCCGGAAATGGGACACTTCCGACGTGACTGCCACGCCTTCCCCGCACGGACCCGGCGACCTCCGTATCGACGAGGAGGAGACCGACCTCCGCATCGGCGCCCCCGCCGACCACGCAGCAGGGCTGAAAGCCGTGCGGGTGTCGATGTCCCGGGCGCTGCGCCAGATGGGCCCGGTCCGGACGGCGAAGAACCTGCTCACCCTCAACCAGGTCGACGGGTTCGACTGCATGTCGTGCGCCTGGCCCGACCCCCAGGGACACCGGCACACCGCCGAGTTCTGCGAGAACGGGGCGAAGGCCGTCTCCTGGGAGGGCCAGCGCGACACCGTCGGGCCGGAGTTCTTCGCCGAGCACCCGATCTCCGAGCTCGACGAGCGCACCGACTACTGGCTGGAGAGCCAGGGCAGGCTCACCCACCCGATGGTGCGCCGGGACGGCGCCGACCACTACGAGCCGATCTCCTGGGACGACGCGTTCGCCCTGGTCGGCAGGCACCTGCGGGAGTTGCCCTCACCCGACGCGGCGGCGTTCTACACCTCCGGGCGGGCGTCCAACGAGGCCGCGTTCGTCTACCAGCTGTTCGCGCGCGCCTACGGCACGAACAACCTGCCCGACTGCTCGAACATGTGCCACGAGTCCACCTCGGTCGGGCTCGGCCGGACCATCGGCGTCGGCAAGGGCACGGTCTCGCTGCAGGACATCCACGAGGCGGACCTGATCATCGTCTCCGGGCAGAACCCGGGCACCAACCACCCGCGGATGCTGTCCGCCCTGGAGATCGCGAAGCGCGACGGCGCGACGATCCTGGCGATCAACCCGCTGCGCGAGGCCGGGCTGCTGCGCTTCGACAACCCGCAGCGCCCCACCGGGCTCGCCGGCCGGGGCACCGAGCTGGCCGACCTGTTCCTGCAGATCCGCTCGAACGGGGACCTCGCGTTCTGGCAGGCGATCGGGCACCTGCTGCTCGCCGCCGAGGAGCGCGACCCCGGCAGCGTGATCGACCGGGAGTTCGTCGAGGGGCACACCGTCGGCTACGAGGCGTGGGCCGGGCACGTCCGCGACCTCGACTGGGACGCGGTCCTCGCCGCGACCGGGCTGACCCGCGCCGAGATCGAGGAGGCGGCCCGGCTCATCGCCTCGTCGAAGCGGACGGTGAACTGCTGGGCGATGGGGATCACCCAGCACCGCAACGGCGTCGCGACCGTCCAGGAGATCGTCAACGTGACGCTGGCCCGCGGCATGATCGGCAAGCCGGGCGCCGGCCTGTGCCCGGTGCGCGGCCACTCCAACGTGCAGGGCGACCGCACGATGGGCATCTGGGAGAAGGCGCCCGACGCGTTCCTCGACGCGCTCGGCACCGAGTTCGGCTTCGACCCGCCCCGCGAGCACGGTCACGACGCCGCGGCCACCGTCCGTGCGATGCGGGACGGCGACGTCCGCGTCTTCGTCGGGCTCGGCGGCAACTTCGCCGCGGCCATGTCGGACACCGGGGTCACCGAGGCCGCGCTGCGGTCCGCCGACCTCACCGTGCAGATCTCGACCAAGCTCAACCGCAGCCACCTGGCCGCCGGTCGCGACGCGCTCGTCCTCCCCGCCCTCGGCCGCACCGAGGCCGACCGCACCGGCGGGCTCGTGCAGCGGGTGACGGTGGAGGACTCGATGTCGGCGGTGCACGCCTCCCGCGGGAGGGCCACGCCGGCCGGGCCGCTGCTGCGCTCCGAGGTCGACATCCTCTGCGGTGTCGCACACGCCACGCTCGGCGACCGCCACGGCATCCCGTGGCGGGACTTCGCGTCCGACTACTCCCGTATCCGGGAGCGCATCGGTCGCGTCGTGCCCGGCTGCGAGGGCTACGAGGAGCGGATCAGCCGCCGCGGCGGCTTCACGATGCCGCACCCGCCGCGCGACTCCCGCACCTTCCCCACCGCGCAGGGCCGGGCGGTGTTCACCGTCAACCCGCTGGAGGTCGCGACGGTGCCCGAGGGACGGCTCGTGCTGCAGACGATCCGCAGCCACGACCAGTTCAACACCACGGTCTACGGCCTCGACGACCGCTACCGCGGCATCTACTCGGGCCGGCGCGTGCTGTTCGTGAACCCCGACGACCTGCGCGAGCTGGACCTGGCCGACGGCGACCACGTCGACATCGTGTCCGAGTGGGAGGACGGGATCGAGCGGTGTGCCCCGCGGTTCCGGCTCGTCTCCTACGACACCCCGAAGGGCTGTGTCGCCGGGTACTACCCGGAGACGAACCCGCTGGTGCCGCTGGACTCGCAGGCCCTCGAGTCGGGCACGCCCACCTCGAAGTGGGTCGTCGTGCGGCTGGTCCCGGCGGCCTGACGGAGCGGCCGCGTCGTGGAGCCGGTCCGGCTCCACGACGCGGGGTGGGTCGGTCCCTGCGGGGTGGGTCAGTCCCTGAAGCGGAACGGGGCCAGCGCCTCGGCCAGCCGCACCGGGTCGCCGTCCTCGCCGGGGGCGTGGTGGAAGCCCTCCGCCTCGGCGAGGCCGATCAGGCGGCGCTCGTCGAACAGCGCGCAGACGTAGCGGACGGTGTCCTCACCGATCTCGGAGACCGCGACCCGCAGCTGGTAGATGCCCGGGTAGTGCACCTCGTCGAGGTACTGCACCGACAGCGACGACGGCGAGAGGCCGTCCAGCGGTCCGCCCGCCGGGTAGCCGAGGACGTCGGAGTGCAGCTCCGCCAGGCCGTCGAGGTACCAGGAGGCCAGCGCGACGTTGTTGACGTGCCGGTTGGTGTCGAGATCGGTGAACCGGGTGCGGACGTCCCAGCGGAACGGGTAGTTCTCGCGGACCGCGCGGTCGTCCCCGCGCTCGGGGCGGGCCGGGGCCGGGGCGTCGATCCGCAGCGCGGCCAGCGCGTCGCGGACCTCGTCGGTCAGCGGGGCCGGCTTCTCACCGTCGGTGTGCACCGAGGTCGACTCGCCGGTGGCGACGCACTCGTCACCGGCGAACACGGCGTAGCGGTAGGAGAACGACGTCGTGCCGATGTGGGAGACGCCGACGCCGATCCGGTAGGAGCCCGTGACGCGCAGCGGGGCGAGCACGTCGACCCGGATCGCGGCCAGGAGCAGGCGGACCCGGGACTGCAGGCGGGCGACGAGGTCGGCGCCGAAGGTGTCGCGCTCGACGGCGACCCGGGCGTCCTCGAACCAGCGCACCAGCGCGTCGCGGCCGATCCGCCGGCTCGGGTCGAGGTCGGCGTAGCGCGCCTCGTGCTCGATCAGCACCGGGAACTCGCCCGGAAGCGGAACCGTCGGGTTCTCAGTCGTGGTTGCAGCTGTCACGCCCTCCATCGTGACGCTGTGTCTGCGCTCACCGGCCACCGGCTGCTCGGTATCACACGTGGTGAGCATCGCTGTGACACAGCGTGCGCGTGTCGGGTTCCCCCGTCCGACCGTGACCGTCGGGGGTGCTCGGTAACCTCCTCGTGTGCCCGCTCCCTTGCAGACCCGCGACCTGCCCGGCGTGCACGAGCTGTTGGAGACCGCCGTGTCCTCGGTGGGGGGTTCCCGCCGCGAGGGCCAGGACCGGATGGCCGACGCCGTGCGCCGGTCGCTGTCGTCCGGCGAGCACCTCGCCGTCCAGGCCGGGACCGGCACCGGCAAGTCGCTGGCCTACCTGGTGCCCGCGATCCGGCACGCGATCGCCCGCGACACCACGGTCGTCGTGTCCACGGCGACGATCGCGCTGCAGCGCCAGCTCGTCGACCGCGACCTGCCGCGAGTGGCGACGAGCCTGAAGAAGGTGCTCGGGCGGGAGCCGACGTTCGCGATCCTCAAGGGCCGCCGCAACTACCTGTGCCTCAACAAGCTCCACGGCGACATGGACGACGACCCCCTCGAGGACCAGCTCTTCGACGCGTTCGCGGTCTCCGCGCTGGGCCGCAACGTGAAGCGGCTGCACGACTGGGCCTCCGACACCGAGACCGGCGACCGCGACGAGCTCGTCCCCGGCGTCCCCGACACGGCGTGGCGGCAGGTCTCCGTCACCGCGCGGGAGTGCCTGGGCGCGAGCCGCTGCCCGGTCGGCGAGGACTGCTTCGCGGAGAAGGCGCGGGCCGAGGCGGGCCGGGCGGACATCGTCGTCACCAACCACGCGCTGCTCGCGATCGACGCCATGGGCGAGGCGCAGGTGCTGCCCGAGCACGACGTCGTGATCGTCGACGAGGCGCACGAGCTCGTCGACCGGGTCACCGGCGCCGCCACCGCCGAGCTCACCGCGGGCACCGTCGCGACCGCGGCGCGGCGCTGCGGCAAGCTCGTCGACCAGGAACTGGCCGACCGGCTCAGCGAGGCCGGCGAAGGGCTCGGCGCGGTCCTGGAGGATCTGCCGCCGGCCCGCTGGGAGTCGCTGCCGACCCCGGCGTCGGGAGCCCTGAACGCGATCCTCACCGCCGCCGCGGGCTGCCGGCAGGCGATGGGAGGCCAGCGCCGCGCCGACGACGCCGATCCCGACGGCGCCGCCGCCCGCAAGCTCGCCCTCGCCGTGCTCGACGAGGTGTCCGAGACCTGCGTCCGGCTGGTCGACACGTTCTCCGAGACGGATCCCGCGAAGCGGCGCGACGTCGTGTGGCTCGGCGAGCAGGGCCCCGACGGCAGCCGGTACAAGGTGGTCCGCGTCGCCCCGCTGTCGGTGGGCGGGCTCCTGCGGGAGCGCCTGTTCAACTCCCGGACGACGGTGCTGACCTCGGCCACCCTCGCCCTCGGCGGGTCGTTCGACGCGCTGGCCCGGCAGTGGGGCCTGCCCGCCTCGCAGCCGAAGGAGGCCGGCGACACGCCGCCCGGTGAGCCGGTGGGACACGGCCCGGTGCAGGATCCGGAGGCCCCGCGCTGGCAGGGCCTCGACGTCGGGTCCCCGTTCGCGCACGGGAAGTCGGGGATCCTCTACCTCGCGAAGCGCCTGCCCGCCCCGGGCCGCGACGGCCTGTCCCCGCAGACGCTCGACGAGATCGAGGGCCTCGTCCGGGCCGCCGGCGGCCGCACGCTGGGCCTGTTCTCCTCCACCCGGGCCGCGAAGCAGGCCACCGAGGCGTTGCGCGGCAAGCTCGACACCCCGCTGCTCTGCCAGGGCGACGACTCGACGATGCTGCTGGTCAAGCGGTTCGCCGAGGACGAGGAGACCTCGCTGTTCGGCACCCTGTCGCTGTGGCAGGGCGTCGACGTGCCCGGCCCGTCGCTCTCCTGCGTGATCATCGACCGGATCCCGTTCCCGCGCCCGGACGACCCGCTGGTCGCGGCCCGGCAGAAGGCCACCGACTCCCGGGGCGGCAACGGGTTCCTCTCGGTCTCGGCCACGCACGCCGCGCTGCTGCTGGCCCAGGGTGCGGGCCGGCTGCTGCGCTCCACCGACGACCGCGGCGTCGTCGCCATCCTGGACCCGCGGATCGCGACCGCCCGCTACGGCGGGTTCCTCCGGGCCAGCCTGCCGCCGTTCTGGGAGACCACCGACGTCGAGAAGGTGCACGGCGCCCTGAAGCGCCTGCGCGGCGCCTGACGCCGGCACCGGATCACCGCCGAGGTCCGCCCGGTCCGCCCGGTCCGGCCGGTCCGCCGGGTCCGCCTTCCCCGGGGCGGTACGGCCGGTCCCGGCCCAGCCGGAGCGCGGGGTCCGGGCCGGGGACCCCCGGCCGCCCGGGGCCGCGGGCCGGGGCGGCCGGGCCCCTCGCCCCCGCCGGTTCCGGGTGGCCGCGCTGCGCCACCGGGTCCCGGCCGGGTGCACCGGGGCGGTGCCGTCCGAGCGGGGGCGGGGAGGCGGCGTCGCCGGTCACCGCGCGCTGCACCCCGGCCCCGGTCAGCGCCCGGACCGACATCTGCGCGAAGCCCGCGGCGTCGGGCCGCTCGGCTCCCAGCACCGAGCCGAGGTAGCCCAGCAGGAAGCCCGCCGGTACGGAGACCAGGCCCGGGTTGCTCAGCGGGAACCACGCGAAGTCGAGATCGGGCAGCATCGATCCCGGCGTGCCCGACACCGCGGGCGAGAAGACGATCAGGGTCAGGGTGACCGTGAGTCCCCCGTAGATGCTCCACACCGCGCCGGTGGTGGTGAACCGCTTCCAGAACAGCGAGTACAGCAGGGTCGGCAGGTTCGCCGACGCGGCCATGGCGAACGTCAGGGCCGCCAGGAACGCGATGTTCTGGCCGTTGGCGAGGATCCCGCCCGCGATGCCGACCAGGCCGATGACCAGCGTGACCCGGCGCGCGACCCGGACCTCCTCCTCGGCGGTGGCCTTGCCGTTGCGGATCAGCTGCGCGTAGACGTCGTGCGCGAACGCCGCGGCCGCGGTGATCATGAGTCCGGCGACGACGGCGAGGATCGTCGCGAACGCCACCGCCGAGACCAGCGCGAGCAGCACCGGCCCGCCGATCTGCAGCGCCAGCAGTGGCGCGGCCGAGTTGACGCCGCCGGGCGCGGCCAGGATCGCCTGCGGGCCCACCAGCGCGGTGGCGCCGTAGCCGAGGACGAGCACCAGCAGGAAGAACGTGCCGATGATCCAGATCGCCGACACCACGGACCGCCGGGCCTGACGGGCGTCGGGAACCGTGTAGAAGCGCATCATGATGTGCGGGAGCCCGGCCACCCCGAGCACTCCCCCGAGCGCCAGTGACAGCAGGTCTAGGTTCGCGGTGAGGCTGCCGCCGTAGAGCAGCCCGGGCTGCAGGACCGCCTCGCCGCCGGGGTGGTTCTCGACCGCCGACGTGAGCAGGGCGGGCAGGCTCAGGCCGGAGGCTCCGAGCACGAACGCCGCCATCACCAGGCCGGTGACGAGCAGCAGGCAGGCCTTCACGATCTGGATCCAGGTCGCGCCGGCCATGCCGCCGACCAGGACGTAGCCGATCACGACCGCACCGACGCCGGCGATCACCGCGGACTGGGCGGCGCGGTCGGTGACGTTGAGCAGCAGCGCGATCAGACCGCCCGCGCCGGCGAGCTGCCCGAGCAGGTAGAGCGTCGAGATCACCACCGCCGAGGTGGCTGCCGCGGCCCGGACCGGCCGCTTCCGCAACCGGTACCCCAGGACGTCGGCCATCGTGTAGCGGCCGGTGTTGCGCAGCAGCTCGGCGACGAAGAACAGCGCCACCAGCCAGGCCACGAAGGCCACCACCGCGTAGATGTACCCGTCCGGGCCGGCGACGGCGACCGCGCCGACGATGCCCAGGAACGTCGCGGCCGAGAGGAAGTCGCCGGACAGGGCGAGCCCGTTCTCCGTCCCGGAGAACCGGCTCCCCGCGGTGTAGTAGTCCGAGGTCGCCACCCCCGACCGTCGCCGGACCCGCATCACGAGGACGAAGGCGAACAGGATGAACGCGGTGAACACGGCCATGTTCAGCACCGGGTCCCCCGGTGCGGGCACCGCCGCGGCGAGGATCGGGTCGCTCACGTGCGGACCCCCTCGAGCCGGCCGCGGATCTCGTCGGCGAGCGGGTCGAGCCGGCGGTTCGCGTACCGGACGTAGGCGGCGGTGAGCGCGAAGGTCGAGACGAACTGGGCGACGGCCAGCACCAGCACCAGCGTGAGGTCCCCGACGACCTTGGTGCCCATCAGCCCGGGGGCCCAGGCGTTGAGCCCGATGAAGACGAAGAACCAGAGCAGGAACCCGGCCGTCGCGGGGAGGACGAATCGCAGCAGGCGGCCGCGGAGCTCCTCGAACTGCGGGCTCTCGGCCGCCGCGACCCACACGTCCCGGCCGGCTCCCCCGAGACCCGGCGGGGTGGGGGGATACACCGGGGGCGGTGACAATTCACGGGGGTAGTTCATACTCTCCGTAACGAGAGACCTCTTTGCGGGTTATGTGGGTCACACAAGCACTACGGTGTCGCCCCGATATTCGCCGCTCTCGACACGGTCCGTGTCACTACGCAACGCCGCCGACGACGCCGTGCTGCGCGCCCCGGGTCCCCGCGTTAGGTTGTGCGCAATCGAAACCACGACACGAGGAGCAGAGCATGGCGGACGCGGTGTACACGACCGAGGCGATCTCGTCGGGCGGTGGCCGGGACGGCCGGATCCGCACCGATGACGGCTTCATCGACCAGGACCTGAAGATGCCCCCCGGCCTCGGCGGCCCCGGTGGCGCGACCAACCCCGAGCAGCTGTTCGCCGCCGCGTACGCGAGTTGCTTCCACGGTGCGCTGCGCCTCGTCGCGGGGAAGAAGAAGGTGGCGGTCCCGGACGGCGCCACCGTCACCGCGCAGGTGAGCCTCGCCCCGGACGACACCAGCTTCGCCGTCTCGGCGCAGATCACCGCGAACCTGCCGGGCCTCGACCAGGCCGACGCCGACGCGCTCGTCGAGGCCGCGCACCAGGTGTGCCCGTACTCGAAGGCCACCCGCGGCAACGTCGACGTCCAGCTGGCGACGACGGTCTGAGTCAGCCCGGGTGCTCGACCCCGAGGCACGTGACCGTGCCCGGGGCGACCTCGGTGAACCCGGCGTCCCGGACCGCGACGAGTCCGGGCCCGCCCCGCTCCAGCGCCGTGCGGTACCGCTCCCAGTCGGCGGGGCGGGGGGTCCGCACGGCGCACCGGGGCACGCCCGGCTCGTCGGCGACCGGCCAGCCGCCGACGGCTCCGAGGATCATCGTGGCGTGCCCCACCTGGGCCGCCGCCTTGCCGACGGACATCTCCACGTGCGGGTTCAGCAGCACCAGGGGCGTGTCCGCGGGCGGCGCACCGGGGTCGTCCGGCTCCAGCTCGGTCCCCCCGATCTGGAGCCGGGAGACGGTCTTCGGGACGTCGTCGACCGGGCCGGGGAGCAACGCCCGGGCCTCCGCTCCGCCGACCTCGACGGTCACGCCGGGCAGGTCCTGCACCGCCCGCCAGTGCGCCCCACGCGCCCGGCGGGCGATCTTGCGGATGCGGCCGTCGATCCAGGTCTCGACGGCGTCGTGCCACTCGCCACCCGGCTGGGCCCGCGGGTCCAGGCACACCGCCACCGCGGCGGTCGCGGCCGCCTCCAGGAGCGGGGTACGGCCCGGGAGCGGGTCGCGTTCGATGCGCAGGACCACCGGCATGGCGCGGACGACGCCGTCCGGCTCGGGCGGGATCTCCCGGCGGCGTGCTCCGGTGCCGTAGCGCTCGGCGAGCAGGCCGAGGACGGGGTCACCGACCACGTCGCTCACGCGATCGGGACCCGCCGCAGCACGCCCTCCTCGGCGTCCGCGGCCTCCACCTCGTCGCGGGTGATCCCCAGGACGAACAGCACGACGTCGAGGTAGGGCACCGTCACCGAGGTGTCCGCGACGTCGCGCAGCGCCTGCTTGGCGTTGAACGCGACGCCGAGCCCGGCGGTGGAGAGCATGTCGATGTCGTTGGCGCCGTCGCCGACCGCGACCGACTGCCCGATCGGGATCTCGTGGGCCTCGGCGAACCGGCGCAGCGCGACCGCCTTGCCGGGCCGGTCGACGACCTCGCCGGTGACCCGGCCGGTCAGCCTGCCGTCGACGATCTCCAGCTCGTTCGCGGCGACGAAGTCGAGCTTGAGCTCGTCGGCCAGGCCGGCGATCACCTGGGTGAACCCGCCGGACACGACGCCGCAGCGGTAGCCGAGGCGCTTCAGCGTGCGGATCGTCGTCCGCGCGCCCGGGGTGAGCTCGATCTCGGCCGCGACCTCGTCGACGACCGAGGCGGGCAGCCCCTTCAGGGCCGAGACCCGCGCCGCGAGCGACTCGGCGAAGTCCAGGTTCCCGGCCATCGCCTCCTCGGTGACCCGGCGGACCTCGGCCTCGACGTCCGCCCCGGCCCGCGCGGCCAGCATCTCGATGACCTCGCCCTGGATCAGGGTGGAGTCGACGTCGAAGACGATCAGCCGCTTGCTGCGGCGGGCGAGGCCGGCCCGCGCGACGGCGACGTCCACACCGGCCGACCGGGCGACCTCGACCAGGCGCTTGCGCAGCGTGCCGGGCGGGTAGGAGTCGGCGTCGCCGTCCGGGACCGGGGAGACCAGCAGCTCCAGCCCGGTGACGGGGTAGTCGGCGACCCGGCGGATGGCGTCGATGTTCGCACCCACCGCGGCGAGCTCCGCCGCGATCGCGCCGAACGCGCGGGCGGTGATCGGCCGCCCGAGCACCGTGACGACGTGGGTCGGCTGCGGACGGGGATCGGTGCGCCCGTCGCGCTGGATCTCGATGTGGACCGACATGTCGATCGAGTCCATGGCCTCGCCCACGGACTCCTGCAGGTCCTCGGGATCACCCTGCGGGACGACGAGCGCCCCGAGGGTCAGCCGCCCGTTGACGACCACCTGTTCCAGGTCGAGGAGCTCGACACCGGCGGCGGTGAGGGCGGCGAAGAGGACGGAGCTGACACCCGGACGGTCCGGCCCGGTCACCGTGACGAGCACGGTGGACGGGGCCGGACCGGGAGCGGCTACCGCCACCTCAGTTGGACTTGGGGTCGTCGTCCGGCCAGGACTCCTTGCCGACCTCCTTGGCCAGCACCTCCGTCGGGTGTGCGCGGCCACCGACGTGCGCCTCGGCGCGCGCCTTCTCGACCAGGTGCGGGTAGTGCAGGTCGAACGCCGGCCGCTCGGACCGGATCCGGGGCAGCTCGGTGAAGTTGTGCCGCGGCGGCGGGCAGGAGGTCGCCCACTCCAGCGAGTTGCCGAAGCCCCACGGGTCGTCCGACTGCACGACGCGACCGAACCGGTAGCTCTTGAACACGTTGTAGAAGAACGGCAGCGTCGACGCCCCGAGCACGAACGCACCGATCGAGGAGATCATGTTCAGCGTCGTGAAGCCGTCCATCGGCAGGTAGTCGGCGTACCGGCGCGGGTAGCCCTCGTTGCCCAGCCAGTGCTGCACCAGGAACGTCAGGTGGAACCCGACGAAGGTCAGCCAGAAGTGGATCTTGCCGAGGGTCTCGTCGAGGAACCGCCCGGTCATCTTCGGGAACCAGAAGTAGATCCCGCCGAACGTCGCGAACACGATCGTGCCGTAGAGCACGTAGTGGAAGTGCGCGACGACGAAGTACGTGTCCGACACGTGGAAGTCCACCGGCGGCATCGCGAGCAGGATGCCGGTCAGGCCACCGAAGAGGAACGTGACGAGGAAGCCGACCGAGAACAGCATCGGCGTCTCGTAGGTGATCTTGCCCTTCCACAGGGTCCCGATCCAGTTGACGAACTTGACGCCCGTCGGGATCGCGATCAGGAACGTGGTGAAGGAGAAGAACGCCAGCATGACCGCGCCGGTGGCGTACATGTGGTGCGCCCACACCGCGACCGACAGCGCCGCGATCGCGATCGTCGCGAAGACGAGGCCCTTGTAGCCGAACAGCGGCTTGCGCGAGAAGACCGGGAAGATCTCCGACACGATGCCGAAGAACGGCAGCGCGACGATGTAGACCTCGGGATGGCCGAAGAACCAGAACAGGTGCTGCCAGAGCACCACACCGCCGTGCTCCGGGTTGAACACGTTCGCACCGAGGTGCCGGTCCGCGGCCAGGCCCAGCAGGGCCGCGGTCAGGATCGGGAACGCGATCAGGATCAGCAGCGCGGTGATGAAGATGTTCCAGGTGAAGATCGGCAGCCGGAACATCGTCATGCCCGGCGCGCGCATGCAGACGATCGTGGTGATGAAGTTGACGCCACCCAGGATCGTGCCCAGGCCGGAGACGACCAGGCCCATGATCCACAGGTCGCCACCGACGCCCGGCGAGCGGATCGCGTCGGACAGCGGGGTGTAGGCGAACCAGCCGAAGTCCGCGGCGCCGCCCGGGGTCAGGAACCCGGAGACGACGATGATCCCGCCGAACAGGTAGAGCCAGTACGAGAACGAGTTCAACCGGGGGAACGCCACGTCGGGCGCGCCGATCTGCAGCGGCACGATGTAGTTGGCGAAGCCGAACAGGATCGGCGTCGCGAACAGCAGCAGCATGATCGTGCCGTGCATCGTGAACAGTTGGTTGTACTGCTCGGTGGACAGGAACTGCAGCTCCGGTCGCGCGAGCTCGGCGCGGATCAGCAGCGCCATCACGCCGCCGACCGCGAAGAACGCGAACGACGTGCAGAGGTACAGGATCGCGATGTCCTTCGGATCCGTCGTCCTCAGCATCCTGAGGAACGTGGATCCCTTGCCCTCCCGGCGCGCCGGATACGGGCGCGTCGAGATCGGCTTGGGCTCGACCGCTGTCACCTGGGCCTCCATGCACTTGCCTGACCTGAGCACGTCCTCGCGGACGGGAGGACCTTACTTCCCGACCGGCGAGTGCCGCCCGTCCGGTCGGTGAAGATCCACCCGGGGTCCCCCGACCGTTCGCGCGGCGCGCGCCGATTGTGCTCTACGAAGGGTAGAACCGACACCCCCCGGGCGCGCAGTCAGGGCCTCCTTCGGGGGTGTGGCAGGGCGCGGAGGGTGCCGCGCTTACCGTGTCGGGGTGGTCGTGCCGACTCCTCCAGAGCCCGGCCGGCCGGGGTCCCGGCGGCGGGAACCCGGCTGGGACGTGCTGCGCAGCGGGTTCGTCCTGCTGGTGGTGCTCTACCACGCCACGCACCTCGGGCCGGTGCTCCATCCGGAGCTCATCCCCCGCCGGCTCTCCTTCGACCACCAGGTCGGCGCGAGCCTGCTGCTGGTCGTCTCCGCCTACTTCGCGTGCGCCACCCTCGGCAGGCACTCCCCGGGCCGCTACTGGTGGGGCCGGGTGGCGCGGCTGCTGCCGGCCTTCCTCGTCGCCGTCCCGGTGGCCTGGGTGGCGCTGCGCTTCCTCTCCCCCGAGGACTGGGCGTCGCCCGACGCGCGCGAGGTCGTCGTCAACTGGCTGATGCTGGGGAACTGGGACACGGTCCGGTACCCGTGGCTCGACCCGGCCTTCTGGACGCTGCCCCTGCAGCTGATGGCCTTCACCGCCGCGGCGGTGCTCAGCACGACCCGGTGGGGCTTCGGCCCGCGGCTGCGGGTGCTGCTGTGGACGATGGTGCTCGTCCCGCTGCTGCTCTGGCCGCTGCGGGCCCGGCCGGACGACCCGGCCGACCCGCCCGAGTGGTACCGGATGATCGTCGACGGCTTCGGGTTCCACCGGCTGCACCTGTTCGTCGCCGGGATCGCCGTCTGGCTGTGGTCGACCCGACGGATGGGCAACGGGCACGCGCTCGCACTGCTGGCGTTCTGCGGGCTCGCGCAGTTCGTGCACGGCCTCATGCCCGGCCCGGACGGGGTGCTGCGGATCGATCTCGACCACATCGACGCGGTCGCCGCGGCACTCGTGTGCGTCGGCATCGCGCTGGTCGCGCTCGTCGCCCGGCTCCCCCGCCCCGGCGGCTGGATCCCGGCGCCGCTCGCGACCGCGTTCCGCAGGCTCGCCGGCATCTCCTACGGCGTCTACCTGATGCACCAGACCGTCGGCTACGTGGTGATGCGCCGGCTCCAGGACGTCGGCGTGGGGCCGCTGCTGCAGTCCGCGGCGATGCTGGTCGTCGCGGTACTGCTCGGCTGGCTGCTGACCCGGCTCGTCGAACGCCCCGCGCACGGGGTGCTCATGCGCAGCTGGGACCGGGTGGCCGCCCGCTAGCGCAGCGGCTCGAACACGTCGGTCCAGACGTCCGGCGCGGAGGCCGGGTTGGGCTGCACGTCGACGATGTAGAACTCGGTGCCCAGACCCATCGCGAACACCGGCTCGGGCATGGTCAGCATGAAGTGGTCCGGGCCCATCTGGCTGGCGTGCGCCCGCATCGAGGCGCGCTTGGTCTCGGCGTACTCGACGGCCTCCACCCGGTGTGTGATCTCCGACTCGGGCTTGCCGAACGAGCCGTCGTCGGGGAGCTCGGGCATCTGCCAGTCGCCGCCGCGCTCCTTCTGGAGGCCCCGCATCCCGCGCATCAGCCAGTCCCGGTTGGTGGTGTTCTGCGCGACCACCGGGACACCGGCGAGCTCGCCGGCGCGGGCGCCGACCCGGTGCACCTGGATGTGGTCGGGGTGGCCGTAGCCGCCGTTGTCGTCGTAGGTGGTGAGGACGTCCGCCTCCTCCTCCTCGCAGATCAGCGCGAGGCGCCGGGCGGCGTGCTCCACCGACGCCTGCCAGAAGCAGTACGGCGCGTCGTTCGTCGGGTCGCCCATCATCCCGGAGTCGACGTAGCCGAGGAACTCGACGCGCGCGACGCCGAGCACGCGGGCGGACTCGTGGCACTCCGCGGAGCGGCGCACCGGGAGCTGCTCGCCGTCGGCGAGGACGCCGGGCACCGGCTCGCCGAGCTCGCCGCGGGTGGCGAACACGAGCACGACGCGGTGTCCGAGCGCGGCGGCCTTGGCGAGCGTGCCGGCGGTGCCGATCGACTCGTCGTCGGGATGGGCGTGAAAGCTGACGAGGGTCCCCACGGCGGGCGAGCCTACGCAGCGGATCCTCAGCGGCCGGGGAGGGACTCCATGACGTCCCCGAGCAGCGTGATCACGGCCTCCCCCGTGACCGCGCGCTCCCGCACGGCGTCGAGCGTTCCGCGGAACCGGGTGACGACGTCCGGGTCGGTCAGGTGCCGGGTGCCGTCGGCGTCCTCCAGCAGGACCCGGTCGTCGAGCAGCTGGAAGCCCCGCAGGGTCGCGGTGGCGGCCGTGAACGGCTCGACGAGCAGCTCGACCGCGGGGAGGTCCGCGATCACCTGGAGGTAGCCGAGCTGCCGGCGCTGCACCTCGGCCGGGCCGTGGACGCTGCGCAACGCCCCCTCGCCCATCGCCAGGACGACCCGGCGCCCGGGCTCGTGCAGGATCGCCTGCCGCGCCGACCGCGCGGCGACGATCCCCTCGACGTCGACGTGCCCGGCCAGGCCGGGCCGGGCCGCCTGCGTCAGCCACGCCCTGGTGTAGGCGGGGGTCTGGGCGAGCCCCGGCACGAGGTGCGGCTGGTACTCCGCGACCAGGGTGGACGCCCGCTCGAGGTCGCGCAGGTCGTCCTGGAGCGACTCGAGGCCACCCGGCCGGCGGCCTGCGGCGGCGTTCGACACGGTGCTGACGTGCGCGCGGTCGAGGAGGTCGTGCAGGGCGGCGCGGGCCTCGTCGTCGGCACCGGCCGCCCGGGCCCAGCGGTCGAGGTCGCTACGGGTCGGGAGCTGTCGCCCGTGCTCGATCCGGGAGACCTTCGACTGCTGCCAGCCCAGGTGCCGCGCCAGTTCCGACCCCGACCTGAACGGGCCGGCACGCAGCTCACGAAGACGGTCACCGAGTGCGGTAGCGGGACGATCGGGGTCCGGACTCACCCGCCGGACTCTGCCGGAAGCGCTCCGCGAGCGGGCCCGATCGCCGGAACCGGTGCCCGCTCAGCCCAGGATCCGAGTCAGCGCCGGTCCGACCTGCGCCAGCCGTGACACGGTGTCGTACACACCCCCGCCGCGGGCTGCGAGCGCCCCGGCCGCCCGCAGCGCCGCCGGGTCGGGGTCGCCGGGCTGCGGCAGCAGCACGTGCAGCCGGTCGATCCCGGCGAGCGCGGTGAGCGGGTCGTCGCCGCTGGTGTGCAGGCAGTCCGACAGCAGCACGACGGTGCGCTCCTCGGCGACCGCCCCGGCGAGCTGCACCGAGGCGGCCCGCAGCGCGGCCGCGACGTCGGTGACCCCGTGGCCCCGGACGGCGACCAGCTCGCCGACGAGGTCGTCGGCCGGACGGGGCACGCCCTGCGTGGCGAGCGTCCGCACCTCCGAGCCGAAGACGAGCACGCCGGGGTCCTGCGGCCCGCCCGCGGTCCCGCCACTCGTGCAGGCCAGCACCACGCCCGCGGCGGCGACGGCGGCGAGCGACACCGCGTCGCCCTGCATCGACCCGGAGACGTCGACGGCCAGCACCACGGCCCTGCGGTGCGCCGTCCAGTCCCGGGTGACGACGTCGGCCGGTCCCGGCCGGCGCGCGTGCGGGCCCGGCTGCCAGCCGTCGAGCGTCCGGTCGAGGTCGAGGTCGCCCTGCCCGCCGGGCCGGGGCCCGAGCCGCCGGGTGCCGCGCGACCGGGCGGGCCCGACCCGGCCCAGCCGCAGGAACACCCGCCCGGCGAGGCGCCGGGCCCGGGCCCGCAGCTGCGCGTCGGTGGCGACCGCGAGATCGGCGAGCAACGCCGCGGCGGCCTCCGGGTCGGCGGCGAGCGCGTCGTCGAACGCGGCGTCGTCGAGCTCGCCGAGCTCCGGCGAGACCGCGGCGAAGCCCTCGTGCCGGGACGCGAGCTCGTCGCGGCCCAGCGTGCGGGGCCCGCGCGCGGGCCGGCCCCGGCGCGAGGTGTCCGGCGCCCCGTCAGCGGGGGCCGGACTCCCGGCTTTTCCCGGACCCTCACCGCCGTCCGCGGGAGGGTTCTCCTCGTCGCCGGGTGCGGGCGGCTCGGGTGGGGACTCGGCGTCGGGCGGCCAGACGTCGTCGAGGATCTCGTCGAGCACCGCCTCCGGGGTCCGGTCGACGCCGTCGGCGACGCGGATCCGGCCGGAGAGCGCCGCGTGCATGGCGTCGCGCGCGGTGTCCCGGCCGGTGGGGTCCTCGCCGCGCATCGCGGCCAGCCCGTCGACGACGTGCGCGAGGTCGATCGCGCCCCGCACCGAGGAGCCGGTGCGGACGTCGCGGTGCTCGCGGGTGCGCCGGGTCAGCGCCACGGCCAGCGCGACGGCCGCCGGGTCGCGCCCGGTCACGGCGCCGGTGATCCGCCGCTCGGCGGCCTCCGGCTGGTAGCCGAGGACGACCCGGCACATCCGGTCGGCGATGGCCTGGCTGACCCGGGCGGTGCCGACGGCGTCGAACGGGTTCATCGCCGCGATCAGCCGGAAGCCGGGCCCGGCGGGGACCGTGCCCAGCCGGGGCACGGTGATCTCGCCCTCGGTGAGGACCGTGATCAGGACGTTCAGCGTCTCCTCGGGGATCCGGTTCATCTCCTCGAGGTAGAGGAGCCCGGAGTCGCCGTCGCCGCGCAGCGCGGTGAGCAGCGGCCCGTCGACGAACGCGGCGGGGACATAGCCGTCGGTCAGGACCTGGGCCGGGTCGAAGGCGCCGACGAGCCGGGCCGGGGTCAGCTCGGCGTTGCCCTCCACGAACACCGTCCGGCGGCCGGACTCGCGCGCGATCGCGTGCAGCAGCGTCGACTTGCCGGTGCCCGGCGGGCCCTCCAGCACGACGTGGCGGCCGGTCGCCAGGGCGACCGTGAGCACCTCGCGCTGCCGGTCGAGCCCGACGAGCGGTACCGGTGACGCACCCGCGGCCTGCGTGACCTGCGGGGACGAGGGGACTGGGGACAACGCTGTCACCGCGGCGACCTCCTGGTGTCGACTGCCGATCAGCTCACCACACGGGCGCCGGGAACGCACCGGCGTCGATCTACGAACCGTTGACGGCACGTCCGATGTGTGTAGCATCACAGACTCCCGAACCGGCACAGGAGCCACCCACCATGGCCGATGTCGTCAACGCCGACGAGCCCGCCCGTTCCACCCCGATCCCGGCCCCCCGCGGCAGCGCGGACGCCTTCAACGCCGCCGCCCACCTCACGTCCGCGCGGGTCGCCGCGGGCGACGGCGGCCGGACCGCCGTGCGGTTCCCCGGCGGTGCGCTCACCTACGCCCAGCTGACCGACCGCGTCCGCGCGGTGGCCGGGGCGCTGCGCGCCGTGGGCGTGCGTCCCGAGCAGCGCGTCCTGATGGTGATGCCCGACGACGTCGAGCTCTTCACCGCGATCCTCGGCACCATGTGGGCCGGTGCCGTCGCGGTCCCGAGCTCGACCATGCTCACCGGTCGCGAGCTCGCCGTCCTCGTGCGGGACTCCCGCGCGACGACGGTGATCGGCGGCGAGGCGTTCGCCGCGCAGCTCGCCGAGGCCACGGCCGGGGCGCCGGACCTGGAGCGCGTCGTCACCACCGGCCCGGCGGCGCCGGCGACGCCGCCCGGGGTCGCCTCCCTGACCTGGGACGAGCTGCTCGCCGCCGGCGAGCCGATGCCGGAGCCCGCCCCGACCTGGGCGGAGTCGCAGGCGCTGTGGCTCTACACCTCGGGCACCACCGGGCGGCCCAAGGGCGCGATGCACCGGCACAGCGACATCCGGTTCGTCGGCGAGACCTACGGGGCCCAGGTGCTCGGCATCCGGCGCGACGACGTCTGCCTGTCGGTGGCGAAGCTGTTCTTCGCCTACGGCATCGGCAACTCGATGTTCTTCCCGCTGTCGGTGGGCGCCTGCGCGGTGCTGGAGCCCTCGCGGCCGGCCCCGGAGCTGTACTCGCGACTCGCCGAGGAGCACCGGGCGACGCTGTTCTTCGCCGTCCCCAGCTTCTGGGGCCCGATGATCGCCGCCGACCTGCCCCCGGAACGGTTCGCCACCGTGCGCCGGGGCGCCTCGGCCGGGGAGGCGCTCCCGGCCCGGATGTTCCACGGCGTCCGCGACCGCTACGGCTTCGAGGTGCTGGACGGCATCGGGTCCACCGAGGCCCTGCACATCTTCATCTCCAACCGGCCCGGCGAGGTCGTGCCCGGCAGCTCCGGGTTCCCGGTGCCCGGCTACGAGGTGGAGCTCCGCCGCCCGGACGGCAGCGTGATCACCGAGCCGGGCGAGCAGGGGATGCTCTTCGTCGCCGGCGACTCGGTCTGCACCGGCTACTGGTGCCGCACCGAGGTGAACCGGCTGGTGTTCCAGGGCCGCTGGATGCGCACGGGCGACCAGTACGTGCGCAACGCCGACGGGTCCTGGACCTGCCTGGGCCGCGCCGACGACGTCCTCAAGGTCGGTGGCATCTGGGTCTCCCCCGGCGAGGTGGAGACCCGGCTGCTGGAGCACCCCGGGCTGGCCGAGGCGGTCGTCGTCGGGGTGCCGGACGCCGACGGGCTCGACAAGCCGGTCGCGTTCGTGGTGCCGCGCGACGCCGCGGCCGCCCCGAGCTCCGACGAGCTCGTCGCGTTCTGCCGGGACGGGCTGGCGTCGTTCAAGCGTCCCCGGGTCGTCGTCGCGGTGACGGAGCTGCCCAAGACCCCCACCGGGAAGATCCAGCGGTACCGGCTGCGCGAGCAGGCGTCCGAGCTCCCCGGGGTGAGCGGGCAGCAGACCGAAGCGCAGACGGTCGTCTGAGGTCCGAGGTGTCGCAATCAGCGACGACCCCTGGCCCGATCCCGGTCGGGCGGGTTCACTCGCAGACGGCACCCGTCACCCGAGGAGCAGGAGGCCGGAGTGGACACCTGGGCATGGGTCGCGGAGACCCCGGCGAGCTGGGACGACCGCAAGCGGCAGGTGCTGGGGGGCCTGGATCCCGCACTGTTCGGGCTGGGCCGCCCGGAGTCCGGCGACCCGCTGGGCGACGAGTGGTGGCGGGTCGAGGACGGTGCGGGCCGGACCCTCGGCTACGGCCGCCTCGACGGGTCCTGGGGCGACGCGGAGATCCTCGTCCTGGTCCGCCCGGACGCCCGGGGCGGTGGGGTCGGCGCGTTCGTCCTCGCCCACCTGGAGGCCGAGGCGGGACGTCGCAGGCTCCACTACATCTACAACGTCGTGCCGCACGGTCACCCCGATCCCGAGCAGGTCACCGAGTGGCTGGCCGGGCACGGGTTCGTCCGCAACGACGTCGGCGAGCTGCGCAAGCAGGTCCCCGCGGGGGTCGTGCAGAACTCGGGCTGAGGCGACACTCCACAAACTTCCGTCGTCGCGTCGTCCTGTTGTAGCCTTTGAACCACCGCGACGACGCGAGGAGGCGCCCGTCCCATGAGCGATGCCGGCCCCACCACCGATGCCGGGTCCCCCGCCGTCGACTTCGACCGGGACCCGTCGACGTACCGGCACTGGCAGCTGGAGATCGACCCGGAGAACCCGGCCGTCGCCCGGGTGAAGCTCGACGTCGACGAGGACGGCGGTCTCGTCCCCGGCTACGAGCTGAAGATGAACTCGTACGACCTCGGCGTCGACATCGAGCTCTACGACATCACCCAGCGGCTCCGCTTCACCCACCCCGGTGTGAAGGCCGTGGTGCTGACCAGCGGACGCGACCGCAACTTCTGCGCCGGGGCGAACATCCGGATGCTCGCCGGGTCGCCGCACCCGTGGAAGGTGAACTTCTGCAAGTTCACCAACGAGACCCGCAACGGCATCGAGGACGCCACCGAGCACTCCGGCCAGCGCTGGATCGCCGCCCTCAACGGCACCGCCGCCGGTGGCGGCTACGAGATGGCACTGGCCTGCGAGGACATCCTGCTGATCGACGACAACTCGTCGACGGTCGCGCTGCCCGAGGTCCCGCTGCTCGGCGTGCTGCCCGGCACCGGCGGCCTGACCCGGGTCACCGACAAGCGGAAGGTCCGCAAGGACCGCGCCGACGTCTTCGCCACCAGGTCCGAGGGCTTCGGCGGGAAGCAGGCCGTCGAGTGGAAGCTCGTCGACGAGGTGATCCCGAAGCGGAAGTGGGACGAGACGGTCCGGGAGCGGGCCGACGCGGCCGCCGCGGCGTCGTCCCGGCTGCCCGGCGGCGCGGGGATCGAGCTGCCGCCGCTGCAGCGCACCGAGAACGACGAGGGGATCTTCTACCCGCACGTCCGAGCGGAGTTCGACCGCGACCGCGGGCTGGTCGAGATCACCGTCGACGGGCCGGACGGCGGCGTGCCGTCGTCGCTGGAGCGGGTCTACGAGCTGGGCGCGGACTTCTGGCCGCTGGCCGTGACCCGCCAGCTCGACGACCTGGTCCTCCGGCTGCGCAGCAACGAGCTGGAGCTGGGCACCTGGATCGTCCGGACCCGCGGCGACGTCGAGGACGCGCTGGCCTTCGAGAAGGTCATCGAGGAGCACTCGTCGTCGGACTGGCTGGTCAACGAGATCCGGCACTACTTCAAGCGCACCCTCAAGCGGCTCGACGTGACCTCGCGCTCGCTGATCGCGCTGATCGAGCCCGGCTCCTGCTTCGCCGGGGCGCTGCTGGAGCTGGCCCTGGCCTGCGACCGGCAGTACATGCTGGACGGCACGCTCGACGAGGACGACTCGGAGCAGCAGGACGAGGCCCAGATCATGCTCACGGCGTCGAACTTCGGGACGTTCCCGATGGGCAACGGCGTGACCCGGCTGGGCTCGCGGTTCCACGGCGACGACGACCACGTCGCCAAGCTCCGGCAGGAGGTGGGCCGGCGGATCGAGGCACGCGAGGCGCTGGAGCTCGGCCTGGTCACCGACGCCCCGGACGACATCGACTGGGACGACGAGGTCCGGATCATGCTCGAGGAGCGGGCCTCGCTGTCCCCCGACGCCCTGACGGGGATGGAGGCCAACCACCGCTTCGTCGGGCCGGAGACGATGGAGAGCCGCATCTTCGGACGGCTCACCGCCTGGCAGAACTGGATCTTCGTGCGCCCGAACGCCTCCGGACCGGAGGGCGCACTGCGCAAGTACGGGACGGGCCGCAGGGCCGACTTCGACCGCAAGCGGGTGTGAAGCAATGTCGATCGACTACACCGAGAAGATCCCGAACAACGTCGACCTCGCCGGCGACCGGAAGCTGCAGCGGGCGCTGGAGTCGTGGCAGCCGAACTTCATCAACTGGTGGAAGACGATGGGCCCGGCCGTGCCGACCCAGGACGTCTACCTGCGCACCGCCGTCGACGTCGGCAAGGAGGGCTGGGCGCAGTTCGGCCACGTCGCGATGGAGGAGTACCGCTGGGGCGTGTTCCTCGCCGAGCGCGGGGACGACCGGCGGATCGCGTTCGGCGAGAACCGCGGCGAGCCGGTGTGGCAGCAGGTGCCCGGCGAGTACCGCGCCGACCTGCAGCGGCTGATCGTCATCCAGGGCGACACCGAGCCGGCGTCGGTGGAGCAGCAGCGCCGCCTCGGGGAGACCGCGCCCAGCCTCTACGACCTGCGGAACCTGTTCCAGGTCAACGTCGAGGAGGGCCGGCACCTCTGGGCGATGGTGTACCTGCTGCACGCCTACTTCGGCCGCAACGGCCGCGAGGAGGCGGAGGCGCTGCTGCACCGCAACTCCGGCGACCTGGACAGCCCGCGGATCCTCGGCGCGTTCAACGAGGAGACGCCGGACTGGCTCAGCTTCTACATGTTCACCTACTTCACCGACCGGGACGGCAAGTACCAGCTCGGCACGCTGAAGGAGTCGGCGTTCGACCCGCTGTCGCGGACCTGCGAGTTCATGCTCAAGGAGGAGGCCCACCACATGTTCGTGGGCACCACCGGCATCGACCGCGTGATCCAGCGGACCTGCGAGCTGATGCGCGAGCACGACACCGCCGACATCGCCCCGCACGGCGGCGTCCCGCTGGACGTGATCCAGAAGTACATCAATTTCCACTACTCGGTGTCGCTGGACCTGTTCGGGTCCGAGCAGTCGACGAACGCGGCCAACTACTTCACCGCCGGACTCAAGGGCCGCTGGCAGGAGGAGCGCCGCCACGACGACCACCTCCTCACCGATGACGGCTACGACATGGAGCAGGTGCACGACGGCGCGGTGGTCACCGACCAGGTCCCGGCCCTGCTCGCGCTGAACCTGGACCTGCGCAACGAGTACGTGAAGGACTGCCGGTCCGGGCTGAAGCGCTGGAACCGGATCCTCGAGAAGAACGGCTTCGACGGGCGCGTGTACCTGCCGCACGTCGGCTTCAACCGCGAGGTCGGGCTGTTCTCCGGGCACCACGTGACGCCGAAGGGCGATCTCGTCAGCTCGGACGCGTGGGAGGCCCGCAAGGACGGCTGGCTGCCGACGGACGCCGACCGCACGCACGTCCAGAACCTGATGCGGCCCGTCTACGAGCCCGGGAAGATCGCCGGCTGGATCGCGCCGCCGTCGAACGGGATCAACGGGAAGCCGTTCGAGTACGAGTACGTGCACTTCGCCTGAGGTGCAGCAGGGCGACCCCGGCGGCGACGACGAGTGTCGTCGCCGCCCCGGGGACGCTCCCCCGCGCCAGCAGCACCGTCACCACCTCGCCGGCGGCGGCCGCCCCGGCCGTCGCCGTGCAGACCGTGAGGGACGCCGGCCGCCCGGCCGACGCCAGCAGCGCGTGCGCGAGGATCACCCCGCCCACCAGGGAGGTCACCGCGCCGAACGGGACCCCGGCCACGATCCCGGCGAGGACGACGGCGAACGCCGCGGTGGCGGGTGGTTCCCAGCGGTGCGCCGGGGTGTCGTCCGCGGTGCCGCCGTACCGGATCCGCGCCTGGCCCAGGCGGTCCGCCGAGTAGCGCCAGCGCGCCCACGGCGAGTCCGGCTTCGCGACCCGGGCGACGCCGACGATGCCGATCACCGAGACGACCGACAGCGGTGCGAGCAGGGCGATGCGGCGCTTGCCCTTGAGCCAGTGGACGGTGCCGACGGTCGTGACCAGGGTCAGCAGGGCCCCGGCCGGGACGAGGACGTCGTCGATCGGGTCGAGTCCGCCCGTCACGTCGCGCGCCGTCGTCGCATCGGTCCAGGATGCGGGTGATCCGGTGGCGCCGCGCGGCCACGGACCCGGGGCTCCGGGCCGGCGTCAGCCCCCGGCGGGTCCCGCCCCCGGGTCCGGCGGTGCCACGGCCGGGCACTGCACGTCCGACCGGTCCCCCGCCACCCGGTCCGGCAGGGCACCGGTGAGCAGGTAGTCGGCCACCCGGTCGTCCACACACGACACCCCGGACAGCGACGCCGAGTGGGTGTGCCCGCCGACGCCCTCGATCAGCGACGACCCGGGGAACGTCCGGCGCGCCTGCAGCGCACCCTCGTACGGGGTGGCGCCGTCGTAGGTCTCGGAGATCAGCAGCGGTCCCTGGTCGAGGGTCCCCTCGACCGTCGCGGCCGGTCCGGGCGGCACCGGCCAGTCCCGGCAGGGCGCGTTGTACCAGGCGTTGCCCCAGGTCTCGAACGGCGCCGTCGCGTCGGTCTCCGTGTTGTCGCGCCGCCAGGTGTCCCAGTCCTGCGGGAACGGGGCGTCGGTGCACTGGGTGGCGAGGTAGACGGCGTAGTTGTTGTCGTCGGTCGGCGACCCGGCCTGCCCGAAGGCGGCGGTGAGGGCCGCGGCGTCGCCACGGGTGCCTGCGACGAACGCCTCGGCGACCGTCGTGTACTCCCCGACGTTGTACCCGGCGCGCAGGAAGATGTCGGTCCACTCCGACGAGCCGATCCGCCCGCCGGCCGGCCTCGTCCGGAACTGCTCGCGCAGGTCGTAGTACCGCTTCTCGACGGCGTCGCCGGTGGTGCCGAGGTGGTAGGTGGCGTCGTTCTTCGCGACCCAGTCGAAGAACGCGCCGATGTTGCGCTCGAACGCGACGTCCTGGTTGAGGTTGCCCTGGTACCACCAGTCCCGCGGGTCGATGACGCCGTCGAGCACCATCCGGCGGACCCGGTCCGGGAACGTGCTCGCGTAGACCTGCCCGAGGTACGTGCCGTAGGAGAAGCCGTAGTAGTTGATCTGTTCGGCGCCGAGTGCCTGCCGGAGGAGGTCCATGTCACGCACCGTGTCCTCGGTGCGCAGGTGCTCCAGCAGCTCCCCGCCCTTCTCGGCGCAGGCCCGGGCGTACGCCTTCACCCGGGGCAGCCAGGCCGCCTCGGCACCGTGCTCGGGGCGGTAGTCGGGGCGGGCGTAGCCGCCGTAGCCGGGATCGCAGCTGAGCGCGGGCCTGCTCTCGCCGACGCCGCGCGGGTCGAAGCCGATCCAGTCGTAGGCGGGGCCGGCGTCCTTCGGGACGGCCGAGCCGAGCCGGCTCAGCCCGACCCCGGGCCCACCGGGTCCGCCGGGGTTCACGAGGACGACGCCCTGGTAGCGGTCCTGCGGCACGGTGTGCCGGACCCGGGAGACCGCGAGCTGGACCGTCTCCCCGCCGGGGTCGGCGTGGTCGAGCGGGACGGTCAGGAAGCCGCACTCGGCGCCGGCCGTCGTCAGGGACGGGGTGCTGCACGGGCCCCACGCGATGGCCGGTGCGGCCGGGGCCGCCGGGGCCGCGACCGCGGGCGTGGCGGTGCCGACGGCCACCCCCATCGCGACGACGAGTGACACGAGCGTCCTGCGCACCGACCCCACCTCTCCGGGCACCCGGTGCCCGTCCCCCGACCGAGAGCGGTGACGTTGCCATTCGCAACGCTCAGCTCACAATCACCACGCCGGGCGGCGACACGATCGGATGAGCGGGGTTGCCGTCAACGGCCGCAGAGGCCACCGGTGCAGCCGGCGCAGCGCGCCCGGGGCAGCAGCGACTCGATCACGTCGGCCGCCTGCGCCGCGCCGCCCGCGGCCCGGGCGACGGCCTTCTGCTCGGCGCAGCGCCGTGCCACGTCCTCCGACGACGACACCCGCAGCACCGCCTCCCGCAGGCTCTCCGGGGTGACCTCGCCGGCAGGCAGGTGCTCGCCGACGCCGAGCCCGGCGATCACGTCCGCGTTGCCGAACTGGTCGACGGCCTGCGGCACGGCGACCATCGGGACGCCGTGCCAGAGCCCCTCCGAGCAGCCGCCCATCCCGGCGTGCGTCACGAACGCCGACGCCTGCGCGAGCACCGCGAGCTGCGGCACCCACTCCCGGACGACGACGTCGCCGGGGATCTCGCCGAGGTCGGCGCGGTCGACGTGCGGGCCGGTCGCGAGCACCGTCGTCCACCCGGTCCCGTGCATCGCCGCGATGCAGTCCCGCCAGAACCGTGGCCGGTCGTTGTAGGCGGAGCCGAGCGAGACCAGCAGCAGCGGGTTCCGCGGCTTCGGCCAGAGCCCCTGGTGCGAGCGGTCGCCGATGACCGGCCCGACGAAGGTGTAGCGCTCCCGGTCGACGCGGTCCGCGTGCGGCTGCATGGCCTCCGGGATCAGCACGACCGACCGGTCCGGGCGGCCCAGGAACTCCCGGTTCCCGACGCCGGCGCCGACCTCGGCCAGCCAGGCGTCCAGCTCGGCACGCCACGCCAGCCCCTCGGGGGCGTCGAGGAACGCGAAGGCGTCGGCCATGTCCTCGGAGAACCCGTCCCAGGCGACCATGTGCGGGGCGAGCTCCACCCGGGGCAGCCCCCACACCCGGGAGAGCGCGTGCCCCGCCCATCCGCTGCCGTCGTAGCAGACGACGTCGGGGTGCTCGTACTGCAGCGCGTCGGCGATCTGCTCGTAGGCGGAGCGGGCCTCGCCGGAGAACAGCCGCATCGCCTCGACCCCGCCCTCGGGCCACTGCTCGCCGCGGGCCGGGTCGGGCAGGTCGGTGCGGATCCGCAGCGCGGTCGCGCCGGTGGCGGAGACCGCGTCGGCGAAACGCTCCGGGACCGGGTAGGTGACGCGGTGCCCGCGGGCGACCAGCTCCGCCATCACCGGCAGGTTGGGGTGGACGTGGCCGTGCGCGGCGACGGTGGACATCAGGACGTGGCTCATGGCGCCACCGATCCTCCCCCGCGCCGGTGCCGTCGCGCAGCCGGGTTCCTTGACCGCGCCGCCCGGCCCCGGCGAGGATCACCGCCCGTGGATCTCCTGCGCGGGCCGGCCCCGGCCCCGGCGGCCGGCGCGTAGTGGCCCGGCTGCGCTGCGACGTCGTCGCCGACTCCCTCGGTCTGGCCACGTCGATCACCGTCCTGCTGCCGCAGCCGTCGCGCACCCGGATCGGCGCCGGCGTCCGCGATCCCGGCGCGCCGCCCCCGGTGCTCTACCTGCTGCACGGACTGTCCGACGACGACACGGCGTGGACCCGCTACACCGCGATCGAGCGCTACGCCGACGAGCTCGGGCTGGCCGTCGTCATGCCGCAGGTGCACCGCAGCTTCTACACCGACCAGGCCTACGGCGGCCGGTACCGGACGTGGATCGAGCAGGAGCTCCCCGAGCTGGTCGGCCGGTTCTTCCGGGTGTCCGGCGACCCGGACCGGACGTTCGTGGCGGGCCTGTCGATGGGCGGCTACGGCGCGCTGGGCTGGGCGCTGCGCGATCCCGGCCGGTTCGGCGCCGCCGCGTCGCTGTCGGGGGTGCTGGACATCGGCGCGCTGATCCAGGGCCCGCCGCGGGAGGAGGACCCGCGGATCTGGGACCGGATCTTCGGCGGGGACCCGGTGACGGGCACCGGCGACGACCTGTTCACGCTGGTCGACCGTCTGCCCGCGGCCGCTCCCCCGCTGTACGTCTGCGCGGGCACCGAGGACCCGCTGCACCCGCACGCGGAGCGGTTCACCCGGCACGCCCGCGCCGCCGGGATCGACGTGACCGGCCACGACGGGCCCGGCGGGCACGAGTGGTCCTACTGGGACGCCCGGATCCGGGACGTCCTGGACTGGCTGCCGCTCCCGCGGTGACCCGGGCCGCTCCCCGTCAGGGCAGGTCGCGGACCAGGCGGGCGGTGCCGTAGCCGCCGTGCAGGACGAGATCGGTGCCGTCGATCTCGGCGCGGTCGGCCTCGGCGATCCAGCGGGCGACCGGCACGTTCTCGCAGGCGATCATCGTGCTCATCCCGGAGGTGCCGGTGACGGCGCCGCCGGGGCCCACCGCCCAGGTGCCGCTCTGGCCGTTGCAGCCGTCGGACCCCGTCCAGGCGCCGCCGTCGGCGAACTCGGCGAACGCCCGGCCCTGCGCGGTGCCGTCGGCGGGGTACCAGCGGCCGAGCAGGTCGCCCGCGGCCGCGGGGCGGGGGCCGGGGGCGGCGCCGGACGGGCCGGCGGCGGCGTCGGCGCAGCCGGCGAGCACCAGCACGACCAGCAGCGCCGGTCCGAGCAGCATCCGTGCGGTCATGGTTCCTCTCCTCCGTCGGCTCCCACCTCTACCGCGGTTCACCGGCCGGGCGCACCCCCGCGGACCATGCGGGCGAGCTCGGTGCCCGCGCCGTCGCGCAGGACCAGGACGTCACGCTCCACGACGGCCGTCGCCGCGCACTCGAACCACCGCCCGATCGGGACGTTCTCGCAGGCCATCCGGGTGGTGGGCCCGCAGGTCCCGGCGAAGGCGCCGCCGGGACCGGCCGACCAGGTGCCGCGCAGCCGGTTGCAGCCGTCGGAGCCGGTCCAGCCGCCGCCGTCGGCGAGCTCGGCGAACGCCCGGCCCTGCGCGGTGCCGTCGGCCGGGACCCAGCGGCCGGTCAGGTCAGCCGGCGTCGTCGTCACGGTGCGCGGCACCGAGCTCGAAGGCGGGCAGGCAGACGGCGACGTACTCGGCGCCCTCCGGGCCGGGCGAGCTGTAGCGGACCCACTCGCCCGGGGTGGTGTGCACGGCCTGGCCGGCGGCCACGGTGAGCTCGCCGCCCGCGTGCTCGACGCGCAGCTCCCCGCGCAGGACGAGGGTGTACTCGTCGAACTCGGGGGTCTGGCCGGGCTCGGCCCAGCCGGACGGGCTGCGCATGTGCGCCAGCGAGACCCGGTCCGTGCCGGTGTTCACCCGGCCGACGTGCTCGTCGATGGTCTTCGGCGGGGTGCCGGCGGCGGTGACCCGGCTCGCGTTCTCGATCAGGTTCGGCATGGCCCCATCCTCGTCACGTGGTCCGGGTCAGCCGTCACGGGGCGGCCGCGGTGCGGGCAGCGCCGGCCCGGGACGCCGGTCCACCGGCTCCGCCGGGAACGGTCCGCCGTGGACGGACAGGTCGATCCGGACCATCCGCGCCCGCGGGAACACCAGCCCCGTCTGGTCCGGCTCGGGCCGCAGCGGGTGCCGGTAGTGCGTGCGGACCCAGCTGCGGTTCCGCCAGTGCCCCTCGACCCTGACCACGGCCCACCTCCCGGGTGTCACCCGTCAGGAAAGCACGGACCCCCGACGGTCGTCGTCGGTCAGGAGGCGGTGCATCCGGCGGAACAGGCCGTCGGCGGCGGCGAGCTCGGCGTGCGTGCCGGACTGCACCACCCGTCCGCGGTCGAGCACGTGGATGCGGTCCGCGGACTGCAGCGTCGACAGCCGGTGCGCGACGACGATCACGGTGCGACCGGCCGTCAGCCGTTCCAGACCGGCCATGACCAGGGACTCGGACACGGCGTCGAGCCCGGAGGTCGGCTCGTCGAGGATGACGACCGGCGCGTCGCGGGCCAGCGCGCGGGCGATCGCGACGCGCTGGCGCTGCCCGCCCGACAGCGTCGTCCCGCGCTCGGTGAGCACGGTGTCCCAGCCGTCCGGGAGGCGCTCGGCGAACTCGTCGACGTGCGCGGCGCGGCCGGCCTCGATCAGCTGCGCGCGGGTCGCGTACGGGGCGCCGAAGCGGATGTTGTCGAGGATCGTCCCGGAGAGCAGCACCGGGTCCTGCGGGACGACCGCGACCTGGTCCCGCAGGGAGCGGCCGGTGACGGTGCGGACGTCGTGCCCGTCGAGCAGCACGGCACCGGCGTCGACGTCGTGCAGCCGCAGGACCAGGCCGCCGACCGTGGACTTGCCCGCGCCGGTGGGCCCGGCCAGCGCGACGGTCTCGCCCGGCCGGGCGACGATCGACACGTCGTGCAGCACCGGGTGCGCCGGGTCGTAGCCGAACCGGACGCCGCGCAGCTCGACGTGTCCCCGCAGCCGGGGCAGCGGGCGGGCACCGGGTGCGTCGGCGACGTCCGGGACGGTGTCGAGGACCTCGCAGACCCGGTCCGCGGACGCCTGCCCCTTGCTGATCGTCGTCTGCAGCTTCGCGAGCTGCCGGACGGGC
Organism: Pseudonocardia sp. P1; assembly: GCF_000178675.2. NCBI lineage: Bacteria > Bacillati > Actinomycetota > Actinomycetes > Pseudonocardiales > Pseudonocardiaceae > Pseudonocardia > Pseudonocardia sp. P1. The sequence goes on from NZ_ADUJ02000001.1 coordinate 2,467,889, forward strand.
TGGTAGAGCCGCTCGTTGTAGGTGAGGAACACCAGCAGGACCCCGAGGTCCATCGACCCGTCGAGCACCCGCAGCGAGCCGGCCAGCAGCACCACCGCGCGTCCGGTGTGGACCAGCACGTCGACGACGGCGGGCAGCCGGGCGGCGTGGTCGACCCGGTGCAGACCGGCCGCCATCCGCTCGCGGCCGTGCCCGCGGAAGCGGGACTCCGAGCGGGCCTCGCCGGCGAACGTCTTCACCAGCCGGATCGCACCGAGCGACTCGACGGCGTGCGCGGCGACCCGGCCCTCCGCCGCGCGGGCGACCGACGCCCAGGACTTGATGATCACCCGGTAGTGCACGAGGACGGCGTAGAGCGCCGGCCCCACGGCCAGGGACAGCAGCGCGAACGCCGGGTCCACCACCAGGGTCACCGCGACGATCCCGACCAGCAGCGTCGCGTTCGGCAACAGCACCGACAGCACCGCCACCAGCAGCGACTGCACCGTCGAGGTGTCGGCGGTGAGCCGGTTGCCGAGGTCGCCGACGCGCTGACCGTCGTGGTAGCGCAGCGGCAGCGCCTGCAGGTGCACGAACAGCCGGTGCCGCAGGTCGGCCAGCAGCCGCTCCCCGACCCCGGCGAGCACGCGTTCCGCCCCGTAGGTCGCGGCGGCCCCCGCGGCCGCGGCCAGGCACAGCGCCAGCGCGCACGCCGCGGCCAGGCCGGCACCGGTCCCGGTCACGGCGGCGACGGGCTCCAGCAGGTCCGGCACCCCCGCCCCGCCGAGCACCGCGTCGACGACGACGGCCAGCGGCCACGGCAGCAGCAGCGCCAGCCCGGCGGCGACGACCGTCAGCACCCCGCCCGCGGCGAGCCGGCGGCGGTGCGGGACCAGCAGGTCCCGGAACCGCCACAGCACCGCGGTCACCGGGTCACCCGCCCCGGCGGGGCGTGCTCGGCCGCCACCCCCGCCACGACGACGCGGTCGCGCTCCCGGGTCAGCCGCCCGGCCGCGTCCCGCAGCGGCACCCAGGCCACGCCGTCGACCTCGGCCGGGTCCGGCCGGCCGGTCGCCCCGGTGAGCGGGGTCATCAGCCAGTACCGGACCTGTTTGGCGCGGCGGTTGCGGTCCCGGTAGCGGACGCCCGTCACCTCGGCTCCGGCCCGGCAGCGCAGGCCGGTCTCCTCCCGCACCTCGCGCAGCGCCGCGTCGACGTCGGCCTCGCCCGGCTCCACCGCCCCCTTCGGCAGCGACCAGTCACCGCGCCGGGTCCGGTGCACGAGCAGCACCTCGGGACCGTCCGGGCCGGACCGCAGGACGACACCGCCCGCGGCGCGCCGGGCCGGGCCGGTCGTGTCGACGGGCAGCAGGTCCCGCAGCGCGGCCAGGTCGGCGAGCGGTCCGGCGAGCCCGGGTGGGCCGGTGGCGAGCAGCGCGTCCCGGGCGGGCCCCGGTGGGAGGTCGGCGGCCGTCACGGCGGTGCCGGCGAACAGGGTCGCGGCGGTGCCGGCCAGCAGCGCCGTGGCGGCCCGGTCCTGCAGGTCGCCGGCGACCGCGGCGACGACGGCGGGCCCGGAGCGGTGCCGGGACCCCGGATCGCCGCCGAGCCCCGCGTCGGACGCCAGCGCGAGCACGATCCGCAGCTCGGCGGCGCGCCGGTGGACCGCGCCGGCGTCGCGGGGGTCGGTGTCGCGGGTGAGCTTGCGGAACCGCCGGTGCAGCAGCGGCGGGAGCAGCACGGTCGCGGGCAGGCCGGGGTCGCCGAGCGGGGCACCGTCGCGGAGCGGGATCCGGCCGGACGCGAGCTCGTCGAGGCACCCGTCGAGGCCGGCCCCGGTCACGACGAGCGGGGAGCGGCGGCGCAGGCGCAGGAGCGCGTCCCGGCGGGCCCGTGCCTCGCCGTCGCCGGCGACGGTGCCGAGCAGGTCGATCCGGACGTCCAGGTCGTGCCGCGCGGCGAGGGCACGGGCGGGTGCGTCGGTCGCGGCCCGGCACCGGACGGCGTGCTCCCGGTCGAGCAGCGGCCGCAGCGAGCGGAGCTCGGTGCGCAGGGTGCCGAGTGCGTCGAGCGCGGCGGCGACCGACGGCGGGTCGGGCTCACCGGAGCGGGCGACGGTCCGCAGCCAGGCGGCCGCCGTCGCCGCGCTGCCGGCGAGCCGGGCCCGGGCCAGCGGTCCGGTGGCGGGCGGGCCGGCGTGGAACGCCCGGACCGGTGGGGTTCCCGCCGGCTCCCCGAGGGCCGCGGAGCCGGGTCGCGCGGCGGGATGCACGGGGGCGGGGTGCGCGGGCGCGGCGGGCGCGGCGGCGGTGGAGGTCGACACGCGAGGAACGGTGCCCGGCGGCCGGGTAACGGCACGCTGTGTGCGGGTTAAGCGTCGCCCGGACGCCGTGGAACACCCCTGGGGGGTATCGGTGTTGCACGCGACCGGCGATCCGGGAGGGTGATGGCGATGACGAGCGGAACGGCGGCCGGCGACCAGCACGGCATCCACGAGGGTCACGGCGGCCACGGCGGTCACGGCGGTCACGGCGGTCACGGCGGCCACGGCGGCCACGCCGCGATGTTCCGGGACCGTTTCGCGCTCACCCTGGTCCTGGCCGTCCCCGTCGTCGCGTTCAGCGAGATGGTCGGGATGCTGTTCGGCTACACCCCGCCGGCATGGTCGGTGTGGGTCCCGCCGGTCCTCGGCTCGGTGATCTTCTTCTGGGGCGGACGGCCGTTCCTCACCGGCGCCGTCACCGAGATCCGGACGCGCCGGCCCGGCATGATGCTGCTGATCGGCCTGGCGATCACCGTCGCCTACGTGGCCAGCCTGCTCAGCTCGCTCGGCATCGGCGGCCTGGACTTCTGGTGGGAGCTGGCGCTCCTCGTCGTGATCATGCTCCTGGGCCACTGGCTGGAGATGCGGGCGCTCGGCCAGGCCACCGGAGCGCTCGACGCCCTCGCCGCGCTGCTCCCCGACACCGCCGAGCGGATCGGGCCCGCCGGCGGCACCGAGTCCGTCTCCCCCGCCGATCTCGCGGTCGGCGACACCGTGCTCGTCCGGGCGGGCGGACGGGTCCCCGCCGACGGCACCGTCGTCGACGGCTCCGCCGAGGTCGACGAGTCGATGATCACCGGCGAGTCCCGGCCGGTCCCGCGGGAACGGGATGACCGGGTCGTCGCCGGGACCGTCGCGACCGACTCGTCACTGCGCGTACGGGTCGACGCGGTCGGCGAGGACACCGCGCTGTCGGGCATCCGCCGGCTGGTCGAGCGGGCGGCGGGGTCCCGGTCCCGCGCGCAGGCGCTCGCCGACCGCGCGGCCGCGCTGCTGTTCTGGTTCGCCGCCGGCGCGGGTGTGCTGACGTTCGCGGTGTGGACGCTGGCCGGCGACCTGCCCGGGGCCGTGACCCGCACGGTGACGGTGCTGGTGATCGCCTGCCCGCACGCGCTCGGCCTGGCGATCCCGCTGGTCGTCGCGATCTCGACGGCCCGCGCCGCGCGCGCCGGGATCCTCGTCACCGACCGGCTCGCGCTGGAGCGCACCCGCACCGTCGACACCGTGCTGTTCGACAAGACCGGCACGCTGACCACCGGCGCCCCGCACGTCGTCGGCGTCGCGGGTGAGGACGGCACCCTCGCGCTGGCCGCGGCCGTCGAGGCCGACAGCGAGCACCCGCTGGCCCGTGCGGTCGTCTCCGCGGCCGGCGGGCTCGTCGTGCCGGAGGCGCACGGGTTCCGCGCGCACACCGGGCGCGGGGTCACCGCGACCGTCGACGGCACGGAGGTCTCCGTCGGCGGCCCGGCCCTGCTGCGCGAACGGGGGATCGAGGTCCCCGCCGGCGTCGCCGCCACGACGGCCCCGTGGAGCCGGGACGGCGCCACCGTGCTGTACGTGGTGCGCGGGGGCGGTGGGGTGACCGGCGCGATCGGGCTCGCCGACACGGTCCGCCCCGAGTCGCGCGCCGCCGTCGGTGCGCTGCACGACCGCGGCGTCCGCGTCGTCATGGTCACCGGGGACGCCCGGCCGGTCGCCGAGGCGGTCGGCGTCGACCTCGGCGTCGACGAGGTGTTCGCCGAGGTCCTCCCGGACGGCAAGGACGACCGGGTCGCCGAGCTCCAGGACCGCGGCGCGGTCGTCGCGATGGTCGGGGACGGCGTCAACGACGCCCCCGCACTGGCCCGGGCCGACGTGGGCATCGCGATCGGCGCGGGCACCGACGTCGCGATCTCCTCCGCCGGCGTCGTCCTGGCCTCGTCGGACCCGCGCGGTGTGCTGTCGGTGATCGAGCTGTCCCGGACCGGGTACCGGAAGATGCTGCAGAACCTGTGGTGGGCGGCCGGCTACAACCTGGTGTCGGTGCCGCTCGCCGCGGGCGTGCTGGCTCCGGTCGGGTTCGTGCTGCCGCCCGCGGTCGGCGCGGTGCTCATGAGCCTCTCGACGATCGTGGTGGCGCTCAACGCCCAGCTCCTCCGCCGGGTCGAGCTACGCCCCGAGCGGCTGGCCGGGTGAGGACCGCGGCGGCGCCGTCGTCCCGCGGACGACGAGCCGGGTGGGCAGCTCGACGCTCTCCGGCTCCGCGCCGCCGAGCGCGGTAAGCAGCGCCCGCGCGGCCAGCTCCCCCTGCCGCCGGACCGGCTGCCCGATGGTCGTCAGGTCGGCGACGGCGGCCATCTCGTGGTCGTCGAACCCGATCACCGAGATCTGGCCGGGCACGTCGACCCCGGCCCGGCGCAGCGTGCGGACCAGGCCGAGCGCCGCCTCGTCGGCCATCGCGAACACCGCCGTCGGCAGCCGGGGCAGCGAGAGCAGCGCCCCGGCCGCCGTGTCGCCGGCCTCGATGTCACCGCCCACCTCCAGCACCGGGCCGCGGGCGCGGCCGGACTCGGCGAGCGCGTCGGCCCAGCCGGCGTGGCGGGCCCGGGTGGTGACCCGGCCGCACGCCTCGTCCGGGTCGAACGAGACCAGCGCGACACCGTCGTGGCCGAGCCCGACCAGGTGCCGGACGGCCGCCCGGGCCCCGGCCCGGTCGTCGATCCCGATCCGCGGCCGGCCCGCCATCGTGTCGCCGACGGCGACGACCGGGACCCCGAGTTCGTCCAGCGCGGCCCGCTCCCCCTCGTCGACGGCGGACGCGACGACGATCAGGCCGTCGACCCGTCCGCGCACCGGGAGCGTCGCGAAGAAGTGCGCCCGCCCCGCGGGATCGCCGACGTTGTGCAGCTGCAGGGCGTGCCCCTCGGCGGACAGCACCGACTCGACCCCGGCGACGGCCTCGGCGAAGAACCAGCGGGTGGGGAACCGGGCGAGCACGGCCACGGTCAGACGGCGGGCCGGTGCCCGGTACCCGAGCGAGACCGCGGCCGACCGCACCCGCTGCCGGGTCTCGTCGGACACCGGGGTGCCCTCGCGCAGCGCGCGCGAGACCGTCGCCGGGGACACCCCGGCCAGCTGGGCCACCCGCCGGACACCCACCCGGCGGACGACCTCGTGCACCGGCTCGTCCGTCACGGGGGTCATCCTCCTCGGACCTCGACAGCGTTGCAACAGCGTGCAACAGTATGAAACATGACCGCCCACGCTCTCGACTGGTGGCGCAACGCCGTCGTCTACCAGGTCTACATCCGCAGCTTCGCCGACGGGAACGGCGACGGCACCGGCGACATCACCGGGCTCCGCGCGAAGCTCGACCATCTCGCGCGGCTCGACGTCGACGCGATCTGGATCAACCCCTGGTACCCGTCGCCGCTGGCCGACGGCGGCTACGACGTCGCGGACTACCGGGCGATCAACCCGATGTTCGGCGACACCGCGCAGGCCGAGGCGCTGATCGCCGAGGCGCACGGGCGCGGAATCCGGGTGCTGCTCGACATCGTCCCCAACCACCACTCCGACCAGCACGCGTGGTTCCGCGCCGCACTCGACGCCGCGCCGGGCTCCCCCGAGCGGGCCCGCTACGTGTTCCGCGACGGCCGCGGGCCCGGCGGCGACGAGCCGCCGAACAACTGGCGGTCGATGTTCGGCGGACCGGCGTGGGAGCGCGTCCCGGACGGGCAGTGGTACCTGCACCTGTTCGACGTCACGCAGCCCGACGTCGACTGGGAGAACCCGGAGGTCCGCGCGGACTTCGAGGAGACGCTGCGGTTCTGGTTCGACCGGGGCGTCGACGGCTTCCGGATCGACGTCGCCAACTCGATGGTCAAGGAGCCGGGCCTGCCGGACCTCGTGGCGGGCGTCAACGACGTCCAGGACGGCGGCCACCCCTACCTCGACCGCGAGGGCGTGCACGAGGTCTACCGGTCGTGGCGCGCGATCGCCGACTCCTACGACCCGCCGAAGGTCTTCGTCGCCGAGGCGTGGGTGCCCGACCCCGAGCGCCTGGCCCGTTACCTGCGCCCGGACGAGCTGCAGACCGCGTTCGGCTTCAACTTCCTGACCGCGGCCTGGCTGGCCGACGACCTGCGCCGCAACATCGACGACGCGATCGCCGAGAACACCGCGGTCGGCGCTCCGGCGACCTGGGTGCTGTCCAACCACGACGTCTGCCGGCACCCGAGCCGGCTGGCCCGCAAGCCCGAGGCGGGCCGGGGCTGGAACCTCGACGACGTGCTCGACCTCCCGGCCGACCCGGAGACCGGGCTGCGGCGGGCGCGGGCCGCGACCCTGCTGATGCTCGCCCTGCCCGGCACCGCGTACCTCTACCAGGGCGAGGAGTTCGGCCTGCCCGAGGTCGAGGACATCCCGGTCGAGAAGCTCGACGACCCCACCTGGGTGCTGTCCGGGCACACCAAGCGGGGTCGTGACGGGTGCCGCGTCCCGCTGCCCTGGGCCGCCGGCGAACCGTGGTTCGGCTTCGGGGGACCCGCCTGGCTCCCCCAGCCCGACGTCTTCGCCCGGCACGCGGCGGACGTCCAGGAGGCCGACCCGGATTCGGTGCTGCACCTGTACCGGGACGCCCTGGCGATCCGCAGGGCGCACCCGGCACTCGGCGGCGGGAGCCTGACCTGGCAGGACTCGCCGGAGGGCACCCTCGCGCTCAGCCGGACCTCCGACGAGGGCGATGGCGGGTTCACCGCACTGGTGAACGTGTCCTCCGCGCCGGTGTCACTGCCCGAGGACGCCGAGGTGATGCTGGCCAGCGGCCCGCTCACCCCGCGCGGCGAGGTCCCGGCCGACACCACCGTCTGGCTGCGCACCGCCTGACTCAGGCCACCACGGGCAGCCCGGAGAACCAGATCTCGCGCAGGGACCGCTCGGTCCAGCGCCAGACCCTGCGGGCGACGACCGGGTCGACGGCGTGGGCGGCCACCCCGCGCCCGGTCACCGGGTCCGCGGGACCGGCCTCGGCGAGGTCGGTGAAGTAGCGGCCGCTGATCCCGCCCACCAGCGGGGACGCGGCGAGCAGGGCGATCGTCGCGGCCCCGGCGTCCGGGTCGGCGCCGGGGTCCACGGCGTTGACCGAGATCCCGTCACCGGACCAGCGCCGGGCCGCCTCGACGGTGTGCAGCACCGCGGCGGTCCGCGACCGGGCGTGGGCCTCCTCCCGGTCGTACCGGGAGGACATGAACTGCGGGTCCTCGAGATCGAACTCCGCGAGCCGGTGCGCGGACGAGGTGACGTGCACGATCCGGGCACCGTCCACCGCGGTGAGGGCCCAGTGCAGGCCCGCGCTCAGCGAGGCGGGGCCGAGGTGGTTGACGGCGAGGTGCAGCTCCCACTCGTCGACGGTCCGGGTGAGCGGTGCACCCGCCACACCGGCGGCGTGCACGAGCATGTGGAGCGGGCCGTCCCAGAGCCGCACGAAGCGGGCGATCGAACGCTGGTCGGCGAGGTCGATCTCGCCGACGAGGACGTGCTCGTTGCCGGTCTCGGCGACGATCGCGGCGCGGGCGGCGGCACCGGCGTCGGCGTCGCGGACGGCCAGGGTGACCTCGGCGCCGGCGGCGGCCAGGGCGCGGGCGGCCGCCAGGCCGACGCCGGACGCGGCGCCGGTCACGACGGCGCGCCGCCCGGTCAGGTCGACGCCGTCGAGCACATCGGCGGCGGTGGGACCGGCGTGGACGACCTCGCCGGCGGTGGGCGGGACGGGGGCGATCGGGGATCGGGTGGTCGTGGACCGGAGGAACATGTGGGTGATCCCTTCTGTTCACCGGGGTACGCGGCGATCGGCGGCACTGCGCGGTGGCGTATCCGGGAGACGAAGAAACGGAGGACTCTCCGTATGACTCGGAACTCTATCCGGAGCGTCCTCCGCTTTGCAAGTCGTATCGTGGGGTCGATCGCGTTCGAGGAGGCACCTCATGGCCACCGGCACCGGCGGCACCGGCACCCGTCCCGCACTGCGGGCCGACGCCGCCCGCAACCGTGAACTGCTGCTCGCCGCAGCGGTCCGGGCGTTCACGGCGGAGAGCACCGGTGGCCCCGCACCCACGCTCGACGGCATCGCGAAGGACGCCGGCGTCGGCATCGGGACCCTCTACCGGCACTTCCCCAACCGGGACGCGCTGGTCGAGGCCGTCTACCGCAACGAGCTGGACCGGCTCTGCACGGCCGCGGGCGAGCTGCGCGCCGAACTGCCCGCCGACGAGGCGCTGCGGATGTGGATGGACCGCTTCGTCGACTACGTGATCACCAAGAAGCACCTGGCGGACTCGCTGCACGCGCTGGTCGCCTGCGGTCACAACCCGTTCGCGCAGAGCCGCGAGCGGATGATCGAGGCGGTGCGGTCGCTGCACGAGGCCGGCATCGCCGACGGCACGCTGCGGTCCGACGTGGACGCGGCGGACGTGCTGGTCGGGACCAGCGGGATCTGCATGGCGATCGCCGACCCGGAGGGCCGGAGCCAGGCCGGACGCCTGCTCGACCTGCTGGTCGACGGCCTCCGCACGCGCTGAGCCCACCACCGGGCGTGATCGTCCGGGCACGTAGGATCGGGACGGTTCCGGACACCGGGTCCGGATCGGCCTCGGAGGGACCATGGGCGAGCCGCTGCGGCGACGTCGCGAGCAGAGACCGGCCGTCACCGCGGCCCCGCCCGCGAGCCTCGTCGCCGCACCCGGGTACGGCGCCCGCCGGATGTACCAGGCGTATCTCGCCGCCTGGAACCGGCACGTCGACGCGGTGCTCACCGGGCCGCAGTTCGCCGTGCTGTCCGCGATCCGCGCGTACCCCGACTCCGACCAGAGCTCGCTCGCCGGCGCCGTCGCACTGGACACCTCCACGATGGCCGACGTCTGCCGCCGGATGGAGCGCCGCGGCCTGATCCTGCGCACCGAGTCGCCGCGCGACGCCCGCCGCAAGCTGCTCTCCCTCACCGACGACGGCGCCGCCGCACTCGGGGAGGCGACCCGCCGCACCCGCCGACTGGACCAGGAACTGCTCGCCGCCGTCCCGGAGGACCGTCGCGGCGAGATCGCCGGCCTGCTCAACACCCTCGGCGCGCACTGGGAGGCGGTCGCGGAACGCGACCCGCTCGACGACCCGGAGTGACCGCCGGACCGGCGTTCGTTAACAGGACGTCACCGCGCGTTGCGGTTCCGGTTCCACCTCGACCAAACTCTTGCGTATCCGGATAGTACGTGCTCGGATGACTTCTCGTGCGGGCTGCGCCACAGACGCCACGCGGCCCACCGGACGCGAGGAGGTACGTCGTGGCACCCAGCCAGTCCCTGGAGATCACGGTCGCCGGAGGCGGCCTGGGCGGGCTCACCGCCGCGCTGGCCCTGCGCCAGCAGGGCTTCCGGGTCACCGTGCTGGAGGCCGCTCCGCAGCTCGGGGAGGTGGGGGCCGGGATCCAGACCGCCCCGAACGCCAGCCGGGTGCTGATCGGTCTCGGCCTGCGGGCCGAGATGGAGCGGATCCACACCGCACCGCAGGACCAGGTCCGCCGGCGCTGGGCCGACGGCAGCGTCATCGCGCAGCTCCCGCTCGGGCGGTCGGTGGTCGACGCCTACGGCGCGCCCTACTGGCACTACCACCGGGCCGACCTGCACCGGATCCTGCTCGACGCCTGCCTCGACCCGGAGGGCCCGGGGCCGATCGTCGACGTGCACACCGACGCGAAGGTCGTCGAACTGGACCGCGGCGACGCCGCCAGGCCGGTCGCCGTCACCGCCCGCGGCGAGCGCTTCGCCGGTGACGTCGTGGTCGGCGCGGACGGCATCCGGTCGTCCGTCCGCGACCTCGCCGGGTTCGACGACTCCCTGGTCTTCTCGGGCGAGATGGCCTACCGGGCGCTGATCCCGGGCGACCTGATCGCCGCCGACCCGGCCACCCGCTTCCTCGTCGACCGCTACCACTCCACCATCTGGTACGGCCCCGACAAGCACCTCGTGCACTACGTGATCCGCCAGGGCGAGTACCTGAACATCGTCGCGATCGTGCCCTGCTCGCCCGAGGTCGAGCGGGACTGGACGGCGCCGGCGTCGGCCGAGGAGATGGTCGAGGCCTTCTCCGACTGGGACGACCGCGTCCCGGCGATGCTGGCCAAGGCCAAGGACGACGTCGCCGCCTTCGCCCTCTACCGCCGCCGCCGGGACCCGGTGTGGGTCGACGGCCGGGTCGCCCTGCTGGGTGACGCCTGCCACGCGATGCTCCCCTACCAGGCCCAGGGCGCCTCCCAGGCGATGGAGGACGCGGCGGTGCTCGCCGAGGAGCTGGGCGCCGCCGGACGGTCCGGTGTGGACGGCGCGCTCACCCGCTACGTGCACCGCCGGGCCAAGCACGCCGGGATGGTGCAGGACGCGTCCCTGCAGAACATGGCCTTCTACCACCTGCCCGACGGCCCCGAGCAGCGTGCGCGGGACGAGAAGCTCGCCCGCTTCGACGGTGAGTCCGACGTCTCCTACGACTGGCTCTGGCGCGGATCGCCGCTGCACGATCCCGACAACGAGGCCATCACCTACCAGTTCGCCCGCTGAGCTGCGTTCCCGCCACACACGACAGGAGTACCGACATGCGTACCGGAGACCAGGTCGTCCAGGACCTGCCCTGGCGGTGGAACGTCCAGGGGAAGATCTTCATCATCGGTGGCCTCGGCTACATGTTCGACGCGTGGGACGTCGCCCTCAACGGCTTCCTCACCCCGCTGCTCGGCACCGAGTTCGACCTCTCCACCGGGCAGCGCGGGCTGGTCGCCACGGCGAACCTGGTCGGCATGGCGGTCGGCGCCGTCGCGTTCGGCACGATCGCCGACCGGATGGGCCGCAAGCGCGCCTTCAGCATCACGCTGCTGATCTTCGCGTTGTTCTCGGTGCTCGGCGCGCTGTCGCCGAACTGGGAGATCTTCCTGGCACTGCGGTTCCTGGCCGGTGTCGGCCTCGGTGGCTGCATCCCGGTCGACTACGCGATCGTCAGCGAGTTCTCACCACGCAAGCAACGCGGCAGGGTGCTCGCCGCGATGGACGGCTGGTGGCCGATCGGCACCACGCTGGCCGGGCTCTCGGCGACCCTGCTGGTCCCGGTCGAGGGCAACTGGCGCTGGATGCTCGCCCTGATGGTGCTGCCCGCGATCCTGCTGTTCTGGATCCGCCGCGGTGTCCCGGAGTCCCCGCTGTACCTGGCCCGCACCGGCCGCGAGGCCGAGGCCCGCGTCGTCATCGACGACCTGGTCCGCCGCACCGGCGCCACCCCGGAGCCCTACGCGATCGCCGCCGTCGCCCCGGAGCCCGTCCGGTCCGGGCGGCGCGGCGTCGGTGCCGTCGCCGAGCAGCTGAAGCTGGTCTGGGCGTTCTCGCCGCGGATCACCGGCGTCGCGTGGTCGCTGTTCATCACGGTCATGGTCGTCTACTACGCCGCGCTGTCCTGGATGCCGTCGATCCTGCGCGCCCAGGGCATGGGCGAGGTCGCCGCGTTCGGCTCCACCACGGTGATGAACGCCGTCGGCATCCTCGGCGTGATCACCTCGGTGCTGCTGGTCGAGACGCTCGGCCGCAAGTGGGTCATCGGTATCGCGGCACCACTGGCCGCGCTGTCGCTGATCGTGTTCTCTCTGGTCATGGAGTCGTCGGCGGCGGCGATCGCGATGATCGCGGTGTTCGGGTTCTTCGCCCTCGTGGTCATCCCGGTCATGTACGCCTACGTCTCCGAGCTCTACCCGACCGAGCTGCGGGCGTCCGGGTTCGGCTGGGCGTCGTCGTCGAGCCGGGCGGTCACCGGGTTCGTCCCGCTGGTCTTCGGCAGCCTGCTGTGGCCGGTGCTGGGCCTCCCGCTGACCTTCACGCTGATGGGCCTGCTCGTCGTCGCCGCGGTGGTGTTCATGGCGCTCGGCGCGCCGGAGACCCGCGGCCGTGAGCTGGACCGGATCACCGGGACCGAGGAGCAGACCGACGCGCAGGTGGTGGAGAAGGCGTGAAACCCGCTCCCTTCACCTACCACCGGGCGTCGTCGGTCACCGGTGCGGTGGCCCTGCTCGGCGAGCTGGCCGAGGAGGAGCCGAAGATCCTGGCCGGCGGGCAGAGCCTGGTCGCGATGATGAACTACCGGATGGCCCGCCCCGGGCACCTGGTCGACATCACCCACGTGCCCGGCCTGGCCGGGATCCGCCGTGACGGCGGGGCCCTGCGGATCGGTGCGCTGACCACCCACCGCGACGTCGAGAAGGCCGATCTCGGGCCGGACTTCGCGGTGCTGTCCCGGACCATGCGGTGGGTCGGCCACCTGCCGATCCGCACCCGGGGCACGGTGGGCGGCAGCATCGCCCACGCCGACGCGACGGCCGAGTGGTGCCTACTCGCCGTCCTGCTGGACGCGGTGATCGTCGTCGAGGGCCCGGCCGGACGGCGCGACGTCGCCGCCGGCGGGTTCTTCCTCGGGCCCTTCACCACGGCACTGGAGCCGGACGAGGTGATCGTCGAGATCGTCTTCCCGCGCCCGGCACCGCGCGCCGCGCTGACCGAGTACGCCGACCGGCGGGGCGACTTCGCCGTCGTCGCGGCGGGGGTGGACCTGGACACGGAGTCGGTCGTGCTGGGCGGGGTCGGTTCCGTGCCGGTCGCCGTCCGCCCGGCCGGCTCCCCCGGCGAGGTCGCGGACGGTCTCGACCTGCGCGACGAGCCGGGCGTCCCGGCGTCGTACCGGCGCGGGCTGGTCCGGACGCTCGTCGCCCGCGCACGGGAGGAGGTGCCCGATGCGTGAGCCCGGGTTCCGGACCGACGGGACGTGGGTCGGCGCGGACGTGCCGCGCCGCGAGGACCCGCGACTGCTCGCCGGCCGCGGCCGGTTCGTCGACGACATCACGCTGCCGCGGATGCTGCACGCCGCGTTCGTCCGCAGCACCGAGGCGCACGCCCTGCTCACCTCGGTCGACCTCTCCGAGGTGCGCGGGGTGCCGGGCGTCGTCGCCGCGTTCGACGCCGCCGGCCTCGGTCTCGCCGACGTCACCGCACTGCTGGACCGGCCCGCCGAGGAGTTCACGCCGACGTCGATGCCGGTGCTGGCCCGCGACAAGGTGCGCTACGTCGGCGAGCCGGTCGCCGTCGTCCTCGCGACCGACCCGTACGCCGCCGAGGACGGCGTCGAGGCCGCCGTCGTCGACTACGAGCCGCTCGACCCGGTCGTGACCGAGACCGCCGCGCTCGCCGCGGCCGGTGCCCCGGTGCACGACGAGGCGCCGGGCAACGTGCTCGTCGACGTCTCGCTGTTCGCCACCGAGGGCATCGACGCCGTCTTCGACGCCGCCCACACGGTGGTGTCCGTCGAGGCCCGCACCGGGCGGCAGAACGCCCTGCCGCTGGAGACCCGCGGCGTCGTCGCCGACTGGGACGACCGCGACGAACAGCTGCTCGTGCGCACCTGCACCCAGGTCCCGCACCAGGTCCGGACCGTCCTCGCCCGCTGTGCCGGGCTCGACGAGAAGCAGGTCCGGGTCACCGTGCCGGACATGGGCGGCGGGTTCGGGCAGAAGTGCGTCGTCGGCCGCGAGGAGATCGCCGCCGCGGCCGCCGCCCGCCGGCTGCGCAGGCCGGTGAAGTGGATCGAGGACCGCCGGGAGGCGCTGACCGCGAGCTTCCTCGCCCGCGAGCAGCACTACACGGCCCGGGCCGCGTTCGACGCCGACGGCGCGATCCTGGCGCTGGAGGCCGACGTCGTCTGCGACATGGGCGCCTACTCGTGCTACCCGTTCACCGCCGGGATCGAGCCCCTGATGGCGTCGGCCGAGATGCCCGGCGTCTACCGGGTCCCGGCCTACCGGGTCCGGGGCCGCGCGGTCACGACCAACAAGGCGCCGACCGCGCCGTACCGCGGGGTGTCCCGCCCGCAGTACGTGATGGTGATGGAGCGCCTGATGGAGCGCGCCGCCCGGTCGCTCGGGCTCGACGCGCTCGACGTCCGCCGCCGCAACCTGATCACCGAGTTCCCCTACCGCGGGATCAACAACATCACCTACGACCCCGGGTCCTACCTCGAGTCCCTCGACCTGTGCGAGCGGGTGCTGCGCGACGAGGGCTGGCACCGCCACACCGAGCCCGGCCGCGTCGTCGGGATCGGGTACTCCTGCTTCTCCGAGCGCACCGGCTACGGCTCGGGCGCCTTCGCGCAGCGGAAGATGCAGGTCGTGCCCGGCTTCGACCTCTCCCAGATCACGATGGACCTCGACGGGACCGTGTCGGTCACCACCGGCACGCTGTCGCACGGCCAGAGCCACGAGACGACGTTCGCCCAGATCGTCGCCGACCGGCTCGGGGTGCCCTACGACAAGGTCAAGATCGTGCAGGGTGACACCGACCGGATCACCTACGGCTGGGGCTCGTTCGCGTCCCGCTCGGTCACCATCGGCGGCTCCGCGGCGTCGGCCGCCGCGGTGAAGCTCGGCGACCAGCTCCGCGCGCTGGCCGCGCACCTGGCCGGGGTCGACGTCGACACCTGCGAGCTCGACGGCCGCGGCGGCGTCCGCGCCGGTGACCGCACGCTGCCCTTCACCGAGCTCGCCGAGGTCGCCTACCTGCGGTCGCACCTGCTGCCCAAGGACGTCGGCCCCGGGCTGACGGCGACGGCGAGCTTCGACGTCGGCGGCGACGGCACGTTCTCCAACGCCACCCACGGCTGCGTGGTCGCGCTCGACCCCGGCACCGGCGGCGTCGAGATCCTCCGCTACGTGTGCGTGGAGGACTGCGGCGTCGCGATCCACCCGCGGGTCGTGGAGGGCCAGGCCCGCGGCGGCATCGCCCAGGGCATCGCCGGTGCGCTGTTCGAGGAGGTCCTCTACGACGAGGCCGGCCAGCCGCTGGCGCCGAGCTTCATGGAGTACAAGGTGCCGACCGCCGCCGAGATCCCGGACGTGCGGATCGAGCACCTCGAGACGCCGTGCGCGTTCACCGCGAACGGGGCGAAGGGCGCCGGCGAGGGTGGCACGATCGGCGCGCCGGCCGCCGTCCTCAACGCCGTCAACGACGCCCTGCGCGGCACCGGCGTCGAGCTGGACTCCACCCCGATCCCCCGGCACGCGATCTTCGCGGCCCTCGCGCCGCACGAGGAGGCGTCATGACCGACGTGCAGCTGGTCGAGCTGACCGTCAACTCCGAGCGCCACGAGCTGGCGATCCCGCCGCGCCGCACCCTCGCCGACGTGCTGCGCCACGACCTCGGCCTCACCGGCACGCACGTCGGCTGCGAGCACGGCATCTGCGGGGCGTGCACGGTGCTCGTCGACGGCCGCCCCGCGCGCGCCTGCCTGCTGTTCGCCGCGCAGGTCGAGAACGCGGAGATCCGCACCGTCGAGTCGCTGGCGGGCCCCGACGGCGAGCTGTCGGACCTGCAGCGCTGCTTCGGCGAGCACCACGGGCTGCAGTGCGGGTTCTGCACCCCCGGCTTCCTGATGCTCGCCGAGGGGTTCCTCGCCGAGGAGCCCGGCGCGACCCGCGAGGAGATCCGCGAGGTCGTCGCCTCGAACCTCTGCCGGTGCACCGGCTACCAGACCGTCGTGGACGCGGTCGACGACTGCGCGTCCCGCCGCCGTGCGAGCCTCCAGGCCGCACTCGACACCGCAGGGAGCACCCGTTGAGTCTGCACGGAGAGTCCACCGACGCCACCTACTCGCGCGCCGGGTTCGGGGCCGAGACCCGCCGGGGGCCGCGGCCCGCCGTCGTCGTCGTCGACCTGACGGCCGGGTTCACCGACCCGGCGTACCCGACCGGGGCGGACCTGACCGACGTCGTCGCGGCGACGTCGTCGCTGGTCGAGGCGGCCCGCGCGACCGGGGCCCCGGTCGTCTGGACGACGATCGCCTTCTCCCCCGCCGAGCTCGACACGCTGCCGTGGCTGGTGAAGGTGCCGGGCATGCGCGGGCTCGCCGAGGGCTCGCCGTCGGTCGCGCTCGACACCCGGCTGCCGGTCGGCGAGCGCGACCACGTGCTCACCAAGAAGGGCGCCTCGGCGTTCTTCGAGACCGGTCTCGCCGCGTTCCTCACCGCGGCCGGGGTGGACACCGTGCTGGTCTGCGGCGCCACCACCAGCGGCTGCGTGCGCGCCACCGCCGTCGACGCGGTGCAGTCCGGGTTCGGTGTGCTCGTCCCGCGCGAGTGCGTCGGCGACCGGGCCGACGGCCCGCACGAGGCCAACCTGTTCGACATCGGAGCGAAGTACGGCGACGTGATCACCCTCGGCGACGCGCTCGGGTACCTGAAGGAGATCGCATGACCCCGACGACGGCGACGCTCACCACCCGCCAGGTCCGCCAGGACGCGCTGGCCGACCTCGCCGACGTGCCCGCCGTGTCCCGCTGGGTGCGCAACGGCGACGTCCGCCTGCACCTGCTCGACTACGGCGGCCCCGGGGTCCCCGTGCTCGTCCTGCCCGGCATCACCAGCCCGGCGGTCACGATGGACTTCGTCGCGCGCGAGCTCACCGACGGCTTCCGCCCGGTGGTGCTCGACGTCCGCGGCCGTGGCCTGTCCGACACCGGCACCTCGTGGACGCTCGACGACTACGCGGGCGACGTGCTCGCCGTCCTGGAGGGGCTCGGCCTCGGGTCCGAGACGATCCTGTTCGGACACTCCATGGGCGCCCGGATCGCCGCCGTCGCCGCGACACGGCGCCCGGTCCGCGGCGCGGTGCTGGTCGACCCGCCGCTGTCCGGGCCCGGCCGCGACCCGTACCCGACGACCCTGGAGGCGTTCCTCGGGCAGCTGCACGAGGCGCAGCGCGGCACCGACGCCGACGAGGTCGCCCGCGCCTGGCCGCGCTGGCCGCGGGCGGAGCAGGAGCTGCGGGCACGGTGGCTCTCGTCCTGCGACGAGGCCGCGATCCGCGCGACCCACGCCGGGTTCGAGAGCGAGGACTTCTTCACCGCGTGGCCGGAGGTCCCCGGGCCGGTCACCGTCCTGTACGGCGACGGCTCCCCCGTGGTCCCCGCCGCCGGGGTCGCCGAGATCGGCGCGGCGAACCCGGCCGCCCGGCTCGCCGGCGTCCCGGACGCCGGCCACATGGTGTTCTGGGACAACCCGCCCGCGGCACTGACTCTGCTGCGCGAGGCGCTGGAGCACGCCGCCGGCTGAGCCGGTCCCCGCCGCACGGCACGCCGTGCACCCGTCACACCGACCGCCGGGTGCATGGCGTGCCGTTCGGGCGTCGGCTCGGTGTTCGGCGCGGTGCCCGGCGCGGTGCCCGGCGCGGTGCCCGGCCGTCGTGCCGGGCCGGGGACGGCGGGATTACCGTGGCCGGGTGCGTCCCCGAACCCGATCCGGCCGTCGCGTGTCCGTCCGGGCCGCCACCGTCGCGGTGGCGGCCCTCCTCGTGCTCGCCGGGTGCGGGACCGGCCCGGCGACCACCCGGACCACCACCGGCGAGGGCACGAGTGCCTCCGACCGCGTCGGCGCCCCCGGCCTCGACGCCCTGCGCACCAAGTTCCGGTTCTTCGCCGAGGACACCTGCTTCGACGGCGACCCGGCGCAGGTCTTCCCGCGCTGCGGGCGGTTCGTCACCGAGATCCGCAACGTCGTCGGGCAGGTCCGCCGGGACGCGCCCGCCGCGGCCCCGCAGGCCGACGCCACCGAGGCGGCCGTCGACCGGTTCACCGCGGGCTGCGCGACCGATCCGGGCACCGTCGGCGGCGGCGACCCGGCCACCTGCGGCCCCGCGTTCCGCGAGGTGCAGGAGGCCGTGCAGGGCATGGCGACCGCGGTCGGTGCCCCCGGCTGATCCGCCTCAGGCGGTGAGCAGCGCGTCCACCTCGGCCCGGGTCGGGGCCGTCGCCGGGCCGTGCCGGGTCACGGCGAGCGCCGCGGCGGCGTTCGCCCGGCGCGCGGCGACGGCCCACCCGGCGCCGCGCAGCAGCTCGGCGGCGAGAACCCCGCAGTGCGCGTCCCCGGCCCCGTTGGTGTCGACCGCCCGCACGGACGGCGCCGGGACCTGCTCGGCCCGCCCGTCCCGGACCAGCACGCAGCCCGCGGCGCCGTCGCGCACCACGACCACCGCACCGTCCGGGAGCCGCCGGGCGAGCTCGCGGCCCGCGGCGGTGGCATCCGGTTCACCGGACAGCAGCTTCGCCTCCCGGGCGTTGCAGCTGAGCACCCCGGTCGCCGCGAGCATCCGGGCCCACGTCCCGGCCGGGACGTCGCCGACCAGCGGTCCGGGATCGAGCAGCACGGTGCCGGCGGTGTCCGCCGCAGCCTCCACGACCTGGGCGGCCTTGTCCGGGACGAGCAGGCTGTAGCCGGACACGTAGAGCACGTCGTCCGGTCCGGTCGGCGGCAGCCCGCCCGCCAGGCCGGACTCCACGCCGCTGCCGGTCACGAACGTCCGCTCACCGGACGGCTCGACCAGCGTCACGCAGATCCCGGTGTCGCCACCGGCGCCGGGCGGTGCCGCGACCTGCACGCCCTCGGCGGCCAGCGCCGCCCGGACCAGCTCGCCGCGGGGCCCGGTGCCGTGGCCACCGGCGTAGAGCACCGGGGCACCGGCCCGGGCGGCCGCGGCGACGACGTTGAACCCGCCCCCGGGCAGCATCGCGGTGTCCGAGGCCATGACGTCCCCGCCCGGCGGCGGCAGCGCGGGCACCCGCATGACCAGGTCGACGAGCACCTGGCCGGTGTGCACCAGCCGGCCGCTCACCGCGGCTCCCGGGACCCGCCGAGCAGCGCGTACGCCCCGGCCGCCACGACGAAGGTGATCACCCATGCCAGCCCGTTCTCACCGAACCAGGTCCCGGCCAGCGGCCCGGTGAACCACGGCTCCGACGAGGGACCGACGGTCGCGAACAGGTACCCGGCGACGATCGCGAGCGCCCAGGCCGTGGTGGCCCGCGGCTCGATCCCGGCGCGGTACCAGTAGCGGCTGGTGCGCCCGGTGTCCATCAGCGCGTCCGGGTCGTAGTGGGTGCGCCGCAGCATGTCGACCGCGAACACCCCGACCCACGCGGTGATCGGCACGGCCAGCGCGCTGATGAAGGCGATGAAGGGCGTGTAGAAGCCGTCGGCGACGAGCATGAAGTAGATCGCCCCGGCGAACGTCACCAGCACGTCGACGACGACCGCGTACACCCGCGGGAGCCGCACGCCGAGGGTCAGGGTGGTGAGCCCGGCCGAGTACACCGAGAGGTGGTTGGAGAGCAGCAGGCCGCCGAACGCGGCGACCAGGTACGGGATCGCCATCCAGGCCGGGAGGAGGTCGCGGATCGCGGCGACCGGGTCACCGGCCTCGGCGAGCGCGGGATCACCGGCGGCGAGCAGGCTGCCCAGCGAGATCAGCAGCACCAGCGGGATCCCGGCACCGGCGGCCGCCGACAGCACGAGCGACCCGGCCCGCACCGACGGCGACTGGTAGCGGGACATGTCGGCCGAGGCGTTCGCCCAGCCGATGCCCGTCCCGGCGGCGATCACGCCGACCGCGGCCACCACCGCACCGGTGGGCGCGGGCGTCGCCGCGGCGACGGCCGTCCAGTCCACGGTGGCCACCAGGAAGCCGCCGACCAGGATGTTCAGCGCCCCGAACACCCAGGTCGCCCAGCGCTGGACGGCCACCAGCACGCCGTGCCCGAGCCCGGCGACCAGCACCGTGCAGAGCACGAACACCGCGATGCAGGCGATCGTGATCACCGGATGGTCCTTCGCCGCCGGGCTGGTACCCGCGACGATGGTGACCAGCGAGAGCAGGGCGAACGCGGCCGTCGTCGTGTTGACGGTCTCCCAGCCGAGCCGGGAGAGCAGCGACACCAGCGTCGGGCCGATGTTGCCCCGCACACCGAACACGGCCCGGGACAGCGTCAGTCCGGGGGCGCCGCCGCGGCGGCCCGCGATCGAGACCGCGCCGACGATGGCGAACGACCCGACCGCGCCCAGCACGGCGGCGATCACCGCCTGCCAGACCGTGAGCCCGGACGCGACCAGCGTCGCCCCCAGCGGGAGGCCGAGGATCGAGATGTTGGCGGCGAACCACACCCAGAAGAGCTCGCCCGGACGCCCGTGCCGCTCGGCGACGGGGACGGGCTCGATGCCGCGGGTCTCGAGCGCTCCGCCGGCGGTACCGGCGTCGGTCTCGGTGGTACCGGTGGCCATGGCGGCCTCCTATCGGGCGGTGGACCGGAGGTGGAGCAGCCCCGCGACCACGTCGTCGAGGGGGTCGAGCAGCGGTGCGTTGACCCGGCGCACGGTCGCGACGAGATCGGCGGGAAGGCCCGCGGCACCGTGCACCGCGCCGAGGACGGCGCCGCAGATCGCGGCGACCGTGTCGGTGTCCCCGCCCAGCGACGCGGCGGTGACCAGCGCGGCCCGCGGGTCGTCACCGAGCGCGGCGGCCAGGCCGATCGCGGCGACGACCGACTCGGTGGCCGTCACCGAGGTCCCGACGACACCGGCGACGGCGTCGGCGAGGGCGTCCGGGGCGAGCCCGGGCAGCAGCCGGCGGGCGACCACCAGCCGGTCGGCGACCGAGGCCCCGGCCGCCCACCCGCCGCGGCCGGCACCGGCCCGGGCCGCGTCCACCGCGGCGTCCAGTGCGGCGGGGAGCCCCGCACCGGACACCGCGGTGGAGACCGCGGCGGCGACCGCCGCGGCGGCGGCGATCCCGGGCGCGGTGTGGTGGGTGACGACCGCGGACTCCACGACGGCGTCGAGCAGCCGCGCCCCGGTGCAGGCGATGCCGACGGGGGCGACCCGCATCGCGGCGCCGTTGGTGACGCCGTCGCGGCCGGCCCGCTCGGGGGACTCGCCGTCGGCGAGCCGGGTCAGCGCGAGCTTCGTGGAGGGGCCGAGCAGGTCCCGTGACCCGCGCCGGATCATCTCCTGCTCCCAGTCCTCGAGCGCGGCCCCGAACATCCGCGGAGGCACCCGCCCGTCGTGGGCGACGAGGATCCGGGCGAGCAGCAGGGCCTGCTCGGTGTCGTCGGTGACGGTCCCGGCGGGGAGCTTCGGGGCGATCGGCTGGTCGTCGGCGCCGTCGAGGAGCCGGTCGACGACGCCGTAGCGCTCCGCGATCGCCTCCCGCGACATCGACTGGGTCGGCATGCCGAGCGCGTCGCCGACGGCGAGGCCGAGCAGCGCGCCGAGCGCGCGGTCGTGCTCGCCGCTCACCGGGCGTCCCCGGCCGTCGTGGTGCCGCCGAACGCGAGGTGGAACCGGAAGCGCTGCGGGTCGAGGAGGCTGACGACGTGCTCGGCGAGCGCGCCGTCGGCGGTGCGGGTGACCCGCACCGCCCGCAGGAACAGCTCGCCCGGCGTCCGTTCGAGGCGGACGGCGTCGGCGGCGTCGAGGGGTTCCGCCGAGATCCACTGCTCGCCGCCGGCGCCGTGCAGGCCGGCCGCGGCGAGGGTGGCGGTGATGGAGCCGTCGACGAGGCCGCGGTCCGGGAGCCCGGCGAGCGCGCCGCCCGCCGGGAGCGACGCGGTCTCCAGCGAGACGGGGCGGCCGTCGGCGCGCCGCAGCCGCCGGACGGTGACCAGCGGTCCCTCGCGCTCCGCGACGGCCGGGTCGCCGCCAGCGGTGATGCCGAGCAGCTCGGTGGTGACCTCGGCGCCCGCACCGGCGAGCGCGCGGGCCCAGCCGACCTGCTGGTCGAGCGGCGCCCCGTCGAAGGTGACGAACGAGCCGACCCCGGTCTCGGTGGCGATGAGGTCGCGGCGCTGGAGCTCGGCGAGCGCACTGCGCACGGTCCCGCGGGACACCTCGTAGGTCTGCGCGAGCTGGTTCTCCCCCGGCAGGCGCTCGCCGTGTACCAGCAGGCCGGAACGGATCCGGCCGGTCAGGTCCGCGACGAGCCGGGCCCGCTTGCCCCGGCCACCCTGTTCAGACATGTACAAACATGTACAGCACGATGCCGGGCCCTGTCCAGACCCCGTTCACCGGCCCCGACCTGCGCGGATCCGGGCACGCCGACGGGCCCGCACCCCGTGTCGGGGTGCGGGCCACGGGCGGCGGCGGTCAGCCGGCCAGCAGCGCCCCGGCGCCGGGGACCCGCGGGTCGAGACCCAGCTCGGTGAGGATCCGGTGGGTGGTCGCGGTGGCCGCGGACAGCACGGGGATGCCGATCTCGTCCTGCACCGGCTGGATCGAGGGCAACGACGGCATCTGCACGCAGGCACTGAGCACGAGCGCGTCGGCGCGGGTGAGGTCGAGCCTCCGGTGGTGCTCGCGCAGGTCGGCCGGGTCCAGCCGGGCGACGGCGAGGTTGTCCGGCACCTCCAGCGACAGCGCGTCCACGACCTCGACGCCGGCGTCCTCGATGTAGGTGACGACCGCCTTCGTCAGCGGCTCCATGTACGGCGTGATGATCGCGACCCGCCGCGCCCCGAGCGCGGCGATGCCCGACAGCAGCGCGCCGGCGCTGGACACGACCGGCGCCTCCGAGCCCTCGGCCCGCAGCGCCGCGGTGATGTCGTCCTCGGCGGTGCAGTGGTAGCCGGGCCCCTGGGCCATGATCGCGACGAGGCACGCGGTGGCGACGACGTCCGGACGGGCGTCGGCCAGCTCGGTGGCGGCCCGCTGGGCCTGGGCGTTCATCGCGCGCAGCTGCTCGGGGGTGACGTGCTGCATCCGGGCCCGGGCGGCGTGGAAGACGAAGCGGTCGCCGGGCAGCGCGTCCTCGCGGGCACGCAGCATCCGCGGCAGCTCGGTCTCCATCGTCAGGTTCGACGACGGGACGATCATCCCGATGTGGTGGTCGGTCATCGGCGGTTCACCGGCCGCATCTCGGGCACGGTGAGCGCACCGGCGTCGACGATCAGCTCGTCGTCGAGGTAGAGGGAGTTGCCGCGCATCGGGATGTCGAAGTGGCAGGCGGTGTCGTTCGGGCCGCCGAGCTCGTTGTTCGGGCCGATGGAGAACATGACGTTGCCGTAGAAGCTGCGCAGCTCCATCCCCATGCCGCCGCCGAACTGGGTGAGCCCGTGCCAGTGCGCGCGCTCGTCGAGACCCCAGCCGACGTGGCTCATGCCGTAGCCGCGCGGGTCGTCGAAGCTCTCGATGTAGGAGCGCAGGAGGTCCGCGTCGAGTCCCGAGGAGCCGGCGCCGCCGCGGATGTCGCGGATGAAGCCCTCCTCGATGGTGATCTCCACCGGGGTCTGCACGTAGGTGTTGAACGGCAGCAGCACGTCCCCGGGCGCGAGGACGATCTTCCCGTCGACGCCGGTGTCCGACCCGCCGGTGAACACGAACGCGGCCGGCCAGTGGTCCCAGCGGCCGGGGGTGTCGGTGTAGCCGTACTCGCTCATGGTCGGGTACATGCCGAGCTGATAGGTGACGTCGGTGCCGTGCGGGCTGGTGATCCGCATGGCCGACGCCTTGGCGAGGAGCTCGGCGCCGGTCTCGACGCGCTCGCGCAGCTCGGCGGTCGGCATCAGCCGGGCGAGCAGCTCGGGCGGCTCGACGGCGGTGAGGATCCGGGTGCCGGCGTCCTGGATCGCGAACTGCTCGGGCGAGAAGAGCAGGAACGTGCAGTCGACGACCATGTCGGCGGCCTTCAGCGCGTCGACGGCCAGCGGGATGTTCCCCAGGCCGGAGTCACCCACCGCCCAGGCGCCGTTCGCGCTCGACGGGGACGGCAGGCGCATGTGGTAGCCGGTCGCGCCGAGCTTCTGGATCGCCCAGAGGAAGGCGTCGGCGTACTCGGTCCGCTCGGCACCCCGGGTCAGCACCACGACGGTCTCGCCCTCGTGCACGCCGGACAGGGTCAGCTGCTGCAGACAGATGTCGTTGAACAGGTTCTGGTCCATCGCGACCACCTCCATGGCTCGTCCTGTTAATCCGAGCACGTACTATCCGGGTACGCAAGACCTGGGCGGGCCCGAAACAGGACCGTCACGCGCGGGCGGCTACTCCGGGGCGCCGTCGCAGACCGACATCAGGGCACGGCCGAGGGCGGCCCGGTGCACGTCGTCGAGCGTCGCCGACCGGGTGACCGCGGCCTGCGCGAGCGACGACGCGCAGTCCTCGTGTGCCCGGGCGGGTGTCGCCAGCTTCAGCGCGGCGACCAGCTCGTCGCCGATCCGGTCGAGCTCCGGGCGCACCTGCGCCAGGTCCACCGGGGCGGGGCGGGCGCCGGGCTGCTCGGTCCAGCGCCGGAGCAGGTCCTCCTGCACCTGGGTGCTCGCCGCGATCTGGTCGGCGAACACCCGGGCGGTCCACTCGGGATCGACGCCGTCGCGGGCCGCGTCGGCGCGGGCGTCGTCGACGACGACCTTCTCCCGGGCCGGGTCGGTGACCGGCTGCCCGGTACCGGCCTTGGCGGCGGCGACGCGGTCGGACAGCACCGCCCGCTCGGCCGCGAGATCGACGACCCGGGTCAGCCCGTCGGCGGGGGCCGCGCCCGCCGGGCCGTCCGTCAGCGGCTCGGGCGGGTCGCCGCACCCGGCCACCAGGGCGACGACCGCGACGGAGGCGGCGACGACAGCGGCACGACGGCGGATCCCGGTCACGCGCAGGACCCTACGACCCCCCACCGGACGGCCGCGCCGCGCCACCCGCCGGTCCGTCCGGGCACGTCCGGCCCGCACCGAGATGCAGGTCAGCGCGAGTCGTCGATCTCCCGGCGACGCCGAGCTGCATCTCGACGAGGCCGGGGCGGGATCGGGATGCTGACCGGCGTGGACTCGACGGTGATCCTCGAAGCGGCCCTGAACGGCACGACGACGCGGGAGCAGAACCCGCACGTCCCCCGCACCCCGGGGGAGGTCACCGAGCAGGCCCTGGAGGCACTCGACCTCGGTGCCGCGATCGTGCACAACCACAACGACGAGCCGATGTTCACCCGGGACGGGGTGCACGCCGTCGAGCCGTATGTGCAGGCGTGGGAACCGGTGCTCGCCCGCCACCCCGACGCCCTGCTCTACCCGACGATGGCGGCCGGCGCCCGGGACGTCCCGGTGCGGCGCCGCTGGGCGCACGTCGAGGAGCTCGCCCGGCGCCGGATGGGCGGGTTGACGCTCGTCGACCCGGGCTCGGTGAACGTCGGCCTGCTCGACGACGGGACCTGTCCCGCGGCGGCCGCGCCCGAGCCGTACCAGAACTCGTTCGCCGACACCGAGTACATGTTCGCCCGGACCGCCGAGCTCGGCGCCGCGCCCAGCATCTCGATCTTCGAGCCGGGCTTCCTGCGGACCACGCTGACCCTGCAGCGGCACGGCCGGGTGCCGCCGGGGGCGATCGTGAAGCTCTACTTCGCCGACCGGCTGCAGTTCGGGCTCCCGCCGACGCCCGCCGCGCTGGAGGCCTACCTGGAGCTGCTGGAGCCGTCCGGCCTGCCGTGGTCGGTGGCCGTCCTGGGTGGTGACGTCGTCGGGTCCGGCCTGGCGGAGCTCGCGGTGCGGCGCGGCGGGCACCTGCGGGTCGGACTGGAGGACTTCCACGACCGCGCGGGGTCGGCACCGTCCAACCGGGAGCTCGTCGAGGGGGCGCTGCGGGTGATCGAGTCGGCCGGCGCGACCCCGGCCTCCCCGGCCCGTGCCCGCGCAATCCTGGGCGTCCGGTGACATTCCCCGGAATTCATGATCGAGTACCCCGGGAATGACGTCGCGGTACCCCCGGGACGACCGGCGAAACATGAATTCCCGGGCCGATGCCGACCTGGAATGCGAGAGGGGCGTGACTCCGGGGGAATTCCCCGGGACCACGCCCCTCGACCCGTCGCGAGCCGACCGTCACCCGGACCTCACCGGGAAACGATCGGCCTGGTCAGAACCAGGTCTTCCGACCACCCACCGGCTTGCCGATCGCACCGAGGATCACCAGGATCACGCCGATCACGAGCAGGATGCCGCCGAGCGTGGTGAGCAGTCCGATGTTCAGGAAATACCCTACGACGAGCAAGATCAGTCCCAGAATGATCATTCGATCATCCTCCCTTCCGGAATGTGGGTGGAATGTACATCGACATCGCGGGCACTGCACCGCGTGGACCGATTCCGACACGCCGATCGTGATGTACGGGCGGCCGGCGTGACGGGAACCGACCGGCTGCCGCGGCCGGCACACCACACGGCGGTTCGACGAGCGGTGAGCGGGGGACCCTGCACCCGACGGACCGAGTGGAGGGAGCGTGCCGGTGAGCCGCACCGTGGCCGACCAGATGATCGAGCTGCTGCACCAGGCGGGCGTCGAACGGATCTACGGACTGGTCGGGGACAGCCTGAACCCGCTCGCCGACGCGATCCGCCGGGACGGCCGGATCCGCTGGGTGCACGTGCACAACGAGGAGGGCGCGGCGCTGGCCGCGGCCGCCGAGGCACAGCTGACCGGGCGGCTCGCCGTCTGCGCCGGCAGCTGCGGGCCCGGGAACACGCACCTCGTCCAGGGCCTCTACGACGCGCACCGCACCGGCGCGCCGGTGCTGGCGATCGCCTCGCACATCCCGTCGGTGCAGATCGGCACCGGCTACTTCCAGGAGACCCACCCGGAGCACCTGTTCGCCGAGTGCTCGGGCTACTGCGAGCTGATCTCCCGGCCGGAGCAGATGCCGCGGATGCAGCGGATGGCGATGCAGAGCGCGATCGCCCGCCGCGACGTGTCGGTGCTGGTGCTGCCCGGTGACGTCAGCGCCGAGCCGGCCGCGCACGACACCGGCCGCTCGGACCTGGTGACGCCGTCCGGCACCGTCGTCCCGGACCCGGCGAAGGTCGACGAGCTGGCCCGGCTGGTGGACGGGGCGTCGTCGGTGACGCTGTTCGTCGGTGCGGGGATCGCGGGCGCCCGTGACGAGGTGCTCGCACTGGCCGGGGCGGTGCAGGCCCCGATCGGGCACTCGCTCGGCGGCAAGGAGTGGATCCAGTACGACAACCCGTACGACGTCGGCATGAGCGGGCTGCTCGGCTACGGCGCCTGCTACGAGGCCACGCACGAGGCGGACCTGCTGATCCTGATCGGCACCGACTTCCCCTACGACGACTTCCTGCCGCAGGCCCGCACCGTCCAGATCGACGCCGAGGCCGCGCACCTGGGCCGGCGCACGGTGCTGGAACTCGGCGTGCACGGCGACGCCCGGTCCACGCTGGCCGCCCTGCTGCCGCGGATCACGGCGCGGACCGACCGGAGCTTCCTCGACCGGATGCTGCGCCGGCACGCCGAGGCGCTGGAGAAGGTCGTCGGCGCCTACACCCGGAAGGTCTCCGACCTGCGCCCGATCCACCCCGAGCACGTCGCCGACGTCCTCGACGACGAGATGGCCGACGACGCGATCGCCACCGTCGACACCGGCATGTGCAACGTCTGGGCCGCGCGCTACCTGACCCCCAACGGCCGGCGCCGGATCATCGGCTCCTACCGGCACGGGACGATGGCCAACGCGCTGCCGCACGCGATCGGCGCGGCGAGCGCGTTCCCCGGACGGCAGGTGGTCTCGCTGTCCGGCGACGGCGGGCTCACGATGCTGCTCGGCGAGCTGCTGACCGCCGTCGAGCACGGGCTGCCGCTCACCGTCGTCGCGTTCAACAACGGCTCGCTGGGCATGATCCGGCTGGAGATGATGGTGGCGGGCTACCCGTCGTTCCAGACCGACCACGGCCCGGCCGACCTGGCCGGGATCGCCCGTGCCGCGGGCGCGCACGCCGTCACCGTGGAGGACCCGGACCACGTCCGGCCGGCACTGCGCACGGCACTCGACCACGACGGCCCGTCCCTGGTGGACGTGCGCACCGACCCGAACGCGCTGTCCATCCCGCCGCACGTCACGGCGGCGCAGGTCCGCGGGTTCGCGCTCGCGGCGACCCGCACCGTGCTCGACGGCGGCGTCGGGAAGATGGTCGAGCTGGCGCGCAGCAACCTGCGGTCGATCCCGCGGCCGTGACCGCTCAGCCCGCCCGGGCCGCCAGCCCGGACGCCGAGGTGGCGTGGTCGAGGGCGATGGCCGCCGCCCCCCGCAGGACGCCGTCGGCACCGTGCGCGGCGTCGTGCACCGGGGGCGGCTCGGCCCGGCGGAACGCCATCAGCCCGGCGTCGTAGGCGACGGCGAACGACTCCGGGGCGGCGGCCCGGAGCGCGGGCGCGAGCCCGCCCAGCACGACGACCTCCGGGTCGTGCGCGTTGACCAGGCCGGCCGTGCCGCGGGCGAGCGACGCGGCCGCCGACGTCACCACCGACGTCGCGGCGGCGTCCCCGGCGGACGCCCGGTCGAGCACCCGGCCGGTGTAGGAGTACGGGTCGTCGGGCTCGGGTTCCCCGAGCATCCGGGCCAGCGCCCGGCCGTCGGTGCCGTTGTTCCAGCATCCCCGGGCACCGCACGCACACTCCAGCGACGGGTCCCCGAACGGCAGGTGCCCGAACTCCCCCGCCGCACCGCGCGCGCCGGTCTGCGGGCGCCCGCGCAGCAGCAGGGCGCCGCCGATGCCGACCTCGACCGTGAGGAACAGCGCCGTGCCCGCCCCGGCGGCGGCGCCGTCGCGCACCTCGGCGACACCGGCGAGGTTCGCGTCGTTCCCGACGAGCACCGGCAGGCCGTGCCCGGCGGCGATCCGGCGCACGTCGAGCGGGCTCCAGCCCTGGCCCGCGCCCTGGGCGAGGTGCTCGTCGACGATCGTGGCGGCGACCCCGATCCCGGTGGCGACGACCGGGCCGGGATGCTCCGCGACCAGCTCGCCGACGACCGCGGCCAGCCGGGAGACGACGGTCTCCGGGTCCCGCCGGGTGTGCCGCCCGGACCGCACGGCGACGGGCTCCCCGTCGAGACCGGCGAGCCCGGCCCGCCAGTCCTCGAACCGGACGTCGACCGCGACGACGGCGGGCCCGCCCGGCGCCGGGACGAGCCGGGTCGTGGGCCTGCCGCGGCCCCCGCACGGCGCGCGCTCCTCGGCCACCCAGCCCAGGTCGCGCAGCCGGCCCGCGATCTCGGTGGCCGACCCGCTGGCCAGCCGCAGCCGCCGGGCCAGCTCGACCCGGGTCAGCCCGGGCTCGCGCCGGACCTCCCGCAGGGCCTCCGCGGTGGCCCGCCAGCGGTCGGTCTCGGCCCGGCCGGGACGTGAACCGGCTGACACCGCCCCCATCTCGTTTGACACCTCCGGGCGCGCGGTCTTTATCCTCGTGACGCGATGAAAAACTACCCCGCGCGCTCCGGCCACTCTCCCACCCCCTCCTCCACCACCGGAAAGCCCGGCCCCGCGCTGTTCGCCATGGCGCTGGGCGGGCTCGCGATCGGCACCACCGAGTTCGCCTCGATGGGCCTGCTGCCGGCGTTCGCCGCCGATCTCGGCGCGACGGTGCCGCAGGCCGGCACCGCGATCAGCGCCTACGCGCTCGGGGTCGTCGTCGGCGCCCCGGTGCTCGCCGTGCTGGGAGCGCGGTGGCCGCGCAAGCGGCTGGTGCTGGTGCTGGCCGCCGCGCTGGCGGTCACCAACATCGCCTCGGCGTTCGCGCCGACGTTCGGCACCTTCGTCGGGACCCGGTTCCTGGCCGGGCTGCCGCACGGCGCCTACTTCGGGACGGCGTCGGTGCTGGCCGCGTCGCTCGTGCCGCGGGAGCGGCGGCCGCGCGCGATCGCGACCGTGATGAGCGGACTGATGATCGCGAACATCGTCGGCGTGCCCGGGGCCACCTGGCTCGGCCAGGCCGCGGGCTGGCCCGCCGCCTACCTGGCGACGGGTGCGATCGCCGTCGTCACGATGGCGGCGGTGTGGTGGCTGGTCCCCGACGTGCGCGAGGAGCGCCGCGGCTCGGTCGTCGCCGAGCTGTCGGCCCTGCGCCGCGGCCAGGTGTGGATCACGATGGCCGTCATCGCGACCGGGTTCGGCGGATCGTTCGCCGTCTACAGCTACGTGACCCCGATCCTCACCGAGGTCTCCGGTCTCGCCGAGGCCGCGGTGCCGCTCGCGCTCGCGGTGTACGGGCTGGGGATGACGCTGGGCAACCAGGCCGGGGGCCGGATGGCCGAGGCGGCGCCGGTCCGCACGATCGCGGCCGGGCTCGGCGCGGCGGCGCTGTCGATGGCGGTGTTCGCGGTGACGGCGTCGTCGGCGGTCATGGCGCTGGTGGCGTTGTTCGCACTGGCCTTCACGACGACGGCGACGACCCCGGCGCTGGCGACCCGCCTGATGGACGCCGGCCGGGAGGGCCCGACGCTGGGCGCCGCCCTGCACCACGCCGCGTTCAACGTGGCGAACGCGCTCGGCGCGGCGCTGGGCGGCGCGGTGCTGGCCGCCGGCTGGGGCTGGACGTCGCCCGCCGCGGCCGCCACCGTCCTGCCCCTGCTCGGCCTGGTGGCGCTGGGTGTCGCCGTCCGGATGGAGCGGGTCGAGCGGCGCCGGGACCTCGCGCTGGCCGCGTAGCCCCGGCGCCGCGGCGGTCACGCCTCCGGCGCGCTCGCGTCGGACAGCGCGGCCAGCTCGACCGGCTCCAGGGTCAGGGTCAGCGCCGGGAGGACGGCGTCGAGCTGCGCGGTCGTGCGCGCGCTGGCGATGGGCGCGGCGACCGTCGGCTGGGCGCCCAGCCAGGCCAGTGCCACGGCGGGGACCGCCACGCCGCGGGCACGGGCGATCTCGTCCAGGGTGACCAGCACCTTCTCCGCCCGCGGGTCGGCGAGGTAGGCCCGCGCCCCCTCGGCGCGGGCCCGCGCCATCGGCCCGCTGGTCACGCCGGAGTCGACCGCGGCGGTGTCACCGGCCCGGTACTTCCCGGTGAGGAAACCCTTCGCGAGACCGAAGTACGGGAAGCAGGCGAGCCCCTCGGCCTCGGCGACGAGTGCCTCCTCGGCCTCGTAGCCGCGCTCCATCAGGTTGTAGTGCGGCTGGGTCGCGGTGAACCGGGCCCCACCGGTGCCGCCGGCGACCGCGAGCGCGGACCGCAGCCGGTCCGCGGAGAAGTTCGACGCCCCGATCTCGCGGACCTTCCCGTCCCGGACCAGCCCGTCGAACGCGGCGAGGTAGTCCTCCTGCGGCACCGCCTCGTCGTCGACGTGGGCGTAGTAGAGGTCGATCCGGTCCGTGCGCAGCCGGCGCAGCGAGTCCTCCGCGGCCGCACGGACGTTCTCCGGGCCGAGCCCCTGGCGGCCGGGGAGCTGCCCGACCTTGGTCGCGAGCACGACCCGGTCCCGCATCCCGGGCCGGGCGGCGAGCCAGTTGCCGATCACCGTCTCGGACTCGCCGCCCGAGTTGCCCTCGGCGGCGGCCATGTAGGAGTCGGCGGTGTCCAGCATGGACCCGCCCGCGCCGACGAACGCGTCGAGCAGCGCGAACGACGTCTCCTCGTCCGCGGTCCAGCCGAACACGTTCGTCCCGAGGCAGAGCCCCGACACCTGGTTCCCGATCGTCGTCATGGCGGGCGGGTACCCCGCGGGCCCGGCGACGAAGCGAGAGGTGTCGATCGGCTCACCTTCCGGAAGCACGGGCCCGTGTCGATCGTTGCGTCTGGTAACGATCCCGTCGGACACGAACCACCTGGAGGAACCACCGATGCCGACCGGCGCGCACACCGACGTCGAGGAACTGCTGGACGCCCTGGAGACCGGACGCGACCGCGAGGCCCTCGTGCACGGCGACCGACGCCTGACGGCCGGTCACGTCGCCGACACCGTGCACCGGCTCGCGCACACCCTCGACGGCCGGGTCGGGCCCGGCCAGGTCGTCGCGCTGCTCGCCGGGAACTCGCCCGAGGCGCTGATCGCGCGCTACGCGGTGAACCTCCTCGGTGCCGGGGTCACCCAGCCGCACGAGGGACTGGCCGCCGCGGCGCAGGCCCGGATCGTCGACGACGTCGAGCCCGCACTCGTCCTCGTCGACGCGGCACAGGCGGAGCAGGCCGCCGCGGTCCTGGACCACGCGTCGCCGGCCGAGGTCCTGGCGCTGGGCACGGTCGCCGGGCGCGAGGACGTCCTGGCGGAGTCCGCCGCCGCGTCCACCGAGCCGGTCCGCGGGCGGGCCCGCCCGGAGGACGTCGAGCAGATCCGGCACACCGGCGGCACGACCGGCCACCCGAAGGGGATCACCTACACCTTCGACCACCACACCCGCGCGGCACGGCTGCGCGACGCGATGGAGCCGCTGACCCCGCAGGGCCCGGCCCGGATGCTGGTCGCCACGCCGGTCGCGCACGCCGGTGGCGGGGTGGCCGACCGGATGCTCACCGGCGGCGGGACGGTCGTCCTGCTCGACCGGTTCGACGCCGGCGACTTCCTCGCGGCCGTCGAGCGCGAGCGGATCACGCACTCGTTCCTGCTCCCGCCGCTGCTGTACCGGCTGCTCGACCACCCCGGCCTCGACGAGACCGACCTGTCGTCGCTGCGCTCGCTGCTCTACGGCGGGGCGCCCGCGAACCCCCGCCGGATCGCGGAGGCGCACGAGCGGATCGGGCCGGTCCTCACCCAGTTCTACGGCCAGACCGAGGCCGGCGGGATCAGCATCCTCACCCCCGCCGAGCACGAGAAGCCGGAGCTCCTCGGCACCGTCGGGCGGATCGTCCCGAGCACCGAGATCGCGATCACCGGCGACGACGGCGCCCGGGTCGCCGACGGCGAGCACGGCGAGCTGTGGGTGCACACCGGCACCGAGATGGACGGCTACTGGAAGCAGCCGGAGCTGACCGCCCGCACGATCTCCGACGGCTGGGTCCGGACCGGTGACGTCGCCCGGCTCGACGACGCCGGCTACCTGCACCTCGTGGACCGCGTGAAGGACATGGTGATCGTCGTCGGCGGGCACGTGTACACCTCGGAGCTCGAGGACACCCTCATGGAGCACCCGGGCGTCCGCCAGGCCGCGGTGTTCGGCGTCCCGGACGGCGACGGCACCGAGGTCGTGCACGCCGCCGTGGTCGCGGGCGACCCGGCGCCGTCCGCCGGGGACCTGACCGGCCTGGTCGCCGAGCGCGCCGGGGACATGTACGTCCCCCGGGTCAGCTTCGTCCCCGAGCTGCCCCTGACGGGGATCGGCAAGACCGACAAGAAGCGGCTGCGGGCCGAGCTCACCGGCGTGACGGCCTGAGCACCGGCGCCCGGTCCGCCGTCCGCGCGGCGGGCCGGGCCGGGCGCAGCGCCCGCACCGCCACCACCACCTGGGTCACGACGACCGCGATCCCCAGCGGGACGTGCAGCGTCAGGAGCCCCGCGTGCCCGATCGCGACCTGCGCGGTGTCGGCGACGACCAGCACCGCGCTCACCGCGAGCGGCCACACCGGCATCCCGCCCGGCCACACCGCCGGGACCGCGAGCACCGTCTGCACCATCGCGACGAGGATCAGCGAGCCCCCGATGCCGCCGTGCCAGGCCAGTGCCGGGCCGACGGCGTCGAGCAGCGCGCCGGCCGCCCCGACCTGGGCCAGCACGAGCAGCCCGTGGAACACCGCCCACACCCGGAACGGGACGGCGGCGAGCGGCCTAGCCATGGTGGCCGCCCACCCCGGCGGCGAGGGTCCGCGGCACGTCGGCGGTCCCGGGCGGCACCACGACGAACTGCCCCATCATTCCCTGGTCCTCGTGGTGGAGCAGGTGGCAGTGGTACATGTACGGCACCGCCGGGTCGGGGTGGCGGCCGAAGCGCAGGAGCACCCGCGTGGTCGTCCGCGGCGGGACGTACACCGTGTCCTTCCAGCACCGCTCCGCCGCGGGCACCGGCCGGCCCGCGGCGGACAGCACCTGGCCGCGCGCGTCGTGGACGTGCAGGTTGTGCGGGCGGGAGTGGACGTTCGCCAGCTCCCAGACCTCCTCCGCACCGGCGGGGACGACCTCGTCGATCCGGGTCATGTCCATCGACCTCCCGTCGATCGTGTCGTCGCCGAGCTCGAACCTCCGGACCCTCGTTCCCGGCGCGGGCTCCGGGCCGGGCTCGTGCGGCAGCCGGTCCGGCAGCGGCGGTGCGGGCGCGAGCACGGCGGCGGGCCGGATCTGCAGCACGTCGAGGGTGTCGCGGGCACCGATCGTGCGTTCGGTGCCGGACACCGCGCCGAGGTCGTGCGGGACCGAACGCAGGATCACGGGGCGTCCGGGCTCGAGATCGAGCAGCACCTCGGCGCGCTCACCGGGGGTGAGCAGCACGTCGGGGACCGGGCGCGGGGCCGGGAGCAGCCCCGAGTCGGTGCCGACGAGCACGAGCGGGCGCCCGTCGGAGCGGGCGAACCGGTAGCAGCGGGCCGGTGAGGCGTCGAGCAGCCGCAACCGGATCCGCGCTGTCGTCGCCACCAGGTACGGCGCGACGGTCCCGTTGACCAGCAGGGTGTCGCCGAGCAGGCCGTGGGCGTTGCGGTGCGCCTCGTCGAACGCGCCGTCGGCGGTGAACACCCGGTCGGTGACGACGACGGGCACGTCGTCCACGCCGTAGCGGTGCGGCAGCGGGATGCCGCCGTCTGCGCCGTCCGCGCTGTCGTCGATCACGAACAGCCCGGCCAGGCCGCGGTGCACGTGCCGCCCGGTGACGCCGTGCGGGTGCGGGTGGTACCAGAGCGTCGCCGCCGGCTGGTCGATCGTCCACTCCGGACTCCAGGTGGCGCCGGGCTCGATCGGGCTGTGCGGTCCGCCGTCGGCGGCGGCGGGCAGCACCATGCCGTGCCAGTGCGTCGAGGTCCGCTCGGGCAGCCGGTTGGTCACGTGCACGCGGACCCGCTCGCCGCGGGTCGCGCGCAGGGTCGGGCCGCCGAACGGGGCGTCGTACCCCCAGGTCGGGGTGTCCCGGCCGGCGAGGAAACCGCTCGTCCCGGGCGCCGCGGTCAGCCGGAAGGTGCGCACGCCGCCGTCCACCGTGGAGGGTGCGAGCGGCGGGACCGCGAGCGGGCGGGGCACCGGTGCGGGGCGCGGTGCCGAGACGGGGGCACGCGAGCACGACTGCAGCAGCATGCCGCCCGCGGCGGCGCCCGCTCCGGCCAGCGCGGAGGCGAGGAAGCCCCGGCGGGTGAACGCTCTGGTCATGGGACCGAGCCTCGCCGGGACACCGGTCCCGGCGCGTCGGCGCGACGACGTCACCCGCGGCTACGCGCCCGGGCGTACGACCCCGGGACCCGGGCCGGGGTCAGCGCCGCTGCCCCACCAGACCCGTCTCGTGGGCGATGACGACGAGCTGCACCCGGTCGCGGGCGCCGAGCTTGGTCAGCAGCCGCCCCACGTGGGTCCGGGCGGTGGCCGGGCTGATCACCAGCTGGGCGGCGATCTCGCCGTTGGTGTGCCCGCGCCCGACGAGGGCGAGTACCTCGCGTTCCCGTCCGGTGAGGACGGCGAGCCGGTCGGTGCCCGGCGGGGCGGCGGGCCCGTGCCGGGCGAACTCGGTGATGAGCCGCCGGGTCACCGACGGCGCCAGCAGCGCCTCCCCCGCGTGCACGAGGTCGATCGCGCGCAGCAGCGCCACCGGGTCGGTGTCCTTGAGCAGGAAGCCGCTCGCCCCGGAGCGCAACGCCCGGTAGACGTAGTCGTCCAGGTCGAACGTGGTCAGCACGATCACCCGGGTCCCGGCCAGCTCCGGGTCGCCGGTGATCGCGGAGAGGGCGTCGAGACCGTCGGTGCCGGGCATCCGGACGTCCATCAGCGCCACGTCGGGCCGGGTCTCGCGGGCCCGGCGGACGGCCTCCGCGCCGTCGGCGGCCTCGGCGGCGACCGCGTAGCCGTCCTCGGTCTCCAGCAGCACCCGCAGCCCGGCCCGGATCAGCGGCTGGTCGTCGGCGAGCAGCACCCGCACGTCAGACACCCGCCGCACCTCCCGCCGCCGGCGTGGTCCGGATCGCGACCGGCAGCTCCGCCGTCACCACGAACCCGTCCCCGTCCGGTGCCGCGGTGCACCGCCCGCCCAGCGCCGCGGCGCGTTCGGCGAGGCCGCGCAGGCCCTGGCCCTCCGGCCGTCCGCGCTCCCCCGCGGGGGCGGCCGGACCGCCGTCGTCGCTGATCCGCAGGTGCAGCAGGTCGCCGTCCCGGTCGAGCGTGACCCGCACCGCCGACGCGTCCGGCGCGTGCCGGACGGTGTTGGTGACGGCCTCCCGCACGGTGCCGAACGCGGCCCGGTCCACCTCCGGCGGGAGCGCACCGGCGTCCCCGGCCACGGTCACCGTGATCCCGGCGGCCCGCCCGGCGCGGACGACCTCGTCGAGCCGGTCGAGCCCGCCGGCGTGCCGGTCCGGGGCCGTTCCGTCACCATCGCCCGGGTCGGCACCGGGGTCGGCGGGATCACGCAGCAGCGCGAGGGTGCCGCGCAGCTCGCGCAGGGCGTCGGTGCCGGCGTCGCGGATGCGTTCCAGCGCCGCGACGGCCTCCTCGGGGCGGCGGGCCGCCACGTGCGCGCCCACCCCGGCCTGCACGACGATCATCGAGAGGCTGTGCGAGACGACGTCGTGGACGTCGCGGGCGATCCGCAGCCGTTCCTGCTCGACCCGGCGGACCAGCCGTTCCTCGGCCCGCCCCGCCGACGCCTCGGCGGCCCGGCGCACCGCTCCGACCGCGACACCGAGCGCGACGGTGACGACGATCCACGAGTAGTGGTCGAGGTGCAGCTCCGGCGGCGGGCCGACGATCAGCTGCTCGGTACCGGTCCACGCCAGCACGACGAGGACCCCGGTGAGCACCGCGTGCGGCCAGCTCACCCGGCTGGCGACGGTGTAGACGGCGACCGCGACGAGCAGCGAGGCCGGACCGTCGGGATGGTCGAGCCAGTAGTAGAGCGCCGTCGGCACCATCACCGCGACGAGCACGGGCACCGGGTGGCGGCTCCGCCAGCACAGCAGCAGCGTGGCGAGTGCGATCAGGACCGCGCCCCAGGGCAGCAGCGGGCGGCCGGACGGGTCGGCGAACAGCGCACCGGCGACCGCGGCGGCACCCACGACGAGCGCCACCAGCACGTCGCGCACGGTCGGCATGCCGCGAGGTTACGCAGAGCGCGGTCCGCGCCGCGTCAGCCTGCTGACGTACCCGAGCGCTGCCGGACCGCCTCGAACAGCACCACCGCGGCGGCGATCGAGGCGTTGAGCGAGTTGACGGTGCCGCGCATCGGGATGACGACGGTGGCGTCGGCACCCGCCAGCCACGGCCCGGTGACGCCGGTCGCCTCGGTCCCGATCACCAGCGCCGTCGGGCCGGTGAGGTCGGCCCGGCCCAGCTCGGTCGTCCCGGCCGGGGTGGTGACGACGCTGCGCACGCCGCGGCGCCGCAGCCACTCCTGGACCTCCGCGGTCGGCGCCGACGCCACCGGCACCGCGAACACCGTGCCCTTCGACGCCCGCACGACGTTCGGGTTGGCGAAGTCGGTCCCGGCCCGGTCCGGGGTCGCGATGACCACGGCGTCCACCCCGCACGCCTCCGCGGTGCGCAGCATCGCGCCGACGTTGCCGGGCTTCTCGATCCCCTCGGCGACGAGCACCAGCGCGTCCGGCCGGAGCTCCAGCTCGTCGAGCGGGCGGCCCGGCGCGGGGGCGACCGCGAGCCAGCCGTCCGGGGACTCGCGGTAGGCGATGCGGGCGAACACCTCGCGGGTCACCGACGTCGCGCGGGCGCCGGGCATCCGTTCCAGCAGCTCCTCCGACCGCACCAGGTCGGGGGCCCAGTAGACCTCGGTGGGCCGGACCCCGGCGTCGAGGGCGAGGGACAGCTCGTCGTGCCCCTCGACGAGGGTGACGCCCGCGGCGTCGCGGTGGCGGCGGGTGCGCAGCCGGACCAGGTTCTTGACGCGCGGGTTGGCGGTGCTGGTCAGGTCGGGCACCCGGCGAGCCTAGGACGGCCGGTCCGCGCCCGGACCGGCCGGGCGGCGGCCCGTCAGGAGGCGGTGTCCCCGGCGCGCGCGGCGAGCCAGGCCGCGGTCGCCACCGTCACCGCGACCAGCACGGCCAGCGGGACGGCGAGCGCCTGCACCGGTGCCGACGCCGTCACCAGGAACGGCGTCGCGAAGCCGAGGTAGGCGGCGGTGTAGAAGACGCCGTTCGCGGCGCCGCGGCCGGACGCCGGCGCGAGCCGCCCCACCAGGGTCAGTCCGGCGTTGAGGCAGAGCCCGCCCCCGGCACCGAGCAGGATCCCCGCCACCGCGACCGCGACGACCGAGCCGGTGAGGGCCGCGACGACGCCGGTGGCGAACCCGAGCGCGCCGAGCGCCGCGCCCAGGGCGCCGGCCCGCGCCCCGGGGCGGTGCGCGAACGGCTGCACCAGGGTCCCGGTGCCCAGGGTCAGCGCGGCGAGCAGCCCGGTGAAGGCGACCAGCCCGGACGCGCCGGGCAGCAGCAGCGGCAGCACCGTCACCGAGACCGACGGGAACGCGTACACGCACACCGCCGTCGGGACGACGACACGGACGAACGTCCGCCGGGCCGCGGGATCGAACCCGGGCCGCGGCAGCAGCCCGCGCGGGACCACCCCCACCGGCGGGCTCCCCGTCCCGACGGTGACCAGGACGGCCGCGACGGCCACGACCAGCAGCCCGACGTGGACGAGGTAGGGCAGGGTCAGCGGCAACGGCCCGTACGCGGCCAGCAGCCCGGAGGCGAGCGGACCCAGGCAGAACCCCGCGGTCTGGGCCACCGAGGCCGCCCGGGCGGCCCGGCCCGCACCGTCCGCACCGGCGCGGTCCTGCAGCCAGGCGCTGCCCACCGAGAACACGGCGCCCGAGGCGAGGCCCTGCACGAAGCGGGCCGCGAACAGCAGCCACAGCGCCGACGCCCCGCCGAGGAACAGCAGCGACGCCAGCACCACCCCCACCGAGGCGGGCAGCAGCACGCGGACCCGCCCGAACCGGTCCGACGCCGGCCCGCCGAGCAGCAGCGACGGCGCGAGCCCCAGCGCGTACACGCCGAAGATCGCCGCGAGCGTGCTCGGCGCGAGATCGAGCTCGGTGCGGTAGACGAGCAGCAGCGGCGTCGGCACGTTCGTGCCGAACGCCGTCGCGAACAGGAGCCCGCACGCCACCCACCACGTCCGGTCCCCCGCGCCCCGTTGCCGCACCGACGCATCCTGTCAGGCCGGGGTTACTCCGCGGTAGCCTCCGGGTCGGACCGGATCGGACACGAGGGAGTGCGCATGGGCGAGCCGACGGGCATCGCGGTCGAGGTGGCGGACGGGGTCGCGCGGTTGCGGCTGGACCGCGCGGAGGCGGCGAACGCGCTGAACGAGCCGATGTGGTTCGGGCTGCGCGACGCGCTCCGCGCGCTGGACGACGACCCGGCCGTCCGCGTCGTCGTGATCAGCGGCAACGGGCGGCACTTCTGCTCCGGCATCGACGTGGCGATGCTGGGCGGGCTGAAGGAGACCGCCGCCGACGACTCCCCGGGCCACGGCGCGGACCGGCTGCGGCGGGTCATCCTCGACCTGCAGGAGTGCCTGACGGCGGTCGAGCGCTGCCGCACGCCCGTGATCGCGGCGGTGCACGGCGTCTGCCTCGGCGCCGGTCTCGACCTCGCCGTGGCCTGCGACCTGCGGTACGCGACGGCCGACGCGTCCTTCGTGCTGAAGGAGGTCGACATGGGCCTCGCCGCCGACGTCGGCGTGCTGCAGCGGCTGCCGCGGATCGTCGGCGAGGGCGTCGCGCGGGAGATGGCCTACACCTGCCGCCCGGTCTCCGGGACCGAGGCGCGGGAGCTGCGGCTGGTCAACGGCGTCTACGACGACGCCGCCGCCCTCGAGGAGGGCGTCGCGGGCCTCGCGGCGGAGCTGGCCGCGAAGTCCCCGCTGGCGATGCGCGGCACCAAGTACGCGATCACCTACGCCCGCGACCACACGGTCGCCGACTCCCTCGACCAGATCGCGACCTGGAACGGCGGGCAGCTGGTCTCCGCCGACCTGCAGGAGGCGGTGTCGGCGTTCCTGGAGAAGCGCCCCGGCACCTACCGCGACTAGCACGGCGCAGCCGCACAGCGTCCGGGCCTCCCGCACGAGCCCGAACCTGTGCGGCAGCCGGCCGGCCTGTGCGGATGCCGATGGGCTGCGCGGCTGCCGTGGGGCTGCGCGAGGGCGGGCGGCTCCTGGCCGGGCCGGTCAGCGGGCGATCTCGCCCACGGCGGCGTACATGCCGACGACCCGGCCCGGCTCGTGGCCGGGCTCGGGGCGCCACCGGCTGACGTCGACGAGGCCCGGTTCCAGCAGGTCGACCCGGTGCAGCAGGCGGCGCAGGGTCGCGCGGTCCCGGGCGGCCGCGGGCTGGGCGCTCTCCTGGGTGAACCGCTCGATCGTCCGCATCTCCTCGGCGGCACGCTCGTCGTCGACGTCGGTGCTGCCGTGCGAGAGGACGAGCAGGCCGCCGGGCCCGAAGGCGTCGCAGTAGCGGTCGAGGAGCCGGGTGAGGACGGCGTCGTCGCGGACGAAGTGCAGCACCGACACGGCGAGCACGGCGGTGGGCACCGTGGGATCGAACAGGTCCGCGACGCCGGGGGCGGCGAGGACGGCGTCGGCGTCGGTCAGGTCGGCGGCCGAGATCGTCACCCCGTCGACGCCGTCGAGGATCTCCCGCGACATCGCGACCGCGACCGGCTCGCTGTCGACGTAGGCGACCCGGGCCGCGGGATCGGTCCGGCGGACGATCTCGTGCAGCGGCTCGGCCGTCGGGATGCCGGAGCCCAGGTCGAGGAACTGCCGGCAGCCCCGGTCCAGGCAGGCCCGCACCGCGCGGCCGAGGAAGGCCCGGTTGGCCACGGCGGCGTCGCGGGCACCGGGCAGCGCCTCCAGCAGGCGCTCGGCGAACGCGCGGTCGGCGGCGAAGTTGTGCGCGCCGCCGAGCATGTAGTCGTAGACGCGGGCGGGGTTGGGGAGGCTGAGATCGGGCCCGCCGGTCCGGTCCGGATCGATCATGGCGTCACCCTCTCGCTATTCCCTCTCGCAGCGCAAGGGCGGTCAGCACGTCGTGCAGCTCGGCCGCGGTGCGCGGGGCGGGCCCGGGGTGCCCGGCAGCGGCGAGCAGCCGGGCGACCGCGGGCGCCCAGGCGGGACCGAGCCGGGCCGCGGCGAGCAGCCCGGTGTCCCCCAGGATCTCGGCCGACGGCCCCCGGCGCACCCGCCCGTCGTGGACGACCGCGACGTCGTCGGCCCAGCGGTGCGCGAGGTCGACGTCGTGCGTGGACAGCACGACCGCGGTGCCCTCGTCGTGCAGCCGGCCCAGGACGGCGACGAGCTCCTCCACCCCGGCCGGGTCCAGCCCGGCCGTCGGCTCGTCGAGCACCAGGATGCGCGGCCGGACGGCGAGCGCGCCCGCGATCGCGACCCGCTTGCGCTGGCCGAACGAGAGCCGGTGGGTGGGCCGGTCGGCGAGCTCCGCCATCCCCACGGCCGCCAGCGCCTCGCCGACCCGGGCGTCGACCTCGGCGTCGGGCAGGCCCAGGTTGAGCGGGCCGAACGAGACGTCCTGCGCGACGTCGGCGGCGAACAGCTGGTCGTCGGGGTCCTGCAGGACGAGCTGGGCGGACTCGCGCAGCCGGGCGAGCCCGCGGCGGGACCGGTCGAGCGGGGCACCGTCGAGCAGGACCTCGCCCCGGGCCGGTTCGAGCAGCCCGAGGAGCAACCGGAACAGCGTCGTCTTGCCGCCGCCGTTCGGTCCGAGCACGGCCAGCCGCCGTCCGGTGCGGACGGCGAGGTCGGCGCCGTCGAGGACCGGCGGCCCGTCGCGGTAGGCGAAGGCGACGCCGCGCGCCTCCAGCACCGGGGCGGTCACGCGCGCACCGCCAGCGCCGTCGCACCGACCGCGACCAGCAGCGCCGCGCTCGCCGCGACGAACCGCGGCGACACCGGCCGGGAGGTCACCCGCACCCGCAGGCTGCCGTCGTACCCGCGCGACGCCAGGCCCGCCTCCAGCCGCCGGGCCCGGTCGAAGGCACGCACGAACACCGCGCTCCCCTGCCCGGCCAGCGACCGGAAGGTGGCACGGCGGGTCCGGAACCCCATCCGCAGCGACTGCGCCTCGCGCACCGCGTTCAGCGAGTCCAGCAGCCGGAACAGCATCCGGTAGATCAGCAACGTGATCTCCAGGACGGCAGGCGGCACGAACCGCAGCCGCGGCAGCGTGTCGGCGAGCGGGGTCGTCGCGGCGAACAGGATCAGGCAGCCCACGGCCGCCATGGAGCGGCCGACCAGCTCGGCGGCCCGCGCCGGGCCGCCCGGCGCGAGCGCGAGCCACGGGTCCCCGCCGAGTGTGACCAGCAGCGGCAACGCCCCCACCAGCACGAATCCGAGCGGGAGCCGCAGCAGCCGCAGCGCCGTCCCGGGCCGGACGCGGGCACCGGCGAGCAGCAGCGCCACCGCTGCGGTGCCGGTGAGCAGCGCGCCGGGCCACGGCGGGAGCGCGACGGCCAGCACCAGCAGGCCGAGCGCGAGGAACGCCTTCTCCCCCGGGTGCCTGCCCCGCCAGCGGTTGGCGTGCGCGATCTCGTCGATCAGCAGCATCAGGTCTCGGTCGGCGCGGAGTCCGCGCCCCGCTGCCTCGACCGCGTCCGGGCGACGCCGAGGCAGTACCCCAGGACACCGGCACCCGCCGCGGCCTGGAGCGCGAAGATGCCGGACTCGATCTCGCCCGACGGCGGCTCCCACACCGGGGAGAACCACGGCTCGTAGCCCGACGCCTCGATGGCCTCGCCGGCCTGGCCGTCGGCCCCGGAGTACTCGCCGGGGACGAACAGCACCGGGATCGCGAACAGCGCGACGACGGCGACGACGAGCAGGACGTTGACCAGGGTGGAACGGCTCACGCCGATGCCTCCTTCGACGCGGCGCCGTCACCGGCGGTGTCCTTCGGGCGCAGCACGCCGAGCCGGCGCAGCTCGTCCGGGGTGATCCTCACGAGGAGCCGGACGACCAGCACCGTCAGCAGCCCCTCGGCGACCGCCAGCGGGATCTGGGTGAGGGAGAAGATGGAGGCGAACGTGACGAAGGCGCCGCCGAACCCCGAGGTGGGGTCCGGGAAGGCCAGCGCCAGCTGCGCGCTGGTGATCGTGTAGGTGCCGAGGTCGCCGAGGAACGCGGCGGCGAACACGGCGGGCCCGAGCCCGCCGCCGAGCCGGCGCACCAGGACGTAGGCGCCGTAGGCGATCCAGGGCCCGGCGATCGCCATGGAGAAGGCGTTCGCGCCGAGTGTCGTCAGGCCGCCGTGGGCGAGCAGGACGGCCTGGAAGAACAGCACCACCGTCCCCAGCAACGCCATGACGGGTGGCCGGAACAGCACGGCACCGAGTCCGGTGCCGGTCGGGTGCGACGACGACCCGGTGACCGACGGGATCTTCAGCGCGGACAGCACGAAGGTGAAGGCCCCGGCCGCGGCGAGCAGCAGCTTGGTGTCCGGGTCCTCCCGGACCCGGACGACGACGGCCCGCGCGCCGTGCACCACGAACGGCGCGGCGACGACGGTCCAGGCCGCCGCGTGCAGCGGCGGCAGATAGCCCTCGGCGATGTGCACGGGTGTTCTCCTCGCAGGTCCAGCGGTTCGCCGGAACGCTACGGCTGCGCAGCGCAACCCTGCAAGACTGAACATCCACTCATGTGTGAGAACACGGACACGCCCGGACCCCCGTACGGAGGGCCCGGGCGTGCGGGACTACGACGAACGCGTCAGTTGCGGATCGCGTTCGTGTGA
This sequence comes from Pseudonocardia sp. P1, assembly GCF_000178675.2. Lineage (NCBI taxonomy): Bacteria > Bacillati > Actinomycetota > Actinomycetes > Pseudonocardiales > Pseudonocardiaceae > Pseudonocardia > Pseudonocardia sp. P1. The sequence goes on from NZ_ADUJ02000001.1 coordinate 2,511,693, forward strand.
TGCACCTCGGCCGGCTGGTCGCTGTCCACCTTGTGCTCGACGGCGGCGGCGATCCGGGCGGCCTCACGCTCGGCCTCGCGACGGCGGGCCTCCCGGTCGGCGGGCGCGGTCTCCGGCGCGCCGACGCCGGAGCCGGGCTTCTCGGCGACGACCTTCTCGGTCGCCGCACGACGGGCCTTCTTCTCCGCCTTGTCCGCCTTCTCGCGCTTCGCGACCTTCTCGAGCCGGGCGGCCTTGGCCTGCTTCGCGGCCTTCTTCTCGGCCTTGGCGGCGTCCTTCTGGGCCTTGCGCTGCTCGTCGGCCTCGGCCTTGGCCTTCTTCTCGGCCTTCGCCGCGGCGCGGACGGCCTGCTCGGCCTCCTTCTCCTCCGCGCGACGGGCCTTCTTGCCGTCCTTCTTGCCGGACTTCTTCCCGGCCTTCTCCGCCTTCTCGGACTTCCCGGACTTCTCGGACTTCCCGGCCTTCTCCGTGGTCGCGCCCGCCGACTCGCCGGACCCACCGGCCACGGAGTCGGCGGCCTCCGTGGCGATGCGAGCCGCACGCTGCACGCGGACGGCGGCCTGCTCGGCCCGCTCGGCCGCCCGCTCCATCCGGGTGGCGGAGGCGGTCAGGGTCTGCTCGGCGGCAGCGCCGGAACCCTTCTTGTCCTTCTTGTCCTTCTTGGCCATACCAGGTCCTCCCCTTGTCCCGGCCGGAGCGGGCGTGGCGACGTGCCGGCGGTGCGGCCCGGGTCGGGCCCCGGTGCACCCGGCCGGGTCGGCGGCGCGCCCGCGCCCCGTGCGGGACGACGACGGTGTCGCACGAGCACCGGCCCCGTGATCGGGAGGTGTCGTGCGCGAACACAGGAGGGTTCCCCGGTGACCGCCCGGCAAACACGCAATGTGACCGGCGACGCGGCCCCGACGCCCGCCGGGGCAGCGTTCACCCCGGCCCGCCGGGGCGGCGTTCACCCCGCGTCGGACATCGGGGACACGGAGTCCCCACCGGGCTCCTCGACGAGGTGCCGGCGCAGCGTGGCGAGGCTGCGGGCGAGCAGCCGCGAGACGTGCATCTGGGACAACCCGACCTCCTCGGCGATCTGGGTCTGCGTCCTGTTGCCGAAGAACCGCAGCAGCAGGATGGTCCGCTCGCGCTCGGGGAGCCGGCGCAACGCCGGGCGCAACGCCTCCCTGTCCTCGACGGTGCCGATGCCGGCGTCGGCCCCTCCGACGATCTCGCCGAGCGGGCTCTCGGTGTCACCGGCGAGCCGGTCGAGCGAGTCCGACCGGTAGGAGTCCTGCGCCTGCAGACCCTCGATGACCTCTTCCCGGCTGGTCCCGAGGTGCTCGGCCAGCTCGGACACCTTCGGTGCCCGGCCGTGGCGCACCGCCAGCTCCTCCTGGGCGCGGGTCATCCGGGTCTGGAAGTCCTTCAGCCGCCGGGGGACCCGCATCGACCAGGTCCGGTCCCGGAAGTGCCGCCGGATCTCCCCCGTGATCGTCGGGACCGCGTAGGCGAGGAACGGGGTCCCCTGCTCCGGGTCGAACCGGTCGAGGGCGTTCAGCAGGCCGATCGCGCCGACCTGCTCGAGGTCGTCGGCGGGCTCACCGCGGTGCCGGTAGCGCCCGGCGATGTGCCGGACGACCGGATGGAATCCCCGTGCGAGCTGCTCGCGCAGTGCGGCGCGCTCCGGGTCGTCGGCCGGTGCGGCCGCGAAGGCCCGCAGCGGCGCGTCGAGGTGCGCGTACTCGTCGTCGGTGTCGACGGTCGCGGTGTCCATCCGGGTGTCCGGCTCAGCCATCCCGCACCCACGGAAGGCGGTGGTCTGGTCTCATCACCAGCGACGATAGGGCGGCGTCGGGGGGCCCGCGCGTCGAACCGCACCGGATCGGCCGCGACGCCGCACCGGACGGGGGATGCGGTGCACGCGGTGTGGCCGGGGGCACGCATCAGGGTGCACCGGTCGGGGTACCCCAGCCCCCATGGGACCGCGTCTGCACGTCGAGTTGCCCGCCGATCCCGGCGCGGCGGGCCGGTCGCGCCGGGAGACCGGCCGCTGGCTGACGTCGCTGTGCGGCGCCGACCGGCCGTGCGAGATCGCGCAGGACCTGGTGCTGGCCGTGAACGAGGCCGTGTCGAACTGCGTCGAGCACGGCTACCGGGCGGCACCGTCCGGCACGGTCTCGCTGCGCGGGACGGCGGACGGCGCCCGGGTGCGGATGGAGATCTCCGACCGTGGTTCCTGGCGGGAACCGCCGGAGGACAACGGCTGCCGCGGTCGCGGGCTGGGCATGATCGAGGCGGTCACCGAGGACGTGCGCGTCGAGCGCGGCCCGGGCGGGACCACCGTCACCTTCCACGGCACGCTCGGGCGGTGCCCGGGCGTCTGCTCGGACTGACCCCGGCCGGGTCGGGTCGTGCGCCGGTCAGTCCCGGTGGATGCCGGCGTCGTCGGTGAGCCGGGTCGGTGCCCCGGTCCGGTCCGGGCTGTAGCGGCCGTCGAGGCGGGCCGCCTCGCTCGCCGGGTGCGGCCACCCGGCGTCCGCGTGCTGCGTGCTGCTCTCACTCATGACCCCAGCGTGCCCAGGCGATGTTCCGGCGAGGCGGAGCGCAGGAGTCGCGCGGGTAACAACCGGTCCCCGATCCGGTGACGTGCCCACCGGGCGTCCCCCGCGTCCATGTCCCGGACACATGGGATCACCCACCAACGGTCATTTCCCCCAGGGCCGCCGGGGGGCGGAGACTGATCCCGACCGGCCGGCGACCACGACGGGCGCCGGCCCCGCCCCGAGCCGTCGAACGAGGGAGTGACGTGCCCGAGACCGCCGCCACCGGAGTCCTGGCCGACCTGGTCCGTGACTGGGACCCGCCGCAGGTCACCGACAGCAGGCGGGTCGACCCGTGGCCCGCCGCCGCCTTCGCCGACCTGCTCGACGCCCCGGTGCCGGATCTCCGCGACGGCGCCGCGCTCCCCCCGATGTGGCACTGGCTGCTCCTGCTCCCGCACCCGCGCACCTCGGAGATCGGCGAGGACGGTCACCCCACCGACGGCCCGTTCCTCCCGCCGGTACCCGGCCGGCGCCGGATGTTCGCCGGGGGCCGCTTCCACGCCCACGGCACGATCCCGTTCGGCTCGGTGCTGGGGAGCCGGTCGTCCGTCACCACCGTCAAGCCGAAGTCCGGGCGGTCCGGCGAGATGCTGTTCGTGACGGTCCGCCACGAGCTGACCGTCGACGGGGGCGACGACGTCGTCGCGGTCGAGGAGCAGGACATCGTCTACCGCTCCGAGCCCGAGGGCACCGAGCGCCGCGTCGTCGAGCGTCCGGTCGCCGACCAGCCCGATCCCGGCGGCGCGTGGCGGCTGCGGCGTCCGACCGACTCCGTCCTGCTGTCCCGGTTCAGCGCGCTGACCTACAACGGGCACCGCATCCACCACGACCTCCCCTACGTCACCGGCGTCGAGGGCTACCCCGACCTGGTGATCCACGGCCCGCTGATGGCACTGCTGGCCCTGGAGCTCCCCCGGCAGAACGCACCGTCCGACCGGGTCACCGGGTTCGAGTACCGGCTCGCCCGCCCGGCGTTCGTGCCGTCGGCCCTCGTCGCGACCGGCGACCGGAGCGGGGCCGAGGCGACCGTCGCCGTCGCCGCCGAGGGCGTGCAGCCCTCGCTGACGGCCACCGTCCACCTCGGCTGAGACCGGGCCGACGACCCCCACCACGACCAGCAGGAGAACCGAGTCATGGGTGTGCTGAGCACCGAGGAACAGGCCGTCGTCGACGTCGTGCGCGACTTCGTCGACCGCGAGGTCAAGCCCTCGGTCAACGAGGTCGAGCACTCGGGCGAGTACCCCGAGAAGTGGATCGAGCAGATGAAGGAGCTCGGCATCTACGGGCTCGCGGTCCCCGAGCCCTGGGGCGAGGCCCCGGTCTCGATGCCCTGCTACGCCCTGGTCACCGCCGAGCTGGCCCGCGGCTGGATGAGCCTGGCCGGCGCGATGGGCGGGCACACCGTCGTCGCGAAGCTGCTCGTCGAGTTCGGCACCCAGGAGCAGAAGGACCGCTACCTGCCGCGGATGGCCACCGGCGAGCTGCGCGCCACGATGGCGCTCACCGAGCCCGGCGGTGGCTCCGACCTGCAGAACATGGCCACCCACGCCGCGTCCGACGGCGACGGCTACGTGATCAACGGGTCCAAGACCTGGATCTCGAACGCCCGCCGCTCCGGGCTGATCGCGCTGCTGTGCAAGACCGACCCGGCCGCCGAGCCCAAGCACCGGGGCATCTCGGTGCTGCTCGTCGAGCACGGCCCCGGCCTCACGGTGTCCAAGGATCTGCCCAAGCTCGGCTACAAGGGCGTCGAGTCCTGCGAGCTGGTCTTCGAGGGCATGCGGGTCCCCGCGGACGCCGTCCTCGGCGGCACCCCCGGCAGGGGCTTCGGCCAGATGATGAAGGGCCTCGAGACCGGCCGCATCCAGGTCGCCTCCCGCGCGCTCGGCGTCGCCGACGCCGCCCTGGAGGACTCCCTGCGCTACGCCCAGGACCGGGAGAGCTTCGGCAAGCCGATCTGGCAGCACCAGTCGGTCGGCAACCACCTCGCCGACATGGCCACGAAGATCACCGCCGCCCGGCAGCTGATCCTCTACGCCGCCCAGAAGTACGACCGCGGCGAGCGGTGCGACATGGAGGCCGGGATGGCGAAGCTGTTCACCTCCGAGATCGCGATGGAGGTCGCGCTGAACGCCGTCCGCATCCACGGCGGCTACGGCTACTCCACCGAGTTCGACGTCGAGCGGTACTTCCGCGACGCTCCGCTGATGATCGTCGGCGAGGGGACCAACGAGATCCAGCGGAACGTGATCGCCGCACAGCTGGTCAAGCGCGGCGGACTGGAGCGGGGATGACGGACACGACGACGGACACGGGCTACACGCTGCGCGGCCCGGCCCTGCTGTTCTGCCCGGGCGACCGACCCGAGCGGTACGCGAAGGCGGCGGCCGCGGCCGACACGGTGATCCTGGACCTGGAGGACGCGGTCGGCCCGGACGGCAAGGACGCGGCGCGCGCCGCCGTCGTCGCCGGGCTGGCGGAGCTCGACCCGGCCGCCGTGGTCGTCCGGGTCAACGCCCCGGGCACCGCGTGGCACGACGCCGACGTCGCCGCACTCGCCGGCCACCCGGACGTCGCGGTGATGCTGCCGATGGCCGCCCGCGCCGCCGACGTCGCCGCGCTGGCGCCGCGCCCGGTGATCGCGCTGTGCGAGACCGCGGCCGGCGTCCTCGCCGCACCGGAGATCGCCGCCGCACCGAACTGCACCGGGCTGATGTGGGGCAGCGAGGACCTGGTCGCCGACCTGGGCGGACGCCCCGGCCGCGCACCCGGCGGGGGCTACCGCCCGGCCGTCGAGGAGGCCCGCATCCGGATCCTCTACGCCGCGCGCGCCGCAGGGGTCACCCCGGTCGACACGGTGCTCGTCGCCATCGACGACCTCGACACGCTCCGCACCGACAGCGAGTCGGCCGTCGGCTCGGGGTACGCGGCGAAGGCCTGCATCCACCCGAAGCAGGTCACCGTGGTCCGCGAGGCGTTCCTGCCGACCGACGACGAGGTCGCCGAGGCCCGCGAGGTCCTCGACGCGGCACGGGAGCACACCGGCGGCGGAGTGTTCCGCCTGCACGGCCGGATGATCGACGCGCCGGTGCTCGCGCACGCCCGGGAGGTGCTCCGCCAGGCGGGTGCCCCCGTCTGACTGCCCGGCCCGCGTCATGTCCGTGGTGCATCGCGGGCGGTGACATGATGAGGCGGTGACGACGCTGGACGAGCTCGAGTGGTTCGTCGTGCTCGCCGAGACCGAGCACATGACCCGGGCCGCGGAGAAGCTCTCCGTCGCCCAGCCGACGCTGTCCCGCGCGCTGGGCCGGCTCGAGCGCCAGGTCGGCGCTCCGCTGTTCGACCGGGTCGCCCGCAGGCTCCGGTTGAACGCCTCCGGCGAGATCATGCTGGAACACGCCCGGCGCAGCCTCGCCGAGCTGGCCGCCGCCGGGGACCGGATCGCGACGCTGCGCGACCCGGACCACGGCACGGTCCGGCTGGCGTTCCTGCACTCGATCGCGGCCGGCCTCACCCCCGAGATGCTGCGGGCCTACCGCTCGCACGCCCCCGGGGTCGTCTTCGAGCTCACCCAGGCCGCCGGGCACGAGATCATCGAGCACGTCCGCGCCGGGCGCGCCGACCTCGGGCTGACCGCCCCGCGCCCGGACGACGACGAGCTGGCCTGGACCGGCCTGTACCGGCAGCAGCTGTGCCTCGCCGTCCCCGCCGACCACCGGCTCGCCGGCCGCCCGCGGGTCGCGCTGTCGGCGGCGGGGACGGACCCGTTCGTGGCGCTGCGCGCGCCGATCGGCCTGCGGCGGCTCACCGACGAGCTCTGCGCCCGGGCGGGGCTCAGCCCGCGGTTCGCGTTCGAGAGCACCGAGATCGGCACGCTGGAGGGGTTCGTCTCGGCCGGGCTGGGGGTCGCGATCGTGCCCGAGCCGCGGCCGGACCGGGCCGAGCCGGGCGTCTCCTACGTCCCGCTGACCGACGCGACGGCGCACCGGTCGATCGGGTTGACCTGGCTGCGGGAACGGCCCGCCCCGCCCGTCGTGGCCCGGTTCGCCGACTTCGTCGTCGAGCGGTACCGGGACCGCGCACCCGGCACACGGCCCTGACCGGGAGGGACACCGTGCCGGACGACCCGACGACGATCCCCCTGGGCCACGACGAGCTCCGGGCCGTCACCGCGTTCGCCGTGGCGTGCGCGCGGCCCGCCCTGGAGATCGTCGAGCACGCCCGCCCGGGCGACCCGCGCCCGCGCGACGCGGTGGACGCGGCACACGCGTTCGCCGGGGGCGCCGACCGCACCAGGGCGACGAGGGACGCCGCGTGGGCCGCGCACCGTGCGGCGCAGGAGACCCGCGACGCGGGCCTGGCCGCGGCGAGCGACGCCGCCCGCGCCGCGGGGCACGCGGCGGGGGCGGCGTTCCTGCACCCGCTGGCGACGGCGACCCAGGTGCGGCACGTCCTCGGGTCGGCCGCGCACGCCGCGCGGGCGTTCGAGCTCCTCGCCGGCGGCGACGCGGACGTCGGGGCCCGCCACCTCGCGCTGGCCCGGGAGCGGGCCTCGCCCGTGGTGGTGGACGTCCTGCGGCGCTACCCGCCCGCCCCGGCCGGGGGCGGACGGGTCGGCGAGCTGGTCCGGCGATTGGACGCGGCGCTCCGGTGACCCCTGTGGCGAGCGCCGTCCGTGGCGCGGACACCGGGGTTCATCGATCAGCGTCTCGGCAGGATCCGCCGCGCGATGTTGCGACGGAGGACCTCTGCGCTCCCGTCGGCGATGCGGACCAGCCGGGCCTGGTGCCAGCCGTCATAGAGCCGCATCTCGGTGGTCAGGCCCATCCCACCGTGCACCTGCATGCAACGCTCGTAGACCCGGGAACACATCTCCGTCGTGAAGACCTTGGTCATCGCGACCTCATGATGGGCTTCGAGGCCCGCCTGGACACGCCCTGCGGTCTCGCGCGCCATCGCGTCCGCGGCGTAGATCTCCACCGCGCAGTCCGCCAGCGGGAAGCTCACACCCTGGTAGTCGCCGATGGTCCTGCCGAATGCACGGCGTTCGGTGGCATAGGCCGCGGCCTTGTCGAGGGCCCATTGCGCCAGCCCCACACAACGCCCAGCGTTGTACAGACGTCCCGTCGACACTCCTTCGAGCGCCAGGCGGAACCCGTGATCGAGCTCCCCGACGAGCGCGTCCTCCGGCACCAGGACGTCGTCGAAGCTGATGATCCCCTCGTACCCCCCGGCGCTTCCGAACAGCGTGATGACGCTGTCCACCGCGAACCCGGGTGCCGATGTCGGAACCAGGAAGCAGCTGATGCCCCCCGCACGGTCGCGGTGACGGACAGGATCGGTGACGGCCCAGACGAAGACCCAGTCCGCCTCCGGCGAGTTCGTGATCCACTGCTTCGTCCCGGTGATGCGCCAGCCACCCTCGTCGCGGCGAGCGACCGTGCGCATCGCCATGGCGTCGGACCCCGCATCCGGCTCGGACATCCCGAAGCAGCTCGTCGTCGTCCCCGCCATGAACGCGGGGAGCATCCGGTCCGCAGCCGTCTCCGTCAGGTGCGTGCACAGCGTGGAGGGTGCATAGCTCCAGTGCGCGACCGACGCGTACGGAAGCAGACGACCCGGTCCGTACCGCGCGTGCAGATGCTTCCAGGCCTCGTACAGCGCGAGCGCGCCCAGACCACCGCCACCGATGGCCTCGGGAACGAACATCCCGTAGTAGCCCGCTGCCGCCGATCGCTCGCGCACCGTCCGCAGCAGTGCCCTGACCTCGGGCGCATGAGCACCATCGGGCGCATACCGGTGACGGACGTCGTCGAGCACGCCGGCGTTGCTCTCCTCCAGCGGAACGACGACTGCGTCCACGAAGTCGGACAAGCCGTCGAGAATGTCGTGGACGTCGGAGTCGGTCGTCACAGCGGTCCCTCCGGGGACGAACGGGGATGGTCCGCGCTCCACATCGCGCGGAACGGCCGAGAGGCGCGAAGCGATTCTATGACAGATTAAATACCGTGACGCGTCGGCATCCTGTCCGCCGAGGAGCACCTCGGCCTCGAGCCGGCTCGGCGGACGCGCCGGGTCCGACACGCGCCCTCGGAGTGAGGCGCGACACGACGCCGTGTCGGAGTTAATCTATACTAAATTCTCACTCTGGAGGTCGCGTCGATGCCGCTCGTCCCCGCTACCGATGCCATGTATCTCTGGGGGGAGTCGAGCGCGAGCCCCAACCACGTCGTCGCGTTGCAGATCTTCCGTCCGCCGGAGGGAGCACCCGCGGAGCTCGTGGACGAGCTGTACGCACGGATGACGGTCAGGTCGGAGATCAAGCCCGAGTTCCGCAGGCGTCCGTACCGCTCCCTGGGTACCGCAGGCCAGTTCGCCTGGGCCGAGGAGCCGGCACTCGACACCACCCTGCACGTCCGCCGAGCAGCGCTCCCGCGGCCGGGACGGATGCGCGAGCTGCTCGAGTACGTGGCCACGTTCCACGAGACCCCGCTCCCCCGGGACCGGCCGCTGTGGGAGGCACGCCTGGTCGAGGGCCTCGACGACGGCCGCTTCGCCCTGCTGACGAAGATGCACCACTCGCAGTTCGACGGCGTCAACATGGGCCGCCATCTGCTCGGAGGCCTGTCCACCGATCCGTCCGCGAGTGGCGGACGAGCCGCGTGGATGGGCCGCACCCGTACCGGCGCGCCCCCGGAGCCGCCCGGCCTGACGGACCGGCTGCTGAGCGCGCTCGGCGCCACCCGGGACGTCGCGCGATCCGCTCCCACGCTGCTGCAGGGAGCCGCGGACGTCCTCGGCCCGGACCGGGCGGCACCCGCGCCGTTCTCGGCCCCTCCGTCCATGTTCAACGGACCGGTGTCAGCCGCCCGCCGCTTCGCAGGGGACGCCTGGACGAAGGACAGACTGCGAGCCGTGGCGAAGCGGACGGGGACGACGACGAACGACATCACGCTCGCGATGTGCGCCGGGGCTCTCCGCAGCTACCTGCTGCGGGAGGATGCGCTCCCCGAGCAGTCGCTGGTCGCGATGGTCCCGATCTCGTTCGACCCGTACGGCGCGGCGACGCGAAGCGGCAACGAGTGGGCCGCGGTGCTCTGCGACCTCGGTACGGACACCGCCGACCCTGCGGAGCGCCTGCAGCGGATCCACGAGTCGACCGCACGCAGCAAGGAGCGGATGGCACAGCTCGACCCGGTGTCGGCCGCGACCGTCAGCATGCTCACCCTGGGAGGGATGGCGTTCGACCTGCTCCCGGGCGTTCCGGGGCCGCCTCGGCCGCCGTTCAACCTTGTCATCTCGAGCATCCCGGCAGTTCCACGTCGGCTCTACCTCGACGGATGCGAGCTCACCGACAACTATCCGGTGTCGGTCGTCGTCGACGGCCAGGCGCTCAACATCACCACGGTGTCCTACGCCGACGAGATCGCGTTCGGCATCAGCGGTTGCCGGCGCTCGGTTCCGCATCTGCAACGCCTGCTCGGCTTTCTCGAGGACGCGCTCGCCGCGCTCGAGGCCCTCGCTCCCCCGGTCGGCACTCCCGGCGCGCCCTGACCGGGCGCCGGCGAACCCCGGACCGGATCACGCGGATCTCCGCCCGGGGGATACGTCGCTTCCGGTACCCGCGATGAAGTCGAGGACGATGCGCGCGACCATGTCCGGATCATCGGCCATCGGCACGTGTCCGACCCCGGGCAGCCGGACGACGACGGCACCGGGAACCGACTCCGCCATGGGTCGGCCGTACCGGGCGAACGGCAGGAGCCGGTCCTCCGTCCCCCAGGCGAGCATCATCGGACACCCGGTCCGGAGCGACCGGATCGCGCCGTTCGCCCTGGCCCCCTGGAGCAGGTCGGGCAGGATCGTGCAGCCTGCCAGGTCGTCCAGCATGTCGTCGACGTCGGCAGCGCTCATCCGCTCCGGGTACCTGGCGATCCCGCGCAGCGCGAGGCGGCGGAAGACTGCACTCCGCAGCAACCCCCGAGTGAGCGGGTGCCTCCCGAACGCTGCGGCCGACCGGAACACCAGGAGCAACCGGGCGAGGTCCCGGGGACACCGCCACGCACCGGCGGGCGACAACGCGACGACACTCCTCGCCCTCCCGCGCCGCGCCAGCTCCAGCGCGATCCAGCCTCCGAGGGAGTTCCCGACGAGATGCGCGTCGGCCATCCCGACCTGGTCCATCGCTCGCTCAGCGTCGTCCACGATGGACGGAACGATCCGAGCCGGCTCCGTCGCGATCGGAGTGCCGCTGAGATGGCCGGCGAGGGTCGGCGCGAACACCCGATGGTGAGCCTCGAGGGCCGGCAGCACGGGGCGCCATGCCCGCCATGACGACGTCGCGCCGTGCAGCAGCACGAGTGGCTCCCCGGTGCCTCCGAGGTGGCTCCGCTCGGCCTCGTACCCGGCGGCACGCCGTGGCCCCCGCCCGTTCGCCTGCGACCATCGATACACATCCTGATTCTAGTCTCTGTTAAATTCAGTTGCCACCCCGCCGCTCCCGGCTCACCGCGCAGCGCCGCACCCCCGCGACGTGGCCCGGCGGCCCCTCGCATCGAGTACTGTTTTGAACATGAATTCAAAGCAACTCCGTCGCTCCCCCGTGGCCACGTACGCAGTGGTGGCGCTGCTGGTCCTGCACGTCTTCCACGCGTTCGTCCAGGGCGGCGGGGGCTGGAACCGGCGGCACGGCGGTCTGACCGGAGCCATCGGACGGTTCTTCCAGCTCTCCTTCCGCGACCCCGTGCTCAGTGCCGGACTCTCGGACTTCGGCGCCGTCGCGGCGGTGCTCGGCTACTGGATGTACACCGACATCCCTCCCGAGCAGCGTCGCCGGCCCAGGACGTTCGTGTGGCTCGCCGTCTACACGGTGTTCCCCGGCCTCGGCGCCCTGTTGTACCCCCTGTGGATCCGGCCGGGTCACCGGCTCGCCTCCACCCCGGTGACCGGCTGACCCCGGCAGCCGTCGGCCGACCGCCGTCACGGCGCACCGGGTGTCCGGCGGCCCGCGGACATCACCGTCACCGGGGCCGGTCGAGGCCCGCGCCGTAGAGGAAGAGCCTCGTCACGTGATCGATGACGGCGTCGCGGTCCGGGTGACTGCTCTCGTCCGGACCGAGGAACGTGTCCCGGAGCGCCGACACCGACACGACCGCCCCGAACATCAGCTTGAGCGAGAGCTCGAGGCTCTCCGGCGGCACCCAGCCACGACGGTCCGACTCCGGCTGCACGGTCGCCACGAGCTGGTCCAGCACACCGCCGACCGACGTCCGCAGCCGGTCGGCGGTGTCGGGATCGAGGCTCTGCCGGGCGGAGAGGAGGCCGTTGATCACGTTCCGGTGGAGGGTGCACGTGTCGTAGATCAGCGTGACGATCCCGCGCATGTACCGGTCGTCGTCCCAGGGCTGGTCGGCCTGTTGCTGCCACAGGGTCAGGTAGCTCTTCTGCAGGTCGACGAACGGCTGCAGCACGGCATCGACGTAGAGCTCGGACTTGCTCGCGAAGTGGCGGTAGACGACCGAACGCGCGACCCCTGATTCACGCGCGACCTCGTCGAGGGCCGTGCCGTCGAAGCCCTTCTCGTCGAAGAGCCTCCCTGCGCCCGCGACGATCAGCGCCCGCACCTCGGCCGAGCTACGCCTGCTACCGGACTTCTGAGGCACGACCGGACCCTACCCACCGCCCGACCGCTCCGGCGCGTCGTCGGATCTTCTCGTTGACAAAGGACAGTTTGTCCCTTGTAAGGTTCATTCTGTCCCTCGGGTGCGCGAGACAGGCCGGAGACTGAGGAGGATCAATGACGATCAAAGTTGCTCTGTGGGCGGTGGGTTCGGTCGGCGCCGAAGCCGTACGGCAGGTCGTCGCCCACCCCGATCTGGAGCTCGTCGGCGGGCTCGTGTACTCGGCCGACAAGGACGGAGTGGATCTCGGCACCCTGGCCGGGATCGAGGAGATCGGGATACCCGCCACCGCGAACCGGACGGGAGTGGCAGGCCTCGACGCCGATGTGGTCCTGCACATGCCGATGATCGGCCCGCGCGGTGGGGACGAATCGTTGATGGCAGGGAACGACGACGATGTCGAGACACTTCTGAGATCCGGCAAGAACGTCATCTCCATCTCGGGCTACATCTGGCCGGCGGTGCACGGCGACGCGGCGGCTCGCCGGTTCCACGACGCCGGGGTAGCGGGCAACGCGACGTTGTTCGGCACCGGCATCAACCCGGGCTTCATGATGGATCGTCTGGGCCAGGTCGCGTCGAGCCTCTGCCGCCGTGTGGACTCCGTGTTCCTCACCGAGTGGTGGGACACGAACACCTACCCGGCAGTCGACGTGCTGCGGGACCTGATCGCGATGGGCCGCCCGGCCGACTGGATCACCAGTGACTCGCCGACCGGCGAGATGATCGGGCAGTTCTTCTACGAGTCGCTCTCCCTCGTCGCCGCGTCACTCGGCGGCGAGGTCGAACGGTTCGAGCGCACGCTCGAGGTCGGCCTCGCGACTCGCGACATCGTGCTCGACGCGACGGGACTCGAGATTCCCGAAGGCTCGATCGGTGCGGTCGCCTGGACGTGGAGTGCGATCGTCGACGGTCGGCCGTTCGTCTCCATCCAGGATCGCTGGGTCGGAGACCACGAGATCCCGGGATGGGGGCCGCACCGGCACGACCACTGGGAGCTGGAGCTGACCGGCGCCCCCGACGTCTCGGTCACGGTGGAGCTCCACCGGCCGGAGGACGACGAGGGTGTCGCCGATCCGCTGGTCTGCAGCACCGTGGCGATCGCCCTGAACTCGATCCCGGCAGTGCGCGATGCCGCACCCGGTCTGTACCGCTACGCGGTCCCGGGGACTCACGTCCGCCCCGGAGGAACGCCCGGCTGACCCGGCGCGGACCGCCGTGTCGACGCACTACCGCCCCCTTCCCGAGAGGCAGACAGTCATGGCCAAGGACATCCGAACCGGAATCGGCATCTGGGCATCCCGGTTCCTCGATCCCACCGGAGCCGCTGACAGCGCGAGAGCGCTGCAGGCGACCGGGCAGGTGGACCAGTTCGTGCTGTGGGACCAGATGACGAGCTGGTGGCCGAACAGCCTGTGGACACCGGAGAACACTCCGCTCGCGGATCAGATCCCGGACATGGACTCGCTCCAGGACCCGTTCGCCACCGCCGCATTCGCGCTCGCCGGAGTGGACCGGCTGGGCTTCGCGGTGTGCACCGACGCCACGCGCCGCGAGCCCCCAGAGCTCGCCCAGACGATGCTGACGCTCGCCATGGCGACCCGGGGACGTGCCTCCCTCTGCCTCGGTGCCGGGGAGGTCCGCCACATATCGCCCTTCGGACGGAAGCGGTCCCAGGGGCTCAAGCGTCTCGACGAGACCTTCCAGATCCTGCGGCTGCTGCTGAAGGAGCATGGACTCGTCGACTACGAGGGCGACCTGTGGAACCTCCGTGACGCATGGGTGGGTAACGCCGGCAAGGACCGTCGTCCCGAGGTCATCGCCATGGGCGGCGGTCCGAAGCTGACCGACATGGCGCTGCGTCACGCCGACGGCTTCGGCACGGGCGCTCCGTTCGTCTACGCCGACGCCGACGCCTACAGCAGCGCGATCGGTGGGCACCGCCGGACACTCGGTGAGATCGGCCGTGACCCCGACGACTTCACCTTCGCGCTCCACCACATCGTGTTCGTCCTCGACGAGGACGACGACTTCGAGCGTTACGTCGACAACCCCATGCTGAAGTGGTACGCGGCCACCGGGGGCCGGCTGAACATGGCGGACTGGCAGGCAGAGGGCATCGATCCCGTCATGCCGCTGGACTGGCACTACGCGTTGCACATGAAGCCGAACTCGATGTCGCTCCCGGAGGTGATGGAGATCGTCGACCAGGTCACGCCCGAGATGGTGCGGAAGACGTTCTTCCACGGCACGCCCGAGCAGATCGCAGCCCAGATCACGCCGTACGTCCAGGCCGGTGCCCAGCTCAATCTCATCGCGGATCTCGCGCCGCTGCTGATCCCGACGGACCCCGCGAAGACCGTGGAGGCGTCCGCGGAGATCTGCCGCCTCGTCAAGCAGGCCTAGGCAGACCCAGGGGCTCGCCGACCGTTCCCTCCCGTCGCCCGCCCGCATTCGCGGCGGGCGACGGGAGGGCAGCCGGGTCAGCCGACGGGATTCGTGCCCGGCACCGCACCGTCGAGATCGACGATCTCCGACCACCGATCGGCGACCTGGTCGATCGTCGGTACGTCGGAGAAGGTCACGCCCTTCGTCTGGAACCAGCGGACACGGTGGACCTGTCCGCCACCGGCGACGATCACGCTGCCGCTCTCCTCGCACTCGTCGGCGAGCAGGTGCCCCACGACGGGTGCCACGTGAGCGGGGTCGAGCTTCTCGAGGATCTCGGGCGGCGCGACGTCCTCCGTCATCCGGGTCGCCGCCATCGGTGCGATCGCGTTCGCGTGCACCCCGTACTTCGCACCCTCGATGGCGAGGGTGTTGATCAGACCGATCAGCCCGCCCTTGGCGGCCCCGTAGTTGGACTGACCGAAGTTGCCGTAGACGCCGGAGGTCGACGCCGCCACGACGACGCGGCCGTGCCGCTGCTCGCGAAGATGCGGCCATGCGGCGCGGACGACGTGGTATGCCCCGTAGAGGTGGACCTGCTGAACCGCGTCCCAGTCCTCCGTGCTCATCTTGTGAAAGGCACTGTCGCGCAGGATCCCGGCGTTCGCGACCACACCGTCGATGCGGCCGAAAGCGTCCAGTGCGGTCTGGACGATCGCCGAACCACCGGTCGCGTCGGCGACGCTGTCATGGTTGGCGACGGCCTCGCCGCCGGCCTCGGCGATCTCGGCCACCACCGCGTCGGCGGCCGCGGTCGCCGCTCCGGCCCCGTCGCGGGTCCCGCCGAGGTCGTTCACCACGACCTTCGCCCCCGACCGGGCGAGCAGCAGGGCGTACTGCCGCCCGAGACCGTTGCCCGCTCCGGTGACGGCGACGACCCGTCCCTCGACTCCTGCCATGGATCCACTCCTCGATTCGTGTCGTTCAGTCGCCGGTGAACCGGGGCGTGCGGCGCTCGAGTACCGCAGCCAGGCCCTCCCGGGAGTCGGCGGTGCCGGACAGCTCGGAGACCGTCCGGGCCTCCTCGGGGAGCTGTGCCTCGACACGGTTTCCCAGACCTGACCAGACCAGTCGTTTCACGGCGGCCAGTGCTCGCGGGGCCCCCGCGGCGAGCTCGCGGGCGATGGCCGTGGCCTCGCCCTCCACGTCGGAGTCGTCGACCACCCGGGTGACGAGCCCGATCCTGAGGGCCTCCTCGGCGTCGGTGGTCGGGTTGAGCAGCAGGAGCTCGAGCGCCTTACGGGCCCCGACCAGCTGCGGCAACGTGACCGACGAACCGCCGTCCGGCGCCATGCCGACCCGTGCAGCTCCGGACATGAACTTCGCCGATCTGCCGGCGACGACGATGTCCGAGGCGCACACGAGACCGAGTCCCCCGCCGCCTGCTGCGAATCCCTGGACCGCCGCGACGACCGGGGCGGGGAGGTTCAGCAGTGCCTGCGCGACGTTCTGCAGCCAGGCCGTGGCCTCGCGCAGGTAGTCCGGCAGCGCCTCGCCCTTGCTCCCGAAGGTCTTCACGTCACCGCCGGCGCAGAAGTTGCGACCTTCGGCCGTCAGGAGGAGCACACGCAGGTCGGCGCGTCCGGTCGCGGTCATGACCGCGTCGTACAGCGCCCGCAGGAACGGCACGTCCATCCCGTTGGAGGCGTCCGGCCGGTTCAGCCGAAGGTGCGCCACGCCCTCGTCGATGGTCAACAGAACCGGTCCGGTCCCGATCAGTTCCACGGTCATTCCTTACTCACGAATGCGTCCATCCCGGGTCGGGAATGCTCTCCCGACAGGTGCCGCAGCGACTCGTCGACCTCTGCGGCCAGGCCGTCGGACAACGAACCACGCAGACCCGTCCGGACGAGCTTCTTGATCCGTGCCAGCGCGTCCCGGTCCTGTCCGGCGAGCCGCCGGACCAGGGCGTCGACGCCCGTCTCGAACTCCTCCGCCGGCAACGAGCGGTACACGAGTCCCCACCCGGCCGCCTGAGTCCCGCTGAGTGGCTCGCCGGTCAGCATGTGCCCGAGCGCGCGTGGCACGCCCACGATCCGCGGCAGGCGCTGCGACCCGCCCCCTCCGGGGATCATCCCGAAGTTGACGTGGTTGTCCGCCAGAACGGCGTCGTCGCGGACCACCGCGACGTCCACCGCCTGGATCAGCTCGAAGCCGCCCGCCATCGCGTATCCCTCGACAGCGGCGACCACCGGGACCGGAAGCTCGGCGATCGACTCGCAGGCGTCGATGAAGGTCTCGAAGAGCGTGCGCAGCGCATCCGGTCCCTCCTCGCGGAGCCGGGACACCTCGTGGAAGTCGCCGCCTGCGCAGAAGTTGCCGCCCGCACCGCGGACGACCACGACGTCCGCGGAGGACGCCGCAGCGCGCAGCCCGGTCCGCAACGCGGCGGCCAGCTCGATCGTGATCGCATTCCGTGCCTGCGGCCGGTTGAGCGTCAGCTCGGCGACCCGGGCGTCCTCGGTGTGCCGGACGGACACCCGCACCACGTCGCTGGTGGTACCTCCGGTCACGAGTCCTCCCGCCACCGGTCCGCCGACGGGTCCAGGAGGCTCCGGAGATGGCCTTCGGGGAGCCAGACGAGCGTCTCGAGCTCCAGCGCATCGAAGAACCGGACCCGCCCCGACTCGAGGTCCTCGACCCGAAGGCGTGGGCTGTTGCCGGCCTGATCGATGCGGACCTCGACGGCGGCGTCGCCCACCGGGCGGCCGTCTCCGTCACGCACCTCGACCTCCGCGAACTCGTTGCCGACGATTCCGGCGGGTATCTGCATCGGTCTGCCCCTCAGATCAGGAAGGCGAGAGTCGCGATCGGCCGGGCATTGTCGACGAGGGCGACCTTCTTCCTGGCCAGCGCGTACCCCGTCTCGGAGAGACGCAGGTGGTAGGTGCACCGCCCGGCCCAGAACTCGGTGCCTCGCTCCCGGGACTCGACGACGAGGAAGTTCGCGCCGACGATCACGTCACCGCCCTCGGTGTGACCCTCGATCTCGACGTTCGAGATCATCCTGCGCAGCCGGGAGTGCGGTACCTGGGCGTGGCGGCGCCCGGTGTGCAGTTGCCGGATCCGGGTCGAGATCCGGCTGCGGTTGTCATGGATGATCGACATCATCGCCATGCGATCGGCGTCGTCGTCGTTCGCCGGCACCCAGTACAGGGCGTCGTCGGTCCAGAGCGACTCCCATTCGTCGTAGCGGTGTTCGTCGGCCAGCCGCGCCTCGCGATAGAGGAACTGTTCGACCGTGCGGAGGTCGACCTGGTCCGGTGCGGCGGTCGTCATCACGACCTCCCCTCGGTCATCAGCGAGCGGTAGTGCTTCCAGAAGCCGCGCATCCCCGTCTCGTCGGTGGCGCCACCGATCGTCAGGCCGCGCTCGTCGACCTCCTCGCGGTGCGCACCACGGCGGACGTCGAGCCACTCAGGCCGGAGCTCCGCGACGCCGGCCTGGTTCCGCTCGTACATCTCGGTGTCGTCGGCCAGCAGCATTCCTGCCGGCCCGACCGAACCGATGCACTGCTGCAGCATCCGCCGGTTCATCTCCGGAGCACCCTTGAACTGCACCGCGGTGACGTGCTGGATGGTGCGGTCGACCGCGAGCGGCTGGATCGCGAAGAGCTGGATCTCGGCGATGAACAGGTTCGGGAAGATCATCACGTGTGGTGCACCGTCGATGAGGATCTCCTCGGCACCCGCGTCGCCGTGCTTCGCACGCATCGCCGCCGAGTAGCCGGGCACCTTCTCCTCGGTGGTGCCGAACCAGCCGAGCGGTGCACCGAGCCTGCGGAACTCGGGCCGGAGGTCGTTCTCACTGTGCCCGTTGCCGAGCGCACGCGTCACGGCGGTGGACTTCTCCCCGTACAGCGCACCGATTCCGCTCTGCGCGACGCTGAAGATCGACGCGTGCACGAACTGCGGGTGGTACCCGTCGGTCTCGTTCTCGGCGAGGAGCTTCCAGTTCGCGCGGGCCTTGTGCTTGAGGAAACCGGCGGTCAGCTCGATCTCGCTCTCCGGCGAGAGCCGGACCAGACGGTCGATCTCGTGCCGTGCCTCTCCGAGGTGCTCCAGCAGCGTGGGGCCGTCGTCAGCCATGCTGCCGAAGACGAAGCCCTGGTAGACACCGACGCGGGGCACCCTGCCGAGCCCCAGGTCGAGCTTGTTGCGACCGCCGTAGCCCTGGTGGAACGGGTAGCCGAGCATCTCGCCGGTGTTGCGGTAGGTCCACCCGTGGTACGGGCACCGGAAGGAGCTGGAGTTCCCGGCGTCCGCCTCGCAGACCAGGTTTCCACGGTGCGCGCAGCGGTTCATGAGCAGATGGACGTCACCCGCTCCGTCACGGGTCATGATGACGTCCTGAGGCCCGATCGACTTGCGCACGTAGTCGTTCGGTTCCGGGATCTCGCTGACGTGGCCGACGTAGACCCAGCTGCGGTACCAGATCTGGCGGAGCTCGTCGGCGAAGATCGCCGGGTCGGTGTAGAGCGACCCGTGGACCTGCTGGGGCCGGATCAGCTCGTCGTACCGGGCGGCCGGCCCGGGATCGGTCGATGTGGTCTCCGTGACGCTCACGCCGTTCCTCCTGTCACCGGTACACCCGCCCGATGCTCTCCGCGACACAGGCGGGTTTCTGCGAGCCCTCCACCTCGAGTACGGAGGTGACGACGGCCTCGACGAAGGTCCCTTCGTCGCGGACGCCGCTCAGGGTCGCGCTCATCCGGACACGCGCCCCGACGGGCACCGGGGCCGGGAACCGGACCTTGTTGAATCCGTAGTTGACGCCCATCGAGGTCTTCTCGACGGTGTAGAGCCTGCCGAGCAGATCGGGCAACAGGGACAGCGTCAGCAGCCCGTGCGCGATGGTCCCGCCGAACGGCCCGCTCGCGGCGCGCTCCGGGTCGACGTGGATCCACTGCCGGTCGCCGGTGGCGTCGCCGAACATGTCGACCTGCGCCTGGTCCACGACCTGCCACTCGGTCGGGCCGAACGACTCGCCCGTCGCACGGGCGAGCTCGTCCGGGGAGTCGAACACCCGCATCGGCTGCTCAGTCCTCCTCGATGCTGAGGGCCTCGGTCGGACAGCTCCGCACCGCTTCCTCGAGTTCGGCGCGCTGGTCCTCACCGGCCTCGGACTGGAGGAGGGTGAGCGATCCGTCGTCCTGGACCTCGAAGAACTCCGGAGCGAGCGACTCGCACAGGCCGAGGCCGGTGCACTTGTCGTAGTCGACGACCACACGCATGTCAGTGGTCCTCCTCTCGTGATCGAGCCGGGAGTCGGCACCCGGACCACGCCGACACTTCCCTGGTGCTCGGTGCGCGGACGGAGCAGCCCCGACCGCTGTTTTTAATGTAGATTAATCGTACTACACCACGCCCGGACCGGTGCGGTCAAGGCGGCCGACATCCGGCGACGGACGGGTCCGGCCGTCCGCGGCCGCCGCCTCTCGCCGGCGCCCCTTGACTGCGCGCGCGAGAACAATTTACTTTCACTTCAAATTCTCGCAGGTCATCGTCGCCCGACCCGAAGGACCGCCATGACCGAGCCCGCCCCGACCTGGTCCTCGCCGGCCGTGTCTCTCTCCGACCGGGCTCCGGAGCGCGGTGACGCCCTCGTGGACCTCACGGTGGGCGGCCTGCTGCGGACGCAGGCTCGACGACACCCCGATCGCGTCGCCCTCGTCGGTACACGACACGACGGATCCGCAGGGCGCTGGACCTACGGCGAGCTGCTCGACGAGTCCGAGCGCGTCGCCGGCCGACTGCTGGAACTCGCCGAGCCCGGCGAGCACGTCGCGCTCTGGGCTCCGAACGTCGCAGAGTGGATCATCGTCCAGTACGGGGCGGCGCTGGCAGGCCTCGTGCTCGTCGCGCTGAACCCGGCTCTGCGCGAGCCCGAGCTGGAGCACGCGCTGCGGCTCTCGCGTTCGACGGCCCTCCTCCATGCCGACACGTCCGGGAGCAACGACCTGGCCGCCACGGCTGCGGCCGTGGCGCCCCGCGTCGGGTCCATCCGGTCGGTGGTCCGCCTCTCGCGCGCCGACGAGCTCCTCGGCGATCCCGTCGGCCACGAAGAGCGGAGTGCCCCCGGGCGTCCCGCGATGATGCAGTTCACCTCGGGGACGACGGGCACCCCGAAGGGGGTACTGCTCCGTCACCGGTCCCTGGTGAACAACGCCCGGCTGACCATGCTCGCCGCCGAGGTCACCGAGGCTCCGGTCGCGATCGCACCGTTGCCGGCGTTCCACACGGCGGGCTGTGTCATCTCCGCCCTGGGACCCGCGACACTCGGGGGGACCGTCGTTCTCATCGACCGGTTCGAGCCAGGACGTGTTCTCGAGGCGATACACGACGAGCACGCGACCGTGCTGATGAGCGTGCCGACGGTACTGGGGGCCGTTCTCCGTGCTGCGGAGGAGCGCGGCGGAGATGCACCCCGGCTGGAGACGGTGTTCGTCGGTGCGGCGACCGCCCCCGGCACGATGATCGACGCCGTGGGTCGGCGTTTCGGCGCCCACGTGCACAACCTCTACGGCCAGACGGAACTCTCCCCGGTGCTGTGCGTGACCCGCCGCAGAGACCACCGGGAGGACCTGCTGACGGCGGTAGGCCGCCCGCTCCCGCACGTCGCCGTTCGCATCGTCGACCCCGTGACGGGGCGGACACTGCCGCTCGGGGAGACCGGTGAGATCTGCGCACGCGGGTACAACCAGATGGTCGAGTACTTCGACGATCCGGCGGCCACCGCGAATACGGTCGACGACGAGGGCTTCCTGCACACCGGCGACCTCGGAACGATGGACGAGCGCGGGATGATCACCCTGACCGGGCGGCTCAAGGACCTGATCATCAGGGGCGGGGAGAACATCGCTCCCGCGGAGGTCGAGATCGCGCTGGCCGCCCACCCCGACGTCGTCGAGGCTGCTGTGATCGGACTCCCCGACCCGGAATGGGGGGAGATCGTCGCTGCGGTCGTCGTCCCGACGGCACCGGTCCGCGACGAGGAGGCCTCCGGGGACGCACTCGCCGAGCACTGTCTGGCACGACTGAGCCCGTACAAGGTCCCGGTCCGCTGGTTCTTCCGCGACGAGCTCCCGCACACTCCCGCCGGCAAGGTGCAGAAGTTCACCCTGCGCGACGAACTCGGCTGACAGGGCGGATGCCGCGGCGGCGGCAGCGCGCCAATCTTGACAGCCTCGTCCGCATCGGGCGAAGCTGGACCCCCTTACCTAATCCATCTTAAAAACATCCCCGGAGGCACGCGATGACGCTGACGACCGAGGCGACCGAACGGCAGTACGACCCCGTGTCGCTCGCACCGATCGCCTTCTGGGCCAAGTCCCCCGAAGAGCGGGAGAAGGACTACGCGGTCCTGCGCGAGCTGCGTCCGATCAGCTGGCACCCCCCGGCTGAGGGCTCGATGATGCCCCCTCAGCAGCCCGGTTTCTGGGCGGTGACACGCCACGCCGACATCGTCACCGTGAGCAAGGACGCCGAGACCTTCTGCTCGGGCGAAGGCATCACGATGGAGGACATCCCGTCCGACATCCTCGAGGCGGTCAGCTCGTTCCTCGCCACCGACGCTCCCCGCCACACGAAGCTCCGCAAGCTGG
Organism: Pseudonocardia sp. P1; assembly: GCF_000178675.2. Lineage (NCBI taxonomy): Bacteria > Bacillati > Actinomycetota > Actinomycetes > Pseudonocardiales > Pseudonocardiaceae > Pseudonocardia > Pseudonocardia sp. P1. The sequence continues at coordinate 2,534,012 of NZ_ADUJ02000001.1, forward strand.
TGAGCGCGGCGTTCACCCCGAAGCGTGTCAAGAAGATCGAGGACCAGATCCGCAACCAGGCGGTCCGCCTCGTGGACCAGCTGATCGAGACCGGCGACTGCGACTTCGTCGAGCAGATCTCCGCCCGTCTGCCGCAGTGGACGATCTTCGAGATGGTCGGGGTCGAGGACCAGGAATCCCGGGATCTGGCCACCAAGGGCGCCGTGGGCATGGTCAGCTGGGGCGACGAGGAGGTGCTCGCCGGACGGGAACCGGCCGAGCTCCTGACCGAGTCGCTGATGGCGCTGATCAACGTCGCTCTCGACCTCGCCGAGGCACGGCGGGCGGAGCCGCGCGACGACCTCATGACCAACCTCGTACAGGCCGAGGTCGACGGTGAGCAGCTGACCGACGAGGAGATCGCGGCCTTCTTCTGCCTGCTCTCGGTCGCCGGCAACGACACCACCCGCAACACCACCTCGGCCGCGATGCGGGCGCTGACCGTCGACCGGGACCAGCGTGCGCTGCTGCGCGAGGACTTCGACGGACGGATCGGACCCGCGATCGACGAGTTCGTCCGCTGGGCCAGCCCCGTGATGACCTTCCGCCGCACCGCCACCCGCGACGTCGAGCTCGGTGGGCAGCTCATCCGCGAGGGGGAGTGGGTCGTGCTGTTCTACCCGTCCGGCAACCGTGACCCCGAGGTGTTCGACGACCCGATGCGCTTCGACATCACCCGGTCGCCGAACCCGCACGTCGGCTTCGGCGGAGGTGGGCCGCACTTCTGCATGGGCAACCAGCTCGCGAAGTCGCAGCTGCGGGCGATCTTCTCCGAGTTGCTGACCCGGGTGCCCGACATCGAGGTGGACGAGCCGGTCTACCTCGCGGGCAACTTCATGCAGGCCATCAAGTCCATGCCCTGCCGCCTCAACCTCTGACCCGCTTACCCTGGCTCGGGCCCGTCCGGCGCGGACGGGCCCGGGCCGGAGCGAGGCTCCGGTTGCAGATCAGCCGAGCCGCTCCTCCGCCAGCCGGCTGAGCTCGAACTTCTGCACCTTCCCGGTCGGCGTGGTGGGGAGCTCCTCGGCCGCCACGAGCACGACGTGCTTGGGAACCTTGAACCGCGAGAGCCGCTCCCGACAGAGTGCGACCAGCTCGTCGGCATCGAGCCGGGCCCCCGGTTCGGGCACGACCCAGGCGCACCCGATCTCGCCCCACCGCTCGTCGGGAACGCCGACGACATAGGCCTGGCTGACACCGGGATGTCCGGTGAGGAGATCCTCGATCTCCTTGGGCATCACCAGCTCGCCACCGCTCTTGAAGAGCTCCTTGCTCCTGCCGGTCAGCTGCAGATAGCCATCCGGCCGGACCCGGCCCAGATCACCGGAGTACACCCGGCCGGCACGCACGGTGGCCGCCGTCGCCTCCGGAGCGTCCCAGTAGCCGGGCATGTGGGTCGGTCCCCAGGAGTACAGCTCGCCCTCGGCCCCCTCGGCCAGATCCGTTCCGTCCAGTGGATCGGCCGCCGCGTAGCGGCAGAGCGCACCGCCGGCCTCGGGCATCCCGGCCACACCGGCGAGCTTCGGCGCTCCGACCGTGTCCGTGTGTCGCTCGACCGGATCCTCCGGGAGCGTCATGGTCATCGCTCCCCCGCACTCGGTCATCCCGTATCCCGTCGTGAGCTCACCGGCACCGAGCTCGGAACGGATCTTCTCCCAGAGCCAGACCGGGGAGGGCGCGGACCCGGACAGCACCGCGATCAGGCTCGAGAGGTCGTACTCGCGCCGGGACGGGTGTTCGACGAGCGCCACGGTCATCGTCGGCACGCACAGCACTTCGGTGACACGGTGCCGCTCGATCGCCGCGAAGTGGTCCTCAGGGGCGAAGGCGAGCCGTGGCACGACCGCACCCCCGACCGTCATCGCGGCCAGGACACCCTCCACGTAGGCGAACATGTGGTAGCAGGGCAGGGCGAACAGCACCCTGCGGCCGTCCTCGAACGCTCTGGTCAGAGCCGACGCGTAGCCGGTGCGGAGGACGGCGTCATGGGTGACCACGACCCCCTTGGGAGATCCGGTCGTGCCGGAGGTGTAGAGGATGTCGGCCGGTGCATCGGGGTCGCCGTCCGCGGCCCCGGCCCTGGGATGAGCGGCGCCGAGAGCCTCGAGCTCGGCGACGACCCTGACACCTCGCGGTGGGGCACCACCGGTCGGGAGGAGGACGACCTCGGTCAGGTCGGGCAGCGCAGCCGTCGGCCCCTCGGTCCATCCGGGTGCGATCTCGTCGAGGATCGCCGGATAGTCGAGCCCACGGTGGGCGGTCATCGACAGCAGCACCGAGCACCGTGACTGCCGGAGCACGAAGGCGAGCTCCGAGGCGCGGTAGAGGAAGTTGAACGGGATCGCGACCGCACCTGCCCGGGCGATCGCGAACTTGAGCAGGACGAACTCCGGATGGTTCGCCATCAGCAGGCCCACCCGGTCCCCGGGCTGCACGCCGAGCGCGGCCAGTCCGTCGGCCAGATGGGTGACCCTGCGATCCACCTCCGAGTACGTCAGCGACCGGTCGTCGGCGATGACGAAGGGACGATCCGGCCATGCGTCGGCACAGCGACGGAGTGACCCGCCGAGCGTGGTCGGGCGCCAGCTCGGGTGCCGTGACTCGATCGCGGCGCGGCGTTCGGCGGGAGACTGGACCACGGCGGGCCTCGTTACTCGTCGGAGTTCTGGAACGCAGCGCTCGTGTACAACAGCGCGTCCACGTCCACCCCGGCCCTGCGCAGGATCTCGGCGGTGTCACCGCCACGGGCGGGTGGCGGTTTCGGCGGACCGGCCGGGTGGGCCGAGAACCGCGGCGCGGTACCCGGCTGGACGACCCCGTCGGTCTCGATCACGCTGCCACGTGCCGCCACCTGCGGGTGATCGGTGGCCTCGCGCAGGCTCAGCACCGGGGCGACGCACGCGTCGGTCCCGTCGAACACCGCGGTCCACTCGTCCCTGCTCCGGGACCGGAATCGTGCCGCGAAGAGTTCACGATGCTGCGGCCAGGCGGACCGGTCCTGCTGCGCCGCGGCATCGAGCTCGGCCGGTCCGATGTCGAGCAGGCGCAACAACTCCGCGAAGAACTTCGGCTCGATCGCGCCGACCGCCATGTGCCTGCCGTCGGCCGTCTCGTAGACCGAGTAGTACGGAGCCCCACCGTCGAGCAGGTTCGCTCCCCGCTCGTCGACCCAGCGCCCGGATCCCAGCATCGAGTGGATCGCGGCGAGCAGATGCGACGTGCCGTCCACGATGGCGGCGTCGACGATCTGCCCGCGCCCGGTACGGTCGGCGTCCAGCAGACCGGCGAGGATACCGATCACCAGGTAGGTCGCGCCCCCGCCGAAGTCGCCGACGAGGTTCAGCGGGATCCGCGGCGGCCCACCGGCCTCGCCGATCGCGTGCAGTGCGCCGGTCACGGCGATGTAGCCGATGTCGTGGCCTGCGCTGTTCGCGATCGGGCCGTCCTGTCCCCATCCGGTCATCCGCCCGTAGACGAGAGCCGGATTGCGGGCGGCGACCACGTCGGGGCCGAGCCCCAGACGCTCGGCGACCCCCGGCCGATAGCCCTCGACCAACACGTCTGCGCTCTCGCAGAGTGTCAGCACGGCATCGACGGCACTCGGCTGCTTGAGATCCAGCACGATCGACCGCTTGCCACGGTTCAGCACGTCCGCCGCCGACGGCGCACCGGGCCCGTTGTCGGGGCCGGGACGGTCCACCCGGATCACCTCGGCCCCCAGGTCCGCCATGGCCATGCAGGCGAACGGTGCGGGACCGAGACCCGCCAGCTCGACGACGGTGCGTCCGGCCAGTGGCCCACGCCCGGTCATGCGTTCGCGTACTTCCGCTTGAGGTCGCCCTTGACGAGCTTCCCGGTCTCGGTGCGCGGCAGTGTGTCGACGAACCGGACGCTGCGCGGCGCCTTGAACGACGCGATCCGGGCCTTGACGAACTCGATGATCTCCTCGCCGAGCTCCGGGTTCGTGTCGATCCCGTCGCGTGGTTCGACGAACGCGGTGACGGACTCCCCCATCTCCGGGTCCGGAAGGCCGACGACGGCGACGTCGCGGATCGCGGGGTGCAGGACGAGCACGTTCTCGATCTCCTGCGGGTAGATGTTCACCCCGCCGGAGATGATGGTGAACGACTTGCGGTCGGTCAGGAACAGGAACCCGTCGCCGTCGAGGTATCCGATGTCGCCCAAGGTCGTCCAGTTCGGGTGGGCCGGGTGCTGCGACTTCTTCGTCTTCTCCGGGTCGTTGTGGTACTCGAACGGGACGTGGTCCCGCTCGAAGTACACGTTCCCGATCTCACCGGCCGGCAGCTCGTCGCCGTCGTCGTCGCAGACCCGGGGTGTCCCGAGCACCGCTCGCCCGACCGAGCCCTGCTTCTCCGCCCAGGCCGCCGAGTCGATCACCGTCATGCCGTTGCCCTCGGTACCGGCGTAGTACTCGACCAGGATCGGCCCCCACCAGTCGATCATCTTCTGCTTCACCTCGACCGGGCACGGCGCGGCGGCGTGCAGGGCGAGTCGCAGACTCGACGTGTCGTGGGCCGCACGGACCTCGTCCGGCAGCTGCAGCATGCGCACGAACATCGTCGGGACGAACTGGCCGTGCGTGACCCCGAACTCGGAGATCGCGGCCAACGACCGCTCCGCGTGGAACTTGCGCATCATCACCACGTGCCCACCGAGCGCCTGCACCGCGCCGCACCACCGCAGGGGCGCGGCGTGGTAGACGGGCGCCGGGCTGAGGTAGACCGTGTCCGGGCCGACCCCGAAGTGCTGCTTCGCGAGTCCGGTGACGGGATCGCCCAGCTCGCCGAGCGAGACCGGAGGCAGCGGAGGCTTGACTCCCTTCGGCAGGCCGGTCGTGCCCGACGAGTACAGCATCGGGGCGCCGTGCGGCTGCTCGTCCAGGGGCTCGGGCGACGCCGCGGCGAGAGCGTCCTCGTACGGGGCGAACCCCTCGACGTCTCCGCCGAACGCGAGCAGGGACTTGAGGTGGCCGAGCTCGGGCAGCAGCGCGGTCGCGATCTCGGCCTTCTCCGACGAGACCACCAGTGCGGAGGCGTAGGAGTCCGCGACGATGTAGCCGACCTCGTCCGGGGCGAGGTGGTGGTTGACAGCGGTGACGTAGAGACCGGACCGGATCGCGGCCCAGTACACCTCGAACGCCCGCAGGCTGTTCTCACTCAGCAGTGCGACGACGTCGCCCTTGCGCAGGCCGGCGTCGTGCAGCGCCCGGGACAACCGGACGGAGCGCTCCTCGAGCTGTCCATAGGTCAAGGTCTCGCCGGTGTCGGCCAGCGTCGCGGCGAGCTTGTCCGGATCGGACGCAGCGTGCACTCCTGGATACATCTGTCTGACCTTCCACGTCGAGGTGTCGGGAACCGGGCCACCGGTGGCGGGCCGTAGCGGACGAGGGGTTCCGGTACCGCGCACCGTCGGGGGATGCGCGGCGGCGCCGGCGCGCGGTACCGGGGGTTCTGGGGTCGGCTCAGAGCCGTTCGATCACGGTCACGTTGGCCTGGCCGCCGCCCTCGCACATGGTCTGCAGTCCGTACCGGCCGCCGGTGCGCTCGAGCTCGCCCAGCAGCGTGCAGAACAGCCGTGCACCGGAAGCACCGAGAGGGTGTCCGAGCGCGATCGCGCCACCGTTCGGGTTCACCCGGGCCGGGTCGGCGCCCGTCTCCTGCAGCCAGGCCTGCACCACCGACGCGAACGCCTCGTTGATCTCCACGACGTCGATGTCACCGATGGCCAGTCCGGTCCGCTTCAGTGCGTGCTCGGTGGCCGGGATGGGCGCGGTGAGGACCCAGGTCGGGTCCGCTCCCCGGGTGGAGACGTGGTGGATGCGAGCCCGCGGGGTCAGGCCGTGGTCGCGTACCGCCTGCTCCGAGGCGATCAGGACCGCCGCGGCGCCGTCGGAGATCTGGCTCGACACCGCAGCGGTGACGTTGCCCCCCGGAGACAGCGGCTGCAGGCCCGCCATCTTCTCGGCGGACGTGTCACGACGCGGTCCCTCGTCGGTGGTGACGTCGCCGTAGGCCACGACCTCGCGGTCGAAGTGCCCGGCGTCGATGGCGGCGAGTGCGCGGCGGTGACTCTCGAGTGCGAAGGCCTCCATGTCCTCGCGGCTGATCCCCCACTTCTCGGCGATCATCTCGGCCGCCCGGAACTGGGAGATCTCGGCGTCTCCGTAGCGCGCCCGCCAGCCGGGGCTGGTGCTCCACGGGTCGGGATCCCCGTACTCCGCACCGGCCTTCCAGCCGGCCATCAACGGGTAGCGCGTCATGTTCTGCACCCCGCCGGCCACCACCAGATCGGATGTACCGGACAGGACGGCCTGCGCTGCGAACGAGATCGCCTGCTGGCTGGAACCGCACTGCCGGTCCACGGTCACACCCGGGACGTGCTCGGGCAGACCCGCCACGAGTGCACAGGTGCGGGCGATGTCCCCGGCCTGCCCACCGACGTTGTCCAGGCAGCCGTACACGACGTCCTCGATCGCCGCCGGGTCGACTCCGGTCCGTTCCACGAGGTTGCGGATCGGGTGCGCGCCCAGGTCGGCCGGGTGCTCGCCACCCAACCCTCCCTTGCGACGGCCGACCGGGGTGCGGACGGCGTCGACGACGTAGGCCTCGGGCATCGTGGGTCCTCTCGGATCTCGGGGGTCAGGCGCGCGCGGCCGCGGCCGCCTCGCGCTTCTCGGCGAAGGCCAGGGCGTCCTGCCAGGACATGCGCCGCTGGATGTTCACCCGGTACTTCATGACGTCGGCCCGGCGGTTCACGGTCAGCGCGCCGGTCAGCCGGTCGCCGGTGCGGTAGAGGGCGACGAACCGGTGGTCGTCGACCGATCCCGACACCACCGTGATCTCGTCGGCAGCGGGCACCCCGACGAACTGGATGCGGCTGCCGTACCAGTCCGACCAGAAGTACGGGACGGTCTCGTAGGGCTTCGCGTTCTCCGGATCGAGCGCGTTGCGCGCAGCGAGCGCACCCTGCTCGGCGGCCCCGGTCCAGTGCTCGACGCGCATCAGCCCGCCGCCCGGGAGATTGTCGAAGATCCCGTTCCGCCACCGGACCACGTCGCCCGCGGCGTACACGCCGGGCACCGCCGTACGCAGCGTCTCGTCGGCGACGACACCGTTCTCCACCTCGACGCCGCTGCCGTCGAGCCAGTCGACCTCGGGCACGGCACCGATCCCGGCGACGACGAGATCGGCGGACAGGACCTGACCGTCGGCGAGCCGCACACCGGTGACCCGGTCGTCAGCCGTCTCCAGGCCGTCGACCGCCGTGCCGCAACGCATCTCGGTGCCGTTCGCATCGTGCAGCAGCGTCAGCGCCGAGCCCATCTCCTCGCCGATGGCACGGACCAGAGGCGTCGGAAGCGCCTCGACGATCGTCACCGGCAGGTCGCGCTTGCGAGCGCCCGATGCCACCTCGGAACCGATGAAGCCCGCGCCGACCACGACGGTCCGGGCACCGGCCTCCAGCGCGGCCCGGACGGCCACGGCGTCGTCGAGCGTGCGCAGGGTGTGGACGCCGGCGATGCCGTCGGTTCCCGGCAGCGTGCGGGCGCGGGCACCCGTCGCGACGACGAGACCGTCGTAGGGGATCCGACCGCTATCGGTCACCAGCTCACGGGCGTCGGTGTCCAGTCCGGTCGCCCGGGTGCCGAGCTTCAGCTCCACCCCGAGATCCTCGACGAGGTGTTGTTCCTCGCGGAACGCGACGTCCGGGATCTCGGCGTCGTCGAGGTACGCCTTCGACAGCGGCGGCCGGTCGTAGGGCAGATGGGACTCCGCCCCGACGAGCGTGACGGACCCCTCGTGGCCGGCGGATCGGGCCGCCTCCGCGGCCCGCAGTCCGGCCAGCGAGGCTCCGACCACGACCAGGCGGGGAGCGGGCATCGGTGCCACCTCCGTTCAGATTTGAATCCAGAGTAAACAGCGCGATGCGCCGCGGGTCAACCACTGCGACGCAGGTTTCGAAACAAAATTCGAGAAAGTACGCTTCATCGGTGAGCAGCGACAGCACCCCACCCTCCGTCACCCGCGACGACGACGCGGCGAGCCGAACGGTCCGCTATGAGGTGGTCCCGGTCGGCGAGCCGGCCGGCGGCGCCGGCTACGCACACATCGAGCTCGACCGGCCGGACGCCCTCAACGCGTGGACCCCGGAGATGGGCCGTGAGCTGCTGGCCGCGGTACGCCGCGCCACCGAGGACGACGCCGTCCGCGCTGTGCTCGTGACCGGAGCGGGACGCTCCTTCTGCGCCGGGGCGGATGTGAAGAACACCCGGGAGACCGGCGACGACGGGGCACCGGACCTGTCGGGGCGCCTCCGGGAGATCTACAACCCGATCATCGCCGAGATCCGGGCCTGCCCGAAGCCGTTCGTCGGCGCGGTCCAGGGGGCCTGTGCCGGTCTCGGCGTCTCCCTCGCACTGGCCTGCGACCTGCTGCTGGCCGCCGACGACGCCTTCCTCCTGCTCGCCTTCGTCCGGATCGGGGTGATGCCCGACGGCGGCGCGACGGCGTTCCTCGCCGAGCGGGTCGGCCTGGCCCGTGCCGCGGAGCTCTGCATGCTCGGCGACAAGCTGCCCGCCGCGAAGGCGCAGAGCTGGGGCCTGGTCAACGCGGTGCACCCGGCCGCGGAGCTCCGATCGGCCGCCGAGGCGCTCGCCGGGCGCCTCGCGGTCGGCCCGACGGTCGCCATCGGCAACATGAAGCGTGCGCTGGACACGGCATCGCAGCGCACCCTGGCGGAGCAGATGGCGCTGGAGGCCGACCTGCAGCAGTCGCACGCGACCACTCACGACTACGCCGAGGGACGGGCCGCCTTCGTCGAGAAGCGCCCGGCGGTCTACCGGGGTCGCTGAGCCGCTCCGCTCCCCCGGGGCCGGCTGGACCGGCCGACCCCGGGAGCGGTCTCAGAGACGTTCGATGATCGTCGCGTTGGCCATGCCACCGGCCTCACACATCGTCTGCAGACCGTAGCGCCCGCCGCTCGCCTCGAGGTGGTGCAGCAGGGTGACCAGCAGCCTGGTGCCCGACGAGCCGAGCGCGTGCCCCAGCGCGATGGCGCCGCCCCGTGGGTTGAGACGCTCCGGGTCCGCTCCGAGCTCGGCGGCCCATGCCAGCGGAACCGGGGCGAACGCCTCGTTGACCTCGTAGGCGTCGATCTCGTCGAGGGTCAGACCGCTGCGTTCCAGGATCCGACGGGTCGCCGGGATCGGTCCGGTGAGCATGAGCAGCGGGTCGTCGCCGACGACGGCGAAGGAGTGGAACCGGGCGCGCGGCCGAAGTCCCAGCGCCCGGGCCCGCTCCTCGCTCATCACCAGCACCGCGGACGCGCCGTCGGTCAGTGGTGACGAGTTGCCCGGCGTGATGCTCCAGTCGATCTCCGGGAACCGCCGCTCCATCTCGTCGCTGCGGAACGAGGGCCGCAGCCCGCCGAGCCGCTCCGCCGTCGTCCCCGCACGCACGGTCTCGTCGGTCACGAGATCCGGCGCCTCGGGTACCGCGACGACCTCGGCATCGAACCCACCCGCGGCCCAGGTGTCCGCGGCCAGTCGGTGCGACCGCGCGGCGTACGCGTCGAGCTCGTCCCGGCCCAACTTCCATCGCGCAGCAACGAGCTCGGCGGAGATCCCCTGGTTGACCAGACCGTCCGGGTATCGCGCCCGTACCCGCTCGCCGGGACTGGACGGACGTGAGCTGCCGATCGGTACCACACTCATCGACTCCACCCCGGCAGCCACCACGACGTCGTGGGTGCCCGCCATGACCGCCTGCGCGGCGAAGGTGGCGGCCTGCTGGCTGGAACCGCACTGCCTGTTCAGGGTGGTCGCCGGGACGTGCTCGGGGAAACCGGCACCGAGTACCGCGTTGCGGCCGATGTTCCCGGACTGCTCGCCCACCTGCTGCGCGCAGCCCACGATCACGTCCTCGACCAGAGCCGGGTCCACTCCGGTGCGGTCGACGAGTGCCTGGAGAGGAGCGGCGAGCAGGTCCGACGGGTGGACGGCGGAGAGCCCCCCGCCGTCCTTACCCCGGCCGACGGGTGTCCGGACGGCCTCGACGATGACGGCGTTGCGCACAGGTCTCCTTTCGGATGAGGTCTGGAGGTCAGGGGGCCGGCGTGCGATTCAGCGAGTCCAGGGACTCGAGATCCACGACCGCCGCTCCGGTCCGGCGGATCAGGGTGCGGACGTGGGCATCGCGCTGGAGCTCGGCGACCTTGCCGACCAGGAAGGTGTAGGCCCAGAGGATCAAGCCGTGGAACATCTGCTGCCGGTAGGCGAGCCAGGCGTCGTCGAACGACGGCGGCGAGCCTCCGGCAGCTCCGAGCTCGTCCAGGTAGAGGGCGAGCAGCTCGCGCTCCCAGCTCCGGCGGTCCTCGATCGACAGGCCTGCGCTGATCGCGTAGGAGTAGTCGAGCGCCCAGTTCCCGGAGGCGATGCCCTGCCAGTCGTAGAGGTGCAGTTCCCCCGACGGCAGTGCGAACCAGTTCCCGGGATGCACGTCGTGGTGCAGGAGGGTCCTCGGCAGGCCGACGTTGAGCTCGAGTGAACGCATGAACGCTGCGCGCACCTCGCCCACCCGCCTCCGCAGGACGGCAGGAACCTCGTCACCGGCCAGCCTCAGGCCGACGATCGCGCCGGTGTCGAATCGCGTCTTGGCGTTGAAGTTCCGTTGCCATGCCAGCGCGTCGCGCAGGCCCCAGCCACCCTCCAGCCGCGGATCCTCCCAGAGGCGCCCGTGGTAGGCGGCGAGCTCCCGGACCATGCTCTCCGCCCCCACCCGGTCGACCATCGACCCGGTGGCGTCGGCGAAGACGGCGCCGCGTGTGCGCGCGACGTCCTCGGTGAGGACCAGTGAACGACAGGTACGCGGATCCCACGCACCGTGATATCCCCGGGGCGCGCCGATGTCGAGATGGCGACGGATGTCCCTGTAGAACAGCGCCTCGGCGCCCGCCGCCCCGGTCACTCCGACGAGCAGGCGGTGGACCAGACCTGGCGTGGTCTTGGTGAACAGCAGCTCGGGCAGCTGCGCCGCGCGCCCGGCGTCGTTGTAGGCGACCGTGAGCTCCTGCCGGAAGCTGGTCCCACTGGACGACGCACCGAGGGTCACGTCGACGACCCGCGCACCCGGTACCTCTCGGCACAGCGCACCGGTCAGCCACTGAGGGGTCACATCGGTCACGGACACCGGAGGTACGTCGGGATCGAGAGCGCGAGCGGGTGGTCGCACCCGCTCGGTGACACGGCTGCTCACGACACCGGCGACGGCGCCCAGGAAGTCGAACTGTTCGCGGAGCAACGCTGCTCTCCTCTGTCTCGGCGTGCCGTCAGGCGGGGACGACGCCGTCGTCGGCCAGCCGGCCGATCTCGTGTGTGTCGAGCCCCAGCAGATCAGCGAGCACCGCATGGGTGTCCCGCCCCAGGACCGGCGCTCGACCGACCGGACCGTGGCCGTCGCCGGCGTGACCTCCCCCGGACGTGGACCACCGGATCGGCGACCGACCGGTCACCGACGTCACCCCGTCGTCGAGGGGAAGTTCGGCGAGCACCGGGTGCCCGCCCTCGCGGTGAGCGGCGACCACACCGGCCATCCCGCGATAACGCCCCCACAGCACGCGCGCTCCGTCGAGCTCGTCGGCGACGGTCGCGGAGTCCCGCGCGGCGAACCAGGGGGTGAGGATCGCGGCGATCGTGTCGCGCAACCGGTACCGCTCCGCCTCTCGGGAGAGGTCGATCTCCAGCGCCTTCTCGAGCGCCCCGAAGACGTCACCGGTGCCGGTCACACCACGCAGTGCGTCCCACTGGCCCTCGGTCAGGGCGACCACCATCACGCGCTCCCCGTCGGCGCACGCGAAATCGACACCGAAGGAGCCGTAGACGTGGTTCCCGTGGCGCGGCCGGTCGCCGGCGCGGTCCGCGGCCTCCGACAGCCAGCCGAGGTTGGCGACCCCGGCCAGCGCGACATCGGCCAACGCGATCTGGACGTAGGCACCGTCACCGGTCCGGGTCCGGTGGTGCACCCCGGCGAGGACCGCGGTGGCGACCGCCTGACCCGTCACCAGGTCCCAGGCGGGAAGCACGTGGTTCACCGGTGTCCCGCCCTCCACGCTGCCGGTGATCTGCGGGACGCCGACCTCGGCGTTGACCGTGTAGTCGACCGCCGGCCGGCCGTCGGGATGGCCCTGCACACGGACGTGCACGAGATCGGGACGGCGAGCGGCCAGCACGTCGTGGGCCATCCAGCGGCGCCCCACGACGTTGTCGACGAGGATCCCCCGGTCCTGACCGGACGCGGTCACGATCGCGAGCAGCAACTCACGTCCGCGGTCCGAGCGCAGGTCCAGCGCCACCGAGCGTTTGCCCTTGTTCAGCGATGTCCAGTAGTAGGACTCCGCATCGGCCGGGCCCTCGCCGTCCCCGACGACGGGCCACCGCCGATGGTCGGCGCCACCCCCGATCGGATCCACCCGGATGACCGACGCGCCCAGCTGGGCCAGTGTCATGCCTGCGGTGGGACCCGCGACGAAACTCGCGCACTCGACGATCTGCAGCCCGTCGAGGGGCCGGCTCACGAGCGCACCGTCTCGAACACCGCGGCGAGCCCCTGTCCGCCGCCGATGCACATCGTCTCGACGCCGTACCGGACGTCGCGCCGGACCATCTCCCGGCTCAGCGTGGCGAGGATCCGAGCCCCGGTGGCACCGACCGGGTGACCGAGCGAGATGCCGGAGCCGTGCACGTTGAGGCGGTCGAAGTCGCCAGGCGTGAAGTCCCACTCGCGGGTACAGGCGAGCACCTGGGCGGCGAAGGCCTCGTTGAGCTCGATCAGGTCCATGTCCTTGAGCGCGAGCCCGGCCGCATCGAGCGCCTTCTCCACGGCCGGGACCGGGCCGATTCCCATCGTGCGCGGCAGCACGCCGCTCGAGCCCCAGGACACCAGCCGCACGAGCGGCCGCAGGCCGAGTTCGGCGGCGGTCTCCTCCGTCGTCACGATGCAGACGGCGGCACCGTCGTTCTGCCCGGACGCGTTGCCCGCAGTGACGGTCGAGCCCGCCATCGAGCGCTCGAGGATCGGCCGGAGACGGTCGAGCTTCTCCGCCGACGCATCGGGCCGGATGTGCTCGTCCGCGTCGACGACGTCGTCGCCACGTCTCGACGGCACAGTGACCGGGACGATCTCCTCGGCGAACACGCCTGCCGCCGCCGCGGCCGCGGCCCGCCGGTGGGAGCCGACGGCGAACTCGTCCTGCTCCTCGCGCGGGATCGAGTACTCGGCACGCAGGTTCTCGGCCGTCTCGATCATCCCGCCCGGGACGGGGTGGAGTTCCCCTCCGGCCCGGAGCCGGCCGGTGACCAGCGCGTCGTTCAACAGCACGCCGGGGCCGCCCTTCACCCCCCAGCGCATCGCGGTGGAGTAGAAGGGAGCGTTCGACATGGACTCCGCGCCGCCGGCCAGCACCAGCTCGTTCGCCCCGGTCACGACCTGCAGCGCGGCCTGGATCACGGCCTGGAGCCCCGACCCGCACCGACGGTCGACCTGCATCCCGGGCACCGACACGGGCAGTCCCGCATCGAGCGCCGCCACGCGCCCGATCGCCGGAGCATCCATCGTCGGATAACAGTTGCCGAGCACGACGTCGTCGACCCGGTCCTCCGGCAGCCCGGTGCGGTCGACCAGCGCACGGATCACCGTCGCCGCCAGGGTGTGCGGCGGCACTGCGCGGAGCCCGCCCCCGAACCCGCCGACCGGCGTGCGCAACGGCTCGCAGATGACGGCCTGTCGCATCGTCTCTCCGTTCAGAAGAACCGGCGCATGAGCGCCTTCTTGCGTTCGGTGTAGGGGGGGTACATCAGCGACGGGTCCGGCTTGGCCGGCTTGGCCAGCACGGCCCTGCGGTGACTGAGCTCCTGGAATCCCCACTCGCCGTGGTAGGCCCCGATCCCGCTGTCCCCCACCCCGCCGAAGGGCAGCTGCGGCACCAGGCAGTGGAAGGCGAGGTGGTTCACCACCACGCCCCCCGAGCTCGTTCCGGAGATCACCCGCTCGCGCACGGACCGCGACCCGGTGAACAGATAGAGCCCCAGTGGCTTCGGCCGGGCGTCGACGAACGCGATCGCGTCGTCGACCGAGCCGACGGTGAGTACGGGCAGGATCGGGCCGAAGATCTCCTCGCCCATGAGAGCCGACCCGGGGTCCGGGTCGACCACCACGGTCGGTTCGATCGCGACGGCGTCCTCGTCGACGACTCCGCCGAGCGCGGTCCGGCCGCCGTGATCGGCCAGCAGGCCCGCGAGCCGCTTCAGCTGCCGGCGATCGACGATCGGCTGGGCAGCCGGTTCGCCCCGCTGGAACTCGGCGACCGTCGCCGTGATCCGGTCGACGAGGCGGTCCCGCAGACGCTCGACGACGAGCACGTAGTCGGGCGCGATGCAGGTCTGGCCCGAGTTCAGGAGCTTGACCCAGGCGATGCGCCGGGCGGCGACCTCGACGTCGGCGTCGTCGGCGACGATCACCGGGCTCTTCCCTCCGAGCTCGAGGGTGACCGGTGTCAGATGCGCCGCTGCAGCCTCCATCACCCGCTTGCCGATCTCCGTGCCACCGGTGAAGAACGCGTGGTCCACCCCCTGCGCGAGCAGCGCCTGGGTGGTCGCGGCATCCCCCTCCAGCACGGCGACGGCGTCCGGGTCGAGGTAGCGCGGGACCAGCCGGGCCAGGGCGGCCGAGGTCGCAGGAGCGTGCTCCGAGGGCTTCAGCACCGCCACGTTGCCGGCCGCGACGGCGGCGACGAGCGGCCCCAGGGTGAGGTACACGGGGTAGTTCCAGGGGCCGATCACCAGCACGACCCCCAGTGGCTCGTACTGGTAGAAGGCGCGCCCGGGCCGCATCGACAGCGGCAGGCCGGTGCGGCGCCGCCGCATCCAGCGCTTGAGATGACGTCGCGCGAACGCAGCCTCGGCGGCGGTGGAGGCGAAGTCACCGAGCCAGGCGTAGTGCGCTGATCGCCCGAGATCCTGGGCCAGCGCCTCGGCGAGCTCCGACTCGCACTCGGCGATGAGTTTCTCGATCCCGGCGAGCTGAGCCCTGCGCCACGCCAGCGAGCGTGTGCGGCCGGTGGCGAAGGTCCGGCGCAACCGCGCGACCTCGGTGGCCGCGGCGTCGGCCGCTGCGCCGCCGGCCGGGACGCCGGGAGACGCACCGGCCGGAGAGGCGAGTGAAGTCATCTCGGTCCGGTCCTCCTCGATGAGTGACGGGTAGATTTTTCTTAATCTAGATTAGATGATGCGAGTGGACAAGCGCGCCCCCCGGTGCGGGGGGTGCGCGCTGAAGCACCGAGGAGGTCGGATCGTGGATCTCGGACTCGCGGGCACCCGCGTGGCAGTCACAGGCGGAGCCGCCAACATCGGAAGAGGGATCACCGAGGTGTTCGCCGCGGAAGGGGCAAGGGTCCTCGTCGCGGACATCGACGGTGATCAGGCCGCGGCGACCGCGCGCCACCTGCGCGACAGCGGTGCCCTCGATGCGGAGCCGTTCGCCGCCGACCTGACTGCCGAGGGGGCCGGCCTGGAACTCGTCTCCCGGATGACCGAACTGTGGGGCGGCATCGACGTCCTGGTCAACAACGCGGGCTGGAGTGCACCCGGCTGGTTCACCGATCAGACGGACCGTGACCTGTGGCGACGCACCGTCGAGGTCAACCTCTTCGCTGCGATCGAGTGCACGCAGGCGGCGATCGCCCCGATGCGCGAGGCCGGCCGGGGAGCCGTCGTCTTCCTGTCCAGCGACGCGGCGTTCGGAGCGGTCCGGCAGGGCATCTACGGGAGCACCAAGGCTGGCCTGATCTCGTTGGCCCGCACCGTCGCCCGGGAGAACGGACGCTTCGGGATCCGGTCGAACGTCGTGGCACCCGGCCTCGTGCTCCCCCCTGAGGACCAGGAAGTCGGCCCACACAGCGTCTGGGCCGAGGGACGCGAGGGCCTGTTCGACGAGTCCGCGGTGCAGTCGATCCTCCGCACACAGGCCCTGCGCAGGCCGACGACACCCACGGACGTGGGCAACGCCGTCGCCTGGATCGCCTCCGAGGTGACCGCCCGCCAGGTGACCGGGCAGGTGGTGGCGGTCGGCGGCGGGTCGTCGATGCCGTGAACGACCCGGCCAGGCCTCGGTCCGGACGCGGCGGAACCGCCCACGACCGGCAACGCCCGGAGGAGACCCGGCGACGGATCCTCGATGCCACCGCGGCCATCCTGGCCGGCGACGGCTTCGCACGAGCGCGGCTCTCGGACATCGCGGCACGAGCGGGGGTACAGGCACCCGCGATCTACTACTACTTCGACTCCCGGAAACACCTCGTCGAGGAGGTGGTGATCACCGGGATGGTCCGGCACCTCGGACACGTGCGGGACCGCCTCGAGTCACTGCCGCCCGGCACCGCGGCCCTCGACCGGATCGATCTCGCAGTGGAGGCGCACCTGCAGGTGATACTCCAGGAGTCGGACTATGCGGCCGCGGCGATCAGGAACACCTCTCAGCTCCCTGTCGATTCACGGGAGCGGCAGCTCGTCGAGGAACGGCGGTACGCGGCGATCTGGCGCGATCTGCTGGACTGCGCGAGGGCCGAGGGGGCGATGCATCCGGACCTGGATCCGGGAGCGAGCCGGATGCTGGTCCTGGGCGCCCTCAACTGGGCCTGCGAGTGGTGGAGCCCCCACCACGGGGACCTGTCGGGGATCGTCCGGACCGCACAGCTCCTCGTCCGGAACGGCCTGTCCCGGCCGCCGGGGACCAAGGACACATGACGCCGGACGAGCGACGGACCGGATCTTTCGTCTATTCTAACTTAGAAACATCGACCTTGGGGGTGTGCCGTGCAGCGCGACCTGTATTCCGACGACCACGAGTTGTATCGCGAGACCGTCCGCGAGTTCCTGAAGCGGGAGGTGGAGCCGTACTTCCTCGACTGGGAGCGTGACGGCGGCATCGAGCGCTCGGTCTTCAAGGCGGCGGCCACGCAGGGCGTCTACGCCCTCGCGGTACCCGAGGAGTACGGCGGCGCAGGTGAGACCGACTACCGGTTCCGTATGATCGTCAACGAGGAGATCGCGCGGACCGGGGCCACCTCGTTCGGGATGACGATCGGTCTGCAGGACGACCTCGTCCTGGCCTATCTGCTCGACCTCACCACGGCGGAGCAGAAGCAGCGCTGGCTGGCCCCCTTCGCACAGGGCCAGATGCTCGGAGCGCTCGCGATGACCGAGCCCGGAACCGGTAGTGACCTGCAGGGTATCCGCACCTCGGCCAGGCGGGACGGCGACGGTCCGGACGCCGACTGGATCCTCGACGGACAGAAGACCTTCATCTCCAGCGCGATGTCGGCCGACTTCGTGATCGTCGCCGTGCGCACCGATCCGGACGCGGGCTCCCGTGGCTTCAGCCTCCTCGTGGTCGAGGAGGGGATGGAGGGGTTCACCCGCGGCCGCCGCCTGGAGAAGGTGGGGCTGCACGCGCAGGACACCGGCGAGCTCTTCTTCGACGGCGTCCGGGTTCCGGCCGGCAACCTGATCGGCACCGAGGGACGCGGGATGCACCACCTGATGAGCCACCTCCCGCAGGAACGACTCGGTCTGATCTCCGGTGGCTACACCGCCGCACGCGCGGTGTACGAGGAGACGGCGCGCTACTGCTTCGACCGGGCCGCGTTCGGCCGTTCGATCGGCGACTTCCAGAACACCCGTTTCGCCCTGGCCGAGATGGAGACCGAACTCGACGTCGCCGAGGCCTACGTCGACCGCTGCGTCCGTGCGTTCAACGCAGACCAGCTGACACCGGTCGAGGCCGCGAAGGGCAAGTGGTTCATCACCGAGCTGCAGAAGCGGATCACCGACCGGTGCGTCCAGCTGCACGGCGGTTACGGCTACATGATCGAGTATCCGGTCGCCCGTGCCTACGCGGACTGCCGGATCCAGACCATCTACGGCGGAACGACCGAGATCATGAAGGAGATCGTCGGCCGGGAGATCGCCGGGCGAGTCCGTCCCTGAGCGCGCCGCGACGAGGGAGGACGGCATTGTGAATACACTCTTGCACGTGGCTGCAGCGACTTCGCCGGAGCCGGTGAACGGCGAACACGAGGACCGGGTTCACTCCGCGGGCGATGAGGGGGCGACGGCGTCCCCACCGTCGGTGAGCCGCCGGAAACCCCGGAAGACTCCCCGGCGCCCCTCCGGTACCGGTGATCACGAAGATGGAGACACGAAGTCGGCACGAACCCGGCGACGGCTGCTGACCGCAGCTGCCGGCGTGCTGAGCCGCCAGGGCTACGCCGGAACCCGGTTGTCCGACATCGCCGAAGAAGCGCAGATGCAGGCCCCGGCGATCTACTACTACTACTCGTCTCGCGAGGACCTCATCGAGGAGGTCATGTACGCGGGCGCCGCGGCGATGCTCGATCACCTCCGCGAGGCGCTCGACGAGCTGCCGCCGGCGGCGAACCCGGCAGCGAAGATCTCCACCGCGGTCGAAGCGCATCTGCGCAACGAGCTGGAGCTGTCCGAGTACTCGAAGGCGATCATCCGGAACGGCAACCAGCTCCCCGAACAGGTGGGGGCGAGGGCCCGGGCCGAGATCACCGCCTACAACGACATCTGGCGTTCGCTCATCACCGATCTCGCTGACACCGGCATGCTGCGCGAGGACCTGGACGCCGGGGTCGCCCGGATGGTCGTGCTCGGCGCCCTGAACTGGGCTGCGGAATGGTGGGACCCGGAACGTGGTGACCTGGAGACCATCATCTCCACGACGCAGTCCATGGTTCTCCACGCCCTGCGACCCTGATCGACCTGAAAGGCGGAGGTCCGGGGTGACGATCCGGAACCTCCGCCCTCCCGCCGGAGCCTGGAGGCGGCCGGCTAGACGACCCTGAGGTCGTCGACCAGCCAGCGCCCGCCCGACTCGATGGCTCTCACCGTGACGCGGCTTCCGGACACCGCAGGCTCGGGAGCCGCACCGGACGTCTCGGTGCGGTCCAGGAACAACAGCAGCGTCAGCTCGCCGCGGCTCTCGTCGAGAACCGAGCTCTCCGCGACCCGGGTCCGGACGATCGACGCTTGAGCGGTCGCGGCAGGTGCGACCTTGTCCCGGAGCGATCCGGCGTACTGCTCCCGGAACCCGTCACCGAGCAGCTGCAGCCGGTCATCCGTCTCGCCTTCACGGAAGTCGTAGCTGAGCAGGGTCTCGACCGACCGCGATGTCTCGGCGACCGCGTTCTCCCGCTGCGACTCGACCGAGCCGAGCGTCCACCACGTCGCCGCTGACAACCCCGCCACGACGACCAGCACACCGGCCGTGAGGAAGAGCCTTCTCCGTGCCGTCTCCGGTCTGCGCAGAGCGGCACGGACCGGCGCCGTGGAGAGGGTCCGTACGCGACCGATCAGGCCGGAGAGCCGGCGACGCGGTCCACCACTCTCCGACGGCGACCGCCTCATCCGCCGAACTCGACCCTGGACACGAGCCATCGTCCGTCCTCCTTCTGCAGATCCTGGACGAGCCTGTAGCTGCGCTGGGTCCCCTCGCTGTCCTCGATGCTGCGCATCGTCACACGCACCGCGGACAACGTCCGGGCCGTGTCACCGTCGACGGCGGCGACACCGGTGTCGACAGAGTCCACGGTCATGCGGACCTCGCCGTCCCGCACGGCCGCGAAGTACGCGTCCCCGGTCGACTTGTAGAGGTCGGCGAACTCGCCCGTGGATGCGTCGAGCACGGCGCGGGCGTCCTCCACCGAGCGCCCGCTGTCGATGTTCAGGAGGAGTTCGGCGTGCGACCTGGCCGCATCCTGGACATCCGAGCGCTCCGACGCGGACCACCACTGAAGTCCCGCGAGCACCCCGAACACCCCGGCGACCAGCAGGGCGACGAGTGCCAGGGCACCGGCCAACCGCAGCCGGCGCAACGGCGATGCCGAATCACCACTCCGCGCCGCCTCGGCCGGGTCGCCCGCCGGGTCGCCGCCGTCGTCGGCAACACGCTCCTCCGCCGTTGACCGCTCGGCGTTCCCGGGCTCTCGCTCATGCCCGCGACCGGCATCCACCTGTTCGCCGTCATGGCCGAGCCGCGCCATCTCGACGGTCGGCGGATCGTCCTCCGCCAGCCGGTGTGCCGCCCGGCGCTGATCCGTACGAGGTGTCATCGCCACCCCTCCGTCGTCGTCACTCAGTGGCCGCCTCGGCGCGGCCCCCCGGATAAACGAATCTGGATGAGAAAAGATGCGGCCTCCCGGCCGGACCCCGTCGATCGCCACGTCGACGAGCGCCCCACCTCACCCACCCGGGGAGCCGACAGCAACGGATGACGCCCTCGCTCGTTGTTTAATACGGATGAGAATATCGGCCTGACCACAGGTCGTCGTCGCCAGCGAAGGAGCTGCACTCATGACCGGTGTCGAGGTCTCCGTCTCCAACCTCAGCAAGTCGTTCGGCAAGGCCAACATCTGGTCGGACGTGACGCTGAACCTGCCCCCGGGCGAGGTGTCGGTGCTGCTGGGCCCGTCGGGCACCGGCAAGTCGGTCTTCCTGAAGACCCTGATCGGGCTGCTCAAGCCGGAGCAAGGGTCGATCATGATCCACGACACCGACCTCGTCCGGTGCAACGAGTCGAAGCTCTACGAGCTGCGGAAGCTGTTCGGGGTGCTGTTCCAGGACGGCGCACTGTTCGGGTCGATGAACCTGTTCGACAACATCGCCTTCCCGCTGCGCGAGCACACGAAGAAGAACGAGTCGCAGATCAGCGACATCGTCCTCGAGAAGATGGACCTGGTCGGCCTGCGCGGCGACGAGGGCAAACTGCCCGGCGAGATCTCCGGCGGCATGCGCAAGCGGGCCGGGCTGGCCCGGGCACTGGTGCTGGACCCGGAGATCATCCTGTTCGACGAGCCGGACTCGGGCCTGGACCCGGTGCGCACGGCCTACCTGAACCAGCTGATCATCGACCTCAACGCGCAGACCGACTCCACCTTCCTGATCGTCACCCACGACATCAACACCGCGCAGACGATCCCGGACAACATCGGCCTGCTGTACCGCAAGCACCTGGCCATGTTCGGCCCCCGCGAGCAGCTGCTGACCTCCGAGGAGCCGGTCGTCTCCCAGTTCCTCAACGGCCGCCGCGAGGGTCCCATCGGGATGTCGGAGGAGAAGGACGCGGGCCAGGCGGAGCGGGAGATGGCCGAGGCGGGCGAGCTCGCAGGCCTGCCGCCGCTGAAGCCGCAGCTGCAGGCATCCCCCGGCATGCCCGAGCGGAAGGCCGTCGGTCGCCGGCAGGAGCGGGTGCGGGCGATGATGCACGAGCTCACGCCCGCCGCCCAGGAAGCGATCCACCGGTCGTATGCCTCCTCGACCTCGGCCGGGACCGACCACCCGACCGAGCAGATGACCCGCTCCCACTGACCAGGAGTCACGACGGGGTCGAAGTCCGAGCCGACACCTGGTTTAATCGGTTTTCGAATAATTTTTACGTCCGCGTCGTCGCGGACCACAGCAAGGGAGGAGCCGGGATGGACGTCAGGGATCTGCGTTGCCTGGTCACAGGCACCGCGTCCGGCATCGGCGACGCCGTGGCGCGCCGGTTGATCGACGGGGGTGCCTCGGTCGTCAGCCTCGACCGGAACAAGCCGACGGCCGACGTCACCGAGCACGTCGAGGTCGATCTCGCCGACCCGTCGAGCATCGACTCCGCTCTGGAGCAGATCGACGGCACGGTCGACGCCGTGGTGAACGTGGCGGGAGTCCCCGGCACCGCCCCACCCGAGACGGTGTTCGCCGTCAACTTCCTCGGCATGCGTCACCTCACGGAGTCGATGTTCGAGCGCATCAACCCCGGCGGCGCGATCGTCGTCGTGTCGTCGACCGCCGGCTTCCAGTGGCCGGCGCGTCTCGACACGCACAAGGAGGTGATCGCGACCGAGTCCTTCGAGGAAGGTGCGGCCTGGTTCCGCGACCACCCGCAGCAGGGCAACGCCTACAACTTCTCCAAGGAGGCCGCGACGGTCTACACGCTGGCCATGGGCGGCGCCGTCCGCGAGATGGGCGACCTTCGCATCAACGCCGTCCTCCCCGGGCCGGTCGAGACGCCCATCCTGAGCGACTTCGAGGAATCGATGGGCAAGGAGACCCTTGAGGGTGTCCGTGCCTTCCTCGGCCGCCATGCCGAGGCCGAGGACATCGCCCTGCCGATCGTCTTCCTCGCCGGACGTGAGTCGCGCTGGGTCAACGGAGCCACTCTCGTCGCCGACGGCGGCATCACCGGTGCCGTGTCCGCCGGACTCGTTCCCGCCCCCGAGATCTGATCCGCTCCTACATCCAGAAACGGAGTTCACCATGGCCGGCTTCGCCGACGAGGACGAGCTGTACCGCTACATCGGTGGGATCTTCGAGAAGGGCTTCGCCGACCCCGAGCTGGGGCCGAAGATGGAAGCCACCCAGATGGTCTTCGAGAGCCGGTGCACCGACCCGGACTGTTCGCTGATCATCGACATGACCAACCGCAAGGTGCACAAGGGCACCGAGGGGAGCCCCACCCCCGACGCGGTTCTCACGATGACGACAGACACCGCCAACGCCTACTGGCAGGGCAAGGTCAACCTGCCTTTCGCCATGGCCCGCGGGAAGGTGAAGGTGGAGGGCAACGTGGCGAAGCTGCTGTCCCTCTCCCCTCTCGGCAAGAAGCTGTACCCGCAGTACGTCGACCTGCTCAAGGCGGACGGCCGCGACGATCTCGTCGTCTGACCGGGGACCTGCGCGTCCGCACTCCGCGCCCCTCCCCGGTGCTCCCCGCCGGGGAGGGGCCTCCGTCGATCGGGAAGGGACCCGAACAGTGACGTCATCCGAGAACCAGCTGCCACGCAGCGCCGACGTGGTCGTCGTCGGCTCCGGCCACAACGGCCTCGTCGCGGCCGCCTATCTCGCCCGCTCCGGGCTCGATGTGTGTGTCGTCGAGGCCAGCCCGACGGCCGGCGGCATGACCTCGACCAATCCGATGGAGCCGGAGGCTCCCGGGTACACCATCAACGAGGCGTCGATCCAGGCGTCGTTGTTCCGCACCACCAACATCGACCAGGAGCTCGGTCTGGGTTCCCGGTTCGGGCTCAAGCAGACGATCATCGACCCTGCGCACTTCCAGCTCGCGGCGGACGGTTCGTCCCTCGGTCTGTGGCGCGACCCCCGCAAGACGGCCTCGGAGCTCGAGTACTTCTCGAAGAAGGACGCCACGGCGCTCCTCGAGCTGTACGAGGTCATCGATGCAGCCGTGGAGATCGGTCTGCCGTTGATGCAGACCAACGTCACCCGGCCCGCCCTGAAGAACGTCATGAAGTCGGTCGCCGCTGCCGCGAAGAACCGCAAGCAGCTCGCTGCCGTCGGCCGCTGGATGGCGTCCTCGCAGGCGGAGGCGATCGAGGAGAGCTTCGAGCACGACATGATCCGTGCTCCTCTGCTCACCTCCCTGCCGTTCATGCCGTTCGACGCGGACCTGTCCGGTTGGTCGCTGATCTACCTGGGCGTGCTGAGCCGGTACGGCGTCGCGATGTTCCACGGTGGCACCGGCGCTCTGCCGAAGGCGCTGATGGCGAGCATCCGTTCGGACGGAGGCCGCATCGTCACCTCCTCGCCCGTCGAGGAGCTGCTCGTCACCGGCGGCCGGGTGACCGGCGTCCGGGTCAAGGGTGGTGCGGAGGTCCACGCACGCCGCGGTGTGCTGACCGCGTGCAGCCCCGCGACGGTGTTCAGCCGCCTGCTGCCGGAGAACGTGCTCCCGCCGAAGCTGAAGGTCCGCACCGACCACATCCCCACCATCAAGCGCGGGATCACCGACTACAAGCTCAACGTCGCCCTCAGCGGCCGGATCCGGATGACCAAGCACGAGAAGTGGCGTGGCGACGGGATCGACCTGCGTCTGGCCTGCAACTGCTTCCACACCTACGAGGAAGCACTCGCCGCGGCCAGGGCGTGCGTGCGCGGTGACGTGCCGGAACATGTGCCCGGCCTCGCCCAGGTCACCACGGCGTTCGACCAGTCGTTCGCTCCCGAGGGCTGCGACCTGTTCTGGTACTGGAGCGGTCTGACCCCCAGCATCCCGCGTGACGGCTGGGACCAGGCCAAGAAGCTGATCACCGAGCGGGTCATCCGCGATGCCGAGCTCTACTACGAGGGCGTCGAGAGCCTCGAGGTCGCCCGCCGGGACCTCGCGCAGCCCGACCTCCAGGAGCGCTTCTGGGCGATCGACGGGAGCGTCTACCACGTCGATCCGACGATCACCCGGTTCGGCCCGAACAAGCCGGTCGCCGGGTTCGCCGGATACAAGACCCCGGTACCGGGTCTGTTCCTCACAGGGTCCGGGACACACCCGGTCGCCGGCATCAGCGGTATGCCCGGCCAGAACGCGGCCCGCACGATGATGAAGACGTTCAAGAGCGAGGACCGTGGAGGATCCGGCTTCACGCTCCGCAACCAGCGGGCCCGTCAGTCGTACTTCGACTCGCGCGAGTCCGCAGGGACCCGGTCATGACCGCCTGATGTGACCCCGTCGTACGTCCGAAGGGCCCGGCCGCGACAAGCGGCCGGGCCCTTCGGCGTCGCCGTCCGCAGACAGTCCGCCGCCACCGTCCGGACTGCCATCGGGTCCCGGGCGAGCACTCGCAGGTGCGGCCGTGCGACTTCCGTACCGCGTCCCCGGAACGACGAAGGGGCCCGGCCGCGATCCGCGGCCGGGCCCCTTCGTGGGAAGAGCCGGTCAGAGGGGAGTGAAACCGGAGATCTTCCAGGCACCGTCGACGTTCTCCATCGCGACCCGCACCCGGCTTCCCGCCGGTGCGCCGGCCGGCGCGGAGGCCGACTGCGAGGTCTGGTTCAGGAACATGAGGACGTTTACGGTCCCGCTCTCCTCACCGATCACCGACGAGGCGGTGACATCGGTCTTGGTGGCGACCTTGTCCCGCTCCGCCGCCGGCACGACGACCTCCTTCAGCAGACGCGTGTAGTCGTCACCGAACGGGCCTGTCACGAGCCCGGCGTAGCGATCCACGCTCTTGCCGATCGTCTCCGGGTCGTAGGTGAGCAGCTCGGCCACAGCACTGTCCGCAGCGGTGTGCGCCTCCGCCGTCGCCGACTCGTCCGCCTGGTGCCGGAAGTGCAGGACGAACAGCGTCGCCGTCGCCGCGGCCAGGACGACCACGACCGTGACGAGCCCACCGACGACCGCACCCGGACGCCGGGCCGCGAGTCCTGCGAACCAGCGGAACGGTGCACCCAGCTTCTGCTTCATCGCGTTCCTCCTGCTCACGGCACGAACTCCACCTGGGAGACGAGCCAGCGTCCGTCGTCCTGGTGCTCCATCCCGATCAGCATCCGGTAGTACCGCGGCTCCCCCTCGGGAACGGCCTTGTTCTTCACCGTCGAGCTCACCGCGACCAGTGCCTTCGCCGTGTCGCCGTCGACACTCTGCAGGCCGGCTTCCTCCACCTTTCCGGTCGAGCTGACGGCACCCTCACGGACGACACCGACGTAGGCCTGGGTGTTCGACCGGAACAGGTCACCGAACTGTCCCGTCGACACGTCCACGACCTTCTGGATGTCCTGCTCCGCCGTGGCCTGGTCGATCGAGGTCAGGACCGCGCCGGCGGTGCGCGCGGTCTCGAGCGCCGCCGCCTCCCGATGCTCGGACGCCTGGTCCCCGAACCAGAGGACGGCAGCCCACACGGTCGTACCGAGGAGCAGGACTGCGAAGACCGCGAGCGCGGCCACGCCCCGGCGGACCCCCGTGCCCATCCCTGCCGCCGGGGAGTCCCCCGCCTCGGAGCCTGTGGCCGGATCGGTCTCCTGACCGGAACCCGACGCGACGGGGTTCGCCTTCGGGAGGGTGGACGCCGCACCGGGCCCGGCACCGTCCGATTCATCGGAGGTCTCGACGTCGGCCTCCGGCTCCTGCCCCTCGCGGGTCTCGGGCGAGTCGTCGTCTGCCTCGGTCGTGGTGTCCGCCCCGTCCTCGGTTCCGTTCACCGGAGCCGGCGCCGACTTCCGACCGGGCTCTGCACCGGACGTGTCCGGCTCCTCGGAAGTGGCGGGGGTCGCCTCCTCGGCCGGCTCCGGCCGCTCCGCGGCCTCCGGATCCGGAGCGGCTTCCGCTCCGGACGCCGGCGGCGCCCCGGCCTCGTCGGCCCCTGGTGCCGCATCGGCGGGAAGGTCGGACGTGTCGACGACACCGTCGTCGGGCTCCGTGTAGGAGTCCGGGCGGGCCCCGTCTCCCGAGCCGGTCACGGACCGGCCGGTGTGGGCAGCAGCAGGCCATCCCATGTCTGCTCCTCCGTTGTCGGTTGACGATCAGCGGATCCACCGACGCCTGCGAGCGGCTCCGCGAAGATCGGCTGGTTGTTCAGAGGGCTGTCGAGGTCCAGGCGCGAGTTGCCGAGAACCGTCGGCTCGAAGCCGTCACCTGCGCACTCCTCGATCTTCGCAGCACGCCGGCCGGGGGGCGATCCGGGTTCGAAGCACGGCAGGTTGCGCGCGCCGCGCGCGACGTTCGGGTCGTCCTGCGGGATCTTGCAGAACGAGTCGGGCGGCAGATCCATGTCCTCGGTGTGGTAGGCGTCCCGGCCACCACCCGGCTGGCCCGGTGGCACCCAGCCGTAGGTGCATGACGGCGGGTTCACGTTGACCCCCAGGTTGAGCCGGATGTCGTTCTCCTGGCCGGGAGGCGCCACCTGCCGCTCCGTGGCGATGATCATGGGGTAGACGACCAGCACCTGCTCGATCGGCATGTGGTAGTCCTCGGCGAGCTTGGCGACGATCCCGGTGGTGTCCAGGAAGTCCGGCACCGAACGGCTCAGCGAGGAGATCAGGTTCTCGGCCTTGGTCGCCGCCTTCGGGACCGTGGTCAGGATCGAGCGAAGATCGGCATCGCTCGTCCGGAGCTGGTCGGTGAAGACTCCCAGGTCCGAGGTCCACGACCGGATCGCGTCGCTCGTGGCCAGCTGCGGGTCGGCGAAACGCGGGAAATCGTTGAGCAGCCCGACCGTCGGGTCGTAGTTCTCGTCTGCTGTCTGGACGAGTGCCCGGGTGTTGTCCACCAAGCCTCCGAGATCGGGACCGATGTCCCGGAACGCGGCCTCGGCCTGGTCCACGAACAGCTCGAGCTTGTCCTGCGGAACGGATGCCAGCAGCTGGTCGGTCGAGTTCAGTACGTCGGCGATCGGAACCGGGACGCTCGTCCGGTCCGGAGGAATGGTCGTGCCGTCGGCCAGGATCTCACCACCGCTGCCGCCGACGAGATCGACGTACTGTTCGCCGATCGCCGACACGCTCCGGATCTCGGCGCGGGAGTCGGCAGCCGGGGCGCGATCCTCCTCGATCGACATCGTGACGTCGACGCCGTCCGGCACGAGCTCGACATCCGTCACCTTCCCGATGGTGACCCCTCGGGAGGTCACGTTGGCGTTCGGGTAGATGCCGCCGGCGGCCGGGAACTGCCCGGTCACCGTCACATGACCGACACCGAGCAGACTGGGAACCCGTACGTAGACCAGGCTGATCATGAGTGCCGCGACCACGGTCAGGGCGATGAACACGATGAGCTGGATGCGTACGAATCGCGTGACCATCGGCTCAGCCTCCGTTCCGTGCGCCGGGCGGCTGCTGCCCGGGCTCGAGCAGCGGCACACCGTTCAGCCGCGGGATCAGCGGGTCGACCGCCTGGTTCGCCGGGCCGCCGCCCTGGCTCATGAGCGTCTCCACCTCGCTCAGCCGGCCCTGCAACGGGGTACCGGTGAGGAAGCTGCGGTCCAGCGTGCTCAACGTGACGTCCAGGGTCAGATAGAAGTTGATGTAGTCGCCCTGGAACACCTCGTCCAGGTTCTTGAGCGGGAACAGGAGGGTCCCCAGCATCCCGAGCGACCCGGTGAGCGAGTCGCCGGCGTCGGCCAGCCCCTTCAGCGCAGGCTGCAGGTTGGCCACGTTGGTCGCGATGTCGTCCGACGAGCGCTGGACGACATCGTCCGTGGCGTCGCCGAACTCGCCCAGCGCGACCAGGCTCTCGGTGAGCTGCTTGCGCTGGTCGACCAGGACACCGAGTGCGGGAGGAATGGTGTCCAGCGCATTGTCGATCACCGGTCGCTGTTCGGCGAGCCGCCCGGAGAGCCGGTCGAGCCCGTCGATCGCCCGGACGATGTCCTGCTTCTGGTCGTCGAGTCCCGCGGCGAACCGGTTGAGTTCGGTGAGCAGGTCACGGACATCGCCGGTCCGGCCGTCGAGGGCCTTGTTCACCTCGTAGGAGATCGTCCGGAGGTGCTGCAGGCTGCCGCCGTTGAGCAGCGCCGACGTAGCGGCAAGGATCTCCTCCGTCTCGGGATAGGCACCCGTCCGGGTCATGCCGATCTCCGATCCCGGACCGAGCTCACCGGTCCACGGCTCGCCCTCCGCAGGCGGCGACAGCTCGACGTACTTGGCACCGAGCAGGCTGACCTGACCGATCTTGGCCATCGCGTTGGCGGGCAGCTTCACCTCGGGCTCCAGCCCGACCGTCACCACGGCCGTCCAGTCGTCCAGCTCGATCGACCGGATCGATCCGACGTCGGTGTCCCCGACACGGACCGGGTTGTTGGGCACGAGGTCGCCGACATCGCGCATGTGGATCCGCACCTCGTAGGCGTCGGACGAGTTGCCTGACGTCCCGGGCAGCCGGAAGTCGTTCAGGCCGCTGTAGCTGCAGCCGGTCAACACCGCTCCCACACCGGCGAGTGCGATCAGACGGACGAGCCTGTTCGTCGTGCGCCCCATCAGTTGCCTCCTTCGGGGAGCTGCAGGCCGCCGAGTCCCGGCACGTCAGGGGCGATCGGGAGCTGCTGGGGGTTCGGCGACTGGGGCTCCACCGGTCCGGTCGGCGGTGCCGGGGCGCCGCCACCCTCGACCGCGAGCGGGTTGATACCCACCGGGACGGGGTTGACGCGCAGCAGCTGCAGGATCGGGCCGAAGTAGCTCTTGCAGGCCTCGATGCCGGCCTCCGGGTTCTCGGTCGCTGCGCCGGCGATCGCCGTGCAGCCGAGGTCCGCCGGCGAGTTCAGGTTGTCGATCGTGAGACCGCCGCTGATCGCCCCGGTACGGGTGCTGAAGATGTGGAAGAAGTTCATCATCGTGCTCGGGGCCACGTGCAGAACCTGTGCCAGTTCGTCCCGCGACGACGCGAGGTTCCTGGTGACCGACCCCAGCCTGTCCACCGACTCGGTGAGCGGACCGCCTGTCTCGTCGACGAACGCCTCGACGTCGCCCGCCGCCCGGTCGATGCCGGCAAGGGCAGCACCGAGGTCGTCGCTCGAGTCCGCGAGCACCCCCGACACGCTGGACAGCCGGTTGTTGAACTCGGCGATCTGGCCATCGACGGCGCCCAGGCCGGCGACGAACACCTGCAGGTTGCGCACGGTCCCGAACAGGTCCTCACGGCCGTCGGCGAGTGTCTGGACGGCCGCAGAAGCCTGCTTGATCATTTCGTTGAACTTCTCGCCGTTGCCGCCCTCGGCGTTGGCCGCCGCGACGTCCACGAACCGGCTGAGTGCACCTTGTGCGTCCAGCCCGTCCGGGCCGAGAGTTTCACCGACGCGCTTGACCTGTTCCTTGAGGTCGTCGTACTCGACCGGAGACGCGGTCCGTTCGACCGGGATCACTCCTCCGTCCTCGAGCTGAGGACCACCCTTGTAGGCCGGAGCGAGCTGCAGGTACCGAGTCGCCACCAGGGTCGGTGACACGATTCCCGCCATCGCCTCCGCCGGAACCGGGTAGTCACCGTCCCAGGAGAAGTCGATGCGGACCGTGTCGCCCTCCGGCTGGATGTCGTCGATCTGGCCGACGTCGACACCCTGGATCCGGACCCGGTCTCCGGGGTAGATGCTCTTCACCGACGCGAAGTAGGCGGTTCCCTGCCGGGTGTCGCTGCTGACGACAAGGATCACCGCCGCAGCGCCGACCAGGACGACCAGTGCCAGTGCGAGGATCCGGCCGGTGCCGCTCGCGATCCGGTTCAGAGCACCGGAGAATCGGCTCATCGGTTGCCTCCCAGCCCTGGGACGAGCTCGCCGACGGACGGCAGGCCGCCCAGCGTCTCGCCCTGATGCTGCTGCTGGGGCGGCGCAGGCAGCGCCAGCCCGGGGACGAAGTCGTTGACCGGCAGAACCGTCGCGGGGATCGCGCCGAGGTCACCGTGGGCGTTGAACCACGGACCGCTCGCCAGCCCCTCGCCGAGCCCGGTGATGAAGCCGGCGACCCGCTCCACCGCAGAGGTGATGTTGCCCTCGTTGCGCTGGAGGATCTCGAGCACGCCGTTCAGTTCCTGCAGCGCCGGGGCGAGCCGTTCGCGCTGC
The DNA here is from genome assembly GCF_000178675.2 of Pseudonocardia sp. P1. NCBI lineage: Bacteria > Bacillati > Actinomycetota > Actinomycetes > Pseudonocardiales > Pseudonocardiaceae > Pseudonocardia > Pseudonocardia sp. P1. The sequence goes on from NZ_ADUJ02000001.1 coordinate 2,564,462, forward strand.
TCCCCGACGAAGCCGGTGATCTGGTCGGTGGCTGCGCGGGTCCGGACCAGGAGCTCACGGATGATCTCCCGCCGAGCCTCCAGTTCGGTCAGCAGCTTGTTGCCGTCCGCGATGAGGGTCTGCAACTCGCCGGTGTGGTCCTTCAGCACGCCGGTGACCTGCTCGGCCCGCTTGAACAGGTCACGCAGGGCCTGGTCGCGGGACGCGATCGTCTCGGACAGACGAGCGACTCCCTCGAACGCCGGGCCGATCTCCTCCGGCGTCCCGGCGAAGGCGTCGGAGATGGTGTCGAGCGCGTTGCCGACCTGTTGCATGTCGACCTGGCCCGTGCGCTCGGTGAGATCCTCGAGGCCCTCGCTGATACTGTACGGCGCGGTCGTCCGATCCAGCGGGATCTCGTCGCCGGCCGCCATCGTGGCCGCACCACGCGACTCGATGTTGAGGAAACGCTCACCGAGCAAGGTCTGCGTCTTGATGCTGGACGTGGTCAGGTCCCCGAGCCGGACGTCCTTCGCCGTGAAGGACACGACGACGTCGCCGTCTTCCAGGTCCACCGAGGTGACGTCGCCGACGGCCGTTCCGGACATCCGCACGGTGTCACCGGCCTTCAGCCCACCGCCCTCGGTGAACCGGGCCTGGTAGGAGGACCCGGCGAACACGGGCAGCTCGGCGAGCTGGAAGGAACCGAACAGCAACGCTGCCAGGATCGCCAGGCCGGCGATCGCGATCGTCACCGGGTTCCGTTCACGGAATCGGATGTTCATCGACCGCCTCCCTGAGCCTGCTGGTCACCGGGGTTCTCGGCCTCGGCGGCTTCCTTCGCCTCGCGTTCCTCAGGTGTCTCGAGCGGGTTGGCGTCGTAGTTGCACCGCTCGACGTTGTCGGCCGGGCCGATCCACGGAGTGAACCGGGGGTTCCCGTCCGGACCAGTCACCTTCGCCCGCAGGGAGCAGACGAACAGGTTGTACGTGGCGCCCCGCGACCCGACCCGCGCGATCCGCAGGTAGGCACCCGGGAGCATCCGCAGCGACTCGTCGATGGTGTCCGCGCCGGCGTTCGCCTGGGCCGTGGCCCGCTTCAGCTCGTCGACGGTTCCGGTGAGCGGTCCGCGGACCTTCCCGAGCAGCGTCTCGATGCCGCCGACCAGCCGCGTGGTGCCCTCGAGCGACTGACCGATCCGCTCACGGTCACCGGCCAGGCCGCTCGTGAGCTGCTGGAGCCGGCTGATCGTCGTCTCCAGCTCGGGCGAGCGGCGGTCCAAGGAGTCCAGCACCAGGTTCAGGCTGTCCACGGTCCGTCCGATCACGGCGTCGCGGTCGGCGAGCGTGCTGGTGAGCGAGGCGATCCGGGACAGCAGTGATTCGAGGTTGCCGCCCTGTCCCTGGAAGACCGCGACGACGTTCCCGGCCAACCCGTTGATCTCGTCCGGGGAGAGACCCTCGAACAGCGGGTGGAAGCCGGCCAGCAGCACGTCGAGGTCGAGCGCACCCCGGGTCTGCTGGACGGGGATCTCGCCGTCCGCGGGCAGAGGCTCGGCGGCGCCGGCCTCACCGCGGGAGACCTCCAGGAAACGGTCCCCGGTCAGGTTGAGGTACCGGACGGCGAGCAGTGCGTTCTGCGGGACCGGGCGTCCTTCGGACACGTCGAACGCGACCCGGACCCGGTCCTGGTCCTCGACGGTCACGTCCTCGACCGTCCCGACCTTGACCCCGGCGACCCGGACCGAGTCGCCGCTCTGGAGACCCGACGTGTCGGAGAAGACCGCCTCGTAGCGGGTCCCACGGGAGACGGCGAAGCCGGCTCCGAGTTCGATGGCGACGAGCAGGAGGACCAGCAGCGTCGCGATCACGAAGATCACTGACTTGATGGTCGGCGCCAGCACCGCCTGCGACGACTTGCTCATCGGGCACCTCCACCGAACAGGCCACCGAGAAGGCCCTCATCGCCCTGCTCCGGAGCGGGAGCCTCGGTCGACGCGGGCGCCGGACCCGCACCGGGCGCCGGAGCGGCCGGCGCTCCCGGTTCGGCTGGTGCGCCGGGTGCGGGTTGCTGCTCCGCCGGCGGAGCAGGCTGCCCCCCGAGGCCCGGGATGAGGCCTGGAGCCTGGCCCTCGACCGGCTGCCCCGCCTCGGGGTTGAGCGGGCCGAAGAGGTAGCTGTACGCGGGCGGATCGCCGATCCGCGGTGTGTTGTCGAGGTTCTCGTTGGGCTCTCCGCCCTTGTCGACGTCCGCGTTCAGCGACTCCGGCGCGATCGTCCCGTCGAGATCGGGAAGACCGTGGCAGTTCGGGCCGTTGTCGGCACCCACCTCGGGCAGATCCTCAGGATTGTCGTACGGGCGACCCCCCGGCTGGACACTGACCATGCCCGCGACGCCGGGCACACGCCCGCCCTGGTTGGCCTCCATCAGCTTCCGGTTGTCGTCGACCCCCTGCAGGAAGCAGGCGAACATCGGCGAGTAGTCGCGCAGCAGGCCGGTCGTCGGCAGGGCCGTGTGCATCACGTCGGTGAGCGCATCGCCGTTCTGCAGGAAGAAGTCCCGGCCGGTGTTCGAGAACCGGGTCAGCTGGAAGAAGAAGCTGTCCAGGTTGGCCTGCTGCTCGACGACCGTCCGGCTGGTGACGGTCACGTCGTCGACGAGGGACAGCAGGTCGGGGGTCACATCGGCGTAGAGGTTCGCCAGGTCGGCCCCGCTGGACGCGGTCCGCTGCAGCTGCGGGAGGTTCTCGTTGAACTTCCGCAGGTAGGCGGCGAGCTCGCTGGCCGTCTGTCCGATCGTCTCCCCGCGCCCTTGGAGCGCGTGTGACGCGTTGCCCAGCACCGAGGCGACCTTCGCCGGCTCGACCGAGTCGAGCACGCGGTCCAGGTTCTGGAAGAGAGTGTTGACCTCGACGGTGACACGATCGGCCGTCAGCTGGTCACCTGCGGCCAGGGTGCGGCCCGAGGGCAGCTCGGGAGCGGTCAGCCCGACCGTCTTCGCGCCGAAGGCGGTCAGCTGGCTGAGCTGAACCCGGGCGTCCGCCGGAACCATCGAGAGCGTGTCGGGGTTCATCCGGAGTGAGATGTCCACGGCGTTGCCGCCGTCGACGATGTTCACGTCGCCGACCTCACCGACGTCGACACCGCGCATCTGCACCCGGTTCCCCGGGTACATCTGCAGGCCGGTGCGGTCGGCGCGGAGGGAGATCTCTTCGTAAGGAGTGAAGGCCTTGGCATAGGCGGCACCGCACAATGCGAAGAACGCGACGATGATCGAGACCAGGATGAGCGCGTAGATCCGGTACTTGAACCGGGAGGCGAAGGAGTCCATGGCCGCTACCCCGAGATCCGGAATGCGTCGGAGTCACCGTACAGCGCCATCGCGATGACCAGGTTGACCGCCAGGACGGCGATGAGCGACGTGCGGACAGCCTTACCGACCGCGAGGCCCACACCGGCCGGACCGCCCGAAGCCGTGTAGCCGTAGTAGGTGTGGATCAGAATCACCACGATCGCGATGCCCAGCCCCTGGGCGAACGAGTACAACACGTCCTCCCACTGCAGGAACGTCGTCATGTAATGGTCGTAGGTCCCCGCCGAGAGGCCGAAGAAGTTGACCTGGGTGAGCTTCCAGCCGATCCAGCCCCCCACCATGGCCATCGCGAAGATCGGGATGATCGTGATCATCCCTGCGACCAGGCGGGTGGTGACCAGGTAGGGAAGCGAGCGAACTCCCATGACCTCGAGAGCGTCGATCTCCTCCGACACCCGCATGGCACCCAGCTGCGCGGTGAAGCCCGAGCCGACGGTGGCGGCGAGCGCGGCACCACCGATGATCGGGGTCAGCAGCCGCGGCGCGATGATCGCCGAGGTGAAACCACCGAGCGCCTCGAGTTGCAGGTCGCTCAGGGCGTCGAAGGTCTGCACGCCGCCGGTGACTCCGGCGAACATCGTGATGAAGAAGGTGATGATCGACGAGCCGCCGATCACTGCCAACGCACCGTTGCTCATGCCGACTTCGGCGATGAGGCGGACCTGTTCGGTCTTGTAGCTCTTGATGGCCTTCGGGGTCCACGCGATCGACTTGCCGTAGAACTCGGCCTGCTTGCCGAGGTCGTCGAGAAGTGCGAGGGGAGCCCGGAGGACCGAACGCAGAGACATCAGTGTCCTCCGACGATGCCGAGCGAGTACGGGATCTGGGTGAGCAGGATGTTGATCGGGAAGAGCGCCAGGAACGTGTAGACGACCGTCTCGTTCACGGCGTTTCCGACGCCACGCGGGCCGGCCGCGCACGTCATCCCCCGGTAGCAGCCGATGAGCGCACCGACCATGCCGAAGACGACCGCACGGATCTCGCCGTGCACGAGGTCCGGGAATCCGACCAGGAGCTTCAACGAGTCGACGTACTGACCGGGGCTCGCGCCCTGCAGGTACACGCCGAAGACGTAGCCGCCGGTGAGCCCGATGAGGATCATGACGCCGTTCAGCAGGAACGCGTTCACAGCAGTCGCCAGCACCCGGGGGACGACGAGCCGGTGCACGACGTCGATCCCGAGGACCTCCATCGCGTCGAGCTCCTCGCGGATCTTGCGGGCTCCGATGTCGGCACAGATCGCGGTCGAGCTGGCACCCGCGATGATGAACGTCGTGGCCACCGGGCCGATCTGCGTGACCGTGGCGAAGCCCGAACCGGATCCGGAGAGGTCGATCGCGCCGATCTCCACCAGGATCAGGTTGAACTGGAATGTCACGAGCGCGACGAACGGGATACCCAGCAGGATGGCCGGTCCGAGCGAGACGCTCGCGACGAACCACGTCTGCTGGACGAACTCGCGCCAGTGGAAAGGCCGCTTGAACATCGCGACGAAGGTGTCGGCGACGAAGGCGAAGAAGCTGCCCATGGGACGGACGGCTCTACCGAGCATCGGCGCTGTCATCCGAGCCCCCACCTGGGGAGCGTGGATCGGACGTCCTGGAGCAACGTCAGCCTCCTCTTCGAGACCGGATTAAATCCGAGGACCCCTCGGGGGTGGGGCCGTCGTACACCGGGGGGCCGCGTTGGCCCTGTGCGCAGATCAACGAGCCCTGACAGGACAAGTGACGGGGTCTGTAAACCTTGTCCGAGGATTCACTCGAATGGCGGTTAAAAAGTCTCGGGAAGGTAACGTCAGGAGGTCGGCGAGACCTTGACACTGGCCCCGGACACAACACAGCGCGGTGCGGGACCGATCTCCGGTCCCGCACCGCGCTCCCTGACGTCCTGGCCGTACCAGGGCCGACGTGCCCCTAGCGGAGAGCCTCCCGACCAGAAATCTCCTCGATGGACTCCCGGCCGGCCCCGGCCGACGGGGGGCCTGGGATTCCCGCGACGATGCCGGCAGGCGGAGCCTGCCCGACCACGAGAGCCCGGCCGAGCAGCCGCACGGTCGCGGCGATACCGGCCACCACCGTCAGCGCGGCGACGTGCACCAGCAGCATCGGCGGGTCCTCCAGACCGTGCCGCACCGACAGGTAGAGGATCCCGGACCCGAACAGACCCATCGCGAAGCACACCGGGATCAGCGGCACCAGGGTGAGCCGCGCGACCGGTGTGGTCAGGAGCGGGACGAGCCGGTAGGTGATCATCCCGCCGACGAGCGCCGACATCGCGTTGGTGAACCCGAGGAAGATCGGGTAACCGAGCACGACGAACGGCTGGCTGTCCTGGTAGTTGTACACGCCGAGAACGCTGACGAACGTCATCTCGGCAGCGATCGCCATCGCGACCACCGCTCCGTACATGGTCCAGACGGTGCGCATCGTCGGCTTGCGGGCGAGCGAGCGGGCGACGAACACGGCCGCCCCGCCATAGAACGCGACGTAGCAGATCGGAACCCAGAACGGCTGGGCGCTACCGAACGTCTCGTAGAGGTTCCACTGCCCCTCCCGGTTGAAGTGGAGCCCGTACATCAGGTCGAAGAACGGCTCGTTCAGTGACGCGAACATGCCGCTGACCAGCAGGTAGAACGGCCAGGTGATCCGTTCGCGACGGTACAGGGTGATCACCCAGGTCAGCGCGGCGATCGCGATGGCGATCGAGAGGATCACCGCGATCCACTGTCCGACGACGGGGACCGGTGCGTCGATCCCGTGCGACCCCACTGGCGCCATCAGAACTCCTCCATCGGTCGTCGGTACGGCTCGGTTGCCGTGTGCCTCACACGCCACCCACCGGCAGGAGGTACGAGGGCAGCACGGCGAAGTTGTCCGCGTGCAGGTTCAGCCAGCCGTAGGGCACGTGGTAGACGCAGAGCAGGATGGTGCAGCAGAAACCGATCACCGCGAGCGTCGAGACGGTCTCGCGCCACCGCGCCGGGACCCGGTCCAGGCCGTACTCGACCGGGCTGCGCCCGTCGGGAGACTCGCTCGCGCGCATGTGGAGCCAGGTGAAGGCCAGCCCGACCAGTGCGACCAGGAACGCCTCGGTCAGCGGGTACTGGAACTGGTCACCGGGGAACAGCGTCACCGCGCCGATGGTGGCCGGGTAGGCGTACGCCTCGGTCGTCCGGATGATGATGTTCTCGACGATGAGGTCGAACAGGAACGCCTCGACGAACAGGCAGACGTAGATCTGGGTCCGGGACAGGTTGGGGAAGCGCCGGCGCAGGTAGTTCGCCGTCTTCAGGGCGAAGAAGGCGACGAACGCGCAGAAGTAGATGTACATCGGCAGGCCCCACACGAAGGACTCCGCGTACTGCCCGGGCGCGTCGTCCTGGTGCAGCGGGAGCCACGGCGTCCAGACGCCGGTGTTGAGGTTGTTCTGGTTCCAGGCGAACAGGTACTCGTTCGCGTTCAGGTACGCGTCGAGGACGAAGCCGACCATGCCACCGAGGATCATCTTGCCCATGAGGCTGAGGCGGCCGTGCCGTCGCACCGGGGTGACGATGCCGAACCACACGAAGGCGACGAGCACGAGTGCGCTGGCGACCTCCAGGACACGGATGCCGACCAGACGCCACGGCTCCATCACGTCCGGCCCCTGGATCGGGACCGGGGCGAACGAGTCCGAGGCGATCCAGTTCCCGTAGGCCCAGACCGACAGCAGGATCCCCAGCACGCCGAAGGTGGCCCAGACACCGATACCGGCCCTGCGCCCGTACTCCGTCTCCGGGGAACGGATCTCGGGAGACGGCTCACGCCGGGTGTCCTGGACCGCCGGCTCCTGCGCCCCGCCCACCGGCCGGTCGGACGCCTGCGCGCCCAGGCCGGTGGGCTCCTGCGTCTGTGTCATTCTCCGCTCCTCCACATCGAGGTACTCGAGCGACGCCCCGTCGGTCGGAGTGACCGGCGGGCACCGTGGAGGGCCGTGCGCCGGCGAACCGCGACACACGCGCCACTCCGATCAGCACGTCGGTCTATTCTAGAATAGAAAAAATCCATCGAGCAAGACCTGGGACCGCATCTCCGTCGTTCGGGCATCCCGCTGCAGCACGATTGACCCGCTCGGCAAGAATTGTCGGAGCCGCCAGTTGGCCGCGACCTGCTCATCACGGGAACCCGATGGGCTACGAAATTGTCACCGTCGAGAATTCTGTGCAGCAACCCCACATCCACACCCGCCACGTCCGCTCGTCGCGCTCACACCGGAGGAGCCCGACGCCTCGTCCGGACGAGGGCTCGCGCGAGCTCACCGCGACGAGCGGTGCGGCCTCGCCATCAGCACCACATCCCGGACGGAAGCGCGCAGCGAACGTCTGGCACGGCGACCACGAACGGGACCGACCGGACCACGTCCCGGTCGAGCTGCCGGGAGGAGGAGCGGGACACCGAGGACCGGATGCGACGGTCGGGCCGGAATCCGCAACGCCCCGCAGCCGGGAGCCTTTCCGCCGCACGAGCATTCTCCCTTTCGCCGGCACATCGACAGAGATTCGTCGAGAGAGATTCGTCGACTAACGTTCGATCCAGCCTCACCCTCTCCTGCGGAATCGATCGGAATGTGGTGGACCCCGCGGAAGCTGCACGCGATGCGACTCCGACAGAAGCGGGCGGCCGAACCTCGCCCGGCGGCCCGTGGACATCAGAATCCTCCTGGACCGTCGGCCCGTCCCGACGAGCTGCGAGGCCACGCCCGCGGAGGCCCGATGGACCGTCGAGAGCCGGCGACGCCCCCGACCGACCGCACGACACCCCACTGATTCCGCGTGCCGCCGGTGCCTCCGTCGCTTGTGGAATGCTCATTCGAATCGATGCTCGCCCTGATAGTCTCCGGCCTGATGACGGCACCCGCCGGCTGACAGGACGGAGCGGGGATGACAGGGAGTGCTCGTCCCCCCGACCTGGCGGGCGACGACGATTCCGGGGCGCTCGGCTGCGAGCCCGACCGTCCCCGACGCCGCGGCCGGCCACCGGCCGCTGACGGCGCCCAGACCCGCGACCGCATCCTGTGGGCCGCTCGCGAGACGTTCAGCGAACTCGGCTACGACAAGACGTCGATCACTGTCATCGCGGATCGCTCCGGCCTGACGAGGACGGCCGTGAGTCACTACTTCAGCAACAAGGAGGCGCTCTACGGCGCCCTGTTCGATGCTGTCCGAGACGGAGTCGTCCGGGCCAGCTTGACGACAGGGGCGGCAGAATACCGGGGGGTCGCACGGCAGATCACGGCGTTCGTCCAGGCCGCAGCGCGCATGGACTCCCAGGACCCGAGCTACGCACGGTTCATCGCCGCCTCGCTGCTCGACTCGTTCCGCCACCCGGAGTTGCGTGAGCGTGCCCGCGATCAGCTGGACGACGTCCGTGCGTTCCTCGCACAGTCTCTGACCCATGCCGCCCAACGCGGGGAGATCGACGCACGGACCGACGTCGACGCGGTGACGGAGATGCTGGTCGCCGCCTTGTGGGGGATGGGGCTCTACGCCGGCTACGTCGGGACCCAGCACCAGCTCGAGCAGGTCGTCGACCAGTTCGGCCGGATGCTCGAGGGCACGCTCTGGGGGCCGGCCGAGGGCCACGACCCGCAGCACATCTGATCGACATCGGGGAGATCGCGCGAGCCACCGGAAGGCCTGGCGACGCCGGACCTACTCGTTGCGGACCCCGCCCATCTCACCGCTGCTGGCCATGCTCAACGACGTGAGTACGAAGCGCTCGATCATCGCTCGCTCCGACTCCGGATCGAGGGAGCTGCGGAGGATGATCGAGGCATACACCGTCTGGAGCCAGTCGGCCATGTCATCGTCCGCGATGTCCAGCCTGAGCAGGCCGGCCGTGCGGGCCGCCTGCAACCACGGCAACCAGAAGGCCACTCCGCGGCGACGGACGGCATCGGTCCACAGCACCTCGTGCAGCGAGACCGGACTGCCGTCACCGAGGAGGACCTGGAGCTCGGGATCCGACCGTATCCCGCGGATCACCGCCACCGACACCGACAGGAACTCCTCGGCCTGCGGGCCGGAGCTCCAGTCGATCGGCGTGAGATCATCCGCCAGCTCGCCGATACGTTCGACGACCGCGGCCTCGACGAGCTCTCGGCGACCGAGGAACGCCTTGTAGACGAACTGCCTGCTGACACCGCCTTCGCGGGCGACATCGGACATCGTCGTCTTCCGGACGCCGGCCGCGAGGAATCGGCGCCTGGCTGCGGTCAGGACCCGGGAGTGAGAATTCGGACGCAGACGCGGAGAGGCGGCCGATGGCGTCGGCATGTCATCGCCACCCATCACCAGGCCCTCCACACCCCCTCGTGCCAGGCGGCGGTTCGCAGCACCGCGAGATCGATCAATGATCATACCCGCCGAGGCTCGTCCGTTCCCTCCTGCCTCAGACATGGCACCGGGTGCAGGCGCTGAAGTGCTCGTCGTTCGCATCGGCCAGAGTGATCGTCTCGGCTTCCACGGATTCCAGCAGTGTGCACCCGTCACGGTGGTAGCGACGGCGACCGGGTACGACGTGGACGACCGCGTGTGCGGCGTCGTCGGGCGAGAGCTCATCAGGAGCATCCCCGGCATCTATTCGCACGAACGCCACAGCCTGCTCGACCACGGCTTCGGGGGCCGATGTCCCGGTGATGCTCACCCGCTTCCCGTCGGACGACGGACCCCCGGGGGCCTCACCTCCGTCGGCCAGGGCAGGCCCCGGCTCTGTTCGGTCGGACGGCGCCGGACAGCCGTCCTCGACCACCCGGTCCTCGTCCCGGATCCCCGGCAGGCCGGCGAGAGCGGCAGGCACCGTGGACCCCGATCGGCTCCGAAGCACGGGGGCAAGCACCAGGACGCCGGCGGCGACCGCGACGGCCAGGGCAATCACCGAGGCAACGACCTCCCCCGCCCAGAGTCGGACGATCACGAGAACTACTCCGACGGCCAGTAGCAGGAAGACGACCATGGTTCACCTCGGGACGAGCCGGCCGCCGCACAGGAGCACCTGCGTGGCGGACCGGAGCGGATCTGATGGGTCTGGTGCCGGCGCCGTCCGAACCGGGATGACGGCCGGCCCGGGCTGCCGACAGGAGCAGGCCCGTCGACCCGGACGCAGGTTGCGTGTCGCGTCCCGCCCGAGGTGCACGGACGGGACGCGACACGTACCTGCGCGGGCTCAGTGTGAGTCGACGGACGCAACCCTCTCGCCGGACGTGCCCGACGGAGTCGGATGACCGACCTGAGCCTGCTCGGCGTCGCGCACCGCTCGCTGCTCGGCGAGCCGCTCGACCAGACGCTGCCGAGCCCCCGGCAGCATGAACCGCGACTTCAGATAGGTCCCGACGGTCCAGTCGACCTGGGGCTCCGGGACCGCGACGAAGTGTGCGACGACTCGAACCACACCGACGCACATCACCATGGTGATGGTCGCGAAGATGAAGCGCGCCCACTCCGGCAGCGTGGAGTTGTGCGCCAGCAGGTGCGGCCACCCCGCGGAGAAGTAGGCGATCATCATGCCGGTCGGGGCGACCAGCAACATGGCCAGCCGGTTCCATCCCTTCAGGAGCGGCTCCAGGTACCAGATGAGCAGTGCGACGGTCACGAACGACGCGGCGTTGATGAAGCCCCACCAGTACGGGAACAGCAGGAACGAGTACGGCTGGTAGCCGTAGTACTCGTAGACCCCCAGGTTCAGTCCGATGGTCTCCATCACCGCGTCGGTCATGATCGCGATCGGGAAGACCATCAGCATGATCTGCCGGACGGTCACGCCGTGCTTGAAGACGACGTAGATGAAGTAGGACTCCAGCCCCAGGAACGCCGCGTAGCAGAACGGGATCAGCCAGGGGATGTCGATGCCGAAGTTGGTGAACGCGACCGGAAGGTCGTTGGCCCACCGCAGGTGCCCCAGCAGGTCCAGCATCGGCTCCAGCAGCGAACAGAGGAACCCGCTGCCGACGATGAGGATCGGTAGCGTGTCGCGGTGCTTCACCAGCCGGGTCACCGCCCACGGCAGAGCGATGAAGACCGCGAGGGCACCCGCGATGAAGAAGAAGCTCCACGAGGCCACCGGTCCGGCGGCGAAGTCCGGTGGGCTGGGAAGGATGTTGGGGGGCATCGCTGACCTCCTGAGTCGAACGGTCCGGCCACGGCCGCACCATTTCTGACGGTAACGTAAATTCTAAGTCGGGTTCGACTCGTGTCAACCGCCACAGCTCGATCGTGGGCATCATCGGAGGTCAGCGGACCACGTCGGGGACGGAGTCCGGGTCCGCGGGCCGGTAGTCGTCGCCGTAGTCGATGCGGGCATCGCGGATCCGCTCCCCGAGCCATTCCCGCCACGCATCACCTGCGCGCTCATCGGTCAGCGTCGCGCGGAGATTCTCGGCAACCTGCTCGAAGGTCAACGGGACGGCCGGTGTGATTCCGGCGACCTGCCCCAGGTTCCATCCGAAGCGGGTCTGCACCGGTCCGAAGAGCCCGCCCGAGGGCGTCGTGAACGCCGCATCGGCGAAGGGCTGGTCGAGTGCCGTCGCGGGGAGCTTCCCGAGCGCTCCACCGGCCTGCTTGGTGCTCTCGTCCATCGAGTCGGCCCGGGCGAGAGTGGCGAAGTCCGCCCCATCGTCGAGCCGGCGGCGCAGGTCATCTGCCTTGTCCCGGGAGTCGACGACGATGTTCCGGAGTTCCCGCTGCTCGGGGACCTGCATCTGGTCGCGCCGCTCGTCGAAGGCGGTTCGGACGTCCTGGTCGGTCACCGGGGGGACCCCCGCCGTGACCTGCTCGAACAATCGACTGGTCACCAGTTGCCTGTGCAGCTCGGCCGTGAGGTCCGGTTCGGAGACACCGAGGTTCCCGAGTGCCCGTACGAAGTCCGCGCGCCCCCCGGGGAACTCCCGCTCGACGATGCGCGCCAGCGCGTCCTGGACCTCTGTCTCCGGGCCGACGACGTTCTGCTCGGCTGCCGCCTGCTCCACCACCAGGCTCGCGGCGGTGGCCTGCGCGGCGTCGCGCCGGAACCGGTCGCGATCGGCGTCCTCCGAGGGTTGCTCGACGCCGTAGAGGGCCTTGATCTCGTCGACCTGGCCCTGGAAGTCGGCCTCGGAGAGCACCACGTCGTTCACCCGCAGCACAGCACCCTCGGGCAGGCCGGTCAACCGGTCCACCACCAGATGCCCGCCGGACGTCGCGGCGACCGCGATACCCACCATCAGGGCCGCCGTCCGGCCACGGCCGCTCGGTACGAGTGCCGTACCGGCCGGTACCAGCCGGCGCGCGGTCTCCTTGATCGATGTCCAGTCCATCAGCGAATCGCCTCCGCTCGCTCGGAACGTCTCGGGGCAGGGTCACGGGTGGCCGCGAGTGCTCCGGGTGGCCAGACGACCCGAACGACGACCGCCGCGGCGACGGCCGACAGGAACACGCTCGCAGCCAGGAGGAGCCCGAACTGCCGGAGAACCGCCAGGTCCGACACCACCAGGGTCAGATAGCCGAGCGCAGCGGCCGCCGCGGCCAGCCCGACGCTCCGCAACAGCCACGGTTCACGGCGCCGGTGGGCGTCGCACAGCATGACTGCGAACTCGCACCCGGTCGCCGTCGTGAGCGAGCCGATCGCCACCGTCAACGGGCTCAACGACCCAGCGGTCCACCAGGCGACGCCGAGGACCCAGCCCGACGCCAACAGCACGGTGAGCAGAGCACGTCCGGCATCAGCTCTCGCCCGGAGCCCGAGGAGCAGCACCAGCCCCGCTGCTGCGATCCCGACCAGATTGAGCAGGATCCGGCTCGACGACAGGGCGTCGTAGCCGCTCACCGCCGCGACCGGCAGTCCGGCCAGCTCCGCGCTGTATCCGGGCGGAGGCGGCGGCAGCGCAGCCCGCACGCCGTCCAGCACGCGCGCCTGCTCCCCCGGGTCCTGCAGGTCGACCCCGAACACGAGGAGAGCCTCCCGTTGGTCCGGACGCAGCACCGCGGACCGCAGATAGTCGGGCAGCAGCCGGGCCCCGGCGAGCACCTGCTGGGGGGTGGGTCGGTCGCCGAGGAACTGCAGGAGCGTGGAGAACGTGGTGACCGGACGGAGGTCGCCACCGAACCGCTCGACGACGACGGTCTCGGCCCGCCGAGACCACTCGACGGCCTCCGGGGTGAGCACGTCGTCGCCCCGGAGCACGATGCTCAACTCGCCGGAGGATCCCAGCACCTCCTCCGTGTATCGGGCGTCCTCGAGGGCCGGTAGCCCACGGGCGAGCTGCTCGGGCCGGGCCTCGACGTCCAGCCCCGGCAGCGCGGCCCAGCCCAGCGTCGAGAGCACGACGGCGAGACCGGCAACCACCCACCGCCACCGATGTGGCACGGGTACCGGCTCCAGTACCACCGCCACAGCCGGCTCGGTCTCGGCGAGCCAGTGCCGCCCCAGCAACGCGACCCCGACCGTCGCGAGTACTCCGACCGCGAGCGCCACACCCAGCTCCCGCACGAACGGCAGCGGCGAGAGCGCCAGCGACCCGAACCCCGCCGCACCCGCGAGGGCGGCGACGAGCACCCGGCGCCGGTGGGCGGGCTGGGAGAGGTAGAGCGGGAAGTCACTGCCGATCCCGATCAGGATCGGGAGGAACGCGACGACGCCCAGCGAGACCGGGTTGCCGGTCCAGCCGAATGCCGCCAGGGTCAGCGCGGTGCCGATGAGCGCTGCACCCAGTGGTCGCAGCCGGGACCTGCGGGCCCGTGTCCACGGTACGGCGAGGAACAGACCGGCGACCGCGAGCACCGACGCCGCACCGAGCAGCGGCGCTTCCCTGGTCGCCTGCTCGGTCAGAGCGGCAGTGACCGCCGGGACGCCGCTCACCGTGACCCGCGAGGTCTGCAACCCCGACTCCGCGATGGCGTCGCGCGTCGCTCGCACGACGGCCGCGGTGCCGGTCTGGTCCAGCTCCGCGCGTGGCCGGACCAGGATCGCCACGCGCTCGGGGCCGGGGACGATCACCTGCCACTGTGGGCGCGGAGCGCCGTCGTCGAACAGCACCGCGTCGACGAACCGGGGGTTGTTCAAGGTCGGCAGGCCCGCGGGCAGGCCGCCCACGAGGAGACTCCCGTAACGGCGGTCGAACTCGGCCGTCGCCGCACGACCGGCCGAGGCCACTGCCTCCTGACCCAGCCCCTGCTCTCGCGCATCCTGCTCACCGGCGTTCCGGAGTGTGTCCCGCGAACCTGCCAGCTGAGCCAGCAGGTTCTGTGCACCACCCGCGATCTGGTTGAGCACCGTCCCCGGTCCGTACACCGCGGCCACGTCCGGCGAGCTCGCCAGGCGCCCCTCCAGCCCGAGCAGCCGCTTGAGCTGGTCGGGATCCTCGAGCAACCGGCGTGGTTCCTCCGTCTCCAGAAGCACCACGATCGGATCGCCGCCGAACCCGGCCGCCTTGTCCTCGATCGCGGCCAGAGCAGGGTCGCCGGCCGGGAGGAACGACCCGATCCCGGTGTCCACCCGCAGCTGGAGGAGTCCGCCGAGCGTGACAGCGACCACGAGGGTCGCGACCAGCGCGGCGAGCAGCCGCCGCCGCATCAGTCGGGCGCCCGCTCGACACGCGGGTACTGACCGCCGAACGGCGTGGGACGGTCCGCCTCACCCGGGAGCGGGTAGGGGTTGGTCCAGATCGTCGGGTCGAGCCCCTCGGTATTGAGCGGCTGTCCGCGCACCGCCGACGAGTTGAGGATCGGGGCGAGCCGCGCGACGTGCAGCCCGTTCTCCGATCGGTACTGGAAGCTCGCCGCGAAGTTCGCGATCATCGATCCGGTGTCGCGGCCGTACGGCGCCAGGTAGCTGACCATGGGATTGAGGTCCTGCAAGAGAGGCCGCGCTTCGGGGACGAGGGTGCTGACGTTCTCCCCCAGCGCCGGGATCCGGTCCAGTGTGGCCGGTGCCCGGTCGAGCACCCCGTCGAGCGGACCGAGCAGCCCACGGAGATCCGCTGTCGTGGCGGGGAGCTGGACCAGAGCCGCGTTCAGGTCGGGAGCAGCGGTACGGAGATCGGCCGCGACCGGCGCCAGCGAGCCGGAGAGCCGGCTGAGGTCGTCGGTGGCGTCCCGGACGGTGCCGAGGGCTCCCGGCAGTCGACGCACCGTCCCCTCCAGGTTCTCCCGCTGGCCGGCCGTGGCACCGACGATCCGCTGCGCATCCCGGGCCAGCGTGGCGATCTGCCCCTGGCCGGTGTCGAGCGTGTCGACCAGTGCACCGGCCTCACGCGTCAGCGCGGTGATGTCGGCGGACTGGGCGGCCAGGGCGTCGAGCGCGGTGTGGCCGTTGCGGCCCAGGTCACCGAGCCCGGTCATGATCCCGTCGACGTCCTGCTGTCTGCCTGCCGTGCCCGCACCGAGCGACTGGACCGTCGAGCTGAGCGAGTCCCGTGTCGCGGGATCCAGGCCGGCGATGACGTCGTCGACCTCGACAGAGGGCCGGACGCCGTCCGGCGGCAGCTCGGCGCCGGACTCGAGCTCCGTGCCCGTGCCGTCGACGACATCGACGTAGCTGGCGCCCAGCAGGGACTTCAGACCGATCCGGGTCGTCATGCCCTCGTGCAGCGGAGCGAACTCGTCGGCGATCGTCATCTCGACACGGACCGTGTCCCCAGCGATCTTCCGCGAGCTGACCTCCCCGACGTCGACGCCGGCGATACGCACGTCCCCCGCCTCGACGAGGTTGTCCACGTCGGAGGTGGTGAAGGAGATCCTGTAGTCCGGCGCCGGGTTCACCAGCGGGATACGGCCACCCATGTTGATGTAGAACACCACCGCCGTGCCGAGGCAGAGCACCAGGAACCCGACGAGCGCGGCCAGTACCCCAGGCGTCAGGCGCCCTTCACCGCTGTTGTCGTTGCTCATCGCGGAGCCTCCTCGTTCTGGGCCGGGCTCTCGGTGACCGCGTCCGGGAGGATGTCGGCGGGGAGCGGCTCCGGTGGGGCCGGATCGCCCTGCTCGGGGTAGCCGTCGCGGGTACCACCCGCCTCCTCGCCGAGACCTGCCGTCGGGTTGCTCGGGTCAATGGTCAGCTGGGCGCGGCCGAACCCGCCGTTGGCGTCATGGAGGCTGAACGCCGACGACGTCTGGTAGACGAAGGCGGCCAGGTTCGGCATCCACGGGGCGAGGCGCTCGGTCGCGTCCGGCAGGTGTCCCGTCACCGGCTTGAGGTCGTCCAGCGCGACCCGTGCATCTCCGACCAGTGGCCGCAGGTCTGCGACCACGGGGCGGGCCTTCGCCACCACTGGGCGGGCGGTGTCGACGACGGGGCCTGCCTTTCGCACGGTGTCCGTCACCCGGCGCACGGTGTCCGGAAGCTCTCCGGAAGCCTGATCGAGCGACTCGAGGACCGGATCGAGCTCGGTCGTCAGGTCGCTCGTCGAGGCCAGCGCCTCCCGCAGCGTGCCGGTCGTCCCGGGCAGCTTGCCGAGCGAGTCGGTCAGCTCCCGGTCCCGGGCGCCGAGCACGGACAGCGTCTCCTGCAGCGAGGCGACGAGCCGGGTGAGCCGCTGGTCGTCCCTGCCTGCTGCGGTCGAGATCCGGGACAGCGACGTCACGAGCTTCTGGATGAGCTCGCGGCGCTGCTGCAGCGACTCCATCACCGGCTGCAACGTCGCCACCGTCGCATCTGTGGCACGCAGTCCCCCTGGCAGCTGGGCGGGTGCGTCCGCCAGCGCGGTGTCGGACTCGTTCAGCAACGAGGTCAGCGACTCCTGGGTGTGCTCGTCCAGCTCGTTGAGGATCTCGTAGGGCTGGATGTTGCGGGTCGTCTGCGACACCGGCACGGTCGCGTTCTCGGCGAGCAGCGCGGCCGGCGGACCACCGGGCACGAGTGCGAGATAGGGCACGTTCAGCGGGGTCTTCGTGCGGTATTCGAGCCGGGCGTTCTCGAACACCTGATGACCGGGATCGATGCTGATCCTCAAGGTGGCGTCGTCGCCCTGGTCGGCCTCGGCTCCCACGACCTCGCCCACCGGGACACCGGCGATACGGACCTCCTGCGAGCTGTCGACGTTGAGCCCGGGTGCCTTGTCGAACGTCGCCGAGAACACGAAGCGCTTCTGCCACGGTGCGTCGAACGCGTAGTTCGACAGGATGGCGGCCCCGGAACCGACACCGATCGCCACGATCGCGACGGCGGCGACGAGGTTGCGGCCCAGACCGGGGACCGTGCGCACCCGATCCCACAGTTCGGCTGTCCTGCTCATCGGGGACCTCCTGCTGCACGGCCGAGCTGACCGACCAGGTCGGGCAGGCTGAGACGTTCGAATCCGCCGACGCTCTCCGCGCCGGCTCCTGCTTGGAAGCTCAGCAACGAGCCCTGCGAGTCCTGCGTCATCGATCCTCGGTCGAGGTTGGTGACCAGGTAACCCAGTTCCTCGTAGAACCTGTGGTCCGCCTGGAATCCGTCGCCGGATCCCTCGAACGGGCCGGAGCCCTGGTACGTGTTGAGCACGGCGTCCAGGACCGGGCCGTTGATCCGGTCCAGTACCGGCCCCCGCACGTCGTCGACGGCACCGGTCGCGACATCGCTGGTCGGGACCAGTTCCTCCACCGCAGGGCGGGCGTCCGCCAGGACCGGCCGCAGGTCGGCGACGAGCGGGCGAGCCTGCTCGAGAACCGGGTTCAGTTCGGAGAGCAGGGGCTCGACCTCCTCCGCCGCCGGCGTGAAGTTCCGCGCCGTCACCGTCAGCCGGTCCAGGGTCCCGCCCAGGTCGCGGAGGCCGTCCCTCGTCTCCTGCAACGTCGCCGGGAGCGTGCCGACGGTGTCGCCCAGGGCTCCGCTCTGCGCACCGAGTGCACGCGAGGTCTTCCCGAGGTCGTCGACGATGCCGCCCAGCTGCCCGTCCTGGCGTGTCAGCACGTCCGCCGTCGACTCGAGGTCTCCGACCAGTCGTGGCAGGTCTTCACCGGGCCGGGTCCCCTGAAGCGCATCGAGGACCCCGCCGGTGGGCGCCAGTGCCGGAGGCGCGTTACGGACGAGGTCCCGGATCGCGTTCGACCCGTCGGCCGCGAGAGTCTCGTCGGTACGACCGACGACATTCTGCAGGCTCTCTCGGGTCGGCTGGGGCAGGCTCTCCAGGATCCGGTCCAGCTCGACCGGCAGCGCCGTCCGCTCGACCGGGATCGTCGCCTCCTCGTCGAACCGGCCAGCGCCACCACCGGGCGTGAGCTCGATGGAGTACACGCTGCCGAGCACCGTGCGGGGTGACAGGAGCGCGGTGGGCTCCGGCCCGATCTTGTCGAGCACATCGTCGTCGACCTTCATCGAGACGACGGCGGTCCCGCTGTCCGTCTCCTCGACGCCGCTGACCTTGCCGATCGTGAGGCCGGCGAGCTTCACCGTGTTCTCGTTCGCGAAGATCTTCCCGCGGTAGTTGTCGGCGAACTCGGCGCGGATCGTCGTCCCCGGGGTCAGCATCGTCTGCAGAGCCGGCTTCAGATACATCACGACCGCGAGCACGGCGAGACCGGCGAGCAGGATTCCGGCGAGTGCGAGCTTCGAACGCGGCTTCCTGCGCATGGCCCGCTTCGGCCGCGTCGTCGTCGGAGTCGTCACCGGCCACCTCCGATCGGGGTGTCGTCGTTCTCGTCCTCGGAGGCCCCGCCGTCCGGACTGGGGTACGGGTCGGTCCGGTAGGCGTCGTCCGGGAGGCTGACCAGTCCCGGTCCGGGCGGTGCCGCGACCATGATCTGGAAGTAGTGCTTGCCCGGCGCGTAACTACCCGACAGGAGCCCGTCGGGATCGGTGAGCTGCTCGAAGAACCGTCCGATGTCGTTGGAGAACGGCGAGAGGCCTGACACGAGGACGTTCGCGTCGCCCAGGGTGGTCTGCAGCTGCGGGACGAGCGGACGGGCGTCGGCGAGGGTCCCGGTCAGGTCCTCGACCGCGGGTCCGGCGCGGTCCGCGACATCGGGCACCTTGCCCAACGGTCGCGGCGCCTCGGTCAGGACACCACGCAGGTCGGGCGTGGCCCGGCCCAGCGCGTCCGCCCCTTCCGGAAGGGCCTCGACGGCGGCACGTGTGTCCGCCAGGGGCGTCTCCAGGTCCTCCAGCGCCTGCTTGGCGTCACGCAGGGTCCCCGGCAGCACCTTCATGGTGTCACCGAGGGGTCGTCCCCCGTCGACCGAGACCGCCTGCATCGTGACGTCGGCCTGCCGGACGAGGTTCTCCAGCTCCTGCTGCCGTCCGGCGAACCGGCCTGCGAGAGTGTTCGCGCCGTCGAGCAGCCCCGGTAGGTCGGCGTCGGGCGCTGTCAGCGCGCCGCCGACCGCTCGCAGGTCGCCGAGCAACGCCGGCGCGGCCTGGACTGCGTCCTGCAGGTCAGGGCCGTGGCCGAAGGCGCCACCACCGAGTTCGACCATGCTGGAGCGCAGGCCGTCCCTGGTGGGCTGGTCGAAGACGTTCAGCACGTCGTCGAGTGCGAGCGAGTCCTCGGTGGCATCGGCCGCGATCACCTGGTCCCCGAGCGGTCCGGCCGACGGTGAGCCGAGGTCCAGGTCGATGAACTTGCGCCCGAGCGCCGACTCGCTCAGCACCCGCGCCGTGGCGTCGCTGTGGACGTCCCACTCCCCCTTGAGCCGCAGCGTCACGACGGCCGTGCCGTTGTCGTACCGGCTGTCGACGACCTCTCCGATCGGCACGCTGCGGTAGCGGACGTCTTGTTTGGTCGGGTCCAGATTGCCGACGTTGTCGAACGCCGCCCGGACGAAGGTGTAGGTCTGGAACGGGATCGAACCTCCGGTGTTCGCCCTGCCACCGATGACGGCGACCGTCACGAGCACGGCGAGCGCGACCACGCCGACCAGGAAGTTCCGGATGTCCGTCCGGTGCACGCGCTTGGCCACGTCACTGCCCTCCCAGGAGCTGGCCGACCATCGACTGCTCCTGCTGCTCGTCGAGACCCGTCGCGCTGTCCGGCTGGGCCGGTGTCTGTGCCGGCTCTCCCGGCGCACCTCCCGGCAGCAGGTTCTGGACTCCGGGAGGAGCGCCCGGGACCTCAGGTGCCGGGACGGGCGGAGTTCCCTCCGGCAACCGCTGCTCGTCAGGGATCACGACGCCTTCGGCGAGATCGCCGATGGTCGCGGGAGTCACCGCGGCGGCTCCCCGGAAGTAGTGGCTCAGCCCGTCCTCACCGTTGGTGCTCATCGCCCACAACGTCACGAAGTCCATGACGCCGGTCAGCTTCTCGTCGAGCAGGGTGTCGCCGAGCGGCCGGAGACCGGCTGCGGTGTCCCGCAGGTCGGGTCCGGCCGCGCGCAGCCCCGAGACGACCGGAGCCGCCTCGTCCAGCAGCGCGTCGGCCCGCTCGAGCACCGGCGGGAGCGAACCCAGGGCCGGGTCGGCCGCGTCGGCGAACTGCCGGAGCTCACCGGTGATCGCGGTCAGGTCCTGCGTGACCGGGCGGATGGACCGGAGAACCGGCGCCGTCTCCCTCGCGACGCCACCGAACTCGGCGAGAGTCCGCTGGGCCGCGTCCAGGGTGGAGGGCAGTTCGGCCAGTGTCTGGTCGAGGGCCTGCCGGTCGGCAGCCACGGTCGACAACGTCGTGGTGGTGGACCCGACCAGCCGATCGAGCGCGGCGCCGTCGTCGGCGGCGAGCCCGTCACTGATCGGCTGGATCTGCTCCACCAGCCCCGTGAGAGCACCGTTCTGCTCGTTCAGCAGGTCGGCGACCTGCCGGGTCTGGTCCATCGTCGGTGCGAGCGCTGCGATCGCGTCCCGCAGCTGCGGTCCACCGTCCTTCACACCCTGACCGAGGGTGTCGACCAACGCGGCGAGGGAGGTGGCGGTCGGGTTGCCGAGGCTGTCGATCACCTGCTGGAAGTCGACCGAGGCGCTCACTCGCTCCTGCGGGACGACCGCAGGCTCGGGCATCGGGGCGGACTGAGGGGAGCCCTGGAACAGCTCGACGTACTGCTCGCCGAGCAGGTTGATCGGGCGGACCGTCATCGTCGCGTCCTCGCGCAGCGGCAACACGTGCTGGTCGAGGGCCATCCCGACCACCGCCTTGTCACCGTCGAGCTCGATGCTCTCGACCTTGCCGACGGTGGCACCCGCCGCACGGACCTGGCTACCCACGACCAGCGGGCTCGCGTCGGCGAAGATGCCGGAGACATGTCCCCGACCGTCGCCGCGGGTCATCACGACGACCACCGCTGCCACCGCGACGACCGCGGTGAGTGTCATCGCGACGGCCCGGAATCTGGCGCTCTTCATCGGATGCCGTCTCCGTTCGCATCGTTCCACGGCTGGTCAGCGGGGGCGCCCGGGGCGGGCCGCTCGTCGCGCTGGATGCCTGGCGGGAGGATCCCGGGAGTGCTGGTCACCGATGTACTGCCTTCGGTGAGCAGGGCCCGGGCGAAATTGCCCGTGGAGTCCTGACCGGCCCAGATCGAGCCCCAGTTCGCCAGCCAGCCCGCCGTCTCCGGTGCATAGGGCCGGAGGAACGCCACGGCGGGCCGAGCGCGGGAGACGATGTCGGTCGCCGCCGGCAGCGCCTCGTTCGCCCCGTCGATCAGTCGGGGAGTCCGGTCCAACAGGGACTGGGCCGCGACGAGCGTCGGACGCAGGTCGGCGACAGCAGGCCGCAGTTCCTGCAGGACCGGGCTGAGGTTGCGCGCGACCTCCGGCAGCCTCCGGGTCGCCGGCTGGAGGGTGTCGAGCAGCGGAACGGCCTCGTCGACCGCACCCGGGATCTTCCCGAAGGTCGAGTCCGCCGCGTCGAGTGTGCTCGGCAGCTCGGCCACCGACTGCGACAGCTCACCCTCGCGCGTCGCGACCGACGAGGTGACGGCACCGAGGTCACCGATGGTTCCGCGCAGCGACTCATCCCGTTCGTTGAGCGTCGTGGTGATCCCACGCAGCTCGGTGACGAGGCTGCGGATCGCCGGGCCGTCCGAGCCGACGGCCCGCACGACCTCGCCGAGAGCCTGCACGGCGGGGCCGCCCGTCGCCAGGGTGGCGTTCAGGTCGCCCTCCCGGCCCTCGAGCGTCGAGTCCAGCTGCCGGACCGTCGAACCGATCCGGTCCATCGTCTCGGGGTCGAGGGTCGCGAGAACCTTGTCGACCTCGACCCGTTCGATGTCGGATTCGATCCGACCACCGGACGGGATATCCGGATTGCCCGCCGGTCCCGGTAGCAGTTCGACGTACCGGTCGGAGATCACCGCCTCCCAGGTGATGCGCGCGCCGGTGCCCTCGTGCAGGGGCGCGACATCGTCGTCGATCTCGACGCTCACGAGTGCACGCGGCCCCTCGAGCCCTACCTTCGTGACCCTGCCGACCGGGCGGCCGCCGATCGCCACCTCGTCACCGGCGAAGGTGCCCTCGGCCGATGGCATCACGATGTCGAGCCGGTAGCCGCTGCTCCGGGAGACGATGGCGGCCGTGGCAGCGAGAACGAGCACCGCGACGACCACCAGGAGCAATGCGTTCCGCATCGTGGAGCCGCGCATCAGTCCATCCCCAGAGGTCCGTCGGTCCGCCGGTTGAGGAACTGCCGGACGAACGGGTCATCGCTCGTGAACGCCTCGCCGGCAGGGCCGAAATGGACTACCTTCCCGTGCCACAACAGTCCGATGTCGTCGGAGAGTGCGCGGGCCGTCTCCATGTCGTGGGTGATGACGACGTAGGTGCCGCCGTACTCGTCGTGCAGCTTCTTGATCAGCTCGCAGAGCAGCTGGGTGCGAACCGGGTCGAGTCCGGAGTCGGGCTCGTCGAACATCACGATCTTCGGTTTCATGACGAGGGCCCTGGCGAAACCTGCTCGCTTGCGCATACCCCCGGACACCTCGCCGGGCGACCGGTCGACCGCCTGCTCGAGCCCGAGCTCGCTCAGGTGGTGCATGACGAGATCCCGGATCTCCGTCTCGCGCATTCGGGTGTGCCGGCGCAGCGGGAAGGCGACGTTGTCGTAGATGTTCATGGAGCCGAACAGGGCACCGTCCTGGAAGAGCAGTCCGAAGTTCTTGCGCAGGTCGGCTCGTTCCTTCTCGTTCATCGCCCAGATGTCCTGGCCGAAGACCCTGATCTCACCGGCATCCGGTTCGAGCAACCCCACAATGTGCTTGAGCAGCACGCTCTTGCCCGTACCTGACGGTCCCAGCATCGTCGTGATCGAGTTGTCGGCGAACGACGCAGTGACACCCCGGAGGACAGCGAAGTCTCCGAACGACTTGTGCACGTCGCGCAGTTCAATGGTGGGCTCCCGCCCCGCGCGGGTGCCGACACCGGCCGGGTCGGCCGTGATCCTGGGGAGCGGCCTCGTCAGATCGTCCGCGTTCATCGGATTCCTTTCCACGATTCCCGGCGAACGTCAGTTGCCGATGGGGGCATTCGGGGTCCCGCCGTAGAACAGCTGGGCGAAGACGACGGCGAGGGCGCTGATGAGCACGAGGTTCACGGTCATCGAGCGAGCGGTGCTCTCACCGACTCCGACCGGCCCGCCTTTGGCGTTGTAGCCGTAAAAGGTCGCGACGATCACGCACATGACGCCGGTGACCGAGCCCCAGATCAGGGCGGTGATGAAGTCCCGGAGGTTCTGGAACAGGTAGAGGTACTCGTAGAACGCACCCTCCGAGACGGTGTTCATACCGTGCACGCTCATGAGGTAGCCGGCCTGGAACTGGACCAGCAGGGCCGTGACGAACAGGAAGGGCAGGACGAGCATCGCGGCGGCGACCCGGGTGCCCGCGAGATACGCACGTGAACGCAACCCCATCACGTCGAGCGCATCGACCTCCTCGTTGATGCGCATCGAGCCCATCTCGGCGACGATCCCGCAACCGATCTTGGCCGCGACGATCCAACCGAAGATGACCTCGACGAGGCCGCGCATGAGGGCGACCGAATAGATCGCCCCGGCGTAGCTGTTGATCCCCGGGTTGGCGAAGATGAAATGCCCGCCGACACCACTCTGCAGCGCGAGCACCGCGATCAGGAACAGGATGATCAGCGCGCTTCCTCGAACCAGATTCCCGGCCTGCGCCAGCACCTCGGACGGATACAACCGCAGCGCCAGCGGCACGTCGCGAACCACCCGGACCGAGAAGCGGGCCAGGTCCGCCATCGTCTCCAGACCGGTGCGGAGCCCGGTCGTGGCCGGGATCGGTGCCGCCTTGCGGGGCCGCGGCTCTGCGGCGCCTCCGGCAGCAGGTGCTGTGGCGCCGGTCATCGCAGCTTCCCCACTTCCGGGAACAGGCCCAGGAACACAGCGTTGTAGGCGAGCTGGAAGACGAACAGTCCCACGTAGCAGATGACGACCGCCTGGTTCACCGCTCGACCGACCCCGATGGATCCGCCGGAGGCATTCAGACCCTTGTAGCAGCAGACGATCGCGATCATGATCCCGAGCAGGAAGCAGTTCAGGACGACCGATCCGAGCTCGAGCGGGACGAGGGCCGCGAACAGGTTGTCGTAGTAGTCGACGGCCGCCAGGTGCCCGTAGTAGGACGCGCCGATCTGCAGCGCGACCGCGCTCACGCCCAGGCCCGGCAGAACGATCAGCGTCGTGAGTACGACCATGGAAACGACGCGAGGAACGACCAGCTCACGGACCGGATCCAGACCCATGACGCGCATCGCGTCCAACTCGTCGCGAATCTTCCGTGCCCCCAGGTCCGCCGTCAGTGCCGCACCGGCGACCCCGGACACGACGACTGCCACCACGAACACCGTGAACGCGCGGAACCCGTAGAGGAACAACAGGGCCGAGCCCAGCGAGACCGCTCCCACCTGGTTGAAGAAGATGACCACGACCAGCGAGAAGAACAGCAGGAAACCGAAGATCGCGGCGGCCATCGGGAGCGCCGCGCGCCGGACCGTCGTGTAGAAGTCCAGCATGGCGGCCCGCCAGTAGCCGACCGGATTCCGGATCGCGCTGCCGAACACGGTCACCAGCAGCGCCGCCATGCCGCCCGTCTCGATCACGACCGACCGGAGCGGCCCGGGGATCGCCCCCACGGCGCCGGAGCCCGGTGCGTCGTAGGGGCCTCGCCGGCCACGGGCGTCACCACCCGGCTCCGCACGAGATCGCTCCACCGTCATCGGCGCACCACCCCCAGGGCCGGGCTCCAGTGCCCGGCCGTCGGTCGAAAACATGTTCAAAAAAGGACCCACACTCGTGCGCCGCATGCTTCGACGCCCGTGATCCGCTGACGCCTTCCGGCGGACGACCGGACCGACCGGCCCGCCCCCCACCCGGCGACTTGCACGGTGAACGAGACGGGAACTCTCGAGTTATGGCCCAAGTCATACTCCGATCGAGTGACTGTCAATTATGCGGCCGCGCGAGCGCGCCTCCCTGACGGGACAGAACCGGGGCGGCAGAGGTGCAACGACGACACCGGTCGAGCGGCCGCTGCTACGGTCGCCGAACGAGGGGACGCCCCCATGAAGCTGAACGTACGGAGCAGGAATGACTCCCGGTGCCCGACCGGACGGCGAGCACGCCGCCGGCCCGCCGTTCGGAGACCCACCACGTCGTCGCGGTCGGCCACCGGCCTCGGACGGCGCGCGTACACGCGAACGCATCCTCCAGGTGGCCCGGGACGTCTTCAGCGACCTGGGCTACGAGAAGGCGTCCTTCATGGAGATCGCCCACCGTGCAGGAGTGACCCGCCCGGCCGTCAACCACTACTTCGGGAGCAAGGAGGCGCTCTACGGAGCGCTGTTCGATGCGACCCGGGACAGCGTCGTCGACGCGGGCGTCGCGAACGCGATGAACGAACACAAGCTCACCCGGCAGATCGGCGCGTTTCTCGAGGCAGCAGCACAGGTCGACTCCCGCGACCGCACGCATGCGCGGTTCATCGCCGCCTCGGTGCTGGACTCCGTCCGACACCCGGAGCTGAACGACCGTGCGCTCGGCCAACTCGCCGAGGTGAGGGTCTTCCTGGAACAGGCGCTGCGCACAGCGATCGAACGAGGCGAGATCCGGCACGACCTCGACATCACGGCCGTGACCGAGATGCTCATCGCGATCCTGTGGGGCATGGGTCTGTACGCAGGTTACGTCGGCACCCACCAGCAGCTCGACTCCGTCGTCCAGCAGTTCACACGCCTCCTCGAGGGCGACCTCTGGTGACGTGTGCGGCCGTACGCAGGAGCCCGCTCACGACCCGTCGGCGTCACACCACCTGACGCTCCGCACGTTCCCGCCCTCCCTCGCACCGGACCAGATGTTAATCTCTATTCGATTAATCTCGGTGCCGAGCCGAGCTCGTCGGAGGGGCGGTCGATGCAGGCGACATCCCGGCGTGCTCCGTACCGCGTCCCGGGATTCGCCGTGCTCGCCGAGGTCCGGGCCGCACACCGCATGGCGTGCCGGACGGCAGACCGCCGGACGACCGGACGCCTGCTGACGCTGGCCTTCCGGCTCGACTCGCATCGCGGCTCGGCCCGCGTCGGACCGGCCGGCGACCTGCACGCACGAGCGCGGCACCTCCACCAGCTCGGCGTTCGATCGGAGGTCATCGACGTCCGGAGCTCGGTCCCGATCACCGAGATCCTCGGGGCTCTGCGACGGGCCGATGCTGATCCCACCGTCACCGGGATCAGCATCACGGGACCGGTCCCGTCCCGACTCACCGGCATCCACGACGAGATCGCCCCTCAGAAGGACATCGACCGTCTCACGCACGGTTCCTCGTACACCGCACGAGCCGCCATGCGCATCGTCGAGCCGTTCCTCGGGCGCGATGTCGTCACGGCCGTCGTCGGCTGTGACACCCCGATCGGCCGCGAGATGGTCGCGCTCCTGCGGCACGCCGACACGCAGCCGATCACGTTGGACGGAGACCGGGACCTGCGGATCGTCGAGCACGTCGACGTCGTGATCGCGACCGACGAGACGCTCGTCCGACGCTTCTCTCCCTCTATCAGGAGCACGACCTCGCTGGTCGTCGACACCTGTGATGCCGCGTGGGAGTGGACCAGCGGACATGCTCCGGGAGCGGTCTCGACCGATCGGAACGGTCTCGCCGCCATCGAGATGGCGGTGTTCTCGGAAGGAGTCGCGCGCACGCTCGCCGCACCGGCTCTGCCGCCGTGGCGCTATCTCGTCGCCGGACCGTCGGGGGAGCTCACGTCGGCGATGACCGACGTCCTCACCGACGTCCGGTCCCGCCGCACCGACCCCACCGACCCCGTCGTACGGCGGGCCGGCTGAGTCTGCCACCGGGTCGCTACGCCCCGAGGTAGATGCCCATCAGAGTTCCGGCCAGGACGACGACATAGCCCTCGAACGCCAGGCGCAGCAGGACCGGCGCCCTGTCCAGCTCCATGAAGTGCATGCCCACCAACCGCACCTTCACCATGGCGATCAGCAGGACCAGCGCTCCGACGAGCGTGGATCCGTCTGCCGCCTGCTCGAGGCCGAGTAGGGCGGTCGCCAGGGTCGCGATCACGAGGATCACCCAGACAATGGTCTGCCGGGCAGGACGAAGTCGTCGCATCCGGGTCATCGCACCAGGTAGAGAACGGGGAACAGGACGAGCCAGAGGAGATCGACCATGTGCCAGTAACAGGCGGCACATTCGGTGAACACCATGGGAGCCCGCGAATCCGGCTGGAGCCCGGACACCCGGACAGCCAGGACCACCAGAAGGATCACTCCGATCAGGAGATGAACCAGGTGCAGTCCGGTGCCCACGAAGTAGTAGAGGATGTACTCCTTCACGGGCGCCGGCGCGTCCAGTGTGGCGAGCTCGACGTACTCCACGACCTTCACCGCGGCGAACCCGGCTCCGCACGCCACCGCCCCGACGAGCAGCCGGGCCGCGCGACTGCCGTCACCGCGGCGAACGGCGTGCGTAGCCAGCACGACCACCAGTGACCCGGTCAGCAGCAACAGCGTGTTGAGCACGCCGAGCGACTGATCCAGGTGCACCTGCGCAGCACGGACCGCGTCGCCGTGCTCACCACGGAACGTCAGGATCGCGCCGAAGATCAGCGCGAACACGACCATGTCCCCCAGCAGGAAGACCCACAGCCCGTTCTCCCCCGGAGATCGTCGGGCCGGCGCCGGACGCGCCGCTTCCGGGCCGCCGGGCGGCGACGCGCGCCTCGTCGCCCGGGTCATGGGACGGCCACGGGATCGGCGACGGGGGTACTGCGCAGCGGTCGCGATGCCGCACGGATCAGCATGGCACCGCAGACGAGGAACCACCCACCGAACAGCGCCGCGGCCAACCAGAACGACAACAGGCCGTTCCACGCGAACGGACCGGTCGTGAAGAAGACGAGGACGAAGGCGGGCAGGAAGCAGAACGCCGCCCAGAGACCGAAGTATCCGAGCCATCGAGGGAACGGAGCGTCCACCCGCCGGTCCAGCAGCACGGCCGTGCCGAACGACAGTGTCTGCAACATGAGTGCGCCGCCGTTCATGATGAACGAGATCCAGCCCAGATCGCTGAGGAGCAGCAGCAGCTGGGGGTCGCGGCCGGGGCGGTACGCAGCCACCACGAAGACGAGGGCGGGAAGAGCGATCACCAGCAGACCGCTCGCCGTGCAGGCGATCTGCACGTAGGTCAACGGCGAGAACCTGCCTTCGATCTGTTTCATGTGCGCCGCGAGCAGTCCACCGAACGGGACTGTGCACGTGGCCCCGAACAGGATCAGGATCATTCCCACCCGGATCCCGTTCGCGTTCTCGACGAAGCGCGATGCGACCGTCTCGGCCGATTCGGACGGTGCCACGGGCGGTACCCAACCTGCGGCGACCAGCCCTCCGAACAGCAGGAGCAGCATGGCGAGACCGCAGCTTGCGCAGAAGATCTGCACCGCTCGGGACACTGCTCCTCCTCCTCCGATATCTGGAGAATAATCTAATTTTGAAAAAGCTAAGGGTCAAGCCGGACGGCTCCGTGGCGTGTGGGCCCTACCGGCGATCCTCAGGACGCCCTGGTGGGTCGTCCCTGGGCACGCGCACCAGCCGGCCGGCTCCGCGGAGCCGGAACCCCGCGGCGAGCAGGACGACCGCCAGGACCGGCAGGCCCTGCCGGAACACCGAGTCGTCGAGCCCGAGGACGGACCGCACGAGGAACGTCGACACCGCCGCGAGGAACACCCCCGCGGCGGCGGTGACCAGCTGGTCCTCGGTGCGCCCCCGGAGCAGCAGCACCGCGACGACCGCGGCGACGCTGACGGTGCAGGCGTCGAGCAGGACGAGTACGTCGGAGAGCGCGGCCGCCTCCCGGTCGGGCGGGGTCATCGCAGTGCGACGAGCAGGTCGCCGCCCTCGACCTGCGCCACGGCGCCGATCGCGAGCCGGGACACGGTTCCGGCGCGGTGGGTGGTGATCGAGGCCTCCATCTTCATCGCCTCGATCGTGGCCACCGTCTGGCCGGCGTCGACGGTGTCGCCCTCGGCGACCTGCAGGGTGACGACGCCGGCGAACGGGGCGGCGACGTGGCCGTCGTTCGACGTGTCGGCCTTCTCCGCGGCCTTGACCTCGGTCGCGACCGACGCGTCGCGGACCGACACCGGCCGCAGCTGCCCGTTCAGCGTCGTGAGCAGCGTCCGGAAGCCGCGCTCGTCCGGTTCGGACACCGCCCCGAGCTCGATCAGCAGGGTGACGCCGGGCTCCAGCTCGACGGTGTGCTCCAGACCTGGTTCGAGCCCGTAGAGGTAGTCCTTCGTGGACAGCACGGAGGTGTCGCCGTACTGCTCGCGGTGGGTGCCGAACTCGCGGGTCGGACCGGGGAACAGCAGCCGGTTCAGGGTGCGCCGGGGGTCGATGGCGAGGTCCTTGCGGTCGCCCTCGGTGAGGTCGACGCGGCCGTGACCGGGGCGCCGCCCGTCGAGGGCGCGGGTGCGCAGCGGCTCGGGCCATCCGGCGGGCGGGGTGCCGAGCTCGCCGCGGAGCAGGCCGACGACGGAGTCGGGGACGTCGAAGCGGGCGGGGTCGGCCTCGAAGTCGGCGGGGTCGACGCCGGCGCCGACGAGGTGCAGGGCGAGGTCGCCCACGACCTTCGACGACGGCGTCACCTTCACCGGCCGCCCCAGCATCCGGTCCGCCGCCGCGTAACAGTCCTCGATCAGCTCGAACCGGTCCCCCAGGCCGAGCGCGATGGCCTGCTGGCGCAGGTTCGACAACTGCCCGCCGGGGATCTCGTGGTGGTAGACGCGGCCCGTGGGTGACGCGAGCCCGGACTCGAACGGCGCGTAGACCTTGCGGACCGCCTCCCAGTAGGGCTCCATGTCACCGACTGCGGCCAGCGACAGCCCGGTAGCTCGCCCGGTGTGGTCGGTGGCGGCGACCAGCGCCGACAGCGACGGCTGGCTCGTCGTGCCGGCCATCGAGGCGACCGCCCCGTCGACGGCGTCCACGCCGGCGTCGATCGCCGCGACCAGCGTCGCGAGCTGGCCGCCCGCGGTGTCGTGGGTGTGCAGGTGCACCGGCAGATCGAAGCGGTCCCGCAGCGCGCCGACCAGGGTCCGCGCTGCGGGCGGGCGCAGCAGCCCGGCCATGTCCTTGATCGCCAGCACGTGCGCACCGGCGTCGACGATCTGCTCGGCGAGGCGCAGGTAGTAGTCGAGGGTGTAGAGCTTCTCGGTCGGGTCGGAGAGATCCGCGGTGTAGCAGAGCGCGACCTCGGCCAGCGCGGTGCCGGTGGTGCGGACGGCGTCGATGGCCGGACGCATCCGGGAGACGTCGTTGAGCGCATCGAAGATCCGGAAGATGTCCATCCCGGTCGCCGCGGCCTCGGCGACGAAGGCGTCGGTCACCTCCACCGGATACGGCGTGTACCCGACGGTGTTCCGCCCCCGCAGCAGCATCTGTGTGCAGATGTTCGGCGCCGCCGCCTTGATCGCGGCGAGCCGCTCCCACGGATCCTCGGCCAGGAACCGCAGTGCCACGTCGTACGTCGCTCCACCCCAGCACTCGAGGGAGAGCAGCTCGGGCATCGTGCGGGCGACGTAGGGCGCGACCGCGGTCAGGTCGCGGGTCCGCACCCGGGTCGCGAGCAACGACTGGTGTGCGTCCCGGAACGTCGTGTCCGTGACCGCCACCGCCGACCGGGCCCGCAACCGCGCCGCGAACCCCTCCGGACCCAGCTCCCGTAACAGCTGCGCCGAGCCGTCCGGCACCGGCGCGTCGAGGTCGACCCCGTGCGGCAGCTTGTCGACCGGCTCCACCACCTGCGGCCGGGGCCCGTGCGGCCGGTTCACCGCCGTCTCGGCCAGGTAGGACAGCACCCGCGATCCCCGGTCCGCCGACGGTCGTGCGCCTAGCAGCTGCGGCCGTTCGGTGATGAACGAGGTCGTCACCGCGCCGGCGGCGAAGTCCGGGTCGTCGAGCACGGCGGCGAGGAAGCCGAGGTTGGTGGACACCCCGCGGATCCGGAACTCGGCGATCGCGCGCCGGGCGCGCCGCACGGCGCTGTCGAAGTCCTGACCGTGGCAGCTGAGCTTGACCAGCATGGAGTCGAAGTGCGCCGACACCTCGGCTCCGGTGTGGACGGTGCCGCCGTCGAGCCGGACCCCGGGACCGCCGGGCGTGCGGTAGGCGCTGATCGTGCCGACGTCGGGCCGGAACCCGTTCGCCGGGTCCTCGGTGGTGATCCGGCACTGCAGGGCGGCACCGGTCAGCGTCACCCGGTCCTGGGTCAGGTTCAGCTCCGGCAGCGTCGCGCCGGCGGCGATGCGCAGCTGGGCGATCACCAGGTCCCGGTCGGTGACCTGCTCGGTCACCGTGTGCTCGACCTGGATCCGCGGGTTCATCTCGATGAAGTGGTGCTTGCCGCGCTCGTCGAGCAGGAACTCCACCGTGCCCGCGTTCACGTAGCCGATCTCCCGGGCGAAGCGCACCGCGTCCGCGCAGATCGCGTCCCGGACCCGCGGGTCGAGGTTCGGCGCCGGGGCGATCTCGACGACCTTCTGGTGACGCCGCTGCACCGAGCAGTCCCGCTCGAACAGGTGCACCACGTTGCCCTCGGCGTCGGCGAGGATCTGCACCTCGATGTGGCGCGGGTCCACCACCGCCTGCTCCAGGAACACCGTGCCGTCACCGAACGCCGACTCGGCCTCGCGGCTCGCCGCCTCGATCGCCTCGCGCAGCGCGCCGGGCTCGGTGACCTGGCGCATCCCGCGCCCGCCGCCACCGGCGACTGCCTTGACGAACACCGGGAACTCCATCACCTCCGCGGCGGCGACGAGGGCGTCCACATCGGTCGTCGGCTCCGAGGAGGCCAGCACCGGCACCCCGGCGGCCTTCGCCGCCGCCACCGCCCGGGACTTGTTGCCGGTCAGGTGCAGCACCTCGGTCGGCGGCCCGACGAAGGTGATCCCCTCCTCGCGGCAGGCGCGGGCCAGGTCCGGGTTCTCGGACATGAAGCCGTAGCCGGGGTACACGGCGTCCGCGCCGGCCTTCGTCGCGGCGCGCACGACCTCGTCCACCGACAGGTACGCGCGCACCGGATGACCGGGCTCGCCGATCCGGTAGGACTCGTCCGCCTTGGCCCGGTGCAGCGAGTTGCGGTCCTCGTGGGGGAACACCGCCACCGTCGACACGCCCAGCTCGAACGCGGCCCGGAACGCCCGGATGGCGATCTCGCCCCGGTTGGCCACCAGTACCTTGCGGAACATCTGTCTCCTCGTGGGTCCACCCGCGCGCGACGGGCCGGGGATACGGCTCAGGTCAGGAAGGGTTCGGGCGCCCGGCGCCGGGCGCGGATCACCAGCCCGGCCAGCGCCGCGACCACCGCGGCCAGGACGATCGTGCCGAGGTTCAGCCCGACCCCGTAGACGATCACGAAGGCGAGGCCGCCGCCGACCAGGCAGTAGTAGGTCATCGGGATGATCGTCATCCGGATGACGTCGCCCTCGCGGCCGAGCAGCCCCACGGTCGCCGACGCGGCGACGACGTTGTGGACGGTGATCATGTTGCCGGCCGCGCCGCCGACGGCCTGGGCCGCGACGATCGTCTCCGGCGTGACCCCGATGTTGGTCGCGGTGGCGAACTGGAACAGCGAGAACGTCATGTTCGAGATCGTGTTCGAGCCGGCGACGAAGGCGCCCAGCGCTCCGATCCACGGCGCGAGGACGGGCCACGAGCCGCCCGCGACGGCGGCCGCGCCCTCGGCGAGGGTCATCGGCATGCTGGCCAGGCCGGTCGAGTTCAGGTCCGGACCGGAGTTGATCAGGATCCGGACCATGGGCACCGCGAACAGCAGCGCCGCGGCGGTGCCCGCGAGCTGGCGTCCGGCGACGGCCCACGCCTGCCCGATCTGCCTGCGGTTCATCCGGTGCAGCCCGTAGGTGATCAGGCAGGCGACCAGGAACACGGCACCCGGCGAGTAGAGGATCTCGACGGACTCCGAGATCCCGGTCCCGAAGATGTCGGACAGCCCGATCTCGACGGACTGGATCGCCTCCTTGAGCGGCGTCACCGTCCGGCTCAGCACCAGAAGCACGGCGACGATCGCGTACGGCGACCAGGCCGTCCAGATGCCGATCCGGCCGGCGGCGACGGAGGTGTCGGGCTCGATGTCGCCCATCCAGCGGTCGAGCCAGCCGGCCCGCGGGGGGAAGTCCCAGGTCTGCTTCGGCATGAGGAAGCCGCGGCTCGAGGTGAACATGACGATCGCGAGACCGATCAGCCCGCCCAGCAGGGACGGGAACTCGGGTCCGAGCAGGACCGCCAGCAACAGGTAGGGGACGATCATGGCGACGGCCGCGTACAACGCGAACGGCGCGATCGCGAGGCCCTCGGCCATGCTGCGGTTCGCCCCGAAGAACCGGGTGAGCAGGCAGACCATGAACAGCGGGATGAGGGTGCCCGCGACGGCGTGGATCAGTGCGATCTGGATCCCGATGTCGGACAGGTAGCCGAGGTGGTCGACGCCGAACTCGGCGGCGCGGCCCGCGACCGCCGGATCACCGGCGAGGCCCTGGTTGACCCCGGTGAGGATCGGCAGCCCGACCGCGCCGAAGCTGACCGGCGTCGACTGGATGGTCATGCCGACGAGGACCGCGCCGAGCGCCGGGAACCCGAGGGCGAGCAGGAGCGGCGCCACGATCGCGGCCGGTGTGCCGAAGCCCGACGCACCCTCGATGAAGGATCCGAACAACCAGCCGATGATGATCGCCTGGACCCGGCGGTCCGGGCTGATGCTGGTGAACCCGGCCCGGATCGTGGCCAGGGCGCCGCTCTGGGAGAGCGTCTGCAGCAGGAGCAGCGCGCCGAACACGATGAACAGCGCGCCGAGGGCGATGACGATCCCCTCGACCGCCGACGCCGCGACCACCGGCAGACCCATTCCCCATACGAGGGAGCCGATCAGCGCGGCGGCCACGAAGCCGAGCGGCATCGCGTACTTCGCCGGCCAACGCAGGCCGACCAGGAAAATGGCGACGATGACGACAGGGGCCAGTGCGAGAACACTCAGCAGTCCCAGGTCTTCCACGATGAAGCCTCTCAGTGCCTACGGTTGACGACGATGACGACGGCGGTGCGTCCGCCCTCCGGCCGGGGGCAGGTCGAGCGGGCATGCCTCCGGAGCCCTGCAGACCGGATCGGCAGGGCCGGCGCGCCACGGTTCGCTGCACTCGGCGGTCGGCGGGAGGTCCGCCGGTGGTCCGTCGGCGCGGTCACCCGGTGCGGGCGGTCGAGACTCCGCGCGGCACCGGGGCTCCGCGCCCCACTAGTCACAACTCCTTCACCACGCGGTACGCGGCGGGGCGGGAGCGCCGCCCGCCACGCGGTCGCGTCGACTCGGTGATGATCCAGAAGCCTGGATCCAGGATGTGAGGACGGTAACCACGGCCCCGGGGGCTGTCAACACAGCGTGGCCCCGGCGGCTACCGGCGGACAGACCCCCGGGCGGGCTCAGCCCGCTGCGTCCCCCGAGGTCGCGGGCGGGATCAGCCGGTCCCCCGCGAGCCGCGCGGTCTCCGCGATGTGCTCGGCGACGATCGCGATCCGTTCGGTGTTCAGGAGCCGGTTGGGCGTGATCACCCAGAACGTCCGCCGCGCCGACACCTGGTCGTGCAGGACGGGCCGCAACCGATCGTCACCGTGGGCGAGGAAGCAGGGCACGAGCCCCAGCCCGACGCCTCCCGCCGCGGCCTCGACCTGCGCGAACAGGTTGGTCGTACGGAAGACCACGTTCGCCTGGGCGGCGATGTCCTCCGCGCTCTGGAGCTCGGGGAGGTCGAGGAGGGACGCGACGAACCAGACGAGGTCGTGGTCGGCGAGGTCCCGCGGTTGCCGGATCCGCGATCGCGCGGCGAGGTAGGCCGGACTGCCGTACAGGCGCAGGTCGTAGTCGCAGAGATGCTCGATCCGGAAGCCCGGCCGCTCCGGCCGGTGGATCGTGACGGCGAGATCGAACTCGCCGACCCCGTAGTCGAGCAGGTGACTCTTCGTGACCAGCTCGACCTGGATCCCGGGATGGGCACGACGGAGCCGGCTGAGCCCCGGCGCGATCACCGCACCGCCGAAGCCGTCGGTCGCGACGATCCGCACGGTGCCGCGGGGACTGTGCCCGTCGTCGGTCACCGCTCCCCGGGCGGCGTCGGCCTCGGCCTCGATCCGCTGCGCGTACGGCAGGAGCCGGCGGCCCGCGGCGGTGGGCGTCCACCCGCGCGGGGTCTTGTCGAACAGGCGCTGGCCGAGCCCCCGCTCCAGTGCGGAGATGCGGCGCCGGATCGTCGTGTGCTCGACCCCCATCCGCTCCGCCGCGACGGTGAGCCGGCCGTACCGGGTCAGCTCCAGGAAGTAGCGGAGGTCGTCGAGGTTCACGTGTGCATTCTTGCACAGCAAGCGTGCTCAGTTTCGTCTTGAGTGTGCATCCGTGCCTGGTCATAGTGAGCCCGAACTCGACACGAACGGAGCGTGACAATGAGCGTCATCGGATTCGTCGGCCTGGGCAACATGGGTGGCCCCATGGCGGCGAACCTGGTCAAGGCCGGGTACGACGTGCAGGGATTCGACCTCGGCGAGGAGGCGAAGGCCGGGGCCGCCCGCGCCGGCGTGACCGTCGTCTCCTCGGCCGACGAGGCCGCCGAGGGCGCCGACACGCTGGTGACGATGCTGCCGAAGGGCGACCACGTCCGCAGCGTCCTGCTGGGCGACGGCGGCCCGCTGACCCGGCTCAAGCCCGGCGGACTCGTGATCGACGCGTCCTCGATCGACGTCGCGACCAGCCGCGACGTGCACGCCGCGGCCACCGGGCTCGGCCTGCAGGTCCTCGACGCCCCGGTCTCCGGCGGCGTCGCGGGCGCGACCGGCGGCACGCTCACCTTCATGATCGGCGGCAGCGCCGAGGCGCTCGCCGCGGCCGGTCCGGTCCTCGACGCGATGGGCTCGAAGTTCTTCCACGTCGGCGACGCCGGCGCCGGGCAGGCGGTCAAGGCCTGCAACCAGATGGTCGTCGGCGCCAGCCTCGTCGCCGTCGCCGAGGCGTTCGTGCTCGCCGAGCAGCTCGGCGTCTCCGACCAGAACCTGTTCGACGTCCTCAGCACCTCCTCGGGCAACTGCTGGGCGCTGCACAACTTCACCCCGCGCCCCGGCCTGGTCGAGGGCTCGGCCGCCGACAACGGCTACGCCCCGAAGTTCGCCGCCGGGCTGCTGGCCAAGGACCTCGGCCTCGCCGCCGCGGCCGCCGCGGACACCGGCGTCGAGCTCGTCGTCGGGCGCGGGGCGCTCGACCAGGTCGGGAAGTTCGCCGAGACCGACGGCGGCCTGGACTCCTCCGCGGTGATCCGGGCCGTCGAGGTCCGGTCCTGAGCAGCCGCACGCACACGGAAAGGCACACCCCATGAGCACCACCCCCGAGTTCCGCAACTTCATCGACGGCGGCTGGGTCGCCGCCCGCAACGACGAGTGGATCGACGTCGTCAGCCCGCGCAACCGCCAGGTGATCGCCCGCGTGCCGCGCGGCGGCGAGAAGGACGTCGCCGACGCCGTCGAGGCCGCGGGCCGGGCGTTCCCGGGCTGGCGCGACACCGCGCCGCGGGCGCGCGGCCGGCTGCTGCAGCAGATCGCCGACGCGATCGAGCCGCACATCGAGCGGATCGGCCGCCAGATCGCCGACGAAAACGGCAACGCGCTGCGCACCCAGGCCCGCGGCGAGGTCCAGTACGCCGTCGACGTCTTCCGCTACTTCGGCTCGGTCGCGAGCGAGACCAAGGGCGAGACGATCCCGCTCAACGCGCACGTCCTCGACTACTCCCGCCGTGAGCCGATCGGCGTCGTCGGCGCGATCGTCCCGTGGAACGCGCCGGTCCAGCTGGCCTCGATGAAGATCGCCGCGGCGCTCGCCGCCGGCAACTCGCTGGTCCTCAAGGCCGCCGAGGACGCCCCGCTCGCCGTCCTGGAGATCGTGAAGATCTGCGCCGACTTCCTCCCGGCAGGCGTGCTGAACTGCGTCGTCGGCTACGGCACCGAGGCCGGCGAGGCCCTGATCACCCACCCGGCCGTGCGGAAGCTGTCCTTCACCGGGTCCACCGCCGTCGGCAAGCGGGTCATGGCGGCCGCCGCCGAGCGGATCGTTCCCGTCTCGCTCGAGCTCGGCGGCAAGAACCCGCAGATCGTCTTCCCGGACGCCGACGAGGACTGGGTCGCCCAGGGCGTCGTCACCGGCATGCGCTTCGTGCGCCAGGGGCAGTCCTGCACCGCCGGGTCGCGGCTGTTCGTGCACCGCTCGATCGTCGACTCGTTCGTCGAGAAGGTCACCGCGCACCTGTCGAAGCTGAAGGTCGGCGACCCGCTCGACGAGGCGACCGACATGGGCGCCGTGGTGAACCAGAAGCAGTACGACCGGGTCTGCAGCTTCATCGACGAGGGCCTGCAGCGCGGGGAGGCCCGGGTCGCCATCGGCGGGCGTCCGCCGTCGGAGGGCCCGCTGTCGGAGGGCTACTACATCGAGCCCACCGTGTTCGTCGGGATCGAGAACGACTGGCGGATCGCCCAGGAGGAGATCTTCGGGCCGGTGCTGTGCGTGATCCCGTGGGACGACGAGGAGGAGGTCGTCCGCATGGCGAACGACACCCACTACGGGCTGTCCGCGTTCGTCTGGACCCACGACCTCGGCAAGGCGCTGCGCACCGCGCACGCGATCGACGCCGGCTGGGTGCAGGTCAACCAGGGCGGCGGCCAGGTGCTCGGGCAGTCCTACGGTGGCTACAAGCAGAGCGGCATCGGCCGCGAGTTCTCGCTCGAGGGCATGCTGGAGAGCTTCACCGAGCGCAAGCACGTCTCCGTCGACACCTCCCACTGAGGCGCGCCATGACCGACGAGACCTTCACCGGCGAGCTCGGCCGGGTCCTGCGTGAGGACCCGCCCGCCGAGCTCGTCGTCGACCGGGTCGCCGTGCAGGACGTCGACGACGTCGCCGTGGTGACGCTGTCGAAGCCCGAGGCCCGCAACGCACTGTCGCTCGCCGCCTGGCAGCGGCTGCGCACCGTGTTCACCGAGCTCGGCGGGCGGGACGGCCTGCGGGCCGTGGTCGTCCGCGGGGCCGGCCCGGACGCACTCGCGGCCGGGGCCGACATCAAGGAGTTCCCGCAGACCCGCCTCGGTGCGGCCGCGGCGACCGGCTACAACGAGTCGATCGCCCGGGCGCTGCGGGCGGTGTCCGCGGTGCCGGTGCCGGTCATCGCGGCCATCCACGGGCTCGCGGTCGGCGGCGGCTGCGAGCTCGCCGCCGCGTGCGACGTCCGGATCGCCTCGACGGCGGCCCGGTTCGGCATCCCCATCGGCAAGCTGGGGGTCACCCTCGGCTACACCGAGACCTCCGCGGTGGCCCGGGTGATCGGCCCGGCCGAGCTGAAGTACCTGCTGTTCAGCGGGGACATCGTCGGTGCGGCCGACGCCCACCGGATCGGGCTCGTGCAGCGGCTCGCCGAGCCGGGCGAGCTGGTCGACACCGTCACCGGCCTGGTCGGACGGATCCGGACCCAGGCCCCGGTCACGATCAGCGCCGCCAAGCTCGTGACGGACATGGCGGGGCGTCCGCTCACCGACGCCGACGCCGACCTGCTGTCGCGGCTGCACGTCGAGGCCTACGACGGGCCGGACCTCCGCGAGGGGGTCGCGGCCTTCGGCGAGCGCCGGGCACCGGTGTTCGGCCGGAAGGGAGAGGACTGACATGGGAGCACTGGACGGGGTCCGCGTCGTCGACCTCACCCGGTACCTGTCGGGACCGACGCTGACGATGCTCCTCGCCGACCTCGGCGCGGACGTCGTGAAGGTCGAGACGCTGCCGAACGGGGACGCCGCCCGCCAGTCGGGACCGTTCACCGGCGGCGAGAGCGTCTACTACATGGCCTCGAACCGCAACAAGCGCAGCGTCGCCCTCGACCTGCGCAGCGAGGCGGGCGCCGAGGCGCTGCGCAGGCTCATCGCCGAGGCCGACGTGTTCGTGGAGAACTTCAAGCCGGGCACCGTGGAGAAGATGGGCGTCGGGGCGGCGGCGATGCGGGAACTGAACCCGCGTCTGGTCTACGTCTCGCTCAGCGGGTTCGGGCAGCGCCCGCCCGGGTCCGAGCTGGCCGGTTTCGACCAGACCGCGCAGGCCATGTCGGGGCTCATGAGCGTGACCGGCACCCCGGAGACCGGCCCGCTGCGGGTCGGAATCGCGGTGGCCGACTCCGCGACCGGCGTGTTCGGCGCGGTCGGC
Organism: Pseudonocardia sp. P1; assembly: GCF_000178675.2. Classification (NCBI taxonomy): domain Bacteria; kingdom Bacillati; phylum Actinomycetota; class Actinomycetes; order Pseudonocardiales; family Pseudonocardiaceae; genus Pseudonocardia; species Pseudonocardia sp. P1. The sequence continues at coordinate 2,604,474 of NZ_ADUJ02000001.1, forward strand.
GTGCTGTCCGCGCTCTACGAGCGCGAACGCACCGGGCAGGGCACCGTGGTCGAGGGATCGCTCATGCAGTCGATGCTGACGCTGCTGTCCTACCAGGCCCAGAAGTACCTGAGCCTCGGCGTCACCCCCGGCCAGGACGGCAACGACCACCCGATCATGTTCCCGCAGGGCACTTTCAGGACCGGTGACTCGGCGATGACGCTGGCCTGCGGGAACGAGAAGATGTGGCAGCGGCTCTGCTCCGCACTCGGGAAGCAGGAGTGGGAGCAGGATCCCCGCTTCGCCAGCAACGCCGACCGGATGGCGAACCGGGCCGAGCTGCGCACGCTGATCGAGGAGGTCCTCTCGGCGAAGACCACCGAGGAGTGGCTCGACTCGGTCGGGGCGGCCGGGGTCCCGTGCGGCCCGGTCCTCACCATCCCCGAGGCGCTCGAGCACCCGATCACCGCGGGCCTCGACATGGTGGCCGACGTCGACCACTCGGCGCTGGGCGCGATGCGGGTCCTCGGGCAGTCGGTGAACGTGGGCGCCGCCGATCCGGACTGGCTGCGCAGGCCGGCCCCGATGCTCGGCGAGCACACCGAGGAGGTCCTCACCGCGGCCGGCTACTCGGCCGACGAGATCGACCTCATGGTCGTCGGCGGACACGCGGCGCAGTGGCGGCGCAGCGGGAGCTGACCACGACGACGGCGGGCCCGGGACACCGTCCCGGGCCCGCCGTCGTCGGAGCTCACGCCTCGATGGTGCCGGCGAGCGAGGTCACCAGCTTCTCGGCCGCGTTCCCGAGGTGCTGCCGGACCGCGGCCTCCGCGGCGTCGGCGTCGCGGGCCTGCAGGGCACGGGCGATCTCGGCGTGCTCCTGCCACGCGCTGTCGAACACGGTCGTGGTGTGCAGGACACTCACCATCGCCCGCTCCACGATCGACCACACCGGCACGATCGCCCGCTGGTAGTGCTCGTTCCGGGACGCGGACAGGATCGCCATGTGGAACTCGCGGTCGGCGGCGAGCAGCTTCTCCGCGTCGTAGGAGGCGAACGCCTCGCCGTGGGTGTCCACGATCGTCCGGATCCGGCGCAGGTCCCGGTCCGAGCCGTGCTCGGCGGCATTGCGGACCGCGCGCGACTCCAGCGCGAGGCGTACCTCGTACACCTGCCGCACGTCGGTCTCGGTCAGCGGGCGGACCGCCACTCCCCCGCCGGGCAGCGACTCGAGCAGGCCCTCGGCGACGAGGTCGGGGATCGCCGCGCGGATGGGCATCCGGCTCACGCCGAGCTGGCGGGCGACCTGGACCTGGTTCAGCTTCCCCTCGGGGATCTCGGCGAGCGCGATCGCCAGCCGGAGCCGGTCCCGCACCGTCCGCACGAGCGTCGTCGTGTCGCGTGGTGGCAGCTGCTCCAGCGCCGACCCCCGCGACGGCGGGTTCCCGGCCGGGTCGGCATCGTCGGTTGTGCTCGCCATGGACGCACGCACCTTTCGTCGTCTTCGCGGCCAATCTAGCAGCAGCGAGGTTCCTGGATCCCCGAGCCACATCGGCCCGGACACGCGGCCGCCCCCGTCCCGGCTCGTGGCCGGACGGGGGCGGGAGGCCACGTCGCCGGCCGATCGGACCGGCGGCGACGGCGGGTGCGGATCAGGCGGTCTCGGTGATCTTCCGGTCGACCCACGGCATCATGTCGCGCAGCCGGGCACCGACCTGCTCGATGCCGTGCTCCTTGCCCTCGGCGCGCAGCCGCAGGAAGTTCGGGCGGCCGTTGTCGTCCTCCGCGATCCACTCCTTCGCGAAGGTGCCGTCCTGGATCTCGGTGAGGATCCGGCGCATCTCGCGACGGGTGTCGTCGTTCACGATCCGCGGGCCGCGGGTCAGGTCGCCGTACTCGGCGGTGTCGCTGCAGGAGTAGCGCTGACGCGCGATGCCGCCCTCGTAGACGAGGTCGACGATCAGCTTCATCTCGTGCAGGACCTCGAAGTAGGCGATCTCGGGCTGGTAGCCGGCCTCGACGAGGGTGTCGAACCCGGCCTGGATCAGCGCCGAGGCGCCGCCGCACAGCACGGCCTGCTCACCGAACAGGTCGGTCTCGGTCTCCTCGGCGACGGTCGTCTCGATGACCCCGGCCCGGGTGGCGCCGAGCGCCTTCGCGTAGGCGAGCGCGAGCTGCTTCGCGGAGCCGCTGCCGTCCTGCTCGACCGCGACCAGCGCGGGGACCCCGTGCCCGTCGGCGAACTGGCGCCGGACCAGGTGGCCGGGCCCCTTCGGCGCGACCAGCGCGACGTCGACGCCCTCGGGGGCGGCGATGTAGCCGTACCGGACGTTGAACCCGTGGCTGAAGATCAGCATGTTGCCGGGCGCGAGGTTCGGGGCGATCTCGTCCGCGTACAGCGTGCGCTGGACGGTGTCCGGCGCCTGGATCGAGACCACGTCGGCCTCGGCGGCGGCCGCGGCCGGGGTGACGACCCGCAGGCCCTCCTCCTCGGCCTTGGCCCGCGACCTCGACCCCTCGGGCAGGCCGACGCGGACGTCGACGCCGGAGTCCCGCAGGCAGAGCGCGTGGGCGTGGCCCTGGCTGCCGTACCCGATGACGGCGACCTTCCGGCCCTGGAGCAGCCCCAGGTCGGCGTCGGCGTCGTAGTGGACGGTGGCGGTCATCGATTCACTCCTTGTCGGACGGTCGTGCGGCCCCGGTGCTGCGGGGCCGGGGACGAACGTACTCCGTATCGGCTCCTGGATCCAGGAGACAGGATCAGAAGTTCGCGCTCGTGTCTTGAGTCACCTGAGGATCCATGGTTATCCTTGATCCTGGATCCACGCTACTGAGCCTCTCGTGGCCCAGCCACGGTCCGCACGAGAACCGAAAGGTCCGTTCCCGAACATGGTTGACACCGTCGTTACCCCGAGGCAGAAGCTCGCGGAACCCGCGGCCGGCACGCGCGCCGCCGTGGTCGACTGCGACACCCACCCGATCCTGCCGTCGGCCCGCGATCTCCTCCCCTACCTCGACGAGTACTGGGGTGACCAGCTGATCGGCGCACTCGCGCCGTACTACGACCCCAGCTACCACCCGCGGGGGTCGAACATCGCGCAGCTGCCGGATGCGCGCACCGACGACAACGGCCGGGCGTCCACCCGGGTCGAGGACTTCGTCGCCGACGTCTTCGCCGACGGGCGCACCGACTACGCGATCCTCAACTGCCTCTACGCCGTCCAGCAGATGCACCAGCCGCGCCGCGAGGCCGCGCACGCCAGGGCGCTGAACGACTGGGTCGCGCACGAGTGGCTGGCGCAGGACTCGCGCCTGCGGGCCTCGATCGTCGTGCCGCAGGGCACCCCGGAGCTGGCCGCCGAGGAGATCGACCACAGGGCAGGCGACGACCGGTTCGTGCAGGTACTGCTGCTCGGCCAGTCCGAGCTGCTCTACGGCCGTCAGATCAACTGGCCGATCTGGGAGGCCGCGCACCGCAACGGGCTGCCGGTCACCATCCACATCGGAGGCGTGTTCCGCCAGGCCCCGACGTCGGTCGGCTGGCCCACCTCGTACCTCGAGTGGTACGTCGGCCAGCAGTCCAACCTGGAGGCCCAGATCAACTCGATCGTCTCCGAGGGCGTGCTGCAGAAGTACCCGGACACCAAGGTCGTCGTCAGCGAGGTCGGGTTCACGTGGCTCCCGCCCTTCGTCTGGAAGTTCGACAAGCTCTGGAAGAGCTACCGGCCCGACATGCCGTGGCTGGACCGCGCGCCGTCCGAGTTGATCCGCGACCACTTCCGGTTCACCACCGCCCCGTCCGACGGCGCCGAGCAGGCCGGCGGCCTGGACACCGCGGTCGAGCGCATGGGCAGCGACCGGATGCTCGTGTTCTCCAGCGACTACCCGCACCACCACACGACCGGCCCGCACGCGATCGCGAACGGCACGACCGACCCCGAGCTCATCGAGCGCATCTACCGGCACAACGCCTGGGACCTCTACAACCTCAGCGTCCCGGCCGACGAGTGAAAGGCGACATCACCATGACGGTCATCGACCACGCTCCCGCCACCGCGCCGGTGGGCACGCCCGTCCTCGGTACGGGCATCTTCGACGTCGACATCCACCCGGTCCCCAAGGAAGGCCTCATCGCCGGCTACCTGCCGGAGCGGTGGCGGCGCCACATCGCCGAGTACGGCGTGCGCACCACGAACGGCCTGTCCACGGTCACGGAGTACCCGCAGATGTACGGCGGGGCCATGCGCAACGACTCGTGGCCCGACGACGGGACCTACCCCGGTTCGTCGCTGGACCTGATCCGGTCCCAGCTGCTCGACCCGTACGACATCACCATCGGTGTGCTCCAGTGCCTGGCCCCCGGCGGCCAGACCCTGAACCCGGCGAGCCAGGCGCTCGACCCGCGGCTCGCGCACGTGCTGACCCAGGCCATCAACGACTGGCAGCTCGAGCACATCGTGTACCCCGAGCCGCGGCTGCGGGCCTCCGCGCCGGTCGCCTTCGAGGCCGCCGACCTGGCCGTCGAGGAGATCGAGCGGGTCGGGTCGAACCCGGGCGTCGTGTCACTGCTGGGCCTGAGCAAGACCCTGGAGCCGCTGGGCAGCCGCCGGTACTGGCCGATCTACGAGGCCGCCGTCGCGCACGGCCTGCCGATCCAGTTCCACCTCTCGCAGGGCGGCGGGCACGCCAACACCGGGACCGGCTGGACCTCGTACCACACCGAGTACCACGTCGGGCACACCCAGAGCCTGCAGTCCCAGATGCTCAGCCTGATCCTCACCGGGACGTTCGACCGCTTCCCGGACCTGAAGGTCATGTTCGTCGAAGGCAACGTGCTGCACTTCGCGCCGCTGGCCGAGCGGCTCGACTACCACTGGAGCAACCTGCGCAGCGAGGTCGCCGACCTGCAGCGCAAGCCCTCGGAGTACATCCGCGACCACATCTGGGCCTCCACCCAGCCGATCGACGAGCCGGAGAACCCGCGCCACCTCGCCGAGATGATCGAGGAGTTCTGCCCGGACAACGTGGTGTTCGCCTCCGACTACCCCCACTTCGACTTCGACTCCCCGGAGACGGTCTTCCCGGCCTCCTTCCCCGAGGAGATGAAGCAGAAGATCATGCGCGACAACGGGCTGAAGTTCTTCGGCCTGGACGGGTGAGCACACCATGACCAAGTACGCAGTCGCCAACGTCGCCGACATCGCGCCGGGCGAGCGCAAGATCGTCGAGATCGAGAGCCGCAAGGTCGGCGTGTTCAACGTCGACGGCGAGTACTACGCCCTGCTCGACCAGTGCCCGCACGCGGGCGCCGCGCTGTGCAGCTTCGGCACCGTCTTCGGGGTCTCCGAGTCCGAGGCCCCCGACACGCCGATCACCTACGAGCGCAACCGGTCCATCCGGTGCCCGTGGCACGCGTGGGAGTACGACATCCGCACCGGTGAGTCGTTCTTCGACCCGCGCAACGCGCGTGTCCGCAAGTACACCGTCGAGGTCGTCGCCGGGTCCCCGGAGGACACCGTCGACCCCGAGGGCGGCGTGCAGAAGGGCCCCTACGTGATGGAGGGGTACGAGGTGTCGATCGACGGCGACATGGTCGTCGTCGACACCAGCCGGCGCCGGCCCGCACGCGGGCCCCGCGCGCAGGCCACGACCGGCCGGGCCTGACCGGCCCGGTCCCAGCCCGCCGGGCCGGCGCGACCCGCCGGCCCGGCGGCGGCCCGTCCCGCACTCCCCTGGTCCGCCCGCTCCGTACAGCGCCGTCCGGCACCCGCCCGCGCTGTCGGCTCGTCCCGCGAAACGGATGATCCTGATGCCGAACACCCCCCGCAGCGCTCCCGCCGAGGTGCGCGTGCTCGTCGCCGAGATCCAGCTCGAGGCCACCGGCGTCGTCTCCGTCCGCCTGGAGCCCGCCGTCGGCGACAAGCTGCCCGCCTGGGACCCGGGCGCCCACATCGACCTCGTGCTCGGGCCGGACCTGGAGCGGCAGTACTCGCTGTGCGGGGACCCGACCGACCTGCGCAGCTGGCGGATCGGTGTGCTGCGCGAGCCGGAGAGCCGCGGCGGCTCCGCGCACGTCCACGAGAAGCTGGTCGTCGGCGACGAGGTGCTGTGCAGGGGCCCGCGCAACAACTTCACCCTCGACGACGCCGACGACTACCTGTTCATCGCCGGCGGCATCGGGATCACCCCCATCCTGCCGATGATCTCCGCCTGCGAGGCCGCCGGGAAGCCGTGGCGACTCGTCTACGGTGGCCGGGCCGAGGAGTCGATGGCCTTCCGGTCCGAGCTCGCGGCCCACGGCGACCGGGTCACGATCTGGCCGCAGGACGCGAAGGGCCTCATCGATCTGGACGGCCTGCTCGGCACCCCCGCTCCCGGGACGCACGTCTACTGCTGCGGCCCCGGCGTCCTTCTCGACGCCGTCGAACAGCAGTGTGCGACCTGGCAGGCCGGCACCCTCCACCTCGAGCGCTTCCGCCCCAAAGAGGGCGCGCTGGACGGCGAGAACTCCGCGTTCGAGGTCGTCCTCGACTTCTCCGACATCAGCATCACCGTGACGCCGGACCAGACCGTCGCCGAGGCGATCGAGGCCGCCGGGGTCGACGTCCCCACCTCGTGCCGGGAGGGCACGTGCGGGACCTGCGAGACCGTCGTGCTGGAGGGGGAACCGGACCACCGCGACTCGTTCCTCACCCCGGAGGAGAGGGCGTCGAACGAGGTCATGATGGTCTGCTGCTCGCGGGCGTGCTCCGCGCGGCTCGTGCTCGATCTCTGACGGTCCCCGCCTCCCCCTCAGCGGTCCCCCGCGCCGCGGCCGAGCCGCAGCGCCGACACGAGGAAGAAGACGCCGCCGAGCGTGGCGTAGCCGGCCACGTTCACGAGCGTCGGGTCCGCCGCCCCCGCCATGAGCAGGAACCCGGTGCCGGCGAACACCGAGATGCCGCCGCTGAGGACCATCGGCCACTGCCCGCCGAGCGCACGCCTGCCGATCCCGACGACCAGCTGGACCAGTCCGGCGACGACGGCCCACACACCCCAGACCCGCAGGACGTCGGGAACGCCCGACGCCGCGGCGACGCCCAGCCCGATCGCGGCGAGCAGGCTGACCGCGACGTTCAGGTACAGCCCCCGGGGTGCCGGCGCCGGGCGCGAGGCCCGGGCGTCGACGACGGCGCAGGCCACGTCGAACAGCGGGTACAGCACGACCAGGACGGCCACGACCAGCCCGAGGTCCGGCCCGGTCACGACCAGCAGGACCGCCCAGACGATCGCGAACGCGAACCGGACGAGGTAGAGGCGCCGTAGTGCCGGAGCGGATCCGGTGACGGCGGGTGTGGTGACGGCGGTGCTCACGGCGGCTCCTCGGAGGACTGGGTGCGGAGGCCTCGCCTCCGCAAGAGAGAACGTTCTGTCTCTCTACGACGGAAGCGTGTCAGGCTCCCGCCGCGAAAGCAAGACCGAACGTTCTTTCTGCTAGCCTCCATCGTATGGCACGTGGCAGCAGCGACCGACCGTCCGAGCCCCGCTCGCGGCTGCTCGGCACCGCGAGCCGGATCTTCTACGCCGAAGGCGTGCACTCGGTCGGGGTCGACCGGATCCTCACCGAGGCGGGCACCACCCGGGCGACGTTCTACCGACACTTCCCCGGCAAGGAGGACCTGGTCGTCGCCTACCTCGAGGCCGCCGACCAGCAGCTGCGGGCGCGTTTCGAGCAGAGCCGGGCGGACCGCGGGACGGCGGAGGACGTCCTGCGCGCCGTCGCCGCCGACATCGCCGGGGACATCGGGAGCCCCGGCTTCCGCGGCTGCGCCTTCCTCAACGCCGCGGCGGAGTACCCGGACCCGTCGCACCCGGTGCACCGGCGGATCGTCGCCCACCGCGAGTGGTTCCTCGGCGCCATCTCCGAGCTGTTCTCGCAGATCGGGGACGGTCTGGCCGAGCCGGCCGGGCGGCACTTCGTCATGCTGCGCGACGGTGCGATGGCGGCCGGCTGCCTGTCCGATCCGGCGACCGTGGGACGGACCTTCCTCGACGGTGTCGAGGGTCTCCTGTGGTCCCGCTCCGTCCCCGGTGCCCCGCGGGGCTGAGGCCCGGCAGTCGACCGGACGACCCGGCTGCGGGACGCCGATTCCCGGTCGGTCCGCCGTCGGACCGTGATGCCGTCGCCCACCGGCGGCCGGCCTCACCCACCGCGTCCCCCGGTCAGCCGTCGACGATCTCGCAGAGCACCATGCGCGCGGCCACCGACGACCCGACCGCCATCGCGCCGCCACGCACCACACCCGCGCGGTGGGCGAGCACCGGGTTCTCCATCTTCATCGCCTCGACGACGACGATCAGCTCACCCTTCTCGACGACCTGACCGTCCTCGACGGCGACCTTCACCACCGTGCCCTGCATGGGCGCGGTGACCGCGTCCCCGGCGACGTCGGCCGCCTCGGTCCGCCTCAGCTCGGCGGACTCGCGGCGGATCGTCGCGGCGCGCTCCGCCGCCAGCGTCGTCAGCCCGGGGGCGTCGACCGTCATGAGCCGGCGTCCGACACGGACCGTCAGTCGCTCGCCGGTCGGCTCGGGCTCGCGGACGAGCTCGCCGGCGTGCTGCTCGATCCACCGGTTGTGCACGGCGAACGCCGGGTCCCCGACGAAGTCGGGGTGCTCGATGATCGCGGCGTAGACCCCGAGCGGGGTGGGAGCGCCCTCGATCCGGGTCTCACCGAGCGCCCGGCGGGCCCGGCGCAGCGCCTCGCCGCGGTCGCGACCGGTCACGACGAGCTTGGCGAACATCGAGTCGAAACGGCCGTCGACGGTGTCGCCCTCGACGACGCCGGAGTCCACCCGGATGCCGGGTCCGGCGGGCATCCGGTAGCGGGTCAGCGTGCCCGGGGTGGGCACGAAGTTCCTCGCCGGGTCCTCCGCCGTCAGCCGGAACTCGACGCTGTGTCCGCGCGCCACGGGCGGCTCGCCGGTGAGCGGGGCGCCCGCGGCGATCCGGAACTGCTCGGCGACGAGGTCGACGCCGGTGCTCTCCTCGGTGACCGGGTGCTCGACCTGCAGCCGGGTGTTGACCTCCAGGAAGGACAGCGTGCCGTCGTCGCCGAGCAGGTACTCGACCGTCCCGGCGCCGACGTAGCCCGCGGCCCGGCAGACCCGCTCGGCCGAGGTGCGCAGCTCCTTGTCCTGTGCCTCGGTGAGGAACGGTGCCGGGGCCTCCTCGATCAGCTTCTGGTTGCGGCGCTGGATCGAGCAGTCCCGCAGTCCCACGACGAGGACGGTGCCGTGGGAGTCCGCGAGGACCTGGGCCTCGACGTGCCGGGCCCGGTCGAGGAAGCGCTCCACGAAGCACTCGCCGCGGCCGAACGCCGCGGCGGACTCGCGGGTCGCTGCCGCGAAGGCCTCCGCGACCTCCGCCTCCTCGTGCACGACCTTCAGCCCCCGGCCACCACCGCCGAAGGCCGCCTTGATCACCAGTGGGAAGCCGTGCTCGCGGCCGAACGCGACGATCTCGTCGGCGTCCCCGGCCGGGTCGGTGGTGCCGGGGGCGAGCGGCGCCCCCACGTCGACGGCGATGCGGCGCGCGGAGACCTTGTCGCCGAGCTCGCGGATGGTGCGGGGCGGTGGGCCGATCCAGACGAGGCCGGCGTCGGTCACGGCCTCGGCGAAGTCGGCGTTCTCGGACAGGAAGCCGTAGCCGGGGTGCACGGCCTCGGCTCCGGACTCCAGTGCGGCCGCCACCAGGGCGTCGACGTCCAGATACGTCGAGGCGGCGTCGTCACCGTCGAGGGCGACCGCCTCGTCCGCCTCGCGGACGTGCAGCGCACCGGCGTCGGGGCGGCCGTGCACGGCGACGCTCCGCAGTCCGGCGTCACGGGCGGCGCGGATGACGCGGACGGCGATCTCGCCGCGGTTGGCCACGAGGACCGAACGCAGCGGGACCCGGGGTTCATCGGTCAGCACGGGGAACCGTTCTCCTTTCCGGTGGGAGCGCCCGTGAGCGCGGGGACGACCTCACGGGCGAACTCCACGATGTTGCGGTCGAGGTCGTCGGCGGAGCAGGCGGGCGCGAACAGCACGGTCTCGGCGCCCGCCTCCCCGTACTCGGCCAGCCGGCCCGCCACCTCGGCGGGGGTGCCCGCGGGCACGTAGCGGGACAGCCGGCCGAAGTCCTGGTCGTAGATGCCGCGCAGGGTGTCGTACGCGCCGCGGCGGGCGGCCTCGCCGTCGGCGCCGACGGCCGCCCAGCAGAAGGCGGCGCCCCGGACCGGGGCCCGGCCGGGCGGGGCCGCGGGGTGCTCCCGGATCGTCGCGAGCCCGTCGGCGACGTGCTCGGGGGTGACCATGTACGGCATCCAGACGTCGGCGGAGCGGGCCGCGCGCCGGAACGAGGCGGGCTTGCGGCCGCCTACCCACAGCGGGATCCGTCCGCGTGCGGGGGCGGGGTCGAGCGCCACGTCGTCGAACCGGGCGAAGCGCCCGTCGTGGGTCACCCGCTCGCCGGCGAACAGCCGGGTCATGACCTCGAGGGCCTCGTCCGTGCGGGCCCCGCGCTCGGCCGGGTCGACGCCGCAGGCGCGCAGCTCGGCGGGGTTCTCCCCGCCGACGCCCACGCCGAGCGAGAAGCGGCCGCCGCTGATCCCGTCGAGCGTGGCGGCCATTTTCGCGGCGAGCGCTGCCGGATACGTCGGGAGCAGGGTGACGGCGCTGAGGAGCCGGATCCGGCTCGTGGCGCCGGCCGCGGCCGACAGCGCGACGAACGCGTTCGGCACCGGGCCGTGGAAGAACACGTGCTCGCCACAGGCCAGCAGGTCGTACCCCAGCTCCTCGGCCCGCACGGCGAGCGGGACGACCTGGTCGAGCGTGACCTGGGGCGGGATCATCAGGCCGAACCGCATGCTCACGCCTCTCCCGCCCGCGCCAGCACGCCCCGGGCCATCGCGACGTGCACGGCGTCGACCATCTGCCCGTCGATGACCGCGACGCCGGTGCCCGAGGCCGCCAGCACCTCGCGGGCGTGGCCCACCTCCTCGGCGGAGGGCGTGAACACGGCGTGGGCGGCCTCGACCTGGGTGGGGTGCAGGCAGATCTTGCCGCGGTAGCCCAGGTCGCGGGCCTGCTCGGCGTCGGTGCGGAACCGCTCCACCTCCCGCACGGCGACGACCGCCTGGTCGACGGCGGGCACCGCAGCCAGGTGCGCGGACAGGCAGACCCGGCTGCGGGCGTAGAGGACCTCGGTGCCGTCTGCGGTGCGGCGGCCGCCGAGGTCGGCGATCAGGTCCTCGGCACCGAAGTACGCGGCGTCCGGTCCCGCCTCCAGCAGCGGGCGCGCGTCGGCCACCCCGCGGGCGCTCTCGATCCCGACCACCACACGGGTGTCCGGCGGCAGCGCCGACCGCACCCGGTCGAGCTGCTCGACCCGCTCGTACTTGGGCAGCACCGCACCGTCCACCGTCTCGGCGAGATCCGCGACGGCGGCCACGTCGGCCTCGTGCCACGGGGTGCCGGGCGGGTTGACCCGCACGAGCACCGTCCCGGCTCCGGGGCGGGCCTCGCGCAGGGCCGCGGAGGCCGCCGCGCGCGCCTGCTCCTTGTCCGCGGGGGCGACGGCGTCCTCGAGGTCGACGACGACGGCGTCCGGCCGGGAGCGGGCGACCTTCGCCAGCATCTCCGGCCGACCGCCCGGGACGAACAGCAGGCTCCGCACGGTCAGCGGGTCGCGCGTGCTCATGCCACGCCCTCCCGGACCACGAGGGCCTTGAGGGTCGCGTCGATCACGACGGCGTCGTCCTGGTTCCTGACGACGAACGAGCAGGTCACCACGCCGCGATCGGTGCCCTTCGGCTCGACGGCCACCACCTCGGTCTCGACCCGCACGGTGTCGCCGATGACCGTCGGCGACACGAACCGGAGCCGGTCGATGCCGTAGAAGGCCTTCATGGCGTCCGGCCGGAACTCCACGAGGCCGAGCGCGACCGACAGGACCAGCGCGCCGTGCGCGATGCGCTGGCCGAAACGGGGGTCGGCCGCGGCGAACTCGACGTCGGTGTGCAGCGGGTGCCAGTCCCCGCTGAACATGGAGAAGGTGACGATGTCCGTCTCGGTGATGGTCCGCGACCGGCTGCCGTGCCGGTCGCCGACGCCGATCCTGTCGAGGAAGTCGGAGATCACGGGGTGCTCGCTCCTGTCGTTCCGGTCATGTCGCTGCTGGCCCGGTCGACGTCCTGCTGCCGGACCGCCAGCACGCAGAGCAGCGACAGCACCGACAGCGCGGCGACGTAGGCCGAGACGCTCGACGAGGTGCCGGTGGCCGCGACCAGTGAGGTCGCCACCAGCGGCGCGATCGCCCCGCCCAGCATCACGCCGATCTGGTAGCTGGCCGACGAGGCGCTGTAGCGGACGCTGGCGTCGAACAGCTCGGTGATGAAGGTGGCCTGCGGTGCGTAGGACACCGCGAACAGCAGGAAGCTGACGACGTAGGCGAGGACGACCAGGACCGCGCTGCCGCTGTCGATCGCCCAGAACGTCGGGAAGATCCAGATCGCCTGCAGCGCGAGCCCGACGACGAGGAGCTTCTTCCGGCCGTGCTGCTGGGCGAGCACCCCGAGCACCGGCAACGCCATGATCGCCACGGCGGAGCCGGCGAGGACGGCGAGCAGCATGGTGCCGTTGGTCTGGACCTGCGTCGCCTTGGCGTAGGAGAGGCTGAAGGCGTTGACGATGTAGAAGTACGCGCCCGTGCTGATCATGAGCCCGGTGCCCAGGACGAGCTGCTTCGGGTAGCGGCGCACCGCGTCCGCGAGCGGGGCCCGCACCGTGCGCTTCTCGGTCCTGACGGTGCGGAAGACCGGGGTGTCCTCGAGCTTGGCGCGCACGAACAGCCCGACGACGACGAGCACGATGCTGATCAGGAACGGGATGCGCCAGCCCCAGCTGAGGAAGTCCTCCTCGGGCAGCTGCGACACCCCGAGGAAGGCCAGCGTGGCCAGGAACAGCCCGGCGGGCACGCCCATCTGCGGCAGGCTGCCGAACAGGCCGCGTCTCTTGGGGTCGGCGTACTCGACCGCGGTCAGCACGGCACCGCCCCACTCGCCGCCGACACCGATCCCCTGCACCACGCGTAGCAGCACCATCAGGATCGGCGCCGCCACCCCGATCGAGGCGTAGGTGGGCAGCAGACCCATGAGGAACGTCGCGACGCCCATCATGGACAGCGACAGGACCAGCATCTTCTTGCGGCCCAGCCGGTCGCCGAAGTGACCCATCACCAGCCCGCCCAGCGGCCGGGCGGCGAAGCCGACCGCGAAGGTGCCGAAGGCGGCCAGGGTGGCCGCCACCGGGTCGGCCCCGGGGAAGAACAGCTGGCCGAGGACCAGGCCCGCGGCGAGGCCGTAGATCTGGAAGTCGTACCACTCGATCGTGGTGCCGAGCAGGACCGCGGCTGCCACTCGCCGGCGCTGGACACGGCCGGTCGGGTCGGCCGGCCGGCTCGTCTCCGGGCTCGTCGCCGGGACGGGTTCACTGGTCACGGAGCACTCCTTCGTGCTGGACGTCGATCAGTCGTCCGCAGAGCCGGTCGGCCTGCGGTGCATGAGGCCGGTCCGCCGGGCGCGGCAGACCAGCTCGTCGCGCTGGTTGAACGCGCGGTGCTCGAACACGACGAGCCCCGCGGCGGGCCTCGACCTCGAGGCCCGGGACTCGACGACCTCGGTCTCGACCCGGACGGTGTCGCCGTGGAAGACCGGCTTGGGGAACGTCACCCGGTCGACGCCGAGCTGGGCGACGATGGTGCCCAGCGTCAGCTCCGGCACCGACAGGCCCACGACGAGCGCGACGGTGAACATGCTGTTCACCAGGGGCTTGCCGAACTCGGTGCCCTCGGCGTAGTCGAAGTCCAGGTGCAGCGGCGCCGGGTTCATCGTCATCGTGGTGAAGAGGATGTTGTCGGTCTCGGTGACCGTGCGCCGGGTCGCGTGCTGCACGACGGTCCCCACCTCGAGCTCCTCGAACCACCTGCCGGTGGCGGGACGGTGGTCGGACGTGCCGGTCGCGGACATCAGGTCTCCTGCGGGTGGAAGCGGTCGTCGGTGAAGTCGGGGGCCCTGCGTTCGACGAACGCCCCGAGCCCCTCGGCGATGGTCGGGCTCTCCAGGTGCTCGACGAGCGCGGCGCGTTCCGCGGCCAGCGCGGGGACCGCGGGCGCCTCCAGGGCCGCCCGGTGGAGCGCCGTGGTCCGGAACAGGGCGTCCGGGCTGTGCCGGGCGAGCCGGGCGACGAGGGCGTCGAGCGTCTCGTCGAGCCGGTCGGCGGGCGCATGGTGGCTGACCAGGCCCCACCCGGCGGCGGTCCGTCCGTCGATCATCTCGCCGGTGTAGGACAGCCGCCGTGCCAGTGGCGCCGGGAGCACCCGCGGCAGGCGCACCGAGCTCCCCGCGCCGGGGATCAGGCCGTACTCGAGGTGGCGGTCGCCGATCCGCGCGTCGTCGGCGGCGACGGCGAGGTCGCAGGCCAGCATGATCTCGAAGCCGCCCGCCAGCGCGTAGCGGCCGATCACGGCGACCGACACGAACGGCGCCGCCTCGATCCGGTCCAGCACGGCACCGATGGAGCCGATGTAGGCGTCGGTGCGCGCGGGGTCGCCGAGCAGGGTCCGCAGGTGCGGGAGGTCCGCTCCCGCCGACAGCGTGCCGCCGGCGCCGCGCACGACGAACACCGTCGCGCGCTGCTCCAGCGCGGTGTCCACGGCCGAGTCCAGACCGGCGATCACCGCCGGGCTCAACGCGTTCTGTGCTTCGGGACGGTCGATCAGGACGCGGGCCACGCGACCCTCGACGGCGACCCGGACCGGCCCGCTCACGAGCGCACCACGGCCACGCCGGCCCTCTCCCGGTCCCACAGCTCGGCGAGCCGCTCGCGGGCGCCGACCATCAGCTTGTACTTCTCGATCTTCTCGGAGGGGGTCTTGGGCAACACGTCGATCACGTCCAGGTAGCGGGGAACCATGTAGTAGGCCATGTGCTCGGCGCAGAAGCCGATCAGCTCGGCGAAGTCGATCTCCGCGCCCTCGGCCGGCACGAGGTAGGCCATGACCTCGTCCTCGCCCAGCTCGGAGGGGACGGGTACGGCAGCGGCCTCGACGACGGCGGGGTGGCGGCAGAGCACCGTCTCCACCTCGAAGGCGGAGATGTTCTCCCCGCGCCGGCGGATGGCCTCCTTCTTGCGGTCGGCGAAGACGAGGTAGCCCTGCGCGTCGAGCCGGCCGCGGTCCCCGGTGTGGAACCACAGGTCGGTCGTCGCCGCGACGGTGGCCTCGGGCATCTTGTAGTAGCCGAGCATGACGCTGCCGCGCTCCCGGGGACGGATGCAGATCTCCCCGATCTCGCCGAGCGGCAGCGGGCGCCGCTCGTCGTCGACGATCTCGACCTCCATGTCCTCGCGGACCCGCCCGGCGCTCCCGGCCCGGTCCCGCGGGTCGTCCGGGCCGAGGATCGTGACCGCGCAGTTCTCGGTCATCGCGAACACCGAGGTCGTCGCCCCGATGCCGAAGCGGTCGGCGAACGTCGCGGCCAGCTCGGGTGAGGTCGGCACGGTCATCGCCATCCGCACCCGGTGGTCGCGGTCCCGTGGGGACTCCGGCTGCTGGAAGAGGATGTTCGCCATGGCGCCCAGCGCGTTGAACACCGTGGCCCCGGTGTCACGGACCTCGTCCCAGAACCGCCGCGCCGAGAACCGGGTCCCGAGCGCCACCGACGCGTCCGCCCACAGCGCCGCGTAGACCGTGTAGTAGAGCGCGTTGGCGTGGAACAGCGGCAGGCACGTGTAGAGCACGTCGTCGGGCCGGTAGCCCGACACCGCCGCCAGCCTGCTGCCGACGGCGTGGCCCTGCGAGTGCGGGGCCACCACGCCCTTGGACGGCCCCGTGGTCCCCGACGTGTACATGATCAGGTGCGGGTCGCCGTGGCGGACACCGGACATCCCCGCCGGATCGTCGGCGGGCAGCCCGGTGAACGCGGCGAGGTCGCCCGGTCCGAGGACGTCCCGGACCAGTGGCGCCTCCGCCCGCACCTGGTCCACCCGGTCCCGGTAGCCGTCCTCGGCGCAGACCAGGACCGAGTCCGACTGCGCGAGCAGGTAGGCCAGCGCGTCGCCTCTCGCCGCGGTGTTCAGCGGCACCGCGACGGCACCCAGCTTCCCGAGTCCCCAGATCGCCCAGAGCAGCTCGGGGCGGTTGTCGAGGAGCAGCGCGACGTGGTCGCCGCGGCCGATCCCCCGGCGCCGGAAGCCCTCCGCGAAGCGGTTGGTGACCTCGTGCGCGTCGGCGTAGGTCCAGCGGGTGCCGGCGAACAGGAGGAAGGGGCGGTCCCCGACCGTGGCGGCCTTGCGGGCCAGGATCGCGCCGATGGTCCGGTCCTGCAGGGGGAGTCCGGTCACGATCGCGCCTTCGCGATGGCCTCCGTGACGACGGCGAGCGCGCCCGCGTCCTCCATCGCGCTGGTGTCCCCGCTCGGCCTGCCGTGCACGACGAGGTCGCGCAGCAACCGCCGCATGGTCTTGCCGGTGCGGGTCTTCGGCAGGGCCGACGTGAGGTAGACCGTGTCGAGCCGGGCGTAGCCACCGAGCTCGCCGACGACCCGCCGCTTGATGTCCTCCTCGACCGTGTCGGTCGGACCGTCCGTCGCGACGGTGGCCGGCGCCAGCGTCACGAAGGCGATCGGCACGGTCCCCTTGGTGTCGTGCGGGACACCGACCACCGCGGCCTCGACGACCGCGGAGTGCGCGGTCACGACGGCCTCGATCTCCATCGTCGAGATCCGGTGCGCCGCCACGTTGATCACGTCGTCGGCGCGGCCGAGGACCCAGAGGTGCCCGTCGTGGTCGACCACGGCCTCGTCGTTGGTCTGGTAGTGGCCGGGGAAGCGGCTGAAGTAGGTGTCGAGGTAGCGCTGGTGGTCGTCCCAGACGGTGCGGGCCAGCGTCGGGAACGGCTGGGTCAGGACGAGGTTGCCCTTGACCCCCGGCGGGACGGGCTCGCCGTCGTCGTCGAGTACCGCGTACTCGTGGCCCGGCACGGCGGTGCCGACCGAACCCGCCTTGAGCGGTTCGGCACCGTGGACCGGATACGTCCAGGTCGAGCCGGTCTCGGTCTGCCCGTAGGCGTTGACCACCGGGACGTCGAAGGTCGCGCTCGTCCAGCCGAAGGTGTCCGCGTCGAGCGGCTCACCCTGCATGGTGATGAGCGCGAGGTCCAGCGGATGCGCGGCGGCGAGCTCGTCCCCGAACTTGCGCAGCATCCGCGCGAGGGTGGGCGCCGCCAGCACCTTGGTGACCCGGTGGCGTTCACAGATCTCGTAGAAGCGCGCCGTGGTGGGGGTGTCGAGCGCGCCCTCGAAGCACGCGATGGTCATCCCGTTGGCCAGCCCCCCGATGACGGCCTGGATGGGGAAGGTCAGCCAGCCGACGTCGGCGGCCACCCAGTACACGTCGCCGGCCTCGTAGCCGACCTGCCAGTGGGCGTTTGCCCAGGTGCCGAGCAGGAACCCGGCGACGCTGTGCACGACGCCCTTGGGCGTGGACTCCGTCCCGCTGGTGAAGATCAGGAACGAGGGCTCGTTCGGGTCGAGCGGGACGGCCGGGGTGCCGGCCGCACCCGCCTCCAGCACCGCGGCGTACGCGTGCTCGCCCTGCTCCAGTGCGACGCCGTCACCGGTGCGGTCGACGACGACGGTGGACTCCAGGGTCGGCACCCGCTTGCGGGCGGCGCGCAGCGTCTCCAGCAACGGCACCCGCCGGCCTCGCCGGTAGCTCGCGTCCGCCACCAGCACCGCCTTGGCGCGGGAGGACTCCAGCCGGGAGGAGACGGCCTCCTCGCCGAACCCGGAGAACAGGACGGTGTAGATCGCGCCGATCCGGTTGCAGGCGTGGATCGCGGTGAACGCCTCGATGAGGTTGGGCATGTAGATGCCCACGACGTCGCCCTTGCCGACGCCGAGCTCCACCAGGCCGGCGGCCAGGCGGGAGACCTCGTCGGCCAGCTCGGCGTAGGTGAGGGTGCGGACCTCGCCGGGCTCGCCCTCCCAGATCAGCGCGCGGCGGCCTGCGGTCCCGGGGTCCTCCGCCCAGCGGTCGACGCAGTTGTCCGCGACGTTGATCCGTCCGCCCGCGAAGTAGCGGAAGTCGGTGATCCCGCCGGAGCGGACGGACTCCCAGGGCTGCGACCAGCGCTGGCGCCTCGCCACCCACTCCCAGTACTCGTCGGCGGAACCGAGGGCGCGGACCTCGGCGAGCTCGTCGACCCGCTCCTGGACGGTCCACCGTGCGGGCAGCGGCTGCAGCGGGGTGGCGATGAGCTGCGCGAGCGGGTCACCGTCGGGACCGGGGACGCTCGTCGAGGTGTGTGAAGACATCGTTGTCCTTCCTCGGGACGGGTGGTCAGACCGGGCTGACCGGGTGATGACGGCGGTCGGCCGGCCGGGACCAGCGGTCGGCGTCGACCATGCGGGCGGCCAGCTCGGCACGCAGCCGTCCGGGCTCGACGACGGCGTCGACGACCAGGTCGCTGCCCATCCGCAGCAGGTTGAGGTCGGCGTTCTGCTCGACCGTGCGGGCCTCGACGAACGCGGCACGCTCGGTCTCGTCGGAGATGGCCGCGATCTTGTTGGCGTAGACGGCGTTGACCGAGGCCTCGGCCGCCATCGGCCCGATGACGGCGGTGGGCAACGCGAGCGTGGCGCGGGGCTCGAAGCCGGGTGCGCACATCGCGTAGTAGCCGGCGGCGTAGGCCTTGCGCAGGACGACGGTGTACTTCGGCA
Organism: Pseudonocardia sp. P1; assembly: GCF_000178675.2. NCBI lineage: Bacteria > Bacillati > Actinomycetota > Actinomycetes > Pseudonocardiales > Pseudonocardiaceae > Pseudonocardia > Pseudonocardia sp. P1. The sequence goes on from NZ_ADUJ02000001.1 coordinate 2,623,253, forward strand.
CGTCGGCCGAGGCCATCGCCACGATCATCTTCGCGCCGTGCCGGATGATGCCCTGGCGCTCGACCTCGACGCCCACCATGAACCCGGGGACGTCCTGCAGGAACACCAGGGGGACGCCGAACGCGTCGCACAGGGAGACGAACCGCGCCGCCTTGTCCGCGGAGTCGACGAAGATCGCGCCGCTGCGCACGCTGGGCTGGTTGGCGACCAGGCCGATCACGCGTCCGTCGAGCCTCGCGAACCCGACGACGATCTCCTCGGCCCAGCGGGCCTTGATCTCGAAGAACGAGTCCGCGTCGACCAGCCCGTCGATGACGTCCCGGACGTCGTAGGCGGTGTTCGGGTCCATCGGCACCACGTCGCCCAGCGGCCGCTCCGGTGCCTCGCCGGCGATCCGCGCCGGCGCCGAGCGGAAGTCGTCGGGCAGGTACGACAGCAGCAGCCGCGCCGCGGCGACCGCCTCCCAGTCCGAGTCGAAGACCTCGTCACCGCACCCCGAGACCGACGCGTGCATCATCGCGCCGCCCATCTCCTCCAGCGTGGTGACCTCACCGGTGACCTTCTCGGCCACCCGCGGGCTGGCCAGGTACATCGAGGCGTTGCCGTTCACCATCCCGACCCAGTCGCAGAAGGCGGGCATGTAGGCCCCGCCCGCCGCCGACGGACCGTGCAGGCAGCAGATCTGCGGGACCCGGCCGGACAGCCTCACCTGCAGGTTGAAGATCGCCGACGCTCCGCGCCGGCCCGGGTAGAAGCCCATCTGGTCGGTGAGCCGGCCACCCGCCGAGTCCACCAGGTAGACCACCGGGAGCAGGTCCCTGTCGGCCCGCTCGAGGATGCGGATCTGCTTCTCGCAGGTCAGCTCCCCCCACGAGCCCGCCTTGACGGTGAAGTCGTGGGCGATGACCGCGACCGGCCTGCCCTCGACGCGACCCACACCCGTGACGACGCCGTCGGCGGGCAGGGCCTCCGCCGCGGCGGTGGCCAGCAGGCCGTCCTCGACGAACGACCCCGGGTCGAACAGGACCGCCAGCCGCTCACGGACCGGCAGCTTGCCGGGCCACCGGGCCGGGTCTCCCCCGCCCAGCGCCCGCCCGGCGGCGTCCACCACGTCCTGCGCCGTCGGAGCACCCGGGGCGACGGCGCCCTCGTCCACCGCCGTCATCAGGCGCCCTTCATGGACTTGGACAGGATCTCCAGCTGCACCTCGTCGGTCCCGCCGCCGATGCGCAGGATCCGCGCGTCGCGGTAGTGGCGGGCGACGGGCGTCTCCTCGACGAACCCGGCACCACCGAAGAGCTGCACCGCGTCGTCGATGATGCGGTTCGCCGCCACGGCGGCCAGGTACTTGGCGCGCGCCACCGAGACCGGCGCCTCGGGGTGGCCGGCGTCCATCCGTGCCGCGGCCTGGTAGGTGACCAGCCGGGCGGCGTCGAGATCGATCTCCATCGTCGCGACCCGGTGCCGGACCGTCTGCAGACCGGTCAGCGGCGCGCCGAACGCCTCCCGCTCGCGCACGTGGGCCCGGACCAGGTCGAGGCACTCGGCGGCCTGTCCGATCCCCATGCCCGCCAGGGCGATCCGCTCGAGCTGGAACCCCTCCATGATCTGGTGGAACCCGCGGTTCTCGGCACCGACGACCGCGTCGTGCGGCACGACGACGCCGTCGAGGACGACCTCGCGGGTGTCCGAGGATCGCCAGCCCATCTTCGTCAGCGGCGAGCCGAACGACAGCCCGGGCGCGTCCTTCGGCACCTCGAACAGCGTGATCCCCGAATGGCGGGGCCCTCCCGAGCGGGCGCCGACGATCAGCACGTCGGCCAGGCCCGCGTTGGTGATGAACATCTTGCGGCCGTCGATGACCCAGCCGTCGTCGGTGCGCCGGGCCTTCGACGTCAGGCCCGCGACGTCCGAGCCCGCGCCGGGCTCGGTGACCGCGATGGCGGCGACGGCCTCGCCCCCGGAGATCCGGGACAACCAGCGGTCCCGCTGCTCCGGCGACCCGTTCCGGACCAGGTGCGGTGCGGCCATGTACGAGCTCACCAGCGGCGTGATCGCGATACCCGCGCTGGCCCGGGACAGCTCCTCGGCGACGATCGCGACGGCGAGCGCGTCCCCCTCGGACCCACCGTGCGACTCCGGGATCGACAGCCCCAGCAGGCCCGCCTTGGCCAGCGACGCCCAGAGCTGGACGGGGAACGTGCCGGTCTCCTCGGCGGTGTCGACGAGCGGGCGGACCTCGCGGTCGGTGAAGTCCCTGCAGGACTCGCGGAAGAGCACGTGATCCTCATCCAGTTCCCACATGCAGATGTGCACCGCCTCACATATCTTACTTACCGGTCGGTCAGATTTTTCGCAGACGCGGCCCGGACTTGTCAAGGCCGTCGGTCCGGGACCGGCCGACTACGGTGGAGCGGGCACATCGGGAACGGAGGACCCATGACGCAGGCCGCGCGGCGCCGGCCGGGGCCGAGCAAGGCGGACGCCCAGCGGCAGCGCCTGGTCTCCGAGGCCGCCGCGATCTTCAGCCGGCAGGGCTTCCGGGCGACGTCGATGAACGAGATCGCCGCCGCGGTGGGCATGTCGAAACCCGCCCTGTACTACTACTTCCGCAACAAGGAGGAGCTGCTCGTCCGGATCTACTCGGACGTCCTCGACGAGAGTCTCGCGATGGCACGGGAGACGGTCGCCGACGCCACGTCATCCTTCGACGCGGTCCGGGACCTGATCGCCTCACGGGTGGTCTACACCTGCCGGAACCAGGCGCTGCTCAAGGTGTGCTTCGAGGAGGAGCACGAGCTCCCCGCCGACCTGGCGAGCGAGATCCTGCAGCGGCGCCGCACGTTCGAGGCGCTGTTCGCCGACGAGCTCCGGGGCCACCTCGAGCGGCACCCCGATCTCGATCTCGGCATGTCGCCGTCGATCTACGTGAACATGTGCCTGGGCGCGGTGAACTGGTGCTACAAGTGGTTCGACCCCGCGGGGCCGTCCTCCCCCGAGGAGATCGGCCGGCAGATGGCGGCGGCACTCACGGTGTCCCTCGCGGCGAGGTGAACCGGGGCCGGACGGGGTGCCGGCCGTCAGCCGACCGCCCCGGCCGGGGTCTCGGCGAAGCGGGCGAGGGTCGCGGCGACGGCGGTCGTGTAGCGGTCGAACCGGTCGGTGTCGACACTGGTGAGGGTGTCGCACGCGGAGTGGTAGCAGGGGTCGAAGACCTCGCCCTCGGTCCCGCCCCACACCGCGGCCTGCTGGGCGGACTTGGTGTCGCCGTCCCCGGTCACGGCGCCACCGGTGGGGATGCCGGCCTCGACGAACGGGCCGTCGTCGTCGCCGTAGAGGGGGATCGGCTCGGCCCTGGCCCCGGTGGCGGCGAGTTCCTCGCCGAGCACGGCGGCGACCGTCCCCGATCCGGGCGGACCCGTCTCGGACTCGTCGTCCCCGGCCCCGCCCTGGACGAAGTACCCGCCGTTGGACGAGCCGAGCATGTCGACGTTGAGGTAGAGCAGGTGGGCGTCGCGCTGCTGCGGGGTGAGCCCCTCGACGTAGCCGCGGGAACCGTGCAGGCCCTCCTCCTCCGAACCCCAGAACCCGAACGCGACGGTCGTGGCGACGCCCGGGGCCGGGCCGAGCCGTAGCGCAGCCTCGAGGAGCGCGGCGACACCGGTGCCGTCGTCGTTGATGCCCGGCCCCTCGGGCACCGAGTCCAGGTGCGCACCGGCGAGCACGAGTGCGCCGGGGTCGCCGTCGCGGGTGCGGGCGACGACGTTGCGCAGCTCGCGGCCGAGATCGGCGTCGTAGTAGGTCGGGGTGTCGACGTCGAACCCGGCGTCGCGCAGGACGCCTGCGACGTAGTCGACCGAGCGCTCGTAGCCGGGACTGCCGGACGCCCGGTTGCCGCCGGCGTCGTCGGCGATCCTCTGGAGCGCCTCCAGGTGGGTCGTGGCCGGAGTGGCGCTCGGGGTGGACCGGACCCGCTGCGCCAGGGCGCCGTCGGGCGGGGTGGGCCCGGGCCCTGCCGGGGTGGACGTGGTGCAGGCGGTGAGGACCATGACGGCGCAGGCGAGCAGCGCAGCCACGCAGCGGGCGGGCCGCCGGGACCGGCGCACGGCCCTCGCCCTGCCCTCGGAGGTGTGGTGCGGTACGTGCGAACGCATGTCCGGCTCCCGCGTCGCCTGGGTGTGGTCCGATGTTCGGCGCGGACCCGGCAGCCGGTTCGTCACGAGTCGTCCCGGTCGGCGCCGATGCCGGAGTCTGCCACGGCGGGACCGGGTTTGCGACAGGATCACGAGCCGGGCCGGTCGCCGGCATCCCGCCCGGCGCGATGAGTTCCACGCCCGGGTGGAGTCACCCGTACGTCGACCGTCGAGGAGGAACTCACCGATGACCACCAGCGCGCCCCCGCAGCTGATCACCACCACCGCGACGACCACGGCGGTGGTCCGTGGCGTGGTGGCGATGGCCGAGTTGCCCGCCTTCTACGACCGGGTGTTCGGCACGCTCCCCGGTGTCCTGGCCGCCCAGGGCGTGGAGGTCACCGGCCCGGCGTTCGGCCTGTACCGCGGCATCCCCGCCGAGACCGTCGACCTGGAGGTGGGCTTCCCGACCGACCGGCCGGTGGCCGACGACGGCGAGGTCACCGCGGGCGGGCTTCCCGCGGGCCGGGTGGCGCGGGCGGTGCACAGCGGTTCGTTCGACGGGCTGGGGCCGGCCTGGCAGGACCTGGCCGGCTGGATCGCAGGCCAGGGCCTGCGGCCGGGCGACACGTTCTGGGAGGTCTACCTCACCGAGCCGTCGCCGGAGATGGACCCGCGGGACCTGCGGACGGAGCTCAACTGGGTGGTGTCCTGATCGGGGCCGCCGGCCGACGTCGAACTCCCTCACGGTGCCGTCGAGCCGGCAGAAGCCACTGATGCCCCGACGGCCCTGTCAGATCGTCCTACGGTTCGGGTTCGTCGGCCGCTGATCGCCCGTGGCCTCCGCGGCGACGGATCCGAGGAGCGCAAGTCGTTCGGCCGAGTCGGTACCGGGCTGGGCGTGGTAGATCACGAGCATGATGCCGTCGGTGCCGCTGACCGCGAGCTTCTCGCGGTCGAGGCGCAGGGCACCGACGGACGGGTGGTCGAGGACGAGGGCGGCGCCGGTGCGTTCGGCGATGTCGTGGCGCGCCCACAGCCGCCGGAACTGCGGGCTGGCCAGCGAGAGGTCACCGACGAGCTCCACCACGCGCGGGTCGTCGACACTGGTGCCGACGGTCCTGCGGAATCCGGCGAGCAGCGCGGCGGCGGCGCGTTCCCAGTCCTCGAAGAGGTCCTGTTCGGCCTCGTCGAGGAACACGTCGCGAAGCCGGTTGCCGCCCGGCACCAGCCGTGGGGAGACGGCTCCGGCGAGCGGGTTCGCAGCGAGCACGTCGAGATACCGGCCCTCTGCGAACGCGGGGAAGGGCAACGCGTCGATGAGGCGTGCGGTGCTGGGCGGGAGTGCCTCGCGGCGGGCTCTCGAGCGCTTCCGGCGTGGGGTGTCGGTGGCGATGCCCAGGAGATGGCTGCTGTCGTCGAGCCGGAGGACCCGGGCGATCGCCTCGAGTACCTGCACCGACGGGCGGCGGTCACGGCCCTGTTCGAGGCGCAGGTAGTACTCCGCGCTGATGCCGGCGAGCATGGCGACCTCCTCGCGGCGCAGCCCGGGGACGCGTCGGGTGCCGAGGACGGGGATACCGACCTGCTCAGGGGTGACCAACGCACGTCTGGCCCGGAGGTACTCGCCCAGCGTGTTCGGCTCGTCGGTCACGCCGATCACGCTAACCGCCGTGTCCCGACGCAGGGTGTGCCCTGCCACTACCAGGGTCGGCAGGGATCTGGGTCGCCGTGACCGGGCCGGACACGATGGTCACGCCACCCGAGATCCACCGGAAGGGAAGAGCCTCATGGCATCCGTCCTCGTCACCGGCGGTTCCGGCTTCATCGCCGGGCACGTCGTCATCCAGCTCCTGGACCAGGGACACACGGTGCGCGCCACCCTCCGCTCCCTCCGCAAGGAGAACGCCGTACGCGCCGTACTCGGAGACGCCGGCGTCACCCGCGACGACGCCCTGACCTTCGTCGAGGCGGACCTCATGCAGGACCCCGGATGGGCCGAGGCCGCCGCCGGGACGGACTACGTCGTCCACCTCGCATCGCCCGTCCACATCGGCAAGGTCGAGGACGAGGACGAGGTCATCGCCCCGGCCCGCGAGGGGGCGGTCCGGGTCCTCCGTGCCGCCGAGGACGCCGGGGTCCGACGCGTCGTACTCACCTCCGCGTTCCACGCCGTCGGATTCGGCCACGGCCACATCGACCACGTGTTCACCGAGCAGGACTGGTCACCGCTGCACGGCCCGGGAGTCGACGCCTACGGGCGGAGCAAGATCCTCGCCGAGAAGGCCGCGTGGGAGTTCGCCGCCGAGCCCGGACGCACGGTCGAGCTGACCACGATCCTGCCCGTCGCGGTCATGGGCCCGGTCATGGGTGCGGCCATCTCCGGCGCCAACCACATCGTGCAGAACAGCCTCGACGGCCGGATGCCCGGCTACCCGAACATGTACGTGCCGATCGTCGACGTGCGCGACGTCGCCGCTGCCCACGTCGCCGCGATGACCGCTCCCGACGCCGCCGGTGAACGGTTCCTGGTCGGCACCGGCGAGCCGGCGATCGCCATGAAGGACATCGGCGCGATCCTCAGGACCGGCCTCGGAACGAAGGCGTCGAAGGTCCCGACCCGCACGATCCCGGACGTCGTCGTGAAGGCGACCGCGCTGTTCAAGGACGAGTTCAAGCCCGTCGCCGCCGACCTCGGCTACGTCAAGCGGGTCTCCGACACCAAGATCCGCACGGTCCTCGGCATCACCCCACGGCCCGCCCGCGAGGCCATCATCGCGGCAGGCCGGAGCATGGTCGCGCGCGGGCTAGCCGGCTGACCGCAGGTGCTCCCTGGAGCGCTCAACCGGCGGGGAGCGGTCTCGGGCCGGCCGAGCCCCGTCCACGGATGAGCGGCAGGAAGATCTCGTCGACGATTTCCACCAGGACCTCGTCCGGCACGGCGGGAACACCACGCAGGGCGTACTCACCGCGCAACAACGTCATCGGCAGCGCCGCCACTCGTGGCTGCACGGCCTCCGGAGGGGCCTCGCCGCGCGCCACCGCGTGGCCCAGCAGCGCGAACCAGGCGGCGTCCATCGCGCCGCCTCCAGCCTGCTCGCGCAGCAGCTCCAGCAGGGCCGGCTCATCGGCGGCGGCCGCCAGGAGATCACGCAGGATCGCCCCACGGGGCGAGGACCAGGTCGAGTTGGCCTGCCGGAGCAGTTCCAACGCATCGCTCCGGAGGTTGCCCGTGTCCGCCGTGGGGGTGCGCGCCTCCGCCACGTACGTATAGGCCGCGACGCCGAGTGCGGCGCGCTGCGACCAGCGCCGGTAGATCGCGTTCTTGTTCGTGCCGGCACGCCGAGCGACCTTGTCCATCGTCATGCCTGCGTAGCCGGAAGCAACGAGTTCGTCGGCGGCCGCACTCAGGATCGCCCGCTCCAGTTCCGCGCCTCGTCGCCGCTGCCCCGTCACGGTACGCAGCGTACCTTCTGGCTGTTACGGTACGAGCCGTACCCTGAGGAGGTAGCGATGCGCGCATGGGGCGTCACCTACGACACCGGCTTCACCCACTGCGGAAGCACGACCCACGAGCCGTTCGACCCCGTGGTCGTCGCCGAGGACATGCGGATCATCCGTGACGAGCTCCACGCCGACGCCGTCCGGATCACCGGCGGAGTCCCGGACCGCCTGGAGACCGCGGCGCGGCACGCAGCAGCCGTCGGCCTGGAAGTCTGGTACTGCCCCTTCACCCATGACCTGACCACCGATGAGCTGTTGGAATTCCTCCTGGACGCAGCCGAGCGCGCCGAACGCATCCGACGAGAAGGGGCGGACATCCGGCTCCTCACCGGTTCGGAGATCAGCATCATGACGATCGGGCTGATGCCCGGCCGGACTCTGGCCGAACGGTCCGCGGTACTCACCGACCCGGCACGCGTCCGCGACGTCCTCCCAGGAGTACAGCGGAGGACCAACGCACTACTGGCTCGAGCCGTCGATGGCGCGCGCGAGCGGTTCGGTGGCCTCATAGGGTACGCATCGCTCCCTATGGAAGGCGTGGACTGGACACCGTTCGACTTCATCGCGACCGACGCGGGCTATCGCGATGCCGGCAACGCGGCCGCCCTCCCCGCGAACCTCGCCACCATGACCTCACTCGGCACACCGTTCGCCGTCACCGAGTTCGGCTGCGCACCCTTCACCGGAGCCGCGGATCGGGGGAGCCGCGGGGACATCGTCGCGTACGACGACCAGAGCGGGCAGGCAACGCACCTCACCGAGACCGTGGAGCGCAACGAGCCCGAACAAGCCGCCTACCTTCTCGATCTCCTCGACGTCTACGACTCAGGGGGCGTGGACACCGCGTTCGTGTACACCTTCGCCTCCCGCCACCTGCCGACGTCAGAGCATCCTGAGCAGGACTTCGACCTGGGGAGCTTCGGAATCGTCACGATCCTTCCCGACGGGCGTACCGGCAACGCCTACCCCGGGATGCCCTGGGAGCCGAAAGCGGCCTTCACCGCGCTGGCCGAGTACGGCCGGCTCCGGGCGGGCGAACCCGTGGCCTGAACCGGCGCCGTCCATCGACGGCAGCTCCGTCCGGTGCTGGAACACGATGCTACTGCGATGGCCGTGATCTTCCCTCCTGAGGATCATGCGGACGACCTCTGACCCCCCGGTACACCAGCACGGCGAGGCAGACGCTCATCAGAAGCGCGATCATGACGCTCAGGCTGACTCGCCCGGCATCGAGCGGTGCATCGCCCCACAGAAGCGCCGGACCGAGCTGGGCGAGGAGGAACAGCGACAATGTGAGCGTCTGGCCCCACAGCAGCACGGTCGGAAACTGCTGCCGTACCTTCCGCTCCACTCGGCGCACTGTCCGCTCGTCCTCGGCCCCGGCGAGGACGACCGACACGAGCGGGGCCACCCGGCTACCGTGATTGACGCCGATCCTCAGCGGCCCCTCGCGCCGGTCCGCCTCGATGCGCAGCACGCGATGAACGCCCCAGGACATCGGTCTACGAATGCTCCGTGGCTCGACAGACACCGACCGGACATCGCTTGCCGGGACGGACAGGGCGTCTGCGCGGAGCCGTTTCTCGGCCGGGTTCGGCTCGAAGGTCAATCCGTCCGCGGTCACCGTCAGCACGCCACTGCGCGGCCACCGACCGGCATGGCTCACCGCCGGAACTCGCACCGATCGACCCCCTCTCCACGGATCGGTACCCGATCCGGCAGGACCCATGATCTCCGCAGACGGAGCCCGGCCGGCCGCCGACCGCTCCCGAACCGATGGTCACTCAGCACAGCTAGGACCGGGCATGAAAAAGGCCAGGACCGAAGTCCTGGCCTGGTGAAGCAGGGTGGAGCTGAGGGGATTCGAACCCCTGACCCCTTGACTGCCAGTCAAGTGCGCTACCAGCTGCGCCACAGCCCCTTGCGACATGAAGAACAGTACACGTCCCGGTTTCCGCCCCGAGAAGGGGGGTCCCCGGTCCCGTCCTGCCCGCGTGGCCGGACGGGACCGCTCTCATCCGGTCCACTCGCCGCGGTCGTCGCCGCCCTCGTCGACCGGGGGCGGCACCTCCCGGAGCCGCCGGATCGCGGGGTCGCCGGCCCAGAACTCCTCGAACCCGTCGCCGGCGAAGCGCTCGGCGACGAGGTGCATCGCGATGTCGAAACGCACGTACCCGGCCGCGAGCAGCACGGTCGCCGGGTCGTCGGTGTACATGCCCCAGGTCTGGTCACCCGCGATACCGCCGATGACGGCCTGCTCGCGGTCGGCCACGACGACGAGCATGCGCCGGCCGAGGACGGCCTCGACGGTGTCCGGTGGCGAGTAACGGTGCTCGGTCGTCCAGCCGACCGGGTCGTGGTCGCGTCCGAACACGACGGTCGCGACCGCCGCGCCTCGTTCCTCGGACCTGCGGACGGAGGGCTTGAGCCGCTCGAGGTCCTCCGGCCAGCCCGAGACCCACAGCTCCGTGCGGGCCGCGACGACGACGTCCTCGGCGCGGTCGAGCAGGGTCTCGCGCTCGGACAGCGAGTGCGCCAGCCGCACCCGGGGCGGCGACGTCAGCCTCGGCATCTCGTCCTCGAGGACCCCGAGCGTGCGGTCGAAGTCCCGGCGCATCCGCTCGAGCAGCGAGTCGGGCGGCAGCGGGACGTAGCCGACACCGTCCTCGTCGGACCGGACCTCGTAGGCCGCACCCCGGCCGACGAGCTTGCCCAGCGTCTCGTAGACGGTGCTGCGCGGGACGCCCGACCGCTTCGCCACCTCGTACCCGTTGACCGGCTCCCCCGCGACGACGAGCGCCACGTAGGCCTTGGCCTCGTACCCGGACATGCCGAGGCGTTGCAGTTCCTCGGTCACCCGCTGCACGGACATTGCGAGATCATCTCACCCGTTCGACACGCGTTCGTGCGCCCCCGGTGCCCGACGCACACCCCTGACCGCGGCCCGGCACGGCCGGCCCCGGGGAGTGAATCGATCGTGGCGGACCGGACGCTACGGGCGGAACCGCCCCATCATCACAATGACCGATCACCACTCAGCCGGTGACCTCGCGCATCGCCGACGCCGCCTCGGTGAGGATCTCGCGCATCGCGGCCTCGGCGGCGACGGCGTCGCCGGAGCGGACGGCGTCGGCGACGTCACCGTGCAGCCGGATCGCGACCGGCTCGGGACGCGCCGGCATGAGGTGGTGCCGGGTCCGGCCGGCGAGCACCTCGGCGACGACGCCGTCGAGCGCGGCGAGCATCTCGTTCCCGGACGCCGCGAGCAGCGCGCGGTGGAACCGGACGTCGGCCCCGAGGTAGGCCTCCAGGTCGCCGGACCGTCCGTGCACGGCCATGTCCATCACCGCGCCGACCAGCTCGCCGCACTGCTCCGGGGTGGCCCGGACGGCGGCCAGTGCCGCGGCCACCGGCTCGACGCCCTGGCGCAGCTCGGACAGCGACCGGAGCTGGCCGTCGCGGTCCGGGCCGTCCAGCCGCCAGCGGATCACCCGCGGGTCGTGCACGTTCCAGCGCTCGCGGGGCGCGACGGTCGTCCCGACGCGGCGGCGGCTCTGCACCAGTCCCATCGACTCGAGCACCCGCACGGCCTCGCGGACCACGGTCCGCGACACGCCGTAGCGCTCGACGAGCTCGTCGGCGCGCAGCACCGTCCCCGGGGCCAGCTCACCGCCCGCGACGAGCGAGCCGATCCGGTCGAGCACGCCCGCGTGCAACCCGGCGCCTGCCGTCCCGTCCACGCTGTCCACACCTCGGATCCTCGCACCTGTGCGGGCCCGGCACCTGTTTCCACATATCTGTATCGGTCCGGTCTTGAATAAGTAATACTTATCGCGCACTCTGGTCCACCAGCGACCGGGTGCCCCCGGTCCGCGTGCCGGAGCCGTCACAGCACGAGGAGCCGATGCAGCGATGCAGCAGCCGACCCCACGCCCGCCCCTGGTCGTCGTGATGGGGGTGTCCGGCTCCGGGAAGTCCACCGTCGGCGCCGCCCTCGCCGAGCGTCTCGGGGTCGGCTTCACCGACGCCGACGCCCTGCACCCGGCGGCGAACGTCGCCAAGATGCACGCCGGCGTCGCGCTGACCGACGCCGACCGCGAGCCCTGGCTCGACATCGTCGGCGGGCGGCTCGCCGGCCACGCCGCGAGCGGCCTCGTCGTCGCCTGCTCGGCGCTGCGCCGCGACTACCGCGACCGGCTGCGCCGGCACGCCCCGGCCACCGTCTTCCTCCACCTCGCCGGGGACCACGACACCCTGGCCGCGCGGATGACGGGCCGCGAGGGGCACTTCATGCCCCCGGCCCTGCTGGGCTCCCAGCTCGCCACGCTCGAGCCGCTCGGCGCCGACGAGACCGGCGCCACACTGGACATCGCCCGGACCGTCGACGAGCTGGTCGAGGCCGGCGCCGACGCCGTCACCGGGCACGGCACGGAGGTCTCCTCCCGATGACGACCCTGCTCACGCACCCCGCGCTCGTCCTCGCCGCCGAGCAGGCCGAACCGGTCGCCTCGGCCGGACGCCTGCTGACCGCGGCGCTGGTCGGCATCCTCGCCCTCGTCCTGCTGATCACGCAGTTCTCGCTGCACCCGTTCCTGGCGCTGACGATCGGCTCGCTGCTGGTCGCCGCCGTCGCCGGGATGTCCATGGGGGACGCGGTCGACGCGTTCTCCGAGGGCTTCGGCGACACCGCCGCGAGCGTCGGGACGCTGATCGCGCTCGGCGCGATGTTCGGCAAGCTGCTCGCCGACTCCGGCGGCGCCGACCGGCTGGTCGACACGATCATCGCCCGTTCCGGGCCGCGGTCGCTGCCGTGGGCGATGGCGCTCGTCGGGGCCCTGATCGGGCTGCCGATGTTCTTCGAGATCGGTCTGGTCATCCTGATGCCGGTGATCTTCCTGGTGGCCCGGCGGGCCCAGGTGTCGCTGATCGCCGTCGGCATCCCGGCGCTCGCCGGGCTGTCCGCGATGCACGGGCTGGTGCCGCCGCACCCCGGGCCGCTGGCCGCGATCGGAGTCCTGAACGCCGACCTCGGGATCACCCTCGTGCTGGGCGTCCTCGTCTCGATCCCGGTGATCGTGCTGGCCGGTCCGCTGTTCGCGAAGCTCGCCGCCCGCTGGGTGGACGTGTCGCCGCCCGCGCTGTTCGAGTCGAAGGTCCCGGCGGGGACGTCCACAGGCGGCTCCGCGGCGCCCGCCGACGCCGGCACCGGCACCGGCACCGACACCAGCACGGACACCCCGGCCGCCGAGGACGGGCCCACCCGCCGCCCCGGCTTCGGGATCACGCTGTTCACCGTGCTGCTGCCCGTCGTGCTGATGATGGGCAAGGCGGTCGGCGACATCGCGGCCGACGAGGGCAACCCCGTCCGGTCCGCACTGGACTTCGTCGGCACCCCGCTCGTGGCGCTGCTGCTGTCGGTGCTCGTCGCGATGTTCACCCTGGGCGGCGGGTCCGGGATGAGCCGCCGAGCCGTCACCGGCTCGCTGGAGCGGTCGCTGCCCGCGATCGCCGGCATCGTGCTGATCGTCGCCGCAGGCGGCGGGTTCAAGCAGACCCTGGTCGACACCGGGATCGGCGCGATGATCGCCGGATGGGCCACCGGCGCCGGCATCTCGGCGCTGCTGCTGGGCTGGCTGGTCGCCGTCGCGATCCGGCTGGCGACGGGCTCGGCGACGGTCGCCACGGTGACCGCGGCCGGGATCCTGGTGCCGCTGCTGCCGGGCCTGGACCCGACCCAGACGTCGCTGCTGGTGCTCGCGATCGGCGCCGGCTCGGTGTTCTTCTCGTTCGTCAACGACGCCGGGTTCTGGCTGGTCAAGGAGTACTTCGGGCTGACGGTCGGGCAGAACGTCAAGACCTGGTCGGTCATGGAGACGGTGCTGTCGGTCGCCGGCCTGGTGCTCGTCCTGCTGCTGGACCTGGTCCTCTAGCCCCTCAGACGAGGACGTCGGCGCGGGCCCCCGGCAGGGGGTCCGCGCCGTTCGCGTTCCCCGCCACCTCGTCCGCCGCCCGGCGCAGCCTGCGCACCGCCTCGGCGAGCACCGGCTCGGGGTGCGTGAAGGGCAGCCGGAGCCGCTCGGTGAACGCGTGGCCCGCGCCGAACCGGGGGCCCGGTGCCAGCACCAGCCCGTGCCGTGGGGCCACCGCCGCCAGTGCGGTCGAGCGGGGCGCCCCGAGATCGCACCAGACCGCGAGCCCGCCGCCGGGCAGGTCGAACCGCCACTCCGGCAGGACGGCGGCCAGCTCGGCGGCGAGCCGGTCCCGGCGGGCCCGCAGCTGCCCGGTCCGCTCGGCCCGCACCACACCCAGCGCGTCCAGCACCTCCACCCCGACCAGCTGCTCCAGCACCGGCGGCGCGATCTGGGAGCGGGCGAGCCGGCGGCGCATCCGGGCGGCCTGCTCGCGGCCCGCCCGGATCCAGCCGAGCCGGAGCCCGCCCCAGGCGATCTTGCTGGTGCTGCCGACGGTGACGACGTCGTCGGGCCGCGGTGCGTGCGCGGCGCACGGCAGCGGGACGGCCGCGCCCGCCCCGCGCAGGTCCAGCTCGGCGAACGACTCGTCGACGATCGCGACCGTGCCGTGCCGGGCGAGGCGCTGCAGCAGGCGGGCCCGCGCGTCGTCGTCGAGGAGGCGGCCGGTCGGGTTCTGGAAGTCCGCCATCAGGTACGCGGCCCGCGCCGCCGTCTGCCGGGCGGCCCGCGGCAGCGCGGTCTCGGCCGGGTCCTCCCCGACGGCGACCGGCACCGGGCGGACACCGGCGTCGGCGAGCACGTCCAGCGCCGACGGGTACGTGGGGTGCTCGACGAGCACCCGGTCCCCGGGCCCGGCGATCTCGGCGACCGCCAGGTGCAGCGCGTGCAGCGCACCGCCGGTCACGACGATCGCGTCCGGGCCGGTCGGGACACCCCGCTCGGTGAACCGGGCGGCGATCCGCTCCCGCAGCCCGGCCAGGCCGTCGGGGCCGTAGCCGTGCCCGGCGAGCTCGGCCTCCAGCCGCTCGGTGGCCCGCCGCACCAGCGACGGCATCGCGGACGGCGCCGCCGGCGCGGCGTGCGCGAGGTCGATCACGCCACCACGGACCGGGCCGGGCGCCCAGACGCCGTCGACGCGCAGCTCGTCGTCGGGCAGCCGGACCCAGGTGCCCGATCCCTGCCGGGCCTCGGCCCAGCCGTCCTCGCGCAGGTCGCGGTACGCCCGGGTGACGGTCACCCGGCTCACGGCGAGCTGTCCGGCCAGCGCCCGCTCGGCGGGGAGCCGGGTGCCCGACGCGAGCCGCCCGTCCCCCACCAGCACCCGGATCGCGTCGGTCAGCGCCCGGTACGCCGGCCCGCGCCCACCGCGCACGTCACCGCAGAGCTCGGCCAGCCGGGCCGCGCCGATTCCGTCCATTTCCAGTCCACTTCCGCCGGATTGGCCTGATGACCGCGGGCCGGTCCGTCGTGGAGCATGCCATTTCGTGACGATCGACAGGAGGCGCAGCCGGTGGACGGTCGCCGGGATGCCCCGGCGCGGACGGCGGCTCACCCAGCTGGTGCTCGGGCTGTTGGCCTACGCGTTCTCGATGGCGCTGATGATGCGCGCCGGGCTCGGCTCGATGCCGTGGGACGTGCTGCACCAGGGCCTCGCGGTGCACACCGGGCTCCCGATCGGGGCGCTGACGGCGCTGGTGGCGGTCGTCGTCCTGCTGCTGTGGATCCCGCTGCGGGAGCGGCCGGGGATCGGGACGGTGGCGAACGTCGTCGTCATCGGGCTGTCGGTCGACGCCGCGCTCGCGGTGGTCCCCGCGGTGGAGGCGCTGCCCGGCCGGATCGGGCTCGCGGTGGCCGGGATCGTGCTCAACGCGGCGGCGACGGCGGCCTACATCGGGGTCGGGCTGGGCCCGGGCCCGCGGGACGGGCTGATGACCGGGCTCGCGGCCCGCACCGGCCGGTCGGTGCGGCTGGTGCGGACCGCGATCGAGGTGACGGTCGTGCTCACCGGCTGGCTGCTCGGCGGCACCTTCGGGGTGGTGACGGTGCTCTACGCGTTCGGGGTCGGGCCGCTGATCCAGTGGTTCCTGCCGCGGCTCACCGTCCGGACGCCCGGGGCCGCGACCTAACCGGTCACCTGCGTCAGCCAGGCCCCGTTCGAGAGGTCGGCCTTGGTGCCCTGCACGAGGACGGTCGGGGTGCCGAACCCGCCCCCGGGGGCGGCCTTCGGGTCGGCGGCGGCCGCGCGGGTGGCGTCGGCGATCGCCTGCGAGCTCTCCTGGCGGGTGACGCAGCCGCCGAAGTCGCCGGTCGCGCCGAGCTCGGTGCCCAGCGCGGTCAGCTGCTGCACGGTGAGCCCGGCGCCGCCCTCGCTCGGCTGGTCGGTGTAGAGCCGGGAGTGGTAGGCCGGGAAGATCCCGGCGTCGGCGGCACAGAGCGCCGCGTTTCCGGCCCGGGTGGAGTACCCGGGCGGGGTCGTGCGGTCGTCGAGGATGGCGACGTGGTGATAGTTGATCTTCGCCTTGCCCTCGTTGAGCGCTGCGGTGAGGTCGCCGCCGTAGTACCGCTCGAGCTCCTTGCAGTTCGGGCAGAGGTAGTCCTCGTAGATGTCCACGGTGACCGGCGCGGCCGGGTCCCCGGCCGTCACGACGACGCCGTCACGCGCGACCGCATAGGCGGGGACGGCCGACGAGTTGTAGTTCTGCCAGGCCACGTACACCCCGGCGAGCACGGCGACGGCGAGCACGACGCCCGCGATCACCAGCCCCCGGCCGGCACCGCCCGACTTCTTCGGCGTGATCCCGGCCGCCTGCAACCGGGCGTGCCCGGCCTGCCGCCGCTCCCGCTCTGTCCGTCCCATCCTGCGTCTCCTCCGTTGCTCCCCGGCACCCGCCGGGCCTGGTCACCGCTCGCGCCCACCGGCCGTGCCCGCCGCGGGCGCCGGCGTCTCCCCGATCCGGTCGACCGCGAACAGCGTGCGCGGCCGCACGACCAGCCACAGCGCGAGCGCCAGGAACCCGAGGTCGCGCAGCAGGGTCAGCGGGTACTGCTCCTCGCCGGGCGGCACCGGGCCGCCACCGCCGAAGCATCCACAGTCGATCGACAGTCCGCGCGCCCAGGCCTGCACCAGCCCGGCCACGAACCCGGCCAGCAGCACCGCACTGACGACGGCGACCAGCCGGGTACCGGCACCGGCGAGGAGCAGCGCGCCCAGCGCCAGCTCCAGGAGCGGCAGGACCGTCGCGACGACGGGCACGGCCGCGTCGGGCAGCACCTGGTAGGCGCCCACCGCGACGGCCGTCCCGACGGGGTCGACCAGCTTCGGCACGCCCGACACCAGCCAGACGGCCGCGAGCGCGAGCCGGACGACGGTGCCCACGAGGTCCGTCGGCCGGGCGGTGGTCACGGCCGGAGAGCCTAGCGAGGTCGCCCGCGGCGCCGGATCACACGTCCGTGTCGCGCATTCCCCCGGCCGTCAGAACTCCTCGCGGGCCGACTCCTGCTCCAGCAGCGCGTCCAGGTCCGTCAGCCGGTCCATCGTCGCGACCGCCCGCTTCGTCCGGTGGTTCGACGCGTGCAGCTCGCGGTGCCGGTGCACGAACTGCCAGTACCCGGCGGTGAAGGGGCACGCCTTCTCCCCCACGCGGACCTTCGGGTCGAACGCGCAGGCCTTGCAGAAGTCGGTCATGCGGTCGATGTAGGCGCCACCGGAGGCGTAGGGCTTGGTCGTCATCCGGCCGCCGTCGGCGTGCTGGCTCATGCCGATCACGTTCGGCGGCATGACCCACGCGAACCCGTCGACGAACGCCGTCGCGAACCAGTCGTTGACCTCGTCCGGGCGGTAGCCGCGCTGCATCGCGTGGTTGCCGAGGATCATCAGCCGGGGGATGTGGTGGGTCCAGCCGCGGTCCCGGACGTCGGACAGCGCCGAGGACAGGCACGACGCGGTGACGGCGCCGGCGTCGAGCCCGGCCCACCAGTCCGGCAGCGGGGTGCGGGCCCGCAGGTGGTTGCTGCGGGTGTAGCCGCGGCCGAACCGCCAGTAGAGCTGCCACACGAACTCGCGCCAGCCGAGCACCTGCCGGACGAAGCCCTCGACGCTCTCCAGCCGGGCCGTCCCGTCGTGGTACGCCTGCTCGGCCGCGCGGACGGCCTCCAGCGGGTGCAGCGCACCGAGGTTCAGCGGGACCGACAGCAACGAGTGCGCCATGGCCCAGTCCCGGGCCAGGACGGCGTCCTCGTACGGGCCGAACGTGTCGAGCCGGTGGTCCACGAAGTGCCGCAGGGCGCGGACGGCCTCGTCGTGCGTGACCGCGAAGCGGCGCGGGCCGTCCTCCCCGACCGTCGGCAGGCCTGCGGCGTCGAGGTCGGCGCGGACCTGCTCGTCGATCTCGTCCTCGGACGGCTGCCACGGCGGCTCCACACCGAGCGTCCCGGCGCCCTTGGGCGGGGACTCGCGGTTGTCGTGGTCGTAGTTCCACTTCCCGCCGACGGGCTCGGTGCCCTCCATCAGCACGTCGAAGCGTTCCCGCTGGGAGCGGTAGAAGTCCTCCATCCGGAACGTCTCGCGGTCGCCGGCCCAGTCGTCGAACTCGTCCTTCGGCAGCGCGAAGGTCGGCGTCGGCCGCACCTCCGCGACGAGGCCCTCCTTCCGGAAGCGGCGCACCATGTCCGACGCCGGGAACGACGTCGGCTGGTGCACCACGACCGGCCGGCCCACCGTCTCCAGCGCCTCCCGGTAGGTGCCGGTCCGCAGGTAGGTGGCCCGGTCGCCGAGTGCGTCGGCGAGGTGCCGCATCCCGGACAGCACCAGGTGCAGCTTCTGCCGGTGGTAGGGCTTGCGGCCGAGCGCCCGCGACGACTCGACGAGCACGATCTCGCGGTCCGCGAACTCGTCGGTGTCCCACACGTGCGGGCCGAGCTGGTCGGCGAAGAGCCAGAGCGGCGGACGGTCCCGGGAGGCCATGGCCCCAGTGTCGGGGCGGCGCGGACACCCCGCGCGGCGAGCCCGCGCACCTATCGTTGCACGTATGAACGATCCCGAGCTGGACGCCGAGCTCGCCGCCCACGACCACGACCACGCGCACCGGGACGTGTCCGGCGGCTGGCTGCGGGCGGCCACGTTCGGCGCGATGGACGGCCTGGTCACGACGATCGCGCTCGTCGCGGGCGTCGGCGGGGGCGGCGCCGGTCGGGACGTGATCGTGCTGACCGGGCTCGCCGGTGTGGTCGCCGGGGCCTTCTCGATGGCGCTCGGCGAGTTCGCCTCGGTCGGCACGCAGAACGACGCCGTCGACGCCGAGGCGGCCGTCGAGCGGCGCGAGATCGCGGAGCACCCGCGCGCCGAGCAGCACGAGCTGGCGGAGATGTACCGCGGGATGGGGCTGCCGGCGGGGACCGCCGACGCCGTCGCCCGGGAGGTGCACGCCGACCCGGACCTCGCGCTGCGGGTACACCTGAGCCAGGAGCTGGGTGTCAGCCTGGACGACCAGCCGTCCCCGTGGGTCGCCGCGGTGTCGTCGTTCGCCGCGTTCGTCGTCGGCGGGATCGTGCCGCTGGTGACGTTCCTGCTCGGGTACGGCTCGCTGGCGCTCGGGCTGGCCGTCGGTGGGCTGGGACTCCTGGGCGCCGGGGCGCTGACGTCCCGGTTCACCTCGAGGTCGTGGTGGGTGGCCGCGTTGCGGCAGCTCGCGTTCGGTGCGATCGCGGCGGGCGCGACCTACCTGGTCGGGATGCTCATCGGGGTGGGCGTCGCCTGAGCGGCGGCACCCGGCTCAGTCCTCGACGGCGATCACCCGGGCCGGGCACACGTGCTCGGCCTCCTTGACCGCGTCGCGGTCGCTCTCGCCGGGGTCGTCGGTGAGGAGCTCGACGATGCCGTCGTCGTCCTGGTCGAACACGTCGGGTGCGGTGACGACGCACTGGCCGGCACCGATGCAGAGTTCCTTGTCCACGGTCACGCGCATGCACCCAGGATGCCACCCGGCGCAGCGGGAAAACCGTGGGAACGACGGCGGCCCCGTCCCGGAGGTCCGGGACGGGGCCGCTGTGGCTGGTGGAGGTGCCGGGAATCGAACCCGGGTCCTCCGTCGGTTCACGAGGGCTTCTCCGTGCGCAGTCCGCTCTGTCTCTACTCGGATCCACCGGTCACGCGGACGAGCCGGTGTGACGATCCCAGCCGCTGTTGGATGTCCCCTGCGCTTCCGCGGCCGAACCGCAGGGTGAGTCCCCTAGCTGATGCCGGGTACCGGAGCGGGGACGCCTCCGGCCCGACAGCCCCTTACTGGATCAGGCAGCGAGCGCGAAGGCGCTCTGAGCCTGAACCGGGGCAGTGCGACTGTTGTCGGCACTTATTTTTTTGCGACGCATGGTTAACGAGATCATCGTCGCCTTCCTCGGCACGCTTCACCTCGATCGACGATCGGAGTCGAAACCGTTCACCCCCTGGTCAGGTCGTGATCCACCTGCTGTCCGCCCGGGTCTCCCCGCGCGGACACCCAGCATAACGCCCGGCGCCACCGGGATCATTCCGGTTCCGGGTGTGTCACGGCTGCGTCAGTCCGCCGAGACCTCGTAGGTGTGCCCGGCCGCCCGCAGGCGGTCGACGAGCACGTCCCCCATCGCCGTCGCCGGGGTCAGGGAGCCCGCCCGGTCCGGCAGCGCGGACCCGCCCAGCGCCAGCGCGAGCCCGCTCTCCCCGAGCATGACGGCGGTCGCGGCGTACCCCGGGTCGCCCGGCCCGGACACCCGGGCGCGGTAGCGGCGCCCCGACTCCGTCGTCGCGCGGACGTCCATCCGGAACCAGCCCGAGGCCCGGGTCCGCTCCGACGGCCCGCTCCCGGGGGCGGGCAGCACGCGGTCCAGCAGCGGGCGGACCGGTCCGATCGCGAACGCACCCACCAGCGCACCGAGCCCGCCGGTCACGACGCCCGCCGCGACGGCACCGGCGATCCCGCGGCCGCAGCCCTGGAGCTCGCCGTACCGCAGGCCGCGGCCGTAGGCGTGGCCGAGCAGCGCGTTGGAGCGGCGCACGATCCGGGTGTTGTAGGACGCCATGACGAACGGCGCGGTCCACGTGCCGTCGTCGAGCCGGCTCGGCGGGCCCGCGTCGGCGGGCTGCGACGGCGTCGGCTCGGTCGCCCGGTCCGGGCTCAGCGCGTGCGGGTCGGCCGCCAGCCGGCGCAGCGACCGGTCGGCGCGGACGGCGTCGATCTGGCCGCGCAGCGAGTCGACCGTCCCGCCGGAGACACCGCCCCGCATCGTCGCGACCGTCCGGACCTCGGTGAGGCCGCCGGCGTCGTCGGCCTCGGCGGCGGTGTGCGCGAGCCACACCCCGAGGTCGGACGGGACGGAGTCGTAGCCGCAGGAGTGCACGATCCGGGCGCCGGTGGACTCGGCGATGCCGTGGCACCGGTCGACGGCGTCCCGGACGAACAGCACCTCCCCGGTGAGGTCGGCGTAGTGCGTCCCGGCCCGGGCGCAGGACTCGACGAGCTGCCGGCCGTACTTCGCGTACGGCCCGACCGTCGTCAGGACGACGCGTGCGGCACCCGCGAGCCGGTCGGTGGCCGCCCGGTCCGACGCGTCGGCGACGATCAGCGGCCACTCCCGGGCCCGCTCCGGCAGTGCCGCCCGGGCCGCGGCGAGCTTCGCCTCGGACCGGCCGGCGAGCGCGATCCGGACGCCGGCCGGGGCGTGTTCGGCCAGGTAGCGAGCCGTCAGGGCGCCGACGAACCCGGTCGCGCCGTAGAGCGCGATGTCCACGGGCTCGTCGGGCGCGGCGCCGCCGGTCGGGTCGTGCTGCGGGTTCACCACGGGGTCTCCTCCTCGGTCCTGCGCGGGGTCAGGCCGGCAGCTCGTCACGGACGCCCAGCACCTCAGCGGGCGCGTCGTACAGCACCGAGCGCAGGAAGCCGTGCCCGAGACGCGGCTCCGCCGCCGCCCAGGCGTGGATCGCCTGCAGCTGCTCGGCGTAGGGGTACGGGATGTTCGGGAAGTCGGTGCCGAGCACGATGCGGCCCGGGTGGTCGGCCAGGCGGGCCGGCCAGTCCGCAGGCAGCGGCGCCATCCGCTCGCTGAACGCGGTGCCGACCATCGTGGTGTCCAGCACCAGGTTCGGGAACCGGTCCAGCAGCTCCAGTGCGCCCCGGAAGTCCGGCATGCCCGCGTGCGCGAGGACGATCCGCAGCGACGGGTGCGCCTCGAGCACCTCGGCGAAGATCCCGAGGCCGGTGTGGTCCCCGGGGATCGGCCCGTCCCCGCAGTGCACGACGGCCGGCACCCCGGCCTCGGCGAGCAGCCCCCACGCGTCGCGCAGCTGCGGGTCGCGCGGATCGAACGCACCGACCTGGACGTGCACCTTCACCATCCGCGCGCCGTCGTCGACGGCCCGGCCGAGGTAGTCGGCGACCGACGGCTCCGGGTACAGCGTCGCGGTGCGCACCGCACGCGGGTGGGCGTCGGCGAACTCGCCGGCCCAGCCGGTCAGCCACTCCCCCATCCCCGGCTTGTGCGGGTAGGTCAGCGGCGCGAACCGCAGGACGCCGAGCTGCTCCAGCAGCGCGTACCGCTCGGACTCGGGGAGCTTGTACTGCACCGGCCACGGGACGCCGTAGTGCGTCTCGGCCTGCTCGAAGTAGTCCCACACCTTGCGCAGCATGCGCTCGGGCAGGAAGTGCACGTGCACGTCGACCAGGCCGGGCAGTCCGAGCTCGGCGGTCCAGCGCGGGACGTCGGCGTCGTCGCGGGGTGGCGGGGGAAGATCCACGCCGCCCACCCTAGGCGCGACCCCGCCACCCGGCCGGGCCACCTGCGGCCCGTCCGGCCCTGGCGATCATCGTTCGCACGGGATCCTGTCGTTCGCACGGGATCCGATCCCGTGCGAGGCACCCGGACCCGTGCGACGCCGGTGGCACGGCCGGCTCAGCGCATCTCGCGGGCGCGTCCCTTCGCGGCGCGGCCGACGGCGCGGGCCATCTCCCGCTGCGCGTCCTTCTTGGCCAGGTCCCGGCGCTTGTCGTAGTCCTTCTTGCCGCGCGCCAGCGCGATCTCGCACTTGACCTTGCCGTCGTTGAAGTACAGCGACAGCGGCACGAGGGTCAGACCGCCCTCGCGGGTCTTGCCCATCAGCCGGTCGATCTCCTCGCGGTGCAGCAGCAGCTTGCGGGTGCGCCGCGGCTCGTGGTTGGTCCAGCTGCCGCGGACGTACTCGGGGATGTGCAGCCCGCGCAGGAAGATCTCGCCGTCGTCGATGGTGGCGAACGCGTCCGCCATCGAGGCCCGGCCGAGACGGAGGCTCTTCACCTCGGTCCCCTTCAGCGCGACCCCGGCCTCGAAGACGTCCAGGATCGAGTAGTCGTGCCGGGCCCGGCGGTTCTGCGCGATCACCTTCCGGCCCTGTTCCTTCACGCGTCCAGCCTACCCGCGGCGCGCCACCGGTATCCGTGGCGACGTCCGCCCCGGCCCGTCACGTGGTCAGACCTTCACGTAGGCGCGCAGCGTCACGTAGCCGGTGACACCGGCGACGACCGCGCCCGTCGGGACCAGCAGCACCGCCACGAGCGCGACGTCGGTGAGCCGGACCGGCGGGATCACCCCGGCCTGCCCGATGGCGGCCAGCAGGTCGTCGACGACGGCGAACTTCGCCGCGACCAGACCGGCCCCGGCCAGCGCGCCGCCGGCCGCGCCGGCGATCGCCGCCTCCACGAGGAACGGCAGCTGGGTGGTCCACCGGGTGGCTCCGACGAGCCGCATCACCCCGACCTCGGTGCGGCGGGTGAAGGCCGAGACCTGGACCGTGTTGGAGATCAGCAGCACCGCGGCGATCGCCTGCACGATCGCCAGCGCGAACGCCACGTTGCGGACGCCGTCGAGGAAGTCGAACAGCGTCCCGACGACGTCGCGCTGATCGATCACGCCCCGCACGCCGGGTCGGCCCTCCACCGCGGCGGTCGCTGCGGCGGCGCCGCCCTGCTGGTCGGTCAGCGACACCCGCAGCGTGGCGGGCAGCGACTGCGGCCGGGCGACGTCGGCGACCGACTGCCCGGCGAACAGCTCGCGGAACCGCTCGTAGGCCTGCTGCTGCGACTCGAAGGCCACCCCGCCGACGCCCGGCGCGGACTCCAGCGCCGCCCGCAGCGACGCGCAGGTCGGGCCGGAGCAGTCGGCGTCGGTGCCGGACACGTCCGGGGTCAGCGCGACCTGGATCTCGAGGCGGTCGGCGTAGAGCGCGGAGATGTCGTCGATGGTGCGCAGCACGAGCAGCCCGGCCCCGACCGACATCAGGGTCACGGCGGTGGTCAGCACCATCGCCAGCGTCATCGTCACGTTCCGGCGGAGGCCTCCGGAGACCTCGCGGGTGAGCAGAGCGGGCCGCATCTACCGGCCCGCCCCGTACACCGCGCGGGCCTCGTCGCGCAGGACGCGGCCGTCGGACAGCTCGATCACCCGGCGTCGCATCGCGTCGACGATGGTGTCGTCGTGCGTGGCCATCAGCACCGTCGTGCCGCCACGGTTGATCCGTTCCAGCACCTGCATGATCTCCCGGCTGGTCTCGGGGTCGAGGTTCCCGGTCGGCTCGTCGGCCAGCAGCAGCGGCGGCCGGTTCACCGACGCCCGCGCGATCGCGACCCGCTGCTGCTCCCCGCCGGAGAGCTCGTGCGGCATGCGCTCCGCCTTGCCCTGCAGGCCGACCATCTCCAGCAGCTCCGGCACCGCGACCGCGATGTCGGACCGCTTGCGGCCCAGTACCTCGAGGGCGAACGCCACGTTCCCGGCGACGCTGCGTCCGGGCAGCAGCCGGAAGTCCTGGAAGACGCAGCCGATCCGCTGGCGCAGACCCGGCACCTTCCGGCGGGGCAGCCGGGCGACGTCCCGGCCGTCCACCAGGATCGCACCGGAGGTGGGGACGTCCTCGCGCAGCAGCAGCCGCAGCAGCGTCGACTTGCCCGACCCGGACGGTCCGATGAGGAACACGAACTCGCCGCGATCGACCGTCGCGGAGATCCGGTCCAGCGCCGGACGTCCGGACGCCGGGTAGCGCATGGTCACGTCCCGCAGCTCGATCACGGAGCGGGACGGTACCGCCGCTCCGCGTATACGGGCCGTGACGACACGCGCGACGGGCGCACCGTCCGCCGGGCGGTAGCGCCGCGGCAGCGATCATGCCGGGAGCGGAGCGACACACGACGACGGGGTGACGATGAGCGGTGCCGGCGACGGCGGCGGGCGGGTCCCGGCCGCGTTCCTGCTCGGGCGTCCCGGGCGGTGGCCGGGCGGACGCACGGTGGACCGGGTCCTGCGGGCGTGCACCGGCACCGGCCTGCACCCGGCGGCGGACCAGGTGCGCGCGGTGACCGACGGCCTGTTCGCCGCCGATCCCCTCGCCGAGCGGTTCGCCGACGAGGTCCTCGACCGTCCCGGCGGGCGGGCGATGCTCGACGCCGCGCTCGGCCCCGGCGGGGTCGCCGCCGTCCCGGACGCGCCCGAGGCGATGCGCGCACTGTTCGCCGGGTTCGAGCGGACACCGGACTGGGTGCGTCCCGAGCTCGTCGAGCGGGGCGCCGCGGTGTGGCGGCGCTGGGGCACGATGCTGTTCGCCGTCGCCGGGAGCACCACCCTCGAGATGTACACCGAGGCGGCCGTCGCCACCCCCCTCTCGCTGGCAGGCGGGTACGCCGGGGACAACGCCCGGCGGCGTTTCTTCGAGACCGTCCGGTTCTGGATCGACGTCTCCGAGCCCGGTGCGCTGTTCACGCCCGGCTCGGCGGGCCGGTCGACGGCCCTGCGGGTCCGGGTCATGCACGTCGCGGTGCGGCGCCGGGTCGCGGGCCACCCCGAGTGGGACGAGGACCGGTGGGGCGTCCCGATCAGCCGGACCTGGCAGATGATGACGCTGCTCGGCGGCAGCGTCGCCCCCGCGCTCGCGCTGTGGCCGCTGGGCCATCTGACGAGCCCGGCCGAGATGCGCGCGCTGCTGCACTTCCAGCGCTACCTCGGGCACCTGCTCGGCGTGGAGCCGCGCTGGTACCCGGAGACGGTCGCCGACGCCGTCCGGTTGCTGCTGCTCGTGCTCGACGCCCGCTCCCGCGACTCCGGCGCGCACGGCGCCGAGCTGATCGAGTCGTTCCCCGCCGGGTTCGCACCGGCCCCGGGCCGGACGGGGGCCGACCGGCTGCGCGGCGTCTACACGCACGGTGTGCACGCGGGGTACGCCTGGCTGTGGACGGCGCGCCGGACCTGGCGGGCGCACCGCATGCCCTCGCCGCTGCTGTGGATCGCCGTCCCGCTGCTCCGGGCGCCGTTCGTCGCCGCCGCGGAGCTCGCGGGGCACCTGCTCCCACCGGTGCGGCGGGCGCTGGAGCGGCGCGGTGCGCGGCACCGGGAGCGCTGGTACGCGCGTTACGCCCGCGGTCACGTCGCGGCCTACGAGGCGACCTCCGGCCTGCGCCGCTGACGGGGACGGTCGCCCGGGTCAGCGCGGGTCGAGCGCGGCGACGAGCCGGTCCAGCACGGGTGCCGCTGCCCGGAGAGCCTCGGCGTCGCCCGCGGGGAGCCCGGCGAGGGCCCGCTCGATCCGGTCCGACCACGCCGCGTCCAGCAGCTCGCGGTGCCGGAGCGCCCGCGCCGTGGGGTGCAGCAGGGCACGCCGCCCGTCCGCCGGGTCCGGACGGCGTTCGACGAGATCGCGCCCGAGCAGCGACCGCACCGTGGTGCTGACGTTGCTGGCCTGCAGCCCGAGGGTCCGGGACACCGCGGAGACCGTGCTCCCCGGACGGGCGCAGACCGTGCGCAGGACCTCGTGCTCGGATCCGGTGATCGCGTCCAGCCCGACGGCCCGCTCCCCCACGCTGCGCAGCACCCGGGACAGGTCGTGCACCGCGGTGGCGAGCCCCGGCCAGTCACCGGTCACCGCTTGCGCGTCGACATCCGTCACATCCGCCAGTGTATCGCAGAATTCATATCTATATTCATAGGTACCTGACGGAAGGAGAGCCGATGCCCGGCCACACCGACGCCGTGACCTCCCCGGCACCCGAGCGGGGCCGGCACGTCCCGGACGGTGTCTGGATCTGCGTGCTCGCCCTGCTCACCGCCGTGGCCCCGCTGGCCACCGACATGTACCTGCCGGTCCTGCCGGACGTCGCGGCCGACCTCGGTGCGTCGGCGTCGGCCGCCCAGCTGACGCTGACGGCGTTCCTCGTCGGCCTCGCGTCCGGCCAGCTGGTCATCGGCCCGCTGTCCGACGGCTGGGGCCGGCGGCGGCTGGTGCTGGCGGGCACCGTCCTGCTGTTCCTGGCGAGCGTCGCCGCGGCGTTCGCGCCCTCGGTCCCGGTGCTCGTCGCCGCCCGGTTCCTGCAGGGCTTCGGCGGTGCGGCGGGCGTGGTGCTCAGCCGGGCGATGATCTCCGACCGGACCTCCGGCGACCGCACCGCACGGCTGTTCTCGCTGATGATGGCGATCAACGGCATCGCCCCGGTGGTGGCGCCGGTGCTCGGGAGCTCGCTCGGCGGCCCGATCGGCTGGCGCGGCATCTTCGGGGTGCTCGCCGCGCTGGCGCTGGTGATGCTGGCGTCCTCGGCGCTCGCCGTGCGCGAGACGCTGCCGGTCACGGCGCGCAGCGCAGGCGGGCTGCGGCGCACCCTCTCCGACGTCCGCGCCCTGCTGCGCCGCCGCCGCTACGTCGGCTACGTCCTCGCGTTCGCGACCGCCTTCGCGATGATGTTCGCCTACATCTCCGGCTCGCCGTTCGTGCTGCAGCAGACGCTCGGCCTCTCGACCACCCAGTACGCGATCGCCTTCGGGGTCAACGCGATGGGCCTGGTCACCGGCAGCATCGTCAGCGGACGGCTGTCGTCGCGGATCGCCCCGCGCCGCCAGCTGGTCACCGCCGTCGGCCTGCTCGTGGTGCTCTGCGCCGCCCTCACCGTGACGGTGCTGCTGGGCGCGGCCCGCTGGCCGGTCCTGGTGCTGCTGTTCGGGATCCTCACCACCCAGGGCTTCGTGCTGGGCAACAGCTCGGCACTGGCGTCCGGAGAGGTCCGCGACCGGGCGGGCACCGGGTCGGCGCTGCTCGGCGCCACCCAGTTCGGACTGGGCGCCCTGGTGTCCCCACTGGTCGGCTCCAGCGCGACGGTGATGGCGGTGGCCATGCTCGTCGCCGCAGCCCTGTCGGCCTCGGCGCTGGCGACGCTGACCCGCGGCGCCCCCGTCAGGGCGCGGTGACCTCGACCGGGAGTCCCGGCTCGGTGAAACCGAGCGTGACGGCGCCGGGTACGGCGGCGTTCGCGCTCTGCTCGCCGGACGCCGGGCCGGCCGGCTCCAGGCGCAGCTGCACCAGGCGTCCGCGGTCCGGCTGCGCCGCGTCGGGTGCCCCGAGCCACGCGGTGAACCGCGGGGTCGGCGAGACCAGCCCGGACAGCTCGTCGACCCGGGTCGCCGCCGCCGGGTCGGGAGCGGCGGCACGGGCGGCGGCCAGGTCGACGGTCCCGGTGTAGCGCACCGCGGGCACGCCCTCGACGTCCTCGGTGCCGGGCTGCGCGACGACGTCACGCAGGCCCGCGGTCGCGTGCAGCGCCCCGGTCACGGCACCGACCGGGAGCAGGCCGGTGGACAGCGCCTGCCAGCCCGGCGATCCGCCGAAGCGCACCCAGGCGTCGTCACCGAGGACCCGCACCTGCGCCCCGCGGGTGCCGAGATCGACGGTGAGGTCGGCCGCGAAGGGCTCGAAGCGAGCGGGCCCGGTGGCCCGCAACGGCCCGGTCGGCCCGTCCAGCCCGACGGTGGCCCGGGCCGAGCCGGCGTCGGCGAGCGCCCGCGCCGCCGCCGTCACGGTGTCCTGCGGGGACGGCGCGGGTGCCGCGGACGGTCCGGGCGCGGTGGGACCGCCACCGGTGCACGCGGTCAGTGCCAGTGACAGTGCCAGGACGAACCCGAGCAGGGCGGCGAGCGGCCGTCCACGGCCGCGCCGCGCGGTCACGCCCGTCACGCCTCGTCGGCCTGCTGGCGGCGCCAGCGGATCCCGGCCTCGATGAAGTCGTCGATCTCGCCGTCGAGCACCTGGGAGGGGTTGCCCTCCTCGTGCTCGGTGCGGAGGTCCTTCACCAGCTGGTACGGGTGCAGGACGTAGTTGCGCATCTGGTTGCCCCAGGACGAGCCGGAGTCCTTGAAGGAGTCCATGAGCTCGCGCTCCTCCTGCCGCCGCCGGTCCAGCAGCTTGGCCTGCAGCACGACCATCGCGGACGCCTTGTTCTGCAGCTGCGAGCGCTCGTTCTGGCAGGCCACCACGATCCCGGTGGGGATGTGGGTCAGCCGGACCGCCGAGTCCGTCGTGTTGACGCCCTGGCCGCCCGGCCCCGACGCGCGGAACACGTCGACGCGCAGGTCCTTCTCGTCGATCTCGACGTGGTCGGACGACTCCACGACGGGCGCCACCTCGACCCCGGCGAACGACGTCTGGCGGCGGCCCTGGTTGTCGAACGGCGAGATCCGCACGAGCCGGTGGGTGCCCGCCTCGACCGAGAGCGTGCCGAACGCGTACGGCGCGTGGACGGCGAAGGTGGCCGACTTGATGCCGGCCTCCTCGGCGTAGGACGTCTCGAAGACGTCGGTGCCGTAGCCGTGCCGCTCGGCCCAGCGC
The DNA here is from genome assembly GCF_000178675.2 of Pseudonocardia sp. P1. Classification (NCBI taxonomy): domain Bacteria; kingdom Bacillati; phylum Actinomycetota; class Actinomycetes; order Pseudonocardiales; family Pseudonocardiaceae; genus Pseudonocardia; species Pseudonocardia sp. P1. Next base: position 2,652,496 of record NZ_ADUJ02000001.1, read on the forward strand.
AGGTACATGCGCAGCAGCATCTCGGCGAAGTCGGCGGCGTCGATGCCCCCGGCCTCCGAGCGGATGGTCACCAGCGCCTCGCGCTCGTCGTACTCGCCGGACAGCAGGGTCCGGACCTCGAGCGACGCGATCTCGCTGCGCAGCCGGGCGCGGTCGGCGTCGGCGTCGGCGACGGCGGCCTGGTCGCCCTCGTCCTCGGCGAGCTCGTAGAGCACCGGGAGGTCGTCGAGCCTGCGGCGCAGGTCGTCGAGCCGGCGCAGGTCACCCTGCGCGTACGCGAGCCGGCTGGTGATCTTCTGGGCCGCCTCGACGTCGTCCCAGAGGTCCGGCCGGCCCGCCTGCTCGGAGAGCTCCTCGATCTCCTGGCGCAGCCGGGGCACGTCGGCGACGGCCTCGATGCTGGACAGCGTGGTGTCGAGGTCCTTCAGGTCGGCCTGGACGTCGGGGTTCACGTCGACCGAGGGTACGCGGGGTGTGACGCGCACCCGGCGGCTCCCCCGCCGACCCGCACCGGGGCCTCAGTCCACCGGGACGGCGTCGATCAGCTTGATCATCGCCCGGGTGTGCGCGACGGCGAAGTCGGCGACCGGACGTTCGTAGGGGTCGTCGGTCGCGCGGGCGGCGGCGCGCGCCTCGGCCAGGCGCTCGGTGTAGGCCTCCCGGGCCGACCGCAGGAGCTCGGTGCGCTGCTTCACCGTCAGCGACCCGGCGTGCAGCAGGCGCAGCACCATCGGGCTGCGCACCGCGTCGGCCTCGCCGCCGGACGCGAGCCAGCCCTTGAACGCCCGCTTGCCCGCCGCCGTGATGACGTACTGCTGGCTGGCCCGCGGCCCCTGCTTGCCCAGCCGGAGCAGGCCCTCCTCGGTGAGCACGGGGAGCTCCCGGTAGACCTGGCTGCGGGTGACCGAGAAGTACAGCCCGAAACGCTCGCCGGCGGCCGCGACGAGCTGCCCGCCGGTCATCGGGCCACCGTGGAGGAGGCCGAGCAGGGCGGCGGCGGTCGCGTTGACCGCTGTGACGGGGGCCATCGTGCGACGGTCCCACGCGCGGGCCCCGCGCGCGAGTCCACTCAGCACATCTGTGCAGGGCACGCGGCGTCCGGGGGATCCACTGTGCGCAGTTCGGACCCCCCGGGCCGCGCCGCCGGACGCCGCCTGCGCTCAGACCGTCAGCGTCGCGATCCGCTCGCGGTGGACGGCGACGTCGCCGTACTGCCCGGCGAGCCGCTTGGCGCGCTTGTAGAAGAAGTGCGCCTCGTGCTCCCAGGTGTAGCCGATGCCGCCGTGGTACTGGATCATCGCCGCGGTCGCCTGCAGCGCCACCTCGCTCGTCTTCGCCTTCGCGACGGAGACCGCGAGATCGGCCTCGGCGGGGTCCAGCACGCCCGCCGCGGCGCTGTCGGCCGCGTGTGCCGCGTAGAGCGACGCGTGCTCGGCCATCGTCACGCCGACGTGCAGGTCGGCCAGCGCGTGCTTGATCGCCTGGAACGACCCGACCGGCACGCCGAACTGCTCGCGGTCGCGGTCGTAGGCGACCGTGCGGGTCAGCGCCTCCCGGGCGATCCCGACGAGATCGGCGGCGACCAGCACGGTGGCCCGGTCGGTCAGCTGCTTCTGCAGCTCGACCGTCGCGCCGGGCAGCGCCTCGGCGGTCCCGCCGGACAACGACGCGAGCCGGGTGGTGCCGTCGTAGCTGCCCACCGGCGTCGCGGTCGCGCCGGTCAGCAGGGACAGGCCGGCCAGGTCCGGATCGGACGGCCCGACGACGACGTCGGCCTCGGCCCCGTACTCGACGGCGGGCAGCCCGCCGGCGACGTCCCCGCGGTGGGAGACGGCGCCGACCGCCTCGCCCGCCGCGAGCTTCGGTAGCCAGGCGCGGCGCTGCTCGTCGGACCCGGCGAGCCGGATCGCCTCGGCGGCGAGCACGGTGCCCCGCCACGGCCCCGGCGCGACGCCTGCGCCGAGCGCACGGGCGATGACCTGGGCCTCGACCAGGCCGAGCCCGAGCCCGTCGTGCTCCTCGCCGACGGTGACGGCGAGCCAGCCCTGCTCGCCGGCGGCCGCCCACAGCGACGCCGGGTTGCCGTCGGCCACGCCGCCCTCGACGACCTCCCGGACGGCGGCCAGGTCGAACCGCTCGGCCAGGTAGTCGCGGACGGCCTTGCCGAACTCCTGCTGGTCCTCGGTGAGTGCGAAGAACATGCCGGTGCCCCCTACCGCGGCAGGCCGAGCACGCGCTCGGCGGTGATGTTGCGCTGGACCTGGGACGAGCCGCCCCAGATGGTGACCGACCGGGACCACATCGCCTGGCCGTGCAGCGGCCGCAGGTCGGTGCCGTCCGGCAGGGTGTCGAGCGTCGCGTGCTCGCCGAGGATCCGGTCGTAGACCTCCCAGAGGTCCTGGAACGCCTCCGACCACTGCAACTTGGTCATCGACGCCTCGAACCCGAGGTCACGGCCCTGCTCGACCTGCGTGAGCACGTGCATCGAGTGGAGCTTCAGGCACTCCAGCTCGGTGAGGACGCGTGCGAGGTCGTCGCGGACGACCGGGTCCGTGTCGCGGCCGAGCGTGCGGGCGACGGCGGCGATCTCGTCGTACTGCCTGCGGAACTCGGTGTACTGCGAGATGCCCGACGCCCCGCGCTCGAACGACAGCAGCAGCATCGCCGTGCGCCAGCCGTCGCCGATCTCGCCGAGACAGTCGGCGGCCGCCACCCGGGCGTCGTCGAAGAACACCTCGCCGAACTCGCTGGCGCCGCTCATCTGGCGCAGCGGGCGGGCGGTCACGCCCGGCTGGTCCATGTCGATCAGCAGCATCGAGATGCCGCGGTGCTTCTCCGAGCCGGCCTCGGTGCGCACCATGGTGAAGATCTTGTCGCCGTGCACGGCGTTGGTCGTCCACACCTTCTGCCCGTTGACGACGAAGTCGTCGCCGTCGCGGACGCCCTTGGTGGACAGCGCCGCGAGGTCGGACCCGGCGCCGGGCTCGGAGAAGCCCTGGCACCACACGACCTCGTTGCGCAGCAGCGGGCCGATGATCTCCTTCTTCTGCGCGTCGGTGCCGATCGCCATGACGGTCGGCGCGAGGAAGGTCAGGCCCAGCGGGTTGACGGTGCGCGGTGCGTGGGCGCGGACCATCTCCTCGTCGTAGATGGCCTTCATGCCGGGCGTCCCGCCGCGGCCGCCGTACTCGGTGGGCCACTGGATGCCGGCGAAGCCCGCGTCGGCCTTGTCGCGTTCCCAGTCACGGCGCAGCCGGAAGCTCTCGTCGTCGTCGAGGGACTCCCAGAACCCGGACCGGGTCCATTCCTGCGGGATGTTCGCCGAGAGCCAGGAGCGCAGCTCCGAACGGAACTCCTCCTCGGCCGCGGTGAAGGTCAGGTCCATGCGTTGCACCCGTTCTGCGTGAGGTCGGCACTGTCCCTCTCCGCAGCCTTGCATACTGGCCGGTAACCTGCCTACCCGGCGTGGCGCGTGGCCGGACCGGTATGCAGGGAGTAGCATTCGGGTATGCGCAGCGAGCGAGTCACGGTGACGCTGCCGGCCGAGCTGGTAGCGGAAGCACGGGACGCGGTGTCCCGCGGATCGGCGGCGAGCCTGTCCGCCTATGTGGCGGAGGCCGTCCAGGCCAGACAGGACAGGGACCGTTCCCTGTCCGCACTGGCCGACCTCTACGGCGGCCCACCCCCGGCCGACGAGCTGGACGCGGCCCGGCGCTCCCTGCGCCCGGGCACGCCCGTGGCCGTCGGCGCACGATGATCGGCGGGCGGGTCCTCGACTCCTCGGCCCTGGCGGCGTTCGCCACCGGCCGCCCCGTCTACATGCGCGCCCTGGTCTGGGCCGCGGTGGAGGAGCACATCGTGCTCGCGGTGCCCAGCGCCGCCCTCGGCCGCGCCTGGTCGATGGTCGAGCCCGAGCACCACGCAGCACTCCAGGTGCTGCTCGGCCTGCCGAACACGGTCATCCAGGAACTGTCGCCCGAGGGCGCCCAGGAGGCCGGGCTGCTGCTCGCCTCGCAGGGTCTCGACGACATCGTCACCGGCCAGGTCGTCACGACCGCACGGCGCCGGGGCTGGCCCGCGGTGACCGGCGACCCGGGCACCCTGCGCAAGCTCGACCCGATGGTGCCGATCGAGGAACTTCCCTGATCAAGCCCCGTTCTCGTCACGCAGGCGGGAACGAAGGCGGGTCAGCTCGCCGTCGGTGAGACCGTGCGCCTGCAGCCAGGCGACGGGGCCGCCGTGGCGCTCGTCGAGCATCCGCAGGAACGTCTCCATCACCTCGGGCCGGGGCCGGTGCCGGTCCAGCTCGTCGGCCGGCGGCATCTCCTCACCACTGACGGAGGTCCAGCGCCGGAACAGGGCGTCGATCCGGGTCGCCGAGAGCACGTAGTCGGCCACCACGTCGGCGCGGGCGACCCCGACCGCCGAGGCGATCAGCGCGACCAGCACCCCGGTGCGGTCCTTGCCCGCCGCGCAGTGCACGACGGTCGCGCCGGCCTCCCGCTCGGCGACCCGGCGGACCCCCGACACCACGTTGGCCGCGCGGTCGCCCAGGTACGCGAGGTAGTTGGCGACCATCGGGTCGGCGTCGTCGCCGAGCTCGGGGAGCCCGCGGCCGGTCTCGGGGATGAAACTCAGCCGGTGCACCTCCACCCCCGCACCCGCGAGCGCGCCCGCCCCGAAGACGAGGAGCTCCTCGTCCTTGCGCAGGTCCAGTACCTGGACGACGCCGTACTCGCCGGTGAGGCGGGCGACGTCGGCCTCGCTGAGTCCTTCCAGGGACTCGGTCCGGAGCAGGACCCCGGACCGCACCCGGCCACCGCCGTCCAGCGGGAGCCCACCCACGTCCCGGGCATTGGCGAGGCCGTCGAAGGTCAACCAGCGGTCCGGCACGAGATCCGTCACGCCCGTCAGCCTAGGTCGCTCCGCCCGGTGACCGGACCGGCCGCGACGAGATTCACCGGGTGTGCACCGGAGGTCTGCGCAGGGCCGGGGGCAGGCGACGGGCGCCGTCGCCCTGGACCGAGGCCGCGTCGCCGGGGTTGACCAGCCGGCACGACGTCATGGACAGGCAGCCGCAGCCGATGCAGCCGTCGAGCCCGTCGCGCAGCGCCGTCAGGGCCTCGATCTGCTCATCGAGGCGACTGCGCCAGGCCCGGGACAACCGCGACCAGTCGTGCTTGGTGGGCGTCCGCTCGGCGGGCAGCGCGTCGAGCGCCGACCGCACCTCGTCGAGCCCGACGCCGATCGACCGGGCCGCCCGGACGAACGCCAGCCTGCGGAGCACGCTGCGCCGGTAGCGGCGCTGCCCGCCGGAGGTCCGGCTCGCCGAGATCAGGCCCTCGCGTTCGTAGTAGCGCAGCGCGGAGTGCGGGAACCCGCTCCGCTCGACGATCTCGCCGATCGTCAGGAGATCGCTCGACTCCATCCCCTCCGCCACCTCTCCGGCCCCGTCGCGGCGCCGCCGGACGTCCCGGCGGCCGTCCTCCGACACTGAAGCTCGCTTCAGTATCAGCCGTTCGTCGCGGGTCCGCCACCTGCGGCGACCGCCGTCCGCCGTTGTGGATCAGCCGTTGATCGGGTTGCCTCCCCGGCCCTTCAAGATCGATTTCTCGGTGAGCGGTGCCTGCCGCGCGCCGACCGACACCCCCGGGGCTGGACCCGTCCGGTGGGGCCCTCTACGGTGCTTCACAAGTCATCACGGCCCGATCACGAGCGGGCCAGGAGCCGGAATCCCCGACCGGCTCGCCCGGGACCCCCGACCCGGCCGCTCGTACCGGAGCCGTCCGTTGATCGCGAAAGGGCCATACCCTTGTCAGGACACCGCTCCCCCGGTGGCCGCCGCGTGTTCCCCCGACCCGTGGCGACCGCACCCGCAGCGAAGGCCGCTGCCCGAACCACCCGTCCGACGGCGCACGCCGTGGACGGCGCCCGCGGCAGTGCCGCGCGGCGCGCCGGAACCCGCACCGCGGCGGCCGGCGCGACCTTCGGCGTCCTCGCCTCCGGCGCATTCGCCGCCGTCGTCCCGACCACGCTGGACGGGACGAACACCGCGGCCGACGCCGAGGAGACCACCCAGCCGACCACACTGGCCGCCTTCGAGACCGGCATCCCGTCGTCGGCCCCCGCGGTCGACGGCAGCCCGTCGGGCTACTTCAGCCCGGTGTCCTTCGAGCACTCCGGTGCCGCCACGGGCGCCCTCCAGGCCGCGGCCCCCGCCGACGACGCCGACCTGGCCTCGCTGGGCAAGGCCCACGAGATCGCCGGGAAGATCGCCGAGGAGCACCGCAAGGCGGCCGAGGCCGAGGCGAAGAAGAAGGCCGAGCGCGCCGAGATCGAGAAGCTCATCTCGAAGGGCGGCCTCGACAGCTGGATCGCCGAGGCCCTCGACCACATGGGGATGTCCCAGTCGTACGCGACGGGGCTGAAGCAGATCATCCTCAAGGAGTCCAACGGCAACCCCGACGCCATCAACAACTGGGACTCGAACGCGCTGGCGGGCAACCCGTCCGAGGGCCTGATGCAGGTCATCCCCTCGACCTTCGAGGCGTACGTGCACCCCGACTTCGCCGACCGCTCGGTCACCGACCCGGTCGCGAACATCACCGCGGGCGTCCGCTACATGATCGACCGCTACGGCCTGGACACCCTCGACGCCGGGGGCCGGACCGGCTCGCACGGCGGCTACATCGGATACTGACTCCGGTCATCCACGACACGGCGACGGCGGTCGGCAGGTGAACCTGCCGGCCGCCGTCGTCGTGGTACAGCCGGGAAAGTAATATCGGCCTTTACTTTCCTGCCCGAGAGGAGCGCGTAGCTCGTGACGTCCCCCGGTGGAGCCGGTCCCGCCCGTACCGAGACGGCCACGCGGTCCCGCTTCCGGCCCGAACTGCAGGGCCTGCGGGCACTCGCGGTGGTGCTGGTGGTCGTCTACCACGTGTGGGTCGGCCGGGTCTCCGGTGGCGTCGACGTGTTCTTCCTGATCACGGGCTTCCTGATCGTCGGCGGGCTGTACCGGGCGGGCCTGCGCGGCGGGGTCGACGTCCTGGCCACCTGGAAACGCCAGCTCTCCCGGCTGCTGCCCGCGATCACCGTGGTACTCGCCGCGGGGATCGCGGCGGGCGCGTTCCTGCTGCCGGAGAGCCGGTGGATCCCGACGGTCCGCGAGACCGTCGCCTCGCTGCTGTTCGTCCAGAACTGGGAACTGGCCGCGAACGCGGTCGACTACGCGGCCCGCAACGACGCCGCGAGCATCGTCCAGCACTTCTGGTCGCTGTCGATCCAGGGGCAGTTCTACCTGGTCGCACCGCTGCTCGTGGCCGGCGTCGTGATCGCCTCGCAGCGGGACCGCGCGGACCTGCACACCCGGCTCACCGGCACGTTGCTGGTGGTCGGCGGCGCGTCGCTGGCGTACTCGGTGTACCTGACCGTGGTGAACCAGCCGCTCGCCTACTTCCACTCCCTGACCCGGGTGTGGGAGTTCGCGCTCGGCGGCCTGCTCGCGCTGTGGATCTCCCGGATCGAGGGGCGTCCCGAGCTCACCGCCGGGGCCCGGATGGCGCTGGGCTGGCTCGGCGTCCTGGCGCTCGTGTCGTGCGGGGTGCTGCTGCAGGTCGACCGGGCGTTCCCCGGCTGGGCCGCGCTCTGGCCCACGGTCGCGGCCGCGCTGGTGATCGTCGCCGGACGGTCGGGGCACCCGCTGGGCGCCGACCGCCTCCTGGCCGGCCCGCTGCTGCGCTCGATCGGGGACCTGTCGTTCCCGCTGTACCTGTGGCACTGGCCGATCCTGGTGCTGGCGCTGGTGTACACCGGCGACGAGCGGCTCTCGCTCGGTGCCGGGGCCGTCGTGATCGGTGTGTCGTTCGTGCTGGCCTGGCTCACGCACCGGTTCGTCGAGCGGCCGATCGCGGCCCTCGACGTCCGGCACTCGCTGCGCACCGGCCTGGCGCTGGCGCTGGTCGTGCTGGTCGGTGCGGCCGGCTGGTTCGGCGTCGCCACCGCGCGGGCGTCGGTGCAGGTGGAGGCGGGCTCGCCCACCCATCCCGGGGCGGCCGCACTCGCTCCGGGCTTCGAGTACGCCGGCCTGGCCGACACCGATCCCGCCACCGCCCCGGCCGCCGAGGTCGACCTCGCACCGTCGCTGGTCGGCGCCCCGGACGACTGGAGCTACCACCGCGGCACCTGGGACTGCGGCCCGCTCCAGCGCGACGGCGTCGAGATGCAGTTCTGCACGATCCCGCCGCCCGGTGACGCACCCCCCGAGCGCCGGATCGTGGTGATCGGCGACTCGCACATCCAGCAGTACGTGGCCTCGCTGATGCCGGTCGCCGCACAGCGGCACTGGGAGATCATCGGGATGTTCCGCGGGGCCTGCCCGTTCTCGACCGGCTCCGAGACCGACCCCGCGGACGAGGGCTGCACCGCCTTCAACGCCGCGGCCGCCGCGGAGACGGCGGAGCTGAGGCCGGACGCCCTGCTGACGCTGGCCACCCGCGACGTCCGCCCGGGGCTCACCGAGTCGACGCCGCACGGGTTCGTCGACGCCTGGTGGCGGATGCACGACGCCGGGGTGCCGGTCGTCGCGGTCCGGGACAACCCGCGCCCGCCGTTCTTCGTCCCGGAGTGCATCAGCACCCAGGGCCGGCACGCGGAGGGCTGCGCCCTCGACCGGCACGACGTCTACCCGACGCTGCCGCCCTACGCCGCGCTGCCGGACGTCCCGCCGAACGTGTCCTTCATCGACACCGCTCCCGCGATCTGCGAGCAGGACCGGTGTCCCGCCGAGATCGGCAACGTGCTGGTCTACATGGACGACAACCACCTGACGGCGACCTACGCCGAGACGATGGCCCCGGTGTTCGCCGACCACTTCGAGAGCAGGCTGGGCTGGTGACTCGCGGCTAGGACGGCCGTGCGCGGTGCCCGTCGACGGAGACGACGTCGCCGCGCTGCAACTGCGCGCCGCGCCGGTACTCGGGTTCGCCGTTCACGGTGACGAGGCCGGCCTCGAGCAGCTCGCGCGCGTGCCCGCCGTCCTCGGCCAGGTTCGCGAGCTTGAGGAACTGCCCGATGCGGATCGGCTCCTCACGGATCGGCACGTCCTGCGGGGTGGTCATGGGCCCATTCTGCGCGCCGTAGCATCCTGCGGCGTGGGTGACCACTACTTCAGCGCCACGCCGTCCGTCGCGAGCCGTCCCGGTTCGGTCCGGCTGCACACCGCCGGTGTCGATCTCGAACTGTCGACCGACACCGGCGTGTTCTCGCACGGCCGCATCGACCGGGGGACGAAGGTGCTGCTCGACGCGGCCCCCATGCCCGCGGTCCGCGGACCGCTGCTGGACGTCGGGTGCGGGTACGGCCCCGTCGCCCTCACGATCGCCGCACGGCGCCGCAGGCTTCCGGTGTGGGCCGTGGACCTCAACGAGCGCGCGCTGGGCCTCACACGGGCCAATGCGGGCGCCGCGGGGCTGGGGAACGTGACGGCCTGCGTGCCCGACGACGTCCCCGGCGACCTGTCGTTCGCCGGCATCTACTCGAACCCGCCGATCCGCTCGGGGAAGCCGGCCCTGCACGAGCTGCTGCTGCGGTGGCTGCCACGGCTGATGCCGGGCGGCCGCGCGTACCTCGTGGTCGCGAAGAACCTCGGCTCGGACTCGCTGCACCGGTGGCTGGAGGCCGAGCAGGGGTTCCCGACGACCCGGCTGGTCTCGGACAAGGGCTACCGGGTGCTGGAGGTCGCGCCGCGCGAGGCATGAGCGCCACGGCCGATCCGGCCCGCACACACGACGAAGGGCCCCGGGATCTCCCGGGGCCCTTCGCCTGCGTAGTAGCGGGGGCAGGATTCGAACCTGCGACCTCTGGGTTATGAGCCCAGCGAGCTACCGAGCTGCTCCACCCCGCGCCGTCCGGAACCTCGGCGGCTCCGTCTGTGTTGTAGGAACAACTCTACCCCGGCCCCCGAACGCCCCCGCAGGCACCCCCTCCGGGCCGGCGCACCCCGCCGAGATGCGGCTCAGCGCGAATCGTCGATCTCCGGAGAACGCTCGGCTGCATCTCGGCGAGGTCCGCCCGGGCACGACCGGGGCCGGACACGACGATGGCCCCCGGGATCTCCCGGGGGCCATCGTCTGCGTGGTAGCGGGGGCAGGATTCGAACCTGCGACCTCTGGGTTATGAGCCCAGCGAGCTACCGAGCTGCTCCACCCCGCGCCGTCCGGAACCTCAGCGGTTCCGTCTGTGTTGTGTCACCACAGTACCCCGGCGGTTCCGGCACCCCGCGAGGGGGGTGCCGGAACCGGACCGGTCAGCCGCCGGCGTTCTGGAACGCCGACACCGCGCGGTCGAGCTCGGCCAGTGCCTCGCCCTGCTTGGCGAAGTCACCGCTCTGCTGGGCCGCCTTGAGCTCGTTCAGCGCCGTGCGGATCTCCTGCGCCGCACCGGCCTGGGCCGCGTTCGGCGCTCCCGGGGTGGCGGGAGTACCGGGCGTCGCACCCTGTGCCGGCGTCTGCGGAGCCGGCTGGCCCGGTGTGGCCGCCGCACCACCGGCGCCCGCACCGGCACCGGCACCGAACACCTGGTCCAGTGCGGCGGACAGGCTGGCGTCGTAGCCGACCCGGCCGCCGTAACTCACCAGCACGCGGGCCAGCTGCGGGTAGGACGAGTCCTGCCCGGCCCGCTCGATGTAGACCGGCTCGACGTAGAGCAGGCCACCGGCCACCGGGAGGGTGAGCAGGTTGCCGTAGTCGATCGTGGTCTGGTTCTGCCGGAGCAGGTTCAGCTCCTGCGAGACCTCGGGCGACCCGAGGAACTGCGCCTGGACCTGCTGCGGGCCGAGCGTCTGTGTCTCGTTCGGCAGCTGGAGCACGGTGATCTGGCCGTAGGTGTCCGGATCCGAGCTGGCGGAGACGTAGGACGCCAGGAACTGCCGTCGCAGGCTCACCAGCGCGCTGGTGAGCTGGAACGACGCGCCGTCCTGACCGGGCAGCCCCGCGTAGAGGTAGTACGGCGGTTGCGCGTCCTGCGCGCCACCGTTGCCGCCGCCCTGCACGGTCGGGTCGGACGGGACGTCCCAGAACGAGACCGTCGAGAAGAACTCGCCAGGGTTGTCGACGTGGTAGCGGGTCAGCAGCTCACGCTGGACCTTGAACTGGTCCTCCGGGTACCGCAGGTGCGCCTGCAGGTCCGGGGTGATCGCCGACCGCGGCTCGACGGTGCCGGGGAACGCCTTCTGCCAGGTCTGCAGGACCGGGTCCTGCTCGTCGAAGGCGTAGAGCTTCACGGTGCCGTCGTAGGCGTCGACCGTGGCCTTCACCGAGTTCCGCAGGTAGCTGACCGTCTCGTTCGGCAGCTGCTGGCCGCCCGGGCCGATCCGCGAGTCGGACGTCGCGTCGCCCAGCTGGACGCGCTCGGCGTACGGGTAGTCCTGCAGCGTGGTGTATCCGTCGACGATCCACTGGATCCGGCCGTCGACGACGGCCGGGTACGGGTCGTTGTCCAGCTTCAGCCACGGCGCCACGGCCTGGACGCGGTCCCGCGGGTTCCGGACGTACATGATCTTCGACTGGTCGTTGATCGAGCTGTTGAACAGGATGTTCCGCTCGCCGTAGGCCAGTGCGAACACCGCCCGGTCGAAGATCCCGCCGATCGGGACGCCGCCCGCACCGGTGTAGGTGTACTGCGCCTCGTCGGAGTCGTACTCGCGCGGTGCGGTGCCCTGCTCGGCGCCGACGATCGAGTACTGGTTGTCGAGCAGCTCGCCGTAGTAGATGCGCGGCTGGTCGACCGGGATCCGGCCCTCGGTCTGGGTGTCGCTGACGCTGAACAGCGGCAGGCCGCCCTGGCCGCCCGTGTCCTCCAGGGCCGCGTTGACCTGGTTCGCCGGCGCCGAGACGAAGCCGTTGCCGTGCGTGTAGACGAGGTGCCGGTTGATCCAGTCCTGCTGGTTGCCGACCAGGGCGTTCGCGTCCATCTCGCGGGCCGCCACGACGTAGTCGCGGGTCTCGCCGCCGACCGTGTACCGGTCGATGTCGAGGTTCGGCGCGAAGCCGTAGAAGTTCCGGCGCTGCTGCAGCTGGGTGAACGTGCGGTTCAGCTTGCCCGGGTCGAGCAGCCGGATGTTCTCGACGGTGTCGGTGTCCTGGCGGACCTGCGCGGGCGTCGCCTCGGACTCCCCGGCGTAGGGCTGGATGTCGACCTTGTCCGGCCCGATGCCGAACGCGTTCCGGGTGGCCTCGATGTTCCGCTCGATCGACGGCGCCTCGCGCTCGTTGGCGTTCGGGGCGACGACGAACTGCTGCAGGACCAGCGGGAACGCGGTGCCGACCAGGATCGACGAGATCACCAGCATCACGACGGCGACCGCCGGGATCTGCAGGTTCTGCCGGAACGCGGCGACGAAGAACGCCAGCGCACAGATCACCGCGATGATCAGCAGGATCAGCTTCGCCGGGAGCACCGCGTTGAGGTCGGTGTACGTGGCCCCGAAGAACGTCTGGGAGTTGCGGTTCGACCAGAGCAGGTCGTACCGGTCGAACCAGTAGGCGACCGCCTTGAGCAGCACGAACACACCGGCGAGGACGGCCAGCTGGGCCCGTGCCGCGGTGGAGACGAACCCGGAGCGGCCGGACAGCCGGATGCCGCCGAACACGTAGTGCGTGACCAGCGCCAGCACGAAGCAGATCGCGACGGCGACGAACAGCCAGTTCAGCGCCATGCGCAGGAACGGCAGGGTGAAGGCGTAGAACGAGATGTCGTTGCCGAACTCGGGATCGGCCTGCCCGAACGGCGTCCCGTACAGGAACATCTGCACGGTCTGCCACTGCACGGGCGCCGCGAGGCCCGCCACGACGCCGATCACCACGGGCACGCCGACGGCGAACAGCCGCAGCCGCTGGATGATCGTCGTCCGGTAGCGGGCGACCGGGTCCTCCGGACCGGAGACCGGCACGAAGACCGGCCGGTACCGGTAGGCCAGCCACAGCGTCAGGGCGACGAGGCCGCCGACGACGAGACCGACGACGCCGAACAGGACGATCTGGGTGAACAGCCGGGTGAGCTGCACGCTCCGGAACCCGACCTCCCCGAACCACAGGTAGTCGACATAGAAGTTCAGCAGCCGCGAACCGCCGAGCAGAAGCACTACGAGGACGCCCGCGGCGACCAGCAGGATCCGGGTTCGGCGGGTCAACGACGGCGCTCCCACAGGGGGCCGCATGGACGACACGGGCACGCTCCACAGCTCGGTGACGACTCGGAAGACACGGCCGGCGGGGAGCGACGGCGCGGTTCTCCGCGTCCAACTCTACGGAGCGCGCGTGAGTTCCCGGTTGAGCCCCGGCGTGTCGGTCGTTTTCGTGCTGGAAACGACATATCGGGCAGACGGCCACGTCCCTCGCGGACGGCGTCGATGCAGGCCCGGGCCGGGGTCGCCCGCGCCGGACGGCGCTCCCGACCGTAGGGTGCCGCGCGTGGGCGTTCGATCTTCGACGTGGGTGACGGCACTGCTGGTGCTGCTGGGACTCACCGTCGTCGGCTCGGTGGTGCCCGCCCCCGTCGTGGCGCTCGGGCCCGGCCCGACCTTCGACACCCTCGGCGACGCCAACGGCACACCCGTCGTGTCCGCCCAGGGGCTGCCGACCTACCCCACCGAGGGCCACCTCAACATGACCACCGTCGGCGTCACCGACGGCATCTCGACGATGACCGCGCTCGGGATGTGGGCGTCGGGCACCTACCGGCTGGCCCCGCGGTCGTCGCTCTACCCGCCCGGCGAGAGCACCGAGCAGGTCACGGCACAGAATCAGCAGGAGTTCGACGGGTCGATCGCGAACGCCGAGGCCGCCGCGCTGACCCATCTCGGCCTGCCGACCCGGGTGACGGTCGGTGCGCTGACCGACGGGTCGCCGTCGTCCGGGGTGTTGGAGGCCGGCGACGAGATCCGCGCGGTGTCCGGGACGCCGATCCCGTCGGTGCAGGCGCTGCTCGACGCACTCGGTGCGGCCCGGCCCGGTGAGCCCGTGACCCTGTCGGTCGTGCGCGGGCGCGCGGCCCCGCGCGACGTGACGGTGACGCCGTCGGCCCATCCCGAGGACCCGGCCCGGGCCTTCCTCGGGATCACCCCGGCCACGTCGCCCGCGGAGGGCCAGCGGCTCTCGATCACCCTCGGCGACGTCGGGGGCCCCTCCGCCGGGCTGATGTTCAGCCTCGCCCTCGTCGACAAGCTGACCCCCGGCCCGCTCACCGGCGGCCGGTTCGTGGCCGGCACCGGCACCATCGACGCGGAGGGCCGGGTCGGCCCGATCAGCGGCATCCGGTTCAAGATGATCAAGGCGCAGGAGGTCGGTGCGCAGACCTTCCTGGTGCCGGCCGCGAACTGTGCGGAGGCGGCCGCCGAGGGGCCCGACGACCTGCAGCTCGTGAGGGTCGGGACCCTCGACGAAGCCGTCGGCGCGCTGGAGACCCTGAACGACGGCGGAACGCCGCAGGGCTGCTCCTAGTTCCCGTCTCCGCCCGTGGCGAACTCGCCCGCGACCAGCGGCATCGGGTCCGCCGACCCGCGTACGGTAGGGCGCATGAGTGACATCCCGTTCGGATTCGGCCCCGCCGACCGCGACCGCGACAAGGACGACGCGTCCGGCCCGGGCGACGGTACGGGCGGTCAGGACGGTGGCCGCGGCGGCGAGCCCGACGGCCCGCAGGATCCGTTCGGCTTCGGCTCGCACCCGCAGTCGTCCGACCCGGCGGGCGGACAGTCCGGGGGCCAGCAGAACCCGTTCGCGGCGTTCGGCATGCCCGGGATGCCGGGCATGCCCGGGATGCCGGGCGGGGCCGGCGGCCAGTTCGACATGAGCCAGCTCGGGCAGATGCTGTCCCAGCTCGGCCAGATGCTCAGTCACGCCGGCACCGGCTCCGGCGACGGCGGCCCGGTCAACTACGACCTCGCCGCCCAGCTGGCGACCCAGCAGCTCGCGCAGACGACGTCGTCGCTCACCGACGACCAGCGCCGCGCCGTCTCCGAGGCGGTCCGGCTCGCCGAGCTGTGGCTGGACCCGGCGACGTCGTTCCCGTCCGCGGGCGGCGAGGTGAAGGCGTGGACGCCCAGCGACTGGGTGCGCGCCGGGATGCCGACCTGGAAGCGGCTGTGCGACCCGGTCGCCAACCGGCTGTCGTCGGCGTGGGTCGAGGGGCTGCCCGACGAGGTGCGCAACGCGGCCGGTCCGATGCTCGGCATGCTCGGGCAGATGGGCGGCATGGCGTTCGGCAGCCAGCTCGGGCAGGGGCTGGCCCAGCTCGGCAAGGAGGTGCTGACCTCCACCGAGCTCGGCATCCCGGTCGGCCCGGAGCGCACGACGGCGCTGCTGCCCGAGGCGATCGCGCGGTTCACCGAGGGCCTCGACCGCCCGGCCGGCGAGGTCACGCTGTACCTGGCCGCCCGCGAGGCGGCACACCAGCGACTGTTCACCCACGTGCACTGGCTGCGGGAGCGGCTGCTCGGCGCGGTGGAGGACTACGCGCGCGGCATCACCGTCGACACCTCCCGGATCGAGGAGCTGGCCCGCGGCATCGACCCGTCGAACCCGGAGTCGATCCAGGAGGCCATGCAGTCCGGCATGTTCGAGCCGGAGGACACCCCGGAGCAGAAGGCCGCGCTGGCCCGCCTGGAGACGCTGCTCGCGCTCATCGAGGGCTGGGTGGACGCCGTCGTCGCCGAGGCGCTGGCCGACCGGCTGCCCGGCGCGGAGGCGATGCGCGAGACGATGCGCCGCCGGCGCGCGTCCGGCGGGCCCGCCGAGCAGGCGTTCGCCACGATCGTCGGGCTGGAGCTGCGGCCGCGGCGGCTGCGCGCCGCCGCCGAGCTGTGGAAGCTCCTCTCCGAGGAGCGGGGCACCGAGGGCCGGGACGCCGTGTGGGCGCACCCGGACCTGATCCCGTCCGCAGACGACCTGGACGACCCGGCCGCGTTCGTCCGTGGCACCTCCGGCGAGGGCGTCCCGGACGACCCGATCGCCGAGCTGGAGCGGCAGATGGCCGCCGACGCCGAGAAGGAGTCCGGCGCCCGGGGCGACGACACCGGCGCACCGGGCTCCGAGGACCCGGACGCCGACGGCCCCGGCGAGGGCCGTCGCGAGTCCTGACCCCGCCCGGCCGGCGGCTCCCGGTCAGCTCCCGGTCGCCGCGACCTGGTCGTCCGGGATCTCCGGGGCGGGCGCCTCGTCCTCGGTGGCGGGATCGCCGTCCACCCCGCTGATGCCCAGCGCCGCCGCCGCGTTCAGGCCCTCGAGGTAGCCGATGGCCCGCTCGGTGCGGGGATAGCGGTACACCCAGGACCAGAAGACGTCGTCGTGCGCGGCGGACAGCAGGTGCGCGAGCTCGTGCACCAGGACGTAGTCGACGACCCAGCCGGGCGCGTCCCGGAGCCGCTCGCTGACCCGGATCGTGCGGTCGTCCGGCGTGCACGACGCCCACCGGGTCCGCATCGTCGGCACCCAGCGGATCGACACCGGTTCCGCGCGACCCTCCAGCCAGCGCTTCGACAGCTCCCGGCCCCGGGTCATCAGCGCGTCGTCGCCGCTGCGGCCCGGCGACCGGCGCCGGGCCTCGCTGGCCTCTATACGCTTGACCATCTCGGCGACCCAGTCGCGTTCCTGCTCGGCCGTCATCCAGCCGGGGATGAACACGACGACGCGGTCGCCCTCGCGCCGCGCACTGACCATCCGCTTCCGGCGGGCACTGCGACGGACCTCGACCGGGGGGCTAGCCATGCCCCCAGGGTAGGCCGCCGGAGCCACCGGGGTGAGCCGCCGGTCGGGCGCGGCGCTCCCGCCGGTCACGGCGCCGCCGGTGGCTCCCGCGCACCACCGTTGCTCCTGCGAACCTCCGTGTGGATCCCGTCCGGGCGCTCGCCGGATGCGTCACCGTGACGCGATGACCGCACCGCCCGGATCACCCGGCCTGCCCGGGAGGCTCGTCCTCGCGCCGCACCTCGGGGCGGTCGCGACCGGCCCACGTACCCGACGGATCGGCTCCGGTGCCCGCGGCCGCGTCCTCGACGACCTCTCCCCCGCCGCCGTCGCCGCGCTCGACCGGCTCGCGGACGGTCCCTGCGCCACCGGCGACCTGCTGGCCGGTGCACCGCCGGGCCCGCACCGCAGCGCGCTGGCAGGGCTGCTCGGTGTGCTGTGGCGGGCCGGGCTCCTGGCCGACCCCGATGCCGCCGACCGTGTCCGGCGGCACCGCGGGACCACGCTGGTCGAGGTCCGCGGGGACTCGGCGACGGCGGTCGCCGTCGTCGCCGGGCTGGCCGCGACCGGGATCGGGCAGGTGCATCCACGGGTGACGGGCCCGGTCGGGCCGGATGACGCCGCAGCCGGGTTGCCCCGGGCCGATCTCGGCCGGGCGCGCGACGAGGCGCTGCACGACCTGCTCCGGACGGCGGGGGTGCGTACCGGGCCGCCGGGCCGGGTGCCGCCGGACCTCGTCGTGCTGGCGGGCGCGCCGGAGCCCGGGCCGGACGGCGCCGTCGAACACCTCGTCGTCACGCTCCGCGACGGCCACGGCGTCGTCGGGCCGCTGGTGCTGCCCGGCCGCGGGCCCTGCCTGCGCTGCGCGGGCGCGGCCGCAGGCGTCCCCGGTCCCGGCCCGCGGACGGCCGAGCCGCACGTCGTCGCCGCGACGGGGGCGCTGGCCGTCGGGCAGGTGCTGGCCGCGCTGGACGGTCCGCTGCTCGGCGGTGCGCCGCCGGCGTCGTGGGCCGCCGAGCTCGAGATCGACCCCGCCACGGCGGCGATCACCGCCCGTGCGCTCCATCGGCAGCCGGACTGCCCGTGCGGCGGCACCACCGCGGCGTGCGAACCCCCCGCCGTGGGGTGGACAATCATGGTGTGAGCGACATTCCCCGACGCACGGCCGCACGGACCGTCAAGCTCGCCGGCCTGCCGCTCGGCGTCGCCGGCCGGGCGGCCGCCGGCTTCGGGCGCCGGCTCACCGGTGGCGACCGCGACGAGATCTCCGCCCAGCTCGCCGCGAAGAGCGCCGAGCAGCTGTTCGCCGTCCTCGGTGAGCTCAAGGGCGGCGCGATGAAGTTCGGGCAGGCACTGTCCGTGTTCGAGGCCGCCATCCCGGACGAGTACGCCGAGCCGTACCGCGAGGCGCTGACGAAGCTGCAGGCCGCCGCCCCGCCGATGCCGATGGACGACGTCGACTACATGCTGACCCAGCAGTTCGGCCGGTCCTGGCGGTCCCGCTTCTCGGAGTTCGACGAGGACCCGGCCGCCTCGGCCAGCATCGGGCAGGTGCACCGCGCGGTCTGGAAGCGCGACGGCCGCGAGGTCGCCGTCAAGGTGCAGTACCCGGGCGCGGAGGAGGCACTCCGCTCGGACCTGCGCCAGCTCGGCCGGATGAGCCGCATCCTCCAGCCGCTGGTACCCGGGATGGAGATCAAGCCGCTCGTCGAGGAGCTCCGCAGCCGGATGGAGGAGGAGCTCGACTACCGCGACGAGGCGACCTACCAGCGGGAGTTCGCCGCGATCTACGAGGACGACCCCGAGGTGAAGATCCCCCGGGTCGTCGGCTCGGCACCGAAGGCCGTCATCACCGAGTGGGTGCAGGGCCGTCCGCTGGCGTCGGTCATCCGCGAGGGCTCGGTCGAGGAGCGTGACCACGCCGGCGGCCGGCTGGCCCGGTTCCACTACTCCGCGCCGGACCGGGCGCACCTGCTGCACGCCGACCCGCACCCGGGCAACTTCGGCATCCTCGACGACGGCAGGCTGCTCGTCCTCGACTTCGGCGCGGTCGCCCGGATGCCCGACGGCATGCCGCCCGAGCTGGTCGCGATGACCAAGTACGCCCTGGAGGGCCGGGACGGCGACCTGATGGCGCTGATGCGGTCGGCGGGTTTCGTCCGCAGCGGTGCCCGGATCGACCAGCAGCAGGTCCTCGACTACCTGGCGCCCTTCACCGAGCCGCTGGAGACGGAGGAGTTCCACTTCAGCCGCCGCTGGATCCAGCGTCAGGCCGAGCGGGTCGGCGACCTGCGCAGCCCGGACGCCGCCATCGGCCGGGCGCTCAACCTGCCGCCGCGGTTCCTCCTGGTCCACCGGGTGACGATGGGGACGCTGGGCATCCTCTGCCAGCTCGACACCCGGGTGCGGCTGCGCGAGATCGTCGCCGAGTGGCAGCCGGAGATGTTCCGGCCGGACGCCCCGACGGGCTGAACCGCCGGGGCGCACCTCACCCGCGCCGGCGCAGGCCGTCGAGGGTCCGTTCCAGGGCCGCCCGCGCGGCGGCCCGGTCGGCGGCGCTCGTGCCCGGCCCGGCCAGCCACATCGCGAGCTCGTTCATCGCCCCCGACAGCAGGCGGGCCAGCGGCTCCACCGGCTGCGGTTCCAGCTCGCCGAGCCCGACCAGCCCGGCCAGCGCCTCGGCGAGGTGCCGGCCGGACGTGCGCTCGTCGATCTCCCGCCAGGCGGGCCAGCCGAGCACGGCGGGCCCGTCGACCAGCATCACGCGCGCGGTGCCCGGCGCGGTGCTGGCATCGAGGAAGGCCCGGCACCCGGCGACGAGCCGGTCCCACGGGTCCTGCTCGGCCCGCGCCGCCTCCACCACGCGCTCGGCGACCCGGGCCTGCACCCGTTCCAGCACCGCCCCGAACAGGGCGGCCTTGCCGTCGAACTGGTGGTAGAGCGCGCCCTTGGTCACCCCGGCGCCCGCCACGACCGCCGGAAGCCCGACGGCGCCGTAGCCCTCCCGGGCGAACAGCCGCTCCGCCTCATCGAGCAGAGCGTCACGCGTCCGTGCACGCTGCTCGGCCCGCACCCCCACCACACACCTCCGGTTCACGGATCCTCGATTGACGTACCGAGGGTACGCCAGTACCTTTTCGCATACCGTGAGTATGTGAACTCGAGGAGAGGTCATGCTGACCAGCTGCTACCCGGTGCTCGCCACCGACGACGTCGCCACCGCCCGCGCGTTCTGGACCGGCCCGCTCGGCTTCGAGATCGTCTTCGACGCCGGGTGGTACGTCAGCCTGAGCCGGGAGGGCCACGAGCTCGCGCTCCTGCACCGCGACCACCCGACGATCCCCGCGGACTTCCGCGGACGCTCCGCGACCGGGGTGCTGGTGAACCTGGAGGTCGACGACGTCGACGCCGAATGGGATCGCCTCGCCGTCCGCGCCGGGCTGCCGGTCGCCCTGGAGCTGCGGGACGAGGACTTCGGGCAGCGCCACTTCATCCTGGCCGGGCCCGACGGGGTCCTGGTCGACGTGATCACCGAGATCCCGCCGTCGGCGGAGTTCGCCGCCGCCTTCACCGGAACGGCAACGGACTGACGCCGGTGCACACCCGCGGCTCCGGGGGCGCGGCCCCGGCCCGGCCCCGGCCCCGGCGCGCCGAGGTGAGCAGAGCAAAGGGGACTCCGGACCACCTGGTCAGAACCGGTGGGTGGACGTGGTGCAGACGCGGCGGTGCCCCGCCCGGACGGATCCGGACGGGGCACCTGTGATCGACGCGCGGCTCAGCCGGCGGTGCTGAAAGCGCGGCTCAGCCGGCGCGGTGGCGCGCCCGCTCGGCCCGGGCCGCGGCCCAGGACGCGAGCCGGGCCCAGCCACGGCCTGCGGTGAGCCGGCGGGCGAGCCGATGCTGTTCGGCCACCCGTTGCGCCTCCTGCTGATGGGATCTCGCCAGGGCTTCCTGGATGAGCGTCATCGCGTTCTCCTGGTTCACGAGATGGGTGGTGACATCGCGGTGGACGATCGGGTGCTGGATCGGTGCGCTCGGCACCGTGGTCAGGTCGTTCATGTCGGGTTCTCCTTCGTCGGTCAGGGGTGCGGGCTCGTGACCCGGTGTCAGTTGCCGGCGGCCAGGGCGTAGGCCCGGTCGCGCTCCAGGTCGGCCTTGCGGGGGCGGCCCCTCGGACGCTTGCGCGGGATCACCCGGCCGCGCTCGAAGATCTCGCCTCCCCAGACCCCCCACGGCTCGCCGCGGTCCAGGGCGCCGGTCAGGCAGGCGTTCCTCAGCGGGCAGCCGCCGCAGAGCGCCTTGGCCTGCTCCAGCTCGCCGGGCGTCTCGGCGAACCACAGGTCGGCGTCGCCGTTGCGGCACGGCAGTGCCGACCACTGCTCGGCGGGCGGGCCGGTCTCCACGGCCCGCAGCCGCGTCTCGTCGGAACCGGCGCAGCCGCCACCGGTCGCATTCCGGATCACTCCGCCGTCACACGGAGCGGACCTCACGTACACGATCGACCTCCTCGATCGAACTTCTTCTTCTCGTCGGGACCGGAGCTGTGCTCTCAGCGCGGTGCTCTCTCTCGGGACGGATGGACGGATGGACGGACAAAAAAATCGGGGCCGCAGAACCCGTGTGCGTGGGTTCCGCGGCCCCGATGGACTGGGCGCGAGCGCTGAGGGGGTCAGGTACCCCCTCGGCGCCCGGGAACGGACGCACCTGTGGACTTGTGGAACCACGCGATCGGGCCGGAGATCATCGGGACGGCGGTCCCACCGCTCTCCGGGGACACGTCTCCCCCGGCGCGGAACGAGGTCGCAGCGGTCAGCCGGACCCCCTGCGGACGACGGCGCACCCCGGAGCCGACCAGGTCGGCGAGGGCAGCGTGGGCGACCGCGTGCGGCACGACGGTCAGCGGCTCGCAGGCCACGGCGGTATCGATCGACGCGACGCCGGCCGTCATCTCGGTCGTGCCCATGTCGATCACCTCCTCCGTGGTCCCGCCGTGCGGTCTCCCGCGCGACGCATGCGTGAGCGGAGCGCTGCCCCACTCGGTGCCGATGACACTAGAAGCGCAGCGCAGACCGCTGCAACCGATTATTCGAAAGTCTCTCCGGAAGTTCACCCACGGCGGACCGAAGGTGGGTCCGGCGAGGGTCAGCGCTCCTCGTCGTGGTCGGCGAGCAGCCGCAGGACGTCGTCGCCGTACCGGTCGAGCTTGGCCGCACCGATGCCGGGGATCCCGACCAGCGCCGACGGTCCGGACGGCCGCTGCTCGGCGATCGCGGTGAGCGTCGCGTCGGTGAGGACGACGAAGGCCGGCACGTCCTGCTGCTTCGCCTCGCCCGCGCGCCACTGCTTGAGCCGGTCCAGCAGCTCCAGGTCCACGTCGGACGGGCAGTCGTCACAGCGCAGGAGCTTGGTCGCGGCGCTCCCGAACAGCGGGGACCCGCAGACCCGGCACTTCGGGCGGGCGGCGCCGGGCCGGCGCTCGCCGGCGACCCGGGACGCGGGGTGCGAGTCCGGGATCAGTCCGTAGAGGAACCGGGACCGGCGCCGTTTCGGGCCGCGCCCCGACGCCCGCGACAGCGACCAGGACATCGACAGCACCCGGCGGGCGCGCGTGACCCCGACGTAGAACAGCCGCCGCTCCTCCTCGACGGCGTGCTCGTCGTCGCCGGCGTGGCCGATCGGGAGCGTCCCGTCGGCGAGGCCGACGAGGAACACCGCGTCCCACTCCAGGCCCTTCGCCGCGTGCAGCGACGCGAGCGTCACCCCCTGCACCACCGGGGCCTGCGCCGAGTCGGCCCGGGTGTCGAGCTCGGCACACAGCCGGGTCAGGTCGGCCTGCGGCTCGATCGCGGCGAGCTCCTCGGCCACCCCGACCAGTGCGAGCAGCGACTCCCACTGGGCACGCAGGGTGGCGCCCTTCGGCGGCTCGTCGGTGAGCCCGGCGCGGGCGCCGAGCACGGCGCGTGTCACGTCGACGAGATCGGTACCCGGCCGCTGGTCGGGCGCGGCGCCGCGCAGCGCGATCATCGCCCGGCGGACCTCCGGGCGGGCGAAGAACCGTTCACCGCCGCGCACCTGGTACGGCACGCCCGCGTCGGAGAGCGCCTGCTCGTACGCCTCGGACTGGGCGTTGATCCGGAACAGCACCGCGATCTCGGACGGCTCCGTCCCGTCCTTGAGGAGCGTCAGGATCCGGCCGGCGACGGCGGCGGCCTCGGCCGGCTCGTCGTCGTGCTCGGAGAAGTCCGGATCGGGCCCGGGCGGGAGCTGCCCGACGAGCTGCAGCCGCGACCCGGCGGGCCGGTGCCGCGCGGCCCCGATCAGCTGGTTGGCGCAACCGACGATCTGCGGGGTGGACCGGTAGTCGCGCTGCAGCCGGACGACGGCCGCGCCGGGGAACCGGCGCGGGAACTCCAGCAGGTAGCGCGGCGAGGCGCCGGCGAAGGTGTAGATCGTCTGGTTCGCGTCGCCGACGACCGTGAGGTCGTCCCGCTCGCCGAGCCAGGCGTCGAGCAGCCGCTGCTGCAGCGGCGTGACGTCCTGGTACTCGTCGACGACGAAGCAGCGGTACCGCGAGCGGAACTCCTCGGCGACCCCGGCGTGCTCCTCGAGCGCGACGGCCGTGTGCAGCAGCAGGTCGTCGAAGTCGAGCACCTCGGCCGCGTTCTTGAGCTCCTCGTAGGCGGCGTAGACCTGGGCGACCTGGTCGGCGGGGCCGGGGGTGTCCCGCTTGCGGCGAGCGGCCTCGGCCGCGTAGTCGACCGGGGCGACCAGCGACGACTTCGCCCACTCGATCTCGGAGCTCAGGTCGCGCAGTGCGTCGGAGTCGGTGCCGACCCTGGCCCGGGCGGCGGCCTGGCCGACCAGCCGGAACTTGCCGTCGAGCAGCGGCCAGGGCGACCCGCCGATCACCTGCGGCCAGAAGTAGCGGAGCTGGCGCAGGGCCGCCGCGTGGAAGGTCCGTGCCTGCACCCCACCGGCGTCGAGCTGCCGGAGCCGGGTCCGGAGCTCGCCGGCCGCGCGCGCGGTGAAGGTGACGGCGAGGACCTGCCCGGCGACGACGTGGCCCTGCCCCACCAGGTGCGCGATCCGGCGGGTGATCGTGCGGGTCTTGCCGGTGCCGGCACCGGCCAGCACGCAGACCGGGCCCCGTGGCGCGGTGACGGCCTCGCGCTGCTCGGGATCCAGCCCGTCCGCCCCCGTGGGGCTCTCCGGTCCCGGTGCCGCCCCGGTCCGGGTCGCACGAGCGGGACGGGGAGCAGAGGTTCGGGACGGCACCCACCCATCCTGACACCCGCCACCGACGCTTCCGGGGCGACCACCGGCCACGACGTGTCGCGGCCCACGGAAGATCGGGGGATCCCCGATCGTTGTGCACGGTATGGCGGACCTGACGATGTACACGACCGGCTGGTGCGGCTTCTGCCGCCGGCTCAAGCTGCAGCTCGACGAGGCCGGGATCGGCTACCGCGAGATCGACATCGAGCGCGAGCCCGACGCGGTCGCGTTCGTCGAGAAGGCCAACGGCGGCAACCGCACCGTCCCCACCGTCGTCTTCCCCGACGAGTCGGTGGCGACCAACCCCAGCTTCGCGGAGGTCCAGCGGCGTCTCGCCGCCTGACCCCCTACGGAACTCCCACCACGGAGCGCGGCGGCCCGGGCGTGTGCCCGGGCCGCCGCCGTGTTCCTGGCCGGGGTCCGCTCAGCCGCCCGCGGCGGCCCAGGACTCCAGCATCGTGCGCGCGATCGAGACCGTCCCCGGGAGCATGACGACCGGGTCGGTCCGGTCCGGGGCGCCGGCATCGTCACGGGTGTCGTCACGGGAACCCCAGTCCCCGCGGGCCAGTGCCTCCCGCAGCCGGTCGCGGGTGATCCAGAGCGCGTCGGCGATCTCGCCGTCCTGCGGGCGCAGCGGCATGTCCGGGTCGCCGACCGCGTGGAAGCCGACCATCAGCGAACGCGGGAACGGCCAGGCCTGGCTGCCCAGGTACCGGACGTCGGTCACGTCGATGCCGACCTCCTCGCCGATCTCGCGGTGCACGCAGGCCTCCAGGGACTCGCCGGACTCGACGAACCCGGCGAGCACCGAGTAGCGCCCGACCGGCCACACCGGCTGGCGGGCGAGCAGCACGCGGTCGGCGCCGTCGTGCACCAGGCAGATGATCGCCGGATCGGTGCGGGGGTACTCCTCGTGCCCGTTCTCGCAGATCCGGGCCCAGCCTGCGGCGTGCGGACGCGTGCGGGTGCCGTCGACCGCGCAGAACCGGGCACGGTCGTGCCAGTTCAGGGTGGCCACGGCACCGGTGAGCAGCCCGGCCCCGAGCGGGTCGAGGAACGCGCCCGCGGCCCGCAGGTCCGCCCACTCCCCCGGGTCGTCCGCGGCGATCCAGGCCGGGCCGCCGCGCGCCGCCCAGTACGGGACGCCGTCGCGTTCGCCGAGCAGGACGGCCTCGGCCGGGGGCTCGGCGGCGAGGTCGGCACCCGCACGGGTGCGGACCTGCCCGTTCCGGCCGGCGGCGTCGTCCCAGGCGGCGGCGTCCGTCTCGCGGAACGACCGGCCCGGCCCGACCTCCCAGTCGACGGGCGTGCGCCCCGCCTCGTCGACCACGACGACGCGGGCCTTCGCCCAGGTCTCCTGCAGCCAGGCCGGATCGGCACGCCGGTTCTCGTCGCGGTCCAGCGCGTTGCGGGACAGGACCGGCTGTTCGGTCAGGTCGAAGTCACCGGGGCTCACGCGTCCTCCTCCGCCCGCCGGACCCCGCCGAGCGCGGTCAGCCGCGGTCCGACGACGTCCGCGTCACCGACGATCACGCCGGTGAACCGGGGCGGCGCGAACATCTCCGCCGCGACCTCGGCGACCTCGTCCACGGTGACCTCCTCCAGGCGTCGCGGACGGTCGCGGAGCCACTCGACGTCCAGTCCCGCCGCGTCGAGCGCGGACAGCGTCCCCGCCAGCGCGGACTGGCTGTCCAGCGACACGAGCAGCGAGCCGATCGCGTACCGGCGGGCCGAGGTGACCTCGTGCTCGGTCGGCGGGACGGCGACCATCCGGCCCAGCTCGTAGCGGGTCTCGAGCAGGGCGGCCGCGGTGACGTCCGAGGCGACGTCGGCGTCGAGGCCGAGCACCGCCCCGCCGGGGACGAACTCCTGCCCCGAGTGCGCCCCGTAGGTGTAGCCCTTGTCCTCGCGGATGTTCTCCATCCAGCGCGACGAGAAGTAGCCGCCGAACACCAGGTTCGCGATCTGGAAGGCGGTGTAGCGCTCGTCGGTGCGGTCCAGGCCGGGCGCGGTGAGCCGCAGCTGGGACTGGACCGACCCGGGCCGGTGCACGAGCTGGACGTCACCGACCGGCGGCACCGGCGGCTCGTCCAGCCGCCGTGCGGGGTGGTCGCCGGTCCAGCCGCCGAGCCGACGGGCGACCTCGTCGATCGCGGACTCGGGGTCGATGTCACCGACGAGCACCAGTCGCGCACCGTCGGGGACGACGACGTCGGTGTGCAGGGCGCGCACCCGCTCCGGGGTGATCCCGGCGACGGCCTCGGCGGTGGGCATCTCGGAGACGATCGGGTGGTCGCCGAAGCGGCGGCGCATCAGCGCCTCGCGGGCGACGGTGCGTGGCTGGGCGCGGGCGACCGCGATCCGCTCGACGAGCCGGGCACGTTCGCGGAGCACCTCGTCGTCGGCGTGGGTGGCGCCGGTGAGCACGTCGGCCAGCACGTCGAGCACGACGGGGAGGCCGGACGCCAGCGCGGACCCGCCGGCCTGCAGCCACTCGGGATCGACACCGACACCCAGCTCGGCACCGACGGCGGCGAGGTCGTCGTCGAGCCCGACCCGGTCCCGGCCCGCGGTGCCGGTCAGCAGCGTCTCGGCGAGGACCTCGGTGCCCGCCGTCCAGCCGGCGTCGGCGGTGGGCCCGGCGGAGGCGGCCGGGATCCGGAGCAGGGTCTCGACCATCGGCACGCCCGGCCGGCGGGCGGCGAGCACCGTCAGCCCGTTCGGCAGCGTCCGGGTGACCACCTCGGGCAGCGGCACCTGCTCGGTGTGGCCGAGATCGGGCAGCGCGCGCGGGCCGCGCTCGGTGCGGCCGATCTCCTCGGCGCTGCGGTGGGTGCGGGTGGCGCTCACGCGGCACTCCCCTCTTCCCGGTCGTCGCCGGCGGCGGGCTCGACGGTCAGCACCGCGCGGCCCGCGGAACGGAGCCGGGCCGCGGCGGCGGCGACGTCGGACGTGGTCAGGGCGGCCAGCCGGGCGGGCAGCTCGAGGGTCAGCTCGGCGCGGCCGTAGAGCAGCTCCCGGGCGCCGAGGCCGAGCATCCGGTACATCACCCGGTCGTCCTCCCGGTGCAGGGCCGCGGACCAGCGCGCGGACTGGCGCGCGAGCTCGTCGGTGCCGGGGCCCTGCTCGGCGAGCCGGTCCAGCTCCTCGTCGACCGCGGTGATCACCCGGTCCGCGGGGACGTCCGCCGGGTGCACGGCGGTGATGGTGAAGGTGTCGGGGTCGCGGGCGTCGAAGGGACCACCCATCAGTCCGTTCGACGCCGAGACGTCGGTGACCAGGCCCGTCCCGTCGGCGCCGCCGTGCACGAGGCGCCGCTGCAGCCGGGCCGCCTCGCCGTCGGTGAGGACGGAGGCGAGCATCGCGTGCGCGAGGTAGCCGTCGGGGTCGGCCGCCGGGTCGGGGACCCGGTGGCCGAGCGCGAGCGCGGGCAGCGGGGCGTGCGCGTCGATCACGCTCTGCCGGCGCTCGGTGCCGGGGGACGGCTCGGCGAACGACGGGCGGGACGGCACCGGCCGGGCCGGGATGTCGCCGAAGTGGCGCTCCACCAGGGCGAGGGTGCCGTCGACGCCGTGCCCGCCGAGGTCGCCGTGCACGGTGACCAGCGCGTTGCCGGGGGCGTAGAAGGTGTCGAAGAACGCGGCCGCGTCGTCCAGGCTCGCCTGCTCGAGCTCGGAGAAGTCGCCGTAGCCGTTGTGCGCGTTCGGGAAGGTGTCGTAGAGGACCGGCGGCAGCAGGATCCACGGGAACCCGCCGTAGGGGCGGTTGTGGACGTTGAGCCGGATCTCCTCCTTGACGACGTCGACCTGGTTGCGCAGGTTCTCCACCGTCAGCCGGGGGGCGCGGAGCCGGTCGGCCTCCAGGAACAGGGCGCGCTCCAGCGCCGCGCCCGGCAGCACCTGGAAGTAGTCGGTGTAGTCCTGGTGGGTCGATCCGTTGAAGATCCCGCCCGCGGCCTGGACCTGACGGAAGTGCTCCAGCTTGTCCAGGCTCTCGCTGCCCTGGAACATCAGGTGCTCGAACAGGTGCGCGAACCCGGTGCGGCCCTCGGGCTCGGAGCGGAAGCCGACGTCGACGTGCACCGAGACCCCGACCACCGGGGTGGCCGGGTCGGGGACGACGAGCACGCGCAGCCCGTTCGGCAGCGTCGCCCGATGCAGTGCGAGGGCGGGTCTCTCGGCGATCACGGACACGGGGGCGAGGCTATCCCCGCCCCCGGCCGGGTGCCCGGTCAGGCGGGGGGCAGCACCACGAACTGGCGCAGGCCCAGGTCCCGGTAGGTGACGGGGCCGCGCGGACCGGGCGTGTGGTCGACGTTGATCCCGGTCTCCGGCAGGCCGAGCAGCTTGTAGCCGTCGAGCAGCCGGGACGGCGCGTTCCAGAACACACCGGTGCCGGTGTAGCGGTCGATGAACCGCCGGGCGACCTCCTCGTCGGAGGCACAGATCGTCGCCGCCAGCCCGGAGGTCTCGCGGGCGGCGGTGTCGGCGGCGTCGTCCGGTCCGTCGACGGGGGCGACGGTCACGTGCGCCTCGGCGCCGGAGTCGAGCGCCCACTCGTGGCCCAGCCGGTGCGCGTGCGGCGGCTCGGACAGCGCGACGCCGCGGGCGTCCAGCGCGGCCCTGGCGACCGGGAGCAGCGTGTCGTAGACGGGCCGGTCGATGAGCAGCAGGTTCAGCCGGTTGCAGACGCCGAGCCGGTCCGTGGAGTCGGTGACCAGGCGCGTCACGTCCGCCTCGGACGCCGACGAGTCCAGGTACAGCACCCCGCCGCCGTCGGCGTGCGCGAGGATCCGGGTCCCCGCGGTCGCGCCGAGCAGCGACAGCTTGCGCGTCACCTCGCCCGACCCGCGGACGACGACCAGCGGCACCAGGTCCGGCAGCCCGACGAGCGCCTCGGCACCGGCGTGTCCGGGCAACGGGACGAGCTGCACGGCCGCCTCGGGGAGCCCGGCCTCGGCCAGCGCCGGCCGGAGGATCGTCTCGACGAGCGCGGTGGCGCTGCCGAGCGCGGCCGACCCGGTGCGCAGGACGGCGGCGCTGCGGGCCTTGAGCACCTGTGAGGCGACGTCGACGGTCACGTTCGGCCGGGCCTCGAACACCGCGCCGATGACGCCGACCGGGATCCGCCGCTCGAACACGCGCTCACCGGTCTCGAGGGTGCGGACCGGCCACTCGGCAGGCGGCTCCGGCGTCGCGGCGAGCACCTCCAGCTGGGTGGCGATCCCGGCGAGGCGCTCCTCGGTCAGCCGCAGCCGGTCCAGCAGCCCGGCGGCCATGCCGTTCGCCTCGGCCGCCTCGACGTCGGCTGCGTTGATCTCGAGCAGCTCGGGACCGCGGTCGCGGATCAGCGCGGCGGCCGCCCGGAGCGCGTCGTCGATCCTCCCCTCGCCGGCGGCACGGACGGCCGGGGCGGCGGCACGGGCGCGCTGCGCGGCCTCGCGGACGGCGGCGTGCTCCGGCGCCTCGGCGGTGGACTGCCCGGGATCGGTGACGGTGCTGCTCACGCGGTCAGGGTAGGCGTCGACCCCGCGACGCCGTCAGAGCGGCTCCGGGACCGCGTAGACGACGATGTTCGACTCGTAGCTCCCGGTCGCCGGGTCGAAGACCCCACCGCACGTGACGAGCACGAGTTGCGGGCTGCCGTCGCGCCGGAAGACGTCACGGGGCAGGTCGTGCTTGCCGTACTCCCGCCTGGCGGCGACCCGGAAGGTCGCGGCGCGGCCGTCGGCGCCCCGGACGACGACGGGTTCCCCCGCGGTGAGCTGCGGCAGCACCGCGAGCACGCCGACGCCCTGGGTCCGCGAGTCGACGTGCCCGGCGATCACCGAGCTGCCGGCGGCCCCGCCGGGGAGGACGCCGGGGGCCCACCAGCCGACCGTCCGGACCTCCTCCGGGACGACCATCCCGCCGTTCGGGCCGGTGCCGACGGCGTCGACCGGCGCGGTGACACCGCGGGCCGGGAGTTCCAGGGTCGCCGGGACGACCGGGGACGGCGGCTCGCCGGGACCGGGCCCGGTGGGCGGGTAGATCGGCGAGACCGTCCACGGCTGCTGCGGCGCGATCGCCGGCGGCCCGGCCCGGCGCGGGGTCTCGGCGGCCGGGACGCCCGGGCCGGGGAGCGGGCGGGCCGGGTCACCGGCGGGCGCAGCGGGATTCCCCGGTCCGGCGGGAACGTCCGGGGACAGGGCTGCGGCCGGCGCAGGAGGGGCGGGCCGGGCGGCGGCCGGGTCCGGGCCGGGCGGCACGGTGGGCGCGGCGGGAGTGCCCTGGGCAGCCGGCGCGGGTGGGACTGCAGGATCGGACGGGGTGGCCGGCGCGGGAGGGGGCGAGCCCGGCAGGTCCGCGACATCCGGTGCCCCGACGACGGGGTCGGGCCGGGCGAGCACCGGTAGCGCCTCCGAGGCGGGCACCGCCCGCACCCCGCCGGACATCGGTGCGGGCACCGACCCCAGGTCCTCGGCGACGATCCGCGGATCGTCGCCGAGGGCGAGTCCGGCACCGGCACCCAGCAGGGCGACGCCGGAGAGCAGCAGGGCCGCCGCTCCCCGGACACCGCCGCGCGGGTGCCGGTGCCGGGCGGTCACGCGCGGGAGCGGCGCAGCCGGATCAGACCGGCGCCGAGCAGCAGCAGACCGGCACCACCGAGGGCGGCCGGCAGCACCGCGTCGGACGCCGACGCGGCCTGGCCGCCGGTACCGGCGTCGACCGCCGGGGCGCCGCCCTGGCCCGCACCGTTGCCGGAGCCGTTGCCCGAGCCGTTGCCCGCGCCCTCCTGGCCGGAGCCGTCACCGGAGCCCGAGCCGCCCGCGCCGGCACCCGCGTCCGGTCCGGCGGCCTGGCCGTCCTGGCCCGCGCCGTCGCCGGCACCGTCACCGGAGCCACCGGCCGCGTCGCCGGAGCCGTCGGCACCCGGGGTCGCGGCACCGGCCGCGGCGGCGGCCTCGTCCAGCTTGGTCTTCAGCGCACCGAGGTTGGTCAGCTGCGCGCGGGCCTGGTCCAGCTGCTCCGGCGGCAGGCCGGGCACGTTCAGCAGGCCCTGGGCCTGGTCGTTGAGCTGGCCGACCTGCTCCTGGGCGGCCTGCAGCCAGCCCTGGTCGAACTGCTCGCCGGTGCGGGCCTTCAGGTCGTCGACCTGGGCCTGGATCTCCGGCGAGACCTGGTCGGGCAGCGAGACGCCGACCGAGGACGCCAGGCCACGCAGCTTGTCGTTGAGCTGCTGGCCCTCGCCCTGCACCTGCGGCGCGAGGTCCTTGACCTGCTGGCCGACGCCCTGCTCCAGGCCGACGCCACCCAGCGCGGCGAGGCCGAGCGCCTTCTGGTGCGCGTCCCCGAAGGCCTGGCGCGGGTCCCCGACGCCGGGAACCTGCGGCAGCTCGGTCGGGATGTTCGGGACCTGCGGCGTCTCGCCACCGCAGGCGGTCAGGCCGACGAGTGCGATCGCGGCGACGGACGCCCCGACGGTCCGGGTCATGCGCTTCGACGAAGTTGTCACGATCTTCCCCCGAGAGTAGCGGTCCACATGCGGTGGGCTACCAGCGATACTCCGAACGTTGCAACTCGAACCACTCCATCGGCAGTAATCGTCCGGCGAGCGGCTATCTGCGCCCGCCCAGCGGGGCGGGTGCGGACGGCGGCGGGACGACGGGACCGGTGTCGCCGTCCGGGGCGGAGTCCAGGTCCAGGACGACGGGTGCGTGGTCGCTCGGCGACCTACCCTTCCGTGCCTTCCGGTCCACCCACACCGCCGCCCGGCGGCCCGCGGGATCCTCCCCGGCGAGCACGAGGTCGATCCGCATGCCCTGGTCCTGGTGGAAGCGCCCGGCGCGGTAGTCCCAGTAGGTGAACACCCGCTCGTCCGGCCAGCGGTCGCGCAGCACGTCGTGCAGCCCGGCCCCGACGAGACCCGCGAGCGCCTCGCGCTCGGCCGGCGTGACGTGGGTGGCGCCGTCGAACTGCGAACGGTCCCAGACGTCGTCGTCGGTGGGGGCGATGTTCACGTCCCCGGCGACGACGGTCGTCGCCGGGTCGCCCGCCACGACCTGGTCGCGCAGGGCCGCCAGCCAGCGCAGCTTGTAGGCGTAGTGCGGGTCGGACGGTTCGCGCCCGTTCGGGACGTACACCGACGTCACCCGCAGGCCGCCGCAGGTGGCGGTGACCGCGCGGGCGTCGGGCACGTCGAGCCCGCCCTCGCTGAAGACGGGCTCGCCGGGCAGGCCCCGCACGACGTCGTCGAGGCCCACCCGGGACAGCACCGCGACGCCGTTCCACCGGCCCTGGCCGTGGTGCGCGACCGCGTAGCCGCGTGCGGCCAGCTCGTCGTCGAAGGTGGCGGCGAAGTCGTCGTCGGACAGCTTCGTCTCCTGCAGGCAGACGACGTCCGGATCCCGCTCGTCGAGCCACGGCAGCAGCCGCGGCAGCCGGGATTTCGCCGAGTTCACGTTCCAGGTGGCGAGGCGCACGGGACCGGACCCTACGAGAGGAACCGCTGCACCGAACGCCGGATGCCCGCGACGTCGAGCCCGTGCGCCGCGTCGTGGTCGGCCGGGTCGCCGTAGCGCCGCAGCTCGGCACGGGACACGCCGAGACCGAGCAGCCGGTGCCTCACCCCGTCCAGGGCGTCGGCGACGACCCGCGACGAGGTGCCCGCCAGGTAGGGCTCGACGAGCACGACGTCCGGCTCGGAGAGCGTCGCCCGCAGCGTCGCGCCGTCGAACGGCCGGACGGTCGGCGCGTAGAGCACCGTGACGTCGAGGTCCGCGACGGCGGCGAGGGTGCGGTCCGCGAGCGGGCCCACCGCGACGACCGTGCCGCGGCTCCCCCGCCGCAGCACCGTCATACCCGGGCCGGTGCTCAGCGCGGCCGCGTTCGACGCGCCGGAGAGCCGGACGTACACGCGGTCGTCGCCGGGCAGCGCGGCCCGCAGCTGCGCCTCGGCCTCGTCGGCGTGGCCGGGGACGTGCACCGTCCAGCCGTCGAGGGTGTCGAGCAGCGCGACGTCACGGGAGCCGAAGTGCGTCTCCCCCGCCCCCGCCATGTCGTACGACGCACCCGCCGAGACCAGCAGCGCGCCGGTGTCCTGGTGCCCGAGGTCGAGCTTCAGCTGCTCGTACGGCCGCTCGACGAGGAACGGCGCGAACGTGTGCACGATCGGCCGCATCCCGGTGAGCGCGAGCCCGCCGGCGGCCGACACGAGCAGCTGCTCGCGGATCCCGAGGTTGACCACGCGGCGCGCGAGCCGGTCCGGGAGGTCGACGTAGCCGGCCCCGATGTCGGCGAGCAGGGCCACGGCCCGCGGTTCGGCGTCGAGGAGCTCCGGGAGGAGCCCGTAGAAGCGTTCCCGCTGGTCGGCGGGCCGGTGCGCCACGGTGTGCAGAGCAAAGGCGGTCATGAGGGGGTCCCCTTCGGCTCGACGTGGGCGACGACGGCGAGCGGCCGGTCGTCGTGCGGCGTGCCGAACGCACGCTCCAGGTCGTCGTGGTCACGGCCGTCGGCGTCGGCGGTCACCCAGCCCTCGACGGCGAAGCGCGCGGCGATCCCGCCCGGCCACCCGTGCGACGCGGAGCGGTTGTCGATCACGACGGCGGTCAGCCCGGCGAGCCCCGCCCGCCCGGCGTACTGGATCGCCTCGGCGTTCGAGCCCTCGTCGAGCTCGGCGTCGCCGACGAGGACGACGGTCCGCGCCGCCCGGCCCTGCAACCGGAGCCCGAGCGCGGTGCCCACGGCCAGCCCGAGCCCGTGCCCGAGGGAGCCCGAGGAGATCTCCACACCCGGCACGAGCGTGCGGTCCGGGTGGTGGCCGAGGTCCGAGTCGTAGGTCGCGAACCCGTCCAGCGCGGCCGGGTCGAGGAACCCCCGCGCGGCCAGGACGGCGTAGAGCGCCATCGGCCCGTGCCCCTTGGAGAGCAGGAACCGGTCCCGGTCCGGGTCGTCCGGGTGCGCGGGGTCGACCCGCAGGACGCGGCCGTAGAGGACGCGGAGCACGTCCAGGGTCGAGGTGGCGGCGGGCTCGTGCTTCTCGTCGCCGGTCATCCGGGTCATCAGCCCCGTGATCCCGGCGGCGGTCCCGGAGGTTCCGGTGGTCGCTGTCGTCATGCGGACCACCGTGCGACCTGAAGCTCGGTTCAGGTCAAGGATTTCCGATCAGTCGTCCTCGGGCGGGGTCGCCTTGCGGACGTAGAGCAGCTGGTCCCCGCGCTCGAGCGCGTCGACCGCGGCGGAGTCGACCCGGTAGAGCTGGTCGCCGCGGACGACGCCGAGCACGATGTCGGGCAGGTGCCGCGGCGACCCGCCCACCTCGGCCGGTTCGACCTGGCGCTGGGTGATGGCGAACCCGGCGTCCGGGGTGAGCAGGTCCTCGACCACCTCGACGACGGCCGGGGACCGGGTCGCGACGCCGAGCAGCCGGCCCGCCGTCTCGTCGGAGACGATCACCGAGCTCGCCCCGGACTGCCGCAGCAGGTGCACGTTCTCCGCCTCGCGCACCGCCGCGACGATCGAGATCGAGCGGGACAGCTCGCGGGCGGTGAGCGTGACCAGCACCGCGGTGTCGTCCCGGTCCAGCGCGACGACCAGCGTCGTCGCCAGCTGCACCCCGGCGATCCGGAGCACCGCCGACCGGGTCGCGTTCCCGGACACGGTCACCAGCCCCAGCCCGGACGCGACGTCGAGCCGGGCCCGGTCGGTGTCGACGACGACGATCTTCTCGGGCTCGACGCCGTCGCCCAGCAGCGTCTCCACGGCAGCCCGGCCCTTGGTGCCGTAGCCGACGACGACGGTGTGCTCGCGCACGCGCGACCTCCAGCGCTGGATCCGGAACGACTGGCGCGAGCGCTCGGTGAGCAGCTCGACGGTCGTCCCGACGAGAACGATCAGGAACAGCACCCGCAGCGGGGTGACGACGGCGATGTTGATCGCCCGCGCGCTCGGGCTGACCGGGACGATGTCGCCGTAGCCGGTCGTCGACAGCGACACCGTCGCGTAGTACAGCGCGTCCATCAGCGAGATCTCGCCCGCGCCGTTGTTGTCGAGGTAGCCGTCGCGACCGAAGTAGACGATCAACGTCGTCGCGCCCAGCGCGAACAACGCGATCACCAGCCGGGTCACCAGGGAGCGGACCGGGCTCGACCGCGCGTCCGGCATCCGCAGCGCGCCCTCGGCGTGCGGATCGAGCGCGGCGAGGCGGGAGGAGCCGATCACGTGCGGCAGGCTAGCCCCGTGTCCCGCGGTACGGGCCCCGCGGGCCCTATCCTGACCGGGTGCCGGCCGACGAGGACTCCGATCGTGGCGCGCGTGTGCCGGGCGGGCGCACCTCCCTGCGCCCCCGGCTCACCGGGCGGTTCCGGTCCGCGACGACTCCCCCGTCGGACCCGGCCGAGGTGCTCGAGGCCGGTGTCGCCGTCGCGGCGGGGCTGCGCGAACCCGCCGGCTCACCGGCCGCGACCGACGCGCTGCGCCGGCTCGCCGGGCTGTGCGGCGCCCGCTCCGCCGGCCTGCTCCTCCCCGGACGTGCGCCCACCTGGTGCGGCCCCGACCGCGAGGCGGGCATCGCACTGGGGCACCGGGCGGGCGCCCGGCGGGCCACCGACGGCGAGCTGACCGCGACGGCGCTGGGCACCGATCCCGAGCCGCCGGTGCTCGTCCTCGGCGGGGTCACCACGGCCACCGCCCGGCGGATCTCCGCGTTCGTCGCCGACGCGCTCGAACGTGCCCGCCTCGACGACGGCGCCGCCGAGGCCGAGGCCGCCCGGCTGCGCGACCTGCGTGCCCAGATCTCACCGCACTTCGTCTACAACGCGCTCACCACGATCGCCTCGTTCGTGCGCTCGGACCCGGCACGTGCGCGGGACCTGCTGGAGACCTTCGCCGACTTCATCCGGCACTCGCTCGCCGCCCGCGGTGACTACACCCCGCTGGCCGGGGAGTTCCGCTCGGTGGAGGCCTACCTGACGCTCGCACGTGCGGTCCTCGGCGACCGGCTCCGGGTGCAGGTACGGGTGGCGCCGGAGGTGCTGCCGGTGCCGATCCCGGTGCTGGCGCTGCAACCGCTGGTGGAGAACGCCGTGCAGCACGGCGTCGAGCGGACCCAGGACGGCGGGCTGGTCCAGGTCAGCGGCGAGGCCGAGGGGGACGTCTGCGTGATCGCCGTCGAGGACGACGGGCCCGGGATGGCACCCGAGCACGCCCGTGCGGTGCTGGCCGGCACCGCGGATGGCGCCGGGCTGGCGCTGGTGAACGTCGACCGTCGCCTGCGGGCGGTGTACGGCCCCGAGCACGGCCTGGTCATCGAGACCGCCCCCGGCGCGGGAACCCGGATCGTCCTGCGCGTCCCGCGCTTCCAACCGGGGGTGGTCGTGTGACCGAGACGCCGCTGCGGGTGCTGGCCGTCGACGACGTCGCGCCCGCGCTCGACGAGATCTGCGCGCTGCTCGCCGACGCCCCCGATGTCGGCGAGGTCGCGCGGGCCGGCGACGCCGTCGAGGCGCTGCGCACCATCCCCACCGGCCGGTTCGACGCCGTCTTCCTCGACATCACGATGCCGGGGATGGACGGCCTGGAGCTGGGCGGCGTGCTGGCCGCGATGGCGTCCCCGCCGGAGATCGTGTTCGTCACCGCGTTCGAGGAGCACGCGGTCGCCGCCTACGGCCTCGGTGCCGTCGACTACCTGCTGAAGCCCGTGGGTGCCGACCGGCTCGCCGAGGCGCTGGCCCGGGTGCACCGGGCGCGCGCGGGCCGCACTGTCGCGGGGCCGCCTCCCGCCGAGGACCGGACGGGCGTCACCGGCGGCGGGCCGGCCGTCCCCCGGGTCGACGAGCTCGCGGTGCTGCCGGTGGAGCTGGCCGGGCGGACCCGGTACGTGCGTCGCGAGGACGTGCGGTTCGTCGAGGCGCACGGCGACTACGTCCGGCTGCACACCCCGTCCGGCTCGCACCTGGTCCGCATCCCGCTCTCCCGGCTGGAGGAGCACTGGGACGCCCACCACTTCGTCCGGGTGCACCGCAGCTTCCTGCTGCACCTGCCCGCGGTCCTCGAGCTGCGCAGCGACGCCGGCGGCGGGCTCCTCGCGCACACCGACGCCGGGGACGTCCCGGTCAGCCGCCGGCACGCCCGCGAGCTGCGCGACCAGCTGCTGGCGGCGGCGACCTCGGGGGCGCTGGACGTCCCGGGCCGGGAGCGGGGCCGGGGATGAGCCGCCCGCGCCGGGTCGCCGTGACCGCGCCGCCGGAGCCCGGCGCGCGGGCCGTCGCGGCGCGGCCGGCCCCGGAGCCGGTGCTCGATCCGGAGCTCGCCGCCCGCGCCCGGCGGGTGCGGCGGGCCCAGCTCCGCCGGGCCGGGGTGACGCTGCTGTGCGGGGCGGTGCTGCTGCTCGGGCTGCCGGTGCTGCTGCGGTACGCCCCCGGGCTGGCGCAGTGGCGCGGCGCCGGACTTCCACTGGGCTGGATCGCCGTGGCGTGGCTGCCCTACCCGCTGCTCGCGGTGCTCGCGTGGTGGCACCTGCGCCGGGCGGAGCGGGCCGAGCGGGCCCACTCGTCGTGACCGGGGCCGCCGTCGTCGCGCTGTTGCTGGTCACGGTCCTGATCGGGGCCCGTGGCGTGGCCGCCATGCGCACCACGTCGGACTTCCTGGTGGCGTCGCGGCAGACGTCGCCGATGCTGAACGCGGCGGCGGTCTCCGGCGAGTACCTGTCGGCGGCGTCGTTCCTCGGCGTCGCCGGCCTGGTGATCAAGGAGGGCACCGGGGCGCTCTGGTACCCGGTCGGGTTCACCGCGGGCTACCTGCTGATGCTGGCGCTGGTGGCGGCGCCGATGCGGCGCAGCGGCGCGCTGACCGTGCCCGGGTTCGCCGAGGCACGGCTGGGGTCGCGGTCGCTGCGCCGGTTCTGCGCGGTGGTCGTCGTCGTGATCGCGGTGCTCTACCTGGTGCCGCAGATCGTCGCGGCCGGCCAGCTCCTGACACTGGTGTCCGGTGTGGACTACTGGGTGGGCGTGGTCGTCTCCGGCCTGGCGGTCGGGATCACGCTGGCCCTGGGCGGGATGCGGGCGGCGACCTACGTGCAGGCGTTCCAGTTCGCCCTCAAGCTGCTCCTGTTCGCCGGACCCGCGATCTGGCTGCTGCTGCTCGCCGGGCCCCAGCTGCGCGACGAGCTGGCCGCCCCGCCGGAGTTCACGCACTTCACCCGGGAGACCCCGGTCGACTTCCGCCTCGACACCGATCTCGTGGTCACCGAGCCGGTCACCGTCGCCGTCGACGGGATCCCTGTCGAACTGACGCCGGGTACCCACCACGCACGCGCCGACCAGGTGTGGCTGTTCCCGGAGGGCGCCCCGGTCCCCGGGCTCGGTGGCGACCGGGCGTCGCTGCCGGTGCCCGGCGGGGAGGACTGGGCGCTGCCGCTGCTCGGCACGGGTGCGACCGCGCCGTTGCTGGCGACCTGGTCGGTGCTGGTCGCGACGGCACTCGGGACGATGGGGCTGCCGCACATCATCGTCCGGTTCCACACCAGCCCGGACGGGCGCGGCGCCCGCCGGACGGCCGCGATCACCGTCGCGCTGCTGGGCACGTTCTACCTGTTCACCATCGTCTACGGGCTGCTGGGGACCGTGCTCACCCCGGAGCTGTACCTCTCGCAGGGCACCGACACGGCGATCGTCACCCTGCCCGGGCGGGTGACCGGCGGTGGGACGGCCGCGGTGCTGACCTCGTTGCTCACCGCCGGTGCGTTCGCCGCGTTCCTGGCCACCTCCCTCGGACTGCTCCTCGCGCTGTCCGGCGCGCTGTCGCACGACCTGATGCCGTCCGGGCTGCGCCGGCTCCGGCTCACCGCCCTGGCCGCCTCGGCAGCTGTCGTCCCGGCCGCGCTGCTGATGGTCCGGGTCGACGTCAGCGCGGCCGTGACCTCGGCGTTCACCGTCGCGGCGTCGACGTTCTGCCCGCTGCTCGTGCTCGGCCTGTGGTGGAAGGGTTTGACCGCGCGCGGCGCGTACGCGGGAATGGTGGCGGGGCTGGTCTGCTCGGCCGGGGCGATGGGGCTGGGCGCCACCCTCGGACTGGGCGGAACGGCGGGCATCCTGCTCACCCAACCGGCCCTGTGGTCCGTCCCCCTGTCGTTCGTACTGATGATCGCGGTGTCGCTGGGCGATCACGTTCCGTCGTGGGCGGAAGATACGATGCTCCGGCTCCATCTGGCGGACCGCGAGTAGCGAGGGGGCCGATCCGGCCGATGTCAAGACCGTCGGTCGAATTCTGGTGCGCCCGGCCTGCCGATCGTCGGCCACTCGCCTCACTGTCCGAATCGAGACCGTGTGTGGGGTTCCGCACACGCCCGCGAGGAACTTTCCTGGGCGCACCCCGAGTCCGGTGCCCGGGAGATGCAAGGAGGCATACGTGAGTACCACCGAGTCCGAGAACAGTACGGGCGGTCCTCCGCCCGGGACGCCCGACTGGGGCGCCGTACAGGCGAGCGACGACTTCCAGCAGCTGCGTCGGCGTCTCCGCGGGTTCGTCTTCCCGGTCACCGCGGCGTTCCTGGCCTGGTACCTGCTCTACGTGCTGCTGGCGAGCTTCGCCGCCGACTTCATGGCGACGCCCGTGCTCGGCAACATCAACCTGGGGCTGATCCTGGGCCTGCTCCAGTTCGTGTCCACGTTCGCGATCACCGTCGCGTACGTCCGGTTCGCGGGGAACACCCTCGACCCGCTGTCGTCGAAGATCCGTGACGAGATCGAAGGGGGCACGAAGTGAACGCCGTGCTGGCCCAGGGGGTCGCGGGCGCGAGCCCGATCCTCAACATCTCGATCTTCCTCGTGTTCGTCATCGGCACGCTGGGGATCGTCTTCTACGTGAACAACCGGCACGCGAAGAAGACGGCGTCCGACTTCTTCACCGCGGGCGGCGGGTTCTCGGGGACCCAGAACGGCTTCGCGATCGCCGGTGACTACCTGTCGGCGGCCTCGTTCCTGGGCATCGCGGGTGCCATCGCGATCAACGGCTACGACGGGTTCCTCTACTCGATCGGCTTCCTGGTCGCCTGGCTGGTGGCGCTGCTGCTGGTCGCGGAGCTGCTGCGGAACACCGGCCGGTTCACGATGGGCGACGTGCTGGCGTTCCGGATGCGTCAGCGCCCGGTCCGCGCGGCCGCGGCCACCTCGACGCTGGCCGTGTCCTTCTTCTACCTGCTGGCGCAGATGGCCGGTGCCGGCGCGCTCGTCTCGCTGCTGCTCGGCATCTCGGGCGCGTTCGCACAGGGCGTCGTCATCGCGATCGTCGGCGTCGTGATGATCGCCTACGTGCTGATCGGCGGCATGCGCGGCACCACCTGGGTCCAGATGATCAAGGCGGTGCTGCTGATCGCCGGTGCGCTGGTCATGACGATCTGGGCGCTCGCGCTGTTCGGCTTCAACTTCTCCGCGCTGCTGCAGGGCGCCGCCGACGCCTCGGAGAAGGGCGTCGGACTGTTCGCCCCGGGCGAGCAGTACGGCACGTCGACCACGTCGAAGATCGACTTCATCTCGCTGGGCATCGCGCTGGTGCTCGGCACCGCGGGCCTGCCCCACGTGCTGATGCGCTTCTACACCGTGCCGACCGCCAAGGAGGCCCGGAAGTCGGTCGAGTGGGCGATCTGGCTGATCGGCCTCTTCTACCTGTTCACCCTGGTCATCGGCTACGCGGCCGGTGCGCTGGTGGGCCCGGAGACGATCCAGAACGCTCCCGGCAAGGTCAACTCGGCGGCGCCGCTGCTGGCCTTCGAGCTCGGCGGCCCGGTGCTGCTGGGCATCATCGCCGCAGTCGCGTTCGCGACGATCCTCGCGGTCGTCGCCGGCCTGACGATCACCGCGTCGGCGTCGTTCGCGCACGACGTCTACATCAACGTGATCAAGCGCGGGAACGTGGCCGACACCGAGGCCACCCAGGTCCGCGTCGCCCGCCGCACCGCGATCGTGATCGGTGTCGTGGCGATCGTCGGCGGCATCCTGGCCCGCAACCAGAACGTCGCGTTCCTCGTGGCGCTGGCGTTCGCGGTGGCGGCCTCGGCGAACCTGCCGACGATCCTCTACTCGCTGTTCTGGAAGCGGTTCAACACCACCGGCGCGCTGTTCTCGATCTACGGCGGTCTGGCGAGCACGCTGATCCTGATCATCTTCTCGCCGGTCGTCTCCGGGAAGCCGGCGACGGCGTCCAGCCCGTCGATCATCCAGGGCGCGGACTTCGCCTGGTTCCCGCTGGAGAACCCGGGCCTGGTGTCGATCCCGCTGTCGTTCCTGCTGGGTGTCATCGGCACCTACGTCGGCGAGAAGCGGGCCGACGGCAGCAAGTACGCCGAGATGGAGGTCCGGTCGCTGACCGGTGCCCACATCGCCAAGGCCGAGTCGCACTAGCGATCCGTCCGGGCCGCGAGCCCGTGTCCCGCAGCTGCGGGGCACGGGCTCGCGTCGTCTCCCGGGTCAGAGGCCGGCAGTCCCCACGGCGTCGACGGCGATGTCCACGCTCGGGCGCAGCGCCGCGGCCGCGGCCAGTGCCGCGTGCACCGGGTGGTCGGCGAATCCCTCGACCGGTCCGGGGCCCGTCCTGTGGTCCTGGGCGGCGGGGAGCGCGAGCTGCTCGTAGGCGGCCTGGAACCGCGGTCCCCAGCGCCGGGCGCCGAGCCGGGCCGTCATCGAGCAGTTGTCCACCATGTACGCGACGTCGCGGGCGTGCATGTAGGGCAGGAGCGAGTCGACCGCTTCGATGATCGACTCGTTGACGATCTCCGACCACGCATGTCCCCGGGCGGCGAGCTCGTCGACCTGGGCCAGCATCGTGCCCACGAACAGACCGGCGGTGAGCGGCTCGACCGCCCCGCCGGCGTCGCCCCGGGAGGCACGGACGGCGGAGCCGTGGTCCCACATCGGCGAGCCGCCGATCGGTGCCATCGGGTGCCGCCGCAGCCGCTGCTCGGCGAGCAGGACGCTGCGCAGCTCGGCGCCCTCGGCGACCTCGTCGTAGATCTCCGCGACCAGCTCGCGGGACGGTGCGTAGGCCGCGGCGAGTGCCCGGTCGAACAGCGCGGTGTCGGCGACGGCCTCGCGGACCGCGCCCAGCCCGCCGCGGGAGATCGTCGTCGCGATCGGGCCGGTCACGGCCTCGCAGGAGCGCCGGTAGGCGGCGACCGGTTCGTCGCCGCCGATCCGGAAGTGCCGGAACAGCGCCTCGACCAGGCCGTGCACCGCGCCCAGCAGGATGGCCCGTTCCCCGACCACGTCGGAGAGGTACTCGCTCTCCAGCGTCGTCGCGAAGGTGTACGGCGCACCGAGTGCGACCGACCAGGCCAGCGCCCGGTCCGTGGCGTGACCGTCCGGGTCGGCGTGCACGGCGATGCTGGCGTTGATCCCGGCACCGTCGACGGACGCGCCCTGCTCGTAGAGCCGGCGGACCGAGTCCCCCATCCCCTTCGGACAGACCGCGATCACGGGGTGCCCCGGCGGGAACCCACCACCGGTGGA
The DNA here is from genome assembly GCF_000178675.2 of Pseudonocardia sp. P1. Taxonomy (NCBI): domain Bacteria; kingdom Bacillati; phylum Actinomycetota; class Actinomycetes; order Pseudonocardiales; family Pseudonocardiaceae; genus Pseudonocardia; species Pseudonocardia sp. P1. Next base: position 2,694,991 of record NZ_ADUJ02000001.1, read on the forward strand.
ACGCAGGTGCCCGAGCAGGAAGCCGTGCGAGAGCCCGATGGTCGCGCCCGGCTTCAGCGCGGCGAACAGCTCTTCGTGGTGGGCGGCGAGCGCAGCGTCGGCGATCAGGAGGATCACCAGGTCCGATGTCCCGGCGACGGCGATCCAGTCCCCGAGCGTGCCGTCGTCCTCGGTGAAACCGTGCGTCCGGGCGTCCGCGGCCGACGCCGAACCGGGCCGCAGGCCGACCGTCACGACGATGCCGGTACCGGCGAGCGAGTCGCGCAGGTTGCGGGCCTGGGCCCGGCCCTGAGGGCCCCAGCCGAGCACCCCGATCCGCTGCACCCCGTGCAGTGCCTCCGGCAGCAGGCCGAACAGGTGCCGCCCACCGCGGACGACCGTCTCGGGCTCACCGGGCATGTCCAGCGTCTCGGTCGCGAAGACCGACGAGTCGATGTGCATGGACGCTGTTGTAGGTTCCCGCCGTCCCTTCCGACCAGCGCAAGAGTCGTAGCGCAGCGTTGCAGGAGATGAAAGATGCAGCTCCGCGACCTCGAGTTGTTCGTGCATCTCGCGCGGACCCTGAACTTCGGGCGCACCAGCCTGGAGTGCCACGTCAGCCCGGCGACCCTGACCCGGACCGTGCAGCGGCTGGAGACCGAGGCCGGGACGCGGCTGCTCGACCGGGGACCACGCGGGACCGTCCTCACCGCCGACGGCCGTCGGTTCCTCGACTGGGCGGGTGGCGCGCTCGGCTCGTGGGCCGAGTTCCGGGCCGGGACCGACGGCGGTGCCGAACTCACCGGGGAGCTGCGGCTGTTCGCCACCGTCACCGCCTGTCAGTCGCTGCTCCCGGCACTGCTCGCCCCGTTCCGCGAGGAACATCCCCACGTCCGGCCGGTACTCCGCACCGGCGGGGCGGCTGCCGCACTGGCCCGGCTCGACGACGGCGAGGTGGACGCCGCCGTCGCCGGTGTGCCGGACCGGCTACCGCAGTCGCTCGTCGGCCGCACCCTGCACACCACCGACCTGGTCCTGGTCACGGCCCGCGGGAAGGAGGAGGGGGCCCTCGACGGACCGTTCGTCGTCCCGGACCGGGGCCTGGTGCGCGACGGCGCCGACCGCTGGTTCCGGTCACGCGGCGCCACCCCGGAGATCGTGGCCGAGCCGGACACCCACGAGGCGCTGCTCGCCCTCGTCGTCCTCGGGTACGGGACCGGTGTGGTCCCCCGCCTGGTGGTGCGGACGAGCGCGACGGCCGACCGGCTCGGCGTCGTCGAGGCCGGGCTGGGCGAGTTCCCGGTCGCGCTCTGCGTGCGTCGTGACGACATGCGGCGCCCGCTCGTCGCCGCCCTGTGGGACGCCGCGGGACGTGCCGCGACGGAGCTGCTCAGCCCGCCGGTACCCCCGCCACCAGCGCCCGCAGCCCGTCGGCGTCCAGCAGGTCCGCCGGCCGCAGGGTGACGCCGTCGCGGACGTAGTGGAACGCGGCCCGCACCCGCTCGGCCGGGATCTCCTGCAGCGCCGCCCAGGCCAGCCGGTACGCGGCCAGCTGCACCGCGACGGCGTGCTCCCGCTCCGGGGCGGCCGGCCCGCCGGTCTTCCAGTCGACGACGGTCCAGCCGCCGTCGGGATCGGCGAAGACGGCGTCCATCCGCCCACGCACGGCGACCCCGGCGAGGACGGTCTCGAACGACACCTCGACGTCGACCGGCTTGCGGTCCGCCCACTCCGACGCCTCGAACGCGGCCTGCAGCTCCGCCAGCTCCGCGGCGTCGGACTCCGAGGTGACGGACTCGTCGGCGGCGCCGGGCAGCTCGTCGATGTCGAGCAGCCGTTCCGCACCGAACCGCTGCTCCAGCCAGGCGTGGAACGCGGTCCCGCGTCGCGCGTGCGGGTTCGGCGGCAGCGGCACCGGGCGGCGCAGCCGCACGGCGAGCGCGTCCGGATCGTCGGCGAGCTCGATCAGCCGGCTCACCGACAGCCGCCCCGGCAGCGCGACGGTGGGGCGCTCCTTGGCGGCGGCCCGCTCGGCGAGCAGGACGTCGACGTCGGCGGCCCAGCCCTCCGGGTCACCCTCCGCGTCGGGTACGTCCGGGGCCGGTTCCGCCGGGCCGGGCTCGGGCAGCTCCAGCGCGAGCTGGTCGGTGGACGACCGCCGGGACCGCCGCGGCCGTCGCGGTGCCCGGGCCCGCAACTCCGCCCGGACCAGGTCGGCACCGGCCCGCACGTCGTCCGCCCGGTCGCCGAACGGGTCCGGCGGCCACTGCGCGGTGCGCTCCACGCCGAGCGCCGGGTTCCCGGTGTCGGCCTCCGGCGGCGGCGCCCACACCTCCAGCGCGCCGACCTCGGAGCCACCGGGCCCCTCCAGGATCTCGGCGAGCTCGGTGAGGAACACCGACGGGTCCTTCGGGCGCTCCCCGGTCGCCGGCCACCGGTGCCCGGAGACGAGCAGGGTGCGCTCGGCACGGGTGAGCGCGACGTAGAACAGCCGGCGCTCCTCGGCGAGGCGGCGCTCGTCGAGGGCGTCGTCGTGGTCGTCGAGGGCCTGCTCGACCTGCTTGCGGTCCGCGCCGGGCGGCGGGAGGTCGAGACCGGGGAGGTCGTCGGCGTCGCCGCGCAGCGGGACCGGCAGGTCGGACGGGTCCTTCAGCCAGCTGCCGGACATCTTGCGGCCCGGGAAGACCTGCGCCACCAGGTGCGGGACGGCGACGATCTCCCACTCCAGCCCCTTCGCCGCGTGCACGGTGAGGATCTGCACCCGGTCCGGGGAGACCTCGACCTCACCCGGGGTCAGGCCCTCCTCGGCCTGCTCCGCCGTGTCGAGGTAGTCGAGCAGCGCGGGCAGCGACGGCACGTCGGCACCGGCGGCGAAGTCGGCGACGACGTCGGCGAACGCGTCCAGGTGTGCCCGGCCGGTCGGGCCGGGGCGGGCCATCGTCTCGACGTCGAGCAGCAGGGTCCGCTCGACGTCGGCGACGAGGTCGGTCAGCGGGGCCGCGGCGCGGGCCCGCAGGTGGGACAGCTCGCGGCCGATCCGGCGGATCCGGTCGAACCCGGCCTGGGAGTAGCGGTCCGGCTCGCCCGGGTCGTCGAGGGCGTCGGCGAGCCCGGCCTGCTCGGCCTCGTCACCGGGGAGCGCCCCCAGGGCCAGCTCCTCGGGTCCGAGCGGGCCGGGGCGGGCCGGCCGGGACGGGACGAGCTCGCGGGCCCGCTGCCACAGCGCGGCGAGGTCGGCGATGCCGAGCCGCCAGCGGGGCCCGGTCAGCAGCCGTACCGCCGAGGGCCCGGCCAGCGGGTCGGTCACCACCCGCAGCGCTGACACCAGGTCACGGACCTCGGGGGTCGACAGCAGCCCGCCGAGCCCGACGACCTCGACCGGGACCCGACGGTCGCGCAGCGCGGCGGCGAGCGCGTCCATGTCGGAGCGGCGGCGGACCAGCACCGCGGCGGTGGGCGGCTCGCCCTCGTCGGCGCCGGCGTGCCAGCGGGACGCGATGCCGTCGGCCGCCCAGGCGATCTCGGCGGCGACGTCGGGCAACAACGCGGCCCGGACGTCGCCGGGACCGGCGCCGTCGAGCGGGCGGAGCTCACCGACGCGGACGGCGCCGGGCGCGGTGCGCAGCGGCTCGGACACCCGGTTCGCGAGCGCGAGCACCTCGGCCGGATTGCGGAAGCTGGTGAGCAGCCCGTGCACGGGAGCAGGGCCACCGGACGGCGTCGGGAAGTCGGTGCGGAACCGGGCCAGGTTCCCGGCGCTCGCGCCGCGCCAGCCGTAGATCGACTGGCAGGGGTCACCGACGGCGGTCACCGACCGGTGCTCGGGCTCCTCCGGCTCCGGGGCGAGTCCCGGCGGGACACCGAACAGCGCCCGCAGCAGCACCCGCTGGGCGTGCCCGGTGTCCTGGTACTCGTCGAGCAGCACGGCCCGGTACTGACCGCGCTCGATCCGCCCGACCTCCGGGTCGGCCTCGGCGATGCGCGCGGCGAGCGCCATCTGGTCGGAGAAGTCCATCGCCTGTTCGGCCTGCTTGCGGCGGGCGAACTCCTCGATCAGCGGCAGCAGCTCCAGCCGCATCCGCTGCCCGGCGATCCGGGCCTTGTACCCCGCCGACGGCTCCGCGCGCTGCCGCTTGCCCGGCGGGGCGTGCTCCAGCACCGGCAGCATCCGGGCGGTGAGCCGCTCGACGTCGGCCGGTTCGACGAGGTGCTCCCCCAGCTCACCGGCCAGCGAGAGCAGGTACCCGGTCACGGTCGCCGGGACCCGGTCGATCTCCAGGTCGGCCGCCCAGGTGGAGACGACCCGGTGCGCGAGCTGCCAGGTCGCGGTCGGGCCGAGCAGCCGGTTCGCCGGCTCGGCGGGCAGCCGCAGCGCGTGCTCGCCGACCAGCCGCCCGGCGTAGGCGTGGTAGGTGGAGACGGTGGGCTCGCCCGCGAGCAGCGCGGCCCTGCGGGCGCCGGTGGGGTCGAGGTCGTCGAGCAGGCGGGACCCGGCGAGCCGGCGGAGCCGGGACCGGACGCGGGTGCCGAGCTGCTGGGCCGCCTTGCGGGTGAAGGTGAGGCCGAGGACCTGCTCGGGCAGCACCCGTCCGGTCGCGACGAGCCAGACCACCCGGGCCGCCATCGTCTCCGTCTTGCCGGCGCCCGCCCCGGCGACGACGAGTGCCGGCCCGGCCGGGGCGGCGATCACCGCGGCCTGCTCCGCGGTCGGCGGGTGCAGGCCGAGCGCCGTGGCGAGCTCGACCGGGGTGGGGTCCATGGTGACGATTTCTACCCCGGACCCCCGACGGTCCTATCCGACGGGCTCGGAGACCCGGGCCCAGTCCACCTGCAGCCGGACCTCGTCCGGGGTGGTCGCGTCCGGCGCGGGGATCCACTTCTCGGCCGGGCCCTGGTCGAGCTGGATGCACAGGTGCATGGGCGTCGTAGGGATGGTGCGCCGGTCGGTGACCTCCCACTTCTTCTCGCCGTCGACGTACCAGGTGATCCGGTCCGGCAGCCACTCCAGCGCGAACGTGTGCCACTGCGTGAAGTCGCCCGGCGTCTCGGTGGAGACGATGTGGTTCTCCGCGCCGTAGTGGACGAACGCGGTCGCCGCGCTCCGGTCCCCGTAGGGGATCTCCATCATGTCCAGCTCGCCGTCGTCGGGGAACCGCTCGGAGTCCGGCCAGAGCAGGATCGCCGGGCTGTAGCCGGTGCCGGCGTCGGTGCGCGCCCGGAACTCCCAGCGCCCGTACAGCTGCCCGGAGTGCATGGCCATGCCGCCGGACACGCCGCCGCCCGCGGCCCGCGGGCGCGCGGTGACGGTGAGCAGCCCGTCGTCCAGGGAGAGCGCCGACGGCCGGCGCAGCCCGTTCCCGAACCCGCCCGGCGAGTTGTAGACGGTCCAGACGGACCGGTCGATGCGGGAACCGTCGAACTCGTCGCCGCCGACCGGACGCCACTGCTGCGGCGGTGGCGGGGGCGGCGGGGGCGGCAGCTGGTTGTCCAGTGCCGACGTGGCCGTGGCGCCGTCGCCACCGTCACCGTCCGGCGGGACGAGGATCGTCCACGTCAGCCCGGCGATCGCGACGGCGGCCAGGCCGAGTGCGACCGAGCCGTGCAGGACCCGGCGACCGATCCCGGATCCACCGGCCCCGGCGCGGGCGCGGCGACGCCCGGCAGGCTCCCGGCGGCGGGACGCGCGAGCGCCGGGTCGGGGAGCACCGGCGTCGAGCCGAGGCGCACGAGCGTCGGATCGGGGCGCACGGGCGTCGGCCCGGGTGTCCCACCCCGCGCGGGGCCGCGGCGCCGGCCCCGGGACGCCCCGCGGCGCACCGGCCTGCAGCTGCCGGGGCACGGGTGCGGGCCCGCGCGGACCGGCCGGGCCGCTCCGGCCCTCGCCGAGATGCAGCTCAGCGTTGCGCGGAGATCCACTATTCGCGCTGGTCCGCATCTCGGCGGGATCGGCCCTGCCGCGGAAAGAACGGCCGTCGCGCGGCACCACCGGGAGCTCACCCGGCCGGTAGCCGGGCGCACCCCTCCCCGTTCCGTCCACGCAGAGACAGACGCCCGGTGCGGCACCGGGGTTGCCCGCCCGGCTGTCGCGACCGTCACCCCGGGTGCGGGGACACCCGGCCGGACGACGATCAGGCGGGCGGCGTGCCGACGGTCGCAGGCGCTCCGTGACGCTGCAGCACCTCGGGGACGGCGACGGTGCCGTGCTCGTCCTGGAAGTTCTCCATGACCGCGAGCATCGCGCGGGCGGTCGCGCCGGTCCCGTTGAGGGTGTGGACGTTCTCGGTGGGGGCGCCGGGCTCGCGGCGGAACCGGACGTTCAGGCGTCGTGCCTGGTAGTCGGTGGTGTTCGAGCAGGACGTGATCTCGCGGTAGCGCTGCTGCACCGGGAACCAGGCCTCGATGTCGTACTTCTTCGCGGCCGGGTTGCCGAGATCTCCGACGGCGATGTTCTGCACCCGGTACGGCAGGCCCAGCTCCTGCACGATCGACTCCTCGTGCGCGAGCAGCTGCTCGTGGAACTCCTGGGACTGCTCGGGGCGGCAGTAGACGTACATCTCGACCTTGTCGAACTGGTGCACCCGGAACATGCCCTTGGTGTCCTTGCCCGCGGCGCCTGCCTCGCGCCGGAAGTTCGTCGAGAACGCGACGTAGCGGGCCGGGAGATCGTCGAGCTCGACGATCTCGTCCATGTGGATGCCCGCGAGCGCGACCTCGGACGTCCCCGTCAGGTACAGGCCGTCCTTCTCCAGCTGGTAGAGGTTCGACTCCTCGGTGGGGAGGAACCCGGTGCCGTACATCGCCTTCTCGTTCGCCAGGACCGGGCCGAGCACCGGGACGAAACCCTCGCCGGACAGCTTGTCGATGACGTAGCGGAACAGCGCCATCTCGAGCAGGGCGACGTCGCCGAACCGGTAGGCGAACCGGGAGCCGGACAGCCGCGCACCGCGGACCATGTCGACCCGGCCGGTCGACGACGCCAGGTCCAGGTGGTCGCGGGGCTCGAAGTCGAACGACGGCCGCTCGCCCCAGGTCCGGACGGTGACGGCGTCCTCCTCGGCCATGCCGTCGGCGGCCGTCGGGTCGGGCAGGTTCGGGATCCGGGCGAGGAGCTCGGCGCGCTCGGCGTCGGCGGTGGCGAGCTCGTCCTCGGCCTCGCGCAGCTCCTCCTTCTCCTTCTTGAACTGCTCGACCTGCTCCGGGGTCGGCTTGCCCTTCGGGCGCTGCTTCTGCGCGGCGCGCAGGCCACCGACACGGTCGGTCAGCTCGCGCCACCGGACGTCGACCGCGAGCAGCGCGTCGAAGTCCGCGGACGCACCGCGACGGGACAGCGCCGTGCGGAAGGTGTCCGGGTCCTGTCGGGCCGCCTTGAGGTCGATCACTTCTGCGTCCAGCCTCTCGCGTCGTACGCACTACGGGAGTCGTCATCGTAGAGCCGGGAATGATCGGGCACGCGCGGTGGTAGACCAGGGACATGAGCATCTCACTCGGCCGGTACGGCCTCTGGCGACACGAGACGGGCCTCTCGCCCGAGTTGGCGGCACGGATCGAGTCCCTCGGGTTCGGGACCGTGTGGATCGGCGGGTCCCCTCCCGGTGACCTCGCACTGGCGGAGTCGATGCTGGACGCGACGACCTCGCTGACCGTCGCGACCGGCATCGTCAACATGTGGTCGACCCCGGCCGACGAGGTCGCGCCGTCCTACCACCGGATCGCGGCGAAGCACCCGGACCGCTTCCTGCTCGGCGTGGGCGTCGGGCACCCGGAGGCCACCAGCGACTACACCCGCCCGTACGCCACCGTCGTCGAGTACCTGGACCGGCTCGACGAGCTGGACGTGCCCGTCGCCGGTCGCGCTCTCGCCGCACTCGGGCCGAAGGTGCTGGACCTCGCCCGGGACCGCTCCGCGGGCGCGCACCCCTACCTGACGACGCCCGACCACACCCGGACCGCGCGGGAGCGGCTCGGCGACGGCGTGCTGCTCGCCCCCGAGCACAAGGTCGTCCTGGACACCGACCCGGAGGCCGCCCGCGCGGTCGGACGGCCCCGGGTGCAGCAGCCCTACCTGGGCCTGCGGAATTACCGGAACAACCTGGCCCGTCTCGGCTGGGCGACCGAGGACATGGACGACGGCGGCAGCGACGCCCTGATCGACGCGCTCGTCGCGCACGGCACGCCGGAGCAGGTCGCGGCGCGGCTCGACGAGCACCTCGCCGCAGGGGCCGACCACGTCTGCGCGCAGGTCCTCACGGCGGACATGCAGGCCCCGGAGAAGGACCTGGAACGGCTCGCCGGCGCGCTCGGGATCGCCTGAGCCGCACGGCACACCGGGTGCCGGCGGTGGCTAGTCTCGGACCGGTGCGCGACGCCACCGATCCGCCGAGCCTGCTCGGCCCGCTGCGCCGACCGGCCCCGGTGATCGTCGCCGTCGCGACGGTCGTGTTCGCCGTGCTCGCCTGGCGCTACGCCGGCGAGGCCCAGGCCGGCCGGGTCGACAGCAGCGCCGACGCGGCGGTGGAGGCGCTGCCCGGTGTGCTCGCCCGGCTGACCGGGTTCGGCTCGCCCCCGTCGGTGGTGCTGTGGGCGCTGCTCCTCGCCGGGGCCGCCCTGCTGCTCCGCCGACGGCGGCTCGCCGTGCTGGCGATCGTCGGGCCCGGCCTGACCGGCGTCGCGACGACCGTGCTCAAGCCGCTGATCGGCCGCACGATCGGTGGCGAGGGCACCGCCGGATTCGCGTACCCGAGCGGGCACACCGGTGGCGCCGTGTCGATCGGCCTGCTCGTCGCGTTGCTGCTGGTCGCGCTGCTACCGGTCGCCCGGGCCGGTCCGGCGGTCGCGACGCTCGCGGCGGTCGCCCTGCTCGCCGGCGGCACCGTCGGCGCAGGGATGGTGCGGATCGGCGCGCACTACGCGACCGACACGATCGGCGGGTTCTGCATCGCGGTCGCGATCGGGCTCGGTGCGGGGCTGGTCATCGACCGGGTCGCGGACCATCGGGCACGGGACCGGCCGGTGCCCCGCACCGGCTGATCCGCGTCCCGCACCCGCACCCCGGCTGCTCACCCGTCCACGACGGTCCGCCCGGTCTCGACGGCCGGGCAGCTCGTCCGCACCGGGCACCGGTCGCAGTCGGGCCCGGCCCGCGCCACGAACACCGCACCGGCCGAGTCCTCGGCGCAGGTCATCAGCACGTCGCGCCAGTGCCCCATCTCCTCCGGCTGCAGCGGCGACTGCGCCGGTTCCTTGGCCTCCCCACTCGCCTTCCGGTCGGCCAGGAACAGCAGCCGGCCACCACCCGGACCGGTTCCGGCACCGACCAGCTCGGAGAACGCACCCAGCGACGCCGCGAGCTGGTAGACCGCCAGCTGGTGGTGCTCGGCCGTCGCCCGGCCCGACGTCGCCGTCTTGCCGGTCTTGACGTCGATCACCACCGGGCGGCCCTGGTCGTCGCGCTCGAGGCGGTCCACCCGGCCGCGCAGCCGCACCCGGCGAGCCGACCGCGCCGCGCCACCACCGGGACCGTCCGCGGGTTCGGGCGCGAGCAGATCGGGGTTGTCGTCGCCGGACGGCCCCGGGCCCTCCGGCGGGGGGTCGCCCTCCAGGTCGAGCTGCACCGGCTGCTCGACGGCGACGAGCTCCAGCCCCTCGGCCCGGCTGCGGCGCACCCAGTCGTCGAACGCGGTGAGCATGTCCCGCACCCGCGACAGCTCCCGGCGGCCGAACCACGGGGCCCCCGCGTCGAGCCGCCGCCAGGCCGAGCGCAGCGCCGACTCCAGCTCCGCGGCGTCGGCACCGGCGGCGCGCGCCTGGACCAGGGCGTGCACCAGCGATCCGGTCACCGCCGACAGCGCCCCGCTCTCGTCGCCACCGTGCCGGGAGAGCACCCAGCGCAGCGGGCACCCGGCGATGGTCTCGACGTCCGACGGGGAGATCGGCACCAGCTCGCCGTCGGCGCGCAGCGGGGCGTGGTCGGAGAGCTCGGCGAGGCCGTACCAGTCGTCGGGACGGGCGCCGGGCACCCCGTCGGCGGCGAGCCGGGCCAGCTGCGTCGCCGCCCGCCTCCGGCGCGCGGCCTGCGCCGGGTCGCCGTGGTCGGGGGCCGTGACGGCCCGCCGCAGCTCACCGACCAGCTCCGCCATGACCAGGGACCGTTCCGGACGGTGGACAGGCCGGGCCTCGGTGGCGTCGGCGGGACGGGGGTCGAGCTCGTCGAGGAAGCGCGACGGCTGCTCGTCCTCCCCCTGGACCGCGCTGACCAGCAGCGCCGACCGGGCGCGCGTGCACGCGACGTGGAACAGCCTGCGCTCCTCGGCGAGCAGCGGGGCCGACCGTGAGACCGCCGAGCCGGGTTCGGCGACCCCGGCGACGAGATCGACGAGCTGCTCGTGCCCGAGCAGGCTCCCCCGCAGGCGCAGGTCCGGCCACAGCCCCTCCTGCACACCGGGCACCGCGACGACCGTCCACTCCCGACCGCGCGAGCCGTGCGCGGAGAGCAGCTCGACGGCGCCGCCGCGCGGGGCCTGCGGGGCGAGCGTCTCGCCGGGCAGCTGCTGGTCGGCGAGGTACTCGAGGAACCCGCCGACGTCGGCGCCCGGCAGCCGGTCGGTGTACCGGGCGGCGGCGTCGAACAGGGCGAGCACGGCGTCGAGGTCCCGGTCGGCGGCCGCGCCACCGGGCCCGCCCCGGGCGCTCGCGTCGCTCCAGCGCTTCGCCAGCCCGGTCCGCCGCCACACCAGCCACAGCGTGTCCTCGACCGAGTCGCCGGACGCGATCGACCGCGCCGCGGTGTCGAGGAGCCTCCCCACGTCGCGCATCGGGGCCGCCTCGGCGGGCGAGAGCATCACCAGCGGGTCCGGACGCCCCCCGACGGCCTCGCGCAGCATCGCGACCAGCAGCGGATCGCTGCTCGCGACCGCGGGGTCGACCTCCCCCGGATCCGGATGGTCGTCGTCGGGGACGACGCGGACGTCGTGCCCGGCCGCGGCGTGCATCCGCAGCAGGCCGCGCCGCAGCCGTCGCATCCGCAGCGGGTCACCACCGCCGAGCGGCGAGGTGAGCAGTGACGTCGCCAGGTCGGCGTCGATCGCGGACGGGCGCGACGCCGCCCGTAGCACCAGCAGCAGCGGGACGACCGCGGGCTGGCGCGGGAGCGGCACCTCGTCCGGCGGGGCCGCGATCGGGACGCCGGCCGCCGCCAGGGCGCGCCGCAGAGCGGGCAGGGTGCGGCGGGCCGATCGGGACAGCACCGCCATCTCCGACCACGGGACGCCGTCGACGAGGTGCGCGCGGCGGAGCCGGTCGGCGATCCACCCGGCCTCCGCCGACGGGGAGCCGAACACGCGGACCTGCACCGCATCACCGGCGTCCTCCGCCCTCGGGCGGGCCTCCATTCCGCCCCCGCCCACCGGCCGACCGGCACCTGCTCCATCCCCGTCCACCGGCCGACCGGCACCTGCTCCGGTCCCGTCCGCCGCGCCACCGGCGCCTGCCCGGGACCCGTCCGCCGGTGCACCGTCGGCCTGCTCGTCGGGGCGGTCGTCGGTGCGGGCCCCGTCCGGGCGCTGGTCGCCGGCAGCGTGGCCGGGGCGGTTCCGTGCCGGCCCGGCGCCGGGCAGCTTCTCCGCGAGCCGCAGACCCGCCGCACGGACACCGGGCTGCCGGCGGTGGTCGACCGTGAGCACCTCGGTGGGGGCGTCGATCGCGTTCATGCCCTGCGGGTCCGCGCCACGGAACGTCAGCACCGCCTGGTCCGGGTCCCCGGCCAGGAGGGTGGACTCCGCGTCCGCCGCCAGTGTCGCGACCAGCTCCATCTGCTGCGGGTCGAGATCCTGCGCGTCGTCGACGAGGAGGTGGCGCACCCGCTCGCGCTCCTGGTCGCGCAGGCCCGGATCGGCGGCGAGCGCGTCCAGCGCCGCCGCGACCAGCTCCGCCGAGTCGAGCGCGGGAGCGGTCGCCTGCGGGGCACTGCGACCCGCGGCCCCGCGCAGCAGGGTGACCTCCTCGTAGGTGCGGAAGAACCGCGCCGCGGCCACCCACTCGTCGCGGCCGTGGGCCGTGCCGAGCCCGGCGAGCTCCGCGGGCCCGAGCCCCCGCTCGGCGGCCCGCAGGAGCAGCTCGCGCAGCTCCGCGGCGAACCCGGGCAGCCCGAGCGCCGGATCCAGCCGTTCCGGCCACGACGATCCCGGCACGCTGCCGTTCCAGCTCTCGATCTCACCGGCGAGCAGCTCGCGCACCACCACGTCCTGCTCGGCGGACGCCAGCAGCCGCGGGGGCGGGTCCTCGTGCCGGGCCGCGTGCAGCCGCAGCACCCCGAACGCGTACGAGTGCACCGTGCGGACCAGCAGCTCGCGCGTGGTGCGGACGCCGAAGTCGCCCGCGATCTCGTCGCCGCCCTGGGTGAGCAGCGCCGTCAGCCTGCCGCGCAGCTCCTCCGCGGCCCGCCGGCTGCCGACGAGCAGCAGCAGCGAACCGGGCGGGGCACCGGCCCGCACCCGGCGGACGACGGCGTCGAGCAGCAGGCTGGTCTTCCCGGTTCCCGGCCCGCCGAGCACGCGCAACGGCCCCCGCTCGTGCGCGAGGACCCGCGCGGCCGCGCCCGACCACGTCCGGTCCGGGGCGGGCGGTGGGGCCGCGCGCACCAGCCGCGGGGACGGCTGCTCGGCGGCTGCTCGGGTCATGCACCGATTCGACCACGTGCCCCCGACAGTGACGCGCCACCCCGGCAGGCGGGAGGATCGGGAATGTGGACGAGGAGACCGTGGAACGGGTCCGGGACGTCGTGACGTCGATCCCGCCGGGCCAGACCCTCAGCTACGGCGAGGTCGCCGAGCTGGCCGGGCTACGGTCGGCACGGCTGGTCGGGCGGATCCTCGCGGAGGACGGCCACGACCTCCCCTGGCACCGAGTGCTCCGGGCGGACGGCCGGTCGGCCCCGCACATCGCGGCCGAACAGGCGGCCCGGCTACGGGCGGAAGGGATCCTGATGGTGGACGGCCGCCTGCCCCCCGAACACCGCCGCCGCTGACCCGACCCCTTCCCACCGAGCGTCACGTAGATGCCCTCGGCAGGGCCATACCGTGACGCTCGATCGCGCCCTGGGGCCACCGGGGAGGGTGGTGCGTGGCAGTGTGCAGAGCAAAGGGGCCCAGACAGGGCACACTGCGCCGGCGCCGGGCTCCCGCGCTGTCGTCAGAATTGACGATGCCGACACCGTGTTGGCAACGCCTCGAATGTCCCTTTCGATGCGGATCACGTGACCTCACCAGCGCAGCCGCCCTTCCCTCCCGGACCGCCGTACCCGCCGCCGCACGGCTGGCCCGTCCAGCGACCGCAGCGGAACGGGCTCGGCACCGCCGCGCTCGTGCTCGGCATCCTCGGCGCCCTGTTCTCGCTGATCCCGATCATCGGCGTGATCGCCTGGCCGATGGTGGTCATCGGGCTGGTCCTCGGGGTCCTGGGCATCGTGCGCGCGAACGCGGGCAAGGCCGACAACCGCGGAGTCGCGATATCCGGGACGGTGCTGTCGGCGTTCGGTCTGGCGTTCTGCCTGCTCTACACGGTCGCGTTCGCCTCGGCCGTCTCCGACAGCAGCTCGTCCACGGCCTCCGCCACGGGCGGGTCCGCGCCGTCGGGCCCGGCGACCGCGGGCGTCGAGAACGCGGACCGCACCTACAGCGCCCCCGCACCCGCACGGCCCACCTCGGGAGCCCCCGGCGACACCCTCACCACCCGGGACGGGCTCGAGCTCACCACCACCCCGCTCCGTGACCGCAGCGACTTCATGGGCCCGGTCAGGTGCACCGACGTCACCTACCGGAACACCGGCTCCGGCACGGCCAGCTTCAACATCTGGGACTGGCAGCTCCAGGATCCTGACGGGGTGATCCGCCGGATCAGTATCGGCAGCGACAACGACCTGAGCTCCGGGCAGCTCGCACCGGGCGGGACGGTGAGCGGTCAGGTCTGCTTCGACGCGAAGGCCGACGCGACCGGTACCTGGACGGTCATCTACGAGGGCGGCCTGTTCAGCTCCGAGGACCTGACCTGGGCGGGCTGACCCCGCTCCGCCGAGCGTGACGTAGATGCCCTCGGCAGGGCCGTACCGTCACGCTCGATCGCGCCACGGGGGGTAGTGCGCGGGAGTGTGCAGAGCAAAGGAGTGCAGGTCAGGAGGGCAGGCGGCCGGAGACCCAGGTCGCGTCGCGGTCGTCGTCGTGACCGGTGCCCGCCTCCAGGCCGTGGCCCGCGAACACGTCCGCCAGCAGCGGCGCCTGCGCCGCGCTCGTCTCGATCAGCAGGGTCCCGCCGGGGGCCAGCCACCCCGGCGCCCCGGCGGCGATCCGCCGGGCCGGGTCGAGGCCGTCGCCACCTCCGTCGAGGGCGACCCGGGGTTCGTGGTCACGGGCCTCCGGCGGCATGCCCGCGATCGCCCCGGCCGGGACGTACGGGGTGTTCGCCACCAGCACCGCGACCCGCCCGCGCAGCGTCGCCGGCAGCGCGGCGAACAGGTCGCCGGTGTGCACGGTGCCGAGTCCGTCGAGGTTCGTCGCGGCGCACGCGGTGGCGACCGGGTCGACGTCGGCGGCGTGCAGCTCCACAGGGACCCGTCGGGCGATCGCGGCGCCGACGGCCCCGCAGCCGCAGCACAGGTCCACCACCACCGCGCCCGGTCCCAGGCCGGCGACGGCGGCGTGCACGAGGGCCTCGGTCCGGCGCCGCGGGACGAACACGCCCGGCGCCACCCGGACGCGGGCGCCGTCGAACGCGGCCCAGCCGAGGACGTGCTCCAGCGGTTCACCGGCGACGCGGCGCCGGACCAGGTCGTCCAGCTCGGTGCCGGCGGCGGCCTCGGCGAGCAACCGGGCCTCGTCCTCGGCGAACACGCATCCGGCGGCCCGCAGCCGCGCGACGAGATCGCTCACGGCGGCATTGTGCCGCGCGGCTCAGGCGGCCCGCGCGATCGTCGCGAGCCCTGCGGAGTACCGGGTCAGCACGGCGCGGACGACGTCGTCGTGCACGCCCAGCGGACCGCCGACGACATCGGCCCCCGACTCCAGCAGCCGGTTCTGGAAGACCCCGGGCGCGAGCAGCCAGGACGCGACCGCGACCCGCTCCTCCCCCGCCGCGTGCAGGCCCTCGACCAGCGCGGACACGGTCGGCGTCCCGGTCGCGGCGAACCCCGTCCGGACCCGCCGCCCGACCAGCGCCGACAGCATCCCGGCGGCCGCACGCACCTCGGCGACCGCGGACGGGTCGGACGATCCGGCCGCGGCGAGCACGACGGCGTCACCGTCGCGGTAGCCGGCGTCGCGCAGCCGGTGCAGCGCCGCCGAGGCGAGCAACGGGTCGGGGCCGAGCGCGGGCGTCGTCGGGAACCGGGCCGGGTCGGCACCGGCCTCCGCGAGCTGCGCGGGCAGGTCGACGCGCACGTGGTAGCCGGAGGCGAGGAACGCCGGGACGACCACCGCCCCGTCGTACCCGCGATCCTGCAGCGCGAGGACGGCGTCGACGACCTTCGG
The DNA here is from genome assembly GCF_000178675.2 of Pseudonocardia sp. P1. Classification (NCBI taxonomy): domain Bacteria; kingdom Bacillati; phylum Actinomycetota; class Actinomycetes; order Pseudonocardiales; family Pseudonocardiaceae; genus Pseudonocardia; species Pseudonocardia sp. P1. Next base: position 2,710,485 of record NZ_ADUJ02000001.1, read on the forward strand.
CCCCCGGACGTCGACGTAACAGATCTCCACCTGCGGCCCGTGCTCGGCGACGGCCGACGCCAGCGACCGGACGACGGCGTCGGCCGCGTCGGACCGCGACCCGTGCGCCACCAGCAGCAGCGGCGGCGTCGTGCCCGTGCGGCTCATCGCTCGTCCCCCGGCACGTCGGCGCAGTGCCCCTCGTGCCCGGGTTCCAGTGCCAGCCGGTAGCCGCGGCGGACGACGGTCTGGACCAGCCCGGGGACGCCGAGGGCGGCGCGCAGCCGGGCGATCGCGTTCTCCACGGCGTGCTCGTCACCGGCCCCGCCGGGCTGGGCTGCGAGCAGCTCCGCGCGGGACACGACCCGCCCGGGCCGCCGGGCCAGGACACGCAGGAGTGTCATCGGCGTCGGCGGGAGCGGGCACAGCCGCCCGTCGACGAGCACCGCGTGCCCGCGCAGCTCCAGCAGGTGCCCGGCGACCGGCAGCCGGCGCGCCCGGGCCGGGGCGACGGACTCGCAGGTCCGGACCATCGCGCCGAGGCGGGAGCGCTGTGGCTGCACGGTCGGCACGTCCAGCGCCTCCAGCGGCGCCGCCGTCACCGGGCCGACGCACAGCGTCAGCACCGGGCCGCGCAACGCGGTCAGCAGCTCGTCGCGCACGCCCCGCTCGGCGGCGCGGGCCAGGATCCCGGCCGCGGCGGGTGCGCTGGTGAAGGACAGGACGTCGATCCCACCGGCCAGGGTGGCGTCGATCAGCCGGTCCAGCGGGGCGATGTCGACGGGCGGCGCCCACCGGTACACCGGCACCGTGACGACCTCGGCCCCGGCGAGCTCGAGGGCCTCGACGACGTCCGGCAACGGCTCGCCGTGCAGCTGGACGGCGATCCGGCGGCCCTCGACACCACGTTCGAGGAGGTGCTCCAGCACCTCGGCGGTCGACTCGGACTCGGGTGACCAGGCGTCGACCAGGCCGGACGCGCGGATCGCCCCGCGCGCCTTCGGGCCGCGGGCCAGCATCTCCGACCGGCCGAGCGCGGTGAGGAGGTCTTCGCCGAGGCCCCAGCCGTCGGCGGCCTCGATCCAGCCGCGGTAGCCGATGCCGGTCGTCGCGACGGTGATGTCCGGCGGGGCCGCGACGAGCTCGCGGGTGCGCGTCTCCAGGTCGTGGTCGTCGGCGAGGGCGACGATGCGCAGGGCGGCGCCGTGCTGGATGCAGGCGCCGCGGCGCTCCAGCATCGTGGCGAGCTCCTCGGCCCGGCGGGCAGCGGTGATCCCGATCGTGAACCCCGCCAGCGGGGGCGCGGCCTCCGTGGCGTGGGCAGCCTCTCGGGCGGCGGGGCGGGTCACCGTTCCTCCGTTCCTCCGGCGCGCCGCCGATCGGGCTCGGACGGCGGGAAGCCCGGGGGCGTCGCGTGTGGTGGTGGTCGCGGCGGTGCGGGTCGGGTCCCTCACCGTAGCCCGACCTGCACCGATCCGCCCACGACGCGGACCGCGAACGCGGGGAGGCTCACACCGTCGTCGTCGAGACAGCGGCCGTCGCGCAGGGAGAACACCTGCTTGTGGATCGGCGACGCGACGGTCGGCTCGCCGCCGCGGTCCCCGACCAGCCCGCGGGACATGACCCCCGCCCCGGTGAAGGGGTCGATGTTGCCGACCGCGTGGACGGTGTCGCCGGACCGGCGGAACAGCGCGACCTGGACGTCGCCGACGAGCGCGGCGGCGCCCCGGTCGGGCCACAGCCGGTCCAGCGGGCAGACCGTCAGCCAGGCGGTGGGCTGCTCGGTGAGGTCGGCGGGCGTGGTGGTGGGGGACGCGTCGAGTGCGGTCATCGCGGGGACACCTCCGGGAGTCCGATGAGCACGGGTTCGTCCGGCCGGCCGGGCGCGGGCACGTTCTGGCCCCGCTCCTCCACGAACCGGATCGTCGGGTCGGGCGCCTCCGGTGCGTTCACGAAGGAGACGAAGCGGGACAGCTTCTCCGGGTCGGCGAGGACGCCGGCCCACTCGTCGGCGTAGGAGTCGACGTGGCGCTCCATGGCGGCGTCGAGGTCCGCGCAGATGCCGAGCGAGTCGTCGACGATCACCGAGCGCAGGTGGTCGAGCCCGCCCTCCATCGACTCGATCCACGGCGCGGTGCGCTGCAGCCGGTCGGCGGTGCGGACGTAGAACATGAGGAACCGGTCGATGGTCCGGATCAGGGTCTCGGAGTCGACGTCGGAGACCAGGAGCTCGGCGTGCCGCGGGGTGAAGCCGCCGTTGCCGCCGACGTAGAGGTTCCAGCCCTGCTCGGTCGCGATCACGCCGAAGTCCTTGGACCGGGCCTCCGCGCACTCCCGGGCGCATCCGGAGACGCCGGACTTGAGCTTGTGCGGCGAGCGCAGGCCCCGGTAGCGGAGCTCCAGCTCGACGGCCATCCCGACCGAGTCCTGCACGCCGTAGCGGCACCAGGTCGTCCCGACGCACGACTTCACGGTGCGCAGCGACTTGCCGTACGCGTGCCCGGACTCGAACCCGGCGTCGACCAGCCGCGTCCAGATCGCCGGGAGGTCCTCCACCCGGGCCCCGAACATGTCGATCCGCTGCCCGCCGGTGATCTTGGTGTAGAGCCCGAAGTCGCGGGCCACCTCGCCGATGACGATCAGGCCCTCCGCCGTCACCTCTCCGCCCGCGATCCGCGGGACCACCGAGTAGGTGCCGTTGCGCTGCAGGTTCGCCAGGAAGTGGTCGTTGGTGTCCTGCAAGGAGGCGCGCTCGGCGTCGAGGACGTGCCCGTTGTAGAGCGTCGCCAGGATCGACGCGACGACCGGCTTGCAGATGTCGCAGCCGCTGCCGCGGCCGTGCGACTCCACCAGGGCGGAGAACGAGGTGATCCCGGCCCCGGCGACGATCTGGAACAGCTCGGCGCGGGAGTGGTCGAAGTGCTCGCACAGGGCCTTCGAGACCTCGACGCCCTCCTGCTCCAGGATCCGCTTCAGGGTGGGGACGCAGGACCCGCACGTCGTGCCGGCCCGGGTGCACGCCTTCAGCGCCGGGACGTCGTGCGCGCCGTCGTGGATGGCGGTGCAGAGGTCGCCCTTGGTGACGGCGTTGCACGAGCAGATCTGCGCGGAGTCCGGCAGCGCGGACGCGTCCGGCTCGGCACCGCCCTTCGAGATCAGCGTGACCGGGTCGTCCGGGAGCTGCGCGCCGACCAGCGGGCGCAGCACGCCGTAGCGGGACGCGTCACCGACGAGGACCCCGCCCAGCAGCGTCGACGCGTCGTCGGACACCACGAGCTTCGAGTACGTCCCCGCGACCGGGTCGTTGACGACGATCTCCAGCGCGCCCTCGGTGGACGCGTGCGCGTCACCGAAGCTGGCGACGTCGACACCCAGCAGCTTGAGCTGGGTGGACATGTCGAGCTCCTCGGGCGTCATCCGCGCCGGACCGCCGAGCAGCCGGTCCGCGACGACCTCGGCCATCGCGTAGCCGGGGGCGACGAGCCCGTAGGTGCGCCCCTCGAGCGCGGCGCACTCGCCGATCGCCCACACGGCGTCGTCGGAGGTGCGGCAGCGGTCGTCGACCAGGACACCGCCGCGCTCCCCGACCGGCAGGCCGCTGTCCCGCGCGAGCTGGTCGGCGGCGCGGATGCCCGCCGAGAAGACGACGACGTCGGCGTCCAGCTCGACACCGTCGGACAGCGTCGCGACCAGCCGGTCGCGGTCCCGGGCGACGCCGGTCAGCGAGACTCCGGCGCGGACCGCGATGCCCTGCGACTCGACGAGCGACCGCAGCAGCGCGCCGCCGCCGTCGTCGACCTGGACGGGCATCAGCCGCGGCGCGATCTCGACGACCTGCGGCGACAGGCCCAGCAGCCGCATCGCCCGCGCGGCCTCCAGACCGAGCAGCCCACCCCCGACGACGACGGCCGAGCGCCGCCCGGGCGCGGTCGTCGCGACCGCGGCAGCGGCGGCCCCGGAGATCGCGTCGAGGTCGTCGAGCGTGCGGTAGACGAAGCATCCGGGCAGGTCACGGCCGTCGACCGGCGGGACGAACGGGTACGAGCCGGTGGCGAGCACCAGCGCGTCGTAGTCGAACGTGCGGCCCGACGCGGTGGTGACGCGGCAGGCGTCGCGGTCGATCCGGGAGACGGCGTCGCCGAGGTGGTAGGTGACGAGCGGGTCGCCGCGCAGCCCGTCGTCGTCGAGGCGCAGTTCCTCCTCGGACCTCCCGTCGACGTAGGAGGAGAGCGCGACCCGGTCGTACGCCCGGCGGGTCTCCTCGCCGAGGACGGTGACCTCCCAGGTGCCCGCGGTGTCCCGGTCGCGCATCGCCGACACCAGGCGGTGCCCGACCATGCCGTTCCCGACGACCACCAGACGGCTCATGCTCTTCTCCCTCGTTCCCTCGTCGCGCTGGCCACCGACGGTAGGAACAGGGAGTTACGTGGAGACGGCCCGCGATTGCACGGGAGTTACGAGGTGCTCATTCCACGCGGACGGCGACCGTGAGCGCCCCGCACCGCCCGGCGGCGCCCCGGCCGCGCCGCACCTGTTGCCGTGCGATGAACCCCCCGACCCGCGAACGCTCACCGGATCGGCAGGTGCTCGCCCGATCGCGTGAGCGTCGACGGACTCCGCGAGCGTCTCTGGGGCCGGGGCCGGGTGCGGGTGCGGGTGCGGGTGCGGGTGCGGGTGCGGGTGCGGGTGCGGGTGCGGGTGCGGTGAGCGTGGGGGGGGTGTCAGGGGCGGGTGGCGGGATCGAAGGCCGTGCGGTCGTGGCCCTCGACCACGGCGGCCACGCGGGGCGCCCAGCGCTCGTGCGCCGACTGGCGGGTGATCCCGGCGGCCCGGCCGATCGTGTCCCAGCTGACCCCGGTGTGCCGGAGCGCGACCAGGTGCGGCAGCGGGTCGAGCCCGGCAGCCAGCCCGATCCGGAAGGCGACGAGCCGCCACGCGGTCTCCCGCTGCACGGGCACGTCGGTGCCCTGCTCGGCCTCCCACTCCGGGGTGCCGGGCAGCGGCGGGACGCCGGCGATCGCGTCGGCGTGCCGGTCGAGCTCGGCGACGGCGGCCGCGGTGACGGCGTTCGCCGCCGGGGTGACGTCGACGGTGAGGACGTGGTCCGGGATCGTGGTCATGCTGTCAGGTTAACCCTGACAGTGAGGACGGCAACGGGTTTCCGTGTACGGGCGTCCCGGACACCCGTACACAGAACCGGCCCGGCGTCCGCGCCGCGGGCATGCGGCGCGGCCGTCGGGCCGGTTCGGTGCGGTGTGGGAGGTCAGACCCGGGCGAGCTCCGCACCACCGGGGACGGACGCCTGCTTCGGCCGCAGGTAGACCGCCCAGGTGACGCCGATGCACACCACGTAGAAGGCGAGGAAGGCCCAGAACGCCGGGGTGCCCGACTGCACGGACAGGAACGACTGCCGGAAGGCCAGGTTGATGAACAGACCACCGAGCGCACCGACCGCACCGGCGATGCCGATCACCGCGCCGGACAGCCGGCGCGCGGTGCCGAGCTCGGTCTCCCGGTCGGCGCCCTCGGCGATCGCGATCCGGGCCCGTCCCGTGAAGATCGCCGGGATCATCTTGTAGGTCGAGCCGTTGCCGATGCCGGACAGCGTGAACAGCAGGATGAAGCCGGCCGTGAAGAACCCGAGCGACTGCGCACCGGACGCGGCGATGATGATCGCCGTCGCCACCGCCATGCCGGCGAAGTTCCACAGCGTGACGGTCGCGCCGCCGAACCGGTCGGCCAGCTTGCCGCCGTAGGGACGGATCAGGGAGCCGATGAGCGGGCCGATGAAGGTGACCATCGCGGCCTGCAGCGGCGTCCGGTCGAACTGGTTCTGCAGCACCAGCCCGAACGCGAAGGAGTAGCCGATGAAGGACCCGAAGGTGCCGATGTAGAGGAACGACATGATCCAGGTCTGCCGGTCCCGGCAGGCCTCGACGAACGCGCCGGTGTCGTTCGACATCGCCGCGATGTTGTCCATCCGCACCCAGGCGAGCGCCGCGGAGACGACGACCAGCGGGATGTAGATCGCGATCAGCACCCGGGGCTGGCCCGCGCCCAGCAGCGCGATCACCAGCAGGCCGAGCAGCTGGATCACCGGGACGCCGAGGTTCCCGCCGCCGGCGTTCAGCCCGAGCGCCCAGCCCTTGCTCTTCTCCGGGAAGAAGGCGTTGATGTTGGCCATCGACGAGGCGAAGTTGCCGCCACCGACACCGGCGAACGCGGCCACGACCAGCAGCGTCGTGTACGAGACCCCGGGCTGGACGACGACCATCGCCAGGATCAGCGGGACGATCAGCAGGGCCGCCGAGAACACCGTCCAGTTGCGACCGCCGAACCGCGCGACCGCGAACGTGTAGGGCAGCCGCAGGATCGACCCGACCAGGGTCGGCACCGCGACCAGGAAGAACTTCTGTGCCGCGTCGATGCCGTACTCCGGGCCCATGAACAGGACCAGGACCGACCACATCGTCCACACCGAGAACCCGATGTGCTCGGAGAAGATCGACTGCCAGAGGTTGCGGCTCGCGATCGCCTTGCCGGTGCGCTCCCAGAAGCCCTCGTCCTCGGGGTCCCAGTGCTCGATCCAGCGGCCGCCGATGCGGCGCGGGGATGCTGAGGTGGTCACGGATCGGTCTCCTGATCGCCGGCGTCTCACGTCGGCGATGACGCTAGGGAGCCCCAGTTTCCGTCGAATGGCCCCGCGTGACGTCCCCGAAACGCTTATCTCACATCCACTTGCCGGAACCCGTGAGAAGTGGCGGCCCGGACGCCTCGCCGGGTCGCCGGTCAGAGCCGGCGGCTGACCAGCCCGGCGACGCGCTCGATGCCGGCCAGCGACTCGGTCGTCGCGTCGGGGTGCTGGGCGTGCAGCGCGAGCCGGTAGAGCACCGCGCGCAGCAGCGACTGCGGCCACTCGGGCAGCTCCGACCAGCGCTCGAGGAGATCGTCGTCGGCACCGCCCCAGGCGACGGCGTCCACGACGACGACGGCCGCCGCCCACTCCGCGGGCCGCCAGAACGGCACGAGATCGAGGACGGCCGGTCGGCCGGTCGGGTCGAACAGCATCGCGCCGAAGAGCTCGCCGTGGACGACCTGCGGGGTGAGCCGGATCGTGCGCCGGTGCGCCGCCAGCTCCTCGAACAGCGCGCCGCCCGTCTCGGGGTGCAGGTCCAGCTTGCGCTCGCCGAACGCGGCGGCGGCGGAACGGGACAGCAGGTCGTCGCGGTCGTCGAGCAGCCGCGGGCGCAGCACCGTGGAGGTCGCGGCGTGCAGCCGCAGCGACGCGGCGACGACCTCGTCGTGCCGCGGCTCCGGCGCGCCGGGCACGTAGCGCGACGCCGCCCACCCGCCGACGACCCAGCGCCCGTCGGACGACCGGACCGGACGGGCCAGCCGGACGCCGTCGACCTCGAGGTTCTCCAGGACCGTCGCCGACCAGGCGGCGACGACGTGGTCCGAGACCGGACGCAACAGCACGTCACCGCACTGCCAGGCCCGCTGCCCCGCCCACACCACGGGGCGCGGGGAGGTGTCTCGGACGCCGAACGCGACGCGGACGTGCTCGGGCAGGGCGCTCGCGGCCGGCGCGGTGGCGAGCGTGCGGGCTGCGGTCACGGCGGCGACGGTACCCCCGGAACCGGGGACTCCCTATCGCGCCACGCCAGGGACGGGTGCTCCCGGTTCCACGATCGGGTGGCCGCGGCCGTCGGACCGGCCGCGATCACGCGGCGTCGTCACGGCGATCCGAGCCCGACGACGATCCCGGGGAGTCCTCGGAGGACGAGCCGCCACGGCCGGAGTCGCTCCCGCCCGGGTCGCCGCGGCCGGAACCACCACGGTCCGAGCCGCCCCGATCCGAGCCGCTCCGGTCCGAGCCGCTCCGCCCGGAACCGTCCCGGTCCGACCCGGACCGGTCCCCGCTCCGAGAGCCGTCGTCGGAACCACCCCGCTCCGAGGCGCCGGCCGACCGGCTCCGCCCGGATCCGTCACCCGAGCCACCGCCGGAACCCTCCGCGCTCCGGCCACCCCCGGAGTCCGAGCCACCCGAACGCGAGCCCGAGCCGCCCGACTCCGTGGACCCGCCCCCCGACGACCGCCCGCTGCGCTCCGCCATCTGCTCCGCCGCCTGCCGGTCGGCCTCGGCAAGCACGGGCGCCGCCGCCTCCTTCCCCATCGCCGCCTCGACGTAGGACCCCGCGACCGCGCTGGCGATCCCGCGGGAGCCCGAGCCCGACCCGGACCCGGACCCGGACCCGGAGCCACCGGACCGCGACCCGGTCCCCGACCCGTCGGACCGCGGTTCCGGGACTCGGAGCTCCGCGGCACGGGACGTCGTGGACTCCGCCCGGTCCGGCGCACGCGATCCGGACCGGCCGCGCCGGGAGTCGCCGTCCCGGTCCGCCCGCGCCCGGTCCCCGGCGGACGGGCCGTCACCGGAGCGCCGCCGGTCCGCGTCTCCCCCGCCACCGGACCGGCGCCGCTCCCCGCCACCGGTGAGCCCGTCGACGGCCGACCCGAGTCCCTCCGCGGTGTCCCCGACGCCGCGGGCGGCCGCGCCGGCCCCCGCACCGATCTTCCGCACGGGTCCGTCCGCCTCCCCGGGCCGTGCGCCCGAGCCGGGACCCTGCCGCCGGTCGTCCCCACCGGATCGGGACGCCGTGCCGCCCCGGCCGGGACGACGGTCGTCGTCACTCTTCCCGCCGGTCAGCGACGCCACGCCGTCGGCGGCGTCGGAGACCGCGCCGCCCAGCGTCTCCCCCGGGCCGGCCTTCGCCGCCGCGGCACGCGGGGCGGCGCCGCGGTCACCGCCGGGCCTGCTGCCCGCGCCGCGACCGGACGCGCCCGCCGGGCCCTCCGCCCGTCGCGCTGTCTCGTCGACAGGACCGCGCGGGTCCGGCGGGCCGCTGGTGCCGACGTCGTCGCGCTCCCGGTCCCCGCCGGTCTCCCGGCCGCCCGCGAGGACCTGGGGCGCCTGCCGTGGGCCGGACGGCTCGGGCACCGACGGCTCCGCACCGCGGGCCAGCGCCAGCACGTCGCCGGACACCGCATCGGTGCGCGACCGGTCCTCGGGCAGCGGGGCGGTCCGGGCGCGCTCGACGCTGTCGTCGATCCCCTCCAGCTCCTCGGCGCACGCGTCGCGGCGGCGGGCCCGCAGGTCCCGCTGCTCCTCCAGCGAGGTGGCGGCGGCGACCTGGCCGGTCGTGCGGCGCGCCGGCGGCGGCAGCTCCGCGACGATCCGGTCCAGCTCGGCGAGCTGCCGGTCGGCCGCGGCCAGCGCGGCGACGGCGTCCGGCCTGGACGCGTAGGCGTCCAGCTGGGACTGCAGCGCGGCCCGCTGCTGGCGCAGGGTGTCGCGCTGCCGGCGGAGCTGCCCGACCGCGGCGGGGTCGTTCCCGGTGGCGTGCGGGGAACGCGCCCACGTCCGCTCGGTGCTCGCCAGTGTGCCGAGCTGTTCGTCGAGGGACGTCAGCGTGACCCGGGCCCGGCTCGCCCACTCGTCGGCGGTCCGCTCCTGGGCGGCCGGCGCGCCGTCGTCGGAACGCGGCGTCGTCGTGAGTGCGTACCCGCCCAGCAGGACGGCGGTCGCGCCGATGAGCGCGAGGGTGCGGCGGTGCCGCAGCGGGGTCCGCGGTGCGCACAGCCGCGCCGGCACCGGGGCGGCGCCGGGAGCCGCGCCCGTCCGCCGGGCCCGCCCACCCTCCGGGGACCCGCCCGCCGGGCGTGCCGGACGGACCGGGGCGGGTGCCGGACCGGGCTCGCGCAGCCACGGCAGCGTCTCGGTGGCCCGGTCGTCGCCGGTGGCCTGCGCGGCCGCGCGGCGGACCCGGCGGGCCGCCAGCCGGTGGGCGGCGGAGCAGTAGAGCCGTTGCGGTCGTCCGTGGACGGACCCGATCGTCTCCACACAACCGTCCAGGGCGCACGTGCGCACCGGTTCGTCCACGAAGTCCTCCCGCCACCCGTGCCGCCGGCCACCGGCGCGCACCGGCGTGTCGCGGCGATCCGTCGCCATGTTTCGCGGGACGACCTGGTTACGGGGGTCGATCCTGCGATCGTCACCCGTCCGGGTCGGCAACCGCGGTCGGCGACGGCGGGCGCACGCACCGTTCCGCTGCGTGGACGACGACGGCCGCCGCCCCGGGATCGGGACGGCGGCCGTGGGCTCGTGCGGGAGGGGTCAGTAGGTCGGCTGCGAGGGGTCGATCTGCTTGACCCAGGACAGCACGCCGCCGCCGACGTGGACGGCGTCGGCGAAGCCTGCCTTGTGCAGCGCCGCGAGGGCCTCGGCGGAGCGGCCGCCGGACTTGCAGTGCAGCACCACCGGCCGGTCCTGGGAGATCTCGGACAGCGCCTCGCCGGACAGGATCCGGTCCTTGGGGATCAGCGTCGCGCCCGGGATGTTCACGATCTCGTACTCGTGCGGCTCGCGGACGTCGATGAGCTGGAAGTCCTTGCCCGCGTCGATCATCTGCTTGAGCTCGCCGACGGTGATCGTGTTGCCGGCCGCCGCGTCCTGCGCGTCCTGGGTGACGGTGCCGCAGAACGCCTCGTAGTCGATCAGCTCGGTGATCTTCGGCGTCTCCGGGTCCTTGCGGATCTTCACCTGGCGCCAGGTGGTCTCCAGCGCGTCGTAGATCACCAGGCGGCCGAGCAGCGGCTCGCCGATACCGGTGATCAGCTTGACGGCCTCGTTGACCATGATCGAGCCGATCGACGCGCAGAGCACGCCCAGCACGCCGCCCTCGGCGCAGGACGGGACCATCCCGGGCGGCGGGGGCTCCGGGTAGAGGTCGCGGTAGTTGAGGCCCTGCCCGTCGGGGGCGTCCTCCCAGAACACCGACGCCTGGCCCTCGAACCGGAAGATCGAGCCCCAGACGTAGGGCTTGCCCAGCAGCACCGCGGCGTCGTTCACCAGGTAGCGGGTGGCGAAGTTGTCCGTGCCGTCCAGGATCAGGTCGTAGTCCCGGAAGACGTCGAGGACGTTCTCACTGGTCAGCCGCTCGTTGTGCAGCCGGACCTCGACGTAGGGGTTGACCTCGCGGATCGAGTCACGGGCCGACTCGGCCTTCGGCCGGTCGATGTCCGACTGGCCGTGGATGACCTGGCGCTGCAGGTTGGACTCGTCGACGACGTCGAACTCGACGATGCCGAGCGTCCCGACACCCGCGGCGGCCAGGTACAGCAGGGCGGGCGAGCCGAGCCCGCCGGCACCGACGACCAGGACCTTGGCGTTCTTCAGCCGCTTCTGACCATCCATCCCGACATCCGGGATGATGAGGTGGCGGCTGTACCGCTCGACCTCTTCCTTGGTGAGCTCGGTAGCCGGCTCCACCAGCGGCGGTAGCGCCATCTCGTCCACTCCTCGCGTTGTCGCGTGCGGTCTCGCTGCGTCTCAACGCACCGGGTCGCCACCATCTTCCCCGATGCCGGTGCGGCCGCCGTCCCACAGCCCGGCGACGGCGCGGGCCACCGCCTCGGGACGCTCGATCTGGGCGACGTGCCCGGTCTCCGGGAGCACCAGCAGGCCCGCGTCCAGCGCCGACGCCGTCCGCCGGGCGAGCTTCGGGGTGACGACGCGGTCGGCGCCGCCCCACACCACCAGCGTGGGCACCCGCACCCGGGACGCCCGCTGCCACGCCGTCCGGCCCGCCCACACCGCGAGCAGCCCGCGGGTGGCGCCGTCGGACGCCTCGGCCGCCCACGGCAGCGTCGCCCGGTGCTCGTGCTCGGCGATCAGTTCCTCGAGCCGTCGCTCCGAGCCGCGCTGCGGGTCGGCGAAGCAGACCTTCACGATCCGCTCGGCCCGGCTGCGCAGCGGCTCGGCGGCGAGCGCGCGCCGGGCGCCGCGGCCGAGGACCGGCACCATGGCGAGCGCCATCCGCGGGTCGGACAGCCGCCGCGGGTCCGGGCGCAGGTCCGGCATCGCGGGCGACACCAGCGTCAGGGTCCGGACCAGCTCCGGACGGCGGGCCGCGACCGTCATGCAGATCAGGCCACCGAGCGAGTTCCCGACGAGGTGCACCGGCCGGCCGCGACCGGCCAGCCAGCAGAGCAGCGCGTCGGCCATGCCGTCCGGGGTGAAGTCGCGCGACGCCGTCGGCTCGGACAGCCCGAAGCCCGGCAGGTCCACCGACAGTCCGGTGGCGCGGGTGCCGAGCAGCCCGGCGAGATCGGTCCAGTTGGTCGCCGACCCGGCGAGGCCGTGGACGTAGACCGCCTCGGTGCCGGGATCGCCCGGGGTCTCCCGGACGTGCAGCGACACCCCGCCCGCGGTGACCGTCCGGCCGGGCCACGGTGCCTGGTCGGACCGCAGTGATGCGAGGGTCGTGGGGTCGGCCAGGCGCGGCTCCGCACCCGTCGCCGCCCCGGACCGGGGCGCGGTGACGGGCGGATGAACGGGGAGCGTCGTACCGGCGGCCATCCGACAAGGATGACGTGCCGGTGATCCCCATCGCCGTCCCGGGTGACCCCGATCTCGTCCGAGGGTCGATCTCGTCACTCCGTGCGTTCGTGCATCCACGGAGCGCAACGGCTGCGGCGCCCGCGCGTTGTACCGGGGGGACACCGACCACGGGAGGACGCATGGGGCGGATCGCGGGATCGGCCGCCGCCCGGATCGCCGGGTTCGGTGCCGCGTCGGTGCTCGTGTTCACCGGGGCCTGGACGGCGGGCGGCGCGCTGGAGGCGCTGGGCCCGGCGGGCGACCCGGACGGCGCAGCCGGCTCGCCGGTGCTCCCCGCCCGGCAGGCCACCGACACCGGGAGCGCGCCGGGCGGCGTCCTCAGCACCGGCGCCGGGTACAGCCTGTCCCCGGTGCGTCAGGTCTACCCGTACCGGCAGCCCACCGAGGTGGCCTTCACCGTCACCGGCTCCGACGGGGCACCGGTGACCCGGTTCGACGACCCCGGCGACGGCGAGCCGGTCATGGACGTGGCCGTGCTGCGCCGCGACGTCGCCGGCTACACCCGGCTGCGCGCCACCCAGGGCCCCGACGGCGTCTGGCGGGCCCCGGTGACCTTCCCCGGGGAGGGCGTCTGGCGGCTCTACGCGGGGTTCACCCCGACCGGCGGCCCACGCCTGGACCTGGGCACCGACCTGCACGTCCCCGGCCCGTACGGCGCGTTCCAGTTCCCCGACGAGAACCGTGCCGGGCTCTGCGGCGGCAGCGACCAGCAGGTCCGGCTCGACGGCGTGCTGGTCCCGGGCGGCGACTCGCGCCTGTTCGCCACCGTCGGGCGGGACGGCGCCCCGGTCACCGATCTCGAACCGCTCGACGACGGCGGGTTCGGCCGGGTCACCGCCGTCCGGCAGGGCGACCTGGCCCGGTTCCCGGTGCGCCCGGAGGTGACCGGCGCGTCGCCGGCCGACCGGGCCGGGCCCGGGATCGCGTTCACCGCGTCGGTCCCCGCCCCGGGCAGCTACCGGCTCTTCCTCGACTACCGCTCCGGCGGCGCGCTGCGCTCCTGCGAGTTCACCCTGCCGACGGCGCCGGGGAGCTGAGCCGGTGCGCCGACCCGTGCCGGTCCCCGCCGCCGTCGCGGCCGTGGCGGCACTGCTGCTCCCGCTCGCCGGGCCGGTGGTGCCCCCGTCCGCGCACCCGGGCGTCCTCGTGGGGGCCGTCCTGCTGGGGGCCGCCGTCGTGTGCGGCGCCGGGCGGCACGGGCACCGGTCCGCCGCCCGTGCACTGCGGCAGGGCTCCGTCACCGCCGACGCCGGCGTCTCGCTGGCGACCCTGCCGGCACTCACCTGGTCGGGCTTTGCTCTGCTCACCCCGGCGCTCGGGGGGCCGGGCGCGCCCATCGGGATCCGGGATCTCGGAGCGCTCCTGACCGGACCGTCCCTGCTGCCGGGGATCGCGGCCGTGCTGACGGTGGTCGCCCTGGCCGTCCGGGTCACCGGACGGAGCGACGACGACGGGCCGGGCGAGGACGCGCTCGGCGCGGCCGCCGACCGGTGGTGCGTGCGGCTGGTCCCGGTCACGGCGCTGCTCGCGCTGGCCGTCGCCGGGTTCCGTGCGGGCACCGGCCGGCCCTGGGACGACGCCGCGACGGCCGCGGTGGCCGTCCTGCTCGCCGGCTGCCCGCTGGTGCTGCTCGCCGCGGTCCCGGCGGCCGTACGGGCCGCGGACCGGGCCTGCGGGACGGCCGTGCGGCTCCCGCTGCCGGCGGCGGGCCGGCCCGATCCGGTCGGCTGGACCGCCCCGCACCGCGGTCCGCGCCCCGCCGACCGGGTCGACACGGTCGCTCTCGCGGGGCCGGAGGTGCTGACCGGTGCCGTCCCCGCGCCGCTCGTCGTGCACCCGGCGCGCGGGGAGGACACGGCCACCGTGCTGCGCCTGGCCGGGTCGGTCGCCACCGGGATCGCGGCCGGTTCGGACCTCGGGCCCCTCGGCCGCGCGCTCGCCGCACAGGCCCCGGACGCGCTCCCGGACGTCGCCGAGGCCGACGAGCGGCCGGGGCTGGGCATGTCCGGGCTGGTCGCCGAGCTGCTCCCGGCGCCGGACGACGGGAGCGCGCCCCCGGGAGCCGGGATCGGGACGCTCGAGCGCAGCTCCCCGACCGTCGTCGCGCACGCGGTGCTCCTCGGCGCGCCCGCCTGGCTGCTCGAGCACGGCATCGGGCTGCCCGCCGACCTGGCCGTGCAACGCGAGCGGGCCGAGGCCGAGGGACACGCGATCGTCGCGGTCGCCTGGGACGGCACCGCCCGGGCCGTCCTGGAGCTGACCCGGTCCCCGCACGACGGCGCCGGCCCCGGCCTGGACGCGCTGCGGGCGGCCGGGACGGAGCCGGTCCTGCTCACCCCCGACGACGACGGCCCCGCCCGCGCGCTCGCCGCCGCCGCCGGCCTGGACCCGGCCGACCCCGACGCCGTCCGGCCGGGCCTGGATCCGGGCGGGCGCGCGGCCGCCGTCGCCGGGCTGCGGGTGCGGGGCCGCACGGTCGCGGTGGCAGCCGATCCCGGGACCGACCCGGCGGCGCTGGACCGGGCCGATCTGGCCGTCGAGCTGCACCCGCGGGCCCCGGGGCCGGCCGCACCGGACCCGGTCCCGGCGCCCGCCGGCGGATCGGCGAGGATCGTCGCCCGGGGCGGCCCCGCCGAGGTGGCCACGGCCCTCGAGCTGGCCCGCCGGGCGCGGGCGCACGCCCGCTCCGGGATCGTCGCGGGGGTCGTCGTGGGTGCGGCGGCGGTCGTCGCCGCGGTGGCCGGAGCACCCGCGGTGCCGGTCGCCGCGGTGCCGGTGCTCGGGGCGGCCGCGGTCCGCGTCCGCCGGATCCGCCCCGGCCGGTGATCGGGTCTCCCATTGAGACCACACCGGTGTTCACGGAACGTTCGTCAACCCGGTTACCTGCGGGTAGGGTGACCCCACACCGGGTGAAAGGTAGGGGGCCGATGACCGGAACCGCCACGCCTCGGGGCGCTCGCCTGTCCCGTGGAGCGCGGCGCGCCCAGCTGTTGCTGGCCGCCCGCGACGTCTTCGCCGACCAGGGCTATCACGCCGCCGCCATGGACGACATCGCCGAGCGGGCGGGTGTCAGCAAGCCGGTTCTCTACCAGCACTTCCCCGGGAAGCTGGAGCTGTACCAGGCGCTGCTGACGACCTACGCCGAGGAGCTCGTCGAGCGGGTCTCGGGGGCGATCGAGCGCACCGACGACAACAAGGAACGCGTGCAGGCCGCGGTCGCGGCGTACTTCGACTTCGTCGCCGGGGAGGGCCGGGCCTACCGGCTGGTGTTCGAGTCGGACCTGCGTGGCGACGCGGAGGCCGCGGCCCTCGTCGAGAGCGCGCTGGACCGCTGCATCGACGCGGTCGCGGGCGCCGTCACCACCGACGCCGGGCTCGACCACGACCGCGCCCGGCTGCTCGCCGTCGGACTGGTCGGGCTCAGCCAGGTCGGTGCCCAGTACTGGCTGGACTCCGACCAGCGGGTCCCCCGGGACGAGGCCGTCGCGCTGATGACCTCGCTCGCCTGGCGGGGCATCGCCGGCTTCCCGAAGCAGTCCGGCGAGCAGTAGCCACCCGGCCCGGTCAGGCCGCCCGCGTCGCGGCGGCCTGCCGGACCAGGGCGGCGATCCGGGCCGTCACCCCGCCGACCCGCTCGACGGGAAGCATGTGCCCGGCGTCCGGGAACACGGTCAGGCCCGCCCGCGGCAGCCGGTCCCGGATGCGCCGCGAGAACCGAGGCGGGGTCAGCCGGTCCCGCGAGCCCGCCAGGATCTCGACCGGGAGCGCGGCGAACGCCTCCAGTGCCTCGTCGCGCTCGTGCTCGGTGAGGGTCGGGGTGAAGCCGGAGACGGTCGTCGGGCGGCAGGCCGCGATCGCCTCGCAGGTCGCCCGCACCGCGAGCCGGTCCGGACGCCTGCCCAGCAGCAACGGCTGCAGGCCGGCCCGCAGCAGCGCGGGGTGGGTGCTCAGCGAGCGCCGGCCCGTCCACAGCGGACTGACCGTGACCTTGTCCTTCCCCGCCAGGAACAGTTCGGCGCGACGCCCGGTCAACCCGAGCGTGGCCGCGCCCCCGAGCCCGCCGCTGGCCGTGGCGACCAGCGCGACGCCCGCGACCCGCGACGCCACCAGGTCCGGATACCGCTGGGCCAGCGCCATCGCGGTCATCCCGCCCATCGAGTGCCCGGCCAGCACGAGCGGCCCGGACGGCGCCACCTGCCCGATCACCTCGGCCATGTCGTCGGCGAGGTGGTCGAGGGTCTTGAGCTCGTCCGGGGTGTCGTCGGACCGGCCGTGGCCGCGATGGTCGTAGCGCACGACGCGCGGTGCCGCAGCCCCGCCGGACGCCACCAGCGCGTCGGCCACCGGCGCCCAGCAGCGCTCGTCGAGGGTCCAGCCGTGCGCCAGCAGCACGGTGACCGGCGCCGACGCCGGACCCGACTCGCACACGTGCAGCCCGGTCCCGTCCCGGGTCACGACCCGCCTGCTCATCGATCACTCCCTCAGATCAGGTGTGCGCGCTTCCACAGCGCCTCGGTCGGCCCGCCGACGACCTTCTGCTCCCGCAGGAACGGGACCAGCTTGCGCGCCGACCAGCGCAGCATCTCGTGGTGGTGCGGGTTGGCCATGGCCGCCTTCCGGCCGACCGCCGGGTCGATCCCGACACTGCGGTACACGTCGGGGTGGATCAGGTTGCGCGCCACGACGTAGGCGATCCGTGCCGTGAGGTACCGCGCCCAGGCACGCTCGGCGTAGTTGGTCCTCGGCATGATCCGCTGCAGCTCCTCGCGGGCGTAGCGGACGTGCCGGGCCTCCTCCGTCACGTGGATCTTGTTGATCATGCGGGAGAGCGGCTGGACGCGCTCGTCGCGCATCCCCTCGCGCTGCATCTGGTCGAGGATCTCCTCGACGTAGAGGGTCCCGGCGAACATGGCGGGCCCGGTACCGATCGTCTTCATCAGACGGCCCTGCTCGTGGGTGAGCCGCCGGGGTGCGTAGTCCGGCACGCCGTAGCGCTCGGTCGCCTTCGCGAACATCATCGAGTGCCGGCACTCGTCGGCGATCTCGACCAGGGCGTACTGGATGTGCGCGCGGCGGGGGTCGCGGTCGTAGGCGTAGCGCAGCAGCATCTGCATGAGGATCATCTCGAACCACAGCCCGATCCGGGCGACGCTGCAGAACTCGTGGATCGACAGGGTGATCCGCTGCTCCTCGGTCAGCCCGTCCCAGAGCGGGGTCCCGTAGAGCGACACGCGCTCCGGGACGATCCCGTACTTGCCCTCCACGAGCGGGGCGTCCCAGTCGATGTCGATCGACGGCTCGTAGGACTTGTCGACGGAGCTGCGCAGCAGCCGTCGCGCGGTGTCCTCCCGGTCGGCCGGGTTCGCCTTGCTCCCCGTGCGACCATTCCGGCCGAGGACGTGTGCTGTTCCGGACACCGCAGCCTCCTTGCTGTTACCGCCGGTAACGGTTACCAGTGGTAACGTGCCCCACGTGGAGAGGGATGTCAAGCCGGACGCACGCGTCCGACGCCGGGAGGAACGCCGGGCCGAGATGGTCGACGCGGCCGTCGGAGCCATCCGCGAGCACGGACCCGGGGTCTCGGTCGCGCAGATCGCCGCCGCGGCGGGGATCACCAAACCCGTCCTGTACCGGCACTTCGCCGACCGGGCCGACCTGCAGCGCGCCGTGGGCGAGCACGCGGCGGAGATGCTCATGGAGCGCATCTCCCCCGTCCTCGCCATCGACGCGGAGCCGATCGAGCACGTCGCCGCGGTGATCGACGCCTTCCTCGGCATGATCGAGGACGAGCCGCACCTGTACCGGTTCGTGGTGTCCAACCCCGCCGAGCCGACGGCCGGTGCCGAGGTCGCCGAGGACGTCCGCGGCCGGATCGGCGCGGTCCTCACCACGCTGTTCGGGGAGCGGTTGCGCGCCGAGGGCCGCGACTCGGGCGGCGCCGAGGTCTGGGCCCACGGCCTGATCGGCATGGTCCAGTCGGCGGGCGACTGGTGGCTCGACCGGCGCACGATGAGCCGGGAGGCGCTCACCAACTACCTGTCCGCGATCATCTGGGGCGGGATCGCCGGGGTCTCCGGGATCGACTCGCCGACGGCGAACGCCGACATCCTGCGGCTCGTCCCGGACCCGCACACCCCGACCGGCACCGACACCGGGAGCACCCCGTGAGCGACGACGACGAGGGCTACCGCGGGCCGGCCGAGCTGGTCGTCGACGGGGAGACGCTGGCCGTCGAGGTCCTGCTCGACGCGCGGCACGAACCGTTCGACGGCCGCATGCACTGGTCGGGCCGGGTGCTCGCGCACCCACGGCTGACCGAGCTACTGGGCACCGGCGGCGGCCGGGCCGAGGTGCGGACGCCGGGGCACTCCGCGGTCGGCGCGCTCTCCGAGCCGGACCCCTGGGACCGGTTCCGGATCACCGGGACCGGCCCGCCGCCGTTCCCCCTGGACGATCCACCCCCGCCCGCGAGCGACTGAGCGGGACCCCGCCACACACGCCGACGGGCCCGGTCCCTCGCGGAACCGGGCCCGTCGACCACGCCCCGGAGGACGTGTCACACGTCGTCAGCCGCCGAGGCCGAACCCGACCTTGCGCTCCTCCGACGGGCCGATCTCCACGTACGAGATCCGCGCGACCGGAACGACGAACCGGTTGCCCTGGTCGTCGGTGAGGTCCAGCAGGCCGTCGTCGGACTTCATCGCCCCGCTCACCAGCTGGGCGACCTCGTCCGGGGTGCGGTCGCTGGACACCACGAGCTCCCGCGGCGTCTCCGCGATGCCGATCTTGACCTTCACCGGTAGGACCTCCCGATCCGTCACCTCGTGCTCTTGCGGACGCCAGGCTAGTCGAAACCGCTCAGGACAGCCCGAGCCTGCTCATCCGCTTCCCGTGCGCCGACTGCACGGTCTTGATCAGGCCGGCGACGCCGCCCTTCTCGCCGGAGCCCAGGACGATGAATTCGGCCAGCTCGTCGCGCTCGGCGACCACCCGCTGGGCGTGCGTGACGGCCTCGCCGAGCAGCCGCCTGCCCCACAGTGCCAGCCGGTCGCGCTGGTGCGGGTTCGCCTCGCAGGCCGCCTGCACCTCCCGCTCGGCGAAGGCCGAGTGCCCGGTGTCGGCGAGCACCCGCCGGACGAGCTCACCCGTGGCGGGGTCCACCCAGCCCGCGACCTCGCGGTAGAAGTCGGCACCCAGGCCGTCCCCGAGATAGGCCTTGACCAGCGACTCCAGCCAGCTCCGCGGCGCGGTCGACGCGTGGTAGCTGTCGATCAACGCGACGAACGGCGCCATCGCGTCCGCGACACCGATCCCGGCCCCGCCGAGGTGCTCCTCGATCAGCCGGAAGTGACCGATCTCCGCGGCGGCCATCGTGGAGAGCTGGGCCCGGCCGGCGAGGGTCGGTGCCGCCCGCGCGTCCTCGGCCAGCCGGTCGAACGCGGAGAGCTCGCCGTAGGCCAGGACGCCGAGCAGCTCGACGGTCGCCGCGGCCGGCCCGTCGGCATCGGAGGTCATGGCGCCACCCTAACCGGACGAGCCGGGCCGTCCGGGCGACGTCACGGACGGTGGCGCGAGGCATCTCACGACCCGCTGCGGGCCCGGCGTGTCGTGCGCGACGGAACCGCCGGGTACCATGCGGGGAGCGCGTCTCCGGTATGCGGCGGACGTGCCCACCGCGCGGGATCCGGGTAACGGGGCGGGCGGGCCGCGGGACACGGCTGACCACCAGCTGCTGCGGCCGGCCACATCTCACCGGGACCCGCACCCGAACTGGTGCGCGCAGCGCCTCGGCGGCTCTCCCGCCCGGTCCCACACGGACCCGGTGCCGGTCGACGAGCCACGCCACGGCTCCTGTGCGCGGAGAGAGGCGATCACCCTGTCCGTTTCCGCAGACAGCCCCGACACCACCCCCGACGGCGACACGGCCGACCCCGGCTTCCTCGCCACCGGCATCACCGCCACCGAGGCGCCCGAGGGCGTCACCAACCCCGGCGGCGAGAAGCTCCCCCCGACCTTCGCCGAGCTCGGCGTCCGCCCCGAGATCGTCTCCGCCCTCGCGGAGAACGACATCGTCCGGACCTTCGCGATCCAGGAGCTGACCCTCCCGCTCGCGCTGGACGGCGAGGACGTCATCGGCCAGGCCCGCACCGGCACCGGCAAGACGCTCGGTTTCGGCGTCCCGATGCTCCAGCGGATCACCCCGCCCGGTGAGCAGCCGGCCGCCACCGCCGAGGGCGAGGCCGCCGACCGCACCAAGGACGTGCCGCAGGCGCTCGTCGTCGTCCCGACCCGCGAGCTGTGCGTGCAGGTCGCCCGGGACATCGCCGCGGCGGGCAAGAACCTCGGCGTCCGCGTCGTCGCGATCTACGGCGGCCGCGCCTACGAGCCGCAGCTCGAGGCCCTCCGCAAGGGCGTCGACGTCATCGTCGGCACCCCGGGCCGGCTGCTCGACCTCGCCGAGCAGCGCCACCTGGTGCTCGGCCGGGTCAAGGCGCTGGTCCTCGACGAGGCCGACGAGATGCTGGACCTCGGGTTCCTGCCCGACGTCGAGCGGATCCTGCGCATGCTCCCCGAGCAGCGCCACACCATGCTGTTCTCGGCCACCATGCCGGGCCCGATCGTGCAGCTGTCCCGGGCGTTCCTCACCCGGCCGACGCACATCCGCGCGGAGGAGGCCGACCAGGGCTCCATCCACGAGCGCACCAAGCAGCTCGTCTACCGCGCGCACGCGATGGACAAGGTCGAGCTGGTCACCCGGGTGCTGCAGGCCAAGGACCGCGGCCTGTCGATGATCTTCACCCGGACCAAGCGGACCGCCCAGCGGGTCGCCGACGACCTCGCCGAGCGCGGGTTCGCCGCGGCCGCGGTGCACGGTGACCTCGGCCAGGGCGCCCGCGAGCAGGCGCTGCGCGCGTTCCGGGCGGAGAAGGTCGACGTCCTGGTCGCGACGGACGTCGCCGCGCGCGGCATCGACGTCACCGGCGTCACCCACGTCGTCAACTACCAGTGCCCGGAGGACTCGAAGACCTACGTGCACCGGATCGGCCGCACCGGCCGCGCCGGGCGCGAGGGCGTCGCCGTCACCCTGGTCGACTGGGACGAGATCCCCCGCTGGAAGCTCATCTCGGAGGACCTGAACCTGGGGATGCCGGAGCCGGTCGAGACCTACTCGACCTCCGACCACCTGTTCACCGACCTGGACATCCCGACCGACTCGACCGGGCGGCTCCCGCTGTCCGCGCGCACCCGGGCCGGGCTCGACGCCGAGTACATCGACGCCGAGGGCGACCACGGGTCGAAGAAGCAGCGTGGCGGGCGTCCGGCACGCGACGGCGCCGGCGACGACGGCGGACGCCGTCCGCGCAAGCGCCGTGCCCGGACCCGGACCCGCGGCGGGGTGGCGGTCGACGCCTCCTCCGAGCAGGGCCAGGGCGACGGGGCCGCCCCGCAGAACGGGCCCGGCTCCGACGGTGGGGCGGAGGCCGGCGGCGACGGCAAGCCGCGCCGTCGTCGTCGCCGTGGCGGCGCCCGGCGCCGCTCGGACTCCGGCGACGGATCCACCGGCGACTCCGACGCCGCCGCCAGCTGACGGTCCCCCGCACGCGTGCTGCGCCCGCGGGACCCGCGACCCGGACGTCTGCCCTGGTCGCGGACACCGGCCGAACGACGCCACCGCGGCGACCTCCTGGTCGCCGCGGTGCTCGTCCTGCTGCTCGGCGGCGGAGCCGTGCTCTACGGCGTGCAGAGTCCCGCCGCGAACACCGAGTCCGTCCCGGCCACGGCCGCGCCGGCGCCACCCCCGCCCGCGGGGGCGGTGCCCGCGTCCTTCACCGAGCTGTGGCGGGCCGCCAGCCCGGGGACACCGGTCCCGCTCGTCGCCGGTGACGGCGTCGTCGTGGCCGAGGGGTCCCGGATCTCCGGCCGCGACGCCACCACCGGACAGGAACGGTGGAGCTACACCCGCGACCTGCCGCTGTGCACCACCGGCCTGGCCGACGGCCGGGTGCTGGCGCTCTACCGCAACGACGAGTACTGCTCCGAGCTCAGCACCCTCGGTCCGGACACCGGCCTGCGCGGGCCGACCCGCACCCTCGACACCCGCCCCGGTACCCGCCTGATCGGCCAGGACCCGGTGCTCGCCACCGGGCAGGACTACGCCGAGACGTTCCGCTCCGACCTCGTCCGGACCGCCGAGTACGGCACGGTCCGCGCGCAGGAGGAGCCCGGCGACCAGCCACGGGCCGGCTGCACGTACCTCTCCTTCGCGGCGGCCCGCGACCGGGCCGGCGTGCTCGAGCGCTGCCCCGGCCAGGCCACCGAACGACTGTCGGTGATCCGGCCCAGCGGGACCGACGGCGACCGGCCCGTCTTCGACTCGTCGGCCGAGATCGGGACCGACGGCGCGCAGCTGGTCGCGGTCTCCCCCGAGCGGTCCGCGGTGCTGCTGCCGGGCGTCCCGCGGCTGGCGCTCTACGACCGCGGCGGCCGCAAGACCGGCGAGTTCCCGGTCGCCACCGGCCCCCGGATCACCGCGCCCGCCGACGGCGTGGCCCGCACCTCCTCCGACGACGCGCGGCGCTACTGGTGGACCGGCAGTGCCACCGTCGCGCTCGACACCGGCACCCTGCAGCCGCTCTGGTCGGTGCCCGGCACGCTCGGCCCCGGTACCCGCTACGGCGACCGGCTGCTCGTCCCGGTCCCCGGCGGCCTCGCCGACGTCGATCCCGGCACCGGCTCGGCCGGGCGCACGGTGCCCGTCGACCGCGCGGGCTGGACCGGCCCCGTGCAGGTCACGGCGCAGGGCGGGCTGCTCGCCGAGCTGCGCGGCGATCAGGTCGTCCTCCTGGGTCCGTCCGCCTCCTTGCCTTAGTGTCCGAGACACTAGTACCTTCGACACTATGACGCAGCGGTCCGGGCTGGCTCTCGCCGTCCTCTCCCTGCTCACCGAGGAGCCGATGCACCCGTACCGGATGCAGCAGCTCATCCGGGAGCGGGGCAAGGACGACGTGGTCAACGTCGGGCAGCGGTCACAGCTCTACAAGACGATCGACCGTCTCGCGCGTGACGGCCTGATCACCGAGCACGCGACCGAGCGGGAGACCGCCCGCCCGGAACGCACCCTCTACACGGTCACCGACGCCGGTCGCGAGAACGCGGCGGACTGGACCCGGGAGATGCTGGCCGCGCCGCGGCCGGAGTTCCCCGAGTTCGTCGTCGGGCTCGCGCACCTCGCCCAGCTCCGCCCGGCCGACGCGGCCCGCGCACTGGACACCCGTCTCGACGGGCTGCGCCGGCGCCTCGCGGCCTCGCGGGCGAGCCACGAGGCGGTCGAGGGGTTCCTTCCCCGCGTCGTCGTCGTGGAGCTGGAGTACGCCATCACGATGCTGGAGGCGGAGACGGCCTGGGTCGCCGCTCTCGTCGACGACGTGCGCGGCGGACGCCTGACCTGGGACCGCGAGGAGCTGCGCCGGTTCGCGCAGCGCCTCGGACAGTCCGGCGACGCCTGAGGTCCCCGACCACCACGGCCCCACCACGGCCCGTCGCACCCGCGACCGGCCGCGACCACACCTGTCCTCGTCCGGAGGTCCGTCATGTCCTTCCGAGTCATCGTCGCCGGAGCCGGTACCGGCGGCCTCTGCCTGGCGCAGGGTCTGCGCCGGGCCGGAATCGACGTCGTCGTGCTGGAGCGCGACGACGGTCCGCGGGCCGCCGGGCTGCGCGGCTACCGGGTCGGGATCTCCCCGAACGGGGCCCGCGCGCTGCGTGCCTGCCTCGCCCCGGAGCTGTACGCGGTGTTCGAGGCGAGCACCGGCGAGCCCTACGCACGGCTGCTGATGTGCACCGAGCGGTACCGCCGGCTCCTGGCGGTCCCGTTCGCCGAGATGCCCGGCGGCGGGAGCGACGAGCACAACGTCAGCCGGGCCACGCTGCGCCAGGTGCTGCTCACCGGCATCACCGACGCGGTGGCCTGGGGCAGGCCGGTCACCGGCTACGAGCTGCGTCCCGACGGGCGGGTCACCGTGCACGCCGGCGGCGGCGAGCCGGTCACCGGCGACCTGCTGGTCGGGGCGGACGGGGCCGGTTCGCCCGTCCGGCGGCGGTTCCTCCCCGGCGCCGGGCACACGTCCACCGGGCTGGTCGCGATCGGCGGGAAGGCCCCGCTCGACGCGGCCGCCACCGCCCTGCTCCCGGACGGCGACGTCCCCGGGATGGCGCTGATGTTCGACCGCCACGGCGGGATGGGCATCAGCCACGTGATGCGGATGCGGTGGGACGACGACCACGTCCCCCGGCCCGGGATCGCTCCGGCGCACGCCGCGGCGCTGCACGGGTGGGAGGGCCTGGCCGGCGACCCGACGACCGACTTCGTGTCGTGGGGCGTGACCGTCTCGCACACCCGGTTCCCCGGCGGGATGACCTCCTCCACGGACGGCTTTGCTCTGCTCACCCATGCGCGCCGGGTCACCGACGACTGGGATCCGCGCTGGCACGAGCTGCTGGAACGTTCGGACCCGGCGTCGGCGATCACGATCGACATCCGTACCTCGGACCCGCTGCCGGAGTGGGAACCCGGCCCCGTCACGCTGCTCGGCGACGCCGCGCACACCATGACCCCGGGCCGCGGCGCCGGGGCCAACACCGCGCTGCGCGACGCCCGCGAGCTGTGCGAGCGCCTCGTCCGGGTCCGTGACGGCGAGCTGGGGCTCCGCGAGGCCGTCGGCGGGTACGAGTCATTGATGCGGCGCTACTCGGCGCTCGCCGTCCGGGAGTCGCTGGAGTTCATGAACGACGGGGCCGCCTCGCGCGGACCGGTCGCGCGGGCCCTCGGGACGGCCGGTACGCGGGCCGGGATGCGGCTGGTCGACCGGGTCCCGGTGCTGCGCAGGCGGATGATCCGCGACATGCAGCGGGTGCGGGACTCCGAGCTCGTCTGAGCGCCCGTCCGGCCGGGCTACAGGAACCAGCCGGCACCCAGCACCAGCGCCGCGAGCCCGACGACGCCGAGCGCGACGAGGGACCCGGTCCGGTCCCGGCGCCGGTCCGCGACGATCTGCCCGACGACGGCGGCGACGGCCGCGCCGGCGTGTCCGGCGAGCGCACCGGAGCCCGGGCCGGGCACACCGTTGCTCCCGGCGACCCACTCCACGATGCCGAGCCCGACAGCCAGCACGACGAGGCCACCGGCGAGCACGCCGGAGACCCCGCGCAGGACCCGTCCGGCGGCGGTGGTCGTCCGTCCGGCGGCGCGGGGGGTGCGCCGACGGTCGTCGCGGTCGCCGCCCGGTGCCCGCGACGCGGGATGGCCGTCGTCGCCACGGCGGCGCGCACGGTCGCCCCCGGCCGGTCCGGCCGGCCCGCGCCGCGATCCGCCGCCACCGGCCCGGCCCGGCGCCTGGTCCGTGTCCCGGCGCCGGCCTCCCGGGCCGGCCGGCCCACGACGGGCGCCGTCGCCGGCGAACGCATCGGGACCTCCGGCACCGGGCCCGGCCGGGGCGCGCCGCACCGGTGGGCGGTGCCCCTGGGGGACACCGGAGGGCCGGGTCGGCGGCTCCGGCGGCCCGGAGCCGCCGTGCCGGGCGCCGCCGGGGACCGGTCCGTCGCCCGGGGCCGGCCGGTGCCGGGGTGGGGCGGGCGGTGCGGGACGACCGCCCCGGTCCGGCGGCCGGTGGCCGGGAAGCCGGTCGCCGGGACCGCGCGGTCCGGGCCGGTCGGGGTGGCGCGGGTCGGTGCTCACGGGACGAGGAGGTCCCACGGGCGGGGCTCGGGTGCCGCGGCGCGACCCTCGGGGCAGTGCCGTCGCACCGGGCAGGTGCCGCACTGCACACCGGTACGCACCGGGAACAGCTCCGCCGGGTCGCCGCCCCCGGCGAGCGCGCCGGTCGCCGCGGCGGCGGCGCCCGCGGTCTCCTCCGCGGCCCGGACGTGGCCGTCGAGGGACGCGTCGTCGTGCTCCCAGGCCGCGACGGTGCCGGTGGGGACGTGGTGCAGCTCCACCCGCCGGCAGCGGCGGCGGAACACCTGGGCGGTGGCGACGGCGTACAACGCGAGCTGGCGGGAGTCCCGGGCGTCGTCGTCGGTGGGGACCCGGCGCCCGGTCTTGAAGTCGACGACGACCGCGCCCTCGCCGCCGTCGTCGACGCGGTCGATCCGGCCCTCGACGAGCAGCCCGCCCGCGGCCGCGCTCACCCACCGCTCGACGGCGAGCGGCTCGGTCGCGCCGACCGGGCCCTCCGCGGCCGTGGCCAGCCATTCCTCGGCGCGACGCCGGTACCGGGCGGCCTGCTCGCGGTCGGCGAACCCCTCGTCGGACCAGTGTCGCCGGACCAGTCCGGCGGCCTCGGCCGGGGTCCGCCGGTGCGGGGGCAGCGCGGCCAGCGACCGCAGCGCCAGGTGCACGACGGCGCCGAGCGTGGTGTGCGCGAAGGCGCCGCCGCGGGCCGGGGCAGGGCGGTCGACGTGCAGCATCCGGTACCGCCGCGGGCAGGCGTCCCACGCGTCGAGCCGGGCGGGGGTCACCCGGTGCAGTGCCTGGACGCCGAAGTCGGGATCCAGCAGGTCGAGGCCGAGCTGACCGTCCGGGCACCCGGTGGTGGCAGGGGTGGTCCGGGCCATCCGTCCACGGTACAGCGACCCCGGTCACCCCCCGCGGGTCGCCCGGACGGATCAGCCGTGCACGACCGGCACGCCGGAGGCGCGGGCGACGACGGCGTCGTAGACCTCGGCCGCGGTGGTCTCCTCGGCGAGCGGGGTGGTCTTGTTGGTGCCGTGGTAGTCGCTGGACCCGGTGGCCAGCAGGCCGTGCTCGGCGGCGAGGCCCCGCAGCAGCTCCCGGTCGGCGGGCAGGTGGTTCGGATGGTCCACCTCGACGCCGCCGAGCCCGTACCCGACCAGGTCGACCAGCACCGACGGCTCGATCACGGTGCCGCGCCTGCGAGCCAGCGGGTGCGCGAACACGGCGATCCCGCCGGCCGCGACGATCATCTCGACGGCCGTCTCGACCGCGGTGTCGGCCCGCGGCACGTAGTAGGGGCTGTCGTTGTGCAGCAGTTCGGCGAACGCCTCGTCGACCGAACCGACGACGCCGGCGGCGACGAGTGCCCGGGCCAGGTGCGGCCGTCCGGCGCTGCCGCCCTCGGGCAGGTGGGCGAAGACGGTGTCGACGTCGACCGGGTACCCGTCGGCCGCCATCCGGCCGATCATGGTGTGCAGCCGCTGCACCCGTTCCTCCCGCAGCCGGTCCTGCTCGGCGACGATCGCGTCGTGCCGCGGGTCGAACAGGTAGCCGAGCAGGTGCACCGAGCAGCGCGGTTCGCCCGGGCGGCCGGTGGGGCTGAGGCAGGAGAACTCGGCACCGCGTACCAGGGACAGACCGGCCGGCAGGGCGGCGACCGCGTCGTCCCAGCCGTGGGTCGTGTCGTGGTCGGTGATCGCGACGACGTCGAGCCCGGCCGCGCCGGCCGCGCGGACCAGCTCGGCCGGGGTGTCGGTGCCGTCGGAGGCGGTGGAGTGGGCGTGCAGATCGATCACGGGCACGGGCCGACCCTAGCGCCGCGCGGGTGCACGCGGCCCGTCCCTCCGGACGGGCGTCTCAGCGCCGCCAGCGCGGCTTGGCGAGCATGCCCGTCGCGCGGGTCTTGCCCTTCTCGCCGAACACCAGCTCGGAGAGCGCCTCGTAGATCTCCTCGGGCCGGGGCATGTAGTCGATCTTGTTGAGGGCCTGGATCTGACCTGCCGACTCGACCACCATCGTCCCGTAGCCGAGCAGACGACCGGACAGCGACCGGCGGAAGGTCAGGTCCGTGACCTTGCCGAGCGGCATCATGCCGACGTTGTGGACGATGATCCCCTGGGCGATCATCACGCGTTTGTCGGTGATCACGATGCGCTCGATCCACCAGAGGATCGTGAGCGCCGTGAACCGCAGTACGGCGACCAGCACCAGGTAGAACGCCAGGTTGTCGATCAGGATGTCGACCGACGTACCGAGCTGCCTGCCGTCGGTGAACTGCTCGATCGCGACGACGATCAGGATGAACAGGCCCGTCTGCAGGATGTGCCGGGCCATGACGGCCCAGTGCTGGCGCACACGGATGACGCGCCGCTCCGTGGGGAGCAGGTACTCGTCGATCTCCCGGGGCGCGAGCACGGGATCAGATCAACGACGTGACGAAGGTCGAGACCGACTGGGCGGCGTCGTAGAGGATGTTGCCGACGTTCTGCACCGATCCCGCCGCCGCTTGCGGCGCGGTCACGACCAGGAAGATACCCAGCGCCACAGCGGCGAAGATCAGAATCTTGCGCACGTTACTCGTCACCCGTTCCGGCCCGTTGGGAACAACCTCGTCATTGGTACCCGAGCCCCGCGGACCCGGGGTACCGGCACCCGAGCAGCGTACCGTCGTTACGGATGACCGACAGTAGCCGACACGTCGCCTGCGTGGGTGGAATCGTCTTTGACCCGGACGGCCGATTGCTGCTGGTACGCAGGGCGAACGAGCCGGGGCGTGGCCGGTGGTCGGTTCCGGGCGGCCGGGTCGAGCCCGGTGAGGACGACCACACCGCCGTCGTCCGGGAACTGGCCGAGGAGACCGGCCTGACGGTACGTCCCGGCAGGCTCGTCGGTGTGGTGCACCGCGGGCCCTACCGGATCGCGGACTACGCGTGCGCCCTCACCTCGGGATCCGCGACGGAACCGCGGCCCGGGGACGACGCCGACGACGCCCGGTTCGTGGACCGCGCCGCCTACGCCGCGCTGCCCGTCGTCGACGGCCTCACCGAGGCCCTGACGGGCTGGGGCTGCCTCCCGCGGAGCTGAGGCGACCCGCCCGCCCGCACCTGGCCCCACGACGGGTGCCGGCCCGGCCGCCGGAGCCCCGGCCGCGGGTCGGGACCCGGCCCCGACACTGCACCGGGTGATCCGGGCGGCGCCCCGGGGTGGCGTGTGGGGGACACACGTCGGCCCCGCGACCGGGATCCGGTGCGGGGCCGAGGCGCGCGTCTCAGAC
This sequence comes from Pseudonocardia sp. P1, assembly GCF_000178675.2. NCBI lineage: Bacteria > Bacillati > Actinomycetota > Actinomycetes > Pseudonocardiales > Pseudonocardiaceae > Pseudonocardia > Pseudonocardia sp. P1. The sequence continues at coordinate 2,739,933 of NZ_ADUJ02000001.1, forward strand.
CTGGGGGGTCGGACGGCCGGGCTGCTCCCCGCCGCGGGTCTCCCCGTACTTCTCCTTCGGCACCATCACCTTGCGCCGGAAGGTGCAGACGACGGTGCCGTCCTGCTTGTAGCCGCGGGTCTCGACGTACACGACGCCGCGGTCGTCCTTGGACTTCGACTCGGTCTTGTCCAGGACCTCGGTCTCGCCGTAGATCGTGTCCCCGTGGAAGGTCGGCTTCGTGTGCTTGAGCGACTCGACCTCGAGGTTCGCGATCGCCTTGCCGGACACGTCGGGAACCGACATGCCGAGCAGCAGCGAGTAGATGTAGTTGCCGACCACGACGTTCTTGCCGAAGTCCGTGGTCTCCCCTGCGTAGTGCGCATCCATGTGTAGCGGGTGGTGGTTCATCGTGAGGAGGCAGAAGAGGTGGTCGTCGTACTCGGTGACCGTCTTACCGGGCCAGTGCTTGTAGACGGCACCGACCTCGAACTCCTCGTAGTAGCGCCCGAACTGCACCGTTCACGCTCCCATCACGCCGACGACTCGTTGCGCGGGTAATCTATCCGGTGGCCCGCGAGCGACACGGCGGTCCGGCTCACACGTGCCCGGTCGGGGATCTCACATCTCCGACACGTTCCGGTGCGTGTGCGCGATGACAGGGACGGACCCGTCGGATCCAGGGAGGTGAGAGCGGTGTCGTCAGAGTCCCGGACACCGGCGAGCAGTACGTGCCGCCTCCCGCTCCCCTCTGCCCGGAGCACGCACCCGGGCTGAGCCCCGGCGGGAGGCGAGTCGTGAGCCAGGCGGCCGCCGGTGCGGCCGCACGACCTCGGTCCCCGCCCGGAGGTTCCTCCCGTGATGCCCTCGCTCTCCCAGCTCCGCCCCGCCATCCGGTCCGCCGGCCGCAGCCGTCGCGCCGAGCGGGCCGCCGCCCGCGCCGCCGCGAACAGCCCGGCCGACCGGCTGCGCGTCCCGCTGTCGGCCTACGTCGTCGACTGCGCCGTCTACGTCGACGGGGAACGCCTGCCGGGCCGCTGGACCCACGACGAGGCCATCGCCGAGGTCCGCGAGCGCGGTGACGGCTTCGTCTGGATCGGCCTGCACGAGCCGGACGCCGAGCAGATCTCCGGTGTCGCCGAGACCTACGGGCTGCACGAGCTCGCCGTCGAGGACGCGGTGCACGCGCACAATCGGCCCAAGCTCGAGCGCTACGACGACACACTGTTCATGGTGCTCAAGACGGTCCGCTACGTCGGCCACGCCGACCCGACGACGGCCAACGAGATCGTCGAGACCGGCGAGGTCATGACGTTCCTCGGCCGGGACTTCGTCGTCACGGTCCGGCACGGCAGGCACACCGGCCTCCGCGAGGTGCGCCGCCGTCTCGAGGAGGACCCCGACCAGCTGCGGCTGGGGCCCGCCGCGGTGCTGCACGGGATCGCCGACCACGTGGTCGACTCCTACATCGAGGTCGTCCGGCAGATCGAGGGCGATCTGGACGCCGTCGAGGCCGAGGTGTTCTCACCCCGCTCGACGATGAACCCCGAGCAGATCTACGTGATGAAGCGCGAGATCCTCGACCTGCGCCGCAGCGTGATGCCGCTGGTCGGGCCGATGCGCAAGCTGTCGGAGGGCTACAGCGCGCTGGTGCCGCACGAGGTGCGGTCCTACTTCCGCGACGTCGACGACCACCTCGGCGGCGTCGCCGAGCAGGTCGCCGGGTTCAACGAACTGCTGACCACGCTGGTCGACGCGGTGCTGGCGAAGATCAGCATGCGGCAGAACAACGACATGCGGAAGATCACCGCCTACGCCGGTCTCATCTCGGTCCCGACCATGATCGCCGGGGTCTACGGGATGAACTTCGACTACATGCCCGAGCTGCACTGGAACTTCGGGTACCCGCTGGTGCTGCTGGTCATCGCGACCATCTGCACGCTGCTGTACCGGAACTTCCGCCGCAACGGCTGGCTGTAGCGGACCGTCCGGGGCCGCAGGGTCCCGCGGTCGGCGGACGTCCGTCAGCGGACCGTCCGGGTGCCGGTGGGCGGGGTCGGCGGTTCGTCGTCGGGGCCGTCGGACCTGGTGTCGCCGGACCCGGTGTCGCCGGAGCCGGTGTCGCCGGACCCGGTGTCGGCGTCGCCGGGACCGGATGTGCCGTCGGCGCGGCCGGTCGGATCGTCGTCAGCGGGGGCAGCACGGTCCGCGGAGCCGGTGCCGGAGCCGGAGCCAGTGCCGGTGCCAGTGCCAGTGCCAGTGCCGGTGCCGGTGCCGGAGGGATCGCGGTCGTCCGAGCGGGCCGCCGCATCCGCCTCGTCCGGGCCGTCCTGCCGGGAGCCCGTGCCGTCCCCGGCCGGCTCCGCAGGAGCGGGTGTCCCGCGCCAGCGTCCGGCCAGGGACGCGCCGCGCCCGCGGGGCCGGTCCGGCGCGTCGTCGTCCGGGTCGCGGGGGCCGGCCCCGGAGGGACCGTCCGGGCGAGGTGCGGGGTCCGCCCCGTCCTCGGCGGCGTCACCCTCGCCCCCGGTGTCCTCGACGACCTCGTCCGGCAGCTCGTCGGCGTAGCCCGGGTCCTCCGGGCCGCCCTCGTCGACCGGGCCGGTGTCCTGCGCGGTGTCCCGGCCGGGAGCGCCGACCGGCCGCCAGCCGGCCGCGGCCAGTGCCGACGACCGGGCCTTCCGCTCCCCCACGACGTCCGGCTCCTCGGGGCGCCGCCCGAGGAAGGTGTGCACGAGGTGCTGCTGCACCCCGCCCATCGTCTGGACGCGGACGTCGCCGAACCCGGCCCGCTCCATCCGCAGCTTCATCTGCTCCGGCCCACCGGCGGAGGCGACCCGCTTCAGCCGGTAGCGCAGCAGGTCGGAGACGCCCCAGCGGGCGGCCGCGAGGGGCAGCAGGTAGCCCCAGCCCGCCGTCGCCCAGCGGGCCCGGCCGCGGGTGCCGCCGACGGCGTAGTCGTGCACGGCGAGCGGGGCGCCCGGCGCGAGCAGCGACAGCAGCCTGCGGAGGCCGTGCTCGGCGTCGGGCAGGTTGGAGACCAGGTAGGAGGCGAGGATGCCGTCGAACGGGCCCTCGATCCCGGCCTCGGCGAGCGTCTCCAGCTTGGCGTGCACGAACGACACCCGCGGGGACCAGTTCTTCCGGCGCGCGACGGCGAGCATCTCGGTGGACGCGTCGACCGCGACGACCTCGGCGCCCTTCACCGTGGTCAGCAACGCCTCGGTCGAGACGCCGGTCCCGCACCCGATGTCGAGCAGGCGCAGGCCGTACCCCTCGCCCAGACCCATCCGCGACGCCGAGACCCTCAGGTGCGTGCGGTAGCCGGGGATCATCCCGACGAACGCGTCGTACCCGGCCGCGCCGCGCCCGTAGGCCCGGTGCACGGTGGAAGGGCGGATCTCGTCGCTCTGCCACGCCTCGCCGTTCACGGAGCCGATCCTGCCCGCCGCGCCGCGTGACGGGAACCTCGACGCGCCCGGGGACACACCCCGCACGCGATCGTGCCGCCCGTCCGGACGTCCCCGGCTGCGCCGCACCACCCGTGCGGCGCAGCCGGGGCGCTCAGCAGCAGCGGCCCTGCGGGTTGCGCTCCTGGTGGTCGGTCCGGGCCCGCCAGTACTCCCGCTCGGTCATCGGCGGGTGGTCGTGCCCGGCCCGGCGGTGGTGGTCGAGGTAGCGGTCGTAGAGGTCCGCCCCGATCACCCCCCGCCACCAGCGGTGCAGGCCGCGCAGCCGGTCGAGCACCGGGCTCAGTGCCCCGACCGGGCCGGCGTGCCGACGGTCCCCGCCCACTGCTTCTCCAGCTCCTTCTCCGCCGGGGTCGCGATCATCCCGGCCGGTGCGTAGATCCGGGCCGGGACGGCCGGGTCCTCGTTGTCCGGGCGCCCGCCTGCCTGCACCGACTTCCAGGTCGCCAGCACGGCGGTCACGATCACGACGATCGCCAGCGAGACGAACAGGATCGACAGCGTCCCCTGGATGAAGGTGTTGCGGACGACGGCCGCCATCGCCTCCGGGGTGCCCGCGGTGCCGAAGCTCGTCTCGCCGGACGCGATCGCGTCCCGGAACGCGAGGTGCTGCGCCCAGTACCCGATCTTCGGGTTCGACGAGAAGATCTTGTACATCGACGCCGTGACCGTGATGACGGCCGCGAACGCCAACGGTACGGCGATGATCCACAGGTAGCGGGCCCGTCCGCCCCGGGCGGCCAGCGCCAGGCAGACCGCGAGCGCGATCGCCGCCAGCAACTGGTTGGCGATGCCGAACAGCGGGAACAGCGTGTTGATCCCGCCGAGCGGGTCGGTGACGCCCATGACCAGGATCGCGCCCCAGCCACCGACCATCAGCGCGGTGCAGATCCATGCCCCGGCCCGCCACGAGGTGTCCTTGAACTTCGGGACGACGGTGCCGATCGCGTCCTGCAGCATGAAGCGCGCCACCCGAGTGCCCGCGTCGACCGCGGTCAGGATGAACAGCGCCTCGAACATGATCGCGAAGTGGTACCAGAAGCTCATCATGGCGGGACCGCCGATGAACTGCTGCATGATGTTCGCGAGACCGACCGCCAGCGTCGGCGCACCGCCGGTCCGGGAGACGATCGACTCCTCCCCCACCAGCGCCGCGGTCGTCGCGAGCTGGTCCGGGGTGACGTTGACGTTCATCAGCCCGAGCGAGTTGACGAACGCGGCCGCGCCCTCGACGGTGCCCTCGGTCAGGTTGGCGGGCACGTTCATCGCGAAGTAGAGCCCGCGGTCGATGGACAGGGCCGCGACCAGCGCCATGATGGCGACGAACGACTCCATGAGCATGCCGCCGTAGCCGATGAACCGGGTCTGCCGCTCCTTCTCCACCAGCTTCGGCGTGGTGCCCGAGGAGATCAGCGCGTGGAACCCGGACAGGGCGCCGCAGGCGATGGTCACGAACAGGAACGGGAACAGCGAGCCGGAGACGACCGGGCCGTCGTCGCGTCCGGCGAACTCGCTGAACGCGGGCGCGTTCAGCTCCGGCCGCACGACGATGATCGCGACGGCGAGCAGCACGATCGTGCCGATCTTCATGAACGTCGACAGGTAGTCGCGCGGGGCGAGCAGCAGCCACACCGGGAGCACCGCGGCGATGAACCCGTAGACGATGATGCCCCAGGCGATCGTCACCGGCTCCAGGGTGAAGACGGACGCGCCCCACTCGGTCTCCGCGACCCAGCCGCCCGCGATGATCGCAGCCATCAGCAGGACGAAGCCGATCCAGGAGACCTCGGAGACCTTCCCGGGCCGCAGGAAGCGCAGGTAGACGCCCATGAACAGCGCGATCGGGATGGTCATCGCGACCGAGAAGACGCCCCAGGGGCTCTCGCCGAGCGCGTTCACCACGACCAGCGCCAGCACCGCGACCAGGATGATCATGATCGCGAGCGTCGCGACGAGCGCAGCGGCGCCGCCGACCCGGCCGAGCTCCTCGCGGGCCATCTGCCCCAGCGAGCGGCCGCCCCGGCGCATCGAGAAGAACAGGACCAGGTAGTCCTGCACCGCCCCGGCGAGGATGACCCCGACGATGATCCAGATCGTGCCGGGCAGGTATCCCATCTGCGCCGCGAGCACCGGGCCGACCAGCGGGCCCGCACCGGCGATGGCGGCGAAGTGGTGGCCGTAGAGGACGCGGCGGTCGGTCGGGAGGAAGTCCTGCCCGTTCTCCTTGTACTCCGCGGGTGTCGCTCGTCGGTCGTCCGGCTTGAGGAGCTTGTCCTCGATGTAGGTGGAGTAGAAGCGGTAGGCGATCAGGTAGGTCGCCACCGCGGCGAACACGAACCAGATGGCGTTGACCGTCTCGCCACGGACCAGGGCCACCATCACCCAGCCCAGGCCGCCCAGCAGCGCGATCGTCGCCCAGATCGCGATCTTGAACGGGGTCCACTTCCGCCGCTCCGCGAGCAGCACGTCCTCGTCGACCGCGGCCGGGGGCAGGTCGTGCCCCGCCGCGCCCGCTCGTGACACCTGTGTCATCGAGTGTCCCTTTCCGGTATGTCCGACGCGCGCACTTTAGGGAGCTTCGCCGGGAAAGGGAACGGGTGCGGGGCCCCGACGCACGAGACCGCCGCCACCCTGCCGGGTGACGGCGGCCGGGACGGGTCCGGGCGGGGTCAGAAACCCCCGCCGGGACCGCCCATCGCGAGCTTGGCGAGCATCTCCCGGGCCTGCTCGGCGTTGCGGGGCTCGCAGAGGACGTCGTAGCGGCCCGCGACCATCTGGCTGGACGACTGGAAGTCCCGGCGGCCCTTGCTGGCGCCGTAGCCGGCGGCGGCGAAGGCCATGCCGAACACGGCACCGGAGACCAGGCCGACCACGATCGGGAGGAAACTCCCGTCCGGGGAGAACAGGCTGAGCAGCAGACCGACGAACAGACCGAACCAGGCACCGGACGCCGCGCCCGAAGCGAGCACCCGGCCCCAGGTCAGGCGGCCGATGACCCGCTCCACCAGCATCAGGTCGACGCCGACGATCGTGACGTCCCGGACCGGGAAGTCGGAGTCGGCGAGGTGGTCGACGGCGCGCTGCGCCTCCTCGTAGGTGGCGTAGGAGCCGACCGGCCACCCGGTCGGCGGGGTGGGCAGCTGCGGCAGGCCCGGTGCCGGGCGTGCCTGGCCGCCGAAGGGGTTGGTCATGGTGCACTCCTTCTCGACGCTCGCAACCCCCTCAACGCACGAGGACTGCTCGATGTGCCCGGGAGGATAACGACGTCCGGTACGTCACCGATCGGGTCGCCGCCCCCGGCGGATCCGGGGCCCCGTCGTGACGACGCGGAGCGGGTGCGTTCCGCGGAACGCACCCGGGCACACGACGACCGACGACACCGGCGAGGCCGCATTGCCCGACGCACTGACGATCACCGGCTCGCGCGGGGTCCGGTCGGAACCGGACGCATGACCGGTGGCCCTGTTCGAGGAGTTCGTGGCGCCGTTCGCCCGGGCCGGGACGACCGTCCACGTCGGCGGCGCGGTCGGCATCGACACCGCGGCGCTCGACCGGCTCGCGCGGTGCACGGACGCCGCGATCGTCGTCGTGCCGTGCACGGTCGCCGACCAGCCGGACGTCGCGGCCGCGGCCGTCCGCCGGTGGCAGGACGCGCACCGGCTGGCCGCCGTGGTCGAGCTCGGTGCCGCGCGGCTCGGATCGGACGCCTATCACGCCCGGAACCGGTGGATGGTGGACCGCAGCCGGCTCGTCGTCGGCTTCCCGCTGGGCGACGAGCCGACCGGTGGGACCCGGTACACGCTCGACTACGCCGCAGCTCTCGGCGTCCCGCGGCTGGTCGTACCGGTGTGAGCGGCGGAGCGGGGCGCCGGCGTCCGGCCGGTCGTGCCGGCCGGACGCCTCAGCCCACGGGCAGGCCGCTCAGCGCAGCTTGTAGTCGCGCAGCAGACCCCGGGAGATGATCGTCTTCTGGATCTCCGAGGTGCCCTCGCCGATGAGCAGGAACGGGGCCTCACGCATGAGGCGCTCGATCTCGTACTCCTTGGAGTACCCGTAGCCGCCGTGGATGCGGAACGACTCCTCGGTGACCTCCTTGCAGTACTCCGAGGCGAGCATCTTGGCCATGCCGGCCTCGACGTCGTTGCGCTCGCCGCGGTCCTTCAGGCGCGCGGCGTTGACCATCATCAGGTGCGCGGCCTCGACCTTGGTCGCCATCTCGGCGAGCTTGAAGCTGATCGCCTGGTGCTGGGCGATCGGCTTGCCGAAGGTGGAGCGCTGCTGGGCGTACTCGACGCCGAGCTCGAAGGCCCGGATCGCGATGCCGCAGGCACGGGCGGCGACGTTGACCCGGCCGACCTCGACGCCGTCCATCATGTGCGAGAAGCCCTTGCCGCGCTCCCCGCCGAGGATCTGGTCGCCGGACACCCGGTGGCCCTTGAACACCATCTCGGTGGTGTCCACGCCCTTGTAGCCCATCTTGTCGATCTTGCCGGGGATGACGAGGCCGGGAGCGACCTCGCCGTAGCCGGTGGGCTTCTCGACCAGGAACGTCGTGAGGTTCTGGTGGGCCTTCTCCGCGCCCTCGTCGGTCTTGACCAGCACCGCGGTCAGGTTCGACGTGCCACCGTTGGTCAGCCACATCTTGGCGCCGTCGATGACATAGTCACCACTGCCGTCGCTCGACTCGACCGCCTTGGTCTTGATGGCCGCGACGTCCGAGCCGAGGTCGGGCTCGGACATCGAGAAGGAGCCGCGGGTCTCGCCCGTGGCCATCTTCGGCAGGTAGCGCTCCTTCTGCGCCTGCGTGCCGTGCTGGCGCAGCATGTAGGCCACGATGAAGTGGGTGTTGATCACACCGGAGACGCTCATCCAGCCGCGCGCGATCTCCTCGACGACGAGCGCGTAGGTCAGCAGCGACTCGCCGAGACCGCCGTACTCCTCCGGGATCATGAGGCCGAACAGCCCCATCTCCTTCATCCCGTCGACGATGTCCTGCGGGTAGGCGTCCTCGTGCTCCAGCGCCGTGGCGTGCGGGATGATCTCCTTGTCCACGAAGCTGCGGACGGTGGAGAGGATCTCCTCCTGGATGTCGGTGAGACCGGCGGTCCGTGCGAGCCGGGCCATGGGTGTTCCTCCTGAACGTCTCTGGTCAGTACCGGGCGGGGCTCACGCCTCCGGCGGCGTCCACTTCTCGGTGCGGGTCATGCCCGCGGCGCGGCCCTTGCCGGAGATGACCAGCGCCATCTTCCGGCTGGCCTCGTCGATCATCTCGTCGCCGATCATCGCGGCGCCCTTCTTCCCGCCCGCCTCGGACGTGAAGTACTCGTAGGCGTCGAGGATGTTCTCGGCGTGGTCGTAGTCGCTCTGCGCCGGCGAGAAGGTCTCGTTCGCCGCGTCGATCTGACCGGGGTGCAGCACCCACTTGCCGTCGAATCCGAGCGCGGCCGAGCGGCCGGCGACGCGCGTGAAGCCGTCGACGTCCTTGATCTGCAGGAAGGGGCCGTCGATGGCCTGCTTGTCGTGCGCGCGCGCCGCCATCAGGATCGACATGAGGATGTGGTGGTAGGCGTCGCCGACGTCGTAACCGGGCGGCTGCTCACCGACCACGAGGGACTTCATGTTGATCGAGGCCATGAAGTCGGCCGGGCCGAAGATGATCGTCTCGACCCGCGGCGACGCGGTGGCGATCGCGTTGACGTTGGTCAGGCCCAGCGCGTTCTCGATCTGCGCCTCGATGCCGATCTTCCCGACCTCGTAGCCCAGGGTCTTCTCGATCTGGGTCAGCAGCAGGTCCAGCGCGACGACCTGCTCCGGGGTCTGCACCTTCGGCAGCATGATCGCGTCGAGGTTCGCCCCGGCGCCCTCGACCACCTCGGTCACGTCGCGGTAGGTCCACTCGGTCGTCCAGTCGTTGACCCGGACCACGCGGAGCTTCTCACCCCAGCCGCCCTCGTTGAGGGCCTCCACGATCGTCTTCCGCGCCCCGGGCTTGGCCAGCGGGGCGCACGCGTCCTCGAGGTCCAGGAACACCTGGTCGGAGTTCAGGCCGCGCGCCTTGTCGATGAACTTCTGGCTCGAACCGGGCACGGCCAGGCAGGACCGGCGCGGGCGGAGGGTAGTGCTCACAGGCGGGCTCCTCGTCGAGATCGTCCTCGTCCGCGCCACGGTGCTCGGCGCGGACCTCGCGTCGGACTGTGACTCTGGCACGAGCGCCCGCCGTCCGCCCCGTCCAGGTGATTGGTTTCTCACCCGCCGGTGGTCAGGGTGGGGTTACTCGCCGGTCACCCCTGCTCGGGAGGTGGGGTCAGGGATCCGCCGGCCACCGCGACGACGGTGCCCCCGACCCAGGTCCCGGCGACCCGGCCGCCCTCGGTGCGGACCCCCGCGTACAGCGTCGACGGCCTGCCCATCTCGACGCCCTGGGTGACGACGAAGGGATGGTCGCCGTCGTCCCCCACCAGCCCGCGGTCGGCGAGGAACACCCCGAGCGCGACGGCGGCGGACCCGGTGGCCGGGTCCTCGGGGACGCCGATGCCGTTGCCGAACATCCGGGCGTGCACCCGCTCGGCGGTGGCGTCGACCGCGGCGACGAGCAGCCCGGTCGCGCTGCCGGTCGCGTCGGCGAGCGCGGCGGGGTCGGGCCGGCAACGGGCGACGGCGTCCGGCTGCACCAGCAGGATCGCGAACTCGACCCCCGCACCGGCGACGCCGGGGACGGCGGCCCCGTCGACGTCGTCGGGGCCGAGGCCTACCGCGGCGGCGAGCCGGACGGCGTTCAGCTCCTCCCCGACGAACGGCTCCCCGCCCTCGACGCGGGCGCCCGTCCCGTCGACCCGGACCGGGAGAAGGCCCGCGCCGCACTCCTGGATCCGCTCGCCGTGGCCGATGACGCCGTCGCGGGCCAGCACCCAGGCGGTGCCGACGCTGGGGTGACCGGCGAAGGGCAGCTCCCGGCCCGGGGTGAAGATCCGGACCCGGTAGTCGGCGCTCCCGTCGCCGTCCCCGGTCGGGGGCAGCGGGAACGTGGTCTCGGAGAGGTTGAACTCGGTCGCGATCGCCTGCATCCGCGCCGTCGAGAGGGCCTCGGCGCCGTGCACGACGGCGAGCGGGTTCCCCGCGTAGGCGCGGTCGGTGAAGACGTCGACGACGTCGTAGCGGAGGGTCTCGGCGCTGCGCTCGCTCACGTGGCCGCAGCCTAATCGTCCGGCGGGTGTGTGCCACCCGGCCCCGGCCCGGCGCCGGCTCTAGGCTCGCCCCATGGCCTCGGCACGGGTGTTCGTCGCGCGGATGGCCGGGCTGGCCGTGTTCGGGCCGGACGGCGAGCGGATCGGGAAGGTCCGCGACGTCGTCGTGTCGCTGCGGGTCGACAGCCACCCGCCGCGGGTGCTCGGGCTGGTCGTGGACCTGTCGGCGCGGCGGAGCATCTTCGTCCCGATGCTGCGGGTCTCCGACGTGGCGCCGACCGCGGTCACGCTGGCCAGCGGGTCGGTGAACCTGCGCGGGTTCGACCAGCGGCCGAACGAGACGCTCGTCGTCGGTGAGCTGCTGAACTCCACGGTGGGCGTGCGCGAGTCGGGGGCGTCGGGCGTCGTCGTGGACGCGGCGATCGAGCCGACCCGGACCCGGGACTGGGCGATCACGAAGGTCGCGGTCCGGTTCCGCCGGGCGCGACTGTCCCGTCGCCCGCGCGTCGAGGTGTACGGCTGGGAGGCCGTGTCCGGGCTCGACGTCGCCGCCACCCAGGGCGCCGACCGGCTGCTGGCGGTGTTCGACACGATGCGCCCCGCCGACGTCGCGGCGGCCCTGTCCCGGCTGCCCGACGAGCGGCAGCGGCAGGTCGTCGACGCCCTCGACGACGAGCGTCTCGCCGACGTGTTCGAGGAGCTGTCCGAGTCCGACCAGCGGGAGCTGCTGGCCTACCTCGACGACGACCGGGCCGCCGACGTGCTCGAGGCGATGAGCCCGGACGACGCCGCGGACCTGCTCGGCGAGCTGTCCGACGACGAGGCCGGCCGGCTGCTGGAGCTGATGGAGCCCGACGAGTCCGAGCCCGTCCGGCGGCTGCTGCGCTACGAGTGGGACACCGCGGGCGGTCTCATGACCCCCGAGCCGATCACGCTGTCCCCGGACGCGACGGTCGCGGAGGCGCTGGCCCGGGTCCGGAACCCGGAGGTGCCGCCCGCGCTGGCGTCGATGGTGTTCGTCGTCCGGCCGCCGACGGCGACCCCGACCGGGCGCTACCTCGGCTGTGTGCACGCCCAGCAGCTGCTCCGTGCCGCACCGTTCGAGCTGGTCGCGGGCATGGTGGACACCGAGCTGCAGCAGCTCGGCCCGGAGGCGGGGCTGGGTGCGGTGACGCGCTGGTTCGCCAGCTACAACCTGGTCGCCGGCCCGGTGGTCGACGCCGAGGACCACCTGCTCGGTGCGGTCACCGTCGACGACGTGCTGGACCACCTGCTGCCGCAGGGCTGGCGGGACCGCGACCTCGCCCCCGGCGAGGTGCACAGCGGCACCGCGAACGGCGGGGACACCGGCGGTGCGGAGGTGCGCGGTGCCTGAGGCCCCCGTCGGACGCCGGCTCGACCAGCCCCGCGTCGGACGCCGGCGGTTCGAGGTCGACCCGGACGGCTTCGCCCGGCTGTCCGAGCGCATCGCACGGTTCCTCGGGACGGGGCGCTTCCTGGCGATCCAGTCCGTCATCGTGGTCTTCTGGATCGCGCTGAACCTGATCGCCTGGCGGATCCAGTGGGACCCGTACCCGTTCATCCTGCTGAACCTGGCGTTCTCCACCCAGGCGGCGTACGCGGCACCGTTGATCCTGCTGGCCCAGAACCGGCAGGACGACCGGGACCGGATCGCGCTGGACGAGGACCGGCGCCGGGCCGAGCGGACCAAGGCCGACACCGAGTTCCTCGCCCGCGAGCTCGCGGCGCTCCGGCTGGCGGTCGGTGAGACGGCCAGCCGGGACTACCTCCGCGGGGAGCTGGAGAAGCTCACCGACCGGCTCGACGACGCGGTCGCCCGCGCGGCCGAGGGCACCGGTCCGGCCCCGCACGCGGAGAAGGACGACCGCAAGCGGGGCCGCAAGAAGGACCGGTTCAGGGGATGAGCTTGCGGCTGATCCGCTCGAGGTCGACGAGATCGGCGGGGTCGAGCCGGTCGGCGAAGTGCTCGCGGACCCCGCGCAGGTGCGTCGTGGCGGCGATCCGCAGGCGCTCGTAGCCGGCGTCGGTCAGCTTGGCGGTGACGCCGCGGCCGTCGCCGGCGAACTTGGCGCGGGCGACCAGCCCGGCCCGCTCCAGCCGGTCCACCAGCCGGGTCACCCCGGACCGGGACAGCAGGACGGCGTCGGCGAGCTCGGTCATCCGCAGCCGGTGCTCCGGGGCCTCGGAGAGCTGCACGAGGACGTCGTACGCGGCCAGTGAGAGCTGCTGCTCGACCTCCAGCTCGCCCTCGAGCAGCTTGGTGATGCCGGCGTGCGCGCGCAGGAAGCTGCGCCACGACGCCAGCTCCTCGCGCGTCGGGACCGCGCGGCGCCGCCCGGTGAGCTCGCGCCCCGGGGCGCCGACGGTGTCCTCCACCGAGACGATGCTAGGGGGACGCCGACTGCGGCGTGGTGGGAGGCACGCGTCGTGTCCCGTACCCGCACGTAGCATGGGTGGGACGCGAGAGGAAAGAGGTCGTCAGGCTCATGTCCGTCACCGACAGCACCAGCACCGTCGAGGACCGGGTGCGCGCCGCTCTCGGCACCGTCGAGGACCCGGAGATCCACAAGCCGATCACCGAGCTGGGGATGGTCAAGAGCGTCGCCGTGTCGGCCGACGGGCTCGCCGAGGTCGGCGTCTACCTGACCGTCGCCGGCTGCCCGATGCGCGAGACCATCACCACCCGGGTGACCGACGCCGTCACGAAGGTCCCGGGCGTCGAGCGGGTCGAGGTCGAGCTCGACGTGATGAGCGACGAGCAGCGCACCGAGCTCCGCAAGTCGCTGCGCGGCGACTCCGACGAGCCCGAGATCCCGTTCGCCCAGCCCGGGTCGATGACCCGCGTCTACTGCGTGGCGTCCGGCAAGGGCGGAGTCGGCAAGTCCTCGGTCACCGTCAACCTGGCCGCGTCGATGGCGCGACGCGGGCTGAAGGTCGGCGTGGTCGACGCCGACATCTACGGCCACTCGGTGCCCCGCATGATCGGGGCGGACGACCGGCCGACCAAGGTCGACAACATGATCATGCCGCCGCAGTCGCACGGCGTGAAGGTCATCTCGATCGGCATGTTCACCGACGGGAACACCCCGGTCGTCTGGCGTGGGCCGATGCTGCACCGGGCCCTGCAGCAGTTCCTCGCCGACGTCTTCTGGGGCGATCTGGATGTCCTGCTGCTGGACCTGCCCCCCGGCACCGGCGACGTCGCCATCTCGACCGCGCAGCTCGTGCCCAACGCCGAGCTGCTCGTCGTCACCACCCCGCAGCAGGCGGCCGCCGAGGTGGCCGAGCGGGCCGGTGCGATCTCCACGCAGACCCGTCAGCGGCTGGCCGGCGTCGTGGAGAACATGTCGTGGCTGGAGATGCCCGACGGCTCCCGCAACGAGCTGTTCGGCTCCGGCGGCGGGCAGATCGTGGCCGACTCGCTCTCGAAGATCGTCGGCGCACCGGTGCCGCTGCTCGGGCAGGTCCCGCTCGAGGTGGCGCTGCGCGAGGGCGGCGACGCCGGGAACCCGATCGTGCTGGGCAGGCCCGAGTCCGGGGCCGCGCAGGCCCTGGAGGGCATCGCCGAGAAGCTCACGGTCCGTTCGCGCGGGCTGGCCGGGATGAGCCTGAACATCTCGCCCGTCGGGCGCTGAGTACACCGGGTCCGCCCGGACGACGAACGGCCCCGCACACCGATCGGTGTGCGGGGCCGTTCGCGGTTCCCCCGGGGTTGGTCAGGACAGCGCGTCGTCGAGCGCCTTGGTCCAGAGCGCGAGGCCCTCGTCGATCTGCTCGCCGGTGACGACCAGCGGCGGGATCATCCGGACGATGTTGCCCTGGACGCCGCAGGTCAGCAGGAGCAGACCCTGCGCGGCTGCGGCGGCATGGACCTTCGCCGCGGTGGCGCCGTCCGGGTTGCCCGCGGCGTCGACGAGCTCGATGCCGACCATCAGGCCACGGCCGCGGACGTCGCCGATCGCGGCGATCCCCTGCGCCGCGTCCCGGACCCCGGCGACGAGCTTCTCGCCCTGCACCCGGGCGTTCTCGACGAGACCCTCGCCCTGCACGACGTCCAGGGTGGCCAGGGCCGCGGCGCAGGCGACGGCGTTGCCGCCGTAGGTGCCGCCCTGCGAGCCCGGCCAGGCCTTCTCCATGATCGCCTTCGGCGCGGCGATCGCGGACAGCGGGAACCCGGACGCGAGCCCCTTCGCGGTGACGATGACGTCCGGCGTGAAGCCCTCGGCGTGCTGGTGACCCCAGAACCTGCCGGTGCGGCCGTAGCCCGTCTGCACCTCGTCGGCGATCAGCAGGATGCCGTGCTTGTCGGCCCGCTCCCGCAGACCGTGCAGGAACGCGGACGGGGTCGGGACGTAGCCACCCTCGCCGAGCACCGGCTCGACGATGAAGGCCGCGACGTCCGACGCCGGCGCGGAGCTGGCCAGGACCCGGTCGAGCTCGCGCAGCGCGAACGCGACGGTGTCCTCCTCCGACCAGCCGTAGCGGTAGGCGTAGGGGAACGGGGAGAACGCGACCCCGCCCATCATCGGGCCGATCCCGGCGCGGATCTTCGCACCGGAGGTGGTGAGCGCCGCGGCGCCCATCGTGCGGCCGTGGAACCCGCCGTCGAAGGCGACGATCGTGGAGCGGCCGGTGGCCTGGCGCGCGAGCCGCACCGAGGCCTCGACGGCCTCCGAGCCGGAGTTGGTGAAGAAGACCGAGTCGATGCCCTCGGGCAGGACCTCGCCCATCCGCTCGACCAGCTTCAGCAGCGGCTGGTGCATGACGGTCGTGTACTGGCCGTGGATCAGGGTGCCGACCTGCTCCTGCGCCGCCTTGACGACCGTCGGGTGGCAGTGCCCGGTGGACGTGACGCCGATGCCGGCGGTGAAGTCGAGGTGCCGGCGGCCGTCCGTGTCGTACAGGTAGACGCCCTCACCGCGGGCGGCCTGGACCGGGGTGGCCTGCTTCAGCAGCGGGGACAGCTGTGCCATGGGTTCGCAGCTCCTGGTGCGTCGAGGTGTCCGGCGTGCGGCTGGGATCCGGGTCCGTCGACCCGAGTTGTCGAGTTGTCGACAATCCAAGGGAAGCATGCGCGACCGGGGCGGGGCAAGGGCCTCCCCTGGCTCCCTTTGCTCTGCACACCGGTACGCGCCGGGGGGGGCAGAGCCGGGACTCCGGCACCGGGCCGGCTCCGACCCGCCCGGCCCGGGGGCCGCGCAGGCGGGTGGTGCGTACCGGTGTGCAGAGCAAAGCGGCCCACGGGCAGCACCCTCCCGGGCGGGCGGGCGGGCAGGCAGGCGGCCGGGCGGATCGGTGGGTCGGGACGCCCGTCAGCTCAGGAGACCCGCGATGACCAGCAGGACCGGCACCGCGACGATCGTCGATGCCAGTGCGGACTCACGGGCCACGGAGACGGCGCGGTCGTAGCGCACCGCGTAGCCGAACACGTTCTGCGCGGTCGGCAGCGCGGCCAGGACGACGGCGGCCAGCAACGCCGGCCCCGTCAGCCCGAGCAGGCCGGCGGCCAGGGCCCAGGCGAGCAGCGGGTGCACGACGTTCTTGATCGCGACGGCGGTCCACACCGAGCCTGCGGTGTCCCCGAGGCCCGGCAGCCGGGCGCCGTGCAGGGAGATCCCGAACGCGAGCAGCATCGCGGGCACGGCGAGGTCGGCGAGCAGGTCGATCGGCGCCGCGACCGGCTCGGGCAGCGTGATCCCCGTACCCGACACGATCAGTCCGGCCGCCGTCGCGAGGGCGATCGGGTTGCGCAGCGGCGCGAACGCGATGCGCGTCCAGCCGGGACGCTCGCCGCGGCCGTCGCCGGGCAGGATGTCCATCAGCGTCGTGAACAGCGGTGTGAGGATCGCGAGCTGGAACAGCAGCACCGGTGCGACGGTCGCCGGGTCGCCGAGCACGTAGGTCGCGATCGGGATGCCGAGGTTGCCGGCGTTGACGTAGCCCGACGCCATCGAGCCGACCACCGCCTCCCCCGCGGGCCGGCGGCGCAGCAGCGCGATCGGGACGAACAACGCGCAGGCCAGGGAGCTGGTGACGGCCGTGACCACGAGCGCGGAGGAGAAGACCGCACCGACGTCGGCCCGGGACAGGGTGGTGAACAGCAGTGCGGGCGAGGCGACGAAGAACGCCGTGCGCGCCAGGACCCGGGACCCGTTGTCGCCGAGGACCCCGCCCCGGCCCAGGGCGTACCCGACGGCGACGACGACCGTGATGACCAGGAATCCCTCGAGCACGCCCGTCACGTGCCCAGATGTTACGTATGCGAACGATCGCGCGGGGCGGCGAGCGCCCCGATTCACACGGTTCCGGCTCAGGCGGCCCCGGGCATCGCGGCGAGGATCCGGGTGACGGCATCGTCCATGTGTGCGGCCAGCCGGTCGAGCAGGAGCTCGGTCCGGCCGTCGCGCAGGGCGTCGCGCAGCCGCTCGTGCTCGGCGAGCAGCTCCGGGGCGGGCGGGGCGGTCTGCTGGAACGCGGCCAGGCACATCCGGGTCTCGACGAGCAGCCCGTCGGTCATCCGGCGCAGCCGCGGGCTCCCGGACGCCGCGACCAGCGCGGCGTGGAAGTCGTGGTCGGCGTCGGCGAGGCCGATCGCGTCCCCGGCCGCCGCGGCGGCCTCCATCGCACCGAGCGGGATCTCCAGCGCGACGACGGCCGACGCCCGGTCCCCCGCCAGCACCTGCAGCGCTGCGGCCCGCTCGACCGCGGTCCGGGCCAGGTACACGTCACGGACGTCGTCGGGGCCGAGCTCGCGCACGAACAGGCCGCGGTGCCGCTCGCTGCGCAGGAGCCCCTCGGCGACGAGCCGCTGCATCGCCTCGCGCAGCGGCCCCCGGCTCACCCCGAGCCGTCCGGCCAGGTCCACCTCGCCGAGCTGGGTGCCCGGCGCGAACGTGCCGCGCATGATCGCGGCGCGGATCCGGTCCGCGACGATCTCCGCGGTCGACCGCCGGCTGACCGGCTCCAGGTCCGAGACGTCCAGGCCCACCCGGGCTCACCCCTTCCGGAACAACGTCCCCAGCCCGGGGCGGTCGACGTCCGAGCCGGCCAGGCGCAGGCCCTGCCAGATGCTGACCTGGTTGGCCGTCAGCACCGGCTTGCCGAGACGCTCGTCGAGCGCGTCCAGGATCTCCACGGTGTGCAGTGCGGTGTCCGGCAGCAGCACCGCGTCGGCGGCCGGCGCGTCCGACGACACCGCGTCGGCGAACTCGAGCACCGTCGACGACGGCAGCGTCCCGACCTCCGCGGCGGTGATGATGTCCCGCGCGGAGACGGTCAGCACCGAGATGCCGTGGTGGGTCAGGAACTGCACGAACGCCCCGGCGACGTCCGGCGGGTAGGTCGCGCCGACCGCCACCGTCGTGACGCCGAGCCGCTTGCAGGCGTCCACGAACGCGAACGACGTGCTCGACGCCGGCACGCCCGCCGCCTTCTCCAGCGCCGCCGCCTGCCGGGCCGCCCCCTCGGGGCCGAAGATGAAGCTGCCCGAGGTGCAGGCCCAGACGACCGAGTCGAGGGGCCCCGCCTCGGCGGCGACGCGCCCGGCCGCCTCGGCGAGGACGTCGTCGCCACCGATGTCGAGCAGCGCGTCCTCCCGGTGTGCGTCCACCTTCATCTCGGAGTGGACAAGCGGGAGCCTGCTGCCGTCGGCGAGGAGCTTCTCGGCGCGGGGGTAGTCGTCCTCCGCGGAGTATCCGGGGTACAGGATGCCGACCGTGCTCATGTTGTCGACAATCCTACAGAGCCCGGGGTCACCGCAAGGGGCTCACTCGACCCGCGAGTAGACGAGCCGCTCCCCGACGCTGCCGGAACGCCAGACGTCGTGGCAGGCCGTCGCGATCGCGTCCAGCCCGTCGACGATCGTCGCGAAGACGTTCCCGGGCACCCAGCCGACGTCGCCGTTCAGCAGCAGGTTGTTCCGGCCGTAGAAGATCGCCAGGTCGATGCCGCCCTGGTCGGCGTCGATGCCCTGGTCGTCCTTGAAGGCCGCGTCGAGCATGCCCCCGTGGAAGTCGAAATAGCAGACGTCGCCCGGGATCGGGGTGACGGTCGGGTTCTCCTGGCCGATCCGCGGGCCGAACCGCGGAACGATCGTGTAGACCTCGTTGCGGGCGTACTTGGCGTGCTGCGCGTCACCACCCTGCGGGCCGCCCGCGAGGGCCTCCCAGACCGCCGCGGACGTCCGCGGCGCCTCCTTCTCCAGCAGTTCCGCGGTGCACGCGACACCGCGCTTCGCGAGTTCGATCCTGATCAGCTTGGGCATCCGTTTCCCCTCGGACGTTCGCGGATACGGGGAGACCTCCACCGGATAGGTGGATTGTTGACAATCCTAGGTGCGCTTCCTAGCGTGTCAACGCCGCCCGACCTCCCCACCGACAGGATCTCCCGTTGCCGGTTTCCGCTGGTCAGGACCCCACCACCATCACCGCGCTGTGCGCGGGCGACGCCCCGCCCGGGATCGATGACCGCATCGGTGACGCACGCCTCAGGATCGTGTCGAGCGCCGACGAGCTGGCCGCCGCGCTCCCCGGCAGCGACGTCCTGCTCACCTGGGACTTCACCTCGGACGCCGTCCGGCAGGTGTGGTCGCCCGAGCGCACCGCCGACCTGCGCTGGGTGCACACCGCCAGCGCCGGCGTCGACCGGGTCGCGTTCCCCGAGCTGCTCAGCTCCCCGGTGACGCTGACGAACTCGCGCGGCGTGTTCGACCGGCCGATGGCCGAGTTCGTGCTCGGCGCGGTGATCGCCTTCGCCAAGGACACCGCCCGGTCGCTGGCCCTGCAGCGCGAGCGCACCTGGCAGCACCGCGAGACCGAGACCGTCGCCGGGAAGGTCGCCACCGTCGTCGGGAGCGGCCCGATCGGGCACGCGATCGCCGACCTGCTCGGTGCCGTCGGGATGACCGTGCGGCTGGTCGGCCGCCGCGCGGCCGATGGCGTGCACGCCTTCGACGAGCTGCCCGGGCTCCTGCCCGACTCCGACCACCTGGTGCTCGCCGCGCCGCTGACCGACGCGACCCGCGGCATGCTGCACAGCGGGACGATCGCGCTGCTCCCCGAGCGGGCGCGGGTGATCAACGTCGGGCGGGGGCCGTTGGTCGTGCAGGACGACCTGACCGACGCGCTGGCGTCCGGCCGGATCGCGGGCGCCGCACTGGACGTCTTCGAGGTCGAGCCGCTCCCCGCGGACTCGCCGCTCTGGGACATGGAGAACGTCCTGCTCTCCCCGCACATGTCCGGTGACGTCGTCGGCTGGAAGACCATGCTCGTCGACCTGTTCGCCGACAACCTCGCGCGCTTCCGGGAGGGCCGGGAGCTGCGCAACGTCGTGGACCCGGAACGCGGGTACGTCAGCACCGGGGCGAACTCGTGAGCCCCGCAGACAGCACCGGGGCGAACTCGTGAGCCCCGCAGAAGAGACTGCCACCGGAGGGAACTCGTGAGCGAGACGACCGCGGACCTGAGCGCGACCGAGCTGCTGGCCGCCTACCGCACCGGCGAGGTCTCCCCCGTCCAGGCCACCCGGGACGCGCTGGACCGCATCGAGGCCCACGACGGGGCCGTCAACGCCTACTGCCTCGTCGACGCGGACTCCGCGCTGGCGCGGGCCAAGGAGTCCGAGGCGCGCTGGCAGGCCGGCGAGCCGATCGGCCCGCTGGACGGCGTCCCCACCTCGATCAAGGACATGCTCCTGACGATCGGCTGGCCGACCCGCCGCGGATCGACGACGACCTCGCCCGACGGCCCGTTCGAGGTCGACGGCCCGCCGGTCGCCCGGGTCCGCGCCGCCGGCGCGGTGTTGCTGGGCAAGAACACCACCCCGGAGCTGGCCTGGAAGGGCGTCACCGACTCGCCGCTGACCGGCGTCACCACGAACCCGTGGGACGCGACGAGGACGGCGGGCGGCTCGTCGGGCGGGTCCGCGTCGGCCGTCGGCTTGGGAATGGGCCCGCTGTCGCTGGGGACCGACGCCGGTGGCTCGGTCCGGATCCCCGCCGCCTTCACCGGGACGGTCGCGCACAAGCCCACCTACGGCCGCATCGCACACTACCCGGGTTCGGCCTTCGGCACCCTCGCCCACGTCGGCCCGATGACCCGCACCGTCGCCGACGCGGCGCTGCTGCACGACGTCGTCGCCCAGCCCGACACCCGCGACCCGTGGGTGTTCGACGTGCCCCGGGAGTCCGCCGTCGAGCGGCTGGCCGGCGGGGCCCAGGGCCTGCGGATCGCGTTCTCGCCCACGCTCGGCTTCGTCGACGTCGACCCGGAGGTGGCCGCGCTGGTCGCCGACGCCGTCGCGGTGTTCTCCCGCGCGCTCGGCGCGACCGTGGAGCACGCCGACCCGGGGTTCGCCGACCCGATCGAGCCGTTCCACACGCTCTGGTTCGCCGCGGCGGCCAAGTCGCTCGAACCGATCGGCGCCGAGGCGCGGACGGCGATGGACCCGGCGCTCGTCGGGATCGCCGAGCAGGGCGAGCGGGTGTCCGCGCTCGACTACCTGGGCGCGATGGCCGTCCGCAACGAGCTCGGCACCCTGATGGGCGCCTTCCACGACTCCTACGACCTGCTGCTCACCCCGACGCTGCCGATAACCGCGTTCGAGGGCGGCCGGGAGGTCCCCGAGGGCTGGCACGACCCGCGCTGGACGTCGTGGACGCCGTTCACCTACCCGTTCAACATGACCCAGCAGCCGGCGACGTCGGTGCCGTGCGGGTTCACCTCCGCCGGGCTGCCGGTCGGGCTGCAGGTCGTGGGGCCGCGGCACGCCGACGCGACCGTCCTGGCCGCGGCGCACGCCTACCAGCAGGCCACGGAGCACCACCTGCGCCGGCCGGCCCTGCTGGGCTGAGCCCGCCCTTCGCCCCGGGCCCCGGGGCGTCCCGTCAGGTCGCGTCGGGGTCGACCGGCGGCTGCTCCCCGGAGGACAGCGGCTGCTGCGGCGGCCGGGGCGCCGGTGCGGGTGCGCTCGTCGCGGCGCCCGCAGCACCGGCGGCACCGGTCGCCGCCACGCCCCCGGCAGCGGCCGCGGAGCCGTTCGAGCCTGCGGCACCGGGCGCGAACCCGTTCGGCTTCACCGGGTCGTCGTCGGAGAACAGGCTGCGGGTGATGGCGCGGCGGGGGTTCAGCGACCGCAGGCTCCGCAGGTCGTCCAGGGGCTGGCGGATCTGGTCGAACTCCGGGCCCAGTTCCTTCTTCAGGTGGTTCTGGGCGCCGGTGGCGTAGTCCTTGACCTGCCGTACGGCGCTGCCCAGCCAGCGGGCGGCCTCGGGGAGGCGGTCGGGGCCGAGGATGAACAGACCCGCGACCACGAGGACGAGGATCTCCCACATGCCGATGTTCTCGAACACACCGTCAGCGTACGGCCGGTCCCTGTGAGACCGGTGTGCGCCGGTCCTCCTCAGCGCTCGCCGAGCGTCGCGGTCACGGTGAGCGGTCGGCCCTGACGGACGAGCTCGATCGGGATCTGCTCACCGGGGTCGTGCTCCCGCACCGCGACGACGAACTCGTCGGCGCCGGCGATGGGACGGCCCGCGACCCGGACGACGACGTCACCCTCCACGACACCCGCGGCCGCGGCCGGTCCCCCGGCGACGACGTTCTGCACCTGGGCACCGTCGGTGGAGCCGTCGGTCACCGAGCGCGCGTTCACCCCGAGATCGGCGTGCGCGACCCGGCCGCTGCGGATGAGCTCCTCGGCGATCGCGCGTGCGTCGTCGATCGGGATGGCGAACCCGAGGCCGATCGAGCCGCCCTGACCGCCGCCCTCGGCGGCGCTCGCGCTGCGGATCGCGGTGTTGATCCCGACGACGGCGCCGGTCGCGTCCACCAGCGGCCCGCCCGAGTTGCCGGGGTTGATCGCGGCGTCGGTCTGCACGGCGTCGATGACGGCGTCACCGGCGCTGCCCTCCGGGTCGAGCCGGACCGGGCGGTCGACGGCCGAGACGATGCCGGTCGTCACGGTGCCGGCCAGCCCGAACGGCGACCCGATCGCGATCACCGCGTCGCCGACGGCGAGCTCCGAGGACCGGCCGATGGCCGCCACCGTCGGGTTCGCGACCGGCACCTTCACCACGGCGAGGTCGGTCATCGGGTCGGCGCCGACCACGGTCGCCGGGAGCCGGGAACCGTCGGAGAACACGGCCTCGACCGAGCCCTCACCGGGCCCCGCGGCGGGCGCGACGACGTGGTCGTTGGTCAGGACGTAGCCCTCGGGGTCGATGACGATGCCGGAACCGTTGCCCGCCTGGTTGCCGACCGACACCTCCAGCGACACCACCGACGGCAGGACCCGGCCGGCGACCTCCGGTACCGACCCGGGCGGACGTTCCTTCGCCTCCTCCGCCGACGCGAGCACCGCGCCGGGGCTGGTCAGCTCGCTCGCCCCGGACGCCGTCCAGTGCCCGACGAGACCGCCGAGCGCGCCGATGCCGAGCGCCAGCACGCCGAGGAGTGCCAGGGCGCGGGGCTGCACCCGCTTGCCGAAGAGGACGTCGCGGACGCTGAGCCGCGGACCGTCCTCCGGGTCGGGACCGGGCTCGGGGTCGGCGTCGCCGTGCGGGGCGGACGCGACCACCGGGGTCCCCGGATCCCGCCACGGGTCGTCGGTGGAACCGCCCGGCCAGAACGCCTCTTTGCTCTGCTCACCGGGAGTGGCCGGACCCTCCGCCTCGTCGGCCGCCGGCCGTTGCAGGCCGGGGCCCCCGTCCTCGGGCCTGCCGAACGCACGGGCGACCGCGGCCGTCGGCGGCGGTGCGGCGGGCAGGCCGGAGCCGTTGCGCGAGCCGTGCCGCGGCGGAGGTGCGAACGAGGAGCCGACGCCGTCCGGACGTCCGAACGCGGCCCGCTCACCCGGATCGGTGTCCGGGCGGGTCAGCGGACGCGGCCGCAGCCGGGGCGGAGCTGATCCGGCCGGGTCTCCGGGGCGGTCGTCCCCGTGGTCGGGAGTCCCGCTCATCGGCGGCCCGTCACGCACGACGTCGCGTCACCCCACAGCACCCCGCCAGACTGCCGGTCCGGCGGTGAAGTCCCTGTATCGGTCCGGCGCCGTCAGCCGGACGGGGGCAGCCCGGCGTTGCGGACGGTGGAGGTCGGCGCCGCCGGGGCGACACCACCGGTCGGCGACGCGGGGGTGCCCGGCGCCGGCGTGGCCGACGACGAGCGCTGACGCGGGGCCTGCGTCGGGGTGGTGGCGAACCGGGCGACGGCGGCGGCTCCGGGACCCGGGCCGCCGGGGGCCGGGGCCGACGTCGTCGCGGCCGGTACGCCGAACGCGAGCGCGCCCAGCGCGATCCCGGACACGGCTGCACCGGTGCCGAGCCGCACCCGCCGCGACCGGCGGGAGCGGCGCTCTCCGGTGTCACCGAACTCGGCGGGACGCAGCACCGAGACGAGCTCGCCGTCGGGTGTGAGCGAGAGGCCCGCCGGCGGCGGGGGGGAGTTCGGTGTCCTGCGGGATCGACCGCAGCGCGCTCATCAGCGACGGCGGCAGGGTCGGCGCGTCGGCACCGCGCAGCGCGGACCGGGCCCGCCGCTGCTCGGCGACCTCGGCCGCGCAGTCCGGGCAGTGCCCGAGGTGCCGGGTGGCCCGGTCGTGCGGGCCGCGGGCCAGCTCGTCGTCCACGTAGGCGACGACCGCCTCGAGCGTCAGGTGGGCCTCCCCCCAGTCCGGGGGGACGACCTGGAAACGCCGTCGATCGGTCACGACGTCAACTCTGCCACCGGGTTGCGGTCGGTTGCCACCGCCTCGTCCCGCTCGGCGGCACGGTGCCGCTCCAGCGACGCGCGCAGCGCGGTCCGCCCGCGGTGGATCCGGCTGCGCACCGTGCCCAGCTTCACACCGAGCGTCGCGCCGATCTCCTCGTAGGACAGGCCCTCGACGTCGCACAGGACGACGGCGACCCGGAAGTCCGGCGGGAGCTCGTCCAGCGCGGCCTGCAGGTGCGGGTCCAGGTGGTTGATCGCGAACACGGTCTCCGGCTCGGGGCCGCCACCGGGGAGCCGCTCGGTGTCCTCCGGCAGGCCCTCCATCCGGAGGCGGGCGCGGCGGCGGACCATGTCCAGGAACAGGTTCGTCGTGATGCGGTGCAGCCAGCCCTCGAACGTGCCCGGCTTGTACGACGCGAGCGAGCGGAACACCCGGATGAACGTCTCCTGGGTGAGGTCCTCGGCGTCGTGCTGGTTGCCGGACAGGCGGTAGGCGAGCCGGTAGACACGGTCGGCGTGCTCCCGGACGACCTCGTCCCAGCTGGGCGGGGTCCAGTCGGCGCCCTCACCGGGGCGCGTGCCGGCGGCGTCCCGGACAGGGGCGTCGTCGGCGGTTCGAGGAGCAGGCATCGGGGCGGGGCACCTCCGTCGATCGCGGCCGGTCGGTTGTTCGCTCGCCCGCGAGGTCTGGTTCGTTGCAGTACAGAGTGCCCGCCGCTGATGAGGAGCATGTGAAACGGATCTGAGAGAAGTCTGTGAAATCGTTCCGGACCGGTACGTAGATAATCTTGCGCCATGAGCACACCCGCGGGGGGCGCCGCGTACGCCGAGGGCTACCTCGCCGAGGACGACGCGCTCGGCGAGGCCCGTGCGCTCGGCACGTCGGCGGGCGCGCACCCGATCTCCCCGGCCGGCGGTGCGGCGCTGTCCGTGCTGGCGGCGACGGTCGCCGCGCGCGCCGTCGTCGAGATCGGCACCGGAGCCGGTGTCAGCGGGCTCTACCTGCTCCGGGGCATGGCGGCGGACGGCGTGCTCACCACCATCGACGTCGACCCGGAGCTGCAGCGCGCGGCGAAGCGCACCGCGATCGGCGCCGGCTACGGTCCCGGCCGGCTGCGCCTGATCAACGGGATGGCGCTCGACGTGCTGCCGCGGCTCACCGACGGCGGCTACGACCTCGTCGTCGCGGACGCCGTCCCCGCCGAGTACCCGGGCTACCTCGCCGAGGCGGTCCGGCTGCTCCGCCCCGGTGGCGTGCTGGTCCTGGAGGGTGTGCTCGACGGGGGCCGCGTCGCGGGCGACGGCTCGGACGACGGCCCGGGGACGGCGGCCCTGCGCGAGACCGCCGCGCTGGTGCGCGACGACGAGCGGCTGCTCTCCGCGCTGCTCCCGGTGGCGGACGGCATGCTCTGCGCCGTCCGCCGGTGACTCACTGGGCCGTGACGCCCTTCCCGAGCACGACGACGCCGCCGTTGGAGACGGTGTAGCGGCTGCGGTCCAGGTTGAGGTCGACGCCGATCAGCGCGCCGTCCGGTACGACGACGTTCTTGTCCAGGATCGCCCGCCGCACGACCGCGCCCCGCCCGATCCGGGCACCCGGCAGCACCACCGAGTCGGAGACCTCCGCGCCGCCCTGGACGCTGACGTTCGGGCTGATCACCGACCGGCGCACGATGGCCCCGGAGATGATCGTCCCGGCGCCGACGATCGAGTCCTGCGCGATGCCGCCCTCGACGAACTTCGCCGGCGGCAGGGCGGGCGTCGCGGTGCGGATCGGCCAGCGCGCGTTGTACAGGTTGAAGATCGGGTGCACGGAGACGAGGTCGGTGTGCGCGTCGTAGTACGCGTCGATGGTCCCGACGTCGCGCCAGTAGCCCTCGTCACGATCGGTCGCGCCGGGGACGACGTTGTCGGCGAAGTCGTAGACGTGCGCGTCCCCCTTCGCCACCAGCGCCGGGATGATGTCGCCGCCCATGTCGTGGTCGGAGTCCGCGTTCGCGGCGTCGGCCTTCAGCGCGTCGAGCAGCGCCTCGGTCGTGAAGACGTAGTTGCCCATCGACGCGAAGGTGACCTCGGGGTCGTCCGGCACGTGCGGCGGGTCGGACGGCTTCTCCAGGAACTCGGTGATCCGCCCGGTCTCGTCGGAGGCGATGCAGCCGAACGCCTTGGCCTCGGCCCGCGGCACCCGGATACCGGCGACGGTGACGCCCGCGCCGGACTCGGCGTGCTGGGCGATCATCTGCGCCGGGTCCATCCGGTAGACGTGGTCGGCGCCGAACACGGCGATGTACTCGGGCTCGTCGTCGTAGACCAGGTTCAGGCTCTGGAAGATCGCGTCGGCGCTGCCCGTGTACCAGCGGCGGCCGAGCCGCTGCTGCGCCGGGACCGTGGTGATGTACTGGTCGAGGACGCTGGACAGCCGCCACGTCGTGGAGATGTGCCGGTCCAGCGAGTGGGACTTGTACTGGGTCAGCACGCAGAGCCGGTCCATGCCCGCGTTCACCAGGTTCGACAGGACGAAGTCGATGAGCCGGTAGTTGCCACCGAACGGGACGGCGGGCTTGGCGCGATCGGCGGTGAGGGGCCAGAGGCGCTTGCCCTCCCCGCCGGCCAGCACGATTCCGAGAACCCTTCCGGGAAGACGCCCGGACGCCGTCGGTCGCATGGTGTGAACAGTAGTAGGCACACGGTGGCGGGGCCATATGTCCGGTGCTGCCGGACCCGGCCGGAGCGATCCGGGCACACCGGTGGGTCGCGTGGCGGCACCCGGACGCAGTAGCGTCACCCGCCGTGCGCGTCGGCCTGCTCACCCGTGAATACCCACCTGCCGTCTACGGCGGCGCCGGAGTCCACGTCGGACACCTCGTCCCCGCCCTGCGGGAGCTGGTCGACGTCGACGTCCACTGCTTCGCCGAGCCGGGGATCGACGCCCCGGCCGACGCCCGCGCGCACTCCGCGCCACCGCTGCCCGACGGCGCCAACGCAGCGCTGACGACGCTGGGCGTGGACCTGTCGATGGCCGCCGAGCTGGAGCGGTGCGACGTCCTGCACTCGCACACCTGGTACGCCAACATGGCCGGCCACATCGGCGCGCTGCTGCACGGCCGCCCGCACGTCGTGACCGCGCACTCGCTGGAGCCGCTGCGCCCCTGGAAGGCCGAGCAGCTCGGCGGCGGGTACCGGCTGTCGTCGTGGGTGGAGCGGACCGCCTACGAGGCCGCGGACGCCGTCGTCGCGGTGTCGCACGGCATGCGCCGCGACGTCCTCGCGGCGTACCCGGCGATCGACCCGGAGCTGGTGCACGTGGTGCACAACGGGATCGACACCGGCTTCTACGCGCCCGACCCGGCCCGCGACGCCCTCCTCGAGAACGGCGTGGACCCGGACCGGCCGATGGTGGTGTTCGTCGGGCGGATCACCCGGCAGAAGGGGCTGAAGCACCTCGTCGCGGCGGCGCACCGGTTCGACCCGGCGGCGCAGGTCGTGCTGTGTGCCGGCGCGCCGGACACCGCGGAGATCGCGGCCGAGACCGAGGCGGCGGTGACGGAGCTGTCGGCGTCGCGCTCCGGCGTCGTCTGGATCCAGCGGATGCTGAAGACCACCGAGGTGCGGCAGCTGCTGTCCGCGGCGACGGTGTTCGTGTGCCCGTCGGTGTACGAGCCGCTGGGGATCGTGAACCTGGAGGCCATGGCCTGCGGGACGGCCGTCGTCGCGTCCGACGTCGGCGGGATCCCGGAGGTCGTCGCGGACGGCGAGACGGGTCTGCTCGCGCACTACGACCCGGCCGACACCGAGGGGTTCGAGAAGTCCATCGCCGACGGGGTCAACGCGCTGGTGGCGGACCCGGAGCGGGCGGCGCGGATGGGTGAGCGGGGCCGGGAGCGGGCGGTCGCCGAGTTCGCCTGGGCGGAGATGGCCCGCCGGACCCTCGAGGTCTACGAGAGCGTGGCCTGAACGACGGCGGGGCCGGTCACCCGGCCCCGCCGTCGCACCGCTCGACCGAGGGGGAGCGGTCGGTCAGCCGACGGTCGACTTGAGCGCCTCGCTGAGGTCCGTGGCCTCGTCCGGGGTCATCTCGACGACCAGACGCCCACCGCCCTCGAGCGGGACGCGCATCACGATGCCCCGACCCTCCTTGGTGACTTCCATGGGCCCGTCGCCGGTGCGGGGCTTCATCGCGGCCATTCGTCCGTCCTCCGTCAGCTTCCTCAACAGTCGTTCCTCGGGGACGCGCTCGGGGCACGCGCCGACCGTGGACCTCCATTGTTCCCCATCCCCGGTGGCGGGGTGCAACCGAGGCGATCACGGCGCGGGCGCGGACGCGTGCGCGTTCACGCAGCGCAACAGCGCGGCGACCGTCCGGCGTGGTCGTCTCAGGCGTCCCGGGCGGTGCCGGCCCGCCAGCAGTACGCGACGTGGTCGTCGACGAGACCGGTCGCCTGCATGAGGGCGTAGCAGGTCGTCGGGCCGACGAACCGGAACCCGCGCTTCTTGAGCGCCTTCGACAAGGCGGTGGACTCCGGGGTGCTCCCGGGGACGTCCTCGATCCGGGCCGGGCGGGGATGCTCGGCCGGGTCCGGGGCGAACGAGGCGAGGAGGCCGCCGAGGTCGTCACCGGCGTCGGCCAGGTCGAGGACGGCCCGCGCGTTGGTGACCGCGGCCTCGATCTTCTGCCGGTTCCGGACGATGCGGGCGTCGGTGAGGAGGCGGGCCACGTCGTCGTCCCCGAATCGGGCGACGCGCTCGGGGTCGAAGTCGTGGAAGACCTCGCGGAACGCCGGGCGCTTGCGCAGGATGACGATCCACGACAGGCCGGACTGGAACCCCTCGAGGGTCATGCGTTCGAACCAGGCCGCGGTGCCGTGGACGGGGTGGCCCCACTCGTCGTCGTGGTAGGCGACGTAGTCGGGGGCCGAGAGCGCCCAGTCGCAGCGGCCCCTCCCGTCCGGTGCCTCTGCTCTGCTCACCTCGGCGCTCCTCCCCCGTCCTGCCCGTGATGGCGCTGCTCGGTGCGCCGCGCCATCGCACGCAGGGAGTGCGCGACCCCGGCCCGCATCGCCGGCCGGACGACCGGCCAGCCGAGCCGGCCCAGTGCCCCGAGCGGCAGCTCCAGCAGTTCGGTCCACAGGAACCGGGACCGGCCGGGCCCGAGCTCCTCGACGACGAACACCCCGTCACCCCGGATGACGGTGCCGGTGTGCGTGACGACGATCCGTCGCGTCCCGGACCCGCCGGCGGGCGGCTCGGTCCACTCGGTGACCCGCATCGTGTCGGCGACGCCGAGCGGACCGAGCCCGGTCGTGGCGCGCAGCTCGGTGCCGACCGAACGGCCGTCCCCCGAGGTGATCTGGACGGTCGTGGCGAGCATCCACTCCGACTGGCCCTCGAGGTCGGAGACGACCTCCCAGAGCACCGCGGCGGGTACGTCGACGTCGACCGGGACGGTCAGCTCCGCCGGCCCTTTGCTCTGCTCACCGTCACGCACGTCGCCCACTCCCCCGCCCGTCCCTTGCTCTGCTCACTCCGGCGCACACCCCCGAGCCCGCGGCCCGCGATTTCACCGCTGCCGGCGCGGATCCTCCCCCGGGGTCTCCCCGGCGTGCATCCGCGCGATCGTCGCCTCCAGCCGGGCGACCCGGTCGGCCAGCTCGTGCCGGTCGGCGCGGACCCGGTCCAGCTCACCGGCCAGCCGGTCCAGCGCCCAGTCGACCTCGGCCATCCGGTACCCGCGCAGGACCTGCTGGAACCGCAGGTCCCGCACGTCGGAGCCGGCCACCTCGCGTGCGGGCAGCCGGGTCGGCGTCGCGTCCGGCGCGAGCGGGGCCAGCTCCTCGCCCCGCCCGAAGACGGCGGCGGCGATCACGAAGACGAGCGCCGCCACCACGGCGAGGACGAGCACGTACACCAGCGCGGTCCCCATGGACCCATCTCATCACGAGCGGACGACGGCGGCGCCCGCCCCACGCGGCCGGGCGCCCACGTCCACCGGCTCGGCCGGACCGCCGGCGCGGACGTCACCGGGCGGGGGACGGTCGACCTGGACGAGGGGGTGTGTCTCGGTGCGCCAGCCGGGGGCACCGTCGTCGTCTCCGGGCAGGAACCCCACGAGGCCGGCGCCGGAGTCGTCGATCCCGCACCGGTCCAGCGCGGTCGCGAGCACCTCCCGCGAGGTACGGGCGAGCTCGTGCAGCGGCCGGTTGCGGTGCCGCCGGACGCCGAGATCGGCCTGCCCGACCGCCTCGGGACCCCGGAGCGCGACGGTGTCGAGCAGCAGGCCGACGTCGACGCCGTACCCCGTGGCGAACGGCAGCCGGTCGAGCAGCCCCACGGTGGCCGCGTACTCACCGCCGAGGGGCTGCCGGACGTGCCGCAGCCCGGGCCGCAGCGCCGCCAGCAGGGGCCGGGCCATGAGCTCGGTGACCCGGCCGCCCTCGTGACCGTCCGGCCCGTCGAGCGGACGGCGGTGGAAACCCTTCACCAGCGCCGTCCCCGGCTGGTGCAGCAACGGCGCCACCAACCGTGGGACGAGCTCGGGGTCCGGGTCGACGAGATCGGCGTCGACGAAACAGATCAGGTCGGACGGGGCGGCTCCGGATCCCAGCGCGACGACCGCCCGCCACATCGCCTCGCCCTTGCCGGGCAGCACCGGGACATCCGGCACCGCGCGTTCCCGGTCGAGCACACGGGCACCGGCCGCGGCGGCGCGCTCCGCCGTGCGGTCGGTGGAGCCCGAGTCGAGGACGACGACGTCGTCCACCAGTGCGGTCGGCCCACCCGCGAGCCGCACGAGACCGGAGACCAGTGGGCCGATCGTCGTCTCCTCGTCCAGCGCGGGCAGGACGACGGTGATCCGGCGACCGTCCTTGGACGCGGCCAGGCGCTCCGGATCGACGGACGGCACGCCGTCGCCGCCCGGGCGGCTCACGCGACGGGACGGGCGCAGGCGTCGAGGGCGGCGCCGACGAGCGCGGCGCCGTCCGGTCCTGCGCCGTCGGATCGGACCACCTGCAGCCGTCCCATCGGAGGGCGCGCGGCGAAACCGCGGTCCTGCAGGCCCGCGACCCAGTCGAGCAGCCCGTCCCAGTGCCCGTCCGGGTCGAGCACGACGACCGGCTTGTCGTGCAGACCGAGCACCCCCGACGTCCACACCTCGAACAGTTCCTCGCAGGTCCCGATGCCGCCGGGGAGGGCCAGGAACGCGTCGGACCGCTCCTCCATCTGGCGCTTGCGGTCCCGCATGCTGTCGGTGATCACGAGCTCGTCGCTCTCGTGGTCTGCCCACTCCCAGTCGACCATGGACTTCGGGATGATCCCAACGGTCCGGCCGCCCGCCGAGCGGGCACCGGCGGCGACCGCACCCATCATGGAACGACGCCCGCCGCCCGACACGAGTGTCCAGCCGCGGTCCGCGACGCCCCGGCCGACGGCCCCGGCGAGATCGAGGTAGTGCTCGGCGACGCCGTCGGAGCTGGCGCAGTACACGCAGACGGAGAACCCGGGTGCGGCGTCGGTCATCAGTGCGTCTCCTCCCAGGCGTGGTAGGCCTCGCCGACGACGTCGACGGCGTCGTCGATGTCGTCGGTCAGGTAGAGCAGGTCCATGTCCTTCTCGGAGACCTTCCCGTCGCGCAGCACGGTCTTCGCGATCCAGTCGTGCAGCCCACCCCAGTAGTCGGTGCCGAGCAGGACGACCGGGAACTTGGTGACCTTCTTGGTCTGCACGAGGACGAGGGCCTCGAACAGCTCGTCGAGGGTGCCGAAGCCACCGGGCAGGCAGACGAACGCCTGCGAGTACTTCACGAACATCGTCTTGCGCGCGAAGAAGTACCGGAAGTTGATCCCGAGGTCGACCCACGGGTTCAGGCCCTGCTCGAACGGCAGCTCGATGCCCAGCCCGACCGAGAGACCCCCGGCCTCCGACGCGCCCCGGTTGGCCGCCTCCATCGCGCCCGGACCACCGCCGGTGATCACAGCGAAACCGGCTCCGGCCAGCCGGGCCCCGAGCTCGCGCCCCTGTTCGTACTCGGCCGAGCCGACCGGTGTGCGGGCCGACCCGAACACCGTGGCGGCCCGGGGCAGTTCGGCGAGCATCCCGAAGCCCTCGACGAACTCCGCCTGGATCCGCAGGACCCGCCACGGATCGGTGTGCACCCAGTCCGTCGGCCCCCGCGAGTCGAGCAGCCGCTGGTCGGTGGTCGTCGGCTCGATGCTGCGGCTGCGCCGCAGCACGACCGGGCCACGCTGCTTCTCCGGCAGCCTCTGGGGATCGGCGTTCTCGTCGGCCATGCGGCTCACGGTATTCCGCGTGCGTGCACGCCGATCGCCCGGCTGGCTCAGGGCGCGAGGTAGCGGCGCAGCACGGCCGCGCAGGCGGTGATCGCGTCCTCGGCGACGTGTTCCTCGCGGGTGTGCGCCAGGTTCGGGTCACCGGGTCCGTAGTTGACGGCCGGGATGCCGAGGGCAGCGAACCGCGAGACGTCGGTCCAGCCGTACTTCGCGCGCGGCGTGGCGCCGCTCGCGGTGACGAACTCGGCGGCGGCGGGCGCCGACAGCCCCGGCAGCGCCCCCGGCGAGAGATCGGTGACGGTCAGCGGGAACCCGTCGAACACCTCGCGGACGTGCTCCACGGCCTGGTCCGCCGAGCGGTCCGGCGCGAACCGGAAGTTGACGGTGACGACGCACTCGTCCGGGACGACGTTGCCGGCGACACCGCCGCCGATCCGCACCGCCTGCAGCCCCTCGCGGTAGAGGCAGCCGTCGATGTCGACGTCGCGGGCGTCGTAGGCGGCGAGCCGGGCGAGGATCTCGCCGGCGCGGTGGATCGCGTTGTCGCCCAGCCAGGACCGCGCGGAGTGCGCGCGCCGCCCCGAGGTGCGGAGCTCGACCCGCAACGTGCCCTGGCAGCCTGCCTCGAGCGCACCGTCGGTGGGCTCACCGAGGATCGCGAGATCGGCGTCGAGCCAGTCCCGGTGCTCGCGCTCGATCCGGCCCAGCCCGTTGCGCTCGGCC
Source organism: Pseudonocardia sp. P1 (assembly GCF_000178675.2). Lineage (NCBI taxonomy): Bacteria > Bacillati > Actinomycetota > Actinomycetes > Pseudonocardiales > Pseudonocardiaceae > Pseudonocardia > Pseudonocardia sp. P1. Next base: position 2,773,295 of record NZ_ADUJ02000001.1, read on the forward strand.
TCGATCTCCTCGCAGTCGTAGAACACGAAGGCCACGTCGTGCCGCGGATCCGGCAGTGTGGCCGCGAGGTGGGCGAACACGGCGTCGCCGGACTTCATGTCGGACGTGCCGCAGCCGTGCAGGATCCCGTCGGCCCGGTACGACGGCACGTTGTCGGCGATCGGCACCGTGTCGAGGTGCCCGGCCAGGAGGACACGGTGCGACCGGCCGAGGTTCGTGCGGGCGAGCACCGCGTCACCGGACCGCAGGACCTCCAGGTGCGGCGCCTGCGTCCGCAACGCACGCTCGAGCGCGTCGGCGAGCTCCTTCTCGTCCCCGGAGACGCTCGCGACGTCGACCAACGCTGCCGTGAGCGTCACCGGGTCGGAGGTCAGGTCCAGGGCGGGCAGCGTCCTCGTCACCGTCGCGACGCTACCGACCGGCGCTGCAGGTTCCCGGGGCCGCCCGGCTCGGTCGCCACGCCCCGGGCCCGGTTCGCGGACGGACAGTGACCTCGCGCGGGCGGCGCCGTCGTGATCACGGGCCACGCGCCCGAGTCCGGCGGGTCGAGTCGAGGCGGGATCGGGCGGCGGGGGTGTCTACTCCCGGCTTTGCTCTGCACACCGTGGCGCGCGGGCACTCTCGACGTCCGATCACTCGACGAGGTGCGCGCGCATCGGTGTGCAGAGCAAAGGGAGCAGTGCGCACCCCTCCCGGGCCCACCCGATCGGCGCCACGAGGCGCGCCGGCGTACCGGGACGGCACCGGGTAGGCCGCGGGCCGTGGCGCGGAGCGCCGACGCGACTGCCGCCGGAGGAGCGACGTCCGCCGCAACCATCCACAAGTCGTCCGGTTGTCCACAGGCCGGCGAACGACCGCTCCGGACGCCTCGCCGGCAGCCAGGCTCGACCACATGACAGACCATGACCCGGTGCTCGCGGAGCCGCCGGCTGCGCCCGACGACGTGGCGGTCCCCGACGTCTCGGGCCTGGTCCGCGCGGTCCGCCGACGAGCCGAGCTCTCCCAGCGGGAGCTCGCGGAGCGCACCGGGCTGGCCCGGTCGACGATCGGCCGGATCGAGAGCCGGTCGCTCGCGCCGAGCCTCGACACGCTCTCGGCGATCCTCGACGTCGCCGGCCTGCGGCTGGTCGCCGTCGACCAGGAGAACCGCCTCGTGCGGCCGATGGAGGACATCCCGGGCGATGTCCGCGACGGTGCGGGGCGCCGGTTCCCGTCGCACCTGGACACCGTCCTCGACCCCGTGGACGGTGAGTGGTGGGCCGACCGGTTCGGCCTGGCCCGACCGCCGGAGACGTTCCGCCGGGATCGTGCGATGCGCGACGTGATGCGCGCCCGCAGCGTGTGGGAGGTGCGGGTGGCGCTGTACCGGTGCGTCCCGGCTCCTCCGACCGTCGAGCGGTGGATCCAGCTGCAGTCGCGGTGCGAGTCGTGCGGCAGGCTCCCCGCGCCCGTTCCCCCGCCGTTCGCGCCCCAGCGGGTCGCGCGTTACCTGCGGGCCGCTGCCCATCTGAGCGGTGCCGCCACGTCCGGGCACGACGTGGCCCGGCGCACCCACGGCGGCGCGCCACGGGCGTCGCCGGGACGGTAGGTTCGGCGGCCGTGAGTACCGAGTACCGCCGCGAAGGCGCTTCCGGCACCGGCCTGGCCACGGTCACGACCGACGGCACCGTCCTCGACGTCTGGTACCCGGCGCCCGCGCTCGCCGGGACCGACGTGACCGACCCCGCCGACGACCTCGCCGCGCTCGTCGCGACCGACGAGCTGCGCGGGGTGCGCACCGAGGTCGTCCGCACCGAGATCGGCTCGCTGGCCGACGCCCCGGTCGACGCGGCCGACGCCTACCTCCGCCTGCACCTGCTCAGCCACCGGCTGGTCCGGCCGCACCAGGTCAGCCTGGAGGGCCAGTTCGGCCTGCTGGCCAACGTCGTGTGGACCAACCACGGCCCGTGCCCGGTCCCCGGCTTCGAGCTGACCCGCGCGAAGCTACGGTCCCGCGGGCCCGTGACGGTCACGCACGTCGACAAGTTCCCGCGGATGGTCGACTACGTGGTCCCGTCCGGCGTGCGGATCGGCGACGCCGACCGGGTCCGCCTGGGCGCGCACCTCGCCGAGGGCACGACCGTCATGCACGAGGGCTTCGTGAACTTCAACGCCGGCACGCTCGGTGCGTCGATGGTCGAGGGCCGCATCTCGGCCGGCGTCGTCGTCGACGACGGCTCCGACATCGGTGGCGGCGCGTCGATCATGGGCACACTGTCCGGGGGCGGCAAGGAGGTCATCTCGATCGGCCGCCGCTGCCTGCTCGGCGCCAACGCCGGGCTGGGGATCTCGCTGGGCGACGACTGCGTCGTCGAGGCGGGTCTCTACCTGACCGCGGGCACGAAGGTCGTCCTTCCCGACGGGGCGACGACCGCGGCACGCGAGCTCTCCGGGCAGGACGGGCTGCTGCTGCGCCGCAACTCCGTCTCCGGCGCGGTCGAGGCGCTCGCCCGCACCGGCGACGGCATCGCCCTCAACGCCGCACTGCACGCCAACTAGGACGTGAGCATGGACGGGGCCCCGCAGCCTCCCTCGAACCTGTACGGCGTCGCCGACCTGGGCGAACGACTCACGGCCGGGCCCGGTGAGCCGGCCGTCGCCCACGTGCGGGCGCTGCTCGACAAGCGTCTGCGCGCGATGCTGCACCACGAACCCGGTGTCCGGGACGGCTCCGACATCGAGGAGCTGCACCAGATGCGGGTCGCGGTCCGCCGGATGCGGGCCGCTCTCAAGGCGGCCCGCCCGCTCCTCGACCACACCTGGGCCGACGGTCTCCGGTCCGACCTCGGCCGCCTCGGACGGGCACTGGGCCCGGTCCGCGACCTCGACGTCATGATCGAACGCCTGCGCGGCGAGGTCGCGACGCTCCCGCCCGCCGAGCAGGACGCCGGGGACCGTCTCGTCGGTGTGCTCGAGGCCGAACGGATCGCGGCACGGGCGGAGATGCTCGACGAGCTCGACTCCGACCGGCACACCGCGCTGCGGCGACACCTGGTCGAGGCGGTCTCGGAACCGCTGCCGGAGCCGCCCGACGAGGTCGCCCGCCCGGCCCTGATCGACCTGGTGCGCGCCGAGACCCGCAAGCTCACCAAGGCGGTGCGGCGGGCCGGCGAGAACCCGCCGGACATGACGCTGCACGACCTGCGGATCCGCACCAAGCGGCTCCGCTATACCGGCGAGCTCGTCGAACCGGCGATGCGCGACGACGACGGCGACCGCACCAAGGACGCCAAGCACGTCAAGAAGATGCTCAAGGCCGCCGAGGGGCTCCAGGAGGTGCTCGGTGACCACCAGGACGCCTGCGTCGCCGAGCACCGCATCCGGGCCCTGCTGGACGAGCTGGGCAACTCCCCCGACGCGCACGAGGTCTTCGTCGGAGGGCGCCTCGTCGAGCGGGAACGTGCCCGGGCCGAGGACCTCCGCACCCGGTGGTGGGACGCCTGGCTGGAGCTGTCCGAACGCGCCGAGAAGCTCTGACCGGCTACTCCCGGCGGTCGCCGATCCGCCAGACGGCGGCCGCCTGGAGACCGGCAGCGGCGACGAGCAGGACGATCGCCGGCGGGAACCCGCCGAGATCGATCAGCAGCCCCATCACCAGTGGCCCGATCCCGGCCGCGAAGTAGCCGATCCCGAGCCCGAACCCGCTGACGGCCGCGCTGCGCGCCGGCGTCGGCGTCCGCCAGGCGATGACGGTGAGGCCGAGCGGGAACCCGGCCCCGACCCCGATGCCGATCAGCGACGCCCAGAGCCACGGCAGTGGCGTCCCCGGCGCGGGCAGGAACAACGCCCCCAGGGTCCCGGCGAGGCTGCTCAGGACCGTCAGTGACGCCCACAGCTGCCACCTCCGCTGCCGTTCCGCGGCCGCCGGGAACAACAGCGCAGCCGGGATCTGCGCGATGCTCCAGACCGCCAGCAGCAGACCCGCCGCCTGCGGGGACCACCCCTGCTGCTCGTAGAACGGCGACAGCCAGGTCAGCCAGCCGTAGAAGATCGTCGACGACCCGGCGAGGTAGCAGGCGATCCGGCGGGCGAACGGATCGCGCCACGTCCGGAGCTCGTCCCGGACGGTGGTGTCCCCGGCGTCGTCGCCGACCGTGTTCCCGGCCGCCACCGGGGCGGCCCGCCCCATCCGCGACGCGACCGGGATCCACACCGCGACGGCCAGGACGGCGGGCACCGCCCAGACCGCGAGGGAGAACGACCAACCGCCCAGCGCGACGGCGAGCGGCACCGCGACCGCCGACGCGATCGTCGCACCGATCATCATCGAGACGACGTAGGCGCCGGTCACCGCCCCGGCCCGTTCGGCGAGGTGCTCCTTGACCACACCCGTCAGCAGGACGCCCGCAACGCCGATCCCCAGGCCGACCAGCACGCTCCCGCCGATGAGCGCCGGGAGCGCGGCGACGGCACGCAGGAGACTGCCCAGACCGATCGTGGCGACCGCGACACCGAGGAGCCGCTCCCGGCCGACCCGGGCCGCGACCGCGGCGGCCCCGAAAGACCCGGCCGACATCATCAGCACGGCGCCCGCCTGGACCAGTCCGGCGCCGCCCGCCCCGATCCCGAGGTCGGCGCGGGCCGTCTCCAGCAGCGGCGGGTACCCGGCCAGACCGGCACGCAGGTTGACCGCGAGGGCCAGCACCCCGGCGAGGACGAGCCCCGGCCGCACGGCCCGGTGCACGGGCGACGTACCCGCTGACGACGACATCGGCGCAGCTCCCTTGTCCGGCGAAACGATCAGGCCGAGTACCGGGCCCGTCCTCGCCGCACAGCGCGGAGCAGGAGCCCGGCGCGCGGTGCTCAGGTACCGCCGAGGCGCTCCACCGCGGCGTCGATGCGCTCGTCCGGTGCGGTCAGCCCGACGCGGACGTGCCGGGAGCCGGCCGGGCCGTAGAACTCGCCGGGCGCGACGAGGATGCCGAGATCGGCGAGCCGGTCGACGGTGGCTCTGCACTGCTCACCCATGGTGGCCCACAGGTAGAGCCCGGCCTGCGAGTGCTCGATCTCGAGCCCCGCCTTCTCCAGCCCGGCACGCAGGCGGGTACGACGGTCGTCGTAGCGCGCGGCCTGCTCGGTGACGTGGGCGTCGTCCGAGACGGCCGCCTCGAGCGCGGCCTGCACCGGCCGCGGGACGATCATGCCGGCGTGCTTGCGCACCTCCAGCAGACCCGAGACCAGGGCCGGGTCACCGGCGACGAACCCGGCGCGGTACCCGGCCAGGTTCGACACCTTGGACAGCGAGTGCACGGCGAGCAGGCCGGTGACGTCGCCGTCGCAGACGTCGGGGTGCAGCACCGAGCGCGGCGCCGGGTCGGCCTCGCCGGGGAGCCCCAGGTAGCACTCGTCGGACGCGACGACCGCGCCCCGTTCCCGGGCCCACGCGACGACCTTCCGCAGGTGCTCGACCGGAAGGACCCGCCCGGTGGGATTCGACGGCGAGTTCAGCCAGACCAGCCGGACGCGGGCCGGACCGGCCGCGGTCAGGCCGTCGGACCGGACGTGGTCGGCCCCGGCCAGCCGGGCACCCACCTCGTAGGTCGGGTAGGCCAGCTCCGGGATGACGACCGTGTCGCCGCCGGCGAGCCCGAGCAACGTCGGCAGCCAGGCGACCATCTCCTTGGAGCCGATCGTCGGCAGCACCGCCGCCGGGTCGACACCGACCACACCGAAGCGCCGCTGCAGCGAGGCGACGATCGCCTCCCGCAGCGGCGCGGGGCCGTGCGTCGTCGGGTAGCCGGGTTCCCCGGCGGCGGGCCCGGAGAGCGCGTCGCGGACGACCGCGGGGACCGGGTCGACCGGCGTGCCGACCGAGAGGTCGACGATGCCGCCCGGGTGCGCCGCCGCCCGCTCACGCGCCGGGACCAGCGAGTCCCAGGGGAAGTCGGGAAGGTCCAGCCGGCTCACTCGTCGTGTTCCTGCGGGGGCAGGCTCTTGGCCGGCTCCACGTCCATGTCGACCTTCCCGACCTTGGACGCACCGCCCGGCGAACCGAGCTCGTCGAAGAAGTCGACGTTGGCCTTGGTGTAGGCGGCCCACTGGTCCGGGACGTCGTCCTCGTAGTAGATCGCCTCGACGGGGCAGACCGGCTCACACGCACCGCAGTCGACGCACTCGTCGGGGTGGATGTAGAGCATCCGGCCGCCCTCGTAGATGCAGTCCACCGGGCATTCCTCGATGCACGCCTTGTCGAGCAGGTCGACGCAGGGCTCGGCGATCACGTAGGTCACTTCGGTGGTCCTCCACTCGGGCCGCGGGCCCCCGTAGATCATGTGGTGGTGGGGTGCCCGGTCAAACTGGGACTCCCGCAGGTTAACCCGCGACCCCGGCAGGGGCAGGAGTGAGGTGGTCGGCGACATGCTGGACGAGTTGCACGGACGCCGGGTCAGCCTGCGGCACCGCATCGCACCGGGGGGCGCAGCGGGCCCCGGCCTGACCGACGCCGTGGGCGACCTCACCCCCGACGGGCCGGACGGTGTGGTCGTGCACACCCGTTCGGGACCGGTCCGGGTGGCGCGCGACGCCGTCGTCGCCGTGCGGGAGGTGCCACCCGCGCCGACCCGGAGAGCGTCCCGGGCGGCCGTCGCCCGACTTGAACGGCTCCGCTCCGCGGCCTGGCCCGCCCCGGTGCAGGTGGAGCAGGGCGGATGGCTCCTGCGGGCCGCAGGTGGCTACACCAAGCGCGCCAACTCGACGCTCGTGCTCGGCGACCCCGGTGTGCCGCTCGTGACCGCGCTGGACGGGACGACGACGTTCGCCGCCGCCCACGACATCGCCCCGCTGATCCAGGCCCCGGTCGGTTCGCCGTGGTCGAACCGCGTCCGGGAAGCCGGTTGGCAGGTCCTCGACGACCCGGGCGACTGCCTGGTGCTGGTGGCCGCGGTCGACGACCTCGTCCCCGCCGACGAACCCGTACCCGACCTGGCGCCCACCCCGCAGGACGGCTGGTGGTCGGTCGCCGACGAGCCTGTCCCCGAGCCCGGGACGCCGGCGTGGTCGGTCGTCGTCGCCGGCCGGACCGGAGGCCTCGGTGGGGTGGCGCGCCCGGGTGCGCAGAGCAAAGGCGGGGCCGCGGAGGGCCCGGCGCGTCACGGTGTGCAGAGCAAAGGGGCGAAGACAGACCACCCCCACCTCGGCTTCGGCATGATCGTCTCCCAGCGGGACGAGCCCGTCGGGGTCGTCCGGGCCGCGGTCGTCGAGGACCACGTCTACGTCTCCCGGCTGCACGTCCGCCCCGAGCACCGCCGCCGCGGCCTGGCCGGCGATCTCATGCGCAGTGCGCTCGCCTGGGCCCGCGCGCACGGCGCCCGGCACGCGATGCTCGACGTCACCGCCGACAACGACGCCGCCCGCGGGCTCTACGCCCGCGACGGATGGACCGAGCACCACCGCTACCACTATCTGGCTCCGGCGCCCGCCCGCGGCTGATCCCGTGCGCCGGCCTCTCAGCCGCGGGCAGCGAGCCCGCGGCGCTCCAGCCACGTGTGGCCGTGCCGGGCGGCACGCTTGAGCCCCGACCACTCGCCGAGGTACTTCCCGACCACGCCGACGACCGGCAGCAGGCCGATCCACTGATGGTAGAAGCGCCCGTTGGGCCGCTTGTCGAGCTCGTCCTCGACCGACCACAGCGCCCGGCCGAGCCGCCACACGGCGGCCCCGACCCGCTTCAGCGTCGCCCGGGTCCCGAAGCCCGCCAGATCGCCGGTGAGCTCCGAGGCCCGCGTGTCGACCGCCGCGTCCTCCTCGGCCGTGAGGGCCCGCTGGTCCAGCGTGAGTTCGCGCCGGAACAGCACCGACGCCAGCAGCTCCACGAGCCGGTCCTCGTCGCGGACACCGTGCTCGCCGGCGATCGCCACGAGCAGCAGCCCCTCCCCCGCGGCACCGACGGCGTCGGAGACCGGCAGCGTCCGGGCGAGCGCGCCGCCCAGTCCCGGGATCGCCGCGATCAGGGTCGTGAACCGGCCGACCCGGTAGACCCACCAGTGCGCGCGGGCCTCGACGCCCATCCGCGCCCAGGCCGCCGTGCCCGGCACCTGGACCGACGCGAGCGTGTCGAGGATCTTGTCGGCGAGCGAGCGCTCCTCGGGGGTCGGCCCGTCGGCGGAACCGTCCGGGGCCGGGCGGCCCGCGCCCGGCGCCACCCGCGCCCGCAGCCCGAACGGGTCGGACTCGCGCAGCCCGTCGAGGACGGGCCGGGTGGCCCGGACGAACGGCCGCAGCACCGTGACGAGGTAGTCGTCGGGCATCTCGGGCATCGTCTACAGCACCCTCGGTCCGGAATCGGCCACGAGGCCCTCGACGGCCCGCCGGAACGCGACCACACCGGCGGCGGCGCCCGCGACCAGCAACAGGAGCGACTGCCACGTCGCCGGCAGCAGCAGGTCGCCGCCGGGCCCGAACATCCCCAGCACCAACACCGACGCGAACCACAGCAGCACCGGCGCGGCCGCACCGGCCGTCGTCGGGGAGATCTCGGTGACGGTGGTGTGGACGAGCCACGGCAGCGACACCAGGACGACCACCGTCCCCACCGGCACCGGGACCGGCCCGATGTAGAGCATCTGGAACATCAGCTCGAAGGCCGCCAGCAGTACCGAGATCACCACCAGCAGCGCCGCGAACGGCAGCCGGGTCGGGTCGCTCACGTCTCGACTCCCTCGAACAGGTCCGTCTCGGAGGTCCCCGCGTCCGCGCCGTGCAGCACGAACTCCTCCGTACCCAGCAGCGGCTGGACGATCTCGTTGCTCATCGCGAACGCCGTCCACCCGTCCCCGCTGCGCACGTCGATCTGGGTGGTGTGCGCGCGCATCGCCGCGATCCGCTCGTCGTCGTGGGCCGAGACGTCGACCCGCGTCGTGATCGAGGCGGTGTCGTGGCCGGGGTGCTCGTCGGGCTCGGGCCAGCGCAGACCGGTCCGGCCCGGGTCCCCGCCGCAGGCGGTGACCAGCTCGGCGAGGCCCTTGTCGAGCAGCGCGGTGGACCGGACGGCGAAGTACAGCTTGGCGACGACGTCCGGGCGCGCGGCCGCGGCGGCGACCGTCAGTTCGTGCGCACGGACGTGGTCGGGATGCCCGTAGGTCCCGTCCGCCGCGTAGGACACCAGCACCTGCGGCCGGACCGTGTCGACGACGTCGAGCAGCTGGGCCAGCTGGGTCCCGAAGACGTCCGGCGCGGCGAACGCCCGGGGGTGCAGCTCCGGCGGCAGCGCGGCCCGCGTGCCGTGCCCGGCGAGCACCATCCCGGTGTCCCGCCAGCGGCCGGCCCCGCCCAGGTAGCGGTGGTCCGGGCCACCGAGGGCGGTGAGCGCCGCGTCCAGCTCGCGGATCCGGTACCCGCCCAGCTGGTCACCCCGGTCCGGGGCGAGCTCGGCGAGCTCCGGCGGGATCACCTCGCCCTCCTCGCCGAGGGTGCAGGTCACGACGGTGACGCCGGTGTCGGGCTCGGCGGCGTAGCGAGCGATCGTGCCGCCGGTGGTCAGGGTCTCGTCGTCGGGATGTGCGTGGACGAGCAGCAGTCGGCGGGCGGGAGACACCGGGGGAGCTTACGAGGCGGTGATCGTCCGGGGCGCGACGGATCCGGGTAGCGGGTACGCGGCCGCCTCACCCTCGGCGGGCGGGACCGGCACCGACGCGCCGGTCAGCGGGACCGTCGGCACGGCCGTCGACGCCAGACCGGCGGGTTCGATCCCCCCGCGCACCAGCAGGTCACCGAGCGCCGCGATCATCGCGCCGTTGTCGGTGCACAGCCGCGGCGCGGGGACCCGCAGGGTGATCCCCGCGCCGGCGCAGGCCCGCTCCATCTCCGCACGCAGGACCCGGTTCGCCGCGACGCCGCCGACCATGAGCAGGGTGTCGGCGCCGCGTTCGCGGCAGGCCCGCAACGCCTTGCGCACCAGCACGTCGACGACGGCCATCTGGAACGACGCCGCGACGTCCGCGACCGGGAGCGCGCGGCCCGCGTCCTGGGCGGCCTCGACGTGCCGGGCGACGGCGGTCTTGAGCCCGGAGAAGGAGAACCCGAACGCCGCGTCGCGCGGGCCCGTCATCGGCCGCGGGAACGCGATCGCCGCCGGATCACCCTCGAGCGCGGCACGGGACACCGACGGCCCGCCAGGGTAGGGCAGGCCGAGCAGCCGGGCGACCTTGTCGAAGGCCTCCCCCGCCGCGTCGTCGACGGTGTCGCCGAGGTGCTCGACCGGGTCCCGGGCGAGGTCGCCGAGCGACAGCAGCGAGGTGTGCCCGCCGGAGACGATCAGGCAGACGCAGCGGTCCGGGAGCGGTCCGTGCTCCAGCACGTCGACGGCCGCGTGACCGGCCAGGTGGTGCACCCCGTACAGCGGGACGTCCAGTGCGGCCGCGTACGCCTTCGCCGCGGCGACCCCGACGTGCAGCGCCGGCGAGAGTCCCGGCCCTGCGGTGACGGCGACGGCGTCGACGTCGGACAGCGCGACCCCGGCCGACTCGACGGCCGCCCGGACCATCGGTACGACGGCGCTCACGTGGGCGCGGGCCGCGACCTCGGGGACGACCCCGCCGAAGCGGGCGTGCTCGTCCGCCGACGACGCCAGGCCCTCACCGAGCAGCACACCGTCCCGGACGAGACCGGCCCCGGTCTCGTCGCACGACGTCTCGATCCCCAGCACCAGCGACACGCCGGGCATTCTCCCAGCCCGGCGTGCCGCCGCGACGCCAGCCCTCAGGCGCGCACGACCTCGCGCTCCTCGGCGAAGTGGCAGGCCACCTGGTGCGAGGGCCCGGACCCGATCTGCAGCACCGGCCTGTCGTCGATGCAGCGCTGCTTGTCGGCGTCGGACAGCTCCAGGTGCTTCCAGCAACGGGTGCGGAACCGGCAGCCCGACGGCGGGTCGGCCGGGTTCGGCACGTCCCCGGTCAGCACGATCCGCTCCCGCGAGCGCTCCACCGCCGGGTCCGGGATCGGGACGGCCGAGATCAGCGCCTGCGTGTAGGGGTGCTGCGGCCGGTCGAACAGGTCGTCCCGGTCGGCGACCTCCACGACGTTGCCCAGGTACATCACCGCGACCCGGTCCGAGATGTGCCGGACCACCGACAGGTCGTGCGCGATGAACAGGTAGGTCAGCCCGAAGTCGCGCTGCAGCCGCTCCAGCAGGTTCAGGACCTGCGCCTGGATGGAGACGTCGAGCGCGGAGACCGGCTCGTCGAGCACGACGAACTTCGGGTTGAGCGCGATCGCCCTGGCGATGCCGACCCGCTGGCGCTGCCCGCCGGAGAACTCGTGCGGGTAGCGCTCCGCGTACTCGGCGGACAGGCCGACGGTCTCCAGCAGCTCCGGGATCGTCTGGTCGGTGAGTTCGCCGCCGAGCAGCTCGTACTTCTCGGACAGGATGGAGCGCACCGTCATCCGCGGGTTCAGCGACGCGTACGGGTCCTGGAAGACGATCTGCATGTCCTCCCGGGCGGTCCGCAGGTCCTGCTGGGACAGCGCGGTGACGTCACGCCCGTTGACGTGCACGGTGCCCGCGGTGGGCTCGTGCAGCCGCAGGATCGCCCGGGCCGCGGTCGACTTGCCGCAGCCGGACTCGCCGACCAGCGACAGCGTCCGCCCCTCCGGGATCTCCAGGTCGATGCCGTCGACGGCCTGGACGACGCCGACGGTGCGCTGGAACAGCACCCCCGAGCGGATCGGGAACTTCTTGGTCAGTCCGTCGGTGCGCAGCATCGGCTCGCCGGCCGCGTCGGCACCCGCGGCGTGCTCGACGGGGGCCGCGGGCTCCCGCGGGGTCGCGACGGCCTCGGCGACCCGGTCGGCGTGCAGGCACGCGTGCGCGTGCCCCGGCCGGTCGGTGATCTGCAGCAGCTCCGGGACGGTCTCCGCGCAGGCGGCGGTGGCGAACCGGCACCGCGGGTGGAACGCGCAGCCCGACGGGACGTGCGCCAGGTTCGGCGGCTGCCCCGGGATCGGCTCCAGCTTCTCCGGCCGGGCCTGGTCCATCCGGGCCAGCGACGACAGCAGCCCGTAGGTGTAGGCGTGCCGCGGCTCGGCGAAGATCTCGTCGTTCGTCCCGGTCTCGACGACCTTGCCGCCGTACATGACCATGATCCGGTCGGCGTGCGCGGCGACCAGGCCCAGGTCGTGCGTGATGAGCACGATGGCGGTGTCGCGCTGCTCCTGCAGTTCCTCGAGCAGGTTCATGATCTGTGCCTGGACCGTGACGTCCAGCGCGGTGGTCGGCTCGTCGGCGAGCAGCACCTTGGGGTCGTTGGCCAGCGCCATCGCGATCATCGCGCGCTGCCGCATGCCGCCGGAGAACTCGTGCGGGTACTGCGCCGCCCGGGTCGCCGGATTCGGGATGCCGACCTCTCCGAGCAGGTCGACGGCCCGGCGGCGCGCGGTGACCTTGCCTGCCTGCCGGTCGTGCGCCCGGATCATCTCGGCGATCTGATCGCCGACCTTGTAGACCGGGTTCAGCGCGGTCAGCGGGTCCTGGAAGATCATCGCGATGTCCTTGCCGCGCAGCGCGCGCTGCTCGGACTCGGGCATCGTCAGCAACGAGCGGCCCTCCAGCAGCACCTCGCCGCTGGGGAACGTCGCGGGCGGGGCCGGGACGAGCCCCATCAGGCTCATCGCCGACACCGACTTGCCGGAGCCGGACTCGCCGACGATCGCGAGGGTCTCGCCGCGGTCGACGTGCCAGCTGACGCCGTCGACGGCCTTGACCAGGCCGCCGTCGGTCTCGAAGTGCACCCGCAGGTCGCGGACCTCGAGCATGTGCTCGCTCATCTCAGTTCCCCCCGCGCAGCTTCGGGTCGAGTGCGTCGCGCAGCCCGTCGCCGACGAAGGCGAACCCGAGCGTCGTGAGCATGATCGCCAGGGACGGGAACAGCCACAGGTGCGTGACCCCGTCCGCGGACAGGTACCGGGCGGCGGACGCGATCAGGCGTCCCCACTCCGGCACGTCCGGCGGGACACCGACGCCCAGCCAGGACAGCGACGCCATCGCCACGACCGTCACGCCGATGCTGGTCAGCGAGTAGACGAGCACCGGGGCGACGGCGTTGGGCAGGATGTGGCGGCGCAGGATCCGCCCGGTGCCCGCGCCGATCGAGCGGGCCGCCTCGACGTACTCGGCCTCGCGCAGCGCCAGCACCTGCCCGCGCATCAGGCGCGCCGTCGTCATCCAGCCCAGCGCCACCAGCGCGATGATCACCGGGACGACGCCGTTGCCGGTCGCCCGCACGATGACGATCGCGCCGACCAGCGCGGGGAACGCCAGGAAGATGTCGATGATCCGGCCGATCACCGAGTCCCAGGCACCGCCCTTGAACCCGGCCACCGCGCCCAGGGTCAGGCCGAGCAGCAGCGAGAACAGCACCGTCGAGACGCCGACGATCATCGCCAGCCGGGTGCCGTAGATGACGCCCGAGTAGAGGTCGCGGCCCAGCACGTCGGTGCCGAAGAAGTGGTCGGCCGACGGCGGCTGCAGCGTGTTGAGCAGGTTCTGCTCGAACGGGTCGTAGGGCGTCGAGAACGGCGAGACGATCGCGACGACGACCAGGAAGGCCACGATCACCAGGCCGGCCATCGCCAGCTTGTTCCGCCGGTAGCGGCGCCAGATCTCGGTGAACTGGCCGGGGCCCTGCGGGCGGCCGACCGGCCCGGCTGCCGGGACGCCCGGGAGCGCCGACGACGGGTCGGCGTCCGACGGGGTGCCCGGGGTCGAGGTGGGCGCGGAGGTGGTCGCGCCGCTGGAGGGTGGTGGGTTCATGAGGGATCGCCTCGCGTGGGTTCGGGACCGGTCCGCTGCGACGCCGGAGCGTCAGTTCAGCCGGATCCGCGGGTCGAGGTAGGCGTACAGGATGTCGACGATCAGGCTCAGCACGACGTACGCGATCACCGTGTAGATGACGACGGCCATGATCACCGGCGCGTTGTTGTTCACGATCGCCCGCGAGAGCAGGTAGCCCACGCCGTTGTACTGGAACACGGTCTCGGTGATGATCGCGCCGCCGACGTAGGAGCCCAGTGTGAGGCCGACGAACGTGACGACCGGCAGCAGTGAGTTGCGGACCGCGTGCCTGCCGAGCACGGTGCGTTCCGGCAGCCCCTTGGCCCGGGCGGTGCGCACGTAGTCGGCGCGCAGCACCTCGAGCATCGACCCGCGCATCAGCCGGGCGACGAACGCCGCCTCGATGACGGCGAGGGTGAAGGCGGGCAGCAGCACGTCGAAGTACCAGGGCACCTCGACGGTGAAGCTGCGCGGCACCGGCGGGAACGGCCCGATCCCGGAGACGTTCGCGACCAGGAAGATCGCGAGGACGAAGACCGGGATGCCGATCATGACCGTGGTCAGGACGGTGACGAGCGCGTCCCAGAACGAGTAACGCCTGACGGCGGCCAGGATGCCGGCGCTGACCCCGAACAGCAGCAGGAACAGCATCGCGACGAGCCCGAGGATGATCGTGTTCGGGAGCACGGCGCCGATCAGCTCGGTGACCGGGCGGCGCTGGTCGAAGTCGATGCCGAGGTCGCCTGTGAACAGGTTCCCCAGGTAGTGCAGGAACTGGATCACCAGCGGCTGGTCCATGCCGAACTTGGCGCGGTTGAGGGCGGCGACCTCGGGCGGGACGGCCTTCTCCCCGGTCGAGGCGAAGGGGTCACCGAGCGCGAAGGTGGCCAGGAAGATCAGGAGTGCGGCGACGACGACGACCAGGATCCCCTGGAGCACGCGCCGGGTGATGAAGCGACCCATGTGGTGGTTTTCCCGTCAGCAGCGGACCCCGTGCCGGGCCCGCACCGCCGGATCGCGGCGGTGCGGGCCCGGCCCGTGGGTCACTTGAGGGTGATGGTCTCCAGCGTCGGGTTCTCGTAGAAGTCCATGCCGAGGTTGGCGAACTTCTCCGTGTTGATCAGCCGGTACTGCTGGCGCTCGAACATCGGGATGAGGGCGAGGTCGTCCCCGATCGCGATCTTCTCGGCCTGCTTGTACAGGTCGTCGCGCTGCGCCTCGTCCTTGGTGGCCGAGGCCTGGTCCATCAGCCGGTCGAACTCCGGGTTGGAGTAGCGGCCCCGGTTGTCGCCCAGCGCCGGGTCGTTCGGCGACGCGGCGCCGATCGAGCGGGTGGCCAGCAGCGGCGTCAGGAAGTTCGCCGCGGTCGGGTAGTCGGCGCTCCAGGCGAGACGCGAGATGCCGGTCACGGTCGGCGACTGCTGGTTGTCCAGCAGGTCACGGAACGGCACGCCCTCGTAGTTGACCTTGATACCGAGGTTCTGCTCGATCTGCTGGCGCACCGCGGCGGTCCACTCCTCGTGCCCGCCACCGGTGTTGAACTGGAAGTTGATCTCGGTACCGGGCTGGAAGCCGGCCTCCTGGGCGAGCTGCTTGGCCCGCTCCGGGTCGAACGTGCACGCGTCGCAGACGCCCGGCTGGTAGGTCTGCGGGAACGCCGGCGGCACGAACGCGGTGGCCGGGGACTGCCCGCCCTGGAAGACGCCCGCGGTGATCGCGGCCCGGTCGATGGCCATCGAGACGGCCTTGCGCGCCGCGACCGTGTCCAGCGGCGGCTTGGTCACGTTGACGACCAGGAAGTTGATGCCCGCCGTCTTGCGGGACAGCCACTTGCCCTGCGGGTCGAACTCGGCCTGCGCCTGCTGGTAGACGGGCGTGGGCATCCGGGCCCAGTCGAACTGGCCGTTGCGGAAGCCGTTGTACTCGGTGTCCGCACCGGTGTCGGCCGGGGTGATGGTGATCTCGACGGCGTCGAGGTTGGCCTTCTCGCCCGCCGTGTAGGCGTCGTTGCGGACCAGGCGGATGCCCTGGTCGTGCCGCCACGCGCCGTCCATCTTGAACGGGCCGTTGCCGATCGGCAGGTCGTTGTAGGTCGCGTTGTCGGCGCCACCGGCCACGGTCGGGATCGGGGACAGCGCGGGGTGCGCGGTGCGGAGCTCGAACTCGCAGTTCGGCTCCTTCAGCGACACGACCAGCGAGTTCGGGTCGGTCGCGTTCACGCCGGACAGCTGCTGGGCCGTACCGGCCTGCATCTCGTCATAGCCCTGGACCTGGTCCAGGTGGTACGAGACCTCGGAGGCCGACGCCTTCGCGCTGGTGCGCTCCCACCCGCGCTTGAACGACGCCGAGGTCAGCGCCTCACCGTTCGAGAACGTCTGGTTCGGCTTGAGGGCGAAGGTCCACTGCGTGCAGTTGTCGTTCGACTCCCAGGACTGGGCGACACCCGGGTACTCGTCACCGTTCGGCTGCACCTGCACGAGGCCGGTGAACAGCTGCTTGGCGACCAGCGAGCCCTCGGACTCCTGCACGTTGTACGGGTCGATCGCGGTCGGCTCGGTGATGCCGAGCCGGAAGATCCCGCCCGGCTTGCCGGGCACCTGCTCGGGAACGGGCGTCTCCGGGAACCCGGCGCCGGCCTGCGCGGCATCCCCCGAGGTCCCCGTGTTGCTCTGCTGGCTGCAGCCGGTGAGGACGAGCCCCACCACCGCGGTCAGGGCGATGGCCGAGGCGGCCGCCCTTCTACCCCTCATCTGTCGTGCCTCTCGAAATCGGTGGGCGCACGCCGGTGTGGCACCCGCTCGGGACCGGACGGCTCCCCGGATGTACTGCCGGGTAACCGCCCGAGAGGACGCTAGGAATGGCGTTCCTCCGGCCGCGACGCCGGTGGTCGATCGTGACCAAAGGGTGACCTCCGATCGACGTAACACCGTCGCGAACGGACGGGACAGTAACAACGGGAGAGGCGCGTTCCCAGGGGTCCGATGCACTTCGAAACCTGTTTGGTACACACGTACCACTAGCCGTCACGGAAGCGGGACGCAGCGCACCCTCCGGGTGCCGGATCAGGCGTCAGTTGCCGCGGTCGCCCGGCTGCGTCGACATCTCCTCCTCGGCGGAGCCCTCCGGCTCGGCCCAGGTCCGCGCACCCGTCATCGGACCGCTCTGGATCGGCCCCGGCGTCACCCGGGTGGCCGCGTCGGTCTCCCGGTTGCTGATCACCAGGCCCTGCGCCTGGAACAGCGGCAGCGCCGGCAGCTGGCGCCACAGGACCCGCTCCGCCTCGCCGACGACGGCCGGATCGGCGTCACCGACCAGCAGCTCGTCGAGCAGCGGCTGCAGCGCCGGGAAGCACGACGTTCCGGGCAGGTCCTCCGGGAGGTCACCGGGAGGGCAGCCGTAGTCGGAGTCCAGCCGCGGCCCGATCTCCCCGTACGCCGGCCGCGGCGCGACCAGCAGGTCGACCGCGACCTGGGACGCGTCGTCGGAGTCGCTCGACGACGAGGTCGGGCTCGACGACGTCGTGGGCGCCTGCTCCCCCGGCGCCCCGCCGGGGGCCGGGGCGGGCGTGGGAGCCGGCGTCGGCGTGATCGTCGAGGCCGACGTCGGCGTCGGCGTCGTCGGGGCGACGCTCGCGTTCGAGAGCAGGTCCGTCGCCGACGGCGCGACGACCGTCGACCCGATCCCGGCGACCCGGAGCTGTTCGGCGACGACGCGGGCGATCTCGACGTCCTCGCTGCGTTCCGCGCCCGCACCGATCACGATCGACAGCGGCCGGCCGCCGAGCGTCCAGCGCCCGTCGGCACCGCGCACGTAGCCGGCCTCGGTGAAGGCCCGCTCCGCGACCGCCGGATCGGGACGCCCGGGGGCGCCCGCGGGAGCCGTCGGCGCGTAGCCCGCGTCGGAGGGGGCGAACCCGAACGCGTCCACCGGGACCGAGTCCGGGCTGACCCGTTCGCGGATCGCGCCGCGGTCCAGGCTCGCCGCGATGCCCTCGCGCACCCGCGGGTCGGCGAGCGGCCCGTCCTGGGTGCGGAACGCGAGCTGCTGCACCGACGGGCGCGGGGCGCTCTGGACCGTCGGGGGCTCCGGGGAGCGCGCCAGCACGTCGAGCGCCTGGGTGATCTCCGGCCGGGCGTCGGGCAGGGCCAGGTCGATGCCCTGGCTCTCCAACGCGGTAGGGAGGGTGTCGGCCGGGATCCGGCGCAGGACGAACTCGTCGAGCACCGCCGGCGTGTCCCAGTAGGGGTCGTTGCGGACGAGCAGCACCTCACCGCGCAGCCGGTCGACCTGCATCAGGCGGAACGGGCCACCCGCGGCGGGAGTGCCGTTCGCGAACGGCGCGGTCCAGCCACCGGGGGCGTCCTTGAGCAGGTGCGCGGGCAGCAGGTTGTCGAACAGCTCCTGCCAGTGCGGGTAGGGCTCGCGGAAGACGACGTCGACGGCCTTGCCCGCGGCGCGCGACCGGACGTCGGTGATCTCCCGGTAGCCGGCGGCGCCGATGGTGTTGGGCTGGCTGCGCATCTGCTGCCAGAGGTAGACGAAGTCCTCGGCGGCGATCGGCGCGCCGGTCGACCAGCCGGCCTCGACGTTGAGCTCGTAGCTGACCGTGAACGGGCTCTGGGAGGTGACCTTCGCGTCGGTGGCGACCGTCCGGTCGAGCTGCCGGACGCCCTGCGCGTCGGGCCGGAACACCGACGGCATCGTCATCGCGGCGATCGCCGTGGTCGCCGTCGACTGGTCCGACCGCAGGTGCGGGTTGAACCCGGCGCCCAGGTCGTCGATCCCCGCCACGACCCGGCTCGGGGTCGTCACGGGTTCGGCCGGCTGGTCGATGTCCGGCGGAGGTGCCGGCTGCGGGTCCGCGGAGCAGGCGGTCAGCGCCAGCAGGCCGGCCAGCAGCAGCGCGGGGAGCGCTCGGATCGGTCGACGTGCTCTCACGTCGGCAGTATCCCCGTCCGGTCCTCCCGGCCCGGCGGACGGGGTCCGTCGGCGGGTGCCTTTGCTCTGCACACTCCGGCGCACCGGTCCGCTCCCTGCACCCGGGTGCACCGCCTTGCTCTGCGCACCCGGGCGCACGACCCGCCGCGGACCCCGGACCTCACTTCTCGGCGTTCGCCGCCGCCTTGGCCCGCGACCGGGCGCGGGCACGCAGGTTCGGGTCCAGCTCGATCTTGCGGATCCGGACGTTCTGCGGGGTGATCTCGACGCACTCGTCGGGCGCGCAGAACTCCAGCGACTGCTCGAGGCTCAGGATCGTTGGCGGGACCAGCTTGACCAGCACGTCGGACGTCGAGGACCGGACGTTCGAGAGCTTCTTCTCCCGGGTGATGTTGACCTCGAGGTCCTCGTTGCGGGTGTACTCGCCGACGACCATGCCGCCGTAGACCAGGGTGGTCGGACCGACGAACAGGGTCCCGCGGTCGGAGAGCTGGTCGACCGCGTGGCCGGTGACGGGGCCGCTGCGGTCGGAGATCAGCGAGCCCTTGTTGCGGGTGCGGATCTCGCCGACCCACGGGCCGTAGCCGTCGAAGACGTGGCTGGCGATCCCGGCGCCGCGGGTGAGCGTGAGGAACTCGGTCCGGAAGCCGATCAGGCCACGGGCCGGGACCCGGAACTCCATCCGCACGCGCCCCTCACCGTGCACCATGTCGCCCATCTCGCCCTTGCGGCCGGCGAGCAGCTGGGTGACACCGCCGAGGCTGTCGTCCGGGACGTCGACCGAGAGCTGCTCGAACGGCTCGTGCAGCTTCCCGTCGATCGTCTTCGTGACGACCTGCGGACGGCCGACGGTGAGCTCGAAGCCCTCCCGGCGCATCTGCTCGACGAGGACCGCGAGGGCCAGCTCGCCACGGCCCTGGACCTCCCAGGTGTCCGGACGGTCGGTCGGCAGCACCCGGACGGACACGTTGCCGATGAGCTCGGAGTCCAGCCGGTTCTTCACCAGCCGGGCGGTCAGCTTCTTGCCGGGCAGCGGGTCGCGACCGGCCAGCGGCGAGGTGTTGGTGCCGATCGTCATCGAGATGGCGGGCTCGTCGACGTCGATCCGCGGCAGCGCGACCGGGTGCTCCGGGTCGGCGAGGGTGTCGCCGATGGTCACGTCCGCGATCCCGGCGACGGCGACGAGGTCACCGGCTCGGGCCTCCTCGGCCGGGACACGGGTGAGCGCCTCGGTCATCATCAGCTCGGTGATCTTGACGCGCGGGGTGCTGCCGTCCTCCCGGCACCAGGCGACCTGCTGGCCGCGACGGAGCACGCCGCCACGGATCCGGCAGAGCGCGATCCGGCCGAGGAAGCTGGACGCGTCGAGGTTGGTGACGTGCATCTGCAGCGGCGCGGACGGGTCGTCGGCCGGCGGCGGGACGACGTCGAGCAGCGTCTCGAAGAGCGGGGTGAGGTCGTCGGAGTCCGGCAGCTCGCCGTCGCCCGGGCGGATCCGGGAGGCCTTCCCGGCCCGCCCGGAGGCGTAGACGACCGGCAGGTCGAGCAGGTGTGCGGTGGCCGACTCGTCGAGGCCCAGCTCGTCGGCCAGCTCCAGCAGCAGCTCGAGGGACTCGTCGACGACCTCGGCGATCCGGGCGTCGCCACGGTCGGTCTTGTTGACCACGAGCATGACCGGCAGGCCGGCGGCAAGGGTCTTGCGCAGCACGAAACGGGTCTGCGGCAGCGGGCCCTCGGAGGCGTCGACCAGCAGGACGACACCGTCGACCATGGACAGGCCGCGCTCGACCTCGCCACCGAAGTCGGCGTGGCCGGGGGTGTCGACGACGTTGATCGTGTAGCCCTGCCAGCTCACCGCGGTGTGCTTGGCGAGGATCGTGATGCCCTTCTCGCGCTCGAGGTCGCCGGAGTCCATGATCCGGTCGACGGGCTCGGCGCGTTCGCCGAAGGCGCCGGACTGGCGCAGCATCGCATCGACGAGGGTCGTCTTGCCGTGGTCGACGTGCGCAACGATCGCGACGTTGCGCAGCTCGGGCCGGCCCGCGGAATCGGGCACGGCGTCGCTTCCGATGGCGGAGGCAGCGTCGAGGGCCGAGGCGGAACGAGGGATGGTCACACCACCACGGTATCGGCAGCAACCCCTGGCCCCTGCCCGCGGTGCAGGTTAGCCTGACCTCATCATGGGTAAGGTCAAGAAGAAGTGCTGCCGCTCCAAGCCGAAGCGCTGCAAGAACTGCCCGGTGGTCGCGATGCGCCTGCGCAAGGTCGGTGCCGACGACCTGAGCGGCAAGTCGTACCAGCGCGCACTCAAGGTCGCACGGATCTACTGACCACAGTGGACGACCGCTGATCAGCGGCTGAGCCGGTCCGTCGATCGACACGGGCCGAGCGGGCGGAGTGGCCCGGAGCGCGGCGGAGCGCGTCCCCGGACTCCGCCTGCGCCCCCGACGACGGCCGGTCGAACCCGTCCGTCGGCAGTGTCCGGGAGCCCCACGGACCACCCCGCGGGCATGGCCGGGATCACACGGTCTGCTGCGTCACCCCGGTGCCGCGGGGCCACCGGAACCGTCATCCGGCGGCCCGTCCGGCCGTGGCGCCACCGGGCCCGGCCGGTCGCCCGGACACCGCGGCGCCCAGCGCGGCGAGGGTGGCGGCGGGGCGTCCCACGGGGTCCGACGGGTCGAGCACGAGCACCCGCCAGCCGTGCCGGCGGAGCATCGCCCGCCGCCAGCCCGCCCCGCACCCGTCACCCACCGACGAGGCTCCGCGGATCTCCACCGCGACCCGGGCGTCGGGGAACGCCAGCCGCAGGACGACGCCCGCGATCTGGTGCTCGGAGCGCCACCCGGTCACCCGTTCCTGCACGAGCAGGGCGCGGAGCCGGTGCTGGGCGTGCTCGACGGCCTGCCCGGTCGCGGAGGCCAGCATCCGGGCGACGGCCGACGACCCGTGCGCGCCGCGGTACCTCCCGAGCGCGGCGGTGAGCGTGGCCAGGTCCGGGACGGACCGGGCACCTCCCGTTCCCGCCCCGGACAGGACCCGGGTCAGCAGGGCCTCCCCCGCAACGTGCGGTTCGAGGGCCGCCTCGATCAGCGCGAGCGCCGGTGCGGCGACGGCGATCCGGTCCCGGTGCACGACGTCGGCCGGGCTCAGCCCGCGGCGCCGGACCTGCACCTCCGGCCGGGGGCGCGGCGCGCGCCGGCGGGGGACGGTCACGGTGACCGTCACCGGCGCGTCCGGGAGCAGTCCCCACCACCAGGCGGCCGCGGCGCCGGTGAGGACCGCGTCCTCTCCCGCCCACAGCACCGCCGCCCGCACCCGGCCGGCATCGGTGACCGCGTACGCGGTGTCCCGGTAGACCCGCGGATGCACCGGCACCCAGCGGCGCGCCGCCAGCCGGCGGTCCACGGCGTCCGGTGAGACGCCCGCCCGCACCGCCTGGCCACGGGAGAGCACACCGTCCTGGGCGGCGAGCAGGTGCTCGACCGGACCGGGCGGGGCGATCCGCGACCGGCGACGGCCGGGTGGCGCTCCGTGCGACCCGGCGGAGCCGGCGGCAGACCCCCGGGACGGGGACGAGGACGGCGGGAGGGTGGCGGGCATCGGGCTGCGAGTCATGCGGCTTGGACGACACCCGGGGCCCGGCGGTTCCCCCGACTTCCGGAGCCGTCGTCGTTCCGGCACGGTCCACCGCGGTCCACGTGCCGGGATCAGGACCGGAGCAGGTCGACCAGCTCCGCGACGACGGCCCGGTCCGCGTCGAGCCAGCCGAGGGCCGCCACCTCGTGCGCCCCGACCCATCGCAGCGACCGGTGCTCGCGGGCCTCCGGGTCGGGCGAGTCCGGCGTGAGCCGGGCGGTGCGGATACGCAGCACCCGGCGCCCGATCGGCAGGTCGGTCCCGATCCGGCCGTCCGCGCGGATCCGTGCCCCCAGCTCCTCCCGGCACTCCCGGACGAGCGCGTCCGTCTCGCTCTCCCCGGGCTCGACCCCACCTCCGGGCAGCTCCCAGCGACCGGCGAGCTCGGCCGGGTAGGACCGCTGGGCGACGAGCAGCCGCCCGTCGCGCACGATCGCCGCACCGACGACGACGGGGGCCCGGCCGAGCTCCCCGGCCCGCTCGGCGACGACGTCGCGGCGCGCCCCGAGCAGGCGACGGCCGTACCGGCGCAGCACCGGGTCGGAGAGCCGTCCGAGGACGCCGAACGGCGGTGACCAGGTGAGTTCGTCGCGGACCCGGGTACCGGCGCCGTCCGGGATCACCCGGGTCGCGTGCCGCAGGACGGCGGCCGGTCCCGTCGCGAGCTCGGACCACACTCCGGCAACGCCGGCCCGGGTGATCCGGGTCCGGCAGGCGAGGACCCCGCCCGGCAGGGCGACCCGCACCTCGTCGCCGGCGACGAGCAGCCGGGCGGGGGCGGTGAGCCGCGCACCGGTCCGGGAGAGCGCCTGCTCCGCAACGGCCGTCTCCCGGAGGACCCCCGCGACGAGCGCCGGTGGTGCGTCCACGTGGTGGTCGAGGGTCAGCACGGGCACACGGACGATCCTCGCAGGACGGGTCCCGGCGGCCGTCCCGGGCCGGATCTCGCCGAAACGCCACGGCCACCGGCGGTCGCGGCCAGGCTGGCGGCGTGCAGCAGACCCTCGGCGCTCCCGGAGAACGGGCTGTCCCGGCCGCCCGGCCACCCGCCGTCCGCATGACCGGCCTGGGCCGGGACTTCGGCGCGGTGCGCGCCGTCGACGGCGTCGACCTGGACGTCCCGATGGGATCGGTCCTGGGTCTGCTCGGGCCGAACGGGGCGGGCAAGACCACGCTGCTGCGGATGCTGCTCGGGCTGCTCGCCCCGACCGACGGCACGATCGAGCTGCTCGGGCGGCAGCTCCCGGGCCGGGCCGCCGAGGTCCTCCCGCACGTCGGCGCCCTGATCGAGGGCCCGGCGCTGCACGGGCACCGGACGGGCAGGCAGAACCTGCTGCGGTACGCGGCGGCCGAACCGCTGCTGGCCACCGACCGGGTCCCGACCGCCGTCGCCGCCGTCCTGGAGCGGGTCGGGCTCAGCGGCGCTGCGGACCGGAAGGTGCGCGAGTACTCGCTCGGCATGCGGCAGCGGCTGGGCCTCGCCGTCCCGCTGCTGACCCGACGACGGCTGGTGGTCCTCGACGAGCCGACCAACGGTCTCGATCCGGCCGGCACCCGCGACGTCCGCCGGCTCGTCGCGGAGATGCACGCGGCCGGCGCGACCGTGGTGGTCAGCTCGCACCTGCTCGCCGAGATCGAGACCACCTGCACGCACGTCGCCGTGCTGCGGGCGGGGCGGCTGGTGGCCGCGGGCCCGTTGCGGGACCTGCTCGACGGCGCGGCCGGACGGCTGGTCGTGACCACACCGGACGGCGGCCGCGCGGTCCGTGTCCTGCTCGACCGCGGCATCGACGCCGAGGTGGCACCGGAGGGCCGGGTGCAGGTCGCGGCCGGGCCGCCGGCGCCGGACGTCGTCGCGCTGCTCGTGCACGCCGGTGTCGCCGTGCACGGGGTGACCCGGCCCGTGGCCCGACTGGAGGAGGTCTTCGCCGACCTCACCGGGGATCCCGGCCGGAGCCGGACGCCCGGTGGACCCGGGGCGTACCGGTGAGCACCACGGTCCGCCCCGGGACTGCACCGCGCGCGGCCGGCCGGGCCACCGCGGCACCGCTCCCCCGCCTCCTCCGCTCGGAGCTCGAGCTGGCCCTGGCGCGCCCGCGGACCGCCGTCGTGCTCGCCGCGGCGGCGGCCGTCCCGGTGCTCGCGACGCTCGCCCTGGCCGGCGGGCCCGGCGACCTGACCCACGCGCTGGGTGTCCTGGTGGTCGCTCTGTCCGAGCCGGCCGCGTTCTCCCTGGGCATGCCCCTCGTGCTCGTCGCCGCGGACGCGTTCGCCGGCGAGCGGGGCAGCGGCACCCTCGACGGGCTGCGCCTGTCGCCGGTCGGCCCCGGACGGTTGTTGCTGCTCAAGGCCTCGGCGGTGGCGTGTGCGGCGACCCTGTCCGCACTCGTCGTGGTCGCCGCCGCGCTGGTCGCCGGTGGCCTGGTGCTGGGCGCCGGGCCGTACGGCACCGGGGTGACGCTCGGGCGGGCGCTTGTCCTCGCCGCCTGGGTGACCGGGCAGCTGACCGGGCTCGGTCTGCTGCTCCTCGCGTTGTCGGCGGCGGTGCGGCGACCGGCGGTCGTGGTCGCCACCGGGCTCGCCGCCCTCACCGCCGCCCCGCTGGTCGCGACGGTCCTCCCGGATGCCGCCGCCGTGCTCCCCTCCGGGCACTGGCACGAGGTCCTCGCCGCGGTCACGGCCGTACCCGCCGACACCGGCGCGGCGTGGGCCACCAGGGTGCGCGCGGCGGGGTTCGCCGTGGCCGGGGCCGGGATCGCGCTGTTCCTGCTCACCCGCCGCGACGGGTGACCCGGCGGTCGTCCCGCCGTGACGCGCGGTCCGGTCTGCGCCACGATGGGCCGATGGCCACCCCGCTGCTGACCGACGCCGAGATCACCGACGCCCTGCGGACGCTCCCGGGCTGGGACCGGGACGGGGACTCGATCGTCCGCACCGCCCGGCTGCCCGACTTCGTCGCCGCCGTGTCGGTGGTGGACCGCGTCGCCGACGACGCCGAGGCCGCCGACCACCACCCGGACATCGACATCCGCTACAACACGCTCACGTTCCGGCTCTCCACGCACTCCGAGGGCGGGCTCACCGCCAAGGACACCGGCCTGGCCGGCCAGATCTCCGACCGGATCGCCACCGCAGGCGGCTGAGCCCGGCCGGGACGGCCCGGCCGCCTCAGAGCCGGCGGTTGCGCAGGACCGGGATCTGCTCGCGGACCTCGGCGGCGACCGCCGGGTCGACGTCGGCGACGAGCACGCCCGGGGCGGCGTCGAGGGAGTGCACGATCTCCCCGCGCGGTCCGGCGACCAGGCTGTACCCGATCCCGGTGGGGGCCTTGCCGTGCTCCCGGCCGACGGTCGTCGGGTCGGCCTGGTCACAGGCGACGACGAACGACCCGGTGTCCAGCGCCCGCGCGCGGACCAGCAGCTCCCACTGCTCGCGCTTCCCCGCTCCCGCACCCCAGGACGCGGGCACGAGCTGGACGGTCGCGCCTGCGTCGGCGAGCCGCTGGTAGAGCCCGGGGAACCGGACGTCGTAGCAGGTGGAGAGCCCGACCCGGACCGGATCGGCGCCGGGCCCGTCCGCCTCCGGGACGTCGACCGTGACGGGTTCGGTCCCCGGCGCGACGGTGTCGGACTCGGCGAACCCGAACGCGTCGAACATGTGGATCTTGTCGTAGTGGGTGTCCACACCGGCACCGGTGACCAGGAGGGTGTTGCGGACCCGGCCGTCACCGGAGGGGGTGAACATCCCGACCACCACCGTGATCCCGGCGGCCGCGGCCAGCCCACGCACCCGCGACGCCCACGGCCCGTCCAGAGGCTCGGCGACCGGTCCCAGCGCGGTGCCGAAGCAACACATGCCGGCCTCGGGGAACACGACGATGCGGGCCCCCGCACCGGCCGCCTCCCGGACCCGCGGTCCGATCTCGGCGAGGTTCTCCTCGGGGTCGCGGGTGGAGGAGATCTGGGCCAGTGCGATCCGCATGGACCGGTCGTACCACGTCCACCTGGTGGACGCGCCGGTCGAGCCGCGGGCGGAACGTGGGGTACGGTCGAACCGTGCTGCGCGCCTACTACTACTGGTTTCGCCAGCCGGCCCGGGATGGGTCGGCCGGCGCGGTAGCGCGCTGACCTCCATCCCCGCGAGCCGGCATCACGGACCGGCTCGGGCACGGTGATCCGGGGCGGTCTGCCGGGAAAGGACCGCCGTCCCCGATGAGTAGCACTCCCGCTGCACTGCTCGACACCCCGCTGGACGACCGGCGCATCGAGCGGATCAGCCCACTGATCTCCCCCGCCCTGCTGCGGCACGATCTGCCATGCACCCCCCAGGTCGCCGACACCGTCACCCGTGGACGGGCCGCCGTGACCGGGGTGCTCGACGGCACCGACGACCGGCTGCTCGTCGTCGTCGGGCCGTGCTCGGTGCACGACCCGGAGGCCGCCATCGACTACGCCGGCCGGCTTGCCGCGCGGGCCGAGGAACTCTCCGGCGAGCTGTGCGTCGTCATGCGGACCTACTTCGAGAAGCCGCGCACCACGGTCGGCTGGAAGGGCCTCATCAACGACCCGGGCCTGGACGGCACGTTCGACGTCAACCGGGGCCTGCGCACCGCCCGCAAGCTGTTGCTCGACATCTCCGCCCTGGGCCTGCCGGTGGGCTGCGAGTTCCTCGACCCGATCACCCCGCAGTACATCGCGGACGTCGTGACGTGGGGATCCATCGGCGCCCGCACCGCGGAGAGCCAGGTGCACCGGCAGCTGGTCAGCGGGTTGTCGATGCCGGTCGGGATCAAGAACGCGACCGACGGTGACGTCCGGGCGGCGCTCGACGGCATGCGGGCGGCGGCGGCGTCGCACGTGTTCATGGGGGTCAACGCCGACGGGCTCGCCGGGCTGGTCACGACCACCGGCAACCCGGACACCCACGTGATCCTGCGCGGCGGCACCCGGCCGAACTACTCGGCGGAGGACGTCGCCGCGACCACGAGCGCCCTGCGCGACGCCGGGGTCCCGGAGCGGGTGGTCGTCGACGCGAGCCACGGAAACAGCGGCAAGGACCACGAACGCCAGGCCGTGGTGGTCGGCGAGCTGGCCGAGCGGATCGCGGACGGGGAGCGCGGCGTCACCGGGCTGATGATGGAGAGCTTCCTGGAGGCGGGGCGCCAGGAGCTCGGCCCCGACATGGTGCGCGGCCGTTCGGTGACGGACGCCTGCATGTCCTGGGACACCACCGACGAGCTGCTCGGCACCCTCGCCGCTGCCGTCCGCACCGGCCGCCGCTGAGCCGGACCGGCGGGGCCGGGCCGGGAGCCGGTCGCCGCTCCCGCCCCGGCCCGCCGCCACGGGTCCTCTCCCACCGGCCGGGTTCCGTCGCGCACAGTTCCGGCGTGGGCACTGTCCGTCCGTTGCGGACGGTGCGAGGCTCGGCCCCCGTCCGGCCGGGACCGGCCGTGACCACCGGGAGGGGACGAACATGATCAAGGGCTTCAAGGACTTCCTGCTGCGCGGGAACGTCGTCGACCTCGCCGTGGCGGTCGTCATCGGCGCCGCCTTCACCGCGGTCGTCACGGCCTTCACGGAGGCGTTCCTGAAGCCGCTGATCCAGCTCTTCTCCGGCGGCGGCGAGCTGGCCGGGGCGTTCGAGGTGAACGGCGTGACGTTCGACTGGGCGAGCTTCGTGAACGCGGTGATCACCTTCGTGATCACCGCGGCGGTCGTGTACTTCCTCGTGGTGCTGCCGCTGAAGACGATCCAGGAGCGGCGCAAGCGGGGCGAGGAGGCCGGACCGGCCGACCCCACCGAGGTCGAGCTGCTCAAGGAGATCCGCGACCTGCTGCGCGAGGGCCGTGCCGACGGCGTCGCGGGCCGGCACGCCGTCGGGCCCGACGGGTCGACCGACTGATCCCGGGGCCGCCCGGCCGGTCTCACCCCGCACCGCCGCCGAGCCGGGCCCGCACGCGTCGGCGCAGCAGGTCGTACTGGGCGGCGCAGCGCCGCGGCGGCCCGGGCGGCCGCACCACCGGGCGGGGCGGCTGGACGGTCTCCCCCGGTGCGAACTGGTCGCGCGTCAGGTCGATCTCGGTGCCGCCGGGGAGCCGGTTCCACCAGTGGTATCCCTGCAACCTGCCGTCGGGCAGCCAGACCTCGGCGAGCAGCAGCTCCCCGCCGAAGAGGTCGTGCAGCACCAGTGCCGTCGCCCCGCACTGCCCGCGGGACGGCGACCCGGGGCTCCAGTCGTCGAGATCCGCGTCGTCGCAGGTGTCCCGGCCCCACGACGACCGCAGCGCGGCCGCCACCTCGGACAGGGTGGGTGCCGGTGCGGCCGGCCGGGCGGCGGTGGTCATGGCGCGGAAGCTACGACCGACCCCCGACAGTTCCGGCCGGTGCGGGCGCGTCGGCAGCGGTCGCCGCCCGGACGGTCACCGGCACCGCGACACCGGTCGCGGCACGCCGCGCTCCATCCGGTGCTCGGTGATCCCGTCCGGGCGCTCGATCGGTCCGAGATCGACGAACCCGAGCCTGCGGTAGAGCGCGGCGGCCCGCTCGTTCCCGACGACGACGTGCAGGGCCAGCCGGCCCGCGCCCCATCCCCCGGCCCGGTCGAGCACCGCGGAGACCAGTGCCTCCGCCGCGCCGGTGCCACGGGCGTGCGGCGCGACCCACAGCGCGATCAGGTCGGCGGTCCCGGTCTCGTCCGGCGGGACGGCGACGACCTGGCCGCACGGACGCCCGTCGAGGTCGGCGACGAGGTGGCGGTTCGGCGCGGCCAGCCGGTCCCGCCACTCCTGCTCGCCCGCGCCCAGCCAGTCCTCGAGCCTGCTGTGGAACGCGTGCGGGGCCTCGGCGAGCGCGGCGAGCCGCAGCGCACGCCAGGTCCTCCAGTCGTCGGGCTCCAGCTCTCGCACGGTGATCGACGGACCGGCCAACGAGCACCTCCCGGGGTCGGACGGAAGGGCGAACCTAGCAGCGTCCACCCGGCCGCCGACGCCCGCTGCACCGTGGCGTCCGAGACCTCCGGCGCCGCGATGTGTCCGGATCGTCCGGTCCGAACCGGCAACCGGAGCCCGGAGCGGGTACGAACAACGGTCATGCCGCCCGAACCACGTCACCGCGCCCGGACGGTCGTCTCGTCCTGGTCGGCCGGAACCCACCGTGTCCTCGTCCTGCTGATCGTGGCGGTGCTCGTCGTCGCCGGTGTCCTGACCGGACTGATGCTGAGCCGCGCCGACGCGCAGGGCACGGGCGTCGACGCACTCGGCCCCCTGACCGGCCCGCCGACGCTCGTCGGGCGGGTGCAGGAGGTGCGGGACCCGGCCACCGTCGTCGTCGACGTGCAGGGCCGGCCGGTGACCGTCTCGGTGCTCGGTGTCGACACCTCGGCGACGCCGGAGTGCGCGCAGACCGGCGCGCTGGAGTTCGCCCGCGACTTCCTCGACGGCGAGGAGGTCACCCTGGTACCCGACCCGACACTGCCCGCCCCCGCGGCGGACGCCTCGGCCTGGCCGGCCTACCTGGTCGTCGCCAGCCAGCAGTCCTACACCGACGCCGCCCTGGTGGCGGGCTGGGTCTCCCCCGGTGAGGGCAGGTACCGGCCCGGGTTCGAGGCCGGCGAGCGGATCGCTCAGGACCAGGACGCGGGGATGTGGGGCCCGCCCTGCAACCGTCAGCCCTGATCGTGGGCGACACCCCGGTCACGCGGCACGGCGACCACGCTCCTGGGAGGATGCCGCCGTGGATCCCCGGGTGGTACGGACGCGCAGGCGCCTGCAGGACGCCCTGCTCGCCCTCGCCCGCGAACGCCCGCTGGAGTCGATCGCCGTCGCGGACGTCGCCGAGCGCGCCGGGGTCAACCGCAGCAGCTTCTACCAGCACTACGGCGACAAGGAGGCCCTGCTCGCGGACGCGCTGAGCGCGCAGGCCCTCGCGGCGGGCGCCGACCTGTCCGAGCTGGTGACGACCGACGTCGGGCCCGAACCCCCGGGGGCATTGCTCCGCTGGTTCGCGCACGTCGGCGATCACGCGTCGCTGTACCGCCAGGCACTGGGCGGGGCGGCGGCACCGGACGCGGCGGCCGGGATGCGCCGCTGGATGCAGGACTTCGTCGCCGACACCGCGCGGCGGATGGGGTTCGCCGAGGACGACGCCGGCATCCCGCTCGACGTGTTCGCCGCCGGTCTGACGTGGTCGTTGCTCGGCGTCGCGGCGAGCTGGCTGGAGCGCGATCCGCTGCCCGCCCCGGAGGTCGCGGCCGGGTGGGCGTGGCGGATGCTGGTCCGCCGGGACTTCTGAGCTCGCTCGGTCGTTCCGGTCGGCCGTGCCGCCCGGGCCGGGTCCAGCGGCCCGGGCGGCACGTGCCTTCCACCCCGTGGATCAGCCCTGCACGATCCCGGAGTTGCTCGAGTCGACCGTGGTCGAGGACTGCGAGACCGGGCCGCTCGAGAGCAGGCCGCCGATGTTGAGCGTCGGGTTCACCGAGGCGTCGACGTCGATCAGGCCGCCCTTCTGCGACGCGTGGCCGCCACCCTGCCCGTGCTTGCCGGAGCCGGACTGCAGGATGCCGCTGTTGGACTCGTCGACATCGGTCGTCGACTGCTCGACCGCGCCGGAGCTGAGGATGCCACCGACGTTCGCCGACGGGCTCACGTCGAGGCCCAGGCCCACCAGGTCGTCGACCTGGACGGCGTCGCCGGCGCCGCAGCCGGACTGCGCGATGCCGGAGTTCGAGCGGTCGACCTTCGTCGACTGCTGCGAGACCGGGCCGTCGTTGGCGATCCCGCCGAGGTTCAGCGCGGGGTCGACGGCGGCGTCCAGGCCGAGCAGGCCGCCCTTCTGGGAGGCGTGCGACGGGCTGCAGTCACGGTCCTTGCCGTCCTTGCCGTGCCCGCCGTCGCCGTAGTCACCGGCGAAGGCCATACCGGCCGAGCCGAGGGCGAGCGGGACGGTCAGCGCACCGACGGTGGCGACGCGCCGCAGGGCGCGGCGGGAGGAGAACGTCGTCTCGGGGGCGTTCATGGCACTCCTTCTCTTCTGTGTGGCCCGACCGCCCGCATTTCACGCTGTGTCACGGCCAGGTGGCACAGAACGTACGGACGACCGTGACAGAACAGGAGGGCACCCCTCACTTCACGACCTTTTTGTCCGTTTCGGCACTGACCGATGGACCGCTCGCCGTTGATCAACTACACCGAGTGCTATCCATCATCTGTCGGATAGCTACTCTGCGTATAAGTGAGGGCTCTCTCCGATCGTTACACTCGACCGCGGAAATGAGGCCCACGTCACAGGCGCGCAACGGCAGGGCGGACGAGGCGTCCTACTGCGCGGGCACGGA
Organism: Pseudonocardia sp. P1; assembly: GCF_000178675.2. Lineage (NCBI taxonomy): Bacteria > Bacillati > Actinomycetota > Actinomycetes > Pseudonocardiales > Pseudonocardiaceae > Pseudonocardia > Pseudonocardia sp. P1. The sequence continues at coordinate 2,805,006 of NZ_ADUJ02000001.1, forward strand.
GAACACTCCGAAGCGCGACACTCTCTCGCTTGGGATCTCACCTGCGGCGATGCGCCGTCCGGAGCAACGTCTGCTGCGCCGTTCCGCGAGCGACGGACGGCGGACGGCGACATATCGATCGCCGAACGGCAGCGCGACTCACGCCTCCGACAATTGGCGATAGGCCATCGTGAAACGGCTCGCCGTCAGTGCGTTCGCATCCCGCTCAACGACGTGGCCCGTCTGGAGTAACGGCTCACGGCGAAGAATTACGCCGTCGGTGGTACCCCGACGCGGTGCCACCCGCCCGTGATCGACCCGCGCCCGGCGGTCAGCGTCCGGCGAACGCCGCCAGGAGCCCGTCGGTCAGGGCGGCGCGCTGGTGCTCGGGCACGTCCTCGAGCAGGATCCGGTCGGACTCGCGCAGCACGGACCTGCCCCAGCGGGTCAGCTCCCGGCCGTACTCGGTGACGTGCAGGCGTGCGGCCCGCCCGCGACCGCCCGGGCCCCGCCGCTCGACCGCGCCCAGCTCCTCGAGCTGCCGCAGCGTGGCCTGCATGCTCTGGGCCGTGATCCCGGACCGCCGGGCGAGTTCGCTGTACGAGCGTCCGGAGTCTCCCGCGAGGTGCCCCAGCGCGGAGAGGTGGCGCATGGACAGGTCCCGGGTGCGCAACGTGTCCTCGACCTGCTCGCGGAGCCGGCGGCCGAGCGCCATGATCAGGAACGTCGGGCTGGGCTCGATCGCCGGCCCCGCGACGGGGACGGACGGGGACTCGGACGGCTCGGACACCCGCCCATCATCCCCGTCCGCCGGGCACGGTGAGCACACGTCGAGTGGTACTCGGTGCACCCTCCGGTGATCGCACCGGTGCATGGCGTGCCAGTCGACGGCGCCCGGACCGCTGGGAAACCGGGGCGCGACGGCCGGACGTCGGCGCTTAGCATCGCTTCCATGACCGTCGCGTCGGCCCTGGCCTACACCTTCGCGTTCGTGCTCCTGCTGGTCGTCCCGGGACCCGACTTCGCACTGGTGCTGCGCAATGCAGGCACGGGCGGCCGGCGGGCCGGGATCGCGACGGCGCTGGGCGTCGGCGCCGGACTCGCCGTGCACGCGGTGGGTGTGGCGCTCGGCCTGGGCGCGATCATCGCCGCGTCCGCGACGCTGTTCACGATCGTCAAGTTCGTCGGCGTCGCCTACCTCGCCTACCTCGGGATCGCGGCGCTGTGGGCCGGGCTGCGCCGCCCCCGGCCGTCGGGCACACCCGCGACCGACGACGAGCCTGCCGCTCCGTCCGGCCCCCGGCCGTTCGCCGCGCACTTCCGGCAGGGCCTGCTCTGCAACGTGCTCAACCCGAAGGCGATCCTGGTCTACCTCGCGCTGATGCCGCAGTTCCTCCCTGCCGGGGCGGCGCTCGGCGCGACCCTGACCCTGTCGACGATCACCGTCGCGTCGGCGGTCGTCTGGTTCGTGCTGGTCGCGTGCACCGTGGCGGCCACCGGGCAGGTGCTGCGCCGGCCACGGGTGCGGCGCTCGCTCGACGCGCTGACCGGTACCGCACTGCTCGCGTTCGGAGCGAGACTGGCGCTCGCCCGGCCCTGACCAGCATCGACACACCGGTGTGGCGCCGGTCACATTCTCCCGAGCTTGTGTGTGCCGCTGCGGCACAGCGTCTCCTCGTCGGCGGAACCGGCCGCGAGCAGTGAGGAGATCCCATGAACCCGCCCGAGACCATCGCCGTCGAGGACTTCCTGCGCCCTCCGGAGCGCACCGGGGCCTCGATCTCACCGGACGGCACGAGGATCGCGTTCCTCGCGCCGTGGAAGAACCGGCTGAACGTCTGGATCGAGGACCTCGACCCGGCGGACGGCGAGGTCCCCGAGCCGCGCTGTGTGACCGCCGACGAGACCCGCACCGTGCAGGACTACCGCTGGACGCACGACCCGCGGTGGATGCTGTACCTGCAGGACGACGGCGGCGACGAGAACTGGCACGTCTACCGCATCGATGTCGACGACCCGGACGCCGCGGCCGTCGACCTGACCCCGTTCCCCGGTTCCCGGGTACTCGACCTCGTCCAGCCCCCGGCCCGGCCGGGGACCGCGATCGTCCAGCTCACCGGGCGGGTGTCCGCCGCGATCGAGCTGCACGAGCTCGACATCGCGACCGGGGAGCTGACCTTGCTGTCCGGCGCCCCGGAGACCGCCTCCGACGACGGGGATTACGTCAAGAGCTCGCACCACGTCGGTGACGGGACGCTCCTCGTCGAACAGCTGAACGCCGACGGCGACATCGAGCTCCTGCGGAGCATCGGCTCGGGACCGCCGCGCCGGATCACCACCTTCGACGGATCCGACCTCCCGCTGGGTCTCTACCCGTTCGAGGTGACCCCGGACGGCACCGGCCTCTGGGTCGGCTCGAACCGTGGCACCGACCGGACCCGCCTGGTGCGGGTCGACCTGGCCACCGGGGAGGAGACGGAGGTCGACAGCCACCCGTCGTTCGACCTGGACACGCGCGCGCTCGTCCTGGGCCACCTGCCGAGGCCACTGATCCGTCACCGGCGCACGGGCGAGCTGCTCGGCGTCCGCTACCTCGGCGAGCGGCAGGTGATCCATGCGCTGGACCCGCACTTCGCCGAGGTGCTGCCGCAGCTGGAGGCCCTGTCCGACGGCGATCCGGCCACGATCTCCTCCGACCGGGACGGGCGCCGCTGGATCGTGTCCTTCACCCACGACCGCGAACCCGGCGTCACCTGGCTCTACGACCACGCCACCGGGGAGAGCCGGCTGCTGTTCCGGCCGAACCCGCACCTCGATCCGGACGCGCTGGCGCCGACCACGCCGGTGACCATCACCGCCCGGGACGGTCTCACGCTGCCGTCGTACCTGACGTTGCCGGTCGGGGTGGAGCCGTCGGCGCTGCCGATGGTGCTGCTGGTCCACGGCGGCCCCTGGGTGCGCGACGCCTGGGGGATGGACCGGTCCGTGCAGGTGCTGGCGAACCGCGGCTACGCGGTCCTGCAGGTCAACTTCCGCGGCTCGTCCGGATTCGGCAAGGCCCACATGAAGGCGGCGATCGGGGAGTTCGCCGGGAAGATGCACGACGACCTGCTCGACGCCGTCGACTGGGCCGTCGAGCAGGGGTACGCCGACCCCGACCGGGTCGGGATCTTCGGCGGCTCCTACGGCGGTTACGCGACGCTGGTCGGCGTCAGCTTCACCCCGGACCGCTTCGCCGCGGCCGTCGAGTACGTCGGTATCTCCGACCTGTCGACGTTCATGCGGAGCGTGCCCGAGTTCGCCCGGCCGGGCCTGCGGATGAACTGGTACCGCTACGTCGGCGACCCCGACGACCCGGAGCAGGAGGCGGACATGATCGCCCGCTCCCCGATCAGCCGGGCGGACGACATCCGCACACCGCTGATGGTGGTGCAGGGCGCCAACGACACCCGGGTGGTCCAGGCCGAGTCCGACCGGATCGTCGGGGCGTTGCGGTCCCGCGGGGTCGACGTCGAGTACCTCGTCTTCGACGACGAGGGTCACTTCATCATCAACCCCGAGAACCTGCTCACGATGTTCCGGTCCGCGGAGCGGTTCCTCGCGGAGCACCTCGGCGGACGGGTGCACGAGAGCTGACGACGGTGCGCTCACCCGCGCTGCGGCGGGACGGCGTCGGGGCGTGGGACGAGGGTCGTGAGCTCGGGCACGTCCCGCGCCAGTCCCTCGTCGAGCGTGGCCGGCGACGCGCCCGGGACGGCGGCCACGAGGCTCGTGAGGTAGGCGTCCGTCACCTGCCGGTGTCCGCCCACGTGGCCGAGACGGGCGTCGGCGAAGGACAGGGAGTCCGGCCAGAACTCGCATCCGGGGAGCGCGTGCACGGCCCGGAGGAGCCCGGTCGCCGTCGACGGTGTCTCCCCGGCCCGGACCAGGAACCGGACGAGCGCGCCCTCCACCACGGGGCACAGGGCGAAACGCTCGATGCGTGCACCCCACGCGGACGCCCTGTCGTGGTGTTCGTGTTCCGTGACGGTGAGCGCGATCAGGACGTTCGCATCGAGGAGGTAGGTCGTCACTCCTCGTCCACCGTGGCCGCGACGTCCTCCGAGGTGACCCGCCGTCCCACGCTCACGACCGGGAATCCGGACCGGTCGTCGTCGACACCGATCACGGCGGGCTCCCCGAGCTGGATCAACCCGCGCGCCGCCAGCTCCGCGACCCCGATCGAGGGCGTCCGGTCCCTAGGCTGTTCCCATGGTCAGCACTCGCTACGAGTCGATCGGGACACCGGACGGCGCGTTCGACGCGTTCTGCGCGGCGCCCGACGGGCCCGGCGCCCCGGCCGTCCTGGTCTTCCAGGAGGTCTTCGGGATCAACGACAACATCCGCGGGCTGGCGGTCCGGCTGGCCGAGGCAGGCTTCCTGGCGCTGGCACCGGACGTCTTCTGGCGCATCGAGCCGCGCTTCGAACGCAAGGACGAGTCGGGGCTGGCCGACGGCTTCGCGATGGTGCAGCAGCTCGATCTCGACCTCGCCGCCGCCGACATCACCGCCACGATGGCGCACACGCTGGCGATGCCGGGGTGCGACGGGCGGATCGGCGGCGTCGGGTTCTGCCTCGGCGGCACGCTCGCCTACCTGTTCGCCACCACGTCACGCGTGGCGGGCCGCGGACCGGACGCCGTCGTCTCGTACTACGGCTCCGGCGTGAACGGCCTGCTCGGTTCGGCGGACAGCATCGAGTGCCCGATGCTGTTCCACTACGGGGCGGACGACCCGTACATCCCCACCGAGCAGATCGACGAGGTCGAGCGGGCCCTGGCCGGTCGCGCCGACGTCACCCTGCACCGCTACGACGCCGGGCACGCGTTCTCCAACTGGGACGCCCCGTCGATGTACGACGAGTCCGCCGCGCGGCCGGCGTGGGACCGGACGATCCGGTTCCTCGACCGGCACCTCCGCACCTGAGGCCGCGAGGACGGATGGGTGTCCTGGCGGCAGGACGACGCCACTCGGTCGCATGCCGGACGGACGGCACGGTCGTCGCGACCGGGGACGGCCGGGCCGGCGAGTGCGACGTCGGCGGGTGGACCGGCGTCGTCGCCGTGGCGGTGGGCAACGTCCACACCGCGGCCAACACAGGCAGGGCCCACACGGTCGGACTCCGCTGCGACGGGACGGTGCTCGCGACCGGCTGGAACGGCGACGGGCAGTGCACCGTGGACGGGTGGCGGAGTGTCACGGCGGTCGCAGCCGGGTGGCGCCGGACCCTCGGGCTGCTCGCGGACGGCACCGTGGTGGCTGCAGGGAGGGATGCCGAAGGGCAGTGCCGGGTCGCGGACTGGCGTGGGGTGCGGGCCCTCGCCTGCGGTGACTGGCACTCCGTCGGGGTGCTGGTGGACGGGACGGCCGTCGCCACCGGGAACGACCGGCGCGGCCAGTGCCGGGTCGAGGAGTGGCGCGACCTGGTGGACGTCGGCGCCGGTGCGCTGCACACCGTCGGGCTGAGAGCCGGCGGCACCGTCGTCGCGGCGCCCGGCGACGGGCCGGGCACCGTGGCCGTCAGGGCGTGGCGGGACGTCGTCGCGCTGTCGGCCGGCAGCCACCACACCGTGGCGTTGCGCGCGGACGGCACGGTCCTGGCCGCCGGGGCCGACACCCACGGGCAGTGCGACGTGCAGGAATGGCGTGACGTCGTCGCGGTGGCGGCCGGTTCCACCCACACTCTCGGGCTCCGGGCGGACGGGACGGTCGTCGCCGCCGGGAACGACGCGGCCCGGCGGTGCCGGGTCGGTGGGTGGAGCGGAGTCCGGTCGGCGCCTACACGTTGAAGCGGAACGAATCCGCACGTTCCACGGGCCTGCGGCGTTCACGATCGCACGCGACCTGACCTGTGTGAAAGCATCTTGAAGACTACCGCTGGCTATCGGCATTGGTGGACGCGCTGACGAATGACTGACGAACACCAGCAGCCAGCTTGGAAGATCTCGCCAGACTGGCGCTCCCGAGGGGCGCCCAGGGAGAACAGTGGACGAGATGGCCCTGCGAGTGAGGGTAGTTGACCGCCCGTAGTTGCACGCCACTTGCACGGTCTCACCGGGTACCCGATGAGCGTGAAGCGTCGCTGAACCTGCAGTGGAGAATGTCGCGAAAGTTGCAATGAACGTCCTCAGAATTGCAGCGCCGGGGAGGGCGCTGCCCATGCGACCTCGGTCACCAGTCGGCGACGCTGGCGCCGCTGCTGAACGCGAGCGCGAGGAGGCTGGCGGGGCGGGGGCCGTGGAGAAGTGGAGGGGCGCACTACGGGGTACGAGTCCGCTCAGCGTGACTCGGCGGCCGATCATGTGGGCCAAGCGTTGGGCGCTGCCCCAGTGGCGGCCAGGTGGCGCGAACAGCGGTCGCCCGTCACGGGCTGCTGTCAGGTGACGCGACCGGTCATCCGGGTTCGCCCCGCCACTTTCGGTAGAGGACCCATGCGAGGTCGACCAGCGCGATCATAGCGATCACCCCGAGCGCCCAGGCGAACCATGTGTGGCCAGCTAGCACCGCTAAGACTGTCCCCGCTATGCACACCACCAGGCCGAACCCGGCCAGTAGCGCCCGCAGTGTGAGCGCGCTGCGCCCCGGCGGCGCACCGCCGAGGCCCGCGGTCGGGTCGTGGTAACCGGGCAACCCGCGCCGGTAATCTGTCTCGCCAGAACGTCGTTGCCGGAATCGGCTCACGGTGGCCAACCTCCTTCGGGTGTCGGCCGGCGACGCCGACAGCAGGTCGAGCGATTGGGTCTCTCTCGAAGTGGATGCCACGTCGGCTCGACCGAGTTCCTGAGCAAGCCCTGACCAGCTTGCTCGGTCGGAACGACATCGCCCGGTCAAGTCGTCGTGTTGGTCGAACGTCGGGGGCTTGTGGCTCCCACGGGCCGGAGGTTTGCTCTACATCGCGGTGGTGAGGGGCGTGTGGTCGAGCTCGTCGCGCAGCTGCCCGAGCGACGTAGCGACAGTCACCGCCCCAGCTTTGATGAGTTCGTCGTCGGAGAATCCGCCGGTGCGGACGCCGACAAAGGGCGTGCCCGCGTGCGCGGCGGCCTGGCCGTCCCAGACCGAGTCTCCGATCACCACGCCGGAGCCACCGCCGACCGCGTCGAGCGCGTACCGGATCAGGTCGGGCGCGGGCTTGCTAGCCGCTACGTCACCGGAGGTGACGATCGCTTCGGCGTAACGACGGCCGTCGACCAAGTCCACGAAGTGATCAACGTGCTCGGGCCGTCCGGACGTGGCCAACACGACCTGCAAGCCGCGTGTACGTAGCTGATCGAGCAGCGCCGTGGCGTCGGCGAACGCGCATACCTGCCCGATCCACGCGTCGAACTCGTCCGCGTGTGCCTCCCGGAGCTGGTCGCCATGACAACGCTCGGCCTCGGCGCCGGCCACGTGAGTGATCAGCTGGTCTCCACCCATGCCGATCGCTCGGTGCAGATGCCAGACCGGCACCGTGATGTCGAACCGGCGAAACGCGCGGAACCAGGACAGAGCGTGCTGGTAGTTCGTGTCCACTAGCGTGCCGTCGACGTCGACGATCGCTACGTCGGTCATGTTCACCTCCATCGAGACAGTCACCCACGAACCTCGGGACGCAGGCTCCGGAGCCGGAGCCGCGGTGGTGACTACGAACGTTCACGCGCAGCAACCGCAGTCACGGCCTTGGCACGCGCGCAGCGGCGAAGTGGATGAGCTCAGGCGCTGTGGGTGGGCGCAGCCACCGGCGCCGCGGTGTCGGCGCAGTGCCGACAGCAGAAGAAGCGGCCGGCAGCATGCACACCGTGGCCGATCATCCGGCAGCCGCAGTGTTCGCAACTCGGGGCCATGCGGTGGATGGCGCATTCGAAGCTGTCGAACACGTGCACCGCGCCCTGAGCGTGGATCTCGAAGGTCATCTCGTAGTCGTTGCCACAGACCTCGCAGGTTCCCATCGGGATACCTCCCTCACTTGGGTCCTCTCGTGGACTACCCGCCATGGCCTCGCTCAACCCGCCGGAAGCCACCGAACGCGGTCGGAGCGGCGCACAGGATCTGCTAAGACGGTCGCCGCGGTTGGGCCCGAATCGGAGAAATGGGTCCTCGACTGCTCCGGGCACGACCGAGTACGATCGGTTCACGGCGCGCCACGAGCTGGCTGGCCCCTCGGGGCCTCAACCAGGCATGAGCGGGGCGCGTCGGCCAGTGGCCAGCGGTTCACTCCACGAGTCCCGGCTTCCCGTCGACGTACGCGGTACTCCGTGCGTCCGGATCCGAAGGACCAACGCCGTGACTCTGCTACACGACATCCCGCACACCCAAGGCCGCCGAGGCAACGACAGGGACCCCGGCGGCGGTCTCCGGATCGACATCGCCCGGGCCGCACCCGATGTCGCGATCGTCAGCCTCGCCGGGGACCTCGATATCGGCACCGCCGACGCTGCGGCCACTGCACTGGCCGACACCGTCGCCGCCAACACAGGTGGGCGAGTCGTGCTCGACCTCAACCACGTGAGCTTCCTGGCCGCACACGGACTCGCCGTCATCCTCGCCACGCAGGACCACGCCCACCGCTGGGGCACAACCCTGGTCCTGGTCCACGGCCAGGACGCGCCGGCCGCCCGGACCCTGCGGTTCCTGCCCGCCCACGCGCCGCTCACCTATCCGACGCTGAGCACCGCGCTGGCCGCCGCGCTCGCCATCCCCGCATCCTGCGAGGCCCCGGCATGAGCGCGCGAGGTAGGCACCCGCACGGCCGAGGGGATCCCGCCCGCCGACCGGATCACCGCCGACGCGGCGAGGTGATCGCGGCCCTCGGGCGACTCGGCGAGGGCGCCTGTGCCCGCTGCGACATCTGCGGGGTACAGATCTCCGACCGCCTGTTGCGCCTGGCCCCCGTCGCTGACCGCTGTATGCACCACCTGCTTCACCCCAGCCCTCGCCGCAACCCCTACAGCTCGGCTCCGCACACATCACCGCAGCGAGGCTCCAGCGGCTGGCCAGCCGACAACGGCACAGACCACGACGAGAACGAGGACCAGTGATGACCACAGCCTCGAACAGCGGGCCGCTCACCGGCGACGGACCCCGCCGCGATACCGGGCAGCGGGTCGACCACTTGCCCGTCGGCGTAGCTCCGTCGTCCTCAACCGGCCGGCCTGACGGAAACCACGATTCGTGGGAGTGGCAACTCGGCGAGCTCCTCGCACCATTCGTGGCGTGGCTGGCCACTCAGGGCATCGACGAACCCGACCGCCGACGCCATCGCGTCGCCGCCGAACGGTTCCTGCGCTGGAGCCGCACCGACACCGGCCCGGTGGAGAACCGCCGCCGACGCTACGAGCACCATCTCGACAGCCACGACCCCGAACACCTGTCCGACGCCCGCGCCGGGCTGGACCAGTGGACCGACCACCGCCGGATCCTGGCCCGCACCCGATCCGCCGACCAGCAATGGCCCACCACGCCGCCCACGGCCCCAGGACCAACGCCCTCCAGCTAGAACAGCCCTCCGCCGCAACCGACACCCGGGCTGCCACGAGCCTCCTCAGGCTGCCCAACCCGCACAAGAGGCCAACTACCCAGGTAACCGCCCAACGTAGGACACCACCACCTCGTCGACCCCCTCCAACCGCGGCACCGCCCTGCTTCAGCCGTGTCTCGCTGATCATGATCAGAGGGCGGCCGAGGGCTCATCGATCAACGACACAGAGCACGGCCGTCGGCTGGGCCAACAGTCCGCGCACTGGCCACGTCACCCCGTGCGAGAGCCGTTGGCAGGGCTGGTCTCGTCGACCAGCCAGGTCGCGACATCAACGAGCCGCATGTTGGTGTCCTGCGAGGAGCGCACCAGCAGCGTGAATGCCCGATCGGAACTGATCTGAAATCGCTCCATCAGGATGCCCTTCGCCTGCCCGATCACATCACGAGTGACCAGGGCGGTATTCAGATGAGCGATCCGCTGGGCACCGTGCAGCACCAACGCGGCCTGTGAGGCGAACAACGACCCTGTGTCGGCGGTCCCGTCGTCGAACACCCCCGGCGTTGCAGCATAGAGGTTCAACGCGCCCGCACTGCCGTCACGCGCGAACAACTGGAATGACATCAAGGTCCCGATCCCACGGCCATGGGCCGCGGCCGCCCACCGCGGCCACCGCCCGACCGCCTGGGACATGTCCTCGACCAGGGTGCGCTCCGCCTGCCAGATCGAGTCCAAACACGGGCCCTCTCCCAGCTCGTTCTGCAGCTCATCAAGCTCGCGGACCACCTCACTGCTTGGTGCTGCCGCCCGCACCACGCCCCGCCGCTCCACCAACGAGACACCGGCATGATCGACATAGGGAATGGCGTCGATCGCTCCACCGACGATCAGATCCAGAGTGTGCTCCACACCCTCCTCGCGATCGAGCAGAGCGCGGGCAGCCGAGTCGAGCACACGGGCCAGCTCCGCACCTCCACGCTCCCCACCCACACGCCCAGCGCCACCGGCGGCCTCGTCGGCGTCGTCTCTGCGTTCGTTCCTCACGTGAAGCACGCTCCCTTCCCACATCGCCGCCCGCGACGCGATTCCTAGCTCCCCGAAACTACCCCGCCCCAGGAGCACGACGGCTCACATCAGACCTGGCCCCCGCCGAAGACGACACCGACAACCGGAACGAGTAGCGTGCCGACACCAGCGATCTGGTCGACGGCGAGATCAGTCACCGCCGACCGACCCGAGCTCGCCGGAGTAGCGGACAGGATGGTTCTCGTCCCGGTCGATAAAATGGTCATTAGCAGCCTGGGCCAACGCGTCGTGCTCGTAGGCGGTGCAGATCCGCTCGCCGGCCAACACCTGCTGCACCTGCGGCCACGTCAACACCCCGCTCACCTCGACCAGGTTCCTCCACAACTGTTCAACCGGCATATTCCCCAGCACAAGCCCGGCCCGCAGCGACCGCACCGCCTCGTGCTGCTCGGCCTCAGACAACAACCGCTGCGGATCATCCATCCACCCCGACTACCCCACCACCAGTGAAGTACCCACCAAGGCAGGCCGGAGCAGGCCACGGTCGCGACCGGCCCGGTCGATGGCGCTGGTAACCGTTCCTGGCTGTCGGGCCGGATCCATGCTCGGCGTTCTGCCACGCGACGGTTCGACTCACATCGAGGACGCCGGCCGCCGATGTGCCGGGACAGATCGTCGGCGCCATCGCCTGGCCCGGCTCGGGACCAGTTGGCACAGTAGGCGACCGATGACGTCGCGGTCTCCGGCGCTTCTAGCTAGCCGACTCGACCGCCTTGAAAACGCGAACCGGGTTCGTCCCTTGCCTTGGCGTTCAGATCGGTGCCCGCGATTAGCAGCCCATCCGCTGCCACGTCGTGTCGGCGAGTATTGGGCCGTTCGGGGCGGTTGTGCCCCCAATGTGCCCCGACCTTGTCCTGAATACGGAGGCACCGCCTTGAGTCGCAGCGGCAACGTCAGCGCATGGGAGTCCGCCGCGCAGTCACCGACGATGCCGTCGAACTCGTTAGCGTCCACATCCGCGCCTGCCAGGTGGGCTACCGCGGGCAGCTCCCTGACGAGGTCCTGGACGCGCTCGACCCAGGAAGTGCGCTACCACCGGCCGCTCGCTTGACCGGTAGGCCGACCTTGATGACTCCTTCGGTGTGAAGCAACCGGAACGACGACTCCACGAGCGATGATGCGCAGGTCAGTGCGCTCACTCCGTCCGTGGACGTCCACCGGGAACCGCTTTCGTGAGGGGCCGTTGTCAGGCAGTTGGTCAGGCAGCTCCACCCTCACCTGCACCCTGAATCCGCGAGACAAGATCCACTACTTCCAGCGACGCTCGACGTTCGCCGTCACTCCTCGTGCGCTGCGCGGACTCACCGCCGCGCCTTCCACCGGTAACGGTCCGCCGTCGGCTTCTGCCGTTGAATTCCGGGGTAACCCGGGGGCGAGCCCGCTCCCCCGCGCCTTCTGAGTGCCATCCCGTCGACCTGTCGCCAGACCGACCGTGCGGGCGCCCGTGGGCGGCCCTCGACGCAACCGCGCCCGACCATGCCACGCTCCGCCCACGGGTGCTCGTGCGGTACGCCCTCCGGGAGGTTGACGGGATGGCACGGGGCCACCATCCCGGAGACTTGCCCGCCCGGCGAGGGCGAGAGTTTGCAGTCTCCGTGCACTCTATTCCCGACAAGCGCGCGAGCTTCACAATCTGACCGATTTGCTCGAGGCAACTAGACGTCTACACCCACACCCAGAATGCGTTCGATTGTCGGCTGCATCTTGGGTGGGCTAAAGGCAGCGTCTTCCATTTTGTCAATAATTAGGTTGCGTAAAGTAGAATATGAAACCTGTTGCCCGAAGACGTCGAGTGCGAACTGTGTGAGTACTCGCCGTCCCGGAAAGATGTCTCGCCACGTGCCACTGTCCAGTGCAGCCTGCAATCCCGAGCGAGCCATATCGCCAACCTGCTTTAAAGAGTCGGATTCTTCTAGATCAGCACGAACACTGTCCAGCCGGTCGAATGTGGCCGTAACGGACCCACTGATAGCTCGGACTGGGTCATCAGTGTCCTTATTACCCTTAATATCGATAGAGCTAGCTATTCTCCGGGACGCTGAGTCTCGAACCTTTTCGTACACTATTCGGTTCAAGACTTTGCTAGCACTATCTCGTAATGCAAGATCCACCGCGTCGTCGGATTCGTAGCGATCTTGCCGCAATGCCGCATTCACCGCCAAGCGGACAAATTGGGGCTCTAACAAGAAATTCTCAATGTGGTAGACGCCCCATGTCAAGAATTGCGCATGCGTCGTTGAAGCCTCGTCGAAATCACTATCAACGACAGCAAAGAACCTTCCCCTTGCCCCGAGTTGGTCTCCGGATCTTTCAAGTGTTTCATACAAGTCTCGGACGCGTCGCTTATCGCCCCCGCTAATCAAGTTGACCCGTTTAGCGAACTCGGGCGCCAGAGTACTGACTAGGTCCACGTCGAACTCAGAATCACCGCCACCTTCGAGTATTACGACTCTCGCTGATGGCTTGTAAGACGCAAGATCTCCTACGATCGCAATCGTTGCTTTCTCAAGGTCGTCTTCAGCCACCACTTTGCTTGCCTGATTCTCAAGATCACCTTCTAGGGCATGCAGAGGCGACATGTGGAACACACTGAGCCGAGAGTCGCTAACTGCTTGCCGAAGAAGTGCATCAGAATGCGTAACAAGCCAGAGCTGGTTATCCTGCGCTCGACCGAGATTCTGATGGTAAAAAGTCACGAGCCCTCTCAGCATACCGGGATTGAGGTGAAGTTCAGGCTCATCTATCAGAATCATCGACTCCTTAGGGGCAGAGTTGCGAAGTCGCAGATAACCGTAGACTAGCTCCTTCTCACCACTACTCAGCTCGTTAATGTCGTGAACCTCCCCACTCCCGAGCTGAACCGGAAACGAAACAGTTCCACCAGCCTCTGGCGTGACACCGAGATATGTCTTATCGGGCAAGAACTGTCGAAAAAGCTCCTGGATTGTGTCATTTACATTGCTAATCGAGGTATCTTGGTCCGCCTCCTTAGCAATGAGACCACGTAGGTACGTTGCAGCAAGCTCACTCTTGATGTTCGAATACTTATTTTGCCAGTTGTAGAGCGTGCTTTGGCGTCTTTGATCCTCGAAGTTCTGGACGTTAAGATCGATTCCGCCCAGCGCCTCGCGCTGATACGTGCGGGAGGCGCTATGGTATTCGATGACTCCCAGATGTCCCGGGTCGTACGTCGTAAACAACGCCGCGACGACGTCGTTCGGCACCGCAACAATTTGCGGACTATTAGGCGTCAGCGTGATCGAAATCGATTGCGTGCTCTCCTGTAGTTTTGTACGGAAACCAGGAAGACGGGCGTCGAGCTGTTGGCTCACTGCTGGAAGCTGGCTCTGCGCCTGCATAGACATGTTGGCTCGACGCGCAAACCGCATCTGATATGGGTCCACACCTCCGATTTCCATCCACAGGACAGCCTCTAGCACGGCTTCGGCGTTCTGAGCTAGATACTCACGCTCACTGTCGCCAAGTTGGATCGTCGCCGTGATGACAATCGGCTTCGTTGAGTCGCGGTATAGACGTCGGATGTCGGAGGGGCGATTCAGGTCAATTTGCAGTTCGGCGAAAAAATGGTGCCACTCGTTGGGTGCGTACCCTCCATATATTGATTTCAGTAAACGGATTGCATCGAACACACAGGACTTTCCGCAGCCATTTGGCCCGGCAATCATTACGAAATCCGACAGGTTATCAATGCGAAAGTTTTTCACTCCGCGGAAGTTCTCGATCGACAAGGCAGTGATCCGCACTGAAACCGTCCCTAGCTGAGCTGGCGAGAGCGCCAATCCGATGGATTGAGCATCTGCAGTACAGGATCGCGGTGAGCGGCGATCCCGTTACCAAGCGGGTGCCGGGCGGTGCGGCGTCCGTCGCCGTACGGGGACCGGCCGGAGGCCGCACGCCCCGGGCGGCGACGGACGCGGTGCCGGAGGCGCCGCCTTGATACCGAATGGAAGGTCTAGACACGGCGCGCACTGACTCGACGTGCGCAAGTCGATCGGCTGGTCAGGACACGACGAGCTGCACTCCGTCATGGGCACGCGATGCGGGGGTGTCTGTGAGAGCGTCGAGGACGCGGACGGCGTAGGCGGGGTCCATGTGCTCGCGGACCTCGTCGGGGGTGAGCCAGGCGACGCGGCGGGACTCGTCCGTGGTTGTGGACTCGCCTCCGGTGGGCCGGCAGCGAAAGACCAGGGCGACGATGCCGCGGGTCAGGTTCTTGTAGGCACCGGTCAGCCGCTCGACCTCGACCGCGATGCCGGTCTCCTCGGCGACCTCGCGGCTGACGCCGTGCTCGAAGGTCTCCCCCAGCTCCAGGACACCGCCCGGTGGCTCCCAGTGGGCGTTATCGCGGCGCTGGATCACGAGGATTCGGCCGTCGTCGCGTACGACGATTCCGGCCACGCTGACAGAATGCTTGGGCGTACCGGTCATGGGCCACCTCCCTACCTGAGTTGACAATTACCTATGATAGCTCTCGTCTGGACGACTGGAGGAGTGGCGTGCAGCTCGGGGAGATCGACCGGCAGGATGGCCGGCCGCCGTATCGGCAGATCGCGGATCACCTGCGGTCGGCGATCGAGCGCGGCGACCTACGCGCGGGCGACCGGCTGCCGTCCGAGGCCGAGCTGACCCGGCACTACAGCGTCGCCCGGATGACCGCGCGACAGGCCATCCAGGAGCTGCGCACGGAGGGCCGTGTGGTCGCCGAGCACGGGCGGGGGGTGTTTGTACGTCTCCCTGCGCCCGTCCGGCGTCTGGCCTCTGACCGGTTCGCGCGCAAGCACCGTGAGGCCGGGCAGGCTGCGTTCCTCGCCGAGGCGGACAAGGCCGGTGTGAGCCCGTCGGTCGATCAGATCGAGATCGACCGGTCCGCTCCCCCGGCGGACGTCCGGGAACGCCTGCGTCTGGCGGAGGACGACCAGGTCGCGGTCCGTTCACGCCGCTACATGGCCGATGACCGGCCTATCGAGGTCGCTACGTCGTTCCTTCCGCTGTCCATCGCGGAGGGCACGGCGATCCTGGAGGCGAACACCGGTCCCGGCGGGATCTACGCACGCCTGGAGGAGAGCGGGCACGTCCTGGACCACTTCGTCGAGGAGGTCACGGCTCGGATGCCGACCGCTGAGGAGCGGCGTCGCCTGGAGCTTCCCGACGGCGTGCCCGTTCTCGTGGTCGTGCGGACCGCCTACGACACAGCAGGCGTCCCGGTCGAGGTGTGCGACACCGTCAAGGCCGCACCCGCATACGTATTGGAGTACGAGATCTCAGCTCGCTGAGCAGCGGAGAACCGGTGAGACACTCCAGGCATTGCAACTCGTCTAGACGTCCTCTACTCTCGTTGTTACTCCCCTAGACGTCCAGTCGTGGGGCATGGAGAGGAGATGGCGATGAGGGACCTTCCGGTGGTGCTCGACGGCTTCAAGCTCACGGTGGTGGAGCCGCCGGCACCCAAGATGCGGCAGGACGCGAACGGCGCCGATATCCCGGTGACCGACCGGGACGGGGTCACGCAGTTCGTGGTCTCGCTGTTCGCGAAGCTCCAGGTCCAGGCGGGCCAGCGGGCACCGAAGGGCGAGGAGATCAAGGTGACGCTCACCGCCGACCCGGGGGAGGGCTTCCCGGAGGACGCGCGGGTGCAGCTGATCGACGCCAAGATCAACCCATACTCGATCGAGTCCCCGGACGGGCGCACGGTCTCGGGGATCGCGTTCAAGGCGATGGGTCTCAAGCACGCCACCCCGGCCCCGATGCCGACCCGGCGCCACAACAAGGACGGCGACGGCGAGTCCTGACCGGCGCCAGTAGCGCCAACAGTCCGTAGCTCTGTGCGGGCAGGCCGCCTGATGTAGCGGCCCACTCTTTCCGCCGGACGCGGTTCCGGCACATCGATGCAATTCCGACCTGGGGACACGTGTGTCTCCGACCAGGGGTGATCGCCGGTGGTGTGTGGCGAATGCAGCGGTAGCCGCGCCTGCGACGTGTGTGACGGCTACGGCGACTCGATCAACGGCATCGAGTGCGCGACGTGTGGCGGTTCCGGGGCCTGCCCGGGCTGCTTCGGAGACGGCGAGACCAGCGGCCCGGCGTCGCTGGCCGGAACGGAGATGACGCGATGAGCACGACCACGAACACCCGGCCCCCGGCGACTACCGGCGTAGGTCGTCTGGTGCGGCGCCTGGAGATCGAGCGCCGCCGCTGGTCCCGCACTGAGCTGCCGGTGGTGCCGACCGAGCAAGCGTGGCGGGCCGGGGTCGCGGAGGGCCTGCGCCTGGCCCAGCTCGCGATCCGTAAGGGGGTCTGACCGTCATGGCGATCAGCCTCGGCCCGCGGGACCGGATCAGGACCCTGCCGAAGGTCAACCGGCGCGCGCTGCGCAAGTACGGCGAGTTCTGGCGCGCGTTGCAGCTGGTCGGCGACGCCCTGACCGACGCAGAGAAGGTCGCGGCCAAGGCCACCGACACCCGGACCAAGCGCAGCGGCAAGGGCGCCTCGGCCAAGGCCGGCGCCGACGGGCAGCACTGGTCGGTCGCCTCCCCCGATGAGATCTCCGCGTCGGCGAAGAAAGCCCACGGCTCGCTGAAGGTCATGGCCAGCTCGGCGAAGAAGTGGGAGGCCGAGCTGGTCTCCCGGGAATGGAGGAAATGACATGTCGAAAGCCGTCGACCGCACCGTCGAAGAGCTGGACGCCGCGATGCGCGAACTCAAGCGGTCGCTGCACGGGATCCCGTATCGGACCGGTGGGTTCAAAAACACCCACGACAACCTCGCCCGCGACGTCGCGCACCTGACGGTGCATCTGGACTCGGCCCGCGGCGCGCTGCGCGAACAGAAGTGACCACCCGGGTTGGTGGGGCGCCCGCCGAACTGATTCTTGGCGGAAACACACAGCGGGCGCCCCGCTACCCGGCCAACTCATCTCGTGAGGACTGGTAGCAGTGAACAAGCGTAGTAGCACCGCCACCCGTATCAACGGACCCGCACGCTCACAGTCCGGGCGTGCGCCCCGGCCGCCTGGCCGTGAGGTTCAGGCCGCCGCCTGGCTCGCCCGCCACCCCGGCTTCGTCACCGTCCCCCTCGTTGTCCTGGGCCTGGCACTGATCCTCGGTCCGCTCGTCACCAGCGCTGTGTTCGGCGGCCTGGCTCTGGCCGTGTTCGTCTGGGGCCGCTGCCATCCGGCGAGCTTCGACCGGTTCGCTGCCCCGCTGCTGCGGGCCACCTGGCGGCGCTGGACGGTCTACCGCGGCCGTCGCTGGGCCCAGCTCATGTCCGACACCGGCCTGACTCGCGAGCACCGCCACAGCGGCGAGCAGCTCGTCCCCCGCGTGCTGCGGGTCCGGTCCTCCTCGGCGTCGATCGACACCGTGTACGTCCGCATGGTCCGCGGGCAGGACGTCGCGTTCTGGCAGGAACGCGCCTCGGTGCTGTGGGAGGCCTTGATCGCACACCGGGTCGCGATCACCCGCCACCGCCCCGGCGTGGTTGCGATCGTCATCGAGTGGGAGCTGCCCTTCACCCGCACCATCCCGGCCCCCGACATTCCAGAGCAGGCCGAGGACGTCGACCTCGGCGCGGTCGAGATCGGCGACAACGAGCGCGGCGAGCCCTTCACCGCCCCGATCATCGGTGGGCACCGCCTTGTCGCCGGCGCCTCGGGAGCGGGCAAGGGTTCCGTGCTCTGGTCCACGCTGCGCGGCGTCGGGCCCTGCATCCGAGAGGGCGTCGTCCGTGTCTGGATGGTCGACCTCAAAGGCGGGGTGGAGACCGAGCAGGGCTCACCGCTGTTCCACCGCTACGCCACCTCGATGCCCCAGGCCCTCGAACTCCTGACTGAGTTCCGCGACAGCATGCGCGACCGGCAGGACGACATGCGCGAGCAGAACCTCCGCGTCTGCACCCCCAGCACCGCGACGCCAGTGGAGCTGCTGGTGATCGACGAGATGGCCATGCTCACCGCCTACGGCGACCGCACTGCAGTCCGCGAAGCCCTCCGCTTGCTCGCCGAGGTCATGACCCAGGGCCGAGCGTCGCTGTTCGCCGTTCACGGCTACCTGCAGGAGCCCTCCAAGGACGTCGTCGACGTCCGCGAGCTGTTCACCCAACGGATCTGCCTCGGCGTCACCGCCGCCAGCCACGTCGACATGGTCCTCGGGGAAGGCGCCCGCGAGCGGGGTGCGCTGGCCGACGAGATACCCGGAGACGAGCGGCACGCGGGGATCGGGTTCGTGATCGACCGTGGGTCCCGGCTCCCGGTCCGGTTCCGGGCCGCGTTCGTCTCCGACGACGACATCACCGAACTCGTTACCCGCTGCGCACCGCCGGTGGCTGACGTCATCGGTCTCCTCCAGGACGACGAGACCGGCGACGGTGACAAGCAGGGCGATCGGGGGGCGGCGTGATGGGCACGACGACTATCTGGGCGCTGCGCACCTGGGCCAAGCTCACCCTGCTGTTCCTGCTGGTCATCGGCGGGACCTGGCTCTATCTGGGCACCGGTTCGGGCTGGTTCTGGATCGTGGTCGGCGGCGCGGTCGTGGCCGAGTACTACGTGATCCGCCAGCTGGCCCGTGAGTGGTCCTGGGAGGCCCGCGCCACCTGGTGGTGGTCGGCATGACCGCCCAGACCGGCGCAGCACAGACCGGCACCGTGCAGGACGCACTGTTCGGCGAGCCCGCCGTCGTCGAGACCGCCCACCACGGCCCGGCGGCGACGCAGGACCCGCGCGAGGTCGCCCGCCTCGTGGGCCTGGCCCAAGACCCCGGCCTGTTCCTCGTCGAGCGCTCCGGGCAGGTCCTGCGCGCCGACCCCGCCCAACCAGGCCGCGCCGATCCGGTCGCCCGCCACGACGGGGACACCGTGGCTCAGCTCCTGGACTCCGGTCACCTCAAGCTCGGCGGCACCCACCACCTCCAGCACGCCGGCAATGAGGGCCCGGCTCGGTCCGTGCTAGTGCCGAGGACGACTCGGGACATGGTGTCCCGCTGGGACCACCTGCGACCCATCCCGGAATCGGCCCCGCCGCCGGAGACCAAGAAGCAGCCCCAGCGCTCTACCGGCGTGATCGGCGTCGATGTCGTCGAACCGGGCAAGGCACTGGTCACCCTCGGGGGCGCCGGCCACGGCGGGACCGTGCTGCGCGACGGCGCCCGCTACCGGGTCGAGAACGACCACGGCACCCACATCGGCCACGCCAGCTCCTACCGGGCCGCCGCCCGCCTGCTCGCCCGATACCACGGCTTCACGCCGGGCCCGGTCGAGATCGAGCACGAACACCGCACCTACCGCCGGTGACCCGGCCTGGCCCCGCCGCGTGAGACCAGCTCCCGGCGTGGCCGCGCCCCACCCCCTCAGCTCCGTCCCGGGAGGGATGCCGCCATGACGGCTGCCACCACCCAGCACGAACACGACCTCTCGCACCTGCTGCGCTCGCCGGACTTCCAGGGTTGGCGCCGTGAGGTCACCGCCCTCGGCGGCTGCGCCGCCCCCATCCATCTGACCGGCTCCTCACGGATCCAGGACCGCGCCACCGGTGCTGTGCTGGCCGAGCGCGACGGCGAGATCCTCGCCCCGTGCGGCAACCGGCGCGCCTCGGTGTGCCCGGCCTGCTCGGACCGCTACGCCTCGGATGCCTACCACCTCATCCGCTCCGGAATGGCTGGCGGCAAGGGCGTCCCGGACACCGCTTCCACTCACCCGCGGGTATTCGTCACGCTGACAGCGCCGTCGTTCGGGCCAGTCCACACCCGCCGGGTCACCGCGCGCGGTCTGGTCGTCCCATGCGGATGCGGCGACAAGCACCACCCCGACGACCCGCGCATCGGCACCGCGCTCGACCCCGACACTTACGACTACGTCGGCGCGGTGCTGTGGCAGGCCCACGCCGGGAAGCTGTGGAATCGCTTCGCCATCCGCCTGCGCCGGATCATCGCGCAGATGCTCGGGGTTAAGGTCCGCGAGTTCCGCGACCACGCCCGCCTCTCGTACGCCAAGGTCGCCGAGTACCAGCGCCGCGGGCTGGTCCACTTCCACGCCGTCGTCCGTCTCGACGGCCCGGACGGATCGACCACCCCGGCACCGGCCGGGGTCACCGCCGAGGGCCTGCACTCCGCGGTCCAAGACGCGGCCCGCTCGATCTCGCTGGTCGTCGACCGCCCGGACGGGACACCGCTGCCGCTGGGCTGGGGCCGGCAGGTCGACGTCCGCCCGATCACCTCCACCACCGCGGCCACGCTTGAGAACGACGACGGCGAGATCACAGACTCCGCACTGGCCGCCTACGTCGCCAAATACGCCACCAAGGGCACCGGCAAGTCCGAGGCCACCGACCGCCCCATCCGCGACATCGCCCACCTGCGCCACCTCGACCTCACCGCGCACCACCGCAGGCTGATCGAGACCGCGTGGGAGCTCGGCGGCCAGGAGCAATACGAGGACCTGAACCTGCGCCGCTGGGCCCACATGCTCGGGTTCCGCGGGCACTTCCTCACCAAGTCCCGCAACTACTCCACCACCTTCGGCGCCATCCGCGGCGAACGCCGCACCTACCGCCTCGGCGAAACCCTCGCCGCCCTCGACACCCCTGCCGAACCCGGCTCGGTGCTGGTGGTCAACGACTGGCACGTCACCCAGTTCGGGCACCGCAACGACGCCGAACGAGAAATCGCCCTCGGCATCGCCGAACGACGACGCGAGCAACGCCGCACCCGTACGGAGAGGAACGCCCGATGATCAGCGCTGAGCGACTGTGGACGATCCAGGACCTCGCGCACTACCTCGGGGTGCCGGTGCAGACCCTCTACCAGTGGCGCAGTCGCGGTTACGGCCCGAGGGGCGTCCGGATCGGCCGGCACGTCCGGTACCGCTCGGACGACGTCCGCCGCTGGGTCGCCGACCAGGTCAAGGCGAGCGCCTGATGGCCAGCGTGCGGAAGCTGTCGGACGGTCGGTGGCAAGCCCAGTACCGGCCGTACCCGGGCGGCAAGCAGATCACCCGGACGACCCGGAAGAAGTCCGACGCCCAACGGTGGCTGGACGAGCAGACCACGTCGCTCATCAGCGGCAACTACGTCGACCCGAACGCCGGGCGGGTCACGTTCGGGGTGTACTTCGAGCGCTGGTCCGCCCGCCAGATCTGGGTACCGGGCACCGCTCGGGCGATGAACCTGGCCGCACGCTCGGTGCCGTTCTGGGACGTCCCGCTACAGCGGTTGCTGCGGTCGCACATCGAGCTGTGGATCAAGGAGATGCAGACTGCCGACCGCGGCCCTGACCGTGCCGCCGGGCTCGCGCCGGGAACCATCCGGACGCGGGTGAACAACGTCCGGGCCGTTCTACGCGGGGCGGTCAAGGACCGGGTCCTGGCGACCGATCCGAGCGAGGGCGTCAAGCTCCCCCGCGCCCGTCGTACCGACGTGGCGATGGAGCTACCGACCTCGGACGACGTCCGGGTGCTGCTGGAGATGGCCGACCGACGGTTCGTGTGCTTCATCGCGCTGTGTGCCTTCGCGGGGCTGCGGCTCGGGGAGGCTGCCGCGGTCCAGGTCGGTGACTTCGATCTGGCGGCCCGGAGGCTCGTGGTCCGGCGGCAGGTGCAGCGGGCGAACAACCAGGCCGTCGAGATCCGAGCACCCAAGTACGGGAGCGAGCGGACGGTCCACCTCGCCGACGGCCTGGTGGACATCGTGCGGGTGCACCTGGCTGGGCTCTCGGGCCGTGGGTCGGAGCGGTGGCTGTTCCGGGGCGAGAACGGCAACCCGCCGCACCAGAACACAGTCGGCTATTGGTGGCGCAAGACCCGCCGCGACGCCGGGCACCCGACGATCCGCCTGCACGATCTGCGGCACTTCTTCGCCTCGGGGCTGATCGCGGCCGGCTGCGACGTGGTAACCGTGCAGCGGGCGCTCGGGCACTCCAGTGCGACCGTCACCCTGAGCACCTACGCGCACCTGTGGCCGACCGCGGAGGACCGCACACGAGCCGCTGCGGACTCGATGCTGACGGCCGTCCTCGGCGCTACTGACGAACCGGTGACGAATACGCCGGAGCCCTAACGTGCTGACCAGCGGAAACGGGACCCGATCAGACGTTGAAGCGGAATTCGACCACGTCGCCGTCGTGCATGACGTAGTCCTTCCCCTCCATCCGCACCTTCCCCGCGGCCTTCGCGGCGTTTATCGTCCCGGCCGCGACGAGGTCGTCGTAGGACACGATCTCGGCCTTGATGAACCCGCGCTCGAAGTCGGTGTGGATCACGCCGGCGGCCTGCGGGGCGGTCGCGCCCTGCGGGATCGTCCAGGCGCGGGACTCCTTGGGCCCGGCGGTGAGGTAGGTCTGCAGCCCGAGGGTGGAGAACCCGGCGCGGGCGAGGGCGGCGAGGCCCGCCTCGTCCTGCCCGATCGACTCCAGCAGCTCGGCCGCGGACTCGTCGTCGAGCTCGAGCAGCTCGGCCTCGACCTTGGCGTCCAGGAAGACCGCCTGCGCCGGGGCGACGAGCTCGGTCAGCTCCTTGCGGCGGGCGTCGTCGGAGAGGACGGCCTCGTCGGCGTTGAACACGTACAGGAACGGCTTGGTGGTGAGCAGCGTCAGCTCGCGCAGCAGGCTGGTGTCGGCGCCGGCCTGGAACAGCGTCCGGCCCTCGTTGAGGATCCCGGCCGCGGCCTGCGCGGCGTCGAGCACCGGGCGCCGGTCCTTCTGGGTGCGAGCCTCCTTCTCCAGCCGCGGGAGTGCCTTCTCCAGCGTCTGCAGATCGGCCAGCACGAGCTCGGTCGCGATCGTCTCGATGTCGCTCGCGGCGTCGATGCGGCCGTCGACGTGCACCACGTCCGGGTCGTCGAAGACCCGCACGACCTGGCAGATCGCGTCGGACTCGCGGATGTTGGCGAGGAACTTGTTGCCCAGGCCCGCCCCCTCGGAGGCGCCCTTGACGATGCCGGCGATGTCGACGAACGACACCGTCGCCGGGAGGATCTTGTCCGAGGCGAAGATCTCGGCCAGCTTGTCCAGGCGGGGATCCGGCAGCGGGACCACGCCGACGTTCGGCTCGATCGTCGCGAACGGGTAGTTCGCGGCCAGGACGTCGTTACGGGTCAGCGCGTTGAACAGGGTCGACTTGCCGACGTTGGGCAGGCCGACGATGCCGAGGGTGAGGGACACGGACGACCAGGGTAGTCGCGCCGGTCAGCCGGGTTCGAGCCGGTAGCCCGCCCCGCGCACCGTCGCGATCCAGTCGGGCCCGAGCTTGCGCCGCAGGTAGCGGACGTAGACGTCCACGACGTTGGACGACGTGGCCGCCGCGCTGTACTCCGAGCCCCACACCAGGCGGAGCAACTGGTCCCGGGACAGCACCTGCCCGGGGTGCCGCAGGAACGTCTCGGCCAGCGCGAACTCCCGCGCCGACAGCTCGACCGCGTGGCCGTGCAGGGTCACCAGCCGGGTCCGCGGGTCCAGCTCCAGCCCGCGGTGGGCCAGCACCTCCGGGTCCGGGGCGGGCCGGGCCCGTTCGAGCCGCAGCTGCACCCGGGCCAGGAGCTCCTCGAACTGGAACGGCTTGGCCATGTAGTCGTCGGCGCCACCGGTCAGCCCGGCCACGGTGTCGTGCACGCTGTCCCGCGCCGTCAGGATGATCACGGGGATGGCGCTGCCCGCCGCGCGGAGCCGGCGGAGCACGTCGAAGCCGTCCATCCCGGGCAGTCCGATGTCGAGCACCATCAGGTCGAACCCGCCGGTGAGGGCGTGGTCGTGGACACCGGTGCCGTCCGCGACGACGGTCACCCCGAACCCGGCGGCGACCAGGCCCTTCTTGAGGAACGACGCGATCCGCGGCTCGTCCTCGGCGACCAGGATCCGGCTGCTCACGTCTCGCTCCTCGGCAGGTCCAGTGTGAACGTCGCGCCGTGCCCGGGGGTGCTCTCCAGCAGGACGCGGCCCCCGTGCGTCGTCGCGATCGCCTCGACGATCGACAGTCCCAGCCCGGCGCCGTCGGAGCGCGGTGCGTTCTCGCCGCGGGCGAACCGGCGGAACACCCGGTGCCGGTCCTCGGGCGCGACACCGGGGCCGCCGTCGGCGACCCAGACACGGAGCCGGTCCCCCACCGCCTCGGAGCCGAGCGCGATCCGGTCGCCCGCACCGGTGAACCGGGTCGCGTTGTCCGCCAGCGCGACGACTGCCTGGGTGATCCGGTGCGGATCCATCCGGGCGTGCACGTGCGCGACGGATTCCAGCTGCCAGTCCCGGTCGGCCAGCCCGGTGAGCTTGTCGAACAGCTCCCGGGTCAGCTCGGCGACGTCGACCGACTCGGGCCGGAGCAACGACGGCTGCTCGGCGCGGGTCAGCGCGAGCATCTCGGAGACGAGCCGGTTCATCCGTTCCAGCTCGTCGTCGACCAGCGCGACGGTCTCGGTGACGTCCTCGGGGTCGCGCGCATCCAGGACGCCCAGGTGCCCCCGGACGATCGTGATCGGTGTGCGGAGCTCGTGGCCGGCGTCATCGACGAAGCGGCGCTGGGCCTGCACACCCGACTGCACGCGGTCGAGCATCGCGTTGAGCGTCCCGGCCAGCTCGGCGATCTCGTCGCGGGCCCGCGCGTGCTGCGGGACGCGTCGCGAGAGGTCGCTGCCGGTGATCGTCCGCGCGGTGGCGGCGACGTCGCGCAGCGGGCGCAGGATCCGCCCCGCGACCAGCCAGGCACCGACGGCGCTGAGCAGCGCCGTCCCGAACCCGACCAGACCCATCAGCCGAGCCGCCTCGTTCGCGAACTCGTGCTCCTGCTCGGTGAAGTAGCCGATCACGATGACGCCGGTGGACGGGTCGCCCGCCAGCCCGACCGGCAGCGCCGACCAGCGGACCTCGCCGGCCTCGCTGAGGTAGGAGCCGCTGGTCAGCCGCGGGACGTCGGCGACGAGCCGGTTGAACTCCGGGTCCTCGCGCAGCAGCACCCGGGGGCTGGTGCGGCGGGACTCCCAGCGGAACTCGCCGTCGAGGTAGCCGAGGAACTTCTCGTTCGGGCGGGCGACGTTCGCCGCGATCACCGACCGCAGGATCTCGTCGACCGAGCCGTAGGGCCGGCCGGTCGTCGGGTTGATGCCGGTCACCGTCACCCGGGCGAACTCGGCGGTCTCGGAGCGCAGCGCCTCGTCGATCCGGCGGTCCGACTCGTTGATCAGCAGCAGCCAGGTCACGAACGTGACGACGCCCAGCGACGCGAGCACGAGCAGCAGCACCCAGCCCACGATGCGGGTGCGGGCCGCGGTGGCCCGGCCCGCACGTCGGCCCTCGGGGCCGGCGTCGACGGCCTCGGTCGCGATGATCGCCTCCTCTGCTGCCCGGGTCACCACCATGATCCCGTACGACGCGGGGTGCGCGTCGGCGAGGCCCCCTTGCCAAAGGTCACGGACCGTCGCTGTCACTAGGCCGAGCGGAGTACGACATACTGCGCCGAGCACCCGGTCGTGACGCACCGTTCGTCGGCACGACCGGTGGCATCACCCCACGGACGCAACACCGGCCCGCACGGGGTGGAAGCTGCGGCGCCGAGACCGAGGGGGATTCATGCGCCTGCCGGGAATGCACGCCCTGCTGACCGCCGGGGTGGCGGTGCTCGCCACCGCGGGCACCGTCTCCGCGGTGTCGCTGACGGCGACCGGTGCCGAGGAGGCCGCGCTGCCGCCCGCGACGCCGGCCACCTCGGCGCCGCCGCCCGCGCCGGCCCCGCCGCCGGTCGTCGCGCCGCCGCCCGCGGCGCCGGTGGAGGACGAGGCGTCCGGGGACGGCGGATCGCGCGGATCCGGGGGCTCGGGCTCGGGTTCGGGTTCGTCCGGCTCGGGTTCGTCGGGCTCCGGTTCGTCCGGCTCGGGCACGTCCGGAACCGGGAACTCCGGATCCGGCGGGTCCGGATCCGGCACCTCCGGATCCGGCACCTCCGGATCCGGCGGGTCCGGATCCGGCGGATCGGGTTCCGGCGCCGAGCGGCCCGACCCGCCGCGCGCCACGCCGGACGACGACGGCGTCCCGCCCCGCGGCCGCCCCGACGACCCGGGCGAGCGGGAGCAGCAGGTCGAGTTCGCCTGCGAGCAGGGCTGGCTCTCCGGCTCGGTCTGCGGGAGCTGAACGGCTCGTCGCGGGTCCGATACCCGCGACCGATTCCCGCGAGTCCCGGGCGGTGCGCGGTGGCACAGTCGGTGTCGTGCTGCTCGACCACGACACCTGTTACCGCGCCGTCGCCGCGAAGGACCAGCGGTTCGACGGCCAGTTCGTCACGGCGGTGCGCACGACCGGCATCTACTGCAGGCCGTCCTGCCCGGTGCCGCCACCGAAGGCACGCAACGTCGAGTTCCTGCGCACGGCGGCGGCCGCCCAGTCGGCCGGCTACCGGGCGTGCCGGCGGTGCCTGCCCGACGCCGTCCCGGGGTCCCCGGAGTGGAACCTGCGGGCGGACGCCGCCGGGCGGGCGATGCGGCTGATCGCCGACGGCGTCGTCGAACGGGAGGGGGTGCCCGGGCTCGCGTCGCGACTCGGGTACTCGCCCCGGCAGCTCGGCCGGATCCTCACCGCCGAGCTCGGCGCCGGGCCGCTCGCGCTGGCCCGCGCGCAGCGCGCGCACACCGCCCGCGTCCTGGTGGAGACGACGCCGCTCGGCCTGGCCGACGTCGCGTTCGCCGCCGGGTTCGGCAGCGTGCGCCAGTTCAACGACACCGTCCGCGGCGTCTACGGCGTGCCGCCGTCACGGCTCCGGAGCGAGGCCGCGCGGCGGCGGGGTGCGGCGCACGCGGCACCGGGGACGATCACGCTCCGGCTGCCCTACCGGGCGCCGTTCGACCCGCACGGGCTGCTCGAGCACCTGGCCGCCCGTGCCGTCGACCGCGTCGAACGCGTCGACGGCGGCACCTACCGGCGGACGCTGCGCCTGCCGCACGGCCCGGCGTCGGTCGCGCTCGACCTGACCGCCCGGCCCGGCGCCGTGCTGGCGACGCTGCGCACGACCGACCCGCGCGACGTCGGCCCGGCGGTGTCCCGGCTTCGCCGGCTGCTCGACCTCGACGCCGACCCGCTCGCCGTCGACACCGCACTGGCCGCCGATCCGGTCCTCGCCCCGCTCGTCGCGGCGACGCCGGGGATCCGGCTGGCGGGCACCGCCGATCCGGCCGAGACGGCCGTCCGCACCGTGCTCGGCCAGCAGGTCTCGGTCGCCGCGGCGCGGACCGCGGCGTCCCGGATCGCGGCGTCGCACGGGACGGAGCTGCCGCCCGCCCTGCGCGACGACGACGGTCCCGACCTGCTCTTCCCCGCCCCGGAGACGCTCGCCGACGTCGAGCTCGCCGGTCCGGCGCGGCGGGCCTCCTCGCTACGCGGGCTGTGCTCCGCGCTCGCGTCGGGAGAGCTCGTGCTCGACGCCGGACGCGAGCCCGGCGCGCTGCGCGCCGAGCTGCGGACGCTGCCCGGGATCGGGCCGTGGAGCGCCGGCTACCTCGCGATGCGGGTGCTCGGTGACCCCGACGAACTGCTGGCGTCCGACCTCGCGGTGCGCCGCGGGGCCGCGGCGCTCGGCCTGCCCGGTGAGGAGGACGCGCTCGTCGAGCGCGCCCGCGCCTGGGCGCCCTGGCGGTCCTACGCCGCCACCCGTCTCTGGCGGGCGGCCACGTCCGCCCCCGCCGTCAGGAGGAACGCATGAGCACCGCCGTCTGGGCCACCCGGGACACCCCGGCCGGGCCCTTCACCGCCGTCGTCGACCCCGACGGGTACGTCCTCGCCTCCGGCTGGACCGGATCGGTCGACGACCTGCTGCCGCTGATCCACGACTCGCTGGCCCCCACCGAGGTGACCGAGGGCGACATCGGTGCGGTCGGCGACGCGATCGACCGCTACCACGACGGCGACCTGTCGGCCGTCGACGACGTCGCGGTCCGCCAGCGGTCCGGTCCGTACCGCGAGCACGCCTGGGACGTCCTGCGCACGGTGCCCGCCGGCGCCCCGGTCACCTACACCGGCTATGCCGAGAAGACCGGGCGTCCGGCCGCCGTGCGGGCGGCGGCGGGCGCCTGCGCGCACAACGCGGCCGCCCTGTTCGTGCCGTGCCACCGGGTGCTGCGCACCGACGGCTCGCTGGGCGGGTTCCGCTGGGGGCTGCCGGTCAAGCGGTGGCTGCTCGACCACGAGTCGGCCGACCTGCGGCTGGGCTGACCCGCCGGGGGCGGACCGTCCACGGTGGCCGTGCGTCCGGTCCGGACGCACGGCCGCGTCCTCGCGGTCAGGGTGCGGAGTAGAAGGACGTGACGCCCATCCGCTCCCCGATGCCGATCCTGCCGGTCGCGACGAAGCGCCCCGGGATCGGCTCGAGCGCCTCCGACGCCGTGAACTCGACGGTGTCGGCCGGGACGAGCGCCGGGCCCTCGACCCGGACGTCGAACTGCACCGGGGTGCCGGGGCCGAAGTCGACCGGGCTGGCGGCACCGTCGGCGGGACCGGCGTAGGGCAGCTCCTGCGGCACCCCGGCGAGCGAGGCCGCCACCAGGTGCGGCCAGCCGTTGACCCGGCACGGCGCGGTGCCCTCGTCGGCGACGAGGCGGACGGTGTAGCTGCTGAACTCGCCCGTCGAGACGCCGGGCCGGACGGTCGCCCGGACGTTCTCGGGCGCGCACGCCGTCGGCGCGGCCGGCGGGGGTGTCGCGGCCGACGCGGCGTTCGCGACGCCGGCCGGGGCGAGTGCCAGGCCCGCCGTGACGGCCAGTGCGGCGGCGGTACGGGTGATGGTGCGCATGGGTTCCCCTCGGATTCGATGACGTCCGGCGGCCCGTCCACGGGCGGGGCGGTGTCCCCCCTCCCCTGCCCCGTGGACGGGCGCCGGTGCGCGGTCCCGGACGGGACCGCGCCGCGGGCCGGGTCCGGCCCGCGATGGCTCGGTGCTGCGGATCAGCGGTGCGGCCCGGTGCCGCACGGATCTGCGCCGCGGGTCACTGCTGCCCGGTGACCGGCCCGATCCGGATGCCCGCGTCGACCCCGATCGGGCCGTACGCGGTGAAGGCGCCCGGGATCTCCCCGTCCGGGGCGCCCGGGGCGAAGTCGACCTGGTCCGCCTGCGCGGGGCCGGGCGAACTCGGGACCTGGACGTCGAACTGCACGGGATCGGCCGGGCCGAAGACCACCGGACGCGTCTGGTCGCCGTAGGGCACCGCGTCGACCGCACGCGGCGAACCGTCCAGGCTGAACGTGACGTCGGACGGCGATCCCTGCAGGATGCAGTTCGCCGTCCCGGGCGCGGCGGTGAGCACCACCGAGTAGTGGCGGTGCCCGGCGCTCGACGGCGCCGGCTCCACGACCGCGTTCGTGTTCGCGGGGCGGCAGGCGCTGGGTGCGGGGTCGATCACCGGGTCGGCGCTCGCGACCCCGGCGGGGACGAGCACCGCCCCGGCGGTGGCGACGGCGGCGGCCGTCGTCGCGGCGGTCCGTGCGATGGTGCGGGCGAGTCGGGTGTCCATGGGTACCTCTCTCGGTCCTCGCGGTGCCGCTCCGATGTCCCGGAGCGCTGGTGTCACGGCGGCCGGGCCGCCGGACGGGTCGGCGCCGTCGATCAGCGGGCGGCGCTGGTGATCGGGCCGGCCGTCGTGCCGGCGTCGACGGTGATCGGGCCGTACGCGGTGAAGGTGACGTCGGACGCCGGGATCGGCTTGAAGGTCGTCTCGTTGGCGTGCGCGGGCCCGCCGGAGTTCGGGACGTGGATGTCGAACTGGACCGGGGCGCCGTCACCGAACGCGACGACGTAGCCGTCCTCGCCGGTGGGCTGGACGTCGGCCGGGCGCGGCGAGCCGTTGAGGCTGAAGCCGAAGTCCGTCGGCGAGCCGGACAGGAAGCACTGCTCAGCACCGGGCGCGGCGTGGACGGTGACCGTGTAGTTCGCGACCTCCGCGGTGGAGGGCAGCGCCTCGACGACGGCCGACTGCTTGCCGGGGGTGCACCCGGTGAAAGGCGGCGGGTCCTGTGCGGGCGCGGCCGCGGCGACCCCGGCGGGGACCAGCGCGGCGGCGGCTGCGACGGTGACGGCGGCGGTGATGCGGGCGAGTCGGGTCTGCTTCGTCGTCATCTGCGTACCTCTCTCGTTCCTCGTGGACGCCCCGGCCGCCGATCGGGCCGCCGTGGGCGCTTGCACAGGGAGAGACGCGTGCACCACGGAACAGTTCGCCCGGCGTGTCATCCGCCTCGCCGGAGCAACCCCGAGGTCCGTCCGGACGTCCGCGTGTACGCCGTCCGCCGCACACCGGACTCGCGGACACGCCCATGACCTGCGGGTTCACCGGAACTGTCAGGGGTCCGGTGCACGCTGCGTGCCGTGGACGTCCTGAGCCTTCTCGCCGGAACGCTGCTCGGTGCGGCGCTGGCCGTCGTCGTCACCTGGCTGGTCGCCGCCGCCCGGTTCCGCGCCGAGGCGGCGGAGGCCGCCCGGGTCGCCGCCAACACGGCGGCGACCACGCGGGCCGACGCGGCGGGCCTGCGCGCCGAGCGCTCCGGGTTGATGGAGCGGATCGAGGAGCTGCACGAGTCCCTGGACGACGCGGCCGTCCGCGCGCGACGGGCGGAGTCCGACGCGGCGGGCGCGACAGCGGCGCTGCGTGCCGAGCGGGAGGCGCGGGCCGAGGCCGAGACCGGGTTGAAGGACTCCTTCGCCGCGCTGTCGCAGGACGCGCTGGCCCGCAACAACGAGGCGTTCGTGGCGCTCGCCGAGAGCCGGCTCAAGGAGGCGACCGCCGAGCTGTCGGCGAAGGCCCGGGGCGACGAGACCGCGCGGGCCAAGGCCGTGGAGCAGATGCTCGACCCGGTCACGGCGGCGCTCGGCCGCGTCGAGGGACAGCTGCGGTCGGTGGAGAAGGAGCGCGAGTCCGCCTACGCGGGACTGCGCGAGCAGGTGCGGGCGATGGCCGCCAACTCCGAGAAACTCGGCACCGAGACCAAGGCGCTGGTGAACGCGCTGCGCGCGCCCCAGGTCCGCGGGCGGTGGGGCGAGATGCAGCTGCAGCGGGTCGCCGAGATGGCCGGGATGGTCGAGCACTGCGACTTCTCCACCCAGGTCTCCGCCGACGGCGAGGACGGCGGCGTCCGCCCGGACATGCTCGTCCGCCTGGCCGGGGGCAAGCAGGTGGTGGTGGACGCCAAGGTCCCGTTCGCGGCGTACCTGGAAGCCGTCGAGGCCACCGACCCCGACGTGCACGCGCAGAAGCTCACGGCGCACGCCCGGCAGCTCCGCACCCACGTCGACCAGCTCGCGGGCAAGGCGTACTGGGAGTCGTTCGAGCCGACACCCGAGTTCGTCGTGCTGTTCGTGCCGGGCGACCCGTTCCTGGAGGCGGCGCTGCGTTCCGATCCCGGGCTGCTGGAGCACGCGTTCGGCCGCAACGTGGTCCTCGCGACGCCGACCACCCTGGTCGCGCTGCTCCGCACCGTCGCCTACGGCTGGAAGCAGGAGGCACTGGCCCGCAACGCGGCACAGGTGCACCGGCTCGGCCGCGAGCTGCACGGCCGGCTCGCGACCATGGGCACGCACGTCGCCAAGCTCGGCCGGAGCCTCGACTCGGTGGTGGAGAGCTACAACCGCACCGTGTCGTCGCTGGAGGCGCGGGTGCTGGTGAGCGCCCGCAAGTTCACCGAGCTGCAGGTCGCCGACACCGAGCTCGAGGGGCCCGCCACGGTGGACCGCACCCCGCGCGGTGTCTCGGCGCCGGAGCTGGTCGCCTCCGCCGGGGACTCGCTGGTGTCGCTGGAGGACCTCGGCCGCGGCGACGCCGAGGAGCGGCAGCAGCGGGTCCGCACGCCGTGGGCCGACGCGGCCCGGGCCGAGCACGGCCGGAGCGGGCCCGGCCGGGCCGACCACGCCGGCGACCCGCACCTCCACCCGGACGGCCCCTTCGGCGACGGTGGGCCGGCCGACGGGTCCGGGCCCGCACCGCGGGGGGAGTTAGGCTGACCGGGTGACCACGCGCACGAGCTCGGCCCGCCGGCCCGGCGGATCCGCGTCCCGGTCCCCCGCTCCTGCCCGTGGCAGCTGGCCGGTCCGGGAGCGGTCGCTCCTCTGTCCCGTCCTCGGCATCCCGCCGCTCGCCGCGATCGGCATCGCCGTCGCGACGACGGCCGTCGGGGTGCTCGTCGACCTGCTCCGGATCGGGACCGTGGGCCGGGTCTTCGAGGTCGGGTACCTCCTCGGGTGTGTGCTCGCCGTCTCCTGGGTGCGACGGCGCAGCATCTTCCTCCCGGCGGTGCAGCCACCGCTGCTGCTGGCCGTCGTCGTGCCGTTGACGGCGGTGCTGATCGGCGCCCCGACCGGTGGCGGCGCGGCGGAGAGCGTCCTGATGGCGGGTGCCCCGCTGATCAACGCGTTCCCGGCGATGGCGGTCACGACGGCGGTCGTCCTCCTGGTCACCGGCTTCCGGCTGCTGCGGCAGCGGCTCGGCCCGGACGACTCCGTGGGACGCCTGCGGGCGCGGCTCGGCCGCGACCCGGGTGGCCACGACCCGGACGGTCCCGGCGGTACCCCCGGCGCCGGCCGGAGCCGCCGCGGTGGGGCCCGCAACGCGGACACGGAGCGCCCCGGAGAACGACGTCCCGGGCGTGGCCGTTCCGGACGGGGCACGACGACGGGCCGGTCCGCCGACGGGCGCGGCCGTCCCGGTGGCGCGGGCGGCGCGACCGAGCGGTCCCCGCGACGGGGATCCACCGGCCGGGCCGGGGACGGCGCCGCCCGAACCGGCTCGACCGGCCGTGCCGACGCCGGCCGGGGCGGTTCCGTGTCGGACCGCTCCGGGTCGGGACGGTCCGGGGCACCCGGCTCCGGCGGCTCCGCGGGCGCGGGTGGTGTGGCCGGCTCCCGCTCGTCCGGTACCGGGCGGTCCGGGTCCGGACGGTCCGGCATCCCGGGTGCGGCGCGGTCCGGCGGTACCGGCGAGGCCGGGGGCCGGTCGACGTCCCGGTCGGAAGGAGCGCGACCGTCCGGCGCGACACGGCGGAACCCCTCCGGGCGGACCCGCCGCGACTCCGGCTGACGGAGCCCGGCACACCGGACGGATCACACATCCGGTCCCGCCGGCGTCGTCGCTGGTAGGCGGTCCGGGGGTACCCCGGTCACACCGTCCGGGGCAACCGACCGGACAATCGAGGCAACCCGCCCCCCGGTCCGGGCGTCACATGTTCCGGGGGCAGGCGTGACCGCCCGCTCCCCGACGCCCGTCGCACGACCTGGAGAACGATGTCCACCACCCGGAACACCCGCCTCCCCCGGCCCGCGATCCTCGTCGCGCTCGTCACCGCGGCGATCGCGCTGATCGGCGTCGGTACGGCACTGGCCTCGACGCCGGCGGCGCAGGCGTTCCGCGACCAGCCCCTGGTGCCCGGCACCCCGTGCACCGTGACCGCCCGCGCCTGCGTCGATCTCGACTCGAAGCAGTCCTGGCTGTTCGACGCCGGCAAGGTCGTCAACGGTCCGGTCCCGGTCGCGACCGGCGGTCCCGGCAAGGAGACCCCGATCGGCCACTCGCTGCGGGTCTACCGCAAGGAGCAGCTGCACCACAGCGGGGAGTACACCGCCACCAACGGCGAGCCGGCCCCGATGCCCTGGTCGGTCTTCTTCCAGGACGGCGGGATCGCCTTCCACGAGGGCCGCACCGACACCCCGTCGGCCGGCTGCGTCCGGCTGACCAAGGACCACGCCGTCGCGTGGTTCAACCACCTGCAGATCGGCGACCAGGTCCAGGTCGTGTCCGGCAAGCAGGTCCAGGCGGAGCGCGGCGCGCCCCCGGCCTGATCCCCTCACACACGACGAACGCCCCCGGGACCCGATCGGGTCCCGGGGGCGTTCGTCCGTTCTCGGCCGGCGCGGAGTCCGCGCGGCGGGTCTCGGCGGGTCAGGGTGTCGCGGGCTGGCGCGGCGGGCGCAGCTCGCGCGGCAGCGAGAAGACCAGCGTCTCCTCGGCGGTGTCGACCTCCTCGACCGAGCCGAAGCCGCGCTCGGCGAGATGGTCGACGACACCGCGCACCAGCACCTCGGGGACCGAGGCGCCGCTCGTCACGCCGATCGTCTGCACGCCCTCGAGCCAGGTCTCGTCGATCTCCTTGGCGTAGTCGATCAGGTACGAGGATCCGGCGCCCGCGCCGAGCGCCACCTCGACCAGCCGCACCGAGTTCGACGAGTTCCGCGAGCCGACGACGAGCACGAGGTCGCAGCGCGGTGCCATCGTCTTCACCGCGACCTGGCGGTTCTGGGTGGCGTAGCAGATGTCGTCCGACGGCGGGTTCTGCAGCTTCGGGAACTTCTCCCGCAGCGCACGGACCGTCTCCATCGTCTCGTCGACGCTCAGCGTGGTCTGGGACAGCCACACGACCTTGTCCGGGTCGCGGACGGTGACCTTGTCGACGTCGGCGGCCGACTCGACGAGCTGGATGTGCTCGGGCGCCTCACCGGAGGTGCCCTCGACCTCCTCGTGGCCGGCGTGCCCGACGAGCAGGATGTCGTAGTCCTCGCGGGCGAACCGCTTCGCCTCCTGGTGGACCTTGGTCACCAGCGGGCAGGTCGCGTCGATCGTCCTGAGCTCACGCCCCTTGGCCTCGTCGCGCACGGCGGGCGAGACCCCGTGCGCGGAGAACACGACGTGGGCGCCCTCGGGGACCTCGGAGGCCTCCTCGACGAAGATCGCACCGCGGTCGCGCAGCGTCTCGACGACGTGCTTGTTGTGCACGATCTCCTTGCGCACGTAGACCGGCGCGCCGTACTGGTCGAGCGCCTGTTCCACCGCCTCGACGGCACGGTCGACGCCCGCGCAGTAGCCGCGGGGCTTGGCGAGCAGGACCTGCTTCGCAGAACCGGACATGCCACCAGCGTACGGACCACGATCGGCACGGGCAGCGGTACGTGACGGGCCCGACCGGACACGCCACGGCGGTCCCCCGCGACACGCACGCGCCACTGCTGGACAATGAGCCACATGTCACCGCTGCCGTTCCCCGTGCGGATCGCCGCCGGCCTCGTCGTGACGGCCGTGGAGCAGGCCCGTGAGCTGCCCCGGCACGCCGTCGAGCTGCCGGTCACCGCGGTCAGTCAGGCCCTGCAGGTCTCGATGCGCCTGCAGCAGACGGTCACCGAGCTGGCGATCAAGGGTGATCGCGCGCTGGGCGCGCTGCGCCCCGCCGACGACGTCCCGAACTGGGCCACCTTCGACGACGACCTCGCCGACCTGCGGCTGCCCGAGGCGGAGCCGATCGCGCCGCCGCTGCCGCCGGAGTCGTCGTCGGCCACGCCCGGCGACGGCCCGCGCAACGGCTCCGTGTCCACGCTGCGGCCGTCCCGCTCCGGCATCCCGATCGAGCGCCCCGGGCGGCCCGCGACGGCGTCGAACCGCGCCGAGGCGGCGGCGGGCGCACCGCAGGCCGTGCCGGAGTACCCGACGATGACGGTCCCCCAGCTGCGCGGCAAGATGCGCGCGCTGAGCCTCGATGACCTCTCCGACCTGCTCGCGTGGGAGACCGCGCACGAGAACCGGCCGCCGTTCGTCACGATGCTGACGAACCGGATCGCGACGCTCTCCCAGGAGAAGTGACCACCTCCGAGGAGGACCCCTGGCCCGTCCGCACGGTCGCCCGCAAGATCGCCGAGTGGGTCGACCGGCTCGGAGCGGTGTGGGTCGAGGGTCAGCTCGCGCAGGTCAATGCCCGGACCGGCACCGCGTTCCTGACGCTGCGCGACCCGGCTGCCGACGTGTCGCTGCAGCTCACGGCTCCCTCGTCGCTGGTGCGCGACTCCGGCGGTGCCGTGACCGAGGGCAGCCGGGTGATCGTGCACGGCAAGCCGTCGTTCTACCTGGGGCGCGGGACGCTCAGCCTGCGGGTGGACCGGATCCGCGCCGTCGGTCTCGGCGAGCTGCTCGCCCGGATCGAGCGGCTGCGCCGGCTGCTCGACGCGGAGGGCCTGTTCGATCCCGCGCTGAAGCGCCGCCCACCGCTGCTCCCGCACACCATCGGCCTGGTGACCGGCCGGGACTCGGCCGCCGAGCACGACGTCGTCTCGGGCGCCACGGCCCGCTGGCCCGCGGTGCGGTTCCGGATCGAGAACGTCGCGGTGCAGGGCGGGCTCGCCGTCGAGCAGGTCGTCGGCGCGCTGCGGACCCTCGACCGCGACCCGGACGTGCAGGTGATCGTCCTCGCCCGCGGCGGCGGCAGCGTGGAGGACCTGCTGCCCTTCTCCGACGAGACCCTCTGCCGGGCCGTCGCGGCCTGCCGGACGCCGGTCGTGTCGGCGATCGGGCACGAGCCCGACACCCCGCTCGTCGACCACGTCGCCGACGTCCGCTGTTCCACCCCGACCGCGGCCGGCCGGAGCCTGGTGCCCGACCTCGGCGAGGAGACCGCGCGGATCGCCGGGCTGCGGGACCGGGCCCGGCACGCGTTGCACGGCTGGGTCGACCGCGAGCAACGACGACTGGACGACCTGCGGCGCCGGCCCGCCCTGGCCGAGCCCCTGCGGCTGGTCGGATCCCGGGAGCGGGAGATCGCCGACGCCCGCGCCGCCGCGCACCGGGCCGTGCTGCGGCGGCTGGACCGGTCGTCCGCGGAGCTGGAGCACCTGACTGCACGCCTGACCGCGCTGGGGCCGACGGCGACGCTGGCCCGCGGGTACGCGATCGTCCAGCTCACCGGGTCCGGGGACGACGTCCCGCCGCTGCTGCGGTCCGCCGCCGACGCACCCGCCGGGACCGGGCTGCGGATCCGGGTCGCCGACGGCGCGGTCGCGGCGACCGTCACGGGCCCGGACGACGACAGCAGACGGGCCTCGGGCACCACCACGACCTCGGGCACAGCGAAGGAGACCGGATGAGCGAGCGACCTGCCGTCGACACCCTCGGGTACGAGCAGGCCCGTGACGAGCTCGTCGAGGTCGTGCGCGCGCTCGAGGTGGGCGGCCTCGGCCTGGACGAGTCCGTCGCGATGTGGGAGCGCGGCGAGGCCCTGGCCAGCCGCTGCGAGGACCAGCTGGCCGGTGCCCGTACCCGCATCGAGGATCGGCTCGCCGAGGCCGAGTCGGGGGACGACTCCGCCGACGAGACCTGAGCCCCTGGTTCGCACGGGTTCCCGTCGTTCGCACGGGTTCCCGTCGTTCGCACGGGATCCGATCCCGTGCGAGGAGACCGATCCCGTGCGAGGCGCGGTTGGTTGTCCACAGGGAGCGGATTCGGGGGCGTAGGGGTGCTGCTGGGGGGCAGGGTCGGGGTATGACCAGCTCCGATGCGCTCCCCGGGCTCGGGCCGTTCCGCCGGGCCGACCTGCATGCGGTGGGGCTCGGCGATCCCGCGATCCGGGCCTTGGTGCGGGCGGGCCGTCTGCAGGCGGTGTGCCGCGGCATGTACGTGCCGGGCCCGGTCGCGCCGACCCCGGCGCGGTCCCGGGCCGAGCACGTCGAGCGGCTGACGGCCCGGCACGTCCTCGCGATCCGTGGCGTCGTCGCCCGGCTCGACGCGCCGGCCGTGGTCAGCCACGTCTCCGCCGCGGTCCTGCACGCCGTCGACCTGTGGGACCTGCCGTTCGACCGCGTGCACCTGACCCGGGACCGCCCCAGCGGCGCGCGGCGCGGACACGACCTGCACCTGCACGCGGCACCGCTCCCTCCGGGCGACGTCACCGTGATCCGCGGGATCCCCGTGACGACACCGGCACGGACTGCCGTCGACATCGCCCGGGCGGCGACGTTCGACCAGGGGGTCGTCGTCGCGGACGCCACGTTGCGACAGACCGGCACGAAACGTCCCGCGCTCGAGGAGGTCCTCCGCGCGTCTGCCGGGCGGCACGGGGTGACCCGCGCGGCCCGCGTCGTGGCGTTCGCGGACGGGCGCGCCGCAAGTCCGGGCGAGTCACGCAGCCGGGTCCTGTTCGCGCGGAACCACCTACCGGTGCCGGTGCTCCAGCGGGAGGTCAGGGACCGGGACGGGATGCATGTCGCGACCGTCGACTTCTGGTGGGGCGGACGGCGCCCGGTCGTCGGGGAGTTCGACGGCGAGGTCGAGTACGGACGCCTGCTGCGCCCCGGTCAGGATCCTGGCGACGTCGTCGTCCAGGAGAAGATCCGGGAGGACCACCTGCGGGAGCTCGGGCTGGACGTGGTCCGCTGGACCTGGCAGGACCTGGCCGACCCGCAGCACCTGCTGGCCCGGCTCCGCCGCAGGCTCGGCACCCACAACACATGACCGACCCATGACACCGCCCGCCCACCCGCTGGTTGCGCCACTTCGCACGGGATCCCTTCGTTCGCACGGGATCGGATCCAGTGCGAACGGAGGGATCCCGTGCGAGCCATGGGCCGCGACCGATCCGGAGCGGGCCGCGGCCCCGGCGTAGCGGAGTCCGTTCGGGACGAGGTCCCGTGGCTCACGAGCTCCCGCCGCCCGCACGGGGTCTCGTCGCCCGCACGGGGTCTCGTCGCCCGCACGGGGTCTCGTCGCTCGCACGAGGTCCGACCCCGTGCGAGCGAACCGATCCCGTGCGAACCGGGATCCGACACGGGCAGGTCCTGCGTCGACGCGGGGCCTGTGTCGACGCGGGTCCCGGCGGGGGTGGGCACGGTGGTCACGGGGACCGGGCCGGTCGGCCGGCGCCGGGGTCAGGTCCCGGTGGGGAGGGTCCGGGCGGTGGACAGGGCTCCGGCGAGGGTGCGGAAGTCCTCGTCCGGGGCCGATCCCGTCACCAGGACGCGCACCTCCGGCGCTCCCGGCAGCGTCGTGACGCGGAACGGCTCCCCGCCCTCACGCTGGTAGGTCTCCCAGGTCAGGCCACCGGCGTCGATCGTGCCCTGGCGCAGCGGGGGTCCCTCCCCGCGCCCGGCGGCACCGGACTCGGTCACGAGCACCCCTTCCACCGACGCGTCGGTCTGCACCAGGCTCAGGTAGTCCGCGCCCGGCGTCACGTAGCCGATCCGGACCGCTGTCCCACCGCCCTCGACGGGCCCCCGGTCCGCCGAGTTCGCGCGGAACGGCACCCCCGGCACCCGCAGCGGGAACGCCGAGCCGCGGGCGAAGTCGGCGAGGCGGGCCTCGACGTTCACGGTGGGCCCGGAGTCGGGGTCCTCGACCGGGCCGGTCGGTGCGAAGGAGCACGAGCCACCCACCGAGAAGATCAGCAGTGCGACGGGGATCAGGATCAGCACGGCGCCGATGAGGTCCCGCACCGACGTCTCGCCCCGCTCCGGCTTCCGCATCGCACGTGGCCCCACCCGCGGGGCGGACCGGGTGGACGGCCCGGTCTCGCCCGCCGCACCGGGACCGGCGCCGGTGTCGGCGACCGCGTCGTCCGACCGGCCGGGCGTCGCGGCGTCGTCGGACCGTCCCTGCTCGTCGGCTCCCCCGGACGCGGACGTGCTCGGATCCCGTGGCGAACTCACCGGTACATCGTCCCCCAGGCATGGCGTCGGTCGCTCATCACTCCTCCCCCACCCGGTCACGTGCGAGGATCGGAGGCCGCCGGTCCCCTGGCCGGGACCGAGCACGCCGCCGTGAATGGAGACGTCAGTGAGCCAGCCCCCCAACCCGACGACGAACCGCCGCCGCGAGGCGCCGGACCGCAACCTCGCGATGGAGCTGGTCCGCGTCACCGAGGCGGCCTCGATGGCGGCCGGTCGCTGGGTCGGCCGGGGTGACAAGAACGGCGGTGACGGCGCCGCGGTCGACGCCATGCGCCAGCTCATCTCGTCGGTGTCGATGCGCGGCGTCGTCGTCATCGGCGAGGGCGAGAAGGACGAGGCGCCGATGTTGTTCAACGGCGAGGAGGTCGGGAACGGCGAGGGCCCGTTCTGCGACGTCGCCGTGGACCCGATCGACGGCACCACCCTGATGAGCAAGGGCATGCCGAACGCCCTCGCGGTGCTCGCCGTCGCCGAGCGGGACGCGATGTTCGACCCGTCGGCCGTCTTCTACATGGAGAAGATCGCGGTCGGGCCGGAGGCGGCGGATCTGATCGACATCACCGCGCCCGTCGCCGACAACATCCGCAAGGTGGCCCGCGCCAAGCACGTCGACGTCGCCGACGTGACGGTCTGTGTCCTCGACCGCCCGCGGCACGAGCAGATCGTCAAGGAGATCCGCGAGGCCGGGGCCCGGATCCAGTTCATCTCCGACGGCGACGTCGCGGGCGCCATCGCCGCGGCCCGTCCGACATCCGGTGTGGACATGCTCTACGGCGTCGGCGGCACCCCCGAGGGGATCATCACCGCGGCCGCGCTGAAGTGCATGGGCGGCGAGATCCAGGGCCGGCTGTGGCCGAAGGACGAGGAGGAGCGCAGCAAGGCGGTCTCCGCCGGGCACGACCTCGACAAGGTCCTGACGACCGCGGAACTGGTCCGCGGCGAGAACGTCTTCTTCTGCGCCACCGGCATCACCGACGGCCCGCTGCTGCGCGGCGTCCACTACCGCGGTGGCGGCGCGACCACCCAGTCGATCGTGATGCGGTCGAAGTCCGGCACCGTCCGCCTCATCGACGGCTACCACCGGCTGACGAAGCTGCGCGAGTTCTCCTCGGTCGACTTCGACGGCGTCGAGGGCGAAGCTCCCCCACTGCCCTGATGAGGTGAGCCTCACCTAAGGGAGCGGGGACCGTCGCGGTGGAGTAGACCTGCGCGTATGAGCTCCGACTACCGCATCGAGCACGACACCATGGGTGAGGTCCGGGTTCCCGCCGACGCGCTGTGGCGGGCCCAGACCCAGCGCGCCGTGGAGAACTTCCCGATCTCCGGGCGCGGCCTGGAGCGCGCCCAGATCCGCGCGCTCGGCCTGGTGAAGGCGGCCGCCGCCCGGGTGAACGGCGAGCTGGGCGTGCTCGACGACGACCGCGCGGCCGCCATCGCCGCGGCCGCCGACGAGGTGGCCGAGGGCCGGCACGACGACCACTTCCCGGTGGACGTGTTCCAGACCGGCTCCGGCACCTCGTCGAACATGAACGCGAA
Source organism: Pseudonocardia sp. P1 (assembly GCF_000178675.2). Taxonomy (NCBI): domain Bacteria; kingdom Bacillati; phylum Actinomycetota; class Actinomycetes; order Pseudonocardiales; family Pseudonocardiaceae; genus Pseudonocardia; species Pseudonocardia sp. P1. The sequence continues at coordinate 2,846,524 of NZ_ADUJ02000001.1, forward strand.
CGAGGTCATCGCCACGATCGCGAGCCGCGCCGGCACCGACGTGCACCCGAACGACCACGTCAACGCGTCGCAGTCGTCGAACGACGTCTTCCCGACGACCATCCACCTCGCCGCGACCGAGGCGCTGGCCACCGAGGTCGTCCCCGCCCTGGAGCACCTCGAGGCGGCGCTGCGCCGCCGTGCGGCGGAGTGGTCCGAGGTCGTGAAGGCCGGCCGCACGCACCTCATGGACGCCGTGCCGATCACCCTCGGGCAGGAGGCCGGTGGCTGGGCCAGCCAGGCCGGCTACGGCGCCGACCGGGTGCGGGACGCGCTGCCCCGGCTCGCCGTCCTCCCGATCGGCGGCACCGCGGTCGGCACCGGGCTGAACGCACCGGACGGGTTCGGCGGCGCCGTCGTCGCGAAGCTGCGCGAGGCGACCGGACTGGACCAGCTGTCCGAGGCGACCGACCACATCGAGGCGCAGGGCTCCCGGGACGGGCTGGTCGAGGCGTCCGGCGCGCTCCGGACGGTCGCGGTGAGCCTCTACAAGATCGCCAACGACCTGCGCTGGCTGTCCTCGGGCCCGCGCACCGGGCTCGCCGAGATCCACCTGCCGGACCTGCAGCCGGGCAGCTCGATCATGCCGGGCAAGGTCAACCCGGTGATCTGCGAGGCCACGATGATGGTCTGCGCCCAGGTCATGGGCAACGACGCGACCGTCGGCTTCTCCGGCAGCCAGGGCAACCTGGAGCTGAACGTGATGATGCCGGTGATGGCGCGCAACGTGCTGGAGTCCGCGCGGCTGCTGGCGAACACGTCCCGGCTGCTGGCCGACAAGGTCGTCGACGGCATGGAGGCCGATCTCGAGCGCACCCGGGAGTACGCCGAGTCGTCGCCGTCGATCGTCACGCCGCTGAACTCGACGATCGGCTACGAGGAGGCGGCGTCGATCGCCAAGCAGGCGCTGAAGGAGCGGCGGACGATCCGCGAGGTCGTGATCGAGCGCGGTCACGTGGAGTCCGGGAGGCTCACCGAGGACGAGCTCGACCGCGCCCTCGACGTGCTGGCGATGACGCGCGGGGAGAAGCGCTCGTAGGTCTCCGACTGCGGACCGCGACCGCCCCGTCGCTGCAGGTCAAGCCATCTCCTGTTCACCTCGTGGCCCCCGTTCGGTCCACTTCGTCGTGACACCGTGTGGCTGATTGCCGATCATCACCATCCGAACGGATCAGCCGCATGCCCGACCAGCGCTTCGCGTACGAGCCCGTGCACGACCTGCGCAGTGGACGCTTCGCGGGCGTGGAGATCGTGCCGCGGCGTGTCCACGACGCCGTCGCCGTGCAGGCCAGGGACCGCGGGTGGGGCGCCCGGCAGATCGCCGAGCTGGACGCGAGCACCGTCGTCTCGGCGGTGACGTCGGCCCGCGCGGCCGACGGCGTCGTCCCGCTCCAGGTCGACGTCGCCGCCGACACGGTGCTCTACGCGCGGGACCGGCTGCGGGCCGTGCTCACCGTCGGCGCGACGTCGGTCGGCGCGGTCGCCCCGCTGCTGGAGATCGGCCCGCCGATCGCGGCGGCCGCCCCGGCCGAGGTGCTGGTGCCCGCACTCGCGGAGCTGCGCCGGTGGGGGTTCCGGATCGGGCTCGACGGCTGCGGACGGGCGTTCGGGCCCGAGCTCGTCGCGGCCGTCCGCCCGGACGTCGTGAAGCTGGAGCCGGAGCTCGCCGACGGCGTACTGGACGCCGGCACCGGGGCCGCCGTGCGCGCCGTACTGGAGGTCGCGCGGGCGGTCGGGGTGCCGGTGGCCGCGACCGGCGTCCGGGACCCGGACCGGCTGACGGGGCTGTACGCGACCGGGGTGTCCGTCGCGCAGGGACCGCTGCTGGGTGGGGCCAGGCCCGAGCCCACGGCGGATCCGGCGACGCTGCCCGAGCTGCTGGCGTTGCTGCGTGCCGCACCGGGCGGTGCGGCGGTGCGGACGACCGGTCCGGCCACCGTGGGTCCGGCCGCACCCGGCCCGGCCGGACCCGCCCCCGCGGGCCCGCCGGTCCGGGGACTGGCCGCGCCCGCCGTCACGGTCGGCGCGGACGTCACCGGCGACGTCGCCCGCGAGACGATGCGCGAGCACCCGGACTCGGCGGGCGTCGTGCTGGTCGATGCGGCCCGGCGACCGGTCGGCTATCTCGACCGCAGCCGGTTCCTGCTGAGCATGACCGGCAAGTTCGGGCACGCGCTGTGGGCCGACAAGCCCGCGCGGGAGCTGGCCGACCCGCCGCGCACGGTCGACGAGCGCACCCCGCTGTCCCGCGCGCTGGAGCTCAGCCTGTCCGGCGACCCCGCCCGCGCCTACGACGACCTGGTCGTCGTCGCGCCGGACGGGTCCTGCCGCGGGACGGTGACGGTGGCGGAGCTGTGGCGGCAGGCGATCCTGCCGGGCGCCGCCGACCGGCCCGGTCCCCGGTCGCAGGCCGCGGTGTCGGGTCCGCACCCCGTACCGGCGGCCGCGGCGTCCGGGGCGCATCCGGTGCGGGCCGACGCGGGTCGCCGTCCGGTCCACGGCCCGTCGGGCCGCCCGCCGATGAGCGCACCGGCCGCGCGGCACGGCCCGGGTCCCGGGGACGGACGCACGGCACGCAGCGCCTGAGCCACACCTGACCGGCCCGTGTCCGGGGACGGCGACGGGTCCGGGCCCGGCTCGACGCCGCGCGACTGTCGGTGGTCGCTGCTTTCATGAGTTCGTGCTGTTCCACGACGTCGTCGCCACCTCCGCCGCGGTCGGGGCGACCCGCGCCCGCACGGAGAAGACCGCCGCGCTGGCCGGGCTGCTGCGCGCGGCCGGGCCCGGTGAGGTGCTGCCCGTCGTCGCGTGGCTGTCCGGGGTGCCGCGGCAGGGCCGGATCGGGACCGGCTGGCGGACCCTCTCGGCGGTCGACGTCCCGGCGGCCGCGGAGCCCGCACTCGACATCGGGACCGTCGACACGCTGCTCGACGAGCTGGCCGGTACCGCGGGCCAGGGCTCCGCGCAGCGCCGCCGCGACCTCCTGGCGGAGCTGTACGGCGCCGCCACCGCCGACGAGCAACGTTTCCTGCACCGGCTGCTCACCGGCGAGCTGCGGCAGGGCGCGCTCGAGGGTCTGATGGTCGACGCGGTGGCGGCCGCGTCCGGCGCGGGGCAGGCGGCCGTCCGGCGCGCGTTCATGCTCTCCGGCCGGCTCCCGGAGACCGCGGCGACCGCGCTCGACGGCGGCGAGACGGCACTCGCCGCGGTCGGTCTGGAGGTCGGGCGCCCGGTCCGGCCGATGCTGGCCTCCCCCGGCGACTCGCTCGACGCCGCGCTGACCTCGCTCGGCGCCGACGTCGTCGTCGAGCACAAGCTCGACGGCGCCCGGATCCAGGTCCACCGGCGCGGCGACGAGGTCCGCGTCTGGACGCGCACCCTGCGCGAGATCACCGCGGGGGTGCCCGAGCTCGTGGATCTGGCCCGCGGGCTGCCCTGCGACACCGCGGTGCTCGACGGGGAGACCCTCGCCCTCGACGACGACGGCCGTCCCCGCCCCTTCCAGGACACGATGAGCCGGTTCGGGTCCGACACCGACGACGAGGGCGTGATGCTCAGCCCGTTCTTCTTCGACCTGCTGCATCTCGACGGCCGGGACCTCGTCGACGAGCCCCTGGAGACCCGGCTCGACGCGCTCGCCGGGCTGCTCGCCGCCGACCGGCACGCGTCGCTGCGGATGCCGGGGGCACGGCGGCCGTCGGCGGAGGAGGCCGCGGCTGTGCTCGACGGGGCGCTCGGCGCAGGGCACGAAGGTGTCGTCGTGAAGGACCTCGCGACGCCGTACGCGGCGGGCCGGCGCGGGAAGGCCTGGCAGAAGGTCAAGCCGGTGCACACGCTCGATCTCGTCGTGCTCGGCGCGGAGTGGGGTTACGGCAGGCGCACCGGGTCGCTGTCGAACATCCACCTCGGGGCCCGCGACCCCGACGGCGACGAGCCCGTGATGGTCGGCAAGACGTTCAAGGGGATGACCGACGAGCTGCTGGCCTGGCAGACCACGACGTTCCCCGGGTACACGCGCGCCGAGGAGCCCGGCGTGGTGTACCTGCGCCCCGAGCTGGTCGTGGAGATCGCGCTGGACGGTGCGCAGCGCAGCACCCGCTACCCCGGCGGGGTGGCGCTGCGGTTCGCGCGGGTCCTGCGCTACCGGCCCGACAAGACCCCGGAGGAGGCGGACACCCTCGACGCGGTGCGGGCGCTGCTGTCGGGCTGAGTCACCACACGGCCGCCACCGGAGCCGGGAGCGCGCCCTCCGGGCGGCCGTCGCCGGCGGTGCGGGCGGCGTGCGGCACCGGGCCCGCGTGCGCGCGCAGCACCCCGGCGGCGAGCACCCCGCCACCGGGCGCGGCGACGGTCCGCTCGATGCCGAGCAGTGGTGTCGCTGGTGCGACGCCGAGCAGGCCCGCGGTGTCCGGGTCCGCGGGCACCGGCCCCGAACGGGTCCGGACGACACCGGGGTCCAGGCAGGCGTCGGCCAGCAGCCGGTCGAACGGTCCCGTGTCGGGCACGGCGAGCAGCTCGGCGGCGGCGGGCGTCGCGACGTAGTGGGTCTCGAGCACCGTGCCGCCGCCGGCGGTGCCGGCCACGCACTCGGTGCGCAGCACCGGGCTGCCCGGCGGTACCCCGAGCCAGCCGGCGAGCACGTCGGGTGCGGTGATCCCGGCGCGGCCGAGCCAGCGCGGCGGCCGGTACGGGTCGGTGACCACGTCGTGCCCGCCCCGGTAGTCGGGGGTCGCGACGATCCGGTGCGCGGCCGGGCCCGGCCGCAACAGACCCTCGTCGGAGAGCAGTGCGAGCGCGGCCCGCACCACCGAGCGGGACACCCCGAAGGCGACCATCAGCTCGTCCTCCCGGGGCAGGAGGCCGGCGGCCCGGGGCCGGCCCGCGACGGCGATCCGCAACAGGTCCCGCACCCGGCGCGCGTCCGCGGCACGCACCTGCGGGATCGGCGACGGCACCGGCATGTACTCCACGGTAGGGAGGACGGGTTGCCCGAGGGTTCCGCGAACGTGACGTGCGGGTGACGGGCCCGACGCGCACGCCGCACCCGTCGTGGCGCGTATCATTCCGACACCGTGCGCTTCCTCGACGACCGCTCGCCGGACCACGACCTCACCTACGACGACGTCTTCCTCGTCCCGCGCCGTTCCTCGGTCGCCTCCCGGTTCGACGTCGACCTCGCCACCCCGGACGGCACGGGTGCCACGGTGCCGGTCGTCGCGGCGAACATGACGGCCGTGGCGGGCCGCCGGATGGCCGAGACCCTCGCCCGCCGGGGCGGCCTGACGGTCCTGCCCCAGGACGTCGCGACCGACGCCGTCGCCGGGATCGTGTCCTGGCTCAAGTCGCGGCACCCGGTGTGGGACACCCCGCTGGTGCTGCGCACCGGTGACGCCGTGGCGGACGCGCTCAACCTGCTGCCCAAGCGCGCCCACGACGCCGTCGTGGTCGTCGACGACGGCGGACGCCCCGTCGGGACGGTCGGCGAGGCCGCCTGCACCGGCGTCGACCGGTTCACCCGGCTCGCCGACGTCCTCGATCCGGACCCCGTGCTGCTGCCGTTGGACACCGCGCCCCGCGACGTCTTCGAGCAGCTCGACACCCGGCGCGGGAAGGTCGCGCTCGGGATCGACGACGACGGCCGGCTGGCCGGGCTGCTCACCCCGCTCGGCGCGATCCGGGCCGGGATCTACTCCCCCGCCCTCGACGGCGAGGGCCGGTTGCGCACGGCGGCCGCGATCGGGATCAACGGCGACGTCGCGGTGAAGGCGAAGGCGCTGCTCGACGCGGGCGTGGACGTCCTGGTGGTCGACACCGCGCACGGCCACCAGGAGAAGATGCTCGACGCCCTGGGTGCGGTGCGGCGGGTCGTCGCGGAGTCCGGTGCGCCCGTCCCGGTCGCGGCAGGCAACGTCGTCACCGCCGACGGGGTCGCCGACCTGGTCGACGCGGGTGCCGACATCGTGAAGGTCGGGGTCGGCCCGGGTGCGATGTGCACCACGCGGATGATGACCGGCGTCGGGCGCCCGCAGTTCTCCGCGGTCGCCGAGTGCGCTGCGGCGGCCCGCGAGCGCGGCGCCGTGGTCTGGGCGGACGGCGGTGTGCGGCACCCGCGCGACGTCGCGCTGGCTCTGGCCGCAGGAGCCGCGTCGGTGATGATCGGCTCCTGGCTGGCCGGGACGTACGAGTCGCCCGGCGACCTGCTGCGCGACGAGCACGGCCGCGCCTACAAGGAGTCGTTCGGCATGGCGTCCAAGCGCGCGGTCGGTGCCCGCACCCGCGGGGACAACGCGTTCGACCGCGCTCGCAAGTCGCTGTTCGAGGAGGGGATCTCGTCGTCGCGGCAGCAGCTCGACCCGGAGCGGCCCGGCGTCGAGGATCTCCTGGACGAGATCTGCTCCGGGGTCCGGTCGGCGTGCACCTACGCCGGCGCCCGCACCCTCGACGAGCTGCACGAGCGGTCCGTCGTCGGGGTCCAGACGACGGCCGGGTTCACCGAGGGCACCCCGCACGGCCTGTAGCGACCGGGCCCCGGCACGACGTGGCCCCCGCACACCGGGGGGTGTGCGGGGGCCACGGTGCGGTGCCTAGGAGTTCGGCCCCTCCAGCATCTCGGTGACCAGTGCGGCGATCGGCGACCGCTCGCTGCGGGTCAGCGTGACGTGCGCGAAGAGCGGGTGCCCCTTCAGCTTCTCGATGACGGCGTTGACGCCGTCGTGCCGGCCGACGCGCAGGTTGTCGCGCTGCGCGACGTCGTGGGTGAGCACGACGCGGGACGCGGCGCCGAGCCGCGACAGCACCGTCAGCAGCACGTTGCGCTCCAGCGACTGCGCCTCGTCGACGATCACGAAGGTGTCGTGCAGCGACCGGCCACGGATGTGGGTGAGCGGCAGCACCTCGAGCATCCCGCGGGCGATGACCTCGTCGATGACGTCCTGGCTGACCAGCGCTCCGAGGGTGTCGAAGACGGCCTGGGCCCAGGGCTGCATCTTCTCGCTCTCGCTGCCGGGCAGGTAGCCGAGGTCCTGCCCGCCGACGGCGTAGAGCGGCCGGAACACCACGATCTTGCGGTGCTGCTGGCGTTCCAGCACCGCCTCCAGCCCGGCGCACAAGGCCATCGCCGACTTGCCGGTCCCGGCCCGCCCGCCGAGCGAGACGATCCCGACCTCGTTGTCGAGCAGCAGGTCGAGCGCGATCCGCTGCTCGGCGGAACGGCCGTGCAGCCCGAACGCCTCCCGGTCACCGCGGACGAGCTTCACCCGCTTGTCGGCGGTGACCCGGCCCAGCGCGCTCGACGCCCCGGTGAGCCGCAGCCCGGTGTTGCAGGGCAGCTCGCGCGCCTCGTCGTGATCGATGACGCCGTCGCGGAACAGCGCGTCGACGTCCTCGGGGGCGACCTCCAGGTCCGTCATCCCGGTCCAGCCGGAGAACAGCACGTCCTGGCCGTGGTACTCGTCGGCGTCCAGCCCGACCGCGGCCGCCTTCACCCGCAGCGGCATGTCCTTCGTGACCAGGGTGACGTCCCCCGGGGATGCGGGGTCGGCCTTCAGGTTCAGCGCGCACGCCAGGATCCGCGAGTCGTTCGAGTCGGTGCGGAACCCGGCCGGCAGGACCGTGGGGTCGGAGTGGTTCAGCTCGACGTGCAACGTCCCGCCCTTGTCACCGACCGGGATCGGTGCGTCGAGCCGGCCGAACTTCACGCGCATCTCGTCGAGCTGGCGCAGTGCGGTCCGGGCGAACCACCCGAGTTCGGGGTGGTGACGCTTCGCTTCGAGCTCGGAGATCACGACCAGCGGCAGTACGACCTGGTGCTCGTCGAAGCGGAGCAACGACCACGGGTCGGACAGCAGGACGGACGTGTCGAGCACGTAGCAGCGGGTGGTACCTGCCGGGGCGTCCCCGACGGGCTCCGTCAGCGGAGACCTGTCGGTGAGAGCGGGACGATCGGTCACGGGTGCTCCCTCACGGGCGTGGCACCACGCCCGCTCTGCGTCGGGCCGGCCGGCCCTGATGCGGGTCGTGACGGCGTCGGAGGACCGTGGCGGTCCACCGGCCGGCACGCCCACGAGGGCCGGGTGCCGGCCCTCTCGGGTGCGTTCGACACCACGTTCAGGGCCTCCCGGACGAGCCGCATCGGGTACGGCCCGTCGACGAGGACGCTACTAGTGGTCACCCTCGTGCGGTCAATAGCAACTCTCCGTCGGTCAGCCGCAGAGAACCCTGATGGCAGAGTTGTAACCTGCCGTTCATCGCAACATTGCTACCGTCTGCCGTCGCAGCGACCTGCGGCGACACGAACGGGCGCCTACCGTTCGTCGGACGCTCAGTACTCCGGGTGCAGCAGCGCGGGCGCCGTGACTGCTGCCGTACCGGAACCGTTGCCTCTCGCGTCGCCACCCTCGGTGACGAGGTCGGGGGGCAGCACCGGGGTGTCCAGCAGCGCCCGCAGACCGGCCACCGGGCCGCCGGGATGCCGGGCCAGCCAGGACCGGACCAGCGGGGCACCCTCGGCGTAGGTGACGGGGTACCCCCGCCACTGCGGATGGTCGAGGAACGCGAGGATCCGCCGTGCCCGCGCCTCGGGGACGAGCAGCCAGCGTGCGAGGTACGCCGTGACCTCGTCCGGATCCGCGCCGTCGACGTGCCGCAGCAGGGCCGCGTCCTGCCGGACCCGGCCGAGCAGGTCCAGTTCGCTCTCGACCCGCTCGGCGAGGTCTCCGTCGATCCGGACCCCCGCGCCGGCCAACGCCCGCGCCGCGACCGCTCCCCAGCCCGGCCCGGGGACGACGCCCGCGGCCGCCTCCGCCGCGCCCTCGGCGATCAGCCCCTGCGGGCTGTGCACCAGGCGCAGCGCGAGCTCGGGGAAGCGCGCCACCGCCACCTCGGCCCGGCAGTACTGGGTGTGGTGGCCGGGGTAGACCTCGTGCGCGAGCAACGGGAGCAGCGCGCCGGCACGGATCCGCGCGGCATCGGTGATCGACACCCTGCTGCGCAGGCCGCCCCGGTAGCGCGTGAAGGCGGTCCACGGCCGGTCGGCCACGAGCGCGACGACGGCATCCTCCCCCCGCGGCAGCCCCAGCAGGTCCCGGGTGCGGCGACGCAGCTCGGCCGTCACCGCCGTCACCGCCGCACCGAGCCGCCGCGGCGGGACGACGTCGCCCTCCCGGTACGCGCGCATCCGCGCGACCACCGGCCCGCGGCCCGGCAGCAGCGCGCCGAGCCTCCGGTGCACCTCGCGGTACTCGTCGGGGTCCGTACGGCGCGGGGTCACCCCGAAGGTGTCCCTGACCTCGGCGAGGTAGCCGGGCCGGTCCCCGTCCAGCAGCCGGGCCTGGCAGTGCAGTGCAGTGAGACCCGCGTCCAGATGACGACGGCACGGAGCCGGCATCCCCGATCCCGAGAGCTCCGCCCGGAGCCGGGCCGCGTCCGCCACGAGACGACCCGGCTCGGACGGTGGCTCGTCGGCGACCCGGCGGGCGAGCGCCGCGTCCGGTGCGGGCCCGTCGAGTATCCCGGGGCGCAGCCGGTCGAGACGCACGGCGAGCTCGACCGTCGCAACCAGGAGCGGGTCCGGGGTCATCATCGGAGCGTAGGCGGGTCGCAGCTGAACGACGCCCCGAGCCGCGGGGTACGCGTCCGTTCGGTGGCCAGCGGGCACGTAACGTCACCGAAACCTGGGTCCGAACCCACAGCCGGCGCGCTCGAAGAATGCCCGATCGAGGGAGTATCCGAACTCAAAGTAATAGGGTCCCCCGATGGTGTGGCCGAGTTTGTTCGGGCGGAATACGACCGCTAGATTTCTCGGCAGTCGGTACGGGCTCCCCCACTTGTCAACGTGCCGACAGGCGTGAGACCGGCCTTCGGGCGGACTCAGAGACTCTACAGGAGAAGAACTGTGCTGAAGAAGGCTGGAATCGTGGTTGCGGCCTCCGCCGCGTCCCTGCTCGCCGTCTCCCCCCTCGCCTTCGCCGGCGACAAGGGTGACGACCACGGCCACAAGGGTGGGCACCACCACGGCGCCGAGAACGTCATCGACAAGGACGCCAAGGGCCTGATCGCCGGGCTGAACGGCAACAACGTCAACGTGCCGATCCAGGCCTGCAACAACAACGTCCCGGTGAACGTCCTCGGCGTTCAGGTTCCGGTCGAGGACGCCTCCGCCCTCAACGGCGTCACCGGTGCCCTGGGCATCCTGGGCGACGCCAAGGCGAAGTCGGGCGACTCGGTCACCGACCAGTCCGACAACTGCGCGCAGGAGTCGGGCGCGGGCGACAGCATCAACTGATCTCGATCAGTTCGCCGAAAGGCCCCGGAGCATTTCGCTCCGGGGCTTTTTCGCGTTTCCGGGCGATTCCTGATCCAGCCGCGTCCGATCACCACACGTGACTCTTCACGGAACGGCGGACGCCTTCGACACGACCGTGTCCGATAACTGGGAGTAGATCGTCCGTATCGGCCGCATCTAGCTACGTTCCGTGACCGTCTCGTCAGTCGCCTCGACACCGACGGTGGGTCGCGCCGGATTGGTCGGGGCGCTCAGCGGACAGGTTCGCCCGGGCCCGGACCTCCCGACCGAGGGTGGGGTCCGCTGAAGTCGCTGCTTGGGGAAGCGATTTCCCGCACGGGGGGCCCGCCGCCCGGTCCGCCCTGCGGCACCGCGGCCGACCCTCACCGTCGGAGGCGCTCCACCCGCCGGCCCGACCCGCAGCACCGAACCGGACGATGGCCCCGAAGCCCACCCCGGACTCGGCTCGCCCCCGCTCGCCCCAGCTCGCCCCAGCTCGGCTCGGCCCCGCCCGATTCGGCTCCGCCCGGTTCGACCCCGCTCGGTTCGCCCCAGCTCGGTTCGGCCCCGCCCGTCCCAGCTCGGCTCGGCCCCGCTCGGCTCGGCCCCGCTCGGCTCGGCCCCGCTCGGCTCGACCCCGCTCGGCTCGCCCCAGCTCGGTTAGGCCCCGCCCGGCCCCGCCCGGCCGGCCCGGCCCCGCTCGGCTCGGCTTGGCCGGTTCGGCCGGCTCGGCCTGTTCGGCCCGGACAGGCCGGGACTCACCGAATCCGCCGCAGCAGGGCCCGCCGCCCAGCACCTCCCGCCCGCCTCCCTGCAGCGCATTCCCTTCCGCGGCGCCCACGGCGCCCGACCCCGCCGAGATGCAGCTCAGCGCACCTCGGAGATCGACACATCGCGCTGACCTGCATCTCGGCGAGGTTCATCCGGGCACGGACGGCCCAGCGCCCGACCCCGACCCCGGCGGCCGGCGGCCGGCCCCGACGGCCGACGCAACGATCCCCGGCGCTCCGGCCTCCGATCACCGGCGCCCGAGCGCCGCAGCGGCCGGGATCCGGGACGAGCCGGACGGGCGCTCACGATGCCCCCGGGGCGGCTACGCCGATCAGCCGCCGACCGTTGCGCCGCTCCACCCAGCCGCGACACGCCCGAACGCCTCTCCGACATCTGTCGGGATCATCCAGAAATCCGCAGGTACACGAATGGATCGGCGACGCCCGCTGAAAAATACGGAGGGTCAGATTGTCGTCGCGGGAAGCCTCCGTTAGATTGACGCTCAGTCGATGCGGGCTCCCCGGTTCGAGCGTCGACAGGTACTGAGAGTGTGTGCGGCGACTCCGTGCGCGCTCTCCGACTACAGGAGACGGACTGTGCTGAAGAAGGCTGGAATCGTTGTGGCGGCCGGTGCCGCGTCGATGGTCGCGCTGAGCCCGCTGGCGTTCGCCGGCGACAAGACCGACGTCGACTACAAGAAGAACAGCGACAACAAGTCGTACTCGAAGTCCGAGGTCAACAAGCAGCTCGGCGACAACGCCGACCAGCTGGCCAGCAAGGACTCGGCCGGCCTGGTCAACATCTCGGGCAACAACCTGAACGTGTCCCCGCAGGCCTGCGGCACCGCGTTCAACGGCAACAGCCTGGTCCAGGGCGCCCTGGGCGGCCTGTTCTCCGAGGCCGAGAACTCCTCGGGCGTCACCTCGGACAACGGTGTCGACTGCACCAACGCCTCCGACAACGGCGACGAGGTCAACCAGAACTCCTCGGAGTCCGGCAAGCACGGCGGCAGCCACAAGTAAGTCGCCCGCGCACCGCGCACAGGAAGGCCCCGGGGTTCGCCCCGGGGCCTTTCCCGTTCCCGGACCGCCGGGAACCCGCTCGCGAAAATGCTACAACGAGCGAGGACCCGGAAGGTTACGCACGAATTCTGGTCAGCCGCCGAAACGTCGGTGTCGTGCGGCGAAGTCGCGCAGAGCGCGGAGGAAATCGACCCGTCGGAACTCGGGCCAGTACGCCTCGCAGAACCAGAACTCCGAATGCGCCGACTGCCAGAGCAGGAAGCCCGACAGGCGCTGCTCCCCGCTGGTCCGGATGACGAGGTCCGGGTCCGGCTGTCCGGACGTGTACAGGTGCTCCGCGATGTGGTCGACGTCGAGGGTCTCGGCGAGCTCCTCGATCGTCCGTCCGGCCTCGGCCTGGCTCAGCAGCATCTTGCGCACCGCGTCCGCGATCTCCTGCCGGCCGCCGTAGCCGACGGCGACGTTGAGCTGCAGGCCGCCGCGCTCCCCCGTCCGCGCCACCGCGGCCGCCAGCCGGTCCGCGAGCGACTTCGGCAGCAGCTCCATGGCTCCGACGACGCGCAGGCGCCACGGGGTGTCGGGCCCGGAGAGGTCGTCCACGACCCCGCCGATGATCTCCAGGAGGTCCTTGAGCTCGTCCGGCGAGCGCGTGTCGAGGTTGTCGGTCGACAGCAGGAACACCGTCACCACCTCGACGCCCGCCTCCGAGCACCAGCCGAGCATCTCCGCGATCTTCGCGGCCCCGGCGCGGTGTCCCTCCGCGGGATCGGCCAGTCCGGCCTCCCGCGCCCAGCGCCGATTGCCGTCGAGGATCAGCGCGACGTGTTTCGGGCTCTCGGCCCCGTCGAGCTGGCGCAGGATCCTGCGCTCGTACACCGTGTAGAGCAGGTCTCGGACGGCCACGTGCGCAGAGCCTAGTCCGGCCCCGCCGCGTGTGGCGTTCGTCCGCCCCGCGGGACGACGACCGGTGCACCGCGTAGCGTCGGCCCGTGTCTCCCGTGAGCACCTCTCCGTCCGCTCCGGTCAAGCCCCGGATGCGGGGCTGGCTGCACCTGTGGAGCCTGGTCGCCTCGGTCTTCGCCTGCGCGACGCTGATCAGCGTCGCCGGCGCACTCGTCGGCACGTCCGCCGCGCTCGCGACGGCCGTGTACACGCTCACGACGTTCGGGTTGTTCGGGATCAGCGCCCTCTACCACCGGCGCACCTGGGCCGACCCCGCCCACCGGCGCCTGATGAAGCGCCTCGACCACTCGATGATCTTCCTGTTCATCGCGGGGACCTACACACCCGTGTCGGTGCTGGCCCTCCCCACGAGCACCGCGACCTGGGTGCTGACCGTCGTGTGGGTGGGCGCGCTCGCCGGCGTGGCGCTGAAGCTGGCCTGGCCGACCGCACCGTCCTGGGTCGGCGTCCCGATCTACGTCGCCCTCGGCTGGGTCGCCGTGTTCGTCCTGCCCGCCCTGCTGGAGGGCGGCGGGGTCGCCGCGTTCGTCCTGCTGATCGCCGGCGGGGCGCTCTACACGGCGGGCGCGGTCGTGTACGCGCTGCGCCGGCCGGACCCGTGGCCCGCGACGTTCGGGTACCACGAGCTGTTCCACGCGGCGACCGTCCTGGCCTGGGCCTGCCACCACGTCGCGATCTGGCTGGTCCTGCTGCGCTGACCCGGCACGCGCCGCGGTCGCGGCCGGATGCTGCGGACCTCGCTCAGGCGGGGCCCTCCGCCCGCAGGTCGTCCACCCGTGCCATCGCCGACCGCAGCTCGGACAGCCACTCGTCGGCGTTCCGGCCGACCAGGCGCACCGACCAGGCCAGTGCGTCCGAGCGCGACCGGGCGACGCCGGCGTCGACCAGCGTGTCGAGCACGACCCGCTCCGGCTGACGCAGCCGTGTCATCACCGGCACCGAGATCGTCGTGAACAGCTCTCGCGTCTCCCCGAGACGCGCGCCCCACGCCACCTTGCGCCGGTAGCGGCTCTCCGCCTGGCGAGCGATCTCGATCCGCTCGTCGCGGGTCTCCTCACGGAAACGGGCGATGCGCCCGGCCTCCGCGGCGGCGGTGTCCGCACGGCCCTCGTCGGTACCGGCCTGCTCGCCGTCGAGCGGCGGGAGCTCGCCGACGACGACGATCTCGTCGCGGTCGCAGGTCACCTCCGGCGCTCCGGTGAACCAGCCGTCCGGCAGCCGCCCGGAGAACCACGCCGCGGCGTCGTCGGCCGGCGGGAGGTCGGCCTGCTGCCAACCGCCCCGGCCACGTCCTCGTCCTGTCATCATCACGCACCTCCGCGTCGAATGATTACAGGATTACACAGCAAGCGCTCACCGCGCGAGGAGTTCCGCGAGCTCGTCCGGCGTCGTGACCGGCAGGTCGCACACCACCCCGCGGCAGACGTGCGCGGCCGGCAGCCCGTCGACGGTCCCGCGGTCGGCCAGCAGCGGGACGCCGTCCGCCTCCGGTGCCCCTGCGACGACCACCGAGCCGCCCGGCGCGGCCCGCCGGGCCCGGTCCGTCAGCGGCCCGGTCCCGGGCTCGCCGACCACCGCGACCTGCACCGGGCCCGCGACCAGCGCCTCGGCCGCGGAGAGCCAGTGCCCGAGGAACCGCGGCGCGCGCGGCACCAGGGTCCCGACCGTCCGCACCATCTCCTCGGCGGCCGCCCGGTAGCCCGCCGCACGCTCCGGCGGCGCCAGGACCGACGCCGTCACCAGCGCCTCGGCCAGCGCGGACGACCCGCACGGTGACGCGTTGTCGGTCAGTTCGCGGGGCCGGTGCGGCAGCAGCGCGGCGTCCGGGGCGTCGGCGGCGGTGTCCAGGTACGCCCCGGGCCGGTCGTCGGCGGCGAACCGCTCCCGTGCCGTGTCGAGCAGGTCGAGCGCCGCGGTGAGCCGCTGCGGGTCGCCGGTCGCCTGGTGCAGTGCCAGCAGCCCGGCCGCGAGCAGCGCGTGGTCGGCGAGGACGGCGTCGGCGGGCCCGGGCACACCGTCCCGCGACGAGCGGCGCAGCCGGCCGTCGACGACGTGGACGTCCAGCAGCAGGTCGGCGATCTCCCCGGCGGCCCGCACCCACTCCGTACGCCCGGACGCGGCTCCGGCCTCGGCCAGCGCGACGACGGCGAGCGCGTTCCACTCGGTCACGACCTTGTCGTCGCGGGCCGGCTGCGGGCGCGACGACCGCGCGTCGAGCAGCGCGGAGCGGGTCCGTTCCCACCATGCGGCGTCGTCCGGGTCGCGGCGCAGCTGCAGGGTCGAGGCGCCACCGTCGGCGGTCCCGGCCGCGGTCACACCGAGCAGCTCGGCGGCGCGGTCGCCGTCCTCGGTGCCGAGGACCGCGCGCAGCTCGTCCGGCGTCCACACGTAGGTGAGCCCCTCGACGCCACCGGCGTCCGCGTCCAGCGCGGAGGCGAGCCCGCCCTCCGGTGTGCGCAGGTCCCGGAGCAGGAACTCCGCGGTCGACACGGCGACCCGCTCGGCGAGCACCGATCCCCGGCGCCCCAGGTGGGCGTACACGCGGAGCAACAGGGCGTTGTCGTAGAGCATCTTCTCGAAGTGCGGGACCACCCAGGCGTCGTCGGTGGAGTAGCGCGCGAACCCCCCGGCGAGCTGGTCGTGGACCCCGCCGCGCGCCATCGCCTCGCAGGTGCCGGTGGCCAACCGCCACGCCCGGTCCGAGCCGGTCCGCTCGTGGTGCCGGAGGAGGAACTCGCAGACCATCGACGGCGGGAACTTCGGCGCCCGGCCGAACCCGCCGAGCTCGTCGTCGTGCTGCGCCGCGAGCTGCTCGACGACGTCGTCGAGGGCCTGCTCCCCGACGACGACCGGCTCCGGGTCCGCGGCGGCCTGCTCCGCCAGCTGCTCGGCGATCTGCCCGGCGGCGAACCGGACCCGGTCGCCGTCGGATGCCCAGGCCGAGGTGACGGCGTCGAGCACCTGCCGGAACGACGGCAGACCGTGCCGCGGCTCGGCGGGGAAGTAGGTGCCGCAGTGGAACGGCTCACCGTCCGGGGTGAGGAAGCAGGTCATCGGCCAGCCACCCTGCCCGGTCATGGCCTGGGTGGCGGCCATGTGGACGGCGTCGACGTCCGGGCGCTCCTCCCGGTCCACCTTGATCGCCACGAACGACCGGTTGACGACGGCGGCGACGCCCGGATCGGAGAACGACTCCCCCGCCATCACGTGGCACCAGTGACAGGCCGCGTAGCCGACGGAGAGGAGCACCGGCACGTCCCGGCGCCGGGCCTCGGCGAACGCCTCCGTCGACCAGGGGTACCAGTCGATCGGGTTGTCGGCGTGCTGGAGCAGGTACGGACTGGTGGCGGTCGCGAGCCGGTTCGGCATGCCGGCCACCCTGTCAGACCCCGGTCAGGAGCTGCGGGAGTCCGCCTCGTCGTCGGTGCCCGCGGCCGGCTGCTCCTCGAACGACTCCGGCAGTCGCTTGATCCGCTTGCTCATGTTGCGGATGAGCAGCACGGTCGCGAGCAGGAGGACCAGCACGATCGCCAGTCCGACGGGTGCGGCGTTCCCCCACTCGGGCAGCTGCCCGGGGGGCGGCGGGCGGTCCTGCGCGGGGACCACGAAGCCCGTCGCCACCATCTGCACGGTCGCCACCGCGTTGTCGATCAGCACCGCAGTACGCCTCCGAACTCCATGACCGTGCACGCCCGGGCCGCCGGACGGCCCGTGACCAGGCTACCGCCGGGTCAGCCCGCCCTGCGCTGCTCCCCGGCCGTCTCGGCGAGCTCGAACGGGATGCCGGTGAACAGGTCGTCCTCCGGGGTGGTGGTCTCCACCAGCGAGTGCACCAGCTCGTAGTCCTCGGTCGGCCACACCCGGGCCTGCACCTCGAGCGGGGTGAAGAAGAACCGGCTGTCCGGGTCGATCTGCGTCGCGTGCGCACGCAGGGCGTCGTCGCGGCGGCCGAACCAGTCCGAGCACGGGACCTTGGTGGTCACCCGGGTGCCCGGGTCCGGCCGGTCGGACGTCCAGTTGGCCAGCCACTCGGCGTAGGGCGACTCCTGCCCGGACTCCAGGATGGCCTGGTGGAACGCCTCGAGCCGGGTCCGCGAGAAGCCGTGGCCGTAGTACAGCTTCAACGGCTGCCACGGCGCGCCCGCCTCCGGGAAGCGGGTCGGGTCGCCCGCGGCCTCCCAGGCGGCCATCGAGATCACGTGGGTGCGGATGTGGTCGGGGTGCGGGTACCCGCCGTTCTCGTCGTAGGTGACGATCACGTGCGGACGGAACTCGCGGATGACGCGGACCAGCGCCGCGGTCTGCTCCTCGACGTCGCCGACGGCGAAGCACCCCTCCGGCAGCGGCGGCTTCGGGTCGCCCTCGGGGAGCCCGGAGTCGACGTAGCCGAGCCACACGTGCTGCACGCCGAGGATCTCGGCGGCCCGCGCCATCTCGGCGTTCCGCACGGCGGTCATGTTCTCGAGCACGTCCGGCCGCTCCATCGCCGGGTTGAGGATGCTGCCGCGCTCGCCGCCGGTGCAGGTCACGACCATGACGTCGTGTCCCTCGTCCGCGTACCGCGCCGTGGTCGCCGCGCCCTTCGACGACTCGTCGTCGGGGTGGGCGTGCACCGTCATCAGCCGCGGACGCTCCCCGGGAGCGAGGACGGGTTCGGTGTGGGTCATCGGGTCGGGTTCCTCCACGGTCACCGGGCTCGGGTCCCGCGCACCGGGCGCGGGAGGCGAGGTCGTACTCGGGGACGATCCTGGCAGAGGGGACCGACAGGATCGTTCCGAGCGGGCAGCGCCCGCGTTCTCCAACACCCGTCGGCGCCCGGCTGTTCCCGATCGGCCCACGGTCGGCGAGAGGATCCACCGACACACGGTGGACGGTTCCGCGTCACTTCGGAAGCGATTCCCTGACGTCGTCACTGAAGCTGTCACCTGCGAAAACCGGGGTGTGGGGAACTTCCGCGGCCCGCGCTCCGTTCATCGAACGGCTGCGCCGAGCGGTGCGCCCCGTGCTAAGGTGACTCCCACACGGCCCGCCCGCGGGTCGTGTTTTTCCTTACTCGGGGCGTGCCGTCCGGAGCCGCCACCCCCGTGTGCCCCGCCGGCGCCAGGCGCCCGGCGGAAACACGCCCTGTTTTCCTGGAGGAGTTGATGACGGTGACGGATACCCAGGCCACCTGGCTGACCCAGGACGCCTACGACCGGCTGAAGTCGGAGCTGGACGGGTTGATCGAGAACCGGCCCGTCATCGCCGCCGAGATCAACGCCCGCCGCGAGGAGGGCGACCTGAAGGAGAACGGCGGCTACCACGCGGCCCGCGAGGAGCAGGGCCAGCAGGAGGCCCGGATCCGCCAGCTGCAGGAGCTGCTGCGCACCGCCCAGGTCGGCACCGCCCCGAGCAGCGCCGACGAGGCCGCGCCGGGCACCGTGCTCACCCTCAAGTACGAGGACGACGACGACACCGAGAAGGTGCTGCTCGGCTCCCGCGAGGAGGGCAGCCACGGCGACCTGCAGGTGATCTCGCCGAACTCCCCCCTCGGCGCGGCGCTGCTCGGCGCGAAGCCGGGCGACACCCGCGAGTACCAGCTGCCCGACGGCGGCAGCATGAAGGTCAGCCTCGTCGAGGTCGAGGCCTTCACCGGCTGATCCGGCGCACACACCACGACGGGGCCCGGCCGGTTCGGCCGGGCCCCGTCGGCGTCCCGTGTCCCGGTGGGGCAGGACAGGTGCCGGAGCAGCTCAGGAGGGCGCGGTGACCGCGTGCCCGGTGTCGCGGAGGCCCGCGACGATCGTGTCGCGGTGCTCCGGGCCGCGCGTCTCCAGGCTCAGCTCCACGTCGACCTCGCCCACCGGCAACGCACCGCTGATGCGGGAGTGCGCGACGTCGGTGACGTTCGCGCCGAGCGTCCCGACCCGGGCCAGCAGCTCGGCGAGCGCGCCGGGCCGGTCCGGGATCTGCACGTGCAGGGTCAGGTAGCGCGACGACGCGACCAGCCCGTGCCGGATGACCTGCAACAGCACGAGCGGATCGACGTTCCCGCCGGACAGCACGGCCACCACCGGTCCCGGGAAGCGGCCGGGCTCGGCCATCACGGCCGCGACCGGCGCCACACCGGCCGGCTCGACGACCAGCTTCGCGCGCTCCAGGCAGTGCACCAGCGCGCCGGACAGCGCGTCCTCGCCGACCGTGACGAGCTCGTCGACCAGGGCCGACACCTGCGGGAACGTGACGTCCCCCGGCCGTCCGACGGCGATGCCGTCGGCCATCGTCCGCATCCCGCCGAGCGGCAGCGGCCGGCCGGCGGCGAGCGACGACGGCCACGCCGCGGCTCCCGCGGCCTGCACCCCGACGATGCGTGTCTCCGGCCGGTGCTCGCGCAGCACGGCCGCGATCCCCCCGAGCAGCCCACCGCCGCCGGCCGAGACGAGCACGGTCCCGGCGTCGGGGACCTGCTCCAGGATCTCGCAGCCGACCGTGCCCTGACCGGCGATGACGTCGGGATGGTCGAACGGGTGCACCAGCACGGCGCCCGACTCCCGGGCGGCCGCCGACGCCGCCTCCACCGCCTCGTCGACCGTCCGCCCCGTCAGGACGACGTCGGCGCCGTAGCCGCGCGTCGCGTCGACCTTGGGCAGTGCGGCACGTTCGGGCATGAACACCGTCGCCCGCACGCCGAGCAGCCGCGCCGCGAGTGCGACGCCCTGGGCGTGGTTCCCGGCCGAGGCGGCGACCACCCCCGCGGCCCGCTCGTCGGCGGTGAGCCGGGCGATCCGGGTGTACGCACCGCGGATCTTGAACGAGCCGGTGCGCTGCAGGTTCTCGCACTTCAGGTGGACGGGCGTGCCGGTGAGGTCGGAGAGCGCGCGGGCGCCCGCGACGGGGGTGGTGCGGACGACCCCCTTGAGCAGCTCACGAGCGGCGAACACGTCGGCGGAGGTGACCGGTGGGGTGACGGGGGCGTCCGGTGGGGCGACCATCCGGGCAGTCTCGCACCCGCGGCGGTAGCCTCGGTGGTGTCTCACCGGGCGTGATTCCCCAGTAGCTGCGCGTCCGGTGTCGGGAGGGACTCGCTGATGACGCGGCTGCGCACGACCGTGCCCCTGCTGCTGGCCGCCGGGCTGACCGTGCTGGCCGTGGCGACGGTGCGCGACGCGGGCTGCGACGACCCGGGTCACTACGAGCCGCGGACCGACGGCACCTGGTCGCTGGTCGGTGGGTGCATCGAGCCCGGCGACCTGGTCGTCCCGCCGCCGCCCGCGGTCGCCGACCCGGTGCCCTCCCCGGAGCAGTCCCGCAGCTGACGCCGCGCTGCCCCGGGGCGGACGGGTCAGCGGACGATGTCGAGGGCGGTCCGCAGGTCCTCGAGCAGGTCGTCGGCGTCCTCGATGCCGACCGACAGGCGCACCAGGTTGTCCGGCACCTCGAGCATCGACCCCGCGGTGGACGCGTGCGTCATCTGGCCCGGGTGCTCGATCAGCGACTCCACCCCGCCGAGCGACTCGGCCAGGGTGAACAGCCGCGTCTCGGCGCAGATCCGCAGGGCCGCGTCCCGCCCACCGGCGGCCAGGAACGACACCATCCCGCCGAACCGGCGCATCTGCTTCGCGGCGACCTCGTGCCCGGGGTGCGACGGCAGGCCCGGATAGAGGACCGACGCCACCGCCGGGTGCGAGCCCAGCATCTCGGTGACCCGCTCGGCGTTGTCGCAGTGCCGCTCCATGCGCACCGCGAGCGTCTTCGCCCCGCGCAGGGTCAGCCAGGCGTCGAACGGCCCCGGCACCGACCCGACCGAGTTCTGGGTGAAGGAGATCCGCTCGGCGAGCTCGCCGTCGTCGGTCACCAGTGCACCGCCGACGACGTCGGAGTGCCCGCCGACGTACTTGGTCGTCGAGTGCACGACGACGTCGGCGCCGAGCGCCAGCGGCGTCTGCAGGTACGGCGACGCGAAGGTGTTGTCGACGACGAGCCGCGCACCGGCCTCCCGGGCCACCCCGGCGAGACCCGCGATGTCGGCGATGCCGAGCAGCGGGTTGGTCGGGGTCTCCGACCAGATCACCTTCGTGGCCGGCCGGATCGCGGCCCGGGTGGCGTCGAGGTCACCCAGGTCGACCGGGGTGTACTCGATGCCGGTCCCGGACAGCACCTTGTCGACCAGCCGGAACGTGCCGCCGTAGGCGTCGTGCGGGATGACGATGTGGTCACCGGGCCGCAGCAGGATCCGCAGGAGGGTGTCGGTGGCCCCCATGCCCGACCCGAACGCGTGCGCGTGCCGGCCGCCCTCGAGAGCGGCGAGGCACTCCTGCAGCACCGTCCGGGTCGGGTTGGCGCTGCGGGAGTACTCGTACCCGCCGCGGGTGCCGCCGACGCCGTCCTGCGCGAAGGTCGAGCTGGTGTGGATGGAGGTCGTGACCGCACCCGTCGTGGGGTCCGGTTCCTGACCGGCGTGGATGGCACGCGTGGAGAAGCCCTGCATGTCCGCGGAGGCTACTCCCGCCCCCGACGTCAGCCGTTGCCGAGGAACCCGATGACGTCGGAGCGTGTGACCACCCCGGCCGGCTTGCCGTCCATCAGCACCAGCGCCGCGTCCGCCTTCGCGAACGCCTCCATCGCGTCCTGCACCGACTCGCCCGCGCCGAGCGTCGGCAGCGGCGGGGACATGTGGTCCTCCAGCCTGTCGGCGAGCTGCGCACGGCCGGTGAACAACGCGTCGAGGAGGTCGCGCTCGACGACCGCCCCCGCCACCTCCGCGGCCATCACCGGCGGCTCGGCCTTCACGACCGGCATCTGCGAGACGCCGAACTCGCGCAGGTAGAGCGCCGCGTCGGCGACGGTCTCGTTCGGGTGGGCGTGCACCAGGGCGGGCATCGACCCGTCCTTGCGGCGCAGCACGTCGCCGATGGTGGCGCCCTCCGACGGCGGCAGGAAGCCGTAGCTGGCCATCCACCGGTCGTTGAAGACCTTGCCCAGGTAGCCGCGGCCACCGTCGGGCAGCAGCACGACCACCACGGCGTCGGCCGGGAGCGTCGCGGCGACCCGCAGCGCGGCCACCGCCGCCATCCCGCAGGAGCCGCCGACGAGCAGCGCCTCCTCCCGGGCGAGCCGGCGGGTCATGTGGAAGGAGTCGGTGTCGGAGACGGCGACGATCTCGTCACAGACGTCGCGGTCGTAGGTGGTCGGCCAGAAGTCCTCACCGACGCCCTCGACCAGGTACGGACGCCCGGTGCCGCCGGAGTAGACCGAGCCCTCCGGGTCCGCGCCGATGATCTTCACGGCACCGCCGGAGACCTCCTTGAGGTAACGCCCGATGCCCGAGATGGTGCCGCCGGTGCCGATGCCCGCGACGAAGTGCGTGATCTTCCCGTCGGTCTGCTCCCAGATCTCCGGGCCGGTCGAGTGGTAGTGGGACTCCGGGTTCGCCGGGTTGGCGTACTGGTTGGGCTTCCAGGCGCCGTCGATCTCCTCGACGAGCCGGTCGGAGGTCCGGTAGTAGGAGTCCGGGTGGTCGGGGTCGACCGCCGTCGGGCACACGACGACCTCGGCCCCGTACGCCTGGAGCACGTTGCGCTTGTCCTCGCCGACCTTGTCCGGGCAGACGAAGACGCAGTGGTAGCCCTTGCGCTGCGCGACCATGGCCAGCCCCACGCCGGTGTTGCCCGACGTCGGCTCGACGATCGTCCCGCCGGGGCGGAGCTCCCCGGATGCCTCGGCGGCCTCCACCATCCGCAGGGCGATCCGGTCCTTCACCGAGCCGCCCGGGTTCAGGTACTCGACCTTGGCGAGGACCGGCGGGGCGATCCCCTCCGCCGTCGCCCCCAGCCGGACGAGGGGTGTGTTCCCGACCAGGTCGACGACGTGTTCGACGTAGCGCATGTGCGCATCCTCGCACCGATCACTCACGTTCGACCGACCGCAGCCCCGTCGACGGCCGCCACCACCGCACGACGAGCCGGTTCCGGGCGTCGTTCAGGCCGGTCCACACGACCTCCGAGAGGTCGGCCCGGAACGCGTCGCCGGCGACCGGGCCGGACAGTGGACCGTTCCAGACCGCGCGCCCGGACACCTTGAGGTCGCCGTCACCGAGATCGCCGCCGGACTGGTCGGCGGGTGCGGCGTGCAGCGCGAAGCGCGGGTCCCGCCGCAGGTCGGCACCCTTGCGGGAGCCGGGCATCGATCCGAAGGCGAGTTCCGTGGACGGCCCCGCGTCGTCGAGCACCACCTCGATGCCGGAGACCCGGGGCGAGCCGTCGGCGCGCAGGGTCGCGATCACCAGGGCCACCCCCCGCTGCAGGATCCGCTCGGCCAGACCGGCGAACTCGGGTTCGGCCGCCCGGAACTCTCCCCACGACGTCATGGGTGCAGCATGCCCGCCACCCCTGACAGGTTCGTCACGTCCGGGCGGGCACCGCTGTTACCGCTGAGTAGTCTCGGTCCGGACACATCCTGCGATGGAGGAGGACGACGATGCCCGAAGCCGTGATCGTCGCCGCGGCCCGGTCCCCGATCGGCCGCGCGAACAAGGGCTCCCTGGCCGGGATGCGCCCGGACGACCTGACCGTGCAGATGGTGCGCGCCGCACTGGACCAGGTGCCCGCACTCGACCCCACCGAGATCGACGACCTGATGCTGGGCTGCGGCCTGCCCGGGGGCGAGCAGGGCAACAACCTGGCCCGGATCGTGGCCGTGCAGCTCGGCTACGACTCGCTGCCCGGCACGACCATCACCCGGTACTGCTCCTCGTCGCTGCAGACCACCCGGATGGCGCTGCACGCGATCAAGGCGGGCGAGGGCGACGTGTTCGTCTCGGCCGGGGTCGAGACGGTGTCCCGCTTCCCGCGGGGCACCTCGGACTCGTGGCCGGACACGCACAACCCGCTGTTCGCCGACGCCGAGGCCCGGACCGTGGAGACGGCGGAGAAGGGCTCCGAGACCTGGACCGACCCGCGCGAGCAGAACCTGCTGCCCGACGCCTACATCGCGATGGGCCAGACCGCGGAGAACCTCGCCCGCCACAAGGACGTCTCCCGCGAGGACATGGACCGGTTCGCGGTGCGCTCGCAGAACCGCGCCGAGCAGGCCATCGCCGACGGGTTCTTCGCGCGCGAGATCACCCCCGTCACCCTGCCGGACGGCACCGTCGTCTCCACCGACGACGGCCCCCGCGCCGGCACCACGTACGAGAAGATCTCCGAGCTCAAGCCGGTGTTCCGGCCCGACGGGCGGATCACCGCGGGCAACGCCTGCCCGCTCAACGACGGCGCCGCGGCCCTCGTGATCATGTCCGACACGAAGGCCGAGCAGCTCGGGCTCACCCCGCTGGCCCGGGTCGTCTCCACCGGCGTCACCGGGCTCTCCCCGGAGATCATGGGCTACGGCCCGGTCGGCGCCTCCGAGCAGGCGCTGCAGCGCGCCGGGCTGACCATCGACGACATCGACCTCGTCGAGATCAACGAGGCGTTCGCCGCGCAGGTCCTGCCCAGCGCCCGCGACCTGGGCATCGACGAGGAGAAGCTGAACGTGCACGGCGGGGCGATCGCGCTCGGCCACCCGTTCGGCATGACCGGCGCCCGGATCACCACCACGCTGCTCAACGGCCTGCGCTCCACCGGCGGCCGCTACGGCCTGGAGACCATGTGCGTCGGCGGCGGCCAGGGCATGGCGATGGTGCTCGAGCGCCTGTCGTAGCTCCGCACCGCGGTACGACGGGCCGGTCCGCACCGTGCGGGCCGGCCCGTCGTCGTCCGGAGGGTCGGTGTCGTCCCGGCGGCACCGGGTGCCCGCCTTCGACGGCCAGGTCCGCTCGGCACGACTCACGTTCATTTCTTGAACACAGGGACGCGGGATAGGCTCGGACAGGAGACGCCGTCCGACGGAAGCAGGTGGCGCGGCATGGACGTCCGGATCCCGGACGGTCGACCGGGCTCACAGACCGCGCTGCGCCGGGCGAACCGGGACCGGGTCGTCTCGGAGCTGACCGGCACCGGGGACGCGGCGACGCAGGCGGATCTCGCCCGCTCGACGGGCCTCGCTCCGGCGACGGTGTCGAACATCGTGCGGGAGCTCGAACGCGACGGCGTGGTCGAGGTGTCCGAGACCGGACGGCGCAGACGGGTGCGCCTGCGGGCCGACGTCCCCGCCGCGCCGGCCGCCGGTGTCGACTACGGCCACCGGCACGTGACCGTGGCGATCGCCACCCCCGACGGCCGGATCACCGCCGAACGGCGCGCCGACCTCGCACCGGACCTCCCCGCCGAGCAGGGCATGGAGATCGCCGCTGGACTCCTGCGGGAGACGCTGGCCGAGACCGGTACGGAGCTGGGCGACCTGGCGGGTATCGGCATGGGCCTGCCCGCCCCGATCGACGTCAGGTCCGGCAGCGTCGGCTCGCTGACGATCATGCCCACCTGGGTGGGCCTCCCGGCGGCGGCGCTCGCGGAGCAGAAGTTCGGCCGTCCCGTCGTGGTCGACAACGACGCGAACCTCGGCGCGATCGCCGAGTCCCGCTGGGGCCGGGGTGCCGGTCTGGTCAGCCTCGTCTACCTGAAGCTCTCCGAGGGCGTCGGCGCGGGACTGATCATGGACGGCCGGCTGTACCGCGGCCCCACGGGCACGGCGGGCGAGATCGGGCACACCACCGTGGACGAGTTCGGCGCACTGTGCCGCTGCGGCAACCGGGGGTGCCTGGAGACCCTGATCGCCGCCAGGCACGTCATCGAGCTGCTCCGCCCCGTCGTCGGGGGCGAGCTCACGATCGGCGCCATCGCGGCCCGGGCACGTGCGGGCGATCGGGCGTGCGCCCGGGTCGTCGGGGACGTCGGCCTGCAGGTCGGCAGGGCGATCGCGGACGTGTGCAACATGCTCAACCCCGAGCTGCTGATCGTCGGCGGGGAGCTCGCCCAGGCGGACGAGCTGCTGCTCGAGCCGATCAAGCAGGTCATCGCCCGGCGCGGGATCCCGAGCGCGGTCGACCAGCTGGAGCTCACGACGGCGGCCTTCGGAGCGCGGGCGCACGCGCTCGGCGGCGTCGCCCTGGCCTTCGACGCCGCCGGGATCTCCACGCGATGAACACATCGCGCGTCTTCGCCTGAGGTTCTTGCCTATTTCTTGAACGGTGACTACGGTCACTCCTCGACGCGGACGCCCGATCGGCGGCCGCAGCAGTCCGCACGAGCACTGCACACCACACCCCCTTCCCACGCCCGTCGGCGGGGCGCTCCGGCGCGCCCGTCGACGAGCGCTGTCTCCGGGTGCCGGCCGAGGGAGCCCTGCGCATGAGCGAACACCGTTCGATCGATGACGAGCCGTCCGTCTTCGACGGCGACGACGAGGGTGCCGGTACCGGCGTGGTGCGGATCGCCTCCGTCGCCGCGCTGGGCGGTCTGCTGTTCGGCTACGACAGCGCCGTGATCAACGGCGCCACCAGCTCGATCAAGGAGGTCTACTCCATCGGTGAGGGGCCGCTCGGCTTCGCCGTGGCCTCGGCCCTGCTGGGCGCCGCGGTCGGGGCCTTCTCGGCGGGGCGGATCGCCGACCGGGTCGGCCGGCTCCAGGTCATGAAGATCGCGGCGGTGCTGTTCCTGCTGAGCGCCGTCGTCACCGGCATCGCCCCCAACCTGGAGATCCTGGTGCTCGGCCGGGTCATCGGCGGCTTCGGCGTCGGGATCGCGTCGGTCATCGCACCGGCCTACATCGCCGAGACCTCGCCGGCCCGTATCCGCGGGCGGCTCGGGTCGCTGCAGCAGCTGGCGATCGTGAGCGGCATCTTCCTGTCGTTGCTGGTCGACTGGCTGCTGGCCGAGACGGCGGGCGGCGCGGACCAGCAGCTGTGGCTGGGCATGGAGGCCTGGCGCTGGATGTTCCTGTGCATGGCCGTCCCGGCGGTCGTCTACGGGGCGCTGGTCACCACCATCCCCGAGTCGCCGCGGTTCCTGATCGCGCAGCAGCGCATCCCGGAGGCCCGCACGGTGCTCACGGCACTGCTCGGCGAGAAGAACCTGGACATCACGATAGACCGGATCCGGTCGACGCTGGACACGGCGACCACGCCGTCGTGGCGCGACCTGAGGCGGCCCGGTGGCGGGATCTGGCCGGTCGTCTGGGTGGGGCTGTTCCTCTCGATCTTCCAGCAGGCCGTCGGCATCAACGTGATCTTCTACTACTCGAACGACCTGTGGCAGGCGGTCGGGTTCGCCGAGAGCGCGTCGTTCGGGATCAGCGTGTTCACCTCGGTGGTCAACATCGCGACGACCCTCATCGCCATCGCGCTCGTCGACAGGATCGGACGGCGGCCGCTGCTGCTGATCGGCTCGGTCGGGATGGCGGTGTCCCTCGGCGCCATGGCGGTCTGCTTCGCCACGGCCGGGACCGGGGCCGACGGCCGGCTCGAGCTGACGGGTGCCGCGGGCCCGGTGGCGCTCGTCGCGGCGAACCTGTTCGTCATCGGCTTCGGCATGTCGTGGGGGCCGATCGTGTGGGTGCTCCTGGGCGAGATGTTCCCCAACCGCATCCGGGCCGCCGGCCTGTCACTGGCCGCCGCGGGTCAGTGGGCCATGAACTGGCTGATCACGGTGACGTTCCCGGCGCTCGCCGCGTTCTCCCTCGGCTTCGCCTACGGCCTCTACACGCTGTTCGCCGTGCTGTCGCTGATCTTCGTGGTCCGGTACGTCGCGGAGACGAAGGGCCGCGCGCTCGAGGACATGGAGGCGTCGTGACCGCCCGTCGGTCGTGCCGGCCGGGCACCCGTGCGTGGTCCGGGGTCCGTTTCGTGCCGGCGGCACCGGGTAGGCCGCCGTCGGCGGCACCGACGCCCGCCGTACCGATGTGACCCGAGGAGGTCCGTATCTCCGCGAACGATCCGCACCCCGCCGACTCCACCCCCGGTCTCGACGCCTTCGTCGCCCGGGTCCGCGACCGCGCCGGTGTCGACACCGCGTCCGAGGCCGAGGCGCTGGCCCGCGCCACCTTCCGCCGTCTCGGCGAGCAGATCAGCCGCGGCGAGGCCGAGAAGCTGGCCCCGGCCCTGCCCACCGAGCTCTCCTCGGAGCTGCTCGCGCAGGCGACCGGGCAGGCGCGCGGCTTCGATCGCCGCACCTTCGTCGACGCCGTGTCCGGCGCGACCGGTGACTCCGACATCGAGCAGGCCGACGCGCGGGTCGCCGCCGTGCTGGGCACCTTGGACTCGTGGGCGGACCTGTCCGACACCGTCGAGCAGCTGCCGGACGGGCTCGCGGCGATGGTCCGCGCGCGCTGACCCGCCCGCGGACTCAGGCCGCCGACGGGCCGGGCGGGTCGATCCGCACCCCGGTGGCCTCCAGCTCGGCCTCGGTGCGCAGCCGTGCGAGATCACGACCCGGGTCGAGCGCCCCCGTCACGCCGCCGCGCTCGACGAACGCCCGCAGCGGCGGGTCGTCGACGCCGGTGGCCCGGCACGTGGCGAGCAGGACGTCGTCGTAGGCGGCGAGCAGCGCGAGCCGGCGGACCCGGGTGGTGGGTGGTGGCCCGCGGCGCATCCGGTCGAGCCGGCGGAGATCGGCGACGAGCCGTTCCAGCGGCGGTCCGGCGGGTACCGGCGGCGGTGGCCGTCGTCGTCGCCAGGACCGGGCCACCCACCGCAGGACAGCGGGCAGGCGCACCAGCAGCCACAGCAGTACCGCGGGACCGAACGAGACACCGAGGAAGACGGCGAGCCCGGCGAGCACCGGGTCGTTCCCGGGCATCCGCCCGACGGTACGCCCGGCCCGGGACACCGGGAAGCGCCCGGCCGGGCGCACGGAGGGCCCCGGTACGACGACGCCGCGGACACCCGTGAGGGCGTCCGCGGCGCGTGGGACCGGAGGGGGCGATTCCGGCCCGCTCCCCGGCCCGCAGGGGCCGGGTCGTCGTGTGACCTGCCGCTAGTTCTGCTGGAAGTAGCTCAGCAGGCGGAAGATCTCGATGTACAGCCAGACGATCGTCGTCATCAGGCCGAACGCGATGTACCAGGAGTACTTCTCCGGCACGCCGGACCGCACGGCGTTGTCGGCGGCGTCGAAGTCGAGCATCAGGCTGAACGCCGCCACACCGATCACGACGAGGCTGAACAGGATCGCGAGCGGGCTGCCGTCGCGGAGGCCGAGGCCGCCACCGACGAAGAAGCTCATGACCAGGTTCGCCAGCATCAGGACGACGACGCCGATCATCGCGCCCATGATCCACTTGGTGAACCGCGGCGTGACCTTGACGGCGCCGGTCTTGTAGAGGACCAGCATCCCGAAGAACACGCCCGCGGTGCCGATCACGGCCTGGAAGGCCACGGTCGGGAACATCGCGGAGATGGCGCCGAGCGCGGCACCCATCGCGACCGAGTAGGTGATGGTCAGCGGGGCGCTGGGCTTCTGCTTGAAGATGACGACCAGCGACACGATCAGACCGACGACGAAGCCGGCGATGCCGATCGCCATGCCGATCGGGCCGAGCATCCCGGTGACGACACCGGAGACGAGCGCCAGGACGGCACTGATCGCCGTCTTCTGGACGATGTCGTCGATCGTGATCGGCCGACCGGTCTCCTGCGCGGCGCGCGGGTCGATCTGGGACGACTGGGCGCCGGCGTAGGCGGTGGCTCCGCCCATCATGCCGCCGCCCGAGCCGCCGAACGTGGCGTAGCCGCCCTGCCCACTGGTGGGCAGGTTGCGGAACGCCGGGTTGCTCGTGGAGCGCACCTGGATCCTCCTCGACGGACGTGTGCGGGACCCGCCATCGGCGGGCCCTCGCATCTGTGCAACGTCGAGGGAGCGCCGGAGGTTCCCGCCGGTAAAAGAAAATTTACCGCTTGCCGGTCACCGGGCGACAGGGCACTCCACCAGGACCGACCCGGCTCCTCACTCGGGGCGTCCCACCTGCGGGAACGTGCGCGTCGCCGGCGGCTCGTCGCGCACGGCGGGGATGTCCGGCGTCGTGTCGTCGCGACGGTCGGCCTGCTCCCCCGCCTCGAGCGGCGCGTCGCCCCGCAGCTCGGAGCGGATCAGCCCCGGCCAGCGCCCGACGGAGCTGAACACCGCGTGGGCCGCACGGCGGCCGGGCGGGCTGAGCAGCGCGACGACGACCAGCAGCAGCGCGACGGCGAGTGCCGTCACACCTCCGGTACCCGAAACGAGCACGGGGGACCTCCTCGTGACCCGGGCGTCCGGCCGGGGGCCGCCGAACCCGCCCTGCCCTGATCAACGAGCCGGCGCCCGACCGGTCACGTAGCGGGCGCCGACGCGACCGGCGTACTACGGTCGCGGGAGGACGAGGACGACGAGGAAGGTGGGCCGGACCGTGTGGGCGTTGCTGTCCCGGCACCTGCGGGTGTGGCTGCTGCTGGCGGTGGGTGCGCCGGTTCTCGCCTGGCTGCTCGGCAAGCTCGGCGCGGCGATCGAGCGTCGCCGCGGGCCGAACGCACTCAGCAAGCTCTCGCACGCCGGCAGGCGGTTCCTGGAACGCCGCTCCCGCGGCCCGCTGCGACACCGCGAGCAGCCCGATCCGGACCGGCTCGCCCGCTGACCCGGGTACCCGGTCACTCAGACCGGGAGGAGCCTGCGCAGACCCCAGCCGCGCCGCCGGCGACGGCGTCGTGGCCGCGCCGTCGCGGGGGTCGGGTCCAGCTCGGTGCACCGGTCGCACGGGGCGCCGTCGGCCTCGATCAGCGGCGCCGGCGACACCAGATGTCCGCAGAGCGCCTCGAACCGTCCGGTGTGCGTCGTGTGCGGTGCACAGAGTTCCGAACCGATCACTTTGTGTGCACGATTGTCGATCACCGACGTCAAGGTCAGCACATCGAGCTCGTCCGCGTCAGTACTCCGGTCGGCTGTCACGACGACGACCGTCCGGAGTCACATCCGTGCGTCGACCGGCGCATTTTCGGAACTCCTTCGCGGTGGATCACTCCTATGGTCGACGATGCTCGTTGCGGATGCAAGTGCGAACGCACACCCACTTGTGACACTCCGCAGTTGGTCGAACGCTCCTGGAGGCCCCTGTGAGCCACCCGAACGGAACCCGCGCCGCCGATCTCGGACCGGTGACGTGGCGTCGCCCGGCCGGTGCGTCCGCCGACGACGAGAGCGTCGAGTTCGCCGTGCTCGACGACGGCCAGGTGGCCGTCCGCAACGCCCGCGACCCCGAGGGCCCGGTGCTCGTCTACACGCCCGCGGAGATCTCGGCGTTCGTCGACGGCGCGAAGAAGGGCGAGTTCGACGACATGGTGGAGTGAGCCGCCCGGGTCAGGGCAGCAGCGCGTCCGCCTCGCGCCACATCCGCTCCACGACGTCCCCGGCCGGGTCGGTGGTCGAGCGCGCCGCGGCCTGGCCCGCCCAGTGGTTGGCCCGGTCCACCCGGCCGGGCTCGCCCGCGCGGTAGCGGGCCACCATGTGTCGCTGGTGGGGGTAGGGCGCCGGGGCCGGGGCGTCCGGCCGGGCCCAGGCCCGCACGAAGTCGGTCGGGACGGCACGGGCCAGACGCCCGGTGTACGCCCGCGTGGTCACGGTCGCCTCGGGGGCGAGGCCGTCGAAGGTCGCGGCCCAGCCGTCGTCGATCCCGGCCTCGGGGGTGCGCAGCAGCGCCGTCCCGACCTGTGCGGCGCTCGCGCCGAGGGTGAGCGCGGCGGCGAGCGAACGGCCGTCGGCGACCGCCCCGGCCGCGACGACCGGCACCGTGAGCGCGTCGGCCAGCCACGGGACCAGCGCGAACAGCCCGACCACAGTGGACTCGGCGTCGGCGGGATCGGTGGTCCCGCGGTGCCCGCCGGCCTCCATCGCCTGCGCGACCACGACGTCCGCGCCCGCCCGCTCGGCCGCGAGGGCGTCGTCGCGGGTGGTGGCCGTGGCGAACCACGCGATGCCCGCGTCGTGCGCGGCCGCGACCTGGTCGGGACCCAGCAGACCCATGATCGTCGAGACGGCGGTGGGCCGGGCCTCGAGCACCGCCTCGAACTGGGCGTCGACGTCCGGGCCGGGGCCGGGCGGGGGCGCCGGACGGCCGCCGAACCCGGCCAGGAAGGCGTCGGCAGGGCCGGTCGCGGCCTCGACCGGCGGGTCCGGGATCCACAGGTTCAGCTGGAACGGGGCGTCCCCGGCGAGCTCGCGGAAGCGCCGCGCCCAGGCCGCGATCCGCTCCGGCGGGTCGTTCACGACGCCCGCGGCGCCCATTCCGCCCGCCGCGGCGACCGCGGCCGCCAGCTCCGGCGGGCAGGCGCCCGCCATCGGTGCCTCCAGGACCGGCGCCCGCAGGCCGTACCGCGTGCAGAAGTCCGTCGTCCGTACCCGCGCGTCCACGGGGACGAGTCTGCACCCGATCCGGCTGGACCCGCGGCGCGCGGGAGGGAAGGATCACCGCAGAGCCCCGACCCGAAGGAGCCCGCTCCCTCCATGACCGGCCCGTCGTTCCTGGAACAGCTCCGCGTGCACGCCCCCGAGTCGCTGCCGGTGAACCTGCCGCGCGATCCCGCGCAGCGGGTGCCCGCCGATCTCCGCGCCCCGCACGGCACGACGATCATCGCCTTCACCTGGGCCGACGGTGTGCTGCTCGCCGGCGACCGGCGGGCGACCTCGGGCAACGTGATCGCACAGAAGGACCTGGTCAAGGTCATGGCGATCGACGACACGTCGGCCGCGGGCTTCGCCGGGTCGGTCGGGCACGCGCTGCTGATGCTGAAGATGTTCGCGGCCGAGGTGGAGCAGTACGAGAAGGTCGAGGGCTCCCCGATCAGCCAGGACGGCAAGATCCGTCGGCTGTCCACCGTCGTCCGGGAGAACCTGGGGGCGGCGATGCAGGGCTTCGTCGCGCTGCCGCTGTTCGTCGGCTACGACCCGGCCGACGCCGATCCGGCCCGGATCGTCACGTTCGACCCGTCGGGCAGCATCGCCCGCAACCGTTCCGGCTACACGAGCATCGGCTCGGGGTCGTACTTCGCCGAGGCGTCGCTCAAGAAGCTGCACCGCCCCGACACCGACCGCTCCGGGGCGATCTCGCTCGCCGTGAACGCGCTGTGGGACGCCGCCGACGACGACACCGCCACCGCGGGCCCCGATCTCACCCGCGGGCTGTTCCCGAACCTGATCACCGTGACGGCCGCCGGCGCCGAGGAGGTCGACGAGGCGGAGGTCCGCACCGCGACCGAGGCCATGCTGGCGGCGCGAGCGGAGCGCCCGGGCGGCTGAGCGTCGCGAACCCGCTGGCGCCGGACCGGCCCGCCCTGCAGGATCGCCCGCCGTGACCGACCTCCTGCGCGAGCAGTTCGACCTGACCTGGGCGCTGGCCGAGTACCACCTCGAACGGCTGACCGACGACGACCTCGCCTGGGCCCCGGCGCCGCTGCACTGGACCGTGCACCGCGGCCCGGACGGCCGGTGGACGCCCGACTTCCCCGCCGACGGCACCGAGCCCGATCCGGTGCCGGCCCCGACCGGCGCCTGGATCGCCTGGCACCTGCTGTGGTGGTGGGGCACCGCCCTCGACGAGCTGACCGGGGTCCCGCGGCGCGACCGGGACGACGTCGTCTACCCGGGCAGCGCCGCCGGGGTGGCCACCGCCCTGCGCGCCCTCGCCGCGTCCTGGTCGGACGCGCTCGGCACCGCGGACCGGGACCGCCCGGTCGGGTTCCCCTGGCCGGAGGGCCACGACGTCCGGCAGATGCTCGGCTGGGCGAACGCCGAGCTCATGAAGAACGTCGCCGAGCTGGGCCAGCTGCGGGTGCTGCGGGGCGCGGGGGCCTGACCGGTCAGTGCCGGGCGCGCTCGGCGCGGTCGAGGCCGACCACCCCGACGGCCGCCACCACGAGCACCACCAGCGGGTAGAGCCACGGCAGCGGCGGTGCCTCCCCCACGACGAACCGCCAGAGGCCGATCCCGCCGGCGAACAGGTACTGCAGCAGCGGGATCAGGCCGAGCACGATCCCGGCGAACCCCAGTGCGTTCTGCGCTGCCTTCACGATGACTCCCCTCGTTGCAATGCAGATGCATTGCAACACTCGCACGGACATCGTGTCAATGCGATCGCATTGCTACGGTGGGCGGCATGCCGCGCTCCGTCGACCACGAGGCCCGCCGCACCGAGATCGCGGAGGCGGTGCTCGCGATCGTCGCCCGGGACGGCACCGAGGCCGTGTCGCTGCGATCGGTCGCGGCCGGGGCGGGGATCTCGATGGGCCGGGTGCAGCACTACTTCGCGAGCAAGGACGCGCTCCTGCTGCACGCGCTGGAGCTCTCCCACCGGCGGATGGAGACCCGCATCGAGGCGCGGGCCCGGGCGACGACCGGCGGGGAGCGCGAGGTGCTGGCGACGATCCTCGACGAACTGCTCGGCGGGCACCCCGAGTCGCGGGACGCGCTGCGGATCCACGACGCGTTCGCCAGCCGCCGCACGGACGAGAAGGCGCAGGCCGTCCTCACCGACGGCGACGACGAGATCCTGGCTCTCGCCGTCCGGGTGGTCGCCGACGCCGGATCACCCGACCCGGAGACCGACGGCTACGCGCTGATGGCACTCACCGCCGGCCTGTCCGGTGACGTCGTCCAGCACGGGGCGCCGATCGAACGGGCCCGGCGGACCCTGGTGTCGATGCTCGACCGGCTCGCACCGCCGCGCTGAACCACCCCTACCTGCGCCGGTAGTGCAGGAACACGAAGCCGTTGCCGAACCGCCGCTCCCCGGCGAGCTCCAGCCCCGTCCGGACGCCGTCGGGCAGCGCCCGCAGCCCACCGCCGACGAGCTGCGGCACCAGGTAGAGCTCGACGTCGTCGACGATGCCGGCCCGCAGCGCCGCCGCGGCGAGCGTCGGGCCGGAGATCGACGCGTCGTTCGGCGCGGCGTCGACGACCGCCCGCGCCGCCACCGGGTCGAAGGTGCGCTCCAGGGTGGTCCGGGCCGTCGTGACGGCGGGCAGTGTCGCCGAGTAGACGACCTTCGTCGCCGCACGCCAGGTCCGGGCGAACTCGAGGTCCGGCTCGGGCCGGCCGGAGATGGTGTCCTCCCAGCCCACCATCTCCTCGTACATCCGGCGGCCGTAGAGATGGGTGTCGGCGGTGCGCTCCCGTTCGGTGACGAAGGCGAGCACCTCGTCGTCGGGCATCGCCCAGTCGTAGCGGCCGTCGGGGTCGGCCAGGTAGCCGTCCGCCGACATGATCACGATGTAGCGCAGGCGACCCATTCGTCCCTCCCGCGGCGCACGGTGCGCCGTCCCTCCCCCATGGACCGCGGCCGGGTGCGGAACTCATCGGTCCGGGGCCGGGACCGCGCAATGGCCTCCTGGGATCCGGCGGGATCGGCCGTCGTCAGGGGCCACCGGCCCGGGCATCCTCGGCGTCACCGATCCGACGACCGAGGAGCCCTGCAGCGCCGTGTACGTGCCGTCCCACTTCGCCCCCGACGACGAGGCCGTGCAGCAGCTGCTCGCCCGGCACGGCGCCGCGGACCTGGTCACCTGCGGTCCCGACGGGCCGGAGGCCACGCTGCTGCCGTTCGTCCACGATCCCGCCGAGAACGTCCTGCTGGGGCACCTCGCCCGCAACAACGACCACTGGACCCGGATGGACGGGCAGCGCGGGCTGGTCATCCTGCGCGGTCCCGACTCCTACGTCAGCCCGTCCTGGTACGCCTCGAAGGCCGAGCACGGCCGTGTCGTGCCGACCTGGAACTACGTGACCGCCCACGTCCGCGGCACGGTCACCGTGCACGACGACGTCGACTGGCTCGACGGCGTCGTCCGGCGACTGACCGACCTGCACGAGGCCGGCCGGGCGGCGCCCTGGCGGGTCGACGACGCCCCGGAACGCTTCTACCGCGGCCAGCTGCGTGCCGTCGTCGGTGTCGAGGTCCGGATCGAGCGGATCGATGCCAAGTTCAAGCTGAGCCAGAACCGCCCCGCCGCCGACGTCGACGGCGTCGTCGCGGGCCTGCGCGCGGACGGGGACACCGCGGGGGCCGACGCCGTCGCCGCTCACCGGTCGTGAGCTCCGCGCGAGGCTCGCGGTCCTCGCCACGGCGAGGACCATGCCGGTTGCGGGACGGGTCGTGACCGAGGACGACCGGCAGCCCCCGGTCTCCGCCCCGAGACGACCCTGGACCGATGAGTTCGTGACGTGCACCGGGTCCACACGGGTATGAGCGACACGGCTGCGGGCAAGGTCGTCGTGAACCGGGCGATGTCGCTGGACGGCTTCATCGCCGGTCCCGGCGACGCCATGGACTGGGTCCTCGAGTACCGGACCCAGACGGGGTTCCCCGAGGTCATGGAGGCCACCGGCGCCATGCTGGCCGGCCGGGGGACCCACGAGGTCGGCAGGCGGATGGCGCACGGCGGCACCGACACCGACTACGACGGGGGGCCGGTGTTCGTCCTGACACACCGCCCGCCGGACGAGCCGGAACCGGGCGTCACGTTCCTCACCTGCGGTCTCGACGAGGCCGTCGCCACGGCGCGCGCCGCCGCGGGCGGGAAGGACCTGGAGATCCTCGGGGCCGACGTGGCCTCGCAGTGCCTGCGGCGGGGACTCGTGGACGAGATCCTGGTGTACGTCCTGCCGGTGCTGCTCGGTGACGGCGTCCGGTTCTCGACCCCGGGGCTCGGCAGGATCGACCTCGAGCCGGTGGGCAACAGGCAGTCGGGGCCGGTCACACTGCTCCGCTTCCGGGTGCGGACCAGGGACTCCTGACCCGGCGTCGGTGTGCCGCCGGCCGCGCCGCCCGTCCGGGTACGTCCGGCTCCCGCCGAGATGCGGCTCAGCGCGAATCGCGGATCTCCGGACGACGCTGATCTGCATCTCGGCGAGGGGCTGCGTTCCGCGGAACGCGGACCGACCGCCACGGACGGTGTGCCAGGCTCGGCCGCGTGCCCGACACCTCCCAAGATCCTTCCGGACCGTCGGGTCGGCCCGTGGCGAACGACTACGACGCCGTCGCCGAGGCGTACACGGCCGAGACCGAGCACAATCTCGTGAACGGCTACTACGAACGGCCGGCTCTCCTCGACCTGGCCGGTGACGTCCGGGGTCGACGGATTCTCGACGCCGGCTGTGGGTCGGGCCCCCTGCTCGCGTCTCTGAGGGACCGCGGCGCGACCGTGACGGGCGTCGACTCCAGCTCCGCGATGCTCGCTCTCGCCCGGCGTCGGCTCGGCGACGACGCGGCCCTACAGCTCATCGATCTCCGCGACCCACTGCCGTTCCCCGATGCAGCGTTCGACGACGTGATCGTGTCGCTGGTCCTGCACTACCTCGAGGACTGGTCCGGCCCGCTGACCGAACTGCGACGTGTCCTTGTTCTCGGCGGAAGGCTCATCGTGGCCGTCGACCATCCGTTCCAGAGCCAGATGCAGGCCCCGTCCGGAGCCGACTACTTCGCGCTCCGGCCCTGGTCGTTCACCTGGAATCTCGGCAGCCGGACCGCTCCGATGACCTTCTGGCACCGGCCGCTCCACGCCATGACCGATGCCTTCACCGCGGCGGGCTTCCGGATCACGGTCGTCAGCGAACCACCGGTTGCGCACGGCGCGCGCGAGGCGTTCCCCGACCAGGTGGCGACCATGCCGTCGGGCGCGTTCCTGTGCTTCCTGTTCTTCGTCCTGGAGGCCGTGTGAGCGCACATCATGCATGGTGCGCTCCACAGGTGGATGCCTGCAGCGACGCGCTGGGCCCGGCCACGAGTGTCGAAGCAGCTCCTCGAGCTGTTGAGACCGTCGGACAGTCACCGCGGGCCAGAGGTGCGGTTCGCGCGCATCCTCATGGGCCGGCCGTAGCCGGCGGACCGCAGGCCAGCACGAGAAGAGCCCGGGGGTGTCCGAGCGCACCGGGACCGAGCTCGCCCGGCCGACCGTCCGGGCACGTCCGGCTCCCGCCGAGATGCGGCTCAGCGCGAATCGCGGATCTCCGGACGACGCTGAGCTGCATCTCGGCGAGGGGCTGCGTTCCGCGGAACGCGCCGCGGGACGTTCACCGACGTTCGAGGCGCTCCTCCAGGTGGACGGTGACGGTGTCGCCCACCTGCTTGCCGATCGCCGCGCGGACCGCGGCGGTCACCGGCAGTTTGTGGGTTCCGTCGCCCAACGCCATGAAGGAGCCCCGGAACGGGTGGCCGTCGATCGTGCCCCGGACCTTGACCAGACCCCGGGTACCGAAGAACTCGGCGGACCAGCCGGTGCGCAGGTGGACCCACCCACCCGGTGCGTCGCTCTTCCGGAGGGTGCCGGTGAACCCGTGGTCGAGGGCGTGAGTGGTGGATGCGCTCATGGCGGTCTCCTCGTCGGACGGCTCGTCCGGGCTGCGCGTGGCCCGCACGAACGAGGAGACCGGCACGGGACGAAGGACTCATCGGCGCTCGGCAGTGACTGCGGTCGGAGGTCCGGCGCAGACCGACGATCCGACGGCGGACAGGCACCGCTCCGCCGCACGGTCCGGCGGGGTGCCCCTGGTCAGAGAGGTAGCGTCGGGGCCGGATCGGGGTGCCCCCGGTCGGACTCGAACCGACACTGGGACCCTTTTAAGGGGCCTGCCTCTGCCGTTGGGCTACGGGGGCGCCGTACCAGCCTATCCAGGCAGGAGGCCGGGATGACGAGCACCGAGAAGGTGGACCTGCGCGGAGCCGCGGCCACCCTGCTCCTGACCCTCTACATGCGACGCCAGGACGCCCGGTCCCGGCGCCCGATCCTGGGCGACCCGTACGCCGAGGAGGTCTGGGACCGCATCGAGCACGACGTCGGGGGCCTCTGGCAGTTCACCGGGGACGTCTCCACCATCGCCTGCCGCTCCGCGATGCTGGACCGCTGGACCCGCGAGTTCCTCGACGCCGAGCCCGGCGGCCAGGTCCTGCACCTGGGCTGTGGCCTGGACAGCCGTCCGCTGCGGGTCGGGGTGCCGGAGTCGTGCCGCTGGCTCGACGTCGACCAGCCCGAGGTCATGGACGTCCGGGGCCGCCTCTACGACCTCCCCGGCCACGTCCTGCAGGTCCCGGGGTCGATCACCGACGACGACTGGTGGGACGCCGTCGATCCCGCCCGGCCCACGCTGGTGGTCGCCGAGGGGCTGTTCATGTACGTCCCGCCGGAGGACGTGCACGCCACGGTCGACCGGGTCGTGCAGGGCACGCCACGGTCGGTGCTGGCGTTCGACGCCGTCGCGCCCTGGACGGTCGGGGTGTCCCGCTGGACGCCGACCTTCCGCGCCGTCGGCACCGAGTTCCGCTGGGGCTGGGACCCGGCAGGGTTCGCGCACCGGCACCCGCGCCTGCGGGAGCGCGACGACGTGTCGGTCTACGACGAGGTGACGCTCGTGGAGCCGAGGGTCTGGCTGCGGCCGCTGCTCTCCGCCGCCGGCCACCTGCCGGCGCTGCAGGACGCGATGCGGCTGCACCGCTTCACCACCGGCTGAGCCCCGCGACGCAGAT
Source organism: Pseudonocardia sp. P1 (assembly GCF_000178675.2). Lineage (NCBI taxonomy): Bacteria > Bacillati > Actinomycetota > Actinomycetes > Pseudonocardiales > Pseudonocardiaceae > Pseudonocardia > Pseudonocardia sp. P1. Next base: position 2,885,986 of record NZ_ADUJ02000001.1, read on the forward strand.
CCTCGCCGAGATGCGGCTCAGCGCGATGTGTGGATCATCGGACGACGCCGAGCTGCATCTCGGCGAGGATCGGACGGGGCCGGACGGGTCATCGTCCGGCCGGGGAGAGTCCTGCGGCGCGGGCGGTGTCGGCCAGGACCTGCTCCAGCATCGCCGGGGTCAGGCGTCCGGTGAAGGTGTTCTGCTGGCTCACGTGGTAGCAGCCGACGAGCGCCAGCGGCTCCCGGTCGTCGTCCGCGGGATGCAGGGTCACCGACGCCCCGTGCCCGAACCTCGGCGCCGGGCGGGGCACCGTCCAGCCCGCGCCGGCGAGGACGGGCAGCAGCGCCTGCCAACCGAAGCCGCCGAGCACCATGATCGAGCGGACGGTCGGGGCGAGCAGGTCCAGCTCGCGTTCCAGCCAGCCCCGGCAGGTGTCGCGCTCGGCGGGCGTCGGCTTGTTCGCGGGTGGCGCGCAGTGCACCGGGGCGGTGATCCGGACGCCGTACAGCTCGAGCCCGTCCCCGATGTGCGTGGCCGTGGGCTGCGACGCGAGCCCGACGGCGTGCAGCCCCGCGTACAGCACGTCGCCGCTGCGGTCCCCGGTGAACATCCGGCCGGTCCGGTTCGCGCCGTGCGCGGCGGGTGCGAGTCCGACGATCAGCATCCGGGCGTCCGGCGGGCCGAAGCCGGGCACCGGGCGTCCCCAGTAGGTCTGGTCGCGGAACGCGGCCCGCTTCTCGACGGCGACCCGTTCCCGCCACTCGACCAGCCGCGGGCACGCCCGGCACTCGGAGATGTCCCGGTCGAGGAGGTCGAGCGGGCCGGGCAGGTCCCGGGTCATGCGATCGAGCGCGCGATGCCGTCCAGGATGTCGTGCTCGGACACGACCACGGATCCGATGCCCGCGCGGGTGTGCAGCTCGTCGGCGAGGGCCTGCACGACCAGCGAGCCCGCCCCGATGACGTCGCCCCGTCCCGGGTGCAGCGACCCGTGCTTCTCCCGCTCCGAGCGCGACGAGTGGATGAGCAGGTCCGCGACGCGGTGCAGCTCCTCGCGGGTCAGGGTCGAGTTGTGCACCTGGTCGCGGTCGTAGGCGGGGAGCTCCTGGGCGATCGCCGACAGCGAGGTGATGGTCCCGGCGACGCCGACCCAGGTACGGACGCCCTCGACCGGCACCGCCTCGAACGCCGACGACAGCACCTCGGCGGCGACCGCGCGGGCGGCGGCGATCTCGGACTCCGACGGCGGGTCCGACGGCAGGCACCGCTCGGTCAGCCGTACCGATCCCATGTCCACCGACTTCGCCGCGGTCACCTCGGCGACACCGTCGCGCAGCTCCCCCACGACGACCTCGGTCGAGCCGCCGCCGACGTCGGTCACGACGAACGGGCCGTCGTCCGGTTCGAGGTCGCCGACCGCGCCGACGAACGACAGCCGGGCCTCCTCGTCGCCCGTGATGATCTCGGCCTCGACGCCGAGGGTGTCGCGCACCATCGCGAAGAAGTCCTCGCGGTTGGACGCGTCGCGGGTCGCGGAGGTCGCGACCATCCGCACCCGCTCGGCGCCCTTGCGGCGGGCGGCGACGGCGTAGTCGACGAGCGCGGCGCGGGTCCGTTCGAGGGCTTCCGGGTCGAGCCTGCCGGTCGCGTCGACGCCCTTGCCGAGCCGCACGATCCGCATCTCGCGGTGCAGGTCACGCAGCTCCTTGCGGCCGTCGAACGCCTCGGTGACGTCGGCGACGAGCAGGCGGATCGAGTTGGTCCCGCAGTCGATGGCGGCCACCCGCGACATCGGCACTCCCAGCGTCGAGGAACGGTCGCGCTCACCGTACGCGGAAGCCTCGGACCGGGCGGCCAGGCCGGGTTACCCTCGAGTAGTGACGACGACGCACACCCGGCCGGGGACCCCTGCACCGCTGTCCGACCTGGGCACCCACGAGGTGACGAACCAGGTCCCGCCCCGCGCGGACGGCGACCTGCTGGGCGCGGACCCGGCCGTCGTCGAGGCGTCGGACCGGGAGGGCGGTGACCGGGCCGCGCTGGAGTCGCTCGCCGAGCGGATCGGCACCGCCGCGCACCGCGAGCACGCCCGCGCGGCGAACGCGCACGAGCCCGAGCTGCACACCCACGACCGCACCGGGCACCGGATCGACGAGGTCGGGTTCCACCCGTCCTGGCACGAGCTGATGCGGGTCAGCGTCGAGCACGGCCTCGCGGCCGCGCCGTGGGCCGCCGCACCCGGCACCGGCGCGCACGTCACCCGGGCCGCCGGGTTCTACCTCCACTCCCAGGTCGAGCAGGGCCACCTCTGCCCGATCTCGATGACCTACGCCGCGGTGCCCGCGCTGCAGCACGCCCCCGAGCTCGCCGCGGCGTACCTGCCGGGGCTGACCGCGCGCAGCTACGAGCCGGGCCTGGCCGATCCCGCGACCAAGTCCGGGCTGCTCGCGGGTATGTCGATGACCGAGAAGCAGGGCGGGTCCGACGTCCGGTCCGGGAGCACCGTCGCCGTCCCGCAGCCGGACGGCAGCTACCGCCTCACCGGTCACAAGTGGTTCACCAGCGCCCCGATGAACGACCTGTTCCTCACCCTCGCGCAGGCCCCGGGCGGGCTGACCTGCCTCGTGCTGCCCCGCGTCCTGCCGGACGGCACGCGCAACGCCATCCGGCTCCAGCGCCTCAAGGACAAGCTCGGGAACCGGTCCAACGCGTCGTCGGAGATCGAGTACTCCGGTGCCGCCGGGTGGCGGGTCGGCGAGGAGGGCCGCGGCGTCCGGACGATCATCGAGATGGTCTCGATGACCCGGCTGGACTGCGTCCTCGGCGCCGCGGGGACCCAGCGGGCGGCGGTGACCGAGGCCGCGCACCACGTCGCGCACCGGTCGGCGTTCGGTGCCCGGCTGGCCGACCAGCCGCTGATGCGGGAGGTGGTCGCCGAGCTCGCGGCCGAGTCCGAGGCCGCGACGGTGCTGGCGCTCCGGCTGGCCGGGGCCGTCGACCGGGGCGAGACGGCGCTGCTGCGTCTCGCGCTGCCCGCGGCGAAGTACCTGGTGTGCAAGCGGACCTCGGCCGTGGTCGCGGAGGCGCTGGAGTGCCTGGGCGGCAACGGCTACGTCGAGGAGTCCGACCTGCCGCGGCTCTACCGCGAGGCGCCGCTCAACTCGATCTGGGAGGGATCGGGCAACGTGACCGCCCTCGACGTGCTGCGCGCGATCGCCCGCGAGCCCGCCGCCGTCGACGCGCTGCTGGCCGAGATCGACCTCGGCGCGGGGAGCGACCCGCGGCTGGACGCCGTGATCGCCGCCCTGCGGGCCGAGCTGGCTGCTCCGCAGGAGCGCCGGGCCCGCCGGCTCGCGGAGCTGGCGGCGCTGGCGCTGCAGGGCTCGCTCGTGGTGCGGCACGCGCCGGCCGCGGTGGCCGACGTCCTCCTCGCCAGCCGGCTGGACGGCGACGGCCCGCTGCGCACCGCGGGCACCCGTCCCGGGTCGGACGCGGTCGGCACCCTCCTCGAGCGGGCGACGCCCGGGCGCTAGGAGCACTCCCCGGCGGGCAGCCACCACGCCCCGAGTTCGGCGATCGCCTCGTCCCCGAAGGGGTTCACCCCGGACCCGGCGGCGAGCGCGTGCGCGACGTGCACGTGGAGGCACTTCACCCGGTCCGGCATCCCGCCGGCGGTGACGTCCGGATGGGTGGACAGCGGCTCGATCGCGTCGCGCTCGGCGAGGTACTGCTCGTGGGCCCGCCGGTACGCGTCCGCGAGGTCCGGGTCGACGGCGAGCCGGTCCTGCATCTCCTTCATGCGGCCCTCGGCCTCCAGCGTCCCGATGCGGGACGAGAGCCGCGGGCAGGTCAGGTAGTAGAGCGTCGGGAACGGGGTGCCGTCCGGCAGCCGCGGCGCCGTCTGCACGATCGCCGGGTGCCCGGACGGGCAGCGGTAGGCGACGGCGAGGATCCCGCGCGGGGCACGTCCGAGCTGCCGGGCGACGGCGTCGAGGTCGGCCTGTGCCACGGGGCCGGCTTCCAGGCCGGGGGGACGGGGGTCCTGCGAGACGTTCACGGTCTCATCGTCGTTGCTCGCCCGAGACGTCGTCCCACAGGGTGTGGAACCAGGGCACGCCGGGCTCGGCCTGCCCGTCCTCGGGCGCCGGTTCCTGCGGGACCGGGAACTGCACGACGTAGGGGGTCTCGCCGGGCTGGACCATCCCGAGCCGGGTGCGCGCCTGTGCCTGCACCTCGGCGGGGTCGGACAGCCGCGCACGGTCCGCCGACAGCCGGGCGACGTCGGCCTCGAGCGCCTGCTGCTGCTCGGACACGGCGGCCAGCTCCTGGCGCTGGGCCACGAAGTTGTGCAGCGGGACGGCCACGGTGAGCGCCAGCGCGCAGACGACGATCGCGAGGATCGCGGCCCGCTTGGTGGACGACAGGCCGAGGAGGCCGGTGGTGCGGGCGACGACCTCGCCGGCCTTGGAGCGGGCCCGGGTCAGCCGCGGCCGCGCCGAGGGCGGCCCGGCCGGACGTGAGCGTCCGGACGCGCTGCGGGACCGGTCCCCGTTCCGGGCCCCCGACGAGCGGGAGGGCGACCTCCGCGGCGTGGCCGCGGCCCGGCTCCGGCCGGCCCCGGTGGCACGCGCCCGCGTGTCACGACTGCGGCTGCGCCGTTCGCCCATGCGTTCCCCTCCCCCGGTCCGGCCGGCACCCCGGACCGGCCCGATGGTGCCGCAGCGTGTGCGTCACCCCCAGGATGCCGCCCGATCGGGCGTCGGTCCGGGTGCCGCGCCGAGGAGACCTCGACACGGCACCCGGATCCGCGGGTCCCGGCCGCTCAGGCCTGGCCGGGCACCACGTAGCGCGGGAACGCCAGCTCGCCGTTGTAGCGGGCGGCGTCGCCGAGGAGCTCCTCGATGCGCAGCAGCTGGTTGTACTTCGCCACCCGCTCGGACCGGGCCGGGGCGCCGGTCTTGATCTGACCGCAACCGGTCGCGACGGCCAGGTCCGCGATGGTGACGTCCTCGGTCTCCCCGGAACGGTGGCTCATCATGCAGCGGTACCCCGCGTTGTGCGCCATCGTCACCGCATCGAGGGTCTCCGACAGGGTGCCGATCTGGTTGACCTTCACCAGCAGCGCGTTCGCGGCGCCGCGGGCGATGCCGTCCTCCAGCCGCTCCGGGTTGGTGACGAACAGGTCGTCGCCGACCAGCTGCACCTTGTCGCCGACCGCCTCGGTCAGCGCGACCCAGCCGTCCCAGTCGTTCTCGTCCAGCGGGTCCTCGATGGACACCAGCGGGTAGGCGTCGACGAGCTCGCGCCAGACCTCGGCGAGCTTGTCCGCGGTCAGCTTCTTGCCCTCGAAGGCGTACCTGCCGTCGGAGTGGAACTCGGTCGCGGCGACGTCGAGGGCCAGCACGACGTCGGTACCCAGGGTGTAGCCCGCCCGCTGCACGGCGGCCGCGATCAGGTCCAGCGCCCCGCGGGTGCCGCCCTTGACGTCGGGGGCGAACCCGCCCTCGTCGCCGAGGCCGGTCGACAGTCCCTTGTCCTTCAGCTCCGACTTCAGCGCGTGGTAGCACTCGGCACCCCAGCGCAGCGCCTCGCGGAAGGTCTCCGCGCCGATCGGCGCGATCATGAACTCCTGCACGTCGACGGAGGTGTCGGCGTGCGCACCACCGTTGAGGATGTTCATCATCGGGACCGGCAGGACGTGCGCGTTGGAGCCGCCGACGTACCGGAACAGCTCCAGCCCGGACGACTCGGCGCCGGCCTTCGCCACCGCCAGCGAGACGCCCAGGAGAGCGTTCGCGCCGAACTTCGACTTGTCCGGGGTGCCGTCGAGGTCGACGAGACGCTGGTCGACCAGCCGCTGGTCGACCGCCTCGACACCGACGAGCTCCGGGCCGATCTCGTCGAGGACGGCCGCGACGGCCTTCTCGACACCCTTCCCGCCGTACCGGTTCTTGTCGCCGTCGCGCAGCTCGACGGCCTCGTGCTCTCCGGTCGAGGCGCCCGACGGGACCGCGGCACGCGCCAGCGTGCCGTCGTCCAGTGCGACCTCGACCTCCACCGTCGGGTTGCCCCGCGAATCGAGGATCTCGCGTGCCCCGACCTGCTCGATGACCGCCACCGTGACTCCTGTTCTCATGGGGGTCGCGTCCGGTGCGCCAGCGTAGTCACCGACCGCGGGGGCGCGGGGGATGCGCTGGTCACCCTCGGCGCGCTGTCAAGCCTCGCGTTGCCGTTGGATCACACCTAACGTGGGGTGACCATGAGCAGTCCCCGCGCGAACTCCCCGGACCCGGTCGCCGCGTTCCGGCGCGCCGACCAGCTGCTCTCCCGGCACCGGCCGCTCGAGGCCCTGGACGCGCTGCGGACCGCCCTCCGCCCCGGTGATCCGGCCGACTCCACCGACGCCTCGGTGCACCTGCTGGCCGGGCGGGCCTATCTGGACTCGGCTCAGCTGCGGAAGGCCGAGGCGGCGTTCCACCGGGTGATCGAGATCGAACCGGCGGACCACTACGCGCGGTTCGCGCTCGGCAAGACGCTGCAACGACAGGGACGGCTGACCGAGGCGGAGACGCAGCTGAAGATGGCGTCCGCGATGGACCCCCGCCCGGAGTACCAGGAGGCGCTCGGGGAGATCCGCGCGCGGATCGCGCTGAGCGGCGACCGGCCGTCGGACCCGAAGTCCTGACCAGCACGAACGGCGCTCCGGGGATCTTACGGGAGGAAGCAGACATGACCCTTCCTCCGCATCGGCGGTGAGGTTAGCCTTCGCGCCGGGCAGCGCACCCTGACCTCGCGTCTGCCGACAGCGACGAGAGGTCCGAGGAGCGGCCCGTCATGCTCGGAAACGCCCTGATCGGGTTGCGCGAAGGCCTGGAGGCCTCGCTCGTCGTCGCGATCCTGGTCGCCTTCCTCGTCCGCACGGGGCGCCGCGCGGAGCTGCCGCGGGTCTGGCTGGGTGTCGGGGCCGCCGTCGCCGTCAGCGTCGGGGTCACCCTCGGGCTCACCCTGACCCAGCAGGCGCTCACGTTCGAGGCGCAGGAGGCGCTCGGCGGCTCGCTGTCGATCCTCGCGGTCGGCTTCGTCACCTGGATGATCTTCTGGATGCGGTCGCACGGGCGCACGCTGTCGGCCGAGCTGGAGGGGAAGCTGGACCGGGCGGTCGCGATGGGGCCGTGGGCCGTCGTCGTCGTGGCCGCGCTGGCCGTCGGCCGGGAGGGGCTGGAGACCGCGGTCTTCTTCTTCGCCGCCGCGCAGGCCGCCGGCGAGACCGCGGGCCCCCTGGCCGGGTTCCTGATCGGGATCGCGGTCGCCGTGACCATCGCCTACCTGATCTACCGGGGCGCGCTGCGGATCGACCTCGGGCGGTTCTTCACCGTCACCGGGTTCCTGCTGATCTTCGTCGCCGCCGGGATCCTCGCCTACGGCGTCCACGACCTGCAGGAGGCCGGGATCCTGCCCGGCCTCACCACCCTCGCCTTCGACGTCAGCGCCGCCGTCCCGCCGGACTCCTGGTACGGCACCGTGCTGAAGGGGATCTTCAACTTCTCCCCGCAGACGACCGTGCTGGAGGCCGTCGTCTGGTCCGTCTACGTCGTGGTGGTCCTGGTGCTGTTCCTGCGCCCGGCCCGCCGTCCCGCGCGCCGTACGTCCTCCACCACCTCGTGACCCGTTCCGCCCCCGGCCCCTTCTCGCCCCGCAGGAGAGTCATGTCCCCGCAGATGCGCACGGCCACCGGCCTCGCGTCCCTCGCCGCCGTCGCCGTCCTGGCCGGTTGCACCTCCACCGCGCCCACGGCGGCGGGTGAGGGCGGCCCGATCGAGGTGAACAACACCGACACCGCGTGCGAGGTGGCGACCGCCGAGGCCCCCGCCGGGAACATCACCTTCCGGGTCACCAACGCCGGCTCCAAGGTCACCGAGTTCTACCTCTACGGCACCGGTGACCGGATCATGGGCGAGGTCGAGAACATCGGCCCGGGGCTGTCCCGCGACCTGATCGTCGAGGTCCCGGACGGCGGGTCGTACACGACCGCCTGCAAGCCGGGCATGTCCGGCGACGGCATCCGGGCACCCTTCACCGTCACCGGGTCGGTCGCCCGCTCCACCGACTCCGACGCCCGGCTCGCCGAGGCCACCGCCGGCTACTCGCGGTACGTCGCCTCCCAGGTCGGGGCGCTCGTCCCGAAGACGCAGGAGTTCGCCGACGCCGTCAAGGCGGGCGACGTGGAGAAGGCGAAGGCGCTGTACCCGGTCGCGCGGACCTACTGGGAGCGGATCGAGCCGGTCGCCGAGTCGTTCGGCGACATCGACCCGAGGATCGACGGCCGCGAGGACGACGAGCGTGACCCCGGCGTGGGTTTCACCGGGTACCACCGGCTGGAGAAGGACCTCTGGGTGACCGGACTGCAGCCGGACTCGCCCGCCGTCGCCGACCAGCTCACGGCCGACGTCGGCGACCTCGCGACCCGCACGACGACCGTCGTGCTCACGCCCGTGCAGCTGGCGAACGGCGCCAAGGAGCTCCTCGACGAGGTCGCCACCGGCAAGATCACCGGCGAGGAGGACCGCTACTCGCACACCGACCTGTGGGACTTCCAGGCGAACGTGGAGGGCTCGCAGGCCGCGGTCGCGGCGCTGCGCCCGGTGATCGACGCCAAGGACCCCGCACTGGGCCCGGTGCTCGACGAGCGCTTCCAGGCCGTCGACACCCTGCTGCAGGGCTACCGCTCCGGTGACGGCTACGTGCTCTACACCGCGCTGACCCCCGAGGACATCAAGAAGATGAGCGCGGCGGTCGACGCCCTCTCCGAGCCGGTCAGCAAGGTCGCCGGAACCGTCACCACATGAGTGCCCGGCTCTCCCGGCGGCAGGCGTTCGGGCTGGCCGGTGCCGGCGTGGCGCTGGCCGGCGCGGGTGCCGCCGCGTACGGCCTGGCCGGCGCGGGTGCCCCCGGCGCACGCACGGTCGGGTTCCGCGGCGGCCGGCAGGCCGGGATCGTCACCCCGGCCCAGGACCGGCTGCACTTCGTGGCGCTCGACCTGACCAGCACGGACCGGGACACCGTCCGGGAACTCCTGCGGCGGTGGACGACGGCCGCGGAACGGATGACGGCCGGGCTGGAGACCACCGACGGCGGCGCCGTCCCGGCCAACCGCTACGTCGCCCCCGCCGACACCGGGGAGGCGCTCGGGCTGGCGGCGGCCTCGCTGACGCTGACCTTCGGCGTCGGGCCGTCGCTGTTCACCAAGCTCGGGATCCCGGACCGGCGCCCGGCGCCGCTCGCCGAACTGCCCCGGTTCCAGGGCGACCAGCTCGACCCGGCCCGGTCGGGCGGGGACCTGTGCATCCAGGCCTGCGCCGACGACCCGCAGGTCGCCGTGCACGCGATCCGGAACCTCGTACGCGACGGCTTCGGCGTCACCGAGGTCCGCTGGTCGCAGCTGGGGTTCGGGCGGACGTCCTCGACGTCGACGGGTCAGGCCACCCCGCGCAACCTGTTCGGGTTCAAGGACGGCACCAACAACCTCAAGGCCGAGGAGCCCGACCTGCTCGACGAGCACGTCTGGATCGGCGACGAGGGCCCGGCCTGGCTCCGCGGCGGCTCCTACCTCGTGGCGCGCCGGATCCGGATGCACATCGAGACCTGGGACCGGACCAACCTCGACGAGCAGCAGCAGATCATCGGCCGGGACAAGGGAGAGGGTGCCCCGCTGACCGGGACGGCCGAGTTCGACCTCGCCGACCTGGCGGCGACGGGCCCGGAGGGCCCGGTCATCCCCGACGACAGCCATATCCGGCTGGCCTCCGCGCAGGAGAACGGCGGGGTGCGGATGCTGCGGCGCGGTTACAACTTCGTCGACGGCTCGGACGGCCGCGGCCACCTCGACGCGGGCCTGTTCTTCGTCGCGTTCGTGCGGGACCCGCAGCGCCAGTTCGTCCCCGTGCAGCGCAGGCTCGCCCGCTCCGACACGCTCAGCGAGTACCTGGAGCACACCGGGTCGGCCGTGTTCGCCGTCCCGCCCGGCCTGCAGGACGGCGACGACTACTGGGGCCGTTCACTGCTGGCGTGATCCCGCCGAGGGCTCAGGACCGGGCGGTGCGGCGGCCGTAGTCGGCGGCGGCGGACCAGACGTCGCGGGCGTAGCTGCCGGACGCGTTGTAGGCGAGCACGCCGTCCCACCAGTCGTCGCCGTCGCCGGCGTCGCGGCCGCCCGCGCAGAGCAGCCCGGCCGCGGCGAGCGCCGCGTCGTCCACCTGCTGCGGGTCGGCGGCACCGTCGCCGTCACCGTCGGCGCCGTACCGCGCCCAGGTCTCGGGCAGGAACTGCATCGGGCCGACCGCGCGGTCCAGGACCGGGTCGCCGTCGAGCCGCCCGCCGTCGGTGTCGGCGATCCGGCGGGTGCCGTCCGTCCCGTCCAGCGCGATCCCGACGATCGGCGGGTCGGCCCGGCCGTCCGGTCCGGTCGTGGCACCTCCGATCCGCGCGTGCCGGGACTCGACGCGGCCGATCCCGGCCAGTGTCGACCAGCTCAGCCGGCACTCCGGGGCCCGCTCGCGCTGGCGGAGCTCGGCGGTGGCGTAGGCCTGCAGGGTGCGCTGCGGGATCCGGGTGTCCCCGGCGGCGTCCCGGGACCACGCGACGACGTCGGTGTCCGCCCCGAGTGGGGCGACGGCGGGTGGCGGGGCGTCCCGGTCGACCGGGTCCGAGGGGGACGTCCTGGAACCGGGGCCGGCGACGAGGGTGGCGAGCACCACCAGCACCAGCACCCCGGCGAACAGGACACCGAGCATCGAGAGGACGACGCGGACAGCCACTCCGTCCACCGTACCGACGCGGCCGGGAACGGTGCTGCTACGGGGTGTCCCAGAAGGCCCGCCAGTCCTCGGCGGTCAACGCGTGCGGGGCCTTCCCGGCGGCCGCGGCGGCCTTCTCGGCGGCGCGGACCCGGGCGTCGAACGCCCGGGCGGCGGTGCGCAGCGCGGCCTCGGGATCGCCGCCGCCGAGCTGCGCGGCGGCGGCCACCCGGAACAGGTGCTCGCCGGTCTCCTCGCCGCCCGGCAGCAGGTCGGCGGGCAGGCCGGCCTTCGCCGTGCGGGACGCCAGCTTCGCGGCGAGCGCGACGGCGGGCTGAGCGGCCGCGACACCGTCCAGGCTGGACTCGCGCTGCTTCTCGGCGCGCTTCAGCTCGTCCCACCGGCGGTCCTGGTCCGCGGCGGTGCGGACCTCCTCCCCGGCGTCGTCACCGGCCGGGAACACGTGCGGGTGCCGGCCGACGAGCTTGTCGACCAGGCCCGTGGCGACCTCGTCGATCCCGAACGGCGCGTCCGCGTGCTCGGCAGCGACGCGGGCGTGGAACAGCACCTGCAGCAGCACGTCACCGAGCTCCTCGCGCAGCTCGGTGCGGTCGCCGTCCTCGATCGACTGGTAGAGCTCGTAGCACTCCTCCACGAGGTAGCGCAGCAGCGACTCGTGGGTCTGCTCGGCGTCCCACGGGCAGCCGCCGGGCGAGCGGAGCCGGTCCATCACCGCGACCGCGTCGAGCACGCCGTGCCCGGCGGGCGGCGGCACCGCTCCGGTGGCCGTCGCGGCGGGGTGGCCCGCGGGGACGAGCAGGACGGTGCCGTCGGGCAGGCCGCCGGGATCGGTGCCGTCCCAGTCCTGCGCGCCGGCGGCGGCGCCGGCGTCGAGGCCCGGGACCGCGAGCACGCGGTCCGCGGCCCGGAGGGCGGGCAGCGCGGCCGCCGGGAGCGCGGCGCCCCGCCGGGGGCAGGTGACGACGACCGCGGTCACGGCGTGGCCGCCGGGGCCGGCGTGGCGCCCGCGACCGGGAGGACGAGGGAGGCGTCCGCCGCCGTCGGCGCCGCGACCATCCGGACCGGGTCCCAGACGCCATAGCGCGGGTTGAGCTCCACCCCCGCGTCCAGGGCGGTCGGGGTGAGCAGCCGGACACCGGCCTCGGCCAGGGTCTGCTGGTCGAGGCCCGCGGTGGCGCTCGCCCCCGGCACCGGCTCACCGAGACGGCGGTCGGTCACCCGGACCACGACCCAGCCCTGGCCGGTGCCGAGCGGGAACGCGGCGACCTGCCCGGCCGGCAGCCCGATCAACGGGGTCAGCGCGGCCTGGGGGGTCTCGGCCGGGCGGATCGCGAGGTCACGCTGCGCCGTACCGGCTCCGGCGAGTGCGCTGTCGGCACGGGCACCGCCCGCGGCGATCTCGCGGGCGAGCTGCTCGGCCTCCTCGCGGGTCTGCGCGACGGCGATGTCGGCGGTGACCGACAGCCGGTCGAGCTCCGAGCGGGCCAGCCCGGCGAGCTGGAGGTCGTCGCGGGCGGAGGCCTGCGGCCCGCCGACCGACAGCGACCCGGCGACGACGGCCTGCTCGCCGCCCGCACGGTCGATCTGCTCCTGGACCTGCTGCTCGGTGACCGAACCGGTCTGCTCGGCGGGCAGCCGGTCGAGCAGGTCCCGGATAACCAGCTGGGACACGATCGCACGGCCGATGTCGGCCTGGGAACCGCCCTGCGACGTCAGCCCCTCGACGAGACCGGGCCGGGTGAGCACCGAGCTGATCGCGGCCTGGGCGTCGTCGAGCGGGATCGACGTCTCCCCGACGACGGCCGCCGAGTCGACCCGGTTCGGCCCGGTTCCGCACCCGGCCAGGAGCGCCCCGGCGACCACCAGGGCGGCGATGATCCTGCGTGTCCGCACGGGCTCCACCTTCTCACGGGGTGTGGCGCCGATCTCCCTCGCCCGCCCCGTCGCGGTGCAACGGCACGGGCGAGGCGTCCGGCGGCCGGATCCGGTCAGCTCCCCGGGCGGCCCGGGAGCGCCGGGCGCGCCATCGAGGGCCGGGTCGCGACGTCCGGCGGCCGGGCGGGCGGGTGCTCGTCGAGCCGTTGCAGCGCCAGCTCGATCGCCCGGTCGAGCTGCGGGTCCCGCCCGGCGGCCCGGTCCTGCGGGGTCACGACGACCTCGATGTCCGGATCGACGCCGTGGTTCTCCATCCCCCAGCCCGTGTCGTCGAACCAGGTGGCGTAGCGGGGCTGGGTGATGCGGGTGCCGTCGACGAGCCCGTACCGCCCGTCGATGCCGATCACCCCGCCCCAGGTGCGGACGCCCACGACCGGCCCGATCCCGAGCCGCTTGATCGCGGCGGTGACGATGTCGCCGTCGGAGTCGGAGCGCTCGTCGGCGAGTGCCACGACCGGTCCGCGCGGCGCCTGCTCCGGATAGGTCGACGGCGCCCGGTGCCGCGGCAGGTCCCAGCCGATCACGGTGCGGGCCAGCTTCTCCACGACGAGCTGCGAGGTGTGCCCGCCGCGGTTGCCCCGCACGTCGAGCACCAGGCCGTCGCGGGCGGTCTCCCGGGCGAGGTCGCGGTGCAGCTGCGCCCAGCCGTACCCCATCATGTCCGGCACGTGCAGGTAGCCGAGCCGGCCACCGGAGCGCTCGTCGACCTCGGCCCGCAGCCGGGCCACCCGGTCCTGGTAGCGCAGCTCGGCGTCGGAGCGCAGCGGACGGACCGCCACCCGGCGCACGGTGCCCGCGTCGTCGCGGCCGGGGCCGGACCGGACGGTGAGCTCGACCGTGCGGCCCGCGGCGGACACCAGCAGCGGCGCCGGACCCCAGTGCGGGTCGACAGGGGCGCCACCCACCTCCAGCAGCACGTCCCCGGCCCGGACGTCGACGCCCGGTGCCGACAGCGGGCTGCGGGCCGCCGGCGCGGACGTCTCCGGCGGCAGCACCCGGGTGATCCGCCAGCCGTCGCCGGCGGGTTCGAGATCGGCGCCGAGCAGCCCGGGCCGGCCGGTCGGGTCGCCGGCGGGCCGCCCGCCGATCACGTAGGCGTGCGAGGTGCCGAGCTCGCCGTGCAGTTCCCACAGCAGGTCGACCAGGTCGTCGTGGCTGCCGAGCCGGTCCACGAGCGGCCGGTAGCGCGCGACCTCGGCGGCCCAGTCGACCCCGGCCATGTCCTCGACCCAGAAGTGGTCGCGCATCAGCCGGGCGGTCTCGTCGAACATCTGCCGCCACTCCGCCGACGGGTCCACCGTGACGACGAGCCGGGAGGTGTCGATCTCGAACTCGTCGCCGGCGCCGTCGTCGGGGGCCGACGAGCCGCTGCGGTCGGCGCGCAGCAGCCGGACCTTGCCGCGGTCCCGCACGACGATCCGCTTCCCGTCGCCGCTGACGGCGAACCCGGACGCCGGGTCGGCGATCACGGTGACCGAGCGCCGGGCGAGGTCGTAGCGCTCCAGGACGGCGCGCTCCCGCTCGTCGTCGGGGTCCGGGAGGCTGTCGCCGAGGACACCACCGCCGGGGAGCCGGAGCCAGACCAGACCGCCGGAGATCGCGGTGAGGCCGTGGTAGCGGGCCGCCTCGACGGGGATCCCGACGACGCGGTCGGCGAGCCCGGCGACGTCGACGACGACCTCCGGCGGGCCGTCGTCGCCGCGCCTGCGCCCCGCGCCCGCCGTCGCCGGGGCCGCCGCCGCGGGTGCCGCCGTCGCGGTCGCGTCGGTGGCCGCGGCGCGGTCGGTGCCGCCGTCGTCCTCGCCGCCGCCCGCCGGGTCGGGCGGGGTCGCGGGCGGGTCCTCCGGACCCTCGTCGCCCGGGTCGACCGGCCTGCCGTCCGGGCTCTCCCCGAACGGCGACGGCGTGCGCGCGGCGAGCGGCACCAGGAACGGCTTCCAGCCGGTCCCGAAGGTCAGGTCGAAGGAGTGCTGGTCGTAGGACGGGTCGAACACCCTGCGGGACAGGAACGCCAGGTGCTTGCCGTCCGCGGTGAACGCCGGGTCGCTGTCGTGGAACCGGCCGTGGGTCACCTCGGTGTGGCCGCCGTCGTCGAGGCGGGTCAGCACCACCCGCGACAGCCCGGCCTCGGTCGGATCGCACCACGCGAGCCACGACGAGTCCGGTGACCACACGACGTCGAACGGCTCCCCGGCCGCGCCCCGTGCGAGCTCCCGCAGCTCACCGGCGGCGCGCTCGGGCACCGCGGTGGCCCCGTCCCCGGCGGCCCCGTCGACGACCCCGTCCGGGTTCTCCGCCCCGGACGCGGGGACACCGGTGTGCAGCACCAGCAGCCGACCGTCGTGCGTGGTCAGCGCGACCGCGCCGCCGTCCGGCGACGGCGCGAGCTCCAGCACCCGGCCGAGCCCGCCCGCCGCGTACCGCACCCGCTCCGGGGCACCGGGTGCGTGCGGGTCCAGCGGGGCGACGCAGACCGCGTCCTCGCCCTCGGCGTCGTCCACCCACACCGCGCGGTCGTCGCCCAGCGGGTGCGCCAGCCGGGCCCGGACCCCGGGCTCGGCCAGCAGTGCCCGGGCCGGGCCGTCGCGGTGGGTCAGCCGGTGCACGGTCCCGCGCACCCCGACGACGCCGGCCCGGCCGCTCCGGTCCGGCCGCACCGGCCCCAGGTCGCCGGGGATCGACGCGCGGAACGGGTCACGGGCCGAGCGCGGGCCGCCGAGCCGGACGTCGATCCGGCGCGGCCGTGATCCGGCGTCCAGCCCGTCGAGCAGGAAGATCTCCCCGGCGCACTCGTAGACGACCCGGCGGCCGTCGGTCGAGGCGTGCCGGGCGTAGAAGTCGGGGACCGCTCCCCCGGCGCCGTGGTCGGTGTGCCGGCGCAGGTCGGAGCCGGGGTCGGCGAGCGGGACCGAGTAGACGTTGCCCCAGCCCTCGTGGTCGGACACGAACGCCAGCCGCGCGCCGCCCGGGGTGTCGACGACCATCGGGGACTCCAGCTGCCCGTCCAGCCCGGCCAGCACCCGCACGAAGTCGCCGGTGCCGCCGGCGTCGAGCCACAGCCTGCCGGCCCGGCCGCCGCGGTAGCGCTTCCAGTGCGCGGCGTCCCGGCCGCCCTCGACCTGCGTGAGCACCGCGGGACCGCCGGGCTGGAACGCGACCGCGGTGAGCGACCCGTACGGCAGCAGCCGCGGCGTGCCACCGGTCGCGGGCACGGCGTACGCCCGGGACCGGGCGGTCGCCTCGTCGTGCGCGGACAGGGCCACGACCCCGCCCTCCGGGGTCCAGCCCGCGGCCCGGGTGGACGCGTCGCCCCACCAGGTCAGCCGGGTGACGCCGCCGCCGTCGAGCGCGGTCCGGTAGACCTCCCACATGCCGTCGCGCCGGGAGGTCCAGGCCACCGCCGCACCGTCCGGCGAGATCCGCGGCGCCGTGACCGGGACCTCGTCGGCGGTCAGCCGGTAGGCCCGCCCGCCCGCGACCGGGGCGGTCCACACGTCGTCCTCCGCGACGAGGACGAGCGTGTCGTCGTGCAGGTGTGGATGGCGCAGGAAGGCGGGCATGCGGCCACGCTAGCCCGCGCCACCGACAGCCCCGGCCGGTGCGGGGATCAGCCCGACGAGCTGTGCACCGGGGTCGACGACGGCACGATCTGCAGCAGCAGCTCCGCGCACCAGCCGAGCAGCTCGACGTCGCGCACCGGCGATCCGCCGATCCGCCCGCCCTGCACCGGCTTCGGCACGGTGACGATCTGCGCGGCCGCCTTGTACTGCGCCTTCGGGTACAGCCGCCGGAGCCTGAGCTGCGCGGAGTCCGGCAGCTGCAGCGGGCCGATCCGCAGCTGGGTGCCGGCCGAGGCGACCTCGCGGACGCCCAGGCGACGGCAGAGCTGCCGGAACCGGGCCACCTCCAGCAGGTTCCGCACCGGGGTGGGCGGCTCGCCGTAGCGGTCGGTCAGCTCCTCGACGATCGCGGACAGCGCCGCGTCGTCGGGCGCCTCGGCGATCTTGCGGTAGACCTCCAGGCGCAGGCGCTCGCCGTCGACGTAGTCGTGCGGGACGTGCGCGTCGACCGGCAGGTCCACCCGCACCTCGACGAGCTGCTCGTCCTCGACCGACGCCCCGGTCTCCCCGCCCGCCTGCTTGCGGAACGCCGCGACGGCCTCCCCGACCAGCCGGATGTAGAGGTCGAACCCGACGCCCGCGATGTGCCCGGACTGCTCGGCACCCAGGATGTTGCCCGCGCCGCGGATCTCCAGGTCCTTCATGGCGACGGCGGCACCGGAGCCCAGCTCGGAGTGCTGGGCGATGGTGGCGAGCCGGTCGTGCGCGGTCTCGGTGAGCGGGTGCTCGGGCGGGAACAGGAAGTAGGCGTAGCCCCGCTCCCGGCCCCGGCCGACCCGGCCGCGCAGCTGGTGCAGCTGGGAGAGCCCGAGCGTGTCGGAGCGCTCGACGATCAGCGTGTTGGCGTTGGAGATGTCCAGGCCGTTCTCGACGATCGTCGTGCACACCAGCACGTCGAACTCGCGGTGCCAGAACGCGTTGACCGTGCGCTCCAGCAGCTCCTCGTTCATCTGGCCGTGCGCGACCGCGACCCGGGCCTCCGGGACGAGGTCCTGGATGTTCTTGGCCGCCTTGTCGATCGAGCTGACCCGGTTGTGCACGTAGAACACCTGGCCGTCGCGCAGCAGCTCGCGGCGGACGGCGGCGGCGACCTGCTTGTCGTCGTAGGCGCCGACGTAGGTCAGGGTCGGGTGCCGGTCCTCGGGCGGGGTCGTGATCGCCGACATCTCCCGGATGCCGGCGAGGCTCATCTCCAGGGTCCGCGGGATCGGCGTCGCGGACAGCGTGAGGACGTCCACGTGCGCCCGCAGCGCGGTGATGTGCTCCTTGTGCTCGACGCCGAACCGCTGCTCCTCGTCGACGACCACGAGGCCGAGGTCCTTCCAGCGGACCGCGCCCTGCAGCAGCCGGTGGGTCCCGACGACGACGTCGACGGTGCCCTCGGCCAGCTTGTCGATCGTCTCCTTCGCCTCGGCGGCGTCGGTGAAGCGGGACAGCCCGCGGACCGTCACCGGGAACTGGCGCATCCGCTCGGCGAAGGTGTTGAGGTGCTGGGTCGCCAGCAGCGTCGTGGGCACCAGGACGGCGACCTGCTTGCCGTCCTGGACCGCCTTGAACGCGGCCCGGACGGCGATCTCGGTCTTGCCGAAACCGACGTCGCCGGAGATCACCCGGTCCATCGGGACCGGCCGCTCCATGTCCTTCTTGACCTCGTCGATCGCCGAGAGCTGGTCGGGGGTCTCGGTGTAGGGGAAGGCGTCCTCGAGCTCGCGCTGCCACGGGGTGTCGGCGCCGAAGGCGTGCCCCGGGGACGCCTGCCGCGCCGCGTAGAGCTGGACCAGCCCGGCCGCGATGTCCTTGACCGCCTTGCGGGCGCGACCCTTGGTCTTCGCCCAGTCCGCGCCGCCGAGCTTGTTGACCGAGGGCTGCTCGCCGCCGACGTAGCGGCTGATCTCGTCGAGCGCGTCGGTCGGGACGAACAGCCGGTCGGCGGGCTGCCCGCGCTTGGAGCTGGCGTACTCCAGCACCAGGTACTCGCGGGTGGCGCCCTGGACGGTGCGCTCCTTCATCTCGACGAAGCGCCCGATGCCGTGCTGGTTGTGGACGACGTAGTCGCCGGGCTGCAGCACCGCCAGGTCGACGGCGTTGCGGCGGCGCGGGGTGGTCTTGCGCGGGGCGGCGTCGAGCCCGGCCCTGCTGCCGGTGAGGTCGGCCTCGGAGATCAGGACGAGCCCGACCTCGGTGGCGGTGAAGCCGTTGAGCACCCGGCCGCAGGTGACGGTGACGACGCCCTTCTCCGGGGCGTCCGGCAGGGTGTCCACCTTGGACGCCGGGACCTCGGCGTCGCGCAGCTGCTCCAGGGAGCGGTCCGCGGTGCCCTGCCCGGCCAGCACCAGCACGGCCGCGCCGCCGGTGGCGACGTGCGCGCGCAGGTCGGTGATCGCGCGGTCGGTGTCGCCGCGGTAGGGCTCGATCTCGTGCACGGCCGGGACGACGACGTCGTCGGCGCCGGACAGCAGCGGGGACAGCGAGACCACCGGGCGCCCGGTCGCGGTGGACTGCGCGAGGGTCGTGGTGAGGTCGCGGTAGGCCGATCCGGAGACGTCGATCGGGGCCTCGCCGCCCGATCCGGTCGCCAGCCAGGACGCCTCCAGGAACTCCTGCCCGGTCCGGACCAGGTCCGCGCAGCGGGTGCGGATCCGCTCCGGGTCGGCGAGCAGCACGCGGGACCCGGCGGGCAGCAGGTCGGACAGCAGCTGCATCTCGCCGCCCACGAGGGCCGGGATCAGCGACTCCATGCCCTCGCCGGGGATGCCCTCGGACAGCTTCTCCAGCAGCTCGCGCAGCGGGTTGCGGTTCAGGCCCGCGGTCTCGGGCTGCTCGGCGGCCAGCTCGGCGGCGCGCTGCCGGACCGGCCCGGTCAGCAGCAGCTCCCGGCACGGCGGCACCTCGACCCGACCGACCTCGCCGACCGAACGCTGGTCGGCGACCGAGAACGCGCGCATCTCCGACACCTCGTCGCCCCAGAACTCGACGCGTACCGGGTGCTCGGCGGTCGGCGGGAAGACGTCGAGGATGCCGCCGCGCACCGCGAACTCACCGCGGGTCGTCACCATCTCGGCGCGGGTGTAGGCGAGCTCGACCAGGCGCTCCAGCAGCTGCTCGAACTCGTGCTCCTCGCCGACCGCGAGGGAGACCGGCGCCAGCGCGCCCAGCCCGGGCGCGACCGGCTGGATCAGGCTCCGTGCCGCCGTGACGACGACCCGCGGTGCGGTCGCCGGCGAGGCGAGCCGGTGGAAGATCGTCAGCCGGCGGGCGACGGTGTCCGGGCGGGGCGACAGCTTCTCGTGCGGCAGCGTCTCCCAGGACGGCAGCACGACGACGGGCGCGCCGGCGCTGTCGTGCACGGTGTCGGCGGCCGCGTCCAGCGCCTCGCCGTGCCCGAGCAGGTCGGACACGGCGGCCGCCAGGTCCTCGGCCTCCCGGTCGGTGGCGGTCACGGCCAGGACGCAGCCGTCCTCGGCGAGGCCGGAGACGAGCAGCGGGCGGAGCGCGGCCGGACCCTCGACGCTCACCGCCGGGGTCTCGGCGGTACGGGTGTCCGCGGCACGGGCGGCGTCGACCGCGGCCCGCAGGCCGGTGTCGGACAGTGCTGAGGTGAGCAGACCGGACAGGATGGCCACGGCGGCGCTGGCTCCTCGGGGTGGGGCTGGTGGTGCGCGGGACGCGGGACAGACCCCTGCCCGGGACGCGGGCCTCACGGTGGGCCCGGGCCTGGGTGCCGGAGGACGACGATACGCCTGGCCCTGTGACCGCGGGCGGGGCCGGGTGGTGACGGCTGCCGCACCGCGAACGGGACGATTCCGACACCCCGTCGCAGAACCCGACTACTACGCTCCTTCGTAGAAGACCACCCGATCGTGTGCGCTAACGTCCGCCCTCGTCAGCCGGGGTGTACCCGGACTCCCGCACGGAGGAGCACGCGTTGATCACGGTCTACCTGAACCGCCGGATCGGCGACGACGAGCGCCGCGAGTCCCTGTTCCAGGGCAACTTCTTCCTCTACTCCGGCATCGGCGGTGCGAACGCCCTGGCCGACCACGCCAAGGACCTGATCGCCCGTGCCTTCGGCGAGCTGGACCCCGAGCGTGCGCAGTACGAGATGGACGTCGACGAGTTCATCCGCCGGGTCGAGCCGCTCAAGGGCGAGTTCACCAACGGGCAGCGCACCAAGGAGCTGTGCCAGCAGTTCGCGATCGACCTCGGTGTCGACCCGGAACGCACCTACTTCGACATCCCCCGGCTGCGCGTGATCCCCGCCGACCAGTTCCTGACCGCGGGCGTCTCCTACAACTACAAGGCCCACCGCGACATGTGGTACGGCCACCCCCAGCAGCTCGTGAACTACTGGACGCCGGTCTTCGACGTCGTCGGCGAGAACGTCATGAGCATGTACACCGACTACTTCGACAAGCCGGTGAAGAACGGCTCGAACCAGTACGACTACGACGAGTGGGTCGCGAAGCACCGCACCGCCGCCGCGGACAACAAGACCGCCGACACCCGCCCGCACCCGCTCCCGCTGGAGGACTTCGACTCCCGCGGCGAGATCCGGATCGCGGGCCAGTCCGGCGACGTCTTCATGTTCTCGTCGAACCACCTGCACGCGTCGGCACCGAACACCTCCGACGTCACGCGGTTCTCCTACGACCTGCGCACCATCAACCTGGACGACGTCCGGGCCGGCCGCGGGCCGAAGAACGTCGACTCGGGTGCGACCGGCACGACCCTCGGCGACTTCCTGCGGGTCTCCGACCTCGCCCCGCTCAAGGCGGACGAGTTCGAGTCCGCGCTCGCGGACGCCTGACGTCCTGCCTCCCGCACGCACGGCCCGGCACCGCCTCCGCGGTGCCGGGCCGTCGTCGTCCGGCGGCCGACACGCCGGTGACTCGCGGGGGACACGCGGGCGACGGCCCGGTGACCTGCACACGACCCTCGACGGACGGCACCGGGATGATTAGCGTCAGGGTGATGTCGGGAGAGCTGCGGCCGGTCGACGCCCGGGTACGGGCGCTCGAGTCGATCCTCGTCGAGAAGGGGTACGTCGACCCGGACGCGCTCGACGAGATCATCGAGACCTACCAGCACCGGGTCGGGCCGCGGAACGGCGCGCACGTCGTCGCCCGGGCGTGGACCGACCCCGGCTTCGCCGGGAGGCTCGCGGAGGACGCGACGTCGGCCGTCGCCGAGCTCGGCTACGGCGGTCGCGGCGGCGAGCACCTCGCGGCGGTCTTCAACTCCCACGACGAGCACCACCTCGTCGTCTGCACGCTGTGCTCCTGCTATCCCTGGCCGGTCCTGGGACTGCCCCCGGTCTGGTACAAGTCCCCGGCCTATCGGTCGCGGGCGGTGCTCGACCCGCGCGGGGTGCTCGCCGACTTCGGCACCGTCCTCGGCGACGACGTCGCGATCCGGGTGCACGACTCCACCTCGGAGCTGCGCTACCTCGTCGTCCCGCAGCGCCCGCCCGGCACCGACGGCTGGTCCGCCGACGACCTCGCCGCGATCGTCTCCCGCGACTCCATGATCGGCACCCGCGTGGCGACGGCGTGAACGGCGCGCACGACCTCGGCGGGGCGATGGGGTTCGGCCCGGTCGAGCCCGAGCCCGAGGACGTCCGGTTCCACGCGGACTGGGAGCCGCTCGTGCTGGCGCTGACCCTGGCCGCGGCCCGGCCCGGCGGCTGGTCGATCGACGAGTCCCGGCACGCCCGCGAGTCGCTCCCGCCGCCGCTCTACCTGAACCTGACCTACTACGAGATCTGGCTGGCGGCGACCGAGAAGCTCCTCGTCGCGCACGGCCTCGTCGGCGACGACGAGCTCGCCTCGGGCCGGTCGCTGCGCCCGGGCGTCGCCACCCCGGCCCCGCTCGGCGCGGCCGAGACCGCCGAGGTGCTGGCCACCGGCGCACCGACCCTGCGCGACGAGCCCGCCGGCCCGCGGTTCGCCCCCGGCGACCGGGTCCGGGCCCGGGTGGTGCACCCGCGCGGGCACACCCGGCTCCCCCGCTACGTCCGCGGCCGCTGCGGGGTCGTCGAGACACGGCGCGGGGCGCACGTGCTGCCCGACTCACGCGCACACGGCCACGGCGAGGCCCCCGAGCAGCTCTACACCGTCGTCTTCACCGGACCGGAGCTGTGGGGGCCCGACGCCGACCCGACGTCGTCGGTCTCGGTCGACGCCTGGGAGAGCTACCTTGAGCCCGCCTGACGGCCCGGTGTTCGACGAGCCCTGGCAGGCGCAGGTGTTCGCGCTGGCGGTGTCGCTGCAGGACCGCGGCGTCCTCGACCGGCAGGACTTCGCCGAGACCCTCGGCGCCGAGCTCGAGGACGGCCGGGACTACTGGGACGCCTGGCTCGCCGCGCTGGAGGAGCTGCTCACCGAGCACGGCCTCACCGATCCCGGCTCGGTCGACGAGCGCACCGATGCCTGGCTGCGCGCCGCTGCCGCGACCCCGCACGGGGCCCCGATCAGCCTCGACGCCGACCCGCGGCACTGACGGCTCACACGACCAGCCACACCAGACCGGCGGCGGCGAACCCGACGACGGACAGGATCGTCTCGAGCACCGTCCACGTCAGCAGGGTCTGCTTCACCGACATGTTGAAGTACTTCGCGACGATCCAGAACCCGCCGTCGTTGACGTGGCTGGCGACGATCGACCCGGCCGACACCGCGACGACGATCAGCGCGATCTGCGGCTGCGAGTAGCCGCCGGCGGCGACGGTCGGGCCGATGATCCCCGCCGTCGTCACGATGGCGACGGTGGCCGAGCCCTGCGCGATCCGCAGCGCCGCGCTGATCAGGTAGGCGGACACGATCAGCGGGAGCCCGATCGCCGTCATCGACCCGGCGAGCGCGTCGCCGACCCCGGTCTCCTGCAGCACCTTGCCGAAGAACGCGCCGGCGCCGACGACGAGCAGGATCATCCCGACCGGGCGCAGCGACTCGCCGGAGATCCGGCTCAGCTCGGCCATCGACGTCCCGCGGCGCACGCCGAGCAGGTACATCGCGAGGAGCACGCTGATCGTCAGCGCGATCGCCGGGGTGCCCAGGAAGACGAGGACGTCGTGCAGGACGGTGCCCTCCGGCAGTGCGACCGATCCGACCGTGGCCCCGAGGATCAGCAGCATCGGCACCGCGATGATCAGCGCGATGAGGGCTACCGACGGCGGCCGCGGCGTCGTCGCCACCTCCGCCCGCTCGGCGGTGCGGGTGGCACCGCCGGCACCGTCCGGGGAGGACTCCGTGCCCGCGGCCGTGCCCGCAGCCGGACCGGTGGCGCCCGGGGCGTCCTCGGGGACGTCGACGAGCACCCGCTTCCCGATGAACGCACCCCACCAGACGCCGCTGACCAGCCAGGCCGGGATCCCGCAGAGCAGGCCCATCGCGATGATCCAGCCCATCCCGACGCCGAGCAGGCCGCCCGCCGTGACGGGGCCGGGGTGCGGCGGCAGGAACGCGTGCGTCATCGACAGGCCGGCGAGCATCGGCATCGCGTAGAGCACCAGCGAGCGGCCGCCGCGCCGGGCGGCGACGTAGACCAGCGGGGCGAGCACGAAGATCCCGATGTCGAAGAAGACCGGGATCCCGAGCACGACGCCGGTGACGCCCATCGCCAGCGGCGCGCCCCGCGGCCCGAACAGCCGCAGCAGCCGCTCGGTGAGCGCGTCCGCTCCCCCGGACCGCTCCATGATCGCCCCGAGCACGGTGCCCAGGCCGATGATCGGCGCGATGTGACCGAGGATCCCGGCGAAGCCGGTCTCCAGCAGCGAGTCCGACGCTGAGATCGGTGTCCCGACGAGGTCGGTGATCGGCACGCCGGCGACCAGCGCCACCAGCACACCGGTCACGATCAGCGCGACGAACGGCTCCAGCCGCCACCGCATGATCATCAGCAGGAGCAGCACGACGCTCGCCGCGGCCAGGGTGAGCAGGCCGGACGTGTCGTTCTGCAGCCAGTCGAGGAAGGCCGTCATCGGGGTTCTCCTGCCGGGGCGGCGGTGCTCGGGCGGGGGGTGGTGCGTGGCGGTCTGCAGAGCAAGGGGGCGCAGGTCACGACGTGCTCCCGTCCGCACGGCGGCGCAGGGCCCGGCCCGCGAGGGCGGCGGTCCGCTCGCCCTCGTCGATCGCGAAGGTCCCGTTCACCAGTACGAACGGGATGCCGGCGGCCTGCTGGGCCGGGTCGGCGAAGGTCGCGGTGTCGGCGACCGCGTCCGGGTCGAACACGACGAGATCGGCGGCGAGGCCCGCGCGGACGTACCCGCGGTCGGCCAGCCGCAGCCGGTCCGCGGCCCGCCCCGTCAGGTGCGCGACGCACTCCTCCAGGGAGAACAGGCCGAGCTCGCGGCAGTAGTGCCCGAGGTAGCGCGGGAAGGTGCCCCAGGCGCGCGGGTGCGGTTTCGCCCCGGCGAGCAGCCCGTCGCTGCCGCCGGTGTGCCGGGGATGGCGCATGATCGCGCGGACGTTCTCCTCGTGCCCGACGTGCTGCAGGATCCCGGTGCCGAGGTCGTCGCGCAGCAGGAGATCGACGCAGACGTCGAACGGGTCGTCCGGCCCGGCGATCTCCGCGACGGTGCGCCCTACGTACCCGGCCAGCCCCGGGTCCGTGACGCCGCTGATCTCGATGGTGTCCCACTCTGCGACGACGCCGTGGCAGCCGTCCGAGCCGTGCACCTCCAGGTCCTCCCGGATCCGGGCGAGCGCGGCCGGGTCGCGCAGCCGCCCGAGGGTCGCCTCGTGCCCGCCGGACTGGGCCCAGCTCGGCAGGATCGCCGACAGCGTCGTCGCGCCGGGCAGGTACGGGTAGGTGTCCAGGGTGACGTCGGTGCCGCCGGCGATCGCCGCGTCCAGCATCGCGATCAGCTCACCGGCCCGGCCGCGGTTCGGCCCGAAGTTGAGCGTCGCGTGCGACAGGTGCAGCGCGCAGCCGGACCGGTCGGCGACGTCGATCATCTCGGCGTACGCCTCCAGGGCGCCGGCCCCGTAGCTGCGGTGGTGCGGGGCGAAGAACCCGCCCAGCTCGCCGACCGCGCGGCACAGCTCGACGAGCTCGCCGCCGTCGGCGTACATCCCGGGGGTGTAGGTCAGTCCCGCCGAGAGCCCGACCGCGCCCTCGGTCATGCCGGTGCGGACGACGTCGGCCATCCGCGCGACCTCGTCCGGGCGGGCGGGCCGGTCGTCCCAGCCGCAGACCAGGGCACGCACCGTGCCGTGCGGGACGAGGTAGGCGGCGTTCCCGGCGACGCCCTCGTCGAGCCGGTCGAGGTACCCGGCGACGCTGCGCCAGGTGAAGGCGTCCGGGCCGGGGTCGCCGTTCCAGCCGGCGATCTTGCGGCGGAGCGTGACGAGGACGTCGTCGTCGACCGGGGCGTAGGACAGCCCGTCCTGGCCGAGCAGCTCGGTCGTCACACCCTGGGAGATCTTCGCGAGGTGCGCGGGCTCGGTGAGGAGCCGCAGGTCGGAGTGGGCGTGCATGTCGACGAACCCGGGTGCGACGACCATGCCGGTCACGTCGACGACCCGGTCCGACCGGGCGCCCGCGCCGTCACCGACCGCGGCGATCCGGTCGCCGTCGACGAGGACGTCGGCGGTGTGGCGAGGCCCCCCGGTCCCGTCGACGACGGTCCCGCCGCGCAGCAACGTGCGCATCAGAAGAACGTCCGGACCAGGCCGGCGACCCGGGGGTCGGGGTCGTCGGCGCCGGTCAGGAGCGGGATCCAGCGCCACTTGTCGAAGGCGGTGCACGGGTGGGACAGCCCGAGCCGCACCACCTGCCCGACCGTCACCGGCTCGTCGGTCCGCAGGAACGCGTGCTGGTCGTTGACCGCGGTGACCGTCCCGGCGAGCGGGCGGGCCGGGCGCCCGAGGTCGTCGGCGAGCAGCTGCGGCTCGGGCAGGCCCTCGTCGAACGGCACGTCCCGCTTGCCGGCGTCGAGCAGCGCGAGACCCGGCTCCGGTGTGGACACCACCCGGGCCCAGACGTGCATCGCCGAGCGGAACGGCCGGTCGCCCTCCCGGGCCAGCGGGGAGATGCCGCGGTAGAAGCCGTCGTCGTGCACCAGGTAGGCACCCGAGCGCAGGACGACGCGGGTGCGGTCGTCCGCGAGCCCGGCCAGGGCCTCGACGACCTGGTCGAAGTACGCGCTGCCGCCCGCGGTCACGACGATCTCGCCGGTCTCGTAGGAGGGCAGCAGCCGTCGGTGCAGCTCGGCCAGGTCGTCGAGGTAGGCCCGGACGGTGCCGAGCGACTCGGGTGACGGGTCGTGGGCGAGCGCGCCCTCGTAGCCGCCGACCCCGCCGAGCCGCAGCACCGGGCTGGCGACGACGGCCGCGGCGACCCGCTCGGCATCGGCGACCGACCGCGCCCCGGTCCGGCCGCCCGGCGCCCCGAGCTCGACGACGACGGTGAGCGGCCGTTCCGGGCTCCCGGCCCCGGCCTCCATCGCGACGACCGTGTCGACCGAGTCGACCCAGCTGACGACCTCGAGCGACGGGTCGGCGTCGCGGGCGGCGGCCACCGCGCGGAGCCCGCGGGGGTCGACCAGCGAGTTCGCCAGCATGACCCACCGGACCCCGAACTCGATCGCCACCAGCGCCTGCCACGGGGTCGCCAGGGTGATGCCGCGCGACCCGGTGCGGAGCTGCAGGTCCCACAGGGCGGGCGCCATCGTCGTCTTGCCGTGCGGGGCGAGCTCGACGCCGTGCCCGGTGCACCACTCCGCCATCCGGCGGGCGTTCGCGTGCAGCGCGGCGTCGTCGAGCGTCAGCACCGGGGTGGCGAGCGCGGACAGCGGGGGCGCCCCGGCGAGCCAGTCGGCGACCGTGCCGTCGAGCGGCGGGAGCGACTTGGCGAACGGGCCGGGCCGCTCGGCCCCGAGCGATCCGAGCCGGAGTCCGGTCTCCGTCGACGTCGTCATCCCCTGTTTCCCCCGTCTGAACTGGCGCGTTGCGTATTTTGCAGCGCTGGTTGCGTATTTCGGTTCGGCCGTTCTAGCATCGCCCCGACGGCCGGGTCAACGGCGACGAAGGAGTTCGAGCAGTGGAGAGCGCAGGTCGGCGGCCCGCGACGGGCGGTGTGGTGTGCTTCGGCGAGGCACTGGCGCTGGTGTCCCGGCCCGGCGGGATCGACGATCCGGCCGCCCCCGCGAGCGCCGCGGGCGCCGAGGTGAACGTGGCGCTCGATCTCGCCGCGGCCGGGGTGCCCGTCGCCTGGGTCGGCCGTCTCGGCGACGACCCGCACGGCGCTCTCGTCGCCGGAGCGCTCGCCGCCGCGGGCGTGGACACCGGCGGCATCGAGACCGACCCCGCACGGCCGACCGGTCGCTACGCGAAGTCCACCGAGCCCGGCCCCGACGGCCCGCGGACCCGGATGCACTACCGGCGGGCGGGGTCCGCGGCCTCCGCCGCCGGACCGGACCTGCGGGAACGGCCGGGCATCCGGGACCGGCTGGCGTCGGCGTCCTGGCTGCACGTCGGCGGGATCACCTCGGCCGTCTCCCCCGCCGCGCTGGCGGCGCTGCTGGAACGGCCCCGGGCGTACCGGGTCTCGTTCGACGTGAACTGGCGCGAGCAGATGTGGCCCGGCGGCGACCCGGCGACGGTCGTCGCGCACGCCGGCCGGGCGGACATCGTCCTGACCGGCGGCGACGAGGCGCTCCGGGTGTTCGGCACGGCCGACCCGGCCGGGCTGCGGGCGCTGCTGCCGGATCCGGAGCTGCTGGTGCTGAAGGACGGCGCCGACCGTGCCGTCGCCGTGCACCGCGACGGCTCGGTGACCGCGCGCCCGGCACTGCAGGTCGACGTCGTCGAGCCGGTCGGTGCGGGCGACGCGTTCGCCGCGGGCCTGCTCACCGGGCTCGTCCGCGGCGAGGACGTCGGCCGCTGCCTGCGCCGCGGACACCTCGGTGCCGCGGCCGTGCTCGTCGTCGCCGGCGACTCGGCCGCCCCGCTGCCCGACCGCCTGCTCGACCTCGGCGACGACGCGTGGGCGCGCCTGCGCGTCGGCCCGGACGGCGTCGTCGAGGGGGTCCGCACGTGAGCACCAGCCTGGGCAAGGCGCTGCGGATCCTGGTCGTCCTCGGCGAGGGACCGGCGTCGCTGGACGAGCTGGCGACCCGGCTGGACGTGCACAAGACGACCGTCCTGCGGCTGCTGCGCACGCTCGGCGACGAGCACTTCGTGCACCGCGACGGGCAGCACCGCTACCACCTGGGGTCCCGGCTGTTCGAGCTGTCGTCGCGCGGGCTGGACCAGCGCGAGGTCCGCTCGATCGCCGCCCCGCACCTGCTCGCGTTCAACCGCGCGCACGGCCACACCACGCACCTGTCCGAGCTGGTCGGCAGCGAGATCGTCTACATCGACAAGCTGGAGTCGCACGACCACGTGCGCATGGCGTCCCGGGTCGGGCTCCGCGGCCCGGTGCACTCGACGGCGGCCGGGAAGGTCCTGCTGGCCGACCTCACCCCGGCCGCGGTGGACCGGGTGCTCGACGGCGCGGACCTCACCGCCCGCACCCCCGCCACGATCACCGACCGCGGCGCCTACCGGGCGGAGCTGGCCCGTGTCCGCGAGCAGGGCTGGGCGCAGGACCGCGAGGAGAACGAGCCCTCGATCAACTGCATCGGGGCGCCGGTCCGCGGACCGGCCGGAACCGTGGTGGCGGCCGTCTCGGTGTCCGTGCCGAGCATCGTCGCCACCTACGACCAGCTGATCGAGCTGGTCCCGTCACTGCTGGCCGTGACCGGGACGATCTCCCGGGAGCACGGCTGGCGCCCGACCCGAGAGGAACCCTCCCCAT
Organism: Pseudonocardia sp. P1; assembly: GCF_000178675.2. Classification (NCBI taxonomy): domain Bacteria; kingdom Bacillati; phylum Actinomycetota; class Actinomycetes; order Pseudonocardiales; family Pseudonocardiaceae; genus Pseudonocardia; species Pseudonocardia sp. P1. The sequence continues at coordinate 2,915,134 of NZ_ADUJ02000001.1, forward strand.
GAGCACGACCGTCGTCTCCACCCCGGACGCGCCGGCCCCGGCGCACACCTTCAGCCAGGCGATCCGCAAGGGCGGTCTGCTGCAGGTCTCCGGCCAGGGACCGATGGACCCGGCCACCGCCACCTACATCGCCCCGGGTGACGTCCAGGCGCAGACGCTGCGGACGCTGGAGAACGTCCGGGCGATCCTGGAGGCCGGCGGGTCCTCGGTGGCCGACGTCCTGATGTTCCGGGTCTATCTCACCGACCGAGCGCACTTCGCGGACATGAACACCGCCTACGGCGAGTTCGTGTCCCGGCACGTACCGGACGGGAACCTGCCCGCCCGCACGACGGTGATCGCCGGCCTGCCCCGCGAGGAGATGCTCGTCGAGATCGACGCCCTGGCGGTCCCCGCGGAGTAGGGCCCACGGTTCGGCGGACCCGCCCGCCCGGCGTGACGTTCCGGTGGCCGGGACCACCGGCACGTCATGCCCGTCGGGCGCGGGGGCCGGTCAGCGGGCGTAGCGCACCTCGGCGCGGGCCCGGGCCTTGGCCGCCTCCACCTCGCGGTCCTTCGGCGGGGCGGTCGTGGTCAGACCGTCCAGGAGCTCGCGGGTCGCCGCCGCGACCACCGACACCGCCTTCTCGAACGCCTCGGCGTTGGCCTGCGACGGCTTCGCCGAACCGGAGATCTTGCGGACGTACTGGAGCGCGGCCGCGTCCACCTCGTCGACGGTCGCCGGCGGCTCGAAGTTGTGCAACGTCCGGATGTTGCGGCACATGGCGCCTCCGGCGCTCGTGAGTGGTTATCGCGGTCAGGGCCACGATAACCACTCACGGGCGGCGTCAGCCGCCGATGACGTGCATCCCCCCGTCGAGCTCCCCCGCAGCCTGCCGCGCGTTGAGCACCGCGAGCCGGGTGAAGGAGTTGTCGAAGGCGTCCTGGGTGAGGCCCCGGGCCTTGTACTCGGTCGCGAGCTGCTCGGCACCGGCCGGGATGGTCCAGCCGGCCTCGAAACCGAGCTCCTTGCGGGCGCGGGCGAAGTCGACCCGGTACGACCGCGGGTCGTTGCCCGCCTCGCCGGTGATGTTCAGCGTCGAGCCGGGGACGGCGTCGATGACCGCCTGGGCGATCTCGGCGACGGTCCGGTTGTTCTTCTCGGTACCCACGTTGTAGGCCCGGGCCCGGACGACGTCGGCGGGGGCGTCCAGCGCGGCGACGACCGCACCGGCGATGTCCTCGGCGTGCGCGAGCGGGCGCCACGGGGTGCCGTCGGACAGGACGGTGACCTCGTTCGTGAGGATCGCCCGGCCGACCAGGTTGTTCAGCACGATGTCGGCGCGCAGCCGCGGCGAGAAGCCGAACGCGGTCGCGTTGCGCATCGAGACCGGCACGAAGTCGGCGTCGGCCAGCTCGGCCAGGTCGTCCTCGACGCGGACCTTGGAGATCGCGTACGGGGTGACCGGCTTCAGCGGGGCGTCCTCGTCGACGAGGTCGTCGCCGGACTGGGCGCCGTAGACCGAGCAGGTGGAGGCGTAGACGAACCGCCCGACACCGGCCTCCTTCGACAGCCGCGCCAGCCGGGTGGAGGCGTGGTGGTTGATGTCGTAGGTGATCTCCGGGGCCAGCGAGCCGAGCGGGTCGTTCGACAGCGCCGCCATGTGGACGACGGCGTCGAAGCCCCGGAGCTGCTCGACGGTGACGTCGCGGAGGTCGGTCGGGAAGCCCTCGACGTCGGGGGTGTCCAGGCTGCCCAGGACGCACGAGGCGAACAGCCCGGAGTCGAGCCCGGTGACGTCGTGGCCGGCCGAGGCGAGGAGCGGTGCCATCACCGTCCCCAGGTAGCCCTGATGTCCGGTGAGCAGTACCCGCATGGTGGTCCCTTCAGTAGGTCGGTGGGGTGTCACGGCCCGGTGCCGAAGCCGGGCGCCGGCTCCGATCCGGCGATCGGGGCGACGGACAGCGTCAGCTTCTGGACGTGGAACGCCTCGGCGTACCGGGCGTGGCACTGCACGCCGCGGACCCGGGCGATCCCGCGGAACGTCTCGTCGTCGAACCAGGTGCGGTCCCGCTGGGAACCGTAGTGCTCGTTCAGCTTCGCGATCTTCTCGCCGAGCACCGGCTCGGACAGCGGGAGGTAGACCGACGGCTGGGCGAGGTCGCCCTCCCACTTGAGGATCTCGTACCCGAGCGTCAGGTGGTCCCGGTAGGCCGTCGGGATCATCTGCGCGAGCGTCCGGTGGTCCTGGTGCGCGTCGTGCGGCGACGGCCCGATGACGAGGTCGGGCTCGCCCCGGGTGCGCAGGTCCTCCAGCGCCATCTTGGCCCGCTCCCAGTGCTGCGGTACGCGGCCGTCGGGCAGGTCCATGACGACGACCTCGAGGTTCGCGCCGGGGGTGAAGGCGGCGAGCGCGGCCCGCTCCTCCTCCTCGCGCAGCGACCCGGCGCCGGTGAGGACGAGTGCGGTCACGTTCACCCCCGGGTAGGCGCGGCACAGCTCCAGGAGCGTGCCGCCCGCCCCGATCGGGATGTCGTCGCAGTGCGCGCCGAGCAGCAGGATGCGGTCCAGCCGCTCGGGCAGCAGGTTCAGCACGGTTTCTCGTCCCCCCGGACTCGCGCGTGGGTGTCCATGGTCGCTGCGCGGGCGTCGCTCAGTCGCGCTGGTGGCTGCTGCGGTGCATCTCGGCGATCGCGGCCTGCAGCGGGTCGCGGTCGGTGCCGTGTGCCTCCCACAGCATCCACGGCCGGGTGCCGCCCTGGTAGGCGGCCTCGAGCGCGTTGCGCTCCTTGACCGTGTCGGCCGGCTGCCAGAACCCGCGGTGCCGGTACGCCGACATGCGGCCCTTGCGGGCCAGCGGGGCGCAGACGTCGCCGATCAGGTCGCAGTCCTTCTCCAGGAAGTCGAACACCTCGGGCCGGAACATGAGGTAGCCACCGTTCTCCCAGAGCGGCATCTCCTGGAGCGTGGTGATCGAGTCGAGCGTGCCGTCGTCGGACACGTCGACGCAGTGGAACGCCGACTGCGGCGGCACGGCCATCAGCTGCCCGACGGCGTCGGAGCGGGTGAACTGCTCGACCATCGTGTCCAGCGGGGCGTCGGTGAGGACGTCGGCGTAGTTCGCGTGGAACATCTCGTCGTCCTGGACGATGGCCTTGACCCGGCGCAGCCGCTCACCGATCGGCGAGTCCAGGCCGGTGTGGACGAACGTGATGTTCCAGTCCTGGATGTCGCTGCCCATGAGCTCGACCTCGCCCTGGTGCAGGACGAAGTCGTTCGACTCGGTCTCGTCGTAGTTGAGGAAGTAGTTCTTGATGTGGTGCGCGCCGTAGCCCAGGCACAGGACGAAGTCCGTGTGCCCGAAGTGGGCGTAGTAGCGCATCACGTGCCAGATCAGCGGGCGCGGGCCCACCGGGTGCATCGGCTTCGGGAGATCGGACGCGCCGTCGCGCATCCGCATGCCGTAACCACCACAGAACAGGACGACCTTCACGGCGTCACACCACCTCGAGCGACGGGATCGGGAAGACCAGCGTGCCGCCCCACTCGTGCACGTAGGACAGCTGCTCGGTCAGCTCGGTGCGCAGGTTCCAGGGCAGGACGAGCACGTGGTCGGGGCGGTCCTGCGCGATCCGCTCCGGGGCGTGGATCGGGATCCGGGTGCCCGGCGTCAGCCGGCCGTGCTTGTACGGGTTCCGGTCCACCGTGTACTCGAGCAGGTCCGGCCGGATCCCGCAGTAGTTCAGCAGAGTGTTCCCCTTGCCCGGCGCGCCGTAGGCGACGACCCGCTTACCCCGGCGGCGGGCGTCGACGAGGAAGGACACCAGGTCGTCGCGGATGGTGGAGACGGCCTCGGAGAACCCGTCGTGGCCCTCCGGGGTGTGCAGGCCGGCGGCCTCCTCGGCCGCGAGCACCTCGCGCACGCGCTCCGACGGCTCGCCCGCGACGTCGGCGGGACGCGCCCACATGCGGATCGAGCCGCCGTGGGTGTCGAGCAGCTCGACGTCGACCAGGGTCAGGCCGCCCGCGGCGAGCGCCCGCTGCCCGGTGAGCAGCGTGTAGTACTGGAAGTGCTCGTGGTAGATCGTGTCGAACTGCTTGCGCTCGACCAGCGTGAGCAGGTGCTGGACCTCGATCGAGACCCAGCCGTCGTCGGCGACCATGGCGCGGAGGCCCTGCGCGAAGCCGACGACGTCGGGGATGTGGGCGAACACGTTGTTCCCGCACACCAGGTCCGCCGGGCCGTGCTCGGCGCGGACCCGGGCGCCGGTCTCCGGGGTGAGGAACGCGGTGAGCGTCGGGACACCCTTGCCGCGGGCCGCCTCGCCGACGTTGACGCTCGGCTCCACACCGAGGCAGCGGATGTCGCGGGCGACGACGTGCTGCAGCAGGTAGCCGTCGTTCGAGGCGACCTCGACGACGAACGAGCCGGTGCCGAGTCCCGCGCGGACGACGGCGGAGTCCACGAAACGACGGGCGTGCTCCACCCAGGACGAGCTGAACGACGAGAAGTACGCGTACTCCTCGAACGTCTCCTCCGGAGAGATCTCCGGCGGCAGCTGGGCCAGCAGGCAGGAGTTGCAGACCCGCACGTGCAGCGGGTACGTCGTCTCCGGACGCTCGGCCGTCTCGGCGGTCAGGAACAGCTCGCACGGCGGTGTCGCGCCGAGGTCGCAGAAGCTGCGCAGGTCCGTCGAACCGCACAGACGGCACGTGACGGTGGTGCCGGACAGTTGCGACGTCACCGGCTCGCCCACCTCACTGGAAGCATCCGTGTTCAGCACGGACGGAAGTCTGTCAACTCGACGCGCGGGCACCGCGCCCGGGGTCACATCGCCCGATAGTGGGTGTTTGTCCGTGAGATGGAGCATCGCAAAGCAACCGTCGGGCGAGGTGCGCCGCGGGGGCCCGGAACCGGCCGTGCCACGATGAACCGCACGATCCACCGTGGTGTAACGGCAGCACCTCGGATTTTGGTTCCGATGGTCCAGGTTCGAATCCTGGCGGTGGAGCACGCACGACGACGCGGGCGCGGGAGCCCGGCGTGGCCGTCCGGGTGGTGCGGCTCCGGCGTCCGGCCGAGCCGCGGTCGCCCTCCCGGGTACGGCGCCCCGACCTGCGGGATCTCCGGGGCCCCCGAGCGCCCGACGTCGCCGCCCGGACGTTGCCCGACAGCGCCGATCGCGACACCATGGCTGCGGAGCCGTCAGGTGGGACGTCGCCGGCAGGAGGCCGGTCCGGACGGTTCGGCCCTGGCAGGCCCGCGGGCTGCCACCTTCATGACCGGACCGGAGCCCGGCCGGATCGCCACGGACGTCGTCGCCCGCCGGCTGCGGCTGTCGCGGACGGATCGCGGCAGCCCGGTCTCACCGAGATCGACCCGACCGAGCACGGCATCGAGGGGGACATGTGATGACTCCGTCACCGCCCGTGCCGGCGCCGCCGGAACGGGAACGGCCGCTGATCGAGGCGTTCGTCCGGCTCGCCGACACCCTGGTCGACGACTACGACGTGATCGAGCTCTTCGAACGGTTGTGCTCGGACTGCGTCACCCTGCTCCGGGCCGACGCCGCGGGCCTGGTCCTGACGGACCAGCGGGGTGCACTGCAGGCCGTCTCCGCGTCCACCGAGGTCGCCGCGCTGCTCGAGCGGTTCCAGATCGACACCGACCAGGGGCCGTGCCTGGAGTCCTTCCGCAGCAGCGCCCTGGTGCGCGCCCCGGACCTCGGCGGCGACCCCCGGTGGCCGGCCTTCGGCGGTCGCGCGGTGGCCTCCGGGTTCCGGGCCGTCCACGCGCTCCCGATGCGCTGGCGCGGCAGCACGATCGGCGCCCTCAACCTGTTCCACCACGCCCCGACGGCCATGCCCGCGGGCGACCTGGCCGTCGGGCAGGCGCTGGCCGACGTCGCCACGATCGGCATCCTGTCCGACCGGGCGTCCCGGGAGCGGGACCTGCTGACCGAGCAGCTGCAGGCCGCCCTGACCAGCCGGGTGGTCATCGAGCAGGCCAAGGGTGTGCTGGCCGAGCGCGGCGGTATCGGCATGGACGAGGCGTTCGGCCGGTTGCGGGCGTACGCCCGTTCCACCAGCACCCGGCTCTCGGACGTGGCGCGCGGCGTCGTCGAGGGCACCCTCGACACCGCGACGATGACGCCGTCCGAGGGGAAAGCCTGACGCTCTGCCGCAGGGCCGCCACCCCGCCGTTCAGGGCGTGAACCCACGAAAGGGGGTACCGGGCGCCGCCTCCGCGGAGCAGTATTTTCCGACCCGCCCCGGACCCCGGCGGCTGTAGGACACAGTCGACGAGCGCGCCCGGAACCGGACCGGTACCCCGTGCGCGGACACGGAGGGACCCGTGCGGCGGACACCCGTGCAGATCCTCGCGGCGGAGCCACACCCCGCGCCGGTACCCCCTGCCGGGAAGGACCGGACACCGCTCCCCGCCGGCACCGGACCACCCCGCCTCCCGAGCCGCTCGTAGCGGACCGGCGACGACGACCGCCCAGGAGCGGCGTCGCCGCCACTGCGGTCACCGGAGACGACCAGGGAGAACGCATGCACGGGTCGCACCCACCACTCGACCCCGCCACGGACCACCTCCAGCGCCGCAGGCTCCGCAGGCTCCCCCGGCCGCGGGACGCGGCGGCGCACGTCCTGCGCCGCATCCCCGTACCGGGGCGCAGACCCCCCGGACACGACGACGATCCCGGCCCGGAGCCGGACGCCCGGCGGTCCGCGGAGCCCGGCCCGGCGACCTACCTGCTGGTCCACGACCGGATGGCGGACTCCGGTCACGTGCACGAACGCGGCTGGGAGCTGCAGGCGTGGAACGGCCGGGTGCGGAGCTGGTCGATCACGCTGGCCGCGCGCGGCGCCGGGCACGGGGCACCGGCCCGGGTCGCGCAGGCCGTGGCCGTCCGGGTGCTGGGCGAGCGCGACGTCGTCGTGCGGGCCTGGCACCCCTGCGGCGCCGACCACGTGCCGGTCTTCCTCGCCGGGGTCGGGCCCGCAGGGCGGCGGGCGGTCCCCGGCCCGGGGGCCCGGCGGTGACCGGCACGGCGTCCCGGCTCTCGCCGACGGGCGACACCCTCGCCCGGCCCGTCCTCGTGGTCGACACCCACGAACTCGTGGGCACCGCGCTCGCGATGGAGCTGCAGTCGGCGGGCGAGCGGGCCGCGTTCTACCCGCCCCGGTCCCTCGAGACCGTGCGGCGGCTGACCCGGCACGGCGAGGGGATCGTCGTGCTCGAGCTCGACCTGGGGCACGACGAGTTCGGGAACCGGATCGACGTCGCGACACTGATCCCCGACCTGACGGCGGCGGGCTGGCGGGTCATCGTGCTGACCGGCAGCTCGGACGCCGTGCGGATCGGGGCGGCGCTCGACGCGGGCGGCTACCTCTGGGTGTCCAAGCGCGAGCCGCTGAAGGCGCTGCTGGAGGCCGTCCAGCAGGCCCGCAACGGCCGGAGCCCGCTGTCGTCGGCCCGCCGGGAGGACCTCGTCCGGCACTTCCTGACCCACCGGAACGGGGCCCTCCAGGACGACGCCCGGCTCGCCACGCTGACCCCGCGCGAGCACCAGGTCCTCGCCATGCTCGCGGCGGGCCACCGGGCCCGGACGATCGCGGACACCCTGGTCGTCTCGCTCGCCACGGTCCGCACGCAGATCGGCTCGATCCGGACGAAGCTGCAGGTCACCTCGCAGCTCGAGGCGGTGGCGGTGTACTCCCGCGCCCGCAAACGCAGCCGCGAGTGGTCCGGCACGTGACCGGACCCGCCGAGATGCGGCTCAGCGTCGTCCGGTGATCGACGAATCGCGCTGAGCCGCATCTCGGCGAGGGTGTGCTCCGGGCTCAGCCCTCGAGTGCGGCGTCCAGGTCGATCCGGACGCCGGTCAGCGCCTTCGAGACCGGGCAGCCGTCCTTGGCGGCGCGGGCCGCCTGCTGGAACCCGTCGTCGTCGAGGCCGGTGACCTCGCCGCGGACCTTCAGCGTGATGCCGGTGAGCTTGAAGCCACCGTTGTCCTTGTCCGGCCCGAGCGAGACGTCCGCGGACACCTCGAGCGACTCGGGCGTCCCGCCGGCCTCGGCCACGTTCGCCGACAGCTGCATCGCGAAGCAGGCCGAGTGGGCCGCGGCGATCAGCTCCTCGGGCGAGGTGTTGCCGTTCGCCTCCTCGGCGGAGCGCTTCGGGAAGCTGACCTCGTAGGTGCCGATCTTCGAGCTGCTCAGCTCGACCTGACCGGAACCCTCCTCGAGCGTGCCGTTCCAGGCGGTGCGAGCGCTGCGGGTGGGCATCGTGCCTCCAGGCGGATCGGAATCAGTTGTGCACAACCGGATGGCCCGGCCGCGCTTCCGTCCACTCCGTTCCCGGTGGCCGTCGCGCCGAAACGCGCCGGGCCACCGGGCGGCAGGTCACTCCCGGATCTCGACCCGGTCGCCCACCTGGAGCGCCCCGAACCAGCGCTCGGCGTTCGCCCGGTCCAGGCGCACGCAGCCCGCCGACGGCGAGTCCACGTTGCCCTCGTGGAAGGCGATCCCGCCCGGTGCGAAGAACACCGCGAACGGCATCGGCGCGTTGTCGAACTCCGCGCTGCGGTGGTCCCGGTTCTTCCACTCGACCTGGAAGGTGCCGAGCGGGGTCGACTGCCCCTGCCCGCCCGGCGCCGCGGGCACCGGGCCGACCTCGATCCGCCCGTCCTTGATCAGCCAGGCCTTCCGGCCGGCGCGGTCGACGCACGCGCGCGCCTCGGTGCTGCACGGGGTGCCCTCGGTGCGGCCCTCGGCCCGGGCGTCCGAGCCGCCGTCACCGCCACCCTCGCCGCCGCCGTCCTGCGACGACCCGCGCCCGCGGTCACCGTGATCGTCCGGGCCCTCCGGCGGCGCGGCCGACGCCGTCCCGACCAGCCCGGCGAGCAGCACGCCGAGAGCCAGGGCCACCACTGTGGCCAGGACCGTCACCACGCGGGAACGCCGGCGGCGTCCCCCGACCTCGCGCGTCATCGCACTCCTGTCGTCACTCCGGTCACGGCCCGGACTCCGGCCGCGTGCCCGGTTGAACGACACCTCGCGGCGGCGGTTACCACCCGAAGGTTTGATCTTCGACGAGGCCACCCGAACGGGGTGTGCCGGTCACCGTGGGTAGGACGCGGCGCCCCTCCCGTGAGGGGCCGGGGACGTCCCGGCCGGGCCCCGTACGATTCCCTTCCGTCACGGCGGGCCGGTCCACGCCGACCCCCTGTCGTGTGGCTGAGCGCACGGGCCGCCCGGACGGGCGGCGGTGGACCCCAGCAGGAGGAACCGAACATGCCCGACCCCCATCAGGGCGACGACGGGGGACCGACCGACCCCGCCCGCGCCGCGGTCGCCGCGGGGGTGGTCCTCGCCGCAGGCGCCGGCTCCCGGATGCGCTCGGCGACCCCCAAGGTCCTGCACCCCCTCGGCGGCAGGCCCATGCTCGGGCACGCGCTGCACGCCGTGGCGGGTGTCCGGCCGGAGCACCTGGTGGTCGTCGTGGGGCACCAGCGCGAGCGGGTCGCCGGTGCCGTCACCGGGTTCTCCGGGGAACTCGGCCGCGAGGTCGCGACCGCCGTGCAGGAGCAGATGCTCGGCACCGGCGACGCGGTGCGCTGCGGCCTGACCGCGCTCCCGGCGGACCTGACCGGCACCGTGCTGGTGACCTACGGCGACGTCCCGCTGCTCGACTCCACGACGCTGTCGTCGCTGGTGACCGAGCACGAGCGGCACGCCGCGGCCGTGACCCTGCTGACCGGCGAGCCCGCCGATCCCACCGGGTACGGGCGGATCGTGCGCGACGGCCCGGCCGGTGCGGTGACGGCGATCGTCGAGCACTCCGACGCCGGGCCGGAGCAGCGGGCCATCGGCGAGGTCAACTCCGGGGTCTACGCCTTCGACGCGGAGTTCCTGCGCGCGGGCGTCACGGGGCTCGCCGCGCACAACGAGCAGCAGGAGCTGTACCTGACCGACCTGGTCGAGAGCGCCGTCGCCGGCGGGCGGACGGTGCACGCCGTCCGCTGCGACGACGAGTGGCTGCTGCGCGGCGTCAACGACCGGGTGCAGCTGGCGGAGCTGCGGGCCGAGCTGAACCGCCGGGTGCTGCGCGGCTGGATGCTCGCCGGCGTCACCGTCGTCGACCCGGCCACGACGTGGGTGGACGTCCAGGTGGAGCTGGGGACCGACGTCGTCCTGCACCCGGGGACGCAGCTGCACGGCGCGTGCACCGTCGGCGAGGGAGCCGAGATCGGCCCGGACACCACGCTGACCGCCTGCGCGGTCGGGGCCGGCGCGACGGTCGTCCGGACCCACGGCTCGGACTCCGAGATCGGCGAGGGCGCCTCGGTCGGCCCGTTCGCGTACCTGCGCCCGCACGCCCGGCTCGGAGCCCGGGGCAAGATCGGCACCTTCGTCGAGGTCAAGAACGCCGACATCGGCGCGGGCAGCAAGGTGCCGCACCTGACCTACGTCGGGGACGCGTCGATCGGCGAGATGAGCAACATCGGCGCCTCGTCGGTGTTCGTGAACTACGACGGCGTCCGCAAGCAGCGGACGACGATCGGTTCGCACGTCCGGACCGGCTCCGACACCATGTTCATCGCCCCGGTCACGGTCGGGGACGGCGCCTACACCGGAGCCGGGACGGTGCTCCGGTCGGACGTCCCGCCGGGGGCGCTCGCGGTGTCGGGTGGGACACAGCGCACCATCGAGGGGTGGGTGAACCGCAAGCGCCCGGGCACCCCGGCCGCCGAGGCGGCCGAACGGGCGGGCTCCGGCCCGGCCGGCGACGGCACATCCGGCGGCGTCGACCACGACGCCGGGAACAACAGCGACAACAGAGACCTCAGCCGAGGAGGCACCGCACGGTGAGCGCGATCGCAGGCACGCCGAAGAAGAACATGATGCTCTTCTCGGGGAGGGCGCACCCGGAGCTGGCCGACCACGTGGCCAAGGAGCTCGACGTCACGGTCACTCCGCAGTCGGCGTACTCCTTCGCCAACGGAGAGATCTTCTGCCGCTTCGAGGAGTCGGTCCGCGGCAGCGACGCGTTCGTGATCCAGGCGCACTCCGCCCCGATCAACGACGCGATCATGGAGCAGCTGATCATGGTCGACGCGCTGAAGCGCGGTTCGGCCAAGCGGATCACCGCCGTCATGCCGTTCTGGGGCTACGCCCGCCAGGACAAGAAGCACCGCGGCCGCGAGCCCATCTCGGCCCGCCTCGTCGCGGACATGTTCAAGACCGCCGGTGCCGACCGGATCCTGACCGTGGACCTGCACACCTCGCAGATCCAGGGCTTCTTCGACGGCCCGGTGGACCACCTGTTCGCGCTGCCCGTGCTGGCGCAGCACATCAAGGACACCCGGCCGGACGAGAACTTCGCGGTCGTCTCGCCCGACTCGGGTCGCGTGCGGCTCGCCGAGCGCTGGGCCGACACCCTCGGCGGGACCCCGCTGGCATTCATCCACAAGACCCGCGACCCGCTGAAGCCGAACGAGGCGGTCGCGAACCGGGTCGTCGGCGAGATCGAGGGCCGCTGCTGCGTGGTCATCGACGACATGATCGACACCGGTGGCACGGTGGCGAAGGCGGTCGAGGTGCTGCTGAAGGAGGGCGCGACCAAGGTCGTCGTCGCGGCGACGCACGGCGTGCTCTCCGGCCCGGCCACCGAGCGCCTCGCCAACTGCGGCGCCGACGAGGTGATCTTCACCGACTCGCTGCCGATCCCGGCCGAGAAGCGCTTCGACAAGATGACCGTCCTGCCGATCGCGCCGCTGCTGGCCGAGGCGATCCACCAGGTCTTCGAGGACGGCTCGGTGACCAGCCTGTTCGACGGCAACGCCTGACCGACGCCTGATCCCGGCGGTCCCCGGACGGCGCTCCACCTTCGTGGTGGGGCGCCGTTCGCCGTTGCGGGCGGGGGCCCGGACGTGTAGTGGAGGGCGTCGCGTAGACTTCCGCCATCTCCGCGGCGAGGGCGGGTGCACCTTGACCCGCCGTGATCGACGTGAACCGATCCCGGTCGGCTCCTCGCCGCGCGCCTCCATCCGCAGCAGATCTACGAGGAGCACGGACCCGTGGCCCAGACCCGCATCCCCGCCGAGAACCGCACCGAGTTCGGCAAGGGCGCAGCCCGCCGCACCCGCCGTGCCGGCAAGATCCCCGCCGTCCTCTACGGGCACGGCACCGACCCGGTGCACCTGTCGCTGCCGTCGCTGGAGTTCGCGGCCGTCGTCCGTGACCAGGGCCGCAACGCCGTGCTCGAGCTGGACGTCGACGGCAGCAAGCCGCAGCTCGCGCTGACCAAGACCGTGGTCGTGCACCCGCTGCGCCCCTACATCGAGCACGTCGACCTCCTCGTCATCAAGCGGGGCGAGAAGGTCGAGGTCGAGCTGGACGTCGTCGTCACCGGCGACGCCGCCCCGGGCTCGCTGGTCACCCAGGACCTGAACACCGTCTTGGTCGAGGCCGACGCGCTGAACATCCCGGAGAACATCGAGGTCTCCGTGGAGGAGGCCGAGATCGGCACCCAGTACTACGCGAAGGACCTGCGCCTGCCGAACGGCGTCGAGCTGCGCACCGACGAGGAGTACCTCGTCGTGCAGGTCGTCCCGGCCCCGACCGAGGAGGACCTGGAGGCCGAGATCGACACCGAGGGTGCCGGTGTCGTCGAGGACCCGTCCGACGACGAGGAGGCCGCCGGCGAGTCGGCCGAGGCGTCCGAGTCCTCCGAGGGCTCGGACGAGTCCTCCGAGGGCGACTCCGACAAGTGAGTGCGGTGCCGGGTCCCGCGCTCGTCGTCGGGCTCGGGAACCCGGGCCCGGAGTACGAGGGGACCCGGCACAACGTCGGTACCCGCGTCGCCGCCCTGCTGGCGGCGCGGGCCGGCGCCGGCCGGTTCTCGGTCCACAAGCGGTCGAACGCCGACGTGGCCCAGGGCCGGCTGGCCGGCCGCCCGGTGACCGTGGCCGTCCCCCGGACGTACATGAACCTCTCGGGCGGTCCGGTCACCGGTCTCGTGAAGTACTTCTCGGTCCCGCCGACCGAGGTGATCGTGATCCACGACGAGCTGGACCTCGACTTCGGCGTCGTCCGGCTCAAGCGGGGCGGCGGCGAGGGCGGGCACAACGGCCTGCGCTCGATCAGCCGCTCGCTGGGGACGAAGGACTACCTGCGGGTCCGGTTCGGCATCGGCAGGCCGCCGGGTCGTCAGGACCCGGCGGACTACGTGCTCAAGCGGTTCTCGGGCGCCGAGAACAAGGAGCTCGACCTGGGGCTGGACCTGGCCGCCGACGCCGCCGAGGCGCTGCTGTCCGACGGCCTGGAGCCGGCCCAGAACCGCTTCCACCCGCTCTCGGGCTGACCCCCTGACCCCGCGGGGTCAGCGCGGGGCGGTCAGCAGGTCGGCGGTGGCGGCGCGGCGGAGCTTGCCCGACGGCGTCTTCGGCAGGCTCCCCGGCGCCAGCACCGCGACCTCGGCGGGCCGGACCCCGACCGCGGACACCACCCGGCGGACGACGTCCGCGCGGATCGCCTTCACGGCGTCGTCGGTGTCGGCGCCCTTCGCCTCCACCGCGACGGCGAACGACTCGCGGTGCCGGCCCTCGCCCGCCGCGATCCGCACCGCGACGACGTTGCCCGCGCGGACCCCGTCGGCCTCCCCCGCCGCACGCTCGATGTCGGTCGGGTAGATGTTGCGGCCGCCCATGATGATCACGTCCTTGGTGCGGCCGCAGACCACGACGGCGCCGCCGTCGGTCAGGTAGCCCTCGTCGCCGGTGTCGAACCACCCGTCTGCGTCCTGCGTGGACAGCGGGCCCTCCACGGTGAGGTAGCCGGGCGTCACGGCGGCACCGCGCAGGTGCAGCACGCCGACCTCGCGCGGCCCCAGGTCCGCTCCCCCGGAGCCGACGACCTTCACCTCGATGCCGGGCAGCGGCGGTCCGAGCTCCGGGAACCCCCGGGCCGGGGCGGTACCCGCGGGCGTCGCGCGGCGGTGCGCCTCGAGCTCCTCGGCGTCGACCCGGTCCACCGCGAGACCGGTGTGGACCGGTGCGAACGCCACCCCGAGGGCGGTCTCCGCCATCCCGTAGGCGCACAGCACCGACTCGGGACGCAGCCCGAACCGGGCACCGGCCACGGTGAACGCCTCGACCGCCGCGGGATCGACGGGCTCGGCACCGTTGAGCGCGATCCGCAGCGAGGACAGGTCGAGCTCGCCGTCGTCGACCCGGGCGAGCTGGCGGGCCAGCACCGCGTAGGCGAAGTTCGGGGCGGCGGTGACCGTGCCGCCGTAGCGCGAGATCAGCTCGGCCCACAGCCGTGGCCTGCCGAGGAAGTCGGCCGGGGTCACGGTGACGAGATCCAGGCCGACCGTCATCGGGACGGTCAGGAACCCGACCATCCCCATGTCGTGGAACAGCGGCAGCCACGACACCATCCGGTCGGTCGCCACGTCGAGCTGCGACGCGGTCACCATCGAGCCGATGTTCGCGTGCAGGTTCCCGTGGGTGATCCGCACGGCCTTCGGCGCGGCAGTCGACCCGCTGGTCAGCTGCAGCAGCGCGGTGTCGCCCTCGTCGGCGACGTCCGCGGCGGCGGTGAAGGCGTCCGGGTCGCCGTCGAGCGAGTCGAGCGTCCGGAACGCGACCCCCTGCTCGGTCAGCACCGGCGCCAGCGCGTCGAACGGCGGCCCCAGCAGGACCATGGCCGCGTCGACCATCTTGAGCGTGGTGACGGTGTCCTCGGCCCAGACCGCCAGGTCGGTGCGGGGGGTCGGCTGGTGCAGCATCGTCACGCTGCCCCCGCACAGCCAGACCGCCTGTGCGGCGGGGGCGATCTCCGCGGGCTCGCCCGCCAGCACCCCGACCGCACCGCCGAACGGCAGCGCGGGCTCGCCCGCCGCACCGGGCCGCCGCAGCGCGTCCGCGGACGCCAGGGCCGCCCGGTGCACCTCGGCCCAGCTCCGGCGGACCGGCTCGCGCGGCTCACCCGTCGTCATCCCGCGGGCGTCCCGATCGGGACCGGTCGCGGACTCCAGCATCATCGCCAGGAAGCGGGACATGGGCCCGACACTAGCGACGAATCACCCGTCCCCGCCGCGAAGATCGGTGACCGGCGGACCCGGACGGCCGCGGGCGTAGCATCCGGCGCCATGGGCGAGCAGCAGATCGGCACCCCTCCCACGGAGCTCTCCTCGGCGGTCGACGCGGTCCTGCCGGGAGCGCGCACCGACCTGGAGGCGCTGGTCCGCATCCCGAGCATCTGGGCCGACCCGGCGCACGCCGAGGACACCCGGCGCTCCGCCGACGCGGTCGCCGCACTCGCCCGCGACGCCGGCGCCTCGGAGGTGCGGGTCCTCGCCGCCGACGGCGGGGCACCGGCCGTCGTCGCGCACTGGCCCGCGCCCGAAGGCATGCCGACGGTGATGCTCTACGCCCACCACGACGTCCAGCCGACCGGCGGCGACGACAACTGGACCAGCCCGCCGTTCGAGCCGACCGAGCGGGACGGCCGGCTCTACGGCCGCGGCGCCGCCGACGACAAGGCCGGCGTCATGACCCACCTGGCGGTGCTTCGCGCCTACGACGGCCGGCCACCGGTCGGCGTGACGCTGTTCGTCGAGGGCGAGGAGGAGTCCGGCTCGCCGACGCTGTCCGCGCTGCTGGCCGAGCACCACGCCGCGCTCGCCGCCGACGTCATCGTGATCGCCGACGCCGCGAACCCGGCCGTCGACGTCCCGGCGCTGACCACCAGCCTGCGCGGTCTCGTCGACGTCGTCGTCGAGGTGTCGGTGCTGGAGCGGCCGGTCCACTCCGGCGTCTACGGCGGTCCGATCGGGGACGCGCTCACCGTGCTCTGCCGGACGCTCGCCACGCTGCACGACGACAAGGGCGAGGTCGCCGTCCCCGGCCTGGTCCGCAGCAGCTCGGACGCTCCCGACCCGGACGAGGCCACCTACCGCGCCGACGCCGGCCTGCTCGACGGCGTCGAGCTGCTGGGGACCGGCAGCATCCCGGACCGGGTCAACCTCTCCCCCGCCGTCGCGGTGCTCGGCATCGACGCGCCGAAGGTCGCCGAGGCGTCCAACGTGCTCCTCCCCCGTGCCCGCGCGATGGTCAGCATGCGGCTCGCACCCGGGCAGGACGCGGCCGAGGCCCAGCGGGCGCTCGCGGAGCACCTGGAGCAGAACGTGCCGTGGGGCGCGCAGGTGGCCGTGACGCCCGGGACCGGGGTCGCCGAGCCGTTCAGCCTGTCCTCCACCGGTGCCGTGTACGACCACGCCCGGGCGGCGTTCTCCGCGGCGTTCGGGAACGCCGCGGTCGAGGCCGGCATCGGCGGCTCGATCCCCTTCATCGCCGAGTTCGCGCGGACCTTCCCCGGAGCGGCCGTGCTGGTCACCGGCGTCGGCGACCCGGCGAGCCGCTGGCACGGGATCGACGAGAGCCTGCACCTGGGCATGTTCGGCCGCGGGGTGCTGGCCGAGGCGTTGCTGCTGCGGCGGCTCTCCGGGACGGGCTGACCGCAGCCGGCGGAATGCGGCGGGCCCGGACCGGGTACCACTGCACCATGAAGTTCGGCATCGCGACGTTCGTGACCGACGAGGGCATCCGCCCCGGCCCCCTGGGCGCGGCCCTCGAGGAGCGCGGGTTCGACTCGGTGTGGCTCGCCGAGCACTCGCACATCCCGACCAGCCGGGAGTCCCCGTACCCGGGCGGCGGGGACCTGCCCCGGGTCTACTACCGCACGCTCGACCCGTTCGTCACGCTCGCCGCGATGGCGGAGACCACGACGAACCTGTTGCTGGGCACCGGCATCGCGCTGATGCCGCAGCGCGACGTGATCCACACGGCGAAGCAGTCGGCGAGCGTGGACCTCGTCTCCGGCGGGCGGCTGCTGTTCGGCGTCGGGGCCGGGTGGAACCGCGAGGAGATGCGCAACCACGGCGTCGACCCGACGAGGCGCGGCAAGCTGATGACCGAGCAGCTGCACGCCCTGAAGGCGCTGTGGACCGAGGACGAGGCCGAGTTCCACGGCGACCACGTCGACATCGAGCGGTCGTACTGCTGGCCGAAGCCGGTCCGTTCCCCGCACCCGCCGATCTACCTGGGTGGGGAGAGCGATGCGGCGCTGACCCGGCTCGCCGAGGTCGGCGACGGCTGGCTGCCGCGGGGCCACGCGTCCTTCGACGAGATCAAGCAGGTGCGGGCGGACCTCGCCGGACGCGGCAAGCCGGACGTCCCGACCACGGTGTTCGGCGCGCCCGCCGACCCGGACGTGGTCGCGGGCTACGCCGACGCGGGGGTCGAGCGGGTGACGTTCATGCTCCCGACGCGGCCCGAGAAGGAGACCCTGACGACGCTGGACGAGCTCGCGGAGGTGGCGGCGAAGGCCCGCTGATCCCCGTCCGGCGGACGGGGCCGGTCACCGTCGGCGGAGACGAGAAAACCGGCCCCGCCGTCGTCCCCCGACGGACGGCGGCGGGACCGGCTCGTCCCCCTCGTCACGACGACGCTCCCCAGCCCGTCGTGGCGTGGTCACGACGCTAGCCGGTCACCGGGGGCCCCCGGATCAGCCGAACTACGGATTTCCAACCGGATTCCCTCCTACTTCGGTAGGAGAGGTCCGGTAGGAGAGCGGCCTCAGCCCTCGGCCCGCTCGGCAGCCTCGAGCCACTCGATCTCGACGGACTCCCGCTCGGCGACGACGTCGCGGAGCTCCCGGTCGAGCTCCTGCAGACGCGCCGGATCGGTCGCCGCCTCGGCCAGCTGGGCGTGCAGCTTCTCCTCGCGCTTCGTGAGCTGGTCCATGCGGCGTTCGAGGCGCTGGGCGTCCTTGCGGGCGGTGCGCTGGGCCGCCGCGTCGACCTTCGGCGCCGCGGGCCGGGCCGCCGTCGCACCCGGGGTCGCCGCGGTGGCCGCCGGACCCGCCGTGATCCGGTCCGCCGACGCGCGCCGGGCGAGGTACTCGCCGATGCCGCCGGGCAGGTGGGTCAGCGTGCCGTCGCCGAACAGCGCGACCACCTGGTCGCAGACCCGCTCGGTCAGGTACCGGTCGTGGCTGACGACGACGAGCGTCCCCGGCCAGCCGTCGAGCAGGTCCTCCAGCCCGGCGAGCGTGTCGACGTCCAGGTCGTTCGTGGGCTCGTCGAGCAGCAGCACGTTCGGCTCGTCCATCAGCAGCCTCGTGAGCTGCAGCCGTCGGCGCTCGCCGCCGGACAGGCGTCCGACGGGGGTCCACTGCCGCGACGCGGGGAACCCGAGCCGCTCCAGGACCTGCGACGCCGTCATCTCCTGCTTCCCGAGCCGCACGTACTTGGCGACGGCCTCGGTCGCCTCCAGCACGCGCATCTCGGGGGGCAGGTCGACGAGCTCCTGGGTCAGCTGCGCCATCTTCACGGTGCTGCCCTGCACCCGCCGTCCGGCGTCGAGCTCACGGTCCCCGGACAGGGCCCGCAGCAGCGTCGTCTTGCCGGAGCCGTTGACGCCGACGATGCCGACCCGGTCGCCCGGACCGAGCCGCCAGGTGACCCGGTCGAGCAGGGTGCGGCCGGCGATCGCGACGGTCGCGTCCTCCAGCTCCAGCACGGTGCGCCCGAGCCGGTTGGTCGCGAACTGCATCAGCTCGACGGTGTCGCGGGGCGCCGGGACGTCGGCGATCAGCGCCTCGGCCGACTCGATCCGGTACCGCGGCTTCGACGTCCGCGCGGGCGGCCCGCGACGCAGCCAGGCCAGCTCCTTGCGGGCGAGGTTGCGGCGGCGCTGCTCGGCCGCGTCGGCCTGCCGGGAACGCTCGGCCCGCGCGTAGATCCAGTCCGCGTAGCCGCCGGTGTAGGACTCGACCCGGCCGTTCGCGACCTCCCAGGTGCGGGTGCAGACGGTGTCGAGGAACCAGCGGTCGTGCGTGACGACGACGAGCGCGATCCGCCGCTCGGTCAGGTGCCGGGCGAGCCAGCCGATGCCCTCGACGTCGAGGTGGTTGGTCGGCTCGTCGAGCACGACGAGATCGAGGTCGCCGACCAGCGCCGCGGCCAGCGCGATCCGCCGCTTCTCCCCGCCGGAGAGGCCCTCGGTGGGCCGGTCGAGCGCGTCGGCGCCGGCGCCCTTCGGGGTGATCCCGAGACCGTCGAGCACGTCACGCACCCGGGGGTCGGCCGCCCACTCGTGGTCGGCGCCGTAGCCGGCGAGCACGATGTCGCGCACCGTGGAGCCGGCCGGGAAGCGGTCGTGCTGCACCAGGTGCGCCATCCGCAGCCCGCCGACACGGCTGACCCGGCCGCCCTCGACCGGTCGCTCGTCGGTGATGACGTCGAGCAGCGTGGACTTGCCGCCGCCGTTGAGGCCGACGACGCCGATCCGGTCGCCGCGCTCGACGCCCAGCGACACGCCGTCGAGCAGCACGCGCGACGCGTCACCGGGCACGTGCGCGGTGACGTTCTCCAGGTTGAGCAGGTTCTCGGGCATTCAGCTCTCTTGGTCCGTCATGCGCGTGCCGGGGGCCAGGCGCCCGAGGACGCCGGTCCGCCGCGCTCGGGCGGGGGTTCGTTCTCGTCGACGACGCGGGCGCCGCCGACCGGTCCGTGGGCGACCCGGACGGTGCGGCACACGCCCATCCCGGCCAGCTCCGTGGCGACCTCGACGGCCGCGTCGGCGTCGGCGCAGAGGAACGCGCACGTCGGCCCGGACCCGGACACCAGCCCGGCCAGCGCGCCCGCGTTGACCCCGGCGCGCAACGTGCGGCGAAGGTCGGGCGCCATGGAGACCGCGGCGGCCTGCAGGTCGTTGCCCAGGTTCAGCGCGAGCCGGTTGGGGTCTCCCGAGGAGAGCGCCTCGAGCACCGGCTCGACCGGACGCTCGGTGATCTCGCCGTCGCCGCGCAGCCGGTCGAGCTCGCCGAACACCGCCGGTGTGGACAGCCCACCCCGCGCCAGCGCGATCACCCAGTGCAGGCGGTGCCGGGCCAGCACCGGGATGATCCGCTCACCGCGCCCGGTACCGAGCGCGGTGCCGCCGTGCAGCCCGAACGTGACGTCCGATCCCAGCTCGGCGGCCAGCGTGGACAGCTCGTCGCGGCCCAGCTCCATCCGCCACAGCGCGGCGAGCGCGACGAGCGCCCCGGCCGCGTCGGCGGAGCCGCCCGCCATCCCGCCGGCGACCGGGATGCCCTTGCGCAGGGTGACCCGCACGTCCGGGTCGCGGTCGGCCTTCTGCGCCAGCAGCTCGACGGCCCGCCAGGCCAGGTTGGTGGCGTCCAGCGGGACCTCGGCGACGCCGTCGCCGTGCACCTCCAGTGCCGGCTCGTCGGCGGGCTGCACCGACACCTCGTCGAAGAGGCTCACCGCGTGGAAGACGGTCACGAGGTCGTGGAAGCCGTCCGGCCGCACCCCGCCGACGGCGAGGTGCAGGTTGATCTTCGCGGGGACCCGGACGGTGACCGGTCGCGGAACGGCGGACAGCACCGTTCAACCCTACGGGCCGGGACCCGGACCTGCCGTCGCCCGTCCCGATGCGTGGGCGGGCTCACCAGCGCTCCGGGCGCCACGCCGGGGTGCCCGGACCGGCTCGGCCCGGCCCGGCTCGGCTCGGCTCGGCTCGGCTCGGCTCGGCTCGGCTCGGCTCGGCTCGGCTCGGCTCGGCTCGGAGGCATAACGGGGCGGCACCACCGCCGCGGCGACGCCGGCTGTCCGTCCGGCCGGGGAGGGGTTCCGGAAAGTCGCTGCGTGAGGAAGCGATTCGGCAGAAGAGGAAGGTCACCGCGACGGCCGCACCGCGTCCCGGCGTCCCGGCGTCCCGGCGTCCCGGCATCCGACGTCCGCGTCCCGGCATCCCGGCATCCCGACGTCCGCGTCCCGGCGTTCCGACGTCCGGTGTCCGGTGTCCGGTGCCGGAGTCCCGACGCCGCGTCGGCTCCGTCTGCCCGCCGGGTCGGAGTGGGGTTCCGGAAAATCGCTGCCTGGGGAAGCGATCCGGCAGAAGGCACGGTGGCCGCGACGGCCGCACCGGTCTTCGCGTCCCGACATGCGGACGTCCGCATCCCGGTGCCCCGGTGTCCCGGTGTCCCGGTGTCCCGGTGTCCCGGTGTCCCGGTGTCCCGGTGTCCCGGTGTCCCGGTGTCCCGGTGTCCCGGCCGGATCATCCGCCCGGCGACTCCCTCGGTGCGGACGACGCGGCGGCCGCGGGCTCGCCGGCGCCGGGGCGCTGCGCGAGCAGGTGGCGGGGCGTCGTGAAGCAGGCCACGGCGACCAGCCCGACCACGAGGACGCCTGCGGGCAGCAGCACCGACTGCGCCATCGCCACGGCGAACGGCTCCCGCACCGCCTCGGGGAGCGGACCACCGGCGACGGCCGTCTCCGGCGAGCCCCCGGACCCGCCGCCGGCCCCGGGGACCAGGGCGGCGATGCGGGCCTCCATCAGCACCGCGATCCCGGCGCTGCCCAGCACCGCGCCGACCTGCCGGGTGGCGTTGTAGATCCCCGACCCCGACCCGGCCTGGTCCATCGGCAGGTTCCGGGTGGCGCTCGTCGAGATCGGCGCCCACACGCACGAGTTGGAGATGCCGAGCAGCGCGATCGGCAGCACCAGCTGCCAGACCGGGGTGTCCGGGCCCATCGCCAGCGCGAGCCACAGCAGCCCGGCGACGAACGTCGCCATCCCGAACCCGCCGATCAACCGCGGATGGATCCGGTCGGTGAGCCGCCCGGTCCACGGCGCGAGCCCGCCGGACAGGATCGCCAGCGGCGCCAGCAGCAGCGCCGCCTCGGTGGGGGTGAACCCGCGCACGCTCTGCGCGTAGATCATCAGCGGGAAACCCTGCGCGGTGATCGCGAAGCCGACGGTGCAGATCGCGATGTTGGCCAGCGAGAAGTTCCGGTCCCGGAACAGCTGGAGCGCGACGAGCGGCTCGGACCGCGTCCGGGACTGCCACCACACGAACACGACGAGGATCCCGGCGCCGACGAGGATGGACGTCCACACCAGCGGGCTCCAGTCGTACTTCTGGCCCTCCTGGATCCCGAACACCAGCAGGAACATCCCGGCCGCGGACAGCACGACGCCGACCAGGTCGAACCGTCGCCGGGAGGTCGGCAGCGACGGCACCAGCCGCCACACGGCGACGAACGCGACGACGCCGAACGGCACGTTGACGAAGAAGATCCACTCCCAGCCGAGACCGCCGACCAGCAGCCCGCCGAGGATCGGCCCGGCCAGCGTCGCGACCCCGGCGACGGCACCCCACAGGCTCATCGCCCGGCCACGCTGGGCCGCCGGGAACGTGCGGGTGATCACCGACATCGTCTGCGGGGTCATCAGCGAGGCGCCGAGGCCCTGCGCGACCCGCGCGACGATCAGGCCGCCGACGGTCGTCGTGAGCCCGCACCACAGCGACGCGAGCGTGAACACCGCGAGCCCGGCCAGGTACACGTGCTTCGGGCCGAACCGGTCCCCGAGCCGGCCGGTGATCAGGAGCGGGACGGCGTAGGCCAGCAGGTAGGCGCTGGTCACCCAGATCACCGAGTTGACGTCCGCGCCGAACGCGGCCAGGAGTGCCGGCGTCGCGACGGTCACGATCGTCGCGTCGACCAGGATCATGAAGAACCCGATGACCAGGGCCCACAACGCCGGCCACGGGCTCGTCCCGTCCGTGCCGACCACTCGCCCGCTCGCCCGTGTCACCCCGACATGATGCGGCCCGCCGCGTCCGTCGCTCCGGTCACCCCCACGTACCGGTGCGGGTCAGCGGTACGCGGCGACGGCGGCGAAGTCGGTCACCGACAGGCGCTCGGCGCGCGTGGTCGGGTCGATCCCGGCCGCCCGCAACGCGGTCTCGGCCGCCGCCGGGGATCCCGCCCAGCCGGCGAGTGCCCCGCGCAGGGCCTTGCGGCGCTGGGCGAACGCAGCCTCGATCACCGCGAAGGTCGCGGCCCGGTCCGCACCGGACGGCGGGTCGTGCCGGGTGAAGGCGAGCAGTCCGGAGTCGACACCGGGAACCGGCCAGAACACCGCCCGCGGGACGGGACCGGCGCGGCGGGCGTCGGCGTACCAGGCGAGCTTGGCGCTGGGGGCGCCGTACTGCCGGGAGCCGGGGCCGGCGGCGAGCCGGTCGGCGACCTCGGCCTGCACCATGACCAGCCCGCGCTCGAGGCTCGGCAGCTCGGCGAGCAGGTGCAGGATCACCGGGACCGCGACGTTGTACGGCAGGTTCGCCACGATCGCGGTGGGATCCGCAGGCCGGGCCCCGCCCGCGTCGGCGGCGAGCTCGGCGGCGGAGACCCGCATCGCGTCGGCGCCGGTGACGGTGAGCCGGTCGGCGAGACCGGGTGCCCGCTCGGCGACCGTCTCCGGGAGCAGCTCCGCGAGCACCGGGTCGATCTCGATCACGTGCACGCGGGCGGCCACCGGGAGCAGCGCCAGGGTCAGCGACCCGAGCCCGGGCCCGACCTCGAGCACGACGTCGTCGGCGCCCACACCGGCCGACTTCACGATCCGGCGGACGGTGTTCGCGTCGTGCACGAAGTTCTGGCCGAGCTTCTTGGTGGGTCGCAGCCCGAGCCGGTCGGCCAGCACCCGGACGTCGGCGGGGCCCAGCAGCCGGGCGGTCCCGTTCTCGCTCACGCGCCCATTCTCGCCGGGACGGCGGACGGGCGGCCCGCCGGGATCAGCTCAGGCCGAGCTTGGACGAGCAGGACGGCCAGGCGCTGTAGCCGCCGCGGTCGTCCTTCACCTTCTCGGCGACCGAGATCTGCTCCTCGCGGCTGGCCTTGTCCGCGGTCGGGGCGTACTGGTCGCCGCCGTAGGACTGCCAGGTCTGCTTGTCGAACTGCAGGCCGCCCTGGTAGCCGTTGCCGGTGTTGGTCGACCAGTCGCCGCCGGACTCGCACTTCGCGAGCTTGTCCCAGGTGGCGCCGTTCGAGACGGCGGGCGCGGCGGACTTGGCCTTCTCGACGATCTCCTCGGCCTTCTTCTTGGTGCCGACCTTCACGACCCGCGGCGTGGCCGGGGTGTCCTGGCCGGCACCGATCCGGTCCCGGGCGACCTCGCGGCCCTTGTCGTAGGTGACCCGCCAGATCACGCTGCGCTCGCCCTCACGGCCCGGGTCGACGACGGTGCGGGTGCCCTCCTCCAGGGAGGGGTCCTGCACCTCCTGCTCGGGGACCGGGAGCTTCTGCGACTCGACGATCTGGGCGTCGACGATGTCCGCCCCGGAGGTCGGCGCCGCGACCGGCGCGAACGACGTCGACGGGGATGCCTGGCGCTCCAGCGACATCGACGCGGTGCCGAGGTCGGTCGCGTTCGAGGCGAGGTCGGCGCGCAGCGACTGTGTCGCGTCGCCCGGCTCCGGCGCCATCACGGCGACGGCCAGGCCCGCGGTCGGCACCGAGAACAGCGCGGCCGCGGCGACGGTGCGGACGCCCGTCTTCGACGGTCCGCCGCGGTGCCTGCCCTCGTAGCTGACGTACCCGGCCTCGTCGCCGGAGAGCCCGGCGGGTGCGGCGGCACCACCGGACAGGGGAAGGGGACGCGTGACGTCGTCGTCGGGGGTCGGAACAACGCTGCGCTCGAACATGACTTCCCGTGGGCTCGGCTGTCCGGGACAAGGCCATGACCTGCGGAGACGACGACCGGCGCGGTACCGGGGAGCGGAACCTCTGCTGGGGAGCGGACCGGTCGTCGTCCCGCGGGTCGGGGGAGCGACCCCGTCCCGGCGGGTACGGCCGACGACGTTAGCGGACCGTGACCGGACCGAGGCCATCGGACACGGGACCGGCGACGAGCGGCCCGTGATCGACGCCGAGTGACGAGGACCCCGACCGCCGCTGCGATGGGCGGTGTTATTCGGTTGCGTCCAGCCGAAAGATCCGTTCGGCGTTGCGTCGTGCCGACTCGGCGACCCGGGCTTCCGTCTCCCCGCGGGTCGCCGCGATCCCGCGGACGGTCCACGGCAGGACGTACGGCTCGTTCGCCCGCCCGCGGTGCGGGTGCGGGGTGAGGAACGGGGCGTCGGTCTCCACCAGGTACCGGTCGTCGGGCACGAGCGCCGCCGCGGCGCGCAGCTCGTCGTTGCGCTTGAAGGTGACGGGCCCCGCGAACGACAGGACGTACCCGGCGTCGACGCACTCGCGGGCCATCGCCGCGTCGCCGGAGAAGCAGTGGAAGACGACGTCGTCGGGGGCGCCCTCCTCGCGGAGGATCCGCAGGACGTCGTCGTGCGCGTCCCGGTCGTGGATCATCAGCGGCTTGCCGGTGCGCTTGGCGAGGCCGATGTGCCAGCGGAAGGCGTCCTGCTGGGCCGACGGCGGCGCGTGGTCCCAGTAGTAGTCCAGGCCGGTCTCGCCGATCGCGACCACCCGGTCGTCGGCGGCGAGCCGCTCGATCTCGGCGAGATCGGCGCCGGACACCGACGCCGTACGGGTGGGGTGCAGCGCCACCGCCGCCCACACCCGGTCGTCGGCGTGCGCCGCCCCGACCGCCCAGCGGGCCGCGACGAGGTCGTCGGCGATCGTCACCACCCCGGCGACACCGGTCGTCGCCGCCCGGTCCAGTGCGGCGACGACGTCGGCGTCGGTCTCGCAGCCGCACGCGTCGAGGTGCGTGTGCGAGTCGATCGTCGGTGCCGCGAGCGGCTCCGGCGGATCCGGGCGGGGACGGCGGCCGTGCGGGCCCTGGGTCTCCGACGGCGCGCTCACTGCTGGATCGGTGCCCACTCCGGACCGGTCTCCCCCAGTTCCGGCGGGAGCTTGGCGAAGATCGGCGTCGGCTTGGCCAGCGGACGGCCGACCTCGACCGGGGTGGACCCCCAGTGCGCCTGCTCGGCCGCGTAGTCCCCGGTCAGGACCGGGTACGACGGCCCGTCGCCGAGGTCGTCGACCTCCTGGCGCTCCGGCTGCGCGGCCCACACCCCGGCACCACCCAGCGCCTCGTGCACCTTCTGGGCCGAGTGCGGCAGGAACGGGGTGAGCAGGGTGTTGGCGTCCTGCACGACCTGCAGTGCCGTGTGCAGGATCGTGTCCCGGCGCTCCGGGTCGTCCTTGCGCTTCCACGGCTCCTGGTCGGACAGGTACCGGTTCGCCGCGGTGACGACCCGCATCGCCTCGCCGGCGGCCTGCTTGAACCGGTTCCGGGCGAGCAGCCCGCCGACCGTGTCGAACCCGGCCCGCGAGACCGCGAGCAGCTCGGCGTCGGCCTGCTGCGGGGCCGTCGGCGCCGGGATCGCACCGACGTTCTTGTGCGCCATCGAGACCGACCGGTTGACGAGGTTGCCCCACTCGTTGGCCAGCTCGAAGTTCACCCGGCGGACGAACTCGTCCCAGGTGAAGTCGACGTCCTGGTTCTCCGGACCGGCGACGGCGATGTGGTACCGCAGCGCGTCCGGCCCGAACTCGCGGAGGAAGTCGCCGACGTAGATCACGGTGCCGCGCGAGGTGGAGAACTTGGAGCCGAGCATCGTCAGGTACTCCGAGGACACGACCTCGCTGGGCAGGTCGAGCTTCCCGTAGCGCCCCGGGTCGCCCCCGCGGTCGCCCTGCCCGTTGTGCCCGAGCAGGATCGCCGGCCACATCACCGAGTGGAACGTGATGTTGTCCTTGCCCATGAAGTAGAAGGCCTGGGCCTCGGGGTCGGTCCACCACTGCTTCCAGGCGTCCGGGTCGGGACCGCGGCGGGCCCACTCGACCGACGCGGACAGGTAGCCGATGACGGCGTCGAACCAGACGTAGATCTTCTTCATCGGGTTGTCCGACCAGCCGTCCAGCGGCACCGGGACGCCCCACTCCAGGTCCCGCGTGATCGCCCGCGGCTTCAGGTTCTCGGCCAGGTTCGCCGAGAACTTCAGCACGTTCGGCCGCCAGTCGGTGCGGGTCGACAGCCACGACCCGAGCGCCTCGGAGAACGCGGGCAGGTCGAGGAAGAAGTGCTCCGTCTCGACGAACGACGGGGTCTCCCCGTTGATCTTCGAGCGGGGGTTCTTGAGGTCGGCCGGGTCGAGCTGGTTGCCGCAGTTGTCGCACTGGTCACCACGGGCGCCGTCGTAGCCGCAGATCGGGCAGGTGCCCTCGATGTAGCGGTCCGGCAGGGTGCGCCCGGTCGACGGGCTGATCGCGGCGAGCTGGGTCCGCGGCACGATGTAGCCGTTCTTGTACAGCGCCGTGAACATGTGCTGCACGACCTCGTAGTGGTTCGAGGTCGTGGTGCGGGTGAACAGGTCGTAGCTCAGGCCGAGGCCCTGCAGGTCCCGGGTGATCACGTCGTTGTACTTGTCGGCCAGCTGCCGCGGGGTGAGCCCCTCGGCGTCGGCCTGCACCTGGATCGGTGTGCCGTGCTCGTCGGTGCCGGAGACCATCAGCACCCGGTCCCCCGCCATCCGCCGGTACCGGGCGAAGACGTCGGAGGGCACACCGAACCCGGACACGTGGCCGATGTGCCGGGGGCCGTTGGCGTAGGGCCACGCCACGGCGGTCAGCACGGCTTTGCTCATGCCCTCCAGCGTATTCACCGGGGCCACCGCCTTCCGCGGCGGCACGGCCCGGCGGTGTGTCCGACCGTGTGTGTCCGCTGTGGAAACGGCCCCGCACCGGACCCGCGGTGCCATGATGACGGTCATGGACCGTGCCGAACAGGACCGCGAGGGACTCCTCGACGCGGCCCTCCAGCAGTGGGTGGACGGCGGCTGGCCCGCCGTCGACCCGGTCGCCGCGGCCGCGCGGGCGGGGCTGCCCGGGACGGCCGCCGCGGAGTTCCCGACCGGCGCCGACCTGGTGTGCGCGGTGTTCGACGCGATCGTGGACGAGCGCGCCGCGGCCATGCTGCAGGCGGCGGCGTCCGCCCCGACCCCCGTCGACCGGTTCCGGGCCGTGATGGCGGCGATGCTCGACGACGTCGCCCGCGACCCGCGACGGGTCGTCGTGCTGGCCGACGCGTTCGGGTGCCCGCCGCTGGTCGCCCGGCGGCGCAGCGCGAACCGCGGGTTCGGCGAGCTGATGGCCGCGCAGCCGATCGACACCCGGGTCGGGCCCGACGACCTCCGCCTGGCCGGGCACTTCGTGATGGGCGGGATCGCCGAGATCGTCCTCGCCTGGCTCGACCCGGCCAGCCCGGTGGACCGGGAGCGGGCCGTCGACCACGGGGCGCGGCTGATGGAGGCGTGCGCCACCGCGCACTGAGCGCTCCCGCCCTTCCGGCCGTCAGCCCAGCGCGCGGTCGAGGTTGATCGCGGAGCTGATCAGCGACAGGTGGGTGAAGGCCTGCGGGAAGTTGCCCAGCTGCTCCCCGGTCAGTCCGATCTCCTCGGCGTAGAGCCCCAGGTGGTTGCCGTAGGAGAACATCTTCTCCAGCGCGATCCGGGCGTGCTCGAGCCGTCCGGCGCGGGTCATCGCCTCGACGTTCCAGAACGAGCACATCGAGAACGTGCCCTCCTCCCCCTCGAGACCGTCCGGGGAGTCCTCGACGTCGTAGCGGAACACCAGGGTGTCGACGACGAGGGTGTCGTTGATCGCGTCCAGGGTCGCGGCGAACCTCGGCTCGGTCGGGGCGCAGAACTTGACCATCGGCATGAGCAGCACCGAGGCGTCCAGCGTGGTGGCGCCGTAGCGCTGGACGAACGAGCCGCGCGGGCCGACGTCCGGGTCCCAGCCCCGGTCCATGATCTGGTGGTAGATCTCGTCCCGGGTCGTGGTCCACGCCCCGACGTCGCCGGGGAGCCCGCGCCGCCGCGCCATCCGGATCATCCGCTCGACCGCGACCCAGCACATGAGCCGGGAGAACACGTGGTCCTGGCGGCCGGCACGGGTCTCCCAGATGCCCTCGTCGGGGGCGTCCCAGTGCCCGCGGAGCCACTCGAGGATCGCGCAGAGGTTCGTCCAGTCCTCGTGCCCGACGCCCCGGCCGTGCTTGTCGTAGAGGTAGACCGAGTCGATGATCTCGCCGTAGATGTCGAGCTGGAGCTGCCCGGCGGCGCCGTTGCCGCACAGCACCGGGCGGGACCCGCGGTAGCCCTCCAGGTGGTCGAGCTCGATCTCGGCGGGGACGTCGTCGCCGTCGATCGTGTACATCACGCGGAGCGGTCCCTGGGCGCCGTCCTCGGGCTCCACGAACCGGTCGGTGAGCCAGTCGATGAACGCCCCCGCCTCCTCGGTGAACCCGAGCCTCAGCAGGGCGTAGAGGGTGAAGGCCGCGTCGCGCATCCAGACGTAGCGGTAGTCCCAGTTCCGCTCCCCGCCGAGCTGCTCGGGCAACGCCATCGTCGGTGACGCGATCACGGCGCCGGTCGGTTCGTGGGTGAGCATCTTGAGGGTGAGCGCGGAGCGGTGCACCCGCTCCCGCCACCGTCCCGTGTACGACGACCGCTTCAGCCAGTCCTTCCAGAACGCGACGGTGCCCTCGAACAGGTCGTCGGCGCCGTCGTCGCAGGGGTCGGGTCCGTCGCCGTCGACCTCCAGGACGAAGACCTCGGTACGGCCCTCCCGGGTGTCGAACTCGGCCCGCGCGGCGTGGTCGACGACCGACAGCTCGACCGTCGAGGTCAGGTCCAGCACGATCCGGCTGCCGGTGAACCGGATCCCGGCGCCGCCCGTCACGACCTCCGGCACCTCGCGGGCGTAGTCCGGGCGCGGGACGACGTCGACGACCATCGGCACCGATCCCCGCACCCCGGTCACCCGGCGGACGAGGCGCTGCCGGTGGCCTGCGTCGTGCGGGGCCAGCAGCACCAGGAAGTCCTGCACCTCGACGATGCCGTCCGCGGTGAGGAAGCGGGTGATCAGGATGTTCGAGTCGGGGTAGTAGAACTGCTGCTGGGTGGTCAGCTCGGTGTCGTCGGTCCGCGGCGCGAGGCCCCAGTGCCCGCCGGAGCCGGCGTCGAGCAGCGAGGCGAACACGCTCGGCTCGTCGAACCGGCCGGGACAGAACCAGTCGACGGTGCCGTCCGTGCCGACCAGTGCCGCGGTGCGCAGGTCGCCGATGATCCCGTGCTCGGCGATCGGCAGGTAGCCGGTGCCGCCCGGGCCGCCCGCGCCGCTCACCCGGACACCCGCCATCCGCGCGGGCCCGGGAGGTCCAGCGCGTCCTGCGGGCCCCAGGAGCCGCGCGGGTACTCCTGCACCGGAGGCGGGTCGGCGAGCACCGGGTCACAGAGCTCCCACAACCGCTCCACCTCCTCGGTCGTGGTGAACAGCGTGCGGTCGCCCTTCATCACGTCGAGCAGCAGCCGTTCGTAGGCCTCCAGCGAGACATCGTCCGGGAAGGAGCCGGCGAGGTCCAGGCACATCCGGCCGCGGCCGACCCGCAGCTCGGGACCGGGGACCTTCGCGCGGACGTCGAGCTCGACGCTCGGCTCGTCGGCCAGCTCCAGGACGAGCTCGGTCGGCGGGCCGTCCGACGCGTCGCCCGTGAAGGAGCCGCCCGGGAACATCGTCAGGGCGGGCTCGTCGAAGCCGATCGTCACGGTGCGGCGGGTCGCACCCATCGCCTTGCCGGTGCGCAGCAGGAACGGGACGCCGAACCAGCGCCAGTCGTCGACGTGCACCTCCAGCGCGACGAACGTCTCGACCCGGGAGTCGCCGGCGACGCCGTCCTCGTCGCGGTAGCCGGCGTACTGGCCGAACACCACGCGGGACGGGTCCAGCGGCCGGATCGAGCGGAAGACCTTCGCCTTCTCGTCGTGCAGGGCGTCCGGCGAGATCTCGTACGGCGGTTCCAGCGCGACGAAGCCGAGGATCTGGAACAGGTGCGTGGAGATCATGTCCCGGAACGTGCCGGTGGACTCCATGAACGACGCCCGGCCCTCGATCCCGATCTCCTCCGGGACGTCGATCTGCACGTAGCGGATGTTCTGCCGGTTCCAGACCGGTTCGAACAGGCCGTTGGCGAAGCGGAGGGCGAGGATGTTCTGCACCGACTCCTTGCCGAGGAAGTGGTCGATCCGGAACACGTCGCGCTCGTCGTAGACCTGCTCCAGGCCGGCGTGCAGCTCGCGGGCCGAGGCCAGGTCGGTGCCGAAGGGCTTCTCCAGCACCAGCCGGGACCGCTCGGCGATCCCGGTCCGGCCGAGCATTGCGACCATCGGGGTCATCGCCGCGGGCGGGACCGACAGGTAGACCAGCCGCCGGACGTCGGCGTCCCCCGGCCCGCGCAGGTCGTCCTCGGCCCGGCGGACGGCGTCGGCCAGGTCGGAGCCGTCGTCGGCATCGTCGGCGTCGGAGACGACGAAGTTCAGCCGGGGTGCGAGGTCCTCCCAGCCGGTGGTGTCGCCGAGTGCGTCCCGGATCCGGTCGCGGAACTCGTCGTCGGTGCCGGGTGAGTGCCGCCCGGAGCCGATCACGCGGAAGTCCTCGGGGAGCAGGCCCGCGTTCTGCAGGTGCAGCAGCCCCGGGAAGAGCTTGCGCCGCGCGAGGTCGCCGGTGGCGCCGAAGAGCACGATGACGTGCGGGGGCAGAGCCATGACGGGTCGTACCCCCGTGAACGGGGGTCGAACCGGCCCGCTTCGCCACACCGTGTCCGCGGCGTACCGTTGCACGGGTGAACGTCGATGTCACTCCGCTGCCCGGGATCGGGGTACGCAAGGAGATCGAGCTGCGCAACGGGCGCAGGGTCGGGGTCATCACGCACCGCGACGGGAAGATCGACCTGATCCTCTCCCGCGCGGACGACCCGGACGCCTGCGTCGCCGAGCTGCCGCTGACCACGGAGGAGGCCGGTGCGCTGGCGAACCTGCTCGGCGCACCGCAGCTGGTCAACCAGCTCAACGACGAGCACGCGGACCTGCCGGGCATCACCACCCGCAA
The DNA here is from genome assembly GCF_000178675.2 of Pseudonocardia sp. P1. Classification (NCBI taxonomy): domain Bacteria; kingdom Bacillati; phylum Actinomycetota; class Actinomycetes; order Pseudonocardiales; family Pseudonocardiaceae; genus Pseudonocardia; species Pseudonocardia sp. P1. The sequence goes on from NZ_ADUJ02000001.1 coordinate 2,946,900, forward strand.
GCTGCCGATCAAGCACAACAGCCCGTACGACGCGCGCCCGCTGGGCGACACCGCGCTGCGCACCCGCACCCAGGTGTCGGTGGTCGCGGTGATGCGCGCCGGACAGGTCCTCCCCTCCCCGACCCCGGACTTCGTGCTCGCCGCCGGCGACATCGTGATCGCGGTCGGGACCACGGAGAAGCTCGAACAGGCCGCCGACGTCCTCGCGCGCGGCTGAGCCGCCTTGGACCACACCGCACTCGAACTCCTCGAGCTCGGCGCCGTCTTCTTCGGTCTCGGCCTGCTCGGCAGGCTCGCGCAGAAGATCGGTCTGTCGCCCATCCCGCTGTACCTGGTCGGCGGGCTCGCCTTCGGTTCCGGCGGGATCTTCCCGCTGGGCGACATCGGTGACTTCACCTCGCTGGCCGGTGAGGTCGGCGTCGTCCTGCTGCTGTTGCTGCTGGGACTGGAGTACTCCGCCGCCGAGCTCGTCACGGGACTGAAACGGTCCTGGACGGCGGGACTCGTCGACATCGTGCTCAACGCCGCGCCGGGCGTCGCGGTGGCGCTGATCCTCGGCTGGGGGCCGGTCGGCGCGATGGTGCTCGGCGGCGTCACGTACATCTCGTCGTCCGGGATCGTCGCGAAGGTGCTGTCCGACCTGGGACGGCTGGGCAACCGGGAGACCCCGGTGATCCTCTCGGTGCTGGTGTTCGAGGACCTGGTGATGGCCCTCTACCTGCCGATCCTGACGGCGCTGCTGCTCGGGGTGACGCTGTGGGGCGGGATCAGCGCGGTCACGATCTCGCTGGTCGTCATCGCCGTCGTCCTGGTCGTCGCGCTGCGCTACGGCCGCTACGTCTCGGCGATCGTCGACTCCGACGACCGCGAGGTCTTCCTCCTCAAGGTCCTCGGCGCTGCGTTGCTCGTGGCCGGGTTCGCCCAGGCCATGCAGGTCTCGGCGGCCGTCGGGGCGTTCCTTCTCGGGATCGCGATCTCCGGGTCGACCGCGGAGAACGCGACGAAGCTCCTGGAACCGCTGCGCGACCTGTTCGCCGCCGTGTTCTTCGTGGTGTTCGGCCTGACGACGGACCCGCGGGCGATCCCTCCGGTGCTGGGCTGGGCTCTGGTGCTGGCCGTGTCGACCACCGCCACCAAGTACGCGACGGGCTGGTGGGCCGCCCGCCGGGCCCGGATCGGCCGGATGGGCCGCGCCCGCGCCGGGGCCGCGCTGGTCGCGCGCGGCGAGTTCTCGATCGTCATCGCCGGCCTGGCCGTCGGCTACGCCGCGGTCCCCGCCGAACTCTCCGCGCTGGCGACGGCCTACGTGCTGATCATGGCCGTGCTGGGGCCGATCGCGGCGCGCTACGTCGAGCCGGTCGTGCGCGCGATCCCGGTCCGGGCCCGCGCGACGGAGAAGGCGAACGCCTGAGCGGACGGCGCAGCGGGTTCCGGCGCAGCGGATTCCGGCGCTCGCTCCCGGCGCCCGGCTTCCGGGCCGCTGGTGGGTCCGCCACCGCGAAGGCCCGGGACACCCCTTCCAGGAAATCGCTGCTTCAGGCAGCGATTCGACAGGCAGGTACGGGCCCGGGTCGGCGAGCGCACATCGCAGCCGTCCTTCGACGGCGCTCGCACGCCTGCACCGTCCACGACATCGCTTCCTGAGGCAGCGATTCCACAGAGAGCGATTCCGCAGAAGGGGGCACGGCCGTGCGGCACGACGACCGCGGCAGCCTCGCCCGGACCGGCAGGTGACGGCTCAGCCGCGCGCCGCGAGCGTCGCGTTGTACAGCTCCCGCTTCGGCACCCCGGCGGCCTCGGCGACCGCGGCGACGGCGTCCTTCAGCCGCTCGCCGTCGTCGGTGCGCTCCTGGACCGCGTCGACCAGCGACTCGACCGGCGGGGCCTCGCGGGCCTCCGCGCCGGCCAGGACGATCGTCACCTCACCCAGGACGTCGCCCTCCGCCGCCCACGCGGCGAGCGAGGCGAGCGTCCCGCGCTTCACCTGCTCGTAGGTCTTGGTCAGCTCCCGGCACACCGCGGCGCGGCGGTCGGGCCCCAGCACGGCGACGGCGTCGGCGAGGGTGTCGGCGGTCCGGCGCGGCGACTCGAAGAAGACCGCGGCGCGGCGCTCGTCGCGCAGGGTCTCCAGCCAGCGCCTCCGGTCACCGGAGCGCCGCGGGGGGAAGCCGTCGAAGCAGAACCGCTCGCAGGGCAGCCCGGACAGGACCAGCGCCGTCGTCACCGCCGACGGACCGGGGACGCAGGTGACGGGAAGGTCCTCGGCGGCGGCCGCGGCGACCAGCCGGTAGCCGGGATCGGACACCGCGGGCATCCCGGCGTCGGACACCACCAGCACGGTCGCGCCGTCCCGGACCGCGGCGAGCAGGCCGGGGAGCCGCTCGGTCTCGACGGCGTCGTAGTGGCTGACGATCCGGCCGACGTAGGTGACCTCCAGTGACGCGGCGAGCGTCCGGAAGCGGCGGGTGTCCTCGGCGGCGATGACGTCCGCGGTGCCGATCAGCTCACGCAGCCGCGGTGAGGCGTCCCGCGGGTCGCCGAGCGGGGTCGCGGCCAGGACGAGGCGTCCGGGCGTCGTCGCTGGGGAGGCGACGGACGCCCCGGGACCGGAGGCAGCGGCGGGCGACACGGGGACCAGCCTACGATCGACGGCGATGCCCACCTCGACCGCCGACCCCGGGAGCAGGGTCGCCGGAGCGGGTCCGGAGCCCGGTCTGACGCCGCACGGCACTCCCCCGCCGCTGCGGCGGGCCGATCCCGGTCCGGGAGCCCGGCTCGGTGTCCCGCCTCCGACCGATCGGCTGTACGGGTGGCTGGTGACGGCGGGCGTCGTGCTGATCGCGGCTCTGCTCCGGTTCTACGACCTGGGCGAGCCGACCGACCGTGGCACCCCGGTGTTCGACGAGAAGCACTACGTCCCGCAGGCCTGGGAGATGGTCCGGAACGGCGGCGTCGAGAACAACCCGGGCTACGAGAAGATCGTCCACCCGCCGCTGGCCAAGCAGCTGATCGCGCTCGGGCAGCTGGTCTTCGGCTACGACGGCGTCGGCTGGCGGGTCTCGGCCGCGCTGGCCGGGGTGCTGACCGTCCTGCTGGTCGTCCGGATCGGGCGGCGGCTGACCCGGTCGACGGCGCTCGGCGGCCTCGCCGGCCTGCTGCTCGTCGCCGACGGCCTGTCCCACGTGCAGTCCCGGATGGGGATGCTCGACGCGTTCTCCGCGGTCTTCGTGGTCGCCGCGTTCGCGGCGCTGCTCTGCGACCGGGACGACGTCCGCGCCCGGATGGCCCGGGTGATCGCCGAGGGACGTGTCGGTGACCACCCGTTCGGCCCGCGCTGGGGGGTGCGCTGGTGGCGGCTGGTCGCCGGCGTCTGCCTCGGGCTCGCCTGCGCGGTGAAGTGGAACGGCTCGTACTACGTGGCCGCGTTCGGCGTGCTGTGCGTGCTCTGGGACGTCTCGCTGCGGCGGCGGGCCGGGGTGGCGCGCCCGTGGGCCGGTACGGCGGCCCGCGACCTCGCGCCCGCGCTCTGGGCCCTCGCGCTGGTCCCGATCCTCACCTACGTCGGTTCCTGGTGGGCCTGGTTCGGCAGCGAGACCGGGATCGACCGGCACCAGGTCGGACGCGAGATCGGCACCGGCGGCATGTGGTCCTGGATGCCGGACGCGGTGCGGTCGCTCTGGTACTACCACGGTCAGGCGCTGGCGTTCCACGAGAACCTGACGACCAGCTCCGCGGGACGGCACCCGTGGGAGTCGAAGCCGTGGACGTGGCCGATGGGGCTGCGCCCGATGCTCTACCGCTACTCCGACTCGGCGACCGGCTGCGGGGAGTCCGAGTGCGTGTCGGCGGTGATGCTGATCGGGACACCCGCCCTGTGGTGGCCGGCGATCCCCGTGCTGCTGTGGGGCCTGTGGCGGGCCGTGACGCGGGCCGACTGGCGCTGGATCGCGGTGCTCGTCGGCTACGGCGCCGGGTTCCTGCCCTGGTTCCTGAACCTCGACCGGCAGATGTACTTCTTCTACATGATGCCGGTGGTGCCGTTCCTGGTGCTGGGGGTCGTGCTGGTGATGGGCCGGATGCTGGGGCACGCCGGCGAGTCCGAACGACGACGGCGGACCGGCCGGCTCGTCGTCGCCGGGTGGCTCGCGCTGATCCTGGTGAACTTCGTGTGGCTGTGGCCGATCCTGGTCGGCGACCCGATCACCCAGGCGCACTGGCAGGCCGAGCTCTGGCTGCCGTCGTGGCGCTAGACGCGGTCGTCGTCGGGTCGGGGCCGAACGGTCTCGCCGCCGCGATCACGCTGGCCAGGGCCGGACGCGCGGTGCGGGTGTACGAGGCGGCCGACGAGCCGGGCGGGGGGCTGCGCAGCACCCACCGCGACGGGTGGACGCACGACGTCTGCTCCACGGTGCAGGCGCTCGCGATGGTCTCGCCGTTCTTCCGGACCCTCGACCTGGACGGGCTCGGGGTGCGGATGCGGTACCCGGAGATCGCGTTCGCGCATCCGCTCGACGGCGGTCGCGCCGCGCTGGCCCACCGCTCCGTCGCGTCGACCGCCGCCGGGCTGGGCGAGGACGGCCGCGCGTGGGAACGGCTGCTCGGTCCCCTCGTACGCGACCACGAGCAACTGTGGCCGGAGATGCTCGGGTCCCTGCGCCGGGTGCCGCGCCACCCGGTGACGCTGGCCCGGTTCGGGCTGCCCGGCCTGCTCGGGGTGCGTGACCTGGGCCGTGCCGCGTTCCGCACCGACGAGGCCCGCGCCCTCCTCGCGGGGGCGGGCGCGCACACGATCCGCCGCCTCGACGCCCCGCTGACCTCGGCGTTCGCGCTGGCGCTCGTCGTCGCCGCGCATGCAGCCGACTGGCCGGTCGTCGAGGGCGGGTCCGGGGTGCTCGCCGACGCGATGGTCCGGGAGCTGCGGCGGCTCGGCGGCGAGGTCGAGACGGGGCACCGGATCGGCTCGCTCGCCGAGCTGCCGGCCCGGGACCTGACGCTGCTCGACGTCACCCCGTTCCAGTTCCTGGCGATGGCGGACCTCCCGGCCGGGTACGCCCGCTCGCTGCGCCGGCACCGGTACGGACCGGGCGTCTGCAAGGTGGACTTCGAGCTGTCCGGGCCGGTGCCGTGGACGAACCCGGACTGCCGCCGCGCCGGGACGCTGCACCTCGGCGGCACCCTCGACGAGATCGCCCGCTCGGAGGCCGACGCCGAGGCCGGCCGGCACCCGGACGCGCCCTACGTGCTCGCGGTGCAGGCCTGCGTCGCCGACCCCACCCGGGCGCCGGCCGGGAAGCACACGCTGTGGAGCTACTGCCACGTCCCGAACGGGTCGGACCGGGACATGACCGCGGCGATCGAGCGGCAGGTCGAGCGGTTCGCCCCCGGCTTCCGGGACCTGGTCGAACGCCGCACCGTGCGCACGGCCACCGATCTGCACCACGACGACGAGAACTACGTCGGCGGCGCGATCAACGGGGCCATGGCCGGCCTGTTCTCGGCCGTGCTCGGCCCGGTCCCCCGCTGGTCGCGGTACGCGACACCGCTGGACGGGGTGTACCTCTGCTCCGCGTCGACGCCACCGGGCGGCGGGGTACACGGCATGTCCGGCCACCTCGCCGCGACCGAGGCGCTCGCCCGCGCGGGCCGGTGAGAGTGAGCCCATGAATCTCGGCACCACGGGAACCGGACCGGCGTCCACGACGACCGCTACGGGGTGAGCCCCCTACTCCCCACCCTCCGGCGCGCCGCGGTCGTGCTGCCCGCCGTGCTGCTCGCCGTCGTCCTCGGCGCCGCACCGGCCTGGGCGCACACCGAGCTCGAGTCCAGCACCCCGGCCGCCGACGCGCAGGTGGCCGACGCCCCGACGACGGTGACGCTGACGTTCTCCGAGGAGATCCCCGCCGACGAGGCGACCGTGACGGTCCGCGGCCCGGACGGCGCCGCGTACGCCGCCGGCCCCGCCACCGGCGACGGCGCCACCCTCACGGTGCCGCTGCGCCCGCTCGGACCGGCCGGCGCCTACACCGTCGACTACCGGGTCGTCTCCGACGACGGCCACCCGGTCGCCGGGACCGTTCCCTTCACCCTGACCCGGCCGGGCCCCGGCGCCGCGGCCACCACCCCCGCCCCGGCCGCCGCGCCGGGCGCGGAGGCACCGGGCTCCCCCGCCCCGGAGGCGTCCGCGGCACCCGCCGCGGCAGAGTCGGGAGACGGGGCGCCGGTCTGGCCGTGGATCCTCGCCGCCGTCGTCGTGATCGGCGGCGGTGCGGTCGTCGCGTTGCGCCGGGCGAAGAGCTGACCTCCGCCGACGTCCCCGCTCCCGGGGAGGCCGGGCCCGCCCGGGAGCCCCGTGCCGGGCCCGCCGCCTGGTGCGCGGTCGCGGCGGGCGCCGCGGTCCTCACGGCCGGCGTCACCGGCGGGATCGGACCGGACGGCGTCCCGCTCGACGTCGCCCGCACCCTGGTACGGACGGCGGCCGACCTCGCCGCGCTGACCGTCGCCGGGGCGGCACTCGCCGCGCTCCTCGCCCCCGGCCGCGCACCCGGCGCCGACCGGGTGCTCGCGGCCGCCGTGCCGGCCTGGCTCGCCGTGCTGCTGGTCGAGGCGGTGGTGCGCGGGGCGATCCTCGCGGGACGCCCGCTCGGGTCGGTGCGGATCGGCGACGTCGTCGCGTTCCTCACCGGTCCCCGGGCCGGGGCGGGGCTGCTCGCCGCCGCGGTCGCGGTGGTGCTGCTGGCCGGGGCCGTCGCGGCCCGGCCCGCCCGGCCCGGTCAGGGCGCCGGACCGCCGGCGCTGGTGCTCGTCGTCGCCGTGGCCGGTGCGGCCGCGCCCGCCGCGACCGGGCACACGGCCGCGTCACCGGCAGCCGCGCTCGCCGTGCCCGGTGTCGTGCTGCACGTGGCGGCGGCGCTGCTGTGGGTGGGAGGGCTCGGGGCGGTCCTCGTCCTGGCCCGGGACCCCGCCGTGCTGCGGGTCGCGCTGCCCCGGTTCTCCCGGCTCGCCGCGGTCTGTGTCGCGGTGCTGACGCTGTCCGGGGTGGCCGCCGCGACCGCGCGGCTGTCGTCGCCGGCCGACCTGGTCACGACGACGTACGGCGCGGTCGTCCTGACGAAGGTGGCGCTGCTCGCCGGGGCGGTCGCGCTCGGCGCCCGCACCCGTCGCCGGCTGCGGGACGGCCGGTCACCCGTCCTCACCTGGGCCGCGGTCGAGATCCTGGTGCTGGTCGCCGCGACCGGCGTCGCGGCGACCCTCACCCACACGGCCTGACCCGGGGGCGCGCCGTCCGGGTGTTCAGCGCGCCGGCGCAGGCCCCACCAGCCGCGCGGCACCGGATCCGAAGCCCAGCCAGGTGTGCCGGTTGTTCCACCAGCACCAGCCGACCTTCGGGGCGTCGCGGCGGTCCCGGCCGTCCCGCCCGGTGCCGTTCGAGATCCAGACGGCGGGGGTGCGGGCGTCGAACCGGCCGGTCGCCTTCCGCAGCCGGGAGCCGGTCGTCATGAAGCAGTGGTTGCGTTCCAGCACGTCGGGGGCCTGCAGCGCCCACTGGACGCCCTCGGTGAGGAGCATCGGGAGCCGGTCGCGGGCGGCGAACTCCACCTCCGCCTCGGCCGGCGACGCGTTCTGCAGGTCGTCGCCGCGACCGGGATCGGTGAGCAGCCAGACCGGGGCGTCCGGGACCTCGGCGGTGGGGGCGAAGTCGTCGGCGTCGGTCATGTCCTCGACGACGAAGCCGGGCCGCCCGGCACGGCGCAGCAGTGGCGCGAGCGCCGACGGCCGCAGTCCGGCGACGACGAGCAGGCCCGGACCGCCGGGCAGCGCGGCCGCCTCCTTCCGCAGCACGTCCGGGGCGAGGGGGCCGGTGGCTCCCAGCTCGATCAGCTTCTCGGCCTGGTCGGCGACGGACGGGAGGGTGGGGACGGGCACGCGGGACCTCCGGGTCGGGCGGGTCGGGCCGCCCGTCAACGCCCCTGGATGACGGCGTGTTCCCGATGCCGGAACTCTCCCGGGAACGACAAAGGCCGGACCCGATCGCCGGGTCCGGCCTGTGAGGTGTGGTGGAGCTGAGGGGAATCGAACCCCTGACCTTCTCGATGCGAACGAGACGCGCTACCAACTGCGCTACAGCCCCGCGGCCCGCCCTCTCGGGCTGACCTGGAGAACCCTAACAGACCCCTATTCGCCCACCGCGCGCCGGTGGGGGGTCAGGTCGTCCATGGTGTCCGGACGCTCCTCCTCGTCGACGTCGACCAGCGACGTCCCGTCGGGAACCGGTGGCGGCGGGGCCACCTCGAGGCGCGGCAGCGACGACTCGTGCTCGGTGGAGGCGGTGCCGTCGACGGTGCGCCGGCGCGCCGGGAGGACCCCCAGGGGCTCCCCGGTGCCGCGGACGCGGGTGGGCTCGCCGTCGTCGGCGGTCCAGTCGGTCTCGTCGTCGGCGTCGCCCGCGTCGTCGTGGTCCGCGTGCGCGGGATCGGTGTCGGGCCGCTCCTCGATCTCCGGTTCGACCTCCGGACGACGACGCGCCCCGGTCAGTCGCGCGGCCCGGCGGGCCCGGATCGACTCCTCGATCCGCACCTGGCGGCGCAGGTAGGTCAGGTAGCCGACGAGCCCGGCGCCGAGGGCGCCCGCGACCCACCAGAACACCGCGGAGACCAGGAGCGCGACGGCACCGGCGGCCAGCAGCAGCACGAGCAGCGCGAGCACGACACGCTGGCGGAACGCGTACTTGGCGTGCGCGGCCGCGGCGGCGGCCTCCGGGTCGAACCCGCCCCGGCCGGGCCGGTACCGGGTCGGGGCCTGCTCGGGGTCGTCGGTGTCGAGGTCGTCGAGATCGTCGAGGTCGTCGAGGTCGTCGGTGCGGTCGAGAGCGTCGGCGTCCTCGGGGTGGTCGAGGTCGTCGTACCCGGCCCGCTCGTCGGGATCGGCGTCGTGCTCGTCGTCCCGGTCGAGGTCGTCGACGTCGTCGTGCCTGTCGTCGTGCCTGCCGTCGTGCCGCACGTCGTCCGCGTCCTCGTCGTCGATCCCGCCGTCGGACCCGCGGTCGTCGAACCCGTCGTCCTCGAGGTCCGTGTCGGCGGGACCGGCGTCGCGGTCCGGCCGGTACCGGGCGGCCGCGCGGCCGGACCGGGGATCGCGCTCCCGGTCTTCGACCCGCCCGCCGTCCCGGCCGTCACCAGGGCCCTCGTGGACCTCGTCGACGGGACCGTCGAGGTCGTCGTCGAGGCCGTGCACGCGGCCGTCGTCGTCGATCTCGGCGTCGTAGGTGTCGTAGCTGTCGTAGGTGTCGTCGGAGTCGTGGCGGTCGTCGTCGCGGCCGCGCGGGCCCGGGACGTCGTCCCGCGCCTCGACCAGCTCGCCGACGGTGCTCGGTCGCTCCATCTGGCCCACCTCCGGGTATCGATGACGCATCGGACGTTCCAGCACCCGCCCGGACAGCAGCGCCGGACTGAGCCGGGCCACCTCCTGCTGGCGCCGCGCGACGGTCGGCACGAGGATCAGCAGCCACAGCACGACCAGACCCACGAAGATCAGAGAGCTGGGCACGGGCTGCCTCCTCCCCGACCGGCGCAGTCCACCCGGTGAACAGGCCCCGATCCCGTCCACCATGGATCACCTTAAGAGGGGAATCCGGCGGGACCCGGGTGCGACGCGCCGTCGTCCCCCGGTCGGCGGTGCGATTCCAGGGACCGGCGGGACCGGTGTGACTCCGGTGGGTCACCGTGCGCACAGCCTTGACTACGGAGCGTGGCAGTTCAGGCGCGCGCCGCGCGACCCTCCCGGATCAGCTTCCCGGCGAACCCGCCGGGCGGGGTCTCCTCCGCCGTCACGGCGAAGCCGTAGTGGTCGCGCCAGGCACCGTCGACGTCGAGGTACCGGCGCAGCAGGCCCTCCCGGCGGAACCCGAGGCGGGTCAGCACCGCGATGCTGGCCATGTTCTCCGGCCGGACGGTCGCCTCCACCCGGTGCAGCCGCACCGGCCCGAAGCAGTGGTCCAGCACCAGGGCGACGGCGGCGGTGGTGATCCCGCGCCCGCCGAGACGCGAGTCGAGCCAGTAGCCGACGTAGGCCGACAGCAGCGGCTCCCGCACGAGGTTGCCGATCATGACGTGTCCCGCGAGCGCACCGTCCACCGTGATCGCGAACGGCAGCGACAGGCCCCGCCGGCCCGCCGATCGGAGCAGGTACCAGCGGCCCGGCCACTCCACGGTGGAGTTCCGGCGGGACCAGCCGCCGTAGGTGGTGGGTTCCCACGGGCGCAGGTGGTCCTCGTCGCGCAGCCGGATCCGCGCCCAGTCCGCGCCGTCGCGCAGCCGCACCGGGCGCAGCCGGATCTCGTGGTCACGCACCCGCAGCGGCCCCAGCCGCGCCGGCCACCCGGGGTGGCTCCCGGGTGGCTCCGGGACGGGCGGAGGCACGGCGGTCAGCCGCGGCCGCGGGCCACGAGCTCGATCTGCTCGCCGACGGTCAGCTCGGTGACGTCCTCCGGCACGACGGCCAGGGCGTTGACCTCGGCCAGCACCGCGAGGAGGTGTGCACCGGAGGCGCCGAGCGGCTGGGCGAGCAGCTCGCCGCCGTCGTCGGAGCGCAGCAGCCGGCTGGGGATGTAGGACCGCCGGCCCTCCGGCGAGACGACCGGCGAGGTCAGCCGGGCGGTCCAGGTGCGGCGGACCGGCTCCTGGCCGAGCGCCAGCCGCACGAGCGGCCGCACGAACACCTCGAACAGCACCAGCGCGGTGGCCGGGTGCGACGGGAACAGGAACACCGGCACGGCGTCCGGCCCGAGCCGCCCGTAGCCCTGCGCGGAGCCGGGGTTCATCGCGATCCGGGTGTCGTCGATCCCGCCCAGGTCGGCGAGGCCGCTCTTGGCCTCGGCCGCGGTCGCCCCACCACCCGCACCGCAGACGACGACGATCTCGCTGGCCGGCAGCAGGTCCTCCACGGCACCGCGGATCTCGGTGGCGCTGCCGCCGACCGTGCGGGCCCGGTTGGTCTCGGCCCCCGCCTCGCGGGCGGCGGCGACCAGGGCGTGCGAGCAGACGTCGGCGACCTGGCCGGACGACGCCGACCTGCTCACCTCGACCATCTCGTCCCCGACCACGACGACCGAGACGCGCGGCCGCGGGTGCACCAGCAGCTTGTCCCGCCCCGCCGCGGCGAGCATCGCGACCTGCGCCGATCCGACGATGTCGCCCTCGCGCACCGCCACGTCACCGGACTGGACGTCCTCGCCGACCCGGCGGACGAACCCGGCCGACGGCACGCTGCGGTGCACCGACAGGCGGGCGGCGCCGCCGTCGGTCCAGCCCACCGGTGCGACGGCGTCGGCGAGGGTCGGCAGCGGCGCCCCGGCCGCGACGCGGACCGCCTGCCCTGGCTGCAGCCGCAGCGGCTGCCGCGAGCCCGCGGCGATCTCCCCGACGACCGGGACGGTGATCGGGGAGGCCTCGCTGGCCCCGGCGACGTCGACGCTGCGCACGGCGTAGCCGTCGATCGCGGCCTGGTCGAAGACCGGCAGCGGGCGCCCCGCGACGACCTCCTCGGCGCTGCGCAGTCCCTGCGCGTCCGCGATCGCGACCCGCACCGGCGCGGGCCGCACGGCGACGTCCAGGATGCGGCTCAGGTGCTCGATGACCGTACGCAACGTCAGTCCTTCAGGCGGTCGTTCAGCCAGCCGCGCAGGCTCTCGCCGTACTCCGGATGCCGGAGCATGTGGTCGACGTAGGCCCGCGCGTAGCCGGCGGGGTTGCCCAGGTCATGGCGGCCCCCGCGGTGCACGACCACGTGCACCGGGTGCCCCTCGGAGATCATCAGCGCGACGGCGTCGGTCAGCTGCAGCTCACCCCCGGCGCCCGGGGTGATCCGGTCCAGCGCGTCGAAGACCGCCCGGTCCAGCAGGTAGCGGCCGGCGGCGGCGAAGCTCGACGGAGCTTCGTCGGGCGCCGGCTTCTCGACCATGCCGTGGACCTGCTTGACGTCGTCGTCGTCGGTGTCGGAGACCTCGAAGACGCCGTAGGCCGAGATCTGCTCCTGCGGGACGTCGAAGGCACAGAGCACGCTGCCGCCGAGCCGCTCGCGCACCTCGGCCATCTTCCCGAGCACCCCGGTGGGCAGGACGAGATCGTCGGGCAGGAGCACCGCGACGGCCCCCTCGTCGTCGCGCAGCGCCGGCCCGGCCTGGGCGACGGCGTGCCCGAGCCCCTTCGGCTCGTACTGGTAGACCGAGTCGACCTCGAGCAGTCCGGGGGCGCGACGGACCCGTGCGGCCAGGTCGTCCTTGCCGCGACCCTCCAGGGTCTTCACCAGCTCGGCGTCCTCACGGAAGTACTCCGCGACGGACTCCTTGCCCGGCGAGGTGACGATGAGCAGCCGCTCCGCGCCCGCCTCGGCGGCCTCGGCCGCGACGAGCTCGATGCCCGGCGTGTCGACGACGGGGAGCAGCTCCTTCGGCACAGCCTTGGTGGTCGGCAGGAACCGGGTACCGAGACCGGCCGCGGGGACCACGGCGGTACGGAACGCCCCGGCCGTGCTGGAGGTCTGCGCGTTCATGGTCGGCGAGCCTAGCCACAGCACTAGGCTGTGGCGGTGACGGCTCGCGCGGAGGCCACGGATGAGATCGTCCCCTGATCAGGGTGGGCGACCCGGTGACGCCAAACGGACCCTGCGCCGCACGCTGCTGGACGCACGTGCCGCCAGGCCTCCCGGGGACCGCGCCGCGACCACCGCCGCGCTCGCCCCGCATGTGATCTCGCTCGCATCCGATCGGGGTGGTCCGGTCGCCTGCTACCTGCCGATCGGGACCGAACCCGGCGCCGCCGGACCGGACGGCGGCTCCCTCCCGGACGCGCTGCTCGCCGCCGGGTGCACGGTGTTCGTCCCGGTCGTCCCGGCGGAGCCCGGTCCGCTCGACTGGACCCGCTACACCGGCCGCCACGACCTGGTCCGCGGGTCGCTGGGTGTCGACGAACCCGCAGGCGAGCGCCTCGGCAGCGGGGCGGTCACCACCGCGGCCCTGGTCCTGGTCCCGGCGCTGGCCGTCGACCGGCGGGGGCGACGGCTGGGACGCGGCGGCGGCTACTACGACCGCACGCTGCCGCTGCTCGCACCCGGGACCCTCACCGCCGTCCCGCTGCACGACGGCGAGTTCCTCGACGAGGTGCCCGCCGAGGACCACGACGTACCGGTCGGTGCGGTGGTGCTCCCGCGGGCCGGGGTGGTGCACGTCTCCCCCTGACCGGTCGGACGGCTCGGACCCGCGCGCGAGGCCGAGTATGCTTGGCACTCGCAGTGTGGGAGTGCCAGCTGCTCGAGTGCCCGACGGCCGTCCGGAGGATGTTGTGCCGACCTACCAGTACGCATGCACGTCGTGTGACCACCGCTTCGACGCGGTGCAGGCGTTCTCCGACGACGCCCTCACGACCTGCCCGAACTGCGGCGGCAAGCTGCGCAAGGTGTTCTCCTCGGTCGGCATCGTGTTCAAGGGGAGCGGCTTCTACCGCACCGACTCCCGGTCGGGCTCGGTCAGTGGCTCCTCCGAGTCGTCGAAGGCGGACAGCACAGCGTCGTCGTCCTCGTCGTCCTCCTCGTCCTCGGACTCGTCGAGCTCCTCGAACTCCTCCGGGTCGTCGTCCGCGGCGGCGACGTCCGGTTCGGGCTCGTCGTCATCGTCCTCCTCGGCGTCCTCGTCGTCGAAGGCCGCCGGCTCCTGAGCCCGGAGTTGTCCACAAGTAGCTGAACCATCCACAGGCCCGTGAACAGGGCCGTGGAGCGCCCGTTCCCGCCCTAGCGTCGGCTCGACGACCACGGCGGAGGAGCGGGCATGGACGACGACGATCGGCGGCGGGTGCCGCGCCCCTGGGAGCGCCTGCTGCGCGCACCGGCCTGGTCCCGTGCCCTGCTGCTGCGGCGGGTCGCCGCCGCGCTGCTCGCGCTGGCCGCTCTCGTGGTGGCACTGCTCCCCGACGCTGCGGACGACCGCGCGGGCGTCCTCGTCGCGGCCCGTGATCTGGCCCCCGGGGTACCGCTGGAGCCGGCCGACCTGACCGTCACGGCGTGGCCGCCGGCCCTCGTGCCCGCCGGTGCGCTGCGCGCGGTCGCCGACGCGGGTGGCCGGGTCCCCGCCGGTCCGGTCCGGGCCGGTGAGCCCCTGACGGACCTGCGCCTGGTCGGGCCCGGACTCGCCGTGCGCGCCGGCGGCCCCGGCGCGTCGGCGGTCCCGCTGCGGCCCGCCGACCCGGCCGTCGCGGCGCTGCTCTCCCCCGGCTCCCGGGTCGACGTCGTCACGGACGGCCCCGAGGGACCACGGGTGCTCGCGGCCCGGGCCGTCGTGGTCGCGGTGCTGCCGCCGTCGCCGACGGGCGGGCCCGGTGCGCGCGCCGAGCCCGGCCCCCTGGTGCTCGTGGCGCTGCCGGAGGGCGAGGCCACCGCGGTGGCCGCCGCGACCCTGGGCGGCGAGGTCACGGTGACGCTCCGGTGAGCGGCACCGGTGCGGGTCAGCCGCCGTGGTGCGGGGGCCGGTTCTCGGTGAACCACCGGTCCGGGTCGCGGTCGTCGCGCTCCTCGGCCGAGCCGCCGTCGGAGCGCTCGTCGGCGGTGGTGGCGTGGTCGTCGCCGAAGATCTCCTCGATCCGCCGGCGCAGCCGGTCCGCGGGCTCGGTCATGCCCCCATGGTGGCACCGCACGGAGGTGTCGATCGCGTTGCACCGTGCCGCGCCGGGCTCGCCGGGCACCACCGGATCGCCGTGCGGTGCCACCATGGACCCAGCCGTACGCATCACGTCCACGGGTGTCGTGGGCGCCGACAGCAGGAGGGGGACCGGTCATGGGGTTCCTGGACAAGGCCCGCGAGGCCGCCGAGAACGCGCTGGAGAAGGCCGCACCGCACCTGGAGAAGGCCAAGGAGAAGGCCGGCCCGCACCTGGAGAAGGCGAAGGAGAAGGCCGGGCCGCTCGTCGAGAAGGCCGCGGAGCGGGTCGACCACGCCACCGGCGGCAAGTACAGCGGCCAGATCGACGGGGTGAAGGGCAAGGTCGAGGGGGCGCTCGGTCACACCGGCGAGACCCCGCCGGGTGCGGGGACCCGGTCGGACTCCGTGCCGCCGGTTCCGCCGGCGCCGCCCGGGGGCGACGCGCTGAAGCCGGACGGCAACCCGGCCGCGTCGCAGCCGCCGGCGACCCCGCCCCCGTCGTCGACCGACGACGGGAAGGGCGGCGTGCCGCCGGTGCCGCCGGCGAACTGAGCCACGACGACGGACGGGCCCCGGCGGAGTCGCTCCGCCGGGGCCCGTCCGTGTTCGGGGGGAGATCAGGCCAGCGGCCCGGACAGCTCCGAGATGACGTGCGGGACGAGCGGGGTCAGCGTGGCCATGCCGTCACGGACGGCGGCCCGCGACGCGGCGAGGTTGACGACCAGCGTGCTGCCGGAGACCCCGACGACCCCGCGGGACACACCGGCGTCGACCGCACCGGCCGCGAGCCCGGAGGCGCGGACGGCCTCGGCGATGCCCGGCACCGGACGGTCCAGGACCCCGGTCGTCGCGTCGGGGGTGACGTCGCGCGGCGAGACCCCGGTCCCGCCCACGGTGACGACGAGGTCGACCCCGCCGATCACGGCGGTGTTCAGCGCGCTGCGGATGGCGACGACGTCGCCGGGCGCGGTGACCACACCGTCGACGAGGAAGTTCGCCTCCTCCAGCAGTTCGGTGACCAGCGGACCGGTCTCGTCCGAGCGTTCACCGCCACTGACCCGGTCGTCGACGATCACCACGAGGGCACGGCCGATCTGCGGACCCGGCATCTCCATGGTCGTCACCCTATCGCCGGGCCGGCGGTGCCCACGGGGAGGCCGCACCGGTGCGGGGAGGGGGAACCCGCGCCGGCACGGCGCTCCGGTCGCATCCGGTGGGGCACCACCGAATACGCAGACAGCCCATCATGCGGATGTTTCACAGGTCAACGAGATGCGAGCGGCTCCACCCGGCCGGACCCGTCCGTGTGGACGTTGCGTATTCACGTGCGGATGCATGCGCACCTCACTGCTCCCCGAGTGTCACCTGAACGGTCCGGTCCTGCAGTTGCAGCTCGACGACGCTGCCCGGCGGCTGGGAACGGACGGCCGCCTGGAGATCGGTGCCCGTGGAGATCCGCTGGTCACCGAGCCGCTGCACCACGTCGTTCGGCCGCAGCCCGGCCTGCTCCGCCGCGCCACCGGGTGTGACGGTCCGGACGATCGCCCCGCCGAGCTGTGGGTCGTCGGCGACCTCGACGCCGAGCACGGCGTGCGTGGCCGGGCCGCCGGTCCGGAGCTGGTCGGCGATCCGGCGGGCCTGGTTCACCGGGATCGAGAACCCGACGCCGATCGACCCGCCGCCGGGGCCGGCCGTCGCGATCGCCGAGTTGATCCCGACGACCCGGCCCTCCATGTCGACGAGCGGTCCGCCGGAGTTGCCCGGGTTGATCGCGGCGTCGGTCTGGATCGCGTTCAGCACGGTCGAGGCACCACCCGCCTCACCGCCGACGCTCACGGCCCGGTCGAGCGCGGACACGATGCCCGTGGTCACCGACCCGCCGAGCCCGAGCGGGGAGCCGAACGCGGTGACCTGCTGCCCGACCCGGACGCCGTCGGAGTTCGCCAGCTCGACCGGGGTGAGGCCGGCGAGCTGCACCCGGACCAGCGCCACGTCGGACTGCGGGTCCTGGCCGACGATCGAGCCCACCGCGACCCGGCCGTCCTGCAGCACCGCTCGCAGCGTCCCGCCGGAGCCTGCCGGTTCCACCACGTGGTTGTTGGTGAGGATCAGGCCGTCCTCGCTGATCACCATGCCGGAGCCCTCGCCGCGGCTGCCGGTGTTGCCGGCACCACCCTCGACCCGCAGCTGCACCACGCTCGGCAGCACGCGCGCGGCGACCGACTCGACGGGGGTGACGGGCAGGTCGGACTCGGCCTCGGGGACCGGGGAGTCGAGGACACCCCCGCCGGAGGCCGACGAGCGGGCGATGTCGGTGCCGATCGCGCCGCCGATGGCGCCGGCGACCAGGGCCAGCACCAGCCCGCCGACGATCATCGCGACGGTCCGGCGCGGCCGGCGCGGCGGCGGGGCGTCCACCCCGGGGCCACCGGACGGGGCGTCGCCGGGCACCGGCTGCGCCCCGTAGGCCCAGGGCGGCAGCTGCTCGGTGACGGGCCGGGCCGGGTCCGGCGCTCCCGTCCCCTCCGCCGCCGGGTCCGGCGCTCCCGTCCCGTGCGCCGGGGCCCCCGGGTCGGTGCCGCCGGAGCGGGACCACGGGCTGGCCGGGGGGACCTCCCACCGGTCGGTCGGCGGGTCCTGGGTGGAGACGGCGTCGGCGTCCGGCCCCGCGTCCGGGTCCGGTCGGTCGGCAGGGTTGGAGGCGGGGGTGGAGGCCGTGACGACCCCGTCCGATCCGGCGTCCCCGGTGCCGGTGTCCCCGGAACCGGTGCCCACCGTGTCCGCGGTGTCCGGACCGCGGTCCGCCGCCGATCCGTCGTCCCCCGCCCGGAGGTCCGCCGGGGTCCCGGCCGCGGCCGTCCCGGAGTCCACGCGCCCGGTCTCCCGCTCGCCGGCACCGGACCTCTCCGGGTACGCGGCTCCCGCCGAGCCGGGACCGCCGGTGGTCGGCACGTCGGCGCCGGTCCCCTCGTCGGGCGGGTTGTCCTGGGCCATGCGTCCACCGTCCGTCACATCGCGTGCACGGCCCGCCGTCCCGGACCGTCCCCCCAGGCTATGGGCTGCCGGCCCCGTCCACGTGCCGGCCCGGCAGCGCCATCGACAGCAGGGCCCCTCCCTCGGGGGCCCGGCCCGCGCGGACCTCGCCGCCGTGCCGGGCCGCGGCCTGCGCCACGATCGACAGGCCCAGCCCGGAGCCGGGCATCGTCCGGGAGAGGTCGGCCCGGTAGAAGCGGTCGAAGACGTGCGGGAGGTCCTCGGCGGCGATGCCGTCGCCCGCGTCGGCGACCTCGACGACCAGCCACTCCGGGGAGATGGGGACCATCGACAACCGCACCGTGCCGCCCGGCGGGCTCCATTTCACGGCGTTGTCGAGCAGGTTCAGCACGGCCCGTTCGAGGGCGTTCGCGTCGCCGTCGAGGGTCCAGCGGGTGAGGTGGACGTCGAACTCGACCTCCCCGGCCCGGCGGCGGACCCGGGCGAGTGCGCGCTCGACGACCTCGCCCAGTTCGAGGGCCTCGGTGGCCATCGTGGGGGCGTCGTCGCGGGCCAGCTCGACGAGATCACCGACCAGGTGCGAGAGCTCCTCGACCTGGGCGCGGACGTCGCCGAGCAGCTCCACGCGGTCGTCGGCGGGGAGGTCCGGGGTGTCCGGCCGGTCGGCCGCGGCGAGCAGCTCCAGGTTGGTGCGCAGGGACGTCAGCGGTGTGCGCAGCTCATGTCCGGCGTCGGCCACCAGCCGTCGTTGCTGCTCGCGCGACGCGGCCAGCGCCCCGAGCATCGCGTTGAAGCTGATCGTCAGGCGAGCCAGCTCGTCGGACCCGGACACCGGGATCGGCCGCAGGTCCCCGGTGTTCGCGACCCGCTCGGTCGCCGCGGTCAGCCGCTGCACGGGCCGCAGCCCCGTCCGGGCGACGGCCACACCGGCCAGCGCGGCCAGCACGACCCCGCCCAGGCCGACCAGCGGCAGCGCGGTGCCGAGCCGGGACACCACCCGGGTCATCGTGTCCAGCTGCTGGGCGATGACGAGTGCACGCCCCTCCCCCGCCGGTACCGCGACGACTCGGTACGGGACGCCCTCGAGCGACGCCGTCCGGCCTGGCTGGATCTTCTCCTCGCCCTGGGCGACCGCGAGCTCCGGGCCGTCGACCGGCGGCATCGAGGTCGGGTCGGCGGAGGTGTAGACGCCCGAGGCGTAGACGAGCGCGATGTGCAGGTCCGCCGCGCCCAGCACGGCGGGTGGCAGCGCCGCGAGCAGCTGCGGGTTGATCAGGTCGCTCTCGGCGGCGGCCTGCGCGCGCAGCTGCAATGTCTCGTCCAGCGAGCTGGTGAGGTTCTGCCGGACCACGAGGAACGCGGCGGCCGACACGATCAGCACCATCGCCGCCGCGACGAGCGCGGCGAGCACGCCGATCCGGGCGCGCAGGGTGAACCGCTCCCGGTCCGGGGCGCGGTACCCGTACACCCGCCGCCACCAGCGCTCGCCCCGTTCCTCGGTCTCGCCGAGCCGGGTCGGGCCGGAGTGGGGCGGGCCGGTCACGGCGGCGACTCCCGCAGCACGTACCCGACGCCGCGCACGGTGTGGATCAGTCGCGGCTCGCCGTCGGCCTCGGTCTTGCGGCGCAGGTACCCGACGTAGACCTCGAGCGCGTTGCCGCTGGTCGGGAAGTCGTAGCCCCACACCTGCTCGAGGATCTGCCCGCGGGTCAGCACCCGGCGGGGGTGCGCGAGCAGCAGCTCCAGCAGGGAGAACTCGGTGCGCGTGAGGCTGATCGACCGTCCGCCGCGCGACACCTCGCGGGTGTCGGGGTCCAGCGACAGGTCGGCGAACGTCAGCGCGGCACTGGGCGGGTCGGCGCCGTCGTCGGTGTCGGGGACCCGCCTGCGCAGCAGCGCCCGGAGCCGGGCCAGCAGCTCCTCCAGCGCGAACGGCTTCGGCAGGTAGTCGTCGGCGCCCGCGTCGAGACCGGCGACCCGGTCCGACACCGCGTCCCGCGCCGTCAGCACCAGGATCGGCAGGTCGTCGCCGGCGCTGCGCAGCCGGCGGCACACCTCGAGGCCGTCGACCCGCGGCATCATCACGTCGAGGACGAGCGCGTCCGGCCGGTCGGTGAGCATCCTGTCCAGCGCGGCCTGGCCGTCCTCGGCGAGATCGACCTGGTAGCCGTTGAAGGCCAGGGAGCGGCGCAGCGAGTCACGGACCGCCTTGTCGTCGTCGACGACCAGAATGCGCATGGCGCCAGTCTCGCCCAGACGTCTGAGAGGCTGCTGAGCGGCGCTCGGGTAGCGACCGTCACCACCGGGTGGGAGCAGGTCAGGACGCCTTGTAGGCCGCGGCCATGTCGTCGCCGCCGTGCCCGCGCCCGGACGCCCGCCGCAGCCGCTCCCGCACCGCCTCCGCGACGTCGAGCCGCACCCCGGCGCCCTCCGCGGCCTCGACGATCAGGCCGGCGTCCTTCGCCGCGTTGTCGACGGTGAAGTTCGGCGTCCAGTCGTCGGCGACGATCGCGGCGGCCTTGTTCTGCAGGTAGGGCAGGTCGAGCGGGCCACCGGCGACCGAGTCGAGGAACGCCTGCGGGTCCACGCCCAGCCCCTGGGCGAGCGCCACGGACTCCCCGGTGGCGGCGGTGATCGCGAGGACCCAGCTGTTCGCGACGAGCTTCAGCCGGCTCGCGGCTGCGGTGGCGTTCGTGTCGGCGACCCACACGGTCTGCCTCCCGACGGCGTCGAGCACCGGGTCGACGGTCGCCCGCACCGACGGATCGCCCGCCACGAAGATCACGAGCTGGCCGGACTCGGCGGGCGCCCGGGTCCCGAGCACGGGGGCGTCGAGCAGCACCAGGCCGTGCCGCTCCGCGATCGGGCGGAGCCCGTCGAACGGCTCGACGCCGACCGTGGTGGTCTGCAGCCAGACCTGCCCCTCGGTGAGCCCGCCGGCGGCCCGCTCCATGACGGCGGTGACGTCGCCGGCGTCGCCCAGCATCGTCACGACCACGTCGGCGCCGCGGACGGCGTCGGCCGGGTCCTCGCACAGGGTCGCGCCGGCGTCGGCCAGCGGCTGCGCCTTCGACGACGTCCGGTTCCAGACCCGCAGCTCCAGACCCGCGGCCAGGACGTTGTGCCCCATCCCGGCGCCCATGATCCCGGTTCCCAGCAGTGCCACGCTCGTCATGGACCTCACCGTAGGACGACGTCGCCGGGTGCGCCGAAGTCCGCCCGGTGCCGGGGGTCGTGCGAGACCCGGATCTCGGCGGAGTGCTCGCGGGCGAGCAGGACGAGCGTGCCGTCACCGAAGACGTCGTGGTCGCCGTCGGCGAACCGCCGGTCGGCGGTGCGGACCGGGGCGATGTCGGCGTCGCGCCGGATGCCGTGTTCGTCCGGTCCCAGGAGCGGCTCCCGGTCCATCGTGAGCCGGGCCCGTCGAGCGCCCGGAGCCGCATCCGAGGTCGTTCGTCCGGTGAGGAGGCCACGCCGGGCGGGTACCCCGCGGGTGATGAGCGACGAACTCGAGTTCTTCTTCGACCCGATCTGCCCGTTCTGCTGGGTCACCTCCCGCTGGGTGGTGGAGGTGGGCCGGCAGCGCGAGCTGGCCGTGACCTGGCGCCCGCTGCCGCTGGTGATGCTGAACGAGGGCATCTCCTACGAGGAGCGCCGGAAGGTGTCCGAGTCCTACCCGGACTCGCACCGGCGCGGGCTGGAGATGCTGCGGGTGGTCCGGGCCGCGTCGGACAGGTACGGCCCCGAGGTCGTCGGCGACCTCTACACCGGGTTCGGCGAGCTGGTCTGGGACTCCCCCGCCCCCGACGGCGACGGCTTCGACCCCGTGATGCAGGTGATGGCGCAGGAGCGGGACCTGCGCCCGGTGCTGGAGGGGCTCGGCCTCGACCCCGCCCTGGCCGACGCCGCGCACGACATCGCGTTCGACGACGACCTGCGGGCGAACGTCGAGGAGGCCCGTTCGCGCTGCGGCGACGACGTCGGCACGCCGATCCTGTCGTTCTCCCCGCCGGACGGGCCCGCCCTCTTCGGCCCGGTGATCGACACGGTGCCGTTCGGCGAGGACGCGCTGCGCCTGTGGGACGCGACGTACACCCTCGCGACCTGGCCCGGGTTCGCCGAGCTCAAGCGCAGCCTGCGCTCGTTCCCCGACACCCCGCTCACCGCCCGGATCGCGGGCGACGGGACGACGGTGCGCTGAACCGTCTCTGCTTGACTGGCTGGCGTGACCGACACGGGTGATCCCGGCTTCTCCAACCGGACCGGCCGCCCGCCCGGGCGCCTGATCACCCTCGCGTCGCGGTTCGTCCCGGCGATCCGCCGCGTCCAGGAGCAGATCGGGCCGTTCGCTACCTATTGGGGGGAACGCAACCGCGCCGAGCTCGCCCGGACCGGGCCGCTGTGCGTGGTGCTGGGCGACTCGATGGCCCAGGGCCTCGGTGCGACGAGCCCGGAGGGCGGCTGGGCCGGCCGCCTGGAACCGGAGCTCCCGGGGTGGCGGCTGGTGAACCTGTCGCAGCACGGCGCCCGGGTCGACGACGTGCTCCACCAGCAGCTGCCCGCGGCGCTGCGGCTGCGGCCGGACCTGCTGATCTGCCTGATCGGCTCGAACGACCTGATGCAGCCGAAACACCAGGACGGCGTCGGCGACCGCTACGCCGTCCTGCTCGACCGGCTGCCGCGCGGGACGGTGATCGGCAACCAGCCGGGCACGTTCGCGGCCGCGTTGCAGGTCAACGGCCTGATCGACGACGCCGTGCGGCGCCGCGGGCTCGTGCTCGCGGAGCTGCGCGATCCCCGGACCCGGCACTGGCGCGGCAAGCTCGCGTCCGACCGGTTCCACCCCAACGACCGCGGTTACGCCGCGATCGCCGAGGTGTTCACCGAGGCCCTGCGCCGGGCCGGGTACTAGCTGCCGACCTGCGCGGGCTCGCGGCGCGCGTCGGCCTTCGCGGTGCGGCCGGCGACGATCGCGACGCCCAGCCCGACGACGGCCAGCCCGGCCGCGACGACGTTCGGCGAGGCGAACCCGAAGCCCGCGGCGATCACCGCGCCGCCGAGGGCGGCGCCGAGCGCGTTGGCGACGTTGAACGCGGCCTGGTTCGCCCCGGACGCGAGGTTCGGCGCGTCCCCCGCCGCGGTGATGATCCGCAGCTGGACCGGCGGGACGATCGCGAACGTCGTCACCGCGAGGGTGAACAGCGCGATCATCGCGGTCGCCTGGTTCTGCAGGGCAGGGACGAACAGCAGCGAGACGACCGCGGTCGCGGTGAGCGCGCCGTAGATCGTCGGCATGGTCGCGATGTCGGCGAGCCGGGCGCCGACGATGTTCCCGACGGTCATGCCGATGCCGAACAGCGCCAGCAGCAGCGTGACCTCGGTCGGGGTGAAGCCGGCGATCTCGGTGAGCATCGGGGTGATGTAGCTGTAGGTCGAGAACAGCGCGGCACCGCCGACGGTCCCGATCAGCAGCGCCATCCACACCGGACGGCGGCCGAGCGCGCGGAGCTCCTGGCCGAGGCGGACCGGGGTGGCGCTGCGGACGTCCGGCACGCACAGCACGATCGCGGCGGCGGCGAGCGCGGCGATCAGCCCGACGACGGCGAACACCCATCGCCAGCCGGCCTGCTGGCCGACGAGCGTCCCGACCGGGACGCCGGCGACGTTGGCCAGGGTGAGCCCGGCGAACATCATCGCCATCGCGCGGGCCCGGCGGTCCTTGGTGACCAGGCTCCCGGCGACGACCGCACCGATGCCGAAGAACGCGCCGTGCGGCAGGCCGGCGAGGAACCGCGCGCCGAGCACGAGGCCGTAGCCCGGTACGAGGGCGGAGAGCAGGTTGAACCCGGCGTAGCCGCCCATCAGCGCGATGAGCACGGCCTTGCGCGGGAACCGGTTCGCCGCCGCGATCAGCAGCGGCGCACCGACGACGACGCCGAGCGCGTAGGCGGAGATCAGGCGGCCGGCGTCGGGGATGTCGACGCCGAGGCCCCCGGCGACGTCGGGCAGCAGGCCCATGATCACGAATTCGCCGGTACCGATGGCGAAGGCGCCGACGGCCAGCGCGGCGAGCGCGAGCGAGGGGCGCGTGGTGACGGCACGCATCAGCGGACCCTTCCTGGGACGTGTGGTGGGTGAGCCGACGTGGCTCGGAGATGACGGGCGGCGGCCTCGACGCGAATATCCACGCTAGACGAGGAAACTCGCGGATTGCCAGCCGGAACCGTGTCCACTCCGTCACGTCGATCTGGTTGGGTGGTCCGATGGCGACCGGAAAGCTGCCCCGCAAGGTCTACGACGCCGAACTGCTCCGTCTGCAGGGCGAGCTGCTGAGGATGCAGGAGTGGGTGCGGGCGAGCGGCGCACGCGTCGTCGTCGTGTTCGAGGGCCGTGACGCCGCGGGCAAGGGTGGCGCGATCCAGCGGGTCAGCCAGTACCTCAATCCCCGGTTCTGCCGGATCGTCGCGCTGCCCGCGCCGACCGAGCGGCAGACGACGCAGTGGTACTTCCAGCGCTACGTCGAGCACCTGCCGGCGGCCGGGGAGATCGTGCTGCTGGACCGGTCCTGGTACAACCGCGCCGGCGTCGAGCGGGTCATGGGGTTCTGCTCGGAGGCCGAGTACCGGCGGTTCCTGCGCCAGGCCCCGGTGTTCGAGCAGCTGCTCGTCGACGACGGCATCCACCTGCTCAAGTACTGGTTCTCGGTGAGTGCCGACGAGCAGGCCCGCCGGTTCGCCGAGCGGCTGGACAACCCGCTCAAGCAGTGGAAGCTGTCCCCGATGGACCTCGAGTCGATGACCCGGTGGGACGACTACTCGAAGGCCCGCGACGACATGCTGGTGCACACCGACACCGACCACGCCCCGTGGTGGATCGTCGAGGCCGAGCAGAAGCGCAACGCGCGGATCAACATGATCCACCACCTGCTGTCGGCGATCCCGTGGGAGCCGGTGGAGCGCCGGGTGCTGACGCTGCCGGAGCGGGCCCCGTCGTCGGGCTACGAGCGGCCCTCGCGCGAGGTCCAGCGCGACGTCCCCGACCACGCCGCGACGCTCGCCGGGTAGCACCGCCCGGACGGGTGGCGTCCCGCACACCACGCCGTCCGGTACCGGCGGTACCGGATACCGTCGCCCGCGACACGGGCCCGCGCCCCGGCCGGGCCGATCGACGACGGGCGCGGCACCCCGGCCGCGCGGAGAGGTGGCGCGGCCGTGAGCGTCGTCCTGTTCACCGGATTCCCCGGCTTCCTCGGATCGGCCCTGCTGCCGCGCACGCTGCGCCGCGCCCCCGGCGCCCGCGCGGTGGCCCTGGTGCAGGCGAAGTTCGCCGGGCAGGCCCGGGCCACGCTGGACCGGATCGAGCACGAGGACCCGGAGATCGCGGGCCGCACCGATCTCGTCGTCGGCGACATCACCGCGCCCGGCCTCGGCCTGTCCGGCGAGGACCGGGCCCGGCTGCTCGCCGCGCCGCTGGAGATCTTCCACCTGGCCGCGGTCTACGACCTGTCGGTGCCTGCGGACGTCGCCTGGCGGGTCAACGTCGAGGGCACCCGCCACGTCGTCGAGCTCGCCGTGGCGGCCGCCGGCGGCGCCGGCCTGACCCGGCTCCAGTACGTCTCCACCTGCTACGTCTCCGGCCGCTACGACGGCATCTTCTCCGAGACCGACCTCGAGCTCGGCCAGGCGTTCGCGAACCACTACGACCACACCAAGCACGAGGCGGAACGGGTCGTCGCGAAGGCCCGCGACGCGGGACTGCCGGTGACGGTCTACCGGCCCTCGATCGTCGTCGGGGACGCGGTCCGGGGCGCGACGCAGAAGTTCGACGGGCCCTACTACCTGCTGCAGCTGCTGGCCCGGCAGGGCCGCACCGCGTTCGTGCCGCTGCCCCGGCAGGCGGCGCGCACGCAGTTCAACCTGGTGCCGTCCGACTACGTCGTCGACGCGATCGCCGCCCTCGCCGGGCACGACGGCGCGGCCGGCCGGACGTTCGCGCTCGCCCAGCCGGACCCGCCGACGGTGACCCGGATGTGCGAGACCTTCGCCGAGCGGCTCGGCACGCGCCTGCGGGTGGTCCCGATGCCGACCGGTGCGGCCGCGTTCTCGATCGACCACGTGCCCGGTGTCGGACGCCTGTTCAAGGTCCCGTCCAGCACGCTCGACTACCTCACGCACCCCTCGCGCTACGACACCGCGGCGACGACGGCGACCCTCGCCGGGCTGGGCGTGCACTGCCCGGCGTTCGACGAGCATGTCGGCCCGATGGTGCGGTTCTACCGGGAGAACCCGCAGGTCGGCACCGCGGCGATGGTCTGACTCAGGCGGCGAGCGGCCCGCCCGGCACCGGGTAGGCGGGGAGCGTGATCGCCTCGGCGGGCGGCCGGACCAGGCCGGAGAGCGCCCCGAACGCCGGTGACGCGGCGAGCCGGGTCGCGGCCCGGAACGCGGCGAGCCCGGCCGCGGTGCGCGGGTGGGCGAGCCGCGGCGTGCCGGGCGGCAGCTTCTGTGCCCGCGTCACCAGCGGCCGGAGTACCTGCTCGTAGCGGGCGAGGGCGGCCAGGGGGTCGTCGTCCGACGCGAGCTCGCCCGCCAGGACGTAGGCGCCGGC
The DNA here is from genome assembly GCF_000178675.2 of Pseudonocardia sp. P1. Lineage (NCBI taxonomy): Bacteria > Bacillati > Actinomycetota > Actinomycetes > Pseudonocardiales > Pseudonocardiaceae > Pseudonocardia > Pseudonocardia sp. P1. The sequence continues at coordinate 2,973,184 of NZ_ADUJ02000001.1, forward strand.
GAGGGCCAGCGTCGCCCCCATCCCGCTGATCGGGGACGACGCGTACGCGGCGTCGCCGAGCAGCGCGACCCGGCCGCTGCTCCAGGCGGGGAGCCGGGCCTGGCCGATCGCCTCGAAGTACAGCTCGGCGTCGTCGAGGTCGCGCAGGATCCGCGGGACCTCCCAGCCGGCGTCGGCGTAGGTCGCGCGCAGCACGGCGACGACGTCGTCGCGGCCGAGCCGGTCGAGCCCGCGCACGTCGGAGACGAAGCTGAGGAACACCCGGGTGGTGCCGGCGTCGTCGGGCCGCAGCGACGCCGTCCGGCCGCGGCCGCAGGGGTGCCAGCGCCAGCGCTCGTCGTCACCGGTGGTCCGCGGGATCGCGGCGTACGCGCAGTAGAGGCCGAGCTCGTGCACGGCGGCGCCGGGCACGACCAGCTCCCGGGTGCGCGAGCGCAGCCCCTCCGCGACGACGACGAGATCGAACCGGCGCCGCGGCCCGCGCTCGAACTCGACCTCGACGCCCTCGCCGGCGTCGTGCAGGGCGGTGATGCGGTCGCCGAACACGTACCGCGTCCCGGGCAGCGAGTCGTCGTGCAGGATCCTGGCGAGCCTGCCGCGCAGGATCTCCAGCTCGGCGGTGGCGCCGCCGGAGTCGTCGGTCCCGGCGTCGAACGACGCGAACGGCCGCCCGCGCCCGTCGACGAAGTCGGTGCCCGACTCGCCGGTCCCCGCCGCGCGCACGGCGTCCTCCAGCCCCATCCGGCGCAGCACCTCGCGGCCGACCCCGCGGACGTCGACGTTCTGTCCCTCCTCGCGCAGGCCGTCGGCCCGCTCGACGACGGTGACGTCCACTCCGGACGCCGTCAGCAGGGAGGCGAGCGCCGGGCCGGCGACGCTCGCTCCGGAGACCAGGACGTGCTGCACCATGCCCCGACGGTAGGCGCTCCACCGCCGCCCCGGACGGGTGGAATCCGTGCCCGTTCACGATGTCTTCCGATTTGTTCGTTACCTCCTACGCCGTAACCCGTTGGACCGTTCGAGCCATCCGGGGGACCAGGCGTAGATGATCGAACTCCGATCCGTGACGAAGACCTATCGAGCGGGTGCCGGCGACGTGCACGCACTCGCCGGCGTGGACCTGACGATCGACGAGGGCGAGCTCGTCGCGATCATGGGGCCGTCCGGGTCGGGCAAGTCGACGATGATGAACATCCTGGGGTGCCTGGACGTCCCCACCGACGGTCACTACCGCCTCGACGGCGAGGACGTCGTCGGGCTGCGGGAGAACCGGCTGGCCGACCTCCGCAACCGGCGGATCGGGTTCGTCTTCCAGTCCTTCAACCTCATCCCCCGGACCAGCGCGGCGCGCAACGTCGAGCTGCCCCTGGTCTACGCGGGCGCCGGGCGCCGGGCGCGCCGGGACCGGGCGCTCGCCGCGCTGTCCCGGGTGGGCCTCGGCGACCGCGGCGACAGCATGCCGAACGAGCTCTCCGGCGGGCAGCAGCAGCGGGTCGCGATCGCCCGCGCGCTGGTCACCGAGCCGTCGATGATCCTGGCCGACGAGCCGACCGGCAATCTCGACACCCGCTCCACCGTCGAGGTCATGGAGCTGCTGGTGGAGCTCAACGAGGCGGGCCGGACCGTCGTCCTGATCACGCACGAGGACGAGGTCGCCGAGTTCGCGCGACGGGTCGTACGGCTGCGCGACGGCCGGATCACCAACGACGTCCGGCAGGAACCGACCCGCACGACGGCCGGTCCGGCATGAACGTCGTCGAGGCGGCCCGGCTGGCGCTGCGCGGGCTGCGGGCCAACAAGCTGCGCTCCGCCCTGACCACGCTCGGCATCATCATCGGGGTCTCCGCGGTCATCGTGCTGGTCGCGCTCGGCAACGGGATCCAGCGCGGTTTCAGCGACTCGTTCGGGTCGCTGGCCACCCAGATCACGGTGAACACCGACCAGGACGGCGGGGGCACGCCGCGCGCCCTCACCGACGCCGACGTCGCCGCGCTCGACGACCGCACCGACGCCCCGGACGTCGCCTCGGCGACACCGGTCGCGGGCGGCCCGGTCGTCGTGCAGCGCGACGGCAGCGAGCGGTTCCGCGGCACGGCCACCGGCACCACCGCGGACTACCTCGACGTCACCGGCCGGGACCTCGTCGTCGGCCGGATGTTCGACGACGCCGAGGTCCGGTCCAAGGCCAAGGTCGCGGTGCTCGCCCCCGGGCCGGTGCAGGAGCTGTTCGGCGGGGACGCCGGGGCCGCGCTGGGCTCGGAGCTGCGGATCGGGCGGAGCTCGTTCCGGGTGATCGGCGTCGTGGAGGCCACCGGGGACGACCAGACGGTGATCATGCCGCTGGACACCGCCCGCGGGTTCGTCCTCGGCGGCGGCGAGGACATCGGCACCGTGCTGGTGCAGGCCACGTCCTCGGCCACCGTCCCGGCGGCGCTGGACCAGGTCACGGCGCTGCTCGACGACCGGCGCGACGTCCGCGACCCCACGGACCGCGACTACTCCGCCACCGCCCAGCAGAACCTCCTCGACCAGGTCAACCAGACGCTCGGCTTCCTCACGCTGTTCACCGTGGCCGTCGCCGCGATCTCGCTGATCGTCGGCGGGGTCGGCGTCGCGAACATCATGCTGGTCACGGTCACCGAACGGACCCGCGAGATCGGGATCCGCAAGGCCATCGGCGCGCCCCGGCGGGCCGTGCTGCAGCAGTTCCTGCTGGAGTCGACGATCCTCGCCGGGCTGGGCGGGCTCGCCGGCATCCTGCTCGGCGTCGGGCTGTCCACACTGGCCGCCGCCACCCTGCCGCAGGTGGTCCCCGACTTCCCGCCGCCCGTGGTGGACCCCGCCTCGGTCGTCGTCTCCTTCGTGATCAGCCTCCTCATCGGCCTCGTCGCCGGCGGGTACCCGGCCAACCGCGCCGCGCGGCTGCGCCCGATCGAGGCGCTCCGGTTCCAGTGACACCTCCACCCACGACCGACGACAGGGGGCCCCGCATGCCGGTTCCGGCATCCCGGCAGACGACTCGACGACGACCCGGCCGGCGCTGGGCGGCACTGCTGCCGCTGCTCGCCGTCGCGTCGTGCACCGCGGGCCAGACACCGCCGCCGGTGGTCGATGTCGACCGCGGCGAGGTCGTGTCGAGTGTCGCGGCGACCGGCTCACTGGTGTCGATCACGGAGCAGAACCTCGGGTTCGCCGAGGGCGGCCGGCTGTCCGAGGTCCTGGTCGAGGTGGGCCAGCGGGTCGAGCCCGGGCAGATCCTCGCCCGGCTCGACGACTTCGCCCTCTCCCAGGCCCTGGAGCAGAGCCGGGCCCAGCTCGCCCAGCAGCAGGCGGCGCTCGACAAGATCCGCAACAGCAACTCGGTGGAGGCCGCGGCCGCGAACCTCGACCAGGCACGGGCCGTCCTCGACGCGACCCGGGGTCAGGTGGACGCGACGAACCGGGCGGGCGAGGTCGCCGTCGAGCGGGCGCGGGTCCAGCTCGACTTCGACAGGAAGAGCCTCGAGCGCGCGGAGGAGCAGCTCCGGGAGGCCGAGGCGGCCTGCGGCAGCGGTGGCGGCTCGACCTCCACCTCGCCGTCGGCCTCGACCTCGCCGTCCGGGTCCCCGGAGGCAGGCTCCAGCGGCCTCGGCCGGCTCCTCGGCGGCGGCGCCGAAGGCGGTGCCGACTCCGCCGCCGACGGCGGTACCGGCAGCACCGGTACGACGCCTGGCGGGTCCACCGGCGGGCTGATGGCCGACCCGGCCTGCCAGAACGTCGCGACGGCCGAGAGCGCCGTCCAGCAGGCCAAGGGCGTGGTGATCACGTCGAAGACGAACCTGGCGACGGCCGAGCAGCAGGCCAGGACCGAGCAGGCCGCGGGCCGGGTCTCCATCGAGCAGGCCCGCACCAGCGTGGTCACCGCGGAGAACGACCTCGGCCTCGCGGGGACGGACCGGCCGGCCGACACCAGCGCCCAGGAGGCGATGGTCCGCGACGCCGAGGCCGCCGTCGCCCTGGCCCAGAACGACCTGGACGCCGCCGCACTCCGCGCCCCGACCGCCGGGGTGGTCTCCGAGGTCAACGGCGCCACCGGCGAGTTCCTCCCGGCCGCGTCCGGGACGACCGCCCTCGCCCCGGGCAGCTCGGCCCGGATCCCCGACGCCGCCGCGAGCGGCGCGTCGGGTGCGGGCGGCGGGGACGCCGCGGGCGCCGCCGGGGCCGGCGGCGGACCGTTCATCGTCCTCAACGACGTCGCGTCGTTCCAGCTCGTCGTGCCCTTCGAGGAGTCCGACGCCGCGCGCATCCAGCCCAACCAGGAGGTCGACGTGACCGTCGACGCGGTCCCCGGCCTGACCACGCCGGCCACCGTGCTGGCGATCGCGCCGACCGGTCGCGACGTCTCCGGCATCGTCAACTACTACGCCTCGATCGTCCTCCGGGAGGGCGACCCGCAGCTCCGCGACGGACAGACCGCCGAGGCCGCCGTCCGGGTCGAGGCGGCCGACGGGGTGCTGCGCGTCCCGTCGTCCACGGTCCGGACGGAGAACGGGCAGCGGATCGTCGACGTCCTCGGCGAGGACGGCGAGGCCGCCCCGGTGCCCTTCGTCCCGGGCATGGTCGGGGACGAGTTCACCGAGGTCCGCTCCGGGCTCGACGAGGGCCAGTCGGTGCTGCTGCCGCAGGGTCAGGTCGCCGCTGCGCCGGGTGGGCCGCCGCAGAACTGAGGTTCGCCGTGCACCCACGGCCCGGACGGCTCGTGCCTGCTCCGGGCCGTGGGTGACCCTCGTGGCTCGACAGGCTCCAGCCGGTCACCGGTCACGGACAGCGGCGACGGCCTCGATCTCGACGAGCTGGTCGTCGTAGCCCAGCACGGTCACCCCGAGCAGCGTGCTGGGCGCGTCGTGCTCGCCGAAGGCATCCCGCACGACCTCCCACGCCGCGACCAGGTCGGCCTGCCTGGTCGATGCGACCAGCACCCGGGTGCTGACGACGTCGCTCAGCGACGCCCCGCTCTCCTCCAGTGCCGTCGTCAGGTTCTCGACGGCCTGGGCCGCCTGACCCGCGTAGTCACCGACCGCGACGGTCGCACCGTCCGCGTCGAGCGGGCAGCTGCCCGCCAGGAAGATCAGTCGCGTGCCGGCGGGCACCGTCGCGGCGTAGGCGTACTCGGCGACGTCGGAGAGTCGCGAGGAACGGATCAGGGTCACGGCCGTGGTCATCACCGCCGACGTTAGCCGGACGCTCCTCCCGGCGGGATCAGATTTCCGGGGTCCGGAGCGGGTCGTCCTGCGGCGCGGGCTCCTGCACGAGCGTCATCGACACGAGCTCGGTGAACCCGACCCGCTTCGCGAAACGCACCGAGCGACGCTTGTACACCGTGAAGCCGAGCTTCGTGTACAGCCCGAGGGCGGCGACGTTCGTGTCCTTGATGTCCTCGAGCACGTACTCGCGGTATCCCGGCAGCGCGAGCAGGTGACGCAGCAGCGCGGTGCCGACTCCCCGCCCCTGATGCTCCGGTTCGGTGGCGACGAACCCGATCTCGGCGAGCCCCGGCCGTGCACCCTCCGAGGGAGGCATGAACCACCTCCGGATCACAACGTAACCGAGCAGCCCGCGGACCAGCCCGAGGTGACGCCTGATCTCCCGGAACCGCGGCGCGAACAGCGTCTGCTCCGCCTCGGTGAGCGACGCCAGGCCGGCGGGCTCCCCGTCCACGAGGGCGACGTGGAACCGTTCGAGCAGCAGCATGTGCTCGAACGCGTCGGCCAGTCTCCCGGGGTCGCGGGAGAAGGCGACGAAGTCGTCGGCGAAGCTCCGTACGTACACCTCGGTGATGCGGCGCCGGTACTCCTCGCCGAGGACGTCTCCGCGCTCGACCACGACACTGGACTCGATCATTCCCGGCTGCTCCGCTCGTCAGGCACTCTGCCGGTGAACACTAGCCAGCGGCCCGGCCCGCACCGGGACACCGGACGGACGCCGCACCATGTGTCCCGGATGTGCCCCCTGACGACGACGGCGGCGACGAGGCGCCGGAGACTCCCAGGTAACCTCCACGTACGCCCTCGTAGCTCAGGGGATAGAGCACCGCTCTCCTAAAGCGGGTGTCGCAGGTTCGAATCCTGCCGGGGGCACGCAGGTCAGAGGCACATCGACGATCCTCCGACCGAAACGCGTGGAGCCATAAGTGGTGCGGGTTGCCGCTGCGCTCGCACTACCGCTCCCGTCAGCCTCCGTCCCGGAGAGTCGCCACCGGTGACGCGTCACCGTCCCGCACAACGGCACCGACCAGGGCCGCCGACCCGGTGGGTCGACGGTCCCGTCGGAGGGGCGGATCGGATCAGGCGTCGACCGGGCTGCGCCGCGCGGTGAGGTGCTCGGTGAAGAACGGGACCGCCTCGGCGACGGCGCGGTCCACGTACTGCGGGACGTCGTAGAAGTCCATGTGGGTGCCGCCCTCGACGACCACCAGCTTCTTCGGGCTGCGGACCTTGCCGTGCAGCTTCGTCGTGTGCCACAACGACCCGGCCTCGCTGCCCGCGACCGAGAGCACCGGCTGGGTGAGCAGGTCCTCCACGAGGTGGAAGGCGTCGAACGCGAAGATCTTCGCGATGCTGCGGGTGAAGACCTTCTTGTTCTGCGCGTTGGGGTGCTGCGCGCGCGGGGTGCGGTAGTACTCGCTGGCCTCGACCATGTCCCGCGGGGTGGAGTCGTCGATCTGGTCCTGCTCGGGGACGTAGGGGATGTAGGCGAGCTCGCCGCCCTGCGCCTCGGCGGTACGCTGCTGCGCCGCAGCCTCCAGGGTCGGCACCGCGGCGGTGACCGGGTCGGCGCCGAACCAGCCCTGCCGGTAGCCGTCGCCGATGTTCAGCGCCGACACCGTGGTGACGGCCTTGATCCGGTGGTCGGTCATCGTCGCGGTGACCGCGTACGCTCCGCCGGCGCAGATGCCCAGTGCGCCGACCCGCTCGGCGTCGACGTGGTCCAGCGACTGCAGGTGGTCGACCGCCGCGCGGACGTCCTCCACCCGTGCCGACGGGTCCTCCAGGAAGTGCGGCTCACCGCCGGACTCGCCCTGGAACGAGGCGTCGAAGGCGAGCGCGACGAAGCCCTGCTCGGCGAGCTTGCCCGCGTACAGTCCGGCCGCCTGCTCCTTGACCCCGCCGCCGGGGTGCACCACGACGACCGCCGGGTGGGTGGTGGAGGTGTCGAGCCCGTCGGGCAGGTACAGGGCGCCCGCCATCATGATGTCGCCGTTCGGGAAGGTGGTCCGCTCCATGATCGGCTCCTCGAGGTCGGTCGGCCCCGGGACGGTCCCGGGGCGGCTGAGAACGACTGTGCCGCCGTCACCACGCGGGCGGCAGGGCCGGTCCATCGGGGGGACCGGCAGTACCTCCCACGTCCGCGCCGTCGCCCTACCCTCGACGTGGTGGACACGAAACGGGCGATCAAGGACTTCCTGACGACGCGGCGCGCCCGGATCAGCCCCCAGCACGTCGGGCTCCCGGCCGGTGGCCGGCGCCGCGTGCCAGGCCTCCGCCGCGAGGAGGTCGCGCTGCTGGCCGGGGTCAGCGCGGAGTACTACGTGCAGATCGAGCGCGGCCACGTCGCCGGGGTCTCCACCGAGGTCCTCGGTGCGGTGGCCCGGGCGCTGGAGCTCGACGACGTCGAGACCGCCCACCTGGGCGACCTGGTCCGGGCGGCGACGACCCGGCGTCCCCGCCGGCAGGCCCGTGCCCGCCCGCCGCAGGTCCCCGAGTACCTCGACGCGCTGATGTCGGCGCTGGTCGGTGCGCCCGCGATCGTCCAGAACGGACGGCTGGACGTGATCGGGACCAACGATCTCGGTCGCGCGCTCTACGCCCCGGTCCTCGACTCCGGGTCCCCGCCCAACACGGCCCGGTTCCTGTTCCTCGACGAACGAGCCGCGGAGATGTTCCCCCAGTGGGACCGCGCAGCCGACGACGCGGTCGCGCTGCTGCAGGTCGAGGCCGCCCGCAGCCCCGACTCGCCCGGCATCACCGAGCTGGTCGGTTCCCTCGCCACCCGCAGCGAGGAGTTCCGCGCCCGATGGGCCCGCCACGACGTGCGCGCCCACCACCGCGGGACCAAGCGCTTCCGGCACCCCGTCGTCGGCGAGCTGGACCTGAGGTTCGAGGGGCTGGCCGTCGCCGGGTCGCCCGGGCTCACCCTGATCGGCTACACCGCCGAGCCCGCCACGACCTCCGCGGAGAACCTGCGGCTGCTCGCGAGCTGGGTCGGTGCCGGAGAGCCTGGGCCCGACCCGGACCCGGCCCTGACCGGCCGGGTCGCCCCGGACTCCGGGACCGGGTGATCAGGTCGGTGCCGCCCGGGGTGGGCCGCCGGCCGGTAGCCCCTGCCCCTGATCGCTATGACGGCGCTATCGTGACGCTATGAGTCAGGAGATCCGGCAGTCGGAGTTGCGCAACGACAACGCGTCGGTCATGCGCCGGGTCGCCGAGGGCGAGTCTTTCGTGGTGACCGTGAACGGCCGTCCGGTAGCCGATGTGGTCCCGCACCAGCGGGGCACGGGCAAGCGCCGGTTCGTCCCGGTGTCCGAGCTCGTCGATGCGTTCGCGACGGAGCCGGCTCCCGACCCGGCGGCGTGGCAGACCGACGTGGACGCCGCTGACGAGCTCTTCGGCGACGACGACATCGCCGACCCGTTCGACGGCGACCGGCGTTGACGCGGAGCGAGCCGCGCCGAGCCCTCCTCGACACCTCCGTGGTGATCGACTTCCCCGCTGCTCGGGTTCTCGAGGTCGCCGACGAGGTCGCGGTCTCGGCAGTCACGATGGGCGAGCTGCACTACGGGGTGACCGCCACGGCCGATCCTCTGGTCCAGATGCGCCGACGCCGTCGCGTGCAGGCAGTTCTGGACAGGTTCGAGGTCCTGCCTTTCGACCTGGTCGCTGCCGAGTACTACGGAGCGTTGGCCACCCTGGTGCGCCAGGTCGGGCGGAATCCCCGACCACGACGGATGGACCTGCAGATCGCCGCCACCGCGGCGCGTCACGACGTCGCGCTGTTGACCCGCAACGCCGCTGATTTCGCCGGCCTCGGGTCGGCGCTGACCGTGATCGACCTGCTGGACGAGCAGTAGAGGGGATACCTGCCCGGGGAGCACTCCCCCGGCGGCCCCGTCATGTCCCGTCGGGGTCAGCGCCAGGGTCGTCCGTCACCAGCCCGCCCACCCGGAACCGACCTCCCCGAGGGAGCCGGTCTCCCGCGCGCGGATGATGCCGGCGACGGTCCGGGTGACCGGAGTATCGACGCCGTACCTGGCGCCCTGCACGACGACCTGCCCGACGATGGCGTCGACCTCACCCCGCCGCCCGAGGAGATGGTCGAGCAGCATCGACGGCTTGGCGTCCGGGATCGTCGAGCCGAGAGCGCGGACGTGCTCGATCGGGTCGCCGACGTCGAGCGCGATCCCGGCGGCGTCGGCGACCGCGACGGCCTCGCGGGCACAGGCCTCGGCCACGGCCCAGGCCGACGGGTCGTCCATGACCTGACCGATGGTGAGCCCGGTCGCACAGGTGGTGCCGGAGAACGCGACGTTCATGATGAACTTCTCCCAGACCATCCGGTCGGTGTCCTCGAAGAGCTTCACCGCGAACCCGGAGCTGGTCCACACCTCGGCGGAGGCTTCCAGCGCGTCCCTAGGGAGGTCGTCGAACGCGCCGAACCGGATCATCTCCATGCCGTTGTGGTGCGCGACGCCGGGCTCCGGGACCGACGCCCCGAACCCGCCGACCACGCCGATCGCCAGGCGATGCCCGCCGAGGACCGCCGCGACGCGCTCGGGCGAGCCGAGTCCGTTCTGGATCGACTGGACGACCGTGCTGCCGTCGACCAGCGGGCGGCACGACTCGGCCGCGGCGTCGACGTCGAACGCCTTCGTCGCGATGACGACGAGCTCGCAGACCCCGATCCCGTCGGTGGTCGTGCCCATGGACGCGAGCCGGACGGTGTGGTCACCGCTGGCTCCGGTGACCCGCAGCCCACCGGCGACGACGGCCTCGACGTGGTCCTCCCAGAGGCAGACGCCGTGGACCTCGTGCCCGGCACGCTGCATCAGACCGGCGTAGACCGATCCCATGGCGCCACATCCGACGACGGCGACCTTGGCCATGTGTTTCCTTCCGGTGGGATCGTGCGCGGCGGGTGTCGATCTCACCACGCGTCCGGCTCGAACTCGGCCGTCATGTCCCGCCACCCGACGGGCTCGGCGCAGTGGGCGCAGGTCGGTCTCGGCTCCGCGGCGGGTACTGCTTCAGACCGGCACCGGCCCGTGCGGGTGCCGGTCGTCGACGACGATCGGGTGCGAGTGCACCCAGCCCCGCCCGGTCCACCGCGCCAGGGCGACGTGGGCGTGGTCGGCGCCGTCGTGGCGGTGGCGGATCAGGTCGGCGCCGGTCCTCGGCCACAGCGTCACCGCCGCGACGGTCCCGGCGACCGCCGCCACTGCGAGCACGACCCAGGTACCGGTGAAACCGGCGACGACGGTGAGCCAGCCGGCCAACGGGTAGGTGACCAGCCAGCAGGCGTGGGAGAGGGAGAACTGCGCGCTGAACAACGCGGGCCGCTGCGCCGGACCGGACGACACCCGCAGCAGGCGACCGGTGTTGACCATGATCAGTCCCGGTCCGACGCCGACGAGCGCCCAGGCCACCACCGCCGCGGGCCACGACGGGTGCAGCCCGACCAGCACCGTCGCGGCCGCGGCGGCGAGCGAGACCACCGCGCCGGAGAGCATGACCGTGCGGGTCGACGCGCGCCGCGCCGCCCAGGGCGAGAGGACGGCCGCGAGCGCGGTCCCCGCCCCGCACACCGCCAGGAGCAGGCCCACCTCGGGATCGGACCCGCCCAGGAGATCGCGGACGACGTTGACCGTGGTGACCAGAGAGACGACGCCGACCGTGGCGACCACCGCGTTCAGCGCGAGCAGCCCGCGCAGCTGCGGAACCGCCCGGAACAGCCGTACCCCGAGGAGCACCCGGGTGCCGAAGCCGCCCTCCGCGCGCGCGGTGACCGCCGGCACGGCCGTCCCGGCGACGAGCGCGGCCGAGACCAGGAACCCGGCCGCCGTCCCGACGAACAGCGACGAGTAGCTGAGCACCGCCAGCGCCGCCGCGGCCAGGAGCGGGCTCCCGACCGTCTCCAGGCTGCTCGCCAGCTGCGACGCCGACAGGGCCCGCGTGTAGTCCTTCTCACCGGTGACGACATCCGGAAGGACCGACTGGAAGACGGGCGTGAAGGTCGCCGAGGCCGTCTGCAGGGCCCCGATCAGGACGAACACCTGCCAGACCTCGGTGACCCACGGCAGGAGCAGGACGACGCCGGCGCGCACGAGGTCCGCGCCGACCATCAGCCGTCGCCGGGGAACCCGGTCGGCGACCGCACCGACCACGGGGCCGACGACCACGTAGGCGACCATCTTGACCGCCAGTGCCGCCCCCAGCACCAGCGCAGCCCGGTCGGCGGCCAGGTCGTAGGCGAGCAGGCCCAGCGCGACCGTGGCGAGGCCGGTGCCGGTGAGGGCGACGACCTGCGCCACGAACAGGTTCCGGAACCGGGTGTCCGCGAACAGCGATCGCATCACGTCCCTTTCGGCTCGATTCCGCGAACCGTACGGACAGAACGGGATCGCCCCAACGGATCACCTGCCAGGAATCTGCACCAAGGAATTGTTCTCTTGTGGCACCCGGTTCCGAGTAGACCCGGCTCGACACGGAAACCCCAGGTGGGGCCGATCGGCGAGATCAGGACCGGTCAGCGCCCCGACGCAGCCGAAGCCCGGAATCCCCGGAACGAATGACCGGGATCACGGCGACGATCCCGGCGAGAGCGCGGCGATCCCGGCGAGCACGAGGTCGATCCCGGCGAGGAACTGCTCCCGGTCGTCGTGCTCCCGCATCCGGTCCGCCACGGCACGGACGAACGGGTACTCGACGGGATCGAGCTCCTCCCACGCCCGTGCGGCGACGCCGAGCATTGCGCTGCGGTCCGCGTCCGGCCCGGCCACACGGGCGTTCGCGGCATTCTGCGCCGCGGCGCCGAGGATGTGGTGCACGAGCGCGGTGGTCGCCGTGAACCACGCGTCCTCGGGCACCTCCAGCGCGCGGACCCGCTGCCCGACGCTCTCCAGGATCCGCGTCGTCACCGGCCCCCACGGTGCACGGGAGAGCTGCGACGACAGCTGCGCGCCGAGCCACGGGTGGTCGTCGATCGCGTCGAACAGGCCGAGCGCGACGGCGCGGACCCCGTCCCGTGGCGTGACGTCCCGGCCCGGGTCGACGGCCAGCGCGCCGGCGACGACATCGTCGGTCGCCGCGGCGAGCAGCTCGTCCTTGTTCGCCACGTGCCAGTAGATCGCGCCGGGGCCGGTGGCCAGGCGCTCGGTGAGCGCCCGGAACGTGAGCCCGTTCTCGCCGGACGCGTCGAGCACCTCGACGGCGGTCCCGACGATGCGCTCGCGGGAGAGCGCATCCCTGCGACGCGTCCGAGGTGTCATGCCGCCATCTTGACAGGTCTGGAACGTTGTTCCAAACTCTCCCTTGGAACAACATTCCAATCGTCGGAAGGAGCCGTCGTGAACTCCCCTGTCACGATCATCGGTGCCGGGCTCGGCGGCCTCACCCTGGCCCGCGTCCTGCACGTCCACGGGATCCCCGTCACGGTCCACGAGGCGGAGGCCTCCCCCACGGCCCGCACACAGGGCGGGATGCTCGACATCCACGACGAGACCGGCCGGCCCGCGCTCGAGGCGGCGGGTCTGGGCGAGCAGTTCCGCGCCCTCGTCCTGGCGGGCGGGGAGGCGACGCGGGTCGTCGCCCCGGACGGGACCGTCCTGTTCGACGAGCCCGACGACGGCTCCGGAGGGCGGCCCGAGGTGCAGCGCGGCGAGCTGCGCCGGATGCTGCTCGACTCCCTCCCGGACGGCACCGTCCGGTGGGGACACAAGGTCACCGGCGTCCGGGCGCTCGGCGGGGGCCGGCACGAGGTGACCTTCGCCGACGGCGACACCGCCGTCACGACGCTGCTCATCGGAGCGGACGGGGCGTGGTCCCGGGTCCGCGCGCTGCTGTCCGGCGCACGGCCCGAGTACGTCGGCACGTCGTTCGTCGAGACCTACCTCCACGACGGCGACACCCGCCACCCGGCCACCGCCCGGGCCGTCGGCAGCGGGGCACTGTTCGCGCTGACCCCGGGCGCGGGCATCGTCGCCCACCGCGAGCGCGGCGGGACCCTGCACTCCTACGTGGCGCTGACCAGGCCGCAGGAGTGGTTCGCCCCGATCGGCACCGGCAACACCGCCACCGCGACCGCGCTCGTCGCCGCGGAGTTCGACGGCTGGGCGCCCGAGCTCACCGCGCTGATCACCGACAGCGACACCGCTCCCGTCGTACGACCGATCACGACCCTGCCCGCGTCGGGGTACCGGTGGGACCGGGTGCCGGGGGTGACCCTGCTCGGCGACGCCGCCCACCTCATGGCGCCGTCCGGCGACGGCGCCAACCTGGCCATGCTCGACGGCGCCGAGCTGGGCCGGGCGATCGCCGCCCACCCCGGCGACGTCGAGGCCGCGCTCACCGCGTACGAGCAGGCCCTGTTCCCCGCAGCGCCGAGGCCGCGGCGGAGGGGGCCGTCGTCTTCGACGCCTGCTACGGCGCCGACGCACCGCACAGCCTCCTCGACTTCTTCGCCGAGGTGGGTCCGGACCGATGAGAGCCGCCCCTCCCCAACCTTGACGATTCCGGCCCGCGGAGGGACGGCGGACGATCGGCCGCTTCCACGGCCACGTCCAGGGGAGGACGCGATGTCAGGAACGACGGAGACGACGACCACCGGGTCCGACGCCCCGGAGGCGGCCGAGGCGGTGGCCGAACGCGTCCTCGCCGCGACGCTCGGCGCGTTCGACGTGCTCGCGTGCTACCTCGGCGACCGGCTGGGCTGGTACCGGGTCCTCGCCGAGGCGGGCCCGCTCTCCCCCGGCGAGCTCGCCGACCGGAGCGGGACCGACCCGCGCTACGCCCGCGAATGGCTGGAGCAGCAGGCCGCGTCGGGGTTTCTGACCGTCGTCGGAGACGGCGCAGACAGCACCGTCGTCGGAGACGGAGACGGCGCAGACAGCACCGAGCCGCGCCGGTTCGGGCTCGGACCGGGCGTCGCCGAGGTCATGACGGCCACCGACAGCGTCAACTTCCTGGCCCCGCTGACCCGGTTCGTCGGCGCGGCGGCCGTCCAGCTGCCGGCGCTCGGCGCGGCCTACCGCTCCGGCGGCGGGGTGAGCTGGGCGCAGTTCGGACCGGACGCGCGCACGGGGCAGGCCGACATGAACCGGCCCTGGTACGAGCACCGGCTCGCCGATGCGCTCGCCGGCGTCCCCGACCTGCACCGACACCTCGACCGGCCCGGCGCCGCGATCGCGGACCTCGGCTGCGGCGAGGGCTGGTCCACGATCGCGCTGGCCAGGGCCTACCCGGGTGCCACGGTCCACGGCGTCGACCCGGACCCGCCGTCGACGGCCGCCGCGGCAGGCCACGCCGTGGCGGCCGGGCAGACCGAGCGGGTCACGTTCCGCACCGGCGACGCGGCGACCGCCCTCCCGGAGGCCGCGTACGACGCGGTGTTCGCGTTCGAGTGCCTGCACGACCTGCCCCATCCGGTGGAGTTCCTGACCTCGGCCCGTCGCGCGCTGCGTCCCGGCGGCGTCGTGGTCGTGATGGACGAGGCGGCCGAGGACACCTTCCGCGCGCCGGCCGGGGACGTCGAACGCCTGCTCTACGGTTTCAGCACGATGCTGTGCCTGCCCGACGCGATGTCGCACGAGCCGTCCGCGGCGACCGGCACCGTCATCCGCGAGTCGACGGTGCGGGACTACGCCGCCCGGGCCGGGCTCACCGACGTCGAGGTCCTGCCGATCGAGGACTTCGGGTTCTGGCGCTTCTACCGGATGCGCCCCCGCTGACGGGGGCCTCGCTAGGGTCCAGCCATGGACGTCCGGCAGGTGCGGTACTTCCTCGCCGTCGTCGAGACCGGGACCGTGCACGCGGCCGCCGCCCGGCTGCACGTCGCGCAGCCGTCGGTGTCGCAGGCGCTGCGCCGGCTGGAGCGGGAGCTCGGCAGCGACCTGTTCCTCCGGACCGGACGCCGGCTGGTCCTCACCGCGGCCGGCCGCGCGCTCGTCGAGCCCGCCCGCGACCTCGTCCGGGCACTCGACGTCGCCCGGGCGACGGTCGCGTCGGTCGAGGGCCTGCACGGGGGACGGCTCGCCGTCACGTCGATGCCGTCCCAGGCGGTGCACCCGCTCCCGACGATGATCGCCGGGTTCCGCCGGGCCCATCCCGGTGTGTCGGTCGGCGTCGCCACCGCGCCCGGACCGGACGAGGTGTGCGACGCGGTCCGCACCGGAGCGGCCGAGGTCGGGCTCCTCGCGACGGCGAACGGCCCGGTGCTCGAACCGGACCTCCGGGTCGAGCCGCTGTTCGTGCAGGGCTACGTCGTCGTCGCCCGTGACGCGGCCGACCTCCCGGCCGGCGACGGTCCGGTCGAGCTGGACGCCCTGCGCGGCCTGGACCTCGTCGTCGGTCAGCACGGCACAGGGATGCGCCGGGTGGCGGAGGCGATCCTGTCCTCGACCGACTGCCGGATCGCGGTCCAGGTGGAGCAGCGCGAGGCGTTGCTGCCGCTCGTGCTCGCCGGGATGGGGGTCGCGGTCGTCGCGGACTCGTGGCGCGGGCTCGCGGAGGAGGCCGGCCTCGTCGTCCGCCCGGCCGCCACGGGCGAGAGCCTGCACGGGGCGCTGGTGCTGCCGCGGACGTCGGCGAGCCCGGCCGCGGCCGCGTTCACCCGGCTCGCGACCCGGTGAGAGGTACGCCCGGCTACGGCCGCGAGCCTCTCGACACCCCCCGCGACGTGCGGTACAAGTACTTTCTCGGCATCGCCCTGGACCTCGGTGATCCGCACGTCGTGTGTGATCGAGGGTCGGGGAGGGCTCGGCGATGCACTACGGAGAAGCGCTCGGGACGCGGAGCGTCAGCTTCGTCGGGTCGTTCATCGACGGTCCCGGTGACTGGTTGATCGTCCTCCGGGGCGCGATCGACGAGGCGGTCCTCGACCGGATCGACACGCACATCGCGGACTTCCTCGCCGGCACGAGACAGGTCCTCACGATCGACGCCTCGTCGGTCGCCCGGTACGACGACCGGTTGCCGGCCCTCCTGGGCCGCACCCAGCACCGGCTCGGCACCCGGCGGCGGCTGCTGCGGGTCCGCGGCCTGCACCCGGTCCGCCAGGTCACCCGGGTCCCCGACGGCGACGCGGTCCCGGACCGGAGCCCGGCGTCTGCCGGCGGTGCCGTCGTCACGCCGCTGCAGCGGGGCCACCGGCGTCGTCGCGGCGTCGCTGCCGCCGACGGGTGAGTGCGGTGTCCCGGACCCGCACGGCCCGCCCGGCGGGCGACGAGTCGCACGTGAACGCGCGGCTGGCGGCCGAGTTCGCCGCCGACCTGGACCACCGCACCGTCGTCGCCGTGGTCCGGACCTGCCGGCGGCGGCTGGCCGGTGTACCGCCCGGATCGCTGCCCGAGCTGCTGGAGCGGCTGGCCCGCGAGGAGCTCCACGACGTCGTGGGGGCGGACCGGCACCCCGCCCGGTGACGTCGGTGTCAGTCCTGCGGGTCCGGGCCGAAGTCGTCGGGGGTGGCGGTGTCGAGGAACCGCCGGAGCTCCTCCTCGATCTCCGCGTCCGCGCCGGCGCGCCCGGCACCCTCGATGGTGACGGTCTCGGCCGCGACCCCCGCCGCCACGAGGACGTCCTCGTCGACCTGGATGCCGGCACCCGCCCACAGGGCGAGCACGACGGCGTCGCTGGTCCGGGAGTCGACGGTCGTGCCGTCGTCGAGCATCAGCTCGGCGTGGAAGATCCCCTCGGCGAGCGTGTGCACGCGTACCTGCACCAGCTGCCGTCCGAAGGTCGTCAGCAGCTCACCGATCAGCCGATGGGTGTCGGGACGGACACCGTGCACCCGTTCCAGCGCCACGACCAGCGCGGTCGCCTCCGGCCCGCCCACCGACACCGGGACGACGCGACCCGCCCCGCCGATCTCCTCCAGCAGCAGGACCGGGGTGTCCGGCCCGACGTCGATGCCCACCGCACGAACCCGTACCTGCGCCATGACCGCTCCCGTCCTCGGCGTCGGCACACCTACCCGGACCGGTCGTCCCCGCACACCGACCGCTCCGTGGGAGGAGGAGCTGTGAACGTACTCGCCGATCCCGGTCCGGACGAGGCCCCGACCCCCATACCGACGAGACGACCGCCTGCCGGTGGGCCGTCCGGACGCCTACCCGTCGGCGTCGGCCGCACCCGGGTCGAGACCGAGATGACGCAGGTACCGCCGCGCCGAGCGGACGACGGCGTCGTGCGCGTCGCCCTGGACGACGTGTCCCCACCAGGCGCCGTAGAGCGCGCCGTAGCGGAGCCGGCCGAGCTCGGCGACGGCCCGGCGGACCGTGTCCGGATGCTCCGGGATCAGGTTCGGGTAGCTGTACATGAAACCGACCCAGCGCCGGTCCGGGACGACGGTCACGATGTCGCCGGCGCAGACCGCACCGCGCCCGTCGGTGCCGTCGGCCCAGTGCAGTACCGATCCCCCGGCGAAGTGCACGCCCAGGTGCACCAGGGTGCGGCCGGGCAGGATCTCGCGTCCGGCGCCGTCCCACGCCTCGACGTCGACACCGCGCGGGACCCAGTCGAGGTCGGCGGCGTGCACGTACACGGGCACGTCCCCGAACTCGCTGCTCCAGGCAGCGACCGTCGAGTAGTAGTGCGGGTGCGAGACGGCGATCGCGTCGATGCCGCCCAGCTCGTGCACCCGTTGCACCGTCGCGTCGTCGAGCAGGGCGGTGCAGTCCCACAGGACGTTGCCGCCGGGCCCGGGCACCAGCAGTGCCCGCTGCCCGATCCCGACGGACGGCGTCGTGCCGACCCCCCACAGGCCCGGGACCTCCTCGCGGACCTCGCCGCGGACGCCCTCGGCGTGCAGGCCGGCGGGCGTCGTCCAGTGCTGGCCGGACCAGTCGACGTACTCGCGCTCGTCCTCGCAGACGGGGCACGGGCCGGACCCGGCCCCGAGCGGGTACTGGACGCCGCACCGGCGGCAGAGCGGTCCGTCCTGCAGGTGCATCGGGCCTCCGATCGTCGCCACCCGTCCGGCTCCCCGGGGTCCGCCGTGGGGAAACGTCCTGTCCGATCAGCGCCGCGCGACCAGCACCCAGTCCTCGTCCGACGGCGGCGCGAACTCCCCGCCGGATCGCGGCGCGTCCCGGTACTCCCCGGTCCTCGGGTCGAACCACTGCGCCCGGGCCGTCCCGTCGAGGGCCCCGGGCCGGAGCGCGACCGACCGGCCCGACGGGGTGTAGACCAGCAGGTAGGACCCGTCGGCGGCGCGGTTGGCCACGATCCGGTCGGCCCCCGATCCGGTGTCCGACGCGAGCACCGACGGCGCCGGCTCGCCCTGCGTGAACGGCAACGACGTCATCAGGTCGCGCAGGTGCACCATCTGCCGCCCGGCCGGGAGCTCGAGTGCGTCGGTCCAGCTCCCGCGCGCACCGAGCTCGCCGCTGCCGCCGTCGCTGAACTGCCAGACCGCGTGCGCGCCGTAGGTGTGGCCTGCGGCGCCGCCGAGCACGGCCCAGTACGCGTCGCGGCGCACGTCCTGAGCGGTCGAGAAGCCCTGGTCCGGCTCCCAGCAGTACGGGTGGTCCTCGTAGATCGGCTCGCCGTCGACGAACGGCCGGGCAGGGGTGGCGGCGTAGGTGGACTCGACCAGCTCCCGCCGGACGTCGTAGCGCAGGCAGTGCCCGCCCTGGATCATGTGGAAGTCCAGCCAGGGGGCACCGGCGAACCACTGGGCGGAGCTCTGGTCGCCCTGCGGGTGGTACGTCGTCAGCTGGGTCCCACCGCCGGCGTCGAGGCCCTCCGCGAGCGCGGCCCAGAGCTCCTCCTCGCCGTCGGCGGGATGGTCCCCGCCGAGGGTCCAGGTCACGTTGTCCCGGTCCCCGTAGCGCTCGCCGAGGAACCGGCCGTAGGCACCGGCGTTGCCCTCGTCGACCACCGAGCCGGTCTGGTCGTCGCCCCACACCGGGTGGATCGCGAGGTACAGGCCGCGCTCGGCGGCGGCGTCGATCACGGCGTCGACGCGGTCCCAGAACTCGTCGTGCTCACCGACGCTGCTCACGTCGCCGTTCACCGGCCTCGTCGCCCCGGCCTGCGGGAAGATCGCCACGGTCTGGATCACCGTGTAGCCCTGGGCGGCGCGGGTGTCGAGGTAGCGGAGGGTCTCCTCCCGGTCCGCCTTCCCGAGCAGCGCCCACGCGGTGTCGCCCAGCCAGAAGAACGGCCGGCCGCCCGCGGAGAACCACCGGCCGTCGGTCTCCAGCCGCGGCGTCCCGGCGTCCGCGGCCGGGACGGGCGGTGGCCCGGCCGGCCCCTCGGACCGGTCCGGGCCGCGTGACGGCAGCGACGAGGTGACCCCGGCGGCGGCGAGCACACCGACCGACAGCGCGACACCGAGCGCCACCGAAGTCCGCCGGGTGCGGCTCGGTGTCGGGCGTGGCATGGGGCCTCCGGACCGCAGCGGGACCCGCAGGTCCGTCGATGATCGACCGCGAACCTACCGGCGGAGGGGGCGGTTCCACCGGAACGACCCGTCGACGGCCGAGTGATGTCTCCGTGCAACGCCGACCCCGTAGGCTGCGCCATCGTGATGACCCGATGAGCGGCCTGTTCGCCCTGCTCGACGACGTGGCGGCACTGGTGCGGCTGACCGCGTCGTCCCTCGACGACGTCGCCGGAGCGGCCGGGCGGGCCGGGGCGAAGGCGGCCGGCGTGGTCGTCGACGACGCCGCCGTGACCCCGCGCTACGTCCAGGGCCTCGAGCCGGAGCGGGAGCTGTCGATCATCCGGCGGATCGCCACCGGCTCGCTGCGCAACAAGCTGCTGGTCATCCTGCCGGTGGCGCTGCTGCTGAGCCAGTTCGCGCCGTGGCTGCTCACCCCGATCCTCATGCTCGGCGGCACCTACCTCTGCTACGAGGGCGCCGAGAAGATCTGGGAGAAGCTCGCCGGGCACAGCCCGGCCGCCGAGACCCAGGACGAGCAGGCCGCCGCCGATCCCGACGCGCACGAGAAGAAGGTCGTCTCCGGTGCGGTGCGGACCGACTTCATCCTCTCCGCCGAGATCATGGTCATCGCGCTGAACGAGGTGGCGTCCGAGGGATTCGTCGCCCGCGCCGTGATCCTGGCCGTGGTGGCCGTCGCGATCACCGCGCTCGTCTACGGCGTGGTGGCGCTGATCGTGAAGATGGACGACGCCGGGCTGGCACTGGCCGCGCGCGGCTCCGGGGCGGTGGCCGCGTTCGGCCGCGGGCTGGTGCGGGCGATGCCGGTCGTGCTCACGGTGCTGTCGGTCGTCGGCGTCGCCGCGATGCTCTGGGTCGGCGGGCACATCCTGCTGGTGGGCACCGACGAGCTCGGCTTCCACCCGCTGTACGGATTCGTCCACCATCTGGAGCTGATGGTGCACGACGCGACCGGCGCGCTCGGCGGGTTCCTCGGCTGGCTCACGAACACCGTCGGCTCGGCGATCCTCGGGATCGTCGTGGGCGCGATCGTCGTCGCGGTGCTGCACCTGGTCCCCTGGCCCCGGCGGGCGTCGGCCGCGCACTGACCGGCGTCCCTCGGCCGCGCACCCCGTTGCCGTGCCGCGCACCCCGTTGCGGTGCCGCGCACCCCGCGCAGCGGGTGCGCCACGCCGTGACGGGGTGCGTCGCCGATCAGATGTCGCCGACCTCGGCGGGCAGCTCGTCGGTCGGGCGGTCCAGCCAGAACCGGTGCGTCCCCGCGGAGTCGACGGTGACGCCGAACCGTTCGGTGCCCGGCGTGCCGAGCTGCCGCCAGATCCGGGCGACCGCCTCGATCCGGTCCCACGGACGTCGCGGGCCGCCCTGGGTGACCGCGCTCCCGTCGAGCCGGGCCCACGAACCGGCGCCGTCGGAGATCGGTTGCCCCGGTACCGGCGGGACCTCCAGCTCGGGGCAGGCGATCCCGATCAGCGTCCGCAGCCCCGGGGCGTCGAGATCGCGGGGATCGACGACGCTCTCCCGGGGGCCGGTGCGTTCCCCGGCCCGGGTGTCGGGGGTCGCGCGGGCCGGGTCGAGCAGCGGGTGATCGACGGTCGGGCGCATCCACATGAACAGCCCGGGGCGGCCGACGAGGTGCCCGGCGACGTGGTCGTGGTCGAGCGCGTCGAGCGCCACCAGGCTGCTGCTGGACTCGCTGCGCAGGTCGGCGACGATCCGGCCACCGGCGGCGAGCTGGGACACCCACGCGCCCGGCACCCTGGAGACTCCGCAGGTGGCGATGATCCGGTCGTAGGGCGCCCCGTCCGGCGCCCCGTCGCCACCGTCCCCGGTGACGACGGTCGGGTGCAGACCGATCGCGGCGAGACGCTCACGGGCGATCGAGGCGAGATCGGGCTGCAGCTCGACGGTGGTGACCCGGGCCGCGCCGACGACGGACGACAGCAGGGCCGCGTTCCAGCCGGTGCCGGTGCCGATCTCCAGCACCCGGTCCCCCTCGGTGACGTCGAGCAGCTCGAGCATGCGGACCATCAACGACGGCGGCGTGGACGACGACGACGGGATCGGGTGCCCGTCCAGCACCGTCGGTGACGACCGGAGCTCGGTGACCAGGGACCGGTCCGCGTGGACCGCGTCGGCCCACCGCTCGGGGTCGGTGGTGGGGTCCACGCGCTCCCAACCGCTCCCGTCGGTGGTCTGCTCGAAGAACTCGGGTACGAACACGTGGCGGGGCACGGTGCGCAGCGCCTCCGCCCACCGCGGGTCGGTCGACGCCCCGTCGTCGGCGAGCGTCTCGGCGAGCCGTTCCGCACGAATCCTCCAGTCGGGTGTCACCGCGCGTCCTCCCCCGCTCCTCGGGCCGGCCCGTCTCGAGGTCGGCGCTCCGGCGCCACGCATCCTGGCGGTCCCGTCGTCCGCGCCGCGCACCGACACCCTCGTCCCCTCTCCACGCACCCCGTCACCGGCCCGCGCACCCGCTGCGACGGGTGCGCCGGTCGGCGACGGGGTGCGTCACGCGGCGACGGGGTGCGCCGCGGTGACGGGTGCGGGGCGGTGACGGGTGCGGCGGGCGGTGACGGGGTGCGGCGGGGCGGGCGGGGCGGGATCACCGGCCGATCGGACGCACCTCGGCGGTCTGCGCCGCGGCCGCCTTCCGCAGCCCGGCCTTGTACGGGTCCGGCGACAGGAAGGCCGCGACGATCGTGATCAGCACCATCGCCGACATGTAGATCGCGATGGCGTCGAAACCACCGGTGGCGTCGAGCAGCGCCGTCGCGATCACCGGGGCGAGTCCCCCGGCGAACACGCTCGCACCCTGGGCCCCGATCGACGCGCCGCTGTAGCGCACCTCCGGCTCGAACAGCTCCGAGAAGTAGGCGGGCTGCGGCGCGTAGACGGCCGAGTTGCCGACGTTGACCGCCACCACGGTGGCCAGCACGATCAGCGGCAGCGACCGGGTGTCGAGGGCCCAGAAGTACGGCCAGCTCATCCCGAGCAGCACGAACGAACCCCACAGCACGGTGCGCCGCCGCCCCCAGCGGTCGCACGCCCAACCGTAGAACGGGATGCTGACCAGCCCGATCGCCGACGAGACGATCACCGCGACGAGCAGGTCGCCGCGCGCCATCCCGAGCACCACCGTGCCGTAGGTCAGCACGAACGTGGTGTGGATGTAGAAGGTGCTGTTCTCGGCGAACCGCAGGCCGGCCGCGCGGAGCACGTTGACCGGCTGCCGGCGCAGCACCGCGAGCACCGGCTGCCGCTCGATCTTCCCGGCCGCCCGGGCCTGCTCGAACACCGGCGACTCGGCGACCTTGAGCCGGATCGCGATCCCGAGGGCGACGAGCACGATCGACGCGAGGAACGGGACCCGCCAGCCCCACGCGAGGAACGCCTCCTCCGACATCGTCGCGGACATGACCAGCAGCGCCAGGTTCGCCGTGAGCATGCCGGCGGGCACACCCGTCTGCGGGAAGCTGCCGAAGAACCCGCGCCGGTGCGGTGGCGCGTACTCGACGGCCATCACCGCGGCCGCGCCCCACTCGCCGCCGAGCCCGATGCCCTGCACGATCCGCAGCAGGACGAGCAGGATCGGCGCGGCGACGCCGATCGTCGCGTAGGTCGGCATCAGCCCGACGAGGAACGTGCCCCCGCCCATCAGCACGACCGACAGCACCAGCATCGACTTGCGGCCGATCCGGTCGCCGAAGTGCGCGAAGATCACCCCGCCGAAGGGCCGCGCGACGAAGCCGACGCCGAAGGTGGACAGCGCGAGCAGGGTGCCGGTGAGTGGGTTGGCGGTCGGGAAGAAGAGCTTGCCAAACACGAGCGCGGCGGCCGCGCCGTAGACGAAGAAGTCGAACCACTCGATCGACGTGCCGATCAGGGTCGCCAGGGCGACCCGGCGGGTCTCCCGGGGCGTCGGCGTCGTCGTCGGGGACGGATGCGTCATCGAACCCTCCCGCACTGCGGAGATCACCATCGGATGTGATCTGCACCATACGTTGCAGTGAGTAACGACACCAGGCCACATGACGACGTCGTATCCAACCAAAATTGTTAACAATCACGGCGCACATCTTGTGCTGGAAAGTGGTCGAGACGTAGCGTCCTGCGCGCCGGACGTCCGAGCGACGTCGGACTTCGCAGGAGGAGGCCAGAGTTGCCCACCGACAGCACGCCGCCCGCAACGGCGGACCCCGCCGTGACCCCCGGCTGGCTGGCACCGCACCCGGCGCCGGCGGCGCCGACGATCGACCTGCCCGCGGGCACGGTCGACGCCCACTGCCACGTCTTCGGCCCCGCCGCGACCTTCCCCTACGCGCCCGAGCGCAGGTACACCCCGTGCGACGCCGGCCGGGACCGCCTGGAGGCACTGCACACCCGTCTGGGGATCGCCCGCCGCGTCGTCGTGCAGGCCACCTGCCACGGAGCCGACAACAGCGCGATGGTCGACGCCGTGCGCTCCGCGGACGGGCGGGCCCGCGGGGTCGCCACCGTCCGCCCCGACGTCACCGACGCCGAGCTCCGGGATCTCCACGACGCCGGCGTCCGCGGCGTCCGGTTCAACTTCGTCCGGCGGCTGGTCGACGCGGCCCCCACCGACGAGCTGTCCCGGATCGCAGCGCGCATCGCCCCGCTGGGCTGGCACGTCGTCGTCTACTTCGAGGCGGCCGACCTCCCGGACCTGGAGGACTTCTTCGCGACCCTCCCCGTCCCGCTGGTCATCGACCACATGGGACGCCCGGACGTCACCCGCGACCCGGACGGGCCCGAGTTCGCCCGCTTCCTGCGCTTCGCCGACCGGAACCGCTGCTGGGTGAAGGTCAGCTGCCCGGAGCGCCTGACCGTCACCGGCCCGCGGGCGCTCGACGGGGAGCGGCACGCCTACACCGACGTCGTCCCGTTCGCGCGGACGGTCGTCGAGGAGTTCGGCGACCGGGCGCTCTGGGGGACGGACTGGCCGCACCCGAACCTCACCGACCACATGCCCGACGACGGGCTCCTCGTCGACCACGTCGCGCACGTCGCCGGCACCGCGGACCTGCGCCGCCGGCTCCTCGTCGACAACCCCATGGCCCTCTACTGGCCGGAGGAGTGCGCATGAGCACCGGAACCACCCCGCACACCAACGCCACGAACCGGCTGGACCGCCTGCCGATCGGCCGGTTCCACAAGGTCACCCTGGTCGCCGTCGCGTTCGCGTACTTCTTCGAGTTCGCCGACATCAACACCTTCGCGACGACCGCGCCCCAGCTGGTCCGGCTGTGGGGGGTGACGGTCGACCAGGTCGCCTACGTGACCTCCCTGTCGTTCGTCGGGATGTTCGTCGGGTCGATCGTGGCCGGGAGACTGGCGGACCGCTGGGGGCGCCGCGCGACCCTCATCGGCACCACGATCTGGTTCTCGATCTTCTCGATGGCCTCCGCCTTCACCTGGGACATCGTGTCCATGGGCGTCTGCCGGGTGCTGACCTCCGCGGGCCTGGCCGCGATGACCGTCGTCGCGGTCATCTACGTCAACGAGCTCTACCCGGCCGCCGTCCGGGGCCGCTACCAGGCCTACGCCATCGTGATCGGCATCTGTGGCACGCCGGTCACCAACCTGATCGCGAGCGCCGTCGTGCCGCTGTCGGACTGGTCCTGGCGGCTCGTCTACGTGTGGGGCGCGCTGGGCATCGCCTTCCTGTTCTTCTCCCGCCGGATCGTGGAGTCCCCGCGCTGGTACGAGAGCCGGGGCCGGTACGACGAGGCGGAGGCCGCGCTGGGCCGGATCGAGCGGGAGATCGAGCGCGAGCACGGTCCGCTCACGACACCCGCGGAGGCCGCCCCGGACGCGACCGCGCCGGCGCGGAAGGCGCCGCTGCGGGTGCTGCTGCAGCGCCGCTACCTGATGCCGACGGTCGTGCTCACCGTGCTCTGGGTGACCCAGACGATCGGCTTCTTCGGGTACTCGAGCTGGGCACCGACGCTGCTCGCCTCGGAGGGCTTCAGCGTCGAGAAGTCGATCTTCTACGTCGCGCTCACCACCGTGGGCGCCCCGCTCGGGTCGCTGCTCGCCGCCCTGGTCACCGACCGGTTCGAGCGCAAGTGGCTGCTCGTCGTGTTCGGACTCGCGATCGCGGTGAGCGGGCTGCTCTACGGGCTGACCTTCGATCCGCTGTTCATCGTCGCCTTCGGGTTCCTGGTCAACATGCTCGAGCGCGGCTACACCGCGCTCGCCTACGCCTACTCCCCCGAGCTGTTCGACATCCGGGGCCGGTCGCTCGGCACCGGTGTGGCGTACGGCGTCGGGCGCCTGTCGAACGCCGTCGGCCCGCTGGTGATCGCCGCGCTCTACACCGGGTCCGGCTACCAGAGCGTCTTCTTCTTCATCGCGGGGTCGTGGACCGTCGGGGCGCTCGTCCTCGCCGTGTTCGGCCCGCGCACCCGGCCGTCCGCCCGGCGCCGCACCGCCGCGACGACCGGCGGGGCATGATCCACGACCGCACCGGCGGTCACCGACTCCAGCAGACATCGGAAGGAACCGACGTGAGCACGACTCCACGCACCGGGGTGGTCGTCACCGGCCCGCCGCGGGCCGACGCCGCCGAGGTCGCGGTACTGACCGGCTACGGCGTCGCCACCGTCCACGAGGCGCTGGGCCGCACCGGCTACCTCGGCCCGGACCTGCGGGCCAGGCAGGACGGCGTCCGCACCGGCGGGACCGCCGTGACCGTGCTGTGCCGGCCCGGGGACAACCTGATGATCCACGCGGCGGTGGAGCAGTGCCGCACCGGCGACGTCCTCGTGGTCACGACCACCTCGCCGTGCGTCGACGGGTTGTTCGGCGAGCTGTTCGCGACCGCGCTGGCCCACCGCGGTGTCCGCGGGCTGGTCACGACGACCGGTGTGCGGGACGTGGCGGAGCTGCGCGCGATGGGCTTCCCGGTGTGGTCCGCGGCGGTCAGCGCGCAGGGCTCGGTGAAGGCGAGCCCGGGGGCGGTGAACGTGCCGGTCGTCCTCGGCGGCGAGGTGGTCCGCCCCGGCGACGCCGTCCTCGCCGACGACGACGGCGCCGTCGTCGTCGCCCGCGAGCGGGTCGGCGAGACCGTCACGGCCGGACGGGCCCGGCTCGACAAGGAGGAGGCGGCGCGCCGGGCCTTCGCCGGGGGCGAGCTGAGCCTGGACCGGTACGGCCTGCGCGACGAGCTGGCCCGGCTCGGCGTCCGCTACGTCGACGGCTCCACGCCGGAGGGGCCGGCGTGATCGACGGCGTGCCCGCCGCCCTGATGCGGGGCGGCACCTCGAAGGGGCTGTTCCTCCTCGCCTCGGACCTGCCCGCCGATCGGGCCGCCCGGGACGAGCTGCTCCTGCGCCTGATGGGCAGCCCGGACCCCGCCCAGATCGACGGCGTCGGCGGCGCGACCCCCGTGACCAGCAAGGTCGCCGTGGTCGGTCCGTCCGACGATCCCGGCCACGACGTCGACTACCTGTTCCTGCAGGTCGGCGTGGACGTCGCGACCGTGTCCGACCGGCAGAACTGCGGGAACCTGCTCGCGGCCGTCGGACAGTTCGCGGTCGGGCGCGGGCTCGTCCCGGCGGGCCCGGAGCGCACGGAGGTCCGGATCCGGATGGTCAACTCCGGCTCGACGGCGGTGTCCCGGTTCGCGACGCCGGGTGGCCGGGTCGAGTGGTCCGGCGGGACCGCGATCGCCGGGGTGCCCGGGACCGCCGCGCCCGTCCTGCTGGACTTCCTCGACACCGAGGGCTCGACGACCGGCGCACTGCTGCCCACCGGCCGGGTCGTGGACCGGATCGACGGCGTCGACGTGACCTGTGTGGACAACGGGATGCCGGTCGTCGTCGCGCGGGCGGACGCGTTCGGCCTGAGCGGCTACGAGACGCCGTCCGAACTGGCCGCCGATCCGGGGCTCGCGTCCCGGGTGGACGCGGTGCGGACCCGGGCCGGCGAGCTGATGGGGCTGGGCGACGTCCGTGCGGCGCCGGTGCCCAAGACGACCCTGGTGGCGCCGGCCCGGCACGGCGGCGCGATCAGCACCCGCACGTTCATCCCGGTCCGCCCGCACCCGGCGATCGGCGTGCTGGGCGCCGTGAGCGTCGTGACCGCGGCGCTGATCGACGGCGGTGTCGGGCACGACCTGCTCGCCCGCGGCGACGGCGGCCCGCTCGCCGTCGAGCACCCGACCGGCTCGCTGGAGATCGACGTCGCGATGGCCGCGGGCGACCCGCCCCGGGTGACCCGCTCGACGGTGGTCCGCACGGCACGCGCGCTGTTCGACGGCGTCGCGATGCCCCGGGCGTGACCGGCTCCGCGGGCCCCACGACTATCGTGAGCCCCGGGTGTTGCCGATCCTGGCGTGGAGGTTGTCGACAATGAGCTCAGCGGAGCGCCGGGACGCCACGGCCCCGGCCGGGACGGTCGCCGACGCGCTCCGTGACGCGATCGCCGGCGGCGACTTCGCCCCCAACCAGCGGCTGGTCGAGGCCGACCTGTCCGAGCAGTTCGGGGCGAGCCGGGCGGCCGTGCGGGCCGCGCTGCTGGAGCTCACCAGCGAGGGCCTGGTCGAGCGCGTGCAGAACCGCGGGGCACGGGT
The DNA here is from genome assembly GCF_000178675.2 of Pseudonocardia sp. P1. Taxonomy (NCBI): domain Bacteria; kingdom Bacillati; phylum Actinomycetota; class Actinomycetes; order Pseudonocardiales; family Pseudonocardiaceae; genus Pseudonocardia; species Pseudonocardia sp. P1. The sequence continues at coordinate 3,001,430 of NZ_ADUJ02000001.1, forward strand.
CCGTGCGGTCTCGCTGGACGAGGCGGTCGAGATCACCGAGGTCCGGATGGTGCTGGAGGGGCTGCTCGCCGCCAAGGCCGCGACCCGACTGTCCGACGACGACCGGTCCCGGCTGCGGGGCATCGGCTCCGCGATGCAGGAGGCCGTCTCCTCCGGGGACCTGCTCGGCTACTCCGCGCTCAACAGCGAGCTGCACGGCGTCGTCCGCGAGGCGGCTGAGCAGCACACCGCGGGGACGATCCTGGAGCGGCTGCGCGGGCAGAACGTCCGTCACCAGTTCCGGCTCGCCATGCAGCCCGGGCGCCCGTCGGTGTCCCTCCCCCAGCACCTCGCGATCATCGAGGCGCTGTGTGCGGGCGACCCCGAGGCGGCCGAGCGGGCGATGCGGGTGCACCTGCAGAGCGTCGTCGAGGCGTTGCCCCAGGTCGAGCCCGCTCCGCGGGCCGGGCGCCGCGGCTGACGCCCGGCCGGCGGCTCACCCGGCGAGCGCGGCCGCCAGCCGCGGGTAGACGCGCAGCGCGTTGCCGGACAGGACGGCCGTCCGCTGCTCGTCGGTCAGCGCGGCCGCGTCGACGTAGCGCCGGGTGTCGTCGAAATGGTGCCCGGTGCGCGGGTCGATCCCGCGGACGGCGCCCACCATCTCCGACCCGAACAGCACGTTGCGGGTGTCGACGACGTCGAGCAGGAGGTCGATCCCCGGCTGGTGGTAGACGCAGGTGTCGAAGAAGACGTTGCCCATGAGGTGCTCCTCCAGCGGCGGCCTGCCGAGCATGTCGGCGAGCCCGCGGTACCGGCCCCAGTGGTAGGGCACCGCTCCGCCGCCGTGCGGGATGACCAGGCGCAGCTGCGGGAATCGGGCGAACAGGTCGCCCTGTAGAAGCTGCATGAACGCCGTCGTGTCGGCGTTCAGGTAGTGCGCCCCGGTCGCGTGGAAGACCGGCGTGCAGCTCGCCGACACGTGCACCATCGCGGGCACGTCGAGCTCGCACATCGTCTCGTAGAGCCCGAACCAGTACGGGTCGGTCAGCGGCGGCGCGGTCCAGCGGCCGCCGCTCGGGTCCGGGTTGAGGTTGAGCCCGACGAACCCGAGCTCCTCGACGCAGCGGCGCAGCTCGGTGACGGCCGCGTCGAGCGGCTCCCCCGCCGTCTGCGGCAGCTGGCACACCCCGGCGAACCGGTCCGGGTACAGGGCGACGACCCGGGCGATCAGGTCGTTGCAGGCCCGTGCCCAGGCGGTCCCGACCGCGAGGTCACCCTCGTGGTGCGCCATGGCCGACGCCCGCGGGGAGAAGATCGTGAGGTCGGCGCCGCGCTCGTCCATCAGCCGGAGCTGGTTCTCCTCGATGCCGTCCCGGATCTCGTCGTCGCCGATCCGCGGGTACGGGGCCGCCGGACGGCCGTCGAGGAACGCCCGGAGCTGGTCCTCCCGCCAGGACGTGTGCGCTCCCGGCGCGGTCGTGAAGTGGCCGTGACAGTCGATGATCATGCAGTCCTCCGGGTCCGGAGCTGCGCTCCGACGGCAGTGCGCCGTCGATGCTAACGAAATTGTCAACAATAATGAAGACAGAACTGAGGCGGCCTCACGGCCGGGGCGACCCGGCCGCGGGCAGCCGCTCCGCGAGCCCCGCGACGAGATGGTCGAGCGCCGCGACCACCCGCCGGGGCGGCGACGCATCGTGCACCGCGACGAGGTCGGCAGGCGGCGTCGGGATCCCGGGCAGTACCTGCACCAGCTCCCCCGCCTCCAGCAGCGGCGCCACCTGCCACAGCGACCGCATCACCAGCCCCCGCCCGGCCAGGCACCACGCCGTCGCGACCTCGCCGTCGTTGCAGGTCGTCGACCCCGTCACCCGGACGCCCGCGACGTCGGCCCCGGTCCCGAAGCGCCAGTGGGCGTAGGCGGTGTCGTTCTCGCGGATCACGATGCAGTCGTGCTCGGCGAGCTCGCCGAGCGTGCGCGGCTCGCCGCGCCGGGCCACGTAGGACGGGGCGGCGCAGACGACCCGCCGGTTGCGCAGCAGCGGCCGCGCGTGCATCCGCGAGTCCGGCAGCGGCCCGGCGCGCACGGCGAAGTCGTACCCGGTGCCGCCCACGTGCACCGGCAGGTGCGAGAGCTCCAGGTCGATCCGCAGGTCCGGGTGGGCCGCCCCGAACGACCCCAGCAGCGGCGCGAGGTGCGACCGCCCGAACCCCATCGTCGCGTGTACCGCGATCCGGCCGTGCAGTCGCGCGGACCGGCGGCCGATGTCGTCCTCCAGGTCGTCGATCCGCCCGAGGACGTCGACCGCGCCCTCGGCGTAGCGGCGCCCCTCGTCGGTCAGCGTCAGCCGCCGGGTACTGCGGTTGACCAGCCGCGCTCCCAGCCGTCGTTCCAGCCGCGCGAGCCGCTTGCTCACCGCCGACACCGACACGCCCCAGACCCGTGCGGCCTCGGTGAGCGTGCCCGCCGCGGCGATGCCGGTGAAGAAGCGGAGGTCGTCGAGCTCGGGGAGGTCCACGCGGTTCCTTTCGTCTCCCGAAAGACTGTCACGGGCAGACGGGCCTTCAACCGGCGGAGTTCGCGGGAGAGGCTAGGAGGAACCAGCCCCGGCCGTAGGAGGAGTTCCATGCCCGCCACGCACCGCATCGCCGTCATCCCCGGTGACGGGATCGGCAAGGAGGTCGTCCCGGAGGGCGTCCGCGTGCTCGAGGCCGCCGCGGAGCGGTTCGGGTTCGGGCTGGACCTGACCGGCTTCGACTTCGCGAGCGCCGACTACTGGCTCGAGCACGGCACGATGCTCCCCGCCGACTGGTTCGAGCAGCTGAGCGGCTTCGACGCGCTGTTCTTCGGCGCCGTCGGCTGGCCCGAGGTGCTCCCGGACCACGAGTCGCTGTGGGGCAGCCTGCTGCAGTTCCGGCGCCGCTTCGACCAGTACGTCAACCTGCGCCCGGCCCGCCTGCTGCCCGGTGTCGCCGCGCCGCTGGCCGGACGCTCGCCCGGCGACATCGACATGCTGATCGTCCGCGAGAACACCGAGGGCGAGTACTCCAGCGTGGGCGGCCGGATGTTCGAGGGCACCGACCGGGAGACGGTGATCCAGGAGACCGTGATGACCCGCACCGGCGTCGATCGGGTGCTGCGCTACGCGTTCGAACTGGCCCGCAGCCGCCCGGACCGGCACCTCACCTCGGCGACCAAGAGCAACGGCATCGCGATCACCATGCCGTACTGGGACGAGCGGGTCGCCGCGATGGCCACGCAGTACCCGGACGTCGACGTGGACAAGTACCACATCGACATCCTCACGGCGCAGTTCGTGATGAACCCGGACCGGTTCGACGTCGTCGTCGCCAGCAACCTGTTCGGCGACATCCTCTCCGACCTCGGCCCGGCCTGCACCGGCACGATCGGCGTCGCCCCCAGCGCGAACATCAACCCGGACCGCACGTTCCCCAGCCTCTTCGAGCCGGTGCACGGCTCCGCACCGGACATCGCCGGCAAGGGGATCGCCAACCCGGTCGGCCAGATCTGGTGCGCCTCGATGATGCTGGAGCACCTCGGTGAGCAGGCCGCCGCGGACGCGGTCCTGGCCGCGATCGAGGACGTGATCGGCCGCGGCGGCGCGACGACGACGCCCGACCTCGGCGGCACCGCCACGACCGCCGAGCTGGGCGCGGCGATCACCGAGGCCGTCCGCGGATGAGACTGCCGGAGCCGTTCCGGACCACCGACGTCGACGCCGGCGGGGTCCGGATCCGGGCGGCCGTCGGCGGCGACGGCCCGCCCCTCCTGCTGCTGCACGGCTACCCCCAGACGCACCTGATCTGGCACGACGTCGCGCCGCGGCTGGCCGGGCGGTTCACCGTCGTGGCGACCGACCTGCGCGGGTACGGCGACAGCGACAGGCCCGCGCCGGGTCCCGGCGACGCGGCGTACGCGAAACGCGCGATGGCGGGCGACCAGCTCGCCGTCATGGCCGCGCTGGGGTTCGACCGGTTCGGGGTCGCCGGGCACGACCGCGGCGGCCGGGTCGCGCACCGGCTCGCGCTCGACGCACCGGAGGCGGTGTCGGCCCTGGCGGTACTCGACATCGTGCCGACCCGGCACGCGCTGCGGCACGCCGACGCCGACTTCGGGCACGGCTACTGGCACTGGTTCTTCCTGACCGCGCCGGCCGGGATCCCGGAACGGCTGATCGGCAACGACCCCGAGTTCTGGATCACCGCCCGGATGCGGTCCCGGCACCACGGCGGAACCCCGTTCGACCCGGCCGCCGTCGCCGAGTACGTGCGGTGCTTCGCCGACCCGGCGGCGATCGCGGCGTCGTGTGCGGACTACCGGGCGGCCGCCGGGATCGACCTCACCCACGACGACGCCGACGCCGGCCGGCTCGTGCAGGCGCCGCTGCTCGCACTGTGGGGTGCGCACTCGTTCGTCGGGCGGACCTACGACGTGCCGGGCGTCTGGCGGGAGTACGCGCGGGACGTCGCCGGGATCCCGGTCGACGCCGACCACTACCTGCCCGAGGAGCGGCCGGAGATCGTCGCGGAGCACCTCGCGGCGTTCTTCGGCTGAGCGGTCGGGCGGGACCGGCGCGGGCTGCGCCTCGGGTCAGGTCGAGCCGGCCCGGTGGGCGCTCGGGGAACGGCCGAAGCGGGCGCGGAACGCCCGGCTGAACGCCGCCGGGTCCGGCATCCCCCACCGCGCGCCGACCGCCCCGACGCCGAGATGGGCCAGCTCGCGGCGGCGCAGGTCCTCCCAGGCCCCCTGCAACCGCTCCTCGCGGATCACGCCGACCACCGAGGTGTCCTCCTCCGCGAAGAGCTTGTGCAGGTAGCTGACCGAGATCGCGCAGGCCGCTGCCACCGAGGCCGGGCACAGGTCCCGGTCGGCGAGGTTCCCCCGGATATGGCCACGGGCGCGTGCCACGTGCAGGTTCTCCGGTGCGGCGGCCGGGACGTGGCTCCGGACCAGGGCGACGAACAGGTCCCCGATCGTGCGGGCGACCGCGTCCTGGCCGGCCACGGGCAGGTCGTCGGCGACGGCGCGGTCCAGCGACGACAGCAGCGGCGGCAGCATCGCGCCGACCCCGCGGCGGCCGTCGAAGGTGACGGCGGTGGCCGCGGACATCTCCGCGGCGGAGAGCGGCAGCCGGCTCTTCGGGTGCAGGCACACCGAGTACTCGAAGCTGTCGGAGGTCACGAAGCTGAACGGGCGGCTGCTGTCGTAGATCACGAACTCGCCCGGGCCGATCACGGTCTCCCGCCCGTCCTGCACGACGAGCGTCCGGCCACGGCGGGCCAGCGCGATCTGCAGGTAGTCCTCGTCGGCGGCGCGGACCTGCCGCTCGGTGCGCACGAACCGGTGCGGCACCGACGAGATACGACGGACGTGGGTGTCGGCGACGGTCGCGGCCGTCACCCGGCCCGCGACGAGGCCGCGCCCGGCCGGCCGCACGTCGAGTGCGACGAACTGGTCGCAGACGGTGGACCGCCAGAAGTCCAGGCGGTCGCACTCGGCCACGGTGGTGGTGTCGATCGTGACCAGGGCCATACCGCAGCGTGACACGCGCAGGTCACGCGCGCATTGCCCGGATGTTCGCGGTCGATCACCGGTGCCGGTCGGCGGCCCGGGCCCGCACGCCGGCGTCGGAGCAGAAGCCCGCGCCGGAACGCTTGAGGCACAACAACCCGAGCAGCCGGCCGTCGTCGTCGACGACGGCGAGGCGGCGCCGCCGCGCCGCGCGCATCGCGTCCCGGGCGTCGCCGAGCGGTGTCCCGGGAGCGGCCGTGCGGCCCCGGGTCGTCCCGAGCCACCGCACCGGTGCCGCGGGCGGCCGGCCGATGAGGTCGCCGCGCTCGACCACGGCGAGCAGGGTCCCGCGGTCGACGACGAGCAGGGCGTGCACGTGGTCGTTCCGGAACGCCTCCCGGGCCTGGTGCACCGTGGTCGTGCGGGAGCAGGTCCGCGGGAACCGGAGCATCGCCCCGGCGACGTCCACCGGCACGGCACCGGCACGGCCCGTGGCGGGTGCGGTGGTCATCCGGGTCCTCTCAGGCGGCGTCGCTGGAGTGACCGGGGACGACCGGCAGGCCGGGCCGGACCAGCGGGACGAGGTTGTTGACGGCCAGCGCCGCCTCCCCGAACCCGACCGAGATCAGCCGCACCTTGCCGTCGAAGTCGGTGATGTCACCGGCGGCGAACACCCGGGGCAGGTTCGTCCGCATCGACCGGTCGACGGCGATGTTCCGCCGGTTCAGCCCGATCCCCCAGGACGACAGGGCCGTCAGGTCCGCCCTGAACCCGAGCGCGGCGACGATCTCGTCGGTGGGCAGGGTCAGCACACCGTCCGGGCCCCGCAGGTCGACCTCGGCGACGCGGTCGCCGCCGCGCACGTCGAGCACCTCGTACGGGGTCAGGATCCGCACCCCGGACGCCCGCAGGTCGGTCACGCTGCGCTCGTGCGCGCGGAACGCGTCGCGGCGGTGCACGAGCGTGACCGAGGACGCGACGGGTTCCAGGCACAGGGCCCAGTCGACGGCCGAGTCACCGCCCCCGACCACGAGGACGTCCTTCCCGGCGAGCTCGGCCGGACGCGGCACGGCGTAGCGCAGGCCGCGTCCGGCGTACTCGTCGCCCGCGGGGAGCGGGCGCGGGGTGAACCGCCCCATCCCGCCGGTGATCAGCAGCGCCCCGGCCCGGATCCGGGCGCCCCGGTCGGTGGTGACGGCGACGCCGTCCGGGAGCTGTTCGAGCTGCGTGGCGTCGTGCCCGAGCAGGTAGGTCGGCCCGCCGGGCGCGGCCTGCTCGACGAGCGAGTCGACCAGGTCCTGGGCCCGCACCCGGGGGAAGCCGGCGACGTCGAACACCGGCTTCTCCGGGTAGAGCACCGACATCTGCCCGCCCAGCTGGTCGAGCGCGTCGACCACGACGACGGACAGGCCGCGGAACCCGGCGTAGTAGGTGGCGTACAGCCCGGCCGGTCCCGCTCCGACGACGACGAGATCGGCCTGCAGGTCCCGGCTCACCGGGGCCTCCGCTCCGCGACCAGCGGGTGGTCCTCCCCGACCGGGTCGGCGTCCTCGCCGCCGCCGGTCAGGCCGTGCGAGCGCACGAAGACCGCGTTGGCCTCGACGAACGCCGCCTGCTCGGCGGGGACCTTGTACTCCCAGTGGATCGCCTCGCTGGGGCAGGCCGGCATGCACTTGCCGCAGTCGACGCACTCGTCGGGATGGATGTACATCATCCGGTCGCCCGGGTAGATGCAGTCGACCGGGCACTCCTCCATGCAGGCGCGGTCCTGGACGTCGATGCAGGCCTCGGTGACGACGTACGCCACGGTGGTCTCCTCTCCGGAGGGGGTGCGGCGGGGCCGGACTCAGGCGATCTCGACCTCGACGAGCGTGTCCGAGAACGTGGGCGCGTTGCCCAGGTCGCCGAACACGGTGGGGTTGACGGCGGCGAGCGTGGAGCCGGCCTTGGAGTTCTTCCGCCAGCCGCCCATCGGGCTGACCACGACCCCGCGGGGCACGGTGTCCTGCAACGACGCGACGACGGTGAACTCCCCGCGGTCGTTGAACACCCGCACCGGGGCGCCGTCGGTGATCCCGCGGGAGGCGGCGTCGTCGGGGTGCACGACCAGGCTGTGCTCGTCGGCCACCCGGCGGTGGAACTCGTGGCTGCCGAAACTCGAGTTCAGGAACGCGTGCGACTTCGGGGTCAGCAGGTTCAGCGGGTAGCGGGCGGCGAGCTCCGGGTCGGCGGCGGCGGACTCGCGCGGCGGGATGTAGTGCGGCAGCGGGTCGACCGGCTGGCCGGGCTGGTGGTCGTTGCTGCCCTGCCGGAACAGCGGGACGACGAAGTTGCCGCCCGCGGCGGCAGCGGACACGAACTCGGCCTTGCCCGACGGCGTCGGGAAGCCGCCCTCGGCGTGCGGGGCGTAGGCGTCGGGCGGGGCCACGGAGAGCCGCTGCCAGCCGCGCTCCTGCAGCGACCCGACGGTGATCCCCTCCATGTGCGGGTGGGACCAGTCGAACGCCTCGGCGATCATCTCGGCATCGGTGCGCCGGAACACCGGATCGTCGAAACCCATCGCCGCGGCGAGCCGCCGGAACAGCTCGGTGTTGGGGACCGCCTCGCCGATCGGGTCGATCGAGCGGTGGTTGTAGGTCACGTAGAGGTGGCCCCAGGAGAACATGATGTCGTCCTGCTCGAGCTGCGTCGTGGCGGGCAGGACGATGTCGGCGTACTCCGCGGTGTCGGTCATGAACTGCTCGGACACGACCGTGAAGAGGTCCTCGCTGCGGAGCCCCTCGATCAGCCGGTCCTGGTCCGGGGTGGTGACGACCGGGTTCGAGTTGTAGACCATCAGCCCCCGGATCGGCGGGCCGGCGGGGAGGTCACCGGCGAGCGCGGCACCGAGCCGGTACTGGTTCACCACCCGGGTGCCCGGGGTGAGCATCTCCGGGTGCATGAAGGCGCCCCAGTTCACCGGGAACGCCCACAGCGGCAGTTGCAGGATGCCGCCGCCGGGCCTGCGCCACGCCCCGACCAGGCCGGGCAGGCAGGACAGCGCGCGCACGGTCTGCCCGCCGCCGGCGTGGCGCTCGACGGCGACCCCGATCCGGATCACCGACGGCTGTGCGGTCGCGTACTCGCGGGCCAGGACCCGGATCGTCTCGGCCGGGACGCCGGTCTCGGTCTCGGCCCACTCCGGCGTGTAGCGCTCGACGCGCTCGGCGAACTCGGGGAAGCCGACCGTGTAGCGGTCGACGTAGTCCTGGTCGGTCAGCCCCTCGGCGATGATCACGTGCGCCATGGCGAGGGCGAGCGCACCGTCGGTACCGGGCCGGATCGCGATGTGCTGGTCGGCGGCGGCCGCGGTGCGGGAGCGGATCGGGTCGACGACCACGACCTTCGCGCCGTTCCTGCGCGCCTTCGCGATGTAGGGCCAGAGGTGCAGGTTGGTGCTCATGATGTTGCAGGCCCACACCAGGACGAACTTCGAGTGCACGAGGCTCTCGGGATCGACACCGGCGGTGTCGCCGATCGTCATCGCGTAGGCGGTGCAGGAGCCGGAGTCGCAGTAGGTGCGCTCGGCGACGGTGGCGCCGAGCTTCGCGAAGAACGGGTCGCCGACGTTGAGCCCGTTCAGGATGCCCTGGGTGCCCAGGTAGCTGACCGGCATGATCGCCTCGGGGCCGTGCTCGTCGGCGATCGCCCGGAACCGCGTGGCGATCTCGGCGACGGCGTCGTCCCAGGTGATCCGCTCGAAGCGGCCGCTGCCCTTCGGTCCGGTGCGGCGCATCGGGAACAGCACCCGGCCGGGGTCGTACACCCGGTCCAGGTAGTTGTTCACCTTCACGCAGAGCCCGCCGTTGGTGTACGGGTGCCCGGGGTCCCCCGCGACGTCGACGGCGCGGCCGTCGCCGTCGACCGTCACCAGCATCGCGCAGGTGTCCGGACAGTCCTGGGGACAGGCTGCCCGGACCACCGTCGTCGCGGTCGGGTCGAACGTCGCGGTCATGGCAGTACCTCCGGCCTCGTGGTGGATGGCGCGTCGTCCACGAGACTGGCTGCCGGACCGGGTCCGGGTCTTGGCGTTGCGGGCAGAGCCCTTGTCGGCGGGTGCAGTACCCCCCGGTACCGCTCAGGCGTAGGTGTGGAACCCCCGGCCGGCCTTCTTGCCCAGCAGACCCGCCTCGACCATCCGGGCCAGGAGCGGCGGCGGCGCGTACAGCGGCTCCTTGAACTCGGCGTACATCGACTCCGCGACGGCCTTCACCGTGTCCAGCCCGATCAGGTCGGACAGCGCCAGCGGGCCCTGCGGGTGCGCACACCCGCGGACCAGACCCTCGTCGATGTCCTCCGCGGTGGCGAACCCGGACTCCATCATCCGGATCGCCGAGAGCAGGAACGGCACCAGCAGGGCGTTGACCACGAACCCGGCCCGGTCCTGGCAGTCGATCGCCTTCTTGCCCAGCCCCTCCTCGACGAAGGAACGGGCGCCGGCGAGCGTGCCGTCCGACGTCATCAGGCTCGGCACCAGCTCGACCAGAGACAGCACCGGCACCGGGTTGAAGAAGTGGATCCCGACGACCTGGTCCGGGCGCGACGTCGCGACCGCCAGCTTCATGATCGGGATGGAGGACGTGTTGGACGCCAGGATCGCGCCCGGGTCGGTGACGACCCGGTCCAGCTCCCGGAAGACGCCCGTCTTGATCTCCTCGTCCTCGGCGATCGCCTCGACGACGAGCTCGCGGTCGGCCAGCGCGTCCAGCCCCTCGACGACCTCCAGCCGCTCCAGCACGGCGTCGGCGGACTCGATCCGGCCGCGCTTCTCCGCCCGCCGCAGCGACGACTCCAGCCGCTCGACACCGGCCTGCACCGCGGCCGGCGACGTCTCGACGACGCGGACGTCGTACCCGGCCCGCGCGGCGACCTCCGCGATGCCGGACCCCATCTGACCGCAGCCGACGACCCCTACCCGTTCCACTGTCACTCCTCGTGTCGACACCGCGTCCGTCCCGACCCCATCACGGCCGGGCGCCTCAGCCGAGGGCGACCCCGGCGAGCCGATCCCGCACCTGCTCGGAGAACGTCCCGCGGAACGCGGCGAACGTGACGACGCCGCTGTCCCGGAAGTCCTGCCGGGTGGGCTCGTCGAGCCCGGTCAGCACGAGCGCGGCGGACGCGACCGTGCCGTCGTCGTTGCGGGTGGCGAGCGCGGTGCTGCAGACGCCGGGCAGGTCGCCGTCGGTGATCCCGACGGCCGCGACGCCCGCTGGCAGCCGCGCGGTCCGGGCACCCTCCAGGTGCCGGCGGGCGACCGCTCCGGCACCGGGCACGCCGAGGTCGTCGGCGGCGCACGCCCGGTGCAGAGACGCCAGGCCCCGGGCGGTGCCGCCCGGTGACCCCGCCCAGAACTCGCGGTCACCGGGGACCGCGGAGGCGTCGGCCCGGGCCGCCGCCGCCACGGCGGAGCGCTGCTCCGGCGACGACGCGTACGCCCGGCCGGCGGCGAGCGCGTCGGCCCGCCGGGTCGCCGGGTCCGGCACCCGGCCACGGGTCGCCAGCAGCGTCTCGCCGGCGTGGCAGGGCAGGTCGTGGCCGGGCAGGCCGCCGGCCGCGGCGGCCTCGGTCAGTGGGTCGTCACCGAGCGTCTCGCGCAGCAGGTCGGCGGCGGCGGGGTCACCGTGCGCGGTCAGGGCGCGGACCACGTCGTCCCAGTCCACGCTGCTCTGCGGTCCGGCGCCGAGCGCGGTGAGCGCGTTGCGGTGCGCGTCGCGGTCGGTGCCGGGTACGTACCAGCGGTCCCACTCCGCCACCGGGACCGGCGCGTCGGCCGGGAACCCGGCGGCGACGGCGCGGGCGTAGGCGGCGAGGGGCACGACCGCGCCCGCGGCCGCGATCGGGCGCACCGTCGTGGCGCGGTGCTCGACGACGGTCCCGCGGCCGTCGTCCAGGTACAGCGACCAGCTCTCCGGTGCGGACCGGAGCCGCTCGAACAGCGGGCCCGCCGGGTCGTCCGGATCGACCGGCTCCGGCTGCACGGGACGGCCGGTGATCCGGTTGTCGGCCTCCGCCGAGCAGGCGGTCGTCCCGAGCAGGACGGCGGCGGCACCCAGCAGGGCGCGGCGGCTGATCGGCATGGTGGCTCCCCCGTGCACCCGGACGGCAGCTGTCCGGAACGTCCGATGAACGTAGCGCGTGCGCATCGGTGCGCGGGTGCCGCACCGGGCGTCCCGGACTAGGTTCGGCTCACGTGAGCACCGACCTCGCCGACCTCTACCGCGACCTGCACCGCCATCCCGAGCTGTCGTTCGCCGAGACCCGTACCGCAGGCATAGCCGCCGACCGGCTGCGCGCCGCCGGGTTCGAGGTCACCGAGGGCGTGGGCCGGACCGGGGTGGTCGGCGTCCTGCGCAACGGCGACGGGCCGACCGCCCTGCTGCGGGCCGACATGGACGCGCTCCCGGTCGCCGAGGACACCGGCCTGGACTACGCGAGCACCGCGCGGGGCACCGGCCGCGACGGGGAGGAGACCGCCGTCGCGCACGCCTGCGGGCACGACGTGCACGTCACCTGCCTGGCCGGGGCCGCCGCCGAGCTCGCGTCCACACGCGACACCTGGTCGGGGACGCTGCTGGTGGTGTTCCAGCCGGCCGAGGAGTTCGGCGCCGGGGCCGACGCGATGCTCGACGACGGCCTCTTCGAGCGGTTCGGGACACCGGACGTCGTGCTCGGCCAGCACGTCGCCCCGCTGCCCGCGGGCGTCCTCGCGATCACCCCGGGCCCGGCGTTCGCGGGGAGCGACACCGTGCGCGTGACCCTGCACGGCTCGGGCGGCCACGGTTCCCGCCCGGAGACGACCGTCGACCCGGTCCTGCTGGCCGCGTCGACGGTGCAGCGTCTGCACGCCGTGGTCTCGCGGGAGGTCCCGGCGACCGAGACGGCGGTGCTCACCGTCGGCATGCTGCGGGCCGGGACGAAGGAGAACGTCATCGGAGACTCGGCGGAGCTCGGGCTGACCGTGCGGTCCTACACCCCGGCCGTCCGGACGCGGGTGCTCGGCGCGATCGAGCGGATCGCGCGCGGCGAGTCCGCCACGTCCGGGTCGCCGCGGGACCCGGAGATCCGGGTCCTCGAGTCGTTCCCGCCGGTGGTCAACGACGCCGACGCCGTCGAGCGCACCCGGCACGCGCTGACGACCGCGACCGCGCTCCCGGTCGTCGACCCGGGACCGGTCACCGGCAGCGAGGACGTCGGCCGGTTCGCGGTCGCGGCGGGCGTACCGTGCGCGTACTGGCTGCTCGGCGGGGCGGACCCCACGGAGTTCGCGCACTGTACGAGCGTCGACGACATCCGGGAGCGGGTCGCGGAGCTGCCGTCGAACCACTCCCCGCGCTACGCCCCGGTGATCGAGCCGACGCTGTCCACCGGCGTCGCCGCCCTGACCGCCGCCGCCCGCGCCTGGCTCCCGGCGTCCGCCTAGAGGATCCCGGCGCTCACGGGTTCCGGGGACGCTCGCGCGATCGGGCGAGCCCGGCCGCAACCGGTGAGCGTCCGCCGAGACCGTCAGAGGGCCGGTGCGCGGACCGCGTTCACCGCCGTCCGGGCGGCCGCCCCGATGGCCGCGTCCGCCCGGGGGACGGCCGCGTCGCTGCGGGCGGCGTGGGTGAACACCGCGACGGCGACCGGGTGCTCGCCCGGGTAGGTCACCACCCCGACCTCGTTGCGGACGGCGCCGACCGTGCCGGTCTTCCCCGCGACCGCGGCGGTCGCCGGGAACCCCGCCCGCAGCCGGTGCGGCCAGATCTGGGCCGAGAGGACCTGCCGGGCGAACGCGGTCCCCGCGTCCGACGCCAGCTCGCCGCGCCACAGTCGCGCCAGCAGCGCCGTCGCGTCGGCCGCGGTGGTCGAGGACCCGAAGACCGGGCTGAGCGCCCGCACCTGTGCCGGGACGTCGTTGTCGGCGAGGACGGCGAAGGCGGCCGCGACGTCGTCGGTCCCGGTGTCGGCGACGAGCCCGGCGAGGACGTCCGCGGTGCCGCCCCGGATCCGGGTGCCGGTCAGGCCCAGCTCGGCGGGCAGGGCGGCGACCCGGTCCCGCCCGACCGCGGCGTGCACGACGTCGGCGGCCGCGTTGTCCGACACGGTGATCATCGAGGTCACCAGGTCGCGCCTGCTCATCGTCACCGGGTCGGCGAGCGCCGAGATCCCCGTCGCCCCCGGCGTCCGCCCCGGCGGGACGACGACCGGTTCCCGCGGGTCGAGCCGGCCCTCGTCGACCGCGCGGCAGTACCCGACGAGCACGAGCAGCTTGTAGACAGAGGCCATCACCACCGGGACGTCCGCGCCGACCGCCACCTCACCCGGGCCGGAGCCGTCGGACGTGACCGGACGGGCGTGCAGCCAGCCCCGCACGCCTGCGTCCCGGAACACCGCGCGGACCTCGGCGGCCGCGGTCACGGGCCCGCCGCCCGGGCCACCTCACGCAGCACGGCGGCGAGCGCGTCGACGACGCCGTCCGGGGTGTCGTCGCGGTGCACCACCCGCACCCGGAACGGCACGGGCTCCCCGGCCGCGGGCCGGCGGGCCACCCCGGCGGCGGCCAGCGCCCGGTCCGGGGTGAGCGCGAACGCGGTGCCGGTCGCGACCAGCGCGAGCGCCTCGGCCTGGCCCGCCGCGTCCGCCGCCCGGACCGGACGCCCGCGGGTCTCCAGCGTGTCGAGCAGCAGGTCGTGCGCCGCCGGGGCGTGCACCCGCGGGGCGGTCGCCAGGTCGAGGGCACGCAGCGTGCGCAGCACGACCGGCCCCGCACCGGCCGCGGCGGGATGGCCGGCCGGCACCAGGACGTCGGTGGGCAGGGCGACGACGGGACCGGCCCGCGCCGACTCCAGCACCGCCGGGTGCGCGACGACGGCGACGTCGAGCGTCCCGACCGACACCGCGTCCACCAGCGTCACGGTCGGCCCGGCGGTCAGCACCGCCCGGCGCCCCGCAGCGGCACCGGCCCGCGCGGCGAGCTCCGCCGACGCCCGTGCGCCCAGGTCACCGACGACACCGATCCGCAGCACCTGCGCCGCCTCGGCGTGCCGGTCGGCGGCGCGGCCGAACGCGTCGGCGTCCTCCAGCAGGGCACGGGCCCGGGGCAGCAGGTCCCGCCCGGCGGTGGTCAGGGCGACCCCGCCGGGCCCGCGGTCGAACAGGACGACGCCGAGCCTGCCCTCCAGCCGTCGCACGCCCTGGGACAGCGGCGGCTGCGCCATGTCCAGGCGTGCGGCGGCACGCCCGAAGTGCCGCTCCTCGGCGACCGTCACGAAGAAGGCCAGGTGCCGCAGCAGGTCCACCGGAGATCGTCACCTCGCCTCATACCCATCCGATATGGCACACGCCGTACGAGCATATTCGCGATATGGCGTGCGCTCTGCTGGTCTGGTGCCATGACGCTCTCCCGCCGCTCCCTGCTGCTCGCCGGCGCCGCCGGTCTCGGTGGCGCGCTCCTCGGCTGTTCCGCGCCCACCGCACCGGTGGCCCCCGCCGCGCCGGCACCGCGCCCGATCCCCGCGATGGACGGGGTGGAGCGCGAGTTCGGCCGCCGGATCGGGGTACACGTACTCGACTCCGGCACCGGCGCCACCGCAGGCCACCGCGACGGCGAGCGGTTCCTGATGTGCTCGGTGGTCAAGGCGCTGATGGCGGGGTTCGTGCTGCACCGGTCGGTGGCCGACCCGGCCCTGCTGGACCGCCCGGTCCGCTGGGGCCGCGCCGACCTGCTGGAGTACGCGCCGGTCACGTCCCGGCACGTGGACTCGGGACTGTCGGTGGCGCAGCTGTGCGAGGCCGCCGTGACGGTCTCCGACAACACCGCGCACAACCTGCTCCTGCGCGAGGTCGGTTCCCCCGCCGACCTGACGGCGTGGCTCCGCTCCACCGGCGACGGCGTCACCCGCGCCGACCGGTACGAGACGGCGCTCAACGACGTCGACGGCGACCGCGACACCAGCACCCCGGCCGCACTGGCGGCGACCCTGCGCGCACTGACCACCGGTGACGTGCTGCCGTCCGCCCAGCGGGACCGCCTGGTGGGCTGGCTGCGCGCGAACACCACCGGCGACGAGCAGATCCGGGCCGGTGTGCCGGACGGCTGGCAGGTCGGGGACAAGACCGGCAGCGGGCCGCTCGGGGAGAAGAACGACGCGGGGGTGCTGTTCCCGCCGCAGGGCGCCCCGGTGCTGCTGACAGTGTTCACGGTCCCGGCCGACCCCGCCGCACCGGACGACGACCGCGGCGCGGCGGCCGTGGCCTCGGCGACCCGGGCGGCGCTGGCGGCGCTGCGCGGGTGACGACCGCTCAGATCGCGGAGAGCACCGCCCGCAGGATGGCGACCTGACCGATCGGGCTGGGGTGCAGGCCGTCGTCCTCCCAGAAGTCCGGGCGCGCCGGGAGCCGGCTCAGGTCGACGGCGTCGGGGTCGACGTCGCGCACCATCGCGACGAGCTCAGGCAGGTCGGCGGCGTCCCACCACTCCCCCGTCAGCTCCCGGGTGAGCCCGACGCGGGCCGGATCCACCGGCGGCGGCACGACGAACCGCACCCGCGAGCCGGCCTCGGTCTCGAGCAGCAGGCGCAGCGCCCGCAGGTTCCGGGCGGTCTCGGTCGCCGAGACCATCCGGATGCCGGTGGTCGCCCCCTCCCGGCGGACGTCGTTCGTACCCAGCATGACCAGCACCCGCGTCGGGACCCGGGACACCAGCACCGGGCCGAGCGCGAGCGCCTCGGAGCTCGTGCGCCCGGACAGCGCCAGGACCTCGACGGAGGCCTCCGGCTCGGCCATCGGCACCAGCTCGGCCAGCAGCCGGGCCCAGCTCAGCCGGTCGGCCGAGATCGAGTCACCGACGACCACGACCCGCTCCCCGGGGCGCAGCGCCATCCGGTGCAGTCCGGCGGCGACCGGGCGTTCGCCGATCAGCGCACCGGCGGCGGCCCGGACCCGGCCGGCCAGGGCGTCGCGCACCCCGGACACGGCGGACGGGTCGAGGCCCGCCGTGGAGGCGAGGACGCGGTCGATCTCCTCCTCCTGCACCCCGAACGCCGCGAACGCAGGCCACGCCGTGAGATCGGCGTACCGGATCAACCGGGTCATCAGGTCGCTCTCCACGGATCCCTCCAGGTCGCGTGCGGACGGGCACGAGCATGCCCGTCCACCGCTCCGGTGGATCACCCGGCCCGGCGCTGACCCACATCACTCGAACAGATGCCAGTTTCTGTGACCCGCGTCACATGAACACGAGGTTTCCGGGCATGTTTCCACAGCTCGGACGGCGAACTGAGGCGGACCGCACCGCGGGTCAGGCGAGCCTGCGTTGGCT
The DNA here is from genome assembly GCF_000178675.2 of Pseudonocardia sp. P1. Lineage (NCBI taxonomy): Bacteria > Bacillati > Actinomycetota > Actinomycetes > Pseudonocardiales > Pseudonocardiaceae > Pseudonocardia > Pseudonocardia sp. P1. The sequence goes on from NZ_ADUJ02000001.1 coordinate 3,018,283, forward strand.
GGTGCGCCGCAGCCGACACCGCCACGCTGCGCCCCATGACCACCGCTCAGGACATGCCCCAGGTGCAGCAGTGTTCCGCGACCAGCTGCTCCTACAACTCCGACTCGCACTGCGGCGCGGGAGCGATCACGATCTCCGGTGACCACGCCCACTGCGGCACCTTCGTCGAGATCTCGTTCCGCGGCGGCAACGGCAACGGCCTCGTCGGCGCGTGCCACCGCTCGGACTGCCGCTACAACGAGAAGCTCGAGTGCACCGCCTCGTCGGTGAACATCGGTCAGGGTGCCGACGCCGCCGACTGCCTGACCTACGAGGCCAGGTAGGTCAGCTCCTCCGCACGCACCTCGCCACGCTCGTCGACGCGCAGCGCGCCGTCGGCGACGGCGAGGGCCGCCACGGGGTCGATGTCGTCGACGAGGACGGCCACCCCGCCGGCGGCGACCTCCCGCAGCGCGGCCAGGACCGCGCTGCGGTCGTGCGCACCGAGGCCGTCGGTCAGGCGGTCGGCGAGGACCATCGCGGTGACCCCGGTCCGGACCGCCTCGACCGCGGCCAGCCGGTCCGCGACCGGCTCCGCCACGCGTGCGCCCAGGCGCCGGACGACGGCGTCGTGACCGTCGGCGGACCGCCCGGACGCGTCGTCGAGCCGGTTCATCATCCGTCGGCGCTGCACGGACGGCCCGAGCAGCACCGTGATGCTGCCGGCCGGCAGGCGCAGTGACATGAGCCCTCCCTGACCGCTGTTCAGGTCAGGCTAACCGTAGATAACGGTGAGGTGAAGGGATCAGCCGATGGTCCTGCCCACTCCGGCCCAGTAGGGCGCGCGCAGCTCGCGCTTGAGAATCTTCCCGCTCGGGTTCCGCGGGAGGGCCTCCACGACGTCCACCGAGCGCGGGCGCTTGTAGCCGGCGATCAGCGGTCGCATCCAGTCGAGCAGCGCGTCCGGGTCGATCGTGGCCCCGTCACGCGGCACGACGACCGCCTTCACGGCCTCGCCCCAGCGCTCGTCCGGCACCCCGATGACGGCGACGTCGGCGATGTCCGGGTGCTCGGACAGGACGTTCTCGACCTCGATCGGATAGACGTTCTCGGCGCCGGTCACGATCATGTCCTTGATCCGGTCGGTCAGGAACAGGAAGCCGTCGGCATCCAGGTAGCCGGCGTCACCGGTGCGGAGCCGGCCGTCGTCGCCCAGCGCGGTCGCGGTCTCCTCGGGCCGCCGCCAGTAGCCGGACGTGACCTGGTCGGACCGGATCCGCACCTCCCCGACCCGGCCGGCCTCGAGCTGCTCACCGGTCGCCGGGTCGACGACGGTCAGCTCCACCCACGGGTAGGCCCGCCCGGCCGAGCGCATCAGGTGCGCCCGCGGCCCGTCCGGGTCGTGGTCGCCGGGATCGAGCTGGGTGATGGCCCCGGTCGTCTCGGTGGCGCCGTAGACCTGGAACAGCGGGGCGCGGAACGTCTCGACGACCTTCCGCAGCGCTCCGGCCGTGATCGGTGAGGCGCCGTAGGCGACCGAGCGCAGCGCCGACCAGTCGCGGTCCGCGGCGCCGGGCACCGCGACCAGCATCTGGAGCACCGCCGGGACGAGGAAAGCGTTGGTGACCCGCTCGCCGGACATCGTGTCGAGCAGCGCGTCCGGGACGATGTCGGCGACCAGCACCAGCCGGGACCCCGCGGCCAGGCAGACCAGCGCGTAGCCGACCCCGCCGATGTGGAACAGCGGCATCGCGACCAGGGCGGTCGAGGTGGTGTCGATCGACCAGTGCTCGGCCGCGAGCAGCAGCGCGGAGAACTGCCGGTGGGCCAGCAGCACGCCCTTCGGCAGCCCGGTGGTGCCCGAGGTGTAGAGCTGCAGGACCGGGTCGTCGACGGTCGTCCCCTCCGGCACCGACGGCGGCAGCGGCGCGTCCGGCGCGTCCCGCCAGTCCGCATAGTCCTCCCCGACGACGAGCACCCGGCGGCCACCGAGGTCCGCGCGCAGTCCCGCGAACTCGGGGCCGAGGACGACGAGCCCCGCGTCGGCGTCGGCGACGAGCGCGTGCAGGTCGGACTCGGTGAGGCGGGTGTTCAGCGGCACCGAGACCGCCCCGATCCGGGGCGCGCCGAGCAGGAGCTCCAGGAACTCGGGCCGGTTCTTCCCGATCCAGACGACCCGGTCCCCCACGCCGAGCCCGAGGTCGCGCAACGCCGCACCGGCCAGCCCGGCCCGCCGGTCGAGCTCGCCGTAGGTCGTCTCGGCACCGTCGACCGTCACGGCTGGCAGATGTGCGCGGCCGGGGTCGGCGAGGATGTCGGTGAGCCGGAAGTCGGTGGCAACACTCGTCTGACCAGGCACGTCGGTCTCCCTCGATCGTCGTCGGCACGGGGTTCGAACAACCGTATATGATAGTGGAGTGCTCCTGCCGGATCTCGCGCCCGACACCTCACCGGGACGCGCGCCGCAACTGCCCGACCGGATCGCGCTCGTGCTCCGGGACCGCATCCTGTCCGGCGAGCTGCGCCCGGGCACCTTCCTGCGGATGGACCGGATCGCCGCCGAGCTGGGCGTCAGCCACACCCCGGTGCGCGAGGCCCTGCAGTCGCTGCGGGCCGAGGACATGGTGCTCGCGGTCCCGCGCCGTGGCTTCGTCGTGGCCGAGCTGACCCGCGGCGACGTCGCCGACCTGTTCGAGGTCCAGGCCGACCTGACCGGGACGCTGGCCGCCCGGGCCGCGGGCCGGCTCGACCCGGCCGATCTCGACGGCCTGCGGACGCTGGCCGGCCGGGTCTCCGAGCTGTGCGGGCGGATGCCGGACGACGCCGGCCCGGAGGACCTCGAGCCGCTGGTCTCCGCCGAGCACCGGCTGCACGCCGAGATCAACCGGCTGGCGTCGTCGCGCAAGCTCGCCTGGCTGGTGGGGCGCTCGTCGCACTACCTCCCGGCGCACTTCTACACCGGCTCGCCCGCCTGGCGGACCGGTGCACTGCGGGCCCACAGCGAGCTGCTCGACGCCCTCGGCGCCGCCGACCCGGAAGCCGCCCGATCGGCCATGCGCCGGCACGTGCTCGACGGCCGGGACCTGCTGCTGGCCCATCTGGACACCATCGGAATGTGGACGACCGACTGAGGAGGGGGCACCGATGCCCGTCACCCTGACCGAGGACCAGGCCGACCTGGCCACCGCGATCGGCGAGTTCTGCCGTCGCGAGATCGGCTCGAAGGAACGCCGCGACGAGCTCACCGACCACGGGAGGCACCCGCACTCCGAGGAGGTCTACCGGAAGATGGCCGACCTCGGCTGGCTCGGCATCGCCGCCCCCGAGGAGTACGGCGGCGCCGGGCAGGGCATGCGCGAGCTGCTGGTCTTCCTGGAGGAGACCGCCTACGGCCAGGCCCCGATCTCCGGGTTCGGCACGACGATCATCACCGCCGCCGCGATCGAGAAGTTCGGCACCGAGGCCCAGAAGCAGGAGCTGCTCGGCGGCATGTGCCGCGGCGACGTGCTGTCGATCTCCATGTCCGAGCCCGAGGCCGGCTCCGACGTCGGCGGCCTGAAGTGCAGGGCCACGAAGACGGAGAACGGCTGGCGCATCGACGGCCAGAAGACCTGGTGCTCCAACGCGCACATCGCCTCGCACATCCTGCTCGTCGCACGCACCTCGACCGAGGGCGGCAAGCACGACGGCCTGACGATGTTCGTCGTGCCGGCCGGTGCCGCGGGCCTGAGCGTCCACGGCATCGACACGATGGGCGGCAAGGAGGTCAACGACCTCTACTTCGACGGGTGCGAGCTGCCCGCCGACGCCGTCGTCGGCGCCGAGGGCCAGGGCTGGAAGCAGCTGATGGCCGGGCTGAACCTGGAGCGGATGATCCTCGCCGGGCTGATGCTGGGGCTGGCCCGCCGGGCGTTCGACGACACCGTCGCCTACGTGAAGGAGCGGAAGCAGTTCGGCCGGCCGGTCGGCAGCTTCCAGGCCCTGCGGCACCGGATCGCCGACAACGCCACCGAGCTGGCGGCGACGAAGCTGCTGGTGCACGACACCGCGCGGACGATCGACGAGGCCGAGCCGGGCGCGTTGTTCCCGCGGGAGGCGTCGATGGCCAAGCTGAAGGCCACCGAACTCGCCAAGCACCTCTCCCTGGAGGGCATGCAGATGCTCGGCGGCTACGGCTACGCGACCGAGTACGGCATGGAACGGCTGCTGCGCCAGAGCGTGGTGTCCACCGTGTACGGCGGCACCAGCGAGATCCAGCGCGACATCATCGGCAAGACCTACGGGCTCTGACGGGCACCGGTCCCGGGCGGGCCGTCGCGCCCGCCCGCCCGGGGCCGGCGGTCAGGCCGAGAGCGGCTGGCGCCGCGCGGTGTCACCGGGACCGGGCTGCTGCGGCGGCGGGAAGCCACTCACCGTCCCGGACGTCTGCGCGGCCTCCCGGGCCGCGCGCCGGACGTGCGCGGGGACCGTGCTCGCCCGTCGCGGGGGCAGCATCGGCGGCACCGCACCGCCGGCCCGGCGCACCTCGCGGGAGCGGCGCAGGTAGGCCCAGCCGCCACGGGCCAGCCGGGCACCGCGCTGCGCGGCACCGGCCTCGGGCACGGCGTCGCCCGCGTCGGCCTCGCGGGCGGAGATGTGGCGCAGCCGGGCGACGGCGGCGGGCAGCCGGCGCAGGGCCGCGGAGCGGCCCTGCGGGGACAGCGCGACCTTGGCCAGGAAGCTGCCCAGGCCGACCGCGTAGCCCTCCATCTGCTTGCGCAGGGCCTCCTGGTCGGGGCGGTGGTGGTGCCACAGGTAGGCGCCGGGCAGGTAGCCCAGGACGTGCCCGGCCAGGATCATGCGGACCAGGAACTCGCCGTCCTCGCCGCCGTGGGTAGGGGTGCCCGGGCCCATGGCCTCGTCGAAGCCGCCGACCGAGCGGGCGGCGGTGGCGCGCACGGCGAGGTTGGCGCCGATGCCGAGCAGGCCGGGGGCGAACGGGAAGATCGGGGAGTCCGGCGGGGGTGCGGCCAGCGAGAAGCGGCGGGCGGTGAAGCCCTTGTTCCAGGCCAGGGCGGTGTCGGCGGCGCGTTCCTCGGGGCTGCCCAGGCGGGCGGCGAGGACGGGGCCCGACACGCAGGCCAGGTCGGGGTCGGCGGCGAAGGCGCCGGCGATGCGGGAGGCCCAGGCGGGGTCGACCTCGGTGTCGTCGTCGGTGAAGGCGACCAGGTCGGTGCGGGCCTCGGCGAGGCCGCGGTTGCGGCCGACCGAGGCGCCGCGGCGGGGTTCGCGGACGTAGCGGACCCGGGGTGAGCCGGTGGCGGTGACGGCCTGCTGGGTGCGTTCGTCGTCGGGGTCGTTGTCGACGACGACCACCGAGAGGGCGGGGTGGTCGGAGGCGAGCACGGCGCGCAGGCAGCGGGCCAGGGACTCGGGGCGGTTGCGGGTCGCGACGACCACGGTGACCGGGTCCGACCCGACCGGTGCCCGGTCGACCGCACCGGCGGGCGGCAGGGCCGCGATGGCCATCGCCAGCTCGGCCGCGGTGGCCCGCCCGTTCCGCAACGGCACGGTCACCTGGTCCTGCGGGGTCCCGTCCACGGTGATCAGCAGCCGGGCGGCACCGAAGCGCGGGTCGACCACGAGGTCGGCAGCGGGGGCGAGCCGATCCAGCTCGCCCACCCAGGTCGGTCCGTCCGGGTTCGTCGCCATAAACACCATGGTGCTCACCGCGGCTGTGACGACGCTGAGACGTACCCCGGGAGGAGGTCGGCTGTGGCGGAGCACACCCGGCCGGCGGTCACCGGCCGGCCACCGCCCGCGACCGCGCCACGACGACGTCGGGCACCCGCTCGTTGATCCACCCGATCAGCCCGGTGAGGTGGCCGGTGACGTCGCGGCCCAGCGCGGTGAGCCGGTAGCCGACCTGGGGCGGCGAGGTGGGGGCCACCTCGCGGTGCACGAAGCCGTCGGCCTCCAGGGTGCGCAGGGTCTGGGCCAGCATCTTCTCGCTGACCCCGCCGATCGTGCGGCGCAGCGCGGAGAACCGGAGGTCCTCCCGGGACAGCGCGACGAGCACGAGCACCGCCCACTTGGACGTCACGTGGTCGAGCACCGTGCGCGCCGGGCAGTCGCTGTCGAACGCGTCACCCGGCCCGAACCACTCGACGGCCCCGACCTGCGTGCTCACATCCGCCTCCCGTGCTTACCCGAAGGTGCGTACTTACTTTTCGAAAGTACAGCACGCATCGTGGGTGCGACACGGAACGCGAACGAGGAGGAACGAACATGATCGTGGTGACCGGAGCGAGCGGGCGGCTGGGCCGCGCGGCGGTACGGGCCCTGCTGGAGACCGTGCCCGCCGAGGGCATCGCCGTGCTGGTGCGCGACCCCGCCTCGGTGACGGACCTGGCCGCGGCCGGCGTCGTCGTGCGCCGGGGCGACTACGAGGACCCGGCCTCCCTGAAGGAGGCCTTCACCGGCGCCGACCGGCTGCTGTTCGTGTCCGGTTCCGACGTGACACCCGGCGTGCGTGCACGCCAGCACGGCAACGTGGTGCGCGCGGCGGCCGAGGCGGGCGCCGGGCAGGTCGTCTACACCAGCGCGATCGCGGCGGACGCCGAGGGCGGCGCCCCCGGGTTCCTCGCCGACCACACGACGACCGAGGCCCTGCTGCGCGACTCCGGCCTGCCGGTGACGCTGCTGCGCAACACCTTCTACACCGATCTGTTCGTGAACCGGGACGCCGTCGCGCACGCCGTCGCGACCGGCGCCACGGTCGCCGCGGACGACGGCCGGGCGCTCAACACCGCCACGATCGAGGACCTGGCCCGGGCCGCCGCCGCGGTGCTGACCTCCGACGGCCACACCGGCCGGGCGTACGAGCTGCGCGGTCCGCTGTGGACCTTCGACGAGCTCGCCGCGGTGATCGGCGAGGAGTCGGGGACGCCGGTCGTCCACCGGGGACCGACGCCGGAGGAGGCCGGTGACCACGCGCTCCTCGGGTCGCTGGTGTCGTCGGGCCTGTTCGCCGAGCCGTCGGACGACCTGGACGGGCTGCTGGGTCGCCCGGCCACCGGCATCCGCGAGGTCGTGCGGGCGGCGCTCGACCGGTCCTGACCACCGGTCCGGGAACAAGGACGGCCGCACCCCGGTTGTGGTTGATGTATCAACTTCCACGACGCCGAAGGAGGCCGAGCGATGAACTTCCTGCCCTGGACCCTGGACGAGGTCACGGCTCCGGCCGACCGGTGGGAGCGCGCGAGCTACCTGTTCGACTCCGGCGACCACGTCGGGGCCGCCCGGATCCTCGCGGACCTGGCCACCGAGGAGCCCGGCGCCGATGCGGTCCGGCTGCTGCTGGCCCGGGCGTACTACCACTCGGCCCAGCTCGGACGCGCCGAGTCGGAGCTGCGTGAGCTGGTGGAGCGCGTCCCGTCCGACGGGTACGCCCACCTGCTGCTGGGGCGCACCCTGCAGCGGCGGTCCCGGCACGACGACGCCGCGCCGCACCTGCGGCTGGCCGGCGCGCTCGGGGTCACCGCGGACTGACCCCGCCAGGGCGGCACCGGGACGACCCGGTGCCGCCCGGCCGGTCAGTCGTCGTCGAGGTCGTAGATCCGGACCCAGTCGACCTCGTAGGTCGCCGGCTGCATGTCGCCGCCGAAGAAGTTGTCGAGCTGGATCGTCAGGTGCCCGCTGGGCATGTCCTGGATGGCGCGCCGGCCGGCCTGCGCCCCGCCGGAGAAGCTGAACCACTCCTCGCCGTCGATGAAGCCCTTGATGTGGTCCGGGGTCCACTCGACCGCGACGTTGTGCCACTCCGAGAGCGGCTCCCCGCAGTCGGTCTCGCGGACGAACTCCTGCTGGATCGCACCGCGGCCGTGCGGGTAGTGGATGAACGCCTCGGCGCACTGCTCGCCGGGGGCACCGTTCTCCAGGAAGTCGTACTCGCCGTCCTGGGGCCACCGGTCCGACTGCGGCCAGATGATCAGCAGCGGGTGGTACTGCCTGCCGTTGTCCGGGCCGTTCGCCTCGGAGCGGACGCGGGCCTCCCAGCGGCCGTACTGCTGGTTGAACTTCGAGGAGATCCACGCCGAGTCGCCGTTGCGCAGCCCGGTCTGGACGAGCTTCTCCCCGTCGACGGTGGAGCGGCTGAGGCAGCGGCCGCCGTTGCCGTCGTGCCCCGGCCAGCACTCGCCGGGGTGGTTCCACCGCTCAGGGTCGGGCCGCCCGGTGTAGTCGAACTCGTCGGACGCCGGCAGCGGGGTCCCCCAGCCGAACCGCTCGGCGGCGGTCGGTGCGCCGGGTTTCGGGACGCTCTGGTCGGCGGGCCGCGCGGACGGGTCGGGTCCGTCGGCGGGGTCCTCGGCCGGGGTCCCGGCCGGGTCCTCCGCGGGCCCCGCCGCCGGGTCCGTGGGGTCAGCGGCCGGATCCCCGGGGTCCTCCCCCGGACCCGCGGGACCCGCGCCCGGACCGGAGGGCTCCTCGGCCGGAGCGGCCGGACCGGCCGGGTCCTTCGCAGGATCAGCGGGGTCCGCGGGCTCGTCCGCCGGACCGCCGGGCCGCTCCGCCGGACCCGCGGGGCGTTCGGGCGGGGCGCCCGCCGGTTCCTCCGCCGGGCCTGCCGGGCCCGCCGGATCGGCCGGGTCCGCCGCGGGGGCCGGATCCGCCGGGTCCACCGGTTCGGCCGCGCGGGCCGGACCCTGCCCCGGGCCACCGGCCGGGTCGCCCACGGGCTCCGGCTCCTCCGGGCCCGGCGCCGCCCGGGGGGCGGGATCCGCGTCCGCCGGGGGGCCGCTGTCCGGGCCCGGTGGCGGGTCGGCCTCCGCCGTACCCGACGACGAGCGCAGTGCCGATCCCGACGCGGGGACCGGCCCGAGACCGCCCGGCTCCGGGTCCGGCGTGTCCGCGCCCGCCGCGGGCGGAGCGCCCGGGACGGGGGCCCCGGACACGGGGGGTGTTGCAGGCGGCGCGCCACTCACCCCGTCGGCGAGGGCGAGCCCACCGCCGGACACGGCGAGAACACTCGCCGTGACGACCGTTGTCGCGCCGATCACCGTGCGTCGCGCCAGTCCGCGTCTCATGGCTCCGATCCGCTCCCGTCCGTGTCCGGCTTGTCCGATATGGCGGACGTTAGAGGCGTTCCGTGCACGACACCCACGCGTTCCACCCGTCGGTGGGGTGAGCCCACCCGGTCGTGGGTCCCCCGGCCCGGGCAGCGCGGTGACGATGCGGCAGCGGGCGCGGGACGGGCGGGCACCCGGTGACCGGGGGGACGCGGGAGAGGCACGAGGTGCCCCGCGTCCGGGTGGCGACGACGGCCGGGCTCAGCCGCGGCGGCCCGGCAGGGTCTCCGGCGCCCGCCACCACACCACGGCCGCCACCAGGGACAACGCGCCCGTCAGCGCGAAGGCGGGCCCGTACCCGAGTCCCTCCGCGAGGGCCCCGGCGACCAGCGGCCCGGCGATCGCGCCGAGATCGGCCGCCATCTGGAACCCCGCGAGCACCGGACCTCCGCTCGCCCGTTCCCCGATGACGTCCGCGACCGACGCGTTCAGCGGCGGGTTCACCAGACCGCTGCCCAGACCCGCGACGAGGGACAGGACCAGGAACAGCCACGGCGCCGACACGTAGCCGAGCACCGCGGTCGCGAGCCCGGACACCACGAGCCCGGCGATCAGCGGCGGCCGGCGGCCCGCTCGGTCGGCGACCCGACCGGCGAGCAGCAGGGTCGCCGCGTTCCCGACGGCGAAGACCGACAGCGCGACCCCGCCGAACGCGTCCTCCCGGCCGAGCGTCTCGACCACCATCAACGGCACGAGCGCCACCCGGACACCGAAGACCGCCCAGCCGTTCGCGAAGTTCCCGATCAGCGACGCCCGGTACGCGCGGTGCCGCAGCGCCCCGGAGAACCGGGCGGCCGGGACCGGTCCGCCGTCGGCGGCCCCGTCGCCGTCGTCCGTACCGGCCCGCGCGGGACGGCGCAGCATCCGCCCGCACACCGCGAGGACCAGCACGAGCAGTCCGGCGTAGACCAGGAACGGGGCGCGGACGTCGATCGCGGCGAGCGTCCCGCCCAGCAGCGGGCCGCCGATGTTGCCGAGCAGGAACCCGGTCGCCCACACGCCGGTGGCCCGTCCGCGCAGGTGCGGGGGCGCGATCCGGACCAGCAGCGACACCGCCGAGATCGTGAACATCGTCGACCCGATCCCGGCGACGAGCCGGAGCGCGATCAGTTGCCAGTACGCCGTGGCGAAGGCCAGTCCCGCCGTCGTCACGGCGACCACGGCCAGACCCCACACGAACACCGGCAGCTCACCGAGGCGGCCCACGACCGAGCCGGCCAGCGGGGCGAAGACCAGCCGGGAGAACGCGAACACGCTGATCACCGCGGAGGCCGCCGTGATCCCGACGTCGAACGAGCGGACGAACGCGGGCAGCACCGGCGCGACCAGCCCGAACCCGACGGCGATCATGAAGGCGGCGCCGGCCAGGACGTGGATCTCGCGCGGCAGCGACTCCTGCGGGGCGGGTACGGCGGGGACCCGGTCGTCCTGCTCGACCACGGTCCCTCCTCCACTCTCCCGGCCGGGAGACGGTACGCCCGTGCCAGAGCCCGGTGCGCACCCGGCCGCCGGGCATCCGGGAGGGTGAGCGGGTGGATCGCGAGGACACCGCCTGGCTGGACCGGCTCGACGGGCCGGAGGGCACCGCGCTGCTCGACCGCCTCGCCGCGGCCGACCGCTCCGGCGACGCCGCGCTGCGGCTCGGCACCGCCCTGCGCCGCGAGTACGACGCGACGCTGGTCGCCGACGCGATGGCCGTCGCCGGGCTGCGGGACAAGGCGGCGGCGAAGTTCGCCCGTGCCCCGCGGATGTGGTTCACCCGCGACGGGCTGGAACAGGCGTCGTCGGAGTCGATCGCCCGGCACCGCGCGGCCCGCTACGCCGGCCGGGACCGGCTCACCGACCTGTGCTGCGGCATCGGCGGCGACCTGGTCGCCCTCGCCGCGGCCGGGCACGAGGTGACCGGCGTCGATCTCGACCCGGTGCACCTGTGGATGGCCGGGCGCAACGCCGCCGCCCACGACCGGAGCGTGCGGACCGTCCGCGGCGACGTCCGCGACGCCGACCTGACCGGCGCCGACGGGGTCTTCGTCGACCCGGCCCGGCGCGGTGCGGGGCGGCGGATGCGCACCGGGGACTCCGAGCCGCCGCTGGACTGGTGCCTCGCCCTGGCCGGACGGGTGGACGCCGTCGGGATCAAGGCCGCTCCCGGGATCGACCACGACACCGTCCCGGACGGCTGGGAGATCGAGTTCCTCGCGCTGGGCCGCGAGCTCAAGGAGGCGGCGGTCTGGTCGCCCGCGCTGGCCGGGGCGCGCACCCGGGCCACCGTGGTCGACGGCGACGGCGTGCACTCCGTCGCCGGTGAGCCCGACCCCGAGGACGGGGACACCGGCGTCGCCGTCACCGGCCCGGGCGGCTGGCTGCTCGACCCGAACCCGGCGGTCACCCGCGCCGGCCTGGTGTCCGGGCTCGCCCGGAGCACCGGGACCAGCCGGATCGACCCCCGGATCGCGTTCCTCACCGGCGACGACGAGCCGGGACCGACACCGTTCGCGCGGCGCCTGCGCGTCATCGACTCCCGGCCCTGGGACCAGAAGCGGCTCCCGCGGGTGCTGCGCGACCTCGACGTCGGCGCGGTCGACGTGCGGCGCCGCGGCCTCGCCGGGGACGTCGACGCGCTCGCCCGCACGCTGCGCGGGCGCGGCTCGCGGCGGGCGACGGTCGTCATGACCCGGGTCGAGGACCGGCCGTGGGGCCTGGTCTGCGTCGACCCGGCGTAGCTACCCGCGGCCGGGGAAGTGGATGAACTCGAGCGCGACGCCGTCCGGGCCCTGGAACTCCAGCGTCGCGTAGCGGGTGGGGTCGGTCCGGTCGACGACGCCGCCGTGCGGCACCGAGAGGGTGTCCAGCCAGGCCGCCCAGTCGTCCAGCGTCGCGCGGTCGGCGACGCCGAAGGCCAGATGGTCGAGCGCACCGCGGACCGGGCCGCCGTCGCCGTCCGCCGGGGCGTGCAGCTCGATCATGACGCCGGTCGCGGGGTCGAGCAGCAGCGCCGCCTTCTCCGGGTCGCCGCCGCCGGCGTCGTGGTGCGGGAAGGTCATCGGCAACCGTTGGAGCCCGAGCACGCGCTGGTACCAGGTGGCGCTGGACTCCACGTCGGAGACGACCGCCGACACGTGGTGGAAGCCGGTGACCGTCGGCCGCTCGATGCCCGAAGCCATCTCCCACCCTTTCCCGTCCCGTCGCCGATGCGGCGCCCAGTCAACACCCGCGGCCCGTCCGGCGTCCGGCCGCCGGGCCGCCATCATGATCGACGGTGGGCAGCCGCGCCGTCACCGTCCCCTCCGTGCCCGGTGCCGTAGCGGCGCCGAGCGTGCGGAGGAGGCCCCGTGCGCCGTGGTTGGACGCGGTCGTCCGGGCGACGAGCGGTGCGCCGGACGCGGCCACGGACTGCTCCGAGCGGAGCAGGCGCAGTGCGGCGGTACCGGTCCCCCGGCCGCGGTCGCCGCGCGCGAGCCAGATCCCGACCTCGTCGCCGTCCGCTCCCGGCTCGACGCGGACCGCCCCGGCGGCCCGGCCACCGGACCGGACCACCCAGGTGCGCTCGACCGGATCCGCGGCCAGCGCCCGCCCGCGGTGGAAGGCCAGGAAGCCCGTCCGCAGCCGCTCGTCCCAGCCGGCCCCGTCCGGTGCCGGCATCACCTCCGCGGGCGCCGCCCCGGCCACGGCCGCCTCCAGCAGCTCGGCCAGCCCCGCCTCGTCGAGCGGGACGAGCGCGACGTCCGGGTCCGTGCCGGAATCCGTGCCGGGGTCCATGGCCGACAGCCTGGCCGGGAACGCCTCCCGCCGCGAGCGCGTTGCCGGGCGGGTCGCCGCGTGCCACCGTCGTCGTCGTGATCGCGTCCGCCGAGGTGCCCGAGTCGATGCGGTGCAGCGTGCTGCGCGCCGCCGGTGACCTGGAGGTGCGGCAGCGGGCGGTGCCCCACCCCGGGCCGCGCGAGGTGCTGGTCCGGGTGGGCGCGGTCGGCACCTGCGGGTCCGACGTGCACTACTTCCGGCACGGCCGGATCGGCGAGTTCGTGGTGCGCGAGCCGCTGGTGCTCGGGCACGAGCCGTCGGGACGGGTCGTCGCCGTCGGTCCCGGGGTCGACGCCGCCCGGATCGGCGAGCGGGTGTCGCTGGAGCCCGGCGTCCCCTGCCGGCGCTGCCGGTACTGCCACACCGGTGCCTACAACCTGTGCCCGGACATCGTCTTCTTCGCGACGCCGCCGGTGGACGGCGCGTTCGCCGAGTACGTCACGATCGCCGACGACTTCGCCCACCCGGTGCCCGACCACGTGTCGGACGACGCGGCCGCGCTGCTCGAACCGCTCTCCGTGGCGATCTGGGCCAACCGGAAGGCCGGGACCGGCCTCGGGTCGCGGCTGCTCGTCGCGGGGGCCGGGCCGATCGGGCTGCTGGTCGCCCAGGTGGCCGCCGTGCAGGGCGCGGCCGAGATCCTGGTCAGCGACCCGGACCCGGTGCGCCGCGAGCTCGCCCGCGCGTTCGGTGCGACGGCGACGCTCGACCCGGCCGCCGACGCCGTGTCCACGTCGGACGCCGTCGACGCCTTCGTGGACTGCTCCGGCGTCGCGCCCGCGGTGGCCGCCGGGCTGCGCGCCGTGCGGCCCGGCGGGACGGTGGTGCTGGTCGGCATGGGTGCCGACGAGATGACGCTGCCGGTCTCCGCGCTGCAGTCCCGGGAGATCGTCCTGACCGGCACCTTCCGCTACGCCAACACCTGGCCCACCGCGGTGCGCCTCGCCGCGTCCGGGTCGGTCGACCTGGACCGGCTGGTGACCGGGCACGTCGACCTCGACCACGTCGGGGAGGCGCTCGACCCCGGGCCGTCCCAGGTGAAGATCATGGTCCGTCCGTGACCCCTGCCGTACTGGCTGCCCGGCCGGGCTGGGAACGGCGGGCCGCCGCCCTGGTGCGCTCCGCCCCGGCGGGACCGGCCGGGAACCGGCTGGTCACCGTCGACGGGTTCTCCGGCGCCGGGAAGACCACCCGCTCCGGCGAGCTGGCCCGCGAGCTGGGGGCGCCGCTGCTGGAGATCGAGGACCTCTGCCCCGGCTGGGCCGGCCTGCCCCGTGCGCCGGAGCTGGCCCGGCACGGGATCGGCGAGCCGCTCGCGGCCGGGCGGACGCTGCGCTGGACGTCGTGGGACTGGGAGCGCGACCGGCCCGGGCCGGAGCGGGAGCAGCCGCCGGCGGCCGTCGTCGTGCTGGAGGGGTGCGGGGCGGGCGCCGCGCCGCTGGCACCGGTCACGTCGCTGGTGGTGTGGGTGGACGTGCCCGCGGACGTCCGGGAGGAACGGCTGCGGGCACGTCCGGACTGGCCGCTGTACCGGCCCCACCGGGACGGGTGGCGGCGTGCCGAGGAGGAGCTGGCGGCGGACGGCCGCACCCGGGAGCGGGCCGGCCTGTTGCTGGTCGACCCTTGACGACACACGTCCGCGGCCCGGCACCACCCCCCAGGAGGCGCCGGACCACGGAGCGCGGAGCGCCCGAGTTCGCACGGATCGCGGATCGGCCGGGTTTCCGCCCGGCCGTGGTCTCAGGGCCGCGCGCGGCGGACGACCAGGTACCCACCCGCCGTCGCGACGGCCGCGAGGATCAACGGCCAGCCGGCCATCAGCACCACGGTGGGGGTGTCGACGAAGAACCGGCCGAAGGCGACCCAGGCGTCCTGCCAGGTCACCGTGACGACCACCGCCCCCAGCGCGAGCACGATGCCGACCATGACCGCCCACACCCCGACCTGGCCCCAGCGGCGGAAGACCGCGCCGATCGCGACGAACACGAGCGCGATCGTCAGCAGCGGCACCCAGTAGGTCACGACCTGCAGGAGGACGTTCTGCTCGGGCATGAACGTCATCGAGAAGAAGTCCATCCCGATGCCCCAGCCCGCGGTGGCCCGCTCCAGCTCCAGCAGCACGGTCAGCGCGACGGCGTGCACCAGCGTCTCCGCGGCCAGCAGCAGGCAGATGCCCGCGTAGAAGTGCTTGCGGGTGAGACCCAGGCTCAGCGCGAACGGCATCACCTGGGTCATCGCGGTGAGGTAGAAGCCCCCCACGATGAAGAACAGGGCGGAGACCGCGCCCGTCGTGCCCGCGCCGGCGTCGTCGACGTTGGCCCGGATCGTCCACCAGATCGCGAAGTTCACCGCGAAGATGGCGGCCAGGATCAGCCACGGTCCCCCGACCCGCTCCCGGACGTCGACCATGTTCATCCGCAGGGCCGCGCCGATCCGGCTCGTGCCGGTGACGGGCCGCTCGGGCGCGGTGGTGACGGCGGCGGTCATGACAGGACCTCCCGGTCGGTGCGGGCCCCGTCGACGCGGGGCCCGGCGTTCAGCTGCGTGGTGCGGACGACGAGCTGCTGCAGCGAGACCGGCTCGAACTGCAGGTCCGGCTCGGCCCGCTCCGGGCGGGCCCCGGAGAGCGTGACCCGCAGGAACCCGCCGAGCTGCTCGCGGTGGAGCTCCACGTGCCCGCGGGCGAAGCGCTCCACCGGCTCGACCGGCCCGGTGACGGTGACGGCGCGCCCCCGCAGGTCCTCAGCGTCGGAGTCGATCAGCACGCGGCCCTGGTCGATCAGCACGACGTGCTCGATCAGGTCGGACACCTCGTCGATCAGGTGGGTGGACAGCACCACCGTGCGGGGGTGCTCGGCGTAGTCGGCGAGCAGGCGGTCGTAGAACAGCTGCCGGGCGACGGCGTCGAGACCGAGGTAGGGCTCGTCGAAGAAGGTCAGCGGGGCCCGCGAGGCGAGCCCGACCACCACACCGACCGCGGACTGCTGGCCGCGGGAGAGCTTCTTGCAGGCCCGGTTCGCCGGCAGCCCGAACTCGGCGACGAGCTGGTCGGCGAAGGCCTGGTCCCAGTGCGGGTAGACGGACGCCGCGGCGCGCAGGGCGTGCCGGACCTTGTAGGCGTCCGGGTACTTCAGCGACTCGCGGATGAAGCAGGTGCGGGCGAGGACCGGGGCGTTCTCGTAGGGCCGCTCGCCGAAGATCTCCGCGGTGCCGGACGTCGCGAAGTTCTGCGCGGTGAGGATCTGCATCGCGGTGGTCTTGCCGGCGCCGTTGCGGCCGAGCAGGCCGTGGATGCGGTTCTCCTCGAGCGTGAAGCTCACGTCGTCCAGTGCGGTCACGTCGCCGTAGCGCTTGGACACGCCGTGCATCGCGATCACGCTCATCGCTCGTCCCCCCAGACGTCGATCATCTTCTTCAGCTGCTCCGGGTCGAGCCCGATCTTGCGTGCCTCGGTGACCAGCGGAGCGATGTACCGGCGGGCGAAGTCCTCCCGCCTGCTCTCCAGCAAACGGGTCCGCGCCCCTTCGGCCACGAACATCCCGATCCCCCGTCTCTTGTAGAGGACACCCTCACTGACCAGCTGGTTCAGCCCCTTCGCCGCGGTCGCCGGGTTGATCCGGTGGAACGCGGCGAGCTCGTTGCTGGACGGGACCTGGGTCTCCTCGGGGTAGGTCCCGTCCACCACCGCGGAGGTGATCTCCCCGGCGATCTGCACGAACAGCGGGCGGCCGTCGTCGTTCACGGCGACCTCCCGGTGTTGTAGTGCGGTGGTTCATTACTCATGTAATGAACCATAGAGCCGAAGAACCTCTCCGTCCAGCCGGCCTTCTATTTCCGTCGTGTCTTATATAAGCTGCGACCGTGCACGCGTTCGACGTCCTGGGCGACCCCGTCCGACGCCGGATCCTCGAGCTGCTGGCCCGCGGCGAACACACCGCGGGCGGCGTCACCGAGGTCATCCGGGCCGAGTTCGGGATCTCCCAGCCTGCCGTGTCGCAGCAGCTGAAGGTGTTGCGGGAGAACGGATTCGCCACCGTCCGGGCGGAGGGGACGCGGCGCATCTACGCCGTCGACCAGTCCGGGGTGGACGACGCCGGGCAGTGGCTCGACGGGCTGCGTGCCTTCTGGTCGCAGCGCCTCGACGCACTGGACACCGAACTCGCGCGCAGCCGTCGTCACCGCCGGAAAGGGACCTCCGCATGACCGCGACACCCGGAACCGTGACCCGCGATCCCGACGGACGGGCACGGCTCACCTTCCGCCGCACGTTCCCCGAGCCCGTGGACGACGTCTGGTCGGCGATCACCGATCCCGGGCGGTGCGCCCGCTGGTTCGGCACCTGGACCGGCGACGCCCGGCCCGGCGGGACCGTCCGGCTCAGCCTGACCAGCGACGAGGACGGTGGTGGCCCGCCGTCCGACGCCAGGATCGTCGTCTGCGAGCCGCCGCACGAGCTGGCCGTGGAGATCGCCGAGGAGTCGGGGCCGCCGTGGGAGCTGGCCGTCTCCCTCACCCCGGACCCGCCGTCGGGGACCGTGCTCGTGTTCGAGCACGTGCTGCCGGACGGGTTCTCCCCCGCCGACGCCGGGCCGGGCTGGCACTGGTACCTCGACCGGCTCGCCGCGACCCTCTCGGACTCGGCGATGCCCGACTGGGAGCAGACCCTGGCCGCGACCGGCCCGCACTACCCCCGCTGAGCCCGCCACCCGGGACGTCGGGATGCACGGTACGGCCCCGCCGAGGGCCGTACCGTGCAGCTCGATCGCGCGGCCTGCGGGCGGGCCCCGGCGCGGCCTGTCGGCTTCAGGTGCTGCGGGGTCAGGCCGGCGCGGGGGCGGGACGCGCACGCGTCCGCGTGGCCGCCGCCAGGAGCAGGCAGCCCGCCGCCAACAGGACGCCGTGGGCGATCCGCACCCCCGGTGCAGCGAAGAACTGCGGCAGGTACAGCACCAGAGCGGCCGCGAACACGCCCGCCGCGGCCACCGGGACGGTGCCGCCGCTGCGCCGTGCCGCGACCAGCACCGCGACGCCCGCCGCGGCCAGCGCGAGCAGGCCGGCGGCGAACGTCGTCACCGCCCAGGGGTCCATCCGGATCGCCTCGCCGACCGCCACCGCGTCCGGGCCGGTGAGCCGGCCCAGCGCGAACGCCTCGGCGCCGTAGTAGGGCAGCACCAGCGCCGCCCCGGTCCCGGCCGCCACGACGGCGACCCGGGCCGCCCGCTCCCCCGTCGTGCCGTGCAGCCGCTGCCGCACCGCGACCAGCCCCGGGACGAGCAGCACGAAGCCGAGCACCCCGAGCAGGTGCGACGGCACCCACCACGGCTGCGCCCAGACCTGCGGGCCGTCCACGTACGGGCGCAACGCCGGGTACGCCGCGAACGCCACCCCCGCCACGCCGAGTGCCACCGCGCCACCGTTCCGCACCATCCCGCATCCCCTCTCCCGAACGACGAGAGCAATGCTCTCCTCTCGGAGCGCCAATCGCAAGAGCGGTGCTCTTGAATGTGACCGGTGGTCTACGGTGGTGCGGATGAACGCCTCCCGCACGGCCCGCGAACGGGCCCGCACCGAGCTCGTCGCCGAGATCACCGCGGCCGCGCGGCGGCAGCTGGCCGAGACCGGGGCCGCCGCGCTGTCGATGCGCGCGGTGTCCCGGGAGATCGGGATGGTGTCGTCCGCGCTGCACCGGTACTTCCCGACCCGCGACGACCTGCTCACCGCGCTGATCGTGCAGAGCTACGAGGCCCTCGCCGGCGCCGTCGGCCCGGCCGCGCGCGCCGAGCCGGACCCCGCGGGCCGCTGGCGGGCGATCGCCCGCGCGGTGCGCACCTGGGCACTGGCGCACCCGCACGAGTACGCGCTGATCTACGGCTCCCCCGTCCCCGGCTACCGGGCGCCCGCCGAGACCGTCCCGTCGGCCGCCCGGGTGATCGCCCCGTTCGCGGAGCTGCTCGCCGACGCGCACGCCGCCGGCACGCTGCGGGTGCCCGCGGACACCGCGTCCGCTCCGGCGGGCGACGCCGCGCGGCTGCGGGACGCGCTCGGGACCCCGGACCTGCCCGACGCCGCGCTCCTGGCCGGCGTCACCGCGTGGACCGGCGTGTTCGGGCACGTCTCGTTCGAGCTGTTCGGCCAGTTCGAGAACGTCCTCGAGGACCGCGACGCCGTCTTCGAGGGCACCGTCGAGCGCCTCGGCCGCCTCGCCGGGCTGGTCCCCTGACCGCGGGCGCCCTCAGGAGCCGGGCCGAATCCGCTCCACCAGCGCCGACCACGAGTCCCGCCAGGACGCGAACCGCCCCTGCTCGACCCGCACCACCAGGGTGAGCGCCGCGACCGCGACGAGGACGGCCAGCAGCAGGTCGCCGAACGGGCCCAGCCCGCCGCGCCCGTTGCCCAGCGACGCCGCGGCCGTCCCGACCGGCGGCAGCCAGGAGCTCGTCCCGGTGACCACCAGGACCGTCAGGGCGGCGACGAGCGCCACGCCCTGGCTGCGGAACAGCGGCCGCGCGAACACCGACCCGACGGCGGCGCCGGTGATCCCGCAGGCCAGGTGCGCCAGCAGGCCGTCGAGCAGGCCACCCGTCGTCGCCGTGCCCCAGGCGGCGACCACCCCCCACACGACGGCGACGAGACCGAGCGCGGCCACCCCGGCCGTCGCCGCCAGCAGCACCCCGGCGGCGACCGGCAGAGGCCCGCCCGCGGCGGACAGCGTCACGGTGCGGGCGGTGTCGTCCTCCGTCTCGGCGACCGCGTGCGCCAGCCAGGCACCCACCGGGTACAGCAGCAGGGCGCTCGCCGCCCACGGCTCCGGGAGCGGCCCGGGTGCCCCGCCGAAGAGGATCGCGAGGAAGCCGACGTAGAGCACGGCGGGCGCGATGAACCGCTCGGACCGCGCGACGTCCTCACCCAGCAGCATGGCCACGGCCACGGCGGAACGGGCCCTCCTCACCACGCGGGCCCCCGTGCGCCGCGGCGCGGGCGCGCGGCGCGGTGGGCCTCGGCGTAGGGGGTCCGGTCGGGCTGCGGCGCCGCCCCGGGGCCGTCGCCCACCGGGCCGGACGCACCCCTCGGCGTCCGGCCGGAGGGCGCGCCGTCCCGGGGCCGCTCGGTACGGACCGGGCGCACGGACCGGACGGCACATCCGGCGGAGAGGGCGGCGGCGAGCCAGGCGTCGGCCTCCGGGGCGGGCACCCGCACGGTGAAGCGGCCCGGGGCGGCGCCCTCGACCCGCGCCGGCGGCAGGACCTGCTCGATCAACGGGCGAGGATCGCCGGCGCACGCCAGGTCGATCCGCATCATCGCGCCGGGTGGCGGCGCCGCCGGCAACGGCACCGACTCGGGATCGGCGTCGGTCGCGATCCGGCCCTCCCGGAGCCGGTGCACCCGTGCCCCGGGCAGCTCGAGGGCGGTTCCGGTGTGGTCGGTGACCAGGGTCGCCCCGGTGCGGCCGGCGAGCAGCCGGGTGAGGGCGTCGGCGGCGTCGTCGTCGAGGCCGGACCAGGGCTCGTCCAGGACGAGCGCGCCCGGGTCGCACACCAGTGCCTGGACGAGGCCGATCTTCTGGGTGTTGCCCTTGGAGAGCTCGGCCATCGGCTCGTCGTCGTCACCGTCGTAGCCGAGCTCGGTGAGCAGCTCGTCGGCCCGGTCGAGGAGGTCGTCGGGCTCGAGCCCGCGGACCCGGGCGAGGTGGTCGAGCCAGCGCCGCGGCGGGATCTTCATCGTGGCGGGGAACCGGTCGGGCAGGTACCCGACGACGGCGGGCCGGTCCTCGACCGCACCCGCGGTGGGCACCACGGCGCCTGCGGCGATCCGCAGCAGGGTCGACTTCCCCGCGCCGTTCCCACCGCGCAGCACGGTGGCGACGGCCGGGTCGACGTCCAGGTCGACACCCCGCAGCGCGACCGTCCCGGACGCATGGGTGTGGTGGATGCCGACGAGGCGCACGACCACCTCCACCTGTCCGACGGCTCCGAGTTCGCCGATCAGGTTCGCACAGCACGACGGACGGGCTCCCAGCCGGTAGCACAGCGCTGCACGCCGTGGTGGGACCGGCACGCAGGGCGTCCGGATTCACCCGCCCGTCGCAGCGGGCCGTGTACTCAGCGCGGCGCTGCGTCGGCCTCCTCCACCCCGCCGCGGGCGCGACGCTGCCGGACCTTCCGCCAGACCAGCCACACCAGGACGAGCGCGCCGGCCACCGCGACGACCTTGCTGATCGGCGACATGTAGCCCTCGACGACCTCCCAGCGCTCCCCGAGCGCGAACCCGAGGTAGACGAACAGGGCGTTCCACACGGCGCTGCCGAGCGTGGAGAGCGCCGTGAACCGGGACAGCGGCATCCCGGCGATGCCGGCCGGGATCGAGATCAGGCTCCGGACGATCGGGATGCACCGTCCCCCGAGCACGAACCAGCTGCCGTAGCGCTCGAAGAGGACGAGTCCCTTCTCCAGGTCCTTCTGGCTGGAGAGGACGAACCAGCGCTTCCCGGCGAGGGCGTGCACCCGCTCGAAGCCCAGCCACGACCCCAGGGCGTAGAGGACGAGCGCACCGGCGACGGCGCCGATCGTCGCGGCCGCCCAGACCCCGATCGGGTCCATCGCGCCGGTCGACGCACGGAACCCGCCGAGCGGGAGGATGACCTCCGACGGGATCGGCGGGATCACGTTCTCCAGGAAGATCAGCAAGCCGATCCCGGCCGCGCCGAGCCGGTCCACGATGTCGAACACCCATTGCGTCACGCCCACCATGGTGCATGTCCGGCGAACCGGACATCGTCCGGGATCACCCGGAGTGACTCCCGGACCCGCGTCAGCCGGGCAGCCGGAACTGGATCCGCTCGATCGAGGTGCACAGCGGGGCGACCATCTCGCGTCGGATCCGGTTGTGCTCGTCGTCGGCGTCGTAGATCCGGTACGACTCCTCGTCGGGCAGGTCGAGGGTCAGCACGAAGTGTGCGTTGCCCTCGCGGAGCCCCAGGTCGAGACCGGCCATGAGGTCCAGGTCGAGGCCCTCGACCTCGAGGTCGCGCAGCGCCTGCAAGCCCTTCTCGATCTCCGCGGGACCGACCCCGTCCTTCAGCCGTCCCACGACCACGTTGCGGATCATCCGCCGACCCTACGACGGCCGGGACGACCCCCGCGACGACACCGAGGCCCCGCCGGCCAGGGTGCCGGCGGAGCCTCGGTGGGCGGAACGGGATCAGGCGGCCGCGGTGGCCGACTCCCCCTTCGCGGCACGGTCACGCAGGCTCTGCGGGACGTCGAACCGGTCGCCGTAGGACGCCTTGAGCTCGTCCGCGCGCGCGACGAAGCCGGCCGGGCCACCGGGGTAGCCCTCGATGTACTGGAGCACGCCACCGGTCCAGGCCGGGAAGCCGATGCCGAAGATCGAGCCGATGTTGGCGTCGGCCACGGTCTCCAGCACGCCCTCGTCGACGCAACGCACGGTCTCGATCGACTCGATGAACAGCATGCGCTCCGACAGCTCGTGCAGGTCGACGTCGTGGTTCGTCGCGCCGAACTGCTCGCGCAGGCCCGGCCAGAGCCCGGCGCGCTTGCCGTCGGAGTACTCGTAGAACCCGGCGCCCGAGCTCTTGCCCTTGCGGTCGTACTCGTCGAGCATCCGGTCGATCACCGCGTCGGACGGGTGCGGGGTCCAGGTGCCACCGGCGGCCTCGACGCCCTTCTTCGTCTCCTCGCGGATCTTGCGCGGCAGCGTCAGGGTCAGCTCGTCCATCAGCTGCAGCACCGGTGCCGGGTACCCGGCCTGCGACGACGCCTGCTCGATCGTCTGCGGGTCGATGCCCTCGGCGATCATCGCGACGCCCTCGTTGATGAAGGTGCCGATCACGCGGCTGGTGAAGAACCCGCGGGAGTCGTTGACGACGATCGGCGTCTTCTTGATCCCGAGCGTGAGGTCGAACGCCTTGGCCAGGGCCTCGTCGTTGGTCCGCTCGCCCTTGATGATCTCGACCAGCGGCATCTTGTCCACCGGCGAGAAGAAGTGCAGGCCGATGAAGTCGTCCGGCCGGTCGACGCCCTTCGCGAGCTCGGTGATCGGCAGGGTCGAGGTGTTCGAGCACAGCAGCGCGTCCGGCTGGATGTGCTTGGCCGCCTCGCGGAACACCTCCTGCTTGAGCTCGACCGACTCGAACACGGCCTCGATGACGACGTCGCAGCCGGCGAGATCGGCGTAGTCGTCGGTCGGGGTGATCCGGCCGAGCAGGGCGTCGCCCTTCTCCTGGGTGGTCTTCCCGCGGGAGACGCCCTTCTCGACCAGGCTCTGCGAGTACGCCTTGCCCTTGTCGGCGGCGTCCTTCGAGACGTCCTTGAGGACGACGTCCCAGCCGACGAGCGAGCAGACGTAGGCGATGCCCGCACCCATCATCCCGGCGCCGAGCACGGCGACCTTGGTGGGCTGCCACTTCTCGGGGCCGTCCGGGCGGGACTTGCCGCCGTTGATCGCGTTCAGGTCGAAGAAGAACGCCTTGGTCATGTTCTTCGAGACCTGGCCGGTGACGAGCTCGGCGAAGTACCGGCCCTCGATCCGCAGCGCGGTGTCGAAGTCGACCTGGGAGCCCTCGACGGCCGCGGCCAGGATGTTGCGCGGGGCCGGCATCGGGGCGCCCTTGAGCTGCTTGCGCAGGTTCGCCGGGAAGGCGGGCAGGATCGAGGCCAGCGACGGGTTCGACGGGGTGCCGCCGGGGATCTTGTACTTCGGCTTGTCCCAGGGCTGCGCGGCCTCCGGGTTCGCCGCGATCCACGCCTTGGCCTTCGCCAGCACCTCGTCGGGCGTGGCGGCCAGCTCGTCGACGATCCCCAGCTCGAGGGCCTTGGCCGGCTTGTGCCGCTGGCCCTGCGCGAGGACGTTCATGAAGCCGTTGGCGATGCCGAGCATCCGGGTGATGCGGGTGACGCCGCCGCCCCCGGGGAGCAGGCCCAGCGAGACCTCCGGCAGGCCGTAGACGACGCCCTTGACGTCGATCCCGACCCGGTGGTGGCACGCCAGCCCGATCTCCAGGCCACCGCCGAGCGCGGTGCCCGCCATCGCGGCGACGACGGGCTTGCCGAGGGTCTCCAGCTTGCGCAGCTGGGCCTTGACCTCGGTGACGTTCTCGAACACCTGGGCGCCGTCGTCCGGGCCGGCGGACGAGAGCTGCTCCAGGTCGCCACCGGCGAAGAAGGTCTTCTTCGCCGAGGTGACGATCACGCCGGTGATGTCGTCCTTCGCGGCGACGAGCTCGTCGACGACCTCGCCCATGGCCGCCTTGTAGCGGTCGTTCATGGTGTTGGCGCTGCGGCCGGGGTCGTCGAGGGTGACGATCGCGATCCCGTCCGCGTCCTTCTCCCAGCGGACGGCCTTCTGCTCACTCACTGTGATTCGTTCCTTCCGAAGTCCGCTGCCGGTCTCACACACGCTCGACGATGGTCGCGATGCCCATGCCGCCGCCCACGCACAGCGTGGCGAGGCCACGGCGCAGGTCGCGGCGCTCGAGCTCGTCGACCAGGGTGCCGAGGATCATCGCGCCGGTGGCGCCGAGCGGGTGGCCCATCGCGATGGCGCCGCCGTTGACGTTGGTCTGCTCGGCCGAGATGCCCATGTCACGCATGTAGCGCAGGGCGACCGCGGCGAACGCCTCGTTGATCTCGAAGAGGTCGATGTCGTCGACGGTGAGGCCGGCCTTGGCGAGCGCCTTCTTCGACGCCGGTGCCGGGCCCGTCAGCATGATCGTCGGGTCGGCGCCGGACAGCGCGGTGGCGACGATCCGGGCCCGCGGGGTCAGGCCGTTGGCCTTCCCGGCCGCCTCGGTGCCGATCAGCGTCAGCGCGGCGCCGTCGACGATGCCCGACGAGTTCCCGGCGTGGTGCACGTGGTCGATCTGCTCGACCCAGTGGTACTGCTGCAGCGCGACGGCGTCGAACCCGCCGTCGCGGCCCATCATCTCGAACGACGGCTTCAGCCCGCCCAGGCTCTCCAGCGTGGCGCCGGCCCGCACGTGCTCGTCGCGGTCGAGGATCGTCAGACCGTTGCGGTCCTTCACCGGGACCACCGAGTTGGCGAAGTACCCATTCGCCCACGCCTTGGCGGCGCGGGTCTGGGACTCGACGGCGAAGGTGTCGACGTCCTCGCGGGAGAAGCCCTCGAGGGTGGCGATCAGGTCGGCGCCGATGCCCTGCGGCACGAAGCCGGTCTCGTAGGCGGTGTCCGGGTCCATCGCCCAGGCGCCGCCGTCGGAACCCATCGGCACGCGGCTCATGGCCTCGACGCCACCGGCGACGACCATCTCCTCCATGCCCGAACGCACCTTCTGGGTGGCGGTGTTGACCGCCTCCAGGCCGGAGGCGCAGAACCTGTTGAGCTGCACACCGGCGACGGTGTCGGGCAGACCGGCGGCGATGGCGGCGGTCTTGGCGATGTCACCACCCTGGTCGCCGACCGGGGAGACGACGCCGAGCACCAGGTCGTCGATGACGGCCGGGTCGAGCTCGGGGTTGCGGGCGCGCAGCTCGTCGATCAGACCGACCACCAGGGAGATCGGCTTGACCTCGTGCAGCGAGCCGGAGGCCTTGCCCCGGCCGCGCGGTGTGCGGATCGCGTCGTAGATGTAGGCCTCGGGGATCTCGCTCATCCGAACCTCTCGTGGGTGGTCGGGCGCTGGGGTCCAGCGCGAGGCGCGACGGGCGCCGTCGCCTCCTACTTACCGGTAGCTTTTGTTACAGCAGCACTGTCACATGGTCAAGGCGCACGCCCGAGTATGTGACAGCATCGATGTCACATCAAGACTGTCACGTTCGCGTCCGGGCCCGTAACCTGCTCGCCATGTCCGCCGCGCCGACCGAGTCCGAGGACCTCCTGACCGTCGACCAGCTCGCCGAGCGGACCGGGGTCTCGGTGCGGACCATCCGGTTCTACGCGGGCAAGGGCCTCATCCCCGCACCACGGCTGCGCGGCCGCACGGGCCTGTACGACGCCGGGCACCGCGCCCGCCTCGAACTGATCAGCGAGCTGACCGGGCTGGGCTTCACCCTCGCCGCGATCGAACGGCAGCTGGAACGGCTCCCGCACGACGCCGGCCCCGAGGAGCTCGCGCTGCAACGGGCGCTGCTCACCCCGTGGATCCCGGAGAGCGGCGAGGACCTGACCCGCGCCGAGCTGGACCGCCGGGCGGGCCACCGGCTCTCCGACGCCGACGTCGACACCCTCGCCCACCTCGGCGCCCTCGTCCGGCGCGACGACGGCACCGTCCGCGTGCACGGCGCCATCGCACTGGCCACCGGACTGGACGCGCTCGCCTCCGGGCTGCCGCCCGAGCTGTGGCAGCGCGCCCAGGCGGCGATCGAGAAGCACACCGCGGCCCTGGCCGAGGACCTGATGAGCCTGTTCCAGGACGAGGTGCTCCAGCCCTACCGGGACCGCGGCCGCCCCGCCGACGAGCGCACCCGGCTCGCCGCGGCGCTGTCCCGGCTCAAGCCCGTCACCGTGCAGGGCGTCGTCGCGACGTTCGGCCGGGCCGTGAACCGGACGATCCGGGAGCGGGTGGGCGGGACGCCGCAGAACGGGTGATCACCCGTGGGCCGCCGTAACATCGCGCCATGGCGTCGTTCGAGTTCCCGGTCCGGGTGCGCTACCACGAGGTGGACGCGCAGGGTGTCGTCTTCAACGCCTGGTACCTCGCCTGGTTCGACGAGGCGATGACCGAGTTCCTCGAGTTCCGCGGCCTCACCTACCGCGCGATGCTCGACGCCGGGTTCGACGTCCAGCTCGTCCACACCGAGATCGACTGGCGGGCCGGGGTGGGCTGGGGCGAGGACGTCGCCGTCGCCGTCTCCACGGCCCGGCTCGGCCGCACGAGCTTCGCCCTCGACTTCCAGGTCCGCAGCACCGGCGAGGACGGCGAGGTCGTCGTCACCTGCGACTGCCGCACCGTCTACGTGGTCATCGCCGTCGACGGCTCCGGCAAGCAGGAGATCCCGCCGCTGATCCGGCACGCGCTCGGCGAGCCGGAGCCGATGCTGCCCTTCGCCTGATCAGACCGCGGGCCGGATGCGGCCCCGCACCTCGCCGAGGGAGAAGCGGCTCCCGTCGGCCGCGGGTGCGGTCGCGGTGACGACGACCTCGTCGCCGTCGGACAGCCAGCTGCGCGGGGTGCCACCCGGGAGCATCACCGGGTCCCGGCCGTTCCAGGACAGCTCCAGCAGCGAGCCGAACTGCTCCCGGCGGGGACCGGAGACGGTGCCCGAGCCGAGCAGGTCGCCCGCACGGAGACCGGCCCCGTTCGACGTCAGGTGGGCCACCATCTGCTCCGGCGACCAGTAGAGGTCGGCCGCGGGCGGGGACGAGACCCGGTGCCCGTCGAGGTGCACCTCCAGGCCGATGTCGAGACCGCGGGCGGGCTCGCGCGGGGACAGGTACGGCAGCGGGGCCGGGTCGTGCGGCGGGAACGGGACGCGGGCCGCCGCCAGCTCCGCCATCGGCGTCACCCACGCCGAGATCGACGTCGCGAACGACTTGCCCAGGTGCGGGCCGAGCGGCCGGGTCTCGAACCCCTGGACGTCCCGGGCCGACCAGTCGTTGAGCAGCACGACGCCGAAGACGTGGTCCGCCGCGTCGTCCACGGACACCGGGCCGGGAACCGGTCCACCCAGGACGAACCCGAGCTCCGCCTCCAGATCGAGCCGTCGCGTCGGGCCGAAGTCGTCCGCGCCGCGCTGCCCGGACGGGCGCACCACCGGGCTGCCGCTGACCCGCACCGTCCCCGCGCGACCGTGGTAGCCGACCGGGAGGTGGCGCCAGTTCGGGGTGAGCGGCTCGGCGTCCGGCCGGAAGATCAGCCCGGCGTTCCGCGCGTGCTGCTCGCAGGCGTAGAAGTCGACGTAGTCGGCGACGGTGAAGGGCAGGACAGGGACGAGCCCGTCGACCGGCAGCCGGTGCGCCGCGGCCCGCTCGTGGTCGTCGCGCCAACCCCGCAGCCACTCGACGACCTCGCGCCAGGCCGGGGCGCCGGCGTCGAGCAGGCGGTCGAGGTTCGGCGCGGTCAGCAGCTCCGGGTGGGGGCCGCGCTGCGCGGTGGCGAGCGAGCCGACGTCGAGCAGACCGCCGTCGGGAAGCGGGCACACGATCCGTGAGCCGCCGGGGCGACCGGCCCCCGCGACGGCGCCGAGCGCGAGTCCGGGCGGCGGGCTGGACGGGAGCTGCGGCGCGATCGTCACGGCGCCCGACCGTACCCGGACACACCGCGATCCGGACCCCCGCGCTGCACCCACCCGACCGCCCCTCGCACAGACCCTCTGCCTCCCGCACAGGCCGGCTGCCTCCCGCACAGGCCGGCTGCCTCCGCGCGAGTCGGCGCGCCCGCACGGGCCCACTGCCTCCCGCACAGGTTGCCTGCCTCCCGCACAGGTTGGCGGCATCCGCACAGGTTGGCGGCGCCCGCACAGGTTGGCTGCCTCCCGCACGGGTCCGGTCCCGTGCGGGAGCCCGTGAGCCTGTGCGGTTCAGCGGAGCCTGTGCGGCTCGCGGTGGGACGGGACGGGCAGGGAGCGTTTCGGTGGCGGGAACCCCGGACCCTGGTGGTGCGTTCGTCCTCCGTGCCCGGTTCGGTCGGACCGGGCGTGACTCCCCGATTCCAGGAGGACACCCCCAGATGGGTCTGCTCGACAAGCTCAAGGAGCGCCTCACCGGCGGCCAGGCCGAGCCCCGGCAGCACGCCGGGTTCGGCGGAACGCCGCAGCAGCCGCAGGACCCGGACCAGCAGGCGATCGAGCGCTACCGCTACATGCTCCGGACCGCCCCGCCGGAGCAGGTGGAGCAGGCGCACGCCGAGGCGTTCGCGAAGCTCACCCCGGAGCAGCGGCAGAAGGTCCTCACCGACGTCGGCGAGAACGTGCCGGAGTCCGAGCGGGCCACCTCGACCGAGCCGCAGGCGCTGGCCCGGATGGCGACACGCGCCGAGATGCGCGAGCCCGGCACGATGGAGCGCTCCCTCGGCGGTGGCCGCGGACCGGGCATGGGCGGCATGATCGCCGGCTCGCTGCTGGCCGGCGTCGCGGGTGCGTTCATCGGGACCGCGATCGCCGACGCGATGTTCGACGACTCCGGCGACGCCGGCGGTGAGGACCTGGCCGCGGCCGACGAGCCCCCGGCCGAGGACCCCGGGTTCGACCCCGGGTTCGACGGCGGGTTCGACGGCGGCGACATCGACTTCTGAGGCGGCGCGGGACCGGCCCGCCCACCCGGCGTGGGCGGGCCGGGGCCCCGGTCGCCGACACCGCTGCGTCACCGCCGGGGCGGGCCGTGATCCCGCAGCCGGGGGTAACCCGCGAGTAACACGTGTTTCGCCCGGATCCGGCGAGACAGTGACCCACGACGCATGCCAGAGTCGCGATCCGAGCATCCGTCCTACCGGACGTCGTCGATGACGAGTGGAGTACAACGAATGGCACAGCAGGTACGCGGGGTCGTTGCCCGCGCCAAGGGCGAGCCGGTGACGGTCGAGACGATCAACGTTCCCGATCCCGGTCCGGGCGAGGCCGTCGTGAAGATCCAGGCATGCGGGGTCTGCCACACCGACCTGCACTACAAGCTCGGCGGGATCAACGACGAGTTCCCGTTCCTGCTCGGTCACGAGGCCGCCGGCATCGTCGAGTCCGTCGGCGAGGGCGTCTCCGACCTCGAGCCCGGGGACTACGTCGTCCTGAACTGGCGTGCGGTGTGCGGGGTCTGTCGCGCGTGCAAGAAGGGCAAGCCCCACCTCTGCTTCGACACGCACAACGCGAGCCAGAAGATGACCCTCACCGACGGCACCGAGCTCTCCCCCGCGCTCGGGATCGGTGCGTTCATCGAGAAGACCCTCGTCCACTCCGGACAGTGCACCAAGGTCGACCCGACCGCCCCGCCCGAGGTCGCCGGCCTGCTGGGCTGCGGCGTCATGGCCGGGCTCGGCGCCGCGGTCAACACCGGGCAGATCGGTCGCGGCGACTCCATCGCGGTGATCGGCTGCGGCGGTGTCGGTGACGCCGCCATCGCCGGCGCGAAGCTCGCCGGCGCGACGACCATCATCGCCGTCGACACCGACCCGAAGAAGCTGCAGTGGGCCGCCGACTTCGGCGCCACCCACACCGTCAACGCCAAGGAGCAGGACGCGGTCGAGGCCATCCAGGCCGCCACCGGCGGCTTCGGCGCCGACGTCGTCGTCGAGGCGGTGGGGCGCCCGGAGACCTACAAGCAGGCGTTCTACGCCCGCGACCTCGCCGGCACCGTCGTCCTGGTCGGGGTGCCCACCCCGGACCTGCAGGCGCCGGAGATCCCGCTGATCGACTACTTCGGACGCGGTGGCGCACTCAAGTCCAGCTGGTACGGCGACTGTCTGCCCAGCCGTGACTTCCCGATGTACGTCGACCTGTTCCTGCAGGGCCGGTTCCCGCTGGACAAGTTCGTCACCGAGAAGATCGGCCTCGACGACATCGAGTCCGCCTTCGAGAAGATGCACCACGGTGAGGTCCTGCGTTCGGTGGTGATCCTCTGATGGCCCCCGTCGACCACGTCGTCACGTCCGGCACCTTCAACCTCGACGGCGGCAGCTTCGACGTCGACAACAACGTCTGGATCGTCGGCGACGACCGCGAGGTCTTCGTCATCGACGCCGCCCACGACGCCGTCGCGATCGCCGCCGCGGTCGGCGACCGCCGGGTCAAGGCCATCGTGTGCACCCACGCGCACGACGACCACGTCAACCAGGCTCCCGCGCTCGCCGACCGGTTCTCCGCGCCGATCCTGCTCAACCCGGCCGAGATGGTCCTCTGGGACATGACCTGGCCCGACCGCAAGCCCGACGGCACGCTCGCCGACGGCCAGGTCCTCTCGGCCGGTGGGATCGACCTGCGCGTGCTGCAGACCCCCGGCCACTCGCCGGGTTCGTCCTGCCTCTACGCGCCCGAGCTGGGGATCGTGTTCACCGGCGACACCCTCTTCCAGGGCGGGCCCGGCGCCACCGGACGGTCGTACTCGTCGTTCGACACGATCATCGAGTCGATCCGCACCACGCTGCTGACCCTGCCCGGCGACACGCAGGTCCGCACCGGCCACGGTGACTCGACGAAGATCGGCGACGAGGCACCGCACCTCGAGGAGTGGATCCGCAACGGGTCCTGACCCGCACGGCGCACACCCGGGCCCGGCACCGACCTCGGTGCCGGGCCCGCGCCGTGCCACGGCCCGCTCGTACCGAGCCGGCCCACAGCAACCCACCTCGCGCGGACCCGCCCGCACCCGCCCAGGCCGGCTGCGCCGATGCCGCACAGCCTCCACGGCAGCCGCACAGGTACGCGGGCCCCCGCACAAGACCGATCCTGCGCGGGAGGCCGTCAACCTGTGCGGCAGCAGCGGCGCCGCTCTGCGCGCGCCCCGCGCCGCGCCGCGCCACCGAGCCGCGCCGCACCGCCGAACCGCACCGCACCGCCGCGCCGCGCCGCGCCGCGCCGCGCCCAGCCGCGCCGCCGAGCCGAAGGCGCCCCCACCACCGGCCGGCCCCGCCGACGAGAACCCGTGGAACCGCACGGGTTCTGCAACGACCGCGCAGGTTTTCGGGCTGCCGCACGGGATCGGCCCTGTGCGGGAGGCCTCCGACCAGTGCGGCTGATTGGTCGGGCGGCCGGTGAGGTGGGGTCAGGGGGCCCGGTGGCGGTGGCGCACGAGGGGGGTGGCGATCAGCAGGGCCGCGGCTGCGGCGCCGAAGGCGGCGGCGAAGCCGAAGGGTTCGGCGATCGCGCCGAGGCCGGAGGCGCCGAGGCCGGTCCCGGCGTCGTAGGCGATGTTCCAGGCGGCGCTCGCGGCTCCGTAGTGCAGCGGGCCCGCGGCGGCGAAGAGGGTGACCATCGCGTCGTTCTGCACCAGGCCGAACCCCGCACCGACCGCGGCCGCGCCCACCACCAGGAACGCCGCACCGACCGGAGCGGCCAGCACGCCGGTCATCCCGGCCGCGGCGACGAGCGTCCCGATCGGCAGCAACGCCCCCGGTCGTCCGCTGCGGTCGGTGCGCGCACCGGCGACACCCCGCCCGACCAGCGCGCCGAGCGCGGTGGCGAACAGCGCGGCCGGCACCGCGAGGCCCGACCCGGGAGCGGCGAGCGGGGCGAACGTGATCACGCCGCCCTGGGCGGTCGAGCACACCAGCATCGCCAGGACCGGTGCGGCCGGGAGCCGGCGGCGGCCGTCACGGGGGTGGCCGGTGGCGCCGGCGAACGGCGACCGACGTGTGTATCCCGCGACGCCCGGCCCCGGCACCTCCGGAGCGTGTCCCGCGCCGCCCGGACCCGATCCGGTCCGACGGTCTCCCCCGGCGCCCGGCCCCGTCCGAGCGCGTCCCGCGACGGCCGGACCGCGCACGAACGCGATCACCAGCGCCCCGCCGACCGGGGCCAGCCCCGCGGCGACGAACACCCCCGTGAACCCGATCGCGTCGACGACGGCCACCCCGGCGGGCAGCAGCGCCAGCTGCGGGAGGCCGACCGCGTAGCCGTACCGGGCCGACGCCCGCCCGTGCGCCGACGGCTCGACCAGCTCGGCGACCAGGGCGCTGCCCGCCACCGTCGCCATCCCGAACCCGACACCGCGCACGGCCGAGACCGCCAGCACCGGCGCGAGGTCCGCGGTGAGTGCGAGCAGCGGCGTGGGCAGCCCGAGCAGCAGCGATCCCACCACGAGCACCGGGCGGTGCCCGACCCTCCGCAGCATCGCGGGCACGAGGAGCTGGGTGCCGACGGTGACCGCCATCAGCACCCCGGTCGTCAGCCCGGCGCCGAACTCGCCCGACCCGCCGCGCGCCACCCACAGCGGCACCACCGGCAGCAGCAGCGCGTAGCCGCCGAAACCGAGCGCAGTGGCACCGAGGAGCAGCAGGAACGGCGGGGAGGACAACGAGCGGGGCACGCCCCACCCTGTCAGTCCCCGGTCAGGTCCTGGGCAGCGCCTGCTCCACCATCGGGACGATGCCGTCGAGCGCGGCGGGCAGGCTCAGCACGGTCTGCCAGCCGAAGGCGTTCTCCACCGCGCCCTCGAGGAAGATGCTGCGCTGCTCGCGGGTCACCGGCAGCCGGGAGACCAGCTGGTCGTTCTCGACCGTGGCCTTCCCGCCGGGGGTGAAGGACAGCTGGTCCCAGACGAGCAGGTCGTGGTCCAGCTCGGTCGCCTGCTCGAAGCTCAGGTCGGCGTAGAAGTTGGTCCCGGCGATCTCGTCGAAGCGCGGCGGGGTGACGAACCCGAGGTTGCCGAAGAACCGCGACCGCGGGTCCTGCGAGGCGAAGATGCTGAAGTTGTCGGCGCCGCGGGTCGCGACCGCCGCCTGCTTGCCCGCCCACTGCGGGTTCGCGTCGCGGACCTGCGCGAACCGCGCGTCGAGGTCGGCGACCAGCTGGTCGGCCTGCGCCTCCCGGCCGAGCGCGCGCCCGGTGAACCGGGTCGCGTCCTGCCAGGGGACGCCGTAGTCGTTGAAGCCGGCCGGCGGGCCCACGGTCGGTGCGATCGCGCTGATCGTGGCGTAGTTCTGCTGGTCCAGGTCGGAGTAGATGCCGATGATCAGATCCGGCTGCAGCGCCGCGATCTTCTCCGGCTCCAGGGTCGGCATGTTCAGGATCTGGGGCTGCGAGCCGGTCTGCTGCGCCGCGGCCGTCGCCCACGGCTGCACGGCGGTGTTCTCGTCGCCGTACCAGTAGCGGACGCCGACGACCGGCACCCCGAGCGCCAGGATCGCGTCGTGGTCGGAGTAGCCGATGCTCACGACCCGCTGCGGGGCGCGCTCGATCGTCGTCGAGCCGAACTTGTGCTCGATCGTCATCGGGAAGCCCTCGCCGTCGGCCGCGCCGCCGCTGCCCCCACCGGACTCACCACCACCGCACCCGGACAGCAGCACACCGCCCGCCGCCGCCAGCGAACCCAGCAGCACCTGCCGCCGTGAGAA
The DNA here is from genome assembly GCF_000178675.2 of Pseudonocardia sp. P1. Classification (NCBI taxonomy): domain Bacteria; kingdom Bacillati; phylum Actinomycetota; class Actinomycetes; order Pseudonocardiales; family Pseudonocardiaceae; genus Pseudonocardia; species Pseudonocardia sp. P1. The sequence continues at coordinate 3,052,123 of NZ_ADUJ02000001.1, forward strand.
CTCCATGACCAGCACCTCCGTGATCGTTCCGGCGGAATGTTAGCCAGCCTTGCCTCACCTGCATACAGGCGAGCCTGACTCCGTCCGCGGTGGGCGATCGGCGGACGACCGTTCACCGGCACGTAGGACGTCCTCGCGCGTCCGTATGGCGCAGCCCTTCCGGGTGCCACTGCCGCGTTGCTACGAACGTGCAGGACAACCGAGGAGGTGCGCATGGAGTTCGGACCCTGGTCGCTGGTGGTCGACGCCGGCCTGATCGGCGGGCTGCTGCTCGTCGGCACGCTCGTCCGGCGGTGGGTGGTCCCGGCCCAGCGGCTGATGCTCCCGGCGAGCGTCGTCGCGGGATTCCTGGGGCTGCTGCTCGGTCCGCAGGTGCTCGGGGTCCTGCCGTTCTCCGACCAGCTCGGGACCTACGCCTCGGTGCTCATCGCCGTCGTCTTCGCCTGTCTCGGCCTGGGCGACGACCCGCACTCGCGCGGCTTCGGCCGGTCGACCGCGGCGTTCTCCGCCTTCTCGTTCGCGATGTACGCGCTCCAGGTCGGGCTGGGCATGGTGCTGGCCTACGTGCTGTTCGTGCCGGTGTTCGGCACCCCGGACGGGTTCGGCCTGCTGCTGTTCGCCGGCTGGGCGGGCGGCTTCGGGTCGGCCGCCGCTGTCGGCTCGGTGTTCGCCGACGCCGGGTGGGAGGGCGCGGCGTCGCTCGCCTTCACGTCGGCGACCGTCGGGATGCTCGCCGGCGTGGTCGGCGGGATCGCGATCGCGAACTGGGGTGCCCGGCGCGGGCACACCGACCGGATCGGCCGGTTCGACCAGCTTCCCGCGGCGCTGCGCACCGGCCTGGTGCCGGCACCGGACCGGGAGCCGACCGGGATCGGGACGACCTCGCCGTCGTCGATCGAGCCGCTCGGCCTGCAGGTCTGCCTGATCGCGGCGGTGACGGTCCTCGGCTACGGCGTGGCCGAGGGGATCGGGCTGCTGGTCCCGTCGTTCGCGGCGCCGGTGTTCGTCCTCGCCTTCCTCGCCGGGCTGCTGGTCAAGACGGTCGCCCGCCGGACGCCGGCCTGGCAGTACTGCGACCAGCGCAGCCTGAAGAGCATCTCCGGTCTCGCCACGGACCTGCTCATCGTCTGCGGCATCGCCTCGATCACGCCCAGCCTGGTCGCCGACTACTGGCTGCCGCTGACCCTGCTGTTCGTCGCCGCGCTCGCACTCAACCTGGCGATGTTCCGCTGGGTCGCCCCGAAGGTCATGCACGGCGCCTGGTTCGAGAAGTCGCTGTTCACCTGGGGCTGGGCCACCGGCGCCGTCGCGACGTCGGTCGCGCTGCTGCGGATGGTCGACCCCGATCTCGACAGCCGCACCCTGGAGGAGTTCGGACTCGCGTACCTGCCCGTCGCACCGCTGGAGACGGCGAGCATCGCGGTGACGCCGCTGCTGGTGCTCGCGGGTCTCGGGTGGGCGGTCGCGGGCGGCTGGACCGCGGCAGGACTCGTCGCCCTCGCCCTGCCGTTCCTGCTCGGCTGGACCCGCGCCCGGTCCGGCACACCCGACCGCCCCGGAGAGAGGACCTCATGAACGACCATCCCCTGCCCGACGCCGACGTCGCCGTCATCGGCCTCGGAGCGATGGGCTCGATGGCCGCCTGGCAGCTGGCCGAGTCCGGCGCGGACGTGCTCGGCTTCGAGCAGTACGGCCTCGCGCACGACCGCGGGGCCGCGGGCGGCGAGTCCCGCCTGTTCCGCGCGGCCTACCACGAGGGCCCGGAGTACGTCCCGCTGCTGCGCCGGGCCCGGGACATGTGGATCGAGCTCACGGAGAGCTCCGGGCGCCCGCTGTTCACCCCGACCGGATGCCTGTCGGTCGGCCTGCCGGACATCGACCCGATGCGCAACGTGCGGGCCTCGGTCGACGAGCACGGCCTGGAGCACGAGATCCTCGGCCCGGACGAGCTCACCGCCCGGTTCCCGCAGCACGCGCCGGCCGACGGTGAGATCGGGATCCTCGACGCCGCGGGCGGGATGCTGCGCCCCGAGCTGGCCGTGGTCACGGCGCTCGAGCGGGCCCGCGCGTCCGGCGCCCGGCTCCTGGAGCGGACGGCGGTGCTGGCGGTCGAGCCCGACGACGCCGGCGTCACCGTCGTGACCGCCGAGCGGACCTGGCGGGTGCGCCGCGCCGTCGTCACCACGGGGCCGTGGGTGCGCGAGCTCGTCCCCTGTGCAGCGGTGACCCCGAAGCCGGTCGTGCTCACCTGGTTCGCACCGGTCCGGGTGCAGGACTACCTGCCCGAGGTGTTCCCGGCCTTCATCCGCGACACCGGCGGCCATCACCTGTTCGGTTGCCCGGTGATGGACGGCGTCTCGGTCAAGGCCGGCGTCGCCGACGTCTGGGACCCGCTGGCCGACCCGCGCGCGCTCACCCGGGACCTGCCCGAGCCCGCGCTGGCACCCGTCACCGAGGCGGTGCGGCAGCTGCTGCCCGGTCTGCACCCGGATCCGATCCGGCACGGCGTCTACATGGACGGCTACACGGCCGACCGGACGGCACTGGTCGGCCCGGCACCGGGTGCCCCGAACCTCACCGTGCTGGCCGGGTTCTCGGGCCACGGGTTCAAGATGGCGCCGGTGTTCGGGCGGGTCGCCGCGGACCTGGTCCTCGAGGGCGGGACGGCGTTCGACGTCGCCCGGATGGATCCGGGCCGGTTCAGCCCCGCAGGCGCAGCAGCTCGTCCCGCAGCGCCCGGCCCGCAGGCGCGCTGACCGGTCCGACCAGCACCGACAGCGGGGTGACGGCGAGCGGGTCGCTCAGCGGGCGCGCGACGACCCCGGCCATCCGCAGCCGGGTCGTCGCGCGCGGCACGATCGCCACCGCGAGCCCCGAGGCGACGACGCCGAGCACCGACTGGTCGTTGACGGCCTCCTGGGTGACCCGCGGCGAGAAACCGGCCCGCACACAGGCGGCGACGATGGTGTCGTGCGCGACGGGCGCGTGGTCGCGCGGGAAGCGGACGAACGACTCGCCCGCCAGGTCGGCGAGGTCGACCGGGCCGGCGTCGGCGAGCGGGTGCGAGACGGGCAGCAGGCAGGTCAGGGGCTCGTCCGCGAGCCGGACGACCTCGATGCCGTCCCCGGAGACGAGCATCCGGCACACCCCGACGTCGACGGCGCCCGCCCGCAGCGCCTCGACCTGCGCCCGCTGCCCCATCTCGTGCACCAGCGGGAGCACCTCGGGGTGGCCGGCGAGGAACCCCGGCAGGACATCCGGGAGCAGGCCCGACACCGCGGACGGGATGCAGCCGATCCGCAGCGGCGTCCGCGTCGACCCGCCCGCGACGACCGCGCCCAGCTCCCGGGTGCGGCCCACGATCAGCCGGGCCTCCGGGACCAGCGCGGCCCCGGCGGCGGTGAGCCGCAGCCGTCGTCTGCTCCGATCGAACAGGGCGACGCCGAGCCGGCGCTCCAGCTTGGTGACGGCCTGGCTCAGGGCGGCCTGCGCCATCTGCAGCTCGCGGGCCGCGTCGGTGACGCTGAGCCGGTCGGCGACGGCGAGGAAGTACTGCAGCTGACGGACCTCGACCATCGGCCCATTGTCGTCGCGATCGCGTCGCGGACGCTCTCAGCGGGAGCCCTGGCGCGGCGCCCCGCGCCGCACGGTGCGCGGCGCGTGCGGCAGGTCCAGGCCGTAGAGCCGGGCCGCGGTGCCACCGAGGACGGCCTCGCGGACGTCGTCGTCGAGCTCGGGGTAGCGGCCCCGCAGCGGCTCCGGGTAGCGGAACGTCATGAGGTCCCGGATCAGCCGGGCCGGCCGCACCAGGGGGTAGCCGCTGCCGAACATCAGCCGGTCCGGGCCGTAGGCGGCCAGCAGCTCCCCCAGCGCCTCCGCGGCGGGGACCGGGTCGCGGCGCAGCCCGACCAGCACCTCGGTGAGCAGGACGTGCACGTTCGGCAGCCGGGCCAGCCGGACCAGCGCCGCGGTCGGCGCGATCGTCGCCCCGAGCACGAACCGCACCCGGGGCAGGGCGGCGGCGAGCTCCCGCACCTCGGCGAGCTCGATCCCGCCGGCCGGGAGGGGGCCCGCGGTGCGTGCCCGCACCGGGAGCGCGGAGCCGGCACGGACGGGCTCGGCCCAGCTGGGCCACCGCGGCCGCGGGGTGGCGTCACCGGCGTCGACCACGCCGGCGTACGCCCAGCCCGGTGCCGCGGCCGGCGGCCGCGCCGTCGGTGCGACGCCGACGTGCACCACCCCGGCGCCCGCCTGTTCGGCGCGGATCAACGTCCGCCGCAGCCACGACGCCCGCAGCGACACCGCCGTCTCCGGGCGGCGCGAGGGCAGCACGGTCAGCGCCCGCATCCCGCCCCGGGTCACCTGGGCACCGATCCCACGGGCCCGAGCCCGGTCGGCCGGGTCGAGCTCCCCGGCGAGCACCAGCCGTCCGGGATGTTCCTCGGCCAGCTCGGCGTGCCACCCGGGTGCCGCGAAGCCGAGCACGAACAGGTCGTCGAACGTGGCCGGGACCAGGACGGCGCGGTCGACGGCCGACAGCACGTGTGCGGCCAGCGCGTCCGGCGTGACCAGGCCGAACGCGTCGGCCGAGAGCGGCGACGGCGAGGGGTCGACCATCCGGTGCCGGTGGTGCAGGTCGGCGACGAACTGTTCCCCGGCCGGACCGGCCTGGTTGTGGGGGCGGCCGTCCCAGCCGTGGACCTGGGCGTCCACCACGGACGGGACGTCCGTACCCGCGCACCACCGGTCCACCTCGACCATCCCTCCACTCTCGCGAACCGGCCCGGCACGCGCAGGGCGTGCCGGGCCTTCGATCCGGACCCGCGACCCGGGTCCGGATCGCCGTCGTCGTACGCCGGGGTCAGCCCACCGACGGTCCGAGGCCCATCGACTGCGGTGTGCTCGAGTCCGGGTCGGGCTGCGGGATGCCCTCGTCCAGCTGGCCGAACTCCGTCATGAGCGCCTTGTTCCACGGCGTCTGTTCCTCGGCCACCAGCGAGTTGGTGGTGAGGATCAGGCCGGCCACCGACGCCCCGTTCTGCAGGGCGGAGCGGACCACCCGGAGCGGGTCGATGATCCCCAGCTCGACCATGTTCCCGAAGCGGCCCTCCAGCGCGTCGAACCCGTCGTCGGAGGCCATCGCGGTGACCTGCTTGACGACGTCGTCGCCGTCGTAGCCGGCGTTGGACGCGATGAGGTGCACCGGCTCGGACAGCGCGTGCCGGACGATCTCGACGCCGAGCCGGTAGTCCCCGGTGACGTCGAGGGCGTCGAGCGCCGGCTCGGCGTGCAGCAGTGCCGCACCGCCGCCCGCGACGATGCCCTCGGCGACCGCGGCCCGGGTGGCCTGCAGCGAGTCGTCGACGCGGTGCCGGATCTCGCGGGTCTCGGCGTTCGTCGGAGCGCCCACCGAGATGATGGCGGCCTTGCCGGAGAGCCGGGCGATCCGGTCGGAGAAGAAGTCCTCGTCGGTGCCGATGGTGGCCCTGGCGAGCTCGGCACGGAGCTGGGCCAGCCGGTTCTCCAGCGCGCCCCGGTCGCCCTTCCCGCCGATGAAGGTGGTGCTCTCACTGGTCACCCGCACCTGCGAGGCGCGGCCGAGGTGCTCGATGTCGATCTGCTCCAGCGAGAACGACGAGCTCTTGGAGTGCACCTTGCCCCCGCACAGCGAGGCCATGTCCTCGAGCAGGTGGATGCGCTTCTCCCCGAACCCGGGCGCCTTGATCGCGACGGCCTGGAAGTGCCCGTTGACGTGGTTGTGCACCAGCATCTGGAGTGCGGTGCCCTCGACCGTCTCGGCGACGACGACCAGCGGCCGGCGCTCGTTGCGCATGATCCGGTCCAGCACCGGCATGATCTGCTGGACGTCCTTGATCTTCTCCGCGGAGAAGAGGATGTAGGGGTCGTCGACGATCGCCTCGAGGGTGCCGGGGTTGGTCACCATGTAGGGCGACACGTACCCGTTGTCGAACTCGAAGTCCTCGACGAACGAGACCGTGACGCCCGGGATCGGGGCGTCGTCGACGGTCACCACGCCGTCGTCGCCGACGGTGTGGAGCGCCCGCGCGACGACGTTGCCGATCGACCAGTCGTCGTTGGCGGAGATGGCGGCGACGCGGGCGTACTCCTCCTCGGAGCTCACCGGGTGCGAGACGGCCTGCAGCCGCTCCACCAGTGCCCCGACGGCGAGGTCGATGCCCCGCTTGACCAGGACGGGGTTGCCGCCGCGCTCGATCGCGCCCATGCCCTCGCGGACCATGGCCTGCGCGATGACGGTCGCGGTCGTCGTGCCGTCGCCGACGGTGTCGTTGGTCTTCACCGCCGCTTCCTTGAGCAGCTGGGCGCCCATGTTCTCGAACGGGTCGCGCAGGTGGATCTCGCGGGCGATGGTCACGCCGTCGTTCGTGACCTCGGGCGAGCCCGTGATCTTCTCCAGGATGACGTTGCGTCCCTTGGGACCGAGCGTGCTCTTGACGGCTTCGGCGAGCTGGTCGACGCCGGCCTGCAGCAGGTGCCGGCCCTCGGCACCGAAGCGGAGTTCCTTGGCCATGGTGGGAGTCCTCCCGGAGAAAAGTTGGTCCAGTGCGCGGGTGCGGATCAACGTGAGCGGCGCCGCACCGCCCGAGCCGGCTCGGGTGTGTGGTGGGGCCCGCACCGGGTCGCTGCGCCATCAGCCCCGGGCGGTACGGCGTCGTGGTGGACGAACGGCCGGGCGTCAGTACACGGGCTTCAGGTCGAAGTCGATGTACTCGGCGGCGTCCTCGGGATTGGCGAACATGATCGTCTTGTCGTCGAGGTGGACCATGCGCCCGTAGTGGGTCGACATGTTCTCCTCGAACTCGGCCGCGTCGAACCAGCCGTCCTCGTGGCCGGCCTCCTCGTCCATCTCGGCGTAGTCGACCTCGAACTTGCCCTTGCCGTCGACGCGGATCATCGAGGGCAGGTGCTGCACGGTCACGTTGTCCTGACGGTCCAGGACGGTCGCGATCACCGAGCCGATCTGGTTGTTCATCAGCGTGAAGCCGCACATGTTCGAGGCGGTGCTGTCCTGCTTGAACGGGCTGTCGGTGCTGGTCACTGCTTCAGCTCCTCGGGGACGTCGAGACCGAGATCGGCGCAGATCCCGGCGAAGCGGTTCTTCGCCCGGTCGAGGGAGTCCTCGAACGTCGGCGGCTTCGAGTCGGACTGGGACCACATCGGCTGCATCGTCCGTGCGGCCTCCAGCGCCTGCGGGACGTACGTCCGCAGCCATCCGCTCATGAGTCCGCGGTTGTGCTCGGCGAACTCGCGGTCCTGGTTCAGCGGTGCGAAGCAGGCGACCGTCCAGCGCAGGTCGCGCTGGGCGTAGTCGTACTCGCCGGCACCCATGACGGTCGGCGTGACGAAGTCGCCGTTGGTGGCCGCGGACTGCATCACGAGGTTCGACCGGAACAGCTCCCCGACCAGCGGCTCGAAGACGCAGTTGGTCGCGAAGATCGCCTCGCCCCAGTCGTCCTGCACCGCGGTGAGCGCCTCGGTCAGCTTGCGGGCGCCCTGCCACTCCGGCGCGTTGTCCCACGCGTCGAGGTGTGCGGAGCCGTCGAAACCGTCGATCTCCTCGGAGAGGGTCAGGTTGTAGAGCGCGAGGTCCTGGGCGAACCGGATCTTGCGGGTGGAGTTGGCGGCCAGCGCCGTGTTGTGCATGTTGGTCGGCGCGGACCGCTCGTTGGACGCGAAGACGTACAGGCCGAGTACGTGCTCGATGTGCATCCAGGCGCCGACGTTGCGCTCGACGAACCGGGCCCAGTTCGGGTTCCAGAGCTCGAACGCCTTCGCGTTGCGGGCGTTGTCGATGTTCTGGGTGAGCTGGCGGACGACGTTCGCGTTGTACCGGTAGAGGGACTGCTCCCATTCCTCGTTCGGATCCCGGAACTCGTGCCAGCCGTGGGCCGGCCAGTTCTTGACGTGCAGGCCGCCGGTCCCGATCCCGCGCTGCGGCTCGGGCTCGTCGACGCCCCAGGCCTTCAGCTTGGTCCAGTGCAGCGGGTAGCCGCCCTCACCGTTGGCGAACCCGTAGATCCAGCCCTGGGCGAGGTAGTGCCGCGGGTCCGGCTGGACCTCGACGGTGGTGTCCTCGTACAGGGTCTGCTTGCGCTTGGCGGGGTTGTAGTAGTTGTAGTGGCGCGCGCTCGAGCTCGAGTCCGGGAACTCCCGCGCCCCGGCCTCCGCGTCGGTGAAGACGGGCTTGGGAACGCTGCGCGTCTCCGGCTGTGTCGTCATCAGGATCCGTCGCCTTCCTGCTCACCGGTGGTGGTGAACCTGTCGTAGAAGATGTTCTGCTCGCTCACGCCCAGCTGGGTGAGCGTCGCGATCGCCGCGTCGACCATCGGCGGCGGTCCGCAGACGTAGGCATCGACTCCCTTCAGGTCGGCCTCGTGTTTCCGGACCACGTCGGTGATGAGTCCGGTCTCCCCGTCCCACTCCGCGCTGCCGGCGTCCTCCGGCTCGGACAGCGCTGGTACGAAACGGAAGTCGGTGAGCTGGGGCGACAGCGCGGCGAGCTCCTTCTCGAAGCACAGGTCACGCACCGTCCGCGCGCCGTAGTAGAAGGTGGCGCGCCGCTCGACCCCTCCCTCCGCCATCGCCCGCAGCAGCCCCAGCACCGGCGCCATGCCGGCCCCGCCGCCGACGAAGATCAGCGGGGAGTTGCGGTTCTGCCGCAGGGTGAACGTCCCGAACGGGGCCTCGACCTCGAGCGTGTCGCCCACCTGGAGCTGCGTGTCGAGGTACTCGGAGAACAGGCCGTCCGGGTAGATCTTGACGACGAACTCGAGCAGGCCGTCCCGGTTGGGGACGTTCGCCATCGAGAACGAGCGGGTCTCCTCCGTGCCGGGCACGACGAAGTCCATGTACTGGCCGGGGAAGAACTTGATCTCGGCGGGCTCCACCAGCTTCACCGTGAGGTGGCGCATGTCGTGGGTGACCGGCTCGATCGAGACGACCTCCACGGTGCCCTTCGTGAGCGGCAGGCCGGACCGGATGATCTCCTCGTCGTAGTTGAGGAGCTCGATCACCAGGTCCTCGTACGCGTGCGCCCGGCAGAGCAGGGTGGAGCCCTCCTCCTTCTCGTAGTCGGGGAGCGCGAACGTCGAGTAGCTGTCGTACTCGATGTCCTCGCCCTCGAGGACGAACGACTTGCAGGCGGAGCACTGCCCCTCCTTGCAGCCGTGCATGAGCTGGACGCCCTGCTCGGCGGCCGCCCGGAGGATGGTCTGGTCCTCGTCGACCTCGATCTCGATGCCGACCGGTTCGAACCGCACGACGTGTTTGTCACCCACGGTCTTCACATCACCTCTCTGGCGGTCCCGCGGAGCGGGACCGCCGCACGACCGACGTGGTAAAAGCGACGAATCGGACAGATAGGGACACACGGGTCCCCGGTGCCCGGGCAGGACGGGCGGGGTGACCCGGCCGGGAAGACGACCTCCCGGCCGGGCCGCGGGAAGAGGGCCCCGTCATGGCGTGACGGGAGCCCTCCCCCCTCGCCTGACCCGCGCTCAGGCGTCGGTGGGCGCGGGCCGGCCCGCGGGGCCCTGGCGGTTGTAGTCCGCCGCGAAGGCCTCGCGCTCCGAGTCGCTCATCTCGTTGAGGATCACGTTCGGGCTCGCCAGGTGCGGCATCCGCCGCATGTGGTCCAGGGTCCACATCTTCTTCGGATCCAGGTCCAGGTGCGGCTGGGCGGTCAGGGTCTTCCCGTCGTCGCGGACGAAGCCCATGTCCTGGACCACGTCGGCCCAGTTCCACCCGTGGTACAGCGTCTCCCACTCCCGGTGACCGACGAGCTTGCCCATGTTCGGGGTCTCGCGGCCCTGGTAGACCGGGCGGAACGCCTCCGCGTCGGTCCAGCGGCAGACCTCGTGGCAGTACGTGCGCCACTGGCCGTCCACCTTGTCGACGACCATGTCCTCACGCACCAGGCACGGGACCATGCAGGTCCAGCAGCGGTGCGGGTACACGTAGTCGACGTCCTCGGCGACGATCGCGTGGTGACCGTTCGGCTTGGCGAGGCGGTTGTAGTTCTCCCACCACTTGCCGTAGCGGTCGTACCAGCCCGGGTACTTGTACTCGAACCACTCGAAGTCCTCGTCGGTCATGCCGTCGATCCGCCAGTAGTTGGCGCACCAGCCGGTGGCGAAGAACTGCGCGACCTCGTGGACGTAGCCCTTGTTCCAGATCTGGTTCCAGGACTCCTCGACCAGGTCGTGCGGGATGACGAGGCCGTACTTCTCGAGCGGCAGGAGGTACGAGCGGTAGTAGTCGTCGTAGATCCAGCGGCGCCACATCTCCGCGTAGGACTCGCGGTCCTTGCGGCGGTCCTTCGTGCCGTACTCGATGAAGGTGCCGATCGCGGCGTCGACGACGCGGTGGTTGTTCCACCACGCGTAGCGCAGGTCCCGCTCGAGCAGCTGGCGGTTGTCCTCGTCCGACAGCGCCATCAGCAGCGTGGCGTAGCCGTTCGAGATGTGCCGGGACTCGTCGGACTGCACCGAGTGGAAGACCGTCGGCAACAGGTAGTCGCCGTTCGCCGCGGCTTCTGCCGGCATCGCCACGAACAGCGTGTTCGTGAACGCCGTCTCCGCGACGATGGTCAGGTAGATCGACGCCGCGGTGATCGCGTCACCGGTGATGAACCCCTCGGCGAACTGGCGGCCGATGGTGCCGCAGTAGTCCGACTGGAAGTTCCGCAGCGAGTTGTTGAAGCCCGCCGGGTCGATGTAGTTGTTCATGTACAGGCGCTTGAGGTTCTGCTGGATCGTGCTGTGCCGAACCTCGTCGATCATCTGGATCGCCTGGCCGTTGTGCAGCTCCGGGTTCGGAACCACGTGGAACAGCATCGGCATCGAGCGCGCCGCCGAGATCTCCGGCAACGGGATGATCGACAGGAAGAGCTTCTGCCACTCCAGCCAGCGCTCCTGCACCTGCCGGAACATGTTGCCGCGGATGGCGCCGTCCTGGGCACCGTAGACGCGGTGGTCCTTCTCCTCCTCCATCGGGAAGTACGAGCGCAGGACCTGCTTCAGCGGGTCCTTCTTCTGCGCCTTCTTGAAGGTGTAGTCGGTTCCGTACTTCATGTACGGCTCGTGGTACTGCGGCTCCCAGGAGAGCTCCTGGATCTTCTGGTGCGCCTTCGCCAAGCTCTGCCGACTCACGTCGTCTCCTCACAGTGGTGGGTGGTGGTCGGATTCGGTCCGTGCTGGTCGCGCGTCGTCCGGTGGGCCGCCGTCACACGTCCTCCGCGGGTCCCCGCCGAGCGGGGAGAGTGCGTGCCGTGCGGTCCACCTCGCCCGACCGCCGGACCTCGGGGCGAGCGCGGGTGCCCCGGGTGGAGATCGGTCGCGGGAGCGCCGGCCGGAGGTTCGCGAGTGGATCCCGCGGCTCATCGCCGGTCGTCCCGTGCTGCGAATCACACCGGGTCCGTACGGCGACAGAGGTCTCAATATGAGACGCTGCCGCGCCGCCACGTCTGGTGATCTTCCTCTCACGGCGCGTACCGTCGCCGTCACACGATCGTCCGGAGCAGGTCACCGCTGCTCAGGCACCGGACGACGGGTGTGGTTCCCGATCTCGACGCACGGCGAGGAGGCCACGCGTGACATCCCTGCCCGACGGCGTGCGGGGCGGTACCGGAACCGCCGGTCCACCGGGCCCACGGCGCCCCGCGGACGACCCGATGAACGATCTCCTGGCCGCGTCGGCGACGTCGACGACCGCGGCGGAGCGCATCGCGGCCGCGCGCGACGCCTTCCTGCACAGCGACGACGTCGGCGCCGACGTCGTCCGGCCGCCGATCCTCGCCTCGTGGATCCGGTCGCGGGACATGGCCGTGCCGTACGACGCCATCGACCTGCCGGAGCTCGACCGCGAGACGGACAGCCCCCTGACCAGGGCGGCCCGGCCGATCGTGACCGAGCTGTGCGACCAGTTCACCACCGAGCCGGTCAGCCTCATCCTCTGCGACTCCGACGGCGTCGTGCTCGACCGGCGGACCGGGGACTCCGCGCTGGGCCAGCACCTCGACCGGGTGTGGCTGGCGCCCGGTTTCTCCTACGCCGAACGGCACGTCGGCACGAACGGCATCGGGACGGCGCTCGAGGGGCGCCGTCCGACCGCGGTGTTCGGGCACGAGCACTTCGTGGAGCACCTGGAGGACCTGGCCTGCGCGGGTGCGCCGATCCGGCACCCGATCACCGGCAAGATCCTCGGTGTGGTCGACCTGACCTGCTGGCGGCGGGAGGCGAACGCCCTGATGATGGCCACCGCGTCCACCACCGCCCGGCGGATCGAGGAGGCGCTGCTCGCCGCCTCCGGACGGCACGAGCTGACCCTGCTGCACGACTACCTCGTCGCGGTGCAGCGCGCCGGGAACTCACCGGTGCTCGCCGTCGGCGACGACCTGGTGATGATGAACGACCGGGCCCGGGAGCTCATCGCCCCCGGCGACCAGGTGCCGCTGCTCGCCGACGCCACCGACGCCCTGCGCACCGGACGCTCCCGGCAGCTGGTGGTGGACCTCCCCAGCGGCGTGACCGCCCGGGTGCAGTGCCGGCCGAGCTGGGCCGAACCGGGATCGGCCGGCGGGGTGCTCCAGGTGACGCTGACCCACCGGGAGACCTCGTCACGGACGCCGGGGACACCGACCATCACCACCGCGCTGCCCACCGCCGTCGGGGCCGGGGCGCTGTGGACCAAGTGTGCGCAGGCCGTGGACCGGCACTTCCGCACCAACGAGTGGGTCGTGCTGCAGGGCGAGCCAGGCTCCGGCCGGACGACGCTCGCCCGGGCCACCCACCACCTGCACTCCCCCGCCGGGCACGTGCGCGTCCTCGACGCCGCCGACTGCTCCCCGCGCTGGCTCGCCGAGGTGTCCGACGAGCTGGCGGGCCGCAGCGGGACCCTGGTGCTCCGCGACATCGACAAGCTGCCGCCGGCCGCGGCGACGGCGCTGACCGACCTCCTGGAACCGCAGCGGGAGTCGACCTGCCACGAGCGCCCGTGGGTGGTGGCCACCCGCGGGCCGGGCGCGGACGGCGTCTCGGAGAGCCCCGAGCTGACCGCGCTGCTGCGGGCCTTCCCCCGCACGATCGAGGTGCCGCCGCTGCGTCACCACGTCGAGGACGTCGCCGAGCTGGTGCCGTACCTGCTGGCCCGGCTGACCCGCGGCAGCGACCTGAGCTGCTCGCCGGAGGCGCTGCGGGTCCTGATGCGCAACCGCTGGCCGGGCAACGTCGAGCAGCTCTACCAGGTGCTGCGCAAGGTCGTGGCGCGCCGGCGGACCGGGACGATCCGGATCGAGGACCTCCCGCCGGAGGCGCGGGCACTGACCCGCCGGGTGCTGACGCCGCTGGAGTCGATCGAGTGCGACGCCATCGTCGACGCGCTGCTCGATGCCGACGGGAACAAGGCCGAGGCGGCCCGGCGGCTCGGGATGAGCCGGGCGACGATCTACCGCAAGATCCGGGGCTACGGGATCGCCGTACCGGAGGGAGTCACCGCACCCGGGTGACCCCCTGCTCCGTCCCGGCTCCGTCCTGCACCTCGCACGGGAACCCGTCGCTCGCAGCAGAACCGATCCCGTGCGAGGAGCGCGGACCCGTGCGAACTGCGCCGGCGCGACACCGGCACCTCTGTTGATCTACGGTCCCTCCGCATGGAACCGGACACTTCACCCCCGTGGCCGGACTCCGCGTTCCCCGCGGACCCGTACCCGGGCACCCGGCCCGACGCGTCGTACGTCCACGACCAGGGGGGTTCGTTCCCGCTCACGGCGGACCCTGCGTGCCCGTCGGGGTGGCGGGTCGAGGACCGGTGCCTCGACGAGTGGCTGGCCGGCCGGGGCGCGCCGCCGTGCGCGGGGCGGGTGCCGGTCCTCGCCTACGGCTCGAACGCGAACCCGTCGAAGATCTCCTGGACGCGCGCCGAGCGCGGGCTGGCCGGGCCGGTCGTCGTCCTGCGGGTGCGGACGGAGGGCCTGGCCGCGGTCTGGTCGGCCGGGTACCGGGTGGTCGACGACCAGCGCCCGGCCACGCTCGCCGCGGTCCCGGGTGTCGTCGAGGAACACGCCGTCTGGCTGGCGGCTCCGGAGCAGTTCACCGCGCTCGACGTCGTCGAGGGGCGGTCGGCCGACCCGCCGCGGTACCGGCTCGCCCGGGTCGCGACCGGCGGCGTCGTCCTCGTCGACGGTGACGGTGACGGCACGCTGGACCGTCCGTACGCCTACGTCGCACCCGTCGCGCCCACCGGGGACGAGCGCACCGACCGGCGTCCGCTGCTGGTGGACGGGGCCCCGGTGCGGTGCTCGTCGCTCGGCCAGGACGCCGCCCGGACGCTGTCCGGCACCCCCGGCGACGACGGGCTGGACGCGGCGACCGTCGACGGCGTCCCGCACCCGGACGGCTGGCCGGCGCGGGTGTTCGTCTACGGGTCCCTGATGCCCGGGCAGCGCGCCTGGCCGCTGATCCGGGAGCACGCCGCGCCGGAGGTCCTGCCGCAGCCCGGGTTCCTGCCGTCGGGCTCGGTCTCCGACACCGGGCACGGGTACCCGGCGCTCACCCTGGACGGTGGCCCCGGTGTCCCGGGCTACGTCGTCGAGCTCGCCGACCCGGTCGCGGCGCTGCCGTCGCTCGACGCCTACGAGGGCCCGGAGTACCGGCGGGTCCGGGTCACCGCCGAGGGCGGCGCCGTGTGCTGGGCCTGGTCGTGGATCTCGTCCGCCGACGGGCTCACCGCGCTGCCGCTCGGCTGGGCCGCGCGGAGCTGACACGACGACGGGCCCGCCTCCGAACTGCGGAGACGGGCCCGGTGAGTCGTGCGGGACGGGTCAGGAGCTGCCCTTCCCCGCCAGCTTCGCCTGCTGCTCGGCGAGACCGGGGACGTCCCGGCCCTTGATCGACACGCCCTTCGTCTCGATGACGAAGTACAGGGCGATCATGCCGATCAGGCAGGCGCCCATCATGTAGTACGCCGGGAACAGCACGTCGCCGGTCGCCTCGACCACGCTCTCGTTGACCAGCGGCGCGGTACCGCCGAACGCGGCCGTCGCGACGTTGTAGGAGATGGCCATCCCGGCGAACCGGACGTGCGTCGGGAACATCGCCGGGAAGGTCGCCGAGATCGTCCCCAGCTGCAGCAGGTAGATCAGGCCGAGCACGGTGAACCCGACGATCGCCCAGGCCAGGCCCTGCGCCATCAGCATGTACATCGGGATGGCGAGGACGAAGATGCCGACCAGGGATATCCCCCAGCACGGTTTGCGCCCGATCCGGTCGGACAGGGCACCCGCGAACGGGATCAGCAGCATCATGATCGCCTGCCCGACGACGGCCAGGGTGTCGGCGCTCGCCGAGTCCATCCCGATCGTGGTCTGCAGGTAGGTCGGCATGTACGTCAGCAGCGTGTAGTTGATGACGTTCAGCGCGATGACCAGGCCGAACAGCGCGAGGATCGGCTGCCAGTAGCGGACGATGAGATCCTTCAGCGCCCCGGTCGCCGCCGACTCGGACTCGCCGGCCTCCTCGAGCTCCCGGAACACCGGGGTGTCCTCGAGCTTGGTCCGGATGTAGAGACCGATCATCGCCAGTGGGAGCGCGATCATGAACGGGATCCGCCAGCCGTAGTCGAGCATGGCCTGCTCGCCGATGGCGGTCTCGAGGCCGAACACGACCAGCACGGCCAGCGTGAAGCCGGCCAGCGTGCCGAACTCCAGGAAGCTGCCCCAGAAGCCGCGCTTCTTGTCCGGGGCGTACTCCGCCATGAAGGTGGCCGCGCCGCCGTACTCACCGCCGGTGGAGAAGCCCTGGACGATGCGCAGCAGGAACAGCAGCGCCGGGGCCGCCCAGCCGATCGTCTCGTACGACGGGATGACGCCGATCAGGAACGTCGCGATACCCATCAGGATGATCGTCATCGACAGGACGCGCTGCCTGCCGATCCGGTCGCCCAGCGGGCCCCACACGAAGCCGCCGAGCGGTCGCAGGATGAACGAGATCGCGAAGCCGAGCAGCGTTCCGAGATAGCCCAGTTCGCCCGGGAAGAACGCGTTCGTGAGCTCGACCGTCAGGTACGCGTAGATGCCGTAGTCGAACCATTCCGTCGCATTACCGATCGCCGACGCGGCGACCGCCCTGCGCAGGACCGATGGCTCGACCTCGTCCTCCGCCCCCTGCTGGCCTGGGTTGGCCGGGACCGATGTCATTTCGGTACACCCCCCATTCGCACAATGCTCCCGCAACCGGAGACGCATTTTCGTTACACGATCGACACAATCTCCGCGCTATTGCAGTCAACGGAGCGTACAGAGCGCAATGATCCGTTGCCACCCCACGCGAGCGTCGCTTCGCGGTGCGCGGCACGGGGTCCGTGTAGCGTCCTGCGGGTGCTGGCGATCGAGGGGCTCGCCAAGCGGTTCGGCACCGTGACGGCCCTGGACGGCGTGACGTTCGAGGTCCGGCCGGGCGAGCTGTTCGGCTTCGTCGGCGGCAACGGCGCCGGCAAGACGACGACGATGCGCATCGTCCTCGGCGTCCTGGAGCCCGACGCCGGAACCGTGTCGTGGCGGGGCTCACCGATGGACGCGGCCGTCCGCCGCCGGATCGGGTACATGCCCGAGGAGCGCGGGCTCTACCCGAAGATGCGGGTCGCCGAGCAGCTCGTCTACCTGGCCCGGCTGCACGGCATGTCCCGTGCGGCCGCCGTCGCGGCGGTCGAGCTGTGGACCGGGCGGGTCGGGCTGGCCGCACGGCGGGGCGAGGAGGTGCAGAAGCTGTCGCTCGGCAACCAGCAGCGGGTGCAGCTCTGCGCCGCGCTGGTGCACGCCCCGGACGCCCTCGTGCTCGACGAGCCGTTCTCCGGACTCGATCCCGCCGCCGTCGACACGATGAGCGAGGTCCTGCGCGAGCAGGCCGCCGCCGGGATCCCGGTCATCTTCTCGTCACACCAGCTAGAACTGGTGGAACGGCTCTGCGACCGGGTCGGCATCATCTCCGAGGGCCGGATGGCCGCCGTCGGCTCGGTCGGGCAGCTGCGCGAGGGCACCGCCCCGCGCTACGACGTCACCGGGCCGCCCGCGGGCTGGGCCGACGCGCTGCCCGGGGTCCGGGTGCTGGGCACCGACGGCGACCGCACGCGGGTCGAGCTGGAACCCGGCGCCGACGACCAGAAGCTGCTCGCCGAGGCGCTCGCCGCCGGTCCGGTCCGCGCCTTCGGGCCGTACCGGCCGCCGCTGACCGAGCTGTACCGCGACGCCGTCGCCGACCGGCCGTCCACGCCCGGCTCCGGGACGGCGTCGTGACCGGCACCGCGGGGATCGTCGCGCTCGTCGCCCGGCGGGAGATCAGCACCCAGGTCCGGTCCCGGACGTTCCTGATCGGGCTGCTGCTGATGATCGTCGTCTTCGGCGGGTACGGCGCGGTCTTCGCGTTCGTCGGGTCGCAGTCGTCGACGTCCTCGCTGGTGCTGGACCCGGCCTCGCGGGAGCTGCGCCCGGCCCTGCAGGCCACCGCGGACCGGACGGGCGCCGGCCTGACCCTCACCGAGGCCGGCAACCGGCAGACCGCCGAGTCGATGGTCCGCTCCGGCGAGGCGGACGCGCTCCTCACCGGTGGTCCCGGCGTGTACCAGCTCGTCGGGCTCGACGACGTCCCACCGGGGCTGCGCACGCTCGTCACCGACGTCGTCGAGCAGGAGACCGTGAACGGCGCCCTGCGCACGGCCGGGGTCGATCCGGAGCAGGTCACCGCCCTGTCCGGGGTCGGGGTCCGCACACTGGTGCCGCCCGACACCGAACGCGGCCAGCGCGTGGGGATCGCGTTCGCCGTGACGTTCCTGCTGTTCTTCTCCGTCACCGCCTACGGCGCCGCCGTCTCGCAGGGGGTCGTCGAGGAGAAGTCGAGCCGGGTGGTGGAGCTGCTGCTGTCGACGATCCGGCCGCGGCAGCTGCTGGCCGGCAAGATCCTCGGGCTCGGCCTGGTCGGGCTGCTCCAGCTGCTCGTCCTCGGCACGATCGGGACGACGGTCGCGCTCGCCACCGGCGTGCTGGCGGTACCGGCGCTGCTGCTCGGGACGCTCGCATCGGTCGTCGTCTGGTACCTGGTCGGGTTCTTCCTGTTCGCGACGCTCTACGCGGCCGCCGGTGCGCTGGTGTCCCGCCAGGAGGAGCTGCAGTCGGTCACCGCACCGCTCGCGGTCCCGCTGCTCGTGCCGTTCCTGCTGGCCGTCGCGATCCTGCCGACCGACCCGCGCAACCCGCTGACGACGGTGCTGTCGTTCGTGCCGTTCTTCTCCCAGACCCTGATGCCCGCCCGGGTCGCGCTCGGCGTCGCGGCGTGGTGGGAGGTGCTGGTCGCGCTGGCCCTGGCCCTCGCCGCACTGGCCGGGATGGTGCGGCTCGCCGCCCGCGTCTACCGCAACTCGATCCTGCGGACCGGTTCCCGGGTGAGCTGGCGGGAGGCGCTGACGCGCTCGTGAGTGGTTGTCGCGGTCCTGACCGACTCGACCACTCACGAGCGCTTCGCCGCCTTCACTGCTTCGTAGCGGGCCAGGGCCTCCTCGCGCTCCGCCTTGTGCTCGACCATCCGCTCGGGATAGCCGTCCGGGAGGCCGTCCTTCAGCTTCCAGGGCTGGTGCACGGCCTTGCCCGGCACGTCGGCGAGCTCCGGGACCCACCGGCGCACGTAGTCGCCGTCGGGATCGAACCGCTCCCCCTGGGTGATCGGGTTGAAGATCCGGAAATACGGCGCCGCGTCGGTGCCCGACCCGGCCGTCCACTGCCAGCCGTGCTGGTTGGAGGCGAGGTCGCCGTCGACCAGGAGCTGCATGAAGTGCCGCGCGCCCCACCACCACGGCAGGTGCAGGTCCTTGACCAGGAACGACGCGACGACCATCCGCACCCGGTTGTGCATCCACGCCTCGGCACGGAGCTGGCGCATCCCGGCGTCGACGATCGGGAAGCCGGTGCGCCCGTCCTTCCAGCGTTCGAGGTCGTCGTAGGCCGCCTCGTCGGTGCGCAGCGGGAGGTGGTCGAAGCCGGTGTCGTAGTTGCGCCGCGCGGAGTCCGGACGCCGGTACAGCACGTCGGCGTAGAACTCCCGCCAGGCGATCTCGGTGCGGTAGGCCTTGACCGAGTCGCCCCGGCGCGACCCGAGGTCGGCGAGCAGCGTGCGCGGGTGCACGCAGCCGTACTTGAGGTACGGCGACATCCCCGACGTGCCCTTCTTCGCCGGCATGTCGCGCTGCGACTCGTACTCCGCGACGCCCTCGTCGAGGAAGTCCGCCCACCGCGCCGCCGCCGCGGTCTCCCCCGCGTCGGGCAGCGCGGAGTCGCAGGGCTCGTCGGCGGGGACCTGCACCGCGCGTGGCCCGCCGCCCTTGCCGGACGGGTCCATCCAGGTGCAGGTCGACGCGGACGTCTCGGCGGGGGCTCGCCAGCCGTGCTCGGCCCAGGCCCGGCTGAACGGGGTGAACACCTTGAACGGGTCGCCGTCGCCCTTGGTCACCCGGCCCGGCGCGACGGCGTAGGGGGACCCGGTGCGGACGAGCTCGGCGCCGGCGTCGGTGAGGGCCTTCTCGACCTGCTCGTCGCGCTCCCGGCCGTACGGGCCGTAGTCGGCGGCGACGTGCACGGTGTCCGCACCGACGGCCGTCGCCACCCGCGGGACGACGTCGGCCGGGTCGCCCTTCACCACCAGCAGCCGTCCGCCGAGCGCGGAGTCGAGCTCCCGCAGGCAGCCGTACAGGAAGTTCCGGCGGGCCGCGCCCGACGGGTCGAGGAGCGCCGGGTCCAGCACGAACAGCGCCAGTGCCCGGTCGGCGGCGTCCGCGGCGGCCAGGAAGGTCGGCTGGTCGGCGACCCGGAGATCGCGGCGGAACCACACGACGGCAGTGCTGGAGGCCATGGGGCACGACGCTAGCCGCGGGGCCGCGCGCCCGCCCGGCGAACGACGACGGCCCCGCCGGGGTTCTCCGGCGGGGCCGTCGCAGGCGCGGTCAGGTGGGGTTCAGCGCTGCCCCACCGGCACGTAGAGCCGTTCCGCCGAGCCGGTGTACAGCTGGCGCGGGCGGCCGATCTTGTTCTGCGGGTCGTTCATCATCTCGCGCCAGTGCGCGATCCAGCCCGGGAGCCGGCCGAGTGCGAACAGCACGGTGAACATCTTCACCGGGAAGCCCATCGCCCGGTAGATGACACCGGTGTAGAAGTCGACGTTCGGGTAGAGCTTGCGCTCGACGAAGTAGTCGTCGGCCAGCGCCTTCTCCTCGAGCGTCATCGCGATGTCGAGCAGCGGGTCGTTGACGCCGAGCTTCTTCAGGATCGTCTCGGCCTGCTCCTTGACGATCTTCGCGCGGGGGTCGTAGTTCTTGTAGACCCGGTGCCCGAAGCCCATCAGCTTCGCGCCCTGCTCCTTGTTCTTCACCCGGTTCACGAAGTCGTCGACGTTGCCGCCCTCGACGTCCTTGATGCGGGTCAGCATCTCCAGCACGGCCTGGTTGGCGCCGCCGTGCAGCGGGCCGAACAGCGCGTTCACGCCTGCGGAGATCGAGGCGAACAGGTTGGCCTGGCTGGACCCGACGAGACGCACCGTCGACGTCGAGCAGTTCTGCTCGTGGTCGGCGTGCAGGATCAGCAGGGTGTCCAGGGCGCGCGCGACGTCGGGGTCGACCTCGTACGGCTCCGCCGGGAACCCGAAGGTCATCCGCAGGAAGTTCTCGACCAGGCCCAGCGAGTTGTCCGGGTAGAGGAACGGCTGGCCCACCGACTTCTTGTAGGCGTAGGCGGCAATCGTGAAGACCTTCGCCATGAGCCGGACGGTGGAGAGCTCGACGGCCTCCTCGTCGTGCGGGTCCAGGCTGTCCTGGTAGAAGGTCGACAGCGCGCTGACCGCGGACGACAGCACCGGCATCGGGTGCGCGTCACGCGGGAAGCCCTCGAAGAACCGCTTCAGGTCCTCGTGCAGCAGCGTGTGCCGGCTGATCCGGTTGGTGAAGCCGTCGAGCTGCTGCTGGGTGGGCAGCTCGCCGTAGATGAGCAGGTAGCTGACCTCGAGGAACGTGGAGTTCCCGGCCAGCTGGTCGATCGGATAACCGCGGTAGCGGAGAATGCCTGCGTCGCCGTCGATGTAGGTGATCGCGGACGAACAGGCGGCCGTGCTGGTGAAGCCGGGGTCGAAGGTGACCAGGCCGGTCTTGCCGAGCAACTTGCTGACGTCGACGGCCTGCGACCCCTCCGTCGGGGTGTGCACCGCCATCTCGAACTCGCCACCCGAATGCTTCAGGACGGCGGTGTCGGCTTTGGCGGCGGTCTCGTCGGACATGTGGAGGTTCCCTCTCACAGCGGGGATCAATCGGGTCTCGGGCACACGCTAGCCCGCCGTGCGGGATCCGCAGAACGCGGCGACGAGAGTCACCCCGGCGAGCTGTTCGTCACCGGTGCCCGGTATCGGAGGAACTCGGGGAACTTCGCGACACACACGAGTGTGCCCACGATCACGGCCACGCCGCCCAGGGTCGCGGTGAGGCCGGGACCGATCACGGCGGCCGACGGACCGTGCCAGAGATCGGCCAGCCGCGGCCCACCGGCGACGACCACGATGAACACGCCCTGCATGCGGCCGCGCATCTCGTCGGTGGCCACCGTCTGGAGCATCGACGACCGGTACACCGAGCTGACCAGGTCGCCGGCACCCGCGACGGCGAGCGCCAGCACGGCGAGGAACAGCGAGCCGGTGAGTCCGAACACGACGATCCCGCCGCCCCACACGCAGACCGCGACGACGACGGCGACGCCCTGCCGCTGCACCCGCTGCAGCCAGCCGGACAGCACCCCGCCGGCCACCATCCCGAGCGGGATCGCCGCGAACAGCAGGCCCTGCTGGATGCCGCCCTCCGCGGTCCCGCCGAACGTCGTCGCCGCCATCTCCGGGAACACCACCCGTGGCATGCCGAAGCCCATCGCGATCACGTCCACCAGGAACGACACCAGCAGGATCCGGTGCATGCCGACGTAGCGGAACCCGTCGGCGACGGCCCGCAGGCCCACCTTCTGCCGGCCGCCCCCGGTGCTCTGCGCGGAGCTGGGCAGCGGCGGGAGCCGCCAGGTCGCCCACAGCGTGGCGAGCAGCGCGACCGCGTCGAGCAGGTACAGCGTGGACAGGCCGATGACGGGGATCAGCACCCCGGCGAGCAGCGGCCCGAGCACGGCGCCGACCTGCACGACGGTCATGTTCAGCGCGTTCGCCGCCGGCAGCTGCTCGGCCGGGATCAGCCGGGGGATGACGGCGCTGCGCGTGGGCTGGTTCATCGCGAGCATCGCCGACTGGACGGCGAACAGCACCAGCACCAGCCAGACGTTCCCCAGGTCGGTCGCCGACGCGACCCACAGCGCCAGCGAGGTCAGCGCGATCCCCGAGCCGGTGAACAGCAGCATCACGCGGCGGTCGACGGCGTCGGCGATCGCGCCGCCCCACAGCCCGAACACCACGAGCGGGACCAGGCCGAACAGGCCGGTCAGGCCGACGTAGGCCGACGATCCGGTCAGCTCGTAGATCTGGATCGGGACGGCGACGACGGACAGCTGCGCGCCGATGACGGTGACGATCCCGGCCGTCCAGAGCCGCCGGTAGGCGGGCGTGCGCAGCGGCGTCGTGTCGGCGAACGTCGACCGCAGCACCCCGGTGACCCGGGACCGGACGGTCCGGGTCCGCGCCGTCGTGGCGCCGGTCGGGGGCTCGGGTGCGACGGGGCGGGTCGGGGACTCCCGGTCCGGGCCCGGCACCGGCTGGGTCGGCCCGTCACCGGGATCGTTGCGCCTGCTCACGATGTCAGGTGTACACGGGCGGGCGACCCGCCCGCCTCGGGGTTCCCCCTACGGGGCGAGCCTGCGGACCGACCAGGCGTCGTCGCGGCCGACGTCGAACCGCAGCCGGTCGTGCATCCGGTCCTCGCGGCCCTGCCAGAACTCGACCTGCCAGGGCACGATCCGCCAGCCGCCCCAGTGCGGGGGTCGCGGGATCCGCTCGACGTCGTCGAACCGGGCGGTCACCCCGGCCAGCGCCTGGTCGAGGACGTTGCGACCGGCGACGACCGTCGACTGGGCCGACGCCCACGCCCCCAGCTGGGACCCGCGCGGGCGGAGCGCCCAGTAGGCGTCGGACTGGCTGTCGGAGCACCGCTCCACCCGGCCGGCGAGCTGCACCTGTCGCTGCAGGTCGTACCAGGGGAAGGTCACCGAGGCGACCCGTGTGCGGTTCAGGTCGTGGCTCTTCGACGACGTGTAGTTCGTGTAGAAGACGATCCCGCCCGCGTCGAGGCCCTTGCACAGCACCGTGCGCGACGACGGCACGCCCTCGGGGTCGGCCGTCGCGAGCACCATGGCGTTCGGCTCGGCGAGGGCGGCCTCGCGTGCCTCCTCCAGCCAGACGGTGAGCTGCTCGTGCCAGGTCGGGGCGAGGTCCGCGACGTCGAACGGCCGACCCGCGTAGTCGGTCCGCATCCGCTCCAGCGCCGGCGCGTCGGTCATGGTTCCCCTTCCGAGCAGGTGTTCCCCCGGCCCCGACCGTAGGCGGGACCGGATCGCCCGTGCACCCGCCGAACGGCGGGCTCGTGCCCCGTCCGGCCCGCACCGTCCGTCGCCGTCCCCGGGCCTGCCCGGTTCGTGACCGATCACACCGGCCGGTCGCGTTGCCGGGAACCACGTACCGGGAGCAGGGTGACCGCGAATCCGAGCCGAAGGAGACCCGGTGACCGAGACCGCGACCAGCCCGACGCACGAGGTACCGCCGCCACCGCCCGGGTTCCGGTCCGGTCTGGAGGGCCACGTCGCGTTCCGGACCGAGATCGCCGAGCCGGACAAGGACGGCGGGGCCCTGCGCTACCGCGGCGTCGACCTCGAGGACCTCGCCGGGAAGGTGACCTTCGGCGACGTCTGGGCGCTGCTGGTCGACGGCCGGTTCGGCCAGGGGCTACCGCCCGCGGAGCCGTTCCCGATCCCGGTGCACACCGGTGACGTCCGGGTCGACGTGCAGGCCGCGCTCGCGATGCTCGCCCCCTACTGGGGCTACCGCCCGCTGCTCGACATCGACGAGGCCGAGGCCAGGGACAACCTGGCCCGCGCCTCGGTGATGGCGCTGTCCTACGTCGCCCAGTCCGCGCGCGGGATCGGCGTGGCCGCCGTCCCGCAGTCCCGGATCGACGAGTGCTCGACGATCACCGAGCGCTTCATGACCCGCTGGCGCGGCGAGCCGGACCCCCGGCACGTCGCCGCCGTCGACGCCTACTGGGTCTCGGCCGCCGAGCACGGCATGAACGCCTCGACCTTCACCGCCCGCGTCATCGCCTCCACCGGGGCCGACGCGGCCGCGTCGCTGTCCGGTGCGATCGGCGCCATGTCCGGCCCTCTGCACGGCGGTGCCCCCGCCCGGGTGCTGCCGATGATCGACGAGGTCGAGCGGACCGGCGACGCCGAGTCCCTGGTCACGGGCATGCTGGACCGCAAGGAGAAGCTCATGGGCTTCGGCCACCGGGTGTACCGGGCCGAGGACCCGCGCGCCCGGGTGCTGCGCCGGACCTGCCAGGAGCTGGGCGCACCCCGCTTCGAGGTGGCGGCGGAGCTGGAGCGGACCGCGCTGTCGGTGCTGCGCGAGCGCCGCCCGGACCGGCCGATCGAGACGAACGTCGAGTTCTGGGCCGCGGTCATCCTCGACTTCGCCGAGGTCCCGCCGCACATGATGCCCGCGATGTTCACCTCGGCCCGGACCGCGGGCTGGTCGGCGCACGTCCTGGAGCAGAAGCGGGAGGGCAAGCTGGTGCGCCCGTCCGCTCAGTACATCGGGCCCGGGCCGCGCAGCCCGGAGCAGGTCGACGGCTGGGACGCCGTCACCGGGAGCTGAGCCGCCGCCGGGCGGCGCGGGCCCTCAGGCCGCGCCGCCCGCCTCTTGCTGCAGGTCGAGGTCGTGGCGCTCGCGCCGGACCCGCTGGTCCTGGTGCAGCAGCGCGGTCGCCCCGATGCCGAACCCGTACGTCGCGGTGACGACCGCGACGATCGCCACGCCGCCGAGGACGAACGCGAGCGTCACCGCACCGGCCACCCCGATCAGCACGGCGACGATCCCCACCGGGATCGCCACGACGAACACGGCGAGCACGACGCTCAGCCCGACCAGGATCTGGACGCCGAAGCACCGCCACCACGAGCCGCGCACGAGCTCGACCGAGCGCCACAGCGCGTCCCGGGCCGGGCGACCCTCCACGACGGCGGCCGCCGGCGCGAGGGCCAGCAGCACCGACAGGTACAGCATCAGCAGGTACGAAGCGGCGACGAGCACACCGCCGAGCACGGCCCCGAAGCCGCCGGCACCCCACAGCGGGCCCGCGACCCCGGACGTCACGAGGGTCGGGACGAGCCCGACCACCGTGACGACCACCTCGACCCCGTAGATCGCGCCCAGCCGGGGCCGGGCCGCCGCCCAGGCATGACCGAGGCCGATCCGGGAGCGGCCGAGCACCGCCGGGTGCAGGGTCGCCAGCACGGTCGCAATCGCCGGCGGGGCGACGGCGAGCGTCACCAGCGCCGCCGGGATCGCCGCCAGCGAGCCCTCGGCGAAGGCGGTGCCCGGGTCGGTCGTCACCGGGCGGTCCAGGTCGAACCCGGCCGTCGCCGCCTGGGCCCCCAGGACCAGCAGCGACAGCAGCAGCGACGGCACCAGCACCGCCACGGGGTTCGCGCGGACGAACCGGATCCCGCCGCCGACGATCTCCCCCGCGTCCAGCGCGCGCAGCGGCACGATCCCCGGCCTCGGCGGTTCCGCGCCCCGTCCGCCCGGGTCGTTCTCGCTCATCGATGTCCCCCTCGCCTCGACCGAGACCCCCGGCGTACCGGACGGACCGGCCGCGGGGCCAGCGGGACACCCGATCGTGATCACCGCGCGATCAGGCGGCGGGGGTGGGCTCCGGTGTCCGCTGCCGCCGGATCGCCACCGAGAGACCGGCCGCGACCAGGCACAGCACCGCGCCGCCGTACCAGGCGGCGTCGTAGCTGCCGAGTGCGTCACGGACCACGCCGGCGACCAGAGCGGCGAAGGCGGCACCGAGCTGGTGCGAGGCGAAGATCCAGCCGAAGACGACGGCCGACCGCGCCCCGAACACCTCCCGGGCCAGCGCCATCGTCGGCGGGACCGTGGCGACCCAGTCCAGCCCGTAGAACACGACGAACGCGAGCATGCTGGCGTTCAGGTCGGTGCCGAACAGCGGCGGCAGCAGGAACAGCGAGACACCGCGCAGCGCGTAGTAGGCCCCGAGCAGCAGGCGCGGGTCGACCCGGTCGGTCAGCCAGCCGGAGAGGATGGTGCCGACCAGGTCGAAGATCCCGACCAGGGCGAGCAGCGACGCGGCCGTCGTCGCGGGCATGCCGTGGTCGTGCGCGGCCGGCACGAAGTGCGACTGGACCAGCCCCGCGGTCGTCGCACCGCAGATGAAGAACCCGCCGACGAGCAGCCAGAACGTGCGGTGACGGGCGGCATCGCGCAGCGCGCGCAGCGCCAGTGCGGCGGCCCCCGACCGTTGCGGTGCGACGACGTCGGCCTCGGTCCCGCCGTACGGCAGCACCCCGACGTCGGCGGGCCGGTCGCGCAGGAACAGCAGAACGACGGGGACGACGGCGAGCGCCGCGGCCGCGGTGACCAGCGCCGCCGGGCGCCACCCCACGGACTCGACGACCGTCGCCACCAGCGGCAGGAACACCAGCTGCCCGGTCGCGGTCGCCGCGGTGAGGATCCCGGAGACCAGCCCGCGCCGGGCCACGAACCAGCGGTTCACGACGGTCGCGACGAGTGCCATCGCCATCGAGCCGGTGCCCAGTCCCACGACGACGCCCCACAGCAGCACCAGCTGCCAGACCGCCGTCATGAACACGGTCGAACCGGCCCCGACCGCGACGAGCAGCAGGGCGCAGCTCACCACCCGCCGCACCCCGAACCGCTCCATCAGGGCGGCGGCGAACGGCGCCGTCACCCCGAACAGGGCGAGGTTGACCGCGAGGGCGAACGAGATCGCGCCGATCCCCCAGCCGAACTCGGCGTTCAGCGGCTCGACGAGCACGCCCGGCGTCGAGCGGAAACCCGCCGCGCCGAGCAGCGCCAGGAACGTCGCTCCGGCCGCCCACCAGGCCGGGTGCACCCGGCGTTCCCGTCCCGCGGCGCGCGGGGGTGCCTCCGTCATGCCCCGAGCCTGCCCCGGCGCGATGATCGACGACAGTGGCCGATCGGACGACATGTGCAAAAATTCGGCCATGTCCACCGCACCGCACCGGGTCGGCGTGCTCGCCGTCGAGGGCGTGATCGCGTTCGAGGTCGCGATCCCGGAACGGATCCTCGGCACGACGACCGCGTCCGACGGCACCCCGCTCTACGACGTCCGGGTCGCCTCCCTCGACGGCGGCCCGGTCCGCACGAGCTCCGGCTACCGCCTGCTGCCCGAGCACGACCGGGCGGTGCTCGACGACGCGCAGACCCTGGTGGTCCCGGCCGTCGCGCTCGGCGGGCCCGGACCGGCGGGCCGCCCGCCGCGGGAACCCGACCCGGCGGTGCTGGAGCTGATCCGCTCCGCCGCGGCCCGAGGACGGGTGGTCGCGATCTGCACCGGCGCGTTCGTGCTGGCCGCGGCCGGGGTGCTCGACGGCCGCCGCGCGACGACGCACTGGGCGCACGCCGACCGGTTCCGGTACCGGTACCCGCAGGTGGAGCTGGAACCCGACGTGCTGTTCGTCGACGAGGGGAACGTGCTCACCTCCGCCGGGGTCGCCGCGGGCATCGACCTGTGCCTGCACCTGGTGCGCCGCGACCACGGCGCGCAGGTCGCGTCCGCCACCGCGCGGCGCAACGTCGTCGCGCCGTGGCGGGAGGGCGGTCAGGCCCAGTTCGTCGAGCATCGGCCGGCCGAGGACGACGGCCCGGACACGGCGTCCGCGCGGGACTGGGCGTTGCGCCACCTCGACCGGCCGCTCGGCGTCGAGGAGCTGGCCGGGCGGTCGTCGATGAGCGTCCGCACCTTCACCCGGCGCTTCCGCGCGGAGACCGGGACGAGCCCGGGGCGCTGGCTCGCAGCCCGGCGCCTCGACCTCGTCCGACGCCTGCTGGAGACGACCGACCTGCCGGTCGAGCAGGTCGCCGCCCGCTCGGGATTCGGCACCACCGCGGCGCTGCGGCACCGGCTGCACACCGAGATCGGGATGGCGCCGCTGGCCTACCGGCGCACGCACCGCGCCCCGCAGCGCTGAGTCCGCGGCACCGGGATGTGGCAGGGGGCACCGTCGGGTCGGCAGGGCCGTACGGTGCTGCAACACTGGTCGGCGTGACCTCTCCAGCCGATCTGAAGATCCCCGCCGACCTCCTGCCGTCGGACGGCCGCTTCGGCTGCGGACCCTCCAAGGTGCGGACCGAACAGCTCTCGGCGCTCGCCGCGACCGGTGACTCGCTGCTCGGCACCTCGCACCGGCAGAAGCCGGTGAAGAACCTGGTGGGACGCGTGCGGGCCGGCCTGTCCGAGCTGTTCTCGCTGCCCGAGGGCTACGAGGTCGTCCTCGGCAACGGCGGCTCGACCGCGTTCTGGGACGCCGCCGCGTTCGGCCTCGTCCGCGAGCGCTCCCTGCACCTCACCTACGGCGAGTTCTCGCAGAAGTTCGCGGACACCACGAAGGGTGCCCCGTTCCTGGCCGACCCGGTGGTCGTCTCCGCCGAGCCGGGCAGCGCGCCCGCGCCGGTGAGCGACCCGTCGGTCGACGTGATCGCGTGGGCGCACAACGAGACCTCGACCGGCGTCGCGGTCCCGGTGAACCGCCCGGCCGACGCGACCGACGACCAGCTCGTCCTCATCGACGCGACCTCCGGCGCCGGCGGCCTGCCCGTCGACGTGTCGCAGTCCGACGTCTACTACTTCGCCCCGCAGAAGGGCTTCGCCTCCGACGGTGGGCTGTTCCTCGCGCTGATGAGCCCGCGCGCGCTCGCCCGGGTCGAGGAACTGGCGTCCTCGGACCGCTGGATCCCGCCGTTCCTGTCGCTGGCCACCGCCGTCGACAACTCGGCCAAGGACCAGACGTACAACACCCCGGCCGTCGCCACGCTGTTCCTGCTCGCCGACCAGATCGACTGGCTGAACGGCCTCGGCGGGCTCGACGGCGCCGTCGCACGCACCCGCGACTCGTCCGAGCGGCTGTACTCCTGGGCGGAGAAGAGCGACTTCGCGACGCCGTTCGTGACCGACCCCGCGCACCGCAGCCAGGTCGTCGGCACGATCGACTTCGACGACTCGGTCGACGCGGCCGCCGTCGCGACCGCGCTGCGGGCGAACGGCATCGTCGACACCGAGCCGTACCGGAAGCTGGGGCGCAACCAGCTGCGCGTCGGCATGTTCCCGGCGGTCGAGCCCGCGGACGTCTCCGCGCTCACCGCGGGCATCGACTGGGTCGTGGGGCAGCTCGCCTCCTGACCCCCCCGCTCGACGACGGCCGGGCACCGCCTCCTGCGGTGCCCGGCCGTCGCACGTCTGGGGTCCTCCACGATTCGTTGCGTGATCGATAGCGACTCGTTGTAGTCACACGAGTCACACGTGCCCCACTGTCCTCATGCACCACGGTCCGTGGGAGTCTGCGCACGGTGAGTGACGCCACTCCCGGGTCCCACGGCCAGGTGGACTCGGCGACCAGGCAGAACTCGCCCGGCGCGCCTCACCCGGAGCCGAGCCGTGGGGATCTACCGTCACCCGGACGGGGACGAGCAGCGGGAGGACTGATCGATGCGGGCGTTGCGGGTCGTGGGGGTGACCGGGGACGGCTCGGTCGTCCTCGAGGACCCGGGGCGCCGCGAGCGCTACACGGTTCCGGCCGACGAGCAGCTCCGCGCCGCCGCACGTGGCGACGTGACCCGGCTCGGCCAGATCGCGATCGAGTTGGAGAGCCAGTTGCGCCCACGGGAGATCCAGGCCCGCATCCGGGGCGGCGCGTCGGTGGACGAGGTCGCCGCGGCGGCAGGCGTCCCGACCCAGAAGATCGAGCGCTTCGCCTATCCGGTGTTGCTCGAACGCTCCCGCACCGCCGAACTCGCACAGGGCGCGCACCCGCAGCGGGCCGACGGCCCCGACTCACGCACCCTCGGCGAGACCGTCGCGCACACCTTCGGCCTCCGCGGGCAGGACTACGCGTCCGCCGGCTGGGACTCCTGGAAGGGCGAGGACGGCAAGTGGGTCGTCGTGCTCACCTGGCAGACCGGGCGCTCGGACAACGCCGCGCGCTGGGCCTTCCAGCCCGGGGCGCACGGCGGCACCGTCGTCGCGCTCGACGAGCACGCCTCCGACCTGATCGAGGGCCTGCCGGCGCGTCCGCTGCGCCCGCTCGGCGCCGTCGTGGACATGGCCCGTGACGAGGACGACCAGTCCTCCGCACCCGCCGCAGCCGAGCCCGCCCGGGCCGTCGCGGGCGGCCAGGCCCCGGCACCGCCGGAGGCGTGGGCCGGGCGCGGGATCGCACCCGAGCAGCGCCGGTCCAGCCCGCCGCGACCCCGGATCGAGCCCTCCACCCGGACGTCCACCCGCACCGACGAGGCGCGCCCGCCCGCCGCCGCGGCCCCGGTGATCCCGCGGACCGATCCCGACGACGACACCGCCGGTCCCGGGGACCCCGCCGGTCCCGGGGACTCCGCCGACCCCGCCGCCACCACCGTCGCCGACGCTTCCGACGTTGCCGAGCCCGTCACCTCCGCCGAGGCGGCCGCCGCCGCCGGTTCCGGCGGTTCCGACGCCGCCGGGGCCGTGGCCGCACCGGGATCGGCCGGCGGATCGCAGGCCGCTGCTGCGCCGAACACTCCCGCCGGCAACTCCACACCGGGCATCCCCGCCCCCGGCTCCGGCAGCCGGTCCGCCGGGGCACCGGCAGACCCGGACGGTGCAGCGACCCGGTCCACCTCGGCTCCGGCCACTTCGGCTCCGGCCACCTCGGCTCCGGCCGGCTCGACCCCGGCCGACCCGGATGCCGCCGACTCGTCCTCGGCCGCCTCCGCCCCGTCGGCCTCGGACACCAGGGGGGACCAGGTCCGTGGAATCGCTTCCCAGGGAAGCGATTCCAGCGACACCACCCCCCCGGACTCCGCCGCGACCGGCGCCGCGGCCCCGCGCTCCGGGACCACCGGCGCGACCGCCGCCGGTTCCGACAGCACCGGTTCCGACAGCACCGGTTCCGACAGCACCGGTTCCGACAGCACCGGGCCCGACAGCACCGGTTCGGACGACACCGGTTCCGACGACAGCGGTTCGGACGACACCGGTTCCGACGACACCGGTTCCGACGACGCCGGGACCGCCGCAGCGGCGGCCGCCGAGCAGGCCCCGCGGAACGGGACGCCCGCGTCCGACGAGGAGAGCGGCACCACCGGTACGGACCAGGGGTCGCGGCAGCGCGGCGGCGCCGCGGGACGGCGGACGAAGAAGGGCAAGCCGGTCATGCCGTCCTGGGACGAGGTCCTGCTGGGCGTCCGCGGCCAGCGCTGAGACGACCCGACCGGTTCAGCCGCCGCCCGTCACCGCGTGGAACGCCACGGCGGCCGCGGTGGCGACGTTCAGCGAGTCCACACCGGTCGCCATCGGGATCCGGACGCGCCGGTCCGCGGCGGTCAGCGCCTCGTCGGTCAGACCCGGCCCCTCCGCGCCCAGCAGCCACGCCACCCGGCCGCCCGCGAGTCCCGCCGTCGCCAGCGGCTCGGCGCCCGCGTCCGGTGTCAGCGCGGCGACGGTGAACCCGGCCTCGCGCAGGACGTCCAGCGAGGCCGGCCACTCGCCGTCCAACCGGGTGAAGGGCACCCGCAGGACGTGCCCCATCGACACCCGGACGCTGCGGCGGTACAGCGGATCGGAGCATCCGGGGCCGAGGAGGATCCCGTCCACCCCGAGCGCGGCGGCGTTGCGGAACAGCGATCCGAGGTTCTCGTGGTCGCCCACGCCCTCGCAGACCGCGACGGTCCGCGCGCCGGCCAGCAGCTCCGCCGGGTCGGGCGCGGGCGCCCGGTCGGCGACCGCCAGCACCCCCCGGTTGAGGTGGAAACCGACCGCCTGCGCCATCGTGTCGGCGTCGGTGGAGAACGCCGGGACGTCCGTCCCGTGCAGGTCATCGGCGAGCTCGGCCAGCCGTCGCGGGACCCCCAGCAGCGACCGCACGGGGTACGGCGAGTCCAGCAGCCGCCGCACGACGACGACACCCTCCGCGATCACCAGGCCGCGTCCACCGGGGCGGTCCGGCCGCCGATCGGCGGTCGTCAGATCGCGGTAGTCGTCGATGCGGGGGTCGTCCGGGTCGTCGACGGGGGTGAGGAGGGCCACGGCGGCCGATCGTCCCACGTCACTGACCGTTCGCCGCATCTGGTCGCCCTTTCAGCCGGTACCGCCCCGTCCGGGGATATGACACCGTGTACTGCCGGCTCCCTCGGTGCCGGGCCTGGTCCGGTCGGGTGAGGAGGCGCTCCCCGTTCGATGGAGGTCGGTTCGCGCATGGGTCAGGTGGTCGACCGGACGACGTTCACCCGGCGCGACCGCCAGCGGTACCGGATCAAGGTGCAACGGTGTCTCGACTCCCTCGAGGACCTGCTCCGCACCTACCCGTTCTCCGACACCGAACCGATGACCGGTGTGGAGATCGAGTTCAACCTCGTCGATCCGGCGCTGGCACCGTCGCTCAACGGTCACGACGTCCTGGAGACGATCAACTCCGGGGAGTGGCAGACCGAGCTGGGTCGCTGGAACCTCGAGCTGAACCTGCCGCCGCGGCCGCTCCCGGGCGACCAGTGGCGCCAGCTCGAGCACGAGCTGCTCGACCTGCTGGCCGGGGCCGGGGCCAAGGCCGGTGACCTGCGCACCCAGCTCGCGATGATCGGCATCCTGCCCACCCTGGACCCGAGCCACATGACCGGCGAGGCGATCTCGCCGGACGACCGCTACCAGGCGCTCAACGACCAGATGCTCAACGCCCGCGGCGAGCCGATCCGGATCGACATCACCGGCTGCGATCCGGACGAGCGGGTCAACGCGGACTTCGAGACGATCATCCCGGAGGCGGCCTGCACCTCGATGCAGCTGCACCTCCAGGTCGCGCCCTCGGAGTTCGGCCGGTACTGGAACGCGGCGCAGTGCCTGGCGGGCGTGCAGCTCGGCCTCGGCGCGAACTCGCCGTACCTGCTCGGGTCGCAGCTGTGGTCCGAGACCCGGATCCCGTTGTTCGAGCAGGCCTGCGACGTCCGGACGCCGGAGTTCCACAACCAGGGCGTCCGGCCGCGGGTGTGGTTCGGCGAGCGCTGGATCGACTCGGTGCTGGACCTGTTCTCCGAGAACGCCCGCTACTTCCCCGCGCTCATGCCGCTCACCACCGACATCGACCCGATGGCGCAGATGCGCGAGCAGGGCTTCCCCGAGCTGCCCGAGCTGACCCTGCACAACGGGACGATCTGGCGCTGGAACCGGCCGATCTACGACAGTACGGGTGCGACACCGCACGTCCGCCTGGAGAACCGGGTCCTGCCCGCCGGCCCGACGACGGTCGACATGGTGGCGAACGCCCTGTTCTTCTACGGGCTGCTGCGCACGCTCGTCGAGGCCGACCAGGAGCTGTGGCGTTCGGTGTCGTTCGAGGCCGCCCGGGAGAACTTCCAGACGGCGGCACGGCACGGCATGAACGCTCCCCTCTACTGGCCCGGTACCGGGTGGGTCCGGCCGGACGAGTTGACGCTGCGCAAGCTGCTCCCCCTGGCCCACGAGGGCCTGGCCCGCTGGGGAGTCAGCCAGGCCGTCTGCGACCGGTACCTGACCGTGCTGGAACGGCGCTGCGTGACCCGGCAGACGGGGTCGTCCTGGCAGATCGACACCGTCACCGCGCTGGAGGAACGCGGTGCCGACCGGATGACGGCACTGCACGGGATGTTGGAGCGCTACCTCGCCCACTCCGCGGCGAACCAGCCGGTGCACACCTGGGAGCTCCCCTCCTGATCCGTCCCCCGTAGGCGGCCGGCACGGCACTCCGTGCCCGGCCGCCTTCACCATCGCGAAGCGGTTCGGCCGAGCCCGTCCGGCGAGGACCCGGCGTTCCTACCGTCCCCTCCGCGTGACCCGCCCGGGCACGCGGTCCGGGGAGGGACATGTCCGCGCAGCAGCACCAGGTCCGGCCGGCCGGTGACCCCGGTCCGCGGCGATGACGGGGACGGTCGCGATGTCCCCGTTCCGCCTCTTCGGACGTCCGCAGGCCACCGTCGACGACGGTCCCGACCCCTGGCTGGACGACCCGGCCCCGTCCCCCGGCACCGGCGGGCCCGCGCCCTCCGACCGGGACCCGGCAGGTGGGCGGGCCCCTGGCGGGCCCGCGACCGCCGCCGCCCGTCCCGCGCTGTGGACACCACTGTGGACACCGCACCGTCCGCCGCTCCCCGAGCCTGCCGTCCCGGAGCCGGTCACCGATCCGTTCGGCTTCCCACCGGTCCCCGCCCGCACCGTCGCGGCACCGGCACCGGCACCGTCCGTCGACCCGGCCGAGGCGTCCGCACTGGCCGGTGCGTTCGCCGCCGACCTGCTGTCCTGGGACGAGGACGACCCGGCTCGCCGGGCCCGGGCCGTCGGCGCGCACCTCGCGTCCCCCGAGGGCGCCGGGCTCCTGGGCTGGAACGGCACCGGCCGGCAGCGCGCCGACCTGGTGCTGCCCGGCAGGGTCCGCACCGACGGCGACCGGGCACGCGTCGACGTCCGGGTGCGGGTCGTTCCCTCCCGCAGGGTCGACACCCGCGCGCCGGGCGTGCCCGAGCCCGAGCCCGACGCCCCTCTCGGCGAGCCCGCCGCGGCACCCGCGCCGGCGGCACGCGGCTGGCGCGGACTGGCCGCCCGCTGGGTGCGGATCGAGGTGACCGTCGTCCGCGACGGTGACCGGCTCGTCGTCGACGCCGGTCCGGTCCCGGAGCCGGACGGATGCGGTGCGGCGCGATGAGCGTGCGCGTGCCGTTGCTGCTGCTCGCCGTCGTCGCCGCCCTCCTCGCCGGGACGTCGACGGTCGCCGCCGCCGTCCCCCCGGCGCCCGGTCCGGACGCGGGCGCCGTGCCCGGGGCGGCCCGCCCGTACCTCGGCCTGGTCACCGAGCTGACCGCGCAGCGCTGCCCGGAGCTCCCGCCCGCCTGGGTCGTCGCCCAGGTGCAGGCCGAGTCGGGCTGGGACCCGGCCCTGCGCACCGGCGCCGCCGCGGGGCTGCTGCAGGTCTCGGAGCGGACGTGGGTGGCCGCCGGTGGTGCGCCCTGGCCGGACCCGGCGCTGACCGACCCGGCCGGGCACCTGCGCACGGTCGTGCCGTGGCTGTGCTCGACCCTGCGGGCCGCCGCGGGCCTGCTGGCGACGACGCCGAAGGACGTCCCGGTGCTCGACGCGATGCTCGTCTGCCACGTGGCGGGGTGTCGGCGGGTGGCGGAGTCGGCGTCCGGGGTGCCGCAGCCCGGCGAGGCGGGCTGCTCACCGGAGTGCTCCGCGGCGGTCCGCCGCTACGTCGACACGGTGCACGACCTCGCCGCCCGCTACTCCGGTGCCCCCGCCCCCGACGACCGGGCGGGCGTCCCGGCGCCGGACGCACCACCGGACGACCCCGCGGCGGCACCCGCGCCCGCGTGGACGGGCGGGACGACCGGCTGCGACCGGCCCGACCCGGTCCGCACCGGCGGCTGCCTGACCGGTGCCACCGCGCACGGGCTCGCGGCGGTCACCGCGGTGTTCGAGCCGGTGATCGACACCGTCGGCTGCTGGGACGAACACGCCCAGAACCCCCGCTCCGACCACCCGAAGGGACGCGCATGCGATCTGTTCACCGGCCCGGCCGGACGCGTCGCCGATGGCGCCGACCTGGACGAGGGCTGGCGGATCACCCGGTGGTTCGCCGGCAACGCCGCCCCGCTGAAGGTCCGGTACCTGATCTGGCAGGGCCGCTACTGGGACCCGTCGGTGCGCGACGACGGCACCGGCTGGGGCCGCCGCTACACCGGCGGCGGGGTCTACGACACGTCCGACCCGACCGGCGGGCACTACGACCACGTCCACGTCAGCTTCGCGGAGTGAGCCGATGACCGCCGACGAGCTGGAGGACCTGATCAGGAGGCTCGTCGCGAAGGGCGTGACGGTGCTGATGTTCACCCTCGGTCCGGCCGGGGAGGTGGTCGGCGTGACGCCGGGCGGTGACCCGGCGCCGCCGGTCGTGCAGGAGCAGGATGCCGGGCCGCGGGAACGGCCGCCGCTGGAGCTCGGGGACGGCGGCGACGTCTGCGTCGACGTGGATGCCGACACGGATACCGAGGTGGATGCCCACACGGATACCGGCACGGACACCGGCACGGACACGGTGGGACCGGGCTCCGGGCCCTCCTGCCCCGCCCCGGAGACCGGGTCCACGCCCGGCCCCGACGACCCGGCACCATCGGGTGATGGCACGACAGCAGGAGGAGACGGCGTGACCGCCGAGGGCACCACCGCCGCAGGGACCCAGGGCTGGGGACGGCCCGTCCGCACCGACGACTTCACCGGCGGCACGTCGGGCTGGAGCATCTACGACGGCCCCGGCCACGACGGGAACGGCCGTCGCACCCCCGACGCGGTGAGCGTGCAGGACGGGGTCCTCACCCTCACCGGCGGTCCCGACGGCAGCACCGCCGGGATGGCGTGGACCGAGGGCAGCCGGCGGTACGGCCGCTGGGAGGGACGGGTGAAGGCGCCGGCGTCGGACCCGTCGTACAACGCGTTGCTCCTGCTCTGGCCGACCGCGGAGAACTGGCCGGAGGGCGGTGAGCTGGACTTCATGGAGATGATGGACCCGGCCCGCCGGACGACGAACGCGTTCTTCCACTACGGCGCCGACAACTCGCAGGTCGAGGGCTCCGTGGAGATCGACGGCACGGAGTGGCACAACTGGGCGCTCGAGTGGACCCCGGAGCGGATCACCGCCTACGTCGACGGCGAGCCGTGGTTCGAGACCACCGACCCGCAGGTGCAGCCGCCGGGCCCGATGCACCTGTGCATCCAGCTCGACTGGTTCCCGAAGGGCGGCTCGGTCCGGGAGTCGACGATGCAGGTGGACTGGGTCCGCGAGTACGACCTGGACGGCGGGGCCGCCGGCTGAACCCGATCCGGTGACGCCTCTCAGCGCAGCCACAGCCACCCCCTTCTAGCGTGACGCCCGTCCCGGCGACCAGAGGAGGACGGACGTGCACCAGGAGGCTCCGGAGCGGGAGCATCGCGCTCCCGACGACCCGGAGGCACCGGGCCGCCGTCGCTGGCCGACGGCGCTCGGTGTCGTCGTGGCCGTCGCCGCTCTGGCCGGGATGATCGGGTTCGCGGCAGGCGCCGACCTGTTCGGCGAGTCGCGGACCGCACCACCGGCGCAGTCCCCGGCGCCGGCGGCACCGGCCCCCGGCGGGATGCACGACCAGGAACGCCCCGGGCAGGTCGGGGCGCTCGACCCGGCGAACCGGTCCGACGCGGAGGCCGCCGTCCGCAACGGCTGGCAGCTGACCGCGAACGACGAGTTCGACGGGACCTCCCTCGACCGCGACAAGTGGAGCCCCTACACCGGCGAGACCACCGGCGGGGTCGGCAGGCACCTGGCGGAGAACATCTCCGTGCGCGACGGCCAGCTCGTCCTGACCAGCCGCGGCCGCACCTCGGCCGGCCTGGCGTGGCGGGGCGGTCAGCAGTACGGCCGCTGGGAGATGCGGGCCAAGACCAACCCGGGAACCGGGTACGGCGACGTCGCGCTGCTGTGGCCGGACGCCGAGGACTGGCCCGAGGGCGGCGAGCTCAACTTCATGGAGATCCCGAAGGGCGACCGCTCCGAGACGCACACGATCGTCCACTACGGCGAGGACAACTCCCAGGTCGGCAAGACCGTCCGCGGTGACTTCACGCAGTGGCACAACTTCGCCGTCGAGTGGCTGCCGGACCGGGTCGTGTTCTACGTGGACGGCCAGGAGGTCTTCCGGACCACCGATCCCGAGCAGATCCCGCCGCGCCCGATGCACCTGGCGATGCAGCAGGACATCGGCCCGTACGGCGACGACTGGATCCCGGCGCTCGACGAGACCTCGCCGGAGACCCTGGACTTCCAGGTGGACTGGGTGCGGATCTACGCGCCCTGACGGACGGATCACCGGTCCCGCTCGGCGGCGGGGCCGGTGTGACTGGGGAAAGAAGGAGGCCCCGGCTCCTGTGGGAGCCGGGGCCTTCTCCTGTCCCGAACTGACGCGCCGCTCCCACCACGAAGCGACACCCAGAAGTTAGCTCAGCCTTGCCTTACTTCGCAAGCCCTGACCGTGACCTTTCTACCCCAGCAGCTCGCGCAGCGGGCCCACCCCGAAGTATCCGACGAACAGGATCGCCACGACCCACATCAGCGGGTGCACCTTCTTCGCCCGTCCGGTCGCGGCGGACAGGGCCACGTAGCTGATGAACCCGGCGCCGATGCCGTTCGCGATCGAGTACGTGAACGGCATGACGGTCACGGTGAGGAAGACCGGGATCGCGATCTGCAGGTCGTCGAGCTTGATCGAGGTGATCTGCCGGAACATCAGCGCACCCACGACCACCAGCGCCGGTGCCGCCGCCTCGACCGGCACGATCGCGTACAGCGGCGTGAAGAACATGGCGAGCAGGAACAGCACGCCGGTCAGCACGTTCGCCAGGCCGGTCCGGGCGCCCTCCGCGATCCCGGCCGCGGACTCCACGAACAGCGTGTTCGACGACGCCGACCCGGCCCCGCCGGCGACCGCGCCCGCCCCCTCGACGACCAGTGCCTTCCCGACGTTCGGGAGCTTGCCCTCGGCGTCGGTCAGCCCGGCCTGCCTGCCGAGGCCGGTCAGCGTGCCCATCGCGTCGAAGAAGTTCGCGAGCACCAGCGTGAAGATCAGCAGGACGACGGTGATGATGTCCAGCCGGGTGAAGGCGCCGAACGAGACCTGGCCGACCAGCGACAGGTCGGGCAGCCCGACGATCCGGTCCGGCAGCGCCGGCACGGCGAGCGACCAGCCGCCGGGGTTGTCCGGCCCGGACGCGCCGACCCCGGCGAACGCCTCGACGACGATCGCGATGATCGTGTTGAGCACGACGCCGATCAGGATCCCGGCCCGGACCCCCCGCGCCACCAGCACACCGACGATCACCAGGCCGACGACGAACACGAACGTCGGCCAGGACGCGATGGAGCCGTCGATCCCGAGGCCCACCGGCACGGTGGTGTTGGCGGCGTCCGGCAGCCGTCGCACGAACCCGGAGTCGACCAGCCCGATCAGTGCGATGAAGGCCCCGATGCCGACGGCGATCGCCGTCTTCAGCTCCGTGGGTACGGCGTTGAACACCGCCGTCCGGAAGCCGGTGACGGCGAGGATCACGATGATGATGCCGTCGATGACGACGAGGCCCATCGCCTCCGGCCAGGTCATCATCGGGGCGATGGT
This sequence comes from Pseudonocardia sp. P1, assembly GCF_000178675.2. Lineage (NCBI taxonomy): Bacteria > Bacillati > Actinomycetota > Actinomycetes > Pseudonocardiales > Pseudonocardiaceae > Pseudonocardia > Pseudonocardia sp. P1. The sequence continues at coordinate 3,091,638 of NZ_ADUJ02000001.1, forward strand.
CACCGCGAGGAGGGTGTTGATCCCCAGCCCGGTGGCGATCGCGAACGGATAGTTCGCGAGCACGCCGAACAGGATCGTCATGACCCCCGCGACCAGGGCCGTCACCGCGGCGACCTGGGCGACGGGCAGGATCCCGCCGAGGGCGTCGGTCTTGGCAGAGGGGTCGGTCGGGGTGATGCTGCCGAGGATCAGCGGGTTCAGGACGATGATGTAGGCCATCGCCATGAAGGTGACGAGACCCCCGCGCAGCTCCCGGGGGATCGTGGACCCGCGCTCGGACACACGGAACAGGCGCTCGATCACGGCGACACCCTAGACGCGGCGCAACGGTTCCGGCGCCCGGCCGTGCTACGTCTACGCTACGGACCCGTGACGGCACACGAGAACGGCGATCCTCCGCCCCCACCGCCGTTGCCGCCGCGGTTCTACGAGTCGCCGCCGGTGCTGCTCGGCGGGATGCTGCTCTGGGCGGTCGCGACCGGCGTCGTCGTCCTGTCGTGGCTGGTGGGCGGCCCGTGGGACGCCGGGTCGTTCTGGACGTGCATCGCGGGGCTGGGGGTCGGCCTGTTCGGCGCCGCGATCTTCACCGCGCAGCGAGCGGCCGCGCGCCGCGGGGACCGTTCGGCCCAGCGGGGCATCGAACCCCGCTGAGCCACTCCGCACCGGCCGCTCAGCCGGGGACGACGCCGGGACGGCCGTCCTCCACCGCCCACACCGCCCGCGTCGACAGCGAGCCGCCCGGGCGCTCCACCCGGTCCATCACCCGGAACGAGCTGCGCCACTCGCCGGGGGTGAGGTCGACCCGCACGTAGCCGCGCTGGTCGTTGACGAACCGCAGGGTCGGCGTCGCCTCCTGGATCGCGCGCAGCTGCTCCCCGACGTCCTCGCCGTCGCCCTTGCTGGAGATCGAGGTGCCGACGAACTCCGACGCGACGACCGGTGAACCGGGCTCCTCGAACGAGCGCAGCAGGTCACCGGCGTAGTTCTGGTGCCGGTCCCCGGTGATGACCACGAGGTTCGGCACCCCGGCGTCGGCCGCCGCGCCGAGCACCCGGTTCCGGTCGGCGACGTAGCCGTCCCACGGGTCCGTGTTGACCTCGGTGACCGGGCCGGGCTCGCGGTCCGTGAGCCCCATCGGTGCCTGGTTGCCCAGCACCTGCCAACGGGCCTTCGAGCGGGTGAACCCGTCGAGCAGCCACTCCCGCTGCGGGGCGCCGAGGATGGTGCGGCGCTCGTCGAACCGGTCGGCGCAGTCGGTGGTCCAGGTGTCGCCGCAGGACTGGTCGTCGCGGTACTGGCGGGTGTCGAGCATGGTGAAGTCGGCCAGCGTGCCGTAGGAGAGCCGCCGGTAGAGCCGCATGTCCGGGCCCTTCGGGAGCTGGGCGGCGCGCAGCGGCAGGTGCTCGTAGTAGGTGGCGAACGCGGCCGCCCGGCGGGCCCGGAAGACGGCGCGGTCCTGGTCCGGCTCGTCGTCGTCCTCGGAGACGTCCGCGGCCCAGTTGTTCTCGATCTCGTGGTCGTCGAAGACGGTGATCCACGGGAAGGCCGCGTGCGCGGCCTGCAGCGGCGCCTCGGATTTGTAGAGCGCCCACCGGGTCCGGTAGCTCGCCAGGTCGGTCGGCTCGGCGACGGCCGACGCGGGTGGCGCCTGCCCCCGCTTCGTCTCGTCGATCGTCGCCTCGTACAGGTAGTCGCCGAGGAACACGACGAGATCGAGGTCCTCGCGGACCATGTGCTCGTAGGCGGTGTAGTGGCCGTCGCCCCAGTTCTGGCAGGAGGCGAACGCGAACGCCAGCGACGACGGCGTGTCGCCCGGCCGCGGCGTCGTCCGGGTCCGGCCGACCGGCGAGACCGCGCCGCCGGGGCCCGCCACGCGGAACCGGTAGTGGTACACCCGGTCCGGTGCGAGCCCGCCGACCTCGGGGTGCACGGAGTGCCCGAGCTCGGGCGTGGCGAGGACCTGTCCGCGCCGCACGATCCGAGTCATCCGCTCGTCGTCGGCGACCTCCCACAGCACGGGTACCGGCCGGTCCGGCATGCCGCCCCGGCCGTCGGCGGCGAACGGCTCCGGCGCGAGCTTCGTCCACAGCACGACCGAGTCGGCGGCCGGGTCACCGGAGGCGACGCCGAGGGTGAAGGGGTCCGAGCCGCGGGTGGCCCGGGGAGCCGCGGCCGCGACGCCGGCGTCCCACGCACCGGTGCCGGCGAGCACCGCCGCTGCACCCGCACCCGCCCATCCGAGGAATCGCCTTCGCCCGATCGCAGTAACCATGACTGCGACGCTCGGTGATCGAGCTGGCGGTCACGTGTCCGACGGGTGACCGGTCCCTGATCGCCGCCGGAACGTTGCCCATGCCACGTACCCGACCGGGGCGCCCGGACACCACGGCGGGCCTAGGCTGGGTGACCATGAGTTCCCGTCCCACCGCCGTCGTCACCGGCGCCTCGTCCGGCATCGGTGCCGCCACCGCCCGCGGCCTCGCCGCCGCGGGCTTCCACGTCGTCCTCGGTGCCCGCCGTGTCGAGCGCTGCGAGGAGATCGCGAAGGAGATCGACGGCACGGCGCTGCCGCTCGACGTGACCGACGCCGGATCCGTCGCCGCCTTCGACGCCGCGGTTCCCGAGGCGAAGCTGCTGGTCAACAACGCCGGCGGGGCGAAGGGGCTGGATCCCGTCGCCGAGGCCGACGAGGACGACTGGCGCTGGATGTGGGAGACCAACGTCCTCGGGACGCTCCGGCTGACGAAGGCGTTCCTGCCGAAGCTGGAGGCCTCCGGCGACGGCCACGTCGTCACCGTCACCTCGATCGCGGCGCTCGACTTCTACGACAACGGCGCCGGCTACACCGGCGCCAAGCACGCCCAGGCGATGCTCCACCGCACGCTGCGCGGCGAGCTCCTCGGCAAGCCGATCCGGATCACCGAGATCTGCCCCGGCATGGTCGAGACCGAGTTCTCCGAGGTCCGGTTCGACGGCGACGCGGAGAAGGCGGCGAAGGTCTACCAGGGCCTGACCCCGCTGAGCGCCGACGACGTCGCCGAGACCATCACGTTCGCGGCCACCCGGCCGGCGCACGTCAACATCGACCAGATCGTGCTGAAGCCGCGCGACCAGGCGTCCGGCTCGCGGCGGTTCCGCCGGGAGTGACCGGGGCCTAGAGGGTCTCCTCCGACCGGCGGCGCTGCTCGGCGTCGTCGGCCGGTTCGTCGCCGTGGACCGCGCCCGCGATCCGCTCCTCGGACTCGGTGAGGATCTCCTCGGCACCGGGTGCGGTGCCCTCCTCCTCCGGGAGCGGGTTCGCCCGGGTCGCAGCGCGGTCCGGTGGCACGTCGGGGTTCTCGGGAGCGGTCATGGGGGCGACTACCCGTTCCTAGAGGGCGGACAACCTCTGCCATCGGTCCCAGGACAGCGTCCAGTCCCACACGTCGCCGTCGCGCGGGGACAGCTGCACCGGCGTGCCGGTGACCTCGACCGGGTCACCGAACAGCACCGTGTCGTAGTACGCCTTCGCGTCCGCCGCGGACAGGTTCACGCAGCCGTGCGTGATGTTGGAACTGCCCTGCGCCGACGCCGAGGCCGGGTTGGCGTGGATGAACTCGCCGTTGTTGCTCATCCGCACGGCCCACTTCTCGACGACGTCGTAGCCGTACTGGGCCGAGGTCATCCGCTTGTCGGTGAACTTCTCCGTGACGACGTGCACCCCGGAGCGGGTGTTGCGGTTCGGGTCGGCGGCCAGCCCGTAGCTGGCCGGGTAGTCGGCGACCTGCCTGCCGTCGCGGATCACGACCATGCGGAACGACCTCGCGTCGGCCTTCACGATCTGCGAGCGCCCGATGGTGAACGACGTCGACAGGTCGGCCGCGCCGTAGCTCCCGCCGCCGTAGGCCACGCCCTTGAGCGGCGCGTCGACCGACACCCTCGTCCCGGCGGGCCAGTACTCCTTCGGCCGCCAGTGCACGCGGGAGCCGCCGCCCTCGTCGGGCAGCCAGCCCCAGGCCCCCTCGACTCCGGTCGACGTCGTGACCGTCAGCGCCCGCTCGACGGCGGCACGGTCGTCGACGTGCCGGTCGAACTGGATCTCGATCGGCGCGGCGACACCGACGGTGCGCCCGTCACCGATGTTGAGCGTGCCGCGCGCGGTGTGCGCGGGCTCCAGCGTCGCGACCGTGCCCTGCACCGGGGTGGCGGCCCCGTCCGGGGCCACCGCACGGCCGTGCCAGGTGTAGGTGGTCGCGAAGTCGAGCTTCCCGCTGCTCGTCCAGGTGGTGCGGTCCGGGGCGAGCCCACCCGGCACCTGCTCGCCGTCCGGCCCGGTCAGCGAGACGCCGTCGAGGGTCCCCCCGGCGGCACGCACCGAGACCGGGTCGGCCGGGTTCGCCGACGACGCCGACGCCGCCGGCTGGTACGTGAGCTGCGGCCCGGTCGGCGCGGGCGCGGCGAGCGGAGCCGTTCCCCCCTGGGCCCCCGCGAGTGCCACCGCGCCCGCGACACCCGATGCGGCGATCAACGCCACCACCACGAACAACAGCCGGCGCACGGTCCCCCACCCCAGATCGATTGCGTTCCGCAACCGACCGTACGCCTGCCGCGCCGCCCCACCGGGCGGTCTGCGTCACTCCCCGCGCCGCACCGTCCGCCGCACCACCTGCCTCGCCGAGATGCAGGCCGGCGTCGTCCGGAGATCGACGATTCGCGCTGAGCCGCATCTCGGCGGGAACGGTCCGGGCACGGACGGGCCCGGGGTCAGAGGGTGCAGCCCACCAGCACCGGCTCGGGGCGCAGATCCACACCGAACCGGCCGGTGACGCCGTCGCGGACCTCACGGGCCAGTGCGAGCAGGTCGTCGGTGCTCCCGCCGCCGCGGTGGGTGAGGGCGAGCACGTGCCGGGTGGACAGCGACACCCGTCCGCCGGGGCCGGCGTGCCCGCGGGTGAAGCCGGCGTTCTGGATCAGCCCGGCGGCCGACAGCTTCACCCGGCCCTCCCCCGCCGGCCAGGCGGCGAGGCCCTCGACCTGCGGCGCGTCGGCGACGGGCAGGATCGGGTTCGTGAAGAACGAGCCCGCGGACCAGGTGTCGTGGTCCTCGGCGTCGAGCACCATGCCCTTGCCGCGGCGCAGGGCCAGCACGGCGTCCCGGGCGGCGGACGGATCGACCCGGGTCTCCGGTTCGACGCCGAGGGTCCGGGCGAGCTCGGCGTAGCGGATCGGGGCGGACCGGCCGTCACCGCGCAGGGCGAACCGCACCCGCAGGACGACGGCGTCGTCGTTCCCCTTGAGCACGCTCGTGCGGTAGGCGAGCCCCAGGTCCGACGCCGGCACCCGGTTCCGGACGGTGCGGGTCCGGCGGTCGTAGAGATCGACGTCGACGAGTAGGTCGGCGACCTCGACGCCGTAGGCACCGACGTTCTGCACCGGGGTCGCGCCGGTGCGCCCGGGGATGCCGGACAGGCACTCCAGCCCGCCGAGCCCCTCCGCGACGGTCGCCGCGACGACGTCGTCCCAGTCCTCGCCCGCCTCCACGGTCGCGACGACCGTGTCACCGGCACGCTCGAAGGCCACGCCCCGGCCGGCGAGCAGGACGGCGGTGCCGTCGAACCCGGCGTCGGCGACGACCAGGTTGGAGCCCCCGCCGACGAGCAGCACCCGCTCACCGGCCGCGTCGGCGGCACCGACGGCCGCCACGACGTCGTCGGCCCCCTCGGCGCGGACGATCCGGGCGGCCGGGCCGCCGAGGCGCAGCGTGGTGTGCGCGCTCAGCCGCGGGTCGGTCGTGGTCGTTCCCGGGAAACTCACGGGTGAACGGTAACCTGCGCGCATGCCGCGCTCCCTCGACTACCGCGCCACCTCCGCGCACCCCGCAGAGAAGGTGTACGCGGCCATGGTGGACCGCGACCTGCTCGACGAGCAGCTCCGGCACCTGGGCGGCCCGGGCGCCGCCGTCACCGACTACGAGGCGACCGCCGACGGTGTCCGGTACACGCTGCGGCACGGGATCCCGTCCGAGCACCTGCCCACGGTCGTCACGTCGCTCGTCCCCGGCGGGGACCTGAAGATCGACCGCACCGAGCAGTGGAAGGCCGGCGGCGCCGGGGTCTACGACGGCACCGGCTCGGTCAAGGTCGTCGGTACGCCGGCGACGGCGCGGTCGGTCATGCGGATCGCCGACGTCGACGGCGGCAGCGAGATCCGGATCCGCGCCGAGGTGACGGTGAAGGTGCCGATCGTCGGGTCCCGGATCGAGGAGGCCGTCGCCGGGCAGATCGAGCAGCTGCTGGCCGCCGAGACGGAGTTCACGCTGGCACGGGTCTCGTGAACCGCCGGTACGTCATCACCCTGTCCTGTCCGGACCGGACCGGGATCGTCGCGCGGATCTCCGCGTTCCTCGCCGACCTCGGCGCGTCGATCACCGAGGCCGCATACCACGCCGACGTCGACGCCGGGGTGTTCTGCACCCGTCAGGTCGTGGACGCCGCCTCCGTCCCGTGCGACGTCGACGAGCTCCGCTCGCTGTTCGCGCCGGTGGCCGCCGAGCTCGGCGGCGAGCACCGGATCTCCGACACGGGCGTCCGCAAGCGCGCCGTGCTGCTGGTGACGAAGGACCAGCACTGCCTGCACGACCTGCTCGGACGCGTGTGGGCCGGTGAGCTGCCGGTCGAGATCACCCGGGTGATCGGCAACCACGAGGCGCTGGGCGACATCGTCACCGCGCACGGGGTGCCGTTCCACCACGTGCCGTTCCCGGAGCCCGGCGACCGGTTCCGTGAGCAGGGCAAGGTGACCGCCTTCGAGGAGGTCCGCAAGCTCGTCGACGCGGACTCCCCCGACGCGATCGTCCTGGCCCGGTTCATGCAGATCCTGCCCGCGCACCTGTGCGAGGCCTGGGCCGGACGGGCGATCAACATCCACCACAGCTTCCTGCCCTCGTTCGCGGGGGCGCGGCCGTACCACCAGGCGCACCGGCGCGGGGTGAAGCTGATCGGCGCGACCTGCCACTACGCCACCGCCGACCTCGACGCCGGCCCGATCATCGAGCAGGACGTCATCCGCGTCGACCACGGCGACACCGCCGCCGACATGGTCCGGCGGGGCCGCGACATCGAGCGCCTCGTCCTGGCCCGGGGCCTGCGCTGGCACCTGGAGGACCGGGTGCTGATCCAGGGCAACCGCACGATCGTCTTCCACTGAGCCCCCGCGCGCCGTTCGCCCCGCCCGCTCGTCGAGATGCAGCTCAACATCGTCCGGTGATCGACGATCCGCGCTGAGCCGCATCTCGGCGGGGGTGGTCCGGGGACGGACGGTCCGCGCCGGGGGTCGTGTTCCGGGAGCGCACGTTCGCGATCGGGATCGCGTGACCGCGAACGGGTCCGGTCCTCCGACGGTCCCGGGATCCTCGGGCCATGTCGGTCCCCGGATGGCCCGAGGTGTTCCGTGGGACGGCCGCGGTCGCCGCCGGGCTCGTCACCCCCGGACGGCTCCGGGGCCCGTCGTTCGAGCGGCTCCTGCCCGACACCTACGCCCCCGCCACCGGGGAGTCCCCGGACCTGCGCCTGCGCTCGCTGGCCGCGTCCCTGTGGGCGGGGGACGGCGCCGTCCTCGGCGGGTACTCGGCGGCGGAGCTGCAGGGACGCTCGTGTGCTCCGCTCGGCGAACCCGCCGAGGTCGTGGTGCCCGCGACCTGCTCCGGTCCCCGCTCCCGCCGGGAGGTGCGCGTGCGGCGCGACGTGCTCCACCCGCGCGAGATCATCGAGATCGCCGGTGTCCGCGTCACGACTCCCATGCGCACCGCGTTCGACCTCGCCCGCCGGTTGCCGCCGGTCGAGGGGATCGTCGCGATCGACGCGCTCGCCCGCGGCACGTTCGCCCCGGACCTGCTGCTGACGTACGCCGCCCGGTACGTCGGCCTGCGCGGGGTGCGAGCGGTGATCGACGCCCTGGCCTGGGCCGACGCCCGCAGCGGTTCCCCACCGGAGACCCGGCTCCGGCTGATCCTGGTGCGGAGTGACCTGCCGCGTCCGGTCCCGCAGCACCCGGTCGTCGACGAGCGCAGGCGCGTCCTGTGGCTCGACCTCGCCTATCCGGAGCACCGGCTCGGCGTCGAGTACGACGGCGGCGACCACTTCGCGACCCCGCAGGCCGCCCGTGCCGACGCCCAGCGGCACACCCGGCTCGCCGCCGCCGGATGGCGGGTGCTCCGCTACACCGCGGCCGAGATGCGTCGCGAACCGCAGCGGATCGTCACCGAGGTGCGACGAGCGCTCGGGAACTCCCGCCGAGATGCAGCTCAGCGTCGTCCGGTGATCGACGATCCGCGCTGAGCCGCATCTCGACGAGAGTGCTCCGGGCACGGACGGTCCGGTGCGGCGGAGCGGCGGTGCGGCGCGGCACGGCAGAGCGCCGGGCGGCGCGGCACGGCAGAGCGCCGGGCGGCACGGCACGGCAGAGCGCCGGGCGGCACGGCACGCGGCAGGCACGACGGGCCCGGCACGCACGACCGGGCCCGGCACGCACGACCGGGCCCGACACGCACGACCGGGCCCGGCACGCGCGACGGCGCCCGCCCCGCGGTGTGCGGGACGGGCGCCGGATCGAGCGGTGGTCAGGCCGCGTGCTGCTGCGCGTCCACCGGCTCCAGGGCGATCTCCAGGACCTCGGCGACGTCGGCCACCGGGTGCACCCGCAGCTCGTTCCGGACCGACTCCGGGACGTCGTCCAGGTCGGGCTCGTTGCGCTTCGGGATGATCACGTCGGTCAGCCCGGCCCGGTGTGCGGCGAGCAACTTCTGCTTCACCCCACCGATCGGCAGCACCTTGCCCTGCAGCGTCACCTCGCCGGTCATGCCCACGCTGGAACGCACCGGGCGTCCGGACGCGAGGGAGGCCAGCGCCGTCGTCATCGTGACGCCGGCGGACGGGCCGTCCTTCGGGACCGCGCCGGCCGGGACGTGGACGTGGAGCTTCCCCTGGGCCAGGTCACCGGCCAGTCCGCGCGAGCGCAGGTAGGACAGGGCGATCGAGACCGACTCGGTCATCACCTCGCCCAGCTGCCCGGTGATCTGCAGGCCCGGCTCGCCCTGCATCGAGGTGGCCTCGATGAACAGCACGTCCCCACCGGCCCCGGTCACCGCCAGGCCGGTCGCGACGCCCGGCACGGACGTCCGCTCGGCCGACTCCGGCGTGAACCGCGGACGGCCCAGGTAGGTGACGAGCGCGTCGGCGTCGACGTGCACCGGGCGCACGGTGTCCGAGCCGTCCGAGGCGTCGAGCTGCACCGCGACCTTGCGCAGGACCTTCGCGAGGCCCCGCTCCAGCTGGCGCACCCCGGCCTCCCGGGTGTACTCGGCGGCGATCATCGACAGCGCGACGTCGGTGAACTCGACGTCGCCGTCGTCCAGCCCGGCCTTCTCGACCTGCCGCGGGAGCAGGTGGTCACGGGCGATCGCGACCTTCTCCGGCTCGGTGTAGCCGTCGAGCGTCACGATCTCCATCCGGTCCGCGAGCGGCCCGGGGATCCCGGACGGGTCGTTCGCCGTGGCCAGGAACAGCACGTTCGACAGGTCGAGATCGACCTCGAGGTAGTGGTCGCGGAACGTGTGGTTCTGCGCCGGGTCGAGGACCTCCAGCAGCGCCGCGGTCGGGTCGCCGCGGAAGTCCGAGCCGACCTTGTCGATCTCGTCGAGCAGCACGACCGGGTTCATCGACCCGGCCTCGCGGATCGCGCGGACGATCCGGCCGGGCAGCGCGCCGACGTAGGTGCGCCGGTGGCCGCGGATCTCCGCCTCGTCCCGGACGCCGCCGAGCGCCACCCGGACGAACTTCCGGCCCAGGGACCGCGCGACCGACTCCCCCAGCGACGTCTTGCCGACACCGGGCGGGCCGACCAGCGACAGCACCGCGCCGGAGCCGCGGCCGCCGATCGTTTCGGTCCCCCGCCGGTTGCGCCGGGCCCGGACGGCCAGGAACTCGATCAGCCGCTCCTTGACGTCGTCGAGGCCGGCGTGGTCGGTGTCCAGGATCCGGCGGGCCTCGACGAGGTCCGCCGAGTCCTCGGTGGTGTCGTTCCACGGGATGTCCAGCACGGTGTCGAGCCAGGTCCGGATCCACCCGGACTCCGGGCTCTGGTCCGAGGCCCGCTCCAGCTTCCCGACCTCGGCCAGTGCCGCCTTGCGGACGTGCTCGGGCAGGTCCGCCGCCTCGACCCGGGCTCGGTAGTCGGCCTCGCCGTCGGGGTCGTCCTCGCCGAGCTCCTTGCGGATCGCGGCGAGCTGCTGGCGCAGCAGGAACTCGCGCTGCTGCTGCTCCATGCCCTCGCGGACGTCGTTCGAGATCTTCTCCGAGACCTCCTGCTCGGCGACGTGCGCCTTCGTCCACTCCAGCAGCTTCTCCAGCCGGGCGGTCACGTCGGTCTCGGCGAGCAGCTCGGCCTTGTGCGCGACGTCCAACCAGGACGCCCAGCCGGCCAGGTCGGCGAGCTGCCCCGGATCGGAGGTCTGCTGCACCGAGTCGATGACCTGCCAGGCGCCCCGCTGCTGCAGGATGCCGACCACCAGCGCCTTGTACTCGGTGGCGAGCTCGTGGGTACGTCCGGTCGGCTCGGTGGGGTCGACGGGCTCGGCCTCCACCCACAGGGCGGCACCGGGACCGGAGACCCCGCTGCCGATGCGGGCACGGCGCTCACCGCGCACCACCGCGGCCCGGTCACCGTTCGGCAGCCTGCCGATCTGTTCCAGGACGGCGACCACACCGATCGCGCCGTACCGCCCGTCCAGGCGGGGGACGACCAGGACCCGTCTGCCGTCGTCGTCATCCCCGTCCCCGGCCGCCGTCGCGGCGTCGATGGCGGCACGGGTGTCGGGCGCGTCCAGGCGGACCGGGACCACCATCCCGGGCAGGACCACGGTGTCGTCGAGGGGCAGGACCGGGAGCGTCAGCACGTCACTCATGTCCGCTCCAACAGCGGTGAGCCGGAACTGCTTCCGAAAGTTGAGTGGTGTCCGCTCAGGGCGAACACCGGGCTCAGCGCGCGAGGTCCTCCACGACCGTGGCGTTCGGCAGCGACGCCAGGAGATCGCCGGGGACAGCGAGCTTGCCGCCCCGGATCCCGCTGCCGACGACGACCGCGTCCGCCTCGACGACGCCCGGCGCGATCCACAGCGGCCAGTCGGCAGGGAGCCCGATCGGCGTGATCCCGCCGTAGGCCATCCCGGTCAGCGTGACGGCGTCGTCCATCGGCGCGAACGAGACCTTGCGGACGTCGAGCCGCTTCTTCACGACGCCGTTGACGTCCACCCTCGTCGTGGCGAGGGCGAGGCAGGCTGCGTACCGGACCTCACCCGCGCGCCTGCCCGCGACGACGACGCAGTTCGCCGCGCGGTCGAGCGGGGATCCGTAGGCCGCGCAGAACGCGGCGGTGTCGGCGAGCTCGGGGTCGATCTCGGCGACACCGATCCGGTCGGCGTCGAGATCCTTCAGCGCGCGGGCGACCGGGTCTGCCAGCAGGTCAGGGCGCCCGGTCGCGGGGACGGCGTCCAACGTCCCGAGGACCGGCCAGGTCACCAGCGGGGACCGCCGCCCTGGACCTCCATCACCGCCGGTTTCACGTCGACGATGTAGACGAGCACCGCCACCATCGCGGCCAGCCAGAACATGGCCCCGCCGTACATCGGGCCGCCGGTGATGATCAGCAGGAGCAGCCCGACGCCGGTGATGCCGAGCCAGGCGTTCTTGGTGAGCTTCCCGGCGGCGTTGAAGGCGTCCGCGCGCTGGCGCAGGGCGTGCAGGAACGCGTAGCCACCCAGCGGGAGCGCGAGGATCTTGATCCCGAAGACGATCCACTGATCGAGCGAGTACAGCAGTTCCACGGGCTCAGCGTACGGGCAGAGCGACCTTCGGTCACGCGGACTCCCGGCGATACGGACGGAAGCCGTGAACCACCTCGGGGAGACGACGAACGCCCCCGACGGCTCCGGGCCGTCGGGGGCGTTCGCGAGAAGATCACCGGGCGGTCCGCCCGGCCGGGCTCACTTCTTGGCGGTCGTGCTGGTGGTGCGGCGGGTCGCCGGCTTGCGGGCCGGAGTGCTCTTCGCACCGGTGGAGGTCTTCGGGTCGGTCTTCGCCGCGGTCTTGCGGGCGGTGGAGCGCGTGGTGGACGCGACCTCGTCACCGGCCTCGGTGATGGCCTCGGCGGCGTCCTTCGACACCTCGGTCACGGCCTCGGCGGCCTCACCGGCCGCGGTCTGGGTCCGGCGCGCGACCTTCTCGCCGACCGAGCGGGTCTGGGTGGTGACCGTGTCGAGCGCCTTGGCCGCGGCGTCGTGGGTCTCGTCCACGAAGCCGTCGACGCGGGCGTCGAACTTCTCGGTCAGGTCCTCGACCGTGTCGATCGCGTTCTTGACCTGCGGCTGCTTGCGCAGCTTGCCCCAGGCCTTCTCGCCACGCTGGGCGAAGCCGACGTAGACGCCCTCGACCTCGGAGCGGAACTCCTCGACCTGCTTGCGCAGGCTGTCGGAGGACAGCTTGCCGCGCAGCTCCTTGAGCTCCTCCGGGAACTCCTGGACGCGGGTCTGCACCTCCTCCGCGCGCTGGGTCGCGGTGGTGCGGACGTCGGTGACGGCCTTGGACACGGTCGTGTAGGCGTAGTCGCCGACGCCGATGACGGCCATCAGCGGCGTGCGGGCGACCTCGGCCTGCTCGGCGGTCTGCTCACGCAGCTTCTTCACGTCGGCACTGGTCGGGAGGTTCACGGCCATGGTGATCACTTCCTCGTCTCGATGGAGTGGGGGGTGTCGTCGGGGAGGCCGTTCTCCCTGCGGAACGACTCGTACACGTCGAGCAGCACGCGTTTCTGCCGCTCGCTGAGGGTCGGATCGGTGAGCACCGCGTCGGTCACCTTGCCTGCGGGGCGCTCCTCGAGGATCCCGGCGCGGACGTACAGCGCCTCGGCCGAGATCCGCAGCCCTTTCGCGATCTGCTGCAGGATCTCCGCGGACGGCTTGCGGAGTCCGCGCTCGACCTGACTCAGGTAGGGGTTGCTCACCCCCGCCGAGCGGGCCAGCTGACGCATGGAGACCTGTGCGGCCTCCCGCTGGGACCGGATGTAGGACCCGATGTCCTCCACCGCGTGCCCGACGGCCTGCTGGGCCTGCCCGACGACCTGGCCGACGTGCTCGACGGCGGCCTGGCCTACTCGATCGGTGGGCTCGACGGTCTTCCGGTCACCGCTGCCGGGCTTCGGCTGGGTGGCCATCCGTCTCGCCTCCGGTTCGATCCGTTCCTCACTGACAGATTCGACCGTACGCCCGGGTGCTAACTCTTGCAAGCACAGTGCTAGCGCAGGTGACGTGGCCTGCGCCACGTTCGTGACAGGGGGATGGCGATGGCGTGACGCCGCAGTGAGACGGCCGCGTCAGCCGATGACCAACTCCCCGACGGCGTGGATCACCAGGCCGGCCAGCGCCCCCACGACGGTGCCGTTGATCCGGATCCACTGCAGGTCCCGGCCGACCTGCAGCTCGATCTTGCGGGAGGTCTCCTCGGCGTCCCAGCGGGCCACCGTGTCGGTGATCAGCGTGGTGATCTGGTGCCGGTAGTGCCGCACGACGTAGCACGCGGCGTCGGCCATCCAGCCGTCCAGCTTGGCGGCGAGCTCGCGGTCCCGGCCGAGCCGACGGCCGAAGGCCATGAGCCCGTCACGCACGCGCAGCCGCAGCTCGTTGGACGGGTCGTCGGCGGCGTCGAGCACCATGCCCTTGACGACCGTCCAGGCCCGGCCGATGAAGTGCTGCACCTCCGGGTGCTCGACGACCTGGCGCTTGACCTGCTCGGCGCGGTCCATCGTCGTCGCGTCGTGCTGGAGGTCCTGGGCGAACTCGGCGAGGTAGCGGTCGACCGCGTGGCGCAGCGGGTGCTGCGGATCGGTCTTGACCGCCCAGGCGTAACCGCGGATCTCGGCGAAGAGCTTGTCGGCGACCATGTCGTCGACGAACCGCGGTGTCCACGACGGCGCCCGGTCGTGCACCACCCGCAGCACCATGTCCTGGTTGTCGGCGACCCAGTCGTAGGCGCGGTCGCAGACGAGGTCGACCAGTCTCCGGTGCGCGCCGTCGGCCAGGACCCCCTCCAGGGCCTTGCCCATCGGCGGGCCGACGGGGATCTCGAGCAGCTTCCGGACGGCGACGGTCTCGATGACGTTCTGCACGTCCTCGTCGCGCAGCACCATGACGAGGGCGCGCGCCGCGGTGACGAGCTCGGTGGTGACGCGGTCGGCGTTGGCCTGCTGCCCGATCCAGCGCCCGACCTGCTCGCTGACCCCGACCGACTCCAGCTTCTCGCGGACCACGGCCTCGGACAGGAAGTTCTCGCCGACGAAGTCGCCGAGACTGTCGCCGATCGTGTCCTTCTTGCGCGGGATGATCGCGGTGTGCGGGATCGGCAGCCGCAGGGGGTGCCGGAACAGCGCGGTGACGGCGAACCAGTCGGCGAGCGCGCCCACCATGCCCGCCTCGGCGCTCGCCCGCAGGTAGGACGCCCAGGCCAGCCCCTGGACCACCTCCAGGTACTTGGCGAGGAAGAAGACGATCGTCGCCCCGACGAGGAACCCGGTCGCGACCATCTTCATGCGGCGCAGGTCGCGACGCTTCTGCTCGTCGCCGGGGCCGAAGCCACCGAGCGGGGTCGAGGGGATCGAACCGACGGTCCGGTCCCGCGGCGGGATCGGTGCCGGGCGCTCCGGCGCGCGGGAGGTCTGCACGACTCCATAGTGCCGCGCGACTCCGACAGCGGCCGCCGGGGTGGGCCGGGGAGGACTCCGGGTGATCCCGGACGACGATCCGGCCGGGCCCGGGAATCATCCCTCCGGGCCCGGCCGTCGCCGGCGGTGCGGCTGCTCGGCGGGGTCGCGAGGCGAGCCCGCCCGGCGAGGGAGAAGTGCCCCCTCGGGCGCCGCTACCGGTGCGCGCCGCCGGGCCGGTCCCGGCACCCGCCGCGAGGGACGGGCGACATCGGGACGACTCCGGGCCGGCGGTGCGCCGGACGCGCGGGCCGGGCCGATGTCCGGGCCGGGCCGCGCGGGTCGGGATCAGCGCTGCAGCACGCCGACCTCGTCCTGGCCGATCGCTGCGGTCGACGACGCCGCGGCGCGCTGCCGGACGGCGTCCGCGACCGCGTCGACGACGACCGAGGCCTCGGGCACGCGGTACCCGACGCGGGCCGGCGCGACGCGCCACTGCACCCAGCCGTCGGGGCGCTCGGTCGGCGGTGCGACGACGCCGATGCCGTCGGTGTGCAGCACGACGTCGGTGTGCAGGCTGAGCTCTGCGGGCAGCGCGTGCCGCGGACTCATGGGGAACCACCATGTGCCCTCGGGGGTCGCGGCCACCGGGACGACCTCACCGGCCTCCCGGAGCGTCCGGCACACCACGCGGCCTATCGCCGCCGGGACCTCGACGACGTCGAGCACGTCGCCGGTGACCAGGAGTACGTCGGAGCCGAGGCCCGGAACGAGGGGCCAGCCGTGGTCGGCGTACTCGTGTGCCGCTGCGCGCAGCTCCGCGCCGTAGACGGCTCGGTAGCTGTCCCACCAGGACATCAGGGATCCACTTCCTTCCGTGTGACGGACACCGCCGTGGTGTCCTCTGTGAAGTGCAACACCAGGATGCAGGCTCCGGGCACACCTCCGCGACCGGTTCGCGGCGAGGGCGCGGACCCGCGAGACGAGCGGGAACGACCGACCGCACGGCGTCGCGACCGCCGGTGAGCGGCAGGTGACCGGGCGGAGCGGGCCGACGACCGGTGGCAACCCCCGGGACTCCGGGCGCCACACCGGTCGTCGCACCGCTCGACATGCCTCGTCAGTGAACTGTCTTTACGATCGAGAGGATTATCGGGCGATCAGGAGGAGACCGACATGACGACGATCGGGGGCACCGGCACGGCGACCCGCGCCGACACGGTGCGGACGTGGGCGGTGCTGGGAGCGGCGGTGCTGCAGACGGTGGCGGGCTCGCTGGGTGGCAGCGGGTTCTTCGGGGAGTCGCAGCGGGTCCTGTCGGACCGCTACCCGTCCCTGCTGACGCCGGCGACGATCGCCTTCTCCGTCTGGCCGGTGATCTACCTGGCCCTGCTGCTGTTCGCCGTCCACCAGTCCCTCCCGGGACAGCGGTCGCGGCCGGTGCACCGCGCCACCGGGTGGCTGTTCGTCGCGACGGCCGTGCTCAACGCGGGCTGGATCGTCGTCTTCTCCCAGGAGCTCCTCGGCCTGGCGCAGCTGATGATCGTCGCACTGCTGGTCGTACTCGCCGTCGCACTGCGGCGGCTCACCGCGGTCCCCGCGGACGGAGTGGTCGACCGGCTGCTCGTGCACGGGCCGTGGGCGTTCTACGCGGGCTGGGTCTCGGCGGCCACCGTCGCGGGGCTCTCCGTGACGCTGACCTACTGGGGTGCCGCACTCGGCCCGGTCCCGGCGGCGGCGCTGCTCCTCGTGGCGGCGGCCGCGTTCGGGTACGCGACGCGGCTGACCACGGCGGCGGTGCCGTACGCGGCGACGGTGGTGTGGGCGCTGGTCTGGGTGGCGGCCGCGTCGGTCGCCGTCGTCACGGTCGTCGCGGTGCT
This sequence comes from Pseudonocardia sp. P1, assembly GCF_000178675.2. NCBI lineage: Bacteria > Bacillati > Actinomycetota > Actinomycetes > Pseudonocardiales > Pseudonocardiaceae > Pseudonocardia > Pseudonocardia sp. P1. Next base: position 3,108,242 of record NZ_ADUJ02000001.1, read on the forward strand.
CGGCGCGCTCGCGGTCGTCACGGTCGCGGTCCTGCGCACGCGCGAGGGCGTGCGCGCGGCGTTCGGCTGACCGTCCACAGGGGACGGCGGCCGGAGACCCCGGAGACGCGGACGGCGCCGGTGCTCCACGGAGGAGCGCCGGCGCCGTCGGCACACGCGGGGTCGTACCCCGCGGGAAGTCAGATCACGCGGACCGTGTCGGCCTGCGGGCCCTTCTTACCCTGGCTGGACTGGAAGTCGACCCGCTGGTTCTCCTCCAGGGTACGGAACCCGTTGGCCTCGATCGCGGAGTAGTGGACGAAAACGTCCGGTCCCTCGTCGTCGGTGGCGATGAAGCCGAAGCCCTTCTCGGCGTTGAACCACTTGACGGTGCCCTGCGGCATAACTGTGTCCTTCTCAGATGGAGCGGTTCCGGGCCTCACTGCGAGGCACCGGAGGTCGCGCGGGCATCGTCGGATGACACATCCGCATCACCGGCGAAGCCCACCGTCACAACTTCCACACGGACGCTTCACGGCGATCGGGAGAAGAACGACTGCAACCAGCGCGGACGCTACCACTCTCCGCGTCGCGACGGACCCCACCCGACGTTTCCCGATCACACGACTCCCCCGCTCCCCTGACATCCCACCCGCACCACGGCCTTTCACGGACAGTGAGACGAGGCCCCGAAAACGGGCACGGCCGGTCACCATGTCCCCCGACGAGTGAATGCGGGGCCCTTTCCATGCCGACGGGTGAGCACTCGGCGCTCGGAGCCCCCAGGACGGGTGACGGACGGCGTCCGGCCCCGCCGACGACCCCTTCAGTCCCCCGAACGGGGTCCCCCGTTCCGGGCTCGTCACCGCTCGCAACGGTCGCTCTGTGACCGACGGGACGGACGTGACGGGTGTGGCCACTATCGGGTCACTGGTGGAACACGCCTGGTCACCGCAAGCTCTGCGCCGTCAGTCACCGTGCAGCAGCAGCGCCCACTGGAGAGAACGTGCGATCCCGAGTCACCACTTCCGTCGCCCTCACCCTCATGATCGGCACCCTGGGTGTCTGCGGTGCCGGCGTGGCCGGCGCTGCCGAGCCCGTCCGCGTCCCCGCAGCACCGGCCTCGCTCTCGGCCCCCGCCCAGCCGGCCGCCCCGCAGAGCTCGAACGACGGCCCGCTGGACCGGCTGTTCGACACCCTCTTCGGGGGCTCGTCCGTCGACGACCCCGCCGACCCGGCCGACCTCGACACCGTCGACGCCGCAGCACCGGCGGTACCCGGTGCGGTCCCCGCCGTGCCGCAGGCGGGCGTCCCGGCCGACGTCCCCGTGCCGGGAGCACCCGCGGTGCCCGGCGCACCGGCGGTCCCGCAGGCCCCTGCCGCCCCGGCGGTCCCGCCGGCGCCGGCGGTGCCCGGTGCTCCGCAGGTCACGGCGCCGGAGCTGCCGCAGGCTCCCGCGGCACCGGGTGTGGCGCAGGCTCCGGGCGTCCCCGGCAGCCCCGCTGTTCCGGCCGCCCCCGCGGTCCCGGCTGCTCCCGCAGTCCCCGCGGCCCCGGCCGTCCCCGCGACCCCGGCCGTCCCGGGGGCCGCCGCACCGGCAGTGGTGGCGGCCCAGGAGTCCCCGGCCGACGTCGTCCAGCAGGTGGCCGACGAGCCGCCGGCCGCCCCGGCGGTGCCCGGCGCTCCGCAGGCGCCCGCCGTCCCCGCCGTCCCCGGCGCTCCGGCCGCCCCCGCCGTCCCGGCCGACCCGCAGGTCCCCGCGGTGCCGGCCGCGCCGCAGGCCCCCGCCGTCCCGGGCGCTCCCGCGGTCCCGCAGGTCCCGGGCGCACCGGCCGCCCCGCAGGTCCCCGCCGCACCGGCAGTGCCCGCCGCGCCTGCCGTGCCGGCCGCACCTGCCGTCCCGCAGGCTCCGGCGGTCCCGGGCGCGCCGCAGGCCCCGGCCGTCCCGGGTGCCCCGGCGGCACCGGAGGTCCCCGCGGGCGCGGCCCAGGAGGCTCCGGCCACCCCGGGTACCGACACCGCCGCGGCGACGGAGCCGGCCGAGACCTCCCCGTCGAAGCCGAGCCTGTGGGAGCGGCTGTTCGGCAGCCCGCGCTGACCGCGACGGGCTCCACCGCGCCGACGGCGTCCCGCACCCGCGGGGCGCCGTCGCGCCGCGTCCGCCGTCCGTGTCCCGCCGCGCACCGGGGTGGCGTCACCCCAGGTCGGCCGCCCAGCCCTGGGTGAGGGAGCCGAACACGTCGTCGAGGAGATCGGCGAGCTCGGCGCCGTCGTCGGCCAGCCAGTGCTCGTAGGCGGCGAGGCAGACGCCCAGGCAGGCGTGCCCGAGGCTCTGCGGCACCAGGCCGGACGACGGCTCCCCCCGTCGCTCGGCGACGTGGTCGGCGACGACCTGCCGCCAGGCCGCGTAGCGGAGCGTGGAGTGCGCCTGCAGGGCAGGTGTCTCCAGGATCAGCCGCAGCCGCCTGCGGTGCCACGGCTGCTCGTCGGGGTCCACGTGGTTGAACTCGAGCACCGCCCGGCGGATGCCCTCCAGCACGGGCAGGTCCGGTGACTGCGCGGCGAGCACCGCCCGCATCCGGACGAGCTGCTCGTCGAAGGCTCCCCAGGCGACGTCGTTCTTGGACGCGTAGTACCGGAAGAACGTGCGACGGCCGATGCCGGCGGCGTGGGCGACGTCGTCGACGGTCGTGTGGTCGAAGCCCTGCTCGCTGAACATCTCCAGCGCGATGTGCTCGATCTCGTACCGGGACGTCACGGGACGCCGGCCTGCCCGGCGCAGGCCGGACGTGCCACCGGGATGGTCTGTGCCGTTCTCGGCCGTCGCCGACATCGCCGCGTTCCCCGAGTCCTCCGGGCCCCGCTCAGGTAGTTCGGACGCGCCCGGGAGGCCGTGCGGGCGCCGATGCCCCGATCATTCCACGTCACCCGCCCGCGCGGGTCCGCCTCCGCCCTAGGAGGCCCCGCTCACCGGAAAGCTCTCCACATTGTCGGTGGGTCACGGCACACTCGCGCACAGACGGACCGGGATCGCCCCGGGTCACCGGAGACGGGGACGTCGCGAGGGGGAACGGCATGAGCGCACCCACCCGGGCCGGAGGCGGCCTCGACCAGGCCGACGACCGGCCGCTCGACCTGCAGATCGAGGACTACCGGCGCGAACTCACCGGCTACTGCTACCGCATGCTCGGATCCGCGTTCGAGGCGGAGGACGCGGTCCAGGACACGATGGTCCGTGCCTGGAAGGGCCTGGCGAAGTTCGACGGCCGGTCCTCGCTGCGGTCCTGGCTCTACCGGATCGCCACGAACGTCTGCATCGACGCGCTGAACGGCCGCAAGCGCCGCGCCGTGCCGATGGACCTCGGCGCACCCGGCGCACCGGTCGCGGAGTCGCTGCGCGAGCCGTTGCCCGACGCCGACTGGCTCGAACCGATGCCCGACGCCCGGGTCTCGACCCCCGCGGGCGACCCGGCGGAGAAGGCCGTCGCCAAGGAGACCATCCGGCTGGCCTTCATCGCCGCCCTGCAGCACCTGCCGGCCCGCCAGCGCGCGGTGCTGATCCTGCGCGAGGTGCTGTGCTGGAAGGCCGCCGAGGTCGCCGAGCTGCTCGGCACGACGGTGGCCTCGGTGAACAGCGCGCTGCAGCGGGCCAGGGCCACCCTCTCCGAGCAGGGTGTCTCGGAGGCCGCCCCCGGTACGAGCCCGGTCACGGACCCGGCGCAGACCGAGCTGCTGATGCGGTACATGGCCGCGTTCGAGGCGTTCGACATGGAGGCGCTGACCGCGCTGCTGCACGAGGACGTCGAGCAGAACATGCCCCCGCTGGAGCTGTGGTTCCGCGGCCGGGAGGACGTCATCGCGTGGATGGCGACCGGCCCGGGCCAGGGCTGCCGCGGCTCGCGGGTCGCCCCGGTCGAGATCAACGGCACGGTCGGGTTCGCCCAGTGGAAGCCGTCCGGGCCGGACGGCGAGTTCGAGGCGTGGGGCATCCAGGCACTGCGCATCGAGGACGGCCGGGTCACCGGGCTCAGCATCTTCCTGAACAAGGACCTGTTCGCCTACTTCGGGCTGCCGGTGAAGCTGGCCGACAAGCCGGAGCTGTGGGAGCCCAAGGTGGTCTGACCGGTTCCCCGCTCGCCGCGGGCGAACATCGTCAGCCCAGGGCGGAATCGCAGGTCACGGGCGCGGGGGCGACCTAGCGTCGGGGTCGGAACACCGAGAACGGAGGCCCCCGATGCCCGTCCTGCCGACCACGTCCGACCTCGCCGACCGGCTCCTCGGCGAGCGGATCGTGCTGCTGTCCCGCGAGCTCGACGACGACGTCGCCGCCGAGACCTGCGGCCGACTGCTCCTGCTCGCCGCGGAGGACCCGCGCCGGGACGTGACCTTGCAGGTCCTCTCCCCCGGCGGCTCACCGGTCGCCGCTGCGGCGGTGCACGACACCATCCGGGCACTCGGCGTCGACGTGGTCACCGTCGCGAACGGGTCGCTGGCCGGTCCGGCTCCGTTCCTCGTCGCGGCCGGCACCCCGGGGAAGCGGTTCGCGCTGCCGCACGCGTCGTTCCGCATCCCGGACCCGGAGGACACCGGGCAGGCGCCGGTCCGCGGGGCGCACCCCGGTGACGTCCGGGTCCGTGCGGACCATCTGGCCCGGCGGCGCGCCGAGATCGACGCGCTGACCGAGCGGTACTGCGGGGGTTCGCTGCCGGGCGACGCGCGGGAGCGGTGGCTCACCGCGGGTGACGCCGCAGCCGCGGGCCTCGTCGATCACGTCCGTGGAGCGGATAGCTAGTCTCTCCACGTGCGCGTCTCGGAGTTGTCCCGCTCATCGGGCGTCCCGGTGGCGACGATCAAGTACTACCTGCGCGAGGGGCTGCTGCACCGCGGCGAGCCGACCTCGCCGAACCAGGCCCGCTACGACGACACCCATCTGAGCCGGCTGCGCCTGGTCCGGGCCCTGGTGGAGGTCGGCGGCCTGCCGATCGCCGTCGTGAAGGACGTGCTGGTCGCCGTCGACGACCCGGACACCGGTCTGCACCAGATGCTCGGGCGCACCGTGTACGCCGTCACCGGAACCGGCCCCGACGACGACGGCGGCCCCTGGGCCGAGCACGCCGACTCCGACCTCCGGGCGGTCGCCGCGCACGCCGGCTGGACGCTGTCGGAGCAGGCCCCCGCACTGGCCGGGGCACGCAGCGTCCTGGCCCGGATGCACGAGCTCGGCCACGCCCCCGGCACACGGACCCTGCAGCTGTGGGCGGAGGCTGCTGACCTGGCGGCCGCGGGCGACCTGGAGGCCGTCGCCCACAGCGGGAGCCGCGAGGAGGTGGCGGAGACGGCGCTGGTCGGGACGGTCCTGGGCGACGCCCTGCTCGCCGCACTGCGCCGGATCGCGCAGGAGAACCACTCCCGGCGTCAGTACCCGTCCGGCGCCTGACCGGGCAGCGCGACCCGCACGAGCACGGCGCGGTGGTCGCTGCCCGGCAGCTCGCGCACCGCGTACCGGTGGGTGCTGCTGCGGCGCGGCACCAGGACGTGGTCGATCCGGATGCCCGCCCACCGCGGCCACGACGACGGGAACGTCCCCGCCGCGCCGTGCCCGGTCCCCTCGGCGACGTCCCGGCACCCGCCGAGTGCGACGCGCAGCCGCCGGTGGTCGAGCACCGCGTTGAGATCGCCGGCGACGATCGGTGCGGGCCGCGCCCGGGTCCAGCTCCCGATCAGCGCGAGCTCGTCGCGCCAGGACGCCAGCCGGCGCGGGTCGGTCGGCGCGGAGGTGTGCACCGCGTACAGCGTGCGGGGCCCGAGCAGCCCGCCGGTGACCTCGAGGTGCGGCAACCGCATGCCCTCCCCCGGGCGGACCTCGACCTCCCCGGCGCGCGGCGCGGCGAGGACGACCGTGCCCCGGCCCTCGGGCACCCCTGGCGGGACCGACGACCAGCCGCGGTAACCGTCCAGCAGCGGGAGCAGCGCGTCGCGGTAGCCGGCACCGGCCTCGGGAAGCACCGCGAGGTCGGGCCGTTCGGCGGCGATCAGGGCGGCGAGTGCGGTGCGGTCGGCGCGCCCGAGCAGCACGTTCGCGACGAGCACGGTGACGACGGGCCCACCGGCCGCGTACGACGGCGGGCGGCGCGACAGCCGTCGCACCGCGGGGGCCGTGCCCACCAGCCCTGCCGCGACGGCCGCCGTCGCGGGCACCCGTCGTCCGGCCAGGGCGAGCACACCGGCCACACCGAGCGCCGCGGTACCGAGGTGCGGCCGGACGGCCGTGGCGCCGACCCGGGCGGAGCCGCGGTCGATCCGCCACCGGGCGGGGAGCATCTGCATCGTCGTACGCAGGGTGGCGTCGACGGTCCGCTGGACACGCTGGAACACAGCCGATCAACGGCCGGCGACGCGTGCCGGTTCCGCGCGCTCAGGCCCGGCAGGTGAGCGGGCGGCCGCCGTTGTACTCGACCATCTCGGCCAGCGCGGTGATCACGTCGATCGGGGCGCCGCGGACGGTGCCGTCGAGCTCGGCACACGCCCGGTGCAGGTTCCCGACGATCCGTTCGGCGTCCGGCCACTCCGCGAAGCGCCCCAGGTCGGCCTCCAGTGCGGCGTCCAGCGGCGGGATGCCGGCGTCGAGCGCCTCCTCGGCCAGGTCCACGACGAACCGCAGGTAGTCGAGGGTGTCGTGGACGGGGCCGTCGCCGTGGAAGACGGGTCCGTGCCCGGGGACCGTCGTCTCGGCGCCGAGCGGGAGCAGCACGTGCTCGAGGACGTCGATCGCCCCGGTCACCGACCCCATCAGCAGGAACGGCGTGCCACCGTGGAAGACGAGGTCCCCGCAGTAGAGCAGGGAACGGTCCGGCACGTGGACGACGACGTCGTTCGTGGTGTGCGCGGGCGTCCCGACGTGCAGCACCTCGGCCCGCAGGTCCCCCAGGTGCAGCGTGATCCGGTCGGTGAAGGTCAGGAACGGTGGGTCGAGCGGCAGCGAACCCCAGTCGGGGTGGTCCCAGAACGGCAGGTCACGGGGCGGTCCGAAGGCGATCATCTCCTCGCGGGCGCGCTCGTGGGCGACGATCGTCGCGGACGGGAACACCGCGTTGCCCCAGGTGTGGTCGCCGTGGTGGTGGGTGTTGACCAGCGTCCGGACCGGGAGGTCGGTGACGCCGGCGACCGCCGCCGCGAAGGCCCGGGTGCGGCGCTCGGTGGAGCACGAGTCGACGACGACGGCACCCTGCGGCCCGACGAGGAGCCCGGTGTTGTTGATCCACCAGGTCCCGTCCGGCTGGACGTAGGCGAAGAGCCCGTCCGAGACCTCCTCGAGCCGGGGCGGGCCGGGGACGGTGATGTCGTGCGGCTGCGTGCTCATGCCGACGATCCTGGACCGCCCGGACCGATCGGGCACGCACCCGAGTGGCCCACCGCCCGCTTCGCACGGGATCGCGTCGTTCGCACGGGGTCGGATCCCGTGCGAGCGATCCGATCCCGTGCGAACCCGGTCCGGGCACCGCCGCGATGAGTTCACGGCGGGGCGCAGGTCAGTACCGGTGGGGACGATGCCGCGTCACAGGATCGGGAGGACCCGCGATGACGACCACACCGAACACCACACCGAGGACCACACCGCCCGGCCGCCCGCCCGTCGTCGACCGGGCGACCTGGCAGGCCGCACGGGACGAGCTGCTCGTCCGCGAGAAGGCGCACACCCGTGAGGGCGACGCCATCGCCGCGGCCCGCCGCCGGCTGCCGATGGTGGAGTTCGACGGGACGGTCGAGGTCGTCGGGCCCGACGGCCCGGTGCCGTTCCTCGACCTCTTCCAGGGCCGCGACGAGCTCGTCGTCTACAAGCACATGTGGTGGGACGGCGCGCCGGTCCAGGGGCAGTGCGAGGGGTGCACCACCACGGCCTGGCACCTGCAGGGCGCCGACTACCTGAACGCCCGCGGCGTCTCGTACGCGGTCCTGACCACGGGCCGGGCCGACGAGGTGGCCGCCTTCGTCGCGTTCATGGGCTACACCCAGCCCTGGTACTCGGTGCGGGGCCTGGACGAGCCGGTCGGCGGCGCCATGGGCTTCCTGACCAGCTACCTGCGCGACGGCGACCGCACGTTCCTCACCTACTCCACGACGGGCCGGGGCAACGAGCGGGTCAACGGCTCGCTCGGCCTGCTCGACATGACGCCCTACGGCCGCGGCGAGGCGTGGGAGGACACCCCGGACGGCTGGCCCGAGGGGCGCACGGCGTGCTGGTCCTGGCGGACGGATGCGGACGGCCACGACACCTGGGGCCCGACGAGCCGGCCCGTTCCGCAGTGGAGCCGTCCGGGCGCGACACCGGTGGAGACCCTCGGCCGTGGGGATGAACACCACTGACGCGAGTTCGCGGGAGGAGAGGTGGCCAGGGGCGGGGTCGAACCGCCGACCTTCCGCTTTTCAGGCGGACGCTCGTACCAACTGAGCTACCTGGCCCCGGCCCTCGGAAGAACTCCGAGGGAGTGGAGCGACCCAGACGGGACTCGAACCCGCGACCTTCGCCGTGACAGGGCGACGCGCTAACCAACTGCGCCACTGGGCCTTGCGCTGCGGAAGTCATCGTATCCGATGGCTTCCGCCGTACCCCCAACGGGATTCGAACCCGCGCTGCCGCCTTGAAAGGGCGGAGTCCTAGGCCGCTAGACGATGGGGGCTCAGACCAGCTCGGGGCTCGTCCTTCCCTCAACGGCTGTCCGTTGGGAGCGGTGAAACCATACGACACCGTCGTGGAGACCCCTGCAGGCACCCCCCTCGTTCCGGTGTCGTGGCCGGTCAGACAGGGTGCGCCCGCGGGGACGCCCGATCAGCGCGCGACGGGCGGCGGCTGTTCCGGGTTCGAGGAGATCAACCCGAGCATGTCGAGCAACTCACGGAGGTCGCCGGAATCGGACGAGTTCTTCGCCACGACGAGGCGGGCCTTCTGCACCTGGTCGTCGGACACCTTGAACGCGTCGGCCGCGCTCCGGGGCGCCGGGATGGATCCGGTCTCCTCGTCGGTGCCGCGCCTTGCGCCGATCGTCATGGGGCCTCCCGGTAGGCCGTCTGGGGACCCGTTCCCGACGCTCCCCGACCGTGGGACGCGCCGCGGTGCCGGTTCCGCCGGTACCACCACGTGTTGTGGCCGTGACCACGACGTTACCCATCGTGCGTGCCCGCCGCATGCCCCTTCCCGGGTGACGGGACCACGCCCACGCGGTCACCCGGTGCAGCACCCGTCAGCCGGATGCCGGGGTCCGGCACGGGCTCCCGGACAGCGCGCCGACCGGCACCGAGGCCGCCAGCGCCCGGTACCCGGCCGGTGACGGGTGCAGTCCGTCGCCGGAGTCGTACTCCGCGCGGAGGCGGCGCGGGTCGCCCGGGTCGGCGAGCGTGGTCGCGGCGTCGATCACCCCGTCGGCCCAGCGGGGGCCCTCCGTACGGATCCAGGCGTTGACCGCGTCGCGCGCGGCGACGACGTCCGGGGCGTCCCGGCCGCCGCTGGTGGACGGCGGGATCGTGGTGAGGACCACCCGCAGGCCCGACTCCCGCGTGCGCTCGGCGAACTCCCGCAGACCCTCCTGCAGCCCGTCGGCGTCGGCGCCGGCGGCGAGGTCGTTGGTGCCGATCAGGAGCAGCACGTCGCGCACCCCCGGCACCGGGGCGACGTCGGCGTCGTACCGGGTCGACGGCGCGTCGCCGCCGGCCGGCGGGTCGTCCTGGAGCAGCTGGTTCCGGGACAGCCCGGCGTTGAGGACGGTCATCGGGCGCTCGGCGGCCAGCCGCGCGGCGAGCTGGTCGGGGAAGCGGTCGTCGCCGTCGGGGGTGCTGCCGACGCCGTCGACGAGCGAGTCGCCGATCACGAGCAGCGCCCCGTCCGGCCGGGTCCCGTGCACCTCCAGTCCGGAGAGCACCGGCCACGACCGCAGCGTCGTCCCGAAGCCCGCGGGACCGGTCGCACGGGTGTGGTCCCCCGGCCCGGACAGCCACGACGTGCTCATCGCGACCGGGTGCGAGCTGATCGTCGCCGGGACCGCGGTGAGGTACAGCGCCACCGCGACCGGCTCGCCGCCCACCACCGGCACCGGCAGCGGATCACTGAGCACCTCCGCACCGGCGGGGACCTGCGCGTCCGGACGTCCGCCGACGAGCACCGGCACCGGCGGCTCCCCCGCCGCTCGGGCGAGCGTGACGGCCCCGATCGTCAGCGGGCCGTCACCGTGCCGGTTGGACAGCCGCAGCCGGACCGCCTCGCCGGAGGTCTGCGGGCGTACCACCATGCGCAGCGTCCGGCCCGCGAGCTGGTCGCCCGGGACCGCCTGCTGAGCGGCGTGCCAGGCGGCCGTCCACGCGGGGCCACAGCCGGTGGCCCCCGCCGACGCGGCCGGGAGTGCGCCCCCGCAGCCGGCGACCGCGACGGCGGCGAGCGTCGTCGCGAGGACCGCGGCGGCCGCCGGGCGGCGCCACCGCGCGCCGTGTCGCCACCCTCCGTGCGTGGACCGCACGCGCACCGCCTCCACCGGGTCCGGCCCGGCCGTGGATCGGCCGGGTCCCGCACGCGCTGTGTCGATCCGTCACTCGATCACGTTACGGATACGTCCGCTCACTCTGCGACGACCGGCGTGACGAGAACGACGAGCGGCCTGTCCCTACGGCTGGGCCCGCCCGCCGGCTGGGTGCGGAAGGCTGCGAACCGTCGGGGGCACCTCCTAGGGTCGTGCCCGATGCGGAGGCGGCCGGTGCGGGCCGCCCGGACCGAGGGAGGCGCCGGTGGCCGGTTACGAGGAGATCTTCCGATCCAGCGTCGAGGACCGTGAGGGCTTCTGGCTCCGCGCGGCGTCGGTGCTCGACTGGTACGTGGCCCCCACGACCGCGCTCGACGAGTCGGACCCGCCGTTCTACCGCTGGTTCCCCGACGGCGAGCTCAACGTCTGTCACAACGCCCTGGACCGGCACGTCGAGGCCGGCAACGGCGACCGGACCGCGCTGGTCCACGACTCGCCGGTCACCGGCACGAAGCGGTCCTACACCTACTCCGACCTGCGCGACGAGGTCGCCACGTTCGCCGGTGTGCTGCGCGACCAGGGCGTGGGGCGCGGTGACCGGGTCGTGATCTACATGCCGATGGTGCCCGAGGCCGCGGTCGCGATGCTGGCCTGCGCGCGGCTCGGTGCGATCCACTCGGTCGTCTTCGGCGGGTTCGCCGCGAAGGAGCTCGCGGTCCGGATCGACGACGCCGGGCCTAAGGTCGTCGTCTCGGCGTCCTGCGGCATCGAGGGCAGCCGTGTCATCGAGTACAAGCCGCTGCTCGACAAGGCCATCGAGCTCTCCGAGCGCAAGCCCGACGCGACGGTGATCCTGCAGCGCGAGCAGGCCGTGGCGGCGATGGGCCCGATCGACGTCGACTGGGCCGCGGCCGCGGCGACGGCCACCCCGGCGGACCCGGTACCGGTGCGCAGCACCGACCCGCTCTACGTCCTCTACACCTCCGGCACCACCGGCAAGCCGAAGGGCGTGGTGCGCGACTCCGGCGGCTACGCGACGGCCCTGGCCTGGTCGATGCCCAACATCTACGACGTCGGTGCCGGCGAGACGATCTTCACCGCGTCCGACGTGGGCTGGGTCGTCGGCCACTCCTACATCGTCTACGCGCCGCTGCTGGCCGGGGCCACGACCGTGCTCTACGAGGGCAAGCCGGTCGGCACCCCCGACGCCGGGCAGTTCTGGCGGGTCGTGCAGGAGAACAAGGTGAAGTCGGTGTTCACCGCACCGACCGCGTTCCGGGCGATCAAGAAGGAGGACCCCGAGGGTGCCTTCGTCGCGCAGTACGACGTCTCGTCGCTGCAGTACCTGTTCCTGGCCGGCGAGCGCCTCGACCCGGAGACCTACCGGTGGGCCGCCGACCTGCTCGGCATCCCGGTGATCGACCACTGGTGGCAGACCGAGACCGGCTGGCCGATCGCGGCGAACCCGGCCGGGATCGAGCTGCTCGACATCAAGCCCGGCTCCCCGACCCGCCCGATGCCGGGCTGGGACGTCCAGGTCCTCGACGAGACCGGCCGGCCGGCCGAGCCCGGTGTCGACGGCGCGATCGTCGCGAAGCTGCCCCTGCCGCCGGGCGCGTTCCCGACCCTGTGGAACGACGACGAGCGCTACGTGAACTCCTACATGGCCGCGTTCGAGGGCTACTACCTCACCGGCGACGGCGGCCACCTCGACTCCGACGGCTACGTGTTCGTCATGGGCCGCACCGACGACGTCATCAACGTCGCCGGGCACCGCCTGTCCACCGGCGGGATGGAGGAGGTCCTCGCCTCGCACACCGACGTCGCCGAGTGCGCGGTGATCGGCGTCGCCGACACGATGAAGGGCCAGATCCCGCGCGGGTTCGTGGTGCTCAAGTCCGGCGTCGACAGCACCGCCGAGGGCTACGACGAGAAGCTGCGCGCCGAGCTCGTCCAGATGGTGCGCGACCAGATCGGGGCGGTCGCCTCGCTCAAGGACGTCGCCGTCGTCCCGGCCCTGCCCAAGACCCGCTCCGGGAAGATCCTGCGCAAGACCATGCGCGGGATCGCCGACGGCGCCGACGAGCCGGTGCCCTCCACCATCGACGACGCGTCGGTCCTCGACACCCTCCGCCCGGTGCTCCGCAAGGAGTGACGGGCGCCCGCGGGCCCCGGCCGGGTGCTCCGGCCGGGGCGATTGCGCGGTCCTATCGGGTGGTCCACGCGGACCAACCTTGACCCGTCCGGACCCGAGCGGTAACGGCGGACGTCCGGCGGTCGATCGTCCGGTCGACGGCCGCACCCGCTCCCCCGGGTACCCCCTCGCGCGGTCGTCGACCGACGTGGAGGTGCGTCATGGACGGGACCCGCATCCGGCTGGTGGCGATCGTCGGGCCGCTGGCCCTCGCCGTCCTGCTCGGCCTGGCGGCGCTGCTGGGACCGCCCGCGGAACGCGCGGCGACCTCGCGGGACGCCGGGACGGTGGTCCCGGCCACCGCGCGCGCCGGCGCGGTCACCGGCCCGGCGATGCTCGGCCTGCCGCACACCACCCCGCCCACGGGCCCGGTGGAACAGGCACGGACGGCGGCCGCACCGCTCCCGCTCCCGCTCCCCGCGGACACCGCCGGGACGGGCTCGCCCTGACCGACCAAGGCCAGCATAACCGCAGGTCAGGGCGTCCTTAGTCGTGCGTCGACGGCCCGTCGGGGGCACCATGGACGCCATGAAGGTCATCGTGGATTTCGACCGCTGCGAGAGCAACGCGGTGTGCATGGGTGCCGCCCCCGAGGTCTTCGAGGTGCGGGACGACGACTACCTCTACATCCTCGACGAGAACCCGCCGGAGGCCCTCCGGCCGAAGGTCGAGGAGGCGGTGCGGGGCTGCCCGAAGGCCGCGATCTCCATCGAGGACTGAGCGCACGGGCCGGCCGGTCGGGCCGGCTCCGCAGGTTGCCCTGCCCGGACGGGGCCGCGAGGATCCCCCGGGACGTGCACCGCCTGCGAAGGAGCCGACCGTGACCGCCGGAACCACCGACGTCTGGACCACCCCGCTGACCCCGCTGGCGTTCCTCGGCCGGTCGGCCGACGTCTTCCCCGACACGACGGCGATCGTCTACGGGGACCGGCGGCACACGTACGCGGAGTTCGCGGCGGAGGCGACCCGGGTGGCGAACGCGCTGGAGGCCTCCGGCGTGGAGCCCGGGGACCGGGTGGCGTACCTGCTGCCCAACGTCCCCGAGATGCTGGTCGCGCACTTCGCCGTGCCGCTCGCGGGCGCCGTGCTGGTCGCGATCAACACGCGGCTCTCCACCGAGGAGGTCCGCTACATCCTCGACCACTCGGGCGCGAAGGTCCTCGTCGTCGACGCCGTCCTGTACGAGACCGTCCGTCCGGTCGCGGGTGAGCTGGAGACGGTCCGGGAGATCGTGACGGTCACCGACCCGGCCGCCCCCGGCGACGGCGTCGGGTCCGGCCTGTCCTACGCCGACCTGCTGGCCAGGGGCTCGGACACCCCGCGGCCGTGGGCGGTCGACGACGAGCGCGGCACCATCTCGATCAACTACACGTCCGGGACGACCGGGCACCCGAAGGGCGTCGAGTACCACCACCGCGGTGCCTACCTGAACTCGTTCGGCGAGATCGTCCACTCCACGCACACCCCGGACAGCGTCTACCTGTGGACGCTGCCGATGTTCCACTGCAACGGCTGGTGCACCCCGTGGGCGGTGACGGCGATCGGCGGCACCCACGTCTGCCTGCGGGAGGTGCGCGGCGACGTCATCTGGGGGCTGATCTCCGAGCACGGCGTGACCCACCTCAACGGGGCACCCACCGTCGTCACGACGATCATGAACGCGCCCGAGGCGGTGACGCTGGACTACCCACTGGTGATCACCACCGCCGGTGCGCCGCCGTCGCCGACGACGATCCTGCAGATGGAGCGGATGGGGTTCCGGATCGTCCACGTCTACGGCCTCACCGAGACCTACGGCCCGTACTCGGTGAACCAGTACCAGCGTGCCTGGGACGGGCTCGACGGCGAGGAACGCGCCCGGCTGCAGGCCCGGCAGGGCGTCGGGATGGTCTGCGCGGACCGGCTCCGGGTGGTCGACGAGCAGATGGCCGACGTCCCGGCCGACGGCGCCACGATGGGCGAGATCGTCATGCGCGGGAACAACGTCATGAAGGGTTACCACCTCGACGACGAGAAGACCGCCGAGGCGTTCGCGGGCGGTTGGTTCCACTCCGGAGACCTGGGCGTCGTGCACCCGGACGGCTACGTCGAGCTGCGCGACCGCGCGAAGGACGTCGTCATCTCCGGCGGGGAGAACATCTCCACCGTCGAGGTCGAGCAGGCGATCGTCTCGCACGAGGCGGTGCTCGAGGCGGCCGTCGTCGGCGTCCCGGACGAGCGGTGGGGCGAGGTCTGCAAGGCGTTCGCCGTGCTCAGGCCGGGCCGCGCCGCGGAGCCGCAGGAGCTGATCGACCACGTGAAGACGCGGATCGCCCGCTACAAGGCACCGAAGTACGTCGAGGTCGTCGAGGAGCTGCCCAAGACCTCCACGGGCAAGGTCCAGAAGTTCGAGCTGCGCGAGAAGGAGTGGGCCGACCAGGGCGGATCCCGCATCCGGGGATGAGTCACGTTCGCTCCCTGCGGAGCGGGCGAATCGGTTAGCGTTGCTCATCGTGAGCATCGCGACCGAATCGCACACCACGACCGGACCGTCCGCGTTCAGGGTGGCGGGCGGCGCGGTCGCGGTGACGACGGTGTCGGTGCTCCCGGTCTTCCTCACCGGCGCGCTGGCCGTGCAGCTGTCCGCCGACCTCGGGTTCGACCCGTCCGGGCTCGGTCTGGTCGTCGCGCTGTACTTCGGCGTGAGCGCGCTCTGCTCGCTGCCGGTCGGGATGCTCGTCGAGCGGGTCGGTTCCCGTCTGACCAGCCGGATCGCCGTGCTCGGCGCGGCCGTCATGCTGGCCGCGCTCGCGCTCGGCGCCCGGTCGTACGGCTCGCTGGTGGCGCTCCTGCTGTGCGGCGCGTGGTGCAACGTGATGGGCCAGCTGTCGTCGAACCTGACGCTGGCGCGCTCGGTGCCGGCCCGCCGGATGGGGCTGTCGTTCGGGGTGAAGCAGGCCGCGATCCCGACCGCCACGCTGCTGGCCGGCATCGCGGTGCCGGCCATCGCGCTGACCGTCGGGTGGCGCTGGGCGTACGCGCTCGGCGCGGTGCTCGCCCTGGCGGCGCTGCTGCTCTGCCCCCGTGAGGACGCCGGTCCGGCCCCGAAGGCCGCGAAGGGCGACCGCGCGACGGGTGCGCTCGGCGTCATCGGAGCGGCCTCCGGCATGGCGGCGGGCACCGCGACCGCGCTGGGCATCTTCCTCGTCGCCTCCGCCGTCGAGCGCGGCGTGGACCCGGGGCTCTCCGGTCTCGTACTGACCATGGGCAGCGTGATCGGGCTGAGCATCCGGCTGCTGCACGGCTGGCTCGCCGACCGGCGTGAGGAGGCCCGCCGGACGACCGGCCGCGGCGGCGGGCACGTCGCGGTGGTGGCCGCCAGCCTCGCCGCCGGCGCGGTCGGCTTCGGGTTGCTCGCCGTGCCCGGCACGCCCGCCCTGGTGATCGGCACGGTCCTGGCGTTCGGGCTCGGGTGGGCCTGGCCGGGGCTGCTGCAGTTCGCGGTCGTCCGGCTGAACCCGTCGGCCCCGGCCGCGGCGACGGCGGTCGTCCAGGTCGGGGTGTACGCCGGTGGGTTCGCCGGGCCGATCGTGTTCGGCTGGCTGGCCGCGCACGCGTCGTTCACGGTGGCGTGGTCGGTGAACGCCGTGGTGATGCTGGCCTCGGCCGCCCTGATGCTCGTGGGGCGCCGGATGCTGGTCGCACACGCCGCGCGCGTCGCCGCGCAGGACTGAGCCACGCCGAATCCGTTCGGAAACTGTCGGGGCCCTGAGGCAGTCTGACGCCCGTCGGCCCGCCGTCGCGGCGGGCCGGGATTGTCGAGGGGAATCTCCACGATGGCCGACGCGATCCGCGCCACCGGGCTGGTCAAACACTACGGCGCCGTACGAGCGCTCGACGGGGTCGACCTGTCCGTTCCCGAGGGCACCGTCCTGGGGTTGCTCGGCCCGAACGGGGCCGGCAAGACCACCGTGGTCAGGGTGCTGACCACGCTGCTCCAGCCGGACGGGGGCGAGGCGACGGTCGCCGGCGCCGACGTCCGGGCCGATCCCGCCGGGGTGCGGCGCCGGATCGGGCTCTCCGGCCAGTACGCCGCGGTCGACGAGTACCTGACCGGCTTCGAGAACCTGGAGATGGTCGGGCGGCTCTACCACCTGGGCCGTCGCCGGGCCCGGGAGCGTGCGCGGGAGCTGCTCTCCGACTTCGGCCTCACCGACGCCGCGGACCGGCCCGCCCGCACCTACTCCGGCGGTATGCGGCGCCGGCTCGACCTGGCCGGGGCGCTCGTGGCCGACCCGCCGGTGCTGCTGCTCGACGAGCCGACCACCGGCCTGGACCCGCGCAGCCGCAACGACCTGTGGGACGTGATCCGCGGGCTGGTCGCCCGGGGCACGACGCTGCTGCTCACCACCCAGTACCTGGAGGAGGCCGACGCGCTGGCGGACGAGATCGTCGTGATCGACCACGGGAAGGTGATCGCCCGCGGCACCGCGGACCAGCTCAAGGCCCAGGTGGGCGGCGAACGCCTGGAGGTGACGACGAGTGTGGAGGCCGACCTGGAGCCCGCGGCCCGGCTGCTGGCCCCGCTCGGGGTCGGTGAGGCGGTGCTCGACCGGCACCGGCGGTCGCTGACGATGCCCGTCACCGGAGGCGTCGACGTGCTGCGCGACGCGCTCGACCGGCTGCGCGAGGCCGGGACGAAGGTCGACGACGCCGGACTGCGCCGCCCGACCCTCGACGACGTGTTCCTGACCCTGACCGGCCGTCCGTCGGCCGAGGTCGACGAGGACACCGAGCGCGCGGAGGTGACGTCGTGAACGCGGCGGCCACGATGCTGGCGGACGCGTCGGTCGTCGCCAAGCGGAACCTCATCAAGATCAAGCGTGTGCCGGACCTGCTGGTCTTCACGACGCTCTCGCCGATCATGTTCGTGCTGCTGTTCGCCTACGTGTTCGGCGGCGCCATCGACCCGACCGGCGGGGGTGCCGGGTACCGGGAGTTCCTGATGGCCGGGATCTTCGCCCAGACCGTGATCTTCGGGGCGACCAACACCGGCGCGGGGCTCGCGGAGGACGTGAAGAAGGGGATCATCGAGCGGTTCCGCTCGCTGCCGATGACGCCGTCGGCGGTACTGACCGGCCGCACGCTGTCCGACGTCGTGAACAACGTGATCGTGCTGGTGGTGATGTCGCTGACCGGGCTGCTGGTCGGGTGGCGGATCCACACCTCGTTCCTCGAGGCGCTCGCCGGGTTCCTGGTGCTGCTGGTGTTCGCCTACGCGTTCTCCTGGGTGATGGCCTGGGTCGGCCTGCTGGTCCCCAGCCCGGAGGTCGTGAACAACGCGTCGTTCGTGGTGATCTTCCCGCTGACGTTCCTGGCGAACACCTTCGTCCCGCTGGACACGCTGCCCGGGCCGCTGCGGGTGTTCGCCGAGTGGAACCCGGTCTCCGCGGTCACCCAGGCGGCACGGGAGCTGTTCGGCAACACCGACGCGGTCGCCTCGACGATGACGGCCTCGCAGGCCTGGCCCCTGCAGAACCCGGTGCTCTACACGCTGATCTGGTCGGTCGCCGTCGTCGCGGTGTTCGGGCCGCTGGCGGGCAGGCAGTACAAGCGGGCGGCGAGCCGCTGACGCGCGGAGGCCCTCCCGCGCGTCCGCGGGAGGGCCTCGTCGTGCTCCGGGCCGAGCGTCGTGCGTGACCACCGAGCGCGGCCCGGCGCGCGTCGGGGTGCGGGTCAGCCGACCTGGTTCAGCCAGGCGCCGCGCTCGGACGAGAACGACATCGGGTTGTAGAGCATCACGTACTGCCCTGCCGAGCCGGAAGGACGGTCGAAGCAGACGGTGCCACTGGTGGTGCCGCCGGGGGCGAGCTGGCCTGCCGAGAGGATCTGGTCGGAGCCGAGGAGCGAGCTCATCAGCGCCGCTCCGTTCGGGTCCTGCAGCTGCCAGTCGAACCCGCCGTTGAACGAGCCCGTCGAGCTGCCCGTGTTCGTGTAGGTCACGGTCGAGCAGAGCGTCTGCCCGAGCGTCGAGTCGCCCGGCTCCAGCGCTGTCGCAGAGATCTGCATGTCACCGACGGTCAGGGTGTCCCCACCGTTGCCGACGACGTCGTTCGCGGTCGCGCCCGGGAACGCGGCGGACGCCGCGCCGGCGTCGCTGCCCGCGGCCGGGACCGAGGCCGCCGACGGCACTGCCCCGGAGGAGGCCGAGTCGACCGCCGACCCGAAGGCCGCGACCCAGAGGATGCACAGGAGCAGCCCGAGCGCCGAGAGCACCGTCCCCGAGATCGCGACGCCGCGGTTGGTGGCGATCCCCTTGCCCGCTCGCACGATCCCGAGCACACCGAAGATCAGTCCGAGGATCACCATCGGCCAGGCGACGACACCGACGATCGGGATCATCGCGGTCAGCACACCGATGATGCCCAGTACCAGCGCGGTGGTGCCGAACCCGTTGCGCGGCATCGCGACCGGCTGGAGGCCGGTGGCGCCGCGCTGGGCCGGGACGGCCGGAGCGGCCGCGGCACCGGTGGCCCGCTGCGCGGCGGTCGGCCACGGGGCCGCACCGGCGTCGGCGGGGACGGCGGGCAGGCCGGCCGGCGGCGAGGCCGGGGACCGGGTGCCGAACGGCGCGCCGCCGAACGGGATGCCGGGGTGGCCGTCGTAGATCGGCTGCGGCCCGGCCGGGTACGGGCCCGGAGCGCCGTACCGGGGGTCGTGGCCGGTGTGCGGTCCCGCGGGGCCGTAGCCGGGCGCGGGGTGGCCCGGACCGGCCGGGCCGTACCCCTGCGGGGCCCCGTACTGCGGAGCCGGCCCCTGCGGAGCCGTGCCGTACCGGTACTGCGCCTGGCCGTACCCCTGCGGGGTGGCCCCGTACTGCACATCCCCGTGGCGGGCCGGGTCGTACTGGGCCGCCGGGTGCGGGGTGGCGTGGGGGCGGGAGGCGGAGTCACGGTCGGCGTGGCGGCCGGACGGCTGCGGCGGGTCGGACGGGGCCGGGGCGCCGGAGGAGTTCTGCGAGGTGGTCACGTGACCCCTGTCGATCGGTCCCCCGCTGCCGTGTCACGTGACGCGGCGGTCTCATCAGTACTGAGGACCGGAACCCCCGTCCTTCACCCGATCGGGCTGCACGTCCCCGCCGTCCGGCAGTGCCGGTGCACCACCGGACGTCGTCACGGGAGCCGTCGGGGTCACCGCAGCCGGTCGAGCAGGGCGAGCGCGTCGGTCGGGGCGTGCACCTTCATGTCGTTGTCGAAGTAGCAGACGACGTCGAGTCCCCGCGCGGTCCAGTCCCGGATCCGCCGCGCCCAGGAGTCCAGGGCCTCCGCCGTGTAGCCGCCGGAGTAGAGCTCGCCCTGCCCGTGCAGCCGGACGTAGACCAGGTCCGAGGTCACCTCGTCGAACACCGGCCAGGTCCCGGCCGAGTCGGACTGCACCAGCGCGACGCCGTGCTCGCGCAGCAGGTCGAGGAAGGCCGGGTCCCGGAACGACTCGTGCCGCGGTTCGATCGCGTGCCGCAGCGGGCGGTCGGCGTCGGTCGCGGTGAGCGCGCGTCCCTCGACGCGCTCGTCGTGCCCGGTCGCGAACCGCGCCGCCGCGGCCGTGGCGCGAGGCAGCAGCGCGAGGAACCCGGCGACACGGTCGGCGTCGAACCGCATCCGCGGCGGGAGCTGCCACAACACCGGGCCGAGCGCTGCGCCCAGTCCGAGCACCCCGGACGCCAGGAAGTTCGCGACCGGGACCGCGGCGTCGCGGAGCTGCTTCATGTGCGTGACGAACCGCGGACCCTTCACCGAGAACACGAAGCCGTCGGGGACCTCGGCGGCCCACGACCGGTAGCTCTCCGGGCGCTGCAGCGCGTAGAACGACCCGTTGATCTCGATCGAGGTGACCTGCCGGGAGAGGTACTCGAGCTCACGTCGCTGCACCAGCCCGGGCGGGTAGAAGGTGCCGCGCCACGGCGGGTAACGCCAGCCGGACGTCCCGACGACGACCCGGCCGGTCACGCGGGGCCTCCCGTGCGCGGCGCTGCCGGTGGCGCTGTCCGGACCACCGGTCGCGGCCCCGGTCGGCGGTGCCGCGCCGTCGCATCCGCTCGCATGCCCTGATCCTGGGGTCCCGGACCGGTTCCCGCCACCGTGTGCGACGCCCCGGTGGGCCGCCGAGGTGCGACGATGCCGGGATGAGCCACGCCGTCGTCGTCACCGGGGCCGCGGGCGCGCTGGGCCGCGCCGTCGTCGCCGAGTTCCAGCGGGCCGGGCAGCCGGTCGTCGCTCTCGACCGGCTCGGCCCGGCGCTGGACGCGCTCGACGCCCCGCACCGGATCCCGGTCGAGCTGACCGACCGCGGCGACGTCGGGCGGGCCTTCGCCGAGATCGACGGACGCGGTCTCACGGTCGGGACGCTGGTCGCCGTCGCCGGCGGCTACTCGCACGGAGGGCTCGCCGACCTCGACCCGGACACCCTGCACGGCCTGTTCGACACCAACCTCGGCACGCTGGTCTGGGCGGCCCAGGCCGCCGCCCCGCGGATCGCCGCGGCGGGCGGCGGCTCGATCGTCGCGGTGGGCGCCCGGACCGGGACCTCCGGTCCCGCACAGCTCGTGCACGGCGCGAGCAAGGCCGCGGTGCACCGGACCGTCGAGCTGCTCGCCGACGAGCTGCGGGGGCAGCGGATCCGGGTCAACGCGGTGCTCCCGTCGGTCGTGGACACCCCCGCCAACCGCGAGTGGATGGACGCCGACGCCGTGGACCGCGCCGTCGTCCCCGCCGCGATCGCCCGGGTGATCGCGTTCCTCGCCGGGCCGGACGCCGCCCCGGTCAGCGGCGCGCTCGTCCCGGTCTACGGCGACTCCTGACGGCGCCGCGCGACCGGCTGCCAGGATGGGTGCATGCGCACCCGACCGCTCCCCGCACCGTGACCGGGCTCGCCCCGGCGGTGCGCCGGGTCCTGGACTGGCCGGTCGACCACGTCGCCGCCGCCGTCGTCGGTGCCGACGGCGCGGTGCTCGCCGACGCCGGCGACACCGGCCGCGAGTTCGGCCTCGCCTCGGTGACCAAACTGCTGTCGGCGTACGCCGCACTGGTCGCGGTCGAGGAGGGCGCCGTCGACTGGGACGACGCCGCGGGCCCCGAGGGCGCCACCGTCCGGCACCTGATCGCGCACACGTCCGGCCTGGCCTTCGACACCGACGAGGTCAAGGCCGCCCCCGGCGAGCGCCGGATCTACTCCAACACCGGGTTCGCGGTACTGGGCGACGCGATCGCCGGGGCCACCGGCATCGGCTTCGCCGACTACCTCCACCAGGCCGTCTGCGAGCCGCTCGGGATGACGCGGACCCGCCTGGAGGGCGCGCCGGGCGCGGGCGCCGTCTCGACCGCCGCGGACCTGTCGCTGTTCGCGGCCGAGCTGCAGGCCCCGAAGCTCCTCGACCCGCGCACGGTCGCCGAGGCGACGACCGTCGCCTACCCGGGTCTAGACGGCCTGCTGCCCGGCTACGGCCGGCAGCGCCCGAACGACTGGGGCCTGGGCTTCGAGATCCGCGACGGCAAGTCCCCGCACTGGACCGGCGAGCACTCGTCGCCGCGGACGTTCGGCCACTTCGGACAGTCCGGGACCTTCCTGTGGGTGGATCCCGACGTGCGCGCCGCCGCCGTCGTCCTGACCGACCGGGACTTCGGGCCGTGGGCGGCCGAGGCCTGGACCCCGTGGACGGACGGGGTGCTCGCGGAGCTCCCGGAGCCGCACCGGTAGTTGCGCACGTCACACCGTCGGCGCCACGATCGGGGGATGACGACGGTGCTGGTGGTGGACGACGACGAGCGCGTCCGCACCCTGGTCACCTGGCAGCTGGAGGCGGACGGGTTCGCCGTCGCCGCCGCGGCCGACGGTGCCGCCGCGCTGGACCGGATCGGCCGGGAGCGGCCCGATCTCGTCGTCCTGGATCTGTCCCTGCCCGGCGTCGGCGGTCTGGACGTGCTGCGCCGGGTCCGCGGCGACGAGTCCGTGACCGGGGGCGCGGCGATGCCGGTGATCGTGCTGTCCGGACGCAGCGGCGAGACCGACCGGATCGTCGGGCTCGACCTCGGCGCGGACGACTACCTGGTCAAACCGTTCTCCCCCAGCGAGCTCGTGGCCCGGGTCCGCTCGGTGCTCCGCCGATCGGCGCCCCCGCGACCCGACCCCGGCGACGGGCCCGTCCGCGGTCTGCGCGTCGACGACGCCTCCCGCGAGGTCACCGTCGACGGTGCCCCGGTCGAGCTGACCGCCCGCGAGTTCGACCTGCTCGCGTTCCTCGCCCGGCACCCGCGCCAGGTGTTCAGCCGGGTCCAGCTGCTGGAGCAGGTGTGGGAGGGCGCGCCGGACTGGCGGAGCGAGGCGACCGTGACCGAGCACGTCCACCGGCTGCGTCAGAAGCTCCCCGGGGGCACCCGGTTCCTGCGCACCGTCCGCGGTGTCGGCTACCGGCTGGAGCCCGGATGAGCGCGAGGACGCACGCCCGCCCCGGGCTGGACCACGACGACACGCTCGCGCTGCTCAGCCGTCAGACCGAGCTGCTCGAACGGATCGCCGAGGGCACCCCGCTGTCCGACGTGCTGGCCGGGATCACCGCCGTGCTGGAGGATCTCGTCCCCGGGGCCCGCTGCTCGGTCCTGCTGCTCGACCCGGCCCGGTCGACCCTGCACCACGGGGCGGCGCCGTCGCTGCCGCACGCGTACTCGTCCCGGATCGACGGCCTGCCCATCGGCGCCGACGCCGGGTCCTGCGGTGCGGCCGCGTACCTGGACCGGCCGGTCGTCGCCGAGGACATCGGGACCGACCCGCGCTGGCGCGAGTACCGCGCGCTCGCGACCCCGCACGGGCTGCGGTCGTGCTGGTCGTCGCCGATCCGGGGGCGCCAGGGTGTGCTCGGGACGTTCGCCGTCTACCACGACCACCGGCACCGCCCCTCGGCCCGTGAGGAGCGCCTGGTCGACCGGCTGACCCACCTCGCGTCGGTGGCGATCGAGCATGCGGGCCTCTTCGGCGCGCTCGCCGAGAGCGAGGAACGGTTCCGGCGGGCGTTCGCCGACAACGCGACGGGGATGGCGCTGGCGGACCCGCACGGCCGGATCACCGACGCCAACCGGGCCCTGACCGAGCTGCTGGGCCGCGACATCACCGGGGAACGGGTCGACGAGGTCCTGGTCCCCTGCGCGGGTGCCGCCGGTGAGGCCCGGGCCAGTCACGCCGGCGGTGCGGAGCTGGAGCTGGCGGTCACGTCCTCGCCGGTCCACGGGCCGGACGGCGGCGTCGTCCAGCTGTCGGTGGCCGTGCTGGACCTGACGCAGCGCCGCGCGGCACTGCGCGAGCGGCAGGCCCGTCACGAGGCCGAGGTCGCGCGGGCCGCGGCCGAGTCGGCCAGCCGGGCCAAGTCACGGTTCGTCGCGGCCCTCGGGCACGAGCTGCGCACCCCGCTCCAGGCGATCAGCGGGTTCGCCGAGCTGCTCGGCACCCTCGACCTGCCCGCCGACCGGCGGGCCGGCGCGCTGGACCGGATCGCCGGCGCGACGTCGCACATCCTGTCCCTCGTCGACGAGGTGCTCGACGTCGCCCGCGTCGAGGCCGGTGCGCTGCCGGTCCATCCCGAGCGGGTCGACGCGGCCGCCCTCACCGACGAGGTGCTCGACCTCCTCGGGCCGGTGGCGGGCGAGCGGGGCGTGACGCTGCACCACGTACCGGGCGGCGCGGCGGACGTCCTGGCCGACCCGCGCCGGCTGCGCCAGGTGCTGATCAACCTGGTCGGCAACGGCATCCGCTACAACCGCCCCGACGGCTGGGTGACCGTCGGGATCGACGGCGGCGGTGCCGGCGTCCGGCTGGTCGTCCGCGACTCCGGGCGCGGCATCCCCGAGCACGTCACCGGCCGGATCTTCGTCGCGTTCGACCGGCTGGACCTCGCCGAGCACGGCCCCGCCGACCAGGGCATCGGGCTGGGCCTGCCGCTGGCCAGGGGGCTGGTCGAGGCGATGGGCGGCACGCTGACGATCAGCTCGGTGGTCGACGCCGGCACGACGGCCGTCGTCGCACTCCCCCGCGTTGAGCCGCCGTTGAGGTGAGGTTGTCCGGGCGGTGACCGCCGTCGCGCAGCATCGTCCGGGTGCTCCGACCCGGCCCGGGCGGGACGGCAGCTCCCCGGCCGTCCCGCCTCGTGACGACGCCCCGTCCGCCCCTCGGACGGGGCGGCGGGAAATTCTCCGGCCCCCGGGAATGATCCGCCCGGCCCGCCCGTTGGAACGACTGTCCGAGCCGGGCGACACGAGTCCCCGGGCCGCAATGGATAACCGCCGCCGTGGAATACCGTCCGGCTGGAGCCGCGGTGTGCCACTCGCCGCGAGGCGACCGGCGCCCGGTTCGGACACCCTTTCCGACCGCTCCCGAAATCCGATTGCCGGTGCGTGCGAGCCCGATCACCATGGTCGGCGTCCGCGACACAGCGAACCACCAGGCACACTGAACGGACGATGTCCACCGATCCCGCCCCGTCCTCGAGCGACCGACCCGAGAGCGACCGACCCGACCTCGGGGCCGGCACGACCTCCCGTCCGCGGCGATCCCGCCGCGGGCCCCGGCGTCCGGCCGGTGAACGGCAGCACGACATCGATCAGCAGACCACCACACCAGACCAGGCCGCAGCGCAGGCCGCCCCCGGGACGGAGGGCGCCGCGCGCGGCCGCCCGGCCCGCGGGCAGCAGCGCCGACCGCGCCGCCGCGGGCCGCGGGGCCGGAGCGCTGCCGTCACGGCGCCCGGCCCCGACCAGCCCGGCCGTCGCGGCCCCGACCGCGACGGCCCGGACCCGGCCGGGAACGGCGGCCGGAACGAGCCGCCGCTCCCCCCGCTCGACGACATCGAGCTCGCAGCCCTGCGCGAGCGCATCACGGAGCTTGGTCCGGCCGAGGCCGAGCGCTTCGGGAGCCGCCTGGACCGCGCGCGCGACGGCCGTGCCCAGCAGCGCGTCGCAGACGCCGTGCAGAAGGCCGGCAACCGGGTCGC
The DNA here is from genome assembly GCF_000178675.2 of Pseudonocardia sp. P1. Classification (NCBI taxonomy): domain Bacteria; kingdom Bacillati; phylum Actinomycetota; class Actinomycetes; order Pseudonocardiales; family Pseudonocardiaceae; genus Pseudonocardia; species Pseudonocardia sp. P1. The sequence continues at coordinate 3,133,932 of NZ_ADUJ02000001.1, forward strand.
CCGCCGCCGGGCGGCGCTGCCGCGCGTCTCCTACCCCGCGACGCTGCCGGTCTCCGCGCGCCGCGAGGAGATCGCCGACGCGATCCGGGACAACCAGGTCGTCATCGTCGCCGGGGAGACCGGCTCCGGGAAGACCACCCAGCTGCCGAAGATCTGCCTGGAGCTCGGCCGCGGTGTGCACGGGATGATCGGCCACACCCAGCCGCGACGGCTCGCGGCGCGCACGGTCGCGGCGCGGATCGCCGAGGAGCTGGGCGTCGAGCTCGGCGGGGCGGTCGGCTGGAAGGTCCGCTTCACCGACCAGGTCGGCGACTCGACCCTGGTGAAGCTGATGACCGACGGGATCCTGCTGGCCGAGCTGGCCGGCGACAAGGACCTCCACCAGTACGACACGCTGATCATCGACGAGGCCCACGAACGCAGCCTCAACATCGACTTCATCCTCGGGTACCTGACCCGCCTGCTCCCCCGCCGTCCCGACCTCAAGGTGATCATCACCTCGGCGACGATCGACCCGGAGCGGTTCGCCCGGCACTTCGGCGAGGCCGACGATCCGGCGCCGATCGTCGAGGTCTCGGGGCGCACGTTCCCGGTCGAGGTGCGGTACCGGCCGGTCGTCGATCCCGACGACCCGGACGCCGACCCGGATCGTGAGCTGGACGACGCTATCGGCGACGCCGTCGTCGAGCTGCAGCGCGAGGGCCCCGGCGACGTGCTGGTCTTCCTGCCCGGCGAGCGGGAGATCCGCGAGGCGGCCGACGCCCTGGAACGCCGGAACCTGCGGAACACGGAGATCCTGCCCCTCTACGCCCGGCTCTCGACGGCCGAGCAGCAGCGGGTCTGGCAGAGCCACACCGGCAACCGGGTGGTGCTGGCGACCAACGTGGCGGAGACGTCGCTGACGGTGCCGGGTGTCCGGTACGTCGTCGACACCGGCACCGCACGCATCTCGCGCTACTCGCGCCGGCTGAAGGTGCAGCGCCTGCCGATCGAGAAGATCTCCCAGGCGTCGGCGAACCAGCGGTCCGGCCGCTGCGGCCGAACCAGTGACGGCATCGCGATCCGGCTCTACGCCGAGGACGACTTCGACGCCCGCCCCGAGTTCACCGACCCGGAGATCCTGCGGACCAACCTGGCGTCGGTCGTGCTGCAGATGATCGCGCTGGACCTGGGCGAGATCTCGGAGTTCCCGTTCGTCGAGCCGCCGGACCGGCGCGCCGTCGCCGACGGGCTCGACCTGCTCCACGAGCTCGGCGCGCTCCGCCCGGACCGCCGCTCGCTGACGGCCGTCGGGCAGTCCCTGTCCCGGCTCCCCGTGGACCCGCGGCTGGGCCGGATGCTCGTCGAGGCGCACCGCAACGGCTGCCTGCGCGAGGTGCTGGTGATCGCCGCGGCGCTGTCGGTGCAGGATCCCCGGGAGCGCCCCACCGAGCAGCGCCAGGCGGCGGACGAGAAGCACCGGCGCTTCGGCGTCGACGGCTCGGACTTCCTCGCCTTCCTGCGGCTCTGGGACCACCTCGACGAGCGCCGCGACGCCCTGTCCGGGAACCGGTTCCGCCGTGAGCTGCGCGAGGACTTCCTGCACTACCTGCGGGTCCGTGAGTGGTGGGACCTGCACGGCCAGCTGCGGCAGGCCGCACGGTCCGCCGGGATGGACCTGAACGAGCGGGACCCCGAGTGGGCGGCGCACGCCGACCGCATCCACCGGTCCGTCCTCGCGGGGCTGCTGTCCCAGGTCGGCATGCAGGACCCGCTCGCGGAGAAGAAGGGCAAGGGCGACCCGAAGAAGGAGCGGAAGGGCCCGAAGGACTACCTCGGCGCCCGCGGCGCGAAGTTCGCGATCTGGCCCGGGTCGGGGTTGGCGAAGAAGCCGCCGCGCTGGGTGATGGCCGCCGAACTCGTCGAGACGACGAGACTGTGGGCGCGCACGGTCGCCCCCGTCCAGCCGGACTGGATCGAGCCGCTCGCCGAACATCTCGTCAAACGGACGTATTCTGAACCCCGCTGGTCACGGAACCGCGGATCGGCCGTCGCGACCGAGCGGGTGACCCTGCACGGGTTGCCGCTGGTCGCCGACCGGACCGTCGCCTACGGCCGGATCGACCCCGAGGTGAGCCGCGACCTGTTCCTGCGGCACGCGCTCGTCGAGGGCGACTGGGAGACCCGGCACCCGTTCTTCCACGCGAACCGCGAGCTGCTCGACGACGCCGAGGAGCTCGAGCACCGTGCCCGCCGCCGCGACCTCGTCGTCGACGAGGACACCCTGTTCGCGTTCTACGACGCGCGGGTCCCGGCCGACGTCGTCTCCGGCAAGCACTTCGACCGATGGTGGAAGGCGGCGTCACGGGAGTCCCCCGGTCTGCTCGACTACACCGAGGAACTGCTGGCCACCGAGGCCGCGAGCCAGGTGGACCGCGGCCACTACCCCGACCACCTCGACGCCGGCGGGCTCACGCTCCCGCTGTCGTACGCGTTCGAACCCGGCCACCACACCGACGGCGTCACCGTCGACGTCCCGGTCGCGGCGCTGCACCAGGTGGACCCGACGCCCTTCACCTGGCAGGTCCCCGGTCTCCGCGAGGAGCTGGTCACGGCGCTGATCAGGACGCTGCCGCGGAACCTGCGCCGCAACTTCTCCCCCGCGCCCGACCACGCGCGGGCGGCGCTGCGACGCCTGGCGGGCGAGACCGACCGCCCGCTGCTCGACGGGCTGGAGCGCGAGCTCGGCCGGATGCGCAACGTCGAGATCCGGCGCGAGGACTGGGAGCTGGAGCGGCTGCCCGAGCACCTGACGGTCACCTTCCGGGTGCTCGACGAGGCCGGTGCCGAGATCGCCCGCGACACCGACCTCGAACGCCTGCGCCGCGAGCTGGCGCCGAAGGTGCGCGAGGAGCTGGCCGCCGCGGGCAGTGGCATCGAGGAGACCGGGCTGACGTCGTGGACGATCGGCGAGCTCCCCCGTGAGCTGCCGATCCGGCGCGGGGCCCACGTCGTGACCGGGTATCCCGGACTACGCGACCGCGGGCGGTCGGCCGACGTGCACGTCTTCGCCACGGCCCCCGAGCGCGATCCCGCCCACCACCGCGGGGCACGACGGCTGCTCCTGCTCGGCACGCCGAACCCCGGCAAGCAGGTGCAGCGCGGGCTCGACAACCGGGCCCGGCTGGCGCTGTCGCGCAACCCGCACGGCTCGCTGGACGCGCTGCTCGACGACTGCACGACCGCCGCCGCCGACCATCTCGTCGGCCGGGGCGGCGGCGACCCGTTCGACGAGGCACAGTTCACCCGGCTCGCCGAGCTGCTGCGGATGCGGCTGCCCGCGACCACCCTGCAGGTCCTCGACGCCGTACGCGGCGTCCTCGAGGCCTGGCACGCCACCGGCGCGAAGCTCACCGACCTGCGCGGACCCGCGACCCGCGACGGCGCCGCCGACGTCCGCGCGATCACGGACCGGCTGGTGGCCCCGGGGTTCGTGACCGCGGCCGGCGCGACCCGGCTCGGTGACGTGAAGCGGTACCTGCAGGCCTGCGAGGTGCGGCTGGACAAGCTGCACGCCGACCCCGGACGCGACGCCCGCTGGACCGCGGAGATGGCGCCGGTCGAGGCCGAGTACCACGGGCTGCTCGCCGGGCTGCCCGAGCACACCGAGCCGTCACCGGCGCTGCGCGAGATCGGCTGGATGATCGAGGAGCTGCGGGTCTCGCTCTACGCGCACCCGATGCGGACCCGGCACCCGGTGTCGGTGCAGCGGGTCGAGCGGGCGATCGACGAACTGCCCCCGCCGTCCTGAACGCGGCGCACGGAGAATGTCGGGGGGCGCGGGCACACTGCCCGCATGAGCACCGACGCCCCCATCGCCAGGTTCTCCCTCGCCGCGATCGACTGCCCGGACCCGCTGGAGCTCGCACGGTTCTACGCACGGATCACCGGCTGGCCGGTGGCCGGGCAGACACACGACGACTGGGTCGAGCTCGATCCCGGTGGCGCCGGCGCGACGCTGGCGTTCCAGAAGATCTCCGACGGGGCCTACCGTCCGCCGCGGTGGCCCGGTCAGGACGATCCGCAGCGCGTGCACCTCGACTTCGACGTCCCGGATCTCGACGCCGGCGAGGCGGCCGTGCTCGCGATCGGAGCCCGCAAGCACGACGTGCAGCCCGCGCCGGAGAGCTTCCGGGTGTTCCTCGACCCGGTCGGGCACCCGTTCTGCCTGGTGAGGGCCTGACGCCTCGCCGGAGGTGGGTGGAGATGTGACGATTCGGGCTCCACCGACGGCGAGGGAGCCGCCCCGATGACCGCATCGACCACCCCGTACACCGAGCTCGGCGAGGCGCTGGGCACCGACTTCTTCTCGGTGCGCGACCAGTTCACCGACGAGCAGTGGCAGCGGTTCACCGACGTGCGCCGGTTCGTCGACACCGAGGTGCTCGACGAGATCAACGGCTACTGGGAGCGGGCGGAGCTGCCCTGGAACCTGTTCCGCAGGCTCCCCGAGCTCGGCATCGTGGGCGAGGACATCACCGGTCACGGCGCGGCGGCGATGAGCCCGCTCGCGCTGGGCCTTGTCCACATGGAGCTGCACCGTGGCGACGGCTCGCTGGGCACGTTCCTCGGTGTCCACGCGGGACTCGCGATGAAGGCCGTCGACATGTGCGGCTCGGAGGAGCAGAAGCAGCGCTGGCTGCCGTCGATGTCCACGCTGGAGCGGACCGGCGCGTTCGCGCTGACCGAGCCGGACCACGGCTCGGACTCGGTCGCGCTGGAGACCACCGCGACCCGCGACGGCGACCACTGGATCCTGAACGGGACCAAGCGCTGGATCGGCAACGGCAGCGTCGCCGACCTGGTGATCGTCTGGGCGCGGGACACCGGCTCCGGCGACGTGCTCGGGTTCGTCGTCGAGACCCCGGCGGAGGGCTACACGGCGACCGTGATCCCGGGGAAGGTGTCACTGCGCGCCCTGTGGCAGGCCGACATCACGCTGGACGGTGTCCGCGTCCCGGACGACGCCCGGCTCGCGCACGCGCGCACCTTCGCCGACTGCGCGGCGGTGCTGGCCACGACCCGGTCCACCTGCGCCTGGATGGCGCTGGGGCACGCCACGGCCGGCTACGACGCCGCGCTCCGCTACGCGACCGAACGCCACCAGTTCGGCAAGCCCCTGGCGAGCTTCCAGATCGTGCAGCAGCGGCTCGTCCGGATGCTCGCCGACCTCACCGGCATGCAGCTCTACTGCATGCAGACCGCCCGCCTGGCCGAGGCCGGGAAGCTGTCGCCGACGGTCGCCGGGCTGGCGAAGATGCACAACACCCGTACCGCCCGGTCGATCCTCTCCGAGGCCCGCGACCTGCTCGGCGGCAACGGGATCCTGCTCGAACACCACGTCGTGCGGCACTGGGCCGACATCGAGGCCGTCCACACCTTCGAGGGCACCGAGACGATGCAGACCCTGATCGTGGGCCGGGACGTGACGGGGATCAGCGCCTTCACCTGAGCCGCGCCGCGGCGCAGCGCGGCGCCGTCAGCACGGACGGGCGCCCGCCGTAGCACTCACGACGCCACGGCGACCGGGGGTGTCGTCCACCGCAACCGGGAGCGGGTTCTCTGAGTTCGCTTCCCCAGGCAGCGATTCTGCAGAACACACATGCCCCGGCGCGCCGGACCCGCCCCCTCTTCCGACATCACCCACAACGGAATCGCTGCCTGAGGAAGCGGTTCCACAGAACCCGGTCGCCCGTCGCGGCGGCTCGAGCGCGGCAGCTCGAGCCCGCCGCCCGGACACACCGCCCACGCACTCCGGCCATCGCACTCCGACCACCGCACGCCGCCGACGCATGCGTGCTGCCCGGGCCCGCATCCCGCGAGCAGGCCGCTCAGACGGCGAGGTCCCGCGGCCCCGGGCGGTCCCGGCCGAACCGGCGCGCGAGATCGGCCTCGATCCGGCGGTCGGAGCGGGACTCCAGCCACCGCCGTCCGCGCCGGGTCCGGGCCACCACACCGACCTCGACCAGGTTGCGCACCGCCTGGGCCGGGACTGCCCACGGTGCCGTGACCGGGAGGTCCAGGTCCCGCATGCCCTCCGCGCGCAGGAAGCCCCGCAGGAGGCTGAGGAGCCGGCGTCGTTCCCAGGAGCCGCGGAGCCGGTCCAGCGGGCCGCCGGTCCGCTCCGAGCGGAGGCCGTCGACCAGGGCGACGGCGAGCGCCGCACCGTTGGGGGTGACGTCGCCCTGGGCGAGCAGCACGTGGTGGTTGAACACGTTCTGGGCGCGCTCGTCGTCGAACAGCCAGTCCTCGTCGACGCCCATCAGCCAGCCGACGTAGCGCCAGAGGTGCATGATCGCGCGGCTCTCGGTACCGGAGACGTGGCGGCCGAGCAGCCGGCAGCCGAGGATCGCGGTGCTGTTGAAGAGGCCGAGGGTCGCCGCCGAGTCCGACTGGTTGATCGGCAGGCCGTGGGTGGCGACGTCGTAGCGGTCGCCGCGTTCGAAGCGGTCGGCGACGAGCGCGTGCATCGCGCGCACGTGCAGGGTCGCCCGCCAGCCGTCGCCGCCGGGCCGCATGCCGCCGGGTGCGCTCACGGCGAAGGACCACGCCTGCGTCTCCGCCAGCCGTCGCATCGCACCGTCGCCGGTCAGCCCGCCGGTCCGCACCAGCAGCTCGGTCGGACCGCCGTAGCGGTAGCCGCCGATCAGCGACAGGCCCAGCAGCACGTCGTCGCGGCTGCGGCCGAGCCGCCGGTACGCCCGCGCGCCCCGTTCGAGCAGGTCCCGGTCCAGCCACCCCGGTTCCGGGGTGACGGCCGCGAAGAACTCGCGCAGCGCGGCCGGTCCGTCCGCGGGGGCCGCGCCGTCGGCGAGCGCACGGTGGAACGCCCGCATCGTCACCCGCTCCGGGTCCTCCCGGCCGCGCCCCATCGCCCGGGCCAGGGCGGCGCCCGTCTCGTCGCGGGTCAGCATCCGCCGGCCGATCTCGTCGACGAGTGCGACGTCCGGCTCGCGTACTCCGGCGACGAGGGCGAGCGGCCGGGCGATCCGCGCCGCGCGGGCCGGTGAACTGCGGAAACGGCGCGGCCCGATCGGTGCGGGCGCGCTCGCCTCGGGGATCTCTGCCACCATAGGCCGATGCTGACACGAGTCGGAGCTCGCGTTCAACGCGCGTTCGGGAGCCGGGTGTGAGCGGTCGCGCAGGGCGCCGGAGGGAGCCGCGGCAGGAGCGGTCCCGGCGGATGGTGGAGCGGATCGTGGAGGCGGGCCGCGAGGTCCTGGTCGCGCGCGGCTACGACGGCGCCTCCACGAACCGGATCGCCGAGGCCGCGGGGATCTCGCCGGGCTCGCTCTACCAGTACTTCCCCGACAAGGACGCGGTGCTCGCCGAGGTGCTCGACCAGTACCTCGACGGGATGGAGGCTCGCGTCTCGCGCGCGTTCCTGGACGGGCTCAGCGGCAGCACCCCGGGGCCGGGCGGTGCGGCGGACCCGGGCCGCGGCACCGGGCCGGTCGTCCGCGCCACCCTCGACGCCCTGCTCGACGCCTTCTCCGAGCAGCCCGACCTGCTGCGGGTGATCGTCGAGCAGCTCCCGCGCGCACCCGGGTCGTCGGGCAGGCCCGGGCGGCGGGCCGCGTTCGCCGGCCGGATCGACGATCTCGTCGCGACGGTGCTGCTCACCCGCGGCGAGACGGACCCGGACATCGCCCGCGCGTCGGCGTGGACGGTGGTCCGGACGGTCGAGCACCTGACGACCGGGTTCGTCCTGGAGCGTCCCGCGTTCGGTCGCGACCTGCTCGTCGAGGAGCTGACGGCGCTGGTCGCCGGTTATCTCGACGCGCGGTGGAGCGGCGGGCGGGTCGCGTCGGACGGACCGTCCTGACCGGGTTCGGTCGGCAGGCCCGCGGCCGCCCAGGCCCGGAACCCGCCGTCGACGTCGGTCGCCCGGTGGAGACCGAGGTCCTGCAGCGAGGCGGCGGCCAGGCTGGAGCTGTAGCCCTCCGAGCAGAACAGGATCCACGGGACGTCGTGCCCGGTCGCCTCCGGGATCCGGGCGTCCGAGGTGGGGTCGAGCCGCCACTCCAGGTGGTTGCGCTCGATCACGAGCGCCCCCGGGACGGCGCCTTCCTCGACCCGCTGCCAGCCCGGCCGGGTGTCGACGAGGTACGCGCCCTCCTCGGCGAGCGCCGCGGCCCGGGCCGGGTCCGGCCGGTCGAGCCGGGCCCGCGCCGCGGCCAGGAGATCTCCGACGGTCCGGGTCATCCGACGCCCTGTCCCGGCTGGACGAGCTCGGTGCGGCTGCGGCGCAGGCGCTGGTGCCCCGCGGTGGCAGGGACGTCCTCGACCTCGTAGTAGGACATCGCCGACAGCGGCGGCGAGTAGGCGTGCACGCTCACGGCGGCCTCGTCGGCGGTGTTGGCGACGTCGTGCACGTGCCCCAGCGGGAACGCGGCGCCGCGGCCGTGCCGCAGCGTCCGGGTCCGGAGGCCGGCCGGACCGCCCCAGCGGCGCTCGGTCAGCGTGCCGGACACGACGGTCAGCGCGCCGATCGAGCCGGCATGGTCGTGCAGCTCCGCGATCTGCTCGGTGGCCCAGCTGATCAGCCAGACGTCGACCAGGCCGTCGCTGCGCAGCAACCGGTACCAGCGCCGGTCGGGGTCGACGACGACGCCGTGCCGGCCGGCGCGCACGTCGGCCGCGATCTCGCGGGTGAGCTCCTGCAGGTCCTGCAGGTCGTAGGGGGTCGGCGCCGCGACGGGCCGGGCATGGACGGTCGCCGTCCGCGAGGCGGACGGGCGGGCAGGGCGGGACGCACGGACGGGTGCGGACACGGTGGTACTCCAGAGACGTCGGTCGAGCGGGATCGGGTCCTCAGCTCGGGCGACAGCCCTGATCGAAGTGGTCGGCGCGACGGGTACCCCACAGGGGACCGAGGGTCGCTGCCTGACTCATGACGACGATGTCACCACACGGTGACAGCCGGGTTCAACCGCGTGTCCGGCCGCCGGGAACGGCACCCGCCGTGTCCGGACAACATCGCCCTGACCTGCGTGTCCGCCGTCACAACGGTCAGGGCTCAGATGTCGTCCGACATGCCGATCACCGTGTCCAGCCCCGACAGGACCAGCGACCGTCGTGCCTGGCTCCCCGCCGGGGCGACGAGCGTCATCGCGATCCCGTCGGCGCGCATCCGCCGTGCCGCCTCGGAGAGCAGGGCGATCCCGGCGCTGCTGACGAAGGTGCCCGTCGCGAGGTTCAGCGTGACCGGGACCCGGCGGGCGAGGTGCTCCATCAGCGGGGCACGCACGGCGGCGACGCCGTCGAGGTCCAGGTCGCCGACGACGGTGAGCCGGACCCCGTACGCGTCCGGCGCGGCCCGCAACCGCGTCGTGGGCGGCCGGACGCCGTCCCCGTCGCCCTGCGGTGACGGTCCGGCCTGGCCGGTGTGGTCCCGGCCCGGCTCGGGCTCGCCCGCGACGAACTCCACCGGTGGCTCGGAGCCGGGCGTGCCGATCTCGACGGGGTTCGCGGGCAGCCGGAACCGCACGACGGTGCCGTCGTCGCCCGGATCGATCCGCACGTCCTCGCCGAGCTCCCGGATGAGCGCGATGCCGCGCCCGCGGTACCCGGGATCGGCGGGCGGGGGGCGCCACCTCCCGCCGTCGGACACACGGACCGCGATCGCGCCGTCCGTGGTGAGCGCGAGCTCCAGGCCGACACCGGCCCCGGCCTCGTCGCCCGCCTCCCCGTACGCGTGCTCGATCGAGTTCGTGACGGCCTCGCCGACGGTCAGCTGCAGGTCGCTGGCCGCGTCCGGGCCCATCCCGCAGACGGTCGCCCAGCGGCCCACGGCGCGGCGCAGCGGGGCCAGCTGCTTCGGGTCCGCCCGCACGGTGACCCGCAGCGGGGACGGCATCAGCCGGGCGACGACGACGACCGTGTCGTCCGGGACCGACAGGCCCTCGGACATCCGGTTGAGCAGGGTGTCGGCCATGTCGCGCGGTTGCGCACCGGCGAGCTCGCCGAACGCCCCGGAGAGCCGGGCCAGGCCGTCGTCGATGACCTCGTCGCGCCGCTCGAACAGGCCGTCGGAGCAGAGCAGGATGGTCTCGCCCGGCTCCATCCGCGCGGTCGCCTCGGCGAACGGGGGCCGGCCCGAGATGCCCAGCGGCACGCCACGTCCCTCGGAGAGGGTGCGGACCCCGTCCTGCCCGGCGACCAGCGGCGGTGGGTGCCCGGCGCTGGCGTAGCGCAGCTCGCCGGTGCCGGTGTCGATGGTCGCGATCGCGACGGTGCTCGCCGTCGCGCCGCGGACCCGCAGCGCGTACAGGTCGAGCTGCTCCAGCGCGCGGGCCGGCGGCTGGCCGTTGACCAGGTTCGAGGCGACCGCGCTGCGGAGCTGGCCCATCACGGCCGCGGCGGCCGGGCCGCGCCCGACGACGTCGCCCACCACCAGTGCGACGACGTCGCCCTCGAGCTCCAGCACGTCGAACCAGTCGCCGCCGGCCTCGGTCCCCTGGGTGCCCGGCCGGTAGCGGGTCGCCAGCGACAGACGCTCGATGTCGGGGAGGCGCTGCGGCAGCAGGCTGCGCTGCAGCGTCACCGCGACCTCGTGCTCGGCCTGGTGCAGCTGGGCCCGCATGATCGCCTGCGCGCACTGGTTGGCCAGGGTGCGCACGAAGCTCTGCTGCTCGGGGCTGAACGACGGTTCGCTCGGGAACCGCAGCCCGATCACGCCGATCGGCCGGCCCGCGACCATCAGCGGCACCGCGGTGTTCACGGGGTAGCGACGGGTCTCGGAGAGGTCCTGGGCGTTCCAGACCGGCTCCCCGCCGACCACCGCGCGGCTCAGCGGGTGGGTGCGGCCGGGCGTGTGCATCGGTGGCCCGTCCGCGGGCCAGCCGGCCTCGCTGAGCAGCGTCAGCGTGCCGTGCTCGTCGGTGAGGAGCACCGCGACCGCCTCGGCCCCGATCGAGCTGCGCCCGTGCTCGACGACGACGTCGGCCACGGCCTCCAGGTCGGTCGCCTGCGCCAGGCCGGTGGCGACGGCGCCGAGCCGCTCCGCGAGCCGGCGGGCCTCGGTCTCGGCGTCCAGCATGGACGCCCGGTCGAGCGCCTGCGCGGCCAGCTCCGCGACGGCGATCGCGGCCTCGCGGTCCGCGTCGGACAGCCGTCGTTCGGTCAGCATCGACACCGCGAGCACGCCGAGTGCCCGGCCGCCGGCGACCAGCGGCAGGATGCCCAGCGTCTGCGCGTGCTCGGGTGCGACGCCGATCTGCGCCGGGAAGCGCTCCGCCCACTCCTTCGCCGACCCGAACCAGATCGGCCGGCGCTCGGTGAGCACCTCGGCGAACGCCATGGGGGCGTCGACGGCGATCCGGCCGGCCCGCTGCCACAGGTCCTGGTCCCAGCCGTGCCCGGTGAGCGCGTGCAGCCACGGCCCGCGGACCTCCCACACCCCGGCGAAGTCGGCGTCGAGCAGGTCGACGATGTGGTCGGCGGCGATCGCCGCGACCTCGCCCGCGGTGGCGGCCGCGGACATCTTCGCGGTCGCCCGGTGCAGCAGCACGAGCCGCTGCGCCGTGGACCGCTCCTGCTCCAGCAGGCGGGCGTTGTCCACGGCGAGCCCGGCCCGGCGGCCGATCTCGGAGAGCAGGTCGAGATCGTCGGCCGTGTAGGGCTCGGCGGACTCGGCGCGGACGACGGTGAGCACCGCGCTGGTGCGGCCTCGGGCGGGCAGCGGCACGACCGTCACGGACCGGGCCCGCAGCCGTCCCCAGGCCCGGCGCTGTGTCGCCGGGAGGTGGCGGAGCGCCTCGTCGAGCCGGCCCTGGTCGATGATCTCCGGCCGGCCGGTGCCCTCGGCGTCCACGGGGAGCAGCGGGCCGAGCCGCCACAGCGACGGCTCGAGCGCGGTCCGGCCCGCCGCGACCGCGAGGGTGCCGGCCGCCCCGTCCGGGCCGGCGTCGTGCACGAGCGCGATGTCGGCCAGGCGGTCGTCGACGACGGCGCGCACCAGCTGGTCGGTCCGGCCGGTCCGGGTGATCTCCCGTTCCAGTGACTCGGCGACCTCGGAGTAGATCCGGTGCCGCCGCTGCTCACGGTGCTGGACGTCGATGTCGAGGCAGCCGCCGACGTAGCCCGCGGACCGCTCGCCGTCCTGCACGGGGGCACCGCGGTCGAGCACCCAACGGTGGCGGCCGGTCCGGTCCAGCAGGCGGTACTCGACCTCGAACGGGGCGTGCGCGCGGTTCGCGGCCGAGGTCACCGAGCGGTAGCGCTCGCGGTCGTCGGGATGGATCCGGCGCCGCCAGTCCAGCCCGAGCTCGTGCGACGGGTCGTCGACACCGGTGAAGTCCACCCAGCCCCGGTTGACGAACAGCCGGTGCCCGCCGGGGTCGTCGACCCAGATCAGCGCCGGTGTGGAGTCCGCCATGGCGCGGAACTGCAGCTCCGCGGCCCGCCGGACCCGGCCCAGCTGCAGGTGGTTGGTGACCCGGGCGAGCAGCTCACGGGCGGAGAACGGGCGGACCAGGTAGTCGTCGGCACCGGCCGCGAACCCCTCGACCGCGGCCTCCTCGCTCGTCTGCGAGGAGAGCAGCACCACCGGCACCCCGACCGTCCGCGGGTCGGAGCGCAGGGCCCGCAGCAGCTCGATGCCACCGCTCGCCGGGAGTGCCGCGTCGGCCACGACGAGATCGGGCGGATCGGTGCGGGCGGCGTCGAGTGCGGCCGCGCCGTCGGCGACCGCCTGCACCCGCCACTGCTCGGAGAGCAGGTCGCGCAGGTAGCCGCGCATCTCGCGGTCGTCGTCGACGACCAGGACGCGGTCGGACCAGGTGAGGTCGAGCCCGTCGACGACGGAGCCGTCGACAGCGCGGCCACGCGTCCGGTCCGCGTCCGCGGTCGGCCCGACGTCGACCTCGTCGGGCGGGTCGGGGAGCCAGCGCAACGCCTCGGCCACATAGGGCGCGGCGAGCTGCGGCGCGGAGCGTGCCCCGGTACGGGACCGGACCAGCCGGTCCTGCGGCAGGTGGGCGAAGCCGAGCGGGAGCCGCACGGTGAACGTGCTGCCCCCGTCGGGGCCTGCGGCGACGGCGATGCTGCCGCGGTGCAGCCGGACCAGCTGCCGGATCAGCGGCAGCCCGAGCCCGCTGCCCTCGAGGGTCCGCCCGCGACGCGACCCCGCCCGGTGGAAGCGGTCGAAGACGGTGTCGATCTCGTCGTCCGGGATCCCGACACCGGTGTCCGACACCCGCAGGACGACCTGCTCGCCGTCCTGGGTGAGCTCGACCGAGACCCCGCCGTCCATCGTGTACTTGACGGCGTTGCTGAGCAGGTTGAGGACGATCTTCTCCCAGGCGTCGCGGTCCACCCAGACGGGACGGCCGCCGCGGGGCGTGGACGACGTCAGCGACAGTCCCGCCTGCTCCAGGACGGGCGCGAACGCGGCGACGATCTCCGCGGTGGTGGTGCCGAGCTCGGTCGGGGCGAACAGGCCCTCGTGCCGGCCGGACTGCAGTGCCGAGACGTCGAGCAGGCTGTCGACGAGCTTGAGCATCCGCTCGGCGTTGCGCCGGGCGAGCGCCACCTCGGAGCGGACGGCCGCGTCCTCGTGCTCACGCAGCCGCTCCAGCGGGCCGAGCACCAGCGTCAGCGGGTCACGGAACTCGTCCCCGAGCCCGGCGTAGTACTCGACGCGGGCCTGCTCGGCGGTCGTGATGTCGGCGCGCCGGTCACGCTCCCGGTCACGGGCCAGCGCGGTCGCGAGCACCGTGCCGATGTTGCCGATGACCAACCGCAGGAACGAGCGGTGCGCGGCGTCCAGCGGCAGCAGCGGCGGCACCCCGATCACGACGGCGATCCCGGTCGCGCCGTCCGGCGTGTGCAGCACGGCGCGGGCCAGGTCGGTGACCGGCGGCTCGGCGCCGTGCACCGCCGACGGCTCGACCGTCACGAACTCGACGTCGGAACCGACGTCGGCGCTGCGGTCCGCGGGCAGCCAGCCCGGCGGCGGGTCGTCGACGTTCACCGCGGCCAGCCGGCGGGCCTCGGCACCGAGGGTCGCGATGAGCGCGCAGCCGTGGTGCTCCTGGGCGTCGGCGAGCACCTCGGTCAGCCGCTCGACGGCCACGTCCAGCGTCGGGGCGTCACGCGCGGCCTCGCCGAGCGCGGCGAGCACCGTCAGCCGGGCGGCACCGACGACGCTGCCGGTGACCTCGGTGAGCAGCGTGATCAGGCCGAGCACCTGCCCGCCGGCCCCGCGGACCGGGGTCGTCGAGAAGTCCCACCAGGTCGCCTCCGGGCGGCCCCAGCGCCCGAGCACGATCTTGTCCGCGGACCGGGCGATGCCGTCCCGGCCACCGCCGAGCAGCTCCGGGAGCTCGCCGGCGAGGTGCTCGGAGAACTCCGGCCAGCCCTCGCGCAGCGGACGGCCGAACGCGAACGGGTGCCGCAGGCCGGCGTGCCGGACGAAGGCGTCGTTGTAGAGCAGGACCGACTCGGCGCCCCACCAGGCCACCAGCGGCTGCCGGCTCTCCAGCATGAACCGGACCGTGTCCTCGAGCTCGCGGTCCCAGCCGGAGCGGGACCCGAGCGGGGTCGAGGCCCAGTCGGTCGTCTCGAGCAGGTGACGCACGCCGACGGCGCCGTCCGTCACCTGCTCGTCGGTCGTCTCCACCTGTGCGCCATCCCGTCCCGCGTCGTCGGCCCCCACGATCCCATCAGCAGCCGGTGTCCGGCAGGTCGAGCCGGGCGGGCCGCGGTCAGCCGGTGCGGTGCCGGGCCGCGTCGCGGTGCTCGGCAAGCCACCGCCGCAGGTCGGTGAGCGGGCCCTCGCGGCCCGGCTCGTGGTAGATCTCGTGCCAGAGACCGTCGTACCAGCGCACCGTGGTGTCGGCGGAGCCGCTGGCCTCGTCCAGCTTGCGGGTACCGGCCGGGTCGGTGAGCCGGTCGGCGGTCCCGTGCTGGACCAGCAGCGGCAGCCGCAGCTCGGCGGCCCGCGGGAGCAGGTCGTCCATCTGCGCGTAGACGGCAGCGCCCAGCGCGAGCGTCGGCTTGCCGTGGTGGACGAGCGGATCGGCCTCGTAGGCGTCGACGACGGCCGGGTCCGAGCTGATCGCCGAGGTGTCGATCCCGACCGGGCGCACCGTCGGGAGCACCCGCGCGACCAGCGACAGCACCGGGACGAGCGGCGCGGGAACGGTGTCGGACGCCAGCGCCGGCGCGGACAGCGCCAGCCCGTCGAGCCGGTCCTGGTGACGCAGCGCGTAGGCGAGGGCGATCTGCCCGCCGAGGCTGTGCCCGAGCAGGTAGACCGGGACGCCGGGGTGCCGGGCGACGATCTCCCGGCGGAAGGTCTCGAAGTCCTGCAGGAGGTCGTCGTAGCGCCGGACGTGCACGCGGGTCCCGCCGGAGCGGCCGTGGCCGCGGTGGTCGAGCCCGTAGACGGCCCAGCCGTCGGGCCGCAGTGTGTCGACGACGGTGCCGTAGCGACCGGAGTGCTCGCCGATGCCGTGGCTGAGCAGCAGGACACCGGCCACGTCGCCCGGCGGCAGCCAGCCCTGCCAGAACAGCTCGACACCACCGACGCCGGGCAACCGCCCCTGCACGTCCGGTGCGGTCGTCACGACCCGGTCACGTCCTGCGCGACGTCGGCCCCCGCCTCGACCTCGACGTCCACTCCGGACGCGGAGCCCGCGGCCAGGCGGTAGCGGCCGGCGTCGAGGTCGGCGAGCCGGAACGCTCCGTCGCTGCCCGTGCGGGCCTCGGCGACCGGCTCACCGTCCTGGGTGAGGACGACGTCGACGCCGGCCGCGGGTGCGCCGTCCGTGGTGCGGGCCGTGCCGTGGACGACGGCGGCCCGCCGGAGGCGGAGCGTGGCCCCGGCCGCGGTGTCACCGACCGCACAGGCGGCGACGCCGGGGCGGTACCCGTCCACCGCGGCGACGACGACGAACGAGCCGGCCCCGGGGACCGCGATCCGGGCGACCCCGTCGTCACCGGTGACGGCCGTGCCGACCGGACCGCCCGCGCGGTCGCGCACGGCGACGGTGGCGCCGGCCAGTGCGGCGTCGTCGTGACCGAGGACGCGGACCTCCACGTCCTGCGGGGCGGTGCCCGGGACGACGGCGGCCGGCTCCGGCCCCGACCGCTGGACGGTGAGGGCGACCTCCTCGGCCCGCACGGTGGGGGGTTCCGGCGCGGAGGTCCGGGCGGGCGGCTCGCCACCTGCGGCGGTCGTCGGCTCGGCGGTCGTGGGCGCGGCGGGGTTCACGGGGACGGAGGCCTCCGGTTCGGGGTCCTGCGCGGCGTCGGTCCTGACGGTGTCCGGGGCGGGCGGCGGCGCCGGCCGGACCGAGCGCATCAGCCGCGGAGCCGGTCGTGGCGGTGGTTCGGCGTGCTCACCGGACTCCTGGGCGACGGAACCGCCGGGGACGAGCCCGATCGGCGCCGACCGCCCGGACGTGCGGTCCTGGCCGGGACCCCCCTGCTGCTCGGGGACGCGCCCGGTCCAGCCGTACTGGCCGGTGATCCGGTCCCGGGCCTCGCGGAACTCCCGCTCGGTGTCGGGCGAGGCGGTGGACCGGGCGACGGAGCGGTCGGCCGGGACGGTGGTCACCCGCCGGACCAGGTCCGGATCGACCGGGGAACGGGAGTCGGACCGGGTCGCGGCCGCACCGGCGACGACCGCACCGGTCGCCGCCGCGCCGGTGGCCTCGGCGCCGCGGCCGAAGTCGATCTGCTCGGCGGGGGTCGCCGGAGCCGGGTCGTGGGTCGCGGCGATCTCGTCGACCTCGGGCTCGGCGTCGGCGACCTCCGGGCCGGGGGCCTCGGCCGTGTCGGCGCCGGAGGCGCCGTCGACGGACCCGGTGGCGTCCGCATCGGTGACGTCCGTGTCCCCGACACCCGTCACGTCCGCGCCCGCGGCGTCCGCGGCGGTCGTACCGGCGTCGGTCGCGTCCGTGGATCCCGCCTCGGCGGCCGGCGGACCGGTGTCCGGCGTGTCCGCGTCGGTGCCGGTCGGGGAACTGCCGGCATCACCGGTCCCACGGCCGCCCTTCGCGAGGAAGGGGATCGACGCGGCCGCGGCGCCCGCGCCGAGGGCGGTGACCGCGCGGAGCCCGGTGGTGGCGTCGTCCGCACCGGATCCGGCGGTCTCGTTCCCCCCGGGGGGCGTGCTGATGTCCGGCGCGGAGCTGTCCGGCCCGTGATTGGCGGCGCCGGCGTCCGGCGCGGCGGCCGGCCGGGGCCGCGCCGTCGGCGACGGGCGCGGGAACCGGCGGACCGGCGCCGGCTCGACGGGCTCGACGGGCTTCCCGTCCTTGAACCCGCGGGCCCAGGGCGGGCCGACCGGACCGGCGCTGACGTCCGGCGTCACCCGCGGTTCGGCGGGGCGGACCTCGGGGATGCGGTCGGTCCGGTCCTCGCCCTCGGGGACACGCGTGATGTCGGGTGCCGAGGAGTGGGTCGGGCCGATCGGGGTCGTCGCGGCCGGGTCGTCCGGGTCGTCCGGGTCGTCGCCCGCGTCCTCGTCCAGGTCCTCGTGCGCATCACGGTCGAGGTCGTCGTCCCGCGTCCGGAGCGGACGGTCGGCTGCCGCTCCGCCGGGCAGGGCGGGCACGGCGTGCACCGCGGGCACGGCGGCGGTGTCGTCGGACGCGGTTCCGGCCCGGGTGTCGTCGGCGTCCGGACCGGCCGTCTCCGGGTACGTCTGCGCCACATCGGAACCGGTGTCCACCATGTCCGGCGCGTCCGGGTGCGCTGCGGCGTACGGGTTCTCGGTGCGGTGCGGTGCGTCCTCGCCCCCGGAGGGGAGATCGTCCGTCCCGGCGCCGCGGCCGTCGTCCAGCCCGCGGGCACGACGGTCGACGAGATCGGCGACCGTGCGCGGAGGAGAGCCGTCGCCCGATGTCGGGTGCTCGTCCCGGTTCCGCCCCCACCGCAGGAAAGCTGCGATCCCGACGGCCACCAGCACCACCACCAACAGCCCCAGCAGGGCCCACGTCGACATCTGGAGATCCTCACTGCCGGAACGGACGAACCGGGCCCGGCGACGCCGGCCGGGGTGCCCCGGAGAGGTCCGGCGCTCCGCGCGGATCCACGGGCCCGCAGGACCCGTGGCCCGGTCGACGCATCCGGCGACGCACCGTAGCACCGATGACACTCCGACCGTCGTGCGTGAACGCCGTCCGCGTGTCGACCGGGCGGGTGCCGGAGGACCACCCTGCGGCCGGGTGTCACGCCGCACCGGCCGGGCCGCCGCGGGGCGGATCGGCCAGGATCGGGACCATGACCCGCGACCCGGTGACACCCGAGCTCGCCGAGATCGCCGACGCGCACGGCGTCGCGACCTCGTACCTGGACGGCACCCGCACCGAGCAGCGGATCGACGCCTCGGTGGTGCGCACCGTGCTCGACCTGCTGGAGGTCGACGTCTCCGGCCCCGGCGCGGAGCGGGTCGCACTCGCCGGCGCGCGGGAGAAGGCGTCGGCGGGTGCGCTCCCCCCGACGATCGGGCTCCGCTCGGACCGGTCCCGCCCGCTGCCCGGCCGCGGGCGGCTGACCGCCACCGACGGCGACGCCGCCGGCCGCGGTTCCGATGTGGACGGCGAGCTGCCGTCCGGTCTGGATCCCGGCCGCTACCTGCTGGAGACCGACGGCGGCCGGTCGGCCGTCGTCGTCGCCCCGCCCGCGCTCCCCGACCCGCCGCGGACGTGGGGATGGATGCTGCAGCTCTACGCCCTGCACTCGCAGGGATCCTGGGGCATCGGCGACCTCGGCGACCTGACCACGCTGATCCGCGGCGGGCACGGCGCCGGTGCCGTGCTGCTGAACCCGCTCCACGCGATCACCCCGGTGCCGCCGGTGCAGCCCTCGCCGTACACGCCGTCGTCCCGCCGCTACACCACTCCGCTGGCGCTGCGGATCACCGACCTGCCCGCCTACCGCGACGCCGACGCGCCCACCCGCGCCGAGGTCGACGCGCTGCGTCCGGAGACCGCCGGGGACCGCATCCCGCACGACCGGGTCTGGGCGGCGAAACGCTCGGCGCTCGAGGCGTTGTGGCGCGCCGCCGGTCACCCCGACGGTGCCCCGGACGACGACCTGACGTCGTTCGCCACCTACTGCGCGCTCGCCGAGCGGTACGGCGGTCGCTGGTCGCTCTGGCCGGAGGGGCTGCGCCGGCCCGACGGCGCCGGTGTCGCGGCCGCGCAGCGGGAGCTGGCGCCGCGGATCGCGTTCCACGCCTGGGTGCAGCGACAGGCGGAGGCGCAGCTCGCGGGGGTGCGCACGGCGGCCCGGGAGGCGGGGATGCCGGTCGGTGTCATCCACGACCTCGCCGTGGGCTGCGACCCCGAGGGCGCCGACGCGTGGATGCTGCAGGACGTCCTCGCCCTGGACGCCACCGTCGGCGCCCCGCCGGACGCGTTCAACCAGCGCGGGCAGACCTGGGGCCTGCCGCCGTGGCGCCCGGACCGGCTGGCGGACACCGGGTACGCCGCGTTCGGGGACATGACACGGGCGCTGCTCACGCACGCCGACGGGCTGCGGATCGACCACGTCATGGGCCTGTGGCGGCTGTGGTGGGTGCCGTCGGGGGAGAGTGCCGATCGCGGCACCTACGTGCACTACGACGCCGACGCGATGCTCGCCGTCCTCCTGCTGGAGGCCCACCGGGCGGACGCGCTCGTGGTCGGCGAGGACCTCGGGACGGTGATCCCGCGGATCCGCGAGGACATGGCCGAGCGCAACCTGCTGGGTTCGACGGTGCTGTGGTTCTCCCGCGACCCGGACCCGGTGACCGGCGGCGACGACGGCCCGCTCCGCCCGCCGCGGCGCTGGCCGGAACGGTCGGTGGCGACGATCTCCACGCACGACCTGCCCACCGCGCCCGGTTTCCTGCGCGGCGAGCACGTCCGCGCCCGCGCCGAGCTCGGCCTGCTCGACGACCCGGCGTCCGAGGAGGCGAAGGCCGGCGCCGAGCGCGACGAGCTGCTGGCGCTGCTCGCGGCGGAGGGCCTGCTCGACTCGCCGGACGAGACCGACGAGGACACGATCGTCGTCGCGCTGCACGGGCTGCTCGCCTCGGCACCGTCGCGGCTGGTGCTGGCGTCGCTCTACGACGTGCTCGGCGAGACCCGCCAGCCGAACCTGCCGGGCACCGTCGACGAGTACCCGAACTGGCGGATCCCGCTGCCGGTGTCGCTGGAGGAGGCCCTGGGCGACGACCGTGTGCGCCGGGTCGCCGAGGTCCTGGACCGGCGGGCCGGACCCGATCGGTGACCTGGCATTATCCGGGCCGATGACCGCACACGGTGACACCGACCGCACCGCGGCCGACGGCTCGGACGAGGGCGCCGTCGACCCGTCCGCCGTCGACCTGGTGCGCGCGGACGGCACGGCCGGCGCGCTGTGGCAGGCGTGGACGACCGGCGAGCGGCTCGCCGCCCTGCCCGAGCTGCTGCGACCGCGCACCCTCACCGAGGGCTTCGCGGCGCAGCGCCGGCTCTCCGAACGGGCCGGGGCGTCGTACGGCTGGAAGCTCGCGGCGACGGCCACCGCCGGGCAGGCCCACATCGGCGTCGACGCCCCCCTGCCCGGGATGCTGTTCGAGCGGTTCCGGCACGCCCCGGGCGACGTCGTCCCGTCCGGTGACCTGCACATGGCCGTCGCCGAGGCGGAGTTCGCGTTCGTGCTGCGGTCCGCCGTGGACGCCGGCGCCTCGCGCGACGAGCTGCGCGCCGCGGTCGGCGCGGTCCACTGCGCGGTGGAGCTGCCCGAGTCGCGGTTCGACGACTTCGTCGCGGCGGGTGCGCCGTCGCTGCTCGCCGACGCGGCGTGCGCGGGCCGGTTCGTGCTCGGCCCGGAGATCCCCGGCGGTGCCGCGCTGGACCTCGCCGCGACCCCGACCACCCTGCGGGTCGACGACGAGACCGCCACCGGTAGCGGCGCGTCCGTCCTGGGCGACCCGTGGACGGCACTGGCCTGGCTGGCGGACACCCTGCCCGAGCACGGGGTGCGGCTGGAGGCCGGCGCGCTGGTGACGACCGGGACGACGACGGTGCCGGTCGCGGTCCACCCGGGCGCGACGGTGCGGGCGTCGTTCGGCGACGGCGGTGCGCTCGGCATCGTCGAGTTCACCCTCGCAGCCGCCTGAGCCGGAGCCGCCGCGGTCAGCGGATGATGCTCAGTGCCCCCGGCGCGCACCGCACCCGGATCTCGGTGCCTGCGGCGACGTCGTCGATCTCGCCGTCGATCTGCACCGGCATCGGGCCGCACGTGGAGAACCGGAACTCGGTCGTCGCGGGCTGGCGGCCGAGGCCGGACAGGGCGGCCCGCACCGCGGTCAGCAGCTGACGCCACTTCGGACGGTGCTCGAGCAGCACGACCTCGAACCGGCCGTCGTCGGGGCGGCTGTCCTCGCTCAGCTCGGCGACCTTGGCCATCTCGCCGATGTTCGCGAACACCAGGTTGTCGATCCGGCGCCGGTCACCGGTGGAGAACTCGATCTCGAACGGGGTGAAGGCCCAGAACGACCGCACGGTGCTGATCACCTCGCGGATCGTCCCCTTGCCGCCCTTCTCGATCTGCAGCGCGACGACCGGGGTGAGCCCGAACCCGATGTAGGAGTGCGCGTACCGGGGCGGCTGGTCACCGGACCGCATCTCCAGGACGTCCATCCGCTCGGTCTCGTCGGCGACGATCGCCTCGGCGAGCGGGCGGCGCGCGGTGACACGGCGGTGGTCGTTGGCGTTGCCGGCGGCGAGCACCGCGGCGGCCGCGCCGGTGCCGGGCACCTCCAGGATGCCGTTGACGACCTCGTTGTAGCCGCCGTCGCCGCTGGCCGAGACGATCAGCGGCCGGCCGGGACCGGAGGCGACCTCACGGGCGATGTCGCGGGCGTGCCCGGCGTACTCGGTGGGACGCAGCTCGACCGGCAGCCCGGGGCGGGCGGCCGCGAGGTCGTCGCGCAGCTCGCGGGCGAGCACGTCGGCGTCGCCGGTGCTCCCCGGGTTGAAGACGACGAGGACGGAGTCGATGGGCTCGGCCACGTGCGCAGCGTAAACGGGCACACATCGGACGGGTGCGGCACGGTGGCTGTCATGGATCTGGGACTGGGCGGCAGGCGGGCGATCGTGACCGGTGGCAGCCGCGGGATCGGCCTCGCGACGGCGCGTGCGCTCACCGCGGAGGGGGCCCGGGTGGCGTTGCTGGCCCGCGACCCGGACGCGCTGGAGGCCGCCGCCGCGAGCCTCCGCGACGCCGGCGCGCCGGAGGTGCTCACCGTCGCGGCGGACACCACCGACGACGACGCCGTCCGCGCCGCCGTGCGGACGGTCGCGGAGCAGTTCGGTGGGGTCGACGTCCTGGTGAACGCCGCGGCCCGCCCGGCGAGTTCGGGGGCGCCGACGGGCCTCGGTGCCACGACCGACGACGCGGTCCGCGTGGAGCTGGAGACGAAGCTCCTCGGCTACCTGCGCTGCGCGCGTGCCGTGGCGCCGCTGATGACGGCGCAGGGCTGGGGCCGGATCGTGAACGTCAGCGGGCTCAACGCCCGCCGGTCCACCTCGCTGGTCGGCTCGGTGCGCAACGTGGCGGTCGCGTCGATGACGGCGGCGCTCGCCCACGAGCTCGGCCCGCAGGGGGTGAACGTGACGGTCGTGCATCCCGGCGTCACCGAGACCGAGCGGACGGCGCAGGCGCTCGCCGACCGCGCGGCCGCGACCGGCCTCGACGAGACCGCCGCCCGCGCAGAGCTGGACGCGACGACGACGATCGGCCGCATCACGACCGCGGCCGAGGTCGCCGACGTCATCACGTTCCTGTGCTCCCCCCGCTCGGTCGCGATCAACGGTGACGCCGTCGCCGCGGGCGGGGGTACGCCGGGGGTCACGCACTACTGAGCTCCCCGCTGCCCGGTCCCGGGCGTGCCGGGTGGCCTCGTGACGCGGCCGGGAGCCCGGCGGCGATGGCACGATGGCCGGATGGACGCGACCCGCGTGGACCGCTGGCTCTGGTCGGTACGCCTGGCCAAGACGCGTGCCGAGGCCGCGACGGCGTGCCGCGGCGGGCACGTGCGGATCAACGACCGGCCCGCGAAGCCGGCGGCCCCGGTGCGGGTCGGTGACAAGGTCCGCGCACGGGTCCACGACCGCAACCGGATCGTCGAGGTCACCCGCGTCATCGAGAAGCGGGTGGGCGCACCGATCGCACAGGAGTGCTACGTCGACCACACCCCGCCCGAGCCGTCCCGCACCGAGGTGCCGGTGTTCGCCCGCCGGGAGCGCGGCGCCGGCCGCCCGACGAAGCGGGACCGGCGGATGCTCGACCAGCTGGGGCTGTCCCGCCGGGACACCTGACGTCGCCCGCCTGTGAGGATGGGGGGCATGTACGACGTCCTCATGCGCAGGGTCCTGCGGTACCTCCCGTCCGAGCCGGCGCACCGCATGGGGTTCGGTGTCGTACGAGCGCTCGGTGGGACCCCGGCCGTCGGTGAGCGGGTCGCGAGCCGGCTGACGGCGTCGGACCCGGTGCTGCGCACGCGTGTGCTCGGGCTCGACTTCGCGGGCCCGCTCGGCCTGGCCGCCGGTTTCGACAAGGACGCGGAGGGCGTCCTCGCGCTGGGCCGCCTCGGCTTCGGCGCGGTCGAGATCGGGACGGTCACCGGCCGCCCGCAGCCCGGGAACCCGAAGCCGCGACTGTTCCGGCTCGTGGAGGACCAGGCACTGATCAACCGGATGGGCTTCAACAACGCCGGCGCCGCCGCCGTCGCACCCCGGCTCGCAGCGCTCCGTACCCGTTCCGCACCGGGGATGCCGGTCCTGGGGGTCAACATCGGCAAGAGCAAGGTCGTCCCGGCCGACGAGGCCGTCGACGACTACCGCGCGAGCGCCGCCGCACTCGGTGCCCACGCCGACTACGTCGTGGTCAACGTCAGCTCCCCCAACACCCCGGGGTTGCGGGACCTGCAGCAGGTCGGCGTCCTCGAACCGCTGCTGACGGCGGTCCGCGACGAGCTCGACCGGGTCGCACCGGGCCGCCGGATCCCGCTACTGGTCAAGATCACGGTCGACCTCGCGGACGACGACGTCGACGCCGTCGCCGATCTCGCCGTCCGACTGCGGCTCGACGGCGTCGTCGCCACCAACACGACGATCTCGCGCGAGGGGCTGCACACCGCTCCCTCCGAGATCGACGCGGCGGGTGCCGGCGGACTGTCCGGCCGTCCCCTGCGCGACCGTGCCCGCGCCGTGGTGCGACGCCTGCGCTCCCGCCTGGCCGACGACCAGATCGTCATCTCGGTCGGGGGCATCGAGGACGCCGCGGAGGCGTACCTCAGGATCCGTTCGGGCGCCGCGCTGGTCCAGTCCTACACCGGCTTCGTCTACGGCGGCCTGCTGTGGCCCTCGCGGCTGCACCGGGAGCTCGCCGAGCTGCTGCGCGCGGACGGGTTCACCGAGGTCGGGCAGGCGGTGGGGGCCGACCTCTGAGGACACCGACGGCGTCGGCCTCCGGGAGCCACCGGAACACACATCGATCGACGACGGTGTCTCCCCCGCCGGCCGCGTGACCGGATGCAGCACGGATCCCGCCGGCTGCGTTCCGCGGAACGCAGCTGCCGCTCACGGGCTGAAACAGCGAGTCCGACGACGGCCGCTGCCCGGCCGAGGTGGTCCGCCGCTCCGTCGCGTTTCGCGGAACGCGGTCCTGGCAACGTTCCGCGGACCTGGCGGTGTTCCGCGGAACGCACGACGACCCCGGACGACACACCCATCCGGCGTCGACGACACCCCAGGACCCGCGCCCCGGACCCACCGGACCGTCGGACCGCCACCAGAAACCGGGCCCGGAACGCAGAAAATCCCCCGGACCGAAACGGTCCGAGGGATCCCCTGAAATGTTGAATGTCGGCGGCGACCTACTCTCCCACACCCTGTCGAGTGCAGTACCATCGACGCAGGAAGGCTTAGCTACCGGGTTCGGAATGGGACCGGGCGTTCCCCTACCGCCATAACCACCGACAACACTATCCAATTACATCCCCACGCCCCCTCACACCCCACACAATGGGACACGAGAAAACCCAGGAAACAGAGACCACACAACCAACGGGTTGTGGACTCAGGGTCACACAGTGGATGCGAACAACATGTTGTGGCAAGCCCTCGGCCTATTAGTACCGGTCAACTCCACCCCTCACAAGGCTTCCATCTCCGGCCTATCAACCCAGTCATCTACTGGGAGCCTTACCCACTCAAGGTGGTGGGAGACCTCATCTTGGAACAGGCTTCCCGCTTAGATGCCTTCAGCGGTTATCCCTCCCGAACATAGCCAACCAGCCGTGCCCCTGGCGGGACAACTGGCACACCAGAGGTTCGTCCGTCCCGGTCCTCTCGTACTAGGGACAGCCTTCCTCAAGTCTCCAACGCGCGCGGCGGATAGGGACCGAACTGTCTCACGACGTTCTAAACCCAGCTCGCGTACCGCTTTAATGGGCGAACAGCCCAACCCTTGGGACCTACTCCAGCCCCAGGATGCGACGAGCCGACATCGAGGTGCCAAACCATGCCGTCGATATGGACTCTTGGGCAAGATCAGCCTGTTATCCCCGGGGTACCTTTTATCCGTTGAGCGACACCCCTTCCACCAGGAGGTGCCGGATCACTAGTCCCGACTTTCGTCCCTGCTCGACCCGTCAGTCTCACAGTCAAGCTCCCTTGTGCACTTACACTCAACACCTGATTGCCAACCAGGCTGAGGGAACCTTTGGGCGCCTCCGTTACTCTTTAGGAGGCAACCGCCCCAGTTAAACTACCCACCAGGCACTGTCCCTGAACCAGATCATGGCCCGAGGTTCAGACACCCAATTCGACCAGAGTGGTATTTCAACAACGACTCCACCGCCACTAGCGTGACGACTTCACAGTCTCCCACCTATCCTACACAAGCCGAACCGAGCATCAATACCAAGCTATAGTAAAGGTCCCGGGGTCTTTCCGTCCTGCCGCGCGTAACGAGCATCTTTACTCGTAATGCAATTTCGCCGAGTCTGTGGTCGAGACAGCGCCCAAGTCGTTACGCCATTCGTGCAGGTCGGAACTTACCCGACAAGGAATTTCGCTACCTTAGGATGGTTATAGTTACCACCGCCGTTTACTGGCGCTTAAATTCTCCGCTTCGCCCCCAAAGGAGCTAACAGGTCCTCTTAACGTTCCAGCACCGGGCAGGCGTCAGTCCGTATACATCGTCTTGCGACTTCGCACGGACCTGTGTTTTTAGTAAACAGTCGCTTGGGCCTGGTCTCTGCGACCACCCACCCCTAGCCCGCGAAGGGGCTTCAAGGCAGATGGCCCTCCTTCTCCCGAAGTTACGGAGGTATTTTGCCGAATTCCTTAACCACAGTTCGCTCGATCGCCTCGGTATTCTCTACCTGACCACCTGTGTCGGTTTGGGGTACGGGCCGCAACAGCACTCGCTAGAGGCTTTTCTCGACAGCATGGGATCACCCTCTTCGCCTCAATCGGCTACGCATCACCTCTCACCCTTGATGAGCCCCGGATTTACCTAGGACTCGGGCTACAGGCTTACACCACGACAACCACCGCGTGGCGGAGCTACCCTCCTGCGTCACCCCATCACTTGCCTACTACCGGATCGGATCCCACGCTCCCCCACAAACAACACTCCCGAAGGAGCGAAGGTGGGTTCGGATGGTTAGCATCACCGGCCCCGGCATGGACGCACTATCACGAGCACGGGAATATCAACCCGTTGTCCATCGACTACGCCTGACGGCCTCGCCTTAGGTCCCGGCTCACCCTGGGCGGAACAACCTGGCCCAGGAACCCTTGGTCATCCGGCGGCAGAGATTCTCACTCTGCATTCGCTACTCATGCCTGCATTCTCACTCCCACACCCTCCACCCGTAAATCACTCCCGGGCTTCACCAGATGCAGGACGCTCCCCTACCCAACAACACAACAGTGTCATTGCCACGGCTTCGGCGGTGCGCTTGAGCCCCGCTACATTGTCGGCGCAGGACCACTTGACCAGTGAGCTATTACGCACTCTTTCAAGGGTGGCTGCTTCTAAGCCAACCTCCTGGTTGTCCGGGCGATCCCACATCCTTTCCCACTTAGCGCACGCTTAGGGGCCTTAGCCGGTGATCTGGGCTGTTTCCCTCTCGACCACGAAGCTTATCCCCCGCAGTCTCACTGCCGCGCTCTCACTCACCGGCATTCGGAGTTTGGCTGACTTCGGTAAGCTTGTCGGCCCCCTAGGCCATCCAGTGCTCTACCTCCGATGAGAAACACACGACGCTGCACCTAAATGCATTTCGGGGAGAACCAGCTATCACGAAGTTTGATTGGCCTTTCACCCCTACCCACAGCTCATCCCCCAGGTTTTCAACCCTGGTGGGTTCGGGCCTCCACGACGTCTTACCGACGCTTCACCCTGGCCATGGGTAGATCACTCCGCTTCGGGTCTACACCCCGCGACTCCACCGCCCTATTCGGACTCGCTTTCGCTACGGCTACCCCACAACGGGTTAACCTCGCCACGAAGCATAACTCGCAGGCTCATTCTTCAAAAGGCACGCCATCACCCTGCAGCACAAGACTGCTCCAGGCTCTGACGGCTTGTAAGCACACGGTTTCAGGTACTATTTCACTCCCCTCCCGGGGTACTTTTCACCTTTCCCTCACGGTACTAGTCCGCTATCGGTCACCAGGTAGTATTTAGGCTTGACGGGTGGTCCCGCCAGATTCACAGCAAATTCCACGAGCTCGCTGCTACTCGAGAACAATGCCCACGACCAGACTCATGCTTTCGCGTACGGGGCTCTCACCCACTACGGCCGACCATCCCAGAGTCGTTCCGCTAACACAAACACTGGACCGTCCCATCCTCGGCAGAAGATGAACAGCACGTCTCACAACCCCGCATCCGCAACACCTGCCGGCTTGACACGGACACGGTTTAGCCTCTTCCGCTTTCGCTCGCCACTACTCACGGAATCACTGTTGTTTTCTCTTCCTGTGGGTACTGAGATGTTTCACTTCCCCACGTTCCCTCCACGCACCCTATGAATTCAGGTACGGGTAACACCCCATGACGGGTGCTGGGTTTCCCCATTCGGACACCCTCGGATCACAGTTCGGTTGACAACTCCCCGAGGACTATCGCGGCCTCCCACGTCCTTCATCGGCTCCTGATGCCCAGGCATCCACCATGTGCTCTTAACAACTTGACCACAACAAGATGCTCGCATCCACTATGCAACACTCAACCCACAACCACACAAGACCCCAGGCAACCACCACCCCCAACCAGAAGGCGTTAGGACAACCCAGAACCCACGCGGCCAAAGACAACACCCACCAAACCGGTGTCCCCTCAGGACCCAACAGTGTGCCGAACCACAGCCTGACGTTCGTTGCGTTCCACCCAGTCACACCCGACCCACACTCGGGGCCGACAGTGCGATCTCAGTTAAGGAACCAACACATTCCCACATTTCAGAAGAAACGAAAGAAACGAGCCGGTGCCCCACCACATGGTGAGACTCCTTAGAAAGGAGGT
>NZ_ADUJ02000001.1:3165000-6363865 GCF_000178675.2 Pseudonocardia sp. P1
CCGGCTCCTGCACTCGCGGACACCCGGGACGGGTGATCCGTGAGAGCAATGTGCTGCCGCGCGGCTGTCATCCCGCACCACCTGCACGAACGTCCGCGCCCTCCGTCGACGTCGGGCGGGATCACCGCCGCGGTGGGGAGCGGTCGGTGCACCTGTCGTCGCACCGCGTCGTCCCGTTCCGTGTCCTGTCACCGCATCAGGGGGGTATCCGTCCCGCTTCTGACGCGTTGACCCGACGAGTGCTCCTCGTCGGGTCCTGCAGCGCGTCGGGGGCGAATGCGCGTCGCGATCGGACGAGGAGCACTCCCTTTCCCCGGCTACGCGGGGATGCTCAGGCGGGTGGTCGTGCGGCGTCGACGACGTCGTGCGCCGCGGACGTCGTCGCGGGGAACAGGCCGCCCACCGAGGCGAGCACGTGGCTCTCCCCGCCGAGCGCCTCGACCACCGAGGTCACCGGGGTGAGCGCCGCCGGCCCCACCATCGCCGGGACGACCCAGGACACCAGCCACATCACGAGCAGGGCGGTGACCCCACCCGTCACGGCGCCGACCAGGCGGTCCAGGAACGTCAGCTTCGCCCTGGCGAGCACCCGGCTGACCAGCCCGCCGAGGAACCCGCCGACGACCGAGCCCAGGAGCAGCCCGGCGCCGATCCCCAGCAGTCCCCACAGCCATGCCGAGTCCGGGGTGTCGCCGTAGCCCGCCAGGTTGGAACCCCAGGCGGCGCCGATCCCGGCCCCCACCACGAGCCCGAGCAGCCCGCCGGCCCTGGCGACGCCGTCCACCCTGCGGAGCCCGCCCACCGCAGCGGCCAGCACCACGATCACGACCAGCACGTCCAGCCAGGTCATGGCTCCCCCTTCCCGGGACGTCGTCCCCAGAGTGCCCACCGAACCTGAGACGCGGCTGAGGCACGGCCCCGGACCGGCCCCGCGGCCGTCCCGGTGTGCGCCGACGGCCGGGCGGGTATCCCCTGGGTCGCCCCGCGCCACGGAACGGAGGGACGACATGACTTCACCCGGGTCCGACCCGCGCCTGCTCGACCTGCTGCACCGGATCAGCTCCGCGCTGGTGGGCACGGTGCTCTGGGTCTTCGGATCGCTCGGCTTCGCGGACACCCTGGGTGTCCTCACGACCGACGGTCCCCCGCTGCTCGGGATGAGCACCAACACCCTGCTCTCCACGATCTCGCTGGTCGTCGGCACCGTCCTGATCGCGGCGGCGATCCGTGGCGGTCGGCTCGCCTCGACCGTGGCGGTCACCGTCGGCGCCCTGTTCCTGCTGTCGGGCGTCGTGAACGTCGTACTGATCGGCACGTCCTTCAACCCGCTGGCGTTCCGGATGCCCAACGTCGTGTTCAGCCTCGTCGTCGGGCTGGTCCTGCTGTCCCTCGGCGCCTACGGCCGGTTCAGCGGCCGGCTGCCCGACGACAACCCGTACGCCGCCGAGCAGCGTCACCACGTCGACGCGGAGGACGGTGCCGACCGGGACCAGCTGCTGCCCCGCGACGAGGCCGGGATCGAGGCCGCCCGTTCGCTCGCCGAGACCGAGCGGACCGTCGCCGCCGGCGGCGGCACGGAGCGGGAGCGCCGTCTCCTCACCGAGGTCGACGCCCTCCGCGATCCGGCCGATCGCCGAGCCGCCTGGCAGGAGAGGACCGGATCGGGGAGCTGAGTGGTGATCGTCCGCGTACGCGGTACCGTGGGCCATTCCGTCCCGGGAGGGACCCGGGGCGCCGACGACCGGCCGGACGGGAGCCAGGAATCGACGTGACCGAGACGGGACCGACCGTCGGCGAGCCGACCACCACGGTCGACGCGCGCTGGGCGGACGCCCCCTGCGCCGCCGTGACCGTCGGCGCCGACGGCATCGTGCTGGAGGCGAACGACGCCGCGTACGGCGTCCTTCCCCAGGTCCGCACGGGCGAGCCGCTCGACCGCGTGGTGCCGTGGCTCGCCACGGCCCATGCCGCGACGTCCGAGCAGACCGGTACGCCGTCCGCGTTCTCGGATGTCATCGAGGGGCGCGCCGTGGAGGCGCAGCCGGTCCGGCACGACGACGGCTCCGTCACCTGGTGGCTGATCGACGTCACCGACGTCCGCTCCATCCGCGACGAGCTGCAGCTCGAGCAGGCCCGTGCCGCGTTCCTCTCCGAGGCCTCCGCCGCCCTGCTGGGATCGCTGAACCTCTCGCGGTGCATGGAGGTCACGGCCGAGCTCGCGGCCGGACGGCTGGCCGACGGGGCGCTGGTGATCACTCCGGCGACCCGCGGGCAGTTCCAGGTCGTGTCCGCGACCTCGGGCGACACCGGCACGCCGCGCAGCGCGCTGCTGCGGTTCGACCCCGACGAGGTGCCCGGGCTCGCCGAGGCGCTGCGGGGTTTCCCGCCGGTGCCGTCGCGCTGGATCGACCCGGCCACGGCGCCCGCCTGGGTGGCCCCGGGCGGTCTCGGCGAGGTCGGCTCGATCGTCGTCACACCGCTGCCCGGGCACGGGATCCCGGCCGGAGCGCTGGTGCTGCTGCGCCGGGCCGGTTCCGGGCCCTTCAGCGAGGGTGAGGAGGCGACCGCGCGCGAGTTCGCCGCGCGCGCCGGCCTCGCGATGTCGGCCGCCCGGATGTTCGCGCAGCAGGCGTCGATCACCGAGACGCTGATGCGGGAGCTGCTCCCGCCGACGCTCCAGCACGTGTCCGGCGTCGACTTCGCCGGTGGCTACCGGCCCTCGCAGGACCACGAGCGGGTCGGCGGCGACTTCTACGACGTCCACGCCGCGGCCGAGGAGTCCGGCGAGACCCTCGCCGTGCTCGGCGACGTGTGCGGCAAGGGGCTCGAGGCCGCCGTGCTGACCGGCAAGATCCGCAGCGCGGTGCACGCCCTGCGCCCCATGTCGGGCGACCACCTCCGCCTGCTGCGCCTGCTCAACGACGCGCTGCTCAGCGACGACCACGCCCGCTTCGTGACCCTCGTCCTGGCGTCGGTGACCCGCCGCGGTTCGGACGTCGACGTGCGGCTGACGTGTGCGGGTCACCCGCCGCCGTTGATCATCCGGGCGGACGGCCGGGTCGAGGAGGCGGCCACGCTCGGCACCCTGGTCGGCGCGCTCCCGACGGTCGAGGCCACCACCTACGAGACCCGCCTCGCCCCCGGTGAGACGTGCCTGCTCTACACCGACGGGATCACCGAGGCGCAGGGCGGGCCGCTGGGCCGCGACCAGTTCGGCGAGGACCGGCTGCAGCGGGTCGCCGCCGAGTGCACGGGGCTGCCGGCCGAGGCCGTCGTGGAGCGGGTCCAGATGCTCGCGTCCGAGTGGGTCGGCCGCAACACCCACGACGACATGGCGCTCCTCGCCATCACCGCCCCGCGCGGTAGCCACCTGACCGCCGTCGGCGGGCACGGCCGGGGCCGGTACACCGCATGACCGGCGGGCCCGAGACCACCGGACAGGTCGCCCGGTACGCCGACCTCCTGTGGGACGCCGTGCTCCGCGGCGACGAGTACACCGCCGTCGACGTCGTGGTCGACGCGCTGCGTGACGGCGTCGACGCCGAGTCGGTACTGCTCGAGATCATCGGGGCCGTGCAGGGCCGGGTCGGCGAGGAATGGGCGGCGAACCGGATCTCGGTCGCCCAGGAACACGCCGCGACCGCCATCAACGATCGCGTCATCGGCACCATCGCGCTCACGAGCGGGCGTGGCTCCGGCGAGCGCGGGCGGATCACCGTCGCGTGCGTCGACGGTGAGTGGCACGCGCTCCCCGCCCGCCTGCTGGCCGAGGTCCTCCGGCTGCGCGGGTTCACCGTCGACTATCTCGGGGCCCAGGTCCCGTCCCCGCACCTGATCACCCACCTGCACCGCACCGGTCCGGACGCGGTGGCCCTGTCGTCGTCGATCGCGACCCGGCTCCCCACCGCGCACGCGACGATCTCGGCCTGTCAGGCCGCCGGGGTACCGGTGATCGTCGGCGGGCCCGCGTTCGGGCGGGACGGACGGCACGCCCGGCAGCTCGGCGCGGACGCCTGGGCTCCTGACGCGCGGGCCGCCGCCGACACGCTGACGGCGGGCCTGCCGGCCCCGGCACACCCGCACGCGCAGCCGATGGACGACCTCCCCCATCTGTCCGACCAGGAGTTCACCCTGGTCAGCAGGAACACCACGCAGCTCGTCGCGGCCGTCGTCGACCGGCTGCCCGAGCGGGTGCCGTCGATGTCGGGCTACGACGAGGCGCAGCGGATGCACACCGCCGAGGACGTCCGGCACATCGTCGACTTCCTCGGCGTCGCGCTCTACACCGGGGACTCGCGGGTGTTCACCGAGTTCCTCGACTGGACTGCCGCAGTGCTCTCCGCCCGCTCCGTCCCGGCAGGCGTGCTCGTCCCGGTGCTGGACCTGCTCGCCGACGAGCTGCGCGACTTCGTCCGGGCCGCGGAGCTGCTCCGCTCGGCGTCCGCCGGGCGGGCCGCGATCGACGCGGCCGGTGCCGCCGCCGAGGGACCCGGCGCCCCGCCGGGACCGGTTCCCGGCGATGCTCCCCTGCACCGGACCGGGGGGACCACGTGAACGCCCCGCGCGAGCTGTCGCTGACCTGGACGACCCCGCAGCCGGGGGTCGCGTCCGTGCACGTCGCCGGCGATCTCGACTACGACAGCGCCGACGCGCTGACGTCCGCTGTCGACGACCGGCTGCGCACCGCTGACCTGCGCGAGCTCCGGGTGGACTGCTCGGACCTGGCGTACTGCGACTCCTACGGTCTGTCCTCGCTGCTCATGGTCCGTCGCCGCACGGCGTCGGCCGGGGTGCCGATGCACCTCGACAACCGTGGCCCGGGGCTGGAGCGGCTGCTGCGGGTCACGAAGACGCTCGATCACCTCACCGGCGGGACGGCCGGTGTCCGCGAGGAGCAGTTCGACTCCTGATCCGGCCCGGCGGGCTCAGCCCCCGACGGTCACCGGCGGAAGGTTCGCCTCGATCGTGGCGCGGTCGGGCTCCAGCCACGGCGGCAGCCTCAACGTCCTTCCGAGCTCGAGCAGCGGCTCGTCGACGTCGAAACCGGGCCCGTCGGTGGCGATCTCGAAGAGCACCCCGCCCGGCTCCCGGAAGTAGATCGAGGTGAAGTACTGCCGGTCGAGGACGGCGGTGACGTCGAGGCCGCGCTCGACCAGCTCCGCCCGCCACCGCTCCTGGGCGGCGCGGTCGGCGACCCGGAACGCGATGTGGTGCACCGTGCCACCGGCCTGCAGTCCCTGACCGGACACCCCGCCGACGACGTCGACGGTCGTCGCGGCCGGGCCGGGCGCGGTGAACCGGGAGCGGGCGCCGTCGTCGCCGGCGTGACTCAGGCCGAGTTCGGTCAGCATCCGCTGGGTCGGCTCGGCCTGCTCCTCGGAGAGCGTGACGGCGTGCAGGCCACGGACCGCGTGCTCGGCGGGCACGCTCCCGGAGCCGTCCCAGCCCGAGCGGTGGTCGCCGGGCGCCGCGACCAGCTCGACGACCAGACCGTCGGGGTCGCGCAGGGTCAGGGACTCCTCGCCGTCGCGGGTGACCGGGGCGTCGGCGTCGACGCCCAGCCCCGCCAGCCGGGTCCGCCACCAGCCCAGCGACTCGGGTGGGATCCCGAACGCGGTCGAGGTGGTCAGTCCCGCGCCCTGCCGCCCCGGCCGGACGCCCGGCCACGGGAAGAAGGTGAGCAGCGTGGACGGGCGGCCGGCGCCGTCGCCGTAGTAGAGGTGGTGGACCTGCGGCGCGTCGAAGTTGACGGTGCGCTTGACCAGGCGCAGGCCGAGCACCGAGGTGTAGAAGTCGGCGTTCCGCTGCGGATCCCCGGCGATGGCGGTCACGTGGTGCAGGCCGTGCGGGATGTCGTCGGTCGTCATGTCCACCTCCGGGACGTTGCCGTCACAACTATCACGATCCGGCCCGGCCGTGCGGACATGAACCCGTCCGGGGCCGGGTACGCCCCTGTCATGACGACGCCGCACGAGCCCCACACCGAGGGTCGGCCGGTCCCCACCGAGCAGAGCGACACACCCGTGGACGAGAGCCCCGACGGGGACGGCGTCCACCTCGGTGAGCAGCCGGTCGAACGGGACGACGACCGTCCCGCGGCGTCCTGAACGACGACACGACCCTTCCGAGAGGAGCACCTTCATGGCCACCGTCCGTTACACGGTTCCCGGACTGGAGCGCGCCGAGGCCGAGCAGATCGTCGGCCTGCTCCAGAACCGCCTGCACGCTCTCAACGACCTCCAGCTCACGCTCAAGCACGTGCACTGGAACGTCATCGGCCCGAACTTCATCGCGGTGCACGAGATGCTCGACCCGCAGGTCG
This sequence comes from Pseudonocardia sp. P1, assembly GCF_000178675.2. Lineage (NCBI taxonomy): Bacteria > Bacillati > Actinomycetota > Actinomycetes > Pseudonocardiales > Pseudonocardiaceae > Pseudonocardia > Pseudonocardia sp. P1. The sequence goes on from NZ_ADUJ02000001.1 coordinate 3,171,323, forward strand.
ACTCCGTACGCGGCTTCGTCGACGACGTCGCCGAGCGCATCGCCACCCTGGGCGGCTCGCCGGACGGCACCCCGGGTTCCCTGGTGCGGGAGCGCACCTGGGGTGACTACTCGATCGGCCGGGACGACGCGATCGCCCACCTCGGGGCGCTCGACCTCGTCTACAGCGGAGTGATCTCCGACCACCGCACGCAGATCGAGAAGCTCGAGACCCTCGACCAGGTCACCCAGGACATGCTGATCGCGCAGGCCGGTCAGCTCGAGCAGTATCAGTGGTTCGTCCGGGCGCACCTGGAGAACTCCGACGGCTCGCTGAACACCGCGGGCAACGCGACGGAGTCCGGCGCGGCCGACGCCGCCCGCTGACCCCTCGGCACACCCGTACCGGGCCCGGTCCCACCCAGGGGCCGGGCCCGCGGTGTGTCTACAGCTCCCCGTGCCGCCGCGCCCAGACGAGGCACCCCACCGGCACGACGACGAGCAGCACACCCAGGACGACGCCCGGGGCCACCGCCGCCGGCAGCGCCAGCACCACCAGTCCGAACACGACCGCGACCGCCATCACCGCGCCGACGACCCACCAGCGCAGCGGGGTCCCGGTGCGATGCACGGGCGGGTGTTCGTTGCCCTCGACGCCGGCGAGCCGGTGGGCGAGGCCGGGGTCGTCCCGCTGGGTCGACGCCGAGATCTGCTCCAGCACCCGTCTCTCGTCGTCGTCGAGCGGGCGCTCAGGCCGGTCGTCGCGCACCGACGGCCCCCTCGTCGTGGGCGGAAAGCGTGTCAGGAGCACGCTAGTCCCGCCCGGTGACCGTCGCCACCCGACGGCGTCGTGACCGAATCGTGTCACCGCCGTACGCCGGCGCCTCCTCGTCGCGGTTCTCCTGGTCAACCGGACACCACACCCGTTCCCGCGGCTCGGCCCGCTCTGCGGGGCGTCCCGTCACGGGCTGCCACGGCTCCGCTCGGGCCTTACAGTCGTCGATCGACCCATCGGGGGGTTTCGTCCCGTACGACCTGTTTCACGGCTAGCGGAAGGTCCGGAATTGATCACGCGATATCTCAAGGAGCACACGAGCCCACCGGTCTTCATCACCTCGGCCGTCCTGGCTCTCGCGTTCGTGCTCTGGGGGGTCCTCTCCCCGTCGACGCTCGGGGCCGCGGCCGACACGGCCAACGGCTTCGTCACCGGCAACCTCGGCTGGCTCTACATCTTCTCGGCGAGCGGCTTTCTCGTCTTCGTCATCGTCCTGATGTGCTCGCGCTACGGACGAGTGCGGCTCGGGCCGTCGGACTCGACGCCGGAGTACAAGACGATCTCCTGGTTCGCGATGCTGTTCACCGCGGGCATGGGTATCGGGCTGGTGTTCTACGCGGTCGCGGAGCCGGTCACCCACTTCACCGCGCCGCCGACGGGCGAGGGCGCGACGCCCGAGGCCGCGCAGGACGCGATGCTCTACACCTTCTACCACTGGGGCCTGCACCCCTGGGCGATCTACATCGTCCTCGGGCTCTCGCTGGGCTACTTCTCCTTCCGCAAGGGGCTGCCGCTGCGTCCCGCCGCGGCGCTGTACCCGCTGATCGGGAACCGGATCAACTCCTGGCCCGGGTACCTGGTCGACGTGCTCGCGGTGTTCGGCACCCTGTTCGGCCTCGCGACCTCGCTGGGCATCGGGGGCCAGCAGGTGGGCGCCGGCCTGGAGACCCTGTTCGGCATCGAGAACACGACCACGCTCCAGGTGGTCCTCATCCTGCTGATCACCGCGGTCGCGGTGGTGTCGGTGATGCTCGGCATCGACAAGGGCATCCGGAACCTGTCGCTGATCAACCTGTGGCTCGCGCTGGCGCTGATGCTGTTCGTGTTCTTCTTCGGCCCGACCCGCGACCTGCTGAACTCGACCGCCTCGAATGTCGGGACGTACATCCAGCAGTTGCCCGGCCTCAGCTTCGAGACCTTCCCCGGTGACGCCGACGCGCAGAGCTGGCAGTCGAGCTGGACGCTGTTCTACTGGGGCTGGTGGATCTCCTGGTCGCCGTTCGTCGGCATGTTCCTCGCCCGGATCTCCTACGGACGCACGATCCGGTCCTTCATCGGTGGTGCACTGTTCGCCCCGGTCGGCGCCTCGATGGTGTGGCTGAGCATCTTCGGTGACAGTGCACTGGACCTGCTCCAGGGGGATCCGGCGAACCCGCTCGCCGGCGCACCGGACTCACCCGAGACGTCGATGTTCACCCTGCTCCAGCAGCTGCCGGTGTCGGCGGTGCTGGCGACCATGGCCTCGGTGCTCTCCATCGTGGTCGTCGTGCTGTTCTTCGCCACGTCGTCGGACTCCGGCTCGCTCGTGGTCGACATCCTCACCAACGGCGGCGACCCGAACCCGGCGTGGCAGCAGCGGCTGTTCTGGGCCGTCCTGGAGGGCGTCATCGCCGCGGTCCTGCTGGGCGCGGGCGCCGCGGCCGGCGAGGACGCGTTGTCCGCCCTCCAGACCGCATCCATCCTGGCCGGCCTGCCGCTGTGCATCGTGCTGATCCTCATGGCGGTCGGGCTCACCCGTGGTCTGCGGAGCGAACGGTTCGTGGTCGCGATACCGGTCGAACCGTCGCCGGCGGTCTCGCTGCGGACCAGCACGCAACGGACCGGTCCCGGAACCACGGGGACGGACGGCGGACCCGAGTTCGCGGACGGCCCGCTGCACACCGAGACGGCGGTCGCGACCGTCGCGACGTCACAGGCGCTCGAACCCGACGACGGCACCGCACCGGACGGCACGACGGACTCCGCGACGGAGACGCCCGGCGGTACCGGACCGCGCTGACCCCCGCGGCGGGGCCGGCCTTCCCGGTCCCGCCGCGGTCGTCAGGCGGGTTCGTCCGCCCCGACCCAGAGCGCACGGGCCAGCGACGGCCCCCACTCCTCCTCGGCGTCGGCCGCGGTCCGGTCCTCCGCGTCGCCGCGGCGCAGCCGCACCACGAACGGGCCGTCGAACGGCTTGCGGGTGAGCAGGTCGACGCGGTCGCCGAGCCGGACGTCGTGGGCGTCGAGGTAGCGCAGCACCTCCGGGTCGGTGTCGTCGACCCGGACCAGCTCGCCGCCCTCGCCGAACTTCAGCTCGGGCAGCCGCCGCGCCCGGACCTCGGGCATCCGGCCGTCCCGGCCCGGGATCGGGTCCCCGTGCGGGTCGTACCGCGGGTGGCCGAGCCGGTCGTCGATCCGGTCCAGCAGCCGGTCGGACACCGCGTGCTCGAGCGCCTCGGCCTCCTCGTGCACCTCGTCCCAGGCCAGGTCGAGCTCGGTGACCAGGAACATCTCGATCAGCCGGTGCCGGCGCACGACGGCCAGCGCGGACTCCCGTCCGGACGGCGTGAGTGTGATGCCCGCGTACCGGGCGTGATCGACCAGACCCGCCTCGACGAGCTTGCGCACCATCCCCGACGCCGACGGCGACGACACCCCCAGCCGCTCGGCCAGTGCGGAGACACCCACCGACCCCTCCCAGCGCTCCGCCAGCAGGAAGATCGTCTTCAGGTAGTTCTCCACGGACTCCGAGTGGCGATCCGGGCTCATGCGGCCCACGGTATCCCGCGCGCGTCCCGGCCCCGACCGGCCGTCGGGCGCGGCCGTCCGGGAACCCACCCGTCCGGGGTACCGGGCCCGGACGCTCAGCCGGCCACGAGCCGGGTCAGCGGCCCGGTGTCGTACGGGGAGCCGAGCGCGGCGCCCAGGCAGAGCCCGTTCACCGCGGCGACCAGGAGCGCCCGGCGTCCGTCGTCGCCGGGGAGCAGGCGGGCGGCCGCTCCGGCGAGCGCCGTGTCCCAGCGGTGCAGCTCGCCCCGCAGGTCGTCGCGGCGGGCGGCGTGCAGGAGGAGCTCGTACTCGGCGACGGTCAGCAACCGGTCCTGGCGGGCACAGTCGTCGACCAGTGCGACCAGCTCACCGACCGAGCCGAGAGCCTCCAGGCGGGCCACCCAGCGGTCGTTCACGTCGGTGAGGGCCGCGATCAGCAGGCCGTCGACCGAGTCGAAGTAGTAGAGGACGGCGCTCGGCGGCACCCCGGCCTCCGTCGCGACCGCCCGCTGGGTCACGGCGGCGGTGCCGGACCGCCCGACGAGCCGCATCGTCGCGTCCAGGAGGGCGCGACGGCGCCGCTCCCCCTTGCGGAGCCGCCCGTCGGACGTCTCAGGCATGCGAGGACGACCCACCCATCTCGAGCGCGAGCACACCGCCGATGACCATCGCGATCCCACCGACCTGCACCCAGGTCAGGGACTCCCCCAGGAACGCCGCGCCGATCAGTGCGACGAGTGCGACGCCGACGGCCGCCCAGACGCCGTAGGCGATCCCCAGCGGCATCCCCCGGGTCAGTGCCTGGGACAGCGCCCAGAACGCGGTCCCGTAGCCGAGCACCGTGACCAGCGACGGCACCAGCCTGCTGAAGCCCTCCGAGAAGCGCAGCGAGACGGTGGCCGTCACCTCCGCGAGCACCGCCAGCGCCAGCCATCCCCACATGCCGTTCCTCCTCGGTCGCGTCCGGCGTCCGCCACGCTACCGAGAATGTGGAGCAAACGCTCTGTTTTCTACGCCACCCGGTCGACCGACATGCGTAACGGTTTTCATTGGATACGGTGGATCATCGTGACCACGCAGAGCAGCCGTCCGATCACCACATCCGGCTTCCCCGGACCCCGCCGTCACCACGACGGGGACGACGTCACGCTGACGGTCGCGCGACTGGTCGCGCTGTGCGACGAGCTGGAGCAGACGGACCTGCGCCCCGCCCCGGAGGTCGACGCGGCGTTCGGTGAGCTCGTCGGGCTGTGTTGTCATCCACCCACCGGCGACACCGCCCGCGTCCTCGAGCAGATCGCGCCGCACGCGGACCGCCTGCGCGAGCTGTCGTCCACCGGTGAGGGCCGGATGGAACAGCACTGGGCGGCGCGGATCGCCGCAGCCGCCGACCCGGTCGCCGAACTCGATCTCTTCCCCTACCTGGGCAACTACCACGATCTCGTCCGGCTGGAGCTCGCTTCCCTCGACGCGGTCGGGGTCCCCGCACCGCGCCGGGCCGTCGTGCTGGGCTCGGGCCCCCTGCCGCTCACCGGGCTGGTGCTGGCCGCCCGGCACGGCGCCGAGGTGGTGCACGTCGACCGTGACGCCGACGCGGCCCGTGCGGGTGACGCCGTCGCCACGGCGCTGGGGATCCCCGCCCGCACCCTGGTCGCCGACGTGACCGCGGCCGTCCCGGACCCCGGTCTGGACGCCGAGCTGGCGCAGGCCGACGTCGTGCTCGTCGGCGCGCTGGTCGGGGCGGACGCCCCGGAGAAGCGGGCGTTGACCACCCGGCTGGCGGAGGCCGCGCCCGGGGCGACGCTGCTGGTGCGCACCGCGGCCGGGCTGCGCACCCTGCTCTACCCGGAGGTGACGGCCGCGGACCTCCCGGACCTGGACGTCCTGCTGGAGGTCCATCCGTGGACCGACGTCGTCAACTCGGTCCTGGTGGCGCGCGGCGGGCGGTGAGACGCGGGGAGGGCCGTCCTGGACGGCGCACCGCCCCCGGTGGTCCGATGGCGGCGTGCCCGACACACCGCCCGCCGGAACCCCGGGCACCGGCGACACCGACGACGTCGGTGACCCGGTGTGCTGGCTGGACCGGCTGTGCCCGGACTGCGGGGCGATGCCCTCCCCCGGTGACGACGGCGCCCCGCCACGGACCTGCTGGCGCTGCGGCGCCGCACTCGCACCCTGACGACCCCGTGTACTTGCGATCTCCTGACGATCGCCCGGCGGGCGCCACGGTCGCACCGCGGTGGCGCGGCCCGCAGGGCACCCTGGGACCACCATGGCTGAACGCGGCGTGACACGGACCCGGGTCCTGCTGGTGGACGACGACGTCCGCATCGGGCGCGCGCTCGGGCTGGCGCTGGACGACGAGGGTTTCGACGTCGACGCCGTCCACACCGGCGAGGAGGCCCTCGAGCGCGCGGGCGACCCGGGCATCGACCTCGTCCTCCTCGACCTGATGCTGCCCGGCATCGACGGGTTCACCGTCTGCCGGCGACTCCGCGACGCCGGCGACCTGCCGATCATCATGGTGACCGCACGGTCGGACTCGGCGGACGTCATCACCGGGCTCGAGGCGGGTGCCGACGACTACGTGACGAAACCGCTGGTCGCCGGCGAACTCGCGGCCCGGATCCGGGCGTTGCTGCGGCGGCGCCGCCCGGCACCCGCCGCGCCGCGCCGGCTGGTGCTCGGCGACGTCGAGCTGCGGCCCGACGAGGGCGTCGTGCTGCGGGCGGGCGCGCCGGTGCACCTCACCCGCACCGAGTTCCGGCTCCTCGCCGAGCTGGCCGCGGCCGCCGGGCGGATCGTCACCCGGGACGAGCTGCTGTCGCGGGTGTGGGGCTACGAGTACCACGGCGACACCCGGCTCCTCGACGTCCACGTGCGACGGCTGCGGCGCAAGGTCGAGACCGACCCGGACCGGCCGTCGGTCGTCCTGACGGTCCGGGGCGCCGGGTACAAGGTCGGGCAGGCCGAGGAACCGGTGCCCGGCCGGCCGGCGTGACCCGGCACGGCAGGATGCCGTCCGTGCTCGACCGCCTGCCACTGCGCCACCTCCCGCTGCGCCACCGCGTCGGCGTCGCGTTCGCGCTGGTCTCGCTGGTCGTGACCGGGCTGTTCGCCACCGTCACCTGGAACCTCGCCTCCTACCACCTGGAGGAGCAGCGGATCGAGGGCGCGGTCCGGCAGGCCGACGTCAACCTGCGGCTCGTCGAGCAGGCCGTCACCACCCGGCCCGACGGGGACGGTCTGGGCGAGCTGCTCACCGGCCTCGCCGGCACGCCGGACACCACCGTGGCGCTGCGCCGCGACGGCCGCTGGACGACCAGCGGTCGTGCGGTCGACCCGGAGCTGCTCCCCCGCTCGCTGCTCGACGCGGCACGGCCGGGTGTCCCGGCCCGCGAGCAGCTGGTCGTCGGTGGGATGCCGGCACTCGTCGTCGCCCATCCGATGCCCGGCGGGGACCTCCTCGTGGAGGTCTTCCCGATCCAGCGGCCCGACGGCACCCTGCGGTTCCTGGGGCTGGTCCTGTTCGCCGGGGTCGCCGTCAGCACGGTGCTCGGGCTCGCGCTCGGCCACTGGGCCGGACGGCGGGCGCTGCTGCCGCTCACCGAGCTCACCCGGGCCGCCGGACGGGTCGCCGGCGGCGACCTGGCCGCCCGCCTCCCGGACAGCGCCGACGCCGAGCTCGCGCCGCTGGTCGCCACGTTCAACCGGACCGCCGACGACCTGGAGCACCGGGTGCAGCGCGACGCCCGGTTCGCCGCCGACGTCAGCCACGAGCTGCGGTCGCCGCTGACCACGCTGGTGAACGCGGTGGCGGTGCTGCGCAGGCGGCGTGCGGAGCTGCCGCCGACGGCGCAGCAGGCCGTGGACCTGCTCGACGGCGACGTCCAGCGGTTCCGCCGGATGGTGGTGGACCTGCTGGAGATCTCCCGCAGCGACGATCTCGAGCGGGAGCCGTGGGAGCTCGGGGAGCTCGTCCGTGGCCTGGTGGCGGCCCGGGGCTGCGGCACGCCGCCGGAGATCGACGCCCCCGCCGCGGTGACCGTCCACGCCGACCGGCGGCGGCTCGACCAGGTGCTCGGCAACCTGCTCGACAACGCCGACGCGCACGGCGGCGGCGCGCTGCGGGTGGGCGTCTCGGCCCGCGACGGCCGCGCCCGCATCGAGGTCGACGACGACGGTCCCGGCGTCCCGGCCGGGCGCCGGACCGAGGTCTTCGAGCGGTTCTCCCGCGGGACCCTCGCCGGGAGCCGTGGCGACGGCGGCGGCACCGGGCTGGGTCTGTCGCTGGTCGCCGTGCACGTCCGGCGGCACGACGGCAGCGTGTGGATCGAGGACCGGCCCGGCGGTGGTGCCCGGGTGGTCGTGGAGCTGCCCGGTGGGGGCGGCGCGCCGGATCAGCGGGGCCCGGGGCCCGGCTGACGGCCGCGGCGCGGCCGGGACGCGCAGGTGATGCAGGTCGTCGTTGCGGGCAGCGCCTCGAGGCGTTCCGTCCCGATCGGCCGTCCGCAGAGCACGCAGACGCCGTAGCTGCCGTCCGCGACCCGCTCCGCGGCCCTGCCGAGATCGGCGTGCTCCCGCTCGGCCACGTCGAGCAGCCCCTGCAGCTGCGCCCGCTGGACGGCGATCGTGACGCCCTCGGGATCGTGCTCGTCGTCGTGGCTGGTGAAGGCCTGCTCCTCGGCCAGCGCCTCGATCTCCCGCCGCAGCGACGCGATCCGGCCGGCCACACGGGCGCGCTCGGCGGCGAGGTCCATGCCCGAAGGATGACCGACGCGGGCCCTCCGGGGGAACTCGCGCGCACCCGGCGGCCGCGGGTGCGAGGGTGCACCCGTGGATCACCTCGCGCGTCCGGTCTCCGGTGTCGGTGTCGTCCTCCGGCGCGACGACGGCCGGGTCGCGATCGGCCATCGCGTCACCGCCGGCGAGACGCCGAGCTGGTCGTTCCCCGGCGGGCACCTCGAGGGCGCCGAGGCCCCGGTGCGGACCGCGCTGCGCGAGCTCGCCGAGGAGACCGGGGTGGTGGCCACGACCGGCACGCTGTTCGCGGTGTGCGTGCGGACCGCCGGCAGCGGCGTCACGTTCGCGGTGCACGTGCCCGCCCCGGCCGGGGCCGAGCTCGCCGTCACCGAGCCGCACGCCGTCGACGCCTGGACCTGGGCCGATCCGGACGACCTGCCGGAACCGCTGTTCGCGCACACCGCCGCGGTGCGGCACGCGTGGCGGTCACCGGGCGTCCAGCTGGCGGGGTGGGACCTGCACGCGGTGGCGGGCGGGGTCGCCCTCGACCGATGAGTACGGCCGGCGGGCGCGGTCACCAGGACATGCTCATCGTCGCCGGACACCTGCTCGTCGACGCCGCGGACCGCGACCGCTACGTCGCCGACTGCGCGACGGTCGTCGCGCTCGCCCGCGGTGCCGCCGGATGCCTCGACTTCACGATCACCGCCGATCCGCTCGACCCGCAGCGGGTGAACGTCTACGAGCGCTGGGCGGGCGAGGACGAGCTGCTGGCCTTCCGCGGCTCCGGCACGGACGACGGCACCGCCGCGCGGATCCTCACCGCCGACGTGCACCGGTACTCGATCTCGGCCGTCGGGGAGCCCTGACCCTCAGAGCGCGCCGGACCTCGGCGCATACATGATCACGGCGACGCCGGCGAGGCAGATCAGCGCGCCGGTGACGTCGTAGCGGTCCGGCCGGAACCCGTCGGCGACGACACCCCAGGCCAGGGACCCCGCCACGAACACCCCGCCGTAGGCCGCGAGGATCCGCCCGAAGTTCGCGTCCGGCTGCAGGGCCGCGACGAACCCGTAGATCCCCAGCGCGACCACGCCCGCCCCGATCCAGATCCAGCCACGATGCTCGCGGACCCCCTGCCAGACCAGCCACGCGCCGCCGATCTCGAACAGGGCGGCGAGCAGGAACAGCAGCACGGACTTGAGGATCAGCACGGGAGGACTCCGGTCGGGGCCGTGAACAGGTCGTCGAGCAGGTGCCGGGCGTCGGGAGGAGCGGACGCGTCGAGCCGGGCGCCGTCGTGGGTGACGGTGAGGGTGAAGGTGAGGAACGGGCAGCACCGCACCTCGTCGGCGATCAGCGCGGCGATCCCGGCGGTGCGGTCGTGGTCGATCTCCGTCCGGACGCTCCCGTCGCCGAGACGCCGGGGCGCCGTCCCGGTCAGGACCGTCCGCCAGCGGTCGAGCCGGGCGGCGTGGTCAGCGGGATCCAGCGCGCAGGCGACCGGGGGTGGCGCGTCCGCGGCCGGGCCACCACCGGTGAGGAAGGCGCAGTCCGGGTCGCACGGTGCGTCGCGGTCGGGCAGGGCGCGCAGCCGGTCCCGGGCCGCGACGAGCCGCCCGCGGAACGCACGGAGGTCCCGGACGCGGTCGTCGGCCGCGTCGATCTGGCCCGTGACCAGCGGGAGGAGCCGGCTGCGGACGTCGCGGCACATGCCGTCCCGCCAGACTCCGAGCAGGTCGCGGATCCGGTCGAGCGGGAGCCCGAGATCCTTGGCGGTGACGATGAACCGGACCCGCTCGACGTCGCGCTCGTCGTAGCTCCGGTAGCCGCCGGGGGTCCGCCGGGCGGGGAGCAGGCCCCGGGACTCGTAGTAGCGCAACGTCGTCGACGGGACGCCGACCCGTTCGGCGAGCTGCGAGATGCGGTAGCGGACCACGGCGCGACGGTAGACCTTCGAGCCGGGTCGAAGGTCAAGCGTGCGCGGGGCGGCACGCGTGGCCGTTCCGCACGCCGGAACCCGGCCCCTGATGGTGCAGCCGACCGCGGGCGGTGAGCCGTTGCCGCTCTCCACGCACGGAGAACCGGATGGGCGACGCGGCGGAATTGTTCGGAGTTCTCGCGGGGCGACCGGCCAGACACCAGGATCGGATGCCCGCAACCGTAGTGACCGGACACGCTCCATTCACTCCGCTCACTCTGTTCTTCGAGTCGAAGTTGCATCGGGTCGCAGTTTCGGTAATCATGTCCATCGGTGTCGCCGACGTTGTGCCCCCTCCGACGTCCGGCGTCGGCGACACCGACCCAGCGGATGTATTCCACAGACCGTGCATTGTCACCGCATGGCCCGGCCCACCGGCGACAGTGACGATCGCGCCTGGTCACGGCGCCTCCTGAACGGACAGTCGAAGATTCTCGTCCTGCGCCCTTCACCGAGGCGTCCTGCCGACCGGACATCTCCTCCACGGCGAGGAATCACCCCCCCCAGAACGCCGGCCGAACAGTCTCCCGCGACGGGGTCGACATATCGGCATCAGCGGCGACCACGCCACACGGGCGCCGAGGACCCCGACGACGAGAAATTCGAGAATGGGAACGATGCACACCCCGAAGTGTCGTTGCAGAGTATTCATGGTCCGGCGCGTGCTCTTCGCCTCTGTCCTGGGGATCGTGATGGCCGGCCTCCTGGTCGTGGCGGGGGGCTCCCTGGCCGCACACGTCGTGGCGTGGCTGTTGCTGACCGCCGGCGCGGTACTGCTGTCGGTGGGAGCGGTCGTCGCCGTCCGCGACGACAGAGGCCATGGTCGTCCGGTGCTGCCGGGCAGCCGACGGTGAGCGGCTGGGTCGCGAGCTCCGAGATCATCGCGTTCGCGCTCGACGGGCAGCAGTACGAGGTCGAGTTGACGCCGGCGGAGGCACGCGCCCTGCGCGCCGCGCTCCATCCGTTCGTCGTGGCCGGGCGCCGCGTACCCGCACCCGTCCGGCATCCGCGCCGGAGACGCCGACCACGGGGCCGGAACCAGGTCATCCGCGACTGGGCGCGCGCCAACGGCTACTTCGTGGCGGACCGGGGCCGCATTCCCGACGCCATCGCGGACGCCTACCGGGAGCACGAGCGGGGAGAGCCATGATTGCACCGCACTCCGCGACGCCCTGAGCACGAGCCGTGGCGGGCACGCGTCCGCCGCGACGGCACGTCCCGTCGACCGGACACGCCACGCCGCGCCGCCCGCCGTCATCGCCTCGCCGGGCACGACCGACAACGTTAAGAACGCCTGAGGAATGGGCGACGGTGCGGAACTCTTCGCGTACACGGCGTTAATCTCGGAGTACGTCTGCTGGCGGTCACCGAGGACGAAGGTTTGATGACGAAGAACGATACCCCGGGGGCGGCTCTGGACGCCCTCGCCCGCTGTAGTTCCCAGCCCAACAAGGTGTTGCTCACCCGAGTGGGCCTGACGCTCCCCGATGATCTGGATCTGGCCGAGTGGGAACGGGCCGGGATGCAGATCCAGCGCATCATCGATTCGTCGACATGGTGCCTCGGCGACTGGCTGATCTTCGGCCGGGAACATTTCCCGGGCCGCTACCGCCACGCGATCGATGCCGTCGGGCTGAAGTACCAGACGCTGCGCAACTACGCATGGGTGGCGCAGCGCTATACCGTGGAGCGACGTCATGCGGCGCTCACCTTCCAGCACCACGCCGAGGTGGCCTCGCTCCGCGACCCCGAGCAGGACCACTGGCTGCGCGAGGCGGCGAGGAACGGCTGGTCCACGAAGCAACTCCGTGCCGCGCTCCGCAACGCGATCGAGAACGATCCGTCCGGCCGGAATCCGTCCGGTGTCGTGCTCCCACGGTTCCGGATCGACGAAGGCCGGCTGACGCAGTGGCGCTCGGCGGCCGAGCAGGCCGACATGTCGTTCGACGCCTGGGTCATCGCTGCGCTCGACGTGGCGGCCGACCAGCCGCGGGCGGACCAGCCGGTGTCGGACCCGCTGTCGCTGCCCGGCTGACCGGAGTCCTACGACATGTTCTTGAGCGCTCGATACGCGCGCTCCGCGCCCCGGTGCAGGGGAACGGGCAGCGTCATGATCGCGATCATGGGGTCGATCGCACGGGCGACGGGTGCTGCCCGTACCAGATCGGCCCGCCGGTTCATGGTCGTCAAGGTCAGCGCGTACGCCAGCTCCTCAGGCAAGTCCTCCCGCACGAGCAGCAGGTTCCGCACCGCCACCGTGTCGATGGGGCCGGTGGTTCCGGTATAGATCCCGCGCGGGACCACGGTGGCCGAGTACAGCGGGAAGTGCTGCCGGAAGATCGGCACCAGACGCTCCAGATCGAGCAGCCTGACCGGGTACCGGCGGGATGCCTCGACGATGGGGAAGGTCGGGACCGCTCCCGCCCACAGGAACGCGTCGATCTCCCGGCGCTCCAGCGAGACGATCGATCGCTGGAGTCCCTCCTCGCGCGCCGGCTCCTCCGCGGGATCGATGCCGGCGAACTCCAGGATGCGCGGTGCGAGCGCCCGTATCCCGGACGACGTGTCCTCGACGGAGATGCGGCGGCCGCCCAGGTCCGCGATCTCCCGCAGGGCCGACTCCGCCGGCACGACGGCGTGGACGACGTCGTCGTGAAGACGCGCCAGCGCCCGCAACGCGAATCCGGGCGATCGCTCCAGCTCGGCCATGGCGCTGTCCACCGTCGCGATCGCGACGTCGGCGGTGCCACTGCGCAGGTGGTTCATCGTGCTCGCCGAACCCGGTCCACGGACCACGTCGACCTCGACGCCACTGCCGATCCTCCATTCGCGGGCCAGTGCATCGCCGAGCCGATACTGCGGTGCTTCTCCCGCGATCGTGGCGAAACGGATCCTTCCGGTCGCCTCTGCCGCATGACAGGAACTCACCAGCCCGGACGCGAGCAGGAAAAGGACGCTGCGCCGCGTCAGGGGCCGGCCACTCGCCATGGTCATCCTCGGGTGGAATGTGATGTGCGCAGAAGAGTCAGCACGGCTTCCACACCGTTTCCCTCGCGCGGGGACCGAAGGGTCAGTCGCCCATTGTTCCGATGGGCGAGGCTGGCGGCAATGGGAAGGCCGAGGCCGGTTCCGGAGAGCGGATCCTGGCCGGGTCCGCGCCAGAATCGTTGGACCGCCTTGCCGTGGTCGTCGGCCGGGAGCCCGGGCCCGTGGTCGCGGACGCGCACCTCGAGGGTGTCGGGGTCGGCGGCGACGACCGACAGCTCGATGTCCGTCGTCGGGGGCGCGAAGCGGAGCGCGTTGTCGATGACGACGTCCAGCACGGTCTCGACGTCGTCGGGACTGGCGAGCGCGTAGCCGTCGACCGTGTCGTGGACGACCAGGCGGACGGACTCCAGCTCGGCGAGCGGGCTCCACGCCTCGGTCCGGCTGTCGATCACCGCGCGGAGACGGCAGTGCCGGGTCCGCGCCGGCCGGTTCTCCGCCTTCGCCAGCGCGAGCATGCCGTCGACGAGCTCGGAGAGGCGGTGCACCTCCCGCAGCGCGGAACCGAGCTCCTCCTGGAGCCCCCGATCCACCTTCACGGTCACCGCCAGGAGCCGGATCCGCAGCGCGGTGAGCGGGTTCCGCAGCTGGTGGCTCGCATCCGTGGCGAAGGCGCTCTGACGCTCCAGGAGGCACGCCAGCCGCTTCTGGAGGTGGTCGAAGGATCTCTCCAGCCCGACGAGTTCCGGCGGACCCTCCGGAGAACCGAGCGGTACCGCCGTGCGCCCGATCTCGATGTCCCTCGTCGCGTCGGCCATGCGCGCTTCGAGACGCCTGACGGGCTGCAGGATCCACGTCCCGAGCCGGACGGCCGTCAGCAACGCGAGGCCGGCCAGGACGACGGCCCCCAGACCGAACAGTGCCCACCGGGTGGCGACGAGCACGCGCATGGGGCGGGTGGGCGAGATCGTGACGGCCGCGCCGAGGATGCGCCCCTCGGCGATGACGGGAACCGCGACGATGAGCGGGCGTGACGTCCACGGCCACGTGATGTCCTTCGACTGCGCGGGCCGCCCGGCGAGCGCGGCAGAGGTGATCGACTCGTTCCTCAGGAGCTCCGAACGATCCGCGTCGCTCAGCCGGTCCGGCGCCATCAGGATCTCCTGTGACGTGTCGACGAGGAGCACGGTGATCCCGTACAGGTGGTGGTACTGCGCCGCGTGAGCCCGGAGATCGGTGTACGCCGTCTCCACGAGAGGGCGTTCCGCGAGGGCGGCGAACCAGCTCGTGTCCGACAGCCGGTCGTTCCGCAGCTGCTGTTCCGCCCAGAAGTTCGACAAAAGCGCGAGCGGCCCTCCCAGCGCGACGATGGCGATCACGACGGCGGCCATGAGCGCCGTCACCATGCGTACCCGCATCCCGGCTACTCCGGTCGCCGCGATCGATCGGTCGTCACCGCGAGGCGGTACCCGACCCCGCGGATCGTCTCGATCACGCAGGTCCGTCCCAGCTTGCGGCGCAACGTCGCGATGTTGGTGTCCAGCGTCCTGTCGGCGCCGGACCACCAGCGGCCCCAGATCTGGGCGATGAGGCGGCGACGGGTGCACACCGACCCGTCCGCCTCGGCGATCGCGACGAGCAGCTGCAGCTCCTTGGTGCCCAGGAGGACCTCGTCACCGCCGACGAACACCCGGTACGACGCCAGGTCGATCTCGACGTCGCCCGCGACGACGACCGACGACCGGGACCGCAGGGCCGGCCGGGGACGGAGCGTCGCGCGCAGCCGCGCGAGCAGCTCGTCCACGTGGAACGGCTTCACGATGTAGTCGACGGCCCCGGAGTCCAGACCCAGGATCCGGTCCTCCACGTCTCCCCTGGCCGTCGTGATGACGACCGGGACCAGCCGGCACTGACGCAACTGCCGGCAGAGTTCGATCCCGTCCACATCGGGCAGTCCCAGGTCGAGCACCACCACGTCACAGAATGCGACGAATGCGAATGCATCGGAACCCCGTGACACACGGTCGTAGAGGATCGCGTGCGCGTCGAAAGCAGCGCCCACGGCGGAAGCAACTCCGTCGTCGTCCTCCACCAGCAGCACGCGCATGTTCGAGAGTGTTACACCTGTCTGCGGCCAGGATGTCGATGACACTCCTCAGGGCAGAAATCGGCCGTGCCGCCCCATGCGTCACTTCGGATATCCGGCTCGCTCACCGGACAATTGATGAGGACGCGACCGACCGTTACCCCGCCCCTCACACAGGGAGCGGGGCGACCCCGGCTGCCGCCCGGCACGCCGGGTGCCGGGCGTCCGATCCGTCGCCGGTACGGCTCCGGTGGTCGGTGTGGGCCACGCCGGCCATGGCCAGGACCGCCGCCGCCACCATCACGACGGGGAGGAGGTAGGCCAGCGCCGGAGCGACACCGTGGACGAGCGCACCGACCGCGGCCCCGGCCACGACGGTGAGGATGCGCAGCCCGGCGTTGCCGTCCCAGCGAGGCCGGTCGACGTCCACCATCGAGGACACCCAGTTCGTCACCACCCCGGTCATGTAGTTGGTGGGGGTCCCGATCGGACCGACGTGACGGAACGCCGCGGCCTGCAGGCCCATCGCGAGCGCGCCCCCGGACACGAGCACGGCGACGTGGAGGGGCTGGTGTCCGAGGGACGACAGCGTCCACCATCCGAGTCCGACCAGGACCAGGGCCAGGAGCTCTCCCGCCAGGGCGACGCACACCGCGTGACGCCACGGCAGCCTGCGCAGAGCGAGGCCCACGACGACGGTCCCCAGGCCGAGCCCGATGACGTAACCGCCGAGCGCACACATCGGCGACGACACGGCCGCCCAGTTCCCGTGCCCCAGGACGAGACCGAGATGGACGAAGTTCCCCGTCATCGCACCGGCGAACACGCCGTCGAAGGCGAAGAACGTGACGGCGTCCAGTGATCCTGCCGTCGCTGCCAGCAGGATCGTGACGACACCGAGAAATCGAGGGGCGCGTTCCGGGAGGTCGAAACCGTTCATGCCGACATCCTGATCATCGCCGTGCAACGATTTCAAACAGCGCGCCCACACTGTGGGATTTCATTAAAGAAACCCTATGGGGCGGCTATTTCTCAGCTATTTTCGCCCGGAACGGGCACCTTTCTCAGTGCACCCGGCCGAGGATCACCGCCAGCTGGTCGGGCATCGAGGCCGTCGGGTGGTGGGAGGACGGCAGCCGTTCGACGTGGTCGGCCGCGGCCGCCATCTCCTCCTGCTGCTCCGGCGGCAACGCCTCGTCCTGCTCGGTGACGACGTACGTGGTCGGGTGCGTGCGCTCCGGCGCGGAGCTGACCGACACGGCACTGGAGATCGACTGCGGCATCATCCGGCGCAGGCCCGCCTCGGCCTGGACCTTCTCGACGTCGGCGCACAGCACCTGACGGAGGAGCTCGAGGTCGTCCGTCGCACGGAGGGTCCCGTCCTCGTACGGGGCGACCCAGCCCGGCGGCGGGCCCCCACGGGTGAGCAGGTCCATCATCGACTGGTCGCGTGCGGGCCACGCGGCGCAGACGTAGACGGAGTGGACGACGCGCGGATGGTCGGCCAGCTCGGTGACGACCATCCCGCCGTAGGAGTGCCCGACGAGGACGACATCGTCGCCGGTGCGCTCGACCAGCTCGGTGACGACCTCCACGTCGTCGGCCAGGTCACCGAGGGCGGCCGGATCGGGCCCGGCGCTGGGGAGCTGCTCGACCACCTCGACGCGGTGCCCCGACTTCTCCAGCCGCAGGGCGACGTCGTCCCAGAACCATCCACCGACGAATCCACCGTGCACCAGGACGAAGGTGGTCATCGCGGAAGCCTCCGTGCTCCGTACGCCGGACCGCTGGGTGCAGCAGTGTGTCCGACCGGCGCCGGGAGCTCATCGGCTCGATTGACGAGGCGCCGACCGGACGTCTTCGATCGTCGCCATCGGTGCACCCCCACCGGTCGCGGCAGGGCCGGCCGAGCGACGGAACGGACTCATCGGTCGTCCAGCCGGATACCCACCGCTGTTCGGGACAGGGAGACGCCGGACGGCTGGCATGTGCGCCGAGTCACCCCCGGACAGCACCGCCGCGGGCGGTGACGGGTGAGCAGTCCGCCGCATCGGGCCGGAGCGCGCCCGCTCGTGCGGACGGCGAGGGGCGAGTCATGGCGGAGAGCGGTCCGGCCGTACGTCGGCTCCGGCTGGAGACCCGCGACGTCGAGACGGGCCACGACCTCCTTCGACAGCTCCAGCTCGGGCGGCGCCACCGAACAGGTGGGCACCGGGGACCTGCTCCTGATGGCGCCGTAACGTCCGATCAGCTACGTCCTGGACAACATGGACGTCCTCCCGGTCCGGCTCGACCGGGCCGACACCTGTGCCGTCGCCGAGGACCTCACCGGCGTCGAGGCCACCCGCGTCCGCTTCGCCATGTCCCGTCCGCTCGGCCCGGCCCAGGTCCGCTACTGGAAGCGCGCCGTCGCCCACGTCACCCGGAACGTCCTGGCCCACGACGAGCTCGCCCGCCGGCCGCTGATCCGTGCCGAGGCGTTCCGGCTCCTGGCGAGCGCGCTGATCACGACCTTCCCGAACAACGCGCTCGGCGCGCTCGGCGAGCGGGCGGCGCCGGGAACGTTCACCGCGACACCGGCCGTCCTGCGCAGGGCCGTGGAGTTCATCGATGCCAACGCCCACCGCGACATCGGACTCGCCGAGGTCGCGCGGGCGGCGCGCATCGGTCCGCGCGGGCTCCAGCACCTCTTCCGCCGCCACCGCGACCAGACGCCGCCGGAGTACCTGCGCCGGGTCCGTCTGGAGGGGGCGCACGGCGACCTGGTCCTCGCCGTCCCCGGCGACGGCGACACGGTCGCCGCGATCGCGGCCCGCTGGGGCTTCGCCCACGCCGGGCGGTTCGCCGTCGAGTACCGGCGGGTCTACGGGCGCTCACCCGGTCAGACGCTGCGCTCCTGACCCGCGCGGGGCACCGGTGGGCCTGCACGGCGATCGGGGCGGGTAGGACACAGGGGTCGGAATGGCAGTGGCGGGGCGGACCGCTGCCTGCGACGGTGCCGGGGTGAGTGCCCCGCACCGCCTGCTGGCGTCGACACCCGAGCCGCCGTACGTCGCCGTCATCTTCTCGTCCGTCCGGACGGAGGGGGACAACGGCTACGAGGCCATGGCCCGGTCCATGCTGGCCCTCGCGTCGGAGCAGCCGGGCTTCCTCGGAGCCGAGGACGCCCGCGAGGACGTCGGCATCACGGTCTCCTACTGGCAGGACGAGGCGGCTGCCCGGGCGTGGAAGCAGGTCGCCGCCCACCTCGTCGCACAGCGGCGTGGCCGCGACGTCTGGTACTCCGACTACCGCGTGCGGGTCGCGCAGGTCGTCCGCGAGTACGGGCCGGAGTAGCCGCGGACGCTCATCCCCGCGTCGAGGTCCTGTCACAATTCCGTCGTGGCATCGACGCGCGGGCCCCGGGCCGGATCGGTGTCCGTCCTGCTCCCGGTCGTGTGCGCGCTGCTCGCCGCAGGATGCAGCGGCGCCCCGGCCCGGCCCTCCGACGGACCGTGTCCGCCGGTCGAGTCGGATGTCGGGACGGTGGACGGCTGGCTGGGGTACGTCGCCACCCATCCCGAGGACGTCGCCCTGGTCGCCGACGACGGCCGCGGCACGAGCCTGGCGCACCGGTCCGACGCGGTGCACCCCATGGCCTCGGCGAGCAAGGCGCTGAACATGGTGGCCTACGCCCGTGCCGTCGCCCGGGGCGCCGTGTCCCCGGACGAGCCCGTCCGCGTCGGGGACTGGGAACGCTGGGCCGTCCCGGGAAGCGGGGAGGACGCCCACGCGAAGGCGCTCGACCACGTGGGAATCCCCAGGCAGGGGTTCCGGGCACGCGATCCGGACCAGACCGTCACCCTCGATCAGGTGGTCGCCCAGATGATGATCTGGAGCGACAACGCCGCCCCCGACTTCCTGCGGGACCGGCTCGGTGACCGGGCCCTGACCGACGCCGCGGAGGCGGTCGGCTGGCGCGACGGCGAGCTCCCGAGCACGACCGGCCTCACCGTGTTGTTCTTCGCCCCGGAGCTGATGCCCTCCTCGACCGACCGGGCCGCGCGACGCGCCGTCGAATGGCAGCTCGCCCGTCGCTACGCCTCCGAACCCGCGTTCCGCGCCGATGTGGACTCCCGGCCGGTACCCGCCGGCGTCGACGAACCCGCGTTCGTCGACGGAGGACCGGGTGGGACCGCCGGGCAGCTCGCTGCGCTCTGGAGCGCCGTCGGCCACGGGACGTTCGAGGGCGCCGACATCGCCCGGCGGCTGACCGAGCAGGACCCGGACCCCGGTCCCGGCTTGATCGGCGTCGGGGTGAAGGGCGGGAGCACGCCGGGCGTTCTCGCTCGCGGGACCGAGGTCCGTCGCGACGACGGCACGGTAGGGGTCGCCGTGCTCCTGGTGCGGCGGATGAGCCCCGAGGACACCGCCGCGGTCGCCCGGTCCAGCCAGGCGTTCGGGGACGTCGTGCAGGCCATGGCCCAGGATCCGGCGCTGCTCGAGCAGCTGCGCTGCCGGCTGCCTCAGACCTAGAAGGCCGTCCCGGGATCTGCCCCTCAGCGGCTCCTCGTCCGTCAGGCCTCCGCTTCGCGGACGTCCGTCCCCTGCTCGGCGAACGCCTTGAAGTCGAGCATGTGCTGCCGGGACTGCTTGCGGAAGACACCGCCCATGAACGGCCCCGCCAGTCGCATCAGCACGCTGCTGAACCGGTACTCGTTCTCGCTCTCCCAGAGCGTGGTGCCCGGACCGGCCTCGGTCAGGCGTTCACGCGCGGCGTTCCACATGCCGTCGGCGACGATCTCGCGGTCGAAGCGGACGACGCTGCCGCTGGGGATCGCGTCCAGGTTCGTCGGTTCTCGGCGGGTGATGGTCTCGGTGCACTCCATCGTCTGCTGCCCCATCTGCATGACGACGCGCGACTCGGTGCCGACCTGCCCGTGCATCCCGTTCAGCGGCTCGTGCAGCACCACTCCGCGCAGCCACTTCGGTATGTGGGCCGGGTCGGCGAGCAGCTGGGCGACCTTCTCCCGCGGCAGGGCGATCTCGATCGAGACGGTGTACTTCATCGCGGAGTGCTCCAGGGTTCTCGTAGCGAGCGGGCCACACCAGGGACCGTTTATATCAGCTCACAGTTATGTTCTGTCGAGCTGCGCTCGACTCGGCCGCTCAGTCCGACCGAGTCGAGCGCAGGTGGTGGAGGGGCGGGCGATCTCCCGGCCGACCGGCTACTGTCGACGCGTACCGCACGGGCAGCGGATCTCCGACACCATGTCGACCAGGGAGACCCATGTCTGCAATCACCGTGCGACCGTTCCGGCGAAGCGACCGCGACCAGCTCACGGACCTGATCCACAGCCACGCCCACGCCGCGATACCCGGGACGCCCGTCACCGTCAACGCCGTACTGAGCCAGCTCGAGCACGAGCCGGACGAGTTCATCGTGGACACCTGGGTCCGTGAACGTGCCACCGTGGTCGGCGAGCAGCGTGGCCGGATCACTGCCGCGGCCCACGTGGTCCGCTACGGCGGCACCACCGACGTCGCCGCGGACCTACGCGATTCCGGTGAGCTGCGCTGGCTGCTCCAATGGCCCGACGCGTCCTACTGGCCTGACGCCCACCTGGCCGGCCGCGCCGTGGCCGATGCAGCAGTAGCTGTCCTCCGCTCCTGGAACGTCCGCTCGGTGCTCGCCGACTTCGCACTCCCGGCTCCCGGGCTGACCGGCGTGCCCGAACAGTGGCCCCACGTCGTCCGGCTGCTCGACGAGCTCGGGTTCGAGAGCCGTCGAAGCGAACAGGTGCTCCTCGCCGACGTCGCAACACTTCCCGACAGCACCCGGGACGACCTCACGATCCGGCGGACCCTCGGCGAGTGCGGTACCCGATTCACCGCTCTCACCGCAGAGCAGGAGCTGGGATACGTCGAGGTCGACACGACGATCGCCGGCCCGGGCCGGGTGGCAGCACCCGTCGGATGGGCCGATGTCGGGAACCTCCGTGTCGCCGAGGACAGCCGCTGGCAGGGCGTCGGGACCACGCTCGTCGCGGCTGCTGCGCACTGGCTCCGGCTCGCTCGTGTCGATCGACTGCTTGCGTACGCGGAGCCTGACGAGTCCGAACTCGTCGCGTTCCTCCGGCGGTGCGGATTCCAGGTCGTGACGACCTGCCACCGGGGATGGGTACAAACCGGTGATGTTCGCCGAAGGACTCGTGATCAGTAGCTGCCCGGTCGGCGCGGGGCCGGACAGCGGCTGTCCCGATCCATCGGTGCGGTCAGCTCGCGGACGTGGACTGCGAGGGGGGCCCGGGGGCGCCGCGGCGCACGATGGCCTGCAGCGCGGCGACGTGGTCGTCGAAGGTTCGCCGACCGCTGTCGGTCATGCGCACACGCACCCGCTTCCCGCGCCCCACACCGTCGCGCTCCAGCGCGACCAGCCCGGCCTCCTCCAGGATGCCCAGCTGCTTGGACAAGGCCGAGTCCGACAGCGCCAGGCCGTCGCGAAGCAGCCCGAACTCGATCCGGTCGGTGGCCGAGAGCAGCGACAGCAGCGACAGCCGGGTCGGGGCGTGCACCAACTCGCTGAACCCGGGTGGCTGGACGGGTGGCACCGCGCTCAGCCCCGACGGTCGCGTCGGCGCGACCACAAGAACCCGCCGAGCACCATCAGCAGCATCGCTCCGGTCCCGGACACGGTCTGGTCGAACGGGACGTCGAAGAAGCGCATCGGTATGCCGATCCCCATCAGGAGCCCGTAGAACACCACGAAGCAGACGGCGACGATGGACAGCTGCTCGCCGAGCGTGCTCCGGTGTGCGGTCACGCGCGCGCGCCGGTGGGCAACCCATCCCGCCACAGCGAGCACCACGAGCACCGACAACGGCACCCCCCATCGCAGGAACCAACCAGCCGGCGCCGGATCCAGGGCGCGCAGGTCGGTCACCAGCATCTGACCGAACAGAACCACGGCCGCAAGCACGAAGAACCAGCGTGGCGTCCCCGACCACAGCGCGATCCGGGTCCCCTGTCCCCGCCGCCGGCTCACCTCGGTCAAGGCCGCGCGGGCCTCGTCACCGTCCATTGTCCTCGCCCCCCGATCGATCACTTTCCGACCCGGCAAGTTTCTCAGATGGTGTCCCACTCGGCAACCTTCTTGGTGCGAGGCGCGAGCCGGCCGGGATTGCGGGTCCAACGCGCTCGGCGGGCCCGGTCGCTCGGAGAGCATCCGAGTACGGCGACCCGCTGCAACAGCATCAACCGGCGGGCAGACGCCTCGGGGCAGCTGAACCCCGCCCACGGACGAGCGGCAGGACGATCTCGACCAGGACCTCGTCCGGCACGGCCGGAACACCGCACAGGGCGTACCCGCCACGCAACACCGTCAGGGAGAGCGCCGCCACCCGCGGATGCACGGCCTCGGAGCTTCGCCGCGTGCCACCGCCTGGTCCACGATCGCGGCCCAGGCTGCGTCCGACGCGGCCCCTCCGGCCCTCTCGCGCAGCAGCTCCAGCAGGGCCGGCTCGTCGGCAGCCGCGGCCAGGAGATCACGCAGGATCTCCCCACGGGGCGAGGGCCAGGTCGATGACCGTGGTCGAGCAGCGCTACCGCGCCGTGCTGGCCGTCGAGCAAGGCGAACCGCGCTATCAGGTCGCAGCCCAGTTCGGCGTCTCGCGCCAGACCACCACACCTGGATCACCGGCGACCGCGTGGACGAGTTGGCCGCGTGCCCACACCGCGAACGCTCGGAGCGAGTCGCGAAGCGCGCAGCCGTTCGTGCTCCGCCATCAGGTCCCGATCGACTCCCGGTCGGGGGACACGACGTCGGCTGTGGCCTGCACCGCCGTCTAGACCACCGGACAAGCAGCCTGACCCCACGGTGGCGAACCAGGCGCTATGCCTCTATTGGGGCGCATCCTGAACTGACCGAAGTTCGAAGTCGCGATTGTTCGAACTCGACGAGAGCATAGGTTTTCACTCGATCCAGTGAAAGTCGGCTATTTATCGATGCAACGTCTAGCGTTGATTCGATACGCTGTCATCTGGCCTGAGAACATGCTGGTCAGAGGCACCTCGAAGAGGGTGCTACGCATACAGACAATCAGCGGTTCACCGAAATGACGAGACGCTGCACACTCTCCCCGACTCCTGTCTGGAAATCGCTGCCGGATAGCGTCGCTGTCAGCGCACCGGTGATCTCCGGATGTGCATCACACCCCAGGAGAGGATGAATCATGCGCAAGTCCGTGCGTACTCTGCTCGTGTCCGCGATGGCTGTGCCGATGTCCCTCGGTGTCGCCGGGATGGCCTTCGCCGACGAGGGCGACTTCACGCAGGAGCAGGGCCAGACCACCGAGGGTGCCGTGTCCGGCGAGCAGGGCGCCAGCACCGACCAGGACAACGGGAGCTTCGCCCCCGTCACCCAGCTCAACCCGGCGCTCAACGTCTCCGACGTTCTGGGCATCAGCGACTTCGCCAACGAGGACTCCGAGGGCGGCGAGGGGCAGTCGATCGTCCAGGACAACTCGATCGACTCGACCAACGAGCAGGGCACCAGCTCCTCCACCGACCAGGCCCAGAAGAGCCTTCTGAGCCAGATCAGCGACTTCGAGGGCTGATCTACACGTCGCGTTTCTCGCGACGCCGACGGGCCGGTCCACACTCCCGGGTGGACCGGCCCGTTGCCATTTCAGGGCACGGTCAGCGCGGCTGTCGTTCATAGACTTGGCACTGACAGCCACCACCGGCCCGCGGTCTCTTCCGACGCGTGATCAGAAAGACCTCGCAGTTGCTCCGGGGCGCCGTCGAGCAGCTCCAGCACCGCGGCGGGCCGCTGCCTGCTCCTTCGGGAACAAGAGCCGATACCGCTCGAACGCGCATACCTGCATTACGTCCCCACAGAGCGGAACCCCGGACGACGGCTCGGGAAGGTGCGAGTGGTTAGCAAGTATCCGGCGTCCAGGTCGTGATGGTCTTGTCGTCGTGGCGCTCGGCTGGCGGCAGCTGGCAACCGTTGGGCTTGCTCGACTTCTCAGCGGTGTTGCTGCTGCAGAAGTACGTGTGGCCCGGGGTGGTCCTGGGCAACCACGTCGCTCCAGGGCATGCCCAAGTGATCGATGGTGCGTTGCGCCCCGGTCGGTGGCGAGCACTGCCCATCTAAGGTCTGCGATGTCGAACCGGCCGACGGTGGCATGGTGGCCGGCCTCGCCGGTGGCCTCTGCGACCCGATAGCCGTCATCGCGGTTGCGGGCGCGTAGCTCGCCGCGCTGGAGGTCGGCGAGGAGCTGCCGGTGGGCGTCGTCGTAGCCGCTGCCCTGCTGAAGCCGGTCGCGGTAGCTCTGCCGCTGGTCGGGCGCGACGGACTCAAGCCGGTCGTCGCAGAGTCGGATCTGCTGACCGTCGCGTGTGCCGAGCACGATGCTGCTGTCGCCGAGCACCGCTACGTCCACGGTCTCGCTGGCGATCACGAGGTCGTCGCGGTTGAGCAGCCGCCGGCCGGGAAGAGCGATGTCGAGCGGGCCGCCACCGAAGAACGCGCAATGTGCCGGCGGGGCGCTGCTGCGGATCTGGGTGATGCGGCCCTTGGTCAGGCCGATAGCTGCCACCGAGCTGGTCCCGTGCCTCCCAAGACCGTGGCCACCCTCATGGACGCGGCGGGTCTGAGCTCGCGCCGGGTGGCCGATCAGCTCGGCCACGCGGAGGTGTCGATGACCCGGGACAACTACTCCGGCCGGAAGGTCGCCCGGACCGGCGCCGCGGGCGTACTGGAGCTTTTCAGCACTACCGGGGGTCAATCGGGGGTGGATCTTGACGAGGATGCGGCATCAGGTGCTTGACCTGGGAGAATGTGGGCCCCCGGGGGATCGAACCCCGAACCCGCGGATTAAAAGTCCGCTGCTCTGCCGATTGAGCTAGAGGCCCCTGACCGACCCCGGCTGCACCGGGCCCGGCCCGCCACCGGATCCCCCCGGACGGTCACGACGAGCCAGGTCCCACCCTACAGCGGCCCCCCACCGATCTCGTCACTGCGACACCAGGGCCGTCAGTCGGAGCGACCCTCGATCGTCTCGGTGAGCTCCCGTTTCCAGGCCTCGCGCTCGTCCGGGAAGTTCCGACCCATGTCGGAGATGCAGTCCGCGCACCGTCCGACGATCGTCAGCAGCGCGCCGTTCGAACACCGGACGCACGGGACCGGCTGCGCGAGGGCGTCCGGCGACGCCTCGGCCACATCGGCTGTCACCCGGCCACGGTAGCGGACACCCGAAGCGGTGGATCGCCACCACCACGGCGTGCCGGTACCCGACCGAAACATCCCTTTCACCCACACTGCCGGGTATGAACGTCCGTACCTCTGCCAGGGTCGCGCTGCTCGGCGCGACCGCGCTCCTCGTCGTCGCCTGTGGCGGGGGTGGGCAGACCGGCCAGGGCGACGCCGCCACCGTCGAGCAGAACGTCCAGGTGTCCGCGACCACCGCCGAGGGCGGCGACGGCCCGGCCTACACCTACGACACCGCGCTCGTCCCGGCCGGCGCGACCCTCGAGGTCACCAGCGGCAACGACGGCGGTTCCACCACGACGACGCTGCGGGTGAGCGGGCTCGTCCCGAACCGTGCCTACGGCTCGCACGCGCACACGATGCCGTGCGGACCCGACGCCGGCGACGCCGCCGGGCCGCACTACCAGCTCTCCCAGGACCCGGTGACCCCGAGCGTCGACCCGGCCTACGCGAACCCGCAGAACGAGATCTGGCTGGACTTCACGACCGACGCCGAGGGCAACGCCGAGGCGACCAGCACCGTCCCGTGGACGTTCCCGGACGACCGGCGGGCGGCGTCCGTCGTCGTCCACGAGGAGCCCACCGCGACGCACGCCGGGCACGCCGGTACCGCGGGTGGCCGTCCGGCCTGTGTGACCGTCGAGTTCTGAGCCGTCCGGGCGGGGGCGCCCGCGCGACCGGTGCCTGGGACAATGGTCCCGTGACGATCGTGCAGGACCGCCCCCGCGACGGGCGGACGGACACCCCCGCCCACCGCGAGCGGGTGCTGCCGCCGCTGCGCATCGGCCCGTTCGAGGTCGAGACGCCCGTGGTGCTGGCACCCATGGCGGGCATCACCAACCCCGGTTTCCGGCGCCTGTGCCGCGAGCAGGGCGCGGGCTACTACGTCTGCGAGATGATCACCGCCCGCGGGCTGGTGGAGAAGAACCCGCTGACGTTCCGCATGATCGCGTTCGACGCCGACGAGCACCCCCGCTCGATGCAGCTCTACGGCGTCGATCCCGACTCGATGCGGCGGGCCGCGCAGATGATCGTCGAGCGGGATCTCGCCGACCACATCGACATGAACTTCGGCTGCCCGGTCCCCAAGGTCACCCGCCGGGGTGGCGGGGCGGCGCTGCCGTTCAAGCGGAAGCTGTTCGAGCGGATCGTGAGCGCCGCCGTCGAGGGCGCCGGGGACCGGCCGGTGACCGTCAAGATGCGGATCGGCATCGACGACGACCACCACACGTACCTGGACGCGGCCCGGATCGCCGTCGACTCGGGTGCCGTCGCCGTCGCGCTGCACGCCCGCACCGCCTCCCAGCGCTACTCCGGCCAGGCCGACTGGGACGCGATCTCCCGGCTCCGTGAGCACGTGCCCGCCCACGTCCCGGTGCTGGGCAACGGCGACATCTTCTCCGCGCAGGACGCGCTGGACATGGTCGCCCGGACCGGGTGCGACGGCGTCGTCGTCGGCCGGGGCTGCCTGGGCAGGCCGTGGCTGTTCGGCGACCTCGAGGCGGCGTTCGCGGGCCGCGAGCTGCCCGCCCCGCCGGACCTGGGTCAGGTGGCGGCGACGCTGCGCCGGCACGCCGTCCTGCTGTGCGAGCACATGGGTGACCACAAGGGGATCCGGGACGTGCGCAAGCACATCGCCTGGTACCTGAAGGGCTTCCCGGTCGGGCCCGAGCTGCGGCGCAGCCTCGGGATGGTCGAGTCCATCGACCACCTCGACGAGCTGCTCACCGGGCTGGACCCGCACGAGCCGTTCCCGGCCGAGGCGGACGGCCCGCGCGGGCGGCAGGGTTCGCCGGGCCGCGTCGTCCTCCCCGAGCACTGGCTCGACGACCCGGACGACGTGTCCGTCCCCTTCGGAGCGGACGTCGAGCACTCCGGCGGCTGATCCCGCCACCACGGGGCGATCATGGTTCCCCGAGCCGGGGGAACCGGGCACGCCGAACGGGTGCCACGCCGGCTCACGCCTCAAGCGGGACCGGTGTCGTACCGATGACCCTCGTGACGACAGGTGAGACGGGAGGTGGAGGGTGACCGACACGGCCTGGTCGGTGCGCAACCTCGTGCGTTCGGCACGTCGCACCGCGCCGCCCGCCGACGGCGTCGCGCTCGACGACACCGCGCTCGACGGCGTCGCACCGTCCGATCCCGCCGCGCGCGCCGCGCTGCACACCGCCGCCGCCGAGCGGCTGGCCGGTCACGACCGCTACGAGCAGGCCTACCTGCACCTGCGCGAGGCCGTCCGGCTGCTGAACGGCCCCACCGGCGCCACGGTGGAGGACGAGCTGGACCGGCTGCGCCGCGAGCACGCCGAGGCGCGCGAGCAGAGCCGACGGGACAGCCTGACCGCGTCGTACAACCGTCGCTACCTCGACGAACGTCTCGTCGACCTGCTCGGCGACGGGACCGGCCGGGTCTGCCTGGCACTCGCCGACATCGACCACTTCAAGCAGGTCAACGACACCCACGGGCATCCGTTCGGGGACCGCGTCCTGCAGCGGATGGTGCACGAGCTGGGCCGGGAGCTGCCGCGCGGCGCCTTCTGCGCGCGCTACGGGGGCGAGGAGTTCGCACTCGTCCTGCCCGACGTCTCCGCCGACGAGGGGATCGCCGCCTGCGAGGCGGCCCGGGAGCGGGTGGCCGCCCACGACTGGTCAGCGCTCCACCCGGAGCTCCGGATGACGATCAGCATCGGTGTCGCGCACGCCGTCCCCGGCACCTCCGGGACCGAGGCGCTGGTCGACGAGGCCGACCTGCTGCTGTACACGGCCAAGCAGGCCGGCCGGAACGCGGTCGCCCACCGGTCCGGCGACGGCAGGGTGACGCTCGCCGGAGCCGCGTCCGGACGTAGGTCGATCCCCCAACCGGACGCCGGTCGGAGCCGCCCCGGACCCGCGACACCGCCCCCTCCCGAATAGAATCGGCGCCGGACGCCCGGCCGGCGTCCGTGGCCCGCGCCCCCCGAACGGCGCACGGCCACCGCGCGTCCCGGAGCGGACACGCGACGAGGAGGCCCGGTGCAGGACGACGACGACGCGCGCCGGTCCCGGCGTACCCGTCGCCGGGCCGAGGGCGAGGGCGCACGCCGCGCCGCGCAGGAGCGCGGGCCCGCCGACCGTCCCGCGCCCGTGGAACCCGACCGTCCCGCGCCCGTGGAACCCGACCGTCCCGCGCCCGTGGAACCCGACCGTCCCGCGCCCGTGGAACCCGACCGTCCCGCGCCCGTGGACCCCGACCGGCCCGGCACCGGTGCCCGCCCACCGGCGGGGCAGTCCGGCACCGGTCCGACGCCCCGGCCCGGCGGCGCCCCTGGCCCCGGCACGGCCTCCCCAAGCGGCGTCATGCGTGTGCGGGGCGGACGGGTGCCCCGCAGCCCCGGCGGCCCGGCACCGGCCGGCCCGTCGTCCGGGCCCGGCACCGTCCCGCCCGGTCCCCCACGAACCGGCCCCCCACCCTCCGGGCCGGCACCCTCCGGTCCGGCACCGTCCGGTCCAGCACAGTCCGGTTCCCATCCGTCCGGTTCCCATCCGTCGGGCCCGACGCCGCGCGGTCCGGTGCCCCCGGGCCGCGGACCGGCCGGCCACTCCGGCGCCGCCCCCTCTGGGCCCGTCCCGCCGGGTCCGGTCCCGCCGGGTCCCGTCCCGCCCGACGCGCGTCCCGCGTCCGAGGCACCGCAGCGCGGCCCCGTCACGGGCCAGGGCGGCCCGGGCGGCCCCGGCACGTCGCAGCCGAACCGCGTCCCGCCGTCCGGACCGGGTGTGCCGCCGCCCGACCGGCCCGACCGACGACCGCACGCGTCCGGCCCGGGGAGCACGCCTCCGCAGCCGGACCGGGCGCCCGCGAACGGCCCGGACCCCACCCGGTCCCGCCCGCAACCGGCGCACGGCACCCCGCCGCCCGCACCGGGCGCCACGGCGGAACCGGCCCGCGGCACCGGCCGGGGCCGCGGCGCCACGGACTCCCGCCGCACCGAGGCGTTCGACGCCCTGGTCCCGCGCCGGCTCCGCCGCCGCTACGCCGACGACGACGCTGCGGCCGACGGCCGGAAGGGCCACGACGACGTGGCCGACGACGACCACGGGGCCGGCGCCACTGCCGTCGACGACCGCGACACCACCGAGGACGAGCCCGGCACCGCGACCCCGGCGCCCGCAGGACCGGCCCGTCGGCGCGGCCCGCTGCGGATCGCCGCGGCGGCGGCCGCCGTCGTCGTCCTGGCGGCGACGGCGTTCGGGTTCGCCGGCCGCGGCGAGGTCTACGACGGCGTCCGCTCCGTCGCCGCACTCGCCCCGGACTCCGACGCGGTCCTCGACGCCGAGCTGCAGGCCGGCGACCGGAACGTGCTGGTGCTGGGCGTGCAGGCGGACCGGGCCGGAGCGCCCGAGGCCGCCCGCACGGACACCGCCGTCCTCGTCCACCGGCCGGCCGGTGGCGCCCCGGCCGTGACCCTGTCGGTCCCCGCGACGCTCGAGGTCCCCCGGCCCCCGTGCCGGCGCTGGGACGCCGCGACCGGCTCCTACGGCGAGACCGTGCCCGCCGAGTCCCGCACGGCGTTCGCCACCGCCTACGACATCGGCGGCCCGGCCTGCACGGTCGGCGTCGTCCAGCAGCTCACCGGGATCCCGGTGAGCGGGTTCGTCGCGTTCGACCTCGCCGGCGCCCCCGACCTGGTCGGTGCGGTCGGCGGCATCGAGGTGTGCACCGAACGGCCGGTCGTCGACCCGGTGCTCGGCCCGGTCGTCGAGGGCGCCGGTCGGGTCCCGCTGGACGGCGAGGCAGCCGTCCGCTTCGCCACGGCCTCCGGTGCGGGCGACAGCTCCCCCGCCAACCGGGTCCAGCGCCAGCAGCGCGTGCTCGCCGCGGCTCTGGGAGACGCGCTGTCGACGTCGTCGCTGCTCACCCCCGGTGCGCCGGGGCGCTCCGCCGAGGGCGTGGTCGGCGCGCTCACCGCGGACGGCGTCGACGCCGGCGAGATCCTCTCCCTCGCGCAGGGGCTCGGTCGCGCCGGTACCGCGGGCGACGGCAGCACCCCGGTCTTCCTGCCCCTGCCGGTCTCCGAGGCCCCCAACACCCGCGGCCACCTGGAGCTGCAGCGCAGCGACGCCCGTGAGCTCTTCGCCGCGCTGCGCGAGCACGAGCCGCTGCCCGAGTCGGCGACCGCGCCGGCGGCCCGGGCCGCCGACGCGCCCGCGGCCGGCACCACCGTCGACCTGGTGGACGCGACCGGGCGCCCGGGCGCCGTGGACCAGGTCGCCGAGGACCTGCGGGCCCGCGGCTACGAGATCGGGGTGGTCACCACCGGCCCGGCCACCGACCGCGCCGAGGTCCGCTACTCCCCCGACAACACCGACGCGGCCGGTGCGCTCGTCGGGACGCTGCCCGGTACCCGGCCCGCCCCGGACCCGACGGGCAGCGGGGTGCTGCGGCTCGTGGTCGGCGCCGGTGACCGGGAACCCGCCCAGGCCGTCCCCGCCACCGACGCCGACTGTTCGTGAGCCGACGTCCCACCTGCCCGAACGGGCGAACGTCGCCCACCGTTCACGGTGGGTTCACTCACTGAGGCTGCCCTACGGAAGAGGTCGCTCTAGGCTCGTGGCATGCGCGACGAGTACCAGGTGCAGCTGGACGAGCTGGCCTCCGGCCTTGCGGGGATGTGCGACGACGTCGCTCGCGCGATGGAGAACGCCACCCGCGCGCTGCTGGAGTCGGATCTCCAGCTGGCCGAGCAGATCATCTCCGAGGACGTCCGGATCGACGACGTCCGCGCCGACGCCGAGCACCGCGCCTTCGGGCTGCTCGCGCTGCAGGCCCCGGTCGCGACGGACCTGCGGGTCGTCGTCGCCGCCATCCACGGCGCCGGTGACCTCGAGCGGATGGGCGACCTGGCCCTGCACGTCGCCCAGGCCGCACGGCGCAGGCACCCCCAGTCGGTCGTCCCGGACGAGATCAAGCCCTACTTCGCCGAGATGGGCCGGGTGGGCGTCCAGCTCGCGGAGAAGGCCGGCCAGGTGATCCGCAGCCGTGACCTCGAGGCCGCCACCGAGCTCGAGGCCGACGACGACGCGATGGACGACCTGCACGAGCACATGTTCACCGTGCTGATGGACCGCAACTGGACGCACGGGGTGTCCGCGGCCGTCGACGTCGCCCTGCTGGCCCGGTTCTACGAGCGCTATGCCGACCACGCCGTCGCCGTCGCACGCCGGATCGTCTACGTCGTGACCGGCCAGATGCCGGGTCCGCTCGCCGTCTGACCGTCCGCCGGTCACCAACCGCACACCCGGTCGACCGGCCCGTCGCCGACCGGTCGCCGGATCGGGTTTGGTCCGTGGGCCGTGGGGGCACCCCGCGTCCATGGAGCATGCGGGCTGCGTCGTCACAGAGGTGGTGGGCACCTCCGACGAGAGCGTCGAGGAGGCGATCCGGAACGGCATGGTCCGGGTCGGGCAGTCGCTCGAGTGGTTCGAGGTCACCGGCGTCCGGTCGACCGTGCTCGGATCCGCCGAGCGCTTCCAGGTGGACCTGAGGCTCGGCGTACGCCGGGCCGCATGACCCACCACACCGTCGCGGGCGTTCACCAACCGTTCACCGGCACCGGGCCGAGCCGGTCCGTGGACCCGAACTAAGGTCGTCACATGCGCAGGGAGACGCTCGACGACAATCTCGAGCAGCTCCAGCTGATGCTCGACGAGATGAGCCCGCTGGTCGCCGCAGCCTTCCACCGCGCCTCCGACGCACTGCTCCACGACCGTCTGCGCCTCGCCGAGCAGGTCGTCGCCCGTGACTCCATCATCGACGGGCACCGGGCCGCGATCGAGCTGCTCGCCGTCGAGACCATGGCGCTGCACCAGCCGATGGCCACACCGCTCCGGGCCGTCGTCACCGCGCTGCGCTGCTCCCAGCAGCTGGAGCGCATGGGGGACCTCGCCCGGCACGTCGCCGAGGTGGTCGCCCGCTCCGGCGACCGGCCGGCCCTGCCCGAGCAGGCCCGCCCGCTGTTCACCGACTACGGCGCCCGCGTCGCGGCGATGGGTGACAAGGCCGTCGAGGTGCTCCGCACCCGCAACGTCGTCCTGGCCTGCGAGCTGGAGTCCGACGACGACGCCGTCGACGCCGCGCACCGTTCCGTCTTCGAGATGATGTTCGGCTCCGACTGGGACGCCGGGGTGCCCGCCGCCGTCGACGTCGCCCTGCTGGCCCGTTTCCACGAGCGCTACGCCGACCACTGCGTCCACCTGGCCGAGCACGTCGTCTACGCCGTCACCGGCACCACCCCGGACCAGGTCTCGCTCTGACCCCGGGCGGCCGCTCGGGTCAGAACGGTGCCGGGATCCAGCGCAGCGGGACGACGGGGGTGGCCGTGTCCGGCGGTGCGTCCCGGTCGGGCAGGTGGACCTTCTTCCGGGGGACGTGCTCGTACGGCACCCGGTCGAGCAGGTGCGTGATGACGTTCAGCCGGGCCCGGCGCTTGTCGTCGGAGTGCGCCACGTACCAGGGCGCCCAGGCGGTGTCGGTCGCGGCGAACATGGCGTCGCGGGCGCGCGAGTAGTCCGCCCACCGCGTGTAGGACTCCAGGTCGATCCCGGACAGCTTCCAGACCTTGCGGGGATCGTCGATCCGGCTCTCCAGCCGCCGCGTCTGCTCGTCCGCGCTCACCTCGAGCCAGTACTTGACCAGGACGATCCCCGAGTCGATCATCGCGCGTTCGACCCCGGGCGTCATCGCGAGGAAGCGGGTGGACTGTTCCTCGGTGCAGAAGCCCAGGACCCGCTCGACGCCGGCGCGGTTGTACCAGCTCCGGTCGAAGATCACGACCTCACCGGCGGCCGGGAAGTGGGAGACGTAGCGCTGCAGGTACATCTCGGACTTCTCGCGCTCCGTCGGCGCCGGGAGCGCCACGACGCGGAACACCCGCGGGCTGACCCGCTCGGTGATGGCCTTGATGGTGCCGCCCTTGCCCGCCGTGTCGCGGCCCTCGAACACGATGCAGATCTTGGCCCCCGTCGCCTTGACCCACTCCTGGAGCGCGACCAGCTCCCCGTGCAGCCGGCGCAGCTCCCGCAGGTACTCCTTGCGCTTCATCCTCGGCCGCTCGGCGGCCCCCGTGGCCGGGGCCGGACGGACGTGGCCGTCGTGGACCGCCGTGTGCTCGTGGTGCTTGTGGTGTTTGTGGTGCTTGGACATCGCGGCTCCCCACGGCGTGGACTACCCGGACCTGGACGGGACCCGATCGGCCTGCCGCCGTCCGACGGCCTTGCCCCCCTCCCAGAGCAGGAGCAGGCCCACGGCGGGCACGATCGCCCAGAGGAACTGCACGGCGCTGATGTCGACGGTGCCCAGCAGCCGGTGGAAGACGTCCGACTGCCCGACGAGGACGGCGAGGGCGATCTCGACGACCGCGGCCCGGTTCATCTGCTTGCTGTCGAAGGTGTCGAGCGTGAACACGGTCGCGGTCGCGCTCCGGCACTCGAAGGCCGCGACGACGAGGCACAGGGCGAAGGCCGTGAAGGCGATCGTCTGCCCGACGGCGGGATCCGCGAACGTCCGCTGGGCCAGTGCGATCAGGATCAGCAGCGCGGCGCTGACCGCGAGCCCGGCGAGGCCGACGGTGACCATCAGCCCGGGCGTCATCACGGACTCGTCGCGGGGGCGCGGGCGGAGCCGCATGAGGCCGGGTGTCTCGCGGTCGAACCCGAGGGCGAACCCGAAGGCCGCGTTGACGACGAAGTGGATCCACAGCACCTGGGCGGGTGTGAACGGTTCGCCCGCGGCGATGTCGAACAGGGTCGCCCCGAGGAAGGTGAGGACGAAGACGACCAGCAGCAACAGGACGAAGCGGATGTACTTGGTCAGGTTGTCGTAGATCTTCCGGCCCTGCTCGACGGCGAAGACGATCGTCGAGAAGTTGTCGTCGGAGAGGATCATCCGACCGGCGTTCCGGGCGACGTCGGTGCCGGACCCCATGGCGATCCCGATGTCGGCGGCCTTGATGGCCGGGGCGTCGTTCACGCCGTCACCGGTCATCGCGACGACGTCGCCCTTCTTCTTCAACGTGTCCACCAGGAGCACCTTGTGCTCCGGGGCGACCCGGCCGATCACGCCGAT
The DNA here is from genome assembly GCF_000178675.2 of Pseudonocardia sp. P1. Classification (NCBI taxonomy): domain Bacteria; kingdom Bacillati; phylum Actinomycetota; class Actinomycetes; order Pseudonocardiales; family Pseudonocardiaceae; genus Pseudonocardia; species Pseudonocardia sp. P1. Next base: position 3,206,033 of record NZ_ADUJ02000001.1, read on the forward strand.
CTCGTCGATCCGGGCCAGCCGCACGTCCTCGGGGAGGGCGGCGAAGTCCGCGCCGAGCACAGCGGTGCCCCGGATGCCGAGCTGCTCGGCGATGGCGGCACCGGTGGTCACATCGTCGCCCGTCACCATGCGGACCCGGATGTTCGCCGCCTGGGCCTCGGCCACGGCCTGCTGGGACTCCGCGCGGGGCGGGTCCACCATCCCGACGAGGCTCGTCAGCTCGAGGTCCGTGACGAGGGCGAGCAGGTCGCCGTCGGCGTCGAACGCACCGGGATCGACATCGCGCACCGCGGCGGCCATCACCCGCATCCCGGCCTGCTCCATGCGCACCATGTGCCCGGTCGCCCGCTCCGCGAGCCCGGCGTCCCACCGTGCCGGGCCGTCCGCCGAGAGCGCCGACGACGCCCGGTCCATCACCGCGGGCGCCGCGCCCTTCACGAAGCAGCGCACCACCGGCCGCCCCGCCGCGTCGGCCGCGGTGTGGAAGGTGGCCATCAGCTTGTAGCCGGGGTCGAAGGGCAGCGTGGCCAGGCGCGGCAGCCGCGCGCGGGTCGCCTCCACGTCCAGTCCCGCCTTGTGCGCCAGCACCAGCAGCGCCCCCTCGGTCGGGTCCCCGACGACCCGGCCGTCGACGAGCTGCGCATCGCTCGCGAGCACGTACGGCAGGATCGCGGGCTCGATCGACGCCGCGCGGCCGGCCGCGTGGTGGACCGCCCCCGCGAGCTCGTAGCCGCTGCCCGAGACGGTCCAGCGGTCACCGACGTCGACGACCTCGACCGCCGTCATCTCGTTCCTCGTCAACGTGCCGGTCTTGTCGGAGTTGATCGCGGAGGTGAAGGCGAGCGTCTCGACCGACGGCAGCTCCTTCACGATCGCGTTGCGCGCGGCGAGATCGACACCACCGACGGAGAGGATCCACTGCGTGACCGTCGGCAGCGCCTCCGGGACGGCCGCGATCGCCAGCGCGACCGCACTGACGAACAGCACGTCCCAGGCCTCGCCCCGGCCGCGGCCGAGCACGAACATCACCAGCATCGTCAGCCCCGCCGCGGCGGCGATCCACAGCGTCAGCCGGTCGAGCTCCCGGGTGAGCGGTGACTTCTCCCGCTCCGTCCCGGCGAGCATCGAGGAGATCCGCCCGAGCTCCGTCCGTGCTCCGGTGCCGGTGACGATCACCGTCCCGCTCCCGTGCGTGACCGGGGTGTTCGTGAAGGCCATGTTCGTCCGGTCGCCCGGCCCCGGGGCACCGCCGGCGTCGAGGGTGGCGACGTCCTTCGACGCCGGCGTGCTCTCGCCGGTCAGTGCCGACTCGTCGATCTGCAGCGCGCTCGCGACGACGATGCGGCCGTCGGCGGGGACCTGGTCGCCCGCGGAGATCAGCACGACGTCGCCGGCGACCACCTGCTCGGCCGGGATCTCGGCCGAGGTGCCGTCGCGACGGACCCGCGCGGTCGCCTTCATCATCGACTTGAGCGCGTTCATCGCGCTCTCGGCCTTGCCCTTCTGCCGCAGCCCGATCACGGCGTTGAGCACCGTCAGGGCGAGGAGCAGCACCGCGGTGCCCCACTCCTGCACGAACAGCGAGACGACGGCCGCGGCGAGCAGGATGAGCTGCATGTAGCTGCGGTACTCGTCGAGGAACCGGACCCAGCCGGGTTTCGGCTTCTCCTCGGGCAGCGCGTTCGGCCCGTGGATCCGCAGCCGGTCCTCGGCCACGGCCGTCGAGAGCCCCTGGCCGGGATCGACGCCGAGGGCCTCCGCGACCGCGGCCGGTGTCCGCGCGAACCAGTCGTCACCCGTGGCGGCCTCCCGGCCGGCCGGAACGTCGGTCCTCATGGCCGGGCCTCCGATCCGCTCGCGCCGCGCCGCGGAGTCCCGCGGCGTCACGCCGGCCGGGCGGGCCCGGACCGGCAGGACGTCGTCCGGACCGATGGAAGACCGCCGGTCCGGCCGCGGCCACACCCGCTACGGGTGAACGGAGGGGCGTCCCTCGGTTGCGGGGCCGCGGGGCCGACGGTCCCGGCCGTACGGGCGCACCGGGGGGCACGACGCACGACGGCCCCGGTACCCGTCGAGCGGGTGCCGGGGCCGTCGTGTGCCGGGGGCGGCTCAGCCGAAGCGGCCGGACACGTAGTCCTCGGTCGCCTTCTGCCTGGGCTGCGAGAAGATCGTCTTGGTCTCGTCGAGCTCCACCAGCTTGCCGGGCTTGCCGGTGCCCTCGATGTTGAAGAAGCCGGTGAAGTCGCTGACCCGCGCCGCCTGCTGCATGTTGTGGGTCACGATGACGATCGTGTAGTCGTTCTTCAGCTCGTTGATCAGATCCTCGATCGCGAGCGTGGAGATCGGGTCCAGCGCGGAGCAGGGCTCGTCCATCAGCAGCACGTCGGGACGCACCGCGATCGCGCGGGCGATGCACAGCCGCTGCTGCTGTCCACCGGAGAGGCCCGAGCCCGGCTTGTCCAGCCGGTCCTTGACCTCGTTCCACAGGTTGGCGCCACGGAGGGAGCGCTCGACGGTGTCGTCGAACTCGCCCTTCGACGCCTTCCTGTTGTTCAGCTTCATGCCCGCGATCACGTTGTCGTAGATCGACATCGTGGGGAACGGGTTCGGCCGCTGGAACACCATCCCGATCTGGCGCCGGACGCCGACCGGGTCGACGTTGGTCCCGTAGAGGTCCTGGCCGTCGAGCTCGAGCTTCCCCTCGACGCGGGCGCCGGGGATGTTCTCGTGCATCCGGTTGATCGACCTCAGGAAGGTCGACTTGCCGCAGCCGGACGGGCCGATCAGCGCCGTGACCGTCTTCGGCTTGATCACCATGTTGACGCCCTCGACGGCGAGGAACGACCCGTAGTAGATGTTCAGGTCCTTGGCTTCGACACTCTTGCCCATGTCCGGGGTTCCTTATCGGGTCTTCGGGGCGAAAATGCGGGAGATGAGGCGGGCCACGATGTTCAGGATCATCACGATCAGCATCAGCACCAGGGCCGCGGTCCAGGCGCGGTCGATGAACGCCTCGCGCGGGATGCCGGGCGTCGCGTACGAGTAGTACGAGAAGACCGGCAGGGTCGACATCGGGCCGGAGAACGGGTTGAGGTTCACACCCAGCGCCGCCCCGACCGTGACCAGCAGCGGAGCCGTCTCACCGATGACCCGGGCGATCGCCAGGGTGACGCCGGTGGCGATGCCGCCCGCGGTGGTCGGGATGACGACCTTGAGGATCGTCCGCCACTTCGGCACGCCCAGCGCGAAGGACGCCTCCCGCAGCTCGTTCGGGACGATCTTGAGCATCTCCTCGGTCGACCGCACCACGATCGGGATCATCAGCACCGTGAGCGCCACCGCCCCGACGAAGCCGAACCGGACGCCCGGACCGAAGAGGAGGGCGAACAGCGCGTACGCGAACAGACCGGCGACGATCGACGGGATGCCCGTCATGACGTCGACGAAGAACGTGATCGCACGCGCGAGCTTCGAGTTGTTGCCGTACTCGACCAGGTAGATGGCCGTGAGCACGCCGACCGGGATCGACATCAGCGCGGCCAGCCCGGTGATGATCAGGGTGCCCTGGACGGCGTGCAGCGCACCGCCGCCCACCCCGACGATGCCGCGCATCGACTGGGTGAAGAACGCCGTGTCGAACCGGGCCCAGCCCTCGGTCACGACCGTCCACAGGACGGAGACCAGGGGCAGCATCGCCAGAGCGAAGGCCGTCGACACGACGACGGTGACCAGGCGGTCCATCGCACGGCGGCCGCCCTCGACGCTCCGCGAGACGACGTAGGTGACGAGCGCGAAGCTCACGGCGGTGAGGAAGGCCCACAGGCCGACGCCCGAGCCGAGCAGCGCGGTGACGCCGGCCATGACGACGGCGGCGGCCGCGAGCAGGCCCCACGGGGCCCACTTCGGCAGTGTGCTCGTGCGGCGCAGCACCGTCGGTGTGGCCGCGGGTGCCTCCAGGCCGGTTCCGGTCACGGTGACCTCTGCGTCGGTGCGGTTGCGTTCGGTTCCGGTGGACATCTCAGTTCGCTCCGGAGAAGTCGCGGCGGCGCTCGACGATGTAGCGGGCGAGCATGTTGACCAGCAGGGTGATCACGAAGAGCACCAGGCCGGAGGCGATCAGCACGTTCACGTCGATGCCGGAGGCCTCGGGGAACTGCAGGGCGATGTTCGCCGCGATCGTGGACGGGTTCTCACTGCTGATGAGGTTGAAGGTGACGGCGCCGGAGACCGAGAGGATCGTCGCGACCGCCATCGTCTCGCCCAGCGCGCGGCCGAGACCCAGCATCGCACCGGAGATCACGCCCGAGCGGCCGAACGGCAGCACCGCCAGCCGGATCATCTCCCAGCGGGTCGCACCCAGTGCGAGCGCCGCCTCCTCGTGGAGCTTCGGCGCCTGCAGGAACACCTCCCGGGCGACGGCCGTGATGATCGGCAGGATCATCACGGCGAGCACCACGCTGACGACCAGCATGGTCCGGCCGGTCACCGACGGCGGGCCCGCGAACAGCGGGATCCAGCCGAGGTAGTCGTTGAGCCACACGCTCAGGGCGACCGACGCGGGGGCGAGGGTGAACGCGCCCCAGAAGCCGTAGACGATCGACGGCACCGCGGCGAGCAGGTCGACGACGTAGCTCAGGGTCTGGGCGAGCCGCCGCGGCGCGTAGTGGCTGATGAACAGCGCCACCGCCACGGCCAGCGGGGTCGCGATGACCAACGCGATGACCGCACCGAGGACGGTGCCGAACACCAGCGGTGCGATGTAGCCGAACAGCCCGCCGTGGACCTCCTCGGCCGGCGCGACGAACGCGGGCGCGGCCTCGGTGATCAGGAACGCGGCGACGCCGGCGAGGACGACGAGGATCAGGATCCCGGCGCCCTTCGCGGAGCCGGCGAAGATGCGGTCCCCGAGCTGGCTGACCGGCGTGGTTGCCCGGGTCCCGGGCTTCGATTCCGTGGTGGTCACAGTGATCCCTGAAGGTGCGGACGTGCGCTGGGCAGGGGGTGGCGCCGGGAACCCCGGTCGGCGTTCATGATGAACACCGACCGGGGTCCCTGGCTAGATGACATCCGACTCAGGCTCAGCCCGCGGCCTTGATCTGGTCGATCACCGGGGTGATCTGGCCCCGGAGGGCGTCCGAGATCGGGGCGGAACCCGCGTTCTGCGCCGCGGTCTGCTGGCCCTCGGGGCTGACCACGTAGTTCAGGAACGACTTGGTGACGTCGGCCTGCGCCTGGTCCGGGTACTGCGGGCAGGCCAGCAGGTACGAGACCAGCACGACCGGGTAGGCGCCGCCGGTGGCGGTGCGGTTGAGCTCGTAGGCGAACGAGGTGTCGCCCTGGCCCTCGACCCGCTGCGACTCCTCGAGGATCTTCGCGGCGGCCTCGGCGGTCGGCGCGACGTTCTGGTCGCCCAGCTTCACGTTGGCCTTGCCCAGCTCACCGGCCTGCGAGGCGTCGGCGTAGCCGATCGTCCCGTTGCCGGCCCCGACCGCGCCCACGACGCCCGAGGTGCCCTGGGCGGCCTCGCCGCCCTGGACCGGCCAGTTGCCGTCGCCCTCGTCGGTCCACACGTCCGCCGCGGCCTTGTTCAGGAAGTCGGTGAAGTTCTCGGTGGTGCCCGACTCGTCGGAGCGGTGCACCGGAGTGACCGGGGTGGCCGGCAGCTGCGCGCCCGGGTTGTCGGCCGCGATCTTCGGGTCGTTCCAGGTCGTGATCTCGCCCTTGAAGATGCCGGCGATGGTCGCCGGGGCGAGGTTCAGCTCCGGGACGCCGTCGAGCTTGTAGACGACCGCGATCGGCGAGACGTAGTTCGGGATCTCGATGACCGAGCCGCCGCAGCGCTGGCGCGCCTGGTTCAGCTGGTCGTCCTTCAGGTAGGCGTCGGAACCCGCGAACTGGACGCCGCCCTCGACGAACTGGGTGCGGCCGCCGCCCGAGCCGACCGGCTGGTAGTTGACCGTGGCACCGGGGTTGGCCTCGGCGAACCCGGCGTTCCACGCCTGCATGGCCGCCTGCTGCGAGCTGGCGCCCGCGCCGGAGATGCTGCCGGTCACGCCGGAGCCCTCGGCGGCACCGCCGCCACCGCCCTCGTTCGCGGCGCCGCAACCGGCGACGAACAGCGCACAGGTCGTCGCGACACCGACGGCCGCCAGGCGCGCCCGGGGCGCACGCCGCTTGGTCTTCACTGCAGGTTCCTCCGTGATCGGCTCGTGCCGTTCGGGACGGCGGCCGGAGTGACCGCCGGGCGGAACGCTAGAAGCCGACATTGGACGGGGGGCCCACGGAAGATGAACGTGGAATGAACAGGCCCACCGGGTGGGTGGATCCACATCACACGTTCGATGGATCGTGATCGCAGCGCAGCCGGTTCGTGACCACCTGTCAGCGGGCGTAGTTGACGTCCGCGGCGTGCACGACGAACCCGAGCCGCTGGTAGACGCGCACGGCCGGGCCGTTGTCCGCCTCCACGTAGAGCAGGACCGTGTCCAGCCCGCGGTCGTGCAGGTGGTGCAGCCCGGCCAGGGTCAGGACCCGGCCCAGCCCGCGCCCGTGCGCCGCCGGATCGACACCGAGGACGTAGACCTCGCCCATCGCGGGCTCGTCGCCGGTGGCGGGGTGGACCTTCGTCCAGTGGTAGCCCAGCAGGGTGCCGTCGGGGGCCGTGGCCAGCAGGAACCCGTCGGCGTCGAACCAGTCCTCGGCCTGGCGGGCGGCGAGCTCGGCGCCCGTCCACCCGCCCTGCTCGGGGTGCCAGTCGAAGGCGGCGTTGTTGACCCGGAGGAACTCGTCGTCGTCGCGGTCGGGGACGAACGACCGCAGCGTGACCCCGTCAGGGAGGCTCACCTCGGGCAACGGCTCGCCGGCGGTGCGGCGCATCTGCCACAGCACCCGGTCGCGCCGGTAGCCGTGCCGCTCGGCGAGACCCTTCGCGGCGTCGAGATCGCCGTGCGCCCAGAGGTGCGGATCCGCGGTGAGCCCCTCCAGGGCCGTGACCAGAGCGGACCCGACGCCACGGCGACGCTCCGCCGGGTGCACGGCGAGTTCGGCGTACTCCCCGTCGAGCTGGGCGTACCCCGCGACGACGCGGTCCGCGCCGGGCACCACGACGTGGTGCACCCCGGCGCGTTCCTCCCCCGCCCGGAGGGTGAGGAGGAACTGCTCGGAGAACGGGTCGGCGCCGTCGTGCGCGGCGGCCGTCGCCAGCAGGTCGTGCACCGCCGTGGCGGTGTCGGCGTCGAGTCGGGTCAGCACCTGCGGGTCCACCCGCCGGACCCTAGAACACGACCCGCGGACCGGGCGGGTCCGCGGGTCGTGTCCGTGCACTGTGTCGTCAGCGTGGGGAGAGCGCGCCCGGGGTGGTCCGTCCCGGTCCGGTGGGACGGCCGGCGCCCGGCAGGCGACGGTCGGACGGCTCGGAGTCGGCATCGGAGTCGGCATCGCTGTCCGGCGGGGCGGTCAGCCCGCCCCGTGACGGCCGGACGAACTTGTAGCCGACGTTGCGCACCGTGCCGATCATCTGCTCGTGCTCGCCGCCGAGCTTGGCGCGCAGCCGCCGCACGTGGACGTCGACGGTGCGGGTGCCACCGAAGAAGTCGTAGCCCCAGACCTCCTGCAGCAGCTGGGCCCGGGTGAACACCCGGCCTGCGTGCTGCGCGAGGTACTTGAGCAGCTCGAACTCCTTGTAGGTGAGCTCCAGCAACCGGCCCTTGAGCCGGGCCGAGTACGTCGCCTCGTCGATCACCAGCTCACCGAGCACCAGCGCCCCGCCCCCCGACGCCGACTCGGCGCCGGGCCGGGCACGGAGCAACCGGAGCCGCGCGTCCACCTCCGCCGGGCCGGTGTCCGGCAACAGGATCTCGTCCACCACCCACTCACCGGAGACGGCCACCAGGCCGCCCTCGTTGAGCACGGCGATGACCGGGACGTCGGTACCCGTACTGCCGAGCAGCCGGCACAGGCTCCGGGCCGCCACCAGGTCGCTGCGCGCGTCGACCAGGACCGCGTCGTGCGGGCCCGCGTCGAGCAGTGCGGCCACCTCGGGGGCCGCGGTCCGCACGTTGTGCGGCAGCAGGGACAGGGCAGGCAGCACGGCGGCCGCATCCGGAGCCGTGGTCAGCAGGAGCAGTTCCATGGACTCCTCCTCTCGCGATACGCGGACGATACCGCCCCGTCATCCGGTGGTCAGCACGATCGCGATCCGCCTCACGCTCCCGATCTGGATCGGTCACGCGAACGATCGGGCCGGAACCCGTCCGTCGGAGCAGGTCCGGGGCCGCCGGACCGGGATCCCGGCGGGCTCACTACCGTCAGGGAGTTACGTCCGCAGCACCGGGATCTCCGGGAGGACCATCCGTGCAGTCGCCCACCCTCCCGGCGCCCGGCCGGGGCGCCGACCGCAGTACCGGCCGGGGGCCGGACCGGGGCACCGACCGGCGCACCACCGTGCACCGCGTGGTCGCCGCCGTCCTGGCCGTCGTCGCCGTGCTCGTGCTGGCCGATCTCGGCACCGCCGCCGCGGCCGAGTCCGGGATCTCCCGCCAGATGCGCGACCGGCTCGGCCTCCCCGAGGACCCGGCGGTGCAGGTGCAGGGGATCTCGTTCCTCGCGCAGGCCGTGACCGGCCGCTACGACCGGATCGACGTCTCCATGCAGCGGGTGCCGATCGGCCCGCTGCAGACCCCCGAGGTGGAGGTGCAGATGCACGGCGTGCGGGCGCCCCTGTCCGACCTGATCGGCTCGGGGCCGTCCCGGTTCCGTGCGGCGGCCGCCGAGGGGATCGTCCGGATCGGCCCGATGGACGTGCGCCGGCTGGTCGTCGCCGCCGGGGGTCCCGCCGCCGGTGTGGAGCGCCTGACCGCCGAGGAGGTCGAGGCGAACGACATCGACACGGTGATCCGCGAGGGTGCGGACCCCACCCTGCGCGGGCTCGACCCGCGGAACGCGGCTCGGTTCGTGGCCGAGATGCCGGTCGACGGCGAGGACGCGAAGGTCGCGGTGCTGAGCGCGCTCGTCGTCTCGGACGGGAAGCTGCGGATCGTGCCTCGCGACGTCCGCGAGTACGAGACGCACGAGCCCGTCCCGGCCGCGGTGCGGGACTCCCTCATGTCGGCGATGGCCGTCGAGGTCGACCCGGGCCGGCTGCCGCTCGGTGTCACGCCGACGTCGGTCTCGGTGCCGGAGTTCAACGTCCTGGAGATCTCCGGGGCCGTCCGGGACCTGGGCGTCGGCTCCGACCGGACGTCGGACTGAGGCACGGGTGAGCGGTACCGGTCTCGTCGTGCTGCTCGTCGTCCTCGTGGTGACGACGGCGGCCGGTCTCGTCCTGCGCGCCCGCTCCGGTGCCGTCCGCCGGTCCGCCCCGGCCGGTCCCACCGGTCCCGGCTGGGAGCTCGCGGGCGTCGACCCGGCGGGACGGCGGGCGCTGCTGCTGCAGCTGTCGTCGCCGGTGTGCACGCCCTGCCGGCAGACCGCCGTGCTGCTCGCCGCGCTCGCCGCCGACGACCCCGGGCTGGCACACGTGGAGATCGACGTGGCCGACCGGGCCGACGTCGCGCGCGCACTGGGCGTCATGCGCACCCCGACCACCGTCGTCTTCGACGGGCGCGGCGCCGAGCTGCTGCGCGTCGCGGGGGTGCCGCGGACCGGCGAGCTCGTCGCCGCGCTCCCGGCGCCGGACGGTCCGGGCCCTGCCGCACCCGCCCTGTGACCGAACGGCCGCACCGGACGGGTGCACGGATCCCGCCGGTTCGGCTACCCTCGCCACTGTGAACTGGCCGCTGACCCGACGCCGCACGGTCGATCTGTGCCGTCTCGCCGGCTGCCTCTGTCTCGACTCCTGATCCGCGTGCCCTGAAGGCCGACACGTCGCACCGACGACCGGCCGTCGCCCCGGTCCACAGGAGTCACCCCCATGTCCGTCACGGACCCCGGATCCGTGCGCACCGAGCCCCGGCTCGACCCGCGCGGTGTCCGGTTCTCCGCCGCGGTCACCACCGTCGTACTGGCGCTGGTGCTGCTGTCCGGCAGCGGCCTGCTCGTCACCGCGCAGGCCGTCGTCTTCGCCGTCGGCGCGTTCGCCGGCATGCGGTTCGCCCCCTACGGGGTGCTGTACCGCTCCCTGCTCGCCCGGCGGCTCGGGCCGACGTCCGAGTGGGAGGACGCCGCCCCGGTCCGCTTCTCGCAGACCGTCGGCCTGGTTTTCACCGCCGTCGCCGCGGCGGGCTACCTGTCCGGGCTGACCGCGCTCGGTGTCGTCGCCACGGCGGCGGCACTCGCGGCGGCCCTCCTCAACGCGGCCTTCGGCTACTGCCTGGGCTGCGAGATGTACGGGCTCCTCGCCCGCCTGCGCACCGGCCCGGCCGGGGCGCGTTCCTGACCCGTCACCCAGCACACGATTTCGGGAGAGATTCGAACATGAGCCGCGAGGACGTCCTCGTCACCGCCGACTGGGCGGAAGCGAACCTGGAGACCGACGGGGTGGTGTTCCTCGAGGTCGACGAGGACACCACCGCCTACGACGGCGGGCACATCCCCGGTGCGGTCAAGGTCAACTGGACCGATGAGCTGCAGGACCCGGTCCGCCGCGACATCGTCACCAAGGAGCAGTTCGAGCAGCTGCTCTCGGCCAAGGGCGTCGGGCAGGACGACAAGGTCGTGCTCTACGGCGGCAACAACAACTGGTTCGCCGCCTACGCCTACTGGGAGTTCAAGCTCTACGGCCACACGAACGTCGTGCTGCTCGACGGCGGCCGCAAGAAGTGGGAGCTCGACGGCCGGACCCTGACCACCGACGTCAAGGACCGCCCGGCGACCTCCTACACCGCCCAGGACGCCGACACCTCGATCCGCGCCTTCCGCGACGAGGTCGTCGACGCGATCGACACCAAGAACCTGGTCGACGTCCGGTCGCCCGACGAGTTCTCCGGCAAGATCCTGGCCCCGGCCCACCTGCCGCAGGAGCAGTCGCAGCGTCCGGGTCACATCCCGTCGGCGATCAACATCCCGTGGTCGAAGGCGGCCAACGAGGACGGCACCTTCAAGTCGAACGAGGAGCTGGCCTCCCTCTACAAGGAGGCGGGGTTCGACGAGGGCCGCCCGACCATCGCCTACTGCCGCATCGGCGAGCGCTCGAGCCACACCTGGGTGGTGCTGCGCGAGCTGCTGGGGCACACCGACGTCAAGAACTACGACGGCAGCTGGACCGAGTACGGCTCGCTCATCGGCGTGCCGATCGAGCTGGGAGCGAAGTAAGCATGTGTGGAGCCCCTGACCAGTCCCTGACCCTGCCCGCGGGCACGGACCTCGAGAAGGAGACCGTGCTGGCCGGGCGCGTCGTCGCCGGCGGCGAGCCGGTCGGCGGGGCGTTCGTCCGCCTGCTGGACGGCACCGGCGAGTTCACCGCGGAGGTCGTGTCCTCGGCCTCGGGTGACTTCCGGTTCTTCGCCGCCCCCGGCAGCTGGACCGTCCGGGCGCTCTCGCGCTCCGGCAACGGCCAGTCCGCGCTCGTCGCCGACGGGCCGGGCCTGCACCAGGCGGAGATCGCCGTCGCCTGAGTTCCGGCACCCGAACGCCGCCCCGGACCGTGTCCGGGGCGGCGTTCGTCGTTCCGGGGACGGCCGCTAGTAGGCTGGCGCGCCGTGCACTGGTTCTCCACCGGGTTGTTGATCGCCCTGTCCGCGGGAACCGCCGCCTGGGCCGGGTGGCTGCTCCGGCGCCTGTTCGTCGTCGAGCCCGCCGCGGCCGGGGACGGCGAGCGTCCCGCCCCCGACGACGCCGCCGACCATCACAGCGAGGAGCCGATCCCGTGACCGATCCCGAATCCGGCACCGACGAGCAGCTGCAGACCACGATCACCGGCCCGGAGAACGCCGCGCCGGACTCGCCGCGGCGCAATAGGCCGCAGTGGGAGGACCTGCCCGTCACCGACGACACCGCGAACCTGCGTCAGGGCCCGGACCTGCACGAGTGGTGCCTGGGTGTGCTGCCGCTGGTCGGCGTCTGGCGCGGCGACGGCGAGCTGGTCGACCCGGCGTCCGGCGAGCCGCGGCCGTTCGGGCAGCAGCTCACCTTCGCCCACGACGGGCGCGCCTTCCTGACCTTCGAGTCGCGGACCTGGCTGCTGGGGCAGGACGGCGAGACCGGCGACCTGCTCGAGCGGGAGACCGGCTTCTGGCGCCCGCAGGAGGACGGCTCGCTGGAGGTCGTGCTCGCCGACAGCAGCGGCCTGGTCGCGATCCTCTACGGCCCCAAGGGCGACATGCGTTCCTGGGAGATCGAGTCCGACGCCGTCGCCCGCACGGCCTCGGCCCGGCCCACGGTCGCCTCGAAGCGCCTCTACGGCCTCGTCAACCAGGGCGACCTCGCCTACGTCGACGAGCGCGCGGTCGACGGCGGGCAGCTGACGCCGTACATGTCGGCGGTGCTGCGCCGCGTCGTCGGCTGAGCGGCCCGGTGGCCGACGCCGCGGTCCGTCCCTGCGGGAGCAGGGCGCTGCTGTTCGAGGTGCCCACCGCGGCCGAGGTGGCCGCGATCGTCGCCGCCGTCCGGGCGGCCGGCCTGTCCGAGGTGACGGAGCTGGTCCCGGCGGCGCGCACGGTGCTGGTCGAGGTCGCGCCCGGGGCGTCGACCGAGCGGGTGCGCGAGGTCGTCCGCGACGCGGACCCGGCCACCACGCCTCCCGGCACCGGCACGGTGCACACGATCCCGGTCGTCTACGACGGCGCCGACCTCCGGCTGGTCGCCGAGACCGCCGGGATCGACGTCGACGAGGTCGTCGCCCTGCACAGCAACGCCGAGTACACGGTGGACTTCTGCGGGTTCGCGCCCGGTTTCGGGTACCTCTCCGGGCTGCCGGAACCGCTGCGCCAGCCACGGCTGGAGAGTTCGCGGACGGCGGTCCCGGCCGGCTCGGTCGGGATCGCCGACGTCTACAGCTGCGTCTACCCGCGCCGCTCCCCCGGCGGCTGGCGGCTGATCGGGCGCACCGACACCGTCCTGTTCGACCCGTCGGCCGAGCGGCCCGCACTGCTCACCCCGGGCGACCGGGTGCGGTTCGAGGCCCGGTGAGCGCGCTGGAGGTGCTGCGGGCCGGCCCGCAGGCGCTCGTCACCGACCGCGGGCGGCCGGGCCACGCCCACCTCGGGGTCCCGCCGTCGGGCGCGCTCGACGGCCCGGCCTACGAGCTCGGGAACCGCCTGGTCGGCAACCCCGGCGGCGCGGCCGGGCTCGAGCTCCTCGGCGGCGGCCTGCGGGTGCGTGCGCGGGGCGCGCGCGTCGTCGCGGTGACCGGGGCTCCGGCCCCGGTGCGGATCGCCGGGCGGGCCGCCGCCTCGCACACCGCCGTCTACCTGCCGGACGGTGCGGAACTCGAGATCGGCAGGCCGGTCGGGGGCCTGCGGGTGTACCTCGCCGTCGCCGGCGGGGTGGACGTCGAGCCGGCCCTCGGCAGCCGCAGCACCGACCTGCTGTCCGGGCTCGGGCCCGCCCCGGTCGCCGACGGCGACGAGCTGCCCCTGGGCCCGGGGTCCGGCACGGTGCCGGAGACCGGCCCGGTCCCCGTCTCGCTGCCGGTCGCCCCGGTCCGCCTGCGGGTGCGGTTCGGGCCCCGCGCCGACTGGTTCACCGACGCCCGCCGCGCACTCCTCGATCCGACGTGGACGGTCACACCGGACGGCAACCGGATCGGGATCCGGCTCGACGGACCGTCGCCGGAACGGCTCCCGGACGCGCGGGACCGGGAACTGCCCAGCGAGGGCATGGTGACGGGCTCGGTGCAGGTCCCGCCGGACGGCCCGCCGGTGGTGTTCCTCGCCGACCACCCGACGACCGGCGGCTACCCGGTGATCGCGGTCGTGGAACCGGCGGACCTGCCGCTGCTGGCCCAGGCGCCGCCGGGCACCCCGGTCCGGTTCACCGCGACGGCCTGATCAGCCGCGACCGGCGTCCTCACCGTCCAGGATGGTCCGGACGTCGGCGGTGGCCAGACCCGACAACCGTCCGATCTGGACGGGATCGAGACCGCACTCGTGCAGGTGCCGGACGGCTCCGGCCAGCTCCTCGCGGCGCCGGCGCAGGACGTCGCCGAGCTGCTCGATCCGGTCGCGGGAGTCGTCGAGGGTCCGGGTCGCGTCGAGGGCGCGGGCGGGATCGGCGAGCAGCACGCCGAGCAGCCGGTCGCGGGCGTCCACGCCCGCCGCGGGAACGGCCTGGGTCGACGGCACCACCGACAGCGGCAGCTCCTGCTGGCCACCGGTCTCCGGCTCCGCATCGTCGATCTCGGCACGGAGGATCCGGGCGCGCTGCACGGCGCGGGCGGCGAGGGCCTGCTGGACGGCCCGGGACATCGGCTCCGGGGCGCCCGCTGCTGCGGCGGCCGGGACACCGTCCGGGGCCTCGTCGGCGGCGGCCCGGTCCGCGGTGGCGTCCGCGGAGCCCCGGTCTCCGCAGGGCAGGTCCTCGACGGCCGGGACGGTCCGCTCGGCCGACCACGGGGGCAGCGGGCCGGTGGAGACGTCGTCGGCGACGGTGGGGTCCTCGGTGCGGGGCCTGTCCCAGGCGGTCGGGGCTGCGGTGTCGTCGGCCTCGGCCGCGGCGTCTGTGTCGGTGTCGGTGCCGGCCTCGACGGCGTCTGCGGCGTCGACGATCCGGAAACGGGCGGCCGGACGGGTGGTGGCCGCGGCGGCGCCCGGGGTGTCGCCGGGGTCCTGTGCCGGGTCATCGGGGTCCGGGGCCGCCGCATCGGAGCCCGTAGCCGCCGTACGGGGGTCCGGGGCTGCCGTACCGGGATCCGGGGTCGTCGTCCCGGAGCCCGTTGCCGCTCCGCCGGGATCCGGGGCTGCTGCGGCGAGCCCGGCACCGACCGCACCTGCCGCGACGGCGCCGGTCACCGCCGCCACTCCCCGGCCGGGCGTCGATTCCACCGTGGACGATCCGGCGACGCCGTCGGCCGTGCCGTCGGCGGCCGGACCGGTCGCCTCCTCGTCCCGTACGGCGGGGGCGGCGGATCCGCCGCGCGGGGCCGGGCTCGGTCGCGGCCGGCGCCGGGTGGCCGCCGGGGCTCCGGTGCGGGCGAGGGTCGCCCCGTCCGGACGTTCGTCGGACGGGACGGTGATCGGTCCCGCCCCGTCGGGCGCCGCATGACGCCCCGCTGCACTCGCCGCACCCACCGTCCCGGTCGCGGAGGCGGCCGGGGCCGTGCGGATCGGCAGGCCCGGGATCGGTCCGGTGTCGGCACCGCGCTCGGCGACGGCGTCCGCCACCGTCCGGGGCCGCGCGGGACGTGGCGGGTCGGCCGGGCCGCCCGCGGACTCTCCGGTCCAGTCCTCGGCACACGGCGGCGGGGCGCCGACCGTCTCCGGTGGGGCGACGGGCAGCGGTTCGGGCGCGGGCGTCCGGCGGGCGCGCCAGACGCCCCAGAGAACCAGGATCACGAGCACGCCCGCGCCCAGCACCGCCGCGAGAGCGAGGGGCGGGACCGTGAACGAGCCGAGCTGCATGGGCCCGGACCTTAGGCCGGTCGGGGCCCGTACGCGTGGACCCTCAGCCGCTGCGCGTCCCCGACGACGGCTGCGCCGCGCCGGACCGGCCGTTGCCGGAAGCGTTGCCGCCGTTGCCTCCCGAGCCGTTCGGACGCCCGTTCCCGGAGCGGCCGCCGGCGCCGTCGGCGGCGTCGGAACCACCGCTACGCCCGTTCTGACCGTTGCCACCCTGGCCGGATCCGGTGCGGGAGCCGTCCTGGGTGCCGG
Source organism: Pseudonocardia sp. P1 (assembly GCF_000178675.2). NCBI lineage: Bacteria > Bacillati > Actinomycetota > Actinomycetes > Pseudonocardiales > Pseudonocardiaceae > Pseudonocardia > Pseudonocardia sp. P1. The sequence continues at coordinate 3,221,776 of NZ_ADUJ02000001.1, forward strand.
TGGCCGGGGCGCGCCCGGCCGTGGGGTTGGCGGTCGTCGGCGGGTCGGCCTCGGGCTGCGACGGCGACGACGAACCCGCCGCGTCGCCCGTCGACGGCGTCGAGGAACCATCCGATGGGGTGTCACCGGAACGACGGACCGCGCCGACCGTGACGGTCCGCTCCGCGGCCCCGTCGGACTTGTCCTGGTGCGGCACCGCGGTCGTCGCGGGCTCGGACCGCCGCGGCTCCGACGCCGGGCGGAACAGGTCCGCGGGCTCCGGCTCGTCGGTGGCCCGGACGGCCGTGGTCCGCTCCGCGTCCGAGGCGCCCTGGTTCCCCTGGGCGGGCTGGGGGCCGGGACGCGGCGCCGGGGACGGTGACGGCCGCGGGCCGGGACGCGGCCCCGGGCGGCTCTGCTGGCCCTGCTGGCCCTGTTGCCCCTGCTGTCCCGTGGCGCCCTGACCCGGCTGGGCCGGACCGCCCTTGCCCTGACCCGGCTGCTGCCCGTGCCCGGGCTGCCCCGGGCCGGACGTGTTCGGCTGCGGTGCCGCGTCCTGCTTGCCCTGCTCGGCCTTCTCCGGCTTCGGCTGGGCGGACGGCTTCGACTCGGCCGCCTGACCGGGAGTCGCGTCCGGCCCCGGCTTCCCGGAGGCGCCTGCCGCGGCGGACGCCGGGCCCTTCTGGTTCGAGCCGGACTGTGCGCCCGAGCCGGACTGCTTGTTCGGGCCACCCTGAGCGGCCTGCTTCGGTCCGCCCTGGGCTGCCTGCTTGTTCGGACCGCCCTGCTGGCCGGCGCCACCCGACTGACCGGCGCCGCTCTGCTGACCGCCGCTCTGCTGACCGGCGCCCTGCTGACCGGCGCCCTGCTGACCGCCGCCCTGCTGGCCGGCAGCGCTCGGCTGACCGGAGCCGCTCGGCTGACCGGGCCGGGCCTGCTGACCGGACGGACCCGGGCGGGCCTGACCGGCGGGCCTGCCCGGCGCCGGAGCCTCCGGGCGGGCCTGCTGACCGGAGTCGGCACGGGCCGGCTGGGGGCCGGGCTGCGGGCGGGGGCCCGGTCGCGGCGCGGCTCCCTGCTCACCGGCCTGGTTCGCCGCGGCCGGACGGGCACCGTTCACCCCGGCCGACGGCTGGGGACGGGCACCGGGCTGGGGACGGGCCTGCTGGCCGCTGTCACTGCGCCGGGCGCCGTCGCCGTCGTCGGTGCGGGGCCGGTCGTCGCCCCCGGGACGCGAGGGCTGCGGCGCACCGTTGCGGGACGCCTCGTCCGCCGTCTCCGGGGCGGCGGACGCCGCACCCCGGATCTCGTGGCGGGCCTTGTCACCGGCGCCGCTCGCGGCGCCCTCGGCACGGAGCTCGTCGCGCCGGCGGGTCAGCTCACCGACCTCGGCGCGGAGCTTGTCACCGTGCTCGCGGGCCCGGTCGGCGTCGGCGCGGGCCCGGTCGACCTGCTTGCGGGCCTCGGCGGTGACGCGCTCGGCGTCCGCCTTGGCCTTGTTCCGGATCTCCTCGGCCTCCTCCTCGGCCGTCTGCAGGATCGCCTGCATCCGGTCGGAGAAGTTGTCGACGGCGCCGTGCCGCTCGGCGTCCTGCGGGCCGGCGACCGGCGCGGGGCGTGGCCCCGGACGCGGCGGTGCGCCCTGCGCTCCGGCGGCCGCGAAACCGCCGGGCGGCGACATCGGCATCGGCGGCGGCATCGGCCGGCTCCGCAGTGCGTCGATGTCGGCACGCATCCGGCCCATGACCCGCTGCATCTGGACGATGTGCTCGTCCACCTGCCTACGGTCGTAGCCGCGGAGTACGACGTCGAACCGCGGGGAACCGCCCGGGCGGTCCGCCCCGTCTGTCGTCATCGTCTCTCCTCACAGGTCGTCCGGCATTGCGCGGGATACCCACGACCGGGCGAACCCGGCCGACCCCCGGTCGACAGGGTAGCTGCGCCTGCGCCGTCGCGGCGAACTCCGCAGCGCCCGGCCGCCGTACGGCGGCGTGGCGACCCCCGCGCCGGGGGATCCCGTGCCATGATGCGCGGCTACCGTCGTCGCCGTGCGACCCCCGCCCGCCGGAGCGAATACCATCGGCGTCGTGGACACCTCGCTCAAGGGCACGTTGCACAAGCGCGGACTGCGGATGACCCCCCAGCGCCAGCTGGTGCTCGACGCCGTGCACGACCTGGGGCACGCGACCCCCGAGCAGGTGTGCAGCCGTGTGCAGGAGACGGCACCCGCGGTCAACATCACGACCGTCTACCGCACGCTGGACCTGCTCGAGGAGCTCGGCGTCGTCCGGCACGCCCATCTCGGGCACGGTGCGCCGACCTACTCCGAGCACCAGCACCGGCACGTGCACCTCGTGTGCCACCACTGCGGCCGGGTCGACGAGGCACCGACCGAGCTGCTGTCCGATGTGGCCGAACGCACGCTGGCGGACCTCGGATTCCACCTCGACGCCACGCACGTGGCGCTGTCGGGGACCTGCGTCGACTGCGCGGACCACACGAACCACACCGACGACACGAGCCCCACGGGGGCCGTGGAGGGAGACCGGTGACCACACCCGGACCCGAGCAGGACACCGACACGACCGGCGGGCCGGCGGACCCCGACGCCGCCGTCCCGGCCCACCACGGCGACCCGCCCGCCGAGCAGCGTGCGATGGCGCGCGCGGCCGCCGTCGTCGACCGGAGCCACCGCGAGGTCATCGCGGTGAGCGGCGAGGAACGGCTGTCCTGGCTCCACCTGCTGCTCACCCAGCACGTCAGCGAGCTGCCGCCGGACACCGGCACCGAGGCACTGGTGCTGGACGTGCAGGGACGGGTGCTGCACCACATGGCCGTCGCGGCCACGGGCGACACCGTCTACCTCGACACCGAGCCCGGCGAGGGCGCGCCGCTGCTCGACTACCTGACGAAGATGGTCTTCTGGTCCAAGGTCGAGCCGCGTGACGTGACCGGCGAGTTCGCCGTCCTCGGCGTCGTCGGGCCGGACGTCCCGGACGTCCTGGAGAAGGCAGGCCTGCCGCTGCCTCCCGCCCCGCACGGCGTCGCCGCGCTGCCCGGCGGCGGTTTCGTCCGGCGTACCCCGTGGCCGGGCAGGGACGCCGTCGACGTCGTCGTGCCCCGCGACGCGACCGGCACCTGGTGGTCCGCGCTGACCGCGGCGGGTGCCCGTGCCGCCGGGACGATCGCCTTCGAGGCGCTGCGGGTGGAGTCGCGCGCGCCGCGGCTGCACCGGGACACCGACGACCGCACCATCCCGCACGAGGTGGGCTGGATCGGGCCCGCGGTGCACCTGACCAAGGGCTGCTACCGGGGCCAGGAGACCGTCGCCCGGGTCGCGAACCTCGGCAGGCCGCCGCGCAGGCAGGTACTGCTGCTCCTCGACGCCGGTGACGAGGAGCTGCCCCGGACCGGCGATCCGGTCCGCCGCGACGACCGCACGGTCGGCCGGGTGGGCACCGTCGTGCAGCACCACGAGCTGGGCCCGGTCGCGCTCGCGCTCGTGAAGCGTTCGGTTCCCGTCGACGCCGAGCTGACCGCCGGCGTCGACGACCGGGTCTCCCCGGCCACGATCGACCCGGACAGCTACGAGCAGGACCCGGACAATCCGCCCCCGGGCCGCGCCGCCCGCGAGCGGACCGCGGGTGCCGCACGTCGCACGGACGGCTGACGCCCGGCCGGCGGTCCCCCGCCCGGTGCGGCAGCCGGGTGAACGACGGCCCACGGGCGACCACACGTGGACACCTGTGGCTGTGACGACGGCGGTGCCGCGTCGCACGTACCGGGGTGAGCAGGGTACGGTTAGAGGCACGACATTGATGAGACGAGAGGGGCCGCCGGGTCGTGTCAGCTGACCGGGCCGCCCCTTCCCTGTTGTAAGGGGGACCAGCCATGGGGCGCGGACGAGCCAAGGCCAAGCAGACGAAGGTGGCCCGCGAGCTCAAGTACGACTCCCCTGCTATGGATCTCGACGCGCTGCAGCGCGAGATCGGTAGCGGGACGGCGGTTACTACCGACAACGGCGACGACGGATACGGCGAGTACGCCGACCTCGCCGCCAAGTACAACGACGAGGACGACGACCCTCGCCGCTGAATTCCGTACCGGCGCCCGGGCCGGGGATCCCGATCCCCGCCACCCGGGCGCCGCGTCGCGCGCAGCACCGACTGCGCCCGCTCGCCGCTGCGTCCGGTACGCCGGTCGTACCGGACGGTTTCCCCCGGCCGGTCGGATAGGGCAAGATCATGAGCGCGCTCCCCCGCGGAGCGACGTTCCTGGTTCCGTTCTGTCCGAGGTGGTCACGAGATGCGCGGCAACCTCTTCGCGGTCGCCGTCAACCTCGTCGTGCTCACCGTGCGCTCGGAGAGCCTGCACGTCCTGCTCATCGAGCGGGGCGAGCAGCCGTTCGCCGGGCAGTGGGCGCTGCCCGGCGGTTTCGTGCGCCCCGACGAGGATCTGGTCCACACGGCGAGCCGTCGGCTCGGCGAGGAGACCGGAGCCGACACCGGCGACGCCGTCGTCGGTCATCTGGAGCAGCTGGCCAGCTACGCGGCCCCGGACCGGGACCCGCGTGGCCGGGTGCTGGCCGTGGGCTACGTCGCATTCGTGCCCGACATGCCGGACCCGACCCCGGGTGGCGGCGCCGTCGCCTCGGCCTGGGTCCCGGTCGACCGGGTACCCGCGCTGGCGTTCGACCACGACCGGATCACGGCCGACGGCGTCGAACGGGCGAAGGCGAAGCTGGAGTACACGACGCTGGCCGCGTCGTTCTGCCCGCCGCAGTTCACCGTGACCGACCTGCGCCGGGTGTACGAGGCCGTCTGGGACACGTCGCTGGACCCGCGGAACTTCCAGCGCAAGGTCACCTCGACCGAGGGCTTCCTGCTCCCGACGTCGACGCTCGTGACCGGCGGACGCGGACGACCGCCGCGGTTGTTCCGCCGGGGTCCGGCGACCGCCCTGCACCCGCCGATGCTGCGTGAGCCACACAGGGCGGCCGAAGGATCGCCTGTCGCGACCGGCGCTGGCCCGATCAGATGAGGGCGGTTCGGGGGGCTCCGTCTGCGGCCCGGGCACGACGGGGCCGGGCCCCACGACCGATGAGGCCATCAGGGAAACCCGCTTCCCCAGGCAGCGATTCCAGAACACCGGGGCCCTCGATGAGCGCGACCGGCCCGGCGCCGAGCCGGTGACCGGTCCCCGGTAGCGCGGCCCTGGAGGACGCGGGCAGGAGAGCGCGACCCTCGGCGCGAGCCCGGGTGACGCCCCTCGGACCGCGCGGGGGCTCAGAAGCGGGGGTGCTCCCCGCGGAGCTGGACCCGGGCACCGAGCTCCCCGGAGCCGGCGCCCTCGACGTCGCCGGTCCGGCCGACCTCGCCGAGGACCCAGGCCGGGACGTGCCGTGCGGTGAGCACGGCGAGGGCACGGTCGACGTCCTCGGGGGGCAGCACCGCGACCATGCCGACGCCCATGTTGAACGTCTTCTCCATCTCGTCGCGGTCCACCCGGCCGCGGCTCTGGATCAGCTTGAACACCGGGGCCGGGGTCCAGGAGCCGCGATCGACGGTCGCGGCGAGCCCGTCGGGCAGGACCCGCTCGAGGTTCCGGGCCAGCCCGCCACCGGTGACGTGCGAGAACGTGCGCACACCGGTCTCGGCGGTGATCGCCAGGCAGTCCTTGGCGTAGATGCGGGTCGGGACCAGCAGCTCCTCGCCGAGCGAGTGGTCGAACTCCTCGAGCTCGCCCTCCAGCGGCAGCCGCGCGATGTCGAGCAGCACGTGGCGGGCCAGCGAGTACCCGTTCGAGTGCAGCCCCGAGGAGGCCATCGCGACCAGCACGTCACCGGGGCGCACGCGCTCGGGGCGGAGCATCTTCTCGGCGTCGACGATGCCGACGCCGGTGGCGGACAGGTCGTACCCGCCCTCCTCCATCAGGCCCGGGTGCTCGGCGGTCTCGCCGCCCAGCAGCGCACAGCCCGCCTGCTGGCAGCCCTCGGCGATGCCCCGCACCAGCGTGGCGACCTGCTCGGGGACCAGCTTCCCGACGGCGATGTAGTCCTGCAGGAACAGCGGCTCCGCACCGCAGACGACGAGATCGTCGACGACCATCGCGACCAGGTCCTGGCCGATGGTGTCGTGCTTGTCCATCGCCTGGGCGATCGCGACCTTGGTGCCGACGCCGTCGGTCGAGGCCGCCAGCACCGGCTCCTGGTACTTGCCGAACTTCGCCGCGAACAGCCCGGCGAAGCCGCCGATGCCGCCCATCACCTCGGGCCGGGTGGCCTTCTCCGCGAACGGGCGGAACTGCTCGACGGCCCGTTCCCCCGCGTCGATGTCCACCCCCGCCGATGCGTAGCTGGCGGCGCCGGGCTCGGTCGAGGGCATGGGTCGGTTCTCCAGGTGCGGTGCGGTAACTCGTGGACGGTGCTGCGCGGTCAGGGCCGGGTCAGCGCCTCACCCGCACCGTATCCGACGGCCAGCGGGCCGGGATCCCCCGAGGCCGATCCGGAGGCCGTCGTGGCCGGGATGTCCTCCAGGAGGTGCTTGCCGAGCTGTGCCTCCTCCGGCAGCGCGATCGGGTAGTCGCCGTCGAAGCAGGCGCAGCACAGCCGGGAGCGCGGCTGCTCGGACGCGGCGACCATCTCCTCGACCGAGACGTAGCCGAGGCTGTCGGACCCGATCGAGCGCCGGACGCCCTCGGTGTCGGCACCGTTCGCGATCAGTTCGGCGCGGCTGGCGAAGTCGATGCCGTAGAAGCAGGGCCACCGCACCGGCGGCGAGGCGATCCGCACGTGGACCTCGACCGCACCCGCCTCGCGCAGCATCCGGACGAGCGCGCGCTGGGTGTTGCCGCGGACGATCGAGTCGTCGACGACGACCAGCCGCTTCCCGCGGATGACGCTGCGGAGCGGGTTCAGCTTCAGCCGGATGCCGAGCTGGCGGATCGTCTGGCTGGGCTGGATGAAGGTGCGGCCGACGTAGGCGTTCTTCACCAGGCCCTGGCCGTAGGGGATGCCGGAGCCCTGGGCGTAGCCGATCGCGGCCGGGGTGCCGGACTCCGGGACCGGGATGACCAGGTCCGCGTCGACCGGGTGCTCCTCCGCCAGCCGGCGGCCGATCTCCACCCGGGTGTCGTAGACCGAGCGGCCGGAGATGTGGGTGTCGGGGCGGGCCAGGTAGACGTACTCGAACACGCAGCCCTTGGGCTCCGGCGCGGCGAAGCGCTGGCTCCGGATGCCGTCGGCGTCGATCGCGATGAGCTCGCCGGGCTCGACCTCGCGGACGAACGAGGCACCGACGATGTCCAGCGCCGCGGTCTCCGAGGCGACGACCCAGCCGCGCTCGAGGCGCCCCAGCACGAGCGGGCGCACACCGTGCGTGTCCCGGGCAGCGTACAGCGTGTTCTCGTCGGCGAAGGCCATCGAGAACGCGCCGCGCAGCCGCGGGAACAGCCGCATCGCCGCCTCGTAGACACCGAGATCGGCGGCGCCGGCCGCGAGGAGCTCGGTGACGAGGTCGGAGTCGGTGGTCGCGCGCAGCCCGGACCGGTTGCGGTTCTCCAGCCGGGCGACGTCGTCCCGCAGCTCGGCGGTGTTGACCAGGTTGCCGTTGTGCCCGAGCGCCAGGCCGGAGCCGGTCGCGGTCGTCCGGAACGTCGGCTGGGCGTTCTCCCAGGTCGTCGCGCCGGTGGTCGAGTAGCGGCAATGCCCCACGGCGAGGTGCCCGCGCAGCGAGGACAGGGTCTGCTCGTCGAACACCTGGCTGACCAGGCCGAGATCCTTGAACACGACCATCCGCTGGCCGTCGGACACGGCGATGCCCGCGGCCTCCTGGCCGCGGTGCTGCAGCGCGTAGAGGCCGTAGTAGGACATCTTCGCGACGTCCTCACCCGGCGCCCAGACGCCGAACACCCCGCACTCCTCGCGGGGACCGGTCTCGTCGGGCTCGGGTTCGGCGGCGGACGGTGTGGTGGGGGCAGGGCTGACGTGCTCGTTCCGGGCGGAACTCAACGCGGCGCTCCTCGGCTGGCGTACCGGACCAAGCGTTGATCGTACGCGCGCAACACGGCGTTCACCCAGGTCCGGGGACGGGCGTCACGTCGGTTGCGCTGTGCACCCGCCCGACCACGGGATCGGGCCCCGGATCACCGGAGCGGAAGCAGGTCCGCGATCTCGCCGGCCCGCGATCCCGAGGCGCTGACCGCCCCGGACGCGACGGCGTCGTCCCAGCTCAGCCGCCCGACGGCGAGCGCGATCCAGGTGCGCGGATCGGTCTCGACGACGTTCGGCGGGGTGCCCCGGGTGTGCCGGGGCCCCTCGATGCACTGCACCGCGCCGAACGGCGGCACCCGCATCTCGACACTGTGGCCGGGTGCGCGGTGCGCCAGCTCCTCCAGGGATGCCTTCACCGCCGCCTTGCGGACGGCACGCTCGGGTTCGGGCCCGCCGTCCAGCCAGTCGTCGAGGACGTCGCCCATCGGGGCCTCAGACCGAGACCGCGCCGAACCGTGCCGGGAGCGTCCCCTCCCAGGCGGTGCGGAGCTCGTCCAGCTCGAGGTCACCTGCCCCGTCGCCGAACCGCAGCGCGGAGCCGCCGGTGTCACCGATCCGGGCCGCGGGCACGCCGGCCCCGGCGGCGCGGGCGAGGAACGCGTCGGCGTCGGCGACGGTCACGAGCACCCGCCCGGCGGACTCGGAGAACAGCGCGGTGAAGGTGTCGTCGTGCACGGCGGTCAGGTCGATCCGGGCGCCCCTGCCGGTCGCCAGTGCCGCCTCGACCAGGGCCTGCGCGAGCCCACCGTCGGACAGGTCGTGGCTGCCGGTGACGGCGCCGTCCGCGGCGGCCGACGCGAGCAGCCCGGCCAGGCGCCGCTCGTGCTCCAGGTCGACGGCCGGGGGCTTCCCGCCGAGGTGGCCGTGCACCTCGTGCGCCCACTCCGAGCCGCCGAACTCGGCGGCGGTGCTCCCGAGCAGGATCACGGCGTCGCCGTCACCCCCCGCGAACCCGGCCGGGATCGCGGTGGTGACGTCGTCGATCACGCCGAGGACGCCGACGACCGGGGTCGGCAGGATCGCCGTCGACCCGGTCTGGTTGTAGAAGCTGACGTTGCCGCCGGTCACCGGGGTGCCGAGCACCGCGCAGCCGTCCGCGAGACCGCGCACGGCCTGCTGGAACTGCCACATCACGTGCGGGTCCTCGGGCGAGCCGAAGTTCAGGCAGTCGGTGACGGCCAGCGGCACCGCGCCGGAGGTGGCGACGTTGCGGTACGCCTCGGCCAGCGCGAGCTGCGCCCCGGTGTAGGGGTCGAGCGCGACGAACCGGGCGTTGCAGTCGGTCGCGACCGAGACGCCGCGGCCGGTGGACTCGTCGACCTGCACGACCCCGGCGTCGGCGCCGTGCGCGGCGACGGTGTTGCCGCGGACGTAGCGGTCGTACTGGTCGGTCACCCAGGACCGGGAGGCGAGGTTCGGCGCGGCGGCCATCCGCAGCACCTCGGCCCGCAGCTCGGACGGGGTCTCCGGGCGGGGCAGCTTCTCCGGGCCGTCGGCGACCAGCGCGTCCTGCTTCGCGTCGTCGCGGGCGACCGGGCGCTCGTAGACCGGGCCCTCGTGGGCGACGGTGCGCGGCGGGACGTCGACGACGGTCTCCCCACCGGAGGTGATCACGAGGCGGTCGCCGTCGGTGACCTCGCCGATCACGGTCGCGATGGTGTCCCACTTGCGGCAGACGGCGAGGAACGCGTCGACGTTCTCCGGGGTCACGACCGCGCACATCCGCTCCTGCGACTCCGAGGAGAGGATCTCGGCGGCGGTCATGCCGGTGGCGCGCAGCGGGACCTGGTCGAGGTCGACCTGCATGCCACCGTCGCCGGCGGAGGCGAGCTCGGAGGTGGCACAGGACAGCCCGGCGCCGCCGAGGTCCTGGATGCCGACGACCAGCCCGGCCGCGAACAGCTCCAGGCAGCACTCGATGAGGACCTTCTCGGTGAAGGGGTCGCCGACCTGGACGCTGGGAAGCTTCTTGCGCCCGGCCCCGCCGGTCGACTCGTCGAAGGTCTCCGACGCCAGCACCGACACGCCGCCGATGCCGTCGAGCCCGGTCGTCGCACCGAACAGGATGATCTTGTTGCCGGTCCCGGAGGCGAACGCGAGGTGCAGGTCCTCGCTCTTCAGCGCTCCGACGCACAAGGCGTTGACCAGCGGGTTCCCCGCGTAGGACGGGTCGAACACGACCTCGCCCGCGACGTTCGGCAGACCCAGGCAGTTCCCGTAGCCGCCGACGCCGGCGACGATCCCGGGCAGCACCCGGCCGGTGTCGTCGGCGTCGAGCGGGCCGAAGCGCAGCGGATCGCCGACGGCGATCGGACGCGCGCCCATCGCCATGATGTCGCGGACGATGCCGCCGACACCGGTCGCCGCGCCCTGGTAGGGCTCCACGTAGGACGGGTGGTTGTGCGACTCGACCTTGAAGGTGACGGCCCAGCCGTCGCCGATCGACACGACACCGGCGTTCTCGCCGATCCCGGCGAGCATGGCCTTCTTCATCTCGTCGGTCGTGGTCTCGCCGAAGTAGCGCAGGTGCACCTTCGACGACTTGTACGAGCAGTGCTCGCTCCACATGACCGAGTACATGGCCAGCTCGGCGTCGGTGGGCCGGCGACCGAGGATGTCCCGGATGCGGGCGTACTCGTCGTCCTTGAGGCCCAGCTCCCGGTGGGGCTGCGGCTGGTCCGGCGTCGCCTCGGCGTGCTTGACGGAGTCGACGGTCACCTCGGGCTGCGTCACGGCGCCAGGGTAGACGCCCCGGCGCCGTGATCCGCGGGGCCTGGGACGGGACTCACCGGGCCGCAGGCCGCATGCGGCCCTCCGTCAGGCGGTGACCTGCGCGAGCACGGAGGTGAACAGACCCAGACCGTCGGACGACGGGCCGGTCAGGTCACTCGTCGCGTGCTCCGGGTGCGGCATCAGGCCGACGACGTTCCCGGCCGCGTTGGTGATGCCGGCGATGTCGCGGGACGAACCGTTCGGGGCGCCGTCGCGGTAGCGGAACACCACCCGGCCCTCGCCCTCCAGCTCGTCGAGGGTCGCGGCGTCGGCGACGTAGCGGCCCTCCTGCGACTTCAGCGGGATCGTCAGCGCGTCACCCGCGGTGTAGTCGCTGGTCCAGGCCGTCCGGTCGTTCTCCACGGTCAGCACGAGGTCGCGGCACAGGAAGTGCATGCCGGCGTTCGCGACCAGTGCCCCGGGGAGCAGGTGCGCCTCGCACAGGATCTGGAAGCCGTTGCAGATGCCGAGCACCGGCAGGCCCCGCCCGGCGGCGTCGACGACCTCGCGCATGATCGGCGCCAGCGACGCGATCGCACCGGCCCGGAGGTAGTCGCCGTAGGAGAACCCGCCCGGCACGACGACAGCGTCCACACCCTGCAGGTCGTGGTCGCCGTGCCACAGCGGGACGGCCTCGGCGCCGGCGCGGCGGACGGCGCGGGCGGCGTCGAGGTCGTCGAGGGTCCCCGGGAAGGTGATGACACCGACCCTGCTCACAGCCGGGTCACCGTCCAGTCCTCGATCACCGGGTTCGCCAGCAGCGAGCCGGCGAGACGGTGCAGGGTCTCGTCGTCGATCGCGTCGTCGACCTCGAGCTCGAAGTGCTTCCCCTGCCGCACGCCGCTCACACCGGACACCCCGATCCGGCCGAGCGCCCGGGTCACGGCCTGACCCTGCACGTCGAGGATCTCGGGCTTGGGCATCACGTCCACCACCACTCTGGCCACGCGCTCACCCTACGGCGAACAGGGGTGACGGCTCGACGTGCCTGCCCTCACCATCGGGCGGCATGCGCATCCTGGTGCTCGGCGGATCGGTCTTCCTCTCCCGCGCGGTCGCGGGGGCGGCGCTCTCCGCCGGGCACGACGTGACCTGTGTGTCGCGTGGCGTCTCCGGCGCGCCGCCGCACGGTGCGACGGTGCTGCGGGCCGACCGCTCGACGCCCGGGGCGCTGACCGCGGCGCTGGCCGGCACCTCGTTCGACGCGGTCGTCGACGTCGCGACGATGTCCGCACCGTGGGTCCGGGAGGCGCTCGACGCCGTCGGTGACCGGGCGGGGCACTGGACGTTCGTCTCATCGCTCAACGCCTACGCCGACCTGTCGCTGCGCGGCGGGACCGTCGGCCAGGCCACGCTGCCGCCCCTGCACACCGGACCCGATCCCGCGGTGCAGCTGTCCGACCCGGACGTCTACGGCTCGGCCAAGGTCGGCAGCGAGCACGCGGTGCGCAGCCGGCTGGGTGACCGGGCCCTGATCGTGCGCGGCGGGCTGATGTGCGGGCCCGGCGACGTCCTGGACCGGTTCGGGTACTGGGCGAACCGGTTCGCCCGCGGCGGGCGGGTGGTGGTGCCGGACGCGCCGGGACACCCGATGCAGATCGTCGACGTCCGTGATCTCGCCGCGTGGATCGTCCGCTGCGCCGCGGACGGGACCGCCGGGACGTACGACGGCACCGGACCGCGCTCGACCCTCGCCCGGGTGCTGGAGGAGGTCGCCGGCGCCGTCGGGGCGGCGGACCTCGACCTGGTCCCGGTGCCGGTCGAGACCCTGCAGTCCGAGGACGTCGCGATCTGGGCCGGCCCCCGCTCGCTGCCGCTGTGGCTGCCGGAGACGCACTGGGGCCTGGCCGACCGCGACGTCACCGACACCCTCGACGCGGGCCTGATGGTGCGACCGGTCTCCGGGACGGCCGTCGCCGCGCTGGAGCGGGAGCACGAGCTGGGCCCGGACCGGGCGCGGCTCGCCGGCCTGACCGCGGACGAGGAGGAGACGGTGCTGCGGGCGCACACGACCGGCTGAGACGTGCCGCCGGACCGGCGTGAGCGACGCGCGGGGCTCACCCGCCCGGACGAACCCCGCCGGACCGGGGATGCTGGACGCATGCACCTGACGCACTACGGCCACGCCTGCGTCCTGGTCGACACCGGAACCGCCCGGCTGCTCTTCGACCCGGGCGCGTTCTCCTCCGGCTTCGAGTCCCTCGACGGCCTCGACGCGATCCTCGTGACCCACCAGCACTTCGACCACGTCGTGCCCGAGACGTTGCAGGCCCTGCTGCGGGCGAACCCGGACGCCGCCCTGGTCACCGACGGCCAGACCGCCGGTCAGCTGGACGGCGTCGACGCCCGCACCGTCGCCCCGGGTGACCGGCTCACCGTCGGTGGGGCGGAGATCTCCGTCGTCGGCTCCGGCGACCACGCGGTGCTCCACCCGGACATCCCGGTGATCGCGAACAACGGCTACCTCGTCACCGCCGACGGCGACACCCTGCTGCACCCCGGTGACGCCTACGTCCCGCCCGGGATCGACGACCTGCAGACCCTGCTGCTGCCGACCGGCGCGCCCTGGCTGAAGATCTCGGAGGCCGTCGACTACCTGCGGTCGGTGGCGCCGCGGACGGCCGTCCCGATCCACGAGCAGACGCTGGCGAACCCGGCGCTGCACCACGGGTTCTTCGAGAACCTCGGCCCGGAGGGGACGACCCTCCTGGTCCCGGACCGCGAGCAGACGGTCGGCGTCTGATGGCGATGACCTGGGAGCGGGTCGTGGTGGACGCCCGTGACCCGGTACGCCTCGGGCGCTGGTGGGCGGAGGCCCTGGACTGGGTGGTGGTGAACCACTCCCCGCAGGAGTTCGAGATCCGGCCGGCCGTCGGCGGCGCCCCCGGCATGACCTTCGTGTCGGTGCCGGAGGGGAAGCGGACGAAGAACCGGATGCACGTCGACCTGCGCCCGGACGGCGTGCGCGACTCGGAGGTCGCGCGCCTGCAGATGCTGGGCGCGACCCGGGTGAACGTCGGGCAGCACAGCGCGGGGGCGAAGCCGGGCGACGAGCCCTGGACGGTCCTCGCGGATCCCGAGGGCAACGAGTTCTGCGTGCTCGGCACACCCCGCACGGCCTGAGGCGACGGGCTGTCCACAGGCGGCACCGGTTGTCCACAGGGGAACACACACTGTGGACAACCGGGCCCTGCCGCCAGGTGGTCGGGGGTCAGGCGGCGGGGAGCGCCGCCGTGCAGAGGCCACGGTGCACCGACGGCGTCGCGCCGGCCGCCCGGGCCGCGTCGATCGCCGCCAGGGCCGTCGCGGCCCGGTTCTCCTTGCGCAGGTCCTTGGCACGCAACGCGATCCGCACGATCCCGCCGCGCCGCGCGGTGCGGACCGCCTGCTGCTCCAGCGCCCGGCCGCGGCGCCGGTCACCGGCCGTGCGCTCCCGGAGCCACGGCTCGGAGCTGCGGAAGGTGAGCACCTTGGCCCGCAGGACCTCGCCCCCGGGCACCCGCAACGACGTCTCGTCCGTGCACAGGGCGAACCCGAGATCCGCGAGCGCCTCGAGGGTGCCGGTGGACGCGGCCCAGCGCGGCGGGGCGAACCCGTCGGTCGACAGGCCGGTCGCGGCGAGGATCCGGCGGGCGCCGGTGATCCGCAGCGCGGCCTCGTGCCGCGGCAGCGCGCCGAACTCGGTGCGCCGGCCGATCCGCGGCACGGCGCCGTTCTGCCAGGCGCCGACCGGGTCGGCGGTGTGGTCGTAGCCGTGGAGCAGCAGGTCGTCGCCGGCGCGGACCCGGCCGGCGATCCAGCGCACCAGGTCGTCGCCGCGGCGCAGCGCACCGTCGGGGCCCTTCGGCTGCACCAGATGGGTCAGCGGCACCCCGAGACGGTCCAGCTCGGCGGCGAAGGCGGCGGCACGGGCCCGGTCGGCGTCGTCGCCGTCGGTCAGGCCGGACAGCGACACCAGCAGCGTGCTCATGACCCCATGGGACCGGACCGATGTGAACCGCACGTGAGGAGCGGCGGTCGCCGGGACGACGAGCAGCGCAGCGCTTCGCGCCGCCGGATCAGCGGGCGGTGAAGCCGCCGTCGACCTTGAGCTCGGCCCCGTTCACCATCGCGGCCTCGGCGGAGGCCAGGTAGACGACGGCGGCCGCGATCTCGGACGGCTCGGCGAACCGCCGGGCCGGTATCTCCGCCTTGTGCGCCTCCCCCGCCGGGTTGTCCCAGGCCTTCCGGCCCAGGTCGGTGAGGACGACGGTCGGCGAGACGGCGTTGACCGTCACCCCGTGCGGCCCCCACTCGACGGCGAGGGTGCGGGTGAGCCCGTTGATCCCGGCCTTCGACGCGCAGTACGCCGCGTGCTTCTCCAGGCCGCTGCTCGCGGCCTGCGAGGCCAGGTTGACGATGCGGCCGTACCCGCGCCCGACCATGACCCGCCCGGCGGCCTGCGCCATCAGCCAGGAACCGGTGAGGTTGACGTCGAGGGTCTTCCGCCAGGCGTCGATCCCCAGGTCCAGCGCCGGTTCCAGCAGTGCGATGCCGGCCGAGTTGACCAGTACGTCGACCGTGCCGTGCCGGTCGACGACCTCGGCCACGCAGGCGTCGACGGCAGCCGGGTCGGCGACGTCGACCCGGTGGGTCGAGGCGCACGCGTCGCCGGTGATCCCGCCGAGATCGGCCCCGGCGACGACGGCGCCCTGGGCGGCCAGCGCCCGGGCGACGTCGGCACCGATGCCGGACGCCGCCCCGGTGACGAGCGCGACGCGGCCGGTGAGGTCGAACATCAGCAGTCCGTCCCGACCGCGCCCGCCTCGGCGAGCCGGTCGCCGTCACGGCGGTCGTAGTCGTTCAGCGCGGCGACCTTCTCGGCGGACGCCGACTGCGGGTCGAAGCGGTGCTCCAGCCACTCGGCCGCCAGCTTGCGGGCCAGCTCGATCCCGACGACGCGCTGGCCGAAGCACAGCACCTGGGCGTCGTTGGACTTCACCGAACGCTCCACCGAGAAGGTGTCGTGCGCGGTGACCGCCCGGATGCCCGGGACCTTGTTCGCCGAGATCGCGACCCCGAGGCCGGTGCCGCAGACCAGCAGCGCCCGGTCCGCCTCGCCGTCGGCGACCTTGCGGGCAGCGGCGACGCCGATGTGCGGGTACGCGGTGTGGCCGTCCTGCGCGACGCCGACGTCGATCACCTCGGCGACCCGGTCGTCGGCCTGCAGGTCGGCCTTGAGGGTCTCCTTGTAGTCGAAACCGGCGTCGTCGGCGCCGACCACGATGCGCAGCTTCTCGCTCACTTCTGCTCCTCCTCGGATGTCAGGACGTTCCCGACCGCGGTGACGACCAGCGCCATCGACGTCGCCCCCGCGTCGGGCGTTCCCACGCTCTTCTCGGCCAGCGGGCGGGCCCGGCCGATCCTCGGCCGCAGCCCGGCCGTCTCCTGCGCCTTCGTGGTGGCGAGCGCGGCGGCGGAGGTCCAGGCGGCGGCGAGGCCCTCGCCGTCACCGACCCGGCGTTCGAGCTCGTCGACGAAGGGCAGCAGGGCGTCGAGCAGCGTCTTGTCACCGGGCTCGGCGCCGCCGAGCTGCTGGATCGTCGACGCGAACTCGCGCGCCCCGGCGGCGACGGTGGCCGCGGGGTAGCTGTCGGCGGTGTCGCCGAGGTGCCGGCCGAGGGACTCCAGCGCGGCACCCCACAACACCCCGGACGTACCGCCGGCGCGCTCGGCCCAGGCCTGCCCGGCCTGCTGCAGCAGCCAGCCGCCACCGACCTCATCGCCCGACTCGGCGATCCGGGCCGTGGCGGCGGTGATGCCCTTGACCATGCCGCGCCCGTGGTCGCCGTCGCCGGCGACGGCGTCGATCCGGCCGAGCTCGTGCTCGTTCTCCCGGATCGTCGCCTCGACGGCGGCGAGACCGGCGCGGACGGTGCCGCCCAGCCGTCGTCCGGCCTCACCGGCCTCCGGCGCGGTGACGACGGCCTCGGCCTCGGCGAGCTCGTCGGCGGTGGGCACGCGCAGCGCGGCCAGCGGGGCGCCGGCCTTGCGGTAGGCCGGGGTGTAGCTGTCGGCCCGCCAGAGCGGGTCGAGCTCGTCGTCGAGCCACATGAGCGTCAGCGAGCAGCCGCCCATGTCGAGGCTGGTCACGAGCTCGCCGACCTCCGGGTCGACGATCTCGAGCCCGGCGTCGCGCAGCCGCGGCGCGACGTGGCGCCAGAGCAGGAACAGCTCCTCGTACTTGGTGGTGCCGAGGCCGTTGAGGATCGTGCCGACCCGATGCGGGGCACCCGCGGGGGCGTTCTTGAGGACCTCGTCGACCAGCAGCTCGGCGAGCTCGCGGGCCGGCAGCATCGGCACGTCGCGGATGCCGGGCTCGCCGTGGATGCCCAGGCCGAGGCCCAGGTGCCCCTCCGGGACGGAGAACAGCGGCTCGTCCTCGCCGGGCATGGTGCAGCCCGAGAACGCGACGCCGAGGGTGCGGGTCGCGGCGTTCGCGGCGTTGCCGAGCCGCTCGACCTCGTCGATGCCGAGACCCTGCGCGGCGGCGGCGCCCATCGCCTTGAAGACGGTGAAGTCGCCGGCGATGCCGCGCCGCTCGTCCTCGGTGTCGGAGGACGCGACGTCGTCGGTGACGACGACGATCCGGGTGTCGATGCCCTCGGCCCGCAGGCGCTCGGCCGCGATCCCGAAGTTGATGTTGTCGCCGGCGTAGTTGCCGAAGCTGAAGATCACGCCCCGGCCCTGGTTCGCGGCCTTCCCGACCGAGTAGGCCTGGGCCGCCGACGGCGACGTGAAGATGTTGCCGACCACCGCGCCGGTGGCCAGGCCGGGTCCGACCGTCCCGCAGAACGCCGGGTAGTGCCCGGACCCGCCGCCGATCACGACGGCGACCTGCGGCTGCTCACCGCGGTGCGAGACCACCCCGCCGTGCACCCCTCGGACACGGTCGGCGTAGAGGTCGAGGAAGCCGGCGAGCTGGTCGTCGGCGAACTCGGCCGGGTCGTCGAAGATCCTGGTCATGTCCCCTCCTCGGGACGGGTCCGGGCTCGCGCCCGTCCCTGCTCAGTGGGTGGCGGCCGCGGCCCGGAGCTCCCGGGCGTCCTGGGGGACGTTGAGGAACGAGACCATCACGAACGCGGCGGCGTAGAGGGCGACGAAGGCCCAGACGACGCCGGCGTTGCCCGCTCCGAGCGCGAGCATCACGAACACGACGGCGGCACCGAGGAACTGGGCACCACCGGCCGCGGTGGTGTACATGGCCATCGCGGCTCCCTTGTGGTCGGGTGCCAGCGCGGGCATGATCGCGCCCATCGGGACGAACCCGGCGAGCAGGCAGCCGAAGATGCAGCCCGCGGCGACCGAGACCCAGAAGCCCCAGGTCGAGCCGGCCGGGACCAGGTGCGGCACGTACCACCACAGCAGCAGGCCGATGGCGGAGCCGAACACGCCGAACCACTGGACGGTACGACGCCAGCCCCACTTGTCGCCGATCCAGCCGAACAGTGCGTTGACCAGGATGTTCGTCGCGTAGACGAAGACGGTCATGATCAACCAGCGGCTCTGGCCCCAGCCCAGCTCGGTCGCGATCACCGTCGGCAGGATGAGGAACATGCCGTACTGCGGCGCCGTGTTGATCAGACGGATCAGGAAGCCCATGAAGATCTTCGGCTGCCGGACCGACAGTCGCAGGCCGGCCGTGATGACCTGGGCGTTCGACTCTCCGGCGGGGGCCAGCCGCCGGGTCGCGTGCTCCTCGTGCACCCCGAACCGTGCGATCAGGAACCCGGCAAGCACCAGCGCCGTCGAGCCGACCATCGCGGCGGTCTCGCCGCCGGTCGACCCACCGAAGGCCGGGATCATGCCGAGGGCGAACAGCGAGCCCAGGGTGGGCAGCCCGCCGGTGAACATGACGTAGAACCAGCCGACCGCGACGCCGTTGCGCGCGTAGGGCGTGACCACGTTGATCCACACCAGGAATGCGAAGGCGAAGAGCGGGTAGCCGAAGCCGCGGAGGAAGTAGGTGACCGCGACCAGCGGGGCACTGCCGAGCTGCAGGCTCAGCAGGAAGAGCACCTCGAAGACGACCCAGACGGCCATCCCGAGCGTCATCACCCGGCGCGGGCCCCACAGGTCGGCGAGCGCCCCGGCCATGTAGCTGCCGACCAGGACCGCGACGCCGTACGCGGCGACGATGGCGGCGACGGTGTCGGCACCGGAGCCGAGCAGGGACTCGATGTGCGGGGAGATGAAGTTGGACTCGGTCCCGTTGCCGGTCATGAAGACCAGCACGCCGAGGAAGCCCCAGCGCAGCGAGTGCGGGATGCCGATGCGGTCGAGGAAGGTCTCGTTCCGCTGGTCGTTGATGGCGGCGCTGCTCATCGGTGCTCCCCTCAGGCGTTCGGCAGGATCGAGACCTTCACCGACGCACCGGAGGTGTCGCCGACGAGGTCGAGGGCCTTCTGGAAGTCCGCGAGGGGCACCTGGTGGGTGCAGATGTCGGAGATCGGGAGCTTGCCGTCCTCCAGCATCTTGATCGCGGCGGGCCAGCAGTGCGGGCCGAGGTGGGCACCGCGGACGTCGAGCTCCTTGTCGTCGGAGATGATCGACCAGTCGACGGTGACTTCGGAGCCGAAGACCGAGTACTCGACGTAGGTGCCCAGCTTGCGCAGCAGGTTGAGGCCCTGCGCGACGGCCGGGACCGCGCCGGAACCCTCGAGGTAGACATCGGCGCCGTAGCCGTCCGTCAGCTCCTTGACCCGGGCGACGGCGTCCTCGCGGGCGATGTTGATCGTCAGGTCGGCCCCGGTGCGGCGACCCAGCTCGAGCTTGTCGTCGTCGAGGTCGAGGGCGATCAGCAGGCGCGGGTTCTTGGCCCGGGCGCCGGCGATCAGGCCGAGGCCGATCGGGCCGCAGCCGGCGACGACCACGACGTCGTCGAACGAGATCGTGGCCCGCTCGACCGCGTGCAGCGCGCAGGACAGCGGCTCGGCGAACGCGGCGTGCGCCGGGGCGAGGTCCGGGGAGACCTTGTGCACGCGGGCCCGGGTCGGGACCGCCATGTACTGGGCCATCGCCCCGTTGAAGTTGCGGAAGCCGAACATGTCGTGCGGGCCGCACATCCAGTACTGGCCGCGCCGGCAGTAGCGGCACTCCTCGCACGGGACGATCTGCTCGCAGGCGACGCGGTCGCCGAGCTCGACGCCGTGCAGCGCGAGGCCCTCGGCGTCGCCGTCGACGATCCGGCCGACGAACTCGTGACCCGGGGTGACACCGGTCTGCGCCCACGCGGGACGGTTGTCGTCGCCCCAGAACTTCGCGGCGCCGTGGTAGCACTTCAGGTCGCTGGCGCACACCCCGACGGCCTCGACCTGCATGAGCAGCTCGCCGGCGCCCGGCTTGGGGACGTCCACCTCCTCCAGCCGGTAGTCCTCCGGGCCGTGTACGACCACGGCCTGCATCCGGGTGGGGATCGCTGTCTCGACAGCCACGGCGGAACCTCCATTGGTGCCATGCGTACCTGGGCATGAACGCTTGTCCTGAGCATGCGTTCTGTTGTGAACATTCGTCAACACATCGGTTCCAACGTGAACAAACGTGCAGTACGGTGGTGCGAGAGGATCCGTCCTCAGACGGAAGGAGACGGCGATGGCGCCGCGCGGCTTCACCCGCCGTGACCTGGGGCTGATGCACCGGGCAGCACGGCTGTACTACCTCGACGACCTGAACCAGGCCGCGATCGCGGAACGTCTGACGGTGTCCCGGCCGACCGTGTCCCGGCTGCTCGCCGAGGCACGCAAGGTCGGGATCGTGCGGATCACCGTGCACGACCCGGACACCCTGGGCACCGGGGGCGACGAGGCGCTACGGCTCGCCGGGGCACTCGGGATCGAGAAGGTGTGGCTGGCCCCGTTCGCCGCCACCGATCTCGGACCGTCGCTCGCCGAGCCGGTCGGCGAGGCGCTGCGCGAGGCCGGCCTGGGTGTCGGGGACCTCCTGCTCGTCTCGTCGGGCAGGACACTGTGGGAGCTCAGCCACGAGTCGCTGCCGTCGGTGCCGGGCTGCGAGATCGTCCCGACCGTGGGCGGGGTGTCCGAGCCGGAGGCCTGGCACCAGACCAACGAGATCACCCGAGCCGTCGCCGAGCGGATGCAGGGCCGCCCGAACTTCCTGTTCACCCAGGCGATGCCGTCACCGGCGATGCGCCGCACCCTCGTCGAGGACCCGGAGTTCCAGCGGGTCACCGGGTTCTGGACCCGAGCCGACGCCGCGCTCGTCGGCATCGGCGCCCCGCCGGCGGGCCGCGACTCGATCTCCACCTCGGTCCCGCTGGACGACGAGGGCCTCCGCGCCGGGGTCGGCGACGTCTGCCTGAACTTCTACCGTGCGGACGGCGACCCGATCGACTTCCCGGGCAGCGAGCGGATGGTGCGGATCTCGCCGGACGAGCTGCGGAAGGTCCCGCGGACGATCGCCGTCGCGGTCGGGGCGGAGAAGGTGCCGAGCATCGTCGGGGCGGCCCGGGCCGGGCTGTACAACCGGCTCGTCACGGACCTGCCGACGGCACTCGCGATCCTGAAGGCCGGGGACCGGCCGTGACGTCCCGGTAAGCCATCGGGGCGACGCCCGGACTCCATGACCACCGCCACCGAGCGCCTTCCGACGCGAGAGGCAGCGGGCAGCCTGCGCCGATCAAGGAGCCGCACCTCCTCACCGGCGGGGACGCTCTCCCGCGGTCAGTACAGGAACTGGAACCTGGTGTAGTCGGTCAGCGGATACCCCACCAGACGGACACGGCCGAAGTACTTTCCGCGAGACACCTGGTCCCACACGTTCGCGAGCCAGTCGTCGTCCTGCGGCACCCACCGGTCGACTGTCACGTCGTGGCTCCCGCCAGCGCCAACACGGTCGCCAAGCTCGCGCTCGGCATCGGCGACAACCAGGCGCTCACCGCGCTCTGCGAGGCGCTCGGGGACCCGGCGACGCCGCTCGTGGTCTTTCCCCGCGTGAACGCCGCCCACGTCCGGCATCCGGCCTGGGCCGGGCACATCGCCGCCCTGCGGGCCGCCGAGGTGACGGTCGTCGAGGGGCCCGGCGTGTGGGAACTCCACGAGCCCCGGCAGGCCGCGCCCGGCCGCAGACTGCCCTGGGACGTGATCCTCGCCGAGACCGGCCGCGTTCTCGGCGGCCGGTGACCCGGCCGCGGGCGGTCACTGCGGCGAGCAGCTGACGATCCCGGCGTTCATCGTCACGTTGACGCCGGTCTTGCCGAGGGCGCAGCTCCCCAGCTTCGCCGCGCCGTAGGCGGCGATCCCACCGGCGAGCCCGGACGTCCAGCCGACGCCGGGGACCTTGCTGGTCAGCACCGCCAGCACGCCCTGTGCGGTCGCGACCTCGGTCATCTGGGCCCGCACGGCTTCCACCAGGCAGGAGTCGAGCTGGCCGGTGTAGGTGGTGATCTGCCCACCACCCGCGCCGAAGTAGGTGTTCGAGTCCTCGTTGTTGACCCCGGCGCAGGGGGCGGCCTGGGCGGCAGGGACGCTCGCGCTCGCCACCGGGGCGGCGAGGACGAGCGCACCCGCGAGCGCGACGGCCGAGATGATGCTGATGACGAGACGTGGCATGCCCAACCCCCAGAAGTGCAACCAGTTAACTCCGTTCAGGGCAACACGGTGGTGCTTTCGGAGCAACTCCTGGTATCTCGACCTATCGCCAGGTCTCCCCGGTGATCCTCCGGTACACCTCGGCGTACCGGTCCCGCACGTCCTGCACGATCTCGGCCGGCACCTCCGGCCCCGGAGCCGTCCGGTCCCAGCCCAGGCCGGCCGACCAGTCGCGCACGTACTGCTTGTCGAAGGAGAACTGCGGGCGCCCCGGCTCGTAGGAGTCGGCGGGCCAGAACCGCGAGGAGTCCGGCGTCAGCACCTCGTCGCCCAGGACGATCCCGCCCGCGGCGTCCCGGCCGAACTCCAGCTTGGTGTCCGCCACCAGGATCCCGCCGTCGGCGGCCGCCGACGCCCCGCGCCGGTAGACCTCCAGGGTCAGGCCCCGCAGCCGGGTCGCGGTGTCGGCGCCGAGCAGGTCCACGACGTCGTCGAAGGTCATGAACTCGTCGTGCTCGCCGACCGGCGCCTTCGTGGTCGGGGTGAAGATCGGCTCGGGCAGCTTCGAGCCCTCGACCAGGCCCTCGGGCAGCCGCACGCCGGAGACGGCGCCGGTGCGCTGGTACTCCTTGAGCCCGAGCCCGGTGAGGTAGCCGCGGGCGATGCACTCGACCGGCAGCATCTCCAGCGGGCGGCAGCGGACGGCGCGACCGGCGAACTCGTCCGGGATGTCGTGGGTGCCCAGGACGTGGTTCGGCACGAGGTCCGACGTGCGCTCGAACCAGTACAGCGACAGCGCGGTGAGGATGGCGCCCTTGTCGGGGACCGGCGTCGGCAGGACCACGTCGTAGATCGACAGCCGGTCCGAGGCGACGAGCAGGAGCTCGGCCGGGTCGACCGACTCGTCGAGGTAGAGCTCCCGGACCTTGCCCGAGTGGATCAGCTTCACAGGATCCCTCCAGGGGTGTACGCGGCGGCCTCGGGGTGCTTGGCGGTGAGCTCGGCGATCTGCTCGTTGATCGCCGCGACCTGCGCGGACGCGGCACCGGTGAACCGCAGCGGGTCGTCGAGCAGGCCGTCGAGGGTGCCCGCGGGGAGCCCGAGGCGCTCGTCACCGGCGAGCCGCTCCAGCAGGTCGTTGTCGGCCTGGCCCTGCTCGCGCATGGCGAGCGCGACGGCCACGGCGTGCTCCTTGATCACCTCGTGCGCGGTCTCCCGGCCGACCCCGGCGCGGACGGCGGCCATCAGCACCGCCGTCGTCGCGAGGAAGGGGAGGTAGCGGTCGAGCTCGCGGGCGATGACCGCGGGGTAGGCGCCGAACTCGTCGAGCACGGTCAGCGCGGTCTCGTAGAGGCCGTCGAGGGCGAAGAACGCGTCCGGCAGCGCGACCCGGCGCACCACCGAGCAGGAGACGTCGCCCTCGTTCCACTGCGAACCGGCGAGGTCGGCGGTCATCACCGACAGGCCCCGCAGGATCGTCATCAGGCCGTTGATGCGTTCCGCGGAACGCGCGTTCATCTTGTGCGGCATGGCGCTCGACCCGACCTGGCCGGGGGCGAACCCCTCGGTGGCGAGCTCGGCGCCCGCCATCAGCCGGATCGTCGTGGCCAGCGACGACGGCGCCGCCGCCAGCTGCACCAGCGCGCTGACGACGTCGTGGTCGAGCGAGCGCGGGTAGACCTGGCCGACGCTGGTGAAGCCCTGGGCGAACCCGAGGTGCGCCGCGACCCGCTCCTCCAGGTCGTCGAGCTTCGCCTCGTCGCCGTCGAGCAGGTCGAGCATGTCCTGGGAGGTGCCCATCGGGCCCTTGATGCCGCGCAGCGGGTAGCGCGAGCGCAGGTCCTCCAGCCGTGCCTGCGCGACGAGCAGCTCGTCGGCGGCCGTGGCGAACCGCTTGCCCAGGGTGGTGGTCTGCGCGGCGACGTTGTGGCTGCGGCCGGCCATGACCAGCTCGGCGTACTCGCCGGCGCGGCGGCCGAGCCGGGAGAGCAGCGCGACCGTGCGGTCGGCGACGAGCTCCAGCGAGAGCCGGATCTGCAGCTGCTCGACGTTCTCGGTGAGGTCCCGGCTGGTCATGCCCTTGTGCACGTGCTCGTGACCGGCGAGGGCGTTGAACTCCTCGATCCGGGCCTTCACGTCGTGCCGGGTGACCCGCTCGCGGTCGGCGATGCTCGCGAGGTCGACCTGGTCGACGACGGCCTCGTAGTCCGCGACCACCTGCTCCGGCACGTCGACACCGAGCTCACGCTGGGCGCGCAGGACCGCGATCCAGAGCCGTCGCTCCAGCTGGATCTTGTACTCCGGGGACCAGAGGCGGACCAGCTCGGGGCTCGCGTACCGCGCGGCCAGCACGTTGGGAATCACGTGGCGCGATGGTAATCGCTGGTCGGGCGCGTGCGACGGGCAGGGAGCGGACTCACACCGCCGCGATCGCCTCCCGCAGCGCCTCCCGGGCGATCCCGCGCGGGTCGGGCTCGGCCTCGATCAGCGCGGTGACCACGATCCCGTCGACCAGGGCCGTCACCCGTCGCACCTCCCCCGGGCGCGGACGACGGCCGGCGACACGGGTGAGCGCCTCCTCCAGCAACGCGTCGAACTCGACGCGCTGCTCCCGCAGCAGGCCCGCCAGGAACGGCCGACGGCCGGAGCCGATCAGCCGCTCGAACCGGCGGAGCACCGCGTCGAGCCCCTCGGTCCGCGACCGGGGCCCCAGCAGCAGGTCGAGGACGATCTCGTTCGGATCGTCGCGGGAGTCGAGGCAGCCGCGGGCATCGGCCAGCTCCTCGCGGCCGAGCCGGTCCAGCGCGGCGCCGACGAGATCCTCCAGCGACGAGAAGTAGTACGTCGTCGCGGCCAGCGGAACCCCGGCCCGCTCGGCGACCGCGCGGTGCCGGATCGCGTCGAACCCGCCCTCGGCGAGAAGCTCCGATGCCGCGGAGACGAGCTGCGCTCGGCGCCGCTCACCCTTCTCGGTCTGTTTACCCGGGGCTGCCACTCGCACATCGTGCACGGTGACCCTCGTACTTTCGAGTGAGTTCCCCGATTCACATGCAGGTCACACCGCACGTCGTGACCTTTTCGTGACCCTGCCGTGTCGCTCCGGATGCTCATGGCCGACACTGGACGACGTGCGTCCGTCACCTCGCAGTCGCCGAGTGTCGCGCAACACCCTGCGCGGATCCGCCTCCGGGGTCGACCCGGCCGAGCCGATCGACCTCCGCTCGGACACCGTCACCGTGCCGACGCCCGAGATGCGCCAGGCGATGGCCGACGCCGAGGTCGCCGACGACGTCCTCGACCGCGACCCCACGATGCGCGAGCTGGAGGAGCGGGTCGCGGGCCTGCTCGGCGCCGCGGACGCGCTGTGGACCCCGACCGGGTCGATGGCGAACCTGATCGCGCTGATGAGCCGGCTCGGGCGTGGGGAGTCGTTCCTCGCCCCGCAGGGAGCCCACGTCCTCGACTTCGAGCTCGGGACGGCGGCCTGGCTGGCCGGCGGGATGCCCCGGCCGCTCCCGCACGACGGTGGCCCCGGCAAGGTCACCGGGACGGCCGTCCGGCGGGCGGCCACCGGGGACGACCACTACGCCGGCCTCCGGACGTCGCTGCTCTGCCTGGAGAACACCCACAACTCCGCGGGCGGCACCGTCACCGCGCCGGAGGAACACGCCGCCGTCGCCGCCGCGGCGCGCGCCGCCCGCCTCGCCGTACACCTCGACGGTGCCCGGCTGTGGAACGCCGCCGTCGCACTCGGGGTGCCGCCGGGCGCGCTCACCGTCGGCGCCGACACCGTGTCGGTCTGCCTCAGCAAGGGCCTCGGTGCACCGGTGGGCTCGGTCGTCGCCGGGTCGGCCGAGTTCGTCGAGCAGGCCCGCAGGCTGCGCAAGATGCTGGGCGGCGGCGTCCGGCAGGGCGGTGTCGTCGCGGCCGCCGGGCTGGTCGCGCTGGAGGGCGTCGACCGGCTCGCCGAGGACCACGCTCTGGCGACCACGCTGGCCGCCGGGCTGCGCGAGCGCGGCTGGCGGGTCCGGGAGCCGCAGACCAACATCGTCCTCGTGGACGTGGCCGACCTGCGCGGCACGATCGCCGCGTTCGGCGAGGCCGGAGTCCGGGCCGGGGTGATCGCCGGGAAGCTCCGGCTGATGACCCACCGCGACGTCACCGAGGCCCACGTGACGGCCGCGCTCGACCGGATCGGCGAGGTCGGCCCGGCCAGCACGGGCTCCCCGGACGGCGGCCGGTCCGCCGCGTTCACCCGGCCCCGCGAGGTCCCGGAGCAGGCGCCGCGCACCGCCCTCGGGTGATCCCGCGGCCACCGGTCGCGAGCCCGCCCGTCGGCGCCGTCACAGTGTCGCGCGCGGGCAAGTCGGTGTCGCGTGAGGTCAAGTCGGCCTGCTCGATCGGGTCCACACTGGTCGACGGCCGGACGCCGGAGCGGGTGTCCGCCTAGGCTTCCGCCGCCCTCGGGACGCGCCTCCGGGCGCCGATCTCCACCCTCCCGTCGGTGGCTCCCGACCCGTTGACCGGCGCCGGTGACCTGCACGGACCCAGCGGTGGGCCCGGCCGGCCGCGGTGCCACCGACCGCAGGACCGTCATGACCAGCCCCACCGCCCCCGTCCCCGACTCCCCCGCACCCGAGCCCGAGCCCGAGCCCGAGCCCGAGCTCCTGGTCGCCGACGACGTCGCCGTCGACGGCGCGCACGGCCCGCTGCTCGGCGGGACCTCCCTCCGTGCGACGCCCGGCGGGGTCCTGCTCGTCGCCGGCACCCCCGGGTCCGGGCACACCGCGCTGGCCCTGTGCCTGGCCGGCCGGATGCGGCCGACCCGCGGGCGGATCACCCTCGGCGGCGACGACGATCCCGCCCGGCTGCGGCGCGCGGTCGCCGTCGTCGACACCCCGGGGGTGAGCGAGCCCGAGCCGGTGCTGCCGCTGCGCACCGTCGTCGGGGAGGAGCTGGCGATGGCCGGTCGCGGGACCCGGCCCCGCTCGGTGGTCGCGTGGCTCGCCGCCCGCGGCGCGGAGCAGTGGGCCCGGACCCGGTTCGAGGACGTCCCGGCCCCCGTGCGGATCGCGCTGACCACCGAGCTCGCCGCGTCCCGGCCCGGCACCGCGGTGCTCGTCCTGACCGCGCCCGACCGGCACGGCGGCACTCCCGTCACCTGGTGGCAGGTCGCGGCCGAGCACGCGCGTGCGGGACTCGCGGTCGTCGTGACCTGCACCGATGCGTCCGCCGCGCTGCTGGGCGTGCCCGCCGTGCGACTGGGCGGCGGGCAGGCCGGGCCACCCCACGAACCGCCGGGGCGGCACACGCGACCTGCCGCCCCGGCCACCCTCCTCGACGCCACGGAGCAGAGCCGATGAGCGCGATCCGGATGGCCGTCAGCGAGCTCCGGCGGATCACCGCAGGCCGGCTCCCCGTGCTCGCCGTCCTCGCGCTGCTGCTGATCCCGATGCTGTACGCGGGGTTCTACCTCTACGCCAACGGCGACCCCTACTCCCGGCTCGACAAGGTCCCCGCCGCGCTCGTCGTCGAGGACACCGGCGGCACCGACGCCGACGGCAACCCGCAGAACGTCGGCGAGGAGGTCGCGAGGAGCCTGGAGGAGTCCGGTTCGTTCGACTTCCACCGGGTCTCCGCCGCCGACGCCGACCGCGGCGTCCGCGACAACGACTACACCTTCGCCCTGACGGTTCCGGCCGACTTCACCGCGGCGCTGCGGTCCTCCTCGGACTTCACGCCCCGCCAGGCCATGCTGGTGCTGACCACCAACGACGCCAACAACTACCTGGCCCGCACCATCGCCGACACGCTCACGACCCGGGTCCGGGACTCGGTGGCCCAGCAGGTCGGCACCGAGGCCGCGGACACCTTCCTCACCGGCTTCTCGACGATCTACACGAAGACCCAGGAGGCCGCCGACGGGGCCGGGCGGCTCGCCGACGGCGCGACCCGGGCCCACGACGGCGCCGCGCAGCTCGCGAGCGGGTCCGACGACCTGGCGTCGGGCCAGCGCCGGCTGCTCGGCGGGGCGCAGCAGCTCGCGGGCGGTGCCGGCGAGCTCTCGTCCGGGGCCGGGACCCTCGCCACCGGCGCCGGGACCGCGGCCGCCGGTGCCGACCGGCTCGGCTCCGGCGCCGGTGAGCTGGCGACCGGGCTCGGCACGCTGCGGGACGCGACCGCGCAGCTGCCCCGGCAGTCCCGGGAGCTCGCGGACGGCGCCCGCCAGGTCGCGGACGGCAACGCGCAGGTCGCCGCGGCCGGTGACCGGGTCGCGCAGGAGAGCGGACGGCTGGCCGCCCAGCTCGACGCCGCCGACGGCACCATCGCGGCCGGCCTGCGCGAGCGCGGCTTCACCGACGAGCAGGTCCGGCAGGCCCTGGCCGTGCTCGCCGACGCGAAGCAACCGCTCGAACAGGGCAACGAGCGCGTCCAGGAGGTCTCCGGGCAGCTCGACCGGCTCGGGTCGGGAGCGGGCCGGGTCGCCGACGGCGCCGAACGGCTCGCCGCCTCCGCACCGCAGCTGAGCTCCGGGATCGCGAGCGCCGCCGACGGCGCCG
Source organism: Pseudonocardia sp. P1 (assembly GCF_000178675.2). Taxonomy (NCBI): domain Bacteria; kingdom Bacillati; phylum Actinomycetota; class Actinomycetes; order Pseudonocardiales; family Pseudonocardiaceae; genus Pseudonocardia; species Pseudonocardia sp. P1. The sequence continues at coordinate 3,250,722 of NZ_ADUJ02000001.1, forward strand.
CCGAGCTGCGGGACGGCGCGTCCGAGCTGTCCGGCGGCGTCCGGAAACTCTCCGACGGCGCCGGCAGGCTCTCGGCCGGGGCGACCGAGCTGCGGACCGGGGCGGACACCCTCGTCGACGGCGAGCGCACCGCCGTCGACGGCAGCGACCGGCTCTCCGACGGCGCCCACCGGCTCGACACGGGCACCGCCGAGCTGGCCGGCGGCGCCGGGCAGCTGCGCGACGGCCTGAACTCGGGGCTCGGGCAGATCCCGAACCCCGCGCCGGACGTCCGCGACGCCACCGCGCAGAACATCGGCGACCCGGTCGCCACCCGCGACGTCGCCCACTCCCAGGCCGACACCTACGGCGCAGGGCTCGCCCCGTTCTTCATGGCCCTGGCCACCTGGATCGGCGGCTACGTGCTGTTCCTGCTGCTGCAGCCGCTGTCCCGGCGGGCGATCGCGGCCGGTCAGAGCCCGCTGCGGGTGGCGCTGGGCGGCTGGCTCCCGGCCGGGCTGCTCGGGATGCTGCAGGTGGCGGGGATGTACGTGATCGTCGTCTTCGGACTCGGCATCGCACCGGTGCACCCGCTCGCCACGTTCGGCTTCCTGTGCCTGGTCTCGCTGACGTTCACGGCGATCGTGCACGCCCTCAACGCCTGGCTGGGCAGCGTCGGGCAGTTCATCGGCCTGGTCCTGATGGTGCTGCAACTGGTCTCGGCCGGCGGCACGTTCCCCTGGCAGACCATCCCGGCCCCGCTGTACCCGGTGCACCACGTGATGCCGATGGGCTACGCCGTCGACGCGCTGCGGCACCTCATGTACGGCGGCGAGCTGGCCGGGGTGGTCGGGACCGCGGTGCCGGTGCTGCTCGGCTGGCTGCTGCTCGCCGTCGCCGTCGCGGCGCTGGCGGCACGCCGGCAGCGGGTCTGGACGCCGGCGGCCGTGAAACCGGAGCTCGTGCTGTGACCCGCGCTCAGACCCAGGCGCGCAGCCGTTCCAGGGCCCCGGTGATGCCCTCGGACGTGCCCGCGCAGGAGAACCGCACGTAGTTCCCGCCGTCGACGGGATCGAAGTCCTGCCCGGGCGCGACGGCGATCCCGGTCTCGTCGAGCAGCCGGTAGGTGAGCGCCATCGAGTCCTCGCCGGGCCGCAGCAGGTGCGCGACGTCGGCGTAGACGTAGAACGCGCCGTCGGCGGGGGCGAGCCGGTCGATCCCGATCGCGGGCAGCCCGGCGAGGAGCAGGTCGCGGTTGTGGCCGTAGCGGACGACGTGGGCGTCGGCCTCGGCGTAGCTCGCCGCGTCGAACGCGGCCAGCGCCGCGTGCTGCGGCAGCGCGGGCGGGCAGACCGTGAAGTTCCCGGCGAGCCCCTCGACGGTGCGGCGCAGCCGCGGCGGACACACCAGCCAGCCGAGCCGCCAGCCCGTCATCGAGAAGTACTTCGAGAACGAGTTCACCAGCACCGCCTCGCGCGAGGTCTCCCACGCCGAAGTCGTCGCCGGGCTCCCGGGGAACGTGATGCCGTGGTAGATCTCGTCGCTGATCAGCTGGATCCCGCGCTCCTCGCAGTACCGCGCGAGGGCGGTGAGCTCGCCGGGCTCGAGGATCGTGCCGGTGGGGTTCGCCGGGCTCGCGAGGATCAGCCCCTTCACCGGCTCGTCGAGCTCCTCCAGCATCTGCACGGTCGGCTGGAACCGGGTCTCCGGCCCGCACGGCAGCTCGACGACCTCGCAGCCGAGCGCGGACAGGATGTTGCGGTAGCAGGGGTAACCGGGCCGGGCCATCGCGACGCGGTCCCCGGCGTCGAAGGCGGCCAGGAAGGCCAGCAGGAACCCGCCGGAGGAGCCGGTCGTCAGCACGACGTCACCCGGGTCGACGTCGAGTCCGCGGGTGCGGTGGTAGTGCCCGGCGACGGCCTCGCGCAGCTCGGCGATGCCGGGGGCGACGGTGTAGCCGAGGACCTCGGAGTTCAGCGCCTCGACCGCGGCGGTCCGCACCGGCTCGGGGGCCGGGGTGGACGGCTGCCCGGCGGAGAGGTTGATCAGGTCACCGTGGGTGCGGGCCCGCTCCGCGGCGGCCGCCCAGACGTCCATGACGTGGAACGGTGCGACGGCGGCGCGGGCCGCGACGGTCAGCTGGGCGGCGGTCGGTCCGGTCACGGGACCGAGCGTAGGTGGCGCGGGTCCGCGCGCCCGGCCGGGAGCCCAGGGCCGGACGCGCGGGGATCCGGCGCGCGCCGGGCCCGGCACCTCGCCGCCGAGTCGAGGGTGCCGGGCCCGGTCGTCACGTACCGGTGTGCGGATCGCGATCCGCACGGCGCGGGCTCAGTGCCCGCGCGACGTCACTCGGCCTCGAAGCCCAGCGCGTCGACGACGGCGCCCACCTGGGCGTCGGTGTCGGCGACGGTGTCGTCGATGTACTCGGCGACCGGGGTCAGCTCGGCGGCCTGGGCCGAACCGGTGAACGCCAGGGTGGCGAGCGGCGCGACGACAGCGGCACCCACGAGGGTCAGGGCGCGACGACGACGGGCCGGCTGGGGAGCGTTGGCCATGATGGATCCTCCTGTGTCTCAGGGGCACCGGCTGTGCCCCTGTGAGACATGACGATTGCGCGCCGGACGGGCACGATCAAACCCTGGTGTCCGGTTTTACCTCGTCTTCAAGATCTCTCTACACGGTTGCGGACAACAGGACCGGCGCCACCGAAGATCACCAGGTCACTCCACGTACTGGGCCGTTAGGACCAACATCACTGGGCCATACGGAGGTAATCCTGGAGAAACATTCAGCCCTTCGCGGACGGGATCCGGATCTCTCCGCGCTCGGCCCGGAGGCCGATGTCGGTCCGGTGGTGCGACCCCGCGAGGCGCACCGGCTCCAGCCGCGCGTACGCGTCGGCGCGCGCCGCGGCCAGGTCCGCGCCCGTGCCGACGACGGACAGCACCCGCCCGCCGGACGAGACGACCGCGCCGTCGTCGCGGCGCCGGGTGCCCGCGTGCAGCACGCCCTCGCCGTCGCCACCGGTGATCACGTCACCGAGGCGCGGGGTGGCCGGGTAGCCCTCCGCCGCGACGACGACGGTCACCGCCGAGCCGTCGGACCACTCGAGCGGTGGCTGGTCGGCGAGCGTGCCGGTGGCCGTCGCGTGCAGCAGCCCGGCCAGCGGGGTGCGCAGCAGCGCCAGCACGGCCTGGGTCTCCGGGTCACCGAACCGGCAGTTGAACTCGATCACGGCGGGGCCCTGCGAGGTGAGGGCGAGCCCGGCGTAGAGCAGCCCCGAGAAGGGCGCCCCGCGGTTCTCGAGCTCCGCGGCGACCGGCCGGACGATGCGCTCCACCAGCTCGGCGGCCAGGTCGTCGCCCGCCCACGGCAGCGGGCAGTAGGCGCCCATGCCGCCGGTGTTCGGGCCGGTGTCGTCGTCGCCGACCCGCTTGAAGTCCTGCGCCGGCAGCAGCGGGACCACGGTGGTGCCGTCGACGAGGCAGAACAGCGACGCCTCCGGCCCGTCGAGGAACGACTCGAGCAGGGCCGGGTGGCCGGCGTCGAGCAGGCCGAGCGCGTGGGCGCGGGCGATCTCGACGTCCTCGGACACGACGACGCCCTTGCCGGCGGCCAGGCCGTCGTCCTTCACGACGTAGGGCGGGGTGAACACGCCCAGCGCGGTGTCGAGGTGGGCCGGGTTGTCGACCACGACCGAGGACGCCGTCGGGACGCCCGCGGAGCTCATCACCGACTTCGCGAAGGCCTTGGACCCCTCGATCCGGGCCGCCTCCCTCCCGGGCCCGAAGCAGGGGATGCCGGCCGCCCGCACCGCGTCGGCGGCGCCGTTGACCAACGGCACCTCCGGCCCGATGACGACCAGGTCGGCCTGCCAGGTCTGCGCGACCGACACGACGGCGTCGTTGTCGGACACGTCCAGACCCAGCTGCTCCGAGACGGCAGCTGTCCCCGCGTTGCCGGGGGCGCAGGCCAGGGCCGTCACCCCCGGATCCTGCGCCAAGGACACCGCGATGGCGTGCTCACGCGCGCCGTTACCCACGACCAGGACTCGCACGGTGGTCGAGCGTATCCGCGCACGTCCGGGGCGGGGCAACCGGCACCGGCCCCGGCGCGGGAGGCACCACCCGTCCGTGTCAGGGTGCGCGTCGTGCCCGACACCGATGCGACGGTTCCGGACCGCACCCCCACCACCGCGGGCGCCCGCCCGGTGGTCATCGCGCACCGCGGGGCGTCGGGGAACCGGCCCGAGCACACGCTGGCCGCCTACGAGCTCGCCGCGCGGGTCGGCGCCGACTACCTGGAGACCGACGTCGTCCCCACCCGGGACGGGCACCTGGTCTGCCGGCACGAGCCCGGGATCGGCGGGACCACCGACGTCGCGGCCCGGCCCGAGTTCGCCGGGCGACGCACCCGGCGGACGATCGACGGCGAGGTCCACGAGGGCTGGTTCACCCACGACTTCACCCTCGCCGAGCTGCGGACGCTCCGCGCCGTCGAGCGGCTCCCTGGCGAGCGGCCCGGCAACCGGGTCTACGACGCCCGGTTCGCCGTCCCCACTCTCGCCGAGCTGCTGGACCTGCGGGAGCGGCTGTCCCGGGAGCTCGGGCGCGAGATCGGCGTCTACCCGGAGATCAAGCACTCCACCCACCACGCCGGCATCGGGCTGCCCGCGGAGCCGCTGCTCGTCGACGCGCTCGACGGCGCCGGGCTGAACCGGCCGGACGCCCCGGTGTACGTGCAGTCGTTCGAGGTGACGAACCTGCGGTGGCTGCGCGGCAGGCTGCGGGTGCCGCTGGTCCAGCTCACCGACGTCACCGGCGGGCCGGCGGACCTGCCGGACCGGAGCTGGACGTCGATCACCTCGCCCGACGGGCTGCGCGAGGTCGCGACCTACGCCGACGCCGTCGGGCCGGCGAAGGCCCAGGTCGTCCCGGCCGGGCCGGACGGGGCGCTGGGGCCGCCGTCGTCGCTGGTCGCCGACGCGCACGCGGCCGGGCTGCTGGTGCACCCGTACACGTTCCGGAACGAGAACGCCTTCCTGCCGCCCGCGCTGCGCTCCGGCGGGCCGGCCTCGGCCTGGGGCGACGTGTTCGCCGAGTACGACGCCTTCCTCGACGCCGGCGTCGACGGCCTGTTCTCCGACCACCCGGACACCGCGCTCGCCGCGCTGTCGTTCAGGCGGGGCGGTCGCGGGTCGAGCGCTCCAGATGGGCCCCGATCAGCGCACTGACGTGGGTCGGCCGCTCCTCCTGCGGGAAGTGCCCGGTGGCCGGCAGTGCGTGGTGGACGAACCCCGCCCCGGCGCGGCGGGCGGTCCGGCGCATCGTCGTGTCCAGGACGCACGGGTCGTCGGCCCCGTGCACCTGCAGCACCGGGACACCGACCGGGCCGGCGACGTCGCGGGCGAACCGGTGGCCGTCCGGGCGGAACTGGGAGCGCAGCGACCAGCGGTAGTACTCCAGGCTGCAGTGCGCGACGGTCGAGATCCGGATCGCCTCACGGTTGCGCGCGACGGTCTCCGCGAAGTCCTCGGTGGACGTCCAGTCGAGACCCGCCCAGTCACGCATGATCCGCTCCACCCGGTCCGGGCCGCGCAGCGAGCGCTCCGGCAGCCGCGGGAGCTGGAACCCCGCCATGTACCGGCTCGCCCGGCCCTGGCCGAGCGGATCGCGCAGGAGCGCGTCCCGCATCGTCGTCGGGTGCGGGGCGCCCAGCACGGTCAGCGACGCCACCAGCCGCGGGTGCAGCGCGGCGACCGTCCAGGCGATGGCGGCGCCCCAGTCGTGGCCGACCACGTGGGCCCGCCGCTCCCCCAGCGCCCGGACCAGCCCGGCACAGTCACCGGCGAGGGTCCACAGGTCGTAGCCGCGTGGGGTCTTGTCGGTGTCGCCGTAGCCCCGCAGGTCGGGCGCGACGGCGCGGTACCCGGCGTCGCCGAGCGCGAGCAGCTGGTGGCGCCAGGTCCACCAGAACTCGGGGAACCCGTGCAGCAGGACGACCAGCGGGCCGTCCGGCGGGCCGTGCTCGGCGAGGTGGATCCGGATGCCGTTGGCCGAGACCGCCCGGTGCGTCCACGGTCCGGGGATCCGGACGACGGACGGGTCCGGGGCACCGGCCACGGTCGCGGCTCAGCCCGCGGCGGAGTGCCGTCCGGACGGACCGTCGGACAGCTCGCGCACGTTGTCGCCCTTGCCCCGCTGGGTGAGCACCTGCGCGGAGTCCTTCAGCGAGTCGATCGTGCGCTCCGGCTTGCGGATCTTCCGGACCCGCAGGTAGCCGAGGAACCCGAACAGCCCGGCGGTGAGCAGCATGACCAGGAAGGTGATCCCGAACCCGGCCGCGCGGTTCAGCCACAGCGACAGGAACTCGGCGAGGGTGAAGAACAGGTAGAACAGGCTGAACAGTCCGATCGCCGCGGCGATCACGAAGAAGACGCTGCCCTGGACGCCCTTCTTGACCTCCGCCGACACCTCGGCCTTGGCGAGCTCCACCTCGGACCGCACCAGGGTGGACAGGTGCGTCGTCACGTCCTTGGCGAGCGCGCCGAGCGACGCGTCACGCGGGCCCGGCTCGGGAGTGAGCGGGATCGAGGGCAGGACGGGCGGAACCTCCGCGTCGCCGGACTGGCTGTTGCTGGCCACCGTCATCCCTCCTGCGCCCTCGCCGACCGGGGCTGTAGTCCCCCGGACGGCCGTCGTTCGGTGAGTCGCCATCGTGCCACGGGGACCCCGGGCCCGCTCGGCTGCGCCACGCCGTCCCCGACCGGAGGATCAGCCCTCACTCGTCCGGACGCCCGCGGAGCTTCTTGATCTGTCCCCGTCGCGTCTTCGCGTCCAGCCTGCGTCGCCTCGATCCCGCCGTCGGACGGGTGGGACGGCGTGTGCGCGGACCCGCGGCCGTCGCCTCGCCGAGGACGCCGGCGAGCCGTTGCCGCGCCGCCTCCCGGTTCCGGAGCTGGCTGCGGTGTTCGGCGGCGGTGATCGTGAGGACGCCGTCGACCAGCCGGCCGCCCAGCCGTTGCAGTGCGCGGTCCCGCAGGTCCTCCGGGACGCTCGGCGAGCCCGCGACGTCGAACGACAGCTCCACCCGCGAGTCGGTCGTGTTCACGCCCTGCCCGCCCGGACCGGACGCACGGGAGAACCGCCAGCGCAGCTCCCGCTCGGGTACGACGAACCCGCGCCGCACCTGCACCCCGCCGTCGTCCACGCCCCCAGTGTGCCGGGAACGCGACGGCCCCCGGACACGCGTCGCGTCCGGGGGCCGTCGTGGCGTCACATCGCCGGGGTCACTCCTCCTTGGAGTCCTTCATCCCGGTGGAGATCAGGTCCATGACCGAGGAGTCGGCCAGCGTCGAGACGTCGCCGACCTCCCGGTTCTCCGCCACGTCGCGCAGCAGCCGGCGCATGATCTTGCCGGACCGGGTCTTCGGGAGCTCCTCGACGACCATGATCTGGCGCGGCTTCGCGATCGGGCCGATCTCCTTGGAGACGTGGTCGCGCAGCGCCTTGATCGCGTCGTCGCCGCCGTCCTTCGCGGCGCTGCCGCGCAGGATGACGAACGCGACGATGCCCTGGCCGGTGGTCTCGTCGGACGCGCCGACGACGGCCGCCTCGGCCACCGTGGGGTGGCTGACCAGCGCCGACTCCACCTCGGTGGTGGAGATGCGGTGGCCGGAGACGTTCATGACGTCGTCGACGCGGCCGAGCAGCCAGATGGCGCCGTCCTCGTCGTACTTGGCGCCGTCACCCGCGAAGTAGTAGCCCTGCTCGGCGAACCGCGACCAGTAGGTGTCCTTGTAGCGCTCGGTGTCGCCCCAGATGCCGCGCAGCATCGCCGGCCACGGCTTGTCGAGCACCAGGTAGCCGCCCTCGCCGTTGCCGACCGGCGTTCCGGAGTCGTCGACGACGGTCGCCGAGATGCCCGGCAGCGACCGCATGGCCGAGCCCGGCTTGGTCGAGGTGACGCCCGGCAGCGGGGCGATCATCTGGGCACCGGTCTCGGTCTGCCACCAGGTGTCGACGATCGGGCAGCGCTCGCCGCCGATCTTCTCCCGGAACCACATCCAGGCCTCCGGGTTGATCGGCTCACCGACCGTGCCGAGGACCTTCAGCGACGACAGGTCGTACTTCGCGGGGATGTCGTCGCCCCACTTCATGAACGTGCGGATCAGGGTGGGTGCGGTGTAGTAGATCGAGACGCCGTACTTCTGGACGATCTCCCAGTGCCGGCCTTCGTGCGGGGTGTTCGGCGTGCCCTCGTAGACGACCTGGGTGGCGCCGTTGGCGAGCGGGCCGTAGACGATGTAGCTGTGCCCGGTGACCCAGCCGATGTCGGCGGTGCACCAGTAGACGCTCTCGCCCGGCTTGTGGTCGAACACCACGTTGTGGGTGTACGCGGCCTGCGCCAGGTAGCCGCCGGAGGTGTGCAGGATGCCCTTCGGCTTCCCGGTGGTGCCCGAGGTGTAGAGGATGAACAGCGGGTGCTCGGAGTCGAAGGACTCCGGGGTGTGCTGGTCGGAGGCCGCGTCGACGACGTCGTGCCACCAGACGTCGCGGCCCTCGGTCCACGGGACCTCGGTCTCGGTCCGCCTGACGACGAGGACCTTCTCGATCGAGGTGCCCTCGACGGCCTGGTCGGTGTTCTCCTTCATCGGGGCGGGCTTGCCCCGGCGGTACTGGCCGTCCGAGGTGATGAGGACCTTCGCCTCGGCGTCCTCGATGCGGGCCTTCAGCGCGCCCGGCGAGAACCCGCCGAAGACGACGCTGTGCAGCGCACCCAGCCGGGCGCAGGCCAGCATGGAGACGACGGCCTCGGGGATCATCGGCAGCTGGATCGCGACCCGGTCACCCTTGCCGACGCCCAGCTCCGCGAGCGCGTTCGCGGCCTTCGAGACCTCGGCCTTGAGGTCGGCGTAGGTGATGGTGCGGCTGTCGCCCGGCTCGCCCTCCCAGTGGATCGCGACCCGGTCGCCGTTGCCCTCGTCGACGTGCCGGTCGGCGCAGTTGTAGGCGACGTTCAGCTCGCCGCCGACGAACCACTTCGCGAACGGCGGCTGCCAGTCGAGGACGGTGTCCCACTTCTTCGTCCAGTGCAGACGGTCGGCCTGCTCGGCCCAGAAGCCCTCGCGGTCGGCGTCGGCACGGTCGTACCACTCGGCGGTGGCGTTGGCCTGGGCGGCGAAGTCCTCCGGCGGCGGGAACGTCCGGCTCTCGGTGGACAGTGCGCTCAGGGCGCTGCTCTTCTCGGACTCGGCCATGTCCTCGTGTCCTCCTCGACGCGGCGTGAAACGGGCCTGGGATCGGCCAGAGGCGCACTCGGTGTGCGCGCACGTGTGCGGACCGACGCTAGTGAAACCGCCCTGCGTCCGCACCGTCTGTCGGGACAGGTGAGGGATCACGGACCCGGCCGGCCCCACCATCGGTGCAGGTCGGCCCGGGTCGCCCGGCGGGGTGACCCCGGGACGCATCGGCGAGGGCGCGGACCGGCGGCCGACGAGCGGTCGATCTGCGGGTGACGAACGGTTCACCCGTCCGGTTCCACCCCTGCCCGGAGGACGGGGACCGGGTCGCTACCCGACGGTAGGCCACCGGTTGGGACGATGACGGCATGGCCCGCACCTCCACCGACGATCCGCTCGCCCCGCTCGCGGCGCTGCCCGGCGTGCCCGAGGCGGTCGCCCGGGCCCGGGACGCGACGACCGAGGTGCACAACCAGCCGGTGAACCGGCGCGGCTGGCCGACGACGGCGGCCGAGGCGGCACTGCGTGCGGCCCGGTCGTCGGCGGCGCTGGACGGCGCGCCGCTGAGCCCGGCGACGGCCGACCACGTGTCCGACCCGGTGCTGGCCGGCGCGGTCCGCATCGCCGACGAGCGCGCCCGGCTCCTCGAGGTGTGGGGGCGGGCGCCGCTGCAGGCACTGGCCCGGCTGCACGTGCTCGCGGCCACCGACCTGGTGCCGGCGGCCGAGCACGAGGCGGTGCTGGGCCGCCCCCGACCGGGTGCGTCGGCGCGGCTCTCCGCGCTCGCCGACCTGATCGGCGGCGGGACGACCGCGCCGGCCCCGGTGCTGGTGGCGGTGGTCCACGGGGAGCTGCTGACCCTCCGCCCGTTCGGCACGGCCGACGGTGTCGTCGCGCGCGCGGCGGCCCGGTTGACGGCGATGTCGTCGGGGCTCGACCCGCGCGGGCTCTCGGTGCCGGAGGTCGGCTTCCTCCGCAGGCCGTCCGAGTACCGGGCTGCGGCCGAGGCGTTCGCCACCGGCACACCCGACGGGCTCGCCCGCTGGATCGCCCACACCTGCGACGAGTGGGAGGCCGGGGGCCGCGAGGGCCTGTCGATCGCGGCGGCGCAGTCCGGCTGAGTCGGGCCGGACCGCCGGACCGCAGCCACCGCGAACGAGAGCCGGGCGGCGCCCCTGTCGTGGAGCACCGCCCGGCCCGACGCGAGATCCGGCTCCCTGGCGTGCACTACGTGTCGTGGTTGGTGGCCTCGGCGCCCGGCGTCCCGGAACGCAGGCCCACGACGACATGCCTCCCGCGGCGTGCTCGGCGTGGGAGTGCTCGGGTCTCGCGTACGGAGCCCGGCCCGGGGAGACGGGCTCTTCTCCTCCGAACCGCCCCTGGCCTGACCGGGGTCCGTGACGTCGTTCCTAGTCCCGCGGGTGTGAGGCGGGCAACCCTCGCGAAGGGGTGCACCGGTTCAGCAGCGGTGGGTGATCGGGAGCGGCGGCCGTCCGTGCCGGTCCGACGCCCGGACGGCGGTCGCGCCGGCTCCTCTCCGATGATCCGGGTCCGCGCGGTCAGCGGGTCCGGCGCCACGCGACGACCCCGGCGGCGACCGCCGCGACCACCCCGCCGGCGGCGAGTACCACCGGTGTGGCCGCCGTCCTCGTGCGGGCGTCGACACCGATGCGGTCGGACACGGCGTCACGCAGCCGGAACAACCGGTCCCGCCGTGACGCCGCCCGGACGAACGCGAGCACCGGCCAGCCGCGCTCCCGGGCGATCGCGCGCAGCTCCCGGTCCGGGTTCACGACGTACGGGTGCCCGACCACCTCGAGCAGCGGCAGGTCGGTGACGGAGTCGGTGTAGGCCGCGCACCGGGCGAGGTCGAGGCCGGACTCCGCGGCGATCTCCCGCGCCGCGCGGGCCTTGCCCTCGCCGTAGCAGTAGAACTCGAGCTCACCGGCGTACCGGCCGTCCTCGACCCGCATGGTGCTGGCGCGGAACCGCTCGATCCCGATCAGCCCGGCGATCGGCTCGACGACCTCGAGACCGGACGCCGACAGCAGCACGATCTCCGCGCCCTGCTCGCGGTAGCGCTCGATCATCCGGACGGCCTCCGGGTACACGAGCGGGCCGACGACCTCCTGGAGGGTCGCGGCGACGATCTCACGGACCCGGCTGACCTCCCAGCCGGTGCTGACGAGGGTCATCCGGCGGCGCAGGGTGTCCATCGTGGCGGCGTCCGCGCCGGAGAGCACCAGCAGGAGCTGCGCCCACGCGCCGCGGGCCACGGTGGCCCGGTCGACGAGCCCGTGCCGCGCGAACGTCCGGGCGAACGCCAGGGCGCTCGAACCCGCGATGAGGGTGTTGTCGAGATCGAGGAAGACGGCCTGGGGCGGCTCGGCGGCCGGGGCGCCGCTCGCCTGCTCCGCGGGCGGACCGGCCGGTGTGGGGAAGGCGGACACCGGTCCAGCGTGCCGGATCGGGCAGGCCGCCCCGCGGCCGGTCGGCCGACGTCCGAGCAGGCCCGCGGCCGACTGCGGGGAGTGACCGGCCGTACGCGACCGGTCGCCCGGACGCGCTCACCGGTCGCCCGGCCGGTTCACCCGACCGGGACGTCCCACTGCGCGCGGGCCGGGACCGGTCGGCGCAGTCCACGGCCGAGGTATGGGCGTGACAGCGGGATTGCGGCTACAGTTGGGTGAGCTCGGACATGGTCCGAGCGGGTTCAGCTCGACCCCCCGGGGCTGAACCGACCGACGGCCCCCGCCAATCCCCCCTGGCGGGGGTCGTCCTCGGTGTGGCGGTCCGCTGTGCGACGCCGATCGACCCGGACGGGTCCCGCCCCGATCCTGCCGCACCCCACCGACGGTCGCGCCGTCCCGGCCGGCGCCCGTCCACAGGGACGCCGGTCGTCCACGAGTTGTCCACAGGTACGCGACTCGTCGGTCCCGTCGGGCCCGCCGGCCGCAGGCTCGACACCGGGCCCGCATCGGCGGGTCCAGGTGGAGGTGGGACCCGATGGACCGGCGCTGCCTGATCGTGGCCGACGATCCCGACGTACTGGATGCGCTGCTGCGGCTCGCCGCGGCCGCCGACATGGACGCGTTGCGCGCCGTCGACGCGGCCGACGCACGGCGGGCCTGGGCCCGCGCGCCGGTCGTGCTGCTGGACCGGGCCGGGGCCGCCCGCTGCCGCGACGCGGGCTTCCCGCGGCGCGACACCGTGGTCATCGCGGTGACCGGTGAACCGGCCGCCGAGGACTGGCGGACCGCGGTCGCGCTCGGCGCGGACCGGGTCGTGCAGCTGCCGCACGGCGAGGCCGGTCTGACCGGTCTGCTGGCCGACGCCCGGGAGCGCGCGGCCGCCGGAGGGCGGCCGGGGCGGGTGCTCGCGGTCGTCGGCGGCAGCGGCGGCGCGGGCGCGTCGGTGCTGGCCACGGCGGTGGCGGTCACGGCCGCCCGGACGGGGGCGGCGGCGCTGCTCGTCGACTGCGATCCGCTGGGCGGCGGGCTCGACCTGCTGGTCGGTCTCGAACAGGAAGCCGGTCTGCGCTGGCCGGAGCTCGCCGTCGGCGACGGCCGGGTACGGGCGGCGGCACTGCACGCGGCGCTCCCCCGGACGGTGTCCGGACGGTCGGATCTCTCGGTGCTGTCCTGTGCCCGGTCCCCGCACGGGCCCGGACCGGCGGCCGTCGGCGCGGTACTGGACGCCGGTCGCCGGGGTGGCGGCACCGTCGTCTGCGATCTGCCCCGCTACCCGACCGACGCCGCGCTCGCGGCCCTCGGCGCGGCCGACCTGACCGTGCTCGTCGTACCGGCGGCGCTGCGGGCCGGCGCCGCCGCGGCCCGGGTCGCCGACGTGCTCGCCGAGCACGCCCGGGTGGTGGAGGTCGTCGTCCGCGGCCCGTCGCCGGGTGGCATCACCCCGGACGAGGTGGCCACCTCGCTCGGGCTCCCGCTCCTGCACGCCATGCGTGCGGAGCGCGACCTCCCCGGAGCGCTCGAGCGCGGCCGCACACCCGGCGCCGGGCGCGGCGCGCTGGCCACCGCCGCCCGCGCCGTCCTCGAACGGCTCTCCGCAGTCGGCCACGAGAAGGCGGCGGCGTCGTGAACCCGCTGGTCGACCGGGTCCGAGCCCGGCTCGCGGACTCCGGCGGAGGCACCGGGCCCGCCGCCGTGGCCGCGGCCGTGCGTGCCGAGTCCGGCGGGGTCGTGTCCGATCTGGACGTGCTCGCCGCGCTGCGCACCCTGCGCGAGGAGTTCACCGGTGCCGGTCCGCTCGACGCGCTGCTGCGCGACCCGGCCACCACCGACGTGCTGGTGACCGCGCCGGACGCGGTGTGGGTCGATCGCGGCGACGGGCTGCGGCGCAGCACCGTCACGTTCCCCGACGAGGACGCCGTCCGCCGCCTCGCGCAGCGCCTGGCGCTCGCGGCCGGCCGCCGCCTCGACGACGCGAGCCCGTGCGTCGACGGCCGCCTCGCCGACGCCGGGGTGCGGCTGCACGCCGTCCTACCGCCGGTCGCCGCGGCCGGCACCGCGATCTCGTTGCGCGTGCTGCGGCCCGCGAGCCACGATCTCGCCGCGCTGCGACGGACCGGGACGTTCGACGGGGCCGGTGAGGCCCTGCTGCGCGCGATCGTCGCGGCCCGGCTCGCGGTGCTGGTCGCGGGCGGGACGGGCAGCGGCAAGACCACCGTGCTCAACGCGCTGCTGGGTGCCGTCGCCCCGGGCGAGCGCCTGATCACCGTGGAGGACGCCGAGGAGCTGCGCCCGCGGCACCCGCACGTCGTCCGCCTGGTGGCCCGGCCGCCGAACATCGAGGGATCCGGTGGCGTCGCGCTGCGCGAACTGGTCCGGCAGGCGTTGCGGATGCGGCCGGACCGGCTGGTCGTCGGCGAGGTCCGCGGCGCGGAGGTCGGGGACCTCCTGGCCGCGATGAACACCGGTCACGACGGCGGCGCCTGCACGGTGCACGCCAACTCCGTACGCGAGATCCCCGCCCGGATGCGCGCCCTCGCCGGGCTCGGCGGGATGTCCCCGGCCGCGCTCGACGGGCAGCTCGCCGCCGCCGTCCAGGTGGTGCTGCAGATGCGCCGCAGGCCGGGCACGGGCCGGGTGCTCGACGAGATCGGGGTGCTCCGCCGGCACGACGACGGCGTCCCGCAGGTCGACGCCGCCTGGTCCCGGGGAGCCGGCGCGGGCCCGGCGATGCCCGACCTGCACGCGCTGCTGCGCGAGCGCGGGATCGGTGTCCCGTGCTGACGTCGGTGCCGGCCGCCGCGTTCCCGTCCGCGCCGTCGGGCGCGCGGGCCGGGCTCGCTCTCCTGTTGCTCGCCGGGGCGGTGCTCGGGCTGCCGGGCTCGGCGGGGCGCCGGCGGCTGCACCGCCTGTCCGGTGCGGAACGGGCCCGGCCGCGACGACCTCCGGTCGCCGCCCTGACCTACCTGGTCGCCGCGGGTGCGGGGTTCCTGCTGCTCGGCCCCGCGGGGGCGGTGTGCGCCTGCGGGGCGGCCTGGTTCGTCCGCCGCCGGATCGCCGCGCGGCGGGATGCGGCACGGCACGCCGGAGCCGCGGCGGAGCTGGCCGACGCGCTCGCCCGCATCACCGACGAGCTGCGCACCGGCGCCCATCCCGCGGCGGCGCTGGCCGGGCAGGCGCACGACGGTCCGCTGGCCCGCGCACTGCTCGAACCCGCCGCCGCGGCGGCCCGGATCGGGGAGCCGGTACCCGCGGCACTGCGGCGCGCCGCCGGCGGGCCGGCCGGCCGCGACGTGGAGCGGATCGCCGCGGCCTGGGAGCTGGCCGACCGCCACGGAGCGCCGCTCGCCGACCTGCTGGGCGGGCTGCTCGACGACATCCGGTGGCGGATCGCGCACGGCGCCCGGGTCCGGGCACAGCTCGCCGGGCCACGCGCCACCGCGAGCGTCCTCACCGCTCTCCCTCTGGCCGGGATCGGGCTCGGTCAGCTCATGGGCATCGCACCGCTGACGGTGCTCCGTTCCGGACTGCACGGCCCGGTCCTGCTGGCCGTCGGCGTGCTGCTGACCGCCGCCGGGACGGCCTGGTCGGACCGGATCCTGCGCGCGGCGGTGCAGTCGTGAGCGCCACGGCGCTGGGACTGGTCGCCGCGGCGGTGCTGGTCTCGTCCGGCAGCCCCGCACGTGACCGTCTCCGTGCACTGCGCGGGCCCGGTCCCGACCGGCCCGCGGAACGTCCGCGCACCGCGGTTCTCGCGGTACTCGTCCCCGCCGGTGCCGCGCTGGGGTGGGCGGTGGCGGGCCCGGCCGGGGCGGTCGTCGGCGCCGTCGCCGGGGGCGGGGCGCTGCTGGTCGTCCGCCGCACGTCCGTCGGCCCGGGCGCCCGGGCCGACGAGGCCGATCTCGCTGCCGCCTGGGACCTCCTCGCCACCTGCCTCGGGGCCGGGCTGACCGTGCCGGACGCGGTCGGGGCGGCCGCCCACAGGCTCCCCGGGTCGGCGGGCGCGGCGCTCCGCCGGGTGGCGGGACTCCTCGCGCTCGGGGCCGACGCCGACGACGCCTGGTCCGCCGCGGCCGCCACTCCGGCGCTGGCCGGGTTCGCCCGGCCCGCCGGCCGGTCGGCGAGCACCGGTGCCGCACTCGGCCGGGCCGCGGCCGCGGAGGCCGGACGGCTGCGGGCCGGCCTCGCCGACCGGGCGGAGGAACGCGCCCAGCGCGCCGCCGTCCGGATCACCGCCCCGCTGGGGCTCTGCTTCCTGCCCGCCTTCCTGGTCCTCGGCATCGTGCCGGTCGTGATCGGGCTGGCCGGGGAGGCGTTCGCCCGGTGGTGACACCGGACGACGACCGGGCCCGCACGTCCGCGGGCCCCCGACGAAGGAGCACTCCGATGACCCGTTCCCTCCTGCGCACCCGTCTGGCCGCACTCGCCGTCGACGACGACGGGATGTCCACGGTGGAGTACGCGGTCGGCACCGTGGCCGCTGCCGCGTTCGCCGCCCTGCTGTACGCGATCGTCAGCGGTGGCGACGTGCTCGCCGCGCTCACCGGGATCGTGCAACGTGCGCTGTCGACGACGCTCTGACGCCCACGCCGGGCGCCGGACGGCCGCGGGCCGTCCCGCCCTGTGTACCGGTGACGACGGCGCGGTCACCGTCGAGGCGGCGATGGCACTCGGCACCCTCGTGGCGGTGACGGCGGCAGCCGTGGCCGCCGTCGCCGCCGTGGCCGCCGGGGTGCGGTGCACCGACGCCGCCCGCGAGCTCGTCCGGCAGGCCGCACGCGGCGACACCGACCGCGGGCGGGCCGCTGCGGCGGCTCTCGCACCGGGTGACGCGCAGACGGAGCTGCGGATCGAGGGCGACACGGTGATCGCGACGGTCCGGACCCGGCCGGTCGGGTTGCTGCCGCTCTCGGTGACGGGCTCCGCCGCGGCCGTCGCGGAGCCGGGGCTCACCGGTACCGGGAGTGCCGCATCGAGCGGTCCGCGTACGCCGCCGTCGGTGTCGGGGCCAGAGCCTGGGCCGGAGGACGAGACCGCCGGGGCACCCGCGGTCCCGGACCCGGCGGAAGGGGGCGGCACCCCGATGACCGCCGACAGCGGCCCTCGGACCCGATCCCGGTCCGGCGCCGCCCCACGCAGCGCCGCCCCACACAGCGCCGATCCGCTCGGCCCCGATCCACACGACGCCGATCCACACAGCGCCCATCCACTCAGCACCGCAGACCGGATCCGCCACGACGACACGGGCGTCGCCTCGGTCTGGGCCGCCACCGCCGCCGCGGTGCTGCTGCTCGTCGGGGCCGTCGGGGTCGACGTCGCCGCCGCGGTCCGGGCCCGGCACGTCGCAGCCGCCGCAGCGGACCTGTCGGCACTGGCCGCCGCCGGGCGGTCGGTGGAGGGGACCGAGATCGCGTGCCGGGTGGCCGCCGATCTCGCCGCCCGCAACGGCGCCGAGGTGGCCGCGTGCCACCTCGACGGTTGGGACGCGCTGGTGGAGGCCCGGGTCCGGTGGTCGGGGCTGCTCCCGATCGGCGGTCCGGCGACCGCACGGGCCCGGGCCGGACCGGCACCGCTCGACGACGGCTCGGATGCCGTGACACCGGCACGACGACGAGGAGGAAGTGATCATGCTCTCGGTGAGCGGTCCGCAGCACTGGGTGAACGGACGGGTAACAGCGCAGCACGCCCGCATCACGTCCGGTGAGGACGAACGCCGGGTTCCGGCGCCGTTTCGTCGTCGCGACCGGACCGATCGCCGACGCCGGAGCGCCCGGGACTGGCACCCCGCGCCGCCCTGCTGCCTACTGGAGTCAGTCGCGGAGACGGGCAGGGCCCGGTCCGTCTCCGGCACAGAGACCACGCTCCCCAGGCAGCGATGGCGTCGGAGCGCATCACGCGCCCCCGTCCGACGCCGTCGCCCGTGGTTGCCGCCGGCCTGCCCACGCCCCCGACGGGCGGGCCGGCGGTGCCTCGCCGGATCCGGCGCACGCACACCCTTCGGCGTCGTCGCGACCGGCCTGCCCGCCCGGACCCGTCGGGCAGCCGGTTCAGGCCGGCCCGCCGGCCTCTCCGAGCGCCTCCAGGACCAGGTCGAGCACCTGCACCGCACCGGTCTTGTCGAGCGGGTTGTTGCCGTTGCCGCACTTGGGCGACTGCACGCACGACGGGCAGCCGGTGCGGCACTCGCAGTCGCGTACCGCCGAGCGGGTCGCCGTGAGCCAGCGTGCCAGGACGGCGTGGCCGCGCTCGGCGAGGCCCGCGCCGCCCGGGTGCCCGTCGTGCACGAACACCGTCGGCAGCCCGGTGTCGGGGTGCAGCGCCGTGGACAGCCCGCCGATGTCCCACCGGTCGCAGATCGCGAACAGCGGGAGCAGCCCGATCGCGGCGTGCTCGGCGGCGTGCAGCGCACCGGGGAGACGCGCCTCGTCGATCCCGGCGTCGGCCAGGGCGTCCGGTTCGATCGTGTACCAGACGGAGCGGGTGTCGAGGCTCTGCGCGGGGAGGTCGAGCGGGGTCTGGTCGAGCACCGTGCCGTCCGGGGTGCGCCGGCGGTAGCCGACCACCTGGCTGGTGACCGTGGTCGCGCCGAAGCAGACGCCCACCGGGCCGTACCGGCGGGACTCGAGCACCTCGAGCACCGTCACGTCGGACACCGACTGTGCCTCGGTCCGCCAGTCCGGCTCCTCCGGGTGCACGAGCGCGACCCCGCCGTCGAGATCGAGCTCGTCGACCACGTAGCTCTCGCCGCGGTGCAGGTGGACCGCGCCAGGGTGCACGGTGCCCGGTGCGGAACCGCCGTCGACGGTGCCGAGCATGCGTCCGGTGGCCGCCTCGACGATCGCGACCTGCCCGAGGCCCGACCCGCGGATGTCGACCTGCGCCGCCGGGGCGTCCCCGGTGTCCGGCCAGAACCAGCCGTGCGGGCGCCGGCGGAGCACGCCCTCCTCGACCAGCGCGTCGAGAACCTCGACCGCGGGCGCACCACCGAAGATCCCGTCGACGTCGTCGGTGGTCAGCGGGAGCTCGGCCGCCGCGCACGCGAGCTGCGGGGCGAGGACGTACGGGTTCACCGGGTTGAGCACGCAGCTCTCCACCGGGGCGCCGATCAGGGTCTGCGGGTGGTGCACGAGATAGGTGTCGAGCGGGTCGTCCCGGGCCACCAGGACGACGAGCGCCTCGTCGGCCGCGCGGCCCGCCCGGCCCGCCTGCTGCCAGAACGACGCCCGGGTGCCCGGGAACCCGGCGACGACGACCGCGTCGAGCCCGGAGATGTCGACGCCGAGCTCCAGCGCGTTCGTCGTCGCGACGCCGAGCAGCTCACCCGTCATCAGCGCTGCCTCCAGGGCCCGGCGTTCCTCGGGCAGGTAGCCACCCCGGTAGGCCGCGACCCGGTCACCCAGCTCCGGTGCGACGTCGGCGACCTGGCGACGGGCCCCGAGCGCGGTGAGCTCCGCGGCGCGCCGGGAGCGGACGAAGGCGAGCGTCCGCGCGTCCTCCAGCACCAGGTCGGCGAGCATCCGCGCGGCCTCGCCCCCGGCGGACCGGCGGACCGGTGCCCCGTTGTCGCCGGTGATCTCGGCGAGCAGCGGCGGCTCCCAGAACGCGACGGTCCGGCCCGCGTGCGGCGACCCGTCCTCGGTGACGGCGACGACGTCGCGTCCTGTCAGGCGGGACGCGAACTCCGCGGGCCGGGCCACCGTCGCCGAGGCGAGGACGACGGTCGGGTGGGCGCCGTACCGGGCCGCGACGCGCAACAGCCGCCGCAGCAGCAACGCCACGTGCGAGCCGAACACCCCGCGGTAGGTGTGGCACTCGTCGACGACGACGAACTCCAGGCGGCGCAGGAACGTCGACCAGCGGCCGTGCCGCGGCAGCAGCGACCGGTGCACCATGTCCGGGTTCGAGAACATCCAGCGGCAGTGCCGCCGGATCCAGTCGCGCTCCTCCATCGGGGTGTCCCCGTCGAACGAGGCCGGCCGGATCCCGTCCGGGGCGATGTCGTCGAGCGCCCGCAGCTGGTCCGCGGCGAGCGCCTTGGTCGGAGCCAGGTACAGCGCGGTGGCCCGCGGGTCCTCGACGAGACGGGTCAGCACCGGCAGCTGGTAGACCAGCGACTTGCCCGAGGCCGTGCCCGTCGCGACGACGACGTCCGCCCCCGCCCGCACGAGCTCCGCCCCCTCGGCCTGATGGGCCCACGGCCGGTCGACGCCGCGCCCGGCCCACCCGGAGCGGAGCACGTCCGGCGTCCAGTCCGGCCAGCCGGTGCTGCGGCCCGGGCGCGGTGGGATCCGGACGACGTGCCGCAACGGGTCGCCGGGATCGGGCTCCGCAGGGGCGCCGGGCTCCCCGGTCGCCTCCGGACCGGCACCGACCTCCGGACCGGGCTCCGGACCCGGCTCCGCCCCGCCCGGCCCGAGCCAGGTCGTGTCGGCCCGGCCCGGATCCACGCCGGAGCCCGCGAGGACGCGGCGGAGCAGCTCGACTCCGCGCTCCGACCCGTCCAGGTACTCCTCGGGGGACCCCACGACCGGCCAGGTTGGCACAGACGTTCGAATCGCGTGCCGGCGCGTCCCGGACGCGCGCCACCACAGGTTCCCCCGGGCGGGCCTTGACCCGGAGTCCGTTGCGCCTCAACCGATCTGCGGGTTCCCGGATTGCACCGTGAACTCTGTGGCGTTGATCACTTTGCCGGGATCGTTATTCGTTGTGATCCCTGTCGCACTGAGTGGTCGGACACACTTCTACACTGCACGCGCCCGGACGGCGGAGCACCGCGGCCCGGGCCCAGTCGACGCCAGTGATGCCGTCGTCGGCAGGGGCGCCGTCGTGGCGTCCCCGCTCGTCGAGGCGGACCTGGTGGAACTTCGCTGATCCAGGAGGACGGATGTCCGGTTCCACCCTCGCCCAGGGCCTCGAGCTCGGTGCGGGAGACCTCACCGTCGTCGGTGTGGTCGCGGTGGTCGCCCTCGTCGCCCTGGCCGTCGGCGGTCTGCTGCTCAGGGAGGTGCTCGCCAACGGCGAGGGCACCCCGAAGATGCAGGAGATCGGCCGCGCGGTCCAGGAAGGCGCCACGGCGTACCTCAACCGCCAGTTCCGCACCCTCGCGGTGTTCGCCGCGGTCGTGTTCGTACTGCTCTTCGCGCTCCCCGCAGAGGACCTCGGTGAACGCATCGGCAGGTCCATCTTCTTCGTCGTCGGTGCGGTCTTCTCCGCGATCATCGGCTATCTCGGCATGTGGCTCGCCACCCGCGCGAACATCCGGGTCGCCGCGGCTGCCCGCGAGCCGGGCGGCCGGGAGAAGGCGACCCGGATCGCGTTCCGGACCGGCGGCGTCGTCGGGATGTTCACGGTCGGCCTCGGCCTGTTCGGTGCCGCGATCGTCGTGCTCGTCTACGCCGGCCAGGCTCCACGCGTCCTGGAGGGCTTCGGCTTCGGCGCGGCCCTGCTCGCGATGTTCATGCGTGTCGGCGGTGGCATCTTCACCAAGGCCGCCGACGTCGGCGCCGACCTCGTCGGCAAGGTCGAGCAGGGCATCCCGGAGGACGACCCGCGCAACGCGGCGACGATCGCGGACAACGTCGGCGACAACGTCGGCGACTGCGCCGGGATGGCCGCCGACCTCTTCGAGTCCTACGCCGTGACGCTGGTCGCCGCCCTGATCCTGGGCACCGCGGCGTTCGGCCTGCAGGGCCTGCTGTTCCCGCTGATCGTCCCGGCCATCGGTGTGATCACCGCGATCCTGGGCGTCTACCTGACGAAGGCCCGCGAGGGCGAGAACACGCTGCGCGCCATCAACCGCAGCTTCTTCCTGTCCGCGCTGTTCGCGGGCGTCCTGTCGATCATCGCCGCGTACGTCTACCTGCCGTCGAGCTTCGGCGCGCTGACGAACCCGACCGACGGCAGTGTCGCCGCACTGACCGGTGACCCGCGCCTGATCGCGTCGGCCGCGGTGATCATCGGCATCGTGCTCGCGGCCGTCATCCTCAAGCTGACCGGCTACTACACCGGCACCGAGGACCGCCCGGTCAAGGACGTCGGCGAGTCCTCCCTCACCGGCGCCGCGACGGTGATCCTCTCCGGCATCTCGATCGGCTTCGAGTCCGCGGTCTACACCGCCCTCGTCATCGGGGCCGCGGTGTACGGGGCGTTCCTGCTGTCCGGCTCGATCGTCGTCTCGCTCTTCGCGGTCGCGCTGGCCGGTACCGGCCTGCTGACCACCGTCGGCGTCATCGTCGCGATGGACACCTTCGGCCCGGTCTCGGACAACGCGCAGGGCATCGCCGAGATGTCCGGCGACGTCGAGGGCGACGGCGTCGACATCCTCACCGAGCTCGACGCCGTCGGGAACACGACCAAGGCGATCACCAAGGGCATCGCGATCGCGACGGCGGTACTCGCCGCGACCGCGCTGTTCGGCTCGTACCGCGACGCCATCAACCAGGCGCTCGACGGCGCCGGGGTCGCGCTGGCCGACGCCGGCACCGCCTTCGCCTACGAGGTGTTCAGCCCGAACACCCTGGTCGGCGTGATCATCGGCGCCGCGGTGGTGTTCATGTTCTCCGGCCTGGCGGTCAACGCCGTGACCCGTGCCGCCGGCGCGGTCGTGTTCGAGGTGCGCCGCCAGTTCAAGTCCAAGCCCGGGATCATGGACGGCACCGAGCGGCCCGAGTACGGCCGCGTCGTCGACATCTGCACCCGCGACTCGCTGCGCGAGCTGGCCACCCCCGGCCTGCTCGCGATCTTCGCCCCGATCGCGGTCGGGTTCGGCCTCGGCGTCGGCCCGCTGGCCGGCTACCTGGCCGGTGCGATCGCGGCCGGCACCCTGATGGCGATCTTCCTCGCCAACTCGGGTGGGGCATGGGACAACGCGAAGAAGCTGGTCGAGGACGGCAACCACGGCGGCAAGGGGTCCGACGCCCACGAGGCGACGATCATCGGCGACACCGTCGGTGACCCGTTCAAGGACACCGCCGGTCCGGCGATCAACCCGCTGATCAAGGTCATGAACCTGGTCTCGGTGCTGATCGCCCCGGCGATCGTGGTGCTCTCGACGCCGGACGCCAACCCGGTGATCCGGATCCTGATCGCCCTGGTCGCGGTGGCGATCATCGCGGCGGCGATCGTGGTGTCGAAGCGCCGCACGTCGGCCATCACCGACGCTCCGGCCGAGAGCTCGGTGGGCTAGACCGGAGCATCCCGCCACGCGGTGTCCGCGGACCACGACGGCCGCTCGTCCCGACCGGGGTGAGCGGCCGTCGTGCGCCGTCACCCGATTCGGCTACCCTGCCCCGGCCGGACCGCGGAGATCATCCGGTTGGAGGAGCCATGCGGACGGTCGGCACGATCGGCGCGGCGCTCGCCGTCGCCCTCCTCGCGGGGTGCGGCTCCCCCGGGCCCACCGTCCCGGAGTGGACCGACGGGATGTGCACGGCGGTCCGCTCGTTCGTCCAGACGGCCGTCGCGGCGCCGGGGTCCGGCCCGGCACCCGCCGAGCGGCTGCAGGCCGTCGGCGACTACCTGGGCCGCACGACCTCCGCGGTGGACCGCACCCTGGGTGACCTGGACCGGATCGGCCCACCGCCCGTCGACGGCGGCGACACCCTCGCCGCGGAGCTCGCCGGCGGCCTCGGTGAGATCCGCTCCGCGTTCTCCTCGGCCCGCTCCCGGGTCGGGGCGCTGGACCCGGCCGACCCGGCCGCCGTCGAGCGGGACCTGCCGGGTGCCCTGGAGCCGGTCGCCCGCCTCGGCAGCACGACCGGTCCGCTCGCCGTCGTCACCGGGGACCCGGAGCTCGGCCCGGCGTTCCGGGCGTCCGCGGCCTGCGGCGATCTGACCCGTCTGGCCGAGCAGGCTCGATCACAGTCCGCCCCGGACGGCCCTGCCGGTGTTGCCCCGAACGGTGCAGCGGGGGAGGGTGGCGGCGGCTGACCTGCGGCGGCGTCCTACCGTCGTCACCCGACCGTTACCTCCGGGCCCGCTCCCACGGCCCCCCGACCCTGGAGCCCGACGATGGCCACCCCCCGACCGGCGCGTGCCGCACGGGTCCTGCTCCCCGCCCTGCTCGCCACCCTCCTCGCCGGTGGCTGCGCCCAGACCGTCGCCGGCACGGCCGCGCCGGACCCGGCTCCGCGCCCCACCGAGGGTGTCGGCGCCGACCCGGTCGCCTGGGGCGACACCGTGTGCGGCGCGCTGCTGTCCTACTACCAGCCGCTCAGCGCCCGGCCCGACTACGGCGGCGCCGACCTGCCCGGCATCAAGACCCGGCTGTCCGAGTACCTCGGCAACGTCAAGGGCGGCATCGACAACGGCAAGAAGCAGCTCGCCGATGCCGGCGCCTCCCCGGTCAGCGGCGGCGACCAGTTCAAGACCTCGATCAGCGACCTGCTGAACCGGACCGGGACGACCGTCGACCAGGCCCGGACCGACGTCGACCAGGCCGACCCGAACGACGTGCCCGGCTTCCAGGCGCGGCTGAAGTCCGCCGAGGACAAGCTGCGCACCATCGGTGCCGCCGAGGGCCTGGACAAGCTCGGAGCCACCCCGCGCCTGGACAAGGCGGTCGCGACGGCCCCGAAGTGCGGCGAGCTGAACAAGCTGACCACCCCGGGCTGAGCACACGCGTCACCCTCCGGCGTGGCGCTGGTGACAGCGATCGAACATGCGTTCTATGATCGGCGCGTGCCGCAGATGTCGCTGTTCTCCGCGGAGGCCCGGCCGGCCGGGCTGACCGACCTGGCCGGGCTGCTCTGCGGGCCCGGGCGGATCGAGCGGTTCGGCGCCGGGGACACCGCCCGGTTCGACGTACCGCTCCCGTTCGAGGGCCGGGAGCGCGCGCTGGCCGCACTGGCCGCCGCCCGCGGCGTCACCCTGGCGCCGGGCGCGTCCGGCATGCGCAGCGCGTTCCGGCGCGATCTCGTGCCGCTCGCCCGCACCTGGTGCACCCCCGACGGCCGCAAGCAGGTTCCACCGGACTTCCAGCTCGACGGGGCCGCGCTGCGGCTCTGGGCGCTCGCCGCGGGCGTCGGTGACCTGCGCGGCGGGCACCTTCTGCTGCTCGACCCGCACGCGCCGTGGACGCACGGGCCGCTCATCGCCGCGGCGACCCGGGCCGGTCTTCCCCCGGCGCGGCTCGCGACCGGGGAACACGGGGCCCCCGGTCCGGCGTTGCGACTGCACGGCACCCGTCGCATGGCTCGCCTGGTCGAACTGGTGGGTCCGGCGCCGAGCACGCTCGGTACGTCCGAGTGGCCCCGGCACCACGGCCGACCGGCCGCCTGACCTGCCGAACTCCGGCTCCGGCTACGCTGGCGACTCGCCCGGCCACGGTGGCGCAACCCACGGCACCGGGTGGCGACGGTGTGAGATCGTGCGATCGTCGACCGGATACGGACGCGTAGAGCGACCACTCCGGCACGCTCTGCGGGTGCACCGACAGCACGGTGGAGCACGGCTACGGCGCAGTCGTCGCAACAGGCGCGACGCCGCCGAGGAGATGAGGTAGGACCACGTGGCAGCAGCGACAACGGGAACGGGTTCGGCACGCACGTCGGGGGGCAGCACTCGCAAGCCCACCTCGACGGCGAGCGCGTCCGACCGTCCGGTCCGCCGCCTGGTGATCGTCGAGTCGCCGAGCAAGGCCAAGAAGATCCAGCCCTACCTGGGCAACGACTACGTCGTGGAGTCCTCCGTCGGCCACATCCGCGACCTCCCACGGGGGGCCGCCGACGTCCCGGCGAAGTACAAGGGCGAGTCCTGGGCGCGGCTCGGTGTCGACGTCGACAACCAGTTCAGCCCGC
The DNA here is from genome assembly GCF_000178675.2 of Pseudonocardia sp. P1. Lineage (NCBI taxonomy): Bacteria > Bacillati > Actinomycetota > Actinomycetes > Pseudonocardiales > Pseudonocardiaceae > Pseudonocardia > Pseudonocardia sp. P1. The sequence goes on from NZ_ADUJ02000001.1 coordinate 3,276,206, forward strand.
TCTACATCGTGACGCCGGAGAAGAAGAGCACCGTCTCCGAGCTGCGCGAGGCCCTCAAGACGGTCGACGAGCTCCTGCTCGCGACGGACCCCGACCGCGAGGGCGAGGCCATCGCCTGGCACCTCCTGGAGACCCTCAAGCCGAAGGTCCCGGTCCGGCGGATGGTCTTCCACGAGATCACCGAGTCGGCGATCCGGGCGGCAGCGGAGAACACCCGAGAGCTCGACCAGGACCTGGTCGACGCCCAGGAGACCCGCCGCATCCTGGACCGGCTCTACGGCTACGAGGTCTCCCCCGTGCTGTGGAAGAAGGTCATGCCGAAGCTCTCGGCGGGCCGCGTGCAGTCGGTGGTCACCCGGCTCGTCGTGCAGCGCGAGCGGGACCGGATCGCGTTCCGCTCCGCCGAGTACTGGGACATCTCCGCGACCCTCGACGCCGGCGCCGAGGCGACCCCGCGGACGTTCGGCGCCCGCCTGGTCCAGGTCGACGAGCGCCGCGTCGCGACCGGCCGCGACTTCGACTCGCTCGGGCAGCTGAAGAAGGCGGCCCAGAACAACAGCGCCGACGTCGTCGTCCTGAACGAGGCCGAGGCCCGCCGGCTCGCCGAGGGGCTCGAGGGCCGGAACCTGACCGTCGACTCGGTCGAGTCCAAGCCGTACACCCGCAAGCCGTACGCGCCGTTCACCACGTCGACGCTGCAGCAGGAGGCGGGCCGCAAGCTGCGGTTCTCGTCGGAGCGCACGATGCGCAGCGCGCAGCGGCTCTACGAGAACGGCTACATCACGTACATGCGTACGGACTCGACCACGCTGTCCGACGCCGCGATCCAGGCCGCCCGCGCCCAGGCCCGGGAGCTCTACGGCGACGCCTACGTCGCCGACAAGCCGCGCCAGTACACCCGCAAGGTGAAGAACGCGCAGGAGGCCCACGAGGCGATCCGCCCGGCCGGCGAGTCGTTCCGGACCCCGGGGGCGATCGCCCGCGAGGTCGACGGCGACGACTTCCGGCTCTACGAGCTCGTCTGGCAGCGCACGATCGCGTCCCAGATGAACGACGCCCGCGGCACCACCGTGAGCGTCCGGATCGGTGGGACGGCCGGCACCGGCGAGAAGGTCGTGTTCGCGTCGTCCGGACGGACGATCACCTTCCCGGGCTTCCTCAAGGCCTACGTCGAGACCGTCGACGACGGCTCCAAGGAGCAGGCCGACGACGCCGAGTCCCGCCTGCCCGAGCTCACCGAGGGCCAGGCGCTCACCGCCGACGAACTCACCCCCGACGGGCACTCGACCAGCCCGCCGTCGCGCTACACCGAGCCGGCGCTGGTCAAGGTCATGGAGGAGCTGGGGATCGGCAGGCCGTCGACGTACGCGTCGACGATCAAGACCATCCTCGACCGCGGCTACGTCTGGAAGAAGGGCTCCGCGCTCGTCCCGTCCTGGGTGGCGTTCGCCGTCGTCGGGCTCATGGAGCAGCACTTCGGCCAGCTCGTCGACTACGACTTCACCGCCGAGATGGAGGACGACCTCGACTCCATCGCCTCCGGGAACGACTCCCGGGTGCACTGGCTGTCCGGCTTCTACTTCGGGTCCGAGGACGCCGCGCCGGACGACACCGGGTCGGAGATCGCGAAGGCGGGTGGGCTGAAGAAGCTCGTCGGCTCGAACCTCGAGGAGATCGACGCCCGCACGGTCAACTCGATCGTCATGTTCGCCGACGCCGCGGGCCGCGACGTCGTCGTGCGGGTCGGCCGGTACGGGCCGTACCTCGAGCGGATCGTCGACGGCGAGTCCCAGCGCGCCAACCTCACCGACGGCCTGCCGCCGGACGAGCTGACCGAGGAGATCGCCGAGAAGCTGTTCTCGGTGCCGCAGGAGGGCCGCAAGCTGGGCACCGACCCGGTGACCGGCCACGAGGTCGTCGCGAAGGAGGGCCGGTTCGGGCCCTACGTGACCGAGCTCCTGCCCGAGCCGGAGGTGCCCGAGGGTGCCAAGAAGAAGCCGGCGAAGCCGAAGCCGCGGACCGGGTCGCTGTTCAAGACGATGTCGGTCGACACCATCACCCTGGACGAGGCGCTGAAGCTGCTGTCGCTGCCGCGCGTCGTCGGCAACGACCCGGAGTCCGGTGACGAGATCACCGCGCAGAACGGCCGCTACGGGCCGTACCTGAAGAAGGGCACCGACTCGCGGTCGCTGGCCGATGAGGAGCAGCTGTTCACGGTGACCCTCGAGGAGGCGCTGGAGCTCTACAAGCAGCCCAAGCAGCGCGGCCGCGGGCGGGGCGCCGCCCAGCCGCCGCTGCGCGAGCTCGGCGAGGACCCGTCGACCAGCAAGAAGATGGTGATCAAGGACGGCCGGTTCGGGCCGTACGTCACCGACGGCGAGACCAACGCCAGCCTGCGCAAGGGCGACGAGGTCGAGGCGCTCACCGACGAGCGCGCCTCCGAGCTGCTCGCCGAGCGCCGCGCGAAGGCCCCGGCGAAGAAGAAGCCGGCCCCGCGCAGGACGGCGGCGGCGTCGAAGAGCGGCGGGTCGACGGCCCGCAGCACGGCCAAGAAGACCGGGACGACGGCCGCGAAGAAGCCGGCGACGCGCACGCGCAAGTCGCCGACGACCTGACCGTCGCACACGAGAGGGCCCCGTCCGGCACGTCGCCGGGCGGGGCCCTCCCTGTGTGGTGCGTGCCGAGGCTGCGCACCCTCAGGCGCGCGCTCAGCCCCCGGAGAGGGCCTTCTTGACGGCGGCGGCGACCCGGCCGCCCTCGGCGCGACCGGCCGCGGCGGCGTTGGCCTTCTTCATGACCTGGCCCATCTGCTTCATCCCCGGCGCCGCACCGGTCTCCGCCTCCACCTCCGCGACGGCCGCGCGGGCCAGCCCGGCCACCTCGTCGTCGTCGAGCTGGGTGGGCAGGTAGCGGGCCAGGACGTCACCCTCGGCGCGCTCGCGGGCGGCCTGCTCGGTCCGGCCGCCGTCGGCGAACGCCTGTGCCGACTCGGCCCGGCGCTTGGTCTCCTTTGTGAGGACGGTGCGGACCTCGTCGTCGGTCAGCTCCCGGGCCGACTCCCCCGCCACCTCGGCCGTCCCGATCGCGGTCAGCGCCGAACGCAGGGTCGTCCGGACCAGCTCGTCCCGGGCCTTCATGGCGGCCGTCAGGTCGGTCCGCAGCTGCTCCTTGAGGGTGCTCACGGCTGGCCACGATAGTCCTGAGCCGTAGGCTGGAGCGCGTGAGTACCGTCCGCACCCTCGCCAGCCTGGCCGCCGGAACCGTCGCGACCGGAGCCGCCGGGCTCGGGTACGCGGCGGGCGTCGAGCGGCGGCACTGGACGCTGCGGCAGGTCGAACTTCCGGTGCTCGACCCGGGGGCGCGGCCCCTGCGGATCCTGCACCTGTCGGACTTCCACCTCACCCCCGGCCAGCGCAGCAAGATCCGCTGGATCGCGTCGCTGGCCGCGCTCGAGCCCGATCTCGTGATCGACACCGGGGACAACCTGGCGCACCCGGACGCCGTGCCGAACGTCCTCACCGCGCTCGGGCCGCTGCTCCACCGGCCGGGCGCGTTCGTCTTCGGCAGCAACGACTACTACGGCCCCACCGCGAAGAACCCGGCCCGCTACCTGCGCCGCGGCGACACCCGCCGGGTGCACGGCGCGCCGCTGCCCTGGCAGGACCTGCGCGCCGCGTTCCGCGAGCACGGCTGGGTCGACGCGACGCACGCCCGGCACCTGCTGGAGGTGGACGGCCGCACCGTCCGGATCGCCGGCGTCGACGACCCGCACCTCAACCGGGACCGCTACCCGCGGATCGCCGGCCACGACGCCGACGCCGACCTCCGGCTCGGCCTCACCCACTCGCCCGAACCGCGGGTGCTGGACGGGTTCGCCGCCGACGGCTACGACCTGGTCCTCGCCGGCCACACGCACGGCGGGCAGCTGCGCCTGCCCGGTTACGGGGCGATCGTCACCAACTGCGGGATCGACCGGTCCCGGGCCCGCGGAGCGAGCCGCTGGGGCAGCCACACCCGGCTGCACGTGTCCGCCGGGCTGGGCACCTCGCCGTACGCGCCGGTCCGGTTCGCCTGCCCGCCCGAGGCCTCGCTGCTGACCCTCGTGCCGCGTCCGACCAGCGCCGACGCGGGGAGGGCCACCCCCGCGCAGGCCGTGCCGGGCGTCGGGTAGAGTTCTCAACGGCTCGCAGGAGACCCCAGGTCGACGCCCGGGCCACTCGGGGTGTGGCGCAGCTTGGTAGCGCGCTTCGTTCGGGACGAAGAGGTCGCAGGTTCAAATCCTGTCACCCCGACCACACAAAGGCCCTGGTCAGAGACTCACACGAGAGTCGCGGACCAGGGCCTTCGTCGTGCGTCCGGGCAGCCGCGGTGCGCCCCCTCAGACCTGGGCGTACCCACCGTCGACGGCGAGCTCCGAACCGTTGACGTAGCTGGACGCGTCCGAGGCGAGGAAGACGGCGGCCGCGGCGATCTCCTCGGGCTCGGCCAGCCTGCCGAGCGGAACCGAGGCCCCGGCGGCGGCGAGCTCGTCGGGCGGGAGCAGGTCGACCAGACCCTGCGTGCGGGTACCCCCGGGAGAGAGCACGTTGATCCGGTACCGGCGTTCACCGGCGCCGTGGGCGAACCCGCGAACCAGGTTGCGGATCGCAGCCTTGGTCGCCCCGTACACGGGCAGGTAGGACTCGGGCCGTGAGACCGCCGTCGATCCGGTCAGGATGATCGACGCCCCGGGCGAGAGCAGCGGCAGCGCCTTCTGCACGGTGAACAGCGAGCCCTTCACGTTGGTGGTGAACATCGCGTCGAACTGCTCCTCGGTGATCTCGCCCAGCGGCGCCACGATCCCGATCCCGGCGTTGGCGACCAGGACGTCGATCCGGCCCGCCTGCTCGGCGACCGTGGCGTAGAGCGCATCGAGGTCGTCGAGCCGACCCACGTCGCAGCGGATCCCGGTCACCCCGGGACCGAGCTCGGCCACGACCTCGTCGAGCTGCTCCTGCCGGCGGCCGACGACGAACACCCGCGCCCCCTCGGCACGGAAGGCCCGCGCGATCGCCAGCCCGATACCCGCGTTCGCACCGGTCACGACCGCGACCTTGTTCTCCAGAACCGGCATGGTGACTCCTGACCAAGTTGTTGACTGATCCGTCCATAACACTGGATATGGACCATTCGGTCAATAACAAGGCCGGTGTCGTGGCTCACGACCACCCGGGGAAGCTCAGGGCGTGGGCAGCAGCCCGTGGAGCAGGGTCTCGGCCATGGCCGACAGGACGGCCGGGTCCTGGCCGACCCGGCCGAGGACGAGCAGGCCGAGCTGGCCGGCGAGCACTGCGTGGGCGGTCTCGTCCGGGTCGACCCGGGCTGCGACATCGCCCTCGCGCTGCGCCCGCCGTACCGCCTCGGCCAGCAGCGTGGTGGTCGCCGCGTAGCTGCGCCGGGCCTCGGTGGCCACCTCCGGGGTGCTGACGGACAGCTCCATCGCCGTGTTGGCGAGCAGGCAGCCGCGCCGGGCCTCCGTCCCGCCGGGGTCGCGCAGCGGACCGGTCACGAAACCGCGGATCACGTCGAGAGCGCGGTCGGCCTGGTCGAGCCAGGCTCGCAGCATCCGGTCGTTGGCCTCGTCGTACTCGCGCAGCACCCGCAGGAACAGGCTCTGCTTGTCCCCGAAGGCCCCGTACAGACTTCCCTTGCCGAGCCCGCTGGCCGCCAGGAGATCGTCGAGCGAGGTCCCCGCGTACCCGTTGTCCCAGAACGCGGCCTGCACGGACGACAGGACGCGCACCTCGTCGAACTGGCGTGGACGTGGCATGGGCCGAGGCTAGTCATAGTGGACCGACCGGTCCAGCACCGCACCGGAGAGCCCGCCGGATACGCGACGTTGCCGATGCGGGAACCACTCCACCGGCGCAAACCTCGTACGGCGACACGACCGGCCCGCCGGGCAGCGGCGACGGCCGGCGATGCGGCTCCGCCGGAGGTCAGCCATGCGCACGAGCCTGTTCACCTACTTCCACGACAGCCCCGGACCGTCGCCGGTCGACGACTACGTCCGCGACCTCCGTGCGGCCCGCGACGAGGGGTTCGGCCACGCGTGGACCGTCCAGCTCCCCTGGGATCCGGACGCCCTGGTCACCCTGGGGATCGCGCTGCGCGAGATCGACGGGATGACGCTCGGCACCGGGGTGCAGCCGATCCAGCTGCGGCAGCCGATGGCACTCGCCCAGTCGGCGCTCACGCTGAACCTCGTCGGCGGCGGCCGCTTCCGCCTCGGCATCGGGCTGACCCACGCCCTGATCTGCGACGGCATGTGGGGCGTGCCGTGGGACCGGCCCCTCCGGCGCATCACCGAGTACCTCGACGGCCTCCTGCCCCTGCTGGCCGGTGACCGGGCGGACGTGACCGGGGAGCTGTACACGACCCGCGGCACGGTCGCCCTCGCCGGCGCCACCGCCCCGCCGGTGTACCTGGCCGCGCTGGGACCGCAGATGCTCCGCGTCGCCGGGCGGCGCACGGCGGGCACGATCACCTTCCTGACCGGTCCACGGACGCTGGCCGGCCACGTGGTGCCCACGGTGCGGGCCGCCGCGGCCGAGGTGGGCCGCGAGGCCGAGGTCGTCGCGGCGCTGCCGGTCTGCGTCACCGACGACGCCGCCAAGGCCCGCGAGCTGGCCGCCGAGACCTACGCCCTGTACGGCGACCTGCCGTCCTACCGGGCGATGCTCGACCGGGAGGGCGTCGAGGGCCCGGCGGACGTGGCGATCGTCGGTGACGAGGACGAGGTCGGCGCCCGCCTGGACGAGCTCGGCGACGCCGGGGTCGCCGAGCTCGCCGCGCACGTCTTCGGCCCGGGTGACGAGGAACGTGCCCGCACCCGCGCGCTGCTGCTGAGCAGGGCCGCATAGCGGGTCAGACCGTGGTCGACGACCGTCCACCCAGGTGGCGGGCAAGGAAGCGTTCGAGCGTCCCGTACAGCTCGATGTTGCTGTCCGGGTTGACGAACCAGTGGCCCTCGGTCTCGTTCAGCAGGTACTCGACCTCGGCCCCGCGGGAGCGGAGCGCGTCGGCGATGCGGTCGGAATGACGCCGGGCCACGCGGACGTCGTTGGCGCCGTGGATCAGCAGCACCGGTGCGGTGATGTCGTCGACCCGGCTGACGGGCGAGCGGGAGAGCATGTCGGCCTCCTGGCGGGGGTCGTCCGCGTCGCCGATGTAGCGACCGTAGGAGTTCCGGACGCTGCGGCGGGCCGCGGGGATCACGGAACGGACCAGGTCCGCCAGGTCGGACATGCCGGTGTAGCTCGCCGCGGCGGCGAACCGGTCCGGGGTGAAGGCGGCCCCGACCAGCGCCGCGTAGCCGCCGTAGGAGCAGCCGTAGATCGCGACCCGGGCGGGGTCGCTGTAGCCCTGCGCGACAGCCCAGTCGACGGCGTCGATCAGGTCGTCGTGCATGCGCCCGGCGAACTCGCCGATCGCGGCCCGGGTGAATGCCTGGCCGTACCCGGTGGAGCCGCGGAAGTTCACCTGGAGCACGGCGTAGCCGCGGTTGGCCAGCAGCTGCACCTCCGGGTCGTAGCACCAGCTGTCGCGGTACCACGGGCCGCCGTGCACCAGCAGCACCGTCGGCAGCCCGCGGGGTTCCACCCCGACCGGCAGGGTCAGGTGGCACGGCAGGCGCAGCCCGTCGCGGGCGGTGACGGTGACCGGGGCGACCGGGGCCAGGTCGGCCGGGTCGAGGTGCGGGTACGGCCGGAACAGGCGGCGCGCCTGCCCCGTCGCGTGGTCGTAGAACCAGGTGAGGCCCGGGTCGCGGTCGTGGGTGAAGTCGACGACCCACCGCTGCGCGCCGGCGTCGCACGACACGTGGCCCAGGTCGCCGTCGGACAGCTCCGCCAGCCGCGGCAGCACCTCCGCGAAGTGCGGGTCGAGGGCGTGGACGTCCTGGCGCTCGCCGAGGTAGCGGGCCCCGAGCAGCTCGCCGGTACCCGGGTGCAGGATCAGCGAGGACGGGAACCGCGGGTCGGCCTCCGGACGGGGCGTGTCCAGGTCGAACACGGGGTGGGAGTCCACCCCGGTCTCCTCGCCCGTCGCCAGGTCGAGCCGGGCCAGGCGGGTGCGGTCCGAGCCGCGCGCCGAGCCGATCCACAATCCGCTCCCGTCCGGGGTGGGTGCGATCGGGGAGACGCCGAGGAGGAGATCGGTGAAGCGGGCGATCGGGGTGGGGTCGCCGTCCGCCCACTCCGACAGGACGTGGTCACCGTTCTCCTCCATCGTGAAGACGAGCAGCCGGTCGACGGTGCGGAGCCAGATGAGGACGTCGCCGGGATTCTCCGCGACCAGGGTCAGCCCGCCGGTCGCGAGATCGAGCTCGTAGAGATCGGCCAGCTCGGGACGACGCCTGTTCAGCTGCACGAACGCCGTGCCCGGCCGGTCCGGCGGGAGCTGTGTGCCGAGCAGGCGCACCCCCTCGAAGGGCGTCAGGTCGGCCGTGGGCTCGTCGGAGCTCTCCGGATCCGCGCGGTGCAGGTGCCAGTTCTCGTCGCCGTCGGTGTCCTGCTGGAAGAGCAGGTACCGGCCGTCGACGGACCAGAAGAAGGTGTCGACGTTGCGCCGGGTGTCGGAGGTGATGCGCCGGGCGCCGTGGTCGTCGCCGGGGGTGGACCAGTCGGAGTCCACGTCGCGGACGAACACGTTGAGGCGCTCCCGCCACGGGGCGAGGTAGGCGACCTTCGTCCCGTCCGGGGACAGCAGGGCGCGGCTGCGGGTGGGCGGGCCGAAGAACTCCTCGACGGTGATCAGCTTCGGAAGGGGCATGACGTGGCCTCCGGGTGCGACGGGTGCGGGTCGTCCCCGACTCCACGCCCCGACGTCGCGTCGGGCTCAAGCCCGCCCGGGGATGATCCGGGTCACACCGTCGTCGCCGGTCAGCCCTCGTCGACCTCGGCCAGCCGCTGCCGGACCAGGCGCAGGACGCGGTGCTGCACGGGCCGGAGCGTCTGCTCGTTCAGCTCCTCCATCAGCGCGGTCACGCGCGTGCCGAGCGGGGGCAGGCCCGCCAGCCGCGCCGTCACCGGCCCCAGGTACGCCGCCAGGTCGTCGACCAGCGCGGTGATCTCGTCGTCCCCGGTGTCCGGTCCGAGCGCGTAGAAGCGCGCCGTCAGCGGTGCGGGCGCAGCCAGGCCGTCGCCGAACAGGGCGGTGAACCCGGCCGGTCCGTCCGTGCCGAGCAGGTGACCGGCCAGGACGAGCTGCTCGTGCTCGAAGCGGGCCATGTCCGCCGGCGTGCCCTCCCCGGGGGCCGACCGCCATGCCGACAGCTCCGGGGGCAGGTCGGGTGGGGCACCGCTGCTGCGCAGCGCGGCGATGTCGGCCCGGCGGGCGGTGAGCCGCTCGATGTCGGCGGCGGCCCGGCGATCGAGCTCGTCGAGCAGTTCCTCCGCGGCCGCCGGGTCGTCGAGCACACCGGGCAGCGCGGACAGGGGGATCCCGAGCGCCGCCATCCGCGTGATGCGCAGGAGCCGGACGAGGTGCCCGACGTCGTAGTGCCGGTAGCCGCCGGCCGAGCGCGGAGGCTCGGGCAGCAGGCCGATCTGGTGGTAGTGGCGCAACGTGCGGACGGTGACACCGGCCAGGTCGGCGAGCTCGCTGCTGAGCACCGCGACCTCCTTCCGACTCCGGACAGCAGAGGACGACAGTAGAACGACGGCCCGGCGGCGAGGACACCGCAGCGCTACGCGCTGCGCCCGTCCAGCCGGAGCGGCTCACCGCCGTTGTAGCGGTCGGCGACGGCGTCCGGGCCCTTGGTGATCAGCTGTGCGAGGTTCGCGGCGTGGCCGTGCCCGAGCCCGTAGTCGGACTTCAGCCAGGCGATGATCTCCCCGGCCTTCGCGGTGGCGAGCCCCCGCTCCTGCGCGAGGTCGAGGAACGCGCGCGGGGTGATGCCGGTCTGCGCCTCGGCGTTGTCGAGGTAGGTCTGGAATCCGCTCATACCGATACAGACCGGACGCGCCCCGGGATCTCATCGGCGTCCGGCCAGTGAGATCACCGACGGCGGAGCGGCTGCCGGCACCAGTAGGTGGCCGAACGCAGCACCCACTCGACCGGCCCGAACCGGAACCGGCGCAGCCACCACCGGCTCGCGACGAGCAACAGGGCGAAGATCGCCAGGGCGATCGCGAGCGTCCCGAGTGTCGGCACACGGTCCACGAGTCCGGCCGCCGGGAAGATCAGCAGGCACAGCCAGCCCTGCGCGAGGTAGTTCGTCAGCGCCGTCCGCCCGGCCGGGACGACGACGCCGAGCATCCGCCGTCCGATGCCCGTCCGGTGCAGCAGGAGCAGTCCCGCGACGTACGCGGCGACGAACGCCGGTGCCGTCAGCAGGGACAGGCCCCGTGCCACCGCGGCGGCCGGGTCGAGCCCGCCCTCGACGGGCGCGAGCACGGACGGCACCGCACCGGGCACCCCGACCACGAGCCCCGTCACCAGGACCGTCCACAGTGCCGCATCGGTCGGTTCGCGCCGGTGCAGCAGGCCACGTCTGCCCGCCGCGAGTCCGAACAGGACCAGGGCGAGGTAGTCCGGCAGCGAGAGCAGGGTCGTCGGCAGCTCGGCGAGCCGGTCGGCGAGGAGCGCGACGAACGGGTTCCCGGGCGGCGGCACGGGCGGCACGGGCCCGGCCGCGACGTCGGGCCCCGACGCGAGCGACGCCGTCATCCCGTAGAACGCCGCGACCGCGAGCAGCAGGATCACCCCGGCCCGGACCGCGTTGCCCGTGCTGATCCGGCGCATCGCGACCGTGATCGCCCCGGCCACGGCGTAGACGGCGAGCACGTCGTGCGTGAGCCCCAGCAGGAGCAGCACGGCCATCCGGCGCCCGAGCCGGCGCACCGTCGTGCGTCCGGTGCCGGACCGTTCGAACTGCGTCGCGATGCCGTACCCGAACAGGAACGCGAACAGCATGTGGAACTTGTCGACGAGGAACAGGCGGCGGACGTCCCGCACCAGTTCGTCGATCGGTGCCGTGCCGGGCACCGTCTCGGCGACGGACCAGATGTTCACGAGCAGGATGCCCAGCAAGGCGACACCGCGCAGGACGTCCAGCACGACGACGCGGTGCGCGCCGGTGACGAGGGGATCGGGCGGGACGCGGTCGGTGCCAGTACCCACGAGCCTCCAGGTGCCCGTCGCGGTCGATGATCGACACCGTCTCGTGCGACGCCCTGGTGGAAACACGGGGATCCGGATCTCACCCGTCCGTGTCGGCAGCCGGGCGACGGTCCATGATCGTGCATGGTCCTCGGTCCACGGAGAGGAGGCACCGATGCCGCTCACCGCGGCCCAGTCCGCCCTCCTCGCGGCCTGGCTCCCCGGCGCCGAGCTCGTGCACGACCACAGCTGGGGCCTCGCCGGGACGACGGTCCTGCAGCTGCGCCACGCCGGGCGCGAGCACATCGTGAAGGCCGGCGACGACGCCGACACCCACATCGTCCGCGAGCTGCGCGCCCACCGCAGGTGGCTGGGCCCGCTGCGCGGCCACGTCCCGGCTCTCCTGCACGCCGACGACGACGCCCGGCTGCTCGTCACCCGGTACCTGCCCGGCAGGCTCGTCGAGGGCGACCCGTCCGAACACGACCCCGGTACCTACCGCCAGGCCGGACGGCTCCTGGCGCTGCTGCACGACCAGCCGTCCGTCGTCGACCCCGGGTACGAGGCGCGGATGCGGGACCGCTCGCTCGCACACCTCTCCCGCCCGCACCGGATCGCGCCGTCGACCGCGGACCGGCTGCGGTCCGAGATCGCGTCCTGGCCGGACGGCCCGGCGACCCTCGTCCCGACCCACGGCGACTGGCAGCCACGGAACTGGCTGGTGCACGACGGCGTCGTCGCCGTGATCGACCTCGGGCGGGCGGACCTGCGCCCCGCGGCCACCGACCTGGTCCGGCTGGCCGCGCAGCAGTTCCGCGGGCACCCGGAGCGGGAACGCGCCTTCCTCGACGGCTACGGCGCCGACCCGCGGGAACCGGCCGCCTGGCGGCGGGAGCAGGTGCGCGAGGCGGTCGCCACCGCCGTCTGGGCGTACGGGATCGGGGACGAGCCGTTCGAGCGCCAGGGCCACCGCATGGTGGCCGAGGCGCTCGACGGCACCGGCTGAACCGGCAGATCCGTGCCCGTCAGACGGGCCTGGTCCCCTCGGTGGCCTGCAGCTGCCCGGCCGGGAGCCGGTCCGCGCCCCAGCTCCGCTCGATGTAGCCGATGATCCCGGCGATGTCGGCGTCGGGCACCTTCTCCGGCTCCCCGCGCTCCAGCGGGTCGACGTGGAAGATGTAGAGCCGCGAGGCGAACTGGTCGAACGGCAGCGACGCCTCGCCGAACCGCTCCCCGTTGCCCGCCGTCGAGACCACGACGCCGTCGCCCCAGTCCTGCCCGCTGTCGTTGTTCGGGTTGTAGAAGTACACCCGCATCACGTCCTGCGGATCGGGCGCGACCCGCAGGATGGTGATCGCGTGCCAGCCGACGTAGCGGGCGGCGCTGTCGGTGACGGCGACGCCGGCCGGCTGCGGGTGGATCAGCGGCTGCGCCCCGTTGTAGGCCGGGTGGTAGCCGGCGTGGAACTGGCGGAGGAAGTCATCGAGGTCGACCAGATTGCCCGTCGCGACGTCGACGTCGATGTGGAAGCCGCGGTGCGCCCACCAGCCGTGGAACTCCGGGTTGACCCACCGGTGCGGGTCACCGGGCCGGTCCGCGCACCGGCGGCCCATCTCGGCGTAGATCCGGTCCAGGTGCGGCACGACGACCAGCGACACCGGGTCGAGGTCGACCGGCAGCGCCTGGGCCACCCCGGCCCCGCTCTCCTGCGAGGAGATCCGCTGGCCCTCGAAGTGCATGATGATCTCGTCGTCGCGGGCCGCCCAGACGACCATCTGCAGCAGGTAGTCGGGATCGTTGTAGGCCCACATCGACAGCGCACGGGCCGACTGGCAGGTCGGGTTGTCACCCTGCCCGATGCCCAGCGGCTGGCCGAGCATCGACAGCACGCCGGCCAGCAGCCGCACCTCGGGCGCCGGGTCGCCGCCGAACGCCGCGACCAGCCGCTCGCGGGCGGCAGGCGACAGTTCGAGCGCGATCTGCCGCCACAGCGACGGCACCACCGGCGGCTCGTAGAGAATGCCGCGGTCGAGCAGCAGGGCGAGCCCGTAGATGCACTGGGCGGTCTGCGGGGTCACCGCCTCCTCGATCAGCCGGTGCACCAGGTCCCGGTAGCGGAGCAGGCAGTTCTTGCCGGTGTCGGACACCCCGAGCGCCTCGGCGATGAGGTAGTCGCTCTCGTGGCGGAGGAACTGCAGCAGCTCCGCGTGGTACGGCGAGACCAGGCCGGTGTCGTGCATGGCCCGGGCGAACCCGGACGCCTCGTACTGCAGCCCACCGGTGTCCATCGCCTCCAGCCGGGACCGGAAGACGTCGACACCCGGGTCGTCCCGGCATGCCTCGGTGGTCCCGAACAACGCCGTGATCAGCCGGTCCAGGCCCTGCCCGGACGACAGGTCGACGTCGGGGTCACCGCGCCAGATCGACAGCCGCGTGATCAGCGACGCGACCTGGTCCACCTGGATCGGCCGCTGCCGCAGGACCCGCCAGATCTCCTCGACGAGCTTGTCCAGGACGACGTCGTAGCCGACGACGTCGGCCACGTGCCGGAACAGGTCGCGGATGAGCTGCGCCGTCCGGCCCTGCCGGGTCCGCTCCGCCTCGGTGGGCGGGGTGAACAGCAGTTCCAGGTTCATCGCCAGCACCTGGGACAGGAACTCGCGGGCGTCCTCCGGGGTCAGCGACGGGTGCTCGTAGTCGCCGCTGGCGACCGCGAGCGTCCGGAGCTCGCTGGTCGCCTCCATCACGACGGTGTCCGCGTCCCCGCTGTGCAGCCCCGGTCCGACGAACGACGGGACGAGGATCTCCGGTGTGGCCCAGTCCGTCCCGAGGAACACGCCGGCCTCCTCGAGCTCCCGGGCCCGGGCCTGGACAGCGGCGGCCCCGCCCGGCTGCAGCAGGACCCGCCGCAGCTGCTCGAGGACCCGCCGGAGTTTCGTCGTCTTGCCGAAGTCGGCGGTCTGGGCCAGGGCCCGGGTGGCGTCGTCGAGCGAGACCAGGCGCTTGTCCAGCACCGGGGTCTCGTCCGCGACGTCGGGGGTCGGTTTCACACGGCTTCCCTCGTTCGGTGTTCTGCGTCCGGTGTTCCCGCTGACGCGGGCCTCAGACGTAGAAGTCGAGTTCTTCCTGCTTCTTCAACAGATCACGCATGCGGTAGGGGTCGTCCCCGAAGAAGTACAGCAGGCCCCAGTGGGTGCCGAACGCGGTCCGCTTGGTGACCGTCTCCTCCAGCGGCGCCGAGAGGTCGTGCGACTCGTAGTAGTCGTCGTCCTCGGTCTCCTCCGGGATCTGAAGGTCGCTGACGACGCGCCGGCGGGGGTAGACGCCGAAGCACCCGGCCACGCCCTCGGCACCCTCGACCTCCTTCGGGAAGAAGGCGTCGATCTCCTCCTCGGTGGTCGTCGGGTCGAAGGCCAGCACGAGCGCCTGGTACGCGTTGAACCCGTAGGCGCGCTCCAGCAGCTCGAAGACCTTGAAGCCCGGCGGCCGGTAGGCGACCTCGCCGAAGTACATCTCGCCGTCGGAGGTCACGAAGTACTCCGGATGCACGAACCCGAACTCGATGTCGAAGGTCTTGATGAGCTTCTCGATCTGCGCGGTGATCGCCGGGCGGTACTTCTCGAGCTCCGGGGTCGCCGGGACGAACACCGAGTAGCCCAGGGTGACGTACTCGGAGATGTTCAGGAATTTGATCTTCCCGTTGTGGACCCAGGCCTCGACGGCGAACTCCCAACCGTCGAGGTGGGATTCCATCAGGACCGGGAACTCCTCGTCCGGAATGGTGTCGACCTCGTCCGGAGTACGGATGACGCGGTGCCCGAGGCATCCGGCCTTGTCGAACGCCTTGAGGTGGATCGGGTCGTTCGGGTCGCCGTCGAGCTTGAGGAGCGTCTGGTTGACCCGCTTGAGGAACCGGATCACGTCCTCACGGTCGTGGGCCTCCTCGAAGATCCCCACCCGGATGCCGCCGAGCTGCGCACGGCGCTTCATCAGCGCCTTGTCGCGGAGCAGCATCGCCTGGCCGAAGAGCCGGGGGTTGTCCATCAGGACGGAGTTGATCGCCCCGGCCCACTCCACCGTCTCCTCGAACAGCGGGATCGCGACGTCGACGCCCCTCTCCTGCAGCGTCTCGGCGATCTCCATCGATCGGTCGTTGAGTCGCTCGAAGTTCCACGGGACGTAGGGGATGTCGTGCTCGGCGCAGTACTCCTCGGCCCATTCCGGAGCGACGACGACATATCTCCGGTCGAAACGGTCGAGCGCCTCGACCGCGTTCAGACTCCATCCGAGGAGAGCGACGTAACCCTTGTCGGGATTCTTGGCGACCGGCTCGGACCGAGGCATCGAAACAGTTCCCCCGTGATAGCGCTTTTCCCAATGAATTCGGGCGGACCACTCGACCCTACCTGCCATGTGTTTGTCCGGCCGGTCGTGGCGTGGATCAGCCCGGTCCGGCGTGCTCCTCGGCCAGGGCGACGAGCCGGCGGAGACGGCCGGCCACGGCGTCCTTCGACAGCGGCGGGTCGGCCCGCTGCCCGAGCCGGGACAACGACAGCGCCGGGTGCCCGACACGCAGCAGACCCGCACTGCGCAGCTGCTCCGGCGCGTCCGGCCCGAGCACGTCGAGTGCCCACCGGACGCGGGCGACGGTCCGGTCGGCGGCCTCGGCCGCCCGGCGCGCGTTGACGGTCTCCAACGGGACGTTCAGCGTCCGCGACGCGGCCGGGGGCGCCGCCGCCGCGCACCGGCGCAGCAGGTCGGCGACGCCCGGAGCACCGGTCGCCCGGAGCAGCGCGTCGATGCAGTCCGGATCACGGACCACGACCCGGTGCTCGGTCGCCGTCTCCTGCGCGACGGCCAGCACCCCGAGCCCCCGGGCGGCCCCGACCAGTGCCAGCACCACGGCGGGCCCGGGGCAGCCCACCTGGATCCGGACCCGGCCCGACGACCGCAGGATCCGGCCACGGGCGAGCAGCGCACCGCGCCAGGCGCCGGCGGCGACCGCGGGCCCGCCGCCGACGACCGCGGGCGGGAGCCCGAGGACGGCACGGCCCGTCCGGTCGACGAGGCCGGTGGCCCTGGCC
Source organism: Pseudonocardia sp. P1 (assembly GCF_000178675.2). Lineage (NCBI taxonomy): Bacteria > Bacillati > Actinomycetota > Actinomycetes > Pseudonocardiales > Pseudonocardiaceae > Pseudonocardia > Pseudonocardia sp. P1. The sequence continues at coordinate 3,292,432 of NZ_ADUJ02000001.1, forward strand.
AGGTCGGAGCCGGTAGCCGTCACCCTGACGAAATAGCGCAGCGGGTGGCCCGACACGTCGACGGCGTCGGCGCGGGCCGACGCCCGGCCGTACAGGTCCACCAGTTCACGGCGCAGCCGGACCGCGGGCTCCGGCGAGGTGAACTCGGCACGGACGACGGTGCGGCCACCGGCCGTCGTCACGTCACCCGAGATCCGGAGCTGGGTCGCCGTGGCGGCGTGCCGGACCACGGGACGTTCCTCGCGGACGGCGCCGAGCTCGCGGTGCAGCTCGGCGGTGACGCGCTCGGGATCGAACACGGTCTCTCCTGCAGGTGCGCGCGAGGGCGGGGCGGGGTCACGAATCCCCCGATGTGACCCCACCCCACCGGGCCGGACGGGACGTGGGAACGGCCCGTCGTGGTCGTGGGTCAGGCCGGCCCGTCCGGCCCGGCGTGCATCGGGCACCGCGGATCGACGCACGGCTCGTCGACGGCACCCGACCGGAACGCGGCGTTGGCCAGCACCGAACAGAGGCAGCCCCGGGCCTTCGCCCGCGGTCCACCCGGTGCCAGGTCGTCGCGCGATCCGGACGCCGAGGGCTCCGCCCCCTGCCCGCTCGTCGCCTCCGTCATCGGTCCCCCTCCGCACACGATGCGCGCCCGGCGTTCCCCGAGAGGCCCGTGCGCATGTACACGCAGCGACCGGGCACGAACCCGTCGTGCCGGTCGGACACGGAGAGTACTCTATACGCGGAGTAACGCCTATTTCGGCTCGGTACTCACCGGAAGGGGGGCATCGGGGTCGAGATCGATCCCGTTCTCGCGGGCGAGGCCGTCGATCTGGGCCCAGATCAGGGCCGTGAGGTGTTCGGTGACGGCGTCCCGGGACACCGCCCGGTGCACCAGCCACCACTCGGCCGTCGCCTGCACCGACCCGACCAGTGCCTGCGCCCAGATCTGGACCAGCTCCGGCTCGTCGAACCCGAGCGACTCCACGTAGCTCCCGAGCAGACCGGCCAGCGCGCCGGAGATGAACTCCCGGCCGGCGTCGGCGACCTCGTCGCCCTGCCCGGGCAGCCGGCGCCGGAACAGCAGGTGGATGTTCGGCGAGTCGTCGAGGAAGCGCATGAAGGCGTCCAGCGAGGCGCGGATGCGCGGGCGGATCGCGCCCTCGTCGTAGATCGCCGGCATGAGGCGTTCCATCAACCGGTTCGTCGCGCGCTCGGCCATCGCGTCGAGCAGCGCCGCCCGGTCGCCGAAGTGCCGGTAGATCACCGGCTTGGTCACCCCGGCCTCGTGGGCCACCTGGTCCAGACCGAGGTCCGGACCGTCCCGCCCGAGGACGGCCAGGGCGGCGTCCACGAGCTCCTCCCGCCGCCGGGCGCGGTGGGCGGCCCAGCGAGTGCTCCGGCCGTCGACCGGACGTCCCGCGGGCGCGGGACGCTTCTCGGGTCGGTCGACGGCGGACACGATCGGGATGATCCTCCTTCGGACGTCTGCCGGGTAGCGCGCGTGCGGCCCCCGGCGAGCACCCGGGCGCCGGATCCAGCCGTACCCGGACGCCAGTGGATCATGCCCTTTCCTGCGCCCCGGTTCACCCTGTGGTGAGCCCCCGGACGACGAACGCGACGAGCCGGTCGGCGAGATCGTCGTCGAGGGGTGCGCCGTGCACGGTGAGCCGCCAGAACGGCACGCTCCCGAGCACGTCCACGACCAGTTCGGCGTCGGCCCCGGCGGCCCGTCCGGCCGGGATCTCGCCGCGCGCGACGGCACGCTCCAGCACCGCGCCGGAGCGGGCGCGGCGCGGCCCGGCGAGCCGCTCGCGGAACGCCGACGCGAACTCCGGTGAGCGACGCGCCTCTGCCAGCAGGTCGGGCAGGACGAGGCCGAGGCGCGGGTGGTCGAGCCAGTCCCGCATCCCCGCGACGAGCTCGCGCAGGTCCCCGGCGAGCGTCCCGGTGTCCGGGGCGGGGTCGTCCGGCACGCCGAACCGCCCGACGACGTCGACCACCATGCTGTCCTTGCCGGGCCAGCGCCGGTAGAGGGCGCTCTTGCCCACCCCCGCGCGCGCCGCGACGCGCTGCATCGAGAGCCGGCCGTAGCCGACCTCCGCGAGCTCGACGAGCACGGCCTCGACGACGGCCTCGGTCAGTTCGGGCCGGAGCACGGCGGCCCCGGTCGCGGGTCGGCGAGCGGTCATGGTCACAGCATACGACTGGACGAGACGGCCCCGTCCCGTCCATAGTTGGTCGGGACGGGACCGTATCGACCAGACCGGAGTCACCCGATGGACGAGCAGGACCGCCGCGAGCGCGCACACCGCGCGATGGACGCGGCACTCGACCGGATCCTCGACCACGACATGGCCGGTTTCGCCGCGCTGTGGGCCCCCGGCGGCACGATGGACTTCCCGTTCGCGGCCGCGGGGTCGCCGTCGCACCTGGACGGGCGGGACGCCGTGGCGCGCTACGTCGACGGCTACAACGACCTGCTGCTGCCCGGCTCCGTCGTGGCGCAGACCCGGCACGAGACCACCGACCCGGACACCCTGGTCGTCGAGTTCACGGTCGAAGGCCGGATCGTCGCGAGCGGCGAGCCCTACACGATCGGCTACGTCGCCGTCGTGACCGTCGGACCGGAGGGGATCACCGGATACCGCGACTACTGGAGCCCACTCGCGGTGCAGGACACGCTGGGGCGCACCGGGCTCGCGGAGCCGACGCGATGACCGTCCTCGTCACCGGCGCGACCGGCACCACCGGCTCCCGGGTCGCCGCACTGCTCGACGACGCCGGTGCCGACGTCCGCCGCGCCGCCCGGTCCACCCCGGTCCGGTTCGACTGGGCCGACCCCGCGACGCACGACGCCGCGTTCGACGGCGTCGACCGCCTCTACCTGCTCCCCCCGCTCGCCACGCCCGACCCGGCGCCGGTGGTCGCCCCGGCCCTGGAGCGGGCCGTCGGACGCGGCCTGCGCCGCGTGGTGCTGCTGAGCGCGGCCGCCGTCGAGCGGGGCACCCCCGGACTCGGCGCCGTGCAGGACCTCGTGGCGGAGACCGTCCCGGAGCCCGTGCTGCTGCGCCCGTCCTGGTTCACCCAGAACCTGCTCGGCGACCACCTCACGGCCCGCGGCCTGCGCTCCGGCGAGCTGGTGACCGCCACCGGCGACGGCCGGCTCCCGTTCGTCGACGCCGGGGACATCGCCGCCGTCGCCGCCGCGCTGCTGCTCGCCGACGGCCCGCCCGAGCCCGACGTCGTCGTCACCGGCCCGGAGGCGCTGTCCTACGACGACGTCTGCGCGGTCTGGACGGACGTGACCGGCACCCCGGCCCGGCACGTGGCGGTGAGCGTGGCCGCGATGACCGACCGGCTCGTCGCCGACGGGATGCCCGCCGACTACGCCGCCGTCCTGGCCGGGCTCGACGGGTTGATCGCCACCGGCGCGCAGTCCGGGACGAGCGACGCGGTGCGGCGGTGGACCGGGCGGGAACCACGGAGCGTGCGGGAGGTGCTCGCGGCCGCCGTGGCAGGCTCGCACTGATCCACGACACGAGGAGGCGCGGTGCGACGGGTGCTCTGCCGGGAGTTCACCGATCCCGAGCGGCTGGAGGTCGTCGAGGAACCGGCGCCGCGGCCGGGTCCGGGCGAGGTGCTGCTGGAGGTCGAGGCGGCGGCGGTCAGCTTCGTCGACGGGCTGATCGCCCGCGGCGGCTACCAGCTGCGGCCGGAGCTGCCCTTCACGCCCGGGTCCGCGGTGGCGGGGACGGTCGCGTCCGGGCCCCGCGCGGGCGAGCGGGTCGCCGCGCTCCTGGGCCTGTTCGGCGGGTTCGCCTCGCACGCCGTCGTCGCCGAGGACGAGCTCGTGCCTGTTCCCGACGGCGTGGACGCCGACGTCGCGGCCTCCTCGATGGAGGGCTACGGGACGGTCGCGTTCGCACTGGGACACCGGGTGACGGTCCGCGAGGGAGACCGGGTCGTCGTGCTCGGCGCGGGCGGCGGGATCGGGCTGGCCGCCGTCGACCAGGCCCGTGCCGCGGGCGGCCGGGTGCTCGCCGTGGCGTCCACGGAGGACAAGCGGGAGGCCGCGCTGGCGGCCGGCGCCGAGGACGCGATCGGCTACGGCGACTCCCCCGCGGCGCTCAAGGACGCGCTGCGGGACCGGACCGGCGGCGGCGTCGACGTCGTGATCGACCCGGTCGGCGGCCCGAACGCGGAGGCCGCGCTGCGGGCGCTCGGCACCGGGGGCCGGTTCTGCGTCATCGGCTTCACCTCGGGCGAGATCCCGCGGCTGCCGGCGAACGTGGTGCTGCTCCGCAACCGGACCGTCGTCGGCGTCGACTGGGGTGACTGGTCGCGGAACGACCCGGGTGCGGCACGGGACCTGGCCGCGGAGGTGCTGCGCCGGATCGCCGCCGGGGAGCTGCACCCGCCCGCGCCCGCCACGCTCCCGCTGGAGCGGGCGCAGGAGGCGACCCGGCGCTACGCCGAGCGCACCGCCGTGGGGAAGCTGGTGCTGGTCCCCTAGCCGTCATCACCCTTGATGACGCCCGGTAATGGCCCGGTGACACCTCCCGATAGGCCGTTCGCAGGCGCGGCAGCAGCGCCGCACGGACCACTCGGGAGGACAGCCGATGACCGCCACCCAGCCCTGGGCCACCACCGTCGAGCAGGCGCCGGTGGCGCGCGGGAACGCACCGGCGACCGCCGGGTTCTGGCTCGGCCTGGTCGGTCTGGTGGCCGGGTTCGTGCCGATCCTGGGGCTCCTGGTCACCGTGCCCGCGGCGGTCCTCTCGCACGCCGGGCGGGCGCGCTTCCGCAGCGGCCGCGCGGCGGGTCCCGGACGGTCGACCGCGGGGACGGTGCTGGGCTGGACCGGTAGCGCGATCTGCGTGCTGATGTCGGTCTTCATGATCGTCGCCGCCGCGAACGCCCCGGTCCAGGCCGTCCAGCCGGTGGCGGCCGCGCCGGTCGCTCCGGCCCTGCTGACCGTGCCGAACGTCGTCGGGATGGACGACCGACAGGCCCGCGAGGTGCTGGCGGCCGCAGGCTTCAGCAACGTCGTCCTCGGCCCGTCGACCGGGTCGATCGCGGGGGTCGCCGCCGGCACCGTGACCACCCAGCTCCCCGGCGTCGCCGCCCTGGCCGCCCCCGGCGACCCGATCGTGCTCGGGGAGGCCGCCGCCCCGCCCGCCCCGCCGGCGCCGGTCGTCGCCCCGCAGAGTGCGCCGACCACTGCCGCCGCACCCGCGGCGCAGGCGCCGGCCCTCGTCGCGGAGCCGGACACCGACGTCGACCGGCCCTACGTCCCGGCCGCGCCGCAGCCGCTCGTCTCGTCCGGCTCGGGCAGCTCGTCGGGCTCGTCGGCCTACTACGCCAACTGCTCGGCGGCCCGCAGCGCCGGCGCCGCGCCGCTGTACCGCGGGGACGCCGGCTACAGCTCCAAGCTCGACCGCGACGGCGACGGTGTCGCCTGCGAGTGACGGCGACGGTGTCTCAGACGGGGCGGGCGGAGACGCCCGCCCCGCCGTCGCCGGTCACCGGCGTGACCACCCACCCGTGCCGGGCCAGCCCCGCCGGTACGGCGTCGGGCGGCGGGCCCTCGTAGAGCACGTGCAGGACACCGCCCGGCGCGAGCGCGGCCCGCAGCACGGCCAGCTCGGGGGCGGGGTCACGGGTCCAGAACAGGTTGACGTTCACGGTGAACGCGACGTCCACCGCCCCGTCGGGCACGACGAGGTCGTGCAGCGCGGACTCGCGGACCTCGAGCACCCCGGACGCGACGTGCGCGGCGTTGCGCTCCGTGGTCCGCCGCACCGCGACGGCCGACCGGTCCACCGCGAGCATCCGGCCCCCGGACAGCCGCGGGCAGAGCAGTTCGGCGGCCGCGCCCGGGCCGCACCCGATCTCGAGCACCCGCGTCGACGGCGACGGGTCCACCACGCCCGCCGCGAACCGGATCCGCTCCGGAACCACCCTCGTCACTCCCGCAGCGTGGCACGACCGGGCCGGACACGGGCATAGTCGATGTGGTGAACGAGCCGGTGCACCACGACGACGTCAGGATCTCCGACGCCGACCGCGAGGTGGTCGCCGCTCGGCTGCGTGCCGCCCACTCCGACGGCTACATCGACCTGTCCGAGTTCGACGAGCGCGTCGCCGAGGTGTGGCGGATGCGCACCCGCGGCGACCTGTCCCGGGTGACCCGCGACCTGCCGGTCGCGCGGCCGCAGCCGCGCCGGGACGGGCTGGTGTTCTCGTCGTCGCCGGGCGGCGTCGCGATGCGGGTGCTGTCGATCATCTGGCTGTGCGTGACGGCTGCGGCCGCCGCCGGGACCGGGGTCGTCGCGCTGCTCACCGACCTGTCCCCGTGGTGGTTCCTGCTGGTCGCCGCCCCGCCCGGCGCGGTGCTGGCGTCGCTGTGGCTGGCCGGGATCGGCCGTCCCCGGCGCGGCGGCCGCTAGCCGGCCGCCGCGCCGGGGCGGTGCTCAGCCGGCGCTCCGCTCCTCCTCGTACCGCTTCGTCATCGTGTCGACCGCGTCGAGCTGGGTCTGCGCGTGCCGCTCCCGGGTCGACGACGCCCGGTCCTTCGCCGCGAGCGTCCCGGCGGCCTGGCCCTGGAACTCGGGCATCACGTACTGGGCGATGAGCTCCCAGGACCGGCGGGTCGCCTCCGGGTTGGCCCACTCGTGGCCGAGCAGCAGCATGCACCCGAAGCCGCCGGACTGGTCGGCGAGCTTCTGCACCTGGGCCTTCGCGTCGTCGACGGTCCCGATCGCGCCGATACCGGCGTCGTTGATGAAGTCGATCATCTCCCGGACGTTCGAGCCGTCGACGGCCATCTGCGGGAACGCGGCGACCTTCTGGAAGTAGTTGAACCAGTGCTCGATGCCGTACTCGACGTCGCGGTAGGCCTGCTCCCGCGTCTCCGCGACGTGCATGAGCCCGACCAGCCGCCACTTGTCCCGGTCCGGGGCGGGCTGCCCGTGGTGGGCGGCGCGCTCCTCGACGACGTCCCAGTGGTGGGCGAGCGCGTCGAAGCCGTCCTGGGTGAGCGTCGCGCCGATCGACATCAGCCCGACGCCGTGCTGCCCCGCCATCCGCGGGCCGGTCGGTGAGGCGACCGCGGCGACGGCCACGTCGAAGCAGGGATCGGTGTAGGGCGCGAGCTGCAGCTGGGCGTCGATCAGCTTGTGGGTCGGCGTCTCCGCGTTGACGACCTCGCCGCGCAGCAGCCGCATGATGATGTCGAGGTTCACCGCGAGCAGCTCGCGGGTGGCGGTGGGATCGAGACCGATCATCGCCGAGTCGGTCGGCAGCGAGCCGGGTCCGCAGCCGAGCATCGTCCGGCCGCGGGTGAGGTGGTCCAGCATCACCATGCGGTCCGCCACCCACAGCGGGTTGTGGTACGAGATCGACGTGACGCCGGTGCCGAGCCGGATGTTGCGCGTGCGCTCGGCCGCGGCGGCGATGAAGATCTCGGGCGACGCGATGATCTCCGACCCGGCCGAGTGGTGCTCACCGATCCACGCCTCGTCGAAGCCGAGGCGGTCGAGGTGCTCGACCAGTTCGAGATCGCGTTGCAGGGCCAGGGTCGGGTTCTGGCCGGGCTTGTGGAAGGGGGCCAGGAAGGTTCCGAATCGCAGTCTGCTCACGGGGACTCCTCGTCGGGCGCGGGCACCCGCTCCGGTGGGGGCACCCTCCCCGAAGTCCTTACCCGTCGTGACCGGCGTCACGCAACTGTCGAATATTCGGGAACCGGTGATCGGTGAACGGCCGGTGTACGGCCGTCCGTCCCGCTCGGATAGGTTTCCCGATCATGGGACACCGCGAGGAGCTGCTGGACGGGGCGGCGCAGTGCCTCTACGAGAAGGGCTTCGGCCGCACCACCGCCCGTGACGTCGTCGCCGCCTCCGGCACGAACCTCGCGTCGATCGGCTACCACTTCGGGTCGAAGGACGCACTGCTCACCGAGGCCCTCCTGCGCGCCACGACCGCGTGGGGCGAGGAGCTCGACCGCGCACTCGCCGAGCCCGACGGTGCCGCGACCTCCGACCCGGACCGCCGGGTGGAGGACACGTGGGGCCGGGTGATCAGCCTGTTCTCCACACAGCGACGGCTGTGGGCCACCCACGTCGAGGCACTCGCCCAGGCGGAGCGCCTGCCCGAGCTGCGGGCCAAGCTCGCCGAGGCCCAGCACGAGGTCCGCGAGGGCCTCGCCCTGACCTTCCACACCCTGCCCGACGACGACCCGGCCGCCGCCGACCGGCGGGTGCACGTGCTCGGCGCCGTCTACCAGGCACTGCTCACCGGCGTCATGGTGCAGTGGATGCTCGACCCCGAGTCCGCGCCGAGCGGCGTGGACCTCGCGGAGGGCCTGCGCGCGATCGTCGAGCGCGCCGACGCGCTGGCCTGACCCGGGCCTCAGTGCCGGGGCACGACGCGGCCGATCACCGTGCCGCCCCGGTCCGCGCCCGGCTCGGCCACCCGCACCGACAGCGTGCCGAGGGCGAGGAACCGGATCGTGACGGTCCCGCCCGCGGTGACGTCCACGGCGCGTCCCTGCTCGGGGACCAGCACCCGTCGTGCGACGTCGCTGCCGACCGTCAGCACCACCGTCGTCCCACGGGGTACGACGACCGTGCCCACCGCCTCGACCCCGGCGGCCGAGGAGAAGTCGAACCGCACCGGGGTGAGACCGCTCGCATCGGCCGTCGCGACCCGGGTCGGACCGGCCTGCGCCGCGCCGCCCGCCGTGCCGCACGCCGCCAGCGGCGGCGTCACGACCAGCAGACCGGCGAACAGCAGGCCGGCCGATCTCCGCATGCCCTCCATGCTGCCCGATCCGGTGGTGTGACCCCCGCCCGGTACACCCGGTCGTGGCATTGGGCACGATCGGGAGCGTGACGTCCCACCCCGCCGCCCCGGTTCCCGAGAAGCTCTTCGACGACGAGCGCGAGCAGCGCTGGCGCTCGCGGTTCACGGCGGTCCGGATGTCCCGCCCGGACTGGGCGCTCGACGCACCGCACCGCACCGCCTACGTCTCCAACGCGACCGGCACGTTCGAGATCCACGTGTGGGACCGGGACTCCGGCGAGCACCGGCAGGTGACCGACCGGCGCAACGGCACGACCTCGGCCGTCCTGCCGCCGGACGGGGAGCACCTGTGGTGGTTCGCCGACACCGACGGCGACGAGTTCGGGCACTGGGTCGCCCAGCCGTGGTCCGCGGCCGCCGGCGCGCCGACCGAGCCCGCCGTCCCCGGCGCCGGTGACGGCTACCCGGCCGGTCTGGAGATCGGCAGGCGGCGGACCGCGGTCGGCGTCTCCACCGACGACGGCACCACCCTGCTGGTCCACGAGCGCGGCTCGGCCGGACCCGCCAGGGTCGTCTACCGGCACACCGAGGACGCCGGGGTCGGCGCGCTGTCCGAGGACGAGACGCTGCTCGCGATCTCGCACTCCGAGCACGGCGACTCCCGCCACCCGTCGCTGCGGGTGCTGGACCTCGACGGCGGCGGGGTCGTCGGCGAGCTGCACGACGGCCCGGGCAAGGGGCTCGCCCCGCTGGAGTTCGCGCCGGTCGCCGGGGACCAGCGGCTGCTGGTCTCGCACGAGCGCCGTGGCCGCGAGGAGCTGCTGATCTGGGACCCGACCACGGGGGCGGTCACCGAGCTGGAGATCGACCTGCCCGGGGAGCTCGTCGGCGGCTTCTACCCGGACGCGTCCGCGCTGCTGATCGCGCACACGCACGCGGCGCGGACCCGGCTGTTCCGCTACGACCTGGCCACCGGCACTCCGGTCGAACTGGCGACGGCACCGGGCTGCGTCGGCTCCGCCGAGGTCCGCGCCGACGGGACCGTCGAGTACTCGTCGTCGTCGGCGGCGACCCCGTCGCAGATCCGGGCGCTGCGCCCGGACGGCACCGACGACGTCCTGGTCGCGCCGCCCGGGGAGCGCCCGCCCGGCTCGCTGCCGGTACGCGACGTCTGGACCACCGGCCCCGGTGGCGACGTGCACACCCTGGTCACCGAGGCACCCCGGACCGGCGACCGCCCCGCACCGGCGGTGTTCGTGCTGCACGGCGGCCCGCACGCCGCCGACGAGGACCGGTTCGACGCCGGCCGCGCCACCTGGGTCGACGCCGGGTTCACCGTCGTCGAGATCAACTACCGCGGTTCCACCGGGTACGGCTCGGCGTGGCGGGACGCGATCGAGGGCCGGCCGGGCCTGACCGAGCTGGACGACGTCGCCGCGGTGCAGGACGCCCTGGTCGCGGACGGCACCGTCGACCCGGCCCGCTGCGCCGTCGACGGCTGGTCCTGGGGCGGCTACCTGGCGCTGCTCGCGGCGGGATCGCAGCCGGAGCGATGGGCGGCCGCCGTCGCCGGGGTGCCGGTGGCCGACTACGTGGCCGCCTACGACGACGAGATGGAGCAGCTGCGGGCGTTCGACCGGGCGCTGTTCGGCGGCTCCCCCGCCGACCTGCCGGACCTCTACCGGGAGGCGTCGCCGCTGACCTACGTCGACGCGGTGCGGGTGCCGGTGCTGGTCCTGGCGGGGGAGAACGACCCGCGCTGCCCGATCCGGCAGATCGACAACTACCTGGACGCCCTCGCGGGCCGCGACGACGTCGCCTACGAGGTCAGCCGGTTCGACGCCGGCCACGGGTCGCTCGTCGTGTCCGACCAGCTGGACCTGATCGCGACCGAGGTCGACTTCGTCCGCCGGGCATTGGCCGGCTGACCCGGCGTGCGCCGTTTCCTTGACCGGAACCCCACTGTGGTTAACTTTGACCCTCGAAAGTTAACCACAGTGGGGTTCTGAGCAACTTACGGCAGGAGCGTCGAGCATGGCCGAGCTGACGGTCCGGACCTGGGAACCGTCCTGGGACGCGCCGACCCGCGAAGCCCGGCGCGGTGGCCGCTACGAGGCCTACGTCCCCGATCCGCTCGACGGGCGCCCGCTCGCGCTCGGCGGCGAGCTCGCGACCCGGGCGGCCGGCGTCGAGGCCTCCGTCCGCGCGCTGTCCTCGGGAGCTGCGGCGCGTGGTCTCGAGGGGCTGGCCCGGTTCCTGCTCCGCTCCGAGGCGATCGCGTCGTCGCGCATCGAGGGGATGCACGTGTCCGCGCAGCGCGTGGCGCTCGCGGAGCTCGCCGAGTCCGAACCGGTCGGACGCGGGAGGATCAGCGCGAGCGCCCGCTTCGTCGCGAACAACATCGCGGTCCTCCGCTCCGCCGCGACCGATCTCGCCGAGGGCCTCGACGTGACGGTGGGCGCCGTGGACGGGCTGCACCGCGCGCTGCTCCCGGAGGAACGGCACCACGGCCTCCGCACTGTCCAGAACTGGATCGGGGGAAGCGGTTGGAACCCGCTCGGGGCCCAGTTCGTCCCGCCGCCGGAGACGCACGTCCGGCCGTTGATGGAGGATCTCGTCGCCTATGCGGCCGGCGGCGTCCACGCGCCTCTGGTCCAGGCGGCCCTCGTCCATGCCCAGTTCGAGACCATCCACCCCTACACCGACGGCAACGGCCGGGTGGGGCGGGCTCTGATCCACACGGTCCTCACCAGGCGCGGTCTGACCCCGGCGGCCATCCTCCCCATCAGTCTCGTGCTCCTCACCCACTCCGACGCCTATGTCGACGGGCTCACCGCCTACCGCTATCTCGGACCCCCCGACGCGGATGCCGCCCGCGCCGGTACCGAGACCTGGCTGAGCACGTTCGTCGACGCCGCCGGGACCGCGGTCGACCAGGTCACCCGGTTCGCGTCCGATCTCACGGAGCTGCGGACCGACTGGGCGGCCCGGCTGTCGCGGCTACGGGCCGGCCGCGGGGTGCGGGACGTGCCGCGATCGGGTTCCGGGGTCGCCCGCCTGCTCGATCTCCTGCCGGAGGCACCGCTCGTCACGGCGGCGACGGTCCGTCGTCTCCTCGACGTGTCGGCCCCCGCAGCGCACAAAGCCCTCGACGAGCTCACCGATGCCGGTGTCCTCACCCGGAGGACTCTGGAGCGGGGGACGCGCGGCTACTTCGCACAGGACGTGTTCGATCTGCTCACGTTCGCGGAACGCCGCCTGGCCAGCACGAGGTGGGACACCCGCGAGTCCACGCCACGTCGCGCCGTCCCGGCTCGACCGCATCCGTGACCCGGCGCCCGCGACCCACCGGCCTCAGCCCTCGATCAGTGGCAGCACGTTCTCCGGCGGCCGGCCCAGCACGGCCCGGTCGCCGGAGCGCACCAGCGGACGCTCGATCAGCTTCGGCTCGGCGGCCAGGGCGTCGAGCAGGGTGGCCCGGTCGGCGCCCTTGAGGCCCTGCTCCCGGAACGCGGCCTCGCCGGTGCGGGTGATCACGAGCGGATCGTCGGTGCCGAGCGCGGCGAGCGCGGCCTCGATCTCGGCCCGCGACGGCGGGTCGTCCAGGTAGCGCCGCACGGCCGGCTCGACGCCGTGCTCCTGCAGCAGGGCGAGCGTGGCGCGGCTCTTCGAGCAGCGCGGGTTGTGCCAGATCTCCATGGCGCCTCCGGCGCTCGTGAGTGGTTATCGCGGCCAGAGCCACGTGTCTGTTCTCAGGACATCCGACACAGTTGATGTCTCGGCACATCGAGGACACTGAGTAGCCCGCTGGCCGGGTTGGTCGATCCTGGTGATCGACCAGCCTGGTCCAGGTGGGTGGAACAGGGTTCGAGATGGATCCCGACCTCGTCGCGGCGGTCGCCCGGGCCGCCGCCGGGCAAGAGATCAACATCGCTCGGGTGTGCCGAGAACTCGGCGTGTCCCGGTCGGTGTTCTATCGCAAGCTGTCCCGTTTCCGAGACCAGGGCAGCACCGGTCTGGCACCGCGTTCACGTGCCCCGCACACCCGTCCCAGCGCGGTGGCCGAACACGTGGCCGAGGCGGTGGTGCGGGCCCGCAAAGAACTCGCCGACCAGGGCTGGGACCACGGAGCCCAGACCATCCGCTGGCGGCTGCTCGACGCGGCCCGCACCGGCCGCAGCCCCGGCAGCAGCCCTGGCAGTAGCGCCGGCAGCGGCCCTGGCAGTAGCGGCGGCAGCGGCCCGGCACTCGAGCAGGCCGAGGTCCCGTCGCGGGCCACGATCCACCGGCTGCTGGCCGACCGCGGCCAGATCACCCCGCAACCACGTAAACGACCCCGCCGCAGAACGCACCGGTTCGTCCACCCGGCCCCGAACGCGGTCTGGCAGATCGACGGCGCCCAGACCGTCCTGGCCGATGGCCGGCGCGCCACGGTGGTGCAGGTCATCGACGACCACTCCCGGCTCGACATCGCCTGCCACGCCGCGAGCAGCGAGAACGGCGAGGCCGCCTGGGCCGCGCTCAGCGCCGGCTTCGCCCGCTACGGCCACCCGGCCTGCGTGCTCTCCGACAACGGCACCGCCTTCTCCGGCCGGCGCCGCCAGTGGCCCCTGGTCGACCTCGAACGCCGCCTGGCCGCGCTGGGCATCACCACCATCGTGTCCTCGATCGGACACCCACAGACCTGCGGGAAGAACGAACGCGCCCACCAGACCCTGCAACGCTGGCTCGCCGCCCGACCCACCCCGGCCACCCTGACCGAACTCCAGAACCTGCTCGAGACCTACCGGCAGGGCTACAACCACCGCCGCCACCAAAGCCTCGACGGCGACACCCCGCACCAGCGTTTCCACACCCGCGAACCCGCCCGACCGGCCGGACCCGCACCCCGCATCGCCGGACACCTCACCCGCACCGTCTCCGAGACCGGAGTCATCAGCTTCTCCGGAACCTCGATCGGTCTGGGCCGCCGCCACGCAGGCACCACCGCGGAGGTGTTCTGGCAAGGCGACCGCGTCACCATCCTCATCGACGACGCGGTCGCCGCCAGCCTTACCCTCGATCGCAGCGTCCGCTACCAGCGGACCACCAGCAAACCGTCCACGATGTGCTGAGACAGATCTGTCTCAGATGTGCTGAGACACGACACGCGGCCAGAGCCACGATAACCACTCACGGGCGGCGTCAGCCGCCTCGCACGGCCTGCTCGATCCGGTCGCCGATGTCCTTGTCGACGTTGCGCCAGTACTCGAAGGCGCGCTGGAGGATGGGCTCGGTGACGCCGTCGGACAGGTGCCCGGCCACGTTGCCCACGAACCGCTCGCGCGCGGCGTCGTCGAAGACCTCGCGGACCATCGTGCCGGCCTGGCCCCAGTCGTCGTCCTGCTCGCGCAGGGCGTACGCGGTGCGGACCATGTCGCCGTCGGCGTGCCACTGCGCCTCCGCGACCCGCTTCGGGTCGGCGGCGGGCCCGCCGTAGGAGTTCGGCGCGTAGATCGGGTCACGGGAGTTCGTGATCCGCATCGAGCCGTCCTTGGCGTAGTTGTTCACCTCGGACCGCGGCGCGTTGACGGGGATCTGCTTGTAGTTGACGCCGAGCCGGGCGCGGTGCGCGTCGGCGTAGGAGAACCCGCGGGCCAGCAGCATCCGGTCCGGCGACAGCCCGGTGCCCGGCACCAGGTTGTTCGGCTCGAACGCGGCCTGCTCCATCTCCGCGTGGTAGTCCTCGACGTTCCGGTCCAGGGTCAGCTTCCCGACCTTGATCAGCGGGTAGTCGGCGTGCGGCCAGACCTTGGTCAGGTCGAACGGGTTGAACCGGTAGGTCGTCGCGTCGGCGAAGGGCATGACCTGCACGTACAGCGTCCAGCTCGGGTGGTTGCCTGCCTCGATCTGGTCGTAGAGGTCGCGCTGGTGATAGTCGGCGTCCGCCCCGGCGAGGTGGTCGGCCTCGTCCTGGGTCAGGCACTCGACACCCTGGTCGGTCTTGAAGTGGTACTTCACCCAGAACATCTCGCCGGCGTCGTTGATCCAGCTGTAGGTGTGGCTGGAGTAGCCGTTCATATGCCGCCAGGTCTTCGGGACGCCGCGGTCGCCCATCAGCCAGGTCACCTGGTGCGCGGACTCGGGGGAGAGCGTCCAGAAGTCCCACTGCATGTCGTGGTCGCGCAGGTTGTTGGAGACGCGGCGCTTCTGCGAGCGGATGAAGTGCTGGAACTTCATCGGGTCGCGGACGAAGAACACCGGCGTGTTGTTGCCGACCATGTCCCAGTTGCCCTCGTCGGTCCACAGCTTCAGCGAGAACCCGCGCGGGTCGCGCCAGGTGTCGGGGCTGCCCCGCTCCCCAGCGACGGTGGAGAACCGGATCACGCCACGCGTCTCCGCGCCGGGCTGGAGGAACGAGGCCTTCGTGTACCGCGAGACGTCCTCGGTGGTCTCGAACCTCAGGAACGCGCCGCCACCCTTGGCGTGCGGCTGGCGCTCCGGGATGCGCTCCCGGTTGAAGTTCGCCATCTGCTCGATCAGGTAGTGGTCGTTGAGCAGGATGGGACCGTCGGGACCGATGGTCAGCGAGTGTTCGTCGCTGGCGACCGGGCTGCCGGAGTCGGTGGTGGTCGGCTTGGGCTGCGAGCTCGTCACTGCCGCGCCTCCTCGTGGTGGTGGTCGGCGTTCGTTCGGGAGTCCCGTCGGGGATTCCCGCGCCCTCCGGAACCAAACCGGGGACGGCGGGCCCGGCCGGAATCCGGTGGACACCGCCCCGCACGATGGACGGGTGCCCGATGCCACGACCTCCGCCCCACCGCGTTCCGGGATCGGCGCCTTCGCCGACGTCCTGCGACGCCCGGGGGTCGGAACGATCACCGGGATCGGCATCGCGGCCCGGATCCCCGCGACGGCCGTCGGCGTCACCCTGACCCTGCACACGGTCCTGACGCTGGGCTACGGCTTCGGCGCCGCCGGGCTGGTCGCGGCGGCCGTCCCCACCGGGATGGCGGTCGGCGCACCCCTGCTGGGCTCGGTGATCGACCGCTTCGGGCTGCGCCCGATGGTGGTGCTGACGACGACGTCCGGCCTGCTGTTCTGGTCGGTCGCCCCGTTGCTGGGGTACGCCGGGCTGCTGGCTGCGGCGTTCGTCGCGGGCGTCCTGACGTTGCCGGTTTTCTCCCTGGTCCGGCAGGTGATCGCGGCGATCGTGCCGGCCGGGCACCGGCGTCCGGCGTTCGCACTGGACTCGATGTCGGTCGAGCTGTCGTACATGACCGGCCCGGCCATCGGCTCGCTGCTGACGGTGTGGCTGGGCTCCGCGGTCTCGCTGCGGGTGATCGGGGCCGGGTTCGTGCTGGCCGGGCTGGCGCTGTGGTGGCTCGATCCACCCGTCCGTGCTGACGGCGGCGCCGCCCGCTCCGAGCCCCGGCCACCGGTCCGCAGCTGGCTGTCCCGCCCGCTGGTGGGTGCGCTGCTCACGGTGACCGCCGCGGTCATCGCGATCATGGGGACCGAGTTCGCGTTCGTCGCGGCGCTGACCGCCGCCGACCAGGCGTGGGCGATCGCGCTGGTCAACGCCGGATGGTGCCTGGCGTCGCTGGTCGGCGGGTTCGCCTACGGGGCCGCCCGCCGGGCCGTGCCCCTCCCGCTGCTGCTCGCCGCCCTCGGCCTGCTGACGCTGCCGGCCGCGCTCGCCTCGTCGTGGTGGGGCCTGCTGCTCCTCCTGCTCCCCGCCGGACTTCTCGTCGCACCGACGCTGGCCGCCGGCAGCGACGCCGTCGGCGGGCTCGCCCCGGACCGGGTCCGCGGGCTGGTCACCGGTCTGCAGGGCTCGGCGACGACGCTCGGCATCGCCATCGCGAACCCGCTGTCCGGGTTCCTCGTCGACGCCGTCTCGCCGGGCGCCGCGATCGCCGTGTGCGGCTCGGTCGCCGTCGTGTTCGCCGGGATGTCGGCGTGGCTGATGCGGGTGCGCACCTGACCGTCCGCTGCGGAGACACAGCTCACTGGCCTCCCGTCCAGGAGGCGCCGACCCGCGTACCGGCAGCGTGGAGCGGTCGACGGACGATCACGCAAGCCGGTGTCTGAGAGGGTCCACAGGCGATCGGCGCACCGTCCCCCGGATCCTCCGCTCCGGGGCGGCCCGCTCGGGCAGACTGGACCGGGTGAGCGCGCCACCCCACCCCGACTCCGAGACCCAGCCGATCCGCCGGGGGCCTCCCCGCCGCCGGTTCGGGCCGGTCCGGTGGGCGTTCGCGCTGTTCCTGGGTGTCGGTGCCGCCGGCGCCACCCTCCCGGACCTGGTCGGGCTCGACGCCTACTCGCCGTTCGCACAGCTCATCGCGTTCCGGCCGCTCGGGGTCGCGGCGCTGACGGTCCTGGTGCTGGTCGCGCTCGTCGTCACCGCGTTCGCCCGGCGGTTCTGGCCGGTGCCGGTCGTCCTGGCGCTGATCGCGCTGGTGGGCGCCTCGCTGGTGCTCCCCCGGACGACGGCGTCGGCCACCCCGCCCGCGGGCGGGAGCACCCTCAAGGTCCTCGCCCTCAACGTCTACGAGGGCGAGGCCGACGCCGGATCGCTCGCCGCGCTGATCGACGACGAGGACCCGGACATCGTCTCGATCCCCGAGGCCGGCGGTCGCTACAAGCAGCAGCTCGAGCCGTTGCTCGAGCCGATGGGCTACCGCCTCGAGTCGTCGGTGTCGCCCCGCCGGGCCGACGTCACGGGCAACACGGTCGCGATCGCGGAGCGCCTCGGCGACGTCCGCACCCGCGCCGGCGACGACGTCCGCTTCCCCTACATGGAGGCGACCGGCGGCGGGCTGGGCGAGCTGCGGTTCGTCGCGTTCCACTCGGTCGCGCCGGTGCCGCGCTCGGTCGGCCAGTGGCGCTCGGACCTGGGGACGGTCGGGCAGTGGTGCTCGGGCGACACCCCCGCCGTGATCGCCGGGGACTTCAACGCCACGCTCGACCACTCGGTGTTCCGCGAGGCGACCGCCGGGTGCGGCGACGCGGCGGCACAGACCGGCAACGGGCTGTCCGGCACCTGGCCGACCTGGGCGCCTGCCTGGCTGGGCCCGCAGATCGACCACGTGCTGTCGACCGGCGGCATCACCGCCGAGTCGTTCTCGACGCACGTCGTGCCGGGCACCGACCACCGGGCCGTCGTCACGACGCTGCGACTCCCCTGAGCCGGCCCCACACACGACGACGGCCGCCGTCCCGGGAGTCCGGGCGGCGGCCGTCGGTGCGTGCGGCGGGTCCGGTCAGCCTGCGGCGGCGACCGTCTCCGCGACCTCGTAGGTGTTCAGCGCGGCACCCTTGCGCAGGTTGTCGCCGCAGACGAACAGCTCGAGGGTGTTCGGGAAGTCCAGCGCCTGCCGGATCCGGCCCACCACGGTCGGGTCCCCGCCGACGGCGTCGGCCGGGGTCGGCCACTCGCCGGCCGCCGGGTCGTCCTTGACGACGATCGTCGGCTGGGCTCCCAGCACCTTGCGGGCGGCGTCGACCGCGACCTCGCGGGAGAAGGTCGCGTGGATCGACAGCGCGTGCGTCGTGACCACCGGGACGCGGACGCAGGTCGCCGAGACCTTGAGCTCCGGGATCCCGAGGATCTTGCGGGACTCGTTGCGGACCTTCAGCTCCTCCGACGACCAGCCGTCGTCCTTGAGGGACCCGGCCCACGGCACGACGTTGAGCGCCAGCGGCGCCGGGAACGGCGAGCCTGCCTCGGACCCGACCGGGACACCGGCGTCGGACAGCGCCTTCGCGACGTCGCCCGAGACGTTGCCGGCCTGCTTGCCCGCCACCGCCTCGATCTCGGCGTAGAGCTGGTCGATGCCGGGCTGCCCGGCACCGGACGCGGCCTGGTACGAGGCCACGACCAGCGACTCCAGTCCGAACTCGCGGTGCAGCGCACCCATCGCCGCCATCATCGACAGCGTCGTGCAGTTCGGGTTGGCGATGATCCCCTTGGGGCGCTCGGTGACCTTCTCCGGGTTCACCTCGGGCACCACCAGCGGCACCTCGGGGTCCATCCGGAACGCACCCGAGTTGTCCACCGCGACGGCACCGCGCGCCGCGGCGATCGGCGCCCACTCGGCGCTGACCTCGTCCGGGACGTCGAACATCGCGATGTCGACGCCGTCGAACACCTCGGGCTTCAGCTCGAGGACGGTGACGTCCTCGCCGCGGACCCGCAGCACCTTGCCCGCCGAGCGGGCGGAGGCGATCAGGCGGATCTCGCCCCACGGCACGGACTCGCGGGAGTCGATGATCTCGATCATGGTGGTGCCGACGGCACCGGTGGCGCCGACCAGCGCCAGTACGGGCTTGTCCATGGCCATCTCAGCTCACCGGCCCGTTCCCGCGGCGACCACCGCGTCGTCCTCGGCGCCGAGCTCGAAGGCCTCGTGCAGCGCCTGCACCGCGTCGTCCAGCTGGTCCGAGCGGCAGATGACCGAGATCCGGATCTCGGAGGTGTTCATGGTCTCGATGTTGATGCCGGCGTCCGAGAGCGCCTCGCAGAACTTCGCGGTGACGCCCGGGTGGTTCCGCATGCCGGCGCCGACCAGCGACACCTTGCCGATGTCGTTGTCGTAGATGATCTCGGAGAAGCCGATCTCCGACTTCGCCCGCTCCAGCGCCGCGACGGCGGTGTCGCCGTTCGAGCGGGGCAGCGAGAAGGTGATGTCGGTCTTCTTGTCGGAGACGTTGGAGATGTTCTGCAGGACCATGTCGATGTTGATCTCCGCGTCCGCGACCGTGCGGAAGATCTTCGCCGCCATGCCGGGGGTGTCCGGCACACCGGTGACCGTGATCTTGCCCTCGGACCGGTCGTGCGCGACGCCGGTGATGATCGGGTTCTCCAACGGAATCTCCTCGATCGAGCCGGAGACCAGCGTGCCCGGCTTGTCGTTGTAGGAACTGCGCACCCGCAGCGGGACGCCGTAGCGGCGGGCGTACTCGACCGCCCGCAGGTGCAGGACCTTCGCCCCGGACGCGGCGAGCTCGAGCATCTCCTCGTAGGTCACCGTCTCCAGCAGGCTGGCCTTCGGGACGATCCGCGGGTCGGCGGAGAACACGCCGTCCACGTCCGAGTAGATCTCGCAGACGTCGGCGTTCAGCGCCGCGGCGAGGGCGACGGCGGTCGTGTCCGACCCGCCGCGGCCGAGCGTGGTGATGTCCTTCGAGTCCGCGCTCATCCCCTGGAAGCCGGCGACGAGGACGATGTGCCCCTCGTCCAGCGCCTCGCGCAGCCGGTACGGGTTCACCTCGGTGATCCGCGCGTCGCCGTGCTTCGAGGTGGTGAGCATGCCGGCCTGGGAGCCGGTGAACGAGCGGGCCTCGGCCCCGAGCGAGTGGATCGCCATCGCCACGAGGGCGTTCGAGATCCGCTCACCGGCGGTGAGGAGCATGTCCATCTCGCGGGCCGGGGGCTTGGGTGAGATCTGCTCGGCGAGATCGGTCAGTTCGTCCGTGGTGTCCCCCATGGCGGACACGACGACGACGACGTCATGGCCCTCCTTGCGGGTACGGACGATGCGCTCCGCGACCTTCTTGATGCGTTCCGCGCTCTCGACCGACGAACCGCCGTACTTCTGCACGACGAGGGCCACGCCGACCTCCTGTCCTGGCTCCGGGGTCCGGAGCCGTCGGGTGCTCTCTCTGGGCCGCGGGAACGCGTGGGGACACACCCGCGGCGCTGGTCGGAACGGCACACTACCGGCGGGGGGCACCCGATTTCAGGCTCTGGCCCGACCTCGATGACGCAGCCCACACGGGCGGGCCTTCGCGGCCCCGATCGGGTATCCCGCGCCGCGCGCGGCCCCGCGGGTACATGCGGTCAGGCAGCGGCCCTGCGCCGGTGCCGCCGGACGGCGTCGGTGTTCCCGCAGCGGGCGCTGCAGTACCGCTGCCGGCCGGTGCGGGAGACGTCGGCGTACACCCGTCCGCACTCCGGGGCGGCGCAGCGCCCGAGCCGGTCCATCCCCTTCGTCGCCAGGTGCGTCGCGGTGCCCATCGCGATCAGCGCGTGCAGCACCCCGGCCAGGCCGAGCCCGTCGTCGCGGTGGTGGAGGTGCCAGTGCCCGTCGTGGTCGGTCAGGCGGGGCGGACCGGTCCCCTCCGCGAGCAGCGCGTTCAGGAGCCGGGCGCGCTCGGCGCCCGGACCGGCGTCGACGACGGCGGTCCAGCGCTCCAGCAGGACACGCACCGCGCCGAGATCGGCCTCGACCGGCTCCCACTCCCGCGCGACGCCCGCGGCCACCGCCCGCTCGGCCAGCTCCCGGAGCGACGACGGCGGGTCGTTCGCGAGGTCGGCGGCGAGCAGCACGGGATCACGACCGTAAGGGTTGATGTGCACTGAGGCATTACAGCACCGTCGTCGTCGTGAGCACACCCCTGGAACACGAGTGGGAACCGGTGTCCCGCCACCGGACGTCCGACGGCGTCGTCAGCTACCTGCGGTGCCGGTGCGGGTCGTGGCGCATCCACATGGCAGCACAGGAGGCGGCGTCGGCCACGTCCGGGACGGTGGCCGAGCCCGTCCCCGGACGCCGGGTCGCGTCCTGACGGGCCGGATCCGGACTAGACGCGGCGCAGCAGCCGGACGACCACGGCCGTCACGATCATCCAGAGGATCGCCGCGACGCCGTAGTTCAGCGTCACCGCCATCTTCGGCTGCTCGGGGGTGAACAGGTTCGCCAGGCCCAGGTTGAACTGTGCGGCCCAGGTCGAGACGAACTCCGTCAGGAAGTTCTGCGGGTTCGCGTCGAGCAGGGTCAGCACGATGTGTGCGACCAGGATCGCGACGATGACCAGCCCGACGATCCGCACGATCGTCGCGATGATCCCGATCCCCTGCCGCACGGTGGTTCCCACGGTTGCCGCCATCGCACACCCTCCACGTCGTGACGGGTGCCATGTTCGCACCCGGAGCGCCTTCGCTGCCGGTCCAACGAGGGGGAACGCCCACAGTTGTGATCACTTCGTTGCGACCCGGCAACGATCGATCGGGTCTCCGGGTTGCCGTGCAACGGGGGTCCGGGTCTAACGTGGGGTCCATGGCGCGCCTGCTCCTTCGCCGCCGCGGCGGGGTCTGACCGACCGGCCCCTCGTCGCGGGGTTTCGCGTGTCCGCCGGTCGACGACCGCCGAAGCGCACACATGGAGCACCGAAGTGACCACGTCCCCGGACGCGTACGAGTCCCGCGCCAGCAGCAACGTCCGCACCCCCGCGGGTGCCCCGCACGCCGCCCAGCCCGCCTGGAACCGCCAGCGGGGCTCGCAGATGCCGTTCCACCGGTACAAGCCCTTCCATCAGCTGGTCGAACCGGTCTCGCTGCCGGACCGCACCTGGCCGGACAAGGTCATCGACCGCGCCCCGCTGTGGTGCGCGGTGGACCTGCGCGACGGCAACCAGGCGCTGATCGACCCGATGAGCCCGCTGCGCAAGCGCCGCATGTTCGACCTGCTGGTACGCATGGGCTACAAGCAGATCGAGGTCGGGTTCCCGGCGGCCAGCCAGACCGACTTCGACTTCGTCCGCGAGATCATCGACGAGGACGCGATCCCGGACGACGTCCAGATCCAGGTCCTGACCCAGGCCCGTCCCGAGCTGATCGAGCGGACCTTCGCCGCCTGCGAGGGCGCGCACTCGGCGGTCGTCCACCTCTACAACTCGACGTCGATCCTGCAGCGCCGGGTCGTGTTCCGCTCCGACCGCGCCGGGATCGCCAAGATCGCCACCGACGGCGCCGAGGAGGTCCAGCGCTTCTCCGAGAAGTACCCGGACACCGACTGGACCTTCCAGTACTCGCCGGAGTCCTACACCGGGACCGAGCTGCAGTACGCCGTCGACGTCTGCAACCAGGTCTCCGCGATCTGGCAGCCGACGCCGGAGCACCCGATGATCGTCAACCTGCCGGCGACGGTGGAGATGGCGACCCCGAACGTCTACGCCGACTCCATCGAGTGGATGCACCGGCACCTGGACCGCCGCGACGCGCTGGTCCTGTCCCTGCACCCGCACAACGACCGCGGTTCCGGGATCGCCGCCGCCGAGCTGGGCTACCAGGCCGGCGCCGACCGGATCGAGGGCTGCCTGTTCGGCAACGGCGAGCGCACCGGCAACGTCGACCTGGTCGCGCTGGGCATGAACCTGTTCACGCAGGGCGTCGACCCGCAGATCGACTTCTCGGACATCGACGAGGTCCGCCGCACCGTCGAGTACTGCAACCAGCTGCCGGTCCCGGAGCGCCACCCCTGGGGCGGCGACCTGGTCTACACCGCGTTCTCCGGCTCCCACCAGGACGCGATCAACAAGGGCTTCGACGCGATGCGCGCCGAGGCCGCCGAGGCCGGGCACCCGGTCGAGGAGCACCCGTGGGAGGTCCCGTACCTGCCGGTCGACCCGAAGGACATCGGCCGCACCTACGAGGCCGTCATCCGGGTCAACTCGCAGTCCGGCAAGGGCGGCATCGCCTACGTCATGAAGACCGAGCACCAGATGGAGCTGCCGCGCCGGCTCCAGATCGAGTTCTCGCACGTGATCCAGGCCTACACCGACACCGAGGGCGGTGAGGTCGAGCCGAAGACGATGCGCGACGCGTTCGACACCGAGTACCTGGGCCGCGAGACCCCGCTCAAGCTCGTGCGGCACCGGATCTCGAGCGACGGCGAGGGCCGCGACGAGATCGTCGCGACCGTCCGGGTGGAGTCCGACCTGCACGAGATCACCGGCTCCGGCAACGGCCCCATCGCCGCGTTCGTCGACGCGCTGGCCGGCATCGGGTTCGACGTCCGCGTCCTCGACTACCACGAGCACGCCATGGGCGGCGGGGACGACGCCCGCGCCGCGGCCTACGTCGAGTGCGCCGTCGACGAGAAGGTCTTCTGGGGCGTGGGCATCGACAGCTCGATCACCAGCGCGAGCCTCAAGGCCGTCGTGAGCGCGATCAACCGGGCACTGCGGTAGACGCTGGTGAGTGGTTGTCGCGGTCCTGACCGCGACAACCACTCACGAGCCGCGTCAGCGGCCCATGGCGTCGGTGATCGAGAAGGTGTGCTCCGGGACCTCGGGACCGGTGTCCGGGGCCGCGACCGTCTCCTCCGGCTCCACCCGGTGCGGGGTGATCCGGCCGTCCCGGATCGCCTCGGCGTGGTGGCAGGCCACCCGGTGCCCGGTCCCGATCTCCCGGAGCTCCGGGCGCTCGGTGTCGCACCGGTCGGCCTGTCGCCACGGGCAGCGGGTGTGGAACCGGCAGCCCGCCGGCGGCGCGGCGGGTGACGGCAGGTCACCGGTGAGCAGGATCCGCTCCCGGCCGTCCTCGGCGGACGGGTCGGGCTGCGGCACCGCGGAGAGCAGCGCCCGGGTGTAGGGGTGCAGCGGCTCGTCGTACAGCGCGCCGGCCGGCGCCTCCTCCACGATCGAGCCCAGGTACATCACCCCCACCCGGTCCGACACGTGCCGGACGACGGCGAGGTCGTGCGCGATCACGAGGTAGGTCAGGCCGAGCTCGCGCTGCAGCGAGCGCAGCAGGTTGAGCACCTGGGCCTGCACGGAGACGTCCAGCGCGGAGACCGGCTCGTCGGCGACGATCAGGTCCGGCTCCACGCACAGCGCCCGGGCGATCCCGATCCGCTGCCGCTGCCCGCCCGAGAACTCGTGCGGGTACCGGCCCAGCGCCGATGCGGGCAGCCCGACGGCGGTCATCAGCCCGCGCAGGCGTTCCGGGTCGTCGCCGAGCCCGTGCGCGGCCATGCCCTCACGCAGCATCGACCCGACCGACTGCCGCGGGTCCAGGCTGGACAGCGGATCCTGGAACACCATCTGGAACCGCTGCCGCATCCGGCGCAACGGCTCGCCCGACAGCGTCGCGACGTCGGTGCCGTCGAACGTCACGGACCCGGCGGTCGGATCGGTCAGCTTCAGGATCGCCCGCCCGAGGGTGGACTTCCCGCAGCCCGACTCCCCCACGAGCCCGTAGGTCTCGCCGCGCTCGATCCGCAGGGCCACGCCGTCGACCGCGCGGACGTGCCCGATCGTGCGCTGCACCAGCACGCCACGGGTGATCGGGAAGTGCACCTCGAGGCCGTCGACCTCCAGCAACGCGGTCATGCGTCGGCTCCCACCGGGTTGTGGCACCGCAGCAGCCGGTCGGGATCCGACTCGGCCACCGGTGTGCGGGACGTGCAGGTCTCCAGCGCGCGCGGGCACCGCGGGGCGAACGCGCACGCGTCGTCCCACGGGAGGTTGTCGGCCACCGACCCGCTGATGGCGGGCAGCTCGTCGGCCGGGTCCGAGTCCAGCCGCGGGATCGACCCGATCAGGCCCGACGTGTACGGGTGGCGCGGGCGGGCGAACAGGGCGTGCCGCTCGGCCCGCTCCACCACCCGTCCCCCGTAGAGGACGTTGACCCGGTCGCACAGCCCCGCGACGACGCCGAGGTCGTGCGTGATCATCACCAGTGCGGTCCCGGTCTCCGCGACGAGCTCGCGCAGCAGCTCCAGGATCTGCGCCTGGATGGTGACGTCGAGGGCGGTGGTCGGTTCGTCCGCGATCAGCAGCCGCGGCCGGCAGGCGAGCGCGATCGCGATCAGCGCGCGCTGCCGCATCCCGCCCGACATCTGGTGCGGGTACGAGGTCAGCCGCCGTGCCGGATCGGGGATCCCCACCCGGTCCAGCAGCGAGACCGCCTCGGCGCGGGCCTGCCCCTTCGACATGCCCCGGTGCCGGATCAGCGCCTCGGTGATCTGCACCCCGACCGGCACCACCGGGTTCAGCGAGGACAGCGGGTCCTGGAACACCATCCCGATGTCGCGGCCCCGGCGTTCCCGGAGCTCGGCGTCGGAGAGGGTGAGCAGGTCGACGGGCGGCTCGCCGTCGAGCGTCACCCGGCCGGACACCCGCGGGGTGCGGCCCGGCAGCAGGCCCATGATCGCCAGCGAGGTGACGGACTTGCCGCAGCCGGACTCACCGACCAGCCCCACGACCTCGCCGGGACGGACGTCGAACGACACCCCGTCGACGGCCGTGACGGTCGGCTCGCCCTTGCGCACGAACCGGACGGACAGGTCCTCCACGGACAGCAGCGGGTTCATCGGCGCCCCTTCGGGTCGAGGGCCTCGCGCAGCGACTCGCCGAGCAGCGTGAACCCGAGCGCGACGATGATGATCGCGATCGCCGGGTAGAACGCCAGTGCGGGCCGCACGTCCAGGTACGGCTGGGCCGACGCGAGCATCAGCCCCCACTCCGCACGGGCCGGGTCGGCGTCGCCGAGGCCGAGGAAGGACAGCGCGGCGGCGTCCAGGATGGCGGTGGCCAGTGTGAGCGTGGCCTGGACGATCACCGGCCCGATCGCATTGGGCAGCATGTGCCGCAGCACGACGGCCCGGCGCCGGACGCCGAGCGCGGTCGCCGCGAGGACGTGGTCGGACTCGCGCTGGGCGAGCATCGAGCCGCGCAGCAGCCGGGCGAAGATCGGAACGTTCACCAGCGCCACCGCGATGATCACCGTGGTCTGGCTGGGCCGGGCGGCGAGCGCGGCGATCGAGATCGCGAGCAGCAGCGACGGGATCGACAGCAGCACGTCGGTGACCCGCATGAGCACGGTGTCCACCCACCCGCCGACGGCGCCCGCGACCGCCCCGACGACGACCCCGGCGGCCAGCCCGAACAGCGTCGCCAGCACGCCGACCAGCAACGTCTGCCGCGAGGCCAGGATCATCCGGGAGAACTCGTCGCGGCCGTTCTGGTCCGAGCCGAACGGGAACCCGTCCTGCGGGCCGGGGATCGAGCCGGGCCGCAGCTCGTCGAGCAGCTCCGGGAACGCCTGACCCGGGTCGTGCGGCGCGATCAGCGGCGCGCACAGGGACACGAGCACGAACAGCCCGACGATGACGGCCCCGGTGATCGCCGTGGGGCTGCGCCGCAGCCGGCGCAGCGCGTCGGCGCCGAGACTGCGGCCCGCCGTGTCGTCGATCTTCTCGCGGCGGCGCTGCGCCCAGGTGGTGGTCGGGGCGCTCATCGCAGCCTCACCCTCGGGTCGATCAGCGCGTACGAGAGGTCGACGAGCAGGTTGACCAGGACGTAGATCAGCGCGCCGAGCAGCACGACGGCCTGCAGCCGCGGGTAGTCGCGGCGCTCGATGCCGACCGCGATCAGCGTCCCGATCCCGCCCCAGTTGAAGACCTTCTCGGTGAGCACCGCACCGGCGAGGAGCAGACCGGTCTGCAGACCGATCGTCGTCGACACCGGCAGCAGGGCGTTGCGCAGGACGTGCCGCCCACGGACCGTGCCGGGGGCGAGGCCCTTCGCGTTCGCGGTGCGGACGAAGTCGGACTCCAGCACGTCCAGCACGGACGCCCGGGTGATGCGGACGATCACGGCGAGCGGGATCGTCGCGAGCGTCAGCGCGGGCAGCACCAGGTGCACGATCGCGTCCCAGCTCGCGTCGAACTCGCGGGTCAGGAACCCGTCGAGGATCGCGAACCCGGTGACCGGCGTGGCGTCGATGTCGACCGCCTGCCGCCCGGACGGCGGGAGCAGCCCGAACTCGACGGCGAACACCTGCTTGAGCACGTAGCCGAGGAAGAACACCGGGACGGCGACGCCGACCAGGGTGGCCAGGATCGTCAGGTTGTCCCACGGCCGTCCGCGGTGGCGGGCCGCGACGTAGCCGAGCGGGATGCCGGCGAGCACCGCGATCAGCAGCGCGGCGGCCCCGAGCTCGATGGTGGCGGGCAGGGCCCGGCCCAGCTCGGTGAGAACCGGGTCGCCGCTGACCAGCGACGCCCCGAAGTCGCCGGTGGCAGCGCGGCCGAGATAGCGGAAGTACTGGATCCAGATCGGCTGGTCCAGGCCCAGGGTGCGGTTGAGCGCCGCGATCGACTCCGGGGTCGCCTTGTCGCCGAGCAGCGCCGTGGCCGGCCCGCCGGGCAGCGAGCGCAGCCAGGCGAACAACAGCACGGACAGGATCAGCAACGTGGGGATCACCTGGAGCAGGCGGCGCGCGACGAAGCGCAGCATGCGTGGATGTCCTCTGTGGTGGGGGACGGCACGGGCCCTCCGCGCCGCGGGGTCGCCGCGGCGCGGAGGACGTGGTCAGTTCTTGCTGACGGTGTAGAAGCGCTCGTCGGTCAGCGGGGACGGGACGACGCCCTGGACGTTGTCCTTCACGACGATCGCGGGACCGGTCGTCAGGATCGGCACGGCCGGGAGGTACTTCCCGACGATGTCGGAGTTGACCTGCTCGTACGCCGCGGCGTGGCCGGCCGGGTCCGGGATCGCGTCGGCCTTGGCGAGCGCGTCGTACATCGCCGGGTCCTGCGGGCCGAACTCCGCCTTCTCCCGGCCGAAGAACGTGCCGACGAAGTTGCCGGCGTCGTTGTAGTCGCCGGTCCAGCCGAGCATGTGGAGGTCGTGCTTGCCGGCCTTCTGGACGTCGTCCTTGTAGCCGCCGTTCCACGGCCGCGCGACCGGGTTCACGGTGATGCCCACGGCCTGGAGGTTCGCCGACATCGCCGAGAACAGGTCGGCCGGGTTCGGCATGTAGGGCCGGGTGACCTCGGTCGGGTAGTAGAAGTTCAGGGTCAGGTTCTGCGCACCGGCCTCGGCGAGCAGCTGCTTGGCCTTCTCCGGGTCGTACGGGTACTGGGTGACGTCCTGTGCGTAGCCCGCGACGGTCGGCGGGACGAACTCCTGCGCGACGGCCGAGCCCTCGGGCATCTTGGTCCGCACCAGCGACTCCCGGTCGATGGCGTAGGCGATCGCCTGCCGCACCCGGACGTCCTTCAGGGCGGGGTTGTTCTTGGTGTTGATGCCGACGTAGAGGATCGAGAACGGGTCACGGATCAGGATCTGGTTGCCCTGCTCCTTCAAGGTCCCGTAGTCGGCGGGGCTCGGGTAGTCGTAGCCGTCGATGGTGCCTGCGGCGAGCTCCTGCTTGCGGGCGTTCTCGTCCGGGATGACCTTGAAGATCAGCTTGTCGACCTTGGCCTTCTCGCCCCAGTAGTCGTCGTTGCGGGCGAGCGTGATGGTGCCGTTGGCCTTGTCGTAGCTCTCGAACCGGAACGGCCCGGTGCCGGTCGGGTGCTCGTTCGCGTAGGCCGGGTAGGTGAAGGAGTCACCGCTCTGGGTGACGGCGTCGGCGTCGTACTGCTGCAACGCCGTCGGGCTGGAGATCGACAGCGAGGTCAGTCCGAACGCGGCCGGGAACGCGCCCTTGAACTTGTTCAGCTGCAGCACCGCGGTGGTCGGGTTCTCCGCGGTGCAGGACTTGTAGACGGGGTCGCCGGAGGCATCGCCCTCGTTCTTCGCGAAGCCCTCGAAGACGTCGCCGTAGTAGATCATCTGGCTCTGGGCGGCGGCGCCCTGCATGGTGTACCAGCGGTCGAAGTTGAAGCAGACGGCCGCGGCGTCGAACGGTGTGCCGTCGTGGAACGTGACGCCCTCACGCAGGGTGAACGTCCAGGTCTTCCCGTCCGGTGACGACTGCCAGGACGTCGCCAGGCCGGGCTCCAGCTCCGTGGTGCCCTGCTTGTAGGTGATCAGGGTGTCGAACATCTGGCGCGCCGGGCGGAAGCTCTCGCCGTCGTCGTTCCAGATCGGGTCGAAGTTCTTCGGCGCACCGGCGGCACCGAAGACGAAGTTCCCGCCGCTCTCACCACCGGAGCCACCGCGCTCCGACGCCGCGCACGCCGTCATCGTCAGTGCCAGCAGCCCGGCCGTGGCCGCCGTCATCCACCGTCTGGCTCGCATCAGTTCCCCCACTCGGTAGCCGGGGCATGCCTCCACGATGTTTGCGCGGTGACACCCGGATGAACCGGGAACCTATAGCGGTCCGTTACCTGCCGGTAGACCTTCGCGTCACGAAAGGGCTACGAAGTGGGACGGATGTACCGTTCCCGTTACGCCGGGGCGGTGCCCGCGGCGGCGCGGTGCCGGTCCCGGTACGCCGTGACGACCTCACGGGACGCCTCCGGTTCGAGCGCGTCCCGGCGCACGTCGGCGAGCACCCGCCGGAAGGCGTCGAGATCCTTCGGCGAGTCGAGGAACGCCTCTCCCGTGTGACCCTCCGTGTGCACGAGGTCCGACCCGAGCTCGTCGGGGATCTCCAGCACCGCGACGCGTCCGGTGTGCGCCCGCTGGACGCCCGCCGAGAACGGCAGGACCAGCAGGATCACGTTCGGCAGCCGGGAGAGGTCGAGGAGCCGGTCCAGCTGCCCCGCCATCACCTCCGGGCCGCCGGTCCCCCGGGCGAGCACCGACTCGTCGATCACCGAGCGCAACCGCAGCGGCGGGTCGGCGGTGAGCGCCTCGTGCCGGCGGCGGCGCAGGTGGACCAGCTGGTCGATCTCCCACTCGTCGTGCCGGGGCAACCGGGCGCGGAGAACGGCGCGGGCGTACTCGGGCGTCTGCAGCAGGCCGTGCAGGACCGAGAGGTCGAACGCGTCGACGCCGACCGCATCGGTCTCCACGGCGGCGTACCGGCCCGGCGCGGGGAGCTCGTACCGATCGGTGCGCAGCCCCTCGGTGAAGGGTTCCCACCACCCCCGGGTCCGGCTCTGCGTGACGAGCCGCCGGAGCATGTCCGCCTCGACCTCGGCGACGCCACCGTAGAGGGCGAGGAGCGCGTCGACGTCACCGGCGCGGGGCACCCCCTTGCCGTTCTCCAGCCTGCTGATCTTCGAGGTCGAGCAGGCGAGGCCGCGGGCGACGTCGTCGAGCTTCATCCCGGCGTTGCCCCGCAGGCGGCGCAGCTCCGCACCGAGGCGGCGCCGCGCACCGACCGGCTCCTGCTCCACCCCGCCCTCCCGGTGCCTCCGGTCCGCCCGACCGCGGACCCCGGGTCATGCAACCACATCCCCCGTGCAATCTCCCGGGTCATGCAATTTTCATCAGCTTTGCAATTGCACGACACATCCGGATCCGGCACCCTGGGACGTACCCGGACGTGACGGGCAGCACACCGCACGGCACTGCCGGGGGACACACACCACGAGCAGAACAGAAGGGAGAACGACATGATCCGCAAGGCACAGGTGCCGCACACCGGCAAGCACCAGAGCACCCGCACCGGGCGGTGGTCGCCGTGATCGCCCTGGTCACGCTGGTCCTCTCCGGACTGGCGGTCGTCGTCATCACGGCGATCGTGATCGGGGTGACCGAGTCCCGCCAGAACGGGGCGTGGCGCCGGATCGCGGCCGAACGCCGGCGGGCGTGGGAGCGCAGGCAGCGCCAGCTGCACCGCAGCCCGCACCACGTCGACGCGTGGGGCGACGAGGACACCGACTAGAGGCACGACCCGGGCCCCGAGGCCCCGGGAGGAAGGAACGGCGCAGCGGCGGGGGGTTGCTGCGCCGGGTGGCCGGTCCACGTCCGTTCCGGACGGGGCCGGCCGTTCGCCGTTCCGGGGCCGGCCGTCCCGGATCTACAGCGCGCGACGGCCGGCGAGCGCGCGGCCGAGGGTCATCTCGTCGGCGAACTCGAGATCGCCGCCCATGGGCAGCCCCGACGCCAGCCGGGTGACGGTCAGCCCGGGGAAGTCCCGGAGCAGCCGGACCAGGTAGGTCGCCGTCGCCTCGCCCTCGGTGTTCGGGTCGGTGGCGATGATGACCTCGGAGATCGACGTCTCGTCCTGCGCGGGGCCGGTGCCACCGAGCCGGGCGAGCAGCTCGCGGATCCGCAGCGTGTCCGGGCCGACCCCGGCCAGCGGGTCGAGCGCGCCACCGAGCACGTGGTAGCGCCCCTTGAACTCGCGGGTCCGCTCCACGGCCAGGACGTCCTTGGGCTCCTCGACCACGCACAGCAGCGCCGGGTCACGGCGGGCGTCCGAGCAGTACCGGCAGCGGGTGTCGGAGGAGACGTTCCCGCAGACCTCGCAGAACGCGACGCCCTGCTTGACCGTCTGCAGGACCTCCTGGAGCCGGGCGATGTCCGCCGGATCCGCCGCCAGCAGGTGGAACGCGATCCGCTGGGCGCTCTTCGGACCGACGCCCGGCAGGCGGCCGAGCTCGTCGATCAGATCCTGTACGGGGCCTTCGAACACCTCAGGCGCCCGGGAGGCCCAGGCCGCCCATGTCGAGGCCGCCGGCCAGCGGGCCCATCTTCTCCTGCTGCAGCTCCTGGGCGCGGCGGACCGCGTCGGACATCGCGCCGGCGACGAGGTCCTGCAGGGTCTCGACGTCGTCCGGGTCGACGACCTTCGGGTCGATCCGGACCGAGCGCGGCTCCAGGCCGGCGGTGACGGTGACCTCGACGAGGCCGTTACCGGCCTGGCCGGTCACCTCCGCCTCGGCGAGCTCCGCCTGGGCCTGCTGCAGCTGCTGCTGCATCTTCTGAGCCTGCTGCAGGATCATCTGCATGTCGGGCTGACCGGGTTGCACGGCGTACCCCTCGCTGTCGGGTCCCGGCCCGCGCGTCCGGGTGTGTCACCCCGACACGGCCGGTGCGGACGTCTCCCCCACCAGGGTAGCCGTGTCAGGCTGTCGCACCGTGGTCACCCCGATCCGCTCCGCCGCCGTCGCCGCCCTGGCCGCAGCCGCGCTGTGCACGGGATGCACACCGCCGCCCGAGCCCGGCCCGGCCGCCGCGGACACCACCTCCCGGACCACCCCGGTCGCCGCCCGCACACCGGACCCGCCGGCACCGGTCGTGCTCCTCGATCCCGGCCACAACGGCGGGAACGCCGCGGCCCGGACGGCGATCACCCGCCAGGTCCCGGACGGGCGCGGTGGGACGAAACCGTGCAACACGACCGGCACCTCCACCTCGGACGGCTATCCCGAGCACGCCTTCACCTGGGACCTCGGCCAGCGGGTCCGGACCCGGCTGGAGGCCGCCGGGGTGCGGGTGGTCATGACCCGGACCGACGACGACGGCGTCGGCCCCTGCGTCGACGAGCGCGGCGCGGCCGCCCGCCGGGCCGGCGCCGTGGCCGCGGTGTCGCTGCACGCCGACGGATCGAGCCCCTCGGCCCGCGGCTTCCACGTCGCCTACGCGGACCCACCCGTGCACGGGACCGGACCGGAGTCGCTGCGGCTCGCCACCACGCTGCGCGACGCGCTGCGCTCCGACGGGATCCCGCCCGCCGACTACATCGGACGGGACGGACTCGACGGTCGCGACGACCTCGCCGGGCTGAACACGTCCGCCGTCCCTACAGCGCTGGTCGAGGCGGGGAACATGCGCAACCCCGCCGAGGCCGCGGCGATGTCGAGCCCGCAGGGCCGGGACCGCTACGCGGCCGCCGTGAGCGCCGGGGTGCTCGCCCACCTCGAGCGCTGACCCCGCGGGCCCGGCGTCACTTCGGGTCGACGGTGCGGGCGCCCAGGTGCTCCTGCAGGATCCCGAGCGCCGCGGCCTCCGGATCGCGCCGCACACCCGGTGCCGACGCCTCGGCCGCGGCCTCCGCGAGCATCGCCTCCTCCTCGTCGGCCTGGCTGGCGCGCGGGGACGGCGCTCCCTGCCCGCCCGCCGCGGTGCGGCCGCCCCGGGCGGGTCCACCCTCGTGCGGGTCGGGTGGTGCATCCTCCGGCGGGGGCTCGGGCGGCAGCGGGATGTCGCCGTCCGGACCGCCCTGGCGCCGGGCCGGACGAGCCTGCGCCCCGTCGCCCTGCTGCGCGGCCTGCCGCTGGGACGGTCGCTGCGGGACCGGGCGCTGCTGGCGTTCCGGCGCGGCCCGGCGCTGCTGCCCGGCCGCCTCGCCCTGGTCGCAGCGGACCTGCCACTGCACGCCGAGCACAGCGCGCAGCGCCTCGCTGATCACGTCGGTGTTGCGCGACTCGGAGAGTCGCCGGGCCAGCGGCGGGGCGCCGATCGCCAGCACCAGGGTGTCCCCGTCGACCGCCCGGACGGTGGCGTTGACCAGCAGCGCCTCGGTGCTGCGGCTGCGCTGGCGGACGGCGGCGAGGATCTCCGGCCACACCCGTCGGACGGCGGTCGCGTCCAGCGACGCGACCGCGGGCGCGGGCTGCGCCGACGACGGCGGGACCGCGTCCGCGGGGGCCCCGTCGCGCGGCGGGTCGGAGTGCCTCGCCGCCTCGTCCGGCCCGGCCCCGGGCTGTACCTCCCGGGGCGGCGTGGCCGGGGGTTCGGGCGCCGGCGGGGCCGACGGGAGCGGCTCGGCCGCCTCCTCCACGGCGACGACCTCCCCCGCCGCAGCGGCGTCCCTCACGGGAGAAGGCTGCTGCTCTCCGGGGGCCGGCTGCTCCGCGGTGGCCGGCTGCTCCGCGGTGGCCTGCCGGTCCGCGGTGGCCTGCCGGTCCGCGGTGGCCTGCGGGGTGTCAGGGGCTCCGGCGGCCGTGCCCCGCGGCTCGACGGGGCCGTCGGTGGCGGCCTCCGGGACGGGCCGGTCCGGCGCCTGCCGCGTCCCGCCCGCCCGCGGTGCGGCGGCCCCCGCACCCGCCGCCCGCTCGGTGGCCGGCGTGGGCTCGGCCGCCGCGCCGTCACGGGCGTCGTCGCCACCGGCGCCGGCCTGCTCCCGCGCCGGAGCGGCACCGCCGGCCGGCACCGCCGCGGTCGTCGAGGCGCCGCGACCGTTCCCGGCGGCAGGAGCGGACCCGCCGTCGGCCGCGGCCGGCCGCGACGCCGCGTCGCCACCCTGACCGGACCGCTCGCTGGGCCGCACGAAGCGCTTGGCGGCCCCGCCGTCGTCGCCGGGGTCGACGGCGATCGCATTGCGCCGCTCGATCCGCTCCAGCCGCTCGAGGAGCCCGCCGTCCGACGTCGTCGCCGCCGGCAGCAGCATCCGGGCGCACAGCAGCTCCAGCAGCAGCCGCGGAGCCGTCGCGCCCCGCATGTCGATCAGGCCCTGGTGCAGGATCTCGCCGTAGCGGGTCAGCGCGGCCGGACCGAGCCGGGCCGCCTGGTCGGCCATCCGGGAGAGCTCGTCCTCGGCACCGTCGACCAGCCCCTGCTCCGCGGCGTCCGGGACGACCTGGACCAGCATCAGGTCGCGGAAGCGCTGCAACAGGTCGGACGCGAACCGGCGGGGATCGTGACCGGCCTCGACGAGCCTGTCGACCGCGCCGTAGACGGCGGCCCCGTCGGCCGCGGCGAGCGCGTCCACCGCGTCGTCGATGAGGCCCGAGTCGGTGACCCCGAGCAGGGCGACGGCCCGCTCGTAGGTGACCCCGCCGTCGCCCGCACCGGCCAGCAGCTGGTCCAGTACCGACAGCGTGTCCCGCGCCGAGCCGCCACCGGCCCGGATGACCAGCGGGAACACCGGCGGCGCGACAGTGACCTCCTCGTCGCCGCAGATCCTCTCCAGCAGCGAGCGCATGGTCCCCGGCGGGATCAGCCGGAACGGGTAGTGGTGGGTGCGCGAGCGGATCGTCGGCAGCACCTTGTCCGGCTCGGTGGTCGCGAACACGAACACCAGGTGCTCCGGCGGCTCCTCGACGATCTTGAGCAGCGCGTTGAAGCCCTGGGTGGTGACCATGTGCGCCTCGTCGACCACGAACACGCGGTACCGCGACTCGGCGGGCGCGTAGAACGCACGGTCACGCAGCTCGCGCGCGTCCTCGACACCACCGTGCGAGGCCGCGTCGAGCTCGATGACGTCGATGTTCCCCGGACCCTCGGGTGCGAGCGACACGCAGGACCCGCACTCGCCGCACGGGTCCGGCGTGGGCCCCTGGACGCAGTTCAGCGAGCGGGCCAGGATCCGCGCCGACGACGTCTTCCCGCAGCCGCGCGGGCCCGAGAACAGGTACGCATGGTTGACCCGCCCCGCGGACAGGGCAGTGGCCAGGGGCTCGGTGACGTGCTCCTGCCCCACGACGTCGGCCAGCTTGGCCGGGCGGTACTTGCGGTACAGAGCCAGAGCCACGCCGCGAGGTTACCGAGGGGGGCCGACGGTTTCCGACACCGGGAACACCGACCGGCCGGAGACAGAAGGGGACCCCGCGCACCCGCCAGAGCCTGTTGACCCTTGCTGCCTTCCGGCCCTGGGGGAGTTCACAGGATGGACGCCGCACGGGGTCCACGGACAGTGTGCCACGGAGCGGGCCCGCCGGGGCCGAGGGGGCCGTGACGGACGGCCCCGGGCGGCAGGTAACCTTCTTCGCGGAGGATTCGCCTAGTGGCCTAGGGCGCACGCTTGGAAAGCGTGTTGGGAGCAATCCCTCACGGGTTCAAATCCCGTATCCTCCGCCAGCCTGAACAGGCAGAGCGCCGGGCACACCCCACGGGTGGCCCGGCGTTCGGCGTTCCGGACGCAGGTGCGGCTGCCGTGCCGCCGCCCGGGGCCGCGACTCAGGACGGGTGCACCTCGATCAGCACGAGACCCGTCGGAGTCTGCTGACGCCGGTGCAGCTCACGACCGCACGCGTCGAGCAGCGCTTCGAGCACCTCGGTGCTGAGCTCGGCCGGATCGATCATCGAGGGCACCGACACCACCTGCGACCTCTCGTGAGGCCTTCCCTCCACGGCTACCTCCTCGTTGCCGGCCGGGCAGCTCCGGGCCGCAGCCCGGAACCGTCGCGGAGGTCGACGTCGCGACGACATGAGGAGATTCACATCACACCGTGGTGGCATTGGTGCGCAAGGGAATCAGCCCGACTGGTCGGAGACTGGCCATTCGGTGCGCATCGCGGACATACGGCCGGTCGGGACCGGACGGTGGGCTGCCCCTCGCGCGTCGCCGGTCGTGGAGCGGAATGAAACCGGGGACGTCCCGGTTGGGCGGTCCGTCCGGACCGAACACCGCACAGCGGAGGCGAGCCCGTCATGACCGGCACCGACCTGCAGGCCAACAAGGACAACGTCCGGGCGTTCTACGACCTGATGTTCAACGGGTGCAGGCCCGCCGAGGCGCTGGAGCGCTACGCCGGGGACACCTACACCCAGCACAACGTGCACGTCGCCGACGGCAAGCAGGCCTTCGTCGACTACTTCGAACGGATGGCCGCGGAGTACCCCGGCAAGCACGTGCGGTTCGTCCGTGTCGTCGCCGAGGGCGACCTGGTCGTGCTGCACTGCCACCAGACCTGGCCGGGTGGCGACGACTACGCCGGGATCGACATCTTCCGCGTGGACGACGACGGCCGGATCGTCGAGCACTGGGACGTCCTGCAGGTCGTCCCGGCGACCTCGGCCAACGACAACGGCATGTTCTGACCCGGCCGCGGGTCGCCGCTCAGCCCACGACGGAGGCGTGGGCGGCGAGCACCTGCCAGCCCGCGCCGTCGTCGTGCGCCCAGGTGCGGGTGTAGCGGACCCGGGCGGCGAACGCCTCGCCCGCCGTCTCCCCCTCCAGCGCGACGAGCACCCAGGTGACCCCGGTCGGGCCGGCCACCCGGGTGCGGAGCTCCAGCTCCTCGCTCCGCCGCAGGACCTGTGCACCGTCACGGTGGGCCCGCAGGTCGTCGGCCTTGGCCAGGACCGTCCCGTCCGGGCCCGTGAACAGCGCCGCGTCGTCGAGCAGGGCGTCCAGCTCCGTGACGTCGGAGGCGAGCTGGGCGGCCTGCAGCCGCCGTTCGGCCGTGCGTAGGTCGTCGTCCATGCGGCCGGACGGTAGTCCGGGCGGCACTGCGGGGTGCCCGCCGTTCGCTCCGGGCGGATCGCTGCGCCGCCCGCGAACCCGCCGTCGCGACGACCCGGCCGTCACCCCGCCCGCTGCGCACCGGGTTCCGGTACCGCGGGACGCCGCCCGGCCAGGTACCGCGCGATCACGCCGTGCCGCGGCCCGAACAGGTACGCCAGCGCGAACGCCGTGGCCAGGCTGACCACCACCGCACCCCCGGTGGAGACGTTCGCGTAGTAGCTGAGGTAGGTGCCCGCGACCCCGGCGACGACCGCCACCCCGACGGCGAGGAGCAGCATCCGCTCCATCCGGTCCGTCAGCAGGAAGGCCGTCGCCCCGGGGATGATCAGCACCGCCACCACCAGCACGATCCCGACGGCCTGCAGCGCGACCACGACGGCGAGCGCGAGCAGCCCGAGCAGCAGCGCCTCCACCCGGCGCGGGTCGATCCCGACCGCGTGCGCGTGCACCCGGTCGAAGGCGACCAGGGTGAAGTCCCGCCGGCGCAGCGTGACCACCGCGATCGTCACGAGGCCCAGCACGACGATCTGGACGACGTCGGCGACGGACAGCCCGAGCAGGTTCCCGAACAGGATGTGGGACAGGTCGGTGTCGCTGGGCGTGCGCGAGATCAGGATCAGCCCGAGCGCGAACAGCCCGGTGAACACGACGCCGATCGCGGCGTCCTCCTTCACCCGCGACGTCCGCCGGACCAGCCCGATCAGACCGACGGCACCGGCGCCGAACACGAATGCGCCGATCCCGAACGGGATCCCGACGATGTAGGACAGCACCACCCCGGGCAGCACCGCGTGCGACACGGCGTCGCCCATCAGCGACCAGCCGACGAGGGTCAACCAGCAGGACAGGAGTGCGCCGACCGAGCCCGCCACGACCGCGACGAGCAGTGCACGCTGCATGAAGCCGAACTGCAGCGGCTCCAGCACCCAGGCCATCATGTGGCGGAGAACCCGAACACGCGGCCCAGCACCCCGGGGGTGAGCACCTCGCCCGGCGGGCCGTCGGCCAGCAGCCGGTTGGCCAGCAGGACCGCCCGGTCGCACAGCCGCTCGACGCCGCCGATGTCGTGCGTCGACACGAGGACGGTGCGGCCGGCGTCGCGCAGCTCGTGCAGGACCGCCGTCATCGCCTCCTGCGTGCCGTGGTCGACACCGGCGAACGGCTCGTCGAGCAGCAGCAGCGGCGCGTCCTGGGCGATCGCCCTGGCGAGGAACACCCGCTTGCGCTGACCGCCCGACAGCCTGCCGATCTGCCGGTCGGCCAGGCCGGTCAGGCCGACCCGCTCCAGCGCGTCGGCGACGGCCGTCCGGTCGGCCGCCCGGGGCCTGCGGCCGATCCCCATGCGGCCGTAGCGCCCGGTCATGACGACCTCGTGCGCGACGATCGGGAAGTCCCTGTCGATCGCCTCGGCCTGCGGCATGTACGCGATCGCGGCCGCCCGCCGGGCCGCGCGGACGTCGCCGTCGCCGACCCGGACCGTGCCGGCGTGCGGCCGGACCAGCCCCATCACGGCGGAGAACAGCGTCGACTTGCCGGAGCCGTTGGTCCCCAGCAACCCGCAGACGGTTCCGGCGCCGAGCCGGAGGTCGACGCCGTCGAGCGCGGTGACCTCGCCGTAGCGCACCGACAGGCCGGTCACCTCCAGCACCGCGGCGGTCACGGCTGCGCCCCCGTCAGCCCGTCGGAGATCACCCGGGCGTCGTGCCGGAGCAGGTCGAGGTAGCTGGGCACCGGACCGTCCTCCTCGGACAGCGAGTCGACGTAGAGCGGGCCCGCCAGCCGGGCGCCGGTCTCGGCGGCGACCTGCCGCTGCGCGGAGTCGTTCACGGTGCTCTCGCAGAACACGGCGGGCACCGCGTCGTCCCGGACGACGGCGATCGTCGACGCGATCTGGTCCGGGGTGCCCTCGGCGTCGCTGTTCACCGGCCACAGGTAGGACTCCCGCAGCCCCATGTCCCGGGCCAGGTAGGAGAACGCGCCCTCACAGGTCACGAGTACCCGCTGGGCGTCGGGGAGTCGGCCCAGGTCGGCCCGGAGCTCCTCCCCGACCTGCCGGATCCGCTCGGCGTAGCCGGCCGCGTTGGCGGTGTAGACGTCGCGTCCCGCCGGGTCGAGCTCCACGAGCGCGTCGCGGATGTTCGCGACGTAGCGCTCGCCGGCGACCGGCGACATCCAGGCGTGCGGGTTCGGGCGGTCGCGGTACTCCCCCGCGGCGATCGGCAGCACGTCGACGCCGTCGCTCACGGTCGCCGACCGGGCCTCGGACCGGTCCACGAACTGCTCGAACCAGCGCTCCAGACCGAGCCCGTTGTCGAGCACCAGGTCCGCGTCCGCGCCGCGCACCAGGTCACCGGGGACCGGCTCGTAGTCGTGGATCTCCGCCCCGGGGCGGGTGATCGACTCGACCCGGACCCGGTCGCCGCCGACCTCGCGGGCCATGTCGGCGATCACGGTGAAGGTCGCCAGCACGACCGGCCGCGGGTCGTCCGGGTCCGCGGGCTCCGGCCCCGCTCCGCACCCGGCGAGGACCAGCACGCAGGCCAGCACCACCCCAGATGTTCGCCAGGCCATAGACCGTGAGTTAGGCATGCCGAACGCTATGCGGGAGGGATCAGCGACGAGCAAGATCCGTGGTCGGACCGGTCACCATCGCTTGCCCGTCCCGCGCGACCGGGCAGACTGGGGTCCGGACCGCCGCACGGCGGGCTCCCCGGACGAGACGCGCCGTACCCGGATCGCCAAGACGACGCAGCTGTCCGGGAGGAGTGTCGTCATGGCGTGGATCTATCTGGTCGTCTCCGGCCTGCTGGAGACGGTGTGGGCCGCGGCCCTGTCACAGAGCCGGGGCTTCAGCCGGCTGACGCCGTCGATCGTCTTCGGTGTGGCGCTGGTGCTGAGCATGGGCGGGCTGTCGCTGGCCCTGCGGGACCTGCCGGTCGGGACCGCGTACGCGATCTGGGTCGGCATCGGCGCGGTCGGCACGGCGGTCTACGGGATGGCCGCGCTGGGCGAGCCGGCGACGACCGCGCGGCTGCTGTGCCTGCTGGCGATCGTCGGCGGCGTGGTCGGGCTGAAGCTCGCCCACTAGAACGACGACGGCGGGGCCGGTCCGGGTCTCCCCGGTCCGACCCCGCCGCCGCGCGGGGAGCCCCTTACTCGAAGGGTCCGTCCTTCAGCAGCCCGCCGAGGGGACCCTCGACGAACCGCGGGTCCGCCTGCGGGATCTCGGTGTCGGTGCCGTTGACACCGTCCGGCCGGTTGTCCGGCGAGAACGTGTCCGCGGCGTCGAGGAAGCTCGCGCCGAACGACCCGGTGGTCGCACCGACGGCGTCCACACCCTGGGTCGGGCTCTGGGTGCTGGGGTAGCCGTGGCCCTCGTCGCTCTCGTCCGCGCTGGCGATCCCGGCCAGCGGGAACGCCACGGCGCCCATGGCGCCGAGGGCGATCAGGGAGCGGCGCATGCGGTTCTGCATCGAATCCGTCCTATCGGTCTGGGGAGCGTGCTGCACCGGCGCGGCCCGCGGGGAGCGTGGCCGGTGCTGTGCGGCAGTGACCTGCCGTACACCCTAACGGCCTAGCTCGACGCCGGCGCTGCGGCCGCGCCGGACGATCACATGTTGTCGGCGCCGGCCTTGATCGCCTCACGGATGCGGTTGTAGGTGCCGCACCGGCAGATGTTGCGGATCTCGTCGAGGGCCTCGTCGTCGATCGAGAAGCCCTCGGCCTGGGCCCGCTTGACCAGGGCGACCGCGGCCATGATCTGGCCGGGCTGGCAGTACCCGCACTGCGCGACGTCGTACTCGATCCAGGCCTCCTGCATCGGGTGCAGGGTGTCGCCGTCGGCAAGGCCCTCGATCGTGGTGATCTCGTCACCCTCCTCGAGACTGCCGACCGGCGTGGCGCAGGGGTTGAAGGCCTTGCCGTTGACGTGGCTGGTGCAGGCCTTGCAGACGTTGATCCCGCAGCCGTACTTCGGGCCGGTCACCCCGAGCACGTCGCGCAGGACCCACAGCAACCGGACGTCGTCCTCGACCTCGACGGTGACGGTCTCGCCGTTGAGCTTGAAAGTCTGAGTGGACATGAGAACTCCTGATTCAGCTCTGGAGGGGCCGCGCTCAGCGCGCCAGCTCGCGGCCGTCGGTGGGCGACGGCGGGACCGGCGGGATCGTCGGGTACGGCTCGAACGGCAGCGGCTCGTTGTGCAGGATCGGGAACTGGGTGGGCACCTCGCCGGTGGCGCGGGCGTAGGCACAGGCGATCGCGCCACAGGTGGCGGCGACACCGAACTCTCCGGCCCCACCCGGCTCCGGGGCCTCGGAGTCCTCGATGAGGACGATGTTCATCTCGGGCGGGGTGTTCCACTGCCGGGTGTAGAAGTAGTTGTCCCAGCTCGCCTCGATGAAGTGACCGTCCTCGAGGTGCAGGCCCGAGGTCAGTGTCATGGCGATGCCGTCGTTGATGCCGCCCATCATCTGCGCCTCGTAGCCGCGCGGGTTGATGATCAGGCCGGGGTCGACGACGTAGGTCACCTTGGTGACGCGCGGACCGGTCCGCGCCGAGCGGATCTCCCGGTTCACCGTCTCCGGGCGGCAGTCCAGCTCGACGACGGCGACTGCGACACCCTTGTACTCGACGTGCATCGCGATGCCCTGCGCGGTGCCGTCCGCCATGGACTTGCCCCAGTCGGCCTCCTCGGCCGCCCGGTCCAGGACCTTCTTGTAGCGCTCCAGCTTGGTGTAGGCGGACCGGAACTCGTACGGGTCCTTGCCCATCTTCGCCGCCACCTGGTCGATCATCAGCTCACGCGCGGTCGCCGTGTCCGGTGAGTAGATGTTGCGCATCGAGCTGGTGTTGAACCGCATGTCGATCTCGTTGAGCAGGGAGGTCGCCACGCCGACGTTGTACGGGTTGGTCTGCGTGGTGATGTAGAGGGCCTGCGAGACCGTGTAGTTGCCGCCCGGCGCCTTCTGGGCCGCCGCGGTGACCGCCTCACCGAGACCGGGGTTGCCCTCGGTCGCGACACTGGTGTGCCGGATCTCGAAGCTGGAGACCGCCTCACCACTGACCTGGGCTCGCACGCGGCAGGTCGCCATCGGGTGGGTACGGCCCTGGCGCGAGTCGTCGGAGCGGGTCCACATCAGCTTGACCGGCTTGCCCATGAGCTGGGAGACCTCTGCCGCCTCCTCGGCGGCGTCCGAGAACAGCTTCCGACCGAACGACCCACCACCCTCGGTCACGTGGAACGTGACCGAGTTCTGCGGGATGCCCAGCTTCTTGGCGATCTCGGCCTGCGCGGCGATCGGGTTCTTGGCCGGACCCCAGATCTCCGCGGTGTCGCCGCGCACATCGGCGATCGCGCAGTTGGTCTCCAGCGAGGAGTTGCTGCGGAAGTAGAAGGTGAAGTCGCCCTCGAGCGTGTCGCCCGGAACCTGCGGGACGGCGAGTGGCAGCTCGGCCCGGCGGAGCTGGTCCAGGACCGTCTGGTCGCTCTCGCCCTCGACCGTGCCGCCGTCCCAGTTGACGTCCAGCGCGTTGACGCCGTCGATCGCCTGGCCGAAGGTCTTGGCCCGGACCGCGACGCCGGTCGTCATCTCCTCGACATCGGTGACGCCGGGCATGTTCCGGACCTCGTCGATGTTGTTCGCGCCCTGCGGGGCGGAGTTGAGGTTCGGCCCGCGGCAGATCACGGTCGGCAGTGCGTCGGGGATCGCCAGGTCGGTGGCGAACTGCTTCTTGCCCGTCACCATCGCCCGGGCGTCGGACTTGGTCCGCGGCTTCCCGATGACGGTGAACTCCTCGCGCGGCTTGAGGATGACCTCGACCGCCTCGTTC
Organism: Pseudonocardia sp. P1; assembly: GCF_000178675.2. Classification (NCBI taxonomy): domain Bacteria; kingdom Bacillati; phylum Actinomycetota; class Actinomycetes; order Pseudonocardiales; family Pseudonocardiaceae; genus Pseudonocardia; species Pseudonocardia sp. P1. The sequence goes on from NZ_ADUJ02000001.1 coordinate 3,335,585, forward strand.
ACCGGGCTGGCCGCCGCCTCGGTCAGCTCGCCGAACGGCAGCTCCTCGCCGTTCTGCCCCAGGATCAGCCCGGTCCGGCTCGTGAGGACGGCCTTGTCCTGCCCCAGCTCCGCCGCAGCGGCGTCGAGCAGGCGACCCTTGGCCAGAGCCGCCGCGACCCGGAACGCCGCGAACGTGGTGAAGGTCGTGCTCGAACCGGCGGTGAGCTGGTTGAACACCAGCTCGGGGCGGGCATCGGCCAGGGTGACGATCACCTGGTCCGGGTCGAGGTCCATCTCCTCGGCGATGATCATCTGCGTCGAGGTGATGATGCCCTGGCCGTTGTCCGAGCGGGGCATCGCGAACGACACCGTGCCGTCCCGGTTTACCTCGATCTTGATGAGGTTCGCGGTCGGTCGCGCAGCGTCGCGCAGCGCGTCGAGCAGGTCGTAGAGCTCGGCAGGCAGCGGCGGCGAGGGGATGGCCGCGGCGTTCGCCTGCGGCGCGCCGTTGAACACCGCCTGGCGACCCATCTCTGCCGCGACGACCAGGGTCGGGGCAGCGACGAGGTAGCCGAGGAAGCGGCGCCGGCTGACGTTCTTCCGGCTGCCGCCGGGCGTCGGGCGCTCGGGGGCGGGCGCGCTGTGAGCGGGCATCGTTGTCCTCTCCGGGGGTGCTGCGTTGCGTGAGCCCGTGCAGCGGCGTCCGTAGCGGGGAGCGGGGACTGCCGCGGGCTCTCGAAACGGGCAACGAGGCGGTTCTTTCGACGGTTACGCGCCGGTACGCGTGGACGCTGTCGATCGATCTCCGCGAGGACGGTTGTGTGCGACCATCTGATTCGCAGGTCAACGACCCGCCGGTCAGGGCACCCTTATCCGCAGATGCGGATCGATCGGTGGCCGTGGGTCCGCACAGGCAGGTTGCCTGCCAGTGGCGCATGCCACCCGTACGGGTGAACAGCGACCAGAAAGACCGAACCGGCGACAGGGTGTCGTCCGAAATGCCGCGTCCGCACCCGCGCCGGAGGAGCCGACGACGGGCGCGGGTGCACGGCGGCGCGGTGCACGGGCCGGATCAACGGCGCCCGGCGCGCAGGAGCCGGACGAAGGTCCACGGCAGCAGGACGAGGACGCCCAGCACACCGAGCACGGCCGCGGCGACGATCAGCCAGCCCGGCGCGCCGTTCCCCACGCCTCCCAGGGCGCCGGTGGCGAGCACCAGACCACCCGGCACGACGACGACGGCCGGCCACACGAGCGTCCCCAGCCACTTCTCGCCGGTGCTCCAGGCGCGGCCGGTCCAGAGCATCACGACGCCGGCCAGCCAGCCGACGACCGGCAGGACGAAACCGCCGAGCATCAGCATCAGGACCGTCAGCACGGGGTAGGCGTCCGGGTCTCCGGCCGCTCGCGGGGCAGGTCCGTGCGGGTCGGTGGTCATGGTGGTCATCTCCAGCTCCTTCGTGTCTCCCGGTCGTGTCTCCGAGGTGCCTCCAGGGTCGCGCCGGACGGGTGCCGGACACATCGGAGCAGGGGTGGATCCGCGGCGTCGGACCACGGTCGGAGACGGTGTCGTCGCAGGTCGGAGCGGTTCGGAGCGGATCACCGCGGAACGGTGCGCCGGTCCGGCCGGGCCGGGCACCCGGCCGTCCCCGCGGTCGGCACACGTCACCGGCCGCCGGGTGAAACGACTCGGGCCGCCGCGACGACATCCCCCACGACGGTCTCCGGAGGCGAGGCGCATCGCGCACCGGCGCCGAGACCGCCCCGTCACCCCGGCGAGACCCGCTCGCGACCGGTGACCGCCGGTCATCGTGGCGGCCGCTCCGCTCGTCGGCGCCGCTCGCAGATCACGGCCCCGTTGCGATCCGGGATTCATGCGTTCGCCGGGCAACCCCGCCGCCGTCCGTCGCCCCTGCGGCCCTGGCGCCAACCCCGCACGCGCCGCGGTGGCAGACGTGGGACATCGGCCGTGACCGGCGCACCGGCCCCGCCGGGCGTCCGGCCGAGCGCGCCGGGCTCGACCGCCCGGCAGCCGGTACACCCGTTCGGCTGCGCCCCGACGGCCGATTGCCGCCCTCGTCGCGAGTCGATCAGCATTCGCGCCGTGTTCCGGGGTCGTCCCGGGCCACGCCGTCACAACGATCGACGAGAGGAAACGGGTACGTGAGGAATCGAGTTCGGATCGCCGTAGGAGCTGCCGCCGTGGGTGCCGCGGGCATCGGGCTGGCGGGGTCCGCGATGGCGGGTGAGTCCTACGCGGGCCACTCCGCCGTCGGTGGCGAGCACGTGTCGTCCGTCGCGGACGACGGCGAGGGCCGCACCGGCCTGCTGACCGGCGTCGCCGAAGGCGTCGGTGGCCTGCTGGGCGGTGTCTGGGAGGCCGCGGGCCCGGTGGTCGACGGCCTGCTCTGAGGGCCGACCCGGTCTCGACACAGGGGCAGAGTGTCGAGCCCGGGCCGGCGTCGTCCATCGTGCCGCTCCGTCGGGGGTCGGGGCGGCCGGACGCGCCGGTGCACGATCGGAGGCCGGGTCCCGGGGAGGGGCCCGGCTTCCGGCATGCGGGGCGGCGAGGGGCCGATCGACCCCCGGAAAGACCGGAAGCCGGGCCCTGACGGACCCGGCTTCCCGGTGTGGCGGTAGCGGTGGGATTTGAACCCACGGAGGCTATGAACCTCACGCGCTTTCGAGGCGCGCTCCTTCGGCCGCTCGGACACGCTACCGCCGAGAAGGCTACAAGACGGCTACCCGTCGCTGACGGACGGGGGGCGGCCGAAGAACTCCTGGAGCAGCGCGGCGGCCTCACCAGCACGGACGCCGCCGACGACCTCGGGCCGGTGGCTCAGCCGACGGTCGCGCAGCACGTCCCACAGCGATCCGGCCGCCCCGGTCTTCGGCTCCCAGGCGCCGAACACGACCCGCTCGACCCGGGCGAGCCCGATCGCGCCGGCACACATCGTGCACGGCTCGACGGTCACGGCGAGGGTCGTGCCGGTGAGCCGCCAGGAGCCGACGACGCGGGCGGCGGCGCGCAGGGCCAGCACCTCGGCGTGCGCGGTGGGGTCCCCGAGCGCCTCCCGTGCGTTACAGGCGGCGGCGAGCTCGGTGCCGTCGGCGTCGAGCACGACCGCACCGATCGGCACGTCGTCACTCGCGGCGGCACCGCGCGCGACCTCGAGGGCGCGACCGAGGGCACGGTCGTCGGCGGCGCGATACAACTCAGGCGTTGACGAGCTCGTCCAGCTGGGTGGCGAAGCCGCAGCGTCGGGCGATCGTGTCGAGCTGCTCGTCGGGGTAGAGCTCCAGGTCGCCGACCAGGATCTCCAGCTCGTCGGCGGGCAGGCCGAGATCGGCCACGATGCCGAGGTCACCCTCGGGCCAGGGGTCGTCCAGTGCGTCGTCGTCCGGGGGGAGCTCGACCCGGAGCAGGTCCAGCACGTCGGCCGCGACGTCGTAGTCCAGTGCCGCGACGGCGTCGGAGATCAGCAGCCGCACCCCGCCCGGCGACGGGCGGAGGAGGACGAAGAACTCGTCGTCGACGTCGAGCAGGCCCAGCACGGCTCCGGTGGACCGCTGCGCGCGCAGTGCCGTGATCGCCGCGTCGAGATCGACCAGGGTGGCCTGGTCGAGCCGGACGCAGCGCCACCGCCCCTCCTCGCGGATCGCGGCGACCGCGAATCCGGGCAGGGCGGCGCCCCGGGTGTCCGGGGCGGCCTCGACACTCTGGGTGGGCACGACGACAACGGTACGTCCGATGGCCGCTGTGAGCCACGCCACGACCAGGTATGCGTGGTCACATCGGCGCCGCCGTCGCCCGGCGGACGGTGGTGGGCGACGATCGGTGGGTGCCGAACCCCGTGCCGATCACTGCCGCGTCCGTCGCCGGGCTGCCCGGTGACCTGCTCGCGGCCGCCCGCGCACTCCAACCGCGCACCGTCGCGCTGCGCCGGGAGCTGCACGCCGCACCGGAGCTCGGGCTGGAGCTGCCCCGCACCCGCGACGCCGTGCTCCGGACGCTGCGGGACCTGCCGCTGACGATCCGGACGGGGACGTCGTGCAGCTCGGTCGTCGCCGTCCTGGAGGGCGATCGCCCGGGGCCGACGGTGCTGCTGCGCGGGGACATGGACGCGCTCCCCCTGCAGGAGGCCACCGGGCTGGAGTTCGCCTCCCGGACCGACGGCGCGATGCACGCCTGCGGGCACGACACGCACACGGCGATGCTCGCCTCCGCGGCCCGCCTGCTCGCGGGCCACCGGGACCGCATCGCCGGCCGGGTGCTGCTGATGTTCCAGCCGGGCGAGGAGGGGTTCCACGGGGCCCGGCACATGATCGACGACGGGCTGCTGGACGACGACCCCGAGCTGGCCTACGCGCTGCACATCTCCTCCACCGTGCCGGCCGGGGAGCTGCACCACCGGCCGGGCCCGATCATGGCCGCGGCCGACGTCGTGGAGGTCCGGGTGACCGGACGGGGCGGTCACGCGTCGGCCCCGCAGGACGCGTGTGATCCCGTCCCGGCGGCCGCGGCGATGGTCGGCGGGCTGCAGACGGTGCTGACCCGGCGGGTGGGGCCGCACGAGGCGGCGGTGCTGACGGTCGCCCGGATCCAGGCGGGCACGACGGACAACGTCATCCCGGAGACCGCGGAGCTGACCGGGACGCTGCGCACCCTGTCCGAGCCGGTGCGGGCACTGCTGCACCGCGAGATCGGCGAGCACTGCCGCCATGTCGCGCTCGCGCACGGCTGCACCGCGGAGGTGACGATCGTCCCCGGCTACCCGGTGACGGTGAACGACGAGGCCGCGACCGCGTCGCTGGCCGACGTGGGCAGGCGGGTGCTCGGCACCCGCGCCTGCGTCCCGATGCGTGACCCGCTCATGGGGTCGGAGGACTTCTCCTACGTGCTGCAGCGCGTCCCGGGTGCGCTCGCCTTCCTCGGGGCGCGGCCGCCGGGCGTCGCGGCGGGCGAGGCCGCACCGAACCACTCGAACCGGGTGGTGTTCGACGAGGCCGCGTTCCCGTCCGGCGTCGCGGTCCTCGCCGGGCTGGCGCTGGCCGCCCTGTCCTGACCCCGGACACGACGGTGGGGCGGGTCCGGCAGGACCCGCCCCACGGTCACGACGTCTCTCAGGCGGTCTCGTCCGCGACGGTCGCGCGGCCGTAGCCCTTCCAGTTGCGCTGGGCGTAGGCGGCCAGGCCGGCGGTGACCGCCAGGCCTGCTCCCGTGCTCGCGATGATCGACATGAAAACGGTCGCCATGACGGCTCCTCCTCACCGGTGGCACGCGCCGTGTCCGGTGACCGGGTCCGGATGACCCGGGCGGTACGACGGCGCTTGCGATACGACGACGCTGACTGCGCCCACCAGGGATTCTCCCACCGGCCCCCGGGTGATGTCCGCCCCTCGGGGAACGGTGGACCGATGATTCGTGCCACACGTCGATACCGCTCCGCCCGGCAGTTCTCCGAGCCGTTGGTTAGCGTTGGACAAAAGTAAGTACGAAATCGGACACATCACCATGGACCGACAGTTACGTGACGTAAGCGTCGGTTCTTCGCAGATGTCGTCAGGGGGATGGACGTGGACGAACAAGCAGGTGGGAGCCATCCGGGCGTCACCGTGACCGACCCGGCCACCATGAAGCGGGCGGTCGCCGCCGCCGCGGTCGGGAACATCACCGAATGGTTCGACTTCGGTGTGTACGGCTATCTGGCCACGACGATCGAGGCGCAGTTCTTTCCGCCCGGGCCACTCGCCCAGGTCGCCGTGTTCGCGACGTTCGCCGTCGCGTTCTTCTTCCGTCCGCTGGGCGGGTTGTTCTTCGGACCGCTCGGTGACCGCATCGGCCGGACCAAGGTCCTGTCCATCACGGTGATCATGATGGCGTTCGGGACGTTCCTGATGGGGCTCATCCCGTCCTACGCGACGATCGGGATCGCGGCACCGATCCTGCTGGTCTGCGCCCGGGTGGTGCAGGGCTTCTCCACCGGCGGCGAGTACGCGGGCGCGATGACCTTCATCGCCGAGTACAGCCCGGACCGCCGGCGCGGGTACTTCGGCAGCTTCCTGGAGCTCGGCACGTTCGTCGGCTACGCCTTCGGCGCCACCGTCGCGTCGGTCCTCCCGCTGATCTTCAGCGAGGGGTTCATGGCCGACTGGGGCTGGCGGATCCCGTTCTTCGTGGCCCTGCCGCTCGGCCTCGTCGGCGTCTACCTGCGGGTGCGGCTGGAGGAGACCCCGGCGTTCCAGACGCTGCTCTCCCAGTCCGAGGAGCGCGAGGGGACCGAGGTGAAGGACGGCTTCCGGCTGATCTTCACGAAGTACCTGCCGACGTTCGTGATGGTCGGCGGCATCGTGGTCGCCTGGAACGTCACCAACTACATGCTCACCAGCTACATGCCGACCTACCTGGAGGACGACGTCGCCGCACACGGCGGCACCGCGATCGACTCGCAGACCTCGGCCTGGCTGCAGATCGCCGTGCTGTGGGTCGCCGTGCTGGTCATCCCGTTCCTCGGGCGGCTCTCGGACCGGGTCGGCCGCAAGCCGATCATGTGGACGGGTGCCGGCGGTCTGATCATCCTGGGCATCCCGATGATCCTGCTGATGCAGAACGGCTCGGTGCCCTCGGTGCTGCTCGGCCTCGTGCTCATGGGCGGGCTGCTGATCTGCTTCTCCTCGGCGGCCCCGTCGACGCTGCCCGCGGTGTTCCCGACCGAGATCCGCTACGGCGGCCTGTCGATCGCGTTCAACATCTTCGTCTCGGCCTTCGCGGGGACCGTGTCGCTGGTGATGTCGGCACTCGTGCTGACCACCGGGGACCTGCTGTGGCCCGGCTACTACCTCATCGGTGCCGGCGTCGTCGGTGTCGTGACGCTGTGGTTCCTGCCGGAGACCAACGGCAGGCCGCTGCGCGGGTCGCAGCCGTCCGCCGGCAGCGAGGAGGAGGCGCGGGAGCTCGCCCGCGCCACGCACTGATCGCTTGTCCTCCCCGGGGAGCGACGGCACGCTGAGCGCGTGCTGTCGCTCCCCAATCTGTTGCGGGCCCTGGACACCGGCGGGATCTCCCCCACCGAGCACGTCGACGACGTCCTCGCCCGGCTGGAACAGGACGAGACCAACTGCGTGGTCGAGCTCGACGCCGACCGCGCCCGGGCCCGCGCGGCCGAGCTGACGGCGATGTCCGCCCGCGGAGAGCGGGCCGGGCCGCTGCACGGCGTCGCGGTCGGGATCAAGGACCTGATCGACGTCGCCGGGCTGCCGACCCGGTGCGGGTCCCGGATCCTCGCCGACGCCCCGCCCGCGGCCGCCGACGCACCGGTCGTCGCGATGCTGCGCGCGGCCGGGGCGGTCGTCGTCGGGAAGCTGCACACCCACGAGTTCGCCTACGGGCCGGTCGGCGACGTCGCGGCGACCGGCCCGGCCCGCAACCCGCACGACCTGTCCCGGGTGACGGGCGGGTCGTCGTCGGGGTCCGCGGCGGCCGTCGCCGCGGGGCACCTGCCGCTGGCCGTCGGGACCGACACCGGGGCCAGCGTGCGCACCCCGGCCGCGCTCTGCGGCGTCGCCGGGCTCAAGCCGCGGCGCGGCGCGCTCCCGGGCGCGGGGGTGTTCCCGCTGGCCGAGTCGTTCGACACCGTCGGCCTGATCGCGGCCGACGCGGCCGGGCTCGCGACGGCCCGGGCCGCGCTGGGTGCCGCGGGACCGGCCGCCGACGGCCGTCGGCTGCGGATCGGTGTCGCGACCGGTGCCTGGTGGCGGACGCACGACCCCGCGATCGCCGACGCCGTCCGGGGTGCGGCGGACGCGCTCGCCGCGCTCGGCCACCCGGTGTCCGACCAGGACACCCCCGACGTCGCGGAGCTGGCCGCGACGTACGCGACGATCACCGGCGCGGAGGCGTACGCGACGCACCGGGGGTGGTACGCCACCCGCCGCGACGAGTACCAGCCGGCGACGGCCGCGCGGTTCGTCCGGTCCGCCGACGCCCCCGCCCATCACTACATCGACGCGAGGCGGGACCGCACCCGGCTCTCCGCCGCGTTCCTCGACCGGCTGACCTGCGACGTCCTCCTCTGCCCCACCACGAAGCTGCGGGCGACGCCGATCGGCGAGGAGGAGTCCGTGGGGGCGTCGGTCATGCTCTCGCTGCTCGAGGCGACGGTGCCGTTCAACCTCACCGACCGCCCGGTGGTGGCGCTGCCGGTGCCGGTGCCGGGGCTCCCGGCCGGCGTCCAGCTCGCCGGGATCACCGTCGGCGAGGACGTCCTGCTGGACCTGGGGCGCGCGCTCGAGGGGGCACTGCGGTGATCCTCCCGGTCGCGGTGGCGCGCGGGGTCGCCGCGGGCGAGGTGAACCGCGTCTACCGCCGGTGGGCACGGCCGCGGGTCCGGGCCGGCTCGACGCTGCGGACCGCGGCGGGCGTCGTGGAGATCGTCGCGGTCGAGCAGGTCGATCCGGCGACCCTCACCGACGACGACGCCCGCGCCGCCGGTGCGGCGTCCGCGGCCGAGGTGCTGCGGTCGTTCCGCCGGTCCCGGAGCACCTCGTCACCTGGTGCCGCACCCCACGCGACGGGTGCGTCGACCGGCGACGGGGTGCGCGACGAGGACCCGGTCTGGCGGATCCGGTTGCGTGCGGCGGGTGCGGATCCGCGGATCGCGCTGCGGGAGTCCCTGGACGACCTCGACGGGATCGCGGCGCGGCTGGACCGGCTCGACCGGGCGTCGCGGCACGGGCCGTGGACCCGGGCGACGCTGCGGCTGGTCGCGGCGCACCCCGGGGAGCGCGCCGCCGATCTCGCCGCGCGGGCCGGGCGGGAGCGGGACCCGTTCAAGCTCGACGTCCGCAAGCTCAAGGACCTCGGGCTGACCGAGAGCCTGGAGGTCGGCTACCGGATCTCGCCGCGCGGTGCGGCGTTCCTGGAGTCCGGGGCGTGATCGAGGGGGCCGCGGGCGGGTCTCTACCCTTCGGACGCATGCGAGCGGTGTGCGTGCTGGGGACCGGACTGATCGGCGGGTCGCTGATGCGGGCCGCGGCCCGTGCCGGGCGGGAGGTCTGGGGGACCGCCGCGTCCGACGCCACCGCGGCGGCCGCCGTCGCCGACGGGTTCGACGTCACCACCGACACCGACGCCGCGCTGACCCGGGCCGCCGACTCCGATGCGCTGGTCGTCGTCGCCGTCCCGCTGACCGCGCTGGAACCGGTGCTCCGGCGGATCGACGCCGTCGCCCCCACCTGCCGGCTCACCGACGCGGTGAGCGTCAAGATCCCGGTCGCCGACGCCGTCGCCGAGTTCGCGCCGCGGGCCCGCTACGTCGGCGGGCACCCGATGGCCGGCACCGCCGAGTCCGGCTGGGCCGCCGGGGACCCGGACCTGTTCGGCGACGCCGCCTGGGTGGTCGCCGCCGACGACGGTCTCGACGTCGACGTGTGGCGCGACGTCGCCGAGCTGGCCTGGGCCTGCGGGGCGCGGGTCGTGCCGTCGGCGGTCGACGAGCACGACACGGCCGTCGCCCGGATCTCGCACCTGCCGCACCTGTTCGCGGCGGTGCTCGCGTCGGTCGGCGCCGGGGAGCAGGGCGACGATCTCGCGCTGGCGCTGTCCGCGAGCTCGTTCGCCGACGGCACCCGGGTCGCCGGCACCCGGCCCGAGCTGGTGCTCGCGATGTGCGAGGGCAACCGGGCCGCGCTGCTCGGCGCCGTCGACGACGCGCTGGGCCGCCTCGGCGCGATGCGCGGCGCGCTGGCCTCCACCGGCGGGCTGGCGGCGACCGTGCGGTCCGGGCACGAGGCGCGGATGCGCTGGGCCGCCACCCGCGAGCCGCTCGCACTGCCGGTCTCCCTCGACGGCGACGGCGTGTTCGCCGAGCTGCGCGAGCTGGGCCGCCGCGGCGACGTCGTGGAGCCCTGGAAGTCCTAGAGGTCCACCCGGGTGGCGATGCCCGGGTAGTCGAGCACGAACCCGTCGGCGTCGACCGTCATGTCCGCGGCGACGTCCCCGGCCGCGAACCCGACGACGGCGGGCCCGGCCGCGGATGCCGACCTCACCGTCCGGTAGGTCTGCTCGGTGGCCTCCACCGCGAGCGTCGGCAGGTCCACGAAGACCATCGGCAGGACGTGTTCGGCCGGGTCGCGGTGCAGGCCGAGCCGGCGGATCGGCAGCGCGTTGAACACGGGGCTGAACGCGAGGTCGACGTCGCGGGCGCCGGAGAACGCGCCCCGGGTGCCGCCGGAGCCGTCGTCGACCAGCCAGACGCCGTCGGTGCTGCGGGAGATCGTGAGCTGCTGCTCGCCCTCGGCCGTCGCGACGTCGACCGCGAGCCGGGACAGCGCCCCGTCGGCGGCGACGACCAGCCGGTACGACGCCGTCAGCACACCCTCGGGCGTGCCGCGGATCATCCGGCCGACCGCGCGGAAACCGCCACCGGCCACCGTGATGCGGGCGGACTCCAGCCCGGTCGCGGCGCCGGCCTCCGGGCCGGACCGCCAGCTCAGCATGACCGCCATGCACACCACCGTTCGAGGATCGCCTCAGACCAGGTCCGGCACGCCGCGCCGCGTGCACGGAAGAGTGATGATCGTGTCATCCTCACGGCTCCCGTTGCACCCCGGTGGGGTCGACGTCGTCGCGGATCCCCCGGAACACCGGCTGGCGCAGCCGGCCGGCCGCCGTCCAGCCGAGGTGCGCGACCTCCACGACGACGCGTGGCGTGCACCAGGTGGCCCCGGCCGCGTCGAGCCGGGGCAGGGTCTGCGCGAACGGTGACGACTCCGCCGTCAGCGGGCCGAGCCGCTCGGTGAGGAGCTGTTGCACCGCGTCACCGGCGAGACCGGACCCGACCCGCCCGGCGAACTCCAGCCCGTCCGGGCCGGGGACGCCGAGCAGCAGTGCCCCGATCCGGCTGCCGCTCCCCTTCTCCGGGCGCCGCCCGCCGACCACGCAGCTCTGCGAGTGCCGGTGCGCGACCTTCACCCAGTCCGGGCTGCGCCGGCCCGGCCGGTACACCGACGACTCCTTCTTCGCGACAACGCCCTCCAGCCCGCGCTCGGCGGTCACCGCCAGCAACGACGCCCCGTCCGGGTACAGCGGCGACGCCTCCACGTGCGCGAGCGCGCCCAGGTCGAGCCGCTCCAGCGTGGCCCGCCGTTCGGACAGCGGCCGGTCGAGGAGCGACACCCCGTAGAGCCGCAGAACGTCGAACACCATGAAGGTGACGGGGCGGCGCTCCGCGGCGGCGGCGCCGACGACGCCCTGCATGCGGTGGGCGAGCGCGGCGAAGCTGGGGACGCCGGCGTCGAGCAGGACGACCTCCCCGTCGAGCACGACGTCGGGGGCCGCACCGGCGAGCTCGGCGAGTTCCGGGAAGTTCGCCGTGACGTCCCGGCCGGAACGGGTACGCAGGACGAGTGCCCGGCCGTCGTCACCCTCGGTGACCGATGCCAGCACGCGCATGCCGTCCCACTTGACCTCGAACGACCAGCCGGGACCGGTCGGGAGCGGTCCGGGGGTGGCGAGCATGGGCAACACACCGTCATGCTGTCACCGAATGTCCGGCGCGCCACGTCCTGTGGCCGCGCGACCGGTACCGAGGGGGAACACCTCATGCGGGCGATCTGGAGCGGCGCCGTGTCGTTCGGGCTGGTCAGCGTCCCGATCAAGGTCTACTCGGCCACCTCCAACCACGACGTGCGCTTCCACCAGGTGCACGGTGAGGACGGCGGCCGGATCCGCTACAAGCGGACCTGCGAGGTGTGCGGCGAGGAGGTCTCCTACGCCGACATCGTCAAGGGCTTCGAGACGCCCGAGGGTGAGCTGATCACCCTCGACGAGAACGATCTCGCCTCCCTCCCGGTCGCCACCGGCCACGAGATCGACGTGATCGAGTTCGTGCCGAACGAGCAGATCGACCCGATGCTGTTCGACAAGAGCTACTACCTGGAGCCGGAGACCAAGGCCGCCAAGCCCTACGCGCTGCTGCGCGAGGCACTGAACGAGACCGACCGCACGGCCGTGGTGAAGGTGGCGCTGCGGCAGCGCGAGACGCTGGCGTTGCTGCGGGTGCGGGACAAGGCGATCGTCCTGCAGACCCTGATCTGGCCGGACGAGGTGCGCACGCCGGACTTCGACATCCTCGAGACCGACGTGGAGCTGCGGCCGCAGGAGCTGCAGATGGCGTCGTCGCTGGTCGAGAGCATGGGCGCGGACTTCGACGCGTCCGAGTTCCACGACGAGTACCGCGACGCGATGGTCGATCTCATCGAGGCCAAGAAGTCCGACGGCGACGCCCGGCCCGCGCCGGCCGCCGAACGCGCCGACGACGGCGCGGACTCCATGAGCGACCTGCTGTCCGCCCTGCAGGCGAGTGTGGACGCGGCACGGACGACGGCAGGGACGAAGTCCGGTGGGTCCACGGGCGGGAAGAAGGAGACCGCGGCGTCCGGCTCGGGATCGCGGAGCTCGTCGGGCACGAAGTCCTCGGGGTCCTCCGGGTCCTCGACCCGCTCGCGCTCCCGGAAGAGCACCGAGGAGAAGGAGACCGCGGCGACCGGCACCGAGGGCGGCGGCACGAAGCCGGCCACCACGCGGCGCCGCTCGACCCGCAAGACCGCCTGAGCCGCTCAGGGCCCGAAGCTCGACTCCGGCGGTGCCTGGTCCTGCTGCAACGCCCCGAACAGCGCCGCCGACCGCTCCTGGTCCCAGCGCAGGTTCGACCCGCTGCTGCCGCCGATCGGCACCGTCGTCTGCACGCCGTCCCCGGTCGATACGCCCCGCATCCCCCAGGCCAGGCCGGCCAGGTGCCAGATGTGGTCGGTGTCGTCGACGGTGATCGTGTCCGTCACCGCCGACGCCAGCGGCACCATCCGGAACGGGTTGATCAGCGTGAGCGGGCTGGTCGCCTTGCTCAGCAGCGCCGAGAGGAACTCCCGCTGCCGCTGGACCCGGTCGAAGTCCGAGCCCGCCGTGGCCCGGGTGCGGACGTAGCCGAGCGCGGTGCCGCCGTCGAGCTCCTGGCAGCCCTCCTGGATGTCCAGGCCGGCCTTCGGGTCCTCGATCGACTGCGGGATGCACATGTCGACCCCGCCGACCGCGTCGACCGCGCCGACGAAGCCGCCGAAGCCGACCTCGACGTAGTGGTCGACCTGCAGTCCGGTCGCGCCCTCGACGGTCTGCACGAGCAGCTGCGGGCCGCCGATCGCGAACGCCGCGTTGATCTTGTTCCGGCCCTGGCCCGGCACCGGGACGTAGGAGTCGCGCGGGAGCGAGACCAGCACGCTCCCCGAGCTGCCGGTGTGCAGCAGCATGATCGTGTCGGTGCGCTGGCCCGCGGCGTCGCCGGTGGCGAGGCGTTCCTCGTCCTCGGCGGAGAGGCCGTCGCGGCTGTCCGAGCCGACGATCAGGTAGTTCGTCCCGGACGACGACGCCTCCGACTCCGACGGCAGCGCCTCCACCCGGGTCATGTTCTGGTCCAGGTAGACGCCGAACCCGACGAACGCGACCAGCAGCACGACGAGCACGGCCTTCCAGCGGCCACGCATCGAGCCGCGCACCCGCCGCCAGTCGGGCAGCGTCGGGCCCTTGGTGACCCGGCCGTCCCGCGGGGCCTGCGACGCCGGGTGCACCGGCGGGCCGGCGGGACCACCGCCACCGCCCGCGGCACCGGCCGGGCGCGGCATCGCGCCGCCGGGCGGGACCGCGCCCCGCGGCGGCGGGTTCCCCGACCCGCGACCGGGCGGCGGCCTGCGCAGCGGACCACCACCGCGTCCGGGCGGCGGGTCCGCCGGGCGCTGCGGCGGCGACGGCGGTGGCATCGGCCGGCCCCCGTGCCCGGGCAGCGGGCCGCGACCCGGCTGGTTCGCCCAGCCCGGGCTGCCACCGCGCCTCGGCGGCCGGCCGCCCGGCGGTGGCCCACCACCGCGCGGGGGCGGGCCGCGGAAGTCTCCGGGCATGCGCGCTCCACCGTCCCGGCCCCTCGGGGTGCGGGACCGTTCCCCGACGATACTGCCGATCGCCCCGCAGACGGGGGCGGCGGCCGATCCGTCCCCGTCCGGGCAGGATCGTCGGCGTGGATCACACCGCGCTGCCGCTGTTCGAGGACGACCTGCACGCCGACGGCGTCATCCGGGCGACGGCCATGGTGCGGCGCCCGGCGGACATGCCCGACACCGCCGTCCTGTGCTGGTTCCCCGAGGTCGTCGACGACATCGGGGCCGGGGACGCCCGCGCGCTCACCGTGTGGCGCACCGAGCTGGGCCGGACCCCGGTCTGGCGCGCCCACGGCCCCGGCGGGCGGCCGGTCGCGGTGCTGCACCCGGGTGTCGGCGCACCGCTCGCGGCGATGTTCCTGGAGAACCTGGTGGCGGCCGGGGTCCGCACCGTCGTCGGCGTCGGTGGTGCCGGTGCGCTGCTGCACGAGCTGACCCTGGGGCACGCCGTCGTCCTCGGCAGCGTGCTGCGCGACGAGGGCACCTCGTTCCACTACCAGCCGCCGTCGCGGACCCTCGACGCCGATCCGGGCGGGATCGAGGTCCTCGGGCGGGTGCTCGACGACGCCGGCATCCCCCGGACCGTCGGCCGGTGCTGGACCACCGACGCCGTCTACCGGGAGACCCCGCAGCGCATCGAGCGGCGCCGCGCGGAGGGGTGCGCGGTCGTCGACATGGAGGCGTCCGCGCTGGTCGCGGCGGCCGCCCGGCTCGGCGTCGGGTACGGGCAGGTGTTCCTGGCCGCCGACTCGCTGGCCGGCCCGGAGTGGGAACACCGCGGTTGGACGACGGCGGCGCAGGCCAGGTCCGGCCTGTTCGGCCTGGCACTGGCCGCGGCCGAGCGCTGGGCCGGCGAGCGGGACCGGGCACCGGACAGCCCCGGACGACCGGCCCAGCGGGCGGGCGGCGCCGTCGACCCATAGCGTCCGGACGATGCGCGTACTCCTGACCGGCGGTGCCGGTTTCATCGGCTCCCACGTCGCCGACCGCCTCACGGCCGACGGCCACGACGTCGTCCTGCTCGACGCGCTGCTCCCGCAGGCGCACGGGCCCGGCGCCGTTCCGGACGGCGACCACGAGCTCGTCCACGGCGACGTCCGCGACGCCGACCTCGTCCGGCGGCTGCTGTCCGGGGTGGACGCGGTCTGCCACCAGGCGGCGATGGTCGGGCACGGCGTCGATCCCTCGGACGCCCCCGACTACGCCGCGCACAACGACCTCGGCACCGCGGTGCTGCTGGCGCAGATGCACGCGGCCGGGGTGCACCGGCTGGTGCTCGCCGGCTCGATGGTCGTCTACGGCGAGGGCCGCTACGACTGCCCGGACCACGGCGTCGTCCGACCGGGACCGCGCGCGTTCGACGACATCGACGCGGGTCGGTACGAGCCGCGCTGCCCGGAGTGCGGCAAGGACCTCGAACCCGGGCTGGTCCCGGAGAGCGCCCCGGTCGACCCGCGCAGCACCTACGCCGCGACCAAGCTCGCCCAGGAGCACCTGGCGTCGGCGTGGGCCCGGCAGACCGGCGGCACCGTGTGGTCGCTGCGCTACCACAACGTCTACGGCCCCCGGATGCCCCGCGACACCCCGTACGCCGGGGTCGCCTCGATCTTCCGGTCCGCGCTGGAGCGCGGCGAGGCCCCGCGGGTGATGGAGGACGGGCGCCAGCGCCGGGACTTCGTGCACGTCAGCGACGTCGCGGCGGCCAACGCGGCCGCGCTGCTCGCCGATCCCGAGCCGACCGGGTTCGGGGCGGCGAACGTGTGCTCCGGCGAGCCGCACACGATCGGCGACCTCGCCGCGGAGCTCGCCAGGGCGATGGGCGGGCCGGCGCCGGAGATCACCGGCGGGGCCCGGCCGGGCGACGTGCGGCACGTGGTCGCCGACCCGTCGTACGCGGCGTCGCGGCTCGGGTTCCGAGCGGCCACGTCGTTCGCCGACGGGGTCACGGCGTTCGCCACCGATCCGCTGCGGTCACCCGTCCGGGCGACGACCTAGATCTTTCACCGAACCGCGGGGCACCTCGTGTCCGAACACCCTTCCGTTCGGCGGGCACAACTGCGGCGGAGAGGTGAAGATCGCGACGTGTATCCGGAGATCGTTCTCCCGTGCCTGGACGAGGCCGAGGCGCTGCCCCACGTCCTGGACCGGATGCCGCACGACTGGCCGGTGATCGTCGTCGACAACGGGTCGACGGACGGCACCGCGGACGTCGCGCGCGCCCACGGCGCCCGGGTCGTCGTCGAGCCACGGCGCGGGTACGGCGCCGCCGTCCACGCCGGCCTGGAGGCGGCGACCGGCGAGCTCGTCGCGTTCCTCGACGGCGACGGCTCGCTCGACGCGGGCGCGCTCCCGGGGATGGCCGAGACGGTCGCCTCGGGCCGTGCCGACATCGCCGTCGGGCGGCGGGTGCCGGACTCCGCGAGCGTCTGGCCCTGGCATGCCCGCGCCGCCAACTCCGTGATCGCCGGGATGCTGCGCGGCCGGGGCGTGCCGGTGCACGACATCGCCCCGATCCGGGTCGCCCGCCGGCAGGCGCTGCTCGATCTCGACATCGCCGACCGCGCCTTCGGCTACCCCCTCGAACTGCTGCTCAAGGCGGGCCGCGCCGGCTGGCGGTTCGACGAGACCCCGGTGGCCTACTCACGGCGGGCCGGTGGCCGGTCGAAGGTGTCCGGCTCGGTGAAGGGCACCGCACGGGCCGGCCGCGACATGATCCGGTTGCTGCGATGAGCGCCCGGGTCACCACGGTCGTGCTGGCCAAGGCACCGGTGCCGGGGCGGGTCAAGACCCGGCTCTGCCCACCGGCGACACCGGACCAGGCCGCGGCCCTCGCGTCCGCGGCACTGCTGGACACCCTCGACGCCGCGGCCGGTGTCCCGGGCGACACCGTCGTCGCGATCACCGGGTCCCGCGCCGACGCCGTCGGGGCGGCCGGGCTGCGCGCCGTCCTGGACCGGGTCGGCGTCGTCGAGCAGCGCGGGGACGGCCTGGCCGCCCGGATCGCCGCCGCGCACGCCGACGCCGCCGCGCTGCACCCGGGGCGCCCGACGCTGCAGATCGGCATGGACACCCCGCAGGCGTCGGCGGAGCTGCTCGCACGCTGCGCGGACCGGCTCGCCGAGCCCGGCGTCGACGCCGTGCTCGGGCCCGCCACCGACGGCGGCTGGTGGGTCCTGGGCCTGCACGACCCGGCCGCGGCGGCCCTGCTGGCCGGGGTCCCGATGTCGTGCGAGGAGACCGGCGCCCGCACGCTCGACGCGCTGCGGGCCGCCGGCCTCACGGTCGCCGTCGTCGACGCGCTGACCGACGTGGACACCGCGGACGAGGCCGTCGACGTCGCCCGCGGGATCCCGGGCAGCCGGTTCGCCGCGGTCGTCGACGAGCTCGCGGGGGTGCTCGCGGGCGGGCACGCCGGGGTGCTCGAGTGACGGCCCCGCCCCGCCGGGCAGGACTGCCCGGGTTCGACCGCCCGCTGGCCGGGACGCCGTCGTCGCTGATCTGCGACGACGGCACCGAGATCCCGCTCGACGTCGGCCGGTGGACCGAGCCCGCCGCCGGCTGCGACGCCTGGCTGCTGCGGCACTGCACCGGCCCCACGGTGGACCTCGGCTGCGGGCCGGGCCGGCTGCTCGTCGCGCTGGCCGCCCGCGGGATCGCCGCGATCGGCGTCGACGGGTCGGCCGTGTCGGCGGGGCACTGCCGGCAGCGCGGCGTCCCGATGATCCACACCGATCTCTTCGGCCCGCTGCCCGGCGAGGGCGGCTGGGCGCACGTGCTGCTGGCCGACGGCAACGTCGGCATCGGCGGTGATCCCGCCGCGCTGCTGGCCCGCGCCGCACGGCTCCTCGCCCCGGGCGGGACCGTCCTGGTCGAGGTCGATCCGCGGCCCGGCCACGACTGGCACGGCACCGCGCGGGTGGCCTGCCCGGACGGCGCCGGCGATCCGATCCCGTGGGCCGTGCAGGGTGCCCTTTCCCTGTCCGTCACCGCCGGGCGCGCCGGGCTGCGGGTCACCGACTGGCATCCCGGTGACCGGGTGTTCCTGGAGCTGACCGGGCCGTGAGCCGACGGGTGCTGCGCTGGCGGAGCCCGATCCGCGGACCGTGGCTGACGTCGATGTTCGCCCTGCCGCTGCTGGTGGGGCTGCCGGTCGTCGCGCTCACCGGGCTGCTGGACCGGCTCGCCTACGGGCGTTCCCAGGCGATCCCGGACGCCGACGCCGTCGGCGGGCTGCAGCTGCCCTGGTGGGAGTGGCCGGTCTCGCCGTCGTGGCTGTTCCGGCTGACCGAGGGCCTGCACGTCGTGCTGGGGATCGTGCTGGTGCCGATGGTGCTGGCCAAGCTGTGGTCGGTGATCCCGAAGCTGTTCACCGCGCCGCCGCGGAACCCGGTGCGGCTGCTGGAACGGCTGACCCTCGTCCCGCTGGTCGGGTCGATCCTCTTCCTGATCGTCACCGGGCTGCTCAACACCCAGTACGACTACGTCTTCGGCTTCTCCTTCTACGACGGGCACTACGCCGCCGCGTGGGTGTTCATGGCGTCGTTCGCGCTGCACGTCGTGCTGAAGCTGCCCACGGTGGTCCGGTCGTTGCGTTCCCGGTCGTTGCGCGCGGAGCTGCGGACCCCGCTCGCCGCGACCCGCCCGGAGGAGGGGCCGGACGAGCTCGTCGCGCCCGATCCCGACCCGCCGACCGTGTCCCGTCGCGGGGCGCTGGCGCTGGCCGGTGGGGGCATGCTGTTCGTCGCCGCGCTCACCGTCGGCCAGGTCACCGACCGGTTCCGCGCGACGGCGCTGCTGCTGCCCCGCGGACGCACCACCGATCCCGCCGCCACCGAGCGCGGCGGGCCGAACGACTTCCCGGTGAACCGCACGTTCGTCGCGTCCGGCATCGCCCCGGACGCCGTCGGTGACGGCTGGGCCCTGGAGCTGACCGGTGGCGACGCACCCGTCGTGCTGGACCGGGCCGCGCTCCTGGCGCTGCCGCAGCACACGGCCGAGCTGCCGATCGCCTGTGTCGAGGGCTGGTCGACCCTGCAGACCTGGACGGGGGTGCGGCTGGCCGACCTGGCCCGCGCGGCGGGCGTCCCGGGCCCCGGCGGCGCGACGGTCGGCTCCGTCGAGGCGGCGGGCCCCTTCACCCGGTCCGAGCTCGGCCGGGCCCAGGTGCTGGCCGGGGACTCGCTGCTGGCGCTGCGCGTGAACGGGGCCGACCTGTCCCGCGACCACGGCTTCCCGGCGCGGCTGATCGTCCCGGCGCTGCCCGGGGTGCACAACACCAAGTGGGTGGCGACGATCCGGTTCCGCCGTGGGTGAGCACCGCGCGGACCGGCGACGGGCGGGCCGCACCGCGCCGTCCGGTGGTGGGGCCCTGGGCAGCGCGGTGCGCGGCACCGGATGGCTGGTGCGGCTGCTCGCCGTCGCCGCCTCGCTCGCCCTCACCGGCTACGCGGTGCACGCGATCGTCGGGGACTCCCCCGCCCTGCTCCGCACGGCACTGTGGTTCGCCGGGGCGCTGGTCCTGCACGATCTGGTGCTGTTCCCGCTGTACGCGGCCGGTGACCGGCTGCTCCTGCTCGGCCTGCCTCGGACCCGGGTGCCGCTGGTCAACCACGTCCGGGTCCCGGTGCTGGGCTCCGGGCTCGCGCTGCTGATGTTCCTGCCCGGGATCCTCCGGCAGGGCACCGCCACCCACCTCGCCGCGACCGGGCTCGACCAGGAGCCCTACCGGATGCGGTGGGTGTGGCTGACGATCGCGCTGTTCGCCGTCTCCGCGCTGGTGTGGCTGGTGCGGACCCTCGTCGCGCACCGGCCGCGGGCGGACCGCGCCGCGCCCGGCAGGATCGGGCCATGAGCGAACCCGTCTTCGACGAGCGCAACCAGCTCGACACGGTCGCGGCCGGCCTGCTGGAGGGCGAGCGGATCCTCGCGGTGTACGACGCGGTGGCCGGCGGCACCGGGTTCCTCGGCCTCACCGACCTGCGGGTGGTGGTGCAGGACAACTCGTTCACCGGGAAGCGGACGGCGGTCACGTCGATCCCGTACTCGCGGATCAGCGCCGTCTCGTTCGTCACCGACCGGAACTCGCTGGGCCGGTTCGCGAGCGCGGGCGAGATCGCGGTGACGGTCGGCGCGCAGACCTGGGAGATCGCGTTCCGGAGCGACGACCGGGCCCGGCACGCCCACGACGTCATCCTCTGGCACCTCACCCGGGCGTGACCGGGGGCACGCTCGGCGGCGGGCCCGCCCGGGCGGTTGCGACACTGGTCGCATGACCACCCCCGCCTCGTCGCCGAGCCCGCCCGACGCCGCGGCCCCGGCCGCGCCGGAGAGCACCGACGTCCTCGTGGTGGGGGCCGGGCCGGCCGGATCGGCGGCCGCGGCCTGGGCCGCCCGGCACGGGCTCGACGTCGTGCTCGCCGACTCCGCGACGTTCCCCCGGGACAAGGCCTGCGGCGACGGATTGACACCGCGGGCGATCGCCGAGCTCGGCCGGCTCGGGCTCGGCGACTGGGTGGACACCCACGGCACGAACCAGGGACTGCGGGCACACGGGTTCGGTCAGGTCCTGGAGCTGCCCTGGCCGGGCGGGTCGCTGCCGGCGCACGGTTCGGCGATCCCGCGGACCGAGCTGGACGCCGGGATCCGGCGGGCCGCGCTGGACGCGGGCGCGACGCCGATGGAGGGCGCCAAGGCGGTCGACGTGACGTTCGCCGGTGACCGGCTCGACACCGTCGTGTTCGACGACGGCCGGTCCGTCCGGTGCCGGCGCCTCGTCGTCGCCGACGGGGCGCGGTCCACCCTGGGCCGGGTGCTCGGCCGGGAGTGGCACCAGGACACCGCCTACGGCGTCGCCGCCCGCGGCTACATCACCTCCGGCCGGCACGACGACCCGTGGATCAGCTCGCACCTGGAGCTCCGCGGCGAGGCCGACGAGGTCCTGGCCGGCTACGGCTGGCTGTTCCCGCTCAACGACGGCCGGGTCAACATCGGCGTCGGCACCCTCGCCACCGACCGGCGGCCGGCGAACCTGCGGCTGCGCAGCCTCATCGAGCACTACGCCGGCGCCCGCCGCGCGGACTGGGAGCTCGGCCCGAAGGTCGAGCTGGTCCGGTCCGCGCTGCTGCCGATGGGCGGTGCGGTGTCCGGTGTGGCCGGACCGAACTGGGCGCTGATCGGCGACGCCGCTGGCTGCGTGAACCCGCTCAACGGCGAGGGGATCGACTACGGCCTGGAGACCGGCCGGTTGGTCGCCGAGCTGCTCGCCGCCGGTGCCGATCTCGGCCGGGCCTGGCCCGCGACCCTGCGCTCGCACTACGGCCTGGCCTTCTCCATCGCCCGCCGGCTCGCCGGGCTGATCACGATCCCCCGGCTGCTCCCGCTGGCCGGGCCGGTCGGCATGCGCTCCCGGTCGCTGATGACGGTGGCGCTGCGGGTGATGGGGAACCTGGTGACCGACGAGGACCGCGACCTCACGGCGCGGGCCTGGCGGGCCGCCGGACGGCTGTCGGTGCGGTTCGACGACCGGCCGCCGTTCCCGGCCGCCGACCTGCGGGTCCCCGCGCCGGCCCGCTGAGACCGGGGTACGGCAGGATCACTGCCGTGACCACCGGTGGACCGACCGTCGTGCTCGTCCACGGCGCCGCGTGCAACTCGTCGTCGTGGACGGGGGTCGTCCGCGAGCTCGCGCTCCGCGGCGTCCGCACCCTCGCCGTGGACCTTCCCGGGCACGGCCCGGGTGCGCGCATCCCCCGCGGCCTGCTCGGCGGCCGCGACGCCGCGCTCGCCGCGACCGAGCCGAGCGGGATGGCCGGCGTCGGGACCGCCGACGACGTCGCGTCCGTCGCGGGTGTGCTGCGGCGGGCGAGGGAGCACGGGCCCGTCGTGCTCGTGGGGATCAGCCGGGGCGGGCTCACGCTGAACGCGGTCGCCAACGCGCACCCGGAGCTGGTGGACCGGCTCGTCTACGTCACCGCGCACTGCCCGGTCGCTGCGGGCGCCGGCGAGTACCACGCGAGCCCGGAGAACGCGGACAGCCTGTTGCACGACACCGCGGGGCTGATCGTCGCCGATCCCGGCGTGATCGGGGCGCTGCGGTTCGACTGGGGCACCGCCGATCCCGCGCTGCTCGACACCCTGCAGGCCGCGCTGCTCGCCGACGGGACCCGCGACGAGCTGCTCACCTACCTCCACGCACAGGACCCGGACGAGTCGGTCCTCATCGACGACGACCGGGTGCGCGCCGACGCGGCCACCTGGGGAACGATCCCGCGGCACTACGTCCGGCTCCCCGCCGACCGCGCCCTGCCGGTCGCGCTGCAGGACCGCTGGATCGCCGAGGCGGACGCCCTCACCCCGGACAACCGGTTCGTCGTGCACGACCTCGACGCGACGCACATCGGCGCGCAGGTGCACCCCGGGCCGCTCGCGGACGTCCTGGAGGGGATCACGAGGCTCCACAACGGGTGATCGCGCCGATCGTGGCGCGCCGACCCGCCCCCGGTGCGGTGCGTGACGGTACGGTCGGCCGACTCTCCGCCACGCGGCGGACGGCCGGGCGCGGACCGGGCCGCGACACCGACCATCGGGAGGGCCCGTGCAGCGCGGGGACGATCCGGACCGCACCCGCCGGGCGGCGCCCGGGACGTGGCAGACCGGGAACCACCGCCGGGACGGCGCGCGCCGTGCCGACGACGACCCCGCCACCCGGCGGAACGCCCCGCCGCCGGCGGGCCCGCCACCACAGGGCCCCCCGCAGCAGGGGAACCCGCCCCAGGGCCGGTCCCCGCAGGGGCCGCCGCAGCAGGGCCCGCACCAGCCGGGACCGCCGCCGCAGGGCGCACCGCAGGACCCCACCCGCCGGACGCCGCCGCCGGACGCGACCCGCCGGGTCGGCCCGCCACCGCCACCCGGTGCGCCCCCGCCCGGGCACGGTGACCCGGCCACGGCACGGCACGGCGGCCCGCCGCCCGACGGCACCCGCCGGATGGGCCCGCCCCCGACCGCCGCCTACGGCGCACTCCGGCAGCACCGCCCGGACGCGACCCGGATGATGCCCGCGCCCGTCACCGAGCCGGAGCTGCTCGGCGGGCGCTACCGCCTGGAGGGCCTCCTCGGCCAGGGCGGCATGGCCGACGTCCACCGCGCCACCGACACCCGGCTCAACCGGCCGGTCGCCGTCAAGATCTTCGGTGCGGCCGACGACCCGACCGCCGACCAGCGCTTCGAGCAGGAGGCGCAGGTCATGGCGAACCTGCGGCACCCCGGCCTGGTCGCGGTGCACGACTTCGCCGTCGAGCCGGACCGCGCCTACCTGGTGATGGAGCTCGTCGACGGGCCGTCGCTCAAGGACGTCGTCGCCCGCGAGGACCTGCCGCCCGACGACATCCGCCGGATCGGCACCGAGATCGCGCAGACCCTCGCCTACGTCCACGGCCAGGGCGTGACGCACCGGGACGTGAAGCCGTCCAACGTGCTGATCGACTCCGACGGCCGCGCCCGGCTGGCCGACTTCGGCATCGCCGCGCTGCTGGGCGCGGACGGCCACACCGCGGCCGGGGAGATCATCGGGACGCCGGCGTACCTCTCGCCGGAGCAGGTGCAGGGCCGCGAGGTCGGCCCGCCGACCGACGTCTACGCGCTCGGGCTGGTGCTGCTGGAGTCCTGGACCGGGCGGCAGGAGTACCAGGGCGAGGGACTGCAGGGCGCCGCGGAGCGGGTGCACCGTGCCCCGGTCGTGCCCGCGGACGTCCCGGACCCGCTGCGGTCGACGATCGCCGAGGCCACCGCCACCGACCCGCGCCGGCGGCCGGACGCCCACCGGGTCGCCGAGATGCTCGCCGCACCCACCCCGGCGCCGGTGGCCCCGGAACCCGAGCCGGAGCCCGAGCAGCGGGACCTGGGCTCGTCCGGGGCCGGGAAGTGGATCGCGATCGGCGCGTTCGTCGTCGCGCTCCTCGTGCTGCTCATCGGGTTCCTGCTCTTCGGCGGGGACGGCTCGGACACCCAGGCCCCGCCGACGACGGAGTCCAGCGCTCCCCCCACGACGGAGAGCAGCGAGCAGACCAGCGAGGCGCCGACGTCGGAGGACGGCGGGGGCGGGTTCCCGCTGCCGTCGCTGCCGTCGAACCTGCCGACCGAGCTGCCGTCGCTGCCGTCGAACCTGCCCACCGAGCTGCCGTCGCTGCCCTCGAACCTGCCGGACCCCGGTCAGATCGGGGAGGACGCGCAGGGCTTCTGGGACACCGTCTCGGGCTGGTGGTCACGGTTCACCGGCGGAGGGAACTGATCCGCGCGGCGTGACGGTGCCGACCCGGGGCGGCGTGCACCGGCGGGCATCGGGGACCATCGTGGGTGGAGCGCGGGCCGCAGCTCAGGACGCGGCTCGCCGGTGACACCTGCGGAGGACCTCGGTGAGCGCGAGCACGGAGCCGACCACCCCCACCGGGGCCGGCCCGCGACCGGACGGAGCGGGCCCGGATCCTGCGGTCGGCCCGCCGGTCCGGCGTGACCGCCGGTCGTCGCTCACCGCGCTGACGCTCGTCCTCGCCGCGGCCTGCGCCGGGCTCGCCGTCGCCGTGTCCCTCGGCGACGACGGGTTCTGGCAGCTGAGCGGCCTGCCCGTCCCGGCCCCCGGGGTGAAGGCCGCGACGGTCGCGGCGAAGGTGCTCGCCGTCGCCGCCACGGCGCTGGCCGCCGGATCGCTGCTGGTCGGCGGGCTGCTCGCGGCCCCGCAGGAGTCCGGGACCGTCGACGTGCACGGCTACCGGGCGGTCCGCCGCGGCACCCTCGCCGCCGGTGCCGCCGGGGTGCTCGCGATCGGCGCCGCCTGGCTGTCGGTCGCCGACATGATCGGCACCGCGCCGTCCGAGCTGGCCTCGGCCGGGCCGGTCGGCTGGCTGGGCGCGGCCGCGACGCTCGAGGAGCCGCTGGGCTGGGCGCTGGCCGGTGTCGTCCTGCTGCTGGTCACCGCCGGTGCCGCCTGGACGCTGAGCTGGAAGGCGGTCGCCGCGCTCGGCGCGATCGCCGCGGCCGCTGTCGCGCTGCCGGCCGCGGTGCACCCGGCCGCGACCGGCACCGCGCACGACTGGAGCGGCGACGCGAACGTGCTGCGCGCCGTCGCGGGTGTCGCCTGGCTGGGCATCGTGGCCGCGCTCGTCGCGCACCGCACGCACGGTGGGGCGCTCGGTGGGCGGACCGGGGCGCGGGCCCGCGGCCTGCTGCTCGTGACGGGCGTCGTGTACCTGGTGGGCGAGGTCGTCCTCCAGCTGGTGGTGACGACCGGTGGCCCGCTGTCCGGGTCGGCGTACGTGCGCACCGCCGTCGTCGTGGCGCTGCTGCTGGTGGCGCTGGTGCCCGTCACCGCCCTGATCGGGGCTGGCCTGCGCGACGACCCCGGCGGGCGCGCGACGGGCCGGTGGCTCCCGGTCGGGGCGGTGCTCGGCGCGCTGGTGGCGACGCTGGGGGTCGCGGGCATCCGGCTCGTCCCGCCGCGGTTCACCGGCGCCGGGGCGACCGCGCTGGAAACGCTGATCGGCTGGGACATCGAGCAGCCCTTCACCGCGCTGACGCTGCTCACCCACTGGCGCTGGAACCTGCTGTTCGGTACCGGCGCGGTGCTGCTGGCCGTGCTGTACGCGATCGGCGTGCACCGGCTCGCCGGCCGTGGCGTGCGCTGGCCGGTCGGGCGCACCTGGGCGTGGATGCTGGGCTGCGCGACGCTGCTGCTGGCGACGTCGTCCGGGCTGGGCTTCTACTCACCGTCCATGTTCAGCGTCCACATGATCAGCCACATGACGCTGAACATGCTCGCGCCGATCCTGCTCAGCCTGGGCGGGGCGGTCACGCTGGCGCTGCGCGTGCTGCGCCCGGCCGGCCGCGGCAACCCGCCCGGCCCGCGGGAGTGGCTGCTCGCCGGCGTCCACTCCCGGATCGCGCGGGTGCTGACCCACCCGGCGTGCGCCGCGGTGCTGTTCGTCGGCTCGTTCTACGTCCTGTACTTCACCCCGCTGTTCGACGGCGCCCTGCGGTTCCACTGGTCGCACCAGCTGATGAACCTGCACTTCGTGCTGGTCGGGTACCTGTTCTTCTGGCCGCTGATCGGCGTCGACTCGGCGCCGCACCGGCTGCCGCACCTGGGCAGGCTCGCCGTGATGCTGGCGACGATGCCGTTCCACGCGTTCTTCGGGATCGCGGTGATGAGCTCGTCGGAGGTGCTCGGCCGCAACTTCTACGCCCAGGTCGGGCTGCCCTGGATCGATCTGCTCGCCGACCAGAAGGTCGGCGGTGGCATCGCCTGGGCGACCGGCGAGATCCCGATGCTGCTGGTGATGGTGACGCTGGTGGTGCAGTGGTCCCGGGACGACTCCCGGGAGGCGGCCCGCAAGGACCGGCAGGCCGAACGGGACGACGACGCCGAGCTGCGCGCCTACAACGAGATGCTGTCGAAGCTGCGTCAGGGCGGCTGAGGGCGCCGGTCAGCCCGCCTCGGCGACCGCCTTGAGCCGGGACAGGCCGCGCTCGAAGTCCCCGCCCATCAGCCGGTCCATCGGCACGACCCTGCCGACGACCGCGGCCAGCCCGGTCTGCTCCCCCGTCATCCGCCAGGTGACGTCGGTGGCACCGGCGCCGTCACCGGTGGGCGCCAGCAGGAACGTCGACGTGCTGGTGCTGCGGAACGGCTTCTCGAAGGTCACGAGGATGTCGATCCGGTCGTCGGCGACGCCGGTGACCTCCATGGTGCCGCGGCCCGCCTTGCGGTTGCCCGACCAGGCGTAGCGGGCTCCGACGCCCTGCTCCGGACCGGAGTACTCCCGCTCCAGGGCGGGATCGAGGCCCTCCCACGGCGACCACGCCCGCCACTCGCGGAGGTCGGCGACGAGCCGGTGGACCCGCTCGGCCGGGGCGCCGACCACGACCCGCCGCTGGACGGTGTAGCTGCTCATGGCGGAACCGTAGGGCTCCGTGGTGTCCCGGACCAGTGTCGCGGGCCGCGGAGGATCAGGCGGGGGCCTCGACGTAGGACTCCTCGTCGGCGGCCGGGTCGCGCCGGCCGCCGAGGGTCTCGTCGGCCCAGCTCGCGGCCCGGCGCAGGCGCAGGCTGTTCGTCACCACCAGGAACGACGACACGGCCATCGCCGCCCCGGCCAGCAGCGGGTTGAGCAGCCCCGCCATCGCGACCGGGATCGCCGCGACGTTGTAGCCGAACGCCCACCACAGGTTGCCGCGGATCGTGCCCATCGTGGCCCGGGCGAGCTCGACGGTCGCCGGGAGCACCCGCAGGTCGTCGCGGACGAGCACGACGTCGGCGGCCTCCAGCGCGACGTCGGTGCCCGAGCCGACCGCGACGCCGAGGTCCGCGGTGGCGAGCGCGGCGGCGTCGTTCACGCCGTCGCCGACCATCGCGACCGTGTGGCCCTGCTCCTGCAGCGCGCGGACGTGGTCGACCTTGCCGTCGGGCAGTGCCCCGGCGACGACCTCGGTGATCCCGCAGGCCGCGGCGACGGCGTGCGCCGCGGCGGGCCGGTCGCCGGTCAGCAGGACCGGGCGCAGGCCCGCGGCGACCAGCTCGGCGACCGCGACGGGTGCCGACTCCTTGACCGGGTCGGACAGCGCGACCAGGCCGGCGAGCTCCCCCGGATCGGGCCCGTCGGCCTCCCCGACGTGCACCGCGACGACGGTGTGCCCGGCCGCCTCCCAGCCGGCCAGCCGGTCGGCGAGCCCACCGGCGTCGGCCGGGGGACGGCCGACCGTCACGGTGACGCCGTCGACGGTGCCCCGGGCGCCGAGCCCGGGCAGCGCGGCGAAGTCGTCGAGCGCGGGCACGCTCAGCCCGAGGTCGGCGGCCCGGGTGCGGATCGCGGCGGCGATGGCGTGCTCGGAGCCGGATTCGACGGCCGCCGCGCGGGCGAGCAGCTCGTCCGCACCGGTCCCGGCGGCCGTCGCGACGTCGGCGACGGTCATCCGGCCGGTGGTCAGGGTCCCGGTCTTGTCCAGCACGACGGTGTCGGCGGCCCGGGTCGTCTCCAGCGCCCGGTAGCCCTTCACGAAGATGCCCAGCTCGGCACCGCGCCCGGTGGCCACCATCAGCGCGGTCGGGGTCGCCAGGCCGAGCGCACACGGACAGGCGATGATCACGACGGCGATCGCAGGCCCCAGCGAGCCCGCCCAGCCGGCGCCCGCGAGGAGCCACCCGCCCAGCGTCAGCAGCGCCAGCCCGAGCACCACCGGCACGAACACCGACGACACCCGGTCCACCAGCCGCTGGGTCGCGGACTTCTCGGTCTGCGCCCGCTCGACGGCGGCGATCATCCGGGCCAGCCGGGTGTCGGCGCCGACCTGCTCCGCGACGACCACCAGCCGTCCGCCCGACGGGATCGTGCCGCCGGTGACGGCGTCGCCGGGGCCGACCTCGACCGGCACCGGCTCCCCGGTCATCGCGCTCGTGTCGACGGCCGCCCGCCCGGTCTCCACGACGCCGTCGGCGGCGATGCGCGCACCCGGCCGGACGAGGAAACGGTCGCCGGCGCGCAGCCGTCCGACCGGGACGGTCGTCTCCGTCCCGTCGACGAGGACGGTGACCTCGTCGGACTCGAGCGCGGCCAGCGAGCGCATCACCCGGCCCGCGGTGCGCCGCGCCCGCGCCTCGAAGTAGCGCCCGGCCAGCACGAACGTCGTGACGCCCGCCGCGACCTCCAGGTACAGCGGCCCGGACGGGTGCAGCACCGCGTCCCACCCGGTCAACGCGGTCCGCGTGTCGGTGAAGGCCATCTCCCCCAGCGACCACGCCGACGCCGAGATGACGCCCAGCGAGACGAGGGTGTCCATCGACGTCGTGCCGTGCCGCAGGTTCGTGAACGCGGTCCGGTGGAACGGCCACGCCGCCCAGACGACGACCGGCAGCGCGAGCGCGACCACCACCCACTGCCAGAACGGGAACCGCAGCGTCGGGACCAGCGACATCGCCAGCGACAGGTCCGCGAGCGGGATGAAAAGGACGAGCGCGACGGCCATCCGCGTCCGCAGCCTGCGGAGCGCGGTGTCGTCGGTGGCGGCGTCGCCGGTGTCGCCGGAGGCGGGGCGCAGCTCGGTGGCC
The DNA here is from genome assembly GCF_000178675.2 of Pseudonocardia sp. P1. Classification (NCBI taxonomy): domain Bacteria; kingdom Bacillati; phylum Actinomycetota; class Actinomycetes; order Pseudonocardiales; family Pseudonocardiaceae; genus Pseudonocardia; species Pseudonocardia sp. P1. The sequence goes on from NZ_ADUJ02000001.1 coordinate 3,364,640, forward strand.
CCGTAGCCCGCCTTGCGCACCGTCTCGACCAGCGTCTCGACGGGCGTGCCCGGCGGGTGCTCGACGACCGCACGCTCGGTCGCGAGGTTGACGGTCGCGCGGACGCCGTCGAGCTTGCCGAGCTTGCGCTCGACCCGCCCGACGCAGGCGGCGCAGGTCATGCCGTCGATCCGCAGCTCGACCGTTCGGACGTCGCTGTCGGTACTCACGTCTCCATGGTTCTACACGAAGTCAAACAACGCCCACCCGGGCTCGTGACCACCCACCCCGGGGCGGCGACCGGACCGGCGAGGGGTACAAGGGTGGGGTGACCAGGATGCGCGAGGAGGACCGATGATGGCCGGGAAGCGGAAGGCTCCGCCGTCGAAGAACCCGCTCACGGCGAAACGGGGTCCGTCGCAGGCCACGGTGATCGGCACCGTCGTCGTCGTCGCGTTCGCGGCCGTCGTCGGGTTCGGGGTGTTCTGGAACAACCAGCCCGCGGACGTCGTCGTCCCGCAGAACGCGACCGCGCAGGGGATCTCCACCGGCAACGCCGCGGCCGCCAAGAAGATCGACATCTACCTCGACTTCCAGTGCCCGGCGTGCAAGCAGTTCCAGCAGCTCTCCGGGTCGACGGTCGACGAGCTGCGCGACTCCGGGCAGGCCGAGGTCATCTACCACCCCATCGCGATCCTGGACAACACCTCACCGGACCGCTTCTCCTCCCGGTCGGCCGCCGCGGCGGGCTGCGTCGCCGAGGCCGGGGCCTTCCCGCAGTGGGAGAAGCTGATGTACGAGAACCAGCCCCGGGAGGGCGACGCGGGCCTGACGACGGCACAGATGGCCCAGCTGGCGCAGCAGGCCGGCGCGCAGGGCGACGTCACCTCGTGCATCGAGGACGAGCGGTTCGAGCCGTGGGCCCAGAGCATCACCCAGCAGGCGTTCCAGGCCGAGGTGCAGAGCACCCCGACCGTGAAGGTCGACGGGCAGACGATCGACAACCCGGTGCCCGACGCCCTGAAGCAGGCCGTCGCGAGCTGATCCCGGCGGTTCAGCCGGTCGACTCCAGCAGCCCGGCCAGGTGGTCGAGGGCGGCGGCCGCGCCGTCGCCCTCGGCCCGCAGCGTCACCCGGTGCCCGTGCCCGGCGCCGAGCGTCAGCACGGACAGGACGCTGGTCGCGTCGACCGGCTCCCCGCCGTCGAGGGCGATCGTCACCGGCAGGCCGGTGTCCTTCGCCGCCCGCGCGAAGACGGCGGCGGGGCGGGCGTGCAGTCCGACCTCCGACGCGACGACGGCGGTGCGCTCGGCGTTCACGGTGTCTCCCCCTCGGTCCGGCCCGGCCGCGCCGGGGTCCCCGCACCGTCCGGCTCCTCCGGTTCCTCCCGGCCCGGCGTCCGCAGGTTCCAGCGCCGGATCACGAACCGGAACAGGACGTAGTAGACCACCGCGTACCCGAGCCCGATCGGTATCAGCAGCAGCGGCTGCGTCGCCTGCCCGAAGTTGAGCACGTAGTCGATCGCGCCGGCGGAGAAGGTGAAGCCGTCGTGGATGCCGAGCGCGTTGACCAGCATGTGCGAGGTGCCGGTGAGCACCGCGTGGATCACGTACAGCGGCCAGGCGACGAAGACGAACGCGAACTCCAGCGGCTCGGTGATGCCGGTGACGAACGCGGTCAGCGCCACCGACAGCATGATCCCGCCGGTGACCTTCCGGTTCGCCGGGCGCGCCTCGTGCCAGATCGCCAGCGCCGCCGCGGGCAGCGCGAACATCATGATCGGGAAGAAGCCCGTCATGAAGATGCCGGCGTCCGGGTCGCCGGCGAAGAACCGGTTGAGGTCGCCGCGGGCGCCGTCGTAGTCGCCGATGACGAACCAGACGACCGAGTTCAGGATGTGGTGCAGGCCCAGCGGGATCAGCATGCGGTTGGCGAAGCCGTAGATCCCGCCGCCGATCACGGCGTTCGCGGTGATCGCCTGGCCGAGCGCGGTGAGGCCGGCGTCGAACAGCGGGTAGAGCAGGCCGAGCCCGGCCGCCAGCAGCATGACGACGACCGCGGTCAGGATCGGCACGAACCGCCGCCCGCCGAAGAACGCCAGGTAGGTGGGGAGCTTGATCCGGTGGTAGCGCTGCCAGAGGACGGCGGCGATCAGCCCGACCAGGATGCCGCCGAGTACGCCGTAGTCGATCAGCTCCTGGGCGCCGTCCGGGTCGAGCCTGCCGGGCAGCACCAGCGGGCTCATCGCCTCGAACACGCCCTGCAGCACCAGGTACCCGACGACGGCCGCGAGCGCCGTCGAGCCGTCCGCGCGCTTCGCCCAGCCGATCGCGATCCCGACGGCGAAGATCAGTCCGAGGTTGTCGAACAGCGCCGACCCGGCGGCGCCGATCACGGTCGCGACCGTGGACATCGACTCGAACCGGCCCAGGAGGTCGTCCTGGCCGAGGCGGTTGAGCAGGCCCGCCGCGGGCAGCGCCGCGATCGGGAGCATGAGGCTGCGGCCGAGGCGTTGCAGCCCGGCGAGTCCGCGCCGGTTCTCGGCGGAGGTGGCGGTCATCGTTAACCTCGGGGTCGGGAACCGGGGATCTCCGGAACCTTTCGCTGTACACCGATGGGTGTCAACGACTGAGCTGTTCGGAGGTGTTCGCGATGGCGGACGACACGGCGGCGGCGATCCTCGCCGGACTCGGCGGCGCGGCGAACGTCGCGGAGGTCGAGGGGTGCATCACCCGGTTGCGCACCGAGGTGCACGACGCGGCGCTCGTCGACCGGGAGGCGCTGACGAAGCTCTCGCACGGCGTCGTCGTGTCCGGGACGGTCGTGCAGGTCGTCGTCGGACCGCAGGCGGACATGATCGCCGACGACATCGCGGACCTGCTGTGACCGTGCGGGTCACGGCCCCGCTGGCCGGGCGGGTCGCGCCGCTGTCCACGGTCCCGGACTCGGTGTTCGCCGAGCAGATGCTCGGGTCGGGCGTGGCGATCGAGCCCGCCGCCGGCCGGCTCGACGTCGTCGCCCCGATCCCGGGGTCGATCGCGAAGCTCCACCCGCACGCGTTCGTCGTCGTCGGCGACGACGGCGCCGGGGTGCTCGTGCACCTCGGGATCGACACCGTGGAGCTCGGCGGGACGGCGTTCGAGGTGCACGCCGCCGAGGGCGACGCGGTCGCGGCCGGGGACACCGTCGTCACGATGGACGCCGATGTCGTCCGCGAGCGCGGGCTGCCCGCCGTGTGCCCGGTCGTCCTCATGGAGTCCGAACCCGACGGCACCGCCGAGCACGCCGCCGGGGAGGTCCGCCCCGGCGACCCGCTGTTCACCTGGGACGGCTGAGCCCCGCGCAGTACGCTGGCTCCCGGGGGCCGGACGCGAGGAGATCGGGAGTCACCGTGGCGAACGGTCCGGTCGTCATCCGCAAGCGGCTCGGCCGGGCGCTGAAGCAGCTGCGCGTGCAACGCCGGCGCCGGCTCGGCGAGATCGCGACGCTGCTGGAGATCTCCGCCTCGAAGCTGTCCCGGATCGAGACCGGGCAGGTCGAGACCAAGTTCCGCGACGTCCACGACCTGCTCGACGTCTACGAGGCACCGGCCGCGGACCGCGACCGCATCCTGGACTGGGCGAACCGGGCCCGGTCCCCGGCGTGGTGGGAGCCGCTCGGGCCGTCGTCGTCCGGGGTGGACCTCGACCTGCTGATCTCGCACGAGACCGAGGCGCGGGCCAAACGGACCTACTGCGTCCCGGTCGCCGGGCTCCTGCAGACCGAGGACTACGCCCGCCTGCTCCTGAACCGGGTGTTCGACGGCCGCGCACCGGACGAGATCGAGCGCCTGGTGCGCCTCCGCACCGGCCGCCGGCACGTGATCGACCCCGGCCGGTCCGACGCGCCGCCGCTGGAGCTGCACGTGCTGATGGACGAGGTGGCGCTGCACCGCTGCGCGGACCCCGAGGTGCTGCGGGGCCAGGTCGCCGCGCTGCTGGAGCGGGCGGCCCAGCCCAACGTCACGCTGCAGATCGTCCCGTTCCGGGCCGGCTGGACCACCGCCACGAGCACGTTCTCGATCTTCGATCCGCGCGAGCCGTCGGTCGACCGGCGCGTGGTCAACGTCGAGGGCACCGGCAGCGACACCTTCGTCGACGACCCGCAGGCCGTCGCGGGGTACGAGGACGTGTGGACCGAGCTGCTCGGCGTGGCGCTCTCCGAACGGGACAGCGTCGCGGTGCTCACCGACGCGCTCGGCCGGTGACCGGCACGGTCAGCCGCGCAGGGTGTCCAGGTCGAACTCGCCGTTCTTGACGCCCTGCACGAAGGCGGTCCACTCGTCGTCGGTGAAGGACACCTCGCCCGCGGCGCGGTCCGTGGCGCGCACCAGCACCCCGCCCTCGGGCGCCGCGACCTCGACGCACTCGCCGCGGACGCAGAAGGAGCTGGTGACGTAGCGGATCTCGGACACGCGGGCCTCGTTCTCGGTCGTGGAGCGGCAGGCCGGGAAGCGTGCCGACACCCGCCCAACGACGTCCGGGGCGCCGGGGAACGCCCGGGGTCAGCCCTCGGCCACGACCTCGCTCGGCGTCGCCGCGGCCCGGGTCTCGGCCCGCCGGATCAGGACGATCCCGCCGAGGATCAGCAGGCCGCCGAGCAGCTGCATGAGCGTCGGCTCCTGGGCCACGAGCAGCCAGGCGGCGAGCACGCCGAACAGGACCTCGGACAGCCCGACGAACGACGCGACCCGGGTGTCGAGGCGGCGGATCGCGAGGATCCCGGTCACGTAGGGCAGGGCCGTGGCCAGCACGACGAGCATCCCGAGCAGCAGCGGCCAGCCCAGCTGCGCACCGCCGAGCTCGCCCGCCGGGGCACCGACCTCCCAGGGGGTGATCCCGGCGAGCCCGGTGAGGGTGAGCGACACGGCGCCGACCAGCATCCCGCCCGAGATCATCAACAGCGGCGGGACCTGCCCCTCCGCGTCGCCGCCGGGCAGGGCGAAGTACACGCAGACGCAGACCGCCGACGCCAGGCCCCAGAGGATCCCGACGACGTCGACCTGTTGCGGCCCGAACGGGTCGACGACGAACACCAGCCCGGCCAGCGCGACGACGCAGCCCGCGAGGGTGACCGCCGACGGCGTCCGCCGGGTCGTCACCCAGGTCCAGCCGACCAGCAGCACCGGGGCGAGGAACTCCAGCAGCAGCGCCACCCCCACCGAGAGGTGCTGCAACGCGTGGAAGAAGCACAGCTGGACCCCGGCCACGGCGAACAGGCCGAAGACCACGATCTTCCGGGCGGACGGGCCGTCCAGCGGGTGCCGGCGGACCAGCACGACCGCCACCGGCAGCAGCAGCACCGCGGCCCCCGCGATGCGCATCAGCGTGGTGAGGCCCGGCGACCAGCCCGCCTCCAGGAACGACGACCCGAGCGGGCCGGAGAAGCCGTACGCGGCCGCCGAGACCAGCGCCCACGCGAGTCCGCGGACCACGTGGTCCCGTGTCACGACCGAAGTACTCATAGACTCCTGACACTAGGAACGGACGATGTCAGGGGTCAACATGGAATTCGCCCATGACACGCAGGTCGTGCTGGCGGCGGCCGCGTCGCTGGTGAACACCGCTCTCGACCGGCCCGACGTGCTCGGCGACCCGGTCACCTTCGAGGCGTGGATGGCCGAGCAGCCCTACACCGGCGACCGGGCGCGCACCGGCGCCGAGCGGGCCGCGGTCCGCGCGCTGCGGGAGCGCCTGACCGCGCTGTGGCCGGCCCCCGGCGAGGACGAGGGCCCGGACCGGGACGGCACGGTGGCGCTGGTCAACGCGATCCTCGACGAGACCGACGCCCGCCCCCACCTGGCCCGCCACGACGGCTGGGACTGGCACCTGCACGTGACCCCGCCGCACGCGCCGCTGGCCGACCGGATGGGTGCCGAGATCGCGATGTCGGTGGTCGACCTCGTCCGCGGCGACGACCTGTCCCGGCTCCGGCGCTGCGCGGGCGAGGACTGCGACGCCGTGCTCGTCGACCTGTCCCGCAACCGGTCGAAGCGGTTCTGCGACACCGGCAACTGCGCCAACCGCGCGCACGTCGCCGCCTACCGGGCACGGCGCGCCCGCGCCGCGGGCTGACCCGGCCCGGCGGATCCGGCGCGGGCCTCAGACCTGCGCGTCGAGGTGCTCCGCGAGCAGGGCGTCCACCTCGGCGGGGCGCTCGTAGTTGAGGAGGTGCGCCGAGTCGGGGACCTCGGCGTAGCGGGCGCCGGGGATGCCGTCGGCGATCTCCCGCAGGCACGACGGCGGCGTGGCCGGGTCGTCCGCACCGGCGACCACCAGCGCAGGGACGGCCACCGACCCGAGCTCGGCACGGATGTCGAACGCGCCGATCGCGGCACAGCAGGCGGCGTAGCCCCCGGGCCTCGCGGCCCGCAGCATGTCGAGCAGCCGCGTCTCCCCCGCCGGGTCCCGGCGGGCCCAGTCCTCGACGTACCAGGTGCCCGGCCGTGAGGCGACCATCGCCTCCGTCCCCTGCTCGCGCACGGTCGCGGCGCGCTGCGGCCACGAGTCGGGGTTCGGGAAGCGGGCCGCGGTGGCCAGGACCGCGATGCTGCGGACCCGCTCGCCGCCGTGCACACCCAGCCACTGCCCGACGGCGCCGCCGATCGAGACGCCGACGTAGTGGAACGCGGTGACACCCGCCGCGTCGGCGGCGGCCAGCGCGCCCGCCGCGAGGTCGGCGATCGTGAGGTCACCGCCGGCGTCCGGCGACCCGCCGTGCCCCGGGAGGTCGAACCGCACACAGCGGTACCGGTCGGACAGTGCGGCCACCTGGGCGTCGAACAGGTGCAGGTCGGTGCCCAGCGACGGGCCGAACAGCACCGCGGGTGCATCGGCCGGGCCGTCGACGACGTGGTGGAGATCCAGTGCCATGGGCCCATCCTGCCCGCCGCGCACCCGTTCGTCCGCTGCACGGGGCGGCCCGGATTCGTAAGGTCTGGACTCGGACGCGCCACCGCTGCCGCTGCTGGGAGGACCACGATGGCCGAGCTCGAGACGTTCCGGATGCTGATCGACGGGAAGGCCACCGGCGCCGCGTCCGGGGCCACCTTCGAGACCGGGAACCCCTACACCGGTGAGCCCTGGGCGACCGTCCCGGACGGCGGCCCGGCCGACGTCGACGCCGCCGTCGCGGCCGCCCGCTCCGCGCTGGACGGCGAGTGGGGCGCGATGACGCCGTTCGCCCGCGCGGCGTGCCTGCGCCGGCTCGGCGACCTGGTCGCCGAGAACGCCGAGGCGCTGGCCCGCACCGAGGTGAACGACTCCGGCAAGCTCTACCGGGAGATGATCGGCCAGCTCACCGGACTGGGCGGCTGGTACCACTACTTCGCCGGGATCGCCCCGACGATCGAGGGCCGCCAGATCCCGTCGCCGAACCCGAACTACCTGGTCTACACGCGCAAGGAGCCGGTCGGCGTCGTCGCGGCGATCACCCCGTGGAACTCGCCGCTGCTGCTGATGACCTGGAAGCTCGCTCCGGCGCTGGCCGCGGGCTGCACGGTCGTGGTCAAGCCGTCCGAGCACTCGCCGGCGTCGACGCTGCGGTTCGCCGAGCTGATCGAGCAGGCCGGGATCCCCGCGGGCGTCGTGAACGTCGTGTCCACGAACGACCGGGACACCGCCGCGCACCTGGCCGCGCACCCCGGCGTCGACAAGGTCGCCTTCACCGGGTCGACGGCGACCGGCCGCGCGGTCGCGAGGGCGGCCGCCGGGAACATCGCCAAGGTCACCCTGGAGCTGGGCGGGAAGTCGCCGCAGGTCGTGTTCCCCGACGCCGATCTCGCCGCCGCCGCGAACGGGATCATCGCGGGCGTCTTCGCCGCGACCGGGCAGACCTGCATGGCGGGCTCGCGCCTGATCGTGCACGCCGACGTGCACGACGAGCTGGTCCGGCTGATCGCCGAGCGCGCCGCGACGATCCGGCTCGGCGACCCGAACGCCGAGGACACCGAGATGGGACCGGTCGCGAACGCCCCGCAGTACGAGAAGGTCCTCGGCTTCCTGGAGACGGCCCGCGCGGAGGGCAACACGATCGCCTGCGGCGGCGCACCGGACGCCGGTCTGGGCGGCTACTTCGTGCAGCCGACGGTCGTCACCGGGGTCACGCCGGAGTCCACCCTGTTCCGGGAGGAGGTGTTCGGGCCGGTGCTCGCCGCGCTGACCTTCACCGACGAGGACGAGGCTGTGGCACTCGCCAACGACACCCCGTACGGCCTGGCCGGGGCGGTGTGGACGAAGGACGTGCACCGCGCGCACCGGGTCGCAGGCCGGATCCGGGTCGGATCGGTGTGGATCAACGCGTACCGGGTGGTGGCGCCGAGCGTGCCGTTCGGCGGGTTCGGACAGTCCGGGCTGGGCCGGGAGAACGGCGTGCACGCCGTCGACGAGTACCTGGAGGAGAAGGCCGTCTGGGTGGAGCTGTCCGGCGGGACCCGGGACCCCTTCACCCTGGGCTGACGCCCGGATACCCACTCCGGGCCGTGCCCGCGACGGCCTGTTGCCGACAGAGTCTCACCGCGGGAGGTTCTGGGCCACCGTCGTCCGACGGGTCACCGGGCCTCCTCCCAGCCGAGCCGGTCGAGCCAGCGCTCGCCGTCGTGGTCGCGACGGCGGGGGCGGCGCGGCCGGTCGTGGGTGGGTCCGGACGTCGGGTCGGGCGAGGAGATGGGGAGCCTCCGAGGGGTAGGGGTCCCGCCGTGCCCGGGGTCGAGGTCCCGGGCACGGCGGGTCTTGCACCGGCACGCGGACGACGACGGCGCCGTCCAGGGGAACGGGCCGTCCGGCGGCGGGGAGCATCGCCGGGGGGAATGTCGTCGGCCGCGGGCCGGGGTCGGGGGGAGCTGCCGCGGTGCAGGTGGCAGGGACGCTACGAGGTGTGGGGTCCGGTTTCCCACCGTCTGAGACGGGAACCGTCGGGCGGAGCGGGCCGGACGACGAGCGGGACGGCGTTCGCCGTGACGGATCAGTGCGGTCGTCCGAACGCCCGCGGTCCTCTCAGCCGGTCACGCCAGGAGCACGCGGTCGCCCTCCACGCGGACCTCGCGCCGCCCCAGCGGGGCGTTCGCTGGGCCCTCCAGCGGGGCGCCGTCGGCGGTCGCGAACACGCTGCCGTGGCACGGGCAGGAGATGCCGCTGTCGGTCACCTGGTCGACCAGGCATCCGGCGTGCGGGCAGGTGGCGTCGAACCCGACGAACGTGCCCGCCTGCGGCTGGGTGACGACGAGGGCGTCGCCGGGGAACACGCGACCGCCGCCGACGGGGATGTCGGCGGTGGCCGCGACCCCCTGCCCGGCCGGCTCCGGCTGCGCACCCGCCGGGGCCGGTGGTGCGGCGGCCGGGGGCGGGGCGGGGCCGGACTCCCGTGGCGTGCCGTAGGTGGCGCAGCCGGCGGCGCAGCACGCCGCGGCCGCCGCGCCCGCGCCGGTCAGCAGCCGGCGCCGGGTGATCGGGGACATGAGGTCTCCTCGTCGGTCAGAAGGTCAGGCCGTTGTCGGTGAAGAACCAGAGCGCCGAGGTCAGCCAGATGCCGGCGAGTACGGCGAGCAGCAACCCGCCCGCGACGGCGAGCACCCAGCCCGGCACGCCGGGCCGGCGCAGCAGCAGCATCTTCGTGACGAACGCGCCGTAGAACGCGCAGCCCAGCACCGAGTGCAGCAGGGCCGACGTCGTCGCACCCGACCAGCCGAACGCGTACAGGCACTGCACGGCGACGGGGACCGTCACCAGGACGGCCGCACGCCCGGACCAGCGGTGCACGAACCCCGTCCACGGTGACCCGCGGAGCACCCACCGCCCGGTCACGCCCTGGACCAGGGCGAGCAGCAGCGCGAGCGACCCGAGCCACGCCTTCACGGCGACGCCGCTGGAGAACCCGGCGAGGTTCACCGCGACGCCGGTGGGCTCGTGCTGGCGGGCCCAGACGCCGAGCGCGACCGCGACGAGCGACCCGACGACCACGGCGACCAGCACGACCCGGATCGACGGGCCCGCCGCCTGCGGCTCGACCTGCTGGTCGGCGGCAGGTGGTGCGGTGCGGCGGTCGAGCGTCCGGACGCGGCCGGGCTCGTCGTGCCGGCCGGGCCCGTCGTCCCAGGCTTCGTCGTCCCAGGCTCCGTCGTCCCGGGCTCCGTCGTCCCGGGCTCCGTCGTCCCGGGGCCCGTCGTCCCGGCCGGGCTCGTCCGCCCACCGGGGCTCGTCGTGGCGGCGCCTGCCCCGGCGGCGGTCGTCGCGGTGCCGGTCGTCCCCGGCCCACCGGTCGTCCTCGGCCCACGCGTCATCGGGCCGGTCGTTCCCGGGGCGGTCGTCCTCGGCCCACCCGGCCGTGTCGTCCGGGACGGGTGGACCGCCCCGGCGGGGCCGGGAGCCGGCCGGGGCACCGGCGACCCGGGGCGGGCGGCCGGGCCGCAGGGCCCCGGCGTCCCGTCCCGGGTGGCGCGGGAGGTCCCCGGCCGGCTCGTGGTCCCCGGTCCACGCCCGCGCGTCCGCGCGGACGGAGCCCGGGGCGTTCCGCGGGGCGCCCGGCGCGAAGAGGTCGCCGGCGACCGCCCCGCTCCGCCGGGTGGAGGTGCCCTCCCAGCGGTCGGCGAACCCGAGGTGCTGGTCGCCCTCGTCCCATCCGGGGCCGAGCGGGTCGTACCCGCCGCCGGCCCGGTGGTGTGCCTCGTGGGGGTCCTGGCCGGTGTCGGGCCGGAGCCTGCGGCGGCCCCGGCGCGGCGCGGGGGCGGCCGCCTCCGGTTCGAGCCAGACCCGGTCGTCACCGGCCCACCCACCACTGTGGTCGGGCCGGCGGGGACGGGGGACGCCGCCGCCCGGCACCGGCGCGAAACCGACCGGGTCGGTGGTGTCGCGGTCGGCGTGCCGTGCGCGGGAGCCCATCAGTACCCACCGCCGTCGCCACCGGAGCCGGAGGCCGCAGGGGCGGGCCCCTGCGGCGCGGCCGGGGGCGCCGGCGCACCGGTGGCCTGCTCGACGGACGGCGGGTCGGGCGCGGCGGTGAGGACGACGTTCGCCGCCACCATCCCCGCGGCGACCGCGCCGACGGCGGTCAGTGTCAGTACCGGTCCGGAGATCCGCATGTCAGCCGACCTTGATCCGGACGGAGTCGAACGCGGGGGTCTGGTTGGCCCGCTGCATCATCGGCGTGCGGTGCGAGCCGTCGCCCGCCCACGACGAGCACTGCAGCTCACCGGACTGCTGGATCCCCGGGACGTCGATCTTCACCTCGTCCGGGGTGCTTCCGCCGGCGCCGTCCTCGGTGGCCTCGAAGAACAGCGGGTCCGGGGCGGAGTCCGGCGCCTCGGCCGGGTTCGGGAGCATCCGGCACGCGGTGTGGAAGTGCCCTCGCTGCAGGCCCTGGCCGTTGAGCAGCGACGACTCGACGTAGTAGCCGCCCTGGGCGGCCGCGAGGAACCGGTCACGGACCAGGTTCCGGGTGCTGACGGTCATCGAGAACCCCTCGCCCTGCGCGACCTCGTCCGGGGAGTCGGTGATCAGCAGCGACGGGCTCTGGTCGGCCGCGGCGACCTCGCCGAACTCGGTCGACACGCAGCGCGGGGCCTTCTGGAACCCGTCGTGCGGCTGCAGGCGGCTGCCCGTGCAGTCGGAGGCGAGGATGTCGAGCGCGGCCGCGGCGCCGTCCGGGCCGTCGGCCCGGCCCGCGGCGTCGTCGCCGCCGGCGCCGTCGGCGTCACCGGCGCCGCCCTGCGCCCCGGCGTCCTGGCCGTCGTCCTGCCCGGCGGCGTCCTGGCCCGCGGCGTCCTGGCCGGCCGCGTCCTGGGAGCCGCCGTCCTGGGAACCGGCGTCCTGGCCGCCGGTGTCCCCGCCGTCCTGGGTGGGGTCGGCCGACGAGGAGTGGTCGTGACCGCCGGAGCCCGATCCGGCGCCGGTGACGCCCTCTCCGGACTCGGCGACGTTGGAGGTGCTGCGGTCGTCACCGTCCGACGTCGCGGCCCCGGCCGCGTAGGCGGCCGGGCCCGCCACGAGCAGGCAGGCGACGAAGGTGGCAGCCGCGATCATGCGGCGGCGGCTGGCGGAGGCTGGACTCATCGGTGACGGCTCCTCGGTACGTTCCGCGCGCGGCGCGGGCCGGCGCGGTGGGTCGTGTGTCGGTGGGACGCGGTTCCGGGTCCGTCCGGCGGGAGGCCGGGCGGGCCCGCGTCCGGGTGGTCGGGGTCGGTCGTGTCGGGTCCGGCGTGCCGGCGGTCGGGGGTGAAAAGGTCGGTGTCGAGGACGGCCGGGCCGAACGCCCCCGTCGACCCGGGTCCGTCGCGCTCACGCAGGGACGGGTCGGTGTCGAGCGAGCCCGCACCCCCGTCCGGCCGTGGCCGCGCGGGTGGGACGTGCGCGAGCTCGTCCCACGGATCGGGCGGACCGACCGGGAGTGCCGCCCGGCGCGGTGGCGGACCGGCGGCGTCGTCGCGGGCCCGTCGCGGCCGCGGGATCAGCCCGCCGGCCGGGAGGAGGCCCGACGTGGCCGCGCCACCGCCGGACCTCCCGCGCCGGTAGAGCGTCATCAGCAGTCCGCCCGCGGCGAGCAGCGCCACCCCGACGACGATCGCCGGGACGACCAGGGCGGACATGCTGCGGGTCGAGACGGGGTCCGGTGGTGCGGGCAGCGCGGCGTAGTCGACCATCCCGGTCGCCTCGAGGTAGCCGATGTGCCGGGTGACGTAGGCGTCGGCCTCGGCCGCGAACTGCCGCACCATCTCGTTGCGGGTACCGGAGCGGACCTGCGCGATGGCCGGGAGGATCGTCCCGTGCGCCGAGCGCAGGATCTGCACGAACTGCCGGTCGTAGTCGGCGCCCGACCGGCCGGTCAGGTCGTTCATCCAGCCGATCTGCTGGTCGCTCGGGCGGCTGGGCAGCGGGACGCCGAGCCTGCCCGCGGTGTCGCGGACGATCTCGTCCAGGGCGTGGTGCTCGACGGCGACCTTCTGGCCGACGTCGCGCACCGCGTCGCTGCTCGCCTGCTGCTGGGCCTGCTCGCCGGTCGGGGCCTCCCACAGCCCGGCGAGCCGCACCTTCTCCAGCAGGTCGCGGTCGGCGGGGCCTAGCGGCCCCCACTGCGTCTGGGTCCAGCCCGTGCCGGCGGCAGCCGGTACCGAGGCCCAGGACTGGGCCAGCGCGACGGCCACGACCGCGGCGAGCGCGGCCACGATCGACCAGCGCAGCGGGCCGGGGATCCGGCGGGACATACGTGTTTCTCCTCGGGATTCGGGGGGCTCAGACCTGGGCGAACTGCTCGGTGTGCACCCGGTCCTCCGGGACGCCGAGCGTCGACAGGGTGGTGAGGACGTCGGTGACCAGCTGCGGACGCCCGCAGATGAAGTAGTCGAGTCGCCGGCGTTCGTCGTCGATGTCGGTCAGGACGGCGGCCAGCAGGGCGGTGTCGATCGGCCCGGTGGCCCCGCCCCAGTCCGGCGCCGGGCGGCGCAGGACCTCGGTGACCTGCAGGTCGAGCATCGTGCGGAGGTACGCGAGCTCGGACCGGAACAGCAGGTCCGCGCGGTCGCGGGCGTGCACGACGAGCCGGTACGGCCGCGGGTCGCCGCGGTCGGCCGCGGTGCGGAGCATGCTCATCATCGGCGTGATCCCGACCCCGCCGGCGATCAGCACGAGCCCGGTCGAGGGCACCGCGTCCGGGGTGAAGGAGCCGTAGGGCCCGTCCACCCAGACCGGGTCGCCGCGGCGCAGGTCGCGCAGCCGGGAGGCGAAGTCGCCGGTGTGCCGCACGGTGAACTCGATCCGGCCGCCGTCGGTCGCCGAGGACGCGATCGTGAACGGGTGCTCCTCCACCGACATCCGCTCCAGCCGGAGCCAGGCGAACTGGCCCGGCCGGAACCAGGGGCCGGTGTGCCGACCGCGGCGGGCCAGCACCAGCGTCGAGACGGTCGCGCTCTCCGGGCGCACCACGTGCACCCGGAACTCGCCGGCCGCGGCACGCATGCCCCAGCGCAGCACCAGCACGGCGATCAGCAGCAGGCCGAGGCCGGCGAGCACCGGACCCATCACCGCGTCGGTGACCAGGTTGTTCAGCCAGAGCACGTGCAGGCAGGACCCGCCGAGCACGACGGCGGCCAGGCTGAGGTGCAGCCAGCGCCACACCTCGTGCGAGCCGGACCGCACCCCGCGCAGCGCGAGGACGATCAGCACCACGACGGTGACCGTCGCGACCGTCGCGGCCTGGCCGCGCGCCGGTGCGGACAGCGGGACCAGCAGGCCGATCCGGGCCGGCTGGTCGGCGATCACGCAGGCCAGGTGGAGCGCGACGAGCGCACCGGCGAGCACGCCCAGCCTGCGGTGCAGGCCGAGCAGGGTCTCCAGCCCGAGCGCGCCCGACAGGCCGCGCACCCGGGACGGCAGCACCGCGACGATCACCATCGCCGACAGCGCCAGCAGCCCGGTGAGCATCGACAGCAGGTGCATGAACGGCTGCGGGCCCGAGCGGAGCATCCAGATCACCGAGGGGCCGACCAGGACCGTGACCAGCACGGATCCCCAGGCCCTCCGGGCGCGACGGTGCGCCAGCCAGGCGTCGGCGGGCGGCGGGTCGTCCCGCCGCACCGGCACGGTGACCGGATGCGCGGCGGGGCGGCTCACCGGTCGCCGGGCACACGCCCGGCGAGGATCGGAGCACGCATCGGCCGCGGGTGGCCGGTGCGGGATGCTGCCGCGCGCAGCGGCACGGGCCGGGGGCGCACCGGGCGGGGATGCGCGGTGGACGCTACGGTCACGCGGACGCCGGGGGCACGTCCGGGCAGCACGGGACGACGGACTGTCATCGGGTCACTTCCGGTTCGGGGAGCCGGCCGGGCGGGGGTTCCCGGCCACCGCCGCGACTCGAGGGGGGAGCGGTCGCGATGCGGCGCCGCCGACGATAGGAACCGGCCCGAGATCAGGTTGCGTTCCTGAGAGACGTCACCGGCGTCCGGGCTCCGGGAGAAGGTGAACGGCGACCGGTCGCTCCACCCGGAGTACAGACGTCCGTCCATCCGGCGCCACCACTCTCAGGGACGGACCGTTCACCGCCCGGAGCGGCGTCGGGCGTCGACGGGCGGTGGAACTGTGTCCCGGGCCATACGCCGCGCGGGGAGGCACGGGAACGCACCCGCCCGGCCCTGGCGCGGGTGCCCGGAACGGACGCACGCGCCGCCGTCCTCCGCCCCACCCGGCGCGTCCGGATCCCCCTGTCCCGATGCCACCGGCCGGTCCTGCACCGGTCGCCGGCTGCCGCGCCGACCACCCGGGCGTCCCCACCGCCGGGTCCGCCGGACCGGGGACACGGCCGACCGGCCCCGCCCGGCGGACGCGCCCGTTCGCGGTACGGCCACTTCGCGGTCACCGGACGGCCCGCGCTCGACTACCCTCGGGCCACGTGCTGATCCGGACATTCGGGATCGCCCGCTCCCTCGCGACCTACCACGGCATCCCCGGCCGCCAACGCCGGATGCGCGCTCTGTACAGGCAGTTCCTGGGACCCGGCGATCTGGCCTTCGACATCGGCGCGCACGCCGGCAACCGGGTGCGCGCCTGGCGCGGGCTGGGCGCGCGGGTCGTCGCGGTCGAGCCCCAGCCCGACTTCGTGCGCCTGCTCCGCCTGTTCTTCGACCGCGACCCGGAGGTGACGGTCGTGCCCGCCGCGCTGGGCGCCCGGCCGGGCACCGCACGGCTCGGGATCTCCCGTGCCACGCCGACGGTGTCGTCGATGTCGGAGACCTGGCGCCGCACCGTCGCGGACGACGCCGGTTTCGCACGGGTGCGCTGGGACGAGTCGGTCCCGGTGCCCGTCACCACCCTCGACGAGCTCGCCGCGACGCACGGCGTCCCCGCGTTCTGCAAGATCGACGTCGAGGGGTTCGAGGCGGACGTGCTCGCCGGGCTGACGCACCCGCTGCCCGCCCTGTCGTTCGAGTACCTGCCCGCGGCGCACGACGCCGCCCTCGCCGCCCTCGACCGGGTCGAGTCCCTCGGGCGGTACGTCTACCGCTACTCCCCCGTCGAGACGATGCGCTGGGACCCCACCGCGGGCGGGCGCTGGCTGGACGCCGACGAGCTCAGGGCCCTGCTCGACCGCAGGCGCCCGCTCGGCCGGTCCGGCGACGTCTACGCCCGTGCGGCGCCGACCGCGCCGGGCGACGACCCCGGTCCGTCGTGATCGCCCGGCCCGAGCGGTCCCCGGCCGTCGCGTCGCCGCTGGTCCGGCAGCTCGCGGGCGCCACCGCGCTGCTGGCCGTCGTGCTGGCGGGCTCGGCGGCGGTCACCGGCGCCGGCGTCCTCCGGACGACGGCGGGCGTGCTGCTCGCCGCGCTGATCCTGGTGCTGCTGGTGCGGGCCGCCCGCCGGGCCGGGGAGACGACGCTCGGACCGGCCGGGCTGGTGACGGTCGCCCGCGGCACGCTCGTCGTCGGTGCCGCCACGCTGGTCGGGCGGGACGACCTCGCCCAGGCCGTGCTGGTGGGGCTCACCGTGGTGGCACTGGCACTGGACGCGGTGGACGGCGTCGTCGCCCGGCGCACCGGCACCGCGACCGCGTTCGGCGCCCGGTTCGACATGGAGACCGACGCGCTGCTGCTGCTCGTGCTCTCGGCGCACGTCACCGCCACGTCGGGCGAGGTCTGGGTCCTGGCGCTGGGCCTGATGCGCTACGCCTACGTCGGTGCGGCGCGCATCCTGCCGTGGCTGGACGGGGAGCTGCCGGTCCGGCGCTCCGCGAAGGTCGTCGCCGCCGTGCAGGGGATCGTGCTGATCGTGACCGCCGCCGGGCTGCTCCCCCGGCCGGTCGAGACCGCCGCGCTCGCCGTCGCCCTGGTGGCACTGCTCTGGTCCTTCGGTTCGTCGGTCGCGTGGCGGTGGCGCGCGGTCGACGCGCACCCGGTCCGGTTGCGGGTCGCGGCGGCGGGTCTGCTCACGGTCGCCGCCGCGGCGCTGGTGACCGGCCTGCTCGTGCTGCCCGGGGACCCGTCGCACCTCGCGCCGCAGGCGTTCCTGCGGCTCCCGGTCGAGGCCGTCGCCGGGATCGCCCTGCTCGCGGTGCTGCCCGGGCGGCTGCGCGCGATCGCGGCGGCCGTCGCCGGGACCGTGGTCGCGCTGCTCGGGCTCCTCAAGGCGCTCGACATCGGCTTCGGGGTGGCGCTGGGCCGCAGCTTCGACCCGGTCGCGGACTGGGTGCTGCTGGGCAACGCCCGCGAGTTCCTGCAGGGCGCAGGCGGGTCCGGGACGCTCGTCGCCGTCCTCGCCGCGCTCGCCGTGCTCGGGCTCGTCGTCGCGACGGCGGGCGCCGTCGTCCGGCTGGGCCGGCTCGCCGCCCGGCACCGGCGGACCACGCTGGCCTGCGCCGCCGTGCTCGGCGCGGCGTGGCTGGTGGTCTGGGCCGCACCCGGCGGGCGGCTCGTCCCCGGAGTCCCGATCGCCGCCGCCGACGGCGTCGCGCAGCTGCGCGACCGGGCCTCACAGATCCCGTCCGCGGTCCACGACCGGTACGTCTTCTCCACCGAGGCCGCGCAGGACGACTGGGCCGGCGTCCCCGCCGACCGGCTGCTCGCCGGCCTGCGGGGCAAGGACGTCGTGTTCGCCGTCGTCGAGAGCTACGGACGGTCGGCCATCGAGGACCCGGCCATGGCGCCGGCCGTCGGGCCGGTCCTGGCCGAGGGCGACCGGCGGCTCGCCGACGCCGGGTTCGCCTCCCGCAGCGGGTTCCTCACCTCCCCGGTCACCGGCGGCGGGAGCTGGCTGGCGCACGCGACCCTGTTCTCCGGGCTGCGGATCGGCGACCAGGCCCGGCACCAGCAGCTCGTCGGGTCCGACCGGCTCACCCTCACCCGGGCGTTCCGCGACGCCGGCTGGGAGACCACCGCCGTGATGCCCGGGACCACCCGGGACTGGCCGGAGGCGGCGTTCTACGGGCACCAGCGGGTGCACGCCTTCGACGGGCTCGGCTACCGCGGCCCGCCGTTCAGCTGGTCGCCGATGCCCGACCAGTACGCCCTGTCCGCTTTCGACCGGCTCGAGTACGGCCGCACCGACCGCGGCCCGCTCATGGCCGAGGTCGCGCTGACCTCCAGCCACGCCCCGTGGTCCCCCGTGCCGCCGCTGCTGCCCTGGGACCGTGTCGGGGACGGGTCGGCCTACACCCCGTACGCCCACGACCAGCGGGCCTGGGACACGATCTGGACCGGCGACCCGGCCGCGATCCGCGCGGACTACGTGCGCTCGACCGAGTACTCGCTGGAGACCCTCTACGACTGGGTGAGCCGCTTCGGCGACGACCGGCTCGTCGTGGTGGTCCTGGGCGACCACCAGCCCGCCCCGATGGTCGTCGGGCAGGACGCGGGCCGGGACGTGCCGATCTCGGTGGTGACCCGGGACCAGGCCGTCCTGGACCGGATCGCCGGCTGGGGCTGGACGCCCGGGCTGCGGCCGCCGCCGACGGCGCCCGTGCAGCCGATGGAGGACTTCCGCGACCGGTTCCTCTCCGCCTTCAACCGGTGACCGGCGGGCGCACCCGGTAGTGCAGCAGGACGAGGTCGCCGATCGGCCGGGCCTCGACCAGCTCCATCGGGGCCCCTGGCCCCTGCGGGAAGCCGCCGTCGTGCACGAACCGCGGTGCGCGGGGGTCCCCGACGAAGAACGGCGCGACGACCACGTGCAGCTCGTCCACCAGGCCCGCGGTGAGGAACGCGGTGTGCACGACGCCGCCGCCCTCGACCAGCAGCCGTCGCACCCCGCGGCGGGCGAGATCGGCGACCACCGCCGCCGGGTCGGGCGGGTCGCCCCCGTCGGCGACGTCGGCGACCGCGCCGAGGCGGGCGCGCAGCCGGGGCACCGCGGCCCCGGACGCGTACACCAGCGGCCGGGCCGGGGCGTCGACGGTGAACACGGTCGCCGACGGGTCCAGGTCGGCCCCCGCGGCGGCGACGACCACCCGCAGCGGCGACGGCGCGCGCCCGGCGGCGACCCGCTCCGCACGGCGCCGGTCCGAGCGCACCAGCAACCGGGGATCGTCGTTGCGCACGGTGCCCGCCCCGACCAGGACGGCGTCCACCTCCGCCCGGACGCCGTCGACCCGGTCCAGGTCCACGGCGTCGGAGAGCACGAGCGTGGCGGGGCCCGCGTCGTCGATGTAGCCGTCCAGCGACATCGCCACCGACGCCAGGACGTACGGCCTGCCGCGCGTCACCGTGGGGACGGTACGCGAGCGCGCCGGTAGGGTCGTCCGGCGTGACCCGAGAGGCCCGCGCGTTCCGGCTCGCCGCCCCCGGCCGCGGTGAGATCCGGACGGTCCCGTTGCCCGGCCCGGGACCGGGCGAGGTCCTGGTCCGCACCCGGTTCACCGGGATCAGCCGCGGCACCGAGACCCTGGTCTTCCGCGGTGAGGTACCGCCCGGCGAGTACGCGACGATGCGGGCGCCGTTCCAGCAGGGCGAGTTCCCGGCCCCGGTCGAGTACGGCTACCTCGCCGTCGGTGACGTCGAGGAGGGCCCGCCGGAGCTCGTCGGGCGGACGGTGTTCTGCCTGCACCCGCACCGCACCCGGTTCGTCGTCCCCGCGGACGCCGTCGTCGTGGTCCCCGACGACGTCCCCGCCGGCCGGGCGGTGCTGGCGGGCACCGTGGAGACGGCCGTCAACGCCGCCTGGGACGCGGCCCCGCTGGTCGGGGACCGGATCGCCGTCGTCGGGGCGGGGATGGTCGGGTGCAGCGTGGCCGCGGTACTGGCCGGGCTGCCCGGCGCCCGGGTCGAGCTGGTCGATCCCGACCCGGACCGCGCCCCGGTGGCGGCGGCGCTCGGAGTGGGGTTCGCCGCCCCCGCCGACGCGACCGGCGGCTGCGATCTCGTCGTGCACGCCAGCGCAACCGGGGCCGGGCTGGAGCGGTCGCTGGAGCTGCTCGCGCCGGAGGGCGAGGTGCTCGAGCTCAGCTGGTACGGCACCCGCCGGGTCGAGATCGGGCTCGGCGGCGCGTTCCACAGCCGGCGCCTGGCCGTGCGCTCCAGCCAGGTCGGCACGGTGTCCCCGCGCCGGGCCGGCCGCGGCTACGGCGAGCGGATGGCGATGGCCCTGCGGCTGCTCGCCGACCCGCGGTTCGACGCGCTGGTCGGCGGCGAGTGCCGGTTCGACGAGCTGCCGTCGGTGCTGGCCCGGATGGCGGCCGGCGGGCCCCCGGCGCTCTGCGTGCGCGTCACCTACGACGACGCGTAGCCCGTCACGGCCCGGTGCCGTCGAGCTGCGGCAGGTGGTGGCCGAGGCGGTCGCGCTTCGCCGTCAGGTACCGGACGTTGTGCTCGTCCACCGGTTCCAGCAACGGCACCAGCTCGGTCACGGTGATCCCGTTGCCGGTCAGCGCCGACGCCTTCTCCGGGTTGTTGGACAGCAGCCGCACCCGGTCGACACCGAGGTACCGCAGCGCCACGGCCGCCGCCCCGAAGTCGCGGACGTCGACCGGCAGGCCGAGCGCGACGGCCGAGTCCACGGTGTCCAGGCCGTCGTCGTCCTGCAGGGTGTGCGTGCGGATCTTCGCCAGCAGGCCGATCCCGCGCCCCTCGTGCCCGCGGAGGTACACGATCACCCCGCACCCCGCTGCGGCGACGGCGTCGAGCGCCGAGGCCAGCTGGGCCCCGCACTCGCACCGCCGGGCGCCGAACACGTCGCCGGTCAGGCACTCCGAGTGCATGCGCACCAGGACCTCCGGCACCTCCGCCGGATCGCCGAGCACCAGCGCGAGGTGCTCGGGCCCACCGGGGTGCTCGCGGAACGCGACCGCCCGGAACGTCCCGTGCCGGGTCGTCAGCTGCGACTCGGCGACCTCGGCCGGTCCGTCGCGATGAGGATCGTGCACTGCCTCTCCTTCGTCAGCGGGCGGACCCGTGGAAACCTCGTCCGCGTGCATCTTCTCCCGACCGAGACCACCGTGGACGTGCAGAACCGGCCCGTCGTCGCGGCGCTGCTGCCCGTCGGCAGCCACGAGCAGCACGGGCCGCACCTGCCGCTCGACACCGACACCCTCGTCGCGACGTCGCTGGCCGCGCGGCTCGGACAGGAGTACCCCGTCCGGGTCCTGCCCCCGGTCGCGATCTCCTGCTCGCACGAGCACGCCGCCTGGGCCGGGACGGTGAGCATCTCCGCCACCACGCTGGCCGCGGTCGTCGGCGACGTCGCCGCCTCGCTGCGCGCGGCGGGCGTCCCGGCGCTGGTGCTGGTCAACGGGCACGGCGGGAACCACGTGCTGCGCAACGTCGTCCAGGAGGCCTCGACCGGGCCACTGCCCATGGCGTTGTTCCCCGGTGGCGACGACTGGGTGGCCGCCCGGGCCGCAGGCGGCCTGGTCTCCAGCCACTCCGCCGACATGCACGCCGGCGAGCTGGAGACGTCGATCCTGCTGCACACCCGGCCGGACGTCGTCCGGCCCGGGTTCGCCGGCGCCGACCACGACGCCGACGAGCGGCCGCACATGCTCACGCTCGGGCTGCAGGCCTACTCCGGGTCGGGCGTCGTCGGCAGGCCCTCGCTGGCGACCGAGGGGAAGGGCCGGGCCGTGCTGGACGCCCTGGTCGCCGGGTTCGGCGACCACCTCCGGGCGCTCGGGTCCCGGTGACCCCGGGGCGGGTGTGACGCCGGTCCGCCGCCGCCACGCGACCACCAGCCCACCGGGCACACACCCGAGGAGCGCCAGCACGCCGTAGACGACGGCGGTGGCCAGTCCCTCGGCCGCGGGGAGACCGACGGCCGCGAACGCGGCGACCGCGACCGCCTCACGCGGGCCCCAGCCACCGACGTTGAGCGGCAGGGCCATCGCCAGCAGGGCCAGTACCAGCAGCGGGAGCAGCTCCGCGACACCGGCGACCGATCCGGCGGCACGCGCCGCGAGCACGAACACGGCGAGATGGCAGGCCAGCGACCCCGCCGACGCCAGCAGCACCGCGGCGGCGGTCCGGGCCCGCAGCAGCGCGCGGACGTCACCGAGCAGCCCGCCCAGCCGGTCCCGCAGCAGCCGCCCGGCCACGACGAGCACGACGACCGCCGCGGCGGCGGCCCAGACCGCGCCCCCGGGCACGAGCGCGCCGACCGCGCGGAGCAGGCCGGGCTGTGCGACGAGCACCGCCACCGCGACGACGACCAGCACCAGCTGGGCGGCGAGCCGCTCCAGCACGACGGCGCGGACGCCCCCGCCGACGTCACCGGCCCGGCGGCCGTGACTGACCGCGCGGTGGACGTCGCCGAGGACCCCCGACGGGAGCACCGAGTTGAGGAAGCTCGCCCGGCAGCAGTCGGCGAACGCGCCGGGCCAGGCCAGGTGCAGGCCCAGGCCGCGGGCCGTGAGGCACCACCGCCACGCGGTGCAGGCCGTGCCCAGTGCCCCGAGCACGACCGCGGCCAGGACGGTGCGGGCGTCGAGCTCGCGCAGCCGCTCCAGCACCGGTCCCGCCCCGACCTGCACGACCAGCACCCCGAGCAGCGCGACACCGGCGGCGAGGCGGAGCAGCGTGCCTGCGCGGGCGCTCACGCCCGCGGCCCCGGCCCGCCGGTCCCGGCGGGGAGCACCAGCAGGTCGGAGTGCCCGACGGCGACGGTGAGGCGGCCGGCGGCCAGCTCCCGGTACCGGCGCTCCCGGTGGTCCTCGACGGCCGCGCGCAGCTCGGGACGCTGCGCGCGGGCCGCGTCGTACCAGCCGGCGAGCCACTCCCGGGTCAGCTCCGGACGGTCCGGCCCGAGCCGCCAGGGGGTGGCGGCGGTCCGGACCCGGGCGCCCCGACGGCGGAACGCGGCCGCGGTGTACCCGGCGGCGTCCGGCCCGAGCAGGACGCGTCCGCCGGTCTCGCGGCGCTGGTGGCCGTCGAAGGCGGCGGCCACCTCGCGGTCCGCCGGCCCGGCGGGATCGAACCGCACCTCACCGGTCACCGACAGGGTCAACAGGGCCGGGCACCCGGCCCGCGTGCAGGCGTCGGCGAGGTCGTCGATCTCCCCGGCGGTCAGCAGGTCGAGCAGCGCGGACGCGGTGACCAGCGACGTCCCGGCCAGCTCCGCCGCGTCGAGCGCGGTCAGGTCGCCGTGGCGGGCCTCGCCGGTGACGCCGCCGGGCAGGCCGGCGAGCGCGCGGTCGAGCAGCACCGGGTCGCGGTCGTGCAGGATCCAGTGCTGGTCACCGGCACCGTGTGCCCGCAGGTGCGGTGCCAGCCAGCGGGCCATCGACCCGGTGCCGCACCCGAGGTCGCGCACGACGAGCGGCCCCTCCGGCAGGGCGTCGCACAGCGCGGCGGCGAGGTCGGCGGAGCGGGCCTCGGCGTCGGCGGGCTCGCGCACGGCGAGCCACTCCGGCGGGCAGACCGGCGACCCGGCCGCCCCCTGCAGCGGGGCGCTCACACCAGCACCCGGTCGAGCCGCCGGGCCGCGGACGGCCAGTCGTCGAGCCGGTCCCGGCGGCGGCGGGCGGCGGCGCGCGCGGCGGCGCGGACGTCGCCGCGGCCGAGCCAGGTGCGGAGGCCGTCGGCGAGCGCGCCGGTGTCACCGGGTGCGACGAGCAGGCCGGGCCGGTCGTCGCCGGTGCCGCCCAGTGTCTCCGGCACCCCACCGGTCGCGGTCGCCAGCACCGGCACCGCCCGGGCCAGCGCCTCGGTCACGACCATCCCGTAGGACTCGGTCCGGGACGGGAGGACGAGCAGGTCGGCGATCGCATAGGCGGCGTCGAGCTCCGCGCCGGTGCGCGGCCCGTCGAGGCTCACCCGGCCGGTGAGACCGTGCCGTTCGACGGCGTCCCGCACGGCGGCGGTGTGCGCCGGATCCCGGTCGAGCGGGCCGACCAGCCGGAGCGTCCAGTCCGTGCCTGCGAGCCGGGCCAGTGCCTCCACCAGCAGGTCGTGGCCCTTGGTCGGGGTGAGCGCGCCGACGGCGAGCAGCCGGGTCCCCGGCTCCTGCGGCGCGGTGACGGGCGCCGGGTCGGCGCCCGGGGGAACGACGTGCACCCGGTCCGCGGGCAGGTCGTGCAGCTCGGCGACGCGCCGCGCCGTCCAGGGGCTCGTGGTCACCACCGCGGCGGCGTGGTGCAGGGCGGCGCGCTCGCGCCGCCGCCGGTCCTCGGACACGTCCGGGGGCACCCCGTGCTCGTCACCGAGCGGCAGGTGCACGAGCACGACCGCGGTGATCCGGCCGGCGTGCCGGGCGAGGACGGCCGGTGCGCCGCAGGCCACGAGCCCGTCGAGCAGCACGAGTGCGTCGTCCGGGACACCGGCGAGCAGGTCGTCGAGCGCGTCGAGCGCGGCCCGGTCCGGATCCGGGTGGCCGGCACCGGCGAGCTCGCGCACCGGGCGCCCGAGCGCGGCCAGCCCGGTGCACATCCGGCGGTCGTACACGTTGCCGCCGCTGGGTGAGCGGGGATCGTCGACCGTGGCCGGGACGACCACGTGCACCGTCCGCCGGGGGTCCGGCTCGGTCACAGGGTCCGCTCGTAGCTCGCCCACGCCACGTGCGACTCGTGCAGGGTCACCACCAGCCCGGCCAGCCCGCGCGCGCCGGGCCCGAGGCCGCCGGCCCGTACCCGCTCCGCGAGGCGGTCGGCGATCGCGCGGGCCAGGAACTCGGTGGTGGTGTTGACGCCGGCGAAGTCCGGGTGCTCGTCGAGGTCGCGGTGGTTGAGGTCGGCCAGCACCTCACCCAGCTGCGTGGTGGCGAGCGCGATGTCGACCACGATCCCGTCGGGGTCGAGCTCGGGGCGCCGGAACGTCGCGTCGACCAGGAAGGTCGCCCCGTGCCGCTGCTGCGCCGGTCCGAAGACGTCCCCGCGCAGGCTGTGCGCGATCATGACGTGGTCCCTGACGGTGATGCTGAACAAGACGGGGTGACTCCTCGCGGTCGGGCGGCCCGGCTGACGGTGGTGCGCACCCGTCAGCGGCCGTATCGGACATACCCGACAGTCTGCCGTGGACTCCGCTCCCCGGGGGACCGTGTGCGGCCACCGGACGGGTCGGTGCGTCCGGGCGGCACGGCACGGGAGGTCATCGGGTCACTTCCGGTTCGGGGAGCGGCCGGGATCGGTCCCGGCCACCACCGCGACCCGACGGGGGAGCCGGCCGCGGTGCGGTGCCGACGACGATAGGAAGCCCGAGCGGGATCGGGTTGCGTTCCTGAGAGGTGTCACCGCCGTCCGGGCACCGGGGGACGCCGAACGGGCCCGTGTCCCGCCGACCGGAGTACCGGGGTCGCTCCGTCCGCCGCGCCCCCTCTCAGGAACGGCGGGCAGGGACCCGCTAGGCGCTCACCGGCGTCGCCGAACGGATCCCCTCGGACAGCTCCTGCGCCAGGTCGCGCACTGCGGACGGCCCGCCCGACTCGAGTGCCTGCACGAACGCCGTCCCGACGATGACGCCGTCGGCGTAGGAGGCGACCTCGGCGGCGTGCTCGGCGGTCCGCACCCCGAGCCCGACGCACACCGGCAGGGTCGCGACCTCGCGGGCACGGCCGACCAGCTCGCGGGCCTCGGCACCGATCGAGCGGACGCCGGTGACGCCCATCAGCGACGCCGCGTAGAGGAACCCGCGGCTGGCCCCGACGGTGAGTCGCATGCGCTCCGGCGTGGTCGTCTGCGCGACCAGGAAGATGCGGTCGAGGTCGTGGCGCTCCGACGCGGCGAGCCACTCCTCGGCGTCGTCGGGCAGCAGGTCCGGGGTGATCAGGCCGGAGCCGCCGGCCGCCGCGAGCTCGGCGGCGAACCGCTCGACGCCGTAGCGGTCGATCAGGTTCCAGTAGGTCATGACGACCGCGGGCGCCCCGGCGTCGGCGACCCCGCGGACGGCGGTGAACGCGTCCCGAGAGCGGGCGCCGTTGTCCAGCGCCTGCTGTGTGGCGCGCTGGATGACCGGGCCGTCCATCAGCGGGTCCGAGTACGGCAGGCCGACCTCGACGACGTCGACGCCGCCCTCGACCATCGCCCGCATCGCCTCGACGGAGCCGTCGACGCTCGGGAACCCGACCGGCAGGTAGCCGACCAGCGCGGCGCGGCCCTCCGCACGGACCGCCTCGATCCGCTGCGCGACGCTCACTTCGTCTCCCCGTCGGTCACGGCGTTCCCCTGCTCGTCGATCAGGTCGAAGTACTTCGCGGCGGTGTCCACGTCCTTGTCGCCGCGACCGGACAGGTTCACCAGGACGACCTTGCCCTCGCCCAGCCGCGCCGCCTCGCGCAGCGCGCCCGCGAGTGCGTGCGCGCTCTCGATCGCCGGGATGATCCCCTCGGTGCGGCAGAGCAGGCGGAACGCGTCCATGGCCTCGCGGTCGGTCACCGACTCGTAGCGGGCCCGGTGCAGGTCGTTCAGCCAGGAGTGCTCCGGCCCGACGCCGGGGTAGTCCAGCCCGGCCGAGATGGAGTGCGAGTCCCGGGTCTGCCCGTCCTCGTCCTGCAGGATGTAGCTGCGCGACCCGTGCAGGACGCCGACGTCCCCGCCGCCGATCGACGACGCGTGCCGCGGGGTGTCGACGCCGTCACCACCGGCCTCGAAGCCGACCAGCTCGACACCGGTGTCGTCGAGGAACGCGTGGAAGATCCCCATCGCGTTGGACCCGCCGCCGACGCAGGCGCACACCAGGTCCGGCAGCGCGCCGGTGAGGTCCTGCACCTGCTGCCGCGCCTCGACACCGATGATCCGCTGGAAGTCGCGGACCATCGCCGGGAACGGGTGCGGCCCGGCGACCGAGCCGATCAGGTAGTGCGTGTCGGCCACGTTGGTGACCCAGTCGCGCATGGCCTCGTTCATCGCGTCCTTGAGGGTGCGCGTGCCCGAGGTGACGGGGCGGACCTCGGCGCCGAGCATCCGCATGCGGGCGACGTTGAGCGCCTGCCGCTCGGTGTCGACCTCGCCCATGTAGACGACGCAGTCGAGGCCGAGCAGGGCCGCCGCGGTCGCCGACGCGACGCCGTGCTGGCCCGCCCCGGTCTCGGCGATCACCCGCGACTTGCCCATCCGCTTGGTGAGCAGTGCCTGACCCAGCACGTTGTTGATCTTGTGCGAGCCGGTGTGGTTCAGGTCCTCGCGCTTGAGCAGGATCCGCGCGCCGCCGGCGTGCGCGGCGAACCGCGGCGCCTCGGTGAGCAGGCTCGGCCGGCCGGAGTAGGTGCGGTGCAGCTCCGCGAGCTCGGCCTGGAACGCCTCGTCGGTCATCGCCGCGTGGTAGGCCTGCTCCAGTTCGTCCAGGGCGGCGACCAGCGCCTCCGGGACGTAGCGGCCGCCGAAGCGGCCGAAGTACGGGCCGGTCTGGTCGACCAGCCGCGCCGTGTCCCCGGCCGGGGGGAGGGCGGTGTCGGTCACGAGTTCTCCCTGACGGATGAAGCGGACCCCGCGAGCGCGACGGCCGGCACGCCGGGTGCGGTGACGCCGAGCGGGTGCGCCCGACGGTACACCGCGACCACCACCCGCTTTCCGCCGCGATCAGACGAAGCGCGGACGCCCCGCGATCCACCCGACGACCATCTCGACGACGATCACCGCACCGAGCAGGACCAGCGACGCGGTCCAGGTCCCGGTCACCCCGTGCAGCATCCCGAACAGGAACGGCCCGGTGGCCCCGATCAGGTAGCCGACGCCCTGCGCCATCGCGGACAGGTCGGTCGTCTCGGACGCCTCCCGGGTCCGCAGCGCGATCACACCGAGGCCCAGCGGGAAGACCGCCATGCCGGTACCGAGCAGCACCGTCCACAGCCACGGCGCCGCCGCGGGCGCGACGGCGAGACCGGCGACGGCCGCGAGCGAGCAGCACGCAAGGCCGACGATCCACCAGGACTGCGAGGGCCGGTTCAGCGCGATCGGCGGCACGATGAAGCTCAGCGGGATCCCGATGAGGTTGATCAGCGCGAGCATCAGGCCGGCGTCGGTGCGGGGGATCCCCTCGGACACGAACAGCTCGGACAGCCAGCCCATCGCGACGTAGGCGACGCAGGCCTGCAGCCCGAAGAACGCGGTGACCGCCCAGGCCAGCGGCCGGCGCAGCATCGAGCGGCGCGGCTCGGCGGAACGGGCCGTCGTCTCCTCGGCACGCCCGTGCCGGGCCCCGCAGAGCCAGACGACCAGCGCCGCGGCCGACAGCAGCGCCCAGGCACCGACCGCACCGCGCCAGCCGCCGAGCAGCGGCTCCAGCGGCGGGGTGAAGGCCGCGCCGATCCCGCCGCCCGCCGCGAGGGCCGCGGTGTAGACGCCCGTCACCCGGCCGACCGCGTGCGGGAACGACTCCTTGACCACGACCGGGATGAGCACGTTGCCGATCGCGATCCCGGCGGCGGCGACGAACGTGCCGCCGAGCACCACCCACGGCCCGTCGACGATCCGGAGCACCAGCCCGGCGGTGAGCACCGTGAGGGCGATCCCGATCGCCCGGGCCATCCCGAAGCGGCGCCCGAGCCACGGCGCGGCGATCGCGGCCAGTCCGAAGCAGATCGTGGGGACGGCGGTGAGCACACTCGTCCAGGCGGCCGCGGCGCCGAGGTCGTCGCGGACCTCGCCGAGCACCGACGCCATGCTGGTGACCGCGGGGCGCAGGTTCGACGCGGCGAGCGCCACACCGACGACGAGCAGCGGGGACCCGACGAGCGCGGCCCGGCGGGACCGGTCCACTTGCTCGCTCGATCCGGTGGCGATGGTCTCCTCCGCGCGGGTCTCGTGCTCAGCAATGCTCACGAAACAGTAGTGTTACAGACATAGGATGTTCGGATGGAAGGATGATCCGGTGCCTCTGGTCACAGCACGCCGAGGAAGCCTGGTCGACCAGGTGATCGCGCAGCTCCGCAGCGCCATCGCCGACGGCGAGTGGCCGGTCGGCAGCCGCATCCCACCGGAGTCCGAGCTGGCGTCGTCGCTCGAGGTCGGGCGGAACACCGTCCGCGAGTCGGTCCGCGCGCTCGCGCACGGCGGCCTGCTCGAGGTCCGCCAGGGCGACGGCACCTACGTCCGCGCCACCACCGAGCTGTCCGGTGCCCTGCGCACGCTGTGCGGGTCCGAGCTGCGCGAGGTCCTGGAGGTGCGACGGACGCTCGAGGTCGAGTCCGCCCGGCTCGCCGCCGCCCGCTGCACCCCCGACGACCTGGAGATGCTGCGGGGCGCGCTCGCCGAGCGCGACGTCGCCGTCGCCGGGGTCGCCGCGATCACCCGCCGCGGCGACGAGCCCGGCCCCGCCGAGCTGGAGCGCGCCGCCCGCGCCGACACCGACTTCCACCTGGCCGTCGTGCACTGCGCGGGCAACGCGCTGCTCGCCGAGCTCTACCGGGGCGTCGTCGAGGCGGTCGCCGGGAGCGTGGCCGCCACCATGCCCTCCACCGTGGGCACCGACGACGACGTCTCGCACACCGGGATCGTCGAGGCCATCGCCGACGGCGACGTGGAGCGGGCCGCCCGGGAGGCCGGCGACTTCCTGGACCGGCTGATCGCCCAGCGCCGCACCACGCCGGGTGGCCCGGGTCCGGCCACGACCTGACGACGGCCGCCCGCCGATCCGGGCGTCCCGCCCACCGAGCCGGTCACCGCCCGTCCCGCACCGGCGAAGCACGACGATCACGGTCGGGTTACGGTCGCCCGCCGGACCGGCCCCCGACCGACGACCCCCGAGGAGTGCTCCGGCGTGCTGAAGGGCTTCAAGGAATTCCTGCTGCGCGGGAACGTGATCGACCTGGCGGTCGCCGTCGTCATCGGTGCCGCCTTCACCGCGGTGGTCACCGCGTTCACGAAGGCCTTCCTGGAGCCGCTGCTCCGGCTGTTCTCCGGCGGGGAGGACGCGGTGCCGCCCGGGACGATCCCGCTCACCGACGAGGTCCAGCTCGACTACGCGGCGTTCCTCAACGCGATCATCCAGTTCATGATCACGGCAGCGGTGATCTACTTCCTCGTCGTCTACCCGATGAAGTGGCTGCAGGAGCGTCGCAAGAAGGGCAAGGAGGAGGACACCCCGGAGACCGACAGCGAGCTGCTGAAGCAGATCCGGGACCTCCTCGAGGAGCAGTCCGCCCGCGAGCGCGAGCGCACCACCGTGCTGCCCCCGGCCGATCAGGCCGTGCCGGCCGGGCCCGCCGGGCCGCTCGGACATGGCGGCCCGGCCCCGCGGCCCCCGATGCCGGCACCGCAGTGGACGCCCCCGCCGCAGCAGGTCCCGCAGACACAGCAGATGTCCCCGGGGTACGTGTCGTACCAGGACGAGCCGCAGGCACCGCGCCGCCGCGGGTGATCACCCGGGCGCGCACCGTTCCGACTCGACACGGCCGGAACCGGACACCAGGCTGACCCCGGTCGCGGCGGGAACGGCCCCGCCGCAGGAGGGGGAACACCGGGATGGCGGACGCCACCACCACCGAGGCGCAGCCCGCGCTGAAGCGGGTCATGGGGCCCAAGCTGCTGTTGCTGTTCATCGTCGGCGACATCCTGGGTACCGGGATCTACGCCCTGGTCGGCGAGGTCGCCCAGGAGGTCGGCGGCGCGGCGTGGCTGCCGTTCCTGGTCGCCTTCGCGGTCGCGATGGTCACCGCGTTCTCCTACCTGGAACTGGTCACCAAGTACCCCGCGGCGGCCGGGGCGGCGCTGTACGCGCACAAGGCGTTCGGCATCCACTTCCTGACCTTCATGGTCACCTTCGTCGTGATGTGCTCGGGGATCACCTCGGCCTCGACGGCCTCGCGGGCGTTCGCCTCGAACCTGAACGAGGGCTTCGGCCTCGACCTGGGCAACGGCGGCATCGTGCTGATCGCGCTCGGGTTCATGGCCCTGGTCGCGGCGGTGAACTTCCGCGGCGTCGGCGAGAGCGTCAAGGTCAACGTGGTCCTGACCCTGGTCGAGCTGTCCGGGCTGCTGCTGGTGATCCTGGTCGGGGTGTTCGCCATCGCCGGCGGCAACGCCGACTGGGCCCGGGTGATCGCCTTCGACACCCCCGAGGACAAGGGCGTGTTCCTGGCCGTGACCTCGGCGACCTCGCTGGCGTTCTTCGCGATGGTCGGGTTCGAGGACTCGGTGAACATGGCCGAGGAGTGCCACGAACCACGCCGGATCTTCCCCAAGATCATGATCACCGGCCTGACCATCACCGGCATCATCTACGTGCTGGTCGCGATCTGCGCGGTCGCACTGGTCCCCGTCGGACCCCTGGCCGCCAGCGAGACCCCGCTGGTCGAGGTCGTGCGCGCCGGCGCCCCCGGGATCCCGGCCGCCGCGGTGCTGCCCTTCATCTCGATGTTCGCGGTCGCGAACTCGGCGCTGATCAACATGCTGATGGCCTCCCGGCTGCTCTACGGCATGGCCAACCAGGCCGTGCTGCCCAAGCCCCTGGCCCGGGTGCACCCGTTCCGCCGCACCCCCTGGGTGGCGATCGTGTTCACCACGCTGATCTCGTTCGGGCTGATCACCTACGTCTCGCTCGACGACTCCTCCGACGTCGTCTCCGCACTGGGCGGCACCACCTCGCTGCTGCTGCTCGCGGTGTTCACCATCGTCAACATCGCGGTACTCGTACTGCGCCGCGACACCGTCGACGCCGACCACTTCCGCGCCCCGCCCGGCCTGCCCGTCGTCGGCGCGATCACCAGCCTCTACCTGGTACTGCCGTTCTCCGGGCGCGACACCATCCAGTACGAGCTCGCCGGGCTGCTGCTCCTGCTCGGCCTGGTCCTCTACGGCATCACCGTCCTGCTCAACCGCCGCCTCGGCGTGAAGCGCACGACCCTGGACCCGGCGAAGCTCGACGGGTGACGGGAGTCTCGCCGGACGCCTCGCCGGTTCCGTACCCGTAGCTGACGCGGTGTCCGGCGGTGTCCGGTTGATCCCGGAGGACGTCGGTCCGCACCGGTGCCACGATCGGTGATCATGAGCCGGCACTTCACGTTCGTGAGCATGCCCGCGTCCGGGCACGTCAACCCGACCCTTCCGCTGGTCGCCGAGCTGGTCCGGCGCGGACACCGGGTCAGCTACGCCACCGGCGCGACGCACCTGGACGCGGTCGCCGCGGCCGGCGCCGAGCCGGTGGAGGTCCCGTTCGTGCTGCCGGAGGCACCGCCGCCCGGGAAGAGCTTCTCCGACGAGGAGATGGTGTCCCGTGTGGACGCGTTCGCCGTCTCGGTCGAGCAGGTGTTCCCGGTGCTCGCGGACCGGGTCACCACCGACCGGCCGGACGTCCTGTGCGGGGACGCGATGAGCCCGGTCGACGGGCTCGTCGCACAGCAGGCGAGGATCCCGCACGCGGTGATGCACCCGTCGTTCGCGAGCAACGAGCACTTCTCCCTGGCCCGCGACGTCCTCGGCGCCGGCGACGACGGGCCGCCACCCGCGTTCCGCCGGGTCACCGAGCGGATCGCCGGGTTCGCCCGTGAACGGGGCCTCGAACCGCTCCCGTTCGGGACTCCCGGTGACCTCAACCTGGTGTTCCTCCCGCGCGAGTTCCAGGTCGCGGGCGACACGTTCGACGACTCGTTCGTCTTCCTCGGTCCCGCGCTCGGCCCCCGCTCCGCGGACGTCTGGGACGGCCCCGGCCCGGTCCTGCTGGTGTCGCTGGGCACCACGTTCAACGACCGTCCCGACTTCTTCCGGACCTGCGCCGAGGCGTTCGCCGGCAGCGGGTGGCAGGTCGTGATGGCCGTCGGGAGCAGGATCGACCCGACCGACCTCGGGCCGCTGCCGCCGAACGTCGTCGCGCAGGCGCACGTACCGCAGATCGGGGTGCTCCGGCGCGCGCGGGCGTTCGTGACCCACAACGGCATGAACTCCACGATGGAGGCGCTGCTCCTCGGCGTTCCGCAGATCGGGATACCGCAGATGCCGGCGCAGGCCGCCAACGCGGCCCGGGTCGCCGAACTCGGCTGCGGGCGCAGCCTGGACCCGGACACCCTCGATGCCGCGACGCTGCGGGCCACCGCGGACGAGGTCGCGACCGACCCGGACGTGCGCGCCGCCGCGGAGGCGTTCGGCGCCCGGATGCGGGCGGTCGACGGGCCCGCCCTGGGCGCCGACGCGCTGGAGGCCTTCGCCGCCCGCGCCTAGGGCGTGAGGACGATCTTCCCCACCTGGGCGTTCGACTCCAGGTGCTCGTGCGCGGCGACGACCTGGTCCAGGCCGGAGAAGACCCGGTCGACCTGCGGGGCGAAGTCGCCGCCGCGCATCCCGGCCGCGACGAACGCGGCCGCCCGCCGCAGCCGTTCCTCGTCGCGGGTCATCGCGAACAGCGTGAAGGAGCGGACGACGAGATCGGGCAGCGTCGCCGTCGGGAAGATCGTGGGCTCACCGGAGAGCCTGCCGTGGATGACGATCGTCCCGTCCGGGCGGACGGCGTCGGCCATCGTCTCCACCGCGGGCCCGGCGACGGCGTCGAACACGACGTCCAGCCCGCGCCCGCCGGTGATCTCCCGGCACCGTTCCACGAGGTCCTCCTCCCCCGTGGCGACGACGTGGGCGGCGCCGGCGTCCAGGAGCGCCCCCGCCTTGGCGCGGCTGCGGCTGGTGGCGATCGGGACGGCGCCGATCCGGTTCGCCGTCGCGATCGCGGCCAGCCCGACGCTCGACGACGCCGCGGTGACCAGCACGTGGTCACCGGGCTGCAGCACCCGCGGTTCCAGCAGCCCGGCGTAGGCGACGAGGTAGGGCATCCAGGTGGCGGCCCCCGTGACGGCGTCCACCGGGCGCGGCACCAGTGCCCGGGCCGGGACGACCGCGCGGTCGCCGTAGACCGTGTAGTCGTTCATCGAGAAGGCCGGGACGACGCTCACCGGGTCACCCACCGCCCAGCGGGTCACCCCGTCGCCGACGCCGGTGACGGTGCCCGCCGCCTCGTAGCCGAGCCCGGCCGGCAGCCGGGTTTGCTCGATGTACTCGCCGCGCCGGAACATCGACTCGGCCCGGTTGAGCCCGATCGCCTCGACGTCGACCACGGCCTCGCCCGGCCCGGGCACCGGCTCCGGTGCCTCGACGACCTGGAGCACGCCGGGCCCGCCGAGCTCGGTGAAGCGCACGACCCTGTTCATGGTCACCACCCTGCCGTCCCCCGCACCCGCGCCGCCCCGTCCGGCCGGAGGGGTTGCGCTTTCCGATTTTCACTAGTTAACTAGTGAAAGCAAGCAAGCAGGACACACCGAGGGGGACACAGGACATGCACGCACGACGTTCGATCATCGGATTCCTCGCCGTCGCGATCGCGATGGGCGGCGCCACCGGCACCGCGCTCGCCGACCCGGTCACCACCGACCCGACACCCATGACGATCACCTCGGGCCACGGGCCGGTCGACGTGACGGTGCTGAACACCTACGGGGACGGCTACTCCTTCACGGTGCCCGCCGGGGGCCGGAGCGACGTCCCGACCGAGGCGGGCGGGTACAGCCGGATCGTGATCAGCGAGAACGGCGTGACCATCGGGGAGCGTGCACTGCTCAACCCGGATCTCCAGACCTACTGCGACGTCCGTCCTGCCACCGAGGACCCCCGGCTGAGCTGCGGGATCATCGCCTGAGCCACGGTCGGCGCTCCCCGGG
Organism: Pseudonocardia sp. P1; assembly: GCF_000178675.2. Lineage (NCBI taxonomy): Bacteria > Bacillati > Actinomycetota > Actinomycetes > Pseudonocardiales > Pseudonocardiaceae > Pseudonocardia > Pseudonocardia sp. P1. The sequence goes on from NZ_ADUJ02000001.1 coordinate 3,399,120, forward strand.
CGGAGGGGATCCGGGGAGCGTGGACCGGCCACCGGGCCGGGTGCCGGTGGGGGATCGGCACCCGGCCCGCATGATGTGGCACCAGACCGTCCGGGGAGGAGGTACCGGTGATCGAGTACCGGATCGACCGGCGCTCCGGGGTGGCCGCGTACGTGCAGATCGTCCGGCAGACGAAGGAGGCGCTGCTGCTCGGGACGCTGCGGGCCGGGGACCGGCTGCCGACGGCCCGCGAGGTCGTCGAGGCCACCGCGATCAACCCGAACACCGTGCTCAAGGCCTACCGGGAGCTGGAGCGTGACGGGCTGGTCGAGGCGAAGCGGGGGGTCGGGACGTTCGTCCGGGCCGACGCCGTCGCCGCCGGACCGGCCGCGAGCTCGCCGCTGCGGGCGGAGCTGGAGGACTGGGCGGCCCGCGCCGTCGCGGCGGGGCTGTCCCGGGAGGAGGCCGACGCGCTCGTGCGCGCGGCCCTCGACCGGCACTACGACCGAGGAGACGCATGACCACCGCAGGGACCCACGCGGTGCGCACCTCCGGGCTCGGCCGCCGGCACGGCGGGACCCGGGCGCTGCGTGACTGCTCGCTCACCGTCGAACCCGGCTCCGTGGTCGCGCTGACCGGCGCGCCGGGTGCCGGGAAGTCGACGCTGCTCGGCCTGCTGGCCGGGCTCGACCTGCCGTCGGAGGGGACCGCCGAGGTGCTCGGCGCGCCGGTGCCCACCGGCGGGCCGCACCCGGCCGTCGGCTACCTGGACCAGTCGCGGCCGCTGCCCGGGGGCTTCACCGTCGCCGAGACGCTGCGGCTGGGCGCGGCGCTGAACCCGGGCCGGTGGGACGACGGCCGTGCCGCCGACCTCGCCGGCCCGCTGCCACCGGCCAGCCGGACCTCGGCCCTCTCCGGCGGGCAGCGGGCGATGCTGGCGCTCGCGCTGGTGCTGGGCACGGGCCCGGACCTGTTGCTGCTCGACGAGCCGCTGGCCGGGCTCGACCCGCTGACCCGGCGGCGGGTGCTGGCCGCGGTCACCGCGCACGTCGCGGAGACCGGGGCGACCGCGGTGCTCGCGTCGCACGAGGTCGAGGACCTGCAGGACAGCTGCGACCGGGTGCTGTTCCTCGACCGCGGCCGGGTGCTGCTCGACGGCGACGTCGACGACCTGCTGACCGGGCACCGGATCCTCGACGGTCCGGCCGGGGCCGCCGCCTGGTCCGCGGAGCACACCGTCGTCGAGCAGCGGGTGCACGGACGCGACCAGACCGTCCTGGTCCGGGGCGGACCGATCGGCCCGGCACCGGGCTGGCGGGTGAGTGCCCCCGGCCTGCTCGATGTGGTGATGGCCTACCTGCGCGCCGCCGAGGACCGCTCCGACGACTGCTCCGACGACCGCTCCGACGAGGCGAAGGAGACCCGATGACCTGGGTGATCTGGCGCAGCCACCGCACCGCGCTGCTCACGACCGTGCTCCTCGCCGTGGCCGGCTGCCTGGTGGTGACCGTGCTCGCCGTCACCGGACGGCTCGACGACGCCGTGGGCGTGGACGGCCTCCTCATGGCCGACGCGTCCCAGGTCCTGGCCGCGTTCACGACGCTGGCGCCCGCACTGGCAGGGGCCTTCCTCGGCGCGCCGCTGCTCGCCGGGGACCTGGAGCACGGCACCCACGTGCTGCTGCTGACCCAGGCGGCGTCACGGCGCCGCTGGGCCACCACGGCCCTGCTGCTCGTGGGCGGCCTCGGGGTCGTGGCCGTCACCGTCGTCACCGCCGTGCTGCAGCCGCTGAACGGCTCGGCGCAGTGGTACTCGCTCGAGGAGTTCTCCGCGACCGGGCTGCTGCCCCTGGCCCGCACCCTGTCCGCGGTCGCGCTCGGCGCGGTGATCGGGCTGCTCGTGCGGCGGGTGCTCGCGGCGTCGGCGCTCACGCTGGCCGCCGTCGTCGTGACCGAGGTGACGCTGGCCGCCCTGCGCAACGTGCTCGTCCCGCCGGTGCTGCGCACCGGCCCGCTCCCCCACGGCGGCTCCGTCGACTCCGGCCGGGACCAGATGCTGGACGCCGGCTACACCCTGGCGGGTGGCGGCCTCCGTCCGCTCGGGACGGGCTGCACGCAGGACGACGTCGCCTGCCTGCGGGCCGCGGGGATCGACGGCAACTGGGTGCTGGTGCGACCGCTCGAGCTGCGGTGGCCGATGCACTGGGTGGAGGTCGGGCTGCACCTGGTCCTGACGGCCGGCGCGCTCGCGCTGCTGTTCGCACGGCTGCGCCGGCCACTGGGCCGGTGAGCCGCCCGCGGGTCAGAGGGCCCGCAGGCGCCCGGACAGCTCCTTCTCCCAGAAGGCGAAGAACTCCTCCACGTCCGGTCCGGCGCTGATCAGTGCCAGCCGGTCGTAACCGGCGTCCGCGAAGGCCCGGACGGTCGCGACGTGCGTCTCGACGTCCGGTCCGGCGCCGAACACCCCGGCCATGTCGTCCTTGCGGACGAACGCGGTCGCGGCCTCGAAGTTCCGGACGTTCGGCAGCTCGGCCTGGACCTTCCAGCCGGTCGGGCCGAAGCGGAACAGCCGGTGCGCGGACTCCAGCGCCTCGTCGACGGTGCCGGCGTGGGCGAGTGGCACCTCGGCGTACCGGGCCCCGGTGCCACCGGCCGCGGTGTAGGTCTCGATCAGGTCCGTGCGCGGCTCGGTGACGAACAGGGCGTCGCCGAGCTCGGCGGCGATCCGCGCGGCCCGCGGCCCGCCGGCGGCGACCGCGATCTCCGGCCGGGTCTCCGGCAGGTCGAACACCCGGGCGTCCTCGACGGACAGGTACCGGCCGCGGTAGGTGCGGTAGCCGCCCTCCCAGAGCAGACGGATGATCTCCAGCGCCTCGCGGAGCATCTCCTGGCGCACCCCGACGACCGGCCACTCGGCGCCGGTCACGTGCTCGGAGAGCCGCTCCCCCGATCCGACGCCGAGGGTGAACCGGCCGTCGGACAGCAGCGCGGTCGTCGCGGCGGCCTGCGCGACGATCGCCGGGTGGTACCGGATGGTCGGGCAGGTCACCCCGGTGGCGAGCCGGATCCGCTCCGTGCGGGCCGCGATCGCGGCGAGGATCGACCAGGCGAACCCGGAGTGACCGTGGCTCTCCAGCCAGGGGTGGTAGTGGTCGGAGATCTCGACGAAGTCGAAGCCGGCCTCCTCGGCGCGGACGGCCTGACGGACCATCTCCTGCGGGGAGTAGGCCTCGGCGAAGAGCTTGAAGCCGATCTGCACGGCGGGTTCCTTCCCTGCTGGCTCGCGGATCCGGCCGTGGTTACCCGGGCGGCCGGACGGTCACTCCTGCGGCAACAGGACGATCTTCCCGGCGGTGTGCCGCTGCTCCAGCTCGGTGTAGGCGTCACGCACCGCGGCCAGCGGGTAGGCGCCGGCGATCGGGATCTCCAGCGCGCCGTCGGCCGCCAGGTCGCCGAGCGCGGCCAGGTCCTCCCGGCCCGCGGCGTCCGCGGTGCCCCGGGTGTGCACGCCGTACTCCTCGGCGCCCTCGAAGTCGATGATCGTGTTGATCCGGCCGGCCGGGACGCCGAGCTCCCGGGCCAGTGCGACGTAGCCGCCACCGGCGACGTCCACCCACGCGTGCACCGCGGCCGGCAGGGCGGCCTGCAGGTTCTCCCGGGTCTCCCGGGGAGAACCGCCGTAGGCCACCGGGGTCACCGCCATCTCCCGCAGGCGGGCGTGGTGCCGCTGGGAGGCCACCCCGACGACCTCGACGTCGCGCAGGGTCAGCAGCTGGGCCGCGATCTGCCCGACACCGCCCGCCGCCCCGGAGACGACGACCGTCTCCCCCGGTTCCGGGGCGACCGCCTCGACCGACGCCGTCGCGGCGGCGCCGGCGACGTACAGCGCTCCGGCGGTGGCCGCGTCCAGCCCGGCGGGCCGGTGCAGGACCTGCTCGGAGGGGACGTCGACCCAGGTCGCCTGGGCGGCACGGTCGTCGGTCCAGCCGAAGACGTCCTCGCCCGGCTCGAGCCCCGTCACGCCGTCGCCGACCGCGGCGACGACGCCCGCCCAGTCACTGCCCTGGCCGCTCGGGAAGTCGCTGGGCCAGGTCCCGGCGAAGGCGCCCGCACGGAGCGCGGCCTCCCCGGGATTGATGCCCGCGGCGTGCACCTCGACCAGGACGCGCCCCGGACCGGGGTCCCCGAACCCGGTGTCGGCCACGTACAGCCGGTCGACGTCGCCGTGGCTGTCGAACCGCACCGCACGGCCGTTGCGTGTACCCATGGACGCCCGGGTTCCCGCTCCGGCCCGCCGGGTCACCGGTGCGCGGCGATGAGTCCCCTCACACCCCCCGGCGCAGCTGCTCGACGGCCGCGGCGACCTCCAGCAGGAACCTGTCGGCGCCGTGCCGCGCGACGATCTGCAGCCCGACGGGCAGCCCGCCGGGCGTCCGGCCGAACGGCACCGAGATCGCCGGGCACCCGGTGACGGTGATCAGGTACGCCGACCGCATCCAGTCCAGGTAGGACTCCATCGGGCGGCCGTCGATCTCGGTCGGGAACTCCTGGTCCGCCGGGAACGGTGGCACCTGCGACACGGGAAGCACGAGCACGTCGTGGTCGGCGAAGAACGCGCGCGCGGCGTGCGCGAGCGACGTGCGCAGCCCGTGGGCCCGCGCGACGTCGGCACCGGTCAACGACGCGCCGGCCCGGATGTTGGCGGCCAGCGTCGCCTTGAACTCGTCCGGGTGCGCGGCGAGGAGCTCACCGAACGCGGCCTGGAAGTGCCAGGCGCGCAGCGTGCGGAAGCACTCGTCGGCCCCGGTCAGGTCGGGCACCGCGGAGCCGACCACGGCGCCGGCCCCGGCCAGCGCGGGCGCCGCCGACGACACGACGGCGGCGACGTCCGGGTCGACGGCGAACGCGCCGTCCAGGTCGGTCGACACCGCCACCCGCAGCCCGGCGAGCGGGGCCGGGCGGAGCGGGGGCGCGAACGCCGCACCGGGGTCGCCGAGCGCGTGCGGCGCGCGCGGGTCCGGCCCGGCCAGCACCGACAGCAGCAGCGCGAGATCGCCGGCCGAGCGCGCCATCGGGCCCCCGGTCGCGGTCGTCTCCCACATGTTCTGCGCCGGCCACGCCGGCACCCGGCCCAGTGACGGGCGGAGCCCCACCACCCCGCAGAACGACGCCGGGTTGCGCAGCGAGCCACCCATGTCCGAACCGTCGGCCAGCGGCACCATCCCGGACGCCAGCGCGCACGCCGCCCCGCCGGACGAGCCCCCGGCCGAGCGGGACGGGTCGTGCGGGTTGCGCGTCGTCCCGAAGACCCGGTTGAAGGTGTGCGAGCCGGCGGCGAACTCCGGCACGTTCGTCTTCCCGATCGGGACCGCACCGGCCCGCCGGATCCGCTCGACGATCAGGTCGTCGGCGTCCGGGACGTGCTCGGCGAACAGCGGCGAGCCCGAGGTGGTGCGCCAGCCCGCGGCGGCGTGGGTGTCCTTGAAGGCGAACGGCAGCCCGTGCAGCGGGCCGACGTCCGCGCCCGAGGCGAGCCGCTCGTCGGCGGCGGCCGCGCCGGCCCGGGCCCGCTCCGGGTCGAGGGAGACGATCGCGTTCAGCTCCGGGTTCCGCTCGGCGATCCGGTCGAGGTGCAGCTCCAGCAGCTCGCGCGCCGAGATCTCGCGGGCGCGCAGCGCGGCGGCCTGCTCCTGAGCGCCCGAGTCGGCCGTGAGCCGGTCGGAGGCGTTCCCGCTGGTCGTCATCGAGCGCTCCCGGGGGTGTCGCGGGCGGGGTAGGGGTGGAGCACAGCATGACTCGCCGGGCCCGCGGGCGGCACCGGCCGTGACCGTCCCCACCGGACGACCCGAGCGTCGTGACACCATTCCGGAACGGAACGCCGGGAATTGCGTGCCGCATTCCGCGACCCCGTTCTCGGAGTGGTACGACAATGACCCCGATCCATTCCAGGAGCCGCGTCGGACATCCGGCCGATCCGACGACGATGCTGCTGAGAGGGTTCGTCGATAAGGCGACCCTGACCGGACACGGTTCCGTCCCCCGTTGCTACGTGGGCCGGACCCGATCGGTTCACCACTTTGCGAGTGACACTTACCACCGGCTTCCCCGGCATTTTCCGACCACTTTCGTGGGTAGCCGGACCCCATGACGGACGTGCACAACCGGCCGGCTCCCGCGGACGGAGCCGACGGTCGCGATGATCATGGCGGGCCGGGCGGCCCCCGGGTGATCCGCCGGGATCTCCCGTTCCGGCCGTCCCCCCGCCCCCGGACGGCGATCGACGAGCGGGTCCTCGTACCCGGCGACTCGCTCGCCCCACCGCGCACCCGGCCCGGGGAGCAGCTCGCCGAGGTCTTCGAGGAGGCCGTGGACGCCCACCCCGGCTCCGTGGCCGTCGACACCGGCGACACGCAGCTCACCTACCGCGAGCTCGACGCCCGTGCCGACCGGCTCGCCCGCCACCTCCACGCCCGCGGTACGGGCCCCGGCGACGTCGTCGGCCTGCTGCTCGACGACCCGGTGGAGACCTACACCGCCCTGCTCGCGGTCCTGAAGACCGGCGCCACGTACGTCCCGCTCGACGCCGGCTTCCCCGCCGACCGGATCGCCCACATCCTCGACGACTCGTCCGCCGGGCTGCTGCTCGCGACGACGTCGGCCCTGGACGCCGTCGGTGACGCGATCGACGGCGACGTCGAGATCCTCCGCGTCGCCGGGGAGGGCTCGGCCGCCGAGGAGATCGCGCGCCGGCCCGCCGAGCGGCTCGGCACCGACGACCGCCGCGACGGCGGGGAGCACCCCGCCTACCTGATCTACACGTCCGGCTCGACCGGGCGGCCCAAGGGCGTGGTGATCTCCCACCCGGCGATCTGCAACTTCGTCCGGGTCGCCGCCGACGAGTACGGCGTGCTCCCGGACGACCGTATGTACCAGGGCCTCACGCTCGCGTTCGACTTCTCGGTCGAGGAGATCTGGACGTCGTTCCTGGTCGGCGCGACCCTCGTCCCGAAGCCCGCCGGGGTCTCGCTGGTCGGCGAGGACCTGCACGCCTTCCTCGCCGAGCAGCGGATCACCGCCCTGTGCTGCGTCCCGACGCTGCTCGCGACGCTCGACGACGACCTCGACGACCTCCGCTTCCTGCTCGTCTCCGGCGAGGCGTGCCCGCACGACCTGGTGCGCCGCTGGCACACCGGGGACCGCCGGTTCCTCAACGTCTACGGCCCCACCGAGGCCACCGTGACCGCGACCTGGACCGAGCTCCACCCGGACCGCCCGGTGACGATCGGCGAGCCGCTGCCGACCTACGCGGTACTGGTCCTCGACCCCGAGGACCCCACTCGGGTCCTGCCGTTCGGCGAGACCGGTGAGATCGCGATCGCCGGCGCCGGCCTGGCCGACGGCTACCTGAACCGGGACGACAAGACCGCCGCCGCGTTCGTCGCGTGCCCGGTCGAGCTGCCGGGGAACCCGTCCGGCCTGGTCTACCGGACCGGGGACCTCGGCCGCGTCGACGACGACGGCGAGATCGAGTACCGGGGCCGGATCGACCTGCAGGTCAAGATCCGCGGCTACCGGATCGAGCTCGCCGAGATCGAGGCCGTCCTGCTGGAGCACCCGTCGGTCGCGATGGCCGTCGTCGACACCCACGATCCGGGCGGCGGGAAGGAGCTGGTGGCCTGGTACAGCCTGGTCGGCGGTGCCGACCACCCGGACGACCTGCAGGATCGGCTGCGCGACCGGCTGCCGTCCTACATGGTGCCCACCTACCTGGAGCACCTCGACCGGATCCCGATGACCACCAGCGACAAGGCGGACCGTGCGAACCTGCCCGCCCCGGCCGGGGGCCGGGTGCGGGCGTCCGGCCCGGTCGTCGCGCCGGAGTCCGACGTCGAGCGCGGACTGGTCGAGGAGCTCGCCGGCGCGCTCGGCGTGGAGCCCGGCGAGATCTCGGTGACCGCGCACCTGTTCGACGAGCTCGGCGCGACGTCGCTGCTCATGGCCGGTGTCGCGGCGTCCGTCCGTCGTCGCGACGACCTGCCGCCGGTGAGCGCGCGCGACGTCTACCGGAATCCGACCGTCCGCGATCTCGCCGCCGCGGTCGGCGACGCCCCGCCGGTCACCGCCGCCGCGACCGACGTCGAGCCGGTCCGGCCGCGGCCGGTCGCGCACGCCCTCACCGGGCTCGCGCACCTGGCCGTCCTGCTGGCCGCCGGGTTCGCGACGGCCGCCGTCGTCACCCTGGGCTACGGCTGGGTGTCGGCGGCGCCGGACACCGCCGGGACCGCGGCCCGGGCCGGGGGCCTCGCCGCCGGCCTGCTGGCCGGGGTCGCGCTCCTGCCGGTGCTGGCGAAGTGGACGCTGATCGGCCGGTTCACCGAGCGCACCGTCCCGCTGTGGGGCCTCACGTACCTCCGGTTCTGGGTCGTGTCGACGCTGATCCGCACCAGCCCGGTCGTCCTGCTGACCGGGACCCCCGTGTTCACCCTGTGGCTGCGGCTGCTCGGTGCCCGGATCGGCCGGGGCAGCACCTGGTTCGGCGCCGTGCCGGTCGCGACCGATCTCGTCCGCACCGGTGAGCGCACCCTGGTGCACCCGGAGGCGTCGCTGCAGGGCTACCGGGCCGTGCCGGGCGCGCTGGAGTTCGGCCCCGTCGACGTCGGCGACGACTGCGTCGTCGGCGAGGCGGGCGTGCTGGACGTGCGGACCCGGATGGGGGACGGCGCCCAGCTCGGTCACGCCTCCGCGCTGCGGCCCGGCGTCACCGTCCCGGCCGGCGAGGTCTGGCACGGGTCCCCGGCCGGACCCTCCGGTTCGGACTACCGGACCGTGACGCCGGTCGGCGCGGGCCGGGTCCGCCGCGCGGTCTACGGGACGGTGCTGGCCGCGCTGCTGTGGGCGGTCGTCAGCGCGGTGCTCGCGGTCGTCGTGACCGTCTACGCGAGGTTCGCGCCGCAGGTCACGGCCCTGATCGGCGCGCAGGCCGGGGAACGGTGGTGGTACCTCGGGGTCGGCGTCGTGGCCGTCATGACGCTGGTCGTGCTCGCGCTGGCCGTCGGCGTGGCCGCCGTGCTGGCGCTGCCGCGGCTGGCGGGGCTGCTGGTGCCCGTCGACCGGACCTTCCCGCTGTACGGCGTCCGGCACGTCGCCCAGCAGGTCGTCACCGGTGTGTCCAACGCACGGTTCCTCGTCCTGCTGCTCGGCGACAGCTCCTTCATCACCGGCTACCTGAGGGGGCTCGGCTACGACCTCGGCGACCTCCACCAGACCGGGTCGAACTTCGGCACCCAGCTGCGCCAGGAGTCGCCGCGGTTCGTGCACGTCGGGCGGGGCACGATGGTGTCCGACGGCCTGCGGATGATGAACACCGACCTGTCGCACGACTCGTTCCGGATCCGCCCGGTGCGACTGGGTGCGGACAACTTCGTCGGCAACGACGTCCACCTCCCGCCGGACGCCCGCACCGGCGACGACGTGCTCCTCGCGACCAAGGTCATGGTCCCGACGGACGGGCCGGTGCGGTCCGGCGTCGGGCTGCTCGGCTCGCCGCCGATGGAGATCCCGCGCTCCGGTGCGGGCCCGCACCCGAACACACCGGCCACCGAGGACGAGCGACTGCGGCGGCTGCGGTCGAAGAACCGGTACAACGCGTCGACCGTGCTGGCCACGGTGCTGCTGCGGGCGTTCGGCGCCGCCGCGGCGCTGCTGCCGGTGGGCCTCTCGGTCGCCCTCTGGCCGACCTGGGGCCTGTGGGCGCTCGGCCCCGCGGTGTTCCTCGGCCCGCTGCTGCTGATGCTGTGGTCGGCCCTGCTCGAGCGGGCCACGCTGGGCTTCCGGGCGCTGGAGCCGCGCACCGCGTCGATCTACGACCGCTACTTCTGGTTCCACGAGCGGCTGTGGAAGTTCTACGTCCGACCGGTGCTGGGCGGCAGCCCGCTGCTGGTCTGGCGGAACCGGGTCGCGGGCCTGACCGCGGGCCGCCGGGTGTTCGACGACGGAGCGTCCCTGCCGGAGAAGAGCCTCGTCGCGGTCGGTGACGACGCCGTCCTCAACGCCGGGTCGGTCGTGCAGTGCCACTCCCTGGAGGACGGGCGGTTCGAGTCCGGCCGGTCCCGGATCGGCGACGGCGGCTGCATCGGGGTGCGCGCGTTCGTGCACCACTCCACCGAGGTGGGCGACGGCGCCACGCTGGCCGCCGACTCCTTCCTGCTCAAGGGCGAGCAGGTCGGGACGGGCGAGCACTGGGGCGGCAACCCCGCCGAGCCGGAGCGGCCCGGGACCGTGGACACGTCCGGGACCGGGGACGACGCCGGGGACGACTTCCTGGCCCGGGTGCAGGAGCGGTTCGACGCGACGGACCCGGACGCGACGGTCGCGTCGCTCGCGGTGCTGGGCGTCCTGGCGGACCGGATGCCTCCCGCGGAGCGCACCGCGCTGGCCCGCCGGCTGCCCGGGGAGCTGCGCTCGCGCATCCCGGTGCTCGCGGAGCCCGACGCGCCCGGGCCGGAACCGGCGGTCCCCGACCAGCGGTCCGCCGGCTGAGCCGGGTCCGCGTCGCCCGCCCGGCGGCGCGGACCGGTTGTGCGAAATTCAGTTGTGCACCATTGACGTGCCCCGCTCCGGGCGGGACCGTGGGTGTGACCGCCGCCACGCGGTCACCGTCCCGGACCCGCCGCCCTACACCGGAGTGGAGCAGCACATGACCGAGCAGTCCCTGTTCGAGCGCCTCGGAGGCGTCTACGGCATCGCCGGGGCGGTCGACATCCTCGTCGACCGGCTCTTCGAGAACGCCTCGGTCAACGCCAACGAGGCGGTGCACGCCCACCACGGCGTCCCGGCGAACGCGGCCGGCTACAAGTTCCTGGTGACGGCGTGGTCGGTCCAGGCCGCGGGCGGCCCGCAGTGCTATCCGGGCCTGGACATGATCACCGCGCACGAGACCATGGGCGTCACGGACGAGCAGTTCGACGCGGTCGCGATGGAGATCGCGTCGACGCTCAGCTTCTGCGGCGTCCCGGCGGCCGAGCACGTCGAGTTCATGGACATCATCGAGAGCTACCGCCCGCAGGTCGTCGAGCAGAAGGTCGCCTGATCCCGTCCGATCAGCGCAATGACCAGGCGCAGCCGCCGCTGAAGGTCACCGCCTCGCCGGCGACCAGCTCGGCGGCGGCGCGCCCGTGCACCGCGGCGCGGGCCGCCTCCCGCGTGCCGGGGCCGGTACGGCTGTAGGCGCAGGCGCGACCGGCGGCGGGCCCGTCGGTCACCCAGTGGCCGGGCACCAGGACGGGCCCCACCCGGAACCGCCCGTCGGCCACCCGGGTCACCGCGGCCGGGTGCGGCTGCGGGGCGTGCAGGCCGGCGGCCGCCCCGGTGGGCGGGGGCGGCTCGTCGTCGGTCACGAAGGTGCGCACCAGCAGCAGCGGTACGACGAGGGCGAGCAGGATCCACGGCCACACGACGGTCCGCTTCCCCGCGGCCTCCCGCTCGGCGTAGTACCGCTCGTAGGGTCCGTCGCCGTCCATCACACCCCCACCCCCGGCCGGCCTCCCGGTTACCCGGCAGTAGGTATCTGCGCGGCCGCCGTCTACGCTGCGTGCGACCGTCCACGGGAGCCAGGGCCGGAAGGCCCTGGCTCCGGCACCGACGCCGTCCGGGAGCGCCGATGAAGACCTTCACCGACCGCACTGCCGCGATCACCGGGGCCGGCTCCGGCATCGGCCGGGCACTGGCGCTGCGTCTGGCGGGCGACGGCTGCCACCTCGCCCTCGCCGACCGGGACGCCGCCGGGCTCGCCGAGACCGCCGCGCTGGCCGGCCCGCAGGTGCGGGTGACGACGACCGAACTGGACGTCGCCGACGAGAAGTCCGTGTTCGACTGGGCCGACCGGGTGGTCGCCGACCACGGCGGGGTCCACCTCGTGGTCAACAACGCCGGCGTCGCGCTGTCCGGCACGGTCGAGGCGCTCTCGCTCGACGACTACCGCTGGATCATGGACATCAACTTCTGGGGCGTCGTCTACGGGACCAAGGCGTTCCTGCCGCACCTGCAGGCCGCGGGCGAGGGCCACGTCGTCAACCTGTCGAGCATCTTCGGTGTCGCCGCCCAGCCGCTGATGAGCGGCTACAACGCGAGCAAGTACGCCGTCCGCGGGTTCACCGAGTCGCTGCGGCAGGACCTGGAGCTGACCGGGTCGGCGGTCTCGGCGACCTGCGTGCACCCGGGCGGGATCAAGACCAACATCGCGAAGGCCGCCCGGGTCGACGACAGTGTCGCCGCGGCGACCGGCAAGCCGTCCGACGCCGCCACGGCCGAGTTCGAGCGGATGCTGAACACCACTCCGGACAAGGCCGCCCGCACGATCCTCGACGGCGTCCGCGCCGACCGGCGGCGGGTCCTCATCGGTCCGGACGCGTGGGCGATCGACTCGATGGTGCGGCTACTGCCGTCCGCCTACCAGCGGATCGTCACGGGCGCGGTGCGCTCGCGGCGGGGCTGACGCGGTGCGCTCGCGCCGGGGCTGACGCGGTGCGCTCGCGCCGGGGCTGACGCGGTGCGCTCGCGCCGGGGCTGACGCGGGGCTCCGGACGGCCGCGAGCACCGGGTCCCGGCGGGGCCGGCGGATAGGGTCGATCGGGCCGGGCGACCCCCGGCCCGACCCCGAGGAGTCACACGATGAGTCCCGACCCGCGCCCGGTCACCGCCTTCGGACCGGACTTCCCGTTCCCGTTCGACGACTGGATCTCCCACCCGGCCGGGCTCGGCCGGGTGCCGCCGGACCGGCTCGGGGCCGAGGTCGCGGTCGTCGGGGCCGGGATCGCCGGGCTCGTCGCGGCCTACGAGCTGATGCGGATCGGGCTGCGGCCGGTCGTGTACGAGCCGTCGCACCTCGGCGGGCGCCTGCGGTCCCAGCCGTTCGAGGGCGCCGACGGGATCGTCGCCGAGCTGGGCGGGATGCGGTTCCCCCGCTCGTCGACCGCCTTCCACCACTACGTGGACCTGCTCGGCCTGCGCACCGAGCCGTTCCCGAACCCGCTCACCCCCGCGGCCGGCAGCACCGTGATCGACCTGCACGGGGAGACCTTCTACGGCCGGACCCTCGACGACCTGCCGCCGTTCTTCTCCGAGGTCGCCGACGCCTGGGCGTCGGCGCTGGAGCAGGGGGCCGGGTTCGGTGCGCTGCAGGAGGCGGTCCGGGCCCGGGACACGGCGACGGTCAAGCGCCTGTGGGACGCGCTCGTCCCGCTGTGGGACGACCGGACCTTCTACGACTTCGTGTCCACCTCGAAGGCGTTCTCCGAGCTCTCGTTCCGCCACCGCGAGGCGTTCGGGCAGGTCGGGTTCGGCACCGGCGGGTGGGACTCGGACTTCCCGAACTCCATGCTGGAGATCCTCCGGGTGGTGACGACGGCCTGCGACGAGGACCAGCTCCTCGTCACCGGCGGGGTGGAGCAGGTCCCGCAGGGGCTGTGGCGCCGTGCACCGGACGACGCCGTGCACTGGCCGGCCGGGACCAGCCTGGCGTCGCTGCACGGCGGCGGGACCCGCCCGGGCGTCGCGCGGATCCACCGGGTCGGCCCGGACACGATCCGCGTCACCGACACCTACGGCGGCACCCGGGACTTCCCGGCGGTGCTCACCACCTGCCAGAGCTGGCTGCTGTCCACCCAGATCGACACCGACGAGTCCCTGTTCGACCAGGACGTGTGGATGGCACTCGACCGGACCCGGTACATGCAGTCGACGAAGACGTTCGTGATGGTCGACCGCCCGTTCTGGCGCGACACCGATCCCGCGACCGGGCGCGACCGGATGAGCATGACGCTGACCGACCGGCTCACCCGCAGCACGTACCTGTTCGACCACGGCCCCGACCGGCCCGGCGTGATCTGCCTGTCGTACTCGTGGATGAGCGACTCGCTGAAGATGCTGCCCTACCCGGTCGAGAAGCGGGTCGGGCTCGCGCTGGCGGCGCTGCGCAAGATCTACCCCGACGTCGACGTCGCGGCGCACGTCATCGGCGACCCGATCACCGTGACCTGGGAGTCCGACCCGCACAGCCTCGGGGCCTTCAAGGGTGCGCTGCCCGGCCACTACCGCTACAACCGGCGGATGTACTGCCACTTCGTGCAGGACGGGCTGCCCCCGGCCCGGCGCGGGATCTTCATGGCAGGCGACGACGTGTCCTGGACGCCGGCCTGGGCGGAGGGCGCGGTGCAGACCGCGCTCAACGCGGTGTGGGGGATCGTCCACCACCTCGGCGGGGCCTGCGACCCGGCGAACCCCGGCCCCGGCGACCGCTTCGACGAGCTCGCGCCGCTGGCGCTGCCGGACTGATGCGGATCGCGCTGCTGCAGGTCGAGCCGGGTTCCCGGGACGTCGCCGGGAACCTGCGCCGGCTCGCGGACGCCTGCGGGGCCGGCGTCGATCTCGTCGTCACACCGGAGATGTTCCTGACCGGCTACGACATCGGCGCCGCCGCCGTGCACGCGCTGGCCGAACCGGCCGACGGGCCGTCGGCCGCCGCCGTCGCCGGCATCGCGCGCCGCACCGGGACCGCCGTGCTGTACGGCTACCCCGAGCGGTCGGGCCGGGCCGTGTTCGACGCGGTGCAGCTCGTCGGGCCGGACGGGACGCGGCTCGCCGGGTACCGCAAGACCCACCTGTTCGGCGACCTCGACCGCTCCGTGTTCGAGGCGGGGGACGACCCGCCGCCCGTCGTGGAGCTGCACGGCTGGGGCCTCGGCCTGCTGATCTGCTACGACGTGGAGTTCCCGGAGACGGTGCGCGGCCTCGCACTGGCAGGGGCGGACGTCGTGCTGGTGCCGACCGCGAACATGCTCCCCTACGACGCGGTGCCGGAGGTCCTGGTTCCGGCCCGGGCCCACGAGAACCAGGTGTACGTCGCGTACGCCAACTTCGTGGGCCGCGAGGGGTCCCTCGACTACGGCGGGCTGTCCCGCGTGGCGGGGCCGACCGGCGCGGTGCCCGCCCGCGCGGGCCGCGGCGCGGAGGTGCTCGTCGCCGAGCTCGACCGCGCGGCGCTGGCGGACTCCCGGCGGGACACCCCGTACCTGGCGGACCGGCGGCCGGAGCTCTACCGGGGCCTCGCTGACGGTCCCTGACCGGCGCGGCCGCCCGCCGCGTGCCCCGGCCGCCGGGCCGGGGCACACCGGGGGTGCGGGGTCAGGAGAACTGGATGCCGCCGTCGACCAGCATCGTCTGGCCGGTGACGTAGTCGGAGTCCTCGCCGGCGAGGTAGGAGACCATCCGGGCCACGTCGTCGCCGACCGAGACCCGGCCCAGGTGGATCGAGCGGGAGTTCTCGGCCAGGGCCTCGCCGCGCTGCTGCCCGTTCTTGGCGGCGAGCTTCTGGTCGATGAGGTCCCACATGTCGGTACCGACGATGCCCGGCCCGTAGGCGTTGACGGTGATGCCGTACTCGGCCCACTCCATCGCCGCCGCCTGGGTCAGGCCGCGGACCGCCCACTTGGTCGCCGAGTACGGTCCGAGCAGCGCGAACGGGCGGAAGGCGACGATCGACGCCGCACCGATGATCTTTCCGCCGTGTCCCTGCGCGACCATCCGCCGCGCGGCCTGGCGGTAGGAGTTGAAGATGCCGGTCAGGTTCACGTCCAGGATCTTCCGGAAGTCCGCCGCGTCGTAGGACAGCAGCTCCTCGACCTGGGCGATACCCGCGTTCGCCACGAAGACGTCCAGCCGGCCCCCTGCCTCGACGGCGGCGGCGACCGCGGCCTCGACCGAGTCCTCGTCGGTCACGTCGACGTCCGCACCGGTCGCGGTGCCGCCGGCGGCGACGACGGCCTTCACCGTGGCGTCGGTCCCCTCCCGGGACTGCGGCAGGTCGGCCACGACCACGTGGAACCCGTCGCGCCCCAGACGCAGGGCGATCGCCTCGCCGATGCCGCGCGCGGCGCCGGTGACGACCGCGACCTGCTGCCCCTGCGGAGCCCTCCTCCGTGCGACCTCCACATGGGACTGTCCGGTGATGTCGGCGCTCGTCGTCACGGGTGCCTCCTCCTCGTCGAGTGTCCGTCCGGCCGGGTGTCGGCCGGACGACCGAGTCGATCGCAGGGAGAGGGCCCGGACAACACGGGTGCCATCTCAGGATGAGATGAGACCGGTCGTCCGGGACGGTGGTGTCTCAGCGGGAGGGGATCAGCCGACGATGCCGACGAGCACGCCGAGCCCGGCCAGCACGCAGCCGACGAGGGCTACGGCGATCGACGCCTGCAGCCACAGGTCGGCCGGGGCGGGTGCGACCCGGGCACTGACCGCGCCGTGCACCTCGGCGACGGCCTCCCGCCTGCGCAGCGCCCGCGCGCGGGCGAGATATCCCGCGGCGTCACGGGTGGCGAGCCGGGCACGGCGACGGATGTCGACGTGCGCGTTCGTGGGCACCGCATCGTCCGTCATCGCCGACCTCCCGCTCACCGGTCGCCATCAGGATAGCCACGAACCCGGCCGCAGCCCACGGTCCCGCGGGGAACGGCCCGGATCCGGTACGGTCCGCCGGTCGGCGGAACGGGGGTGGCGGTGACGCAAAGGCGACGGTGGCTCCCGCCCGCGGCCTGGTGGAACCTGCCGCTGCCCGCGCTGGCGTCGTCGGCAGCCTGGATCACCCAGATCTACTTCAGCGAGGACCTGTCCGGGACGACGCAGGTCTCGCTCGTGACGATCGGGGTGCTCGCCTCCGCCCTGACCGTGCTGCTGCCCGCACTGGAGATCCGGCGCGAGCGCGGCCGGATCACGACGGCCGAGCAGCTGGCCGCCGAACGGCTCGCCGAGTACAAGGTGACCACCAACGACATGCTGATCCCGCTGTCGCTGGCCGTCACCGACGTCCTCACCACGACGTCGGCGACCGCGCGCCGGGAGGCCCGCCAGTCGCTGCGCCAGATGACGGTCGGCTTCGCCGCCGAGTACATCGGCCCGGAGCGCAGCCGGTCCTGCTTCTACGGCCTGGAGGACGACCCGGAGACCGGTGGGCGGACCCTGCGGCTGCGGGCCTGGCACGGGCGCAACCGGCAGCCGCGACCCCGGTTCGACCCGGCGGACCCGGTCGAGGCACAGGTGTTCGCCTTCGTGGACAGCCTGGACTCGATGATCGTCGCCGACGTCCAGCGGGTGCACCTGATCGGCTGGACCGACGTCTCGGAGTACCGGACCTTCGTCGCCGCCACCGTCTGTGCCGGGGAGACTCCGCTGGGCCTGCTGACCGTGGACTCGCTGCAGCCCGGTGACCTCGGCGAGGACGACCTCGACCTGGTCCGGCTGCTCGCCCAGCTGCTGGCCGCCGGGCTGTCCGCCCGCTGACGTGCGGGCCACCGGGCCGCACCGTGGTCAGGTGCTCCCTTCCCGAGCCGGCTCGGCCGAGCAGCGGCCGAGGTGCTCGGCGAGCGCGCGGGTGACCTCGTCGGCCCGTTCCACGTTCGGCAGGTGCGCCGCGCCGTCGAGGATCACGTAGTGCCCGTCGCGGACGCCGTTCGCGATCGCCTTCAGCATCTCCGGCGGCGTCGCCGGGTCGGCGGCGCCGGCGACGGCCAGCGTCGGTGCGGTGATCCCGGCGAGGCGGCGCCGGACGTCGAACTCCCCGATCGCCTCGCAGCACCCCGCGTAGCCCTCGGCCGTCGTGGCCTGCAGCATCGCGAGCAACCGCACCGCCTCGCCGTTGCGCCGGCGGACGAAGTCGTGGGTGAACCAGGTGCCCGGCCGGCTGGTGACCATCGCCCCGGTTCCCTGGGCGCGCACCACCCTCGCCCGCCGCGGCCACTCCGAGGGCTCGGCGAACCGCGCCGCCGACGCGACGACGGTCAGCGACGCGACCCGGTCGGGCCGGTCGAGCGCGAGCTGCAGGCCGATCGCGCCGCCCAGCGACACCCCCGCGTGGTGGAAGCGGCCGATGCCGAGCCCGTCGAGCAGGGCGAGCACGTCGCGGGCGAGGCCCGCGACCGTGTAGGGGCCGTCCGGGGCGGGGCTCCCGCCGTGACCGGGCAGGTCGTAGCGGACGATCCGATAGGTGCTCGCGAGCTCGGCGACCTGGGCGTCGAACAGGTGCAGGTCGGTGCCGAGCGACGGGCCGAGCACCAGCACCGGGCCGTCGGCCGGGCCGTCGGTGCGGTGGTGCAGCGCGATCGGCGCGTGGTCCGGCCGGGGCGGTTCCGGGGTGTCACCGGGGGTGCGGGTCCCCGCGGCCGCGTCCACGGTGAACCGGGCGCGGTCCCAGCCCTCGTCGAGCGGGGCGAAGTAGTCGAACGACACCTGCTTCGACCGGTACCGCCAGGCACCGGCGACGCGCACGAGGGTGTCGGTGTACCGGCCCGCCGCGACGTGCGGGACCCCGTCCAGCACGCACGGCTGCCACAGGAACGACCGGGCGCGCGCCCGGCCCGGGGCACCGCCGTCGAGCTCGATCTCCAGGTTGGTGACGTGGTGCCAGAACGCGGTGAGCCCGTTCCCGGCGAGCCCGGCGAAGAACCGGCGCAGCCCTGGACGCCCGCGGGCGTGGCCGAGGCCGGTGAACTCGCCGTCGTCGGTGAAGAGGGAGACAAGGGTGTCCCAGTCGCCGTCGTCGAGGGCCCGGCAGTAGCGGGCGTCGAGCGTGCGGATCTCCTCCAGCGTCTCCAGCCGGGCGATCCGCTGTTCCAGCGACGTCATCGCGCGGCCGTCCCGGCGCCGGGGAAGGTGACCGCGACCGTCCCGTCCCGGCCGGTGGTCACCGCGCCGAGGAGGCGCAGCCCGCCGCGGAGGTCGATCTCGACGGTCGCCGGCCGGTCGCCGACCAGGGCCCGGTACCGGCCGGGCGGGGGCAGCGCGGTGTCCGGCTCCAGCACGACCCGGTCGGACCGGCGCTGCCCGTGGACCCGGTGCGGTCTGCCCAGCGCCCGCTCGGCGCCGGGGAGGTCACCGGCGCGCAGGCAGCGCCGGGCGTGCGTCGACGAGCAGGTCGTGCCGGCCTCCTGCAGCAGGTCGACGCCGTGCGCGGTGAACCCGAGCTCCCGGCCGAGCTCGCGCAGGGTGCCGACGGTCCCGGCGCCGCGCGCGCCGAAGGTGAAGTCGGCCCCGACGACGACGGCCGCGGCCCGCAGCCCGGCCACCAGCACCTCGCGGGCGAACTCCTGCGGGGTGCGGGCGGCCAGCTCGCGGGTGAAGCGGAGCACGCAGACGGCGTCGGCGCCGGCGTCCGCGGCGAGCTCGGCGCGGTGCCCGAGCGTGCTGAGGGCGGCGGTGTCCCGGCCGGTGCCCAGCACCCGGGCCGGGTGCGGGTCGAAGGTGACGAGCAGGACCGGCAGGCCGCGGCGGCGCGCGACCGCCCGTGCGGTCGCCACGATCCGGCGGTGGCCCCGGTGCAGGCCGTCGAACACGCCCAGCGCGACGACGCACGGGCCGGAGCCCGCAGGGACCTCGTCGACGCCGTGCCACACCGGGATCCCGGCCGGTGCGTCGGTGTGCTGGGTCGGTACGGCGGTCATTCCCGGGCTCCGATCGGTGGCGGGCAGGGGGTGGCACGCGGGGACGCCCGCCGGAGACCGGCGTCCCCGCGCCGGGGTCAGCGGCGGCCGATGACGGCGTCGTCACCCGGGTTGATCAGGTCGGGCACGGTCCAGCCGTTCAGGTCGTACTCGGACAGGCACTGCTCGGCGAAGCCCTTCATCGCCCCGGCCGTCCCGGAGGCCTCGGCGGCGAAGAGCAGCTCGGCGCGCACGCCCTCGTGGTTGCCGGAGTAGTTGCGCTCGTAGAGCTCGTGCCGGCCACCGAACTCGGTGCCGATCGAGTCCCAGATCAGCTTCATCAGCTTGACCCGGTCGACGGCCTCGTAGCCGTTCGAGCCGCGCACGTACTTGTCCAGGTAGGGCCGCACCTCCGGGGACAGGAAGTCGGTCGAGTGGCTGGGCAGGTAGATCAGCGAGGCGCCGAGGTCCTGCAGGATGATCTCGCGGACGCGGGGGTAGCCGATCGTCATGAACCAGCGGTAGGCCAGGCCGTAGTCGAGCTTCGGCAGCTTGGCGCCGCCGACCCACTCGTCGGGGTTGGCGCACATCGCGTCCGACAGCGCCCAGAACATGTTCCGCCAGGCGATCACCTCACCGACCCGGGTCTGGACGCCGCGGAAGTCCTTCGAACCGGTGACCTCGAGGCCCTTCATCAGCAGTCCGGCGATGAAGTCGAGCTTGACCGCGAGCCGGGTGACGCCGTGGAAGGTGAAGCGGTGCAGGAAGCCCGAGCCGGGGAAGAACGTCGACGCCTTCTCCGGGTCGCCGTAGATGAAGACGTTCTCCCAGGGGATCAGGACCTTGTCGAGCACGAAGATCGTGTCGTTCTCGTCCATCCGCGACGAGAGCGGGTAGTCGAACGGGCTGCCCGTCATGGTGGCCTGCTGGGCGTAGGACGGCCGGCAGATCAGCTTCATCCCGGGCGCACCCATCGGGACGGTGCAGACCAGCGAGTACTCCCGCTTCTTGATCGGCAGCCCGTAGTGGGCGAGGAAGTTGAAGTGGGTGATCGCCGATCCGGTCGCGACGACCTTGGCCCCCGACACCACGACGCCGTTGTCGTTCTCCTCCTCGACGTGCATGAACACGTCGGAGACCTCGTCCGGGTCGCGGTGCCGGTCGACCGGCGGGTTGATGATCGCGTGGTTCCAGTAGAGGACCTTCTCCTGCGACTCCTCGTACCAGCGCCGCGCGTTGGCCGCGTACGGGTCGTAGAACGGCGAGTTCGCGCCGAGGGTGCCGAGGAAGGCGGCCTTGTAGTCGGGGCTGCGGCCCATGAAGCCGTAGGTCATCCGGGCCCACTCCGCGATCGCGTCGCGGTCCTTCTTCAGGTCCTCGACCGAGTGCGGGGTGCGGAAGAACGGGTGGGTGAACCCGGTGCTGCCGGTGTCGGTGGGGACGGTCAGCGTCTCCTGCCTGTCCGGGTCGTGCAGCGCGTCGTAGAGCCGCGCGGTCATGCGGACCGCGTTGCGGAACGCCGGGTGGGTGGTGACGTCGCGGACCTTCTCGCCGTAGAGGAAGACCTCGCGGTCGTCCCGCAGGCTCTCGATGTACTCGGCGCCCGTCATCGGCCGCGTCGCGCGGCCCTCGCCGTCGGTGGGGGTGCTGACGGAATCCTGCTGCAGGGTCATCGTCGACTCCTTCGTCGTCCGGGCATGCCGGGTCGGGGCACCGCGCGGGGCAGGGTGCCGGGTCACGGGTGGAGGGCGGGTCGGGTCAGCGGGCCGCGGCGTGCGGCGGGATCCAGGACTGGCTCTGCGGGCCGTCGGCGGAGTCGCCCCACAGCAGCGGTTCGTGGTCGTCGCCGAGATGGTGGAACTTGCCGGTGTGGAACAGCAGGGGCTCCCCGCCGTTCATCAGGAACTCCTGGACCTCGCCCAGGTACAGGACGTGGTCGCCGCCGTCGTAGGACTGCCAGGGCGTGCACGAGACGTGCGCCAGCGCACCGCCGAGCCGCGGCGCACCGCAGGCGCTGTCGGGCAGCCACTCGACGTCCTGGTTCGGGCGGCCCGCGAAGTGCAGTGCCAGGTCCTTCTGCCGGCTCTCCAGCACGTTCACGGTGAAGGGCCGCGCCTCGACCAGCGAGCACAGCCGCGACCGCCGGTCCAGGGAGACCAGCACGAGCGGTGGCTCCAGCGACACCGCCGTGAACGCGTTGACCGTCGCGCCGTGCGGTGCACCGTCGGCGCCCTGGCAGGTGATCACGGTGACCCCGGTCGTGAAGTGACCCAGGCACCGCCGTAGCTCTCTCGGGTCGATCGCCATCGATCGCTCCTTTCGCGTGTACGCTGTGCGTACCGGTCGAACGCCCTGCGTTCAGACTTCACCATGGCGTGGCCGGGGTCACCGGTCAATGGACGCGGGCAGGATGCGAGGGACCGGGTCCCGCTGCACTGAGAGGATCTGCGACTGAATGAGCGACAGGCCGGCCGACGACCGTGACCACATCCAGAGCATCGAGCGCGGGTTCGCGGTGCTGCTGGCGTTCGACGCCGACCGGCCCCGTCCGACCGGCACCGACCTCGCCGAGGCCACCGGGCTGTCCCGGCCGGCCGTGCGGCGCATCCTCCTGACGCTCGAGCACCTCGGCTACGTCCGGCCCGTCGGCAACCGGTGGCGGCTCACACCGCGGGTGCTGTCGATCGGGCAGCACTTCACCGCGACCAACTCGATCGTCGAGCTGGCCCGGCCGCACCTGTCCCGGCTGTCCGAGGAGACGGGGGAGTCGGCGTCGCTGGCCGTGCTCGACGGCACCGACGCGGTGTACGTCGCCCGGGTCGCCGTGCGGCGGATCATGAGCATCGACGTCTCCCCCGGCACCCGGGTGCCCGCGGCCGCGACCTCGATGGGCCGGGTGCTGCTCGCGTGGGCCGAGGAGGAGACCGTCGCCGGCGTCCTCGCGGCGGGGCTCCCCGCGCACACCGCACGGACGGTGACCGACCCCAAGTCCCTCCGCGGCGTGCTCCGCGAGGTCCAGGCCCAGGGCTGGTCGATCGTCGACGGCGAGCTCGACCCCGAGCTGATCTCCGTCGCCGTCCCGGTCCGGGACCACACCGGGTCCGTGGTCGCGGCCATGGCGTCGTCGACGTCGGTGGCCCGGACGACGGCGGAGCAGCTCCGCGCCACGGTGCTGGAACCGCTGCTCGCGGCCGCGTCCCGGCTCAGCGTGGAGCTCGGGCAGCCCCGCGGGGCGCAGGCCCGGGAACGGCGCGAGGGCTTCTTCTGACGCTCCCCGCCGGCCCCGCCCGGACCGGGACTTGAGTGTGCCCCGACGGCACGGTCTCTGATGGAGGCACTCCGCCACCGAGAGGAAGCCTCCCGTGCCCACCGATGCGACCGCACCGCTGCGACCGGCCCCCGGTCCCGACGACACCTCGCCGGCGCTCCCGACCCCCGTGTCGCGCCGTGCACTCGCCCCGGACCTCGCCCGCGGCCTGATGCTGCTGCTCATCGCGCTGGCGCACGTACCGTGGTTCCTCTACACGACCGACATCGGCGCCACGCTGCTGCACCCGGCAGGCGGCGGCGTCGCCGACCGGATCGCACAGGCGGTCACGATCGTCACCGTCGACGCCCGGGCGTACCCGCTGTTCGCGCTGCTGTTCGCCTACGGCATCGGCCAGATGTATGCGCGCCAGACCGGCGGCGGCACCTCGGTGCGCGACGCCCGCCGGCTCCTGCGCACCCGGCACCTGTGGCTGCTCGGCTTCGGTCTGGTGCACGCCGCGCTGCTGTGGCAGGGCGACATCCTCGGCACCTACGGGCTGCTCGGCCTCGTCCTGGTGCCGCTCTTCCTGAACCGCAGCGACCGCGTCCTGAAGATCTGGATCGGGGTGCTGCTCGGCGTCGGCGGGGCCTGGGCCCTCACGATGACCGCGCTCGGCGCGCCCGCCGCCCCGGCCGCGATGGAGGTGCAGCGGATGGCGATCGCCCAGGAGAGCTACCTCCTGTCGATCCCGCTCCGCCTCGTCATGTGGTTCCCCGGCCTGCTGTCGGGGTTCGTCACCGTCACCCTGCCCGCCGCGTTCCTCGTCGGCCTGCTCGCATCGCGGCACCGGGTGCTCGAGGAGCCCGCGCGGCACCTGCCGCTGCTGCGGCGCACCGCTGTCCTCGGGATCGCGGTCGGCTGGGGCGCCGGTCTCGCGCAGGCGCTGGTCCACCTCGGCGTGCTCACGCTGCCCGGCGGGGCCGCCCTCACCGACCTGCACGTCTACACCGGCTTCTTCGCCGGGGTCGGCTACGCGGCACTGTTCGGCCTGGTCGCGCACCGGATCACGGCCCGTGGGACGACGCCGCCGCTGCCCGTCCGCGCCCTGGTCGCCCTCGGCCGCCGCTCGATGAGCGGCTACATCGCGCAGTCAATGGTGTGGACCCCGCTGCTCGCGGCGTCCGGACTCGCGCTCGGTGCCCATCTCACGAGCTGGTCGGCGCTGCTCGTCGGGATCGGGACGTGGCTGCTGACCGTCGTACTGGCCTACGCGCTCGACCGCGCCGGGATCCGTGGCCCGGCCGAGACCCTGCTGCGACGGCTCACCTACCGCCGGGGAGTCATCCGGAGAGGGTGATGCCGCCGGGCGGCGACGCGGCCAGGGTCGGACGCGTCGTCACCCGAGGGGCGTGATCACCATGCCGGACGGACCGCCCGGCGCCGCGTCCGCGCCCCTCGACCCGCCGTCGGCCGGGCGCCGGCTGGCCGCGGCGGGCGCGCTCGTCGCCCTGCTCGTGGCGGCGATCGTGATGCTGTCGCTGCTGAGGGACCCGCTCGCGATGGTGCTGGGGCTGGTCCTCGTCGTCGTCGCGGTGGTCGCCGGGTGGACGGCCCTGGTCAACCGCGGCACCCGCCGGGTGCTCGCCGCCGCGGTCGCCGTGGCGGCGCTGGCGGGGACCGTCTGGGTCCTGCTCCTCACCGGCTCGGTGCTGCGGCTGGTCTCGGTCGTCGTGCTGGTCCTGCTGGCCACGGCG
This sequence comes from Pseudonocardia sp. P1, assembly GCF_000178675.2. NCBI lineage: Bacteria > Bacillati > Actinomycetota > Actinomycetes > Pseudonocardiales > Pseudonocardiaceae > Pseudonocardia > Pseudonocardia sp. P1. The sequence goes on from NZ_ADUJ02000001.1 coordinate 3,423,568, forward strand.
GCGGGCCGGGTGGCGATCGGCCACGACCTCGCCCGCACGCCCGCGACGTCACGGCCGGTGGGACCGGCCCGCTCCGGGGTGCTGATCATGAACCCGCGGTCCGGCGGCGGGAAGGTCGAGCGTGACGACCTGGTGACGGCCGCCCGCGACCGCGGTGTCACCCCGGTGGTCCTCCAGCGGGGCGACGACCTGCGTGCGCTCGCCGAGGAGGCGGTGTCCGGCGGCGCCGACGTGATCGGGATGGCCGGGGGCGACGGCTCGCAGGCGCTGGTCGCGGACGTCGCCCGCCGGCACGACGTCGCCTTCGTCTGCGTCCCCGCCGGGACCCGCAACCACTTCGCCCTCGACCTGGGCCTGGACCGCGACGACGTCCCGGCCGCGCTGGACGCGTTCGGCCCGGCCGTCGAGCGGCGGGTCGATCTGGCCCTGCTCGGCGAGCGCGTGTTCGTGAACAACGCCTCGCTCGGCGTGTACGCGACCGTCGTCCAGTCCGACGACTACCGCGACGCGAAGCTCGCGACCACGGCGACCGTCCTGCCGCAGATGCTGGGCCCGGGTGCCCGCCGGTCCGACCTGCGTTTCAGCGACGCCGACGGGGCACCGGTGCACTCCGCCGACGTGCTGCTCGTGTCGAACGGCGCCTACCGGTTGAGCACCCTCAACGGGTTCGGCACCCGCGAGTGCATCGACGCGGGGGTGCTCGGCGTCGTCACCGTGACGGTCGAACGGGCCCGTGACCTGCCCGCGCTGCTCACCGCCGAGGCGGGCGGGCAGGTCGGGCGCTTCCACGGCTACCGGGAGTGGACGACCCCCGAGTTCGAGGTCGACTCGGCCGAGCCGGTGCTCGACGTGGCCCTCGACGGGGAGGCGTTGCGGATGGCCCCGCCGCTGCGGTTCCGTTCGCTCCCCGGGGTGCTGCGCGTGCGGGTGCCGGAGGGCACCCCCGGCGCCGCCCCCGCGGCCTTCGCCCCCGCGGGGGTGCGCAGCGGGCTGACCGCCCTGCTCCGCGTCGCCGGGGGACGGCCGGCGCGCTGACGGGCGGTGCCGGCACCCGCGGTCACACCCCGGGTTCGGCGTCGATCCGGCCGTCCCCGATCGCGTCGAGCAGCTCCTGGTGGTCGCGCTCGTTGAGGTCGGCGTAGGCCGTCGCGAACCCGGCGACGGCCCGGTCGAACGACGGCCCCGAGCCGAGGTAGGCGCCGATGGCGACACGGTCCCCCGACCGGGCGTGCGCGCGCGCCAGCGTCCAGCCGCACAGCTCGGCGTACACCTCCATCCCGCGCGGGATCATCGCCTCGACCTCGGCGGAGGCCTTCCAGTCGCGCAGCTGGCGGAGGTAGAAGTCGCGCGTCCGGCCGTCGATGCCGACGTGCCGCTGCCAGCCGAGGAAGATGTCGCCGACGGCCTGCATCAGCCGCTGGCCCTCGGTCACCCGCCGGGCGGGCGACGACTGCGGTGCCGGCCCCAGGTAGTCCTCGAGCACGGACCGGCCCGCCTCCTTGGCCTGCAGGAACAGCGGATCCTGGTCGTCGCGGCCGAGCAGCAGGAACATCCACGAGCGGGTACCGACGCTCCCGACACCGACCACCTTCCGGGCGATGTCGACCAGCCGGTAGCCGTCGAGCAGCACGCGGCGCTCGGTGGGGAGCGTGGCCCGGTAGTCACGGAGCAGGCCGCGCATCACGTCCTCCTGGCCGAGCCGGGTCGTCTCCTCCGGGAAGAGATCACGGAGCGGGACGACGAGGGGCTCGGCCGCCGCCAGCCGGAGCCGCCCGCCGGCGTCGGTGGTGAACCGGCCGAGCGCTCCGAGGTTGTCCCGGGTGCGCGCCTTGGCCAGGCCGCGGTCCACCCGCTTGCGCCCCTTGCCCAGCTCGCGCTCGTAGCGGCCGCGGATCTCCTCGACGTCGGCCCGCGCGTACCAGACGTCGAGGGTGGTCATCGCGGCGAACCGGCGCATCGCGTGCCGGTAGGACCGTGCCGCGGTCTCGACGATGTCCCGCCGGTCCCCGCGCCGGAACCCGCGGTCCCGCCCGGCGATCTCCAGGCTCGCGGCGAGCCGTTTCACGTCCCACTCCCACGGGCCGCGCAGGGTCTCGTCGAAGTCGTTGAGGTCGAACACCAGACGCCGCTCGGGCGAGGCGAAGAAGCCGAAGTTGGACAGGTGCGCGTCCCCGGAGATCTGCGCGGTGATGCCGGAGACCGGGGTACCGGCGAGGTCGCGGGCCATCACGGCGGCCGCCCCGCGGTAGAACGTGAACGGTGTGGCGGCCATCCGGCCGTACCGGATCGGGAGGAGCTCGGGGACGCGTCCGGCGTCCTGGGCGGTGAGCAGCGGGAGCGGGCCGGGGCGCGCGGGGTCCGGCCGGAAGTCGGCGTGCGCGCCGCGGGGCGTGTCCCGGCGCGCCGCCCGGCCGCGCGCCTCGCGCTCCTCCACGGAGGTTCCGGCGGGCGCCGGTGCGGTGTCGACCGGCTGGACCGGGGTGGCGGTCATCGTGGCTCCAGGTGACGTGACGGACGTGCCGGGAAGGGTCAGTGCAGGTACGGGACGGGGCCGTCGGCCAGGGCGTGGTCGATCCGGTGCCGGGCCCCCGGTTCCAGCGGCAGCCGGTCGATCTCGGCCGGGGTGAGCCACGCGGCGAGGCTGGTCTCCTCCCGGTCCGCGCAGAGGGTTCCGCCGACCGGCTCCGCCCGCAGGACCAGGCTGAACGGCTGACGGACCTCGCCGTCGACGGCCCGGACGACGAGCCCCGGATCGGTGTAGACACCGACGATCCCGGTGATCGCGACGAGCACGCCGGACTCCTCGGCGGTCTCGCGTACGGCCGCGGCCACGGCGCACTCCCCCACGTCGACCCGGCCGCCCGGCAGCTCCCAGCCGCCGCTGTCGCACCGGCGCACGAGCAGCAGCGTCCGGTCCGGCCCACGGGCCGCGACGAACACCGACGGGACGACGACCGTCGCGAGCGGTGCAGCCGGGTCGTGGTCGAACACCTGCCGGGCCCCGACGACGTGGCCCGTCGGCGATCCGCTCACAGCACCCTCCTCGCACCGCCGGTTCCGGAGCGCGAGCATCGGCGACCCCGCTGGGGCCCACCTCGTCCGGAGCGGATGAACGCGGGCCGGTGCCGGCGCGCGGCGGTCACCGCACGACCGGCCGGACCGAGACGACGGTCAGCCCGAGCACCCGCATCGAGGCGATGATCCCGTGCAGGTGCGACTCGTCGACCACGGTGCCCTCGAGGACGGTGCTCGCCCGGGCCTCCTCGATCCGCATGTCGCAGAACTCCTCGGCAGCCTGCTCGGACAGGTGCCCGTCGATCCGGAACCGGTAGACCGTCGGCGTCATCCCGGGCCTCCCTCCGCCTCGGGGCGGGTGAGCAGTGTCCGGCCGGGCAGGCCGGCCGGACACCACCCGCGGGGGGTGGGCCCCGGGTCACGCGCGGCCGTCACCACCGGTGCCTGCCGGGCCGGACGCGGTGGCGCCGGCCCGCGACACCGCCGCGGACAGCTGCCGTCCGCCGCCGACGAGCGCCCGCCGCCACGGCGGGATCCCCTCGATCTCGATCTCGAGCGAGAAGCTCAGGAACGTCCGGATCAGCACGATGAGCCCGAGCACCGCCACGCTCTGCAGCGTCGGCTCGACCGCGACGGTCCGCACGAGGTCGGCGGCCACCAGGATCTCGAGACCGAGCAGCAGCACCCCGCCGAACGTCTCGCGCAGGGTGCGGTAACCGGCGCGGCCGCTCCTCGTGCGCTGCCAGACCCGGACGGCGAGCACGCCCGCGAGCACCAGGCCCAGCACGAGCACGGCCGCGCCGATCACCTCGAACGCCGTGGCGACGTGCTCCATCCCCTCGGCGACGGTCACGCCCCGCTACTCCTCCTCGGCGAACGCCGCACGCAGCCTGGACTCCTGCTCGTCGGACAGGTTGGTCGACAGGAGCGTCGCTCCGGTGTCGCGGAACTGGTCGAGCACCTTGTCCTCGACGACGTTCGAGGTCATCACGAACAGCGCCGACGTCCCCGGGGTGACGTTGTCCCGCACCTTCTTGATGAACTCGTCGTCGATCCCGACGTCGGAGAGCGAGCCCGTGAGCGCACCCATCGTCGCGCCGATCGCCAGCCCCAGGAGCGGGACGAAGAAGATCAACCCGAACAGCAGGCCCCAGAAGCCGCCGCCGAGGGCCCCGCCCCCGGTCAGGTTGTGCAGCTGCTCGGTCTTCGGCTTCTTCCGGCCCTCCGTCCAGTACACGCAGGCGGCGTCGTCGATCCGGAGGAGCTCCTCCTTCTGCATGCGTTGCAGCAGGTGGAGCGCGTCGTCCGCCCCGCTCGCCGTGTCGAACTTCCACACCGTCAAGGTCGCCATGCCCTGCCTCCGTCCGATGAACCGGTCGTCGTACCCCCTCGACTCTTCGGACCGGCGGGCCCCGGGACATCACCCTCGGTGGGGGATCCCGCCGCCGGCGGGCGTCAGCGCGCGACGCCGCTGTCCGACACGGGCAGGGTGTGCGACGTCGACGCGGCCGCCGCGGCGTAGTCGATGGCACGCGGCCGGCCGGGGCGCCGGGAGGCGAACACGGCGAGCACGATGCTGACCGCCGAGAAGATCGCGAGCACGACGGACCCGGCCGAGAACCCGGCGGCGAGCGCGTCGCCCTGCGCGTCGCCGTCCGCCGTACGGGTCGAGATCACGTTCTCGTAGACGCCGGCACCGACGGCCGTCATGACCGCGCCGCCGACGTAACGGGCCATGTTGGAGATCCCCGACGCCTGCCCGACCTGGTCCGGTGTGACGCAGGAGGTCGCGACCGACGACGCGGGGCCGTTCGTCAGGGAGAGCCCGGCGGCCACGCACAGCAGCGGGACCAGGAACGTGCTGTAGCTCCAGGACGGGGTGACCAGCGCCAGCAGGGCGAACCCGGCGGTGAGGATCACGAAGCCGCCGAGCACGGCGGCACGGGTGCCGAACCGGTGCGCCAGCGGGGTGACCGCGGGCGCCAGGATGATCACGACCGCGGCCAGCGGCAGCATGGCGAGGCCCGCGAGCAGGCTCGACAGGCCGAGCGTGGCCGGGTTCTGCAGGTAGAGGCTGAGCATGAAGCTGAGCGCGGCGATCGCCCCGGCCCCGACGAAGATCACCCAGGTCGACGCCACGAGCTGCACGTTGCCCAGCAGCCGCAGGTCGACGAGCGGCGACGCGACCCGCCGTTCGACGGCGACGAAGCCGAACGAGGCCACGACGGTCAGGACGAGGCAGGTCACGGTGGGGACCGACAGCCACCCCCACGTCGGCCCCTCGGTCATGGCGAACACGAAGGGGACGAGCACGCAGGCGATCAGTGCCGTGCCCGCGAGGTCGATCGAGGGCGACCGCTTCGGGTCCCGGGACTCGGCGACCGTGCGGAGCGTGAGCGGGACGCAGACCGCGGCGATCACCGCGTCGATCCAGAACAGCCCCTGCCAGCCGGTCAGCTCGTTGAGGACGCCGCCGACCACGGGACCGCCCGCGGCACCCGCCGCCGCGGCGGCGCCCCACATGGTGACCGCGCGCATCTGGGCCGGCCCGGACGACGCCACCGAGAGCAGGCTGAGCCCGCAGGCCAGGATCGTGGCCCCCGCGGCGCCCTGGATCAGCCGCCCGACCACCACCATCCAGCCGCTCTGGGCGAGCGCGATCAGCGCGCAGGAGACCACGAACAGCAGCAGCCCGGCCACGAAGATCCGCCGGCGGCCGAAGACGTCACCCATCGCGCCCGAGGTGACGATCACCGCGGCACCGACGAGCAGGTAACCGGTGACCGCCCACTGCAGGACGTCCACCGAGACCTGGAGGTCGGCGCTGATCGAGGGCAGCAGGATGCTCACCGCCGAGGTGTTCGCGTTGACCACCAGCGTCGACACGCACGCGGCGGTCATCACCCCCCACACCGGGCGGACACCGGTGCTGCCGGTGTCGTCGCCGGCGCGGGCCTCCTGCCCGGCGTCGTCCTTCGTCATCGGGGTCCTTCCTGCCGTCAGGGGTCGTCGGGCTGCATCTCGGCGAGCCACCAGGCGATCGGGGGGACGACGAACGTCGCCAGCAGCCCCGGCATCACCAGCACGGCCGCGGACAGGGAGGAACCGAGGACGATCAGGAGGAACCCGCACGCCACCGACCACCAGCAGATCCGCTTGAGCAGCCGCCGGCGGCCGACCCGCGGGTCCTCGGCGAACAGGTACGCCAGGGCCGGGTCGGCGTCGACCAGGGACGCCTCGATCGCGCGCAGGCGGCGCCGCTCGCTCCAGCTCAGGGGCCGGGGCTCGGGCGGGCGCGCGCCGCCCGGCGGGGTGTTCGGGGTACTGGTGCTCACGACCGCTCCCGCAGCATCCGTCAGGTGCTCGCGCCGAGGCCGCGACGGCCGGCCCCGGCCGGCGTACGCCCGGTGTCGGTCATGTCGGTCTCCTCTCCGAGCTGCGCCGCCGTCACGCGCCGCTCGCGGCGGCGGGGACGGCGTCGCAGGGGTGCCGGACCGTGGGGATGCTCCCGACCGGGACGGGGTCCGTGCCTCATCCGTCGGGGATGGTTCGGCGCCGCGGGCTCAGCCCGGGACCGGGGGTACCGGGCCGTTCCCGGTGTCGCCCGCCCGGAGGACGGCCGCACCGTCGGTGTCCGGGTCGGTCGCCTTCCGCCGCCGTCGCAGGCGGTGCAGCCGGCCGTGGTGCTCCTCGTCGGGGGGCTCGCCGGGCGGCGTGTCCGGTTCGCCCTTCGGCTTCGACCGGAGCAGGGCGTCGGCCCAGCGGGCGCTCGGATCGATGTCCACGAGCATGGCCTTGGCCAGCAGCGTCAGCGGGACCGCGAGGATCGCCCCGAGCGGTCCGAGCAACCAGGCCCAGAACACCAGGGCCACGAACGTCACCGTCACCGACAGCCCGACGGCGTCGCCGATGAACCGCGGCTGGATGATCGACTGGACGACGAAGTTGATGGCGCAGAAGACGACGATCACGATGATCATCAGCTCGGGACCGCTGGTCAGCAGCCCGAGCAGCGCCGGCGGGATCACCCCGATGACGAAGCCGACGTTCGGGATGTAGTTCGTGACGAACGCCAGCAGGCCCCAGGTCGCCGCCAGCGGGATGCCCAGCATCAGCAGCGCGACCCAGTCGAGCACCGCGACGATGAGCCCGAAGACCGTCGTGACGATCAGGTACTGCCGGGTGCCCCACGCGAAGCGGGCCAGGGCCGCGCTGGTGGCGGGACGGTCGGCGGCGATCGCGGCGAGGCGGTCACCGGCCCCGCTCGACTCGACCCCGAGGAACAGCAGCAGTGCGAGCAGGAACACGAAGTTGGTCGCCAGACCGGCCACGCTGCTCAGCAGGGCACCGAGCAGGCCGGCCAGCTTGCCGAGGTCCAGCGAACCGGCGGCCTGTTGCAGCTGCTCGGGACCGATGCCCATCGTGGCCAGGCCCGCCGTCGCCCGGTTCACGAGGGCGGTGGCCGATCCGGCGTACTGGGGGAGCTCGGTCGCCAGCCGGGCCACCGAGTAGACGATCCCGAGGGCCAGCCCGAGGAGGATCGCGTAGACCAGCAGGACCACCACGAGGGTCGTCGCCCAGCCGGGCCAGTTGTGCCGCCGCAGGAAGCCCTGCACCGGTGCGACCGCGATGACGATGATCAGCGCCATGAAGGCGGGGCCGATCAGCCAGGCGACCGCCTGCATGCCCGCCGCGGCGATGGTCGCCGCCGCGAGGCCGAGGAGGATGACCAGCGCCCGCGGCATGCTCGGCTGAGCCACCGCGCCGCCGGTCTCCGGGGGGACCTGCGACGCGGCGCCGGCCGGCGGAGCAGCGGCCGGGGCCTCGGCTGCCGAAGTCGTCATGACGCGGAAGCTAGGCCGGGCGGCGGCGGCCGCCATCACCCGTGGAGGGCGAGAGTCCGGCCCGGCCCGACCGCACCCGGCGGATCGCCCGGTGCGGGTGAGGACCGCCCGCCGGGACCGGCGGTTCGGTGGGCCGGTGCGAAGCGGCAGGAGGTCCCGGGGTTCAGGGCCCCGCGGACGTGGCCCGGTGCGCCCGCACGCCCGGGCGGCGACGGGACCACGGCGATGACGAGTGGCGGCACGTCCGGCCCCTCGGCCCGCCGGGCGCTGGTGGTCGCGATACTCAGCTCCACGGCCTCGATCGTGCTGCTCGTCGCCGTCTACTACCTGGCCCCGCTCGACCGCCCGCTGAACCTCGCGACCGGGGCCATGTTCGCGAGCGGCCTCGCCGTCTACGGCTGGCTGGTCGTCGCCCAGGTGCGGGCGGTCGGCCGGTCGGACTTCCCCCGGCTGCGCGCCGCGAAGGCCGTCGCCACGGGCTTCCCGCTCTTCCTGGTGCTCTACGCCTCCGCGTACTGCATCGTCGCCCACGAACGTCCGGACAGCTTCAACCAGGTGCTCGACCGGACCGACGCGCTCTACTTCACGGTGACCGTCTTCGCCACCGTCGGGTTCGGCGACATCGTGCCGACGACGAGCCTCACGCGGATCCTCGTGACGACCCAGATGATCCTCGGGCTGATCGTCGTCGGGCTGGTCGCCCGGCTCCTCCTGGGGGCCGTCGAGCGGGCCGAGGACGGCCACGGACCGCGCACGTCCGACGGCGGTCCGGCGGCCGATCCGCCGCCCGGCACGCGCGGTACCGGCTGATCCCGGCGACGGGGCGAGCCCGTTGGCCGTCAACAACATTGGCGATGTGATCACGCACGGGTCGGGAGCACGGTACGAGGCCCGCCGTCGGGGCGGCCGGTCGGTGACCGCACGGCGGCCTCGCCGCGGAAGGGGGTGACCCCTCACGGAGCGCACACCACCAGCCCCGTCGCGGCGCCCCGGGCGCACGGACGCCGGGGCGGACGACCCCCGCCAGGAGATCGCCCTGACACCTCCACCCGATCGTCACGAGCCTGCGGCACCGGTCCCGGCCGTCAAGATCACGGTGCCGCACGTCCCGCCCGAGGCCGTGCTGCGCGCCGCGCTGAACCGCGAGCTCGACCGGGGCGCCGCGGCCGACCTCACCCTGGTCTCCGCCCCGGCCGGGTACGGCAAGACGTTGCTGCTCGCGGCCTGGGCACGGGACGACCCGACGGTCGACACGGCCTGGGTCACCGTCGACCGGGACGACAACAAGCCGAGCCGGCTGTGGGCGTCGGTCGTGGCGGCGATCGCGGGCTGCCCGTCGGTACCCCCGGACAGCCGTCTGCGAGCCCCGTGGGCATGGCGGCCGGGAGCCCTGCCCGAGCTCGTCGCCGATCTCGCCGCAGCGCTGGCCGCCCTCCCGGGCCCCCTCCGCCTGGTCCTCGACGACGTCCACGAGCTCGTCGATCCGGACGCCGTGCACGGCGTCCGGATCCTCACCCGGGTGAAGCCGCCGAACGTCCATCTCGTCCTCGCGAGCCGGTTCGACCCACCGCTGTCGCTGCCCCGGCTGCGTCTGGGCGGCCGGGTCCGGGAGCTGCGTGCCGACGACCTGGCCTTCACCCGCCGCGAGGCGGCGGCCCTGCTGGAGCAGTCGGGCCTGCACCTGACCCCGTCCCAGGTCGAGGTGCTCCACACCCGGACCGGCGGGTGGGTCGCGGGTCTGCGTCTCGCCGCGCTCGGCCTCGAGAAGGCCCCCGACCGGACGGCGTTCCTGGCCCAGTTCTCCGGGGACGACCGCTCGGTGGGCGACTACCTCGTCGGCGAGATCCTCTCCGGCCTGCCCGACGACGTGCGCGAGTTCCTACGGGTGATCAGCATCTGCAACCCGGTCCCGACCGGGCTCGCCGCCGAGCTGTCCGGCCTGGACGACGCCGGCAGCGTGCTCGACCGGCTCGAACACCGGACCTCGCTGCTCTCCACCGCCGGGCAACACCCCGCCGTGTACCGGATCCAGGAGCTCCTGCGCACCCATCTGGCCGCCGACCTGGAGCGCCAGGGCGAGCGCCGGGTCGCGGACCTGCATGCGGTGGCCGCGCGCTGGTGGGCCGGTCAGGACGCCCCCGGCGCAGCCCTGGAGCACGCCGTCCTGACCGGTGACCCCGCGCTCGTCGTCGAGCTGCTGCACCGGTTCGCCGTGCCGCTGCTGCTCCGCGGGGACCTCCGCCCGCTGCGCCGAGCGCTCTCGTTCGCGGGCACCGACGCGTGCGGCCCGCGGCTCTCGCTCGCCTCGGCACTCGGGCACCTCACCGACGGCGACCTGCCCGCCGCCCGCGACGACCTGGACGCGGCCCGGCGCAGCCCTCCCGACGGCGACGACCCCGTGGAGCTCGGCGTCCTCCGCGCGGTCGCCGAGCAGTTCGGCGCCGGGGAGCCCGGCGCGGCCCCGGACCCGCTCCCCGCCGGCGACCCGCAACCCGGCGACCCACAGCCCGGCCACCCGCAGCCCGACGACCCACAGCCCGGCCACCCGCAGCCCGACGACCCGCTGCCCGGTGACCCCGGCACGGCGGCGCTGGCCCGGCTCAGCCGTGGCCGGGCCCTGCTGGGCGACGACCGCGAGGGGGCGCACGCCGAGCTGGACGCCGCACTGTCACTCGGCCGCCGGCACGGCTTCGACCACCTGCGGGCGGTGTCGCTGGCCCTGCTCGGTGTCGTCGCGGCCGGCGACGGCGACCTGCCCACGACGCGGGAGGTGTGCCGGGAGGCGCTGATCCTCGCCGACGACCACGGGTGGGGCGGCACGGCGCTGCCCACGACGGCCCGGGCGCTGCTGTCCTACGCCGAGCTCATGGCCTGCGAGACCGCGGACGCCGAGCGCATCGCCGCCGAGGGGCTCACCGAGGGGGCGGGCTCGGCGTCGCCCGCGATCCGGTTCGCGTTGCAGGCGGTCCACGGCGCAGCCACCTTCGACCTCGGGGACCGCGCGCGGGGCCTGACGGAGCTGCAGCGGGCCCGTGCCGACTTCGGCACCCACGGCATCGGGGCCGAGCAGGCCGCGGCGCTCGCGATGCTGGAGTGCCGGCTGGCGCTCCTGCTCGGGCACCCGGCCGCCGCGCAGAGCGCGCTCGCGTGGGCGGCGCAACGGACCGGCGACTGCGGCGAGCTCGTGACGATGCGCGCCTGGACCGAGTCGGCCGGCCGCCACCGGGGGCGGGCGCGGGCCCTGGTCCGGCCCGTCCTCGACGGGTCGGTCCCGGTCCTGCTGCCCGCCACCGTGGTGGACGCCTGGCTCCTGGAGACCTCGATCGCGATGGCGGCCGACGAGCGGCTCGCCGCGCGGCACGCACTGCAGACCGCGCTCGCCTGGGCCGGACCGCTCGGCACGATCCGCCCGTTCGCCGTCGCCGAACCGGGTGTCCACGAGCTGCTGGTCCATCAGCTCGGCAGCTTCGGCAGCCACAACGAGATCGCGAGGCGCGCGCTCGACGCGGGTCTCGGCCGGACGCCGCAGCAGGCGTTGCTGAGCGACCGGGAGATCACGGTCCTCGAGCTGCTGCCCTCCCTGCTCTCGCTCGACGACATCGCCGCGGACCTCACCGTCTCGGTGAACACGGTCAAGAGCCACGTGCGGTCGATCTACGCGAAGCTCGGGGTGAGCAACCGCAGGCTCGCGGTGGTCGCGGCGCACGAGCGCGGCCTGATCGACAGCGGGCACCGCTGACGGCCGGTGCTCATCCGGCACGGGCGATGACTCGCGGGGCCGCGGGCGGCGAGCCTCGGCCGTCCAGACCGGGGCGCGCGCGGACGGGAGCATCGGCGATGGCGCGGTACGAGGTGTGTGTGAACGGGCGGCTGTCCGGGCCGGCGCGGAGCGCGTTCGGAGCGCTCGAGGTGCGGACCGTGCCGTCACACACGACGTTGCTCGGGGTCTTCCCCGAGCAGGCCGACCTGCACTCCCTGTTGGAGCTCTGCAGTGACCTGGGCCTGGAGGTGCTCTCGTTGCAGCGCATCTCACCCCTGCCGGGTGAGGAGGAATCGGAGCCGGACGACGACCCTCGTCGGGACGACGTGCCCGCTGTCCGGGAGGTTTGACATGTCTCTGTCCGAGAAGGCCGCGACCACCGCCGGGGAGGCGACCGCGCGGCCGCACCATCGCGAGGGGTGGAGGACCGGTCTCGCGTTCTTCGCCGGGATCATCATGATCGTCGCCGGTGTGTTCGGCGCGATCCAGGGACTCGTGGGGCTGTTCCGCAACGAGGTCTACGTGATCGGCCCCGAGTACGTCTTCTCCTTCGACCTGACGACGTGGGGCTGGGTGCACCTGATCGTCGGGGTCGTCGTGGCGCTGGCCGGCTGCGCCGTGCTCGCGGGCCAGACCTGGGGCCGGGTGGTCGGGATCGTGGTCGTGATCCTGAGCATGGTCGCGAACTTCCTGTTCATCCCGCTGTACCCGCTCTGGTCGCTGCTGATCATCACGCTGGACGTCTTCGTCATCGCGGCGCTCTGCACCTACACCCGGGAGCCCGACACGACGTGAGGCAGGGGCGTCACGGACGCCCGCCCCACCAGCCGATCCGGCCCCGACCGGCACGAACGGTCCGGGCCGGATCTCCCGCGTCCGGGGCCACCCCGCCGCCGGACGGACCATTGCCGCCGTGACTACCCGCTGCTACTGTCCATTAAACGGTTAAGTTAACCGTTTAAGTTCAGACCTACTGCGGAAGGACGGCAGGGTGTCCACACCGATCGAGGACGCGGTCAAGCCCTACGACGGGCCGAGGCTCTACGGGATGGTCGACGACATGATCACCCCGGGTGCGCTCGACCTGGACTGCGACGAACGACTCTGGGTCCCGCAGGGCGAGCACTCGCCCGGGGTCGAGTTCCGGCCGCTGATGTTCCAGCCCGGGGAGGGCAAGTTCGTCAACCTGCTGCGCGTGCGCCGCCAGGGCGTCGTCTCCCGCCACCGGCACGCGGGTGCGGTGCAGGCGTTCACGCTGCGCGGGCGCTGGCACTACCTGGAGTACGACTGGTGGTCCGAGGAGGGCAGCTTCGCCTTCGAGCCCCCCGGCGACGTGCACACCCTCGAGGTGCCGTCCGACTGCCAGGAGATGATCACCCTCTTCATCACGACGGGTGCCTACATCTACGTGGACGCGGACTTCCGGATGCTCGGCATCGAGGACGTCTTCAGCAAGATCGACAAGACCCGCGAGCACTACCGCGACGTCGGTCTCGACGTCGCGCTCGTGGACGACCTGATCCGCTGACCCGCGGGGCCCGCGCCCCCTCCCCGGCGACGTCGCCGGTCCGCGTCACCCGAACTCCAGACGGGATACACAGTCGTGTCCACTGACCACTCCCCCACCGCGCCCCCGCCACGCCAGTCGAGCGTCAAGGTCATCAAGGGTGCCGTGCTCGGCACGATCGTCGAGTACTACGACTTCGGCATCTACGGCTACATGGCCGCCCTGCTGAGCGTGCAGTTCTTCGCATCCGAGGACCCCAACACCGCGCTGCTGGAGACGTTCGCCACCTTCGCGGTGGCGTTCTTCCTGCGCATCCCCGGCGGCCTGTTCTTCGGGCACATCGGCGACCGCTACGGCCGCCGCACCGCGCTCACCTGGACGCTGCTGCTGATGGCGGGATCGACGCTGCTCATCGGGCTGCTCCCGACCTACGCGACGCTCGGCATCTGGGCGACGATGCTGCTGATCCTCTGCCGCTGCCTGCAGGGCTTCTCCGCCGGTGGCGAGGTGGGCGGGGCGAACGTGTTCGTCTCCGAGCACGCCCCGACCCGGTGGCGCGGCTTCCAGACCGCCCTGGTCATGGGCGGCATGTACCTGGGTTCGCTGGCGGCGTCGCTGACGGGCCTCGCGATCAGCTCGCTGTTCACCGAGCAGCAGGCGATCGACTGGGCCTGGCGGCTCCCGTTCCTGCTGAGCGCCGTCATCGGGATCATCGGCTTCTACATCCGCAACAACCTGCACGACTCCCCCGAGTTCACCGCACTCAAGGAGGAGCAGCAGGTCAGCAGCCTGCCGATCACGACGCTGCTGCGGACGTCGTGGAAGACGATCGCGCACCTCGTGGCCCTCTACGGGCTGTCCGCCGGTGGCTTCTACACCGCGTCCGTCTACACCGCCACCTACCTGCGGACGACCGCCGGGTTCTCCTCGACCGTGGCCTTCGTCAGCACGAGCCTCGCGCTGGTCCTCGGCATCCTCACCCTGCCGGTCGGCGGCTACCTCGCGGACCGGTTCGGCCGCCGCCCGGTCCTTCTGGCCGGTTCGGGCGCGGGCCTGGTCCTGGCGATCCCGATGTTCCAGCTCATGCAGCTCGGCTCGGTCGGGCTCGCGATGCTCGCCCAGTCGGTCTGCTTCGTCTGCGTGTCGGTCTTCAACAGCGCGCTGTTCGTGACCTTCTCCGAGAGGATGCCGACCCCGGTGCGGTACACCGGCGTCGCCCTGGTCACCAACATCGCGAACTCGACGATGGGCGGCACCGCGCCCTTCATCGCGACCTTCCTTGTCGCGACCACCGCGAACCCGCTCTCACCGTCCTGGTTCTACGCGGCGACCGCACTGCTCTCGCTGGTGGCGGCACTGTTCCTGCGGGAGACCCGCGGCATCGACCTCGCCGGCGTCGGGACCGGCCCGGCGCGCACCGCGGCCGGGGCAGGCCGGGGTGCGTCGTGCTGAGCGCGACGGGGATCGCGGGCCGGAGCGCCCTGGTCACCGGCGCGGCCTCGGGCATCGGCCGGGCGACGGTGCTGGCACTCGCGCGCGACGGCGTGCGCGTCGTCGCCGTCGACCGGCAGCCGGTCGACGAGGTGTGCGCCGCCGTCGCCGCCCGGGGCGGGACCGCCGTCGGCGCCGTCGCCGACGTCGCCGACGACGCGTCGGTCGCGGCCGCCGTCGACCGCGCGGTCACCGGGTTCGGCGGCCTCGACATCGCCGTGCACTGCGCCGGGGTCGTGTCGGAGACCGCGATCGCGGACCTGGAACGCCCGGAGTGGGACCGGCAGCTGGACGTCAACCTGACCGGCTCCTACGTCGTCTCCCGGACGGTCCTGCCGCACCTGGTGACGGCCGGGGCGGGCCGGCTGGTGCTGTTCTCCTCGATCGCCGCCCGGGTCGGCGGCGTCAACTCCGGGGCCGCCTACGTGGCGTCCAAGGGCGGGGTCGGGGCGCTCGGCAAGTGGCTGGCCCGCCGGTACGGGGGCGACGGCGTCACCGTGAACATGATCGCGCCGGGCCCCGTGGACTCGCCGATGACCCACGGCCGGGACTACGCGCCGGAGGGCTATCCCGTCCCGCGGATGGGCACGCCCGACGAGCTCGCCGCCGCCGTCGTCTTCCTGGTGTCCGACGCCGCCGCCTGGATCACCGGGCACACGCTCGACGTCAACGGCGGCATCTTCATGAACTGACGTGGCCGTCCGGCCCCGTCGAGAGGAGCGGATCGCAATGGGATGGGCCCTGGTGACCGGCGGTGCGACCGGTATCGGTGCGGCCACGGTGGAACTGCTGGCGACGGGCGGGACCGACGTCGTCTGCGCGGGCATCGACGAGCAGGCCGCGGCCGGGCTGGCGGCGGAACTGGAGGGGAAGGGGCTCCCCGGACGGGTGCGGCCGGCCCGCGTCGACGTCAGCGACGTGGCCTCGGTCCGGGCGTTGTTCGCCGGGCTCGACGAGGCGGGGATCCTGCCGGAACAGCTCGTCAACTGCGCCGGGCTCAACCGCCGCGAGCGGGCGCAGGACGTCCTCGAGGAGAGCTGGACGACCGTCGTCGACGTCAACCTCCACGGAACGTTCGAGGTGTGCCGTGCGTTCGCGGACCGGCTGGTCGCGGCGGGCCGTCCCGGGCGGATCGTGAACATCACCTCGATGCTGGCGCACTACGGGGCACCGGGTTTCGCCTCGTACGCCGCGTCGAAGGGCGGTGTGCTGGCGCTGACGCGGACCCTCGCCGTGGAGTGGGCCCCGCACGGGATCCGGGTCAACGCCGTGAGCCCCGGCTACGTCGCGACCCCGCTCGCCGCGTCGCTGCTCGTCTCGGGCCGGTTCGCCGAGGAGATCAGGGCGCGGACGCCGATGGGCCGGATCGGGTCGGTCGAGGACGTCGCGCCGGTGATCCGGTTCCTGCTCGGCGACGACTCGCGGTTCGTGACCGGCCAGGTCATCCCGGTCGACGGGGGGATCACCGCGGGGGACCTGCGGCTCGGCCCGACCGGCCTGCAGTGACGGCGTCGTAGCCGTCAGGTGGCCGCCCGGCCCGCCCGGGCCGGGCGGGCCGCCGGGGCGCCGCCCTCCCCGGTGGAGTCCCGCAGGACGATCTCGTAGGGCAGCATCCGCCGGATCGGCGGGCCGTCGGCCCCCTCGATCCGGTCGATCAGCATCGTCGCCGCGCACTCCCCCATGACCCGGCGCGGCGCGTTCACCGTGCTCAGCTGCAGCGGCCCGGCGCTGGCGATGCCGGTGCCGTCGAAGCCGGTGATCGCGAGGTCGCCGGGTACGGACAGCCCCGCCTCCCGGGCGTGGTCCCAGGCACCGACGGCGATCACGTCGCTGGCGCAGAGCAGGAGGTCCGTGCCGGGGTGCCGGTCGAGCACGTCCCGGGCGCGGGTGACGCCGGCCTCGCGGGTCAGCGGCCCCCAGACGTCGTCCGGGTTGACGGGCTCGATGCCGCGCTCCGCCAGCGCCTCCCGGAACCCGGCGACGCGGTTCCGCGCCACCACGGACTCCCGGACACCGCTGAGGATCGCGACCGAACGCCGCCCGCCGGCGAGCACCTGCGCGGCGAGCTCGCGGGCGGCGGCCCGGTCGTCGATGCCGACCCAGTCGTTCGGCACCTCGGTCAGCCCCCGGTAGGCCTGGACGCAGGCGACGCCGCGCTCGCGCAGCGAGGCGAGCAGCGGGATGTCCTCGACCGTCACCGAGGTGAGGATCAGTCCGCTGATGTTGCGGTCCACGTGCGAGAGCGCGACCTCGGTCTTGCGGTCCGAAGCCGTGCCGAGGTGGGAGACGAAGACCTCGTAGCCCCGCTCGGCGGCGGCGGACACGGCGGCGCCGGCGATCTCGGTGTAGACCGGGTTCTCGATGTTGTCGAGCAGGATCCCGATGACCTTGGCCGTCCCGGCGCGGAGGTCCTGGGCGATCCGGTTGGGGCGGAACCGCAGCTCGGCGGCGATGTCGAGGATCTGCTGACGTACGGCCGGGCTGACGCCGGGCACACCGTTCAGCGCGTAGGAGACGGCGGCCTTCGACACCCCGGCCCGGGCGGCGATGTCCGCGATCGTCACCCGCCGCCTGCCGTCCGCCACGGCGTCGACGATACCCGGCTGCCCGGGGTGCGCCCTGCTCAGCGGTGCAGGGTCGTCGCCGGCGTGACCCCGTACGCCGCCCGGTACTCGACGGCGAAACGGCCGTGGTGCGGCAGCTGCCAGGCGTCGGCGATGGCCCCGACGGTGTCACCGCGGGTGGGGTCGGCGGCGAGGAGCTCACGGTGTGCGTGGGCGAGGCGGACCCGGCGCAGGTACCGGGTCGGGCTCACGCCGCAGTGCTCCCGGAACGCGTGCTGCAGCCGGCGGCGGCCGACACCGGCCGCGGTGGCGATGTGGTCGCTGGTGATGTCCTCGTGGGCGTGCCGTTCGATGAAGGCGACCGCCCGCCGGACGACCAGCGGCACGCTGTGCCTGCCGGTCACGCCGCCGTCGCGGAGCACGTTCGCCGGGTCGCCGCCCCGTTCGCACTCGGTGACCATCCGCCGGGCGAGTGCCTCCGGCGGACGGTCCTGCTGCCAGCTCAGCATGGCCAGCAGCTCCCCGGCCTGCTTCCCGGTCAGCCCGAACATCCCCATCAGCATCCCGACGGCCTGGTGGTGCGCCGCGGAACGCTGGGGGGCGGCGTGCCGGTGGACGGCGAGGAAGTCGGCGTGACGCCGCCCGAGGTCCTCGAGGCGCTCGCCGATCGCCTCGGCACGGCTGCGGGCCAGCCGTGCGCGGGCGCGGACGATCGCCCGGTTCTCAGCGTTGTCCGCCGCGGGGTCGGCCCCTCCGGCGTCGGGTCCCAGGGGCTGCGCGAGCAGCTCGGACACCGAGTGCAGGAAGGCCTCGACGTTCGCGGCGGCGTCGACCTCGGCCACCCCACCAGGATAGCCGCGCGTGCCGGTGTGACGCAGCAGTCGCGGGCACCGATGACGTGGCCTCAGTCGGACGGCTCGAGCTGGTCCATCACGATGATCGCTCCACTGCGCCCCCGCTCGTGGTAACGGAGCGGGGCGACCGCGACCTCGATCCGCACGGTCCGCCCGCGTCGGTTGATCGCGTCGACGACGACGGTCGACCGGTCGGGCCGGCCGTCGGAGCCGGACCGGTCGTCGTCCCGCTCGGCCACGACGACCGGCTCCGCACCGTCCTCGTCGTCCTCGGGACGGCGTTCGGCGAGCGTGTCCCACACGATCGGCCGGATCCGTTCGGTGGGCAGCCCGATGTCGAGGTTGAGCAGGTGGCGGCCCGTCGCCTCGTCCGAACGAAGGCCCCACAGGTCCGCGGCGCGGTGGTTCCAGGCCAGGACCATCAGCTCCGAGTCGACGACCACGACGGCGGAACGCAGGCTCTCCAGCACCGCCTGGAGGAAGTCGTTGGTGCCGTCGAGCTCGGCCGTGCGGTCCCGGAGCTCGTCGTTGATCGACTGGAGCTCGTCGTTGGTGGACTGGAGCTCCTCGTTCATCGTCTCGAGCTCCTCGTTCGTGGACTGGAGCTCCTCGTTGGTGGTCTCCAGCTCCTCGACCGTCGACTGCAGCTCCTCGTTGGTGGTCTCCAGCTCCTCGACCGTCGACTGCAGCTGCTCGTAGGCGGACTCGACCTGCCGGTGGGCCTGCTCCAGCTCCTTGGCGAGCTGGCGGTACCGGCTGACGTCGGTGAAGAAGATCGCCGCCGGGGTGCCGCCGTTGCCGTCGACGGGGAGGGGCACGAGCTGGACGTCGAAGTGCATCGTCTCGTTGTTGTGGGTCCACTCGACCTCGTGCAGCACCGCCGAGCCGCGTTGCTGCTGGACCTGGTCCAGGGTCGAGGCGAGCTTCGCGACGCGTGTGAAGAGCTCGAGCTCACCGACGTGCCGTCCGACGTCACGGCCGGAGAGCCCGAGCTGGGTCTCCGCACGGCGGTTGGCGAGTCCGAGCACGCCGTCGGGGGAGACCGAGAGTGTCGCGACCGGGCTGGACATCAGCGTCTCGTCCTCGACCCGCGGCACGCTCGCGGCGTCGTTCGAGAACAGCGGCTCCAGCGTCGTCACCCGCAGACCGGGTGAGTCGGACTTCCGGAAGAAGCGGCGCTTGAGGTCCGTCGGCACGAACAGGCGCGTGTGGCTGAGCAGCATCTCGGCCTTGCCCAGGAACAGCGCTCCACCCGGTTTCAACGCGAAGTGGAAGCGGCCCAGCACCTGGGCCTGGGTCTGGGCGTTGAGGTACATCAGGGTGTTGCGGCACACCAGCAGGTCGAGCCGGCCGATCGGGGCGTCCTGGACGAGGTCGTTGCGACCGAAGATCACCGAACGGCGCAGGTCGGGGCGGAACACGTAGCGCTGGCCGTTGCGCTCGAAGTAGCGGTCCCGCCACTCGGGGATCACGGCCTCGAGGTCCTTGGCGGTGTAGGCGGCCTGGCGGGCCGTGGCGAGCGCGTCCTCGTCGACGTCCGTCCCGTAGATCTTGACGCGCTCGCGGAACCCCTCCGCACCGAGTGCCTCGGCCAGCAGGATCGCGAGCCCGTAGGTCTCCTCACCGCTGGCGCACCCGGCCGACCACACCCGTACCGGCTCGCCCGGCCGCAGGGTGGCCAGCAACGACGGCAACACGTCGTGCTGCAGGTGCATCCACGAGTCGTGGTCCCGGAAGAACCCGGTCACATTGATCAGGATCGTGTTGAACAGGCGGGCGAACTCGTCCTGGTCGACCTGCAGCCGGTCCAGGTACTCGTCGAGCCCGCTGATCGCCAGCTGCTGCATCCGCCGTTCGATCCGCCGGCGCAGGCTCGACCGCTTGTAGCCGGTGAAGTCGAAACCGCGCATCTCCTTCAGGAAGTCCAGCAGATGCTCGAACTCCGGGTCGGGCCCCCCGTCGCGGGCCACATCGCTCATTCCGTCCTGCTCCTTCCCCGATCCTCGTCCCCCGCACCGCCCAGGAGCCGCCGGAGCACCCGCGCCGAGCGCACCGCCTCGTCGGCGGCGGCTCGGGCGCGTGCCACCACCCGGTCGGCCCCCTGCTCGGCGGCCGTGGCCGCGATGCGTCGCTGCAGGGCCGCCTTGTCCTCCAGGGCCCGCAGCGCAATGTAGAGAGCAGTCTCCACCGACTGCTCCTGCTGGGCGCCGAGGGCATGCTGCGACCAGGCGTGCCCCACCCGGCACCGGTACCGCGGGAGTCCCCCGTCGTGGATCTCGAACAGCGGACCGGAGCAGTCCGGGCAGGCCAGCCCGGCCGCCGTACCGGCCGCATCGGGGGCAGACATCTCCGAATCCTCCATCCGGGCGATCGCGACCTCCCAGCGCAGCCGGGCCGATCCGTGGCCGGTGGACCGCAGGGGACCGGCGCGGTCGACGACGCCCGGGAGGATGGCGCCGAGCCCGGCCACCGGTCGCACGAACGCACCCGGCACCTGCTCGAGCGTAGCGAGCGGCATGCTCGGGTAGAGCGCCTCGTCGGGTTCCTGGATCATGACCGTCCCGCCGTGGCGCACCACCTCCAGCGCCCCCGACGCGCCGTCGTCGAGCGCCCCGCTGAGGACCACCCCGACCGCGCCCGCCCCGGCGTCCAGGGCCAGCGAACGGAACAGCGGATCGATCGCGGGCCGGTTCCCGTTCTCCTTCGGGCCGCTGCTGAGCACGACCCGGCCCTTGTCCACCATGAGGTGCCGGTCCGGCGGGGCGACGTACAGGCGGCCCGGCAACAGGGTCTCCCCGTCCTGCGCGTGCCCGACCGGCAACCGCCCGCGACGGGCCAGCAGCTGCGGCAGGACGGTCGCGGCGGCCGCCGGCTGGTGCACCGTCACCAGCACCGGGGCCGCGAGCCCGGGCTCCAGCAACGGGACCAGCTCCAGCAGGGCCTCGATCCCGCCGGCCGAGGCCCCGATCGCGATCGCACGCCGCGACGGCGGCCCGGTGCCACCATCCTGCGGCCCGGTCTCCGCCTCGTCCGGCGTCTCCTCGGCCATCTCGCACATCGACAACGTCCTCCGCCCGGAAGGTACTCGGCCGCGGGGACATCGGCCACGGTCCGCCGTCACCCGGAACGCGAGGTCAGGCGGGGGCGAAGAGGTACCCACGGACCAGCGAGCCGTGCGCGGTGCGGACCGACACCACCGCCCACGCGACCACCAGCATGACGTAGAGCGCCGTCGCGGTGACCGCCAGCAGCGGGAGGTGCAGGTGCGCGGCCAGCGCGCTGGTCCCGGTCACGCACGTCCCGACGGGGAACGTGAAGCTCCACCAGGTCAGCGCGAACGGCAGCTTCTGCCGTGCCGTCCGGACGGTGACGGCGGCCGCGATGACCAGCCAGATCATCGCGAAACCCCAGGCCGGAACCCCGTAGAAGATCCCGAACACGTGCGCCCCGGTCGCGTAGGGCTCGCCCAGCACGCCCGCCTGGTCGCCCAGCAGGTTCGCCGCGGTCACCGACTGCCCCAGCGGACCGAGGACGATCCACATCGTCGGTACCGTGGCCGCGGGCCCCGTCCCGTGCACGACCAGCCTGTTCCACACCTGCGGGAGGATCGCCAGCGTCGCGAACAGGCTGATCCCGAACATCGCGTAGCAGGCGACCACCATCGACGTCTGCCACCCGGCCGGGGTGTGCGGCACCAGCAGCGCCCCGTTGGCGGCCGAGACCATCGGCGGCACCACCGGCATCAGCCAGCCCCCGAACGCCGACCCCTGCTCGATCCTGTGGTGGACGATCATCATGTACGGGATCCACGCCGCGGTGACCAGCCCGAGCACGGTGCCGATCCCCCACAGCGTCCAGCCGGCACCGATCGCCCCGGTGGCGCCGAGGAACGGTCCGCCGAACTTCACCGCGCCCGCGCCGACGGTCATCACACCCATCGCGACCGCGCCCCAGAACTGGGCCATGACCGGGTTCCGCGCGTGCCCCAGCGCGGTGCCGGTGTGGCGGACCCAGTGGACCGCCCACGCGGCGGTCAGCGTCACGAGCAGGAAGGAGGCGAGCAGCCAGATCCCGACCGCGAAGGTGTGCAGGCCGGGGACCTGCACCGGCAGCGTCGCGGCGGCGACACCGACGATGCCGGTACCCATGATCGACGAGTACCAGTTCGGGCCGATGCCGGAGAAGAGGTCGCCGGGCCGGTCCAGGTCGCGCAGCAGTCCCGCACGGGACAGCCGGTGGCGACCGGTGCCGTGCCCCGTGGTGTCCACGGGGCACTCCCGTGCGGCCGCGGTGCTCAGCTCGGAGGACGTCATGGCCACCACCGTGCGCTCCCGGTGCGGCCCGCGGTAGCGGGGTGGACCTTGTGCCGCCACAATCTCCGCTTATGCCCCTACCACCGCGGGTGGCCGATCTCGCGGCCTTCGACCTGCTGCTCAGCGTCGCCGGCCTCGGCAGCATGGGCAAGGCCGCCGCCGCACACGGGGTCAGCCAGGCCGCCGTGAGCGCTCGAATCAAGACCCTCGAGTCCGCACTCGGACTGACCCTGCTGGAGCGCACCACCCGTGGCACCACGCTCACCCGGGACGGCGCGCTCGTCGCCGACTGGGCACGCACCGCCGTCGACGCGGCGCGGGCCATGGACGAGGGCGTCACCGCACTGCGCACCCGGCAGGACGCCCGGCTGCGGGTCGCGGCCAGTCTCACCGTCGCCGAGTACCTGCTGCCCCGGTGGCTGATCGCCCTGCGGGACCGCCTGCCCGGCACCGGCGTCGCACTGACCTCGCACAACTCCAGCGACGTCCAGGACGACGTGCTCGCCGGCCGGGCCGACCTGGGGTTCGTCGAGGGACCCCGGCACTCCCCCGATCTCGACGAGCAGATCGTCGCCCGCGACCACCTCACCGTCGTCGTCGCCCCCGGCCATCCCTGGGCCGGCCGCCGCGGCGTCACACCGGCCCGGCTCGCCGCCACCGCCCTGATCTCCCGGGAGCGCGGCTCCGGCACCCGCGAACACCTCGACGAGGCCCTGGACCGGGCCGGGACAGGGACGCCCGTCGAGCCCGTGCTGGAGCTCGGGTCGACGACGGCGATCAAGAACGCCGCGGCCGACGGCGTCGCACCCGCGGTGCTCAGCTCGCTCGCCGTGGCCGGGGAGCTCGCCGGGGGGACCCTCGTCGCCGTGCCCGTCCGCGGTCTCGCGCTGGACCGCCGCCTCGCCGCGATCTGGCCCCGCGGACGTCCGCCTGCCGGGCCGGCACGGGAGCTCGTCGAGCTCGCCGCGCGGACCGGGACGGGGCGCGGGCGGTAGGTACCGGAACAGGAGTGGCTCGCCGAGGCCTACGCCCGCGCCGGGGTCCACGACGCCGGACGCGCCACGATCGACCGGGCACGCCGATCCGCACGCGGCGTCCGGTCGGCCCGCCTGGACGCCCGGATCGGTGAGGTCGAGCGGCTGCTGTCCACGTAGGCCGTCCTACCGCGAGTTCCGGGTGACGGGCGCCGGCGTGCGCTCCGGCAGGCGCGACGGCGTCGTCCGCGCGGGGCCGGTCCGGCGGGTGGCCCACCAGACGACGGCGGTGAGCGCGACGACGGTGATCGTGGGAACGAGCTGGTAGGCGGTCCCCACGGTCTCCGAGCGGCCCTGAAGCGCCGCACCGAGGTCGATCCGCAGGTACGGCGCGGCGGCGAGGGACAGCGTGTTCAGGACGGCGTGGAGCATGACCGCGATCTCCAGACCGCCGGTACGCCAGGTGATGACGGCCAGCCCGCCGAACAGGACCAGGTACCAGAGCACGAGGTACGCGTCGGTCGCCCCGTGCACCAGGGTGAACAGCACGCTGGACACGACGATCCCGAGGACCAGGCCGGCGCGCCGCCCCCGGGTCCAGCCGCCGACCACCCGGAGGACCAGCCCCCGCACGCCGTACTCCTCCCCCGCCGCCTGCAACGGGGTGAGCAGCAGCGTGGCCAGCAGGATGGCGACGAGGTCGGCGTGCGACCAGGGGCTCTCCTCGACCGGCGTCGCGAACCCCAGCAGGACGACGACCACCCAGACCGGCCCGAGCACGAGCAGCGCCCTGCCGAACAGGCCGAAGCGGAACCGTGAGGTCACCGAGTGCAGCGACGCCCCGGGCACGCCGTAGAGCAGGCGCTGGACGAGCATGCTCCAGGGGGCGAGCAGGCCGAGGGCGATCATCGACCCTGCGTGGTGGAGCGGTGTGTAGTCGGTGCCCCCGGCTGCGGGCGGGCTGTTCCCGAGCCGGACGTCGACGAGCGCGAGCCCCTGGCCGATGACCGTCGGGAACAGCACGAACCCGGCCGCCAGCAGGACGATCGCGAGGATCCCCCGCCCGACCCGCCGTCTCTCGCCGGCGAGCACCCGGTGGTACTCCACCCCGGCGGGCACCGCCGGGTCGTTCCTCGGTGCGCCGTCGTCCATCAGCCAGTTCGGTGCGGTCGTCATGTCCTGATCCCCCTCGTCGTGGTGGTCCGGGCCGCGGCTCAGCTGACGGCCTGGACGACGCCGCCGACGACGAGGGCGGTGATGGTCGTCCACAGGACGATCGCGACCGCCTGCCAGACCAGGATCCGGGCCCGGCCCACACCGGACGCGGCGAGCATGGTGGCCGTGAAGTGGGTGGGCAGCAGCAGCGGGCCGAGCAGGCTCACGCCGGGGACGCCGTAGCGCTCGTAGGCGCGCTGGAACTTCGCCCGGCGCGCGGACCCCCGGTCCCGGCCGTCGCCCGGGACCGCCGCGGGGTGCGGTGCGGCGCCGCCGACCGTGGCGCCCTGGCGGGCGCGCGCCGCCGTGCGGTGGCGGTTCACCACGGCGTCCCGGGCGCCCGCACCGAGCAGCACCAGGGCGGCGACGACGACGAAGTTCCCGATCATCGCGGCGACCGCGGCGACGGCGGGGTGGATGCCGCCGAGGATGCCGATCGCGGCACCGCCCTCCCCCTCGACGAACGGGATGGCGCCGGCGAACGCCGCGATCAGCGGCTGCAGCGGCTCGGGCACCTGGCCCACGAGGTTCTGGAGGGTCTCGAAGAGGTTCACGGCGGGCTCCTGTGCTGGGTGGCGGGGCGGTTCCCCGGCGCTGTGTCCAGTTCAGACGCCGGGCGCGCTCGCCAGAAGTGCCTGGCCGTCATCGGGATCCGGGAGCTTTCGCTGTCCGATCCGTGACATCTGTCATGGTCGTAGGCTGAGCGGATGGAGCGGACGGCCGAGCGCACCGCGTCGACGGCCGTCGACGCGCGTCGCGCCGTCCGGCTCAGCCGGGGCATCACCGTCACCTGGTGGTACATGGCCCTGGCGGTCGTCGTCTTCGAGCTGTTCGTCGTGGCCCTGTCGATCAGCGCGCTCGCCGGGTCCGGCACCGGGCCGGTGCCGACCGGTGTGGTCGCCGCGAGCGGGGTGGTGTGGTTCCTGACGACGCTGCTCCCGCTGCACGACTACCGGCGCCGGTCCGACGCCGTGTCGCTGGTGGTCCGGCGCCGGCACCTCGCACCGCTGGTGACCGGTGTGGTCTTCGGGCTCGCGGCGGGCGTCGCCCTCGATCTCTGGGTGCTGGGCGCGCTCCCGGTGCTGCAGGCCGCGGTGCTGTTGAACTGGCCGTCCGGGACACGGGCCCGGCTGGTGCTGGCGGCGACCGCCCTGCTCGTGGCGCTGGCGGTGATCGACTCCCGGCTCACGCTCGCGGAGAGCGGCGCTCCGAACTGGACCCAGCTGGTCTTCCTGTCCACCGTCCTCCCGGCGATCACCGTGTCGTCGCTGTGGTGGTGGGACGTCATCGAGGCACTGGACCGGGCACGGGTGTCGGAGGCGCGGCTCGCGGCGGCCCAGGAGCGGCTGCGGGTGGCGACGGACGTCCACGACCTGCAGGGACACCATCTCCAGGTCGTCGCCCTGCAGCTGGAGCTGGCCGAGCGGCTCCTGCCGGGCGACCCGGACGCCGGCATGGCGCAGCTGGCGGCGGCGCGGGTGAGCGTCGACGAGGCGCGGCAGGGCACCCGGGACCTGGCCACCCGGTTCCGCTCCGTGCCGCTGGCCGACGAGCTCGCCAACGCGGTGGACCTGCTGCGCGCGGCGGGCACGAACGCCGTGGCCGAGGTGGATCCGGACGCGGCGGCGGCGCCGGCCGGGACCCTCGGCCCGGTGGTCCGCGAGACGACGACCAACGCGCTGCGCCACGGGGGCGGCGGCTGGGCCCGGCTGCGCCTGACCCGCACGGACAACACGTGGCGCTACGAGATCTCCAACGACGTCACCGGCCGCCCGTCCGACGACACCGGCGGGTCCGGGCTGGACGGGATCGCGCGCCGGGCGGCGGAGGGGGGCGGTGACCTCGAGGTACGGCGGGACGACTCGGTGTTCACCGTCGTCGTCACCGTGCCCGCCGACGTACGGGAGGCCGGATGATCCGGGTACTGCTCGCCGACGACGAGGGGATGATCCGGTCCGCGCTGGCCGCGCTGCTGCGCCTGGAGCCGGACATCGACGTCGTGGCGGAGTGCGCCGACGGTGCGGAGGCCGTCACCGAGGCGCAGCGGCTGCGGCCGGACGTCTGTCTTCTCGACCTGGAGATGCCGCAGCTCGACGGCGTCCAGGTCACCGAGCGGCTGACCCGCAGCACCGCCACCCGGTGCGTGATCGTCACGCGGCACGCGCGGCCGGGGGTGCTGCGCCGGGCGCTGGCCTCGGGGGCGGCCGGGTTCCTGCCCAAGTCCCGCAGCGCCGACGAGGTCGCGGCCGTCATCCGGCGCGCGGCCGCCGGCGAGCGGTACGTCGATCCGGAGATCGCGGCCGACGCCCTCAGTGACGAACGCTCCCCGCTGACCGACCGCGAGCTCGACGTCCTGCGGGCCGGACGGCGCGGGGAGTCGACCCAGCAGATCGCGCGCGCCCTGTCCCTGGCCCCGGGCACGGTGCGGAACCACATCTCGGCGGGACTGCGCAAGCTCGCCGTCGACACGCGTCAGCAGGCCGTCCTCGTCGCGGAGGAGCGGGGCTGGATCTGACCGCGGACTCCCGAACGACGACGAAGGCCCTCCCGGTCGGGAGGGCCTTCGCTGTGTGTGCGCCCGAAGGGATTCGAACCCCTAACCTTCTGATCCGTAGTTGGCGTGCCCGCGTCCGCAGGTCAGGATTTCGAGGTACCGGCTCGCGGTGCCCGCACCAGATCGGGCGTGACCGGCACCAGTGCCGCGTAGTTCGTGGACCGATCCGTGGACCGGCCCGTGCCCGCTGTCCGCGAACGGATCTCCCCACACGGTCGATGTGTGATCTAGGCAACAATTGATGCGGTTCTGACGGAATCCCGTCGTCGCCGTTTCTGGAAGGTAGAGGGTCCGGCGATCCGAGCCGGGTACCGTGAACTTCCGAAGGAGGTCATCATGGCCGACGAGGCCGGTGACGACACCTCCCGCTCCCCGGGACGGTCCGACGAGCCCGCCGTCCGCGACGGGATGGTGCAGCTCGGTCGGCTGGGCCCGGGCCCCAGCTTCCTCGCCGCCGCCCGGGGCGCCTCGCTCGGAACGTTCTTTCCAAGGGACCACTTCTTGGGTCACGACTCCGCCCTGTTCGCGAACCAGATCGGGGCCAGCCTGGCCGAGGCGATCCGCCCGAAGATCCTCAACATGCTGCCCACCACGGCCTCCGTGCTGGGGTTGCAGCACCAGTCGGTGATGAACAACTTCAGTGCCAGCCTGCTCGGCCGTTTCCCGGCGTGGGACGCCGGGTTCTCGATGTTCGAGCCGACGGACCTGGTCCCCTCCCTGCGGCTCGGCCCACTGCTCGACGGGCTCCGGCCGGAGATGACTGGGCTCTCCCTGCTGACCGACAGCGTGATCGAGCAGTTCCGTGTCGGGTTGGTCGGGGAGCCGTGGCGGGACCTGCTGCGCATGGGCCAGCGCGCCGCGTGGTGGGCCGTGTACCGGGCGTACGAGGCGATGGAGCGCGGTGACACCCGTGCACTGGAGCAGTTCCTGCGGGACTGGCTGGATGTCCGGCCGTCGCAGAAGGCCGTCGAGGCACTCCACGAGGCGCTTCTCATCGTCGACCTCGCCGCGGTGCCGCAGGAGGACGGCTGGGAGCTGATCGACCTGGTCAAGGTGCAGTTCCGCGACAGCGCACGGGAGTGGAACCGGGCGCTTCGGGGGGATGTCGGGCGACAGATCGGGCAGGGCCGCTGGGTCCACCCCCTCCCCGAGTACGAAACGACGGTGCGGGTGCCGGGGATGCCCGACCTCGCGCTGGAGGACGACCGGGTCGTCGACTGGGTCGAGTCGGGAACGCTCACCGGGCCCGCGGCCGCGCTGCTCGCCGGGCTCTCCCGGGAGGACCAGGCCGTGGCCATGGTCAAGGCGTCGCACGGCTGCGGCTGGTCGGCCGCGGCCGAGGTGTGCGGCCGACCGCGGCGCGACGGTGACGCCATCGCGCAGCGGCTGCGCCGGCTGCGCAAGCGGACGGGTGCGGTCCCGGGGTACGGGGACACGTCCTCGCCGACGTCCGGATTCACCAGTACGGATTCCGGTCTGATGGTTCCCCACCAGTTGCGCGAGGAGCTGCGGCCGTGGTGATCTTCCTCGACGCCGCTGCGGCGGGGGTGCTGGCGACCGCGCTGACGGTCGTGGTCCGCACGGTCTTGAGGGAGCTGCGCTGGTGGCTGGCCCTGTACGGAACCGCGCCAAACGACCGCCCGGACATCATCCGGGCGTTGCGGATGCGCGGCTCCGACACCGGGTCGAGCGTCACGGGCTCCGGTCGGCCGCCCGACCCGGCGAGGACATGAGCTGGGCGAGCAGATCACGGATCAGTCGTTCGATCTCGTCGCGGATTTAGCGGACGGCGGCGACGTCTTGCCCTCCGGGATCGGCGAGCTGCCAGTCGAGGTAGCGCTTGCCCGGGAAGACGGGCAGGCGTCGCCGCACCCCATGGTGATGACGACATCGGATGCCTCGACAGCGTCGGTGGTGAGCTTCTTCGGAGCAGCGTCGGTGAGGTCGACACCGATCTCGGCCATGGCCTCGCGTACCGCGGGGTTGATCGTGTCGGCCGGGGCGGACCCGGCGGAGCGGACGACGACGGCGCCGGCGGCGGGGTGGGTGAGCAGTGCGGCGGCCATCTGGCTGCGGCCGGCGTTGTGGACGCAGACGAACAGCACCTCGGGCACGTGGGTCATGACGGATCTCCGATCGGAGTGAAGAGGCGGCGTCGCAGCCACAGGGAGACGTAGACCAGGGCGACGAGGACGGGGACCTCGATCAGTGGGCCGACGACCCCGGCGAGGGCCTGGCCGGAGGTGACGCCGAAGGTGCCGATGGCCACGGCGACGGCGAGTTCGAAGTTGTTGCCCGCGGCGGCGAACGCGAGGGTGGTGGTGCGCTCGTAGCCCATGCCCACGGCGCGGCCGAGGGCGTAGGACCCGGCCCACGTCAGGGCGAAGTAGACCATCAGCGGCAGCGCGATCCGGGCGACGTCGAGGGGCTGGAAGGTGATGGCGTCGCCCTGCAACGCGAACAGCAGCACGATGGTGAACAGCAGGCCGTAGAGCGCGAACGGTCCGATCCGCGGGATCAGGCGCTCCTCGTACCAGGTGCGACCCTTGGCGCGTTCACCGATGCGGCGGGTCAGGTAGCCGGCGAGCAGTGGGATGCCGAGGAACATCAGCACCGACTTCACGATGTCCCAGATGGAGAACGCGACGTCGGTGACGGGCAGCCCAAGCCAGCCGGGCAGGGCGACGAGGTAGAACCAGGCCTGCGCACCGAACGCGATGACCTGGAACACCGAGTTAAGGACGACGAGCACGGCGGCGGCCTTGCGGGCGCCGCAGGCGAGGTCGTTCCAGATGATGACCATGGCAATGCAACGGGCCAGCCCGACGATGATCAGCCCGGCGCGGTACTCGGGTAGGTCGGGCAACATCAGCCAGGCCAGCGCGAACATCAGCGCAGGCCCGAGGATCCATCACGAGCAGGCCGAGTGCGATCGGCATCGAAATCCCGTCGACGGCGAGCGCGTCAAGCGCGGGGCGCCATGCCGGGAACCAGGCGACCGACCGCGCCAGCGCAACGCTCTGAGCTGCGATGCAGTGCGGCGGGCCGGGCTCGAACCGGCAACCTGACGGGTCCCGAGTCGCCTGCACGACGGTGGTCCCTGGTAGTCAGCTGGCGCCGTTCTCACTGTTCAGCAACAGTCTTGATGTTCTGCGGACGTCAGCGCCGATCGGCGAGGTCCGGAGGTAAGCGTTGGCATTCTCGTTGGCGACGATCGTGAAACGAGCTCCCACGTGAGGACTCTCGTCACGTCCTCCAGCTGGCCCCGACGGGCCGGACGAGCGGCGCCGCCGCCTCCGGCTCGGCGTCCGGCGCGCACGCCCGCCACGGTGTCAGTCCCGGCCGGGAACGCGAACTTTCAGCGCCGACGAGTTGGGCGGCAGGGAACGGATGAAAGTGGACCGGCACTGATCGCTCGCGAAGCGCGGAGATATTGTACAAGTCGTCCGACATCCCCGACCTCCACGTCCGGCACCGTAACAGGCTCGGCGAGCCGACGCGCCGGGACGAACCCGGCGTCGGCGGCGACGCAGCCGATCGAATTCTGAGCGCGGCGCCGGGCAGCTGTGTGGGAGACTGGCCGTCTCGCCGCACCGGGCGAGCGACGTCGCATCCCCGCGGCGTGGGCCGAGGCCCACGCCCACCGGGCGCCGCGGACCGGCCATTCAGGTG
Organism: Pseudonocardia sp. P1; assembly: GCF_000178675.2. Classification (NCBI taxonomy): domain Bacteria; kingdom Bacillati; phylum Actinomycetota; class Actinomycetes; order Pseudonocardiales; family Pseudonocardiaceae; genus Pseudonocardia; species Pseudonocardia sp. P1. Next base: position 3,454,331 of record NZ_ADUJ02000001.1, read on the forward strand.
GCAGTCCGAGGTTCGTGCGGCCGACCCAGCCGGGTGCGCTGCCCGCATCGGGAGACCGCGGTCCCCCCGGGAGCGACAGGTGACCGGGGCGCCCGCCCTGACACGCGATCTCCGTTCGCGTGTCAGGAGACACCTGTGCCCCAGCACCCCAGTTCCGCGCGACCCAGTTCCGTGCCGCCGGAGGCCGCGCCGTTCGCCGAGCACGACCGGTTCGCGGCGCTGCTCAGCGACGAGCGCCCCGACGCCTCCGAGAGCCCGCAGGAGGCCGTGCGCGTCATCCCGCTCGGCTCCGGCGAGAGCTGGACCCTCAAGGTCGGCCCGCCCAGCGCCGCGAAGGCGGCAGAGAGCCGCTTCGCCCGCCGCGAGCTCTCGGGCGTGATGGTCAGCCCGGCCGGACGGGAGGCGCTGTTTCTGGGCGCCCTGGACCCGGGCGGCGTCGCCGACGAGAAGATCAAGCGCCAGCGCGTGAGCAACGGCTGGCTGCTGCGGATCGACGACGTTCGGCTGTTCACGCCGCTGGTGAACCTCAGCCCGGCCAACGACCGGCTGCTCGCCGACACGATCTACGCCGCCGACCCCACGCTGAGCGCGCGCGGCGGCGCTCTCTCGGCGGTGCCGATGCCGACCTCGCACCCCGACCACTCCTCGCTGGTCTACGCCTGCGACCGCACGCTGCTTCGCGACGCGAGCGACGTCAACATGGAGCGGGTCCTGAAGGACAACCCGGTCGACGTGGGCACGCGCATCATCGAGCAGCCCATCACGCTCGTGGCGGCGGCCTACGCCCCGGGCGTCGACAGCGAGGGCTACCCGGCCCTCGGCCCGGACTCCGCAGCGCCGGAGGAGCTCGTCACGGTCGACGGCAATAGCCGCACGGCCGCCGCGTTCCGGAACGTCTCGTTCGAAGTCCACCTGCTGCCGCAGCGCCTCCATGCGCTCTACGCGGCGGAGCCCCTGGTGACGCTGCGGCCCTCGCTGCTCAACCAGATGACCTACGTCGAGCGACGCGACCTCACCCGCAAGCTGCTCAAGTTCTACAGCGACCATTTCACGGCGCTGCGGCAGCGGGAGGCGCGGGGACCGCTCGGCGAGCGCGACCGCCGCTCGAAGGACGCGGCCGCCCGAGCGCTCAACAGCCTGACTGTGCCGGCGACGGTGATCGTCGGGTACATCGACGACGACTCGATGTTCCACGGCAACGCGCGCTTCGCCACCGCGGTTCGCGAGGTGCTGCAGGGGATGAACGTCGCCCCGAAGCCGTTCGACGAGGGCGCCCGGATCGGTGTCTCGGCCGAGCAGGCGGTCGCCGCGCTCCACGACGCCCGGCTCCTCGGGCCGCAGGGGTGCACGGCGGCCGTCTCCGGCGCCACGCTCGACACGCTGATCGGGCGCACGCCGGTTGCCGACGCCATGGCCCCCCTCGACCTGACTGCCCTGGCCGATCTCCGCGCGGCCGTCGTCGTGCGCGAGTTCACCCGCTCCGGTCCACAGGTGTCGCGCGTGCTGCAGGGGCCGCTGAACACCACGCAGGTACACCTCAAGCACCGCTCCGCGCCCGTGGTGGAGCTGGCGCTGCGCGGCTACACCGCCCGCAACGACGTCAAACAGATCGACAGCATGCGCAAGGTGCTCTTCTCCGGCTCCGGCGGCTGCCTGTGGCGGGGCCTGCTCACCACGCCGTGGGAGGTCCTCGACATCGCGACCGACAACGATGTCGACGGGCTCGCCGAACTGGCGCTCCAGCAGCTGAAGGCGGCCCCCGCCCTGCCGCAGGGCGCGCTCTGCCTGCTCGGGGTCCTCGGTATGACCGCGCTCGTGACCGGCGGCTACCTGTTGGCCGCCGGTGGATCGGGGGAGCATGTCGCGGCCGGCCTAGAGAACGTCACCGGCCGGGTCAGCATCCAGCGCGGCAGCGTCGGCAGCGTCGTCGAAGCACTCCTCGGACGGGAGTGGGGCGTGCGCCTGCTCGCCGACGCCGTCAAACGCTCCCGGTCGGGGCTGAGGCCCCGGCTGATCGACGCCAGCACCGGCGAGTTCGCGGAGCTCCCGCCCGAACACGGCGTCGCGCACGTCAACGCGGCGCTGCGGCGCATGCTCAAGAAGGCGGACGAGCCCGACGTCGAGGAACTGACGCACGCCGACAAGCAGCGCCGCGCCTTCACCGCGTTCGCGCAGTCGCTCGCCTCCTCGAAGGAGTCGCTGGCGGAGCTGCTGGCCCTGCACTCCGACCGGCGCGAGCTGATCCCGTTCGCCCAAGCCGAGGCCTCGCTTCTCAACCTCGACGCCATCGCGGGGAACTTCCGCTCCGTCGTGGAGCCGCGTCCCCTGGATCTCTCGTGACGGGCGCACCCCGGCGCGTCTGGGGCGGTGTGGCGCGCATGGACGAGGCCCGCTACGACGTCCTGGCCGCCGCGCTGCCGGTGCCGCTGCTCGAGCACCGCGCGGTCTGCGTGCCGCTCACCGAGTGCACCGGCGACGACACGAAGGTCGTCTACGTCGCGGTCACCACCGGCGGCTACGCGTGCTACGTCGGGCAGGCCCGGCGGGGCGCCGACGCCCGCGGCGCGGCATCCCGCCGCATCGGCGCCCACCGGTACGAGCCCAGTAAGGCGGCCGAATGGGCTGGCTACTGGGTCCTGCCGCTGCCCGGGGCGACCCGCAAGGAGGTCGTCGACGACTGCGAGCGCACTGTCGCGGCCATCCTCGGCGTGCCGCTGCGCAACCGGCGCTGGCGCTCAGCCCAGCGGCGGCTCTATCACACCTGAGGCCCGCGCGCTGGGGTTTCACGCGCGGTGGCCGCACCGACGGGCTACGGTCATCGTGTGCGGGCCACGCCGCCCCCTTCGCGCTGTCGGTTCGACGTCTCGGCGGTCGCGGAGCGGCGGGGCGATCTCGTCCGTCTGGGCGCCGTTCTGGAGCGGGTCACCCGCGATCAGGTCGACGTTGGGCGGGCCGCCCCCCACCGACGCTGCTCTGTCCACAACCTGCCCGCCGCCGATCCCCGCCCGGCGGGACGCGGCGGCAGAACGCGGAACTGTCGGATCACCCTGACCGCCGCCGGACAGGAACACCCGGCCGTCGCCCGCCCGGACGTCGCCTGGAACCTCAACGGCGTACCCCGCCGGGTCCGCAGCGAGGCCAACCAGACACGGCTGCCCAGCGAGATCCCCCGCAGCGACGCCACCCTCGTCGACGCCACCGACAGCCGCGACGACGCTGTTCAGCTGGCCGACCTCCGCCGAGACCCGGGTCGTCGGGTCGATCTCGTGCTGCGCCATCCAGCGTTCGAGCAGCCCCCCGACCGTCGCCTTGGTCCGGGCGACCTTCAGCTCGTCGGCGTCCGCGAGGAGCCGGGTCCGGACCTTCTCGGCCTCGCGGTACGCCGCCTTCTCCGCGCGGTCTCCGGTGCCCTCGATGTCCACGCTCTCGCACAGCACGATCCGCTCACCGGTCGAGGAGTCCTCACCAGCCGACACCCGGACCTCGGAGCACCGCGCACGGCGGCGGATGCTCCCTCGCTGGCGCTTCACGGAGGCGTCGGATCGGCTGGCCACGTGGCGGAAGCTAGCAAGGTTCGTGGACCGGTTCGTGGACCGCGATCAACTTCTGGCCTGAGAACGAGAACCGGCCCTGACCGTTCGTACTGGTCAGGGCCGGATTTCGTGTGGTGCGCCCGAAGGGATTCGAACCCCTAACCTTCTGATCCGTAGTCAGATGCTCTATCCGTTGAGCTACGGGCGCGTGCTCTTCTTCAGTTGTCGGCCGCCGGTCCGATCTCGTTCCGCCGTGCCGGTGCGGAGGCTCCGGGATTTGAACCCGGGATGGGGGGTTACCCCAAACCGCATTAGCAGTGCGGCGCCATAGACCAGACTAGGCGAAGCCTCCCCGGTGCCTCACGGCCACCAGCGAGGACAACACTACACGGCACCCTGACCGGGCCGGAACCGGGGTCGGGCGATCACCCGGGACCCCGGTCCGGCGCTGATCAGCGCCCTGCCATGGCCACGAACGGGGCCAGCGAGTCCGGGTTCTGGAGCGCCCCGGAGGACACCGCCTTCGCCGGGTCGGTGCCGGAGAGGATCTTCTTCACCGGGACCTCGCACTTCTTGCCGTTCAGCGTCCGCGGCACCGCGTCGACGACGACGAACCGGTCCGGCACGTGCCGCGGCGAGAGCTCCTTGCGCAGCGCCGTGCGGAGCGCCGGCTCGACGTCGTCGAGGGACACGCCGTCGTCGAGCACCAGGAAGCAGAGCAGCGCGCCCTCCTCACGGGCGCCCAGCGCGGTGGTGTCGATGACCAGGCAGTCGGCGACGCCGTCGAAGTTCTCGACGACCGAGTAGAAGTCGGCCGTCCCCATCCGCACCCCGCCGCGGTTCAGCGTCGAGTCCGACCGGCCGTAGATCACGTAGGAGCCGCGGGGGGTCCGGCGCACCCAGTCGCCGTGCCGCCACTTCCCGGGGAAGTCCTCGTAGTAGGACTCGCGCAGCCGGGTGCCGTCCGGGTCGTTCCAGAACATCACCGGCATCGACGGCGTCGGCGTCGTGATGACCAGCTCGCCGACGTCGTCGAGCAGGTCGGTCCCGTCCTCGCCGTAGGACCGGACGTCGGCGCCCAGCGCCGCACAGGACAGCTCACCGAGCCACACCGGGACGGTCGGGGCGCTGGTCAGGAACGCCGCGCACACGTCGGTGCCGCCCGACACCGAGCAGATCTGGATGTGCTTCCCGGCCGCGTCACCGATCCAGCGGAAACCCTCGACCGACAGCGGCGCCCCGGTGGAGCCGAGCGCCTTCATCGCGGACAGGTCGTGGTCGTCGCCGGGACGCAGGCCGGCCTTCATGCAGGACTGGACGTACGGGGCGGACACCCCGAACAGCGACACCCGGTGCTTCGCGGCGAGCGCCCAGAGCGCACCCAGGTCCGGGTGCCCGGGGCTGCCGTCGAACATCACGACCGTCGCGCCCACCAGCAGGCCGCCGACGAGGAAGTTCCACATCATCCAACCGGTGGTGGTGAACCAGAAGAACCGCTCCCCGGGCCCCAGGCCGTGCTGCAGCCGCATCGCCTTGAGGTGCTCCAGCACGATGCCGCCGTGCCCGTGCACGATGCCCTTCGGCAGCCCGGTCGTGCCGGACGAGTAGAGCACCCACAGCGGGTGGTCGAACGGGACGGCGGTGAACTCCAGCGGGCCGGCCTCGGCGGTGAACTCCGACCAGGACACGGTGCCGTCGAGGGTCGCGTCCGGGTCCAGGTACGGCACCAGGACGGTCGCGCGCAACGACGGCATCTGCTGCTGCAGCGACGCCACGTTGGACCGGATGTCGAAGCCCTTGCCGTTGTAGCGGTAGCCGTCGACCGCGACGAGCACCGTGGGCTCGATCTGGGCGAACCGGTCGTGCACCGCACGGGCGCCGAAGTCCGGCGAGCACGACGACCAGATCGCGCCCAGGCTGGCCGTGGCGAGGAACGCGACGAGGGTCTCGACCGAGTTCGGCGCCAGCGCGACGACCCGGTCACCCGTCCCCACCCCGGCCCGGACCAGGCCGGCCCGGGCACGCGCGACCTGGTCGCGCAGCTCGGCGTGGGTGACGGTGCGCTCCAGGCCGTCCTCGCGGACGAACTCGACGGCCACGTCGTCGTCCGCTCGGGCGGGGCCGGGGGTGAGGGCGTGCTCCGCGTAGTTCAGCGTCGACCCCGGGAACCACTGCGCGCCCGGCATGTCCCGCGCACCGAGGGTCGCGGTGGGCCGGTCGTGGAAGATCACGCCGGAGTACTCGGCGACCGCCGACCAGAACGCCTCGAGGTCGGACACCGACCAGGCGTGCAGCTGCGCGTAGTCCGTGACGTCGGTGATCGGCGCCCCGCGTGAGTCGCGGGCCCACGTGGCGAACGCGACGATCTCGGTGTGCGGCACCTGTTCCGGGTCGGGCCGCCACAGGAGCTCAGGGATCTCCGGGTCGGTCACGGTCTGCGCTGACGACATGGATCCAGCTTCCCCGACCGGGCGGCCCGCGCACCAGTGGTCGCCGGACACACCCCGGCCGCCGTGCTGGGGCGGGACCACACCGCGGGCGCCGGGCGGGTCAGCGGAGGTGGGCGTCGTACCAGTTGAGGACGCGCTCCCACGCCTCGGCGGCGGACTCGGGGTCGTCGTCGAACCGGTAGCCGGTGGAGGGGAACACGACGAGATCGGTCGCCACCCCCGACGACTCGGCGGCCTCGCGCAACCGGGCGACGGCCGCGCTGTCGGCGGCCTCCGAGTAGATCCCCAGCCACGGGCAGGTCAGCTCGGGCGCGGTCTCCACCAGCGCGGGGACGCTGTGCGACGGGGACCGTTCGACCCCCTCACCCGCCACGGTGACGGCGGCGCCGAGGGTCCGGTTCGCCGCGACGTGCAACGCCACCGTTCCGCCGATGTCGAACCCGAGGACGCCCATCCGGTCGGGCTCGATGCCATTGTCCGCCAGCCAGCCGAACGCGGTCTCGCAGTCGTCCATCACCTGCTGCGGCTCCAGGCGGCCGAGCTGCTCGGCGACCTCGGTGTCGCTGCCCGCGCCGAGGTCGTCGGCGTCGTCACGGTGGTAGAGGTGCGGGGCGACGGCCAGCCAGCCGTCGCCGGCCAGCCCGGTCACCAGCAGCCGCACGGAGTCGGTGACGCCGCGGGCCTCCTGCAGCACGACGACGCCGCCGCGGGCCGGGCCGTCCGGCTCGCCGACCGTGAGCCGTAGCTCGCTCCCGTCGGTCAGCGGAACGCCCTCGGTCCGGATCCCCGTACTCATGGGGTCACTCAACCAGAGCAGCCGCCCGTGTTTCGACCCCCGAGAGCTACCGTTGCCCACATGACGCTGATCCGTCCCGATCTGGACACCCTGCCCGCCTACGTGCCGGGCCGCACCGTCCCCGGGGCGATCAAGCTGGCCAGCAACGAGGTCGCCGAGCCACCGGCCCCGGCCGTCCTGGAGGCGATCACCCGGGCCGCCGCGAACGGCAACCGCTACCCCGACCTGGGGGTCGTCGAGCTGTCCGGGCGGATCGCGGAGCTGCACGGCCTCGCGCCGGAGCGGGTCGCGGTCGGCTGCGGATCGGTGACGCTCTGCCAGCAGCTGGTGCAGGTCACCTGCCGCACCGGCGACGAGGTGCTCTTCGCCTGGCGCTCGTTCGAGGCCTACCCGATCGTGACCCGGATCGGCGGCGCCGAGGTCCGCACCGTGCCGCTCGACGACGGCCACCGCCACGACCTCGACGCGATGGCCGCCGCGATCACCGACCGGACCCGGCTGGTGTTCGTGTGCAGCCCGAACAACCCGACCGGGCCCGCCGTCCACCGCGACGAGTTCGAGCGCTTCCTCTCCGCGGTGCCGTCGGACGTGCTGGTGGCGCTGGACGAGGCGTACGCGGAGTACGTCACCGATCCCGACGCCGTCACCGGTCGCCCGCTGCTCGACGCGCACCCGAACCTCGTGGTGCTGCGGACCTTCTCGAAGGCCTACCGGATGGCCGGGCTCCGGGTCGGCTACGCGCTGGCGTCGGAGGAGGTGGCGACGGCGCTGCGCAAGGTCGCTCCGCCGTTCGGGGTCAGCTCGGTGGCCCAGGCCGGCGCGATCGCCGCGCTGGAGCACCGGGAGGAGATCCTCGCGGGGTGCGCGGGCGTCGTCCGCGAGCGCGACCGGGTCGCCGCCGGCCTGCGCGGCCTCGGGTTCACCGTGCCGGAGACGCAGGCCAACTTCGTGTGGCTGCCGCTCGGCGAGCGGGCCGCGGACTTCGCGGCCCACTGCGCCGAACGGAAGGTGATCGTGCGTCCGTTCCAGCCGGACGGCGTCCGGGTGTCGGTGTCCACCCCGGAGGAGAACGACGTGCTGCTCGACGCCGCGTCGTCGTTCCCCGCCGGGGACGGCGCCCGCTAACCGTCCAGCTGGTAGCCGGCACCGCGGACGGTCCGGATGCGCTCCGGACCGATCTTGCGGCGCAGGTAGGAGATGTAGACCTGCACCAGGTTCGGCGAGGCGGGTTCGGACCAGGCGCGGCGGGCCAGCTCGTCGTGGGTGACGACCTCGCCCGCCCGCTCGGCGAGCGCCAGGAGCAGCGCGTACTCGGTCGGTGAGAGCGCGACCCGCCTGCCGTCGGCGAAGACCTGGCCGGCGTCGACGTCCACGGACAGCCCGCCGTGCCCGAGCACGGTCGGGGCCGGGAGCCCGGCGGCGGCGCGCAGCCGCAGCCGGATCCGCGCGGCCAGCTCGTCGGGGACGAACGGCCGGATGAGGAAGTCGTCGCGGTCACCGCGGAGCAGGCCGAGCACGGTGGCCCGCCGCTCGCGCGGAACGACCGTGATCACCGGTGTCGGCGGGGACTCGGCCTGCACCGCACCGAGCAGCACCGCCGGATCGGGGCCGGGCAGGTCCATGTCGAGGACGAGCAGGTCGGTGCCACCGGCACGGACGGCGTCGAGCAGCTCGATGCCGTCCGCGGCGACGGTCAGGTCGACACCCTCCGCCGCCAGGTCCTGCCGCAGTCCGCGACCGAGCGAGACCGAGGTCGTGGACGGCGGTAGGGCGAGGAGGACGGAGAGGGGGCGGACCGGGGAGCGGGGCGCCGGGACGGAGATGGACGGGGCGACGGGGGGAGCGTTGTCGTTCACAGGTCCTGGGGCGGGGTTCGGGGGGATGGGGGGAGCATCGGGCCCACTCTGGCGCGACCGGAAGTCGGTCACAATCGGCTAACGGTGCGACAGAGAGTGTTCGCGTCCGCCTATCGGACCAACCTGAGAGTGCGACTGCTCCATTCGGAGCAGAGTCATTACCGTTTCTGCGAGATCTTGCTGATCGTCGTGTCCCGACGACCTGTCGGCGCCGGAGAGCAACCACCTCTCTCAGCGAGGGTGTTCACGCACGGTCACCCTACCTAGAGTCCCTCCTCATGCGACGGAAGAGTTCCGCTGCGGCTGATCGGATCGACCCCCGGGATCTGATCGAGCGGGTTGCCGCAGAGCACAGCTCCCCCTCTGTGCCGTCCCCACGGGCCGGGCGCTCCGCGTCCGCTGCCGTACCCGCGTCGACCCTGCTGCAGGAACCGGTGACCGCCTCCGGGCGTCACCGTGCCCGCCGCGCCGGGGACGGTGACGACACCGGTGCCGCCGAGGCGGACTCCCCCACCGGTGTCACGCGGAGTGGCCGGTCGGCCGAGGTCCGGGTGTCCCGTTCGCCGTGGGCGGACCCGGACGCGGTCGACGCGAGCGGGTGGGCACCCGGTGCCCCCGCACGCTCCGCGACGACGACGCTCGATCCACCGGCCGTCCCGGACGCGCCGGTCGAGCTGTTCTCGCACCGCGAGGCCGGGGACGAGCCCGACGACGGTGCGCACGGTGCGCGGCACGCCGCCCGCGGGACGAGCGGTGTCGCGATCGCCGAGCTGCACGAGCCCGCCGGTCCCGCGGACGCGGGGACCGGAGCGGGTGACTCGTCGGTCGTCGAGATCGACCGGGCCGCACCGGCCGGCCGGTCCCGGCTCCGCCGCTACGGCCCGCTCGGCGTGGGCGTGGCCGCGATCCTCGCCGCCACGCTCGTGGTGACGCTGCTGCAGCCCGGCGCCGAGGACCCCTCGCTGAGCACCACCCTGGTGGACGCGTCGCGCCGGTCGGTCTCCGACGGCGTCGGCACCGCGACGACCGGCATCGGCGACGGCGGCGGGTCCGCGATGGGTGACGTCGCCCAGGGTGCGTCCGGCCAGATCGGACCGGCGATCGCCGCCGCCGAGGCCGCCGAACGGCGCGCCGCGGAGCGCAAGGCCGCCGCCGAGCGCGCCGCGGAGTCCGGTCCGGATTCCGGCTCGGGCACGGGATCCGCACCCGCCGGCCCGGTCGGCGGCGCCGCCCAGGTCGTCGGTGACGGGATCCAGGCCGCGCTGAAGCTGGGCTGGCAGGCCATCGGCGGCGACGAGTTCACCGGCTCCTCGCTCGGCGAGAACTGGAGCGCCTACGACGGCGCCGGCCACGACGGGCAGGGCCGCCGCACCCCGGACGCCGTGTCGGTCGAGAACGGCAACCTCGTCATCCGTGGCGACTCCGAGGGCAACACCGGCGGCATCGCCTGGGACACCCCGCAGAAGTACGGCAAGTGGGAGATGCGGGCGAAGTTCCCGAAGGGCGACGAGCAGTACCACCCGGTGCTGCTGCTGTGGCCGAGCGAGATCTCCTGGCCGGAGGGCGGCGAGGTCGACTTCGCCGAGACCACCAGCGCCAGCGAGGACGTGTCGTTCTTCCTGCACTACGGGTCGGACAACTCGCAGAAGCACGCCAAGACCGATCTCGACATCACCCAGTGGAACAACTACGCCGTCGAGTGGACGCCGGACGCGATCGTCGGCTACGTCAACGGCGTCGAGTTCTTCCGGTCGACCGACCCGGAGACGCTGCCCCCGGGCCCGATGCACGCCACGGTCCAGCTGGACTACTTCCCGTCGGGCGGGTCGCCCCAGCCGTCGGAGATGCAGGTGGCCTGGATGCGCCAGTACTCGTGACCCTCCCGCACGACGACACCGCCCGCCGCCCGGCGCTCCCCACCGGACGACGGGCGGTGTCGTGTCCGGCGGGCGTTCAGTCCACGGTCAGCCCGCGGCGCTCCAGCAGCGGGCCGATCTCCGGGTCCCGTCCGCGGAACGCGCGGTACGCCTCCATCGCGTCCACCGCCCCGCCGCGGGAGAGCACCTCACGGCGGAACCGGTCGCCGTTGCCGCGGCGCAGACCACCGTTCTCGGCGAACCAGGCGACGGTGTCGGCGTCGAGCACCTCGGCCCAGATGTAGGAGTAGTACGCGGCCGCGTACCCGCTGCCGCCGAAGACGTGGTTGAAGTAGGTCGTGCGGTAGCGCGGCGGGATCAGCGGGTGCGCGATCCCCGCCGCCTCCAGTGCCTGCTGCTCGAACGCGGCGACGTCGGTCACCGCCCCCGCCTCCTCCGGTGAGAGCCGGTGCCACGCCTGGTCCAGCAACGACGCCGCCAGGTACTCGGTGGTGGCGAAGCCCTCGCCGTATCCGCGGGCGGACAGCGCCGCCGACAGCAGCTCCGGCGGCAGCGGCTCACCGGTCGCGTGGTGCCGCGCGAACGACGCCAGGATCTCCGGGTCGCTCAGCCACATCTCGTTGACCTGGCTGGGGAACTCGACGAAGTCCCGCGGCACCGACGTCCCGGAGAACGTCGGGTACTCCACCGCGGAGAAGAGGCCGTGCAGGGCGTGCCCGAACTCGTGGAACAGGGTGCGGACCTCGTCGAGGGACAGCAGCGCGGGCTCGCCCGCGGCCGGCTTGACCAGGTTCAGCGTGTTCAGCACGACGGGCGTCGTCCCCAGCAGCGACGACTGGTCGACGAGCGCGTTCATCCACGCCCCGCCGCGCTTCGAGGGCCGCGCCCACAGGTCCGCACCGAACAGTCCGAGCACCCGGCCGTCGCCGTCGCGGACCTCCCACCAGCGGACGTCCGGGTGGTGGGCGGGCAGGTCGGTGCGCTCGGTGAAGCTCACGCCGTACAGCAGCCCGGCCGCGCGGAACACACCGTCGTGGATCACGCGCTCGGCACTCAGGTACGGCCGCAGCACCGCGTCGTCGACGGCGTACCGCTCGCGGCGGACCCGCTCGGCGTGGAACGCCCGGTCCCACGGCTCGATCGCACCGCCGGCGAGATCGGCGAGCTCCGCCGTCTCCCGGTCGGCGTTCGCGACGGCGGCCGGGACCAGCGACTCCAGCATCTCCCCGGCCGCGGCGGCGGTGCCGGCCGTGGCGTCGTCGATGACGTAGGACGCATGGTCCGGGTACCCGAGCAGCCGGGCCCGCTCGGCGCGCAGCCGGGCGATCGCCAGGACCGTGTCGCGGGTGTCGTGCGCGCCGCCGAGGCCCCGGGTCACCGACGCCCGGTGCAGCTCCTCCCGCAGCGACCGGTCGGTGAGAACGGCGAGGGCGGGCTGCGTGGTCGGGAGCACCAGGGTGATCAGCCAGCCGCCGTCGTACCCGCGGTCGCGGGCGGCCGCCGCGGCGGCGGAGACGGCGTCGTCGGACAGGCCGTCGAGCCGCTCCCGGTCGGTCACGTGCACGGCGGCCGCGTTCGCCCCGGCCAGCAGGCTCGCACCGAACGACGTGGTCAGGCCGGACAGCTCGGCGTTGAGCTCGCGCAGCCGCTCCTGCTCCGCACCGCCCAGCCGGGCACCGGCGCGGACCATGTCGCGGTGGTGGCGCTCCAGCAGGCGCAGCGCCTCGGGACCGAGCCCGAGGGAGTCCCGGCGGGCGTGCAGCGCGTCGATCCGGGCGAACAGCCCGGGATCGAGGGCGACCGCGTCGGCGTGCGCGGCGAGCTGCGGGGCGACCGTCGCCTCGATCTCCTGCACCGCGGGCGAGGTGTGCGACGAGACGAGGGTGAAGAACAGCCGCGACACCCGGTCCAGGACGGCGCCGGACCGTTCCAGCGCGACGACCGTGTTCTCGAACGTCGGCTCACCACCCGCGACGATCTCCGCCACCTCGGCGCGCTGCTGCGCCATGCCCGCCTCGAACGCCGGGAGGAAGTGCTCGTCGGCGATCCGGGTGGTGTCGGGCAGGCCGTACGGCAGCTCGCTCGGAGCCAGGAACGGGTTCACCGAGGTCATGGGCCGAGCCTACGGCCCTCAGCCCAGGTCGCGGCGCATCGCCAGGCGCGGCCACACGTCCAGGCCACGGGCGGTCTCCTCGGCGCGGATCGCCCGCAGACCCGGGGTCAGCTCGACCAGCTCCCGGAAGCCGAGCCGCACCCAGTACGGCCCGTTCCACGGCACGTCCCGGTACGTGGTCAGGGTGAGCGCGGGCAGCCGCCGGTCCCGCGCCCAGCCGGCGAGGTGCTCGACCAGCCCCTCCCCGATGCGCCTGCCGCGCATCCGGGGCAGCACCGACACCTGCTCGAGGTGGGCGCAGCCGTCGACGACCTCGGTGATCAGGTAGCCGGCCGGTGCGCCGTCGCGCACGTCGACGAACGCCCGGCCCGCGGCCGCGTAGGCGACGAGGACGGCACCGGGGAGCGGCTCGTCGTCGGCGACGACGTCGAGCCCGATCGCACGGAACGGCTCGCCGGCCGCCCGTTCGATCTCCCGCATGGCCGCCACGTCGGCGGGCACCGCCGGCCGGATCATCCGGACGCGCCCGCCCCGCCGTCGTCGGACCGGGCGCCCTCGGCGACCTCCCGGATCCGGTGCAGGGTCTCGGTCATCCCGCGCAGATTGGTCCGCCGCCGGGCCCGCCCCGCGATCGCCCAGTAGATCCGGGTGCCCACGTTGTCGGCCAGCGCGAACGACTCCGTGACGTCGGTCCCGTCGCCGGCCGGGGTGAACCGGTAGTGCCAGGTGTTGATCGTCCGGCTCCCCGCCAGCACGGCGAACCCGAACTCGCGCCCCGGCTCGCACGCCGTGACCCGGCAGACGGTCCAGTACATCGGCCCGCGGCCGTTGCGCTTGACGTGCCCGCGGAACCGGGCACCCGGTGCCGGGCCGGTCGCGCCGTCGAGCCACTCGGCCTCGAGGGTCTCCGGGGAGAACCGGCCGGTGTTGCGCACGTCGGCGACCAGCTCCCAGATCTCGTGGGCCGGTGCCCGCACGTGCACCGTGACCTCGTCGCGCATGGTTCCTCCTCGTCGGGCCGGTCAGCCGCCGACCAGGTCGGCGGCCCGCTCCCCGATCATGACGGCGGTCGCGGCCGGGCCGCGCCGCGGTGCCGACGGCAGCACCGAGGTGTCGGCCACCCGCAGCCCGTCCAGACCGTGCACGCACAGGTCCGGCCCGACGACGGCGTCCGGCCCGGTCCCCATCGCCGCGCTGCCGGACAGGTGCACCGACGTCGTCAGCCTGCCGTGGATCCACTCGTCGAGCCGGGTGTCGTTGCCGAGCTCCCAGCCGGCCGGGCCGCCGTCGTCCGGGCCGGCCCGGTCCCAGCCCGCGGCGCGGAGGATCTCCGCGGCGACCCGCACCGCGGCCCGCATCCGGTGCCGGTCCGAGGTGGTCTGCAGGTAGCGGAAGTTCAGCCGTGGCGGGTCGGCGTGCTCGGGCGAGGTGATCGCGAGCATCCCGCGGCTGTCCGGGTGCTGCACCGCGCACATCAGGTGCGCGGGCCCGCCCGGCGCGAACGGGTGCGCGAACAACAGGACCTCCAGGTCGCCCGCGGGGTCGGTGCCGGAGTCGAGGTTCAGCGCGGCCTGCCCGGCGACGGCGTCCGGGTGCGGGTCGGGCAGTCCGCTGCGCAGCGGCAGGAACACCGACGGGTGATCCGACCAGCCGCGGCCGACCCCCGGCAGCTCGTGGCGCACCGCGACGCCCGCCGAGCGCAGGGTGTCCTCCGGTCCGATCCCGGAACGCTGCAGCAGGGCCGGGCTCCCCACCGCTCCCGCCGCGACGACGGTCTCCGCCGCGTACAGCTCCGTGTCACCGAACCGGACGCCGGTGACCCGGTCGCCGTCGAACAGCAGGGTGTCGACGGCGCGTCCGCCGTAGACGGTCAGCGCGTCCTGCCACTCGGCGTTCCCCCACGGCGGCGGGAGGTACGCCGTCGCGGCGCTGATCCGCTTCCCGTCGACGGCGTTGGTCGGGACCGGGCCCGCCCCCGGCCTGCCGCCGGCGTTCTTGTCCGGCTCCTCGGAGTACCCCAGCGCGGCACACGCCTGCAGGAACGGGTCGGTGACGGGGGCCAGCAGGTGCCCGGCCGGCCGGGAGATCCGCAGCGGGCCGGCGTCGCCGTGCGCGTCGGAGGTGCAGAAGTCCAGGTCGCGCTCGAGGCGCCGGTAGTAGGGCAGGACGTCGTCGTAGGACCAGCCCGGGATCGCCCAGTCGGCGAAGTCGGCGGGCACCGCCCGGACGAAGTAGCCGCCGTTGATCGCGCCGGAGCCGCCGAGCACCCGGCCGCGGGGCACCGTGCACTCCCGGCCCTGGCACAGGGTCGCCCGATAGGCCCAGTTCAGGACGTGCCCCGGGGTGGTCGCCGCGAGCGACGCGATCGGTGTGGACTCCGGCGGGACGACGATCTCGCCCGCCTCGACCAGCGCCGTCCGGACACCGCGCTCGGCCAGCCGGCCGGCCAGCGTGCAACCGGCGGATCCCGCGCCGACCACGATCACGTCGTGGACGTCCGTCCTCGCCCCTCCAGTCATTGCTGCCAGGATGCCTTACGTGACCGACGCTGCACGTGATCTCGCCTCGTTCCTCACCGCGAGCCCGTCGCCGTACCACGCGGTGGCCGAGGCCGTCCGCAGGCTGACCGCGGCCGGGTTCGTCGAGCAGCCCGAGGACGGGCCCTGGGTCGACGGCCCCGGCGGCCGCTACCTCGTGCGCGACGGCACCGTGCTCGCCTGGTGGCAGCGCGCGACACCCGGCGAGCGGCCGCTGCGGATCTTCGCGGCGCACACCGACTCCCCCGGTTTCAAGGTCAAGCCGAACCCGGACGTCGGCGCCGCGGGCTGGCGGCAGGTCGGTGTCGAGGTCTACGGCGGAGCGCTGTGGAACTCCTGGCTGGACCGCGACCTCGGGCTGGCCGGACGGCTGGCGCTCTACGACGGCCGGGTCGTCCCGGTGCGGGTGGACCGGCCGCTGCTGCGCATCCCGCAGCTCGCGATCCACCTCGACCGCGGCGTGAACCAGGGGCTCACCCTGGACCCGCAACGACACCTGCTCCCCGTCTGGGGGCTCGGCGACCCCGGCGGCGGTGACCTGCTGGAGTTCCTGGCCGTGCTCGCCGACGAGGACCCCGGCGACGTCGCCGCGCACGACCTGTTCACCTACGACCTCACCCCGCCCGCCACCCTCGGCCGTGACGACGAACTCCTCGCTGCGCCCCGGCTGGACAACCTCGCGTCGGTCCACGCGGGGATCACCGCGCTGATCGAGACCGCGCGGCGCGACCCGGACACGGTGCCGGTGTTCGTCGGGTTCGACCACGAGGAGATCGGTTCCGACACCGCCACCGGCGCCGCGGGCCCGCTGCTGGAGACCGTGCTGACCCGCCTCGCCGGCGGGTTCGACGCCCGCCGACCGGTGTTCGCCCGGTCCCGCTGCCTGTCGGTGGACGTCACCCACGCGGCGCACCCGAACCACCTCGACAAGCACGACCCGGACCACCTGTCGGTGCCGAACTCCGGCCCGTCGCTGAAGGTCAACGCGGTACAGCGCTACGCCACCGACGCGCCCGGCGCGGCCGCGTGGAAGCGGGCGTGCCGCACGGCGGACGTGCCGAGCCAGGTGTTCGTCTCGAAGAACACGGTGCCGTGCGGGTCGACGGTCGGGCCGATCATGGCGACGCGGCTGGGGATCCGGACGGTCGACGTCGGGATCCCGGTGCTGTCCATGCACTCGGCCCGCGAGCTGTGCGGGGTGCACGACCCGGGGCTGCTCGCCCGGGCCGGCGCCGAGTTCCTCTCCGACGCGGGCTGACCGGCCGGGCTCACGTCGCGATGCGCGACCCCGGCACGTAGTCGTCGGTGTCGACGACCTGCGAGCCCAGCGGGAACAGCGACACCGGGATCAGCTTCAGGTTCGCCCAGGCGAGCGGCAGCCCGACGATCGTGATCGCCAGTGCGATCGCCGTGCCGATGTGCCCGAGCACCAGCCACCACCCGAACAGCAGGATCCACAGCACGTTCCCGATCGTGGACGCCACCCCGGCCGTGGGTCGGCGCACCACGTCCCGGCCGAACGGCCAGAGCGCGTAGAAGCCGATGCGGAACGCGGCGATGCCGAACGGGATCGTCACGATCAGCACGCAGGCGACGATCCCGGCGGCCAGGTAGCCGAGGAACAGCCAGAAGCCCGAGAGCACCAGCCAGATCACGTTCAGGATGAGCCGCAGCATGGTTCCAGGGTGCCCGCCCACCCGGGGGCGATGCTCGGGGTTCGCCCTGATCCTTTCCCCCGGATTCCGCCCGGTCGATTGAGAGCCGCATCGTCTTAGCCCATTCGGAGTAGAGCCGGATCATCCGCGCACGTCACCGGGTTACGGACGGTCCGTTGTGCCCTGTACCGGTGATCCGTCCGGACCCCACCGCGCAACGAGGCGCGGGCCGCGGTCACCGGTGGAAGGCTCCCCATGAGAAGGACGAAGCGAGTCGGCGTCGTGCTCGTCGTGGCCGGGCTCGTCGCCGGCGCGGCCGTCGGTGCCGGGTCGGCGCTCGCCGCACCGGGCGACCCCGGCGCCGGCGACACGGCGGGCCCCGACCTGCTGCGCGCCCCGGCCGTCGACGCACCCCAGCTGCAGAACA
Source organism: Pseudonocardia sp. P1 (assembly GCF_000178675.2). Taxonomy (NCBI): domain Bacteria; kingdom Bacillati; phylum Actinomycetota; class Actinomycetes; order Pseudonocardiales; family Pseudonocardiaceae; genus Pseudonocardia; species Pseudonocardia sp. P1. The sequence goes on from NZ_ADUJ02000001.1 coordinate 3,471,575, forward strand.
CCGGACCGTGGTCGGCGGACCCGATCGGGATCTGCATGACGAGCGCCTACCGCGCCGGTGAGTACGTGCACCAGGGTTGCGTCTACGACGACGAGGGCGGCGGCAACCAGTACCGCTGGCCGAACGACACCCTGCTGCGCAACTACACCTACCCCGAGGCCGCCGGGTACCGGCGCAACGCCGCCGACATCCTCGAGGTCCGGGCGAAACCCGAGGACGACGCGACCCTGTTCCGGGTCACGATGAACACGATGACCGACCCGGAGCTCCTCGGTCTCACCCTGGCGCTGGGGGACTCCGACGCACCGCGCGAGGCACCGCACGGCGCCCACACCGTGATGCCCGCGGAGCGGTTCGTGACCGTGCACGGCACGGGCGGGGACGTCACCGACGCCGCCACCGGGGAGACCCTGCCCGACGCCCCCGATGTGCGGGTCGACGTCGAGCGACGGCAGGTCGAGATCCGGGTCCCGCACTCCGCGTGGGACCCGGCGGACGGGACGCAGCGGATCGCCGCCGCGGCCGGATTGTGGGACCGCGACGCCGACGCCTACCTGACCCCACGGGCGACGGCCGACGAGACGCACCCGGGCGGCGCGGTCGTCGGGGACCCGACGCCGTCGGCGTTCTTCGACGCCGCGTTCCGGTTCCAGGAGCCGTTCGAGGCGCCCTACCGCAACAACGACCAGCGGCTCGCGATCGCGACCGGTGACCTCAGCCCGTTCCACGCCGACGTCGACTTCGGGAAGCTGCGCAGCGGCACCGACGACGAGTCGGGCGTCCCGACCAGCGGCTACATGACACGCGTGTTCGCCTCGGAGTTCGAGACCGAGCAGGGCAGGCGGCTGCCGTCGGACCCGGGCGGACCGGCCCCGGGGACCGGCACCCAGCAGGGCGGCATCGCCACCGGGTCCGGCGAGGGGTCCGGTGACCAGCGCCCGAGCCTGTCGTTCGGCTACCCCTGCCGCGACGACTGCGTCCCCGACCTGGCGGGCCGGATGCAGCGCTACATGGTCTACGTCCCCGAGACCGGGGCCCCGTCCGAGGGCTGGTCGTCGATGGTCTGGACCAACGGGTACGCCCTGCGCCCCGGCGACGACGTCGCGGGCGACAAGGACCTCTACCGGCAGCTCGCCGAGCGCCCGGACGACCCGACGATGATGATCGACGTCGACTTCCGCGGCGCCGACAACTGGGGCTACGGCCAGGGCGGCGCCGTCGTGTTCGAGGCGGTGGCCGACGCCCGCAGGCACTACGACCTCGACACCGAGCGGACCACGATGGCCGGGTTCTCCTCCGGCGCCTACACCGCGAACAAGCTGTCGCTGACCTTCCCGGACGTGTTCACCAAGGCGTTCGTCTGCGACGGGCTGAACGTCGCGCCGTCGCTCCCGGGGGTCAACGGCGTCGCCGACGAGGTCGCGGAGAACGCCGGCGTCGACACGGTGACGAAGCACGAGCCGGGGTCGAAGATCTCCGAGCTGCTGCCCAGCCGGCGCAACCAGCCGGTGATGGAGTGGGCGGGCGTGAACGACGACTTCATCCCCTACAACATCACCCGCGAGCGGGCCGACCTGTACGCGGCGGGCGACTACGACTACGAGTTCGTCAGCCACGTCGGCGTGGGCGCCGAGCACCTGGTGATGTGCAAGAACGGGATGTGGGACCTCACCACCGACTGGCTCGGCGACGAGCCGCGCGCGGTCGACCCGCACCACGTGACCTACGTGCGGAACCCGCTGATGGACGACCCGGGGTCGGGCCTGGTGGGCGACCACGCCTACTGGCTGTCCGGCATCGCCTCGCGCGACCCGCAGCAGCTGGGCACGATCGACGTCGTCAGCCGCGGTCAGGGGATCACCGAGGCACCCGTGCCGGCACCGCAACGCGAGATCGGGCAGACCGAGGGCACGTTCTCCCCGGTCAACCCGTACCTGCGCGAGTACCGGCACCTCGACGAGCCGGTGGACGCCGGTGCGGAGGACGTGCTGGAGGTCCGCTCGGCGGGAGTCGGCGCGGTCACGGTCGATCCGGAGCGGGCCGGCGTGAGCTGCGACGCCCGGCTCGACGTGCACACCGACGGCCCGCTGACCGTCATGCTCGACGGCTGCGACCGCACCGAGTCGTTCGACGGCACCGACTCCGGTGGCCTGGAGCGGCCGGGCACGTTCGCCCCGGCCGACCCGCTGGAGCCGGTGGGCAACCCGCTCCAGGGCGTCCCCGTGCCGCCGGAGGTGGGCAACGCCCCGCAGCCGCCGCTACAGGAGCTGCCGCCGTTGCGGTTCCCGCCGAACCAGCTCGGCCAGGACCCGGCCCCCGGTGACGGGGAGCAGGAGTCCCCGACCGGCTGACGGTCGGCACCGGCGGTCACGTGACGGCGCCGGCACCCCTGGGCTCCCGGGGTGCCGGCGCCGTCGTCGTCCCGGCCCCGGCCCCGGCCCCGGCCCCGGCCCCGAGCGGAACCTGGTCACCGGTGAGACGTTCTGCGTCAGGAAAACCACCCGGTGTACGTGTGAGGATCCGGATATGGACGGATCAGTGGCGATCGTCGGGGCCGGGATCGGCGGGCTCACGCTGGCCCTGTCGCTGCACGCACGCGGGGTACCGGTGACCGTGTACGAGCGGGCCGGCGAACTGCGCGAGGTCGGCGCCGCGGTGGCGCTGTCCGCGAACGGCCTGCGCCCGATGGACGAGCTCGGGCTGCTCGGGCAGCTGGAGGCGGTCGCGACCCAGCCGACCGAGCTGGTGCACCGCGGCTGGCGGACCCACGACCGCGTCACCGCGTTCCCGGTCGGCGCCGACGGCTCCTACCGCGACCGGTTCGGGGCCCCCTACCTGGGCATCCACCGCGCCGAGTTCCAGCGGATCCTGTCCGGGGCCTGCCCGCCGGGGACGATCCGGCTGAGCAGCGAGGTCACCGGCGTCACGGACCACGGCGACCACGTCGCGCTGTCCCTCGCCTCCGGGGAGACCGCGACGGCGTCGGTCGTCGTCGGCGCGGACGGGGTCCACTCGCGGCTGCGCGCGGTCGTCGACCCGCACGCCCGGCCGGTCTACACCGGGACGTCCGGGTTCCGGGGCATCGTCGGCGTCGCCGACCTGCCGTCGCTGCCGGACCCGCAGGCCATCCAGTTCTGGATGGGCCCGGACGCGCACCTCCTGCACTACGCGATCGGCCCCGACGGCGGTGAGGTCAACTTCCTCGCCGTGCTGGAGGGCCCCGAGCGGTGGGACGCGGGTTCCGGCCCGGCCGCCGCCGAGCCCGGCACCCTGGCCCGGGCGTTCGCCGGCTGGGCGCCGGCCGTCCGCGAGATGGTCGAGGCCGTCCCGCAGTCCGCGCACTGGCCGCTGTACACGCTCCCGCCGCTGTCGCGCTGGTCGGCGGGGCGGGTGGTGATCCTCGGCGACGCCGCGCACACCATGCTGCCGCACCACGGCCAGGGCGCGAACCAGTCCATCGAGGACGCCGTCGTGCTCGCCGACCTGCTGGCCTCCGCCGGCGCCGACCCGGGCCCCGCGTTCGCCCGCTACGAGCGGCTGCGCCGGACCCGCACCCGCCAGGTGCAGCGCAGCTCGCTGGTCACCTCGGACCTGCTGCACCTGCCCGACGGCGAGGCCGCCGGCAGCCGGGACGCGGGGCTGGCCGGGCTGGACCCCTGGCTGGCCTGGATCCACGGCGTCGACGCCCGCGCCGACACCCGTCCGGCCGCCGTGCCGGTCTGATCAGGCGATCTCCTCGACGATGCTGGTCCCGGCCCCGGGCCGGGACTCCCAGCACCAGTCCTCGTGCGAGCGCAGCCGGCCGTCGGGCAGCACCTCGAGGCGGGCCTCGCAACGCCCGGAGCTGGTCGAACCGTCCTCGGCGACGTGCACGTAGCGGAACCGCAGGACGTCGCCGTCCCGGGTGCCGACGAGCCGGCCGAGCCGGACCGCGCCGCCGCCGTACTCGGCCCAGACCAGGCCGTCGGTCTCGTGGTAGTCGAAGACGGTGGCCCGGCCGACCTCGCCGTCGCCGGTGTTCGCGACAGCGGTGAACCGGCGACCGTCGACGCTGGGAGCGCTCACGCACCCAGCCTGGCAGGTGACACCCTGTCCGCGCCGTAGGTTGGAGCCATGACCTCGACGGTGTGGCCGGTCCTGCACTACGACGTCCCCGGTGCGGCGCTGCGGTTCCTCACCGGTCTCGGTTTCACCGAGACCGTGGTGATCCGGGACGACGTCGGCGACGTCGTGCACGCCGAGCTCTCCTGGCCGGGCGGTGGCACCGTCCTGTTCGGAGGGACCAAGCACGACGACGGCGTCCACGCCGGGTTTCGGGCGGGTGCGGTCTACGTGGCCGTCGCGTCCGAGGAGGGGGTCGACGCCGTCCACGAGCGGGCCGTCACCGCCGGCGCGACCGTGCCGGCGGCGCCCCACCGGACGGCGTTCGCGGCGGGCGGCCCGGCCTACGCGTGCGCGGTCACCGACACCGAGGGCAACCTCTGGACGTTCGGCACCTACCGCGGCGGGGGCTGACCGTCAGACCCCGGTGCGCCCGTCGATGCGCTCCCGGATCAGGTCCGCGTGCCCGCAGTGCCGCGCGTACTCGGCGACGACGTGGGTCAGCACCCACACCACCGACACCTCGTGCCCGTCGAGCGAGCCGGTGCCGTCCGGTCCGGCCTCGGCGCAGACCGCGCGGGCGTGCGCGACCTCGTCCTCCCAGGCGGCGAGAGCCTCGGCGAACCCGGTGCCGTCGAGCTCGAACCCACCGTCGTGGCCGGTCCCCGCCTCGCGGCCGTGCAGCGGCGGGAGGTCCGCGCCGCCCAGCACCGTGCGGAACCAGTTCCGCTCGACCGCAGCCAGGTGCCGGACCAGCCCGAGCAGCGTCATCGACGACGGCTCCACCGGCGCACGGCGCAGCTGCTCGTCGGTCAGTCCGTCGCACCTGCCGATCAGGGTGGCCCGGTAGAAGTCGAGCCACCCGGCGAGCGTGGTCACCGGATCGGCCTGCATCGGCGGGATGCCGCGTTCGGTCGTCGTCACGCGGAGATCGTGGCACCGGGGTCCGACAACGAGCGCGTGCCGTCCCGCCACGACGGGACAGCCCGTTCCCGGGCGTGCTCCACTCCGGTGGTGACCGAGCAGACCGTCGTCTCCAGCACCCGGGAGATCGCCGCACCCGCGGACCGCATCTTCGAGCTCGTCGCCGACCCGGCCCGGCAGCCGCGCTGGGACGGCAACGACAACCTCGCCCACGCCGCTCCCGGACAACGGGTGCACGGGACCGGCGAGGTCTTCACGACCACGCTGACGCTCGGCACCGTCCGGGAGAACCGGGTCGTCGAGTTCGAGGAGGGACGGGTGATCGCCTGGCTCCCCTCGGAGCCCGGCAGTCCACCGCCCGGCCACCTGTGGCGCTGGGAGCTGGACGCGCTCGGCCCCGGACGGACCCGGGTGACCCACACCTACGACTGGTCGGACCTGACCGACGCGAACCGGCTGACCCGTGCCCGCGCCACGACAGCGGACCGGCTGGCGGCCTCACTGGACCGCCTCGCCGAGCTGGCCGAATCATCTGAGTGATCTACATCACTTGATCCGCACATCGCCCGGTGGAATCGTGCTGTCTTGGCGCAATGGACTCCGACGAGATCGCCACCGTCCTGGCCGGCTATCCCGGCACCCGGCTGATCGAGGCGAACGGTGACGTCTTCGCCATCCACGACCCGGACGACGACTACGACCAGCGCCCCCGCCAGGGCTGGGCGACCGTCGTGAACTCCGACGTCAATGACACCGCGTCCGACCTGGACCGGCCCGGCGTCTTCCGCCTCAACATCGGCCTGCCGAAGCCGCGGTTCGCCGAGCTGTTCCCGGTGGCGGCCGAGCACGACACGACCGCCCTCGACACCCTCTTCCCGCACCCGGTCTACGGGACCTACCACTGGGTGAGCGTGATCAACCCGGACCAGACGTGGCCGCAGGTCCAGGCACTACTGGACGAGGCGCACGCCTTCGCCGTCCGGAAGCACGACAACGCCGCACGCCGGCGCCGGGCCTGACCGGCCCACCCCGCCGGAACTCGTCCGCGCCCGGAACACTCTCGCCGAGATGCAGCTCAGAGTCCCTCCCGGCGTGCGCGGACGACGCTGAGCCGCATCTCGGCGAGAATCGTCCGGATGCGGACGGTCCGGCCGGAGCAGCCCGCGGCACCCGACACGGACAGAGCCCCGGCCGTCGCCGCACAGCCCGCGGGTGTGCCGCACAGGACAGCGCGCTCCCGCACAGGACCGGTCCTGTGCGGGAGCCGGTCGGCCCGTGCGAGAGCCGGTCGACGTGTGCGGGAGCCGGTCGGCCCGTGCGAGAGCCGGTCGACGTGTGCGGGAGCCGGTCGACGTGTGCGGGAGCCCGTCGACGTGTGCGGGAGCCCGTCGACGTGTGCGGGAGCCCGTCGACGTGTGCGGGAGCCCGTCGACGTGTGCGGGAGCCCGTCGACGTGTGCGGGAGCCCGTCGACGTGTGCGGGAGCCCGTCGACGTGTGCGGGTGCGGGGACGGCGTGGAGCGCGGCGGCGTCGGCGGAGCCCCGTCGGCCGGTGGCGGAAGCGGGGGGATTCGAACCCCCGGTCCTTTCGGACGCCCGCTTTCAAGGCGGGTGCATTCGGCCGCTCTGCCACGCTTCCGCACGGCAGGGTAGCGGGTGCGTCGTGGGCGTCAGCGATCCGCGCGGTGGTAGGTCACCGCACCCATCCGCGTGCTGCCGTGCCCGACGACGACCGGCTCGGCGAATCCGGCCTCGGCCAGCACCTCCGGAACCGGCCAGCCCCCACCGTGAGCGTGACCGTGCGCCGGGTCCGCGCCGTGCCCGTGCCCGTGGCCCTGACCGTGGCCGTGCCCGTGACCCCCGCCGAAGCCCAGGCGCCGCGCGGCCGGATCGAGCCGGTGCAGGAGCGACAGCACCCGGTTCACCGGCCGCATCGGACCCGCGACCCGCGGGTCGGCGTCGAGATCGACGAGGTGCAGGCTCCCACCGGGCGCGAGCACCCGGCGCACCTCGCGCAGCGCGGACACCTGCCGGTCGGCGGGCAGATGGTGCAGCATCAGCGAGGACAGGACGCGGTCGACGCTGCCGTCGTCGTAGGGGAGGTCCTCGGCGACCCCCTCGTCGAGCTCGAGCGCGAGGCCCTCGTCGGCGGCCTTGCGACGGGCGATGCCGAGCGCCTCGCCGTCCGGGTCCAGGCCGATCACGGTCGCCCCGGGGACGGCCCGCTTCGCCCGGAGCACGACGTTCCCGGTCCCGCACCCGATCTCCAGGACGGTCGAGCCCGGCTGGATCCCGGCCTGGGCGACCAGCCTCCAGTACATCCCGGTCGCCCCCATCAGGGTGGCGAAGCCGTCGTAGCCGGGCAGCAGCCGCGGGCTGACGAGCGCGGGCAGGTAGTCGGTCGACATGACCCCTCCGTGGTACGAAACTCGTGTGCTGAACCCAGCTTCCGTCGCCGTTGACCGGCGCACAATGAAGGATGTGCGGCGCTGATGGGACGATCTTCCGATGTGCCTCTGATGGGGTTCATCCACTCTCCGGTGCCGATCGTCGTCCAGCGCGGGTCGGGTTCCGGGCTCGCGGAGGTCCCCCGGATGCGCGGCGAGCACGCCCACGACTTCCTGTGCCTGATCCACCTCGTGGAGGGCCGCTGGACCCGCCGCGTCGACGGACGGGCGTGGGAACTCGCCGCGGGCGACGCGTTCGTCGTCGCACCGGGGGCGGTCATCGGCGCCGCCGACGACGATCCGCCGGCGTCCGGGGCGGCCTGGACCGTCCTCTTCCCGGCGGAGGCGGTCGACCCGGACGCGGCCGCGCCGCTGGTGTCCTGGCGTGGGCACCCGTTGCTCGCACCGTTCGTCGGCAACCACCGTGGCGGGGCGCAGCGGCTGGTCGTCCCGCCCGCGGACCGGCCCGGCTGGCTCGCCCGGCTCGACGCACTGGAGACCGAATTGACCGAGCGGCGCGATGGCTACGCCGAGGCCGCCCGCGCCCACCTCACCCTGCTGCTCGTCGCGCTCGGACGCCTGCAGGACGACGTCCCGGCCGAGGCCACGGACCCGCAGCTCGCCGCCGTCTTCGAGCTGATCGAGCAACGCTTCCGGGAACCGATCTCGCTGCGCGACGTCGCCTCGGCGCTCGGGCTCACGCCGGGTCACCTCACGACGGTGGTCGGTCGCGGGACCGGCCGGACCGTGCAGCAGTGGATCACCGAGCGACGGATGCGTGAGGCCCGGCGGCTGCTGGTGGGCACCGAGCTGACGGTCACGGAGATCGGCCGGCGGGTCGGCTACCGGGATGCCGGCTACTTCGTCCGACGCTTCCGCACGGCGCACGGGCGGAGCCCCGCGGCCTGGCGCCGGGGCTGACCCCGACGGGCGGACGCATCGCCGGTGTGCGGGCAGGCCGGGTGTGGTGGGATCTTCCCGACTCGGCTTCGGGAGGTCGGCGTGCGGTTCGACGAGAACGCCAGGCTGGACACGTCCGGTGTGGACGACCTGCGTGGCTCCGGCGGCGGTGGCCGCGGTGTCGGTGGCCGGGTCGCCGGCGCCGGCGGCGGGCTCGGGATCGTCGGCCTGGTCATCTACCTGCTGCTGTCGAACTTCGCGGGCGTCGACATGGGTGGCATGGCCGCCGGTGGCGGCTACCCGAGCCTCGACCAGGTCGGTGCGGGCCAGACCGCGGACAGCTCGTCGCTGGCGCAGAACTGCGCGACCGGGGCGTCGGCGAACAACTCGACGGACTGCCGGATGGTCGCCGTCGTGAACTCCCTGGACGACTTCTGGGCGGGCCAGTTCTCGTCCGGCTTCGAGCGGCCGCGGACGAACTTCTTCTCCGGCGGCGTCAGCACCCAGGGCTGCGGCTCCGCGACGTCGGACAGCGGTCCGTTCTACTGCCCGGCCGACTCCGAGATCTACATCGACCTGACGTTCTTCGAGGACCTGCAGACCCGGTTCGGCGCGCAGGGCGGCCCGTTCGCGCAGTCGTACGTGATGGCGCACGAGTACGGCCACCACATCCAGAACCTGCTCGGCACCAACCGCCGCGTGGGCAACGAGACCGGCCCGACCTCGGGCTCGGTCCGCCTCGAGCTCCAGGCCGACTGCTACGCCGGTGTCTGGGCCCACCACGCGACGACGGTCCCCGGCGACTCCGGCCGGCCGCTGATCACCGAGCTGGACCAGTCCGACATCGACGCGGCGCTCGACACCGCCGAGAAGATCGGCGACGACCACATCCAGTCGACCCTGGGCAGCGGCCGGGTCGACGAGTCCCAGTTCTCGCACGGCAGCTCCGCCCAGCGCGAGCGGTGGTTCACCACCGGATTGCAGACCGGCGACCCGAACGCCTGCGACACCTTCGCCGCCCGCACCCTCGGCTGACCCACACATCCCCTCGTGAGTGCTTGAGTCGGTCCTGGCCGACTGCTTGTTCTCAGGACATCCGACACAGTTGATGTCTCGGCACATCGAGGACACTGAGTAGCCCGCTGGCCGGGTTGGTCGATCCTGGTGATCGACCAGCCTGGTCCAGGTGGGTGGAACAGGGTTCGAGATGGATCCCGACCTCGTCGCGGCGGTCGCCCGGGCCGCCGCCGGGCAAGAGATCAACATCGCTCGGGTGTGCCGAGAACTCGGCGTGTCCCGGTCGGTGTTCTATCGCAAGCTGTCCCGTTTCCGAGACCAGGGCAGCACCGGTCTGGCACCGCGTTCACGTGCCCCGCACACCCGTCCCAGCGCGGTGGCCGAACACGTGGCCGAGGCGGTGGTGCGGGCCCGCAAAGAACTCGCCGACCAGGGCTGGGACCACGGAGCCCAGACCATCCGCTGGCGGCTGCTCGACGCGGCCCGCACCGGCCGCAGCCCCGGCAGCAGCCCCGGCAGTAGCGGCGGCAGCGGCCCGGCACTCGAGCAGGCCGAGGTCCCGTCGCGGGCCACGATCCACCGGCTGCTGGCCGACCGCGGCCAGATCACCCCGCAACCACGTAAACGACCCCGCCGCAGAACGCACCGGTTCGTCCACCCGGCCCCGAACGCGGTCTGGCAGATCGACGGCGCCCAGACCGTCCTGGCCGATGGCCGGCGCGCCACGGTGGTGCAGGTCATCGACGACCACTCCCGGCTCGACATCGCCTGCCACGCCGCGAGCAGCGAGAACGGCGAGGCCGCCTGGGCCGCGCTCAGCGCCGGCTTCGCCCGCTACGGCCACCCGGCCTGCGTGCTCTCCGACAACGGCACCGCCTTCTCCGGCCGGCGCCGCCAGTGGCCCCTGGTCGACCTCGAACGCCGCCTGGCCGCGCTGGGCATCACCACCATCGTGTCCTCGATCGGACACCCACAGACCTGCGGGAAGAACGAACGCGCCCACCAGACCCTGCAACGCTGGCTCGCCGCCCGACCCACCCCGGCCACCCTGACCGAACTCCAGAACCTGCTCGAGACCTACCGGCAGGGCTACAACCACCGCCGCCACCAAAGCCTCGACGGCGACACCCCGCACCAGCGTTTCCACACCCGCGAACCCGCCCGACCGGCCGGACCCGCACCCCGCATCGCCGGACACCTCACCCGCACCGTCTCCGAGACCGGAGTCATCAGCTTCTCCGGAACCTCGATCGGTCTGGGCCGCCGCCACGCAGGCACCACCGCGGAGGTGTTCTGGCAAGGCGACCGCGTCACCATCCTCATCGACGACGCGGTCGCCGCCAGCCTTACCCTCGATCGCAGCGTCCGCTACCAGCGGACCACCAGCAAACCGTCCACGATGTGCTGAGACAGATCTGTCTCAGATGTGCTGAGACACGACAGTCGGTCCTGGCCGACACACAATCACTCACGGGCGGCGGAGCCGCCCGACCTGGTGCTCGACGGTCCCGACAGCGGATGCCGAGGCGTACTCACCGAGCAGGATCCCCTCGGCCAGCCCACCGACCAGCGCGATCAGCACCGTCGCCTCCTGCTCGGCGTCCACGGCGCCGATCTCGCCCTGCGCGTGCGCCGCGTCCAGGCGGCCGGCGACGGCCTCGCGGATCAGCCGGTTGCCCGAACGGTAGGTCTCGCGCATCGCCGCGTCGCCGAGGGCGCGGATCAGGAACGCCGAGCCGACGCGCGCGTCGGTGGCGGCGTCGTCGTCGAGCGGAAGGAGCGCGACCAGCAGCGCGCGGACCTCGTCGAGCGGCGTCGCAGGTCGGGCGGCGGCCAGCTGCGCGCGGATCCGCTCGTCGATACGGAGCTGGAGCTGCTGTGCGGCGTAGCCGAGCAGCTCGTCGCGCGAGGTGAAGTAGTGCTGGACCCGGCCCTTGGAGACACCGGCCTCCTGCGCGACGCGGGCCAGGCTGACCGCCTCCAGGCCCTCGTCCGCCGCCACCCGCCAGAGCGCCTCCGCGATCTCGCCGCGACGCTGCCCGTGATCGACGACTCTCGGCACCCGCATCCCCTCGTTGCAATCCGATCGGCTTGCATACAGCCGAGCCGCTCTTTACAGTCCGATCGTATCGTCAAGGAGGGGGCGTGATGCGGACCGGACACTTCACCGGCCCGGCGGCACGGGACCGGTACCGCGCGCTGTACGACGCAGCGGTCGCGACGCTGCCGCCGTCGACCGCGCGGGACGTCGGGACGACCCACGGCACCGTCCGGGTACTGACCTGTGAGGGCGCGTCCGGGGACCCGCTCGTCCTGCTTCCCGGAGCGGGCGCGCCCGGGCTGAGCTGGGCACCGAACGTGCCGTCGCTGCGGGGACTCGGCACCGTGCACCTGGTCGACCCGCTGGGCGGGCCCGGCGCGAGCCACCAGGACGTGCCGATCCGCGACGTCGCCGACCAGGCCCGCTGGCTGCGGGCGCTGCTCGACGGGCTGGACCTGCCGTCGTTCCACCTGGTGGGGACGTCGATGGGCGGCCGGATCGCCTTCGAGCTGGCCCGGCGCGCACCACGGGGACTGCGGACGCTCACCCTGCTCGAACCGGCGAACACGTTCGCCCGCCTCCCGCTCGGGACGGTCGTGGCCTCGGTCGGCGCGCTGCCCGTGGCCCCGGCCCGCATGCGGCGCCGATTCCTCGACCGGATCGGCGACGGCGGCGCGAGTGGAGACGATCCCGTCCTGCAGCTGATCGACGCCGGGATGTCCGGTTACGCGTCCGCGGTGCCGTTCCCACCGCTCCCCTCGCCCGCGGACGTCCGCGCGGTCGCGGTACCGACGCTCGTCCTGCTGGGCGGGCGCAGCACGATGCTCGACGCGGGCCGGGCCCGCGAGCGCGCCGGGCTGCTGCCACGCGGGACGGTCGAGCTGTGGCCGGACGCCTCGCACGCGCTGCCCGGGGAGTTCCCGGAGCGGGTGGCGGACCGGATGACGGCGCTGGTGACGTCGTGAACCGGCGCGAGCTGCTCGCAACGGTCGGGATCGACGTCGTCGCACCGCTGGCGATCTTCTACGGCCTGCGCGCGTCCGGCGTCGGCGCCGGGACCGCACTGCTCGCGGGAGCGGCCGCCCCCGCGGTTCGGGCGTCGTACGTGCTGGTCCGGCACCGGCGGATCGAGTGGTTCGCGGTGCTCGTCCTGGTCCTGTGCGTCGCGAGCGCGGCGACCTCGCTGGTCAGCGGGGACGAACGAGTGCTGCTCGCCCGGGACGGGCTCGTCACGGCGGCGCTCGGTGCGACATTGCTGGTCACGGTGCCGACCGCACGTCCGGCGCTGTTCACGATCGGCCGGATCACACTGAGCCGGGCCGGGCACGATCCCGACGGGTGGGACCGCCGGTGGGCGGACTCGTCCCGGTTCCGGACGATCTGGCGGTGGCTCACCGCGTGGTGGGCCCTGGGCCTGTTCGCCGATGCCGCGCTCCGTGTGGTGGCCGCCTACGCGCTGCCGGTCGACGTCGTCCCCGCCGTGCACGCGGTGCAGTGGTTCGCCGTGCTCGCCGTACTACTGGTGGGCGGGCAGGTGTGGCTGCGACTGCCACGCCACCGGGACCTCGTCTTCAGCTGACCCGCGGCGGATCGGCGGCCAGGAAGTCCGCGAGCTCCGTCGTGTAGCCCCGCACACCGAGCTCCCACCCGGGCCGGACGAACGCCTCGCGGGCCAGCAGCTGCCGGTGCTCCACCGTCCGACGGTCACGGGTGGCCGTGAGTGCGGTGCCGTCGTGCACGTAGCCGAGCCGGGCGGAGACGGTCGCAGACGCGGCGTTGCCCTCGACGTACTCCGAGCGCGCCGCCGTCGCACCGAGGTGGTCGAACGCGAACGCCAGCACCGCCGCCCGCATCTCGGTGCCGTACCCCTGTCCCTGGTACCGCAGGCCCAGGTAGGAGCCGGTGTGCACCTCACGGAGGACACCGAAACGGTCGGCCATCAGGTCCTGCAGACCGATCACAGCGCCGCCGGCCCGCACGAGGAACTGCACCGCCCACGACTCCGGCGCCGCCCGAGCCCGGTTCGACCAGAAGTACTGCGCGACGCCGCGCCCCAGATACCGCGGGTCGGCATCGGTCCAGGGGGCCCGGAACGGCATCTCGTCGGCGGGGTGGATGCCGGTGGAGTGGAGCATCGTCACGAACTCGCGGAGCGTCGCGTCGTCCTCCGGGCGCAGCTCCAGCCGCGGCGTGCGCAGCACGAGCCCCGACAACGGCCACGGGTCGGGGACGGGGTCGATCGGCGCCGGGAGCACGTCCATGGTCCACGGACCCTGCCGGATCGCCCGGGACGGCGCGACGGAATACCGTCGACGACCATGAAGGCGATCACCTTGGCGGAGTACGGCGGTCCCGAGCAGATGGCCTGGGAGGAGGTCCCGGACCCGGTGCCGGGCGCGGGCGAGGTCGTGCTCGACGTCGTCGCGTCCGCGGTCAACCGCGCCGACCTGCTCCAGGTCCAGGGCAACTACCCGGTGCCGCCGGGTGCCTCCCAGATCCTCGGGCTGGAGTGCTCCGGCCGGATCTCCGCTCTCGGCGAAGGTGTCACCGGCTGGAACGTCGGCGACGAGGTGTGCGCCCTGCTCGCGGGCGGCGGGTACGCGCAGAAGGTCGCCGTCCCCGCGGCGCAGCTCCTGCCGGTGCCCGAGGGCGTCTCGCTGGAGGACGCGGGCGGCCTCCCCGAGGTCGCGTGCACCGTCTGGTCGAACGTGTTCATGGAGGGGCGGCTCGCCGAGGGCGAGACCTTCCTGGTCCAGGGCGGGTCGTCCGGCATCGGCACGCACGCGATCCAGGTGGCGACGGCGTTCGGGGCGCGGGTCGCGGCGACCGCGGGCCACGCCGACCGGCTGGAGTTCTGCCGCGGGCTGGGGGCCGACATCACGATCGACTACCACGACGACATCGCCGAGGAGCTGAAGAAGGCCACCGACGGGCACGGTGCCGACGTCATCCTCGACAACATGGGCGCCAAGGGCCTGGCGAACAACCTGTCCGCTCTCGCGAAGGACGGCCGCCTGATGATCATCGGGATGCAGGGCGGGGTGAAGGCGGAGATCAACATCGGCGCGCTGCTCGCCAAGCGCGGACACGTCTCCGCGATGGGCCTGCGCGGGCGCCCGGTGGAGGGCCCGCACTCGAAGGCCGAGATCGTCGAGCAGGTGCGCGACCAGGTCTGGCCGCTGTTCCCCGCGGGCCGGGTCCGCCCCGTCGTCTTCGAGCGGTACTCGATGGCCGACGCCGCCGACGCCCACCGCCGGCTGGCCGACGGCGGCGTCACCGGCAAGCTGATCCTCCGCAACCCCGACGCCTGAGGTTGCCCCGGATCCCGCCGGGGCCAGAATGGCGCTCATGAGCGACGAGCAGGAGAACCCGGACGAGCGGGTCGTGGTGGTCGGCGCCGACGGCCGCCCGGTCGGCGACACCACGTCCGGCGAGGACGAGGAGCAGCAGAGCCCGGCCTCGATGGTCGAGCAGCCCGCGAAGGTCATGCGGATCGGCACGATGATCAAGCAGCTGCTGGAGGAGGTGAAGGCGGCCCCGCTGGACGAGGCCTCCCGCAGCCGGCTCAAGGAGATCCACGAGAACTCCGTCAAGGAGCTCGAGGACGGTCTCGCCCCGGAGCTGCGCGAGGAGCTGCAGCGGCTGAGCCTGCCCTTCACCGCCGACTCGACGCCGTCGGAGGGCGAGCTGCGGATCGCCCAGGCCCAGCTGGTGGGCTGGCTGGAAGGACTGTTCCACGGCATCCAGACGGCGCTGTTCGCCCAGCAGATGGCCGCCCGCGCGCAGCTGGAGCAGATGCGCCGCGGGCTCCCGCCGGGCATGTCGGCAGGCCCGGAGCAGGGCATGCCGGAGGGCATGGGCCGGGGCACCGGGCAGTACCTCTGACCCGGACGACGCGGCCGGTCCGCCGTCCGCGGGTCCGGACCCGGCGCACCCGGCTCCGACCTGCGGTTTCGCCCGCGCCCGGCAGGGACCGCCCCTGCCGGGCCGCGCGAAGGGCCGTGAGTACCCTCGTCGGGTGGCCGTGACCGTGACCGACAACGAGCCGGGCGACCTCGTCGATCCGTCCGAGATGTCGAGCCCGCGCAGCTGGCGCCGGGCGTTCGCGGATCTCGCCGCCGGCTGGCGGCAGCGACCGCTCTGGGGCTACCTCGGATGGCAGGACATCAAGCAGCGCTACCGGCGCTCCGTCCTGGGCCCGCTGTGGATCTCGATCAGCATGGGCGTCATCGCGCTCGGGCTGGGCATCCTCTACTCGGCGCTGTTCGAGACCCCGATCGCGACGTTCCTGCCGCACGTGGCCGTCGGCCTGCTGATCTGGAACTTCGTCTCGGGGTGCATCCTCGAGGGCAGCGAGGTCTTCATCTCGAACGAGGGACTGATCAAGTTCCTCCCGGCGCCACTGACCCTGCACATCTACCGGCTGGTGTGGCGGCAGACGCTGTTCTTCCTGCACAACATGGTCGTCTGGGCCGTGCTGATGGTCGTGTTCCCGCGGCCGCTGGGCTGGGAGGTGCTGCTCGCCGTCCCGGCGTTCGCGCTGCTCGCGATCAACGGCGCCTGGATCGCGATCCTCTCCGGGATCCTCGCGACCCGCTTCCGGGACATCCCGCCGATCATCGCCAGCGTGACCCAGCTGGTCTTCTACCTGACGCCGATCGTCTGGTCGATCGACATCCTCAAGGACAACGAGGCCGCACGGGAGCGTGCCGCACTCGTCGAACTGAACCCGGTCTTCCACTTCCTGGAGATCCTGCGCGAGCCGCTGCTCGGCCAGGAGATCGTCGGCCGGTACTGGCTGGTGGCCGGGTTGATCACGATCGTCGGCTGGGCCGCAGCGCTGGTCTGCCTGCGCAACTACCGCTCCCGCGTCGCCTACTGGGTGTGAGCCGCTGTGAATGAACCCCAGATCCGCATCGACCGCGCCGGAGTCGACTTCCCGATCTTCGACGCCAAGACCCGGTCGCTGAAGAAGTCCGTCCTCGGACGCGCCGGTGGCCGGATCGGCACCGACGCCAAGGTGCCGATCATCGAGGCACTGCGCGACATCACGCTGAAGCTGGGTCGCGGGGACCGGGTGGCGCTGGTCGGCCACAACGGTGCCGGCAAGTCCACCCTGCTCCGCCTCATGGCCGGCATCTACGAACCGACCCGGGGCCGGTCCGCCGTCCGAGGCAAGGTCGCGCCGATCTTCGACCTCGCGGTCGGGATGGACCCGGAGATCTCCGGCTTCGACAACATCGTCATCCGTGGGCTCTTCCTGGGCATGACCCGGAAGCAGATGGAAGCACGGATGGACGACATCGCCGAGTTCACCGAGCTCGGCGACTACCTGGAGATGCCGCTGCGGGCGTACTCGACGGGTATGCGCGTCCGGCTGGCACTGGGCGTCGTCACCTCGATCGACCCGGAGATCCTGCTGCTCGACGAGGGCATCGGCGCCGTCGACGCGGAGTTCCTGAACAAGGCCCGCGGCCGCCTCCACGAGCTGGTCGACCGCTCCGGGATCCTGGTGTTCGCCTCACACTCCGACGAGTTCCTCGCGGACCTGTGCGACACCGCGCTGTGGATGGAGCACGGGACGATCAAGGAGTACGGCCCGCTGCAGGAGGTCCTCGACCACTACAAGGGCAGGACGCCGTTCGAGGGGACCGCGTGAACGCTCCCCTGCCGCCGGGCTCGGTCGTCGGCGTCATCGTCACCCGGCACCGTGCCGACCTCCTGGTCGACTCGCTCACCGCGATGGCGAAGCAGACCCATCCGGTCTCGCACCTGATCGTCGTCGACAACGGACCGGACCAGCCGGCCCGCGCGGCCGTGGACGCCTGCCCGCTGCCGACGACCTGGCTGCCGTCCTGGCGGAACCTCGGCGGCGCAGGCGGGTTCGCCCTGGGCATGCTGCACGCGCTCGCGCTGGGCGCGGACTGGGTGTTCCTCGCCGACGACGACGGCCACGCCGCCGACGAGTCCACCCTGGCCACCCTGCTGGACCTGGCGAACCGCCGCGGGCTCGCCGCGGTGTCCCCCGTGGTCGCCGACAAGGCCGACCCCGAGCGGCTCGCGTTCCCGCTGCGCCGGGGCGTGACCTGGCACCGCACCCGGTCGGCGCTGACGGCCGGTGACGGGGACCCCGAGCTCCTGCCCGGGATCGCGTCGTTCTTCAACGGTGCGCTGTTCCGGGCCTCGACGCTCGAGGTCATCGGCGTCCCGGACCTGCGGCTGTTCGTCCGCGGCGACGAGGTGGAGATGCACCGCCGGATGGTGCGCTCGGGACTGCCGTTCGGCACCGCGCTGCACGCCGGCTACCTGCACCCCTACGGATCCGACGAGTTCAAGCCGATGCTCGGCGGGCGCCTGCACGCGCAGGATCCGGGCGACCCGGTGAAGCGCTACTACACCTACCGCAACCGCGGTTACCTCATGAGCCAGCCGGGGATGCGCCGGATCGGGCTCCTGGAGCTGCCGAGGTTCGCCTGGTACTTCCTGGTGACGAAGCGGGACCCGCGCGGCTTCCGCGACTGGCTGCGCCTGCTGAAGAAGGGCCGCGACGAGCGGTTCGACCGCGCCTGACGCCCCTGTCCGCCCCGGACTCGCCTCCACACCCCCGCGCCCGTCACGGCCGGATCAGCTGATCGTGGGTCGACGCGCTCGGCCCCGCGCACCCCGTCACGGCCCGCGCACCCCGTGACCAGCCGACGCACCCCGTGACCGACCGACGCACCCCGTGACCGGCCGGCGCACCCCGTGACCGACCGACGCACCCCGTGACCGGCCGGCGCACCCCCCGCGTGGGGTGCCATGACCTGTCATGGGGTGCGCGGAGCGGTGACGGGGTGCGCGAGGACAGGCTCGCACGCGGTCATCGTCGGCGGAGTTGTCCACAATGCAGCCTCTGTCCACAGGTTGTCCACAGGCCGGAGGGCAGCCTCTCCCGGTCCACGGCGTTGCGGCGCATCGTGATGCCCATGGACCCGCTCGACACCCTCCGCCCGGACCGCGCCGGGTTGCTCCGCCGAGACACCCTGCTGGCCACCGGGCACGGCCCCGACGAGATCGACCGCCTCGTGCGGACCGGCGCCCTCCTCGTCGTCCGCCGTGGGGTGTACCGGCTCCCTGACGGGACCACGCCGTCCCCGGCGGGCATGCACGTCCTGCGCGCCCGCGGTGTCGAGCCGGGGTTGGCCGCCGGGGCGGCGTTCAGCCACGTGACCGCCGGTCTGCTGTTCCGGCTCCCGTTCTGGAGCGTGCCGCTCACCCGGCTGCACCTGACCAGGGACCGGCGCGGCGGCGGCCGGGTCCGGGCGGGCACCCACGTCCACTGTGCACCGCTGCCGGAGACCGACGTCGTCGAGATCGACGGGCTGCGCGTCACCTCACCGGCGCGGACGGTCGCCGATCTCGCCCGGACGCTGTCTGCGGAGCGGGCACTGGTGACCCTCGACGCCGCGCTCCACCGGTACCGGATACGCGACCCCGGCGAGCCTCCACCACCCGGAGCCACGACCGCCGAGGAGATCAGGGCCGCGATCGACCGGTTCGCGGGTCGTCGTGGCGCCCCACCCGCTCGACGGGTGCTCTCCCTCGCCGACGACCTCTCCGAGAGCCCCGGCGAGTCGCGCAGCCGCTACCGCATGCACGTGGCCGGGCTGCCGGTCCCAGTCACGCAGTGGCAGGTGCCGGGGCTCCCCTACCGGACGGACTTCGCCTGGCCGGATGCGGGAGTCGTCGGGGAGTTCGACGGCCGCACCAAGTACGGCCGTGGGCTGCGGCCGGGCGACGACGTCGAGGAGATCCTGTGGGAGGAGAAGCGCCGGGAGGACCGGATCCGGGAGTGCGGGCTCGTCGTCGTGCGCTGGATCTGGTCGGAGATCGCGGACACCGGGCCCGAAGGCATGGTCGCGCGGCTGTGCGAGCGCTTGGCGCACCCCGTCACCGGTCCGCGCACCGGCCGCAGCGGGTGCGTCACCCGGTGAGGGGGTGCGGCGCCCGGTCAGGGGGTGCGGCGCCCGGTCAGGGGGTGCGGCAGCCGGCGAGAGGGCGCGGCGCCCAGTCAGGGGGTGCGGTGGCCGGGACGTGGTGCGGCGACCGAGGACACCGTGCGGCAGCGACCCGGGGGATGGAGGCCGCCGGTCAGTCCTTGAAGATCACGTAGCGCAGCATCACGAAGTTGATCGCGGTGGCGGTGCCCTGGGCGATGAGCCAGGCCAGGGAGGTGCCGTACTCCAGCGGCGGGAGCAGGTGCAGCACCAGGGAGTTCACGCCGACGTTCACCGCGAACGTCGTCCCGTAGAGGGCGACGAAGCCCGCGAACCGGCCCTTGCCGCCGGTGTTCGCGCCGGTGAAGGTGAAGCGCTTGTTGAGCAGGTACGCGGTCGTCGTACCGAGGACGAAACTGATCCCCTTCGACACCGGCACCCACAGGCCCAGGTTCAGCAGCAGGTGGTAAAAGCCGAAGTCGACGACGGCCGAGAGCGCGCCGATGACGACGAAGCTGCCGAGCTGCCGGACGAGTCCGTGGCGCGATGCGGGGGCGGCGGCACCGTCGGGAGCCGGGCTCTCGGCCCGCGAGGGCTCGGTGGCGGTCACGCCTCCGAGGGTAGCGGCGTGCAACGACGCCACCGCGCGGACCCGTCCCCTGGACACCACCAACCACTTTGCGCTACAAACTAGATGCAGCCACAAACCAGTTGGCGCATCCAGAGGGGGATCCCGTGGACGACCGACCGCACACCGACGTCGACGAGCAGCCACCCGCCTCACCGGCCGAGGCGCTGGCGATCATCGAGCGTGAGCAGGCCCGCCAGGAACCGGACATCGCGCCGTTCTTCGTGGTGTGGGGCGTCGTCTGGATGGTGATCGGCCTCGCGTGGTCCGGGGCCGGGTTCGGGGTCTGGCCGGACACCGCGGCCGGCATCGCGACGGCGGCGGTGATCGTGCTGTCGATGATCGCGTCCGGAGTGCTCGGCGCCCGGCTCGGCCGCGGCGTCGCGGGTCCCACGCAGCACTTCGGGGCCATGTACGGGTGGGCCTGGACGCTGTCGATGATCGGCACCGGCGTGCTGGTCGGCGCGCTGGCCCGGCTCGGCGGACCCGGGGTCGGGGTGCTCGCGCCCGCGCTGTTCGTGTTCGTCGTCGGGGCGATGTACACCCTCGGCGGGGCGTTCTGGCGGAGCCGGCTCGACTACGGGCTCGGCCTCGCGCTGCAGGTGATCGCCGTGGTGTCGGCGTTCACGCCGCTGCCCTGGAACTCGCTGCTGATGGGTCTCGGCGGGGGCGGCGCCATGATCGCGACCGGCGTCCTGCGGCGGGTCCGCCGATGAGCGAGCTCGATCCCGTCATCCACGCCCAGGCCCGGCTCCGCGTGACCGCCACCCTCGCGACGCTCGCCGACGGCGACCGGATGACCTTCCCCCGTCTCCAGGAGGTGCTGGAGATGACCGCGGGGAACCTCTCGACGCACCTGCGCAAGCTGGAGGACGCCGGCTACGTCGCGATCACCAAGACCCACCAGCGCCGCACCCCGGTCACCTATGTCGAGCTGACGAGAACCGGGCGTCGTGCCTTCGAGGACTACACGACCGCACTGCGCACCCTGCTGTCCCCGCAGGTCGACGAGGAGGTCGGGTCGTGAGCGCACCCGTCGTGCTGGACGGCGTCACCCGCCGCTACGGCGGCACCGTCGCCCTCGACGGCGTCGACCTCGTCCTGGAGGCCGGCAGCCTCACCGGGCTGCTCGGCCCGAACGGGGCGGGCAAGTCGACGCTGGTCAACCTCGTCTCCGGGCTGCGCCGGGCGGACTCCGGCACGGTGCGGCTGTTCGGCGGCGACCCGCGGGGGGCGGCGAACCGCGTCGCGCTCGGGACGACACCGCAGCAGACCGGCCTGCCGGAGACACTGCGGGTCGGCGAGATCGTCCGGTTCGTCTCCGAGCACTTCCCGGACCCGGTCCCGGCCGGGGAGCTCCTCGCCCGTTTCGGTCTCGACGGGCTGGAGCGCCGTCAGTCGGGCGGACTGTCCGGCGGGCAGCGACGACGGCTGGCGCTCGCCCTCGCCTTCGCCGGGCGTCCCCGGCTGGTGCTGCTCGACGAGCCGACCACCGGACTCGACGTGGAGGGCCGCCGGGCCCTGTGGGACACCGTCCGCGAGTTCCACGCGGGCGGCGGCACCGTCCTGCTCACCACCCACTACCTGGACGAGATCGAGACCCTGGCCGAACGCGTCGTCGTCCTCGCGCAGGGCCGGATCCGGGCGGACGGCGACGTCACGGACGTCCGCGGAATGGTCCGGCGCAGCCGGGTCACCGTGCGGGCCACCGCGCTGCCGGACCTGCCCGGCGTCGACCTCGCCGAGCGGGACGGCGACCGCTGGACCCTGCACACCGCCGACGCCGACGAGCTGGTCCGTGACCTGGTGCGGTCCGGCGCGGCGTTCGCCGATCTCGGCGTGGCACAGGCGTCGCTCGAGGACGCGTTCCTCAGCCTGACGGGAGAGACCTCGTGACACTGGTCGTCGCGCACGCCCGCTACCTGGTCCTGGAGCAGCTCCGGATCCCGGTCGCGGTGCTGTCCACGGCGCTGTTCCCGGCGCTGGTGCTGGCGTTCTTCGTGCTGCCCTTCGACTGGGTCGACGACCCGGCGCAGGCGACGGTGTCGGTGGCGCAGCTGGCGTTGTTCGGCGTGCTCAGCGGGTTCCTGTTCACCTTCGGCGTGGGCGTCGCGAACGACCGGGAGCAGCCGTGGGACCCCTACCTGCGGACGTTGCCGGCCCCGCCGACGGCCCGGATCGTCGGACGCCTGGCGGTCGGCGCGTTCTTCGCGCTGCTCGGGCTGCTGCCGGTCGTAATGCTCGGTGCGCTGTTCACCCCGGCGTACGTCCCGCCGGGACGGCTGCTCGCCGCGGTCGGGATGCTGCTCGTCGCGGGACTGCCGTTCCTGTTCGGCGGGCTCGCGATCGGCTACTCGCTGCCGACGAAGGTCGCGCTGCCGGTCACCCAGCTCGTCTTCTTCCCGATGGCCTTCGGCGGCGGGCTGCTCATGCCCCCCGAGATCTTCCCCGCCTGGCTGCAGACGGCGTCCGCCCTGCTGCCCACGCGGGGCGCTCGCGACCTGCTGATCTGGGCGGTCGGTGGGGCCGCGCCGCTGCCACTGGCCGTCGTCGCGTTCGTCGTGTGGACCGTGGCGCTGGCGCTGCTGGCCGGCTGGGCCTACCGCCGGGACGAGGGCCGCCGGTTCCGGTGACCCACGGCGCCTCCCCGGCTCAGAAGTGCCGGCCGGCGAACGTGTAGCGGGTGCGGACGGTGACCGATCCGGCGGACGTCCGGCCGTAGATCCGGAAGTGCGGCCTGCCGTGCACCGCGCGGGCCGGGACCTTGGACCGGACCGAGCCGTAGGCCGCGACCAGGCCGTCGACGTCGGCCGTCGCGTTCTCCGGGACGAGCAGGCGGGCCGACCCGGCCCCCAGCGCCAGCTCGATCTCGACGACCGGCTCCGGCAGCTCCGTGTCGCAGAAGTCGAGCAGGACCGAGCCGATCGAGCTCTGCACACGCAGCCGGGACGGCACCCGCCAGTCCCCGCGCCGCTTGAGCCCGCTGACGCCGACGCGCAGCACGGTCGGCGGGCCGACCGGCGTGGCGAGGACGTCGGCGCTCAGGTCCAGCGGATCACCGGGGAGGTCGGACAGCACCGGTGTCAGGTCGGAGCCGAACCGGGCGGCGTAGACCGTGGTGAGACGCTCCTGCAGCTCGTCGACGGAGATGCGGCCCTCCGCCATCGCCCGGTTCAGGCGCTCCGCGGCACGCTCGCGGTCGGCGTCCGAGATCCTGATCTCGCGCCGCTCACCGGGAAGCCGCGGGCTGGTCACGTGTCCAGGGTAAACGGCACCTAGCCGACCGGTGCGCTCGCCGGCAACCGGAACAGCCACACCCCACCGTCGAAGCGGCCGGGGTCGCCGGTGACGCGCCGCGTCCACTCCACGACCCGGGCGTCGTCGCCGCCCTCGGCGGACCGGCCCGGCACGACGGCCACCGCGGTGATCCCGAGCGTGCGGAGCTCCCGGTGGGCCTGCGCGGTGTAGTCGTCGCTCGGGTCGTTCTTCCCGTCGGCGACCCACTGCGCGCCGACCTGGTAGCGGTTCCACCGGGACTGGATGACGACGTCGTCGTCCGGGTCGGAGGCGATGAAGTAGCCGCCGCGGATCCGGAAGTCCGGACCCGACGCGGCCTGCCAGCGCAGGCCCTGCGCGCCGTCGTCCCAGGTGGCGGTGATCCGCGGGTAGATCTCGACGACGTCGGCGGGCCCCAGCCCTCCGGCGCCCGTGGTGAAGAACTCCGGGACCGGCGCCGGGCGCACCTCCTGCGCGTCCGCCGGCAGCCAGCTGACCAGCGCGAACCCGGTCAACGCGAGCGCACCGACGGCGGTCGCGGGTGGTGCGGTCGGCATCCGGTCGATCCACATCGCGACGACGACGGCGACGCACAGCACAGTCACGACCTGGATCCGGACCGGCTCGATCTCCGACAGCAGGGGGACGTCGGCGAACGCGAGCCACGGCAACGGCACCCCGGTCTCGGACCCCAGCAGCACGACGCCGGTACCCAGCGACGCGAGCCAGGCGAGTGCGCCGAGCCCGGCGGCCACCCGCAACGCCGTCGAGCGGATCACCAGGACGGCGACGACGACGAGCGCCAGCATCGCGACGCCGACGTAGCCGCCCTGCTCACCGATGTGCCCGGCGAGCGACTCCCCCGCGCTGTCCGGGAGCGGCCGGAACGCCGTCATCCGGGTCGGGACCAGCACGTTCGCCAGGTCCGCACCGGTCGCGTGCACGTTGCGGATCGCGGAGCGCGGCCGGTTCGGCCCGGCCAGCACGAGGTGGATCGGGTAGGCGCCGAGCGCGCCGAACACGACCACGCAGGCGACGCCCGCCCGCAGCAGCCCCGGCAGGTGTGCGGGCACCCGGCGGGGGAACCGCAGCGCCAGCACGATCGCGGTGAGCACCAGGAAGATGACGCCGACGGCGAGGGTCTGGGTGTAGAGGAGGAGCTGGCCGAGCAGGGCGAGCCCGGTCAGCCCGCCGACCAGCCACGGCCGCCGCAGGGGCCCCCGCCCGAAGAGATGGTGCGCGATCAGCAGGAGCAGCGGCGGCAGCACCGACCACGTGAGGTTGAGGTGCCCGGCGATGGCGTGGGCGAGATGGAACGGCGAGAACGCGTAGAGCGCACCAGCGGTCCCCCGGGCGACCCAGCCCCGGATCCCGGACGAGGTGACGAACGGTCCGAGCGCCGCGACCAGCAGCAGGCCCGACACGACAGGGCCGAGCACGATGCCCACGTTGAACGCGGTGACCGACCCCGCGATGACGGTGACGGGCGCCAGCAGCGCGGCGAGCAGCGGCACCGCGGTGTTCCACAGCGCGTTCAGCCCGTGCGGCCAGTGCATCCAGTCGGTGACCAGCGGGTTCGCGCCGTTCCCGACCGCGAACGGGAACCAGTTGAGCCACCAGGCGAACATGTCGGCGTCGGCGGTGACGTGGCCGGCGAGCAGGCCGGACGGGTCGGCGAGCACCCGGCGCTGCAGCCACAGCGAGACCAGCAGGTACGCGATCCCGAGCAGGACGTACGTGCCCGCGACAGCGGTGCGCGGCCGCGGCGACGGCAGCGGGATGCGGGCGTGCCGGGGCCCGGGCCGGGGGGCCTCCCGCTCGTCCAGCACGCGATCAGTGTGGCGCTTCGCGCTCGTGAGTGGTTATCGCGGTCCGGACCACGGTAACCACTCACGGGCGCGGAGCGCCCTCTCGGTAGCCTGGGCGGCGATGACGGACACGACCGTTCCCACCAGCATCAGGACCGACGCCCCGGCGCGCCGGACCGCGTCCCTGCACGGCTGGGGACGGACCGCACCCACGCTCGCGCAGCTCGTCACCCCGCGCGGCGCCGAGGACGTCGCCGAGGCGGTTCGCACCGCAGGCGACCGCGGGATCATCGCCCGCGGCCTCGGCCGCTCGTACGGTGATCCCGCGCAGAACGCGGGCGGTGTCGTCCTGGACATGCCCGGGATGAACCGGATCCACGCGATCGACGAGGGCTCCGGCGTCGCCGACGTCGACGCCGGCGTCTCGCTCGACCAGCTGATGCGGGCCGCGCTGCCGCTGGGGCTGTGGGTCCCGGTGCTGCCCGGCACCCGCCAGGTCACGATCGGCGGCGCGATCGGTGCCGACGTGCACGGCAAGAACCACCACACCAAGGGCAGCTTCGGCAACCACGTCGAGTGGCTGCAGCTGGTGACCGCCGACGGCTCGGTGAAGGAGCTGACCCCGGACGGTCCCGAGAAGGACCTGTTCTGGGCGACCGTCGGCGGCATGGGCCTGACCGGCGTCGTCGTGCGGGCGAAGGTGCGGCTGCACCGCACCGAGTCGGCGTACTTCGTGGTCGACACCGACCGCACCGACGACCTCGACGGCCTGCTGGAGCTGCTCACCGACGGCTCCGACGACACCTACGGCTACTCCGCCGCCTGGTTCGACACCACCGCCACCGGGGCGCGGACGGGCCGCTCGGTCCTCACCCGCGGCTCGCTGGCGACCGTCGACCAGCTCCCGGAGAAGCTGCGCGCCGAGCCGCTGAAGTTCGACGCCCCGCAGCTGCTGACCTTCCCCGACGTCTTCCCGAACGGGCTGGCCAACAAGCTGTCGCTGACCGCGTTCAGCGAGCTCTGGTTCCGCAAGGCCCCGCGCCGCCAGCGCGGCGCCGTGCAGAACATCACCGCCTTCTACCAGGTGCTCGACCTCTTCGGTGAGTGGAACCGGATCTTCGGTTCGAAGGGCTTCCTGCAGTACCAGTTCGTCGTCCCGATGGGCGAGGAGGCCGCGCTGCGCCGGATCGTCGAGCGCATCACGCAGTCCCCGCACAAGTCCGGGCTGAACGTGTTCAAGCGGTTCGGCGACGGCAACGACGCGCCGCTGTCGTTCCCCACCAAGGGCTGGACGATCACCGTCGACTTCCCGATCGCGCCCGGCCTGTCCCGGTTCTGCACCGAGCTCGACGAGCTGGTGCTCGCCGCGGGCGGTCGCCTGTACCTGGCCAAGGAGTCGCGGACCTCGCCGGAGGCGTTCGCCGCCGGCTACCCGCGGTTCGACGAGTGGAAGGCGATCCGCGACGCCGCCGACCCGGCGGGCGTCTTCGCCTCCGACATGTCCCGCCGCCTCTCCCTCGCACTCTGAGTCTGGAGCTCCCCACATGATCGACGCCGTCGGCAACCCGCAGAGCATCCTGCTGCTCGGCGGGACCTCCGAGATCGGCCTCGCCACGGTCCGTGCGTTCGCCGCGGACCGCCCGCTGCGGGTCGTGCTGGCCGCCCGTCCCGGGCCCCGCCTCGACGCGGCCCGCACCGAGCTCGAGGAGCTCGGCTGCGGGGTCGAGACCGTCGAGTTCGACGCCGCGAAGATCGAGACCCACGCGGAGGTCGTGACGAAGGCCTTCGCCGGCGGGGACATCGACGTCGCCGTCGTCGCGTTCGGCCTGCTCGGGGACAACGAGCGCGGCTGGACCGACGTCGAGCACGCCGTCGAGCTGGCCCAGGTCAACTACACCGCCACCGTGTCGACCGGCGTCGCGCTGGCCGAGCGGTTCCGCGAGCAGGGCCACGGCTCGATCGTCGCGATCTCCTCGGTCGCCGGTGAGCGGGCCCGGCGCTCGAACTTCGTCTACGGCTCGACCAAGGCCGGGATGGACGCGTTCTACACCGGCCTGACCGAGGCGCTGCGCGAGTTCGGTGTGACCGTCACGATCGTCCGGCCCGGCTTCGTCCACTCGAAGATGACCGAGGGGCTCGACCCGGCGCCGCTCGCGACCACCCCGCAGGCGGTCGGCGACGTCATCGTCGACGCGGTGCGCAACCGCAAGGAGCTGGTCTGGGCACCGGCCCCGATGCGGTTCGTGATGAGCGCCCTGCGGCACGTCCCGCGCCCGATCTTCCGCAAGCTGCCGATCTGACGCGGGACGCGCGGCGGCTCACCAGCCGTCGACGTGCAGGACCGTGTCCAGGGGCTGCCGCTTCGCGGGCTTGAAGGTGTCGCCGGTGTAGTACGCGACGGGCAGCAGCACGCCCTGGCGGACGTCCGCCGGCACACCGAGCAGCTCGGAGATCTCCTTCTCGTACTGCAGGTGCAGGGTGGTCCAGGCGCTGCCCAGCCCGCGGGCGCGCAGCGCGATCTGCAGGCTCCACGCGGCGGGCAGCAGCGAGCCCCACAGCCCGGCCTGGTTGCTCGCCGGCAGGTCAGCCGAGGCCTTCAGCGCGCCGATGACCAGGACCGGGACGTCGCTCATCCGCTCCGCGAGGTACAGCGCGCTGTCCGCGACGCGGTTCTGGGTGGCGTCCCGGTCGGCGTCGCCCGAGGTCCTGTTGGTCGGGTACGCCGAGGAGTTCCGGTAGGCCATGAAGGCCTGCCGGTAGTACTCGCCGACCGCCTTGCGCTTCTCCGGGTCGGTGATCACCAGCCAGTGCCACCCCTGCTGGTTCGACCCGCTCGGGGCCTGCAACGCGACCTCGAGGCTCTCCCGGACCACGTCCATCGGGACCGGCCGGTCCAGGTCGAGGCGCTTGCGCACCGAGCGGGTGGTGGTCAGCAGTTCGTCGGGGCCCAGGTCCAGAACGTCGGTCATACCCGCATCCTGCCCCGCACACCTCACCCCGGCCTGCGGGCCACCAGGACGGCGTGCTCGCCGGCTCCCGCGTCGAGGGTCAGCCGCCCCGACGAGCGCTGCGCACGGGCCGGCGCGGTACGCGGGTCGAGCAGGGCGGGGACGCCGCCGTAGGGACCTCCGGTCAGGCCGTCCGATCCCTCGCGGACGATCTCGAACCCGTGCGTGACGAGGATCTCCCGGATCCGTACGTGCCCGCGCGGGACGCGCGGCGGCACCCAGCGGGCCCCGGTGAGCTCCCGTCCGCGGCCCTCCGCGTCGGTCGCGACGACGAGGACGTGGCCGCCCGGCTCGAGCGCCCGGAACCAGCCACGGGGGCCGGTGTCGGATCCGAGGGCGGAGTCCGGTGTCCGGTCCAGCACCCCGACCGCGGTGAGCGACGGCAGCGGGCCGGGCAGGTCGTCGACGCGGCGGTGGACCGGGCAGCCGGGGGCGCCCGCGCGCATGGCGGCCGCCTCCTCGTCGGACCCGGCGAGGCCGGACACGGGGCCGAACCGCGCGAGCCCGGCCAGCAGCAGCCCACCGGCGCCGGCGACGTCCAGGTAGGGGCCGCGGCCCAGGTACAGCCGGACCAGGCGCAGGTACCACTGGCGGGACGCCTTGTCCGGCGGCGCCGGGGTGGGGTCCGGCAGGGCGTCGCGCGGCGGGGTCGTGGGGATCATCGGTCCACAGGGGTCTCGGCGACGGTGGTCGCCGCCATTCTCACCCGTCGCGACCGGTCGCGGCGCCGTACCCCGGCCCCCGACGCGGCCGTGCCCCGGACCGCGGCGGCGGTCCGGGGCACGGCCGGTGTCTCCCGCTCCCCAGCGGAGGTCGTGCGGGCCGGTCAGGCCCCGTGCGCGGGCCGCTTGCGACGACGGCGGGCCGCCGCACCCGACGCGGCGACGATCGGCGTCGCGGCGCTGGAGTGGCTGTCGTCCCGGCGGCGACCGGCGCGACCGCAGTGCTCGGCACCGGAGCGGCTGCCCGGAAGGGCCGCCGCCGACCGGATGGCGCGCGGAGCGGGGACGACCCCGCCGCGCCCGGCCGTGACCTGCGCGTCGCCGGCGGTCGTGCCGGTACCGGCGGCGCCGGTGGTGTCCGGCCGGCCCGCGCGGGAGGCCGCCTGCAGCGACCGCAGCCGCTCCACCCGGTCGGCGGCCCCCGGCCCGTCGACGGTCGGGGCGAACAGCGCCGACCCGGTGCCCGGGCCGCCACTGCGCAGCCGGGCCGCCGCGACCAGGTCCGCGGAGACACCGTCGCCCGGCCCGTCGACACCGGCGGAGCGGGCCGCGGCCAGCCGGTCGAGCACCCAGCGGGCCGACCCGGCCGGGGCGGGCTCGTCCGTGGTCTGCGCCGGCACCGGCCGGGCCGGTGCCGCGTGCTCGCGGCGGGGCCGCGGGGCGACGGCCGGGGCAGGGCGCTGTCCACGCACGGTGTCCACAGGGTTGTCCACAGTGTGGCCGGCCGGCCCGCGGGACTGGACCGGCAGTGCCTCGGTGGCGGCCACGTCGCTCTCCGCGGTGATCACCGGCAGCACGGAGGTCTCCGGGTCGCGACGGGCGGCGTCGGAGTCGATGTGCAGCACGGCCCGCGCCGCGGGCGGCTCGACGGTGTCCGGGCGGGCCGGCGCCGCCGTACGACGGGTGGGCAGCGCGCGCAGCCAGCGACGGGCCGGACGTTCGACGAGCGTGTAGAGCAGGTGTGCCACGGGCAGAGTCCCCACGAAGACGGTGAGCGCGATCAGGTGTCCGGTCTCGCCGCCGGCGGGGACGACACCCGAGTCGCTCAGGAACCAGAAGACCTCGAACACGGGGATGTGGACGAGGTAGAGCGCGTACGAGACGCGCCCGCCGTGCACCACGGGCGCACGGGTGAGCAGGTGGTGCACCGGTCCGCGGTCGGCGAGCGCGAGCGCACCGACGAGGACCGGGAAGAGCAGGACGGCCGTGCCGTGCAGCCCGCCGCCGTGGGCGGCGCCGGCGAGGAGGACGAACGGGACGGCCACCGCGGCGAACGTCGCGACCGACGACGCGGCGGACGCGACGTCCCGGCCGCGCAGCCTGCGCACCGCCAGCATCGCGAGCACACCGGCGGAGAACCCGCCGAGGATCCGCACCAGCCAGCTGTACGGGTAGTAGGGCGACCCGACCACGACGAACGCCGCAGCCAGCGGCGCGACGCAGAGCAGCGACCCGGCGGCGAGGACCACGAACGGCAGGTTCCGCAGGCGGAAGAACACCACCGCGAGCAGCGGGAACAGAAGGTAGGCGAGCCACTCCGCGCTGATCGACCAGGTCGGCCCGACCCAGGACGCCCCGTCCAGGTACGGCTCGGTCCACATCTGGATCCCGACGAGTTGCTCGAACCACGCCACGACGCCCAGCGACGGCTGCACGGCCTGGTAGGCGACCTCGTCGGTGTCCCCGAACACCGCCCGGGCCACCAGCCACACCCCGAAGAGGTGGAAGACGACGGCGTAGGCCGGCCACATCCGTGCCACCCGGGCCCAGACGAACCGGCCTGCCTCCCGCGCCCGCAGCCGCGGACCGAGCTGCTCCAGGTACGTCCAGGCGATGACGAAGCCGCTCAGGACGAAGAACAGGTCCACCCCGAGGGCACCCTGTGTGACCAGCGGACCGAGCCAGTCGGTGACCATCTCGACCCCTGGCATCGGGGTGAAATGGAAATGGAACGCGACCACCCAGAGCGCCGCGACGATCCGCAGACCGGTCAGCGCGGCGACCTCCCCACGCCCCTCCTGGACGCCAGCCGACGCCGTCCCGCCCAGCTCGGGCGGTACGTCGGGGGTGCCTGACGTCACCGCGGCCGGACCGTCGGCCGCGGAACGCTCGGGGGCGTGGATGCTCACGACGGGGCCAACGAGAATTGCGCGTCACCGTCACCGGTGACCCCCGAAATGGGCCCGAATGTCGCATACCGTGACTTAGAGTGACGGCTACCGACTGTGCACGACCTTGAGACCCCGGCCGAGCGAATCCCGGCCCGCGCGGGCATGACGGGGGCGTCACGGACGATCCCCGGCGCACGTCTAGCCTCGGCCGCGTGCTGACCGCCGACACGGAGCCTGCCCATCAGGCCGGGACCCGGTCCGGCGACCGCGGATCCCGATCCAGAGATCAGGTCCTCGCCGCCGTGCTCGGGCTGGTCTCGGCGGTGCTGGCGCTGGCGATCCCCTTCCTCCCCGTCGTCCAGAACACGGCCACCGTTACCTGGCCGACGGCGGAGACCGGCACGGCGCCGCTGAACGCGCCGCTGGTCGCCTACCGTCCGGAGACCCTGCGGATCACCATCGGCTGCGACGCGATCCGCAGCCTCGACGACCGCACCCCCGGCCCGGCGACCGTGGTGAGCACCGCACCGGAGCAGTCCCCGTCCGCGCAGGCCGTCGGACTCCGGGCCGCCGTCGACAACGGTGTCCTCACCCTGGACAACCGCGGCCAGCGCGTCGCGACCGAGGCGATCCCGCCGGCCGGCCCCGGCTGCGCCCTCCAGGTCGACTCGACCGACGCGGCGACCACCGCCACGCTCGGCGGCACCACCCTGCTCGACTTCGACGGCGATGCCCGTCCCCAGGTCACCGGCGTCTACTCCGCCCTCGACGGCGGCCTCGACCCCGTCGCCGGCACGTCGGTGTCGTTCGACGCCGACAACCGCTACGACAGCGACGCCTCCGTCCTCAAGATCGTCGCCGGGGCGATCGCCATCGTCACGCTGTTCGGCTGCCTCTACTACCTGCGCCGGCTCGACGAGCGCGACGGCCGCCGGATCATGCACACCCACCGGCTCGCCGTCGGGCTCCGCGGGCGGGACGGCATCCGCGACACCCTCGTCGTCGCCGTCCTCGCGGTGTGGGCCGTGATCGGCTCGATGACCTCGGACGACGGCTACATCCTGGCGATCTCCCGGGGCAACGACGCTGCGGGCTACGTCGGCAACTACTACCGCTGGTTCAACTCGCCCGAGGCGCCGTTCGGCTGGTTCTACCAGCTGTACTCGCTGTGGAGCGGGGTCTCCGAGGCCGTGCTGTGGCTGCGGCTCCCCGCGCTGGCGATGGGCATCGCGTCCTGGTTCCTGATCAGCCGGGCGCTGCTGCCGCGGCTCGGGACCCGGGTCCGCCGGAGCCGCTCGGCCGGTTGGGCGGCGGCCGCGGTGTTCCTCTGCTTCTGGCTGCCCTTCGACAACGGACTGCGGCCGGAGAGCGTCGTCGTGATCGCGGCGCTGGTGTCGTTCGTGATGCTCGAGCGGGCGCTGGTCGTGCGCCGCCTGCTGCCGGTCGCGGGAGCTCTGGTGGCGGCCGCGTTCGCCGTCGCGGCGACGCCGACCGGCCTGATCGCCCTGGCCCCGTTCCTGGCGGCCGCCCGGCCGTTGCTGGCGTTGTTCAGCGAGCGCGCCCGGAAGGCGGGCTGGGTGCCGACGCTCGCCCCGCTGCTCGCCGCCGGGCTGATCGTCCTGGTCGCGATCTTCGGGGACCAGACGTGGGCGACGGTCGCCGAGGCGACCCGGGTGCGCACCGACCTGGGCCCGAACCTGTCCTGGTACGAGGAGCTGTCCCGCTACCAGCTGCTGTTCACCGAGTCCCGCGACGGCTCCCTGCAGCGACGCTTCCCGGTGCTGCTGCTGTGGCTGTGCACCGCGGTCGCCGGTGCGGTGCTGCTGCGTCGCGGCCGGATCCCCGGCGCCGCGCTCGGCTTCTCGCGGCGCCTGCTGGGCAGCACCGTGCTGTCGTTCGCCGTGCTGGCGCTGACCCCGACCAAGTGGACGCACCACTTCGGTGCGTTCGCCGCACTCGGCGCCGGCGTCGCGGCACTGGCCGCCCTCGCGACCAGCACCGGCGTACTGCGGTCCCGGCGCAACCAGGCGCTGTTCCTCGCGGCGGTGCTCGCGGTGACCGCGCTGGCCTTCACCGGCCCGAACACCTGGTGGTACGTCTCGAACTGGGGCGTGCCGTGGTTCGACAAACCGCCGTCGGTGGCCGGGTTCTCGGCGACGACGCTGCTGCTCGGGCTGGCCGGGATCTCGCTCGTCGTCGGGGTGATCGAGCACCTGCGCGGCCCCGGGATCCCGCGCCCGGTCGCGATCCCCGGGCGGCGACGGCGGCGGATGGGCCAGGCCCAGGCCGTCCGGCTGGGGTCCGCACCGGTCGCGCTGATCTGCGCACTGATGGTCCTGTTCCAGGTCGCGTCGCTGGCCAAGGGCCTGGAGAAGCAGGTGGGCTCCTACTCGCTGGGTGCCGACATCGTCTCCGACCCGACCGGGTCGGAGTGCGGTCTGGCCGGCCGGCTGCAGGTGGAGACCGACCCGGCCGCCAACGTGCTGGCCCCGGCGCCCGCCCCGGCCGGGGCGGAGCCCCCCGTCGAGCAGGGCTTCACCCGCGACGGCCTGCCGCCGACCGGCCCCGGGTCGCTGCGCGACAGCGACGGCACGGGCTCGACGCAGCCGGCCGTCACCGGTGCCGGCCCGCAGGGCGGGCCGGTCGTCGGCAGCTGGTCGCCGGACCCGGACAACACCGGCGAGTACCGGTCCGGCTGGTACACGCTCCCCGAGGCGGCACGCGACGGCGGCGCCCCGCTGGTCCTCGGCATCGCCGGGACCGTCGGTGGCGGCAACTCGCTGACCCTGGAGTTCGCCTCCGGCGACCGGATCGTCGACGAGATCTCGCCGAGCGGCTCGACCGGCACGGTCACCTCGGTCGCCGACACCGCGGGCACCGCCGCGGGCGGCCGCAGCTGGCGTGACGTCCGGCTCGACCTGGCCGGCCGGGACGCCGCGCAGGCCGACCGGGTGCGCGTCGTCGCGACCGACGACGGGCTGGGACCCAACTCCTGGATCGCCGTCGCCCAGCCGCGGGTGCCGCAGCTGACCCCGCTGACCGATGTCGTGGGGGGCAGGCCCGGTTACCTGGACTGGCCGACCGCGTTCGTCCACCCGTGCCTGCGGCGCTTCGACGTGAACGCCGGGATCGCCGACGTGCCGGCCTACCGCCTGCTGGCCGACACCCAGCAGCGGTCCGTCGGCGACGAGTGGGGCGCGGCATCCGGCGGCGGCCCCCGGGGCTGGACGGCGCTGCTGGGTGCCGAACGGGTGCTGCCGACCTACCTGCCGGGCCAGTGGGACTTCGACTGGGGCCAGTTCCGGGTCTACGAGCCGTACTCCCCGCAGGCGACCCAGGCACCCACCGAACGGGGCACCCGCACCATGTGGGGCTGGGAGCAGGTGGCCCGGATCGGGGACGCGCCGGGAGACCCGGCGCCGCTGCCCCGCTGACGGCGCGGCAGACTTCACCGAAGACCCGATCCCGGCGAGAGGCGACCGCGAGACATGCTGGACACGGCCCGTCCCACCCGCGACGGCGATCCCGCACCGGCCACACCCCCGGCCGGCGAGCCGCGGCCCGGCAGGCTCGTCGTCCAGCGCGGGCACTTCACCGGGCCCACGGCCCTGGTCCCGGAGGACCTCTACGCGGAGGTCCTGCGGGGCGCGGCCCGGCGGGAGCGCGCCCGGATCGAGCTGGCACCGGCGACGCTGGTCAGCACGAACACCTACTGGGGGCGGCTGCACGCCACCTACTGGCAGCGCTGGACGACCGTCCCCGAGGTGCGGGTGACGCTGCGGGCGAGCGGCCGCGGCCGGATCTGGCTGATGGCGTCGGACACCAACAAGGTGGCCCGCGCGGTCGAGGTGGCCGACGTCGACGGCGACACCGCGGTCGAGCTGACCGGGTCGGTCGACCGGTTCCTCGACGGCGGCGGCCTCTGGCTGGAGATCGGCACCGACACCGGTGAGCTCGCGGTGTCCGGCGTCGAGTGGACGGTGGCCGTGCCCCGCCCGCCCCGGCCGACCTCGCTCACGATCTGCACGTACAACCGCGTCGAGGACTGCCTGAACACCCTGCAGGCGCTGCTCGACGACCCGGCGGCGCTGGCCCGCGTCGAGCTCGTGCGGGTGGTCGACCAGGGCAGCGACCCGCTGGAGTCCCGGGACCGGTTCGCCGCCGTCGCGGACGCGTTCGGTGCGACGCTCGTCTACCAGCGCCAGCCGAACCTCGGCGGCGCCGGCGGGTTCACCCGCGGCCTGTACGAGGCGACCGCCGGGGACCCGGCGGACGACCACGACGTCCTCCTGATGGACGACGACGTGCTGCTCGACCCGGAGATCGTCGTCCGGCTGACCGGGTTCGCGGCCTGCACCACGAACCCGGCGATCGTCGGCGGGCAGATGCTGAACCTGCTGCACCCGGGGCACGTGCACATCACCGCCGAGTACGCCGAGCCGGAGAAGCTCCGCGTCGGCCGCCCGGTGCCCGGCGCCCTCGAGGAGGGCTTCCTGCTCGGGCGCGACGAGCGGCTGCTGCCGATCGTGCAGGAGCGCCGCGTCGACACCGAGTACAACGGCTGGTGGTCCTGCCTGATCCCGGCGCCGATCGTGCGCGCCATCGGCTACCCGCTGCCGCTGTTCTTCCAGTGGGACGACGTCGAGTTCGGCTACCGCGCCCGCGAGCACGGCTTCGCCACCGTCTCCCTGCCCGGCGCCGGCGTGTGGCACGCCGACTTCGGCTGGAAGGACTGGGACGAGTGGCACCGCTACTTCAACCAGCGCAACGGCCTGATCACCGCGGCGCTGCGGACCGGCTTCGACCGGCGCACGGTGACGTCGACGGTCGTCGAGCTGCTCGCCCAGTACCTCGTCGCGATGCAGTACGGGCTCGCCGCGACGCTGCTGACCGCGGTCGAGGACTTCCTGGAGGGTCCCGCCGTCCTCGACGACGGCTCCGCCGCCGCGGCCGCGCGGATCCGCCGGATCCGGGCCGCCTACCCCGAGACGGCCGCCGTGCCGATCGCCGACGCGGGCCTCGACCCGCGGGAGTCCGTCGTGCACCTCGCCGGGCACAAGCCGTCGAAGATGGTGCGGACCTGGCTCAAGCGTGTGGTGCTACAGGCGACCGGCCGGGTGCCGTTCCGGTCCGGGATGGTGCCGGCCGGTGAGGCGCACTGGTGGCACGTGGCGCTGTTCGAGCGGGCGATCGTGACCGACATGGCCGAGACCGGCGTGCGGATCCGGACCCGCGACCGGGAGCGCCTGCGCGAGCTCGCCACCCGGGCCGTGCACACCGTCCGCCGGCTGTACACCGAGGGCCCGGACGCGGCACGGACCTGGAAGGCCGCCGAGCCGCGGCTCACGGCACGGGAGACGTGGACCCGGCTCTACGAGGACTGATCCCCGGCCGGGGCCGGCCCACCAGCACGACGACCAGGACCACGACCGACGCCACGGGCGCCGGGTGGCCCAGGCCGAACCCCAGACCCAGATCGACGACGACGGCCGCGCACGCCGACGCGAACATCCAGCGCGGCCCGGTGACCGGTCGCGGCCGCCCGGTGGACCAGCGCGTCCGGCCCCAGGGCTTGTCGATCGACAGCCAGGCCTGGAACGCGATCGCCGCGACCATCAGCAGGGTCAGCGGCAGCAGGCCCGCGCGCGAGGTGCCCGCCGGGTCGGAGTGCGCCGCGTCGAGCCGCGCGGACAGCACGACGATCCCCAGGTGGAGCTGGGCCACCGTGATCGCGAACTTCACCGCGACCCAGCGGTGGTGGAAGAACCCGAAGGGCGTCGCCGCCGCGAGCACCATCCCGGTCAGCGCGGAGCCGACGGCGAGCGGGGCGAGCAGCACGGCGTCGAGATGGTGGGCGGCGAGCAGCGCGGGCCCGCGGACCGCAGGGTCGACGCCGAGCACCTGCAGCGCGGCGAGCGACGCGGCGAGCGCCATCCAGCCGACCGAGGTGAGCACGTGCAGCCAGACGGTGAGCCGGCGCCAGGTCTTCGTGGTGAGCACGGACCCAGCCCACCGGAACCGGCACCGCGGCCCATCCGGCCCCACCCCCACTCCACCCGGACCCCCGCCTCGTCACGTCGACGTACCGAGCCACGCCCCAGGACGCTCACCGGTTGCGTCAGCGCTCATCCGATCGCGCGAGCGCCGGCTGAACCGGTGAGCGTCTCCGGGAGAGTCCGCCCGGGGAAGGGACGGGGAAGGGGGCGGGGCGGGGCGGGGCGGACTCAGCCCAGGAAGTCCCGGCCCGTGTAGTCCTTGTCCGCCAGGGTCGGCAGGCGCTCCCAGCCCCATCGGCGCTCGGTCCCGACGGCCACGTCGTAGCCACCGGTCGGGTGGTCGTACCCGACCCGCTCGACGTGGCCCCACGCGAACATCGCGCGCCCGGGCGGCGGGTCGAGCCGCGAGGGCAGCTCGTCGAAGGTCGCCGTCCGCCCGATCCCGGCGAGCGCGCCGCCGTTGCCGGTGAAGAACGCGTTGTCCTCGGTGGCGCCCTCGAGGTCGTCGCCGGTGCGGAGCCGCCACTGCGGGGTCTCCGCGATGCCGTGCCGCACGACGATCTGGTCCTCGCAGGGCCACAGCAGCGCGGTGACCTGGTCGGCGTAGACCGGGTCCCCGCGGACGACGTCGGACGCCGGCCGGTCCCGGGCGGGCACCGGCGCACCGATCCCGAGCCAGCTGTCGGCGCCGTCGGTGGCGTCGGTGACGACCAGCCGGACCTGGGTGACCGGTCCGGGGAGGTCCCCGGCCGCGGCGAGGTCGATCTCCAGGTCGGTCCAGTCCGCGACCTTCTCCCCGGGCAGCGACGCCGTGATCTCGTGGGTCGCGTCCGGCGCACCGACCGGGCCGGAGCCGGCCACGACCTGCACGGTCTGGTCGGATCGGAGGTCGCCGGTGGCGGGCACGAGCAGCCGTGACCGGTCCTGCGGGACCGGGAACCAGCCGGTCTCCAGGGTGCCGGTGCCGGCGTCGTCGGTGTGCCAGACGGGGCCGTCGAGTGCGGGCCGGTCGGGCGGCGGGCCGTCGCGCAGGGCGCCGGTGAGCTGCGGCGGGCCGGCGGCCGGTCCGAGCGGTCCGCCGTCGGGCACCGTGACGGTGACGGCGTCGGCGAGCCCGCACGGCCGTCCCGCGAGGGACGCCAGGTTCATCGACGCGACCGACGGTCCGGGCGCCTGCTGCACCGGGGCGAGCGCGAACACGAGCAGCATGAGCGCGACGCCGCCGGCGGTGGCGGTCCGCAGGACCGCACCGTCCGGTCCGGTCCCGGACGCGCGTCCGGCGCGCCGCCTGCGGTGTGCCCACCACAGCGCGACCACGGCCACGAGCAGCCACAGCACCGGGTTGCGGAGGTAGACCGGCCCGAGGTGCGGGGCGAGGACCTGCTGGTGGATCGGGGCGTCGACCACGGAGTGGTTGCCGAACGGCTGGCCCCAGTCCCCGAGCGGTCGCCACAGGTTCGGCCCGGCGTAGATCACCGCCGCCGCGAGCCCGAGCACCGCCGTCCCGACGGCGACGAGCCGGGCGGGCGCCCGGCGCGGCAGCGGGCCACGGGCCAGCGCGATCGCTAGCAGCAGGGTGGCGGGGGCGGCGACGGCACCGAAGTGGTTGACCCACTTGGTGGGGCTCAGGCCGATCGCGACGAGTGCGAGCGCCGTGGCCGCGAGGGCGAACCCGAGCGCCCGGCCCAGCGGCCCGCCGGTGCCGCGCCGGGTCGCCAGGCGGACCGTGCCGAGCAGCAGCACCCCGACGGTCAGCAGGACGGGCAGTCGGCGGCCCCACGTGCCCTGGTCGTCCGGGCCGAGGAGGTTGGCGTAGTGCACGAGCTCCTGCCACCACGAGTACTGGAAGTAGTACCAGCGGTGCACGGCGACGGACTCGCGGACGTCGGCGAGGGTCTGGTCGGCCAGTCCCAGCGGGACGACGACGCTCGCGGCGGCGAACGCGACCGCGACCGTCGCGCACCGGGTGACCCACCCGGAGTGCACGAGGTGCCACCACACCAGGGGCAGCGCGAGCAGCAGGGGGACGGCCGCGACGACCGCGGCGGGCGCCGTCGTCACCCCGAGGACGGCGACGGCGGTGGCCGGGGCGAGCAGCCCGACCGCGCCGGTCCGCAGCGCGGCCGCGACGAGGAACAGGACCCCGGCGGCGGCGAGCGTGCCCGCCGGCTCCGGCCGCAGGCTGATGCCGTAGGGCAGGAACCAGGCCAGGTGGGCGACGGCCAGCGCCGCCACGACGACCGGGCGGGTGCCGGCCCGGTCGGCGAGCGCGACCAGCGTCAGCCGGAGCAGCACCCACGTCCCCAGACCGAGCACGACCGGCACGACCCGCATCGGGAGCAGGCCCCATCCGGCGATCCCGCCCCACAGCTGCAGGAGGTACTGGCTCGTCGCGAACGGGGCCTCGGTGACGTTGAACTGGTAGATCGCGTTGCCGATGGTCCCGGTCTCCGCGCCCTGGCGGGCCATCAGCGCGTACCAGGAGTCGTCGATGTTGACCGGGCCGAGCACGGCCCAGGCCAGCGTCACGACGAGGACGACGGCGTCGGCGATCCCGGGCCGGGGCCGCACGGCGAGGATCCGCCGGGTCCCGGTCCAGGTGCGGACGGCGACCGCGAGCGTCGCGGCCAGCGCGAGCAGGTGCGCGACCAGCAGCGCGACCTTGAGCGGGGACGGCGACGACTCGTAGCGGGCGTCGGTGTGCAGCTGCACCCCGAGCCCGTCGGCGGCCGGTCCCGCGACGGCGGTGGACAGCTCGGCGACCTGCGGCGGCGCGAGCTCCGGGTGCTCGGCGACGGTCGCCCCGTCCCGGGTCACGACGGTCCCGTCCGCTCCCGCGGTGACGACGAGGGTGCAGCCGCCGGCGACGGGCCCGGCCCACAGCTCGGTCGGGCCGGAGCGGATCGTGAGCGTCCCGCCGGCGACGCCCGCCACCAGCCCGGGCGCCGCGACCGGGTCGTCGGCGGCCGCGGGCATCGTGCGCAGCACGTCGCCCTCCGGGAGCGACGCGGCGGCCGCGCACGGGATCGACGCGGTGAACTCCAGCGGCCGGTACGGCGACAGCGGCAGCACCGTCGACGCCGGTGCCTCGCCGGCGCGCGGCCAGCTGACGACCGGGTCGTCGGCGTCGACCGGGGCCAGCGCGGCCCCGATCCCGAGCAGGCAGGTCAGCCCGCCGAGCAGCAGCAGGAGCAGTGGCCGGCGGGTGGACGCCGCCGGGCTCACTCGAAGATCTGCTTCCAGCCGTCCTTGCCGGTGAGCGTGGGCTCGGCCGCCCGGTAGCGGCCGCGCAGCGTCTCCCAGTCCGCGGCCACCGCACGGTGCAGCCGGAACGACTCGGCGACCATCCGCTTGAACATCTGCGGGTCACGACGCCGGAAGGTGACCCCGCGACCGTCCGGTGTGGACACCGTCGCGGAGTCGAGACCCGAGAGGACGAACCACTGCGCGTTCGCCCACGGGACGTTGCGCTGCGGGCGCTCCTGCCGCCCCGGCGCCGGGGACCTCAGGTTCCGCAGGACGCCGCGGGCCAGCCCGAGCGCGACCTTGGCCTTCCCGACCGGCGGCTCCGGGAACAGCTGGGCGCCGAGCGCGTCCAGCTCCGCGAGCGGGACGTCGGTGGCGGAGTCCAGCGGGCGGCCGTCGTCGTACTCGGCGCGGACCGCGCGGATCTCGTCGAGCACCACCGGCAGCTTCGGGAACAGCGCCTCGGGCCCTGCGAGGAAGTCGGTGAACGCCTTGATCTGCAGCGCGACCGCCGAGTACTCCATGAGCATCAGGTGCCGCAGGGTCCGCTTGAACGTCTCCTTCAGCATCGCCCGCGGGTCGTCCGGGCCGCGCAGCGCCGCGGCGACCAGGCGGTTCCGGTAGTGGAAGTACGCCTGCCAGTCCGACGAGTCGTCCTTCTCGATGAAGGACATGTGCCAGATCGCGATGCCGGGGACGGTCGCGGTGCGGTAGCCGGCGGTGCGGGCGCGGAGGCCGTACTCGGCGTCGTCCCACTTGATGAACAGCGGCAGCGGCAGCCCGAGGTCCTCCGCGACGCGGCGCGGGATCAGGCACATCCACCAGGCGTTGTAGTCGACGTCGACGCGGCGGTGCAGCCACGGCGTCTGCCGCAGCGTGCGCGCGGCGAGGTCGTGGTGCGCCTCGGTCTCGGGGGCGGGCCGCCAGAGGAACTGGTTGCGGTCGACGACCTCGCCCATCGTGGAGAGCTGCGAGCGGGCCTGCAGCGACAGCATCTGCCCGCCGACCAGCATGGGCTCGCGCGCGAACCGGCTGAACGCGACCGCGCGGAGCACCGAGTCGGGCTCCAGCAGGATGTCGTCGTCCATGTAGAGGATCTGCTCGCAGTCGATGCCGCCCGCGTGCGGGCCGGTCCCGTGGAGCACCTCGTACATGATCCGGGCGTAGCCGCCGGAGCCGCCGAGGTTGGGCTGGTCGATGATCCGCAGCCGATCCCCGAGCACGGCAGCGGCCTGCTCGTACCCGGCCTCGTCGCGCACCTTCCGCGTGCCCTGGTCCGGCAGGACGACCGCGGTGATCGTGTCGAGGACCTGCGGGTCCGAGCCGAGCGCGGTCAGGGTGGCGACGCAGTCGGCGGGCCGGTTGAACGTCGGCATCCCGACGACGACGGCGGCCCGGCCGGGCGCGTCGTGCGGCGCGTGCCAGCCGCCGCCGTGCAGCGTGAGGTCGCCCTCGTCGGTGGAGAGGTCGAACCAGTACCAGCCGCCGTCCTCGAACGGGCGCAGGTCCAGCTCCATGGTCACCCGGCGGCGGCCCTGCACGACCTCGCCGCCGACGAAGATCTGCGACCCGTCGGCCTTGGTGCGGTACACGTCGACGCGGCCCGAGCCCTCCAGCTCCAGCCGCAGCTCGATCGCGGTCAGCGTCGACCAGGCGCGCCAGTACCCGGCGGCGAAGGCGTTGAAGTAGGCACCGAACGACACCTCGGTCGCCGGGGGCACGGTCGCGCTGGTCCGGTCCTGCACGCGGGTGCGACGGCCCGCCGTGGTGGAGACGGTCAGCGACAGCGGACGGCTCTTCTCGTCCGGCAGCGGGTCGACCGGCGCGAGGGTCGTCCCGGGGCGCTCGTCGAGGTAGAGGGCGCGCACCGCGAACGGGTCGGCGGGGCGGGGAAGGATCACCCGCTGCAGGAGCGTCTCGCCGCTGGTCGGGTCGGCGGTGTCGGACACCTGGTGGCCTCGCTGGTCCGTGGGGGCGGTGGTCATCGCAGAAACGGCCTCGGGGGTCGGCGGGTTCCGGTCGTGCCCGCGCCTGGACGGCTGCGCTGCCGCACCGCCCGGGCCCGGGAGGAGGTACCCGAGCGTAGCCGCGGCTCGGGGCAGCGGCGGCAGGCGGGCGGGCGCGCCGCACAAGCGGAGTGGAACGTCCGGTTCGCCGTGCCGGAACTCAGCCGACCCGCCACCGTGCGACCGCGTCCTCGTCGAGCTCGACGCCGAGCCCCGGCGCATCCGGGACGGCGAGGCACCCGTCCGGACCGACGGTGACGGGCGCCGCCAGCGGGAAGTCCCGCCGCGCCGGCGTCCAGTCCGGCGGGTCGTAGGGGACCTCGAACCACGGCCCGCCGCCGACGCCGGCCGCGACGTGCAGGTTCGCCAGCAGCCCGATGCCGTTGGTCCAGCTGTGCGGGGTGAAGGAGCGGTGCCGCAGCATCGCCAGCTCGGCCAGCGTCCGGGCGCGGCTCATGCCGACCGAGAGGACGACGTCCATCTGGTAGACGTCGAGCACGTCCTCGTCGATCCAGCGCAGGATCTCCGGCACCGAGTGCTGCATCTCCCCCGCCGCGATCCGCAGCCCCGGGTTGTCGGCGCGCAGCGTCCGGAACCCGTCGGTGTCGGGGTAGGGCAGCGGCTCCTCGACCCAGAAGACGTCGAGGTCCGCGAGCCGGCGCGCCAGCCGACGGGTGGCTGCCAGGTCGGTGGCCGGTGCGACGTCACCCGCCGTCCGCCAGGACTGGTTGAGATCGACCATGATCGTGAACTCGTCGCCGAGTGCACCGCGGACCGCGGCGACGGTCGCCACGCCCTCGTCGATCCGGTTCCGGTCGATCCTGATCTTCGCCGCGCGGAAGCCCTCGTCCGCCACCTGCGCGGCGATCTCGACCCGCTCGGAGGAGGCGCGCGGCACGCAGAACGACGCGTACGCGGGCACCCGGTCGTAGGTCCCGCCGAACAGCGTGGCGACGGGCAGACCGGCTGCCTTGCCCGCCAGGTCCCACAGCGCGGCCTCGAGCGGCCAGTAGTGACCGCCGTGCACGGCGCAGGTCTCCAGGGCGCGGACGTGCCGGGCGATCGCGAGGGCGTCCTCGCCGACGAAGACGTCGCGGAAGGCGTCGAAGCCGTCCATCGTGTCGCCCGAGCCGATGCCGACGCGCCCGTCGTCGGTGTGCACACGGACGATGGTGGCGTCGAACGCGGTACGCGGCCGGGGGTCCCAGGCCGCGCGCAGCGGCGGGTCCAGCGGCAGCCGCACCCGGTCGAGCGTGATGTCGGTGATCTTCATGTCGTCCGGGGGGTTCGCGCCGACTGGTGCCGGCCCGGAGCGCGATCGGGGGCTTCCGCACTCCGAGCCGGATATCCGACGACTGTAGGAAAGTATCCGCTGAGCGACCAGCGCGGGCCGTGGATCGCAATCCACGTTGCGTTCACGCCAACGACGACCACCGTCCCAGTACGGTCGGAGGGTGACCGATGCGCCTCGCAACAGCTACGGGCTGAGCCGGGACGTGGCACTCCTGGAAGCCCTCGCGTCGGACGAGGCGCAGCGCGCCGACGGTCTCGGCGTCGCGCAGGTGGCCCGGCTGACCGGCCGGGAGAAGAGCCAGGTGTCCCGGGCGCTGCGCGCGCTGGCCGAGGCCGGGCTCGTCGAGCGCGACGACGACAGTCTCGTCTACCGCCTCGGCTGGCGGCTGTTCTCGCTGGCCGCGCGCGGCGCCGACGGCCGGCTGACCGGGGTCACGGAGCCCGCCCTGCGCCGCCTGGCGGTCGAGACCGAGGAGACGGCGCACCTGTGCGTGCTGCGCGACGACGCGCTGCTCACCCTGCGGACGGTGTCCGGGCACTCGTTCCGCACGTCCGGCTGGGAGGGGCGCAGGTCGCCGCTCGTCTGCACCTCGGCGGGCCGTGCGCTGCTCACCGACGCCACGCCCGACGAGCTCTACGTGCGTTTCGGCACCGTCGAGGACCTGGCACCGGACTACCCCGGCTGCCGGGTCCGGACGGTGCCCCAGCTGTGGCGGGCGATCCGCGAGGCCGCCGAGCGGGGCTGGGCCGAGGCCCGCGACGAGCTCGAACCGGACCTCTCCGGGGTCGCGGCCCCGGTGCGGGACTTCCGCGGCCGGATCGTCGCCGTGCTCAACATCGTCGGGCCGACCGCGCGGATCGGCGAGCGGCTCGACGAGCTGGGCCGGACGACGGCGGCCGCCGCCCGCGCGGTGTCCACCGAGCTGGGCTGGAACCCGGAACGGCCCTGAGCCGGATCAGTCCTCCGACTCGGTGCCCGAGAGCGGGCGCCCCTCGGTGAAGTGCGGGACCAGCCGGTTCTCGAACATGGTCAGCGCCGACCCGATGGCCATGTGCATGTCGAGGTACTTGTAGGTGCCCAGCCGGCCACCGAACAGCACGTTCCGGTTCGCGGTCTCCTTGCGGGCGAGCTCGCGGTAGCGCTCCAGCTTGGCGCGGTCGTCCGGC
Organism: Pseudonocardia sp. P1; assembly: GCF_000178675.2. Taxonomy (NCBI): domain Bacteria; kingdom Bacillati; phylum Actinomycetota; class Actinomycetes; order Pseudonocardiales; family Pseudonocardiaceae; genus Pseudonocardia; species Pseudonocardia sp. P1. The sequence goes on from NZ_ADUJ02000001.1 coordinate 3,516,241, forward strand.
GTGTTGATCGGGTAGTACGGCTCGTCCCCGGACTCGGCGAAGCGCGAGTACTCGCGCACGATCACCGTCCGGTCCTTCGGGTAGTCCCGCTCGGGGTGCATGTGCCGGAACTCGAGGATCCGGGTGAAGGGGACGTCGGCGTCGTTGTAGTTGATCACCGAGGTGCCCTGGAAGTCGCCGGTCGGCTCGACCGACATCTCGAAGTCCAGGGTGCGCCAGCCGAGCTCGCCCTCGGCGTGGTCGAAGTAGCGGTCCAGCGGCCCGGTGTAGAGGACCGGGGTTCCCGCCGGCAGCGCGTCGCGGACCTCGAAGAAGTCGGTGTCCAGCACGACGTCGATGTTCTCGTGGTCGGCCATCCGCTCCAGCCAGGCGGTGTAGCCGTCGACCGGCAGACCCTCGTGGGTGTCGTTGAAGTACCGGTTGTCGTAGGTGTAGCGCACCGGGAGCCGGGTGATGATCGACGCGTCCAGCTCGGTCGGGTCGGTCTGCCACTGCTTGGCGGTGTAGCCCTTGACGAACGCCTCGTAGAGCGGGCGCCCGACCAGCGAGATCGCCTTCTCCTCCAGGTTCGCCGCCTGCTTCGTGTCCACCTCGGACGACTGGTCGGCGATCAGCGTGCGCGCCTCGTCGGGCGTGTGCGCCTTCCCGAAGAACTGGTTGATCAGCGCGAGGTTCATCGGGAACGCGTAGACCTGCTCGCCGACCCGGGCGAAGACCCGGTGCTGGTAGTTCGTGAACGCGGTGAAGCGGTTCACGTACTCCCACACCCGCTCGTTCGAGGTGTGGAACAGGTGCGCGCCGTACCGGTGGATCTCGATGCCGGTCTCCGGCTCGGGCTCGGAGTAGGCGTTGCCGCCGATGTGGTCGCGGCGCTCCAGGACCAGGACGCGCTTGCCGAGGCCGTCGGCCACCCGCTCCGCCACGGTCAGCCCGAAGAACCCGGACCCGACGACGATCAGGTCGTAGCTGGCGAGGTCGTACCCGTCGAGGCTCACGGCACCCGAGGGTAGGACAGGCGTGATCGGGGGCACCGGGCGGCTTCGGTATCCTCGCAGACGGGCCGCGGAAGCGGACGAATCAGGCGCCCCCGCTCGTGTCATCCCGTTCGGTAAAGGAGGCGGACCTGTCGTGAGCTGGCTGTCCGCCGTCCCCCTCGTGGTGCTCGCCGCCGCCTGGCTGACGCTGCCGGGCCTGTTGGTGGGCGTCGCCGCGGGGTTGCGCGGCATCGCCGTGTGGGGCGCGGCCCCGCTGTTGTCGGTCGGCCTGATCGCCGGCTCCGCGGTCGCCGGGAGCATGGTGGGCGTCCCGTGGAGCGGTGCCGTGCCGGTCGCCGCGGCGTGCGTGTTCGCGCTGGTGGTCGTCGGCGCCCGGCGGCTGGTGCTCGGGCGTCCGCTGGTGCCGGGGCCCGCGCTCGCCCGGGCCCGCACCGCGCAGGCGTGGGCCTCGCTGCGGCAGGGCGGGCCGGACCGCCGCTGGACCGGCCTGGCCGCACTCGGCGGGATGGTCATCGCCTGGGCGCTCGGCTTCCGGGCCGCGATCCGCGGGATGGACCGCCCGGACGCGCTGTCCCAGACGTTCGACGCGAACTTCCACTACAACGCCGTCGCCCGGATCCTCAACACCGCCGACGCGTCCTCGCTGACCGTCGGCGGCCTGGTGAACTCGCCCGGCTTCTACCCGTCGGCGTGGCACGGCGTCGTCTCGCTGGTGGCACCGCTGACCCCCGGACCCGGCGAGATCGTCGTCGCCTCCAACGTCGTCGCGCTGGTGACGACCCTGCTCGTCTGGCCCCTGTCGGTGCTGCTGCTGGTGCGGACGCTGACCGGCCGCTCGGCCGGTGCCGCGCTCGCGGCGCCGGTGCTGGCGCTGGGCTTCATCGCGTTCCCGTGGACCCTGGTCACCTACGGCGCGCTGTGGCCCAACCTGCTCGGGGTGGCCCTGGTCCCGGCCGCGCTCGCCGCCGTCGCGCTGGCCGCGCGGCCCGGTCTCGGGCCCGACCCGGTCAGCCCGGCCCGGCCCGGCCCGTACCCGCCGGGACGGGTGGCGCGCTGGTTCCCGGTCGTCGTCGGCGTGCTCGCGCTGGGCCTCGCGCACCCGAACGCGCTGTTCGGCGCCGTCGTCGTCGCCGCGCCGCCGGTGCTGTGGGGGGTGACCGGCGCGATCCGCCGGGGCCTCCGCGCCGGCCGGTGGCAGACCGTGCGGGCGCTGGCGGCGGTGCCGGCCGTCGCGGGCGTCGGCGGGGTGCTGGCCTGGTTCATGTTCGTCTCGCCGGTGCTCGACGGCATCCGCGGCTACTACTGGGAGCCGCAGGTCACCGTCGCCGGGGCGATCGGCAACGCGGTGCTGCACAGCCCGAACGGCAACGACCCCGCGTGGTCGATCGCGGTGCTGACGCTCGCCGGCGCCGTGGTCGCGCTGCGCCGCGCGCGGACGTCGTGGCTGGTGCCCGCGCACGTGCTCGTCTGCGCCCTCTACGTCGTCGGGGCCAGCTCGTGGTCCTCGATCTGGACCGGGGTCTGGTACAACGACGCGCCCCGGATCGCCGCACTCGTCCCGGTGACGGCCGCACCGCTGGCCGCGCTCGGCCTGGTCGCGCTGTGCTCGCTGGTCCGCCGGGTGGCCTGCCTCGTGCGCGACGCGCTCACCCGGGCCGCGCCCGCCGTCGAGTCGTGGCCGCGGCCGCGGGCCGCGGTGCTGGTGGCGGTCGGGGTACTGGCCGTCGTCGCGACCTCGGGCGGGCTGTACCAGCGCTCGCACATCGACCAGCTCGCCGGCATCTACCAGACCCCGGAGCAGGTGCTGGTCGGCCCGGAGCAGGCGCAGTTCCTGCGCTACGCCGGTGAGCTGCTGCCCGCCGACGCCGTCGTCGCGCAGAACCCGTGGGCCGGTACCGCGATGCTGTGGCCGCTGACCGACCGGAAGGTGCTGTTCCCGCACCTGACCGGGGTGTGGTCACCGGACCAGCAGCTGATCGCGGAGCGGCTGCGGGACGCCGCGAACGACCCCTCGGTGTGCGCGGCCGTCGCCGAGACCGGCGTCGGGTACGTCGTCACCGCGCCGCCCACGTTCTGGCAGCCGGACCCGCTCGCGGAGAACTGGCCGGGGCTCGACGACCTCGCCGACGCCGACGGTTTCGAGCTCCTCGCCGAGGACGGCGACAACGCGCTCTGGCGGATCACGGCGTGCGACGCGGGGCGGATCGTCGGATCCTGATCACTCCTCGGCGCCGGAGAGGCGTCCCGCGCCCGGTGGTGTCCGAGCGGTAATCTCCGGCGCGCCCACCGTCCGGCGCCGGCTGGCCGCGCGGTGACCGACGACGGATCCGGGGCGCTCGCTCCCGGGAGAGGAGCGCCCGCCCGATGGGCACACCCACCTGGCTGTCCGCGGTACCCGTGGCGCTCGCCGCGGCGTTCTGGGTGGTCGTACCGGGACTGCTGGTCACCCGCGTCGGCGGGCTCCGCGGGATCACGGCCTGGGGCGCGGCCCCGCTGGTGTCGGTGGCCCTGATCGCGACGTCCGCCGTCGCCGGGACCGCGCTGGGTGTGCCGTGGAGCCCGTGGGTGCCGTCGGTCGCCGCCGTCCTGGTCGCGGTCCCGGCCGGGCTCCTGCGCGCGTTCGTAGCCCGCCGTCCGGCCGGCAGCCCGCTGCACCGGGGATGGCGCTCCGCGCTGCGCGGCTGGGAGCCGGGCAGACGGCTGCGCACCACGTTCGTCCGGCTGCGCACCCCCCGCGGGATGTTCGCCCAGGGCCCCGAACCCCTGACGACGGCGCTGCCGCAGACCTGGCGCACCTCCGCCCAGCGGGAGGGGGCCGACGGCCGGCGGGCAGGCCTCCTCGCCACCGCCGGGACGCTGCTCGCGGCCGCGCTGGCCTGGCTGACGGTGGTGCTCGGCTTCGGGCCGGTGGACCAGCTGTCGTCGACCTACGACGCCGTCTTCCACTACAGCGCCGTCGCCCACATCCTCGCGACGCACGACGCGTCGTCGCTCACCCTCGGCACCCTCACCAGCCCGGGCTCGCCGACGGCGTTCTACCCGGGCGCGTGGCACGACCTGGTCTCGCTGGCCGCGATGACGGCCGGGGCCGGGGTGCCGGTGGCCACCAACGTGGCGTCCTGGTCGGTCGCCGCGCTGGTCTTCCCGCTGTCCGCGCTGCTGCTGACCCGGCAGGTCCTCGGCCGCTCGGCCGGTGCCGCGTTCGCCGCACCGGTGCTCGCGACGGCGTTCACCGGCTTCCCGTGGGCGCTCATGTCCTTCGGGGTGCTGTGGCCCAACCTCCTCGGCGTCGCGCTGCTGCCCGCCGCCCTGGCCGCGGTCGCGGTACTGGCCGGGACCGTGCGGGAGCCTGCGCTCCCCCGCGCGGGCGCCGTCGCGCTCGGGGTCGCGGCCCTGCCCGCGCTGGCGCTCTCCCACCCGAACGCGGTGTTCAGCCTGGCCGTGCTCGGGGTGTTCCCGATCCTGTGGGGGCTGGTCCGGCTGGCCCGGCACCGCCTCCTGACGCGGCGGTTCTGGCAGCCGGTGGCCGGGCTGCTGGTGACCGTCGGCGGGGTGGCCGTCGTCGGGTGGCTGATGGTGGCGTCCCCGCTGCTCGCCGGGGTCCGCAACTTCGACTGGCCCGCGTTCACCAGCACGCCCGAGGCGATCGCCCAGGTCCTGCTGCTCTCGACCAACACCCGGCCGCCGCTCTGGCCGGTCGCGGCGCTCGTCCTCGTCGGGGCGGTCGTGTCGTTCCGCCGGGTCGCGACGTCGTGGCTGGTACCGGCGCACGCCGCGTCCGGGTTCCTCTACGTGCTGGCCGCCTCCCAGGAGGGCGACCTCACGGCCGGGTTGACCGGTGCCTGGTACAACGACTCGTACCGGCTGGCCGCGATGGTGCCGGTGACCGGCGTCCCGCTCGCCGTGATCGGTGTCGTCACCGTGGCCGGCCTGCTGCGCCGGGTGCTGCTGCGCGCCCCCGGCCCGGTCGCTCCCGTCGTGCGACGCCGGGGGGCGCCCGCCGCGCTGGTCCTTGCCTGCACCCTGGCGCTCGTCGCCGGGTACGGCGGCCTGCGGGTCGGGGTCCACGCGCTCGTCCTCGCGGGCACCTACCAGGACTCGTCGGACGTCCTGCTCGAACCGGGCCAGCGGGAGTTCTTCACCGAGGTCGCCGCGCTGGTCCCGCCGGACGACGTGGTCGCCGCGGACCCGTTCACCGGCAACTCGCTGCTCTACCCGATCGCGGGCCGCGAGGTGCTGTTCCCGCACCTGATCGGGAACTGGACCCCGGAGCAGAGCCTCGTCGCGACCCGCCTGCGCGACGCCGCCACCGATCCCGCGGTGTGCGAGGCCGCCGCGGCGACCCGCGTCGGCTGGGTGATCAGCGGCCCGATCACGTTCTGGCCCTCGCACGGCGGCGCGCGCTGGTACCCGGGGCTGCACGACATCGCACCGGTCCCCGGGTTCGAGCTCGTCGCCGAGGGCGGCGGGCAGGAGCTGTGGCGGCTGACCGCCTGCGACCCGGCGGCCCCGGACGAGCCCGCGCCGCAGGCGATGGTCCCGGCGGAGCCGCCCGTCCCCGTGCCCGTCCCGCAGCGGTGACTCTCGTACGGTGAGTCGCCCCCCGACCGTACGAACGGAAGAGTTCCCCGCCGTGGACCCGAGCGAGCACACCGACCTCCCCGAGTACGAGCGCTCGCTGCGCATGGTCGAACGGCGACGGCTCGCCACCGGCTTCGCCCGGCAGATCGCGATCACCACCGGACCGTTCCTGGACCGGCCGTTCGCCGAGTGCCGCGTGGCCGACCTGGGTTGCGGCTACGGCTACACCGCGCTCGAGCTGGCCGGGATGTGCCGCGAGGTGGTCGGGATCGAGCCGAACGCCGCGCTGGCCGCCGAGGCGACGACGCTGGCCGAGGAGGGCGGCGCCGACAACTTCACCTTCCGCGTGCAGGGCATCGGCGAGTTCGGGCACGGCGAGGACGCCGGCGCGTTCGACGTCGCCGTCCTCGACAACGTGCTGGAGCACCTCGACGACCAGCCGGACGCGCTGGAGCGGATCGCGTCCTGCCTGCGCCCCGGCGGGGTCGCCTACATCCTGGTGCCGAACCGCTGGTGGCCGATCGAGGCGCACTACTCGCTGCCGTTCCTGGCCTGGCTGCCGCTGCCGCTCGCGAACCGGTACCTGCGCCTGTCCGGCCGCGGCCAGGACTACACCGACGCCAGCTACGCGCCCGGATACCTGCGGATGCGGAAGCTGCTGGCCCGGCGCCCCGAGCTCGACGCCCGGTTCACCGTGCCCGGCGACGTCAGCCTCGCCGAGGGCGGTGGCTCGGCGCTGTACTCGGCGGGGGTGTCGGCGCTGCGCCGGTTCCCGGCGCTGTGGGCGATCTCGAAGGCGTTCCTCGTCGTCGCCGTGAAGAAGCCGGCCTGAGCCCCGTGTACGACGGCGGCGGCCCGGCCGCGGTGGACGGCTCGCGACCGTGGCCGGCCGCCGTGCACCGGGGGCCGGCCGGCTCCGGGCGGCCGCGCTCCACCCGCCGTCCGGCGGCGCTCGCGGACCTGGTCGTCGGGCCGGTGGTCGCGGTCGCCGTGACCGTGGCCGTGCTCGCCGCGGTGGACGGGCTGTCGATCCCGGCGTCGTCGAACGTCGGGCTGGCGCTGACCGCGTCCGGCGGCGCGGTGGTCGCGCTCGTCCTCGTCCTGGCGGCCCGGACCGCGCGCCCGCTGCTCGCCGCGCCGCTGACCTGGGCGGGCCTCGCGGCGCTCCCGTCGGTGCCGCTGGCGCTGTTCCTCGCGAACACCCCGCACTACCTGTTCGGGGTGTCCGGCGACCAGCAGTTCCGGGTGCAGTTCCTGACCCGGTTCGCCGACTCCGCCCGGCTCGCCGACTTCGCCTACGCCGACATGCCGCCGTACTACCCGGCGGCGTGGTTCTGGGTGGGCGGCCGCGCCGCCGCGCTGCTCGGTGTGGAGGCGTGGCAGTTCCACAAGGCGTTCTCGATCGCGACGCTGGCCGTGACGGCGGGCCTGGCGTTCGCGCTGTGGGCGCTGGTGACGACGCGGCGCCGCGCGCTGGGCGCCGCCGTCGCGACGACGCTGGCCGGGCTCGCGACACTGGCCGCGTACACGCCGTACTCGTGGCTGACCGGTGCGCTCGTCCCGCCGCTCGCGGTCCTCGGCCTGCGGCTGGTGCGCCGCCGCGACGGCGGGCCGTGGGTCCGGACGGCGGTGCTGGTCGGGCTGGTGCTCGGGGTCGCGGCCGTCACGCACACCCAGATCCTGGTGTTCGCCGGGCTCGTGCTGACCGTGCTCGCGGTCGCCGGCCTGGTGACCCGCACCGCGCGCCCGCTGCCGCTGCTGGGGACGGTCGGCGTCGTGCTCCTCGCGGCGCTGCCCCTGACACTGCTGCACTGGCTGCCCTACCTCGTCGCCGCGGCCGGGGAACCGACCTACAGCGCGGGTCAGCACTTCCTCGCCGAGGCCGGGTCGCGCTGGCCGGTGCCGATGCTCGAACCGACCGCGCTGGGCGGGCTGTGCCTGGCCGGGACGGTGTGGATCGTCGCCGCGGCCGGCCGCTCCCCGGTCGCCCGCGCCCTCGGGGCGACGGCGGCCTGCGGGTACCTCTGGTACCTCCTGTCGACGCTGGCGCTGGCCGCGGGGACGACGCTCCTGGCGTTCCGGATCGAGCCGATCATGACGGCCGCGCTGGCGTCCGGGGCGGTGTGGGCGGCCGCCGACCTCCTCGGGCTGCTGCGGCGGTGGGGCCGCGACGCGTCCGCCCGCCGGGCGGGCACCGCCGTGGTCACCGTGCTCGCGGCGGTCGCCGTCGTCGCGCAGGTCCAGACCGTCCCGGAGACGTACGAGTGGGCAGGCTCCGCCCAGGACTACCGGCCCGACGGCACGAAGCCCGACGGCTCCCGGAACCCGGACGAGCCGAACGCCTGGCTCGGCGAGCTCCGCGGCACGATCGACGGGCTGACCGGGCTTCCGGAGCGGGAGGTCGTCGTCGCGAGCGCGAACCCCGCGCTGCTGACCTACCACCCGTACTTCTCGTTCCAGGCGTCCGGCGCCCAGTACGCGAACCCGTTGGGGAACTACCCGGAACGCACCGACGAGCTCCGCCGCTGGTCGGCCGCCGCCGGCCCGGTGGAGCTGCTGGCCGCGCTGGACCGCGGACCGGCCCGCGCCCCGTCGGTGTTCGTGTTCTCCCGGACCGCGGACGGCCTCCTTCAGCTGCCGACGACCGAGGACCGGTTCCCCGACCCGAGCTCCGGCGCCCCGCCCGCGACGTTCGGCCCGCAACTGTTCGACGACCCCGCGTGGCAGCGGCGGGACGTCGGGCCGTACGCGGTGCTGGTGCGGACCGCTACACCTGCACCACGGTGACGACGTTGCCGTCCGGGTCGCGGAGCATGAACAGCTTCGGGGCGCCCGGGGTGTCGTCGGTGGGCATCGGCTCCATGTCGGCGACGCCGACCGCCGACAGCCGGGCGTGCTCGGCCGCCAGGTCCGCGGTCTCGACGCCGATCGCGCTGCCGCCCGGCTCGCCGTACATCGGCGGGTTCAGCGCGAGCCGCGCGGTCGAGCCGGGCGGGGCGACCTCGAGCCAGCGGTACTCGCCGTTCTCGCCGAACCGGGAGTCGCCGCGGACCTCCCAGCCGAGCTTCTGCGTGTAGAACGCCAGCGCGGCGTCCTGGTCGGCGACGGTGAACATGGCGACGCCGATGTTCGTGACGGTGGTGGGTGCCTGGGTGTCGGTGCTCATGCCGGTACGACCGCGCTGCGCACCGGGACTCATCGGTGCGGGCCGGATCGACTCGAACAGGTGAAACCCAGATTCTCGTCATTCTGCCGCAACCTGCTCATAGCGCACCTCGTTGCTCGGGACAGGGAATCGCGAAGTGGCGAGGAGATTGACCGATGACGCTCGACATCCTGCTGCCCTTCTACGGCGACGCGCGCCTGCTCCGGCTCGCCGTGGACAGCGTCCGTGCCCAGAAGAACCCACGGTGGACGCTGCTCGTACTCGACGACCACTACCCCGACCTCGAAGCCTGCCGGTGGATCACCGAGATCGGTGACTCCCGGATCCGCTGCCTGCGGAACGAGGTGAACCTCGGGGCGAATGCCAGCTACCAACGCTGCCTGTCGCACGTCGGCAACGAGTGGTTCACCGTCATGGGCGCGGACGACGTCATGTCGCCGGACTACGTCGACGTCGTGACCTCGGCGATCGAGGCCGCACCGGACGCGGGAGTGGTCCAGCCGGGCGTCACCGTCATCGACGGGTCAGGGCGCGACGTGCAGCCGCTGGCGGATCGGATCAAGACGTTCTACCGACCACGCCACCGTGGCCGCACCGTCCTCGGTGGCGAGGAACTCGCCACGAGCCTTCTCCGTGCGAACTGGACCTACTTCCCCTCGCTCTGCTGGCGCCGGGAGGCTGTGCCCGACTACGGTTTCCGTGACGACCTGCACGTCGTGCAGGACCTGGCGATGATCATGGACGTCCTCGGCCGGGGCTGGTCGATGGTGCTCGACGATCGGGCCTGTTTCCAGTACCGCCGGCACACGGGCAGCGATTCGGCGATCAAGGCAATGAACGGGACCAGATTCGACGAGGAACGCGCCTTCTTCGTCACCATGGCGCGGGAGATGGACGCCCGCGGGTGGCCTCGGGCGGCACGGGCCGCCCGCCGGCACCTGACGTCACGGTTGAACGCAGCGACTCTCGTACCCGTCGCGCTCCGCCACCGCAGGCGCTCGGATCTCCGCGCCCTGGGCAGACACCTCGTCGGCTGACATGCCGAGCCGCATGTGACACCGCCCGCGTCCGCTCCCGAGGTGCTCCGGGTTCCGGGAGACTGCGCGCATGCTGCGCAGATCCCGCCGGGGCGCCGAGCGTGATCGCGACGCGACCTCACCGTCACCACGGTCCCGCCTGCTCCTCCTGACCGCTGCGCTCGTCACCCTGGCGGTCGGATTGTGGGCCTGCTGGTCGGTGACCGTGGACGACGCCTACATCACCTACCGCTACTCCGCGAACCTCGCCCTCGGACACGGGCCGACCTGGAACCCCGGTGAGAACCCGGTCGAGGGGTACACCAACTTCCTCTGGATGCTCTGGCACGTTCCGTGGGTGTGGGCCGGGGCGTCTCTGCCGGTCGTCTCCAAGCTCACCGCTGCGGCGTGTGCAGGGGCGATCGTCTGGATCCTCGTCTCGGAGCCGAGGACTCGTACCGGCGCGGCGGCCGCCGCCGGGGCGTTCGTGCTGTTCCTGCCCACCTGGGTGCACGTGGACGCCGGTCTCGAGACGGCGCCGTTCGCATTGGTGGTCCTCCGGTCGGTCGTCCTCGTCTGCCGGCTGCTCCGCGACCGGACGGCCTACATCCGGTCGTGGGAGCTGCCCGCTCTGCTGCTCGTGGCCGGGATGCTGCGGCCGGACGGGATCCTCGCCGTCGCGCCCCCGCTGCTCGTGTGGGCATTCCTTCGGCGGGCCGAGCGCCGCACCTGGGCCTGGCTCGTCGGAGGAGCGGTCGTCGGTGGGGCCTACACGGCGTGGCGATGGACGTACTTCGGTCATCTCCTGCCGAACACCTTCTACGTCAAGGTCGGGGTCGAGGCGGCGACGGACCTGCGCTGGGCCACGACGACAGTCGTCCTCTTGCTGCCGCTCCTCCTGCTCACCGTGTCCGGACTGACACGGCGGCCCACCGCCGGTCCGGCGGCCCTGCTCGTCGCGAGCTGCGCTGCCCTCTACCTCATACCGGCTCTGACGGCCCCGGCGATGGACTACCTGTCGCGGTTCGCCTGGCACGGGCTCCCGCTGCTCTGTCTGGGTGCCGCCTGGACGCTGGACGGCATCGCACGGCGCCGCCTCGCGGTCTTCGTGGCACTCATCACCGTCGCCTGGACCTGCACTGCGGGGTTCCTGCACCGAGACGGACCCACGATGGTCAACTACGGCGAGGATCTTCGCCGGGCTCACATCGCGATCGGCCAGGGCCTGGCCGACGCCGGCCTCCCCGAGGCCCGCCGGTCGGTGGCGATGACGGATGCCGGTGCGATCCCCTACTTCTCCGGCTGGCGCGCGACCGACTACATCGGCCTGAACGACGAGCGGATCGGACACGGAGCGAGTGCGACCGAGGTCCTGCTGGCAGACGCACCGTCGGTGATCGTGGCCACGGGCCCCGGCCCGGAACTCCCCGCCACCTCATGGGCTACGGACCTGCCCCGCGCCGTGGGCGATCGCGAACTCGTGGCCGTCGTACGCGTGCGCCCCACCTACTTCGAGCAGGTGTATGCCGACCGTGACGTCGCCCAACAGGTCCGTAGCGCGGTACAACGCAGGCTCGTAGAGGCCGACGCGGATACCGACGCGCGGTTCGATCAGACCTACGACCGGTGGCTCGACCGGCTGTCCGGTCAGAACGTCAGCAGGTGATTCCCCAGCTCCCGGACCGCCGCTGCGTCCCGCCGGGCGAACGCCTGAGGTAGCTGGACAGCGGCGTTGAGCCGCGACGAGACGTGGGCCCGGGCAGCCCGCGCAGCCCGGGGCCAGCCCCGCGCCGTCATCCGGTCGCTCTCGGCCCGGAAGTAGCGCCGCTCCTCCGCGAACCGGTTCCCCGCGGCCGCGCCCGATCCGGAGTCGCTGGAGCGGTGCCGCCGGTAGCGGAAGCAGACGTGGTCGTCGATCACCATCGTCCCGCCGTCCGCGATCACCGCGACCGGAAGGGCCAGGTCGAAGACGTCGGCGGACTGCGGGATCTCCTTCAGCGCCGACGTCCGCCAGCACAGCGACGGGTTGTACAGCCAGTTCCCGCGCAGCAGGCTGACGACGAGGTCCTCCCCCGTCACCAGCCGCGGGCCGTGGCCCTTCGGCGCGAGCAGCGCCTTCACGCGGTCGGCGAGCGGCCGGACGGGCTCGTCGTACTCGTCCATGATCGCCACCCCGGGCTGGACGACCGCCGCGTGCGACCACCGGTCGTGCAGCGCGAGCACGGTCTCCAGGTAGTCGGGCGCCATCAGGTCGTCGGCACCCATCATCACGAAGTACGGCAGCTCGACCGCCTCGATGCAGTACCGGTTGTTCGGCTGGGCACCGAGCCGCTGCGGGTTGCGGCGGTAGCGGATCCGGTCGTCGCCGAGGCCGGCGAACCACGGCCCGATCGAGTCGTCGGGGTAGCCGTCGTCGACGACGGTGAGCCGCCAGTCGTCGCGGCTCTGCTCCTGGACGCTGCGCACCGCGCGGCGCAGCAGCTCCGGATCGCCGTAGAAGGGGAGCATCACGTCGACGGTCGGGGCAGGCACGCACCCGACGGTAGCGATCGCCCTGATCGCTAGGATCGCCCGGCCTCAGCGATACGACGCAGGACGGACCGGAGCACGGCCTTGGACATCCAGAACCACTACTACGGCCACTCGGCGGTCCTCGCCGCGTACGCGGGCCTGCCCCGCCCCCGGCACATCGCCGGCCTGCTGCAGCACGGCTGGACCGCGACGTCACCGGTGCCGGCACACTTCGCCGACTTCCCGAAGGTCGGCACCGACCCCCGCCAGCGTCGCCTTCTGGTCTGGTCGCACGACTGCCGCGGCTGGTCTCCTACCGACGAGGACCGGACGACCACCGCGATCGGCGCCCCACTGCTCTATCTGGAGCGACTGCTGCGCCGCGGCGGGTGGGAGCCCTCGGCGCAGCTCGGGCCGGTCTTCATCCCGTTCCACGGCACCCGTCTGGTCCGGGTGACGGGCGCACACGCCGACCTTGCACGGCAGGTCGCCAAGGTCGATGGTCCTTCGACGGTGTGCCTGCACCACGAGGACATGACCGATCCCGAGATCACGACAGCGTGGGCAGAGGCCGGACACACCCTGGTCACCGCCGGTCGCCGGGACGACCCCCACTTCCTGCTGCGGATCATGCACCTGATCGGTCACGCCAGCCGGGTCTCGTCGAACCGGCTGTCGACCGCGGTGCTGTATGCCGCAGCGATCGGGACTCCCGCCGCCGTCTGGGGCGACCCGTTGACGTTCGGCCACCAGGGCGCTGAGGCGCTCGCGATGCTCCGCGACCGCTGGCCGGAGTTCCATGTCTCCGACCCGGCCGACGGGTCCCGTCCGGTCACCGGCGCCGCCGAGGCGGACGCTGCCGCGACGGAACTCGCCCGCCGTGAGCTCGGTGCTCATCACCTCCTGGAACCGGATGTCCTCAGAGACGCGCTGGGCTGGGGGCGCACGCCGAGCATCGGCCCGGGTCTCCAGTACTACGCCGCATCCCCCGTCAACAAAGCGGCGATGGTCCTGGGCCTGACGAAGCGTTCCGAGGCCAGCCAGAATGCGATGACGGCAGGCGGGTTCGTCTCGTTCAGCCCCATGCTGTGGCTGAAGAACCCGCTCGCGGCGGTCCCCCGGCCGTTGCCGAAGGGACTGCCGGTCCCGATCGCGACGGAGCAGCCGCTCGACGCGTGATCACCCGCCGGGCCGGCCCGGTCAGCGGGTGAAGATCCGCCGCACCATCCACAGCAGCGCGACACCGAGCAGCGCGGCGAGCCCGAACCGCACCGACAGCCACAGCACGCCGTCGGCGGGCAGGACCACCCCGGCCCCGCAGACGACGAGCCCGGCGGCGAGCGGGCCGAGCAGCACCTGCTCGCGCCAGCTGGTCTCCGACACCCGTCTGCGCAGCAGCGACGTCCCCACGGCGAGCGCGACGTAGATCAGCGGGAACCCGACGGCGACCGCCGTCAGGGACCCGGTCTGCGCGAGCCCGACCGCTGCGGCCAGGCCGACCATCAGGCTGATCGGGCTCGCGACGGCCAGCCCACCGCTGCGTCCGGAGGCGAACACGAGGTGCACGTTCGCCAGGTAGGCGACCGAGACGACGGCGCCGATCGAGGTGACGGCGGCGACCGGGACCAGCTGGGCCGGGGCGAACTCGGCCGGGGCGAGGATCTGCAGCAGGAACGGGGCGAGCAGCGCCACCCCGCCGGACAGCGCCGCCGTCACGGCGGCGACGTCGCGGGCGCTGCGCTCCAGCGCCGCGCCCCGCTCGGCCGGGTCGGTCCGGTAGACCACCGGCGCCCACGCGTTGTTCAACGCCGAGACGATCATCGCGGGCGCCGACCCGAGGAGCAGCGCGATCTGCATGCGGCCGCCGTCGTCGATGCCGAACCAGCGGGTCGCGATCAGGACGAGGGCGTTCTGCACGAGCAGCAGCGCCACCAGGTGCGGGACGGCGGGCAGGCCGACCTTCAGCGCCTTCCGCAGGTCACCGCGCGCGGTCCGCGGCCATCCGTCGCGCAGCGCGAGCACGATCCCGGTCAGGCCGGCGGCGAGGTAGCCGAGCAGCAGCCCGAACAGGTAGTCGTCGGCGTCGCTGGCCCGCCAGACCACCATCGCGAAGCCGAGCAGCGGGCCGCCGAGGGTCGCGACCCCGGACATGACCACGAACGGCACCGGACGGTCCTGCACCCGCAGGAACGCCTGCGCGTTGAGCACCATCGCGAACCCGGCCGCGGCGAGCGCGGCGAACGCCAGCCCGGTCTGCCAGGGCACCGACAGCACCGGCCCGCTCCACAGCGGGCCGGCCAGCACGGCGGCGACGACCAGCAGCGTCGACAGCGCGCTGCCCTGCAGCACCAGCGCCCTCGCGCCGTCCACACCGGACTTCTCCAGGATGCCGTGCCGGGTGATCGACGACGCCAGCCCGAAGCCCGCGACCATCGCGCCGACCTGCACGAGGATCAGGCCGATCGCGACGATGCCGTACTCCTCGCGCCCGAGCACGCGCGTCACCACCGGGGTGACCAGCACGTTCGCCAGGATCGGCGCGACGCTGCCGAGGGTGTAGAGGGAACCGCGACCGAGGACGTCCTTGCTCGCGTTCCCGGCCACGGACGTCATTCCCCGTGTCCGAAGAATCCCCGTACGAGGGCCGCCACCCGGTCCACGTCGGAGTCGGTGAGATCGGGGAACAGCGGCAGCGAGAGCTGCTGCGAGTAGTAGGTCTCCGCGTTCGGGCACAGCCCGCGGCGGTAGCCGAGATCGGCGAAGACCGGGTGCCAGTAGGCGGGGACGTAGTTGACCTGCACCCCGATCCCGTTCGCACGCAGGTGCTCGAACAGCGCGCGGCGGCGGCCGTCGAGCACGCGCAGCGGGTAGAGGTGCCAGGCCGGGTCGGCGCCGCCGCGCCGGGACGGCAGGCGCACCTCGGCGACGTCGGCCAGCGCCGCGTCGTAGCGGGCGTGGATCTCGGCCCGGCGACGGGTGAAGGCCGCCAGCCGGCCCAGCTGCGACGACCCGAGCGCGGCCAGCAGGTCCGGCAGCCGGTAGTTCAGGCCGAAGGCGTGCACCTCCTGGTGCCACGGGCCCTCGTCCGGGAACCGCTGCCGCTCCCTGTCACGGACCAGCCCGTGGTTGCGGAACGACCGCGCGCCCTCCACCAGCGACGGCCGCGGCGAGACGACGGCGCCGCCCTCGGCCGTCGTGAGGTTTTTCGTGGGGAAGAAGCTCAGCGTCGTCAGGTCCGCCAGGTCGCCCACCGGACGGCCGTGCCAGGTCCCGCCGACCGAGTGCGCGGCGTCCTCCAGCAGCAGGGCCCCCGCGCCGTGCGCGATCTCCCGCAGCGGGCCGGCGTCGATCGGGTGACCGGCGTAGTCCACCCCCGCGACGACGGTCGTGGACGGCGTGAGCGCGGCCTTCGCCGCGTCCGGGTCGAGGTTGCCGGTGTCCTCGCTGACGTCCGCGAAGATCACGTTCGCCCCGTGCAGGGCCGCGGCCGACGCCGTCGCGACGAACGTCAGCGGTGCGACGACGACGTCCTGGCCGGGCCCGACGCCCGCCGCGGCGTAGGCGACGTGCAGCGCCGCCGTGCCGCTGGTGACGGCCACCGCCGGGTGCCCGGTGACGGCCGCGAGGTCGTCCTCGAACCGGGTGACCGCCGGGCCGGTCGTGAGCCAGTCCGTGCCGAGGACCGCCGTGACGGCCTCGACGTCGTCGGAGGAGATCGACTGCCGTCCGTAGGGAAGCATGCTCAGTCCAGGGCCTCGACCATCTGGCGCAGCTGCTCGGGCGACAGCCACAGGTCGTTCGTGTCCGAGCGGTACGCCTCGCCATCGGGCACCTGCTCGCCGCCCTCGGGCGAGGTGTAGCCCCAGCCGGCGATGTACGGCTCGACGACGTAGCGGTCGGCCAGCTTGAGGGTCCGCCGCGAGTCGTCGGCGGCGATCATCTCCTCGTGCAGCTTCTCGCCGGGCCGGATCCCGATCTCGTGGGTCGCGGCGCCGGGCGCGATGGCCTCGGCCAGGTCCGTCATCCGCATCGACGGGATGCGCGGCACGTAGAGCTCGCCGCCCTGCATCCGGTCGAACGAGTCGATCACGAACTGGACGGCGTCCGGCAGGGTGATCCAGAACCGGGTCATCCGCTTGTCGGTGATCGGCAGCGACTGCCCGTCGGCGGCCAGCTTCTTGAACAGCGGCACGACCGATCCGCGGCTGCCCAGCACGTTGCCGTAGCGGACCACGGCGAACCGGGTCTCGTAGGCGGCCGCGTAGTGGTTCGCGCTCACGAACAGCCGGTCCGCGCACAGCTTGGTGGCGCCGTACAGGTTGATCGGCGACGACGCCTTGTCCGTCGACAGCGCGACGACCTTCTTCACCCCGGCGTCGATCGCGGCCTCGACCACGTTCTGCGAGCCCTCGACGTTGGTCCGGATGAACTCGAATGGGTTGTACTCCGCGGTGTCGACCTGCTTCAGCGCGGCGGCGTGCACCACGTAGTCGACGCCGTGCATGGCACGGCGCAGACGGGGCTGGTCGCGGACGTCACCGAGGAACCAGCGCAGCCGCGGGTCGTCGCCGAACAGCGAGCGACACTCGTACTGCTTCAGCTCGTCCCGGGACAGGATGACCAGACGGCGCGGTTCGTAGCGGTCCAGCAGGGCGCGCACGAACGCCTTGCCGAAGGACCCCGTCCCGCCCGTGACCAGGACCGACGAGCCCTTGAGTACCGACATCACGCCTCCACATCCACGGTATTTCTCCCGCCCGGCATGATGGCACGCGCTCATCCGGACGAATCGAAGCAGGTAGCGAGCAGGTGCGGATCAACGCGGTCATCCAGGCGCGGACGGGATCGTCCCGCCTGCCCGGAAAGGTGTTGCGGGACCTGGGCGGACGCCCGGTCCTCGACCGGGTGGTCACCGCGGCGCGCACGGCGCCGGGGGTCGACGAGGTCGTGGTCGCGACGTCGACGGCCACCGGTGACGACGCCGTCGCCGACCGGGCCGCCGAGCTCGGCGTCCGGGTGGTCCGCGGTTCCGAGGACGACGTCCTGGACCGCTTCGTGCGGGCCGCCGACGAGCACCCGTGCGACGCCGTCGTCCGGCTCACCGCGGACTGCCCGCTGCTCGATCCGGAGCTGATCGGCCTGGTCGCCGCGACCTGGCGGAACGCGCCGGAGCACGACTACGTGGCCAGCACCCTGGTCCGCACCCTGCCCCGCGGGCTCGACGTCGAGCTCGCGACGGTGGCCGCGCTGCGCGACCTGGCGACCACCGCGACCGGCCACGACCGGATCCACGTCACCTCCGGCCTCTACGCCGATCCCGAACGGTTCCGGTGCCTCGGGATCGTCGTCGCCCCGGCCGCGAACGACCTGCGGGTGACCCTGGACACCGCCGACGACCTGCAGGCCCTGCAGGGACTGGTGGAACTGCTCGGCGACCGGACGGACTGGCGGTCCGTCGTGTCGGTGCTCCGGTCGCACCCCGAGCTGGTGGCGCTCAACGCGCACGTCCGGCAGAAGTCCCTGGCGGAGGGCTGAGCCGGTGCGGTTGCTGCTCCGCTGCGACGCCGGCCCGTCGACGGGGGTCGGGCACGCCGTCCGGTGCGCCGCCGTGGCCGAGGCGGCGACGGCGTCCGGGCACGAGGTGTTCTGGTCCGGCCGCCTGGACGGCTTGGGCTGGCTGTGGGCCGGGCTGGCGCCCGGCGGACCCGTCCCGCCCGGGACGTTGCTCGATGCGGCCGACTCGGCCGACGACCTGGTCGCGTTGTGCCGCGACCACCGCATCGACGCGGTGCACGTCGACCACTACCTGCTCGGCACCGACCTGCGCGCACCGCTGAACGCGGCCGGCATCGCGCTGTCCACGGTCGAGGACTTCACCACCGGCCGTCGGCCGGGTGACCTGGTCGTCGACCCCAACCTGGGTGCCGACGACCATCCCCGGCCCGACGACGGCTCGACGACGCTGCTGCGCGGACCCGCGTACGCCCCGCTGCGGATCGCGGCCCGGCGCGCCCGCCGGGTGCGGGAGGTCCGCGACCGGGACCTCCGTCCCGCCACCGTCGGGGTCCCGCCCCGGGTGCTGGTCGTCATGGGCGGCACCGACGCGGCCGGGCTGCTCGGGCGGGTGGTGGCGGCGCTGGCCGCCGCGGACGTCCCGGCCGAGGTCGACGTCGTCGTCCCCGCGGGCCGGTCGGTCACGCTCCCGGAGGGCGGCCCGGCGCGGTTCCGCGCGATCGCCCCGCTGCCGGACCTGCCCGCGGCGATGGCCGAGATGGACCTGGTGGTCAGCGCGGCCGGGACGACGGTGTGGGAGCTGTGCTGCGTCGGCGTCCCGATGGCCCTGGTCCTGGCCGCGGACAACCAGGTCGAGGGCTACCGGACGGTCGTCGCCGCGGGCGCCGCGGCCGGGCTCGGCGGGGCCGCGGACCTCGCCGACCCGGAGCCGGGGGCGGCCGTCCTGCGGGACCTGCTGACCGGCCCCGGCCGCAGGGACGCGCTCGGGGCGCGGGCCCGGACCGTCGTCGACGGCGAGGGGGCGAACCGGATCGTGGACGCGCTCGCCGCCGCCGTCGGCGAACCGGACGGGGCCGCCCGGCGGGAGCACGTCGAGCACACCGTCCTCGCGAGCGCCCTGCACGCCCGCCCCGCCCGGCTCGACGACGCGGAGATGCTGCTCGGCTGGCGCAACGACCCGGAGACCCGGCGGTGGTCGCGCTCCACCGGCGAGATCGACCTCGACGCGCACCGGCGCTGGCTCGCGGGCTCCCTCGACCGCACCGACCGGCGGCTGCTCGTCGTGTCCGACGTGGACGGTGCGGTCGGCACGGTCCGCTGGGACCGGGACTGCACCGGCTGGGAGGTCTCGATCACGGTCGCCCCGGAGCGGCGCGGGTCCGGGCTCGCCGTCCCGCTGCTGCGGGCCGGCGAGGACGCGCTGCGGACGGCCACCGGCCCCGGGACACCGGTGATCGCCGTCGTGCACACCGGGAACGCCGCGTCGGCCCGGCTGTTCGCCCGCGCCGGGTACGCCGACGACGGCACCGGCCCGGACGACGACGGTTTCCGCACCCTCCGCCGGACGCTCTGACCGGTCGTGTCGCGGTGACACAACCCGCATGATGTGCCGCCGACACGCCGGGGTGACCTACCCTTCGCGCGTGTCCGGATCCCGTCCCGCGCTGCCCGCCGCCGACCTCGCGCGGGTCGTCGTGTTCGCCGCGTTCATCGCCGTCCTCGGCCTGTTCCCGGGGATCGGCGGCGTCGCCGGCGTCCCGATCGTCGTGCAGAACGCCGGTCCGATCCTGGCCGGCGCCATCCTGGGCTGGCGGCTCGGGACGGCGGCGGTCGCGCTGCTGCTCGTGCTGACCGCGATCGGGTTGCCGCTGCTGTCCGGGGGCCGCGGCGGGATCAGCGTGTTCGTCGGCCCGAGCGCCGGGTTCGTCCTGGGCTGGCTGCTGTCGGCGCTGGTCACCGGCCTGATCGTGCAGCGGTCCCGCAGGCGGACGTTCCCGGTCCTGCTCCTCGCCTGCCTCGCCGGGCTGCTCGCCGACTACCTGATCGGCATCCCGGTGATCGGCGCCTACGTCGGCGACCTGGGCGCCGGCCTCGTGCAGTCGCTGGTGTTCGTCCCCGGTGACCTGATCAAGGTCGTGCTGGCCGCGGTGATCGCCGGGCTGGTGCACCGCGCGCTGCCCGACCTGCTGCCGCCGCCGGCGTCCGCGGAGCCCCGGGTCCGGTGACGGCGGGGCACGCCCGGACGGCGCCACACCCCGCCCCGCCCGGACTCGACCTCCGGCTCCCGGACGACCTGGCCGGGGCCGTCGACGCGGCCCGGACCCGGCTCGCCGCCCTCGGCGCCCGGGCCGGGGACCGGATCGTGCTGGACGCACCGGCGCGGTCCCGCTGGGACGTCCTGCCGTACCTGCTCGCGGCCGACCGGCTGGGCGCCGCGTCGCTCGTCGCGGACCCGGGGTGGTCGGCCCGCGAACGCGCGTCGGTCCTCGCCGACGTCGACCCGGACCTGGTCCTCCCGACCGGCGACGGTCCGGCGCCGGCGGCGCGCGCCGACCGGCCCGCGCGGCACGGGGACGGCCTCTTCCTGCTCCCGACGACGTCCGGCAGCACCGGCATCCCGTCCGTCCTCGCCCGGACCCGCCGGTCCTGGCGGATCGGGTTCGACGTGCTCGGTCCGCTGCCGGGACCGGTCCTGGTGCCGGGGCCGCCGTCGTCGACGCTGTACCTGTTCGGCGCGGTGCACGCGCTCCACCACGGGCTCGACGTCGTCACGACCGACCGGCTCGATCCCGCCGACGCCCGCGCCGCCGGCACCGTCCACCTCGTCCCGGCACTGCTGTCCGCGCTGCTCGACGACCGGGAGCGGCACCCGGCCGGGCCCGGGCCGTCGGTGATCGTCTGCGGGGGCGCGCACGTCGCACCGGCGGTCCGCGAGCGGTGCGCGCGGCTGCTCCCGGACACCCTGCTGCTCGAGTACTACGGCTCGGCCGAGCACTCGCTGATCGCGATCCGGCGCGACGGCGGCCCGCTGCGTCCGGTCCGGGACGTGCGTACCGAGCTGCGCGACGGGGTGCTCTGGCTCACCAGCCCGCAGGCCGTCGCCGGACGGCTGCGCCACGGTGTGCTGGAACCGGCGACGCCCGGCCCGAGCACCGTCGGCGACCGGGCCGAGATCGCCGGCGACGGGTCGCTCACCGTGCTCGGCCGTGCCTCCGCAACGATCCCCTCGGGCGGGACGCTGGTCGTCCCCGAGGAGGTCGAGCAGGTGCTGCGCGCGGTCCCGGGCGTCGCGGACGTCGTCGTCGCCGGTACGCCGCACCCGTCGCTGGAGATGCTGGTGACCGCCGTCGTCGAGCCGGTGCCGGGCCACGCGCCGGACCGCCGGGCGCTGCGGGACGCGGCCCGGCGGGCGCTGTCCCCGGCGAAGCGTCCGCGGCGCTGGCTCGTCACGGACGAGCTGCCGCGGCTCGGCTCCGGCAAGCCCGCGCGGGCGGCCGTCGACGCGGGCCTGCGGGACGGCGTCCTCGACGCCCGGGCCTGCGGGACCGGCGGGGACGGGGGCGGCGGATGACCCCCGACGACACCCCGGTCGTGATCGCGGCCCGCCGCACCCCGATCGGCACGGCGGGTGGCGCGCTGCGCGGCCACACCGTCGACGCGCTCGCGGCGCCGGTGCTCGCCGCGCTGGCCGCGGAGATCGACACCCCGGTCGACGACGTGCTGCTCGGCAACGTGTTCGGCCCCGGCGGCAACCCGGCGCGGGTCACAGCGCTGGCGGCCGGGCTGGGCGAGACCGTCCCCGGGATGACCGTCGACCGGCAGTGCGCGAGCGGGCTCGCCGCGATCGTCGCCGCGGCCGGCTCGGTCCGGGCGGGCGACGGCGCCGCGTACCTCGCCGGAGGTGTCGAGTCCGCCTCCACCGCACCGGTCCGGACCTGGCCGGACGGCACGTCGTACACCCGGGCACCGTTCGCCCCGGCCGGGAGCCCCGACCCCGACATGGGGCCGGCCGCGGACGTCCTCGCCGCACGGTCCGGGATCTCCCGGGAACGCCAGGACGTCTTCGCCGCCCGCAGCCACGCCCGCGCCGTCGCCGCACAGCGCGCGGGCCGGTTCGACGGCGAGATCGTCGCCGTCGGCGGGGCCACCGCCGACGAGCGTCCCCGCGACCGGTTCACCGCCGAGCGGCTCGCCCGGTTCCGGCCCGCCTTCACCGCGGACGGCACGCACACCGCCGCGAACTCGTGCGGCGTGAACGACGGGGCGGCCGCCGTCCTCCTGGTCTCCGAGGCCCGCCGCCGGGAGCTCGGCGTCCCCGGTCTCGCGCTGGAGGCCGCCGCAACCCGCGGCTGCGCCCCCGAGCTGCTGGGGCTCGGCGCGGTCCCGGCGATCGTCGCGGCGCAGGGCCTGCCGCCGCTGCGTCCGGTCCCGCTGTCCGGCGGTGACCCGCCACCGGGGGATCCCGCCGCGCCGGACGCGATCGAGTTCACCGAGGCCTTCGCCGGGCAGGTCCTGGCCTGCGTCGACGCCGCCGGGCTCGACGAGGACCGGGTCAGCCCGGACGGCGGCGCCATCGCGCTCGGCCATCCGTGGGGTGCGTCGGGGGCCGTGCTCGTCGTCCGGCTGTTCCACCGTCTCGTCGTGCAGGGGCTCGGCGAGACCGGTCTGGCCGCACTGTCGTCCGGGGGCGGCCTCGGCGTCGCCACCCGCTGGAGGGTCGTCCGATGATCGAGTTCGACGGGATCGGCCACCGGTACGGCGAGCGCGTCGTCCTCGACGGGGTCGATCTCACCCTGCCCCAGCAGCGGGTCGCGCTGGTCGGCGCGAACGGGTCCGGCAAGTCGACCCTCGCGCGTACGGTCAACGGGCTGGTCCGCCCGACCGCGGGCAGCGTCCGGGTCGACGGCCGCGACCCCGCTCGCCAGGGTGCCGCGGTCCGGCGCCGGGTCGGGTTCGTGTTCAGCGACCCCGACTCGCAGATCGTCATGCCGACGGCCGGTGAGGACGTCGCGTTCTCGCTGCGCCGGACCGTCCGGAACCGTGCGGAGCGGGCCCGGCTGGCCGCGGAGAAGCTCACCGAGTTCGGCCTCGGCGACCACGTGGAGCACCCCGCGCACCAGCTCTCCGGCGGGCAGAAGCAGCTCCTCGCGCTGTGCGCGGTGCTCGTGCTCGACCCGGACGTGCTGGTGTGCGACGAGCCCACCACCCTGCTCGACCTGCGCAACAAGCGTGCGTTCGCGGAGCGGCTCGCCGGGCTGCGGCAGCAGGTCCTGCTCGCCACCCACGACCTCGACCTGCTCGACGGCTTCGACCGCGTGATCGTCCTCGACGGTGGCCGGGTCGTCGCCGACGACGAGCCGGGCCCCGCGGTCGCGTACTACCGGAAGATCTGTTCGGAGTGACCCCGCTCGGCCTCTACGAACCCGGCACGAGCCCGCTGCACCGCGCGCCGGCCGGCCCGTCGCTGCTCGTCGTCCTGGTGGTGGCCGGGGGCACCGTCCTGACCTCCGACCCGCGGATCCTCGGGGCGGTCTGCGGGGTGGTGGCGCTCGGCTACGTCGTCGCCCGGATCCCGTGGCGGCGGATCAGGCCACTGCTGCGCACCCTGGTGCTGCTGCTGGTGCTGATCGGGGTCGTCCAGTGGTGGCTGCTCGGCCCGGACCGGGCGCTGGTGATCGCGCTGCGGCTGGTCGCCGCGATCGGGGTGGCCACCCTGTTCACGCTCACGACCCGGGTGGACGACCTGGTCGGTGCGGTCGAACGCGGCCTCGGGCCGTTCCGCCGGTTCGGCGTCGACCCCGAGCGCCTCGGTCTTCTCGTCGGGCTGACGATCCAGTCCGTGGGGACGCTGTCCGGCATCGCCGGGCAGGTCAGGGCCGCGGCCCGGGCCCGCCGTGCCGGCGGGTCGGTGACGGCGTTCGCGGTGCCGTTCATGATCCGCACACTGCGGCACGCCGACGCACTCGGCGAGGCACTGGCCGCCCGTGGCTGGGGCGACGGCCCCGACGACCGCAGCGGCCAGTCTTTGCAGTAACTGCTGCAAAGACTGTAATGTCCGTTTCGTGCCACCCACGGAACAGGAACTCGACGTCGTCGACGAGATCGCCGCGTCCTTCGAGCGCGAGGGCCTGCCGCTGATCACCGGCCGGGTGATCGGCTGGCTGCTGATCAGCGACCCGCCCGAGCAGAGCGCCGCCCAGCTGGCCGAGGTGCTCGGTGTCAGCCGCAGCTCGATCAGCACCGCGACCCGGATGCTGACGCCCGGCGGCCTCGTGGAACGGGTGCGCACCCGCGACTCGCGGGTCGAGCTGTTCCGGATCGCGCCCGACGGCTGGAGCCGGATGCTCGCCGAGCGCCACGCCCGGGCCACCGCGTTCCGGCGGGTGCTGGAGCACGGCCTCGACGTGCTCGCCGACGAGCCGGACGCCCGCCGCGACCGGCTCGTGAACGTCCACGAGCTCTACCTGTTCCTGGAGTCCGAGCTGCCCGCCCTGTGGGAGCGGTGGGAGTCCCGGCGCACCGGAGGCGACCGATGACCACCCCGCGCGACCACGTGATCGAGCGGCCCGAGGGGAACCTGCACGTCCACCTCGCCGGGGACACCGGCCCGCCGGTGCTGCTGCTGTCCGGCGCCGGCCTCGACAACGCGATGCTGAGCTGGAAGCACCTGATCCCGGACCTCGCGCGCGACCACCGGGTGATCGCGCCGGACTGGCCGAAGCAGGGCCGCAGCCGGCCGTGGAACGGCCGGGCCACGCACGCCGTCCTGCTGCGGACGGTCACCGACGTGCTGGACGACCTCGGCGTCGAGCGGGCCGCCGTCGTCGGGCTCTCCCAGGGCGGCGCACTGGCGCTCGCCTCCGCGATCGAGCACCCGGACCGGGTGGAGCGCCTCGTCGCGCTCGCCCCGGCCGGGATCCTGGAGTTCCCGCCGGGGCTCCACCAGCTGCTGTGGCTCACCGCGAGGGTGCCGCTGCTGTCGCGGACCCTGCCGAACCTGGCGTTCCGCAGCCGGGCGGCCGTCACCGCCTTCACCCGTCGGGCACTGTTCGGCTCGTCCGACCGCGTCGCCGACCTCGACGAGATCGTCGAACGGGTGCTGGACGAGGCCCGGGCCGGGAACGCCGGCAGCTCGGACTGGCAGAACGACTCGATCGGCTTCCGCCGCATGCGGCTGGACCTGCGTCCGCGGCTGCCGGAGATCCGGTGTCCGGCACTGTTCGTCCAGGGCGACCGGGACGCCGGCATCCCCCTCGCGCGGACCCGCGCGGCGGCGGACGCCGTCCCCGGGGCCCGGCTGGAGGTCCTGCCCGGGCGGGGCCACTGGTCGAACCGGGAGTCCCCGGACGAGGTGAACGCACTGGTCAGGGCCTTCCTGACCGAGGACGAACCTCGGATCCGCTACGACGACAGCGACGTCGAAGGGCTCGATCCCGACATCCGGCGGATGTTCCACGGCGACGAGCAGGGTGGCGATGCTGCTCCTCGATAGCCGGGCTCCGACCGGCTAGACCAGGTCCCAGGTCAGCGGCGTCCCGCGGGCGACGTCGCGGGTGAAGGTGCGCCCCAGCACCGTCGTGATCGCGTCCGTCGGCAGCCCACCGGCGGGGCGGATGGACCGGACGTTGTCGTCGGTGACCTTCTCGCCGGCGGCGACGTCGGCGACGACGTAGAGCGAGCGGCGCAGCGCGAGGGTGTCCCGCTCGGACTCCCGCGGGCCGAACCGGGCCGGGCCCAGCGCGCGCCGGGCCACGTCGGTCTCGGTGACGAGCGACGCCAGCTCGCCGGGCTCCAGGGAGAAGTCCGAGTCGACCCCGCCGTCGGCCCGCTGCAGCGTCACGTGCTTCTCGATCGCGACGGCGCCGAGCGCGACCGCGGCGACCGGCACGCCGATGCCCGGGGTGTGGTCGGAGAGGCCGACCGGCACGCCGAACGCCTCGCGCAGCGCCGGGATCGTCTGCAGGTTCGCGTCGACCGGGTCGGCGGGGTACGACGCCGTGCACGCCAGCAGCACGATCTCGATCGCGCCACCGTCCCGGGCGGCGGCGACGGCCGCGTCGATCTCGGCCAGCGTCGCCATCCCGGTGGACATCACCATCGGCTTGCCGGTGGCCGCCATCCGCCGGATCAGCGGCAGGTCGACGAGCTCGGCCGACGCGACCTTGTAGGCCGGCGCGTCGAGCGACTCCAGCAGGTCGATCGCCGTCGGGTCGAACGGGCTGGAGAACGGGACGAGGCCGTGCTCGCGGGCCCGTGTGAAGAGCGGCGCGTGCCACTCCCACGGCGTGTGCGCCTGCTCGTAGAGCTGGTAGAGGTTCCGGCCGCCCCACAGTCCGTGGTCGTCGCGGATCCGGAAGGCCGGGCCGTCGGCGTCGATGGTGATCGTGTCGGCGCGGTAGGTCTGGAACTTGACCGCCTGCGCGCCGGTGCCGGCGATGGCGTCGACGATCTCCAGCGCGCGGTCCAGCGAGCCGTTGTGGTTGCCGGACACCTCCGCGATGACGAACGGCCGCTCGCCGGGCCCCACACGGTGGCCACCGATCTCGATCGCGTCGGGGATGCGCATGCCGCCGAGGGTAGTCACCGGCGGGCCAGCACCATCACCTCGGACACCGTGCCCTCCGAGTCCTGGCCGTACAGGCCGGCGTCGGAGTCGACGAGCTCGAAGCGGTCGAACATCTCCAGGTAACGGTGCCGGAGCATCGGTTCGCGCACGCCGGGCTTCCCGGTCGGCGAGTTGCGCAGCAGCAGCCAGCGCGCGCCGAGGTCGGTGACCAGGTTCGCGTAGTTCTCGACGACCTCGGGTTCCATCTCCTGGAACGAGATGAAGTTGGCGAACAGGTCGACGGTGCCGGTCAGCCGGGGCAGCTGCCAGGAGCACAGCACCGTCGCCGGCCGGTCGATCTCGTCGATCGGGATCTTCTCCTGCTCGCGGGTGGCCGCGTAGTCGAGCACCCGGCCCTCCCCCAGCACCTCGCGCAGGTAGTGCGTCGCGACCGCGGCGACCGGCGGGATGTCGACGTCGATGTAGCGCACGTCCTCGGTGCCGGCGAGGATCTCGCCGAGCGTGCCGAACCCGCCGCCGATCTCCAGGACGGTCGTCACGTCGAGATCGGGCACGGCCCGCTTCAGCATCACCAGGCCACGGAGGTAGTTCAGCGAGGACCGGCTGAACCGGCGGCCGGCGAACACGAGCTGCTCGGCCGGCGCACCCGCGGTCGACTCGGAGAACCCGCCGAGGAACGGCGGCCGGTCGGCCGGGTCGAGCGCCGTGACCGAGGCGTGGTGCGCCCGCGCGACCGGGACCTGGTCGATGCGCTCACGCACCAGCCTGCCCGGCTCACCCGCCGTCCCGAGCACCCGCGCGAGCGCCGCGGCGGGCCGGGACACCGGGGCGTACTGCGGCGCGTAGAAGTACTGCGCGGACGGGTGCCCGCGGAACTCCGCGAACCCACGGTCACGCAGGTCGGAGACGACCTTCTCCAGTCCGGTCCGCCAGAAGTCGGTCGGCCGGTACAGTTCCGGCGCGTCATCCAGGTCGGACAGCATCAGCTCGAGCAGCGTCCTCGCATCCATCCCCTCCACCGTACGGAATGCCCGTTAGGTCCGGATCGCGGCCGACCGTCGCGTACCGCCCGGAACGGGACCGATAGCCTGCGGGGTGGCGGACGGGAGCACCCGGCGCCCGGGAGGAGCGAGGGAGTGGACGTGGCCGCCGACACCGGCACCTGGGTGGTGGTCCCCGTGTACAACGAGGAGACCGTCATCGCCGAGGTGGTCGACGGGATCCGCACCCGCTTCCCGAACGTCGTGTGTGTCGACGACGGCAGCCGCGACGCCTCCGCCGAGCGCATCGCGGGGACGGCGGCGCACCTCGTCAAGCACCCGATCAACCTCGGCCAGGGCGCGTCCCTGCAGACCGGGATCGACTACGCGCTGCGGCGCGGCGCCGAGCGGATCGTCACCTTCGACGCCGACGGGCAGCACGACATCGACGACGCCCACCGGATGGCGGAGCTCGTCCGCACCGGTCAAGCCGACGTCGTACTCGGCTCCCGGTTCCTGGAGTCCACCGAGCCGATCCCGCTGCTCAAGCGGATCGTGCTGCGCACGGTCGCGGCGCTGTCGCCGTCGAGCCGGAAGCTCAAGCTGACCGACGCCCACAACGGCCTCCGGGTGCTGTCCCGGCCGGTCGTCGAGGAGCTGCGGATCTCGATGAACGGGATGGCGCACGCGTCGGAGATCGTCGCGGCACTGGCCGGGTCGCCGTGGCGGATCCGCGAGGTGCCGGTCACCATTCACTACACCGAGTACTCCCGTTCCAAGGGGCAGTCGTTGTTCAACGGGGTGAACATCCTGTTCGACCTGTCGGTCCGGCAGCGATGACCCAGGAGGCGAACACCGTGATCCTGCAGATCCTCCTGCTGGTCGCCACGATCGGCGCGCTGGTCTACTTCGTCCGGAGCGGGCAGAGCGTGGGGGTCCGGGCGAGCAAGCGACTCGCGTTCGGCGCCTTCGTGGTGCTCAACATCTACGCGATCCTGCGGCCGGACGACGTCACGTTCGTCGCCCGCGCCCTGGGCATCGGCCGCGGTACCGACCTGATCGTCTACCTGCTGGTCGTCGCGTTCGTCTTCGGGATGCTGAACACCTACCTGCGGGACCGCGAGATCAGTCAGCACCTGACGAACCTGGCCCGGCAGATCGCCGTCCGCGACGCGGAGCTGAGCCGCCGCGAGGAGGAGCTCCAGCAGCGGCTCGACGAGCTCGACCTGCGCGAGCCGTCGAGGAACGGCCACCGACCCCCGGCCGACGAGTCCGCCGGCTCCACCAGCTCCGCGGAACCGACGGGTTCCTGAACCCGCTCCGACACGCCGGAGGGACTCCGGGACCGGCTGACGCAAAGGGCACTCGTATGCTTCGCGAGTGCCTCTCGTCAATATCGATGACCATCGCTTCCCCGCCGGTGAGCAGGCAGGACGGGTCCGGCCGTGACGTGGACGGCGGCGGTCCCCGCCGCCGTGGTGGCCGCTGCCTGGTGTCTGATTCCCGGCGCACTCGTCGCCCGGACCGCGGGCTGGCGGGGCATCGCCTGCTGGGGATCGGCGCCGATGATCTCGGTCGCTCTGATCGCGACGACCGCCGTCGCTGCGGGCAGGCTCGGGATTCCGTGGGGAGCGGCACCGGTCGTGGCCGCCGTACTGCTGTGCGCCGTGGTGGTGCTCGCCGCACGTGCGGTCGTCCGACGACTGGTCCGGCCCCGGCCCACGTCCCCGGTCGCCGCCGACGCGCCACCGGCCGAGGAGCGGTCCCTGTACCGGCGAGCCGCCGCACTGCGGGCGGGCCCCGACGGCGCCCTCGCCAGGATCTCGCTGGCCACCGGGATGGCCGTCACGATCGCGATCTGCTGGCTGACGCTCGTCCTCGCGTTCGGGCCCGTCGACACGATCTCGCCGACCTACGACGCCGTCCATCACTACAGCGCGGTCGCCAGGATCCTGGGCACCGGCGACGGTTCGTCACTCACGCTCGGTGAGCTGACGAGCCCGGGGCGACCAGCGGTGTACCCGGCTGCCTGGCACGACCTCGTCGCGCTCGTCGTCCTGACGTCGGGGGTGACAGTCCCGGTGGCGTCCAACATCGTCGCGCTGGTCGTCGCCGCCGTCGTCTGGCCGCTGTCGTGCGTACTGCTGGTCCGACAGCTGGTCGGACCGCAGGCCGGTGCCTTCCTGGTCGCGCCAATCCTCTCGACGGCGTTCACGTCGATGCCCTGGCTGCTGATGACCTGGGGGGTGTTGTGGCCGAACCTGATCGGCCTGGCCCTCGTCCCCGCCGGACTCGCCGCGCTGGTGACGCTCCTCGGGCTGACCCGGGAGAGCGCGATCAGCCGGCCCGGTGCGGCGCTGCTCGGCGCGTTCGTCGTCGCGGGCCTCGGCCTGGCCCATCCGAGCGCGGTGATCAGCCTGCTCGTCCTCGGACTCTCCCCCGTCGCGTACGGCGGTGGGGTCCTGGCAACCCGGTGGATCCGTGAGCACCGGCCGCTCCGGGCGGTCGCGGCGGTGTCGGCAGTCGCCGTGGCGTTCGGGGCGACGGTCTGGTTGCTCGCCTGGTCGCCGTTCCTGGCCAGTGTGCGGTCCTACGACTGGCCGGCCTCCATGGGCGCCCGCGAGGCCGTCCTCGGTGTGCTGTGGAACGCGACGAACGGGCGTCCGGAGTTGGCGCTGGTCTCCGTCCTCGTCCTCGTCGGTGCCGTGTTCGCCCTCCGGCGGGCCCGCACCGGCTGGTTGGTGCCGGCCCACCTCGTCTCGGGTTTCCTGTACGTCCTCGCCGTGTCGCGCGAGGGCGCGTTGACCACCGCTCTCACCGGAGCCTGGTACAACGACTCCTACCGCCTCGGTGCGATGGTCCCGCTCACGGGTGTGCCACTCGCGACCATCGGCGTGGTCGGCACCGTCGGCCTGCTCGTCCGGGCGACGATCCGGCTGCGCGGTGCCGAGCTGCCCGCAGCACGCCGCCGGCTGGTGACGACGCCGGTGATCGCGGCGGTCGCGGCCGTCCTCGTCCTCGCGTCGGACGGCTTCCGGGTGGGGGTCCACGCCTTCGTCGTGGCCGGCACCTACCAGCGCGAGGCCACCTGGATGCTGCAGCCGGGGCAGCGGGAGTTCCTCGAGCAGGCGGGCCGCCTCGTCTCCCCCGACGTGGTGGTCGCGGCCAACCCCTGGACCGGGAACTCGCTGCTCTACGCCCTGACCGGCCGCGAGGTGATGTTCCCCCACCTCAGCGGGAACTGGACCCCCGACCAGAAGGTGATCCGGGAACGGCTGCGGTACGCGGCAGGCGACCCCGCCGTGTGCACGGCGGTGCGGACCACCGGCGTCGGGTACGTGATCGAAGGTCCGGTGTCGTACTGGCCGTGGCACGAGCAGTCCCACAGCTTCCCCGGGCTGACGGGCCTGGACGGGACCGACGGGTTCGAGCGGGTCCTCTCCGGCGGCGGCAGCACGCTCTACCGCGTCACCGCCTGCGATCCGGAGAGCACCCCCGCCCCGCGATGATCATTACCGCGCTCGGGCGGACCGTGTACGGGTCGATAACGTGGTGGCCCCCGGGGACGACCTCGTGACCACGTCGTCCCGACCCAGCCCGGAGGGATCCATGCGCGCGCTCGTCACCGGTGGAGCCGGTTTCATCGGCTCCACCCTCGTCGACACCCTGCTCGCCCGCGGTGACGAGGTGCTCGTCGTGGACGACCTGTCGTCCGGCAAGCGGGAGAACCTCGCCCCCGGCGTCGCGCTGACCGAGCTCGACATCCGCGACACCGACGGGTTCGCGAAGTGCGCCGCCGAGTTCGCACCCGAGGCGGTGTACCACCTGGCCGCGCAGATCGACGTCCGCACGTCGATGGCCGACCCGGTGCACGACGCGTCGGTGAACGTCCTCGGCACGCTCTCGGTCCTGCAGGCCGCGCGGGACACCGGCGCCCGCGGGGTCGTCGTCTGCTCCACCGGTGGGGCGATCTACGGCGACGGCGCGCCGCTGCCGACGACCGAGGACGAGCCGGCCGAGCCCGAGTCGCCGTACGGGATGAGCAAGCTCGCCGCGGAGCGCTACACGCGGTTCTTCGTCCGGGCGCACGGCCTGCCCGCACTGGTGCTGCGGTTCGCGAACGTCTACGGCCCGCGTCAGCACCCGGCCGGGGGCGCCGGCGTCGTGTCGCTGTTCTGCGACCGCGCGCGGAGCGGCCGGCGGCCCACCGTGTTCGGCGACGGCGGCCAGACCCGCGACTTCCTGTTCGTCGGTGACGTGGCGCGGGCCGCGACGGCCTCGGCGGACCGGCTCGCCGCCGGGGAGTTGGCCGGCGAGGTGTTCAACGTCGGGACCGGGACCGAGTCGACGGTCACCGAGCTGGCGGCGACGATCGGCCGGATCGCCGGGATCGACGAGGGCGCCTTCACCCCCGAGCACGAGCCGGCGCGTCCCGGAGAGCTGCGGCGCAGCTGCCTGGACCCGTCGCGCGGGATCGCGGCGCTGGGCCTCCCGGCCCCCACGACCCTCGCCGACGGTCTGGCGGCCACCTGGGCCTGGCACACGGGCCGTTCCTGACCCGTGCGCCCGGCCGGGGCGGTCAGCTGTAGACGGCGAGCGTGAGCATCGCGATCCAGGCCACCGCGAGCACCTGGAGCGCCCGGTCGCCCAGCGCGATCTCCTCGGGCTCCCCACCGGAGCCCTTGTCGACGTCCACCGAGTACCGCAGCACGGCGATCACGAACGGGACGATCGACAGCACCGACCACACGGTGTTGTGGTGCGCCTCGCGGATCTCGAACGCCCACAGGCCGTAGGTCATGATCATGACTGTGGCCGACAGCGACCAGATGTAGCGCAGGTACGAGGCCGAGTAGCTCTCCAGCGACTTCCGGATCTTCGCGCCGGTGTCCTCGGCGAGGCGCATCTCGGCGTACCGCTTGCCGGCGACCATGAACAGCGAGCCGAACCCGGTGACCAGCAGGAACCACTGGGACAGCGGGATCTCGGTCGCGACACCACCGGCGATGGACCGCATCAGGAAGCCGGACGCGACGATGCAGATGTCCAGCACCGGCTGGTGCTTGAGCCACAGGCAGTACGACAGCTGCACCGCAACGTAGACGGCGAGCACGACGATGAGCTGCCAGGTGCTCAGGATCGACAGCACGATCGCCGCCGCGAACAGCACCGCGGACGCCGCGTAGGCGAGCGGCACCGGCACGATACCGGCGGCGATCGGGCGGCGGCGCTTCGTCGGGTGCGCGCGGTCGGCCTCGACGTCGAGCGCGTCGTTGACGAGGTAGACACCCGACGCGGCCAGCGAGAACGCCACGAACGCGATGAGGCAGTCGATCAGGACCTCGACGCCGAAGAGCCCGCCGCCGACGAACGGCGCGGCGAACACGAGGACGTTCTTCACCCACTGGCGCGGGCGCATCGTCTTGAGCAGGCCGCGGGCGACCATCGCCGTGGTCCGCTCGGACGGGTCCAGCGGGACGTGCGGCGCGGGGGTCCCGCCCGCGGCGTCGGCCTCGTGGCCCTCGGGGGTGCCGGCGTCGTCCGGGGCGTCCGGCTCGACGGGGGTGGTCGGGTCGGCGGCCTCCGCGACGGCGGCCTTCGACGGCGTGCCGGACCCGTCCGCGGAGGCGGCGGTGCCCGTCGAGCCGTCGGTGCCGGACGAGCCGTTCGACGAGGACGGGGATCCCTCGTCGTCGCGGTCGGTGCGGTCGACCTTCGTGGGGTCGGTGCTGGTCATGCGCTCACCCTCCGGTGCTGGGGTTGCGGCGGATCGCGCGTCGCGCGCCGGCGGCGACGGCCGCGCCGAGCGCGGTGCCGGTGGCGACGTCGGTCGGGTAGTGCACGCCGAGGACGAGGCGCGAGAGCGCCATCAGGCCGACCGTGGCGGCGGCCGCCGGCCGGGCGCGACGGCCGA
This sequence comes from Pseudonocardia sp. P1, assembly GCF_000178675.2. Lineage (NCBI taxonomy): Bacteria > Bacillati > Actinomycetota > Actinomycetes > Pseudonocardiales > Pseudonocardiaceae > Pseudonocardia > Pseudonocardia sp. P1. The sequence continues at coordinate 3,549,484 of NZ_ADUJ02000001.1, forward strand.
GCAGGCCGCCGTAGAGCACGGCGGCCGCGGTCGTGGACGTGGCGTGCGAGGACGGGAAACTCAGCCGGCTCGGGGTGCCGACCAGGACGCGGACCGAGGGGTGGTCCGGGCGGCGCCGCCGGACGACGCGCTTGACGCCGATCGAGGCACCGTGTGCGAACGCCACCGCGGCCGCCGAACCGAGCCACTCACGGCGGCGCGGACGGTCCAGCGCCGCTCCGGCGAGGCCGATCGCGAGCCAGCCCGCGGCGTGCTCACCGAACAGCGACATGCCGCGCGCGACGCGGACGGAGCCGTCGTTCGCGAGCGTGTCCTGGACGGTCGCGAGCACGGCGATCTCGCCGGTCGCGGACGCGGTGTTCGGGGCGCCGGCGTCGGCGGTCGGTTGCGGACCGGAACGGTCCAGGGTGTCTGCCACGGGGTGGGGCCCTCCTGGCGTGCCGCTGGCACCCGGCTGGCCCGGGCGATGACAGCCCGTGATGGTACGCGCGGGCGGGTCCCCGGCCGGGATCGGGGCACGTCACGGACCCGCGGATGAGGGCGGGGTGAACGGCCGGCGACCACCGCCCGCCCCGCGGGTGCACGGGTGGGCGACCGCCGTCAGAACCAGCGTTCGAGGACCTCGGCGATGCCGTCGTGGGTGTGCGGCGCGGTGACCTCGTCGGCCAGTCCGATCAGGTCCGGGTGCGCGTTGCCCATCGCGACCCCGGTGCCCGCCCAGCGCAGCATCTCCCGATCGTTCGGCATGTCCCCGAACGCGATCGTCTCCGCGGCGGTGACGCCGAGCCGCTCGGCGACGGCGGCCAGCCCGGTGGCCTTCGTGACGCCGGGCGCGGACGCCTCGATCAGCCCGGACGGGTGCGAGAACGTCAGGTCGGCCAGCCCGTCCACCCGCGGTGCGAGCGCCTTCATCATCTGCTCGCTGGTCAGCTCCGGTGCCCGGACGAGCACCTTGGTGGCCGGGTGGGCGAGGAGCTCGTCGTGGCCGGCCTCGCCGCCGTCGTGCTCGCCCCAGGCGTGCACGTAGCCGGGGCCGGTGAGGAACTCGTCGACGGTGCCCCGCGCGATGCCGCCGGAGACCGCGTTCCCGACCCGCTCGACGCCGAGCCCGCAGCCCGGGAACAGCTCGCCGGCGAGCGCCGCGAGGGTGCGGACCGCGTCCGGGGCCAGCGTGTGCGCGCCGAGGACGACGTCGTCGACGGCGTCGTAGAGCACCGCCCCGTTCGCGCACACGCACAGCCGCACCAGCCCCTCCGGGAGCCGCGCCACGATCGGGGGGATCCAGCGCGGCGGCCGTCCGGTGACGAGCACGAAACCGGCGCCCGCACCGACCAGCCGTCCGACGACGGCGGCGGTGCGCGGCGAGACGGCGCCGCCGTCGTCGAGGAGGGTCCCGTCGACGTCGGTGGCGACCAACCGCGGTGGCTTCTCGGCGATCACGACACCGAGCCTACGGATACCGGGACGGCTGCCCGATGTCGATGTTCGGCCCCGCGGGGGACGGCGGGGTGGATACCCTCGTCGGGTGCGTGTTCTGGTGGTCGCGGCCCCGCTGGCTGGGCACCTGACGCCGCTGCTCCCGTTCGCGCACGCGCTCTGGGACTCCGGTCACGAGGTCCTGCTGGCCAGCGGCGGTGAGGCACTCCCGTCGGGCGGTCCCGGGCCGCTGCCCTTCATCGACGTCGCCCGGAACCTGCGCATCGGACGGCTGGCGGCGCGGTCGCTCGTCGCGCACCCGGCGACCGCACGCGCGGAGCTGGCCGGAAAGGGAGGGGACGCCGGTGTCCGGTCGTTGTTCGCGCCGGTCAACGAGGAGCTGACCGACGCGCTGGTGACCGTCACCGAGCAGTGGCGGCCGGACGTCGTCCTGCACGAGCCGCTGGCGGTGGCGGGGGCGCTCGCCGCCGCGCGGCACGACGTCCCCGCCGTGCTGCACGAGAACGGCCTGCTCGACGGCCTCGCGACCGCCCGCACCCTGCTCGACGCCCGCCCGCTGGAGCGCGCCCGGATCCGGCACGGCCTGCGCGGGGTCCCGGCACCGGCGATGGTCCTGACCATCGCACCGGCGAGCCTGGTCGGGGCGCGGGACGCGCTGGCGGTCCGTCCGGTGTGGCGGTCCTCGGGCGGCGCACCGCCGGCGTGGCTGCAGGAGCCGTCGGTCCGGCCCCGGATCCTGGTCCTGCGCGGCGGCGGTCCGGTCCGCGGTGACCTGCAGGCCTCCGCCGTGCGCATCGCCCGGAGCGGCGACGGCCCCGACTGCGAGCTGGTGCTGGTCCGTCCGCCCGCCCGGCTGGGCCGCAGGCTCGGCCCCGGGATCCGCTCGGTCGGCCGGGTCCCACCGGCGCAGCTGCTGCCCGCCTGCGCCGCGGTGCTGCACGGCGGGAACTCCGGGCACGTGCTGTCCGCGCTGGCCGTGGGCGTACCCCAGCTGGCGCTGCCGGGACCGGGCGACCGCAGGCACAACGCCGCGCTCGTCGAGGCCCGCGGCGCCGGGATCGGCGGCCCTCTCACCCCGGACGCGCTCCACCGGCTCGTGCACGACGGCGAGCTCGCCGCCGCGGCCCGGGAGGTGCGTGCCGAGATCGCCGCGATGCCGCCGCCGCAGGCCCGGGTCGACGTCGTCGCCGCGCTGGCCTGACCCGGCCGCACCCGAACCGTGGGGTCAGAAGACGGCGACCGCCACGATCAGGCCCAGCGCCAGGTGGGCCGCCGCGACGACCTTCGCCGCCGCGCGGGGCTCGTCGTCCTGGATGACGTCGCCGATGTCGATGCCGGTCACCCACTCCAGCAGCCGCACCGCCCCGACCTGGGCGATGATCCCGACCAGGCCGAACACCAGCGACGAGATCATGCCCTGCAGCAGCGACCCGGCCGAGGCGTAGATCGCGAGCACGATGATGAACGCCATCGAGATCATCCCGGCGGCGGTGATGGTGATGGCGTTGGGCAGGCCGGCCCGGACCATCTGCGGCAGCTTGCCCGGCGTCGTCAGGTCGATCGCCCAGAAGCCGACCAGCATCAGCAGCGTGCCGATGACGGCGTAGAGCAGGATCGCGCCGATGCCACGGCCGAGGAAGCCCCAGTAGGTAGCGTCGAGCGCCTGGGCGAGGATCACGGAATGCCTCCGGAGGAGATGCGGGGAGCGGTCAGGACGTGATGCGGTGCGGCACGAACGCCGCGCCGTCGTCGGTGATCAGGCCGGCGGTCTCGCGGATGCCCAGGCCCGCGGCGGTGTCACCGACCAGCCAGGCGCCGAGCACCGGGCGGTAGCCGTCGAACTCGGGCAGCGGGTCGAACATCTGGTAGACGAAGCCCTCGTCGCCGTAGACGCCGCCGGTCGCCGTCTCGTACCCGGGCGCGACGACCTGGATGTTCGAGCCCTCCCGGCCGAGGAGCGGCTTGCGGACGTACTCGGTGAGGATCCCGGGGTCGTTCAGCGAGGCGGGCAGCAGGTTGGGGTGCCCGGGGTAGAGCTCCCACAGCACGGCGAGCAGCGCCTTGTTCGACAGGAGCGTCTTCCACAGCGGCTCCAGCCAGAGCGTCTCCGGCAGGCTGCGGGTGACGTGCTTGCCGAAGTCGTCGGAGAGCATCCACTCCCACGGGTAGAGCTTGAAGACGCCCGACATCGGCGCCTCCTCCAGGTCCACGAACCGGTCCAGCGCCGAGTCCCAGCCGATGTCCTCGATGGACAGACCGACGGTGTCGATCCCGGCCTCGGCCGCGGTCTCCTGCAGGTACCCGACGGTGATGTGGTCCTCGCCGGTGGACTCCGCGCCGGACCAGGTGAAGTGCACCTCGGACGACGGCAGTCCCTGCCGGATCTCGCCCCAGCGCTCGACGAGCTTCTCGTGCAGGGAGTTCCACTGGTCGTCGCCGGGGTGGACGTCCTGCAGCCAGTACCACTGCAGGATCGACGCCTCGAGCAGCGACGTGGGCGTGTCCGCGTTGTACTCCAGGAGCTTGCCCGGGCCGGAGCCGTCGTAGCGCAGGTCGAACCGGCCGTAGACGTACGGGTCGGCCCGCCGCCACGACTCGGCGACGGCCTGCCAGCTCCACTCGGGCAGCGCGAAGTCCTTGAAGCGCTCCGTCGTCACCACGTGGTCGACGGCGGTCAGGCACATCGAGTGCAGGACCTCGACGTCGGCCTCGAGGGAGAGGATCTCGTCCATCTCGAAGACGTAGTGCGCCGACTCGTCCCAGTAGGGCCGCTCACCGCCGGAGCCGTCCCGGCCGGGCGTGCCGAACACCAGGCCCTGCTCGGCGACCGTGCGCTGCCAGTCCGGACGCGGGGTGCCGCGCTCGCGTCGCACCGATCAGCTCCCGGACGACGAGGACGAGCCGCCAGAGGACGACGAGCTGGACCCGCCCACCCCGAGGCCACCGCGCGAGATGGTGCTGCCGGAGGTGCCGCTGCGCACGGTCGTCCCGCTCTTCGACGCCGCCGGCGGCGGGTTGACCGAGCCACCGGTCGCGACCTGGCCGACACCGCCGGTGCTGCCGTAGTTGTAGTGGTACTGGCGCCCACCACCACCGAGGAAGATCGGGACGAACGCGAACCCGCCACCGCCGTTGCTGACCTGGCCCTGCTGCGAGGCGCCGGCGCAGTTCTCGTCCGGGACGACGACCTGGTTCTCGTCGACGCACTGGGCGACGACCTCCTCGTCCGGCGAGGACGCGGCGTAGACACCGGCGATCAGCGCGACGACGCCGATGGTGGCGCCGGCCCCGATCAGCACCCGCTTCGTCGTCCGGGAGCGGGCCTCCTTCTGCCGCACGGCCTCGCGGTCGGCGCGCAGCTTCTGCTCGCGGGCCCGCTTCTCGGCCAGCGTGGGCTCGCGGGGTGCGGTGCTGCCGTCCTGCTGACGGATCCGGCCGCGCGGTGCCGCACCGGTGCGGTCCGGCTGCGCCGCAGGCGTACCGGCCGGCGGCGTGCGGTCGTCGGCGCCCTCGGCCGGGTCGTGACCCGGCTGCCGTCCATCGCTCATCGAAGATCACCCATCGCGCTGCATCCCCCCGGGCCGCAGGCTACCCGGCCCGTGCCCGGCCCCGGCGCGCGATCCTGATCTCGATTCGGCTGCGTTTCGTCGTCCGCCGGCCCGACGAGTGGTCGCCCCGGTTCCGCGTCGATCCCGCACCGGCGCCGTCACCTGCACGTTCACAGCACGCCGCCGACCGATGACCGCGCCGGCGACCCGGCCGGGTGAGGGTGCGGCGCGCCGGACTGCATCATGGACGGGCCATGGATCCCAGCTCCCCTGCCGGCTCCGCGCCCCGCCGGCCCGCCGAGACCGGTCCCGAGACGACCGGCGAGCAGGCCTACGACGGGTACGACGGCCGCTACTCCCGCGCCACCGGTGGGGCGACGTCGGTCCTGGCCCCGCCGGAGCGTGCGACGTCCGCGACCCCGGTGGCCCCCGGCCGCCGTCGTCGCCGGGACGAGACCGACGCCGCCTCCTCCGCCTCCGACGACGGCTCCGTCGTGACGCAGGGCGGCAGCCCCGCCGGTGGCCCGTTCGGTGCCCGCCGGATCGGGATCGGGGTCCTCGTCGGCGCGATCCTCATGTTCACGGTGGCGTCGCTGGACTCGCTGCTCGGCGCCGAGGTGCCCGTACTGGGGTCGTTCGCCTCGTCCGGGGTGCCGCGCGTCGAGGAGCCGCCGCCGCTGCCGCCCCCGCCGGACGTACCCGGCACCTGCCTGAGCTGGGACCGTGCCGACGCGACCGACACCGCGGCCGTGAACTGCGCCCAGCCGCACCTGTTCGAGCAGGCCGGCCGGGTCGCGCTCGCCGACCAGCCGGTCTTCCCGACCGACGCGGCCTGGCAGAAGCTCGTCGCGGACCGGTGCACCCCGGTCGCGACCAAGTACCTGAACGGGAAGTTCGACCCGGACGGCAAGTTCCGGGTCGGCGCGCTCAAGCCCTCCGAGGCGCGCTGGAACGAGGGCGACAAGGGCATGCGGTGCGGGCTCCAGATGGCGTCCCGCAGCGGGAAGATGTTCCCGATCACCGGCAAGGTCGCCGAGCAGGACCAGTCCGCGGTCCAGCCGGCCGGCACCTGCCTCGGGATCGACGGCCGCACCGTCGGCGACCCGACGGACTGCGCGGGCCCGCACGCCGTCGAGACGGTGGGCGTGGTCGACCTCGGTACGGAGTTCAAGGAGGGCTGGCCCGCGGTCGAGGACCAGGACAAGTTCCTCCAGCCGGCCTGTACCGACGCGGCCAACAAGTTCGCCGGCAACGACAAGGTGATCGGCGAGAAGAAGCTGACCGTCTACTGGGGCAACCTCGGTGAGGAGTCCTGGAAGGCCGGCAGCCGCAAGGTCAACTGCAACATCGGCACGTTGCTGCCCGACGGCAGCGGGTTCGCGTCGGTGACCGGGTCGGTCAAGGGCAACATCGTGGTCGGTGACCAGGCGGCGCCGTCCGCGCCGGCCTCGCCGGGCGCCCCCGCCTCCCCCGAGGAGTCGTCCCCGCCCGCGGAGGGCTCGCAGGCCCCGGTCGAGCAGCCGGAGTCCGAGCAGCCGGCCGCCCCCGACACCGGGGTGGCGCCACCGTCGCTGGACGTTCCGCCCGGGCTCCCCGGGCTCGGCGACTGAGGCCGGCTCGGGTGCCGGTCCCGATGCCACCGGACCGGTTCGACGAACTGGTCGGCGAGGCGCTCGATCTCGTCCCGGAGGAGCTGACCCGGGAGATGGACAACGTCGTCGTGCTGGTCGAGCCGCGGAATCCGGAGGAGCCCGAGCTGCTGGGCCTCTACGAGGGTGTCGCCCTGACCGAGCGCACGGCCGACTACGCGGGCGAGCTACCGGACCGGATCACGATCTACCGGGACGCGGTGCTGGAGTTCTGCGAGGACGACGACCACGTCGTCGACGAGGTCGCGATCACCGTGGTGCACGAGATCGCGCACCACTTCGGCATCTCCGAGGACCGCCTGCACGAGCTCGGCTGGGGCTGACCCCGGCCGCCACCCGGGGTCAGTGCGACGAGGGGGTCCGGTCCGGCATCGGGTCCCACAGCTCCCGGGTCCAGCCGCCGGGGTCCCGGCGGAGGACGACCCGTCCGGTGTTCGGGATCGGGTTGTCCCGGCCGAACTGCGCGTCCGGGCCGTCCAGCAGCGCGAGCGTGAGGAGCCGGATCGCGGCGCCGTGGCTCACCACGACGACGGCCCCGGAGGTGACCGGCTCCAGCGCCGTGGAGACGTCCGGCAGGAACCGGTCCCACACGTCCTGCACGGACTCGCCGCCGGGCATCGGCCGGGTGACGTCGCCGTCCCACCAGGCCTCGAAGATCCCGTCGAAGATCTCGCGGGCGTCGTCGTCGGCGCGCCGGTCCAGCTCGCCGACGTAGACCTCGTGGGCGCCGGGCAGCGACCGCACGTCGAGCCCGAGCACCTCACCGATCGGGGCGGCGGTCTCCTGCGCGCGGACGGCGCGCGAGGCGTACAGGGCCCGGACCGGCCAGCCGCCGAGCAGGCCGGCGACGGCGCGGGCCTGCTCGTGCCCGAGCTCGTCGAGCCCCGGGCCGGGCAGCCCGGTGTCGAGGGCGTGCCGGACGTTCGACGGGGTCCGCCCGTGCCGGACCAGCACCAGCCGGACGGCGCCGTCGTCGGGCGGTACGGACGGCAGACGGGTACCGACCCCGACGGCCGCGAAGGACGCGGCGCCGTCGTGCTCGTCGTCGGGTCGGCCGTCGTGCGGCGCGGTCATCTGCGGGCCCCCTCGCGGACGGCGGCGAGCCAGCGCTCGGACGCCGCGTAGTCGTCGGCGGTGGCGGTGTCCAGCGGCACCACCGGGCTGCCGGTCCCCTGCACGGGCTCCGGCGGCACGTCGGAACGCGGGAACGAGCCGAGGTAGATCAGCCGGTCGCAGCGGCGGTACAGGGCGGCGAGCGCCTCCCCCATCGCCGGCTCCGAGACGTGCCCGGAGCAGTCCAGGTGGAACCAGTACTCGGCGTGCCGGTCCTTGACCGGGCGGGACTCGATCCGGGTCAGGTCGATCCCGCGCACGGCGAGCTCGGTGAGCAGCCCGAGCAGGGTCCCCGGCCGGTTGGTGGTCGTCGCGGCGAGCGTGGTGCGGTCCCACCCGGTCGGCGACGCCGGCGGCGCGGGCCGGGTGAGCAGCACGAAGCGGGTGACGGCGCCGGCGTTGTCGGCGATGTCGTCCGCCAGCACGGCGAGCCCGTGCCGGTCCGCGGCGAGCGGGGCCGCGACGGCGGCGTCGACCTCGCCGCGGGCGGCCTGCGCGGCGGCCTCGGCGGTCGAGGAGCTGACCCGGACCTCGGCGCCGGGCAGGTTCGCCGCCAGCCAGCCGCGGGTCTGGGCGATGCCGTGCCCGTGCGAGGCGACGGTGCGGATCGCGGTGGGATCGGTGCCGGCCCGCCCCAGCAGGCAGAACCGGACCGCGATCCGGGCCTCCCGGGCGATCACCAGCGGCGGGTCCTCCACGAGACCGTCGAGGACCGGCGGGACGGCCCCCTCGACGGTGTTCTCGATCGGGACGCAGCCCGCGTCGACGGAGCCGTCGCGGACGGCCGCCAGCACGGCGGGCGCGCCCGGCAGCGGGACCAGCTCGGCGTCGTGCGACTCGGGCAGCGTCCGCAGGGCCTGCTCGGTGAAGGTGGCGTGCGGGCCCAGGAATCCGATCCGGGCCATGCTCAGTCCAGCAGACCGAGCGCGACGAGATCGGCGATCGGCACCGGGTCCGGGTCGACGCCGCAGCGCGGCAGCACCGTCCGGACCTGCTCCACGGCGGCCTCGGGCAGCTCGTCGAGCTCCCGGGCGAGCGCCTCGCCGTCGGTGGTGTCCAGGGCGTCCTCGACCGGTTCGGGCGAGGCGCTGACCCCGGTCATCCGGGCGACGGCGACGATCAGGTTCAGCAGGCCGTGGCGGCCGCGGGTGAAGGACCCGGACGGCTCCTCGCGCACGATCCGGTCGAGTCCCTGCGCGGAGATCCCGCCCGTTCCGCTCTCCAGACCGGCCTGGAGGAACCGGTGCACGTCGCCGGTCTCCGGGACGTCCGACGGCCGGGGGCCGCCCATCCGGATCTTCGGCGTGCAGCCGTGCCCGGCGACCTTCCGGACGGCGGCGAGCCAGGCCTCCGTGCCGTCGGCGTCGCCCTCGACGGGGCGGCGCGGCTCGACGACCGGCGTCACCTCGTCCGGGACGAACTCGGAGACCCGCTCGAGCCACACGCCGTCGACGTCCGGCGGGGCGGCGCACTCGACGGTGCTCGGCGTGAGCAGGCTGGAGCGGGAGAACACGGTCGACAGGGCCTTGGGCACCGCGCCGAGGCCGGTGTCCACGACCAGGGCGAGCTCGGCCGGCCTGTTCGGCGCGGACCGGGCGAGTTCGGTGACCACGGCGGGAAGCTGCGAGGCCGGGCACACCAACCGCCCGACGAGGCCTCCGTAGTGACCGTCGCGAGCGGCGAGGTAGCGGGACACCACCGCGTCCACTCCCGGTGCGACGGCCCGGGGCTGCAGGAGGCTGGTGTCGTCGACCAGCGCGGCCAGCAGCGGACGGATCGGCCACGGGTCGGCAGCTGAACCCGAGGGCACGGTCATCACGCCGACGACGCTAACGGTCGGGTCACGGCCGGTGGACAACGGGGGTTCTCCCCACGTGCCCAGCAGCACAGCCACCGCACTATGGACAGGCAACACTCACGACTGATTAGGTAAGGGTTGCCTAATCGGAGGTGAGAGTGGGAACCACCCGCACGCGACGTCCGCCGACGCCCGCCGTCGCCGAGCGCGCACGCAGCCTGGTCATGCGCGGCGGCACCGCCGCACTCGTCGGGACCGGCGAGCCGGAGCCCTGTGCGCCGCTGATGCACCACACCTGGCCGGACGGCACGACCGACCTGCTGCTGCCCGACGACCACCGGGTGCGCGAGCAGGCACGGCTGTCGGCCGACGGGCTGCCGGTGATGCTGGAGCTCACCGGGCGGACACCGGTGCCGCTGCCCGAGCCGGTCCGCGAGCTGCTGTGGCTCCTGGGACGGCTGCACGAGCCGGACCCACGGACCGGACGGGAGCGGGCGCTGCGGCTGGCCGAGAAGGCCCCGCACCCCAACCTGCTCGACGCCGGCCGTGGCGCGACGCTGCTGCGGCTGCACCCGTCGTCGGGGGTCTACTCCGACGCCGAGGGCTGCGCGTCGGTCTCGCCCGCCGAGCTGGCGGCCGCCGACCCGGACCCGTTCTGCCAGGTCGAGCAGCCCTGGCTCGAACACCTCGACCAGGCGCACCCCGAGATGCTGTGCGCGCTGCGCCGGCACCTGCCGCACGGCCTGCGCGGGGTCGACGGCCGGATCCGGCCGATCGGCGTGGACCGGTGCGGGCTGCGGGTGCGGGTCCCGGCGCCGGGCGGCGGGACGCAGGACGTCCGGCTGTCGTTCTCCTCCGAGGCGACCACCCCGGCGGAGCTGCAGAAGCGCTTCGCGGAGCTGGTCGGCTGCCCCGCGGTGCCGCAGACGGAGGGCTGAGCGTCAGGACCCGGCGCCGGCGAGGTGCTCGGCCTGCACCTTCTGCGTCACCTTGCGCTCGGCCACGAACGACGCGACCGGGACGGTGCCCGCCGCCAGGATGACGACGGCGAACACCGGCTTCCAGCGGCACCGCTCGGCCAGGATCAGCGTGCACACGATGTAGATCATGTACAGGAAGCCGTGCACCATCCCGATCAGCGCTACCGGGCGCGGGTCGCCGAACAGGTACTTCGCCGGCATCGCGTAGAAGGTCAGGAGCAGCAGCCCCACACCGGTCACCCAGGCCGAGATGCGGTAGGCCCGCAGGGCGGTCGCGACGGTCACGGGGTGGACTCCTCCCGGTGCCGGACCGACAGGCGGGCCAGCTCCTCGTTGTAGGCCCGCAGCTGCGGGTCCGTGCTCCGGGGCGCGGTCACGCCGGCCGGACGGGCGGTGAAGGGCGACGGCCGGGCGGGCTCGTCAGCCGTGGCGTCGGCGGCGTCCGCGGTGGGCTCCGGGGCCACGTCGCGGGGAGCCGGCACGGCGCCGGCCGGCCGGTCGCCGTCGTCCGTGGACGGAGCGGCGGGATCACCGGACTCGACGCCCACGCCGGCGGCACGCAGGTCGCGGATCTCCATCCGCAGGAAGCGGAACCACATCACGCCGAAGAACACGGCGAAGACGGGCCACTGCAGGCCGTACCCGATGTTCAGGGCGGAGCCCATCGCCGAGCCGGCCCGCTGCCACTGCCAGACGGCGAGCCAGCCACAGGCCACCATCGCGCCGAGCGTGAGCACGTGCCAGACCATCCACCTCGGGGACAGCAGCAGCCGCATCACGCCGACCAGGGTACGCAACCGCCGGACCGGTGAGCCGCGCCCGCCCGAGCGGTACGTCACGTACCTCCCGGGACCGGTCCGACGTGCACGGTGTGCCACTCGACGGGTGTCCGCCGCGGGGGCCGGTCCCGCCGCGATGCCATGATCGGCCGTGTGACGACGGCGAGCACGCTGCGGACCTGGCTGATCCCGCCCCGCCCCGCCGACCCGGCCCCGGTGACCGACCGCCGGGAACGACGGCTGATCGGGCTGGAGATCGCCGTCGTCCTGACGGTCACGCTCGGGCTCTCCGGGCTGCGCAGCGCGCTGTCCCTGCTCGAGGCGCTCCTCGCCCCGGCCCCCCTGGCCGACCAGCAGGTCACCCTGAACGCACCGGCGTCCACCGACGCCTGGATCGACCTCGCGTTCCAGCTGGTCCGGGCGCTCCAGCTCGCCGGCTGGGGCGCCCTCGCCGCCTACCTCCTGCTGCGCGCCGGGTTCGCGCTGCGCCGGGTCGGGCTCGACGGACGACGTCCGTGGCGGGACGCGCTGCACTCCGCCGGGCTCGCCGCGCTGATCGGGATCCCCGGGCTGGGGCTGTACCTGATCGGGCGGCTCGCCGGGATCACCCCGGACGTCGCCCCGAGCACCCTCACCGACGTCTGGTGGCGCATCCCGATGCTCGTCCTGTCGGCGGCGGCGAACTCCTGGGCGGAGGAGGTCGTCATGATCGGCTACCTGCTCACCCGGTTCCGGCAGCTGGGCTGGTCGGAGAACCGCTCCGCGCTCACCGCCGCCGTGGTGCGCGGGTGCTACCACCTCTACCAGGGGATCGGGGCCTTCTTCGGGAACCTGGTGATGGGCCTCGTGTTCGCCCGGTACTGGCAGCGCACGAACCGGCTCTGGCCGCTGGTCGGGGCGCACCTGCTGATCGACATCGTCGCGTTCGTGGGCTACGCGCTGCTGGTGGACGTACTGCCGTTCTGACCGCGGAACGGCTGCAGCGCGCGTTCGGCGGCCTCCCGCAACCCGCACGGCCACCGGGCGGGTGGCGCGGCCTGCGAGCTGCACGCGCGGCACCGGCCGTCCGGTCGTGGGACGTGCGTGGCGAGCAGGGCGTCGCGCAGATCCGGGTGCTCGGCGAGCAGGGCCGCGAGGCCGGAGAGGTCTCTGTTCACCCACCCGAGCGTGCTGCCCCCGGGGGCGGCGTGATCACCCCGTCCGACCAGGTCATGGGGCCGGAGCTCCCGGTCCGGCCGGGAGTAGGTTCGCCGCTCGTGACGGGACGCCGGGAACATCTACGGTTCGCCAGGGGACTCCGGGAGACCGGCGCGACACCCGCGGCGACGGCCCGGCAGCTCCGCGAACGGTTCGGGGTCCGTGCCCTGACCGCGGCGAGGCTCGCCCACGGCTGGAGCCAGTCCGATGCCGCCGCCGAATGGAACCGCCACTGGCCCGATGCGCCCCGGACCTTCAAGGCCTTCTCCTACTGGGAGAACTGGCCCGGCCCGACCGGCCACGCGCCGTCGCTCGACGTGCTCGAACGGCTGGCGCGGCTCTACGTCTGCGCGGTGCGGGACCTGCTCGCGGACCTGCCCGACCACGGCGATGCCGGCGGGCCGGACGTGGACCGGGCAGCACTCGTCTGGCAGGTCCAGCACCTGGACCTGCCAGAACTCGTCGAGTCGGTCTCGGGCTGGGCGGCCGGGATTCCGGCGGAGCAGCGTCGGGCGTGGCTGCTCAAGCTCAGCACGGCCGCGGCTGCCGCGGCACCTCCCGGGGCGACAGCGACCGCTCGGCCGGCGCTCTCCCCGGTCACCGACCTTCGAGGGGCTTGGGCCAGCAGCTACAGCTACCCGAGCACGAGTCGCGGCCGCGACCTGGAATCCGACCATCTGGTCGACATCGAGTGCCGCGACGGGCGGCTGGTCGGGACGAGCCGACCGGACGGGACCGGCAGCGAGCTGGTCCTCACCCTCGACACCGAGGGAGTGCTGGTCACCGGCACCTGGCACGAGCGGACTTCACCGACCGGGCACTACCGCGCCGCGAGCTATCACGGCACCGTCCAGCTCGTGCTCGATCCGACCGGGACCGCGCTCACGGGCCGCTGGCTCGGCATCTCGAAGCAGTACACGATCAAGTCCGGTGAGTGGCGGCTGCGGCGGACGGGTCACTCCTCGTCGACAGGGCCGGAGACCAGCAGCACGACCGTCTCGCCGGCGAACCGGCCCTCGCCGATCGACGTCACCAACCCGAGCAGCGCCTTGCCGACGTAGACCCGGTCGGGCGCCCACCCGTGCCGGCCGCGGAACCCGGTGAGGAACGTGTCGAGCTCGGGGCTGCGCCGGGCGAACCCGCCGCAGTGGAACCGGTGCTCGATGGTCCAGTTGTCCAGCCCGTGCCCGAGCGCGGCCCGGTGCAGGGCGTCGACGTCGCCGTCGAGCGAGTGCGCCCCGCGCAGCGCGCTGATCCCGACGACGCGGCGCCCCGCCGGCAGCGCCGCCGCGATGCCGGCGACGGTCCCGCCGGTCCCGACCGCACACACGACGGCGTCGTAGGGCCGGTCGAGCTCGTGCACCATCTCGGCGAGCCCGGGCAGCGCGAGGGACGACGTCCCGCCCTCGGGCACCACGTACGGGTCGCCGAACCGCGCGTGCAGCTCCGCGAGCACGTCCGGGTCCGTCTTGCGCCGGTAGGTGCTCCGGTCGAGGTAGTGCAGCACCATCCCGCGCTCCTCGGCCCGGCGCAGACCGGGGTTCGTCGGCCGCTCCTCGCCGCGGATGACGCCGATCGTCCGGAGGCCGAGCCGCTCGCCGACCGCCGCGACGGCACGCACGTGGTTGGAGTGGGCGCCGCCGAAGGTGAGCAGGGTCCCGGCGCCCCGCTCCCGGGCGTCGCGGACGAGGTACTTCAGCTTGCGCCACTTGTTGCCCGGCACGTCGGGGTGGAGGAGGTCGTCGCGCTTGAACAGGACACGGGTCCGCCCGAACGCCGGATCGCGGATCTCGACCAGCGGCGTCGGCAGCGTCAGCTCCGCCTCCCACACCCCGTCCACGACGGTGCAGCGTACGGCGATCGTGGCGTTGCCCGGCCGGAGCCGACCGGCCACGATCTCGGACATGGGACTCGGGTCGTGGCGGGCACGGCGGGCCTCCGGCGGGGTCGCGCCGGACGGGATCTGGCTCAGCCACTACGGCTACACCAGCACCTCGCGCGGTCCGCTGGAACGCCGTCACCACGTCACCGTCCGGACGGGCAGGCGCGGGCGGATCGTGATCGCGAGCATCCCGGGGTCGAACGACTCGCGGCTCCGGCTCGACCTGGTCCGGGCCGATCTCGTCCTCACCGGCACCTGGACCGAGCACACCGCCACCGACGGCCACTATCGTGGCGCCCGCTACCACGGCGCGATCCAGCTGGTGGTCGACCCGACGGGACGTTCCGCGCGGGGCCGCTGGGTGGGCTACGACCGGGCGGGAGAGGTCGACAGCGGGCCGTGGGAGTTCACGTTGCTGACCACCGACGCCGGCCCCGCCGCGGTCCGTGAACACGCCCGTCCGGCCGCCCCGACGGAGGTCACCCGTCCTGACGAGAAGGGCCCCTCACCAGGGGAAAGGTGACCCTGTCCAACTGAGACGGACCTCAACTCTTGAGCGGTTCAAGAAAGCTCGCGAGAGCGCTAACCTGGGAGCCATGACCGACGTGACCAAGTTCCACGCCCTGCTCCGCGACCAGATCCGGAGCGAGTTCACCGCGAGCCAGCAGTACCTGGCCGTCGCCGTCTGGCTGGACGACGAGGACCTCCCCCAGCTGGCCGCGCACTTCTACGCGCAGGCCCTCGAGGAGCGCAACCACGCCCTGAGCATGGTCCAGTACCAGCTGGACAACGACCTCAAGGCGACCATCCCGGGCGTCAACGACGTCCAGACCGAGTTCGCCTCGGTCGAGGAGGTCGTGCAGCTCGCACTGACCCAGGAGAAGCAGGTCACCGAGCAGATCACCACGCTCGCCCGGACCGCCCGCGACGAGGGCGACTACCTCGGCGAGCAGTTCCTGCAGTGGTTCCTGAAGGAGCAGGTCGAGGAGGTCGCCTCCATGCAGACCCTGCTCACCGTCGTCCGCCGCGCCGGCGACAACCTCTTCCACATCGAGGACTTCGTCGCCCGCGAGCTCAAGGCCGAGGCCGCGGACCCGACGGCGCCGGCCGTCGCCGGCGGCCGCGCCTGAGTCACCCCCGTCGGTCCGCCCGGGGCCCGGTGCCACGCGCACCGGGCCTCCGGGGCCGCGTATCAGCGCGGATCAGCGCGGATCAGCGCAGCGTGATCTGCTTCCCCGCCAGCACCTCGCGGGCCCGGTGCTCGGCGTCCGTCAGCGGCTTCTCGGCCAGCCCCGCCAGGGCCTCGTCCAGCCGCTTCGCGAACTCCGCGGCAGAGCCCGCCCACTCCGACGAGTGCATCTCCCGGTCGACGTCCCAGACCGGGACCAGGAGGCCGTGCGCCCGGAACGACCCGGCGTAACGGGACCCCTCACCGAGCTCCAGCCCGTCCTGGTCGGACAGCCGGGCCAGCGCGTTCATCAGGGCCGTCTCGTCCTCGGTCCGCACCCAGCGCACGTGCGCCTTCGAGCCCGTGTCCACCCAGTACGCGCCGCGCACACCCGGCGCCGCGACCGCCTCGGTCGGCATGATCACCGCGTTGGCGCGCTCCAGCATCGCCTGCGCCTCGGGGTCCGGCTCGTCCCCCGGGATCCACCAGGAGAAGTCGCCGTGCACGGTCGGCTCCAGCGGCGTGTCCGGGTCGAGCACGTCCTGCAGGCGCTCGCCGGTGCGGCGGTCCGGACCCACGACCGGCAGCGACGAGCCCGGCTCGGCCGAGCGGGCCCAGGCCAGCGCGCCCGCGAGGTCGGCGGACAGGTCACCGGAGCGGGTCTGCACCTGCATCCCGATCAGCACGTCGCCGTTGTCCCGGACGATCGCTGCGGACGCACCGGGCAGCACCGACGCCAGCGTGACCGGGCCGCCCGAGCGGACCGGCAGCGGCGCCGTCGCCGACGGCAGGAACTCCCGCATCGCGACGAGATCGGGTTCCACGGCCAGACCCTCGAACGGCCGGATGACGATCACGTCGTCCCCGGCGCCGTGGCAGGCCTTGTACCGCTTGCCCGACCCGCACGGGCACGGCCGGCGGGGGTTGTCGGCCGCGGAGCCCTCGGTACGGGTGGCACGGTTGCGCGTCTTCTTGCCCATCGGGGGCAAGGTAGCGGGTCATGCATGCGTTCGATCCGGCCGACCCCGGTTTCCTCGCCGATCCGTACCCCTCCTACGCCGAGCTGCGCGCCGCGGGCCCGGTGCACGACCACCCCGGGCTCGGCCTCCCGGTCGCGGTGAGTCATGCGGCGTGCTCGGCCGTCCTGCGCGACCGCGGGCTGGGCCGGATCTGGTCCGACGCGGAGCCGGCGGCGGAGCTGGCGTCGTTCAACCTGCTGCACCGCAACTCGCTGCTGGAGCGCGAGGGCGAACCGCACACCCGCCTCCGACGGCTGGTGGCGTCGGCGTTCGCCCGCGGGCACACCGAGCGGCTGGCCCCGCTGGTGCGCTCCCGTGCCGAGGCGCTCGTCGACGACCTCGTCCGGCGGGTGCGCGACGGCGAGCCGGCCGATCTCGTCGCGCTGGTCGCCGAGCCGCTCCCGGTCGCGGTGATCGCCGACCTGCTCGGGGTGCCGGAGGACCGGCGGGAGCCGCTGCGGGACTGGTCTGACGCGATCGTGCGGATGTACGAGCCCGACCCCGGCGACGACGGCCGGGCCGCCGCCGAGCGGGCCTCCACCGCGTTCGTCGCGCTGCTCCGCGAGCTCGTCGCCGAGCGCCGCGCGGGTGGCGGCGGACCCGGTGGCCCGGACGGGCGGGACCTCGTCGGGGACCTGCTCGCCGTCCGCGGATCGGCCGACGAGTCCTCCGACCGGATCTCCGACGACGAGCTCGTCGGGACCGCCGTGCTGCTCCTCATGGCGGGCCACGAGGCGACGGTGAACGTCGTCGGCAACGGGGTGTACGCACTGCTCCGGCACCCGGAGCAGTGGCAGCGGCTGCTCGCCGACCCGTCGCTGGTCGGTACGGCCGTCGAGGAGCTGATCCGCTTCGACGCCCCGTTGCAGCTGTTCGACCGCACCGCCGTGACGGACACGACCGTCGGCGGACACCCGGTGCCCGCCGGGACCCGGATCGGGGCCCTGCTCGGCGCCGCCGGACGCGATCCGGCCGTGTTCGGCGACGACGCCGACCGGCTCGACGTGGGCCGCTCCCCGAACCCCCACCTGGGCTTCGGCGCCGGCGCGCACTACTGCCTCGGCGCGCCACTGGCCCGGCTGGAGATCGCCGAGGTGCTCCGGGCACTGGTGCGCGAACTGCCCGGCGCCGCGGTGCACGGGACACCGGTCCGCCGCCCGCGGTTCGTGATGCGCGGCTGGGCGGAGCTGGCCCTGACCGGCTGAGCCGGACGGACGCTGTTCCGCTGCGCCGTCCGACGTACTACGAGATCCGTTCGCTGAATTGCCGACGCCTGCGCGCAATCACAGTTCCAGGAATTGCGGGAACCGGTGGAGGGGATCGGAGAACGCTCGCAGGCCTCGTGGTGAAATCATGCGGGTGGAATCATGGTCGGAAGTGCTCCGCGGCGCATGGGACGCTCCCGGCGTGCGCTATGCGTGCCTGGCCGATCCGGTCGCCGGGACCGTCGTCGCGGCGCACGGAACGACCGGGCACGACCCGGGGCCGGACGGTGGGCACCCGCCGGCGGGGAGCGACGATCCGGCAGGCGCCGTGCCGGACGACGTCGCTGCGGTGCTCGGCTGGGGATCGGCCGAGGCCGGGCGCACCGGACCAACCTTCGAGGACGCGGTGATCACCACCGGCGAGGCGTACCACCTCGTCCGTGTGCTGCCCCGGGACGGCACGGCGCTGCTCGCCTA
Source organism: Pseudonocardia sp. P1 (assembly GCF_000178675.2). Taxonomy (NCBI): domain Bacteria; kingdom Bacillati; phylum Actinomycetota; class Actinomycetes; order Pseudonocardiales; family Pseudonocardiaceae; genus Pseudonocardia; species Pseudonocardia sp. P1. The sequence goes on from NZ_ADUJ02000001.1 coordinate 3,567,736, forward strand.
CCTCAGGGTCGACCGGGTGCGCGGCAACCTCGCGCTCGCCCGCCGGGCGCTGCTGGCCCTTCCGGCAGACCCGTCTCCACCTGCGAATACGTCGATCCTGGAGCCGGCCCCTCCCGCGACGGACCTCCCGGACGCGACCGCGTCCACGATGCCTCGGCTCCCGGCCGTCGTCGTGCCGGAGCAGGCCGCGGCCCCCGCGGTGGAGCGGACCCCGCGACCGGTGATCCCGCTCCCGCGCCGGGAGCCCGGTCCGGGCGGCGGCTCGGGGACCCCGCCCGCGGCACTCGCGCCGGCGCCCCGCCCCGCCGGGCGGGCGGCCGCCGACGAGCCCGCCGCCGTCCCGTCCGGACCGCTGGACGGACCGGGTGGCGGATGGGCCGACGATCTCCGCACGATGGCCCGGATCCTGGCCGGCCTGCGCCGGCTGGATCGATCGCCCACGACGGACGGTTGACGGTCGGGAATTCAGGGTTATCGTTGTCGTTCTCCACGGTGAAATCGACGAAGATCCGTTCCGGCCCCCGCAGGAATGGCCGTAGGAGTCGGCTCCCTCGAACTCGAACGCGGCGCTCTGTGCCGTGCGGAGGCAACTGTAATGAACAACATCGATCGTTCGCTGGACATGGCAGCCAACATCAAGGGCGCCTTCGCGGTCGCGATCGTCGACTTCGACAGCGGCATGACGCTCGGCTCCCGCGGCGGCAGCCCCGAGTTCGACCTCGACGTCGCGGCCCCCGGCAACTCGGAGGTCGTCCGCACGAAGCTCGAGGTCATGCAGAAGCTCGGCCTGCGCGAGACCATCGAGGACATCCTGATCACGCTGGACACCCAGTACCACCTGATCCGGATCATCCGCGGCACCGACGAGCAGCTGTTCTTCTACCTCGTCCTCAACCGCGCACAGGCGAACCTGGCGATGGCCCGGCGCGACCTGCGGGTCATCGAGCAGCAGTTCGCGATGGCGTCCCCGCAGTCCGCCCCGCAGGCGCAGGGCCAGACCTACTTCCCCGCGCAGCAGCGCTGACCGGCGCGGAGCCGCCTACCCGCATGGGACGTCACCGGCATGCCGTGGCGGTCCGGACCGACGGCCTCGCCGCCGTGCTCGGACCGCTCCTCGGCGACCCCAGGATCCGGTCCGCCGCGCTGATCGACGTCGACAGCGGCATGGTGCTCGACGTCTGCGGCCCGGACACCGCGGCCGGGCGGTTCGGCAACGGCCGGGCCGCCGAGCACGACCACCGGGACGAGGTGCGCGGCGCCGCACACGCCGAGCTGGTCCGGATCGGGCTCGCGCTGTCGCCCGGCTCGGGCGGGGTGCTCGGGCTCGTCCTGGAGGCGGGCCCGGACCGGCACGTGCTGCACACCGTCGCGGACCCGCACGGCGGGCTGCTCGCGCTGTCCGTGGTCGTGCGTGGCCCGGACCGGGTGGTGGCCAAGGTCCGCAGGCAGGTGCGGTCGGTGTCCGACGCGGCGCTGACCGCGGGACCCTCGGTCGCGGTCCGGCCCGGTTCGACGGCGTGGTCGGTGGCCCGGCCGGACGGCGCTCCGGCCGATCCGGTGCACCCCGGCCCTGTGAGCTCGGGACCGGTCGACGAAGCGGCCGTGGAGACGACCGCGCCACACCGGCCCGTCACCGAGCTGCAGGCGCCTCCGCCGGCTCCGGTGGTGTCGGGTCCGTCCGCTCCGCTGCGGGTGGCGCCGCTGTCGGCGATGCTCCCGGCGCCGCGCCCGGAACCGCCCGTACCAGCAGCTCCCGCGGACCCTGTGGATCCGGCTCCAGCAGACCGGTGATCCACCGGACGACGCGGATCGTCCGGTACGCGGTGACCGCGGCGACCGCGTTCGCCCACACGTGCAGCACGACCCCGTCGGCCAGCGCCTGCGTGCCCGACCGGAAGCGCCAGACCAGCGCGACCGTCGCGAGCAGCAGCGACGCGATCCAGAGCCCCCACCACACGAGCAGCTCCCGCGACGGCGAGGGCCGGCGCTGCGGCTCCAGCCCGAGCGCCGCGTGCTCGGTCTCCGCCAGCAGGGATCCGGGGCCGGCGAGGTTCCAGCCCGGCACGACCCAGCCGGCCACGATCCACCGACGGCTGCGCCAGGCCCGCGTCCCCGACCGGTCTGCCGCCGCGCGGTAGGCCCACAGGCTCCAGGACACGGTCAGCACACCGGCCGCGATCACCGCCGCCACCGAGGACCAGCCGCCGAACCAGACCATCGCGTCGGACCAGCCGACGGCGACCGGGGACAGCGCGTCGGACCGGCTGACCAGCAACAGGCCGTACCGCCACGCCTCCGCGACCGCGGCGATCGCGCTCACGACGACGAGCACCCACAGCACCGGGACCAGCTGGCCGGCCAGCCACCGGGCCCGGTCGATCGGCTGGGCCGGACCGTCGCCCGGCGACACGGGCCGCCGCCACGGCCCGACCGGCAGACCCCATCCCGGCACCGACCGGTAGCGGGGCGGACCGGCGTAGCGGTCGGTGCCGCCGGACGCCGGCGCCGGATCGGACACGGTGCCCGGCACGGTCGCCACCCAGTCCAGCGCCGCCAGGTACCGGCCGCACCACGGGCAGAAGGCACCACTGCCGGGCGGAGCCGTCCGGCCGCACCGCGGGCACGGCGGCGGTACGCGGCCACCGGTCTGCGGCGGGATCCGCCCGGGTACGGACACGGCTCAGGCGATCCGGGGGGCGCTGCCGTCGTCGGTGATCACGTCGCGACCCGAGGCCGCCCAGTCCTGCATCCCGCCGGCCACGTTCACCGCGGGGAAGCCCTGCTGGGCGAGGTAGGCGACGACCCGCCCGGAGCGGCCGCCGGAGCGGCACACGACGAAGAGCGGGTCGTCGGTGGGCACCTCGCCCATCCGGCCGGCCAGCTCCGACATCGGCAGGTGACGGGCGGCCGGGGCATGGCCTGCGGTCCACTCGTCGAGCTCGCGGACGTCCAGCAACGGGGCGTCGGCGGGCACGTCGGACACGCTCACGGTGGGCACCTGGTCGGACATGGCGCCATCCTGCCACGCACCACCGTCAACACCCGGTGAGAGACGGACGCGCCGGCCCGGGGTCCCGGACCGGCGCGTCGGACGACGGGTCAGTTCCGCCGGTCGTCGCGGTAGAGCGATCCGTGCGGGATCGTCACCTCGTTCGGGTCCACCGGCGGCACCTGGCGGTACCCGCCGGTGGCGTGCACCGGCCGGTGCCCACCGGTCCCCTGCCCGCCCTGCCACCCGGGCCGGCCGGACGGGCCGACCGCGGGCTGGGTCCCGGTCAGGCCGGTGTTGCCGAACAGGTCGCCCGCCTGGCTGCTGGTCCGCGACCGCATGCCCGGCTCGCCGCCGTTGCGGCCGTCACGGCCGTCGCGCGGGGGCCGCGGTGCCTGTGCCGACCGGTCCTGCACCGGCCGGTGGCCGGCCCGGTCGGCCAGCTCGGAGGCCGGCACGGCGGTGGGCCGCGGCTCCTCCTTGGGCGGTGCGGTGGACCGGACCGCACCGGCACCGGTCAGCGAGCGGACCTCCATCTCGGCGTAGCGGGCGGCGTTGAACCGCTCGCGGCCACCGAGCACGGTCCCGATGACGCCCAGCAGGAACGACGCGGGGATCGACACCAGGCCCGGGTTCGACAGCGGGAAGATCGCGAAGTCGGCGCCCGGGATCATCGAGGTCGGCGACCCGGAGACCGCGGGCGAGACCAGGATCAGCCCGACGCAGATCACGACACCGCCGTAGATGCTGCACAGCGCGCCGGTCGTGTTGAACCGCTTCCAGAACAGCGAGAACAGGATCGTCGGCAGGTTCGCCGACGCGGCCACCGCGAACGCCAGTGCCACCAGGAAGGCGACGTTCTGGCCGTTCGCGACGATCCCGCCCGCGATCGCGACGAGTCCGATGACCAGCGCCGTCGTGCGGGCGACCTTCACCTCGGAGTCCGGCGAGGCCTGCCCGCGGCGCAGGACGTTGGCGTACACGTCGTGCGCGAACGACGCCGACGCGGTGATCGTCAGGCCGGCGACGACCGCGAGGATCGTCGCGAACGCGACCGCCGAGATCAGGCCGAGCATGATCTCGCCGCCCAGCGCGTACGCGAGCAGCGGCGCGGCGTCGTTCTGGTTCGCGCGGGTGATCGTCCCCGGCGGCAGCAGGGCCGTCGCGCCGTACCCGAGCACCAGCGTGAACAGGTAGAAGATGCCGATCAGCCAGATCGCCCAGACCACCGAGCGGCGGGCCTCCTTGGCCGACGGGACCGTGTAGAAGCGCATCAGGATGTGCGGCAGGCCCGCGGTGCCCAGCACCAGGGCGAGGCCCAGCGAGATGAAGTCGACCTTGTTCGTGTACTGCAGGCCCGGGTTGAGCAGGGCCTCACCGCGGTCGGAGTTCTCGGTCGCCCGCTCCATCACGGTGGACAGGTCGAACCCGTACCGGCCCAGCACCCAGGTGGTCATCACGGCCGCGCCGGTGAGCAGCAGGCCCGCCTTGATGATCTGCACCCAGGTGGTGCCCTTCATGCCGCCGAACAGCACGTAGACGACCATCAGCCCGCCGACGACGATGATCACCAGCGCCTGCGAGAACGAGTCGTCCTTCGGGATCTGCAGCAGCAGCGAGATCAGGCCGCCGGCACCCGCCATCTGGGCGATCAGGTAGAAGAGCGAGACGACCAGCGTCGAGGTCGCGGCGGCCGCGCGGACCGGGCGCTGACGCATCCGGAACGCCAGGACGTCGCCCATCGTGAACCGGCCGGTGTTCCGCAGCAGCTCGGCGACCAGCAGCAGGGCCATCAGCCAGCCGACCAGGAAGCCGATCGAGTAGAGGAACCCGTCGTAGCCGTAGAGGGCGATCGCGCCCGCGATACCCAGGAACGACGCGGCGGACAGGAAGTCGCCCGCGATCGCGGTGCCGTTCTGCGGGCCGGTGAACGCGTGCCCGCCGGTGTAGTAGTCGGCCCGGGTCGCGTTGGTGCGGCTGACCCGCAGCACGATCATCAGCGTCACGATCACGAACAGCAGGAAGAACCCGAGGTTCGCGGTGACCGACCCGACCGACTCGGCCTGCGCGAGGACCTGCGTCGTCGCCGTCATGCCCGCACCTCCCCGCTCTGCTCGACGCGGGCCCGCAGCTCGGCGGCCGGGCCGTCGATCTCGCGCTCCGCGAACCGCACGTACAGCGTCGTGATCAGGAACGTGCTGACGAACTGCCCGAGCCCGATCAGCAGGCCGACGGTGATCGTCCCGGTGACGCGGATGGACATGAACTCGGGGGCATAGCCGGCGAGGCCGATGTAGACGAGGTACCAGGCGAGGAAGATCGCCGTCATCGGGAACACGTAGCGGCGGAGCCGGCCGCGGAACGCGCGGAACTCCGGGCTGGCCTGGACCTGCTGGTAGATCGTGCCGGTCGAGCGCTCAGCGGGGCTGCTCATGGCGCCGTTCACCGGTCCTTTCACATCACGGGGAGGCGGGGAGCCGGGGACCGCGCGGTGGAGACCACGCCGTCCCCTCGGGGACACACTTCACCTGCCCAACGACGAGCTCACGGCGCGGGGAACGTCGTTGCGCGGCACACCGTCGAAGTCCCCCGATCCGGCCCAACACGTGGCCTCTTCCGGCTACGCAGCGTCAGCCGTTCGGAGTATCCCTTCAGGTGCGGTCATCCAAACGATCACGCATCAGCCCCAGACGTTCGGGAGCGTGCAGGCGCAGCAGTACCTGACCGGCGTCCGCGGGGCGCCGCGACCGGGTCAGCTCCGACACCACGACCATGGTCAGGAAGGCCAGCGGCACGCTGACGATCGCCGGCCGGTACAGCAGCACACCGGCCCAGCCGCCCGAGCCACCCGGGAGGAACGCGTCCAGCCCGGCCAGGGCAGCGATCACCGCACCGGCCGAGGCGACCCCGCCGACGACGACGCCCGCGATCGCCCCGATGTCGGTGAGCCCGCGCCACCAGATCCCCAGGATCAGCAGCGGGCAGAACGTCGACGCCGCCACCGCGAACACCAGCGCCACGGCCTCGGCGAAGTTGAGCCCGGTCGGGACCAGCGCGACGACCGTCGGCACGATCCCGGCCAGCACCGTGGCCAGCGGGAAGCGCCGGGTCATCTTGCCGCGCCCGGCGAGGACGTCGGTGGAGATGACGCTGGCCAGGCTCACCAGGAGCCCGGACGCCGTGGACAGGAACGCCGCCCACGCCCCGGCCGCCACCAGCCCGCCCACCAGGATCCCGAGCACACCGCTGCCCAGGATCGCCGACGGCAGCAGCAGGACGGCCGCGTCGGTGCGGCCGGTGACCAGCAGCTGCGGCGTGTACACCCGGGACAGCACGCCCATCAGCGTCACCAGCAGGTAGAAGCCACCGAGCATCGCGATGACGAGGACGGCGCTGCGCCGGGCCGCGCGGCCGTCGGAGTTCGTGTAGAAGCGGCCGAGCACGTGGGGCAGGCCCATCGTGCCCAGGAACGTCGCGAGGATCAGCGAGTACGTGGCGAGCAGCTGGTGCTGCTCGCCGCCGCCGAAGGGGCGCAGCCAGCTCTCGTCGTCGGACGGGGAACCGCTGGTCACCGGCACCGGCTCCCCCGCGGCGAAGTCGAGCTCGGTGCCGGGGGCGACCTCGTGGGAGGAACCGGCGACCCAGCGGAGCGGGCCGTCGACCGGCTGCCCGTCGACGGTGCCGCGGGCGGTCACGTCGACCGAGAGCCGGACGTCGAGGGTGACCGGGGTGGTCACCGAGACCGTCGTCGGCTCGCGGAACTCGGGCGGCTCGTCACGGGCGAAGGTGTGCGAGTCGCCGAACCAGACGGCCAGCCCGATGACCACCGGGACGGCCAGCGCGGTGAGCTTGAACCAGTACTGGAAGGCCTGCACGAACGTCACCGACCGCATGCCGCCCAGCGCCACCGTGGCCAGCACGATCACGCCCGCGGCGGCGGCACCGATCCAGTCCGGCAACCCGGTGACGATCCCGAGCGTCAGTCCGGCGCCCTGGATCTGCGGCAGCAGGTAGAGCCAGCAGATGACGATGACGACGCTCGTGCACACCCGGCGCAGCGCGGGCGAGGCGAGCCGGGCGTCGGCGAAGTCCGGGACGGTGTAGGCCCCGGACCGGCGCAGCGGGGCCGCGACGAACAGCAGCAGGAACAGGTAGCCGGCGGTGTACCCGACGGCGTACCAGAGGGCGTCGACCCCCTGGAGCAGGATCAGCCCGGCGATGCCGAGGAACGACGCCGAGGACAGGTACTCGCCGGAGATCGCACCGGCGTTGAGCCGGGACGGCACCGACCGCGAGGCGACGAGGAAGTCCGAGGTGAGCCGGGTGCGGTGCGCGATCGACCCGATCACTCCGGACACCACCGCGACCAGGACGATCGCGATCAGGGAGACGACGGCGGTCACGGTCATCGATCGGCCACGTCCTCGGCGAACTCCTGCTCGGCTGTCTCGGCGGACCGGACATACCACCAGCCCAGGCCCAGCAGGAACGGGTAGACGAGCACGCCGAGCAGCAACCACGGGAGCCGGATGCCGAGGACCGAGATCCCGCCCAGCGCCGGCACGGCCATGAACAGTGCCGGGAGCATCCCGATCCCGAACAGTGCGACCAGGCTGACCCGCAGCGTCAGCAGCAGCTGGGTACGGACCAGCGAGTTGCGCAGGAGGGTGCCGACCGCGCCCGGATCCTGCACGTCGGAGAGCCCGCGGGACGAGTGGGCCGTCGAGCGGCGCTCGGAGAGCACGATCCGGACCCGGCCCGCGCCGGGACCCTCGTCGGCCTGCTCGGCCTCGTCCTGCTCGGGGGCCGGGGCGTCGGTGGGCGCGGCGGCGAAGCGGCGGGGCCGGGCGCCGGTGTACGGGGCCGGGGAGGAGACGGCCAGAGCGGCCGGTGTCGCGCCGGTGTCGGGAGCGGGGGCGGGGGCGGGGGCGGGCGCGACCGGGGCGTCCGGGCCGGGGGCGCGCCAGATGACCTCGGTGCGTTCGGTCTCGTGTTCCGGCAGGTGCGGACGGCCTGCGTCGTCCGTGTCGTCGCCGCCGTCGTCGAGGTCGTCGCCGTCGTCGAGGTCCCCGAGGTCGTCGGGCAGGACCCCGCGCGTCCCGTCGTCGGGAGCGCCGGCCGGATCGGCGAAGGCCGCCGGGCCGGGGAGCGAGACGATCCCGTCCGCGGCGTCGTCGGTCGGCTCGACGGGGGCGGGGGTGCTGCGCCGCCCCGCCGCGGTCCACCGGGTCGGGACGGGCCGGGTCTCCGGATGTTCCTCGGTGGCCGTCCCGTTCTCGGTGGCGGCACCGGCGTGCAGCGCGTCGGGATCGGGCGACCAGCCCCGGTCCCAGACCGGCGACGACGCCCCCGGCACCCGCCGGGGGAGCCCCGAGCCGCCGTCCGCGGGCGGCCACTGCTTGCCGCTGTCGGACGGGCCCGGTCCGGTTGACGGGGTCCCGGCGACGTCGCGCACGCCCTCCGGGGCGTAGGGATCGGGCATCCGGGTCGAGCGGGGCCGCGGACCGGACGGACGGCGCGGGCCGGTGGACGTCACGGGTGCGTCGTCGCCGCGCTCGTCGCGGACGGCGGGGGTGTCGGCGGCGGCGGCCGTGCCGGCGGGTGACGACGCGGCGCGGGTCGCGCCGGAGCCGCGGGGCAGGTCGGCCGCCTCGTCGGACGCACCGTCGCCCGGCTCGACCTGCGGTGTCGTGGCCCGACCGCGGGCGGGATCGACCCGGGCGTGCCGCCCGGACTCCCCGGACCTCCCGGCGACCCGGCGGGCGATCTCCTGCTGCAACCAGGCGGAACCGCTACCCGGGTCGGACGCGGAGTCCGGTCCGGTGTCGTCACGGCGGGCGCGCCGCCCGGACCGGCCGGACGGTTCCGGTGCGTCGCTCGTCTCCTGCGGGGTGTGCGGTGCGGCGGCGCCGGCATCGGTGGACCGCGGAGCAGGGGTGGGACGTTCCCCGCCGGGGTGCGGCGTGGGCGACGGCTCCGCGGCGCCGGTGGCGTACGGCGGCGCCGGACGTGGTGTCCCACCGGTCGTGCCGGAGCGCGGGGGCTCGGCGGGGCGCGGGTGACCGGCCGAGAGGTCCGGGCTGCGCGGGCGCGGCGGGACGGCGCCCGGCGCACCCCCGCGGGGGTGGCCGTCGGCGGGGGTGGGCCCGTCGGCGGAGGCCCCCGGCCAGGACGACGTGCCGCCGGGACCGGCCGGGTGCGCGGCGCCGTCGGCGCGGTCGTCGCCGGCGTAGGGGTCCGCGGACCCGTCGTGGGTGTCCGACGCCTGCTCCGGCTTCGGACGCACCGACGGCTGGACGCCGCCGGTGGGCCTGCTCACCTCTGGCTCCACGCCTGCTTGGTCGCGCGGACGAGACGGTCCTTCAGCTCACGGGTGTGCCGGCGGCTGACCGGCAGCTCGGCCGTCTCCGCGCCGGACCCGATCCGGACGACGTACCCGGACCCGGCCAGCCGCAGCTCGGTGACCAGCGGCAGCGCCACCAGGAACGAGCGGTGGATCCGGACGAATCCGGCATCACGCCAGCGGTCCTCCAGCACCGACAGCGGGATCCGGACGAGGTGGCTGCCGTCGGTGGTGTGCAGCCGGGCGTAGTCGCCCTGGGCCTCGACGTAGCGCACCGCGGACCGTGGGACGAGCTTCGTGGTGCCGGCCAGCTCGACCGGGATCACCTCGTCGTCGCCGCCACCCGTGACGGTGCCCTCCTCGCGGACCGGCTCGACGGCCCCGGCACGCCGGGTCGCGAGGATGCGGTCCACCGCGGCCGAGAGCCGTTCGGTGCGCAGCGGCTTGAGCAGGTAGTCGATGGCACCGACGTCGTAGGCGTCGACGGCGCGGTCGTCGTGCGCCGTCACGAACACGATCGCCGGCTGCACGGCCATGTTCTGGAGCACCCGGGCGAGTTCCAGGCCGTCGAGCCCGGGCATGCGGATGTCGAGGAACACGGCGTCGATGTCGGTCTGCTCGGCGACGTCGGTCCCGCCCCCGGGGCCGGACTGGCCCCCGGCGGGCGCTCCCGCGCGGCGACCGTTCAGGATGCGCAGAGCCTCGGTGGACTCCCCCGCCTTCAGGACGGTCGCGACCCGCGGTTCGTCGTTCAGCAGGAAGGCCATCTCCTCGAGCGCGGGCTGCTCGTCGTCCACCGCGAGCACGACGAGTCCCCGAGTGGTGTCGTTGCTGTCCACGATCTCCTCATCCTGCTTTCGGGCCTGCACCGGAAGCCCATCGTCGGTGATGATCGCCCGGCGCCGCGACCATGGTGACGCGCCGAGGCGCCGGATGCCAGGGCACGAACCGGATCGGTGACCGTCCGGACACGGCGGGCAGCCCCCTCCAGGGCGTCACCCGGCGCCGGGTCACAGCCCGTAGCGGGCCCAGGTGGCCTTCGTCTCCACCGCCGAGAGCAGTTCGAACGCGACGTCGGCCGGATCACCGAACGAGTGAGCCCGCGCCGCGCCACCACCGGCCCCGAGCCGGGCGAGCAGCGGCCTGCGCTGCTCGACCGGGCGCTGCTCGGCGTCCGGGAACCGCTCGTCCAGGACGTCGTGCACGGTGCCGATCCCGTCGACGAGCCCGAGCTCGCGGGAGCGCTCACCGAGCCACACCTCGCCGTCGAACAGCTCGGTGTCCCCCGCGAGCCGGTCGCCGCGGCGCTCGCGGACCCAGCCGGTGAACCGCTCGTGCAGCTGCTCCTGCAGGCCGGTGAGCCAGGCGACGTCCTCGGCCTTCTCCGGCAGGAACGGGTCCAGCCGCGACTTCGAGCCGCCGGCGGTGTGCAGCCGGCGGGACACGCCCCACTTGTCGATCAGGCCGTCGAGCCCGAACCCGGCGCTGACGACGCCGATCGAGCCGACGATCGAGGTGGAGCAGGCGTAGATCTCGTCGGCGGCGCAGGCGAGCCAGTAGCCACCGGAGGCGGCGACGTCCTCGCAGAACGCCAGTACCGGCACCTCGGCCTCCGCGGCCAGGCTGCGGATCCGGTCACCGATCAGCTGGGACTGGGTCGGCGAGCCACCCGGCGAGTTGATCACCAGGGCGACGGCGGCGAGCCGGTCCGGGGCGAACGCCCGCTCCAGCACCTTCTCGACCGAGGCGGCGTTGAGCACCTGGCGGGGCACCGGTGCGGCCTGGGCGCTGATCACACCGTGCAGCCGGACCACCGAGACCACCGGCGCCCCGGCGGCTCCGACGGTCTCACCGAGCTTGCCGGGCAACCGGGAGGTGACGGCGGCCGGTATGCGCAGGACGTCCATGCCCGTCCACCGTACGCGGGAGCGCTGGGTGACCGCTGGTGACCGGATCGGCACAGTGGGCAGCCGATCCGCCACCCGTGCGGAGCAGCGCCGGGGGCCGTCAGGCCCGGATGCCCGCCCGGAACTTGGGCACCCGCAAGGTGATCTTCATACCGGCGCCGACGTTGGTGTCGACGACCAGACCGAAGTTGTCGCCGAACGCCGACCGCATCCGGTCGTCGACGTTGCCGAGGCCGACGTGGGCTCCGGACAGGTGGGCGTCGTCGAGGTCCTCGTTCAGCCGGGCCGGGTCCATGCCGACCCCGTCGTCCTCCACGACGATCACGCACTCGGACCCGGCGTTCTCCGCGCGGATGGTGACGGTGCCGCCGTTCGGCTTGCCGGAGAGGCCGTGCCGGACCGCGTTCTCCACCAGCGGCTGCAACGCCAGGAACGGGAGGACCACGTTCTTGATCTCGTCGTCGATCTGCAGCCGGATGTTGAGCCGGTTGCCGAACCGGGCCTTCTCCAGCTGCACGTAGCGCTGGATGTTGTCGAGCTCGTCGGTCAGCGTCGTGTACTCGCCGGCGGAACGGAACGAGTACCGCGTGAAGTCGGCGAACTCGATCAGCAGCTCGCGGGCACGGGACGGGTCGGTCCGGATGAAGGACGCGATCGTGGTCAGCGCGTTGTAGACGAAGTGCGGCGAGATCTGCGCCCGAAGCGCACGGACCTCGGCCCGGTTCAGCCGGGCCCGCGAGTCGTCGAGCTCGGCCAGCTCCAGCTGGCTCGACACGTACCGGGCGACCTCGCCGGTCGCCCGCAGGACGGGCGGCCCCGCGGTCGCCGGCGTGAGCGCGGCCAGCGTGCCGATGATGGTGCCGTCGCTCTCCAGCGGCACGACGACGATGCCGCGGACCTCGCAGCCGGGCTGGCTGCACTTGATGGAGGTGTGGCTCATCAGCTCCATCCGGCCGGTGGAGACCACCCGGTCGGCGAGCGTCTGGACGTCCTGCTGGTGCTGGTCGGCGCTGCCGTCCCAGCCCAGGACCGTGCCGCGCGAGTCGGTCATCGCCATCGCGGTCGTCTCGAGCAGCTGGCGCAGGTAGGGCAACGCCTGCGACGCCGAACGCGCCGAGAGCCCCTCGCGCAGCACCGGCGCGGCCAGCGCCACCGTGTGCAGCGCCGAGAACGTGGCCTTCGCCAGGGGGGAGACCATGTTGTTGCGGCGGTTGCGCTGCCAGAGGAAGACGAACACTGCGACCGCGAGGACGACCACGACGACCGCCAGCAGCAGCACCAGCGACGGCGTCAGCACCGTCGTGCCGTCGACGACGGCGAGCACCCCCGACTCCACCCGCACCTACCTCACCAACCGGGACAGCCGCCGGTCGGCGAGCGGCTTGCCACCGGTCTGACAGGTGGGACAGTACTGGAACGATCTCTCCGCGAAGGAGACCTCCCGGACGGTGTCACCGCACACCGGGCAGGGCAGCCCGGTGCGGGCGTGCACCCGCAGACCGGAGCGCTTCTCGCCCTTCAGCTCGGCCGCGCCCTGCCCGACCGACCGGCCGACGGCGTCGGCGAGCACCCCGTGCACGGCCTCGAACAGCGCGTCGCGCTGCTCGGTCGTCAGCCGGCCGGCCGTCGCGTACGGCGACAACCGGGCGGTGTGCAGGATCTCGTCGGAGTAGGCGTTGCCGATCCCGGCGACCGTCGACTGGTCGGTCACCAGCGTCTTGAGCCGGCGGGTGTCGCCGTCGAGCAGCTCGTCCAGGCCCGGGCGGGTCAGCTCGAGCGCGTCCGGCCCGAGCTTCGCGATCCCGGGGACCAGGGCGGGGTCGTCGACCAGGTACACGGCGAGCCGCTTCTGGGTTCCGGCCTCGGTGAGGTCGAAACCCGGGCCGCCGACGGCGTCGAGGTGCACCCGCAGCTGCAGCGGACCCCGGCCGGGCTTGGGCGGGGTGGCGCCCGCCGTGGCGTGCCAGCGCAGCCATCCCGCCCGGGAGAGGTGGGTGACCAGGTGCAGCTCGCCGTCGTCCGGCCGGTCGGCGAAGTCGACCGACAGGAACTTGCCGTACCGGGACGCACCCGTCACCACGCGGCCCACCAGGGCGGACACCGCGGGATCGAACGTCTTGAGCGCGCTCATGGAGGCCACGTCCACCCGCGCCACCGGGCGGTACACCGCGTGCTCGCGCAGGTGGTGGGCGAGCGCCTCCACCTCGGGGAGTTCCGGCACCGCGCGCCTCCTAGTTCATCGGCTGCAACGGGCTGTCCGCGTGGCCCGGGGTGGACCGGTTCTTCAGGCTGCGCACGACCACCCGGGTCTCCTCGCGCGCGGTCGCGAGCCCCCGGACCATCCCGGTCCAGCTCTCCGGGGGCAGGTCGTACCCGCCCTGGGTCTTCGCGGTGATCGTGAACGGGCGCCGCAGCAGCCAGCGGGCCGGGAAGAAGCCCAGCCCGACGACCACGACGAGCCAGTAGAACCACGGGAAGATCACGTTGTCCGGGACCCAGACCAGCAGCATCAGCCAGAAGAAGGCGAGCGAGGAGAGGATCAGCACGACGGCGCCGCTGCCGGCGTCCACGTCGTGCTCGAACTCGTCGCCCACAGCGGGCGTCGCCCACTCGATCCGCCGCTGGACCTGCCACTCGCGGTAGTCCGCCGCGATGACCGTCTTCGTCGCCAAGGTCTCCGCTCCCCTGCCCGTACCCGAGTCGATGTTCCCACAGGTCACCGACAGAACCGAGTGTCCGCGCGGGAGCGCCGGGACGTCAGCAGGCCGGTTCGGTGGACTCCCGCTCGGGGACGCCGGGCGCCAGCAGCTCGGAGCGGGTCAGGACGACCGGCTCGGGCCCGTCGTTGCGGAGCTCGTTCGGCTCGCCGTCACCGAGGAAGAACGCCTGCTCGGCCCCGAACGTCTGCGGCTCGCAGCGGCCGGCCCGCTGCACCGTCACGGTGCCGGAGCGGACGGCCGACACGGCCGTGCCGGGGTGCCGGATCCATCCGGTGGCCTGACCGGGCTGCAGCACCTCGGTCCGCACCAGCAGCTCCGACGGGCCGGGCGTGCCGATCTCGATCGGCCGCTCCAGCGTGCCCCGGGCGTCGGACCCGGCCTGGGCGACCGGGACCGCGGGGACACCGGGCACCTCGGCCGGCTCCTCCCCGGGACCGGTGGACGGTCCCCGCGCCGGTGCGGACTCCCCGGCGGGAGCGGCGGCGGGGTCGTCGGGATGGCCGAGCTGGCCGGGCTGCGCGCATCCGGCGAGCAGCGCGCCGATCAGGACGAGCAGGACGGTGCCGGTCAGGGAACGGATGCGCACGGACGGTCCTCCCGGGGAGCGAGACGGATCACCCGCGAGGCTAGTGGCGCGTCACCACGCCGGCCGCAGCCGGGTGACGACGACCGCGCCGTCCGGTGTGCGCCATCCCCTTCGCCCGACCGAGCCGGGTCCGCCGAGGCAGGGTCGTACCGGCGCGGCAGGCCCATGGTGGAGGTCACAGCGAACCGGTTTGCATTGCGCAACGCAGAAGCGCATCCTTGCATCCGTCAACTAGTTGCGTGATACATGCACCACCGGGAGAGGGGCGCGCGATGAGCACCGCGAAGCCCGCGACGGCCGAGCCGGACGAGGCCGACATCGAGCTCGCCGACACCGTGGTCCGCGAGCTGTTCATGCTGGTCCGCCAGGTCAAGAGGTCGGCGGAGCGGCACCGCCCCGACATGATCGTCGACATGGCCGGCTATCACGTCCTGGCCCACCTGCACTTCGGCGGACCGCAACGGGCCACCGAGATCGCGGCGGCCTTCCACTCCGACCCCTCGACGATCAGCCGCCAGGTCTCGGCGCTGGTCAAGGCCGGCCTCGTCGAGCGCCGCGCCGACCCCGGCGACGGCCGCGCCTCGCTGCTCGCCGCCAACGACGAGGGCGTCCGGGTGATCGAGACCGAGCGACGGCGCCGCGCCCACGTGATCGCCGAGGTGCTCGGCGGGTGGGACCCCGCCGACCGCGTCGCGCTGACCACGCTGCTCGACCGCTTCCTCGACGACTACCAGACCTTCGAAGCACGGGAGTCCTGAATGTCCACCGCTGCCGCCGCTGCGCGGCCCGCCGCCGCGAGCGCCGACGGAGAGCTGACGCACCGGCAGATCCTCACCGTCCTGGGTGGACTGATGCTGGGAATGTTCCTGGCCGCCCTGGACCAGACGGTCGTGTCGACCGCCATCCGCACGATCGCCGACGACCTCTCCGGCCTGTCCCTGCAGGCCTGGGCGACCACGGCGTTCCTCATCACCAGCACGATCACGACGCCGCTCTACGGCAAGCTCTCCGACATCTTCGGCCGCAAGCCGCTGTTCATGACCGCGATCTCGATCTTCCTGATCGGCTCGGTGGCCTGCACCCTGGCCTGGTCGATGTACTCCCTCGCCGCGTTCCGTGCGCTGCAGGGCCTCGGCGCCGGTGGCCTGATGTCGCTGGCGCTGACCATCCTCGGTGACATCGTGCCGCCGCGGGAGCGGGCCCGGTACCAGGGCTTCTTCCTGGCCGTGTTCGGCACGTCCAGCGTCATCGGCCCGGTCGTCGGCGGCCTGCTGTCCGGTGTGGACACCATCGCCGGGATCGACGGGTGGCGCTGGATCTTCCTGGTCAACGTCCCCATCGGACTGATCGCCCTGGTCGTCGTGCAGCGGGTGCTCAACATCCCGCACGTCCCGCGGAAGGCGCGGATCGACTGGCCCGGCGCGATCGCGCTGGCGCTGTGCCTGGTGCCGCTGCTGATCGTCGCCGAGCAGGGCCGCGAGTGGGGCTGGGACTCCACGAACTCGATCGTCTGCTACGTCATCGGCGGGATCGGGCTGCTGCTCTTCCTGCTGGCCGAGCGGGCCTACGGCGACGACGCGCTGCTCCCGCTCCGGCTGTTCCGCACCGGCGTCTTCTCGCTGTCCAGCGTCATCAACCTGATGATCGGCATGGCGATGTTCGGCGGGATCGCGCTGCTCCCGCAGTTCCTGCAGATCGTGCACGGCGCGACGCCGATCGAGGCCGGCTTCATGATGCTGCCGCTGGTCGGCGGGATCATGGTCGCCTCGGTGCTGTCCGGCCAGCTGACCTCGCGGACCGGTCGCTACAAGATCTTCCCGGTGATCGGCACCGCGCTGATCACCGTCGCGATGGTGCTGCTGTGGCTGACCGTCACACCGGAGATCCCGCTGCCGCAGCTCTTCGCCACGATGGCCGTCCTCGGCCTCGGCCTCGGCCTGTGCATGCAGACCCTGGTGCTGGCCGTCCAGAACGCGATGCCGGCCCGCGACATGGGCGTGACGACCTCGGCCGTCACCTTCTTCCGGCAGATGGGCGGCACGCTGGGCACCGCCGTGTTCCTCTCGGTGGTGTTCTCCACCGCCGGGGACCGGATCGGCGAGGCGCTGCGCTCCGCGATGGGCACCGCGGGCTTCCAGGCGGCGGTGACCGATCCGGCCGTGCTCGCCGACCCGGCGAACCGGCAGGTGGTCGAGGGGCTGCAGAGCGGCGCGATCAACTCGTCGGTGCTGAGCGACTCGTCGTTCCTGCAGCAGATCGACCCGCGGCTCGCCGCCCCCTTCCAGGAGGGCTTCACCAGCTCGATGACGCTGGCGTTCCTCATCGCCGCCGTCGTGATCGCGGCCGCGTTCGTGCTGGTGCTGTTCGTGAAGGAGCTGCCGCTGCGGACGATGTCCGGTGCGCAGGCCGCGCGGGCGGAGGCCCAGGCCGGTGCGTCGGCGAGCCTCCCCACCGGTGACGCGACGACCGCAGCCCCGGTGCCCGCCCCGGCCGGTCGCGGTGCGGGCGTCGAGCCCGGCCGCGCGATCGACGCCCCGCCCACCACGCCGATCCCGGTGATCGGCCGTGCCGACGGCTCCCGCAACGGCACGCCGCAGCCCGACGGCGCCGCACACCCGGCTCCCGCCACCGGGCAGCCGGCAGCCGCACCGGTCGCGCCGCCCGCGCCCGCGGCGGCCCCGCCGGCCCGGGGCGGCGGCCCGGCCGTCACCGGACGCGTGCAGCACGGTTCCGGTGACGCGCTCACCGGGGCGGTCGTCACCGTCGCCCGGCTGTCGGGTGACCAGGTCGGCCGCACCACCACCGACGACGACGGCCACTACCGGATCGCGCTCGACGGCCCGGGCCGCTACCTGGTCGTCGCCGCCTCCGGCGCGCTGCCGCCGCACGCCGCGACGGTGTCGGTGGGCACCGAGCCCGTCCGGCACGACGTGCGGCTGGCCGGTGGCAGCGGGATCCACGGGACCGTGCAGGACGCGGCCGGCCACGGCGCGGCGGGCGTGACCGTCTCGCTGATCGACGCCGGTGGCGACGTCGCCGCGTCGGGCCGCTCCGGCGAGGCCGGGCGCTACGCCCTCACCGGGGTGCCGTCCGGGCGGTACACGCTGACGGCCGTCGGCGAGGGGGTCGATCCAGTCGCGGTCGGGGTGGAGGTCCCGGCCACCGGCTCCGCACTGCAGGACCTGCGGCTGCCGCAGCGCTCGCGCCTCACCGGCCGGGTGACCGCCGCACCGGACGGCCTGCCGGTCGGCCAGGCACTCGCCACCCTGATCGACTCCGAGGGTGCGGTCGTCGGGTCGCGGCTGTCCGGACCCGACGGCACCTTCACCTTCGAGGGCCTCGCCGCGGGGAGCTACACGCTCGCGACCAGCGGCTACCCGCCGGTGGCGACCGTCGTCGCGCTGGAGCCGGGCCGGGTGACCCACTCCGACGTGGAGTTCCCGCACCCGCTCGACGAGCCCGGCCCCGTCCCGTCGCCGAACGGCAACGGCCGGCACGTCCGGGAGGGTGACCCCCGGTAGGGGTTCCACGTGGAACGGCCCGGCACCCGAGCAGGAGGGGTGCCGGGCCGTTCCCGTCGAACGCCCGAGTGCACGGCCGGTCGCTACACCGCGATCGCGGCGCCCACCCCGGACCGCGGGTCCACCGCCGCGTGCAGCGTCCCGGCGCCACCGCCACCGGGCACCGCGTCGCCCCGGCCGGCCGCACACATCCGGCCGAGCGCCCACGGCCCGGCGTCGTCGACCGCGTGCCCGCGGTCCCGCAGCGACGCCAGGGTCGCCGCGCCGAGCCGCGACTCGACGACCAGCCCGTGCGGCTCCCACCCGCGCGGCGCGAACGACGCCGGGAAGGCCGTCGAGTGCCAGGCCGGGGCGTCGATCGCGGCCTGCAGGTCCAGGTCACCGTGGATCATCGCGAGCAGGAAGCACAGCTGCCACTGGTCCTGCTGGTCGCCGCCCGGGGTCCCGAACGCGACCGCGGGCTCGCCGTCGCGCAGCGCCAGCGACGGGCTGAGCGTGGTCCGCGGCATCCGGCCCGGGGCCAGCGAACTCGCGAGGCCCTCCTCCAGCCAGGACATCTGACCGCGGGTCCCCAGGCAGAACCCGAGCGACGGGATGGTCGGCGAGGACTGCAGCCAGCCACCGGACGGCGTCACCGAGACCATGTTCCCGGCGGCGTCGACGACGTCGACGTGCACGGTGTCCCCGCGGGCGACCCCGTCCCGGCTCACCGTCGGCTCGCCGGTGCCGGGGCCCTCCGTGCCCGAGCCGCGGGCAGCACCCGGGGTGGCGGCGTGGCGGCCGATCCGCGGCTCGCGCCCGCCCGGGGAACCCGGCCGCAGACCCGGATCGGACGTCGCTCCGAGCAGCGCCCGCCGGGCGTCGGTGTAGGGATCGGAGAGCAGGTCCGCGACGACGCCGTCGCCGCCGGGGTCGCCGTACCAGGCCTCCCGGTCCGCGAACGCCAGCTTCGCGGCCTCGGCGGCGAGGTGGACGGTGTCAGCGGTCGCGACACCGCCGGGCAGCTCGACGCCGGTACCGGCCAGCAGCCGCAGCTGCTGCAGCAGCACCGGGCCCTGCGACCACGGCCCGCACTTGGCCACCGACCAGCCCCGGCCCGCGTCGGCGACCAGGGCCGGCTCGTAGTGCGCCGACCAGCCGGCCAGGTCGTCGGCGGTGAGCAGGCCCGTGCGGTCGAGCCCCGTCTCGTCGCGGACCGGGGTGGTCGCGCAGAAGCGTCCGATCTCCTCGGCGACGAAGCCGCGGTACCAGGCGTCGCGGGCCGCGTCGATCCGCGCCTCCCTGCTCGGGCCCGTCGCGGCGGCGAGCAGCCGCCGCCAGGTCTCGGCCAGCGCGGGGAGCCGGACGCTCTCGCCCGGTGCCGGGACGCGGCCGTCGGGCAGCCAGGTCGCCGCCGACGTCGGCCAGTGCGCGCGGAAGTGGGCGGCGACCGTCGCCAGCGCGGCGGAGATGCGCGGGACCAGCGGGAACCCGCCCGCGGCGTAGCCGAGCGCCGGTTCGAGCACGTCGGCGAGCTCCCAGGTGCCGTGGTCCCGCAGCAGGGTCAGCCAGCCGTCCCAGGCGCCGGGAACGGTGGCCGAGAGCAGGCCGGTCCCCGGGACGGTCTCGCAGCCGGCGTCGCGCATCCGGTCGATCGTCGCCGCGGCCGGGGCGACGCCCTGGGCGCACAGCACCGTCGGGGACGGGTCGGCGGCGGTGACGAACACCGCGGGGAGCTCACCGCCGGGGCCGCACAGGTGCGGTTCGACGACCTGCAGGACGAACCCGCAGCTCACCGCCGCGTCGAAGGCGTTTCCGCCCCGGGCGAGCACGGTCGCCGCGGCGGCGGTGCCGAGATGGTGGGTGCTGCTGACCGCGCCACGCGGGCCGATCCGGTCGTATCCACGGGGAGCCACGCCCCGCATCGTCACACGGGCAGGTCGGTCAGCTCCGTCACCAGTGGCACCTCGAGCACCCGATCCGACGACATCCACTCCCGCAGCGCGTGCGTCGCCAGCACGTCGTCGGTGTTGTAGCCGAGCAGCCGCTCGCGCTGCGCGGGATCGGGCTCACCGCCCTCCAGCGCGACGGCGTCGCGGTACCACCGCATCGAGTTCTCCCCGCCGGCCTCCGGGTCCCGCCAGGAGAAGCCCGCCGCGGGCGCGATCTTCTTCAGTCCCTTGCCCTGCGCACACAGGAACCAGGTCGACACGACGCCGTAGAGATCGACCCAGCACGGGTCCTCGATGAACTCGCGGACCTGTGCCTCGGTCGGGACGCCGGGCATCCCGGCGAACCGGTGCGCCGACGACAGCATCCACCGGTTCTCGGCCTGCTCGTTGTAGCAGTAGGCGGCGAACGACCGGCCCGACGCGCGGGCGGCCGCGCGGATCCCGGACAGCCACGTCCAGAACTCGCCGAACGAGCGGCCCTCGTCGCGCGTGGGTAGCGGGTCCCAGGTGGCGAACGCGCGGTAGCCCGGGTCGGGGTCGCCGTCGCGCGCCCCGCCGGGCAGCGACAGCAACGCTCCCCAGAGGTACGCGCCGGACTCGCCGAAGCTCTCCATGTCGACGTCGACCTCGACGTCGGCACGCGGCACCTCCACCCGCGGCACCCGGCGGGCCACGGCCAGCCCGTGCCTGCGGGCCCGCGCCAGTGCCACGAGATCCCCGAACGGCGGTCCGGGCAACGGCGCGGCCAGCTCCGACGGCGGGTCGGCCGGATCCAGCCCGGCCAGTCCGGCGACGGTCGCCACACCGGCCGACCGCAGCAGCCGCGCCGTCTCGCCGTGGGCGACCAGGCTGACGTCGTCGGCGCTCTCCAGGGCGGCCTCGCACGTGGGCCACCACGGGCAGCGGCGGCACTCGGTGATCCGCGACGGCGCCGCGAGCGCCGGCCCCCCGGCCGCGGCCGACCGGGCGACCGCGGCGCGGTCGGCGAACCGGACGTCGTACTCCTCCAGGGTGGAACGCCCACCCGGCCAGTGCCCGGTGTCCAGGTCGTGCCAGACGACGACGTCGGCATCCAGCCCGATCACCCCGCCGAGCCGCGGCGCGGGCTCCGGCGGCGCCCAGCCCGCGGCCTCCAGCAGCCGGGTCAGCTGGGCCAGGGCCAGGAGGTCGCGGGGCTGCGAGCGGACCTTGCGGTCCGGGTCGTGCCGGGCGCGCTGCGGCCAGGGGTCGGTGACCGCCGTGGTCCGGGCGCCCTCGCCGGGATCGGTGATGCGCCGCCGCACGACGAGCAGCGGGACGTAGCCGCCGCCGGGCGCCCGCACCAGGAGCTCCGCGGTGCCGCGGCGGTCGTCGTCGAGCGGGAGCACGGCACCCCAGATCAGCGGGGTGCCCGCCGCCACCAGTTCCGCCGTCCGGGCGGCCCGCGCCGCGCGGGACCCGGCGGGTGGCCCGGACGCCTCGCCGTCGGACGCGGCCGCGACCGGGACGCCCGCCGGACCCTCCGCCGTGGCCGGGCCCGTCGCGCCGCCGGGCCAGGTGCTCGCCCAGTCCCCGCCCCAGGTGCCGGCCAGCAGCTCGCCGATCCGCGCGCGGTGCGCGGCCGCGTCGGCCCGGCGCTGCTCGATCGCGGGGTCGGGCAGGGCCCGGGGTGCACCGCTCGCCGACGGGTCGTGGTCCAGGTGCACCCGGCGGCGGCACCCGGTCAGCGCGGCGGCGTCGAGCAGGACGCGCGGCGCCGCACGGGATCCGGTCGAGGTGCTCACGGTGGTCGAGGGTAGAGACCGTCCCCGACAGTTCCGACGGGTACCGATCCGGTGGACGACGCCGTCACTCCGCGGTGTCGGACCTGCGCGGGCGGTGGGACGGGCCTTAGGCTCCGGCGACGACATCGCGATCAACTGTGGTCGGACCGACCCCGGGAGGACACGACATGGGACTGCTGCGCAGGAAGCCGCGCGCCGGCGAGCGCGCCGCCGCGGCGACCAGGGAGGCGGCGGTCGACGCGTCCGAGCGGGTGCACACCGCCGCCGTGCAGACCGCCGAGTTCACCAAGGAGACCGCGGACCTGGCGTCGGAGAAGCTGCACCGCCGGGCCGTGAAGGCGCGCCGCCGGGCCGAGTCGGCGAGCCGCCGCGCCGAGAAGGCGGGCCGGCGGGCGGCCCGGACCACCCGTCGTGCGGTGGACTCGGGCACGCACTCGGTCGCCGCCGCCGCGAACGGTCTGCTCAGCGAGGCCGACCTCAAGGCGCGTTCGGCCGACCGGAAGACCGCGAAGACCGCCGCGAAGGCGGACGCCGGCGCCCGCAAGGCCGAGGCCAAGGCCGCGCAGGCCGCGGAGAAGGGCCGGCTCAAGAGCGAGGCCCGCGCCGCGAAGGACGCCGAGCGCGAGCGCGCCGCCCGCGAGTGGAACGCCAAGCGGGTGCAGCGCTACCTCGGCATCGCCAAGATCGTGGCGCCGCTGGTGGCCCCGTACGCGATGGCCGCCGCGGGCACGCTGCGGCACCGGCTCGACGACCACCGGTCCCGGCGGCTCGGCGTCTCGCCGGACGAGCTGGGCGGCTACTCGGGCCCCGGCGGGAAGCTGCACGCACGGCTGTCCCGGATCTCGCGGACGATCGCCGAGCTGCGCGCGGACGGCACCACCGACCGGGACGCGAACGCGAAGCGGTTCGCCGACGAGACCGAGCCGCGGCTGCACGACCTGGCCGCCGCCGTCCGGGCCGCGGAGAACATGCCGGCCGCCCGCCGCAAGGCGGCGTTCCGCACGATCTCGCACGACCTGGACCGCATCGAGGTCGAGCTGCTGGACCACCTGGGCGTCCGGGCCTGAGCCGGACGGGCGCCGCACGCACCGTGCGCGCGGCGCCCGTCGCTCAGCCCGCGCGGTAGGTCTCCAGCAGCCGCAGCCACACCTCGCTGACCGTGGGGAACGCGGGTACCGCGTGCCACAGCCGGGCCAGCGGGACCTCGCCGACGACGGCGATCGTCGCCCCGTGCAGCAGCTCCGCCACACCGGGTCCGACGAAGGTCACCCCGATCAGCACCTCCCGGCGGGTGTCGACGACCGCGACCACGCGACCGGCCCAGTCGTCGGCGGTGAGCGACGACCCGGCGACGGCGATGTCCATGTCGACGACCCGCACGTCCAGGCCGTCCCGCCGGGCGGCGTCGGCGGTCCGGCCGACCCAGGCGACCTCGGGATCGGTGAACACCACCTGGGGCACGGCGTGGTGGTCGGCCGTCGCGGCGTCCTCGCCCCAGGCGCCGTCGTCGAGCCCGCGGCCTGCGGCCCGGGCGGCGATCGCGTGCGCGGCGATCCGCGCCTGGTACTTGCCCTGGTGGGTGAGCGGTGCCCGGCCGTTGACGTCCCCGACCGCGTAGAGCCAGTCCCCGCCACCGTCGACGAGGCCGGAGTCGTCGACCGGGACGGCCCCGCGCCCGGTCGTCGTCACCCCGACGGTGTCGAGGCCGAGCCCGTCCGACGCCGGACGGCGCCCGGTCGCCACCAGCAGCCGGTCCACCTCGACCACCTCCCCGCCGAGGTGCAGGCGGGTCGCGTCGCCCGCGGCCTCGACGCGGTCGAGCCCGGTGTCGAGGCGGACGTCGACCCCGGCCTCCCGCAGCCCGTCGGCGACCCGCTCGGACGCGACGGGCTCGGCGTTCGGCAGCACCCGCGGTCCGTGGTTGACCAGCGTCACCCGTGACCCGAGCCGGGCGAAGGCGAGCGCCATCTCGCACCCGACGACCCCGCCGCCGAGCACGCCGAACCGGGGCGGGATCTCCTTCGCCGAGGTCGCGCCCCGGGAACCCCAGTACTCGACCGTGTCGAGGCCGGGCACCGGCGGCGTCACCGGCACGCTGCCGGTCGCGAGCACCACCGCGCGGCGGGCCGTCACGGTCGTCTCCGTCCCGTCGGCGCCGGTGACGACGACGGTCCGCTCCCCGGCCAGGCGGCCGCGGCCGCGCAGCACCGCCGCCCCGGCACCCTCGGCCCACTCGACCTGCCCGGTGTCGTCCCAGTTCGAGGTGAAGGACGTCCGCCGCTCCAGCACGGCGGCCGGGTCGAAGTCCGCGGTGACGCCGGGCAGCCGCCGGGCGTCCGCGACCGCCTGCGGGGTGCGCAGCAGCGCCTTCGACGGGATGCACGCCCAGTAGGAGCACTCCCCGCCGAGCAGCTCGGCCTCCACGATCGCCGCGGAGAGTCCCGCGTCGACCGCGTAACCGGCGGCGTTCTCGCCGACCGGCCCTGCTCCGATGACGACGACGTCGTACTCGTGACTCATGCCACCAGCATTCCCCGCCGTCGCCGGGTTATCACCCCTGGAGTGCGGCGACCGCCTGCGCGAGCTCGACGTCGCCCTCGCGGAGCTCCAGGGTCGACCCGATCGTGTGGTCCGCGGTCAGCAGCGCCGCCAGTACGGCGGCGGTGTCGTCACGGGTCACGTCGTCGCGGTCGACCGGCGGCGGCGCCAGCAGCACCGCGCCGGTCCCGGGGTCGTCGGTGAGCCTGCCGGGACGGAGGATCGTCGCGTCGAGCCGGTCGTCGGCGCGGATCGCCTCCTCGGCGGCCTTCTTCGCCCGGATGTAGGCGGCCCAGACCTCGCCGCGCTCCGGATCCGGCTCGGCGTCCACCCCGGTCGAGGAGACCAGCAGGTAGCGGCGGATCCCGGCGGCCGCGGCCGCGTCGGCGAGCAGCGTCGCGCCGTCGCGGTCGACGGTCTCCTTGCGGGCCGCCGTGCTGCCCGGCCCGGCGCCCGCCGCGAACACGACCGCGCCGGCGCCCCTCAGCTGCACGGCGAGCTCGTCCGCGGTCGCCGACTCCAGGTCGGCCACGACCGGCCGGGCGCCGGTCGCCGCCACCTCGTCGGTGTGGTCGGGGTTGCGCACGATCGAGCGGACCGTGTGCCCGTTGCCCGCGAGCAGCGCGGCCAGCCGCATCGCGATCTTCCCGTGTCCTCCGGCGATCACCACGTCCATGGTCCGAGGCTAGGCCCGGACCGCACGTCGCGCGCGGGACCTACCGGCGGTTCGGCTTCAGCGTCCAGACGATCGTCATCGCGCCGGTCTGCACGCCGTCGGCGTCGGTGATCGTGACGTCGACCGAGAACTCCGGCCGGGTGCCGCCGTCGAGCTCGGCGAGGACCTCACCCGCCGGACGGGTCAGGACCGCCTCCGCCCGCAGGTCGCCCTTCGCCAGCTTCAGGTAGCGGATCTCGGAGCGGACGACGAGCGGGACGGCCCGGTCGCCCGCCGAGGCGAAGGCCGCGAGCCCCACCGCGCCCGAGGCGGTCTCCCCCAGCCCGAACATGACCGCGGCGTGCGGGCCGCCGACATGGTTGTGCTGGTCGGAGCGATCGGGGAGGAACGCCTCCACCCGTTCGGTGGTGATCTCGCCGAAGGTGATCCCTGCCGTGCCCACCCACGGCACGGCCTGCGTCATCGCCCCGGCCACCCAGCTCGCGTCGTCAGCCATGACCCGGAGGCTACTCGTCGGTAACCGGTTCGGGTAGCCGCCCGATTCGTCCGTCGTATCGCTGGGCGAGAAAGGATCCCCTTGTCCGCGGTCCGCGGTGGGGTTCTGATCGATGTGACAGGCGGCACAACGCGATCACGGTCACGTCGGCGCCGCTCCCACAGCAACGACCGCGAGTCCCACCACGATCGACGCGCACCGCCGCGCGTCCGACGCCAGGAGGTACCCCGTGAAGGCCGTGCGGGTGCACGCGTACAAGCAGGACCCCCAGCTCGAGGACATCCCCGAGCCGACGATCCAGGGACCGCTCGACGTCATCGTCAAGGTCGGCGGTGCCGGTGTCTGCCGGACCGACCTGCACATCATCGACGGCGACTGGGCCGACATCCAGAACCCGGACCTGCCCTACGTCATCGGGCACGAGAACGCCGGGTGGGTGCACGCCGTCGGCGACGGCGTCACGAACGTCAAGGTCGGCGACACCGTCATCCTGCACCCGCAGCCGTCGTGCGGGCTGTGCACGATGTGCCGCTACGGGCGGGACATGCAGTGCACCGGCGACGCCTTCTTCCCCGGCCTGTCGAACAACGACGGCGGCATGGCCGAGTACCTGCGCACCACCGCCCGGGCGTGCGTGAAGCTGAACCCGGACACCAACCCGGCCGACGTCGCCGCGCTCGCCGACGCCGGCATCACCGCCTACCACGCGGTCCGCAAGTCGGTGCCGTTCCTCTACCCGGGCACCACCGCCGTCGTGCAGGGCGCGGGCGGGCTCGGGCACATCGGCATCCAGGCGCTCGCCGCGCTGACCGCGACGAAGATCATCGTCGTCGACAAGAACCCGGCAGCGCTGGACCTGGCGAAGAAGATCGGGGCGGACGAGACCGTGGTCGCCGACGGCAACCACGTCGAGGCCGTCCAGGAGCTGACCGGCGGCGGCGCCACCGTCACCTTCGACTTCGTCGCCGAGCAGGGCGCCGAGCTCGACGCCTGGGCGATGACCGGTCCGGCCGGCTACCAGTTCATGCTCGGCTACGGCGGCGAGTTCAAGGCCCCGACGCTGGACTTCGTCGCCGGCGAGAAGAACGTCATCGGCAACATCGTCGGCACCTACAACGACCTGGCCGAGCTGATGGTCCTGGCGCAGGCCGGGAAGGTCACCCTGCACACCGTGCAGTACCCGCTGGACCGGGCGCTCGACGCCCTGCACGACCTCGACGCGGGCAAGGTCCGCGGCCGGGCGATCCTCGTTCCCTGATCCCTGATTCATACGTCCGTCCAGGACGTACGTACGGAAATCCTGATCCACCACCGATCAGCAGAGCAGCTGACGCAGGAGGAACCACATGTACGAGAAGGATGGCGAGAAGTACTTCGTCGTCGACTCCCACTCGCACTTCTGGGACGCGTCCCGGGAGAACTGGGTCGAGGGTCGCGAGCAGTACGCCAAGGGCTGGATCGACTGCTTCTACGGCTACCACCAGCTCGGCCCGCCCGAGACGCACTGGGACTGGGAGCACTACCTCAAGGTCTCCGCCGACGACTTCGAGCGGGACATGTTCATCGAGGGCCACGTCGACTACGCGATCTTCCAGTCGACGTACCTGAAGGAGTGGTACAAGAACGGCTTCAACACGATCGACCAGAACGCGGAGCTGCTGGAGCGGTTCGGCGACCGGGTCATCGTCAACGGCCGCTTCGACCCCCGCGAGGGCGACGCCGGGCTCCGCCAGCTCGAGGCGGACATGGAGAAGTACCACTTCAAGGGCGTGAAGCTGTACACCGCGGAGTGGAACGGCGACTCCCGCGGCTACAAGCTGACCGACCCCGAGGCGTACCGCTTCCTGCAGGCGGCGCAGGACCTGGGCGTGAAGAACGTCCACGTGCACAAGGGCCCGACGATCTGGCCGCTGGACAAGGACGCGTTCGACGTCGCCGACGTCGACCACGCGGCCACCGACTTCCAGGGCCTCAACTTCATCGTCGAGCACGTCGGCCTGCCGCGCATCGAGGACTTCTGCTTCATGGCGGTGCAGGAGCCCAACGTCTACGCCGGCCTGTCCGTCGTCGTCGGCGGCCTGATGCACGCCCGCCCGAAGTTCTTCGCCAAGGTGATGGGCGAGCTGCTGTTCTGGGTCGGCGAGGACAAGATGCTCTTCGGCGGCGACTACAACATCTGGACGCCGAAGTGGCAGGTCGAGGGCCTCGTCGACTGGCAGATGCCGGACGACGACCAGTTCGCCGACTACCCGCGCCTCACCACCGCGAGCAAGAAGAAGATCCTCGGCCTGAACGCCGCCCGGCTCTACGACATCCCGGTGCCGGACGAGCTCAAGCTGCAGGACGCCCCGGGCGAGCAGCTGGTCGCGGGACAGTGACGCCCGGGCCTGTCGACAGCACCGTCCGGCAGGCCGTGTGGTCCGCGCTGGGGACGGTGCTCGATCCGGAACTGGACGAGCCGATCACGGACCTCGACTTCGTCGAGTCGTGCACCGTCTCCCCCACCGGTGAGGTCACGGTGGGCCTGCGGCTGCCGACGTTCTTCTGCGCCCCGAACTTCTCGTTCCTGATGGTCGCCGACGCCTACGACGCGGTGACGGCCGTCCCCGGGGTGAGCAGGGCGCAGGTGACGCTGGCCGACCACCACGCCTCCGACGAGATCAACGGAGGGGTCGCGGCGCACGCCGGGTTCGTGAAGTCCTTCGAGGGCTCGCTGAACGGCGAGGCCGCGGCGGAGCTGGACGAGCTGCGCCACACGTTCCTGTCCAAGGCCGCGCTGGCCGGGCAGGACCGGGTGGCCCGGCCGCTGGTCGACGCCGGTCGCGGACCGGAGGAGCTCGCCGCGCTCACGCTCGGCGCGCTCACCGGCACCGACGCCGACACCGACGAGCTCGCCCGAATGCGTCGCCGCCGGGAGGCCATCGGCCTGCCCGCCGGGGACGACGCGCCGCTGCTGGTGCATCCGGACGGAAGCCCCGTACAGGTCGAACAGGTCCCGCTCCACCTGCGCCGGGCGCGGCTGCAGCGGGTCGGGATCGAGACCAACGGGGAGTACTGCAAGTCGCTGCTCAAGATCCGTTACGAGCAGCGGGAACCCGCCGCGGCAGGCGGGTGAGGACGGGCCGGACCCTGCCGGCCCCGCACCACGTGAGCCGTGCCCCTCTCGCCGGGGGCACGGCTCACGTGCGTTCCGGGGTGGCGTCGAGGACGCGCACGGTGTCGACGAGCCGGTAGCCGTCACCGGCCCGGAACGGCTCCAGGGCGTCCAGCAGGGCCGTCCGGACGGCCGCCGGTCCCGCCGAGCGGGCCGCGTGCCGGCCCGGGCCGGACTCCAGGACCCCGGCGACGAGGTCGTCGGCGTCCGGGTGGTCCGCCGGCACCCGGACGACGCCGATCTCCCGCACCGCGAGCCCGGCGAGGCCGGCGAGCCTCGCCAGCCGCTCCGGGTCGGTCAGCGGCGGGGCCCCGGTGCCGCTGCGGTCCGGGCCGGGCGGCCGGTCCTGGCGGGGTGCGGGAGCCGCGTCGGTGAGCGGGGCGAGCGCCGCACCGATCACCGCCGCGTCGCACTCGTCGGGGGTGCCCCAGACGGTGGCCCGCACCGTCCCGCCGGGTGCGCACACCCGCCCGGCCTCCCGGAGCGCCTGCACCGGGTTCGTCAGGTGCTCGAGCACCTGGACCAGGGTGACCAGGTCGAACGCGTCGTCGTCGAACGGGAGCTCGTGCGCGTCGGCGACGGTCAGCGCGGCCGACGGCGCGGCCCGCTCCGCCATCGCGAGGGCCCGCCGCTCGACGTCCACGCCGGACACGACGAGGCCGTCGCCCACGGCGCGGGCGAGCAGGCCGCCGGTGCCGCAGCCGACGTCGAGCAGCCGGGCGCCGGGCCCCGCACCCGCCAGCACACGGTCGTGCAACGGAGAGGCGGCGGCAGCGGTGCTCACACCGGTGAGGATCTCACTTCGGCGGCAGGGTCCGCACGAAACCGGCGCCCTCCGCCACCCATCCGGCCAGCTCCGGACCGTCGAGGTCGTCGATGTCCGGCTCGCCCGCCACCCGCAGCCAGCCGGCCGTCTCGCGGCCGCTCATCACCATGCGCGAGGCCCCGCGGCGGGTCAGCAGCTCGGCGGACCGCGCCGGGTCCACCCGCACCATCAGGCCGCCGCTCCCGCTGGCGGCGACGGCCATGTGGCCGTCGAGCAGGAAGGCGAGGCCGCCGAACATGCGCCGCTCGGCGAGCCCGGGCTCGTCCGCGAGCAGGGTGCGGATGCGGGCGGCGAGCCCCTCGTCGTAGGCCACCCGACGAGTATGTGCCCGGCCGGGGTCGTACGGGGAGGTCTCAGCGTCCCCAGACGTCCTCCGCGACCGAGACGATCAGCTCCAGCTTCCGCCGCTGGTCGTCGACGGTGAGCTCGTTGCCCTCGACGGTGGAGGAGAAGCCGCACTGCGGGGACAGGCAGAGCTGGTCCAGCGGCACGTACCGGGCGGCCTCGTCGATCCGCCGCTTCAGCACGTCCGGGTCCTCCAGGGCACCGGTCTTGGTCGTCACCAGCCCCAGCACCACCTGCTTGCCGGCCGGGACGAACCGCAGCGGCGCGAACGTGCCGGAGCGCTCGTCGTCGAACTCGCAGAAGAAGCCGTCGACCTCCAGCCCGCCGAACAGTGCCTCGGCGACGTGGTCGTAGCCGCCCTCGGCCGCCCAGGACGACCGGTAGTTCCCGCGGCACATGTGCGTGGTGACGGCCAGGTCCGCGGGACGGCCGGCGATCGCCGCGTTGATCTGGCGGATGTAGCGCAGGTGCTGGGTGTCCGGGTCGTCGCCCTTCTCCGCCAGCTGCTCGCGATGCGCCGGGTCGTTGAGGTAGGCCAGCGCGGTGTCGTCGAGCTGCAGGTAGCGGCAGCCGCGGTCGTACATCGCGGCGAGCTGGTGGGCGTAGGCACCGGAGAGGTCCGCCCAGAACTCCTCGATGTCGGGGTAGACGTCGGAGGAGATCACGGCCCGGCCGCCACGGGCGTAGACCATGCTCGGCGAGGGGATAGTCAGCTTCGGCGTCGCCGTGGTGACCTGCGACGCGAGGAAGTCGAAGGCGGTGCCGAAGATCGGCTCGTCGAGCCCCACCTTCCCGTCGACCGCCATCCCGGCCGAGGTGAAGTTGTTCTGCCCGGTGGCATTGCGCATCGCCACCTCGACCTTCCCGGAGGTCCGGGAGACGCCGCCGAGGGCGTAGATGAAGTCCATGTGCCACGACGTGCGGCGGAACTCGCCGTCGGTCGCGGAGCGGAGACCGACCGACTCCTGCAGCGCGACGACGTCGGCGATCGCGGAGTCCTCGGCGGCACGCAGACCGGCGGCGTCGAGCTCACCGGCGGCGTGCCGCTCCCGGGCGGCGAGCAGGGCCGGCGGCCGCAGCAGGCTGCCGACGTGGTCGGCGCGGAACGGCGGGACCGTGCGGACGAGTTCGGACTGCGCTGTCTCCGGCATGCGCCCGAAGGTATCGCCGCGCGTGCATGTCCGCCGACCGCGCTTCCGGAGGGCGGAACGTCAGCGGGCCCGCCAGACCGGCGCCCGCCGCTCCCGCGCCGCCGCCGCTCCCTCCGCCGCGTCCTCGGTGGCGCCCACGACCCGGCGCATCGTCTCGCCGAACCGGATGGCCTCCGTCGTACCCATCTCGGGCCCCCGCACCGCCATCTCCTTGATCGCGCGCTGGGCGAGCGGGGCACCCGCGGTGAGCCGCTCCGCCAGGCCGCGCGCCTCCTCCATCAGGGACTCCCCGGGGACGACGCGGCCGGCCAGCCCGATCTCCCGCGCCCGGTGGGCGTCGATCGTCTCCCCCGTCATCAGCAGCTCCATCGCGGCCTGCCGATCGATCATCCGGGGAAGCCGCAGGGCGCCGACGATCGTCGGCACGCCGAGCCGCACCTCGGGGAAGCAGAACGTCGCCTCCTCCGCAGCGATGACGAAGTCGCACCAGGTCAGCAGGGTGACCCCGTAGCCGACGGCGGCGCCGTTCACCGCAGCGACGATCGGCTTGAAGATCTCCCAGCCGCTCTCCAGCGAGTTCACGGTCGGGCGTTCCCAGAAGCTCCCGGGGAAGTCGCCGGCCGGGTTGCCGGTGGTCGAGCGCAGGTCCGCCCCGGCGCAGAACGCCTGCCCCGCGCCGGTCACGATCGCCACCCACGCGTCGTCGTCGGTGCGGAACCGGTCCCAGGCCGCGTTGATCGAGCGGCGCATGTCGCCGTCGATCGCGTTGCGCTTCTCCGGCCGGTCGTAGGTGATCGTCACGACGTGCCCGTCCCGCTCGTAGCGGACCCCATCAGCCATCCGGCCATCCTGGCGGGACCGGCGCGGGCGGGCACCCCGGCAGTGCGGTCCGGGGCCGCTCAGCCCGGCGCGGCGAGGGGCGTCGCGGCAGCGAGGTGGCGGGCCAGCGGACCGGCCGCCTCCCGGACGGCCTGCTCCAGCTGCCACCGCCGGCCGGCGAAGTCCGCCCGGCTGACGACCACACCGAGCGCCGCCGTGCCGTCCCCGGACGGGACCGCGACGGCCAGCCCGGCCCGGCCACGGGCGTGCTCCTCGACCTCCACGGCGACGCCCGCCGAGCGCACTCGCAGCAGGTCCCGGTCGAGGAGCCTGCGGTCGGTCAGCGTGTGCGGGGTCAGCGCGCCGAGCGGGCCGGCGCCGAGCACCTCCGCGAGCCGTCCGGCGTCCAGCCCCGCGAGCAGTGCCTTCCCGGGTGCGGTGGCGTGCGCGGGGACGGGCTCGCCCGGCATCGCCCCCGGTCCGGGGTGCGCGGCGCACGTCTCGCTGTGCGCGACCACGACGTCGCCCGCCCGCAGCACGGCCAGCACGGCGGCCGCACCGACCCGGACGTGCAGGTCGGCGAGGATCTCCCGGGCAGGCGCCGGCGGCACGATCCGGTCGGTCATCCCGCGGTAGAGCCCGACGACCCGGTAACCCAGGCCGTAGCCGCGCACCGCGTGCAGCCGGACGAGATAGCCCTCCTCGACGAGCGTGCCGAGCACCCGGTACGTCGTCGGGAGGGGCAGGTCGAGGCGGCGGGCGAGCGCCTTCGCGGTCACCCCGTCGCCGATCTCGGCGACGGACTCCAGCACCCGCAGCGCACGCCGCAGCGCGGTGCCGGCCGTTCCGCCGGGGACACCGGTGCCGTCCTCACCCGCCACCCGCCTAGTGTCGCCGCCGGACACGACGGGCACCAGCGGACGGAGGACGCGTGGCGGGTGGGTTCCGGCCGACGGACCGCGACGGGCTCGCCGCCCACCTCGCGGAGCGGATCACCGCCGTGCCCGGACGGCTGCGGGTCGTCGTCGACGGCCCTCCGCCCACCGGGCCGGTCGAGCTGGCACGCGTCGTCGCCGGCCTGCTCCGGGACCGGGGCCGGGACGCGCTCGCCGTCGACGCCGACGACTTCCTGCGGCCCGCATCGGTCCGCCTGGAGTTCGGCCGGACCGATCCCGCCATGTTCCTCGACGGGTGGCTGGACGAGCCGGCCCTGCGCCGCGAGGTGCTGGGGCCGATGGCCCCGGACGGCAGCGGATCGGTGCTGCCCCGGCTGCGGGACGTGCACCGGGACCGCGCGTTCCGCGACGAACCGGTACCGCTCGGCGCAAGCGGTGT
The DNA here is from genome assembly GCF_000178675.2 of Pseudonocardia sp. P1. Classification (NCBI taxonomy): domain Bacteria; kingdom Bacillati; phylum Actinomycetota; class Actinomycetes; order Pseudonocardiales; family Pseudonocardiaceae; genus Pseudonocardia; species Pseudonocardia sp. P1. The sequence continues at coordinate 3,600,836 of NZ_ADUJ02000001.1, forward strand.
CGTCCTGCTCGGCGGTGGCCGGCTGCTGGGACGAGGCCTCCCCGCTGATCTGACGGTCCACCTGCGGATGGGACGGGCCGCCCTGGAGCGCCGGCTGTCGCCGGATCTCGCCTGGACCGCGGCCGCCTACACCCGGTACGAGGAGGAGGGCGATCCCGGCGCGTACGCGGACGTGCTCGCGATGGCCGACCATCCGGAGCGTCCCGCTGTACGTGACCGCTAGGCGCCGGACGGTGACCGACATGCGTGCGCCACACCGGAACGGGTGACAATGGATACCGATCGCGCGATGGCGACGGTGACCCTCGGGGAGGAAGAATCTCCACCGGAGGTGAGAAGTTGTGGTGGGCGAGGAGGGAGTTGAACCCTCACGTCCTTTCGGACACACGGACCTGAACCGTGCGCGTCTGCCATTCCGCCACTCGCCCGGAGCGACAGGAAGAAAGTTAGCACCCCGCCGCGGACCCGTTCGCAGGGGGGTCCCCGCCGGCCGCCGGCCGGTGCCGGGGGGTGCGCGGGACCGGCCGGACGGGTAGATCGGAGAGGGCACGGGTGACCAGCGGACGGCGACGGCGTGGGCCGTTCGGTCGGGCGCCGCCGGGGCCGCGGGTTAGCACAGATACCATCGGTCGCACATCACCGACACGCCGATGCGGACGGAGGAGATCATTTGGGCCGCGTGGATCGCTTCGAGCGCCGATTGCAGGGGTTCGTGGGCGACGCCTTCGCGCGGGTCTTCGGAGGCAGTGTCGTCCCACAGGAAGTCGCACAGGCACTGCTGAGGGAAGCCGAGGACCACGTCGAGCAGCTCGCCGGAGGTCGCCTGTTGGCGCCCAACCGGTACACCGTTCTGCTCAGTCCCAGCGATCTCGACCGGATGGCGGGCGACGAGGACGGGGTCGTCCGATCCCTCTCGTCGCACGTGGCGAAGGAACTCACCGACCAGGGCTGGGACACCTACGGTGAGGTCGTAGTCTTCCTGGAGCGCTCCGAGGCGCTGCACACGGGACAATTCCGCACCCGCTCCGCTGTCGATCCCGACGCTTCCCGTCGGGCCGCCACCAGAGCACGCACCGCAGGAGAAGCACCCATGAGCCAGCAACCGGGCCACCCCGAGGAGAACGGGCAGTACGGGTACGACCGTGGCGCCCCCGGCGGGTACGGCCAGCAGACCTACGCGCCTCCGGGGTACGACCAGGAGCAGGGTCAGCAGGGCTACGGCCAGCAGCAGGGCGGGTACGACCAGTACGGCCAGCCGCAGGGCGGGTACGGACAGCCCCAGGGCTACGACCAGTACGGCCAGCCCCAGGGCGGCTACGCGCAGCCCCAGGGCTACGACCAGTACGGCCAGCCCGCCTACGGGCAGCCGCCGCAGGGCTACGGCCAGCCGCAGCAGGGCTACGCGGACCCGAACCAGGGCTACGGCGGATACCCGCAGCAGCAGCCCGGCTACCCGCAGCAGGGCTACGACCAGGGCTACGACGGCTACGGCCAGCCCCAGGGCTACGGCCAGCCGCAGGGCTACGCCCAGCCCGGCGGGTACCCGCAGCAGGGCTACGACCAGGGCTACGACGGCTACGGCCAGCCCCAGGGTTACGGCCAGCCGCAGGGCTACGGCCAGCCCCAGGGCGGGTACGACCAGGGCTACGACGGCCAGGGGTACGGCGGCCAGGGCGGCTGGGGCGCACCGGTGCAGCTCACCGCGATGCTGATCCTGGACGACGGGTCGAACCGCAACTACCAGCTGGTCGAGGGCACCCACGTCATCGGCCGCGGTCAGGACTCCCAGTTCCGCCTCCCGGACACCGGCGTCTCCCGCCGGCACCTCGAGGTCACCTGGGACGGCCAGGTCGCGACCCTGAACGACCTGGGCTCGACCAACGGCACCACGGTGAACAACTCGCCGGTGCAGTCGTGCCAGCTCACCGACGGCGACGTGATCCGCGTGGGTCACTCCAGCCTGGTGTTCCGGACCCAGGGCTGAGCCCGCTCGGGCGACAGGTCAGACTGGACGGGACATGACGGTCCGTCCGCCCGGCCCCGATCCGGGTGGGCGGACCGTGCAGGCGGACGAGAAGGGCGAGCAGGCGAAGTGCCGGAACTGGTGCTGCAGCTGACCAGAGGTGGCTTTCTGGCCCTTCTCTGGCTGTTCGTCCTGCTCGCACTGCAGGTGGTCCGCTCGGACCTCTACACCGCCTCCGGGCTCAAGGGCGCCGTGCCCGGCCGGTCGGGAGGCAAGGCCCCCCGTGCCCGTGGCGCAGGCCGCGGGAAGGTAGCCCGCCAGCTGCTCGTCACCCAGGGCCCGCTGACCGGCAGCCGGATCACCCTGGACTCGCGGCCGATCCTCATCGGCCGCGCGGACGACTCCACCCTCAAGCTCGACGACGACTACGCATCCACCCGGCACGCCCGCATCTCCCAGCAGGGAGACGAGTGGTACGTCGAGGATCTCGGGTCGACGAACGGCACCTATCTCGAACGTAATAAGGTCACCGGGCCCACCCGGGTCCCGTTGGGGACGCCGGTCCGCATCGGCAAGACGGTGATCGAGCTGCGATCGTGACGGCCCTGGACCAACCATGACCACCACGCCGCGACCGCCCGCTCCCCCGGTGCCGCGGCCGCTCGACCGGTCCCGCGGCGCGGGATCGCCCCGACGTGCCCCGACCGAAGCCGGAGCCGCCCCGTGACACTGGTGCTGCGCTACTCGGCCCGCAGTGACCGCGGACTGGTCCGGCAGAACAACCAGGACGCCGTCTACGCCGGCCCCCGACTGCTCGCCCTCGCCGACGGCATGGGTGGGCACGCCGCCGGCGAGGTCGCCTCGTCCCTGGTGATCTCCGCACTGGCCCCGCTCGACGACGACGTTCCCGGCGACGACCTGCTCGCCGAGCTCCGCGACGCGACCCACGAGGGCAACGACGCGATCTCCCGGCACGTCGCCGACGCCCCCGATCTCGAGGGCATGGGCACCACGCTGACCGCCATCCTCTTCGCGGGGTCGCGGCTGGGCATGGTGCACGTCGGCGACTCGCGGTGCTACCAGCTGCGCGGCGGTGAGTTCGCCCAGATCACGAAGGACGACACGTTCGTCCAGTCGCTGATCGACGAGGGGCGGATCACCGAGGAGGAGGCGCACACGCACCCGCAGCGCTCGCTGCTGCTGCGCGCCATCACCGGGCAGGACGTCGACCCCTCGCTGTCGATCCGCGAGTCCCGCGCCGGCGACCGCTTCCTGCTCTGCTCGGACGGGCTCTCCGGCCCGGTCAGCGACGAGACCCTGCAGCAGACGCTGGAGGACTACGCCGACCCGCGCGAGTGCGCCGACCGGCTGATCGAGCTCGCGCTGCGTGGTGGCGGGCCCGACAACATCACGTGCATCGTGGCGGACGTGGTGGACGTGGACTACGCCGACGACGCGCCGATCATCGGTGGGTCGGCCGGGCGGAGCCCCCGCGCGGGCGACGGCGACTACCGGCACGACGAGCGTGCCCCGCACACCTCCGCGCAGCGGGCCGCGGCGACCACCCTGCCCCGCACCGAGCCGGTGCGGCTCGAACCCGACCGGACCGGGTCCGACGGGCGCCGGCGCGGGCTGCGGCCCGTGCTCGCGCTGCTCGGCGTGCTCGTGGTGCTGGTGGCCGGCGTCTTCGTCGCCCGGGCACTGGTTCTCCAGCAGTACTACGTGGGCGTGGACCAGAACCAGGTCGCGATCTACCAGGGCGTGCGCGGGAACGTGCTCGGGGTCCCGCTGCAGCGGGTCGCCGAGCGCTCCGACATCGACCTCGACGACCTCCCGCAGTCGGTGCGCACCCAGGTCTCCGGCGGGATCGTCTCCGACGACGGCGACACCGGCGCCCGCGACACCGTGGACCGGCTGCGCGAGCAGATGCTGCCGCTGTGCTCGACGCTGAACCCGCCCCCGGCGCCGCCCGTGGTCGCACCGCCCGCCGTGCCCGGCGGACCCCCGGTGACCACCACGCCGCTGCCGACCATGACCCCGGACCCGGGCCGCAACTGCCGGCTCGACAGCTGATGACGGCGGGCAACGGCGCGCCGGAGCCGACGACCGGCACCGGCCGCGGGATCGAGTTGGTCATGCTCGGCCTGGCGGCGGTGCTGACGACCGGTGCACTCGTCCTGGTCGAGGCGAACCAGGAGCAGTCGCTCACCACGGACCTGCTCCTGGTGGGGCTGGCCTACCTGGTGCTGTTCGCCGGCGCGCACCTCGCGGTGCGGTGGCTGGCGCCCTACGCCGACCCGCTGATCCTCCCGTCGGTGGCGCTGCTCAACGGCATCGGCCTGGTCATGATCCACCGGCTGGACCTGGCCAGGGCGGCACGCGCGGAGCTGCTCGGCCGGGAGGTCCCGAGCGGGCTCATCACGGCCCAGATCACCTGGACGGTGGCCGGGCTCGCGCTGTTCGCGCTGGTCCTGTACTTCCTGCGCGACCACCGCGCCCTCGCCCGCTACGGCTACACGGCCGGCTTCCTCGGGCTGGTGCTGCTCGCGCTGCCCGCCGTGCTGCCGTCGTCGATCTCCGAGGTCAACGGCGCGAAGCTGTGGATCCGGATCCCCGGCGGCCCGGGCATCCAGCCCGGCGAGTTCGCCAAGATCCTGCTGATCGTGTTCTTCTCGGCCTACCTGGTCCAGAAGCGCAACCTGCTCTCCACGGCCGGCCGCCGGTTCCTCGGCATGGAGCTGCCGCGCGCCCGCGACCTGGCGCCGCTGCTCGCCGCCTGGGGCCTGTCGATCGGCATCATGGTCTTCTCCCGCGACCTCGGCAGCTCGCTGCTGATCTTCGGGCTGGTCCTGGTCCTGCTCTACACGGCCACCGAGCGGATCTCCTGGATGGTGATCGGGCTGACGGCCTTCGCCGTCGGCGCGTCGATCGCCTACCAGCTGTTCGGGCACGTGCGGGTCCGCGTGCAGATCTGGCTGGACCCGTTCGAGGACTACGACGGCGGCGGCTTCCAGCTCGCCCAGGCACTGTTCGGGCTGGGCACCGGCGGGGTCGGCGGGACCGGCCTGGGTGCCGGCCGGCCGGACCTCGTGCCCTTCGCCGAGTCCGACTTCATCTTCTCCTCGCTCGGCGAGGAGCTCGGCCTGATCGGGCTGGCGGCGATCCTGGTCGTCTACCTGGTCCTGATCACCCGCGGGCTCCGCTCGGCGCTGGCCGTGCGCGACTCCTACGGCAAGCTGCTGGCGACCGGGCTGGCGTTCTCGGTGGCGCTGCAGATCTTCGTCGTCATCGGCGGGGTGACCAAGCTGATCCCGCTGACCGGTCTGACGCTGCCGTTCCTGTCCTACGGTGGGTCGTCGCTGCTGGCGAACTACGTGCTCGTCGCGCTCCTGCTGCGGATCTCGCACGTGGCACGGGCGCCGCTGCCGAAGCGGCCCGCCCAGCAACGGGCGCCGATCGCGGAGGCGAGCACCGAGCTCGTCCAGCGCCCGCAGAACTCCCGCCCGTCGACCACACCCACGCCCGCGTCCCAGGAGAGGAGCGACCCGTGAACCGCCCGGTACGCCGCGTCGCCCTCGCCGTGATGGTCATGATCGTGGCGCTGCTCGCGAACATCACCTACGTGCAGGTCGTCGTGGCCGGCCAGTACCGCGACGACCCGCGCAACCAGCGCTCGCAGATCGACGAGTACTCCCGCCAGCGCGGCCAGATCACCGCGGGCGGCCAGGTCCTGGCGCAGAGCGTCGACAGCGACGGCCGGCTGCGGTACGCCCGGCAGTACCCGGAGGGCCCGGCGTTCGCGCCGATCACCGGGTTCCTCTCCACCGTCTACGGCAAGGGCGCCCTCGAGCGGTCCACCGACGACGTGCTGAACGGCACCGACGACCGGCTGTTCGTGCGCCGGCTGTCCGACCTGATCACCGGCCGGGACCCGGCGGGCGGGAACGTCGTGACCACGGTCGACCCGGACGTGCAGCGGGTCGCCTACGACGGCCTGCAGTCGCGCGGCTACACCGGCGCCGTCGTCGCGCTGGAGCCGCAGACCGGCAACATCCTGGCGATGGCCTCGACGCCGTCGTACGACCCGAACCGGCTGGCCGCCCCGGACGCGGCCGAGCAGCAGGCGGCCTGGCGCGAGTACAACAACGCCGAGCTCAACCCGCTCACCAACCGCGCGATCAACGAGATCGAGCCGCCCGGGTCGACGTTCAAGCTGGTCACGACCGCGGCCGCGCTGCAGAACGGGTACACCCCGGAGAGCAGGCTCACCGCGGCCCGCAACATCCAGCTGGCCGACTCGACGACCACGCTGGAGAACTACAACGGCTCGCAGTGCGGCGGCGGCGACACCGCGTCGCTGCGCGAGGCGCTGGCCCGCTCCTGCAACACCGCGTTCGCCCAGCTGGGCCAGGAGCTCGGGGCGGACAAGCTCCGGGCGCAGGCCGAGGCGTTCGGGATCGGCCGGTCGGACCTGCAGATCCCGATGCCCGTCACCGCGTCGCAGGTCGGTCCGATGTCCGACGTGCCCTCCACCCAGCAGTCCGCGATCGGCCAGCGCGACGTCCGGCTGACCCCGATGCAGCTGGCGATGATCGGCGGCTCGATCGCCAACGGCGGCCAGACGATGGCCCCGCACCTGATCAAGGAGATCCAGGGCGCGACGCTCGACGTCGTCGACACCACCGAGCCGGACCGGATGGCCCGCTCGATGCCCGGCGACGTCGCCCGCACCCTGACCGACCTGATGATCGGCTCCGAGGACCGGACCCAGGGCGGCGGCAAGATCACCGGCGTCCAGATCGCCTCGAAGACCGGTACCGCCGAGCACGGCACCGACCCGAAGAACACCCCGCCGCACGCCTGGTACGTGGCGTTCGCCCCGGCCGACAACCCCCGGGTCGCGGTCGCGGTGCTGGTCGAGAGCGGCGGGGACCGCGGCGCCGAGGCCACCGGTGGTTCGGTCGCGGCACCGATCGGCCGCGCCGTGATCGCCGAGACCCTCCGGGACGCCCAGTGAGGCGGGGACACGCCGCGGGAACGGCACGGCGCAGGTCCCCGGCGGGCCCGTGAGCGCGCTGGCGGCCGGGCAGCTGATCTCCGAGCGCTACCAGCTGGACCGGCGGATCGCGGTCGGCGGGATGGGCGAGGTCTGGGAGGCCTCCGACACCCGTCTGGGGCGGAGCGTCGCCGTGAAGGTGCTCAAGGCCGATCTCTCCGACGACCCGGAGTTCCTGCACCGGTTCCGGATCGAGGCGCGCACGGTGGCGTCGCTGGACCACGCCGGCATCGCCTCGGTGCACGACTACGGCGAGGACGACGGCCCCGTCGGTGGCGGGCGCACCGCGTACCTGGTGATGGAGCTCGTCCGCGGCGAGCCGCTGTCGACCCGGATCGGGCGCGGGCCCATCCCGTCCGACGAGGCACTCGACATCCTCGAGCAGGCCGCGCGGGCGTTGCAGGCGGCGCACGAGCGCGGCTTCGTGCACCGCGACGTGAAGCCCGGCAACATCCTGCTGCGCACCGACGGCGTCGTGAAGCTGACCGACTTCGGCATCGCCAAGGCCGCCGACGCCGTGCCGGTCACCCGGTCCGGGATGGTCATGGGCACCGCGCACTACATCGCGCCGGAGCAGGCCTCGGGCGACGAGGCCGGCCCGTCCGGCGACGTCTACTCGCTCGGCGTGGTCGGCTACGAGTGCCTGGCCGGGGTGCGCCCGTTCCGCGCCGAGAGCGCGGTCGCCGTCGCGATGATGCAGGTCCGCGACGACCCGCCGCCGCTGCCCGACGAGATCCCCGAGCGGATCCGCGAGCTGATCACCACGGTGCTCGTGAAGGACCCCGAGCAGCGCTACACCGACGGCGCCGAGTTCGCCGAGGCCGTCGCGGCCGTACGACGCGGGCACCGCCCGCCGCCCGCCGGCATCCCGGCCCCGACCGGGCACGCACCGGGTTTCCGGCCCGACGACGACCCGCAGGGCGGGCCGCGCCGGCACGCCCGTTCCGACGCCGACGGCCCGGAACCCGCGGGTCGCCCGCCCGAGATCCCCGGCCCGGCGGACCCGCCGGGCCGGTCCCCGCGGCACGGACTGCAAGCCGGTGACGACGCCGGCGGCCGCCCGCCCACGGGACCGGGGTCCCGTCCCGTCACCGGCGGGAACCGGCCACCGGCCGGACCGCCGCCCGTGCGCCCGCGTTCGGGTCCCCTCCCCGTCCCACCCCCCGCTGGGCCGGGTTCACCCGCCCACGGCTGGACCCCGGCGCGGACGCCGTACCCGCCGGGCGGGCCGGCAGCGGGGCACGGCGGCCGGCCGCCGACCGGACCGCAGGTGCCCGCGCACCCGGGTTCCGGGCCGCCCGCCGCACAGCGACCGGCACCGGCCCGGCCGCCGACCGGCCGCGGCTCCGGCGACCGCGCGCCCGAGCAGCACCCGTCCGGCCCCCTGGACCTGACCCCGAAACGGTCGGGCCGGGCGAAGGCCTGGCTCGCGGTGCTCTTCGTCCTGCTGAGCGTCGCGGCGGTGGTGCTGGCGGTCATGATCCTCCGGGAGACGTCGCCGGGCGGTAGCCGAACCGGCTCGCTGGGCCCGGCCCCCGGTACCGTGACGGTGGCCTCCGGGTGGGAGGCCGACCGCACGGGACCGGCGGCCACTTCCCGGCCGCTCACCGCCACACCTCCACGTGGCGGACCGGAGGTCGGCCGGTGATCCCACGCAACGGACGGCCCGGCGCACGCGACGACCGCGCGGGAGTGATCACGTCCACCGACCGGCATGATGAGTACGCCTCCGACCCCGGGAACCTGAACCGATGACGACACCGCGACTGCTCTCCGAGCGCTACGAGCTGGGCGACCCGCTCGGCTACGGCGGGATGTCCGAGGTCCACCGCGGCCTCGACACCCGGCTCGGCCGGGACGTGGCGGTCAAGGTGCTGCGCGCCGACCTGGCCCGCGACCCGCAGTTCCAGCTGCGCTTCCGCCGCGAGGCCCAGAACTCGGCGTCGCTGAACCATCCGGCGATCGTCGCCGTGTACGACACCGGCGAGATCGAGTCCGAGTTCGGGCCGCTGCCGTACATCGTCATGGAGTTCGTCGACGGCCAGACGCTGCGCGAGATCGTCAAGACGACGGGGCCGCTGTCCCAGCAGCGGGTCGTCGAGGTGATGGCCGACGTGTGCGCCGCGCTCGACTTCTCGCACCGGCACGGGATCATCCACCGCGACGTCAAGCCCGCGAACGTGATGATCAACGGGGTCGGTGCCGTCAAGGTGATGGACTTCGGCATCGCCCGTGCGCTGGGCGAGGGTCAGAACGTCACCCAGACCGCCGCCGTGATCGGCACCGCGCAGTACCTGTCCCCGGAGCAGGCCCGCGGCGAGTCCGTGGACGCCCGGTCGGACGTCTACGCGGCCGGCTGCGTGCTCTTCGAGCTGCTCACCGGCGAGCCGCCCTTCACCGGCGACACCCCGGTCGCGGTCGCCTACCAGCACGTCCGGGAGGACCCGCGCGCCCCGTCGGAGCTGAACCCGTCGGTGCCGCCCGCGCTCGACGCGGTGGTGCTCAAGGCGCTGAGCAAGAACCCGGCCAACCGCTACCAGTCGGCCGCCGAGATGCGGGCCGACCTGGTGCGGGTGCGCAACGGCGAGCCGGTGCACGCGCCGCTCGTGATGAGCGAGTACGAGCGCACCCAGATGATGGCGCACGACGACGCCACCACCGCGATGCCGACCCGCCGGATGGCCGGGAACGGGGCCGGCGGCCCACCGACCGGCCGGCACGTCATGCCCCCGGACCACGACGGGTACGACGACGACTCCGGTCGCGGCCGCGGGAAGAAGATCGCGCTCTGGCTCGTCGGGCTGATCGTGCTGGGCCTGCTCGGTTTCGTCGGGTTCCAGATGTTCTCGAACTCCTCCCCCGACCAGGTCTCGGTGCCCGACGTGCTCGGCCAGACCCCGGAACAGGCCCGCTCGACGATCTCCGCCGTCGGTCTGCTGCCGGACCAGCAGAACCAGCCGTCCGACGTCGCGCAGATCGGCAAGGTCGTCCGGACCGACCCGGGCGGTGGCAACCAGGTCGCGGAGAACAGCCGGGTGACGGTGTTCGTCGGGACCGGACCGGCCGAGGTGACGGTCCCGTCGCTGGTCGGGAGCTCGCCGTCGGACGCCGAGGTCCAGCTCCGCGAGGCCGGCCTGCAGGTCGGCGGGACGACCGAGCAGGAGACGTCGGACTCCAGCCAGATCGGGAAGATCATCCGCACCGATCCCGGCCCGGGGCAGCGGGTGCCCGGCAACACGTCGGTGGCGCTGGTCGTCGGCAAGGAGCAGACCACGGTCTCGGTGCCGGACGTGACGGGCCAGAGCGCCGAGCAGGCGGCGAACACGCTGCGCGGCGCCGGGTTCACCTCGGTGAGCACCACCGAGGTCGACGGCGGCGGCTCCGCGGGTTCCGTGGTCGGCACCGATCCCGCCGCGGGCACCCGGGTCCAGAAGGACCGGGCGATCTCGATCCAGGTCAGCCGGGGCAACCAGTCGCAGATCCCGAACGTCGTCGGCCAGCGGGTCGACAACGCGGTCAACACCCTGCGCGAGGCCGGCCTGTCGTTCCAGATCCAGACCGTCGACGTCTCCGACTCCTCGCAGAACGGCATCGTGCTGAACCAGAGCCCGTCCGGCGGGTCGCAGGCGTCCGACGGCCAGTCGGTGTCGCTGACGGTCGGCCGGGCCTCCGGCAGCGGTAACGACGGCGGGGACTCCACCGACGAGACCGGCAGCAGCGGCTTCCCCTTCAACTGATCAGGGAGGATGAGGGCGTGCGCGTACTCGTCGTCGACAACTACGACAGCTTCGTCTACAACCTCGTCCAGTACCTGGCCCAGCTCGGGGCCGAACCGGTCGTCCGCCGCAACGACGAGGTCGATCCCGACGAGCTCGGCGAGGTCGGTGCCGTGCTGGTCAGCCCCGGCCCCGGTACGCCGGAGCGGGCCGGGCGCAGCGTCGAGGTGATCCGCCGGGCAGCCGAGCGCGGCACGCCGCTGCTGGGTGTCTGCCTCGGCCACCAGGCGCTGGCGACGGCGTGGGGCGGGATCGTCGAGCGGGCGCCGGAGCTGCTGCACGGCAAGACCTCGCAGGTCTTCCACGACGACACCGGCGTCCTCCGCGAGCTGCCGTCGCCCTTCACCGCGACCCGCTACCACTCCCTCACGATCGCCCCCGACGGTCTCCCGGCCGAGCTGGAGGTCACCGGGCGGACCGGGACCGGCCTGATCATGGCGGTGCGGCACCGCGAGCTGCCGATCGAGGGTGTGCAGTTCCACCCCGAGTCGGTCCTGACCGAGGGCGGTCACCGCATGCTCGCGAACTGGCTCCGTCAGGCGGGCGCCGACGTCTCCGAGGACGTCGTGCAGCAGCTATCCGACGAGATGGCGGGACTCGTCGCGGGCGTCTAGATCCCCCGTTCGTTTCGCCCGTGTGACGCAACCCGGCGGGCATCCGCGCTACCGTGGTGGCGGATCTGTCCGGGTCGGCCGCTCCCACGACGTGTACCGCCGACGTCGCAGGTCCCGCCCCCGGCCGGCGCACCGGCCGGAACTCGTGTCCGCAGCACAGCCGATGAGGTCCGCCACATGCCCAAGTCGAAGGTCCGCAAGAAGGCGGCCTACACCCCGCCGCCGGTGAACCGCACCCCGCAGAAGCTGGCCGGTCCTACGCATCCCGCGTACATCGCGGTGATGGTCGCGATGTGGGTCCTCGGGCTGGCCTGGCTGGTCGTCAACTACCTCGCGGGGCCGGCGATCCCGTTCATGGCCGCACTGGGGAACGCGAACTTCATCATCGGATTCTCACTCATCGTGATCGGCCTCCTGATGACGATGCGGTGGCGTTGACCTGCAGAAATACATGAACGTCAGTTATCCTCACTGTGGATGACGGCTGTGGACAACCTCTCGTGAGCACACTGGGTGATCAACAGGGCCGGCATTCCTGGTCGACGCCGGCCGGTGCCGTCGTCGCACTGTGGGTGCTGGCCGCCGCCGCGGCCGCTTGGCTCGTGGCACTGGTCGCGACCGGGGCGGACCCGGCCGGGCAGCTGATCTCCGGGCTCGCCGCCCTCGGTCTGGCCCTGGCGGCGGCGTCCGGGACCCGGGCCCGCCCGCGGCTCGAGGCCGGACCGGACGGAGTGACGATCCGCCGTCTGACCTGGACCCGGCATGCGCCCTGGTCGCGGGTCGACGACGTCCGGGTCCTGCGGACCCGCCGCTTCGGCCGGGAGTCCGCCCTGCTGGAACTCGACCTGCGCGACGTCGACGGCCACGAACGTCTCATCGTGCTGGGACGCCCGGAACTGGGCGAGGACCCCGAGGACGTCGCCGAGGTGCTCCAGGACCTGCACCCGCGCCTGTGACCCGCGTGGGCCGGACGCGGCGCGCCCCCACGCACCCCTTCACCGGCCCGCGCACCCGCTGCGGCAGGTGCTCGGGCCCTTAACAGGGTGCGCGACCCGGCAACGAGGTGCTCGGGCGCGTAATGGGGTGCGCGAGCCGGCAACGAGGTGCGCGAGCCTTTCCGCCGCCCGGCCGCGGACCCGTGGGGACCCTGCCCGGCCGGCCCGGGCACGCACCCCACGAACCGAGCCATTCGCTCGGCCGCGCACCCCTTCACCGGCCGCGCCTTCGCCGGCCGCGCACCCCGTCACCGGCCGCGCACCCCGTGACCGGCCCGCGCACCTGTCGCAGCGGGTGCGCGGGCCGGTGAAGGGGTGCGTGAGCGGCTGCTGTCCTCTGTCGTCGAGCCGGCACCGCCGCGTTCGGCCGCGCGGCGGGTGCGGCGCGGGCGGCGGCTCAGACGAGCGCGACCCCGGCGCCGATGAGGATCAGAGCGAGCAGCGCCAGCCCGGAGATCGAGGCGATCTGCACCTGCCGCCGGTTCGGCGAACCCGCGCCGAGGTAGACCAGTGCGGCGGTGACCGCGGCACCGAACACGAGTCCGCCGAGGTGCCCCTGCCAGGAGATCCCCTGCAGGGTGAAGCTGATGACGACGTTGATCGCGATCACGCCGATCACCTGACCCGCGGGCAGGCGCAGCCGGCGTAGCAGCACGAACAGCGCACCCATCAGGCCGAACACCGCGCCCGATGCGCCCGCCGTCGGACCGAGCGGGTTGCTGAGCAACATGACCGCGGCCGAGCCGCCGAGCAGCGAGACGCCGTACACGGCGGTGAACCGGGCCCGGCCCAGCACCGCCTCGACCTCACGCCCGATGACCCACAGGGCGAACATGTTGAACGCCAGGTGCAGCGGACCGATGTGCAGGAAGCCGGCCGTCACGAGCCGCCACAGCTGGCCGTCCGCGACGTCCACGGGTGTCAGGGCGCCCAGCCCGAACAGCGGGGAGTCGAAGTTCCGGTTGAGGCTGCCCGCCGTGACCACGGTCAGCACGAAGACCGCCACGTTCACGGCGATCAGGGCGGGCACGATCACCGGCTTGCCGGCACGGGTCGCCCCGGCGACGTTGCGCCAGCGCGGCGCCGACCGCGACGACTCGGCGAGGCAGTCCACGCAGTGCTGGCCCACCGAGGCGGGACGCAGGCACTCCGGGCACGCCGGACGGTCGCAGCGGGTGCACGCCAGCCCGGTCGGACGATCCGGGTGGCGGACGCACACCGAGCCGCCGCCACGGCCGGCGGGGACGCCGCCGGCAGGGGGCGGTGCCGAGCCCGGCGCGCCCTGCTGCCACGGCGCGGGCCCGCCTCCGGGCGCGGCCTGCCACGGCGCGTTCGGGGGGCCGGGGTACGGGGCTCCGCCCGTCCCGCCGGGCCCCGGAGAGCCCTGTGGGCCCGGAGACGCGCCGTGTGCGGTGGGGTCTGGTCGTTCGGTCAGGGCGGACTCAGCTCCGCTCGATCTCGACCTTCTCGATGACCACGTCGTTGAGCGGGCGGTCGGCCTGCCCGGTGGTCGTGTTCCCGATGCCGTCCACGACCGCGCGGGACTCCGCGTCGGCGACCTCACCGAAGATGGTGTGGCGCCGGTTCAGGTGCGGCGTCGGGCCCACCGTGATGAAGAACTGCGAGCCGTTGGTGCCCGGGCCGGCGTTCGCCATCGCGAGCAGGTAGGGCCGGTCGAACTTGAGGTCCGGGTGGAACTCGTCGCCGAACTGGTAGCCCGGGCCACCGCGACCGGTGCCGGTCGGGTCGCCGCCCTGGATCATGAAGCCGCTGATCACCCGGTGGAAGATCGAACCGTCGTAGAACGGCCCGGTGTCGCCGCCACTGGCGTTCGGCCCCGTGTAGTCCTTCGTTCCCTCTGCGAGACCGACGAAGTTCGCCACCGTCTTCGGGGCGTGGTCGCCGAACAGCTCGACCCGGATGTCGCCCTCGTTGGTGTGCAGGACGGCCGTCGTCTTGGCGTTTCCTGGTTCCGTCACGGCTACCATCGTGCCAGTACGCAGCCGCATCCGTGGGAAGCAGGTCCGGAACATGAGCACCGACCGCAAGCGGGCGAAGGCCCGCAAGGACGCCGCCGAGGCCGTGCACACGCTCGCCGACGCGGGACGGATCGCGGGCGGGGCCGCCGCCTCCTCGGTGTCCGACGCGGTGGCGGACCTGTCCGGTTCGGTCTCTCACCAGGTGGAGGACGCCCGCCGGGCGCTCGCCGCGGCGATCGATCCGGCCCCGGTGCGGACCCGTCGCGCGCCGTGGATCGTGGCCGTCGTCCTGCTGACCGGTCTCGCCGCCTACGCCTGGGCCACGCTGCTCCGCCGGGAGCGCGCCGTCGACCCGGGCACCCCGGTGCCGACCACCCCGCCGTCGGACCAGCAGATCCACGGCAAGCCGATCGGGCAGGGGCCCGCTCAGAACTCCACGAGCTGACGGGTCAGCCCGGGAGGACCGTCCCGAGGAACCCGGTGACGGCCGCCTCGTAGCCGTCCGGGTCGGCGTTCCAGCTGCCGGTGTGCTCGGTACCGGCGAACTCCCGGTAGGTGACCGGCCAGCCCCTGGCCGGCGCGGTGGTCGCGAGGTCGCGGCTGAGCTCGACGGGGACCGCCGTGTCGGCGTCGCTGTGCAGCAGGAGCGTCGGCGGGCGGACCGCGGGCGGGTTCCGGACCAGGTCGAACCGGTCCAGGTCGATCCCGATCCGCCGCTCCGTCAGCAGGGCCGCGACCCCCGCCAGCGACGGCGGCAGCGCCCGGTTGCGGGCCTGCCTGCGCAGCGTGCGGCGCCAGTCGAGCAGCGGCGCGTCCCAGACGACGGCCGCGACCCGGCCGGCGTGCGACGACCGGTCGAGGAACGCGCCGCCGACCGCGGCCCCCATCGACCAGCCCACCAGCACCAGCCGCCGGGCCCCGTGCACGACCGCGTAGGCCGCCGCCGCGGCGACGTCCTCCCACTCGGTGTCACCGAGGTGCGAGCGCCCGTCCGGCGCGGCCGGGGCCGTCCCGTCGCCGCGGTAGCTGACCACCAGCGAGGTCAGGCCGGCCGCGTGCAGGGCGGGCAGCGCCCGCAGGGCCTCCCGCCGGGTCCCGCCGCGCCCGTGCACGCACAGCGCCCAGGTCCCACCGTCCGCTCCGGACGGCGGCGCGACCCGCCATGCCGGTGCCGGACCGAGGTCGGTGGGCACCTCGACCTCGTCGAACTCCAGGCCGCGGGCACCGGGATCGGGGTCGAACGGCCCGGCGTCGAGCACGGCGGCGCCGGTCTCCGGCACGGGTCCGGCCCGCAGCTCGCGCACGACCCGCCTGCGGTCCCGTTCCAGCACCGGCCCGACGACGCTCAGCCCCGCGGCACCGCGCAGCCCCCACACCCCGGGCTGGGACACGAGCCGGGTCCGCGCCAGCTCGACGGTCCCGTCACCGGCCGCGAGCACCCGCTCGGGCAGCCCCGGGTCACCGGAGGGGTGGAGCAGGACCGTGGAGTAGTGCCAGCAGACCGCCGCCGCTCCCCCGGCACCACCGAGTGCACCGGCCAGGACGCCGGCGGCCGCGTAACCGGGAACCGGCCGGGAGGACGGGATCGGAGCGGCGCGCACGCAGCCATCCTGCTCTGCACCTCGTTCGCACCACACGGGGCCTCGGCGAAAACGGTCGGTCACGACGGATCGAACCTGTACGTGCGAGACCCCTCTCAGGTTGCCACTCGTTCGGGTGACATTAGCTTCAAGATCACTGCGTAGCGAAACCGGCACCCCCACCCCTCGTTGGGCCGTCGGAGGGACAGTGCGGTCCCCCAGCTCCCCATGACCCCCATCAGTTCGAAAGGACGCGCGAATGAACTCGCTCGCCCGCAACGCGCTCCGGTTCTCCCTGGCCGGCGCGGGAATCGCCGTGCTGGGTGCCGGCGTCGCCGGTCAGGCCTCGGCCGCCGAGCTCCCCGAGATCCCCGAGGCCCCGGACGCGTCGTCGCTGACCGACGCCCTCCCGACCCCCGACGAGGACGGCACCGTCGCGACCGACGACAGCTCGGTCACCTTCGGCCAGATCCAGGGCCCCGAGATGGAGGCCTCCGGCCTGCCGGAGCTCCCGACCGCGGACTCGCTGCCGGGCCTCCCGGAGCTGCCCACCGGCGACTCCCTGCCGTCCACCGACGCGCTGCCCTCGGCCGACTCCGTGCCGTCCGGCGTCCCCTCGGGCGCGCAGCAGGAGGCCGACCTGCAGGCCGCCGAGGACGAGCAGTCCGACGACGAGGAGTCGAGCTCCCCCGCCGACGCGCTCCCGACCGACGCGCTGCCCACCGACGCCCTGTCGACCGACGCGCTCCCCACGGACGCCCTGCCGACCGCCACGACGCTCCCCGCGCCGTCGCTGCCCGGCGCCGACGCCCTGTCGACCGACGCGCTCCCGACGGACGCGCTCCCGACCGACGGCCTGCCGGAGCTCCCCTCCGCCGACGCGCTGCCGTCCGCCGAGGACCTGCCGCTGCCGGACGCCGAGGCGCTCCCCACCCTCTCGATCCCGGACGTCATGTACGTCGAGGCGCCGAACGTCACCCTCTGACGTCGGGTATCCCCCGATCGTCGGTCGCCGGGCTCCCCGACCGGCACCCCACGGCCGTCCGTCCCCGCTCCGCCCGCCGCACCGGGCGCGTGGCGGGACGGGCGGCCGTACCTCGTTCCGGGCGGGTCAGAACCCGCGGTGCCGCGGCTCCGGCGGCGGAGCCGGCACCACCGGCGCCCGCACGATCAGCTCGTAGCGGTCGAAGGCGCCCTCGTCGTCGCGCACGTGCCGGAGGAACCGGAACCCGGCCCGGCGCGCCACCCCGATCGAGGCCGTGTTCGCTGGATCGACGTCGATCGAGATCCGGTGCACGTCCCCGCGTTCGCCGAGGTAGCGGGCCGCGAGACGGACGGCCCGGGTCGCCAGCCCCCGCCGCCGGTAGGCCGCGTAGATCCCGTACGACAGTCCCGCCCGGCGGGCGAGGGGATCGAGCTCGGCCTCGATCGTCCCGGCCAGCACGGTGCCGCCGTCGAGCCGGATGCCGAAGCTGAGCTTCGGGCCGTCGTCGGCCCACCGGTCGATCGCGCGGCGCACGTGCGCCCGGACGGTCGCGGGCGTCCCCGGGCCGCCGCTCAGCCAGCGGACCAGCTCGGCGTCCTCGCCGGCCAGGTGCGGCTCCACGTCGTCCCAGCCGAGCGGGCTGAGGACCACCACGCCGTCCGCCAGCGTGTTCGAGGGCCTGGGCACGACACCCATCCTGCCGCACCCGTCGCCGTCCGTGACCGCACCCTCCCGGAGAATGACTCGGAGGCGGGATCAGGTCGTGGCCGCCCCCCTGACCCGGTACCGCACCAACAGCGTGTCGTCACCGGTGACGACACTGACCAGCTCGAGCCGGGCCGGGTCCATCCCGGCGCCGCGGGCGATCCTCCCCGCCTCCCCGGAGACGAGGAACGGCGCCAGGGTGAGGCGCAGCTCGTCGACCAGACCGGCCTCGGCGAGGCCGCCGAACAGCGCCGGGCCGCCCATGCAGTTGATCCGCCGCAGACCGCGCCGGCCGAGCTCGGCGACCGCCACGGGCAGGTCGACGGCGCCGTCGCCGGTGAGCACCACGTCGGCCCCCGCGTCGGCCCAGCTCCGCCGCAGGTCCTCGGGGGCGGCGGCGCAGGTCAGCACGATCGTCGGGACCAGGGTGTCGGTCAGCACCGGCGACGCCGGATCGAGGGACCGCCCGGACGCGGTGACCACCGCCGTGGACGGGATCGGGGCGAGACCGAACCGGCGGCGCCGGTCGTCCATCCGGCCGCCGTGCTTCACCCCGGTGAAGCCCTCGGCGGTGGCCGTCCCGGCCGCGACCAGGACGACGTCGGCGAGGTCGGTCCCCAGATCCAGCACCGCCCGGTCCGGTGGGGTCGACAGGCCCGCCGAGCCGCCCGCGACCTCGACGGCCCCGTCCGCGCTGGACACGAAGTTGACGCACACCCGCAGCCGGTCGTCGGGGTAGGCGTAGAGCCGTTCGAGCTGTTCGGTGGACAGCGGGCCGGCGTCCCCGGCGGGAAAGATCTGGTGGATCACGCTCACGCGAGCAGTCTCACCGCGCGCGACGGTCGCCGCTCGCCGCGCACGGTCGCGACCATCTCGCAGGTCTCCCGCGTGGCACGGGCCTGGTGCGCACGGACCATCGCGACGCCGCGGTCGGCGGCGATCGCGGTCGCGGCGAGGGTCCCGGTCAGCCGCTCCTCCAGCGGGACGGCCAGCGACTCCCCGACGACGGTCTTGTTCGACATCGCGAGCAGCACCGGCCAGCCGGTCGCGACCATCTCCTCGATCCCGCGCAGCACCTGCAGGCTGTGCAGGGTGTTCTTGGAGAAGTCGATCGCCGGGTCGATGAGGATCCCGCCGGCCGGGACGCCCGCCGCCACCGCCTTCTCCGCGAGCGCGACGGTCTGGGTGACCACGGTGCCGAGGACGTCGGCGTAGCGGGGCCGGTGCGGCTCGGTGCGCGGGGTGACGTGGTCGGTGTGCGCGCTGACGTAGCCGGCGCCGTAGCGGGCGGCGACGTCGAGGATCCCGCCGTCGGCCGCGGCCCAGTTGTCGTTGACGAGATCGGCCCCGGCCGCGCAGACGGCCTCGGCCGGTCCGGCCCGGAACGTGTCGACCGAGATCACGACGTCCGGGAACTCCCGGCGGGCCCACTCGACCGTCGGGACGACCCGGTCGATCTCCTCCTGCTCGGTGACCTCGGTGCCGGGGCTGGCCGGCACCCCGCCGATGTCGATGACGTCGGCGCCCTCGCGGACGACGGCGGTGATCCGGTCCCGTGCGGCCTGCTCGGCGAAGGTGACCCCGTGGTCGTAGAACGAGTCCGGGGTCCGGTTCACGATCGCCATGACCATCGCCCGGTCGCGGTTCCAGGTGCGTCCGCGGAACGTCAGGCTCGGCACAGGTCCTCCTCGCAACACGGCCGGGCCCGTCGGACCCGGCTCGTGTCCCATCTTGACCACCACCGGGCCGTCCCGGCCACCCGGTGCGGGCCGGGATCAGGCGTCGTCGCGCGCGTAGTCCCGCAGCGGCTCCTCGGCGACGGTCCGCGGCTCGGTCGCGATGCTCGTCCCGACCTGGCCGAGCAGCCGGGCCTCGTTCACCGGCAGCGCCACCGGGTCGACGGCGGGCATCACGGCCTGCAGGCAGGTCGCGCGGTCGATCCGGTCGGCGGACGCCGGACCGTCGTGCTCCAGCGCGTCGGCGACGACGGCGTACCCGACCGGGTCGGTCGAGCCCATGATCAGGTGCTCGGCGACGTGCGCGGGGCAGATCCGCTGCACGGGGATGTTGGCGGTCGCACCCTCGCCCCCGCGCAGCTCGGAGCTCGCCGCCGGCGGGAGGTTGGGGACGACGACCTCGTCGGTGACGGTGTAGACGACCGTGTAGTCGATCCCGGCGAAGGTCTCCGGCCCGTCGTTGAGGGCACCGAGGAGCTGCGACCCGGTCTGCTGCTGGTGGAACGCCGGGACGCAGCCGGGCGCGCAGACCGGGTAGGCGTCGAGCGTGCCGTGGTTGGACGGGTCGATCCCGATCATGTCGGAGACCATGCCGCGGGTGTCCGGCCAGTACTTGAGCGCCCAGCGGGGCACCATGCCGCCCTGGCTGAACCCGACGACGGCGATCCGGTCGCCGGACTCGTCGTGCATCGTGCGGATCGCGTCGACGACGTGCTCGGCCGCGACCTGGATGTCGCCGGTGGCGTGCCGCGGCAGCTCCACCCAGCAGTACGACCGGCCCTCGGCGGCGAAGGCGCGGGCGTAGTTCCAGTCGAAGTTGACGTCCGGGTCGAGCGTGGTGCCCGGCACGAGCAGGACGGGTGCGCCGGCCGTGTCGTCGGACAGGTCGCCGAAGCAGGTGAGGTTCTCCCCGACCCCGGGGGCGGTGAGCTCCGGGCCGGTGGTGCCGTCGTCCCCGGGGGACGCCACCGCCACCCCGGCCGCACCCAGCAGGCAGGCCCCGGCCGCGGCGAGCGCCAGCAGCACGGACCGCGCGGACGTCGTCGTCCGGATCATGGTCGTCCCCCGATCTCGATCTTCTGATCGGGCAACGACGCAGCGGCGCCCAGGTGACGCGCACCCGGACGTCCTGCAGCTCCGGGCCGGTTCTCGTCGAAACGATGGGATCAGTGGCGGGTCCGGGTGAACGTCAGGTGGGTGACACCGGCGGGTGACGACGTGGCCTCCACGGCGTAGTCCCGCTCGATGCCCTCCAGCCCGTCCCAGAGCCGCACGCCCCGGCCCAGCAGGATCGGCACGACGACGACGTGCAGGTGGTCGACGAGGCCGGCCGCGACGAAGTCACGGACCACGGTGGCGCCGCCCCCGATGCGGACGTCCTTGCCGCCGGCGGACTCGCGGGCCGCCGCGAGTGCCTCGGCGGGCGTCGCGTCGAGGAAGTGGAACGTCGTGCCGCCCTCCATCTCCAGCGACGGGCGGGTGTGCCGGGTGAGGACGTGGACCGGCGTGTGGAACGGCGGGTTCGGGCCCCAGTGCCCGCGCCACTCCGGGTCGGCGTGCCAGCCCGGGAAGCCGTACTTCCCGGCGCCCATGATCTCGGCGCCGATGCCGTCGTCGAACCGCTGGACGAACGCGTCGTCGACGCCGCTGCTGCCGCCGGCGCCCCACCACCGGGTGGCGAACATCCACTGGTGCAACCGCTGCCCGGCGTGACCGAACGGTTCCTCGCGGGTCCGCCCCTCACCGGTGCCGAACCCGTCCAGGGAGACGGCGAAGTTGTGGACGCGGACGAGTGACATGACGGGCTCCTCAGACGGCCGGGGCGTCGCTGCTACCCGTACGACGTCCCGGCGGCCCGGAACTCATCGGACGGCCGGGCCGAGCGCCTCCGCGAGGAGGGGCGCGCCGGGACCCGCCAGCCAGTCGTCGGCGCGCAGCAGCGACGGGAACTCCGCGCGGAGGGCGTCGAGGTCCGCGTGACCGGCGAGCCTGCCGTCCTCGAAGAGCGCCGCCAGCCGCCCGAGTACCGGGTCCTGCTCCAGCACCGCATCGGACAGGCGGCTGTAGCCGATCGGACGACCGGCGGCCCGGGTCAGGTGCTCGGCCAGGACCCTGCCGGTGACGGCGTCACCGGCGATGTCGAGGGTCCGGCCCGCGTAGCGGTCGGCCGCCCCGAACACCCCGGCGACGATCCGTCCGATGTCGCGGACCGCGATGACCTGGACGACCCGGTCCGGGGTCGTCAGGAACGACATCCGCCCGCGGTCGAGCCCCGCTCCGGGGGCCACCAGGAGCTCCAGGAACGTGGCGGGCCGGACGATCGTGGTGGCGATGCCCAGCTCCCGGACGCGGGCCTCGATCCGGCTCTTGGTGTCCAGATGGGGGACGCCGGTCGGCGTCGGCCCCGCGGCGACCGTCGAGCTGTGGACGAGGTGCACGACGCCGCAGCCCTCGGCGACGTCGGCCACCGTCGTCCCGAACCGGACCTCGTCCTCGTCCGTCACGGTGGCGCCGGCCTGGCCCGAGTTCGGCTGGACGCTGAAGACCCCGTGCGCGCCGGCGAAGGCCGCGCGGAGCGACCCCGGATCGTCGAGATCGCCGCGGACGGTCTCGGCACCGGCGGCGGCGAGGGACCGGGCCCGGTCGGTCGACGGGTCGCGCACGACCGCCCGGACCCGCCAGCCGTCGTCCAGCAGTGCCGCGGCGACCGCACCCCCCTGCTGTCCCGTGGCACCCAGCACGGCGACGGTCCTGTCCATGGTCACGTCCGGTCCTCCCCGAAGCCCCGGGGCACACCGTCCTCGCCGGTCGGGACGGTGTCACCCGCGTCGATGACGGCTACGCTAGAACATGACACCGACGTCAGGTGCAAGCCTCGGACGGAGATCGACACGGGAGGCCGGGTGCGGATCGGCGAGGTCGCCGCCAGGGCGGGCGTCAGCGTGCGGTCGCTGCGCTACTACGAGGAGCAGGGTCTCCTGCGGTCCACCCGGAACCCCGGTGGCCAGCGCCGCTACCCGGACGGCGCCGTCGACCGGGTCGGGCTGATCCAGCAGCTCTACGCCTCCGGCCTGCCCAGCAGGGCCGTCCGCGAGATCCTGCCGTTCGCGGACTCCGGCGAGGTGTCACCCGAGCTGCTGGATCTCCTGGTCGCCGAACGCGACCGCCTCGACCGGCGGCTCGCGGAACTGCAGGACGTGCGCGACCGGCTCGACCGGTGCATCGGCGAGGCGCACGGGCAGGTCCCGCGCGACCCCTGACCGGCCGAGGCCGCGCCGCTCAGGCCAGGTGCTTCCCCGAGATGGCGCGGGCGATCACCAGCTGCTGGATCTGCTCGGTGCCCTCGAAGATGTCGTAGATCTTGGAGTCGCGGTGCATCCGCTCCACCGGGTGCTCGCGGGAGTACCCGGCGCCGCCCAGGATCTGGATCGCCCGCTCGGTCGACCACACCGCGACCCGGCCGGCCTTGAGCTTCGACATCGACCCCTCGCCGGCGGTGAAGGGCACGCCGTTGCGGCCCATCCACGCGGCCCGGTGCACCAGCAGCCGGGCGGCGTCGATCTCGGTCTTCATGTCGGCGAGCATGAAGGAGATCGACTGGTTCTCGATGATCGGTCGGCCGAACGCGACCCGGTCCTTGGCGTACTCCAGGGCGTACTCGTAGGCGGCACGGGCGATGCCGACGGCCTGCGAGCCGACGGTCGGCCGGGACAGCTCGAAGGTCTGCATCGCGGCCGAGCCGGTCGACCTCGCCCCCTCACGGGCCCGGGCGAGCCGCTCGTCGAGCTTCTCCTTCCCGCCGAGCAGGCAGCTGCCGGGGAGCTTCACCTCGTCGAGGAAGACGTCCGCGGTGTGCGACGCCCGCAGCCCCATCTTCTTGATCTTGCGGGTGGACTCCAGCCCAGGGGTGCCGGGCGGGACGACGAACGCCGCCTGCCCCTTGCTCCCCAGCTCCGGGTCCACGACGGCCTGCACGACGTGGATGTTCGCGATGCCGCCGTTGGTCGCCCAGGCCTTCTGCCCGGTCAGCGTCCACTCGTCACGGGCCTCGTCGTACACGGCGCGGGTGCGCATCGCCGAGACGTCGGAGCCGGCGTCGGGCTCGGACGAGCAGAACGCGCCGACCTTCGGGTCGGAGGCGTCGCCGTAGCACTGGGGGATGAACTCGACCATCTGGTCCGGGGTGCCGGAGGCGAAGATGCCCGCCACCGCGAGGGTCGTCCCGAAGATCGCCATCCCGATGCCGCCGTCGCCCCAGAAGAGCTCCTCGTTGACGAGCGGCATCGACAGGCCGGTCTCGTCGCCCCAGAACGACGCGAGCGTCTCGAAGTTGTAGAGCTCGATCTTCGCGGCCTCCTGGAGGATCGGCCACGGGGTCTCCTCGCGCTCGTCCCACTCGGCGGCGGCCGGGCGGACGACGTCGGCGGCGAACCCGTGCACCCACTCCTGGAGCTCGCGGTGCTCCTCGGACAGTTCGAAGGAGGTCATCTACTTCTCCGCAGGTCGGTGCCGGTCGTCGTCAGGCGGACGGGATCTGGAACATCTTCTGCAGGGCGGTCGCGAATCCGACGTCGCCCTCGACCTTCAGCTTGCGCATCATGAACAGCGTCACCGGGTTGGCGTTGTTCGTGGCGACCTTGAGGAACTCGGTGCCGGGCATGGTCAGCGCGGTCCGGGGGTCCTCGTCGGTGCCGTGGGTGACGGTGCAGGTGCCCTCGTGCAGCACGGTCTGGAAGCTGTCGACGGTCGCGCCGTCCTTGATGTGCCAGTGCACGACCTGACGGTTCCCGCCGGCCCCCTTCGACGAGTAGAACTCGCTCATCCGCCCGAAGATCGCTTCCAGCACCGGCCGGCGGATGTCCGACGACATGACGGTCGCGAGCTGCTGCTTCGACGCGCTCTTCACCAGCCGGGCGAAGATCGACGGATCGACGTCCTTCGGGTCGCCGTCGCGGAGCGCCGTCCCGAGGGTGGAGAGGAGCTCCTCGTCGGACAGGGACTTCGGGTCCACGCTGCGGCCCAGCTCGTTGATGTCGACCGTCTCGGCCATCGTTCGCTCCACCTCGCCGTGGTTGCCGTAAGTGCCCGGTACTCGCGGTACCGGGGTCGGGATGCTCGGTACTTTACGCATGAGTAGTTAAGGTGTCGAGATGGCATCCCCGCCGGGCTCCCGCCGCCGTCGCCTGCCCCCCGAGCAGCGCGAGAAGCAGGTGCTCGACGCGGCCGTGCGCGTGTTCTCCCGCTCCGGCTTCCACGACGCGTCGATGGACGCCGTCGCCGAACAGGCCGGGGTGTCGAAGCCGATGGTCTACACCCACGGCGGCGGCTCGAAGGAGGAGCTGCTGCGGCGCTGCATCCGGCGCGAGTCCGAGCGCCTGCTGGGGTCGGTGTCCGACGCCGCCGGCGGCCCCGCCGCGGACGCCGAGGAGCGGCTGCGACGCGGACTGCGGGCGTTCTTCACCACCGTCACCACCCACCGGGACGGCTGGGCGGTGCTCTACCGGCAGGCCAGGACCGGGGTGTTCGCCGACGAGGTGCACGAGGCCAGGTCGCGCATCGTCGGACGGATCGCCGAGCTGCTGGCCGCCGAGCTCGCGATCCCCGCGGGCGCCGACCCGGCCGCCGTCGCCGGACCGGTGGCCGCGGCCCTGACGGGCGCGGCGGAGGGTCTCGCCGACTGGGCCGGTACGGCCGGCACCCCCGGAGCGGAGGATCCCGACGCGCTGGCGGAGACGCTGACGACCCTGATCTGGCCCGGACTCGAACGGATCCGCGACACTCTCACCTGAGCCGCCGAGGGCCGGTAGACATTTCTCGGCGCATTTCTCACCGCAATTCGGCTGCGCACGGCATTATTCGGGTGCACACTCGATCGTGGATGTCACCCGACCGAGTGAGACCTGTGTCCAAGCAGGTCAGCACCCCTCGTTTGCTCCCGTTCCGCTGCAGGTCCGACCCCTACGAGCGACCCGGGACACCGGTTCACCGAATGCGGTGCCGAATTCGTCACCGCCGATCCGGTGGGCGTCCACGGTCGATCGCCACTACCTTTCGGGGCAGCGCGTACCGCCATTCCGGGTACGTGCACGTGAGAAGAGAACTGTCGAAGGGAACACCTTTCATGCGTCAGACCGTGCGCACCCTCACCGCCACCGCGCTGGCGGTGCCGATGACCCTCGGCGTCGCCGGCATGGCCTTCGCCGACGACACCTCCGGGCAGAACCAGACCTCGGACGCGACCGCCTCGTCCGGCCAGGCGGCCGGCACCGACCAGGACAACACGTCGCTCGCCCCGGTCACCCAGGCCAACCCGGCCGTCAACGCGACCGACGTGCTCGGCCTGGGCGCCGTCGCGAACGAGGACTCGGACACGGGCACCGAGCAGTCGATCGTCCAGGACAACGGGATCGACTCGGCCAACGAGCAGGACAACGCGGCCAGGACCGACCAGGCCCAGAAGACCGTCGTGGAGCAGATCGCCGGCCTCGCCGGCTGACCGGACTCCCGGCGCACCGGTCCGGGAGGCGGCCCCCCGCCTCCCGGATCCGGGACAGGTCGGAACGGGTCAGGACGCCAGGTCGATGCCACCGCTCCGGGTGCGCTTGAGCTCGTAGAACATCGGGTTGCGGGCCAGCAGCACGGCGCCGTCGAAGGCGTCGAGCGACTCCTGCCCCCGCGGGACCGCACCGAGGACGGGACCGAAGAACGCCACGCCCTCCACGTGCAGGACGGGTGTCCCGACGTCGTCGCCGACCGGCTCCTGGCCGGCGGCGTGCTCGGCCCGCACCTCGTCGTCGTGGGCGGGGTCGTCGGCGAACCGGTGCAGGCCGGCCGCACCGACGTCGTCGAGCGCGGCGCGCAGGGCGGCGTCCCGCGGGCGGACCCGCTCCTGGTGGTAGCGGTCCCCGAAGGCCCGGACGAACTCCCGGACCCCCGGCTCGCCACGCTCCCGGCGCAGCGCCGTGCCGGCCCGCACCGGGCGCCAGGCGCTGTCCCCACCCTTCTCGTGCTCGGGGGTGTGTCCCTCGCGGCCCTCGTTCAGCACGGCGAGGCTCATCAGCCGCACCCGCAGATCGACGTCACGGGCCGGGACCACCTCCTCGGTCAGCCACCGGAAGGCGATCCAGGCGAACGGGCAGACGGGATCGACGAACAGGTCCACACGGGTCGTCACACCGGCCCTGTTCCCACCGGCGAGCCGGATCACGCCTCCGGCGCGGGACGGGTGACGAGGCGCCGCGTGCGGTCCGGCAGCCGGTCGACGATCCGCCCGATCCGCTCGGTGGTGCCCTGCAGCGGCGCGAGCGCGTCGGCGAGCACCCCGATCTGCCGGTCGAGGGCGTCGATCCGGGCCGCGACCGCCCGCAGGTCCGGGGCGACCGCGGTGAGCCGGTCCGCGGCCTGGGCCAGGTTCGTGTCGAGCGCCGCGAGGCGGGGGGCGGAGCCGTCGGCCTCGGTCGCGGGGTCGGCGACGGCGGAGGCGATCCGCTGCACCGCGCCGTCCTCCCCGATCGACGCGGCCAGCGCCGCCAGGTCGTCGCGGGTCCGGGCCAGCTCGCGCAGCGGTTCCACGGCGCCCGCGAGTGCGGCCAGGTCCTCCCGGGTGCGCGCCAGCTCGCGCAGCGGCGGTACCGCGCCGGCCAGCTCGCCGAGGTCCGCACGGGCCCCGGCCAGCTCCTGCAGCGGTCCGACGGCCTCGGCCAGCCGCGCGAGGTCGCCCCGCGCGGCGGCGAGCTCCTCGACCGCTCCGACCGCACCGGCGAGCCCCTCGAGGTGGAGTCCCGCCGCGGCCAGCTCACGCAACGGCCCGACCGCCGTGCCCAGCTCGCGCAACGGGTCCACGGCGGAGCTCAGCTCCCGCAAAGGTCCGGTCGCCGTGCTCAGCTCCCGCAACGGGTCCACGGCCGTGCTCAGCTCCCGCAAAGGTCCGGTCGCCGTGCTCAGCTCCCGCAACGGGTCCACGGCGGTGCCCAGCTCCCGGAGCGGTTCGACGGCGCCTGCCAGCTCCCGCAGGGGCTCGACGGCGGTGGCCAGCTCCCGCAGCGGCCCCGCGGCGGACGCGAGCTCGTGCAGGTCCGCGCGCACCGCGGCCAGCTCGTGCAGGTCCTCCCGCACCGCCGCCAGCTCGCGCAGCGGCTCGACCGCGGCTCCGAGCTCACGCAGCGGCTCCACCGCGGACGCCAGCTCCCGCAGCGGCTCCACCGCCGAGGCCAGGTCCCGCAGCGACCCGACCGTCCCGCCGAGCTCGCGCAACGGCTCCACGGCACCGGCGAGCACGCCGAGGTCGCGCCGGGCCCCGGCGAGCTCGGTCAGCGGACCGGCCGCCCCCGCCAGCTCGACGACCGCCGCGGTCAGCCGGTCGACACGCTCGACCGTGGCCGGGTCGTCCCAGAGCGCGACCACCCGGCCGAGGACGTCGTCGAGCACCGGGGCGAGCCCGCTCAGCGCGGCGTCGACGCCGGCGATGCGGCGCGGCAGCGTGCCCAGCTCCCCGGCCACCGCGGGCAGTGCCTCGACCGCGCGCGGGGCGTCGGCGAGCCAGCCCGGGAGCCTGCGTCCGATCTCCACCGCGGCACCGACGGTCCCGACGGCGGCGCCGATCAGCGTCCCGGTGACGCCGGCGGGCGACCACGCGGACGGGAGGGGCTGCTCGGCCATCGCTCTCCTCGGGCTGTCGTACGGTCGCCGGTCAGCTTCGCAGATCGGGCGTCCGCACGGAGCACTCAGTACGAGGTGTCGTCCACCCGTGCCCCGCCGGTGGCACCGGACTCGCGGGCGGCGGCGTCGTCGAGGATCGTGGCCGTCCCGCTGGTGCCGAAGCGGGTCACGCCCGCGGCGTGGAAGGCCAGGACGGTGTCCAGGTCCCGCACCCCGCCGGACGCCTTGACCTGCACCTGCGGCCCGACGGTGCGGCGCATCAGCGCGACGTGCTCCGCCGTCGCCCCGCCGCCGGCGAACCCGGTCGAGGTCTTCACGAACGCGGCCCCGGCGCGTTCGGCGGCCCGGCAGCCGGCCTCGATCTCGTCGTCGGAGAGCAGGGCGGTCTCGAGGATGACCTTGACGACGCGCCCTCCCGCCGCCCCGACGACGGCCCGGACGTCGGCCTCGACGTCGTCGAGCAGCCCGCTGCGCAGGCGTCCGACGTTGACCACCATGTCCAGCTCGGCCGCGCCGTCGGCGACCGCCTGCGTGGACTCGGCGACCTTGGCCGCCGTGCTGGTCGTGCCGTGCGGGAAGCCGATCACGGTCCCGACCGCGACGCCGGTGCCGGCGAGCCGGGCGGCCGCGTGCGCGACGTCGCTCGGGCGCACGCACACGCTGAAGATCCGGTAGCGCGCGGCGACGTCGAGCTGGGCGTCGACGTCGGGCCGGGTCAGCTCGGGGCGGAGGATCGCGTGGTCGATCATCCCGGCGATCTCGGTGGCGGTGAGGGTCGGCGCGGGCACGGCGGTCCTCCTCTGTGGCGGGACGGTCCCCGCGACGGCGTGTGCTGGCGTGCACCGGGCAGGCTACGCGCCCGTGACCCCGGGTCGGCCGCGCCGACGGCCCGGCCCTCCGGTCACCACATGCGGTGACGGCCGGGCGCTGCGATGCTGACCCGGCGTGCCGGAGGTACCGGTCCGCCGAGAGGACTGGCGATGGTCGACGACGAGCAGCACCTGCCGGTCCCGGAGCCCGCCGAGGAGATCGGTCCGGCGCTGCGGTTCGAGCGGTCCCACCATCCCTCCGGCGCGACCGTGCTGCACGCGATCGGCGCCGTCGACGACGAGACGTCGCCCGACCTCTGGGTGGAGCTCGGCATGTGGTCCGAGGAGAGCTCCGACCTCGTCCTGGATCTGTCCGGTGTGGACTTCCTCGGCACCGCGGGCCTCACCTCGCTGCTGGAGGCCAGGGACGTGATCGGCGGCGAGGGCAAGCGGCTGCGGGTCGCCTGCGGCACCAGCCGTGCGGCCCGGCGCGCACTGCAGGTGACGGGCGCGATGGAGCTGTTCGACGTCGTCGACCGCATGCCGGAGGCGCCGGCCGCCTCGGCGGGCATGCTCTTCGCTGTTCCCGCGCCGGACGTCCGGCTCGACGGGATGCCGCGCCGCGACGACGCGTAGCCGCCGCGGCACGGTCCCCGGTCAGGCGGGCACGGCCGGGTCCGAGGCCGCCACCGCGCCACCGGAGCGCCGCCGTCCCAGCAACGGGAACAACGCCCCGAAGACGACCACGCCGAACACCGCGAGGACGATGGCCAGCGTGCCGGTCAGGGCGTCGTACGCCCCGGTGAGCAGCAGCAGTGCCGGGAGCCATCCGGTGACCCAGCCCTGGATGGCGCAGACCGCGCCGGTGTAGCGCCCGAGCTGCTCCTGTTTGAGCCCCAGCAGCAGGAAGAACAGCAGCCAGAGGAACGCCCAGTACAGCCAGATGACCCCGAATCCGGGATCGGCGAAGCGCGTGAAGTTCAGCCACGAGAACACCAGCGCCGAGATGAAGACGAACAGGCAGAAGTAGCCCAGCCCGGTGCCGTCCAGGTTCAGCGTGAGGTTCAGGGCGACGTACAGGTAGGTGAAGGAGAACAGGTAGAGCCCGGACGCCGCGAGGATCACGTCGGCGTCCCCGTTGGCGGTGAAGATCAGGTAGGTCGGCGTGATGATCTGCAGGCCACCGACGAAGAAGTTCATCGGCGCGGCGGACTTCGCGTCCACCCAGCCCAGCAGCATCACCCCGTTGATGAACAGCACGGCGCCGACGAACAACAGCCCGACAGATGCCATCGCTGACTCCCTCCCGTGCGGAGAAGTACGTGCGGAGAAGCAGGGGGTGCCCGGTGCCGGGCCGGATCGGGGGCGGTCGGGCTCCGGCACCGGGCGGTGCACCCGGCCGGAGCCCGGGTGCGGTCCGTGGTCAGGCGCGCGAGACCGGGACGCCCTGGCCCGGGTCGATACGGGTCGGACCGTCCTTGCCCGGCCGGACGTCGAAGCCGAAGATCTCGGTCGGGATGTAGACCGTCGAGCACGAGTTCGGGATGTCCACGACGCCGGACAGCCGGCCCTCGATCGGTGCCGCCCCCAGGATCATGTAGGCCTGGATGTCCGAGTAGCCGAACTGCTGCAGGTAGTCGATCGCGTGCAGGCAGGCCCGCTGGTACGACAGGTGCGAGTCCAGGTAGCGCTGCTCGCCGCCGAGGGTGACCGAGGTGCCGGAGAACGCCAGCCACTCGCTGTACTGCGGGTCGGTGCGGCCGGGCATGAAGATCGCGTTCTCGGAGACGCCGTACTTGTCCATCCCGCCCTTGATGACGTCGACGTGCAGGTCCATGAACCCGCCCATCTCGATCGCCCCGCAGAAGGTGATCTCGCCGTCGCCCTGGGAGAAGTGCAGGTCGCCCATCGAGAGCTTCGCCCCGTCGACGAAGACCGGGTAGAAGACCCGGCTGCCCTTGGTGAGGTTCTTGATGTCCTGGTTGCCACCGTTCTCCCGGGGCGGCGCGGTGCGTGCGGCCTCGGCCGCGGCCCGGTCGAGGTCGGCGCCGGACAGGCTGCCGAGGATCGCCGAGTCCGGGTTCGGCGGCAGCGCGAGCGGCGGCACCCGCTGCGGGTCGGTGTCGATCAGCGCCTGCTCGCGGGCGTTCCAGGTGCCGAGCAGCTCACGTGACGGCGCGGTGCCCATCAGCCCGGGGTGCACGATCCCGGTGAAGGACACCTGCGGGACGTGCCGCGAGGTGGCGACGCCGCCCTGGAAGTCCCAGATGACCTTGTAGGCGTCGGGGAACTGCTCGGTCAGGAAGCCGCCGCCGTTGCGGGTGGCGAACACGCCGGTGTAGCCCCAGCCCTGGCCTGCCAGCGGGCCGGAGTCCTCCTGCGGGATCGGGCCGACGTCGAGGATGTCCACGATCAGCAGGTCGCCCGGCTGCACGCCCTCGACGTGGATCGGGCCGGAGAGCACGTGCACGCTCGCGAGCGGCGCGTTCAGGATGTCGTCGGCGGAGTCGTCGTTGTGGATGGCTCCGTCGAACCACTCGCGGCAGTCGACCCGGAAGCTGTCGCCGGGACGGACGCGGACCTGGGCCGGCACGTCCGGGTGCCAGCGGTTGTGGCCGACGATCTGCTGGTCGGTGAACTTCTTGCGGGAGTCGAGCGGGAACACGACCTCGGGCATGACGACTGCACCTCTCATCGGATGACGGGTGGTCGCGCCTGGACTGGGGCCGTTCCAGGCGGGATCAGGGGCGCGGGAGGCCCCGGGTACGCGGGTCCGGCACCGCCGACGGCCGCACCCGGGTGCCCCGGCCCGGGAGCGAGGTGACGACGTCCGGCTCGGTCCGCGACCGCTCCGCGCGGTCGATCACCGACGTCCGGGCGCGGTCGGCGAGCCCCAGCATCGGCGCGGTGACCACGCGCGGGCACGGCTGCCCGCAGGCCGGGCAGGCGACGGTCTCCGGCGCCGTGCCGATGGGCCTGCGGACGTCGACCGGCCCGTCGTCCGCGCAGCGGTAGGTGTAGG
This sequence comes from Pseudonocardia sp. P1, assembly GCF_000178675.2. NCBI lineage: Bacteria > Bacillati > Actinomycetota > Actinomycetes > Pseudonocardiales > Pseudonocardiaceae > Pseudonocardia > Pseudonocardia sp. P1. Next base: position 3,632,714 of record NZ_ADUJ02000001.1, read on the forward strand.
TCGCCACTGCCCGTCACCCCGCCGATGATCGAGGAAATAGTTTCCTGGGAAACATAGAGTCGGCGGCGAAGACGTGTCAACCGTCACAATTGCTGAATGACGTCCCAGGTCAGACCGTCCGCGGCGGCGAGGAACACGCGTTGCTGCAGGTGCCGGTCACGGACCTCGACGGTGCCCCGCGGGCTCTCGTAGGACAGCCCGTCGGACACCGCGGTCATCGGCCCGACGTCGGCGGAGCCGGCCCGGCGCATCAGCGACGTCAGCAGCAGCACGCCCTCGTAGCAGGACTCGCCGAGGCTGTTCAGGACCGGCGCCTCCGGACCGAAGCGGCGCGCGTGGGCGGCGGCGAAGTCCAGCCCGGAGGCCGTCGCCAGGTCCTCGAAGTACCCCGCGGACGTCATCAGGCCCCTGGTGTTGTCCGCGCCGGAGGCGAGCAGCACGTTCTCGTCGATCAGCGAGCTGAACCGCAGGATGTCCCGGTCCATCCCGGCCGCGGCGAACGCCCGGTTGAACTCGACCGCGTCGTTGCCGATCAGCAGCATCAGCACCGCCTCGCAGCCGCTCCGGTCGACCCGCCGCAGCACGGTGTCGAACCGGGTCGTGCCGAGCGGCACGTACATCTCGTCGCACACCGTCCCGCCGATCCGGCGGAGGTAGCGGCGGGCCTCGTCGGCGGACCGGCGCGGCCACACGTAGTCGTCGCCGACGATGGTCCACCGGCGGACCCCGACCGTCCCCGCGAACCAGTCCAGCGTCGGGCCGAGCTGCAGGTCCGGGGTCTCGCCCGTGAGGAAGACGCCGGGGCGGCGCTCGCCGCCCTCGTAGAGCGCGGTGTAGGCGTAGGGGACCCGGCCGTCGATCGCCGGCGCGACGGCCTCGCGCACCGCCGAGATGTGCCAGCCGGTCACCGCGTCGACGGAGCCGGCCCGGATCAGCGCGTCGACCTCGCGCGCGACGTCGGCCGGTGCCGCGCCGCCGTCGACCGGGAGGAGCCGCAGCTCACGGCCCAGCACACCCCCCGACGCGTTGATCTCCTCGGCCGCCAGCGTCCCGCAACTCTCGCAGGACGGACCGAAGATTCCCGCCGGTCCCTGGAGCGGGACGACGAGAGCCATCGTGATCGCGTCCCGCCGGCGCTCAGGCGGTAGCGAGAGACGCGGTGCCCCCATCCCGCTACGCTAAGACCGTTCCACCTGCGAGAACTGCTCCGTTCGGAGGGATAGTCGCTGTCGATGTCGCACCCGGATCCAGCGGAGACGCTTCGACTCCTCTCGATGGCGGAGCGGGAGGCCTCCCATCGGATGGAGGAGGCACTGCGTGCCGTGGGAGCCGACATCGACCGCTGGCGGGTGCTCTCGCTCCTCGTGGCCCGGGGCGGCTGCCCGATGAACGTCGTCGCCGAGCACGCGCTGCTGCTCGCACCGAAGTGCTCGAAGCTCGTCGACCGGATGGTCGCGGCGAACCTGGTCCTGCGCCGCCCCGACGACCTGGACCGGCGGCGGGTGCTGATCTTCGCCTCGGCCCGGGGCCGGGAGGCGCTCACCCGCTGGGACGCGGCCGTCGACGAGGTGGGGGCGCAGCTCGCCGAGCTACTGGGTGACGACGCCGCGGTGCTCGACGCCGTGCTGCGCCGGCTCGCCACGGGGGCCCGGAGCGACCCGGCGGCATCCCGCACCGCGGGCTGACCCGAACCGCGGGCTGGCCCGAACCGCGGGCTGGCCCGTGCCGGCGTCAGCGCCCCGGGGACACCGGGCCGGGCCGCGCCGCCTCGGGGCCGGGGGTCCCGCCGAGCGCACCGGCGAGGAGCTCCCTGGCCCGCGCCAGGTGCTCGTCCAGCAGCGCCGCTGCGGCGTCCCCCTCCCCCGCCCCGACCAGGTCGAGGATCCGCTCGTGCTCGGCGATGATGATCTCCGGGCTGAGCAGCTCGCGGCCCTGCACCTGGGCCATGCACAGGGTCACCTCGGACGTCAGCGAGCGGTACATCCGGCTGGTCCGGGCGTTGCCCGCGGCGTCGACGAGTGCGGTGTGGAACCGCATGTCCGGCTCGACGACGTCGAAGCCGGCGGCGTCCCACCGGCGCCGGATCTCCGCGTTCGCCGAGCGCGCCTCCTCGGGCACCGGTGTCCCGGCACGGGCCAGCCGCCGCAGCACCTCGGCCTCGAGGATGGCCCGGGAGAGGTAGATGTCGCGCACGTCGTCCGGGCCGAGCCGGACCACGCGCGCGGTCTTGTGGGTGCTGCGTTCCAGCACCGACTCCGCGACCAGGCGCTCGATGGCCGCCTTCGCCGTCGCGCGGGCGACCTCGTAGCGGCCGGCGACCTCGGCCTCGGTGAGCGACGTCCCGGGGGCCAGCTCGCCGGTCAGCACGCTGCCGCGCAGGTCGTCGGCGATCGCGTCGACGACCGACGTCACGGTCACGCGGGCTACCACGACGACTCCATGAGGAGACCCTAACCATCCGTCGTCGAGCCGGAAGCTTTGCCCTACGAGTAATTCTGCTGAACAATCCGACGGACCGCGCTCGACAGGAGGATCCCGGTGGCGTCACGCAACAGCTCCGAGCCGCAGCCCGCGACCGACGACCCACGGGCCCGTCTGCTGGCCGGGCTGCACGGGTGCGTGGCCGATCCCGGCCAGGTGCGCGACGGCGAGCTGGCCCGGCACGTGGGCGCGCACGACGCGTCGCACTTCCACCTGCTGCCGACCGCGGTCGTCGCGCCGCGCGGCGGGGCCGAGGTCGGCAGGCTGCTCGCACTCGCCCACCGGCACGGCGTCCCGCTCACGTTCCGCTCGGGCGGGACCAGCCTCTCCGGGCAGGGCGTCACCGACCAGCTGCTGGTCGACACCCGGCGGCACTTCCGCGACGTGGAGATCCTCGACGACGGGCTGCGGGTCCGGGTGCAGCCGGGCGTCACCGTCCGGCAGCTCAACGCCCGGCTCGCCCGCCACGGCCGGCGGTTCGGGCCGGACCCGGCGAGCGAGGCGGCCTGCACCGTGGGCGGGGTGCTGGCCAACAACGCCAGCGGGATGGCCTGCGGCACCGTCGAGAACAGCTACCGGACGCTGGAGTCGGTGGTCGCCGTCCTGCCGTCGGGCACGGTCGTCGACACCTCCGGGCCGGACGCCGACGAGCGCCTCCGCGCCCTCGAACCGGACCTTCACAAAGGACTGCTCGTGCTCCGTGACCGGGTGCTGGCGAACCCGTCGTCGGTCGCGACGATCGGCAGGCAGTTCGCCATGAAGAACACCATGGGCTACGGGCTCAACGCGCTCGTCGACCACGCCGGACCGGCCGAGATCCTCACCCACCTGCTGGTCGGCAGCGAGGGGACGCTGGCCTTCGTCGCCTCGGCGACCTTCCGCACCGTCCCGCTGCGCACCCGGATCTCGTCGGCGCTGCTGGTGTTCGACGACCTGTTCGCCGCCAACGCCGCGCTCCCGGAGCTGGTCGCGACCGGGGCGGCGACGCTGGAGCTGATGGACGCGACCTCGCTGCGGGTCGGCCAGTCGTTCGCCGACTGCCCGCCCGAGGTGGCCCGGATCGCGGTCCGCGAGCAGGCCGCACTGCTCGTCGAGTACCAGGAGCTGGCCGACGACGAGCTCGCCGAGCGGGTCGCCGCGGCCGGACGGACCCTGGCCGGGCTGCCGACCGCCGAACCGGTCGAGCTGAGCACCGATCCCGCCGTCCGCGGCCCGCTGTGGAAGCTGCGCAAGGGGCTCTACTCGTCGGTGGCCGGGGCGCGGCCGCAGGGCAGCACCGCCCTCCTGGAGGACGTCGTCGTCCCGGTTCCGGCGCTGGCCGGCACCTGCCGCGACCTGGCGGTGCTGTTCGACCGCTACGCCTACCGCGACAGCGTCGTGTTCGGGCACGCGAAGGACGGCAACATCCACTTCATGCTGACCGACCGGTTCGAGACCGACGAGCAGCTGGGCCGCTACCGCGACTTCACCGAGGAGATGGTCGATCTCGTCCTCGGTCACGGCGGCTCGCTCAAGGCCGAGCACGGCACCGGGCGGGTCATGGCGCCGTACGTGCGCCGCCAGTACGGCGACGAGCTCTACGACGTCATGCGGGAGATCAAGCGCCTCTTCGACCCGCACGGCGTGCTCAACCCGGGCGTGGTGCTCAGCGACGACCCGGACATGCACCTCAAGCACATCAAGCTGTCCCCGGTGGTCGATGCCGAGGTCGACCGGTGCACCTCCTGCGGGTTCTGCGAGCCGGTCTGCCCGAGCCGCGACCTGACGCTCACACCGCGGCAGCGGATCGCCGCCCGGCGCGCGATCCGCGAGGCCGAGCTGGCCGGTGACACCGCGCTCGCCGGGCGGCTGGAGTCCGAACAGGACTACGAGTCGGTGCAGACCTGCGCCGTCGACGGCATGTGCCAGACCGCGTGCCCGGTCCTGATCAACACCGGTGACCTGGTCAAGAAGCTCCGCCGCGACGACCGGTCCCGGGTCGACAGCACCGCCTGGACGACGGCGGCGAAGCACTGGTCGACGGCCACCAGGGGCGGCTCGGCCGCACTGACCACGCTGGCGAAGGCCCCTGCCCCGGTCCGGGCCGGGGTGACCGCGGCCAACCGCGCCGCCCGCGCCGTGGCCGGGACCGATCGGGTCCCGCTGTGGTCCGGCGAGCTGCCCGGCGGCGGCCCGCGGCGGCGACGCCCGGCGCCCGCCGCGGCGCCCGCCGCGGTGTACCTGCCGGCCTGCGTGAACACCCTGTTCGGCCCGGCCGGGGACGGACCCGGGGTGCAGGCGAGCGTCGAGGCACTGTGCGCGGCGGCCGGGATCACGCTGCTGGTGCCGCCCGGGATCGACGCGTTGTGCTGCGGGACGCCCTGGTCGTCGAAGGGGCTGCCCGACGGCTACGCGGCGATGCGGGAGCGGGTCGTCCCCGCCGTGCTGGCCGCCACCCGCGGCGGGGAGCTGCCGGTGGTCGGCGACGCGTCGTCGTGTACCGAGGGGTTCCACACGATGCTCGCCGACGCCGGCGTCCGGGTGGTCGACGCGATGCGGTTCGTCGTCGACGAGGTGCTGCCCCGGCTCGGGGAGCACCCGAGGGTGGCATCGGTGTCGGTGCACCCGACCTGCTCGTCGGCCCGGCTGCAGCTCGATACCGCGCTGCTGACGCTGGCCGCCGAGGTGGCCGACGACGTGCACGTCCCGGACTCCTGGGGGTGCTGCGCGTTCGCCGGTGACCGGGGCATGCTGCACCCGGAGCTGACGGCGTCGGCGACCGCGGGCGAGGCGGCCGAGGTGCGCGAGCGCGACGCGGCCGCGCACGTGTCCTGCAACCGGACCTGCGAGCTGGGGATGACACGGGCCACCGGCCGGCCCTACGAGCACGTGCTGGAGGTGCTCGCGAGGCAGGTCGGCGTGGGCACTCAGCCGGCGGGCCCGTCCGGCGGGTCGGCGCCGAGGTCCCGGTAGGGACGGTCGTCCCAGTGGGCCTCGGCGCGGCCGACGCCCTCCCCGCGGTCGAGACCGAGGTACCGCTGCACGAACAGCGCCCGTCGCCGCTTCAGCTCGGGTTCGAGCGCGTCCTCGACGGCGGCGCCGAGCTCGGCCTCGGACCGGGCGCGCTCGTCGTCCGGGTCGTCGGTGGTTCCCTCCGCTGCCATGCGGCGCTCCTCCGGTCGTCGGGCCCCGTCCCCCGAGGATGCCTGTCCGGGGAGGTCTCGGCCAGGGCCGGTCAGGGCCGTCCGGCGGCGCGGACCCGGGCGTGGAAGCGTTCGACGAGCAGCGCGAACAGGTCGGGCTCCTCGAGGTTCGTGAGGTGCCCGGAACGGGGCAGCACCGCGAGGTCCGCGGCGGGGAGCGTCCGGCGCAGCATGAGGTTCGCGTCGAGGATGCCGTCGTCGCCGTCCCCCGCGACCAGCAGCGTCGGGACGCCCATCGCGGCGAGCGGCCCGCGCAGGTCGTAGAGCGAGGGCCGGGCGGCCTGCACCCCGCGCATCGTCGACGCCGCACCCACCGGATCGTGCTCGGCGAGGACCGTCAGGTGCTCGGCGTAGGTCCGCGGGTCCTTCTCCGCCAGGAGCATCCGGCCGGGTGACGCGCCGTAGGACGCCGCGACGGCCGCCGCCCCCTCGGCGTCGTAGCGGTCGGCCAGCGCCCGCGACTCCGCCCGGAACGCCGCGTCGTGATCCGGGTGGGCGCCGTACCCGCACCCCGCGACGACGAGCGACCGGCACCGCCCCGGCGCGGTCAGACCGAGGTGCAGCGCGCAGAACCCGCCCATCGAGTTGCCGATCACGTGCGCGGCGCCGGCGCCCGCCGCGTCGAGGACGGCGAGCGCGTCGGCGACCGCACGCTCCTGCGAGTAGGCGGCCGGGTCCTCCGGCACCTCCGACGGCGGGTAGCCGCGGGCCGCGTAGGTGATCACCCGGTGGCTGCGGGCGAAGTGCGCGACCTGGGGGCGCCAGGAGCGCTGGTCACCGCCGAACTCGTGGATCAGGAGCAGCGGCTCGCCCGCGCCGTGGGAGTCCCAGTGCAGGGCGACGCCGTCGTCGGTCCGGGTGCGCGGCATGGGTCCAGCAGAGCACATCCCGCGCGGCCCGGCGGCCGGTCAGCCGCCGGTGTTGAGCCGGGCGGCCCGGCGGGTCAGGTGGTCCCGCTCGGCCACGTTGGACGCCGCCCGCGCGGCCTCCGCGTACAGCCGCGCCGCCGTCGCGGTGTCCCCGGCCCGCTCGTGCAGGTACGCGGCCACCGCGGCGTGCCGGGGCACCGACCCGTCCACCTCGGCGAGCGCCGCCAGCCCGGCGCCCGGGCCGTCCGCCTCCCCCACGGCGACGGCGCGGTTGAGCCGGACGACCGGGCTGTCGGTCAGTTTCGCCAGCTCGTCGTACCACTCGACGATCTGCACCCAGTCGGTCTCTGCGGCGGTGCGCGCGTCGGCGTGCAGCGCCGCGACGGCCGCCTGCGCCTGGAACTGGCCCAGCCGGTCGCGGCCCAGCGCGGCCTGCAGGATCGCGACGCCCTCGGCGATCGCGTCGGTGTCCCACCGGCGTCGGTCCTGCTCGGCGAGCGGGACCAGGCTGCCGTCCGGTGCGGTCCGGGCCGCGCGGCGGGCGTGGTGCAGCAGCATGAGGGCGAGGAGCCCCGCCACCTCGGGATGGTCGATCGCCGCCGCGAGCCGCCGGGTGAGCCGGATCGCCTCGGCGGCCAGGTCGACGTCGCCGGAGTAGCCCTCGTTGAAGACCAGGTAGAGCACCCGCAGCACGGTCGCGACGTCGCCGGGGCGGTCGAACCGCGCGCCCGAGACGGTGCGTTTGGCGCGGCTGATCCGCTGGGCCATCGTCGCCTCGGGCACGAGGTACGCCTGCGCGATCTGCCGGGTCGTCAGCCCGCCGACGGCCCGCAGCGTCAGCGCGACCGCCGACGACGTGGTCAGCGACGGGTGCGCGCACAGGAAGTAGAGCTGCAGCGTGTCGTCGGTGTCCGGTGCGGGCCCGGGTTCCGGCTCGGTGTCGGCGACGTCCTCGCGCCGCCGGCGGGCCACGTCCGCGCGGGTCGCGTCGAGGAACCGGCGCCACGCCACGGTGACCAGCCAGCCCTTCGGGTCGCGGGGCGGATCGTCCGGCCACACCCGCCACGCCTCGAGCAACGCGTCCTGCACCGCGTCCTCGCCCGCCGCGAAGTCGGCTCCGCGGCGGACGAGGATCCCGAGCACGCTCGGTGCGAGGCTGCGCAGCAGTGCCTCGTCCACCGGTGACGTCACTCGGTGATGGTCGGCGGCGCGGTCAGGAACGGGCGCAGCTCGAGCCACTCGTGGATCGGCTTCCCGCCGGCGCCGGGGGCCGCCGACAGCTCGCCCGCCAGCTCGACGGCGCGGTCGTAGCTGTCCACGTCGATGACCATCCAGCCGGCGACGAGGTCCTTCGTCTCGGCGAAGGGGCCGTCGGTGACCGGCGGGCGGCCCTCGCCGTCGTACCGGACGAAGGTCCCCTCGGGGGCGAGCGCCTGGCCGTCGACGAACTCCCCGGTCCCCTCGAGCCGGGCCGCGAAGTCGTTCATGTAGCGGATGTGCGCCGAGACCTCCTCCGGCGTCCACCGGTCCATCGGCACGTCGTTCACCGCCGCCGGAGCTCCGCGGTAGTGCTTGAGCAGCAGGTACTTGGCCATCGTCGTCTCCTCGGTGTGTGCGGCCCATCCTGGCCGCTCGCACCACGGGGACGGAGCCGGTCAGCCGTTCTCGACACCGCCGGCAGAATTTCTTCCCACCGCGTGACGCCCCGGGCGACTCGGTGCCCGGTCCTGCCCAGCCCGCCGCCGCGACCTCGTGTCATGTCGACCGGACGAAGCGATGGACGGGCACGATCCTCATCCGGAGCGAACCGATCGCGGGGATTCCATTCTCACGAGAACCGATCTTCGGGCGGTCACGTATGGGCGTCCATCGCGGCCTCCGCGCGTAGAGCACTTCTCCACGACGACCCGCTGCACCGCCGACGGTTACCCGATTCAGGCCACGTCGAACGTGCCGAATTCGTAGGTTCCGGATCCGACAGAAGGTAGCTGGAACACCCTCCCGTCTCCGGAAGGACGGCTGTGACTCTCACCGACCAGCGCCCGGGCGAGCCCTCACCGCTCGGGAAACACGACGCCGAATGTGTTCCTCCGGACCGTGCCCGACTCAGCGACCTGTGGGAACACGTCCGACCGATGCGTCGGTCGTTGGCCACCGCGTTGGTCCTGGCGTTGATCGGCGCCGGATTCGCCCTGGTGCAACCACTGCTCGTGATGCGAGCGATCCAGGGCGCCGCAGGGGCCGAGGCGGTCGGCGGCGTCATCGCGCTCCTGATCGCCCTGTTCGTCGGTGAGGCACTCATCGACGCCGCGCAGAGCTTCCTGCTACAGCGCAGCGGAGAACAGGTCGTCAGGCGAATCCGGCACCGCATGATCCGTATGACGCTGTTCCTACCGATCTCGCGACATGACCGGTTCCGCAACGGAGATCTGCTCTCACGCGTCGGCACCGACACGACCCTGCTGCGGGCTTCGGTGTCGTCGGGCATCGTCGACGCCCTGGTCGGTGTCGTCTCGCTCCTCGGCGCCATCGCCTTGATGATCTACCTCGACTGGTCGTTGTTCGCGCTGGTCATCGTCGCGGTGCTCGCAGCAGGGACCGTCGTCGGCGTCGTCCTGACCGGCATCCAGCGGGCCTCGGAACAAGCCCAGGACCGGGTCGGCGCCATGACGGCCGACCTGGACAGCTCGCTGTCCGCCATCCGCACCGTCGTCGCCAGCAACGCCCAGGACCGCGAGACGCGGCGCATCTCCGCACGCGTCGACGAGGCATACGAGGCCGGTGTGCGCGCCGCTCGGCTCGATGCCCTGGTCAACCCTGCGATGACCCTCGCCACCAACGGATCGTTCCTGCTGGTCCTGGGGGTCGGCGGCGTCCGTGTCGCCGGCGGGGATCTCGACCTGGCCACCCTCGTCTCGTTCCTGCTCTACCTCACCCTGCTCGTGATGCCGATCGCTCTCATCGCCGGTGCGGCATCGTCGATCAAGGAGGGCCTCGGAGCACTGCACCGCATCAAGCAGCTCCTCGGCGAGCGCGGCGAGGACCACGGAGCTCCGCCCGACGACCCGGCTGAACCTCTCATCCGTCGCCGTCCGGACGCCCCGGTCGAGCTGGAGTTCCGCGACGTTCATTTCCGCTACGACGACACGCCGGTTCTCGAGGGGGCCTCCTTCACCGTCCCCGCCCGCGCGTACGCCGCCATCGTCGGTCGTTCCGGCGCCGGTAAGACCACCATCTTCTCGCTCGTCGAACAGTTCTATCGTCCCGACCGCGGCATCATCCTTCTGAACAGACGCGAGATCGGGGGTGTGCCGCTGCCCGAATACCGCAGCGCGATCGGATACGTCCAGCAAGAAGCGCCGATCCTCTGGGGCAACCTGCGCGACAACCTGCGCTTCGCTGCGCCCGACGCCGCCGACCACGAGATCATCGACACGCTCCGCCAGACCCACCTCTACGACTGGTACGCGAGCCTGCCCGACGGACTCGACACCCATGTCGGAGACCGCGGCGTCACCCTCTCCGGTGGCCAACGGCAGCGAATCGCCATCGCACGGGCACTGGTGGCCAAGCCGTCCCTGCTGCTCCTCGACGAGCCGACCGCCCACCTGGACGGCGAGGCCGAGGCTGCCGTCATCGCCACCCTCCGCCGGCTCCGGGCCCGATGCACGCTGCTAGTCATCGCCCACCGCCGATCCACCATCGGCAGCAGTGACCTCGTCCTCGACCTCGAAGCCGGGCGCGTCACGACGCGCAGCGACGAACCGTGAACGAGCCGCGTTCCTCCCCGGCAGCTCGCACTCCGGGGCGGAGCCGGTCAGTTGTTCTCGACACCGCCGGCGGAATTTCTCTCCGCCGCGTACTCGTCGTCGGTGACCTGGCGGCCCCACGTGACGGGAGTACCCGTCTCGTCGTTCTGCTGCATCGCGACGTGGACCATGAACCGGTTCGGTGCCGCGCCGTGCCAGTGGTTCTCCCCCGGCTCGAAGAACACCCGGTCCCCGGCACGGACGACCTCGACCGGTCCGCCCTCGCGCTGGCACAGCCCGACCCCCTCGGTGACGTAGATCGTCTGGCCGTGCGGGTGGGTGTGCCAGGCGGTCCGCGCGCCGGGGGTGAAGTGCACGAGCGCCGCGGCGAACGTCGAGGTCCCGGCGGGCTCCGCGACGGGATCGATGTAGACGTCACCGGTGAACGCGTCGGCCGGGCCCTTACGGGTGTCGGGACCACTACGGGTGATCTGCATGTCTCCGGACGGTACGACCTGCGGGCTGCCGGGACGAGCCGGACCCACCGGCCTCATGCCGCGAGCAGCGGCGGGATCAGGTAGATGATCTCGAAGGCCTCGTACACCGCGCCGACGACGAACAGCACCAGCGCGGGGACGGCGAGCCGACCGGCCTGCCGCAGCCCGGCGACGTACCCCTGACGTCGGCTCTCCGCGCCGACGGCCTGCGGGCGCAGCCAGGCGCGCCCGATCAGGTAGGCGGCGAACATGACCACGACGTAGGCCTGGAACTCGATCAGCATCGTCAGCGAGTGCGGGATCAGCATCGTCGCCACGGTCTCGTCCACCGGCGCGAGGGCGACCCCGAACTCGAACGCCTTGTACCCGGCGAGGGCGATCCCGGCGAACGGCACGACCAGCGACGGCAGCAGGATCATCGCCAGGCCGACGGTCACGGTGTTCACCGCGAAGATCGTGAGGCTGAACAGCCAGACGTTGCCGAGCAGGGACACGACCAGATCGGTCGTCCCGTCTCCGTCCAGCGCTGCCGTCCGGGCGGCGGTCAGCTCGGGGAGGACCAGCGCCGTCGCCATCCCGACGAGGCACAGCCCGTACATGAGGGCGTTCAGGACGAGGTAGGCGCGCAGGTTGTCGCGGACGAGCGTGAACGCCGGGCGGACGAGTCTCATGTGGTCACCCCTTCCCGGGCCGGCTGGGTGCCCTGCCCGGATCCGGTGGCGACGGTAGGGACGCCGTCCGGCTGACCGGATCGGTCGAGCGGCCGGGACCTGCCGACCGAAGGAGGAGTGGGCCGGGACGGACGTCACGGCATCCGGCGCCCGGTCACGAACCGGCGGCGGAGGAACCCTCGTCGGGCGAGCCGCCGTCGGCGGTGGCGACCCGGCGCAGCAGCGTGCGCAGCACTGACTGCTCCTCGCCGGAGAGCGGCGCGAGGATCCGCGCCTCCGCCTCCCGCAGCGCGGCCTCGGTGTCGCACAGGCGGGCCCGCCCGGCGTCGGTGAGCACGACGCGTCGTGCGCGGCGGTCGGCCGGGTCGGGACGACGCTCGACGAGGCCGGCCTCCTGGATCTCGTCGAGCAGGTAGGTCATCACCGTGCGGTCGACGCCGAGCTTGCGGGCGAGCGCGAGCTGGGTGGACGGTCCGTCGCCGGCCGCGGTGGCGAGCACCTGGAAGCCACGCTGCCCGCCGGGGAGGTCCCCGATCACGCACTGCACCGCCGTGGCGTGGTCGCGGGCCACCCGTCCCAGTGCCCAGGCCAGGTCGCACTCCACGCCCTGCGGAGCCGGGATCTGCGGAGTGGACACGGTCACAGGATACGCGCTTGCCAATGCGTTCTGCCGCGCAGATATTCTGTTAAACAGAACATCTTCGCGAGAGATCACCACCGGAGGTCGCCATGTCCCTGCTCCGACTCGACTCGAGCATCCGTACCGAGAACTCCGTGAGCCGCGAGATCACCGACGTCGTCGAGCGCGCCTACCGCGAGGCGCGGCCGGAGGCCACGGTCGTCCGCCGCGACCTGGGCGTGCAGCCGGTGCCCATCGATCTCTGGAACACGGGGGTCGTCGCCGGCGCCGTGGCCGACTCCGATCGGACCCCCGAACAGCAGGCGGCGGTCCGGGAGACGGAGCGACTCGCCGACGAGGCGATCGCCGCGGACGCCCTGGTGATCGGGTCCCCGCTGTACAACTTCAACGTCGCCGCCCACCTCAAGACCTGGGTGGACACGATCGTCACCGACGCCCGCTTCGCCCCCGGCGCGACGCCGCTGGCCGGGAAGCCCGTCGTCCTCGTCGTCTCCCGGGGCGGCGGCTACGGCCCGGGCACCCCGCGCGAGGGATGGGACCACGGCACCGGATGGCTCGTCCGCATGTTCGGCGACGTCTGGGGCGGTGACGTCAGAGTGATCGAGGCCGAGCTGACCCTCGCCGACGTCGTGCCGGCGATGAGCGAGCTGCGCCCGCTCGCCGCGGAGAACCGCGACCGGGCCCGCGCCGAGGCGCAGGCCGCGGGAGCGCGGTGCGCGGGTGCGGTCGCGGTGGCGTGAGCCGGGGCCCGTCGGCGACCCTCAGGAGATAGCCCCCGAGGGGACGGGGGCGTGCCGCTCGCGCTCGTCGACCACGCGCCGGGCCTTGAAGGTCGTCTCGGGCAGGGCACCGGGTTCCAGCAGCCGCACCGGCACCCTGATGTTCACCGCGAGCCGCAGGGCGTTCTCCACCCGCCGGGCCAGCGCGTCCCGCGCCGCGGCGGCGTCCGGCGCGGGCAGGGCGGTGAGGGCCGCCGCGGTGTGGTGCGAGAGCTCGGTGTGGACGCTGATCTCGTCGAGCGCATCGGGCCGGGTCACCCGGATCTGGAACTCGGGGCCGAGCTCGTCCACCGTGCGCAGCGCGGTCTCGACGGCCGAGGGGAAGATGTTGGCCCCGCGGACGACGAGCATGTCGTCGAGCCGCCCGAGGACGCCCTCCGGCATGCGCGGGTAGGTGCGTCCGCACGGGCACGGGCCGCCGTCGTCCAAGTAGGTCTCGTCCCCCGGCGCGAAGCGGATCATGGGCTGGGACTCGCGCCAGAGGTGGGTGTAGACGACCGCGCCCCGGTCCCCGACCGGCAGCGCCGTGTGCGGGTCGTCCGTCCCGACCACCTCCACGTGCACCTCGTCGGAGATCAGGTGGGTGCCCGTGCCTGCGGTGCACCCGACGCTGGTCTGGAAGGGATACATCTCCGACGTGGAGCCCGCGTCGACCACGGTGGCGCCCCAGCCCTGCTCGATGATCCGGCGTGTCCCGGGCAGGGAGCCCCCGGGCTCGCCGCCCACCAGCAGGGTGCGGACGGAGCCCGACGCGAGGTCGATGCCCATCCGCTCGGCCACCGAGAGCAGATGGATGCAGTAGGAGGGCGTGGCGGTGAAGACCGTCGAGCCGAGCCGCGTGATCAGTTCGAGGTGCCGCTCGGAGTCGGTGACGCCGAGCGGGAAGACCGTCGCGCCGATCCGTTCGAGGCCCTGCAGGACACCCCAGCCACCGAAGAACAGGCCGAACGGGAACCCGACCTGGGCGATGTCGTCCGGGCGGATGCCGGCACACCACTGGGCCATGGCGTGCACGTCGGCAGCACGGTCCCAGTCGCCGTGGGAGACGGCGTACAGGGTGGGCGTGCCCGAGGTCCCCGACGAGCCGTGGATCCGGGCCAGCCCGCTCGACCCGTCCGCGCCGGTGAAGTCCCGGGTGTAGCTGCCGAACGGCGGATGCTCGGCCTGGTCGGCGACCAGCATCTTCTTGGTGATCACCGGGACCTTCGCGGTGAAGTCCTCGAGCGAGCGCACCTCGTCGGGGTGGAAACCGTGGGCGTCGTAGTGCCGTCGGTAGAACGGCAGCTGCTCGTAGGCGTAGTGCAGCTGGTGCCGGAGCCGATCGAGGACCACCGCGTCCCGGTCACGGGGGTCGCGGGTCTCGCGTTCCTGGTCCCAGTAGCGCGGGAAGCCGCGTCCGTCCCGGTCGGCCGCACGCGGCCCGGCGGCGGTGCTCATGCGGGTCCTCTCGTCACGTGTCGTCGGTGGTCCTCGGACCGCAGAGCCGGTCCGGGGCCGGCGGTCGTCCGCTGCGGCCCCGGACCGGAGATCAGCCGGCGCTGCCCTTGGTGTTCCAGCCGCCGTCGACCGGGAGGACCTCGCCGGTGCAGAAGCTCGCGTCGTCGGACAGCAGGAACGCGGCCGCGGCAGCGATGTCCGCAGGCGTGCCCAGACGCGGGATGAGGTGGGCGGAGACGAAGTTCTCCCGCATGCTGTCGGTGATGCCGGCGAGGATCGGTGTGTCGATCGTGCCCGGGCAGATGCAGTTCACCCGGATCCCGCGCGGGCTGAACTCCATCGCGACCTGCTGGGTGAGGCTCACGACCCCGCCCTTCGCCGCGGAGTAGGCGGCGAGGTTCTCCAGCCCCTTCAACGCCGCCATCGAGGCGATGTTGAGCACGGCACCGCCACCGTCCGCCAGCATCCGCGGGATCACGGCCTGCATCCCGAGCCAGACGCCCTTGAGGTCGGTGTCGACGACGTGGTCCCACCCGGCCTCGTCGAGATCGACCACGTTGTCCGGGCCGAGGGTGTTGGTGACGCCTGCGACGTTCCCGAGGGCGTGCACGCCGCCGAAGCCGCCGACCGCCTCGTCGACGAGGCGCTTCCAGTCCCCGGGCTTCCGCACGTCCATCACGACGTGGGCGGCCTTCCCTCCGCCGTCGACGATCTCCCGGGCCGTCGTGTCGTCGTCCTGCAGGTCGCCGATCACCACGGCGGCGCCCTCGGACGCCAGCCGCAGCGCGATGCCGCGGCCGATGCCCTGCACACCGCCGGTGACGACGGCGACCTTGCCGTCGAACCTGTTCATGCTCACTCCGATGTCGGTGGGAAGTCGGGGGTCCGGTGCCGGACGGGTCAGGCCTTGCCGAGCGCGACGTCCGCGAGCTTCGCGCGGCGCGCGAGGTTCTCCCGCGGGGTGAACTGCGGCGTGACGTAGCGGGCGAAGAGCTCCAGCGACCGGTTCCACTTGTCCGTGGTCACCCAGTCCCGGGTGTTGATCAGGAAGGTGCCGAAGCCGCCGGTCTGCTCCTCGAGCTCCTTGATCTGGCGGGTGCAGTCCTCGGGGCTGCCGATGATCCAGGGGATCTCCTCGACCATCCACTCGAAGGTGAGGTCGGCGTCGTCCATGCCCTCACCCTTCTTCATGAGCGCACCGAGGCCGAGACCCAGCAGGTACTCGTAGGAGCGCCGGACCCCCTCCCGGATCTCGTTCATCGCCTGGTTCTTGCTGTCCGACACGTAGACCTCGCGGCTGACCCGCCAGTTCTGCCGCGCGACGGCCGGGTCGAGGCCGGCCTCCTCGGCCGCACCGGTGAGCGCCGCACCGTGGGCGAGCAGGTCGGGCGCGTCGGTGTAACCGCGGTTGTCGGTCGGTGCGAAGTAGACCGACAGGGCTTTCCAGCCCTTCCCACCGCAGCGCGCGTAGTTGTGCGTCCCCGTCAGGCCGGCGATCGCGAACGGCGGGACGTCCTGGTACGGACCGACCTGCAGCTGCCGGTTCTCGTACTTCCAGTAGACGCCCTCGTAGCTCACCGGGTCCTCGGAGGTGAGCAGCTGCCAGATGATCTCCAGGGCCTCGGTGGTGCGGGGGGCGGCCTCCGAGCGCTCCAGCCCGAAGAGGGCCTGGTCGGTGGGCAGCCCGCCGCCGCCGAAGCCGTACTCGAGGCGGCCGTGGGTGAGGTGGTCGAGGAACGCCATCCGCTCGGCCACCTGGAACGGGTCCTGGTACGGCAGGTTGATCACCCCGGTGCCCAGGC
This sequence comes from Pseudonocardia sp. P1, assembly GCF_000178675.2. Taxonomy (NCBI): domain Bacteria; kingdom Bacillati; phylum Actinomycetota; class Actinomycetes; order Pseudonocardiales; family Pseudonocardiaceae; genus Pseudonocardia; species Pseudonocardia sp. P1. Next base: position 3,648,821 of record NZ_ADUJ02000001.1, read on the forward strand.
GGATCCGGCTGGTCACGGCGGACGCCTTGGCGATCATGTACTCGGGGACCGGCACGTTCTCGTAGCCGCCGGTGTGGTGCTCACCGATCCAGTACTCGGAGAACCCGAGCTTCTCGGCCAGGACGATGTCGTCGATGTCCCGGTCGTAGGACAGCGTCCAGTTCTCGTTCGGGGGGTGCTCGGGCATCGTGAACAAGCCGAACCGCATCGGTCGGACCTCCTGGCCGCAGTCGTCCGGCGCCCGGCACCCATCGTTGCCAAACGCAGGGTCGTTTTATGTGTGGCAAACAGTGATCTGCTTCACCCCGGGGTGTCAAGGTCCTTCCGGACCAGCGCAGATGAACCGGGTATTTTCGTGCGGATCACGCATCGGGGCTTGATTGATAACCGACCCAGAGTTTGTTTACATGGAGGCACTTCGACTCAGGGGAGTTCACGTGTCACACGTCGACGCCGTCGATCCCCGCCCCCACGCCCGGCTCGACGCCGGCGGTGCGTGGCGGCTCCACGGCCTGCGCTGCCCGCGCTGCGGCGCGGTGTCCGCCTACGCGTGGCCGCGCTGTCCCGGCTGCGCCGGCCCGGCCGAGCCGGCCGTGTTCGGCCCCGGGGGAACCGTGTGGAGCAGCACCGTCGTGCGCATCCCGGTCCCCGGCCGGACGCCGCCCTTCGCCCTCGCCTACGTCGACCTCGACGATGGACCGCGGATCCTCGCCCACGTGCCCGGCCCGGCCGCCCCGCCCGTCGGCGGTCGGGCCCGGCTCGTCGCCCCGACCGGGTCCGGTGACCTGGCGGTCGAGCCGGACGCCGCGTCGTGAGCCGGGTCGCGGTCCACGGCGTCGGGACGTCGCACTTCGGCCGCCGGCCCGACCGGGACCTCGTCGGTCTCGCCCACGACGCCGTACGCGAGGCCCTCGCCGACGCCGCGGTCGACGCCGTCGACGCCGTCTGGGTCGGCACGGTCTTCGGCCCACCCGGTGTCGCCCAGCGGACGCTGCGTGCCCTGGGGATCACCGGCGTCCCGGTGATCACGGTGGAGAACGCGTGCGCGAGCGGGACCACCGCCTTCGCCGAGGCGCACGAGGCCGTCCGCACCGGACGGTACGGCCGGGTGCTGGCGCTCGGAGTCGAACAGATGAGCACCGCCTTCTCCGGTGCGATCACCCCCGAGCCCACGGATCCCGAGCAGAGCTCCGGGCTGGCGCTGCCGGCGTTGTACGCGATGAGCGCCGCGCGCTACCTCCACCTCGGCGCCGTCACCCCCGCCCAGCTGGCGGCCGTCTCGGTGAAGAACCACGCGCACGCGTTGCACAACCCGCGCGCCCAGTACGCGGGGAGCTACACCGTGGACGAGGTCCTCGGTTCGACGATGATCTCCGACCCGCTGACCCTCCTGCAGTGCTGCCCGACGTCCGACGGCGCGGCCGCGGCCGTCCTCGCACCGGCGTCGGGAGGCGACCGCGAGGTCGTCGTGCGCGGTGTCGCCCTGCGCAGCGGGGCACCGTGGAACGAGACGTCGCCCCACGTGTGGGGATACGACATCGTCCGGGACACCGCTGCCGACGCGCTGGCCGCTGCGGGCCTGGACACCGTCGTCGACGTCGACGTCGTCGAGGTGCACGACGCGTTCACCATCGGCGAGATCGTCACCACCGAGGCGCTCGGCCTGGTGGCGGAGGGCGAGGGTGGCAAGGCCGCCGAGGCCGGGGTGACCGCGCTGGGTGGCCGGCACCCGGTCAACCCGTCGGGCGGGCTGCTCTCCCGCGGGCACCCGCTCGGTGCGACCGGGCTCGCCCAGGTCGCCGAGATCGTCTGGCAGCTGCGGGGGGAGGCGGGCGGCCGTCAGGTCGGCTCCGCCCGGATCGGCCTGGTCGAGACCATGGGCGGCGGGGTGTCCGTGCTGGACGGGAACGCCTGCGTCGTCGCCGTACTGGAGGGGCCGTGAGTACTTCCCGTGTCGACGTCAGCGGGGTCGATCTGCTCGGCCCGGAAGCCGTCGCGGACCCGTACCCCGTCCTCGCCGCCCTGCGCGAGCACGACCCGGTGCACTGGAGCGGGAGATACCGGTCGTGGTTCGTCACCCGCTTCGACGACGTCTCGGCGGCGCTGCGGGACGTCCGGTTCTCGTCGGACCGGATCGCCCCGTACCGGCGGGCCAAGCTCGACGGCCCGGACGCCGATCCCGGGCTCCGGTCGGCCTTCGGCGTCCTCGAGGAGTGGATGGTCTTCAAGGATCCGCCGGACCACACCCGGCTCCGCAGGCTGCTCAGCCGGGGGTTCACCCCGCGGGCGGTCGACCGGCTCCGGCCACGGATCGAGGAGCTCGCCGACGAGCTGCTCGGCACGGCGACGGCGGACGGGTCCGGGACCGTCGACCTCGTCCGGGACTACGCCTACCCCCTGACCGCCTCGGTGATCGCCGAGATGCTCGGCGTCCCCCGGCAGGACCAGGACCGCTTCAAGCACTGGTCCGACCAGATCACCGGACTGGTCTTCGGCGGGATGGGCGACGCCGGACGGCACGCCAGTGGCGCGTCCGGCATGGCCGAGCTGACCGGGTACCTGTCCGACCTGGTGGCCGCGCACGAGCGCGAGCCCGCCGACGACCTGCTGTCCGCACTGATCGCCGCGCGGGACGAGCACGACTCGCTGAGCCACGACGAGGTCATCGCGACCGGTGTGCTGCTGCTCTTCGCCGGCCACGAGACGACCACGAACCTCATCGCCAGCGGCGTGCTCGCGCTGCTCCGGCACCCCGGGCAGCGGGCCCTCCTCGACGCGGACCCGACGCTCCTGAACGGTGCCGTGGAGGAGGTGCTCCGGTTCGACGGCCCCGCCAAGACCGTCGCCCGGGTCATGGCCGAGGACGTGGAACTGCGCGGGCGCACCCTCCGCCGCGGCCAGCGGGTGTTCCTCAGCCCGTCGGCGGCCAACCGCGACCCCGAGGTGTTCGACGACCCCGACACCTTCGACATCACCCGCCGCCAGGGCCGCCAGCTGGGCTTCGGCGTCGGGCTGCACTACTGCCTGGGCGGACCGCTCGCGCGGCTGGAGGCGGCCGTCGCCATCCCGCGCGCGCTCGCTGCGCTGCGGAGTCCGGAGGTCGACGAGGAGCAGCTGCGCTGGGCCCCCGTCCTCCTGTCCCGCGGCATGGAGCACTTCCCCGTCCGTGTCGACCCGGCAGGAGGCCCGGGCGGGCATGGGACACGATGAGCGGGTGACGGAGCCGGCAGAGGTGGTACCCGGCGGTTTCCGGCTCGACGGCGAGGTCGCGATCGTGACCGGTGCGTCGTCGGGGCTCGGCGCCCATTTCGCCCGGGTCCTGACCGCCGCCGGGGCCGGCGTCGTGATCGGTGCACGGCGGCCGGCGGAGCTGGACGCGGTCCGGTCCTCGATCGTCGACGCCGGGGGCAGGTGCGTCGCGGTCACCACCGACGTCGCCGACCCCGAGCAGTGCCAGGCGCTCGTCGACGCCGCGGTCGACCGGCTGGGACGGGTCGACGTCCTGGTCAACAACGCCGGGACCGGCTACGGCGCACGCGCCGAGCGGGACGATCCCCGCCGGGCCGCGGCCCTGCTGGAGGTCAACCTGCTCGGCGCGTACCAGATGGCCGCCGCCGCGGGCCGCGCGATGATCGCGGCCGGGCGGGGCGGCTCGATCGTCAACATCTCCTCGGCACTGGGCCTCACCGCCGGGACCGTCCCGCAGGCCGCCTACTCGGCGTCCAAGGCGGGGTTGACCGGACTGACCCGCGACCTCGCGGCCCAGTGGTCGGGCCGGCACGGCATCCGGGTCAACACGCTCGCCCCCGGGTACGTCGACTCCGAGATGACCGCGCCCCTGATCGAGCACGAGGAGGGACTGGCCGCGGCGGTCGGACGGATCCCGCTGGGCCGCCTCGGTACCCGGGAGGAGCTCACCGGTCCCCTGCTCCTGCTGGTGTCCCGGGCCGGCTCCTACGTCACCGGCGCCACACTGTGCGTCGACGGCGGCTGGACGATGCACTGATGCCCGGCCGTCGCGAACGCAGGACCTGGGAGGACTGACCGATGCCACGACCGAGCCGCTGGCCCGACCTCGTGCACGCCGCCGGTGAGGAGTTCCGGGAGCGCGGTTACGACAACGCCACCCTGGAGAGCATCGGCGCCCGTGTCGGGATCCTCAAGGGCAGCGTCTACAACTACGTGAGCAGCAAGGAGGAGCTGCTGCTCGCCGTCGTGGAACAGCCGGCCCAGGCCCTGCTCGCCGAGCTCGACCGCCTGCGTGCGGACACCGGCAGCAGCGTCGCCATGCGACTGCGCGAGCTGGTCCGCACCCAGATCCGGATCTTCGCCGACTACTACCCGGCCGCGTTCGTCTACCTGCAGCACGTCGGTAGGTTCCGGTCCCCGACCTTCGCCCGGTTCGACGACATGGACCGCCGGTACATCGCCGCGGTCGAGTCGCTGCTCGCCGAGGGCGCCCGGAACGGGGAGTTCTCGCTCGCCGGCGATCCCGCCGTGGCGGCCCGGGCGATCGTCGGGATGCTGGACTGGATGCAGCACTGGTTCACGCCACACGGCGAGGAGGCGGACTCGCAGCTGGCCGACCAGATCTTCGCGCTCGCGCTCGGCGGACTGGTCGCCGCGGGCGGCATCCACGGTCTGGCGAAGGGGGCCCCGTACGCCGCGCGGACGGTGCCGACGGGGAGCTGACCGGGCGGAAGGTGTCTCCCGTCGAGCGTCGTTCATCGCCCCGGACATCTCGTCCTCTTCGGGAATCGATGGCCGCACACAACGCCGCATCATGACGGTCCTCCTGCTGGTCATCGGCCTCGAGCTCCTGGGGGACGCGCTCGCCGGCCCGGCGTCAGGGTCCAGCTGAACCAGGTCCGGCGCGGGTCGATGGCCGCACGGTCACCGTCCGAAGGTCACCCGTCCCGGAGGAGGCGCCCGGATCCAGCTCGATGCGAGCGTCGGTGGATGACAACCACGTCGAGGTCCGCAACGCCGTCGATCGCCCAGCAGCAGGAGGATCTGCGGGGCCGCCTCCCCTTCGACGACACGCAGGACTTCGACGACGCCGAACGGGGACTGATCGCCTCGATCGATCAGCCGGTCGTCGGCGAGGACGGCACGGTCCTGTGGGACAACTCGACCTACTCCTTCCTCAGCGGCGACGCTCCGGACAGCGTGAACCCGAGCCTGTGGCGCCAGTCCCAGCTCTCCGCGATCGGAGGCCTCTTCGAGGTCGTCGAGGGGATCTACCAGGTGCGCGGCATGGACCTGTCGAACACGACGTTCGTCGAGGGCGACCAGGGCGTCGTCGTCATCGACACCCTGCTGTCGAAGGAGACCGGCGCCGCGGCGCTGGAGCTGTACCGGCTCCATCGCGGAGACCGGCCGATCAAGGCGGTCGTCTACACCCACTCGCACGCCGACCACTTCGGCGGGGTGAAGGGATTCGTCACCGAGGAGGACGTGGATGCGGGAGCAGTGCGGATCCTCGCTCCCGACGGTTTCACCGAGGAGGCGGTCGCGGAGAACGTCTATGCCGGAACGGCGATGGCCCGTAGAGCGGGATACATGTACGGCGCCGCACTCGCCCGCAGCCCGGAGGGCCAGGTCGGTGCCGGCCTCGGGCAGACGGTGTCCGTCGGCACCGTCACCCTGATACCGCCGACCGACATCATCACCACGACCGGTCACGAGGAGACCGTCGACGGGGTGCGGATGATCTTCCAGATGGCGCCGGGCACCGAGGCACCGGCCGAGATGCTGGTGTACCTGCCCGACTTCAAGGCACTCTGCGCGGCCGAGGACGCGACGCACAACCTGCACAACCTGCTGACCCTGCGCGGCGCCGTCGTGCGCGACCCGCACGCCTGGGCCCGCTACCTCACCGAGTCGATCGACCTGTTCGGCGGTGACGCCGAGGTCGTGTTCGCCTCCCACCACTGGCCGACCTGGGGAGCCGACCGGGTCGTCGAGTTCCTGTCCACCCAGCGCGACCTCTACGCCTACCTCCACGACCAGACCCTGCGCATGCTCAACCAGGGACTGGTCGGCCCGGAGATCGCCGAGGAGATCGTCCTGCCTCCCGCACTCGAGAACGCCTGGAACGCCCGCGGCTACTACGGCTCCGTCAGCCACAACGTCAAGGCCATCTACCAGCGCTACCTGGGCTGGTTCGACGGCAACCCCGCCCACCTCTGGGAACACCCACCGGTCGAGAAGGCCAGGCGCTACGTCGACTTCATGGGCGGCGCCGACACCGTCGTCGACAGAGCACGCGCCGCCTACGACGCCGGCGACTACCGGTGGGTCGCCGAGGTGGTCAACCATGTCGTGTTCGCCGAGCCGGAGCACCCGGACGCGCGCGAACTACTCGCCGACACCTACGAGCAACTCGGATACGGCTCGGAGAACGGCACCTGGCGCACCTTCTACCTGTCCGGGGCCACCGAACTGCGCGACGGCAGATTCGGCACACCGACCGAGACCAGCGCCCCCGACGTCATCGGTCAGCTCACCCCGCCGATGTTGTTCGACGCCCTCGCCATCCAGGTCGACGGACCCAGCGCGTGGGACGAGAAACTGAGCCTCGATGTCGTGCTCACCGACATCGACGAGCGCTACCGGCTCACGCTCGCGAACGGCGTACTGACCTACAGCTCCCGGCCACAGAAGGGCGACGCCGACGCCGTGCTCACGACAGACCGACGTGCGCTCCCGGCACTCGCGGGCGGCGGCCTGAGCGCGGAGGGGCTCGCCGCAGCCGGCCTCACCCTGACCGGGGACCCGACCGTGATCACCCGCCTGGCCCGCGTCCTCGACCCGGGCGACACGAACTTCGCCATCGTCACCCCGGACTGATCCGCATACATCCATCCTGCGGTCGGAGTGCCACGGCCATGGGATCCCTCGAGACGATCCACTGACGACGTCCTGCGATGAGCGTCAGCGCCATCACCGGTCGTAGAGATCCGCGACAGATCGCAAGTGCGCAGTTCAGCGGTGGTGGAGACGAGGGGGTGCTGCGGGTAGCGGAGCCGGATACGGGAGAGGAGGCCGTGCCGGGATGGAGGGGCGGGCCGTTGACCGCGCAGTGCGGCACGTCCACGACGCGCACTCGCTGCGGCGGATCCGCGGCCCGGGGGCGACCGGCCGGGGCGCGGTCTTCGGCGGACGAGCCGATCGGCCTGGGCGAGGTTGTGTCGGCGACGCCTGTGTCGGAGTGGGTGTCGGCGCCAATGTGGGTGTCGGCGCCGGTGTCGCCGAGGCGCCCGCGGATGAGGACGGCGGCGAGCAGCGCCCCGGCGACCAGAAGGGCCGACGAGAGCAGGATCGGATCGGGTCGAGCGCGGCCGGGTAGGTGTAGTCGTCGCCGCTGAGGCCGGCGACGACGGGGATAACCGCGACCGCGAGGAGCCCGGCGGCGCGCCGCACCGAGCAGGAGCTGAGCTCAGGTCTCCCCCGTGCAAGCGGCTTGAGCGGCCAGATTCGGGCTCAGACTGTCGGAACAGTCCCGCCGTCGATCACGTACTCGGCGCCCACGACGGCCGAGGCACGATCCGAGACCAGGAACCCGACCAGGTCCGCGATCTCCTCGGGCTTCGCGAACCGACCCAGGGGAACTCCTCCGAGGGAGTCGTAGATGGTCTGCTTCGCTGCTTCACGGGTGAGCCCGTTGCCCTCGGCGATCCGGTCCACGAATCGTTCGTAGGCTTCCGTCTCGATCCCGCCGGGACTGATGGCATTGATCCGGACACCGCGCGGCCCGAGCTCGTTGGCCAGCCCCTTGCTGTACGTGCGCAAGGCGGCCTTCGCGGCGGCGTACGCCAGGGATGCGTCGTACTGGGGCAGTTCGCGCTGGATCGAGGTGAAGTGCAGCACGACTCCCGACGCTGACTCGATCATGGCTGGGAGAAGGGCTCGATCGAGCCGCACCGCCCCCAGGAGGTTGAGGTTCAGCTCGGTGAGCCACTGGTCGTCGGTGATGACCGCGAATCCGCCGGACGGCGTCGATGCGCCTCCGACGACGTGCACGAGGATGTCGAGCGGGCCGGCCTCGGCGATCCGGGCGGCGACGTGGTCGGCGCCCTCGATCGTCGAGGTGTCCGCCTCGACGAAGCGGTCAGGGTGCTCGTACCCGTCGGGCATGGTCCGGGCCGTCACGTACACGTCGGCGCCCATCTGGCGCAGCCGCTCGGCGACGGCCTTGCCCGAGCCCTTCGAGCCGCCCGTGACCAACGCCCGGCGACCGTCGAGGCGGTCGGGATTCGAGTTCGGCATTGTCTCTCTCCTCGGTGACGATCGCCGTGGCATGGTGCGGTCAGGCTTCGTGGTTGGCGATGACGAGCTCGGCGATGAGGTCGTCGCGCAGCGCGAAGCGGTAGTCGAGTTCGGCGACCCCACCGGGGAAGGTCCCTTCGAGCCGAACGGTCGCCACGGAGTGGGTGTCGTCGACGCGGTGAGCGCCGACCAGTTCGGTCGTGTACTCGAACTGCGACCCGGCGTCGCGCAGGAACGCGTGGGCCTGCTCCCGCCCACGGACGGTCTCGCCCTGGTCGACGAGGACCACGTCCTCGGCGAGGAACGTGGAGGCGGTGTCGTCGTCACGGACGACGTGGGCGGCGAGGAAGTCGCGCACCTTGGCCGGGAGCGAATCGGACTGAAGGTCGGTGTGCTGTGTCATGAGCCCACCGTGTGGCCTCGCGTTGCGGGAAGGTCAAGCCGTGGACTCTCCCCCAGGGGGAGGGTCCAGGCTGGAGGGGTGCTGACCATCGGGGAGTTCTCGCAGTTGACCCATCTGAGCGTGCGTACCCTGCGTCGCTACCACGAGGCGACCCTGCTGACGCCCGCCGTCGTGGACGAGGCCACCGGATACCGCTACTACGGCGTCGACCAGATCCCGACCGCCCAGGTCATCCAACGGCTCCGCGAACTCGACGTCCCCCTGACCGACGTCCAGCGGATCCTGCGGACTCCCGACCCCGTACTTCGGGCGAACCTGGTCGCGGACCACCTGCAACGCCTCGAGGACCAGCTCGACCGCACCCGGGCCGCGGTCGTGTCGCTGCGCCGCCTGCTCCAGCCCGACCCCGCCCCGATCGACGTCGAGCTGCGCGCGGAGCCCGCCCGGACCGTCGCGGCGGTGGAGGCCGTCGTCAACCTTCACGACGTGGAGACCTGGTTCGCCGGCGCGATGGCCGAGCTGGAGGCGGCCGTCGGCACCGCGGTGACCGGGCCGCCGGGCGGTAGCTACGACAACGCCCTCTTCGAGCAGGAACGCGGTCACGCGCTCCTCTACCTGCCGACCGATACGCCGCCTCGCACCGGACGCGTGCACCCCGCGACCCTGCCGGCCGCGGAACTGGCCGTCACCACCCACGTCGGCGAGCACGACGGCATCGAGGTCGCCTATGGCGAACTCGGGACCTGGGTGGTGGAGAACGCGATGTCGGTGGCCGGACCAGTGCGGGAGGTCTACGCGGTCGGGCCACGCGACACACCCGATCCCGGTGCGTGGCGCACCGAGATCGGCTGGCCGGTCTTCCGGGTCGGCTGATCCTCGTGGGGACGATGGATGAGTTGATCGACACGTCGGTAATCAGTCACCTCGCCCAGCTGATGCGGCAGCGCCACGTCCGACCGACGGCACTGATGGCGAGTCGCGTCGGTGATCAGAAACTCCGCCGGCGGGTCGACGTCGTCCGTGACGCCCTCCTGGCCGATCTCCCGCCCGGGTACGACGAGACGGCCGCGGTGGTCCGCGCCGCGTTCGAGGACGACACGTTCACCGGCTGGATGCTGTGGCCGGTCTCGGAGGCGGTCGTCGACCGCGCCCTGGCATCAGGGTCCGCGCGGAGTTTCGACGACGCCCTGGACGTCCTCGCTCTGCTCACCACTCGACTCAGCGGTGAGTTCGCCATCCGGAGGATGCTCGGCGCGGGGTTCGAGCGGACGCTCGCGGTGGCCACGGGATGGACGTGCAGCGTGGACCTGCACGTGCGCCGGCTCGCGAGTGAGGGGACGCGCTCCCACCTCCCGTGGGCCAGAGGCGTTCCGGAGCTGGTCCGACGTCCGGGGGTCACCCGCCCCATCGTCGACGCGCTCTACACCGACCGATCGGACTACGTGCGGCGGTCGGTGGCCAATCACGTCAACGACCTCGCGCGAGACGATCCCGACCTCGCGGCCGACATCGTGGCGGGCTGGCTGGACCACCCCGACGAGAACACGCCTCGTGTCGCCCGCCACGCGATGCGCACGTTGATCAAGAAGGGTCATCCGAGAGCCCTCGAGCTGATGGGGTTCGAGGGTGCCGATTTCTACGTGGACGGACCGTCGGTCGTCGAGCACGAGGTCCCCGTGGGCGCGAAGGTCCGGTTCACCGCGCGGATCACCAACACCGGAAACGTCCCGGCGCGGACCGCGATCGACTACATCATGCACTTCCAGAGAGCACGCGGTGTACTGCGACCCAAGGTGTTCAAGATCGTATCTCGGTCGATCGCACCGGGTGAAACGGTCGTCGTCGACACGTCGTACTCGTTCCGAGCTCGGACGACCCGGACCTTCCACCTCGGCGAGCACGCAATCGAGCTGCAGGTCAACGGGCGGCCCTACGGCCGCGACACCTTTCTACTCGTGGACCCGGAGGAGTCGTCGTGAGTGCGAGGGAGCAGATTCTCGGGATCGTGGGGTCGATACCGGCGGGCGGGTGACGACCTACGGGTCGATCGCCGACCTCGTCGAGGGCGCGACCGCGCGCAGCGTGGGTCACGCACTCAAGACGGATGGTCACGCAGTGCCGTGGTGGCGTGTCGTCACCGCGAGCGGTCGTCCCGCTCCTGGTGCCGAGCGAGCCGCGTACGAGCGTCTCCTCGGGGAGGAGATCCCCTGTCGACACGGCCGACGACGGGACCTACTCGGTCGACGTCGCGGCTGCGATATGGCACATCCCGAGTTCGCCATCCCCTTCTGCGGGACGGAGCGGGGCGGTTCGTGCCGAGGTCGAGTCGGATGCGCAACGAGTACACGTACCCGGCAGACCAGCGAGCGGCACGAGATGATCGAACCGCGGCTGGGCGGGCGTTGCACACGTTGATCGCACACCGTGCCGATTCCGCCTCTGTGGGGTGGTAAATGGGGGCGATGGAGGGGCCGACCTCTGCTGGCCGGCGGCGTCGTCGGCCAACTCCCAGGCGACCGGCCCGACCTGCACCCGCAACATCGTCGGCAGGTTCAACCCGGGCCGAGCAGGCATCAGCAGTGCCTCCACCCGGGGCGTCCGCCCGAACCGGGCCGGCGCCGACAGCGACCACGGGCCCGGAGCCACCGCCCGACGGCGGTAGAACCGGGGACAGGGAGCGGGCCTGCGCTGCGGTCTCGCCCCATTTGATCGCCACTGTGCGCGCGGTCAGGAAGGTGCTCATGTAGATCAGCACCGTGCCCAGCGAGATCCCGAGCTGCTGCTGCGGCAGTTGCCAACTGTGCAGTTCAGCGGTGGTGGAGACGAGGGGAATCGAACCCCTAACCCCCGCCTTGCAAAGGCGGTGCTCTGCCAATTGAGCTACGTCCCCGGGTGGGTGCCGTTCACGGTACCCGGACGGACTCAGCGGGTGGTGGCCTCGTGCCAGAGATCATCGGACCCGACGCCCCGGAGCCGGGACCAGCCGACGTACGCGGCGCCGGCCACCACGGCCAGGGCGAGCAACTTCTTCATCGACGGGCCTCTCACGAGAGCTTCGGAGGAGGGAAGGTGTGGGCCTAGCTGGATTTGAACCAGCGACCTCATCGTTATCAGCGATGCGCTCTAACCAACTGAGCTATAGGCCCTTGCAACGTCGAGAAGACTACCCCACGGGTTCGAGCGGGTTACGCCGGGGGCCCGCCCGAGCCCGTGCGGAGCGGTCTCCGTCAGTCACGCTCCGACAGCGTCACCTCGATGCCACCGACCAGGTCGGCGGCGACGTTGTAGACGAACGCCACGATCGTGATGGCGACGGCGAACAGCAGGCTGTTCACGGCCCCGACGACGGCCGCGAGGCCGAACACCCGGCCGGCGCTGATGAGCGCACCGCCCGTCTCCGGCTGGGCGGTGACCAGGTCGGCGTAGGTGCCGTTCAGCCGGTCCCAGACGCCCATGCCGCCGAGCACCCCGTAGAGCACCCCGGCCGCGACCATCCACACCAGCCACAGCACGACGGCCAGCGCCAGCGCCATCTTGAGCACCGACCAGGGGTCGAGCCGCTTCAGCTGGAGCAGCGCCTGCCGGGGCGGCCGGTTGCGCACCGACGCCCTGGGGACGTCGGAGCCCGGCGCCTGCTGCTCCGGGTCGCGGACCGCGGTGGCGGTACCGCCGCCCTCGGCGGCGGACGGGCCGGGTGCGGCGAGGAACGCGGTCGGGGCCTCGCTCAGCAGCGAGTCGGCCACGGTCCCCCGGTCCGCGTCGCGGGCACCGTCCTGTGCGTCGGGCACCCGCCGCCACGGGGGCGGGGACGTGCCTGCCTGGTCGGCCACCGGCTCCTCCGGCTCGGGCTCGGCGGCCCGGGGGGTGGGGCTCGGCGGGACGTCCGGGGAGGACGCGGTCGTCGACGCGTCGTGGTCCGCATCGGTGGCGACGGTGCGGCCCTCGCCCTCCGACGGGGTGCGGTCGTCGGTGCTCACGAGCTGGAGCTCTCCTCGCTGGTCGTCGCTGCGGTCGTGCGGACGATCCGGGCCGGCGGGTGCCACGGGCGGCCGGTCGCGTGGACCGGCCGCCCGCGACGACCTACGCCTGCTGGCCCGGGTCCTCCTCGGTCTCCTCCGCGTTGCGGGCGACCGCCAGCAGCGTGGAGCTCTCGCCCAGGTTCATCAGGCGCACTCCCTTCGTCTGCCGGCCGGCCTTCCGCACCTCGCGGGCCGAGGTCCGGATGACCCCGCCGGTGGAGGTGATCGCGTACAGCTCGTCGTCGATGCCGACGATGAGCGCACCGACCAGCGTGCCACGCCGACGGTCGTACTGGAGGGTCAACACTCCCTTCCCGCCGCGGCCCTGCACCGGGTAGTCCTCGATCGGGGTGCGCTTCGCGTACCCACCGGTGGTGGCGACGAGCAGGTAGGTGTCGGGCCGGATCACGCCGAGCGCGAGCAGCTTGTCGCCGCTGTTGAACCGCATCCCGAGCACACCGGAGGTGGCCCGGCCCATCGGGCGCAGCGCGTCGTCGGTCGCTGTGAAGCGGATCGACTGGCCCTCGGCCGAGACGAGCAGCAGGTCGTCGTCACCCGAGCAGAGGACGGCGCCGACCAGCTCGTCGTCGTCGCGCAGGTTGATGCCGATCAGGCCACCGGTGCGGTTGGAGTCGAAGTCCGTCAGCCGCGACTTCTTCACCAGGCCGTTCCGCGTCGCGAGGACGAGATACGGCCGCGCCTGGTAGTCCTTGATCTGCATGACCTGGGCGATCTCCTCGTCCGGCTGCAGTGCCAGGAGGTTCGCCAGGTGCTGACCGCGGGCCGTGCGGTTCGCCTCGGGCAGCTCGTAGGCCTTCAGCCGGTAGACCCGCCCGCGGTTGGTGAAGAACAGCATCCAGTCGTGCGTGGAGCACACGAAGAAGTGGTTGACGATGTCGTCCTGCTTCAGCTGCGCGCCCTGCACACCCTTCCCGCCGCGCTTCTGCGCCCGGTACAGGTCGGTCTTCGTGCGCTTCGCGTAGCCGGTGCGGGTGATCGTGACGACGACGTCCTCGACGGCGATGAGGTCCTCGTCGGTGACGTCGCCGTCGTAGCCGACGATCCGCGTGCGCCGGTCGTCGCCGTGCTGCTCGACGATCTCGGCGAGCTCGTCACGGACGATCTCCCGCTGGCGCTCGGGGCGGGTCAGGATGTCCTCGTAGTCGGCGATCTCGCGCTCGATCTCGGCGAGCTCGTCGACGATCTTCTGGCGCTCCAGCGCGGCGAGGCGCCGCAGCTGCATGTCCAGGATCGCCTGGGCCTGGATCTCGTCGACGGTGAGCAGGTCGATCAGGCCGGCCCGGGCGACGTCGACCGTCGCGGAGGCCCGGATCAGGGCGATGACCTCGTCGAGGGCGTCGAGCGCCTTGACCAGTCCACGCAGGATGTGGGCCCGCTCCTCGGCCTTGCGCAGCCGGTAGCGGGTCCGCCGGACGATGACCTCGATCTGGTGCCGCACGTAGTGCCGCACGATCTGGTCGAGGCGCAGCGTGCGGGGCACGCCGTCGACGATCGACAGCATGTTCGCGCCGAAGCTGTGCTGCAGCTGCGTGTGCTTGTACAGGTTGTTCAGCACGACCTTGGCGACCGCGTCCCGCTTCAGCGTGACCACGATCCGCATGCCGATGCGGTCGCTGGACTCGTCGACGATCTCCGAGATGCCGGCGATCTTGCCGTCGCGCACCATCGTCGCGATCGACTCGATGAGGTTGTCCGGGTTGACCATGTAGGGCAGCTCGGTGACCACCAGCGTGGTCCGGCCCTTGGCGTCGTCCTCGACCTCGACGACTGCGCGCATCCGGATCGAGCCGCGGCCGGTCCGGTACGCCGACTCGATGCCGTCGCGCCCGACGATCAGGCCGTGGGTCGGGAAGTCCGGGCCCTTGATGCGCTCCATGAGCGCCTCGAGCAGCTCGTCGTCGGTGGCGTCCGGGTTCTCCAGGCACCACGCGACGCCGGCGCCGACCTCGCGCAGGTTGTGCGGCGGGATGTTGGTCGCCATGCCGACCGCGATGCCGGAGCTGCCGTTGATCAGCAGGTTCGGCACCCGCGACGGCAGGACGACCGGTTCCTGGGTCTTGCCGTCGTAGTTGTCGAGGAAGTCGACGGTCTCTTCCTCGATGTCCTGCAGCATCGCCATTGCCAGCGGCGAGAGCCGGCACTCGGTGTACCGCATGGCGGCGGCCGGGTCGTTGCCGCGCGAGCCGAAGTTGCCCTGCCCGGTGATCAGCGGGTAGCGCATCGACCAGGGCTGGGCCAGCCGCACGAGGGCGTCGTAGATCGCCGAGTCGCCGTGCGGGTGGTAGTTGCCCATGACGTCGCCGACGACGCGGGCGCACTTCACGAAGGAGCGGTCCGGCCGGAAGCCGTTCTCCCCCATCGAGTAGAGGACGCGGCGGTGGACCGGCTTGAGACCGTCCTCCACCAGCGGCAGCGCGCGCCCGACGATCACGCTCATCGCGTAGTCGATGTAGGAGCGCTGCATCTCCTGCTGGATGTCGACCGGTTCGACCCGGCCCCCACCCTCGCCGTCGCCCGCTGCGGGGGCGGCGGGGTCGATCGTGTCCGTCACGGAGTGATCCCCTCGTGGTGTTCAGACGTGCGTATGGGACAGACGTACGGACGGATCAGACGTCCAGGAAGCGCACGTCCTTGGCGTTGCGGGTGATGAACGACCGGCGGGACTCGACGTCCTCGCCCATGAGCACCGAGAACAGCTCGTCCGCGGTGGCGGCGTCGTCCAGGCTCACCTGCAGCAGCAGCCGGTTCGTCGGGTCCATCGTGGTCTCCCACAGCTCCTTGGCGTCCATCTCGCCGAGACCCTTGTAGCGCTGCACGCCCTGGTCCTTGGGGAGCTTCTTGCCCGCCGCGCGGCCGGCCTCGATCAGGCCGTCCCGCTCGCGGTCGGAGTAGGCGTACTCCGGCTCGGCGCCGCGGCCGCCCCACTTGAGCTTGTAGAGCGGCGGCTGGGCCAGGAACACGTGCCCGTTCTCGATCAGCGGGCGCATGAACCGGAAGAGCAGCGTGAGCAGCAGTGTCCGGATGTGCTGGCCGTCGACGTCGGCGTCCGCCATCAGCACCAGCTTGTGGTACCGCAGCTTGGAGAGGTCGAAGTCGTCGTGGATGCCGGTGCCCATCGCGGTGATGATCGACTGGACCTCGGTGTTCTTGAGGACGCGGTCGATCCGGGCCTTCTCGACGTTGATGATCTTGCCGCGGATCGGCAGGATCGCCTGGTGCATCGAGTCGCGGCCGGCCTTCGCCGAGCCGCCCGCCGAGTCGCCCTCCACGATGTAGAGCTCGCAGCTCTCCGGGTCGCGGGACCGGCAGTCGGACAGTTTGCCCGGCAGACCGCCGATGTCGCCTGCGCTCTTGCGACGGACCAGCTCGCGGGCGCGGCGCGCGGCGAGGCGGGCCTGGGCCGAGGAGACCGCCTTGTTGACGATCGTCTTGGCCTCGTTGGGGTTGCGCTCGAACCAGTCCGCGAGCCACTCGTTGGACACCCGCTGCACGAACGACTTGACCTCGGTGTTGCCCAGCTTGGTCTTGGTCTGGCCCTCGAACTGCGGCTCGGAGATCTTGACCGAGACGATCGCGGCGAGCCCCTCGCGGATGTCGTCCCCGGACAACGCCGGGTCCTTCTCCTTGATCAGCTTCTTGTCGCGGGCGTACCGGTTGACGGTCGCGGTCAGCGCGTGGCGGAAGCCCTCCTCGTGGGTGCCGCCCTCGTGCGTGTTGATCGTGTTCGCGAACGTGTAGACGGACTCGGAGTAGCCGGAGTTCCACTGCATCGCGACCTCGACCTGGTGGCCGGGGCCCTCGCCGGTGTAGGCGACGATCTTGCGGTGGATCGGGTCCTTGGACTTGTTCAGGTGCGCGACGAAGTCCTCCAGCCCGTTCGGGTAGTGGAAGACGTACTCCTTGGGCTTCGCGACGTAACCCTCGGCGTCCGGCTCCTCGTCGACGTCGACGACCGGAGCGGCCTCGACCGGGTTGCCGTCCTCGTCGACCGCGTCGGAGGAGGGGACGCCGGTCGCGGGGGTCTCGGGGCGGCGCTCGTCGCGCAGGACCATGGTGAGGCCCTTGTTCAGGAAGGTCTGCTCCTGGAGCCGGCGCCGGATCGTCTCCAGCGTGTAGCTGGTCGTCTCGAAGATCGTCGGGTCGGCCCAGTAGGTGATCGTGGTGCCGGTGTCGGACTTCTTCGTGGTGCCGGCCTCGACGAGCTCGCCGGGCTTGGCGTGGTCGTAGCGCTGCTTCCAGATCTTGCCGTCGACCCGGACCTCGACCTCGAGCGCCGTCGACAGGGCGTTCACGACCGAGACGCCGACACCGTGCAGACCACCGGAGACCGCGTAGGACTTGTCGTCGAACTTGCCGCCGGCGTGCAGGCTGGTGAGGACGACCTCGAGGGTCGGCTTCTTCTCCACCGGGTGCATCTCGACCGGGATGCCGCGGCCGTCGTCCTCGACGCGGACGCCGCCGTCGGGCTGCAGGGTCACGACGACCTTCGTGGCGTGACCGGCCATGGCCTCGTCGACCGAGTTGTCCACCACCTCCCAGATCAGGTGGTGCAGGCCCCGTTCACCGGTGGAGCCGATGTACATGCCGGGCCGCTTGCGGACCGCCTCCAGCCCCTTGAGGACCGTGATGGACGACGCGCCGTAGGCGTTCTTCGCTGCCTTGTCCTGAGCCACGAGTAGCTGGTTCTCCTCGCCACGTGAACCGGCCACGGGCGGGCACGTCGCGACGACGCGGACGACCGTGGATCCGGTTCCACCTACCGGGCGCTCTGGTCATGTCAGGGGAGCCACCCGGGAACACCTTTCCATCCTACCCGCAGGCACCCCCGGAAAGGCGGTCAGGACCCGCCCAGAACCGCCACAGACGGGCGAACGGCTTCCGGTGCGGGATCGGACGTGCCCGGGCGGGGCCGAGCGGTCCGGCGGCCGTGTCATCCCGCGCTCACCGGCGGCGAGAGCCCTGCGGCTCCCGGTCCACGGCTCCTCACCCGTAACGGGCCCTCGCGGCCGGGTACGACGGCGTGACGCGTCCGTACCGCTCCCGGGCGGGCCGTTGACTGCGCCGCGGGCTCAGCCGTAGGTGTCGCGCGGGCCGCGGCCGCGGACGTGCCGCGGACCGTGCCGCCAGCTCGGCCCGCTCGGGCCCACCACCCGGATCCGGCGGACCACGTCCGGCCCGACCGCCGCCGCGAGCCGGGTGAGCAGCTGGCGCTGCAACGTCCGCAGCTGGGTGGCCCAGGCCGTCGACTCGGCCTGCAGGGTCAGCTCGCCGTCGCGCAGCGACACCGGGGTGCAGTGGTCGGCGACGTCCGACCCGACCAGCTGCGACCAGCGCCCGAGCACGGTGGCGTCGGTGAGGCGGGACGACCAGCCGCGGTCCATCGACACCCGGGACACCACGCGGCCGAACGGCTGCGGGTCACGGTCGTCCGGGCCCGATCCCGACCAGCGGCGGCGCCGGCCCTTCCCGGAGACGACCCGCAGCTTGGGGCGCGCCTCGTCGGCCCGCTCCTCCGCCTTCCGCGCGGAGGTCTCACGGGCCGCGCGCAGGGCGTCCCGGGCCAGGTCCGCGCCGCGCAGTCCGGCGCGCTCACCGGCGAGCAGGTCCCCCTGTTCACCCGGGACGCCGCCACCTGTGACCGGGCCGTGACCCGACTCGCCGGACTCTCCATCCCCAGGGCGGGCGCCGTCGGGACGGGCCGCACGGGCCGTTGTCCGGCGGTTCCCCGTCCCCCGGCGCCGTCGCTCCCCCGGCCCGCCGGAGTTATCCACAGAATCCACAGGCTTGTCCCCAGTTCGCCGTGATGTGGTCGAGATCTGCACCGTGCCCTCGCGGACGGCCGGTCATCGAGCCTCCCCGACCGGCTCCGTGCCCTCGCGGACGACACTCCGGTCACCGACGGCGAACCGGACCCCGTCCAACTCGGGGGGCACGTCCTCCCCGACCGCGGCGGTCACCAGCACCTGCTCCGCGTCCGCGACCAACCCGGCCAGCGCCCGCCGGCGAGCGGAGTCGAGCTCGGCGAAGACGTCGTCGAGCACCAGGACCGGCTCCACGTCGTCCGCCTGCAACAGCCGGTACGACGCCAGCCGCAGCGCCAGCGCGAACGCCCACGACTCGCCGTGGCTCGCGTAGCCCTTCGCCGGGCCGTCGCCCAGTGCCAGGTCCAGCTCGTCGCGGTGCGGGCCGACCAGGCACACGCCGCGCTCGATCTCCTGCGTCCGGACCTCGGCGAGCCGCTCCAGCAGCAACGCCTCCAGCTCCTCCGCCGGGGCGGGCAGCTCGGCCACCCCGCCCGGCCCCAGGCTGGACCGGTAGTCCAGGCCGATCGGGTCCGACGAGGGCGCGATCTGTGCGAACGCCTCCCGCGCGTACGGGGCGAGTGCGACGACCAGCTCGCGACGGCCGGCCAGCAACGCCGCCCCGGCCCGGGCCAGGTGCCCGTCCCACACCTCGAGGGTCGTGAGGTCGTCCGGGACGTCCGGGTCCGCCGGGGCGGGCCGCGCGCGCCCGCGCGGACCACGCAGGGCAGGCTTCGCCGACTTCAGCAGGGCGGAGCGCTGGCGGAGGACCTTCTCGTAGTCGGAGCGGACCCCGGCGTAGCGCGGGAAGCGGGCGACGAGGAGCTCGTCGAGGAACCGTCGTCGTTCCGAGGGGTCGCCGCGCACCAGCGCGAGGTCCTCCGGGGCGAACAGCACGCTCCGCAGGATCCCCAGGACGTCCCGGGGCCGGGACACCGGCGAGCGGTTCACCCGGGCCCGGTTCTGCTTCCCCGAGTTGATCTCCAGTTCGACGCCGAGCTTCCGGCCGTGGTGGTGGACCTCGCCGCGCAGCACCGCCTGTTCCGCGCCGCGCCGGATCAGCGGAGTGTCCGACGAGACCCGGTGCGAGCCGAGGCTCGCCAGGTAGCCGATCCCCTCGACGAGGTTGGTCTTGCCGACGCCGTTCGATCCGACCAGCACGGTGACACCGGGGTCGAGCTCCAGCTCGGCCTCCGGCCACGACCGGAAGTCGGTGACCGCGAACCGCCTGAGGTACACCGCGTGGTCAGCCCCCCTGGGTCGAGCCGGACCCGGAACTCGGACCCGCCTTGTCACCGGGGGCGCCGGCCGGGCCGGACTCCTTGACCGCGTGACCGCCGAACTGCTGGCGCAGCGCCGCGACCGCCTTCATCGCCGGCGACTCGTCCTGCCGGGAGGAGAACCGGGCGAACAGCGCCGCCGAGATCACCGGCAGCGGGACGGCGTGCGCGATGGCCTCCTCGATCGTCCACCGGCCCTCGCCGGAGTCGTCCACCCAGCCCTCGAGGTCGGCGAGCTCCGGGTCCTCCTTGAGCGCGTCGACCAGCAGGTCCAGCAGCCACGAGCGGACCACGGTGCCGCGCGACCACGCCTGGACCACGCCGGGCACGTCGGTGATCAGCTCGCTGGCCTGCATGAGCTCGAAGCCCTCGGCGTACGCCTGCATCAGGCCGTACTCGATGCCGTTGTGGACCATCTTCGCGAAGTGGCCCGCCCCGACCGGGCCGGCGTGCGCGAAGCCCTCCTCGCGCAGCCCCTCGGGCCGGAGCGCGTCGAAGATCGGCATCGCGCGCTCGATGTGCGCGGGCTCCCCGCCCGCCATCAGGCCGTAGCCGTTGTCCTTGCCCCAGATCCCGCCGGAGACGCCGCAGTCGACGTAGCCGATGCCGTGCGCCTCGAGGAGCTCGGCGTTCGGCTTGTCGTCGGTGTAGCGGGAGTTGCCGCCGTCGATCACCAGGTCGCCGGAGGCGAGCGTGGTGGCGAGCGTGGCGACGGTGTTCCGGGTCGGCTCGCCGGACGGGACCATCACCCACACGACCCGCGGCGCCTCGAGCGCCGCGGCCAGTTCCTGCAGCGACGCGACGTCGCTCACCTCGGGCCGGGGGTCGAACCCGACCACCTCGTGCCCGGCGGCGCGCAGCCGCTCACGCATGTTGCCGCCCATGCGGCCCAGGCCGATCAGACCGATCTGCACTGCGATGCCCCCTTGTGTCACGCGCCGCCGGCCCGCCGCGTCGCGGGGGTCTGGCGGCCCTCGTCGATCACGCCGGGGGCGAGTCTTCCCCTCCGGCGCCGCGCTCGCCCGGCGGGGTCGCCGATCCGGGGACCCCGCTCACGGCGGCCCTGCCCGGCGGGACCCGGTCAGCCGGGCAGGCGGACCGGCATCAGCAGGTGCAGGTACCCGGACTTCTCGGGCGACGGCGCCTCGCCGTCGTCGGTGGCGGGCTTGGGCACCGGCCGGACGAGTGCCGGACGGTTCGGCGTCGTGAAGGTCAGCTGCGCCCGGTCGGTGTGCAGGGCCCCGAGCGCGTCGAGCAGGTAGCCCGGGTTGAACGCGATGGTCAGCGGGTTCCCGTCCAGCGCACAGGGGAGCTCCTCCTCCGCGGACCCGACGTCGTCGCCGCCCGCGGCCAGGCGCAGGCCGTCCTCGCCGAACTCCATCCGGATCTGGGCGACCCGGTCCGCGACCAGCGACACGCGCTTGATCGCCTCGACGAGCATCGCGACGTCCAGCTCGACCGCGGTGGTGTGCTCGGCCGGGATCAGCTGGCGGAACCGCGGGAACTCGGCGTCGAGCAGGCGGCTGGTCGAGCGGCGGCCACCGCCGGTGAGCCCGAGCATCCCGTCGCCGGCCGACAGCGCGACGTCGACCGTCCCGGAACCGGCGAGCGTCTTGGCGACCTCGGCGAGGGTCTTCGCCGGGATGAGCACCGCGGTCGAGATCGACGCGTCCTCCGGCGACCACTCGAGCTCGCGGACGGCCAGCCGGAACCGGTCGGTCGCGGCGAGCGTCAGCTGCGATCCCTCGATCTCCAGTCGGATGCCGGTCAGCATCGGCAGCGTGTCGTCGCGCCCCGAGGCCACCGCGACCTGTGCGACGGCGGCGGCCAGCGCGTCGGCAGCGACCGAGCCCGCCTTCTGCGGCATGTCGGGCAGCTGCGGATAGTCCTCGACCGGCATGGTCGGCAGGCTGAACCGGCTGTTCCCGCAGTTGATCGTGGCGCGCGCCCCGTCGACCACCAGGTCGACCGGCTTCGACGGCAGCGCCCGGGTGATGTCCGCGAGCAGGCGGCCCGAGACCAGCATCCGGCCCGGCTCACCGACGGTCGCGTCCAGCTCGACCCGGGCCGAGGTCTCGTAGTCGAAGCCGGAGACGGTCAGCTTCTCGCCGGCCGTCTCGTCGGAACCGTCGGACTGGATCAGGACCCCGCCGAGCACGGGCACCGGAGGGCGC
Source organism: Pseudonocardia sp. P1 (assembly GCF_000178675.2). Classification (NCBI taxonomy): domain Bacteria; kingdom Bacillati; phylum Actinomycetota; class Actinomycetes; order Pseudonocardiales; family Pseudonocardiaceae; genus Pseudonocardia; species Pseudonocardia sp. P1. Next base: position 3,670,790 of record NZ_ADUJ02000001.1, read on the forward strand.
GCCGGAAGGCTGCGGGCCACCCAGGCGGCCGCGTCCGCGAGGACGTCGCGTTCGACCCGGAACTTCATCAAGGACCTTCCCCGGTAGCGCCGCGACCACGGCCGGTGGGCCGGGCCGTCGACGGGACGGCGGTGCTGCGGCGGACGGACCCCTCCCCCGTCGCCCTGCCGGACGGTGCCGCCCGGAGCGGGCGGCGGCCGAACGGCCGGTGCGGGATCGGGACCCGGGGTTCGCCGGGACGCTCACGGTAGAGCCTCGCCCCGACAGTTTCCACGCCACCCCGGCACTCGGGGACGGCGGAGCGACGTCCGGTCCGCGACGGGGTGTGCCCGGATCGTGAGCCCCCTTCGTGTCCCTTCCACACAGGTGTTTTGGGGAAGAAGTTCTAGAGAGAGAAAACCCGTAGTAGGGACAGGTCCTGTGCACAGTGTGGATGGGCCGCATCGGTGCTGGTCAGCAGGCCGCGTCGACTGGGGACGTGCCCGTGGGGGCTTCCGTTGACAGCTCGCGCCGGCGGTGGACGGACGGCGTCGACCCCCATCCGTCCCCGATTCATCCCGGGTTCACCACAGGGTTGTCCACCGATCCCGGGCCATCCGTCCACGGGCTCGGCGCGGTCCATCCACAGAGTTGTCCCCAGATGTGGGTGGAAACGTGGTGGATCGTGGACCGTGGGTGATGGCCGTCGCACGCCTCGCAGCACTCCTGCGTTGCGCGATGAACCCACATACGCCTCATCCGTTACCGCGATCTCCACGGAGAGTCACTGCCCCTACGTCGATGACGATCACCTGCCGGAGTGACGGAGCGCCGAACGCCCATTACCGGACGACGAACGGGAACCGTGGGAGCGACACGCGGGTGACGCCACGCCGGACCCGATCGGGATCGACTCGACCGGCCTCGGGGTCGGGTCGGCCGCCGCGACGGCGGTGTGGCGCGGGTACCCGATCATCCCGGACGGCTCCTCGTAACGCCGGAGAACGGATCTCAGGGCTGTTGTCCGTGTGGGTGCGGCGGAATCGGTACCGGTGCGAGCCGTGATCGGCCCGGCAGGGCCGTGATGATCACCCCGGGCCCTGTGGAGACGGGGCCGTGCCTGTGCAGGAACGGCTGCCCGACGCGGCCGTCCCGGCGGCGACGCGCGTCGTGCCGCCAGAGCACGACGCGCGGAACGGTCGGCTCGCCCACCGCGCTCGCCGCCGCGTGCCGGATGCGGCCCGTGCCGCCCCTCCCGTGCCGGCCCCCTGTGCTGGCCCCCTGTGCCGGACCCGCCGTGCCGGACCCGCCGTGCCGGACCCGCCGTGCCGGATCCCCCGTGCCGAACCCGCAGGCGCTGCGGAGGGTTCGTGCCGCAGAGGGCCGCGCTGCACCTGCCCGCGCCGGTTCGGAACCTGGCGCACCTGTTCGCGGCCTGACGCACCCCACGCGTGGGGTGCGCGGGCCAGTACCGGGGTGCGTGGACTGGTACCGGGGTGCGTGACCGGCACCGGGGAGGCCCACGACACGTCGACCGGACCGGGTGTGTCGGCGGAGCGGAGCGCGGCGACGCGGGGGAAAGCCGGGTCGGTGCCGGGTCAGTGCCGGGCGCGCAGCTTGATCCGCGCGGTCAGCTCCTGCACCTGTTCGAAGGTCTTCCGCCGGAGCGAGATCTCGTTGCGGATCTTCTTGTCGGCGTGCATGACGGTCGTGTGGTCCCGGCCGCCGAACGTCTGCCCGATCCGCGGGAGGGAGAGGTCGGTCAGCTCGCGGCAGAGGTACATCGCGATCTGGCGGGCCTGGGCGAGCGCCTTCGTCTTCCCGGGACCGGAGAGGTCGTCGAGCGTGACGCCGAAGAACTCGGCGGTGACAGCCATGATCGTCGGCGCGGTGATCTCGGATGCGGCGGAGTCGGGGATGAGGTCGCGCAGCACGATCTCGGCGAGCTGGGTGTCGACGGCCTGCCGGTTCAGCGACGCGAACGCCGTGACCCGGATCAGCGCACCCTCGAGCTCGCGGATGTTCCGCTCGATCCGCTCCGCGATGAACTCCAGCACCTCACCGGGCACGGCGAGCCGGTCCTGCGCGGCCTTCTTCCGGAGGATCGCGATCCGGGTCTCCAGCTCGGGCGGCTGGATGTCGGTGATCAGGCCCCACTCGAAGCGCGTGCGCATCCGGTCCTCGAGCGTCTCGAGGCGCTTCGGCGGCCGGTCGGAGGAGACGACGATCTGCTTGTTCGCGTTGTGGAGGGTGTTGAAGGTGTGGAAGAACTCCTCCTGCGTCCCCTCCTTGCCCTCCAGGAACTGGATGTCGTCGACCAGCAGGACGTCGACGTCGCGGTACCGGCGCTGGAAGGCGACCTTGCGGTCGTCCCGCAGGGAGTTGATGAAGTCGTTCGTGAACTCCTCGGTACTGACGTACCGGACGCGCATCCCGGGGAACAGCCGCTGGGCGTAGTGCCCGACGGCGTGCAGCAGGTGGGTCTTGCCCAGTCCGGACTCGCCCCAGATGAACAGCGGGTTGTACGCCCGCGCCGGCGCCTCGGACACCGCGACAGCGGCGGCGTGGCTGAACCGGTTCGACGCCCCGATCACGAAGGTGTCGAAGGTGTAGCGCTCGTTGAGCCGGGTCTGCGACCGCGGCGCGACCGGGTCGCCGGCCTGCGGCGCGGTGTAGGCGGGCCAGGAGGTCCCGCCGCCGTCGCGCGAGCCGCTGTCCGCCGACGGCGGCTGCGGTGCCCATCCCCCGGACGACACGGTCGTCTCGGACGGGTAGGCCCGGCTCCGGCCGGTGTCGGCGGCCGGGAGGTCGTCCGCGGCGGTGCCGGGCCCGTCGTCCCCGGTGCCGGTCGCCGGCTCGGTCCCGTCGTCGAGGGCGACGGTCCCGGAGGTGTCGTCGGAGCCCTCGGACAGCGCTGCGGAGGCCGCGGCCTCGGGTGTGCCGGTGTCCCGCGCGCTGTCGCCGGCGGTGACACCGCGCGGCAGGCCGAACCCGGGCGGGTCGGGCACCTCGGTGCCGCCGGAGGCGGCAGAGGCGTCGACGACGACGGCCAGGTTGACGCTCACCCCGAGATGGCGGCCCAACGCGTCGCTGATCGGCCGGCGGAGGATGCGCTCGATGGCGTCCTTGGCGAACTCGCTCGGGGCGGCCAGCAGTGCGGTGCCGTCCAGGAGCCCCAGCGGGCGGGTGAGTCGGAGGAACGCGCGTTGCTGCGGGGAGAGTGCGGGAGTGCCCGAATCGGCCGACGAGCCCGACAGATCGGCGATGACCCGGTTCCAGACCGCGCCGAGATCGCCCGGCTGGTCGGTCATCCGCGGTTCCCCCTCCCGCTCGTCCCCGTCGGTGTGCTGCTCCCCCTGTAGTAGCGGTTCGACCGCCACTCGGAGGCGTCCACTGCTACCCAGGGTTGCTGCATCCCCAGAGTTGTCCACACTTGTGCGTAAAGGTACGCAGGAGGCGTCGCCCGGCTCGCAACGGGGCGGCCGGTCCGGCGTCGTGTGTGGTCTCGGTCGAGCTACGGGCAGTCGTTACCGCCCGCCGGTGGCGGGTGGGGCGGCGACGCTAGCAGCAGCCGCCGGACGGGCGTCCCGCCGGGCGGCCGGGGGCGCCCGGGGGTGGTTTGACCCTCCGGAAACGCGCTGCGTACCCTTGACGACTGGACACTGGTCAGGAAGGGCGTGTCGCGCCCGTCCGCCACGACCATCGCCATCGCGCGATGGCCGGAACGACGACCGGTGCCCCACGAACCCGAGCCAGACCGCAGAGAACATCGGCGTCGCAGGGCGCCTGCGAGCCGCCGACCAGGAGAGCCGACCGTGAGCAAGCGTACTTTCCAGCCGAACAACCGCCGCCGTGCCAAGACGCACGGTTTCCGGCTTCGCATGCGCACCCGCGCCGGCCGGGCGATCCTCGCCGCGCGCCGCCGCAAGGGGCGCAACGCCGTCTCGGCCTGACCGGCCGGCGCCCCCACCGGCCCGCGCCGTGCTGCCGGCACACGCCCGGCTCACCCGCCGGCCCGAGTTCGCCTCGACGATCAAGCGTGGCCGACGTGCCGGCCGGTCGAGGCTGGTGGTGCATCTCGACCTGACCCGCCCCGGCGGCGTGCCCGAGCACGCCTCGCCGAGGGCGGGTTTCGTCGTGAGCAAGGCCGTGGGCAACGCGGTCGTCCGGCACCGGGTGACCCGGCGCCTGCGGCACCTCGTCTCCGACCGCATGGACCAGCTGCCGGCGGGAGCCGCGCTCGTCGTCCGGGCGCTGCCCCCGGCGGGCCGGGCCACGTCCGCCGAACTCGGAGCGGATCTCGACTCGGCCCTGCGGGCGGCACGCCGTCCGCGCAGGCAGCGACCGGCTCCGGAGAGTGCGCGGTGATCCGCCCCGAAGACGCGGCGCGGGACGCCGTCGACGACCACACCGCCGGCGAGTCGCCGACGGGCGACGAGCCCACCCCGGTGCGGCCCCGGTCGCTCGGGGCACGGGCCGCGGTGGGCGCCGTCCGCTGGTACCAGGTCTGGATCTCCCCGAACCTCATGCCCAGCTGCCGGTTCCACCCGAGCTGCAGCGCGTACGCCGTCGAGGCGCTGGGTGTGCACGGCCTGATCCGGGGGCTGGGACTCACCACGTGGCGGCTCCTGCGCTGTGCACCGTGGCACCCTGGCGGCTGGGACCCCGTGCCACCGCGACGACGGCGGCGGGGTCGGCGCCGTCCGCCCGCCGGCGAACAGCCGGAACGGCCGTCCACCGACCCGCCCCGAACCGAAGGCTTCCCGAGCGGCACGGACCGCTGACCAGCGGCCCCGGCCCGAGACCACGAGGAGCAACACACCTGTGCTGGACTTCATCTACTACCCCGTCAGCTTCATCATGTGGGTCTGGCACAAGGTGTTCGGCTTCGTGCTGGGCGAGGACAGCGGCTTCGCGTGGGCGCTGTCGGTGGTCTTCCTGGTCTTCACCCTGCGGCTGATCCTCTACAAGCCGTTCGTCACGCAGGTCCGCTCCATGCGCAAGATGCAGGAGATGGCGCCGGAGATGCAGAAGCTCCGGAAGAAGTACGCCAACGACCGCCAGAAGCTCGCCACGGAGATGCAGAAGCTCCAGCAGCAGAACGGCGCCAACCCGCTGATGGGCTGCCTGCCGATCCTGGTGCAGATCCCGGTCTTCATCGGTCTGTTCCACGTGCTGCGGGAGTTCAAGCCGGGCAAGACCGAGAACTACTTCTTCAACGCCCAGGAGAACGCGTCGTTCGTCGACTCGGACCTGTTCGGGTCGAAGCTGGGTTCGGCGATCTTCCCCCTGCAGAACACCGCGTCGGTCACGGACCTGGGCGGCAACTACGTCGCGCAGTGGGTCGTGATGGTCCCGCTGATGATCGCGGCCGGCATCTTCACCCACATCACCGCGCGCCACTCGGTGGCCCGCCAGCAGGCGCAGATCGCGGCCGGTACCGCTGCGGCGAACCCGCAGGCCGAGATCATGCAGAAGCTGATGCTCTACGTGTTCCCGATCGGTGTCGTCGTCGGTGCGCCGTTCCTGCCGCTGGCCGTCCTCTTCTACTGGGTCTCGAACAACCTGTGGACCCTGTGGCAGCAGCACCACGTCTACAAGCGGATCGACGCCGAGGAGTCGGAGAAGCGCGAGAAGGCCGTCGAGACGGCCAAGAGCCTCGCCCCGCGTCCCGGCCAGAAGCCGGTCCGCAAGGACGGCAAGGGCACCGCGAAGGACGTCCGCGACATCGCCGACGAGCCGCTGTCCGAGGACGAGGAGGCTGCCGCGCCGAAGGGGTCCGACGGCGCCTCCGCCGGGTCCGGCGCCGACGGTGGGACCGCCGACGGCACCGCCGCCAACGGCACGTCCGCCGGCGGTTCGGGCACGAACGGTTCCGGGACGAACGGTTCCGGAGCGAACGGCTCCGCCGGGAACGGTGAGAAGAAGCCCGGGGCGAAGCCGGTGCAGCGCCGTCAGGGCGCCAAGTCCAAGCGCGGCAAGCGCCGCTGACCACAGACCCGCGAGCCGACGACGGCCCCGGCGGTCCCCCGACCGCCGCGCGGGCCCGGGCATCGCGAACCCGCGTTCCGACGAGAGGAGAACCCCTGTGCCCACCACTGCGAAGGACCCTGCCGAGGGAGCCGACGTGCAGGACAAGCCGTCCGGTGACGACATGCTGATCCAGGAGGGCGACGTCGCAGGCGACTACCTGGAGCGCCTGCTCGACATCCTGGACTTCGACGGCGACATCGACCTCGACGTCGAGGGTGGCCGCGCGATCGTGAGCATCGAGGGCGCCGACGACGACACCGACCTGGAGAAGTTGGTCGGTGACAAGGGAGCGGTGCTGGAGAGCCTCCAGGAGCTCGCCCGGCTCGCCGTCCAGCAGCAGCTCGGCAGCCGCAGCCGCCTCATGCTGGACGTCGCCGGCTGGCGCAAGCGTCGGCGTGACGAGCTGACCGACCTCGGGCTGGAGACGGCGCGAGAGGTCAAGTCGTCCGGTGAGTCGGCCCGGCTGCGCCCGATGACGCCGTTCGAGCGCAAGGTCGTCCACGACGCCGTCGCGACCGTGAAGGGCGTCGTCAGCGAGAGCGAGGGCGAGGAGCCGCGCCGGCAGGTCGTCGTCCACCGCAAGTGAACGGACATCGGGAGCCGGTCCCGGAGGTCGCGGGCACGGTGTTCGGCGAGCGGGCCGGTCTGGCCGCCCGCTACGTCGAGCACCTCGCGACCTCCGGGATCGAGCGCGGCCTGATCGGGCCGCGGGAGCTGGACCGTCTGTGGGACCGGCACGTGCTCAACTGTGCGGTGCTCGCCGAGGTGGTACCGCCCGACGCGAAGGTCGTCGACGTGGGCTCCGGAGCGGGCCTTCCCGGGATACCGTTGGCGCTGGCCCGCCCGGATCTCCGGATCGTCATGATCGAGCCGCTGGCCCGGCGGGTGGACTGGCTCGACGAGGTGGTCTCCGATCTCGGTCTCGACGTCGCCGTGGAGCGGGGGCGGGCCGAGGAGCCTGCGGTTCTGCGACGATGGGAGGGCGCCGACGTGGTGACCGCCCGGGCGGTCGGGCCGCTCGCCCGGCTCGCGGGGCTGTGCCTGCCGCTGCTCCGTCCCGGGGGTGCGATGCTGGTGCTGAAGGGTGCCTCCGCCCCGGACGAGATCGCGCGCGACGCGGAAGCGGTCCGGGCACTGGGGGGTGGTGATGCCCGGTTGCACGAGGTCGGCAGCGGTGTCGTCGACCCGCTGACCACGGTGGTCGAGATCCCCCGCATCGGCGCGCCCCGACGCACTCGCAGGAAGGAACGGCGATGATGAGGAGCAGGACATCGTCCTCGGCTGTTCCACGTGAAACAACGGCAGGGGAAACGACGGAGAGAGGGCCGCGCGTGAGTCTCGGTTGGACCCCCATCGCGGACGAGGCCGAACGGGCCGCCCGCGTACTGCATCCCGACGACCACAGCATGCCGCGGCCGGCCGAACGACGGGTCCTGGGCGTCGCCAACCAGAAGGGCGGCGTCGGGAAGACCACGAGCACCGTCAACCTGGCCGCGGCGCTCGCGATGCACGGCGTGCGCGTGCTCGTCGTCGATCTCGACCCGCAGGGCAACGCCAGCACGGCGCTCGGCGTGGAGCACCGGACCGGCACGCCGTCGGTGTACGAGGTCATGCTCGGTGAGATCCCGCTCGAAGAGGCTGCGGCCGTCAGCACGGCGTCGCCGAACCTGCTCTGCATCCCGGCGACGATCGACCTCGCCGGTGCCGAGATCGAGCTCGTCAGCATGGTGGCCCGGGAGTCCCGGCTGTCCCAGGCGCTGAACGAGGAGTCCCTCTCGAAGCTGGACGTCGACTACGTCCTGATCGACTGCCCGCCCTCGCTCGGCCTGCTGACGGTGAACGCGCTCGTCGCGGCGTCCGAGGTCCTGATCCCGATCCAGTGCGAGTACTACGCGCTGGAGGGCCTGGGACAGCTGCTGTCGAACATCGACCTGGTGCGGTCGCACCTGAACACGTCGCTGCACGTGTCGACGATCCTGCTGACCATGTACGACGGCCGCACCAAGCTGGCCGACCAGGTCACCTCCGAGGTGCGCCAGCACTTCGGCCCGACGGTCCTGCGCACCGTCGTCCCGCGCAGCGTGAAGGTCTCGGAGGCGCCGGGCTACAGCCAGACCGTGCTCGCCTACGACCCCGGTTCCCGCGGCGCGATGAGCTACGTCGACGCCGCCCGTGAGATCGCCGAGCACGGCGCCTCGGGCGCGTACCGCACGGGCGGGCGCTGACATGGCCGACCGGACAGAGGGCTGCTCCTGATGGCAGAGCGCAAGGGCGGCCTCGGCCGCGGCCTGGCCGCACTGATCCCGACCGGTCCCGCCGAGGGTGGGGAGCAGCCCGGATCCAACGGCGCCGGTGCCCCGCTGCACCGGCCGGCCCCGGCGGTGCAGCGCGAGGACGCCGAGACCGAGACCCCGGTCGTCGACGGCGGTGCCGAGTACCGGGAGATCCCGCTGAAGCGGATCGTCCCGAACCCCAAGCAGCCGCGCACCCAGTTCGACGACGAGCAGCTCGGCGAGCTCGAGCACTCGATCCGCGAGTTCGGGCTGCTGCAGCCGATCGTGGTCCGACGATCCGGCCGGGACTACGAGCTGATCATGGGCGAACGCCGGTGGCGTGCCGCCCAGCGGGCCGGTCTCGACACGCTGCCCGCGATCGTCCGGCACACCGCCGACGACGTCATGCTCCGCGACGCGCTGCTGGAGAACATCCACCGCGTCCAGCTGAACCCGCTCGAGGAGGCGGCCGCCTACGAGCAGCTGCTCGGCGAGTTCGGGGTGACGCACTCGGAGCTGGCCGACCGCCTCGGGCGCAGCCGCCCGGTCGTCACGAACATGATCCGGCTCCTGAAGCTCCCGGTGACGGTGCAGCGACGGGTCGCGGCCGGAGTCCTGTCCGCCGGACACGCGCGTGCGCTGCTCGGTCTCGAGGACGCCGGCCGGCAGGAGGACCTCGCGACCCGGATCGTCGCCGAAGGGCTGTCGGTCCGGGCGACCGAGGAAGCCGTGGTGCTCGCCCGCCAGGACGGACCGCCGCGGGAGCGTCGTGCCCGGAAGCGGGGCGAGCAGCGCCCGGAGTTCACCGAGCGGGCGGACCGGCTGTCGGACAGGTTCGACACCCGGGTCAAGGTCGAGATGGGTCAGCGGAAGGGCCGCATCGTCGTCGAGTTCGGTTCGGTCGAGGACCTGGATCGGATCACGGGGATGATGGGCATCCGCGAGCAGGACTGACGATCACTCCCCTACGGCCGCCGTCCGGATCCGGACGGCGGCCGTAGGTGTTTCGGAGGCCCGTGGAGGAAGCCGGGCTCCGGCTGCGCCCTCGCCGGCATCGACGGGAGAGTTCGACTGAGGGCGCTCTGAGATGGACGAGGACGGCCTTGCGTCACCGTCCCGGTGTCACGGGCCTGGAGGGCCTCGTTGAAACGGCTGCGGGGATCTGAGGACGCGAAATCGTGGACTGTAACGGTTAAGTTCCTATGCGCAGTCGAGTCGGTCCGGTTTCACGTGAAACGGGCACCGTGGGGGCTCGATGGGGGCGCTCGCTCCAGCTCGAGGCTCCCTCCGCCCGGAGTTCCGTCCGGTAGGGGCCGGAACCAGATGCGGACAGACCGGGCCATCAGACCGCCGGAACGCTGGGCCGCCGGATCCCCGGGCCGCCGGATCCCCGGGCCGCCCGGATCCCGGGCCGCCGGATCCCGGGCCGCCGGAACCCTGGAACCCGGAACGCCGGAACGTCGGGCCAGCGAAACGCGGGGCGTCGGACTGTCGGGCCGTCGGGTTGCCAGGCCGCCGGACGCCGGGCGTGGGACTGCGCCGCCGCCGGGCCGCCGGGCCGCCGGACCGCCGGATCGCCAGGCCGCTGGGCCGCTGGAACGTCGGACTGCTGGTCTGCTGGACTGCCGGACTGCCGGACTGCCGGACTGCCGGGCTGTCGGGCAGCAGGGCCGCTGGACTGCCGGGCAGTCGGGCATCCGGGCCGCCGGACCATACGGCGGCGCGCCCGGTGGAGCTGGAAGGCCCCCGGCGTTCCGGACCGCGACAGGTGCGGGACCGAGAGATCGCGGGGTGCGGGAGAAGGCGGCGCCGGCCACGCGGATCCCGAGCGGTGATCACAGATCAGGAAGAGATCCGGCCGAATATGGCCGTTCGACTGCCCGATTCGTGATCACCGGACTTGTCCAGGCACGGGAGGTCGGACCGGAAGCCGTGCGGGATCCCTGTCGACGTCGAGGCCCGGCTCGCGGACGAGAGGCGGCGCGGGTCTCTGCTCCTGGCCGCTCGGACGGTCGTCGGTCGTCCGCCCAGATGTCCGGGCCGTCCGGTCCGCGGTCCCGCAGGCCACGGTTCCGGCCCGGTGGGTGGTCGGCGCCCGCGCCGGGCGCAGTGGCCGGTCTCGACGGGCTCGCGATCTCGCTGTCGTGGCGTGCTCCGGAGGTGGGCGGACAGGGGCCGGCGGCCAGGGCAGGCTGACGGCGGGACGGATCGAGCCTGACAGGTAGATCCCCGGGCCGGAGGTGGTGTTCTGCGGACGGCCGGGAGTCCGCCTGGTCTACGTCGGCTTCCCGGCGTGGGTCGGCGCGGACGATGTCGCCGTGGAGATCCGGTCGCTCCCGTCGATGACGTGCGGTCGCCGTGGACCGCGTGGACCGCGTGGACCGCGTGGACCGCGTGGACCGCGTGGACCGCGTGGACCGCGTGGACCGCGTGGACCGCGTGGACCGCGTGGACCGCATGGACCGCATGGACGCGACGACGCGTCCGTGACGGACGCGAGTGTCGAGTTGTAGTTCGTCGCCCGGAGGTTGTTCGGCGGGAGGGAGGAATCGAGATCATCCCGCAGAGCCGCTCGCCCGCAAGCGGGATGTTCCACGTGGAACAACGGGCCCCGGTCGCACATGTTCCACGTGAAACCGCGGCACGACCGAGCGTCGCCCCTGTCGACGGACAGCACTGAGCGGCGCTTCGTCACCTCCGGCGAGGCTGAGTGTCCGGCAGACCGGTGAGAGCACGGGGCGGCGGGTCTGTGGGGGCGGCGGTAGCGCGAGGCCCCGGGACTGCGAGGCCCTGAGACTGCTGGCTGCGGGACTGCTGGCTGCGGGACTGCGGGACTGCGGGACTGCGGGACTGCGGGACTGCGGGACTGCGGGACTGCGGGACTGCGGGACTGCGGGACTGCGGGACTGCGGGACTGCGGGACTGCGGGACTGCGGGACTGCGGGACTGCGGGACTGCGGGACTGCGGGCTGCGGAGCTGCGGGACCGCGGAGCTGCTGCGCCTTGGACTGCGAGATCGTGGACCGGCGGGGCGTGTGGCTGTGGGCTGGGGTTCGGCCTGCTGCAGGTCTGCTGCACGACGAGGGTCGACGGTCCGCGCCGAAACGGCGCCGTACGGGTCCGACCGCCGCGCCGACGGAGCACGGGAGTGGGGTCTGTCCCGAGTCGCGCCACGCTGTCGACGCCAGGGGACCGCGAGCTCCTCCACTCCCCGGGACCTGGTATCCACCGACCACGTCCCTGGCGCCACGTGGTCGGACACTCCGAGGGTGGCCGATCGAGGATCCGGCGGCGGTCTATCGGCGCGGGGCGGGCCGCGGCACGTCTCCCCCACCGGTGCCTGCGGGATAGCGCCGGACGCCGTCGGCAGCGAGCCGAGCGCGGCGTCTCGCGCGCACCGGACGGAAGCTGGAGGGTCGGTGCCCGATCGCGCCGTTGAGCCGGCTTCGGAGATGCCCGGTCCGGCCTGATCCGGACGGGCAGGTGGGCCGATGAGGCCGAGGTCGGGATGCGATCGCGGACGAGCCGAGACGGCGGGCGCGCGGCGATCCCGCGCGTCCTCGACCATGGCCGCGGCCACGAGGTTCGCGACGTGCAGCAGATGCAGCAGATGCGCCAATGCGCAGTGCGGCTGCCGGGCGGCGACGCCCACTCCTCGACCGCCCGGGTTTCACGTGGAACCAGGCGACGCTCCGCCCGGTTCCACGTGAAACACGTCAGTCGTCCCGCGTCGCCGCGCGATCGACGAGCGCCTGGTAGACGGTTGCGAGATCCGATCCGTCGGCCGCGACAGCGGTCGGCAGCAGTGACGTGTCGGTCAGTCCCGGCGACACGTTCATCTCGAGGACGTGCACCCGGCCGTCGCCGTCGACGATCGCGTCCATCCGGGACACGTCCCGCATCCCGAGCAGCCGGTGCGCCGTCAGGGCGGTCTCGGCGAGCGTCTGCTGCACGTCCGAGGAGAGCCGGGCCGGGCAGTGGAACGTCGCGGCTCCCGGTGTGTAGCGGGAGGTGTAGTCGTAGAACCCGGACGGCACCTCGACCTCCACGGGGGGCAACGCGCGCGCCTCGTCGCCGTCGTGGACGACCGACACGGCGACCTCGGTCCCGGCGACGAACTGCTCGGCGAGCACCGTGTCGGCGTAGGCGAAGGAGCTGACCATCGCGGACGGGAGGTCGTCCGCGGACCGGACCACCTGCACGCCGAGCGCCGATCCGCCCTGGTCGGGCTTCAGCACCAGCGGCAGCCCCAGCCGGTCCACGATGGCGCCGAGCACCCCTTGAGCGCCCAGCTCCCGGAACGTTGAGTGCGGCAGCGCCACCCAGTCCGGAGTCGTCAGTCCGGCCCGTACGAGCTCGGCCTTGACGCTCGGCTTGTCCCAGGCCCGCCGGCACGCTCCGGAGGGGGTGCCGACGAACGGGATCTGCAGCAGCTCCAGGATCTGCTGGACGGCACCGTTCTCCCCCTCGCCACCGTGCAACGCGACGGCGACGACGTCCGGACGGTCGCTGTGCAACCGCTCCAGCAGGGCGCTGTCGACGTCCCACTCCCGCACGTCGACGCCGTTCGCCCGCAGCGCTCCCGCGAGCCGGCGACCGGATCGCAGGGACACCTCGCGCTCGTGGGACAGACCTCCGGCCAGCACGGCCACCGTTCGATCGCTCACCCGGGCATTCTGCGGCATGCCTGCACACGGGAACGCCCCGGACCTGCCGGTCCGGGGCGTTCCACGTGAAACATGCTCAGTTCGTGTCGGGCGACGGGCTCTGCGGCCCGCGGCTCAGCTCGGTCCGCGCCGACGTCCCGAAGGTCCGGACGACGTCGAGCTCCGCCTCGAGCACCGCCGCGAGCCGGCGGACGCCCTCGGTGATCCGCTCCGGTGTCGGGTAGCAGAAGGAGAGGCGCAGCTGCCGGCTGCCGAAGCCGTCGGCGTAGAAGCCGGTACCGGACGCGTACGCGACCCGTGCGGTCACCGCGCGCGGCAGCATCGCCTTGGTGTCGACGCCCGGCGGGACGGTCAGCCAGACGAAGAAGCCGCCGTCCGGCACCGTCCAGCTGCATCCCTCGGGCAGGTACGTCTCCAGCGCGGCCAGCATCGCGTCCCGGCGCTCGCGGTAGTTCTCCCCGAACGTCTTGATCTGGCTGCGCCAGTCGTGGTGCGACAGGTATCGCGAGACCAGCATCTGCGTGAACGAGGGCGGACACAGGGTGGCCGACTCGGCTGCCAGCACCAGCCGGTCGCGCACCAGCGGGGGCACCAGCGCCCAGCCGACCCGCAGTCCGGAGGCGAACGTCTTGGAGAACGAGCCGAGGTAGATGACGTCGGCGTCGTAGGACCGCAGTGCGGGGTGCACCTCGCCGGTGAACCCCAGCATCCCGTACGGGTTGTCCTCGATGACCATGACGCCGTAGCGGCGGCAGAGATCGAGGATCTGCGGGCGCCGATCGTGCGCCAGCGTCACGCCGGCCGGGTTGTGGAAGTTCGGGATCGTGTACAGGAACTTCGGGGTGGTCCCCTGCCGGGCGAGCGAGTCGAGTGCCTCGTGCAGCAGCTCGGGGACGAGCCCGTGCTCGTCCATCGCGACGTGCACGACCCGCGCCTGGTATGCGGCGAAGCTGCCGAGCGCGCCCACATAGGACGGCCCCTCGGCCAGCACGACGTCACCGGGGTCGACGAAGATCCGCGTCAGGAGGTCGAGCGCCATCTGCGACCCGACGGTCACGACGACGTCGTTCGGGTCGCCCTCGATCCCCTCCTCCCGCATGACCTCGCAGATCTGCTCGCGCAGTTGCGGGACACCCTGGGCGGAGCCGTACTGCAGCGCGGTCAGACCGTCGGTGTCGACCAGCTCGGCGACCTCGGTCGCCAGGGACTGCAGCGGGAGCGCGGCGAGGTTCGGCATCCCGCCGGCCAGCGAGACGACCTCGGGGCGGCTCGCGACGGCGAACAGCGCCCGGATCTCCGAGGCCGTCATCCCCGCGGTACGGGCCGCGAAGCGCTCGGTCGGGGGCAACAGCGCCGGGGACGCCGACGAGTCCTGCGAGGTGGGCACGACCTCGTTGCCCTCCCCTGCCGCTGCGGCCGCCGCCGCTGCCGCGGTGCGGCGGGCGTCGGGCTGCTGCGGGCGGTCGGGCGAGGCCATCGGCGTGCTCCCCTTCGACGAGATGAATGGTGGCCAGAGTGTAACCGCGTCGGGTGACCGGCCTGCCCTTCGTCGTGACGTACGTACCGGTGAGCCGTTCCGGGGTGACGTACGTGCGGGGATCCGCTTACCCTCGCGGTAGGCGGGGCATCGGATCGGGCGCAGGCACCACTGCGCCGGGCCGGGTCATCCGGCCGACGTCCGGCCGTCCCGCGCACGGCGCGTCACCCGCACGACTACGACAGCCGGAGGTCCTCCTCGTGTCCTGGCATGTGGCCGCGCTCAATCTGGACAATCTGGGTGATCTGCCCAAACGGTGCCGGAACTGCGTCTACTGGGAGCTGTCGCCCGCGCTGGCGGACCAGGCCGAGGGCTACGGCACGACCGACCTGGAGAAGGAGGCCTGGCTGTCGGAGGTGCTCCTCGAGTGGGGCTCCTGCGGCCGGGTCGTCTACGTCGGTGGCGCGCCTGCCGGCTACGTGCTGTTCGCCCCGCCGGCCTCGGTCCCCCGTGCGACCGAGATGCCGACCGGCCCGGTCAGCGCGGACGCCGTCCTGCTGACGACGATGCAGGTGCTGCC
Organism: Pseudonocardia sp. P1; assembly: GCF_000178675.2. Taxonomy (NCBI): domain Bacteria; kingdom Bacillati; phylum Actinomycetota; class Actinomycetes; order Pseudonocardiales; family Pseudonocardiaceae; genus Pseudonocardia; species Pseudonocardia sp. P1. Next base: position 3,685,799 of record NZ_ADUJ02000001.1, read on the forward strand.
CGAGTTCGCCGGAGAGGGGCTGGGCCGGGCTCTCGCCCAGGCCGTCGTGAAGGAGCTGACGCGACGCGGGGTGAAGGCCGTCGAGGCGTTCGGTGACGCCCGTCCCGGGACCGAGGCCGACTGCGTGATGCCTGCCGACTTCCTGCGCTCGGTCGGGTTCAAGACCGTCCGGCCGCACCACCGGTGGCCCCGGCTGCGGATGGAGCTGCGGTCCGGTCTGGAGTGGAAGTCCGATGTCGAGGCCGCGCTGGAGCAGCTGTTCAACACGGTGACGATCCCGATGCAGACCCCGGCGCCCGTCCCGGTGGCGACGCCCGCGCGTGCGGGCCGGTGCCAGGTGTCGTTCCTGCCGACGGACGGCAGCAGCGACGACCGCACGGACGATCTCAGGGGCCGCGGAGAGCCTCGCTGAGCGGTCGTCCGGCCCGGCCCGGGTGACGGGGCCGGGAAGCGGGAACGGCCTCAGACTGCCCGGATCTGGTCGCGGCCGTACTCGCGGGCCAGCACGTCGTTGAACGTGAACGTGCCGGTCGGCTGGTCGTCCTGACCGAGCAGGTAGAGCCGCTTGACGGCGACGAGGATCCCCTCGGCGACGACGTCCCGGAACCCGGGGTCGAGCAGCTTGCGGCGGTCCCCGAGGTGGGTCAGGTACCCGGTCTCGATCCGCACCGCCGGCATCCGGGTCCGTCGCACGAGTTCCCAGGTGCACGTCTGGCTGCGGCAGTCGAGCATGGACGTGCGGGTCAGCAGTTCACGCTGGACCAGCCCGGCGAGCGCCTCGCCCACGTTGGACGTGGTGCCCGACCCGTTGCCGAAGAAGTAGGTCGCCAGGCCCTGCGCGTGCGGGCTGAAGCTGGCGTCGGTGTGCAGCGAGACGACGAGGTCCGCGCCGACGTCGTTCGCGAACTGGGCGCGCTCGGTGTCGGGCGGGTTGCCGTTCTCCGGACGGGAGAGCAGCGCCTCCATCCCGGTGGCGGACATCCGGCCGACCAGGCGGCGGGCGAGATCCCACATGAGATCGGCCTCGGTGACCCCGGCGACCTCGACACCGCGGTCCGGGCCGCCGTGCCCGGGGTCGATGACGATCCGCTTGCCGCGCATCCGCGGTCCGGCGCGGCGCAGCAGCTCCTGCTCACGGAGGAGGTGCGGTCGCCCACCGGTGACCTTGCGTCCGAGCTGGCGCAGCGCACGCAGCGTCTCGGGCCCGCACATGCCGTCGGGGACCATGCCGTAGTCGCGCTGGAACCGCATCAGCGCCTGCTCGGTCTGCTGGTCGAAGAGCCCGCTGGGACGGCCCGGGTTGTACCCGAGCTCGAGCAGCCGCTCCTGGAGCGTGGCGACGTCGTCCCCGTTGGTCGGGGTGGACAGGGTGAAGGAGAGCATCCGGTCGCCGAGCGACCAGCCCGCCTCCCGGAGGGCCCGTGCGGTGTCCGGACCGACGATGCCGTCGGTGATCAGGCCCCGCCCCTGCTGGAAGACGCGGACGGCGTGGTCCACCTCGTCGTCGAAGACGTCCCGGTCCGAAGTGCCCGGCGACAGGGCCGGGAGCAGGCCGAGTTCCCGCAGCGTCGCTCGGATCTCGCGTACGGCAGGACCGGAGTCCCCGCGCCGGAGCAGCTGCATGCACCCCTCGCTCGAAGTCGTCAGGCGTCGTCGTGACGCCGTGATCGTTCGGATCCGCACGGTGAGCCGGGCGGGTGGCCGAGGCCCATTGTGCCCTGCGGCGCCACCGGAGGAGCGCAGCGGGGCGGGCACCCGCGTGTCCCGGTTGTGATCAACCGGGACACGCAGCGTGACCTCGGTGCGCTAGAACGCGCACGAGAGATACCGGGATGCGGCTCAGATGTGGTCCGCGAGATCGGCGAGCAGGGCGGCCTTCGGCTTCGCGCCCACGATCTGCTTCACCGGCTTGCCGCCGCTGAAGAGGATCATGGTCGGCACCGACATGACCTGGTAGTCGCGGGCGACCTCCGGGTTCGCGTCGATGTCGAGCTTCGCGACGGTCAGCTTCTCGGTGTTCTCGCCGGCGATCTCGTCGAGCACCGGGGCGACCATCTTGCACGGACCGCACCAGGTCGCCCAGAAGTCGACCAGGACGGCCTTGTCGCTCTTCAGGACGTCCTGGTCGAACGAACCGGTGGTGACGTCGATGGTGTTGGCCATGGGGTTCTCCTCGGTTGGAAGGGTCGGACGGTCTGCGGGCGACTCAGTGCGCGGCGTCGGCGACCGCGGCCACGGGGGCGTCGCCGTACCCGCCACCGGCCAGCTCGGGCGACACCGGGTGCCCGGCGAGCCAGCGCTCCGCGTCGATCGCGGCGGAGCAGCCGGAGCCGGCGGCGGTGATCGCCTGCCGGTAGGTGTGGTCGACGAGGTCGCCGCAGGCGAACACCCCGGGGACGTTCGTGTAGGTGGAACGTTCGTCCACCGTCACGTAGCCCTCGTCGTCGGTCTCGACCTGGCCCGTCACCAGCGCGCTGCGCGGGTCGTGGCCGATCGCGACGAACATGCCGGTGACGTCGAGCGTGTCGGTCTCGCCGGTCACGGTGTCCCGGAGCTGGAGCTGCTTGACCGAGCCCTCCCCGGTCACCTCGGTGACCTCGGAGTTCGTCCGCCAGCGCATCTTCGGGTCGTTCTGCGCGCGCTCCAGCATGATCTTCGACGCGCGGAACTCGTCGCGCCGGTGGATGACCGTGACGGTCTCGGCGAAACGGGTGAGGAACGTGGCCTCCTCCATCGCCGAGTCGCCGCCGCCGATCACCGCGATGTTCTGGTCGCGGAAGAAGAATCCGTCGCAGGTGGCGCACGAGCTGACGCCCCGGCCGAGCAGCTCCTGCTCGCCGGGGACGTGCAGGTAGCGCGGCGCGGCGCCCATCGCGAGGATCACGGAGCGGGTACGGAAGGTCTCCTTCCCGACCCGGACCTCCTTGATCTCCCCGTCGAGCTTCACCTCGTCGACGTCCTGCGGGCGCAGGTCGGCGCCGAAGCGCTTCGCCTGCCCGCGCATCTGCTCCATGAGCTCGGGGCCCATGATGCCGTCGGTGAAGCCGGGGTAGTTCTCCACGTCGGTCGTGGTCATCAGGGCGCCGCCGAACTGGCTGCCCTCGAACACGAGCGGCGCGAGCTGTGCCCGCGCGGCGTACACCGCAGCGGTGTAGCCGGCCGGCCCGGACCCGATGATGATCAGGTCGTGCACCGTGTCGTCGGTGGTCACCGGTACCGATCCCTCCTGGCGCCGCCCGCTGCCGGGCGCGCGATGACGGGGCGTGCGGTCCGGCCGGTCCGGCCGGTCCGCCTCGATTGCTGCCGTGTGGCTGGAACGCGATCCTAGACAGGGGCATTCCCCGGTGCGGGTCCCGCCGGACGCGCCCCCGGTCACTCCGGCCCGTTCATCCGGTGCGGGTCTCCGCCAGTACGCGGGCGGTGCCCGGCCCGCAGCCGGCCGGGACGACGACGAGCCGGTGCCGTCCCGCCCGTCCGGTCCCGAGGACGAGCAGCACCCCCGGCTCCCCCGCGACGGCGTACGGCCGCGAGCCGAGCAGCGGTGCGGCGGGATCGGCGACGCCGGCGGCGGTCAGGCACGCCCGCACCCAAGCGGGGTCGGTGGCCCGCCCCGGCGCGTCCGCGGCCCGGCGCAGCGCCTCCGGGGTGTGCTCGGCGACGCCGACCGGTCCGGGCGCGGGCCCGAGGACCACCGGGACCCCGACGAGCGTCCCGACGACGGCCGCGGCGGCGAGCAGGACCGCCGCCCGCCGGGTCCGGTGGCAGGGGTGCGGCCGACGCTGCGGCTCCCCGGTCCGACCCGCCACGTCGTTCTCGTCGGCGAGCCGGGAACGGATCCGCTCCGCGACATCGGCGGGCATCCTCACGGGGTGCGCCACTGCCGCGATCGCGGTCCGGACCCGGGCGCACTCCGCGTCCACATTATTGTGGGCATGACGAGTACCAGCGTTCACCAGCGTGGGTTCGTCAGAGAACGGTCTGTTGTCGTCGATCGGACAAGAATCGCGCCGCTCGCTGATGTCGTCATGACGAGAATCGGTCATCGGTCGTCCTCCCGCAGGTGGCCCAAGGACCTGGCGAGGCGCCGGCGGCCCCGGGCGCACCGGCTCTTGATCGTCCCGGGTGGTACGCCGACGATCGCCGCGGTCTCCGCGACCGAGTAGCCGAGACCGTCCACCAGCACCACCGCGGCGCGCTGGTCGGCGGGGAGCCGGGCGAGGGCCTCGTCGACGGCGAGCCGCGTCACGAGCCTCCCGGCCGGGTCCGACGCCACCGCCGGGGTCGTGGAACGGGTGTGGCCGCGCCGGCGCCCGGCGGCCCGGATCCGGTCCACGCACCCGTTGACGAGGATCCGGTGCAGCCACGTCCCGGCGGCCGCGTCACCCCGGAAGCCGGGTGACCGCAGAGCTGCCAGGAACGCCTCCTGGACCGCGTCCTCGGCCTCTCCCGGATCCCCGAGCATCCGCAGCGCGACCGACCAGAGACGGTCCGCGTACCGCCGGAACACCTCGTCCAGATCGGGCGCGGCGGGCCGCGGAGGCCGGTCGACGGTGGTCACCCGGGCACGGTAGGGAGCCCTGGCCGGCGGGCACGGGCGTCCGGCCGGGACGGGTCACGATCGCGAAGGGCGTCAGCCGGCGGCGCGGGCGAACGCGATCTCGCCGATCGCGCTCTGGTTCCCGGAGCTCAGCGTCGTGATCCACAGGAGCACGTGTCCGGTCGGCCGGGCCGCGTCGAGCGGGACCACCGTCTCGCCGTCCCGCAGGGTCACGGTGGTGATCGGGGTGGTCTCGTCGAGGCTCGCCTCCGCCGACGGGGCCGAGCGGACCTCGACGACGGTGCCCGGGCTGGCGGAGTCGATCGTGAGCCGGGAGACCGGCTGCGGTGCGTCGAACGACGCCATCACGCCGATGCCCGGCTTGAGTGCCGGGAACGGCTGGAAGTAGCGGCTCGTCGTCCACGTCGTGGCCGGGTCGCCGTCGAGGACGCGGTCGACGGTGCCGGCGTTGTCTCCGTCGCCGGTCGGGTCGAACACCTGCACCGACACGTCCCCGACCGGCACGACGGCCGCCGCCGGCGCCGCCCCCTGCGGCGCGGTGCCCTGTGGCGCGGCCGGGGCGGTCGCCGCCGGTGGGATGACGACGGGCGGGGCGCCCGACCCGCCGAACAGCGCGCCCACCTGGACCGAGAGGTAACCGAGCACGATCAGCACACCGACGGCGAGCACCGTCAGCCCGATGCGCAGGTTGCGACGGCGCTGCGGGTCGTTGCGGGTGTCCGGGAGCCGGTCGGAGTCCTGCCAGACGTCGTCCGGGTCGGCCGGGGCACCGTCGTGCACGGGCGGGAAGAACGCCTGGTCGGCGTCCTCGGCGACGACGTCGGTGAGCATCCGGTGCATCGCCGCCGCGGTGTGCACGCGGCCGAGCCCGTCGCCGGCCTGCCCCAGCGCGCCCATGCACAGCGTGTCGAGCTCCAGCGGGACGCCGGGGCGCAGCTGGGCCGGGGAGCGCAACCTGCCGGCCGGGGTGCGGTCGGCGGCGACCAGCCCGGCGCGGGCGGAGTCGGCGACCGAGAGCGGCCAGCGGCGGGTGAGCAGGCAGTAGAGCAGCCCGCCGAGCCCGCGGACGTCGTCCGCGGCGGACACCGACGGCCGGGGCAGCAGGAACGCGAGCATCGCGCGCCCGTCCGGCGTGATCCGCACGCGCTGCGGGTGGTCGCAACCGAGCACCAGCCCCTGCTGGTGGGCCTCGGTGGCCGCGGACGCGAGCGCTTCGACGGCCTTCGCGGCCCGCTGGGCGCGTACCGGGCCCTCGGCGACGGTCTCGGCGAGCGACCGGCCCGGCACCCACTCGGCGACGGACGCACCGAGCACGTCGGCCGGGAGGCCGTGCGTGCCGGGGGCCAGGACGTCGAGCAGGCGGGCGCTGCCGGGGTGCTCGAAGCATCCGGAGCGGAGCGCGCGGACGATCATCTCGCCCGCCCGGGCGGTGCCCTCGGGGTCGTCCGACCGGTCGTCGGCCGGAAGCCTGCGGAGCAGGGTCACCCCGACCGGACGGCGGAGGACGGTGTCCTCCGCACGCCAGAACTCGGCACCCGCCGCGGCGTCGGTGCCGATCCGCTGGCGCAGCACGTAGCGGTCGGTGAGGTTCGAGCCCGCCGCGGTGCCGAGCGCGTCCTTCGCGGCCGGGATCCGCTCGGTCGGCCGTGCCTGGGCCGGGACACGGGCGGTCGGCTGGTCGGTCGCCGGACGCGCCCGCGGGTGCGGTGACGGCTGGGGGGACTGCCGGGGGGACGGCGACGAGGCGGCGGTGGTCCCGGTGGTCCCGGTGGTCTCGGTGGCCGCGGGTGTCTCCGCCGGGTCGAGGGAGGGATGGCCCTCGACCGTCGGTAGATCCGTGTCGGTGCGGGCACCGGTCCGGGCAACGCCCTGGTCGGTCTGCCCGTTCAACGGCCCCACCCTCCCCTGGCTTGCGTCCCCTGCGGCCGCCAAGCCTACGTCACTCCACGGCGTCCGGACGAGACACGAGACGCGCTCGTGACCCGTACGTACTGTCTTCGGTGGACAGCTCCGTTCGGTTTGCCTAGACGACCCATCAGTGCGCCGAAGTGTCCTTCTCGTGCGATGAGCGGTCGAAACTGGCCGCCGAGTGCGGTTAGAGCTGTGACGGCTCCCGGATCCCCATGAAGATCATCCGGCGGGCGGCGGGCCCGGATGACGGGCCGGGACACCGTCGGACGGGTGGGTGCGCCGGCCGCCCGCGGGCGTGTCCCGGAGGCCGTCGCCACGGCCGTCACCACTGCCATCGGGACCGCCGTCACCACCGCCGCCGGGACCGCCGCCGGGGCCCGGACCCGGACCGCCGCCACCCGGACCGCGGCCCCGGCCCGGGGGACCCGACGACCCCGGCGGACCGGACGACCGGATCCGCCGGACCACCCGGCGCACCACCAGGACGACGAGCACCGCTCCCGCCGCCGCGGTGAGCCAGCCGGTGACCGTCCCGTAGACCGTCGAGCGGACCCGGAGCCGGGTGTCGGGACCGAGCGCCACGCCGTCCGGCGTGCGTAGCCCGGCGTCGACGCTGAACTGGCCGGACCGGGTCACCTGCGCGCTCACCCGGACCTGCACCCGGCCCAGCGGGGGCACCGCCTGCACGGGGATCGGCGCCACCCGCAGCCCGGGTGTGCTGGACAGCACCACCCGGACGTTCATCGTCACCGGCAGCCCGTTCGCGACCGTGACCAGGATCGGCGCGTCGCTGGTGCCCAGCGAGTACGGGCTGGGCGGTTGGACGACCCGCACCGATCCGCGGATCTGCTCGATCCGCTCGCCGACCGTCCGGGACTCCCGCCCGGCCCGCGCCGGGTCCCCGCGCCACCACGACGACGCGGCCCGCAGCGTCCCGCGGACCAGCGGATCGAACACCTCGGCGGGGGTCGCGCCGACGCCGGTGCGGGCCTCGGCGGCACCACGCAGCCCGTCGATCGAACGGACCTGGTCGGCGATCGAGGCGACCACCTGCGCGGGGACCTCCGAGGCTCCGGCCTCGGGCGGGTAGAAGAGCCGCGCCGTCCCCCCGGTGGGTGCCGCTCCGGCGCCGGGCAGCCCGGCCGGGACGAGCCTGCCGTCGCCGATCAGGGCCGACAGCGCGGACAGCACGCCGCTCGCCGCGGGCCCGTCCGCCGACCAGCGGTGCGGCGGTGCGACGAGCAGCGGGCCCGGTCCGGCGTCGTCCTCCCCGGTGCGGAACGCCAGCGCCCCGGCCAGGTCCTGCCCGGCCAGCCCGCCGGCGTCCCCGGTCTGCAGCTCGATCCCGGACGGCCCGGACGCGGCCTCGGTCAGCAGCGGGTCGGCCAGCAGGCCCCTGGCCGGGCCCTCGGCGCCGTCCAGCGTGACGACCCCCGAGCTCTCCGGCGTCGTGACGCCGTCCGCGGACAGGACCAGCCTGCGGCCGCCGCCGAGCGCCTCCAGGGTCGGCTCGTCGAGCACGCCGTCGACCGGCCAGACGACGTCGTCGACGACCGGCGCGCCGAGATCGGCGGACAGCTCCTCGCGGCCCTGGGCGAGTGCGGTGCGGGCGAGCTCCGCCTGGCCGCCGCGAACCAGGCCGACCAGGTCGGCGTCCGACGGCGGCAGCGCCACCACGCACGTGCCGCGCGCCGCGCCCTGCAGGGCGGTCAGCCACTGGGCCGCCGCCTCCGCCCCGCGGCCCGGGGTGGTCGCGCCGTCGGATCCGGTCGTGACCTCGTAGCCGCCGCGCATCGCGGCGGCGGTCGCGACGAGCTCCGGGTCGACCGCCAGGCACAGCGCGGTCCGCGCGGGTGATCCCGGCGGGGCACCGGACCCCACCGCGTCGACCAGCCCGCGGAGCCGCCCGCCCGGTGCGAACGACGCGGCGAGCTCGTCGTCGGCCAGGACGGGGGTCTGGCCGGGCACCGGCGGCAGGCGTCGCGGGGCGTCGGTGACCGGGTAGAGCATCGTCACCGGCGTCGCGGCGGGCGGCGGCGCCGGCGGTGGCGTGCCGGGCAGCGACGACACCGGGAGCACCGTGCGGATCCCGGCCAGCCGGGACGGGGTGCCGTCGACGGTGCCGTTGAGGTTCACGAGCAGCGGGTAGGTGCCCGGTCCGGGCAGTGCCAGCGACGCGTTCGCCGGGCCGGTGAGCGGCACCGCGTACCGGAACGGCACCGACGCGCCGGGGGCCAGCGGCCCGATCTCGGTGAAGGGCGGCACGGCGTCGTCGACGGCCGCCTCGCCGTCGAACGCCGCGCGCAGCGCCGACTCGCCGCCCACGGCGGATCCGCGCTGCACGCGGAGCGCGAGCTCGTCGACCGGGTCGTCTCCGGTGTTGGTGATCGTCCCGGTGACGACGAGCTCGGGCGGCCCCGAGGCGGTGACGACGCGGGGGGACATCGCCTCGACGTCGAGCCGGACCGGGGCCGCCGGTGCCTCCTGCGCCCGGGCCGGCGCGGCGGGTACGAACGTGCCCACCAGGGCGACGAGCACGATCGCGACCAGGGCCGCGACCCGGCTCACGCCGTCTCCTCCAGCAGGTCGGCCGCGTGCCGGATCAGTCGGCGCTCGTCGGCGTAGGCGAGCCGGCCCTCGAGTTCGCCGAGCGGCACCCAGGCGACCTCGGACACCTCGACGTCCTCGTCGGAGAGCTCGCCGCCGAGTGCGCGCATGAGGTAGTGGTGCACGGTCTTGTGGACGCGGCGGTCCTCGGCGACGAACCAGAAGTCGATGGTGCCCAGGGGTGCCAGCACCTCTCCGATGATGCCGGTCTCCTCCTGGACCTCGCGCACCGCCGCCTGCTCGGCCGTCTCACCGGCCTCGATGTGCCCCTTGGGCAGCGACCACAGCAGCCGCCCCCGCCGGTCGAGACGGCCGATGAGCGCGGCCTCGCCGGTGCGCGGGTGCACGACGAGACCGCCGGCGGAGGTCTCGTCCACCGTGCGCAGACGGCGGCGCCGGTCTGCGGAACGTCCCGCGCGGCGCCCCCCGGAGCGGCCGCGGGAGGTGGACATGTGGCGATGGTAACGAGGAGGTGGCCGCTCGGGGCGGTGGCGACGGGTGCCCGGCGGTGCGTCACCCGGCCGGCGGGGCCCTGATCTGCGGGCGGTGACGGGCCCGTGCCCCTGTACCCGCGGGCGCCGCCGGGCGCGTTGCCTACACTGGCCGGTCGTGTCCTCGTCGTCCGTGACCTCCCGACCGACCCGACCCGCGTCCCGTCCGTCCGGCGCCGGTGCGGAGCCGGACGAGCTGCAGCGCTCCCAGGAGAACGCCGTGGTCCAGATGCTCGACGTCCCCGACGTCGCCGACCGGCTGGCGGCCCGCTTCGCCGAGCGCGGTCACCGGCTCTACCTCGTCGGTGGCAGCGTCCGCGACGCGCTGCTCCGCGGCACCGGCGCCGCCGACCGTGACCCGGGTGATCTCGACTTCACCACTGACGCCCGGCCGGAGACGATCCTGGAGATCGTCGAGGGCTGGGCCGACGCGATCTGGGACACCGGCATCGCCTTCGGCACCGTCGGGCTGCGCCGCGGCGACGACATCCTCGAGGTGACGACGTTCCGCGCGGACTCCTACGACGGCGCCTCCCGCAACCCCGAGGTCCGCTTCGGCGACACGGTCGAGGGTGATCTCGTCCGGCGGGACTTCACGGTGAACGCGATGGCGGTCGAGCTGACCGGTCCCGAGCGCCGGTTCGTGGACCCGCACGGCGGGTTCGCCGCGCTCGCCCAGGGCATCCTCGACACCCCCGACCTGCCGGAGCGGTCGTTCGCCGACGACCCGCTCCGTATGCTGCGCGCCGCCCGGTTCGTCTCCCAGCTGGGGTTCACCCCGGCCGAGCGGGTGACGGCCGCGATGACCGAGATGGCCGGCGAGCTCGCCCGGATCACCGCCGAGCGCGTCCAGGCCGAGTTCTCGAAGCTGATCCTCGGCGCCCACCCGCGCCGTGGCGTGGAGCTGCTCTGTGACACCGGGCTCGCCCGGCACGTCGTCCCGGAGGTCCCGGACATGCAGCTCGAGACCGACGAGCACATGCAGCACAAGGACGTCTACACGCACTCCCTCGTCGTCATGGAGCAGGCGATCGAGCGCGAGACCGACGGCCCGGACCTCACCCTGCGGCTGGCGGCGCTGCTGCACGACATCGGCAAGCCGGCGACCCGCCGCAAGGAGCCGGACGGCCGGGTCTCGTTCCACCACCACGAGGTGGTCGGCGCGAAGATGACCCGCAAGCGGATGCGGGCGCTGAAGTACCCGAAGGCGCTGATCGACGACGTCTCCCAGCTCGTCTACCTGCACCTGCGGTTCCACGGCTACGGCAAGGGCGAGTGGACCGACTCCGCCGTGCGGCGCTACGTGACGGACGCGGGTCCCCTGCTGGACCGGTTGCACGATCTCGTCCGGTCGGACTGCACCACGCGGAACCGGCGCCGGGCCGCCGCGCTGCAGCGCAACTACGACGGTCTGGAGGACCGGATCGCCGCGCTGCGCGAGAAGGAGGAGCTCGACGCGATCCGGCCGGACCTCGACGGCAACCAGATCATGGAGCTGCTCGGGATCGCCCCCGGACCGGCGGTGGGCAAGGCGTACAAGCACCTGCTCGCGCTGCGGATGGAGGAGGGCCCCCTCGGCCCGGAGCGTGCCGAGGCCGCACTGCGGGCGTGGGCTGCGGAGAACCTCTGACGGTGTGTGTACGTACGTATTACACGTATGTATGACACGGACGTACGACTCGTCTTCCTGTTCAGGTGACGGTGCTGTCGGACGTCCGTACACGACGTCCGTCCAGGTAGACGACGTGCGCCACGAGCCCGGCCGCGTACAGCCCGGCGGCGAGCCCCAGCAGCGCCGGTGACCGGCCGTCGGGCGGTCCCGCGACCGCGGCGAGCGTGACGGCCGCGACGTAGCAGACGCTGAACACCGCGTCGAACAGCGCGAACACCCGCCCGCGGACGGAGTCCCCGGCGCCCGACTGGACACCCGCGTCGGCGCACAGCTTCACGACCTGCCCGAACACGCCCAGCAGGAACGCGCTCACGAGCACCGTCGGCAGCGTCAGCCAGACCGCGACCGCGCCCTGGGAGAGCACCGCGCCGGCGAGCGCCACCCGCACCGCTCGGACCGTCCCGACCGTCCGCACGAGCGCCGGGGTGACGAGTGCGGCGACCGCGAGCCCGGCCGCCGTCAGTCCGGCGACGACCCCCACCCCGAGCAGTCCACCGGCGCCCGGGACGTTCTCCGGGGTGAACACGTGCCGGAACAGCATGAGCAGGAGCAGCGTGTTGATGCCGAAGGCCAGCCGGTGCGCGACCAGGCCGAGGAACGGCGCGCAGACCGCCGGGGTGGTGACGGTCGCGCGGGCGCCCGCCGTGAAGCCACCGAGCACGTCACGCAGGACCGACGGGCGGGAGCCGCCCGGGCCGGGCGCCGTGCTCCGCACGCTGCCGTCGCCACCGCCGGGCCCGGGCACGACCGTCCGGCCGGTCCCCGCGACGGCCGGGCCGGGCGCGTCGCCGACGGTCCGGCCGGGCCCGAGCGCACGGCGCGTGAACCCGGCGGCCAGCCCGGCGGCGACCAGCGACCCCAGCGCGGCGGCCAGGACGGTGGCGGCCGAACCGGCGTCGCCGTCGCCGAACACCGCCCGCAGCGCGACGGCGCACCCGGCGCCGGTCGCCGAGATCCCGGCCCCGACGGTCACCGAGAGGGTGTTCGCGGGCACCAGCCGCGCCGTGCCGGGCACGACGTGCGGCAGCGCCGCCGACAATCCGGTCAGCACGAAGCGGTTCACCCCCGTCACCGCGAGCGCGAGGACGTAGAGCGGTGTCCCGGCCCAGCCCGCCGCGACCGCCGCGGCGACGGCGACGACCAGCACCGCCCGCACCGCACTCGCGCCGGCCAGCACGCGTCGCCGGTCCCAGCGGTCGAGCAGCGACCCGGCGAACGGGCCCAGCAACGAGTACGGCAGCAGCAGCACCGCCAGTCCGGAGGCGACGACCAGCGGATCCGCCTCACGCTCCGGGTTGAACAGCACCGCGCCGCCCAGCGCGGCCTGGAACAGCCCGTCCGCCCACTGGGCCGAGAGCCGTACGGCGAACAGCCGGGCGAACGGTCCCCGGCGCAGGAGGGCGAGCGCCGCCGGGAGCCCGGCACTCTCCCCCGGCCCGCCGGTGGCGTCGTCCGGACGGGTGGGAGTACTGCACACGGGTGCCGAGCCTACGTCCGTGGCGCGGGTGCGAACATGGGGTCGTGCGGGAACACCGCGCCACGCGAGGCGCCGCTCTTCCCCCGGTCACACCGGGGAGTCTGCTCGTCGCCGCCCCCGGACTCGGCGACCCGAACTTCGCCCGCTCGGTCGTCTACATGATCGAGCACCGGCCGCACGGGAGCCTCGGTGTCGTGCTGAACCGGCCGGGCCCGGCCGCCGTCCGCGACGTGCTGCCGCGCTGGGCCGGGGTCACCAGTGATCCCGGTTCGATGTTCGTCGGCGGACCGGTGGAGGCGCAGACCGCGCTGTGCCTCGCGGCACTGCGGACGGGCGAGTCGGGTCGCGGGCTGTCCGGCCTGATGCCGGTGCGCCCGCCGGTGCAGCTGGTCGACCTCGACTCGGATCCGGCGCGTCTCGCGCCCCGGCTGCGCGGCCTGCGGATCTTCGCGGGGTACTCGGGGTGGGACGCGGGGCAGCTCGGCGGGGAGATCGCCCGCGGGGACTGGTTCGTCGTCCCCGGGCTGCCCGACGACCTCCTCACCGTCGCGCACGACCGGCTCTGGGAGCGGGTGCTGCGCCGGCAGGGCATCCCGCTCGCGCTGCTCGCGACCTTCCCGCTGGACCCGGCACACAACTGATCGGCCGCTGCCCCCCGGGTCAGCCCGTCGTGGCGTCCGTCGACGCGGTGCCCGGGGTGGTGCCGGTCGCGTCCCGGCAGCCCGCGATCAGGTCGCAGCCGCTGCACACGCCACCACAGCCGGCGGCGGGCGCCTGCGCGGCGATCGCGGCGTCCGCGGCCCGGGCCCCGAGCGCCCCGCCGATCCCGGCCATCACGACGAGGCCGACCACGGAGATGGCGCCCAGCACCCACGGCGTCGCCCCGGCGCGGGTGAACAGCAGCGCGGCACCCCCGGCCAGCCCGACCACGCCCGCGGCGCCCATCGGACCGGCGGCGACCCGGTTGGCCAGCAGGAACGCGTCGGCGGTCCGCAGGCTGTTCGGCGTCCGCACGCCGGCGACGCGGTTGCGCGGCAGCCGGCCGCTCGCGCCGAGCGCGGCGAGCACGACGAGCACCGCCCCGGCCAGCAGGAGCAGGGCAGCGACGATCAGGCGCACTGTGGTGGGCACGTGACCAGGGTAGAACCCGGCTGAACCGGGTCGCCCGCCCCGGCTACCCTGGTCACATGTGCGCGGCTCGCCGGCTTCCCGGCGCCGCGTCGTAGGAGGTCCGCAGGAGCGGACCGATCGGCGCGGCGACGACCCCTCATGCCCACGCGGTGCGAGGGGTCGCAGCGTGTTCCGGGCCCCGACGGGCCGTCGCGACAGGTTTCCCGAGGTGAGACGGACATGAGCACCGAGACCAGCACCGCCCCCGCCGCCGGCGGTGAGCGCCCCGACCGCCCCGCGTACCGCTACGACGCCGCGATGGCGGGCCGGATCGAGCGCAAGTGGCAGGACTTCTGGGAGGCCGAGCAGACCTTCCACGCCCCGAACCCCGGCGAGCCGGGTTCGGAGAAGCCGAAGTTCTACCTGATGGACATGTTCCCGTACCCGTCCGGGGCGGGGCTGCACGTCGGGCACCCGCTGGGCTTCATCGGCACCGACGTGCTGGGCCGCTACCTGCGCATGACCGGGCACAACGTGCTGCACCCGATGGGCTTCGACGCCTTCGGGCTGCCCGCCGAGCAGTACGCCGTCCAGACCGGGACCCACCCGCGCACCACGACCGAGGCCAACATCGCCCGGTACCGCGAGCAGCTGCGCCGCCTGGGCCTGGGCCACGACCCGCGCCGCTCCGTGTCGACCACCGACATCCCGTTCTACCGCTGGACCCAGTGGATCTTCCGGGAGATCTTCGAGTCCTGGTACGACGCCGAGGCAGGCCGCGCCCGCCCGATCGCCGAGCTGCGCGCCGCCTACGAGTCCGGCGAGCGCGCCACCCCGGACGGACGTCCGTACACCGCGCTGTCCGAGGGCGAGCGCCGCGCGCTGGTCGACGCGCACCGGCTGGCCTACATCTCCGAGGCGCCGGTGAACTGGTGCCCCGGCCTGGGCACCGTGCTGGCGAACGAGGAGGTCACCCCCGAGGGGCGCTCCGAGCGCGGCAACTACCCCGTCTTCCGCCGCAACCTCAAGCAGTGGATGATGCGGATCACCGCCTACGCCGACCGGCTGGCCGACGACCTGGACCGGGTCGACTGGCCGGAGTCGGTCAAGGCGATGCAGCGCAACTGGATCGGCCGGTCCGAGGGCGCCAGGGTCCGGTTCCCCGTCCAGGACGGGGCCGACGCGATCGAGGTCTTCACCACCCGGCCGGACACGCTGTTCGGCGCCACCTACATGGTGCTGGCCCCGGAGCACCCGCTGGTGGACACGATCGTCCCGGCGGCCTGGCCGTCGGAGGTCGACGCCCGCTGGACCGGCGGCGCCGCGACCCCGGCCGATGCCGTGTCGTCGTACCGCGCGGAGGCCGGGCGCAAGTCCGAGCTGGACCGCCAGGAGAACAAGGACAAGACCGGCGTCTTCACCGGCGCGTACGCGGTGAACCCGGTGAACGGCGCCTCCGTCCCGGTGTTCGTGGCCGACTACGTGCTGATGGGCTACGGCACCGGCGCGATCATGGCGGTGCCGGGCCAGGACCAGCGGGACTGGGACTTCGCGACCGCGTTCGGCCTGCCGGTCGTGCGCACCGTCGACCCGGGCGAGGGCTGGGACGGCGAGGCCTTCACCGGTGACGGACCGGCGATCAACTCGGCGAACGACGAGATCAGCCTGGACGGGCTGGACGTCGACGACGCGAAGCGGACGATCACCGACTGGCTGGCGGCACGCGGCGCCGGCGAGGGCGTCGTCCAGTACAAGCTGCGGGACTGGCTGTTCTCCCGGCAGCGCTACTGGGGCGAGC
Organism: Pseudonocardia sp. P1; assembly: GCF_000178675.2. Lineage (NCBI taxonomy): Bacteria > Bacillati > Actinomycetota > Actinomycetes > Pseudonocardiales > Pseudonocardiaceae > Pseudonocardia > Pseudonocardia sp. P1. Next base: position 3,701,423 of record NZ_ADUJ02000001.1, read on the forward strand.
CGTTCCCGATCGTCTGGGACGAGCACGGCCCGGTCTCGCTGCCCGCGGACCGGCTGCCCGTCGAACTGCCCGACGTCGACGACTACGCACCGAAGACCTACGACGCGGACGACGCCGGCAGCGAGCCCGAGCCCCCGCTGTCCCGGGCGGACGAGTGGGTGACCGTCGAGCTGGACCTGGGCGACGGGCCGAGGACGTACCGGCGCGAGACGAACACGATGCCGCAGTGGGCCGGTTCCTGCTGGTACTACCTGCGCTACCTGGACCCGGAGAACTCCGAGCGCTTCGTGTCCCCGGAGGCCGAGCGGTACTGGGTGGGCAAGGACCCGGAGCGCGCCGCGGACGACCCGGGCGGTGTCGACCTGTACGTCGGCGGTGTCGAGCACGCGGTGCTGCACCTGCTGTACTCGCGGTTCTGGCACAAGGTCCTGTTCGACCTGGGCCACGTGAGCAGCGAGGAGCCGTTCCGGAGGCTGTTCAACCAGGGCTACATCCAGGCCTTCGCCTACACCGACGCCCGCGGCATGTACGTGCCCGCCGAAGAGGTGGTGGAGTCACCTGATGGTGGTTTCACGTGGAACGGCGAGCCCGTCACCCAGGAGTACGGGAAGATGGGCAAGTCGCTGAAGAACGTGGTGACGCCCGACGAGATGTGCGAGCGCTACGGCGCCGACACCTTCCGGCTGTACGAGATGTACACCGGCCCCATGGACGCCTCGCGCCCGTGGTCGACGCGTGACGTCGTCGGGCCGCAGCGGTTCCTGCAGCGGGTCTGGCGCAACCTGGTCGACGAGGGCACCGGCGAGTCGACGGTCGTCGACGCCGAGCCCTCCGACGACGTCCGCCGTGCCCTGCACAAGGCCGTCGCGGGTGTGCGGGAGGACCTGTCCGCCCTGCACTACAACACCGCCGCGGCGAAGCTGATCGAGCTGAACAACCTGCTGACCAAGCGTGCTGCGCCGGTGGAGCGCGAGGTCGCGGAGCCGCTGGTGCTGATGATGGCGCCGCTGACGCCGCACCTGGCCGAGGAGCTGTGGCAGAAGCTGGGCCACGACGGGTCGCTGGCCCACGCACCGTTCCCGCAGGCCGACGAGCGGTACCTGGTGGCGGAGACCGTCGAGTACCCGATCCAGGTCAACGGCAAGGTCCGGTCCCGGGTCACCGTCCCGGCCGACGCCGGCCAGGACGAGATCCGCGGGGCAGCACTGGCGGACGAGAAGATCGCCGCGGCGCTGGACGGCGCGGAGCCGAAGAAGGTCATCGTCGTGCCCGGGCGTCTGGTCAACATCGTCCGGTAGCGGGAACGCCCCGGACCTCCCGCCCGTTGTCCGGGTGGGAGGTCCGACATGACCGGAGCACTGCTGACCCTGATCGTCGCGCTGGCCGTCGTCGCCGGTGTGGTGTGGCTAGTCCGCCGGCACAACGCGGACAAGGCCGCCGCCCTCGACGACGCGAAGGCCGACGCCCGACGCTGGGTGGAGCGCCTCGGCGGCCAGGTCCTGTCGCTGCACGGCACCGACGAGCCCAGCCGTCAGGCACTGGCCGACGCGGCCGAGCGCTACACCGCGGCCGGCTCCCAGATGGAGCAGGCCCGCACCGCCGCGCAGTGCCGCCAGGTCACCGAGACGGCGTACGAGGGCCTCTACTACGTGCACGCCGCCCGCAGCGCGATGGGCATGGACCCCGGACCCGAGCTCCCGCCGCTGCCCGGGCAGGCCCGCGCCGGTCAGGTCACCGAGGACCGTGAGGTCGAGGTCGAGGGCCGCACGCTGGGCGCCTCGCCGAACCCGACCGAGCGCAACAACCACTACTACCCCGGTGGCACGGTCGCGGGCCGCCCGGTCCCGCGCGGCTGGTACTCCGAGCCCTGGTGGAAGCCGGCGCTGGTCGCCGGGGCCTGGGGCGTCGGGTCGGCGTTGCTGTTCTCGTCGATGTTCAGCGGCATGGCGGGTGCCGAGCAGGCCGCCTACGCCGACGGGTTCGCCGACGGGGCCGGTGCGGACGGCATGGACGGGGGCCTCGAGGACCCGGGCGCGTTCGACGGCGGCGACGGGGACTTCGGCGACTTCGGGGACTTCGGCGGCGACTTCTTCTGACCGGGCCCCGGTCAGCGGGCCGTCCGGCGCGGGGGCCTGGCCGGACGCCGGGTGGCGCCCTCCACCGCGTCCGGCGGCCGGCTCAACGACGGCTCCGCCAGCCAGGACTCGACGGCGTCGATCACGAACGCGGCGTCGTCCAGCGCCGACTTCGCCTCCCGTTCCGGTGCGCCGACGTCGGAGTGGTCGGCCAGCCCGCGCCGGTTGAACAGCGACCGCAGCAGGCGTCCGGCCCGGGGGTCCAGCGACCGCTCGCGCACGACCCGCCGGACGAACGCGCTGACGACGTCGGAGTGCTCCGCCCGGGTCTCCCCCAGGACCAGCAGCGCGGTCTCGGCCGCCCGGAACGCGGCGTGGAACGACCGGGAGACAGCCGCGTCGGTGAACCCGTGCTCGGCGAGCACCCGGGCGCCGCCCAGCTCCGTGCGGGCCCGTGCCATACCGGACCGGGTGCGGCGCTCCCCGTCCTCTCCCGGCTCGTCGTGCTCCTCGTGCGGCGGGATCGGGATCACCGCACCCGCACCGCCTCGGCACGCGCACGGATCACCGTCGGGTCCCCGGGCCGGGTGAGCTCGTGCTGCCCCACGGGGAGGGCGCTGATCGTCAGGCCGGTCCGCTCGGTGTGCTGCCAGAGGACGTCGTCCATCGCCCGCAGCTCCTCCCACGCCAGGATCGAGGCGCGGTCGTCGTCGAGGACGACCAGGAGGTCGATCGCCGACTCGACCGAGCCCTCACCGCTGGCCCAGGAACCGAACAGCAGCACCTGGCGCAACCGCGGGCCGTAGAGCGCGGCCAGGTCCTCGGCGACGGCGGCCGGCACGTCGTCGTTCGACGGGTCCGGATCGGGGTACCGGGCGCGCAGGCGCTCCGCGTCCGGCTCGGTGATCAGCCCCGCCCCGGCCAGCCAGTCGACCGCGCGGCGCCGGGAACGGGCGTCGCGGAACCGGTACCACTGGTCGCGGACCTCGGGGAACTCGAACAGGGTGTTCTTGAACCGGCGGAACGCCCCGCGGCCGTCGATCGCCCGGTCCAGCAGTGCCGCCGCCCTGCGGTGCTGCACACCCGCGGTGAAGTCCGACATGTCCCGGTAGGACTCGCGGCTGGTGACCCGGTCGATCTCCACCCAGTCGCCCGGCGGCGGGCCGGTCTCGCCGGGTCCGTACGCCGCGATCCCGCCGCCCGACGGGTCGAGGTACCAGCGGGTGTCCGGTGACCGGTCGTCGAGCGCGTCCGCCAGCGCGGCCAGGTCGACGCGGCCGGGATCGAGCATGGACCGACTCTAGGCCGATGCCCGCCGCCGCAGGGGGAATCGGGCCGGGGAGCCCGCCTCAGTCGTCGTCGCCGCCCCAGAAGAGCTGTGCGACGAGCACGGCACCCCAGATCCCGATCGGGAAGACCGGCCAGAAGAAGACGGCGTCGCCCGCGGCCAGCGAGGTCACCGCCCAGATCCCGGTGAGCAGCACCGCGACCCCGGCCCACGACCGCCACTCCTTGACGTACTCCCGTGTGGCCTCGGCCTTCTCGGCCTCCGCCTTCTCCGCACGGACCGCCGGCAGGTGCTTGCGCTTCACCACCGGCAGGTCCGCGACGAGCACGTCCAGATCGGCCCGGACGGTCGCCGCGTAGGCGCTCTGCAGGCGCTGGTCGTACTCGCTCAGCGACAGCCGCCCCTCGTCGTGCGCGAGCTTCAGCCGTTCGGCGGTCTCCTGACGGTCGGCGTCCGACACCCGGATCAGCGCCTTGCCGTCGTCCCCCTGCTGCTCCCCCATGGATCCGAGGGTAGCCAGTCAGCGGCCGGAGGGGATCCGTCCTCCGACCGACTCCGGGGCGGGCCCGGCGGTCGTGCGCCGGCGCCGGGGCCGGGTGGCGACGACGACGCCGGCCAGGCACAGCACCCCGCCGGCCAGAGCGAGGGGCGCCGGGACCTCCCCGAGCAGACCCCAGGACAGCAGGACGACGATCGGCGGGACGGCGTACGTGGCGGCGGCGAGCCGGCCCGCCGTCGTCCGGGACAGGGCGTATCCCCAGGTCAGGAACGCGATCGCGGTCGGGAAGACGCCGAGGTACACGGTGCCCGCGATCGCCGTGGCCGGCACGGACCCCAGCTCGGTGAGCAGCGTGGGCAGGTAGGGCAGCAGCGCGACCGTCCCGGCGACGGCGCCGAGCCAGGTCACCGTCAGGGCGTCGAGCCGGGCGAGCAGGCGCTTCTGCGCGACGGCGGCACCGGCGTAGACGAGCGCGGCCACCAGCCCGAGCAGCACCCCGGCGACGTCGGTGCCACCCGCCGAGGTCGTCGTCGCGATCAGCACCACACCGGCGAACGCGATCGCCATCCCGGCCAGCAGCCGGGCCGGGAACCCCTCGCCGAGCAGCAGCCCGGCGAGGACGGCGACGACGACCGGCGCGACGTTGACCAGCAGCGCGGTGGTGCCCGCGTCGAGGTGCCGCTCGGCCGCGTTGAGCGCGAGGTTGTAGAGGCCGAACCAGGCGGCGCCCCACAGCGCGACCGCGCCGAGCAGGCCCCGGGTGGGCGGACGCCGTCCCAGCAGCGGCGGGCCGCCCCGGCGGCCCCGCACGACCAGCACGATCACGGTCAGGGTCAGCGACCCGACGACCATCCGCCCCAGCGCCAGCGCACCGGGCGAGAGGTCGTGCCCGACCGCCCGGATCCCGACGAAGGCGGACGCCCAGAGGACGACCGTGGTCGCCGCGGCCGCGAGGGGGAGCACCTGCCGGGAGAGCGTCATGGATCCGAGACTGCCGCCCGGGACACTTCAGCACCAGCGATTGTTCCTACCGCTGGATTCAGTACGGCTGTACAGTCCTGGGGTGCTCGACACCCATCGTCTGCGCGTCTTCCGGTCCGTCGTCGCGAGCGGCTCGGTGCAGGGCGCCGCCGCCAACCTCGGCTACACGCCGTCGGCGGTGAGCCAGCACGTGACCGCACTCCAGCGCGAGACCGGCCTGGCGCTGTTCGAGCGGGCCGGCCGCGGGCTGCGGGCCACGGCCGCCGGGCTGGTGCTGGCCGACCAGGCCGACGCGATCCTCTCCCGGCTCGGCGAGGCCGAGGTCGTCGTGGCGGACCTCCGGGCGGGGCGGACGGGCGCGCTGTCGCTGTCGTACTTCGCCTCCGTCGGTGGCGCCTGGCTTCCCCGGGTCGTGCGCAGGCTCGGGACCGAGTTCCCGGGCGTCCGGCTGGACCTCGCCCTGCGGGAGTGGCTGCCCGACGACCCGGCCGACCGCTCCGACCTGCAGATCGCCGTCGAGCGGCCGGACTTCGAGGCGTGGCCCGGGTTCACCGCGCACCACCTGCTCGACGACCCGTACGTCGCCGTGCTGCCGGAGACGCATCCGCTGGCGGACCGCGCCGAGATCGAGCTGGCCGAGCTGTCCGGTGAGCGCTGGGTGGACAACGACTTCGCCCGCGGATGGTGCCGGCGCAACCTGGTCGAGGCGTGCACCGCCGCCGGGTTCCGCCCGCCGTTCCACGTGGAGGCGCACGACTACCCGACCGCGCTCGCGTTCGTCGCGGCCGGGATCGGGATCACCGTGCTGCCCGAGCTCGGTGCGGTCCGGATCCCGGCCGGGACGTGTGCGGTGCCGGTCGTCCGGCCGGTGCCGGTGCGCTCGATCCTGGCCGTCGTGCGGGACGCGGCCGCCCACACCCCGCCGGTGCTCGCCGCGCTGGACGAGCTGCGTGCGGTCGCTGCTATCCCTGCGGGCGCACCACGATCTCGGTGAGGTGTGCGTCGCGGGTCGCGGTCAGCGCGGCGAGCACCGCGGAGGCGACGGACTCGGGCCGCAGGAACCGCGACCCGTCGTACTCGCCGCCCTCGTGCGCCACGACCCGCTCCTGCATCGCGGTGTCCACCCGGCCCGGGTGCACCGAGGTGACCCGGATGCCGTTGCCGGACTCCTCGGCCCGCAGCGCGTCGCCGAAGGCGCGCAGCGCGAACTTGCTCGCGGCGTAGGAGCCCCAGCCCGCCCGCGCGGCGATGCCGGAACCGGAGTTGACCAGCACGACGTCCGCGCCGCCGTCGGCACCGGCCGCCCGGAGCGCGGGCAGCAGCAGCCGGGTGGCCTCCGCGACCGCGACCACGTTGACGTCGAACTGGGTCCGCCAGGTCGCGGCCGGGGTGTCCGCGACCGTGCCGAGCTCGCCGATCCCGGCGGAGTGCACCAGCGCGTCGAGGCGGTCGATGCCGGACAGGACACCGGCCAGCGCGTCGTCGTCGGTGAGCTCCACCGGCAGGGTCGTCACGGTGACGGGGCCCGCCGTCGTCAGCTCGTCGGTCAGCGAGGCCAGCCGCCGCTCGTCGCGCCCGCCCAGGATCAGGTCGTACCGCGGGGCGATGAGCTTCGCGACGGCGGCGCCGATGCCCTGGGAGGCACCGGTGATCAGGGCGAGGGGGCGGCGGGGCGAGGTCATGGACCCGAACCTACGGACCCGGCACCGGCGGTGCCGGGCACCACCAGATCCGCGCGCCGACGGGTCGACTCGATCAGGTCGGCGTTCGCGCCGTCGACGTCACGGGCCCACGCCCGGGCCGCCTCCGCGGTGCGGCCGTGCCGGGTGTGCCGCTCGACCAGGCGACGCAACCGTTCGTCCTCCGGCGTCCCGACGAACCAGGCCGCCGCGAGCAGCGGCCGGATCCGGGCCCACGGCTCGTCGGGCACCAGGAGGTAGTTGCCCTCGACCAGCACGATCCGGTGCCCGGGCTCGATCGCGATCGAGCCGGCGACGGGCTCGTCGACTGCCCGGTCGAAGCCGGGCGCGTAGACGGTCTCGCCGGTCGTCGACGTGACCCGGTCGAGAAGCGCGGCGAACCCGGCCCCGTCGAACGTGTCCACCGCACCCTTCCGGTCCCGGCGCCCGAGCCGGTCGAGCGTGACGTTGGCGAGGTGGAACCCGTCCATCGGCAGGGCGACCGCGGCCGGGCCGAGCCGCTCGGCCAGGGCGGCGGCCAGGGTCGTCTTGCCGCTCCCCGGGCTGCCGGCCAGTCCGATCAGGACGCGCGGCCGGTCGCCGAGGAGGCGGACGGCACGGCGGGCGAGCGCGTCGGGCCCGTCGGCCGTCACGCGGTCACCGGGCGGGTGGGCGGGGCCGTCCCCGTCGACGTTCATGCGGTGATTGTCGACGCCGGACACCGGTACGCGACGACGACGGCCCCGGGACCGTGCGCGTGGCACGGTCCCGGGGCCGCCGGTCCGGTCGTCCGGGGCCGGATCAGATCCGGCGCGCGGAGTTGAACGGCATCGCGTCCATGTCGGACACCTTGACCGGCTCGCCGCTGGTGGAGGCGTGGACGATCTTGCCGTCGCCCATGTAGATGCCCACGTGGCTGACCGGGCTGTAGAAGAAGACCAGGTCACCGGCCTGCAGGTTCGACTTCGACACCTTCGTGCCCGCCGACGCCTGGGCCTTGCTGGTACGCGGGACGTCCTTGCCCGCCTTCTTGTAGGCGTAGCTGACCAGGCCGGAGCAGTCGAACGCGCTGGGCCCGGTGGCACCCCAGCTGTAGGGCTTGCCGAGCTGAGCCATCGCGGTGGACAGCGCGCTGCTGCGGGCGGCCGCGGCACGGGCGGCGGGCGCGGCGGCCTTGGCGGCCTCGGCCACGTTCTGCGCGGCGGGGTTGACCGCGGGTGCGGGGGCGGCGGGCAGGACGGTGGCGGCCGGCGCGACGTCACGGGTCACGGACGCGGCGGGGGCCGGGGCGGCGTCGGCGGGGGCCGCCGCGGCCGCGGGGAGCACGGACAGGGCGGCCGCCGCGGCGGCGGTGGCCACGACGGCGACGCGGAGCGCCGGAGCGGTGGTGCGCTGGGGCACGGGAAAATCCTCGGGAGTAGCACCCCGGGCGTGCGGTGGAGGCGGAAACGCCGGTTCTTCAGGGGAGTGACCGGCGTGCCGAGGGAGCGACGTGCCGGGACCGGCTTCCCGCCCGCGTCGTCGCCCGGCGGTGACCCCGCGCCCCTCCGCCCCGGGTGGGCGTCGGTCGCGCAAGGCCGACGCGCACATTACGAACACATATCGTTCGAATAAATGACGCAGCACACAATCAATGCATGACTGCGCTCACGAACAATTCCGAGAAGATTCCGGATCGGGAACTTCCTGCTCCGGAAACGGCGACGGCCCGGCGGTGACCTGCGTGGTCACCGTCCGGGCCGGCACCGGAACGGAAAGTGATCAGGCGTCGCCCTCGCCCCGGATGAACTCCTCCACCTTGTCCCGCGCCTCGGAGTCGCGGTACTGCTCCGGCGGGGACTTCATGAAGTAGCTCGACGCCGAGAGGATCGGTCCGCCGATCCCGCGGTCCATCGCGATCTTCGCCGCGCGCACGGCGTCGATGATGATCCCGGCCGAGTTCGGGGAGTCCCAGACCTCGAGCTTGTACTCCAGGCTCAGCGGGACGTCACCGAACGCCCGGCCCTCCAGCCGCACGTAGGCCCACTTGCGGTCGTCCAGCCAGGCCACGTAGTCCGACGGGCCGATGTGCACGTTGTCCTTGCCCATGTCCCGGTCCACCTGGGACGTCACGGACTGGGTCTTCGAGACCTTCTTCGACTCGAGCCGCTCCAGCTCCTTCATGTTCAGGAAGTCCATGTTCCCGCCCACGTTGAGCTGCATCGTGCGATCGAGCTGCACGCCGCGGTCCTCGAACAGCTTCGCCAGCACCCGGTGGGTGATGGTGGCGCCGACCTGGGACTTGATGTCGTCACCGACGATCGGCACCCCGGCCGCACGGAACTTCTCGGCCCACTCCGGGTCGGACGCGATGAACACCGGCAGCGCGTTCACGAAGCCGACCCCGGCGTCGATGGCGGCCTGGGCGTAGAACCGGTCGGCGTCCTCGCTGCCCACCGGCAGGTAGGACACGAGGACGTCGGCGCCCGAGTCGCGCAGCGCCTGCGCGACGTCGACCGGCTCGTCGTCGGACTCGGTGATCGTGTCCCGGTAGAAGCGCCCGAGGCCGTCGAGGGTCGGCCCGCGCTGGACGGTCACGCCCAGCGGCGGCACGTCCGCGATCTTGATCGTGTTGTTCTCGCTGGCCGAGATGGCGTCGGCGAGGTCGTGCCCGACCTTCTTCGCGTCGACGTCGAACGCGGCCACGAACGTCACGTCCCCGACGTGGTAGCCGCCGAAGTCCACGTGCATCAGGCCGGGGACCTTGGTCGACGGGTCGGCGCCCGCGTAGTAGCGGACACCCTGCACCAGCGACGCCGCGCAGTTGCCCACGCCGACGACCGCGACCCGAACCTGGCTCATGTCAGGCTCCTCCTGTTGTCTCGTCCTGTCGTTGCCCGCCGGATCCGGGTCCGGCGTCCGTACCGGCTCCCGTGCCGGGGATGGTCTCGTCGAGCTGCTCCGCCCGTTCGGTCGCGAGCAGCTCGTTCAGCCAGCGCACCTCGCGCTCGGAGCTCTCCAGCCCGAGGCGGTGCAGCTCGCGGGTGTATCGGTCGATCTGCTCACCGGTGCGTCCCAGCGTGACGCGCAGTCCGTCCCGGCGTTCCTCCACCGTCCGGCGGCGACCCTCCAGGATGCGGATCCTCGTCGCCACCGGCGTCCGCGAGAAGAACGCCAGGTGCACGCCGAAACTTCCGTCCTCCCACGCCTGTGGCCCGGCCTCGTCGAGGATCTCGGCGAAACGGTCCTTCCCGTCGCCGGTGATCCGGTAGACCCGGCGGCCGCGCCGCAGCCGGCCACCCGCGACACTGTCCGCGGGATCGCCGGTGTCGGCGATGAGCCCGGCCCGGACGAGCCTGCGCAGCGCCGGGTACAGCGACCCGTAGGAGAATGCCCGCGGGCCGCCCAGCCGGCGACCGAGCTGCTTGCGCAGCTCGTACCCGTGCAGCGGGCCGTCCTGGAGCAGGCCGAGCACGGCGAACTCCAGCACGGCACACCTCCTCGTCACCCCCGGGCCCCGCCCGGGGTCGACCCGTACGACTATATCGGTCCGATACATCGGCGCGCCTCATGCATGATCGTCATCACAGACCGTCGTGACCCGGGTGGACGGCCGTCACCTGGGCCGGGACCGCTACTCCGACGGGGCGGCCGCTGGGTACGACGGACGGCCGCGCGTACCCTGGAAGGGTGCTCAATCCGCGACAGGTGGTGGACTACGCCCTGCAGCGCCGCGCGCTGCTGGGCGACGTCCGCGCCGGTCGGGTCGGTCCGGAGGAGGTGTGCGATGCGGGTGCCTACCTGCACCGCGCCGCCCGGTTCCACGGCACCACGGTCGACGAGACCTGCCCGGTGTGCCGCAAGGAGCCGCTCGCCCAGGTGTCCTGGGTGTTCGGCGAGAGCCTCCGGCACGTCTCCGGTTCGGCCCGCTCGGGGGCCGACCTGGAGCAGCTGGCCGCGCACCATCCCGAGTTCACGGTGCACGTCGTCGAGGTGTGCCGGGCGTGTGGCTGGAACCATCTGGTCCGGTCGTTCGTCCTCGGCACCGGCCGGCGGCAGCGCCGCGGACCCAGGACCGCGGGCGGATGACCCGCACACCGAGCGCCGCGACGACCCGGACCGCGTGCACGGCACCGGACCGCGAACGGACCACCGCCCCGGGCTCCCCCGGCCCGGACGGCGGACCAGCGAGACCGCACCCCACGGAGCCGCCCGGTGAACGACGAGCGTGACCCCCGGCGCACCCCGCCGCCCGGACCCCCGCCGCCCCCCGGCCGTCCCCTCCCCCCACCGGCTCCCCGTCCGGGTCAGGGACCCCGCCGGAACGGGCCTCCGCCGCCTCCGCCCCCCGGACCGCCCCCCGGCCGTCCGGGGCCGAACGGTCGCCCGGGACCGCCGCCGGGGCCCCCGCCCGGGCCGCCCCCCGGTCAGCGGCCGCCGCCGCAGTCGCCGTACTCCCAGTCGCCGCCGCCGCTGCTGACCCACGAGGACTCCGGCGTCGGCAACTTCGACCCGGTCGACCGCCCGTACCCGGCACAGCAGCCGCCACCCGGCCGCGCCGGTGGCGGTCCGCCCGGCCCGCCCGGACGTGGCGACGGCCGCCGTCCCGGCGACGGCGGCGAGCCCCCGAAGGGCGGCAGGTCGCGCCGGCGCCGGATCCGGAACTGGGTGCTCGGGGCGGCCGCACTGGCGGTCATCGGCCCGCTCGTCGCGTTCGCGATCGGCTGGCTGGTGTTCCCTGTGCCGAACGCCGACGACATCGCCGTCAGCCAGGTCGCCACGTTCTCCTACGCCGACGGAGCGCCGTTCGCGACCGTCCGGCCGGACAACGTCAACCGGACCAGTGTCGGCCTCGACCAGGTCCCGCTGCCGGTGCAGCAGGCCGTGCTGTCCGCCGAGGACCGCTCGTTCTACTCCAACCCCGGCTTCGACATCTCCGGCATCGGCCGCGCGGTGATCAACCAGCTCACCGGCGGGATCGGTGGTGGGTCGACGATCACCCAGCAGTACGTGAAGGTGACCACCGGCAACGACCAGTACTCGCTGTTCCGGAAGTTCCGCGAGGTCGTGCTCGCGGCGAAGATCTCCAAGGAGATGACCAAGGAACAGATCCTGGAGAACTACCTGAACGCGATCTACCTCGGTCGCGGTGCCTACGGCGTGCAGGCCGCGTCCCAGGCGTACTTCGGGAAGAACGTCCAGGACCTCGGCCCCTCCGAGGGCGCCATGCTCGCCGGCCTCATCCAGTCGCCCTCGCGCTGGGACCCGGCGAAGAACCTCGAGATGTCCCAGCAGCGCTGGGCGTTCGTCCTCGACGGCATGGTCCAGCAGAACTGGCTGTCCCCGGCGGAGCGCTCGCAGCAGCAGTTCCCGCAGTGGCGGGAGTCCGCGGGCAACCAGGGCGGCGGCATCCCCGGCGACGACCGCGGCCACATCTACAACGCCGCCCGCGCCGAGCTGGAGAGGCTCGGCATCTCCGAGACGGAGATCAACACCCAGGGACTGACGGTCACCACCACGGTCGACCCGAAGGCCCAGGAGGACGCCACCCGGGCGGTCAAGGACATCATGGAGGGCCAGCCGGAGAACCTGCGCTCGTCGCTGGTGTCGGTGGACCCGAAGACCGGCGCGGTCCTCGCCTACTACGGCGGCGAGAACGGCGTCGGGCTCGACTACGCGAGCGTGCTCAAGCAGCCGGGGTCGTCGTTCAAGCCGTTCGTGCTGGCCGCGGCCCTGCAGGCCCCGGACCCGATCGGGTTGGGAGCCACCTACGACGGCTCCTCCCCGCAGACCCTGGCGGGCGCGAAGGTCACCAACTCCGAGGGCGTCAGCTGTGCGAGCTGCTCGGTCAAGGAGGCCATGACGAAGTCGATCAACACGGTCTTCTACCGGATGGGTCTCGACGTCGGCCCGCAGAAGGTCGCCGAGGCCGCGCACCAGGCCGGCATCCCCGGCGACCTCCTGCCGAACCCCACCGGCGGCATCTCGCTGGGTGACCGCGAGGTCCACCCGGAGGACATGGCGTCGGCCTACGGCACCTTCGCCGCGGACGGTGTGAAACGCGAGCCGTACCTCGTCGCCAAGGTCACCGCGAGCGACGGCCGGGTCATCTTCGACCGCGGCTCGACCGACACCGGCGAGCAGGTGATGGACCCCGAGGTGGCGCGCAACGTCACCGAGTCGATGACCGACGTCGCGGACTCCTCGCGGATCGGCCTGAGCGGCGGCCGGCCGGTCGCCGCCAAGACCGGCACCGTGCAGAGCGGCACCGAGGGCCAGAACAACGACGCCTGGACGGTCGGCTACACGCCGTCGGTGTCCACCGCGGTCTGGGTCGGCACCGACGACAACAGCCCGATCAGGAACTCCTCCGGGAACCCGATCTACGGCCGGATGCTGCCGGGCTCGATCTGGCAGTCGTTCATGGACGACGTGCTGGACGGCACCCCCGTCGAACGGTTCTCCGGCTTCGAGCCGATCGGCCAGGCGCCCCCCGCACGGGAGGCATCCACCGACACCGGCGAGCAGCCCACCGGGAGCGCCGAGCCGACCGCGGAGCCGAGCGGGGAACCGGGACGCGACGGGTCCGGCGACGGTGACTCCGGGAACGGCGACCCCGGCCGCGGCGACGGCGGCGACCGGACCCGCGAGTCCACGGGCAACGACCGCCCCGGCCGGGACAACCCGTTCGCCGACGACGAGGACCCGGACGGCGGCGGCGAACCGACCGGGGAGAACAACTGACCGGAGCCGGCCGTCCCGGCCCCGCCCCGCCCGAGGAGCGGCGGACCGGGGACGGCCCGACCGGCCGGGTCGTCCCGACGTGGACCGAGCCGCTGGCGCGCTCGGCCAGCCGGATCGCCGGGGGCCCGCTCGGCAGGCACGCGCTCGTCGGCCGGGCCCGGTACTGGACGCCGCTGCGCACCGTGCTGCTGTTCGCGGTGGTCGTGCTGGCCGTGAGCTGGCTCGGCAAGGCGGCCTGCCTGCAGGAGTACCGCACCGCGGACGGGGTGCTCGCGCTGGACTGGCGCAACGACCGCCAGTACGTCGCGATGTGCTACTCCGACACCGTTCCGCTCTACGGGCTCGAAGGTCTCGCCGACGACGGCGTCCCCTACCGCGACGCCTGGTTCGAGTCCGCGGCCGACGGGTCCCGGGTCGAGCGCTACATGGAGTACCCGGTCCTCACCGGGTTCTTCCAGTACCTGAACGCCCAGCTCACCGACGGGTGGATGTGGCTGTCCGAGCGGCTGCCGCTGCCGAGCGCGCTCGACGTCGTCGTCTACTTCGACATCACGGCGTTCTGGCTCGCCGCCGGATGGCTCGCGGTGGTGTGGGCGGTGCTGATGCTCCGCCCCGAACGCCCGTGGGACGCCGCGCTGGTCGCGCTCTCCCCGCTGGCGCTGGTGCACGCCTTCACCAACTTCGACACCGTCACCGTCGCGCTCGCGACCGGCGCGTTGCTCGCGCTGCGCCGGGACCGGCCCGGCTGGGCGGGCGTGCTGATCGGGCTCGGCGCCGCCGCGAAGCTCTATCCGGCGTTGCTGCTGCTGCCGATCCTGCTCGTCGGGTGGCGACGACGGTCCTCCGGTGGCCTGCCGCGTGCGGCGTGGGTCATCGGTGCGGCGATCGGGTCCTGGCTGGCGGTGAACCTGCCCGTCGCGCTGGCCTGGCCACGCGGCTGGGCGGAGTTCTTCCTGCTCAACCGCACGCGTCCGGCCGACCCGGACTCGATCTGGTACTCGCTGTACTGGTTCACCGGCTGGGCCGGGTTCGACGGCCGGCTCGCCGACGGTGCAGCGCCCTCCGTCCTCAACGCCGTCACCGCCGCGCTGATGGTGCTCGCGTTCGCCGCGATCGCCTGGCTGGCGTGGCGCGCCCCGCGCCCGCCTGCGGTGGCGGAGCTGGGTTTCCTCGTCGTCGCGGCGTTCCTGCTGCTGAACAAGGTGTGGAGCCCGCAGTACTCGCTGTGGCTGGTGCCCCTCGCCGTGCTGGCGCTGCCGCGGTGGAGGCTGCTGCTGGCCTGGATGACGGTCGACGCACTCGTCTGGGTGCCGCGGATGTACCAGTACCTCGGGGTCGAGGCCAAGGGTCTGCCGGTCGAGCCGTTCCTGGTCACGGTGCTCGTCCGCGACGCGGTCGTGGTCTGGCTGTGCGTGCTCGTGGTGCGGCAGATCCTGCGCCGGGAGCCGGAGCCCGGACGGGACCCGGACCCCGTGTGGCCGCGGGCGACCGGGCCCGTCGCCGCGGCCCCGGTGCCGCCGGGGCCGGGCGCGGGGCCGTCGAGCTCGCTGCTGGGCGCGGGACAGAGCGCGGGACCGGTGGCAGCGGACGAGATCGGCCTTGCCGCCGGAGTGACGGGGACCGATCGTCCGGAACCGCCGCGGCGGCGCCGTGTGCGGGGCGCTCCGGAGCGGGACGCGGCCGTCCGGGAGCCGTGGCCGAACCGGTCCGAACGGCGCGATCCGCCCACGCGATCCTGAGCGCTCCGCCGCTCCGCCGCTCCGCCGCTCCGCCGCTCTGTTGGGTCGCCGCGCAGCTCGGCAGGACGTCGCAGGGTCTGCTGGGTCGCCGCGCAGCTCGGCCGGGCGTCGCGGGGTCTGTCGGGTTGCCGCGCAGCTCGGCCGGGCGTCGCGGGGTCCGCCCGGTCGCGGTGCGGGGGCGCCGGCCCCGCAGGGCCCCGGCGCGGCACAGGCCGGCGCCGCCTCGCACAATCTGCCCTCAACCGCACACGTCCAGGGCTCCCCGCACGGTCTCGACCTTGTGCGGGGCGCAGAGAACTCGTGCGGTTCGGCGACAACCTGTGCGGCCGGCGAGCCCGGGGTGACCCGGGTCTCGCTGTCGGCGCCGGTGCGGGGACGGTGCGGCAGGATCGGGCCATGGGCGACGACGCGGTGGTCCCGGACCGGGTGCAGCAGCGGCTGTGCGAGCGGATCGGGGAGGCACTCACCGTCCTCCCGCCGCACGCGCGCCACACCGTGTCGGACGCCGACCGTGCCGGGAAGCGCGCCGCGGCCGTGACCATGACGCTGCTCCCGGTCCCTGGTGCCACCGGGGACGGGCCGCTGGCCGACGAGATCGCCTTCGTCCTGACCCGGCGGGCCCGGTCGCTGCGCGCGCACTCGGGACAGTGGGCGCTGCCCGGCGGCCGCCTCGACGACGGCGAGACCGCCGAGCAGGCGGGCCGGCGCGAGGTGTCCGAGGAGATCGGTCTGGAGCTCGGTCCCGATCGGGTGCTGGGCCTGCTGGACGACTACCCCACCCGTTCCGGCTACGTGATCACGCCGGTCGTGCTGTGGGCCGGCGGCGCCGGGGAGCCCGTGCCGAACCCCGACGAGGTCGGCGAGCTGCACCGCCCGCCGCTGGCGGAGATCGACCACGAGCCCCGGTTCCTCACCATCCCGGAGTCGGACGCCCCGGTGATCCAGGTGCCGCTGTTCGACCGCTTCGTGCACGCCCCCACTGGCGCGGTGCTGCACCAGTTCCGGGAGGTCGTGCTGCACGGCCGCGCGACCCGGGTGGCGCACCTGGAACAGCCGGTGTTCGCCTGGCGGTGAGCCCGGTGAGCCCGGTGAGCCCGGTGGCCCGGTGGCCCGGTGAGGCTCAGGCCGTGGCGTGCTCGCGGAGCCAGGCGATGTCGCGGGCCTGCCCCTCGGCCGGGGTCTCCACCACGACCGGGGCACCGGCCTCGGCGACGACGGCGGCCAGCTCGTCCGGCGGGATGGTCCCGGAGTCGATGTTGGCGTGCCGGTCGCGGGCCGAGTCGAACGGGTCGCGCGAAGAGTTCAGGTGGATCAGGTCGATCCGCCCCGTGATCGCGCGGGCGCGCTCCACGAGACCGGCCAGCTCCTCCCCGCCGGCGAAGGCGTGACAGGTGTCGAGACAGAACCCGACGCCGAACTCGCCGACCGCGTCCCACAGCCGGCCGAGCGCGTCGAACCGGCGGGCCATCGCGTTGTCCCCGCCGGCGGTGTTCTCGATCAGGACGGGTACGTCGAACCCGTGCTCACCGGCCTGGCGCTCCACGAACTTGCGCCAGTTGTCGACGCCGGTGGCCGGGTCGTCGTCCTTCGTGACGTGGCCGCCGTGCACGACCAGGCCGAACGCGCCGACCTCGGCCGCACCCGCCAGGTGCTGCTGGACGATCTTGCGGGAGGGGATGCGGATCCGGTTGTTCGTCGACGCGACGTTCGCGGTGTAGGGCGCGTGCACGACCACCGCGACCTCGGAGGCCGCCAGCTCCGCCGCGCGCGGGTGCGGTGGCGGTTTCTTCCAGCCCTGAGGATCGGACAGGAAGAGCTGGATCACCTCGGCGCCCACCTCGCCGGCCTCGGCCAGCGGGTCCTCGGCGTCCCGGACGTGTGCTCCGATCTGCATGCGGGCAACGGTAGCGAGGCCCCCCGACAGCGGGCGCCCGCCGCCCCGGGGACCCGGGAGCGGTGTACCCGCAGGTCGGGGCCCGGACGGGCGTTGGTAACCTTTCCCGGCTCTCCTGCAGTGTCGTCGCCGCGACGTCGTCGCGGATCGAGAACTGTCGGGGGGCACTGAGAACCTCCTGTCACGGCCGTCGGGGTCGTGACCGTCACGAGTCCATAGGAGGTGAGTGGTTCTCATGCGTCATTACGAGGTCATGGTCATCCTCGACGGCAGCCTGGACGAGCGCACTGTGCAGCCGTCCCTGGAGCAGTTCCTCACCGTCGTGAAGAGCGACGGCGGATCGATCGAGAAGATCGAGGTCTGGGGCAAGCGCCGGCTGGCCTACGAGATCAAGAAGCAGGGCGAGGCCATCTACGCGGTCGTCGAGATCGCCGCGGAGCCGGCCACCGTCGCCGAGCTGGACCGCCAGCTGGGCCTGAACGAGTCCGTGCTGCGCACCAAGGTGCTGCGCAAGGACGTCACCCGCACGCCGGCGCCCGCCGCCGGCTGAGAGAGGGGCAGTCATGGCCGGCGAGACCGTGATCACCGTCGTGGGCAACCTGACGGCGGATCCCGAGCTGCGGTTCACCCCCTCCGGCGCCGCGGTCGCCAACTTCACCGTCGCGTCCACACCGCGCACCTTCGACCGCCAGTCCGGCGAGTGGAAGGACGGGGAGGCGCTGTTCCTGCGCTGCAACATCTGGCGGCAGGCGGCGGAGAACGTCGCCGAGTCGCTGACCCGCGGTGCGCGGGTCGTGGTGCAGGGGCGTCTCCGCCAGCGGTCCTTCGAGACCCGCGAGGGTGAGAAGCGCACCGTCGTGGAGATGGAGGTCGACGAGGTCGGCCCCTCGCTCCGCTACGCGACCGCCAAGGTCAACAAGGTCAGCCGGGGCGGAGGCTCCGGTGGCTTCGGTGGCGGCGGCGGTGGTGGCGGCTACGACGGCGGTGGCGGCGGATTCGGCGGCGGCCAGCAAGGCGGCGGCGGGTCCGGTGGAGGCAACTCCGGCGGCTATGACGACCCCTGGGGTTCGGCCCCGCCCGCGGGCAGCGGAGCGGCGTCCGACGACGAGCCCCCCTTCTGATCCACGTTCGCATCCCGCCCGTCACGGGCGGTGGACTACTCCAGGAGCACCACCATGGCCAAGGCCATCGTGCGCAAGCCGAAGAAGAAGGTCTGCGCTTTCTGCAAGGACAAGGCCCAGCCGATCGACTACAAGGACACCGGTCTGCTGCGGAAGTTCATCTCCGACCGGGGCAAGATCCGCGCCCGCCGTGTGACCGGCAACTGCCGGCAGCACCAGCGTGACGTCGCCGTCGCGGTCAAGAACTCCCGCGAGGTGGCCCTGCTGCCCTACACCTCGACCGCTCGCTGAGGAAGGGGAGACACGTGAAGCTCATCCTCAACGCCGACGTCCCGAACCTGGGCGCCCCGGGTGACATCGTCGAGGTCAAGGACGGCTACGGCCGTAACTACCTGCTGCCGCGCAAGCTCGCGGTCGTCGCCACCCGTGGCGCCGAGAAGCAGGTCGAGCAGATCCGCCGGGCCCAGAAGACCCGCGAGATCCGCGACCTGGGCCACGCCCAGCAGGTCGACTCGCAGCTGAAGAACCTGAACGTCACCGTGCCGGCCAAGGCCGGCGCCAGCGGTCGTCTGTTCGGTTCGGTCACGCCGGCTGCCGTCGTCGACGCGGTGAAGACCGCGGGCGGCCCGGCGCTGGACAAGCGGACGGTCGACGTCCCGGGTCACATCAAGACCCTGGGCAAGCACCAGGTGCAGGTCCGCCTGCACCCGGAGGTCACCACCGAGCTGCCGATCGCGGTCGTCGCCGGCTGATCTGTGGCCGTGGTCACTCGGCCACGCAACGTAGTGAGGGCGGTGCCCGGAGCCTGTGCTCCGGGCACCGCCCTTTCTCGTCGGTACCGATCGGGGCCGCGGTCTCGCCCTCCGGAGTCCTACGTGGACTGCGACACCCTGTCGAGTGAATGGGGCGGGATCCGTTGTCACGCAGGCGACACGCCGCAGGGTGACGCCCCGGTCGTCGGACGGGGTTGTGGACGCGACGGACGGTGAGCGGTGCCCCGGGGAGTCCGACACGCCCACGAGAGGTCTGCGCCGACACGCCAGAGCAAAGTTGTCCACACCCGTCCCCATGCCTCTGACCTGCTGTTCCGGCACGAATCCGGCTGTTGTCCCCAACATGTCCACAGCACGGTCCCGGGATGGGCGGTGTTGGTGCACAGTTCATCCCCAAGTCGATCACCAGACCGGTTCGCGCGCGGTGCCCGCACCGACCTAGCCTCGGTCGTACCGGCCCGGCGAGGGGCCGTGCGCGAGCCGCGCACGGACGTCGCCGTGAGAGCCGGAGATCGCGGGAGATCAGCGCGGGCGACACCCATCCGTCGCTCGCGCATCGAACGTGTGTTCGTTAAGCTGTTCACCGGGGGTGACGCTGCGTATGGCTCTGACCGACGACCGTCCTGCCGGGCGGCCTCGGGCCGTCCGTGACGGCGAGGCCGGTGGCTCCGGTGAAGGCGGCAACGGCACCTTCGACCGTCAGCCCCCACAGGACCTCACCGCGGAACAGTCCGTGCTCGGCGGCATGCTGCTGAGCAAGGACGCGATCGCCGACGTGGTCGAGGTGCTGCGCCCGGAGGACTTCTACCGGCCCGCGCACCAGACCGTCTACGAGACGATCCTGGACCTCTACGGCCGTGGTGAGCCGGCCGACGCGGTGACCGTGTCGGCGGAGCTGCAGCGGCGCGGCGAGCTCGTGCGGCTGGGTGGGGCGCCGTACCTGCACACCCTGATCGCGACCGTGCCGACCGCGGCGAACGCGGCGTACTACGCCGAGATCGTCGGGGAGAAGGCGATCCTGCGGCGGCTGGTCGAGGCCGGCACCCGGATCGTGCAGCTCGGCTACCACGGCAACGAGGGCGGTGAGGTCGAGGAGGTCGTCGACCGGGCACAGGCCGCGGTCTACGAGGTCACCGAGCGCACCACCACCGAGGACTACACGGTGCTGGAGGAGCTCCTCCAGCCCACGATGGACGAGATCGACGCGATCGCCTCCCAGGGCGGGATGGCCGCGGGCGTGCCGACCGGGTTCGCCGATCTCGACGCCGTGACCAACGGCCTGCACCCGGGGCAGATGGTCGTCGTCGCGGCCCGTCCGGGTCTGGGCAAGTCGACCCTCGGCCTGGACTTCGCCCGGTCGTGCTCCATCAAGAACGGCATGACCAGTGCGTTCTTCTCGCTGGAGATGAGCAAGTCCGAGATCGTGATGCGTCTGCTCTCGGCGGAGGCGCGGATCCGGCTGGCCGACATGCGTGCGGGCCGGATGTCCGACGAGGACTGGACGCGGATGGCGCGGCGGATGTCGGAGATCTCCGAGGCGCCCCTCTACATCGACGACTCACCGAACCTGACGCTGATGGAGATCCGGGCCAAGGCGCGCCGGATGAAGCAGCGCAACGACCTCAAGCTGATCATCCTGGACTACCTGCAGCTGATGACCTCGGGCCGCAAGGTCGAGTCGCGTCAGCAGGAGGTGTCCGAGTTCTCGCGTCAGATCAAGCTGATCGCGAAGGAGCTCGAGGTGCCGGTGGTCGCGATGAGCCAGCTGAACCGTGGTCCCGAGCAGCGCACGGACAAGCGGCCGATGCTGTCGGACCTGCGTGAGTCCGGTTCGATCGAGCAGGACGCCGACATGGTGGTCCTGCTGCACCGGCCCGACGCGTTCGAACAGGACGATCCGCGCGCCGGCGAGGCGGACCTGATCCTGGCCAAGCACCGTAACGGCCCGACCACGACGATCACGGTGGCCCACCAGCTGCACTACAGCCGGTTCTCCGACCTGGCGCACGGCTGAGCCGCGCCGGGCGGCGGTCCCGCCCGCGAGAGGCGGGGCCCGGCGGGCTCGGCGGGGACGGTCAGGCCGTACCGGGCTGGGCCCGCGGGCCCGTCGTCGCGGCGACACCCAGGGACAGGGCTGCCAGCACGATGCCGGCGATCACGACCGGCACGCTGACCGCGACGGCGCCCACCAGCAGCACCAGCAGGGAGAGACCCAGCAGGGTCGAGGGGAGCGGGCCCGAGCGGTGCACGGAGCGGCCGCCGCCGTTGCCGGAGAGGCCGCTCAGCAGCCCACCCGGCCCGATCGGTACGCGGCCTGCTGCCGCCAGTGCGGCGAAACGCCGCACCAGGCGCGGGTCGGTCAGTCGCAGCTGCACCTCGATCTCGTGCAGCCGACGGCGCTCACGGTCGCTGAGCACTGCAACACCCCTCTTAGGGTCTCGGACGGCACACCACGTGCCGGCGGAACGCCAGGGGCGTCGTCGATCCGGGCTGATGCGACAGTACGTGACCGAATCGTGATCTTCGGCGCGGGGGCGGCGGCGTCACACGTGCCGCGGCTCACCCGCGGCCGGCTCACCAGAGCGAGACGCGGTCGTGACGGGGGCCGGCCGGGGCGCCGAGCCGGGTGCAGAGCCCGGCCCAGGAACGGTCGTCGGCCGGGGTCCGCACCGGGCGCGGACGCAGCCAGCGGATCTTCAGGTCGGGGTCGTCGGGGTCGACCTCGAGCCGGTCCCGGCGGGACGGCCGGGTGGCCGTCCGGATCTCGACCAGTGTGTTGCCGGTGACCGCCTGCACGCCGTAGAGGCAGCCCGGCGGGACCAGCAGGGTGCGCGGGCCGTCGAGCAACGCGACGGCGAGCCGTCCGAAGGTCTCGGCCGCCGGCCGGGTGTCGATCACGACGGCGTAGCCGGACCCGCGCGGGACGCCGAGGAGGACGGCGCCGTCGGGGTGGCCGTGCAGCCCGTGCACGGCGCCGTCGGCGGGACGCCGCCGACGACGGACGGTGAACGCTCCCGGGTCGACGGCCGCACCCGGGCCGCCACCGGGTGCCGTGGCGTCGAGCAGCAGCGCACCCGGCACCACGGTCGTCACCACCTGCACCTGTTGCTCCCGTCGTCGTGGCCGCCCGCCGCGCGCCGGGCGCGGTGCGATCGATCTCGCGTACCGGTGACGACAACGAGTGATCGGGTCCTCGGTGACGCTCCGCGAGACTTCACTACTCCGAACGGGTGCGCAGAGCCCGCTCAGTGCCGACTACTACTATCCCGGATAGTTGATCGCCGGGCCGGCGGTCGTGACCGTGGTCGGGAGGGTGTGTGCCGGACCGGATGCGCTGTCGCTCCTGCCGCGGTGAGCAGGGTGGGATCGTCCTGGACCTGGGCGAACAGCCCCCGTGGGACAGCATGCCGCCGGCCGCCACGCCGCTGCCCGATCCCGTATCGCCGTTGCGGATGTGGCTGTGCCGTTCCTGCGGACTGGCTCAGCTCGAGGCCGGTGCGGACGTGGGCGAGGAGATTCTCGGCGTCGAACCGCGGGCGGTCGCCGAGCAGAGCGACCGCGCCGTGGAGCGGCTGGTCCGGGAGGGACTGGTCCGGCCGGGCGATCGGGTCGTCGAGTACGGCAGCCCGCACGGCGAGTCGTGGCTGCCGCGCCTGACGGGGCGCGGGATGACGGACGCCGGGCACGCCGCCCCGCCGGGTACCGCCGACCTCGTCGTCGACTTCTACGGGCTGCTGCACGAGCCCGACCAGGACGCCGCGTTGCGCCGCCGGGCCGGGGTGCTCGCGCCGGGTGGGACGCTCGCCCTGCAGCTGCTGTCGCTGGGCACCGTCCTGCGTGACGGCCAGTGGTACGACCTGCGGCACGGCCACTACGCGTACTGGTCGCTGCCCGCGCTGGACACCGCGCTGCGCCGGTACGGCCTGGCCGTGCACCGGGCGTGGCGGTACCCGCTGTCCGGCGGGACGCTCCTGGTGACGGCCCGGGCCGGTGCGACGCCGGACACCGGGACCCGGCGCCTGCTCCGCGAGGAGGACGAGCAGGGCGTCACCACCCCGGGCGGGCTCGCCGGGCTGCAGCGGTCCGCCGACCGGGCCCACGACCTGTGGGGATGGCTGGACGCGGAGCGGCGGGCCGGGCGCACCGTGGCCGCGTACGGCGCCGCGTCGAGGGCGGTGCCGGTGATGTGTCACGCGGGGCTGGACGCCGGCCTGCTGGCCGCCGTCGGCGACGCCTCGCCCACCAAGCAGGGCCGCCGGATGCCCGGCACCGACATCCCGATCGTGTCCCCCGCGGAGCTGGCCGCACTGCGCCCGGACCGGGTCGTGCTCTTCCTGGCCGAGCTCGCCGACGAGGTGCGTGCGGCGCTGCCGGAGATCGAGGCGGCCGGCGGTCGCTGGGTCGTCCTCGATCCGGTCCCGCGGCTGGTCAGGCCCGTCCCGGGGGCGTTCGCCGGCTGATCCCGACCGGGGGAGCATGGGGGGTTGCGGCTACCCTGTGTCCGGGAGGCGGGATGCGGGGTCGACTGGGTGAGCTCGAGGCCGTCGTGATGGACGTGCTGTGGTCCGGCGACGAGCCGCTCCGCGTCCGTGACGTCCGGCTGCGCCTGGCCCCGGAGCGTCCGCTCGCGTACACCACGGTGATGACCGTGCTCGACAACCTGCACCGCAAGGGCTGGGTGCGCCGCGAGCTCGACGGCCGTGCCTACCTCTACCGCCCCGCGGCCAGCCGCGAGGAGGAGACCGCGCGGGCACTGCGGGACCTGCTCGACACCGGCGGTGACACCGAGGCCGTCCTGATGCACTTCGCGCGCTCGGTCTCCGAGCGGGAGTCCGCCGTCCTGCGTGACGCCCTGGCCGGCCCGGACCGGGGCTGATCCGGGCGGCGGCCCTCAGGCGGCGCGGTCCGGGCGCCGGGCCCGGGAGCGCAGCCAGGCCGGCCGCCTGCTCGCGGGGACGTCGCCGTCGTCACCGGAACGTTCGGCGGTCCGGGTGATGTTGCGGACCATCCCGCCGAACACGATCCCGTGGAACGGGGCCACCGACCACCAGTACAGGTAGCCGGGGAGCCCGTGCGGGATGAAGACGGCCCGCTGGTGGTAGGTGGAGCCGCCGTCGCGCGGGGTCACCGACATGTCCAGCCACGCCTGTCCGGGCACCTTCATCTCGGCGCGCAGCCGCAGGAGCCCCTCCTGTGGTCCGAGATCGCTGCCGGGCGAGCGGCTCCCACCCGGCTCGACCAGCCGCTCGACCCGCCACCAGTCCAGGGCGTCGCCGGTGTGCAGGTCGTCCGGGTCGCGCCGGCCGCGGGACAGCCCGACCCCTCCGACGGCCCGGTCCATCCAGCCGCGCACCGACCAGGCCAGCGGGAACGAGTACCAGCCCCGCTCGCCCCCGATGCCCTCGATGACCGTCCACAAGCGCTCCGGTGACGCGGACGTCGGCTGCTCGCGCTCGTCGAGGTAGACGCTGCCCCCGGCCCAGTCCGGGTCGCTCGGAAGCGGATCGGACGGCACGTTCTCCACCGTCGCGCCGGACCAGCGGGTCTCCACCTCGCCGCCGGTGATCCGGGCGAGGGCGAGCCCGACGGCCCGCTCGTAGCCGATCAGCCCACCGGGCGGATCCGGCACGTGGTCGGCGATGTCGTTCTCGGTGCAGACGACCTCGTGCACCAGTGACTCGATGAGCGGCTTCGCGATGGACTTCGGCACCGGGGTCACGACGTTCACCCAGTGGGCCGACAGCGCGGGCGACAGCACCGGCACCGGCAGCACCCGGCGCCTGCCCAGGTCGGCGACGGCGGCGTAACGGCGCATCATCTCGATGTAGGACAGGACGTCCGGACCGCCGATGTCGAAGGTCCGGTTCAGCTCCTCCGGGATCTCCGCGACCCGGATCAGGTAGCGCAGCACGTCCCGCACCGCGATCGGCTGGATGCGGTTGTGGACCCAGCGGGGGGTGACCATCACCGGCAGCCGCTCGGTCAGGTGGCGCAGCATCTCGAAGCTCGCCGAGCCGGACCCGAGGATCACCGCGGCCTGCAGGACGACCGTCGGCACCCCGGACCGCAGCAGGGTCTCCCCCACCTCCACCCGGGACGCCAGGTGCGCCGACAGCTCGTCCGGGTCGCCGTCGGGGTGCAGGCCGCCCAGGTAGACGATCCGCTTCACCCCGGCCTCGCGTGCGGCCTCGCCGAGGATCAGCGCCGCCCGCCGGTCGGTGGCGGCGAAGTCGGTGTCGGACAGCGAGTGCACGAGGAAGTAGACGACGTCGACGTCGGTGCATGCGGCACGCACGCTCGCCGGATCGAGCAGGTCCCCCCGGACGATCTCGGCGTCGGCCGCCCAGGGCACGTCGGCCAGCTTGTCCGGGTTCCGGACCAGGCACCGCACCTGCACCGGACCGGACGCCGGATCCGGGGTCAGGTCGTCCTCGGGACCGTGCCCGAGCAGCCGGGGCGCGAGGCGCCCGCCGATGTAACCGGTCGCTCCCGTGACGAGATAACGCACGACGGCGATCGTGCCACCGGTGCGCCCGGACGGCAGGGTCACGCGTCACGGGTGGGGGCGGTCGCCGGGTTGGCGTCGCGTGGCAGCAGCGGGTCCACCTGCTCCGGTGCGACCTCGTGCGGCGCGGCCAGGGACCGGACCGCCGCGGTGAGCACCGCCATCAGCGGGACGGCGAGCAGCGCGCCGGTGATCCCGGCGATGACGACACCGGCCGCCACCGCGAGGGCGATCGCGAGCGGGTGCAACCGCACGGCCCGGCCCATCAGCACCGGTTGCAGCACGTGGCTCTCCAGTTGCTGCACGGCCAGCACCACCCCGAGCACGACGAGTGCAGTGCCGATCCCGTTCGCGACCAGCGCGATGAGCACGGCGATCCCCCCGGTCAGCACCGCGCCGACGATCGGGACGAACGCGCCGACGAACACCAGCGCCGTCAACGGCAGGGCCAGCGGTACGCCGGTGATCCACAGCCCGAGCCCGATCCCGATCGCGTCCACGATCGCGACCAGGACGGTCGCGCGGACGTACCCGACCAGCGAGGCGAAGGCGCGGCGGCCGGCGACGTCGACCCGCTCGCGGCGCCGGGCGGGGGCCAGGAGCCGGAGGAACGACCAGAGGCGCGAGCCGTCGTACAGCATGAAGATCAGCGCGAACAGGCAGAGGGCGAACCCGGCGAGCACCTCCCCGACCGTCGCCGCGGTGCTCACCGCGCCGGAGGTGAGGGTCTGCTGGTTGTCCTGCAGGGTCTGCAGCAGCTGGGTGCCGAGCTGCTCGACGTTCACGTCGAACGGGGTCGCGTCGACCAGGCCCTGCAGCGACGCGACGCTGATGGTCAGCTGCCCGATCAGGTCGGACGTCCCGTCGACCAGCGTGTTGACGACGGCCGTGAGCAGCCCGCCGAGCGCGGCGAGCCCGCCGACCATCACCAGCCCGGTCGCGAGGGAACGCGGCACGCGGTGGTCGTGCAGCCACTGCACCAGTGGGGCGAGCAGCGCCGCCAGCAGCACCGCGATCGCGACCGAGATGACGACCACCCGGAGCTGGACCGCCACGAAGATCAGCAGTGCCAGGCCGGCGGCGATCACCAGCATCCGGGCGCACACCTCGGAGGCGATCCGGAGCGGGGAGGGGACCTCGGAGCGGGGCGGGGGCCTGCGGAAGCGCTGCGGGACGTCCTCGTCGCGGGGCGGTTCGGCGGCCGTCCGACCGGTGGGCACGGCACCGTCGGGACCGCTCGCCGCGTGCCCGTCCACCTCGGCACCGTGCGGCTCCGCTGCCGTCTCCGGGGCTGGTCCCGGGTCCGGCGCCGGAGAGGCGGGAGCGGGTGAGGCGGGCGCGGGAGAACCGGACACCGTCTCCGGAGCAGCACGCGGACCGTCCCCGGGAGGTGCCCCGTCGGGCTCCCGCGGGGTGTCCGCCGCCCCGCTCCGCTCCGTCATGCGCCTGACGCTAGACCCGTGCCGCCCGCTGGGCGCGGTGCGCGATCCGGTGAGCCCGAGCGCCGCTCGGTCGGCCCAGTGCGCGGGAGGACGGAGCAGTCGTCGCGTCCTGTGATCACCGAACGTCGAACTACACACGTGTAGTGGACACTCCGAGGTCCGTCGTGGACACCGACGGGTGGCGTGCCGGTCACGCAATGCGGCACAACGGTTTCTACGTGGCGATCTGCACGCGTGGCGAGAGGTGTGCCGCGTCGCGGCCGGCCTCTCCGACCGGACCGCGACTACGCACTGCTCCACAAGGACCCTGGATGCACACTCTCCGTGTGCACAACCGAGTGTGACCCTCTGGCTACGCCACCCGTAAGAGGGGACCTCTGAGAGGAGCTGTAACCACCGTTTCCCCGCTCGTGTGTCACCCGTTGACGGGGTGAGTGGGCCGAACGGCGGTACGCCGGGTGCGGGTTCCGGCGGAATCCGGCAGGGCCTGCGACGGACGTCAGGGGAGCAGGAGGTACGGCGGGTGTACGAGTTCGAAGACGTTCCCGGCTGCGGTGGTCTCGAGGCCTCGATCCGGGCGCGGCGCGCCGACCGGGACGGCTGGCCGTTCCCGGGCCGGCACGAGTCGCACGCCGAGATCCACGATGAGACCCCGATCTTCCACGCACTCACGGTCGGTGGCTGGCGGGACCGCGGCCCCACCGGCAACGCGGTCCGCCGGGTGCACCGGGCGACCGTGCGCACCACCCGGCGGGACGCGTCCCGGACCGCCGACACCATGGCGGCGTTCCACGCCGACCCGCTCGCCGCGCCGGTCCCCGCGCAGGCGGAGGCGCCGGACCGGCAGGCGGCGAACGCACCGGGCGACGCCGCCATGGCGATGCTGCGCCGCCGTCGCGACGCCCGCCGGGCCGCCGACCGCGCCGCGGTCGTGGACCTGCTCGGCGGGGCGGGCCGGCACCGGACGGCGCGCAGCGCCTGACCGCGTCCTGCGTCCCGGTCGCACCGGCTCCGGGGTGGGCGTCGGGCCCTGCCGGAGCGGATCGCACCGCCGGGCGCGGCGCAGGCAACCGAACGGCGTCCGGCACGTCCCGGATGACGAGGGCACGGCGACGCGCCCGACGGGGAGTACCCGCAACACCCCGGCCGGTGGGGACCGGCCGGAGACCGCGGCCCGCCCGACGGGGATCGGGCAGGCCGCACGAGACGTCCCGCGGAACCTTGGGCCGCGGGGTGGATGACGACCGGCTGGGGAGCTGGGTCGTCAGCACGCAAGGCGAGGGCCGGGCCCGGAGTCGGAGGGAGCCGACACCGGACCCGGCCCTCGCGCCTGTGCGCACCCGTCCGGCGCGGTCGTGCGGCGCCGGGTGCGGTGACGCCGTGCCCGGAGCCGTGGGGAGCGCGGTTCCGGACAGGGCGGTCCGTCGAGAGCGGGACGTCGTCGGCCCGGTCTCGGGTGGCGACAAGATCGCCACGGAGTGTGACCGTATCGGTCGGCCGTCCGGGTCACAAGGGGTGTGAGCAGGTCCGTTCTCCCGTCCCGTGTGGCACAGCAGTCACCCGGTTCACCGGTGCCCCACCGGCCGTCCCGCGGAGGTGTCCGTGTCGCACACGAATCGATGCGCACGGTGACCCCGCGCGTTCTACCCTTCATCCGATGAGCACCGACGCCGCGGCGACCGGCCCCCGTCGCACCGACCGCCCGCTCGACGAGGCGGGCGTGGTGACGGCGGTGCGGCGCGCCGCCGAGCGCGGCACCGCGGTGCGCCCCACCGGCGCCGGTGGCCGGGTACCCGGCCCGCTGGTCCGCACCGATGACGTGCTGCTCGACGCCTCCGCGCTGACCGGCGTCGTCGGGATCGGCGCGGACACCGTCCGGGTCCGCGGCGGCGAGACCGTCGCGGCGCTCTGCACCGAGCTGGCCGCCTCCGGGCGTGCGCTCGCGACCGTCCCCGACGCCCCCCGCGCGACGGTCGCCGGCGCCACCGGGCTCGGGATGGCCGGCGGCGCGCCGGACCGGGGCTCGCTCTCCGACCAGGTCGTCGCTGTCCGGCTGGTCGACGGTCGCGGCACCGTCCGCGAGGTCACCGGACCGGACCTCGACGCCGCGCGCTGCGGGCTCGGCGCGCTCGGGGTGGTCACCGCGCTGGAGCTGCGCACCGTCCCGCTGCGCCGGCTGCGGGTGCACGAGGAGGCGACCGCGCTCGCCGACGTCCTCGCCGACGGGGGGCTCATCGGGCACGCCTGGACCGAGTGCGACGTCGCCGTCCACACCGGACAGGCCGTGCTGCGGTGGGCCGAACCGGAGCCCGACGAGGACCCCGATGGCGAGCCCGCCGGCCGGGGCGGCTGGGGGCAGGCCGTGTCACGGCTGGCGTCGTCGTGGTGGCAGTCGCGCTCGGCGTGGCCGCCGCCGCAGCGCTGGGCCCCGGGCACCGCCGGGCCCCCGCACGAGGTGCTGCCCGACCCGCAGCCGTGGGACCCGGACCTGGCCGAGTGGGCGGTCCCGCGGGCCGCGCTCGGGACCGTGCTGCGCGAGCTCGGCGCCGCCGTTGCCGCCCGCGGGCAGGAACTGCGCCCGGTCCGGGTGCGGACCGGGCGCGCCGAGACCGGCCTGCTGCACCCGGCGTCCGGCCGGGACACCGCCTACCTGCGGATCCGGACGCGCGGACCCGCGGAGGAACCCGTGCGGCGCCTCGCCTGCGCGGTGCTGGAGGACGCCGCCGGCCGCCCGTGCTGGACGACCCGCCACGAGTGGGGACCCGACGAGCTCGCCGTCGCCTACCCGGGCTGGGCGGCGTTCGCCGAGGTCCGCGACCGGTTCGACCCGGACCGCCGGTTCACCGACCCGTACCTCGCCGCGGTACTCGGGTCCTGAGCCGGGTCAGCGCGCGAGCGTCTCGCGCAGCCGGGCCGAGATCGCGCGGACGGCCGTGAGGGACTCCCGGCGGTCGGCCATCGTCGGCTCCCCGCCGGCGACGACCTGCTCGCCGCCCACCCACACGTCGCGCACCAGGCGGGACCCGCCCGCCCAGACCAGGTTGGACACCAGCTGGGCGTCGTCCTCCGGCGCGACGAAGGCCGAGTCGTCGGTGTCGACGTGCACGACGTCGGCCCGGCGGCCGGCCTCGAGCACCCCGAGGTCGTCGCGGCCGATCGCGTGCGCGGCGTCCGCGGTGCCCATCAGCAGCACGTCGGCGGCGGTGAGCGCGGCCGCGTCGTCGGACCCGACGCGGGCCAGCAGCCCGGCCAGCCGGGCCTGGTGCCAGAGGTCCAGGTCGTCGCACGACGCCGGGCCGTCCGTACCGAGGCCGACCGGGACACCGGCCCGTCGCAGGTCCAGCAGGCGGGCGGTGCCGGCGGCGAGCTTGGCGTTGGAGCCGGGGCAGTGCGCGACCGCGACGCCGTGCCGGGCGTAGGTGTCGATGTCGTCGTCGGACAGGTGCACCGAGTGCGCGGCCAGCATCCGCCCGCCGAGCGCGCCGCCGGCGTCGAGCATGGCCGGGACCGAGCCGTGCGAGTCCCGCACCGCCGAGTCCTCGCCACGGGACTCCGCGACGTGGGTGTGCACCAGCGCGCCCCGCTCCCGGGCGGCCTCGGACACCGACTCCAGCGCCCCGGACGGCAGCGTGTACGCCGAGTGCGGGCCGTAGCCGAGCTCGATCCGGCCGTCGGCGTCCGGGATCACGCCGTGGGCGTCGATCCGGGCGGAGACGTCGTCGCGCATCTGCTCCCAGGTCCCCAGCCGGTCCCAGCCGGGCGCGGCGATGATCCCGGGCGTCAGCACCGCGCGGGACCCTGCGGTGCGGACGGCGTCGACCAGCGCGTCGGTGTAGAAGTACATCTCCACGCTGGTGGTGCAGCCGGTCCGCAGCAGGTCCAGACAGCCGGCGAGCATCCCGGCGTGCACGTCGGACTCGGTGAGCAGGCCCTCCGCGGGCCACATGACGTCGGTCAGCCACGGCATCAGCGGCAGGTCGCCGCCCATCCCGCGCAGCAGCGACATCGGAGTGTGGCAGTGCGTGTTGACCAGCCCGGGCATGAGCAGGCCGGGCAACGGCCGGACGACGGCGTCGGTCGCCGGGGCCGACGCCGCCGGGCCGAACCAGGCGATCCGGCCGGTGTCGTCGACGTCCAGCACCGCGTCCCGGACGATCGGGAAGCCGGGCGCGCAGCTGAGCGCCACCGGCGCGGTCAGGCGCTGCAGAACCGCCATCTCAGCGCCGCTCGAGCAGCGAGCGCAGCGAGCGGAACGGCGGCAGCCAGGCGCCCTCGTCGGGCAGCGTGTCCAGGGAGACCCGCGGCAGCGGCTCGCGGAACACCCCGTCCATGTCCTCGAGGTCGAGGAACGAGATGACCTCGGACGCCTGGGCGAACCCGGCGTACTCCCGGAAGCCGATCACCGTGACGTCGGTGCCGCCCTCGACGAGCTTCTCGAGCGGGTCCTTGAACGCACGTCCGTCCCCGGACGCGACGACGACGTGGCGCAGCCGTCCCTCGCCCGACCGGAGGTCGATGTGGGCGAGCATGTCGTCGTCGACGTCGGAGTCGTCGCTGGTCTTCGGCTTGGCGAACACGGCGAACCCGACGTTCCGCAGGGCCTCGACCCACGGGCGGACGATCTCGATGCTGCCCGGGGCGACGTTGGTGAACACGCACGCCTCGGCCTCGGCCTCGGTGCCCGCGAGATCGAGCAGCCAGCGGCCGACGGCGTCGAACCGCGGGCGGTAGGCCGAGGTCGGACGGGCGCCGAGCAGCGAGCCGAGGCTCATGTCCATGTTCGGGGCGTCCCAGACCAGGAGGACCCGCTCCAGCGGCCCCGTCGGCACGCCCCGTCCGTCTTGCCCCGCGCCGCTGCTCATGACGGCGAGCCTAGTCTCCGCGGGGCGGAGCGATCGAGGCGCCGGTACCGGCGGTCGTGGGTCGCCGGGAGAGACTGCACCGGTGAGCGAGACGGGAACCACGGATCCGCAGCGGACCGCCGAGGAGTCGGCCGCGGCCATGCGCGCCGCGGACCACGCCGCACGGGCGGCGGGCGTCGAGATCGTCGACGTCGGGCCGGGCCGGGCGGTCGCCACGATGACGGTCTCCGGCGAGCACGCGAACGGCCACGGCGTCTGCCACGGCGGCTACCTGTTCCTGCTGGCCGACTCGGCGATGGCGTACGCCTGCAACGCCTACGGGGTGTCCGCGCTCGCGACCGGAGCGGACATCGCGTTCCTGCGGCCGGCAGCTACCGGCGACGTGCTCACCGCCGAGGCGGTCGAGCGGTCGCTCGCGGGACGGTCCGGGCTCTACGACGTCACCGTCCGGACCGGGGACGGCACCGTCGTCGCGGAGTTCCGCGGACGGACGCGGCTCGTGC
Source organism: Pseudonocardia sp. P1 (assembly GCF_000178675.2). Taxonomy (NCBI): domain Bacteria; kingdom Bacillati; phylum Actinomycetota; class Actinomycetes; order Pseudonocardiales; family Pseudonocardiaceae; genus Pseudonocardia; species Pseudonocardia sp. P1. The sequence goes on from NZ_ADUJ02000001.1 coordinate 3,733,507, forward strand.
CGGGGTTGGCGGCTCCGCCGCCCGTGAGCGGTTGAGTCGGTCCTGACCGAATCAACCCACTCACGAGGGCTCAGCTCAGGCCGTGCGGCTCCAGGAAGGCGGGGCGCAGCGAGGCGTCCGGCTCGTCGTAGTACCGGTGGAAGACCGGGGTCTGCGAGCCGGACATCGGCGGGACGATCCAGCTCCAGTCCGCCGGGCAGCTGCGTCCGGCGGCCTCCTCCTTCTCCAGGTGGCGGAGGAACCGCTCGGACTCCGAGTGGTGGTCGGCCATGGTCACGCCGTCGGCGTCGAAGGAGTAGGTGACGGCGCGGACCAGCTCCACCATCGCCCGGTCCTTCCACATGGTGCGGACGGACCGGGTGTCCAGGCCGAGCCGGGTGGCGATCTCCGGCAGGAGGTCGTAGCGGTCCGGGTCGGCCAGGTTGCGGGCGCCGATCTCGGTGTCGAGGTACCAGCCGTTGAACGGGGCCGCCGGATAGGTGATCCCGCCGATCTCCAGCGGCATGTTGCTGATCGCGGGCACCGAGTGCCAGCGCAGGCCCAGCCGCGCGAACCACGGGTGCTCGGGGTGGCGCAGCGGGACCTCGTGCACGGCGTCCGGCGGGACGTCGAACAGCCGGGACCTGCCGTCCGGACCGGTGATCAGCAGCGGCAGCACGTCGAAGCGGCCCCGCGGCTGCGGACGCGGCCAGCCCATCGCGACGACGTGGTCGGTGAAGCCGGTCTGCGCCGGGTCACCGGTCACGGAGCCGTCCGGGTTGCGGTGGCCCGCGTACCGGACGAGCTGGTCGTTGCGGATCCGCGGACCGGGGCGGCCGGGGGCGTCGGGTGCGAACACCGTCATCGTCGAGCGGATCTTCCCGCTGCGGGTGGCCGCACGCAGGTGCCCGACGCTCTCCTGTGCGACGTCCGCCGGGTCGTGCAGGTTCCGCAGGTCGCGGACCTGCAGCGACTGCCAGTAGAGCCGGCCGATGCAGCGCGCCGAGTTCCGCCACGCGACCCGGGCGCCGAACACGAGCTCGTGCGTGGTGTGGGTGTACGTGCCGCTCCGGTCGATCTCGCCGCGGACCTGGCGGAGCCGCTCCGCGAGCGGCGTCTCCGGCTGCGTCTCGGCGTACACCTGACGCAGGAACTCCTCGGCGACGGCCGGGTCGACCGGGCGCGGGTTCCGCTCGTCGGCGACCCCGGAGGGCGGCGGGTGCCCGCCGGACCGGCCGTGCCCGGTGACGGGGCAGCCGCGCTGCGTGGCCGGGACGGCCGTCGTCGCGGCGCCGGGGCCGTCGACCCGGTTGAGGACGGTCGCCTGCTCGGCCTCCCGCGCCGGGACGGCGACGGTCGCCCGTTCGGGCGCCGGCGTCGCGACGGTGGCCTGGTCGACGTGCTCGCGGGTGACGACCGCGGTCGCCTCGGCGCCCGCGTCCGGCGCGACCGGTACCGCGGTCGTGGCCTCGACGGCCCCCGCCAGCGGTACGACGGCGACCACCCGGGTCCGCTGCTCCGCGGGACCCCCGGAGGTGTCGGTTCCGGGCGCCGGGGCGCCCTCCGACGGCGCCGTCCGCGGGCCGTCCGGGGTGCGCGGCGTCGGGCTCGGGCGGAAGCCGGACGGGCGCCGCACCGGCTGGGTCGGCTGCGCGGGCGCAGGCTGCTGCTGGCTCGTGGCGTGCTCCACCGTCGTCACGGGCGTCCTTCGGGGGTCACTCGAGCGGGGATACATCTCGGGGGATGTCACGACCGTAGTCGGTCACTCTGGGTATGTCATCGGGGGCGTTTCCGTGATCAGCGACGTAGAGGAGGTCACGGACGGGGCGCCCCTCCTCCTGTGCCCGGTCCTCGAACTTCGTGACCGGACGCCAGCCGGGCCTGGCCTGCCAGCCGTCCGGGCCCACCGGGAAGGCGTCGTCCGGACGCAGGTCCGGCTCCGCTGCGACCACCCGGCGCATCTGCTCGGCGTAGTGCGGCCAGTCGGTGGCCAGGTGCAGCAGCCCACCGGGGACCAGCCGCGACACGGCCAGCCGGACGAACTCCGGCTGGATCAGCCGCCGCTTGTGGTGGCGCCGCTTCGGCCACGGGTCCGGGAAGAAGATCCGCAGTCCGTCCAGCGACCGGGGCGCCACCGCGTGCTGCAGGAGTTCGACGGCGTCGCCGCGCAGCAGCCGCTGGTTGGCCAGTCCGCCCTGCTCGACGCGCATGAGCAGCTGGGCCAGCCCCGGCTCGTAGACCTCGACGGCGACGTGGTCGATCCCGGGCTCGGCCGCGGCCAGCAGCGCCGTCGTCTCCCCCATCCCGGAGCCGATCTCCAGCAGCACCGGCGCGGTGCGGCCGAAGGCGGCGTGCGGGTCCCAGGTGCCGGAGCCGACGATCTCGCCGATCTCCCCGCCCCACACCGGCCACAGCCGGCGCCAGGCCGACTCCTGGCCGTCGGAGAGCCGGACGCGCTGGTGGACGTAGGAGCGGATCCGGGTGTCGCGGGGGTCGGTGGCCTGCTCAGGCACCGGGGTCGTTCCGGCCGGCGGCGGGCAGCCGCACGTGCGCGGTCGCGCCGGGCAGCCGGCCGCGCACGTAGCCCGCGGCGGTCACGCCGAAGCAGGCGACGATCGCGGCCGCCGAGGCGGGGTTGCGGTCACGTGCCTCGCGGACCACGCCTTTGGGCAACACCTTCATGGTGTAGCTGCTCTCGGTGGACAGCGAGTCACCGGTGCCGACGACCTTGGAGACGGCCGCCTTCGAGATGCCCTCGGCCCAGCCGCGGCGCAGCAGGTACTTCCAGGAGACCCGGTCGTCGGACACGCGGTGGTCGACCGCGGCCCTCGGCTCGAACAGGATCCGGGGGTTCCGGCCGTCGGCGGTGTAGGCCTGCCGGGCCCGGATGCAGAGCTCGGTCTCCTCGCAGCCCAGCGGGTTCTTCCCGATCCGGCCCATGTCCTCGGCGAAGCCGCCGACCCGCTTGAACACCTCGGAGCGCAGCGACATGTTGCAGCCCATGAGGTTGCGCATCTCGGCGCGCTCGGTGGGCTGGCCGGTGTAGGTGCAGCCGACGACCCAGTCCAGCTCGCCGGTCGCGTCGCGGTCGCCCGGCGTGGCGCCGGGGAGCGTGCGCGGACGCCCGTCGGGCCACTTCGGGTGCGCGATCCCGCCGACCCCGACGACGTCCGGGTCGGCGTAGGGCGCGAGCAGCGCGGCCAGCCAGCCCGGGCGGGCCGACGCGTCGTCGTCGAGGAAGACGACGACCTCGCCGGAGGCCAGTTCGACCGCGGTGTTCCGCGCGCCGGACAGGCCCTGGGTGCGTTCGTTCGCCACGACGACGACGCCGCGCGGCCCGAACTCCTGCTCGGCGCGCTCGAGCAGCCGGTCGTTGTGGTCGACGACCACGATCGTCTCGACCGGCCGGACCTCCTGGGCCTCGACCGACTCGACGGCGGCCTTGATGTCGAACCAGCGCTTCTCGGTGTAGACGCAGACGACGACACTGGCGGTCGGCAGGGCGCTCACGGCGTTCTCGCTCCTCGGGTCGGCGCACACCACGGTCGCGGGTCGCGCGACCGGTGGGTGGGTGTCGTCGAGCAGCGTCAGCGGGCGTAGCCCGAGGACTTGCGGCGCTGCTCCATGCGACGGTGCTCTGCCATCAGGGTACGCAGCACCCGGGTGCCGTCGGCGAAGGTCCGCAGGTTGGTCTCGCCGAACATGCGCTCACGCTCGACGGACGGCACCTCGGTGATCTTCAGCTCGGCCGCGGCGACCCGGCAGTTCAGGACGGTCTCGATCTCGAAGCCGTCGCCCCAGAGCATCGAGCCGTCCTCCGGCTGCGGGGCGGCCGGGTCCGGCAGCTCCAGCTGCGGGATCAGGTCGGCCCAGAAGGCGTTGTAGCCGTAGCAGAGGTCGGAGTAGCGGGTGCCGAACAGCCGGTTCGCGACGGTGTTCAGCCCGGCGTTGCCGGACTTGCGCAGCAGCGTGATGTCGTCCGAGCCGCCGCCCTTGCAGAACCGGCTGCCCTTGGCGAAGTCGGCGCCGTTCACCAGCGCGTCGACGAAGGCCGGGATCTCGTTCGGGTCGGCCGAGCCGTCGGCGTCGAACATGACGATGACGTCACCGGTCGCGGCGGTGAATCCGCAGGCCATCGCGTTGCCCTTGCCCTTGCGGGTCTGGGTGATCACGCGGGACCAGGGCAGCGTGCGCCGGGCGACGGCGACCGTGTTGTCGGTCGAGTTGCCGTCGACCACGATGACCTCGTGCACGGCCGGGCGCACCGCGGCGATGGCCGGCAGCACGATCTCCAGGTTCCGCGCCTCGTTGCGGGTCGGCACGATCACCGAGACGGCCGGGTTCGCGCTGCGGCGCGGGGCCGGACGGGGCCGCGGGCGCCGGAAGCCCTCGGGGCCCTCCGGCTGCGGGGGCCGGGAACCGCCGTGGGGCCGGGCAGGGGTCGCCGGGAGGGGCGTCTGTCCCACTCCGGTGCCGGTCTGGTGCCCCGGGCGCGCGGGCGCGCTCGACTCGGGCGTGACGGCCGGGCGGGCGGGCGTAACGGCGCTCACACTTCCTCCATACAGGTCCGCTCTACTCGTCCAACGACGAAGTCACGGTCTGGTTGCGGTTCTCGTGTCGGGCGGCTTCCTCGGCCCCGACTGTGCAGACGTGCGGGCCACCGAAGGGGTTGCCCCGGTAGGTTGATCCGTCCGCATCCAGCGCGCGGTTCAGCGTGGTCCATGTCCCGGTCCGCCGGACCGGCGGGGGTGGTTGCGCAGTCCTACGCATCCCCCGCCGCACGGGACGCACCACCCTGTCCACATGTCGCCGAACCGCCGTCCCGCCCTCCTCGCGGCCGAGCTCCGCCCGGTGCTCGCACTGGCCAGGATGGACTGTGTCGCAGCACTGTCGTCGCAGGTCGACGGTCTGGTGGAGCGCGCGGCCCGGCAGCCGCGCCGGGCCGTGGACCCGGCCTGGTGGGCGGCGGAGCTCGGCGGGCCGGCGCGGGCGTTCGACGACGCCTGGGCCCGCGCCGCGGGCCCCGCGTCCCGCCGCGCCGCAGCCGCGGGGGCGTTGCGGCATCGGAGGTTGGAAGTGACGCGCATCACTCACGGTGCGTCACGACCGGCCGCGCCGCCGCTGATCTCCGCGGCCACCGGGGCGCTGCCGCGCCCCCGGCGTCGGTCGTCCCCCGCGCGGCCGGCGCGGCGCGGCGCGCCGGGTGCCGGCCTGTCGGGTGCGGTGCTCTCCGGGACGGTGCTGTCGGGATCCGCGGTCTCCGGCCTGGCCGGCGCCGGCCGCGCGCTGCCCGCGGCCTGGCCGGGAGCGCTGCTCGTGCTGTCCGGGGTGCTGCTGCTGGCGGGGGCGGGTGCCGGCCTGCGGGTGCGGGCGGTCCGGGAGACGCGGGCCCGCGAGGTCGCGGCGCGGGTGCGGACGGCGGTGCTCGCCGCGGCGGAACGGGAGCTCGTGCGCCGCTCACTGGACGTCGAGCGCGCGGCGGGGGCGCCGGCACGGCCGGCCGCCGGGGTGCGGGCGGCGCTGCGCGGTGTCGTGACCGGCGCCGGGCGCGGCACGGGGTCGGCAGGCGGGGCCGGTCGTGCGGCCTGACGGGCGCGCCGCGGCCCGGCACACGAGCGGTCCGGTGCCGGCCGTGCGGTGGCCCTGGGGGACGACGGCCGCCGCGGCGGCGGCCGGGGCGGCCCCCTGGTGGCTCGCGGTGCCGGTGCCGAGGGGTTCCGGGAACCTCCCGGCCGGGGGCTCGCGGGTTCCGGTGAGCGGCCCGGCCGCCCGCGACACCGACGGCGACGGTGCGCCGGACGCGCTCGTCGTCGACGTCCCGGGTGGTACGTCGATCTGGTCGGACCTCGACGGCGACGGCCTCGCCGACCACGTCCGGCACGTCGGACCGTTCGACGACCTGGTCGCCCGCACCCTGGAGGCGGGGAGGTAGGAGCCGGGGCTCAGTCCTCCGGCTGCTCCGACGGCGACCGCGGCTCGGGCTCCGCCGCACCGCCGCGCCGGAACCGGCCCGCTCCGCGCCGCTGCTCGGCGATCTTCTGGTCGATGTCCGCGGACATCTTCATCTGCCGGCGACGCTCCCGGATCCGCAGCAGCACCAGCATGCAGATGCCGTAGGCGATCCCGACGAGCAGCAGCACCACGCCGATCTTGAAGACGATCGTCTGCGCCGGGCCCGCGTCCTGGGGGAAGTCCGCGATCGAGATCATCGCGAGCACACCCAGGGTGAGCAGGTGGAACAGCACGACGAGCAGACGGTTGATCGAGTCGGCGGTCTCCTTGCTCTGGAAGACGTCCTCGAGGAACGGCTTCCCGGAGCGGAGCAGGATCTGGCCGACACCGACCGTGATCAGCACGCCGATGACGACCAGCGTCAGGTAGCCGCCGGTTCCCTCCACAGTGGGCCCCTCCCCGTGTCCGACCAGGGCGCGAGCCTACCCTGAGCGACCGCTCCGACGCGCTCCGCGCGTCCGGGGTTCATCCGGTTCAGGGGCGTGCGGCGAGCAGCGCCCTGAGGGTGTCGAGCAGCTCCTCCGGGGAGACGCCGCCGGTCAGCGGTGCGCCGGTGAGCGTGCGGAGGTAGAGGCCGTCGCCGACGAGCTGGACCAGCCACGCGAGGACCGGGTCGGTGATCTCCTCGCGGAGCGCGGCGAGGCCGTCGGCGTCGACGGCGGCCAGGGCCTCCCGGGCGAGCTCGCCGGAGGTGGTGCCGTCGGCGATCCGCAGCGTCGCGAGGTAGGTGCGGGTCAGGCCGGCCGGCGAGCCGCCGCCGGGCACCGAGGTGCGGAGGTAGTAGGCCACCGCGCCCTCGTCGTCGCCGCGCATGAACTCGGCGTCGGTGGCGCTGCGCTGCCGCAGCCGGTCCAGCAGGCCGGAGGCCAGCGACTCCTTCGAGTTGAAGTGGTAGAGCAGCCCGCCCTTGGAGACCTCGGCGGACGCGGCGACGGCGTCCAGCGTGGCCCCGCCGGGCCCCTGCTCGATCAGGAGGGTCTCGTACGCGTCGAGCACGCGGTCGCGGGCCGGTCCTGCTGCGTTCCGCCGCTCCGCCATGCGCGCACCCTACCGGCGGTGCCCCGCCTCACAGCCCCGGCCGCAGCGCTGGACTGTACCGTCCGGACGGTATATGACTGTACCGTCTGGACGGTATAGTCCAGCAGGTCTGCGAAGTGACGAGGAGACGAGAGATGTCACGGCCCGAGCTCACCGACCGGGCGGCACCGACGGCCCGGCCCGGTCCGCGTGCCTGGCTCGCGCTGGCGGTGCTGGCGATCCCGACCCTGCTGGTCTCGATCGACAACACGGTCCTCGGCGTGGCGCTGCCCGAGCTCACCGCGGCGCTGCGCCCGGACGCCACGACCCTGCTCTGGGTCGTCGACGTCTATCCGCTGGTGCTGGCCGGGCTGCTCGTCACGATGGGGACGCTCGGCGACCGCATCGGCCGCCGCCGGCTCCTCATGATCGGTGTCGGCGGGTTCGGCGCGGTCTCCCTCGCGGCCGCCTTCGCGACGTCGGCGGAGCAGCTCGTCGCCGCCCGTGCGCTGCTCGGTGTCTTCGGCGCGATGCTGATGCCCGCCACGCTCGCCCTGCTCCGGACCGTCTTCGTCGACCGCGTCCACCGGCGGCTGGCGCTCGCGATCTGGGCGACCGGGTTCGCCGCGGGGGCGGCGCTCGGCCCGATCGCCGGGGGCCTGCTGCTCGAGCACTTCTGGTGGGGCTCGATCTTCGTGATGAGCGTGCCGCCGATGGCCGTGCTCCTGGTGGTCGCGCCGCTGCTCCTGCCGGAGTCGCGTGCGGAGGCACCGGGCAGGCCGGACCCGGTCGGCGTGCTGCTGTCGCTGCTGGCGATGGGGCCGCTCGTACTGGCGATCAAGCTCGTCGGCTCCGGCGGGCTCACGCCTGCGGCCGGCCTCGCCGTGCTGGTGGGTGCCGGATCGGCGGTCGCGTTCGTGCTGCACTCCCGGCGCCGGGTCCGCAACGGACTGGACCCGCTGATCGACCTGGAGCTGTTCGCCCGGCCGGTGCTGCGCTACAGCGCGCTGGCCAACGCGACGACGATGTTCGGCCTGACCGGGCTGCTGTTCTTCTCCGCGCAGTACCTGCAGCTGGTCCTCGGCACCTCGCCGCTGCAGGCCGGGCTGCTCCTGCTCCCGGGCTTCCTGGTCACGACCCTGGCCGGGTTGCTCGCGGCCCGCCTCGCCCGGCGGTACCCGCTGCACGGGCTCGTCACGACCGGGCTGGCCCTGGTGCTCGCCGGCTTCGTCGCCTGCCTGTTCCTGCGGGCCGACTCCGCCGTCGCGCTCCTGATGTCGGCGGCGGTGCTGATCGGTGCGGGCATCGGGCTCTCCGAGACCGTCACCAACGACGCCATCCTCGCCGCGGCGCCGCCGGAGAAGGCGGGTGCGGCGTCGGCGGTGTCGGAGACGGCCTACGAGATCGGTGCGGTGCTCGGTACGGCCCTGGTCGGGGGCGTGCTGTCGGCGGTCTACCGGGCGGGCGTCGTGCTGCCCGACGGCGCACCGGCGGCGGCCGGGGAGACCCTGGGGGCCGCCGTCGGTGCCGCGGCGGACCTGCCGGCCGGGGTCGCCGACGCGCTCACGGCGTCGGCGCAGGAGGCCTTCGTCGCCGGGGCCGACGTCGCGGCCGGGGTGGCCGCCGTCGTCGTGGCGGTGGTGCTGGTGACGGCCGGGCTCGGGCTGCGCCGGGCGCACCGGACGGTGCTGGCAGCGGGTGCGACCGGTCTGGACGGGGACGCGGCACGGCGCTCCGGGGCCACCGCTGATCGCACGCGGTGAGCGAGCGGCAACCAGCTGTGACGATGCCGGGTGACCGTCCGGCGGCCCGGACGGGTGGTTCCGGCGACGCGCCGCCCGTCCGGTAGCCCGATCGGGGCTCACACGTGCCCCCGGCTGGTTCACTACGGCCGACCGCGGCGGCCGCGTCGTGCCGCCGGAGCCGACGTCATCCGGGAGCGATCCGTGCCGTACGAGGTGGTCAGCGCCTACACCCTGGTCCTGGGGGAGGCGGCGGTGGACGGCACCGCCGACGGCCGGCCCGAGGTGTCCGTGCACTCCACCGCCACCGACGCCTGGCGCGCGCTCGACACCGGCGTCCGGGAGCGGTGCGGCATGCGGCCGCGGCCGCGTCGCAGCATCGACCCGGACGCCGTCGTCCGGCTCGCGGACGCCTGGCGCGCGGCCGACCCGGACGCCCGCTACTGGCAGGTCACCGCGCACCGGCTCCCGATCATGCTGCCGGAGCTCGCCCGGCCGACCGCGGTGCCGGCCGTCCCCGCCCGCACCCCCTTACGCACTGCGAATGCCTAAGTCGGAACAAGGAATGCGTTGAATCGCGGGGTTCCGATCGACGAGTGTCTTTCCCCCGACGCGAGTCCGCGCATTTCCGCCGTATCGTCGCGCGGCGTCGGCGAATACGTCACCCGCGCCGGGTTGCGTTCGTGTGACAACCCCGTCACCAGGAACGACGACGGCGTACGCGATTCTGTTCTGGATCGATCTACATGATCGGTGCTGTGCCTGACCTCTCAAAGAGGCCCATGGGTGCGTCCCGATTCCGCGGGTAGCCTCGCCGTACACCTTTTCCCGTCAGGGCCCGTACCGACTCCGGTAGCGGGCTCGCAGTAGTTCCCCCGGAGGACGGGCCGGGGCCGGCGAGGAGAACAGGACGACATGACTGCAGCGACCGTTCCGGGTACCGACCGCGCACCGACCACCAACCAGGGCGTCGTGGCCTGGGTTCAGGAGATCGCCGAGCTGGCCACCCCGGACCGCGTCGTGTGGTGCGACGGGTCCGAGGCGGAGTGGACGCGGTTCACCGACCAGCTGGTCGACCAGGGCACGATCGTGCGGCTGGACCCCGAGAAGAAGCCCAACTCGTTCTACGCGGCGTCCGACCCGGGCGACGTCGCGCGCGTCGAGGAGCGGACCTACATCTGCACCGAGACCGAGCGCGGCGCCGGGCCGACGAACAACTGGGTCGCCCCCGCCGAGATGAAGCGGACGATGACCGAGCTGTACCGCGGCAGCATGAAGGGCCGGACCCTCTACGTCGTCCCCTTCTGCATGGGCCCGACGGACGCGGACGACCCGAAGCTCGGCGTCGAGATCACCGACTCCGAGTACGTCGTCATCTCCATGCGGATCATGACCCGGATGGGCGCGGACATCCTGCCGCTGCTCGACGCGGCCGGTGACCGCTGGGTCAAGGCGCTGCACTCGATCGGCGCCCCGCTCGCCGACGGCCAGGCCGACGTGCCGTGGCCGCACAACGAGGACAAGTACATCAGCCACTTCCCGGAGACCCGGGAGATCTGGAGCTACGGCTCCGGCTACGGCGGCAACGCCCTGCTCGGCAAGAAGTGTTACGCGCTGCGCATCGCCTCGGCCATGGCGCACGACGAGGGCTGGCTCGCCGAGCACATGCTGATCCTCAAGCTGATCAGCCCGGAGGAGAAGGCGTACTACGTCGCGGCCGCGTTCCCGAGCGCCTGCGGCAAGACCAACCTCGCGATGCTGCAGCCGACCATCCCGGGCTGGCGTGCCGAGACCGTCGGCGACGACATCGCCTGGATGCGCTTCGGCGAGGACGGCAGGCTCTACGCCACCAACCCCGAGTTCGGCTTCTTCGGCGTCGCGCCGGGCACCAACTGGAAGACCAACCCGAACGCGATGCGCACCATCGAGGCCGGGAACGCGCTGTTCACCAACGTCGCGCTGACCGACGACGGCGACGTCTGGTGGGAGGACCTGGAGGGTGACCCGCAGCACCTGACCGACTGGAAGGGCAACGACTGGACGCCCGACTCCGGCGTCAAGGCCGCGCACCCGAACTCCCGCTACACCGTGCCGATCGACCAGTGCCCGGTCGTCGCCCCGGAGTGGAACGACCCGAAGGGCGTGCCGATCTCGGCGATCCTGTTCGGCGGCCGCCGCAAGACCACCGTCCCGCTGGTCACCGAGGCCCGCAGCTGGCAGCACGGCACCTTCATGGGCGCCACCATGTCGTCGGAGAAGACCGCGGCCGCGGCCGGCAAGGTCGGCGAGGTCCGCCGCGACCCGATGGCCATGCTGCCGTTCCTCGGCTACAACGTCGGCGACTACTTCGCGCACTGGGTGAACGTCGGCAAGAGCGCCGACGAGGGCAAGCTGCCGAAGATCTTCTACGTCAACTGGTTCCGCCGTGGCGAGGACGGCCGCTTCCTGTGGCCCGGGTTCGGCGAGAACAGCCGCGTCCTGAAGTGGGTCATCGAGCGGCTGGAGGGCTCGGCGGCCGCCGTCGAGACCCCCATCGGTTTCGTGCCCACCGCCGACCAGATCGACCTCGAGGGCGTCGACGCCGAGCGCGCCGACGTCGAGGCCTCGCTGGCCGTCGACGTCGAGGAGTGGAAGGCCGAGATCCCGCTCATCGAGGAGTGGTTCGAGAAGATCGGTGACGACAACCTGCCGTCGTCGATCCGCGACGAGTTCGAGGCCCTGAAGCAGCGCCTCGGCGCCTGACCGGGAGCCCACCGGAGCCCCCGGCGGCCACTGGCCGCCGGGGGCTCCCGTGTGTCCGCACCCTCCGCGGGCGGTCCTCCGCGGCGACTCCATAACGTCACACCGCGCAACGGTGACAGCCGTGATTGCGCGACGTAACGTCCCCGACCGGGCCGGCGCCGGCGGGGCACCGGTCGCGCACGGTGCACGGAGGGGGCGTCATGGTCACGACGGAGCGGCCGCGGGAACCCGAGGGACCCGGCACGGGAACGGCCGGTCCCCGGCGCCGTGACCCGAGGCAGATCGCGATCTGGACGGCGGTCGCCGTCGTCGGTGCCGTCGCCTGGGCGATCGTCGCGTTCGTCCGGGGCGAGCAGATCTCGGCGGCCTGGCTGGTCTTCGCCGCCGTCGCGTCCTACGCGATCGCCTACCGCTTCTACTCCCGCTGGATCGCGCACCGGGCGCTGCGGGTCGACGACACCCGGGCGACCCCGGCCGAGCGCCTCGACGACGGGCAGGACTACCAGCCCACCGACCGGCGCGTCCTGTTCGGACACCACTTCGCCGCGATCGCCGGTGCGGGCCCGCTGGTCGGGCCGGTGCTGGCCGCGCAGATGGGATACCTGCCCGGCACGGTCTGGATCATCGTCGGCGTCGTGTTCGCCGGCGCGGTCCAGGACATGGTCACGCTGTTCTTCTCGACCCGCCGTGGCGGCCGCAGCCTGGGCCAGATGGCCCGCGAGGAGATCGGGCCGGTCGGCGGGATCGCCGCCATCGTCGCCGTCCTCGCGATCATGGTCATCCTGCTGGCGGTGCTCGCGCTGGTCGTCGTCCAGGCGCTGGCCGACTCCCCGTGGGGCACGTTCTCGCTGGCGATGACGATCCCGATCGCCCTGTTCATGGGCGTCTACCTGAGGTACCTGCGCCCCGGGAAGATCATCGAGGCGTCGGTCCTCGGGGTCGCGCTGCTGCTGCTCGCGATCGTCGGCGGCGGCTGGGTGCAGGACTCGTCGTGGGGCGAGGTCTTCCACCTCTCGGCGAACCAGCTGACCCTCGCACTGGTCGTCTACGGCTTCGCCGCGTCGGTGCTGCCGGTGTGGATGCTGCTGGCGCCACGGGACTACCTGTCGTCGTTCATGAAGGTCGGCGTCGTCGTGCTGCTGGCCGCGTCGATCGTGCTGGCCTGGCCGACGCTGCAGATGGCGCCGCTGACCCGGTTCGCCTCGGACGGGCTCGGCCCGGTCTCGGCGGGCTCGCTGTTCCCGTTCGTGTTCATCACGATCGCCTGTGGTGCGCTGTCCGGCTTCCACGCGCTCGTCGCGTCCGGCACGACGCCCAAGCTGATCCAGAAGGAGTCCCAGGTCCGGGTGATCGGCTACGGGGCGATGCTCACGGAGTCGTTCGTCGCGATCATGGCGCTCGCCGCGGCCTGCATCCTCGACCCCGGCCTGTACTTCGCGATGAACATGCCGGCCACCGTGCTCGGGCCGACGGTGGAGTCGGCGTCGGCGGCGGTGCAGCAGATCGGGTTCACGATCTCGCCCGCGGACCTCGCCGCGGCGGCGTCGGCTGTCGAGGAACAGACGCTGGTCGGCCGCTCCGGCGGCGCCCCGACCCTGGCGGTCGGCCTGTCGACCGTGTTCTCCGAGGTCTTCGGCGGCGACGCGCTGCGGGCCTTCTGGTACCACTTCGCGATCATGTTCGAGGCGCTGTTCATCCTCACCACGGTGGACGCCGGCACCCGGGTCGGGCGCTTCATGCTGCAGGACACCGTCGGCAACGTCTGGCCGCGGTTCGCCGACACGAGCTGGAAGCCGGCCGCATGGCTGTCCAGTGCGGTGATCGTCGGTGCCTGGGGCTACCTGCTCTACGCCGGGGTGAACGACCCGCTGGGCGGCATCCACCAGCTCTTCCCGCTGTTCGGCATCGCGAACCAGCTGCTCGCCGCCGTCGCGCTGGCGGTCTGCACGACCCTGCTGATCAAGACGGGACGCGCCCGGTACGCCTGGATCACGCTGGTCCCGCTGGTGTTCGACGCGGCGGTGACACTGACCGCGAGCTACCAGAAGATCTTCTCGGACAACCCGAAGCTCGGCTTCTGGGCGCAGCGGACGCAGTACCAGGACGCGCTCGACGCCGGGAAGACCAGCATGGGCACCGCGAAGTCGGTGGAGGACATGCAGCAGGTCGTGTTCAACACGACCCTCGACACCGCTCTCACCGCGCTGTTCGCGGTCCTCATCGTCGTCGTGCTGGCCGACTCGGTCCGGGTGTGGATCGCGGCCCTGCGCGGGCGCCCGCTGCGCAGCGGCACCGAGGACCCGTACGTCGAGTCGCGGATCTGGGCACCGTCGGGTCTGGTACCGACCCGGGAGGAGCGGGCGCGGGAGCGCGAGCTCAGCGAGAGCGGGACGGGCGGATGAGCCGGCTGCGGTCGCTCTGGCGGTTCGTGCGCGAGCTGGCCGGGGAGCGGGACTACGAGCGCTACCTGGAGCACCGGGCACGTCACCATCCGGGCGCGCCGGTGCTGTCCGAGCGTGCCTTCTGGCGGGAACGGACCGACCGCCAGGACCGGGTTCCGTCCGCCCGGTGTTGCTGACGGGGGATTTCACTCTCTCGGAGCAGTGTGCCCTGTACAGCTGTCACTCAGGGTGGTGCGCGGAGGCTGCGCGTGTGGCGTCGTTGCGTGATGTCGTGAGAGATCGGCGCAGCGTGACGATGTGACAGGTAGCCTCTGGAGGGGACCGGACCGATCCCGCGGTGTCCCGTTCGGGTCGAGGCCTCGTCGCTGATCGTGACGAGATCCGGTTCGGCCCGGAACGGAGCACGCGGCGGGACGGAACGCCGCGCGCTCCACGGCGATACACACCGTGAGCGCCGTCCTCGGTGCGGGAATGCTGGTTACGGCGGAGGTGTGAGGCGCGATGCTGGATGTCCGGGTGTCCGAGGGCACGGACCCGGAGGCTCTCGTCGCGTTCGTGGAACGACTGGCGGGCAGCGGCCGGGGTGGACCGGCGACCGGGGCGGCTCGGTCGCGGATCGTCGACGAGGTGCACGACGGCCGGGTCCCCGCAGGTATCCGCACCCTGGCCGGTGCGCTGGAGTCCCCCGTCCCGCCGCGTCAGCGGCGTGGCGACGAGGACGAGGAGACTCTGCTCGGTGCGGTCTCCGAGGAGCCGCTGGTCGTCCTGTCCGAGGCCGGTCCGGCCGAGCTGGCCCGCGCGCTCGCCGACCTGACCGGCTACGGCATGCGGGTCCTCCTGACCGGTGCGCAGGCCGAGCGGCTCGGCGCGGTGCGCGCCGCGCTGCCCGCGGACGTCGCCGGCCGGGTCGTCGACCGGCTGCCGGCACTCCCCTCGACCGAGCTGCGGCGGCTCCGCAGGCTGCTCGCGACCGCCGGCGTCGACCGGTACGGCCGCGCCGGCCAGCAGCTCCCGCCGGAGGACGCGCTGCCCGGCCCGGCCGACGTCGCGGGCTGTTGCGACCGGGCGAACCGGGTGGTCGACGGCACCGACACCGGCGCCTCCGGTGAGGCCCGCATCGTGCCCGGGCTGCTGCGCGATCTCGAGATCGACCGGCGGGCCGCGGTCACCCAGGTCGCGCGGTGCGCGCTCGCGTCGCTGGAGACCCTGACCGGGGCTCCCGACGCCGACCGGTTGCAGGGCGTCGCCGGTCGGCTGGTGCACAGCGGGCTGCGGGCCGAGTTCGAGTCGCTGCAGGGCCTCGCCGCCCGCCAGCGCGACGACCGGGCCCGCCTCGCGAGCGGTGCGCGCGTCGAGGTGGTGGAGCCGCTGCCCGAGGGCGGCGACGTCACGATCCGCCGCTACCTCGACTTCCTCGACAGCGGCGGGCGCAGCCGCTCGTACTTCAAGCCGCAGGAGCAGAAGGAGGCCGAGCCGTTGCTGCGCGGCTTCCGCCTCGACGGCGCGGCCCCGCAGACCTACGACCAGATCGCCACCGTCTCCCAGCACCTGCACCTCGCCCGGCGCGACGACGAGATCGCCCGGCTGTGCTCGGTGCTCGGCCTCCCCGTCCCCCGCTCGCCGCAGGACCTGCCCGGTCTCGTCGACGCGCTGGACAAGATCGCCGCCGCCGCCCGGTCCGTCGGGGCGCTGCGGCACGACGTGCTGTTCCTGCAGCAGGACTCGCCGGTCTCGGTCCCCGACCTGGCCGCCGCCGAGCGGGTGGCTCGGGCCATCGTCGACTACGACGAGCACGGTGACCCGGCCGAGGCCGCGGACGAGCTCGAGCGCCTCGCGCTCCGGTGCGAGGCCGCGGTGCCGTTCGACGCGACCGCCCCCGAGCACACCGCGGTCGTCGCGGCGCTGCGCCGGCACGACGCGGAGGCCTACGCGGCGGCGCTGGAGGAACTGGGTCGCGCCCGCCGGGAGATGCTGGACCGCGACGAGCTGCAGCGGCTGCTGGGTGAGCTGTCGGCGTCGCACCCGGACCTGGCGCAGGCCTGGGCGGCCGACGGCGCGGCGGAGGTGCCCGG
Organism: Pseudonocardia sp. P1; assembly: GCF_000178675.2. Taxonomy (NCBI): domain Bacteria; kingdom Bacillati; phylum Actinomycetota; class Actinomycetes; order Pseudonocardiales; family Pseudonocardiaceae; genus Pseudonocardia; species Pseudonocardia sp. P1. Next base: position 3,749,473 of record NZ_ADUJ02000001.1, read on the forward strand.
CTTCGGGCTGCTGCACGTGGCGGGCAGCGACGACCTGCTCCGGAACCTGCCGTCGGCGGACTCGGCCGACCTGGTCGTCGTGCTGGGGGCCGGGGCGCTGCAGGCCGACGGCCTGCTGCTGACCGCGGCCGCGCCGCGGATGCTCGCCGTCGTCGGGGACGAGCCGCGTGCCGAGTCGTCCGGGACGACCCTGCTCGAGGTGCTCAACCAGGCGTCGGCGCGGTTCCTGCGCGGCACCGGCACACCGGCCGGCGAGTCGTCCGGCACCGGCGCCGAGGTGCCGGTCGCCGACGTGCCGGTCCCGGCCGTCCCCCCGGAGTCGTCGGTCCCGGACGGGGCCGGCGTCGCCGACATCGTGTCCGCCCCGGCGGTGCCGGCCCCGCGGACCGGTCCCCCGGCCGCCGGTGGCGAGAGCCGCCCGTCGGCGCCGTCGGCGATGGCCCCGGCCCGGCGCGGTACCGAGCGGAGCTGACCCCGGGCCCGGCCGGGCTCAGCCCGAGCCGACCGCGCGGATGCTGTCGGCGATCCGGTCCAGCAGCTCGAACGGGTCCGCGGCCGGTGGCCGCACCCGTTCCCAGCGTCCGCGGGAGCCGGGTGCGGCCGGGATGTAGAGGGTCCAGCTGCCCGCCTCCGGGTCGTCGGCGCGCAGCTGCGCCAACGCCGTCGACGCCCACGCCGCTCCCAGCTCGGGGAAGGCGGGCGGCCGCCGGTCGAGGATGGTGACGACGTCGCCGGCGGTCGTGTAGCCGATCCGCCGCCGGTCACGTTCCCCTGCGGGCACCAGCTCCGCGCACCACGCCGCGAGTTGCTCGCGTACCTGCTCCGGAACTCCCATGGCGCGCATGGTCCCGGATCGGGGTGGGCGCGCCAACCCCGGGGGACCGTCCCGTCCCACCGGACGGCCGGGCGCCGCGTCGCGGCCGGTCGAGGCACTACCGTCCGCGGTATGGCAGAGCACGAGGTGAGCCGGTTCGGGCACGTCGAACTCGACGGTCTCCCGCCGGACCTGGCGGAACGGATCGGCGCGATCGCGGAGAGGTCGGGTTTCGTCCCGAACGTCTTCCGCGCGCTGGGCCGCCGTCCGCGGGAGCTGCGGGCGTTCCTGGACTACCACGACGCGCTGATGGACTCGGACGACGGACTGTCCCGGGCCGAGCGGGAGCTGGTCGTCGTCGCGACCTCGGGGGCGAACCACTGCACCTACTGCGTCGTCGCCCACGGCGCGATCCTGCGGATCCGCTACAAGGACCCGGAGATCGCGGACCGGGTCGCGACGAACCCGTACGCGGTGGAGCTCTCCGAGCGCGAGCGCGGGATCGTCGACCTTGCGCTGCTGATCGCCCGGCAGTCCGAGGCACTCACCGAGGCCGACCTCGACGACGCCCGCGCCGCAGGCCTGACCGACGACGAGATCTGGGACGTCGGCGCGATCACGGCACTGTTCGCGATGTCGAACCGGCTCGCGCACCTCACCGCGCTGCGCCCGAACCCGGAGTTCTTCCTGATGGGCAGGCAGCCCCGCTAGAGCACCTTCGACAGGAACGCGCGGGTGCGCTCCTCCTGCGGGTCGGAGAGCACCGCGCGCGGGTCCCCGGCCTCGACGATCCGGCCCTCGTCCATGAACACCAGTGTGTCGCCGACCTCGCGGGCGAACCCCATCTCGTGCGTCACGACGACCATCGTCATGCCGTCGCGCGCGAGCTCGCGCATCACGTCGAGCACCTCCCCGACGAGCTCCGGGTCAAGCGCCGAGGTCGGTTCGTCGAACAGCATCAGCGACGGCCGCATGGCCAGCGCGCGGGCGATCGCGACCCGTTGCTGCTGCCCGCCGGAGAGCTGGGCGGGGTAGGCGTCGGCGCGGTCGGTGAGGCCGACGCGTTCCAGGAGCTCCTGGGCGTCCCGGCGGGCGTCGGCCCGCTTCCGGCCGCGGACGACGACCGGTGCCTCCATGACGTTCTCCACCGCCGTGCGGTGCGGGAACAGGTGGAAGCGCTGGAACACCATCCCGATGTCCCGGCGCTGCCGGCCCAGCGCGGCCTCGGAGAGCCGGTGCAGCCGTCCGCCCCGCTCCTCCAGGCCCATCAGCGCGCCGTTCACCCGCAGTCGTCCGGTGTCGATGCGCTCCAGGTGGTTGATGCAGCGCAGCAGCGTCGACTTGCCCGAGCCGGACGGCCCGATCACGCAGCACACCTGGCCCGGCTCGACCACCAGGTCGACGCCGCGCAGCACCTCGACGTCGCCGAAGCTCTTGCCGACGTCCTCGATCTGCACCATCGGCGTGCCCACGGTGTCGCTCACGACGCACCTCCGCTCGTCCCGGCCAGCTTCCGCAGCAGCGACGGGCCCGGGGCACCCGCGGCGACACCGCGCCCGAACCGGCGCTCGACGGCGCGCTGCCCGACCGTCAGCAGCGACGTGAGCACCAGGTACCAGGCGGCCGCCACGATCAGCAGCGGGATGACCTCGAAGTTCGCCGAGTAGATCCGCTGTACCGAGGTGAGCAGCTCCAGGTACCCGATGACGACCACCAGCGACGTCGTCTTCAGCATGCCGATCGTCTCGTTGCCGGTCGGCGGGACGATCACCCGCATCGCCTGCGGCAACACCACCCGGCGCAGCGTCTGGGCGCGGGTCATGCCGAGCGCCCCGGCCGCCTCGGACTGGCCGCCGTCGACCGACTGGATCCCGGACCGCACGATCTCGGCCATGTACGCGGCCTCGTTCAGCCCGAGCCCCAGCAGGGCCGCGGCGAACGGGCTGATCAGCGTGTTCGTGTCGACGACGACGAACTCCGGCCCGAACGGGATCCCCAGCGACAGTCGCGGGTAGAGCGCGGAGAGGAAGTACCAGAACAGGAGCTGCGCGATCAGCGGCGTCCCGCGGAACACCCAGAGGTAGACGGCGGCGACCGAGCTGAGCACCGGGTTCGGCGACAGCCGCATCACGGCCAGCCCGATCCCGCCCGCGATACCGATCGCCATCGACAGCGCCGTCAGCACCAGGGTGTTGCGCAGGCCGTTGAGCACGGGCTCGGAGAACAGGTACTCGCCGACCGTGCCCCAGCGGAAGTTCTCGTTGGTGAGCAGCGTGTTGACCAGCATCGACGCCAGCACGGCGAGCACCGCGACCGCGACCCAGCGCAGCGGGTGCCGGACGGGAACGGCGTCGCGTGGCTCCGGACGGGCCCCGGGCGATGTCATCGGCCGACCTCCGAGGTCGTGATCGCGCCGTCGCCGACGTTCCAGCGGTCGAGGATCCGCCGGTAGGTGCCGTCGTCGATCAGCTCCTGCAGTGCCGCGCGCACCGGGTCGCTCAGCTCCCCGTCCTTCGGGAGGACGATCCCGTACGGCGCGGTGTCGTAGGGCCGTCCGACGATCTCGGTGGTGCCGCGCGACTGCGTCACCGCGTAGGACGCGACCGGCGAGTCCGCCAGCATCGCGTCCACCCGGTTCGCGACGAGTGCCAGCGTCACGTCGGTCTGGGCCAGCAGCTCCGTCACCCGGATCGGCTCCCGCCCGGCGGCGACGCACGCCTCGTCCCGGCCCACGATCTCCTCGGTCTGGGTCGTCCCGGCCTGCACCCCGACCGGGCGCCCGCACAGGTCGTCCGGGGTGATGCCCTCCGGGTTCCCGGCCGCGACGACCAGGCTCGTCCCGGCCGAGAAGTACGACACCATGTCGACCACCCCGGACCGCTCCGGGTTGATCGTGAACGACGACATCCCGGCCTCGTACCGGCCGCCCTGCACGCCGGGGATGATCCCGGAGAACTGGCCGGTCTCGTACCGGACACCGAGGCCGAGCTTCGCGGCGACCGCGGTGCCGAGGTCCACGCTCATCCCGACGACGGTCGAGCCGTCCGGCGCGGTGAACTCGTTCGGCGGGTACGTCGGTTCGACGCCGACGGTGAGCACGCCGTCGGCGCGGACCGCCGCCGGGACGCGTGCGGCGAGGGCGTCGTCGCGGGCCACCGCGGGCAGCGGCGTGTCCGACCCCGGGGCGACGCCGGCGCCCGCGGCCGGGTCGCGCCCGCCGCTGCCGTCACCGCCGACCCCGCAACCGGCCAGCGCCAGCACGGCGGCGACGGCGAGCCCGGCGAACGGGCGTGCGCGACGGCGTCGCAGACGGGTCATCGTGTGGTCCAGACGGTCGAACCGGACGTGCTCGGAACGGCACGATCGTGCCACCGCCCGGTCCCACCACCGTCGGTCGGGCCGTCCGGGCGGGGAACTTCCTGCCGCCGGGCACGCGTTCCCCTACCGTGGGTTCGACGAGACACGCGAGCCCGCGGCCCCTCGAGGAGCCGCGCCCCGTCACGGAGGTCCAGACACGATGTCCCTGATCCGACGACTCACCGTCCTCGCCGGTGCCGTGGAGGCCGCCCGCCGCTACGCCCGGTCCAACCCGGACAAGGCCGGCAAGGCCCTGGACTCCGCCGCCCAGTTCGTGGACAAGCAGACCAGGGGCAAGTACACGAACCAGATCTCGGGCGCCGCGCGCAAGGCCAAGGACGCGGCCGGCATCCCGCAGCCGGGCTTCGGCTACGGAGCCCCCGGCACCACGCCGCCGGCCCCGGGCCGCCCGGGCAACCCGCCGGTCCAGGGCAACGGGCAGCCGACCACGCCGAACCCGCAGCAGCCGCCGGCGTTCCCGCCGCCGTCGCCGGGGCAGCAGGGCTCCTGAGACCCCCGGCGTCCGGCCCCGGCACCGCGCGCGGTGCCGGGGCCGTCGTGTGTGGACACCACGGGCGGCTCTCCTGTCCCCGGCGCCCGCTCCCGTGCCAGGATCGGCGGTGACGCGACGGCGCGTCCCTGGCCCGCCCACCCGTGCGGGTCACGGCGGAAGAACCATCCGGCCGGTACCCCGGCCCGGGTGACCCCCGAGGAGGTACGCCGTGCAGGAACCGCAGGCGTGGGTACCGACCGATCCGCGGTCACGCCCCAGCCCGAACCAGGTCGTCGCCGGTCTGAAGGGGGTCGACGAGGGCGGCGCCGAGCTCGTCCAGCTGCTGACCCCGGAGGGTGAGCGGGTGCCGGACGAGCGGTTCGACCGCTACGCCGACGACATCACCGTCGACGACCTGAAGTCGCTCTACCGGGACCTGGTCCTCGTCCGCCGGGCCGACCGCGAGGGCAACTCGCTGCAGCGTCAGGGCGAGCTGGGGATCTGGGTGCCGCTGCTCGGGCAGGAGGCCGCCCAGGTCGGCTCCGGGCGCGCGCTGCGCCCGACCGACATGTGCTTCCCCAGCTACCGCGAGCACGGCGTCGCCTGGACCCGGGGCGTCGACCCGACCGAGCTGCTCGGGATCTTCCGCGGCACCGACCACGGCGGCTGGGACTTCACGGGGAAGCGCTTCCACCCGTACACGATCGTCATCGGCAACCAGTGCCTGAACGCCGCCGGGTACGCCATGGGCCAGCGGTTCGAGTCGAAGGTGGGCGACCCGGAGACGGGTGAGGCCACCATCTGCTACTTCGGCGACGGCGCGACCAGCCAGGGCGACGTCCACGAGGGCTTCGTCTGGGCCGCCGCGTACGACGCCCCGCTGGTCTTCTTCTGCCAGAACAACCAGTGGGCGATCTCGGTGCCGCTGGACCGGCAGACCCGGGTGCCGCTCTACCAGCGCGCCCGCGGTTACGGCTTCCCCGGCGTCCGGGTCGACGGCAACGACGTGCTCGCCTGCCTGGCCGTCACCCGCTGGGCGCTCGAGGAGTGCCGCACGGGCAACGGCCCCGTCCTGATCGAGGCCTTCACCTACCGGATGGACTCGCACACCACCTCCGACGACGCCACCCGCTACCGGCTCGCCGACGAGGTCGAGCTGTGGAAGCTCAAGGACCCGATCGAGCGGGTCCGGGTGCACCTGACGCGCCGGCACGGCGTCGAGCCGGAGTTCTTCGACGGCGTCGACGGCGAGGCGGACGCGCTCGGCGAGCGCCTGCGCGCGTTCTGCCGGTCGATGCCGCAGCCCGGCCCGGAGCGCATGTTCTCCGAGGTCTACGCGCAGGCTTCGCCGCAGGTCGACGGCCAGCGCGACGAGTACCTGGAGTACCACGCGTCCTTCACCGGCGAGGAGGCGTCCTGATGGCGACCACGCTGGCCAAGGCGCTCAACGACGGACTGCGCGCCGCGATGGAGCGTGACCCGAAGGTCCTGGTCATGGGTGAGGACGTCGGCCGGCTCGGCGGCGTCTTCCGGATCACCGACGGGCTCCAGAAGGACTTCGGCGAGCAGCGCGTGCTCGACACCCCGCTGTCCGAGTCCGGGATCATCGGCGCTGCCGTCGGGCTCGCGGTGCGCGGGTTCCGGCCGGTCTGCGAGATCCAGTTCGACGGCTTCGTCTTCCCCGGCTACGACCAGATCGTCTCCCAGCTCGCGAAGCTCCGGTACCGGACGCAGGGCGCGGTCCCGGTCCCCGTCGTCGTCCGGATCCCGTTCGGCGGCGGGATCGGCGCGGTCGAGCACCACTCGGAGTCCCCGGAGTCGCTGTTCGCGCACGTCGCGGGGCTGAAGGTGGTGGCATGCTCGAACCCGGCCGACGCGCACTGGATGATCCAGCAGGCGATCCTCTCCGACGACCCGGTGATCTTCTTCGAGCCGAAGCGCCGGTACTGGGAGAAGGGCGAGATCGACACCGACCTCGGCGCGGCACCGCCGCTGCACTCCGCGCGGGTCGTCCGGCCCGGTTCGGCGCTGACCCTCGCCACCTACGGCCCGATGGTGAAGACCTGCCTCGACGCCGCCACCGCGGCCGCCGAGGACGGCCAGGACCTCGAGGTGATCGACCTGCGGACGCTGTCGCCGCTGGACCTGGGGCCGGTCGCCGAGTCGGTGCGCCGGACCGGCCGGCTGGTCGTGGTGTCCGAGGCACCGTCCGAGTCGTCGATCACCTCCGAGGTCGCCGCCCGGATCCAGCAGGAGTGCTTCTTCTCGCTGGAGGCCCCGGTGCTGCGGGTGACGGGGTTCGACACCCCGTACCCGCCGTCGCGGCTGGAGGACGAGTTCCTGCCCGACCTGGACCGGGTGCTCGACGCCGTCGACCGTTCGCTGGCCTGGTGAGGACCTGAGGATGCGTGAGCTGTTCAACCTGCCCGACGTGGGCGAGGGACTGACCGAGGCCGAGATCGTCGCGTGGCGGGTGTCGCCCGGCGACACCGTCGCGGTGAACGACGTGGTCGTGGAGATCGAGACGGCGAAGGCCGCGGTCGAGCTGCCGTCACCGTGGGCCGGGACGGTCGGCGAGCTGCTGGCCGAGCCGGGGGCGACCGTCGAGGTGGGTACGCCCATCATCGCGATCGACACCGCGGGATCCGGTGCGCCGGCCGGCGGGGCCGGGCCGCCGGATGAGGATGGCGCGAAGATCGGCGAGGCCGGGAAGGACGGCCGGATCGCGACGCTCGTCGGCTACGGGCCGCGGCAGGGTGCGGTGAAGCGCCGGCCGCGGCGGGGCGCGGGCGGCGGCGACGCCGGGACCGCACCTGCCCCGGCGGAGGCGCCGGCCGGGGCCGCGGCGGCCGCCGCGGTGGGGCCCGACGAGGCGGCCGAGGTCCGTGCCGAGGCGACCGCGACCGGAACCGCGACCGGAACCGCGACCGGAACCGCGACCGGAACCGCGACCGGGACCGCGACCGGGACCGCGAGCGGGCCGACGGCCGGGCTCGTGCCGCTCGCCCCGCCGCCGGTCCGGCTGCTGGCCCGCGAACTCGGCGTCGACCTGCAGACGGTCGCGGGTACCGGGGCGCACGGCCGGATCTCCCGGGACGACGTCCGCGCCGCGGCGGCATCCACCGCCGTGCCCGCCGCGGTGCCCGCCGGTGGGTCGTCGACGGCCGCGTCGCCCGCCGCAGCCGCGCCCGCCGCACCCGCGCCGGCCGCAGCCGCGCCCGCCGCCGTGCCGCCGGCTGCGCCGCCGCCGGCCGCGGCGGCCCGCCCGGCCGGGGCCGGGGACCGGCGCGAGCCGATCCGCGGCGTCCGCAAGGCGACCGCGGCCGCGATGGTGTCCAGCGCGTTCACCGCCCCGCACGTCACGGAGTTCCTCGACGTCGACGTCACCGCGACCATGGCGCTGCGCGAGCGCCTGAGGTCCTCCCGGGAGTTCACCGGGGTCCGGCTGACCCCGCTCGCGTTCGTCGCGAAGGCGGCCTGCCTCGCGGCGGGCCGCACCCCCGCGGTGAACGCCAGCTGGGACGAGCGCGCCGGTGAGATCGTCTACTACGAGCGCGTGCAGCTCGGGATCGCCGCAGCGACCCCGCGCGGCCTGGTCGTGCCCAAGATCCGCGACGCCGACCTGCTCGACCTCCGCGGGACGGCCGAGGCGCTGGGCACGCTGACCGAGACCGCCCGGGCCGGGAAGACGGCCCCGGCGGACCTGGTCGGCGGCACCTTCACGATCACGAACGTGGGGGTCTTCGGGGTCGACACCGGTACGCCGATCCTGAACCCCGGCGAGGCCGCGATCCTGGCCGTCGGCTCGATCAAGCCGGCACCGTGGGTGGTCGACGGCGAGCTGGCCGTCCGCACGGTGTGCCGGCTGGCGCTGTCGTTCGACCACCGGCTCGTCGACGGGGCCGAGGGATCCCGGTTCCTGGCCGACGTCGGGTCGCTGCTCGAGGATCCCGGTATCGCCTTCACCTGGTGATCGATATGTGATCGTTCCGGAGAATTCGGGTGATCCGGGAGCAGAACGGCGTGCTCGTGCGTTCTACGGGCATGCCGTTCGTGCTGCTCTACGTCGTGCTCGAGGTGGTGGCGATCGCCGGGCTGATCGCCTGGATCGGGCTGGGCTGGACGTTGCTCGTCCTGCTCGCCGGTTCGGTGCTCGGTCTGCTGCTCGCCCGCAGTGAGGGTGCCCGCGCCGCCCGCGCGCTGGCCACCGCGGTGCAGCGCGGGAAGCTGGCGCACGAGGAGGCGACCGACGGCCTGCTCATCGCGATCGGCGGTGTCCTGCTCTTCGTACCGGGCCTGATCACCGACGTGCTCGGCCTGGCGCTGGTGTTCCCGCCGACCCGCGCACTCGCCCGGCGCCGCATGGTGGCCGCGGCGGAGCGTGCCGCCCCGGGCCTGCGCACCGCGCGGATCCGGTACGGCGCGACCGTCGTCGACGGCGAGACCGTGGTGGACGGCGACACCGTCACGGAGGAGCGCCGCCGGCCGGGCGCCGTTCCGCCGAGGATCACCGGGCCGGTCGTCGACGGCGAGGTCGTCGAGGGCGAGATCGTCGACGGTGGGGACCGCCGGGACCGCTGAGCGGCACGGGGCGGCACGGGGCGGCACGGGGCGGCACGGGGCCGGGAGTACGGCGGGGGCGGTCGGGGCCACCCCCGCCGACGATCACCAGCCGGGCCGGGCTCCGGCGAGGAGACTGCGCAGCCCGTCCAACGGTCGGCGACGCTGGGTCGTCGAACGCTGAGTGATCGGGCGCATCCGCAGTGTGGAGTGGTGCGTCTCGGTGGCGCGGTGCCGTCCACGACGTCGGTTCACGGCACTTCCTTCCGGGGCGGGGCGGGGCGACCGGATCGTCCCGATGTGAAGTGTCGCCGGTCGTCGCAGGTCACGGAAGGCTCACCGGCCGAGGCCACCGGATCGTGACGACAGCGATGTGATTCACCCCGCGGGTACGCACCGACCGTTCCCGGATCGCCGGGCCGGGGTCCCCGGAACCGGGACCGGCGCGGTGAGCAGTCACGTTCCGTGAACAATGCGGATGGTGGCGGCCGGGCCGGGTGGTGACCCTTTCCGTGGAATCGCTGCCTGGGGAAGCGAATTCGCAGAAGAGGCACCGTCGAAAGGCGGCGCGGTCCCGTCCGGCACTGGGCCGGCCGGGTGGATCGCGGCGACACGCCGTGCGCCCGTCGTCGCCGTCTACGGAATCCGGAAGACCGCCGGATACCGTCGGTCCATGGATCCGGTGCGCAACCCGTTCGCCCCCGGGGCCGGGCAGCGCCCGCCCGAGCTGGCCGGACGGGACCGCGAGGTGGACGCCTTCGAGATCGTCCTCGAGCGGGTCGCGCGGGGCCGTCCGGAGCGGAGCCTGGTGCTCACCGGCCTGCGCGGCGTCGGGAAGACGGTGCTGCTCGGCGAGCTCCGCTCGATGGCGATGCACGCCGGGTGGGGCGCCGGGAAGATCGAGGCCCGGCCGGACGCCGACCTGCGCCGTCCGCTCTCCGCCGCCCTGCACCGCGCGATCCGCGACCTCGCGGTCCGGCACCGCGCCCCGGAGCGGATCGACGAGGTGCTCGGCGTGCTCAAGGCGTTCGCGCTGCGGTCGTCGCCCGAGGGCACGAAGCTGCGCGACCGCTGGCAGCCGGGCATCGACGTCCCGGTGCGCAACGGGCGGGCCGACTCCGGGGACATCGAGATCGATCTCGTCGAGCTGTTCACCGAGGTCGCCGAGCTGGCGCAGGACGTCGGTTCCGGCATCGCCCTGCTCATCGACGAGATGCAGGACCTGCGGCCGGACGACGTCTCCGCGCTCTGCGCCGCCTGCCACGAGCTGTCCCAGTCGCGGGTCCCGCTGGTGGTCGTCGGCGCCGGGCTCCCGCACCTGCCCGCGGTGCTGTCGGCGTCGAAGTCGTACTCCGAGCGGCTGTTCAAGTACTCGCGGATCGACCGGCTGGATCGCAAGGACGCCGACTTCGCGCTGCTCGCACCCGCCGAGCGGGAGGACGCGACGTTCGACCAGGACGCCCTCGACGATCTCTACCAGCGGTCGGGCGGCTACCCCTACTTCGTGCAGGCCTACGGCAAGGCGGCCTGGGACGCGGCCCCGACGAGCCCGATCGGTCCCCGCGACATCGCGATGGCGGCGCCGGAGGCGGAGGCCGAGCTCGCCGTCGGGTTCTTCGGGTCCCGTTTCGAGCGCGCCACCCCCGCCGAGCGCGAGTACCTGCGCGCGATGGCGGAGCTGACCGACGGCGAGGACCTGCCCGTCGACACGGCCGGCGTGGCGAAGCACCTCGACCGGCGGGCGTCGTCGCTCTCGCCGTCGCGGGACAGCCTCCTGAAGAAGGGCCTCGTCTTCTCCGCCCAGCGCGGGCAGATCGCCTTCACCGTGCCGCACTTCGGGCGCTACCTGCTCGCCAACGCCTGACCCCCCGACTACTCCGGACGAGTGAAAACAAGTTGCGGTGTAACAGGACGGCGTGTGGTCGCGAAATCCCTGATGAGCCCCGCGGCGCCACCGGACCCCCGACTCGGTCGCGCCGCGGGGCGTTCCACGTTCGGGACCGGTCGTCACGACCCCCGGGCGCTGCCGGGCGCGTCGGCGCCGGGCCGTAGCATCGGCCGGGTGGTCGAGCCCAAACTCGAGATCCAGATGCTCCACGACCGGGTCATGATCAAGAAGATCGAGGGCGCCGGTGAGCGACGGAGCTCGGCCGGAATCGTCATCCCGGCAACCGCACAGGTCGCCAAGCGTCTTGTCTGGGGAGAGGTCGTGGGGGTGGGTCAGCACGTGCGCACGGTGAAGCCGGGTGATCGTGTCCTCCTCGCGCCCGAGGACCAGTACGAGGTCGAGGTCGGCGGGGTCGGACACCTGGTGATGCGCGAGCGGGACCTGCACGCGGTCGCCTCCGAGGCGTCCGCCGAGCACGGAACCGGTCTCTACCTCTGACTCCTGCACGTCGCCCTCCCGAGGGTGCGGCGTGGCCAGGTACGACGGCAGTGCGGAAAGGAAGTCCCACGTCATGCCCGAGCGTCAGTCCCCGCCCGGAGAGGCCGCCGACCAGCCGGTGACCCCCGCACCGGAAGCGGGAACGGGAGACCGCGGCACGGCCGGTGAGGCCCCCGCCGCCACGGGAGAGCCGGTCCGCCCGGTGATGCCCGACCGTCGCCCCTCGCCCGGCCCGCAGGCCACGAACGACGCCGGTGCCGCGCGCCCGTCCCCGTCGCCGCGTCCGGCGGACCCCGCCGCGGCCGCCGACGGTGCCCCGCCCGCCTCGCCCGCCGCCCGCTCGGTCGCCGGTCAGGCGGTCGACCCGGAGGCCGATCCGGCCGCACGCGCCGGAGGAGCGGCGCCGGTCGCGGATGCCGTCACCCCCACGGCCTCGCAGCCGGGTGCGGGCCGGCCCGGCGGCGCCGAGGGCGCTCCCCAGGGCGACGGCGCCACCCGTCCCACGCCGACGTCCCGCCCGTCCCCCGGCCCGGTCGCACCGACCACACCGGTCACACCGGCTGCACCGACCGCACCGACCGCACCGGCCGCGGCGCCCGGCGCCGCGGGAGCAGGAGCAGGAGCAGGAGCCACCGGAGCGGGAGTCGCGGGAGCAGGTGCTGCCGCAGGAGCGGGCGCCGCCGCGGCCGCGGCCGGCGCGGACACGACCCGCACGCCCGCCGGACCGGGCGCGGAGCAGCCCACCGTGGCCGGCGCCCCTCCGCAGGCCCCCGGCGCGGCGACGAACGGTTCGGCCGAGGACACGGTCCGCGTCGCCCCGCTGAGCGAACAGAACACCCAGGTCATGCCCCGCGTCGCGGCCGCGCAGGCCGGAGCGGGCGACCCCGGCGAGCGGACCGAGCGGATCCAGACGGCCGGGACGGCCGTCTTCGGCGGTGCCGCGGGCGCCCCCGGCCCCGGTGGCCCGGGCGGCCCGGGCGGCCCGGGCGGCCCCGACGACCCCGGTGCGGGCGGTGGCCAGGGTGACGGCGGTTCCGGTGACGGCGACGGCGGCTCCGGCCGCACGCGCCCGACCGGGCTGATCGTCGCCGCGGCGGTGCTCGGTGTGCTGGCCCTCGGCTACGTCGGTGACCTCGTGTTCTCCTCCGGGAGCGTGCCGCGCGGCGTCGTCGTCGCCGGTCAGGACATCGGCGGGCTGTCCCGTTCGGCCGCCACCGAGAAGCTGCAGGCCGCGATCGAGCCGCGTTCGTCGGCGCCGGTCCCGGTGCAGGCCGGTGAGATCCGGAGCGAGATCGACCCGAAGGCCGCCGGCCTGCAGGTCGACTACGCGCGCACCCTGGACGAGGCCGGCCAGCAGCCGCTGAACCCGATCACCCGGATCTCGTCGTTCTTCACGACGCGCGACGTCGAGATCGTCAACTCCGCCGACGACCGCGCCGTGCGCACCGCGCTCGAGCAGATGGCGCCGCTGGCGCTCAAGGAGCCGAAGGAGGGCTCGATCGAGTGGCAGGGCGTGGAGCCCACCCCGGTCGCGCCGGAGCCCGGCCAGCAGCTGGACGTGGACGCGGCCGTCGGGGTCGTCGAGCAGCAGTGGGCGTCCGGGCAGCCGGTGCAGCTCCCGCTGATCATCGAGCAGCCGGAGACCACCCCGGCCGACGTGCAGCAGGCCATCGACGAGGTCGCGAGGCCCGCGGTGTCCGGCCCGCTGACGATCACCGGCGAGGGTGCGAACGCGACGGTCCCGCCGGAGGACATCGCCAAGGCGCTGAGCTTCACCGCGGACCCGGAGGGCGCCGCGAAGCTGAAGCCGGTCATCGCGAACAAGACGCTCGAGGACTCGGCCAAGCCGCAGCTCGCGAGCACCGAGAAGCCCGGTGTCGACGCCCAGCTGGACTTCGCCGCGAACCCGCCGCGGGTCATCCCTTCGCAGGACGGCCGCGGGATCGACTACGACGCGACGTTCACCAGCGTCCTCCCGATCCTGACCGGGGAGGGCCCGCGCCAGGTCGCGGCGGTCTACGCCCAGAAGCCTGCCGAGATCACCACCGCCGACCTGGAGTCGCTCGGCAACGCCGGTGAGATCAGCACCTTCACCACCGGCGGGTTCGCCGCGGACTCGGGCCAGAACATCCGGCGGGCCGCCGAGATGATCGACGGCCAGATCGTCCAGCCCGGCGAGACGTTCAGCCTGAACGGGGTGACCAACCCGCGGAACGCGTCCAACGGCTACGTCGAGGCCGGGATCATCGAGGACGGCCATCCGGCGCGCGGCGTCGGCGGCGGTGTCTCCCAGCTCGCGACGACGCTGTACAACGCGTCGTACTTCGCCGGCATGACCGACGTCGAGCACAAGGAGCACAGCTACTACATCAGCCGCTACCCGGTGGCCCGCGAGGCGACGGTCTTCGACAACCTGATCGACGTCAAGTTCCGCAACGAGGGCCCGACGGCCGTGCTGATCAAGACGGCCTGGACGCCCAGCAACGTCACCGTGACGTTCCTCGGCCAGAAGATGTACGACGTGACCTCCGAGACCGGTCCCCGGACCAACCCCACGGAGCCGCAGCTCGTCACCATCCCGCCGGGGCAGCCGTGCAGCGCCAGCAAGGGCTCCCCGGGCTTCACCGCGACGGACACCCGGACGCTGCGCAACGTCCAGAGCGGGGAGACCCAGAGCGAGACCAGGACGGTCAAGTACAACCCTCAGCCGATCGTGCAGTGCGGCGGCTGATCCGGTGACGATCTCCGCCAGAGGCTGACGAGACGCACGTCACGTTCGTACCCTGATCTCTCCGACGCAGCGACGCGAGGGATCGGGGTACGCCATGCGGATCGCGGACGTTCTGAAGGGCAAGGGCAGTGCGGTGACGACGGTGTCACCGGACGAGGCGGTCACCGAGGTGCTGCGCTTCATCACCGAGGGGAACCTCGGCGCGCTGCCGGTCGTCGACGGTGAACGGATCGTCGGCATCGTCTCGGAGCGGGACGTGGTCCGCCGCCTGCACCAGCAGGGCGGGGCGATGCTGAACGCCCGGGTCTCCGAGATCATGACGGCGGAGGTCGTCACCTGCTCGCCGGACGACGGCGTCGGTGATCTCGCGAAGATCATGACGGAGCGGCGGGTCCGGCACCTGCCGGTCGTCGTGGACGGTGTGCTGTCCGGGATCGTGTCCATCGGTGACCTGGTCAAGGCCCGGATCGACATGCTGGAGCAGGAGCGAGAGCAGCTCGAGAGCTACATCGCCCAGTAGGTACCGGGCAGAAGAAAGGGCCCCGGGCGGGGAGTCCGCGTCCGGGGCCCTTCCGTCTCCCGTGCGACTAGAACGCCGCCTCGTCCAGCTCCATCAGCGCGTTGTCGGCGCCCTCGACGATCGCCTTGTCCGAGGTGAGCCGCGGCAGGACGGTCTTCGCGAAGAACGACGCGACCCCGGCCTTGCCCTCGTAGAACGCGCGGTCCTTGGCGGAGACGCCGTCGGTCCCGAGCGCCTCGAGCGCGACCGACGCCTGGCGCAGCAGCAGCCAGCCGACGAGCAGGTCGCCGACCGCCATCAGCAGCCGGACGGTGTGCTGCCCGACCTTGTAGAGGTTCTTCACGTCCTCCGCGGAGGCGTACAGGTACCCGGTCAGTGAGCCGAGCATCCCCTGCACGTCGGTGAGGGCGGTCCGCAGCAGCTCACGCTCCTCCTTCAGCCGGCCGTTGCCCGCGTCGGAGTCGATGAACGCCTGCACCTCGCCTGCGACGTGCGCGAGTGCCTGGCCGTTGTCCCGGACGATCTTGCGGAACAGGAAGTCCTGGGACTGGATCGCGGTGGTGCCCTCGTACAGCGAGTCGATCTTCGCGTCGCGGATGTACTGCTCGATCGCGTAGTCCTGCAGGAAGCCGGAGCCGCCGAGGGTCTGCAGCGACTGCACGAGCTGCTCGGTGGCCCGCTCCGAGCCGACACCCTTGACGATCGGCAGCAGCAGGTCGTTGACCTTCTCGGCGAGCTCGGTGCTGACGCCACCGCCCTCGTCGCCGAGGCGGATCCGGTCCTGGAAGGTGGCGGTGTAGGTGTACACCGCGCGCATCCCCTCGGCGTAGGCCTTCTGCAGCATGAGGCTGCGGCGCACGTCCGGGTGGTGGGTGATCGTGACGCGCGGCGCGGTCTTGTCCGTCATCTGCGTCAGGTCGGCGCCCTGGACCCGCTCCTTGGCGAACTCCAGCGCGGTGAGGTAGCCGGCGGACAGCGTGCCGATCGCCTTGGTGCCGACCATCATCCGGGCGTACTCGATGACCTGGAACATCTGGGCGATGCCGTCGTGCACGTCGCCGAGCAGCCAGCCGACCGCCGGGGTGCCGTGCGCGCCGAAGGTCAGCTCGCAGGTCGTGGAGGCCTTGAGGCCCATCTTGTGCTCGACGTTCGTGACGAAGGCGCCGTTGCGCTCGCCCGACTCGCCGGTCTGCGTGTCGAAGTGGAACTTCGGGACCAGGAACAGCGACAGACCCTTGGTGCCCTGCTTCGCGCCCTCGGGGCGGGCCAGCACCAGGTGCATGATGTTCTCGGTGAAGTCCTGCTCGGCCGAGGTGATGAAGCGCTTCACGCCCTCGATGTGCCAGGTGCCGTCGTCCTGCTGGACGGCCTTCGTGCGGCCGGCACCGACGTCGGAGCCCGCGTCCGGCTCGGTGAGCACCATCGTGGCGCCCCAGCCGCGCTCGACCATGATCTCGGCCCAGCGGCGCTGCTCGTCGTTGCCGTTCTTGTGCAGGATCCCGGCGAAGTTCGGGCCGGCCATGTACATGAAGACGGCCGGGTTGGCGCCGAGCATCATCTCGGCCGCGGCCCACTGCACGGAGGGCGGGATGCCCATGCCGCCCAGCTCGTTCGGCACGCCGAGACGCCACCACTCGCCGTCCCAGAGGACCTTGTAGGCGTCCTTGAGCTCCTGCGGGGTGGTGACCGAGAAGGTCTTCGGGTCGTAGACCGGCGGGTTGCGGTCGATGGTGGCGTAGTGCTCGGCGAGCGGGCCGGTGCAGACGGTGGACAGCTCGGACAGCACGCCCTTGGCGGTGTCGACGTCGACGTCGGAGAACGGCCCGGTCCCCAGGTGGTCCTGGATCCGGAAGACCTCGAAGAGGTTGAACTCCAGGTCGCGCACGTTGCTCTTGTAGTGGCCCATCTGTCCTTCACCGCCGTTCCTGCCAGGGCCGATTCCCTTACCGGCCAGTAACCGACTCCAGAGTATTACTCACCGGTAACCGAGGCAAGGCCGGGCTCTCCGCACGGCGACGCGACACGGCCGGGTGACAGGACGACCGGCGCGTCCGCCGCAGAATTTCGGACTACTGGTCGACAATCACCCGTGAGACGCACGAGGTGTGCGTGGCACGTGGGACTCGAACCGGCACCGGATCGTGCGGTGCCGCCGGAAGGGCGGACGGCGATGGGCGAACCCGACGAGCACGCCGGCCCCGGTCCGGTGCCCGCCGGGCCGGACGGTCCCGGCGCCGCGGACGCCGCCACGGGCCGCCGGCGGACGAGCCGGCGCGGGCTGCTGGTCGCCGGCGCGGCCGCGGGTGCCGGGCTCGTCGTGCCCGCGTTCGGGGGCCGTGCGCACGCGGCCGAGCCGCCGTCGCCGGTCCCCCCGCCGTCGTCGACCCGGGTGCCGGGCCCGGCCGGGATGCCGGGCCCCGCGGCCGGCGCCGGTGCGCTCGCCGAGGCGGTCCGCGCGCCCTACATCGCCCGCTGCTCGGAGTGGGGTGCCCGGCGGCCGTCGTCGCCGCCGAAGATCTGGGACCGGCGCCCGATCCGGATCCTGGTGCACCACACGGCCGGCGCGAACACGCCGGACTTCAGCGTCCCGGCGGCGCACCGGATGGCGCGCGGGATCCAGGCCTTCCACATGGACCGCAACGGCTGGCTGGACTCGGGCCAGCACTTCACGATCTCCCGGGGCGGGCACGTCCTCGAGGGCAGGCTCTACAGCCTCGGCGAGCTCAACGGCGGCCGGCGGGTCGTCGAGGGCGCGCACTCGCCGGGGCAGAACATCATCGCGATCGGGATCGAGAACGAGGGCACCTACATCGGCGTCGATCCGCCCGCGCCGCTGTGGAACTCGCTGCGCGCGACGTGTGCCTACATCTGCTCGCGGTACGGCATCGCCCCCAGCGAGCTCTACGGGCACCGCGACTACCGCAACACGATCTGCCCGGGCGACCGCCTCTACGGGATGCTGCCGCGGCTGCGGAACGAGGTCGCCGGACTGCTCGGACGACGGCTGTCGCGCACCGAGGCGACCAAGGCGACCTGGCCGCTGCTGCGCGAGGGCGACTCCGGGCCGCTGGTCGAGGCGGCACAGCTGCTGCTCCGCGACGCCGGGACGCTGCGCGGCGATCCGGACGGCCGCTACGACGACCGCACGCTCGGTGCCGTCACCGAGTTCCAGGTCCTGCACCGCGCCGAGGACGCCAACGGGCTGCTCGGCGGCGAGTCCTGGCCGGAGCTGGCGCGCACCGTGCGGGCGGGCTCGGAGGGTGACGCGGCCCGTGCGGTCGAGCTGCTGGCCCGGCACCGGAAGGTGGAGAGCGTGCCGGACGTCGTCGACCACCCGGTCTGGCAGAAGCTGCTCGGCACCGGCGGGGCACCCGTCCCGGTGGCGCAGGACCCGTCGGGCGTCGCCGACCGCTGACCGGGCGGGAGCCGCCCACCCGCTCGGACGGGTGACGCGGGCTCGCTAGTCTCCCCGGGTGCTGAACCGCTGTCCCGCCTGCGACGCCCCCGCCGCCGACCCGTTCTTCTCGGTGACCGGCCTGCCGGTGCACGGCACGGCGGTGCTCCCCGATCCGGCGTCGGCCCGGTCGGTGAGCGTCGGAGACCAGGTCCTGGTGCTGTGCGAGCGCTGCGGCACGGTCTTCAACCGCGACTTCGACGCCGGCCTGCTCGACTACACCGGCGACCACGAGGAGTCCCAGCACCACTCCCCCCGGTTCGCCGCGTACGCCGCCGAGATCACCGCGGACTGGGTGTCCCGGTTTGGGCTGGCGGGCGAGCACGTCGTCGAGGTCGGGTGCGGATCCGGCGACTTCGCCGCCGAGCTGCTCGGCGCGGGCGTCGGCCGGGTGACGGGGATCGACCCGCACTTCGCCCCGGCACGGGTGCGTGCGGAGCTGGCGGGGCGGCTGACCGCGCTCCCCGCCGAGTTCGCCAGGGACCAGGTGGAGCCGGGTACGGCCGCACTGGTCTGCCGGCACACGCTCGAGCACATCCCGGCGCTGGCCGCGTTCGGTGCCGAACTGCGCGCGGGTCTCGTCCGGGGCGGCGGGCGGGCGCTGCTGGCCGAGGTCCCGGATCTCGGCCGGATCCTCGACGAGGGCGCGTTCTGGGACCTGCAGTACGAGCACTGCTCCTACTTCACCCCGGCGACCATGCGCACCTTCCTGACCGGGGCGGGATTCTCCGACCCGGCCGTCCGGCTGACCTACGCCGACCAGTACGTCGTCGCCGAGGCAGGGCCCGACGGCACGCCGGGCACACCGGAGCTGGAGCCGCACCTGCGCGAGGCGCTGCACGACGCCTGCCACGCCTTCGCCACCCGGGTCCGCGAACAGGTCGGGCGGTGGCGGGTCTGGCTGGGCGAGCGCGCCGCGGCGGGGGACGAGGTCGTCGTGTGGGGTGGCGGGGCGAAGGGCCTGACCTTCCTCAACGTCGTCGAGGGCGAGAGCGGCCTGTCCGGTGTGGACGGCCCGGCGCCGGGGGCGGTGCAGGCGGTCGTCGACATCAACCCGGGGCTCCAGGGGCACTACATGGGCGGTCTCGGGCTGCCGATCCGCGCGCCGAAGGACCTCCTCGACGCACCGCCGCGGTCGGTGCTGCTGATGAACCCGGTCTACATCGGAGAGGTGCGGTCCACCCTGGACGAGCTGGGCCTGGGAGCGACGGAGCTGCTGGCGGTCTGACCCGGTGCGCCGTCAGCCGTCCCGGCGGGCCTCCGCCCGCAGGACACGGACTGCACGGACCAGGTCTTCCCGCATGCGGTCCGCCGGCTCGATCCCCGTCCCGGCCAGCACCATCGCACCCGAGAACAGCAGCCGGGCCGCGCGGCGTGCGTCGCCGGTCAGGTCGTCGCCGCAGACCCGGTCGAAGCGCAGCTCGAAGTCCTCCACCACCGAGTTCCTGACCCGGCGCACGTCCGGGTCCCGGCCCAGGAAGACGGCGCGGAGTGCGGTGTCCAGGGCCGTCCCACCGGCGAGCCCGGCGACCAGGTCGTCGACGAACCGGGCCAGCCGCTCCTCCACCGGCGCGCCGGGGCCGGTGGGGTCCTCGTCCGGTGCTGCCCGGAGGTGGGTCAGGAACACCGCGGACAGCAGGTGCTCCTTCGATGCGAAGACCTTGTAGGCCGTCGCCGGGGAGACTCCGGCCCGTCGGGCGACGCGGCGGACGGTGAGGGTCCCCGACCCGTTCTCCGCCAGCTCGGCGGCGCCGGCCGCCAGCAGGCCGTCCCGGGTGGCCGGGGTGACCTCGCTGCGCCGGGAGATCTCCACGGGGCGAGGGTAGACGGTCGACCGAGAGGCGACCCCGTTACCTGGGGTAGCACCCTGATGGGTTAACGTGCGCCGCTGAGTGGACAGGTGTCCATTCAGCTGTCCGATCCCGACGAGGGGAGAGCCGGATGCAGGCGATCAGCCGCCGGTCGGTACTTGCCGGGGCCGCCGCCACCGGGCTCGGCCTGCTGGGGGCCGGCGCCGCGGCCGCCGCTCCCGGTCGTGTGCCCGTCCGTCGCGAAGAGCACCGGGTCGTCGTGGTCGGCTCCGGGTTCGGCGGCGGGGTGACCGCCCTGCGGTTCGCCGAGGCGGGCATCCCGGTGACGGTGCTCGAGCGCGGCCGTCGCTGGCCGACCGGCCCCGACGCCGACACGTTCCCCCGCCCGACCTGCACCCCCGACGAGCGGATGATCTGGATGGGGTCGGTCACCGACCCGCTCGACGAGCAGACGACACCGCTGTCGCTGCTGCTCGGCGGCCTCGGCCGGGGCACCCCGCTGGGGGCGCTGGGCCGCTACGTCGGTGTCCTGGAACGGGTCTCCGGCGTCGGCATGGACACGTTCTGCGCCGCCGGGGTCGGCGGCGGGTCGCTGCTCTACCAGGGCATGTCGCTGCAGCCGACCCGGGAGCTGTTCGAGACGACGATGCCGTCCGATCTGGACTACGGCCTGCTCGCGCGCGAGCACTACCCGCGGGTCGCGCGGATGCTCCGGCTGGCCACCGCACCGGACGAGCTGGTCGAGAGCCCCACCTACGCCGCCGCCCGCGCCTTCCGCCACAACGCCGAGGCTGCCGGGTACGACGTCGAGAAGATCCCGATGCCCATCGACTGGGACTTCGCGTTGCGCGAGCTGCGCGGCGAGATGGCGCCGTCGTACACCAACGGCGACTGCGCGTTCGGTGTCAACAACGGCGGCAAGCACTCGGTCGACGTCACCTACCTGGCTGCGGCCGAGGCGACCGGCCTCGTCACCGTCGCCCCGCAGCACCAGGTCACCGACGTGGCCCGGACCGCGGACGGCCGCTACGAGGTCCACGTCGACCGGATCGCGACCGACGGCACCGTCCTGGAGAGGAAGATCCTCACCACGACCGCGCTCGTGCTCGCCGCGGGCACCGCCAACACCAACCGGCTGTTGCTGCGGGCCCGCGAGCAGGGGACGATCCCGGATCTCCCGGACGCCCTCGGCGAGAACTGGGGCACCAACGGCGACCGGATCTGTACCTGGACCTCGCTCACCGACGACTTCGGATCGCCGCAGGGCGGACCGGTCGTCTACGGCAGCAAGGACTGGTCCGACCCGGCGACGGCGAACACCGTCATCCAGGCATCCCTGCCGCCGTTGCCGGACCTGCGCACCACGATGACCGTGGGCTACGGGGTCAGCGAGGGCCGCGGCCGCTACCGGTGGGACCCGGTCCGCGGGGAGGCCGTCCTGCACTGGCCCCCGGACGGCGACGCGGCACTGACCCGCCGCATCCACGAGCGGATGAACCGGATCATCGGTCCCGGCGGGGTCCTCCTCGACACCACCTACGTCGTCCCCACCACCTGGCACCCGCTGGGCGGTGCGTGCATCGGGACGGTGTGCGACGCCGCCGGCAGGGTGTACGGGCAGCGCGGTCTCTACGTCCTCGACGGATCGCTGATGCCCGGGACGACCGCGGCCTGCAACCCGTCGATGACGATCGCCGCCGTCGTCGAGCGCGCCACCGACGAGCTGGTGGCCGCCGACGCCGGCACGGTCTTCTAGGACACCGGCCTCACGGCGCCGCCAGCCGGCGCACGACGGCCAGGTCCTCCTCCGTCGCGACGTGCAGGTTCCCCGGGTCCCCCGCGACCGTCACCACCCGGTGCCCGAGCGCGGCGAGCATGCCCGAGTTCTCCACCGGGCGGGGCGCGTCGGCGTGCGCGGCCCGCAGCACGTCCGCCCGGAACGCCTGGGGCGACTGCGCCAGCCAGGTGTCCTTCTTGGGCAGCGTCTCCACCACCACGCCGTCCTCCACCCGCTGCACGACCTCCAGCATCGGGATCACCGGCACCGCACCGTCGGCACCGGCCCGCACCTCGGCGACGGCGTCGGTGAACAGCCGGTCCGCGGCGAGCGGGTGCGCCGGGTCGGCCAGCACCAGCACCGACGCCGAGTCCGGCACCACGGCCAGCGCGTTGCGCAGCGATGCCGACTGGTGGTCCCCGCCGACGGCGAGCAGGTCGACGGGCTCGCCGTCCCACACGACCCCGGGCGGCAGCACGAGCGCGACCCGGTCGCAGGTGCGCCGTGCGGCGGCGACCGTGTGGTCGACCAGCCGGAGCCCGGCCAGCTCCTCGAGCTGTTTCAGCCGCCCGTAGCGGGTCCCGCTGCCACCGGCCAGCACGATCGCCCACACCTCGTCGACCACAGGGGTGATCCTGCCCGGACCCCACAGGTCTCCCGCGGCCGCACCCGATAACCTCGGCCACTCCCCGATCGGGGGACGGGCGAGGAGGTTGCGTGAGCACAGCGGCACCGACCGGGACCGCACCGGGAACCGGCCCGCTCGCCGGTGGCCCGGTGTCGATCGCGCTCGTCCGCGCGGTGGCCGATGACCCGTCCGCCCCGCGCACCGTCGCCGTCGGCGGGCCGGCCGGGTCGGGCAAGTCCACCGTGCTCCGCGCGCTCGCCCGGGCCTGGGCCGACGCCGGTGCGGACGTCGTCGAGGGGGTGCCCGGCGGTGCACCGGACCCGTCGGCGGTGGTCGTCGTCGACGATGCGCACGAGCTCGGCGACGACGAGCTGGGCGCGCTGCGTGAGCTGGCGGGGCGCCCCGGGGCACGGATGCTGGTCGCGTTCCGGCCCTGGCCGCGCGGGCGGGCGCTGGCCCGGCTCGGCGCCGTCCTCGCCGCCGGCGCCCCGCCGCTGGTGCTGGGCTCCCTCGACGCCGCCGGGGTCGCCGCGCGCGCGGTGCGGGTCACCGGGGACCGGGTCGCCGACGACGCGGTCCGCGCCGTCCTGGAGCGCACCGCGGGCTCCCCGATGCTGGTGGACCGGCTGCTGGCCTCCGGCGCGACGTCCGGTGCGGTGCCGGCCGGGCTCGCCGAGCAGATCGGCTACGTCGTCGACGCCGAGGACCCGCGCGTCGTCGACCTCGTGACCGCGACCGCGCTCGGCGCGCCGTCCGACAGCGAGGTGCTGGTGCCGTTGCTGGGCCTCGCCGACGCCGCCGGGTCGGGCATCGACGAGCTCGACGAGCTGGTGCAGCGCGCCGCCGCGGCCGGCCTGTGCACCCCCGACGGCCGGGTGGTCCCGCTCGTCGGCGAGGTGGTGCGGGGGCGAGTCGCTCCGGCCCGGCGCACCGAGCTGCGGCGCTCGCTGGCCGAGATCGAGCTCGATCGCGGGGGGAGCGTGCTCGCCGTCGCCCGGATGCTGCGCGGCTCGGGTGCGACCGGCGACCGGGCGGCCGCGGTGTTCGCCGCCGCGGCGGCCGAGGCCGCCCGCTCCGAGCACCCCGACGCCGTCCGGTTCTACGCCGAGGCCGTCGCCGCCGGGACCCCGCCGCTGGCCGTGGCCGCCCACCGGGCGGCGTCGCACCTGGTCGCCGGGGACCTCGACGGGGCGCTCGGTCACGCCGACGCCGTGCTCTCCGCGACCGACGCCGTCGAGCCCGACGACGCCGTCCGGGCCGGGTCGGTGGCCGCCGCGGTGCTCGCGCGCCGCGGCCTGCTCGCGCGCAGCGCGGAGCTCTACCGGTGGACGGCGGCGGTGGCCGGTGAGGGCATGCCCGCCGCGGCCGTCCCGGTCCTGATCGGGACCGGCGCGCTGGCCGAGGCCCGCGAGGTCGTCGACGGCGCGGGCGGGTTCGTCCCGGGCCGGGCGCCGACCCTCGTCGACGGGGCCGACGACCTCACCGCCCGCGGCATGCTCGACTCGGTCCAGGGTTCCCCGACGGCGGCGCTGTCCGGCCTGGCGCGTGCCGCAGGGTTGCTGGAGAGCGCGCACGGGGCGGCGCTGCTGCCCGACACCCCGGCCGCGCTCGCCGCGCTGGTCGCGGTGCACACCGGTGAGTTCGACGTCGCGTCCTCGGTGCTGGACCGTGCCCTGCGCACCGGCCTCGGCGGCGCCCCGGCCCGGCCGCGGCACCGGCTGCTGCTGGGCTGGATCGCGTTGCTGCGCGGGGCGACGGGGCCGGCGGCCGAGCGGCTCGCGGCCGTCGACACCGCGAGCGGTGATCGCCCGCTGGAGCCGCGCGACGAGTTCCTGGCCGCGTCGCTGCAGGTCGCGATCGCCCGCCGCAACTCCGACGTCGGCGCGCTCATGCGGTCCTGGACCCGGGCCAGGCAGGCGATCGTGCGGCACCCGGTGGACCTGTTCGTCCTGCAGCCGCTCGGCGAGCTGGTCACCGCGGCGACCCGGCTGCGCGAGGAGAGCTGGGTCCGCCCGCACCTCGACGAGGCGACCGCGCTGCTGGACCGGCTCGGGCGTCCCGCGCTGTGGGGGGCACCGCTGCACTGGGCGCAGCTGCAGGCGGCCGTCATGGTCGACGACGTCGACACCGCCCGTGCCCACACCGAGGCCCTCGAGCGGGAAGCGGGTGGAAGCCGGTTCGCCCACGCCATGGCCGCCGCGGCGCCGCACTGGGTCGGGGTGCTGGAGAACCGGATCGACGCGGCGGCCGTCGAGGAGGCGGCCCGCGGGCTGCACGCGGTCGGCCTGTCGTTCGACGGCGGCAGGCTCGCCGGGCAGGCGGCGCTGCGCACCGACGACCGGCGTGCCGTGTCCGCGCTGCTGGCCTGTGCACGGGCGCTGCAGGCGGCCGGAGCGGACGTGCGGGCCGCCCCCGCCGAGGACGCCGGTCGCGCGGAACCCGTCCCCGCCGGGCCGGGCGGCACCGCGGCGCCGTCCGTGCGACGGGGGAGCGAGCCCGCCGCGCCCTCCCCCGCCGTACCGGGGAACGGGACGGGCGGCACCGGGGAACCGGGCGGCAACGGGAGCGCGGAGCCGCCGTCGCTGCTGTCCGAGCGGGAGCTGGAGGTCGGCGAGCTCGTCGTCCAGGGCCGCACCCAGAAGGAGATCGGCGAGGCGCTCTTCATCTCGGCGAAGACCGTCGAGCACCACGTCGCGCGGATCCGGCAGCGCCTCGGCGCCGGCAGCCGCAGCGAGCTGCTGGACGGACTCCGCCGGATCCTCGAGGACCGCCGAGGCTAGTGGTGCACCGGGGCCGCGAGCAGGCCCTCGCAGCTGCGCACCACGATCCGGGCCGCCTCCGCCGACGCCCGCCCGGTCAGCGGGCTCTCGGCGCGCCGGCGCCAGCGGCGCAGCGCGTCGGCGGCGGCGTCGTGGACGTCGCGCGGGCCCGCGCCGTCGTCGAGACCGAGCCGGGCGACCGCGGACCCGCCGTCGCCACCGAGCAGACGCTCGGCGTCGGCGAGTGCCTCCGCCGGAAAGACGATCTTCCCGGCGCGCAGGTCGGACAGCGCCCGCAGCTCGACGAACTCGTGCGCCCCCGCGAGGATCCGCTCCACCTCGGCGCGCAGCGCGGCCGTGGCGGGTCGCGGCTCGCGGGTCAGCACGAGATCCACGGCCAGCAGCGCCGACCGGGACTTGAGCAGGTCCCGTCGCTCGGAGAACTGGGTGTCCAGCACCCGGCGCAGCTCGTCCAGGCCGGAGCGGCGGACGAGGTCGTCGGCCAGCGCGGAGGGGTCCTTCACCCCCTGGCGGATCAGCGTGCTCGCCAGCCGCACCCCGAACAGGCCGAACCGTTCGAGCAGCCGGACCCGGGTGGCGGAGTCGGGCCGGTCGAGCTCGGTGCGCCCGAACCGGTCCGCCGAGAGCAGTAGCGCCTCGACGTCGGCCCGCGGCAGCGCGGCCAGCTCGGAGAGCGCGACGAACTCGTCCTGCCGCATGGTCCGGGCCGTCTCGGCGACCAGCCCGGCGACGGCGACGACGGTCTGGCACAGGCCGCGCAGCTTGTCGTCGCCGCGGTAGCGGCGCGCGATCCGGCGCGCCGAGGTGAGCGCGTCGAGCCGCCCGACGCCGATCTCGTCGGCCCGGGACAGCACGGCGATCGTGTTGACCGGCGTCGCGCGGGCGACGCCGCGGTCGTGGAACGCCTCCAGGAACCGCACGTCACCGGCGTGCAGGTGGCGCATCAGGTAGACGACGGCGTCGGCCGGGGACGGCGCGTCCTCCGGGGTGAGGAACTCGCCCGCCCGGGCCGAGGTGTCCGACGACAGCGACGCGATGCCCGGGGTGTCGATCAGGTTGGTTCGCCGCAGGTGCTGCGACGGCCAGTCGACGAGCAGCCGGTCCACGTTCTCGACCGGTGTGCCCTGGAGGTCGATCCGCAGCGCGCCGTCCCGGCGGGACAGGGTGAGCGGGCGCTCCGGGCCTCCGCCGCGGGGCCGCATCCGGACGCCGGGGGCGGCCGCGTCGGCGTACCAGGTGACGATCCGGGTGCACTCGCCCGCGTCGGTGGTGGCGATCCGCTCCCCGACCAGCGCGTTGAGCAGCGTCGACTTGCCCGCCTTCACCTTGCCGGCGATCGCGACGCGCAGCGGCTCGTCGAACCGCTCCAGGTGGTGCCGCAGCCATCCCGCGGCCTGCGGCGAGTCGCCGTAGACGTCCAGGGTGTTCCGCAGCAGCGTGCGGGTCTGGTCGGTCAGCGCGCTCACGACGACGCCTCCACGGTCGCGGCGAGCGAGCGGGCCCGCTCGGCGAGCCCGCCGACCCGCTCCAGCTCGGCTTCCAGGTCGGCGACCCGCTTCTGCCGCTCCTTGTCGTCCTTCATGGCGGTCTGGGCGGCCGTGACCGACTCCTTGAGGGACTCCGAGAGCTCCTCGGCGAGCACCGTGAAGTGGTCGCGGAGCTCGCGCTGGATCTGGCGCAGGTTGTCCCGGGAGTCCTTCCCGACCTGGAACGTGACCTCGTCGATGTGCCGGCGGACGGCGTTCTTGGAGTCGGCCTGCCTGCGCTGCACGAGCCGCTTCTTCTCGTCCCGGACGGTCTTGGCGCCGAAGAGCAGCCCGGCGCCGATGGACAGCGGGTTGAGCAGCGCGAACCCGGCGAACGTCGACGCCAGGCCGAGCATCAGCAGGCCGCCGTAGCCGCCGCGCATCCCGACGAACAGCTTCTGGCCGGGGCCGAAGTTCTCGCTCGCCGGCAGCTCCAGCGCGTCGACCTTCCCGGCGACCGCGCCGCCCGCGATCCGGAGATCGGGCAGCTGGACGTCGATGTCCTCGGCGAAGTGGTCGGCGACCTGCTCGGCCAGCCAGCGGGCCCGTTCGGTGGTCCACACGAAGTTCTGCGCGACGGCGTGCGAGACCTGCTTGTGGAACCACTCCGCGAACTGCTCCCAGATGTCCGCCGGGTCGGCGTCCTCCAGCAGCTGCTCGGCGTCGCGGGACACGGCGCGGAGCCGGTCCCGCAGGTCGTACTCGATGTCGG
This sequence comes from Pseudonocardia sp. P1, assembly GCF_000178675.2. Classification (NCBI taxonomy): domain Bacteria; kingdom Bacillati; phylum Actinomycetota; class Actinomycetes; order Pseudonocardiales; family Pseudonocardiaceae; genus Pseudonocardia; species Pseudonocardia sp. P1. The sequence continues at coordinate 3,777,022 of NZ_ADUJ02000001.1, forward strand.
CGATCAGGTCGGCGACGCCGTCGTTCAGCGTGGTCTGCCAGCGCGCCGACCGCTGCCGCAGCGCGTCGACCCGGGACCGGGCCGCCTCGAGGTCCTTCGCCAGCGCACCCGCCTTCTCCGGGTCGTTCTGCGACATCAGCTCGGCGCGCATGCTCGACTCGAGCGACTGGCAGGTGACGAGCACGTCCTGGCTGGTCGATCGGCGGCTCAGGTCGTCGGCCCGCGACACGACCTTGCGCAGCAGGAAGCTCACCAGCGCCTGGAAGCCGGACTCGGCGATCAGGTCGAGGTCCTGGGTACGGGCCGCGTGCAGCCGCAGCGCCGACGACACCGGCAGCAGATCGGCCTCGATCCGGGCGTTCCGCAGGTGGCCCTCGTCGAGCTCCACGATCCGCCGCCAGTGCGGGTAGAGGTCGGTCTTGGTGACCACGCACGCGACGTTCGGGCACAGCTTGCGGGCGGCCTGCAGGAAGTCGATCTCCGGCGAGGTGTACTCCTGGCTGGCGTCGGAGACGAGCAGGACGGCGTCGGCGGTCGGCAGCGCCGACATCGTCGCCGCCCCGTGCGCGGAGCCCAGCCCGCCGACGCCGGGGGTGTCGACGAGGACGAGCCCGCTCTGCAGCAGCTTTCGCGGCAGGGTGACCTCGGCGCGGGTGAGACCGGACCGGTTGCCGGGGTTGCCGCCCTCGGAGACGTGGTCGGCCAGCTGCTCCAGCGGGACGGGCGTGCGCTCGGCCCGCTCACCGCCCGCCTCCTCACGGACCAGGGTGACGGTGGTGTCCTCACCGAACCGGACCAGCGTGGGGACGGCGGTCGCGATGTCGTCGTCGACCGGGCAGACGGTCGCGTTGACCAGCGCGTTCACCAGCTGGCTCTTGCCCTGCTTGAACTCGCCGACGACGAGCACCCGCACCGCGGGGTCGGTCAGCCGGGTCTTGGCCTGGGTCAGCCGAGGCGCGAGATCGGGGCGGTCGTAGGCGGAGACCGCTTTCAGGGCCAGGTCGACGAGGCCGACCGCCTCCGGTACCGCCACGTGCCGACGCCCCCCACATGCTCGTGCTCCGGAGCGGTCCGGGTACCGCTCGTCACGTTCCTGTCATGGATACACGAACGCCATCGGCCCCGGTCACCCACGTGGGGGTGACCAGGGCCGATGGGCCGTGCGGTCCAGCGCACTGCTCCGGAGAGCAGGTGCGACATCCTATCCCGAAGAAGGGATCAGAGGATGTCGACCGCCAGGTTCGCGTTCACGTCGTTGTGCGACAGCAGGTCGTTGTGGGTCTCGCTGTTGTCGACGACCGACGTGTCGTTGTCCTGGCTGAAGTCCTGGTTGTAGGAGTCCGAGACGTCGGTCGAGGTGCTGGTGTTCGTCTCGGTCTCGTTGAACGAGCCGGTGGCGTCGTGCGAGCCGGAGGCGTTGCCGCCGACCGCGACGGCCGAGCCGTCGTCGGCGGAGACGTCGCCGACCGTGGTGGCGTCGCCGTCGCCGAAGGCGATCGTGTTGTCGTCGCCCTTCACCACGTTGTTGCCGTCGCCGACGACGTTGTCGTCGCCGGTGGTGATGGTGGAGTCGGAGATGTCCCGGCCGGCCGCGACCGAACCGTCACCGGACGCGACGACCGAGTTGGTCTCGATGTCCTGGCGGAAGTCGCCGCCGCCGGTGTCGATGTTCTGGTTGATCGAGTTGTCGACGATGGTGTCGCGGTCGTCGACGTTGTAGGTGTAGTGGTTGTTGGTCACGTACTTGTCGAGGTACTTGACCGGGTCCTCGCCGTGCTCGACCGGCGGGGGCGGCGGGGTGTGGTGGCCGCCGCCGGAGTGGCCGGAGCCACCGGTGTTGTAGCTGCGGTCGAACGACACGTCGTCGTTGTCCTGGGCCAGGACGATCGCGTCCCGCACGTCGTCGGCGGAGACCTCGGACAGGCCGCACTGGGCGAGCAGGCCCTGCGGGTCGTCCTTGAACTCGGCCAGCAGCTTCGGGTCCTTCAGCAGGTCCAGGATGAACTGGATCAGCGACTTCTCAGCGGACATCACGCGCTCCTCGGGAGGTGTCGTCGCGCTCGGGCGCGCGACGGAGGTTCGGAAGGGGGGAGGTGAGCGGGCCGGTGTCGGGAACCGGCCCGCTCACCGGGCGGGTGGGCCGGATCAGGCCTCGACGCCGAGGTCGATCGAGTTGTGCGAGCCCACGTGGGTGTGGGTCTCGCTGTTGTCCTCGAAGCGCGAGTCGTTGTCCTGGCTGAAGTCCTGGTTGTACGAGCCGTCGATCGAGGTCTCGTTCGTCGTGGTCGTGGTGGTCTCGTTGAACGAGTTCGTGGCGTCGTGCGAGCCGGAGGCGTTGCCACCGATGGAGACGGCCGAGCCGTCGTCGGCCTTGACGTCGCCGGTGCTGGTGGCGTCGCCGGAACCGAACGCGATGGTGTTGCCGTCGCCCTTGACCACGTCGTTGCCGTCGCCCACCACGTTGCCGTTGCCGGTCGTGATCGTGGAGCCGTCGATGTCGCGGCCGGCGGCCACCGCGCCGTCGCCGGAAGCGGTCACCGAGTTGGTCTCGATCGACTGGCGGAAGTCGCCGCCGCCGGTGTCGATGTTCTGGTTGACCGAGTTGTCGACGATGGTGTCGCGGTCGTCCACGTCGTACTCGTAGAAGTTGTCCGTGACGTGGACCTTCTCGCCGGCGGCGTGGTGGTGGCCGCCCTCCTTGCCACCGTCCCACTTCCAGCCGCCCTTGCCGCCGTCCCAGTCGAAACCGGTGTCGTAGTTGCGGTCGAAGGAGACGGTGTCGTTGTCCTGGGCGATCAGGACGGCGTCGCGGACGTCCTCGGCGGTCAGGTCGCCCAGGCCGTAGTGCTCGAGCGCGGCCTGCGGGTCCTTCGCGAACCAGTCCCGGAGCTCGATGTTCTCGTCCTTGTCCGGGCCCAGGCCCAGGAGCATGCGGACGAACTCGATCAGGGTCACGTCGTGGGCGTGGTCGGCCATGGTCGCCTCCGGGGCTTCGGTGGTTACCGGCTCGAGGGCGTCGGCCGGTGTTGACGAGAAAGCTAGGCAGACCGGACGCGACGGCCATCGGGGATCGTTCCGGGTCCCGATGGGGGCCCCTAGGGGATCGCTCCCCCTCTGCGAATTGCTGCGCCGCACGGGCTAACGCCGGGGCGGCAGCGATCGATGGGTCTCGGGAAGGGGCCGACGCCTGCGGCGTCGCGCGCCACCGGATGCGGCGGGTCGGGGGATTCGGCGCCGACGAGGGGAAGGGACATGTCCTACCTGCTCGGGATCGACCTGGGCGCCACCGTGGTGACCGCCGCGGTGCTGCACGGCAGCGCCTGCGACACCCGTGCGCTGCCCGCCGTCCTCGTCGCGACCCCGGCCGGTGACCTCCTCTGCGGCGAGCCCGCACGCCGCCGCGCCGCCGCCGACCCGGACCGGGTCGCCCGCGGTTTCCTCGAGCGGGTCGGCGACCCGACCCCCCTGTCGCTCGGCGGTGTCCCGTACCGCGCCGAGGACCTCTGCGCCCGCCTGGTCCGCTTCCTTGTCGACGAGATCGGCGCCCGGCACGGCGGGGCGCCGTCCCGGATCGGGGTGACCCACCCGGTGTCCTGGGGCCGGCACAAGCGCGACCTGCTCGCCGCCGCGCTCGACCGGCACGGCCTCACCGTGTCCCTGGTCGCCGCACCGCAGGCGGTGGCGCTCGCCCACCGTGACGGCGCGCCGGGCGACCGGCCGCTCGCCGTCGTCGACCTGGGCGGGAACGGGTCGACCGCGACCGTGCTCGCCCCCGCCGGGCCCGGCGTGCTCCCCGCCGTCTCCGGGCGGACCGAGGCGTGCCGGACCGGTGGCGCCGACGTCGACGACGCCGTGTTCGCCTTCGTCCGGGGCGCCACCCCGGACCTCGCGGCCGCGTTCGACGCCCTCGACACCGACGACCCGCGGGTGCTGGCCGCCCTCACCGCGCTCCGCGACGACTGCCGGGCCGCCAAGGAACTGCTCTCCCGCGACACCGTCGCGACCGTCGGCGTGGACCTGCCGGGGGTGCGGACCTCGGTCCGGATCCACCGCTCCGACCTCGACGAGCTCGCCCGGCCGCTGGTCGAGCCGCTCGCCTGGCCCGTGGAGGAGGCGCTCGCCGCCGCCCCGGACGCCGAGGTGCTGCTCGCCGGCGGTGCCGCCCGGATGCCGGCGGCCGTCCAGGTGCTGTCGGCCGCGCTCGGCCGCCCGCTGGCGGTCGCCGCGGACCCGGTGCACGGGGCCGCGCGGGGTGCCGCGCTCGCCGTGGCACCGGGCGCGGGGACGTCGTGGCCGGGTGTCCGGATCGCGCCCGTCCCGGCGGCCGGTCCGGCGACGTCCCGGATCCCGGCGCCGCGGGGGCCCGAGCGCGCCGTACCGGTCGGTGCGGGTGGCGTCCCCGCGCCGCGCGAGGCGGCGACCGCCTCGCCGTGGGCCCCGCCCGGCGTCCGTACGGAGACGGTGGCCGAGCGGGACGGGGGAACGGCCGTCGGTCTCCTGGACGCCGCGACCGGGCCGCTGCCCGCGGTCCCCGCCCGCCGCGGCGCCGCGCAGCCGGACGGGCGGGCCACCCTCCCGGCGGCCCCGGTCCGCCCGTCGCTGCGCACCGCGGCCGCGCCGGTCACGGGGGTCGCGCCGGCCCTCGACCGGCTCGCGGCGCCGGAGCGGCCCGCGCCGGACACCCTGGTCACCCGGGACGCCGACCGTGCCGTGGCCGCCCGGTCGCAGCTCCGGCAGCGGATCCTGATCGGGGCCGGTGGGCTGGCCGGGATCGCCGCGGTGGCCGGCGCGATCCTGTTCTGGCCGACCCAGCCGTCGTTCGGGGAGCTCAGTGCGGCCCCGACGCTGCCGGACACCACCTCCGCCGCCGCCCCGGCGCCCGTCGTCCCGGGGGCACCGGCCGCCGCGGGGCCCGCAGCGGCACCGGGGACCGCGTCCCCGGGGACCGCGGGCGCGACGGTCGCGGCGCAGGCCGGGAAGCCCACGGCGAACGCCTCCCGGGGCGCTGCGGCCAACGCTCCGGCCGCGGCAGCACCGGCCCGTCCGGGAACGCCGGCTCCGGTCGTCCCGCCGCCGCCTCCCGCCGCCGTGCCGGCACCGCCGGTGAAGCAGGCACCTGTGTCGCCCGGACCCACCGTGAACCCTCTGCCCAGCACCCCGCCGGTGACAACGCCTTCCCCGACGGAGGGCGAGCCGGTGGACCCGGGCCCGACCACCCCGCCACCGGCGACCGGCACCACCACCCCGGTGCCTCCGGCACCGACGACCGCGGGTACTCCCGCGTGACCCCCGATCACCCACTGCGCTGCGGTGACAGCGGCGAGTGACCCCCACCCCGCCCGGCATCCGGCCGGGACGGGATGATTCGGACCGCCGGGCCGGCGTGGAAACGGGAGCCCCCACGCCGGCTCGGCCCCATCCCGGGCCTCGTGTCACCCGAAGGCCCGAAGTGTGTCCCGCGCCGCGTCGTGTGAGCCGGGGACACCCCTCCCGAGGTGGTAGAACCACGGGTGGTCACTGGTCGGACACGGTACGAGGGGAGCGCGTGGTGACGCGGTTGGCAGGGGCGGTCATCGGCATGGCGGCGGTGGCACTCGTCGTGGCGTATCTGGCCTTCGGATGGCCGGTGCTCCTGGTCGGCGGACCGCTGTTCGCCGGCGTCGCGATCACGGTGCTCGCGCTCGTGCTCACCGAGCGTCCCCGGGCCGCGCTGCGCGAGCGCCGCGCGGCGCACACCGGCGACTCCCCGTGGAAGAGCGCGGTGGACCGCGGCGAGCGTGCGGGCAGCGGCCTGATGAGCGGCTTCTTCGAAGCCGGCCCGCAGCCGGGTGCGCTTCCCGAGCAGCGTCCCGCACCGGCTCCCGGTGCCCGCCCGGCGGGCGCCCGGTAGCGATAGGTGAGAATCGGGCGGTGACGATCTTCGGCACCGCCCGTACCCGGACCCTCCGGGGGCGGCCGTGCTGATCGGGATGACGTTCGCCGTCCTGGCCATGCTCTGCAGCACGGTCGCGGCGATCCTCCAGGCCGACGCCGCCCGCCGGGGCGGCCGCACCAGCGCGGTGCTGACCCGTCCCCGCTTCATCGGCGGGATCGGGATGGACGTCGTGACCTGGCTCTGCATGGTCGTCGCGCTGCAGTTCATCCCGATCTTCGCCGTCCAGGCCACGCTGGCCGGGGCGATCGCGATGACGGCCCTGTACGCCCGCTGGTTCCGCGGTGAGTGGCTCCGCCCGGTGCACCGGCTCGCGATCGGCTGCAGCATCGTCGGCCTCGCCCTGGTCGCGGGCAGCGCCGGGACCGAGCGGAAGGAAGCGGTCACCGGGTACGGGACGACGGTGGCCGTGCTGGTGGCCGCACTCGTCGCCGTCATGGTGGCGACGCTGGCGACCAACCGGACGACGAGGCCGTGGCCGCCCGCGGTGCTCGCCGGGCTCGGGCTCGGCGGCGGCTCGGTGTGCATCCGCGCGATGCACGTCTCGGAGGGCGTCAGCGTCTCCGGACTGCTCGCGGAACCGCTGGTGTACCTGCTGCTCGGGATGGCTGCGACCGGGCTCTACAACTACGCCCGCGCCCTGCAGCTCGGCGACATCGCGACCGTCACCGCGCTCTACATGGTCGTGCAGGTCGTCGTCCCGGGACTGGTCGGGATCACGCTCCTGGACGACACCGTGCGCCCCGGTTTCATGTGGCTGCTGCTGCTCGGGCTGGTCCTGGTCGTCTACGGGACCTCGATCCTGGCGCGCCGCCGTCCGGAGAAGCGGACGCCCCCGCGGGTGGCCTAACGTCGGCCGGCATGGCGACCTTCGAGCGTCCGGGGCTGACCCTGCACCACGAGGAGCGCGGCTCCGGCTTCCCGATCCTGCTGATCGCGCCGGGCGGGATGCGCTCGACCATCGACGCCTGGGGGAACGCCCCCTGGGACCCGGTCGAGCACCTCTCCGACCGCTACCGCGTGATCGCGATGGACCAGCGCAACGCCGGTGGCTCGGCCGGTGAGGTGCACGGCACCGACGGCTGGTCCACCTACACCGCCGACCAGCTCGCGCTGCTCGACCACCTCGGCGTCGACGAGTTCGCGGTGCTCGGCATGTGCATCGGCGGCTCCTACATCGCGAGCCTGCTGGCCACCGCACCGGAGCGGGTGCGCGCCGCCGTCACGCTCCAGCCGATCGGCCGCGACGACAACCAGCAGATGTTCGAGGAGAAGTTCGACGAGTGGCGGGCCGGGATCGAGGCCGACCACCCCGAGGCGTCCGACGACGACTGGGCCGCGTTCCGCTCGAACATGTACGCGGGCGGTGGGATGCTCTACTCCGTCCCGGACGAGGCCCTCGCCCGGTTCACGACGCCGTGGCTGGTCCTGATGGGCGGCGACCCGTTCCACCCCGAGCAGGTCTCCCGCCGGCTGGTCGAGCTCGCTCCCGGCGCCGAGCTGGTGGAACGCTGGAAGGCCGAGGAACACGTCCCTGCCGGGAAGGCGGCCGTCGACACCTTCCTCGCGAAGCACCTGCTCTGATTCGTCCACGACCGGGCCGCCCCGGCACGGCACGATGAACCGCATGCCGAACTGGGACGACGTCGTGCGGATCGGGTCCGGGCTGCCGGAGGTCGAGGAGTCGACCTGGTACCGGACGCCGTCGCTGAAGGTCCGGGGCAAGGGTTTCGCGCGGCTGCGCACCGAGGACTCCGCCCCGGACACCGGCCTGGTCCTGATGTGCTCGCTCGAGGAGAAGGAGGCGTTGCTCGCCTCCGGCGACCCGGCGTTCTTCACCACGCCGCACTACGACGGCTACGGCGCGATCCTCGTCGACCTCGACCGGGTGGACCCGCAGCAGCTCGCCGAGCTGGTCGAGGAGGCGTGGCGGCGCAAGGCCCCGGCGACCGTGGTGCGGCGCCACGACGGCTGAGCAAGGATCACCCCGTGCGCTACGTGGTGATCGGGGCAGGGGCCGTCGGCGGGACGATCGGGGCGCGGCTCGACGGCGCCGGGCGCGACGTCGTCCTCGTCGCACGCGGGGCGCACCTCGACGCGATCCGGGAACGCGGCCTGCGCCTCGACTCCCCCGACGGGTCCCGGACCCACCGGATCCCCGCGGTCGCGTCGGTCACCGAGGTGGACTGGGCGGACGGCGACGTCGCGGTGCTCGCGGTGAAGTCGCAGGACACCGGCCCGGTGCTGACGTCGCTGGCCGCGGTCGCGCCGGACGTCACCATCGCCTGCGCACAGAACGGCGTCGCGAACGAGCGCGCCGCCGCCGAGCGCTTCGACCGGGTCCAGGCGGTGCTCGTCATCCTCCCGGTCGAGCACTACGAGCCGGGCGTGGTGATCGCGTCGTCGTCGCCGGTCCCCGGCGTGCTCGACGTCGGTACCTACCCGGCCGGCACCGACGACGCGAGCGCCGCGCTCTCCGCCGACCTGCGCGCCGCCGGGTTCGCCTCCCGCCCCGACCCGGCGGTCATGGACGCGAAGTACGGCAAGCTCCTGACCAACCTCGGCAACGCGGTCGACGCGATCTGCGGGACCGCCGACCCGGACGCGGCCCGGGTGACCGCGGCCGCCACCGCCGAGGGCGAGGCGTGCCTCGCGGCCGCCGGCATCACCGCCCGCACCGGCGACGACGACCGCGTCCGCCGCGAGGGCATCCTCACCGAGCAGGCGGTCGGCGGGCGGTCCCGGCGGGGCTCGTCGTCCTGGCAGAGCCTGAGCCGGGGCAGCGGGTCGATCGAGGCCCGATACCTCAACGGCGAGATCGTCGCCCTCGGCGCGGCCCACGGCGTCCCGACCCCGGTGAACGCCGAGCTGCTCCGGGTGGCGGAGGAGATGGCCGCGTCCGGGGAAGCTCCCGCCTCGCGGCGTGGTGCCACCCTCCTCACCGTGTTGGCATGACGTACCCGCTCGCCACGGCCCGTGCCGCGTTCCTCGCATCGCTCGACGGGCTGTCGGCGCTGCTCGACCGCACGGGACGGCCGGGACGACCGCGCCCTCGCGGACCTGCTCGGCTGAACCCGGTGATCACGGATCCGGCAGGGATCCGGCCGGATGTGGCCGCGCCCCTGCCCGACCCGTGATCACCGCGGAAACGCCGTGAACAGTCCCGGGGGACGGCCTACTGTCGGGGCATGTCGGCTGCTCAGGAGATCCGTACCGTCGCCGAACTGCAGGAGCTCACCGGTGAGGCCACTGCGCCGGCGATCGCCAAGGAGCGCGACCATCTGCTCGACGTGCACCGCGAGTGGATCGCGGTGTCCCGGTTCCTGCTGCTCGCGACCTCCGGTGCGGACGGCACGTGCGACGTGTCGCCGAAGGGCGATCCGGCGGGCTTCGTGCACGTCGTCGACGACCGCACCGTCGCGATCCCGGAGCGGCCCGGCAACGGCCGGGTGGACGGCTGGCGCAACGTCCTGGAGAACCCGCACGTCGGGCTGATCCTCCTGGTGCCCGGCCGCAACGACACCATGCGGATCAACGGCCGGGCCCGGCTCGTCCGGGACGCGCCCTACTTCGACGAGCTCGCGGTCAAGGGCCGCCGGCCCCTGCTGGCCTGCGAGGTCGCCGTGGACCAGGTCTTCACGCACTGCCCGAAGGCGTTCCTGCGCTCCGAGCTGTGGAAGGCGGCGACCTGGCCGGAGAAGGACCGGCTGCCGTCGGTCGCCGCGATCGCCCAGCAGCTGGCCCGGCCCGACGAGCCGCTGGAGAAGATCGAGGAGTACTACGGACCGTCCTACGCGGAGCGGCTCTACTGATCCGTACCCGGAGGGTCACGCAGATTACATCGAAACCGCTGGTCAGGGTGTGAATAATGGGCCCACGTGAACACCCCCGTCCCGCCGGTCCGGCGATCCGTGCGCGCCCTGCTGTCCGCCGTCCTCACCGCACTCGCGATCCCGATCGCGCTCGCGGCGGGGGCCGCGCTGCCGGGTCCCGCGATCGTCGTCTGTGTGGTTCTGGCGGTGTTCGTCGGTCTCGTCGCCAGGACACTGTCCTGGGTGGCCGGTGAGCCCGGTGGCCAGGCCGCGACCGTGCTCGCGCTGAGCGCCGGCCTCGGTTCCGGGATCGCGGTCGTCGTGCTCGGGGTGCTCGCGGTGCTGGCCGGACCGGTCGTCCTGGTGGTGATCCCGCTGGTCACCGCGTTCGCCGTCGTCGGTTGGTGGGTCGTCCGGGGTGACGCAGGCCCCGTCGTCTAGTGCGGTGTGTGGGCCTCCAGGACGGGGGCCGCACCGACGTCCGCGAACGGTTCGGGCGACTCGACCAGGCACAGCATCGGGTGGCCGTACAGCGCGGCGAGCCGCGCCTCCCGGGCGAACGCGTCGAGCACCGCGTGGGCGAGCCCCGGCCGGAACGTGTCCAGTACATCGTGGTGCCGGATCAGGACGGCGGTCCCCGTGGAGGCCGGGTCGGCGCCGCCGAAGGTGAACTCGGCGACGTCGCTGAGCGCGTCCGCGAGGGCGTCGAGCCCGGAGCGGCCGTAGCCGTCCGGTAGGCCGAAGATCCCGGCGAAGCCGTCGTAGAGATCCGCCTCGCGGGTCCAGCGCCCCGCGTCCAGGCGCAGTACGACCCAGCCGAGCTCGGACAGCCGGCGGGCGGCCGCGTCGAGGACCTCGGGGTCGTCCACCCGGTGGACGAACGAGTTCATCAGCAGCTGGTGGTCATAACGCGAGTACGACGCCGTGTGGTCCGGCGCCGTCGGGTCGAACAGCACGTGGCGCACCATCGCGACGATGGTGCCCGCGCGCGTGCCGGGCGGCAATCACGTCACCGGGCGAGGCCGGCGACCTCCCAGGCTCCCTCGATCATCCGGAAGATCTCCTCCACCGCGGCCTCCGGATCGGGTGCCTCGCGGGCCAGCGCGTGGGAGTCGATCACGAAGGTCGCGAGCGTGCGGCAGGCCGTCGTGTCCGGCGGCACGCCGACATCGGCGGCGACCGCCGTCGTCAGCGACGCGGCATGTCGCAGGCGCATCGCCTTCTCGTACTCCTTCAGTGCGGGCGTCCCGTCGATCATGCGCCAGATCGGGGCGGCGGCGCCCGACGCGCAGTGACGGACCATGGCCTGCATCTCCCGGCACAGGGCGGGCACGAGTGGCTCGCCCGGTGCCCGGTCGCGGACCGCGTGCGCGAGTCGGAGCTCGACGTCGTCGTCCTGTTCGAAGACCAGGGCCTCCTTGGAGGCGAAGTGCGAGAAGAGCGTGGTGACGGCGACGTCGGCCTCGGCGGCCACGTCGCGGATGCCCACCGTGTCGTACCCGCGCTCCAGGAAGAGCCGTATCGCAGTGTCGGCGATCTTCTGGCGGGTCGCGGCCTTCTTGCGCTCACGGCGTCCGGTCGGAGCGGTCACGAGGAGAGACTACCAGGTCTGAAATCATACCCGTTGCAAAACACTAACCGTTAGTCTTAGTCTCGGCCGCATGAGGAGAGTGAGCTTCGCCGAGTTCGGCGGTCCCGAGGTCCTGCAGGTCGTCGACGTCGAGGAGCCCCACGCGGGCCCCGGCGAGGTGCGCGTCGCCGTCCGCGCGGCAGGGGTGAACCCGCACGACTGGCGGGTCCGCGAAGGACAGTTCCAGGCGTTCCGACCGGTCGAGCTGCCCTCCGGGCTGGGGCTGGACGCCTCCGGCGTGGTCGACGAGATCGGCGACGGCGTCGACGGGGTGGAGATCGGCGACCACGTGTTCGGCGAGGGTGTGGACACCTACGCCGAGTTCGCGGTGCTGACGGCCTGGACCCGCATCCCCGAGGGGCTGACCTTCGCAGAGGCGGCGGGCTACCCGTCGGTCGTGGAGACGGCGCTGCGCATCCTGCGCGAGGTCGGTGTCCAGCCGGGACAGACGCTGCTGGTCAGCGGCGCGTCCGGCGGCGTCGGCTCGGCGGTGCTGCAGATCGCCCGGGACCGCGGCATCACGGTGATCGGCACCGCCGGCACCGCCAACCAGGAGTACCTCCGGAGCCTGGGGGCAGTCGCGACGACGTACGGAGACGGCTGGGTCGGGCGGGTGCGCGGGCTCGGGCCGGTCGACGCCGCCCTCGACCTGGCCGGCTCGGGCGTGATCGGCGAGCTCGTCGAGCTGACGGGTGATCCGCAGCGGGTCGTCTCCATCGCAGATCTCGGCGCGCCGGAGTTCGGGGCCCGGTTCTCCGGAGAGGGCGGGAGCGTCCCGGACGCGCTCGCCGAGGCCGTCGGGCTCATCGAGCGGGGCGCCCTGAGCATTCCCGTCGAGCGGTCCTACGCGCTCGACGACGTGGCCACGGCGCACGTCGACAGCCGCACCGGCCACGCGCGAGGGCGCCGGGTCGTGCTGGTGCGGGCGGGAGCGGCCGCCGGCGGACCGGAGACCGGCCCCTGATCCCTCCCGCGGTCCGGATCGACCGTCCCCGGGAGGGCTCCCGGGCACCGACCGGCATCGTCGTCCTCCCCGGACGAAGAGGAGAGCGTCATGGTCGACGCGAACGCACCGGACGGGGCCGCTCCGCGAGGGGGCAGCCGGGGACGCCGGACGGCGGCTGCCGTGCTGTGCGGTGCCCTGGCGGCCGCGGCCTTCGGCCTCGGGGTCCGGGGGCTCGTGGCAGGGAGCTCGCCGACGGCAGGCGCCCCCGCACTCGGCAACGCCGTGCTGGTGCTGGCCGGGTGCGGGTGGTGCGCTGCGGCGGCCCTTGTGAGCTCCGTGCGCCGGGCCTGTCGCGCGCTCGACGTGGCGACGCTCCTCGCCTGCGCCTGGTGGGTGCTCGTCGTCCCGGTCGCCGCTCCGGAACCGCCCGGCGCCGCTGCGCCGTTCTCCACCGCGGCGACGACCGCGGCAGGCGTCGCCGGCACCCTCGTCGCGCTCGCGCTTCAGGGGCTGCTCGGGATCGTGGTGCTCCTGGGGGTACGCACGTTCGCACGGCGATCATGACGAGGAACGACGAAGGCCCAGAATCGGCGAGGAACTCCTCGCTGACCTGGGCCTTCGTGTTCTGAGCGGATGACGGGAATCGAACCCGCGTATTCAGCTTGGGAATCCGATGCACGTCGCTGGATCTGGCCCCTGACCTGCGGGTCGGGGTGTCGCGAGTGACCGTTGTTGACCCTCGTGGACCCTGCCGTATCGCACGTTCGTCGCACGCAACGGCGCCCAAGACACGCAGCGGCGTGCCCAGGATGAGCACCGCCCTCCTATCGCGAAACGGGCGCCGTCGCTGCCTGCGCGTCCACTACGGGACCCGCGATCACCAGCCCAACCACTGTCGCGGCGTGTCAGCGGGTATCGGGCCGTTCCGGGCGGGATGTGCCCCAGATGTGCCCGACGCGGGCCGCTCCCCCTACGCCGTGCCAGTGCCATCCCGTCGACCTGCTGCAAGCCGACCGCATCCGTGTGGTAGCCCGGAGGGAGGTCGGCGGGATGGCACGACCCACCATCCCGGAGGCCAGCCCGCCCGGCGAGGGCACGCCGCTACCAGCCGGAGATGAATAGCTGAAGTAGGCGTCGTTGCAGCAGTGGTCGAGGGCCGCAGTGGTCCGGTGACGCTGGCTTGCTGTCCCGGGCAAGATCAGTGGGCGGTGTCGGAGCTCGTGTCGGCCGACGCGGTCCGAGGTAGGACGAGGGTGAGAACCGCTGCCACCGCCATCACAAGGATCTCGAATGCGAGCGCCCAGAGGAACGCGTGGGTGAACTCGCCGGGCCCGGCTTCGGTGACTCCGGCTGTGCTCAGCGCCAGCACGCCGAAGAAGACGCTGCTGATCAGCGCTACGCCGGTCGCTCCGCCGATCTGACCGGAGGTGATCAGCCCGCCGGAGGCGGCGCCGGCGTCGGATGATTGAACGCGGGCGAGGGCGACGTCGGCGATGGTCGGGGCGACCAGCCCCATTCCGATGCCGCACACGAGCAGCCCCGGCAGTGGGTGCCACCAGGTGATGGCGTCGACGGCGAGGAAGGTGGCCAGCAGGATCGCCATGCCACTGCCCTTGACCACAGCTCCCAGGGCGATCAGGCTGCGCCCCAGTCGGGGCACGAGCGGAAACGCCATGCCCGAGGCGGCGGCGATCCCGATCGAGTAGGGGATCAGCATCATCCCGACGCTGCGGGCGGTGAAGCCCAGGCCGACCTGCATCGTCAGGGCGAAGACCATGAGGAAGCCGACGACACCTGCGAAGAACACCATCCCGGTCAGTACTCCGCCGGTGAATCCACGCTGGCGGAACAGACGTGGGGGCACGAGTGCCGCGTGTCCGGCGCGGTCCCGCCGGTGCTGGTGCCACAGGAACAGTGCGAACAGCGGTGCGACAGCCAGGAGCATCAGCGCGCTGGTCGGACCCCAGCCCGCCTCGGCGCCATGGATGAGTGGGAAGAGCAGCAGGAACAGTGGAAGTCCGAGCAGCGCGACGCCGGTGATGTCGAACTGGCGGGCGCCTTCGGCGCGAGACTCGGCCAGTAGTACTGCTGCGGCGATGATCGTCACGAGGCCGATCGGCACGTTGATGAGGAAGATGGGGCGCCAGGCGAGGCCGAACAGGTCGGCGTCGATCAGCACGCCTCCGAGGACTGGTCCCCCGACGGTGGCGACGCCTTGGACGGCGCCGAACGCGGCGTAGGCCTTGGGGCGCTCGGCTGGCGTGAAGTTGATCTGAATGACCGACAGGATCTGCGGGGTCATGATCGCGGCGAATACGCCCTGCAGGACGCGGCCGACGATCAGCGGCCCGGCGCTGGGGGCGAGACCGCACAGGACCGAGGCAAGGGTGAATCCGAGCACGCCGAGCATGAACATCCGCTTTCGGCCGAACCGGTCGCCGAGCCGTCCGCCCAGGACCAGGAACACCCCGAAGGTCAACGGGTAGCTCGCCACGATCCAGGTCAGCGCTGCGGGCGATGCGCCGGTTTCCGCGCGGATGGCCGGCAGGGCGAGGTTGACGATCGCGACGTCGAGCAGGTCCATCGCCATCGCCGCGAGCATCACGGCGAGGGCGATCCACCTACGGCGGCCCTGCTTTCCCCCTGCGCTGTCGGCCTGCTGTAGGTCGTCCGCGCTCTGACTCATGTAGGGCTCCCGGAGGTCGTACGGCACTGTGCGTACCTGAACAGTACAGACATGAACTGTATCGGTGCGTTAAGTTGTGAGCTGAACGGTGGGTCTGGAGAGGTGACAGTCGTGCGTCCTGACGCGGAACCGATGGCGGCAACCGATGACATATCCGAGCTGGATGACGCCGGCTTCGATGCCTGGCTCGGCCTGTGGAAGGCCCAGGTGCTCATCGCGCGGAAGCTGGAGCGGGAGCTGAGGCAGGTGGGCGCACCGTCGCTGGCATCCTGCGAGGTCCTGTCCCGACTCTCGGCGGCACCAGGCAGGCGGATGCAGATGCAGGAACTGGCCCGTCGGTGCTTCGTCAGCAAGAGTGGGATCAGTCAGATCGTCACCCAGCTGGCCAAGGACGGACTGGTCGAGCGACAAGGTGACGCCACGAACCTACGAGTGACATATGCCGTGCTGACATCCGATGGTGCGGACGCCCTAGAACGAAGCGCCCCGCGCTTCTTCGGTGCGATCCGGGAACAGTTCTCCACGCATCTGACCCCCGAAGAGATTGCGCAGGTCCGATCCATCACCGACAAGCTGATCACGGCGCATGGCGAGAGAGCTGAGGCCGCGACGGAGTGAGAGCCGCCGCAGGCCGACCGGGGACCGGCCGGAGGCCGCACGCCCCGGTCGGCCGGAAGCGGCGCGGCGGCGGAGCCGCCGCCGCCTTGATACCGAATGGAAGGTCTAGACACGACGTGCGCTGGCGCCGTTGTCGTGTCCCGGCTGATGCTTGACGTTCGAGCGTGGAGTCGGAGCGCCTGCCCACGAGCCACGGGGACTCGCGGGCAGGCAACTCTGACGGGGCCACCGTCAGGGCATGGGTCGGACAGCGAGCCAGAGTTCGAAGTCGGCGTGCGTACCGTTTTCATCGTGGTACGTCGCCCGGACGAGCGATGGTGCGGGCACCAGCTCGTAGGGATTGGCGGGCAGCCACTCGCCACCGACGGCGCGCCAGAGAGACTGCAGCGCCTGTGGGAACGCTCCGGAGGTAGCGAACACGGCCCAGGAGTGCGGCGGCACGTCGAGGACGTCGTACCCTCTGGGCGCAGGCCGGCTGGTGGCGGCACCGACGTAGTAGTCGGCCCGGGTGCCCTCGGCCCCACCCGTCTCGTCTGCGTCGTCCCAGACCGAGATGTCGCCGCGCGGCTCCTGGTCCGACAGTTCCTCGAACGCTTCCCAGTCGGCATCGGGAAGTGACCGGACGAGCCGGTCGGCGTCGGGGTTGATGCCCTCGTAGGCGACGGTGGATCGAGTCTTGCGGCCCACCACCCGGAACGCCGGCTTCTCGACGATGCGGTACTGCATGTCCGTTCTCCCTTCGACAGTGAGGCGGAAGGCCAGACGGGGCTGTGACCGCAGAACGGCACCCGGTCGACGTGCCTGCTCGGGTCCGATCCCGTGCACGTTGCGGAACGCGCGGGCGAAGGCATCCGCCGACGAGTAGCCGAACCGGACGGCGATGTCCTGCACGGCCTCGTGCCCTTCGCGCACCGCACTGGCCGCGACGGTCATGCGCCGTCGGCGGATGTAGTCCGACAGCGGCATCCCGGCCAGCATCGAGAACACGCGCCGGAGCTGGTATTCCGAGGTGAGGGCGACCGCGGCCACGTCCCGGACGGGGACGTCGTGGTCGAGGTGTTCTTCGATGGCGTCCATCGCGCGGTTCCACAGCTCCATGTCTGTTCCCTTCTGACATGTCCCAGAGTGGGAAATGCAGGCGAGCGAGGTCCGACGATCTGTGCCCGCGATTGTTGGGCAGGCGGTGCCACCGGGCGGTGTGGGAGGACAGGCTCAGACTGTCGCAGCGTCGCTGACGATGACCCATGCGTCTGCGCGATCGGGATCGCTCTCGCAGGCCATCGCGATGCTGCGAGCGAGCGCGCGGGTCGTGTCGAGATGGTCGTAGCTGAGTTTGAGTGCGAGCACGGCGATGGCATAGGGGGCTTCGCCGTTCATGCCGCGGGGATCGATGAACCACAGCCGGGAGCCGTCGTAGAGCACGTTGGCGGGGTGAGAGGTCCGCGTGGCACAGCCCTGCCTCGGTCTCATCGGCGAGTTGGCCAAGGATCGCTATGGCGTCGTGGCGCACGGGTTCGGGTCCTCGGTGGGGTGGTTGGTCGTCGGCCGGCGGAGCGGTGAGTCGTGCGCGGAGCCACGGAACGATGCTGGGCACTGACGATGGGCCGTCTTCGGCGGAGAGAGTGCGCAGCATCGTCGTCACCGCGGCGAGGTCTGATGGGGTTGGCTCTTGCTCGGCGAGCGAGGCTCCGGGACTGATGGCATCCATTGCAGTCCACGTGCTGGCCTCGGTGTGGCGGACGAGGTGCACGGTTGGGGCGAGGTCGACCGCTGCGAGCTGTTCCAGTACAGCGCCTGATGGGCAGCGTAGGGGTCGGGGCTTGAGCGAAGGATGAGCCGCGCGCCGCTACGGGTGGTCGCTTCGATGACGTGGGCTGACCGTGCCGAGAAGGTGCGCCCGGTGGGTGTCACCGCTAGTGACTCGCAGACCTCGGTCAGTTCGTGAGGTAGGGCGTCGATCCATGTGGTCGCGCGGCCAGGCCATCGGGAGCGCGCGGCATCGGCGACGGCTGAGCTGAGCACGGTCATCAGCGGAGTGCCGTCGCGAGGGCGTGCGTGTCGTCGACGACGACCAGGGCGTCCGCGTCGGCGAGCCCTTCGGCGTGCTCGGGTTGCTTGGCGTAGCCGATGCAGGGCAGCTCGGAGGAGGTCTCGGCGATGACGTCGGTGATCGAGTCTCCGACGAACACCGCGTCGCTCGGTGCCGCTCGGGTGATGTCCAGCGCCGCGTGGAGCGTGCGACCAGCTCCGCCGACCGCCGGATCGCCGACGGGCTGAGCGGCCTGGTCGACGACCACCGGCGTGGGGCCACGCGCTCAGACGACGACGAGCGCGATCCGCCGGTCGCCCGGTGAGCCACCCGAATTGCACGGGGATAGCACGCGAGGCCGTTCACCGAGAAACGACGAAGGCCCAGGCTCGGCGGAAACCTGCCGCTGACCTGGGCCTTCGTTGATGGAGCGGATGACGGGAATCGAACCCGCGTATTCAGCTTGGGAAGCTGATGTTCTACCATTGAACTACATCCGCACGGCGTGAGATCACCCTAGCACCACGCCCTCCCCGCCCGTCACGGGCCACCCGGGCCCGGTCGCCGCACGAACCGACCACCCGGCGCGGGTGTCTCGACCCCTCCACCGGCCGTCACGCACACTCGCGACGTCGGTCTGTCAGCCGGCTGGAGGGGGCCACGATGAGCGGGTTCGAGCCGCTGCCGGGCGGTGGGTCCGACGATACGGACCACGAGCACGACATCCTCCTCATCGCGGGGAGCCGCCCCGAGGTGGCCCGGCTGGCGCCCGTCGCGGCGGCCGTCGCCGCCGCGGACCGGATCCGCGGCATCACCGTCGCGACCGGACCCGACCCGATGGCGGTGCACGAGGCGTTCGAGGCCCTCGGTGTCCCGACCGACATCACGGTCCTGCTGCCCACCG
The DNA here is from genome assembly GCF_000178675.2 of Pseudonocardia sp. P1. NCBI lineage: Bacteria > Bacillati > Actinomycetota > Actinomycetes > Pseudonocardiales > Pseudonocardiaceae > Pseudonocardia > Pseudonocardia sp. P1. The sequence goes on from NZ_ADUJ02000001.1 coordinate 3,795,579, forward strand.
ACGTCGCGTCCGGCGTCGCCGACGTCGCGGCGGCGCTGCTGGTCCGGCTCGACCGGCTGATGGTCGACCAGGACCCGTCCGCGGTGCTCGTGCACGGAGGCGGGATGGCCGCCGCCGTCGCCGCCACGGTCGCGTTCTGGCGCCGGATCCCGATCGTGCACATGCAGGCCGGCATGGGCACCGACGACCTGCTCTGCCCGTTCCCGCAGGAGGCGCACCGCCGGGTGATCGGGCAGCTCGCGTCGCTGTTCCTGACGACGAGCGGGTCCGCGCTCGGCAGTCCCCTCGGCCCGAACGTGCTCACCATCGGCGACACGGTCAACTCGCTGCCGGCGCCGTCCGACCAGGGCTGTGTGGACGTTCTCGAACGGGTGCGCGACGCGCAGCGGCGGCTGGTGCTCGTGGACCTGGAGCGGTCGTCGTCGCTGCCGGTGCTCGGCGCGCTGGCGGACCTGCTGGAGCGCTACCCACGGGTCGAGTTCGTCGTCACCGGTGCGCAGGCCACCGCCGACCCGGTGCCGGTACTGGGCCGGCACCCACGGGTGACCGTCGTCCCCGAGCTGGCCCTGCCCGACGAGCTGGCCGTGATGGCCGCCGCGACCGTCCTGATCAGCGACGACCACGAGCTGGTCGCCGACGCCCCCGGTCTGGGCACCCTCGCCGTCCTGGTGGACGGCCCGAACGTGCCGCAGCCGGGTGACTCGATCCGCAGCATCGCCGCGCACGACGCCGTCCCCGCCGTCGCGCAGGTGATGGACGGGGACCACGGGCGCCGACCGGCCCCGTCGGACGGGCTCGAGGCGGCCCGGGCCGAGCAGGCGGTCGCGTGGATGTTCGGACTCTGCCGCTCCCCACAGCTGCCCGACGGCACCGGCGGAGGCCGGCACAGCGCGGACGGGAGCGCCTCGGAGGAGGAGTCGTCCGAGGCGTGATCCGCGCGCTCGCTAGGGTGTCCCGGTGCTGCTCTCCGACGGCGACCTGCGCAAGGAGATCGAGTCCGACCGGCTCGTGCTCGATCCGTGGGACGTCGAGATGCTCCAGCCGTCCAGCATCGACGTCCGGCTGGACCGGTACTTCCGGGTGTTCCAGAACTCGCGCTACACCCACATCGACCCGTCCCAGCAGCAGGACGAGCTGACCACGTCGGTGGAGACACCCGACGGGGAGCAGTTCGTGCTGCACCCGGGCGAGTTCGTGCTCGGCTCGACGTTCGAGCGCGTCGGGCTGCCCGACGACCTCGCGGGCCGGCTGGAGGGAAAGAGCTCGCTGGGACGGCTGGGCCTGCTGACCCACTCGACGGCCGGGTTCATCGATCCCGGTTTCACCGGGCACATCACGCTGGAGCTCTCCAACGTGGCGAACCTGCCGATCACCCTGTGGCCGGGGATGAAGATCGGCCAGTTGTGCCTGTTCCGGCTGTCCAGCCCCGCCGAGCGGCCCTACGGCAGCGAGGGCGTCGGCTCCCGCTACCAGGGCCAGCGGGGCCCGACGCCGTCGCGCGCCTTCCGGAGCTTCCACCGCACCGACACCCGCCGCACCTGATCCCGTTCCGCGGAACCCGGGAGGGGCCGCCGGATCGCTACGCTGGCCGGTGATGGACGCCGAGCGCAGCTCCCCGGAGCACCCCGACCCGTGGGCGACCGGGCGTCGCCGCCCGGGCCGTCCCGACCGGGGCCGACGGCCTGCCGCACCCACCGGCACGTCCGGCACCGCTTCGTCCGGCACCGCCGGCACCGCTTCGTCCGGCACCGCTTCGTCCGGCACCGCTTCGTCCGGCACCGCTTCGTCCGGCACCGCTTCGCCCGGCACCGCTTCGCCCGGCACCGCTTCGCCCGACACCGCCGCGCCCGGCACCGCCGCCCCCGCTGAGCCGCCCGGCCGGGCGCTGGAGCGCCGTCCCGCACCCGCCGGACGGGACGACCCGCCCCGGACCGTCGACGGCTCGGTCGCCGGGCCGCCGCGCGACCGTCCGGCCCCGGAGGAGCCCGTCGAGGACCCCTGGCGGCACTGGCGCAGGCTCCGCCCCCGCAGCGTCCGGGGCGCGACCGCGCTCGGGCTCGCCGGGACCGCCCTGTTCCTGTTCCCGTTCCTGGACGAGCCGGGCCGGTGGTGGGTCCCGGCCGGGCTCGGGTTCGGGACCCTCGTCCTGCTCGCCCTGCTGCGCCTCGACCGGCTGCTGTTCGGGTGGGCTCCGCACGTCGCGGGCGTCGTGCTGATCGCCGCGCTGGTGTACGGCACCGCGCGTAACCCGTGGGCCTGGGGCCTGGCGCTGGCGACGGGCGTCGTCGTCGCCGGGCTGCTCCTGCTGCCCCGCTGGAGGGTCCTCGCCGTGGGCGGGGTGCTGCTGGTGCTGGCCGGGATCGGCTACACGTTCCGCTCGGCCGAGATCCAGCAGGACCAGGCGCGGGTCGACGCCCAGGCGGGGGCGCAGTTCCGCGCCGAGCTCGGGGTGGAGCGGCCGCAGCTCGCGCTGGTCACGCTGGACACCGGCGTCGCCGACGGGAACCCGGCGCGGGTCTGCCGGGTCGCCCAGGAACCGGCTGTCGCGCAGCTCCGGGCAGCCACGGGGGCTGCGACCTGCGAGGACGCCGTCGCCGTGCTGCATTCGCGGCTCCCGGCCGGGGCGGAACCGACGCGTCCGGACCGGAAGTCCGAACCGGACGTCCCGCCCGGTGGCACCACGACCGTCGACGCCTGCGCGTCCCCCTGGGGTGCGGCGGCCCCGCAGCTCGGGCGGGTCGAGCTGACCCGCACCGGGGCCGCTCGGCCGACCTTCCAGGTCAGCTCCTTCGCCCCCTGCTGAGCGGAGCCCCTCCCGACGCGGAACGGCCGGGCACCCCGTGGGGTGCCCGGCCGTCGCCGTCGGTGCGGTGGATCAGTTCTCGTTGGACCGTTCCTGCGTCGCCTGCTCCGGGGTGGAGCCGTTGGACGACCCGTTCCCGGACGACGACGGCGCCGCCGTCCCCGTGCTGGACGCCCCGTCGGACCCGGCCGGTGCAGGGTCCTGCCGGGCGGCCTCCTCCGCGACCTCCGGCTCCGGCGTGGCGACGGCCGGGGTCTCCGTGGTCGGCGCGGCCTCACCGGTGGTGTCGGCGGCGACCGGCTCGGCCGTCGGCTCGGACTCCTGCTCCGGGGTCGCGCCCGGCTCGGCGGCGGGCTCGCTCCCGGCCTGCGCGTCGGTGTCGGCGGTGTCCCCGGCCTCGGCGGCCACGACCGGCTCCGGCGTCGGCTCGGGCTCCGGCGTCGGCTCGGGCTCCGGCGTCGGCTCGGGCTCCGGCGTCGGCTCCGGCGCGGGGTCGCCGCGCCGCACGGCGGCGAGCAGCATCTGGGAGACGTCCTTGACCTGCACCGAGTCGCCGGCGGTCTGGTTGACGCCGTCGGTCATCATCGTGCGGCAGAACGGGCAGCCCACCGCGAGGGTGCCGGAGGGCTCGTCCCCGCCGCCGGCCTTGGTGAGGGTCTCGGCGGCCTCCTCGGCGCGGGTGAAGTTGATGCGCTTGCCGATGCGCTCCTCCATCCACATCCGGGCGCCACCGGCACCGCAGCACATCGACCGGTCGGCGTGCCGCGGCATCTCCGACAGCGTCGCCCCGGCGGCGCCGACGAGGTCGCGGGGGTCCTCGTAGACCTCGTTGTGCCGGCCCAGGTAGCAGGGGTCGTGGTAGGTGACCGGACCCGTCTCCTCGCCCGCGGGGGCGTTGACCGGGACCAGCTTCTTCTCCCGGACCAGCTTGTTCAGCAGCTGGGTGTGGTGCACGACCTCGTAGTGCCCGTCGAGCTGGGGGTACTCCCGGCCCAGGGTGTTGAGGCAGTGCGGGCAGGTCGTGACGATCTTGCGGGTCCCGGCCTCGCGCTTCTCGAACACGCCGTTGAGGGTCTCGACGTTCTGCTGGGCCAGCATCTGGAACACGAACTCGTTGCCCGAGCGACGGGCCGGGTCACCGGTGCAGGTCTCGCCCGAACCGAGCACCGCGAAGTCGACCCCGGCGCGGTGCAGCAGCTCCGCGGTGGCCTGCACGGTCTTCTTCTGGCCGTCGTCGAACGCGCCCGCGCAGCCGACCCAGAACAGGTACTCGGTCTCGGCGGGCAGCTCGCTCTCCACGACCGGGACCTCGAAGTCGAGGCTCTTGGTCCACTCCAGGCGGTCCTTGGCGTTCTGGCCCCAGGGGTTGCCCTTGTTCTCCAGGTTCTTGAACAGCGAGTTGAGCTCGGTCGGGAACTCGGACTCGATCAGGACCTGGTAGCGGCGCATGTCGACGATGTGGTCGACGTGCTCGATGTCGACCGGGCACTGCTCGACGCAGGCGCCGCACATGGTGCAGGACCACAGGATGTCCGGGTCGATCACACCGAGGACGTCCTCGCCGCCGATCAGGGGGCGCTCGGCCTCCTTGCGGGCGGCCTCGGGGATCGCGGCCAGACGGGCCTCGGCGTCGTCGCCGGTGATGCCGACCTCGTCGCCGGCCATGTCGGTCGAACCGCCGGCCAGCAGGTAGGGCGCCTTGTCGTAGGCGTGGTCGCGCAGCGCGTTGACCAGCAGCTTCGGCGAGAGCGGCTTCTCGGTGTTCCACGCCGGGCACTGCGACTGGCAACGACCGCACTCGGTGCAGGTCGTGAAGTCGAGCAGGCCCTTCCAGGTGAAGTCCTCGACCCGCCCGACACCGAAGGTGTCCTCGTCCGGGTCGGCCTCCTCCAGCTCCAGGACCTGACCCTTGGACATCATCGGCCGGGTCGCGCCGAGTGCCTTGCGGCCGTCGTCGTCGCGCTTGAAGTAGATGTTGGGGAACGCGGTGAACCGGTGCCAGGCCACACCCATCGTCGGCTTGGCCGCGATCACGATCAGCCAGATCGTCGCCGAGAGGACCTTGACCGCGGCGAACACCGTGACCAGCGTCGGCGACGCGGGCAGGATCGTGCCCAGCGCCTTGGACACCGGCGCCGACCAGGTCGGGACGTCGAACACGCCCAGCGCGTCCTTCGCGCCACGCACCACCAGGATGCCCAGGCCCTCGAGGAACACGATCGCCTCGACGAAGTACGCCCGGCCCTGGTTCGAGCCGTAGAACCGCGACATGCGGCCCTTGGTCCGCGGGTTGTTCAGCTGCCGGATCACGATCAGCACGCCGATGCCGACCACCGTGCCGACACCGAGGATCTCGACGAACAGGGAGTAGACGCTCCACTCACCCAGCAGCGGCAGGTGGAACGTCGGGTTCCAGACCTCGACGAACGCCTCGATCAGCGCCAGGAACAGGCCGCCGAACCCGACCATCACCAGCCAGTGGAAGACACCGACGTGACTCCACTTGAGCATCCTGGTGTGACCCAGGGTCTCCTTGAGCATCGTCGCGAACCGCGGCCCGAACGGCCCGATCCGCGTCGCGTCCTGCTCACCGAGCCGGATGACGCTCACCATGTAGGCGACCGTGCGCCACACCAGCGCCACCGCGGCGATCGCCGACAGCACCGTGACGATGCCCAACGTGTACTGCACCCAGGTCATGCGGGGGAACCTCCCTGTAGAACGCCCAGTGGTCCCGGCCCGAGAGCGGTGCGGGGCCGTGCCGGCCGGTGACGGGAGGCGCCGAGGCGCGTCGCACCGCAGAGAGCGATGACGGGGCGCGCGTCGGCACTGACGTCGAGGCGGAACGGGACGGGAATCGAGGAGCCGGTCCGGGAGGTCACCGCGCGGGGCCGGGGGTCACGCGGGCACGGCGGACCGTGCCGCCGGGACCGGGCGGGCCTCTCCATCGCAGTGCCTCCTCGGACGTCGCCGTCGCGTTGCTGTGGTGGGACGCGACGGCGGTCGGGCGAAGGGTAGTGCGCGTGGACGCGGCGCGCGCTGCCCCACCTCCCGACGGGTGGTGCCTTGTTACCGAACAGTAGCCACCCGTGACCATGACATTCGCGGGTGGGGAGATCCCACCGGGGTGCCCGATATGAGGTACGAGTCACGCCCCGGAGCGTGCTCGACCGTTCGGCCGACCGTGTCCACCCGGATGCGGTGCGTGGCGTTCACACCGGGCGTACGGGCCACTCGTCTATTATCACCGCCGGGTCTCGTGGTCTACTCGCCTGCGGGAGCAATTCGGACGAGTGGATTCCGCAAGGAGGAGCTGAGATGACCTCGCACGAGGCGATCCAGCTGGTGCTGGCCCAGGGCGAGCTCACGACGGTCAACCTCCGTGACTGGATCACGAACAACATCGTTCCGCTGATCCTGCTCGCGATCGCCGTGATCCTGCTCTGGATCGGTGGCAGGGGTGACAACGCGGGCGTCGCCCGCCGCAGCGTCGGCCTGCTGGTCGGCCTCATCGCGCTCGGCATCGCCGTGACCGGCAACGGTCCCGCGGTCGGCCAGGCGCTGGCCAACCTCCTCGTCTCCACGGGCTGATCCGTGCTCGTTCGCACGGACGACGAGGTCTACCGGGTCGACGCCGTCTGGCTCGGCCCACCGCGCGCCACCTTCCCCTGGCGGGCCCGGTACGTGAGCTACGGCGTCGGGCTGCTCGTGATCATGCTGATCATGATGGTGCAGCGCAGGCTGGGCATCGGGCTCGACTTCTTCTCGGTCGCGTGGGCGCTCGTGGGCACCGTCGCCATCACCCGCTTCCTCGGCAAGAAGATCGACTACGAGCGTCCGCTCGGTCAGGTGCTCGGCCAGTTCTGGGCCGAGGTCACCGGGCCGCGTGCGGGTCGTCGTTCGGGTGGTGGGTCGGTGCGGGCCGGGCACGTCCGGGTCCGCACGTCGCGCGCGCACCCGGGGCAGCCGCCCCGCGGGGGCCGGCCGCGCCCCTGGAAGGTCGCCGACCGGTCCGCCGCGCCGGCGCTGCCCGACACCTCCCCCGCCACCGGCGGGCAGTTCGGACGCCCGGTCGCCACGAAGGGCGCGCTCGTCGGTGCCGCGGCCGGTCCCGCCACGACACCGCGCCGGTCCCCCGCCGGCGGCACGGTCGTGGACGTGACCGGCGAGACCGAGCCCGCCGCCCCGGTCGTCCCGGCACAGGCCGAGCCGGAACGTGTCGTCCCGCCGCTGCCCGAGCCGGGCAGCGCCCCGCGACAGGGCCGGTTCCGCCGGGCCCGCGGGCGGGGCCGTGGCCGCGGCGCGACCACCCCGGCCCGCGTCAGCCGTCCGGAGCCGTGGCGCAAGGGTGGCCACCGTGGCCGCACCTGAGCGGACGTCCCGCCGGCGGCGTGGCCGCGCCCGTGCCGGCGAGGGCGGTTCGGGCTACACGCCGTCGATCGCGCTGCGCTCGATCGACGGCCACCTGACGCGCACCGGAACCCAGGTCATGGCCTGGTACCGGCTCGCGGCGCAGGCCTGGAGCTTCCGCAGCGACGGCCAGCGCGAGGTGCTGATCCGGCAGATCGCCGCGCAGCTCGGGGAGATGCAGGGCCGCTGGGTGCACCTGCGCGTCACGACGCGGCCGTACCCGGTGCACATGTGGGCGGAGTCGTTCGACCAGAACGCGCTCGGCCGGATGCCCGACGTGCCCGGCGCGCTGGGCTGGGACGGCTTCCTGGAGGGCGAGCAGCGCCACCTGATGGGCCTGTCGATGGCCGACAAGGAGGTCTTCCTCGGCATCGAGGTGTCCGGCCGCGGCCTGCTGGACCGCTGGGTGGAGCGCGCCGCGCCGGTGCTGGACCGGATCGCGCCGTCGGCGGTGCGGGCCGAGCTCGCCGCGCTGGAGTCCGAGGTCAGCCACCTCGACGTCCTGGTCGCCGGCTCCGGGCTCGACGCCGTACCGGCCAGCTCCGAGGACATGGCCTGGCTGATGCACCGCTCCGTCGCGCTGGGGCTGCCGGCGCCGCGCGGGCTGTCGTCGGTCCCGCGCGGGGTCTCCACCTGGGAGGCCGAGGACCTCGCCGCCTTCACCGAGGGTGTCGACCTGCACCAGGAGCCCTACGCCCCGACCGTCCAGGTGGTGGGGCGGATGCGGTCGCAGGCCGTGTCCCGCAACGTCGCCGTGCTCTCGGTGGGCCTGATGGAGGGCCTGCGTATCCCCGAGATCGACGACCCGTGGATGCAGCACTCCGACCGCCTGCCGTTCCCGGTCGAGTGGTCCGCCCGGATCTACATCCGGCGCCCGGAGGACGTCACGGGCGAGCTGCAGCGCCAGATGGGCAAGGTGCGCAGCCAGATCCGGCACTACACCCACGACCATGACCTCGACCCGCCGATGTCGCTGGCCCGCCAGGCCGACCGCGTGCTCGAGGTCGAGGACGAGCTCACCACCGGGCTCACCCAGATGAACACCCGGTTGTACGGCTGGTGGCGGATCGCCGTCTCCGGCCGCGACGAGGCCGAGGCGACCACCCGCGCCCAGCAGATCGTCGACATGTACCGGCCGAAGGTGCAGATCGAGCACCCCGAGGCCCAGTACCGCTACGCCCGTGAGTTCATCCCCGGCGAGCCGCTGGCGTCGACGGCCTACCGGCGGCGCGGTTCCGTCACGTGGGCGGCGGCCGCGGTCCCCGCGGCGACCGCGAGCGTCGGCGACCGGCGCGGGATCATGCTCGGCGAGACCTGCACCGCGACCCGGCGTCCGGTGGCCTGGGACCCGTGGCTCGCGCAGGAGGTGCGGCGCGCGTCCGGCCTGACCGCGATCGTCGGTGGCCTGGGCTCCGGGAAGTCGTTCCTGACCGGGCTGGTCGTCTACAAGACGCTGCGCGGCGGGGCACGCTGGACGGTGCTCGACCCGTCCGGTCCGCTGGCCGAGCTGACCCGGCTCCCGGAGCTGGCGCCGTTCTCCCGGCACATCAACCTGCTGCGGGCCGACCCGGGCATCCTGAACCCGTACCGGGTGGTCGCCGAACCCCGCCCGGACCACTTCGCCGACGACGAGGACCCCGAGCGCGCCTGGAAGCGGGAACGTTCGCTGGCGGCGGCCACCCGTCGTCGTCTGGTGCTGGACGTGCTGTCCGGTCTCCTGCCCTACGAGATCTCCCGGCAGCCGCACACCCGGATCGTGCTGCTGCGTGCCGTACGCGAGGTCGGCGGCGCGCCCGACCGGCACCCCGGCATGGTCATCGACACCCTGCGGCGGCACGCGTCCGAGGGCGAGGAGCACGCCGGCGTCGTCGCGGACTTCCTCGACGAGCGCCGCGAGCTGCCGCAGGCCGCGCTGCTCTTCCCGGACGAGACGCGCGACGACCCGTGGCACGCGGACCGCGACTACCGCCTCACCGTGCTGACCATGCAGGGCCTGTCACTGCCGCGGCCGGGCAGCCCGCGCGAGGAGTGGACCGACAACGAGTCGCTCGGCGTGGAGCTGCTGAACCTGGCGTCCTGGCTGACCCAGCGCACGATCTACGACGCCGACCGCAACCTGCGCAAGGGCGTCGCGCTCGACGAGACGCACTTCCTGTCCCAGGTGCCCACCGGCAAGGTGCTGATCGACCGGCTCGCCCGCGACTCCCGGAAGTTCAACGTCCGGGCGCTGTTCGCGTCCCAGCTGGCCGGCGACCTGCTGCGGGTGTCCGGGTTCGCGTCGCTGGTCAACGCCGTGTTCGTCGGCCGCACCGACGACGAGGAGGCCCAGTCCGAGGCGCTGCGGCTGCTGCGGGTGCCCACCGACGTCGGCTACGAGGAGATGCTCGGGACGCTCTCGCCGCGCCCCCGGCACGACGACCGGCCGGACGACACACCGCGCCAGTTCGTCTTCGCCGACGGGCACGGTGGCGTCGAGAAGATCCGGATCGACCTGGAGGCGCCGCACCTGGAGCACATCCGGGAGGCACTCGACACCAACCCGGACGCCGCCCGTGCCACCGCGCCCCGCCCGCCGTCCGGCCCGGAGATCAACGCCCCGGACGAGCCGACGCCGCTGCCCGCCGCCCGCCAGGCACCGCCGCCCGCGGCGCTGCCCGATCTCGACGGCGACGACCTCGACGTCGACACCCGGATCGGGCCCGGCGAGACCGATCCGGTGCTGGCCGGACGGGTCCGCGCCGGCGGGGTGCAGGTCGTCTCGCCCGGCCCCGGGTCCTCCACCGAGATCTACGACGACGAGCAGATCGACCTGCTCGACGAGTACGACGAGGACTGGATCGTCGACGAACCCCCGCCCCCGGACGACGACGGCGGGCACGGTCCCGCCGGCAACGGGCACCGACCGGCCGCATCGCGCGCCGACGCCCACGACCCGCCCGATCCCGGCGGGGACGGGCGGTGACGGCCGGGCTGGATCCGTCCGGTGGCGCCGGTGTCTGGGTCGTCCTCGGCATCGTGCTCGCGGCCGTCGTCGTCGCGGTCCGCCGGACGCGCACCGAGCGGCCGCCGCGCCGCCCGCGCCGCCGGGCGGTACTGGTGGTCGCCGCGCTGGCGGTCGGCACGATCCTCGTCGGCACCCCCGCCATGGCCCAGGCCCTGGACTGCAAGACCCCGCCGGAACCGGACCGGCCCGGGACCGGTCTCGTGGGCTCGCTCGACCGGCCGTCCGCGCTGCACGGTGAGCTCGGCAGCGTCTACGAGGAGGTCGGCTACGCCGGGCTCGTCTGGCACAACTACGACCTGGGCTGCGCCGCCTCCGGGGTGCTGAACCCGTCGGTCACCACCGACACCTGGCTCGGCAACCAGGTCTTCAACCTGGCCAAGCTCAGCGTCGGTGGCGTCAACTGGGCGCACTACCTGATCGCCGACGGCGGCGCGCTGTTCGAGCCGCTCGACACCGTCATCTCCACCGCGACCCGCGCGATGTACGAGACGGTCTTCACCACCTGGGTCGGGCTCGCCCTGCTCGGGTTCGCGATCATCGTCCTGCTCCTCGCGATGCGCGGCGACCTCGCCCGCCAGGCCCAGCGCACCGCGATCGCGGTGCTCGCCCTGATGATCGGTTCCGCGGCCTATCTCGCCCCGGTGAACTGGTCGCGGGCCGCCGACGACCTGCTGCTCGACGGCGTCACGCAGATGCAGGAGGGCTTCCTCGGCCAGATCGGGCTCGGCACCCGGGACACCCTGCCGACGATTCTCGTGGACCAGGTCGCCTACCAGAACTGGCTGCGCGGGACCTTCGGCGCGCCGGACGTGCCACAGGCCCAGGAGCTCGGGCGCGACCTCCTGCGGGCCCAGGCGTTCACCATCGACGAGATCGACCAGGGGCAGGACACCTCCGAGACGGCCGAGCGGAAGAAGGCCGACTACTCGGCGATCGCCGACCGGATGGGCGACCGCTACGCCTACTTCACGGGCGCGACCGGCAGCCGGATCGGCGCCGGCACGCTGGCCCTCGTCCAGGCGGCCTGCATCGCGCTCTTCCAGCTCCTGGCGAAGGTCCTGGTCCTGGTCGCGTTGCTGATCATCAGACTGCTGGTGGTGTGTGCGCCGGCGGTCGCGGTGGTCGCGCTGCTGAAACCGGACGTCATCCCGGCGATCCTGCGCATCGCGGGTGCGGCGGTCGTCAACACGCTCGTCGTGGGCGCGCTCGCGGGCCTGCACGCGTTGCTCGTGGTGTCGCTGTTCGCCCCCGGCTCCGGGATCGACCTGTGGCTGGCGCTGCTGGTCACCGGGGTCGTGACCCTGGTGATGTGGGCGGTCGCCCGGCCGTTCCGGCGGCTGGTGTCGATGGTGTCGCTGACCCGGGAGCAGTTCGGCGGGATCGTCCCGGGCGTCGGCGACGGGCCGATGTCGAAGGTCTGGAACCGGATGCGCGGTCCGCTGCCGGGCGACGAGCGTCAGTCCCGCTGGTGGTCCGAGCGCGGCACCGGTCCCGGCGCCGGTGATCCCGACGCCGCCCGGCCGGAGGCGGAGACGGTCGCGGGGCCGGGTGCCCGGTCGTGGCGCCGCAGGCCGCAGCCGGAGGTCCCCGGCCGGCAGGAGAGCAATCGGATCGCCGAACCGCGTCGCGGGCAGCTGCCGGTCGGCGCGTCCGGACGCCCCGGCACCGGCCCGGGCGTCCCCGGCCGGACCGACCCCGGCGAGATCGACGACCGGTCGATCTACCGTCGCGACGAGGCGTCCGCCCGCCGCCCCGGCGATCCGTCGCCGGTGACGCCCGAGCTGGTCGACGGCGTCCCCGTCTACAAGATCTACCGTCCGCGCGCCGCGCGGACCGCCGACGGCCGGGACGGTGGCCGTGCCGATTAGGTCCCCGCGCGGCCGGACGGCCGCCTACCGGATCATCTGGCAGTGGCCGCTGCGCTCACCCGCCCGGCTGGCCGTGACCGTCGTCCTGCTCGGCGGGCTCGTGTTCGGGCTGGTCCTGGTCGGCGGCCAGGTCGGCGGCGGCGCGTCGAGCGGTGGTCTGCTGGCCGGCGGCGGTCAGGGCGAGCGGTGGGAGCAGGGCTCCGGTGTCTCCGCCACACCGACGCCGACGATGCTGCCCCCGGTGGCCCCGCTGACCCCGGAGTCCCGTCCGGTCGACCAGGCGCCGCCCCAGGCGCTCGAGGTCGCGAGGGTCTGGGCGTCGGCCTGGGTGAACCACCCCGAGGGCATGACGGCGCCGCAGTGGGTGGCCGGCCTGCGCCCGTACACGACCGACGAGTTCCTCGGTGTGCTCGCCGGCGTCGACCCGGCCAACGTCCCGGCCTCCCGGGTGACCGGCGCGGCCACGCCCGTCCGGGTCGCGCCCAAGAGCGTCGAGGTCGAGGTCCCCACCGACTCCATCCGGCTGACGATCCTGGTCGTGGACACCGAGGCGGGCTGGAAGGTGTCCCGCTACGACCGGGCATGAGCACACCGGTCACCCGGGCGCTGCGCCCGCTGCGGCTCCTGCTGCCGTTCGTCGCCATCGGGATGGCGCTGGTCCTGTTCCTGACCGTCGGGTTCCTGGCGTTCAGCCCGAACATCGGTGGCGGGCGGACCGGAGGTTCCGCATGGTGCGACACCGGGATCTCGACGGCGACCGTCGGACGCGGGGGTGGTGGCGCGACCATCGAGACGCTGGCCGACGACCAGCGCCAGAACGCCTCGTCGATCATCTCGGTCGCCAAGGACATGGACCTGCCGCCGCGCGCGTGGCTCGTGGCGCTGGCCACCGCGATGCAGGAGTCCACCCTCCGCAACATCGACTACGGCGACCGTGACTCGCTGGGCCTGTTCCAGCAGCGGCCGTCGCAGGGCTGGGGCACGCCCGCGCAGGTCACCGACCCGGCGTACAGCAGCCGGATCTTCTACGAGCGGCTGCTCGAGGTGCCCGGCTGGGAGAGCATGCCGATCACGGTCGCCGCGCAGACCGTGCAGCGCTCGGCCTTCCCCGAGGCCTACGCCAAGTGGGAGCCCCTCGCCGCGGCGCTCGTCGAGCAGGTCGGTGACGTCGCGAACCCGACCGGGTGCGAGCCCGGGACGACGGGTGCGCTGCCCCCCGGCGCGGCCGGCGCCGCGATCGGCTTCGCGCTGCGCGAGCTCGGCAAGCCCTACGTGTGGGGCGCGACCGGCCCGAACGCCTACGACTGCTCCGGGCTCCTGATGCGCGCCTACGAGGCGGCCGGGATGACCATCCCGCGGGTCTCCCGCGACCAGTACAACTCCGGCGGGCACCTGCCCAACCGGGACGTGCAGCCGGGCGACTTCCTGTTCTACGCCCACGACACGTCGGACCCGTCGACGATCTACCACGTCACGATGTTCATCGGCGACGACAAGATGGTCGAGGCGCCGAACAAGGACCATCCGGTGCGGGTGCAGCCGGTGCCGTGGGACTTCGAGGACCTGGTCCCGCTGGCCACCCGCCCGGGGACGACGCCGAACCCGGCGTAGGGCCGGTCAGCTCCGTACGGGCCCGACGCGCGCCCGGCGACACCGCGCCGCGTCCGCGAGCCGCTCCAGCTCGCCGACGAGGAGCGGCCCGTCGGCCGGACCGGCGTGGACCGTCGCGCCGTCCGGCAGCGCCCCGCCGACGACGGCCGGGGTGGGGCGGTGCTGGTGGAAGCAGCCCTCCGCAGTCGCGTGGACCAGCAGGACACCCGGTGCCCGGCACGGGTCCGGCCCCCGTCTGCCCGCGCCGAGCTGCGCCATCCCGTCGATCTCCCCCATCCGCCGGACGACGTCCACCTCGGCGCCGGTGCACCCGCGCCGCAGCAGCTCCGGGACGAACCGCGCGTCGTCGCCCCCGGCAGCGGCGACGGCGTCGGCCAGCACCCCGGCCGGGATCCGCACGGTCGGTCCCGGTGCCGCGACGACGGGGCCGAGCAGCGACACCAGGGTCGCGGCGGCGTCCTCCGGCCGGATCCGCAGCAGCGCCACCTCGTCGCCGATGCGGGTGGCCAGCACGGCCCGTCCGGCGCGGTGCCCGACGACCGCGCGCTGCCGGGACGGCGGGGCGACGACGAGATCGTGCTGAAACTCGGCCCCGACCGCCGTGCGGAGGTCGTCGGCCAGTGCGGGCAGGAACCCACCGCCGGTGACGAGCCCGCGCGCGGCGAGCGACGCGATCCCCCCGCGGACGACCCGGGCCCGCTCGAAGTCGGTGGGACCGGGACTGACCAGACCCAGGACCGCAGGGTTGCGGCCGAGGTCGAGCAGGTCGCGCGCGACGTCGAACTCGGTGGCGGTGAGGACGGTGGCCCGGCTCCAGTCGATCATCGCGGGTCCTCGTCGGGACCGAGGACGGCGTCGGTGGCGGTGATCTCGACGGCGAAGACCTCGTCGGTGGGGACGACGTAGCGGTTGCGGTGGTCCTGCCCGTCACGGGCGCCGCCGACGCCACCGGCCATCGGGCCGTAGCCGCCCGCACCCGTCGCGGCGCGGGCGGCTCCGGCATCGGCGGTCCGGAGCGGGTGGGCCTCGCCGAACCCGCCGCGGGCGCCGGGGCCGCGGGGCTCCGTGCCCCACCCTCCGACGGATCCGCCGCCCGGGCGGCCCGCGGTCGGCGGGTACGGCTCGGCGAGCCCGCCGCCGGAGCCGCGGCCGGCGACGGGCACCCCGCCGCGTGGCCCGGTCGGCAGCTGGTGCCTCCGTGCCTCCTCGGCGAACCGGGCGGCGCGCTCGTCGCGGGCCCGCGCGGCGTCGGGGGCGCTGACGGTGGGGACCGGGGCGGGGAACGCCCGGTCGGACGTGGGCCTGTCGGGACCGATGGCGTCGCCACCCGTTCCGGGCAGCCGTGTCAGGTCCTGGCCGCCCCCGGGCACGTGTCCCGACGGGGTGGTCCGGTCCGGGCCGCCGCCTGGGCCGGGTCTCCCGCGTGAGGTCGCCCCGGGGGTCTCGCGGCCCGGTCCAGGAGGTGTGGGGACGGGGGTGACGCCCACCGGGGCGGGTCCGCCGGACGTCCCGGGGCCGGGGACTTGCCCGGGGCTGCTCGGGCCTCCACCGACCGTGCCACCGCCCGCGCCGCCGATGCCTGATCCACCACCCGCACCTGCGACACCGCCGGACACCCCACCGCCTCGGTCCCCGCCACCGGCCACTGATCCTTCGGATCCGGGACCCGCTCCCTGGCCGGGCGAGACCCCCGCGGGTGCCGTCGCCGTGGTGAAACGGCTGTCGGTCTCGAACGTCTCGCTCTGGTACCGGGCGAGTGCGCGGTTGGCGACCTCGTCGTTGGCCTGGTTGTGCTCGGCGATCGTGACGTGGTCGTCGCCCCTGCCCCACAGGGAGTGCCACGCCTCGCTGCCGTTGTCGACGGCCCGTGCGAACCAGGTGTGGTCGTCAGGATCCGTGTAGGTGATCTGACGACGCATCGCCTCGAACGATCGGCCGTGGTCGGCCATCCGATCCGCGCCGTTCCGTACGACGGTGGCGGTGTCGGCGATCCCACCGGCCGTCGTGGCGAGCGAGGTCCGGGCGGCGTCGCCCGCCCGGCCGGTCCACGAGACCCCCAGATCCCCGACCCCGCGGTCGGTGGACTGCCGCGTCGTGTCGAGAGTGGTCGCGAGGGTGGTGAGACCGTCCGAGGTCTGCTGGGCCACCGTCATCCCGGGCTGACCGTTCACCCAGGCGAACTTCGTCGCCATGTCGAACGCCGCGAAGTTGTAGCAACCCAGGACGGGCATGTCAGATACGGCCATGGTCGCCTCCTACGCGCGGTATTCGTGGAGGCGCGCGGTCAGCCGGGGGCGTGCCGCGTCCAGGGATGCCGTGATCGCTTCCTCGGTGTATCCGTAGTGGTGGGCCGCCTCGGTCAGCCGGTCGACCGCTTCGGTGATCTCGTGGAGGTGAGCCGTGTGCACAGCGATGATCTGTTGGACCTTTCTGCGGAAGGACAAGGCTGCGTCGAGTGAGACGAGGTCCTGACCGCACGGCCGAACCCGGCACTCGTGGCCTGCGCGCATCAGTGCTGACTGCATCTGCTCGGCCTGGAATCGCAACTCGTTCCGCACCGCCAGGACGTTCGACTTGTTGATCTGCACCATGAGCGCGTCTGATTCCGTTCCTCGCGGAAGTAAAGGGTTGTTGTCCACCCGGACATGCTAGGAGTCGCTGTTCGCGGCCATGATGTATCGACCGGTCCGATTTGCTTCCGCGAACGAGCCTCAGCTCGCGAGGTGCCGGGATTCGAGGATGACGGTTTCGGCCAGTCGGGATGCGTCGTCGCAGACGTCGGCGATAGGCCGCGGCCGGCCGTCGTGATAGCGGGTCGAGCGGACGAGAATCCGAGCCATCTGGCCGTCGTTCATGTCGATGACAAGTATGCAGAGCGGGGCGGAGTCCACGTTCTCGACCTGTCGGACCGCTCCGAACCCACCTACGACTGTGATCAGCCGGTCGTCGCCGATGGCCTTGCCGGCATCGATCCCGACCAGCTGCACGCTGTAGCTGACCCCCGTGTCG
The DNA here is from genome assembly GCF_000178675.2 of Pseudonocardia sp. P1. NCBI lineage: Bacteria > Bacillati > Actinomycetota > Actinomycetes > Pseudonocardiales > Pseudonocardiaceae > Pseudonocardia > Pseudonocardia sp. P1. The sequence continues at coordinate 3,812,284 of NZ_ADUJ02000001.1, forward strand.
AAATTGTTCCACCCGCAGTTTCGGGCGCGGGCCCCTTCGTCGAGAAGATTCTCGCTCGGCTCTCCCGGCTCGACGTCGAGTCGAGCCTGTTCGCCGGGAGGCAGCAGGGTGCACGGGTCGAGCTGTGCGATGTCGATGTCCTGCGGCCGATCAGGGAACGGGTCGGCGGGTTCCGATCCGCCGCATCCGCTGAGGACTGCGCCGACGGTGAGTGCGACAAGAAAGACGGACATACGAGACCGGACCGGGACAGCCACGTGATCCTCCGGAGCAGGCGGGAAACCACAGACTAACTCGCCCGTCGACTCGCCGGACCCGTTTCCCTGTACCTCGCAGTCGCATAGATTGCGGGCTCTTCGCACAAGCTGGAATCGGTGCGGCAGTCCCGGATCCTGTGCGGTCGCGGTCCAAGCTGTGCGGTTGCCGAGGCCGGCGCCTGTTCCAGCGGGGGAAGGGGCGGATCCGATGTCGTGGTTTACGGATGCGAACCACTCATGGGGTCGGCATTTTCTGCAGGACGACCTCGGCGAAGTCCTTCGCCCGGCGGCAGGCGTGGTCGACCTGGCGAGGACGGCCGTCGTCTCCGTAGTGGACAGACTGGGCCTGGATGCTCAGCGGAGTGGTCTCGCCGGTGCCGACGACGAGTTGACAGATCGGTGCGCAAGAAGTGCCACATGACCCTCCGGAAGAGACGGGAACCACAGCCCCACCCGCCCATCACCCCGGACCCACTCCCCGCACCTCACAGCCGCGCAGATTGCGGGCCCTCCGCACAGGCTGGAACCGGTGCGGCTGCCCCGGATCCTGCGCGGTCGCGGCTGTGCGATTGGCGCGGACGGTGTGCGGCGGTCCCGGGCGGGGTGCGGCCGCGCCGGGCGGCGCGTGGTCCGGCGCGCGCCGCCGCGCCTGCTCCGGCGTCGCGAGGCGTGGTCGGCGGCGTGCCCGGGTATCGGGGGCCGGGAGTGGTCCGCTCACCAGGAGGAACGAGGGTCCCCGAAAAAAGTTGAGTCGAGTCGGAACAAGTCTGCATGGTCGCCCGTTGGACCGGGTACCAAGAAGTTGAGCAGCGCCCACTCAAGCTCTTACCCCGGACCGCTCCCCGGTCTGATAGAACTTGAGCCGGAGGCACTCACACCCCGCAAGTATCGACTCGCACGCATCAACACGGAGGCAGTCACCATGGCTCGTACGGTCGGGATCGACCTCGGGACCACCAACTCCGTCGTCGCCGTCCTCGAGGGTGGCGAGCCGACGGTGATCGCGAACTCGGAGGGTGCCCGCACCACTCCGTCCATCGTCGCGTTCGCCCGCAACGGCGAGGTTCTCACCGGTCAGTCCGCGAAGAACCAGGCCGTCACGAACTCCGACCGCACCTTCCGCTCGGTCAAGCGCCACATCGGCACCGACTGGAAGACCCCGGAGATCGACGACAAGACCTACGCCGCGCAGGAGATCAGCGCCCGCGTCCTTCAGAAGCTGAAGCGTGACGCGGAGTCCTACCTGGGCGACGAGGTCACCGACGCGGTCATCACCGTCCCCGCCTACTTCGAGGACGCGCAGCGGCAGGCGACGAAGGAGGCCGGCCAGATCGCCGGCCTGAACGTGCTCCGCATCGTCAACGAGCCGACCGCGGCCGCGCTGGCCTACGGCCTCGACAAGGGCGAGAAGGAGCAGACCATCCTGGTCTTCGACCTGGGTGGCGGCACGTTCGACGTGTCCCTGCTGGAGATCGCCGAGGGCGTCGTCGAGGTCAAGGCGACCAACGGCGACAACCACCTCGGTGGCGACGACTGGGACGAGCGGATCGTCACCTGGCTCGTCGACAAGTTCAAGTCCTCCCAGGGCATCGACCTGACGAAGGACAAGATGGCGATGCAGCGGCTCCGTGAGGCCGCGGAGAAGGCGAAGATCGAGCTGTCGAGCTCGTCCTCGACCAACATCAACCTGCCCTACATCACGGTCGACTCCGACAAGAACCCGCTGTTCCTCGACGAGTCGCTGTCCCGCGCGGAGTTCCAGCGGATCACCCAGGACCTCCTGGACCGCACCCGCCAGCCGTTCAACCAGGTCATCAAGGACGCCGGCATCTCGGTGAGCCAGATCGACCACGTCGTGCTCGTCGGTGGCTCCACCCGGATGCCCGCCGTCACCGAGCTCGTCAAGGAGCTGACCGGCGGCAAGGAGCCCAACAAGGGCGTCAACCCGGACGAGGTCGTCGCCGCCGGCGCCGCCCTGCAGGCCGGCGTGCTGCGCGGCGAGGTCAAGGACGTCCTGCTGCTGGACGTCACCCCGCTGTCCCTCGGCATCGAGACCAAGGGCGGCGTCATGACCAAGCTGATCGAGAAGAACACCACGATCCCGACCAAGCGCTCGGAGGTCTTCTCCACCGCGGACGACAACCAGCCGTCGGTGCAGATCCAGGTCTTCCAGGGCGAGCGCGAGATCGCCGCGTACAACAAGAAGCTCGGCATGTTCGAGCTGACCGGCATCGCGCCGGCCCCGCGCGGTGTCCCGCAGATCGAGGTGTCCTTCGACATCGACGCCAACGGCATCGTCAACGTGTCCGCGAAGGACATGGGCACCGGCAAGAGCCAGGAGATGACGATCACCGGCGGGTCGGCGCTGTCCAAGGACGACATCGACCGCATGGTGCAGGAGGCCGAGGCGCACGCCGAGGAGGACGCGAAGCGCCGCGAGGAGGCCGAGACCCGCAACCAGGCGGAGACCCTCGTCTACCAGACGGAGAAGTTCGTCAAGGAGAACGACGAGAAGCTGCCGTCCGACGTCAAGGAGTCGGTGAACGCGTCCCTGGGCGAGGTCCAGGAGGCGCTGAAGGGCACCGACCACGAGGCGATCAAGTCCTCGATGGAGAAGCTGGCGACCGAGTCCCAGAAGATGGGGTCCGCCCTGTACTCGCAGCCGGGCGCCGACGGTGCCGCGGGTGCGGCCGACGGCGACGCCGCCGGTGGCGCTGCCGGTGGGCAGCAGGAGCAGGACGACGTCGTCGACGCCGAGATCGTGGACGACGACAAGGACGCCAAGGGCGACAAGTGACGGCCGGCGGCCATCCAGAGGACAGGACGGTCGACATGGCAGGCGACGAGAAGCAGCAGGACGAGCCGGTGACCTTCCGGGACCGCCGCAAGGTGGACCCGGAGACCGGTGAGGCCCGCCCGCAGGAGACCGGGGCCGCCGAGCAGGCGGCCCCGGCCGGGGACGGCACCGACCAGATCGTGGATCCGGTCGCCGGTCCGGCCGACGGGGTGGACCCGGAGGTCGAGAAGCTCACGGCCGAGGTCGCCGAGCGCACCGCGGACCTGCAGCGGGTCACCGCCGAGTACGCCAACTACCGGCGCCGGGCGGACCGGGACCGCGAGCAGACCCAGCTCGCGGCGAAGGTCTCGTTCGTCTCCGACCTGCTCACCGTGCTCGACGACTTCGAGCGCGCCGAGCAGCACGGGGACCTGACCGGGGCCTTCAAGTCGGCGGCCGACAAGGTCGGCGGCGTGCTCACCAAGCTCGGCCTGGAGCCCTTCGGGGCCGAGGGCGAGCTGTTCGACCCGCAGCGGCACGAGGCCGTGCAGCACGAACCGGCCGAGGGCTCCGGCCCCACGGTCACCGTGCTGTCGGCGGTGCTGCGCCGCGGCTACCGGATCTCCGACCGGGTGCTCCGGCCGGCGATGGTCACGGTGCAGGACCGGCCGGAAGCCGAGGTCTCCCCGGAGGCCCGGGCCGAGGCCGCCGAGGGCGGCACGGATCCGGCGGGCGGCGACGCCGGGCCGGGCACCGGCGAGCCGGAGAACCCGGCCTGACCGGAAACCACAGTGGACGTCGGCACGCGGTGCGGTGGACGGGCCCCGGGAGGGGCGTGTTCCACCGCACCGCGGGCGTGACCGGGAAGGGGGCGGGGTGACCCAGCGCGACTGGATCGAGAAGGACTACTACCGCGAGCTGGGCGTCTCCTCGACGGCGTCCCAGGACGAGATCAAGAAGGCGTACCGGAAGCTCGCCCGTGAGCTGCACCCGGACGCCAACCCGGGCGACGAGAAGGCCGAGGCCCGCTTCAAGGCGGTGTCCGAGGCCTACGGTGTCCTCGGGGACGAGGCCAAGCGCAAGGAGTACGACGAGACCCGCGCGATGTTCGCGGGCGGCGGCGGTTTCGGCGGTTTCGGCAGCGGGGGCGGCTTCCCCGGCGGCGGCGCAGGCGGTGCCGGCGGACCCGGTGGATTCGACATCAACGACCTGTTCGGCCAGGCCGGACGGGGCGGCGGCGGCTCCGGCGACTTCAGCGACATCCTCGGCGACATCTTCGGCCGCACCGCCCGCAACAGCGGTGGGGCCGGTGCCGGTGGCTTCGGCGCCGCCGGTGCCCGCCGCGGCCAGGACGTCGAGAGCAGCCTGACCATCTCCTTCGACGACGCGGTCCGGGGCGCGACCGTGCCGATCCAGCTGTCCTCGCCCGGCCGGTGCGAGCGGTGCGGCGGCACCGGCTCCCGTCCGGGCAGCACCCCGCGTACCTGCGTGACCTGCGGTGGCGCCGGCCTGGTGAACCGGAGCCAGGGCGCGTTCTCGTTCTCCGAGCCGTGCCGCGACTGCCGCGGGACCGGCCGGATCATCGACGACCCGTGCCCGGAGTGCCGCGGCGACGGCGTGTCCACCCGGACCCGCTCGCTGTCCGTGCGGGTCCCCGCCGGCGTCGACAACGGCCAGAAGGTCCGGCTCGCGGGCCAGGGCGAGCCCGGCCGCGGCGGGGCGCCGGCAGGCGATCTGTACGTGACGGTGAGCGTCACCCCGCACAGGATCTTCGGGCGGTCCCCGAAGAACGCCGACGATCTGACGATCACCGTCCCGGTGACCTTCCAGGAGCTCGTCCTGGGTGCGACCCTGACGGTGCCCACACTCGACAGCACGGTCTCGCTGAAGATCCCGGCCGGGACCTCCAGCGGCCGGACCTTCCGGGTCGCGGGTCGCGGTGTCGAGCGGAAGAACGGCAAGAAGGGCAACCTGCTGGTGACCGTCGAGGTGGCGGTGCCGCAGAAGCTGGACCAGGCGGCGACGGACGCGCTGCAGGCGTACGCCGAGGCGACGAAGTCGATCGATCCGCGGGCGGACCTGCTCGGTAGCTCCAGGAGGTGAGTGCGGTGGCCGGACGGCCCCAGGACGGCGACGGCCGCGGCCGCGCCCCGTCCGACGCGACGGGTCCCGACGCGGTCGCGCACGACAGCCCGGTGTTCGTCATCTCCGTCGCCGCGCAGCTGTCCGGCCTGCACGCCCAGACCCTGCGCAGCTACGACCGGCTCGGGCTCGTCAGCCCGGGCCGGGCCTCCGGCGGCGGCCGTCGCTACTCGCAGCGCGACATCGCCCTGCTCCGCGAGGTCCAGCGCCTCTCCCAGGAGGAGGGCGTCAACCTGGCCGGGGTCAAGCGGATCATCGAGCTGGAGCAGCTGGTCGACGAGCTGCACGCGCGGCTCGAGGAGACCACCGCCGAGCTCGACGCCGTCCGCGCGGCCGCCGCCCAGGCGACGGCGGCGGTGCACCGGTCCTATCGGCGCGATCTCGTCCCGGTGGACCGCCGGGCCGTCGTCCGGTGGCGGCCGGGCCGCCCCGAGCAGTAGGCCGGTCCGAGCGGGCGGTCGTGTGGAGCACCGGACCGGTCCGAGCGGCCGGTCGCGTGGCAGGGCGGACCGTGCCGGGCGGGTGGTTTCAGGCCGCCACGGGTGCGGGTGCCAGCCCTCCGCGGCGCGCGAGCGTGCCCAGGACCGCCGCCCCCGCCAGCGGGATCGCCGCGAGCACCACGAACGGCACCGCGGCAGGAACCGACGGATCGAGCAGCGCGCCGACGACGGTCGATCCGATCAGCACCATCAGGCCTCCGAACGAGGCGAGCACCCCGAAGTGGGCGCCGAGCCGGCGTTCCCCGGCCAGCCGGGGCACCAGGTCCTGCGCGACCGGGACGGCGAGCATCTCGCCGACCGTCAGCAGGAGCACCATCGCCACCGCCGGCGTGATCGCCCACCAGCCGGGCAGCCCCGGCAGCAGCCGCGCCACCGCGACCACGGCGAAGGACGTGGCGATCAGGCAGAAGCCGATCACGACCGAACGGCCGGGCCCCAGCCGTCGTCGGGACCAGCCGGTGACCCGCAGCTGCAGGCTGATCACCAGCACCGACATCATCACGAACAGGAAGCCGAGTGCGGCGGTGCGGTCGACGCGTTCCAGCTCTGCGGGCAGCGCCAGGTAGAGCTGGTTGTAGGAGAGCAGCCAGCCGGAGTAGCCGGTGGCGAACACCATGAACCGGCGGTTGCCCAGCACCTCGCCCCACCCGGCCAGGATCGGCTGCCCGGCGTGCTCGGCGGGGCTCCACGGCAGCAACCGCCAGTGCGCGAGCCCGACGAGCACGAACCCGGCCGCGGCCACCAGGCACGCGGTCCGGAAGTCGACCAGCAGCAGCGCCGTGCCGACCAGCGGGCCGGTGACGGTCCCGACCTGACCGGCGACGGAGAACATCGCGAACACCTCGGCCCGCGGCGGGCCCTCCCCGGAGCGCTCCAGCTCCCCGCCCTCGCGGGCCAGTGAGGACTCCACCGCCGGCGAGAACAGGGCGGCGGCGAACCCGGTGAGGAGGGCACCGCCGATCACGGCGGGCAGCGTCCCGGCGGCGCCGAGGAGGATGAAGCCGATCACACGCAGTGCGCAGCCGACGAGCACCACCGGCTTCGCGCCGTAGCGGTCGGTGAGCGCCCCGCCGACGACAAACAGCCCCTGCTGGCTGAACGTCCGCAGCCCCAGCACGAGCCCGACGGCCGCTGCGGCCAGCCCGAGATCGTCCGCCAGGTGCGTGGCCAGGTAGGGCAGCACCATGTAGAAGCCCACGTTGAACGCCAACTGCGTCGAGATGAGCAGCTGTACGACCGGGGGGAGGGCCCGGAACGCGGCCCAGCGGGGCGCGCGGCCGGGGAGGGCGGCCGGTGCGGGCCCGGTCGGCCGCCGGCGGGTGTTGCGGAGCACCACCCAGTGGTATCAGGTCACGGATCGCAATCGCGACTCGATGGCAACAGGCACATATGCGCACAGATGCACATGCTTGACCGTCTGCACACACTTTCCGAGGATCTTCCGGGCGCCGGGTGACATCCCGTCGAGGCGCCGGAGAGGACGATCCCGACATGCCCGCCGAACCGGCCGTCGTTCCACCACGCCGTCGATCGCCCGTCCGGGTCGCCGCCGCGCTCGCCGTGAGCACCGCGATCCTCACCGCCTGCGGTGGTCCCGGCGGCGGGACGGGACAGGTCGTCCCGGACGGCACGCTCACCCTGGCGATGGCGTTCGCCCCCGCGGCCGGTTACGCCGTCGACACCGACGACGCGTTCGTGGTCTCCCAACTGGGTGTGACCGAGTCGCTGGTCGCCTCCGGCCCCGACGGGCAGCCGCGGCCGGCGCTTGCCACCGCGTGGGAACAGCAGTCCGACGCCCGGACCTGGCGGTTCGAGCTGCGGCCGGGGGTGACCTTCCAGAACGGCGAGCCGCTCACCGGGCAGGCCGTCGCGACCGCTCTGAACCATGTCGCCGGCGTCGAGGCGCCCCCGCGCGCGGTCAAGGGCACCGGCCTGCAGGCCGCGGCCGACGGCGGCGCCGCCGTCCGGGTCACCACCACGGCTCCGGACCCGATCCTCCCGCTGCGGCTGAGCAGCGCGAACACCGCGATCCTCGCCCCGTCGGCGTACGGGGCGACGCCGCCGTCGGTGCAGGGCACCGGCACCGGGCCGATGACGATCACCGAGCTGAACGGCACCCAGTCGGTGACGCTGCAGCGCAACGACACCTACTGGGGTGAGCGTCCGCAGGCCGCCACGGTCACCGCGAACTTCGTACCCGACCCCGCCGCGCGGGCGCTCGCCCTGCGGGCCGGCGACGCCGACATCGCGCAGGAGCTGCCCGAGTCCAGCGCCCTCGAGTTCACCGGCGACGGGTACACGAACGAGACGGTGCCGGCTCCCCGGACCGCGTCGCTGATGCTGAACCAGTCCCGTCCGCCGTTCGCCGACGTGCGGGTGCGGCAGGCCGTCACCGCCGCGATCGACCGGACCGCGCTCGGCGAGCAGGCCCTCGCGGGGTCGGCGATCCCGGCGTCCGAGCTGTTCGGCCCGGCCGTCGCCTGGGGTTCGCAGGAGGCCCCGCCGCCCGCCGACCCGGCCCGCGCCCGCGCGCTGCTCGCCGAGGCCGGCTACGACGCGGGCAACCCGCTGCGCGTCGAGCTCGGCACCTACAGCACCCGGGCCGAGCTGCCCACCCTGGCGACGGCCGTGCAGCAGATGCTGCGCGAAGCCGGCATCGAGGCGACCATCCGCGTCGGTGACTACGACGCCCGCGAGCCCGACCTGCTCGCCGGGAACTACGACATGTATCTCGGTTCCCGCAGCTACCTGCTCGACGTCCCCGACGCCGGAGCCACCCTGACCAGCGACTACGGCTGCGAGGGCTCGTACAACATCAACCGGTACTGCTCGCCGGAGTTCGACGCCCTGCTCGCGCCACTGGCGACCGTGACCGATCCGGCCGCCCGACAGGACGTGTTCCGGCAGGCCGCGGCGAAGCTGAACGACGACGCCGTCGGCGTCCCGCTGGTGCACACCAGTGCCAACGGCGTCGGGAGCCGGGTGGCCGGCTACACCGTCGACCCGCTCGCGAAGACCCTCGTCGTCCCCGGGCTGGCGAAGACGGAGTGACGACCCTCCTCCTCCGCCGGCTGCTGGCCCTGCCGCTGGTGTTCGTGGCCGGGGCGGTGCTGGTGTTCCTGCTGCCCCGGCTGTCCGGTCAGGACACCGCGCTGGGCATCCTGCGCAGCCGGACGGGGGAGGCGGATCCCGATCCAGCGGTGCTGGCCGCGCTGCGCGAGGAGTACGCGCTGGACGGCGGCTGGTGGGACCAGTTCACCGCCTGGTTCGGCGCGCTGCTCGGCGGCGACCTCGGGATCTCCTACGCCAGCCGGACCCCGGTGTCCGGGCTGCTCTGGCCCGCGCTCGGCGTCTCGCTGGTGCTGACGGTCGCGGCCCTGGTCGTCGCGGGGCTCGTCGGCGTCCCGGCCGGCGTGCGGGCCGCGCGCCGGCCCGGCGGGCGCTTCGACCGGATGCTGACCTCCGGATCGGTGCTCGGCGTCGCGGTGCCCGAGTTCGTCCTCGGCACGGTGCTCGTGCTGGTGTTCGCCGTGGTGATCCCCCTGTTGCCGGCCACCGGCTGGGGATCCCCCGCGCAGGCGGTGCTGCCGGTACTCACCCTGGCGGCGTTCCCGGCCGCGCTCTCCGCGCAGCTGGTGCGCGCCGAGACCGTCGACGTGCTCGGCCGCACCCACGTGACGGTCGCGCGGGCGAAGGGGCTGCCGGACCGTGTCGTGCTGTGGCGGCACGGCGGGCGGCTCGCACTGACGTCGGTGGCCTCGATGTCCGGGCTGTTCCTGGGCGGCCTGCTGGGTGGCTCGGTCGTGGTCGAGGTGCTCTTCTCCGTACCCGGGGTCGGCCGCCTGCTCTACGACGCGGTGCTCGGGCAGGACCTCCCGGTCACCCAGGCCGGGCTGCTGGCGATCATCGTCCTGGCCTCGGTGGCGGGGATCGTAGCCGAGCTGCTCGCGCTCGCGCTGGACCCGGTCGCCCGGAGCGCGGTCCGGTGAGCGCCGGCGTGATGGCCGGACGCCGGTACGCCGCGGACGGCCGGTCGGTGCGCCTGCGCCGCCCGCTACAGATCGGCGGCCTCGTGCTGCTGGGCGTGCTCGTCGTGCTCGCCCTGCTGCCGCTCGACCCGACGACCAACGACCTCTCGCAGCGGTTCTCCGGTCCCACGCCGGAGCATCCGCTGGGGACCGACCAGCTCGGCCGGGACATGCTCGCCCGGCTGGCGGTCGGGGCGCGGATCTCGGTCGGGTTCACGGTGGTGGCGCTCGCGGTCTGCGCGGTGACCGGCACGCTCCTCGGGGTGGTAGCCGCCTGGGCCGGCGGGGTGGTGGGCCAGCTGTTCCAGCGGATCGTCGACGTGCTCGTCGCGATCCCGGCGGTCCTGATCGGACTGATCGTCGTGGCCGCGTCGGGCGGCGCGCCGGGAGTGTGGTCGCTGCTGGTGGCGGTCGTCGTCGCCGGGTGGACGCCGTTCGCGCGGTTGACCTACCAGCTCGTCGTACGCGAGCGGAGCCGCGAGTACGTCGAGGGCGCGGTCGCCGTCGGAGCCGGACCCGGGCGCATCGCGTTCCGGCACGTGCTGCCGAACCTGACCCGGCCGCTGCTGTCGCACCTGTGCCTGCGGTTCGCGAACATCCTGCTCACGGTGGCCGGACTGTCGTTCCTCGGGCTCGGGCCGCAGCCGCCGACCCCGGAGTGGGGGGTGATGCTCGCCGACGGGAGGCAGTTCCTGTTCAACGCACCGCAGCTCGTCGTCCTCCCCGCGCTGGCCGTCGTGGGCACGGCGCTGATCGTGACCGGGATCGGCCGGGAGATCGAGCGACGGACCGTCACCGGACCTTCCGGACAGTTCTGAAAGAGCGTCGTTCCTGCCAGACTTGTGCGAGAGCGCACGAACGGCAGGAGGCACGACGTGGCGGTGACGGCAGCGGACGGACGGCGGCGGGGCGAGGCCCGGCCCGAGCTGAAGTGCCTGGTGGACGAGACCGGGGTGGTGCCGCGCACCGCCTCGGTCGACGACGCCCGCGCGGTGCTCGCCGAGGACGGTGTCGTGCGGATCCCCGGGGCGGGGCTCGACCCGGAGTGCCTCGTCGTGACCGCGGCCCGGGTGCTCGGGGGCCGGTTGCGCGAGCTGTTCGGGATCCGCCCGCAGGGCGGGACCGACTCCCCCGCACTGGGCCTGCACAACGACGGCGCGTACCTGCAGGGCGACGTGCACGGGCGCACCGTGCGCCTGCGCGACCCCGACGAGGACTACCTGCTGATGCACTGCACGTCGCCGGCGCCGTCCGGCGGGGACTCGGTGCTCGTCGACGGCTACGCCCTGGTCGACCGGCTGGCCACCGACCACCCGGAGCTGCACGCGTTCGTCACCGGCGCCGACACCGACTTCTTCGGGACGCGGGTGGACCCGCCGCGCGGCGTGCCGGCCACACCCCTGCTCCGCAGGATGGTCGAGTACACCCGGGGTGGCCGCCGCGCGGTGCGGGCCAGCGACTACGCGCTCCCGGTGCCCCGTGTCCCCGAGTGGGACGAGCACCTCGCCCGGATCGAGGAGTACGCCGACCTGCTCGCGACGGCGTCCGAGGCGGCCCCGCGGTTCCGGATGGACAGCGGTGACCTGCTGATCCTCGACAACTACCGGTTCCTGCACGGTCGCGACGCCTTCAGCGGCTCGCGCACCCTGCACGTCCTGTCGGTCAGGACGACCGAGGCCTTCTGAGACACCGACGGCCGCCCTCCACACCGGGAGGGCGGCCGTCGGTCGTCGTGCGTGGTGGCGCTCAGTCCATCGTGAACGGGTCGTAGGTGATCCGGTCCAGCGGCGTGCCCGCCACCAGCATCCGGGACACCGTCGAGCGGATCATCGCCGGCGAGCCGCACACGAGGACGTCGTGGTCGCTCCAGGCGCCGAACCGGGTCACGACGTCGGCCAGGGTGCCGGTCTCGGCGCCGGACGGCTCGTCCTCGTGCTCGACGACCGGGATCACGTCCAGCCACGGGAAGCTGTAGGACAGCTTCCGCAGCGAGGTGAAGTCGTACAGGTCGTCCCAGGTGCGGCCACCGACGAACACCTGGGTGCGCGGCGGCCGCGGCCGCTGCCGCACCTCGTCGAGCAGGGCCTTCATCGGGGCGACGCCGGTGCCACCGGCGACCATCAGCAGCTCACGCTCGGTGTTCTGCGGGACGGCCATCCGGCCCATCGGCGGGCCGATCCGCCAGGTCTCGCCGATCTGGCTGTGCGCGACGATCGCCCGGCTCACCCAGCCGTTCTCGACGGCGCGGACGTGGAACTCGATCGTCCCGTCGTGCCGCGGCGCGTTCGCCGGGGACAGGTAGCGCCAGAGCCGAGGGCGGTGCGGCGTCTCCACCGAGACGTACTGCCCGGCCTGGTAGGGCACCTGCTGCTCGGTCGCGACGGTGACGACGGCCAGGTCCCAGCCGATCCGGCGGTGGTCGACGACCCGGCCGAGCCAGGACGCCGGCCCGCGCTCGGCGGCGGCGGCCTGCTGCATCGCGTCGGCGACGATCCCGTACGCGCCGGTCCAGGCCTTCTCGACGTCGGGCGTCCAGTTCTCGCCGGAGTACGTCGCGATCGCCGAGATCAGCGCGTCGCCGACCGCGTCGTAGTGCTGGGAGAGCACGCCGAACTTGCGGTGGTCGCGGCCGAGCTGCTGCAGGAAGGGGACGAGGTCGTCCGGCTGGTCGACCATCTGGACGACGTGGACGAGGGCGCGCAGCAGGCGGCTGCGCTGCACCTCCATGTTCACCGGGAACAGGTCCCGCGTCTCCGGGGCGCGGCTGAACAGGCGCGCGTAGAAGTGCTTGCCGAGCTCCTCGGCCTGGGGCTCGACGAGGGCGAAACTGTTCCGGATGAGCTCGACGGTCCGGTCCGCCTCCGAGGCGGGGCGTCGCGGCGGGGCGACGTCGCCGGCGATCAGCTGGTCAGCAGTCATGCCTGGCGGACACTCTCCTCGGTCGTGCTCCGTGCCGCGGTGCCGGTGGGCCTCGACGCCCCGGCACCGCCGGTCAGGGTACGCGAGTTCCTCCGCCCGCCGGTGCGACGCGCAGCAGCCGGCTCACTCGGTGGCAGCGAGCGGGTACGCATGGTCACGAATCATCCGTTCGGGGACGGTGGGCACTCGTCATGGCGTGGGTGGCGCCACGGTCAGGATAGCGCCCGCGCCGGAGAATGCCGACGTGGCGGGGGCGGTGTGTGCATCCTGCGTCCGTTTGGTCCTGGGCCCTCCGGATGGCACGGTGGTGTCCGTGCCCCTGCGAACCCCCGCCCCGGTGCTCCCCGGCCGGGAGCGTCCCGCGAGCCTTCCGGAGACCCTCCCGCACCCCGAGGAGTCCCACCGGCCGGGATCGGCGGGCGAGCACGTGTTCCAGGACGAGGTCGGCAGCACCGCCCGCGCCGACCGCTTCTACGACGACCAGCTCCGTGACCGGCTGCTCCCCACGATGGTGGAGTTCATCGGCCGGATGGAGATGGCGTTCGTCGCCACCGCCGACGGCCACGGGGAGTGCGACAGCTCGCTGCGCGCGGGCCCGCCCGGCTTCGTCCAGGTGATCGACGAGTTCACGCTGGCCTACCCCGAGTACCGCGGGAACGGCGTCTACGCCAGCCTCGGCAACCTCGTCGAGAACCCGCACGTCGGGATGCTGATGGTGGACTTCACCGAGTCCCTGATCGGGCTGCACGTCAACGGCCGCGCCCGGATCATGGACGACGCCGCCTTCCGCGCGGCCTTCCCCGGCCACGGCGGCGAGCAGGTGGCCGGCCGCCGCGCCGAGCGCTGGGTGGTCGTGGAGGTCGAGGAGGCCTACATCCACTGCCGCAAGCACATCCCGCGGATGGAGCGGGTGACGCAGCGGCGGGCGTGGGGGACCGACGACCCGGCCCGCAAGGGCGGCGACTTCTTCGGTGCGAAGGGGACCCCGCAGCGGGTGCCACGACCGGCGCGCCGCCGGTTCCCCAGCACCACGCACCTGGGTGCCGGTGCCTCCCGCGCGCTGCGCCGCCGTCCGCACTCCCGCTGAGCGGGGCCACTCCGCACCCCCCGGCATTCCCCGGGCGGCGCCCGGCGAGGGCGTCCGGGCCGTGAGCCGTGCGCGCCGTCCGGCGAGGACGCGCGCGCACCCCGATGCCGCACCCCCGATGCCGCCGTCCGATGTCGACGGCCGCGGTCCGCGTCGGATCCGCCGGCGCGCCCGTGCGGCGGTGGCCGAGCCGGTCCCCGGCGGCCCGGGACCGCCCGTGCCCGGGAAGAGGGGTCGAGAAATTTTCGACCTGAGCGGAACAGACTCAACTTTCCTGCCGTTGTCACTGTCGAGAGGTGCGCCGGCGGGCAGACTGTGCGGACAGCGGTCCGCGGTGCCGCTCCCCACCACGGACCACCAGACGACAGAGAAGGACCAGGAGGAACGCGGAGCATGGACTCCTTCAACCCCACCACCCGTACTCAGCAGGCCATCTCCGCAGCCGTCCAGGCCGCGACGCTGGCCGGCAACCCCGATGTCGGGCCGACCCACCTCCTCGGTGCGCTGCTCGCCCAGGGCGACGGCATCGCCGCGCCGCTACTGGAGGCGGTCGGGGCGGACGCCGGCGCCGTCCGGAAGGACGTGACCGCGCTCGGGAACCGGCTGCCGTCGGCGTCGGGATCCTCGGTGAGCGCGCCGCAGCTGTCCCGGGACGCGCTCGCCGCGATCACCGCGGCCCAGCAGCTCGCGACCGAGATGGGCGACGAGTACGTCTCCACCGAACACCTGCTCGTCGGGCTCGCGCAGTCCGGCGGCCCGGTCGCCCAGCTGCTCCAGCGCTATGGCGCCACGCCCGACGCGCTGCGCGAGGCGTTCGGCAGGGTCCGCGGGTCGGCCCGGGTGTCCAGCCCGGACCCGGAGAGCAGCTACCAGGCGCTGGAGAAGTACGGCCAGGACCTGACCGCCCGCGCCCGTGACGGCGGGCTCGACCCGGTCATCGGCCGGGACACCGAGATCCGCCGCGTGGTGCAGGTGCTGTCGCGCCGCACCAAGAACAACCCGGTGCTCATCGGCGAGCCGGGCGTCGGCAAGACCGCCATCGTCGAGGGGCTCGCCCAGCGGATCGTCGACGGCGACGTGCCCGAGTCCCTGCGGGGCAAGCGGGTCGTCGCGCTCGACCTGGGCTCGATGGTCGCCGGTGCGAAGTACCGCGGCGAGTTCGAGGAGCGGCTCAAGGCCGTCCTCAAGGAGATCACCGACTCGGCCGGCGAGATCATCACCTTCATCGACGAGCTGCACACGATCGTCGGGGCCGGCGCGTCCGGCGAGGGCGCGATGGACGCCGGCAACATGATCAAGCCGATGCTCGCCCGCGGTGAGCTGCGGATGGTCGGCGCCACCACGCTCGACGAGTACCGGCAGCACATCGAGAAGGACGCGGCGCTGGAGCGCCGGTTCCAGCAGGTGCTGGTCGGCGAGCCGAGCGTCGAGGACACGATCGGCATCCTGCGCGGGCTCAAGGAGCGCTACGAGGTGCACCACGGCGTCCGGATCACCGACGCCGCCCTGGTCGCCGCCTCCACCCTGTCGGACCGCTACATCACCGCGCGGTTCCTCCCCGACAAGGCCATCGACCTGGTCGACGAGGCCGCGTCCCGGCTCCGCATGGAGATCGACTCGCGGCCGGTGGAGATCGACACCGTGGAGCGGGCGGTCCGCCGGCTGGAGATCGAGGAGATGGCGCTGGAGAAGGAGTCCGACGCCGCCTCGGCCGACCGGCTCGTCGCGCTGCGCGCCGAGCTGGCCGAGAAGCGCGAGGAGCTCACGGCCCTGACCGCACGCTGGCAGAACGAGCGTGGCGCCATCGAGTCGACCCGCGAGCTGAAGGAGCAGCTGGAGCAGCTCCGCGGGGAGTCCGACCGCGCCGAGCGCGACGGCGACCTGGGCCGGGCAGCGGAGCTGCGCTACGGGCGCATCCCGCAGCTGGAGAAGGAGCTGGCCGAGAAGACGGCGGTCGTGGAGACCCACGAGGACGTCATGCTCAAGGAGGAGGTCGGCCCGGACGACGTGGCCGACGTCGTCAGCTCCTGGACCGGCGTCCCGGCCGGCCGGATGCTGGAGGGCGAGACCGCGAAGCTGCTGCGCATGGAGGACGAGCTCGGCCGCCGGGTGATCGGACAGGCCGAGGCCGTCCGCGTCGTCTCCGACGCGGTGCGCCGCGCCCGCGCGGGCATCGCCGACGAGAACCGGCCGACCGGCTCGTTCCTGTTCCTCGGCCCGACCGGTGTGGGCAAGACCGAGCTGGCCAAGGCGCTCGCCGAGTTCCTGTTCGACGACGAGCGCGCGATGGTCCGCGTCGACATGAGCGAGTACTCCGAGAAGCACTCGGTGGCCCGCCTGGTCGGCGCCCCGCCCGGCTACGTCGGCTACGACCAGGGCGGCCAGCTCACCGAGGCGGTGCGGCGGCGGCCGTACACCGTCGTGCTGCTCGACGAGGTGGAGAAGGCCCACCCGGACGTCTTCGACACGCTGCTGCAGGTGCTCGACGACGGCAGGCTCACCGACGGCCAGGGTCGCACGGTGGACTTCCGCAACACCATCCTGGTGCTGACGTCCAACCTGGGCAGCCAGGCGATCGCCGACCAGGCGCTCGACGAGAAGGCGCGCGAGGACGCCGTCATGGCCGTCGTCCGGACGCACTTCAAGCCCGAGTTCCTCAACCGGCTCGACGACGTCGTGGTCTTCCACGCGCTGTCCACCGACGAGCTGACCCACATCGTCGACATCCAGGTCGGCGTGCTGGGCGACCGGCTCGCGAAGCGGCGGCTGACGCTCGAGGTCTCCGACGCGGCCCGCGAGTGGCTGGCGATGAACGGGTTCGACCCGGTCTTCGGCGCCCGGCCGCTGCGCCGGCTGGTGCAGAGCTCGATCGGTGACCAGCTCGCCCGCGAGCTGCTGTCCGGATCGGTGCGCGAGGGCGACACCGTGCGGGTCGATCTCGACCCGTCGGCGTCCGGCGGGACCGGTGCGCTGGTCGTCGGCAGGTCGACGAGCCCGGTCGCGATCGCGAACTGATCCCCGGACCCGGCCGTGGGCCGGGGCGGTGGAGGCCATCGTCCCGGTCCATGGAGCGACCGACATCGGCTCCGCCGTCGGCGGAGACCTGGCTGGCCGAGTACCGCGAGCGGCTCGACGTGATCCGGGTACGGGTCGAGCAGGCCCGGGACCGGGCGACGGCGGTGACCGCGACCGCGCAGACCCGGGACGGCGCGGTCGCCGTCACCGTCGACGCGTCCGGCGCCGTCACCGACCTGCGGTTCGGGGTACGGGCCGACGACCTTCCCCGTGCGCGGCTGGCCGGGACCGTCCTGCGGCTGTGCCGCGAGGCCGCGGCCGACGCCCGATCCCAGGTCGAGAAGATCATGGAGCCGTTGACGTCCGGCGGCAGCCGGTGACGGCCGCGGACGGCGGCTTCCGCGCCGATCCCGCTGGGATGGCGGCCGTCGCGGCCCGGCTCGACGACGTCGCCACGGCCGTCGACGCGGCGCGGCCGACCGCCGGCCAGGTCTCCGGGGACGCGTTCAGGCTGGTCGGCGGCCTGTTCGCCGGGGCGGCGACGTCGGCGGTGCACACCGGGGCCGAGGCCGTGTCCGCGCTCGCGGCGTCCCTGCGCCGGACCGCGGGGGAGCTGCGGCACGCGGCGCGCGACTACGAGCTGGCCGACGCCGGCGCGGCCCTGGCCTTCGCCGGGGTCGGGGTCCCGGCGGTCCCGGCCGGTGAGCGGTGACCGCGCCGTCCGCTCCCCCCGCCCCGGAGGGCGACGCCGGCGAGAGCGCGGACGCCTGGTTCGAGGGCAGCGGGATCGTCTCGTCGTACCGGGACGTGGGCACGGCCGTCGACGAGCAGGACGCCGCGGGCGTCGCCTGGGCCGCGGCCGCCGCCGGCCTGGACACACTGGGGTTCGTCGCCGACCCGTTCGGGTCCCTGACCTCGGCGTTCGCCGGCTGGGCCATCGAGCACCTGTGGTTCCTCCGCGAACCGCTGGACGCCCTCGCCGGTGACCCGCAGGAGGTCGGCGACCTCGCGGCGGGCTGGCAGCGCCTGTCCCACGTGCTGACGGCTCAGGGCACGGCGGCGCGGACGGCGGTGGAGGAGGCGGGCCGCGCGTGGGAGGGCGCGGCGGCCGCCGGGTTCGCCGGCACCACCACGGCCGTCGCCGCCGGAGCCGACCGGATCGCCGAGCAGGCACGGGCGACGGCCGAGCTGGTCCTGCACACGGGAGCGATGGTCGGTGCGGAGCGCGCCCTGATCCGCGACGCCGTCGCGGACTTCCTGGCGGGCCTGGCCACGTCGGGGGTGCTCACGGCGATCAGCGGCGGGGCCGCCGCACCGGTCACCGTCACGAACGCGCTGCTCGACGCCGTGCAGCTGGGCCGGCGGCTGGGCGACCGCGTGCAGACGCTGGTCGACGCGCTCCGGGAGTCCGCCGAGCTCGCGGGACGGGCCGAGACGGCGTTGCACGCCGCGATCGGCAGGCCGGACCGCACGGTCGAGCACGGCAAACAGGAGGCCGCGGCCCGCGCCTCCGCCGCCGGAGGCGACGACCCGGCACCGGAGTGAGAGCACCTCGTACCCGGAAAGGTGCACGTCCGGGTCGTGGCGCTACCACGTCGCCACGCCGATCGGGACTACGCTCCGCGGCATGTCGGTCTGGTTCGTCATCGCCCTCGTCGCGGTCGTCGTCGGCGTCGGTCTGCTGGTCTTCGACCGCTTCCGCGGGGGCGCGACCCGCGACCGGAAGCGCTGGGCCTCGCTGCGCGAGTGGGAGTACCTCGACTCCGATCCCGTCCTGCCCAGCCGCTGGCGCTACGGGACCATCCACCAGGGTGGCCCCGGCGTGGCCCGCAGCCTGGTCACCGGGGACGTCCCGACGCCGGACGGCCCGCGCCGCGCCTACGCATTCGACCACGAGCAGGCCGGACGGGTCAGCTCGGTGCTCTGCGCGGTCCAGGTGCAGGAGTCGCTGCCGGCCGCCGTCGAGCTCCGGCTGCCGTCGGCCCCGTTGCCCGACGACGCCGGGCTGGACCTCCTGGAGCCCGTCGGCGAGCGCTACGCCTTCGTCAGCGACGCCGACGCCGTCCGCCCGCTGCTGACGCCGCGACTGGCCGACGCGAGCGACGCGGTCGGCGAGGACGTCGAGCTGCTCTGGGCGGAGGACTCCTGGGTGCTGGCCGCCGCCCCGGTCGGCATCTCCGCCGACCGGATGCAGGACCTGCTCGCCGATCTCGCCGAGGTCGCCACCGCCCTGGAGGAGGGCCTCCACGTCCGGGGTCCCGCTGTCGAGTCCTGACCAGCGGACATCGCGCTGCGTTGATCAACAGACACGACACGTGACCACCCGATCGCGCTAGCCCGATCGGGGGTGGATACCCTGTTCGAGTGGCTGTGGCACTCATCACCGGCGGTGGCTCCGGGCTCGGCGCGGTTCTGGCCGAGCGGCTCGCCTCCCGCGGACATGACCTCCTCCTCGTCTCCCGGGACGCCGCGCGGGCGCACATCGCGGCCCGGTCGCTCGCCGGCCGGTACGGCGTCCGCGCCGACGTCCTGGTGACCGACCTGGCGACCCGGCGCGGCCTGTTCCGCCTGGAGGCGCTGCTCACCGGGCCCGAGGCCCCCGCGGTGGACGTGCTCGTCCACGACGCGGCGTCCGAGGTGACCGTGGCCGCGGGCGGTGTCCCCTCCGTGGACGACCGGCAGGCGCTCGTCGACCTCGGGGTGACGGCCACGATGCGCCTCACCCACGCCGCGCTGCCCGGGATGCTGCGCCGCGGCACCGGCACGGTCCTCGCGGTCGGGCCGGCACCGGCCCCCGGCGACACCGGTGGCGAGCCGGGCACGGTGTGGGCCACGGCCTTCACCGCCTCGCTGGCCGCGACGCTGGACGGCAGCGGGGTGCGCGCCGCCGTCGTGCGCGCCGACGACCGTCCGGAGCGGGCGCTCGCCGTGCTCGACGCCGAGGACCCGGCCGCCGCGCCGGATCGTCCGTCGGTGCTGCGGGACCTGCCGCGCCGCGCGGTCGGCGCGGGGGTGCGTGCCGCCCGCCGCGGCGCCGAGCTCCTCTCCGACGCCACCCGCGAGCCGCTCATGCCGGCCGCGGCGGCTCCGCGCGCCGGGTCCGGGCCGTCCGTCCCGCGCCGCGACGTGGCGGCCCCCGGCTGCGGCCACGCGCCCGAGGAGCTCCTCGCCGGTGCGGGCGCGCCGGCCGCCCCGGTGCGGGCACCGTCCCGGCTGCCGGACCTGCCGGCCCGTCCGGGTGCGGGCCGGTCGACGGCCGCCGCCTCCGGGTGCGGCCGCTCGACGCACTTCGTCGCCGGGTCGCTGCGGACGGCCGAGCAGCGCTCCCGGGCGACGGCCGCCGCCCGCGACCGCGCCCGCACCCGGCACGTCTCGCCGCACGGCAGCGCCGTCGTCAGCGGAGCCTGACCCGGTACCGGGGCGCCGCGCGGGATCCGGCTCCCCGGACGGGATGATGAACCGATGACGACGACCGGGACCCCGCCGCTGCCGAAGGCCGAGCTGCACCTGCACATCGAGGGCACGCTCGAACCCGAGACGGTCTTCGAGCTGGCCCGCCGGAACGACGTCGAGCTGCCCTACGCCGGGGTCGAGGACCTGCGGGCCCGGTACGACTTCACCGACCTGCAGTCCTTCCTGGACGTCTACTACGCCAACATGGCCGTCCTGCGCACCCGCGACGACTTCGCCGAGCTCGCGTCGGCGTACCTGCGGCGCTGCCCGGAGCAGGGCGTCCGGCACGTCGAGATGTTCTTCGACCCGCAGGCGCACACGTCCCGCGGTGTCCCGATCGCCGACGTGGTCGGCGGTCTGACCGACGCGATCGACGAGCACGCCGGCACCGTCTCGGCCGGGCTGATCCTCTGCTTCCTGCGGGACCGGCCCGCCGACGAGGCGGAGGCCACCCTCCGCGCCGCGGAGCCCCACCTCGACCGGATCGTGGGGGTCGGGCTCGACTCCGCGGAGGTCGGCCATCCGCCGTCGAAGTTCACGGCGGTGTTCGAGCGGGCCCGCGGCCTGGGCCTGCGCCCGGTCGCGCACGCCGGTGAGGAGGGCCCCGCCGGCTACGTCCGCGAGGCACTCGACGAGCTGGGAGTGCACCGCGTCGACCACGGCATCCGTGCGATCGAGGACGAGGAGCTGGTCGCCCGGCTGCGCCGCGACCGGACGCCGCTGACCGTCTGCCCGCTGTCGAACGTGCGCCTCGGCTGCGTCCCCGGGATCGGGCTGCACCCGCTCCCGGAGATGCTCGCGGCCGGCCTGCATGTGTCGGTGCACTCCGACGACCCGGCCTACTTCGGTGGGTACGCCGACGCGAACTACGTCGCCGCCCGCGACGGGCTCGGCCTCACCGCGGACCAGCTGCGGACGCTCGCGGCGAACTCGTTCGAGGCCTCGTTCCTCGACGACGCCGCCCGGCAGGCGTTCGCCGGGGAGGTCCGCGCCTGGGGCGGTGACCCCGCCGGCGGGCGCCCGGCCTGACCGGGCGCTCCCGGTGGACGGTGCCGGTCCGGCGACGATCTCGATCGGCCCCGGGTGGGCGGCCTACATCGGACCGTCGCTCGGGCTCGCGCCCCACCGCGGGGCCGTCACCTGCCTCGCGGTCGGCGTCGGCGGGCCGCTCACCGTCGAGGCCGACGGGACCGTGCTCGTGGCCCGCACCGTGCTCGTCCCGGCCGGGCTGCGGCACCGCGTCCGGTCCGCGGGCGAGCGGACGGCGTTCCTGTACCTCGATCCCGGCACCGCCGCCCGGCACGGCTGCCGGGACCGGATGGCCGGTGCCACCGGACCGCTCGCCCACGACCACGCCGACGAGACCTCCGTCGTCGCGTCCGCGGTGTCCGGGGACGCCATCGCGCTCCGCAGGACCGCGGCGGGCGCGGGCAATGCGGCCGGGCCTGCCGATCCGCGCATCCTCGACGCCCTTCGTGACGTCCGGCGGCCCGGCGGCGCCGACCTCCCGACCGACGAGCTGGCCCGCCGCGCCGGCCTGTCCCCGGCCCGGTTCCGCCGGTCGTTCGCGGCGGAGGCGGGCATCGGGATCCGCGGGTACCGGCGGTGGGCCCGGATGATCGTCGTCGCGCAGGTCGTCGCGGCGGGTGGGGACCTGACCCGGGCGGCGGCCGACGCCGGCTTCGCGACGCCGTCGCACCTCAGCCACGCGTTCCGGCAGATGTTCGGCCTGCGGCCGAGCCAGGTCCTCGACGCCGGCGGCCGGATCCGGGTCCGGGCACCCGACGACCGGCACGTTCGTGACAGCGCCGTCGTCGACGGCCGGGCGAGACTCACGCCCGCACGGTGACCGGACCGGCCACCGGCGGAGCGGAGGTCCGGTGTGAGCGCGGTCGTGGTCGTCGTGGTGGGTGTGTTCTTCCTGGGCATGGGGATGTACGGGCTGACCGCCCCGGCGGCGCTGGTGCGGCCCTTCGGGCTGGTCGCCGACCGGCCGGAGAGCCGCTCCGAGGTCCGCGCGGTCTACGGCGGGTTCGGCGTCGCGACGGCGGGCGTGCTCGGTGCCGCGCTCACGCTCCCGGACCTGCACGACGGCGTCGTGACCGCGGTGGCCGTCATGCTCGGCGGGATGGCGGCCGGACGGGTGGTGTCGCGGCTGGTGGACCGGCCGGTCGGGCTCTACCCGGTCTGGTTCTACTGCGGGGTCGAGATCGTCGCGGCGCTGCTGCTGGTGCTCGCGGTGCTGCCGGCCTGAGGGGTCAGGCGGTCGCGGCGAGCCGGACCGGGCGCAGCGGCTCCAGCGGCCGTCCGGCGCCGGTCCGGCCGTGCTCGGCGTGGAACGGCGCGAGCCGGAACCGGCGGGTGCGCAGCTGGTACTCGGCGGTGTTCGCCGGCCACATGACGACGTTGTGGCCCTCGCCGTTCTGGTAGTAGCTGGTACAGCCACCCGTCTCGTAGACGGTGCGGGCCGAACGCCTGCGGATCCGCCGGGTCCACCGCTCCTCGACCTCGGGCCGCACGTCGAGGGCGCGGATCCCCTCGTCGGCCATCCGGCAGACCGCGTCGGCGACGTAGCGGGCCTGCGCCTCGGAGAACAGCAGCGTCGAGCTGGCGCCGCTGGTCGCGTTGGGGCCCTGCATGAGGAACAGGTTGGGGAAGCCGGGGTAGTTCATCCCCAGGTAGGCGCGCGGGTAGGAACCCCAGTGGTCGTGCAGCGACCGGCCGGACGAGTCCTGGATGCGCCGGGCGATCGGCGCGGTGGCGCCGACCTCGAACCCGGTGGTGAGGACGATCGCGTCCACCTCGGCCGCCGTCCCGTCGCCGGAGACGACGGTGCCGCCGTCCACGTGGGACAGCCCGCCGGTGTGCAACGTCGTGTTGGACGCGCACATCGCAGGCAGGTAGTGGTTCGAGACCAGCGGGCGCTTGCAGGCGTAGTCGAAGTCCGGGGTGAGCCGGTCCCGCAGCTCGGGGTCGGGTACCTGCGTCCCGAGGTGCCTGCGGCCGACCCGGCTGAGCGTCTCCCGCAGAAGCTTCGACCGCCGGGTCGCGGCGAGCAGCTCCGCCCCGACGTAGATCAGGTCGAACTGCATCCGGGAGAGGATCGGGTTCGCCGCCAGCGCCCGCCGGGTCAGGTCACCGACCGGCCGCTCCGGCTTCGGCAGGATCCACGCCGGGGTGCGCTGCAGGACGTGCAGCTCGGCGACCTGCGGCTGCAGCTCGGGGATGAGCTGGATCGCCGTCGCGCCGGTGCCGACGACCGCGACCCGCTTCCCGGTCAGGTCGGCCGAGTGGTCCCAGCGGGCGGAGTGGAACACCGGCCCGGGGAAGTCGGCGAGGCCGTCGACGTCGGGCTGCTTCGGGTCGGCGACGAGCCCGGCCGCGCTGACCAGGACGTCCGCGGTGAAGGCGCCCAGCGGTGTCGCGATCCGCCAGCGTGCCGCCGCGGCGTCCCACCGGGCGGAGTCGACGGCGGCGCCGAAGCGGATGTGCGCCAGCAGACCGGTCGAGTCGGCCAGCCGCCGCGCGTAGTCCTGGACCTCGTGCCCGGGCGCGTACAGGTCGGACCAGTCCGGGTTCGTCATCGCCCGCAGCTGGTAGAGCGGGGAGGGGGTGTCGACGCCGACGCCCGGGTAGGTGTTGTCCCGCCACACGCCGCCGACGTCGTCGGCGCGCTCCAGCAGGACGAAGTCGTGCACACCACGGCGCAGCAGGGCGAGACCGACGGCCAGGCCGGTGAAGCCCGCGCCCACGACGGCGACCCGGGAGTGCCGCGGGGAGGGACCGGTGACTCGCTCGCCGGCAAGGGGTTCGGCCGGTCGCCGGATCCGCAGCGCCTCGGACGTCATGCCTCGACGGTAAAGGGTTCATAACGACGGGGCACGCGAGAGCGGTCCGTCTCACGATGTCACCGGACCCGAGTGTCGCCGGGATCACACCCCGGCGCCCGCGGCGGCGTCCGGGGTGCGGGCACGGCCCGACGGACTAGGCTCGCCGCGTGCCCTCCGTCATGATCACGGGCGCGTCGTCGGGAATCGGGGCCGCGTTCGCCGACCGGCTCGCTGCCGACGGCCGCGACCTCGTGCTCGTGGCGCGCGACGCGGACCGCCTGCAGGCGGCCGCGAACCGGTACCGCGACCTCGGCGTCGCCGTCGAGGTGCTGCCCGCGGACCTGTCCGAGGCCGGCGAGCGCGCGCGGGTGCCCGCGCGCCTGGCGGACCCGGACCTGGCGCCGGTCGACCTGCTGGTCAACAACGCCGGCCTCGCGCTCGGGGCGGCGTTCCTGGAGAACGACCCGGCGGACCTCGCCCGGCAGCTCCAGGTGAACGTCGCGAGCGTGCTCGAGCTGACCCGGGCCGCGCTGCCCGGGATGGTCGACCGCGGCACTGGTGCGGTGGTCAACGTGGCGAGCGTGGCGGGCTTCCTCGCCGGGCGCGGGTCGACCTACCCGGCGGACAAGGCGTGGGTCATCTCCTTCACCGAGGGCGTGGCCGCGTCGCTGCAGGGGACCGGGGTGCGCGCGATGGTGCTGTGCCCCGGGTACGTACGGACGGAATTCCACGAGCGGGCCGGCATCGACGTCGGCGGCCGGCGCGGCCCGCTCTGGCTGGAGGCCTCGCAGGTCGTGGACGAGGCCCTGGCCGACCTGGACAGGGGACGGGTGGTGTCGGTGCCCTCGAGGCAGTACAAGGCGATCGTCGGGCTGGTCGGGGTGCTCCCCCGCGGCGCACTGAGGCGGCTCACCGCGGCGTTCGACCGGGACCGCACGTGAACGCCCACGCGGACCGGGCCCGGCTGGCCGCGCTGGTGCGCGAGCTGGCGGTCGTCCACGAGAAGGTGACCCTGTCGTCGGGTGCCGAGGCCGACTACTACGTCGACCTGCGCCGGATCACGCTGCACCACGAGGCGTCGCCGCTGATCGGGCGCCTGCTCCGCGAGCTGACCGCGGACTGGACGTACCGGTCGGTCGGCGGCCTCACACTGGGCGCGGACCCGGTCGCGACCGCGGTGCTGCACGCCGCGCGGCAGGAGGACGGGACCGAACCGGTCGACGCGTTCGTCGTGCGCAAGGAGACGAAGAAGCACGGCATGCAGCGGTTGATCGAGGGGCCGGACGTGGCCGGGCGACCGGTGCTCGTCGTCGAGGACACCTCCACCACCGGTGGGTCGGCACTGACGGCGGTGCGGTCGGTTCTCGCAGCCGGTGCGCAGGTCGTCGGGGTGTGCACCGTCGTCGACCGGGACACCGGGGCCCGGCAGGCCGTCGAGGCCGAGGGCGTGCCCTACCGGGCGGTGCTGGGGCTGGCCGACCTGCAGCTGGGGTGAGCGACCCGGACGGCCCGTCCGGTGGGCCCGGGCCCGCCGACGAGGCGGGGCCGAGCGAGTGGCAGGTGCCCGGCCAGGTCGGGGTCGGTCCGTGGACCGGACCCCCGCCGGTCGGCGGGCACTGGGACCCGGAGCTGCTGGCGGAGGGCGACCGCCGCAACGTCGTCGACGCGTACCGCTACTGGCGGCGCGAGGCCGTCGCGGAGGACCTGGCGCGGCGGGCCCACCCGTTCCACGTCGCGATCGAGAACCTCGGCCACGACCACAACATCGGCACCGTGGTGCGCACGGCGAACGCGTTCGGCGCGGGCGGGGTGCACATCGTCGGACGGCGGCGCTGGAACCGGCGCGGCGCGATGGTGACCGACCGCTACCTGTCGCTGCACCACCACCCCGGCGCCGCCGGGCTCGTCGCGCACGCCCGTGCCGCCGGGCTCGCGCTGGTCGCGGTGGACAACCTGCCCGGCGCCGTCCGGCTGGAGGAGACGGCACTGCCGCGGGACTGCGTGCTGGTCTTCGGCGCGGAGGGTCCCGGGCTGTCGCCGGAACTGCGGGAGGCCGCCGATCTCGCGGTCTCGATCGCCCAGTTCGGTTCCACCCGGTCGATCAACGCGGGCGTGGCGGCCGGGATCGTCATGCACGCGTGGGTCCGGGAGCACGCGGACCTGTCCGGCGCCTGGTGACCCGGCGCCCGGCCGGGCTCAGCGCTCGTGGCGGGGGGCCATCGGCGGACGCCCGGTGCTGTGCCGGTACGGCGGCTCGCCCGTACCGTTCCGCGGCGGCTGCGCCCCGGGGCCGGGCTGCACCCCCGGCTGCGGCGCGCGGTGGGCCTGCGGGGCCGCGTCCGGCCGCGGTGCGGGGTGCGAACGGGGCGCGCCGTCCTGCGCCGCCGGGCCGGGCCGTCCGACGGCCGGCATCTGCACGGTGGCCGGGTCGTCGTCGGCCGCCCGGCCGGTGACGGTCGCGGCGGCGGCACCCGCGGCGGTGGCGCCGACGGCGGCCGCCCCGCCCGCGTCGGCACCGCGCTTCGACCGGGCCCGGATCACCTCGAACACGATCGGCAGCACCGACACGAGCACGATGGCGATCAGGATCAGGTCGATGTGCTCGCGGACGAAGGCGAACTGGCCCAGGAAGTACCCCAGCACCGTGACGCCGGCCGCCCACGCGACACCGCCGATCAGCGAGTACGTCAGGTACCGCCGCGGGTCCATCCGGGCCACGCCGGCGCTGACCGTGATGAAGGTGCGCACGATCGGCACGAACCGGGCCAGGACGATGGCGCGGTTGCCGTAGCGCTCGAAGAACTCGTGGGTCTTGTCCACGTGCTTCGGGTTGAACAGTTTCGACCGTGGCTTGTCGAAGATCGCCGGTCCGGCGCGGTAGCCGATGCCGTAGCCGACCGCGTTCCCGGCGAACGCGGACACCACCAGCACCAGGCACACCAGCCACAGGGGAACGCCGATCGCGCCCTGGGCGACGAACAGGCCCGCGGTGAACAGCAGCGAGTCACCGGGCAGGAAGAAACCCAGGAGCAGGCCGCACTCGGCGAAGATGATCGCGGCCACCCCGACCAGGGCCCACGGGCCGAGGGACTCGATGATCACCGCCGGGTCGAGCCACGAGGGGCCGAGGGCGAGCGTCTGGGTCGCGGCGAGAACCGTCACGCGGAGAAACGGTACCGGCCGGGTGACGGGCCCGGCCGGGCGCCGTCGGCCCGGCCGTGCGCGGCCGGGGCCGGGACGGTCAGCCCAGTGCGGGCAGCGCGCCGGGCAGCAGCACCGAGACCAGGGCGATCCCGCCGCCGAGGAGGGCGCCGACGAGCAGCGTGATCAGCGCGGCCCACAGGATCTGCGGGACGGGCGACCCGGCCGGGGCCGCCGTCGCGCGGGGTGCGGCCGCGACGGGAGCGGGACGGTGGTGGACCTGCGGGGCCGGGCGCGGCGCCGGCGGCGGGACCCGGCCCGGGACGCGGGGCGGCGCGGGCGGCGGACCGCCGGGGCGCGGCGGCGGCATCGGACGCCCGCGCGCCTGCGCCTGCAGCGCCTCACCGACCCGGCGGGCGGCGTCGTCGCGGTGCGGGTTCTGCGGGCCGGTCATCGTGGCTCCCCCGGACGGCGGCCGGTCGCCGCACCCGCCCGCTCCTCCATGATCCGGGCGACGGAGTCGAGCGCGCGGCTGGCGGTGGACTTCACCGTCCCGCGGCTCATCCCGGCCGCCTCGGAGATCTCGGACTCGGTCAGGCCGCCGTAGTAGCGCAGCACCAGGACCTCGCGCTGGCGCGGCGGCAGCGCCGACAGCGCGTCGACGACGGACTGGTGCTCGGCCGACAGCATCGCCAGCGACTCCGCGGAGCGCGCGTTGGCGGAGTGCGGCGGCACGTACTCCCGTGCGGTCCGGCGGCGGCGCAGGACGGACCGCGAGCCGTTCACGACGGCGGCGCGGAGGTAGGCGACCGCGGCGGTCTCGTCGCGCAGGCCGGTCCAGTGCCGGTGCAGCCCGGTGAAGGCCTCCTGCACGACGTCCTCGGCGGTGGCCGGGATGTCGACCAGCAGCATCGCGAGCCGCATCAGCCGCAACCGGTGGTCGCGGTAGAGGTCGGCGAGGGTGAGCGGGTGCTCCGCCTGCGGGCCGGGTACGCCCGGCCCGTCCGGGACGGGATCGGCCGGGAAGGGACCGGGCCCCTCCGGCGCCGGTCGGCTGTCGATGGCGCGCAGCCGGCCCAGCGTCCGGTCTACGGCGTTCTCGGCCTGGTCCTCCTCCACGTGCCCCAGCGTAGCGACCGCCTCCGACAGTCGTCGCGGCGTCGCCCGTTCCGCCGTCCGGCCGAGGTGACCAGACCCATCCGCACGATGACTCCCGCCCCACAGCGGGTACGTGATACTCACCGGAGGAAAGAGCGCTGCGACGAGCAGCGACCGCCGAAGACGAGGAGGCCGGCCGTGCCGATCGCCACGCCCGAGATCTACAACCAGATGCTGGACAACGCCAAGAACGGCGAGTTCGCCTACCCGGCGATCAACGTGACCAGCACCGAGACCCTGAACGCGGCGCTGCGCGGGTTCGCCGAGGCGGGTTCGGACGGCATCGTCCAGATCTCGACCGGTGGCGCGGAGTTCCTCTCCGGCACCCGGGTCAAGGACATGGTCACCGGCTCCGTCGGCCTGGCCGAGTTCGCCCACGTCGTCGCGGACAAGTACCCGGTCAACATCGCGCTGCACACCGACCACTGCCCCAAGGACAAGCTCGACGGCTTCGTCCGGCCGCTGATCGCGGTGTCCCAGGAGCGGGTGGACCGCGGCCTGAACCCGCTGTTCCAGTCGCACATGTGGGACGGCTCGGCCACCGAGCTCGAGGAGAACCTCTCCATCGCGGCCGAGCTGCTCGACGAGGCGGTCAAGGCGAAGATCATCCTCGAGGTGGAGATCGGCGTCGTCGGCGGCGAGGAGGACGGCGTCGCCCACGACATCAACGAGAAGCTCTACACCGCGCCCGGCGACTACGAGCGCACCGTCGAGGTGCTCGGCGGCGGCGAGAAGGGCCGGTACCTGCTCGCCGCGACCTTCGGCAACGTGCACGGCGTCTACAAGCCGGGCAACGTGAAGCTGCGCCCGGAGATCCTCAAGCAGGGCCAGGACGTGGCCGTGCAGAAGCTGGGGCTCGACGCCGGCAGCAAGCCCTTCGACCTGGTCTTCCACGGCGGCTCCGGCTCGCTGCTCGAGGAGATCCACGAGTCGCTGAGCTACGGCGTGGTGAAGATGAACGTCGACACCGACACCCAGTACGCCTTCACCCGGCCGATCGCGTCGCACATGTTCGAGAACTACGACGGCGTCCTGAAGATCGACGGCGAGGTCGGCAACAAGAAGGTCTACGACCCCCGCTCGTACCTCAAGAAGGCCGAGGTCGCGATGGGCGACCGCGTCATCGAGGCGTGCGAGTCGCTGAAGTCCGCCGGCAAGGCGCTCTGAGCGGTCCTGCGGGAGCACGTCGGGCACGTGCGTGGTCGCCCGGGCCGGGCCCGGCCCGACCACGCACGCGCCCGAGGGGCCAGGATGGGCGCATGAGTCTGCACGGCAACCTGCTCGAACCCGACGACACCCGCCTGCCGGTGGACCCGGCCGCGGCGGAGCTGGCCGCCGGGAGGGACCCGGCCGAGCTGGCGGCGGGCAACCCGTCGTCGTCGATCGCCTGGGCGGTCCTGGCCGAGCGTGCGCTGGAGTCCGGTGAGACGGTCGCCGCGTACGCCTACGCCCGTACCGGCTACCACCGCGGTCTCGACCAGCTCCGTCGCAACGGCTGGAAGGGCTTCGGCCCGGTGCCGTGGTCGCACGACCCGAACCGCGGCTTCCTGCGCTCCTGCGGTGCCCTGCTCCGGGCCGCCGACGGCGTCGGCGAGGCCCCCGAGGTCGAGCGCCTGCGCACCCTGATCGCGGACTCGGACCCGGAGGCGATCACCGCTCTGGGCCTCGGCTGAGCCGGTGCCGTCCGTGACGCCGGCCGGCTGGCGGCGGGCCGGGGACCGTGTCCGGGCCCGCCTCCGGCTCGGCGTCCGGCGGGTGCGGGCGTCGTGGCTGCCGATCCTGCAGTGCGCGTTCGCGGCGGGCCTCGCGCTGTGGGTGGCCGGCGACCTGGTCGGGCACACCCGCCCGTTCTTCGCCCCGATCGCCGCGGTGATCAGCCTGGGCCTCTCGCTGAACTCGCGGCTGCGCCGGGCCGCCGAGCTCGTCGTCGGCGTCAGCCTCGGCGTGCTGGTCGGCGACCTGCTGATCGCGCAGATCGGCAGCGGCGTCTGGCAGCTGATCCTCGTGGTCGCGCTGGCCATCACGCTCGCGACGTTCTTCGACGGCGGCAACCTGATCGTCGCCCAGGCGGGCGCGTCCGCCGTGCTGGTCACGACGCTCCTGCCCCCCGGTGAGACCGGCGGGATCGACCGCTGCGTGGACGCGCTGATCGGCGGCGTGGCCGGGATCCTGGTCGCGGCGGCGATCCCGGTGCACCCGGTCCGGATCGTGCGCCGGGAGGCCCGCCGGGTGCTCGACGACCTGGTCACCGTCCTCACCGAGGTCGCCTCGGCACTACGCGACGACGACCGGGAGAGCGCCTCGCGGGCGCTCCGCCGGGCCCGTGACACCCAGGCCGTGATCGACGGGCTCCGCACCGCGGTCGGGTCCGCCGGTGAGGTCGCCGCGGTGTCCCCGCTGCACCGGCCCCGGCGGCGGATGCTGCGCCGCTACCGCGAGCTCGCCGAGCGCGCCGACTACGCGCACCGCAACGCACGGGTGCTGGCCCGGCGGGCCCTCACCGCGATCGAGGACGGCGAGCGGATCCCGCCGGAGCTGGCCGACGCGATCGCCGATCTCGCGACCGCGGTCGGTGCGCTGATCCGCGAGCTCGGGCAGGACGGCGACCGCGAGCGCGCCCGCGGACCGCTGCTGGAGGCGGTGCAGGGCGCGCCGGTACTCGCGGAACCGCCCGTCGCCCCGGCCCCCGCCCCGGACGGCGGCCACCCGGCCGGACCGGCCGTCTCGGTCCCGGTGCTGGTCGCCCAGACCCGCTCGATCGCCGTCGACCTGCTGCAGGCCACCGGCCTGTCCCGCACCGAGGCGATGCACGCGCTGCGTGACCGGCTCCCCGCCCCGGACCTGGGCTGATCGGGGGAGCGGGGTTCCGTGACCGTCCGGTCACGGAGCAGAATCGGGCGCTGTTCGGCGCCGGGACCGACCGCGTCCCCCTGCACGGTGTGGTGTGGCCGACGCCGTCGACCGCGAACGGGGTCCCACCAGTGCAGCTGTTCATCCGCTACGTCCTCGCTCCCCTCGTCCGGCTGATCTGGCGCCCCCGTGTGCAGGGCGCCGACCACATCCCCGCCACCGGCCCGGTGATCCTGGCCGCGAACCACCGGGCCGCGGTCGACACGGCCTTCATCCCGCTGGTCGCGTCGCGCCGGGTCGCGTTCCTCGGCAAGTCCGAGTACTTCACCGGCCGCGGTCTGCGCGGGCGGCTGATGGCCGCGTTCGTGCGCGCGCTCGGCTACATCCCGGTCGACCGGGGCAACGCCCGCGCCGGGCTCGCCGCGCTCGACGCGGGCCGCAGGGTGCTGGAGACCGGTGGCGTGTTCGGGATCTACCCGGAGGGCACGCGCTCGCTCGACGGCAGGCTGCACCGCGGGCACACCGGGGTGGCGAGCCTGGCGCTGTCGACCGGCGCGGTCGTCGTGCCGGTGGGCCTGATCGGGACCGAGCGGGTGCAGCCGATCGGCCGGCTGTTCCCGCGGCTGGCCCGGGTGCAGATCCGGTTCGGCGCCCCGCTGGAGTTCAGCCGGTACGACGGCCTGGAGGGCGCGCCGGCGATCCGCCGCGCGGTCACCGACGAGATCATGGACGTGATCGCCGACCTGTCCGGCCAGACCTACGTCGACTCCTACCACCGGCGCCCGGACGAGCAGCTGCCCGCGGCCGCCTGAGGAGGCCCGATCAGCCCGGCAGGACCGGGTTCCAGGGCTCGGTGTGCCGGTACCAGGCCCAGCGCCGGATCTCGCGGGGATGCGGCTCGCCGTCGCGCACCGGGGTGGCGCCGGTCGTCCCGATCTGGATCGCGCGCCCCTGCGCGGCAGTGACACCGCGCCCGCCACGGATTCGCACGCCGTCCGGTCCCGCGTCGACGACGAGCCGCGGGACCCGGCCGCGGAACACCCGGGTCGCGTCGCAGTACGCCTCGCCATACAGGTCGGGGATCTCGCCACGGCCGACGAGGACGCCGCCGTTGTCGTCGCGCACCAGCGGCTCCGGTCGCGCGGCGCCGGTCCGGGCGAGCCGGGCCGCCGCCGCGGGGGACACCGGCACACCCCAGTTCGCCGCCGCGGCCGAACGACGGTCGACCGGCAGGTACGCGACCTCGGTGCCCAGCGCCGAGCGCCGCAGCAGACGCAGGACGACGGCGGCCAGGTCGGCGTCGTCGCCGTGCACGATCAGCCGGGCCCCGGGGTGCTCGGCGAGCAGCGGGTCGACGACGTCCTTGCCGGGACGCGGCGGAACGGTGACCGACCGCACCGCAGGATCGGACTCCAGGGACGCCGGTGGGCGTTCCCGCCGGGCACCGGGCCGGATACCGTGGAACGGAAGACGGTGTCGCCGCTGCGGCACACAGGCGAGCAGCACCGCTTCGGGATCGGTCGAATCCACTGATCGAGTACCCTCCCCGCCGCGGAATCCGGTAACCACGCCCGGATCCGCGGCCGTGACGAGCGTGTGTGAACTGGAGTCTCTTACATGCCCGCAATCGTGTTGATCGGCGCCCAGTGGGGCGACGAGGGCAAGGGCAAGGCGACCGACCTGCTCGGCGGCGAGTACGGCTGGGTCGTCCGCTACCAGGGCGGCAACAACGCCGGGCACACCGTCGTCACCCCGGACGGCCGCGACTTCGCACTCAAGCTCATCCCGTCCGGCATCCTCTCGCCGGGCGTCAAGAACGTCATCGGCAACGGTGTGGTGGTCAACCCCGAGGCGCTGATCGAGGAGAAGGCCGGGCTGGAGAAGCGCGGCGTCGACACCTCCGGCCTGCTGATCTCGGCCGACTCCCACCTGATCATGCCGTACCACGTGGCGATCGACCGGGTCACCGAGCGCTACCTCGGCAAGGCCAAGATCGGCACCACCGGCCGCGGCATCGGCCCCGCCTACCAGGACAAGGTGGCCCGGGTCGGCGTCCGTGCCGCGGACCTGCTCGACGAGAAGATCCTGCACCAGAAGGTGGAGGCCGCGCTCGAGCTGAAGAACCAGATCCTGGTCAAGGTCTACAACCGGCGTGCGCTGGACTTCCACGAGGTGGTCGACACCGTCCTGGAGCAGTCCAAGGAGTTCGCCGAGAAGATCGTCGACACCCGGCTGATGCTGAACGAGGCCCTGGAGCGCGGCGAGACGCTGCTGCTGGAGGGGTCGCAGGGCACGCTGCTCGACGTCGACCACGGCACCTACCCGTTCGTGACCTCGTCGAACCCGACCGCGGGCGGTGCCTCCGTCGGCTCCGGCATCGGCCCGAACAAGATCACCCGGGTGATCGGGATCCTGAAGGCCTACACCACCCGCGTGGGGTCCGGCCCGTTCCCGACCGAGCTGCACGACGAGATGGGCGAGTTCCTGCGCAAGACCGGCGGTGAGGTCGGCGTCAACACCGGCCGCGCCCGGCGCTGCGGCTGGTTCGACGCCGTCATCGGCCGGTACGCCGCCCGTGTCAACGGCATCACCGACTTCTTCCTGACCAAGCTCGACGTGCTCTCCGGCCTCCAGTCGGTCCCGATCTGCGTCGGCTACGAGGTCGACGGCCACCGGGTCGACGAGATGCCGATGACCCAGACCGGCTTCCACCACGCCGTCCCGGTGTACGAGGAGATGCCCGGCTGGTTCGAGGACCTCTCCGGCGCCCGGACCTGGGAGGATCTGCCGGCGAACGCCCGCGCGTACGTCGGGCGGATCGAGGAGCTCACCGGGGCGCGGGTGTCCGCGATCGGCGTCGGCCCCGGACGGGACCAGACGATCACCCGCTGACCCGCGCGGGTCAGGTGTCGGCGCGGACGGCCGGCTCGTCGCGCACCGGGGTGACCGCGACCGCGGCGAGCGGTGCCAGCGCCGCGACCGCGAAGCCGACGCCGTAGCCGGCGACGCCGACCAGGGCGCCGAGCGCGACCGGGACCACCGACCCGAGGGCGTTCTGCCCGGTGTTCTGGATCCCGAGCGCCCGCCCCGACCAGGCGCGGCCGGCGAGCTCGGCGGTGCTGGTGTAGGCCAATCCGTTGTCGGCGACGGTGACGACGGCACCGACCGCCAGCATCGCCACCGCCAGCCAGGCGGCGACGGCGTCGCCGAGGGCGAACAGCAGGAGGACGACGACGGCGGCGACCGCGATCTGGCGCATCGGCCGCATCCGTGACCCGACCCGGTCCGACCACCAGCCGGACCCGATCCGGCCGAGTGCGCCGGCGACCTGGCCCGCCGCGACGAACGCCCCGGCCGCCGCCGCACCCCAGCCCTGCTCGCGCACCAGGTACTCGGTGCCGAACGAGGCCACCGCGAACTGCGGGACGACGAGCAGGGCGGACGCGCCGTGCACCCGCCACAGCAGCGGCGTGCGGTACGGCGAACCCTCCGGCGCCGCCCCGGCCGGCCGGGGGACCCGGGGCGGGTCCGGGGCCAGCAGCAGCACCAGGACGGCGGAGAGCAGGCACAGCACGGCGGGCAGCAGCAGCGCGGGCCACGGGCCGACCGCCGCCCCCAGCGACGGCAGCGTGAGCCCGGCCAGCGCGACACCGAGCGGCTGGGCCGTCTGCCGGATGCCCATCGCCGTGCCGCGCTCGTGCGCGCCGAACCAGCCCATGACCATCCGGCCGCTGGCCGCGAACACCGACGCCGCCCCGGCCCCGCCGAGCAGCAGGAACGCGAGCGTGCCCGGTCCGGGCAGGAGGGCCGCGCCCGCGACCCCGGCCGCGCACACGGTCAGCCCGGCGGCGATCACCCGGCGCTCGCCGGTGCGGTCGGCCAGCGCGCCCCAGGCGATCAGGGTCAGCAGCAGCCCGGCGGTCGGGGCGCCGACGTAGGTGCCGACCCGCGCGAGCGAGAGACCACCGGCGTCGCGCAGCAACGGGACCAGGAACGGCACCCCGTAGACGAACGAGCAGGCCGCCGTCTGGGCGAGCACACCGGTGCCGAGGACCACCCATCGACGGGCGCTGCGGGTGACGTCGGTCGTGGTGGGCACCTGCCCACGCTAGGCCGACGTCTCACCAGATGACGATTCCGTCCCACCGGGTGGGACGCGTCAGGAGGCGCACTCCCCCGTGTCCACCGGCGACGCCGACTCGTTCGCGGCCACGTTCAGCGCCTGTGCGGCCTGCTCGGCGGTCAGCACGAAACCGGTCTCCGAGTCGTCCAGCGCGGCGCCGAACACCACGCCGACCACCCGGCCGTCCGGGGCGATCATCGGACCGCCGGAGTTCCCGGAGCGGACGACCGCGCGGACGGTGTAGACGTCGCGGACCACGCTGCCCTGCTCGTAGATGTCCGGGCCGCGCAGCCGGATCCGCTCGCGGACCTTGCCGGGCGTCACCGTGTACGGGCCGTCCAGCGGGTAGCCGAGGATGACGACGTCGTCGCCGACCCGGGCGGGGTCCGGGCTGAACTGCAGCGGCTCCTCCTCCAGGGCCGGCACGTCCAGGACGGCCACGTCGACCTGCGGGTCGTAGAAGACGACCTCGGCGTCGAGCTGGCGGGTCCGCCCGCTCGCGGTGGTCACCTCGACGGTCGTGCTGGAGGTGCCCGCGACGACGTGCGCGTTCGTCATGACCCGCTGCGGGGCGACGACGAACCCGGTGCCCTCCAGTGCCCGCCGGCAGGACGGCGCCCGCCCGCGCACCTTGAGCACCCGGTCCCGGACCTCGGTGACCACCGGGTTCTGCACGAGGTTCGCGTCCGGCGGGCCGACCGCGGCGACCGGTGTGCGGGAGAACGGGCTGACCACGTCCGGGAACCCGGAGTCGTCGAGGATCTGGCGCAGCTCGGACGGGAGCTGGCGGGCCGCGTCGGGCATGACGCCGTCGACCGCGCCGAGCACCCGCGAGTCGCGCAGTCCGCTGGTCAGCGTCGCGAAGCTGGTCGAGGCCAGCGGCAGGGCGATCAGCCAGGCGGCGACCACCACCGCGACGGCCTGCACCCCGGCCCCGAGGGTCGAGTCGACCTTCAGCGTGCCCTCGCCGCGGATCCGGTCCCGGATGAACCGGCCGAGGTACACCCCCGTGGCCTCGCCGAGCGCGACCAGGAGCACCACCGCGCCGATGCCGAGCAGCACCTTGGCCTGCTGGGACTCCACCTGCGCCGCCAGCAGCGGCGCGAGCCGCAGGCCCAGCACCGCGCCGGTCAGCACCCCGAGGAACGAGAGCAGCGCGACCGCCACCCCGTGCCGCCATCCGGACGCCGCCGCCAGCAGCGCCAGCACGACGACCACCACGTCGACCCAGCTGATGCTCACCGGCCCACCTCGTCATCACGGTCGACGGGGTCGGTCACGCGCACTCCTCGCAGGTCGTCGGGGCGCCGGTCGTGGTGTCCCGCCCGGGCGACGGCCCAGGCGTCGTCGAGATCCTCGATCCGGGAGCGGTCCCAGGGATGCTCCCAGCCGGACCGTTGCAGCAGCGCCGAGAGCAGGCCCGCGGTGAACCCCCAGACCAGCAGCCCGGACGTCCGGAACGCGGGCCCGGTGTGCCCGCTCGGGCCGCGGACGGTGAACCGGTTGGCCGGATCGGTCAGCACCGGCACGGGGACCCGCGCCACGCTCGCCACCTCGGCCGGGTCGACCGCGCGCACCGGGACCGGGGCGGCCCAGTGCGCGAGCACCGGTGTCACCAGGAAGCCGGTCGGCGGGATGAACAGCTCCGGCAGCACCGCGAGCGGGACGACGCCTGCCGGGTCGAGCCCGGTCTCCTCCTCGGCCTCGCGCAGCGCGGCGTCCACCGGGCCGGTGTCGCCGGGGTCCAGGCGGCCGCCGGGGAAGGCGACCTGACCGGCGTGCGACCGCAGGGTCGCGGCCCGCTCGGTGAGCAGGACGTCGGGTCCCCCGTCGTCGCCCGTGCCGAACAGCATCAGGACGGCGGCGCGGCGGCCCTCGGCGCGCCCCGCCGGGTCGCGGCGCGGGCCGAACCAGCCCGGGTCGAGCCCCAGCGCGCCCTCGACCAGCGGCTTCAGCGCGTCCGGTGCGGCACCGGGATCGGGCTCCGGCACGACGACGGCGGTCACCGCAGCCGCTCCACGGCGGCGGCGACGTCGTCCGCGTCGCGGAACGGGACCGGCGGATCGACCATCGCCGGCGTGCCGTCGGCCCGGACGACGTAGGTGAACGGCAGCACCGGCGGCGTGCCGAGCGCGGCACGCAGCTCGCCGCGCGGATCGGTGACCGCCGGCAGCGTGATGCCGAGCCGGGCGGCCAGGTCCAGGGCGGCGACGGGATCGTCCTGCACGTCGACGGTCAGGACGGGGACCGATCCCGGGCGCCCGGCGTACTCCTGGAGCGCCGGCAGCTCGTCGCGGCACGGCACGCACCACGACGCCCAGAAGTTGACCAGCGCCGGGCTCCCGGTGAGGGCGGCGCCGACGTCGACGGTGCCGTCCGCGCCGAGGCACGGGACGGAGACGCCCGCCAGCGGCCCGGCGGCGGGTGCACCGGACGGGACCGGGCAGGGCCGCAGCGCCGCGGAGGCACGCGCCGCGGCCAGTGCCGCCGGGTCGGCGGCCGCCGGATCGGAGTCCGGCCGGCCCGCGGCGGCCGGCGGCACGGCGGGGTCCGGCGTGCCGCCCTGCGACGGCCAGAGCGCCCACACCGCGAGCGCGACCAGCAGGGCGACGACCACCGTCGAGACGATCTCGGACCGGGTCGCGCCGGCCCGGCTCACGGACCGGCCCCGGAGATCCCCGCCAGAGCCAGCAGGTGCTCCCGCTCCACGCCCTTGACCAGCGCGGCGGCCTCGCCGGGATCGGTGGGGCCCAGGCCGTAGGACGGGCAGTCCGGCGCCAGGGTGCAGGCTCCGCAGGCGGGCTTGCGCGAATGGCACACGCGGCGGCCGTGGAAGATCACGTGGTGCGAGACGATCGTCCAGTCGCGGCGCGGGACGAGCTCGCCGACCGCGTGCTCGACCTTGACCGGGTCCTCCTCGGTCGTCCAGCCCCAGCGGCGCACCAGCCGTCCGAAGTGGGTGTCGACGGTGATGCCGGGGACGTCGAACGCGTTGCCGAGGATCACGTTCGCGGTCTTGCGGCCGATCCCGGGCAGCGCCACCAGCTCGTCGAGGGTGGCGGGCAGCTCTCCGCCGTGCTTCTCGACCACCGCCGCACCCAGCCCGGTCAGCGAGTTCGCCTTGTTCCGGTAGAAGCCGGTCGGCCGGATCAGCTCCTCCAGCTCGGTCCGGTCGGCGCCGGCGTAGCCCGCTGCCGTGGGGTAGCGGGCGAACAGCGCCGGGGTCACCTGGTTGACGCGCTCGTCGGTGCACTGGGCCGACAGGATCGTGGCCACCGCGAGGTCCAGCGGCGTCGAGAAGTCGAGCTCGCAGTGCGCGTGCGGGTAGGCCTCGGCCAGTGCGCGCAGGATCCGGTTCACCCGTCGCGCTCGTCCGATCGGGTTCTCCCCGGCTGCGACCCGCGCGGCGAGACCGGCCGCGGCGCGCCGGGTGGGCCGCCGGACGGAGGTGCTCACGTCACCGAGCGTACGGGTGCCCTCCGACAGCCGTGGCACCGTGTCGCGCGGCCGGCCGCCGCCGTGCCCGGGCCCGACGGCGGCGTGTGCACGGCGCCGAGCGGCCCGTTCCGGCCGCCGAACGTCCGATCACCGGTCGCGGAGATCACGAACGCATCACGAAGCACGCGCACCGGCTACCCCCGGCGGGCTGCGGTGCGAAGCAGTGAGAGAGGATCGGAGGTGCCATGACTGCCTGGTTGAGCGTCCTCGTCCCGCTGCTCGTGATGTTCTTCGCGCTCGGTATGGAGCGCGTCGAGTCCCGCCTGCGGGAGTCCACGGTGCGGCAGGACGAGCTGGACGAGATGCTCGAGCAGCCCCGGCCCGACGAGGTGCGGGCCCTGTTCCGGTCCGGTACCAGCCGGGCGCTGGAGCTGTTCCGGCTCCGCAACCGCCGGCGCAGGACCGGTCGCCGTAGCCAGGTTCCGTCGGCCTGACGGGAACTGACAAGATCGAAATCGGGGCTGCGGGAGCGGCCGAGGCAGGAAGCGGGCCCGATCGGACGAGAGCCGATCGGGTCACTGGTGCGCACGTGTGTGGCGAAGGCCTCTACACTGGCGCGCCGACGACCCGCCGTGACGATCGCGGCCGGTGAACGAGGAGTTGCAGTGGACGAGGTTCTGATCCGGGCCGGGATCTTCCAGGGTGTGGAGCCCCAGGCCGCCGAGGCGCTGGCCGAGGCGCTGGAGACCGTCGAGTTCTCCCGTGGGCAGGTCATCTTCTCCGAGGGCGAGCCCGGTGACCGCCTCTACATCGTGGCCGGCGGGAAGGTGAAGCTCGGCCGCAAGTCCCCCGACGGCCGGGAGAACCTGCTGATGGTGGCCGGCCCGTCCGACATGTTCGGCGAGCTGTCCATCTTCGACCCGGGCCCGCGCACGTCCTCGGCGACCGCGGTGACCGAGGTGCGGACCTACACGATGGACCGCACCGCGCTGCGGGAGTGGATCGGCAAGCGCCCCGAGATCGCGGAGCAGCTGCTGCGCGTGCTGGCGCGCCGCCTGCGCCGCACCAACAACATGCTCGCGGACCTGATCTTCACCGACGTGCCCGGCCGCGTCGCGAAGTCGCTGCTGCAGCTCGCCCGTCAGTTCGGGTCGCAGGAGTCCGGTCTGCTGCGGGTCACGCACGACCTCACGCAGGAGGAGATCGCCCAGCTGGTCGGTGCCTCCCGGGAGACCGTCAACAAGGCGCTCGCCGACTTCGCGCACCGCGGCTGGCTGCGGCTCGAGGGCAAGAGCGTGCTGATCCTGGAGCCGGAGCGCCTGGCCCGCCGGGCCCGCTGAGCGGCGTCCCACCCCCCGGAATACCGCTGGTACGTCCGTACCAGACCATGTGATCCTGGGCTGCGTGGCCGCCTCCCTCTCCGACTACCGGGCCGCGCTCGGTGCGCCCGGGGCCGCCGCGCCGGTCTGCGCGTCCGTGATCGGGCGGTTCCCGATCGCGATGCACAGCCTCGCGACGCTGCTCTACGTCCGCGAGGTCCAGGGGTCCTACGCCGTCGCGGGTGCGATCTCGGCGGCGCTGCTGGTCGGGACGGCCGCCGGGACCGTCGTCCAGGGCCGGGTGCTCGACCGGCTCGGCCCGACC
This sequence comes from Pseudonocardia sp. P1, assembly GCF_000178675.2. Taxonomy (NCBI): domain Bacteria; kingdom Bacillati; phylum Actinomycetota; class Actinomycetes; order Pseudonocardiales; family Pseudonocardiaceae; genus Pseudonocardia; species Pseudonocardia sp. P1. The sequence continues at coordinate 3,852,645 of NZ_ADUJ02000001.1, forward strand.
CGGCCGATGCTCGTCCTGGTCGCGGTCTACGCCGTCGCCGTCACCGGTCTGGTGGTCTGCATCGAGGCCGCGTCGCCGGTCGTGGTGACCGCCGCGGTCGCGGTGCTCGCGGGCCTCGCGACCCCCGCGATCGAGGGCTCCTCGCGCGCCCTGTGGACCGACCTGGTGCCGTCCGGGCCGCGCCGCGAGGCGGCCTACACCTACGAGGCGATCAGCCTCGAGACGTTCTTCGTCCTCGGGCCCGCGCTCGCCGCGGTGCTGGTGGTGGCCACCCCGTGGCCGGGGACGGCACTCGTCGTCGCCGCGTCGGCCGAGCTGGTCGGGACGACCTGGTTCGCACTCACCCGATCGGTGCGCCGTCGTTCGGAGCGGATCCGCGCCGAGCGCGCGACCGGGGCGCTCGCCCGCGAGACCGGGCTGCTCGGTGTCTTCCGCCGGCCGGGACTGCGGACCGTGGCGCTCGCGTCGCTCGGGTTCGGCCTGGTGGCGGGCACCGCCGAGGTCGGGGTGTTCGCCGCGGCCGAGTTCGCCGGCTCCCCCGCGGCCGGCGGGATCCTGCTGTCCGCGTGGTCGGTGGTGTCGGTGCTGGCGGGCGTCGCCTACGGGATGCGGCCGTGGCCGCGCCCGCTGCACCTGCGGCTGCCGGTGCTGCTGGCCGGGTTCGCCCTGCTGGTGACGGTGATGGGACTGGTCTCCCCGCTCGGCTCGCTGGTGCTGCTCGCCGTCCCGATGATGGCGGCCGGAGCCCTGATCACCCCGCAGGTCACCGGGCACTCGCTCGGGGTGGAGCTGACCGCACCGGCGGAGTCGGCCACCGAGGCGTTCAACTGGATGGTGATGGCGGCGGTGCTGGGCGTCTCCGCCGGGCAGGCGCTGGCCGGGACGATGATCGACCTGCTCGGCCCCGCCGGGTACGCCACCGGCGGGGCGCTCGGGATGCTGGTCGCGCTGCTGCTGTGGCTGCGCCGCGGCTCGGTCGCGGCCGCGGGTGACCGGCGCGAGCCGGCCGGGAGCCCCGCGTGAGGGGCGCTGCGGACCTGCGACGGCTGCGGGACGCCGTCGCCGCGGACATGGTGGGCGCCGACGTCGCCCACGACCTGGGGCACCTCGACCGGGTCGCCGGGCTGGCGGCGCGGCTCGCGGTGCGGGAGGGGCACGACGGGTTCGTCGCCGCCGTCGCCGCCTACGTGCACGACCACCACCGGGCCGCGGAGGCCCGGCTGGGCCGGGTCGTCGCCCCCGCCGAGTGCCGGGACGAGGCCCGGGACGCGTTGTGCCGCGGCGGGATCCCCTCGGAGCTGTGGGAGCCGGTGCTCGACGCCGTCGAGGCGACCGGCCGCTACTCCTTCTCGGCGGGCGACCGGGGCCCCGCACCACCGGCCGCGGCCGCCGCGATCGCGGCCTGCCTGCACGACGCCGACATGCTCGACGCCATGGGCGCCACCGGGATCGCGCGTGCCTTCGCCTACGGCGGGGCGATCGGTGAGCCGCTGTGGGACCCGGCGGCGCCGCCGTCGTCGGACGGGTACCGCTCCGGGCCCACCGGCTCGGTGATCGCGCACTTCCACGAGAAGCTGCTCCGGCTGCGCGGGGAGCTCCGCACCGCGGCCGGGCGGGAGATGGGCGAGCGCAGGCACGCGGCGCTGGAGCAGTTCCTGCACCGCTTCCGCGAGGAGTGGATCGACGCGCACGACGATGCGGGGACGGCGCCGCCCGCGCCGTGACCGCCGACGGGCCGGGTCAGCCGCGCAGGTGGTCCAGCTGGGCGCGCACCGAGAGCTCGGCGGCGTCCCACAGCGAGGTGTCGACGTCGGCGTAGACGACCTCGACGACGTCCCGCGCCGTCGACTCCGGCCCCAGCTCCTCCAGGGCCGCGCGCACCTGGTCCAGCCGCTGCTCGCGGTGCGCGAGGTAGGCGTTCGCGATCTCCGCGGCGTCCGGGAGCTCCGGCCCGTGCCCGGGGAACAGCGGGGTCCCCGCCGGCAGCTCGGCGATGCGGCGCAACGACTCCAGGTAGGGGCCCAGCGCGCCGTCCGGGTGCGCGATCACGGTCGTCCCCCGCCCCAGGACGGTGTCGCCGGCCAGCAGCGCCGGCCCGTCCGATCCGGGCCCCTCGAGCAGCAGCGACACCGAGTCGGACGTGTGTCCCGGCGTCGTCATGACGGTCAGCTCCACGCCCGCCCCGGCGATCACCGTGCCGTCGGTGAGGGGGTCGGTGCCGACCGCGAGGGACGGGTCCGCGGCGTAGACCGGGGCGCCGGTCAGCTCGACGAAGCGACCGACCCCGCCGGCGTGGTCGTGGTGCCGGTGGGTGAGGACGACGGCGGCGACCGGGGCACCGTCGGCGAGCGCCTCCAGGTGGGTGCCGTCGTCCTCCCCGGGGTCGACGACGATCCGCTGCCCGGAGTCGGGCACCGCGACCACCCAGGTGTTGGTGCCGTCCAGCGTCATCGGGCCGGGGTTGTCCTGCAGCAGCACCGACGCGAGCGGGTGCACCGCGCGCAGGCTGCCGTAGAGCGGGTGGCTCACGTGCGTGCCTCCTCGTATCGCCAGTCCGGGTCGCCGGGCAGCGTGATCGTCACGACCTTGCCCTCCCGGCGCACCTCGGGGGTGATCGGCTCGATCTCGCGGTGGACGGCGGCGTCGAGCACCGCGGCGGCCGATCCGTGCCGGCCCAGGTCCTGCAGCGTGTGCAGGGTCGGGGGCATGAGCGCGACGTCGCCGGCCTCGTACCCGGCGAGTGCCGCGGCGGGGGTCCACCAGCGCGCCTCGACGGCCTCGGTCGTGGCGTCGTCGGCGACCTGGCCCTCGGGCAGCCGGGCGACCAGGAACGCGGTGTCGTAGCGCTTCGGGTTCCGCGGCGGGGTGATCCAGCGGGCCCACGGCACCAGCAGGTCGGCGCGCAGCTCCAGGTCGTGCTCGGCGAGCAGGGCGGGCAGCGTCGCGTGCCGTCCGACGAGGTCGTCGCGACGGTGGGCCGCGAGCCCGTCGGGGCCGGGCTCGGCCCCGGGTCGGGACGCCAGCAGCACCCCGCACTCCTCGAAGGTCTCCCGCACGGCGGCGGTGACCAGCGCGGCGGCCTGCGGTTCGGGGAGCCCGAACGCGGTGCCGAACCGGGCGGGCTCCGGGCCGCGCCAGCGGGCGGGGTCCGGGACGTCGTCGGGCGAGACACCGCCGCCGGGGAACACGGTCATGCCGCCGGCGAAGGCCATCCCGGCCACCCTGCGCTGGAGGAACACCTCCAGTCCGCCGTCCGGCGCGTCGCGGACGAGCAGGACCGTCGCGGCGGGTTTCGGCTCGACCGGCTGCGCCGTCGTCGGAGCTGCGGTGCTCATGACCGCCGACCCTAGGTCACGATCACGCCGGTCCGATGGTGAGAATGCCCGCATGCGCATCGGACTCGTCGGGGCCGGGCCGTGGGCCCGCACCGTGCACGCACCCGCGATCGCCGGGCACCGGCGGTGGACACCCGCCGGGGTGTGGGCCCGGCGCCCGGAGGCCGCGGCGGAGGTCGCGGCGATCACCGGCGGGCCGGTGCACGCGACGTTCGACGACCTGGTCGACGCGTGCGACGCCGTCGCGTTCGCCGTCCCGCCGCAGGCCCAGGGCGAGCTGGTGCCCGTCGCCGCGGCCGCGGGACGGCATCTCGTGCTGGAGAAACCCCTCGCCGCGGACCTGGCGGCCGCCGAGCGGGCCGCCACCGCGATCGCCGACGCCGGTGTCTGTTCCGCGACCGTGCTGACGCTGCGGTTCGACCCGGCGATCCGCGCCTGGCTCGATGCGGTCCCCGAGGGCCCGCACGGTCCGGGGACGGTCGGGACGGCGCGCTGGCTGTCCGGGGCGCTGCTCGGCGGGCCGTTCGCGTCGTCGCAGTGGCGGGCCGAGCACGGCGCGCTGCTCGACGTCGGGCCGCACGTGATCGACCTGCTCGACGCGGCACTCGGCCCGGTCACCGGCGTCGAGCAGGCCCGGCGGGACGAGCCGGACCTGTGGCGGATCGGGCTGCAGCACTCCGGTGGCGCCCGCAGTTCGCTCGTCCTGTCGCTGCGCACGCCGGTCGAGCCGACCGACTTCGAGATCGCGATCACCGGAGGTCTCGGCCCGGACGGCCGGGGCCGGACAGCGCTCGACTCCCGCCCGGCCGACGCTGTCGCCTGCTACGCGAGCCTGCTCGACGACCTCGCCGACGCGGTCGAGGCCGGGGACCCGCGGCTGCCCGTCGACGCCGCCCGCGCCCTGCACCTGCAGCGGATCGTCGACGAGATCGTGCGGGCCGCCGGCTGATCAGTTCCGGTCGGTCCGGGCGGTCCCGTTCCGCGGGGTCGGCTCGCCACCGCTCTCCCGTGCGGCGAGCTCCTCGTGGAGGCGTTGCAGCAGGTCCTGCTCGGTCGGACTGAGCCGCTCCGCGAGCGCACCGGCCGCGGCGGGCTCCGGCGCGGGACGCGGCTGGGGGCTCGGTCGCGGATCGTCGTCGGCGGGCGCCCCGCCGGCCGGGGCGTCGGGGCCCTCGGTCAGGAGCAGGTGCCGGGGGCGGTGCGATCCGTCCGTACCGCCGGTCGACGGCGGCACGGCGGGCGCCTGCACGATCGGCGTCCCGGGCGGCGGGGTCGGGGCGTCGATCTCGGCGCCCTCCGCGGCCGGGGCCGGCCGCGGGTCGGTGCCCGTCTCGGCGGGGGCCGTCTCTCCGACCCAGGCGCCGGAGGCCCAGTCCCGCATCCAGGCGTCCTCGTCGGCCGCGGGGACGGGTGCCGGCCGGCCGTTCGACCGGGGCCGCAGCGGCGCGACGGCGCCGTTCGACGGTGCCGGGCCCGGGGCCGCCCGGCCGATCGGTGGGGCCGGGGCGGCGACCGGCTCCTGCGCGACCGGCTCCTGCGGAGCCGGCGGATGCGGCGCCGGGGCCTGCGGGACTCCCGTCCGGAGGGCCGGCTCCGGCTGAGCCGGTGGCGGCGGCGCTGCGGGCGACTGCGGAAGGGGTGCCGGGGGGACCGGCGGCACGGGTGCCGGAGCGGGTGCCGGCGCCGGCCGGGCGGTCGGGCCGGCATCCGCCGGGTCGTCCGGGGTGGCGCCGTCCGGCGCGACCGTCCCGCCGGACGGGCCGGCGTCGGACCGGTCGCCGGTGCCGCCCGGTCCGGTGCCGGCCGGGCGTGCCGGGAGCGCCACGGGCGCACCGTTCACCCGAGATCCGTCCCGGTGTCCCGACGACTCCGGCTGCGGGGGTACGTCGTCCCGGTCGTCCGTGGTGGTCGCGGCCGCGAATGCGGTCACGGGACCGGTGGCAGGGGACCCGGAGACCGGCGTGGGCGTCCCGTCGTCGGGGACGTCGTCCGGTGCCGCGCGGTGTGCGGGTGGGTCCGCGGTGGTGTCCCCGGGCCCCGTGCCGTGGTCCGCACCGGACGGGGCGGCGGGCTCCTGGTGGTCGTCGGCGTCGGCGTCGGCGTCGTCGAACCAGTCGCCGGACGTCGCCTCCCGCAGCGCGCGGATCGGCGGCGACGGCCGCGGTGCCGGGTGCAGCGGCTCGTCGGCCGCCGCGGGCTCGGGCGGCGGGGAGGTGACCGGGCGGTGCTCCTCCGGGGGTGGAGGGGTGTGGCCGGTGTCGAAGGTGCCCGCGCCGGGTGGGGTCCCGGTGCCGGACGGGAGGTCGCCGGTGGTGTCGATCCGGCCGGCCGGGCCGGTGCGTCCGCCCGGGGCGGCGTCGTCGACCGGGACGGCCGGGGTGTCGGCCCGGCCGCGGGGGAACCCGCCCGTGCCCCGGCGGGGACCGGGACCGCCGTACCCGGAGCTCGCGTCGTGATCGGCACCGGCGAGATCGTCGGTGAACTCGGCGGCATGCCTGCCGGCCAGGTCGTCGGCCAGATCGTCGGCGGGATGGTCGGCCACGTCGTCGTCCGACCTGTTGTCGGCCGGGACGGCGGCGGGCGTGGCGAAGGGACCGTCCTCGGCGTCCTCGACGGACCGGCCGGGTCGTCGACGGACGAGCCCGTCCGTCATGGACGGAACCGGCGGAAGGGACGGAGTGGACGGAGCGACCGGTCCGGGGCGATCGGCCACGTCCTCGGACGCGGACGCGATCGCCGGGCCGGCCACCGACTCGGCCTCCGACCCGGCCACCGGCTCGGCCACCGCCTCGGACGCCGGCTCGGCCGTCGCCACGGTGGCGGCGCCGGATCCACCGGCCACCACCGGAGCGGGCCCGTCCGGGACCGGACCCGGCCCGGCGTGCACCGGCACGGCCACCTCACGGGCGGCCCGGTGGTAGGGCGTGTCCGGGTCGCCGTCGCCGCGCACCTCGACCGAGGCCGCGATCCCGGCCCCGGCCAGCGCCGACTGTGCCCGGTAGGTCAGCACCTCGGCGGACCCGTCGCCGTGGGTGCGGCCCAGCAGCACGGGATGCGGGAGCGGCCCGGGCGCCGACCCGGCCGGGGTGACCCGCCACGCCAGCATCCAGCCGTCGTCGGGGGCGGTGACCCCCGCGAGGGCCCGGGCGATCTCGTCGGTGGGGCCGTCGCCGGTGAACCGGTGCGGGGTGTCCGCTCCCGGTCCGCCGCGGGGCAGGAACCGGTCGGCGTCCGGCTGGATGCGCCGGGTGCCGGCCTCGGCGACCAGCTCGCGGCGCACCGCGGACGGCAGCACCACCCGCCCGGCGACCAGCTCGGCCACCAGCAGTTCCAGCGCGTGGCCCTCCTCGCCGACGGTGACGAGCTCCCGCCCGGTGGCCAGCAGGTCGTCGTCCACCCGGCCGGCCAGCTCGAGCAGCAGCCGGTACGTGGGGTCGGACATGGGGCCTCCTTCGCGGGCGGGCCGTGAGCGCGGACGGACCGCGGGCGGTCGGCTCAGCCGGTGGGCACCGGCGGCCGGTTCCACAGCGACGTGGCGGCCGCACACGCCGCCTCGTGGTACGGGCTCGGGGGCCGGTCGCCGGCCCACACCTCGACCTTCGGGACGCGCTCGCCGTGCACCCGCAGCAGCCGCTGCAGACCGGCGGTCAGCAGGTGCGGCCGTTCCGCACCACGGACCAGGACGACCCGGGCGCCGTCGCCGCGGACGGCGAGCAGCAGCTCGCGGGCGTCGTCGCGGAGCACCGACAGGGCCGACCATGCGGCCAGGTCCGGCTCACCCGGACCGAACGACGGCGGCACCGGCTCCGCCCCGGCCAGCACCGCACCGACCAGCCGGTGCGACGCCGAGCCGGACGGGACGACCGCGGACAGCAGCTCGCGCTCGTCGTCGGTCAGGCCGATCCGGTGCCGCAGCAGGGTCCGCGGGAGGACGGCGCCGATCGCCTCGTCGTCGCCGGCGGCGACCCAGTCACGCAGCCGCCACAGCAGCTCGTCGGGCACCCGGCCGGCGAGCCGCAGGAGCAGCTCGTGCGCGGCCGGCGCGGCGGCGACGGTGGTCATGGCCTCAGCCGACCTCGACGAGCAGTTCCACCTCGACCGGCACGTCCAGCGGCAGGACCGCCACGCCGACCGCGGACCGGGCGTGCGCGCCGGACTCGCCGAACACCTCGCCGAGCAGGTCGGAGGCGCCGTTGACCACACCGGGCTGCCCGGTGAAGGACGGGTCCGATGCGACGAACCCGACCACCTTCACGACGCCGGTGACGGAGTCCAGCCCGACCAGGGCGTCGACGGCGGCGAGCGCGTTCAGCGTGCAGATCCGGGCCAGGTCGTAGGCCTGCTCGGCCGACACCTCGGCGCCGACCTTGCCGGTCGCCGCGACCACGCCGTCCACGAACGGCACCTGGCCCGCGGTGAACACGAGGTTCCCGCTGCGCCGGGCCGGGATGTAGGCACCGGCCGGCGCCGCGACCGGGGGCAGGGCGTGCCCCAGGTCCTTCAGGCGGGCGAGTGCACTCACTGCTGCACCGGCCGCTTGAAGAACGCGACGAGCTGCTCGGCGTTGGCGCCCGCCGTCACCGTGACCAGCTCCCAACCGTCCTGGCCGAAGTTGTCCAGGATCGCCTTGGTGTTGTGGATCAGCAGGGGGGCGGTCAGGTATTCCCACTTCACGACCGGGGAGCTCATGCGCGGACTCTAACCCGTCCGGACCGCGCCGGGCCGCCCCGGACGGCGGATGGCCGTCCCGCTGCGACGGACGTCCGTGTGGCGGCCCAACGGGGCGCGCGTGTGGGGCCCGCCTCGCCACCGGGCCGCTCGCGCGCCCACTCCGTACGCTTGATCGCGTGACGTCGACCGTCCACCCCGAATCCACGGCCCGCCCCGCGCCCTGGCCCGACGAGCTGGCGCACGCGCGGCTGCACGTCGTCTCCGGCAAGGGCGGCACCGGCAAGACCACGGTGGCGGCTGCCCTGGCGCTCGCACTGGCCACCGGCGGGAAGCGGGTGCTGCTGGTCGAGGTCGAGGGCCGGCAGGGCATCGCCCAGGTCTTCGACACCGCCCCGCTGCCCTACGAGGAACGCCGCATCGCGGTCGCCGCGGGCGGTGGCGAGGTGCGTGCGCTGGCCGTCGACACCGAGGCCGCGCTGCTCGAGTACTTCGAGATGTTCTACCGGCTCGGGATGGCAGGCCGGACGCTGCGCCGGATGGGCGCCATCGAGTTCGCGACGACGCTGGCCCCCGGCCTGCGGGACGTCCTGCTCACCGGCAAGGCGAAGGAGTGCGTCACCCGCACCGAGGCCGACGGGCGGCCCGCCTACGACGCCGTCGTCCTCGACGCGCCGCCGACCGGTCGCCTGGTGACGTTCCTCGACGTCACCAAGGCGATGGCCGACCTCGCCAAGGTCGGCCCGATCCACGGTCAGGCCAAGGGCGTCGACCAGCTGATCCACTCCCCGCTCACCGCGGTGCACCTGGTCACGCTGCTGTCCGACCTGCCCGTCACCGAGACCCTCGACACCGTCGCCGAGCTGGACCGGGCCGGTATCCCGCTCGGCTCCGTCGTGGTGAACCGGATGCGGGAGCAGTGGCTGCCGGACCGGTCGGTCACCGCCGCCGCCGGGGGCCGGGTCGACGCCGGCCGGATCCGCAACGGCCTGCAGAGCGCCGGGATCGAGCTGGCGCCCGACGAGATCGACGGGCTGGTCGCCGAGACCGTCGAGCACGCCGTCGCCGTCGCGGGGGAGACCGCGGCACTGCGCCGGCTGGACACCGAACCCGACCCGCCGCTGCCCCGGCTGACGCTGCCCGCCCTGCTCGGCGGCGTCGACCTGGGGTCGCTCTACGAGCTGGCGGAGTCGATGACCGCACAGGGCGTGCACCTGGAGGCCCGGCGATGAGCGAGCTGGAGATCGACGCGCTGATCGACGACCCGGACACCCGTGTCGTCGTGTGCTGCGGGTCGGGCGGCGTGGGCAAGACGACGACGTCGGCGGCACTGGCGCTCCGCGCGGCCGAGCGGGGCCGTCAGGTCGTGGTCCTCACCATCGACCCCGCCCGCCGGCTGGCGCAGGCGCTCGGGCTCGACGAGCTCTCCAACGACCCGGCGCCCGTCCCGGTGGCGACCGGCGAGCTCGCGGCGATGATGCTGGACATGCGCCGCACCTTCGACGAGATGGTGCAGGGGCACGCGCCGCCCGAGAAGGCGCAGAAGATCATCGAGAACCCCTTCTACCAGGTCGTCTCCTCGTCGTTCTCCGGCACGCAGGAGTACATGGCGATGGAGAAGCTGGGCCAGCTCGTCGCCGCCGGGACGTGGGACCTGGTCGTCGTCGACACGCCGCCGTCGCGCTCGGCGCTCGACTTCCTCGACGCGCCGCAGCGCATGTCCCGGTTCCTGGACGGCCGGATGATCAAGCTGCTCGCGGCACCGGCGAAGGCCGGCGGGCGGGGTCTGCGCCGGATCGTCGAGGCCGGGTTCGGGCTGTTCGCCAAGGCTGTCGGGACGATCATCGGCGGGCAGATGCTGCAGGACGCGTCGGCGTTCGTGCAGGCCTTCGACACCCTGTTCGGGGGGTTCGCCGAGCGTGCCGACAAGACCTACGCGCTGCTGCGCTCGCCGGGGACGGCGTTCCTCGTCGTCGCCGCGCCGGAGCCGGACGCGCTGCGGGAGGCCGCGTATTTCACCGACCGGCTGTCGTCGGAGGGCATGCCGCTCGCCGGTCTGGTGCTGAACCGGACCCACCCGGTGCTCGCGCCGGTGTCGGCGGCGCGCTCCCGGGCCGCCGCCGAGCAGGTCGGCGGGCCCGGCTCGCAGATCGCGGCGGCCGTGCTGCGGCTGCACGCCGACCGGGCGGACCTGCACGAGCGGGAGGAGCACCTGCTCACCCGGTTCTCGGCCGCGCACCCGTCGGTGCCGGTCGTGCGGGTGCCGTCGCTGGCCGGGGACATCGCCGACCTGGACGGGTTGCGGCGGGTCGGTGGCCTGCTGGCCGGGGAGGCCCCGGCGGGGACCGCCGCGACCGGGAGCTGACCCGGGTCAGGGCATCTCGAAGAAGATCATCGGGTTCCGGGTCGTCCCCCGGGCCCCGGTGATCCCCACCTCCGCGCGCACCGCGTCGAGCTCCCGCAGGTTCTCCCGCGCCGCGGCCCGCGCGGCGGTGAACCAGCCGGTGTCGCGCTCGCGCAGCCAGTGCAGGACCTCGGCGCCCTCGGTGAAGGGACGGGCCCACCGCAGGTGGAAGACGTCGTGCACGCTCGCCGGGGTGCCCGGCGCGATCCGCGGGAACAGGTTCTCCAGGTACCAGCGGCCGAACCGGCGCCCGTGGTCGGCGTCGACGAACAGGTAGCCGGTGTCGTCCGGCAGCTCGCCGACGGTGTCCCGCAGGTCTCCCTGGTGGAACGTCCAGCGGTCGCCGGCCAGCGCGGGCGGCACGGTGCGGCGCACGTGGTCGACGAGGTCGAACGAGTGCAGGTGCCCGTGGTCGTTGTCCTGCAGCGCGGACAGGATCCAGGTGGTCGACCAGCCGAAGAACGTGCCGATCTCCACCACGTGCGACGGCCGGTGGTGCCGCAGCAGCAGGTAGGTCAGCTCGGCCTCGACGTCGTCGAGCTGCGGGGTCACCGACGGCGATTCCGCGAGGAACGCCCGCTGCCGGGTGATCACGGCCGACAGGTCGCCGGCGTGGGCCCGGTACAGATCGGACAGGAACCCGAGCCGTTCGGTGGTCTGCACGGGACGACCGTAGCGAGCAGCCGATCATGCCCCGCGTGTGCGTCCGGAGTAGTGGTCGCTGCGCGCCCGGCCGAGCAGCCCCGCCCAGTCGGCGACGTCCGGACGCCTGCGCAGCACCGCCCGCCGCTCCCGCTCGGTCATCCCGCCCCACACCCCGAACTCGACCTGCTGGTCGAGGGCGTGGGCCAGGCACTCGGTGCGGACCGGGCAGGAGTGACAGAACCCGCGGGCCTCGCGCTGGCGGGCGCCGGTGACGAAGAGGTCCTCGGCGTCCCCGGTCCGGCATCGCGCGGCGACCCGCCAGTTCCAGACCGGACCGGCCGGGCGCCGTCCCGCGGGGCGCAGCCGGGGCCTGCCGGCGCGGCGGGCGTCGATCGGGGTGACGTTCTGCTCGGTCATCGTCGGCACCTCGGCGGGTACGGGCGGGCGCCTGCGGGGCCCGCGGTGGACTCCCGTCGATTCTCGGAAACGGAGGGTGCACGGGGCAGCGCGCAAAACTACGCAACCCGGGGGACGCCGACCTGACGGATTCCTGACCTCCGGCGCCGTAGGGTTGGTCCTCGTGAGGTTCCCCCGCCGCCTGCTCCGCCCGCTCGGCGTCCTCGCGGGCCTGTGCGTCCTGCTCGGTGTGGTCACTGCGGGAATGGCGTTCCCGCTGGCCGGCGGCATCGGCGTGCTGTCCAACGCGGCCGGGGACAGCGTCACGTCCAGTTCGGTGGACCTGGTGAACAACCCGGCCCCGCTGACGACGACCGTCACCGACTCCGAGGGCCGCCCGCTCGCGTACCTCTTCGACCAGAACCGCACCGAGGTCGGGAACGAGCAGATCTCGCCGGCCATGAAGGCGGCGACGCTGGCGATCGAGGACCGCCGGTTCTACGACCACCAGGGCGTGGACTGGCAGGGCACGTTGCGCGCGGTCGTGGCGAACTCGACCTCGGGCGACGTCGTGCAGGGTGCCTCGACGCTGACCCAGCAGTACGTGAAGAACTACATGCTCTACGTGGACGCCCGGACCGAGGCGGAGCGGCTGAAGGCGACCGAGCAGACGGCGGCCCGGAAGCTGAAGGAGGCCCGGGTCGCGCTGCAGCTGGAGCGCCAGCTGTCCAAGGACGACATCCTCAACCGCTACCTCAACATCGTCTTCTACGGGAACGGCTCCTACGGGGTCGCGGCCGGCGCGCGGACGTACTTCAACACCACACCGGACAAGCTGACGGTCCCGCAGGCGGCGATGCTCGCCGGGATGGTCCAGTCGACCACCCGGTTCGACCCGGTCCGGAACCCGGACACCGCGCTCCAGCGGCGCAACCTGGTCATCGAGCAGATGCGCCAGCAGGGGATGATCGACGACGCCCAGGCGAAGCAGGCAACGGCCTCGCCGCTCGGCGTCGCGAACCCGCTGGTCCGGGTGCCGAACGGCTGCAACGGTGCCGGTGACATGGGCTTCTTCTGCAAGTACGTCGTCCAGTACCTCACCGAGGCCGGCTTCTCCGAGGAGCAGATCACCCGGGGCGGCTACACGATCAAGACCACCCTGGACCGGCGCGCCATGACGGAGGTCAAGCGCTCGCTGGACAAGGAGGTCGCCCCGGACACCCCGAACGTCGCCAACGTGATGTCGCTGGTGCAGCCCGGCCAGGACCAGCACCGCGTGCTGGCGATGGGATCGAGCCGGACGTTCGGGCTGGACGCCGACGCCGAGGAGACCAGCTACGGCCTGCCGTACCAGCCGGTCAACCTGGGTGCCGGATCGACGTACAAGATGTTCACGGCGGCCACGGCCCTGGAGAAGGGCCTCGGCATCAACTACTCGATGCAGGTGCCGCCGTCGGGCTACGCGTCGCCGATCTACGTCGACGGCAGCGGGCGCCCGATCCCGGTCGGCAACGCCAGCGAGGGACTGCCCCCGCGGATGAGCATGACCGACGCGCTGGCGCAGTCGCCGAACACCGCGTTCATCAAGCTGGAGGAGTTCACCGGCGTCCCGGACGTCGTGGACATGGCGGTCCGGCTGGGGATGAAGTCGCTGGCGACGACGCCGTTCGTCGACCCCGGCAGCGGCGAGCGCACCGACCGCTCGATCGCCGAGGTGATCAAGGAACAGAAGCTGGCGTCGTTCACGCTCGGCGTGACGCCGACGTCGGTGCTGGAGCTGGCGAACGTCGGCGCCACCCTGTTCTCGCAGGGCAAGTGGTGCCCGCCGACGCCGATCGACACGATCACCGACGCGAACGGCGAGAACGTGCCGATCACCGAGGAGCCGTGCCAGCAGGCCGTCGATCCCGCCCTGGCCAACACTTTGGTGACGGGGATGAGCAAGGACGACATCAGCGGCACCTCGGCCGCGGCCGCCCGCGCGGCGGGCTGGAACCGGCCGATGGCGGGCAAGACCGGGACGACCCAGCAGCACAAGTCGGCGGCGTTCATGGGCGCGGTGCCGGAGATGGCCGGCGCGGTCATCACCTTCGACAACTCGAACTCGCCGCGACCGCTGTGCGACGGCGGCGGCGCCCCGTTCGCCTGCGGCAACGGCAACATCTTCGGTGGCAAGACGCCCGCCCGGACCTGGTACGGCGCCGTGACGCCGCTCCTGGCGGGGACACCGCCGACGCCGTTGCCCCCGACCGACCCGCGCTACCTCGACGGCGGGGCCGAGTCGCGGATCCCGGACGTCGTCGGGCGGTCGATCGACGGGGCCCGGGGCGAGCTGGAGGGCCAGGGCTGGCAGGTCACGAGCCGCACCGTGGACAACCGGGCTCCGGAGGGGACCGTCGTCGGGCAGGAGCCGCGGGGCGCGGCGTTGCCGGGCGAACAGGTCACCCTGCAGGTCAGCAGCGGCAGCGTGCCGGCGCCGCCTCCGCCGCCGGGCCGGCCGAGCGGGCCGCCGCCCCCGAACGAGGGGCAGCCGCCGAACGGCGACCCGAACGGCGGCGACGGTGGCGGTGAGGGCGGCCCGCCGCCCGACGGCGGCTGACCCCGGATCCGGGCGGTCCGGTCCGTCACCCGGCCGGGGTGTGCCGGGCCGTGTCCGGTGTCGTACCGAGACGAATGCGCTGGTCCGGGCCTAGCATGCGGGCATGGCCGTGCGGTGGAGGAGCAGGCGTACCGCGCCCGGCCCCGCCGACGACGGGCGCTGGGGCGTGGCGCGGCTCGTCGCGGAACGGGAGGCGTCCCGGCTCGCCCGGGAGCGCGCCGGGACGGCGGTGCCGGAGGCCGTGGCCCCCGAGGGGGGAGCGGATGCGGCAGAGCCCGGAACCGCCGGAGAGCCGGCGGAGACCGCGGAACCGGAGGAGACCGGGACGGGCACCGCGGGGTCCGGGGCGACCGCCCGGGACCCCGTCCCCGGCCCGCGTCGCCCGGCGGGCCCGCCCGATCCCCCGCCGTCCCGGACACCGTCCCCGCCCGCACCCCGCCGCGCCCCGGCCGGCCCGGTCCCGGGACTCCCCGCCCCGCGGCGCCCGCGCCCGTCCACGAGCAGGATCGACGGCCCGGTGTACCGGCCGCCCGCGGTCTCCGCGCGTCCCCCGGTGGACCTGGACCCCGGCCTGATCGGCTTCTCCCGGCTCACCCGTGGCCGCACCGGCGCGCGGGTGTTCACGCTGTTCTTCGTGGCCGTCTTCCTGGTGATCCTCGTCCAGACGCTGTCGACGATCGTCTGAGGCCGTCGCTCCCGTCCGAGGGATGTCGGACCGCCCGACTACCCTGGGACCCGGACGGGCCGTCCGGTGCACGCCGTCCGGCCGGGCACGTCAGGAGGTGAGCCGCGATCGCGTCCCCCGAGTCGCCGCAGCCGGCCCCCACCGCACACCGCGTGTCGTCGGTGCTGGCGATCCCCGCGTTCCGCCGCCTCTGGTCGGTCACGATCCTGACCTCGACCGGCGAGTGGATGTCGCTGCTCGCGCTCACGTCGCTCGCGACCCACCTCACCGCGCAGGCCGGGTACACGGCGCAGAGCTTCGCGCTCGGCGGCGTCGTCGCGACGAAGCTGGTCCCGTCGCTGCTGTTCGGGCCGCTCGCCGGCGTGCTCGCCGACCGCTTCGACCGGCGCAAGGTGATGGTCACCTGTGACCTGCTGAAGTTCGCGCTGCTGGCGTCGATCCCGTTCGTCGGGTCGCTGTGGTGGCTGCTGCTGGTCACCCTGCTCATCGAGCTGTGCACGATGTTCTGGATCCCCGCGAAGGACGCCGCGGTCCCGAACCTCCTGCGCCGCCCCGACCAGATGGAGGCGGCCGCGCAGCTGGGGCTGATCGTGACCTACGGGGTCGCGGTCGTCGGCGGTGCCGGGCTGTTCGCGCTGGTCAGCAAGGTCGCCCCGCTGATCGACGCGGACCCGGTGGCGGCCGTCCACGTCGCGCTGTTCGTCAACTCGTTCGCCTTCCTGATCTCGGCGCTGGTCGTGTTCTTCCGGGTCCGGGAGATCTCCGGGCGGCCGTCCGCCGCGGACCGCCGCGCTGCGCCGCCGTCGATGCTGTTCCTGCTGCGCGACGGGTTCCGCTTCGTCGTCGACACCCCGCTGGTCCGCGGGCTGGTGATCGGCATCGTCGGCGCCTTCACCGCGGGCGGCGCCGTGATCGCGACCGCGAAGCTCTACGCGGCCAGCCTCGGCGGTGGCGACGCCGCGTACTCGGTGCTGTTCGTCGCCGTCTTCGGCGGGCTCGCGATCGGCATGGGGATCGGGCCGCGGCTGGCCCGTCGCCTGCCGCACAACCGGCTGTTCGGCACCGCGATCGTCGCGGCCGGGGCGTCGCTGGTCGTCGTCGCCGTCGCGGTGCACCTGTTCATGGCGATCGCCGCGGTGATGCTCGTCGGGGGGTTCGCCGGGATCGCCTTCCTCACCGGCCTCACGATCATCGGCACCCAGGTCGCCGACGCGGTCCGCGGCCGGATCAACGCCTTCGTCCAGTCCCTGGTGCGGCTGGTGCTGCTCGGGTCGATGTCGCTCGTACCGATCGTGGTCGGGGTCGTCGCGACCCGGACGGTCGAGATCGGTGGCGCCGCGTTCGTCGTCGACGGCACGCGGTTCGTGCTGGCGGGCGGCGGGATCGTCGCCGCGGTCGTCGGCACCGTCGCCTACCGGCAGATGGACGACCGCGGGTTCGAGCCGCTGGTCCGGGACCTGGTCGCGGCCCTGCGGTCCGGCGACCGGCGGACCGGGACGGGGCTGCTCGTCGCCGTCGAGGGTGCGACGCCCGAGGAGACGGTCACCCAGGCCCGCCGGCTCGCCGCCGCGTTGCGCGAGCGCGGGCACCGGGTCGTCGATCCCGGCCCCGGCGAGCACGACGCGACGCGCTGGGCCGCCGCGACCCGCGAGGCCGATCTCGAGGGACTGCGCGCCCGGGCGCTCGCGGCCGCGGCCGTCCGGGCGGACCTGGTGGAGCGCGTCGTCCGGCCGGCGCTCGACGGGGGCGCCGTCGTCGTCGTGGACCGGTTCATGGCCAGCCCGCTGGCCCGGTTCGGCGTCGCGGCCGAGCAGATCGGCACCGGCCCGGACGACGGCGAGCTCGAGGACCTGGCGCGCTGGGCCACCGGTGGGCTGCGCCCGGACGTCTCGGTGCTGCTGGACCGCGCGCCCGAGACCGGGCCGGAGCCCGGTGTGGCGGGTGCCGAGCACGCCCGCGTGCAGCGCCTGCTCGCGAGGACGGTGACCGCGCACGGACCGCAGCGCTCGGTCGTCGTCGACGCCGCGGGCACCGAGGACGACGTGGCCGCCCGCGTCCTCGACGGGGTGCTGCCGTTGCTGCCGGAGGCGGGGATCACGGAGGGGGCGCCGTGAGCGTCTGGGCCGACGTCGTGGGCCAGCCCGCCGCCGTCGCCGAGCTGGGTGCGGCGGCCGCCGACCCGTCGGCGATGACGCACGCCTGGCTGTTCACCGGCCCGCCCGGGTCCGGCCGGTCGAACGCGGCGCGGGCGTTCGCGGCCGCCCTGCAGTGCCCCTACGACGGCTGCGGCGAGTGCGCGGCCTGCCGGACGACGCTGGCCGGGACCCACTCCGACGTGCGGGAGATCAACCCCGAGGGCCTGTCGATCAAGGTCGACGAGATGCGGGCCCTGGTCCAGCTCGCGGCCCGCCGCCCGGCCACCGGCACCTGGCAGATCGTGATCATCGCCGACGCCGACCGGCTCACCGAGGGCGCGTCGAACGCGCTGCTCAAGGCGGTCGAGGAACCGGCTCCCGAGACGGTGTGGCTGCTCTGCGCGCCGTCCGACCACCCCGAGGACGTGCCGGTCACGATCCGCTCCCGCTGCCGCCCGGTGCAGCTGCGCAGCCCGTCCGCCGAGGCGGTCGCGGGCGTCCTGCGGGACCGCGACGGGATCGAGCCCGAGCAGGCGCAGTGGGCGGCGTCGGTGTGCGGCGGTCACGTCGGCCGGGCCCGCCGCCTCGCCCGCGACCCCCAGGCCAGGTCCCGGCGGGAGGAGATCCTCGCCGTGCCGACCCGGCTGCGGCGGCTGGGCGACGCGTTCTTCCACGCCGACGTGCTGATCCGGTCGGCCGAGGGCGAGGCCGAGGAGCTGCGGGCCTCGCGCGACGAGGCCGAGCGGGAGGAGCTCGCCGTCGCGATGGGCGCCGGCGGCACCGGGAAGGGCGCCGCGTCGGCCGCCCGGTCGGCGAAGGCCGCGGAGCGCGACCTGGAGAAGCGGCAGAAGAGCCGGGCCACCCGGACGCAGCGCGACGCCCTCGACCGGGCGCTGGTGGACCTCGCCGGGTTCTACCGGGACGCGATCGTGGCCGCGTCCGGCGCGCAGGTCCCGCTGGCGAACCCCGACCGCGACCGCGAGATCCGTGTCGCGGCCGCCGAGTGGGGGCCGGAGTCGTCGCTGCGCAGGCTGGAGGCGGTGCTGGCCTGCCGGGACGCGCTCGAGCAGAACGTGAAACCGCGGATCGCGGTCGAGGCGATGATGACGGCCCTGCACCGTGGCTGACCGCGACGACCGGCCGCTCGTCCTGACCGCCCTGCTCGACGAGCCCAGCCGGCGTCACCTCGACGACCTGCGGGCCCGGCACTTCCCGCCGGAGCGCAACCACCTCGCCGCGCACCTGACGCTGTTCCACGCGCTGCCCGCCGACACGGCCACCGCCGTGACCGACGACGTCGCCGCCGCCGCGCAGCGGGAGCCCGTCACCGCCCGGGTGTCCGGTCTGCGCCTGCTCGGCCGCGGTGTCGCGTACACGGTGGACAGTCCGGAGCTGCTCGCCCTGCGGCGCGACCTGGCGTCGCGCTGGGCGGAGCGGCTGACCCGGCAGGACGCCGGGAAGTCCGATCTCCACGTGACCGTCCAGAACAAGGTCGATCCGGCCGTCGCCCGCGCGCTGCACGACGACCTCGCCGCCGGGTTCGTCCCGTGGGAGGCGACGGTCACCGGGCTCGCGCTGTGGCGCTACGACGGGGGCCCCTGGGAGCCGGGACCGCGGTTCGCGTTCGGCCGGTGACCGTCCGCGGGCGCCGGTGGGTGCTGCACGAGGGGCTCGGGGCGATCGCTACACTGGGTCCGCACCACGCCGCCTTAGCTCAGACGGCCAGAGCGACGCACTCGTAATGCGTAGGTCGCGGGTTCGATTCCCGCAGGCGGCTCCACGAAGCCCCTGGTAGCCCAGCTACCGGGGGCTCTTTGCTGTTCGGGGTCGAGTCGCTACGTACCCCTGACGTACCCCTCGCCCGTCGAGAGGGGAGGGCGGGCGCCGCTGGATGGCGGTTACAGAGCGTGACGATTGGCGTAACTTTCCGTGCATGATCAACTGCTGCCGGAGGCTCCGAGCCCTGTTTCGCCGGGGCCGTCACCGCAGCCGTAGGCGCCGGGGCGGGCACGGGCGCGCCTGGCCTTGGTGACCCACCTACTTGTCTGGCGAGACCTTCTTCGCGATCTTCCGGCGCAGTCCGGCGAGTTTGGGCTCCGCTGCGGAGGCAGGCTCAACCGCCTCGGGGTTTGCGGCGAGCCACTTCCGCTCAGCCTCCTCGTAGTCGTGCAGGTCCTCTGCATAGATCTCGTTGAGGAGTTCATAGTGCTTGTTGAGCGCAACGCAGGCCTGTCGAAAGCGGTCGGGTCTCGCCGGCACCTCGGTCTCTCGAATGACAGCGACGCTCACCTCGGCGATGTGCTCTTCAACGGCAGTGCGGATCGCGCTGACGCTTGCGTAGAAGTGGCCGTTGACAACCAGATCGCTGGCGTTCATCAGCAGCTCACGAGCGGTTGCGACGCGCTTCCGCGCCTCGTCCGGTAGGTGCAACTCCTCGACGCGCAACTCTTTGTCGAGTTGAAGGCATTCGTTCTGCCTGGCTGCGAACTGGTCTTCGTGTTCGCCCTTGCGGTCTCGTTCTAGGACCGTCAGGTCAGCGAATCTTCCGATCTTGACTCGACACGCCTCGGCGGCGGCGCACTCGCGAGTACGCTCGTTCTTCCGGGACTCGGCTCGGATGCTCCTGATGTGTTGCGCCCTTGCCGTCAGGGTGGTGGCGAGGGCACCGACGATCGCGCCGACGAGGGCGGCGCCCGCTGAGATCAGCGCCGTCAGCAGCTGGGGATCCACTTCGTCTCCCTCGATCGAGTTCCGAGGGAGGCTATCGCGACCTCCTAGCCGTCCCGTACACGACAGAACCCCGCCGACCTCGGAAGTACCCGAGGGGCGGGGTTCTGCGTTCGGTAGGGGCCGAACTAGTCGGTGGCGCGGTCGTCGACCCAGTTGGGGACCGTCTTGCCCTGGGCCACCAAGAGCCGGGCGAGCTGGCGGTACATGGCGGGGTGGTACCGCTGGGAGTCCGGGTTGTTGTTGACGTAGGTGTGGAGGAGCCCGCGCGCGTCGGGGTCGTCGCTCGTGATGTGGATGTTGCCGTCGTCGGCCGCCCACAGCGAAACGCCGCTGAGCTTGATCGACTTGTTCCCGGGCTTGGTTGTGGCCATTCATACCTCCGGTGGAACGGTGCGAAGAGGTTAGCTCACGTTGCGACGCCGCGAGGCCAGGTCGACGACGTTCGAGGCCTCCCGAGGGGCCGGGGCCGGGGCGTCCGGCAGCTGCATCGAGTTGGTGGCCTCGCCGGGGAGCCAGTGGGCGTAGGTGCGCAGGGTCGTCGTGTAGTCGGCGTGGCCCAGCCACTCACTGACCTCGCGGTAGTCGTGCCCGGCGTCGAGCGCGAGCGTGGCGAAGGTGTGCCGCAGGTCGTGCAGGCGGACGCCCTTCACGCCCGGAGCCGACGCGGGCAGCCCCGCCGCCCGCAGCGCGGGCTTCAGCACGTTCTTGTAGAACAGGCTCGGCTCAACCGGCTGAGTCCAGTCCGGGGTGCCGGTCGGCCGGGTGCGGTCGGTCTGGCGCCCGTGCGTGTGGCCGCCACGTAGGCGCCCCGGCCAGAGCGGAGCGTCGAGCTCACCGGCCCGGGGGTGCGTCACCGTCAGGTACGTCCGCAGCCGCCCGGCCAACTCCGCCGGCAGGGGCACCCGGCGCGTCGACTTGGCGGACTTGGGGGTGTCCTCGTGCCAGGCTCCGCCGACCCGCTGACGGGTGCGCTGGACTCGGACGTAGGCGCCTCCGGGCGCCGGGTCAGTAGGCGAGGAGGAGGGCGGGGGCAGCTCCAGGTCCCCCACGTTCAGCCCGGCGAACTCCGCCGCCCGCACGCCCGAGTACGCCAGGAACAACACCATCAGCGCGTCCAGCTCGGTGCGGGTGGCGTTGGTGACCGCGCTGAGCTGCTCGCGGGACAGCGGGCGGTGTTCGAACCCGGCCGCGTACCGGGTGGAGCGAGTACCGGCCTTGCGCCGTAGCTCGGCGGGGTTGGTGCTCAGGGTGCCGTTGTCTACGGCGATCTCCAACACCCGCCGGAAGGTGTCGTAGGCGGCCTTGACCGTGGCGGGGGCGAGGCCTCGTGCGATCAGCTCCGAGCGGAACTCCGCGGCCTCGGGCTTGGTGATACCGCCGACCGGCCGCCCGGCGAAGGTGGGCAACACGTACCGCCGCAGCACGGCTGCGCGGTCGTCTGCGGTGCGCTGCTTGAGGTCGCCCAGGGCTACCGCGTCCCGCGCCTCCCGTACCCACATCGCCGCGAACGTGCCGAACGGCTCCTGTCGAGCCTCCCGGCCAACTACGGCGCCCGTGGCGGCGCGCTGGTTCTCGATCTCGCGTCGGCGCTCCTTGGCAGCCTCGTACGTGGGGTACGTCTCCGACCGGCTGCGCTGCTGTCCGATGGGCTGCCCGGTAGTGGGGTCGAGTACGCGCTCCTTGTAGCGGATCTTGTAGGTGGTGACGGGGCGTCCGTCGCGGCGGGCCTTGTGCTCAACCTTCTGGATGTTCACTGCTGCTCCTGCAGAGAGGGGAGGGGCGGGGCCTCGGTGCTCTGGTAGATGCGCCGGACGGTGGACTCCTGCCAGGTCAGCCGCCCCGTAGGCGACAACACCTCGTCGGCCTCCAGCGCCCGGGCAATAGCGCGGAAGGACTCGCCCGCCTCCCGCATCTGCACGATCCGGCGACGCGTGCCCGTCTCCACCAGGGGCGGGCGACCCAAGCGCGTACCGCGCTTGCGGGCGGAGGCCAACGCCTCCTTGGTGCGGATGCCGATCATCTCGCGCTCCAGCTCCGCGAACACCGCCATCGTCTGGGCCAGGGCGCGGCCTTGCGGGGTGGAGAGGTCCATCCCCATGTCCAGCACGATCAGGTTCCAGCCCTGTCGGCGGGCGAGCTCCATAATGTCGGCGGCGTGCAGGACCGACCGCGCCAACCGGTCCAGCTTGGACACGACGAGCGCGTCGGCCTGGCCGGTGGCGAGGAGGTCCAGCGCGCGCTGGAGCTGGGGGTTGATGCGCTTGCCGGAGGCGCCCTCGTCAACGGCCCACTCCAGCTCCCAGCCCTTGCGCTCGGCTTCGGTCGCGATGGCGTCGCGCTGGGCTCCGAGCCCGTGGCCCGACCGGGTCTGCTCCTCGGTACTGACCCGGACGTAGCCGACCACGTGCAGGGTCCTCGCTGTGCCGCTCGTGGGCTGCTTCGCCTTCCCGGTCGCCCGGCGAGGGGTCGCCTTGCGCGCAGCGTTAGCGCGGCTCACGACTGCACCCCGGCGAGCTGCTCGCACTCCCGGCAGCCCGCTTCCGGGTGACCGCAGTTGGCGCAGCAACCCGCGCGGCTGGCGTCGCAGGTTGCTGCGGTAGCTCCGCAGTCGCAGGAGCCGTAGGTGATGTCCTCGTGGTCGAGGTGGCTCGGGCTGGCGTCGTCCACCCGGCGCTTGAAGGTCGAGCCCGGCAGGTAGCGGCGGGCGGGCGAGCCCTCGAACTCCACCCGCACCGCCGTACCCGGGAACCCGCTCACGCGGACGACCTCCACGAGCATCACCACGAACCAGCCCAGGCCCAGCCGCTCGATGAGGTCGCCGGGGGCGAGGTCCTCGACTCGGGCGATCTCGGTGGCGAAGTCGTTCATGTGTCCTCCTGGGTAGGTCGCGGCGTAAACGGACAATTCCGCTTTACGCCGCGAACCGTACGCCAGACCGTCCACTTTGGATACTCCACTCCCAAACCCCTGAGCTGCACCGATACCGCTACACCCGCCGCTTCCTGGGGCGGGGGCGCCGGTAGTCCCGCGCGGCGAGGCGGGCGCCCTCCTCGGCGGTGACGTAGCCGTGCTCACCGGCGCCGGGGGCGTCGCCCGGGTCCCTAGCTGTGCGCGTACGGGCCTGCCGCGCCTCGTCCGGCGACGGGTACCCCCGGCCGGGCAGCGGCCCGCTACGGGCCTCCTCGCCGGAGTACCTCGGCCCGGACTCCGGGACAGGTCCGCTCGACTCGCGGGTCTCGTCAGAGGGGGCGCCGCTAGACGCCGGGGCGGAGTCCAGGCCCGCGTCGCGGCAGTCTCGGCAGAACTCGGGGTAGGCGTCCAGGTGAGGCGGTAGCTCGGCCGGGAACTGCGCTCCACACCCCGCGCAAGCCGGGGCGGCGGAGCTTTCATCGACGATCTCGGCGTCGATGATCTCGGGCTCGGCCTCACGGCCGGGGCGAGGCCCCCGTTCGAGCCGCTGGAGGGTCTGCTCGTAGGGCTTCAGCTCGTGGGTCACGTCGAAAGCCTGTCGAGGAGACAGGCCCGCCCGGTCCAGCGCGTCCTTCAGCGCGCCGAGCTTCACCGCCGGGGGCAGCTCATCGTCAGCGGCCATGCCCAGTAGCTGTTGGGCCAACCGGTCGGCGGCCTTCTCGATACGCGCCTTGGCCGCTGCCTTCACCTGAGGGGCATTGCCCCCGTGCTCGCGGCAGATGTTCGTGCCCAGGAGAGCGGGCTTCTGGCACCGGCGAGTTCCGTCCGTCAGCATAGCAGCACACCGTCGATGGTCCGGCATATTTCGGTGATTACGGTTGTGGATAGGTCCTGATGTGGATAGGTTCTTACCGTTCATCTTGTCTTCTCCATTCCACTCTCTACTTCTATTTGTTGCTCGGCCCTCGGGTCGGTCACGTTCGGCCCCCTATAGGAGGCCGGGCCGAACGCTGACCTGCGGGGGGCTGGACGCAGGCCGAACGGGTCGAACACCTTTCCGCAGGTAGATCGTTCGGCCTGCGATCTTGAAAAGTCGGGGCCGAACGACCCGGGGCCGAACGTCCACCCCATCTACCTGGGCATTCATGAAATCGGACCAAGATCGCGGGCCGAACGCGGGCCGAACGGCTCACGTCAGGCCCCCGGAGGCGTTGACGGCCGCTTCTGCTTCGGGCTGCGAGGTGGACATAGGAAACCAGCGCTTGGCGCCACCGTTCCGCCGCACGACCTTTCGCCAGAGATGGCCGGCTTGAGCGTCGAGAAGAGACCGCAACTCGGCGGCTCCGCCGTCCTTGCTCTTCCCGAGCTTCATGGCCTCGATCAGCTCGGTGGTGTTGCACCCCGGCGCCTTGGCGATGGCGGCTTGAGCGTCGGAAGTGAGGGTGGCGTTACGGGACGCCTTCCGGTTGCCGTCAGCGGCGAACAGGCGCCGCGTCGCCGGGTCCATCTGCACCTGGAACTCGGGCACGTCAGGTAGGCGCCCCTCGGCGTAAAGGAACCGGTCCCCGGTGGCGACCTTGGTCAGGAGCCAGCGCTGGTCTGCCCAGTCGTCGAGGGCCGTGGCGCCGCGCGCGTGCTCCGTGCCTTGCTCGTGCTGCTCGCGGCCCATGTGGACGTACAGGAATAGGTCCCGAACCCCGGCGGCGGTCTTGACCTCATCCAGCGTCTCGGTGAAGCGGTTGACGTCGTCATTGTCGTTCTCCTTGCCGAAGCCCGAGAACGCGCGCCGGTGGGGGTCGAGATCGAGCACCTCAACTTCCATCTCGCGGCACCATTTGACGAGTTCGTCAACGTTGCGCGGGCTCGCAAGGCTGAAGCGGCGACCCCGCAGGTTCAGCGGAGCGACACGATCCGTCTTGGCGATCCCGACGTACGACAACCAATCGAAGAAGTCGGCCTCGTCGAGCTCATAGTTAAGAACTCCGATTCGACCGTCGGGCGGCAAAATATCGAATCGATCCAGGAACGGAACATTGTCGGCCAAGGCTCGGAGTTTGTTGGCGTTGATGTGGGTCTTTCCGGTCTTGTAGCGGCCTGAGACGGTCGAGTTGTAGCCGACCTTGTGCAGCCCCTCGATACGGTGAGGGGTCTTATCGCGGGGTCGCTCGAAAGCCTGAGCGAGGGTCTCGCGCGGCAGCGCGTAGAAGTGCAGGGCAGCGAGCTCGGCCTGGAACTCCTCCTTGGCCCGATGCCGGATAAGAAGGCGGTGCTTCTCCTTGTCGATATCGGCGCGTTCGTCGTCTGGCTTGTCCCGGTCAACTTTGGCGCGGGTCTCCGCCGGGTCAGCCTGCTGCGCCGCCGCCGCGCAGTACTTGGCCATGTCGAGGAACTCATTGTCATCTGGCCGGCGGCCCTCCTGGTCCTCGAACGCCGACACCCACAGCGCTCGGAGCTCGTCGTGGGCCTGCCGAGCGGGGAAGCGGCCGATGATGGCTTCGCGGAACGCCATGCACAGCGCATCCACCATCGACGGGTGACGCTGGAGTTTGTCCCGGTTCTCAAACACCGCCTTGGCCCCCTTGAGCCCGTACGGCTCGGCATTGCCCTTATGGGAGTCGAGGAAGGCGTCGAGTTCGGCGTCGCTTTCGAGCGCTGTCACCTCAGCCGACGCATCGTTGAGCATCGAGGCGACGGATTCCGGTAGCGGAAACAGCGGGGCGATCGCGCCCCATCTGTACAGACCGGGATCGTCCGGGTCCTTGGCCTTGTCCGGTGCAATCTCGTCTGGGTGCACACTGGGGTATACGGCGATAACGCCATTCTTGCCGCGGACCTCGCCCCAGTGTTGGTTGCGCAAGGCGCCCATGCCGTTGCCGAGCGTCCGGCCCTTGGGCATCAGGAACAGCACGTGACGGCGGTTCCGCTCGCGGGAGGTCCAGTGATACGACGCGCCCTCGAACTCCTCGGACAGCCACTCGGGCAGGTGCTCCGGGCGGTCGATGTCGATTGCGAAGGCACCGGACTTGCCGACGTGCAGCGCGATTCCGCGATCGGTGCCCTGCGGCCACCATTTTTTGATATCGTCGCGGTCACGGGTAGAAAGCTCCGGCCAGTCGTCTCCGAGGATCGATCCTGGGTGCTTGGTTCCCCGCCGCAGCGGGATTACATACCACCCCGCCTTGGCGTAGGCGAGAGCCGCTCCGCGTGGAGTGCAGTTTTCCTTGAGGCGGGGGATTCGTAGTTCTGTAGCGGATTCAGGCATGGGGGCAGTACGCTTTCTGATGAGGCATGGCTGGCCTTTCGTAGGGAGCGGAGGCCCGCCCTGGGGTGGCATAACCCGGGGCGGGACCTCGCGGTGAAGGACCTATTGACTTTAAGATGTCAGCATGCGTGCGCGCTTATTTTCTGGAGTCCTGGCGGATTGCGGTGCGCCAGAACTTCTTGAGGTCCACCGGGCGCACGCCCTTGGGGTAGAGCTGCACGCTGACGGTGTCGCGAGTCCAATGCAGAGCCTGCTCCTCGGAGATCACGTAGGACCAGCCGAACTCCGCCAGAGAATCGAGTTCCTCGTGCAGGGTGTCGGCTCTCTGCCACGCGGCGTGCGGTTCCGCTACGCACACGTGCCCGGTAGGTAGCCGCAGCCGGTACGTGTTCCGGAGCCACCCGCCCGCGAGCTCGTCGGCCGTCAGCGGCCCGCGTAGCCGCGTCAGCGCCAACACGGGGTTGCCCTCCGGCCGGGTGGACCTGCTCCATCCGTTGTGCGCTATCTCCGGCGCGAGATACGGCTGGCAGCACGGACACCGCGCCGTCTCCACTTCACGCATCAGCCCGGACCCCCGTCCCGGCCTCCCACGCCGAACCCGTCCACCCGGCCCACGCGCCGTAGCCGCCCGAGGACCCCTCCGCGCGCCCACCCGTTGTGCGCCTGCCGAGCTGCCGCAGCGAGATCGGCCCGGCGCACGGGTACGAGGTCGCGCAGCGCGACGCGGCTACTCACTCGGAGCCGACCTTGATCGAGGTCAGCCAGCGGTCGAGCTCGGCCGGGTCGAAGTACAGGCGGCCCCGCTCGAACCCGCCGGGGCGTTCGGCACTGAGGTCCTGGCGCTTGATGGCGTCCCGCATGACGCGTTCCTTGTAGCCGGTGTACTCGGCGGCTTCCTCGATGGTGAGCTTGCGGCTCATGTTGTGGCCCTCCCGGTTTGGTCATCGGGAGGAAGGCATAGAAAAACCCAGGTCACCTCCCGACGACACACGTCATCGGTAGATGCCTGGGTGGTTGATTTGCTTGGGTCTACCGTCGCCAATTGCAGCGGTAAAGCTCCCCAAGCCCGGGAGGATGCCAGGCCCTCAAACCGGAACGGTTGTTAACGGCCACCGTCGGCCTATTCGGTTACCGGCGTAACTATACGCCACGGGCGTTCACCGGCGCTACCGGGGTGAATGCGTGAGATATTCCGGGGGAGCTGTTCTTGACTGGAATTGTGCCCGTTTGATAATGGGCTACTTTCCGGCCGGGCGCGGGCACATACGCCGCACCGACGACCACATCACCGTGACCTCACCGCTCGCCCGCGCGACGTCGAGGACCGGGCTGGACAGGCTGCGTTGGTGTGCGCTGCCGGTGAGGCGTAGGGCGAACCCCGCGCGGCCGTAGCCGGTCACGACGCCCGTCAGGGGCATCGCGTCGTGGTGCTTCCAGTGCACGCGGACGGGCGTGCGCGAAGAAATCAGCTCGGCCAGCTCGGAGGCGCTGGCCCGGGTAGCGTTACTCATGATCGTTCTCCTTGGGCGGTCTGGCCCGGTCGGTACCCCTCCAAGTTCCGGCCGGGCCGCTTACGTTGTTAGGCAGTCCTCACGAACGGATTCGGCGCCAGGCACGGGTCGCAGGCGAATCCGCGGAACACCACAGCGCCGGAGTTGAAGGCGCACATGTTCAGCTCGGAGGCGCGGACCCCGCACAGGTCACAGTCAGCGCCGTCCACGGCTGAGGCGAACCCGGCCGCCAGCTCGTCGGTCTTGACCTGAAGGCAGGCCCCGCACAGCAGTACGTTGGGCTCCCGCCCGATCACGAACGCCGGGGCGCTGAGGCTGGTGATGTGCCCGCAGCGGGCGAGCGTCTCGTCGCGGAACGACGCCGCGTGGTCGCGCATCCACGCGATCACGGCCCCGGGCGCGGGCTGCATGTCGGGCAGGTAGGCGGCCCAGCCCGCCGCACGGTGCCGCTCGACGATGCGCCGGGCGTGCGCTACGGCGGCGAGGTACTGGTCATGGTTGGGGTTCACGGCTCGGGTCCTCTCGGTTGGCGGGGAGCCCCGCCTCCCTCTCCGAGTGGGCTTCGGGGAGGGAGGCGGGGTCTCGGGGGCAGGGCATCGGCGCAGGTCTGGCAGCACGCAGAAAGGGGCGGCGCGCCTGATGGCCAGCCTTGGTCGCGACAAGTAGCGACTTTGACGCCTGGGCCCTGTAGTTGTGGTGGAGCTACCGGGTGATGAGCTCGGCCTTCAGCCCGGCCTGAGCGGTGAGCT
Organism: Pseudonocardia sp. P1; assembly: GCF_000178675.2. Lineage (NCBI taxonomy): Bacteria > Bacillati > Actinomycetota > Actinomycetes > Pseudonocardiales > Pseudonocardiaceae > Pseudonocardia > Pseudonocardia sp. P1. The sequence goes on from NZ_ADUJ02000001.1 coordinate 3,880,674, forward strand.
GGACCCGCCCGCCCGCTACCGGGAGCCGCTTCTCGGCGGACACCTCCACCGACCGCAACCCCAGGTGCACCTTGCCGGAGGCCGGTGGGCCGGGCAGGACCTTGCGGGGGTTGGTGCGGCGGATGGTGGCGACGGGCACGGCGGTCGACCTCGGCTTCCGCTGTGGGCCGCTACGCCGCGCGGACGAACTCGCCGTCCGCGCGAACCGCCCCCGGCTGTCGCGGCGGTAGCGGCGCACCCCCGTCACAGCACCGGCGCCTGGTACGGGCCGGGCGTCTCGGACGAGTCGCGGATCTCCATGACCGCAGCCGCGCCCCGGTGCCGAACGCCCACGCCGAACCCGCGCGTGTAGAACGAGTCGATCAGCGGGTAGGCCTGCTGCGCACCGGCGATCAGCCGCAGCCCGCGCGCGGCGACGTTGCTGTGCTCGCGGAAGCCGACGGGGTTGCGCGTGGAGCCCGGCCCGCCCGTCGCCACCAGCACCAGGTACCCCGGCGGCATGAAGCCCGTCGGCGCTACCCACGTGTTCCCGTACGACCCGGCGATCTCCAGGCCGTTGTAGTTGGCCGGGGCGATGGAGCCGATGATCTCCTGGTCGGCCAGGTACGGCGCCGACCCCTCGCTGGGGATGAAGTCGTAGGCGGGCGCCGAGGCGTCGGTGACGCGGATACGGGCGATGTGTTCGACATCGGCCGGGTTGGCCAGCAGGATCGCCCGGGTCCCCGGCACGTCCAGGTAGCCGTGCTCGGCGACGTTGCGGTACAGGTCGTCGAGGTCCTTGCCGTCGACGGTGGCCGCGCCGCTGACCATGTAGTGGTTGTGGCCCGGCTGGAACTCCGTGAACAGGTGGCGCGGCGGAGCGATGCTGTCGCCGTTCCACAGGCCGTAGACCGTGCGGCCGTCGTCGTTGAGCCCCGGCGTCGGGTTGAGCACGCGCTTCAGGATGGCGGTGGTGGTGAGCTTGTTGTCGGCGTAGAGCGCCTGCGCGTGCACCGACTCCACCTGCTCCCGGGTGGCGTCCCGGAGGAAACGCCACGTGAACCGGGTTGCCTTGTCCCAGTCCTGGTACGGGTACCCCATCATCAGCGTCTCGGAGGTGTTGCGCAGGCTCGTCGGCTCGCCGAACTCCGACGCGAGCTCGAAGTCGTCCTCGCCGATGGTCTGGGCGACGGCCTCCGCCGAGGCAGTAGTACCGAACGCCAGCAGCGCCGTCACCGCGTCGCGGCTCTCGTTCAGCACGCCTAGCGTCTGCTGGAACTCGCCCCAGATGGAGTTGAGCGGCTGGCCGTCGATGGTCTGGGTGACGATGTCACCGGCGGTGTTGTAGCCCTGTTCCGCGCCCCGCAGCGTCCAAAAGGGCTCGCCGGTGACGGTGTAGCCGAGCGGCTTGTGAATGGTGTGCATCTGCATTCTCCTTCAGCTGCCGGCCGTGACCGGCGCGTTCGCGTTCCGCATGGACTCCACCCAGACGTCCAGGTCAGCCTTGGTGAAGAACCACGGCCCGAACTCACTGGTCTTGTAGCCGACCAGCCGGGGCGGGTTACACCGCGCGGCGTAGGCAATCTGCCCTGTCGGGAGTCCGGTGTATTCCGACGCCTGTCGAATGTTGAGCTTGCGCTCCATTCGCTTCTCCGTTCTTAGGTACGGTTCCAGCGAATAGAACGCTACGCGCGGAGAATGCGCAGACGCTAGTTCAACGAATTACTTCGGATACCTGCACCGGCTTGGATTTCCAGGTCGGGCCACGTACCCCTCACGTACCCCTGCCACGGGGGTACGCGGGCGTCTACGGGGCTACACGCGGTGTACGCCCGTGCCGGCAGAATCGGCCTCTGACCTGCGTGAACTCCAGTCGCAGGGGCCCGTTATCGCAGGTAGCCGGGGCGTGGGCGCGGACCTCGGAAAAGCACTCGTAATGCGTAGGTCGCGGGTTCGATTCCCGCAGGCGGCTCCACGAAGCCCCTGGTAGCGCCGCTACCGGGGGCTTTCGCATGCCGGGTGCACGCCCGCCGGGATCAGAGGGCGGTGAGGACGTCGTAGTCGGTGCCGTCGGTCGTCGCCAGGTAGATGCGTTGCCGGGCGCGCGACCGCTCGACCGCCACGGTTCCCCGCGGGCCGTGGTAAGTGAAGGCCTCCGCGGTCGCGCAGAGTGCGCCGACGTCGCAGGTGCCGGTCTCCTCGACCAGCGCGGCCAGCATCCGCACGCCCTCGTAGCAGGACTCGCCGGGCGCACCCGGGGCCGGCGCCTCCGGGCCGAAGCGGCCGACGTAGCGCGCGCCGAACCGGAGGCTCTCGGCGGTGGGGAGGGCCTCGAAGTAGCCGGCGGAGACGAAGACGTCCCGGGTGGCGGCCGGGCCGATCGCCCGGAGCATCGACTCGTCCATGAGCGTGGAGAAGCGGGCGCACTGGTCCTCGAGGCCACGTGCGGCGAACTGCCGGTGGAAGTGGACGGCGTCGTCCCCGACCAGGAAGAGCAGCACCCCGTCGCAGCCGCTGCTCTCGATCTCCCGCAGGACCTCCTCGTAGTCCGAGGTCCCCAGCGCGACGAACCGCTCACCGTCGACGCCGAGGTCGCGGCGATGTTCGAGGAACCGCCGGACGAGGGCGGTCGACCGGCGGGGCCACACGTAGTCGTCGCCGACGACGAACCAGCGGCGGACGTCGATCTCGCCGGCCATCCAGTCGAGGGCGGGCAGGAGCTGGATCGCGGGTGTCTCACCGATGGCGAACACCCCGGGCGTCGTCTCGCCGCCCTCGTAGAGGGCGGTGTAGACGTAGGGCACGCGCCCCTCCGTCGCCCGGGTGAGGTGCTGCCGGACCACCGAGAGGTGCCAGCCGACCACCGCGTCCACCTCGCCTGCCACGACGAGGCGGTCGATCTCGGCCGCCACGTGCCGCGGCGGGCCGCCGCCGTCGACGATGCGGAGCTCCACCTGCCGGCCGAGCACGCCGCGTCCGGCGTTCAGCTCCTCGGCGGCCAGCCGGGCACACAGGACGCACGACGGTCCGTAGATCGCCGACGGTCCCCGCAGCGGGACCACGACGGCCACTCGGAGGCTGTCGCGGTTCACGGTGCGTCCCGGACCGCGTGTCGGTTCGACGTGCGCACGGTCACATCAACCCGCTCCTGCCGGCGGGCATTCCCGCCCGCACGGTCACCGCCGGGCCGGTCCCCCACGGCGGGACCCCGGCTCCGGGGAGCAGCAGGGGTCGGCCGGGCCGGGCCCCGGCGCGACCGTGACGTGGTGCGGGCCGTCGACACGCGGCGTCACGGTGAGACCGGGCAGCGCGGTCGTCCGGGCGGCCCGGACGGCGTTGAGGATCACCAGGACCTCGGCGGCCTCGTGCACGACGACGACGGCGGCCAGGCCGAGCACGCCGACGGCCGCGAGCGGCACGAGCACGCCGATGATCAGCAACGAGAGGCCGACGTTCTGCAGCATGATCCGGCGGGCACGCCGGGCGTGCGCGAGGTTCTGCGGGAGGTGGCGCAGGTCCTCCCCCATGAGCGCGACGTCGGCGGTCTCGATCGCGACGTCGGTCCCCATCGCGCCCATCGCGATGCCGACGTCCGCGGTGGCGAGTGCCGGGGCGTCGTTGACGCCGTCGCCGACCATCGCGATGCGCCGCCCGTCCGCGAGCACCGGCAGGAGGGCCGCCTTGTCCTCCGGCCGCAGCTCGGCGTGCACGGTGCCGATACCGGCCCGCCGGGCGAGGGCGTCCGCGGTGCGCCGGTTGTCCCCGGTGAGCATCGCGACCTCGATGCCGAGGTCACGGAGCCGGCGGACGGCCTCGGGCGCCTCGTCGCGGAGCTCGTCGCGGACCGCGACGGCGCCGAGCAGCGTCCCGCCGCGTTCCACCAGCACGACGGTGGCGCCCTCGCCCTCCAGGCGGTCGACGTCGTCGGCCAGCGGGCCCGGTCCGATCCAGCCGGGCCTGCCGAGCCGCAGCGCGATCCCGTCCCGGGTGCCGGTGAGCCCGTGACCGGCGACGGCGGTGACGTCGTCGGCGGGGCGCACGGTGACCGGCCGGTCCGGTCCGCCCGCGGCGCCGAGGATCGCGCGGGCCAGCGGGTGCTCGCTGCGGGACTCCAGCGCGGCGGCGCAGGCGAGCACGTCGGCGCGGTACCCGCCGGGCACGGCGAGGACGTCGACGACCTCGGGCTCGTTCCGGGTCAGCGTGCCGGTCTTGTCGAGGGCGATCGCGCGGATCCGGCCGAGCTCCTCCAGCGCGGCGCCGCCCTTGACCAGTGCGCCCTGCCTGCCGGCGGCGCCGATCGCGGCGACGACGGTCATCGGCACCGAGATCGCCAGCGCGCACGGCGACGCGGCGACGAGCACCACCAGCGCCCGCTCGATCCACAGCGCCGGGTCCCCCAGCAGTGCACCGGCCGCAGCGACCAGGGCGGCGAGCACCATGACGCCCGGCACGAGGGGCCGGGCGATCCGGTCGGCGAGGCGCTGGCCGGAGCCGCGGCGCTCCTGTGCCTCCTCGACGACGTGCACGATCCGGGCCAGCGAGCTGTCCGACGCCGGCGCGGTCACGTCGACCTCGACCGCGCCGCCGCCGTTGATCGTCCCGGCGTGCAGGACGTCGCCGGGCCCGGCCTCGACCGGCACGGACTCGCCGGTGACGGCCGAGGTGTCGAGGCTGGTGCGCCCGGCCCGGACGACGCCGTCGGTCGCGGCCCGCTCGCCAGGGCGCAGGACCAGGACGTCGCCGACGACGAGGTCGCCGGGCGCGACGGTGACCTCGCGCCCGTCCCGCAGCACGGACGCGGTCGGTGGGACGAGTGCGAGCAGCGCGCGCAGCCCGCGCCGGGTCTTCGCCACGGCGTGGTGCTCGAGGCCCTCGGCGATCGAGAACAGGACCCCGAGCAGCGCGGCCTCGGTGATCCGGCCGAGGAGGACGGCGCCGACCGCCGCGATCGTCATCAGGGTGCCGACGCCGATCCGGCCGTGGCGCAGGGCGCGCAGCGCGCCGGGGACGAACGTCGACGCCGCGACCACGGCGGCGAGGAGCTCGATGCCGGTGACCAGGGGCGCCGGGCCGTCGAGGACCGGGCCCACGAGCAGCGCGACGACGAGCAGCGCCGCCGCCACCGCGGCCGGTCGCAGCTCCCGGACGTCCCGGAGGTGGGCGGGCGCCTCGTCGTCCGGCCCGGGGTCGCAGCACGCGTCAGCCACGGCCCGCTCCGGACGGCAGCCCGGTGCCCGTGTCGGTGTCGGTGTCGGCGTCGAACAGGACCGACAGCAGGGCCCGGCCGCGGCCGGTGAGCCGGTACATGACCATCCGGCCGTCCTTGCGGGAGGTGACGATCCCGGCCGTGCGGAGCCGACGCAGGTGGTGCGAGACCAGGGCCTGCGAGGACCCGACGATCCACGCGGTGTCGCACACACAGAGCTCGTCGCCGGCCAGCAGGGCCCGCGCCACACGGAGCCGGGTCGGGTCACCGAGCCCGCGGGCCAGCCCGGCGACGGGTTCGAGCGCGGCGAGCCCGGGCAGCGCGGTCCGGATCCGCTCGGCGTGCGGCAGGTCCAGGCACAGGAGCTCGCAGGTGTCGTCCTCGGTCACGCGGACATACTAATACTCGTACGGATGTTTCTACAGGCATGCCGCGGTGGTGGAGCGGCGGTCGCCAGGGTCGGCCCGCACAGGACGCGACCGCGGGAGGGTGACGGGCACCGTGCGGCGACCCACGTACCGCCCCGGACCGGCCCTCGTCGTCGTCCTGCCGGCCCTGTTCGCCCACGTCGTGCTCGGCCCGCTCGTGGCCTGTCACGGGACCGGTGCGGTCCCGGTGGCGGTCGTGGAGCAACACCCGGCCGGGCACGCCGGGTGCACGGAGGACCATCCCTGCCAGCACGGCCCGACCGGTGACCACGGCACCGACGACTCCACGGTCCGGGCCCTCGACACCCCGCGGGCGCCGGCGGCCGTGCTGCCGCTGTGCCCCGCCCCCGCGCGTGCGGAACCCCCCGTGGTGCCCGTCCGGCCGTCCGGGCCGGTCGAGCTCCTCGCGGTGCGCGAACCCGTGACGGTGCTCTGCGTCGATCGGAACTGACCGGACCGAGCGTCCCGTCCGTGTCGTCCGATCGTCCGCGGCCCGCGCGCCGCCGAGCCCCGAAAGGGCATTCCGTGTCTCCGATCATCCGCACCCGATCCACCCCTGCCGCGCCGAGGCCCGGCGGGCCGTCCAACCTGAGGTTCTCCCTGGTCCTCGTCGCCGTCTTCGTCGTCGCGGTCGGCGTCCTGCTCGCCGTGACCCGCGGCAGCTCGGCCGGCACCGAGGCCGAGGCCGAGGCCGAGGCGGCCGCCGTCGCCACCCGGGAGGACAGCCTCCGGCTGTCGACCGCGCCCGGCTCCACCGTCGATCTCGTCGAGTTCCTCGACTTCGAGTGCGAGGCCTGCCGCGCCGCGTACCCGGCGGTCGAGCAGCTGCGCGCCGAGTACGGCGACCGGGTCGACGTCGTCCTCCGGTACTTCCCGGTGCCGAGTCACGCCAACGCCGAGCGCGCCGCCCGGGCCGCGGAGGCCGCGGCCCGACAGGGCAGGCACGAGGCGATGTACGCGCTCATGTTCGAGACGCAGACCGAGTGGGGCGAGCAGCAGGTGCCGATGGACGACCGGTTCCGCGGCTACGCCGAGCGGATCGGCCTGGACATGGGCCGCTACGACGCCGACTACACCGACCCGGCCACCGCGGAGCGGGTCGAGGCCGACCGCCGGGACGGGCTCGCCCTCGGCGTCCGCGGCACGCCGACGTTCTTCGTGAACGGCCGGATTCTCGAACCGCGGTCGCTCGACGACCTCCGGGCGGCGCTCGACGAGGCACTGGCCGGCTGACGGTGCGGGCCCGGCCGCGTCGCTGCCGCGGCCGGGCCCGGCCGGCTCAGCCCGGCGTGATCACGACCTTGAGCGCCTGGTGGGCGGCCGCGTTCGCGAACACGTCGTACGCCTCGTCCATCCGGTCGAACGTGAACGAGTGCGTCCCCATCTTCTCGGCCGGGATCCGGCCGCTCGCCACCATCGTCAGGAGCGTCGGGATCGACACGGTGTCGACCAGGCCCATGGTGAGGGTGACGTTCGAGATCCACATGTCCTGCATCGGCAGCTCGACCGGGGCGCCGTGCACGCCGATGTTGGCGATCGTCCCGCCGGGACGGACGAGCGACGCCGCGGTCAGCAGGGTCTCCGGGTAGCCGACGGCCTCGATCGCGACGTCGACGCCGAGCCCGTCGGTCAGCGCGGTGACGTCGCCGACGGTCCCCGGGCCGACGTCGACGGCGTCGGTCGCGCCGAACTCGAGCGCCTTCTCCAGCCGGAACTTGTCCGAGTCGACGGCGATGACCTTCGACGCGCCCCACAGGCCGGTGGTCAGGACCGCCGACAGCCCCACCGCGCCGGCGCCGACGACCGCGACGGTGTGCCCGGGCCGGACCCGGCCCGCGAGCACGCCGACCTCGTAGCCGGTCGGGAGCGAGTCGGCGAGGAAGATCGCCTGCTCGTCGGTGACACCCTCCGGCACGGCGTGCAGGGAGGTGTCGGCGAAGGGGACGCGGACGTACTCGGCCTGGGTGCCGTCGATGAGATGGCCGAAGATCCAGCCGATGCCGCCGACGGTCCGGCAGTGCGAGGGCATGCTGCGCCGGCAGTACTCGCAGCGTCCGCACTGGGTGATCGCGGGGACGAGGACGCGGTCGCCGACCGCGAAGCCGGAGACCGCGTCGCCGACCGCGGTGACGGTCCCGACGGCCTCGTGGCCGAGGACGCGACCGTCGGTGACGGCCGGGACGTCGCCCTGCAGGATGTGCAGGTCGGTCCCGCAGATCGTGGTGGTGTCGACCTTCACGACGACGTCGGTGGGGTCCTGGACGGTCGGGTCCGGGACGTCCTCCCAGGACTTCTTGCCGGGACCGTGGTAGACGAGTGCCTTCATCTGCTCACTCCGTTGTTCGCAGGCTCGCGTGACGGCCGACCGCGTCGGCCCACCCGAGGGTCCCGGGACGCGACGGTCACCGGTACCGCTCCGCGGGCCCGGCCCGGCGACCCGTCGATCGGCGGATCGGACCCGGCCGGCACGTCCGCCTGTGGGTACCGCCCCGGCGTTTCCGTGTCGCGGCGGTGGGGAACCCGGGTTCCGAGGTCGTCGGAGGGGGTGCGGGGATGACCCGGAGCGTGGAACAGCGGCTGCGCCGGAGGGTGTGCGTGCCGTCCGAGGAGAGCACCTGCCGGGTGCGCCGCGAGCTGCGCGGGGCGCTGTCCCGATGGGACCTCGGCCCCGACGTCGTCGACGACGCGCTGGTCGTCGTCGAGGAGCTCGTCGCGAACGTCGTCGACCACGCCCGTACGCGCTGTGACCTGGTCGTGGAACTGATCGGGCACGTCCTGTCCGTCGCCGTCCGGGACCGGTCCGCCGGGGCCCCGGTGATCCGCGCGGTGGACACCACCGCACCTCGCGGACGGGGACTGCAGCTGGTCGACGGCCTGTCGGAGAGCTGGGGCTGTGCGTCGCACCCCGACGGCAAGACGGTCTGGGCCCGCCTCGCCGCCTGAGCGCCGTCCGCGGTGACGGCGCTCAGAGTTCGGCCCAGACGGTCTTCCCCGTCCGGGTCCGGACGACGCCCCAGGAGGCGACGGCGTCGATGATGGCGAGGCCCTTGCCGCGGTAACCGCCCAGCCGGGAGTGCCCGACGGTGAGCATCGCCGACGGGTCGCCGTCGTCGACCTCGATGTGGACACCGTCCTGTTCGGACACGGTGATGCGCAGACCGCTGGCGCCGCCGCCGTGGTCGGCCGCGTTCGCGACCAGCTCGGTGACGACGAGCTCGGCGTCGGTCGCACGCCCGCGGTCCGGGAGCCGCCGGCGCAGCCAGCGCCGGACGGCGGGCAGCTCGGTGACCTCGCACCCCTGCCTGCGGAGCGAGGCCGCCGAGGCGCCCGGTTCGGCCACGTCGCTCCTCTTCCGTCGGCTCGGGCGCAGGACGATGCCGCCCGTCCGTTCGTCGTGCGCCGACGGGACCAGTCTCCCCGCCCCGTCACCGATCGGCAGCGCGGAGCGGGGAGGACCGGTCCTCGTGGTGAAGGGCTTGACCGTGCCGCGACGGCACGGTCTTTCCTGGAACGTGACCGACCCTGCGAGCCGCACCCGGGAGGCGCGATGACCGCGTTCGAGCCGTACGACCGTCCGCCGCACCCGGCCGGCGAGGGCTGGGGCACCGGCCCCGCGCGCGGGGAGGGACTGCGTCCGGTCCGTCGGCGCGACGTGCTGCACCGGATGCTGTACGAGATCGCCCGGCCCGGCCCGTACGGCGGCACGGTCCGGTACACCGTCGAGGTCGACGCCGGCGAGGGCGACGGGTCCCCGGTGCTCTATGTGGACGGCCGGCGCGCGGCGGAGGCCGAGTCGCCGGCGTCGTTCCCCGTCCACGGCGGGGTCGTCGAGGTCGAGGTCTCGCTCTACGGGATGGGACGCGTCCACTTCGTCGGCCACGACGGGACGGAACAGCGGCTCGCGCCGGTGCCCGGCACCCTCGAGCACCTGCGCGGCCACCTGCACCACCGCAACCCGCGGCTCAGCCGGGGTATCGGGCGGGTGGCGATCGCCGTCCTCGTCGTCAACCTCGTCCTCGCCGTTCCCCAGGCGCTGGAGCTGGTGACCGGCATCGACCGGGTCGCCGAACTCGTGGGGACCTTCACCTCGCCGGTGCACCTCCCGTACTGGCTCAACACCGGGCTCCTCCTCGCGGGTGCGCTCGCCGCGGTGGAGCGGACGCTCACCCTGCGCCGGAACCGGGTGCTCGATGTCGAGACCCTGTGGACGAACTTCTGATGACGGCTCCGCGACGGCTGCCGCCCGTCGCGCGCAGGTGCCGGGTTCGGCGATCCGCACCGAAAAGGTGAGTAACCATACGGAAAGTAATGTGCACCCTCGATGGTGTTGCACGGTTTGAACAGCACGTTTCCGACGGTTACGTTCTTTGCAGCCGGTACGGGCTCCCCCATTTGTCAGCGTGCCGGCAGGAGCCTGGGGTCGAACGGCCCTGCAATCATCAGGAGAAGAACTGTGCTGAAGAAGAAGGCTGGCATCCTCGCCGCGTCCTCCGTCGCGGGCCTGCTCGCGCTGTCCCCGCTGGCCTTCGCCGGCGGCGAGATCGACAAGGACGCCAAGGGCCTCGTCTCGGGCGCCAACGGCAACAACGGCAACGTGCCGGTCGAGGCCTGCAACAACAACGTGCCGGTCAACGTGCTGGGCGTCCAGGTCCCGGTCGAGGACGCGGCCGGCGGCAACGGCCTCACCGGCGGCGCCGGCATCGCGGGCGAGGGCGAGGCCAAGTCGGGCGACTCGGCCACCGACCAGTCCGACACCTGCGGGCAGGAGTCGGGCGCCGGCGACGCCATCGGCGGCTGATCCTCCCGGATCTCTCGTACGCCCCCGGGACCTCGGTCCCGGGGGCGTACGTGTGCCGGGGGTCACTCCGGCCCTGTGACCCTGTGTAGTTCCCGGGTGAGCCCGGGGTGTTTCGTCCGGAGCAGGACGACCCGATCGTCGCAGTAACCGGACGGAAAGTAATAGTGCTCGCACGATGGTGGCAGACAAATTGTGCTGATCATTGGCGGTAGCTAGATTCACTCGTAGCCGGTACGGGCTCCCCCCTTTTGTCAGCGTGCCGGCAGGTAGCCGGGGCCGTCTTCGCACGGACTCCGAGACTCATCAGGAGAAGAACTGTGCTGAAGAAGGCCGGAATCATCGTCGCGGCGTCCGCCGCCTCCCTGCTCGCCGTCTCCCCGCTGGCCTTCGCCGGCGACTACGCCGGTGACAGCAGCAAGGACGCCAAGCACCAGGGCCACGACGGCGGTGTGATCGACAAGGACTCGAAGGGCGGCCTCGTCTCGGGTCTGAGCGGCAACAACGTCAACGTGCCGATCCAGATCTGCAACAACAACATCCCGGTCAACGTCCTGGGCGCGCAGGTGCCGGTCGAGGACGGCGCGCTGCTGAACGGCCTGACCGGTGCCCTGGGCATCGCGGGCGACGCCAAGACCAAGTCCGGCGACTCGGCGACCGACCAGTCCGACAGCTGCGGCCAGGCCTCCGGCTCGGGCGACTCGATCGGCTGATCACGCCCCGGCGAGCTTCGCCGACGTGCCCCCGGGACAGTGCGGTCCCGGGGGCACTCGCATGTCCGGGGCCGGTCGCCCGGGTGGTCACGCCGCTGCGCGCGCCCGGAACGCCTTGCGTACCTCGATCCAGGACACCGCGACGACCGGCACCAGCACCGCGGCCGTCCACTGCGGGCCGGTGAGGGGAACCAGCCGGAGCGTGTCGCGCAGCAGGGGCACCGTCATGATCACGACGGCGGCGACGGCCGTGACCACCGTCCACACCGGGAGGAACCGGTTGGACAGCAGCCCGGCCCGCAGCAGCGGGGTGCGTTCGGTCCGCATCACCCAGGCCAGTGCGAGGTAGCCGGAGAGCCAGCCGACGAAGGCCAGGGTCTGCGCGGTCGCCGTCGCCGCCCCGGCGAACGAGGCCACCAGGTACAGCCCGCCGACGGCGACGAACAGCGAGGCCCCGCCGGTCAGGAGGTCGGTGACCAGCGGCCGGTCGAGGAAGCGTGCGGCCGGGTCGCGCGGCTCCCGGTCCATCGAGTCGCGTTCCGCGGGTTCCGCGGCGAACGTGGCGCTGCCCGCGATGTCCATGAACATCTCGAGCACCACGATCTGGATCGGGGCGAAGGGGACCGCGAACCCCGCAGCCACCCCCGCGGCCGCCGTCGCCACCAGGCCGGCCTTGCAGGCCAGGTAGTACCGCACGCCCTTGCGCAGGTTGTCGTGCAGCGTGCGGCCCTCGCGCAGCGCCCGGGTGAGGGTGGCCGCGTCGTCGTCGGCCAGGACGAGGTCCGCGGCGTCGCGGGCGACGTCGGTACCGGAGGCGCCCATCGCGACCCCGACGTCCGCGCGGGCCAGCGCCGGGGCGTCGTTGACGCCGTCGCCGGTCACGGCGACGACCTGGTCACGGGCCTGCAGCGCCTCGACCAGACGCAGCTTGTGGGAGGGCGTCACCCTGGCGTAGATCGAGGTCCGGGCGGCGGCGTCGGCGAGGGCCTCGTCGTCGAGCCGGTCGAGGTCGCGACCGGTCAGCAGCGTCGCGGTGTCGATGCCGACCTCGGCGGCGACGGCGCGGGCGCACGCCGGATGGTCGCCGGTCACCATCACGACCCGGATCCCGGCGCGCCGGGCGGCGGCGACGGAGCCGGCGGCCCCGGCCCGCGGCGGGTCGGCCAGCCCGACGAGCCCGGCCGGGACGAGATCGCGTTCCGCCTCCTCGGCGTCGTCCGGGAGCGTCGACGCCCGCCGGGTCGCCACCGCGATCACCCGGAGGCCGCCGGCGGCCATCCGCTCCGCCCGGTCGAGCAGCGCCGAGTACTCCGGGAGGCACCGGGCGAGCACCGACTCCGGTGACCCGGTGGTGACCACCAGGCCGTCCGGCAGCACGACCGTCATCGACTCCCGGGCCGCGTCGAACGCGAACCGCCGGACCGGGTCACCGGGCAGTTCGAGGCCGCGGGCCTCGGCGGCGACCAGGAACGCGACGTCGGTCGGGTCGCCGGACCAGCCGCCGCCCCGCTCGGGCACGGCATCGGTGCAGACGGCGCCGAGGGCGACGAGCTCGTCGGAGGAGACGTCGACCGGCACGGTCCGCGCGACCGTCATCCGGTTCTCGGTCAGCGTCCCCGTCTTGTCGGTCGCGATCACCGTGACCGTGCCCAGCGCCTCGGCCGCCCGCAGCCGCCGGACGAGCCCGCGCCGGCGGGACAGGCGGTAGGCGCCGAGACCCAGGACCAGGCTGATGATGATCGGCAGTTCCTCGGGGACGGTCGCGAACGCGAGCGTCAGCCCGGTGAGCACCATCTCCCGCCAGGGCTGCCCGGTGAGCACCCCGACGAGCGGGACGAGGACGCTGAACCCGATCGCGAGCGTGGCGAGGGCCTTCGACAGCTCCCGCATGGCCTGCTGCAGCGCGGTGCGGGGTGGTTTCGCGGCGACCACGAGGCCGGTGATCCGGCCCAGCTCGGTCCCGGTCCCGGTGGCGACGACGACGCCACGGCCACGGCCGGCGGCGACGGTCGTCCCGGCGAAGGCGAGGTTCGCCCGGTCGCCGAGATCGGCGTCGCCGTCGACGATCCGGGTCGCGTCCTTCGTCGTGGTGACGGACTCGCCGGTCAGCGCGGACTCGTCGATCCGCAGGCCCCAGGTCTCGGTGAGCCGCAGGTCGGCGGGCACCCGGGCGCCGGTGGTCAGCGGGACGACGTCGCCGGGCACGACCTCCTCGGTGGGGACCGACACCGTCCGCCCGTCCCGCAGGACCGGCGTGGTCGGCGCGGTCAGCGTGCCCAGCGCGGCGATCACCGACTTCGCGCGGAACTCGGCGAACACCTCGACCAGCACGACCGCCGAGATGATCACGACGATCGCGACCGTGTCCTCGACCCGGCCCCAGACGCCGTAGAGCACGGCGACCGCGGCCAGGAGCAGCATCATCGGCTCGGTGATCTCGTCCGCGAGGACGTTCAGGAACGTCACCCGGCGCGGGGCGACCCGCCGGTTCGGGCCGTGCCGGACGAGCCGGGCGGCGGCCTCCGCCTCGGTCAGGCCGGAGGCGGGGTCGGTGCCGAGGTCGCCCGCGACCGTCGCCCCGGTCGCGGTGTGCGGGTTCATTCCGGCCGCGGCGGCAGGTCGGGCGCGACGCCCTCGGCCCGGTAGACGCCCGCGGTGAAGGCGTCGAGCGCCCGGCGGCAGCGGTCGAGGAGGGACTCGGCCTCCTTGAGGTGCTCGTCCGGGAAGAAGTCGCGGGCGCCGATCTTGGCGATCCACCCGGTGAGCCGGTCGAGGTCCTGCTCGTTCTCCTCCAGCTCGGCGAAGGAGAAGTTGTCCTTGCGGGTCTCCTTCTCGAGCTCGGCCAGCAGCGCGTTCCCGCGCTCGGCGAACTCGGCGAACTCCTTGGCGCGCTCGGCCCGGAACCGGGCGACGATGCCGTCGTCCTCGTGGGCCGCGGCGTGCAGGGTGTAGGCCGTGCCCCCGTGCTCGCGCACGTAACCGGCGAGCCGCTCCACGAACTCGCGGTGCTCGTCGGTGGCGGGCAGCACCCACGCGCCGTTCTGCAGGCCGACGGCACCCGCGGCCCGGGCCCGGCGCCAGAGCGTCACCCGTGGGCTCGACGGGGACGCTGGCAACTGGGCGAGCAGGAGGACCCAGCCCTCGGTCGGCATGTCCGATACGCTACGGACCACGTCAAGATCAATGCAACAGGTGTTTCGTCCGGGCCGGCTCCCGTGTGCGCGCCCGGACGCGCGGGCGGGCACGCTGTCCCCATGTCCCGACCCGTGTCCCGGCTCGGCCTGGGCCTCGCCGCGATCGCCCGCCCCGCCTACATCACGTCCGGCCGCGCGTCCGGTCTCGGCGACGACCGCGACGTCGCCACCCTGCGCGCCCGCACCCACGAGCTGCTCGACGCGGGGTACGCCGCGGGAATCCGCTACCTCGACGTCGCCCGCTCCTACGGCCTCGGTGAGGAGTTCCTGGCCGGCTGGCTCGCCGGCCACCCGGAGATCGACGACGTCGAGATCGGGTCGAAGTGGGGGTACCGCTATGTCGGCGGCTGGCGGATGGACGCGGAGAAGCACGAGATCAAGGACCACTCGCTCGACGCGTTCACCGAGCAGTACGCGCAGACCCACGAGCTGCTCGGCGACCGGCTCGGCGTCTACCACGTGCACTCGGCGACGCTGGACACCGGCGTCCTCGACGACACCCGCGTGCACCGTGCGCTCGCGCACCTGCGCGACGCGGGCGTCCGGGTCGGGATCTCCACCTCCGGACCGGCGCAGGGCGAGGCGGTCCGGCGGGCCCTCGACGTCCGGGTCGACGGGGAGCCGCTGTTCACGTCGTTCCAGTCGACCTGGAACCCGCTCGAGCCCTCGGCCGGGCCCGCGCTCGCCGAGGCCGCCGACGCCGGCGCGGTCGTGCTGCTCAAGGAGGTCTTCGCGAACGGACGCCTGGCCCCCGGCGGGGACGACGGCACTCCGGGGGCGCGGGCGGCCGCGGCGCTCGCCGACCGGGCCGGCGTCCCGCTGGACCGGCTCGCCGTGGCCGCGGCGCTGGCGAACCCGTGGGCGACCCGGGTGCTGCTCGGGCCGGTCGGGACGGCCCAGCTGGAGTCCAACGTGGCCGGTGCACTCGCGACGCTGCCGCCCGGCGCGGAGGAGGAGCTGGCCGCGCTCGCCGAGGAGCCGGAGCGCTACTGGGCGACCCGCTCCGCGCGCCCCTGGTCCTGATCGGACGGTGCCTGACCGGGCGGTGCCTGCCGCCGCCGGGTCGCCCGGAACCGTGACGGGGAGAGCCCGTACCGGTCGGTGAAGGCGGTCCGCAGGGTCTCGGCCGACCCGAGCCCCGAGCGGCGGGCGACCTGTGACAGCGGCAGGTCGGTGGTCGCGAGCAGCTGGGCCGCCGCCTCGACCCGGATCCGGCGCACGACCCGGGCCGGGGAGTCGCCGAGCCCGGCGGCGAACAGCCGGTTCAGCTGGCGGGTGCTCACCCCGGCGCGATCGGCGAGCGCTCCGGCGCCGAGGTCGTCGGCGGGGTGTGCGGTGGCGTGCTCCAGGAGGCCGCGGACCAGCGCGTCGTCGGTCCGCGGGGCCGAGGTGAACATGCTCGCCTGGGCCTGGTCGCCGGGGCGTTGCAGGTAGGTGACCAGCTCGCGGGACACCCGCCGAGCCAGCTCGGACCCGTGGTCCTCCTCGACGAACGACAGCGTCAGGTCCAGCGCCGACGTCACCCCGCCGGAGGTGGCGACGTCGCCGTCGCGCAGGAAGATCGGATCGGGGTCCACGGTGACCCGCGGGAACCGCGCGGCGAGCTCGGCGGCGAACCGCCAGTGGGTCGTGGCCGTCCGGTCGTCCAGCAGTCCCGCCGCGGCCAGCAGTGTCGCGCCGGTGCAGACGCTGGCCGTCCGCCGCGCGGTCCCGGCGACCCGGCGCAGGTGGTGCAGGGCCGCCCGGTCCCCGGCGGCGACGGTGTGTCCCGTGCCGCCCGAGACGACGACCGTGTCCACCGGCCCGTCCCAGTCCGCCAGCCGGGTCCGCGCGACGAGCTCGATCCCGCCGTCGCACGGCACGACCGGACCGTCGAGCGCGACGACCGTGATCCGGTACGGCGGTCGCGCCCGGTGCCGGTTCGCCATGGTCAGGGTGCTCGTCACCGAGGTGACGTCGAGCGGCTCGACGCCGTCGTAGACGACGACCAGCACGGCACGCTCCTCCACGGTGCGCAGAGTAGGTCGTTCCGGACCGGAACCCCAGGGGAACGGACGGGATCGCCCGGGCCGCCGCCGCCAGCTCGCCGGCCGCGCTACCCCTGGGGGGTATCCGATCCGAGGAGGTCCCCATGAGTGCCACGACCACGTCCACCGGCCGCTCCGTCGCGCGGCGGTTCCTGAATCGCTGGCCCGCGGTGGCGGGGATCGTCGTCGCCGTCCTGAGCGCGGCCGCCGCCGACGGTGCGGCCCCGGTCCTCGTCGCGGCCGGGTTCGTCTACCTCGGCGCGGCGGCGCTCGGCCGGCCCGGCGCGGCCTGGCCGATGTTCTGGCTCGCGTTCGTCGTGATCGCGGTGTCCCGGTTCGTCCCGGGCGTCGAACCGGTGCCGGCGATGCTCGTGGTGGCGGGGGTCCTCCTCGTCGCCGGGCTCGTGCGGGGTGCGTTCCGGCCCGCCGGCGGGATGCCGCTGCAGGCCGGGGTGCTGGTGGCGGTCGGCGGGCTCGCGTTCGCCGCGTCGACGGCGTCGCCGCAGGTCGCGGGCCTGATCGTCGCGGCGGGACTGCTCGGGCACGCCGGGTGGGACCTGTGGCACCACCGCACCGGCCGGGTGGTCTCACGCTCCCTGGCGGAGTTCTGCGGGGTGCTCGACGCGGTCCTCGCCGCACTGGTCCTCTGGGCGACCTTCGGCTGACCCGTGGCACGCGCCGAGCGGCCCGGCCGTTTCCGACGGGGTGTTCGATCGTTTACCTTCCAGCCACCTGGCGGTCGGTCTCCCGACGACCACCCGTAGCCTTCTGCTTCTCGTCGGGGCCGACCAGGACCGCCGGGGCATCCGTCCGGATCGGGGGTCCGGCCGCGCAGAGGAGGGGACATGACCGCCCAGCACCACCTGGACCGTCAGCAGTCACGCAATGCCGACGACGACCCGGCCACCGAGGTGATCCCGCGGGTCGGACGGTCCGGCCCGGCGTCCGCGGCGGCACCCGCACCGGTCGAGCCGTCACCCGCACCCGAGGCGCCGGCCGCGGCACCGCACCTGGCGCTGCTGCGCCCGTCGAGCGTCGTGAAGGTCGCCGGTGGGCTCACCGCCGTGCTGGTGTTCGCGCACTTCGCGGCCGCGGTCTACGGGATCGGCCGGCCCGGCTTCGAGATCCCGGCGGCGATCCGGCTGGGCAACGAGCTGAACATCTCGACCTGGCTCAGCTCGGCGATGCACCTGGTGAACGCGGGCATCCTCGCGCTGATCGCCGCGAACTCGGTGCGCCGCGAGCGGTGGAAGTGGATCCTGCTCAGCGTGTGCTGCGCGGTGGTCGCGATGGACGAGACCGCCGCGAACCACGAGCAGGTCGGCTGGATCATCCACACCACCTTCGGCACCAGCGGTTTCCTGACCTACGCCTGGATCATCCCGGCCGTGGTGGCCGTCGCGGTCGTCGCGGCGCTGTGCCTGCCGATGATCCTGCGGCGCCCCGGTGCCTGGATCGTGATCGCGGGAGCGGCGCTGTTCCTGTTCGGTTCGGTCGGCCTCGAGTCGGCCGGTGGCGCGCTGTTCGAGCAGACCGGTGACGTCCAGGCCTTCGGCTACTCCGTGCTCGCCGGGGCCGAGGAGAGCTGCGAGATGTTCGGTCTGGTGATCGCGATGGCCGGGCTGATGCGGATGGCGGGGGGCAGCGGCCTGCGCATCGCGGGCACCGCGTTCGTCGACCGCTCCCGCTGAGCGACCCCACACGACGGGCCCGGCCCCGGAGCGGCACATCGCCTGCCTCCGGGGCCGGGCCCGTCGTCGTGCGGGGTCAGCGCCCCCGGTCGGAGCCGCGGCCGGTGAGGCCGGAGCGCTCGACGAGTCCGGCGAGGTCCCGCTCACCGTCGAGCCAGCGCCCGGTGAGCAGCCCGGCCGCCCCGAGCAGCAGCGCGACGACGAACCCCTCGAACCCGCCGGCGATCCCGGCGATGGCGAGCAGCAGGCCCGCGAACAGGCCGATCCGGGCGTTGGCGCCGAGTGTCACCGGTCCGCTCACGACACCCGGGCGGGGTTCTCGATCTTCTTGGGCGGCTGGGTCTCCTCGGCCGGCTCGTCGGTCGGCAGGTGGACGTCGTCGACCGAGATGTTGACCTCGACGACCTCCAGGCCGGTCATCCGCTCCAGGGCGGTGATGACGTTGCGGCGGATGGCCTTCGCCAGGTCGGCGATCGAGACGCCGTACTCGACGACGATGTTGATGTCGACGGCCGCCTGCTTCTCGCCGACCTCGACGGCCACGCCCTGCGAGGCGTTGGTCGTACCGCCCGGGATGCGCTCACGCAGCGCGCCGAACGCGCGTGCGGCGCCGCCGCCGAGGGCGTGGACGCCGTTGACCTCGCGCGCGGCCAGCCCGGCGATCTTCGAGACGACGGTCTCGGCGATCCGGGTGCTGCCGTGCTCGGACTGCAGCGCCGACGGGGTGCCGGTGGTGCCGGTCGTGGCGGGAGCCTTCGTGTCGGTGCCGGTGCTCATGGGGTGCGCCTCCGCATTTCGTGGGCCCGGGATCCGCCGGGCCGGTGTGGACTGACGGAGCGGGGCCGGGGTCGCGCCGTCCTGCCCCGCCGATCCGTTCGACACCTGTGGGAGGCACCGGGGGGCGGGATCCTCACGCGGAAAGCAGCGTGACGGTCGTCACACCTTCTACTCCGGGGGGAGGCCGATGGTCCAGCCGGTGACGTCGCGCATCGCGATCTGCCAGCAGGCGGGCTCGGTGTAGTTCGGTGCGGCCGCCGACGTCGGCACGATCAGCGCGTCGGTGAAGTAGATCCACCGGATGTCCTTGACCGGGATGGGGGCGCCGGGCCGGTCGCCGTCCCGGCCCTCGGCCATGTCGAGGAACATCTGCACCATCGCCTCGGCGGACTCGTTGCGCGCGTGGCCCTGGGTGAGGTGACGCAACTGCTCGCCGAGCCGTCGCAGCCAGCTGGCGGGGTGCACGGCGTTGCCGAAGACGAGGCCGGCCGAGGTGGCGACCGTCAGCGGCACGCTGTTGCGCTCGTCCTGGTAGGCGACCGACAGCACGGCCTGCAGGTAGCTCGGCGCGCTGAGCTCGGGGATCGTCACCACCCGTTGCGCGTCCGACATGTCGGCGGGACCGTCGGCGTTGACCGTCATGCCCGCTGACGCTAACGGGGGACGGGCTGCTCCGGACAGGTCCGCGTCGCCCTGACGAGAACCCCCGCCCGGCGGAGTGCACGCTCCGGCGGACGGGGTAACCCGATGCTCAGGAAAGTGGCGTGCCGGTCGGGGCGTCGGTCTCGGCGCGGCGCGGGGCGGGCACGTTCCGCAGGGCGTCGTCCGCCACCGGGACCGGCGCGGTGATCACGTCGAACCGCACGCCGGCTCCGCCGGGGCCGACGCCGGAACGGTGCTCGTGCACCGGCACGTCGAAGCCGCGCTGCAGGGCCGCCGTCCGCAGGGCGTCGTGCACCCGGTCGGCGGTGCCGGCCTGCCCGAAGTCGCCGCGGTAGTGGTACGCCAGCAGCGTGCCGCCCGGGCGCAGCCGGTCGAGCAGCGCGGTCGTGCCGACCCGCAGGGTCACCGGCTCCCAGTAGTAGAGGACGTCGGTGCAGACGATGAGATCGAAGGTGCCCTCGGGCATCTCCCGCGGCATCGTCCGCCGGGCGAACTCGGCGGAGGGCACCCGGACGGCGGCGCGTTCGACGGCGGCGTCGCAGATGTCCACGCCGAGCAGCGCGTCGGCGTGCGAGGCGAGCCGCACCGACAGGTCGCCCTCGCCGCAGCCGACCTCGAGCACCCGCCCGAACCGGCGCCCGCTCAGGGTGTCCATCACCGTGCCGTACTTCTGCTGCTCGTACGGGTTGACGCCGATCGCGTACGGGTCGGGACGGCTGTAGAGCCGGTCGTGCGTGCGCCGGCCCCAGCCGGGCTGCCAGATCCAGGTCAGGTCCGCCCAGCGGGGGTCGGTCTCCGGGCGGCCGGCCCGGGCGATCCGGCGCACCGGCGCGGCGGCGGCGCGGGCGCACCCGCTGAGCGTCATGCGGACGACGCGGCGGGCGAGATCGACCGGCGACGGGCGGGTGGACTGGCTGTCTGCCATCGGGCACTCCGGGGTCTGGGGAGCGGTGACGCCCGGTGTGTCGCCGGTGACCGGTCCGTTCGTTACTCCACTCGCCGGAGCAACCCCCGATGCGGTGATCGGGTGACCGCGGTCAGGGAGTGCCCTTGCGGGCCGCCGTCTCCTCCGAGGCCTTCACGACCTGCACCTGGTCGCCGATCTGCAGGTAGTCGAAGTACGCCTTCGCGTCGGCGTCCGGGAGGTGGATGCAGCCGGCCGAGGAGCGATCGGGGTCGCCGCTGTGGAAGGCGATGCCGCCGTCGTTGAAGAAGACCGACCACGGCATCGGCGCCGGGCGCCCGTCGGCCGTGCGGGACTCCTGGCTCTTGTGCTCGGCCTCCTTGCGGTAGACGCGCAGCGAGTGCCCCACCGGGGTCTCCTGCCCGTTCCCGCCGGAGGAGATGCCGATCGGCCCGCGGATCACCTTGCCGTCCTGGATCAGCCACGACTTCTGGGACTCGAGGTCCACGCAGGCCTTCGCCGCGACGGAGCACGGGGTCCCGGGGACGAGGGGCTGCGCGCGGGCGTCGTCGGCGGCCGGGGAGCCCGCTGCGGCGCTGCCCGCCAGTGCGACGCCGGCGACGGTGGCGACGCCGAGCGCCAGCGCGGCGAGACGGCGCGGTCGCTGCCGGTCGGTGTCCATGGGTGGTGCTCCTGTTCGTCCGCGTCGCCCGGGGGTGGCGACGCCGCGTGGTCGATCCGTCACAGGAGGAGACGCGTGGGCCGCCCCGGGGTTGCGTGACGTAAAGATCGGCGTGCGTGCCCAGTCTGCCGGTCCGCGGACGGCGTCCCGGCGGCGGTGCGCTCCCGTCCCGATCATCCGGATCGCCCGGTGGGCCGGTCCTGTCCGGTCCTGTTCGGTCCCGTCCGGTGCCCGCCGTCCGGAGCAGTCCGGGATGCACACCCGGCGCACAGCCGGTGCACACCGGATCCGCGGGATGTGCCCGGAACCTGGATCACGAGCGGCCGGGACACCCGGCCCGGATCCACGGAGGACACGATGAGCCCGACCACCCGCGACGACCAGGCCACGCCGGCCACGGAGGAGACCGCCGTCCTGCGGCGGCCGGACCGGTCCGCGCCCGCCGGTGGGCAGCCCGGGCCGGGGGAGGCGGCGGAGCCCGGCCCCGGCTCACCGCAGGACGGCGGCACGGCCCCGGCCGCGGCCGGGTCGGCGAAGGCCGGCCGGGCGCGGCGCACCGTCGGCGTCCGGATCACGGTGCTGATCGCGGGCATCGCGCTGGTGGCCGGCGTGGCGCTCGGCGCACTGGCCGGGTCGCTGTTCGGCGGACCCGGCGGCCCGGGCGGTGGCCCCGGTGGGCCGGGTGGCGCGGCCGGCGGCCCGCCCGGGACGTCCGCCCCGCAGGACGGCGGCTCGGGCTCCCGGGGCTCCGGCACGGGCTCGGGCGCGGACTCCGGCGCGGACTCCGGCACGGGCGGTTCGGGCACGGGTGGTTCGGGCACCGGCGGCTCCGGCGCCGGTGGCGCGGGCGCGGCGACGGACTCCGGGACCACCTCGGGCACCTGACCCGCACACGACGACGCCGGCCGTCCCGCGGTGGGGACGACCGGCGTCGTCGTGTGCGTGCGGCCGGGTCTAGTGCGGGGTGACCTCACCCATCTCGACCCACGCGTCCTTGCCGTCCTCGCTCTGGAAGTTGATCAGCGGCTTCTCGGGGACGACGGTCCCCATGAAGTCGAAGAACTTCTGCGCGTGGTCGGTCTTGACGTGCTCGTCCCCCGCCTTGCTGTCGCGGAAGACCTCCACGATGACGAACTCGTTCTCCTTCTCGAAGTTCTCGTGGTAGTCGAAGGAGATGTTGCCCGGTTCCGAGTTCACGTTCTTCTTGTACTCGGAGATCCCGGACAGCCATTCGGCGCGCTTGTCCGGCCGGATCTGCGCCTTGAGGACGATGAGGATCACTGTGGCCTCCGGCTCACGGTCGTCGGGAACGTCGCCGGAATCCTTCCACGGACCGGCCGCGTGCGGGCGTCTCAATCGTGGACGCCCGGCCCTTGATCAGGAGAAGGTCTTCGTGTCGATCACGAAGCGGTACCGGACGTCGCCCTTCACGACCCGCTCCCAGGCGTCGTCCACGTCGTCGCAGGAGATCGTCTCGATCTCGGCGCCGAGGCCGTGCTCCGCGCAGAAGTCCAGCATCTCCTGGGTCTCGCGGATACCGCCGATCTTCGAGCCGGACAGGCTCTTGCGGCCCGCGACCAGCGAGAAGCCGTGGTACTCGAGCTTCCCCTCCGGGACGCCGACGTTGACCATCGAGCCGTCGAGCTTGAGCAGGCCCAGGTAGGCGTCGACCGGGATCTGTGCCGCGACGGTGTTGACGATCAGGTCGAACGTGCCGGCCAGCGTCTCGAAGGTCGCCTCGTCCTCGGTGGCGAAGTAGGCGTCCGCACCGAAGCGCTTGCCGTCCTCCTCCTTCGACAGCGACCGGCTGAGGACGGTCACCTCGGCGCCCATCGCCTTGGCGATCTTGACGCCCATGTGGCCGAGGCCGCCCATCCCGACGACGGCGACCTTCTTCCCGGGGCCGGCGTTCCAGTGGTTGAGGGGCGAGTAGAGCGTGATGCCGGCGCAGAGCAGCGGTGCGGCGACGTCGAGCGAGACGCCCTCGGGGATGCCGAGCACGTAGTTCTCGTCGACGACGATCTGCGTCGAGTAGCCGCCGTAGGTGAGCTCGCCGTCGTAGTGCTGCGAGTTGTAGGTCTGCACCTCGCCCTTGAGGCAGTACTGCTCCTCGCCCGCCAGGCAGTTCTCGCACTCACGGCAGGAGTCGACGAAACAGCCGACGCCGACCCGGTCGCCGACCGAGTAGCGGGAGACGTCGCTGCCGACCGCGGAGACGGTTCCGGCGATCTCGTGACCCGGGACCATCGGGTAGATGCCCTCGCCCCACTCGTCGCGGGCCTGGTGGATGTCGGAGTGGCAGATGCCGGCGTAGGCGATGTCGATGACGACGTCGTGCGGCTTCGGGTCGCGGCGCTCGACGGTGCCGCGCTCGAAGGGCTCGTTCGGGCCTGCGGTCGTCATGGCGGGCACGGTGGTGGGCACGGTTTCCTCCACACGGGGATCGGGTGCTGGCGTACGACCGGGCGTCATCGCCGCGGTGATGTCGGTGGCGGCTCGCGAGGGGCCGCATCGTCACATGGCTACCCGGGAATGGTTGTGCGCAATCGTTCTGCGGCACAGGTCACCCGGCGCTCCCGCGGGGTCCTAGGCTGACCCCATGCGACACGCCGCGGACCAGGGCCGACACCGGCTCGGGCTTCCGGAGTGGACGGTCCTCGCCGTGGCCGCCGAGCGGCCCGTCCACGGGTTCGCGGTCGCCGCGCTCACCGCGTCCGACGGCGAGCTGGGCCGGGTCTGGCAGATCCCCCGCCCGGTCGTCTACCGCGCGATCGGACGCCTGGTCGATGCCGGGCTGATCACCGCCGAGGCCGTCGAGACCGGTGGCGGGCCGCCCCGCACGCTCTACGCCTCGACCGCCGAGGGGCGCGGGCTCGTCGACGCCTGGCTGCTCTCCCCGGTCCCGCACGTGCGGGACCTGCGGTCGGAGTTCCTGCTCAAGCTCGCGATCCGGCACCGGCGCGGCGCCGACCCGGCCCCGCTCGTCGCCGCCCAGCGGGAGGCGCTGGAGCCGATCGTCGTCGCGCTGCGGGAGGAGCAGGCGGGTGCCGACGACTTCGACCGCGCGCTCGTCGCGTGGCGGCGGGTCTCGGCGGAGGCCGCGCTGAGGTTCCTGGACGAACTCTGACTTGTGCTCCGACGTCGGATAGCGGATAGTTCTGCTATCCAAACGGGAGGCGGGGTCGTGGTGGAGATCCGGATCGGGGACGACGAGCGGGAGCGCGCCATCGCCCAGCTCGGCAGGCACGTCGGAGCGGGCAGGCTCGACCTGGCCGAGTTCACCGAGCGCAGCGAGCGGATGGCCGCCGCGCGGACCCGCTCGGAGCTCGACGCGGTGCGGGCGGACCTGCCGCACCTGCCCGACCCGGAGCGGGAGGCGCGCGTCCGCCGGACGGTGCTCGCCGCGACCTGGGGGCCGTGGGCGGTGACGGCGGTGATCTGCCTCCTGATCTGGACGGCCGTCGCCGTCGCGGGTGGTGGTGGGTACTTCTGGCCGGTCTGGGTGATCGGCCCGTGGGGCGCGCTCCTGGCGCTCGGCACGCTGACCGGTGCCCGGGTGTTCCCGTGCGGAGGGGTGCGGCACGGCCGGACCGGGTAGACCGGGTCCATGGCCCGACGCGACCTGACCTGGATCCCGCGCCTGCTCGGCGCGGCCACCGCCGCCTACAGCGTGGCGATCACCGCCAAGCCGGAGCTGTTCCTGCGCCCGACGAAGCTGCTCGGCGACGGCGAGCAGCCCGACGCCGGGCAGCGGGCCCTCACGATGGCGATCGGCGGCCGCGACCTGGCGTCCGGGCTCGCGATGCTGTTCGCCCCGGCCGGAACCCCGCTGAAGACGGCCGTCGCGGTCCGGGTCGGCGCGGACGTCGCCGACCTCGCGGTTCTCGGTTCGCAGCTGCCCGACCGCGACGCCCGGGAGAAGGCGACGATGGTCGCCGCGGGCTGGGGTGCGCTGTGCGCGTTGTCGATCCTCGCCGCCGACCGGCCGCGCCGGTGACCTGACAGCGACGCCGCCCATCGACGATGATCGGTGGATGGCCACGAGCACCGGGGGCGACCCCCATCTGGAACGCGCCTACACACTGACCGGCCCGGACGACGCGCGCGCGCTCTACGACGACTGGGCCGCCACCTACGACGCCGACCTCACCGGCGACGCCCAGGGCTACGTCGCCCCCTCGGTCACCGCCGACGCGGTGGTCGCCGCCGCGGGCACCGGCGGCGAGATGCTGGACGCCGGCTGCGGCACCGGCCTGGTCGGTGTCGCGCTGCGCGAGCGCGGGGTCGGCACCGTCGACGGGCTCGACCTCTCGCCCGGGATGCTGGAGCGGGCCCGCGCGACCGGCGCCTACCGCGACCTGCGTGAGGCCGATCTCACCGCCGCGCTGGAGCTGCCCGACGACCGGTACGACGTCGTCGTCTGCGTGGGGACCCTCACCCACGCCCACGTGGGCCCGTCCGCCATCGGCGAGTTCACCCGTGTCGTGCGGCCCGGCGGGTACCTGGTCGCCACCGTGCTCGACGACGTCTGGGAGGACGGTGGCTACCGGGCCGAGGTGGACCGGCTGGCCGCCGCCGACGTCTTCGAGGCGGTCTCGATCGAGATCGCCCCGTACCGCTCCGGCCAGCAGGTGGACTGCCGGCTGCTGGTGCTGCGGGTGCGGTAGCCACACTGTCCGGTATGAGTTCCGACCGCGGCCCCGTCGTCGGGCGCCGGATCCTGATCGCGCTGCTCGCGCTGGCCGTCCTGGTGCACGCGCGGCTGGTGGCCGTGGTGGGCTCCGCCGCGCCCCTGATCGCCGTGCTCGACGGCGTGGTGGCGATCGCCGCGATCGCGGCACTGGTGCTGGTGATCCGGCGGGCGGACGGACCGGCACTGCTGGCGTCCGCCGTCGCCGGTGGGCTCGGGGTCGCGCTGTTCCTCGTGCCGGGGTTGGTCGTGCTCGCCCAGGGGCAGACCTGGACCGCGTGGCTGGACCCGTGGGCGTTCGGCGCGCTGCTGCTGGACGCGATGGTCGTGCGGATCGCCGTCTTCACGCTCCGAAAGGTCGACGGGACCCCCACCCGCACCTAGTCACCGTGGTGTAAGCCACGGCACCGGAACCGCCGGAACATCTCCGTATCGAAAGCAACAGCGGTCTGCGTTGATCGTTCGTAACCATTGAAATGTGGTCGTGACCAGCGGATATAGCAACTTCCGTTATTTCCGTGTGATAGGTCACGAGGGCCCGGCTTGACCCGATCTCGCACTTTCGGCGACCTTCGATGTCGCTCTCGGCCGTCCCGAGGTCGGAGCGAACACCACAACGCCGGAACCGCCACGCCAGGACGGCCCCGTCCCACGGTTTCCGGGTAGTCGACCTGCTTCGGGCGGGACGGGGCCGCGGGCCGCGAGCGATCCCTCGCGTGAAACCGGACGGCGCTCCCCGCGCGGCCGGCCCGCCCGGAAAGTCGTGGGTCCGGAACCAGGTGAATCAGATGAGCAGCACGCGCATGTCCATCGTTGGGCGTTTTGTCGGAACTCTGACGGCCGGCATCCTGGCGTTCGGGGCTCCGCTCGCCCTGGCCGGGACCGCGAACGCCGCCCCCGAGACCACCGCCGCGGTCACCCCGGCCGCCGCGACCGCCCCGACCCAGTCCGTCTCCACCTCCACGTGGGACAAGCTCGCCAAGTGCGAGTCCGGTGGCGACTGGACCACCAACACCGGCAACGGCTTCTCCGGCGGCCTGCAGTTCACGCCGTCGACCTGGAAGGCCTACGGCGGCAAGGGCAAGCCGCAGAACGCCAGCAAGTCCGAGCAGATCCGCGTCGCGGAGAAGGTGCTCGACGGCCAGGGCTGGGGTGCCTGGCCGGCCTGCTCCAAGAAGCTGGGCCTGGCGTAAGACCCCTGCTGCGACGGGCGGTGACCTCCACGGTCGCCGCCCGTCGTCGTGCGGCAGGACCGTGTGGTCAGGCCGCGCGCAGCCGGGTGACGACGTCGAGGACCAGCGCGGGATCGGCGTCGTACGGTGTGTTCAGCGAGATCCGGTCCACCAGGTCCCCGTAGCGGGAGACCACACCCGCGGCGACCGCGTCCGGTGGGCCGGAGACCGCGAACAGGTCCAGCACGTCGTCGTCGACCAGCCCGGCCATCTCGTCCCAGGCCTGCTGCCGGGAGAGCCTGTTGAGCCGGTCGGCCAGCTCGCCGCGACCGTGGTGCTCCAGCACCGGACGGTACGGCGGCGTCGACGCGTAGAACGCGATCTGCCGGCGCACCCCCGCCTCCGCGGCGGCCCGGGCGTCGGCGTCCGCGCCGAGCACCACGAACACCGGCAGGCAGACGTCGAACCCCGTCAGGTCGTCGGTCCCGCGGCCGCGGCGCAGCGCGGGCAGCGTCACCTCCGCCAGGTACGACGGCGAGGTCAGCGAGTGCGCGAGCAGCCCGTCGGTGACCCGGCCGGCCACCTCCGTCATCCGTTCCCCGACCGCCGCGAGCATCACCGGCGGCGGGCCGTGCGGGTTCGGGCCCGGGGAGAAGAACTCCGTCATCAGGGTGTGCGAGTAGAACTCGCCCTCGTAGCGGAGCCGGTCGCCGGTCGCCCACGCGTCCCAGATCGCCCGCAGGGCACGGACGAAGTCCTCCATCCGGGCCGCGGGCCTGCTCCACGGCATCCCGAACCGGCGCTCGATGTGCGGACGCACCTGCGAGCCGAGGCCGAGGTCGAACCGCCCGCCGGAGACCAGCTGCACGTCGTTGGCCTGGTACGCGAGCGTCATCGGGTTGCGGGCGAACGCGACCGCGATCGCCGACTGCAACCGGATCCGGCTGGTCGCCCGCGCGGCGAGGCCGAGCGCGACGAACGCGTCGTGCGAGGTCTCCGGCACCGAGAGGGTGTCGTAGCCCTCCTTCTCCGCCTCGACGGCGGTCGTCTCGGTCTCGAGCGGACCGGCGGAGAACCCGCCGGTGGTGTCCACGCGCACTAGTGGCTCCTCGTGTCGGGGACGACGCGGTCGAGCCAGGTCAGCAGCTCGGCGACGATCTCGTCGCGGTTCGTCTCGTTGAACACCTCGTGCCGGGCGCCCGGCCAGATCCGCAGCGTCACGTCGTGCATCCCGGCCGCGGCGTAGCGCTCGGTGAGCGGGCGGACCAGCGCCAGGCCCCCGTTCACCGGGTCCTCGTCGCCGACGACGACGTGCACCGGCAGCCCGCCCGGGATCCGCCGGAGTGTTGCGGCGTCGGCGAGCGGCCGCGCGCGCTCGAACATCGCGCGGGTGCCGGGCAGGTCGATGCCGAAGCCACAGCGCGCGTCGCCGACGTAGGCGTCCACCTGGGCGGTGTCGCGGGACAGCCACTCGTAGCCGGTGCGCTGCTCGAACGGCGCGTTGAACGACGACAGGTCCATCGGGACCGAGAGGTCGAGCCCCTGCTCCATCAGGTCCAGCACGGCGGTGCCGGACAGCACCACGGCGTCCGGCGGTGGCGCGTCCGCGACCAGGTACTGCTGCACCGCGAACGAACCCATGCTGTGCCCCAGCAGCACCAGCGGCACCCCGGGCTGCTCCTCGCGGGCCTGCGCGGACAGCACGCCGATGTCGGCGACGAGCTGGTCCCAGCCGTCGTCACCGAGCACGCCGTAGCCCTCCGGCCCGCCCGCGGTGGCGCCGTGACCGCGGTGGTCCTGGGCGTACACGGCGAAGCCGCGACCGGTGAGCGCCGCGGCGAGCGCGACGTAGCGCAGCGCGTGCTCGCCCATCCCGTGCGTCAGCTGGACGATCCCCCGCACCTCCTCCCGGTCGTGGGGGAGCCACCGGTAGGCGGTGACGGCCGTGCCGTCCCGGCCGGAGAAGGTGAAGGTCTCGGTCCCGCTCATGTAGCGCACCGCCTCGTGCGTCGGATCGATCTCGCCGGATCGTCCGTCACGGCGTGACGGACGGTCAATGCTCACCGGGTTCGAGCGTGCCGCGCAGCCAGTCGACGGCGCGGGCGCTGAAGCCGTCGGCGATCGTGGTGCCGGTGCCCCAGCCGTCGAAACCGTGCGGTGCGCCGGGCACGACGTCGAGGGTCACCGGCACGCCCGCGGCGCGGAGCCGGTCGGCGTAGTCGACGTCCTCGTCGTGGAACAGGTCGACGTCGCCGACCCCGATCCAGGCCGGTGGGAGACCCGCGAGGTCCTCGCGCCGGGCCGGGGCGGCGTACGGCGGCGGGGTCACGGTGCCGGGCGCGTGCCCGAGGTAGCTGCGCCAGCCGACCTCGTTGTTGCGGTTGCTCCACACGCGGTGCCGGGGCAGGTCGAGCTCCCGGCGGGCGGCGGTGCGGTCGTCGAGCATCGGGTAGAAGAGCCACTGCGCGAGCGGCTGCGGGCCCTGCTCGTCGTGCAGCCGCTGCGCGAGGGCCGCGGCCAGGCCGGCCCCGGCGCTCGCCCCTCCGACGACGATCCGGCCCGGGTCGATCCCGAGGTGGGCGGTGTCGTCACGCAGCCGGGTCCAGGCCGCGTGGCAGTCGTCCACCGCGGCGGGGAACGGGTCACCGGGGGCGAGCCGGTAGTCGACCGAGACCACGACCACGCCGAGCTCGGCCGCGAGCGTGCCGCAGCGCTTCTCGTCGATCATCGGTGAGCCGAGGACCAGGCCACCGCCGTGGATCCACAGGAGCGCGCCGCCGGACGCCCGGTGGTCGGGCACGTAGATCCGGACCGGTGGCGGGCCCGGCTCGGTCGTAGTGCGGACGCCGTCGACGGCGACCGGGCGGCCGCGCCGGGACAGGCGCTGCCCGAGCCGCAGCAGCCACGGGAGGTGCAGCGGCAGCGGCGGGACCCGGCGCACGGGGCGCCGGAGCTCCCGGGCGATCCGGTCGGTCGCTGCGGTCCGGTCGGTGCCCACCCGTGTACCTCCCCCGCGACGGCCCGTCCGTCGCCCGTCCGATCATGGCCGAGCCCCCGTCGTCGTGCCCGGCCGTGCACCGGGACCGGGGGCTCAGCTCCAGCTGTCCGGGCGGCGGGCGACCGTGTGGATGTGGTCGACCTCGGCGGCGCCGAGGGCCGGTGCCATCCCCCGCAGCGCGAACACGAGCGCCCCCTCGGTCGCGACGACGACGTCGTCGGGCCAGCGCCGGACCCGCATCGGGGTGCCGACCACCGCGACGACCGGCCGGACCCGCACGTCGGCGGCACCGGGCCCCAGCCGGGGGAGCAGCAGCTCCCGGACCCGCCGGGCCTCCGCACGGGCCCGTGGGATCGCGTCCGTCGCGACACCCGAGACCACCAGGCGGTCGCCGTCGAGGAGGACCGTGCGGTGACGGTGGTGCCGGGTGTTGATCACGCAGATCCCGGGCGGGCCGATCAGGACGTGGTCGAGGTCGGCCGCGCCGCCGTCGAGCGGGACCGAGTGGAGCACCCGCCAGCGCGGTGGCCTGCCCAGCAGCCGGTCGCGCCGGGTCCGCCCGGTCAGCCGCTCCAGCAGGTGCGCGGTGCGCACCTCACCGTCGGCACCGAGGCGCCAGTTCCGGTCGGGCCGGCCGGCGCTGCGGACGTGGGCGGCCACGTGGCCCGCCCGGCGCCCCGGGTAGTGCTGGGCGAGGTCGAGTGTGCGGGAACGGTCGACGGTGTCGTGGGTCCCGGTCCTGCCTGTCGTGTCCGTCATGGGCGGAGTGTGGACCCGACCCCCGACAGGAACCGGGCCGCGCGGTGGTGGCGGCGCCGGTACCGTCGCGAGGGGGTGGTGGCCGTGGATCCGCGATTCGAGTCGCCGGTCGACCGGGCCGTCCGGGAGGCGGCGGAGCGGGGCGAGTTCGACGACCTGCCCGGCAGGGGCCGCCCGCTGCCGGGCGCCGGGACCACCGGCCCGGTCGACGAGAACTGGTGGGTCCGCGGCTACCTGCGGCGCGAGGGACTCTCCGGCGACGCGCTGCTCCCGCCGTCGGTCCAGCTCCGCAAGGAGCTCGACGGGATCGACGCGGCGGTCGTGCGGTTCGCCGACGAACGCCGGGTCCGCGAGCACGTCGACGAGGTCAACTCCCGGGTCGTCGACTTCATGCGATACCCGATGGGGCCGCGGGTGCCGATCCGGAAGCTCGACGCCGACGAGGTGGTGGCCCGCTGGCGGGCCGGCCGCGCGCCGCGCCGTACCGGACCGGCGGCCGGGGCACCGTCGCCGGCACGCGCCGCCGGCGCCCCGCCGCCCGGCCGCGGGTGGTGGCGCCGCCTGCTGCGGCGCCACTGACCGGGGCGGTGCAGCGGCCTCAGCTGCGTGCCGGGACCCGGGGTGCGAAGTGGCCGGGCGAGGCCAGCGGACGCTCGGTCTCCAGCAACGTCTTGAGCGCCGCGAGAATCGCGGGCCAGCCCTCGCCGACGTCGCGCATGTCCTGGGTGCCCTGCTCGTCCGGGGTGAAGCCGGTGTGGGTGACCTGCAGTTTCACCGCCTCCTCGCCGAACGCCGAGATCCCGAACTCGACGACCGTCGGCGGCCGTCCCGCGGCCTCCTCCGCCCGCCCGGTGAAGGTGTACGAGAGCCGGTGCGGCGGCTCGACGGCGAGGATCCTCCCGATGAAGTCGTCGCGGTCGGGGTGTACGGCCTCGAGCGGGCTGCCGACCTGCCAGTCCGAGGTCAGCTCGGCGCCGCCCCAGTACTGCATCGTGAACTCGGGCGTGGTCAGCGCCCGGAAGACCTGCTCGGGCGTGCTGCGGATGTAGGTCGTGTAGACGTAGGTGCGGTCAGGTGCCTCGGTCATCGTCGTCCTCCAGCGCGGCGCGCAGGGACGTGATCGCCTGCACCCGGCTGCGCTCGAACTTCCCGATCCACCGGTCGTGGATCTCCTGGATGGGCACCGGGTCGAGATGGTGGAGCTTCTCCCGGCCGCGGCGGACGGCGGACACCAGCCCGGTGGACTCCAGCAGCCCGAGGTGCTTGGAGACCGCCTGCCGGCTCATCTCCAGGCCATCGCACAGCTCGCCGAGCGTCTGCCCGCCCCGTTCGTGCAACCGGTCGAGGATCTGCCGCCGGGTCGGGTCCGCGAGGGCCCGGAAGACGGCGTCGACGTCGGTCACGCGGCCAATTATGCAACCAAAAGGTTGCGTGTCAAGCGCGGCGCCACCGGCCCCAGGGTTTCTCCACCGACAGCACCGTCGCGGTCAGCAGCATCACCTGGTGCACCGCCGAGCTCAGGACGAGCGACCAGAGCAGCGACCGGTCGTCCCCCGTCGCGGCGGCCTCGATCCATCGGGTGTTCAGCACGACCGAACCGACGATCACCGTCAGCGCCAGCACGGTCTTCGCGACCACCCAGCGGTACCGGACCAGCCCCCACGGCGTCCCGATGCCGAGGGTGGCCCCGGTCAGGACGGTGCCGACCGCGAAGAACGGGATGATCCCGTTGCCGACCAGCGCCATCGCCGGGACCGCGAAGCCCGCCCCGGCCCCCTGCACCAGCACCGACGCGGGCAGCACGAGCATCACCAGGGACAGGCCGGTCCAGCCGGCGGCGAGCACGACGTGCCCGGTGCGCAGACCGCTCCGTGCCCGGCGGGGCAGCCGCCGGGCCGGTGCGGCGCGGGCGGAGGGGACGGCCGTGGCGGTCACCGGAGCTCCGCGGGGACGGCCTCGTCCGGCGACGGCTCGCGCTCGGCCCGCCGCGAGTGCACGAACAGGATCAGCCCGAGCCAGAACGCGGGCCCGATCGGCATGAACAGCGGAGCCGGGCCGAACACGGCCGCGACCACCAGGAACAGCAGCACGGCGACGGTGATCCCGGCGTGCACGCCGAGGATCCGGCGGGCGCGCGGGGTGAGCGGCCCGCGCCGGGGCCTGCGGGGCTGCGGCGTCGGCGGCAGGCCGGCCAGCAGCGGGACGAGCTGGGCGCGGGTCCGGGCGGCGTAGGCGGCGGCCTGGCGCTCGTCGGCCTCGGCGAGGGTCAGGCGGCCCTCGGCCGCCGCGTGCCGGAGCCGGTCGGTGACGTGCTCGCGTTCGGCGTCGGAGGCGAGGACGGCGTCGTCGCCGGTGCTGGTCGTGGGTGCGGGGACCGCGTCGGTCGTGGTGACCGCCGGGACCTCGTCGGTGGTGTCCGGTGTGGTCGTCATGGCGGCAAGCCTGGCCGCGGGACGTGCCCGCACGCGTCCGTCCGCGGTCGCCGATCCGGCTGCTGCCCGGGTGGCAGGGCGGCGGGCGGGTGTACTCCCCACGGGGTACCTGGCCGGTCACCGCCCGGACGACGCCCGCCGCCGGTGTCGCGGTCTACCGTGTCGCCGTGCCCGCCGATCGCCGTCCGCGCTGGTGGGGCGGGGTCGTGCGGACCCTCGTCCTGCCCGCCGTCGTCGCGCTGCTCACCGCCGGTGGGACGGCGTTCGGCGCGGCCCGGCGGGGCGGCTGGGAGTGGTACGGCGGCCCGGTGCTCCCCGGTGGCGGGCC
The DNA here is from genome assembly GCF_000178675.2 of Pseudonocardia sp. P1. Classification (NCBI taxonomy): domain Bacteria; kingdom Bacillati; phylum Actinomycetota; class Actinomycetes; order Pseudonocardiales; family Pseudonocardiaceae; genus Pseudonocardia; species Pseudonocardia sp. P1. The sequence goes on from NZ_ADUJ02000001.1 coordinate 3,914,112, forward strand.
GTCGATCGACGGGCTGGCCGTCGTCCTGCTGGCGATCGGGCCGCTCGCGCTGGTGTTCCGGCGGGCCGACCGGATCGTGGCGCTGGCCGTTGCGGCCGGGGCCGTCGTCGCCTACCTGGGGCTGGGGTACCCGCCGACCGGCCCGACCGGGCTGGCGCTCGGTGTCGCGATCGTCTCCGCGGTCGCCGCCGGGCTGCACCACCGGGCGCTCGTGGTGGTCGTCGCGGCCGCCGTCGTCCTGGTCGGCTGGGTGCTGCTGAGCGGACGGCCGGTGCCGTGGACCGCGGGCGGTCCGGTCCTCGCCTGGCTGCTGGCGCTGTTCGCGGTGGGCGCGCTGTGGCGGGTCCGCCGGGAGCGCATGGAGCAGGCCCGCCGCGCGGCCGAGGAGCAGCGCCGCCGCCGGGCGGGCGAGGAGCGGCTGCGGATCGCGCAGGAACTGCACGACGTGCTCGGCCACCACGTCTCGCTGATCAACGTGCAGGCCGGGGTGGCGCTGTTCCTGATGGACGACGACCCGGAGCAGGCCCGGACCGCGCTCACCGAGATCAAGCGGGCCAGCCGCGACCTGCTCCGCGAGATGCGCTCGACGCTGGGCGTGCTGCGCGCCGTCGACGAGGAGGCACCCCGGCTGCCGACCCCGGGCCTGGACCGGCTGGACGCGCTGCTCGACGAGGTCCGCGCCGCCGGGCTGCCGGTCGACCGGCGCACCGAGGGCGAGCCCCGGCCGCTGCCGACCGGCGTCGACCTGGCCGCCTACCGGATCGTGCAGGAGTCGCTGACCAACACCCGCCGGCACGCGGGGGCCGCGGCCGCCGTCGTCACGCTGCGGTTCCCGGCCGGCGAGCTGGAGCTGACCGTCGACGACGACGGCACCGGCCCCGCCGGGGACGCGGTCGAGGGGACCGGACTGACCGGCATGCGGGAACGGGCCCGGTCGGTCGGCGGCACGCTCGACGCGGGCCCCGGGCCGGAGCGCGGGTTCCGGGTGCACGCCCGGCTCCCCGCCGCGCCGCTCGGCGAGCCGGACGGCGACGGCGCCGTCGGAGCCGGGAGGGTGGACGCGTGATCCGCGTGCTCCTGGCCGACGACCAGGCCCTCGTCCGCTCCGGGTTCCGGGCGCTGCTCGGCTCCCAGCCCGATCTCGAGGTCGTCGCCGAGGCCGGGGACGGCGCGGAGGCACTCGCCGCCGCCAGGGCGCAGTCGCCGGACGTCGTGCTGATGGACATCAGGATGCCCGGCACCGACGGCCTCACCGCCACCCGGGAGATCACCGGCGACCCGGGGCTGAGCGGGACGAGGGTGATCGTCCTGACGACCTTCACCGACGACTCGTACGTGTTCGAGGCGATCCGGGGCGGCGCCAGCGGGTTCCTGGTGAAGGACTCCGAACCGGCCGACCTGATCCACGCGATCCGGATCGTGCACGGCGGCGAGGCCCTGCTCGCGCCGGCCGTGACCCGCACCCTGATCGCCGAGTTCGCCGCCCGGAGCCGCGGCGGCCCGGCCGTGTCGCCCCGGCTGGACGCGCTCACCGAGCGGGAGCGCGAGGTGCTCGCCGAGGTCGCCGCCGGACTGTCCAACGACGAGATCGCCGGCCGCCTGCACATGAGCCCGACGACGGCGAAGACGCACGTCAGCCGCACGATGACGAAGCTCGGTGCGCGGGACCGCGCCCAGCTCGTGGTGGTGGCCTACGAGTCGGGGCTGGTCCGGCCGGGCTGGACCGGGTGAGGGTGCGAGGATCCCGGGGGTGACCTCCACGACGACGGTGTTCGTGTTCAACGGCCCGAACCTGAACCTCCTCGGCACCCGCAAGCCCGAGGTGTACGGCACCACCGTGCTCGCCGACGTCGAGGCGCTGTGCCGCCGCAGCGCCGGCGACCACGGCCTCGCGCTGGACTTCCGGCAGACCAACCACGAGGGCACCCTCGTCGACTGGATCCACGAGGCCGGGAGCGCGGTCAAGCGTGGTGAGGCGCTCGGGCTGGTGCTGAACGCGGCCGCCTACACCCACACGTCGGTCGCGCTGCACGACGCGATCGAGGGCACCGAGCTCCCGACCGTCGAGGTGCACATCTCGAACGTGCACGGCCGGGAGACCTTCCGGCACCACTCGTACGTCTCGCCCGTCGCGACCGGGATCGTCGTCGGTTTCGGCATCGACGGGTACGCACTGGCCATCGACGGCCTGGTCCGGAAGGCCCGGCCGCTGCGGTCGGTCTGAGGCGGGCGCGCCCACGGTCCGGACGCGGGACCGGGCCGCCGCACCCCCTCGTGTGCGACGGCCCGGAAGCCCGGCTCAGCCCTCCATGGCCGACGGGTCCATCCAGACGAACTCCCAGCGGTGGCCGTCCGGGTCGTCGACGCTGCGGCCGTACATGAACCCGTGGTCCTGGGTCTCGCCGCCCTGCGTGCCGCCGGCGGCCAGGCCGGCGTCGGCGATGCGGTCGACCTCCTCGCGGCTCTCCACCCCGAGGGCGTTGATCACCTCGCGGGCGGTGCCCGCGTCGGCCACCGACGACTGCTTGGTGAACTCCGCGAACCGCTTCTCGGTCATGACCATCGCGACGATCGCGTCGCTGATCACGAACGAGGCAGTCTGCTCGTCGGAGAACTGCTCGTTGAGCGTGAACCCGAGCGCGGCGTAGAACGCCTTCGAGGCGTCCAGGTCGCTCGCCGGCAGGTTGACGAAGATCATGTTCGGCATCGAGGGCTCCTGGGATGTGCTGTGGCGCCGGGGTTCCGGTGCCGTTCGAAAGGGGAGACCGGGTCGCTCCCGGGAACTCATCGGGCGGGCTCAGGATTTTTCCGGGCGGTCCGGCAGGATCGGGGGCATGACCGATCGGAACGCAGGCGGAGCGAGCACCGGCACCGTGAAGTGGGGGATCGTCGGGCCCGGCCGGATCGCCGACAGCGTCGCACCGGACTTCGCGCACGTCCCCGGCGCCGAGCTGGTCGCGGTCGCGTCCCGGTCGGCCGAACGCGGCGAGGCGTTCGCCCGCAGGCACGGGATCGAGCGCGTCCACACCGGATACCGGGCGATCCTCGACGACCCCGGCGTCGACGTCCTCTACGTCGCCACCCCGCACCCGCAGCACCGGGCGATGGCGCTGGCGGCGCTGGAGGCCGGGAAGGCGATCATGGTGGAGAAGGCCTTCACGGTCAGCTCCGTCGGCACCCGCGAGGTCGCCGCGGTGGCCCGCAACCACGGCGTCTTCGCGATGGAGGCGATGTGGACCCGGTTCTTCCCGGCCGTCGTCCGGCTGCGGGAGCTGGTCGCGGAGGGCGCGATCGGTGAGGTCCGCTCGGTGCAGGCCGACCTCGGCGTCCGGAACCGGACCGGCGCCGACGACCGGTTCTTCTCGCCCGAGCTGGGCGGCGGCGCGCTGTTCGACCTGGGCGTCTACGTGATCTCGTTCGCCCAGATGCTGCTCGGCAGCCCCTCCGAGATCGCCGCGAGCGGTGCACTGGCCCCGACGGGCGTCGACCTCGAGGAGTCGATCCTGCTGGGCTGGCCCGACGGCCGCAGCGCCGCACTGCAGGTCAGCCTGCAGTGCGCCATGCCCGGCTCGGCCCGGGTCATCGGGACCGAGGGCTGGATCGAGGTGCCGCCGCGGTTCCACCACCCGGACCGGATCGTCGTGCACCGGCACGGGGCCGACCCGGAGGAGATCGTGCTGCCCGCCACCGGGCGCGGGTACGCGCACGAGATCGAGGAGGTGACCCGCCGGGTCGCCGCCGGCGAGACGGAGAGCCCGGTGATGCCGCTCGCGGACACCGTCGCCGTGCAGGACGTGATGGCCGCGGTGGCCGACCGGATCGGGATGGTGCCGGAGGAGGGCCCGGCCACGCTGTGAGGCCGTGCCGTCGCAGCTCGTTGCTGTGAGCTAACAGTCGGGTGCAAGACCTTTACCTCGTGCAAACCAGCGAGTAAACCGGGCCCGGTGACCGACCTCACCACACCACCAGAGGGCCGGGAGAAGACCTTTCTCGGCCACCCCACACAACTCGGGACGCTGTTCGGCGTCGAGATGTGGGAGCGCTTCTCCTTCTACGGCATGCAGGGGATCCTGCTGTACTACATGTACTTCGCCGTGACCGAGGGCGGACTCGGGATCGACCAGGGCACGGCGGCCGGGATCGTCGGCGCCTACGGCGGGACGGTCTACCTCTCCACGATCGTCGCCGCCTGGGTCGCGGACCGGATGTTCGGACCCGAGCGGGTCCTCTTCGGAAGCGCGCTCTCGGTGATGGCCGGGCACATCGCCCTGGCCCTGGTCCCCGGCGCCACCGGGCTCGCCATCGGCCTCGTCCTGGTCGCCTTCGGCAGCGGCGGGGTCAAGGCCAACGCCTCCACGATCCTCGCCACCCTCTACGGCCCGGGCGACGACCGCCGCGACGCCGGCTTCTCGATCTTCTACCTCGGCGTGAACATCGGTGCCTTCACCGGTCCGCTGCTGACCGACGGCCTCCGCGTGGTCTGGGGCTTCCACCTCGGTTTCGGTCTGGCCGCCATCGGTATGGCGCTCGGCCTGGTCCAGTACTGGTTCAACCGACGCAAGCTCCCCGCCACGGGCTGGGTGGTTCCCAACCCGCTCCCGGCGGCCGCCCGCAGCCGGGTCCTGGTCGGCGCCGTCCTGGTGCTGGCTGCGATCGCGGTCCTCGTCGCGACCGACGTCATCACCGCGGACCGGCTGAAGTGGATCGTGTTCGGCATCGTGGTGGTCGCGACGATCAGCTACTTCACGCTGATGCTCTCGAGCCCCAGGGTGGAGCGGATCGAGCGGCGACGCGTCCTGGCGTTCCTGCCGATGTGGATCGCCAGTGCGGTGTTCTGGGCGATCTTCCAGCAGATCTTCACGGTGCTGGCGATCTACTCGGAGGAGCGGCTCGACCGGTCGATCTTCGGGATCTTCGAGATGCCCCCGGCCTGGAGCCAGTCCATCGAGCCGGTCTTCGTGATCCTGCTGGCAGGCGTCTACGCGACGGTCTGGACGAAGCTCGGGCCGCGACAGCCGTCCTCCCCGATGAAGATGGCGATCGGCACCGTGGTCGTCGGACTCGCCTTCCTGCTGTTCGTGCCGTTCGCCGGGACAGGGCCGAACGGGACCCCGCTGCTCGCCCTCGTGGTCATCCTGCTGGTCTTCTGCCTGGCGGAGCTGTTCACCTCGCCCGTCGGCCAGTCGCTGTCGACGAAGCTCGCTCCGCAGGCGTTCCAGACCCAGATGGTGGCCCTGTTCTTCCTCTCGGTCTCGATGGGCACCGTGATGTCCGGCCTGCTCGCCGAGCTCTACACCGCGGACAACGAGGTGGCCTACTTCGGGATCACCGGTGTGGCCGCGATCGTCGTCGGGATCGTCGTCATGGCCACCGTCCCGAAGCTCAAGGTGCTCATGGAAGGCGTGCGCTGAGCACCCTTCTCGAACGCCGGTTCGAGCTGTCCCCAGCTGTGTGCACACCTGTGGACAACTCGGCCTGCCTGTGGACGGACCGGGATCACCGGCGGCGGGTACGACGGACCGACGGCCGGTCCATCCCGTCGCCGGTCATCTCCCGGGCGACCCGCACGACGTGCGCCCGGACGTCCGGTGGCTGGTCGGCGATCCGCATCGCGAGGAGTTCGAGGACCGACGCGAGACCGAAGGCCATCTCCGGGCGGGCCAGCCCGGCGTAGTGCGCCTGCACCGCCTCGTGCCGCAGCCGCGCGGCGGCCGCGAGCACGGTCTCGCGGTCGGTGCGCAGGGCCGCGAGCCGGCGTCGTTCGTGGGCGTTCATGCTCCCCCGGGGTCGGGCTGGTGCTGCCGGAGCAGCCGGTCCGCCCGGGGGAGCGGGCGCGGGACCAGCGTGCCTCCCGCGCCCGTCCCGCGGCCAGGGGTGTCCCCGAGATGTCGCACACATGTTCGACTCAGAGGTACGACAGCACCACGCCGAGTACCGACAGGGCGCCCCGGACGTGGTTCGCGCGGGTCCACCGCGGGGCGAACGCCGCCCACTCCCCGCCACGTTCCAGGGCGTCGTTGAGCGGGATGTTCACCGCCGCCGTCACGACGAACCCGGCGAGGACGGCGATCCCGGCCCCGATCCGCAGCGGCGCCCCGGTGAGCACCCCCGTCACCAGCACGGCCGCCGCCGCGACCGCGGTGCCCAGGAACAGCACGAGGAAGACCGGATTGACGATCGCCCGGTTCACCGCGCGCATCACCGCGGCCGCCTCCTGCTCCGGCCTGCGGCGCAGCGCCGGCAGCACCGCGACCGAGAACGCCAGGTAGACGCCACCGAGCAGGCCCGCGCCGGTCGCGGCGACGGCGTCGAGCGGGCTCACGACGCGATCCCCTTCGCCCACTCCTCCACGGTCAGGGCGTCCCCGGCGCCGGGGCGAGGGCCGTGCGCACGCACCCGGCCCTCGTTGAACGCGCGGTGCATCGCCACGTGCAGCCGGGCGGAGTCCGCCGGGAACCCGGCCTGCCGCAGGACCTGCTCCATCTCGTCGTCGGGGAGGCGGACGTAGGACAGGTCCGGCATCCCCAGTGCAGGTCCGAGCGCGGCGACGACCGCGGGCACCGTCCGGTCCGCCGCGCCCTGCACCTCCACGATCTCCGGCGCGTCCGCGTCGAGCAGCGCCGCCGCGGCGGCCCGGCCGACGTCGCGGGTCGCCACCATCGGCAGTGCGACGCCCGGGTCGATCGTGTCGGCGTGCACCCCGTGCGCCCGCATCGCGCCGACCGCGGCGAGGAACGTCTCGAGGAACAGTCCGGGCCGGATCCGGGTGACGCGGGCGTCCAGCGTCGCGAGCCGGGCCTCCTGGTCGTGCAGGGTGCCGAGGTACCCGGTCGCGGAGAGGTCCGGCCCGCCGGGGACCTCCGCGCCGAGCGAGCTCAGCGCGACCACCCGCGGCACCCCGCTGTCGCGCAGCCCGGCGACGACGGACTCACCGAGCCGTGCCTGGTGCGCCGCGTAGCCGGGCTCGGTGACGTCCAGCGGGAGCAGGACGAAGGCGGCGGCCGCCCCGTCGAACGCGCGGCGCAGGAACGCCGGGTCGCCCATGTCGCCGCGGAAGCCCGCGCCGCGGAAGCCCGCGCCGCGGGAGACCGCGCGGACCTCCACCCCGGCCGCGGACAGCTCCCGGACGACCTGCGAGCCCACGTTCCCGGTCGCGCCCAGAACGGTGATCATGACGTGCTCCTCTCGTCGGTGTCCGTCCACGATCACCGCGACCTTCCGGACGCAGAATCCTCAGCTGTCCACAATCGTTGCTCGAACGTCCACACCTGGGGACGGACTGTGGATGAACTGTCATGCTGTCCCGGTGTCCGCCGCACCGCCGTTCCCGGTCGCCGACCCGCTCGGCGAGGCGCTGCACGTCCTGCGCATGGACGGCGTCTTCTACTGCCGCTCCGAGCTGGGCGAGCCGTGGGGCATGACGCTGCCCGCGACGCCGGGCTGCCTCTGGTTCCACGCCGTCACCTCCGGTGGCGGACGGCTGACGGTCGCCGGCGACGGCGCGGAGCAGGCGCTGCGGCCGGGGGAGCTGGTCGTCGTCCCGCACGGGACGGGGCACGCGCTGCGGAGCGCCCCCGGCGTCCTCGCCCCGGACATCCGGTCCATCCCGCACCCGGTGATCGGCGGCCGCTACGGGCTGCTCCGGCACGGCGGCGACGGCCCGGTGACGCGGATGGTGTGCGGGGCGCTGCGGTTCGGGCATCCCGCCGCCCGCGATCTCGTCGACCGGCTCCCGGAGCTGTTCCGGATCGAACCGTCGCCACTCGGTGACCGGGTGCAGGACACGCTGCGGCTGCTCGCCGCCGAGGTCGAGGACGGTGGCCCCGGCAGCGACGCGGTGATCACGCGGCTGGCCGACGTGCTCGTCCTCCAGGCGGTGCGCGGCCGGCTGGAGCGCGACCCGGCGGCGCGCACGGGCTGGCTCGGCGCGCTCGCCGACGACCGGATCGGCCGCGCGCTCGCCGCCGTGCACCGCGAGCCCGAGCGGGACTGGACGGTCGCGTCCCTCGCGGCGACGGCGGCGATGTCCCGCTCGGCGTTCGCGGCCCGGTTCACCGAGCTGGTCGGTGAACCCGTGATGGCGTACGTGACGCGGTGGCGGATGCAGGCCGCCGTCGACGTCCTGTCGGGGGGTGATGCCACAGTGGCGCAGACCGCGCACCGGTTCGGCTACCGCTCCGAGGCGGCGTTCACCCGGGCCTTCGCGCGGGTGGTCGGGGAGCCCGCCGGGCAGGTGCGGCGCCGGGCGGCGACCCGCGGTCCCGCGGGGCTCGAGCTCCTCGCCGGCCCGGTCTGACGACACACCGGGGTGTCGTACACATGTTCGATGCAGGGGTGCTACGCTGCGACGACGCAGAGAGGGACGGGCTCGATCGCCCCGCATTCCGTTGTATCGGAGCGATCGTAGAGAGCGGTATGGCGCGGCATCGAAGGCTGTCGATGTCGTTGTCTGCACATATATCGGTGCAGCGCTAGAAAACGGTAGACAGCTCGATGGAGCCGTCGATGTCGTCGTATGCCGTTTTCTAGCGCTGACGCGAGAGTGCCGGAGAGAGCACGAGCGTCGGATTCTCTGCTGCGCTCTAGCGGCTCGGGTAGAGATGCGGATACAGCGCGATCACAGGTGGGCCAGCTTCTCCGGGTTCCGCACCGCGTAGACCGCGGTGACCAGGTCTGCGCCGTCGACCTCGGAGACCTCGATCAGGAACGCGGTGTCGACCGTGTCGCCGTCGCGCAGCAGGATCCCCGGGAGGCCGTTGAACACCCCGAACTCCGGTCCGGCACCCGGCAGCGGGTACCGGGTGAGCCCGACCAGCAGCCGGGCCACCCGCTCCCGGCCGTGCACCGGACGGCGCGCCGCCGAGACCTTCCCGCCACCGTCGGCGACCGAGACCGCGTCCGGGGCCAGCAGCGCCGTGACCCCGGTCAGGTCGCCGCCGAGCGCCGCCCCGACGAACGCCTCCGCCACCCGCCGTGCCCGGTCCGGCGGGACGGTGAACCGCGGCCGGCGCGCCCGCACGTGCTCGCGGGCCCGGTGCGCGATCTGCCGGACGGTGTCCTCCGGCCGGCCGAGGGTCTCGGCGATCTCGGCGTGGCCGAGGCCGAACGCCTCCCGCAGCACGAACACCGCCCGCTCGTCGGGGGACAGCGTCTCCAGGACCAGCAGCATCGCCACCGTCACGTCGTCGGTGCGCAGGACCTGCTCGTCCGCACCCGCAGGGTCGGTGGGCAGCGGTTCGGGCAGCCACGGACCGGGATAGGTCTCCCGGGTCCTGGCGGTGCTGCGCAGCCGGTTCAGCGCCTGCCGGGTGACGATCCGGGCCAGGTATGCCCGGGGATTCTGCACCGTGTCGTGGTCGACGGCGGTCCAGCGCAGCCAGGTGTCCTGCAGGACGTCCTCGACGTCGGCGACGCTGCCGAGGATCTCGTAGGCCAGCCGGAACAGCAGCCCGCGGTGCCGGTGGAACGCGGCGAGCGGATCGTCGTCGGGCCCGGTCACGCCACCCGCCCCCGGATCGCGCGCAGCGTGTACCGGCAGACCTGTTCCTTCACGACGGCGCCGGCCCGCCCGCCGATCGCGAGCCGCCGCGGTGCGTCCCGGCGGTCGACCAGCTGGACCAGACCCGCCCCGGGCCCGAGCGCGAGGCACTGTGCCTGGTAGCCGATCGACGCGACCGGTGCGGGCCGTCCGCGCAGACCTGCCCGGACGGTCCGCGCCACCGCCGTGCCGAGCGGGATGGCCGCCTGGCAGCTCGCCCGGACGAAGCCGACCTCCGGGGGCGCGGCGACGGCGTCCCCGGCCCCGACGACGCGCGGGTCCCCGACGCTGGTGAGCGTCGCGTCCACGCGGAGGCGGCCGCTGTCGTCCACCGGGAGGCCGCTGCGCCGCGCCAGGTCCGGGACGCCCGGCGCGGTCGCCCACACCACCACGTCCGCGCCGAGCCCCGTCGGGTCGTCGACGGCGGCGTGCTCCCGCAGGCCGATCCCCAGCTCACGCAGCCGCGCCCGCACCCGCTCCTGGCCCGGCGCGCCCATCCCGGTGGCGACCTCGCCGTCGGTCACGAGCCGCACGACCAGGTCGGGGCGGGCGGCGGCCAGCTCCGTCGCCGTCTCGATCCCGGTCAGACCGCCGCCGACGACGGTCACGACCGCACCCGCGCCGAGCCCGGCGACGGCGTCGCGCAGCCGGGCGGCCGCCTCCAGGGTGTCCACCCGGTACCCCGCGCCGGCGGGCCCGGTCGCACCGCCGCTGCCCACCGCGTACACCAGGCGATCGAACCGCAGCTCGCCGCCGTCGTCGAGGGTCGCGACGCCGTCACCGATCCGGGTCACCCGGGCCGTCCGCGTCCGGACCCGCGGGTCGAGGACCCGGGACAGCGGCACCGTCGCCGGCCCGCTACCGGCGACGAGCCGGTGCAGCCGGATCCGCTCGACGAACTCCTCCCGCGGGTCCACCACCGTCACCTCGGCCGCACCCGCCAGCCGGTTCGCCGCCGTCACACCGGCGTAGCCCGCCCCGACCACCAGAACCGCGTGTCCCATGACCGTCCCCTTCGCGCTCGTCGGACCGGCCGTGCGGTCGGTCGGGAACGGGACACCGGCCGGACCCCCGCCCGTGACGCGCTGTGCGGGGCGTCACACCCGCGGTCCGTGCCAGGGTGGGTCGCATGAGCGGTGTGGCGGTGGTGACCGGGGCCGGATCGGGCATCGGCGAGGCGGTGGCGCGCGGGCTGCTCGACGCGGGATGGCGGGTCGCGCTCGCCGGGCGTCGCGCCGACCGGCTCGACGCCGTCGCCGCCGGCCATACCGGCGCCCTCGCCGTCGCCACCGACGTCGCCGACCCGGACTCCGTCGCCGCGCTGTTCGCGGCGGTCCGCGAGCGCTGGGGGCGGGTGGACCTGCTGGTCAACAACGCGGGCACGTTCGGGCCCGGTGGCACCGTCGACGAGATCGCCGTCGACGCCTGGCGGGACACCGTCGGGGTGAACCTGACCGGCTCGTTCCTGTGCGCCCGGGAGGCCTTCGCGGCGATGCGGGCCCAGGACCCGCAGGGCGGCCGGATCATCAACAACGGGTCGATCTCGGCGCACGTCCCGCGCCCGGGCAGCGCCGCCTACACCGCCACCAAGCACGCGATCACCGGGCTCACGAAGTCGCTGTCGCTCGACGGCCGGGAGTTCGGGATCGCCTGCGGGCAGATCGACATCGGCAACGCGGCGACCGACATGACCGCGGGCATCGCGACCGGGGCGAGGCAGGCCGACGGCACGACGCGGCCGGAGCCGACCTTCGACGTCGCACACGTCGCCGAGGCCGTGACCTACATGGCGGGCCTGCCGCTCGGGGCGAACGTCCAGTTCCTCACGATCGCGGCGACGGCGATGCCCTGGCTGGCCCGCGGCTGAGGCGTCTCGTAGTGAGACGCTGCACGACGCCCCGCGCGGGGACAATGCGGCGATGACCCGGACGATGCACGTCCTGCGACTCATCGTGCACGCTCGCTCGCGGCAGCCGGTCCTGCTGCTCGGCGAGGCCGGTGGGGACCGCTGCGTCCCGGTCTTCCTGCGCCCGCCGCAGGCCGAGGTGATCGCCGCGGGCCGCCGCGACGACGCCGCGACCGCCCTCACCCAGGACGTCCTGCTCCCGGTCGTCGCGGCGCTCGGCCGCACCCTGGACTCGGTGGAGATCAGCGACCTCACCGACGGCGTCTACTCCGCCGAGCTCGTGTTCGACGGCGGCACCCGGCTGGACGTGAAACCCTCCGACGCGCTGGCGATCGCCGTCCGCGAGGGCCTGCCGATCGGCATGGCCGAGCACGTGCTCGAGGAGGTCGGCCAGCCGGTCGAGGACGTGCTGCCGCCGGAGTCCGAGGACGCGAGCGGGCTCGCCGCCCAGACCCGGGCGGCGACCGGCGGCGAGCCGTCCGATCCGCCGGAGCAGCAGATGCAGCAGTTCCGGGACTTCATCGACGAGGTCTCCCCGGACGACTTCAAGTAGGCCCGCTACGCGGCGGCCGCCGCGGTACCGAACTGGGTGTGGTGCAGCTCGGCGTAGCGCCCGTCCCGGGCCAGCAGCGTGGCGTGGTCACCGCGCTCGACGATCCGCCCGCGCTCCAGGACCAGGATCTCGTCGGCGTCGCGGACGGTGGACAGCCGGTGCGCGATCACGATCGCCGTCCGGCCCTCCAGCGCCTCGCCCAGCGCCGCCTGCACCGCCGCCTCGGACGTCGAGTCCAGGCTGGCGGTGGCCTCGTCCAGGACCACGATGCGCGGCCGGGCCAGCAGCACCCGGGCGATCGTCATCCGCTGCCGCTCGCCGCCGGAGAGCCGGTACCCCCGCTCGCCGACGACCGTGCCGAGCCCGTCCGGCAGCGAGGCGACCAGCTCCTCGAGCCGGGCCCGGCGCAGCGCGTCCCACAGCTGCGCGTCGGTGGCGTCCGGTGCCCCGATCCGCAGGTTCGCGGCGACCGTGTCGTGCAGCAGATGCCCGTCCTGGGTCACGAAGCCGACGGCGCGGTGCACCGACTCGCCGGTCAGCCCGCGGACGTCGGCCCCGCCGATCCGGACGGCGCCGGAGCCGGTGTCGTAGAGCCGGGCCACCAGCTGCGCGACCGTGGACTTCCCGGCCCCGGACGACCCGACCAGCGCGACCATCCGCCCGGGCGGGACGGCGAAGGAGACGTCGTGCAGGACCTGCTCGCCGCCACGGGTGTCCAGCGTCGCGACCTCCTCCAGCGAGGCCAGCGAGACCTGGTCGGCGGTGGGGTAGGCGAACGAGACGTGGTCGAACGCGACGCCGACCGGACCGTCGGGCACGGGGCGCGCACCGGGGGCGTCGGCGATCATCGGCTGCAGGTCGAGGACCTCGAAGACGCGCTCGAAGCTGACCAGCACGGTCATGATCTCGATCCGGGCGCCGGCCAGCGCCGTCAGCGGCTGGTAGAGCCGGGTCAGCAGCAGCGCGAGCGCGACGACGTCGCCTGCCGACAGCGCCCCGGACAGCGCGAGCCCGCCGCCGACGCCGTAGACCAGCGCCACCGCCAGCGACGACGCCAGGGTCAGCGCGGTCACGAAGATCCATTGCAGCATCGCCGAACGGACCCCGATCGCCCGGACCCGGTCGGCCCGCTCGGCGAACTCCGCCGACTCCTGCGACGGCCGCCCGAACAGCGTGATCAGCGTGGCACCCGGTGCGGAGAAGCGCTCGGTCATCCGGGTGCTCATGGCGGCGTTGTGGTCGGCGGCCTCCCGCTCGAGGGTGGCCAGCCGGCGTCCCATCAGCCGGGCCGGGACCAGGAACACCGGCAGCAGCACCGCGGCGAGCAGGGTGACCTGCCAGGAGATGGTGACCATCGCGCCGAGCGTCAGCAGCAGGACGACCAGGTTCGACACGATCCCGGACAGCGTGTCGGAGAACGCCCGCTGCGCGCCGAGGACGTCGGAGTTCAGCCGGGACACCAGGGCCCCGGTGCGGGTGCGGGTGAAGAACGCGACCGGCATCCGCTGCACGTGGTCGAACACCGTCGTGCGCAGCTGGTGGATCAGGCCCTCACCGAGGTTCGCCGACAGCCACCGGGTGACCAGGCCGAGCCCGGCCTCGGCGACGGCGGCGACCGCGATCAGCCCGGCGACGAGGGCCAGCACCGACAGCGCCTCGCCCCGGTTGATCGCGTCGGTGGCGCGCCCCGCCAGCAGCGGCGTGGCGACGGTCAGCGCCGCGCCCACCGTGCTCGCGACGAGGAACCAGCCCATCCGCCGCCGGTGCGGCCGGGCGAGGCGGACGATCCGGCGCAGGGTCTCGCCTGCCGGCCGGTTCTGCCGCCCCGGCTCGGAGCCGGCGTTGCGCATGGCCATGTAGATGCTCGCGTCCATGCGCCGGACGCTAGGACCTGGAGTTCACTTCAGGTCAAGAAGAAGCCCCCGCGGGGACGGGCTCCTCGTTCAGGTCGGGGAGCGTCCACGGCCGGACGACGAGCACGAGCGAGAGGCCCGCCAGCGCGACCGCCCCGAACATCGAGGCGCCCATCGCGGCCGCGTCGTTGCCGAGCAGGCCGACGACGGGCGACGTCGCCGCCCCGATGCCGAACTGCAGCGCGCCGAGCAGCGCCGCGGCGGTCCCGGCCGTCTCGCCGTGCCGGGCCAGTGCCAGTGCGGGCGCGTTCGGCATCACGAAGCCGCAGGCGAGCAGCAGGATCCACACCCCGGCCAGGACGGCGGGCAGGCCGCCGGTCCCGGTCGCCGTCAGCACGAGCAGGGCGATCCCGGCCAGCACGCCGGCGGCGATCCCGCCGGACAGCACCCGGCGCGGCTCCAGGTACCGCAGCAGCACCGGGTTCAGCTGGGTGCCGACGACGAGCCAGACCGCGCCGGCGCCGAACAGCAGCCCGAACGTCTGCTGGTCCACCCCGAACTGCTGCTGGAAGACGTACGACGCACCGGAGACGTAGCTGAACAGCGCACCCATCGCGAGGCCCGCCACGAGCACGAGCCCGACGAACGTCCGGTCCCGCAGGAGCATCCCGTAGGTCCGCACGGTGCTGCCGAACCGGGCGGGACGACGGCGGGACACCGGCAGCGTCTCGGGCAGGCCCGCGGTCACCACCGCCAGCATGACCAGCCCGTACCCGGCGAGGAACAGGAACACCCCGCGCCAGGACACCCAGGTGAGCAGGCCCGCACCGAGGGTGGGGGCCAGCACCGGCGCCGCGCCCATCACGAGCATCAGCCGGGACAGCATGGTCGCCGCGGCCCGCCCGGTGAACAGGTCCCGGACGATCGCGAGCCCGACGACCGCCCCCGCGGAGGCGCCGACGCCCTGCAGCACCCGCAGCACGGTGAGCAGCTCGACCGTCGGTGCGACCGCGACCAGGGCCGAGGCGAGCACGTGCAGCGCCGTCCCGGCCAGCAGCGGCAGCCGGCGTCCGTAGGCGTCGGACAGCGGCCCGATGAGGATCTGGCCGAGTGCGAGCCCGGCGAGCGTCCCGGTCAGGGTCAGCTGGACCGTCGTCCCGGAGGCGGCCAGGTCCCGTCCGACCTCGGGCAGTGCGGGCAGGTAGGTGTCGATGGTCAGCGGGCCGAGTGCGATCAGCGCGCCCAGGATGAGCGCGAGCCGTACCCGGCTCGGTGTGATGACGCCAGCGCTCACCGGTCTCCCCCTCGTGTGGCCACGACACGGTGCAACCTCACGAGGGGTGACCGGGATTCCGTCCCGGACTCGTCGATCCGGTGAGCGGTGTCACGCGGACGGGGTCGCTCCTACGCCGCGCGCCGGTGGCTGCCGGCGATCTGCCGGGTGGCGACGCTGATCCGGTTCCAGGCGTTGATCGTCGCGACCGTGGTGACGAGCAGCGCCAGCGCGCGCTCGTCGAACACCGCGGCGGCCTCCTCCCAGACGTCGTCCGGAACGGCGTCGGCCCGGTCGGCCAGCCGGGTCATCTCCTCGGTCAGCGCGAGCGCGGCCCGCTCCTCGCGGGTGAACCAGGGCGCCTCCCGCCAGGCCGCGACCGAGAACAGCCGCTCGGTGCGCTCGCCGGACTCCAGTGCGTCGTGCGAGTGCATGTCGACGCAGAAGCCGCAGCCGTTGATCTGGCTCGCCCGCAGCCTGACGAGCTCCTGGACGGTGTGCGGGAGGACGTCGTCGTCGCGGGTGGAGCGTTCCAGCGCCGAGAGGGCGCGGTAACTGTCCGGGACGTGCGAGTAGGGCTTGGGCATGCGCGGTTCCACGGTGATCCCCTTCGTCTCAGGTGGTCAGTGCGGCCCGGACGCGGTCGGCCGCACCCGGGGAGTGGCGGAGGACGTCGTCGCCGACGTCCGCGAGCGAGCGCGCCGCGAGCTCGCGGCGCCAGGCCAGCTCGGCCCGGCGCATGCTGAGCGAGAACGCGCACGAGCCGGAGTAGTCCGCGGCGGGGTCGCCGCCCGGTGCGGCGCCGAGGATCGAGGTGCAGCGGAACGCGTCCTCGGGACCCTCCAGCGCGACGACGACGTCGAGCAGCGACACCTCCTCGGGCGCGCGGACGAGCCGGAACCCGCCGCGCGGGCCGGGGACCGACTCGCACACCCCGGCCCGGACGAGCGCCTGCATCTGCTTGGTGAGGTAGGCGGGCGGCAGGTCGTAGAACGCCGCGAGCCGGGACCCGGGCACCGGCTCACCCGTCCACGCCAGGTTCAGGCAGCAGTGCAGCGCCCACTCGACGCCCTGGCCCATCCGCATGACCGGGACACTACATATCCCGGATATGCGATGTCCAGAATTACGGCGAGTGGTGATCCGTGCAGGTTCGATCGGTGCAACGAACGTGCGGCCGGATGACGCACGCATCACCAGATGTGATCGTCAGCTCTCGGTTCATGACGGCGCGATGACGCCGTGACCGATGAGGTAAGCGCGTGGTTACTTCTCCGCCGGATGTCTGGAAGTCCGGTTCGTGACGTCTCACGCTGGCCCGGCACCACCGCTCCCGACGAGAGGAACTCCCATGGACAAGCGTCGTGTCGCCGGACTGGCCGCCGCGGCCCTCGCCGCCCCGCTGGTGATGCTGGGCGTCACCGGCACGGCGAACGCCGCCGAGATCACCCCGATCGCCGAGTACGTCGACGACACCGTCGCCGACCTGTCGTCGACGGTCGGGGCCGTCGTCGACGCGCTGGGCTTCGAGGCCTGACGGCTCGTGAGTGGTTGTGGCGGTCAGGACCGCCACAACCACTCACGAGGGTCAGCCGGCCTCGACCTGCTCGGTCACCGACGCGGCCGGCGCGCTCGGCCCCGGTGCCCACGCCTCGTCGTCGAGCATCGGGCAGGCCAGCCAGTTCTCCGGGACCCCGAACGCGTCGACGAGGGTGCCGGCGTACGGCCGCAGCTCGGCGCACAGCTCGTTGACCAGCGGCCGGACCGAACGGGACTCGGCGGCGGTGAGCCGGCCGGTCTCCAGGTACCAGGCCCGCTCCCGGTCGATCACCGAGAGCACGTGCAGGTCGTACACGCGCTCCAGCAGCGCCCGCACCGCCGGGTCCGTGACCGTCTCCAGCTTGTCGGCGAAGGACTGCTCCACGAGCGTGTCGACGTGCGCCCGGGCCGCGAGGAGCAGCAGGTCCTGCGCGGAGTTGAAGACGGCGAACTCGTCGTTGCCCTTCCGCAGCGCCGGCGCCAGGTTCCGGATGGCGGTGGCCAGGGTGTCGTCGCGGCGCACCCGGAGCAGCTCGCGGCGGCGCTCCCGGTCGGTCAGGTCGATCCCGCGGAACGGCAGCCGCCGGGTCAGCGACGCCGCGCCGGTGTGCTCGGCGAACACCCCGGCCAGCTGGCGCCCCAGCAGCGGTGCGATCTCGAGCGGGTTCCCCTTCTTGATCGTCCGGCCGTAGTCGGAGAGCAGCTCCTTGGCCAGCAGCTGCAGCAGCACGGTGTTGTCACCCTCGAAGGTGGTGAACACGTCGGTGTCCGCCTTCAGGGCGGGCAGCAGGTTCTCCTCCAGGTAGCCCGCGCCACCGCAGGCCTCGCGGCAGGTCTGGATGGTGTGCGTGGCGTGCCAGGTCGCGATCGCCTTGATCCCGGCCGCGGACTGCTCCAGGGTCCGCTGCTCGCGGGCGCCGACCGGGCTCGCGCCGGGCGCCTGGATGTCGTGCATCCGCTTCACCAGGTCGTCCTGGGTGAAGTGCAGCGCGAACGTCGTCGCGAGGGCGGGCAGTAGCTTCCGCTGGTGGGCGAGGTAGTCGAGGACGGCGATCTCCTCGCCGGTGGCCGGGTTCGCGAACTGGCGCCGGCGCTCACCGAACCGCACGGCGAGGGTGAGCGCCTTCTGCGCCGCACCGCCGGCACCGCCGGCGACCGAGATCCGGCCGCGGACGAGCGTGCCGAGCATGGTGAAGAACCGGGCGGTCTCGTTCCCGATCGACGACGAGTACGTCCCGTCCTCGGCGACGTCGCCGAACCGGTTGAGCAGGTTCTCGCGCGGGATCCGGACCCCGTCGAAGCTCAGCCGCCCGTTGTCGACGCCGTTCAGGCCCGCCTTGCGGCCGTCGTCGCCGATGGTGACGCCGGGCAGCGCGTTGCCGTCGGCGTCGCGCAGCGGGACCAGGAACGCGTGCACGCCGGGCTTCTCGTCGCCCGTGACCAGCTGCGCGAAGACGACCGCCATGCGGCCGTCGCGCGCCGCGTTGCCGATGTACTCCTTGCGTGCCTGCGGGTAGGGCGTGTCGACGACGAACTCCCGGGTCTCCCGGTCGTAGGTCGCGGTGGTGTGCAGGTGCTGCACGTCCGAGCCGTGGCCGGTCTCGGTCATCGCGAAGCAGCCCAGCAGCTCGCCCTCGATGATCGCGCGCAGGTACCGCTCGTGGTGCCGCTCGGTGCCCAGCACCTGCACCGCGCCGCCGAAGAGCCCCCACTGCACGCCGGCCTTGACCAGCAGCGACAGGTCGCCGTACGCGAGCATCGCGAACGCGGTCACGACGCCGCCGACGTCGCCCTCGCCGCCGACGGCCGGGTCGAACCCGGTGTGCGGGCGGCCCGACGAGGTCAGGAACTTGAGCGCGTCGGTGATGTGCGCGCGGTACTCGGCCGAGGAGAGGTCCGGGTCGGCACGCATGTCGCCGCTCGCGGCGAGCTGCGCCCGGGTCTCCTCGCGGACCTGCGCCCACCGCCCGTCGACGACGGTGCGCAGCGTGCCGGCCGGGATCCGGTCCGGTGCCGGGATGGTGCTCCGGGTCATTGCTGAACCTCCTGCACGTGCGATGCCAGGCCGGAGAGTCCGGACCAGGCCAGGTCGGTGAGGTGTGCGGTGAGCCGTTCGCGGGTGGTGCCGTCCGGGCGGGCCAGCCAGTCGTCGGCCGCGCCGCGGACGAGCCCGACGATCGCGTGCCCCCAGAACCGGGCGGCCGCATGCCCGTCGGAGCCCTCGGTATGCAGGTTGTCACCGATCACCACGGCGATCTCGTCACCGATCACGGTCACCAGGTCGTTCACCGGATCGGGGGTCTCGGTGTCGGCGCTGCGCCGGTTGCCGTTGCCCTGGACGAGCAGCGGCCGGTGGACGACGAACCGGTAGAGCTCGGGGTCGATCTCGATGAGGCGCAGGTACGCGTCGACACCGGCGGCGACCGCGGCCCGCGGGCCGAGCCGGTCGTCGGACAGCGCCTCGCCCGTGGCGCGCCGCACCTCGGCGAGCAGTACTCCGGCCACCGACTCGCAGATCGCGGTGTACAGCCCGGCCCGGTCGCCGAAGTGCCGGTAGATCACGGTCTTGCTGGTGCCGGCCGCGGCGGCGATCTCGTCCATGCCGATGCCCGCGCCGGTCCGGCGGATGGCGGCGATGGCGGACCCGACGAGCTGGACGCGCCGCTCCTCGCGATGCGCGTCCCACCTGCTGTCCCGCTTGTCCCGTGCCATCTTCACGGAACCCATAGTACCGTGTACCTTGAGTACCGGCTACCCGGTGGTAGCGACGACTACCACTACCACCAGGAAGGACGACCCCCATGCCAGCCAGCACCCGGCGCGCCGCCGTCATCGGCGGCAACCGGATCCCGTTCGCCCGCGCCAACGGCGCCTACGCGAGCGCCTCGAACCTCGACATGCTCACCACGACGCTGGACGGCCTGGTGGCCCGCTTCGGGCTGGCCGGCGAGCGGCTCGGCGAGGTCGTGGCGGGTGCGGTCCTCAAGCACTCGCGCGACTTCAACCTCACCCGCGAGGCCGTCCTCGGGTCCCGCCTGAACCCGGCGACCGCCGCGTACGACGTCCAGCAGGCCTGCGGCACCGGCCTCGAGGCGACGATCGCCGTCGCGAACAAGATCGCCCTCGGGCAGATCGACTCCGGCGTCGCCGGCGGGGTGGACACCGCGTCCGACGCCCCGATCGCCCTCAACGACGACCTGCGCCGGATCCTGGTCAAGGTCAACGCCGCGAAGTCGGCGGCGGACCGGATCAAGCTCGTCGGGCAGCTGCGGCCGGGGCAGATCGTCCCGGACATCCCGGAGAACTCCGAGCCGCGCACCGGCCTGTCGATGGGCGAGCACGCGGCCCGCACCGCGCTCGAGTGGGGCATCGGCCGCACCGAGCAGGACGAGCTCACCGTGCGCAGCCACACGAACCTGGCCGCCGCCTACGACCGCGGGTTCTTCGACGACCTCGTCACCCCGTACCTGAAGCTGACCCGCGACGACAACCTGCGGCCCGGCTCCTCGGTGGAGAAGCTCGCGAAGCTCAAGCCGGTCTTCGGCAAGGGCAGCCCGGACGCGACGATGACGGCCGGCAACTCCACCCCGCTGACCGACGGCTCCGCGCTGGTGCTCCTCGGGTCCGACGAGTGGGCCGACGAGCACCGGCTGCCGGTGCTGGCTCACGTCGTCGACGCCGAGACAGCCGGTGTCGACTACGTGCACGGCCCGGACGGCCTGCTCACCGCGCCGGTGTTCGCCGTCCCGCGGCTGCTGGCCCGCAACGGCCTGTCCCTGCAGGACTTCGACCTCTACGAGATCCACGAGGCGTTCGCCTCGGTGGTCCAGGTCCAGCGCAAGGCCTGGGAGGACGCCCGGTTCTGCAAGGAGCGGCTCGGGCTCGACGCCCCGCTCGGCGCGGTCGACGACGCGAAGCTCAACGTCGCGGGCTCCTCGCTCGCGGCCGGGCACCCGTTCGCCGCGACCGGCGGCCGGATCGTCGCGACCCTGGCGAAGCTCCTGCGGGAGAAGGCCGACACCGAGAAGAAGGACCAGCGCGGACTCATCTCGATCTGCGCCGCGGGCGGCCAGGGCGTCGTCGCGATCCTGGAGGCGAAGAAGGCATGAGCAACGATCTCCTGGCGACCCTGTCGAACACCCCGATCGCGAAGCAGCTGGGGCTGCCCACGGTGCCGACCCTGCGCCGGCACCGCCCCGGCGACCCGCTGCTGGCCGGGCCGGTGCTCGTCACGTCCGTCGGAGCCGGCCGGTTCGCGGAGCCGGTCGCCGCGTTCGTGGAGGAGAACGGGCAGCAGGCCGTCACCGAGCCCGGGGACGAGAAGCTGCACGGCGTCGTCGTCGACCTGTCGGGGGCGAGCACGCTCGCCGACCTCGCGGCGGCCCAGCAGCTCCTCACCCCGGCGGTGCGGAAGCTCGGCCCGTCCGGCCGGCTGCTGCTGGTCGGTGCCGAGCCGGGCGAGGCGACCGGAGCCGAGGCGGCGGCCGTCGCGCAGTCGCTCGACGGGCTCGTCCGCTCGATCGGCAAGGAGCTCCGGTCCGGCGCCACGGCCAACCTGATCGTGGCGGGCGCGATCGCGTCGCCCGCGGCGGTCGACTCGTCGGTGCGGTTCTTCCTCTCCGCCCGCTCGGCCTACGTCGACGGCCAGGTCGTGCACGTGGGCGAGCAGGTCGGCACCCCGCGGGAGCCGGCCGAGGTCGACGACCCGCGCGCCGAGGAGCAGCCACTCGCCGGGCGGATCGCCGTCGTCACCGGGGCCGCCCGGGGCATCGGCGCGGCCATCGCCGACACCCTCGCCCGGGACGGCGCGCGGATCGTCGCCGTCGACGTCCCGGCGGCCGGGGAGGGCCTCGCCCGGACCGCGAACCGCACCGGCGGAACGGCACTGCAGCTCGACATCACCGCCGCCGACGCGGCCGACCGGCTGCTCTCGCACCTGGCCGACCGGCACGGCGGCGTCGACCTCGTCGTGCACAACGCGGGCATCACCCGCGACAAGCTGCTCGCGAACATGACCTCCGACCGCTGGAACTCGGTGCTCGGGGTCAACCTGGGCGCCCAGCTGACGATCAACGAGGCGCTGCTGGCGCCGGGCTCCCCGCTGCACGAGTCGGGCCGCGTCGTCTGCGTGTCGTCGCAGTCGGGCATCGCGGGCAACCGGGGCCAGACCAACTACGCCGCCTCCAAGGCCGGCGTGATCGGGATGGTCCACGCGCTCGCCCCGCGGTTCGCCGAGCGCGGCGCGACGATCAACGCCGTCGCACCCGGGTTCATCGAGACCGACATGACGGCGAAGATGCCCGTCGCCACCCGCGAGGGCGGCCGCCGCATCAACTCGCTCAAGCAGGGCGGGCTGCCGGTCGACGTCGCCGAGGCCATCGGCTGGTTCGGCCGGGCCGAGTCCGGCGGGCTGAACGGCCAGGTCGTGCGGGTCTGCGGCCAGTCGATGCTGGGGGCCTGAGATGACCGTCTCCCCGACGGCGGCAGGGACCGGCCGGACGGTCACCGAGCTCTCCGGCCCGCCCGCGCTCGGCCCGCTCTACGCCTCGGCCGCCGCCGGGGCGGTGCTGCCGGGTGGCGGCGGCGGTGAGCTCCCCGCACGGGAGATCGTCCGGCGCGGGATCACGGTGGACCCCGAGCACCTCGCCGACTACGCCCGCGTCTGCGGGTTCCGGGTCGGCGACGCCCTCCCCGTCACCTACCCGCACATGCTGACCTTCCCGCTGCAGGTCGTGCTGATGGCCGAGCGGTCGTTCCCGCTCGCCCTGCCCGGGATGGTGCACGTCGCCAACCGGATCACGGTGCACCGGGCGGTCGCGCCGTCGGAGACCCTCGACGTCCGGGTGTACGCCGACCGGTTCACCGCGCACGCCAAGGGCGCCCAGGTGGACCTGATCGGCGTCGTCTCCGCGGGCGGCGAGGTCGTCTGGGAGGGGCGCAGCACCTACCTGGCGCGCGGGGCGAAGGCCCCCGCGGGGGCCGCGGGCGAGGACATCGCCGAGCCGGCCGCCCCGACCGGCACCGCGAGCGCGCTGTGGCGGATCCCGGGCGACACCGGACGCCGGTACGCCGCCGTCTCCGGCGACGTGAACCCGATCCACCTGCACCCGCTCACCGCGAAGGCCATGGGCTTCCCGAGAGCGATCGCGCACGGCATGTGGACGGCCGCGCACGCCGCCGCGTCGCTGGAGGGCCGGGTCCCCGACGCGTGCACCTACGACGTCGTCTTCCGCAAGCCGGTGCTGCTCCCGGCGACGGCCGAGCTCGTCACCGAGCGGGACGCGAACGGCGCGTGGGGACTCGCGGTCCGCAGCGCGAAGAAGGCGGAAAAGCTGCACCTGATCGGCCGGATCTCCGGGTAGGCAGGACACGACCCGGCCGGGTGGGCAGGTACCGCTCCCCCGGTCGGGTGGTTCTGGATCGGTCCATGAGCCGGTTCAGCAACGTCACCCCGGTGACGGACGTCCATCTCTATGCCCACCATTCGTCACCTGACACCCGCGAGGAGGCCACGATGAACGAGGACGGCACCACCACCGAGACCGACGAGCAGCACGACGACGAGACGCACATCGTCCGCGGACTCGACTGAGGCGGAACCACGCAGTACCGGTAGCTCGCCCGGCGGCGGTGGAACCCACCGTGGGCACGGGCCTGCACGGGGTGCGCGCAGAACCTCGATCAGGAGCTGCGCCGCCCGGACCGTGCGCCCGCCCCGGGCCGGCCCCTCTAGGGTCGGGCCATGCTGGTCGAGCGCATGCGCCCGTTCACCTCCACGATCTTCACCGAGATCTCCCGCCTCGCGGTCGAGACCGGTGCGATCAACCTCGGTCAGGGTTTCCCCGACACCGACGGCCCCGCCTCCCTGCTCGCCGACGCCGCCGCGAACATCACCGAGCGCGGCGCCAACCAGTACCCGCCCGGCCCGGGCGTCCCGGCACTCCGGCAGGCGGTCGCCGACCACCAGCGCCGCTTCCACGGCCTCGACGTCGACCCGGCCGACGTCGTCGTCACCACCGGGGCCACCGAGGCGATCGCCTCGACGCTGCTCGGGTTGTGCGAGCCGGGTGACGAGGTCGTCGCGTTCGAGCCGACCTACGACTCCTACGCCGCGTCCGTCGCGCTGGCGGGCGCCACGCTGCGCCCGGTCCCGCTCCGGCCCCCGCACTTCGGGTTCGACGACGACGAGCTCGCCGCCGCCTTCTCCGACCGCACGAGGGTCGTGCTGGTCAACACCCCGCACAATCCGACCGGCACCGTGTTCACCGCCGAGCAGCTGACCCGGATCGGGGAGCTCGCCGTCGCGCACGACGCCGTGATCGTCACCGACGAGGTCTACGAGCACATGACCTTCGACGGCGCCCGGCACGTCCCGATGGCGTCGCTGCCCGGCCTCGCCGACCGGACCCTGACGATCTCCTCGGCCGGGAAGACGTTCTCCGTCACCGGCTGGAAGGTCGGCTGGGTGCACGGCCCGCCCGGGCTGGTCGCCGCGCCGCGGGCGGTCAAGCAGTTCCTGACCTTCCACGGCGGCGCGCCGCTGCAGCCGGCCGTCGCGGACGCGCTGGCGCTCGGCGACGACTTCTATGTCTCGATCGGTACCGAGCTGACCCGCAAGCGGGACCTGCTCTCGGCGGGGCTGGCCGACGCCGGGTTCGACGTCCTCACCCCGCAGGGCACCTACTTCGTCGTCGCCGACCCGACCCCGCTCGGCTACGACGACGGCGTCGACCTCGCCTGGAAGCTGCCCGAGCTGTGCGGGGTCGCGGCCGTCCCGGTCTCGGTGTTCTGCCAGTCCGAGGCGGGCGCGGCGGCGACCCGGCCGCTCGTGCGGTTCGCGTTCTGCAAACGCGACGAGGTGCTCACCGAGGCCGTCACCCGACTCGCCACGCTGAAGGAGGCCCGCTCGTGAGCTCCCGCCACGTCGGCGTCGTGATCGCCGCTCCGCCGGAGACCGTGTACGCCTGGGTGCGCGACCCCCGGAACCTGCCGCGCTGGGCGGCCGGCGTCGGCGACCGGGTCGAGGAGCGCGACGGGCGCTGGATCGTCCCGGGCGGCCCGCTGGGGGAGGTCGAGTTCCGGTTCGTGCCGGAGAACGACTGGGGCGTGCTCGACCACGAGGTGGTCCTGCCGTCGGGCGAGGTCGCCCACAACCCGCTGCGGGTCGCACCGCACCCGGACGGCTCGGAGATCGTCTTCAGTGTGCGGCGCGCCCCGTCGGCGACGGACGCGGACGTCGAGCGGGACGTCGCCGCCGTCGTCGCGGACCTGGAGCGGCTGCGCGACCTGCTGGAGGTCACGCCCCCGCCCGGACCGACCACCTGACCGGGCCCCGGATGGAGATCGACGACGACCGCTCACCCTTTCGGCCTAGAATCCGCGGCCATGACGAATGAGCGGCCGACCCGGCCCGGACGCCCCGTCGTCGGCCTGTCGGTGCGGGCGCTGATCGCGCTCGTCGTCGTCACGGCGAACGTCGGTGGCGCCGCCGTCGTGCTGGTGATCGCGGCGTTCGTGCTGCCCCGCGAGCAGCTGCTCGACGCCGCCGGGATCCGTCTGGTGAACCTGGCCGTGCTCGGCGGCTACCTGCTGGTCGCCATCCCGATCGGGATCTTCTTCGGCCGCCGCGCGCTGACCGTGCGCCGGCGGGCGTCGGACCCGGAACGCACCGAACGACGGCTGGTGCTGCACGGCCCCGCCCGGATCACCTCGGCGATCGCGCTGCTGTGGTTCCTCGCCGCCGTGCTGTTCTGCCTGCTCAACCTGCGGTACTCGGGCCGGCTCGCGTTCTCGGTGACGTCGGCGGTCGCGATCGGTGGCGTGACCACCTGCGCGCTGTCGTTCCTGCTCGTCGAGCGGATGCTGCGCCGCGCAGCGGCCCGGGTGCTGTCCGGGCGCCCGCCGCGGCGGCGCCGGCTCGTCACCGGCGTGATGCTGCGGTCGGTCGGGTTCTGGGCGCTCGGGACCGCGGTCCCGCTGGCCGGTGTGATGCTCGCCGGCCTGGTCGCGCTCGTGTTCGGCGACGCCTCGCCGACCCAGCTGGCCGTCACGATGCTGGCGCTGGGCGGGACCGCGATCGGCACCGGGCTGCTGACGACGATCGGTGCGGCCCGCGCCATCGCCGACCCGGTCCTCACCGTCCGGCGGGCGCTCGCCCGGGTGCAGGACGGCGACCTCGACGTCCGCGTCCCCGTCTACGACAACACCGAGCTCGGCCAGCTCCAGGCCGGCGCCAACCAGATGGTGGAGGGCCTGCGGGAGCGCGAGCGGATCCGCGACCTGTTCGGCAGGCACGTCGGCCGCGACGTCGCCGAGGCCGCCGCCGCGACCGACGGCGTGGTCCGTCTCGGCGGCGAGGTCCGGCCGGTCGCGGTGCTGTTCGTCGATCTCGTCGGATCGACGAGCATGGCCGCGCGGCGCCCGCCCGAGGAGGTCGTCGCCCTGCTCAACCGGTTCTTCGGCGTGGTCGTCGAGTGCGTGGAGAGCTCCGGCGGGTGGATCAACAAGTTCGAGGGCGACGCCGCGCTGGCCATCTTCGGGGCGCCGATCGACCTGGACGACGCCCCCGGCGCCGCGCTGGCCGCGGCCCGCTGCCTGAGCGACCGGCTCGCCGACGAGATGCCCGACGTCGAGGCGGGGATCGGTGTCTCCGCCGGTGATGCCGTCGCGGGCAACCTGGGCGACCCGCGCCGCTACGAGTACACGGTGATCGGCGACCCGGTGAACGAGGCCGCCCGGCTGACGGAGCTGGCCAAGTCGGTCCCGGGCCGGGTCGCGGCGTCGTCCCGCGCGATCGACGCGACCGGCGCCGAGGCGCGCCGGTGGCGCTCGGTGGAGACGGTGACCCTGCGCGGGCGGGACGAGCCGACCGGGATCTGGGTGCCCGTCGAGCACACCGAGGCCCCGCAGGAGGAGCCGGTGCCCGCCGGCGACACGGACTGACCGGCCGCCGTGCCCCTGCCCGACCGGAACGGTCATGCGTGACTGGACCCGTCGAGTCGGGCACGATGCCGCCATGAGCAGCGCTGCCTCGGGCTTCAGCGACCAGACCACCGCCGCGATCACTCGGGCCCGCCGGCACTCGGTGGGCGACCTGCTGCACCGCACGGCGATCCGCTACCCGGACAAGCTCGCCGTCGTCGACGGGGACACCCGCTGGACGTTCACCGAGTTCGACGCGGCGGTGAACCGCTGCGCCGCCGCGCTCACCGAGCAGGGCCTCACGAAGGGCGACCGGCTCGCGCTGCTGTCGCACAACTGCCACCAGTTCGCCGTCCTGGTGTTCGCCACCGCCCGGCTCGGCGTCGTGCTCGTCCCGATCAACTTCATGCTGAACGCGGAGGAGATCGCCTTCATCCTCGACCACTCCGGGGCCAGGGCGTTCGTCGTCGAGGACGCGCTCGCCGCCACCGCGGAGAAGGCGCTCGCGCAGGCCGCGGAGCCGGCGCCGGTGCGGGCCTGGATCGGGCTGTCCGGCCAGGTGGCGACCGGGGAGTGGGTGGACCTCGACTCGTGGATCGACGGGGAGGGCGACCCGGGCCAGCCCGACGTCCACGTCGGCGACGACGACCCGCTCCGCCTGATGTACACCTCGGGCACCGAGTCCCGGCCCAAGGGCGTCATGCTGCCCAGCCGGTCGCTGATCACCCAGTACGTGTCCTGCGTGGTCGACGGCGGCATGGAGCACGACGACGTCGAGCTGCACTCGCTGCCGCTCTACCACTGCGCGCAGCTGGACTGCTTCCTGTCGGTCGACGTCTACCTGGGCGCGACCAGCATCATCCTGCCCGTGCCGGACCCGGCCCGGCTGCTCGAGACGATCGAGCGGGAGCGGGTCACCAAGCTGTTCTGCCCGCCGACGGTGTGGATCTCGCTGCTGCGGCACCCGGACTTCGACTCCCGCGACCTGTCCAGCCTGCGCAAGGGCTACTACGGTGCCGCGGCGATGCCCGTCGAGGTGCTGCACGAGCTGTCCCGGCGGCTGCCCGACGTGCGGCTGTGGAACTTCTACGGCCAGACCGAGATGTCGCCGCTGGCCACGATCCTGCGCCCGGAGGAGCAGCTGGAGCGGGCCGGGTCGGCGGGCCGGGCGTCGCTGAACGCCGAGACCCGCGTCGTCGGCGAGGACGGCGAGGAGCTGCCGGTCGGTGAGGTCGGCGAGATCGTGCACCGGTCCCCGCACGCCGCCCTGGGCTACTACGGCGACGAGGCCAAGACCGCCGAGGCGTTCGCGAGCGGCTGGTTCCACTCCGGCGACCTCGGCGTGATGGACGCCGAGGGGTACCTGAGCGTCGTCGACCGCAAGAAGGACATGATCAAGACCGGTGGGGAGAACGTCGCCTCCCGGGAGGTGGAGGAGGCGCTCTACCTGCTCGACGGCGTCGCCGAGGTGGCGGTCTTCGGGGTCTCCCACCCGCACTGGATCGAGGCGGTGACCGCGGTCGTCGTGCCGAAGGAGGGCGTGACCCTCACCGAGGACCAGGTGAACGCGCACGCCCGGGAGAAGCTCGCCGGCTACAAGCGACCCAAGTACGTCGTGTTCGCCGACGGGCTGCCCAAGAACCCCAGCGGGAAGATCCTCAAGCGGGAGCTGCGGACGGCGCACGGGGACCTGGGCGCTGCGCGCTCGTGAGTGGTTGTCGCGGTCTGGACCGCATGCTTGTTCTCAGGACATCCGACACAGTTGATGTCTCGGCACATCGAGGACACTGAGTAGCCCGCTGGCCGGGTTGGTCGATCCTGGTGATCGACCAGCCTGGTCCAGGTGGGTGGAACAGGGTTCGAGATGGATCCCGACCTCGTCGCGGCGGTCGCCCGGGCCGCCGCCGGGCAAGAGATCAACATCGCTCGGGTGTGCCGAGAACTCGGCGTGTCCCGGTCGGTGTTCTATCGCAAGCTGTCCCGTTTCCGAGACCAGGGCAGCACCGGTCTGGCACCGCGTTCACGTGCCCCGCACACCCGTCCCAGCGCGGTGGCCGAACACGTGGCCGAGGCGGTGGTGCGGGCCCGCAAAGAACTCGCCGACCAGGGCTGGGACCACGGAGCCCAGACCATCCGCTGGCGGCTGCTCGACGCGGCCCGCACCGGCCGCAGCCCCGGCAGCAGCCCTGGCAGTAGCGCCGGCAGCGGCCCTGGCAGTAGCGGCGGCAGCGGCCCGGCACTCGAGCAGGCCGAGGTCCCGTCGCGGGCCACGATCCACCGGCTGCTGGCCGACCGCGGCCAGATCACCCCGCAACCACGTAAACGACCCCGCCGCAGAACGCACCGGTTCGTCCACCCGGCCCCGAACGCGGTCTGGCAGATCGACGGCGCCCAGACCGTCCTGGCCGATGGCCGGCGCGCCACGGTGGTGCAGGTCATCGACGACCACTCCCGGCTCGACATCGCCTGCCACGCCGCGAGCAGCGAGAACGGCGAGGCCGCCTGGGCCGCGCTCAGCGCCGGCTTCGCCCGCTACGGCCACCCGGCCTGCGTGCTCTCCGACAACGGCACCGCCTTCTCCGGCCGGCGCCGCCAGTGGCCCCTGGTCGACCTCGAACGCCGCCTGGCCGCGCTGGGCATCACCACCATCGTGTCCTCGATCGGACACCCACAGACCTGCGGGAAGAACGAACGCGCCCACCAGACCCTGCAACGCTGGCTCGCCGCCCGACCCACCCCGGCCACCCTGACCGAACTCCAGAACCTGCTCGAGACCTACCGGCAGGGCTACAACCACCGCCGCCACCAAAGCCTCGACGGCGACACCCCGCACCAGCGTTTCCACACCCGCGAACCCGCCCGACCGGCCGGACCCGCACCCCGCATCGCCGGACACCTCACCCGCACCGTCTCCGAGACCGGAGTCATCAGCTTCTCCGGAACCTCGATCGGTCTGGGCCGCCGCCACGCAGGCACCACCGCGGAGGTGTTCTGGCAAGGCGACCGCGTCACCATCCTCATCGACGACGCGGTCGCCGCCAGCCTTACCCTCGATCGCAGCGTCCGCTACCAGCGGACCACCAGCAAACCGTCCACGATGTGCTGAGACAGATCTGTCTCAGATGTGCTGAGACACGACACGCGGTCTGGACCGCACTGACCACTCACGGGTCAGTCGGTGATCCCGTACTGCCGGATCTTGCGGTAGAGCGTGGAGCGGGCCAGGCCGAGCGCGGTGGCGGCAGCCTTCCGGTTGCCGGCGGCGTCGCGCAGCGCCGCGACGATCGTGTCCCGCTCGGCCTGGTCGACGGCCCGCAGCGTGCTGCGCGGCGCGCTCTGGCACGAACCGGGCAGGTCGGTGGGCTCGATGCTGCCGACCGGGCGCCGGCGCAGCGCCGCGTCGAGCGCCGCGCGCAGCTCGGTCACGTTGCCGGGCCACCCGTGCCGGGCGAGCGTCCGCAGCGCCGCGGGGGCGAGCCGGACCTCGCGGTGCGGGGCGAGCTCGGCGAGCAACCCGGCGGCCAGCACGGGCAGGTCGCCGGAGCGGTTGCGCAGCGGTGGCACGCTCGCCGAACGCCGGAACCGTGCGAGGAGGGCGTCGTAGGCGGGCCCGCGGCCGGTGTCGTCGCCCGCGGTCGCGGCGATCCGCAGCCCGGGACGGAGCCGGGCGTCCTCGAGCGCGGTGGTGAGCGGGCCGAGCACGCCGTCGGGGAGGCGGTCGACGTCCCGCAGCACCAGCAGCCGGCCGTCGCCGGGGCCGCGCAGGCCGGTCACGACGGCCCCGGGTGCGGCGGCCACCTGCTCCGGGTCCAGCGTCACGACCTGTCCCGGACCGTGCACGGACCGGTCGGCGTCGGTGAGCATCCGGGTCCGGCCGGACCCCGCCTCGCCGAGGACGAGGACGGCGCACGGCTCCTCCCGCAGCGCGCCGGTGACGGTCGTCCAGGCCGCGCGCCACGCGGGGGAACCGCGCCCGGGCCCGCCACCCGGGCGGCGCCCGGCCGCAGCGTCGTCGTCGCGGGGGACCGAGACGGTCCCGACCATGCCGGCGTCGGCCGGGCCGGCGGCGACGGTCGTCCCGCGCAGCCGCACCCGGGTACCGGAGGGCAGGTCCACCCAGGCGTCGGTGGACGGGGTCCGCCGCATCACGAACCGCATGTGGTCCTGCAGCGCGATCAGGTCGCCGGGGTCGAGGAGGGTCTGGACCCGCACGTTGGTCAGCACCGTGCGGTCGCCGACCGCGAGGACCGCCCGGCGGCCGCGGGCGTCGATCCGGGAGTAGGCGTCGAACAGGGCCTGCTGGGCGGGGTCGCGGTCGCGGAGCAGTCCCTCCTGGATCCGCGCCGCGGACGAGCGGACCAGCGAGTGCAGCACCGGCGACGAGTGGTCGGACCGGCAGCTGATGTCGAGCACGCCCTCGATCCGCCCGGTCAGCGGATCCCGCACGGGCGCGCCCGCGCAGGCGTACTCGTGCAGCCGCTCCACGAAGTGCTCGGCGCCGACGATGTGGACGGACTCCCCGGACTCCAGCACCGTCCCGACCCCGTTGGTGCCGACGGTCTCCTCGCCGTAGCCGAAGCCCTGGGCGAAGTGGTTGCCGTCGGCGAGCCGCCCGATCGACGGCGCGGTGTCGCGGCGCACGAGCAGCCGGGCCCGGTCGTCGGTGAGGGCCACGCAGACGGGGACGTCGGCGAGCTGCTCGACGAGATGCTCGATCACCGGCAGGGCACATCGGACGAGCCGGGACCCGAAGTCGAGGTCCGGGTGGTAGCGGTTCGCGATCGCGGCCGGGTCGACGCCGCGCGCGACGCTGCGCCGCCACGACGCCGCCACCCGTCCGCGGACGCCGGGCAGCACGCCGCCGCCGTCCAGCAGACCGGCGCGGGCGGAGGTGAGCAGCCTGCGATCGGCCTGGACGTCAGCCATGCGCCGCACCTCTCTGTGGGGTCCCTCACATCATGCGGGCACGGTCAAGCCCGGCCCGTGTCCGAGATTGGGACACCCTCCGTACCGGTGCCGGGACCTAGCGTCGGCCGCGTCCCCGCTCAGTGCCGACCAGGGAGGTCTCCGCCATGACCGGTGCCGCCACGACCGCACGCGACCAGGACGCAGGCAGCGACGACGCCGGCCACGTCGACGTCCTCGTCGTGGGGGCCGGTGTGTCCGGCATCGGTGCCGCGCACCACCTGCGGGAGCGGTTCCCCGACCGGACCTTCCTTCTCCTGGAGGCCCAGGACGACCGCGGCGGGACCTGGTGGACGCACCGCTACCCCGGTGCACGCTCGGACAGCGACCTGTTCACCTACGGGTACCGGCACAAGCCGTGGCGGGGCCCGTCGATCGCCGCCGGCGACGAGATCCTGTCCTACCTCGACGAGGTGATCGACGAGGACGACCTCGCGGGCCGGATCCGCTACCGGCACCGGGTCACCGCGCTGAGCTGGTCCTCGGAGGACGCCCGGTGGACGGCCGAGGTCACCCGGACCGACACCGGCGAGCAGCTCCGGATCACCGCGTCGTTCCTGTGGATGTGCCAGGGCTACTACAACCACGACGAGCCGCACACCCCCGAGTGGCCGGGCACCGACCGGTTCGAGGGCCGGATCGTGCACCCGCAGGCCTGGCCGGACGACCTCGACACCAGCGGGAAGCGGGTGCTCGTCATCGGCTCCGGTGCGACGGCGGCGACCGTCGTCCCCGCGGTCGCCGGCGACGCCGAGCACGTGACGATGCTGCAGCGCTCGCCGTCGTACTGGTTCCCCGCGCCGACGGTGCACGAGCTCGCCACGATGCTGGAACCGCTGGACCTCCCCGACGAGTGGACCCACGAGATCCTGCGCCGCACCTACGTCCAGCAGCTCGACTGGCTCGCGACGACCGGCCGCGACGATCCCGACCAGTTGCACGAGTTCCTGGTCGGGACGATCCGCCCGCTGCTGCCCGAGGGCACCGACGTCGGCAGGCACTTCACCCCGGCCTACCGGCCCTGGCAGCAGCGGATCGCGTTCGTCCCGGACGGCGACATGTTCACCGCCATGCGGGAGGGGCAGGCCTCGATCGTCACCGACACGATCACCGAGTTCACCGAGAAGGGCGTGCAGATCTCGTCGGGCGAGGTGCTGGAGGCCGACGTCGTCGTCACCGCCACGGGGTTCGACCTGTCGGTGTTCGGCGACATCCCGTTCCGGGTGGACGGCGAGCCGGTCGACTTCACGCGCCGGGTCACCTGGCGCGGGCTGATGATCAGCGGGGTGCCGAACATGGCGTACTCGTTCGGCTACTTCCGGCACAGCTGGACGTTGCGGGTGGACCTGAACAACGACGTCGTCGCGCGGATCTTCGACCTGATGGCCGAGCGGGGCGCCGCCACCGTCGTCCCCGAACTGCGCCCCGGCGACGCGGACATGCCGCTGCTGCCCTGGACGGACCCGCAGAACTTCAACCCCGGCTACGTCCTGCGCTCCCAGGACAAGATGTTCCGCCAGGGCGACCGGGAGCCGTGGATCCACCAGCACGAACACGAGCACGACCGCACGACGCTGCCCGAGGCCGACCTCGACGACGGCCTCACCTACCGCTGACCCACCCGCATCCGCCCCCGCATCGGAGGAGATCCCCGTGCCCCAGACGACCGTGCGCACCGGCGTCACGCTGAACTACGAGATCAGCGGCAGCGGCGACCCGTTGCTGCTGATCATGGGAACGTCCGGCTCGATCCCGCTGTGGGGCGAGCTGTCCGGCCGCCTGGCGCAGACCCACCAGGTGATCGCGTTCGACAACCGTGGCCTCGGCGGCAGTGACCGCGGCGCGGGCCCGATCGACGTCGCCACCCTGGCCGAGGACGCCTCGGGCCTGCTGGAGGCGCTCGGGATCCCCCGGGCGCACGTGCTCGGCTGGTCGCTCGGGTCGGCGGTCGTGCAGGAGCTCGCGCTCGCCCACCCCGAGCAGGTCGCCTCGGCGGTGATGTACGCGACCTGGGGTCGCTGCGACGGGTTCCAGCGCTCCGTGCTCAGCGCCCTGCGGCTGCCCTACGTGCACCGGGACATGGAGTCGGCGCTGGCCACGGCGGGACTCGCGTTCTCCCCGCAGCTGCTCGACCATCCCGACTTCGGGGCGATGATGGAGCCGATGCTGCCCGCGTTCCCGCAGAACGAGGCGCAGATGCAGGTCACCGTCGAGCAGTGGGACGCCGACCTCGCCCACGACTCGCTCGACCGCCTCGGCGGGATCACCGCGCCGACGCTCGTCCTGGTGGGCGAGCAGGACCTGCTCACCCCGCCGTGGCAGGCGAAGAAGGTCGCCGACGCCGTCCCCGGGGCCCGCTACGAGCTCGTCACCGGGCCCGGGTCGAGCCACGGCATGCACATCGAGCGCCCCGAGGAGCTGACGAAGATCGTCACCGGCTTCCTGGCGAGCGCTACGCGCTCGTGAGTGGTTGAGACGGTCCTGACCGCGACAACCACTCACGAGCGGCGCAGCCGCCCCCAAAGGAAGGCCGAGGCGAGCGCCGACATCCGCGCCGCCTGCGCGTTGTCCGCGGCGCCGCCGTGGCCGCCCTCGATGTTCTCGTAGTAGGTGACGTCGTGGCCGGCCTCGTCGAGCGCCGCGGCGAACTTGCGTGCGTGGCCCGGGTGCACCCGGTCGTCGCGGGTCGAGGTCAAGAGGATCACCGGCGGGTAGGCCGCGGCGGGGTCGATCAGGTGGTAGGGCGAGAAGGTCCGGATGAACTCCCAGTCGTCGGTGTCCGGGTCGCCGTACTCGGCGGTCCACGACGCCCCGGCGAGCAGGTGGCTGTAGCGCTTCATGTCCAGCAGCGGCACCTGGATGACGACCGCCCCGAACAGCTCCGGGTAGCGGACCAGCATGTTCCCGGTCAGGAGCCCGCCGTTGCTGCCGCCCTGCACGCCCAGGTGCGCCGGCGCGGTGATCCGCCGGTCGATCAGGTCGCGGGCGACGGCGGCCATGTCCTCGTAGGCGCGCGGCCGGTTCTCGCGCAGCGCCGCGCGGTGCCAGCGGGGGCCGTACTCGCCGCCGCCGCGGATGTTCGCGACGGCGTAGACCCCGCCGCGGGCCAGCCAGGACCGGCCGATCGCCCCGGAGTAGCCGGGGGTCAGGGCGATCTCGAAGCCGCCGTAGCCGTAGAGCAGGGTCGGTGCGGTCCCGTCGAAGGGCAGGTCCTCCGGGCGGACCAGGAAGTACGGGACGCGGGTGCCGTCGTCGCTGGTCACGAAGTGCTGCTCGATGACGTGCGTCGACGCGTCGAAGAACGACGGCGAGCTCTTCAGCGTCTCGGGCTGCTCGCCGACCGTCGCGATCGCCAGCGTCGACGGGGTGAGGTAGTCGGTGACGGTGAGCCAGACGTCGTCGCACTCGTCGGGGTCGACCGCGGACACCCCGACGCTGCCGAACTCGGGCGCACCGGTGAAGGGGGACCGGGCCCAGCCGTCGTCGCCCGGGGTGAGGACCGACAGCCGGTTGACGACGTTCTCCAGCACGTTCAGCACGAGGTGGTGACGGGTCCAGGTGTACCCGGCCAGCGACGACTCGTCGGTCGGCGCGAACAGCACCTCCCAGGCCGGCGTTCCGGCCATGACGTCGTCGAACCGGGCGGCGAGCAGCGACCCGGCCGGGAACGTGCCCCAGTCCTCGCGCAGCTCCAGGACGAGCCACTCGCGCTCGACGTCGGCGACCGCGGAGTCCGGGACGGGGATCTTGCGCAGCACGTCGCCGTCGACGAGGAACAGCTCGTCGGAGTAGAAGTCGATCGCCCGCCGGACGAAGTCCCGCTCGTGACCGGGGGTCTGGTCGTGGAACGCCGAGACCGACAGGTCCTCGACCGTGCCCTCGAAGACGACCGGCGCCTCGGCGAGCGGGGTGCCCCGGGTCCAGCGCCGCGCGATCCGCGGGTAGCCGGAGCTCGTCGTCGTGCCCTCGCCCAGCTCGGTGGAGACCCAGATCGTGTCCCGGTCGATCCAGCTGACCCCGCCCTTCGCCTCGGGCCGGACGAAGCCGCCGGGCACCCAGTCCTTCGCCTCGACGTCGAACTCGCGGGTGACGTCGGCGTCGGCGCCGCCGCGGGAGAGGTCGACCAGCGCGCGGTCGAGGCCCGGCCGCAGGAACCGGGCGCCGTGCCAGACCCAGTTCTCGCCCTCGGCCTCGTTGAGGGCGTCCACGTCGAGGAGGATCTCCCAGTCCGGCTCGGGCTTGCGGTACTCCTCCGGCGTCGTGCGCCGCCACAGCCCGCGCGGGTTCCGCTCGTCGGTCCAGAAGTTGTAGTAGTACCCGCCGCGCCGGGTGACCCACGGGATCCGGTCGCGGGAGTCGAGCACCTCGCGGACACCGGACTCGAGCTCGCCGAACAGCGTGCTGCCGGCCAGCTGCTCCTCGGTACGGGCGTTGCGGGCGGCCACCCACTCCAGGGCCTCGCCGCCGGTGACGTCCTCGAGCCAGGCGTGGGGGTCGTTCGTCATGCCCCGATCATGGCTCAGATCAGGTAGTCGGTGTCCCGCGCGTCCGTGATCAGCATCCGGCCGGGCTCGTGGGTGATCGCCAGCGGCAGCCGCGACTCCAGCACGGCGGCCTGCGGGGTGACGCCGCACGCCCAGAACACCGGCACCTCGCCGTCGGCGATCGGGACCGGGTCCCCGTAGTCGGGCGCGTCGAGGTCGGTGATCCCGAGTGCCCTGCCGCCGTCCCGCCCGCCCGAGCCGATGTGGACGGGTGCGCCGTGCACCTCGGGGTAGCGGGCGGTCACCGACACCGCCGTGTCGACGAGGTGCGCCGGCACCGGCCGCATCGACACCACGAGCGGCCCGGACATCCGCCCGGCGGACCGGCAGCGCCGGGTGGTCCGGTACATCGGGACGTTGGTGCCCCGCGCCAGGTGCCGCACCGGCACGCCCTCGGCGAGCAGCGCGTTCTCGAAGGTGAAGCTGCACCCGATCAGGAACCCGACGAGGTCGTCCCGCCAGCGGTCCACGACGTCCGACGGCTGGTCCACCAGCTCGCCGTCGGCGTAGACCCGGTAGCCGGGCAGGTCGGTCCGGATGTCGCCGTCGAGGAGGGCGCCGCCGAGCTCACCCGGCTCCAGGACGTCGAGCACCGGGCACGGCTTCGGGTTGCGCTGTGCGAACAGCAGCACGTCCCAGGCGAACTCGCGCGGGACGGCGATCAGGTTGGCCTGGGTCCAGCCGGCGCACCAGCCCGACGTCGGCGTGGACAGCCCGGCGCGGAACCGCTCCCGGGCCCGGGCCGGGGTGAGCCCGGCGGTCACAGGAGTCACGGCGCGAACGCCCGGATCCCGACGCCGGCCCGGGCCAGCGCGTCCCGCACCCGTTCCGCCATCGCGACGGCACCCGGCGAGTCCCCGTGCACGCAGGCGGACTCGGCCCGCACGGCGACGTCGGTGCCGTCGACCGCGCGCACCACGCCCTCGTCGAGCATCCGGACGAGCCGGTCGGCGGCCTCCCCGGCGTCGGAGAGCAGTGCGCCGGGCTCGCGGCGCGGCACCAGCCCGCCCTCGGGGGTGTACCCGCGGTCGACGAAGAACTCCGGCACCGCCCGCAGCCCCGCCTCCTCGGCCGCCCGCAGCAGCTCGGAGCCGGGCAGGCCCAGGACCGGCAGCGACGGGTCGTAGGCGCGGACGGCCTCGGCGACGGCACGTGCCTGCGCGGTGTGGGTGCGGGTCGCGTTGTAGAGCGCCCCGTGCGGCTTGACGTAGCGCACCCGGGAGCCGGCGACGCGGCTCAGCGCCTCCAGGGCGCCGATCTGGTAGAGCACGTCGTCGGTCAGGGCGGACGGCTCGACGTCGACGAACCGGCGTCCGAACCCGCGCAGGTCGGGGTAGGACACCTGGGCCCCGATCACGACGCCGGCCTCCGCCGCCCGCGCGGTGGTCGCCCGCAGCGTCGAGGGGTCGCCGGCGTGGAAGCCACACGCGACGTTGGCCGAGCTGACCAGCCCGAGCATGGCGTCGTCGTCGCCGAGGGTCCACTGGCCGTAGGACTCGCCGAGG
Organism: Pseudonocardia sp. P1; assembly: GCF_000178675.2. Classification (NCBI taxonomy): domain Bacteria; kingdom Bacillati; phylum Actinomycetota; class Actinomycetes; order Pseudonocardiales; family Pseudonocardiaceae; genus Pseudonocardia; species Pseudonocardia sp. P1. The sequence goes on from NZ_ADUJ02000001.1 coordinate 3,951,709, forward strand.
TCGGCGTTCAGGTCGACGGTCACAGCGCCGAGGTTCGTTCCGCCGGCTTCTCTCACAGCTGCCCCAGGTTCTGCGCGACGAACTGGTACCCGATGAACAGTGTCACGAGCCAGCCGGCGACGCCGATCCCCAGCAGCCACCGCGGGTACCGGTAGCCACCGAGCAGGTCGCGCCGCCGCCACGCCACCCACAGCAGGACGGTGAACCCGATCGGCAGGATCAGCCCGTTGAAGGCACCCGCGAAGATCAGCAGGGTGACCGGCGCGGCACCGGCGAGCAGGAACACCGCCGTGCTCAGCACGATGAACCCGATGGTCAGCAGGTTCGTCGTGCGCTGCGGCGTCGACTTCGTGGTCAGGAAGGAGACCGAGGTGTACGCGGCGCCGATCACCGAGGTGATCGCCGCGGCCCAGAGGATCAGGCCGAACAGCCGCACGCCGATCTCACCGGCGGCGGCCCCGAACGCGGCGGCGGTCGGGTTCTCCGCGCCGGCGAGGTCCACCCCGCCCGAGACGACGCCGAGGATCGCGAGGAACAGCAGCACCCGCATGACGGCGGTGACGACGATCCCCTGCACCGAGCTGCGGGCGACCCGGCCGGCGTGCTCCGGGCCGGACAGCCCGGAGTCGAGCATCCGGTGCGCGCCGGCGTAGGTGATGTAGCCGCCGACGGTGCCGCCGATGAGGGTGGTGACGACCAGCCAGCTGACCTCGTCGGGAAGGACGGTCTGGCGCAGCGCGTCGCCGACCGGTGGGTCCGACACGACGGCGACGTAGGCGGTCAGCCCGATCATCAGCACACCGAGGACGACGACGATCCGGTCCAGCGCCGCGCCGGCCCGGCGGATCGTGAAGATCGCGATCGCGAGGACGGCGGAGATCGCGCCGCCGACCGCGGCGTCCAGCCCGAACAGGGCGTTCAGGCCGAGCCCTGCGCCGGCGACGTTGGCGATGTTGAACACCAACCCGCCGACGACGACCAGCGCGGTCAGCACCCAGCCCGCGCCGGGTGCGACCCGGTTCGCGAGCTCGTGGGCGCGCATCCCGGAGACGCCGACGATCCGCCAGACGTTCATCTGGATCGCGATGTCGACCAGGATCGACACCAGGATCGCGAACGCGAACGCGGCACCGAGCTGGGCGGTGAACTGGGTGGTCTGGGTGATGAAGCCGGGCCCGATGGCGCTGGTGGCCATCAGGAACATCGCCCCGAGCAGCGCGCTCCGGGTCGTCCTGCCGGACGTCCCCGTCGTGCGTTCCGTGTCCTCGCTCATCGCCGCCTCCCGGGGCCGTCTGCGCGGTGGATCGGTGGAGTGTGTCGGATTGTTCAACGATCCTGCAATCCCACGAGGGAACATTCCTCGTTAGGATCGTGTGTCGTGACCGCCCCGAACCTGTCCGTCCAGGACGCGCTGGCCTCGCTCGCCGCGTCCAGCTCGGTCGTCGTCCCGGCCTCCGAGCGGGTCGCCGACCGGATCCGGATCGAGGTCGCCGAGGCCCGCCTGCGGGTCGGGGCCCGGCTGCCCGAGCAGGCGCTCGGCGAGGCGCTGCAGGTCTCCCGGAACACGCTGCGGGAGGCACTGTCCCAGCTCATCGCCGAGCGCGTGCTGGTCCGCATCCCGAACCGGGGCGTGTTCGTCGCCCGTCCCGAGATCGACGACGTCCGGGACGTCTACGCGGCCCGCCTGGTGATCGAGCCGGGCGCGGTCCGGTTCGGTGCGCACGCCGGTGACCCGGCCGCCCTGACCGCCGTCCGGGTGGCCTACCGGGGCGGGCGCGCCGCCGCGGACGCCGGCGACTGGGCCGGCGTGGCCGACGCCAACCAGCACTTCCATCGCGAGATCGTCGCACTGGCGGGGAGCCCGCGCCTGGAACGCGAGATGGGGCGCCTGCTGGCCGAGATGCGGCTGATCTTCCAGCGGATGCCGGGGGTGCGGGAGTTCCACGAGCCCTACCTGGCCCGCAACGGCGAGATCGCCGAGCTGCTCCTCGCGGGGGAGACCGAGCGGGCCGCCGACGAGCTGGCCCGGTACCTCGCGACCGCCCGGGACCAGCTGCTCGACGCCTACGCGCTGCTGCCGGGCGGGGCCGCCGTCCCGCACTGACCCGGAATGTCCCGGTCAGGTGTGCAGGTCACCGGCCCGGAGGAGCACGGCGGCCCGGTGCCCGGCCCGGATCCGTTCGAGCGGACGCACGCCCGGGGGCAGCGGCACCGACCGCCCGCGCCCGACGGCGACGACCACCGCCTCGGCATGCAGGGGCTCGGCGACCGCGACGAGGAACCCGGCCTCCGGTGGGGGACCGGTCCCCGGCTCCCCCGCCCACGAGGTCTGTCGCCCGTGCGGCAGGTCCGCCAGCACCAGGTCCGGCTCGATGCCGCCGAGCGCGGTCCGCACCGCCTCCGGGTCACCCGCGTCGGCGACCCCGACCCGCCACTCCGGGCGGCTCGCCGGGATCGTCGCCCGCGCCGCCGCGGCGGCGACGGCGTAGGACTCCTTGCCGTGCCGCGCGGCCAGACCGTCCAGGGTGGACGCCCGGTCGTCGAGCCCGCCCGGTGCGAGCAGGCCGAGGTTGCGCCGGGCCAGACCGAGCGGTGCGGGATCGGCGTCGGTGCCGGCGAGGACGGCGATGCCGGGACAGAGCAGCCCGAGCACCGCCAGCGACACACCGGCGCCGCAGCACGGGTCCCACACCGTCACCGGTCCCGGTCCGAGCCGCTCCCGGGCCCGTCCGGCCAGCTCGACGGTCAGCCGGACCGGCAGCGTCGGCCGTCCCGGCGCGGAGACCAGGACCGCGTCGAGTGCGGCGTGGTTCGCGGCCGGGGCGTGGCGGTACTGCACCGGCCCAGTCTCCCGCGGCGCGCCGGTCGCGATCAGTCCCGGGTGCGCCGGTGCAACCACACGGTGACGCCGCCGACCAGCAGTCCGACGACGAGCAGGGCGATCAGGATCTCCGCTCCGCCGGGCGTCTGCGCCATCCCGATGAGGTAGCTCAGCGGGAGGCCGAGGACGAGCGCCAGGATCAGGATCCAGGCGACGATCCGCCGGGTCGCGGGACCGGAGGGACCGGGGGTGTTCCGTTCGTGCTCCACGCCCGATGTGTACCCGGTGTCCGGTGATCCGCACCGTCCGGCCTCACCCGGTGTTCTTCATCCCGGCCGCGATGCCGTTGATCGTCAGCAGCAGGGCGCGCTCCAGGTCCGGGTCCGGTTCGTCGCCCGCGGCCCGGCGCTGGGCCAGCAGCTCCACCTGCAGGTGGTGCAGCGGCTCCAGGTAGGCGTTGCGCACCGACAGCGTGTTGCGCAGCACCGGGTGCCGGGCCAGCAGCTGCGACTCGCCCGTCACCGCGAGGAGCTCCCGGCAGGTCAGCTCGTGCTCGGCGCGGATCTGGGAGAACAGGCCCTGCTGCTCCGGCTCGACGAGGGTCGCGACGTAGTTGGACGCGATCCGCAGGTCGGTCTTCGCCAGTGTCATCTCGACGTTGCCGATCAGGTTCCGGAAGAACGCCCACTGCCGCATCTCGGCGAGGTCCTCGGCGTAGCCGGCCTCCCGCGCGGCGCGCAGGCCGGAGCCCAGCCCGTACCAGCCCGGCACGACCATCCGGGTCTGCGTCCAGCCGAACACCCACGGGATCGCGCGCAGGTCGTCCAGGGTGGGGGTGCCCTGCCCGGGCCGCTTCGACGGCCGCGACCCGACGTTGAGCCTGCCCAGCTCCTCCACCGGGGTGGCGGCGGTGAAGAAGACCGGGAGGCCGTCGTCGCCGACCAGCCGCAGGTAGGTCTCGGTGGCGGCGGTGGACACGCACTCCATCACCTCGTCCCACCGCGCCAGCACGTCGGCGGGCCAGCGCGACGCCTGGTGCAGCAGCGTCGCGTCCAGCATGGACGCGAGCAGGATCTCCAGGTTGTCGTGCGCCAGGCTCGGCAGCGAGTACTTGTCGGAGATGACCTCGCCCTGCTCGGTGAGCTTCATCGTCGCGTCCACCGACCCGAACGGCGCCGACGCGATCGCCTCCCCGGCGGGCCCGCCGCCGCGGCCGACCGAGCCGCCGCGGCCGTGGAACAGCCGCAGCCGGACGCCGTGCTCCGCGGCGACGTCGCGCAACTGGCGCTGGGCCCGGTGGATCTGCCACTGCGACGCGGTGATCCCGGCTCCCTTGTTGGAGTCGGAGTAGCCGAGCATGATCTCCTGCAGGTCACCGCGGTTGCGGACCTGCTGCCGGTAGCCGGGGTCGGCGAGCAGGCCCTCCAGCAGCTCGCCCGCCTTCGACAGCTCGTCGACCGTCTCGAACAGCGGGACCAGGTCGATCGACGACCGCGGGTTCTCGCCCCCGATCTCCACCATGTACGACTCGCGGGCCAGGACGGCGACGGCGAGCAGGTCGTCGACGTCGCGGGCCATCGACACGATGTAGGTCCGCACGACGTCCGGCCCGAACTCGTGCTGCAGCGCGTGCACGGTGTCGAAGGTGTCGAGCACCGGGCCGGTCGCCTCGGGGACGCCGTAGTGCCGCCGGACGAGCGGACGCTTGCCGCGCAGCTCCGCCGACAGCAGTGCGCGGCGTTCGTCGCGGGTCAGCTCGGCGTAGGGCTTCTCCAGCTCGCCGAGCTCGTCGTAGATCGCGCCGAGGGCGTCGTGATGCTTCTGCGAGTGCTCCCGCACGTCCAGCTCGACCAGGTGCAGGCCGAGCGCCCGGGCCGAGCGGATCGCCCGGGCCAGGGTGCCGCCGGCGATCCGTGCGCCGTGGTGGCCGCGCAGCGACCGGTCGACGACGAGCAGGTCGTCCACTTAGCCGGCGCTGCCCAGGTAGTCGACGCCTGGCTCGTGCGGGCCGCGGGCGGCGATCCGGCGGCGGGTGTTCTCCAGCCGGGCCGCCACGTAGGACAGCTTCAGGCGGTACGGCTCGTGCGCGTTGAGGCGGATGAACCGGTCGTGGACGTCCGGCAGGGCGCGCCGGTCACGGGCGAGCGAGCCGCGCAGCTCCTCGGAGACGCCCATGACCCGGGTGGACACCGACAGCTCGAAGACCAGCTGCTCGACGAGCTTCGCGTGGATGCGCAGCGCCCGGTCGGCGTTCAGTTCGAGCACCTCGCGCGTCACGGCGGGGGTGACGTTCGGGTTGCCGTCGCGGTCGCCGCCGACCCAGGAGCCCAGCACGAGCGGCCGGGTGTCGTCGGGGATCTCCAGGCCCGCCTCGGCGGCCTCGTGGGCGAACTCGTCCAGCAGGTCGGGGACCGTGCGCTCGCCGAGCCGGGCGGCGAACCAGGCGATGTTGCGGGCCTCGTCGATCACCATCGGCTTGCCCGGGCGGATGTCGTCGGTCTGCCACAGCAGGTCCACCAGCGCGGCGAGCTCGGGATCGGGGGCCCCGCGTTCGAGGGCGTCCACGACCCGGCGCAGGATCCCCAGCACGGACTGCCGGGTGGACTCGGTGGGGTGGGCGGTGAAGACCGGGCGCAGCTGGGTGCGGGCGAGGACCTCGGCGACCTCGTCCGGGTCCGCCTCGGACGCGAGCCTGCGCAGCACGGTGCGCAGCGGGCGGGCGTCGGCGGGACGCAGCGCACGCAGCTCGCGGGAGCGGTGCAGCTGCTCGGCGACGTTGGTCAGCTGGAAGTACTGGGAGAACGCCCGGGCCAGCAGCACCGCGGTACCGGTGTCGATGCCGTCGAGCAGGGCGGCGACGACGTCCGGTCCCGCCTCCCCGCGGGCGGAGTCGCGGGCCGCGTGGCGCACCCGCTCGACCAGCTCCAGGACCTCCGGGCCGGCCTCGTCGGACAGCGTCTGCCCGAGCAGCGTGGAGAGCCGCCGGATGTCCGCGCGCAGCGCCTGGTGCTCGGACTCGCTCACGACGCCGGAGTGCGCGGACAGCGAGTCCGGGGCGAGCTCGGCGGACCCGGAGCTCTCGGAGTTCTCGGTGGGGTCGGCACCGTTCACGGTCCGGGTCACGGCTGTGCTCCGTTCTCCGCGTGCGGACGCGGGGTGGTGGCGGGCCGCTCGCGTCGTCGGGAACGGGATCAGCGCGCATCGTCCCCCGGGACGCGGACCCGCGGCCATTCCTGGGCCTCCCCGTTACTCCCGCGCAACACGACTGCTCGGGTGGCCCGGATCGCACAGCCTCGCGCATCATCGAACACGAACGCACGCGTCTCGTGGAGGAAGCCATGGCCCGCTGGCTGCGCCGCACACCCGGCGTCACCCGTCCCCGGATCGAGTTCGGGGCCGACTACAACCCCGAGCAGTGGCCGCGGGAGACCTGGGGGTCCGACATCGCCCTCATGCGCGAGGCCGGGGTGACGGTCGCGACCGTCGGCGTCTTCTCCTGGGCCCGGTTGCAGCCCGCGCCGGACCGGTGGGACTTCGGCTGGCTCGACGAGGTGCTCGACCTGCTGGCCGACGGCGGGATCGCGGTCGACCTGGCGACCGCGACGGCGTCCCCGCCGCCGTGGCTGCACCACCGGCACCCCGAGATCCTCCCGGTCGACGCCGACGGCCGGACCGTGTGGCCGGGCGGACGCCAGCACTACCGGCCCACGTCGCCGGTGTTCCGCCGGTACGCCCTCGACCTGGTCCGGCGGATGGCCGACCGCTACGGCGGGCACCCGGCGCTGGCCGCGTGGCACGTGTCCAACGAGCTGGGCTGCCACAACGTCCACGACCACTCGTCCGACGCCGAGACCGCCTTCCGGTCCTGGCTGCGCGAGCGCTACGGCGACCTGGACGCGCTCAACCACGCCTGGGGCACCTCGTTCTGGTCCCAGCACTACGGCGACTGGGCGGAGATCCGCACCCCGCGCACCGTCGGGCCCGGGACGTTCCCGAACCCCACCCAGCTCCTCGACTTCGCCCGCTTCTCCTCCGACGCGCTGCGCGAGCACCTGCGGGCCGAGGTGGCGGTGCTGCGGGAGGTGACCCCTGACGTCCCCGTCACCACGAACTTCATGGTGATGGGCGAGACCAGCGGGATGGACTACGCGAGCTGGGTCCCGGAGATCGACATCGTGTCCAACGACCACTACGTCGTCCCGGGGCCGGACGCCCGCGACGAGCTGTCGTTCTCGTCGAACCTCACCGGCAACCTGGCCGGCGGGGAGCCGTGGTGGCAGATGGAGCACTCGACGTCGGCGGTGAACTGGCAGCCGGTGAACCGGGCCAAGCGGCCCGGCGAGCTCGCCCGGGACTCCCTCACCCACCTCGCGCACGGGGCCGACGCGATCTGCTACTTCCAGTGGCGCCAGTCCACGGCGGGTGCCGAGAAGTTCCACTCGGCGATGGTCCCGCACGCCGGGCCGGACTCCGCGGTGTTCCGCGACGTCACGGCCCTGGGCGCGACGCTCGCGGAGCTCGCCCCGGTCGCCGGGGCCCACCGGGTGCCCGCCCGGGCGGCGATCCTGTGGGACCAGCCGTCGTGGTGGGCCGCCGAGCAGCCCTTCACCCCGACGACGGAGCTGCGCTACAAGGCCGAGGCGCTCGGCTGGTACCGGGCGTTCCTCGACGCCGGGGTGCGCGCCGACGTCGTCCCCGCCGGGGCCGGGCTCGCCGGGTACGAGCTCGTCGTCGCGCCGGTGCTGCACGTCGTCGGGCCGGACCGGGCGGCCGAGCTCGCCGCGTTCGTCGACGGCGGCGGGCACCTGGTCACCACCTACTTCTCCGGCACCGTCGACGAGTCGGCGCACGCCGTTCCGGGCGGGTACCCCGGTGCGCTGCGCGACCTGCTGGGCGTCCGGGTCGAGGAGTTCGCCCCGCTGGACCCGGGCGCCACGGTCCTGCTCGACGACGGCGGCACCGGTGACCTGTGGAGCGAGCCGGTGCAGGTCGTCGACCCGTCGGTGGAGGTGCTCGCCCGCTACACCGGCGCGGGCACCGACCCGGGTGCGCCGGACCTGGCCGGGCTGCCCGCGGTGACCCGGCGCCCGGCCGGACGGGGCTCGGCGAGCTACGTCTCGACCCGGCTCGCCGACCGCGCCCCGCTGCTCGGACGGCTGCTGCGCCGGGCCGGGATCGTGCCGGAGCTGCCGGGGGAGCTGTGCGGCCGGGTGGAGCTGGTCCGCCGCGAGGGCTTCCGGTTCCTGGTGAACCGGGGGGACGCCCCCGTCGACCTGACCCCGCTCGGAGAGGCCGAGACCCTGGCCGGCCTGCCGCCGACCGTGCTGCCCCCACGCGGGGCGACGGTCCTGCGCGACTGACCTGCACGGTTCTGCCCCCGCCGGGGCCGGAGCGTGCTGGTCGACTCCGTGACACCGAGGCGAACGCCCCGCCGCACGAGGTGCGGCGGGGCGTTCCCGTGGGTGCGGCGGGTCAGGCGGGGGCGGCGTCCATGTCCTGCTCCAGCAGCTCCGCCAGGGCGGCGACGGCGGCCTCGCCGTCGGCGTCGTCGGCGGCGGTGAGGACGACCTCCTCACCGGACTGCACCCCGAGGCCCATCACGGACAGGATGGACGCGGCGTCCACCGGCCCGCGGGTGCCGTCCGCGGTCGCGATGGTGACCTTCGCGGGCTGCTGCTTGGCGGCGGTGCAGAACAGGTTGGCGGGGCGGGCGTGCAGCCCCACGGACGAACCGACCTTCACGCGGCGCTCGGCCATGTCGGTGCTCCTCTCGGTGGTGGTGGGTCAGCCTGCGACCGGGGCGGCGGACGGGGTGTCGGCGACGGCTGCCGGGGCGGGCTCGGCCGGGGTGCGCCGGGCCGACTTCAGCGCCACGACGAGTGCGGCGGAGACCAGCGTCCCGGCGACGATCGCCAGCAGGTACGCGAACGGGTTGCCGATCAGCGGGACCACGAAGATGCCGCCGTGCGGGGCACGCAGCGTCGACCCGAAGGCCATCGACAGCGCGCCGGTGACCGCGGAGCCCGCCATCAGCGACGGGATGACCCGCAGCGGGTCGCCCGCGGCGAACGGGATCGCGCCCTCGGTGATGAAGGAGGCGCCGAGCAGCCAGGCCGCGCGGCCGTTCTCCTGCTCGGCCCGGGTGAACAGGTTCTTCCGGACGGTGCTGGCCAGCGCCAGCGCCAGCGGCGGCGTCATGCCGGCCGCCATCACGGCTGCCATGATCAGCAGCGCGGTCTCGGAGCCGGTCGAGAGCCCGGCGACGGCGAAGGCGTACGCGGCCTTGTTCACCGGGCCGCCCATGTCGAAGGCCATCATCAGGCCGAGCAGGGCGCCGAGCAGCACCGCGTTCGTGCCGGACAGCCCGTTGAGCCAGCCGGTCAGGCCGGTCGTGGCGGCCGCGAGCGGCTGGCCGACGACCAGGAACATGATCGCGCCGACCACGGCCGTGCCGATCAGCGGCAGCACCAGCACCGGCATGATCCCGGCGAGCGCGCGGGGTGGCTGCCAGAGCTTCAGGCCGTAGATCACCGCACCGGCGAGCAGGCCGGCGACCAGGCCGCCGAGGAACCCGGCCTGGGTGTTGACGGCGATCATGCCGCCGACGAAGCCGGGCACCAGTGCGGGCCGGTCGGCGATGGCGTAGGCGATGAAGCCCGCGAGCACCGGCACCAGGAACCCGAAGGCCAGCGAGCCGATCTGGAACGACAGCGCGGCCCACGCGGCCAGCGACCCCGCGTCGAAGTTGATCGAGGCGACGTTGCTGTCGTCGATGGAGACGATGTCCGGGTAGTCGGTGATCTGGTAGCCGCCGAGGGCGAAGCCCAGCGCGATCAGCAGGCCGCCCGCGGCGACGAACGGGATGACGTAGGAGACACCCGTCATCAGCCAGCCGCGCAGCTTCGAACCGAACCCCGAACCGAAGTGCTTGGTCTCCATCTCCCCGCCGCCTGCGGCGGGGGCGGGGGCCGACGCGACCGGCGCACCGGCCGGCTGCTCGCCCGCCTTCGCGACGGCCTGCTCGATCAGTCCCGGCGCGCCGCCGATGGCCTTCTTGACCGGGCTGGTCACCGTCGGCAGGTGCGCGAAGCGCTCCTTGTCCCGGACCTCGACGTCGGCGGCCAGGATGATCGCCTCGGCCTCGGCGAGCTGCTCCGCGGTGAAGGGGGTGGACCCGGCCGATCCCTGGGTCTCGACGACGATCTCGTGGCCGGCCTCCTCGGCGGCGACCTCGAGGGCCTCGGCGGCCATGTAGGTGTGCGCGATGCCGGTCGGGCACGCGGTCACGGCGAGGAGCTTCACGCTCCCACCTCCTGCTGGATGAAGGCCGCGACGGCGGCGTCGTCGGTGGCACCGAGCAGCTCGTTCTTGAACGAGGCCCGGACGAGGCGGCGGGCCAGCGCGGCCAGCACCGTCATGTGGTCGGTGTTCCCGCCCTCCGGGGCGGCGATCATGAAGATCAGGGTGGCCGGGCCGTCCTCGGCGCCGAAGTCGACGCCGCTGCTGCTGCGGCCGAACGCCAGGCTGGGCTCGGTGACGGCCGACGAGCGGCAGTGCGGGATGCCGATCCCGCCCTCCAGGCCGGTCGGCATCTGGGCCTCGCGGGCCTCGATGTCGGCGAGGAACCGGTCCAGGTCGGTGACCCGTCCGGCGTCGACGAGGCGCTGCGCGAGCGCGGTGACGGTGGTGGTGCGGTCGGCCGACGGCACGTCGAGGTCGACCAGATCAGCGGTGATCAGTGCGGTCATGCGGCATCTCCGGTGAGGGCGAGGGTGACGTCCGGCGTGGGTGCCAGTTCGACGTCGTCGATACGGATGTCGGCCGGGCCCGGCGTGACGGATCCGGGCAGGCGGCAGGCGGCGGCGCCGTGGGCGACGGCCTGTCGCAGGGCGTCCGGACCCTCCCCGCCCGCGGCCAGGAACCCGGCCAGGGTGGAGTCGCCGGCGCCGACCGTGCTGCGCACGGCGATCGGAGGGGTCCGGGCGTGGTACTCGCCGGACCGGTCGACCAGCAGGGCGCCTCCGGCACCCAGGCTGACCAGGACCGCGCCGATCCCGCGGGCACGCAGCTCGCGGGCCGCCACCAGCACGTCGCCGAGGCTGCCCAGCGGGCGCCCGACGAGCTCGGCCAGCTCGGCGTGGTTGGGCTTCACGAGATCGGGCCCGGCCGCCACCGCGTGGTGCAGCGGGGCACCCGAGGTGTCGACGGCGATCCGAAGGCCGGGCCGGCGGCAGCGCCGCACCAGCTCGGCGTACGCGTCGTCGCCGACCCCGCGGGGCAGCGACCCGCAGCCGACCAGCCACGTGGCGCCCGCGCCGAGGGTCTGTGCCCGGTCGAGGAGTGCCTCGGCCTCGTCCGGGGTCAGCCGCGGGCCCGCCTCATTGATCTTGGTGGTGACGCCGTCCGGCTCGACCAGGGTGATGTTGACCCGGGTGGCCTCGCCGACGGGCACCGCGACGGTGGTGACGTCGGTGGGCTCCAGGAGGGCGGCGAGCCGCTCGCCCGGCGCGGCGCCGGACGGCATCAGCGCCACCACCCGGTGCCCGGCCGCGGCGAGCGCGCGGGCGACGTTGACGCCCTTCCCGCCCGGATCGACCCGGACGGACGTGGCGCGGTGCACCGCCCCGCGGACCAGGTGCGGCAGCTCCACCGTGCGGTCCAGGCTCGGGTTCGGCGTGACCGTGACGAACATCGGGGGTGTTCCCGTCATGCGCGCACCACCTTCGGTCCGGCGGCCTCCAGCGCGGCGGCGTCCGCCGGGTCGAGGCCGGTGTCGGTGATCAGGGTGTCGATCTCGGCGGGCGTCCCGAAGCGGACGAACTGGTCGGCGCCGAACTTGCTCGCGTCGGCCAGGACGACCGACCGGCGGGCGGCGCGGAGCATCGCCCGCTTGGTCGCGCCCTCGTCCGGGTCCGGGGTGGTGAGGCCCCGGGTGGGGGAGAAGCCGTTGGTGCCGAGGAACGCGACGTCGACGACGAGATCGGCGAGCACGCTGTTCGCCCAGTCGTCGACGGTCGCGAGGGTGGTCCCGCGGACCCGGCCGCCGAGCAGCCTCAGGTGCACGTTCGGGCGTCCGGCGAGCGACGACGCGATCGGGAGCGAATTGGTGACGACGGTGAGGTCCCGCTCCCGCGGCAGCGCCCCGGCCAGGCGGGAGGTGGTGGTGCCGGCGTCGAGCAGGATCGTCGCGGCGGTGCCGAGCTCGGCGACCGCGGCCTTCGCGATCCGCTCCTTCTCCGCGCCGTACTGGCTGTCGCGCTGGCCGACGCCCGGCTCGAAGTTCAGCAGGTCGGACGGGATGGCGCCGCCGTGCACCCGGCGCACCAGGCCCTGCCGCTCCAGCCCACCGAGGTCGCGGCGGATCGTCTCGGGGGTGACATCGAGCTCCTCGGCGACGGCGGCCACGTCGACCCGGCCCCGGTCCCGGGTCCGGTCGAGCAGCCACTGCTGACGCTCCGCTGCGTACATCTTTGTTCGCTCCCGCTTCGGTGCTTGCTTGTGTCTGAGTATGTGGGTTTTACTGTGTTTGTCAACGGGTCACGTCGGAGTAACCCAGGGAGCCCCCATGCCGAGCACGTTGAACGGAATCCCCGCGAGCCCGGGCCGGGCCGGCGGCCGCGTCGTCCGGGTCGCCGAGCCGCCGGGCGAGCCGGCCGCGGGACCCGCACCCGCGGACCCCGCCGCCGAGGCGGCGCGGATCGCGCCCGCCGTCGAGCTGGTGTCGGAACGCCTCACCGCGCGCGCCGCCACCGTCTCCGGGGACGCGCGGGAGGTGCTGGAGGCGACCGTGACGATGGTCGGCGACCCCGCCCTGCTGGAGAACGCGCAGAACCTGGTCACCGGCGAGGGCCGCCCGGCCGCGCGTGCGGTGTGGGAGGCGGCCGGGCAGTTCGCCGAGCTGCTGTCGTCGATGGGCGGCTACATGGCCGAGCGCGCCCGCGACATCCACGACGTCCGGGACCGGATCGTGGCCGAGCTGCTGGGCCTGCCCGCCCCGGGCGTCGCCGACCTCGACGCACCCGCCGTGCTCGTCGCCGGCGACCTCGCCCCGGCCGACACGGCGGGCCTGCGGCCCGGTGTCGCGCTGGCCCTCGTCACCGAGCAGGGCGGACCGACCAGCCACACCGCGATCCTCGCCCGCTCCCTGGGGATCCCCGCCGTCGTCGGGTGCGCGGGTGCGCGGGCGCTGGCCGAGGGCACCGCCGTGACCGTCGACGGCGGCACCGGTGAGGTCGCCGAGGTCGCGACCCTCGACGAGGCGACCGCCTTCGCCTCCGTCGCCTCGGTCGAGGCCGACTGGGACGGGACGGGCCGCACGGCCGACGGTCACGTCGTCCCGCTGCTGGCGAACGTCGGTGACGGCCCGGGCGCGGCGAAGGGTGCCGCCGACGGCGCCGAGGGCGTCGGCCTGTTCCGCACCGAGCTCGCCTTCCTCGCGGCGGCCGAGGAGCCTGCCGAGGCGCGGCAGCGGGAGGTCTACGCCGCGGTGCTCTCCGCGTTCGCCGGGAGGCCGGTCACCGCCCGGACCCTCGACGCCGGTGCCGACAAGCCGTTGCCGTTCCTGTCGCTCGACGGCGAGCCCAACCCCGCGCTCGGCGTCCGTGGCCTGCGGATCGCCCGGGTCCCGGGCAACGGCGACGGCGTCCTCGACCGCCAGCTCGCGGCACTCGCCGCGGCGGCGAAGGAGACGGGTGCCGAGCTGAAGGTGATGGCGCCGATGGTGGCCACCGCCGAGGAGGCCCGCTGGTTCGTCGAGCGCTGTCGCGCGCACGGCATCGCGCAGGCCGGCGTCATGATCGAGATCCCGGCTGCGGTGCTGACCGCCGACGAGATCATGGCCGAGGTCGACTTCGTCTCGGTCGGCACCAACGACCTGGCCCAGTACCTGTTCGCGGCGGATCGCCAGTCCGGGCCGGTCGCGGCACTCAACGACCCGTGGCAGCCCGCGCTGCTCCGCCTGATCGGCCTGCTCGGCGAGGCCTCGGCCCGCACCGGCACGCCGGTCGGCGTCTGTGGCGAGGCCGCGGCCGACGCGGCGCTCGCGCCGGTGCTCGTCGGGCTGGGGGTGGCGAGCCTGTCGATGGGATCCGGCGCGCTGGCCGCCGTCGGTGCGGCGCTCGGCTCGGTGGATCTGGAGCAGTGCCGGGACCGGGCCCGCGCCGCATGCGCGGCGGCCGACCCGATCGGGGCGCGGCGTGCGGTGTCGGAGCTGGGTGACTGAACGGCGACACCTCCTTACGGGTGATGCTTCGGCATCATGGATCGCTCTCTGTGACGCACTGGAGCGATCGGAGCAGGTTTGGGATGCGCTGTCCGGGGCGGAGCCTCCGCTCGTCGCGCGGGAGTGGCCGCTGATCGGCCGTAAGCCCGGCCGCCGACGGGTGGAGCCGCTGGTCGCAGGCCGGTGCGGGTCCACCCCAGCGGGGCGTCCCCAGGTTGCCGCACGCCACTCGCGGTTGTTGGGTCGGCACACGGCGTGATCCACCGCTCGGGTCCGTCGACGGAGACGATCAGGGGGCCCGCCCATGTCCGGCACCGAGGGACCGCTCGCGTACGCCGTCCGGGTGGCTGCCGAACAGGCCTACGTCGACGGTCTGTCCGAGGGGCGCCGGGAGGCGTGGGAGCGCGCGTCCGGCGCGACGCCCGAGCCGTCGTCGAAGCGGCTGCTCGTGCACCTGTCGCACTCGATCGAGCGTGCGGTGATGTCCGGGCCGCGGATCGACCCGACCGTCGTCGTGGCGCTGTTCCAGCGGCTGCCGTTCTTCGACCGCGAGCGCGAGGTCTACGCGCGGATGGCCGAGGCGGGCATCCACGTCGTCGTCGGGTTCGTCGACGGCAGCGCGCACGACGTGCCGGAGGGGATCCATCTCGTCACCCTCGACCCGGACGAGCCGCTGGCCGACGAGTGGACGGTCGTCGCCGCGGGTCCCGAGGCGGGTGCATTCCTGGTCGCGACCGACCAGCACGCCCGTGACCCGCAGGAGAGCGGTCCCGAGGCGGGCCGGGTGTTCCTCGGCCGGTGGGGCTACTCCCGCGCGCAGGCCGGCAGCGAGCTGGCCCGGCTGCGGTTCGCCCTCGGCGACCGGCTCGACCCGACGATCCGGCGCACGATCGACGAGCTCCTCGCCCGGTCGATGCCGGCCGGCGGCGACCCGGCCGCCTCGTCCGGCACGCCGGGCGAGGCCTGGGCGACCACCTCGCTGAACCACATGATCGACCGCTTGCTGTCGGTCCGGGCGGGTACCCGCGAGCTCCGTGCCCAGCTGGCCGACGCGCAGCAGGCCGCGGCCGCCCGCACCGCCGCCGTCGTGGATCCCGCCAGCGGGCTGCCGACCGCCGACGTCCTGAACCGCTGGACGGACACCGCGGGGCCGGAGGCGCTCCCGGTCGGGGTCGCGCTGTTCGACCTGCCCGGGCTGAGCGGCGACCGGGTCCGCGACGACGACCGGGCCTCCTACTTCGCGGCGCACCAGGTCGCGGCCGCGCTGACCCAGCCGCTCGGGCCGGTCGACACCGCGGTCCGGCTGTCGGAGCGGCGGTTCGCGCTGGTCCTGCCCGGGGCGTCGGAGCGGCACCTGGCGGGGGTGTGCGACCGGGTCGGTGAGCAGCTGGAGCTGGCCTCGCACGGGTACCCGGGTGTTCCGCTGCACGGCCGGGTGGCGCTGATGTGCACCCGGACGCGGCCGCTCCCGGTCGACGACCTGCGTGCCGCGCTGGGGCACCTCCCGGAGGACCCGGCGGGCCACGGCCCCGTCGACGCCGGCGAGACCCCCGCGGGCGACCGCATCGTGGTCGCGGCGGCGGGCCTCGCGGAGTCCGCGACGGGCCTCGCGGAGTCCGGGGGCCGGTCGGAGCTCCCCGTCGCCACGACGGAGGAGAGCGACGGACCGGACCGCGCGGGGGGCGCCGCCGCGCGGGGGCACGACGCCACGACCGGATCCCCGGACGCGGGGGCCACGGGAGAGGGCTCCGGCGTGCAGGACGACCGGATCGGCGCGTGGGACGTCCCCGGCGCGGGCCGGCGCCCGGAGGCGGGCCGTCCCACCCCGTACGAGCGCCCGTCCGCACCGGAGCACCGGGCCTCGGCCGAGGGGACGCACCGGGCCCCGCCGGTCGACGACGGCGGCGCCCCGTACCGCTCCTGGCCGCCCACCCGCGTCGGCACCGCGGGCCGGCCCGGCGGCACCGGTCACGACTCCGTCGGCCCGCCGGCGCACGCGCACGCACCGGAGCCGCAGCAGGCGCCGCCGGTGTCCCGCCCCCGGCCCTACCTCGACGCGGGATCCGGCGCCGGCAGGACCGACGACGACCCGCGGAACGCCGCGCAGCAGGCGCTCCGGCGTCTCGCGCCCGGCTCCACCGGCAACGGCGACGACCGGGCGCGCGACGACGTGTTCACCGACCTGTCCGACACGGGCGGCCGCAACGGCACCGGTCACCCCGGGTGGTGACCCGGGGCGACCGTGCCGGGTGGTGATCAGCCCGCGAGGAAGCCGAGCAGCGCCCGGTTGAACTCCTCGGCGTGCGTGGCGTTGAGGCCGTGCGGCCCGCCCTCGATCAGCGCGAGCTGCGCGCCCTTGATCGACTCGTGGGACCGCTTGCCGGAGACCTCGAACGGAACGATCGCGTCCGAGTCGCCGTGGATCACCAGGGTGGGTACGCCCGCGTCGGACACCTTCTGCACGTCGCCGCGCAGGTCGGTCCGGCCGAACGCGGTGATGCAGTCCAGCGTGCCCTTCGGCGAGGCGAACTCGGCGATCGCCCGGTGGTACAGCCGGTTCGGCTCGCTGATCAGGTCGGTCCGGTCCCCGGCCGCGAAGAAGCCCGTCGTGAACTCCTCGAGGAACGCGATCCGGTCGCCGGTCACGCCGGCCTGGAACTGCTCGATGGTGGCGTCGTCGAGCCCGCCGTCCGGGTTGTCGTCGGACTTGTACAGGTAGGGCGGCACGGCGGCGGCGAGCACCGCCTTCGCGACCCGGTCGGTGCCGTGCCTCGCGATGTAGCGGACGACCTCGCCGCCGCCCATCGAGAAGCCGACCAGCGTCGCCTCGCGCAGGTCCAGGTGGACGAGCAGGGCGTGCAGGTCGTCGGCGAAGGTGTCGTAGTCGTAGCCGTCCCACGGCTGGGAGGACCCACCGAAGCCGCGGCGGTCGTAGGTGACGACCCGGTGACCGGCCTCGACCAGTGCCGGGACCTGCTTCTCCCAGGACCGGCCGGACAGCGGCCAGCCGTGGACCAGGACGACCGGGGCGCCGGAGCCCTGGTCGGTGTAGTGGAGTTCGACCGGGGTGCCGTTCTGGTTGCCGACGCTGAGCTGGGGCATGGAGCGGACTCCTCCTGAAGATCGATCGTGCGCAACTCTTCGGAAGGTGATACCCGGACGCGGGCGGGTGTATTCCCCTAGTGCCCGGCGGGCTCGCGCTGCAGGACGCGCTCCAGCACGGCGCGGATCGTCGGGTCCTCGACGGTGTAGTAGACGAACGTCCCCTCCCGCCGGTTCTCGACCAGCCCGGCCAGCCGCAGCTTGGCGAGGTGCTGGCTCACCGCGGTGGGGGCGGCCCCGACCAGCTCGGCGAGGCAGGCGACCGAGGTCTCGCCCTGCAGCAGCGCCCAGAGGATCTTGATCCGGGTCGGGTCGGACAGCATGCGCAGCGCGTCCGCGGCGCGGCGGACGTCGTCCTCGGGCGGCATCGCGAAGCCGGGGATGGACTCGTGCACGACGCCGAGGATACCTGCGGAGCTGCGCGGATGGTCCGTCGTCTCACTAGCTGGATGTCTGCTTGCTTATCTTCATGCATACGCAGGTACTGTCGTTCGCATGCGCACCGCACTCGCACTGCCCGAGGTCCGCTGGGCCGGGGCGGCCCTGCTGGCCTTCCTCGCCGCCACCGGGCTGTCGCTCGCGGGGGCACCCTGGTCCGTGGTGGTGGCCCTCTACCTGGCCTGTTACGTCCTGGGCGGCTGGGAACCCGCGGTGGAGGGAGTGAAGGCGCTGGCCGAGAAGCGGCTCGACGTCGACCTGCTGATGGTCGTGGCGGCCGCCGCCGCGGCCTCGATCGGCCAGTGGTTCGACGGCGGCCTGCTCATCGTCATCTTCGCGACGTCCGGTGCGCTCGAGGCGGTGATGACGGCGCGGACCCGGGCCGATATCGACTCGTTGCTCGATCTCGCGCCGGAGACCGCCACGCTGGTCGAGGACGGGACCGAGCGGCGGGTCCCCGCGGCCGGGCTGGTCGCCGGCCAGACCGTCGTCGTACGGCCCGGCGAGCGGATCCCCGGCGACGGCCGGGTGCTCGACGGCGTGTCCGAGGTGGACACCGCGGCGCTCACCGGCGAGCCGGTGCCGGTCCGCCGTGAGGCCGGCGACGACGTGCTCGCCGGCACCGTCAACGGCACCGGCGTGCTGCGGGTGCGGGTGCTGCGCGACGCCGCGGACACCGTCGTCGCGGGGGTGGCGGCGCAGGTCGAGCGCGCCGCCGGGACGAAGGCGAACCGTCAGCTGTTCATCGAGAAGGTCGAGCAGCGGTACTCGGTGATCGTCGTCGTGGCGACCGTGCTGCTGCTCGCGGTGCCACTGCTGCTCGGTGCCGCGTTCGAGGAGACCCTGCTCCGCGCGATCGTGTTCATGATCGTCGCGTCGCCGTGCGCGATCGTCCTGGCGACGATGCCGCCGCTGCTCGCGGCCGTCGCGGTGGCCGGCCGTCGCGGCACACTGGTCAAGGACGTCACCGTGCTCGAGGCGCTCGCCGACGTCGACTCCGTCGTGCTCGACAAGACCGGCACCCTCACCTCCGGCCGGCCGCAGGTCGTCGCGGCCACCGCGCTCGGCGGCCGCTCCACCGACGACGTGCTCGCCCTGGCGGCGGCGGCCGAGGTGGGCAGCGAGCACGTGCTCGGCCGCGCGGTGCGCCGGCACGCCCTCGACCGTGGCCTCGACCTGCCCGTCGCGACGGGGTTCGCGGCGGTCCCCGGCGAGGGGGTGCGGGCGTCGGTCGGCGGGCACGAGGTGCTCGTCGGCAGGCCCGAGCTGCTCGACGCCCCGGACGGGCCGGCCGGCGCGCTGGTCGCGGAGGTGCAGGAGGCCGGGCGGACCGCCGTCGTCGTGCTGGTGGGCGGGGCGCCGGTGGGCGTGCTCGGGCTCGCCGACGAGCCCCGCCCGGGCGCGGCCGAGGCCCTCGCCGACGTGCGACGCGTGGTCGGCGGGGAGCCCGAGGTCCTCACCGGTGACGCGTTGCGCCCGGCCCGGGTGCTCGCCGACCGGCTCGGCCTGACCGGTGTGCGTGCCGGGCTGCTGCCCGCGGACAAGGTCGACGTCGTGCGGGAGCGGCAGGACGCCGGGCACCGGGTGCTGGCCGCCGGCGACGGCATCAACGACGCGCCGCTGCTGGCGTCCGCCGACGTCGGGCTGGTCGTCTCGGACGGCGCCGGGGCGCTCTCGCTGGAGGCCGCCGACGGCGTGCTGACCCGCGACCCGCTCGGCTCGCTCGCCCCACTGGTCGCCCTCGCGCGCCGGGCCCGGCGGATCGCGCGCGCCAACCTGGCGTTCGCCGCCGCGGTGATCGTCGTCCTGGTCGGGTGGGACCTGGTCGGCACGCTGCCGCTGGTCGTCGGCGTCGCCGGGCACGAGCTCTCGACGGTGCTGGTGTGCCTGAACGGGCTGCGGCTGCTGGTCGGCGCGCGCCGCGACGACCGGCGCGGGCGGACGGCCGCGGCGCCGGTCGAGGACCGGGTCGGCGCCGGGGTCTGACGGGCGGTCGGGCGGTCAGGCGGGTGCGGCGTCCAGGGCGGCCAGCGCCATCCGGCGCAGGACGGCGACCCGGGCGTCGGCGCCCCGGGGGGCCGGCTGGTCCACCCGTGGCGCGTACGGCGTCGAGTTGAGCAGCCCAAACACGCCGTGCGCGACGGTCCGCGCCTCGGACGGCGGGACGCCCGGGTGGACCCGGCGCAGGGTGTCCACCCAGAGCTCGACGTAGGTGCGCTGCAGCCGGCGGACGGTGCGGCGTGCCTCGTCGGGCAGGTTCGCCAGGTCCCGGTCCTGCACGACGATCAGCTCCGGCTCGCGGGTGGCGAACTCGACGTGGAAGTCCACGAGGTCCGCCAGCGCCGCCCGCGGATCGTCGTGCCGGACCCGGGCGCGGCCGCCCTCCAGCAGCCGCTCGCTGATGTCGATCAGCATCTCGGCGAGCAGCGCCTCCTTGCCCGGGAAGTGCCGGTAGAGGGCGGGCCCGCTGACCCCGACGGCCGCTCCCAGGTCGGCGATGCTCACGCCGTGGAAGCCGTGCCGGGCGAAGAGGCGTGCCGCCTCGGCGAGGATCTGCTCGCGCCGGCTGGGGCCGGCGGACTCCGGGGCGGCCATCGCACGAGCGTACCGCTCCGGGTTAACGGTTGTTAACCGCCGTGCGGATCGTCTCAGGATCCGCACAGGTCGTCGGCGATACCCTCGTCGGTGTGATGAGCACCCTGCGCCGGCTGCGCGAGCGCACCGGCGTGCGCGCGGCGTCCGCGCTCGCCGCCGCGGCGGCGGTCGCGCTCGTGCTCGTCGTCGCCGGGGTGTCGCTGGTCCTGGTGCTCGACCAGACGCTGAAGGCCAACACCCGCGACGCCCTCCAGCAGACCGCCCAGCAGCTCGCCACCCGGGTCGAGGCGAACTTCTCCGGCAGCAGCGATCCCAAGCGCAACGCCATCGACGCGACCGGCAAGCGCACCGACATCGTCCAGATCGCCACCGCCTACAGCGACGAGACCAACGCCCCGGACTGGATGGTCGGCTCGAACGGCGCCCAGAAGGACGTCCAGATCATCGGCTCGTCCGATCCGCTCGACGAGGCCGACCCCATCGTGCCGTGGCTGCTGGCGCCGGGCGAGACGCGGTCCGAGGCCGATGTCCCGATCACCTACCGCAACGGCGCCGACCAGGTCGGGGACGACGAGACGGCGACCGAGAACATGATGGTCGTCGGCCTCGGGGCGCGTGCCCAGGGGCGACCGATCACCGTCTACGCCGCGCAGGACCTCAAGCCGGTGCACCAGGCCGTCGAGACCGTCGGGCTGCTGGCCGCCGGCGGGATCCCGGTCCTGGTGCTGGTCGCCGGGTTCTTCACCTACCTGTTCGCAGGCCGCGCGCTCCGCCCGGTGGAGGAGATGCGGTCGCGGGTCGCCGGGATGGGTGAGAAGGACCTGTCCGAACGGGTGCCCGAGCCGGCGTCGCGGGACGAGGTCGGCAGGCTCGCCCGCACGATGAACCAGATGCTCGGCCGGATCGAGTCGTCACAGGCCACCCAGCGGCGGTTCGTCGCCGACGCCAGCCACGAGCTGCGCAGCCCGCTCGCGACGGTCTCCACCGGCCTGGAGCTGCTCGGCACCGGGATGGCGGAGGAGTCGGCGGACCGGGCCACCGTCGAGACGCTCCGCGGCGAGACCGCCCGGCTGACCGGCCTGGTCGAGGGACTGCTGTTCCTGGCCAGGGCCGACGAGCGCGGGCTCGCGCCCCGCCGTGAGGAGGTCGATCTCGACGAGATCGCCGACGCCGAGCGGGTCCGGCCGTCCGGGGCGACGGCCGTCGCCGTCCGGGTGACGACCGAGCCGGCCCGGGTGGTCGGCGACCGCGGCCAGCTGGTCCGGGTGGTGCGCAACCTCGTCGACAACGCCAAGCGGCACGCCACGTCGACGGTGACGGTGTCGGTCGGGACCGACGGCGCCACCGCGGTGATCGACGTCGAGGACGACGGCTGCGGTGTCCCCGAGGCCGACCGGGCCCGGGTGTTCGAGCGGTTCGTCCGCCTCGACGAGGCCCGTTCGCGCGGCGACGGCGGCTCCGGCCTGGGCCTGTCGATCGTGTCCGAGCTGGTCGCCGCGCACGGCGGCACGGTGGCGGCCCTGGAGTCGCCGGAGCTGGGCGGTGCCCGGTTCCGGGTGACCCTCCCGGCGGTCGTCGCGGCTCCGGTCCCCGAGCCGGACGACGAGTCCGAGCCGTCCGGGGCGTCCGACCCGGACCCCGACCTGCGTGACGACCGCCCGTCCGGCCCGTTGCCCAGGATCCTGGAGATCCCGGCCGGGGCGCACTCCGGTCCCGCCAAGCCCGGTCCGACGCCCTCCGGCGGCGCGTCCGGTGCGGTCGACCTGGCCGGTGCGGCCGGTGCCACAGGTTCAGCCGGTGCAGCCGGTGTGGAGGCGAACCGGACGGCCACCCCGGCCGGGGGGAACCGGGTCACCCCCGAGGTGACGTCCGCCGGCGGCGGCGCCACGCGTCCGTCGCCCGGGGCTCCCCGCCCGGAGCAGGACGCCGGCCGGGCGCAGCGCCGGAACGACCCGCCGACCGGTCCGCTGCCGATCCGTCCGGACACCGTCGGCAGCCCCGCCGACGAGAACGAGACCCGTCCGCTCCCGGTGGTCCGAGCCGGCACCGGCCCGCGCGGCGGCACCGCCGTGGCGACCCGGAACGGCGGGACGCGGACCGGTGCCGCCCGCGCCGAGGCGGCCCAGGGCGAGGCGGCACGGTCCGGGGAGTCGCGGGCCCCGGCCCCGCGCCGCCCGGACGACCGCCGGAGCTGATCCGGCGGCCCCCGGGGGTCAGGCCGGGGGTGCGGCGGCGGGCTCGGACATCCGGTAGCCCACGCCGCGCAGGGTCTCGATGCTGTGCGTCCCGAACGGCGCGTCGATCTTCCGGCGCAGGTAGCCGACGTAGACCTCGACGACGTTGACCTCGCCGTCGTAGTGGGCGTCCCACACCGACCGCAGGATGTCGGTCTTGGTCACGACCTGCCCCGGGTGCGCCATCAGGTGCTCCAGCACCCCGAACTCGCGTGGGGTCAGGGAGATCTCGACGTCGCCGCGGTGCACCCGGTGGGTCGCAGGGTCCAGCGACAGGTCCCCGACGCGCAGGACGGTCGGTGCCGACTCCCCGGCGCGCCGCAGCAGTGCCCGCAGCCGGGCCAGCAGCACGACGAACGAGAAGGGCTTGGTCAGGTAGTCGTCGGCGCCGAGGTCGAACGCGTCGGCCTCGTCGTACTCGCCGTCCTTCGCGGTCAGCATCAGCACCGGCGTCCACACGCCGCGGTCGCGCAGGTGCTGGAGGATCCGGTAGCCGGACAGGCCCGGGAGCATGATGTCCAGGACGATCACGTCGTGCCGGCCGGACAACGCGTACTGCAGGCCGGTGTTGCCGTCGTGGGCGAGCTCGATCTCGTGCCCCTCGGCGGCCAGGCCCCGCCGGACGAGCTCGGCGAGCGGTTTCTCGTCCTCGACCAGTAGCAGGCGCACGCTTCTACCGTAGTGTCCGCGCCCGCCCGTGACGGACGGTGGCCTGCAGGAACAGCGGTGCCGGACGCCCGACGACCCTCATCGGCGCTCCTCCCCATCGGTCGTACGACGAGTGTGCTCCGCCGACGCTGTGACGGGCCTGAGACGGGGACCGGTGCTGGACGAACCACGTTAACGAGCGCTAACCTGTTAACGGTCGTTAACAGGAGGTACGGATGGTGGTCCCGGAAGCGGCGCAGGGAGCGCCCAGGCTCGGCACGGCGGTCGACCCGTCCGGCGACGGGTTCGCGGCGAACGCCGCCGCGCACCGCGACCTGGTGGCGGACCTGAACGCGCAGCTCGCCTCGGCCCGGCTGGGCGGACCCGAGCGGTCGCGGACCCGCCACGTGGAGCGCGGCAAACTGCTGCCACGGGACCGGGTGGACTCGCTGGTCGACCCGTCGTCGCCGTTCCTGGAGCTGTCGCCGATGGCGGCGCACGGCATGTACGACGACCAGGCCCCCGGCGCCGGGATGATCACCGGTGTCGGCCGGGTGGCCGGTCGCGAGTGCGTGATCGTCGCCAACGACGCGACGGTCAAGGGCGGCACCTACTACCCGATGACGGTCAAGAAGCACCTCCGGGCGCAGGAGGTGGCGCTGCAGAACAGGCTGCCCTGCGTCTACCTGGTCGACTCCGGCGGCGCCTACCTGCCCGAGCAGGACCAGGTCTTCCCGGACCGCGAGCACTTCGGCCGGATCTTCTACAACCAGGCGCAGATGTCCGGGCAGGGCATCCCGCAGATCGCCGCCGTGCTGGGCTCCTGCACCGCGGGTGGCGCCTACGTGCCGGCGATGTCGGACGAGGCGGTGATCGTCCGCAACCAGGGCACGATCTTCCTCGGCGGCCCCCCGCTGGTGAAGGCGGCGACCGGTGAGGTCGTCACCGCCGAGGAGCTGGGCGGCGGGGACCTGCACTCGAAGACCTCCGGGGTGACCGACCACCTGGCCGCCGACGACGCCGACGCCCTCCAGCGGGTCCGGGCCATCGTCGGCACGCTCGGCCCGCGCGCCCCGCGGCCGTGGGACGTCGCGCAGACCGAGGCCCCGGCCGTCGACCCGGCGGAGCTCTACGGCGCGGTCCCGGCCGACTCGCGGACCCCCTACGACGTGCGCGAGGTGATCGCCCGCGTCGTCGACGGCTCCCGGTTCGGCGAGTTCAAGTCCGAGTACGGCACGACGCTGGTCACCGGTTTCGCCCGGATCCACGGCCACCCGGTCGGGATCGTGGCGAACAACGGGATCCTGTTCTCCGAGTCCGCGGTCAAGGGCGCGCACTTCGTCGAGCTGTGCGACCAGCGCGGGATCCCGCTGGTGTTCCTGCAGAACATCTCCGGGTTCATGGTCGGCCGCGACTACGAGGCCGGCGGGATCGCGAAGAACGGCGCCAAGATGGTCACCGCCGTCGCCTCGACGCGGGTGCCGAAGCTGACCGTCGTCATCGGCGGGTCGTTCGGCGCCGGGAACTACGCCATGTGCGGGCGGGCGTACTCGCCGCGGTTCCTGTTCATGTGGCCCAACGCCCGCGTCTCCGTCATGGGCGGGGAGCAGGCCGCGACCGTGCTCGGCACCGTCGGCAACGCCGATCCGGACGCGATCCGCGCCCAGTACGAGGCGCAGGGCCACCCCTACTACTCCACCGCCCGGCTGTGGGACGACGGCGTCATCGACCCCGCCGACACCCGCACGGTGCTGGGCCTGTCCCTGTCCGTCGCCGCCAACGCGCCCCTGGCCGACCCGGCCTTCGGCGTCTTCCGGATGTGAGGGCCGTGAGCCGCATGTTCGACACCGTCCTGGTCGCCAACCGCGGCGAGATCGCCGTCCGGGTCGTCCGCACCCTGCGCGCGCTCGGCGTGCGCAGCGTCGCCGTGTACTCCGACGCCGACTCCTCCGCCCCGCACGTCCGCGCCGCCGACGAGGCGGTCCGGATCGGGCCCGCCGCGGCCGCCGAGTCCTACCTGTCGATCGAGAACGTGATCGCCGCGGCCCGGGCCACCGGCGCGCAGGCGATCCACCCCGGCTACGGCTTCCTGTCCGAGAACACCGCGTTCGCCACCGCCTGCGAGCAGGCCGGGATCGCGTTCGTCGGGCCGCCGTCGTCGGCGATCGAGGCGATGGGCGACAAGATCCGCGCCAAGCAGACCGTCGCCAAGGCCGGGGTGCCGGTCGTGCCCGGCTCCGACGGGGCGGGCCTGTCCGACGACGAGCTCACCGCCGTCGTCGCCGACATCGGCTACCCGGTCCTGCTCAAGCCGAGCGCCGGCGGGGGCGGCAAGGGCATGCGCGAGGTGCACTCCCCGGAGGGCCTCGCCGACGCCATCGCCGGGGCCCGGCGCGAGGCCCGCGGCTCGTTCGGCGACGACACCCTGCTCGTCGAGCGCCTGGTCACCACCCCGCGCCACATCGAGATCCAGGTGATGGCCGACGCCCACGGCGGCGTCGTCCACCTCGGCGAGCGCGAGTGCTCGCTGCAGCGCAGGCACCAGAAGATCATCGAGGAGGCGCCGTCGGCGCTGCTCACCGACGCGCAGCGTGCCGAGATGGGCCGTGCGGCCTGCGAGGCGGCCCGCGCTGTGGGCTACACCGGCGCCGGGACCGTCGAGTTCATCGTGAGCGGTGACCGGGCGGCGTCCGATCTCGAGTTCTTCTTCCTGGAGATGAACACCCGGCTGCAGGTCGAGCACCCGGTCACCGAGGAGGTCACCGGCCTGGACCTGGTCGAGCTCCAGCTGCGGGTCGCCGCCGGGGAGCCGCTGCCGATCGGTCAGGACGACGTCGTGCTGACCGGCCACGCCGTCGAGGCCCGGGTCTACGCCGAGTCGACCGCGGTGCACGAGGGCGCGCTGACCTTCCTCCCGAGCGGCGGGCCGGTGCTCGACTGGAGCCCGGCCGCCGGGGTGCGGGTCGACTCGGGCATCGCGACCGGCACGGTCGTCGGCTCGGACTACGACCCGATGCTCGCCAAGGTGATCGCCCACGGCGCCACCCGCGACGAGGCGCTGCGCCGGCTCGACGGCGCCCTGCGCGACACGGTCCTGCTCGGGCTCGACTCCAACGTGGCCTTCCTGCGGGCACTGCTCGCCGACGACGACGTCCGCGCCGGCCGGCTCGACACCGGCCTGATCGCGCGGCGCGGGGCGGCGCTGGTGGACACCGGCGTCCCCGAGGACGTGCTCGGCGCGGTCGCCGGGCAGGCGCTGCTGCGGCTGGAGCCGGTGTCGCCGTCCGAGGCACCGCGGGTCGTCGACCCGTTCGACGTCCCGGGCGGCTGGCGGGTCGGTGAGCCGGCCTGGACCGTGCGGCGGCTGGTCGCCGCCGGGGCGGACGCCGCCGAGGTGCGGGTCCGCGGCCGCGCCGCCGGGTTCGACCTGGCACTGCCCGGCCGGGACGGCGAGGACGGGGCGACCCCCGCGTCCGCGACCGGGGCCGCACCGGTGCACCGCTGCCGCACCGCCGCCGTCGGGCCGGGGGCGGTCGAGCACACCCACGACGGCCGCACCCGCCGCTACGCGGTCGCCCAGGCGTCCGACGGGGTGCTCTGGATCGGGCGCGACGGCCACGCCTGGGGCGTCCGCGAGCAGGAGCCATTGGAGGCAGCCCGCACCGCCGCCGAGGACGACGGCGGCCCGGTCGTCTCGCCGATGCCGGGCACCGTGACCGTCGTCGCCGTCGCCGAGGGCGACACCGTGACCGCCGGCGCGACGCTGGTGGTCGTCGAGGCCATGAAGATGGAACACGTGCTCACCGCCCCCGTCGACGGGACGGTGCGCGAGCTGAGGGCCCGCCCCGGAGCCACCGTCGCGAAGGACGCGGTGCTGCTGGTCGTCGAGGCGGCTCCCGAGAAGGAGGAGTCGGCATGACCACCGCCACCGGACGGACCTCCGCCGAGGAGTACGAGGCACTGCGGGTCTCGGTCGAGGAGTTCGCGCGCAGGGAGGTCGCCCCGGTCATCGGGGACCTCTACATCCGCGAGGAGTTCCCGTACGACATCACCGCGAAGATGGGCGCGATGGGCCTGTTCGGCCTGCCCGTCCCCGAGTCCTACGGCGGCATGGGCGGCGACTACTACGCGCTCTGCCTGGCCCTGGAGGAGCTCGCCCGGGTCGACTCGTCGGTCTCGATCACCGTCGAGGCCGGCGTCGGGCTCGGTGCCATGCCGATCCTCCGCTTCGGCACCGAGGAGCAGAAGGCCCGCTGGCTGCCCGACCTCGCCGCCGGGCGGGCGCTCGGCGCGTTCGGGCTCACCGAGCCAGGTGGCGGGTCCGACGCCGGCGCCACCCGCACCACCGCCCGCCTCGAGGACGGCGAGTGGGTGATCAACGGGTCGAAGTGCTTCATCACCAACTCCGGCACCGACATCACCTCGGTCGTCACCGTCACCGCCGTGACCGGCGAGAAGCCCGACGGCGGCAAGGAGATCTCGGCGATCCTCGTCCCCGCCGGGACGCCCGGGTTCACCGTCGGTGGGAAGTACTCCAAGGTCGGCTGGAACTGCTCGGACACCCGGGAGCTGTTCTTCGACGACGTCCGTGTCCCCGAGGCGAACCTGCTCGGCGAGCGCGGCCGCGGCTACGCCCAGTTCCTGTCCATCCTGGACGAGGGCCGGGTCGCGATCGCCGCGCTCTCGGTCGGGCTGGCCCAGGGCTGCGTCGACGAGTCGGTGCGCTACGCCGGTGAGCGGGAGGCGTTCGGCCGGACGATCGGTGGCTACCAGGCGATCCAGTTCAAGATCGCCGAGATGGAGGCCCGGGTGCACACCGCCCGGCTCGCGTGGCAGCACGCCGCCCGGCTCCTCGTCGACGGGGAGCCGTTCAAGAAGGAGGCGGCGATCGCGAAGCTCGTCGCCTCGAACGCGGCGATGGACAACGCCCGCGACGCCACGCAGGTCTTCGGCGGCTACGGCTTCATGAACGAGTACCCCGTCGGCCGCTTCTACCGCGACGCGAAGATCCTGGAGATAGGCGAAGGCACCTCAGAGGTCCAGAAACTCCTGATAGCCCGCCACCTGGGCCTGTAGCCCCGCCACCTGGGCCTGTAGCGCGGACGCTCACGGGTTCCGTCGGCGCTCGCCCGATCGCGTGAGCACCGGCGGAACCGGTGAGCGGGGCGGGGTTCGTTCGGTGGGTGAACGACATTCCCGGGGGCCGGGTGATGACTGTGATGGGGTGCGGGGCGCGCTGCGCGGGTAGACCGGTACCCATGGGTAACGACCTCAACCACCAGGTACGCCTCGCCGCCCGCCCGACCGGGCTCCCCGGCCCCGAGGTGTGGGAGCACACCTCCGAGCCGGTCCCGGAGCCCGGCGAGGGGCGGTTCGTCGTCCGCGTCAGCCACGTCTCCCTGGACCCGGCGATGCGCGGCTGGATGAACGAGGGGAAGTCCTACGCCCCGCCGGTCGGGATCGGCTCCGTCATGCGGGCGCTGGGCCTCGGCGAGGTCGTGGCGTCGAACCACCCGGGCTTCGCCGTCGGCGACACCGTCACCGGCGTGCTCGGCGTGCAGGACTACGTCGAGACCGACGGCTCCGGCCTGCAGAAGGTGCGGCCCACCGCCGAGGTCCCGCCGGAGCGCTACCTCGCGCTGCTCGGGATGACCGGCATGACCGCCTGGTTCGGGCTCTTCGACGTCGGTGCGCTGAAGGAGGGGGAGACCGTCGTCGTCTCCGGTGCCGCGGGCGCGGTCGGCAGCGTCGTGGGGCAGCTTGCGAAGATCCGGGGTGCCCGGGTGGTCGGCATCGCCGGCGGGCCGGAGAAGTGTTCCTGGGTCACCGGCGAGCTCGGCTTCGACGCCGCGATCGACTACCGCACCGAGAACGTGTCGCAGCGGCTGCGCGAGCTCGCCCCCGACGGCGTCGACGTCTACTTCGACAACGTCGGCGGGGAGATCCTCGACGCCGTGCTCGGCAGGCTCGCGATGCACGCCCGCGTCGTCATCTGCGGCGCCATCAGCCAGTACAACTCCGACAGCGGCATGCAGGGCCCGCGCAACTACATGAACCTGCTCGTGTACCGGGCCCGGATGGAGGGCTTCCTGGTCGGCGACTACGTCGACCGGTGGGGCGAGGCGGGCACCGAGCTCGCCGGGTGGCTGGCCGAGGGCCGCATCCACAGCCGGGAGGACGTCGTCGACGGCACCGTGGACGACTTCCCCGAGGTCCTGCTGCGCCTGTTCCGCGGCGAGAACACCGGCAAGCTGGTGCTGCGCCTGCGCCGGGACTGAACCCCGCCACCGGGGTGCGGCGCGCGGGCCGGGCACGATGACGGGGTGCGCCTCGCCCTCGCCCGGACCGCCGTCGTCGTCTCCGGAGCGGCGATCCTCGTCGTCGAGACCCTCGCGACGCGGCTGGTGGCCCCGTACGTCGGGCTGACCCTGGAGTCCACGACCGCGGTGATCGGGGTGGCGCTGGCCGGGATCGCCGCCGGCGCCGCGCTCGGCGGGAAGTGGGCCGACGAGCGCGACCCGGTGGCCGTCGCGGGGCTGATGCTCGTGATCGGCGGGCTCGGCACGCTCGCCGTGCGCCCGATCGTCCGGCTCCTCGGCCCGCTGCTGGGTGCCGGGCCGTACGCGGCGGTCCTCCTCGTCGCGGCGTCCACACTGGTCTCGGTGACCGCGCTGTCGGCGGTCACCCCGGCCGTCACGAAGGCGCGGCTGACGGGTCTCGACCGCTCCGGTGAGGTCGTCGGCGGGCTGTCCGCGGCCGGGACCGTCGGCTCCCTCGCCGGCACCTTCCTGACCGGTTTCGTGCTGGTGGCGTTGCTTCCGGTGAGCGCGATCCTGCTGGTCACCGCCGCCGCGTGCCTGGTGCTCGGGCTCGTCGTCGCGCCGTGGCGCCGGCGCCGGGACCTGCTGCGGGGCGGCACGGCGGCGGTCCTGCTCGCCGTCGCGCTCGTCGCCGTCCCGGGCCGGTGCGACGCCGACACCACCTACTACTGCGCGTCCGTGCAGCCCGACCCGGACGACCCGGCCGGGCGCTACCTGGTGCTCGACGACCTCCGGCACTCCTACGTCCGGCTCGGCGATCCCGCGCACCTGGAGTTCGCCTACACGAAACGGTTCGCGGCCGCGGTCGACACCGCGTTCCCGCCGGGACGGCCGCTGGACGCCGTGCACGTCGGCGGTGGGGCGCTCACCGTGCCGCGGTGGCTGGCCGCGACCCGTCCGGGGAGCACCTCGGCCGTGCTGGAGCTCGACCGCGGGGTGGTCGACCTGGGCGTGCGCGAGCTGGACGCCGGTGCGATCCCGGCGACGACCGTCCGCACCGGCGACGCCCGGGTGGGGCTCGCCGAGCGACCCGACGACTCGGCCGATGTCGTCGTCGGCGACGCGTTCGGCGCCCGCTCGGTGCCGTGGCACCTGTCGACCCGCGAGTTCCTCGCCGAGGTGCAGCGGGTGCTGCGTCCCGGCGGGCTCTACGTGCTCAACGTGATCGACCGCGACCCGCTGGACCTGCTGCGCGCCGCGACGGCGACGGTCGACGGCAGCTTCGGCACGACGATGCTGGTGGCCCGGCCCGACGAGCTCGCACCGGACGGCGGCGGGAACGTCGTGGTCGTCGCGTCCGACCGGCCGGTCGACCCGGCGGCGCTGGAGGCCGCGGTCGCCCGCAGCGGCGAGCCCGGCGCGGTGCTCGACCCGGCCCGCACCGCCGCGTTCACCGCCGGGGCGCCGGTGCTGACCGACGACCGTGCCCCGGTCGACCAGCTCATCACCACCGGCCTGGAGGGCTGAGCCCGGTCCCGGGTGGCCGCGGGCCGGATCACGCTAGGGTCGCGTTCGCCGGAGGCACGTGACTCACGAGGGGAATCCGCTGTGGCGACCTGGGAAGACCTGCACTCCTACGTGGTGGTGCGGTACGAGATCGTCCGGCAGACCGCCGACGAGCTCCGGTTCCGGCTCCCGACGACCGGGGACCGGACCCAGCTGGTCGTCGTGAAGCGGATCCGGGAGGCCGCCGCGCGGCCGGGCGTCGAGGTGACCGACGCCGCCGCGGCCGTCGCCGACCCGGACCAGGTGTGGGTGCAGATCGAGTCGCCCGTCGCCCGGCTCGGCGACGTCGACCTCGCGAAGGCGCTGGAGCTGGCCGGCCCGTCGGTGGTGGGCGGGCTCGCGGCCGAGGAGGGCGTGATCGTGTACCGGCACTCGATCCCGCTGGGCCCCGCAGCGCTCGACGGTTTCGAGTTCCCGTTCCGGCAGGTCGTGCACCTGGCCGACGAGCTCGAGCAGGCGCTGACCGGGCGCGACGAGAACTAGGTCACACTTGACCTGAAGCCGGGTAGAGGTCCGAGGCTTCCGGGCATGGCTCAGTACACGCTTCCGGACCTGCCCTACGACTACGGCGCACTCGCTCCGCACATCGCGCCGGAGATCATGGAGCTGCACCACTCCAAGCACCACAACACCTACGTCCAGGGCCTCAACGACACCATCGACAAGCTCGCCGAGGCCCGTTCGACGAACGACTTCGGCGCCGTCGTCGGCCTGGAGAAGACCCTCGCGTTCAACCTCGGCGGGCACGTCAACCACTCCGCCTTCTGGAAGAACCTCCCCCCGGACGGCGGCGACAAGCCCACCGGTGACCTCGCCTCCGCGATCGACGACGACTTCGGGTCGTTCGACGCGTTCCAGGCGCACTTCACCGCCGCCGCCACCACCATCCAGGGCTCCGGCTGGGCCGTCCTGGGCTTCGACCGGCTCGGGCAGAAGCTGCTGATCCACCAGCTCTACGACCAGCAGTCCCAGCTCCCCGCCGGGCAGACCCCGATCGTGCTGCTCGACATGTGGGAGCACGCGTTCTACCTGCAGTACAAGAACGTGAAGCCGGGCTACGTCAAGGCCTGGTGGAACGTCGTCGACTGGGCGGACGCCGCCGAGCGCTTCGCTGCCGCGCGCGGCTGACGGGGGGCGGGGCGGCCCGGCTCAGGCCGGGTAGCCGGTGCCCCCGGCGCGGGAGCCGATGGGGGCGAGCTCGGTGACCGTCGGGTGGCCGGCGGCGAGCAGGGCCACGTCGGTGCCGGGCAGCGCCTCGGAGTGGTCCTCCGAGACGAACGTCCGCAACCCGCCCGGCCGCACCCCGTCGGGGCCGCGTTCCGGCGCCCGGTGCGCCACCCGCACCCGCACCGCGCCGGTCGCGCAGAGCGCGGCCTCCCGCAGCGGCGGCAGCCCGGCCGCCGGGACGTCGGGGACGTTCACCGTCCACGGCGTCCCGGCGGGACGGGACCGCAGCCGCTCCAGCAGCTCGGGCAGCAGTCCGGTCACCGTGGCCCAGTTCGGCTCGGCCGGCGTCGACAGGCCGCAGGCCAGCGACAGGGCGATGCCCGACCAGCCGTGCAGCGCCCCGGTGAGCACCGCCCCGACCGTGCCCGAGTGCAACACCTGGGCGCCGGTGTTCGCGCCGACGTTGATCCCGGACAGCACGACGTCCGGCTCGCGGGCGAACCAGCCCTGCCCGGCCGCGTGCACGATGTACGCCGGGTCGGCCGCGACCGCCCACGCCTCGATCCCGTCGAGCTCGCCGATGTCGTCGCGGGCGTGCACGGCGGTGTGGCCGTCGTCGGTGACGGACCGGACGGAGCCGCCCGCACCGCTCGCGTCCGCGGCGGGGGCGGCGACGACGACGTCGTACCCGGCGTCGCGCGCCCCCCTGGCCAGTGCGTACAGCCCGGGGGAGTCGATGCCGTCGTCGTTCGTGATCAGGGCGAGGGGCACCGGCCCAGCCTAGGCGCGTCCCGGCCGGGCGAGCGCGGTCACACCCACCGGGGCCCCGATCGACGGCCCCGTCCCGGTAGGCCACGATTGACCCCGCTACGGGATCGATACACCGACAGGGAGTGGGACAGCGCGTGACGACCTGGGAGTACAGCAGCATCACGCCGGGCGACCTGGCGATCGACACTCTCGGGCCCGCCCGCATCACCTCACCGCTCGCTCCCCTGCTCGACGCCCGCCGCACCACCGAGCACTACGTCGACGCCGGTGACCGCGTCCTGCTCGACGACACCGCCGCCGGGCTCAAGGCCCGCGGGGTCGACGTCGAGGAGCTGCCCGGCCTCGAACCGTGCGGCCCGCGCCGGCAGATCTACTTCGACCCGTCCAAGACGCGGGCGGGCATCGTCACCTGCGGTGGCCTGTGCCCCGGCCTCAACGACGTGATCGCCGGTCTGGTGCGCACGCTGACCTACCACTACGGCGTCCGGCGGGTCGTCGGGTTCCGCAACGGCTACCGCGGCTTCGTCTCCTCCTACGGGCACGACGTCGTCGAGCTGACGCCGGAGTCGGTGCGCGACATCCCGGTCGACGGCGGCACCTTCCTCGGCACCTCCCGCGGCCCGCAGGACCCCGAGGAGATCGTCGACTGCCTCGAGCAGATGCACCTCAACGTGCTGTTCGTGATCGGCGGCGACGGCACGATGCGCGGCGCGATGGAGATCGCCAGGGTGGTGGCCGAGCGGGGCCTGCGGATCGCCGTCGTCGGCATCCCGAAGACGATCGACAACGACATCCCCTTCATCGACCAGAGCTTCGGCTTCCAGACGGCGTTCTCCCAGGCCAGCGAGGCCATCCGGTCGGTGACGGTGGAGGCGAAGTCCACCCCCGGCGGGGTCGGCCTGGTCAAGCTGATGGGCCGGCACTCCGGCTTCATCGCCTGCTACGCGTCGCTGGTCCGGTCCGACGCCGACGCCGTGCTGATCCCGGAGGTCCCGTTCGAGCTCGACGGCGAGACCGGCCTGCTGCACCACCTGAGACGACGGGTGGAGCAGCGCGGGCACGCCGTCGTCGTCGTGGCGGAGGGGGCGGGGCAGGAGCTGCTGCCGCCGATCGGCCGCACCGACGCCTCCGGCAACGCCAAGCTCGCCGACGTCGGGCCGTGGCTGCGGGAGCAGATCAGCGACGCGTTCGCCGACGCCGGGATGGAGACGACCGTCCGCTACGTCGACCCCAGCTACCTGATCCGCAGCGTGCCGGCGAACCCGTACGACAGCGTCTACACGGTCCGGCTGTCGCAGGCCGCGGTGCACGCGGCGATGTCCGGCCGGACGTCGATGGTGGTGGGGCGAGTCCGGCGCCGGTTCGTGCACATCCCGATGGCCCTCGCCGTGAGCCGGCGCAACCAGGTCGACCCGCACGGCGACCTGTGGATGGCGGTGCTGGAGTCGACCGGGCAGCCGTGGCGGTTCGGGGAGGACTCCGGGGCGCCGACGCGGGCGCCGCACACCTGAGCCGCCCGGTCAGTTGAGGTGCGCGCGGTGCTTGCGTGCCTCGGTCCGGACCTCGTCGAGGACCTCGGCACCCGATCGCGACCCGCGCCCCGGGCCGTCCACCCAGGACTCCATGAGCCGGGCGGCCTCGTCCCACCGCGCCTGCGCGGCCAGGACGTCGCCGAGCTCGCGGATCAGCTCGGGGCCGCGGTGGCGCAGCCCGAGCCGCATCCGCAGCACCCACTCCAGGTCGGTGTGGCTCTTCTGCCGCGCGTAGACCGCGCGCAGGTTGTCGAGCATCCGGGCCAGGATCTGCCGGGTCGACACCCGCGGCAGCAGGTTCGCCCCGAACGGCGCCTCCGGCCCCGCGCCGGTCGTCGCGCGGAACAGCGCCTCGCACCCGGCGAGGTCCAGCCGGCGGCCGCGGTCGAACACGTCGAGGTAGCGGTCGCTGCCGGGCACCCGCACCAGGAAGTGCCCGGGCATCCCGACGCCCTCCAGCGGCACCCCGGCCCGGCGGCCCACCTCGATCGCGACCACCGACAGCGTGATCGGGATGCCGGTGCGGCGCTCCAGGACGTCGGGCAGGAACGAGTTGCGCGGGTCGCCGTACTCGGCGGTGTTGCCGGCGAAGCCCGCCTCGGTGAACAGCCGGTGCAGCAACGACTCCAGGCCGGTCACCCCGTCGGCGAGCTCGTCGAGGGTGGCCAGCGCGCGGGCGGTCGCACCGCCGTCCCCGCCGGCGCCCGCGGCGATCGCACAGGCGGCACGGTCGAGGTCGGGTTCCGGTCCGCTGACCATCCGCAGGAAACGGACGACCGGATCGGCGGCGGCGGTCACGGCGGGCCCGCCGTCACCCGTACGACGGTGCCGTGCACCCGGCCCGGGTCGTCCTCGGCGGTCCACACCTGCAGCACGTCGGTCAGCTCGGAGGCCATCCACATGCCGCGCCCGCGGCGCCCGGACGGCGACGGCGCGGCCAGTCCGGGGAACGGCAGGTGGAAGGCCGACGGGTCGGTCATCTCGGCGACCAGGCCCTCCGGTGTCCGCCACATCCGCAGCACCGGGCCGCCCGAGCCGTGCTCGATGCCGTTGCTGACGAGTTCGTTGACGGCCAGCACCAGGTCCTCGGCGCGCTCCGGGCCGAACCCGGTCAGCACCGCCTGGCGGTGGACGACGCGGCGCATCGTGGACAGGCGGTCCAGCCCGACGGGCAGCACGAGCAGCGGCACACCCAGGTCAGCGGGCGCCGCCTGCGGGTTCTCCGCGAGCAGCGTGCGGTGGTCGCGGCGGTACTCGCTGGGTAC
The DNA here is from genome assembly GCF_000178675.2 of Pseudonocardia sp. P1. NCBI lineage: Bacteria > Bacillati > Actinomycetota > Actinomycetes > Pseudonocardiales > Pseudonocardiaceae > Pseudonocardia > Pseudonocardia sp. P1. The sequence continues at coordinate 3,987,329 of NZ_ADUJ02000001.1, forward strand.
CGGGTCGCCGTCGACGAGGAACTCGTCGTGCAGCGCGCCGGCCTCCGCGCGGGCGCCTCGGTCGTCGGCGAAGCAGCACAGCATCTCGACGGGCAGGCCGTGCATCGCGTGGTCGAGCGCCAGGTCCAGCCGAGTCCAGTACGCCGGGTCGGTGCCGGGCAGGTCGAGCGGCTGCCCGACCGTGCACACCCCGGGGGCGCCCTCGACGATCGCGTCGCGCACGGCGCGGCTCCAGCGCCCGGCGACGGTGAAGGGCGGCGCGGAGTGCATCCGCTCCGGGCGGCAGTATCTGACCCCCGCGTCGCTGCCCAGCGACCGCTGCAGCTCGGACCGGCACCGCTGCTCCACGACGACCAGCGCGCGCCGGTTCTGGTCGAGGGCGTCGCCGACCGGGCCGGCCAGCACCTCGGCCTGGTGCTCGGGGTCCCGGTACGGGACGGCACGGTGCACCAGGCGACGGTCGGGCGCCGTCGTCGTCGGAGTGCTCATCGGCGGTCGGTCACGGTCGGGTCCATGTGGTGGGCGGCCTTCCACGTCGAGGCGGTGCCCGGATCTCCTGCGGGCGGCTCCTCCCGGACCGACCATAGTCAACACGGGGCGTTCCCGCGGGGCGGGGCGTGTGGGTTTCCCGACGTTCCCCCGACCCGCGTCGCCGCGTGCGGTAGGGAAGGACCATCGGCGACGCCGCCGGGACGGTGGGCGGTCGCCGGCGAGCGACGAGCCGAGCGAACGGAAGTGGTGGGAGATGCGCGTCTTCAACGGGGTCGACGAGCTGCGGGAGGCGAAGGGGAGCGAGATCGGCGCCTCGGACTGGGTCGAGGTCGGGCAGGAGCAGATCGACGGGTTCGCCGACGCGACCGGGGACCACCAGTGGATCCACGTGGACGCCGAGCGCGCGAAGGACGGCCCCTTCGGCACGACGATCGCCCACGGCTTCCTCACGCTGTCCCTGCTGCCGACGCTGGTGCAGGGGGTGTACCGGATCGAGGGCGTGAAGATGGGCGTCAACTACGGCCTCAACAAGGTGCGCTTCACCAGCCCGCTCCCGGTCGGCAGCCGGGTGCGCGGCCGCGTCGAGATCATCGACGTCACCGACATCTCCGGCGGGGTCCAGATCGCCTCGAAGGTGACCGTCGAGATCGAGAACTCCGAGAAGCCCGCCGTGGTCGCCGAGTGGCTGACCCGGCAGTACGTCTGAGAGGACCGGACAGATGCGTGATGCGGTGATCTGTGAGCCGTTGCGGACCCCGGTGGGTGGGTTCGGCGGCTCGTTGCGCGACGTGCCCGCCCACACCCTGGCCGCGACGGTGATCGCGGCGCTGGTGGAGCGGACCGGGCTGGACGGCGCGGTGGTGGACGACGTGGTGCTCGGGCACTGCTACCCGTCGATGGACGCCCCGGCGATCGGCCGGGTCGCGGCGCTGGACGCCGGGCTCCCGGTGACCGCGGGCGGCATCCAGGTGGACCGCCGGTGCGGGTCGGGTCTGCAGGCCGTGCTCTACGCGGCGATGCAGGTGCAGACCGGTGCGGCCGAGGTGGTGCTGGCCGGTGGGGCGGAGTCGATGTCGTCGGCGTCGTTCTACTCGACCGGGATGCGGTGGGGGGTCAAGGGCGGCCCCGGGGTCATGCTCAACGACTCGCTGGCCCGGGGCCGGGTCACCGCCGGTGGCGTGAACTTCCCGGTGCCGGGCGGGATGCTGGAGACCGCCGAGAACCTGCGCCGGGAGTACTCGATCGGCCGCTCCGAGCAGGACGAGTTCTCGGTGCGCTCGCACCACCGGGCCGCCGCGGCGCAGGCCGAGGGCCGGTTCGCCGACGAGCTGGTGCCGGTCACGGTCAAGGGCCGCAAGGGCGACACCGTGGTCGAGGCCGACGAGCACATCCGGCCCGACTCGTCGATGGAGACCCTGGCGAAGCTGCGCCCGATCCTGGGTCGTGACGACGACGCGGCCACGGTGACCGCCGGCAACGCCTCCGGGCAGAACGACGGCGCCTCGGCGTGCGTGGTGACCAGCCCGGAGAAGGCCGCCGAGCTGGGGCTGCGGCCGCTGGCCCGGCTGGTGTCCTGGGGCCTGGGCGGGGTCCCGCCGAAGACGATGGGCATCGGCCCGGTCCCGGCCACGGCCAAGGCGCTCGACGCGGCCGGTCTGACGCTGGCCGACATCGACCTGATCGAGCTGAACGAGGCGTTCGCGGCGCAGGTCCTGGCCTGCACCCGGGAGTGGAAGTTCACCGACGCCGACTTCGAGCGGACCAACGTCAACGGCTCGGGGATCTCGCTGGGCCACCCGGTCGGCGCGACCGGCGGCCGGATCCTGGCCACCCTGACCCGCGAGATGCAGCGCCGCGACGCCCGCTACGGGCTCGAGACGATGTGCATCGGCGGCGGGCAGGGCCTCGCGGCGGTGTTCGAGCGGGCCTGACGGCTCGTGAGTGGTTATCGCGGCTGGAGCCGCGATAACCACTCACGAGCGCGAAGCGCCTCAGTGCCCTTCGGTCTTGGCCCGCTCGTAGGACGCCTTGATCTCGCGCTCGGCGTCGGCGCGGCCGACCCAGGCGGCGCCCTCGACGCTCTTGCCCGGCTCCAGCGTCTTGTAGATCTCGAAGAAGTGCTGGATCTCCGCCCGGTCGAACTCGGCCAGGTGGTGGATGTCGCGCAGGTGCTCCTGGCGCGGGTCGTCGCTGGGGACGCAGAGGACCTTGTCGTCGCCGCCCTTCTCGTCCTTCATGCGGAACATCCCGATCGCGCGGGACCGGATGATGCAGCCCGGGAAGGTGGGCTCCTGCACCAGGACGAGCGCGTCCAGCGGGTCCCCGTCCTCGCCGAGGGTGTCCTCGATGAACCCGTAGTCGGCGGGGTACTGGGTGGCGGTGAAGAGGGTCCGGTCCAGCCGGATACGGCCGGTCTCGTGATCGACCTCGTACTTGTTCCGGCCGCCCTTGGGGATTTCGATGGTGACGTCGAAGTCCACGGTTCGTTGCTCCTTGAAGAGGGTCACGTACCACCGGGCCCGGGGCGGGCCGGGTGGCCCGCCCGCTCCGGCGGCGTCGGTGCTTCCCCCTAGTGTGAGGGAACCGGACCGCGTGGGTGCAGGCCGGTGACCCTCTGCGGGTGCGGTGTGGCGGTCGTCGCACCACCACCCGGACAGGTCGGCCGGTCCGCGGACCGGACAGCGAGCAGGAGGCGGAGTGGGACGCAGGCATCGGCGGACGGACCGCAACACGCGGCGGTTCGCGGTCGTCGCCGTCGCGGTCATGGCCCTGGCCTCGCTGTTCGGCGCCGTCGCGCTCGCCGGGCCGGACGCGCGGGAGCGGATCGGGTTCGGCCAGGCGGCCGCCGCCTACCCGCCGGTCCCGATGCCCGCGCTGCGGCCGCTCACCCCCACGGCGCCGGTCCCGACCGCCGCCGGGATCACCCAGGTGCTGTCCGAGCAGCTGAGCTCGCCGGCGCTGGGCGAGGTCACCGGTGTGGTGATGGACTCGTCGTCCCCGCGCGGTGTCGCACCGCTGTGGGAACGCGACGGGGGCCGGGCCATGGTCCCGGGTTCGACGACCAAGCTGCTCACCGCGGCCGCCGCGCTGCTCACCATGAACCCCACCGACCGGCTCGCCACCCGGGTCGTCCCGGGCCCCAGCGAGGACTCGGTCGTGCTCGTCGGGGGCGGTGACCCGTCGCTGACCGCGCTGCCCGCCGGGCAGGACGGGCTCTACCCCGAGCCGGCCCGGATCGACGACCTGGCCGCCGAGGTGAAGAACGCGCACCCCACCCCGGTGCGCACGGTGTACGTCGACACCGGGCTGTGGAAGGGCCCCGCGCAGTCGCCGGGCTGGGGCGCGAGCGACGTCGCCGACGGCTACGTCGCGCCCATGTCCCCGCTGATGCTCGACGGCGGCCGCACCGCCCCCACCGAGCAGGACGGCCCGCGCTCGACCGATCCCGCGCAGGCCGCGGGCCAGGCACTGGCCGACGCGCTCGGTGCCACCGACGTGCAGGACGGCACCGCCGCGGCGAACGCCCCGGTGCTGGGCAGCGTCTCCTCGCCGCCGATCGCGAGCCTCGTCGAGTACATGCTCACCGCGTCGGACAACGTCTCCGCCGAGGCGCTCGCCCGGCAGGTCGCCGTCGCCCGCGACGCCGACGCCTCCTTCGACGGCGGTTCCCGCGCCGTCACCGAGTCGCTGGTCCAGGCCGGGTACGACGTCGGCGGCCTGCAGCTCGCCGACGGCAGCGGGCTGTCCCGGGACAACCGGATCCCGGCGCGGCTCCTCGGCGCGGTGCTGGCGTCCGCGGCGGCCCAGTCGGACAGCCCGAACGACGTCCAGTTCCTGCGGCCGATCCTCACCGGGCTCCCGGTCGCCGGTGGCGGGGGCACGCTCACCGAGCGCTTCGGCGACGGCCCGTCGGTGGCCGGGCGAGGTGTCGTGCGCGCCAAGACCGGCACGCTGAGCGGGGCGTCCAGCCTGGCCGGGGTGGTCACCGATGTCGACGGCAGGCTGCTCGTGTTCGCGCTGCTCTCCAACGGCACCTCGCCCGCCGACGCGCGCCCCGCGCTGGACCGGGTGGCGGCCACCCTGAGCCGTTGCGGCTGCCGCGGCTGACGCCCGACCGCGGGTAGCGTGGCCGGCATGCAGCCCGACGTGACCGACCCGGCACCGGCGACCGCGCGGCAGGCCGATCGCGGCCTGCCGGTGAACTGGTCCCTGGCGGCGGCGACGGCGGCCCGGCTGATGCCCGCCGGCCCCCGCACGACGCCGGAGGCGGCCCGCGAGCTGGTCGGACGGCTGCGGGAGGACTCGGCCCGCGCCGAGGGTCACGTCCGCGAGGTGACCGGGCTCGGGGCCGGGCTCCCGCTGCTGCCCGCCGACGTCCTGGACCGCCCGGCGTGGGCCCGCGCCGCGGTCGCCGGGATGGACGCGCTGACCTCCGGGGCGGAGCTGCCGGCGTCGCCGTGGCCGCTCCGGTCGGTCACCGCGGCGGGGTCCGGTGCGCAGCTCGGCGCGCTGCTCGCGTACATGGGTGCGCGGGTGCTCGGCCAGTACGACCCGTTCGGCGGGCCGGACGGCGCGGGCCGGCTGATCGTGGTGGCGCCCAACGTGCACGCCGTGACCCGGTCGCTCGACGTCGACGGTGCCCAGTTCGGGCTCTGGGTCTGCCTGCACGAGGCCACCCACCGGCTGCAGTTCACCGCGGTGCCGTGGCTGCGCGACCACTTCGCGGGGCTGGTCACCGCGCTGCTGTCGCTGCAGGAGCCGGACACCGCGAAGCTCGCCCGGCTGCCCGAGGCGATCCGCTCGCTGCGCGGTGAGGGCGGGACCGACGTGCTCGCACTGGTGGAGCTGCTGCAGGGGCCCGAGCAGCGGGCGGTGCTCGACCGGCTGCTCGCGCTGTCCACCCTGCTGGAGGGGCACGCCGACCACGTGATGGACGCCGTCGGGCCGGAGGTCGTGCCGGACGTCGCCGTCATCCGCGCCCGGTTCACCGAGCGCCGCCGTGGCGGCGGGATCGTCGACCGGCTGCTGCGGGCGTTGCTGGGCGTCGACGCGAAGATGAAGCAGTACGCCGTCGGCGCCGCGTTCTGCCGCGAGGTCGAGCGGGAGGTCGGCATGGCCGGTCTCAACCGGGTCTGGGAGTCCCCGGACACGCTGCCGACCCGCGCCGAGCTGTCCGACGCCGGGGCCTGGCTGCGCCGCGTGGCATGACCGCCCGGCGGCGGGTGCGGGCCGCGGTGCGTGACGCGCTGGCGGAGCTGCCCGGCCCGGTGCGCGGGGCCCCGCCGCTCGTCGGCTGCTCCGGTGGCGCCGACTCGACCGCGCTCGTGCTCGCCGTGCGGGAGGTGGTCGAGGGGCCGGTGCGCGCGGCCGTCGTCGACCACGGTCTGCAGGACGGCTCGGCGGAGCGGTCGGCCGAGCTGGCGGTCCGGCTGCGTGCGGCCGGGATCGAGGCCGCCGTGCACCCGGTGCAGGTCACCGGTCCCGGCGGTACCGAGGCGGCGGCCCGGCGGGCCCGCCGGGCGGCGCTGCTCGCGGCGCGGCCGCACCCGTCGTCGGCGGTGCTGCTCGGCCACACCCTCGACGACCAGGCCGAGACCGTCCTGCTCGGGCTCGGCCGGGGTTCCGGTGCGCGCTCGCTCGCCGGGATGCGGGCCTGGAGCGCGCCCTGGCTGCGCCCGCTGCTGGGACTGCGCCGGGCCGACACCGCCGACGCCTGCGCGGAGGCCGGCGTACCGGTCTGGGCCGACCCGCACAACGCCGATCCCCGCTTCACCCGCGCCCGGGTGCGGCACGAGGTGCTCCCGCTGCTCGAGGAGGTGCTCGGCGGCGGCGTCACCGAGGCGCTGGCGCGGACCGCGGACCAGCTCCGCGACGACGACACCGCCCTCGACGAGCAGGCCGCCCGGCTCCGGGAGGCCGCCGGAGAGCCGGGGTGTGCCGTCCCGGGTACGGACCGTGACGGCGACGCCGTCGGGGATGTCCCCGTCCCGCGTGATTCCGGCGACAGCGACCCCGGAGCCGGAGTGCCGCAACGGCTCCCGGAACCGGCCCGCGACGCCTCCGCCGGCACCGCCGCCCCGGCCCTCGACGCGACGGTGCTCGCGACGGCACCGGCGGCCGTCCGGCGCCGCGTACTGCGGGAATGGCTCGCCGCGCACGGCGTCCGGGCACTCACCGACGCCCAGCTGCGCGCCGCCGACGATCTCGTCGGGCGGTGGCGCGGGCAGGGCGGGCCGACGCTCGGTGGTGGCTTGGAGCTGACCCGCACGCGTGGCAGGCTCGTGCTGCGCTGCCGACGGTGGGGGCGTGACCGGGCGTGACGATCGCCCGGTGCCGGACGACCGGGCCGCCACCGCGGCCCGCGCGAGGGGGTCGGGTGTACGACGGGGACATCTCGTCGGTGCTGGTCACCGAGGAGCAGGTGCGGGAGAAGACCGAGGAGCTGGCCCGCAAGGTCGCCGAGGACTACGCCGACGTCGTGCAGGACGGCCGGAACGGCGACCTGCTGCTGATCGGGGTGCTGAAGGGCGCGGTCATGTTCATGACCGACTTCGCCCGCGCGCTGCCGGTGCCCACCCAGCTGGAGTTCATGGCGGTCAGCTCCTACGGCTCGTCGACGTCGTCGTCGGGCGTGGTGCGGATCCTGAAGGACCTCGACCGCGACATCGCCGGCCGGCACGTGCTGATCGTCGAGGACATCATCGACTCCGGTCTCACCCTGAACTGGCTGCTGAACAACCTGAACTCCCGCGGCCCGGCGTCGCTCGACGTCATCACGCTGCTCCGGAAGCCCGACGCGGTGAAGGTCGACGTCCCGGTCCGCTACGTCGGTTTCGACATCCCGAACGAGTTCGTCGTCGGCTACGGCCTCGACTACGCCGAGCGGTACCGCGACCTGCCCTACATCGGGACGCTGGACCCGAAGGTCTACGCCTGACCGACCCGGTCAGCCGGCGGCGATGCCGGGGCCCGCGGGCGTCGCGAGCGACCGCGGGTCGACGCCGGGCGGGGTCGCCGTGAAGCCCGGTCCCGACGCCGGTGCGAGCCCGGGCGGGCCGTCGGTGCGCGCGGCGTAGTCCAGCGCCCGGCCCAGGTCGGTGTACTCGATGCTGGGGCGGTCCGCCGTCGACGACAGGCTGGACAGCACCCCGACGGCCCGGCCCCCGGCGTCGAGCAGCGGGCTGCCGGACTCGCCGGCCACGCCCGGCTCCATGGTGTACACCGCGTGTCCCCAGCCGCCGCCGACGTCGCCCGCCACGACGCCGCCACGGGCCGCCACGGCGCGGGCGCCCGTGGCGTCGGGTGGGTTGGCCAGGCCGAACACCGGGGTGCCCGCCGGCAGCGGCTCGGTGCGGACGCCGGTGGGGCCGCCGAAGAACGGCACCGCCGCCCCGACCGCGGGCGCGGCGTCCGCGGGCAGTTCGACCAGCGCGAGGTCGTTGTAGGCGCAGGTGTCCGGGTCGGTCTCGCCGCGCGCCTGCATGGTGTTCCAGGAGCTCCAGGCGAGCGTGCCGGTGACGGTCCGGTCGGTGCCGCGCACGGTCACCGGGGTGCCCAGCGGGACGGCGGCCGAGGTGCAGCCGTCGGTCTCGGTCTCGTCGCCGGTGCCGCCGCAGTGCGCGGCCTGCGCCAGGAAGGTGCGGTCGCCCGCGGTGAGGACGAGGCCCGCGGTGCACAGTCCCGCACCGACGGTCTCCGTGACGACGCCCGGCCCGATCGACGACGGCCCCGCGGCGACGGCCGGGGACGGGATCACGGCGGGGGCCTCGGCCCGCGCGGTGGTCGTCACCGCCGGGACGGCGGGCGCCTCCGTGCGCGTGCCGGCCGGGGCGGTGAACAGCGTCAGCGCGGCGGAGGCGGCCAGCCCGACGGCCAGTGCGGACACCGTCCGACGAGGCCCGAGCCCCGCGCGCAGCGCCATCCGATCGCCCCTCCCGACGTGCACGCCCGATCACCCACCGTGCGTGCCCCACAGTTCTCCCACACCGGCCCGCGGGAGTGTGCGGCGGGACACCCCGACGGGGGAACCGGCCAGGTCGCCCACACGTTGATCCGGCGGACGGTCGCGTGCGACCGTCCGGGCCCGGTCCGCCCGGCGCGCTCGCTCCTGCGTGCGGCTATCCTGGCGGGTCAGGGCCGTCCGGCGGGGCGGTGTTCCGTCCGCCGCCGCTGCCGCGAACCACTCTCGGGAAGGTGAAGGCCACCCCGGCCGACGTTGCATGGACCGCAAGCGCCTGCTCCGCAACCCGCTGATCTGGATCCTCCTCGCGCTCCTGATCTATCTCGGGTTCAGCCAGCTGTTCGACGACACCCGCGGGTACTCCGAGGTGACGACGTCGGTCGCGCTGACCCAGATCCAGGACGGCAACGTCCGTGACGCGCTCGTCGAGGACCGGGAGCAGCAGCTCCGGCTGACCCTGGACCGCCCGATCGAGGTCGACGGCAACGAGACGACCCAGGTCCTCGCGCAGTACCCGGCCCAGCTCTCCGGGCAGATCTTCGACCAGGTGCGCCAGGTCCCGGGGATCGCCGAGTACGACACCCTCGTCCGGCAGGACTCGTTCCTGTCCACGCTGCTCATCACGATGATCCCGCTGGCGCTGGTGCTGATCGTCCTGTTCTGGTTCCTGAACAACGCCCAGGGCGGCGGGAACCGGGTGATGAGCTTCGGCAAGTCCAAGGCCAAGCAGCTGAACAAGGACATGCCGAAGAACACGTTCTCGGACGTGGCGGGGGCCGACGAGGCCGTCGAAGAGCTGTACGAGATCAAGGACTTCCTGCAGAACCCGGGCCGCTACCAGGCGCTGGGCGCGAAGATCCCCAAGGGCGTGCTGCTGTACGGCCCGCCCGGCACCGGCAAGACACTGCTGGCGCGCGCGGTCGCCGGCGAGGCGGGCGTGCCGTTCTACACGATCTCCGGCTCCGACTTCGTCGAGATGTTCGTCGGTGTCGGTGCCTCCCGGGTGCGTGACCTGTTCGAGCAGGCCAAGCAGAACGCGCCCTGCATCATCTTCGTCGACGAGATCGACGCGGTCGGCCGCCAGCGCGGCGCGGGCCTCGGCGGCGGTCACGACGAGCGCGAGCAGACGCTGAACCAGCTCCTGGTCGAGATGGACGGGTTCGACGCCCGCGGCGGGATCATCCTGATCGCGGCCACCAACCGTCCGGACATCCTGGACCCGGCGCTGCTGCGCCCGGGCCGGTTCGACCGCCAGATCCCGGTCGCCGCGCCCGACCTCGCCGGCCGTCGCGCCATCCTCTCCGTGCACTCCAAGGGCAAGCCGTTCGCCCAGGACGTCGACTTCGAGAGCCTCGCGAAGCGCACCGTCGGCATGTCCGGTGCCGACCTCGCGAACGTGATCAACGAGGCGGCACTGCTCACCGCCCGGGAGAACGACTCGCAGATCACCGGCGCGGCGCTGGAGGAGTCGGTCGACCGCGTCGTCGGCGGCCCGAAGCGCAAGTCGAAGATCGTCTCCGAGCGCGAGAAGAAGATCACCGCCTACCACGAGGGCGGGCACGCGCTGGCGGCGTGGGCGATGCCGGACCTCGAGCCGGTCTACAAGCTCACGATCCTGCCGCGCGGGCGCACCGGCGGGCACGCACTCGTCGTCCCGGAGGACGACAAGGGCCTCATGACGCGCGCCGAGATGATCGCCCGCCTCGTGTTCGCGATGGGCGGCCGTTCGGCCGAGGAGCTGGTGTTCCACGAGCCGACGACGGGTGCGTCGTCGGACATCGACCAGGCCACCAAGATCGCCCGCGCGATGGTCACCGAGTACGGCATGAGCGCGAAGCTGGGCGCGGTGCGCTACGGACGCGAGCAGGGCGACCCGTTCCTCGGACGCTCGATGGGCAACCAGGCGGACTACTCGCTGGAGGTCGCCCACGAGATCGACGAGGAGGTGCGCAAGCTCATCGAGGCGGCGCACACCGAGGCGTGGCAGATCCTCAACACCTACCGCGACGTCCTCGACGACCTGGTGCTCGAGCTCCTCGAGAAGGAGACGCTGAACCGCCGGGACCTCGAGCGGATCTTCGGGTCGGTGGAGAAGCGGCCGCGGATCACCGCGTTCAACGACTTCGGTGACCGGACGCCGTCGGAGAAGCCGCCGATCAAGACCCCGCGCGAGCTCGCGCACGAGCGTGGCGAGCCCTGGCCCGAGCCGGAGCGGACCCCGACCCCGGTCGGGTCCGGTGCCGCGAACGGCCACGGCGAGGCCCCCGGCCTGCCCGGTGCGTCGCCGTTCCCCGCGGGCGGGTCCGCCCCTGCCCGTCCGGACGCCCCGAACGACGGCGGCTACGGTCCCGACCCCGTCCCGGCACCCGCACCCGCCGGGAACGGCAACGGCGTCCACGGCGCCACTCCGAACGGCAACGGCCGTCCGGCCGGCGCCGACGGCAGGCAGCAGCCCGGACGCGGCAGCGGCTACGCGCCGCCCCCGCCCGCGGTGGCGCCGAACTACGGCGCGCCGCCGGACTGGCGGCCCGCGACCACACCGCACGGGCAGAGCTGGCCGCCGGCCAACTGGGGTGGGCAGCAGGGCCAGGCTCCGCAGCAGCCGTCGCCACAGAACCAGCAGCAGGACCCGCAGCAGCAGGACCCGCGGCAGCAGGGCCCTCAGCAGCAGGGCCCCCAGCAGGGCGGCGACCCGCAGCAGGGCCCGGTCCGGAACGGGCCGTGGACCGGTTCGTCGGGCACGACCGACGGCCCCCGGACCGGCGACCGTCGGGGCGACGACCCGGAGGCAGGACACTGAGCACGTCGACCACGGACGACTGGCCCGAACCGGTCAGGTCCGCCGCGGTCGCGGCCGGGGCCACCCAGGCCGTGCCCGCCGAGATCGATCTCGACCGCGCCGAGCGGGCGGTCCGCGAGCTCCTGATCGCGGTCGGGGAGAACCCCGACCGCGAGGGTCTCAAGGAGACGCCCGCCCGGGTGGCGCGCGCCTACGGCGAGATCTTCGCCGGGCTGTTCGTCGACCCGGACTCGGTGCTGGAGAAGACGTTCGACGAGGGGCACGGCGAGCTCGTCCTGGTCAAGGACATCCCGATGTTCTCGACCTGCGAGCACCACCTCGTGCCCTTCCACGGCGTCGCGCACGTCGGCTACATCCCGGCGGTCGACGGCCAGGTCACCGGCCTGTCCAAGATCGCCAGGGTGGTCGACCTGTACGCGAAGCGCCCGCAGGTGCAGGAGCGACTCACCGCGCAGGTCGCGGACGCCCTGGTGCGCAAGCTGAACCCGCGTGCGGTGATCGTCGTGATGGAGGCCGAGCACCTGTGCATGGCCATGCGCGGCATCCGCAAGCCGGGTTCGCGCACCACGACCTCGGCGGTCCGCGGACTGTTCAAGAGCTCCGCCTCCTCCCGCGCGGAGGCGCTGTCGCTGATCAGGGGGGCGTGACGTGGTCGCCCCGGACGGTGGTCTGCCGGAGCTCGGTCGCTGCGCGGTGATGGGGATCCTCAACGTCACCCCCGACTCGTTCTCCGACGGCGGGCGCTACCTGGACCGTTCGCACGCGATCGCGCACGGTGTGGCGATGCGCGACGCGGGCGCCGATCTCGTCGACGTCGGCGGCGAGTCGACCCGGCCCGGTGCCGAGCGGGTCGACGCCGTCACCGAGCGGGACCGCGTGGTGCCGGTCGTCCGCGAGCTGACCGGGGCCGGTGTCCGGGTCAGCGTCGACACCACCCGGTCCGAGGTGGCCGCCGCCTGTGTCGACGCCGGCGCGGTGATGGTCAACGACGTCTCCGGCGGGCTCGCCGACCCGCGGATGGCCGCGGTCGTCGCCGAGACCCGGGTGCCGTGGGTGCTCATGCACTGGCGCGGGCACAGCGCCGGGATGCAGCAGCTCGCCGGGTACGAGGACGTGATCGGCGAGGTCCGGGCCGAGCTCGTCGCCCGGGTGGACCACGCCGTGATGGCCGGGGTGGATCCGGACCGGATCCTGCTGGACCCGGGCCTGGGCTTCGCGAAGACGGCCGCCCACAACTGGGCGCTGCTGCGCCGGATCGACGTGCTGATCGATCTCGGGTTCCCGGTCCTGGTGGGGGCCTCGCGCAAGAGGTTCCTCGGGGACCTGCTCGCCACCGGCGACGGGACACCCCGCCCGCCCGCGGGCCGGGACACCGCCACCGCCGCGATCAGCGCGCTCGCCGCGAACGCCGGCGCCTGGGGCGTCCGGGTGCACGACGTCGAGTCCACGATGGACGCCGTCGCGGTCGCCGCGGCGTGCCGGCTCGGTGCGTCGCGGGCCCGTACCTCCCGCGAGGGGGAGAGGTGAGCGGCGACCGGATCGAGCTGCGCGGGCTGCGGGTCCGCGGCCACCACGGGGTGTTCGGGCACGAGCGGCGCGACGGCCAGGAGTTCGTCTGCGATCTCGTCGTGCACGCCGACCTCGCTGCCGCCGCCGCGTCCGACGACCTGGCCGACACCCTGGACTACGGCGCGCTGGCCCAGCGGGCGGCGGCGATCGTCGGCGGCCCGCCGCGCGACCTGATCGAGTCCGTGGCCGGCGCGGTCGCCGACGACGTGCTCGCGTCCGACGAGCGGATCCGTGCGGTCGAGGTGACCCTGCACAAGCCGTCCGCGCCGATCCCGCTGGCGTTCGACGACGTCGCTGTCGTCGTGCACCGGGGCCGGTCGTGACCCGCGCGGTGCTCTCCCTCGGTTCCAACATGGGGGACCGGATCGGGCACCTACGCGCGGTCGTCGCCGATCTCGGACCCGCACTCGTCGTGGTCTCGCCGGTGTTCGAGACGGCACCGTGGGGCGTCACCGACCAGCCCGACTTCCTCAACGCCGTCGTCGTCGCCGACGACCCGGCGCTGGACGCGTGGGGCTGGCTGCGCCGCGGCCAGGCCCTGGAGGACGCGTCGGGCCGGGTCCGGGAGCAGCGGTGGGGCCCGCGGACGCTCGACGTCGACGTCCTCCAGGTCCGCGACGGGGACGAGCCGGTGATCTCCGACGACCCGGAGCTGCTGCTGCCGCACCCCGGCACCCCCGAGCGCGCGACGGTGCTGCTGCCCTGGCTGCTCGCCGAGCCCGACGCGGTCCTGCAGGGGCACGGGCCGGTCGCGGACCTGCTCACCCGGCTCGGCCCGGACGCGCGCTCCGGCATCCACCGGCGCGACGACCTGCCGCTGCTGCCGGCCGGGGCGGCGCCGTGAGCGCGCCGGGCCCCGGCGACCGTCGGCCCGGCTCGGGGGAGGACCCCCGGCCGACGGTCCGGCCCACCCGCTACCGGGACCTCGCCGCGATCACGGTGGTCGCGGCCCTGCTCGGCAACATTCTCGTCCAGCTGACGTATCCGCTGCTGCCGGGCGTACCGGTCGCCGCGGGCCTCTCCATCGGGGTGCTCGCGGCCGCCGAGCTCGCCGGAGCGTTCGTGCTGCGCCGCCGGATCCAGCGGCGCGGCGACGCGCTCCCGGTCCCGCCGCTGGTCGCCGCCCGGGCCGTGCTCGTGGCGAAGGCCTCGTCGGTCGGCGGAGCGGTGATCGCCGGCCTGTGGATCGGGATGCTCGCGCACACGCTGCGGCGTGCCGACGTCGTCGTCGCCGCGTTCGCCGACAGCGTCTCCGCCGGGATCGGTCTGGTCTGCGCGCTGCTGCTGGTCGGCGCCGCGCTCTGGCTGGAGTACTGCTGCCGAGCCCCGGACGATCCCGACGACTCCGACAGCGGGGTCCGCTCGACCTGATCCGCACCCGGCCGGGTGTGGTCCGTGCCTCCCGCGGCGCGCACGGACGGTGGAGCGGCCCGGAGTTCTCTACGCTGCCGGGCCATGGCCTCCCCCACGGCGCCGTCCGGCCGCCACCCGTACGCCCCGGTGCCGGCACCGTCGGCGAAGCGGCGCGGGGTGCTGCTCCCGGTCGTCGGGCTCGTCGTCCTCGCGCTGCTGACCGTGATCACGATCGGGGTCCTGCAGCGCGCGATCGGGACCGGCGGCGTCGTCATCGGGACGCTCGCCGCGCTGCTGCCCGTCGTACCGGTGGTCGCCGCCTTCCTGTGGGTGGACCGGTGGGAGCCGGAACCGCCGCGGATGCTGATGGGCGCGTTCCTCTGGGGCGCCGGGTTCGCCGCCCTGATGTCGCTGCTGATCAACACGAGTGCGTCGACGGTGCTCGACGCCGCCGCCGGGCGCGGCGCCGGGGACCTGTTCGGTCCGGTCGTCGTCGCGCCGGTGATCGAGGAGTTCGCCAAGGGCCTGTTCGTCGTCGGGCTGCTGGCGTTCCGGCGGCGTGAGTTCGACGGGATCGTCGACGGCATCGTCTACGCCGGGATCGTCGCCGCCGGGTTCGCCTTCTCGGAGAACATCCTCTACCTCGGCCGGGCGGTCTCCGACCCGGAGACGGCCGGGGTGCTCGCGACGCTGTTCGTCCGCGGGATCGCCTCGCCGTTCGCGCACCCGCTGTTCACCTGCATGATCGGGATCGCGGCGGGGTTCGCGGTCGCCAGCCGCAGTGTCGGCGTCCGGGTGCTGGCGATGATCGCCGGCTACGTCGCCGCAGTGGTGCTGCACGCGCTGTGGAACGGCGCGTCGGTGCTGGCCGCGTCGCCGGGGGCGTTCTACGAGGTCTACATCTTCGTGATGGTCCCGATCTTCGCCGGGATGATCACGCTCGTCGTGTTCGCCCGCCGCCGCGAGGCGCGGATCGTCGCCGCCCAGCTGCCCGGGTTCGCGGCGGCGGGGTGGATCGCGCCGAGCGAGGTCCCGCTGCTGGCCCGGATGTCGCGGCGCCGCGGCTGGCGGGCGCTGGTCCAGCGGCGGTCCGGGAAGGCCGCCGCGAAGGCCGTCGCGGAGTACCAGGCGGCCGTCACCGAGCTGGCGTTCATGCGGAACCGGATCGCCCGCGGCGCCGTCCGGGAGAGCGCCGGGGCGCTGCACGACGAGAAGCTGGCCGCCGTCCTGCGGACCCGGGCGATCGCCGTCGGGGTGCCGGAGGCGCTGGTCGCGGCCTGGGCCAGGCAGCGTCCGTCGGGCTGGCAGCCACCACCCCCGGCCGCGCCGGACGGCAGCTTCTCCGGGGCGTTCCGGATCCCCACCTTCCCGGAGGGGCAGGTCCCCGGGACGACGCCCGGATCGGCCGGCCCCGCCGTGCCCGGGCTGCGCGGCGGGCCCCCGGGCCCGGCGCCCGGGAGCCCGGGTGGCCCGGCGCCGGCGCCGCCGGGCGGTGGCGCGAGCCGCGGTCCCGCAGGTCCCGGTGGACGGTCGGAACCCGCAGGTCCGAGTGGGCGACGGGAATCCGCAGGTCCGGGTGGGCGGCCGGAGTTCACGGGGGCCGGTGGTGGTTCCCCGGGGCCGGGCGGGCCACCGCCGGGCGCCGCACCGTGGCCCGGGGCTCCCGCTCCCGCCGAGGGGCCGCCGCGTCCGGGAACGTCCGGTGCCGCGGAGGGCGTGCCGCGCCAGGGCCCACCGACTCCGGCCGGGGGAGCCGTGCGCCAGGGCTCGCCGGCTCCGGCTGGTGGAGCTGCGGGCCAGGGTCCGCCGGCTCCGGCCGAGGGGGCGACCCGCCCGGTCGGACGTCCGGAGGACCCGGCCGCCGACCCGGCCCGCGGCCGGCACCACGACAATCCCGGGAACCCGGGCCCGACCCGCCCGATGCGCCGTCCCGGCGACCCCGCCGAACCCCAGGACCCGGCGCCCCGCGGCCGGCACGAACAGGACTGACCCGGCGCCCCACAGCGACCGCATGGGGCGCGACGGGTCCTGGGCCGACCGTCCGTCGCGGGCAGCGGGCAGCGGGCAGCGGGCAGCGGGCAGCGGGCAGCGGGCAGCTGATCCCCGGTCCCGCCGGCCGAATGGCACGCCATGCACCCCCGTGGCCCGCCCGTACGTGCATGACGTGCCACTGGGCTCCGGATCGGCTTGGCCGCAGAGTCCCGGATCGGCCGAACCGCCGGGCCCCGGACCGGCGGGCCGCCGGACCGGGTGAGGCCTGTCATACGAGGGTCCCCGGGGCCGGGTGCGCGTCTACCCTCGCGTCCGGCGCACGACCGACGGAGGTCGTGTGCGACCGCGGATTGCCCGACCGGTACCCAGGTGGACCGGAGCGGGAGGAAACGGAACTGACTGTGATCGATGCCGGCCGCCCCGCGCGGCTCGCCGTCGGCGTGGTCTCCGCCGGACGAGTCGGTTCGGCGCTGGGAGCCGCGCTCGAGCGGGCGGGCCACCACGTCGTGGCCGCCTCCGGGGTCTCGAAGGCCTCGGTGCGGCGGGCCGCGGAACTGCTCCCGGATACCCCGCTGCTGCCCCCGGACGAGGTCTGCACGCAGGCCGACCTGGTGCTGCTCGCCGTCCCCGACGACGTCCTGCCCGGCCTGGTGCGCGGACTCGCCGCCGCCGGGTGCTTCCGGCCCGGCCAGATCGTCGTCCACACCGCGGGCTCGCAGGGCACGGCCGTGCTGGAACCGGCCGCCGCCCGGGGGGTCCTGCCGCTGGCGCTGCACCCGGCGATGACCTTCACCGGCCGCCCCGAGGACGTCGAGCGCCTCGCGTCGTGCTGCATCGGCGTCACCGCCCCCGGTGAGGCGGGCGAGGACGACCCCGGCGCCGACCCCCGCGACGCCGTCGGCTGGAGCGTCGCCGAGGCGCTCGTCCTGGAGATGTCGGCCGAGCCGGTGCGCGTCCCGGAGGCGATGCGCCCGCTCTACCACGCTGCGCTCGCCCACGGCGCCAATCACCTGATGACCCTGGTCGGTGACTGCATCGAGCTGCTGGAGACCGCGGGCATCCGGCCGGCCGACCGGCTCGTCGCCCCGCTGCTCTCCGCGGCGCTGGACAACGCGCTGCGGCACGGCGACCGGGCCCTGACGGGGCCGGTGGCGCGCGGCGACGCCGGCACGCTCCGCACCCACCTGGACCGCATCACCGCCGCGGACCCCGGCCTGGCGGCCGCCTACCGCGCCCTGGCGGGGCGGACCGCCCGTCGCGCCGCGGCCGCCGGCCTGCTGGACCAGGCCGGACTGGACGACGTCGAGAAGACACTGGAGGACACGTGAGCGGCAGCTCGACCTCGCCCGGCTCCACCCGGAACGGCTACGCGGCCGGCCGGCTGACCGTGCACTCCGACCCGGCGAAGCTGGCGCCCGTCACCCGGGCCCTGCGCGGTGCCGGGCGGAAGATCGTCCTGATCCCGACCATGGGCGCCCTGCACGAGGGGCACCGGGAGCTGATCCGGCACGCCCGTCGCCTGCCGGGCACCGTCGTCCCGGTCGTGTCGATCTTCGTGAACCCGCTGCAGTTCGGTGCGGGCGAGGACCTCGACCGCTACCCGCGCCCGCTGGAGGCCGATCTCGAGGTCTGCCGGGAGGAGGGCGTCGAGCTCGTGTTCACCCCGCAGGTCGAGCACATGTACCCGCCGGGCTCGGACACCCGCATCGCCGCCGGGGCGCTCGGCGACGACCTGGAGGGCGGGAGCCGGAAGGGGCACTTCGACGGCGTGCTCACCGTCGTCGCCAAGCTGTTCCACATCGTCGGCCCGGACCTGGCGATGTTCGGGGAGAAGGACTACCAGCAGCTGACCCTGGTCCGCCGGATGGTGCGCGACCTGGACTTCCCGCTGCAGATCGTCGGCGTCCCCACCGTCCGCGAGGACGACGGCACGGCGCTCTCCTCCCGCAACGCCTACCTCGACCCGGAGCAGCGCCGGGCGGCCGCCGTGCTGTCCCGGGCGCTCGCCGCCGGTGCGGGGGTCTCGGCCCGCGGGAAGGACGCCGTCCTGGCCGCCGCCCGGGCCGAGCTCGACTCCGAGCCGGGCGTCGAGCTCGACTACCTGGAGCTGCGCGGCACCGACCTCGGCCCCGCCCCCGACGACGGTGAGGGACGACTGCTCGTCGCCGCCCGGGTCGGAGCCACCCGCCTGATCGACAACGTCCCCGTCGCGTTCTGAGTCACGAGGAGACCGCCGTGTACCGCACCATGATGAAGTCCAAGATCCACCGCGCGACCGTCACCCAGGCCGACCTGCACTACGTGGGCTCCGTGACGATCGACGCCGACCTGATGGCCGCCGCCGACCTGCTCGAGGGTGAGCAGGTCACGATCGTCGACATCACCAACGGCGCCCGGCTGGAGACCTACGCGATCACCGGGGAGCCCGGTTCCGGGATCATCGGGATCAACGGCGCCGCCGCGCACCTGGTGCACCCCGGTGACCTGGTCATCCTGATCTCGTACGGCTCCTACGACGAGGCCGAGCTGCGCGAGTACCGCCCGCGTGTGGTCTTCGTCGACGCCGACAACGCCGTCGCCGAGCTGGGTGCCGACCCCGGGCACGCGCCGGACGGATCGGGTCTGCTGACGAGCGCCGCCCGCTAGTGCTGCTCTGCATCGACGTCGGGAACACCGACGTCTCGCTCGGGCTCTACCCCGAGCCGGAGCCTGGTACGGACCCGTCGTCGCTGTCGCCGGAGCCGGAACGGCGGTGGCGGATGCGCACCGACACCCGCGCCACCGCCGACGAGCTCGACCTGATGATCACCGGGATGCTCGGCGAGCACTTCGCCGGGGTCGACGCCGTCGTGGCCCTGTCCACCGTGCCCGGCCCGTCCCGCGAGCTGCGCACCCTGCTGGCCCGCTGGTCGGACCGGATGCGGGCGCTCGTCGTCGGGCCGGGGGTGCGCACCGGGGTGCCGCTGCTGGTCGACCACCCGCGCGAGGTCGGTGCGGACCGGGTGGTGAACAGTCTGGCGGCGCACCACCTGTTCGGCACCGCGTGCATCTGCGTCGACCTGGGCACCTGCACCAACGTCGACGTCGTCTCCGCGCGCGGGGAGTTCCTCGGCGGGGCGCTCGCACCGGGGATCGACATCGCGATGCAGGCGCTCGCCGAGCGGGCGTCGTCGCTGCGGCCGGTGGATCTCGTCGAGCCGCGGTCGGTGATCGGCCGGACGACGGTCGAGGCCGTCCAGGCGGGGGTGCTCTACGGCGCCGCCGGCCAGGTCGACGGCCTGGTGCGGCGGATCCTCGCCGAGCTCGGCGCCGACGTCGGGCCGGTCACCGTCGCCGTCACCGGGGGGCTCGCGGAGCTCGTGTACGGCCGGGCGGACACGGTCACCCACCACGTGCCGGACCTGACGCTGCACGGGCTCCGTCTGACCCACCTGCGCCACCACCGGCCGCGCTGAGGCCGCCACGACCGACCCACCGGCGTCCGGCCCGGGGCCGCGTCGATAGCCTGACCTGCCGTGAACACTCCCGGCACGCCCACCGACCCCGGACCCGAGGCAGACCTGCCCGAGCAGATGCGGGTGCGCCGGGCCAAGCGCGCGGAGCTGCTGGCCGCCGGCACCGAGCCGTACCCGGTCGAGGTCGCCCGCACGCACACCCTGCGCCAGGTCCGTGACGCCCACCCGGACCTGCCCCCGGACACCGCGACCGGCGAGAAGGTCGCCGTCGCCGGCCGGGTGATCTTCGTGCGGAACACCGGAAAGCTCTGCTTCGCCACGCTGCGCGAGGGCGACGGCACCGAGCTGCAGGCGATGCTCTCGCTGGACCGGGTCGGCGCCGAGGAGCTGGCGCGCTGGAAGTCCGTGGTCGATCTCGGCGACTTCGTCCTCGTGCGCGGTGAAGTGATCACCTCGCGGCGGGGCGAGCTCTCCGTCCAGGCCGACGAGTGGTCGATCGCGTCCAAGTCGGTCCGGCCGCTGCCGACCGCGCACAAGGAGCTCTCCGAGGAGAACCGGGTCCGGCAGCGCTACGTCGACCTGATCCTGCGCCCGCAGGCCCGTGAGACCGTCCGCGCCCGCTCCACGGTGCTGCGCACCGTGCGCGAGGCCCTGACCGACCTCGACTTCGTCGAGGTCGAGACGCCGATGCTGCAGCTGCTGCACGGCGGGGCCACCGCGCGCCCGTTCGTCACGCACGCGAACGCGCTCGGCTCCGATCTGTACCTGCGGATCGCCCCCGAGCTGTTCCTGAAGCGTTGCGTGGTGGGCGGCATCGAGAGGGTCTTCGAGCTGAACCGGGTGTTCCGGAACGAGGGCATCGACTCCACGCATTCGCCCGAGTTCGCGATGCTCGAGGCCTACCAGGCGTACGCGACCTATGACGACATGGCCGTCCTGACCCGCGACCTGATCCAGTCCGCGGCGCGGTCGCTGTTCGGCTCGACCACCGTCCGGCACCAGGACGGCACGGAGCACGATCTCGGCGGGGAGTGGCGGTCGGTCACGATCTACGGGTCGGTGTCCGAGGCCGTCGGGCAGGATGTGACACCCGACACCGATCTCGGCGTTCTGCAGGAGATCGCGGCGAAGCACGATGTCGACGTCACCGAATACCCGACGCCGGCCCAGATCGTGCTGGAGCTGTTCGAGAAGCTCGTCGAGCACACCTTGATCGAGCCGACCTTCGTCCGTGACTTCCCGGTCGAGGTGCGGCCGCTGACCCGGGCCCACCGGGACGACCCGCGACTGTCGGAGTCCTGGGACCTCATCGTGTTCGGGGTGGAGCTCGCGACCGCCTACTCGGAGCTCGTCGACCCCGTGGAGCAGCGGGAACGTCTCCACGCGCAGTCCGTGAAGGCCGCGGCGGGCGACCCGGAGGCCATGCAGCTCGACGAGGACTTCCTCCGGGCGATGGAGTACGGGATGCCGCCCACCGGCGGGATGGGGATGGGTGTCGACCGGCTGTTGATGACGCTCACCGGGCTCGGCATCCGGGAGACGATCCTGTTCCCGCTCGTGCGCGGGGAGTCGTAGCCGCCCGAAATGCACCGGCCCCCCTGGTCTGGTCGCGGACCGCGACCCGGGGGGCCGACGTGTATCCGGGCCCGAACGAGTGGTATTCGGGTACCTTTCTCTCATTCGTGGCCGCCCTCGCTCGACGCGGCGAACATTTCTCGGTTAGTCTTCGAATCGAGTCGGTTCCGGTGATCCGCGTGGCCTCACCATTGCGTCCGGGTATTGCTCCCTTTCGAGCAGCTGCCTGCCGGACCGGTTCGCCAGCAAACGTATCCGGTGATTCAGGGAGGCTGCGACGATGGCGCAGATCAAGGAGGTCCGGCTCGTCGACGATCTGTCCGGCGACGCCGCGGACGAAACGATCGAGTTCGGGCTCGACGGCCGCAACTACGAGATCGACCTGACGGACGACAACGCGAAGAAGCTGCGGGACGTGCTCGCCGACTACGTCGCCGCGGCCCGCCGCGCGGCCGGTCCGGCCGCCCGTCGCCGTGGTGCGTCCAACGCGGCCGCCCGTCGTCCGTCGGTGGACCGTGAGCAGAACCAGGCGATCCGCGAGTGGGCCCGCAAGCGCGGGATGAAGGTCTCCGACCGCGGCCGCATCCCGGCCGAGGTCCTCGAGGCCTACCACCAGGAGAACTAAGGGTCACCTCACCCGGGAGGCGGTGGAGGGGTAGCGTGGCCGGGGCCCCTTCCCCCATCCGCTCCCGGGAGGTGCCGCCATGGCCCGCCGTGTCACCGAACTCGAGGTTCTCCGCACCGAACGCCTGAGCCCGCACATGGTGCGTGTCGTCGCCGGTGGCGACGGGCTGGCCGGGTTCCCGGACACCGAGCACACCGACCGCTACGTCAAGCTCCTGTTCCCGCTGCCCGGTGTCGAGTACCCGGATCCGTTCGACATGGACCGGGTGCACGCCGAGTACCCCCGCGACCAGTGGCCGGTCCAGCGCACCTACACGGTCCGCTCGCTCGACCACGGTGCCGGCGAGCTCGTCATCGACTTCGTGCACCACGGCGACACCGGCCTCGCGGGGCCGTGGGCCGCCGCCGCCCGTCCCGGCGACCGGTTGCGGATGGTCGGACCCGGCGGCGCCTACGCGCCCGACCCGGAGGCCGACTGGCACCTGCTGGTCGGGGACGAGGCCGCGCTGCCCGCGGTGTGTGCCGCGCTCGAGCGCGTCCCCGCGGGCCGGCCCGTCGTCGCGGTGCTGCAGGTCGACGGGCCCGAGGACGAGCTGAAGCTGCCCGGCGATGGCGATCTCACGGTGCACTGGCTGTACCGGTCCGAGGCCGGCGGCGACCCCGACAGCACCCAGCTCCCCGACGCCGTCCGCGCGCTCGGCTTCCGGGAGGGGCGGGTACACGCGTTCGTGCACGGCGAGGCGATCGCCGTCCGCGAACTCCGCAGGCACCTCGGCCGCGAGCGTGGCGTCGCGAAGGAGGACCTCTCGGTCTCCGGGTACTGGCGCCGTGGCCGCGACGAGGAGGGCTTCCGCGAGTTCAAGCAGGCCGAACGCGTGCGCGAGGAGTCCGAGCAGCAGACCGGCTGAGCGGCGGGGAACACCTCCGGTGTAGGCCGCGTTACGGACGGAACGTCCCACGGTGGCCGTCAGGTGGAGGCGCCGGGCCCCCTCGGACCGATACAGTGGTATGAGGTCCGCCCCGCGAGGGGCGGTCCGGCGCAGTGTCACGCGAGGCGCAGTGTCGGACCCGGTCCGCCGGGAACGGACGGAGATGCTGGTCGCGCCGTACGTGAGGCGCAGCAGGCAAGGAGTGCGAATTGTTCGAGAGGTTCACCGACCGAGCACGACGTGTTGTCGTCCTGGCCCAAGAAGAGGCCCGGATGCTCAACCACAACTACATCGGGACCGAGCACATCCTCCTTGGCCTGATCCACGAGGGTGAGGGTGTCGCCGCGAAGGCACTCGAGTCCCTCGGTATCGCTCTGGAGGGCGTGCGCCAGCAGGTCGAGGAGATCATCGGCCAGGGCCAGCAGGCCCCGTCGGGTCACATCCCCTTCACCCCGCGGGCGAAGAAGGTCCTCGAGCTGTCGTTGCGCGAGGCGCTGCAGCTCGGCCACAACTACATCGGCACCGAGCACATCCTGCTCGGCCTGATCCGCGAGGGCGAGGGTGTCGCCGCCCAGGTCCTCGTCAAGCTGGGAGCCGACCTGAACCGGGTGCGCCAGCAGGTGCTGCAGCTGCTCTCCGGCTACCAGGGCAAGGAGCCCCAGGAATCCGGCACGGGCGGTCGTGGCGAGGGCACGCCGTCGTCGTCGCTGGTGCTGGACCAGTTCGGTCGCAACCTCACCCAGCAGGCCCGCGAGGGCAAGCTGGACCCGGTCATCGGCCGGGAGAAGGAGATCGAGCGGATCATGCAGGTCCTCTCCCGGAGGACCAAGAACAACCCGGTCCTGATCGGTGAGGCCGGCGTCGGCAAGACCGCCGCCGTCGAGGGCCTGGGCCAGGCGATCGTCAAGGGCGAGGTCCCGGAGACGCTGAAGGACAAGCAGCTCTACACCCTCGACCTCGGCTCGCTGGTCGCCGGCTCCCGCTACCGCGGTGACTTCGAGGAGCGCCTCAAGAAGGTGCTCAAGGAGATCCGCACCCGCGGCGACATCATCCTGTTCATCGACGAGATCCACACCCTGGTCGGTGCGGGTGCGGCCGAGGGCGCGATCGACGCCGCGTCGATCCTGAAGCCGATGCTGGCCCGTGGTGAGCTGCAGACGATCGGGGCGACCACGCTCGACGAGTACCGCAAGTACGTCGAGAAGGACCCGGCCCTGGAGCGCCGCTTCCAGCCGATCCAGGTGTCCGAGCCGTCGGTCACGCACACCATCGAGATCCTCAAGGGCCTGCGCGACCGGTACGAGGCACACCACCGCGTCACGATCACCGACGACGCGCTGTCCTCGGCCGCGACGCTGGCCGACCGCTACATCAACGACCGCTTCCTGCCGGACAAGGCGATCGACCTGATCGACGAGGCCGGCGCCCGGATGCGCATCCGCCGGATGACCGCTCCGCCGGACCTGCGGGAGTTCGACGAGAAGATCGCGAACGTCCGCCGGGACAAGGAGTCGGCGATCGACGCGCAGGACTTCGAGCGGGCCGCGCACCTGCGCGACCAGGAGAAGACCCTGCTCGGCGAGAAGGCCGAGCGCGAGAAGCAGTGGAAGTCGGGCGACCTCGACGTCGTCGCCGAGGTCGACTCGGAGCAGATCGCCGAGGTCCTGGGCAACTGGACCGGCATCCCGGTCTTCAAGCTGACCGAGGAGGAGACCACCCGGCTGCTGCGCATGGAGGACGAGCTCCACAAGCGCATCATCGGCCAGGAGGACGCGGTCAAGTCGGTCTCGCAGGCCATCCGGCGTACCAGGGCCGGCCTGAAGGACCCGAAGCGCCCGTCCGGCTCGTTCATCTTCGCCGGCCCGTCCGGTGTCGGTAAGACGGAGCTGTCCAAGGCGCTCGCGAACTTCCTGTTCGGCGAGGACGACGCGCTCATCCAGATCGACATGGGTGAGTTCCACGACCGCTACACCGCCTCGCGGCTGTTCGGTGCCCCTCCCGGGTACGTCGGCTACGAGGAGGGCGGCCAGCTCACCGAGAAGGTGCGGCGCAAGCCGTTCTCGGTCGTGCTGTTCGACGAGATCGAGAAGGCGCACCAGGAGATCTACAACACCCTCCTGCAGGTGCTCGAGGACGGTCGTCTCACCGACGGCCAGGGTCGCGTGGTCGACTTCAAGAACACCGTGCTGATCTTCACCTCGAACCTGGGTACCCAGGACATCTCGAAGGCCGTGGGTCTGGGCTTCTCGTCCGGGAACGACGAGGCGTCGAACTACGAGCGGATGAAGACGAAGGTCAACGACGAGCTGAAGAAGCACTTCCGCCCGGAGTTCCTCAACCGCATCGACGACATCATCGTCTTCCACCAGCTCAACCAGGACCAGATCATCGAGATGGTCGACCTGATGATCGGGCGCGTGGAGAAGCAGCTGGCCAACAAGGACATGGCCATCGAGCTCACCGAGCGGTCCAAGAAGCTCCTGGCCCGCCGCGGGTTCGACCCGGTCCTCGGCGCCCGGCCGCTGCGCCGGACGATCCAGCGGGAGATCGAGGACCAGCTGTCGGAGAAGATCCTCTTCGGCGAGCTCGAGGGCGGCCAGATCGTGCTGGTCGACGTCGAAGGGCTCGACGAGGACGCTCCGGAGGACTCGAAGGCCTACGACGACAAGGCGCACTTCACCTTCCGCGGCGAGCGCAAGCCCGCCGAGCCGGTTCCGGACACCCCGCCGGCCGCCCTCACGGGTGGCGACGAGTGACCGACGGGTGACCTAGGCGTCGTACCCTCACCGAACGCCCGGCCGGGACTCCCGGCCGGGCGTTCGGCGTTCCCGGGGTCAGAGTTCGTCGTGCCGCGGGTCGTCGGCCGGGAGGGCGATGCGCAGGCGCCGGCGCACCTCGTCGTCCCCCTCGCCGGAGCGCAGCAGTGCCCACAGCGCGTCCGGGTCGCCCGAGCGCAGCACCGCGGACCGCGTCGAGACGAGCAGGTGCTCGCGCTCGGCCCGGACGGCGGGCGACTCCGAGGTCGGCAGGAGGGGGCCGCGGGCGGCCTCGGCGGCGGCGTCCCGGACGAGTCCGTCCCGCAACGCCTCCTGCAACCGCAGGAAGTCGGCGTCGACCCGCGCGGCGAGCCGGTACGGCTGGGTCCGGACGAGATCCTCCCCGATCTGCCTGCGCAGCCGGTGCATCTCGGCGCGGACCGTGATCGGGCGCCCGTCGTCGCCGTAGAGCGCGACGGCGAGCTGCTCGGCGGTCATCCCCTCCGGACGGAGGGCCAGCAGGGTGAGGACCTCGGCATGCCGCAGGCCGAGCCGGACGGGACGGCCGTCGCGGTGCACCACCGGGGTGCGGGCCCCGAGGAACGGCAGGGTCAGCGCCGGCCGCACGGGCTCCTCCGCGGAGGGGACCCGCAGCAGCCAGCCCTCGCCGAGCGGTTCGACGAATCCCTCCACGCCGCCGTCGAGCAGCACCCGGTCACCCCGTTCGGGCAGCGCGATCCGTTCCGGGACGCGGGCCGACGGCGTCGCCGCCAGCACCCGTCCGTGCGGTGAGAGCAGCGCGCCCGGGGTGGCCCCGAGCCGGGCGAGATGGGGCAGGTTGGTGTCGCGCAGCCGTCGGTCACGACGCTCGGTCAGTGCCGCGAGCCGGTGCTCCGCGAGCCGGGCGGCCGCGGTGACCAGGGACAGCGTCATCGGGTGGAAGGTCTCCTCCGGCCCCGTGACGTCGACGACGCCGATCTGCCGCCCGGTCTCCGGGTCGTGCACGGGCGCGGCCGCACACGTCCACGGGTGGTAGGCGCTGACCAGGTGCTCGGCCGAGTGGATCCGGACCGGCCGGTCGTCGGACAGCGCGGTCCCCATCGCGTTGGTGCCGATCGTGTCCTCGCTCCACCGGGTGCCCTCGACGAGCTCGACCCGCTCGGCGCGGCGCAGCACGTCGCGTGCGCCCTCCCGCCAGAGGATGTGGCCGCGCTCGTCGGTCACGATCATCATGTGCCGGGACTGCTCGGCCGCCTCGACGAGCGTGTCCCGCAGCACCGGCAGCGTCGGTGCGAGCGGGTGCCCGGCGCGCAGCTCGGCGATCTCGCCGGGGTCGTAGGTGTGCCGGGGCCGCGCCCGTTCCGGGTCGACGGCGGCGGCGAGCGACCGTGACCACGACTCGCGGATCTCCGGGCGCACCCCGGGGCCGGGCGCGCCGCCGAGCGCGGCGTCCCGCGCGCGCTCCAGGCCGGCTCGCAGTGTGGTCACGGTACTCACCTTACGGTTAGCCCAGGCTTACCTGAATCGAAACCGCTGGATCGGCACTGACCCTCGGGTCAGGTTCCGCATCTGCGTGCAACTCTCGTGCAACCCCCACCTTCCTAGTGTCGGGCGTCACGCGCAACGTGCGTCACGCACAGCGCTCGGTTCGACGAAGCACCCCATACGGGAAGGACCAACGATGGCCATCTACGCCGCCCCGGGTCAGCCGGACAGCGTCGTCTCGTTCAAGCCTCGCTACGACCACTTCATCGGGGGCGAGTACGTCGCGCCGGCGAAGGGCCAGTACTTCGAGAACCCGACCCCGATCACGGGGCAGAACTTCACCGAGGTCGCCCGCGGCACCGCCGAGGACGTCGAGAAGGCTCTCGACGCCGCGCACGGTGCGGCACCGGCCTGGGGCAAGACCTCGGTCACCGAGCGGGCCAACATCCTGAACAAGATGGCCGACCGCATCGAGGCCAACCTCGAGAAGGTCGCCATCGCCGAGTCGTGGGAGAACGGCAAGGCCTGCCGCGAGACCCTCGCCGCCGACATCCCGCTCGCGATCGACCACCTGCGCTACTTCGCCGGTGCGATCCGTGCGCAGGAGGGCTCGCTCTCCCAGATCGACGAGGACACGGTCGCCTACCACTTCCACGAGCCGCTGGGCGTGGTCGGCCAGATCATCCCGTGGAACTTCCCGATCCTCATGGCGATCTGGAAGCTGGCCCCGGCACTGGCCGCCGGCAACGCGGTCGTCCTGAAGCCGGCCGAGCAGACCCCGGCGTCGATCCACGTGCTGCTCGAGCTGGTCGCCGACCTGCTCCCGCCGGGCGTCCTGAACATCGTCAACGGCTTCGGTGTCGAGGCCGGTAAGCCGCTGGCGTCGAACAAGCGCATCTCGAAGATCGCCTTCACCGGTGAGACCACCACCGGCCGGCTGATCATGCAGTACGCGTCGGAGAACCTGATCCCCGTCACCCTGGAGCTGGGTGGCAAGAGCCCCAACGTCTTCTTCGACGACGTCGCGGCGCAGCAGGACGCGTTCTACGACAAGGCGCTCGAGGGCTTCACCATGTTCGCCCTCAACCAGGGCGAGGTCTGCACCTGCCCGTCGCGTGCGCTGATCCAGGGCGGTATCTACCAGGACTTCCTGGAGCAGGCCGTCAAGCGGACCGAGCAGGTCAAGCAGGGCAATCCGCTCGACACCGACACGATGATCGGTGCGCAGGCGTCGAACGACCAGTTCGAGAAGATCCTGTCCTACATCGACATCGGCCGGCAGGAGGGCGCCAAGGTCCTCACCGGTGGCGAGAAGGCGGACCTGGGCGGCGACCTCTCCGGCGGCTACTACATCAAGCCGACCGTGTTCGAGGGCAACAACGCCATGCGGATCTTCCAGGAGGAGATCTTCGGGCCGGTCGTGTCGGTCGCGAAGTTCACCGACTACGACGACGCCATGAAGATCGCCAACGACACGCTGTACGGCCTCGGTGCCGGCGTGTGGAGCCGCGACGCGGGTACCGCCTACCGCGCCGGCCGCGACATCCAGGCCGGCCGGGTGTGGGTGAACAACTACCACGCCTACCCGGCGCACGCGGCCTTCGGTGGCTACAAGCAGTCCGGCGTCGGCCGTGAGAACCACAAGATGATGCTGGACCACTACCAGCAGACGAAGAACGTCCTGCAGAGCTACTCGCAGAACGCCCAGGGCTTCTTCTGATGGGTCGGCCGGACGGCGCCACCACTCCCGACCAGGCCCCGGAGGTCGCGGGGTCGGGGACGGAGCGGGTGGCGCTGACCCCGGCGGCCGCCGAGCTGCTGGTGAAGCTCACCGACCTGCACGGGCCGCTGATGTTCCATCAGTCCGGCGGCTGCTGCGACGGTAGCGCCCCGATGTGCTACCCGGACGGGGACTTCAAGCTGGGCAACTCGGACGTCCACCTGGGGGATCTCCGGGTGGAGGGCCTCGAGCGGCCCATCGGCTTCCACATGTCGGAGTCGCAGTTCCAGTACTGGAAGCACACCCACCTGACCGTCGACGTCGTGAAGGGACGGGGCAGCGGGTTCTCGGTCGAGGCGCCGGAGGGCGTCCGGTTCCTGATCCGCTCCCGGCTGTTCAGCGACGACGAATGGCGGGCACTCGAGAACCAGAGCTGACCATCACGGGCCCGGGGACGCGTTCCCGGGCCCGTGGTGTGTCGGCACCGTGTCGTCACCAGGGAGGACACCGATGTCCGATCCGCACACCCTGCGCGGGCTGATGGGGCTGCCGGCCGAGCCGGCCCCGCTGTCCCGGTCCGCGCTGATCATGATCGACCTGCAGAACACCTACACCGAGGGCGTGATGCGGCTGGAGAACGTCGAGCCGGCGCTCACCGAGGCCGCGACCCTGCTCGACCGGGCCCGGTCGGCCGGGGCGAAGGTGATCCACATCCGGCACGACGCCGGTGAGGGCAGCCCGTACGACGTCACCGCCCCGATCGGCGCGATCCACTCGTCGGTCGCGCCGCGCGACGGCGAGGCGGTCGTGACGAAGAACTTCCCGAGCGCGTTCGTGCACACCGGCCTGGCCGACCTGCTGGAGGGTTACCAGGACCTGGTGCTCGCCGGGTTCATGACGCACATGTGCGTCAACTCCACCGCCCGCAGCGCGTTCAGCAGTGGGTACGTCCCGACCGTGGTGGCCGCCGCGACCGCGACCCGCGACCTGCCGGGGGTGGACGGGACCGTCCCGGCCGCCCAGGTGCACGACGCGGCACTGGCCGGGCTCTCGGACCTGCCGAGCATCGTCGTCCCGGACAACAAGTCCGTCCCGGACTGATCTCGACGCCCCCGCCCCCCGGGGCGGGGGTCAGGGCCGGAGCGCCTCGTCGATCGCGGTGAGCGTGGCCGCGGCGGGGGCGGGGATGCCGGTCCCGCGCCCGTGCCGCACCTCCGGCTCCCGGACGTTGATCCGGACCAGCGCACCCGTCGCGGCCGAGGCGAGCTCCGAGCGCCGGCGCACCGTGGGCAGGGCCGTCCCCGCACCGAGTTCGACGACGACGACCCCGGACCGGTGCGCGGCCAGCCAGTCCACGTGGCGCTGCAGGGACGGCGCCGCGTGCGAGTCGTCCCACCCGCCGTCGCCGAACATCAGGATCGCCGGCCGGGCGAGCCCGCCGCAGCCGGGACAGCGGGGCAGCTCGCCGACCGCCCGCATCGTGTCCTCGTCGACCTCGACGGCCGCGCCGCCGGCCGGCCACACCCCGTACCCGCACAGACGCAGGCACTGCAGGTGGTGGATGGAGCCGTGCACCTCGGCGACGTCGCCGGGCCGGAACCCCGCCCGCTGGAACTGGCCGTCCACGTTGGACGTGAACACGTTCGCCGGGACGCGCTCCGACCAGCGGCGGAGCACCGCGAACCCGGCGTGCGGGACGGTGGCCCGGTACAGGTTCAGCCGGTGCCCGTAGAACCCCCAGGCGAGGGCGGGGTCCTCGGCGAAGTGCTCGGGATCGGCGAGCTCCTCGAAGCGCAGGCCCAGCCGGGCGTAGGGCGGGTAGGCCCGCCAGAAACCCTCGCCGCCACGGAAGTCCGGCAGCCCCGAGTCGACGCCCATCCCGGCGCCCGCCGTGATCAGCAGTGCGCCGGCCGAGGCGACGGCGGCGGCCGCCGCGGCGATCTCCTCGGGGAAGGCCGCGGCGACCTCGTGGGCCTCGATCAGGACTCTGCCGCGATCTTCTCGAGGTCGACGACCTCGAACTCCAGCACGCTCGACCCTGTGCCCACCGGGCGGGACCGCTCGCCGGCGTGGGCCGCCTGGCCATCTCCGGCCATCCAGGTGCGGAAGTCCTCGTCGGTCTCCCAGCGGGTCACCACGAAGTAGCGGTTATCGCCCGAGACCGGCCGCAAGAGCTCGAAGCCGAGGAAGCCCTTCGCGCCGTCCACCGCACCGAGACGGTGCGCGAACCGCTTCTCCAGCTCCGGCCCGGCGTTCTCGGGAACCTCGATCGCATTGATCTTCACAACGGCCATGCCGTCCACGCTAGCCTCCACCGGCCTCGTCGACGCGCATGCGCCAGGCGTCACCGACGAGCTCGGCCAGCCGGTGGACGTCGACCCGCTCCAGATGCAGCAGCACCAGGGGGAACGTCCGGTAGGCGGGCTCGGCGGAGAACAGCTCGGGCTCGCCGAGCAGCAGGGCCTGCTTCTCCGCCTCGTCCCCGACGTAGAGCACGGCGATGTCGGTCCGCAGCACCCGGCGGCGTCCGGGGACCCGCTGCGGGTAGGACCACACGAAGCCCTTGCCGCCCACCCGGAAGTCGAACCCGTCGCTGGGGTTCTCGACGGCGCCGTCCAGACCGAGTGCGATCCGGCGGACGTCGTCGGAGTCGGCCATGGCGAGAGCCTACGGTCGATCCCGTGCCGACAGTGACCTCCTCGGACGGTGTCGATCTCGCCGTCACCGGCTTCGGTGGTGCCGGGCGCCCGGTCGTGCTGCTGCACGGGCTGATGAGCTGCGCCGCGAGCTGGGAGCCGCGGGTCGCGGCCCTGACCCCGTACGGCCGGGTGCTGGCCCCCGACGCCCGCGGCCACGGCCGCTCCGGACGCCCGGTGGCCGCCGGACCGGCCGGCGCCGATCCGGCCTGGTCCCCGCGGCGGCTGGCCGGCGACGTCGTCCACCTGCTCGAACGCGCCGGACCGGCGGCGCTGGTCGGCCACTCGATGGGCGGGATCTCCGCGCTGCTGGCCTCGCTGAGCAGGCCGGACCTGGTGACGGCCGTCGTCGCCGAGGACCCGCCGCTGGACCTGACCGGTGTGCCGCCGGGCCTGCTCGACGACATGCGCACCTGGTTCACCGCGGTCGCGGGGCCGCACCCGTCGCGGGCGGAGCTGGAGCGGGTGCTCGGCGGGCCGAGCCCGGAGGTCGGCGTGCACATGGGACGGTGCGCCGTCCGCCGCCACGACGGCTGGTGGCTCGCCTGCGACGTCGCCGACGCCATGGAGATCGCCGCGCACTGGACCCGGGAACCGCTGCTCGACGCGGTGTCCGCCGTCCGGGTGCCGCTGCTGGTCGTCGAGGCGGGGGAGTCGGTAGCGCCGCCGGGGCAGCTGGAGCTCCTGGCGACCCGGGTGGCGGGTGCCCGGCACGTCCGGCTCCCGGGGACCGGGCACCTCGTGCACGACACGGCACCGGAACGCTGGAGCCGAGAGGTCACGGCGCTCCTCGCCGCGACCGGGTGAGGTGCGCTCAGGCCTCGGCGAGCACCGCGGTCTCCCCGGTGCGGGTGTCGTGCAGCTCCACCGCGACGATCCGCGCCCGCACCGGAGCGGCGGGGTGGAGCAGGCGGAACGCCTCCGCCGGCCGCCCGGCCGCCAGCACGACGTGCGGCAGCCACGACCCGGGCAGATGTGCCGCGTGCGCCTCCCGGACCCGGCCGGCCAGCGCGTCGTGCACCGCGGTGTGCACGGCGAGCACCTCCGGATCGGTGACGGCGGCGAGCACCAGCGCGTCGTCGTCGCCGGTGACGGAGCCGAGCGTGGCCAGCCACAGCGCCGGGAGGGCGACCGTGCGCAGCTCGGCCGCGAGCGCGTCGCGTGCCGGGCGGCCGAGGGTCCCCGCCGCGGCGACCGTCACGTGCGGGGTCCCGGAGGCAGCCGGTACCCCGGCCGCGGCGAGCCGCTCGCGCAGCGCGGTCAGGGCGGTGACGGCGGCCGGGTCGAGCCGGAACCGGACGACCGCGGGCATCAGACGGGGAGGGCGAAGCGGCCGTCGTCGGTCTGCTCGGCCAGGCCGTCCACCAGCAGCGAGTGCAGGCAGCGGTCGCGCTGTCCCGCGTCGGTCCAGACCGCGTCCAGGGCGGCCCGCTCGACCGGGCCGGGTGCGGTCCGCAGGACGTCCATGAGCTTGCCGCGGACCTGCCGGTCGGTCCCGGCGAAGCCCTGCACCGGCTTGCGCGGGCCGTCGTAGGCGGGCTTCCCCGCGGCGACCCAGGCGCAGGTGTGCGCGACCGGGCAGTCCGCGCAGCGCGGCGACCGCGCGGTGCAGACGACCGCGCCCAGCTCCATCAACCCGGCCGAGACGACGGCGGCCTCGGCGTGCCCGCCGGGCAGGAGCGCGTCGACGTCGGCGAGGTCGGCCCTGGTGCGCGCCGGGCCGGCGTCGCCCTGCCCGTGCACGGCCCGGGCGACCACGCGCCGGACGTTGGTGTCGACCACCGGTGCGCGCAGCCCGTAGCCGAACGCGACGACCGCCCGCGCGGTGTAGGAGCCGATCCCGGGGAGTGCCTCGAGCGCCTCGACGTCGTCGGGCACGGCGTCGCCGTGCTGCCCGGCGATCGCCGCCGCGGCGTCGTGCAGCCGGATCGCCCGCCGCGGGTAGCCGAGCTTGCCCCAGGCCCGCAGGACCTCCGAGCGCGGCGCGGCGGCCAGCGACGACGGCAGCGGCCAGCGCTCCATCCAGTCCAGCCAGATCGGCTCCACCCGGGCCACCGGGGTCTGCTGGAGCATGAACTCGCTGACCAGCACCCCCCACGGGGTCGTCTCCGGGCGCCGCCACGGCAGGTCGCGGGCGTGTGCCCGGAACCACGGGGAGATCAGCTCGGCCAGCACCGCTCCAGTGTCGCGCGACCCGCCGGACGGCCCCGGGCGGCCCCTGGTCCGTGGCGCCCGGTCACTACCGCGGGGACGGCGTGCGCGCCCGTCACGACCGGGTCGCGTCCGGGGGAGACGCGGGCCGGCGCGGTACCCGTGGGCGGCCGGCCGGTCACGGTCGGTCGACGGCGGCCACGGACGGGGCCCACCGCGGGTCGACCGTCCGGAGTGGAGCACCGCGGGATCGCGACATCGTGTCGGCAGATCAGGAGCCGATCACTCCGGTGGGGGTGTGAGTGCTCCCTCTGGCGGGTGGAACTGCGCCGGTGTGTCCGGATCCGGCGCGGCGCCGACGACATCGAGTAGTCGCCGATCTACCGTCAGTGACGTGATGGACCCGGTGGGACCCCTGCCGGCGTCGGTGTACTGGCGTCGGCGCGCTGTCGCGGTCGGCGCGGCCCTGGTCGCGCTCTTCGCGCTGCTGTGGCTGTCGACGTGGCTGCTGCTCCCCGGCGGCTCCGACGCTCCCACCGACCCCGCAGCGCAGTCCACACCGGACACCCGAGCGGCACTCCCCGGAACGGCGGCCCCGGCATCCCCGGCCCCGGGCGCCCCGCAGACGCCGCTCCCCGCACCCGCCACTCCCGGAGCTCCCCCCGGGGACACGGCGGGGGCGTCCCCCGGGCCCGCGACCCCGGACGCGGGCCCGGGGGACGAGACGGTCCGGCCGGACGACACTCCCCGGCCGTCGGTGCTCGTCCCCCAGGCCGGACCGTCGCCGCCGACCGGCCCGGTGCCCTGCTCCGACGGGATGATCGAGGTCCGGTCCGAGACCGGGCAGCCGAACTACCCGGCCGGGGCCCGGCCCGAGCTGCGGCTGGTCGTGACGAACACGTCCGGCCAGCCCTGCGTGCGCGACCTCGACGGCGCGGAGCAGGAGATCGCCGTCTGGAGCGGCGACGGCGCGCAGAAGCTGTGGTCGTCGAACGACTGCGTCAACCCCGCCACCGACGACCTGCGCACGCTGGTCCCGGGCCAGCCGGTGGCGTTCGCGGTGACCTGGAGCGGGCTCGGTTCCGAGCCGGGCTGCGGTGCGGAGCGGGACCGGGTGACGCCCGGCGGGTACCGGGTGCTCGCCCGCCTCGGCACGGTCGTCAGCGAGCCCGCGCCGCTGCTGATGGGCTGAGCGGGCGGCTCAGCGCATCCGCTGCATGATCTCCTTCAGCGAGGTCGCCTCGGTGATCCGCATACCGGTCGAGCCGACCTCGGACCCGGCCGGGACGATCGCGTTGGTGAAGCCCAGCCGGGCCGCCTCGGCCAGCCGCCGTCCGACGCCGTGCACCCGGCGCAGCTCACCGGCCAGGCCGAGCTCGCCGAGGACGACCAGGTCGGCGGGCAGTGTCACGTCCCGCCGCGCGGAGACGACGGCGAGCGCGACCGCGAGGTCGGCCGCCGGCTCGGTGATCTTCATGCCGCCGACGGTCGCGGTGTAGACCTCCGCGTCGTGCAGCTTCAGCCCGCCCCGCCGCTCGACGACGGCGAGCAGCATCGGCACCCGTGACGCGTCCAGACCCGTCACCGCGCGCCGCGGGCTGGGGATGTTGGCGCCGGCCACGAGGGCCTGCACCTCGGCGAGCAGCGGACGCCTGCCGTCCATCACGACGGTGACGGCCGTCCCCGGCTGCACGCCCTCGGCTCCCTGCCCGAACCGGCCCACGAACAGGCCCGACGGGTCGGGGAGCCCGACGATGCCGGAGTCGCGCAGCTCGAAGCAGCCGACCTCGTCGGCCGGTCCGAACCGGTTCTTCACACCGCGCACCATCCGCAGGGCCGAGTGCTTGTCGCCCTCGAAGTGCAGGACGACGTCGACGACGTGCTCCAGCACCCGGGGGCCCGCGATGCCGCCGTCCTTGGTGACGTGGCCGACCAGCAGCACGGCCAGGCCGCGTTCCTTCGCGAGCGCGGTCAGGCCGACCGTCACCGCGCGGGTCTGGGTGACCCCGCCCGGGGTCCCGTCGACGCTCGCCGTCGACATGGTCTGGATCGAGTCGACGACGAGCAGCGACGGCTTCAGCTGGTCGACGTGCCCGAGCACCGACTCGAGGTCCGACTCGGCGGCGAGGTAGAGCTCGTCGTGCACGCCGCCGGTCCGCTCGGCGCGCAGCCGGACCTGGCCCGCGGACTCCTCACCGGAGACGTAGAGCACCCGCGAGCGTGCCGCGGCCTGTGCGGCGACCTCCAGCAGGAGCGTGGACTTGCCGACGCCGGGCTCACCGGCCAGCAGCACCACGGCGCCGGGGACGAGGCCGCCACCCAGCACCCGGTCGAGCTCCTCGACCCCGGTCGGCCGGGCCCGCGACGAGTCCAGTTCGACGTCGGCGATCCGCCGGGCCGGCGTGCTCGGAGCGCCCGCGACGACGGTGCGCTGACCGCCCGCCCGCGGGGCCTCGACCTGCTCGAGCGAGCCCCACGCCTGGCAGCCGGGGCACCGCCCCACCCACTGCGCGGTGCGCTGGTCGCACTCCGTGCAGCGGTAGCCGCCCGAGCGGGCCGCGCGCGACCGCGGCGTCAGCTCCCGGCGGCGCCGCCCGAGCCGCTGCCCTCGTTGCCGGGCGCGGACTCGGTTCCCTCACCGCTCGGGACCGGGTTCGCCTGGTCGACCGGCGGGGCCTCGGCCTCGCCGCCGGTCTCGCCGCCGACCCCGGTCTCGGCGCCGTTCGCGCCACCGCCGTGGCCGCCCTCGGCCTCGACGCGCTCCGGCTCGGCGCCGGGCCTGCCCTCGCCCGGGATCCCGGTCGGGACCGTGACGGTGATCGATCCGGCACGCTCGAAGACGAACGTCATCGGCACGTCGCCGCCGGCGGCGATCGGCTGCCGCAGCCCCTCGAGGGTGAGCTGGAGGGGGCGGCTCGCGGTCGGCTGCAGCTCGCTGGTGCCCACCGCGACGAGCGCGACGTCCTGGGCCAGGACCCGGTCGCCGCCGACGGCGACCGAGCCGGCCGCCGGGCTGCTGACCGAGACCAGGCGGTCGGCGGTGGCTCCGGTGTTGATCAGGGTGGCGCGCACCGGCGCCGCGGTGCCGCGGGCGTAGAGCGCGGCCTCGCTCGCGGGGGCCTGCGGGTAGCCGATCTGCACGTCGCGCAGGTCGACGTCGCCGACCGAGGCGTTGAGGCCGTTGGTGGCGGCGACCTGCTGTGCGGTCTGCGAGAGCTGGCCCGTCCCGCAGCCGCTCAGCAGGAGGCCGGACAGGGCGACGGCCCCGGCGACCCCGGCCAGGGTCCGGAGGGGGCGGCGGTTGCGGCTCACGGTCGGCGTGTCCTTCCTGCCGGCCGGGAACGGCTCCCGGCGCGCTGACGACGGATCTCGCGGAGGCGCGGCGCCCCGGAGGTGTGTTCCGGGCCGGCCGGAGCCGTCCGGGCACGGGAGCCGTGCGATCCGGCGTAGAGCCTAGTCTCGTACGGCCACCGGGTGCGCGGTCGGGCGGCCCCACCGGGTCGTCCGTCGCACGGCGGTGCGGCGGCGCAGTCCTCCCGCGGCCTCCCCGTGCGGCCGACGCACCCGCGGGGAACATGTTTTTGCGGCATTGTCAACCCCCTGACCTGCGACGACGGCGTCGACCGGCCACCGGCCACCGCGGGCGGCGTGTTAATCTGGACCCAGCGAAAGGGGCCAGAGGACACATGGTTTTCAAGGTCGGAGAGACCGTCGTCTACCCGCACCACGGTGCCGCTCTCATCGAGGCGATCGAGACTCGGACGATCAAGGGTGAGGAAGTTCAGTACCTCGTCCTCAAAGTCCAGCAGGGTGATCTGACGGTTCGAATCCCCGCCGACAATGTCGAGGTCGTCGGCGTCCGGGACGTAGTGGGTCAGGAGGGCCTGGATCGGGTCTTCGAGGTGTTGCGTGCGCCGCACACCGAGGAGCCGACCAACTGGTCCCGCCGGTACAAGGCCAACTGGGAGAAGTTGACCTCCGGTGACGTGAACAAGGTGGCGGAGGTCGTCCGCGACCTGTGGCGCCGTGAGAAGGACCGCGGTCTGTCCGCAGGCGAGAAGCGGATGCTCGGCAAGGCGCGGCAGATCCTGGTCAGCGAGCTCGCACTGGCCGAGGGCACCGACGAGGAGCGGGCCGAGGTCCTGCTCGACGAGGTGCTCGCGACCGCGACCGCCTGACGTGGGCGAGCCGTCCTCCGGGGCGGACGTCGTCGCCGTACTGCCCGCCGCCGGTTCCGGCGAGCGCCTGGGTGCCGGTGTGCCCAAGGCGTTCGTCGAACTCGGCGGCGTGCCGATGCTGGTGCGCGCCGTCGACGGCCTGCTCGCGTCGGACGTGGTCGGGCACGTCGTGGTCGTCGTGCCCGTCGATCAGGTGAGCGGCGCCGCCGCGCTGCTTCCGGGGCGTCCGGTGACGGTCGTGCCGGGTGGTGCGGACCGCACCGCGTCGGTCGCGGCCGGGCTCGCCGTGACGGGGCCGGACACCGAGGTCGTGCTCGTGCACGACGCCGCGCGTCCGCTGACGCCGCCGGACGTCGTGCGACGGGTCGTGACCGCGGTGCGCGCGGGTGCCCCCGCGGTGATCCCCGTGCTTCCCGTCTCCGACACCGTCAAGCAGGTGGACGCCGACGGCGTCGTCGTGTCCACGGTGGACAGGTCGGCGCTGCGTGCGGTGCAGACCCCGCAGGGTTTCCTGCCCGGCGTCCTGCGCCGCGCCTACGCGGGGTCGCCCGACCCGCGCACCGACGACGCCGGGCTGGTCGAGGCCGCCGGCGACCCGGTGTCGACCGTCGCCGGCGACCCGCTGGCGTTCAAGGTGACCACGGCGTGGGACCTGCGCATCGCCGGCCTGCTGCTCGCGGGGACCGCGGAGAGGATCGGATGAGGGTCGGGATCGGGACCGACGTCCACCCCGTCGAGGCGGGCCGCGACTGCTGGGTCGCGGGCCTGCTGTGGGACGGCGCCGACGGCTGCGCCGGGCACTCCGACGGCGACGTCGCGGCGCACGCGCTCTGCGACGCGCTGCTGTCCGCCGCCGGGCTCGGCGACCTCGGGGCCGTGTTCGGCACCGGGCGCCCGGAGTGGTCCGGCGCGTCCGGCGTGGCGCTGCTCGCCGAGGTCGCCAGGCTGCTCGTCCGCGACGGCTGGACCGTCGGCAACGCGGCCGTCCAGGTGGTCGGCAACGATCCCAAGATCGGGAAGCGGCGTGCCGAGGCCGAACGGGTGCTGTCCGACGTGGTCGGCGGCCCGGTGTCGGTCTCGGGCACCACCACCGACGGTCTCGGGCTCACCGGGCGCGGCGAGGGCCGTGCCGCCGTCGCGACGGCCCTGCTCCTCCCCGGCCAGGGACAGGCCCTCCGTCAGGGA
Source organism: Pseudonocardia sp. P1 (assembly GCF_000178675.2). NCBI lineage: Bacteria > Bacillati > Actinomycetota > Actinomycetes > Pseudonocardiales > Pseudonocardiaceae > Pseudonocardia > Pseudonocardia sp. P1. Next base: position 4,026,249 of record NZ_ADUJ02000001.1, read on the forward strand.
CAGGCCCCCGGGTCAGGGACGGGCCCCGGTCAGGGGTAGGCCTCCGCGGTCCGCCGCTGGATCTCCTCCGTGGTGAGGTCCCCGCTGCGCGACGCGACCATCCAGGCGTGACCGAACGGGTCGGCCAGCCGGCCGCCGCGCTCGCCGTACGGGTGGTCCGACACCTCGAAGATCACCCGCCCGCCGCCGTCGACGATCGCGGCGGCGACCGCGTCCGGGTCGTCCACGTACAGCGCGAGGATCACCGCGCCCGGGCCGGTGGGCGCCGGGTCGACCTCGTCGCCGTCCTTCACCGCCCAGACCGCGTCGCCCGCCCGCAGCAGGGCGTGCACGACGTGGCCGGAGCCGTCGGTGTAGCGCTCGACCAGCTCCGCGCCGAACGCGGCGGTGTAGAAGGCGATGGCCGCGTCGGCGTCGGACACGACGAGCCTGGGGTACAGCTGCTGAACACTCATGACAGACAGCTTGCCGCGGAGGCACCGCCCGTGTAGTGGACGAATCGGAGAGCCGTACCCTGGTGATGTGAGCCTCAGACTTCTCGACAGCGCGACCAGGGAGCAGCGTGCGTTCACGCCGCTGCGGGCCGGAGCCGTGTCGATGTACGTCTGTGGTGCCACCGTGCAGGGGCTGCCGCACATCGGCCACGTCCGCTCCGGTCTCAACTACGACGTGCTCCGCCGCTGGCTCGGCCGCAGCGGGTACGACGTCACCCTGGTCCGCAACGTCACCGACATCGACGACAAGATCCTCCGCAAGTCGGAGGCCGCCGGGCGTCCGTGGTGGGAGTGGGCGGCCACGCACGAGCGGGCCTTCACCGCCGCCTACGACGCCCTGGGCTGCCTCCCGCCGTCGGTCGAGCCGCGCGCGACCGGGCACATCACGCAGATGGTCGAGCTGATCGAGCGGCTGATCGAGCGCGGTCACGCCTACGCGGCGAACGGCGACGTCTACTTCGCCGTCCGGACGATGCCCGAGTACGGGACGCTGTCCGGCCAGAAGGTCGACGACGTCCACCAGGGCGAGGGCGAGGCCGGGGACAAGCGGGACCCGCTCGACTTCACGCTGTGGAAGGCCGCGAAGCCGGGCGAGCCGAGCTGGCCCACCCCGTGGGGGCACGGCCGTCCGGGGTGGCACCTGGAGTGCTCGGCGATGGCGACCGCGTACCTGGGCCCGGAGTTCGACATCCACGGCGGCGGCCTGGACCTGGTGTTCCCGCACCACGAGAACGAGCGGGCCCAGTCGCACGCCGCCGGTGACCCGTTCGCCCGGTTCTGGCTGCACAACGCCTGGGTGACCATGGGCGGCGAGAAGATGTCGAAGTCGCTGGGCAACACCCTGGCGATCGAGGCCCTGCTGCAGCGGGTCCGCCCGGTCGAGCTGCGGTACTACCTGGTCGGCCCGCACTACCGGTCGGCGATCGAGTACTCCGACGCCGCGCTGGACGAGGCGGTCGCCGCGTACCGGCGGGTCGAGTCGTTCGTGAACCGGGTGCGGGAGCGGCACGGGCTGCCCGAGCCCTCCACCGAGCTGCCCGCCGAGTTCACCGCCGCGCTCGACGACGACCTGGGCACGCCGATCGCGCTCGGTGCGGTGCACAAGCTGGTGCGGGAGGGCAACACCGCCCTCGACGCCGGCGACGCCCGCACCGCGTCGCAGGCCGCGTCCTGCGTCCGCGCGACGACGGGCGTGCTCGGCCTCGACCCGCTGGCCGCCGGGGGCGCGGCCGACAACGCCGGCGACGCCGCCCGGCAGGCACTCGGCACCCTGGTCGAGTCGATGCTGGAGCGCCGGCAGGCGGCGCGCGCCAGGCGCGACTTCGCCACCGCGGACCGGCTCCGCGACGAGCTGCTCGCCGCCGGGATCGCCGTCGAGGACGGCGCCGGCGGCTCCACCTGGACATTGAAGGACGCATAAGAGCATGGCAGGCAATTCCAAGCGACGCGGTGCCGTCCGCAAGGAGGGCACGAAGAAGGGCCCGGTCATCGGTTCCGGCGGCCAGCCCCGGCGCTCGCTCCGCGGCAAGGGGCCGACCCCGTCCGGCGAGATGCGCCCGGGCCACCCCAAGCAGAAGGCGGCCGCCCGCCGCGAGCGGCAGGACCAGCAGCAACAGCGCCGCCGTCCGGTCGCCGGACGGCGCGGCGACGGCGAGGGCCCGGAGACCGTGCTCGGCCGCAACCCGGTCGTCGAGTGCCTCCGGGCGGGTGTCCCGTCGACGGCGCTGCACGTCGCCACCGGTATGTCCGCCGACGAGCGGGTCGCCGAGGCGGTCTCGCTCGCCGCGGAGCAGGGGATCTCGATCCTGGAGGTCCCCCGCAACGACCTGGACCGGCTCACCGGCGGGGCGTTGCACCAGGGCCTGGCGCTGCAGGTGCCGCCGTACAGCTACGCGCACCCGGACGAGCTGCTCGAGGCGGCGGCCGACTCCGGCCGCCCGGCGCTGACCGTCGCCCTGGACGGGGTGACCGACCCGCGGAACCTGGGTGCGGTCGTCCGGTCGGTGGGGGCGTTCGGCGGGCACGGTGTCGTCGTACCGCAGCGGCGCGCGGCCGGGATGACGGCCGTCGCGTGGCGGACCTCGGCCGGCACCGCGGTGCGCGTGCCGGTGGCCCGGGCGACGAACCTGACCCGGACCCTGCGCGAGTACGCCTCGGCCGGGCTGATGGTCGTCGGCCTGGCCGCCGACGGTGACGTCTCCCTCGACGAGTTCGACCTCGCCACCGGGCCGCTGGCGCTCGTCACCGGGTCGGAGGGCAAGGGCCTGTCCCGCCTGGTGCGCGAGACCTGCGACCTGACGGTGTCGATCCCGCTGGCCGGCCGGGTGGAGTCGCTGAACGCCTCGGTGGCCACCGGCGTCGTGCTCGCCGAGGTCGCGCGCCGTCGTCGTCTGGAGCGCTGAGCGCACCCCGTCACCGCGCCAAGCACCCCGTCGCCGCGTCCCGCACCCCTCGCAGCGGGTGCGCGGCGCGGTCACGGGGTGCGTGCCGGGTCAGGCCCGGACGGGGGCCCGCCCACGGAGCCGGGCGATCACCCGGCACAGCACGTAGGCCACGAAGCCGATCGTCGCCACGTACGCCGACACCGGCACTCCGGGGGCGAGCGACAGGACCGTCCCGCCGACCAGCGCCACCTCGGCGATCACGATCGCGATCACCGTGGCGAGCACCGGGTTGGCGGTCACCCGGTTCGCCGCCGCCCCGGGAACGATCATGACCGCGAGCACCAGGATCGCACCGACGATCGGCACCGCCAGCGCGGTGACCAGGCCGATCAGCACCGCGAACACCAGCGACAGCGCCCGCACCGGGACGCCGCGGGCGAGTGCGACGTCGGGATCGGTGCTGGCGAACAGCAGCGGCCGGTAGACCACGAGCAGGGTGCCCAGCACGAGCAGCGCGACGACGGCGAGCACCCACAGGTTGGTGCCGTCGACCGACACGATCGATCCCGTGAGCAGGCCGAACCGGTTCGCGGACCGGCCGTCGTACAGCGACAGGAACAGCACCCCGAGGCCGAGCCCGAACGCCATCACGACGCCGATCACCGAGTCCCGCTCGCGCTGGCGCAGGCCGAGCACCCCGAAGATCGTCGCGGCGACGACGGCCCCGACGACCGAGCCGAGCCCGACCTCGACACCGACGAGCAGCGCGGCCGCGCCACCGGTGAAGGCCAGCTCCGCGGTGCCGTGCACGGCGAAGGCCATGCCGCGGCTGACGACCAGCGGGGTGAGCAGCCCGGCCACGAGGCCGAGCACCGCGCAGGCGATCAGTGCGTTCTGGACGAACGGCTCGCCGAGCAGCTCCGCGGTGCCGTCGAGGGAGAACAGCTCGTCCATCAGGCACCCCCCACCGGCAGCGTGTCGCCGTGGTGCTCGTGGTCCTCGGCGCCGACGACGACCAGCCGGTCCCGTACACGCAGCACGTCGACCTCGGTGCGGTAGAGCTCCGACAGCACCTCCGAGGTCATGACCTCCTCCGTCGGCCCGATCCGGAACCGGCCGTCGACCAGGTAGAGCACACGGTCGACGAGCGGCAGCACCGGGTTGATCTCATGGGTCACGAACAGCACCGCGGTGTCGTCGGCCCGGCGGCGGTCCTCGATCAGCCGGGTGACGGTGCGCTGGTGGGAGAGGTCCAGCGACAGCAGCGGCTCGTCGCACAGCAGGACGGCCGGGTCCCCGACCAGGGCCTGCGCGACGCGGAGCCGCTGCTGCTCGCCGCCGGACAGCCGTCCGACGGGGGCGTCGGCGTACCCGGTCCCGCCGACCTGCTCCAGCGCCCGGTCCACCTTCGCCCGCCGCACCCGCCGGCCGCGCAGGCCCGGCCCGAACCGGTGCCCGTCCAGCCCCAGGCCGATCAGGTCGCGTCCGCGCAGCGGCAGGTCCGGATCGAGCGGCTGCTGCTGGGGCACGTAGCCGATCTCCGGGCTGCCCCGCCGCGGCGCCGCACCCGCCACCCGTACCTCGCCCTCGGACAGCGGCAGCAGGCCCAGCAGGACGCGCATCAGCGTCGTCTTGCCGGAGCCGTTCGGGCCGAGCACGGCGACGAACTCGCCGGGCGCGACGTCGAGGTCCAGGCCGGACCACAGGGTCCGGTCGCCGAAACGCAGGCCCGCCCCGCGCAGTGAGAGCGCGGGGCGGGTGGTCGTTGCAGGGTGCACGGGATCAGCGTGCCAGCGCCGCGTTCAGCGCATCGAGGTTGGTGTTCATCCACTGCACGTAGTCGTCGACGCCGTCGGGCATCGTCTCCGACATCTCGACCACCGGGACGCCCGCCTGCTCGGCCGCGGCCCGGACCTGGTCGGTGCTCGCCGACTCGGTCTGGGTGTTGACGATCAGCGCGTCGACCGGCGGCTGGGCACGGAACAGGTCGAGCATCTGCGCGACGACGGCGGCGGGCGGGTCGGTGCCCTCCTCGACGGCGGACGAGAACTCCTGCGGCGTCGCGTTCTGCACCCCCGCGGTCTCGAGCAGGTGGTCGGGCACGGGCTCGGTCACCGCGACCCGTGCGCCGGGGTGGGCGCGGCCGATCTCGGTGGCCTTCGAGGTCAGCTGCGCGACCCCGCCGCCCACCGTCTGCGCGTTGCTGCGGAAGTACTCGGCGGCACTCGGGTCGATCTCGGCGAGCCGGTCGGCGATCTGCTGGGCGACCTTCTGCACGGTCGGCAGGCTGTACCAGACGTGCTCGTTGAACGCGCCGTGGTCGTGGCCCTCGTGTCCGGCCTCCTCGCCCTCGCCGGCGTGCGCGGCGTGCTCCTCGGGACTCTCACCCGCGTGCGCGCCGTGCGCGTGGTCGTGCCCACCGGCCTCCGCCGCCTCGGCGGCGCCCTCCAGCCCGGAGACCGCGACCGCGTCGACGACCGGGGCCCGGTTGCCCGACGCGTCGACCAGGCCGGTCATGAACGCGTCGTAGCCGCCGCCGTTGGTGACGATCAGCTGGGCGTCGCCGACGGTGGCCGCGTCGCCGGGGGTGGCCTCGTAGCCGTGCGGGTCCTGGTTCGCCGAGTCGATGATCGGGTCGACCTGTGCGTAGTTGCCGCCGACGGCTTTCGCGACGGCGCCCCAGGCGTCGGTGGAGGTGACGATCCGGACCTGGGGGGTGTCCGGGCTGGTGGGGGTGTCGACCTGGCCGGAACCGCAGGCGGACAGTCCGAGGGACAACGCGGCCAGCCCGGCCACGAGAGTGGCGGGCCGGAGCGGGGATCGGGACACGGACGGAGCTCCTATCAACATATCGGCATATCTTTATCGATAACCGTTCTCGATTCACTCTACCGTCGGACGACGCCCCCATCCCACGTCGCAGGGTGTGATCCGCGCAGGCCCGGACGGGGTGGACTTTCACGCCGGTGACGGCGCCGCTACCGTTCGGGGATGACCGGTCCCCAGCACCAGCGGCGCCCGGCGACGCTGGCGTCGCTGGCGGCCGAGCTCGGGGTCTCGCGGACGACCGTGTCGAACGCCTACAACCGTCCCGACCAGTTGTCCGCGCCGCTGCGCGAGCGGGTGCTCGAGGCCGCCCGGCGGCTGGGGTACCCGGGCCCGGACCCGGTCGCGCGGTCACTCCGTACCCGCCGGGCCGGTGCGGTCGGTCTGCTGCTCACCGAGGCCCTCAGCTACGCCTTCCGGGACCCGGGCGCGACGGGCTTCCTCGAAGGGCTCGCGCTGGCCTGCGAGAAGGCCGGGACCGGTCTGCTGCTCGTGCCGGTGAGCCCCGAGCACTCCGACGTCGACGCCGTGTTCCAGGCCGGCGTCGACGGCTTCGTCGTGTACTCGGTCAGCGAGGACGACCCGCACTTCCGGGCCGTGCTGCAGCGCCCGGTGCCGACGGTCGTGTGCGACCAGCCGGCCGACGTCGAGGGCGTCGACCGGGTCGGTGTCGACGACCGCGCCGGCACGCTCGCGCTGGGCAGGCATCTGGTCGAGCTCGGGCACCGGCGGATCGGGGTGCTCTGCATGCGCCTCGGCTCGCGACGGCACGACGGGCCGGCCGACCAGGCCCGGCAGGAGACGGGTTCCTACAGCGTGCAACGCGAACGCCTCGCGGGCCTGCGCGCGGCGTTCGCCGAGGCCGGTGTGGACTGGGCTGGCGTGCCCGTCATCGAGCGGTACGAGCACACCCTGGAGGCCGGTGCCGACGGCGCCGCCACCCTGCTCGACGCGCACCCGGGCATCACGGCGCTGGTGTGCACGTCCGACATCCTCGCCCTCGGCGCGCTCGGCGAGGCCCGCGAGCGTGGCCTGCGGGTCCCCGAGGACCTGTCGGTCGCCGGGTTCGACGGCGTCCCCGAGGCCGAGCGGGCCGGGCTGACCACGGTCCGCCAGCCGTTCCGGGAGAAGGGCCGGGAGGCGGGTCGCCTGCTGCTGGAGCGGGGCGACCGCAATGTCTCCGAGCACGTCGTGCTGCCCACCGAGCTGATCGTCGGCAGCACCACGCGGGCGCTCCGCCAGTCCGGGGAGTTCTTCTCCGGGTGGTGACGCTGACCGGCCTGCGCCGGTACCCGGTCAAGTCCTGCCGGGGTGCCGACCTGCGACGAGCCGTGGTGGAACGGGCCGGTCTCGCGGGCGACCGCCGGTGGATGCTCGTCTCCGGCGACGACGGCCGGATGGTCACCGCGCGCACCCACCCGCGGCTGGTCCTGGCCGTGCCGCAGCCGGTCGTGGACGGCCTGGAGATCACCGGGCCGGACCTGCCCGCGCTGCGGGTGGCCGTGCCCGACCCGTCGCCGGGCGTCGAACCGGTGCGGGTGCACCGGTGGGAGACGGCGGGCGTGCGGGCCGGGGACGACGCCGACGCCTGGTTCTCCGAGCTGCTCGGCGAGAAGGTCCGCCTCGTGCACCTCGACGACCCGGACCGCCGTCGCCCGGATCCGGAGTTCGCCCGGGACGACGACCGGGTCTCGTTCGCCGACGGCTACCCGCTGCTGCTGACGTCGACGAGCAGCCTCGACGCGCTGAACGCCCGGGTCGCCGACGGTCCGCACGCCGGCGAGGGCCCGCTGCCGATGGTCCGGTTCCGCCCGAACCTGGTCGTCTCCGGTGCTCCCGCGTGGGCCGAGGACGGCTGGCGCCGGGTGCGGATCGGGGACGCGCGGTTCCGGGTCGTGAAGGGCTGCGCCCGGTGCGTGCTGACCACCGTGGACCCCGTGACGGCGGTGAAGGGCCGGGAGCCGATGGTCACCCTGGCCCGGCACCGACGGTTCGACAAGGGCGTCTGGTTCGGGATGAACCTCGTCCCCGACGACCCCGGGACGGAGCTGCACGTCGGTGACCCGGTCGAGGTCCTCGACGCCGCCGACCCGGCGGACGGGCCGCCGCGCTGACCCCGGGCCGGCGAGGCGCCGTCCGTCTCGTCGGTATCGTCGGGCCCGGGTCCCCCGTCCGGGTGGCCGGACGGACCGACGGGGAGGCTGCGCTGAACGACGCCGGCCCGCCCCGACGCCCGCGCCGCGGCCCCCCGCCCGGTCGCGCCTCCGCGCCACCACCCGGACGGTCCGCTCCGCCCCCTCCGGCACCGCCGCCTCCCGGGGCGCGGCCCGCCGGTCCGCCTCCTGCCGGGCCCCGCCCCGCCGGTCCGCCTCCGGCCGGGCCGCGGCGGTCCGTGCCGGGGTCCGGCCGGCCCGCACCTCAGCCGCCCGCAGGACCCGGCCGCGGTGCGGCCCCGGGAGCCGGCGCCGGGCGTGGGGCGGCGGGTCCCCGGGCCGGGCAGCGCGCCGCCGCCCGCCCGCCGTCGTCCGCCCCGCAGGCGGCGTGGCCCGTCGCGCCGCCGCCCCCGGACGTCTCCGGGTGGGACCGGGCCGACCGGCGGTCCCCGGATCCGGCGGACCTGCACCCCGCCGAGCGCCCCCTGCCCCCGCGCCGCGGCGGTCCGCGCCGGACCGGACCGCCACCGCGCCGGGGTGCGGCCCCGGACGCACGTCCCGGGATCGGCCGTGGCGCCCCGCGTCGCCCGCTCGAACCGATCGGCCCGCGCATCGCGGCGCTGCGGCGCCGCCTGCTCCCGCAGCGGGCCCCGGGTGCACCGGCGCCGTCGACACGGGCCCGGCTCCGCCAGGGCCTGCGCTGGGCACTCGTCGCCCAGGCCGTCCCGCTGGTCCTGGTGCTGCTGTTCACGCTGGTCGACCCGCCGTACTCGATGTTCCGGCTGTGGAACTTCGGGCCGACCGTCGCGCAGTGGACCGACGCCGACCACGTGTCGCGCAACTTCCTGGTCGTCGTCATGGGGCAGGAGGACCAGCAGTTCCCCGAGCGGACGCTCGCGGTGGACTACGGGATGCAGTGGGCGCGTGTGCAGGCCTACATGGACGGGACCGACGACCCGTCGGGATCGACCATCACCCAGCAGACGTCGAAGAACCTGTTCCTGTGGGGCGGGCGGTACCCGCCGCTCGAACCCGTGCGCAAGGCGCTGGAGATCCCGCCGGCGGAGACGATGGAACTGGTGATGCCCAAGCGCCGGATCCTGGAGATCTACGTCAACGTCGCGCAGTTCGCGCCGCGCGTCTACGGCGTGTGCGCCGCGTCCTGGTACTACTTCGGCAAGTCCAGCCGGGCGCTGAGCATCGACGAGTCCGCCCAGCTCGTGGGGCTGCTGCCGTCGCCGCTGCACGTGGAACGCGCCCCCGGCGGGGGCATGCGCTTCCTCGGGGACACCAACGGCAACGGTGCCGCCGATCCCGGCGAGCGCGGGTTCATCAGTGCGAAGGGCTACTGGCACGCCCGCGAACGCGCACCCCGCTGGTACAGCCAGATGGGCGGCGTCTCCGCGACCGAGGGCATCGGGATCGCCGGCAGCGCCTCCGACCTGCCCGCCGCCGACGACCCGTGCCGCGAGCCACCCGCCGCGCTGGCCGACCTCGACTGACCCCGGTCAGCCGCGCAGCGCGGCCAGCCGCTCCAGGACCCCCGCCATCTCCGGCGGGCCGGGGACCCGGTGCCGGGCCGCGGTGTCGCCGTCGCCGACCTTGATGCCGACGTCGCCGTCGCGCAGCACCCGGAACGCGGTCTCGTCGGTGACGTCGTCCCCGGCGAACAGCACCGCGTCGATCCCGAGCTGGTCACGCAGGACCTCGACCGCCGCGCCCTTCGTCGTCCGCAGCACGGCCAGGTCCAGCACGTCCTTGCCGGGGGTCGCGTCGATCCCGTCCCGGACCCACCCGGCCGCCACCCGCTCGAGCAGGGCGGCGCCGTCGGCCGGATCCATGCCGCGGACGTGGACGGCCGCACCGGCCGGCTTCGTCTCCAGCCGGGAGCCCGGAGCGGCGTCGACGAGCTCCCGCAGGCCCGCGAGCAACGCCTCGCGCCGCTCCGCCTGCGCCGCGGTCAGGAGTCCGGTGCGGCCGAGGCGGGCGGCGAGCTCGTCGTCGTACTCCGCCCCGTGGCTGCCGACCAGCCCGACCGGCGGGCCGAACCCGGAGACGGCCGCGAGGTCGTCGCGCCCGCGGCCGGACAGCATCACGACGGTCGTCGTGTCGTGCGCGGCGAGGCGCCGGACCGCCTCGGCGGACTCCGGCAGCGGCCGCGAGGCCGACGGGTCGTCCACCAGCGGCGCGAGGACGCCGTCGAAGTCCAGCGCGACGAGCAGTGCCCCCGCCGACGCCAGCCGGTCCAGGTCGGCGTCGAGGCTCACGGGGCCACCGTGACCCCGAGCGACTCGAGGAACCCGCGCGCCCAGCGGTCGACGTCGTTGTCGAGGACCTGCCTGCGCAGCGTCCGCATCCGTTTCGCACCCTCGTCCGGGTTCATGGTCAGCGCCGCGTAGAGCGCCTCCTTGACCCCGTCGGTGTCGTGCGGGTTCACCAGCAGCGCGCTGGTCAGCTCGATCGCCGCACCGGCGAACTCGGACAGGACGAGGACGCCGCGGTCGTCGTGCCGGGAGGCCACGTACTCCTTCGCGACGAGGTTCATGCCGTCGCGCAGCGGGGTCACCAGCATGACGTCGGCCGCCAGGAAGAACGCGACGAGTTCCTCGCGGGGCAGCGACCGGTGCAGGTAGTGGACGGCGGGGTGCCCGACCCGGGCGAACTCGCCGTTGAGGCGCCCGACCGAGAGCTCGATGTCGTCCCGCATCTGCTGGTAGTGCTCGACCCGCTCGCGGGACGGCGTCGCGAGCTGGATCATCACGGCGTCGTCGACCGTGATCCGCTCCTCCTCGAGGAGCTCGTGGAACGCGCGCAGCCGGACGTCGATGCCCTTGGTGTAGTCGAGCCGGTCCACCCCGAGCGCGATCCGCTCCGGGTTCCCGAGCTCCCGGCGGATCTGGGCGGCCCGCTCGATCACCTCGGGGCGGCGGGACAGGGCGTCGAGGTGCTTCGCGTCGATCGAGATGGGGAAGGCGCCGAGCTGCACCCGTCGATCGCCGTAGCGGACGATCTCGGGATCACGGTCCGGTGCCGCACCGGTGAGCTCCTGGGCGAGCCAGTGGAAGTTGCGGACACCGCCGTCGGTGTGGAAACCGACCAGGTCGGCCCCGAGCAGCCCCTCCAGGATCCGGGTCCGCCACGGGAGCTGGCGGAACAGCTCGACCGGCGGGAACGGGATGTGCAGGAAGAAGCCGATCCGCAGGTCGGGGCGCAGCTCGCGCAGCCGGCCGGGGACGAGCTGGAGCTGGTAGTCCTGCACCCAGACCGTCGCGCCGTGCGCGGCGACCTTCGCGACCTCCTCGGCGAACCGCTGGTTGACCGTCGTGTAGGCGCGCCACCAGTGCCGGTGGAACTGCGGCTGCGCGACGACGTCGTGGTAGAGCGGCCAGAGCGTGCCGTTGGAGAAGCCCTCGTAGTAGTCCTCGACCTCCTGGGCGGACAGGCGTACGGGGAACAGCGACAACCCGTCCTCGGCGAACGGCTCGACCTCGACGTCCGGAACGCCGGGCCAGCCGACCCAGGCGCCCTCCCGGGCCCGCAGCGTCGGCTCCAGCGCCGTGACCAGGCCCCCCGGGCTGCGCTTCCAGCCGGTGCTGCCGTCCGGCCGCCTTTCGTAGTCCACCGGCAGCCGGTTGGCCACCACCACGAGGTCCGCTGCGGTCACCGGTTCGCCGCTGGTCACATACCCTCCTCGACGCGCGGGCCCCGGGCTCGTCCCGCGGCCCGCCGCCGACCCTACTTCGAATCCTGCGACGCGGCCCCGTTCTCGGCGGCGCCGTCGGAGCCGGGGCCGAACATGAACCCGCTGTTCGTGGCGGGGCTCGGTGCGTCGGTCGAGGTCGGCCGCTCCTCGGGCGTGCGCTGCGGCCGGGTCACGAACTGGCCCAGGGCCACACCGGCGGCCAGCGCGAGGCCGGTGGCGAGCGCGATCGTCACCGTCACCAGGCCTTCCGAGACCCCCTCGACCGCGAGCTGGTAGAAGCCCTGGTACGCGGCGAGACCGGGTAGCAGCGGGGTGACGCCGGCCAGCGTGACGACCATCGGCGGGGTGTCGGTGCCGCGCCGCAGCAGACCGGCGGCCAGGCCGACGACGAGCGCCGCCAGACCGGTCGAGGTGATCGTGCCGAGCCCGACGATCTGGGTCATCGCCCCGTACACGGCCCAGCTGGCCGCGCCGACCGCACCGGCGATCGGCAGCGACTTCAACGGGGAGTAGCCGGCCAGCGCGTAGAACGCCGCGGCCAGCGCACCCGACACGACCGACAAGCCGAACTGCCCGACGCTCGACGGCAGGTCGCCGGAGACCTCGATGGTGACGTCGAACTGGAACCCGAGCTGGAGCCCGATGACGACGCCGGTCAGCAGCCCGGCCGAGAGCAGCGAGATCTCCACGACCCGGGCCGACGCCGTCAGGTAGTAGCCGGTCAGCGCGTCCTGCACGGTGCTGACCACGCTCAGCCCGGACAGCAGCACCGTGATGCCTGCCGCCACGATGAACGACGGCCTCGTCCCAGCGGGGAACAGGCCCAGCGAGATCAGCAGGATCGTCGACGCGGTGACCAGGAAGCCGCCGAGCGCCTGCTGGAAGAACGCGGCCACTCCCAGGCGCGCCAGCAGCCGGCCGATCCGGTCGATGATCGCCGTGGTGACGAAGGCGGCCGTGGCCGTGATCGGGCCACCGCCGAGCAGGAGCGCAATGGATGCGGCCAGCCCGGCCCACCCGACCGTGGCGATCCAGCGCGGGTACGGGTGCGGGCTGCGCATGACGTCCGAGACCCGCGACGACGCCGCCCGGACGTCCAGCTTTCCCGCCTCGAGATCCCGGACGATCTCCTCGGTCTCCGCGAGCCGGGACAGGTCGAGCGTCCGGTAGCGGACCAGCCGCATGGTCGTGACCGGCTGGGCCGCGTTGCCGCGGTGGCAGCACATCGTGATCGAGGTGAAGGTGATGTCCACGTCCACGGCGGGCAGACCCGCGGCGTTCGCCAGCCGCAGCATCGTCGCCGTGACCTCGTCGACCGACTCACCGGACGACAGTTCGATCTCGCCGATCCGCATGCAGAGGTCGAGGACCTGCTGCACCTGTGCGTCGTCGGGCACCTGGGGGCCGAGCATCAGCATCGGCACCGTCGACGGACCCGGGGTCAGCAGCCGTTTCGCGTCGCGTCGCAACGCTCCGCGCAACCGGCGTGCGAACCGGTCGCCCGTCGGCGTCTCCTCGGCCACGACCCCGTCACCTCCGTATGTCCTAGCGGTGCCTGCGCCTACAAGGCTAGGGCTGTGTCCCGGCACGGCGACGGGGGCTCCGCCGGCCTCACACCCGGCCTCACATCGTGCGACGGCCGGGCAGGCCCGGAGGTTGCGACGACGGCTGCGGGTTAGGCTGGGATCACCCGCCGGTGTAGCTCAGTGGTAGAGCAACTGTCTTGTAAACAGTAGGTCGTCGGTTCGATCCCGACCTCCGGCTCCATACGTGACCTGCACGTTCGCCGTTCCCGTCGATCGGCCGGGCGCCGGTGGCCGCCCCGACACCGTGATGCGCCTCCTCCGCGGAGTAGCGGGAGCCGGCCCGCTCCGTTCGGTGCGGCTGTGTCATGTCGCCCGGACAGTGACCACGGACTGTCACCTGCTCGCGGGAAACCGGATCCGGAAAGAGCACGGTACACGGTTCTGTCGGAGAGTCGGCATTCGGTGAAATCGCGACCTGCCATGTCCCGTGAACGGGGGGGGGGTTCCTGATCGGCGAACTTGACTACGAAGACGTCCGAGGACTCTGCTGTGTCCTGGAATTGCGAGCCGAGCAGAGTTCGTGGTTCCCGTTCGGTGCGACAGGGTCGACATGGAGGTTTCCCCGTGATCCGGAAATCCGTTCTTCTGCACGCGCTCGGAGATCTGTGCCGCCGGCGTCCTCGGTGTCGCATGCTCACCGTGCCACTCCTCGTCGCGGCACTTCTGCTCGGGACGTCGCTGGCGGGTGCCGCACCGGCCTCTGCGCGAACGATGACGCTGGACTGCACGAACGACGCCCTGGGCGGACTCGACGTCCAGTTCAACCGCGTCCGGATCTTCGGGCAGGTCGAGTGCCGGGAGAAGAGTGGTGACTCGCCCGACAGCATCGTCCTGTCGGTCACCCTGACGAACGACACGCTCGCCTCGTCCGAGAACAATCAACAGACCGAGGAAAGGGCCTGGTCCGCCGGTCCCATCGGCGCCGAGCTCGTCTGCATCCCGGGGCATCACTACCGCTACGCCGTCACCAGTCGCGTGACCTGGGAAGGCGGGCTGTACGACTTCGGCGACTGCGCCAGCGACCCGATCCTCATCGACTACTGCGGTGATTTCGAGGTTCCACGCTCGAATCTGTTCTGTGCCGCCGACAGTGCCTGACGTACACATCACCGGGGCGCTCCCGCGCCGGACCGTCCCGTACGCGAGGTGCTGTGGTGGGGCACCGGGTTCGCCGCCCTGACGAGCGAGGTGGCGCCCCGAGTGGGTCGCCGGTGTCGCGTGCCTGATCGGTCGTGGCCGACCGGGTTTCGGTCGTGCACGATCGTTCCCGCCCGATCGTGGGTAAGGTCCCCCGGAGGGAGAGATCCACGTCACACCGATCGAGGCACTGTCATGCCGCAAGGAGGCCGCATCACATGAAGCTCGCTCTCTACCTGCCGAACTTCCGCGACAAGGTGACGATCAAGGAGCTGACCGACCTCACCGAGCTCGCCGAGGAGCTCGACTTCGACTCGGTCTGGACGCTGGACCGGATCGTCGTCCCGGAGGCGTCCGACCACGAGGGGCTCCAGTACTCGTTCGGCATGATGGACGGCCTGCCGAACGCCCTGCCCGTGAGCTCCCGCGGACAGTGGTTCCAGGGCTACCCCCTGATCCCGTGGCTCGCGGCGAAGACCTCGAAGGTCCGCATCGGCATGAGCATCATCGACACGCCGTTCCGCTCGCCCGGCGTCCTCGCCGCGGAGCTGTCGACGATCGACCACCTCTCGAACGGCCGGCTCAACGTCGGTGTCGGGTCCGGCTGGATGCCCGAGGAGTTCGCCGCCGCGAGCGCCGCGCACATCTTCCCGAAGCGGCACAAGCACGTGCGCGAGTCGATCGAGATCATGCAGGGCATCTGGGCCGCCGAGAACGACCACTTCGAGTACCACGGCGAGTTCGCCGACTTCGACAAGTGCGGGTTCGGAGCGAAGCCGCTCCAGCAGCCGCGTCCGCCGATCTTCATGAGCGGCCTCAAGGACCCGCTGCGCTCGGCGCGGCGGATCACGAAGTACGACCTCGACGGGTGGATCGGCATCCAGGACTCCCCGGAGGGGCTCGGGAGGTGGCGGACCGCCATCGACGAGCAGTTCGAGGAGATCGGCAGCCCGAAGCGGTCGAAGGACCTCGAGATCTGCAGCATGATCTGGACGGTCATCACCGACGAGGACACCGACCAGACCGTCAACGGCGTCGCGTCGAACCTGCTCGTGGGCTCCGAGCGGCAGGTCACCGACCGGCTGAAGGCCTACAAGGAGGCCGGGATGACGATGCCGCTGATCTGGCCGCCGTTCGCCGACGTCCCGGTGTCGAAGACGCTCGACGACCTCAAGCGGATCAAGAACGACATCATGCCGAAGGTCGAGGCGTCCTGACCGATGGCCGAGCTCGAGGGTAAGCGCGTCCTCGTCACCGGGTCCGGGGCCGGGATCGGCCGGGCGATCGCGGCCCTGTTCACGGAGCGCGGCGCCCGGGTCGTGATCAGCGACATCGACGCCGACGCGGCCGGGAAGGTGGCGGCCGAGATCGGCGCCGCCGGCGTCGCCAACTGCGACGTCACCGACGAGGCGCAGGTACAGGCGGCCGTCGCCCGAGCCGTCGAGATCCTCGGCGGGCTGGACGTCCTGGTCAACAACGCCGGGATCGAGGTGGCCTCGCCGCTGCTGCAACAGTCCACGGAGAGCTTCGACCGGATCCACGCCGTCAACGTGCGGGGGCCCTTCGTCGCGATGAAGGCGGCGATCGGGCACCTGGTCGAGTCGAAGGGCAACGTCGTCAACATCGCCTCGATCGCGGGCATCGGCGGCAGCCCGCTGCTCGGGTCGTACTGCGCGAGCAAGGCGGCGGTGATCCAGATGACCCGGGTCGCGGCGGTGGAGATGCGGCCGACGGGCGTCCGGGTCAACGCGGTCTGTCCCGGCTTCGCCGACACGGCGATGGTCGAGCGCCTGGTCCCGGACTTCGAGGCGGCGACCCAGGTCCCGTTCGGGGACCTCGTCGCCATGAAGCAGGGGCGGCTCGGCACCCCGGAGGACATCGCCGAGGTGGCGGCGTTCCTCGCGTCCGACCGGGCGTCGTGGGTCACCGGCAGCCACTACGTCCTCGACGGCGGGCTGACGGCGTCGCTGGTCTGAGATCGCACGCGTCGGCGGGCCCGCCGCGAGCGGGCCCGCCGGCTCACGCAGGGGGAGGCTGAACGGATGACCGACATCCTCTGGAGCCCGTCGCAGGACCGGATCGAGCGCTCCGCGCTGCGCGCGTACCTGACCTGGCTGGAGGAGCGAGAGGGACGGGCGTTCGCCGACCACGACGAGTTCTGGGCCTGGTCGGTCGCCGACGTCGACCGGTTCTGGCGCTCGATCGTCGACCACTACGAGGTCGCCTTCTCGGCGCCGTGGGACCGGGTGCGGACCGCCGACCCGATGCCGCACACCCGCTGGTTCACCGGTGCCCGTCTGAACTGGGCCGAGCACGCGCTGCGCCGCGGCGCCGAGGACGACCCCGCGCTGGTGTGCGTGCAGGAGGGCGGCGGCCGGGCCCGGGAGATCACCTTCGGCGAGCTGCGCCGGTCCGTGGCGGCCGCCGCCGGCTGGCTCCGCCGGGCCGGTGTCCGCCCGGGCGACCGGGTCTGCGCCTACCTCCCGAACACCGAGCACACGGTCGTCGGGCTGCTCGCCACCGCCGCGGTGGGCGCGGTGTGGTCGTGCTGCTCCCCGGACTTCGGCGCGGACGGGACCATCGGGCGGCTCGCGCAGCTGGAGCCCACCGTGCTCGTCGCGGCCGACGGCTACCACTGGAACGGCAGGGAGATCGACCGCACCGACGTCGTCGCGCAGCTGCGCGAGGAGCTCCCGACCCTGCGGCACGTCGTGCACGTCCCGTACGTGTCCGATCGCCCCGCGCCCGACGGCTGCACGCCGTGGGACGAGCTGCTGGCCACCGACGCGGCGCCCGAGTTCGAGCAGGTTGAGTTCTCGCACCCGTTGTGGGTGCTGTTCACCTCGGGCACCACCGGGCTGCCGAAGGGCCTGGTGCACGGCCACGGCGGGATCACGCTCGAGGGGCTCAAGTGGTCCGGGCTGTACTGCGGGCTGCGCGCCGGCGAGCGGATGTTCGCCTACACCTCGACCGGCTGGGCGTTGTGGAACATGCAGCTGGGCGCGCTCACGCAGGGCGCGGGCGTCGTGCTGTACGAGGGCAGCCCGGGGCACCCGGCCGGCGCCGTCTGGGAGGCCGCGGCCCGCACCGGGGCCGACGTGATGCTGCTCGGTGCCGCCGTCGTCACCGCGTCGGCGAACACCGGTGTCTCACCCCGGGCCGAGCACGACCTGGGCCGGCTGCGGCACGTGATGGTCAGCGGCTCGGCCCTGCCCCCGGCCGGCTACCACTGGATCGCCGAGCACGTCAGCCCGGACGTGCGGATCGACTCCACCAGCGGTGGCACCGACATCTCCGGCTCGTTCGTCGGCGCGAACGAGTACGCGCCCGTCCGGGCGGGCCGCATCGGCGGCCGGCTCGCCGGCGTCGACTGCGCGGCCTGGGACGACGACGGCGAACCGGTCGTCGGGTCGGTCGGCGACCTCGTCGTCACGCAGCCGATGCCGTCGATGCCGGTGTACCTGTGGAACGACCCGGACGCGGTGCGCTACACCGAGTCCTACTTCGACACCTGGCCCGGCGTGTGGCGGCACGGCGACTGGGTCACGCTGCACGACGATGGCAGCGTCTCCATCCACGGCCGCTCGGACTCGACGCTCAACCGGCAGGGCGTGCGGCTGGGCACCGGCGACTTCTACGACGTCCTCGAACCGATGCCGGAGATCACCGAGGCGCTGGTGGTCGGCGTCGACCTGCCGGACGACGAGTACTGGCTGGGCCTGTTCGTCGTCCCCGCACCCGGGCACGCGCTCGACGACGACCTCAGGCAGCAGATCGTCACCACCCTGCGGACCCGGTTGACGCCCCGCCACGTCCCGGACGAGATCGTCGAGGCCCCTGCCGTGCCGCACACCCTGAGCGGCAAGCGGCTCGAGGTGCCGATCAAGAAGCTGCTGTCCGGCAGGCCGCTGGAGAAGGCGGCGAACATCGCCTCGGTCGACGACCCCGACGCGCTGCGCTGGTACGCCCGGTTCGCGGCGGACCGGTCGGCGTAGCCGTGCGCCTGGGCGCGACGCTCGCGCACCTGTCCGACGCGCCGCCGTACCCGGTGGCGGAGTGGGCGCGCCGGCTGGCGGGTGCGGGGTTCCGGAGCCTGTGGGCGCCCGAGATCATCGGCCGCGGCCGGCTGGTCCCGGACCCGTTCGTCGCCCTCGCCGCCGCGGCCGCCGCCACCGACGGCGTCGAGCTGGGGACGGGGACGGTGCAGGTCCCGCTGCACCACCCCGCCGAGCTCGCGCACCGGATGCTCTCGCTGCGTGCGGTGTGCGGGGACCGGCTGTCGCTCGGTGTGAGCCCCGGCTCGACCCGGGGCGACTACGCCGCCCTGGACCGGGACCACCGGACTCGTTTCCGCGTGTTCGACGAGAACGTGGTCCGGCTCCGTGCGCTGCTCGCCGCCGGGGGCGACGACCACGCCCGGCTGTCCGACCCGCCGGCCGGCCGGCCGCCGCTGCTGGTCGGCTCGTGGGGCGCGAACGTCGAGAAGGCCGCCCGGCACTTCGAGGGCTGGCTGGGGTCGGGCTCCCGCGCCACACCCGACGAGATGGTCGCGGCGCTCGGCCGGTTCCGGGCCGCCGGTGGTGGGCGTGCCGTCGCGTACGCGGTCCCGGTGCCTGCGGGGGCCGACCTCGGGCGCACCGGCGAGCACCTGCGCCGCTACGCCGACGCGGGCTTCGACGACGCCGTCGTGGTGATCGGACCGGGCGGGCCGGACCCGGAGCGGGTGCGGGCCCTGCTGCCCTGACCCGTCCCACCGGCCGATGAGTTCCCGGTGCCGCGCCGGTCGGAACGGCATGCGCACCCACACCCTCCGCACCGACGGCGCCGAGATCACCTACGACGTCCACGGCCCCGACCCCGCTCCCGGCGGCCCGCCGCCGCTGGTCGCGGTCGGCCAGCCGATGGACGCCACCGGCTTCCGCTCGCTGGCCGCGCACCTGCCCGAGCGCACGGTCGTCGCGTACGACCCGCGTGGCCTCGGCCGCAGCACCCGCCACGACGGCCGGACCGACCACGACCCGGACGTGCAGGCCACGGACGTGCACGCCCTGATCACGGCCCTCGGCGCCGGGCCGGTGGACGTGTTCGGCAGCAGCGGCGGCGCGGTGACGGCGCTGGCGCTGGTCACGGCGTACCCGTCGGACGTCCGCGTGCTGGTCGCCCACGAGCCGCCGGTGATCTCCGTCCTGCCCGACGCGGACGAGGCCCGGCGCGCCCGCGCCGCCTGGCGCGACGCCTACGAGGCGAAGGGCTGGGGTGCCGGGATGGCCGCGTTCATCGCGATGACCAGCTGGACCGGCCCGCTCACCGACGCCTACCTCGCCGGCCCGGCCCCCGACCCGGCAGCGTTCGGGCTGCCCACCGAGGACGACGGCTCCCGGGACGACCCGCTGCTGTCCGACCGGTCCTGGGCGGTCAGCGACTTCGTCCCGGACGTCGCGGCACTGACCGCGGCGCGGACCCGCATCGTGCTCGCCATCGGCGAGGAGACCGGGGACACCTTCACCTCGCGGACCGCCCGTGGCGTCGCGGCCGCGCTCGGCAGCGAGCCGGTCATGTTCCCGAGCCATCACGGGGGCTTCGCCGGCGGCGAGTTCGGCTACCCGGGCAAGCCCGCCGAGTTCGCCGCCGTGCTGCGCGGGGTGCTCGACGGCGGCTGACGGCCCAGCCGGGCGGTCAGTCCTCCCGCTCGGCGGTCGCCTTCAGCTTCTCGAGCGTGGTCGTGAGCATGTCGCGGGTGAACGCCGCGCGGTCACGCACGCCGGTGACGACCCGGCCGATGGCGACGACGGGGGCGCGGCGCAGGTCCACCCAGGACTCGGTGACCTCGCAGCCGGTGCCGGTCGGCGTGATCTCGTAGATCCACTCCGCGGCGGTGACCGGGCCGAGGCGGGTCTCGAACGCGAACCGGCGCCCGGGCGTGGCGTCGGTGACGACGGTGGTGGTGGGCCAGCGCCGCAGCCCGCGCCGGTTGGTGCCGGCGAACCGGGCTCCGACGACCGGCCCGGTGGGGGTGCCCACCCAGCGGCCGCCGGTGTTCTCCGGGCTCCACTCGCCCATCCGGGGCAGGTCGCTGACCAGGTGGTACACCGTCTCCGGCGAGGCGGCGACGGTGGTGGTGGCGCTGGCGGTGGGGGTGCGCACGGGGCCTCCGGGTGTCGGGGTCGATCGTCGGTGCTGGCGGCACGGGCACCCGAGCCGACAGCATCGGTGTGCAGTGTGCCGCGGGTCAGTCCACGTCGAGCATCCGCCGGGCGAGCCGCTTCCAGCGCTCCACGTGCGGGTCGGTCTCCGGGTCGCGCGGGCTCACCGCGTAGGTGAGCGCGACCCCGCGCATGCTGGTGAACAGCAGCTCCCGGAAGTCGTCGAACGCGGCGTGGCTGGAGAGCGCCGGCCCGAACATCGTCGCGATCACGTGGGTCAGGGCGACGCCGAGGCGGCGCTCCTCGGGCAGCAGCTCGGCGCGGACGTCCTCGTTGGTACGGGCCACGGTCCACAGCTCCATCGCGGCCCAGAAGTACGGCTGCCGGAAGGTCTCCCAGAGCAGCTCGACGGCCCGGTCGACACGGTCACCGCCCGTCGTGCGGCCGTACTCGGAGTCGCCCACCCACCGTTCCATCTCGGCGACCCGCTCGACCGCCAGGTACTGGGCCGCGGCGATGAGGAGCGTGTCCCGGTTCGGGAAGTGGTGGAGCAGGCGGCCGCGGGACACCCCGGCCCGCTGCTGGATCGTCACGGTCGTGACCCGGGAGTACCCGTTCTCGTGGAGCTCCCGCAGGGCGGCGTCGAGGATGAGGGTCCTGCTGTTCGCCGACCGCTCCCCCTGGGTCCGCCTGCCACGCGGCCGGGGCGCACCGGCCGGGCCGGTGCCGGGTACTGCCGCCATGCGGGGCAGCGTAATCGTCCGGCGGGCCGGCCCGTCAGGCCCGCGCCATCGCCGCCAGCACCCCCGCCAGCTCCGCCACGTCGTGGACCGTGACGGCGGGCGCCGGCCCGTCGGGGTCGAGGGAGTGCCCGGGCCGGACCAGCCGGACGGTGCGGATCCCGGCCTCGACCGCCCCGCGGACGTCGCGGGCCGAGCTGGCGACGTGGACGAACCCGTCGCCGAGCAGGTCCCGTGCGCGCAGGTAGACGGCGGGCGCCGGCTTGTAGGCGCCCAGCCGCTCCGAGGTGAGGACGACGCCGGGGTCGACGAGCGGGTGCGCCCGGGTGGTGAGCGCGAGCGCGTCGTCGACGTTGGACAGGATCCCGATCCGCGCGTGCTCCGCGACGGCGGGCAGCCCGTCCGCCACGTCCGGCCACAGTGGCCAGCCGGCGACGCCGCGCTGCACCCGGTCGATGTCGGCGTCCGGGTCCGCCGTGAGGCCGAGCCCGGTGTAGGCGGCCGCCAGGGCGTCCCGGGACAGCGTCCGGAAGCTCGTCCAGCCCGCGCTCGTGTCGACCCGCTTCTGGCCGGCCTTGTTGTGCCGGTCCCACTCGTCGTAGAGCTCCTGGCCGGTGACGGTCCAGTCCCGCTCACCGGCGATCTCCGCGAAGGCACCGGACCCGCCGCGCCGCGAGTCGGTCAACGCACTGAACAGGTCGAACGTCACGATCATCGGAACTCCCGTCGCCGCGGCCGGCCCCCAGTGTGACCCGGGACGATCAGCCGTCGTCACCCGCCACGACGACGACGTGCAGGGTGCGCGGCCCGTGCACCCCCTCCACCCGGTCCAGCTCGATGTCGCTGGTGGCGCTCGGCCCGCTGATCCAGGTGTGCGGGCGGGCGGGGTCCAGCGCGGCGACGCCCTCCGGCACCCCCGGCACGACCTGGTCGGCCCGGACCACGCAGACGTGCAGGTCCGGGACCAGGGTGGCGGCGCGCCTGCCCTGGCCGGGGCCGTGGTCGAGGATGATCGTGCCGGTCTCGGCGATCCCGATCGCCGCCGTCGACAGCACGCCGTCGCAACGGTCCAGCTCGGACACCCCGACGTCCGGCCCGTCGGTGACGACCTCGACGTCGGCGGGGACCAGCCCGGCGGGGAAGCCGGGCGGGACGAGGATCCGCAACCGTCCGCCCCCGGCCAGCGGGGAGCGCCCGGCGAGCGCACCCGCCACGAGCCCGGCGGCGGTCGCGGGCGTCGCGCGCTCCACGACGGCCCGGTAGTCCGCGACCTGCTCGGCGAACAGGTCGACGACGTCGGCGTGGGACCGGTCCCGGGCCGGGGCCGGCCGGACGATCGGGACGTCGACGTCCGGCTCGGTGTCCGGCACGTCGGCCAGCGCCCGGCGGGCCTTCTGCAGGATCGCGTCGCGCGCACTCATCGCCGGTCCCCGTTCCCGCCGTCGTTCCCGTTCGCGTTGCCGGCGCCGCCGTCGTCGCGGTGCCCGCCGTCGGTCCGTTCCCACCACTGCCGGAACGACTCCGCGGCGGGGACGGGGACGTCGCGGGAGTCGGACCAGGCGCCCGCCGGCCCGCCGGGGATCGCGCCGAGCACGTTGCGTCCGCCCGGCGCCGTCCGCCCGATCCTGGCGGCGAGCCGGCCGCCCCAGCCGGCCGCCTTCTCCGCCGCACCGGTCCGGGCCGACGACGACAGCGTCCACGACGCGGCCTTCATCGCCATGTCCTGCACCGACGGGACCCGCGACGCCTGCTGGTGGGCCTCGACGACCTCGCTGCGGAGGTGCACCAGGACCTCCGGGATGTCGATCCGCACCGGGCAGACCTCGAAGCACGCCCCGCACAGGCTGGAGGCGTACGGCAGCGAGTCGGTCTGCGGGTCCGACCCGACCCCGCGGAGCTGGGGCGTGAGGATCGCGCCGATCGGTCCGGGGTAGACCGAGCCGTACGCGTGCCCACCGGTGCGCTCGTAGACCGGGCAGACGTTCAGGCAGGCCGAGCACCGGATGCAGCGCAGCGCCTGGCGCCCGGTGGGGTCGGCCAGGACGTCGGTGCGGCCGTTGTCGAGCAGGACCACGTGCACCTCCTGCGGACCGTCGCCGGGGGTGACCCCGGTCCACGTCGAGGTGTAGGGGTTCATCCGCTCCCCGGTCGACGAGCGCGGCAGCAGCTGCAGCATCACGTCGAGGTCGGCGAAGGTCGGCAGGACCTTCTCGATCCCGACCACCGAGACGAGCACCTCGGGCAGGGTCAGGCACATCCGCCCGTTGCCCTCGGACTCCACGACGGTCAGCGTCCCGGTCTCGGCGACGGCGAAGTTCGCCCCGGACACCGCCACCTTCGCCCGCAGGAACTTCTCCCGCAGGTGCGCGCGGGCCGCCGCGGCCAGCTGCTTCGGCTCGTCGGTGAGGTCGGCCGGTGCGGGACGGCCCGCCCGGCCCATCTCGCGCAGGAAGATCTCGCGGATCTCGGCACGGTTGCGGTGGATCGCCGGGACCAGGATGTGGCTGGGCAGATCGTCGCCGAGCTGGACGATCAGCTCGGCGAGGTCGGTCTCCCAGGCGTGGATCCCGGCGGCCTCCAGGGCGTCGTTGAGCTCGATCTCCTGGGTGGCCATCGACTTGACCTTGACGACCTCGTCGGTCTCGTGCCGCCGGGCGATGTCGACGACGATCGCGTTGGCCTCGGCGGCGTCGCGGGCCCAGTGCACGGTCGCCCCGGCCGCGGTCAGGGAGCGTTCGAGCTGCTCGAGGTAGCGGGGGAGGTGCCGCAGCACCCGGTTCTTGATCGCCTCACCGGCCAGCCGCAGCTGCTCCCACTCGTCGACCTCGCCGACGACGCCGCCGCGCTTGGTGCGGATGGTGGCCGTGGCGTGGGCGAGGTTGCGGCGCAGCTGGGAGTCCTCCAGCGCGGACCGCGCCGCGGTGGGGAACGTCGGTGTGCCGAGGAAGGTGCCGCTCATCGGACCGTCTCCTGTTCCCGCGGGGCCGTGCCCGCCTCGGGTGTGGCGCTGCCGACGCTCGTCGGATCGGCCGCCCGCTCGGCGCGGCCGGTGATCACCGGTTCGGTCGAGGCGAGGATCTCGGCCAGGTGCATCACCCGCACCCCCGAGCGCTGCCGGGACAGCAGCCCGCCGATGTGCATCAGGCACGAGTTGTCCCCGGCGACGAGCACCTCGGCGCCGGTCTCCCGCACGTGGCGGGCCTTGTCGTTGCCCATCGCGATCGAGGTCTCCGCGTTCTTCACCGCGAACGTCCCGCCGAACCCGCAGCACTCGGCGTCGCCCGGCAGGTCGAGCAGAGTGAGCCCGCGGACCGCACGGAGCAGCCGGGCCGGCCGGTCGCCGACGCCGAGCATGCGCAGCGAGTGGCAGGTCGGGTGGTAGGTGACCCGGTGCGGGAAGTAGGCACCGACGTCGGTCGTCCCGAGGACGTCGACGAGGTACTCGGTCAGCTCGTAGGTCGGCGGGGCGTTCTCGACCCCGCGGACCAGGCCAGGGTCGCCGGACCGCTCCGCGACCATGCCGTGCTGGTGGCGGACCGACCCGGCGCAGGACCCGGACGGGGCGATGATCGCGTCGCAGCCGGCGAAGGCGTCGAGGTGGTTGCGGACGAGCGGGACCGCGTCGGCGACGTAGCCCGTGTTGACCATCGGTTGTCCGCAGCAGGTCTGTGCGGCCGGGAACTCGACCTCGACGCCGAGCCTGCGGAGCAGGGTCACGACGGCCTTGCCGGTGTCCGGGAACAGGGCGTCGTTGAGGCAGGTGACCATCAGGCCGACGCGTGGCATGGGTGCCTCCGGCGATGTGGTGGTTGAGGCTGTGGTCCGACCAAGCTAGCGTCTTGGTCGGACCACAGGCAAGCGGTGCCCGCGCCACGGCCTCCCCGCCCGGGGAGCCCGCGCGGCCCGTGGAGACGAAGGAGGCCCGGCCGTGCGGCAGAACGTGCTGGCGATCGGCGACCGTGCACCGTCCGTCGCGGAGGAGGTGTGGGTGGCCGACACCGCGACCGTCGTCGGATCGGTGACCGTGGGCGCCGGGACCGGCGTCTACTACGGGGCCGTGCTGCGGGCCGACACCGAGACGGTGACGATCGGTGCGGGCAGCAACGTCCAGGACAGCGCCACCGTCCACGCCGACCCCGGGTCCCCGGCCCGGATCGGCGACGGGGTGTCGGTCGGCCACGGTGCGGTGCTGCACGGCTGCACCGTCGGGGACGACTGCCTGGTCGGCATGAACGCCACCGTGCTCAACGGTGCGGTCGTCGGCGCCGAGTCGCTGGTCGCGGCGAACGCGCTGGTCCCGGAGGGGATGGAGGTCCCACCCCGCTCCCTGGTGGCCGGTGTGCCTGCGAAGGTCCGGCGCAGCCTGCGCGACGAGGAGCTGGAGCACATCCGGCGCAACGCGGAGGTCTACCGCGAGCTCACCGTGCGGCACCGCGACGCGCAGCTGCTCGCGACCGGGGCGGATCCGCGCTGACGGGCACGCCCGTGCGAGACAGGAACGCCGGAAGCATCGGAAGCGTCGGAAGGGGAGGTGCCGTGTCATCGGGAACCGGCGGGCGGACCGCCACCTACGAGATGGTGCTGACCCACATCGAGCAGGGGTTGACCTCGGGTGCGCTGCGGCCCGGGGACCGGCTGCCCGCCGAGCGCGAGCTCGCGGGCACCCTGGGCGCCAGCCGCACGGCGGTGCGCGAGGCGCTCCGCGTGCTGCAGGCCCAGGGGGTGATCCGCTCCCAGGTCGGGACCGGCGACGGTTCCGGCACCGTGATCGTCCCGGCCCCGGCGCGGGCGCTCGGCCGGGTGCTCCAGCTCCATCTCGCCGTCGACTCGTTCCCGGTCGACGACGTCACCGAGGCCCGGGTGATGCTCGAACGGTTCTCGGCCGGGCTGGCCGCCTCCCGGCGGACCGCCAACGACCTGCTGGTGATGACGGCGGAGCTCGACGCGATGGACGCCGACCTCGATCCGGAGGCGTTCAGCGACGCCGACATCGCCTTCCACGTCCTCATCGCGGGATCGGCCGGGAACCGGCTGGTCAACGAGCTGACGGTGGCGATCCGGGAGTCCGTCCGCGGGGTGCTGCTGGACGCCATGCACGAGCGGGTGGACTGGCCGTCCCTGCGGGAACGGCTGCGCGGGGAGCACCGCGCGATCCACGCTGCGCTCCTGGCGGGCGACGGCGGCCGTGCCGCGGACCTGATGGAGGAGCACATCCGCGCGTTCCACGGCGTGCTCCCGCCGGCCGGGCCCCGGTAGCCAGGGCGCCCGGCCCGGCAGCCCGGTCAGGTCCCGGCGACGACGCGGTCCCGGTCGGCGAACAGCCGCGGCGCGACGGCCCCGGACCCGGCTGTGACCAGGGCGATGCCGACGAGCAGCAGGGCGGGCAGGGTCGACGTCCCGCTGCCGACGGCGAGCAGCGCCGTCGCACCGAGCGGCACGAACCCGGAGACGACGCCGGCGAGATTCGACGACAGCGCCACCCCCGAGTACCGCAGGTGCAGCGGGAACAGCTCGGTGAGCAGCGCCCCGGACACCGCGTACGGGATCGAGAGCAGGGCCGTGGCCAGCGTGACCCCCGCGATCACCGCGGCGGGCGACCCCGTGTCGATCAGCCAGAACGCCGGGAACGCGGTGAGCGCCGACGCGACACCGCCCGCGACCGTCACCCGCCAGGCGCCGTACCACTCCGCGAGCCGCCCGCCGAGGATCACGACGCCGATCTCCACCACGGCGGCGACCAGGGTCGCGCCGAGCATGAGCGAGCGCGGCAGTCCCAGCTGCGACGTCCCGTAGCTGATGATGAAGGTGGTGATCAGGTAGAAGCCGCCGACGCCGAGGAACGCGGTACCCGCGCCGACCGCGAGCTGCGGCCAGGCCCGCACCAGCACCTCGCGGACCGGGGAGGATGCGCGCTCGTCCTCGGCCAGCAGCTGCTCGAACAGCGGCGACTCCTCGACCCGGCGGCGCAGCCACAGCGCGATCGCGAGCAGCGGGAACGCCGCGAGGAACGGCAGCCGCCAGCCCCAGGAGTCGAAGCTGTCCGGCGGCAGCTGCGCCACGGCGAGGAACGCACCGGACGACAGCAGCGTCCCGACCGGCGCCCCGATCTGCGGCATCGCCGCGTACCGGCCGCGCCGCTCCGGCGGGGCGTGCTCGACCGCCAGGGTGACCGCGCCGCCCCACTCCCCGCCGACCGCCACGCCCTGCAGCAGCCGGAACAGCGTGAGCAGCAGCGGTGCGGCGATGCCGATGGTCGCGAAGGACGGCAGCAGGCCGATCAGGCCGGTCACGATCCCGATCATCGTGACGGTGATGATCAGGCAGCGCTTGCGGCCGATCCGGTCACCGAGGTGCCCGAAGATCACCGCGCCGAGCGGGCGGGCCGCGAACCCGACGGCGAACGAGGCGAACGCGGCCAGGGTGGAGACGACGACGTCGTCGGTGGCGAAGTAGAGCCGGTTGAAGACCAGCGCGGCCGCGGTCCCGTAGAGGAAGAAGTCGTACCACTCCAGCGCGGTGCCGACGAACGCGCCGAACGCGACCTTGCGGGCGTCGGCGTCGGTCACCGTCGCGCGTCCCTGTCCCCGGTCCCCGGCCATGCTGCCTCCGCAGGTCGTCGTGTGGGTCGTGCCAGCATCGACGGCGTAGCGGCCGGGCGGAACTCCCGATCGTCGCGTCCTGACGGCGTCGGGCTGTGCAGGTGCACAACGAAACCGGGCCGTCATCTCCGCGGCCGGTGCCTGTGCGAGTGCACAGCCGCCGTCGTCGAACCGGGGGCGGCGGTCCGATGACCGGCCCCGTGGACGCGTGCTGCGATGGGCGCATGACCACCGGCGGCGGTTTCCTGGACGACTTCGCGACCCTGTCGGCCTTCGGCGCGACCGAGCGGGGCGGGGTGCACCGCGAGGCCGCGTCGGACGCCGACGAGGCGCAGCGCGCGTGGTTCGAGCGGTGGCTGACCGGGCACGGCCTGACCGTCCGGTACGACGAGGTGGGCAACCAGTTCGGGCTGCTGGAGCTCGTCCCGGGCGCCCCGTGGGTGCTGGCCGGGTCGCACCTGGACAGCCAGCCCCGGGGCGGGCGGTTCGACGGCGCGTACGGCGTGCTGGCCGCCGCGTACGCGGTGCTCGACCGGGCCGGTTCGGGCGGCGCGGTACACAACCTCGCCGTCGTCAACTGGTTCAACGAGGAGGGGTCGCGGTTCACGCCGAGCATGTTCGGCAGCGCCGTGTTCACCGGCCTGCTCGATCCCGCCGCGGCGCTCGACACCCGGGACCCGGCCGGGGTCCGGGTCGGCGACCGGCTGGCCGAGATGGGCCACACCGGGACCGGTGCCCCGGTGCTCGCCGACGTCGCCGCCTACGCCGAGATCCACATCGAGCAGGGCCGGGAGCTGGACGGGACCGGCACGACGGTCGGCCTGGTCGCCGACACCTGGGCGGCCCGCAAGTACGACCTCCGCGTGGTCGGGGACCAGTCGCACACCGGGTCCACGCCCATGCCCGACCGGCGTGACGCCCTGCTCGGGGCCGCGCAGCTCGTGGTGCTCGCCCGCACCCTGTCCGACGAGCTGGGCACCGAGGAGGCGCCGCTGCACACGTCGGTGTCCCGGATGGCCGTCGAGCCGAACAGCCCGGTGACCGTGGCCCGCGAGGTCACGCTCAACCTCGACCTGCGCAGCCCCGACGAGGCCCTGCTCGCCCGCGCCGACGCGCTGCTGCACGAGCGGGTCCCGGGCATCGAGGAGTCCGCGCGGGTCGGGGTCGAGATCGCCGGCTCGCACGGCTGGGGTGTCCGGCCGTTCCCGGCCGACGGTGTCGAACTGGCCCGCCGCGCGGCCGACGAGCTCGGGCTGTCGCACCGTCCGATGTCGACCGTGGCCGGGCACGACTCGGTCAACCTCAACGGTCACGTGCCGACGGTGATGCTGTTCGTGCCGAGCGTGGACGGGATCAGCCACAACGAGCGCGAGCTGACCCGCGACGACGACCTCCTCGCCGGCGTCGCGCTGCTGACCGGGGTCGTGCGCCGGCTCGCCGCCGGGGAGATCACCGGACGCTGACCTGGCACGCTGGTGCGCGTGGACTCCGACGCGGCCTGGGCGCGGACCGTGGCGCGGCTGCGCAGGCGGGTGCCGGAGCTGGCGTCCGCGTTCCTCGCCCGGCTCGACGCCGAGGGGCGCTACGACGACCAGCCCGTCACCCGGGAGGACCTGCGGGAGACCGCCGAGGCGTCGCTCGCACTGCTGATCGACCAGCTCGGCCGCGGCGACGGCCGGATCGATCTCGGGGACCTGCCCGACCGGCTGGGTCGCCGGCGCGCCCGCCAGGGAGTGGACCTCGACGACCTGGTCCGTGCCGTCCGGCTCGACTTCCCGGTCCTCTGGTCGGCCCTGCTGGAACAGGCCGAGGACGCGGCGGCACTCGCCCCGCGGGCCGACCTGCTCTGGGCGGTCGTCGACGCCTACGCGCGCGAGGTGCACTTCGCCTTCCTCGGCGAGCGGGCACTCCTGGCCGAGCAGCAGCGCGACGAGCAGCGGCACCTGCTCGACCTGCTGTTCGGCGCGGGGCCCGCCGACGAGTACCGCGACGCCCGGCTCGCCACCGGCCTCGGCGTGTCCGAGGACGGGGCGTTCGCGGTGTGCGCCGCGCTGGCCGACCACGCGGCGACCCTGCGCGGCCGGGCCGCCCGCGCGGCCGGTGTGCACCTGCGCGACGTCGAGTTCGGCGTCGTCGCGTTCTGGGCGAGCGGTGCGCCCGGGGCCGGGCGGCTGCGCGACCGGCTGACCGGGGGCATCGCCTGCGTCGTCGACGACGGTGTCGCGGGCCTCGCGGCGGTGCCCGGCGCGGCCGCGGCGCTGGTGCGGATGGCGCGGCTGCTCCCGCCGGACGTGGCCCGCCCGCGCGAGCCGCGCGACGTGTGGCCGCTGGTGGCCCGCCGCGCCCTCGACGAGCACGACGGGCTGGCCGGGCGGCTGCTGTCCGGGCTCGACGGCGCCCGCGAGGACGAGGCGGTGCTCCTGCGTGCGACCGCGCACGCCTACCTGGACTCGGGGAGCGTGTCCGAGGCCGCCGGGGTCCTCTACTGCCACCGCAACACGGTGCTGAACCGGCTCCGCCGGTTCGCGCAGCTCACCGGCCTGGACCTGACCCGGCCGCGGGACGCGGCGCTCGCCGTCGTCCTACTGGGGTGAGGGCGGGGGCCGGACCGCGCCGACCAGCCGGAGCGCGAACTCCACCTGCTGCCAGGCCACCTCGTTCTCGGTGGGCCCGGAGTCCTCCCGGAACCACACCGCGACCCCCATCCCGAGGTCGAGGATCGCGTACGACGCGAGCCGCGAGTCGGTCACCCGGAACGCGCCGCGGTCGGTGCCGTTGGCGACCAGGGACCGGAAGCGCCGCTCGTACTCCGTGCGCAGCCCGACGACCTCGGAGCGGCGGGGCTCGACGAGGCTGCGCAGCTCGCGGGTCCCGACGAACGCCTCGCGCCGGTGCCGGGCGTGGAAGCGGACGTGCGCGTCGACCGCCCTGCGCAGGCGCTCCACCGGATCGTCCACACCGGACACGGCCGTGTCGTGCTCGCGGAGCAGCGCGGTCATCGTCTCCTCGATCACCGACGCGAGCAGGTCCTGCTTGGAGCTGACGTGCTTGTAGAGGCTGGGGCCGCGCATGCCCACGGCCGCGCCGATGTCGGCCATCGTCGTCGCCTCGTAGCCGCGGACGGCGAACTGCTCCAGCGCCGCCGCCCGGATCTCCGCCTCCCGCACGGCTCCCAGTGTATAGCCCAGGTGTGACGTCGGTCGGCACCTACTTGCGCGGAGCTGCGGCGATGGTGGCTAATAACCATTAGCCAACCATCATCAGGAGGAGACATGGCCGTCGACTTCACCCTCGACACCCAGGTGGCCGAGCTCGCCGAGCGCACGTCCCGGTTCGTCCGCGAGACGGTGATCCCGGTCGAGGAGGCGCACGACGGCGTCGTCCCGTCCGAGGACGTCCGCCGCGAGCTGCAGGACGGGGCCCGCGCCGCCGGGGTCTTCGCGCCGCACGCGGCCGTCGAGTTCGGCGGGCACGGGCTGGACATGCGCGCCCGCGCCGCGGTGTTCGAGGAGGCCGGCTACTCGCTGCTCGGGCCGCTCGCGCTGAACATCGCCGCCCCCGACGAGGGCAACGTCCACATGCTCGAGCAGATCGCCACCGAGGACCAGAAGGTCCGCTACCTGGCGCCGCTGGCCGCCGGCGACGTCCGCTCCTGCTTCGCCATGACCGAGCCCGCCCCCGGTGCAGGCTCCGACCCGGACGCGCTCGCCACCGTCGCCACCCGGGTCGACGGCGGCTGGCGGATCGACGGGCACAAGTGGTTCATCACCGGTGCCGACGGCGCGGCGTTCGCCATCGTCATGGCCCGCACCGCCGGCGTCCCCGGCGAGCGCGGCGGGGCGACGATGTTCCTGGTCGACGCGTCCAACCCGGGGATGAAGATCGGCAGGCACATCCCGACGCTGGACGAGTCGCTCTACGGCGGCCACCTCGAGGTCGAGTTCTCCGACTGCCGGGTCGGCGACGACGCCGTGCTCGGCGAGGTCGACCAGGGCTACCGCTACGCCCAGGTCCGGCTCGGCCCGGCCCGGATGACGCACTGCATGCGCTGGCTGGGTCTCGCCCGCCGGGCGCAGGACATCGCCGTCGCCCGGGCCGCGGACCGGAAGCTGTTCGGGTCCCGGCTGGCCGACCTGGGCATGGCGCAGGCGATGGTCGCGGACAACGAGATCGACCTGCACGCCTCGCGCGGCCTGATCCTGCGGGCCTGCTGGGAGCTGGACCAGGGGCGCAGTGCCGGGATGGAGGTGTCGATCGCGAAGACCTTCACCGCGGAGGCCGTGTGGCGGGTCGTCGACCGGTCGCTGCAGCTCTGCGGCTCGCTCGGGGTCTCGGGGGACATCCCGCTCGGGCGGTTCCTGCGCGAGGTGCGCCCGTTCCGGATCTACGACGGCCCGTCGGAGACCCACCGCTGGTCGATCGCCAAGCGCGTCGTGGGGCGGGCGACCCGATGAGCCCCGACGGTCTCGACCTCCACGCGCTCGACGGCTTCCTGAAGGAGCACGTCGACGGCTACCGCGGCGGCGTCACCGCGGAGCTGGTCTCCGGCGGCCGGTCCAACCTGACCTACCGGGTCACCGACGGCGAGTCGGTCTGGGTGCTCCGCCGCCCGCCGCTGGGGAACCTCACCCCGTCGGCACACGACATGGGCCGCGAGTACCGGTTCGTCGCCGCCCTCGCCGGGTCCGGGGTGCCGGTCGCCCCGGCCGTCGCACTGGCCGACGAGTCGGTGATCGGCGTGCCGTTCGCCCTCACCGGATTCGTCGACGGCGTCGTGGTCCGCAGCGAGGACGACCTCGCCGCGTACACCGACGGGCAGGTCCGTGACACCGCGTTCGCGCTGGTCGACACGCTCGCGGCGCTGCACGCGGTGGACGCGACCACCGGGGCGGTGTCCGGGCTCGGGAAGCCGGCCGGGTACCTGCGCCGCCAGGTCGACCGCTGGTACTCGCAGTGGGAACGGGTGAAGACCCGCGAGCTCGGCGACGTCGAGGCCCTCTACGCCCGGCTGGACGCGATCTGCCCGGCCGAGAGCGACGCCGCCGTCGTACACGGCGACTACCGCATCGACAACGCGATCCTCGATCCCGCCGACCCGACCCGGATCCGGGCGCTCGTCGACTGGGAGATGGCGACCCTCGGCGACCCGCTCGCCGACCTCGCGCTGCACACGGCCTACGGCGACCCGGTCTTCGCGCCGGTGCTGGCCGGGTCGGCGGCGTCGACGAGCGCCCGCATGCCGGGTGCCGACGAGCTGGTCGAGCGCTACGTCGCCACCTCCGGGCGGGAGCCTCGGGACTGGTCGTTCCACCGGGGCCTCGCCTACTTCAAGATCGCGGTGATCGCGGAGGGCATCCACGAGCGGCACGTCCGCGGGGACACCCGGGGCGACGGCTTCGCGACCGTCGGGGAGGCCACCGCGCCCCTCGCAGCCGCAGGCCTGACGGCCGCGACCACCTGACCGCCCCGCGCCCACCGCTCCCGCCGGCTCCCACCGGACCCGCCGAAGCAGGACCGGGCCCGGCTCTCACCGGACCCGCCGGCTCTCACCGGACCCGCCGGCTCTCACCGGACCCGCCGGCGCTCACGTGTTCTGTGGTCGCTCGCGCGGTCGGGCGAGCGACGACCGAACAGGTGAGCATCGCCGGAACAGGTGAGCGCGGGGTCGGTCGGAGGCTGTGAGGCTGCCGGCGCTCACGGGATCCGGGCCGCGGCGCCCGCGGGCCTGCCGGTGCTCACCGGATCCGGTGGCCTCGGCGGGATCGGTCGGCGTCCACGGGCCTCCCGGCGCTCACTGTTTCCGGTGGCGCTCGCCTGTTGTGTCGTTGCTCGTGCGATCGGGTGAGCGTTGCCGGAACAGGTGAGCGGGGGACTGGCCGGTGTCTGCGGGCGTGCTGGTGCTCACGGGATCCGGGGCGCGGTGCTCACGAGTCCTGTCGGCGCTCACGAGTCCTGCCGGCGCTCACTGTTTCCGGTGGCGCTCGCCTGTTCTGTCGTCGCTCGCGCGATTGGGTGAGCGATGCCGGAACAGGTGAGCGCGGGGATTCCTCGGAGTCCGCGGGCCTGCCCGGTGCTCACCGCTTCCGGTGGTGCTGCCCGGACCCGGTGGCGCTCGCCGGATCTGCTGGCGCTCGCCGGATCTGCCGGCGCTCACGAGTCCTGCCGATGCACACCAGATCCGGTGGCCTTGACGGGATCCGCCGGCGCCCACGGATCCTGTCGGCGCTCGCCGTTTCCGGTGGCGCTCACCTGTTGTGTCGTCGCTCGCGCGATCGGGTGAGCGTTGCCGGAACAGGCGAGCGTCCTCGGTGCGGGGTGCGGGGTGCGGGGTGCGGGGTGCGGGGTGCGGGGTGCGGGGTGCGGGGTGCGGGGTGCGGGGTGCGGGGTGCGGGGTGCGGGGTGCGGGGGCGAGCGGGTCAGGCGGCCAGGCGGTCGACGCGGCCGGGGCGCGGGCCGATCCGGCCTGCGCCGCCGGGGACGTCCAGGGCGGCGACCGCGTCCATCTCGTCGCCGGTCAGGGCGAAGCCTGCCAGGTCCCGGTTCTCCGTGATCCGCTCCGGGGTGTCGGACTTCGGCACCGCGACGGTCCCCCGCTGCAGGTGCCAGCGCAGCACCACCCGGGCCGGGGTGACACCGTGCCGGTCGGCGATCGCCCGCAGAACGGGCCCGCCGAGGACCGCGCCGCGGCCGAGCGGGCTCCACGCCCCGGTGACGATGCCGAGCGCCGCGTGCACCGCGTGCAGGTCCCGCTGCTGGTGGTGCGGGTGCAGCTCGACCTGGTTGACCGCGGGCGTCGTCCCGCCGAGGCCGCGCAGCCGGCGCAGGTGCGACGGCCGGAAGTTCGAGACCCCGATCGCGCGGGCCGCGCCGTCGGCGAGCAGTTCCTCCATCGCCTCCCAGGTGCGCAGGCACGGCCCCAGCTCGTCGTTCGGCCAGTGCACGAGCAGCAGGTCGACGTGGTCCAGGCCGAGCCGGTCGAGGCTCTCGTGCGCGGAGCGGATCGCGTCCGCCCGGTCGCGGCCGACGTTCCACACCTTGCCGGTCACGAACAGCTCGGACCGGGACAGGCCGGATCCGGCGAGCGCGGCCCCCACCGCCGTCTCGTTGCCGTAGACCGCGGCGGTGTCGATGCTGCGGTAGCCGCGCGCGAGCGCCTCGGTCACCGCGGCGCGGGCGTCCCGGGACTCGGACACGCCGAAGCCGAGGCGCGGCATCGTGGTGCCGTTGTTCAGGGTGATGGTGGCGTCCGGGTGCACCGGGGTCCTCTCGTCGTCGCGCGGCGACGGCGGTGTCGCGGACTCGTCCCGGGTCAACGGGCCCGGCCGGACCCCGCGTTCCCGGTCGTGGGCCGACTCACCGGTGGTCCGGGTCTCCTCCAACGGCGGCGCGCTCGTCGATCCGGGCCCGGATGCCCTCGTCGGAGCAGAACCCGCGCCGGGTGCGCTTCAGGCACAGCAGGCCGACCAGCCGTCCGGCCTCGACGACGGCGAGCCGGCGCCGCCCGGTGGCGGTCATCGTGTCCCAGGCCGTCCGCAGGTCCGCCGACGGCGCGACGACGCGCCCGGCCAGCGTCCCGGACGGCGCGGCGGGTGCGCCGGGGTCGGCGTCGTCGAGATCGGCCCGCTCGACCACGGAGAGCAGCACGCCGTCGTCGACGACCAGCAGGGCGTGCACCTTGGGGTTGCCGAAGAAGGTGTGCGCGTCCGCGACGGTGGTCGCCGGGCCGCACGTCTTGGGGAAGGTGTGCATGGCAGCACCGACGGAGGCGTCGACCAGGGTGTCCATCGCGCTCCTTCCGTCCGTGGCCTCAGGTGTACCCGGGACGGGCCCGCACCGCACCCCCGCGTCGGTCACTCCGGGCGGAACACCGCGAGCGCATTCGCCAGCATCGCGTAGTAGCCGGTCAGCCACACCAGCGCGGCCAGGGTGTCGCGGCCCAGTACCTGCAGGGCCGTCGTGTACCGGTCGTCGTCGAGGTCGCGGGTGTCGAGCACCGTGCGGACGACGTCGAGGCCGGTCCGCTCGGCGTCGTCGAGCCCGTCCGGGACGACGCCGTCGAGCAACGCCTGCAGCTGGCCGCCCGACAGCCCGGTCTCCCGGCCCAGGCCCTCGTGCGACGCCCACTCGAAGGCGCTGCCGTGGTGCACGGCGACGGCGAGGACGGCGATCTCCCGCAGCCGCGGCGGGAGGTCGTCGTCGAAGCGGAGGGCCGCGCCGACCTGCTGGACGGCGTCACCGATCCGCGGCGAGAACAGCATCGGCCCGAACGGACCGAGCAGCCGCTCCCGGTCGTCGACCAGCGGGACCCGGGCCTGGGACCGGCGCGGGCCGGTCGCGATGCGGGCGTGCAGGGCGGCCCGCTCGTCGTCGAGGTCCGCGGGGTGCAGCGGCGCGGTCCGCGGCGGCCCGGACGGCCGGGGGCGGCCGCGCAGGTCGCCGGCGGGTCCCGCCGTGCGGGGGTCCGGGGTCACGGGATCGGTGCTCACACCGACGGACCCTACGATCGCGGGCGTGTCCCCGAGTCCCGATCCCGTACCCGAGGGGTTCCTGCCCTTCACCGAGGTCGCGCTGGACCGGGCCGGGGAGCGGATGCCGGGCATCGACCGGTCCGCGATGGCGATGGTGCTGATGCTGCACCGGGTCGCCTCCGCGATCGTCTACGACCTGGAGTCGACCGTGCACCGCCCGGCGGGCTGGAGCTGGTCGGCGTTCCGCCTGCTGTTCGCACTGTGGGTGGCCGGGGCGCAGGAGGCGGGGCGCTGCGCGGAGCTGGCCGGGATGAGCCGGGCGGCGGTGTCCGCGCTGGCCAAGACGCTGGAGGCGGGCGGTCTGGTGGAGCGCACCGGGGACCCGCGGGACCGCCGGACGGTGGTGCTCGGCCTGACCGCGGAGGGCACCGCGCGGCTGGAGGAGACGTTCGGCGCGCACAACCGGCGCGAGGCGGACTGGGCCGGGCTGCTCACCCCCGAGGAGCTCGCGACGCTGAACGGGCTGCTGGCCAAGCTGGCGGCCGCGGCGCAGGAGCAGGACTGGGTCCGGCGCCGCTGACCCTGGTGTTCACGGGTCCGGCGCCGTACCGTGGCCGATGCTCAAAGGTTTGATGATCTCCGTTCAGTGTCGTCCCGGAGGGTCCCCGCCATGGCCAAGCCGTTCGCCTCGTCCGCCGACACCGCGGCCAAGGAGCAGACCCTCGAGGTGCTCGCCGACGGTGTCTACGCCCTGACGGCCGAGGGCGACCCGAACATCGGCGCGATCGAGGGCGAGGACTTCCTGGTCTGCTTCGAGGCCCTCGCGACCCCGGTGGCCGCCCGGAAGTGGCTGGCGAGGCTGCGGGAGCACACCCGCAAACCGGTCCGCTACCTGGTGCTCTCGCACTACCACGCGGTCCGCGTGCTGGGGGCGAGCGCGTTCGACGCGGAGACGATCGTCGCCCACGAGACGACCGCGGCACTCGTCGCGGAGCGGGGTCTGGAGGACTGGGAGTCGGAGTTCGCCCGGATGCCGCGGCTGGCCGAGTCCGCCGACTCGGTCCCCGGACTGACCTGGCCGACGCTCACCTTCGCCGACCGCCTCACCATCGACCTGGGCGGCGACCGCGGCGAGCTCGTGCTCGCCCACCACGGGCGCGGGCACACCGAGGGCGACATCACCGCCTGGCTGCCCCGGCAGCGGATCCTGTTCGCCGGTGACCTCGTCGAGGCCCAGGCCGCGCTCTACACCGGCGACGCGTTCCACCGGGAGTGGGCGGCGGGCACGCTGGACGCGGTGGCGGCGCTCGGCGCCGAGCAGCTCGTCGGCGGGCGCGGCGCGGTGAGCCGCGGCCGGTCCGAGGTCGACGCCGCGATCGCCCAGACCCGGCACTTCCTGCAGGTCATGATCGACGAGGTCGGCGCGGTGCAGCGGCGCGGGGGCACGCTCCGGCAGGCGTTCGAGGCCACCCACGCCGCCCTCGTCGACGACTACGGGCACTGGCCGATCTTCGAGCACTGCCTGCCCTTCGACGTCTCCCGGCTCTGGGACGAGCTCGCCGGGATCGAGCGTCCGGTGATCTGGACGGCCGAACGCGACCGGGAGGTCTGGGCGCAGCTGCAGGAGTCCTGACCGTGTGGCGGCACGAGCCCGTCGTCGTGGTCGGTGCGGGTCCGGTCGGCCAGACGACGGCGCTGCTGCTCGCCCGCTGGGGTGTCCCGTCGGTCGTGCTGGACCGGCGGCCCGGGCGCGACGCCGTCGGCTCCCGGGCGATCTGCCAGCACCGCGACGTCCTCGACGTGTGGGAGTCGGTCGGGGCGGGCCGCCGGATCGCCGACGCCGGCGTCACCTGGACCACCGCACGGACCTACCACCGCGGGCGCGAGCTGTTCGCCCAGACCTTCAGCTCCCCCGGACGGTCGCCCTTCCCGCCGTTCGTCAACGTGTCGCAGTGCCGCACCGAGCAGGAGCTCGACCGCTGCATCGCCGCGGAACCCCTGATCGACGTGCGGTGGGACGCGCCCGTCACCGCGGTCACGCAGGCCGCGGACGGGGTCGCGGTCCACGCGGGCGGTGTGGAGGTCCGCGGCTCGTACGCCGTGGTGTGCGCGGGGGCCCGCAGCGACGACCTGCGCCGGCAGCTCGGGGTGTCCTTCGACGGCCACAGCTTCGACGACCGCTTCCTGATCTGCGACGTGCGCGCCGACCTGCCGCACCGGGCCGACGAGCGGCACTTCCACTTCGACCCGGAGTGGAACCCCGGCCGCCAGGTGCTCGTGCACCCGTGCCCCGACTCGACGTTCCGCATCGACTGGCAGGTCCCGGCCGGGTACGACCTCGCCGCCGAGACCGCGTCCGGCGCGCTCGACGCCCGCATCCGGCAGGTCGTGGGCGACGTCCCGTACGAGCTGGTGTGGTCGTCGGTGTACCGCTTCCACTCGCGCGTCGCGGACCGGATGCGGTGCGGCCGGGTGCTGCTGGCCGGGGACGCCGCGCACCTGGTGTCGCCGTTCGGGGCGCGCGGGCTGAACTCCGGGGTCGCCGACGCCGAGAACGCCGCCTGGAAGATCGCCTGGGCGGGGTTCGGCCGGGCGCCCGCGGAGCTGCTGGAGAGCTACCACGACGAGCGGCACGCCGCCGCCGTCGAGAACGTCGCGGTGACGACGGCGACGATGGACTTCCTCGTCCCACCCGATCCCGGCCGGGCCCGGCACCGCGCCGACGTGCTGGCCCGGGCCGCGACCGATCCGGAGGCCCGCGCGCTCGTCGACTCCGGACGGCTGTCCGAGCCGTTCTGGTACGTCGGCTCGCCGCTGACCACCGCGGACCGCTCCCGCCCGTTCGCCGGACGCCCGCCGCGCGGGCAGGTGCCGCCCGCCGGCCCGGGGATCCTGGTCCCCGACGCCCCGGTGACCCTGCCCGACGGCACGACGACGCGGCTGCGCGCGCTGGCCCGGGACGGGTTCCTGCTGCTCACCGCGCCCGGCGCCGACACCGGAGCCGCCACGGCGGCAGCCGCCGCCGCACCCGGCCCGGCCACGACCCTGCCGATGACACCGGCGTCACCACGGTCGGGCAGCACGCTGCGGCCCGCCGCAGGGCCGGAACGTGCATCCCGGCCGGGAGCCGCGGGGGAGCACGCCGACCTCACCGGTGTGCTCGGTGCCCGGCCCGGCGAGGTGTGGGTCGTCCGCCCGGACGCGCACGTCGCCGCCGTCCTCCACCGGCCGACCCGCGACGACCTCGCGGCCGCACTCGCCCGCGCCACCGCGCGGGCCGTCCCCTCAGGAGAGGAGCACTCCGATGGCGTACTACCGCAGCGTCGGTGACGTCCCGCCGAAGCGGCACACCCAGCACCGGCGGCCCGACGGGGGCCTCTATGCGGAGGAGTTGATGGGGGAGGAGGGGTTCTCGTCGGACTCGTCGTTGCTCTACCACCGCGGGGTGCCCTCGGCGATCGTGGACGCGTCGCCGTGGGAGCTGCCCGATCAGTCGTTGAGCGAGAACCGGCCCCTGGTCCCGCGGCACCTGCGGTTGCACTCCCTGGGCGCGCAGGACTGGAAGGCGGTGGACGCGGTGACGGGGCGGCGGCTGGTGCTGGGCAACGCCGACGTGCGGCTCTCCTACGTCGTGGCGGACGAGGCCTCGCCGCTGTACCGCAATGCGGTGGGCGACGAGTGCGTCTACGTCGAGTCGGGTGCGGCGAGGGTGGAGACGGTGTTCGGCACGCTGCGGGCCGGCGCGGGGGACTACGTGGTACTGCCGCGGGCGACGACGCACCGGTGGGTCCCGGAGGGATCCGAGCCGGTGCGGCTGTACGCGATCGAGGCGAGTTCGCACATCGCGCCGCCGAAGCGGTACCTGTCGCGGTTCGGGCAGCTGCTCGAGCACGCCCCGTACTGCGAGCGGGACCTGCACGGCCCGGTGGAGCCGTTGCTGGTCGAGGGCACCGATGTGGAGGTGCTGGTCAAGCACCGCGGGGGCGGGTCCGGGATCACCGGGACCCGCTACGTGGTGCCCGAGCACCCGTTCGACGTGGTCGGGTGGGACGGGTGTCTGTACCCGTACACGTTCAACATCGCCGACTTCGAGCCGGTGACGGGGCGGGTGCATCAGCCGCCGCCGGTGCACCAGGTGTTCGAGGGCGGCAACTTCGTGGTGTGCAACTTCGTGCCGCGCAAGGTCGACTATCACCCGCTGGCGGTGCCGGTGCCGTACTACCACTCCAATGTGGATTCCGATGAGGTGATGTTCTACTGCGGCGGGGACTACGAGGCCCGCAAGGGTTCGGGCATCGGGCTGGGGTCGATCTCGTTGCATCCGGGTGGGCACAGCCACGGTCCGCAGCCGGGTGCGGTGGAGCGGGCGTTGGGGGCGGAGTTCTTCGACGAGCTGGCGGTCATGGTCGACACGTTCCGTCCGCTGGCGCTGGGTGAGGGTGGGATCGCGGCGGAGGACCCGGGTTATGCCTGGACCTGGGCCGGTCGCGGGCCGCCGTCGTGACGCCGGTCTCCTGGGCGATCCGGCCAGCAGCCGGCCGCCAGATCCTCGTGGATCTGGCCGGATCGACCAGCTCGTGATGGGCCGGTTGCGCAGGTAGGGCCGCCGGGAGTGTCCTCGTTGCACATCAGCGACGAGTGAGACGAGGCGTGGCATGGCTCTGCCGGAGTGGGACGGCGAACTGACCTCGGTGCGGCACGACCCGGAGACGGGGGCGTGGTTCGTGATCGGGGTGCACTCCACGCGGCTCGGCCCGGCCTCCGGCGGCACCCGCGCGATGGTCTACGCCGATGTCGACGCCGCCGTCGCCGACGCCCGCCGGCTCGCCGGCGCGATGACGCTGAAGATGGCTGCCGCCGGGCTACCGATGGGCGGCGGCAAGTCGGTGATCGCCCTGCCCGCCCCGCGCGCGTCGCTCGGGGACGCCGCCTGGCGCCGGATCCTGGAGCTGCACGCGGCCAACCTGAATCTGCTCGGCGGCAACTACACGACCGGCCCGGACGTCGGCACCGGCTCCGCCGACATGGACACCCTGCGGGCGCTGACCCCGCACGCCTTCGGCCGCTCCGTCGCCGCGGGCGGCCCCGGGTCCAGCGCCCCGACGACGGCGCTCGGCGTGTTCGCCGCCGTCACCGCCGCGGTCGACGAGGCGGGCCTGGACGGGCTCGACGGGCTGCGCGTGCTCGTCCAGGGCCTCGGCGCCGTCGGCGCGGACGTGGCCCGGCTCGCCGCCGACGCCGGCGCGAAGCTGATCGTCACCGACGTCGACCCGGACCGCTGCGCCGCCGCGGCGGACGCGTTCGGCGCCGAGGTGATCGGCACCGCCGACGTGCTGACCCGCGAGTGCGACGTGCTCGTCCCGTGCGCGACCGGCGGGCTCCTGTCCACCGCGACCGCGGCCACGGTGCCGTGCGCGGTCGTCGCCGGTGCGGCGAACAACCTGCTCGCCGACGACGGCGCCGCCGAGGTGCTGCGCCGCCGCGGCATCACCTACGCGCCCGACTTCGTCGCGAACGCGGGCGGCGCGATCCACCTGGTCGGCCGCGAGGTCCTCGGCTGGGGCGCCGAGCGGGTCGCCGAGCGCACCCGGGCGATCGGCGACACCCTCGCCGCCGTCTTCGCCGACGCCCGCGAGCTCGGCGTCACCACCGTCGCGGCGGCCGAGCGGGTCGCCGCACGCACCCCGTCGAACGGCATCGAGGGAGTACAGCGATGAACATCCTCACCGACTCCGAGAAGCTCGCCGAGCTCGACGCCGAGTCGCTGCACCGCCTCGTCGGCCTGGTCGAGCACGACGCGGCCCGCGACCCGTTCCCCGTCACCGGCTGGGACGCCGTCGTCTGGGCCGTCGGCAACGCCACCCAGGCCGCGCTGCTGTACCAGGCCGTCTACGGCATGGAGCTCGTCGCCTACTCGGGCCCGGAGACCGGCAACCGTGACCACCACGCCTACGTGCTGCGCTCCGGCGCCGTCCGCTTCGAGCTGCGCGGCGCCGTCGACCCGGACAGCCCCGTCGCCGACCACCACCGCGTCCACGGCGACGGGATCGTCGACATCGCGCTCGAGGTCCCCGACGTCGACCGCTGCATCGCGCACGCCCGCGCCCAGGGCGCGACCGTCCTGGCCGAGCCGCACGACGCGACCGACGAGCACGGCACCGTCCGGACCGCCGCGATCGCCACCTACGGCGACACCCGGCACACACTGGTCGACCGCAGCCGCTACACCGGCCCGTACCTGCCCGGCTACGTCGCCCGCAGCTCCACGGCGGTCCGCCCGGACGGCGCACCGAAGCGACTCTTCCAGGCCCTCGACCACGTCGTCGGGAACGTCGAGCTCGGCCGGATGGACGAGTGGGTCGAGTTCTACCGCCGGATCATGGGCTTCACGAACATGGCGGAGTTCGTCGGCGACGACATCGCCACCGAGTACTCCGCGCTGATGAGCAAGGTCGTCGCCAGCGGCAACCACCGGGTCAAGTTCCCGCTGAACGAGCCCTCGCCGGGCCGGCGGAGGTCGCAGATCGACGAGTACCTCGACTTCCACCGCGGCCCCGGCGCCCAGCACCTCGCGCTGGCGACCAACGACATCCTCACCACCGTCGACGTGCTGCGGGCCCGGGGCGTCGAGTTCCTCGCCACCCCCGCGGCCTACTACGAGGACCCGGAGCTGCGGGCCCGGATCGGGGAGGTCCGCGTCCCGATCTCCGAGCTCCAGTCCCGCGGGATCCTGGTCGACCGCGACGAGGACGGCTACCTGCTGCAGATCTTCACCAAGCCGGTCGGGGACCGGCCCACGGTGTTCTTCGAGCTCATCGAGCGGCACGGCTCGCTCGGCTTCGGCAAGGGCAACTTCAAGGCACTCTTCGAGGCGATCGAGCGCGAGCAGGAGCGCCGCGGGAACGTCTGACGTCAGTCCTGGATCCGGCGCCACGGCCGGTCGGCCTCCAGCGCGAAGGCCAGCTCCAGCAGGGTGCGCTCGTCGCCGAGCGCCGTCGACAGGTGCACCCCGACCGGCAGCCCGTTGCCGGCGGCGCCGGCGGGCAGCGAGATCGCCGGGGCGCCGGCGAC
Organism: Pseudonocardia sp. P1; assembly: GCF_000178675.2. Lineage (NCBI taxonomy): Bacteria > Bacillati > Actinomycetota > Actinomycetes > Pseudonocardiales > Pseudonocardiaceae > Pseudonocardia > Pseudonocardia sp. P1. The sequence continues at coordinate 4,069,553 of NZ_ADUJ02000001.1, forward strand.
GTTGCACAGCGGGGTGAACGCGACGTAGTCGAGCAGCCGGGCCCGCAGGTCGTCGAACGGGACGCGCGGGCTGAGCCACCCGATCTCCGGCGGCGTGTGGGCGAGCACCGGGGACAGCAGCACGTCGTGCCGGGTGAACAGCTCGGCGTAGGTCCGCTCGACGCGGCGCAGCCGGTGCAGGAACACCGGGGTGCGGGCCATGACGTGCCGGTAGTGGTCGGCGAGGCCGTGGGTGAGGGCGTCGAGCCGGTCCGGGTCGAACGTGCGCCCGTGCAGCCAGCGCCCGCCGGTGACCACGGAGAACGCGAGCAGCCCCCAGTAGTCGAGGAAGTCGTCGACGAACCGCTGCCCGACCCCGGTCGTCGTCCCCGAGACCTCGTGGCCCTGCTTGCCGAGGAGCTCGGCGACCTCCGCGAGGCGGGTGCGGGTGTCCTCGTCGACGGTCGCGCCGGTCGGGGAGTCGAGCACCAGGCCGATCCGCAGCCGTCGCCGGGCGGGGCCCTCGACCAGCCCGACCGGGGGCAGCGAGGGGTTGCGACGGTGCCGGTCGGCCGCGGCGAGGAAGGTGGCGGTGTCACGCACCGAGCGGGAGACGACGCCGTCGGTGACCAGGTCGATCGGCATCCGCGCGCCGTTCGCGCTCTGGGCGATCCGCCCCCGCGACGGCTTGAGCCCGACCAGCCCGCAGGCCGCGGCCGGGATCCGGATGGACCCGCCGCCGTCGTTGGCGTGGGCGATCGGCACCACCCCCGCGGCGACCAGGGCGGCCGACCCGCCCGACGACGCCCCGGCCGAGTAGCGCGGGTCCCACGGGTTGCGGGTGGGCTCGGCGTCGGCGAACTCGGTGGAGGCGTTCAGCCCGTACTCGGGCATCCGGCTCACCCCGACGGCGTCCAGGCCGGTCGCCAGCAGCTGCCGGGTGACCTCGGAGTGCTCGCGGGAGGGCGTCGCCGTGTAGGCGGTCGTCCCGTTCGCCGACGGCCAGCCGCGGACCTCGGTGTTGTCCTTGACCAGCGTCGGGACGCCCGCGAGCGGCCCGCCCGCGGAGCCCGTGACCGGCTCCGTGGTCCGGTCCAGCGCCAGGCCGTGCAGCTCCGGTTCCACCCGCGCCACCCGTGCGGCGACGGCGGCGCGGAGCTCGGCCGGGGAGACCTCGCCGCGGCGGACGCGGTCGGCCAGGCCCACCGCGTCGTCGTCGCCCAGCGCGTCGTCGGAGAACGCGTGCACCCGTCGGCTCATGCCCTCAGATCATGCTCGCCGGGGGTGGGGACGGTGGAGCGGACCCGCCGCGGGGTCCCGCGTCCGGGCGACCGGAGCGCGGGTCAGCGGACGCGGACCCGCTGCTTCGACGACGTCATCCGCGTGACCGCGACCCGCCCGAGCACCAGCGCGATCCCGACGGCGAGCCCGCCGACGAGCAGCAGCCAGGGCCGGGACTCCAGGTCGGCGGCCAGCCGGTCCCCGGCCGCGTACCCGATCCCGACGAGGACCGCGGTCCGCGCGGCCGCCAGCGGCACGATCCAGGTGAGGAACCGCCGGTATCCGACGTTCGCGAGGCCGGCGGCGAGGTAGGCGGGGATCGCGCCGATGTCGACGAGCTTCGCGCCGAGCACGATCCGCGGCAGGTGGGTGCGGACCTCGCGGGTGAGCGCCGCGCGGCGGGCGTCGGTCAGCCCGAGCCGGGTGAGCACGCGTGCGACGCGCGGCCGCTCGCCGTGCCGGCCGAGCGCGTAGAGCACCGTGTCGCCGAGGACGTCGGCGGCGAGGGCGGCCACCCACACGCCCCACCAGGGCAGCTGCCCGGCCCCGGCCAGTGCCGCCGCGGCGACCGTGACGACCGGGCCCTCGAGGAAGGCGCCGATGGCGATCACGAGGAGTGATCGGACGGGTGCAGCCGGGACGGCGGCCAGCAGTGCGGCCACGGCGTCCGTCAGCCCGGTCACTCGAGACCTCCGATCAGGTGCGTTCCGATCATGGTGCCCTGTCCGGTCGGGCGCCCGGACGCCACCCCGCTCCACGGGGCCCGCGTCCTGGCACGCCGTCGCCGTCACCAGGTGTGACGTCCGGGAGGCCGCCGGGGTTCCCGACAGGCCGACACGATCGGGTCACGTTCCCCGCGCAACGGTCCCGACGCGCCGCGCGGCGAGCGGGCATGCTGGGGACGTGGTCTGGATCCAGCTGCTCCTCGCAGCGCTCGTCCTCGCCGGTGGCGTCGCGCTGCTGACCGTCGGCGCGCTGGTCACCGGCGGGATCGTCGCCCTGCTCGGCGGGGTGTGGGTGGGCTCCTGCGTGCGCCGGCTCTGACCGGGCCGCTGCTCAGCGGGGCAGCGCGATCCCGTACCGCTGGACGCGGCGGTACGCCGTCGCCCGGCTGATCCCGAGCGTCTCGGCGGCCCGGGTGACGCTCATGCCGTGCTCGGTCAGGCAGCGCACGAGCTCGTCGCGCTCCAGGGACTCGATCTTCGTGAGCGACCCGGAGCGGGTGGCCAGCAGCTCCGGCGGGAGGTGCCGCACGTCGACGACGGTGCTGCGTGCGGCCGCGTCACGGACCGTCCGGCGCAGCTGCTCGACGTTCCCCGGCCAGGAGTAGGTGCGCAGCGCACGGGCGGCGGCGTCGGTGAAGGTCACGCCGTCGCGGACGAGGTGGCGGGCGAGCGGCATGACGTCCTCGCCGCGGTGACGCAGCGGCGGGACCTCCACGACGACGTCGAGCAGCCGGGCCAGCGGATCGGGCACCCCGTCGACGGTGCCCGCGGTCAGGCTCAGCGCGGCGTGCGGCAGCGACCGGACCAGCGCCGCCAGCCGGGTCGCGACGGGGCCCGGCAGCTCGTGCACCCGGCCCGCGATCACCGCGGTGTCCGGTTTCCCCAGCTCCGGGGACCACAGCGACAGCCAGGACACGGCGTCCGCGGCGGCCGGCGGGCGGGCGTGCAGCACCCGGTGCCGTGGCCGCACCGAGCGCAGCGCCGTGGCGAGGAGCGCCGCCTTGCCCGCGCCGGGCTCACCGACGACACCGACCCGGGCGCCGTCACGCAGGGCGGTCGCGGCCTCGGCGACCGCGTGCTGCCAGTTCTGCGACAGCCCGGCCACGGCTCCGGCCGATGCCTGCGGGGCGACCCGGAACACCTCGCCGCGCGGTGCGGGCCGGGGGCTGGCGCCCCGGCCGCGGGCCAGCATCAGCGCCGAGGTCTGCCCGGCGGCGGTGCGGGCCAGGGCGAGGAGGAGCTGGTCCGAGCGCTGCGACCAGGTGGTGAGGTTGATCGAGCCGAGCAGGTCGCCGTCCACCGGGTCGAGGACGGGTGCGGCGGCGCACGTGTAGCCCCACAGGCCGGTGCAGTAGTGCTCGTCGCCGCGCACCAGCGACGGGACCCGGTCGGCCAGGGCGAGACCGAGCCCGTTGGTGCCGGCCTCCCGCTCGCCGAACGCGAAACCGGGTGCCAGATAGGTCTGGTCGAGCGCGCGGATCAGCGCCTGCTCGTCGCACAGCCGGGAGACCACGATGCCGTCGGCGTCGGTCAGCATCAGGCTGATCGGTTCCCCGGGGAGCCCCTCGTGGAGCCCGGCGAGCACCTCGCTGCCGCAGCGTGCGAACAGCGAGTCGTCGTCGACCCCGCCGGTGAAGGCCGGGCTGACGGCCTCGGTCGGCGCGCCGTAGGTCTCGCTGCGAGCCCAGGACGCCGAGATGCGTGCGGGGGCCAGGGCCTGCGCCATCACGTACCTCCTCGTACGGCCTGCTGTCGGTCACGCTGTCACAAGCTGTACTCCCGTGCGTCACCGTCTCGTCTCAGGTTGAGACGGCGATCACGCCAACCGGCTCTGCGCCGTTCCTACCGTCGGCCCGCGACGCGGGACCCCACCGGCCCGCGCCAGTCGCGGGGTGTCCACCACCTCGCCGCGACCCGAGAGGACGACGATGTACTCGAAGAACGGTGAGTCCTACTTCATCGTGGACGCCCACGTGGCGCTGTGGGACGCGCGCCCGGAGAACCAGCGCAACATCCACGGCAAGCAGTTCATCGACTGCTTCTACGACTACCACCGCAACCTCAGCCCGGAGTCCGAGGTCTGGTCCTACGAGGACTACCTCTACCAGGGCGGCGACCGGCTGATGAAGGACCTGTTCGACGACGGCCACGTCGACCACGCGATCTTCCAGCCCGCCCACCTGGGCGAGTTCTACAACAACGGGTTCGGCCAGACCGAGGAGGCGTTCGCCCTCGCGCAGGCGCACCCGGACAAGCTGACCTACAACCACAACTGGGACCCGCGCAACGGCGAACAGGGCCTGCGGCAGCTCCGGGAGGACGCGAAGCGCTTCGGCCTGAAGGGCGCGAAGCTCTACACCGCGGAGTGGCACGGCGAGTCCCGCGGCTGGAAGCTCGACGACTACTGGTCGTACAAGTACCTGGAGACGGCCCAGGAACTGGGCGTCCGCAACATCCACATCCACAAGGGCCCGACGATCCGCCCGCTGGACCGCGACGCGTTCGACGTCGCCGACGTGGACAAGGTCGCCACCGACTTCACCGAGATGAACTTCGTCATCGAGCACTGCGGCCTGCCGCGGCTCGAGGACTTCTGCTGGATCGCCACCCAGGAGCCGAACGTGCACGCCGGCCTGGCCGTCGCGATCCCCTTCATGCACACCCGGCCGAAGTACTTCGCGCAGATCATCGGCGAGCTCCTGTACTGGCTCGACGAGAACCGCATCCAGTTCTCCAGCGACTACGCGATCTGGACCCCGCGCTGGCTGGTCGAGCGGTTCGTCGACTTCCAGATCCCCGAGGAGCTGAGCGAGTACGCGCCGCTGACCACCGACCAGAAGAAGAAGATCCTCGGGCTGAACGCGGCCGCGATGTACGACATCCCGGTCCCGGCCGAGCTGCAGCTCCCCATCTCCGAGCCGCAGGCCGTGGCGGTGGCCTGATGAGCGCCCCCGCCCTCACCCGGCCCGGTACGCGCCGTGACGAGGCGTGGCACGCGCTGGACGCCGTCGTCGACCCGGAGCTCGACGAGCCGATCACCGACCTGGAGTTCGTCCGGTCCCTGGAGGTCGACGGCGACCGGGTCGTGGTGCACCTGCGGCTCCCGACGGCGTTCTGCGCCCCGAACTTCGCCTACCTGATGTGCTCGGACGCGAAGGACGTGCTCACCGACCTGGACTGGACCGGCGAGGTCGTGGTGGAGCTCGACGACCACCACGACTCCGACCTGATCAACGCCGGCCTGGCCGCGGACGCCGGGTACCGCGGCACGTTCCGGCACGAGGCCGACTCCGACCTCGACGAGCTGCGGGCCACCTTCCAGCGGAAGGCACACGCCGCCGCGATGGAACGGTCGCTGACCGGGCTGTTGCGCGCCGACCCGGACCGGACGCCCGAGTCGCTCTTCGGTGTGACCCTCGGCGACCTGCCGGACGGCCCCGTCACCGAGGCACTGCTGCGGCGGCGGGCGACCGTCGGGCTCGGGACGGACCCGGCGCTGCCGGTGCTCGTCGGGCACGACGGCGTCCCGTACCCGGCCGAGCAGGTCCCGCTGAAGCTGCGGATGGCCCGCTCGCAGCGCATCTCGATCGAGGGCAACGCGCACTTCTGCCGGGGCCTGCTGCGCACCCGGTACCCGGAGTCCACCGCACCGAAGGAGTACGAGACGTGAAGGCTGTCCAGGTCGTCGGGTACCACCGACCGCTGGAGATGACGGAGGTCCCGGTACCGGAGGTCGCCGGGCCGCACGACGTGATCGTCAAGATCGGCGGCGCCGGGGTCTGCCGGACCGACCTGCACGTCCTCGAAGGGCAGTGGGCGGAGAAGTCGCAGGTCACGCTGCCGTACACGATCGGCCACGAGAACGCGGGCTGGGTGTCGGCGGTCGGCTCGGCCGTGACGAACGTGGCCGAGGGCGACACCGTGATCGTGCACCCGCTCGCCACCTGCGGGCTGTGCCGCGCCTGCCGGTCCGGCGACGACGTCCACTGCACGGCCTCGGACTTCCCGGGCATCGACACTCATGGCGGCTACGCCGAGTACCTCCGCACCTCGGCCCGCTCGGTGGTGAAGCTGGACCCGTCGCTGCAGCCGGCCGACGTCGCCGCCCTCGCCGACGCCGGGCTGACGGCGTACCACGCGGCGGCCAAGGCGTCCCGGCGGCTGGGGCCGCGCGACACCTGCGTGGTGATCGGCGCCGGTGGGCTCGGGCACATCGGGATCCAGGTGCTCAAGGCGCTGACGCCGGCCCGTCTCGTCGTGCTCGACCGGAACCCGGACGCGCTCAAGCTGGCCCAGTCGATCGGCGCCGACACCGGGATCGTCGCCGACGGGTCGCACGTCGAGGAGGTGCTGTCGCTGACCGGCGGCGACGGCGCCGAGTCCGTGATCGACTTCGTGGGTGAGGGAGGCTCGACCTCCGAGGGCCTGCGGATGACGAAGCGGGCCGGTGACTACCACGTCGTCGGCTACGGCGAGAACGTCGACGTGCCGACGATCGACCTGGTCTCGGCCGAGGTGAACGTGATCGGCAACCTGGTCGGGTCGTACAACGACCTGCAGGACCTCATGGCGCTCGCCGCCCGCGGGCTGGTCACGCTGCACACCACGCAGTACGCCCTCGACGACTTCCAGGCGGCGATCGACGACCTCGACGCCGGCCGGGTCCGGGGCCGGGCGATCCTCGTCCCCTGACCACCGGGCCGTGACCCACGGTCGTCCGGCGCGCCGTCGGAGGACCGTGGGTCGGGGTGCTGCCGGTATCAGTGTGCGGCGGCGTACGGCACCGGGGCGGGCAGCTTCGCGTCCTCCCGGACGCGGGTCGCGAACCGGTCGATCGAGGCCAGCGCGGCCGCCACGTCGTCGGCGAGCACCTCGAACGGCATCGAGTGGATCGTCTCGCCCTCGGCCGACGCGGCCCGCGCCACGGCCCGGACGGACTCGGCGTCGTCGGACCGGATGCCGACCTCGGCCAGCGTGGTCGGCAGGCCCACCGAGGTCGTGAACTCGATGAACTCGCGCAGGTCGGCCGGGTCCGCCCCCTCCAGGACGAGCTGTGCGACCGACCCGAGGTTGACCTTCTGGCCGTGCGCGAGGCCGTGCGTCGCGGGCACCGCGGTCAGGCCGTTGTGGATCGCGTGGGCGGCGGCGAGCCCGCCGGACTCGAACCCGAGCCCGGACAGCAGGGTGTTCGCCTCGATCACCTTCTCGACCGCGGGCGTCACCTGGTGGTCGCGGACGGCGTCGACCGCGGGCAGCGCGTTCTCCCAGAGCACGTCCCAGCTGAGCTTCGCCAGCGCCGTGCCGGTCACCGTCGGCAGGCCGCCCGCCATCGTGTTCGAGCCCGAGCGCGACGTCGCGCGGGCCTCGAGCCAGGTCGCCAGCGCGTCCCCGACGCCCGCGATCAGGAACTCGGCGGGCGCGTTCGCCACCACCTGCGAGTCGACCAGGACGAGATCGGGGTTGCGCGGGAAGAAGCGGTACTCGTCGAACTCGCCGTCCTCGGTGTAGATCACCGACAGGGCGCTGCACGGAGCGTCGGTCGAGGCCACGGTCGGCGCGTTCGCCCACCGGATGCCGGCCAGGTACCCGGCGGCCTTGACCGTGTCGATCGTGCTGCCACCGCCGACGGCGACGACGACGTCGGCGCCCGCGTCCTGGATCTCGCCGACCAGGCGGTCCACCGCGGCCGCGCTCGGCGCGCCGCTGAACGGGCGACGGTCGACCGGGAGCCCGGCCGCCTTGAGAGAGGTCTCGACGTCGTGACCGACGAACCCCCACACCATGTCGTCGGCCACCAGCAGCGGCTGCGACCCGAGCGGAGCGAGGTACTCGCCGAGGCGGTGGATGGCCCCGCTGCCCTGCACGTACCGGCCAGGGCTGATCATCGTGCGCATCGTCCGGTCCATGGTTCTCCTTCCACCGCGGGTGTCTCCCGTGGCGGCACCGCACGGTAGGCCTCGCGGTCCGGGTGGGCAGCCGCCGTTCATCTCAGCCTGAGACGCCCCGTTCGCCGAGGCGCCCCAGCACCGCGGCCGAGACGCGGGCGAGCGCGTCGACGTCGCCGGCGGGCAGGGCGTCGAACACCAGTTCCCGCACGGTCTCGACGTGCCCGGGGGCCGACCGCTCGATCGCGTCCCGCCCCTCGGCGGTGAGCACGACGACGTTGCCGCGGCCGTCGTCGTCGCACTCCTCGCGGGTGATGAGGCCGCGCTTCTGCATCCGGGACAGGTGGTGCGACAGCCTGCTCTTCTCCCACTCCAGCAGCGTCGCGAGCTCCAGGACCCGGCACCGCTCGTCCGGGCGGTCGGTCAGCGCGACGAGCACGTCGAAGTCGGAGAGGGAGAGCCCGGAGTCGGCCTGCAACCGCCGGTGGAGCTCGGCCTGCAGCCGGGACTGCATCCGGAGGTAGGCCCGCCAGGTCGTCTGCTCGTGCTCGTCCAGCCACCGTGTCACGGGGACCACGGTACCGGAATAGTTGACGCATCATCTATGTTGGCGCAGGATGTAGATGACGGATCAACCAACGGACCGTCGACGAGCAGAGGGAGCAGTCGTGCAGTTCGGAGTCTTCACGGTCAGCGACGTCACGCCGGACCCGACGACGGGCCGCACGCCGACCGAGGCGCAGCGGATCAAGGACGTCGTCACCATCGCGCGGCACGCGGAGGAGGTCGGGCTCGACGTCTTCGCGCTCGGCGAGCACCACAACCCGCCGTTCTTCTCGTCGTCGCCGACGACCACGCTCGCGCACATCGCCGCCCTGACCGAGCGGTTGCAGCTGTCCACGTCCACGACGCTGATCACCACCAACGACCCGGTGAAGATCGCCGAGGACTACGCGATGCTGCAGCACCTGGCCGACGGCCGGGTCGACCTCATGCTCGGCCGCGGCAACACCGGCCCGGTCTACCCCTGGTTCGGGCAGGACATCCGGCAGGGACTGAACCTGGCCGTCGAGAACTACGCGCTGCTGCGGAAGCTCTGGGACACCGAGGTCGTCGACTGGGAGGGCCGGTTCCGCACCCCGCTCCAGGGCTTCACCTCGACCCCGCGCCCGCTCGACGGCGTCGCGCCGTTCGTGTGGCACGGGTCGATCCGCAGCCCCGAGATCGCGGAGCAGGCCGCCTACTACGGCGACGGCTTCTTCCACAACCACATCTTCTGGCCGGCCGAGCACACCCGGCGGATGGTCGAGTTCTACCGCAAGCGCTGGGAGCACCACGGCCACGGACCGGCCGAGAAGGCGGTCGTCGGGCTCGGCGGCCAGGTGTTCATGCGGAAGAACTCGCAGGACGCGGTGGACGAGTTCCGGCCGTACTTCGACAACGCCCCGGTCTACGGGCACGGGCCCTCGCTGGAGGACTTCACCCGGCAGACGCCGCTGACCGTCGGCAGCCCGCAGCAGGTGATCGAGCGGACCCTCGGGTTCCGCGACTACGTCGGCGACTACCAGCGCCAGCTGTTCCTGGTCGACCACGCGGGCCTGCCGCTGAAGACCGTGCTGGAGCAGCTCGACATCCTCGGCGAGGAGGTCGTCCCGGTGCTCCGGAAGGAGTTCGACGCCCTGCGCCCGGCCGGTGTGCCGGACGCGCCGACCCACGCGTCCCTGGTCGCCGCCCGGGACGCCGGCACGGAGCAGGAGGCCGCCTGACGGCCCCCGCAGGACCGGCCGGGCGGACGGCCGACGCCGTCGCCACCCGCCCGGCGGTCGCGCGGACCGACGAGTTAGACGACGTTCCCGACTTCACCGCACTGCTGAAGGGATGACGACCATGAGCACCGACACCACCGCCCTCGACGCCGAGCGCGACCGGATCCGCGAGTCCCACCTGAAGCCGCAGGCCGAGCGACCGGCCTCGACCGCCCGCGGCCTGCACCACACCGCGCTCGTGTCGAGCGACGTCGAGCGGACCGTGCGCTTCTACCAGGACGTCCTCGGGTTCCCGCTCACCGAGCTGATCGAGAACCGGGACTACCCGGGCTCGTCGCACTTCTTCTTCGACATCGGCAACGGGAACCTGCTGGCGTTCTTCGACTTCCCGGGTCTCGACGTCGGGCCCTACGCCGAGGTGCTCGGCGGGCTGCACCACATCGCGATCAGCGTGGAGCCCTCCGTCTGGGACTCGATCGTCGCCCGGCTCAGCGAGGCCGGCGTCGAGCACGAGGTGCACTCCGGCGTCTCGGTGTACTTCCGGGACCCCGACGGCGCCCGGGTCGAGCTGATCGCCGACCCGCTGGGGGAGATGTACGGCCACCACGTGCTGTGACCGGCGGGGCTACCGCCGGACGCTGACGTGTACGTGGTCGTAGTGCCCGCCGGTGGCGTCCTCGGGGTCGTAGACCCCGCCGCCGTTGTACGGCCGGCCCCAGTTCTCCCGGCCCTCGCCGGAGTCGCCGGTCCCGCGGTACCAGATCCGGCCCTGCCAGATCACGTACCGGACCCGCAGCTCGGAGGCGTTGTCGCGGAGCCAGTTCGCGACGGCCCAGCCGTCGTCGAGGTCCTGGCCCGCCGGGAAGTCGCCGTAGGCGGCGGGGAAGAAGTCGCAGGCCCGCCCACCCGGGTGGTCGCTCGACGGGTTCCACGCGTGCTCGGACCAGCAGGTCACCGCCCGCACCGGTGCGTCCGGGCCGGGCTCGCCGAACCGCTGCACCGTCGCGTCGTGCAGGCGCAGCGCGGTCGGGGTGAGGCAGCCCGACGTCGTCGGGTCGTCCTCCGAGCACTGCTCGGGAGGCGGCGGGTCGAGCATCTCCCACACGTCGCCGGTGGTGATGCCGCGGCTCGCGGCGAACCACACGAGGCCGCTGCCGAGCAGGGCGAGCACGAGGAGCACGCCCAGCACGGGGGCGACGCGGGTCTTCACGGGGTGGATCGTCCGTTCCGTCGGAGTCGGTCCCAGCGTACGGCGATGAGTACCGTCCGCGCCGACGGTCACGACCGCGACACCGCCGCCGCACACCCCGGGAGCCACCATGACCATCGCCGTGACGACCGACCTGCTCGACCGGCCCGGCGCGCGCATCGCGTTCGACGTCCGCGGCTCCGGGCCGCTCCTCGCACTCGTCGGCTCGCCGATGGGCGCGGACGGGTTCGCCGCGCTCGCCGACCGGATGGCCGCCGACCACACCGTGCTGACCCTCGACCAGCGCGGCACCGGTCGCAGCACGGCCGAGGACCCGGGCGCCGACTCGCCGGTCCCGCTGCGTGCGGCGGACCTGGCCGCGCTGGTCGAGCACGTCGGGCGGGGCCCGGCGACGCTGCTCGGATCCAGCGGTGGTGCCGTCGTGTCGCTCGCGCTGGCCCAGGAACGGCCGGACCTGGTCACCGCCGTGGTCGCGCACGAGCCGCCGCTGGAGGAGCTGCTGCCCGACGTCGAGGCCCGCCGCGCCTCCACCGAGCGGACGGTCCGCGCCTACACCGAACAGGGCCCGGCCGCGGCCTGGGCCCTGTTCCTCGCCGCGGTGGGCCTCCCCGCCGGCCCGCCGGAGGACCGTCCCGGCGGCGGCACCGGACTGCCCACCGCCGATGCCGCCGCTCCCGACCCGGACCGGACGGCCGCCGACGAACGGCACTTCTTCCTGCACGAGATGCGCGAGACGGTGCGCTGGGCACCGGACCTCGACGTGCTGCGTGGGCGCCGGGTCGCGGTCGGCATCGGCCTGACCTCCGACGGGCAGCTCTGCGACCTCACCTCCCGCGCGCTGGCGGCCGGGCTGGGGTCGGACCCCGAGCGGTTCCCGGGTGGGCACGTCGGGTTCATGGAGGACCCGGGCGGGTTCGAGACGAGGCTGCGGGAGGTCCTGGCCGCGCTCTGACGGGCCGTCCGGCCGCGGGTGGTCCCGCCCGCGGCCGGGGTCACCCGCCGAGCGTCGACTCGGCCGTCTCCCGTCCGGTCCCCGACAGCCCCGCCAGACCGACGGCGCGGCCGGTGACGGCGAGCAGGAGGTCCGCCGCCGGCCCGTGCAGCTCCAGCGGACCGTCCCCGGCCGTCCAGTCCAGGTCGGTCGCGGCGAAGCGGACCGTCCGCAGCCGCCGTCGCACCCCGTAGAGCGGGCTGGACCAGGCGAACGTCAGCGCCGGGGCCAGCAGGCGCCGCGGCACCGGGTGGGTGCGGCCGAGCGGGCGCAGCGCGTCCTGGCCGTGCACGAGGAGATCGACGTAGGGGTCCCAGCGGTTGCTCAGCGGCAGCCGGTAGGTCGACGTCGCGCTCTCCCGCAACAGCTCCACCAGCTCGGCCGGGCCGTGGCGGGCGGCGCGGGCCCGGGTGCGGACGTCCTCGCCGCCGTCCGGTCCGCCGTGCCGCACCGCCGAGGCGATCCAGGCCCAGGTGTGCGGGAAGCCCGACTGCGAGACGTGGGCGACGACCTCGTGCACGGACCAGCCCGCGCACAGCGAGGGGGCGCCCCACTCGTCGCCGGTCAGGGTGGACAGGTCGTCGGCGAGGGCGATGCGTTCCTCGGCGATCGCGGAACGCAGCTCGTCCTGCGGGACGGTGCGGGGGTCGGTGCTCATACCGCTGTCGACCGGTGCCCCGGCCCGGACTCATCGGCCGGACCCGCCGGTCCGGCCTGGGACCTCGGCGGATCAGCCGCCGAAGGGCGACCCGCCGAACAGGGGCGACGAGCCCAGCGCCTCGCGCAGCTCCAGCCAGCTCAGCACCCCGTAGACCACCCCGGCCAGGAAGACCAGGCAGGACAGCGACACCAGCACGTAGGTGACGACCCGGAGGACGGTGAGGGCGGCCGGGTCCTTGGCGACCGTCGCCGCCGGTGCGGCCCCGCGTCCCCGGTCCTCGGTCGCCGGCCGGACCTGGCCCGGCGCCTGCGCGGGTCCGGACCGGCCGCCCGCGGCCTCGGCGGTCTCCGCGGCCCCGGTGGGGCCGAAGCGCACCGCGGCCGCCTCGGCGACGGTCGACGGCCGCCGACCGCCCTCGGCCGGGGCGCGCTGCGCGGGGACGGCGGCCGCGACCGTCCGGCCCTCGTCGTCGCGGTCGGCGACGGCCGTGGTCCCCGGGGTGCCGTAGGGGTCCGTCGCCCCGCCGGCCTGGTACCCGGGGTGGGTGCCGTCGTGTCCGGAGTAGGCGGGCTCCGCCGCCCCGGACGGCGCGTGGGTGGGGGCGGGGGCCCCGGTGGGCGCGTCGAGCGGGCCGGCGGCGGAGGCCGTGTAGGGCGGGCCGCCGTCGATGGCGGTGCCGCCGCGCGAGGCGGAGTCGCCGTACTCGCCGTAGCCGGGACGCCCCCCGTACCCGTACCCCTGCCCGTCGTCCGTCGCGGACCCGTCGTACCCGGAACCGGCGGTGTACCCGGTGGGCATCCCGTACCCGGCGGTCTCGTCGTAGGCCGGTGCCCGGGCCGGGTCCGGGGTGCCCTGCACCGGGGCGCCGTAGCCGTCGTAGCGCGCCGGTGCGGCGTACCCGCCCTCGTCCCGGGCCGGGGCCGTGCCGTACCCCGCCGGGTCGTCGATCACCGGCTGCGGGCCGGTGCCGCCGTAGAGGTCCTGGACCTCACCGGCCGGTGGCGTGCGGTCCACCGGCCGCGACGCCCGCAGGTCCGGGTAGCCGCCACCGTCCTCGTACCCGCCCTGGTAGGAGTTCTCCGGGAAGTCCCCGTCACGGCCGTGCCGCGCGCGGGGGGACGGCCGGGGGCCGCCGGAGTCGCCCCCACCGCGCGGGGCGGGGCTGGGCCGGGACTGCTGCGGGCCGGTCATGGCGGACCTCCGGGCTTCGGTACGGCGGTTCAGCGAGCGGTGGCTCCCGCATGCTGCCGTCACCCTTACCGCCGTAGACACCCGATGCGTTAGCCCCAGCGGCCCACAGTCACCTGGTCCGGTGAGCGGAAATCACCGGGTGTACACGCCGGTCGGCTCTGCGTGGTATCCCTTCGCCCCGACGGCGTCGGCGAGCGGGCTGCGTGGCGCGTGACCGTCACGGACCCGGACGGCGACGGCCGCGGCGTCCCAGACGGGGGACCAGCCGAGCTCGGCGACCGCCCGTGCCGGCGAGTAGACGCGGTCGACGGCCGGGACCGCCCAGCCGCGCTCGCGCAGCAGCGCGTCCACCTCCGGCGCACGGCGGGCCAGCACCCCGGCGGGATCGGCCCCCAGGCCGGCGAGGTCGTCCCGGGTGAAGGGCGACGGCGCGCTGACCACGTAGCGGGCGAACCCGAGCCCGGGCGCCCGCCGGGCGGCGACCAGGTGCGCGGACACGACGTCGGCGACGTCGACCCGGCGGTGACAGAACTCGACCAGCTTGAGCGCGGTGTCGTCGAAGCCGGCCCGGACGTCGTCGCGGTCGTCGGCCTCCGGGAAGAACCGCGACGTCCGCAGCACCACGACCGGCAGCCCCGGGTCCAGCGCGGCCAGCTCGCACAGCTCCTCGGCGGCGGTCTTCGTCGCGCCGTAGACGTTGCGCACCCGCGGGACGACGGCCTCGTCGATCCAGGTCGCCGGCCCGCCGGGGGACGGTGCCAGGGCCCGCCCGAACGCGCTGGTGGAGGACGTGAACACCATCCCGCGCACTCCGGCGGCGGCCGACTCCTCGAGCACCGCGAGGGTGCCGGACACGTTGGTGTCCACGAAGTCCTGCCTGCTGTGCGAACCGACGTGCGGCTTGTGCAGCGTCGCGGTGTGCAGGACGTGCGTGACGCCGGTCAGCGCCCCGCGGACCGCGTCGCGGTCGGTCAGTGACGCGACGACGTCGGTCCACGGCGAGGGCCGCAGGTCCAGCCCGGTGACGGCGATCCCGTCGCCGCGCAGGACGCGGACCAGCGCCTCGCCGAGGTGCCCGGAACTGCCGGTGACGAGGAAGTGCTCCACACCGGACATCCTCCGCGATCAGGCAAGCAGGTTCCGCAGCTCGCCGACCGCCACCCGCAGCTCGCGGGCGAACGCCTGCATCCCGTCGGCCTGGTCGGCCGGGGTGGACAGGTGCACGTGGAACCGGTCCGGGAGCAGCACGTACGCCACGCCGATGCACCGCGAGCTCGTGGAGCCGAAACCGAAGAACCGCACGTTCTCCGACGGCGCCGAGCTGGTCGACAGCCAGTCGTCGCGCATGATCGTCCAGCCGGGGGACGCGAAGACCTCCATCGGGTCGGTCGCCGCGAGCTCCGCGCCGCGGCGTCGCTGGATCCACTCCAGCTCCCACAGGTGCTGCTCGGGTGCGTCGCCCTGCTGGCACTGCTTCGCGCGCGCGCCGTGCGCCTCCGCGGCGAGGCGGAACGCGGCCCGCCGGTCGTCGCCGGCGGCCTGCGGGTCCTGCATCGCGTCGACGAAGGCGACCATCTCGGGGGTGATCACCCGCATCGCCTCGGTGCGCCCGCGGCGGAACTGCCGGGTGGCGATCGACTCGTAGGTGGCGCCGGTGACGCCCTTCGCCCGGCGGTGGGCGACCTGGTAGGCGGCCTGCACGAAGGCGTCCGGTGAGGACTTCAGCGCCTTCGCGTCCTGCGCGCCGAAGTCGTCGAAGGCGACCAGCGTGGTCGCGGTGGCGCCGAGGAAGGCGGCGAAGTCGTCGTGCGCGCGGCGGACGGTGGCGCGCAGGTCGTCGTCGAGGACGAACGTCAGCTCGGAGTGGGCGGGCGGGCCCTGCTCCCGCGCACCGGCACGGGCGGCGTGGGTCTCGACCGGGTCGGCGAACATCGCGTCCACCAGGGTCAGGACCGTCGTGCCGTCCAGCTCGCAGTGCTCGATGTTCACCCCGGCGGTGCCGTCGGCGAGCACGACGACCGACAGCGCCTTGTCGAACCACCGGTTGCCGGAGTCCCCGGCCAGCAGGGTCCTGGCGGCCGCGGTGTCGTCCGCCGGGACGTCGTCGTCGAGGCAGATCGCGAACAGCGCCCGCTCCACGAGATCGACGGCCTCGGCGTTGGCCGGGTCGAGCCCGGCCAGCCGGTCCCGGACGCCCGCCCACTCGGCGCGGGCCAGCGTGGTCAGCGAGCCGACCGCCTCGTCGAGCCCGGCGCGGCCGGGGTACGCGTCCCGGATCGCGCGCAGCCCGTCCGCGATCTCGGGGACGGTGTGCAGGTCGCCGCCGGGGCCGAACACGTCGAGCCGGTGGATCCGCCCCCGGCTGAACACGACGACGTGCCGCTCGGCCGACGGGCCCGGCCACGCGTCGGTGTGGGGGCTGCGGACGGTGTCCTGCGGGTCCCCGGGGATCCGGGTCGTGGAGAAGACGTGCCGACTCTGGTCCATCGACTGTGGCACGCCGCGCGCGGTCAGCGGCGGGAACGTCCCGGCGTCCAGGTCGGCCTTGTGCCCGATCGCGGCCGTCGCGAGCTCGGCGGCCCGCTCGCACGGGTCGGCCGAGCCCGGTCCGAACTGGAAGAAGAAGTTCGCGTTGAGCGCGATCCGGTCCCGGCGGCCCAGGTAACGCGACGGCCAGAACTCGTCGAGCCAACTGTGCGCGGACGCGTCGAACCGCTCCAGGTCGGCCTGCAGCACCTCGGCGGTACCGCCCGGGACGAGCAGCTCCCGCGCGGCGGCCTCGGTGCGGGCGTACTCGTCCGGGGTGAGCAGCGGCGCGCACCACTCCAGGAACCGGTCCACCGAGGCGGCGAGCGTGGGCAGCGGCACCTTCGGCAGGTCGTCGTCGGCGGCGAAGGTCGTGGGCTGGGTCACGGCCATCAGTCCATCAGCCCGTCGACGCGCACGCTCCGCTGCCCCCCGTGTTCGGGCAGTGTCCGGCCGAACAGCTGCCGGGTCCGCACCGCGCTGCCGACCACCCCCGGCCGCGCGCTGTAGGAGAAGATCGCCGTGTGGCGTGCGGTGCCGCCCCGCACCTCGGTGACCCGGTGCAGCGAGTAGCGGCCCCGGAACAGCTGCAGGTCCCCGGCGCGCAGCTCCAGCCGGCGGACGCGGTCACCGCCGTCACCCGCGAGCACCGCGGCCACGTCGGCGGTGTTCTCCGCGCCGTCGGACCGGATGTCCGGGCAGTACTCGAACACCCCGCCGGCCTCCGGCGCCCGGGTGAGCAGGCTGATCGCGATCTCGTTGGTGTCGAAGTGCCAGGGGTGCGACCGGCCCTCGCCGACGACGTTGAGGCAGAGCCCGGCCAGCGGGTCGGCCAGCTCGTGCAGCTCCGGGACGCCCACGCAGGCGGCCAGGAAGGCCCGGAACGCCGGCACCGGGTAGAGCCGGTGGATCACCTGGTCGTCCGGGATCCGGTCCCGTGCGACGAAGGCGTTCCCGCGCTCCAGCGGGACCCGGGCCGGGTGCTCGGCGGGCAGGTCCGGATCGGGCTCGGTGTTGTAGACGTTCACGACCTGGGACTCGTGGTGCGCCCGCGGGGCGATCTCCTCGCCCTCGCGGCGCAGCCGGTCCCGCCAGGCCGCCCGGACGAACCCGGGCAGGACCGCGCAGCCGTCCGCGGCGAGGTGGTCCCGCGCGGTCCGCACGGCGGCGTCCCAGCCGTCGGATCCGGGTTCGTGCAGCGGGTACCGGTCGAGATCGACCGGTTCGAGGGCCTGCGGGACGGCGAGTACCGACGGCTGCACGGATCAGCTCCTTCGCGCCGGGCGGCACCGGCGCCGCCCTCGATGACCGTGTCGATTCCTGCCGATCCAAACCGGGACCGGGGCCGGTGTCCACGGATGGTGACCGAACGGTCAGTCCCGGTCACCCGTTCCCGCCGCGGAACTCCGGGCCGTGTCGGTCGTTGACCATGACGGGTGTCCGGACGGGCGCCCGATCGCGAGCGAGGAGGCGGCGATGGGTGCACTCAGCCCCACCCACTGGTTGATCGTGCTGGCTGTGCTGGTGCTGCTGTTCGGCGCCAAGAAGCTCCCGGAGATGGCCCGGTCGGTGGGCCGGTCGTCCCGGATCCTGAAGAGCGAGATGCGCGAGCTGCGGGCCGACGAGCCGGCCGACGGCAGCGGCCGGGCGGCCGCCGACCTCGAGAGCGGGAGCGCGACGCCGACCGGCGAGACCCGCGGCTGAGCCCCCGATGACGGTGCTCGTCACCGGCGCCAGCCGTGGCGTCGGTGCCGCCACCGCCCGTCTGCTGGCCGGGCGCGGCCACGACGTGCTGGTCGGGCACCGGTCGTCCCCGGAGGACGCGGCGGCGGTGGTCGCCGACTGCCGCGCCGCGGGCGTGGAGGCGCGAGCCGTCGCCGCGGACGTCACCTGCACCGAGGGCGTCGAGCGGCTGTTCGACGAGGCAGCCGGCATGCCCACCCGGCTGACCGGGGTCGTCGTGAACGCCGGTGGTGCGCCGTCCCGGCAGCGCCTGGAGGACATGAGCGACGCGCGCATCGACGGCGTCCTCGCGCTCAACCTGCGTGCCCCGCTGCTCTGCTCGCGGGAGGCGGTGCACCGCATGTCCACCCGCTACGGCGGGCAGGGCGGTGTGCTGGTGCACGTGACGTCCCGGGCGGCGGTGCTCGGCTCCCCGGACGAGTGGAACGACTACGCCGCGGCGAAGGCCGGCGTCGAGTCGCTGGTGGTGGGCCTGGCGAAGGAGGTCGCGGCGGACGGCGTCCGGGTCGCCGCGGTGCGGCCGGGCCTGCTCGACACCGACTTCCACGCCCGGGCCGGCGAGCCCGGCCGGGTGGACCGGATGGCGCCGCAGATCCCGATGGGGCGGGCCGGGCGGCCGGAGGAGGTCGCGACGGCGATCGCGTGGCTGCTCTCGGACGAGGCCGGCTACGTCACCGGTGCGGTGCTCGACGTCAGCGGCGGACGCTGAGGGGAGCACGCCCGGGCGGGGGACCCGGGCGTGAGGTCAGGGAGCGGACCGTCAGGAGGTCCGGACTGTGCGCCCGGTCCAGGTGCGCCGCCGCTGCGGCCGCCGGCCGGCGTCGGTCGCCTCGGCGCAGAGCAGGCAACCCGACCCGGGCGGTGAGGCCAGCGAGGCCGGGAGCACGACGTGCCCGCAGACGGCCGTGCACTGCCCCGAGTCCGCGGTCAGGGAGTCGGCCAGCACCGCGTGCGGGACCACGTGACTGTGCCCGTCGCGGGCGCACGTGACGGTGACGCCCGGCTCGGCGGCCGGCGTCGACGACGGCACCGGTCGTGTACTGACGGGTGGTACCGGCACGGTGGCTCCTCCGGGCGTCGTTCGGCGGAGATCCCATCGTCGCCCCGCAGCCGTGCAGATGCAAGTGCATCCGCACGAACGGCCGAATGCGACGGGACTTCGTCGCGGAGCGTGGCGAGCGCCACGGGAGTGCCCGGATCGGCCGGTGACGGCCTTGTCCCGGACGCGGGCCGGGAGCCCCGGATCCGGCCCCCTCGCTGGGCGGACACCCGTTCCGGCGGCCGTACGGGACAGTGTGACGCCGGTCATGCGGCGGTGCGCCGGAGGTCGCCCGCGTACCCGTCAGAACCTGCATCCGGCCCGCCGGACCGTTAATCTCGTTCGACATGATCGCTCCCGAGCAGGCCGAGCCTCGGGCGTCCGCGTCGTCGTCCGGGAACGAGACGACCGCCGACGCCGAGGGTGACCATTCGTACGAGATCGTGGCACCGGTCGCGGCCGACGGGGTCGACATGGCGCGGCTCGCCGTCGAGTCGCAGACGCTGGACGCCAACTCCCGCTACGCCTACGTGCTCTGGTGCCACGACTTCGCGCGTACCTCGGTGATCGCCCGCCGGGACGACGGCCGCGCCGTCGGCTACGTCACCGGCTACCTGCGCCCGCAGGCCCCCACCACCCTGTTCATCTGGCAGGTGTGCGTGGACCCGGTCGCGCGCGGGGCCGGTCTCGCGGGCCGCATGCTCGACGCGGTCTGGGACCAGGCGTTCGACGCCGCGGGGGTGGACCGGATGGACACGACCATCACCCCGGACAACGAGTCGTCCATCCGGCTGTTCAGCTCCTTCGCCAGACGACACGGAACGTCGATCGAGCGGGAGGACCTCTTCGGTCCGGACCTGCTCGGCGACGAGCACGAGCCGGAGCACCTCTACCGCATCGGCCCGATCGCAGCAGACAAAGGTGGCAAGTAAATGACCGTTTTCGAGGATCTCGAGTCCCAGGTCCGGAGCTACTGCCGTAACTGGCCGGTCGTCTTCGACACGGCCAAGGGCAGCCGGCTCACCGACGTCGACGGGAACTCCTACCTCGACTTCTTCGGCGGCGCCGGTGCGCTCAACTACGGGCACAACCCCGAGGCGCTGAAGAAGCCGCTGCTCGACTACCTCGCGAGCGACGGCATCACCCACGGTCTGGACATGTACACCCGGGCCAAGGGCGAGTTCCTGAACACCTTCCAGGACGTCGTCCTCGCCCCGCGCGGGCTGGAGTACAAGGTCCAGTTCCCCGGGCCGACGGGCGCCAACGCCGTGGAGTCCGCGCTGAAGCTGGCGCGCAAGATCTCCGGCAGGGAGGCGCTCATCAACTTCACCAACGCGTTCCACGGCATGACGCTGGGCGCGCTGTCGGTGACGGGCAACTCGATGAAGCGCGGTGGCGCCGGCATCCCGCTGGTCCACTCGACGCCGATGCCGTTCGACAACTACTTCGACGGCAAGATGCCCGACTTCCTGTGGTTCGAGAAGGTCCTCGACGACACCGGGTCCAGCCTCAACGAGCCGGCCGCCGTGATCGTCGAGACCGTGCAGGGCGAGGGCGGGCTCAACCCGGCCCGCATCGAGTGGCTGCAGGGTCTGCGCGACCTGTGCACCCGCAAGGGCATCCTGATGATCGTCGACGACGTGCAGATGGGCTGTGGCCGGACCGGCCCGTTCTTCTCCTTCGAGATCGCGGGCATCCAGCCCGACATCGTCACCATCTCGAAGTCCATCTCCGGCTACGGCCTGCCGATGGCGCTCGTGCTGATCAAGCCCGAGTACGACCAGTGGGGCCCCGGCGAGCACAACGGCACCTTCCGCGGCAACAACCCCGCCTTCGTGACGGCCACCCACACCCTGCGGAACTGGTGGACCGACGACACGCTCGAGAAGGACACGATCCGCAAGGGCCAGAAGATCGAAGAGGGCTTCAACAAGATCATCGGCGACAACCGGGGCACCGAGATGTTCGCCAAGGGCCGCGGCCTGGCGCGCGGCATCCAGTTCGAGGAGGAGGGCCTGGCGGAGAAGATCGCCGGGAAGGCCTTCGAGCACCGGCTGCTGCTGGAGACCGCGGGCCCGAACGACGAGGTCCTCAAGCTGCTGCCGCCCCTGACCACCACCGACGACGAGATCGACGAGGGTCTTGGGATCATCGGCGAGTCCGTCCGAACCGTCATCGGGAGCTGATAGTCACATGATCGTCCGTACGTTGAACGAGATCACCGACACCGAGCGCGACGTCAAGTCCGAGAACGGGCAGTGGCGCAGCAAGCGCATCGTGCTGGCCAACGACAAGGTGGGGTTCTCGGTCCACGAGACCACCCTCGAGGCCGGGACGATCAACGACTTCTGGTACGCCAACCACATCGAGGCCGTCTTCATCACCCAGGGTGAGGGCGAGCTCTACGACAAGGACAACGACGTCACGTACCAGCTGGCGCCGGGCTCGATCTACGTGCTGAGCGGGAACGAGAAGCACCAGCTCCGCCCGAAGACCCAGATCAAGTGCGTCTGCGTCTTCAACCCGCCGGTCACCGGCCGGGAGGTCCACGACGAGAACGGCGTGTACCCGCTGGTCGTCGAGGACTGAGGCACCGCCGGGCGACCGGCGCAGGCCGATCCACCACGAGGGACGTTTCCGCTGTACGACAGCGGGAACGTCCCTCGTGGTCTAGATACAGGCCGCACCCGTGGAAAGGACGAGCAACACCGCAAGGAGGAACGCCCGTGACTGCTGTTGCCGGGAGTACCCACCTCGACCAGTTCACCGGGACCGGGGACCGCTACCCCACCCGGGTGTCGAACACCCCCGCGTTCATCGACCGTGCCGAGCCGACCGTGTGGGGCGACCACGCGGGTGCCGGGATGTTCGGGGCACAGGAGCTCGGCGCGCACGAGCGCGACGGCTTCACGCAGGTCCCGGGCCTGCTCACTGCCGACGAGATCGCCGAGTACCAGGCGGAGCTCGACCGGCTCGCGAACGACCCCTCGGTGCGCGCCGACGAGCGGTGCGTGATCGAGAAGTCGTCCGACGAGGTCCGTTCGATCTTCGAGGTGCACCGCATCTCCGAGGCGATCGGCCGGCTGGTCCGTGACGAGCGCGTGCTGTCCCGCGCGCGCCAGATCCTCGGATCCGACGTGTACGTGCACCAGAGCCGGATCAACTACAAGCCCGGCCTCGGCGGCGGAGGCTTCTACTGGCACTCCGACTTCGAGACCTGGCACGCCGAGGACGGCATGCCCGGCCCGCGCGCGGTCAGCTGCTCGATCTCGCTGACCGACAACCACGCGTTCAACGGCTGCCTGATGATCATGCCGGGATCGCACCGGACGTTCGTGTCCTGCGTCGGTGAGACGCCGGAGGACAACCACCTCTTGTCGCTCAAGGAGCAGGAGATCGGTACGCCGGACGCCGGCTCGATCTCGAAGCTGTCCGACCGGCACGGCATCGCGATGATGACCGGTGACGCCGGAGGGGCGACCTTCTTCGACTCCAACTGCATGCACGGCTCCGGGGACAACATCACCCCGTACCCGCGCTCGAACATCTTCCTGGTGTTCAACAGCGTCGAGAACACCTGCGTGGAGCCCTTCTCCGCTCCGAACCCGCGGCCCGGGCACATCGGCGCGCGCGACTTCACCCCGGTGCGCTGACCCGGGTCACGCACCCGCGCTTACCACCACAAGCTTCTCGTTGACGGCGGCGCCCGTCCCGCGATCCGGGGCGGGCGCCGGCGCCGTTCCGGGCCGGCCTCAGACGCCGTGCGGGCTGCCGGTCCCGGGCAGCGGCCCGAGGGTCGGCCGCTTCGGCAGGTAGCCGTCGCCGATCCGCTCGCCGCGCAGGCGCCTGCGGACCCACGGCATCACGTGGTGGGTGAGCCAGTGCAGGTCCTCGGCCTGCCGGGCCCGCCACGGCACCGGTGCGCCCTCGGGCTCGGGCCACGGGGCACGCCAGTCGGCCCCGACCGGTTCGCCCAGCGCCTCCAGCATCCGCCAGGCCACCCGCTCGTGCGCGTGCGGCACCAGGTGCAGCCGGTCCGGGCCCCACGCCCGCGGGTCGGCCAGCACGTCCATCGCCCAGAGGTCGACGACCCGGCAGCCGTGCCGCTCGGCCGAGGCCCGCATCAGCTCGTTGTAGCAGGCGATCCGGCCGCGCAGCCTGCGGATGAAGGGGTGCATCCGGCGCAGGTCGAACCCGGTGAAGATCAGCACCTCGGCGCCGGTCGCGACCAGCCGGGCCAGCGCGGCGTCGAACCGGGCGGCGAGGTCGTCGGTGTCGCAGCTCCAGCCGATGATGTCGTTGCCGCCGGCGCAGAAGGTGATCAGATCGGGGCGCAGCTGCTCGGCGACGGGGATCTGCTCGGCGACGATCTCGTCGAGGACCTTCCCGCGGACGGCGAGATTGGCGTACCCGAAGCCCGGGTACCGGGCCGCGAGCGTCTCGGCGACCCGGTCGGCCCAGCCGCGTGGCGAGCCGTCCTCGGTGAGGTCGTCGAGCCCCTCGGTGAAGCTGTCGCCGATCGCGACGTAGCTCCGGTGCCGCATGTGCACCGCCCCCCTTCGGCCTGGTCCGTGCGTGCTCCCTGCCCGTTGTTCAGCGGACGGACGTCCCGCGTTACTCCGATGATCACCCTTTCCGGTGGTGCGCGCCAACCCGTTCCGTCGACCGCCGGGGCTTGGTAGGGCACCCTTACCGTTGTGACGCACGATCCCGCCCCTCGCTCCGCCTCCCGTCAGGACCCGGGGCTGGCCGAGCTGCTCGGCGGCCGGGCCGGCGCCGTCGACGCCTCGGTGCCGGTGGTCGCCTTCGTCCTGGCGTGGCTGGTGGCGGGCTGGTCCGGTTCGGCGTTCCCGATCAACTGGGGTGCCGGGGCCGCGGTCGTGGCGGGTGCCGGGACGGCGCTGTGGCGGCTGCGGCAGGGCCGCAAGCCGCGTGCGGTGCTGTTCGGGCTGGCCGGCGTCGTCCTCGCGGCCGGGATCGCGCTGGCGACCGGTCGGGCGTCGGACTTCTTCCTGGTCCAGATCGTGTCGAACGCGGGCAGCGCGCTGGCCTGGGCGATCTCGACCGTCGTGCGCTGGCCGTTGCTCGGGGTGATCGTCGGCGGGCTGCTGGGGCAGCGGACCCGCTGGCGGCGTGACCCGGACCTGCTCCGTGGCTACCAGCGGGCGTCGTGGGCGTGGGTGTTCCAGTACGTCGTGCGGCTGGCCGTGTTCCTGCCGCTGTGGGCGGCCGACCAGGTCCTGCTGCTGGGGCTCGCCCGGACGATCGTGAGCCCCGTCCTCGTCGGACTGAGCGTGCTCGTGTCGTGGCCGTTGCTGCGTACGGCGCTGCCACGCGATCACCCGGGCATCCGTCACCCCCGGGTGACGGATGCTGACCCGGGGTCACGCTAGAATCGTGATCTTACCGTGACTTTCACGCCGTCGTGTGAAGGTCCGCACATCTGGTGATCGTCCGGTGCGTTCCGTCGTGCCCGGACGTTCTCACCCGTGGAGCTCGCCCCGCCGACGATCGTGCAAGGAGCCATGCCTCACCAGCGCCCCCCGGAGCCCGGCTCCGGTGACGCCCCCCGTGGCGCCGCCGGCCCGTCCCGCCCCGCACCCCAGTACCCGTCCGGACGCCCCGTCGCGGCACCCGACTCGCCCCGCGTCCCGCACCAGCAGCGGCGCACGGCGCCGTCCCGCCCGCCGCACGGCGGGCCGCCCGGTGCACCCCCGGCCGGCGGCCCGCGGCCGACCCGCGTGGTCCCCGGGCCCGGTGCCCCGGCCGGCACGCCGCCCGGCGGGCACCCGCGTACCCGCGCGCTGCCCCCCGACGGTCCCGGTGACCTGCGGGCCGCGAGCGGGCCGGGCGGCCCGAACGGTCCGGTCGGCGGCGGTCCGGGCGGTGGCGGCCCGGGTGGCGGCTCCGGCGGTTCCGGCGACCGCGGTGGCTCCCCCGACCAGACGGCGACGCTGAAGGCGGACCTGAGCCCGACGAAGATCGCCGCCGGCGCGGGGGCCGCGATCGTCACGGCGATCCTCGGGTCGTTCCTCGGTGCGATCGGGACGGTCCTGGGTGCGGCGCTCGGCTCGATCATCTCGACGCTCGCGACGACCCTGTTCACCCGCTCGCTCGAGGTGAGCCGGGACAAGGCCATCGAGATCAAGGACAAGGCGGCCGCCAAGAAGGGCAAGGGCGTCGCCGAGGGCACGGTCGTGGCGGCGGGTCAGTCGTCCGGGCGCGGGGTCGCCGGCCCCACCGGCGAGGAGACCGTGCTGCTCGACCCGTCGCAGGCGCCGGCCCAGCCGTCGCGCTCCGCGGGGCACGGGCGCTGGCGCCGGGTCCGTCTCACCCGGCGGACGGTGATCGTCTCCGCGGTGCTCGGCGTCCTGACCTTCGCGGTGTCGATGTTCCTGATCACCGGGATCGAGGTCGTGAAGGGATCGTCGCTGGCGGGCAACAGCTCCAGCACCTCGGTCGGGAGCGTGGTGACCGGCCCCGCCCCGGCACCGGAGACCGACGACGGCAGTGGCTCCACCGACTCGTCGGACTCGGCGACGAGCACGTCGGAGTCCGCGACGAGCACCTCGGAGTCGTCGAGCAGCACCAGCAGCACCGAGTCGTCGCAGGACGAGCAGGGCGGTACGGAGCAGCAGGACGGCTCGGGCAGCAGCGGGAACCCGCTGCAGGACGGGCTCAGCCGGGTGCTGCCGACCCAGCAGCCCGACTCCGGGTCGGGCGGGTCCGACCGGTCCGGACAGTCCGGTCAGGGCAGCGGGGGCGCGGCTCCGTCCAACTGAGCCGCTCCGGCACCGCAGCGCACGGCCCCGGTGGGCGATCGGCCCATCGGGGCCGCCGTACGTCCGGGGCTCAGCGGGGCAGCCGGGCCCGCAGCCGGGCCGCTGCGGCGCGCGGGTCGTCGGCCTGCGTGATCGCCCGGACGACGACGATCCGGTCCGCCCCGGCGTCGAGCACCGCGTCGAGCCGCTCCTCGTCGATCCCGCCGATCGCGAACCAGGGCCGTGCCGGGGCACGGCCCGCGACCTCGCGGACCAGGTCGAGGCCGGGTGCCGGCCGTCCGGGCTTCGTGGGGGTCGGCCAGCACGGGCCCGCGCAGAAGTAGTCCACGCCGTCCTCACCGGCCGCGGCGAGCGTCTCGTCCGCGCTGTGCGAGGAGCGGCCGACGAGCACGTCGTCGCCGACGACGCGGCGGGCCCAGTGCACGGGCAGGTCGTCCTGCCCCAGGTGCAGCACGTCGGCGCCGGCGGCCAGCGCGACGTCGGCCCGGTCGTTCACGGCGAGCAGCGCGCCGTGCCGGCGGCAGGCGTCGGCGAGCACCTCCAGGGCGGCGAGCTCCGCCCGGGCCTCCAGCGGGCCGTCGTCGCCGCCCTTGTCCCGGAGCTGGACGACGTCGACCCCGCCGGCGAGGGCGGCGTCGGCGAACTCGGCCAGGTCGCCGCGCTCGGTGCGGGCGTCGGTGCACAGGTACAGCCGCGCGTCCTGCAGGCGGGCGAGCCGCCGGGCGCGGGGATCGGTGTCGGACACGGACCGCACGCTACGGCGTAGCCTGGGGACTCGTACGACCGAGAACCACGGGAGCCCGGCGATCGGGCTGAGAGGGGACCAGGCGCGGTCCCGACCGTCGAACCTGATCCGGGTCATGCCGGCGCAGGGAGCGAGGTGGCAGATCCATGACCGTCCGACTGGCCGTCGCGGGTGCCGGGGCGATCGGGCTCGCGGTGGCCCGCGAGGCCGCGCGCGCCGGTCACCGCGTCACCGTGTTCGACCCGGCCCCGGCCTCCGGGGCGTCCTGGGTGGCCGGGGGGATGCTGGCCCCCGTCACCGAGGCGTGGCCCGGCGAGGAGGACCTGCTGGAGCTGGGGCTGGACTCGGTCGCCCGCTGGCCCGGCTTCGCCGCCGAGCTGTCCGCCGACGCGGGCGCCGACGCCGGGCTGCACCCGGAGGGCACCGTCGTGGTGGCGACCGGCTCCGGTGACCGCGACGAGCTGCACGCCCTCGCCGGTCACCTCGACTCGCTCGGCAGGCCGGTGCAGCGGCTGACCGGGCGCGAGCTGCGCCGGCTCGAACCGGCGATCGGCCCGGACGTCCGGGGCGGCCTCTCGGTGCCGGGGGACCCCTCGGTGGACAACCGGCTGCTGCTGGCGGCGCTGCGCGCTGCGTGCGAGCGCGGCGGGGTGCGGATCGACGAGCGCGCGGTGGAGTCCGTGCGCGACGACGGCACCGCCGTGACCGGGGTCCGGCTCACCGACGGGACCGAGGTCGGGGCGGACGTCGTCGTGGTCGCGGCGGGCGCGCACTCGTCGTCGCTGCACCCGTCGCTGGCGGGCCTGGTCCGCCCGGTCAAGGGCGAGATCCTGCGGCTCACCCGCCGGTCCGGGGCGCTGCCGCCGCCGTCCCGGACGGTGCGGGCACTCGTCGACGGACGTCCGGTGTACGCCGTGCCGCGCGTGGTACCCGGTCACGGGGACCTGGTGATCGGCGCGACGACGTCGGAGAACGGGTTCGACACGGCGGTCACCGTCGGCGGGGTCCGAGACCTGCTCCGCGACGCGGAGCGGATCCTGCCCGGGATTGCCGAGTACGAGCTGACCGAGACGGCGGCCGGGCTGCGCCCGGGGAGCCGGGACAACCTGCCGCTGATCGGCCGCACCGGGCCGGACGGCCTGGTCGCGGCCACCGGCCACGGCCGGAACGGCATGCTGCTCGTCCCGGTCACGGTGGCCGCGGTGGCCGCGGTGCTGCGGGGCGACGACGTGCCCGCCGCCGCCCGCGCGGCGGACCCGCGCCGGTTCGCACCGGCCGCGGCGGAGAGGAGCTGACGATGCGCATCGTGCTGAACGGCGAGGAGCGCGAGATCGACGACGGCGCGGACCTCGTCCGCCTGCTCGCCGACGCCGGCATGCCCGAGCGGGGCATCGCCGTCGCCGTCGACGGGGAGGTGGTGCCGCGCGCCGCGCGGGCCGGGTTCGTCCCGGCCGAGGGCGCGCGGATCGAGGTGCTGACCGCCGTGCAGGGAGGATGACGATGGACAAGCTCGCGTTCGGGGACCACCTGTTCGACTCCCGGTTGATCACCGGCACCGGCGGTGCCGCCAACCTGGAGATCCTGGAGCGGGCGCTGGTCGCGTCCGGCACCGAGCTGACGACGGTGGCGCTGCGCCGCGTCGACGTCGAGGGCGGGACCGGGCTGCTGGACCTGCTGCGCAGGCTCGGGATCCGGTTGCTGCCCAACACCGCGGGGTGCCGGACCGCGGCCGAGGCGGTCCTGACGGCGCGGATGGCCCGCGAGGCGCTGGAGACCGACCTGGTGAAGCTGGAGGTCGTCGCCGACGAGCGGACCCTGCTCCCGGACCCGGTCGAGCTCCTCGACGCCGCCGAGCAGCTCGTCGACGACGGCTTCACGGTGCTGCCCTACACCAACGACGACCCGGTGCTCGCCCGCAAGCTGGAGCAGGCCGGCTGCGCGGCCGTCATGCCGCTGGGCTCGCCGATCGGCACCGGACTGGGCATCCGGAACCCGCACAACATCGAGATGATCGTCGCGGAGGCCGGTGTGCCGGTGGTGCTCGACGCGGGCATCGGCACGGCGTCCGAGGCCGCGCAGGCGATGGAGCTGGGGTGCGACGCCGTCCTGCTCGCCACCGCCGTCACCCGCGCCGCGGATCCGGAGCGGATGGCGCGGGCCATGCGGCGGGGCGTCGAGGCCGGGTGGGACGCCCGGCACGCCGGGCGGATCCCGCGCCGGTACTGGGCGCAGGCAAGCAGCCCGTGAGTGGAAAAGTCGGCCCGGGCCGCACTAACCACTCACGAGCCGGAGGCCCAACGCCTCCAGCTCCAGCCCGGCCAGCCGCCGCACGACGTCCGGGTCCCCGGCCCGCCAGGCGGCCGCCGGGTCCGGGGCGATCCGGGTCAGCCGGGCCACCGGCACGCGGGTGAGGGCGCGGACCGCGAGCAGGTCCGGCGCCGTGTCCCGGGCGGCGACCGCGGCCCCGGCCCGGCGGGCGTAGCGCAGCCGCAGCGGCAGCCAGCCGAGCAGCACCGGGAGCAGCAGCACCAGCGGGACCACGACCAGCGACCCGGCGGCGAGCGTCCCGACGGTCTCCCCGTACTGCCGTCCGGCCGAGGCCAGGTCCGCGCCCGCGCCCGAGGCCGGCTCGAACGCACGGGCGAGATCGGGACCGACGAACGGGACCGCCGACACCGCGCCGGAGACCCCGGCGAACGCGTCGGAGACCCGGCCGCCCGCCGCGACCAGCGACTCGCCGGGCCCCTCCAGGGCCCGGAGCCCGTCGTGCACCGCGACACCCGCCACCAGCGCGAGCACCACCCACAGCACTGCGACGACGTCGGCGACGACCTGTCGCGCCAGCCGGTCGGGACGTTCCGCGTACCACCGCATCGGACCTGTGTACCGGGCCCGGAATCCGATCGCCGTGCGGGTGCGCACCTGCTGGGGTGGGGGCATGGACCGATCGCTGACCGTCAACCGCGCCTCCTGGGACGACCGTGCCCCGCTGCACGCCGAGAGCCCGGACTACCGGGTCGACCAGCTGGTCGGCGATCCGGAGGCGCTCTCCGGCGTCGTCCGGTTCGACCGGGACCGGCTGGGTGACCTCACCGGCCTGCGCGTCGTGCACCTGCAGTGCCATCTCGGGACGGACACGCTGTCGCTGCACCGCCTGGGTGCCCGGGTGACCGGGCTGGACTTCTCGCCTGCGTCGCTGGAGCACGCCCGGTCGATCGCCGCCCGGGCCGGCGCCGAGATCGACTACGTCGAGGCCGACGTGCAGCGGGCCGACGAGGTGCTGCCCCGGCACGCGTTCGACGTCGTCTACACCGGGATCGGCGCGCTGTGCTGGCTGCCGAGCATCGAGCGGTGGGCCGCTGTCGTCGCGGCGCTGCTGGCGCCGGGCGGGCGGCTGCTCGTCCGGGACATGCACCCGCTGCTCGGCGCGCTCGACGAGCACGACCTGTCCCTGCGGTACCCGTACTTCGAGACGGCCGAGCCGGTCGTGTCCGAGGAGGACACGAGCTACGTGCCGACGTCGCGCCCGCTGTCCGCCACCGTCACGCACTCCTGGAACCACGGCATCGGCGAGATCGTCACCGCACTGCTGGGGCAGGGGCTGACGGTCACCGCGCTCGCCGAGCACGCCAGCGTGCCGTGGGAGGCGCTGCCGGGCCGGATGGCCGAGGGCGACGACGGCGAGTGGCGCGTCACCGGGGACGGTCCGGCCCTGCCGCTGAGCGTCACCGTGCAGGCGGTCGCGCCCTGAGCGTCTGCCGCCCGCGGTTCAGAGCAGGCCGAGCTTCGTCGCGGCGTAGACGGCCTCGGCGCGGCGGGACACCATCAGCTTGCGCATGAGGTTCCCGACGTGGAACTTCACCGTGGTCTCGGAGATGAACAGCTCGGCGCCGATGGCCCGGTTGGACAGCCCGCGCGCCAGGAGCCGCAGCACGTCCAGCTCGCGGTCGGTCAGCCGCTCGCGGTCGGGCATCCCGCCGGACAGCGAGCGCACCATCGCCGAGGCGGAGCGGGCGTCGAACGCGCTCTCGCCGCGCGACACCGCCCGGATCGCCCGGACCAGCTCGGTGGTGTCGACGTCCTTCACGACGTAGCCGCGGGCCCCGGCCTGCACCGACTCGACGACGAGACGGTCCTCGGCGAACGTGGTCAGTACGAGCACCCCGATCCCCGGGTGGTCCGCGCAGAGCTTGCGGCACACCTCCAGGCCGTCGGTCTGCGGGCCGGACGCCAGCTTCAGGTCCAGCAGCACGACCTGCGGGCGCCCCGCCGCGACGGCGGCGAACGCCTCCGGGGCACTGCCCGCCTCGCCGACGACGCGCAGGTCGTCCTCGCGCTCCAGGACGGCGCGGAGGCCCTGGCGCATGATCGAGTGGTCGTCGACCAGCACGATCCGGATCGGACGGGTCGAGGGCAGGTCGCGCCGGGGGGTCCCACCGGCGTGTGCGGGCGCCGGCGGGGTCCGCAGTGGTCCGCTCACGAGATCTCCTTCACCGGCGTCCCGAGCGGGACGTCCACCTGGACCTGCAGGCCGCCGATCCGGGACCGGCGGAAGCGCAGGGCCCCACCCATCTCCCGGGCCCGGGCGTCCATGTTGACCAGCCCGCGGTGCTCACCGGAGGGGCCGCGGACCGACGCCGCACGCAGCGTGCGGCGGATCTGGTCGGGGGAGGCGCCGCCGTCGTCGGACACCGACAGGCGGATCCGGTCCGCCTGGTACGCCAGCCGGACCACCGCCCGCGACGCCGACGCGTGCATCGCCGTGTTGAACAACGCCTCGCCGGCGATCCGGAACAGCGACTGCTCGTGCTCGTGCTGCAGCGGGACCGGGGTGCCGCCGATGGTCACCTCGACGCGCAGCTCGTCGGGCATGTGCACGGTGGACAGCTGCCGCAGCATCGACGGCAGGTCCTTGTCGCCGTGGTCGTCGTCGTTCAGGGCGTAGATCGCCGAGCGCAGCTGCTCCACCGCGCGCCGGGTGAGGTCCTTCGCGGTGTCGAGGTGCTGCAGCAGGTTCGGGTCGGCGATCTCCGAGCGGCACAGCTCGATGTGCATCCCCGCCGACAGCGCGTACTGGGTGACGCTGTCGTGCAGCTCGCGGGCGATCCGGTGCCGCTCGTTGTCGAGCACCTCGCGCTGGCGGGCCGCGCCCAGTGCCTGCTGGGTGGCCATCAGCTCGTCGTTGCGGGTCCGCAGGTCCTCGGCCTGGGCGGCGGTGCGGGCGTGGAGGGCCTCGGACCGTTCGAGCAGCGCGCAGTTCTGCAGGGCCGACGCCGTCTGGCCGGCGAGGATCCGCAGCACCGAGTGGTCGGTGTCGTCGATGTCGCGGTCCGGCGGGGTCCAGGCGGCGAACCCGCCGACGGTGCGGCCGTTCAGCCGGATCGGGACGTGCAGGTGGGAGCGTTCGTCGTTGCCGCGGTGGGCGGCGGACTCGTGGGCGATCCCGTCCCCGGACCGGAGCAGCGCGACGTGCCGGCGCACCTTGTCCGGCACCAGTCGGAGGTCCGCCCACTCGACGCCGTCCGGGCCCAGCACGACGTGCCGGGGTGTCGCGTCGGGCAGCTCGCCGTCGACCAGCCCGAGGATCACCCAGTCCGCGGAGAGGTGGTCGGCGGCCGCGTCGGCGACCGCGCGGACCAGCGCCTCGGAGCCCTCCATGGTCCGCACCAGCGCCGCGGAGATCCGGTCGAGCGCGAGGATCACCCGCTTGAGCCGCTCGGCGTTGACCCGGTACTCCGGGTAGAACGACGGCTTGCCGGTCCGCAGGCCGGTCAGCTGGTCGAGGTCCGGGCGGCTCCCGAAGCCGTTGGTCGACGGCGCGGGCGTGCGGCGGCTCGGGAACCGGGCGGCGGCCGTCACCGTCGGGGCCTCAGAGTGCTTCCCGGAACAGATCCTCGATCTGCTCCACCGTGGCGGTGCGCGGGTTGGTGGTCAGGCAGGCGTCGCCGAGGGTGAGCCGGGCGAGGCGGGGCACGTCCGAGTCGCGGACCCCGATCGCCGCGAGCCCGGTGGGGACGCCGACCTCGTCGGCGAGCTTGCGGACCTCGGTCGCGACCATGTCGACGGCCTCGTCGCCGGGCATGCCGGGCCGTGCGGGCAGCCCCATCGCCTGGGCGATCGGGACGAACCGGGTCGGGTCGTCGGCGCCGTTGAAGCGGATGACGTGCGGCAGCAGCACCCCGTTGATCAGCCCGTGCGGCAGGTCGAGCATCCCGCCGACCTGGTGGCTCATCGCGTGCGTGGCACCGAGGATCGCGTTGGTGAAGGCCAGCCCGGCCTCCAGCGCGGCCTGGGCCATCGCGGTGCGCGGGCCGTCGTCGGTACGGCGGATCATCGTCGTCGGCAGGTTGGTGTGGACGAGTGCGACGGCGTGCAGCGCGTGGGTGTCGGTCAGCGGGCCGTGCGCCAGCGACACGAAGGCCTCGATGCCGTGGGTGAGCGCGTCCAGCCCGGTGGCGGCGTTCAACCAGTCCGGCATGGTCACGAGCAGCCGCGGGTCGATCACCGAGACGTCCGGGACGAGGGCCCGCCCCATGATCGTGATCTTGGTGAGTCGCTCGGTGTCGGTGATGATGCAGAACTGCGAGACGTCGGCCCCGGTGCCCGAGGTCGACGGCACCATGACCAGCGGCGGGATCGGGTTGGAGATCCGGTCGATGCCCTCGTAGTCGAGGATCGTGCCGCCGTTCGCGGCGAGCAGCGCGACCCCCTTCGCGGCGTCGATCACCGACCCGCCGCCGACGCCGATCACCACGTCGCAGCCGGAGCTCTCGTAGCGCTCGAACCCGGCCTGGATCTCGTGGTCCTTCGGGTTCGGGGTGATCTCGTTCCACAGCTGCGGGCGCAGGCCCGCGGCCCGCAGGTGCCGCAGGAGCTCGGCGGGCCAGCCCGCCTCGGTCACCCCCGGGTCGGTGACGACGAACGGCCTGCGGGCGCCCAGGCGGACCGCCGCGTGCGCCGTCTCCCCGAGCGAGTCGGGACCGAAGACGATCTCGGGTGCGTGGAACTTGGACAGCCGTGGCCTGCTCTCCCGTGGGCAGTCGGCCGCGCGCACGGTGTAGCCGGTCCCGGAACCGTCGCCCGGGCGTGCCTGGTCGCCGTCGAGCACCAGGACCGCGTCCCGGTGCACGGATCCGGATGATCCGGTGAGGACCACGCTGCCCTCCTCCGCTCCGTCGTGGTCGGGCCGCCGCCCGGTTCGGGACACGGCTCCGTCACGAGCGTGTGGCCCACGGTACAGCCCGGGGGCCTCCCGCGGGCCACCCACGATCGGCGGGCGGACGAAGATCCGCTGGTCGCGGGCGGGCAGGCGGCCTCCCCGAAAGCGGAGGGCTCAGGAGGCGTGGATGGGGCCCTCCCGCTCGGCGAGCGGGATCCCCTCGCCGCCCCAGTGCTGGGCGATCATCTCCGCCGCGATGGACACCGCGGTCTCCTCCGGGGTACGGGCACCCAGGTCGAGACCGATCGGCGACGACATCCGCCCGATCTCGGCCTCGGAGAGACCGCGCTCGCGGAGCCGGTCGATCCGGTCGTCGTGAGTGCGGCGGGACCCCATCGCCCCGATGTAGCCGACCTCCGGCAGCCGCAGCGCGACCTCCAGCAGGGGCACGTCGAACTTCGGGTCGTGGGTGAGCACGCACAGCGCGGTCCGCTGGTCGATCCGCCCCGCGTCGGCCTCGGCCTGCAGGTAGCGGTGCGGCCACTCGACGACGACCTCGTTCGCCCCCGGGAACCGGCTGGCGGTCGCGAAGACCGGGCGCGCGTCGCACACGGTCACCCGGAAGCCGAGGAAGCCGCCCATCCGGGCCACCGCGGCCGCGAAGTCGATCGCGCCGAACACGATCATCCGGGGCGGCGGGGCGAAGGACTCGACGAACACCTGGAGGCCCTCGCCGCGCCGCTCGCCGTGCACCCCGTAGGTCAGGGTCGCGTTGCGGCCGGAGTCGAGCAGGCCGCGGACGTCGTCGCGGACGGCGTCGTCGATCCGGTCCGAGCCCGTGCCGCCCTCCGTCCGGTCCGGCCACACGACCAGGCGCGAGCCGAGCAGCTCGGACGGGCCCGCGACGACGGTCGCGACCGCCACCGGGTCCTCGGCGCGGATCGCGTCGGCGATCCGGCCGAGCTGGTCGTAGGTCTCGGGGGTCACCTTCTCGACGAAGATGTCCAGGATCCCGCCGCAGGTGAGGCCGACGGCGAACGCGTCGTCGTCGGACACCCCGTAGCGCTGCAGCACCGGGCGCTCGTCGGACAACACCTGCTGGCCGAGCTCGTAGACGGCGCCCTCGACGCAGCCGCCCGACACCGAGCCGACGGCCTCGCCACCCGGTCCGACCAGCATCGACGCGCCGGGCTGGCGCGGAGCGGACCGGAAGGTGCCGACCACCGTGGCCAGCGCGGCCGGCTGCCCGTTCTTCCACCAGCCCTCGAGCTGGTCGATCACGTCACGCATCTCGCACCACCTTCAGCAGCTTCTCCAGCGTGTCCAGGCTGTGCCCGGCCAGCAAGTCGTCCAAGTGCGGCAGGGCCGCGACTATTCCGCCCTGGACGGGGGCGTAGCCGTCCTTGCCGGCGTGCGGGTTCACCCAGATCAGCCGGTGGGCCAGCCGGGACAGCTGCTCCACCTGCTCGCCCAGCAGTTCCGTGCCGCCGCGTTCCCAGCCGTCGGAGAAGACCACGACGACGGCGCGGCGGGCGGCCCCACGGCGCCCCCACCGGTCGACGAACGCCTTCAGCACCTCGCCGAGACGCGTTCCCCCGGACCAGTCGGGAATCGCCTTCCCGGCCGCACCGAGTGCTCTTTCCGGATCACGCAGACGCAATTCCCGGGTGATTCTCGTCAAACGCGTGCCGAGGGTGAACGCCTCCACCGAACGCGGCGAGCGTCGCACGAAGACGTGCGCGAACCGCATCAGCGCGTCGGCGTACGGCTCCATCGAGCCGGAGACGTCGATCAGCAGGACGACCTTGCGCGGGCGCCGGGACGAGTCCCGCCGCCGGATCGTGGACAGCTCGCCCTGGTTGCGCAGCGCGGTGCGCAGCGTGCGCTGCGGGTCGGCCGTGCCGCGCCGGTGCGGCCGCCGTCGCCGCGACGCCCGGGTCGGGGGCTCCGGCCGCAGCAGCGTCATCAGCCTGCGGAGGTGCTCCCGCTCGGCCGGGCTGAGCTCGCCGAGGTCGCGGCTGCGCAGCACCTCGGTGCCGGTGGCGGCGGCCTTGATCTGCGGGCCGTCGTCGTCGGTGTCGTCCTCGCCGGCACCCTCCCGGCCGGGGACGAGCGCGGCGAGCCGCGGCGGGGCGGGCGGGCGCTCGTCGCGGTTCGTGGCCCGGCGGCCCTCCGACGGCTCGAACCAGGAGGGGAAGGCCAGGTCGTAGCGGACGACGTCGTCCGGGTCGCCGCACAGCGTCAACCGGCCCGCCCAGTACGCCTGCTCCCGGTCGGTGACGTCGAGGGTGTCCAGGGCCTGCAGGAACGCGGTCACCCGGTCCTGGGTCACGGGCACGCCGGCGGCACGCAGCACCTCGGTGAAGCCGACGAGTCCCGTCAGCAGCTCGTCGGTGGGGGGCGGGGCGGTCACGGCGTCAGGAGGCGAGCAGGGAGTCGAGCTGCTTGTGCACCCGGTCGGCGTCCTCGCGGTACTTGAGGACCGCGCCGAGGGTG
This sequence comes from Pseudonocardia sp. P1, assembly GCF_000178675.2. Classification (NCBI taxonomy): domain Bacteria; kingdom Bacillati; phylum Actinomycetota; class Actinomycetes; order Pseudonocardiales; family Pseudonocardiaceae; genus Pseudonocardia; species Pseudonocardia sp. P1. The sequence continues at coordinate 4,105,732 of NZ_ADUJ02000001.1, forward strand.
CGGGCGGCGGTCTCCGGGTCCAGGTGGCGGGCACCGACCAGCTGCAGCGCACGGGCCCAGTCCAGGGTCTCGGCCACGCCCGGCGGCTTGATCAGGTCGGAGTGCCGCAGCTTCTGCACCGCGCGCGCGACGGACGCGGCGAGCCGCTCCGGCACGTCGGGCAGCCTGCTGTGCAGGATCTCGATCTCCCGCTCGATCGTCGGGTGCTCGAGCCAGAGGTAGAGGCAACGGCGCTTGAGGGCGTCGTGCACCTCGCGGGTCCGGTTGGAGGTGAGGACGACGATCGGCGGCGTCTGGGCACGCACCTCCCCGACCTCGGGGATGGTGACGGCGTGCTCGGTGAGGACCTCCAGCAGGAAGGCCTCGAACTCGTCGTCGGCGCGGTCGATCTCGTCGATGAGCAGCACCGACGGGCTGGTGCGCAGCGCGCGCAGGATCGGCCGGTCCAGCAGGAAGCGCTCGTCGTAGAGGGAGGACTCGACCGCGTCGGCGTCGAGGTCCCCGCCGGTCGCCTCCAGGGTGCGCAGGTGCAGCAGCTGCCGGGGGAAGTCCCAGTCGTACAGGGCTTGACCGGCGTCGATGCCGTCGTGGCACTGGAGCCGGATCAGCGGTGCGCCGAGGGTCTCGGCGAGGGCCTGCGCCAGCGCGGTCTTGCCGGTGCCCGGCTCGCCCTCGCAGAACAGCGGGCGGTTCATCTGCATGGCCAGGTAGGCCGCCGTGGCGAGGCCGTCGTCGGCCAGGTACCCGGTGCCACGCAGCGCGGTGGCGAGGTCGGCCGGGCTCCCTGGTGCCGGACGGGCGGGGTGCCCCGGCGCGCCGGCGGGTGCGGAGTCGTTCACCGAACCAGCATGCCGGACGGGACGCGGCAGCGGCCACAGCAGGCGGCCCCGGCCGCACCCTCCGGAGGGTGTGCGCCCATCCCCGTACAGACGAACGAGCGGCCCGGAAGGTTCGGTTTGCTTCCACACCTGAAATATTCACAGTCGCGAGATAGGTCCGTGATGTGACGTCGTTGACCAGTGCATTTAGGATTGATCTGATAATTACAACGGTGTCACCGTGATTCCGCTCACCGACCCGATGTTTGACGGATTCTTTTCGCCCGTTCACTGTTCCGCCTCGGCCGGTCCGACCGGAGCGGCCAGCTGAACGAGCCAACATCCGGGCCCGCCGCGCCGAACCACCCCCGTCCTGCGGCAGTCCGGTCCGTCGAGGAATACAGAACGGGACGGGGACGAGAGAGAACACTTCCGCGGGCGTCATGGACGTCGCTCCCCGGTCCCGATCGACGCTCCGCGACGAACGGCGGGCACACCTGTGCCCGGGGACCCAGCGCGGACGTGCGACCGATCGGGCCGGCGCGGTGGGAGCGAAGCACAATGTCTCAGGGACCCAAGGGCCGAAGTCTCCTGCGCGTCGCCGCGGCGGGAATCGTCGCGGTCGGCGCGACGGCTGCGATCGCCGGCACCGCCAACGCCGCCCCGGACAACGTCTGGGACCAGCTCGCGCAGTGCGAGAGCGGTGGCGACTGGTCGATCAACACGGGTAACGGGTACCACGGCGGTCTGCAGTTCTCGCCCTCCACCTGGAGCGCCTACGGCGGTCAGGGATCGGCGGCGAACGCGAGCCGCTCCGAGCAGATCGCCGTCGCCGAGAAGGTGCTGGCGGCGCAGGGCTGGGGCGCCTGGCCCTCCTGCTCCAAGAAGCTGGGCATCACCGGCCACTCGGCCGACACGGGCAAGCGGGTCAAGGCCTCGGCCCCCGCCGCGCCGGCCGCCCCGAAGAAGGCCGCGAAGGCCGCGGGCGGTGGCTACACCGTCAAGTCCGGCGACACCCTCGGGAAGATCGCCGCGGCGCACGGCACCTCGGTCGCGAAGCTGGCCTCGCTGAACGGCATCTCGAACGTGAACGCCATCGGTGTCGGGCAGAGCCTGAACCTGGGCTGATCCCCGTCCGCCCGGACCGCCATCCGGACGGACGTGACGGGGCGCGCGGTGTCCCCAGCACCCGCCCCGGCGGACGACGGCCCGGACCCACCCCTCGGGGTGCGGTCCGGGCCGTTCCCGTCTCTCAGGCCGAGTTGACCCACTCGTCGGTGCCGTCGGTGAACCGCTGGTGCTTCCACACCGGGAGCAGCCGCTTGACCTCGTCGACCAGCTCGGCGCACGCGCCGAACGCCTGTCCGCGGTGCTCCGCGGCCACCGCGCAGGCCAGCGCGACCTCGCCGATGTCCAGCGGGCCGATCCGGTGGCTCACCGCCAGCGCGCGCACCCCGTCGCTGCGGGCGGCCACCTGCTCGGCCACCTCCGCGACGATCCGGCCCGCGGTCGGGTGGGCGCTGTACTCCAGGCCGTGCACCGACCGGCCGCCGTCGTGGTCGCGGACCACCCCGGCGAAGGTGACGACGGCGCCGGCCGCGGCGTGCTCGACGAGCCGGGCGTGCTCGTCCACGTCCAGTGGCTCCTCGCCGACCGCGGCCCGCAGGACCGTGGGGTGCTCGCTCATCGGTGGTCCCCTCCGTGCAGCTGGTCGACGGCGTGGTCGAGGACGCCCCCCAGGACGCCCAGGCCGTCCTTCACCCCGCCCGGCGACCCGGGCAGGTTCACGATCAGCGTCCGGCCCGCCACGCCGGCCACCCCACGGGACAGGACGGCCGTGGGCACCTGGGCCTCGCCGGCCCGGCGCACCGCGTCGGCCAGCCCGGGCACCTCGTGGTCCAGCACCGCGCGCGTCACCTCCGGGGTGGCGTCGGTGGGGGAGATCCCGGTCCCGCCGGTGGTGATCACGACGTCCACACCGTCCGCGACGGCGGCACGCAGCGCCTCGCCGACCGGCTCGCCGTCCGGTACGACGACGGGGTCGGGCGTCGCGTACCCGCGCTCGCGCAGCCAGCCGGTGATCAGCGGGCCGCCGCGGTCGGTGTAGACCCCCGCCGCGGCCCGGTTCGACGCCGTGACGACCCGGGCGGTGCGGGTGTCGCGGTCCGCTCCGGCTGCCGCGCTCACGACCGGTCCTCCGGGCGGGTCCACTGCCCGGTCTTCCCGCCGTCCTTGCGCTCGACCCGCACCGCGTCGAGCACCGCGGCCGGGTCGACCGCCTTGATCATGTCGTGCAGGGTCAGCCCCGCGACGGTGACGGCGGTGAGCGCCTCCATCTCCACCCCGGTGCGGTCGGTGGTCCGGACCTCGGCCCGGATCGCGATCCGCCCGGCGTCGCCCTCGGTGTCGGGCTCGAGATCGACGGTGACGCCGCTGATCGCGATCGGGTGACAGAGGGGGACGAGGTCCGGGGTCCGTTTGGCACCCATGATCCCGGCGATCCGGGCGGTCGCCAGCGCGTCACCCTTCGGCAGCCCGTCGGCGCGGAGCAGGCCCACGACCTCGGCGGTGGTGCGCACGACACCCGTCGCGACCGCGGCCCGGCGGCCCGGCTGCTTGTCCGAGACGTCCACCATGCGGGCGGCGCCTGCCTCGTCGACGTGGCTGAGCTCGCTACTCACGGCGCCGACCCTATACGCCGGGGGTGTGCACGCGGAGTGGCCGCAGACGTTGGTCCGGATGGTCGTAAATTGTGATCTGTATCACGTTTGTGGAACCGAACACAGAGTTTCCTCGAGCGTATCCGCTTCGTGATCGGCGGGAATGACCAGCGGAAACCGTTTATTCGATCTTGATGTGCCCGGAACGTCCGACGCCACGCCGTGTCGCCGTCGACTTTCCCGTCGCCCTGACGTGACCTACCTTCGATCCCGGCCCGACCGACTCCCCCAATGCGGACGGGCTCCGGTACCGCAGTGCTCCCTGTCCGGCGGTCACCGGCCCCCGAGGTACTTCGTGGGACAGGGCCGACCGCGATGCGGATCGGTGGCCACTCCCCGGCCACCGGAACGCGCGCCCACTCCCCGGGCGCACTGGTCGGACGGCGCCACGCGGGAGACCTGCCATGGCTCGATACCGCGGTAAGCATCGCAAACCCAGCACCGCCGGACGCACGATCGCCCGGACCGCCGTCGCCGGCGCCGTCCTCGGAGCCCCCATGCTCGCGATCGTCCCGGCGAACGCCGCCACCGACTCCACCTGGGACGAGCTCGCGCACTGCGAGAGCACCGGGAACTGGGCGGCCAACACCGGCAACGGCTTCTCCGGTGGTCTGCAGTTCACCCCGTCCACCTGGAAGGCCTTCGGCGGCGGCGAGTACGCGTCCGCGGCGCACCAGGCGACCCGTACCGAGCAGATCGCCGTCGCGGAGAAGGTGCTGGCGGAGCAGGGCTGGAACGCCTGGCCGTCGTGCTCCAAGAAGACCGGCGCCTCCGGCTCCTCGACCCCGCGCACGGTCGAGCGCGACTCCGGCTCGCAGGCCCCCGCGCGCACCAAGCTGAGCGCCCCGGCGGCCACGCCGTCCGGCAACACGTACACGGTGAAGTCCGGCGACACCCTCGGCAAGATCGCCGCGGCGCACGGTGTCGGGCACTGGAAGAACCTGCTCGCCAAGAACCCGGGCCTCGGCGCCGGGCAGATGATCCACCCGGGCCAGGTCGTCAACGTCTGATCAGGCCCACCCGGGCTCCCGCCACGTGTGCCCCGGTCCCTTCCCACGGGACCGGGGCACACGTCTGCGTCCGGGGCGCCGGTCGGCCCGGGCCGACCCGTCTCAGGTGGACCCGGCGAGCTTCCGGAGCTGGGCGGGGGTGTCGACGTCGTCCGGCTCGGCGACGTCACCGCACTCGACCAGCTCGAGATCGGAGCTGCCGGACAGGTAGTCCCGGGCCCCGGCGTCGCCCGCGGCGCTGCCCACGACGCCGGACCAGTGGTCGCGGCCGAGCAGCACCGGGTGCCCCGGCACGCCGTCGTACGCGGCGCGGCGCAGCGACGAGTGCGTCGCGCCCGCGCTGACCCGCGCGATGGCCTCCGGCCCGACCCCGGGCAGGTCCACCAGGTGCACGAGCGCGGCGCCCGTCCCGGGCAGGTGGGTCAGCGCGTCCAGCCCGCGGCGCAGCGACGCGCCCATGCCCTCGTCCCAGTCCTCCGCGACGACGACGCCCACGTCGCTGCCGCTGGTACCGAGCCCCGCGCTGCGCAGGACGTCGGTGACGTCGTCGGAGCGCGCACCGAGCACCACGGTGACGGGCCCGCAGCCACCCGCCTGCAGGGCCTTCACCGCACGTACCGCGAGAGGCTCACCGTGCAGGCGGACCAGCGCCTTCGGCGTGCCCATGCGGCGGCCCGCGCCACCGGCGAGCAGCAGTCCCGCGACCACGGTCAGCGGTTGATCTCGGTGACCGGGTGCTCGTAGGGCACGCTGTCGACCGGGAACTCGACATCACCGAACGGGGACATGTTCCCCTGCACCGGGCCCATGAGCTCGGTGAGCGGGTGCTCGCCGTCCGGCAGGTGCGGCCAGCTCGGGTCGATCCGGTCGGTGTCCAGGGGCTTCGCGGCCATCGGTTCCTCCAGCGTCGGGTGTCCGGCGGGGCCGGGGCGGTGTCACCCGTCAGTATCCCGGACGGCGCTCGTCCTGTCCGCCCCGGTGCGTCCCGGACCACCCGACTACCCTGGTGGTGGTGCAGACGTCGCTGGTCGAGTGGTTGCGCGCGCAGGACGACGGGTTCCTCGCCGCGCTCCTGCGTACGCGTCCGGACCTCGCCGTCCCCCCGCCGTCGGATCTGACGGTGCTGGCGACCCGGGCCTCCATCCGGGCCTCGGTGCAGCGCACCTGCGAGGAACTCGGCACGGTCCCGCTGACCGTGCTCGAGGCACTGGTCCTCGCCGGTGCCGGCCGGTCCCCGGTGGACGGTTCGACGGCCGCGCACGGCCCCCGCTGGTGGCTGGGCCCCGACGTCGACGAGGCGACCTTCCGGGAGGGCCTGGGGCCGCTGCGGGCCCGGGCACTGGTCTGGGGCCCGGACGACGCGCTGTCGGCCGTCCCGGCGGCCGCGGAGGCCGTCGGGCCCTGGCCGGGCGGGCTCGGCGGCGAGGCCGCGGGTCCCGCGGCGACGTCCGAACTGGACACGCTGCTGGCAGGCGTGACCGACGAGGAGCGCCGCGTGCTCGACGTCCTCGCGGCCGGACCGCCGATCGGCCGTTCGCGCGGCGCGACGGGGAGCTCCGGCCCGGTCGGCTCGCTGGTCACCAAGGGGCTCCTGGTGCGCCGGGACGCCGAGACCGTCGAGCTGCCGCGCCAGGTGGCCGTCGCGCTGCGCGGCGACCGCCCGATGGGCCGGCTCGAGGTCTCCCGGCCGGACGTCACGGTGCGCGAGCGTGATCCGGCCACGGTGGACGGCACCGGCGCCGGCGCGGCCATGGAGTTCCTGCGCCGGGTGGACCTGGTGCTGGAGTACCTGGGAGCCGAGGCCCCCGGTGTGCTGCGCTCCGGCGGGTTCGGGGTGCGGGAGCTTCGCCGCGCGGCGAAGGAAGCCGACACCGACGAGGGCACGGCCGCACTGATCCTCGAGATCCTGCTCGGCGCCGACCTGATCGGCGACACCGAGTCGGTGAACCCCGAGTGGCTGCCCACCCCCGAGGCCGACGTGTGGGCCGCCGCCCCCGAGGAGTCGCGCTGGGCGGTCCTCGCCCGGACCTGGCTGGAGCTCCCGCGGCTGCCCGGCGTCGTCGGCCGCCGCGACGAGGCCGGCAAGCCGATCGGCGCGCTGTCCGACGGCCCGCGCCGCCCACCCGCCCCGAAGGACCGGCGCCGGATCCTCCAGACGCTCGCGGACCTGCCCGAGGGGAGCGCCGTCGGCTCCGCCGACGACCTCGCGCGGGTGCTGGCGTGGGCGGCCCCGCGCCGCGGGGGCCGGCTGCGCGACGAGATGGTCACCTGGACGGTCGCCGAGGCGACGACCGTCGGTGTGGTCGCCCTCGATGCCGTCACCACCGCCGGGCGGGTCCTGCTCGACCCGGCGACCCAGGACGCACGGCACCCGACCGCGGTGGCCGCGGCGCTGCACGCGGCGCTGCCCGCACCGGTCGAGGAGATCCTCCTGCAGGCCGACCTCACCGCCGTCGCCCCGGGCCGGCTGTCGGCCGACCTGGCACACGAGCTGGCGACCCTCGCCGACGTCGAGTCCGCGGGCGGGGCGACCGTGTACCGGTTCACCGAGCGGAGCCTGCGCCGCGCGCTAGACACCGGGCGCACCGCCGAGGACGTGCGGGCCTTCCTCGAGGCCCGCTCGCGGACCCCGGTGCCGCAGACGCTGACCTACCTGGTCGACGACGTCGCCCGCCGGCACGGGCGGCTGCGGGGCGGCGCCGTGGCCGCCTTCCTGCGGTCCGACGACGAGGTGCTGCTCTCCGAGGTGCTCGCGCACGAGGCGGCGGCCGAGCTGGGTCTGCGCCGGATCGCGCCGACGGTCGTGGTCAGCTCGCTGCCGCTGGCCGAGGTGCTCGACGGGCTCCGGGCCGCCGGGTTCAGCCCGGCCGCCGAGGACGCCGGCGGCGCGGTGCTCGATCTCGCGGGGAAGGGCAGGCGGGCCGAGTCGCGCCGCCGTGGGGGCAACGCCCGCACCGGCGGGGTCGTGCACGACGGCCCGTCGGACCGGGCGGACGAGATCGTGGAACGCCTGCGGGCCGGTGACGCACTGGCCGGGGTCCGGCGCAGCGTGGCGGGGCGGCGGGAGTCGACAGGGTCGACCGGCGACCTGGCGTCGCTGCAGTCGGCGGTCCGCGAGGGCCGGACGGTGTGGATCGGCTACGTCGACGCGCACGGCGTGGCCGGCGACCGGGTGCTGGCGCCGACCTCGGTGGGCGGTGGCGTCGTCGAGGGCCGCGATGCCCTCGACGGCGAGCTCCGCCGGATCCAGCTGCACCGGATCACGTCGATCGCCCCGGTGGAGGAGTCCGGCGGGGCCGGGGCCCGGTCCTAGCGGGCCCCGGCGGCCATCCGCTGGTGCATGGCGTGCTGCACCAGCGCGATGAGCGTCTCCTTGGTCGACTGCCGGTGGCGGGCGTCGCACACCACCATCGGGACGGCCGGGTCGATCGACATGGCCTCGCGGACGTCCTCGAGGCCGTGCTGCAGGTGACCGTCGAAGGCGTTCACACCCACCACGTAGGGCAGGTTGCGGTCCTCGAAGAAGTCGATCGCGGCGAACGAGTCGGCCAGCCGGCGGGTGTCGACCAGGACGACGGCGCCGATCGCGCCGCGGACCAGGTCGTCCCACATGAACCAGAAGCGTTGCTGGCCGGGCGTGCCGAACAGGTAGAGCACCAGGTCGGAGTCCAGCGAGACGCGGCCGAAGTCCATCGCGACCGTCGTCGAGCGCTTGTTGGGGGTGGCGGAGAGGTCGTCGTGCGACGAGCTCGCCTCGGTCATCACGGCCTCGGTGGTCAGCGGCATGATCTCCGAGACCGACCCGACGAACGTGGTCTTGCCGACGCCGAATCCGCCGGCCACGACGATCTTGGCCGACATCGTGGCCGTGCGGGCCGGGCCGGCAGCGGGTTGGGGCGGCTGTGGCCTAGAGCCGACGGAGTCCACTCAACACCCTTTCCATCAGCGCGAGGTCCGGCATGTCGCCGGGGGTGCTCGCGGTCTGGTGAACGGTCACCGTGCCGCTCGAGGCCATGTCCCCGAGCAGCACCCGGGCCACGCCCAGGGGGAGCGACAGCAGCGCCGCGACCTCCGCGACCGAGCGGGTCTGCTCGAGCAGGAGGTCGGCGACGGAGCGGTGCTCCATCGGCAGTCGTTCCAGCTGGCTGCGGGCCCGGTTGCTGACCGAGACCAGGGTCTCGACGGCCAGCTCGTAGCCCGACTTCGTCCGGCCGCGCGTCCACGCGTAGGGCCGCACGAAGGCGGCCCCGCCCGCGGCCGGAGGGGGCGGCGCCGCTGCCGCGGGAGTCGTCGGGGGTTGCGGGGGCTGCTGGTGTGCGGCCTCCGCCTCGGCCCGGGTCGGAGGGAGTCCGTAGGCGGCCGAACCGGCGATCGGACCCGTCATCTCGGCCGGAGCCGGTGGCGGGACCTGCTGCCGGTCGTCCGTGGCGGGTGCGCCCTGGTCGTCGTCGGACCGGTTGCGACCCCACCGCCGCTTCTTCGGCTTGCGCCTCGAGTCCAGGCTGAACCCGTTCATCACGTCCGCGAACGTGGGCTCGGGGCCCGAGTCGCCCGGGTTCTGGGTCATCGGATCTCACCCGCTCTGGTCGATCCTCGGATGGGGTGCATGACGGTATCGTCTCCGGCTGCCTGCTCGGTGGAGCTGGTCGCTCAGGGCCCGAAGGATCCCTGGAGCTCCGCGCGGAGCTCCGGCGTGAGCAGCTGGCCGACCCGGTCGACCAGCAGCGTCATCTCGTACCCGACGAGGCCGATGTCGCAGCTCGGCGACGCGAGCACGGCCAGGCACGAGCCGTCGCTGATGGACATGAGCAGGACGATCCCGCGGTCCATCTCGACGACGGTCTGCACGACGCCACCGGCGTCGAAGCAGCGTGCCGCGCCCTGGGTCAGGCTGACGAGGCCGGACGCGACCGCGGCCAGCTGGTCGGCGCGGTCCCGGGGGAGCCGGTCCGACGCGGTCAGCAGCAGCCCGTCGGCCGACACCACGATCGCGTGTGCGACGCCAGGGACGCGCTCGGCGAAGTTGGTGACCAGCCAGCCGAAACGGCTCTGACTGGGCTGTGCCTGCGGTGCCCTCACTGGTTCTCCTCGGGGTCGGACGGGTTCGGTCGGTCACCGGACGGCTCGGGGGTGCCGTCGGTGCTGGTCGTGCGCCGGGCGCCGGAGGCGCTCTCCCGGCCCTGGCGCACACCCTGCTGGTAGCTGGCCAGTCGGCCGCGGACGCTCTCGGCGTCGCGCGGCTCCCCGGCCGGCGGGGGGCTGAGCACGGTGGATCCTGCCGCACTGCCCGGGAGCAGGCGCGCGCGCGGGCGCCGCTTGGGCAGACCGGCCGTGGTCAGATCGTCCGGACGGTCACCCTCGTCCCCGTCGCCGACCTCGCGGGCCTGCCGCCACGCGTCGTCGGCGGGAGAGGCGAACCCCTGGTCGGGCCCCGCCTCCGCGGGGTCCGCGGTGAGTTGCTCGGCCGGTGCGGCGGTGGCCCGCCCGGACTGTGCGGCGGGGCCGCCCGCCTGGGCGGGCGTGCCGTCCTGCCAGCGGACCGGCACCGAGCGGTTGGACCGGAACCAGGCCGACGCGATGTCGTCGAAGATCGGCGTGGTCTGGCCCATGTCGAACTCGTCGCCGTGCCCGCGGGCCGACTCGACGGCACCGGGACGGCGGAGCTGCCCGCGGTCGCCCTCGACGGGCACCTTCGGCGCGAAGAGCTCCTCCTGGCCGCCGCCGGTCGCACCGGGCTGTGCCGGTCCGGCCGTGGCGTCACGGGCGGGCACCTGCCGCTTCGGGAGCGCGGGCGCGGCGCCCGGCTGCGGGGCCCCGTTCGCGCCGCCCGGAGCGGTGGCCGGAGCGCCCGTGGCGGGTGTGCCGGCGGTGCCCTGGCCCTGTGCACGCTGCGGCAGTGCGGGGCCCTGCGGACCGGGGGCGGGCCGCCGGGTCGGCAGCGGCGACGGGGCGCCGCCCGGTCCGCGGCCACCCGGCATCACCGGACGCCCGCCGGCACCGGGTCCGGCGCCGTTGGTCCGGGAGGCGGGCGGGCCGCCCATCGGCTCGCGCCCGGCGGGCCGCACGGTCGGGATGGCGGCCGTCGAGGTGTCCTCCTCGGCCGTGTCGCCGCCGTCGGGACCGTCCTCGGCGCCGTCCTCGGTGGCGCCGGCGCCGGTCGTGCGGTCGCCGGTCGCCGGGCTCCCGGTCGCGGCGTCGTCGGACGCGCGGTCGTCGGCCGTGGCGTCGTCGTCGCCCGTGTCGTCGGTCGCGGTGTCCGGGGCCGAGAGGGCCTCGGCCGCGCCGCTCCCGCGGGCGGGGTCCTCGGCGTCGTCGGCGGTGTCCGGCCCGTCGGGGTCGGCCGTACCGGCGCCGGAGACGGCGGCGCCGGCCGCCACGGCACCCGCGACGGCGGCCGCCCCGGTGACACCGGTGGCGGTCCCGCCGTCGGAGTCCGCGGGGTCCGTGTCGGTACCGCTCGGGTCGGCCCCGGTGGCCCCTGCCGGTCCGGTCCCGGAGGGGAGGGGACCGGTGGTGCCGGTGGCGGCGTCCGCGGCACCGGCGGCCAGGGCCGCGTCGGCTCCGAGCGGTGCGTCGTCGTCGGCCTCGGGCTCGGTGGCGTCCGCCTCCGGGGCCGAGGTCCCGGGTCCCTCCGTCCCGTCGTCGCCGGGATCGTCGTCGGCCGTGCCGGTCCGGTCGGCCGCGGGCGGCGGGCCGTCCCCGGTCGCCGCGTCCATCACGACGGTGTCGTCGAGGTCCCGCTCGGCGGGCGGGCCCTGGCGCCCGTCCCCGGTGCCGGAGCGTGCGGCCGCACCGGCCGCGGCCGCCCCGGCGATCCCGAGCGCGGCGGCCGTACCGGCACCCGGGTGGGCCCGGTCGTCGTCGCCGGCGTCGCCGTCGCCGTCGCCGGAGAGCTCACCGGTGGTGTCGTCGCCGGGCTCACGTCCGGCGGGCCCGCGGCCGCCCCGGAAGGCGTCCGGGCCGCGCGGCGGACCGCCGGCACCCGGCGCCGGGCCGGGCTCCGGCGTCGTGCCGGCGCCGGTCTCGGTGGCGGGGGTGAAGACGTCGGAGGGCGAGCGCTCCTCGCGGCCGGCGGCGTCGTGGGACGGGGCGAACGCCTGCAGCCCGCCCGGGGCCGACCCGTTCGCCGCCGTTCCCTGACCGTCGGGCGCCTCCTCGGACGGCGCGTTGCGACGCAGGGACGACCCGGGCTTGCGGGTCGGCAGCGCGGACGACGAGCCGTTGCGGGCCCCACCGCTCACGGCGGCGCCGGTCTCGAAGGTGGGCGTCAACGGACCGTCGGAGCCGGCCACCATCGAGGGCAGCGAGCCACCCCGGCCGGATCCGTTGATCGCGACCGCCGGTGCCGGGGCGTCACCGGACGGACCGGCGGGGGGCTCCGGCAGCGCGGGGGCCTGCGGCTCCGGGGGCAGCGGGGGTGCGCCCCGCTCCGGGCCGGCCGGACCGCCGTCGCGGCGCTGCTCGGGCAGCTGGGCGGAGGGCACCAGGTGCGGCGGGACCGTCACCGAGGCGCTCAGGCCGCCGGAGCCGCCGCCCGCGGTACCGGACAGGCGGATCCCGACCCGGTGCCGCGCGGCCAGGCGGCCGACCACGAACAGGCCCATCCGGCGGGAGGCCGAGACATCGACCTCGGCCGGGCCGGACAGCCGCTGGTTCGCGTCGACGAGCTCGGAGTCCGTCATGCCGACACCGCGGTCGGAGATCTCGACCAGCAGCGACTCGTCCGCCGTGCGGGTCGTGGACATGACGACCTGCGAGTCCGGCGGGGAGAAGTTGGTCGCGTTGTCCAGCAGCTCGGCCAGCAGGTGGACGAGGTCGTTCGCGGCGCGGCCGGCGATCGTCGCGTTCGGCGGGGTCTGCACGACGACCCGCTGGTACTGCTCGACCTCGGACACCGCGGCCCGCAGCACGTCGACCACCTGGACGGGGGCGACGTTCCGCTTGGCGAGGTCGGTGCCCGCGAGCACCAGCAGGTTCTCGCTGTTGCGTCGCATACGGGTCGCGAGGTGGTCGAGCTGGAACAGGTTGGACAGCTGGTCCGGGTCCTGCTCGTTGCTCTCCAGCTGCTCGATCAGCTGCAGCTGACGCTCGACCAGCGCCTGCGAGCGCCGGGACAGGTTGACGAACATGCTGTTGACGTTCTGCTGCAGCGCGGCCTGGTCGGCGGCGAGACGGATCGCCTGGCCGTGCACCGCGTCGAACGCGCGCGCCACCTCGCCGATCTCGTCCCGGCTGTCCAGCGGCACCGGCTCGACCAGTGCGTTCGGGGCCTGGCCCGCCCGCATCGACTGGACCGCCGCGGGCAGCCTGCGCTCCGCGACCTCCAGCGCCGAGCTGCGCAGCAGGCGCAGCGAGCGGACCATCTGCCTGCCGAGCAGCAGGATGATGCCACCGGTCAGCAGCAGGGTCAGCATCAGCAGCACCGAGTTCAGGCCCGCGGTGTTGCCGGCCTCCTCGGCGGCGGCGGCCCGGCCGTCCACGAACGCCTGCTCGGCGGCCTGCGTCGACCGATCGACCGCCTGCGCCGAGCGGTCGACCGCCGCGTTCCAGGCGGCCGGGTCGATCGGCAGCGCCGCACCGGGGGGCGCGGCGAGGGCCTGGTCGCGCAGGGCGTTGCGCTCCGCGTTGGCCGGGTCCGCGGCGAAGTCGCCGAAGGTCTCCGTCTGCTCGGGGGTCAGCGACGAGGCGAAGTCGCCCGCGGCGGACTGGAACGCCGCCTCGGCACCGGTGACCTGGGCCCGCTGGGCCTCGTCGAGCTGGCCGCCCGCGATCGCGCCGTTGATCACGGTGCGCTCGAGCTCGACCGCCTCGCGGGCGTCGGCGCCGGAGCCGAGTGCGGTGGTCAGACCGGCGGTCTCCGCGGTCTGCAGCCGCCCGACGAGTGCCCGGTCCAGGCCGAGCGTCCGCTGGACGACCGAGGTGTAGCGGGTGCTGACGTCGGTGGCCGGCGTCGGCCCGTCCGCGACCTGGGACCGGATGACGGGCAGCTGCCCCAGCGTCGTCTCGGCCTGCCGGCGGGCGGTGGCCAGCTGCGGGGCCTGCTCCTCGGCGGCGTCGAGCTGGTCGGTCGTGGTGCGCAGCGCGTCGTCGGTCGCGGCCTGCGCGGAGTCGACGGCGGCCCGGTCACCCAGCCGGTTCCCGGCGAGGAAGGTGACGGCGGTGTCGCGCTCGGCCTGCAGCGCCCCCGTCAGCGTCTCGATCTGACGGTGCACGTCGACCAGGCCGCTGCCGCGGCCCAGCTCCTCGGCCACGTTGGCCTGGTCGACGACCCGGATGGCGCCGATGCTCAGGGCGAGCACGGTCGGGACCAGGCCCACGACCGCCAGCTTGGCGACGAGGCTCCAGTTCCGCGGGTCGAGTCGCTCCGAGAGGGTGCTCGGGCGTTCCGCGCTGGTCACGGTGGTCACGGCGAGGTCTCCCTGTCGGTCTCCGGTCCGGGCACGGGTGACGCTCCCGGGTGTTCCCGGCGGTCGGCGGGCGGGAGACCCGGCCGTGTGGCGTCGAGGAGGGGGAGCATCAGGTGGTCCGGTGCGCCTTTCGGGTCACGACGGGACCCGCTCGACCACTTCCGGTCCGACACGGGGCGGCGGTTGCCGCGTCCCGGGGGAGTCGGGCGGATATGATCGCGCTGGGTCTCGTCTGTGCGTGACGGACGGCTCAGGAGTCTAGCCCCCGGAGCGCCCCTGTCCCGAGTGGCGTAGCGACGGTTGCTCCCCGGTCACGTGATGTGACACACGTCGACCGCTCGTCTCCGTTCGTCGCCCGGCGGACCCGTGAAGCTCGGCAATCCGGCGTCGAAAGGATTCGCTCCGTGACCGACGGTCCACTGATCGTGCAATCCGACAAGACACTCCTGTTGGAGGTCGACCACTCCGACGCAGAGCAGGCGCGGGCCTCGATCGCGCCCTTCGCGGAGCTCGAGCGCGCCCCCGAGCACGTCCACACCTACCGGGTCACCCCGCTCGCCCTGTGGAACGCGCGCGCGGCCGGGCACGACGCCGAGCAGGTCGTCGACGCGCTGGTCCGGTGGTCCCGGTACCCGGTGCCGCAGCCGCTGCTCGTGGACGTGGTCGACACGATGGGCCGCTACGGGCGGCTGCAGCTGTCGAACCACCCGGCCCACGGGCTGGTGCTGACCGCGTTCGACCGCGCGGTGCTGGAGGAGATCCTCCGGCAGAAGAAGATCTCCCCGATGCTCGGCGCGCGGATCGACGACGACACCGTCGTCGTCCACCCGTCGGAGCGCGGGCGACTGAAGCAGGCACTGCTCAAGGTCGGCTGGCCCGCCGAGGACCTCGCGGGCTACGTCGACGGCGAGGCCCACCCGATCGAGCTGGAGCAGGACGGCTGGTCGCTGCGGGACTACCAGCAGCAGGCCGTCGACGGCTTCTGGGACGGCGGCTCCGGCGTCGTCGTGCTCCCCTGCGGTGCCGGCAAGACGCTGGTCGGCGCGGCCGCGATGGCCAAGGCCGGCGCCACCACGCTGATCCTGGTGACCAACACCGTCTCCGGCAGGCAGTGGAAGCGCGAGCTGATCGCGCGGACGTCGCTGACCGAGGAGGAGATCGGCGAGTACTCGGGCGAGCGCAAGGAGATCCGCCCGGTCACCATCGCCACGTACCAGGTCGTCACCCGCCGGACCAAGGGCGAGTACAAGCACCTGGAGCTGTTCGACTCCCGGGACTGGGGCCTGGTCGTCTACGACGAGGTGCACCTGCTCCCCGCCCCCGTGTTCCGGATGACGGCCGACCTCCAGTCCCGGCGCCGGCTCGGCCTGACCGCCACCCTGGTCCGCGAGGACGGCCGGGAGGGCGACGTCTTCTCGCTGATCGGGCCCAAGCGCTTCGACGCCCCCTGGCGGGACATCGAGGCCCAGGGCTGGATCGCCCCGGCCGAGTGCGTCGAGGTGCGGGTGACCCTCACCGACGCCGAACGCATGGCGTACGCCACGGCCGACGCCGAGGAGCGCTACCGGACGGCGTCGACCGCGCACACGAAGCTGAACGTCGTGCAGGCGGTCCTCGACCGGCACAAGGGCGAGCAGACCCTGGTCATCGGGGCCTACCTGGAGCAGCTGGAGGCGCTCGGGGAGAAGCTCGACGCCCCGGTCATCCAGGGCTCCACCCGGAACAAGGAGCGGGAGCGGCTGTTCGACCTGTTCCGCCGGGGCGAGCTCGACCGTCTCGTCGTCTCGAAGGTCGCGAACTTCTCGATCGACCTGCCCGAGGCGACGATCGCGGTGCAGGTCAGCGGGACCTTCGGGTCCCGCCAGGAGGAGGCACAGCGGCTCGGTCGGCTGCTGCGCCCCAAGGCCGACGGCCGTCAGGCGCACTTCTACTCGGTGGTCTCGCGCGACACCGTGGACACCGACTACGCCGCGCACCGGCAGCGGTTCCTCGCCGAGCAGGGCTACGCCTACCGGATCGTCGACGCCGACGACCTCCTCGGGCCCGCGCTGCCCGACGCCGGGTAGCCCCGGGGTGACCGGGCCGTCCGCCGTCACCTGATCCAGCGATGATCCCCCTCGGGGGGTGCGCGGCGGGCAGACTGGTGCGCGCCCCGACGGCCCGGGACGGGAGGGGACGCATGACGACCGCCCTGTGGATCCTCGGCGGCCTGGTGCTGTGGGCGCTCGTCGCGCTGGGCGTCGCGTTCCTGCTGGGCCGCGTCGTCCGCATGCGGGACCGGCAGGTGCCGGACCCGCCGGACCGTCCCGGTGCCCCGCCCGCGCCGCCGCCGGGCCCGCCGCGGCAGCGTGGCCCCGCGGAGCGGCCCCGGGGCGAGGACGGCTGACCCCGAACCACCCCCGGTGCGGTTCGGGGTGGTTCTCCGGGGCGATCCCGAGTCCGGCGACGGGCCCGCCCGACACGCTGGACGCATGGACACCACAGCGCAGAACGCCACCTCCACCACCCCGCAGGCGGACCCGGCGGGCGAGCCCACGACGACGGTCCCGGCCACGCCCCAGCTCCCGCCCGCCGGCGGTGCACCGCAGGGCACTCCCGCCCCGGGGCTCGCCGACCGCCTCGGCTCGTACCGGATGCGCCGCAGCACCACCGACAAGATGCTCGGCGGCGTCTGCGGCGGCCTGGCCGCCGACCTGGGCATCGACGCAGCCCTGCTCCGCATCCTCGTGCTGGTGCTGACCCTGTTCACCGGCGGCGCGGCCGCACTCGTCTACCTGGCCGTCTGGATCATCGCGCCGGCCGGCTGACCCGCGGCCGCGGGTCCGTGGTCGCAAGGCGGGTGTGGCGCGCGAGGGGGCGCTGCACCCGCTCGGATCAGCGACGCCGGCCCGCCCAGTTGGCGAGCTGTTCGGTCGGCCCGGCGCCGGGTGCCGGGGTGACGACCGGCCCGAACGGGACCGGCCCGCCCCGCGGCTCGGCAGGCAGGAACCGCCGTGCCACCTCGAGCGCCGTCGTCGCGAGTGCGGGATCCGCCTCCACCGGCTGCCCGGTCGCGACGGCGAGGTCCCAGCCGTGGACGAGCGTCTCGTTCACGTACACCCACAGCGCGACCCGGACCGGGACCTCGCCGAAGGGCATCCGGACCGTCCGGTCCAGCAGCTCCACGGCGTCCGGCCCGGACCACGCGCCGTGCAACGCGGCCGCCTCGGCGACGTAGGCATCCGCGGGCGCGTCCAGCACGTCCTCGCTGACCAGGGGCGCCGCCAGCGGATCGGTCCCGGCGGCGATCGCGGCGGGGCGGCGCACGGTCGTCACGAGGTGCGCGAGCAGCGTGCGCACGTCGAACTCGTCGCACGGGGTCGGGCCGGCCATGCGGTCCTCGGGGACGGCGGCGGCGAGCCCCGACACCCAGTCGAGGGCGGCGAGGTGGGCGGCGCGGGGATCGGTGGCGAGGACATCCGTCGATGTGGTCATGGCAGGCAGCCTGCCCACGAATCACGACATCTCCTGTCGTGATTCTCTGCCATTCTCGAACCCGTGCGCGCGGACCGGTTGCTCTCCCTGGTGCTCCTGCTGCGCCACCGCGGCCGGATGACGGCCGCCGCGATCGCGGTCGAGCTGGAGGTCTCGGAGCGGACGGTGCTGCGGGACGTCGAGGCGCTCTCCGGCGCCGGGATCCCGGTCTACGCCGAGCGCGGACGGCACGGCGGGTTCGCGCTGCTCCCCGGCTTCTCGACCGATCTGACCGGCCTGACGCCGGGCGAGGCGGTGGCCCTGCTGACGTCGGGATCGGCGGTCACCTCCGGGGCACTCGGTCTCGGACCGGAGTTCTCGTCGGCGATGCGCAAGATCGTGGCCGCGATGCCCGAGCAGGCCCGCACGCAGGCCACCGGGGCCGCCGGACGGGTGCTCGTCCGCCACGGCGGGCTGCTCCGCGACCCGCAGCACCCCGAGGAGTACCCCGCGCTCGGCGCCGTCCAGCAGGCCGTGTTCGAGGGCACCCGGCTGCTGATCCGCTACCGCGCCGGCGGCGGACCGCGCGGGACCGCGCCGGTCGAGGCGACCGAGCGGACCGTCGAGCCCGTCGGGCTGGTCCAGGCCTCGGGGCGCTGGTACCTGCTCGCGATCCGCGACGGTGAGGACCGCACCTACCGGGTCTCCCGGATCGAGGCGGCCACACCGCTGCCCGAGCCCGCCCGGCGGCCCGACGGCGTCGACCTGGAGGAGCTGTGGCTGCGCCGCAGGGAGGACTTCCGCGCCCGGCACCCGGGCCTGCGGGTCCGGCTGCGGCTCCCGGTGGACCGCCGTCCGGCGCTGTCCGCGATGGCTGTGGAGACGGTCCGGGACGACGGCCGCACCTGCGAGGTGGAGGCGGCGTTCGGCGACCTGTGGCACGCCGAGTCGGTGCTGTGGCCGCTCCTGCCCGGGATCGAGGTGCTGGACCCCCCGGAGCTGCGCGCAGCCCTGCGCACCCGCGCCCACACCACCGCAGCCACCCTGACCTGACCTGACCTGATCTGACCACCCCGCCCGCCAACGCAGCCGTTCCCGGGCCCCGGACGCTCACCGGATACGGGTTCGCTCATGCGATCGGGTGAGCGCTGCCGCAACCAGTGAGCGCCGCCCCAAACGGTGAGCGCTGTCGCAACCGTGAGCGCCGCCGCAAACGGTGATCGCCGGCCGCTCGAGTTGGCCCTCGGGGTCGTACTCGGCGTCGAGGGGATGGGTGGGTGACCGGGTGCGGAGGTGCCGTGGTGGTCGAGAGGCCCCGGTGTCGGCTCCGCCGAAAGTACGAGACATCCGTTCGCCAATGCCGTCCCGTGGTCCGAGGCGCCGGACGACCACGGACCGGCACAGTCCACGGCAGTCGTCGCGCAACCGGTGAGACGACCAGTGAGTCAAGGATCGAGGAGAACGAGATGACCACGATGAGCCGCCGAATCACCTCGGGTGCCTGCGCCGTCCTCGCGTGCGTCGGCATCGGCCTGGGTGCCGCGACCGCCGCCGTCGCCTCGCCCGCCGACCCCACCCCCGCCCCCGGGATCGTGGCGCCGGCCGCGGACCCGTCCACGGCGCAGGACCCGACCCCGCTCGTGATCCAGACGCGCGACTATCCGGTGACGATGACGGTGACGGGGGGACCCAAGGCGGGGTACCAGCGCGTGATCGGCCCGCGCGAGCACGAGGTGTTCCCGACGTCGCCGAACGTCGCCAGCAGGATCACCTTCACCTTCGACGAAGCTCCGCACGGCCAGACCTACGAGATCGACCCGAACCGCGCGATGCGCTTCGACATGCAGGGCAATGCGCAGTACCCGGCGGTGACCCTGCGGACCTCCTGACCCGGCCACGACGCGCCGCGGGGGCGGCACCGGCGAACCGGTACCGCCCCCGCGGGACGTGCTGGGTGGGGTGGACTCAGAAGTCCATGCCGCCCATGCCGCCGGTCGGGTCGGCGGGGGCGCCGCCGCCCTTCTCCGGCTTGTCGGCGATGACCGCCTCGGTGGTGAGGAACAGGGCCGCGATCGAGGCCGCGTTCTGCAGCGCCGAGCGGGTCACCTTCGCCGGGTCGATGATGCCCGCGGCGACGAGGTCCTTGTACTCGCCGGTGGCGGCGTCGAGGCCCTCACCGGTCGGCAGGTTACGGACCTTCTCCGCCACGACGCCGCCCTCGAGGCCGGCGTTGACCGCGATCTGCTTGAGCGGGGCCTCCAGCGCGACCTTGACGATGTTCGCGCCGGTGGCCTCGTCACCGTCCAGGCCGAGACCCTCGAACAGGCCGGCACCGGCCTGGATCAGGGCGACGCCGCCGCCGGCGACGATGCCCTCCTCGACGGCCGCCTTCGCGTTGCGGACGGCGTCCTCGATGCGGTGCTTGCGCTCCTTGAGCTCGACCTCGGTCGCCGCGCCGGCCTTGATGACGGCGACGCCGCCGGCCAGCTTGGCGAGACGCTCCTGGAGCTTCTCGCGGTCGTAGTCGGAGTCGGTGCGCTCGATCTCGGCGCGGATCTGGTTGACCCGGCCGGCGATCTGCTCGTTGTCACCGGCACCGTCGACGATGGTGGTCTCGTCCTTGGTGACGACGACCTTGCGGGCGGTGCCCAGCAGGGAGACGTCGGCGTTGTCGAGCTTGAGGCCGACCTTCTCCGAGATGACCTCGCCGCCGGTCAGGATCGCCATGTCGGCGAGCATGGCCTCACGACGGTCACCGAAGCCCGGGGCCTTGACGGCGACGGACTTGAAGGTGCCACGGATCTTGTTGACGACCAGGGTGGCCAGGGCCTCGCCCTCGACGTCCTCCGAGATGATCGCCAGCGGCTTGCCCGACTGCATGATCTTCTCGAGCAGCGGCAGCAGGTCCTTGACCGTGGAGATCTTGGACGAGACGAGGAGGATGTACGGGTCCTCGAGCTCGACCTCCATCCGCTCGGCGTCGGTCACGAAGTAGGGCGAGATGTAGCCCTTGTCGAAGCGCATGCCCTCGGTGAGCTCGAGCTCGAGCCCGAAGGTCTGCGACTCCTCGACCGTGATGACGCCTTCCTTGCCGACCTTGTCCATCGCCTCGGCGATGAGCTCGCCGATCTGCTTGTCGGCGGCGGAGATCGACGCGGTGGCCGCGATCTGCTCCTTGGTCTCGACCTCCTTGGCGCTCTTCAGCAGCGCCTGGGAGACGGCCTCGGTGGCCTTCTCGATGCCGCGCTTGAGCGACATCGGGTTCGCGCCGGCGGCCACGTTGCGCAGGCCCTCACGGACCAGCGCCTGGGCCAGCACGGTGGCGGTGGTGGTGCCGTCGCCGGCGATGTCGTCGGTCTTCTTGGCGACCTCCTTCACCAGCTCGGCGCCGATCTTCTCCCAGGAGTCCTCGAGCTCGATCTCCTTGGCGATCGACACACCATCGTTGGTGATGGTGGGCGCGCCCCACTTCTTCTCCAGGACGACGTTGCGGCCGCGCGGGCCGAGCGTCACCTTGACGGCGTCCGCGAGGGTGTTCATCCCTCGCTCGAGGCCGCGGCGGGCCTCCTCGTCGAACGCGATCTGCTTCGCCATGGGGGTGTTGCCCTCCGATAGACAGAGTCGAGTGATCGGATGCGGCGCCCGCGACGGACGCCCGGCTACCCTGCGCCGGACTCGCCGACCCGACCTGGCACTCCACGGACACGAGTGCCAGTGGATGCTGTGCCCGTTTCTAGCACTCGCCCGTGGGGAGTGCAAGCGCGCGGCGGCGGTGTGCGGGCCGCTCGCGGGCGGAGGCAGGATGGGCCCATGAGCACCTGGTCCGAGGCCGGTCCACGCAGCGTCGAGGAGCACGCGGCGGCGGTGGCGGCGCTGCTGCCCCCGACCGGGACGGAGACGGTGCCGCTCGCGGAGGCGAGCGGCCGGGTGCTGGCCGCGGACGTGACCGCGGGCGTGGCGCTGCCGCCGTTCGACAACTCGGCGATGGACGGCTACGCGGTGCGGGCCGCCGAGCTGGCCGGGGCGTCGGACGACGCCCCCCTCGTGTTCCCGGTCGCCGCGGACATCCCCGCCGGTCGCGTCGACGTCCCGCCGCTGGCGCCCGGCACCGTCGCGCGGATCATGACCGGCGCCCCGGTGCCGGAGGGTGCGGACGCGATCGTCCCGGTCGAGCGGACCGACGCGGGCACCGAGCGGGTGCGGGTCTCGGCGGCCCCGGAGGCGGGTGCCTTCGTGCGCCGGGCGGGCGAGGACACCGTCGCCGGTGCCGTGCTGCTGCACGCCGGCACGGTGCTCGGCGCCCCGCAGATCGGCCTGGCCGCCGCGGTCGGGCGCCCCGTGCTCGAGGTGCGCAGGCGCCCGCACGTGCTGGTGCTCTCGACCGGCTCCGAGCTGGTCGCCCCCGGTGAGCCCCTCGCTCCCGGCCAGATCTACGAGTCCAACGGGACGATGCTCGCCGTCGCGGTGCGGGAGGCCGGTGCGACCGCCGAGCTGCTGTCCTTCGTGCCCGACGACGTCGAGAGGTTCCGTTCCGTCCTCGCGGAGCGGGTGAACGGCGGCGTCGATCTCGTCCTGACCTCGGGCGGGGTCAGCGCCGGCGCCTACGAGGTCGTCAAGGACGCGATGACCGGGCACGGCGTCGAGTTCGGCAAGGTCGCGATGCAGCCCGGCGGCCCGCAGGGCTGCGGCCGGCTCGAGCTGGGCGGGGTGACGGTCGCGGTGGCGACGCTGCCGGGCAACCCGGTCAGCTCGATGGTGTCGTTCGAGGCGTTCGTCCGGCCCGCGCTGCGGGCCGCGGCCGGCCATCCGCAGCCGGCGCGTCCGGTGGTCACCGCCCGCCTGGCGGGGCCGATGTCCTCCATCCCCGGGCGTCGGCAGTTCCGGCGCGGGCTGCTCGACGCGGCGTCCGGCACCGTCTCCGAGGTCGGTGCGTCCGGATCGCACCTCATCGCCGCACTCGCACGGGCCGACTGTCTGATCGATCTCCCCGCGGACGTCGAATCGGTGGGTGGCGGCGAACCGGTCGCGGTGTGGCTGCTCGACGGGTAGCCGGGCGACCCCTCCGCGCGCCGAACGGTCCTGTCCGCGTCCGGTCCGGATGCGCAGTGCGACACCGCTACCACCCGCATGTCGCCCTCACTGCGCCATAAGTGTGACCTGTCTCATAGGCAGTCGGGGCAACGATCTCACCCGGCGCAACGTCTTACGGGATGCACGTTCGGCCGAACGAGGTAGATCACAGTCGACATCCATCGTGATCTGGACGGCCGGTCGTCGGCGAGGAATACTTTTGCTCACGGAGGGGTAGACCCTTCGTAGCACAGGACCCACCGCCCGTCGCTGGGGAGCGGACGAGCGGTTCCAAGGCCGGGGTCGTCGTCTCGGGGGACGGCGGCCCCGGCCCTTTTACTGCCCGGGGTCGGTGGCGAGGCCCATGGCCTGCTGCCCGCCGTCCCGCGCGCTGCACCGCGCGCGTCGTCGAGCGGTCGATGGTGCCAGGCGCCCGGCCCGCAGAACGGTAGGGGGTCGTCCCGGCGTGTCCGGTCGTCCCGCCGGTCGTGCACGTCCGGTGCCCGCGTAGCGTGGCGATCCCCAACCGGAGCACCAGGAGCCGACGACCCGCCATGGCCGAAGGAACCGGCACCTCGCCGACCCACATCGCCCGACTGGTCCGGGACGCGATCCCGCCGATGCACCCCGGCGGGCGTCCGATCGTCGCGGGGGTCGCCCTCGCCGCCGCCGGTGTCCGCGCGCTCAGCGGCCGGGGAGCGCTCCCCGGGCTGCTGGCGACCGCGGCCACGGCGCTGTTCTTCCGGGAGCCGGCACGGACCCCGCCGCTGCGTACCGACGCCGTGCTCGCCCCGGCGGACGGCACGGTCGCGACCGTCGCCGAGGTCGTCCCGCCCGCGGAGCTGGACCTGCCGCGCGAGCCGCACACCCGGGTGTCGGTCTTCCTGACCGTGCTCGACGTCCACGTCCAGTGGGTGCCGGTGAACGGGCGCGTCGCCGCCGTCACGTACCTGCCGGGGAAGTTCCTCTCCGCTGACCTGGACAAGGCCAGCGAGGACAACGAGCGCAACGCGATCACCTTCGTCCGGGCCGACGGCACCGGGGTCGGGGTCGTGCAGATCGCCGGCCTGCTGGCCCGCCGGATCGTCTGCCCGCTGACCGGGGGCGAGGAGGTCGCGGCCGGCGAGCGCTTCGGCCTGATCCGGTTCGGGTCGCGGGTGGACACCTACCTGCCGCCGGGGACCGAGCCGCTCGTCCGGCCCGGCCAGCGCACCGTCGGCGCCGAGACGGTGCTGGGGTACGTGCCGGTGGAGGGCTGAGATGGGGATCGGGCGTCCGGCCAACGGGTATCCCGCCGGGGTCCGGCTCCTGCCCAACGCGGTCACCGTCCTCAACCTGTGCGCGGGCCTCTCGGCCGTCTACTTCGCGCTGGGGAACCGGTTCGACCTGGCCATCGGCGCCGTGCTCGCGGCCGCCCTGTGCGACGCGCTGGACGGCGGGCTGGCCCGGCTGCTCGACGCGTCCAGCCGGATCGGTGCCGAGCTCGACTCGCTGGC
The DNA here is from genome assembly GCF_000178675.2 of Pseudonocardia sp. P1. Lineage (NCBI taxonomy): Bacteria > Bacillati > Actinomycetota > Actinomycetes > Pseudonocardiales > Pseudonocardiaceae > Pseudonocardia > Pseudonocardia sp. P1. The sequence goes on from NZ_ADUJ02000001.1 coordinate 4,129,706, forward strand.
CGACCTGGTGTCGTTCGGTGTCGCCCCGGCGCTGGTGATCTACATCTGGGCGTTCGAGGACACCCGGGCCGGGTGGATCGTCGCCCTGGTGTTCGCGGTCTGCATGGCGCTGCGGCTGGCCCGGTTCAACACCCTGATCGACGACGACAGCGCCCCGCCGTTCGCCCGGGAGTTCTTCGTCGGCGTCCCGGCCCCGGCCGCCGCGATGACCGCCGGGATCCCCCTCTACCTCTGGCTCCACTTCGGCGACGGCTGGTGGTCGGCCGAGCCGCTGGTCGCGGGCTGGGCGCTGGTCACCGCCGGGCTCATGGTGAGCCGGATCCCGACCGTCTCGCTGAAGACGGTCAGGGTGCCACCGCGGGCGATCGCCCCGCTGCTGGTCGGGGTGACGGTGATCGTCGCCGTGCTGCTCACGGTGCCGTTCCTGGGCATCACGATCGCCGGCCTCGGCTATCTCCTGCTGCTGCCCTACACGGCCTACCGCTACCGCTGGCTGGCCCGCCACCCCGAGGCGTGGGACGTCCCGGTCCGCCAGCGCCGCGCCGTCGCCCGGGCGGCGCGTTCCGCCCGCCAGCTCGGTCTGCGCCCGCCGCTGCGCCGCCGGGTCGCCGGGCGGGCCGGGGCGGTCGCCCGCGGCGTGCGCCGCCGGCTGGACCCGGAGGGTGCCGCCCGCCGGGAGAACGGCACCGACCGCCGCGCCGCCGCCCGCGGCCCGGGGGTGGCCCCGGCCCCGCGCGGCTCCGGCCGCCGTCTCGGCCTGCGCCGCCGCTGACCCCGCTCCCGCCGGCCGGTGCCCGCCGACGGGATAGCGTGGCGGCGTGGGAGATCCCTCGCTGACCCTGGTCGCCCGCCTGGCCCCCGCGGCCACCGACGCCCGGCGCGGGGTGATCCGGCTGCACCCCGAGGTGCTGGCCGGGCTCGGCCTCCGCTCCTGGGACGCGGTGACGCTCACGGGGTCCCGGGTGACGGCTGCGCTGGCCGTCGCCGGTGACGCCGCAGGCCCGCACGGCCAGGCCCGGCTCGACGACGTGACGCTGTCCAACGCCGGACTCACCGACGGGGCCCAGGTCGTCGTCGCCCCGGCCACGGTGACCGCGGCCCGGGAGGTGCGGCTGCTCGGCTCGCGGCTCGCGACCGCCACGGTGAGCCCGGCGACGCTGCGGCTGGCGCTGATGGGGAAGATCGTGGTCCGTGGCGACGCGGTGTCGTTGCTGCCGCAGGACATCGAGCCGCCGCCCGGGTCCGACGTCGGGTCGGTGCGCCGCGCGCTGGCCGCCGCCGTCGGCGGGGCGTGGACCTCGGAGCTGCTCACCGTGGCCGTCGCCGGCCCGGACGGGGGACCGGTCGTCGTCGTGCCGTCGACCGTCGTCGGCTGGGAGGGCGGCGCCGACACCGGCACCGTGACCGTCTCGCCGGCACCGGGCACCGCCGTCGGCCGTCCCGCCCTGACGACGGCCGGTGGGCCCACCGCGACCGGGCGGTCCGGCGGGCCGGGCCCGGCCGGGCCCGCCGGCGGGTTCGTGGGCTCCCCCGGCGGACCGGCAGGCGGGACGGGCGACCGTGGCGCCCGCGACGGCGGTGCCGGCGCGGACACAGCGGCCCGGGACGGTGCCGCCCCGGACACAGCGGCCCGGGACGGTGCCGCCCTGGACACCGACCCGACGCCGTCGATCGACGACCTCGCGGCGAACGAGGCGGTCGCGCGGCGGCTGCTGGACTGGCTGGAGCTGATGTTCCGCCGCCCCGAGCTGCTCACCCGGCTCGGCGGGGACGCCCGGCTGGGGGTGCTCGTCTCCGGCCCGGAGGGCTCGGGCAAGGCCACGCTGGTGCGCAGCGCCGCCGCGGCCGCCGGGGCCCGCTGTGTCGAGCTCGTCGGGCCCGCCGTCGCCGCCGTCGAGCCCGCGGCCGCGGCCGAGCGGGTCCGCGCCGCGATCGCCGACGCCCGCAGCACCCCGGACGATCCCGCGGTCCTGCTGGTGCACGACGCACACGCCCTGCTGCCCGCCTCGTCACCACCGCCGCTGGCCACGCTGGTACTCGACGAGCTGCGGGCGGCGACCCGGCCCGGCGGGCCCGCGCTCGTCGTCACCAGCGCGGAGCCGGAGGGGCTCGACCCTCGGCTGCGCGCCCCGGACCTCGTCGACCGCGAGCTCGCCGTCGCGCTCCCGGACACGGCGACGCGGCGGGCGCTGCTGGAACGGCTGCTGTCCGGGGTGCCGCGGGCGGGTGACGTCGACCTGGGCGTGATCGCGGCGCGGACCCCCGGGTTCGTGGTGGCCGACCTGGCGGCCGTCCGGCGGGAGGCCGCCATCGCGGCCGCCCTGCACGGCGGCGCGGACGACGCCGAGGAGGTCCGCCAGCAGGACCTGCTCGACGCCGTCGGCTCGGTCCGGCCGATCTCGCTCTCCGACGGCGGCACGCTGAGCGCGGGGGGCCTGACCCTCGACGACGTCGGCGACATGACCGAGGTGAAGCGGTCCCTGACCGAGGCGGTCCTCTGGCCGCTGCGGCACCCGGACTCGTTCGCCCGGCTCGGGGTCGAGGCCCCGCGCGGTGTGCTCCTCTACGGTCCGCCCGGTGGAGGGAAGACCTTCCTGCTGCGGGCGCTGGCCGGGTCCGGGGATCTCAACGTGTTCGCGGTGAAGGGCGCCGAGCTGCTCGACAAGTACGTCGGCGAGTCCGAGCGGGCGGTCCGGGAGCTGTTCCGGCGGGCCGCGGAGGCCGCTCCGGCGCTGATCTTCCTGGACGAGGTGGACGCGCTCGCGCCGCGCCGTGGCGGGTCCACCGATGCGGGCGTCGCCGACCGGGTGGTGGCGGCGTTGCTCACCGAGCTGGACGGGGCGACGCCGCTGCGGGAGGTCGTCGTCGTGGGGGCGACGAACCGCCCGGAGCTGATCGACCCGGCCCTGCTGCGCCCGGGCCGGCTGGAGCGGCTGGTGTTCGTCCCGCCCCCGGACGCCGAGGCGCGGGCCGACATCCTGCGCGCGTCCGGCCGGGACGTCCCGCTGGCCGACGACGTGGACCTGGACGCGCTCGCGTCCGACCTGGACGGCTACTCGGCCGCGGACTGTGCGGCGCTGCTGCGCGAGGCGGCGCTCACCGCGATGCGGGAGTCGCTGGAGGCCGGCGAGGTGACGGCGGCGCACGTCGCGACCGCACGGGAGACCGTCCGGCCGTCGCTGGACCCCGCGCAGGTCGCCGACCTGGAGGCCTACGCCGAGCGCCGCAGCGGCTGACCACACACGACGGTCCCGGACGAGCGACTCGTCCGGGACCGTCCGTGCTGGGGAGCGGAAAGCCGGTGTCAGGCGGCCGAGAAGTCCCGGGTGACGATCACGATCACGCCGGGCGTCGCGTCCTGGATGCCGTCGAAGCGGGGCTCGGTACGCATGCCGAACTTCTGCGCGATCTCCTCCGCGGCGGCCTTCTCGCCCGTGCCCTGCCGGTAGTAGACCGTCGTCGTCGGGATGACGCCCTCGGAGTAGTTCTGGACCTGGGCGACGTCCCAGCCGTTGGTCCGGAACTGGCCGGCGGCCTTCTCGGCGAGCCCGCGGATCGTGGAGTTGTTGTAGATCCGCACGGCGGGCCGGGCCGCGGCGGACGATCCCTCGCCGGCCGCGGCGCCACCACCACCGGCGCCGCCGGCGCCACCGGCCGCGGCGGGCGGCGGGGCGACGGCCGGGCCGGGCCCGTCGTAGCCGGGGGAACCCGGCGTGCCGGGAGCGCCCGGGGTGAGCGGCGACGTGCCGCCGGGCGCGCCGGGGGCTCCGGGCCCGCCGGGGGTGCCCGGAGCTCCGGCGCCGTCGGCGCCGGGTGCGGCGCCGTCCTGGCCGGGGGCCGGTGCGCCGCCCTCCTCACCGGGTGCGGGTGCGGCGCCGTCGCCGCCCGGGGCGGGTTCGGCGCTCGCCGACGGCGGCGGGGCGGCCTGAGGGTTCTCCTCGCCACCTCCGCCGAGGCCGAACAGGCCGACCACCCCGGCGACCACACCGACACCGATCAGTGCGATTCCGGCGATCTTCAGCGGCGACTGCCCGCCGGACGCGGGTGCGGTCATGGTGACCTCCGGTCAGTGTCGATCACGGCTGTCGTCTGCGCCGCCGGCTCAGGGCTCGAGGCCGAGACGACGGGCGGCGCGGGTGCGCTGCCGGCTGGAGCGCAGCCGGCGCAGGCGCTTGACCAGCAGCGGGTCGACAGCCAGTGCCTCGGGCTTGTCGACCAGCGCGTTCAGCACCTGGTAGTAGCGGGTGGCGGACATGTCGAAGAGCTCGCGGATCGCCTGCTCCTTGGCTCCCGCGTACTTCCACCACTGGCCCTCGAACGCGAGGATCTCGCGCTCGCGGCGGTCGAGGTCGCGGGAGGGGGCGGCGGGGCGGCGGTGCGCTCCGCGGCTTTCCGGCAGGGACCCAGCGGACTCCATCACGCTCCTCGAGCGGCTGACGAACTCGGTCGGCGACGGCTCCGGAGAGACGCCGCCGGCACGAATGACACGTCTGTCATTCGCGGTCCGGATTGAACCACACGGCACCGACGCCGACCGGTCACGACGCGCCCCGCGGCGCGGAAACCCCCCGGTCGGGTCCACGGCGGGAGCAGGCGCGGAGGGGAGATCGCCGGACCGTACCCTGCGACGGTGACGGTTCTGCGCATCCGCATGGTCGGCGACCCCGTCCTGCACCGGCCCACCCGGCCCGTCGAGCAGGTGGACGACGGGATCCGGACGCTCGTCGACGACATGTTCGAGACGATGGCCGCCGCGAACGGGGTCGGCCTCGCCGCGAACCAGGTCGGGGTGGACCTGCGGCTGTTCGTCTACGACTGCCCGGACGAGGAGACGCGCACGATGCGGCGCGGCCTCGTCGTCAACCCGGTGCTCGAGACCAGCGAACGCCCGCAGGTCATGCCGGATCCGGACGACGACGAGGAGGGCTGCCTCTCGGTGCCGGGCGAGAGCTACCCGACCGGCCGGGCCGACTGGGCCCGGGTCACCGGCACCGACCTCGACGGCGAGCCGGTCGACGTCGAGGGCCGGGGCTTCTTCGCCCGCTGCCTGCAGCACGAGACGGACCACCTCGACGGCCACCTGTACCTGGACCGGCTGATGGGCCGGAACCAGAAGGCCGCGAAGAAGATGCTCAAGCAGAACGGGTGGGGCGCGCCCGACGACTCCTGGGACCCGGCGACGACCCCCGCCGAGGACGTTCCCCGCGGTTGAGGCGAGCCGGGCCTCCTCCCGTGGTCCGACTCCCGACCTGCGAGAACCGTACCTCCGGCCGATGCCGGGGGCGGCGTCCCGGGAGCACTGTGGAGCCATGGTGCTGACGATCCTGGCCGTGGCCCCCGTCCTCGCAGTCCTGCTCGTGATGGCGGCCCAGCCGCTGTTCGAACTCCTCGACGCCCGCGCGTCCGAACGCGACCGGGCGGCCGGTCGCACGGCGCCCGAGAGCTCGCCGGCGGCGCTGCCCGAGGACTACCCGCTGCCGCACGCGCCGGTCGCGTTCCCCGAAGCGCTCGGCGACGTCACGCCCGGCGTCCGGATCCCCGTGCAGCGCGGGCCGCTCCCGCGGGTCCACGCCGCCGGGTGAGCGGGGCTCAGCCGACCAGCCGGTTCTCCCAGGCCCACGCGGCGATCTCGACCCGGTTCCGGGCGTCCAGCTTGGACCCGATGTTGGTCAGGTGGGTCTTCACCGTGGACAGCGAGACGAACAGGTCGCCCGCGATCTCGTGGTTGGTCCGGCCGCGGGCGACCGCCCGGACGACGTCGAGCTCCCGCGCCGACAGCGCGACCGCAGGTTCCGCGCGGGGCGGCGGGGGCTCGGTGAGCTGCTCCAGCAGGCGCACCGTGACCGATGGCGACACCAGCGCGTCCCCGGCCGCTGCCGCCCGCACCGCCTCCACGAGCAGGCGCGGCCCGGCGTCCTTCAGCAGGAACCCGCACGCACCGGACCGCAGCGCACCGTAGACGTACTCGTCCAGGTCGAACGTCGTCACCACGACGATGCGCGGCGGTGCCGGGTCCGCGGCGAGCGTCCGGGTGGCCGCGATGCCGTCGATGCCGGGCATCCGGATGTCCATCAGGACCACGTCCGGGCGCAGCTCTCGGGCGACCGCGACGGCGTCGTCGCCGGTCCCGGCCTCGCCCAGCACCTCGATGTCGCTCTCCGCGGAGAGGATCAGCCGGAACCCGGTGCGCACCATCTCCTGGTCGTCGGCCAGGACGACGCCGATGCTCACCGGGCACCGTCCAGCGGCAGCTCGACCAGCACGGTCCAGGCCCCGGGTCCGTCCGGCCCGACCCGCAGCGTCCCGCCCAGCACCCCGACCCGCTCCGCCATCCCGGCCAGACCGAAACCGCCGCGTCCGAGCGCCTGCTGCGTGCGGTCGGGGGCGCCGCCGTCGTTGCGGACGGTCACCTCCAGCGACCCGTCGCGTCTCAGCAGCGCGACCCGGACTGACGTCGCGTCCGGCGCGTGCCGGTGCACGTTGGTCAGCGACTCCTGCACCACCCGGTACGCGGTCGCGCCGACGCCCGGGGGCAGCGCGCCGAGCGCGGCGTCGCGTTCCAGCACGGTGCGCGTGCGGTCCGGGTCGAACCGGTCGACGAGCTCGTCCACGTCGGACGGGCCGTGGGCGACGGTGCGGCCGGCGTCCTCGCCGCCGCGCAGCACCCCGACCATGCGCCGCATCCCGGCCAGCGCTTCGGCGCCGGCCCGCTCGATCGACTCCAGCGCCGGGCCTGCCTCCTCGGGCCGGGTCCTGGCGACCGTGACGGCGGCCTGCGCGGCCACCACGATCCCGGTGACGTGGTGCGCGACGACGTCGTGCAGTTCGCGGGCCAGCTCCAGCCGTTCCCCGGTGCGGGCCTCGGCCAGCCGGGCCTCGCGCCGCACCCGGACCTCGCGCAGCACGGCGGCGACCGCGACCGTGCTCGCCCAGCCCAGCCCGGTGACCGCCACGCTCATGTTCCAGTCGACACCGTCCGTGGCGAACCGCAGGGCCGGCATTCCGACGATCACCAGGAACGCGCCGGCGGCGGTCAGGACGGCCACCCCGCCCGCGGCGACGCGGACCGTCGAGACGGTGACGACCGCCAGCGCGAAGAGCTCGGCCAGCGACACCTCGGGGGGCCCACCGGTGACCACCGCCGCCAGCGAGAGCAGGGCGGAGAGCACCATCGCGACCGCCGCCGCAGCACTCCGGGACCAGCGGTACCGGGAGAGGGTGGCGGCGGCCACCAGCGCACCGGCGACCGGGCCCGAGTACGCGAAGGTCCCGGGGTCCGACAGGCGGGGGGAGGCGAGCACGTCGATCCCGAGCCAGAACAGGTAGGCGAACGCCTCGCACGTGAACAGCAGCGTCCGCGACCGGGCGCCGGGCCGGGCCGCGGGCGCCCCGTCCCGCGGGATGACGGCGGTCGGTCCGGACATGGCGCTCACCCTAGGGCGGAGATCGGCGGCCCGCCCTCGGCCGGAAGTACGACGCGCGGACGGCCGGAGACCGTCCCGTGGTCCGACGCGCCGGCCCCCTCCCGCACGGCACCGTCGTGACCATGCTCGACGTCCTGATGAACACCGCCGCCGTGATCGGCGGCGTCGTCCTGTTCCTGATGTTGCTGACCGTCGCGGCGCTGCCGTTCCTGCAGGAGTGGGGTGAGCAGCGGTGACGGCCCCACGGGCCGCCGCTGCGGCCATCGGCCTGGTCCGCGCCTACGGCGAGGGCCGCGGCGCCGTCCGGGCCCTGGACGGGATCACGATGTGGCTCCCGGCGGGCCGGTTCACCGCGGTGATGGGCCCGTCGGGATCCGGCAAGTCGACGCTCCTGCACTGCCTGGCCGGCCTCGACCGGCCGAGCGCCGGGCAGGTCCTGCTGGGCGACACCGACCTCGGTGCACTCGGCGACGCCGCCCTCACCGCCGTGCGGCGGGACCGGATCGGGTTCGTCTTCCAGGACGGCAACCTGCTGCCGCACCTCACCGCCGGGGAGAACATCGATCTCGCGGCGTCGCTGGCCGGTCGTCGCCCGGAGCGCGGGTGGCGGGCGGAGCTGGTGGAGCGGCTCGGGATCGGCGACCGGCTGCGGCACCTGCCCGCGGAGCTGTCCGGCGGGCAGCGCCAGCGCGTCGCGGTCGCGCGGGCCCTGCTCGGACGCCCCGAGCTCGTCGTGGCCGACGAGCCGACCGGCGCGCTGGACACCACGTCCGGGCGGGAGCTGCTGGGCCTGCTGCGCGGGTGCGTCGACGAGTACGGGCAGACCGTCGTCATGGTCACCCACGATCCGCTCGCCGCGTCGGTGTCGGACCAGGTGCTGCTGCTGCGGGACGGCGACGCGGCCGGACGCATCGACGACCCGACACCGGACGCCGTCCTCACCGCGCTCGGCGGGCTGTCGGCGCCGGCCGGGCCGACCGGGCCGATCCCCCGGACCGGTCCGGCACCGTGGCCGCGCCGCCGGTCCGCGGCGGTGGGGTCGTGACGGCGATCGGGAACCCGGCGACCCGCGCGGCCGTCGCCGGGATCCGCCGCAGTCCACGCCAGGCCCTGCTCACCGGGCTCGCGGTGCTGGTCGCGACGGTGTTCGCGGCCGCGTCGGTGCTGTTCACCGGGACCATGCGGGACGCGCTGCTGGGCGACGCGGTGCAGACCCCGCCCGCGGCGGCGTTCGTCGTCGACCGGCCCGCCGAGCCCGACAAGGGGGCGGCGGCGTTCGTCGACCGGATCGCGGGCGTGCCCGGGGTCACCGGTGTCGTGCCGGTGTACGAGGGGGCGTTGCCGGTGACCACCGGGGCGACGACGGCGCGGTGGCGGGTCGGCACCGACCCTGGCCCCGGCCCGATGTCGGTGCGGCCCGCGCCGGTGCGCGGGCACGTGCCCGGCCCGGGCGAGGTGCTGCTGGGCACCGCGACCGCGGACCGGGCGGGGCTCGTCCCCGGTGCCCCGATCACGGTCGGGGACCGGGCGTTCACCGTCGGCGGGATCGCGCCGCTCGGCACGGAGGCGACGGACACCGTCCTGCTCACCCCGGTCGACGCCACCGCGCTCGGTGCCGATCTCGGACTGTCCAGGATCGACGTCGCGGGCACCCCGGACCGGGCCGCGCTGGACGCCGCGGCGGGCGACGCCGCGGTCCTCACCGGCGACGAGGCGCGGGCCGCGGAGAGCGATGCCGCCTCCGCGTCGGTGACCGCCGTACTCGCCGGGCTGTCGGTGTTCGTCGGGATCGCCCTGGTCGCAGCCGTGATCGTGGTCGGTTCGACGTTCCGGATCGTGCTCGGCCGCCGGACCCGGGAGCTGGCGTTGCTGCGCTGCGTCGGGGCCGGGCGCGGGCAGCTGGTCCGCTCGGTGCTGGCCGAGGCCGCGGTGACCGGGCTCGTCGCGGGCCTCGCCGGGACCGCACTCGCCGCCGGGGGCGCCTCCGCGACGCTGGCCGTGCTGCGGGCGTCCGGCACGGAGGTCCCGGGGCTCGTGCTGCCGTGGTCACAGCTGGCCGGGTGCGTGCTGCTGGCGGTCGCCGCGACCGTGGCGGCGGCGGTGCCGCCCGCACTCACGGCCGGCCGGGTGCCGCCGGTGGTGGCCCTGGGCGCCGCGGACAGCACCGAGGCGCACGCGCCGCGCGCCGCGCGCCGGCTGCCCGCGGTGGCGGTGCTCGTCGTGCTCGCCGCGGGTGTCGCGGTGCTCGGCCTGTCCACGGGAGACTCCCTCGGCGCGCTGGCACTGGTCGCGCTGAGCGGGCTGATGCTGTTCGCCGCGCTGGTGGCAGCGGGCCCGTTCCTGGTCGCGGGCGCCGCCGCCGCGGTACGTCCGCTCGCCGGGCGGTCCGGCCCGGCCCGGCTGGCCGTCGCGAACGCCCGCCGCGTGTCACGCCGCACCGCGGCGACGACGACGGTGCTCGCGCTCGGTGTCGGGCTCACGGCCGCGCTGCTGGTCGGTATCGACGGCGCGTCGGCCGACGCCCGTGCCTCGATCGAGCGCAACTTCCCGGCCGAGGTACAGGTGGTGCCCGGCGACGACGGCCGGGACCCCGTGGCGGCCCGGCAGCTCGCCGAGCGGCCGGAGCTGCAGGTTCGCACCGACGGCACCGACGTGCTCGTCGACGGCGCGCCGGGTGCCGCCCCGGAGGCGGTGCGCACCGCGGTCGCCGAGGCCACGGGCGGCACCGGGGCGACGGTGATCTGGGCGGCCGACGTGCGCGCCGAGACCGAGGAGGTGTTCGGGACCGTGCGTGCCGTGGGAGCGGGCCTGGTCGGGGTGACGCTCGTCGTCGCGGTGGTCGGGGTCGGCGTCACGCTCGCGCTGTCGGTCGCCGAGCGGACCCGCGAGATCGCGCTGCAGCGGACGCTGGGCCTGACCCGGTCCGGGGCGCGGCGCACGGTCGCCGCGGAGGCGGCGCTGGCCGGGGCCGTGGGGGCGGTGCTCGGTGTCGCGCTCGGCGCGCTCTACGGGGCGCTCGGCCTGCAGGCCATGGACATGGACATGCCGGTGTCGGCGGTGCCGGCGGGCGAGCTGGCCGGGCTCGGTGCGGGCGTCGTCGCGGTGGCGGTGCTGGCGTCCGCGGCCTCGATGCGCCGCGCCGGACGGGTGGCACCCGCCCACGGCGTCGCCGCGGGCTGACCCCGGGGCCCGGTGGTCCGCCGCCCGGCCCCGCGGGGCCGGCGCGGCTCCGGACCGGTGCGCGCCCGCACGAGGGGGCGGGCGCGCACCGGAGCCGGTGTGCCGGGGATCAGCCCTTCGGCTCGAGCACGAACACCGGGATGACCCGGGAGGTCTTCTCCTGGTACTCGGCGTACGGCGGGTACGCCGCGACGGAGCGGTCCCACCACTCCTGGCGCTCGGTGCCGGACACCTCGCGCGCGACGAACGTCCCGGTCGCGGTGCCGTCCTGCACGGTGACCTCGGGGTTCGCCACCACGTTGTGGTACCAGGCCGGGTGCTCCGGGGTGCCGCCCTTCGAGGCGATCATCGCGTAGGACCCGTCGTGCTCGACGCGCATCACGGGGACGTAGCGCTGCTTCCCGGACTTCGCGCCGGTCGTCGTGACCAGGACGATCGGCCGGTCCATGACCGTCACGCCCTCGGTGGTGCCCTGCTCCAGGATCTTCTGGGTCTGTTCGCGGACCCAGTCGGTCGGGCTCAGCTCGGCATTCTGCGTCATACCGGTGGTGAACCCGGCACCCGTCGTGATCATTCCTCGCGGGCGGGTGAGAAGCGCCCGGGGGCTGGCCTTCCGCGCCGGACGGTGCCTACGGTGCCCGGGCACGATCAACTGAACACGCGGGAGCTCCGTCGCGCGGGGCTGAGAGGGCGACACACCGATCCACGGTCGCCGACCGCAGAACCAGCCGGGTAATGCCGGCGAGGGAGGACTGTCGTTCATGACGGCTGCACCGGAACACGCGCGTCCGCAGGTCACCACCGGCCCGATCACCGGGTCGGCCAAGGCCTGGGTCGAGGGCCCGGACGGGATCTCCGTCCCGGTCCGGCGGATCGCGCTCAGCAACGGCGAGCACCACGACGTCTACGACACCTCCGGCCCCTACACCGATCCGACGGCGGTGATCGACGTCGGCGCGGGACTCCCCGCGCTGCGCGCGCCGTGGATCGGGGGCCGGGAGGACGGCGGGACCCAGCTGTCGTACGCACGGGCGGGGGTGGTCACCGAGGAGATGCGCTGGATCGCGGTCCGCGAGCGGTGTGACGCCGAGCTGGTCCGCTCCGAGGTCGCCCGCGGCCGCGCGGTGATCCCGGCGAACGTGAACCATCCCGAGTCCGAGCCGATGATCATCGGGAAGCGTTTCCTCACGAAGGTCAACGCCAACATCGGCAACTCCGCGGTGTCGTCGTCGATCGCCGACGAGGTGGAGAAGATGGTGTGGGCGACCCGGTGGGGTGCCGACACCGTGATGGACCTGTCCACCGGCCGCGACATCCACACCACCCGCGAGCGGATCCTGCGCAACTCGCCGGTCCCGATCGGCACCGTCCCGATCTACCAGGCGCTGGAGAAGGTCGACTCGGACCCGGCGGAGCTGTCCTGGGAGGTCTACCGGGACACCGTGATCGAGCAGTGCGAGCAGGGCGTCGACTACATGACGGTGCACGCAGGCGTGCTGCTCCGGTACGTGCCGCTGACCGCGAAGCGGGTCACCGGGATCGTCTCCCGCGGGGGTTCGATCATGGCCGCGTGGTGCCTGGCCCACCACCGCGAGTCGTTCCTCTACACGCACTTCTCCGAGCTCTGCGAGATCCTGCGCCGCTACGACGTCACCTTCTCCCTCGGTGACGGCCTGCGCCCCGGCTCGATCGCCGACGCCAACGACACCGCGCAGCTCGCCGAGCTGGAGACCCTGGGCGAGCTGACCCGGATCGCGAAGAGCCACGACGTGCAGGTGATGATCGAGGGCCCCGGCCACGTCCCGATGGACAAGATCGTCGAGAACGTGCGGCTGGAGGAGGAGTGGTGCGACGAGGCGCCCTTCTACACGCTCGGCCCGCTGGCCACCGACATCGCGCCCGGCTACGACCACATCACCTCGGCGATCGGCGCCGCCCGGATCGCCGAGGCCGGTACCGCGATGCTCTGCTACGTCACGCCCAAGGAGCACCTGGGCCTGCCGAACCGCGACGACGTCAAGGTCGGGGTGATCAGCTACAAGATCGCCGCGCACGCCGCGGACCTGGCCAAGGGGCACCCACACGCCCAGGCCCGTGACGACGCCCTGTCCCAGGCCCGGTTCGAGTTCCGCTGGCGCGACCAGTTCGCGCTCTCGCTCGACCCGGACACCGCGCAGGCGTACCACGACGAGACGCTGCCGGCCGAGCCCGCGAAGTCGGCGCACTTCTGCTCGATGTGCGGCCCGAAGTTCTGCTCGATGAAGATCACCCAGGACGTCAGGGACTACGCCGAGGCGCACGGCCTGACCAGTGTCGAGGCGATCGAGGCCGGGATGGAGGAGAAGTCCGGGGAGTTCCGGGACGAGGGCGGCCGGGTGTACCTGCCGATCGCGTCGGCGGGGGACTGAGGAGTGGGTGCCCGGGGGACGGCGACCGTCCCCCGGGCGTCACGACACCCTGTGGGGTGAGCGACTACCGTCGTCGTCCGAGGAGCACGAGAAGTACGAGCACGATGCGGGAGCTCGCGGTGCGAGCGGGCTGAGAGGGCGGCTGGGTCCGGGACGGGCCGGCGCCGCCGACCGCGGGACCGGCCGGGTAATGCCGGCCAGGGAGGACCACGCCATGCCCGAGCCCACCGTCGGCACCACACCGCCGCGCGCCCTCACGATCGCCGGCACCGACTCCGGCGGCGGTGCCGGGATCGCCGCCGACCTGCGGACCTTCGCCGCGTGCGGGGTGCACGGCTGCCTCGCCGTCTGCGCGGTGACGGTGCAGAACACGGTCGGCGTCACCGGGGTGCACACGATCCCGCTCGACACGATCGCCGGGCAGGTCACCACCGTCGCGTCCGACATCGGGCTGCAGGCCGCGAAGACCGGGATGCTCGCGAACGCCGAGATCATCGAGGCCGTCGCGGCGGCCTGCGACGGCAACGGCATCGGGGCCGGGCGCGCGACACCGCTGGTCGTCGATCCGGTCGCCGCCTCCATGCACGGCGACCCGCTGCTCGCCGCCGAGGCCCTCGACGCCTACCGGCACACGCTGTTCCCGCGGGCCACGCTGGTCACGCCGAACCTGGACGAGATCCGGCTGCTGGTCGAGCACGACGTGCACGACCGCGACGGCCAGTACGCGGCGGCGAAGGCACTGCACGACCTCGGCCCGCGAGCGGTGCTGGTCAAGGGCGGGCATCTCGCCGGCGACACCGACGGCTGCCTCGACCTGCTCTACGACGGCGAGGTGTTCGTCGAGCTGCCCGGCCCGCGGTTCGACACCGGCGACACGCACGGTGGCGGGGACTCCCTCGCGGCGGCCGTCGCGTCCGGGCTGGCCCGCGGCCACGACGTCGAGGCGGCCGTCCGGTTCGGGAAGCGCTACATCGTCGAGGCGGTCCGGCACTCCTACCCGCTGGGCGCCGGGCACGGCCCGGTCTCGCCACTGTGGACGGTCCGGCCCTGGTGGGACGACCCGGCCTGATCCCCGCGGGGTCGGGCCGAGCCCGGGCGCCGTCCCCGGGACCCGGTCGCAAAAGTCGGGGAGCGACCCGCCGCGGCCGTCGCCGAGTGCCGGACACCGATGATCGGACGCCCGACCGTCGTGGCTCCGCAGATGCGGTGCCGCGCCCGCGCGTCGCTCCGCGAAGGGTACCCTGACCTGCAAAGAATCGGTCTTCGGCGCGTCGCACGCCGGCCCCGTTCCTGTATACGCTCGGCCGCGATGAGCATCTTGGGCACCCGCGTCGTCCGCACCGAGGATCCGGTCTTCCTCACGCGGGGCGCGACCTACACCGACGATCTGATCGACGAGCGGCTGACCGGAGCGTTGCACCTGACGCTCGTCCGCTCGCCGCTGGCCCACGCGACGATCACGTCGATCGACACCTCGGCGGCGCTCGACTCGCCCGGTGTCGTCGCGGTGATCACCGGCGCGGACCTCGACATCGAGCCGGCGCTGCTGTTCCCGGGCGCGAACAAGGCGATGACCCGCCCGTTCCTCGCGACCGACCGGGTCCGGTTCGTCGGCGAGCCGGTGGCCGCCGTGCTGACCGAGGACTTCTACCAGGGCGAGGACGCCGCCGAGCTGGTCGACGTGGAGTACGAGCCGCTGGACGCGGTGATCGACCCGCTGGCCGCGGTGCAGGACGAGATCCTGCTGTTCCCGGAGGCCGGCACCAACACGGCCGCCGCGTACGGGTACGACTCCGAGCCCGACCCGGACTACTTCGCCGGCTGCGAGGTCGTCGTCACCCGGGACCTGGTGAACCAGCGCCTGGCCGCGGCCCCGCTGGAGACCCGGGCCGCCAGCGCGTTCTGGGACGGCGACCGCTGCACGCTCTACATGTCCAACCAGAACGCCCAGGGCGGCCGGGACGAGGTCGCGGGCTGGCTGGGCATGGACAAGGAGAACCTGCGGGTCATCCTGCCCGACGTCGGTGGCGGGTTCGGCGCGAAGATCGGCTCCGACCCGGAGTTCGCGATCGTGGCGTGGCTCGCCCGCCGGCAGGGCCGTCCGGTCCGCTGGAACGAGTCGCGGTCGGAGAACATGACCGGGATGGTGCAGGGCCGCGCCCAGCGCCAGACGATCACGATCGGCGGCACCCGGGCGGGCAAGGTCACCCACTACCGGCTCGACGTCGTGCAGGACCTCGGCGCCTACCCGCGCCTGGGCACCTTCCTGTCGGTGTTCACCCGGATGATGGCGCCGGGCACCTACGACATCGAGAACGTCGACTCGCGTGCCCGCGCCGTCGTCACCAACACCACCTCGATCGCCGCCTACCGCGGCGCAGGCCGCCCCGAGGCGACCGCCGCGATCGAGCGGGCGATGGACCTGTTCGCGCACGAGATCGGGATGGACCCGGCGGAGGTGCGCAAACTCAACGTCGTCGCCCCGGACCGGTTCCCGTTCCAGACCAAGGGCGGGGTCGAGTACGACTCCGGCGAGTACGCCAAGGCGATCGACCTGGCGCTGGAGAAGTCCGGCTACGACCGCCTGCGCGCCGAGCAGAGGGCCCGCCGCGAGCGCGGCGACGCCCGCCAGCTCGGCATCGGCGTCTCGTCCTACGTGGAGATCACCGGTGGTGGTGCGTTCGCCGAGGACGCGTCGGTCGAGGTGCACCCCGACGGCGCCGTGACAGTGCTGACCGGCACGTCGCCGCACGGGCAGGGGCACGCGACGGCCTGGGCGATGCTCGCGTCCGACCAGCTGGGCGTCCCGATCGAGAAGATCACGGTCAAGCACGGCGACACCGACCTCGTCCCGCGCGGTGGCGGCACCATGGGGTCGCGGTCGCTGCAGACCGGTGGCGTCGCGGTGCACCAGGCGTCGGCGGAGCTGATCGACCTCGCCAAGCAGCGGGCCGCGGACCTCCTCGAGGCGAGCGTCGACGACCTGGAGCTCGACCCGGCCAACGCCGCGATCACCGTCCGCGGGGTGCCGTCGGCGAAGAGCGTCACCCTCGCCGAGCTGGCCGCGGCCGAGCAGCTCAAGGTCGACACCACCTGGGACGGCGAGAAGCCGACCTTCCCGTTCGGCGCGCACGTCTGCGTCGTCGAGGTCGACACCGAGTCCGGCAAGGTCACCGTCGAGAAGATCGTCGCGGTGGACGACGCCGGCCCGATCCTCAACCCGCTGCTCTGCGAGGGGCAGCGGCACGGCGGCATCGCGCAGGGCATCGCGCAGGCGCTGCTGGAGGAGGTCGTCTTCGACGAGGAGGGCCAGCCGCTGACCGGCACCTTCGCCGACTACGGCATCCCCTCGGCCGCCGAGCTGCCGAGCTTCGACCTCGTCGAGATGACCACGCCGACCCCGGTGAACCCGATGGGCTACAAGGGCATCGGCGAGGCCGGGACGATCGGGTCCACCCCCGCGACCCAGAGTGCGGTCATCGACGCGCTGTCCCACCTCGGCGTGACCCACATCGACATGCCCCTGACCCCGCTGCGGGTCTGGGAGGCCGTCCACTCCGCTTCGGAGGGAAGCAAGTGAAGGTAGACATCACCGTCAACGGCGAGTCGACGACCGCCGACGTCGAGCCCCGGCAGCTGCTCGCGCACTACCTGCGCGACACCGTCGGGCTGAAGGCCACCAACATCGGCTGCGACACGACCTCCTGCGGCGCCTGCACGGTGCTGCTCGACGGCGAGGCCGTGAAGTCCTGCACCGTGCTGTCGGTCCAGGCCGACCAGCAGTCCGTCACCACGATGGAGGGCCTCGACGGGGCCTCCGAGGGCCGCCCGGAGCACCCGGTCACCGCCGCGTTCCGCTCCGAGCACGGCCTGCAGTGCGGGTTCTGCACCCCGGGCATGGTCATGTCCGCGGTGTCGCTGATCAGCCACGACGACGACCTGGACGAGCGCAAGGTGCGGGAGGGGCTGGAGGGCAACCTCTGCCGCTGCACCGGCTACCACAACATCGTCCGTGCGGTGCTCGTCGCGGCCGGCAAGGACCCGGACGCCGAGCAGAAGGCCGAGGCCGAGTCCGACGCGCTGCGCACCGCGCCCGCCTTCTCCCGCGGTGAGGGGGCCGGCGCATGATCCCGCTGCAGTTCGACTACGCCCGCCCCGACACCCTCGACGACGCCATCGCGCTGCTCGCCGAGAAGGGCGAGGACGCCAGCGTCCTCGCCGGCGGCCACTCGCTCATCCCGGTGATGAAGGTCCGGCTCGGCGCCCCCGAGTTCCTGATCGACATCGGCCGGCTGCCCGAGCTGTCGTACATCCGCGTCGAGGGCGACGAGGTCGCGATCGGTGCCGGCACCAAGCACCGCGACGTCGTGGACTCACCCGAGCTGGCGGCCGAGGTGCCGCTGCTCCCGGCCGTCGCCCGCACCGTCGGGGACCCGCAGATCCGGGCCCGCGGCACCCTCGGCGGCACCCTGGCGCACGGCGACCCGGCGGCCGACCTCCCCGCGGCGGTGCTCGCACTGGACGGCACGATCGTCCTGCAGGGCCCGCGCGGGCGGCGCACCGTCCCGATCGGCGAGTTCTACACCGGGGTGTTCACCACGGTCCGCGAGCCCGACGAGCTGATCGTCGAGATCCGGATCCCGCGCTGCGGCGACCGGGGCTGGGCGTACGAGAAGTTCACCCGCCGGTCCAACGACTGGGCGATCGTCGCCGTCGCGGTGTCGGGTGACCGGATCGGCCTGGTCAACATGGGCTCGACGTCGCTGCGGGCCACGGCGACGGAGCAGGCGCTGAAGGACGGGAAGTCGATCGCCGAGGCGGCCGCGCTGGCCGCCGAGGGCACCGAGCCCCCGTCGGACACGCACGGCACCCCGGCCTACCGCACCCACCTGGTGCAGGTGCTGGTCCGGCGGGCCCTGGAGACCTCGCACGCCTGACCCGCACCACCCGCGCCGCCCCACCTGCCAGGTGGGGCGGCACCGGGTGGAGCCTCAGACGAGGCCGGCGTCCTGCGCGGCGATCGCGGCCTGGGTGCGGGAGCGCAGGCCGAGCTTGGCGAGGACGCGGGAGACGTGCGTCTTCGTCGTCCCCTCGGAGATCACGAGCTCCGCGGACAGCTCCGCGTTCGACAGCCCCCGGCCGAGCCCGGCGAGGACGTCGCGCTCGCGGGCCGTGAGCGCGCCCAGCCCGGGCACACTCCCGGGACGCGGCGCGCCCGCGTAGCGGGAGATCACCCGGCGGGTGATCTCCGGTGCGAGCACACCGTCCCCGCGAGCGACGGCGCGGACCCCGTCGGTCAGCCGGGGCGCGTCCACCGACTTGAGCAGGAACCCGGCCGCCCCGGCGGCGAGCGCCCCGTCGACGAGCTCGTCGAGGTCGAACGTCGTCAGCACGAGCACCTGCGCGGACGCCCCGGCCAGGATGCGCCGGGTCGCCTCGATCCCGTCGATGCCGGGCATCCGGATGTCCATGAGGACGACGTCGGGCCGGTGCTCGGCCGCCGCGCGGACCGCGGCGAGCCCGTCCCCCGCCTCGGCGACCACCTCGATGTCCGGTGCCGATCCGAGGATCAGCACCAGCCCGGTCCGGACGGCCTCCTGGTCGTCGGCGACCACCACCCGGATGCTCACCGCGGCACCTCCTCCGTCGCCAGTGGCAGCAGGGCGCGCACCAGCCAGCCGTCGCCGTCCGGGCCCGCGTCGAACGAGCCGCCGACGGCCCGGGCCCGCTCGCGCAGGCCGTCGAGACCGGTCCCGCCGTGCAGGCCGGGGCCCTCTGTGGCCCGCTCACCCGGCCCGTTGCCGACCTCGATCAGCAGCACCGCCGGCCGGCACACCATGCCCGTTGCCGGAGACCCGGCAGGTGCAGGAGGTGCCACTCGGCGGGGTGCGGGGCCCGGATCGAGACCGAGGCGCACCGTCACCGTGGATCCGGGTGCGTGCTTGGCCGCGTTGGTCAGCGACTCCTGCACGATGCGGTAGCCCGCGAGGTCGACGGGGGCGGGCAGCGCGACGGAGCCGCGGTCGTCGTCGATCCGGGGGTGCAGGCCCGCGGCCCGGGCCTCGTCCAGCAGGGCGTCCACCTCGGACAGGCGGGCCGGCGCGCCGCGCGGGTCGGTTGCGGCACCGTCGCCGTCGCGGAGCAGCCCGATCATCGCGCGCATCTCCCCGAGCGCGGCGACCCCGGACTCGCGCACCGTGCCGAGCACACGGCGGACCAGCGCCGGGTCCGCGCCCGGCTGCAGCGCGGCCGCGGACTGCAGCGCGATCGCCGAGAGCCGCCCGGCGACGACGTCGTGCAGGTCCCGCGCCATCCGCGCCCGCTCCGCGGCGACCGCGGCGTCCCGCTCCCGGGCCACCGCACGTTCCGCCTCGGCCGCCCGGGCGCGCTCGGCCCGGGCGAGGTCCCGGAACCGGCGCACCTCCAACCCCCAGACCAGCGGGACGCCGACGACCAGAGCCAGGTTCAGCACGCTGTAGGCCGCGGTGCGGGTCCCCGCGGTCACCAGCGTGACCAGGGCCAGGACGGTGGCGAGGACGCCGGCCGCGACGGCGACCGCCCGTGCGGTGCGGCGGGACGGGTACAGCACGGCGCAGTAGAGCAGGTCGGTGAACACGAGCACGGTGCCGATCTCGGTGCGCCCGCCGACCACCGGGCCGGCGACCAGCGCCGCCGTCGCCACCAGCAGACCGGCCGGTACCGCGATCCGCCGGACGGCCGCCGCCGCGCACGCGACCGCCATCGTGAGGACCGACGCCGTCGTCGTCCCGGTGTCCGGGCCCCACCACACGATCCCCGCCTCGGGGAGCCCCCACACGAACAGCAGGCCGACCGCGAACCAGACGGCCCCGGTCCCGGCGTCCCGCAGGACCGACGGACGACCGCCGTCCCGGTTCGCCAGGTACGAGATCACCGGCCCATCCCAGCACGTCCGGCGACCGTGCGGCGTCCGTCGAAGGTGGTACGCCGGGATCGGTCGCACGCCGGACGCGGCGGGCGGCGCGGGTCGGCACGATCGTCGGCCATGGGGGAGTCGCTGTTCGCCGAGCCGTTGCTGTGGCTGATCGTCGGTGCCGAGATCGGGTTCTGGGTGTTCCTGCTGTCCGGGCTCGCCGCCCGCTACCTGCTGCGCCGCCGGGGGGTCGGCGCCGTCCTGCTGCTCGGTGTCCCGGCGATGGACGTCGTGCTGGTCACCGCCTCGACGCTGGACCTGGCGACCGGCGGCGAGCCGTCCCGGGTGCACGGGCTCGCCGCCCTCTACCTCGGGGTGACCGTCGCGTTCGGCCACTCGCTTGTCCGCTGGGCCGACGTGCGGTTCGCGCACCGGTTCGCCGGCGGCCCGGCTCCGGTGCGGCCGCCGCGCGGCGGGGCGGCCCGGATGCGGTACGAGTGGGGCGAGTTCCGCAAGGTCGTCGCCGCCTGGGTGATCACGACCGGGGTGCTGGCGCTGCTCACCGTCGCCGGGGGCCTCGCGTTCCCGGCGCCGGCGGCCTGGCCGGACGACCCGATGTGGTCCTGGCTCGCGACGGCGTCGCTGGTCGCCGGCATCTGGTTCGTCGCCGGTCCGTTGTGGGCGACGGTCTTCCCGGGCACCGACGACCGGGAGCGGTCCGGTGTCCGGTGACCGCCTGACCGCGCCGGACGTCCTGCGCGGGCTCGCGATCGCGGGAACCTTCGCGACCAACGTGTGGGTGCTCGCCGATCCCGCCGGTCCGGCCGGGATCCTCACCGGGACCGGCGTGGGCTGGTGGCCCGACGACGTCCTCCTCGCGGTGGCGAACGGGAAGTTCCTCGGCCTGCTCACCCTGCTGTTCGGCATCGGGATGGAGCTGCAGTACCGCTCCGCGGTCCGGCGCGGGCTGCCGTGGCCCGGCCGATATCTGGCCCGGGCCGGGATCCTGTTCACCGAGGGACTGCTGCACTACGTGCTCGTCTTCGAGTTCGACGTGCTGATGGGCTACGCGATCGCGTCGGTGCTGGTGGCCTGGCTGGTGGGCCGCTCGGCGACCGTGCGGATCGTCGCCGCCGCGCTCGCCGGCGGGTTCGTCGTGCTGGTCACCGGCGGGCTGACGGCCGGCGCGCTGCTCGCCCGCGACGGCGGCGAGCTGCCTCCGCTGCCGCCGTACCCGGCCACCTGGACCGGGCAGGTCTGGGCCCGGCTGACCGAGGTGTGGCTCTTCCGGATCGAGCTGGTGCTGATCGTCCCGTCGGCCGTCGTGCTGTTCCTCGCCGGATCGGCGCTGCTGCGTGCCGGGGTGTTCGACGCGGGCGGCACCCGGGTGCGCCGCCGGCTGATCGCCGCCGGTGCCGCCGGTGTGGTGCTGAACGTCGCCACCACCCTCGCCGGGGCGGACTGGTTCGCGGTGGAGCGCTACCTGGTCGCGCCGCTGGTCTCGGCGGGCCTGCTCGGGCTGGTCCCGGAGGTCCTGGCACGGCTGCGCGGACCCGCCGGACGGGTGCGGCGCGGGCTCACCGCCGTCGGCCGGACCGCGATGACCTGCTACGTCGGGCAGAACGTCGTCGCCGGGGTGCTGTTCCACGCCTGGGGAGCCGGTCTCGCGGGCTCGCTCGCCGCGGTCCCCGCCCCGGCCCGCACCGCCGCCGTCGTCGCGGTGTGGGCGACGGTGGTGGTGTCGTCCGCCGTGGCCGCGTCGTGGTGGTTGCGCCGGTACGAGCGCGGCCCGCTGGAGACACTCACCCACGCACTCCTCACAGGTCGATCACCAGCCAGCCGCCGTGGTGCTCCGACACCGTGAAGGTGCGGCCGGTGCGCTCCCCGATCCGCTGCAGGACGTCGGTGTCGAACACCCGGACGTGTCCCCACGCCGGGTTCGGTGCGTCCTCGAACGGGACGGCGACGACCACCCGGCGGCGCGCGAGCCGCAGCATCTCCGCGACCACCTCGTCGCCCTCGGCCTCGGACAGGTGCTCGATGAGGTGCACCGCGAACACCGTGTCGGCGCAGCCGTCGGGCAGCGCGACGGCACGGGCGTCGGCGACGTGCGTCTCGACGTCCGCGCCCAGCTGCGGTGCGACCCGGGTCAGCAGGTCGACGGTCCCGCCGGTGAGGTCGGTGGCGGTCACCCGGTGGCCGTCGCGGGCCAGCTGCAGGGACAGGAACCCGAAGCAGCAGCCCAGCTCCAGGACGTCGTCGCCGACCACCAGCGACCGGGCCCGCGCGTGCACGGGTGCCATCTCCGCGTTCGTCCCGCCCGGCTCCGGCTCGCCGGCCAGCGCGTCGAGGGTGTTGCGGTAGAAGGCGAGCCAGGCGTCGTCCGGGGCCTCGGGATCCTTGGCGGCGCTCGTCACGCAGGCGACGAACGCGTCCTCGAACCGCTCCGGTGGGAGCAGGCCGGGGCGGACGAGGGTGCGGTCCAGCCAGCCGGCGAGGTCGTTGCTGAGCCGGTCGGTTCCGATCATCGGGGCGCTCCAGTGCGGTTCGGGTACCCCCGACGCTAGGCGGCCCCCGCCCGGTCGCACCACGGCCGGTGGTCGGGATCCTGCCCGTCCGGACGGTGGGGCCCGCGTGCCGCGCGGGCCACGCGGGCCGGCGTTAGCGTCGGGCCATGGCTACCGTTCCCGCCGTCGTCGCACCGCGCCCGCTCCCGATCGACGATCCCGGGGCGCTGGTCGACTCGGAGACCGAGGTCGGTGCGCCCGGCCCGCACGACCTGCTCGTGGACGTCCGCGCGGTCTCTGTGAACCCGGTCGACGGCAAGGTGCGGTCGTCGTTCGACCCGTCCGGCGGGCCGAAGGTGCTCGGGTTCGACGCCGCCGGCGTCGTGGTCGAGGTCGGACCGCAGGTGGAGGGCTACGCACCCGGCGACGAGGTCTACTACGCCGGCGCGATCGACCGTCCGGGCAGCAACGCGCACCGCCAGCTCGTCGACTCCCGGATCGTGGGCCGCAAGCCGTCCACCCTGGACTTCGCCGCCGCGGCCGCACTGCCGCTGACCTCGCTGACCGCGTGGGAGTGCCTGCACGACCACCTGCGGGTCGGCGACGGTGCGACGGGCACCCTGCTCGTCGTCTCGGCGGCGGGCGGCGTCGGGTCGATGGTGCTGCAGCTGGGCAGGCGGCTCGGCCTCACCCTGGTCGGCACCGCCTCCCGCCCGGAGTCGGCGGACTGGGCCCGGAGCATGGGCGCGCACGAGATCGCCGACCACCACGATCTCGTCGGATCGGTGCGCCGGGTCGCCCCGGACGGCGTGCAGTACGTGTTCTCCCCGGTCTCGGCGGGCAACGTCGAGGCCTACGCCGAGCTGCTGACCCCGCGCGGCGCCGTCGTCGCGATCGACGAGCCGGAGGGGCTGGACACGCTGCCGCTCAAGGCGAAGAGCCAGTCGTGGCACTGGGAGCTGATGTTCACCCGGCCGCTGTCGGAGCCGGGGTCGACCGTGCAGCGGGAGATCCTCGACGAAGTCGCCCGGCTGGTCGACGCCGGTGAGCTCCGGACGACGGAGACCCGGCGCCTGCAGGGCCTGACCGCGGAGTCCGTGCGCGAGGCGCACCGGCTGGTCGAGTCCGGCCGCACCGTCGGGAAGATCGTGGTCGAGCTCTGAGCGGCCGTCCCACCCCGCACCACAGGTGCGGGGTGGGTGCGGGTCAGCGGCCGATGAGCTCGCCGGACATCTCGTTCGTCGTCGTCTCCAGGCCGGACAGGTCCCGGACGACGCGGACCCGGTCGCAGTACTCGGCGTAGGCGGGCAGGTCGCACCGGCCCAGGCCCCACGAGTACCGCGGTTCCGGGGTCAGCCAGATCGTCTCCCTGGCCCGCCGGGTGATCTCGACGAACGCCTCCATGTTCGGGTCGTTCCCGTTGCCGCGGCCGTCGCCGAGGACCAGCACCGTCGTCCGGCGGGTCACGGCGGAGCCGTGGTCCTCCAGGAACTGCCCGAACGCCAGCCCGTAGTGCGAGTTGGCGTCGACGTCGAGCTGGTCGCCGCCGAAGATCAGCCCGAGGGCGTGCTCGACGGGGTGGTCGGCGAACAGGTCGGTCACCTCGACGAGGTCGGCCACGAACGCGAACGAGCGCACCTGGCCGAACAGGTCCTGCAGGCCGTGCACCAGGTGCAGGGTGAACCGGGCGGTGGCCCGCACCGACAGCGAGACGTCGGCCAGCACCACCAGCCGCGGCTTGTCCTCCTGGCGCTGCACGGTGACGGGGGTGAAGGGGACGCCGTCGTAGCGCATGTTCTTGCGCATCGTGCGGGCCGAGTCGATCCGGCCGCGCGGCGACACCCGGCGCCGGTGGGTGAGCGCGCCGTGCAGCGACTTCGCGAGGCGGCGGAGCGAGTCCTCCAGCTGCATCCGCTCGGTCTCGGTCGCCCGGTCGACCTCGGCGGCCTTCTCGGAGTCGTCGTGCCCCTCGACGATCCGCTGCTCGATCTCGAGGAGCTTCTCCAGGTGCGCCTTGAGCAGCTCCGGCAGGTTGTCGAGCACGCCGGTGAGCCGGCGGCGCAGGGCCGCCGCGTCGTCCTCGGTGCCCTGCTCGGCCTCGCTGAGCGCGTCCTCCTCGGAGTTCAGCCAGCCGAGCAGGGCGTCCTGCTGGGCGACGGACAGGTCGGCGTCGACCTGCGTCCCCGCCTGCTGGGAGATGTCGCCCGGGATGCCGCCGCCGGAGAACCGGTCGGTCTCGATCTGGACGCGCTGGCCCTCGGTGATGTCGTTCGCCTGCTCCTTGGACAGCACGATCTCGTCCGTCATGGAGGCCATGTCGATCTTGTTGGCCTCCTGGTGCAGGTTGTACTGCTCGGCCAGGTCCTCCGGGTCGAAGAACTCCTTGATGTCGACCGGGGCACCGTGGTCGTGACCCTCCTGCGGGGTCTCCGAGGGCTCCTCGGACAGCGTGAAGTCGTCCAGCGGCGTGTCGTCGGTCATGTCGCCGTGGCCGTGCCCGTGGCCGTGGCCTGTCTCGCTCTCACCGACCTTGACCAGCGAGAAGAACAGGTCGAAGACCTGGTCGTAGGTCTCCTCGTCGCGCCGGTCCTTGATCAGGGCGACGCGCAGCGCCTCCTTGAGCACCGACTTGTCGGCGAGCACCCCGGGCTGGGCGGCGCAGGCCATGGCGTCCAGTGCCTCGGAGACGGAGATGCGTACCGCCCGGATCCGCAGCAGCCGGACGAAGCGGTGGATGCTGGCTTCCACTCCCGCCCCCGGCTCAGACCGGACGCCTGCGGGACCCGCCGAACGAGCGGGACCCCTGGCCGGAGCTCACGTTCCGGGGCTTCGTGCTGCCACCACCGGAGGTGATGCCGCCGTAGATCGGGTGCCGGCCCGGCTCGTCCTTCGCCGCGCGCTTCGCCCGGCCGTCGACGTCGCCGTCGTCGGGGTCGTCCGACGCGGCGGGACGTGCGGCCGGGGCCGCCGGCGCGTCGTCGTGGGAGTGGTCGCCGTCGTGGCCGTGCCCGTGACCATGGCCGTGCCCGTGGCCGTGGCCGTGCTCGGGGACCGTCTGGTTCGGGTCGACCAGGCGCGGGATGGCGTCGAGCGCCTTCTTGACGTCCTTGTCGTACTTCACGACGACCGAGACGGTGTCGGAGAGGATCTGCGAGTTGAGCTCGTCCACCCCCAGGACGGCCAGCGTCCGGGCCCAGTCGATCGTCTCCGAGATCGAGGGCGATTTGCGCAGCTCCAGCTCGCGCAGCCCGCGCACCACGTTGACGAGCTCCTCGGCCAGCTGGTCGCCCAGCCCGGTCTTCTTCGACCGGACGATGTCGAGCTCGCGCTGCGCGGAGGGGTAGTCGAGGAACAGGTGCAGGCAGCGGCGCTTCAGGGCTGCGGCCAGGTCGCGGGTGTTGTTCGAGGTCAGGAGCACGTAGGGGCGGTGGTTCGCGGTGAACGTCCCCACCTCGGGCACCGAGATCTGGTACTCGCCCAGGGTCTCCAGGAGCACGGCCTCGAGCGCCTCGTCGGCGCGGTCGACCTCGTCGATCAGCAGCACGCACGGCTGCTCCGAGCGGATCGCCTCGAGCAGCGGGCGCGGGGCGAGGAACCGCTCGGAGAAGAAGACGCTCTCCTGCGACCCGATGCGCTCGACGGCCGAGGCCAGGTCGGGGGCGTCCTCGACGACCTGCCCGATCTTCTCGCGCAGGATCTGGGTGTACATGAGCTGCTTGCCGTAGTCCCACTCGTACAGGGCCTTGGTCTCGTCCTGGCCCTCGTAGCACTGCAGGCGCAGCAGCCGGCGTCCGGTGGCGAGCGCGAGCATCTTCGCGAGCTCGGTCTTGCCGACGCCGGCGGGTCCCTCCAGCAACAGCGGCTTGTCCAGCCGGGTCAGGAGGAAGACGGTGGTCGCCAGCCGGGTGTCGGCGATGTAGCCCTGCTCGCGCAGGGCCTCGACGACCTGGTCGACGGATTCGAACGGGGCGCCTGCGCCGATCGCGGCAGCAGCCTCGGGCGCAGAGGGGACGACAGCCTCGGTCACGTTGGGTTTCTCCTTCGCAGGCCGCACCGGCGGTGGTGCAGCGGGCCCCGCAGCCAGCGGGCCCACCCGTCACGAGTATCACTCGCGCGGCGTGGGCCCGCTGGTGCGAAATTCTCGACGGACTGACCGGACGATCAGGTCAGGAGGTCGTCCAGGTCGCCGTTGATGGAGTGGTCGACGACCGGGCGGACGGTCTCGAAGGTGCACTCCTTGGGGTTGCCCGGGGTGCAGGCGTCACCCAGGACGTGGTTGGTGATCCGGTCGACGTCCGCCGCGTCACCGACGATGGTCGGCGAGTTCTCGTAGAACTTGGTCGGGCCCTGGCCCAGCCGGTTCTTCGAGTAGGTGTCCTGCTTGACGTCGGCGAACTTCTCCGGGATGCCCACGTCGCGCAGCAGCCGGATCGAGGCGGCCAGCGCGGCGTCGGCGGCCTGCGGCTTGGTCATGCCGCGGGTGTCGATGCCCATGGCCTCCGCGATGTCCGCGAAGCGCTCGTAGGCGACCGGCATGTTGAACGCCCACACGCGGGGGAGCGCGATCGCGTTGTTCAGGCCGTGGTGGGTGTCGTAGAACGCCGACACCGCGTGCGAGATCGAGTGGATGATGCCGAGGCCGCCCGAGTTGAACGCCTGGGCCGCGATGTACTGCGCGTACATCATGCCCTCGCGGCCGGGAAGGTCCTGCCCGTTCCACACGGCCGCCCGCAGGTTCTGCGAGGTCAGCTTGATCGCGTGCAGCGCGTTGCCCAGCGACGGCTGGAAGTTCAGCCGCGACACGTAGGGCTCGGAGGCGTGCGCGAGCACGTCGAAGCCGCACTGCGCGGTGTAGTCGACCGGGCAGTCGTAGTAGAGCACCGGGTCGTCGATCGCGAGGGTGGTGACCGACGCGTCGTCGAACGCCACGTACTTGTGCGGGTTGTCCGGGTCGGTCGTGGTGTCGGTGATCACGTACGCCCACGAGGTCTCCGAGCCGGTGCCGGCCGTGGTGGAGACCGCGATGTGCGGCGGGTTGGCCGGGTTCTCGGACTTGTTGAAGCCCTCGAACTCGTTGACGTTGCGGCCGTCGTGGGCGACCGAGATGCGGGCGCCCTTGCAGGCGTCGTGCGAGGACCCGCCGCCGATGGAGACGAACGAGTCGCAGTTGTTCTCCTGGTACAACGCGACGGCATCCATCGAGTTGTAGTCCTTGGGGTTCGACTCGACCTTGTCGTACACGACGACCTCGAGGCCGTGGTACTTCATCGACTCGACGATCTTGTGGACGATGTCGGTGCCGCGCAGGCCCGACGTCATGACCAGGGTCTTCTTGAAGCCCAGCTTGAGCGCTTCCGGCCCGATCAGCTCGTGGGAGCCGGGACCCATGAGTGCCCGCGGGAACGGGTGGAACTCCTTGATGGGGAACGGCTTGAGCAGCTCGTCTACCTGCATGTCAGCCCTTTCTGAGGCAGGCGGATGGGTCGATTCCGCACGCTAGGGGGGCTGTGGCCGTGAGCACAGGGGTGATCGCGATTACCCGTCGGGCGTCCGGGCAGGACGCCCCTCCGAACGGAGGGGGCAGGGATAGGTCGCCCTGGAGCTCGGGTGGGAGCGGGCGAGCGTGTTGCCACTGTATGGCAACAAGCACCGTCCGGCAATGCCTGGCCTGGCCCCGTCCGGATCCCTGATCTATGGTCGGTCCCGCCGACGGTTCGCCGGCGCGGTCCCGGGAGGGGCCGGGCGGGCGAGGCAAGAGGGAACCCGGTGCGACTCCGGGACTGCCCCGCAGCGGTGAGTGGGAACGACCGCCGTCATGAGCACTGGGAGCGATCCCGGGAAGCGACGGCCAGTAGGACGTGCACCCGTGCACGACGCCCGCGAGTCCGAAGACCTGCCGACGGTGCGTGTGCCGGCCGGTGCACGCGATCCGTGGTCCCGAGGGAGGGCCGAGCGGACGACCGGGCATCGCCGTGCCCGCCGGACAGGGTCCGGTGTGGACGGCCGAGCCGTCCCGGTCGTGACGTCGCCCTCCCGCGAGGCCCGGGTCACCCCCACCGCGCTCGCGAGGAGAGAGGGCCGTGACGACTTCGTCCGAATCGGGCACCGCAAGCACCGTTCTGGGATACCCCCGGATCGGGCCGTACCGGGAGCTCAAGCGCGCGACCGAGGCGTTCTGGGCCGGGAGGTCCGGCGCTTCGGCGCTGCACGACGTGGCAGGCGGACTGCGACGGGACACCTGGACCGGATTGCGCGACGCCGGCCTGGGGCAGGTCCCGGGCAACACGTTCTCGTTCTACGACCACGTGCTCGACACCGCGCTCGCCGTCGGGGCCGTGCCGGAACGGTTCGCCGGCATCGAGGATCCGCTGGAGCGGCTGTTCGCGATGGCCCGCGGCCGCACCGGCGCCCCGGCCTGCGAGATGACCAAGTGGTTCGACACGAACTACCACTACCTCGTCCCCGAGATCGGGCCGTCGACGCGACTGGCCCCGGGGAGCCGCAAGGCGCTCGACGAGTTCCGGGAGGCGCTGCGCTCCGACGTCCTGACCCGCCCGGTGCTGGTCGGGCCGGTGACCTTCCTGCTGCTGTCCAAGCCTGCCGAGGGGTCGCCGGAGGACTTCCGGCCGCTGGACCTGCTCGGCCCGCTCGTCGAGGTCTACCGGGATCTGCTCGCCGAGCTCGCCGACGCCGGTGCCGAGTGGGTCCAGCTCGACGAGCCGGCCTTCGCCGCCGACCGCACCGACCCCGAGGTCGCGGCGCTGCGGAAGGCGTACGACCGGCTCGCGTCGGCGCCACGCCGACCGAAGATCCTGGTCGCGTCGTACTTCGGTGAGCTCGGCCGGGCGCTGCCGGTGCTCGCGTCGACCGCTGTCGAGGGGCTCGCCCTGGACCTCGTCGCGGGCCGGGCGGACCTCGACGGGATCGACTCGGTCGAGGGGCTGGGCCGCAAGCGGGTGCTGGCCGGCGTCGTCGACGGCCGCAACGTCTGGCGCACCGACCTCGACGCCGCGCTGTCCGACGCGACCCGGCTGACCGGCGTCGCGGGGCGGGTGGAGGTCTCGACGTCGTGCTCGCTGCTGCACGTCCCGTACGACCTGGAGGCGGAGACGGCACTGCCCGTCGACGTCGTCGACATGCTGGCCTTCGCCCGCCAGAAGGTCGACGAGGTCGTGCTGCTCGGGCGTGCGCTGCACGAGGGCCGGGCCGCGGTGGCCGACGCGTTCGACGCCGCGAAGGCCACCCGGGAGCGGGTGGCCGCGGCGTCCCGGCGCGACGAGGGCGTGCGCAGCCGGCTCGCCGAGCTGGGCGCCGACCACTACCGGCGGCCCGCGGGTGACGTGCGGGCCAAGGCGCAGCGCGAGGCGCTCGGCCTGCCCGACGTGCCGACGACGACGATCGGGTCGTTCCCGCAGACCGCGGAGATCCGCACGGACCGCGCCGCGCACCGGCGCGGCGACATCACCGACGACGAGTACACCGGGCGGATGCGCCGGGAGATCGAGCGCGTGGTGCGGCTCCAGGAGGACATCGGCCTGGACGTGCTCGTGCACGGTGAGCCCGAGCGCAACGACATGGTCCAGTACTTCGCCGAGAACCTCGACGGGTTCGCCACGACCGAGCTCGGCTGGGTGCAGTCCTACGGCTCGCGCTGCGTGCGGCCGCCGATCCTGCACTCGGACGTCTCCCGCGCGGAGCCGATCACGGTCGGCTGGGCGACCTACGCGCAGTCGCTGTCGGACCGGTACGTGAAGGGCATGCTGACCGGGCCCGTCACCATCCTGGCCTGGTCGTTCGTCCGCGACGACCAGCCGCTCGGCGACACCGCCCGGCAGGTCGGGCTGGCGCTGCGCGACGAGGTCGTCGACCTCGAGGCGGCCGGGATCCGGATCATCCAGGTCGACGAGCCCGCGCTGCGCGAGCTGCTGCCGCTGCACGAGCGCGACCGGCAGTCCTATCTGGACTGGGCGGTGGACTCGTTCCGGATGTCCGTCGGCGGGGTCGCGGACACCACGCAGATCCACACGCACCTCTGCTACTCCGAGTTCGGCGAGGTCGTCGGGGCCATCGACGGCCTGGACGCCGACGTCACCACGGTCGAGGCGGCCCGGTCCCGGATGGAGGTCCTCGGCGACCTCGGGCCCGGGGTGCCGCGCGGGCTCGGCCCGGGCGTCTACGACGTCCACTCGCCCGAGGTCCCGGACACCGACGAGCTCGCCGGGCAGCTCACCGCGGCGCTGCACCACATCGGTGCCGAGCGGCTGTGGGCCAACCCGGACTGCGGGCTCAAGACGCGCGGTGAGCCCGAGACCGTCGCCGCCCTGACCAACCTGGTCGCGGCCGCCCGCCGGGTCCGCTCCGGCGGGGTACCGACCACCGGCTGACGCCGGTGCGCTCCCGTGGCGCCGGTCGGTACCGGCCGTCCCGTCCGGCGCCGCGGGGGCATCTCATCGGTCGCGTTCGATCCTCTCGAAGATGTCGGCATCGGTCTCCTGCTGCCACCCGGGAAGATCGGCCCAGTCGGCGACGTAGCCGGGCTTCGGGTCGGGCACGTGCCGGTGGATCTGGGCGATCCAGCAGGTGGCGACGAAGCGGCCCTTCTGCTCGCGTGTGAGCTTCACGGTGTGGCCGTCGCTGGCGTCGACGAAGGCGCGGACCTGCTGCTCGACGGCGGCGGCGCTCGCGCGTTCCCAGCCGGGGGTGTCGTCCCACGGCGTGACGTAACCGGGCTTGGGCTCGCCGGGGAAGTGGGCGCGGACTCCGGCGATCCAGGCGTCACGGAAGGTACGGCCGGGCTCTGACGGCATGATCGGCTCCTCGGGTGGGTCAGGTGCTGGTCAGCAGGGAGATCTGGTGGTCGAGGTGACGGACGTGCCGGTCACCGAGTAGTGCTCGGAGATGAGGTCGGAGAGTGTGCAGCCTGCGGCCGACGTAACCGGTCGACGCGCTCCGCCTGCTCGCGTCGACCGCCGCGCTGCCGTACAGGACGGTGTACTCGGCGTCTCCGCGTTGCGCGCCGACCATGGCGAGATCGGACAGGAGTGCACCGCGCCGCCGGATCGAGACCGATCGGCGTAAGGCGTCGAGCAGCGCGGGCTCGGCCCGGTCCGGCAGGCCGAGCCGGACGAAGCAGCTCCCCCGCTCCTCGGCGAGCCGGTCGGAGGAGAACCGCAGCCATCCCGTGGTTGCGGCAGGGTCGCGATCCCGCACCAGCGCCGCGTCGTCGAGCGAGCCCTGGCAGCGGTACTCGTCACCCAGCTCGGCGTAGGCCTGCGCCTGGACGGCCGCCACCCAGTGCCGGGTGGGCAGCGACGGATCTCCTCGCCGGGCGAGCCCCGCTGCACCCTCGAGCAGCGGCCGCGCGTCGCCGGGACGGTGTTCGTAGACGTCGACGAACGCGTGCCGGACCATGGCGCACGCCCAGAGATCGAACTCCTCGGCTTCCCGGCCCGCCCCGGCCGCGAGGGCGTAGCTCTGCGCAGCGTCGCCGTAGGCGCCGAGATCGAAGAAGATCTCGCCGCAGAGCTGGAACAGGTCGGCGGTGAGCGCGCACAGCCTCCGTTGGATCGGGGCGCTCCGGGGCTCGCGGAGCAGTCCTGTGAGGACGTCGAGCCGGCGGCGGACCGCGGGTAGGACGTCACTCTTCGCGGACGCCTGGGAGAACTCGCGCCAGAGCCGGTCGTTCAGCCGGCCGAACTCGTCCAGTGTCGCCGAGCCGAGCGCGCCGGTGTGCGGGGTGGTCAGCCGCTCGACGTCCAGGTCGCTCCCGCCCGGAAGGGTCAGGAGCGCACCGGCGAGGCTCATGATCCGGAGGGCCTCGCGGCGGTTCACGTCGCCGTCCGGCAGCCGGTCGAACGCCGGAGCCGTCGACGACGCCCCGGGCGCGGCCCCGGTGGGGAGTGCGAACCACAGCAGCTGTGCAGGCACGCGGAGGGCACGAGCCCACTGTATGAGCCTGGCGAGGTCCTGAGGCGCCGCGCCGTTCTCGATCCGGCTGAGCTGGGCCTGGGTGAGCCCGATCCACGCCGCGACGGTGCTCTGCGACAACGGTCGCGGATGCCAGGGGTGGTGGCGGTAGGCATGGAGGACGCGGCCGAGATGGCGGCCGGCGAGAGCGTCACGCATCCGGTCGTTGTGCCAGAAGCCGGCCGGGACGAGCGGGGCCTCGGCGAGCAGCAGCCGAGCCCGCCGTCGGCACGCCCCGCACATGGAGGAGCGGTTGTCGGTGGCCAGCCGGGTCCCGCAGGCGCAGTACGGAGAACCTGTCCGCTCGTGCATGCTCGCGGGCCGCCCCGTCCGGTGGGTCACGCCGGCTCCTGCCGGTCGCGCGCGACGCTATCCGAGTCCGGGTGTGACGCCCATGCATCTCGCGCATGATCGGCATCCGCACGTCGTCCTTCCACAGTGGTGGGCGGGCCGGAAGGTTCGGTACCCGTCACAGCTCGATGAGCAGCACGAACGAGGGAGGACGGCATGCCGGAGATCCGAGCGCAGTGGGTCACCTCCACCTGTGACGGCGTCGATCATCTGGTCCCGGACGGCCCGACCGGCGAACGTCCGGACAGCGGTCTGCTCCGGACGTTGTGCGGCCGTCTGAGCGTGCCCGCGGCGATGAGCTGTCCGCCCCTCCCGAGCTGCCCGGAGTGCAGGCAGTTCCTCGTCCCGCCGTCCGGCCGTGCGGAGCTTCCCGCGCGCCGGGCGGGCGTGTGGGGACTGCTGGTCCGTTCCGAGGCACGGCGGCGGTTCCCGGCACCCCGGGAGTGAGAGGAGCGCGCCGAAGCCCGTGGGCAGGACGTTGCTCACGTCCAGGTTGTCTGAACAGTTCGTCAGATGTAGCTGTATGTCGTGATCGCACGACGACGTGGCCGGTACGCCCTGGCCGCACTGGCCACCGCGACCGCCCTGCTCCTCGCCGGCTGCGGCGGCGGTACCGGTGGCAGCCCCGATCCCGCCGGTGAGCTGACGGTGGCGCTCCAGTTCCCGCCCCGCTCGGACTACGCCTTCGACGCGGACGACGGGGCCCGCCTCCAGTCCCTCGGCGTCGCCGAGACGCTGACCACAGTGGACGACCAGGCACAGCCCGCACCGATGCTGGCCACCGCGTGGGAGCAGGAGGGCGACTCCTGGCGGTTCACCCTGCGTCCGGGCGTCACCTTCCACGACGGCACCCCGCTCACGCCGGACGCCGTCGTCACGGCACTGAGCTACGTCGCCGGGGTCGACGCCCCGCCGCGGGCGATCCGCGACATCGGGTTCACGGTCGCGGCGGACGGCCCCGACGCCGTGCGGATCACCACGGCCGAGCCCGACCCGGTCATGCCGCTACGCATGTCGAGCGGCAACCTCGGGATCCTCGCCCCCGCCGCGTACGCCGACGGTGGTGCGCCCGCGTACCTGCGGAACGCGACCGGCCCGTTCGTGCTGGACCAGGTGGACGGTGCCCAGTCGGCGCAGCTCGTCCGCAACGAGCAGTACTGGGGCGAGAAGGCGGGCGCGGCCCGCATCACCGTCCGCTACGTGGAGGACCCGCAGGCCCGCGCGCTCGCCGTCCAGGCCGGTGACGTGCAGTTCGCCGAGGGCCTCCCGCAGGCCCAGGTCGAGCAGGTCCGCTCGTCGGGCGCCGAGGTCGTCGAGTACCCGAACGCTCGCACGGTCCCGTTGCAGCTCAACCAGTCCCGCGCGCCGTTCGACGACGTCCGGGTGCGGCAGGCCGTGACCGCGGCGATCGACCGCCCGGTGCTGGCGCAGCAGGTGCTCGGCGGCGGTGCGGCCCCGGCCGCGGACCTCTTCGGTGCGGCGGTGCCGTGGGGCGAGACCGATCCGCCGCCCGCGGCCGACCCCGAGCGTGCGAGGCAGCTGCTCGCCGAGGCAGGGTTCGGGCCGGAGAACCCGCTGACCGTGCAGCTGTGGACGTTCCCGAACCGCCCCGAGCTGCCGACGCTCGCGAACGCGCTCCAGGCGATGCTCGCCGAGGCCGGGGTGCGGGTCGAGATCACCGTCGGGAACTACGAGGCGCAGGAGCCCGAGGTCCTCGCCGGGAACTACGACATGTTCCTCAACTCGCGCAGCTACCTCTCCGACTTCCCGGACGCGGCGAGCACGCTGACCTCGGACTACACGTGCGAGGGCAGCTACGCCATCGACCAGTACTGCAGCCCGGCCTACGACGCGGTCGTCGCCCGGCTGAACACGACCGTCGACCCGGCCCAGCGGCAGCAGCTGTTCGCCGAGGCCGCCGGCCTGCTCACCACCGACGCCGTCGGCGTGATGCTGGTGCACCCGCTGAACACCGCCGTGCTGCGCGGCGCGACCGGGTTCACCCCGGACCCGCTGCAGATCGAGCCGATCCTGCCCCAGCTGACGCCGACGGGGTGATCGGGCTGGTCCTGCGCCGGCTGCTGGTCGTCCCGCCGGTCCTGCTCGCCGCGACGGTGCTGGTGTTCGCGCTGCCGCGGCTGGCGGACGTGGACCCGGCCCGCGCGGTGCTGCGGGCCCGCTCCGCCGAGGCGGTGCCGGACCCGGCGACCGAGGCGCGGGTGCGGGCGTCGCTCGGGCTGGACGCCTCACCGGTCGAGCAGTACCTGCGCTGGCTCGGCGCGCTGCTGCGCGGTGACCTCGGGTACGGGTACGTCTCGCGGACCCCGGTCCTGGAACAGGTCGGTGGGGCGGCCGCGGTGTCCGGCCTGCTGGCGGTGCTGGCACTCGCGCTCGCCGCGGCCGTCGGGATCCCGGCCGGGGCCTACGCGGCGCGCCGGCCGGGCGGCCGGCTGGACCGGTTCCTCGGGGCGGGGACGATCGCCGGGGTCGCCGTGCCCGAGTTCGTCCTGGCGCCCTGGCTGGTGCTGGTCTTCGCGGTCGGGCTCGGTGCCCTGCCCGCCGTGGGCTGGGGCGGGCCGCAGCACCTGGTGCTGCCGGTGCTGACCCTGGCCGCGTACCCGGGCGCACTCGCCGCCCAGCTCGTCCGCGCGGAGACCGCGATGGTGCTCACCCGGCCGCACGTGCTCGTCGCCCGGGCGAAGGGCCTGGGCGAGCACTCGGTGCTGTGGCGGCACGGCGCCCGGCTCGCGACGACGTCGGTGACGGCGCTCGCCGGGCTGTTCGTCGCTGGGCTGCTCGGCGGGTCCGTCGTGGTGGAGGTCGTGTTCGGCATCCCCGGCCTCGGGCGGCTGCTGCACCAGGCCGTGCCCGCCCAGGACCTCCCGGTGATCCAGGCCGGGACGCTGCTCGTGGTGACGGTCGCGGTCGTCGCCGGCGTGCTCGTCGAGATCGTCGCGACGCTGCTCGACCCGGTCCTGCGCTCGGCGGTGGACGCGTGACGAGCGTGCGGGAACGGGCCGGTGCCCGCCCCGGGCCCGTCCGTGCCGGCGGCCCGGGGCGGTCGCGCGCTCCGCGACGCCGGTGGCCGGTCGTGGCCGCCGGGTGCCTCGCCGTCGCGTTCGTCGCGTGCGCCCCGCTGCTGCTGCCCGACCCCGAGCGCGCCGACTTCGCGGGCCTGCTCGCCGGACCGTCGGCGGCGCACCCGCTGGGGACCGACCAGCTGGGCCGGGACCTGCTCTCCCGCACCCTCCACGGCGGACGCCTGACCCTCGGGCTGAGCCTGTTCGCCGTCGCCGTGACCGGGGCGTTCGGGACGGCGGTCGGTGCGGCCGCCGCCGTCACCGGTGCGTTCGGACGGCTGGTGATGCGGCTCGTCGACGTCCTCGCCGCGATCCCGGTCGTCCTCTTCGGACTCGTCGCGGCGGTGACGCTCGGACCGGGGACCACGTCGCTCCTGGTGGCCGTGACGGCGATCGCGTGGACGCCGTTCGCCCGGCAGGCGCACCTGCTGGTGCTCGCCGAGCGGGAGCGCGAGTACGTGACGGCCGCGGTCGCGCTGGGTGCGGGCCCGGTCCGGGTGCTGGTGCGGCACGTGGGCCGGAACCTGGTGCCGCCGCTGGGCGCGCACGCCTGCGTGCGGTTCTCGAGCACCCTGCTGACGATCTCGGGACTGTCGTTCCTCGGGCTGGGCGTGCAGCCGCCGACCGCCGAGTGGGGCGCGATGGTGGCGGAGGGCCGCGAGTACCTGTTCACCGCGCCGCAGGTGGTGCTCGTGCCCTCGGCCGCCGTCGTGCTGACCGCCGGGGTGGCCCTGTGGTGGGGACGGCGGTTCGACCGGGTGGGAGCCCGGTGACCGGCGGGGGTGGGGGTTCCGGCCCACGAGACGAGCGGGCAGGGTGGACGGGCATGGACGCCACGGGCACGAGCACGGTCGCGGAGCTGCTGCACGCGTACCTGTCCGATCCCGACGCCGGCTGGAGCGCGGGCGCGCCGGGCGCGATCGCCGAGTTCGTCCGGCTGCCCGACGAGCCCGCCGCGACCCCGGAGCCGGGGGCGGTCGTGACCGGCCGCGGCGGGATCCGGCTCGCTGCGCCGCCGGGCACCCGGCCGGTCGCCTACCGCACCCCGGTCGGGCCGGCCGAGCACTGGAACCACGCCGTCGCGCTGTGCCTGCCCGCCGCGGACGCCCGGTGTGCGGCCCGGACCACCGTCACCGTGCTCGGGCCGGACCGCGACGCGCTGCGCGACACCGACCGCGCGGACGTCCTCGTCGACCTCGGTCTCGGCACCCCCACGGTCGACGCCTGCGTGCGGACCGGGGACCCGGAGCTGCTCGCCGCGCTGCGGGCGGCCGAGGGGCGCCCGCTCGACGGCGACCTCGTCGCCACCCTGGTCGCGGCCGGACCGCACCGGGTGTTCGTGACGGCCGTCGGCCGGGTCGAGGTGTTCGCCGCGATCCCGCCGCCGGACGGCCGCTCGCCGGACGGCCCGCACACCCACCTGCTCCCGCAGCTCCTGCGGGCGGGGCGCACGCACGCCGCGACCGTCCCGGTGCCGGACGGGTACCTGCCGTGCGCCCACCTGTACCCGGCGCACCCGCTGACGGACCTGACCGGACGTCCGCGGCCGTTCGACGCGGACCGCCTGGCCGCGTTCGACCGCCTGCTGGCGAGGTTCGGCGACCCGGCGCAGCGGGACGTCACCGCCGAGGTGCTCCGTGCCGTCGCCGCGGGGGAGCCGCCGGGCGACCGTCCCGTGGACCCGCCGGGCCGGGCCGCGCAGGCGGTCGCACTGCGGGTGCTCGCCCGGACCGGCACCGCCGATCCCGCCGTGCTCGACGCCTGGCGCGGCCGGGTGGCCCCGGAGCCGGACCTGCTCGACCCCGACGGCGACCGCAACAGCGGCTGAGCCGGCGCTCACCGGATCCCGGCGTACCCCTCGCGTCCGGCGGCGCGGCGCAGCTCGACGCCGTCGAGGAGCAGCGCGACCTTGTCCAGCACGTGGTCCCGCGGGCCGGTCATGATGCCCCGGACCTGCTCGCGGACGGCGCCGTCGAGCGAGTCGAGGTAGGCCCGCGCCGGGTCGGACAGGTCGCCGGGGCCGCCACCCGGACCCCGTACCCAGCGGGTCTGGTGCGCGCCGTCGGCGACGACGTCGAGCACCGCGTCGGCGACCCGTACGGCGGCGGTCGGGCCGAACCCGGCGTCGTGCAGCGCGCCGACGATCCTCCGCAGCCGGTCGCCCGCCACCGCGCTGAGGTCGGCGCCGAGGTCCTGGATCAGGCCGGAGTACCGCAGCAGCAGGTCGAACGCGAGCTCCGCCTCCTCCTCCAGGAAGGGGCGCCAGCCGTGCGCCGGGTCGGGGAGCGGGGTGCGCGCGAACACCAGCGCGACCGCCGCCGCGGCGATCTCCTCCAGCCCGTCGACGTAGCGGTAGAGGGTGCCGGGTGCGACGCCCAGACGCTCGGCGACCGCACCGACCGACAGTCGTTCGACGCCCACCTCGACGGCGGCCTCGACGATCTCCTCCCGGGTCAGGCG
The DNA here is from genome assembly GCF_000178675.2 of Pseudonocardia sp. P1. Taxonomy (NCBI): domain Bacteria; kingdom Bacillati; phylum Actinomycetota; class Actinomycetes; order Pseudonocardiales; family Pseudonocardiaceae; genus Pseudonocardia; species Pseudonocardia sp. P1. The sequence goes on from NZ_ADUJ02000001.1 coordinate 4,167,974, forward strand.
CGGTTTCGGTCCCGGCCGGTTCCCCGCCCGCACTCCCGGTGTGATCGGCACCGCCGAACCGTACGGCACCCGGGATTGCAAATGCTATTCAGAGATAGCTAAGGTTTGCCTAATCAAGGCGCTGCGCCGCCCGCCCTGCGATCTCTGTCGGGAGACCCCGTGACCGCTCTCACCGAGGAGGCGACCGCGCCGCCGGTCGCGCCACCGGACCCACGGGCCCGTGCCCGGGCCGAGTCCGCGGCCCTCACCGCGCTGCTGCGCCCGGTCGCCGTCCGGATCCGGGTCGCGCAGGTCCTCGCGGCCGTCGGTGCCGCGGCGGGCCTGGTCCCGTTCGTCGCGCTCGCGCAGCTGGCGGACACACTGCTCGCACCCGGCCCGGTCGATCCCGGCGCGGTGACGGGCACCGTGTGGCTGGTCGTCGCCGGGCTCGGGGCCCGCGGTGGCATCACCGGCCTCGCACTCGCGATCACCCACTTCGCCGACGTCCGGCTGCAGGCGGTGCTGCGCCGCCGGATGGCCGCCCACCTGGGACGGGTGCCGCTCGGCTGGTTCTCCGAGCGTTCGTCCGGGCTGGTCCGCAAGGCCGCCCAGGACGACGTGCACGAGCTCCACCAGGTCGTCGCGCACCACCCGGTGGAGTGGGTCGCGGCCTGGGTGCTGCCGCTCGCCGGACTCGGCTACCTGACCTGGCTGGACTGGCGGCTCGCCCTCCTCGCGGTGGCCACCGTGCCGTTCTACGCAGCGGCCTACGCGTACATGATGAGCGGCTACACCGAGAAGGTCGACGAGATGCACGCCGGCCACGCCCGGATCAGCGCCGCCGTCGTCGAGTTCGTGTCGGGCATCGCCGTCGTCAAGACGTTCGGCCAGGCGCGGCGCGCGCACCGCGGCTACGCCGAGGCCGCCCGCGACTTCGGCCGGTTCTACGCCGCGTGGGTCCGCCCCATGCTGCGGATCGAGGCCGTCAGCACGATGGCGATCTCGGCGCCGGTGGTGCTCCTCGTGTCGTGTGCGGGGGTCGTCTGGTTCGCCGGTGCCGGCTGGGTGACCCCGGTCGAGGGGATGACGGGGATCCTCATCGCCCTCGTCGTCCCGACGACGATCACCGCGCTCGGGTTCGGCGCGCAGAACCGGCGCACCGCCGCCGCGGCCGCGTTGCGGATCCACGAGCTGCTGGATACCCCTGTCCTGCCGGTGCCGGACGTGCCGCGGGTGCCCGAGGGGCACCGGGTGGAGCTGTCCGGGGTCCGCTTCGCCTACCCGGGCGGCGCCGAGGTGCTGCGCGGGATCGACCTGGACTGTCCGGAAGGGACGGTCACGGCGCTGGTCGGGCCGTCCGGCGCGGGCAAGAGCACCCTGGCGACCCTGGTGGCCCGGTTCCACGACGTCACCGGCGGCACGGTCCGGATCGGCGGGACCGACGTCCGGGAGATCGACCCCGAGGTGCTCTACCGGCACGTCGGCTTCGTGCTGCAGGACGTGCAGCTGCTGCACGGGACGGTCGCCGGCAACGTGCGGCTCGGCCGCCCCGGCGCGTCCGACGAGGACCTGCACGCCGCCTGCCGGGCCGCCCGCATCGACGACCGGGTCCGGGCGCTGCCACGTGGCTACGACTCGGTCGTCGGGGAGGACGCGCTGCTCTCCGGCGGTGAGGCGCAGCGGGTGTCGATCGCCCGCGCGCTGCTCGCCGACACCCCGGTCCTGGTGCTCGACGAGGCGACCGCCTTCGCCGATCCCGAGTCGGAGGCCGAGATCCAGGACGCGCTCTCCGAGCTCGCCCGCGGGCGCACCGTGATCGTCGTGGCGCACCGGCTGTCGACGATCACCGGTGCCGACCGGATCGCCGTGGTCGACACCGGCCGCATCGTCGAGTCCGGCACGCACGACGAGCTGGTCGCCCGCGGCGGGCGCTACGCCGCGATGTGGGCCGCCCACCGGGCGGGGGAGGACGTCCGATGATCGCCGACCTGCTGCTGATCCTGGGCCCGGAGCACCGCCGCCGGCTGTTCGCCTACCTGGCCTGGGTCACCGGGTTCGGGGTGCTCCAGGGCGTCGCGACGGTCCTGCTGGTGCCCTTCCTGGAGGCCCTGCTCGCCGGGGACACCGCCGCCGCGCTCGCCTGGACCGGCGTGCTGCTCGTCGCGGTCGCCGGCGCGTGCGTCGTGTACTACGTGCAGGCCATGGCGGGGTTCGGCGTCGCGCTCGTCGTCCTCACGACGATGCACGAGCGGCTCGGTGACCACGTGTCGTCGCTGCCGCTGGGGTGGTTCTCCTCCGAGCGGGTCGGGCGGCTGTCCCGGATCGCCACCGGCGGCACGACGATGGTGGCCGGCCTGTTCGCACACCTGCTCACCCCGCTGGTCGTGGCGATCGTGACCCCGGCGACGATCGTGCTCGCGATGCTGCTGTTCGACTGGCGGCTCGCGCTGGCGGCCCTGGTCTGCGTCCCGCTGCTGTGGCTCGCGTTCCGGCTCGCCGCGACCTGGGTCGGCCGCGGCGACGCGCTCGACGACGCGGCGGCCGTCGACGCCGGGAACCGGGTCGTCGAGTTCGCGCGGGCCCAGCGTGTGCTCCGGGCGTTCGGCCGCGGCGCGGCCGGGTACCGGCCGCTGGAGGACGCGATCGAGGCCCAGCGGCGCGCCGGGCACCGGTCGGTCTGGCTGGCGACCGGCGGCATCGTCGCCGGCGGGTTCGCCGTCCAGGTCGCGTTCAGCGCGCTGATCCTCACCGGCGCCTACCTGGTGCTCGGTGGCTCGCTCGACGCCGTCCGGATGGTCGCGCTGGTGGCGCTGGCCGCCCGGTTCACCGGGCCGCTCGCCGAGGTCGGGGACTACGCGGGCGTCGTCCGGATCGCCCGCAACGACCTCGCCCGGCTGGTCGCGGTGCTGACCGAGGAACCGCTGCCCGAACCGGAGGTCCCGGCGGGCCGCCCCGAGCGCGGCGCGGTCGAGCTGGACCGGGTGAGCTTCGGCTACGACCCCGCGCACCCGGTCCTGCGGGAGGTGTCGCTGCGGATCCCGCCCCGCTCGACCGTCGCGCTGGTCGGTGCCTCCGGCTCCGGGAAGACGACGGTGACCCGGCTGATCGCCCGGTTCTGGGACACCGGCTCGGGCACCGTCCGGGTCGGCGGGGCCGACGTGCGCGACCAGACCACCGAGGACCTGATGGCCCAGCTGGCGCTGGTCTTCCAGGACGTCTACCTGTTCGACGGGACGCTGGAGGACAACGTCCGGCTCGGCCGGCCCGGCGCGAGCACTGCGGACCTCGCCGAGGCGGCCCGCCTCGCCGGGGTCACCGAGATCGTCGAGCGGCTGCCGGACGGCTGGGCGACCCGGGTCGGGGAGGGCGGCACCTCGCTGTCCGGCGGCGAGCGCCAGCGCGTGTCGATCGCGCGGGCGCTGCTGAAGGACGCCGACGTCGTCCTGCTCGACGAGGCCACGGCCGCGCTGGACCCGGAGAACGAGCGGTTCTTCACCGGGTCGATGCGGGTCCTGGCGGAGCGCAGCACGGTGCTGGTGATCGCCCACCGGCTCCCGACCGTCGTCGCCGCGGACCGGATCGTCGTGCTCCACGACGGCGGCGTCGCCGAGTCGGGGACGCACGCCGAACTGCTCGCCCGCGGTGGCCGCTACGCCGCGTTCTGGGAGTCCCGCCGCCGCGCCCGTGGCTGGCGGCTCGTCTCGACGGAGGAGAACCCGTGACCCAGCCCCTCCCGCCCTACGTGCTCGGCCGCGTGACCGGCGTCGAGCCCCTGACCCCGCGGATGCGGCGCATCACGCTGTCCGCCGACGACTGGCTGGGCGCCCGCGAGGTCGCGCCGGACCAGCAGGTGAAGCTCTTCCTCGCCCGCGACGGCGGCGTCCCCGAGATCCCCGGAGCCCCGGAGGACGGCAGCGGCGTGGCGGGCTGGTACGCGCGCTACCTCGCCGTCCCCGAGGAGCGGCGGCCCTGGATGCGGTCCTACACGGTGCGCACGCTGGACCCGGAGCACGGCCGGATGGTGATCGACTTCGTGCTGCACGACGACGGCACGCACGGTCCGCACGGCACGGACGACGCCGGGCCGGCGAGCCGGTGGGCGGCCCGCGCCTCGATCGGCGACGTCGTCGGGGTGCTCGGACCGGCCGTCGCCGGCTACCGGACGCCGTCGGAGCAGCCGGTCCGGCTGTTCGCCGGGGACGAGACCGCGCTGCCGGCGATCGCGGCCTCGCTGGAGGCGCTGCCCGCGGGTGTGCGCGCGGTCGCCGTCGTCGAGGTCGCGGGCCCGGCCGAGGAACAGCGGCTGGACTCGCCCGCCGAGCTGGCCGTGCACTGGGTGCACCGGCCGTCGTCGCTGCTCGACGCGGTGCGCGCGGCCGAGCTGCCCGACGGCGAGGTCTTCGCCTGGGTGGCGGGGGAGGCGTCGTCGGTGCGGGCGGTGCGCAGGCACCTCGTCGGTGATCGCGGGCTGGACAAGCGGGCGGTCGCCTTCACCGGCTACTGGCGTCGCGACCTCACCCAGGACGACGCCCCGACGGCGCAGGACGTCGCCGACGCGAACGAGCAGATGGGGGAATCGAGTCACCCCGCGTAATGATCGCCAGGTGAGATCCGTCATCAATTCAGATGACGCTATCTCTTGTTAAGGCCAGGCTAACTTCATAAGTTCGTCGCATCAGCGAAGAATGCGAAGGAGGCCCGAAGATGCCGGGTTCATCGACTGCGCGCGCGCTCGCGGCAGCGTCGCTCGCCGTCCTGCTGGGACTGGTGGCGGGATGCGGGTCCGGTGGCGGGGGCGGCGACGCCGAGGCATCCGGGCCCCGGACCATCACGACCGACCGGGGGCCGCTGGAGGTCCCGTCGGCGCCGCAGCGCGTCGTCAACCTCAACGGCGGCCTCGCGAGCTACCTGTACGCGCTCGACGTCCCGCCGGTCGCGACCGACACCCGGGTCCTCGGTGTCACGAACTTCGACGGCGGGTTCCCGCCGGCCTGGGCCGACCGGGCCCGTGAGGCGGGCACCGAGCAGCTGCCCGCCGGGGACTCGCTCAGCATCGAGGCCGTCGCGGCCGCCCAGCCGGACCTGATCATCGGTGGTGGCCAGGGCATCACCGCGGTTCAGGCCATGCAGGCCTACGACCAGCTCGCGGCGATCGCGCCGACCGTGCTGGTGCCGCGCACCCTGACCGGCTGGCAGGACCAGCTGGACGCCGTCGCCGACGCGGTGAACAAGGCGGACGCCGTCCCGGCCCTGCTGGACCAGTACCAGGCCAAGCTGGACGAGGTGAAGGGCCAGGTCACGCCCCCGGCCGGCGAGACCGTCTACATCGGGTCGTTCGCCTCGGAGAAGCTCTACCTGATCCCGTCGACCGCGGCGCTGCCCGCACTCGGCCAGGACCTCGGCGTGACCCCGTCCGACGTCGTCGCGAAGGTGCCGGACGCCCGGCTCGCCAGCACCGGCGACTCGATGGAGGTCAGCCCCGAGCTCCTGAGCGAGGTCGCGAACGCGCCGAACGCCATCGTGGTCGACAGCGGCGGGAGGTCGCTCGAGGAGCTGAAGCAGGACCCGAACTTCGCCCAGCTGCCCGCATTCCGGTCCGGCAACGTCTGGGAGCTCCCGGCGACCAGCTACCGCCCCGACTTCGACGGCGTGCTGTCCACCCTGGACGAGTTCGGGCAGATCTTCCCGCGGCAGGGCGGCTGACCGTGGCCGCGTCCGCAGCACTCGTGACCGGCGGGGCCCGGGGCATCGGTGCGGCCGTGGCGGCCGCGCTGGCCGCCGACGGACGTCCGGTGGCCCTGCTCGACCGTGATCCCGCGGTGCGGGACACCGCGGCCGGGCTCACCGGCCCGGCCGCGCTCGGCCTGGTCGCCGACGTCGCCGACGCCGGCGCCGTCGACCGCGCCGTCGGCGAGGCGGAGCGCGAGCTCGGCCCGCTCGGCGTGCTGGTCAACGCCGCCGGTGTGCTGCGGACCGGGACGGTGCTCGACGCGGACGCCGACGACCTCGCGACCTGCCTGGCGGTCAACACCACCGGGGTGTGGAACACCGGGCGGGCCGCGGGCCGGCGGATGTACGGCCGCGGGTCCGGGTCGATCGTCACGGTCGCCTCGGACGCCTCCCGTACCCCGCGGACCGGGATGGCCGCCTACGCGGCGTCCAAGGCCGCGTCGGTGTCCCTGACCCGCACCCTGGGTCTCGAGCTGGCGCCGCACGTCCGCTGCAACGTCGTGTGTCCCGGTGCCACGGACACGGCCATGCAGCGGGCCCTCTGGCCGGACCCGTCCGACGACGGCGGGGCCACCGCCGTCGTCGCGGGTGCACCGGAGCGCTACCGCCTCGGCATCCCGCTCGGCCGCATCGCCGACCCCGGCGACGTCGCGGCCGCCGTGCTGTTCCTCGCGGGCGACGGCGCCCGGCACGTCACCATGCAGTCCCTGACCGTCGACGGCGGCGCGAGCCTCGGTCTCTGAGCCACGAGACGGGCCGGTACCCGGCCCCGACGAGACGCCACCCTCCGCCGCCCGGCGACGACCGGAAGGAAACGTCAGTTGTCCAGCCCCGCCCCCGCGCGTCCGCTCCCGGAGCACGACAGCGGTGACCTGCTCGCCGCGTACCTGCCCGGGTCGTTCTTCCACCGGTCACCACGCGGGACCCTGCTCGCCGACGGCGTGCACACCGTCGTCCCGGAGTCCCCGGGCTCCCCCGGGGACGCGGTCGCCGGGACGCTCGCCGCCGTCGCCGACGCCGGTCACCCCGACCCGGTGGTGGTCGGTGCGATCGGGTTCGCCCCCGGCGCGCCGCGCAGCCTCCACGTCCCCGCCCTGGTGCGCCGCGCCGCCCCGTCCCCGGCGGCGTCCGGCCCGGTCCGGGTCCCGGAACCGCCGGGCTCGCGCTGGTCGATGCGTCACGAACCGGCCCCCGAGACCTACGCCGACGGGGTGCGCCGGGCGCTCGGCCTGATCGGGGAGGGCCGGCTGGAGAAGGTCGTCCTGGCGCGGGCGCTGGAGCTGACCTCGCAGACCCCGGTCCCGGTGCGGGACCTGCTCACCCGGCTCGCGCTGGCCGACCCGGCCGCGTTCGCGTTCGCCGCGGACGTCACCGCCCCCGGCGACCCCGCGCTGCGCACGCTCGTCGGGGCGAGCCCGGAGCTGCTGGTGTCCCGCGAGGGCGGCACCGTGGTGACCAACCCGCTCGCCGGGTCGATCCCGCGGTCCGACGACCCGGCCGAGAACGAGGCCCGGATCGCGGCGCTGAAGGTGTCGGGGAAGGACCTCGCCGAGCACGCGCTCGTCGCCGACCGGGTCGTCGCCGTGCTGCGCGGGTTCTGCACCGAGGTCGACGCGCCCACCGAGCCCGAGGTCATCGGCACCGCCACCATGTGGCACCTGTCCAGCCGGATCTCCGGGCGGCTCGCCGACCCGTCGGTGAGCGCGCTGCACCTGGCGCACGCGCTGCACCCGACCCCCGCCGTGTGCGGGGTGCCGGTGCCCGCCGCCCGGGAGGCGATCGGCGAGCTCGAACCGTCGGACCGCGGCTACTACAGCGGCATGACCGGTTGGGTCGACGCCGACGGCGACGGCGAGTGGGTCCTGGCCATCCGCAGCGCCGAGGTGTGCGACCGGACCGTGCGGCTGTACGCCGGGGCGGGCATCGTCGCCGGGTCGGACCCGGACTCCGAGGTCGCCGAGACCCGCGCGAAGTTCCGCACGATGTTGCGGGCCATCGGGGTCGAGGCCGTCGCATGACCGGGCCCGACCACGTCGCCTGGCCGCCGGAGGTCGCCGCGCGGTACCGCGCGGCCGGGTACTGGCACGGCCGCTCCTTCGGGGCCTGGCTGTCGCTGCTGGCCGCGGCGCACCCGGAGCGCACCGCCGTCGTCGGGCGGACCGGTGGCACCGAGCACCGCTGGACCTTCGCCGACCTCGACCGCCGCGCGCACCGGCTGGCCGCGGGCCTGCACGGGCTCGGGATCCGGCCCGGCGAGAACGTCGTGCTCCAGCTGCCGAACGTCCCCGAGTTCCTGCCGGTCGTGTTCGCGCTGTTCCGGGTGGGTGCCCGGCCGGTGTTCGCGCTGCCGGCGCACCGGGAGACCGAGCTGCGCCACGTCGCGGAGTGGTCGGAGGCCGCGGCGGTGCTCACCGTCGACGCGCACGCCCGGTACGACCACGGCGCGCTCGCCCGCGCCACCGCCGGCGCCGTCGGCTCCGTCCGGGAGACGATCGTGCTGGACACCGGCGCCGGCGGCACCACGGACGGGACGGTCCCGCTGGCCGGCCTGGACGCCGAGCCGGTCGCGCTGCCCGACCCGGACCCGGAGGGCGTGGCGTTCCTGCAGCTCTCCGGCGGGTCCACCGGGCTGCCGAAGCTGATCCCGCGGACCCACGACGACTACCTCCACAGCGTCCGGGAGAGCGCCCGGATCTGCGGTCTGCGGCCGGACAGCGTCTACCTCGCCGCGCTGCCCGCGGCGCACAACTTCCCGCTCAGCTCGCCCGGTGTCCTCGGCGCGCTGCACGCGGGCGCGGCCTCGGTGTTCGCCCCGGCCCCCGATCCGTCGACGGCGTTCGCGCTGGTCGAGCGGGAACGGGTGACGATCACCGGGCTGGTCCCGCCGCTCGCGGCGGCCTGGGCCGACGCGGCCGCCCGCACCTCGCACGACCTGTCCAGCCTGGAGGTCGTCCTCGTCGGCGGGGCGAAGTGCGGGCCGGAGCTGGCAGGACGGATCGGCCCGGCGCTGGGCTGCCGGTTGCAGCAGGTCTTCGGGATGGCCGAGGGCCTGGTCAACTACACCCGCCTCGACGACCCCGACGAGCTCGTCCTGACCACCCAGGGCCGGCCGATCTCGGCCGACGACGAGATCCGGGTCGTCGACCCGGACGACCCGGCGGCGCCGTCGACGGCCGAGGTGGAGCCGGGCCGGGCCGGCGCGCTGCTCACCCGCGGGCCGTACACGATCCGCGGCTACTTCCGCGCCGCCGAGCACAACGCGACCGCTTTCACCGACGACGGCTTCTACCGGACCGGTGACCTGGTCCGCCGCACCCCGACCGGGCACCTGGAGGTCGTGGGCCGGGTGAAGGAGCAGGTCAACCGGGGCGGGGAGAAGGTCGCGCCGACCGAGGTGGAGGACCACCTCATGGCGCACCCCGACGTGCTGGACGCCGCCGTCATCGGCGTCCCGGACGGCTACCTCGGCGAGCGGACCTGCGCCTACGTCGTGCCCCGGCCGGGCACCGACGCACCGGCCGGGTCGGTGCTGCGCCGGTTCGTCCGCGAGCGCGGGGTGGCCGCGTTCAAGGTGCCGGACCTGATCGAGATCGTTCCCGGCTTCCCGGTGACGGGGGTCGGCAAGACCAGCAAGCGCGAGCTGCGCGAGGCGCTGCGCGCACGCGCCGCGGCACCCGCCGCGGCCGACACCGGCGGGGCGGACCCCTCGTCGGCCGACGAGGAGAGGTGAGCGAGATGTCCCTGCCCCGGATCGAGCCCTACCCGCTGCCGGCCCCGGCCGAGCGCCCGGCCGGACGGGTCGCGTGGCAGCCGGACGCGTCCCGGGCCGCACTGCTGGTCCACGACATGCAGCGCTACTTCCTCGCGCCCTACGCCGGCTCCCCGGTCCCGGAGGTCGTCGCGAACATCGCGGCCCTGCTGGCCGCCTGCCGGGAGCGCGGCGTGCCGGTGTTCTACACCGCCCAGCCGGGCCGGCAGGACCCCGCCGACCGCGGGCTGCTCACCGACTTCTGGGGTGACGGGATCGGCGCGGTGATCGACGACGACCCGGCCGCCGCCGACGTGGTCGACGAGCTCGCGCCGCAGCCCGGCGACGAGGTCCTCACCAAGTGGCGCTACAGCGCGTTCCAGCGCAGCACGTTCGCCGAGCGCCTCGCCGAGGGCGGCCGGGACCAGCTGCTCGTCACCGGGATCTACGCGCACATCGGCTGCCAGGCGACCGCCGTCGAGGCGTTCATGCGCGACGTCGCCCCGTTCCTGGTGGCCGACGCCGTCGCCGACTTCTCCCGCCGCCACCACGACGCCGCGTGCGAGTACGTCGCCCAGCGCTGTGGCGTGGTGACCGGCACCGCCGACGTCCTCGGGGCGTTCGCCGCCACCCCGGCCGGGGTGGGCGGATGAGCGCGCCGACCGCGGAGCGGATCCGGTCCGACGTCGCCGAGCTGCTGGGCGTCGCGCCGGAGGGGATCGACCCCGAGGAGGACCTCCTCGACCGGGGCCTCGACTCGATGCGGATCATGACGCTCGTCGAGCGCTGGCGCGACGGCGGCGCCCCGGCACTGGAGTTCCCGGACCTGGCCGAGGAGCCCGTCCTGAGCCGCTGGATCGAGATCGTCCGGGGTGCGGCGTGAAGCGGGCGGACCGCGGCGACGTCGCCGGGAACCTCGCGACGGCCTACGGCCGGGAGACCGGGGCGACGAAGGTGCCGTACCCGATCCTGCTGCGCGAGCTGGAGGTGCTGCGGACCGCGCCGGTCGGCCCGTCGATGGTGCGGCTCACCCTGGGCGGTCCCGGGCTCGCGGGGTTCCACAGCCACTGCGACGAGGAGCACGTGCGGCTGGTGTTCCCCGGCGAGGACGGCGTGCTGCGCCTGCCCGAGCAGGACGGCGACATGCTGAACTGGCCGCGCCCGCGGCCGGTGTCGCGCGAGTACACCGTGCGCCGGCACGACCCGGACGCCGGTGAGCTGGACATCGACCTGGTGGTGCACGACGGCGGCCTCGCCTCGGACTGGGTGCGCACCGTGGCGCCGGGCGAGCGGATCCCGGTGGCCGGCCCGCCCGGCGGACTCGCGATCCCGCACGGCTACGACCACTACCTGCTGGCCGGCGACCTGACCGCGCAGCCCGCGATCGCCCGGATCCTCGAACGGCTCCCCGCCGACGCTCGCGGACGGGCGTTCGTCGAGGTCACCGACGCCGCCGACGAGCTCCCGATGTCGGCGCCGGACGGCGTCGAGGTGCGCTGGGTGCACCGCGGCGACGTGCCCGCCGGGACGTCGGACGCCCTGGAGAAGGCGGTGACGGCGGTGCGCCCGCCCGCGGACGCGCGCGTCTTCGCCTGGGTGGCGGGGGAGACGACGGCGATCAAGCCGCTGCGCCGCTTCCTGCGCGACGAGCTGGGCCTCGACGCGGCGGACCGCGACGTCACCGGCTACTGGAAGCGCGGCGTCACCGACTTCGACGACCACGGCGACGACGAGGACGAGCACGGCCACGGCCACTGAGGACCGGCCGCCCGCGCCGCGGGTGCCGGACACCGCGAGCGAGGGAGATCTGTTGAGCACGGCGACCGTCCGGACCGACGTGGACACGGGGAGCACCGCCGGGGACGGCCTGCTGGAACTCACCGGCGCCCAGCTGGGGATCTGGAACGCCCAGCGCCTGGAGCCGGACTCGCCGTACTACGTGGTCGGCGACGTCCTGCAGATCTCCGGTGACGCCCCGGTCGACGTCCCGGCACTGGTCGAGGCGGTCCGGGCGACCGTGGAGGAGGCGGAGACGCTGCGCCTGCGGCTGGTGACCACACCGGACGGCCCGCGGCAGTACGTCGACCCGGACCCGGTCCCGCCGCCACCCGTCGTCGACCTGCGGGACGACCCCGACCCGCACGCCGCGGCCCGCGACCTCGTCGCCGCCGAGCGGGCCCGGATCGCCGCCGGCTGCCGGGACATGACCGGCCGGTCGCTGTTCCGGCCGTCGGTCGCGGTGCTCGGCGACACCGAGGTCCACTACCTGCAACTCGGCCACCACCTGGTGTTCGACGGCTACTCCGCCACCCAGCTCTGCCGCCGGATCGGGGCCCGCTACACCGCCGCCGTCCGCGGGGAGGAGCCGCCGCGATGCCCGTTCCGGCCGTTCGCGGACCTCGTCGCCGCCGACCTGGAGTACCGGGCGGGCGAGCAGGCCGGGCAGGACCGGGCGTTCTGGCGGGACCTGCTGACCCCGCTGCCCGAGGCCCCGGGCGGCCCGCCGCCCCCGGACGGCCCGGCCGCGGCGACCGTGACCGCGCACCGCGAGCTCGGCCCGGACACGATCGCCCGCCTGAAGGAGGTCGCCGACGGCGCCGGCGTCACCTGGGGTGAGCTGGTCATCGCCGGGTACGCCGCGTTCCTGCACCGGCTGGAGAGCCGCACCGACGTGGTGTTCGCGCTCCCGCTGATGTGCCGCACCGGGTCCGCGGCGCTGCGCACCCCGGCGATGATGGTCAACGTCCTGCCGCTCCGGCTCGCGGTGCGCCCCGGGGACCGGCTCGACGAGCTGGGCCGCCGCACCGCCGCGGCGTTGCGCGACGTCCGCGCGCACCAGCGGTTCCGTGGCGAGGACCTGCCCCGGGAGCTGCCCGGGTCGGGCGAGCTGCTGCACGGGCGCGGGATCAACCTGAAGGCGTCGTTCGACTTCGGTGTCCGGCTGGGCGGGTCGACCGGCGTGCTCGTGAACGTGGCGGGCGGCCCGCCGGAGGACCTCGGCCTGACCGCCACCCCCACCGCGGCCGGCGGCCTGCTCCTCGGCTTCGAGGCCGACGCCCGCACCAACGACGAACCGGTGCTGCGCCGCCGTCTCGACGCGCTGGCCGACCTGCTCACCGCGCTCGCAGGGCCCGGTCTGCCCCCGGTCGGCGCGGTGCGGCTGCTCGCGCCCGACGAGCGGGACCGGGCCCTCGCCGCGCTCGACCGCCCGGCCCCGGCCGGCACGCCGAAGGACCTGCCGGAGCTGCTCGACGACCTCGCCGCGGACCCGGACCGGCCCGCGCTCGTGCACGGGGGCGTCCGCCTCACCGCGGGGGAGCTGGTCGGGCGGGTGCGGGAGCTGTCCGCCGCGCTGCGCGGGCGGGGGCTCGGACCGGGCGACGTGGTCGCGGTGTCGCTGCCCCGCGAACCCGCGCTCGTCGTGGCACTGCTCGCCGTGCTCGACGCCGGGGCCGCGTTCCTGGTGCTCGATCCGGCGCACCCGCCGCAGCGGCGCCGTGACCTGCTCGACGACGCTCGCCCGGCCCTGCTGCTGGCCACCCCGGAGACCGTCGCCGACCTGCCGGCGCCCGCCTGCGCCGTCCTCGACCCGACCGGACCGCTCCCGGCCGGGACCGCGGCGACCGGGCCGCTCGACCCGGACCGCCCGGCCTACGTGCTCTACACGTCCGGCTCCACCGGCCGCCCCAAGGGCGTCCTCGCCCGGGCCGGCGGCCTCGCCGGGCTGGTGCACCACCACCGCGGCACCCTCGTCGCGGAGGCGGAACGCGCGGTAGGGCGTGGCCTGCGCGCCGCGCACACCTACTCGTTCGCCTTCGACGCGGCGCTGGACCAGCTGACCTGGCTGCTGACCGGGCACGAGCTGCACCTCTACGGCACCGACCTGGTCCGCGACGGCGAGGCACTCGCAGCGGCGCTGCGTGCCGACCGGATCGACGTCGTCGACACCACGCCGTCGCTGGCGGGGCCGCTGCTCGACGCCGGCCTGCTGGACGGCGAGCACCGCCCCGTGCTGCTGGTCCTCGGCGGCGAGGCCACCCCGGCGCCGCTGTGGCGCCGGGTCGCCGAGTCCGGGGTCACCGCCTACAACCTCTACGGCCCGACCGAGGCCACGGTGGACGCGACCCTCGCGCCCGTCACCGGTGGGCACCCGACGATCGGCCTCCCGCTGGCGGGCACCCGTGCCCACCTGCTCGACGCCGCGCTGGAGCCGGTCGCGGCGGGCGAGCCCGGCGAGCTCTACCTGGCCGGTCCGCACCTCGCGCTCGGCTACCTGGACCGGCCCGGCACGACCGCGGAACGGTTCGTCGCGAACCCGTTCGGGCCGGGGCGGATGTACCGCACCGGTGACCGGGCCCGGCTCACCGGCGCGGGCCTGGAGTTCCTCGGCCGCGACGACGGCCAGGTCAAGATCCGCGGCTACCGGGTCGAGCTCGGCGAGGTCGAGGCCGAGCTGGCCGCGGTGCCCGGGGTCGGCGCCGCCGCCGTGACGGTCCGCGCCGACGCCGGCCGTGACCGGCTCGTCGGCTACGTGACCGGCGACCTCACCCCGGACGCCGTACGCGACGCGCTCGCCGCGCGCCTGCCCGAGCACCTCGTGCCGTCCGCGGTGCTGGTCCTCGACGCCCTCCCGACCACGGTCAACGGCAAGCTCGACCGGGCGGCGCTGCCCGCACCGGCGCCGTCGGCCGCCTCCCGGGCCCCCGCGACCGACGCCGAGCGGTCGCTGCACGACGTCGTCGCCGGGGTGCTGGGCACCGAGCGGGTCGACGTGGACGACGACTTCCTCGCCCTCGGCGGCGACTCGATCTCCGCGATCGCCGTCGGCAGCAGGCTGCGTGAGGCCGGGCTGGAGCTCCGCCCGCGGGACCTGCTGGCCCGGCGCAGCCTGGCGGCCCTCGCCGCCATGAGCAGTGCCGCCACCCCGGCCGCCACCGGCCCGGACGTGGTCCCGGACGAGCCGGCCGGCCCGGTCCCGGCGCCCCCCATCGTCCGCGGGCTGCTCGCCCCGAACCGCGACCCGGCGTCGATCGCCGGGTACGCCCAGTGGACCGCGCTGCGGATCGACGTCCCGGCCCGCACCCCGGACCTGGCCGCCGCCGTCGGCGCGGTGCTGGACCGGCACGACGCGCTGCGCCTGCGCTGCGTGGACGGGGTGCCGGCCGTGCTCCCGGCCGGTGCCGTCGACGCCGCCCGGGCGTTCCGGGAGGCCGCGACCGGGCCGCTCACCGACGACCGGGTCGCCGACCTCGCCGGGCTGCTGGCCGGAGAGCTCGATCCCGCCGCGGCGGACCTGGTCCGGGTGCTGCTGGCCCGGACCGGCGAGGGCACCCCGGACCGGCTGCTCGTCGTCGTCCACCATCTCGCCGCCGACGGCGTCTCCTGGCGGGTGCTGCTGCCCGACCTGCACCGCGCGTGGACCGCCGCGGCCCGCGGGGACGATCCCGCGCTGCCCCGCACCGGCGCGTCCTGGCGGCGGCACGCGGCCGTGCTCGCCGAGCAGGGCGAGAGCGGGGCCCGCCGCGACGAGCTGCCGTACTGGCGGTCCGCCGCCGCCGCGACCGTCCGGATCGGGGACCGTCCGCTGGACCCGCGTCGCGACACCGTCGCCACCGCACGCCACGACCGGACCGTGCTCGACGCCGGGCAGACCGCCGCGCTGGTCGAGCGGCTGCCGGCCGCCTACCGGGCCGGTGTCGACGAGGTGCTGCTGGCCGCGCTCGCCCTCACCCTGCGCACCGTCACGGGAGCGACCGACGCCGTCACGGTCGGCACCGAGGGCCACGGCCGCGAGTCCGCCCGTCTGGACCTGGCCGGGACGGTCGGCTGGTTCACCGTCGAGCACCCGGTCCGGCTCCCGCTCGGGGAGGTCGCCTGCCCGGACGCGCTGCGCGAGGCGCTCGCCGGCGGGCCCGCCGCCGGCCGCCTGCTTCGCGCGGCGAAGGAAGCCGCCCGCGCCGTCCCCGGTGACGGCTCGGGACACGGCGTGCTCCGGTGGCTCGACCCGCGCACCCGCGCGGAGCTCGGCGACGACGCCCCGCCGGACGTGCTGGTCAACTACCTGGGACGGTTCGCCGCGTCGCCGGGGGCGGGCTGGCGGATGCCGGAGGGCTCGGCGTTCGCGGTGACGGAGCCGCCCGGCAAGGCCCTCGAGCAGCTGCTCGCGCTGAACTGCTTCCTGACCGGCGGAGCCGGCGGTGAGTGCCTCTCCGTCGAGTGGACCGCCGCCGGTGCCGCACTCGGCCCGGACCGGGTCGCGGAGGTGCAGCGCGCCTTCGCCGCCGCCGTCGCCGGGCTGGCCGCGCACGCCGCCGGGCTCGGCACCGGCGACGGCGGGCTCACCCCGTCCGACCTGCCGCTGGTCGGGCTCGACCAGGCCACGATCGACGAGCTCCAGCAGGAGCGCCCGGTCGCCGACGTGCTCCCGGCGACCGCGCTGCAGGCCGGGCTGTCGTTCCACAGCATGGCGCTCGCCGACGGCGACACCGACGTCTACGTGGTGCAGGCCGTCGTCACCCTGGCCGGGGACCTCGACCCGGACCGGATGCGCGCGGCGGCGGCGGAGCTGCTGCGCCGGCACCCGCCGCTGCGGATCCACCTGGCCGCGCTCGACGACGGCCGGGTCGTCCAGGTCGTCCCGGCCGGTGTCGACCTCGACTGGCGGTTCGCCGACCTGACCGGGGACGACGACCCGGCCGCCGCGTTCGCCCGGGTGGCCGCGGCCGAGCAGGCCCGGCCCTTCGACCCGGCCCGCCCGCCGCTGATCCGGTTCCTGCTGGCCCGGCTCGGGCCCGGCGACCACCGGCTGGCGATCACGAACCACCACGCGCTGCTCGACGGCTGGTCGATGCCGCTGGTCGGGAAGGCCCTGCTCGCGATCCACGACGAGCTGGGCGGCGGCCCGGCCGTCCCGCCCCCGCCGCCGGTCGCCGACCACTTCGCCTGGCTCGCCGCCCGTGACCACGACGCAGGCCGCCGGGCCTGGCGTGAGCTCCTCGACGGCGTCGACGAGGGCACCCGGATCGCGCCGGGCGCGACCGGCACGACGGTCGCCCGGCCCGAGCGGCACCCCGTCGCGCTCGGCGCGGGGTTCAGCGCGTCGCTGCGCCGGTTCGCCCGGGAGCGCGGCGTCACCCTGACCGCGGTGCTGCACACCGCATGGGGGATCGTCCTCGGCCGGGCGACCGGCCGCCGCGACGTCCTGTTCGGACAGCCGGTCTCCGGTCGCCCGGCCGAGGTCCCCGGCGTCGAGCGGATGGTCGGGCAGCTCGGCAACACCGTCCCGGTGCGGGTCCGCTGGGCACCGGGGGACACGGCGGCCGCGGTGCTCGGGGCGGTGCACGACCGGTCCGTCGCGATGTCCGAGCACCATCACGTGGGGCTGCCGGACGTGCAGCGCGACGCCGGTGCCGGCGACCTGTTCGACACGATGCTGGTGATGGA
This sequence comes from Pseudonocardia sp. P1, assembly GCF_000178675.2. Lineage (NCBI taxonomy): Bacteria > Bacillati > Actinomycetota > Actinomycetes > Pseudonocardiales > Pseudonocardiaceae > Pseudonocardia > Pseudonocardia sp. P1. The sequence goes on from NZ_ADUJ02000001.1 coordinate 4,184,874, forward strand.
GAACTTCCCGGCCGCCGAGCGCCGTCCGGCCGCCGGCCCCGGCCCGGGCCCCGTCCTGGCCGGGGTCGAGATCGCCGACGCGACGCACTACCCGCTGACCGTCGTCGTGATCCCGGACGACGAGATCGTGATCGGCCTCGGGTACCAGCCCGCGGCCCTGAGCGGTGGCGCGGTCCGCGCGCTGGGCCACGCCCTGCACACCGTGCTCCACGAGCTGGTCGCCGACCCCGAGCGTCCGGCGACGGCGCTGCCGCTGCTCGATCCCGCGGCCCGCGCCGAGGCCCTCCGCGTCGCCGACGGCGGCCCGGGTGCGACCTTCACCCTCGCCGAACGGTTCGCCGGCTGGGTCGCCTCCCGGCCGGACCACCCGGCGGTGCAGTGCCGGGACCGGGTGCTCACCTACGCCGAGCTGGACGCCCGGGCCGACGCGCTGGCCCGCGAGCTGGTGCGCCGCGGGGTGCGGCCCGAGCAGCCGGTCGCGGTGCTGCTCGACCGGGACGTCGAGATGCCGCTGGCGATCATCGGCATCCTCCGCGCCGGTGCGGTCTACCTGCCGCTCGATCCGGCCTACCCGCAGGCCCGGCTGGAGACGATGGTGTCCGACGCGGCCCCGGTCGCGGCGCTCACCGTCGGTGCCACGACCGGCGGCGACGCGGAACGCCTGCTCGCCGAGCGTGGCGTGCCGCGGATCCGGCTGGACGAGGTGCTCGTGGGCGGCGACGGCCCGCCATTGCCGCCCTACGACCCGGACCGGCTCGCGTACGTCATCTTCACCTCGGGCACGACCGGTCGTCCGAAGCCGGTCGGCGTGCCGCACCGCGGCCTGGCCGACCTGGTCCTGCTGTCCGAGGGCACGTTCGGGGCCACGCCCGACGACCGCGTGCTGCAGTTCGCCTCCACCAGCTTCGACGTCGCCTTCTTCCAGACGGTGATCGCGCTCGCCTCGGGCGGGACCTCGGTCGTCGCACCGGCCGAGGTCCGTGACTCGGCGGACGCGCTGCTCGACCACATCGCCGCCCAGCGGATCACGCTGGCGAACCTGCTGCCGTCGTTCCTCGCCGCGATGCCCGACGACCGCACGCTCCCGCCGGACATCACCCTGCTCGTCGGGGCAGAGCGGCTCGACCCGGCGCTCGCGCGACGCTGGGGCGCCCGCCGCGGGCTGGTCAACTGCTACGGCCCCACCGAGGTCTCGATCAACGCGGTGGCCTGGGCGTACGACCCGGACGACCCGGGGCCGCTGCCCATCGGCGTGCCCGACCCGGGCATCCGCGCCTACGTCCTCGACGGCGGCCTGCAGCCGGTCGGCCCGGACCGCACCGGCGAGCTGTACCTGGCCGGCGCCGGGCTGGCCCGCGGCTACCTGGGGCGGCCGGGGGAGACCGCGTCGTCGTTCGTCGCGAACCCGTTCGGTGCGCCCGGCGAGCGGATGTACCGCACCGGTGACCTGGTGCACCTGCGGGCGGACGGGCAGATCGCGTTCCTCGGCCGGGCCGACCACCAGGTGAAGATCCGCGGGTTCCGGATCGAGCTCGGCGAGATCGAGACCGTGCTCGGGTCCCAGGACGGTGTCCGCGCCGCCACCGTGGTCGTGCGTGACGACCGGCTGGTCGGCTACGTCGTGCCGGCCGGCGGCGCCGCCCCCGCCGTGGAGGCGCTGCGGGCCGCGCTCGCCGCGGAGCTGCCCGCGCACATGGTGCCCACCCACCTCGTGCTGCTCGACCGGCTGCCGCTGACACCGGCCGGGAAGCTGGACCGCGACGCCCTGCCCGCGCCGGACCGCGTCACGGCCGGGCCGTCCCGGGAGCCCGCGACCGAGGCCGAGCGGATCCTGCTCGGCGTGCTGCGGGACGTCCTCGACGACGACACGATCGGCCCCGACGACGACTTCCTCGCCGCCGGCGGCGACAGCATCGTCTCGCTGCAGGTGATCTCCCGGGCCCGCCGGGCCGGCCGGCTGCTGACCGCCCGCGACGTGTTCGACGGCGGCACGGCGGCCGGGATGGCGGCTCGCTCGGTCCCCGCCGCCGACACCCCCGCCGACACCGGCCCGGTCTCCGGGGACGCGCCGCTCACCCCGGTGATGCGCGACCTGCTCCGCCGGGGCGGCAGCGGCCGGCCCGGTGACCCGTCGGCCGGCTACTGCCAGTGGACGGAGACCGTCGTGCCCGCGGGCGGCGACGTGACGCTCTGGCACGCCGTGCTGGACGCGCTGCTGGTGCGGCACGACGCCCTCCGGGCGCACCTCGCCGTGCCGGACACCGGTGGTGAACCGGTGCTGCGGGTCCCCGGTCCGGGCGCCGTCACCGGCGCCGACGTGCTCGTCCGGACCGCGCTCGCGCCCGGCGACGACGCCAGGGCGGTCGCGGACCGGCGGATCGCCGCCGCACGGGACGGGCTCGACCCGTACCGCGGCCCGCTGCTGCGTGCCGAGTGGCTGGACGCCGGACCGGACCGGCCGGGCCGGCTGGTGCTCCTGGCACACCACCTCGTCGTCGACCCGGTGTCGTGGCGGGTGCTGCTCGACGACCTCGCGCAGGCCCACCGGGCCGTCGCGGCCGGCGCGACGCCCGCGCTGCCACCGGTCGGGCGGACCTGGGTCGGCTGGGCCCGGGCGCTGCACGCGGCCACCGACGCCCGCCGCGCGGAGCTCCCGCACTGGCGGGCGGTGACGGCCGCCGCCGACCCCGGCTGGGGTGAGGTCGCCCTCGACCCCGGCCGCGACACCGCCGCCACCGCGCGGCACCACGAGATCCGGCTCGACCCGGCGACGACGGCGGCCGTGCTGACGACGCTGCCGGTCGCGCACGGCACCGGACCCGACGCGGTGCTGCTCACCGCGCTGGCCCGGGCCGCGCACCGCTGGCGCGGCCGGACCGGCGAGCCGGAGCTGCTCGTGGACCTGCAGGGCCACGGCCGTCCGGCGACGGACCCGGACGGCACCGGCGCGCTCGACCTGTCCCGGACCGTCGGCTGGTTCACCACGGTCACCCCGGCGCTGGTCCGCCCCGGTACCGGGGGGCCGGCGGCGGTCGGTGCCCAGCTGCGGGCCGCCGGGGACGGCCTCGGCCACGGTCTGCTGCGGGACGCGCCGGACCGGCCGCTCGGCGACGCCGTCCGGCCCCGGGTGACGGTCAACTACCTGGGCCGGTTCACCGCGCCCACCGGTGCGGACGAGCCGTGGCGGGCCCCGGCCGACGCCGGCGCGCTCGGCTCCGGCGACCCGGCCGCGATGCCGTTCCCGCACGAGCTGGCGGTGAACGCGCTCGCGACCGCCGACGGCGGGGACGGCGCGCCCACCCTCGCCGTCCGGTTCACCTGGCCGGAGGCGCTGTTCGGTGCGGACCGGATCGCCGTGCTCGCCGGGCTCCTGCGCGACGAGCTGGTGGCCCTGGCCGGGGAGGGGACCGCCGGATGAGCGGCGCGGCCCCGGAGACCTCGGACCGGATCGACGCGCCGCTGGTGCGGGCCGCGTTCGTCCTGGTCCTGGGCACGTTCATGGCCACCCTGGACGCGACGATCGTCGCGGTCGGGGTGAGCACCCTGTCCGCTGAGTTCGACGCGAGCCCGGTCGAGATCCAGTGGGTGAGCACCGCGTACCTGCTCGCCGTGGTCGCGGCCGTCCCCACGTCGGGCTGGCTGGTCGACCGGTTCGGCGGTCGCCGGACCTGGATCGTGGCCGTGCTCTGCTTCGTCGTGGCGTCGGCGCTGTGCGCGCTGGCCTGGTCGCTGACGTCGCTGGTCGCGTTCCGGATCCTGCAGGGTCTGGCCGGTGGGCTGCTCCCGCCGACCGGGCAGGCGGTGCTGGCCCGCCTCGCCGGGCCCCGGCGGATCGGCCGGATGATCGCGATCGTCGGTGTCGTCCCGCTGCTCTCGCCGGTGCTCGGCCCGCTCGCCGGCGGGGCGATCCTCGGCGTCGCGAGCTGGCCGTGGCTGTTCTACGTGAACCTGCCGATCGGCCTCGCCGCGGCGGTGGCGGCCGTGCTGCTGGTGCCGCGCGACTCCGCGGCGGCCCGCGGGACGGCGTTCGACGTCCGCGGTGCGCTGCTGCTCCCACCCGGCCTCGCGGTGTTCGTCCTCGGCCTAACGGAGGTCGAGCGCACCGGCGGGGCGCTGCCCGGGGTGCCGGTGTGTCTCGCCGGGCTGGCCATGCTGGGGCTGTTCGTGCTGCACGGCCTCCGGTTCCGCGGCACCCCGCTGATCGACCCGCGGCTCTTCGCGCGCAGCCCGTTCGGTCCGGCCGCGCTCGCACTGGTGATCCTCGGGCTGTCGGTGTTCGGCGCGACCTTCCTGCTCCCGCTCTACCTGCAGTCCGGCCGCGGGCTCGACGCCTGGGAGACCGGCCTGCTTCTCGCGCCCCAGGGCATCGGGGCGCTCGCCGGGTCGCTGCTGGTCAATCGGCTCGTGGACCGGATCGCGCCGCGGAACCTGGTGCTCGCCGGGATCGCGATGGTCGCGCTGGGGACGGTGGTGTTCACGCAGCTCGACCGTGGCCCGGCCGACGCGCTGGTCGCCGCGTCGCTGCTGGTCCGGGGCGCCGGAGGAGCGCTGATCGGGGCACCGGTGATGGCGCTGGTCTACCGGACCATGGCGAAGGAGATGATCCCGCGCGCGGCGAGCGCCCTGAACCTGCTGAACACGCTCGGCGGGTCGGTCGGCACCGCGCTGGTGGCGGTGATCCTGCAGTCCCGGCTGGCGGCGCTCGGCCCGGGTGCGAGCGCCGCCGCGTTCGGGCAGACGTTCTGGTGGGTGCTCGGGTTCTGCCTGCTCGCCCTGGCGGGCGCGACCCGGCTGCCGGGGGTCAGGCCGTCCCGGTGAGGATCCGGTCGAGCTCGTCGAGGACGGCGAGCCCCTGGCCGTAGTGCGAGACGTAGTAGTTCGGCAGGGGGTGCAGGTTCCCGGCCCGCACCGCGCGCAGCGCCCGGAACGTCGGCGCCTGCAGCATCCGCGTGGTGTTGCCGTCGACGCCGCCGCGGGTGTCGGCGAGGTGCAGCAGCACGTCGCAGTCGTCGAGGACACCGACCTCCTCGTAGGACATCCGCTCCGACGCACCCGGCCTGCCCTCGGCGACCGCGGGCAGCCGCGCCCCGATCGCGCCCAGCACCACGCCGCTCCACGACTGCGGCAGGTCGACCAGCGCGGTGCCGGGCGGCCCGCCGCGGACCAGGCCGATCCGGATCCTGCCCAGCAGGTCGCGGTGGCGCTCACCGATCTCACGGGCGCGCTGCTCGTAGCGGCCGCGCAGCGCCTCCGCCTCGGCGCCGCGCCCGACGGCGTCGGCGGCGCGGACGGCCCGCTCCTGCCAGGTCCCGGGAGCGCCGCCGGCGGCGAACAGCAGGGTCGGGGCGACCGCGCCGAGGCGCTCGGGCAGGTCCTCGGCCAGGCCCGGCACCATCGTCCCGAGGATCAGGTCCGGGCGCTGCGCCACGATCGCCTCGTACGACAGCTCCTGCGGCTTGCCGACCTTGGGAAGGGCGTCGTAGGCGGACTGCAGGCCCGGCAGCACGCCACCGACGGTGGCCTCCGCGGTCGCGACGACGGTGAACCCGACGTCGAGCAGGGCGTAGGTCGTGTAGAAGTCCGTCGCCGCCACCCGCTGCGGGGCGACCGGGATCTCGACCGGGCCGGACGCGCCGTCGACCGTGCGGGTCGCCCCGGCGGGCGCCTGCCCGCCGGATCCGCAGGCGGACAGGGTGAGCAGGGCGGCCGAGCCGGCGGCGAGCCCCAGGAGGTCCCGGCGGCTGATCGGCCCGGCGGTGGCGTCGGGTGCGACGAGGAGCGGCATGTCCCGAGTAAAGCGAGCCTAACCTTGTCGGGCAAGGGTCCGCCTTCGGCGTGATCTTCCGGACTCTGCCCCCGCAGCTCTGGCGCGACCGGACAGTTGTCACATATGAACAACTTGTCATCTTTTATGCGGTTCGCTCGCAGTGGAGGTCCCGTGCGCACCCGACCCGTTCCGCGCCGTCTGGTCCCGGCCGCCCTGCTCTCCGCGGCGGCCCTCGTACTGTCAGGCTGCGGCGGCCCGCCCGCCCCGGAGGCGGCCGACCCGGCGGCGGCCGGGGCCGTCACCGAGACGAACTGCGGCCTTCCCGTCACCGTTCCCGGCCCGCCGGAGCGGATCTACGCCCTCTACCAGCCGGCGATCGAGACCGTCCACGCGCTGGGCCTGTCCGACAGGCTCGTCGGCACCGCCTACCTCGACGCGCAGGTGCTCGAGCCCTACGCCGAGGCCCAGGCCGGGGTGCCCTACGTGCCGGACCTCCCGACCCGCGAGGCCCTGCTGGCGGCGACCCCGGACTTCGTCATGTCCGGCTACAACAACGCGTTCGCGACCTCCGGGACCGAGGGCATCAGCACCCGGGCCGACCTCGCCGGGCTCGGTGTGCAGAGCTGGATCTCGGCGCCGCTGTGTCCCTCCGCGGACGGACTGTCCGACGAGGCGATCGACCCCGACCAGGTGTCGATGGAGACCGTCCACGAGGACCTCCGCGGTCTCGGCCGGGTGTTCGGCGTCGAGGAGCGGGCCGAGGAGCTCGTCGCCGACCTGCAGGCCCGGGCGACGGCCGTCGAGGAGCGGGTGGCGGGCAGGCCGCGCCCGTCGGTCGCGATCCTGCTCAACGACGACGACGGCAGCTACCGGGTCGCCTCCGGGATCGACTTCGGCACCAGGGTGCTGGAGATGGCCGGCGCCGAGAACGCCTTCGCCGACCTCCGCGAGCGGCGCCACGTCGCGGTGTCCAAGGAGGAGCTGATCGCCAGGGACCCGGACGTCATCCTCACCTCGACCTGCTGCGACGCCACGACGACCGTCGCCGACGGCGAGGCCGACGTGCAGAAGGTCCGCGACGACCCCGCGCTGTCCGGCAGCACCGCGGTGCGTGAGGGGAAGGTCTTCCCGTTCCTCTTCGCCGACCGTGCTGCCGGTATCCGCGGTCCGCACGCCGCCGAGCGGGTCGCGGACCTGGTCCACCCCGAGTGACGGCGACCGCCCCCGCTCCGGTGCTCCGGCCCCGGCCGGCCGCTCCGTGGGCGGTGCCGGGCGGGCTGCTCGTGGTCGCCGCCGCCACCGTGCTGTCGATGAAGGTCGGTGCCCGGCCGCTGTCCTGGGCGGAGCTGGCCGACGGGCTCCTGCGGTTCGGCGGCTCGCCGGCCGACATCGTCGTCCGGCACGTGCGGCTGCCGCGGACGCTCGCCGGCCTGATCACCGGCGCCTGCCTCGGCCTGGCGGGTGCCGTGGCACAGGGGATCACCCGCAACCCGCTCGCCGGGCCGGGCACGCTCGGGGTGAACGCCGGTGCGGCCGGGGCGATGATCCTCGTGATGGCGTCGGCGGGCATCGGCTCGCTGGCCGGCCACGTCTGGTTCGGCTTCCTGGGCGGTGCGCTGGCGGCGCTCGCCGTCTACGCGATCGGCGGGTCCGGGCGCGACGGCGCGACCCCGGTGAAACTGGCGCTGGCCGGAGCCGCGGTCAGTGCGCTGATCACGGCGGCGACGTCGGCGGTCGTGCTGCTCGACCGGGAGCTGTTCGCCCGGTTCCGGTACTGGATCGTCGGCTCGCTGGCCCGCGCCGATCTCCTCACGGTCGGGCAGGCCGTGCCGTTCGCCGTCGCCGGGGTGCTGCTCGCGGTCGCGCTGGTCCGGCGCCTCGACGCCGTCGCGCTCGGCGAGGACACCTCCCGCAGCCTCGGTGCCCGGCCCGGCCTCACCCGACTCACCGGGCTGGTGGCGGTCGTCGTCCTGGCCGGGACGGCGACGGCGGTCGCGGGGCCCGTGGCGTTCGTCGGGCTGGTCGCGCCGCACGCCGCGCGGGCGCTGGTGGGCACCGCCCACCGGTGGGTGCTGCCGGTGTCCGCGCTGCTCGCGGCGGGCCTCGTGCTGCTCGCCGACGTCGCGGGCCGGGTGGTGATCGCGCCCGAGGAGGTGCAGATCGGGGTGACCGCGGCCGTGCTCGGCGGCCCGGTGTTCCTGCACCTCGTGCGGACGCGGAAGGTGGCCGCCCTGTGAGCGCGCCGGGGACGCTCGTGTTCCGCCGTGGCCCGGTCTCCGCGCGGGTGGGTGTCCGCGGGCTGCTGCTCGGGGCAGCGGTCTGGCCGGCTGCGGTCGCCGTCGCGCTGTGGGCGACGACGGTCGGCGAGTACCCGATGCCGCTCGCGACCGTGCTCGACACGCTCGCCGGGAACGGCACGCTGCTCACCTACGACGTCGTCGTGAACCACCGGCTGCCCCGCGCGATCACCGGGGTGCTGGTCGGCGCGGCCTTCGGGATCGCAGGCGCCCTGTTCCAGCGGATCGCGCGCAACCCGCTGGTCAGTCCGGACGTGATCGGGATCAACGCGGGGGCGTCGGCCGGTGCGATCGTGATGATCATCGGGTTCGGGGCCTCCGCCGCCTGGGTGACCGGCGGGGCGCTCGCCGGGGCCGGGGTCGCCGCCGTCGCGGTGTACACGATCGCCTACCGGAACGGGTTCTCCGGCTACCGGCTCGTGCTGGTCGGGATCGGCGTCGCCGCGATCCTCAGCGCGGCGGCGACGTTCCTGCTCGGCCGGGCCGACGTCAATGCCGCCCACCAGGCGGCGATCTGGCTGGTGGGGAGCCTGTCCGGCCGGTCGTGGCCGGACGTCGTGCCGGTCGCGCTGGGCCTGTGCCTGCTGCTGCCACCGGTGCTGGGCCTGACCCGGCGGTTGCAGGTGCTGGAGCTGGGCGACGACCTCGCCCGGTCGCTCTCGCCCCGGATCGGCCGGGCCCGTGCCGTGCTGCTGGCCTGCGCCGTCGGACTGTCGGCGGTCGCGACCGCCTCGGCGGGGCCGGTCGGCTTCGTCGCGCTCGTCGCACCGCAGATCGTGCGACGGGTGCTGGCCGAGCGCAGTCCCGGCCTGCTGGCGTCGGCCGGGACGGGAGCTCTCGTCGTGGTGGCGGCCGACCTGGTGGCCCGCACCGCGTTCCTGCCCCGCGAGCTCCCGGTCGGGGTGCTGACCGCGCTCGTGGGTGCGCCCGTACTCATCGCACTGCTGGTGCGCAGCAACCGGATCGGAGCGAGCGGATGACGCTGACCGGCCAGGACCTCCGCCTCGGCTACACGGCCGCGACGATGGTCGTCGACGGCGAGTCCGTCACGATCCCCGACGGGCGGATCACCGTGATCGTCGGGCCGAACGCGTGCGGCAAGTCGACGCTGCTGCGCGGGCTCGCCGGGCTGATGCGCCCGCACGGCGGCCGGGTACTGCTCGACGGCGCCGAGCTCGCCGGGCTGCCCGCGACCGAGGTGGCCCGGCGGATCGGCGTGCTGCCCCAGCAGCCGGCCACCCCCGACGGGATCACCGTCGCCGATCTCGTCGGGCGCGGGCGGCACCCGCACCAGCGCTGGTTCCGGCAGTGGTCCGCCGACGACGAGCGCGCCGTCGCCGCCGCCCTGGCCGCGACCGGGCTGGACGACCTCGCCGACCGGCCCGTCGCCGAGCTCTCGGGCGGGCAGCGCCAGCGCGCCTGGATCGCGCTGGTGCTCGCCCAGGGCCCGGAGACGATGCTGCTCGACGAGCCGACGACGTTCCTCGATCTCGCCCACCAGCTCGACGTCCTGGAGCTGCTGCGCGGGGTCAACGCCGGGCAGGGGCGGACGGTCGTGATGGTGCTGCACGACCTGGAGCTCGCCGCGCGCTACGCGCACCACCTGATCGCGATGTCGGACGGGCGGATCGTCGCCGAGGGCGCCCCGTCCGACGTCGTCACCTCCGAGCTCGTGTCGTCGGTGTTCGGGGTGGACGCGCTCGTCATGCCGGACCCGCTCACCGGGACACCGCTGGTGCTGCCGCGCCCGCGCTGAGCTCAGCCGGTCGGGTACGGCACGAACGTGCTGCGGTCCTCCTGGATCGACGGGGCGTGGTCCAGCCGCGGGAACGCGCGCTGCGGGCACGCGTCCCGGCTGCACACCCGGCACCCGGCGCCGATCGGGGTGGCCGCGGCGGGGTCGTCGAGATCCAGCCCGGCGGAGTAGACGAGCCGGTGAGCGTGCCGGAGCTCGCAGCCCAGAGCGATCGCGAACGTCTTGCCCGGGCTGCCCCAGCGCCGCCGTGAGCCGTGCACGGTGCGGGCCACCCACAGGTAGCGGGCACCGTCCGGCATGGACGCGACCTGCACGTGGATCTCCCCTGGCGCGGTGAAGGCGTGGTACACGTTCCACAGCGGGCAGGTCCCGCCGCCCCGCGAGAAGTGGAACCCGCTGGCCGACTGTCGTTTCGACATGTTCCCCGCCCGGTCCACCCGCACGAACGAGAAGGGCACGCCCGGCTCGGACGGCCGCTGCAGGGTCGACAGGCGGTGGCAGATCGTCTCGAAACCCTGTCCGAAGTGGTCGGCGAGCCGCTGGACGTCGTACCGGAACTCCTCGGCCGTGGCCCGGAACTCTCCGTAGGGGAGCGTCAGCGCGGAGGCGAAGTAGCGGGCCAGCCCGATCCGGGTGAGGGTGCGGGTCGCCTCGTCGCCGGAGTCCTCGGCGGCGAGCGCGTCGATGACGTGGTCCTGTTCCAGGAAGCCGAGCTGGGTCGCCATCCGGAACGCCTGCTGGCCGGGCCGCAGGGTGGGCGACAGGCGCAGCACCCGGTGCGTGCGGTCGTAGCTGTGCAGCTCGCCGGCGCCCTCGGGATCGGTGTCGTCCAGGCCGGCGATGCTCACCCCGTGTCGGCCGCGCAGGCGCTCGGCCAGCGCCCGGCGGACCTCGCCGCGACGTACACCGATCTCCGCCGCGAGCTCCTCGCCCGCGTCGTCGAGGTCGGCGATGTGGTTGCGCCGCCGGTAGAAGAAGTCGCGCACCTGCTCGTGCGGGGACGCGGACCGGACCCGGTCGCTGCCGTCGCGCGGGGAGTCGGTCGCCGCGGCGAGGTGCTCGTCGGCCCGCCGCCACCGCCGGTACAGCTCCAGCACCGCGTCGGCGGCGGTCGGCATCTCGGCGGCGAGCCGCTCGATCTCGGTCGGCGACACCGCCCCGGCCGGTGTCGTCGTCTCGGCGAACACCTCGTGCAGCTCCGCGACGAGCCGCTCGGGGCGGCGCGCGGCGAAGAACGCGGCGTCGACCCCGAACACCTCGGTGATCCGCAGCAGGACGGGCACCGTGAGCGGGCGGGACCCGTGCTCGATCTGGTTCAGGTAGCTCGGCGAGATCCCCAGCGTGCGGGCGAGCGACGCCTGGCTCATCGACCGCGTCTCCCGCAGGCTTCGGAGCCGGGTTCCCGGGACACCTGTGGCAGCCATGCCCGGATGCTAGCGAAGATCGGTGTTCGCAAGATTCGCAGAATCGCCCCGGAAGATGTGCAGAAGTTGGCACGACGCCACCGTCGCTGATCACCGTTCGCACTCCGAAGCTGGTCACACCCCGTTCGAGAGCCGACGCGGCGTCCGGTCACCCCCGGCCGTCACGTGAGGCGACGCACGAACGAGACTTCGCAGAAGGAGCACGACATGACCGGGAGCACCCGGCAGGAGCGGATCGACGAGCTGACCCGGCAGTGGTCCGAGGACCCCCGCTGGGCGGGCGTCACCCGCGGTCACACCGCCGAGGACGTGGTGGCGCTGTCCGGCAGCGTCCGCGAGGAGCACACGCTGGCCCGGCTCGGCGCCGAGCGTCTCTGGGACCTGCTGCACGAGCGGGACTACGTGCACGCGCTGGGAGCCCTGACCGGCAACCAGGCGGTGCAGAGCGTCCGGGCGGGCCTGGAGGCGATCTACCTGTCCGGCTGGCAGGTCGCGGCCGACGCCAACCTGGCCGGCCAGACCTATCCGGACCAGAGCCTGTACCCGGCGAACTCGGTGCCGTCGGTGGTGCGCCGCATCAACAACGCGTTGCTGCGGGCCGACGAGATCACCACGCTCGAGCGGCGCGAGGACGTCGACCCGCACTGGCTCGCGCCGATCGTCGCCGACGCCGAGGCGGGCTTCGGCGGTCCGCTGAACGCCTTCGAGCTGATGAAGGGCATGATCGCCGCCGGTGCCGCGGGCGTGCACTGGGAGGACCAGCTCGCGTCGGAGAAGAAGTGCGGCCACCTCGGCGGCAAGGTGCTGGTCCCGACCTCGCAGCACGTCCGCACCCTGAACGCGGCCAGGCTGGCCGCCGACATCGCCGACGTGCCGTCGGTGATCGTGGCCCGGACCGATGCACAGGCCGCCAACCTGATCACCTCCGACGTCGACGAGCGCGACCGGCCGTACCTCACCGGGGAGCGCACCGCGGAGGGCTTCCACCGGGTGACCGGCGGCATCGACCCGTGCATCACCCGTGGCCTGGCCTACGCCCCGTACTCGGACCTGCTGTGGATGGAGACCTCGGTCCCGGACCTGGACCTGGCCCGCAAGTACGCCGAGGCGATCAAGGGTGAGTTCCCGGACCAGATGCTGGCCTACAACTGCTCGCCGTCGTTCAACTGGCGCAAGCACCTCGACGACGACACGATCGCCCGCTTCCAGCGCGAGCTGGGCGCGATGGGCTACGCGTTCCAGTTCATCACCCTGGCGGGCTTCCACGCGCTGAACCACTCGATGTTCGACCTGGCCAGTGGCTACGCCGTGAACGGCATGACCTCCTACGTCGAGCTGCAGGAGCGCGAGTTCGCGGCCGAGGCCGACGGCTACACCGCGGTCAAGCACCAGCGCGAGGTCGGGACGGGCTGGTTCGACGCGGTCTCCACCGCGGTCAACCCGGAGTCGTCGACGACGGCGCTGGCCGGGTCGACCGAGGCCGAGCAGTTCACCCGCGCCCGATGACCGGCGACCCCGGCATCCGCCGCGGACTGGTCGGTGTCGTCGCCGACTCGACCGCGATCTCCGACGTCGATCCCGGCCACAACGTGCTCCTCTACCGGGGCTACCCCGCGCAGGACCTGGTCGAGCGGCACGGGTTCCTGGAGGTCGCGCACCTGCTGTGGACCGGCGAGCTGCCGGACTCCGGCGAGCTCGCGGAACTGGACGGTCGCGAACGGTCGCTGCGGACGATCGAGCCCGCGCTGGAGCGGTTGCTGCTGTCACTGCCGCCGGCCTGCCATCCGATGGACGTGCTGCGCACGGCGGTCAGCTGGCTCGGCGCGGTCGACCCGGAGGCCGACGACCCGTCGCCGGAGGCCGGCCGGGAGAAGGCGATGCGGCTGCTGGCCGTGCTGCCCACCGTCGTCGCCCTGGAGCAGCGCCGCCGGCGGGGGCAGGAGCCGATCGCGCCGCGCGAGGACCTGCCGTACGCGGAGAACTTCTTCCACATGACCTTCGGGCAGGTGCCCGAGCCCGAGGTGGTGCGCGCCTTCGAGGTGTCGATGATGTTGTTCGCCGAGCACAGCTTCAACGCCTCCGCCTTCACGGCCCGGGTCGTGACCTCCACCCGCTCCGATCTCCACAGCGCCGTCGTCGGTGCGATCGGAGCGCTGAAGGGGTCGTTGCACGGCGGGGCGAACCAGGCCGTGATGGAGCAGTTCGCCGAGATCGGCGACCCGGACGACGTCGACGAGTGGCTGACCGCGCGGCTCGGTGCCGGTGACACGGTCATGGGCTTCGGCCACCGGGTCTACAAGCGTGGGGACTCCCGCGTGCCGACCCTGCACCGCGAACTGCGCCGGATCGCCGACCTGCGCGGCGGCCGGGACCTGCTGGCCTTCTACGAGGTGCTCGCCGGGGCGATGCTGCGGGACAAGGGGCTGCGTCCCAACCTCGACTACGCGGCCGGCCCTCTGTACCACCTCATGGGGTTCGACACCCCGCTGTTCACGCCGCTGTTCGTCATGTCGCGGATCAGCGGCTGGGCCGCGCACGTCGTCGAACAGGCCGGCGACAACGTCCTGATCCGCCCGGTTGCCGCCTACGACGGGAAGGCGAGGAGGGAGGTGCCCGCGGGCCGGTGACGTCCGGCCCGCCCCGGTGCGGGTTCAGGGCGAGAGGACGACGAGCGGGCAGCCCGCCGAGGGATGCTCCAGCACGGTCGCGGTGACGCCGTAGACGGCGCCGATCCGCTCCGGCGTGAGCACCTCGGCGGGCGTCCCCGTCGCCACCGCCCGGCCGCCGTCGAGCAGGCAGATCCGGTCGCAGTACCGCGCGGCGAGGTTCAGGTCGTGCAACGCGACGAGCGCTGGCAGCCCCAGCTCGCCGACCAGCTCCAGGAGTGCGAGCTGGTGCCGGACGTCGAGATGGTTGGTCGGCTCGTCCATCACCAGCAGCGACGGCCGTCCCACCAGCGCCCGCGCCACCAGTGCCCGCTGGCGTTCCCCGCCGGACAGCGTGGCGAGCCGGCGCCCGGCGAGCCGGGTGAGGTCGAGCAGCTCCAGTGCCGCTCCGACCAGGGCGTGGTCGACCGGGTCGTCGGCCTGCAGCGCCCGCTTGTGCGGGGACCGGCCCATCGCGACGATCTCGCGGACCGTCAGCGGGAAGTCGGTCGGCACGTCCTGCATCACCACACCGACCAGGCGGGCCACCCGTCGAGCGGGCCCCTCCCGGACGTCGGTGCCGTCGACCAGCACACGTCCGGACGCGGGCCGGTTGACCCGGTAGACGGTGCGCAGCAGCGAGGACTTGCCGCTGCCGTTCGGTCCGAGCAGCCCGACCGTCTCGCCGGCCCCCACCTCCAGCGACACGCCGTCGACCAGCGTCGCGGCGCCGGCGGTCACCGTCACGTCCTCGATGCGCAGCGGGGTCACCGGTGTTCCTCCCGCCGTCCGTCGCGGCGTAGCAGCCAGACGAAGAACGGTCCGCCGACCAGCGCGGTCACGATCCCGACCGGGATCTCCTCGGGGCTGATCACCGTGCGGGCCACGAGATCGGCGAGCACGGTGAACACCGCGCCGACCAGCACCGCGACCGGCAGCCCGCGGCGGTGCCCGGCGCCGACCATGAAGCGCACGACGTGCGGAAGCATCAGCCCCACGAACCCGATCACGCCGCTCACCGCGACGGTCACCCCCACCAGCACCGCGATCACGACGAACATCAGCTGCCGGAACCGGTGCACGTCCAGGCCGAGTGCCCCGGCGCTCTCGTCACCGGCGAGCAGCAGGTCGAGTTCGCGGGCCCGTCCCAGCAGCAGCACCAGGCCCGCGACCAGGACGACCGCGGGGCCGAGCAGCAGCTCCCAGCGGGCCGCGCCGAACCCGCCGAGGGTCCAGAACAGCACCTGCGAGGCGAGGGTGGGACTGGGTGCGGTGAGCACCAGCAGGCTGGTCAGCGCGGACAGCACCGACCCGACCGCGACACCACCGAGGATCAGCCGCAGCACGGTGATCCGGCCGGCCGAGCGGGCGATCGTCAGGACCACGGCCAGCGTCGCCAGTGCCCCGGCGAAGGCCGCGACGTTGAGCGTCAGCGCCCCGGCCCCGAGCAGCCCGAACCGCATCACGACGACGGCGCCGGTCGCGGCGCCCGAGGAGACCCCGATGACGCTCGGACCGGCGAGCGGGTTGCGGACCACCGCCTGCAGGACCATCCCGGCCACCGTGAGCGTCGCCCCGACGAGGGCGGCCAGCAGGACCCGGGGCAGCCGGGTGTCGGCGACGATGAGGTCCTGCGCACGGGACCAGTCCGGGGCGGGGACCAGGGCGGTCCCGCCGAGGCGGTGCGCGAGGATCCGCCAGGTCTGCGACCACGGCACCGCCACCGATCCGGTCGCGAGCGCCGCCCCGGTGACGGCGACGAGCAGCACCGCGAGCCCGGCGACGACCAGGGGCAGCGGGTACCGTCCCGCGGCCCGTGCGACGGGACCGGCGGCGGCGCCGCGCGGGAGGGCGCCGTCGGGCCGCAGGACGGCGACGAGCTCGGCGCGCCGGGTCACCGGAAGCGGTCGGGGTGCAGGTCCCGGGCCAGCTGTTCCACGGCGTCGACCGACCGCGGGCCGGGCTGGGCCTCGGACAGCGCGACGGTCGGGAACGCACCCGTGGAGAGGGCCGGGACCGCCGCGATCGCGGGTGTCGACCGCAGCGTGGCGATCTTCGACTCGACGCTGGGCTCGAGGTAGTCGTAGATCAGGATCACCGCGGGACGCCGCTGCGCGACCTGCTCCCAGGACACCTGGGGCCAGCGCTCGGCGACGTCGTCGAACACGTTGCGCCCGCCGGCCCGTTCGATCATCTCGGTGAGGATCGCCTTGCCGCCCGCGGTCCGCGGTGCGTCGGCGCCGCTGTTGTAGACGAACACCGGCACCGGCTCCACACTCCCGAGCTGCTCGCGCACGCGGTCCAGTCGTCCGCGCAGCTCGCCGACGCTCGCCTCCGCCCGGTCCGCCACGCCGAAGATCGCACCGATCCGGGTCATCTCGCCGAACAGGTCCTCGAAACCGGACCTGCCCTCGCGGCACGACTCGGAATTGAGGTGGGTGTCGATCCCCAGCTCGGCCAGCCGCGGCCGGGTGTGGCCGTTGGACTCGGAGAACCCGTCCGGGTATCCGGAGTAGACGAAGTCCGGCTCGGCGGCGACGAGCTGCTCCAGCGACGGCTGGCCCGGCGCCAGCACCGGGACCCCGGCGTAGGCCTCGGCGTACTTCTCGCCGATCGGCCGGTTCTTCAGGTACGACGTGCCGACCATCGCGTCCTGCAGACCCAGCTCGAGCATCAGCTCGGTGGCGTTCGAGGTGAGGGTGACCGCACGGGCCGGCGGGGCGGTGTAGGTCGTCGTGACACCGCAGTTGTCGTCGGTGACGGGGAAGCCCTCCGCCGTCCCTCCTCCCGGCGCGGGGGCGTCCTGCACGGCGGAGCCGCAGCCCGCGAGAAGCAGCACGGCGGACACGGCGACGGCCACGAGGGCCGGACGGGATCGGATCACCCGGACAATCTATGAAAGATTGATCAGGTGTCGAGGGTGAATTGGGGTGTCCTGACCCACGCTTCCGGCCCGCGGGACTCTGCGGCCGAGCTGTCCGACACCGTCCGGCTGGCCGTGCTCGCCGAGGAGCTGGGCTTCGGCTCGTTCTGGATCGCCCAGCACCATCTCGGTGCACAGCAGGGCCACGCGTCGTCCCCGCTCGTCGTGCTGGCCGCCGTCGCCGCCCGGACCGGGCGGATCCGGCTGGGGACCGCGGTCGTCGTCGGGCCGCTCGAGCAGCCACTACGGCTGGCGGAGGACGCCGCGACGGTGGACGCGCTGAGCGGTGGCCGCCTGGAGCTGGGCGTCGGTGCGGGATCCGACGCGGGGGCGGCGGACGCGTTCGGCGTGCGGCCCGAGGAGCGGCACGCCCGGCTCGCCGAGGTGCTGGACGTGCTGGTCCGCGCCGACGTCGTCCCATCGGTCCGGGGCCTGCGCGGGCGGACCTGGCTCGCGACGTCGTCCGAGGACGGGGTCGCGGTGGCCGCGGCCCGCGGCCTGGGCCTGCTATCGGGCAGGCGGTCCGGCCCGTCCGGGCCCGACGACGTCCGCTCCGCCCGGCTGCTCGCCCGCTTCCGCGCGCTGGGCGGGCGGCGGGTCGGGCTCTCCCGCCCCGTCGTGCCGGGTGCGTCCCGGGTGGCCGTACACGACCTGCTCGCGCCGCACGTCGCACGGTGGGGCCGCGATCCGGCGGCGCACCTGCGCGCGGGCAACGTGTACGCGGGGACCGAGCAGGAGGTGGCCGCCGGGCTGGCGGCCGACCCGTGCCTCCCCTACGCGACCGACCTGCTGTGCCACGTCCAGCCCGCCCGGCTGCCGTTCGCCGAGCTGGAACCCGTGGTGCGCCGCACGGCCGCGCTGGCCGACCGGGTACCGCCGGTGCCGGCCGGACCTGCCCGTGATCGACGGGCGGGCCCGGCCGGTGGGGGACCGGCTGGTCAGCCGGGGTCCGGGACCTCGCGGCGTGCCGAGCCCTCGTAGGCCGCCAGCGGGCGGATGAGGGAGTTCGCCGCGAGCTGCTCGGTGATGTGCGCGGTCCAGCCGGTGATCCGGGACATCACGAACAGCGGGGTGAACATCGGGATGTCGAACCCCATCAGGTGGTAGAGCGGGCCCGCCGGGTAGTCGAGATTCGGGTGCAGGCCCTTCTCCCGCAGCATCGCGGCGGCCAGCGCCGAGTGCGTCCCGAGCAGCTCCTGGGCTCCACGCAGCGCGACGACCTCCTCCAGCGCCGTCTGCAGGGTCGGCACCCGGGAGTCGCCGCGCTTGTACACCCGGTGCCCGAATCCCATGATCTTCTTCTTGTTCGCCAGCGCGTCGGCCAGCCACGCCTCGGCGGCGTCCGGGCCGTCGATCTCGGCCAGCATGTGCATGACGGCCTCGTTCGCCCCGCCGTGCAGCGGGCCCTTCAGCGCACCGATCCCCGCGACGACGGCGCTGTACAGGTCCGACAACGTCGAGGTCACCACCCGTGCGGTGAACGTCGAGGCGTTGAAGCTGTGCTCGGCGTAGAGGATCATCGAGACCTCGAACGCCCGGACCACCTCGGGCTCGGGGAGCTCGCCGAAGGTCATCTGGAAGAAGTTCGCCGCGTACCCCAGGTCCGGGTCCGGCGCGATCGGGTCCAGCCCGCGGCGACGGCGCTGGTCGAGTGCGACGACGGTGGGCAGTGCGGCGAGCAGCCGCAGCGACTTCGCCGAGTTCGCCCCGGCGTCGTCCTCCTGCGCGTCCTCCGACCCGAGCCAGCTCACGGCGGTGCGCAGGGTGTCCATCGGGTGGCAGCTGTCGGGCGTGGCGAGCAGCAGCGACCGCAGGCTGCGGTGCAGCGGCCGCAGCGCCTTCTCCCGTGCGTCGAGGTCGGCCAGCTGCGCGGCGTCCGGCAGCTCGCCGTGCCAGAGCAGGTGCGCGACCTCGAGGAAGCTCCCGCGTGCGCACAGGTCCTGCACCGGGTAGCCGCGGTAGAGCAGCGAGTTGGTGTCGGAGTCCACCTTGGAGATCGCCGTCGTGTCGGCGACGACTCCGGCGAGGCCCTTGTGGATCTGCGGAGGTGCGTCGGTGACGGTCATGCGGGGTCCTCCTCGTCGAGGTGGCCGGCGAGCGTGGCGTCGAACTCGCCGTAGGCGTCGTAGCGGATGAGCTCGTAGAGCCGGGCCCGGGTCTGCATGCGATCCACCACGCCGGCCTGGGTCCCGGTGCGGCGGATCTCGGCGAGGCCGGCCTCGGCGGCGCCCATGGCCAGCCGGAGCAGGGTCACCGGGTAGATGACGACGTTCACGCCGAGCTTCTCGAGCGTCGCGGCGTCCAGCAGCGGGGTGCGCCCGAACTCGGTCATGTTGGCCAGCAGCGGGACGTCCAGCGCGTCGCGGAACGCGGCGTACTCGTCCGGCGAGGTCAGCGCCTCGGCGAACACCATGTCCGCCCCGGCCTCGACGTAGGACCGCGCGCGGGCGACCGCCGCGTCCATGCCCTCCACCGCGCGGGCGTCGGTCCGGGCACAGAGGACGAACGCCTCGTCGCGCCTGCCCCGGACCGCGGCGCGGATCCGGGTGCACATGTCGTCGGTGGACACGAGTTCCTTGCCGGACAGGTGGCCGCAGCGCTTCTGGTCGATCTGGTCCTCGAGGTGGCAGCCGGAGACCCCGGCGTCCTCGAACGTCTGGATCGTCCGGGCCACGTTGGCCGGGCCGCCCCAGCCGGTGTCGGCATCGACGAGCGTGGGCAGGCCGGTGGCGCGGGCGATGGTGGCCGCCCGCCCGGCCACCTCGGTGGCGGTGGTCAGGCCGACGTCGGGCAGCCCGAGCTCCGCCGAGAGCACCGCGCCCGAGACGTAGACGCCGTCGAAGCCCTGTTCGGCGATCAGCTGGGCGGACAGCGCGTTGAACGCGCCCGGGAACTGCAGCAGCCGTCCGCTCGCCAGTGCCTCCCGCAGCGCGACCCGCCGCTCGTGCGCCGTCGTGGTCGTGCCGAGCATCAGAAGACTCCGCGGTCGGAATGGGTGGCGAGCGCCGTCGGGACGACCGTCAGCTCGCCCAGCTCGTCCGCGGTGAGCTCGGGCAGCCGCAGCGCGGCGTCGAGGAACCGGTCCTGCTCCACCCGGTCCACCAGGTCGCGGGCCAGGTCGCGGAACTTGCCCAGGTACTCGTCGCGGCCGAACGGGCGGGCGCCCAGCGGGTGCGCGTCGGCGACCGCGATCTCGTCGACGAGCGTCCGGCCGTCGTCGAGGGAGACCTCCACCCGGCCGCCGAACGCCTTCTCGTCCGGGTCCGCCGAGTGGTACCGGCGCGTCCACTCCGGATCCTCCACGGTGGAGACCGCGTGCCAGAGCCGGACGAGCTCGTCGTCGGTCGGGCGGTGCGGCGGGTAGGACCGCTCGTGGTGGAACCTGCCGTCGAGCAGCGCCACGGCGACGATGTAGGGGATCGAGTGGTCCAGGGTCTCCCGCGACGCCTTCGGGTCGTACTTCTGCGGATCGCCCGAGCCGGAGCCGATCACGTAGTGCGTGTGGTGGCTGGTGTGGATGACGATGCTGCGGACCCGTTCCGGGCCGCCCGCCTCCCGGATGCGAGGCCCGAGACGCCGGGCGAGGTCGATCAGCGCCTGACTCTGGTACTCCGCGGAGTGCTCCTTGGTGTAGGTCTGCAGGATCGCCCGGGGTGCCTCACCGCGCTCCGGCAGCGGCACCGTGTAGCCGGCGTCCGGACCGTCCAGCAGCCACGCGATCACCCCGTCCTCGCCCTCGTAGATCGGCGACGGCGCGCCCTCGCCGAGCATGGCGCGGTCCGCGGCCTCGATCGCGACCTTGCCGGCGAAGGCGGGCGCGAAGGCCTTCCACGACGAGATCTCGCCCTTGCGGGACTGCCGGGTCGCGGTCGTGGTGTGCAGGGCCTGCTGCACCGCCTGCCAGGTGATCTCGGTCGGCAGGTCGAGCAGCGCGCCGATCCCGGCGGCGACCGACGGGCCGAGGTGCGCCACGTGGTCGATCTTGTGCTGGTGCAGGCAGATGCCGGTCACCAGGGCGACCTGCACCTCGTAGGCCACGGCGACGGCACGGGTCAGAGCGGCACCGTCGGCGCCGACGTGTTGGGCGACGGCAAGTAGCGGGGGAATGTTGTCGCCGGGGTGGGAGTAGTCCGCGGCGAGGAACGTGTCGTGGTAGTCCAGCTCGCGCACCGCGACGCCGTTGGCCCACGCCGCCCACTCCGGCGAGACACGCTCTCGGGTGCCGAACACGACCGCGCCCGCACGGCCGGACGCCGCCGCGTGCCGCAGCGCCTGCGCCCGAGCCGCGACGACCGGGCGGCGGTCCAGCGACGCGGTCGCCACGCCGGCGTTGTCGATCAACCGGTTCACGACCATGTCGGCGACCTCGGCGGGCGGGGCGATCCCGTCCGCCGCGACCTCGGCGATCTTCCATGCGAGCTGGTCGGGCCGCGCGAGGTCCTCCTCGCTGCGATGGACGCGGACCTTGTGCTCGACTGTCATGCGAACTCCTCCCGGCGGAGCGGACGGGCCTTCGGAGGGCCAGGTGCGACGCCGGTGAGGACCGGCCCATCGAGCCTGGACCTGCGGCTGCTCCGGGGGCGAGGGGCCCACGACGGCGAAGTCCTGCGTACTTCCCGGGCCGTTCGGCGAATCCTGCGAAGACCCGGCCGGTCACCTCGCCGAGATGCAGCTCAGCGTCGCCCACGGGCCTCTGCCGGAACGCTGAGCTGCATCTCGGTGGGAGGGCCGGCCGTCAGTCCCACTCCAGGGAGCCGCCGGTGCGGTACTCGGTCACCCGCGTCTCGAAGAAGTTCTTCTCCTTCCGCAGGTCCATCGCCTCGCTCATCCACGGGAACGGGTTGTCGGCCTGGCCGAACAGCGGCGCCAGGCCGATCTGCTCGGCCCGCCGGTCGGTGATGAAACGCAGGTACTGCTCGCACGACTCGGCGGTCAGCCCGAGCATCCCCCGCGGCATGGTGTCGCGGGCGTAGGCGACCTCCAGCTCGCAGGCCTCGTGCAGCATCGCGCGGATCTCGGCGGCGAACTCCTCCGTCCACAGGTGTGGATTCTCGATCTTGATCTGGTTGATGCAGTCGATGCCGAAGTTCAGGTGGATCGACTCGTCGCGCAGGATGTACTGGTACTGCTCGGCGACGCCGACCATCTTGTTCCGGCGGCCCAGAGCGAGGATCTGCGCGAACCCGGTGTAGAACCACATCCCCTCGAACACGACGTAGAACGCGACGAGGTCGCGCAGGAACGCCCGGTCGTTCTCCGGGGTGCCGGTGCAGAAGTCCGGGTCGGACAGCGCCTGGGTGTAACGCAGCGCCCACGCGTCCTTGTCGGTGATCGACGGGACCTGCCGGTAGGCGTTGAACAGCTCGCCCTCGTCGAGACCGAGCGACTCGCAGACGTACTGGAAGGTGTGCGTGTGCACGGCCTCCTCGAACGACTGCCGCAGCAGGTACTGCCGGCACTCAGGGTTGGTGAGGTGCCGGTAGACGGCGAGCACGACGTTGTTCGCGACCAGCGACTCCGCCGTGGCGAAGAAGCCCAGGTTGCGGGTGAGCATCAGGCGCTCGTCGTCGGTCAGTCCGTCGCGGCTGCGCCACAGCGCGATGTCGGCCTGCATGGCGACCTCGGTCGGCATCCAGTGGTTCGAGCAGCCGGCCAGGTACTTGTCCCACGCCCAGTGGTACTTCAGCGGCAGGAGCTGGTTGACGTCCGCCCGCGCGTTGATCATGCGCTTGTCGTCGGCGTCGATCGGGGCCGCGCCGCGGTCGATCTCGCCGAGGCCGGTCGTGTCGGGGTCGTTCTCCACGGTGGTCACTGGCAGGCCTCGCAGTCGGGGTCGTCGATCGAGCAGGCGGCGGCGGGATCGAGGTCGAGCTCCGTCTCCGCGGTCGCGGTGGAGTCCGCCGGGCCGGTGGACGGCGCCCCGGTCGTCACCGGCCGGACCGCCGCCGGGTCGGGGGTGGCGGCCGTGCCGGGCACCGGCACGGCGGGGACCGTCGCGGCGGGCGAGGCCGCAGGCCCGGCAGGCCCGGACGTCCCGGTCGGGACCCCGGTCAGCCGCCCGTCGGTGCCCTTGAGGGTGGACTTCTCCACCGACGTCGCCGCCCTGGTCCGCAGGTAGTAGGTGGTCTTGAGACCGGAGCGCCAGGCCAGGCGGTACAGCTCGTCGAGCTTCCGCCCGCTCGGCCCGGCCAGGTACAGGTTCAGCGACTGGGCCTGGTCGAGCCACTTCTGCCGCCGCGACGCGGCCTCGACCAGCCAGCGCGGCTCGATCTCGAACGCCGTCGCGTACAGCTCCTTGAGGTCGCCGGGCACCCGGTCGATCTCGGCCAGTGAGCCGTCGAAGTACTTGAGGTCCGAGACCATCACCTCGTCCCACAGGCCGCGCTCCTTGAGGTCGCGGACCAGGTGCGGGTTGACCACGGTGAAGTCGCCGGACATGTTGGACTTCACGTACAGGTTGAGGTGGATCGGCTCGATCGACTGCCCGACCCCGCAGATGTTCGAGATCGTCGCCGTCGGGGCGATGGCGAGCACGTTGGAGTTGCGCATCCCCTGGGTGCGGACGGTCTCCCGCAACGACGCCCAGTCCAGTGTGGAGGACCGGTCGATCTCCAGCTCGCCCTCGCCGCGGGCGTCGGCCAGCAGGTCGAGCGAGTCGATCGGCAGGACGCCGCGGCTCCACAGCGAGCCCTCGAAGCTCGCGTAGCGACCACGCTCGGCCGCGAGGTCCGACGACGCGGCGATCGCGTGGTAGCTCAGGACCTCCGCGCTGACGTCGGCGAAGCCGACCGCGGCCTCGCTGCCGGGCGCGATCCGCTGCAGGAACAGCGCGTCGGAGAAGCCCATCATCCCCAGGCCGACCGGGCGGTGGCGCAGGTTGGACCGGCGGGCCTCCGGGATCGTGTAGAAGTTGATGTCCACGACGTTGTCCAGCATCCGGACCGCCGTGGTCACCGTGCGACGCAGCTTGTCCGCGTCCAGCCCGTCGCGTGTCACGTGCGCGGCCAGGTTGACCGAACCCAGGTTGCAGACGGCGACCTCGCCCCGGTCGTCGTCGTGCCCGGCCCGGGTGTTGAGCGTGATCTCCGTGCACAGGTTCGACGAGTGCACGACGCCGGCGTGCTGCTGCGGGCTGCGCAGGTTGCACGGGTCCTTGAACGTGACCCACGGGTGCCCGGTCTCGAACAGCATGGTCAGCATCCGCCGCCACAGGTCCACGGCGCGGACCGTCCGGTGGACGCGCAGCTCGCCCCGCTCGGCCGCTGCCTCGTACGCGCGGTACCGCTCGGCGAACTCGAGGCCGTAGAGATCGTGCAGGTCCGGCACCTCGTCCGGGGAGAACAGCGTCCACGTGGTGTCGGCCTCCACCCGGCGGAGGAACTCGTCGGGCACCCAGTTCGCGGTGTTCATGTCGTGGGTGCGACGGCGGTCGTCGCCGGTGTTCTTGCGGAGGTCGAGGAACTCCTCGATGTCGACGTGCCACGTCTCCAGGTAGGCGCACGCCGCGCCCTTGCGCTTGCCACCCTGGTTGACGGCGACGGCGGTGTCCCCGGCGATCTTGAGGAACGGCACGACGCCCTGCGAGACACCGTTGGTGCCGCGGATGTGCGCGCCGAGGCCACGGACCGGGGTCCAGTCGTTGCCCAGCCCGCCGGAGTACTTCGCGAGGAGCGCGTTGTTGCGGTAGCCGCCGAAGATCGAGTCGAGGTCGTCGTCGACGGTGGTGAGGAAGCACGACGACAGCTGCGGCCGGGTCGTGCCGGAGTTGAACAGCGTCGGGGTGGAGGCCATGAAGTCGAAGCTCGACAGCAGCTCGTAGAACTCGATCGCGCGGGCCTCGCGGTCGACCTCGCGGACGGCCAGTCCCATCGCGACCCGCAGGAAGAACGCCTGGGGCAGCTCGAACCGGGTGCCGTGCTCGTGCAGGAAGTACCGGTCGTACAGGGTCTGGAGGCCGAGGAAGCCGATCTGCAGGTCGCGCTCGGGGTGCAGCGCCGCCGTGACCCGGTCCAGGTCGAAGGTGGCCAGCTCGGCGTCGACCAGGCCGATCGCGATCGCGTGCCGCAGGTAGTCCTTCGTGTAGGACGCGTAGTCCCGGGCCATCGTGGCCTGGTCCGGGGTCTCCCGGGTGCCGGACAGGTGCGACACCGCCTCGGCGCGCAGCCGGTCCATGAGCAGCCGCGACGCGACGAGCGAGTAGTCCGGCTCCCGCTCGACGAGCGTCCGGGCCGCCATGACAAGCGCCTGCGAGAGCTCGTCGGCGGTGATGCCGTCGTAGACCGTGCGGTCCAGCTCGGCCAGCACGGGGGCGGCCTCGACGTCGTCGATCCCGTCGAGGGCCTCGGCCAGCACGGTCTCGACCCGGTCGCGGTCCAGCGGGGCCCGCGTGCCGTCCGGGCCGGTGACGTGGATCGTCGCGCTCGCCCCGCCGGCGTCGGGGCCGCTCGCACGTGCCTGCGCCTGCTGCTCGCGGTAGAGGACGTAGGAGCGGGCGACCTTGTGGTGCTCGCCGCGCATGAGCGCGAGCTCGACCTGGTCCTGGATCTGCTCGACCTGCACGACCGGCGTCGGGTGCCGGTGCAGCGCCGCGACGACCTGGCCGGTCAGCTCCTGGACGAGCGGGTGCAGCCGGGACGACGACGCCCCGGCGCCGCCCTCGACGGCCAGGAACGCCTTGGTCATCGCCACCGAGATCTTCGAGGCGTCGAAGCTCGTCTCGGAACCGTCGCGCCGGATCACGCGCAGCGCGGCCGGTGCGATGCCGTTCGGTGAGGCAGGGGGAGCGGTGGATGCGGTCACGGGCTCTCTCCTCGCGAGTCGCCGTCGGTCCGTGACCGCGCGCGAGGTGAGGAGACGGCATGGAGCACCGCACCCTGGCGCCCTCCCGCGAGGCCCCGGAGCAGCGCACACCGGGCGGTGCGCGCACCGGTGGCAGGTCTTCGGACTCACGGGTATCGGGCGCCTTCGGCGCCCGTGAGTGGTTATCGCGGCCTGAGCCGACTTTTCCACTCACGAGTGCCGCAGGCGCCCGGCCTACTGGCCGTCGCTTCCCGGGAGGATCTCCCAGTGCTCGTGACGGCGGTCGTTCCCGTTCACCGCTGCGGGGCAGTCCCGGATTCGCACCGGGTTCCCTCTTGCCTCACCGACCCGGGCGGGCCGGTGAACCACCAGCGCCGCGGACACTACATCTAGGGCTGCGCTCAGTTCGAGACCCCTAGGTGTCCGGATCTCGAGCCGATTCGTCACGCGCGGTGAACGTCGCAGGTCCGGTGCGGTCGGGCGCCTCGACACTCCACTCCGGCGGGTGACCGTCGTCGCGATCGGAGGCGGGTTCCCCTGTGGATGGAGGCCGAATAGCGTCGGGGCACAGGTGCATCCGCTACGCAGGAGGAGTTCCGTGGTCGTCGCCCCCGATCTCGACGCCGGGCACTGGCTGGCCCGGTGGGACGCCCAGCAGACCCGCTACGTGCCCGACCGCGAGGACCTGTTCGGGCTCGCCCTCGACGTCGTCGACGGGCTCGATGCCGGCCCGGGGCGGT
Organism: Pseudonocardia sp. P1; assembly: GCF_000178675.2. Taxonomy (NCBI): domain Bacteria; kingdom Bacillati; phylum Actinomycetota; class Actinomycetes; order Pseudonocardiales; family Pseudonocardiaceae; genus Pseudonocardia; species Pseudonocardia sp. P1. The sequence continues at coordinate 4,211,225 of NZ_ADUJ02000001.1, forward strand.
TGCTCGACCTCGCCTGCGGCCCGGGGTCCCTGGCCTCGCGGGCGGCGGACCGCTTCCCCGGGGCCGAGATCGTCGGCGTGGACGTCGACCCGGTGATGCTCGAGCTCGCCCGCCGTACCACCGGGGACCGGGTCCGCTGGGTCGACGCCGACCTGTCCGGCCCGGAATGGACGGAGCAGGTGGGCGGCCCGTTCGACGCCGCCGTGTCGGCGACCGGACTGCACTGGCTGCAGGAGGGCGCCCTACCCGCACTCGCGGCGCAGCTCGCCGGGACCCTGCGGCCGGGCGGGGTGTTCGTGAACGTCGACACCCTCCTCGCCGATCCGGCGGCACCGCGCCTCGCCGCACTGACCCGGCGGCTGCGCGAACAGCGGACCGAGCGCGGTCTCGCCACCGGTGAGGACTTCCGCGCCTGGTGGGACGCCCTCGCCGACGAGCCCACGCTGGCCACGGAGTTCGCCGAGCGGGAGCGCCGGTTCGCCGATCACGTGGCAGGCGGGTCGACCCTCCCGGCCTGGGAGGACGCGCTGCGCGGAGCCGGCTTCGCCGAGGTGGGGACCCTGACCCAGACCTTCGACCGCCGGATGCTGGTCGCGATCCGCTGACCCGCCGGGCACCCGATCCGACCGACACAGCCGCACAGGGTGGTGGGCCACCGCACGGGACAGGTCCTGTGCGATTGCGACGCGGTGTGAGCGGCGTGCGCGGACGCTGTGCGGCTGTCGGGCCGGGACTGCGACGGCGCGGACACCGTGCCGCGCGGTCCCCATGCCCGGCAGCCGCACAGGTCGAGGCGCAGCCGCACAGGTCGACGGCCGCCGGTAGCGCTGCCGCACAGGGTGCCGGGCTCCCGCACGAGCTAGGTCCTCTGCGGTTGCCCCGCGAGGTGTGCGGTGAGGACGGATCCTGTGCGGCGACCGTGCCAGGTGCGCGGTGAGCGCGGCGCTCCCGAGGCATGTAGCCGCACAGGGTGCCGGGCTCCCGCACGGGCTCGGCCCTGCGCGGTGATCCCGCAGGATGCGCGACAAGGCCGGAAGCTGTGCGGCTTCGGGAGCAGGGCGGCTCGGGCCCGGGCGCAGGGCCGGGCGGTCGGCTGCGCCGCGTGTCGGGCCGGTGGTCAGGCGAGCCGGGCGCCGGCGAAGTTCGCCCAGGCGAAGGTGTTGGGTCGTGCCGGCTCCAGCCCGGCGACCCCGCCGGACACGCCGACGTTCCAGTCCCGCACGCCCCAGACCAGTCCGCCCGAGTCGGAGCGCAGGGTCTGCATGATGCGGCCGAAGCCGTCGGTGCGGGCGGCCTCGTCGTCGGTGCCGATGGCGCCGTAGTAGAGCCGGTCGATCTCCGGGTTGCGGTAGCCGGTGAAGTCGTAGGTGGGGGTGGAGGTGAGCATCCGGCGTCCGACGTAGTCGGGGATCGGCAGCGCACCGGTGCTGTTCTGGGAGAACACGCCCTGCTGCCGGATGGCCTTGAAGTAGTTCTCCGACGGCAGCGCACGGGGCGTCACCCGGAGCCCGATCCCGTCGAGCTGCCGCGCGACGACGGCGGTGGCGGCGTCGAAGTTCGGGTCGGCCCCGCTGGTCTGGAGCTCGACGGCCAGCCCCTGCGCGCCGGCGTCGGCCACGAGGGCCCGGGCGCGATCGACGTCCCGGGTGACCTGCGGGACGTCCGGGTAGTAGCGCAGCCCCTGCCCGAACATGTCGTTCCCGGGCCTGCCGCGCCCGAGCAGCGCGATCCGGACCAGCTCCTCGCGGTCGATGCCGAGCCGGACGGCCTCGCGCAGCCGCGGGTCGTCGAACGGCGGGCGGTCCACCCGGAGCACCAGGAACTGGTTCGCCGACGCAGGGGCCGACAGTGCCGAGGCCCGCGCGTCGCCGTCGAGCCGGGCCGCTCCCGCCGGGGTGAGGTCGTGCGCATAGTCGATCTGGCCGGAGAGCAGCGCGCCGATCCGGGCCTCCTCGTCGTCGACCGGGAGGAACTCGAGCTCGCCGATCGCCGGCCTGCCGTCCCAGTGGCCGTCGAACGCGGTGTAGAGCGCCGGGCCGCCCGGGGTGAAGGAGGCGAAGCGGAACGGGCCGGTGCCGACGGGGGCGTCGAACGTCGTGGCCCCCTGCTGGACGATCTCGGTGCCGGGTGCGCCCCAGGCCAGCGGGAACACGAAGTTCGGACGGTTCAGGACGAGCTCCAGCTCCCGCGGCGCCGTCGCCCGTGACGCGGTGAGGTCGAGATCGCGGAACAGCGCGGCGGCGATCCCGGTGGTCGCCGGGTCGGTGATGCGGCGCAGCGAGTACAGGACGTCGTCGGCGGTCAGCGGCCGGTCGTCGTGGAACCGGGCGTCGCGCAGCACGATCCGCCAGCGGGTGCCGGAGGGGTCGCTCTCCCAGGACTCGGCGAGCCGGGGCTCCGGCGTCATGTCCTGCGACCAGCCGGTGAGCGTGTCGAAGCACGCCTTCGCCCGCGCCTGGTCGACGTAGAGGGGCAGGACGTGCGGGTCGAGGGACTCGCGGGATCCGCCCGCGGCGAACGCGGCCCGCAGCCGGTCGGTCCCGGAGCCGGAACCGCCGCCGCAGCCGGCGAGGACGAGCCCGGCGGCGCCGAGTCCCGCGGCGAGGAAGCCGCGCCGGGTGAGTTCCGGGGGCCTCATCCCGCCGCCCGCAGACCGGGGGCGAAGACGTGCCCGTCCAGCTCGGCGGGCCGTTCGGCCACGCCCGGCCCGCCTGCGCGCACCCAGCGCGCGAGGGCGTCGGCGGCGTCGTGGTCGAGCACCCGCCGCAGCCAGACCGGCCGGGCGCCGGACCGGCGGGCCGAGGGGACCGGGCCGACCACGACGACGTCGGAGTCGGCGCACGGGCCCAGGCAGTCGCTGGTCCGGAGACGGGCGTGCCCGTCGGTGCCGGCGGTGATCCGGTCGAGGACGGCGGCGTGGTCGACGCCCGGGTGCTTCCGGCCGGAGCCGCAGCAGCACCCCCGGCAGACCGTGACGGCGGGGAGCGCGGACATGGCGGCGACATTACGTCACATATGACGAGGTGTTCAGTAATGAAGGACACGCCGACAGGAGTAGCGCCCGGTCCCACCGGGAATCCCGCCCGGACCACCGAGGAGAGGGATCGCGATGAGCCACCACGTACTGGACGCCGCGGGCGTGACCACGCCGGCGGTCGTCGTCGAGAAGCTGCACGACGCGGAGCGGGCGAGCACGGCGTGCGCGTCCGCGATGGTCGCGGGCGGCGGGATGGAACGGGAGGTGCTGCTCGCGCTCGACTGCGCGGACCTGTGCTCGGCCGCGGCGCGGGTCCTGGGCCGGCGGGCGGCGGACCGGGCCGTCGCCGAGACCGCGGCCGCCGCGGCACTGCGGGCCTGCGAGGCGAGCGCGGCCGCCTGCGGCGCGCACGCCGACCATCACGAGCACTGCCGGCTGCACGCCGAGACCACCACCGAGACCGCGGCGGTCCTGCGCGAGCACCTCGGTATCTGACCCCTACCCGGTCGTCGCCGGGGCGGGCGTGTCCACGACCCGCCCGTCCGCGAGCGCGAGGACCCGGTCCGCCGCGGTGACGGTCGCAGGGTCGTGGCTGATCAGCACGACGGCGAGACCGTCGTCGTGCCGGGCCCGCGCGAGCTCGGCGAGCAGCAGCGCGCGGTGCCGGCCGTCCAGTGCCGAGGTGGCCTCGTCCGTGACGAGCACCGACGGCCGCGCCAGCAGGGCTCTGGCGACCGAGGCCCGCTGCAGCTGGCCGCCGGACAGGCCGCCCGGACGCCGGCCGGTGTCCGCCGGCGCCAGTCCGAGCCGTCCGAGCAGCGCGGTCGCCTCCGCTCGTGCGTCGGCGCGGGGCAGCCCGCGCAGCAGCTCCGCGGGGCGGGCGACCTGGTCGAGCACCGGGCGGTGGTCGAGGAACGCCGACCGGTAGTCCTGGTGCACGTACTGGACGGCCCGGTGGTCCCCGGTCGCGCGGGTGCCCGTCACGAGGATCCCGCCGTCGCTCGGGACCAGCCCGGCCAGCGCCCGTCCCAGGGTGGTCTTGCCCGCCCCCGACGGCCCGACGACGGCGAGGCAGCCACCCCGCTCCACCGACAGCCCGACGCCCGCGAGCAGCGTGATCCCCCCGGCGGTCCGGACGGACAGGTCCGTCACCTCCAGCAACGGGTCACCGGGCGGCCGCTGCACGGACCCGGCCTCCGCCACCGGCGGCCCGAGCACCTCCCGGGCGGTGCCGCGCCGGGCGGGCCTGCCGCCGTCGAGCTCGAGCACGTCGTCGGCGAGCCTGCGGGCCGTGTCCAGATCGTGGGTGAGCAGCACCAGCGCGGTCCCGGCGCGGGCGAGCGCGGCCAGCTGCCCGGTCACGGCGCCGGTGGTGTCGGGGTCCAGGCCGGTGGTGGGTTCGTCCAGCACGACGACGTCGGGGCCGGTGACCAGCGTCTGCGCCAGCGCCATCCGCTGCTGCTGGCCACCCGAGAGCTGGTGCGGGAAGCGGCGGGCGAGCCCGGGCTCGGTGCCGAGCCCGGCCCGGTCCAGGGCCTGGACGACCGCGGCGGCGCGGGCCGCCCGGTGCGCACGGCCGTGGCCGTGGACGGTCGCGGCCAGCTCGTCGAGGACCGGTCCGGCCCGGCGGACCGGATCGAGGACGACGCCGGGGTGCTGCGGGAGGTGTCCCACCCGCCCGGCGCGGGCCCGGCGCAGCGCGCCGCCGGACAGTCCGAGGAGCTCGGTGCCCTGCACCCGCACCGAACCGGTCGGTTCCACCCCGGTCGCCGCCTCGCCGAGCAGGGCCAGGCCCAGGGTGGACTTCCCCGCGCCGGACGGGCCCACCACGGCCAGCACCCGGCCCGGGAGGAGGTCGAGATCGACGCCGTCCAGCAGCACTGTGCCGTCCGCGGTCCGGGCGCCGAGGCCGCACACTGCGAGCGCCGCGGTCATGCCACCGCTCCCGTCCGGTCGGCGATCCGGTCCACCAGCAGGCTCGTCCCCGCGGCCAGCGCGACCAGCAGCGTGGCGGGCACCAACAGGGCGGCCGGGGCGAGGAACAGCGACGCCGAGTTCTGCTCGATCACCACGGCCCAGTCCACCGTGTCCGGTGGCAGGCCGACCCCGAGGAAGCTCGCACTCGCCAGGAGGCCGAGGATCATCACGCCGCGGGTGCCGGCGTCCACCAGGACCGGCCCGGCGACGAACCGGCCGGTCTCCACCAGGTGGATCCGCCACCACGGCTCGCCGTTCTGCGCCATCGTCTCCAGCGCCACCCGGCGGGACGGCGCCCCGGCCGCGCTGCGGACCAGCCGCACGATCGCGGGAAGCTGCAGCACGGCCGCCGCCACCAGCAGCCAGCCGATGCCGCGCCGCCCGGTCCCGGCCAGGACCAGCAACACCACCAGCGACGGCAGCACGAGCAGCACGTCGAGCACGCGCTGGGTCGCGGTCGCGGCCCACCGGGCCCGGGTCGCGGCGAGGACCAGCCCGAGCGGCATCGCCACGAGGTACGACAGCAGCAGTGCCCCGGCGGTCAGCCCGACGACGGTCGTCCCTCCGGTCAGGGCGAGCGTGAGCACGTCGCGGCCGAGCGCGTCGGTGCCCAGCGGATGGCCGGGCCCGGGCGGCAGCAGCGCGCCCGCGCCGTCGTCGGCGGGGAGCAGGGGTGCGAGCAGCGGGCCCAGCAGCGCGCACGCCAGTGGCACACCGGCCAGCGCGAACCCGAGCGTCGCCCGGCTCACGGCGCCTCCTCCCGGACCGGGGTGAGTCGGGCGGTCAGCAGGTCGACCAGCAGGTTCAGCACGATCGTGACGACCGCGGCCAGCACCGCGTAGCCCTGCACCAGCGGCAGGTCACGGCTCTGCACCGCCTCGACGACACCGGCGCCGATCCCGGGCAGGGCGAAAAGCGACTCGATCACGACGACGCCGCCCAGGGTGCCCTCGACGATCCGCGCCAGCTGCTGCAGCGACGGCGCCACGCCACCCGGCAGCACGTGCCGCCACAGCACGACCCGCTCCGGCAGCCCGAGCCGGCGCAGGTGCGTGACGTGCGGTGACCGGTCGGTCTGCAGGACGCCCTGCCGGACCTGGCGGGACAGCCAGCCCAGCTGCGACGCGGCCAGCACGGCGACCGGTAGCACCAGGACCGACGGGGTGAGCAGCGCGCCCCCGCCCGCCGTCGCCGGGAGCCAGCCCAGCTGCAACGCGAACACCGCGACCAGCAACAGCCCGAGCGCGAACTGCGGCGCGGCCTGCAGCGCCGAGACCGCCGCGGTGGAGACCCGGTCGGCGGCGCTGCCCGGCCTGCGTCCCGCAGCGGCACCGACCAGCACGGCGAGCGGGACGGTGACGAGCAGCGACAGGCCGGTGAGCAGGACGGTGGAGCCGAGCCGGTCGGCGATCTCGTCGACGACGGCCCGGCCCGTCACCAGTGACGTGCCCAGATCGCCGGTGAGCGCGCCGCCGGCCCAGTCGGCGAAGCGGTCGACGGCCGGCCGGTCCGTCCCGAGCCGGGCGGACAGCTCCCGCACCTGGTCGTCGGTGGCGTCCGGGCCGAGGACGATCTCCGCGGTCTCGCCGGGGAGCATCGTGGTCAGCAGGAAGATCATGACCGTCGCGGCGGCCAGCTGGGCGGCGGCGACCCCGGCCCGGACGGCGACCGGACGGCCCCGGCGGGGCGGTGCGTACGGCGCGACGCTCACCCCGCGGCAGCCCTGTCGAACCGGCTCCACACGCCCGACGTCCTCCCCGCTCTCGCCTGATCACCTGAACAGGATCACGGGCGATGGCCGGGTGCAAGGACCGGTCCTGCCGGCCCGCGGTCAGCCCAGGCGGACGCGGTGGAAGCGGGCCCAGGTCCCGGTGTCCGGCCGGGCGGGCTCGACACCCGTCAGGTCGGCGGAGATGCCGACGTGCTCGTCGCCCACCGACCAGACCGTCGCCGCGTCGCGCACCAGCACCTGGGAGCGGCGCAGGGCGGTGTCGCGGGTGCGCTCGTCGGGTGTCCGGGCGGCGGTGACGAGCAGCTCCGTCACGTCGGCGCGGGCCGTCCCGGGCGTCGGTGCCTCCGGTGCTGCCGGGGCGTCGTCCGCGACCGGAACGGGGATCGGGTCCTGCCCGCCGGCGGCGACCGCGCGCAGGTACAGCGGGACCGGCTGGGCCGGCACCCGGCGGAACCGGATGCCCGGGACCGGCTCGGCACCCGCCGGATCCGGTTCGCGGGGTTCGGCGACCAGACCGATCGTCTCCAGCTGCTCGGCGACGACCGTCGCGGCCGGGCGGGAGAGCGGATCGAGCGGGTCGAACACCAGCCCGACGGTCGCTCCGTACGCCCCGGCCGCGGTGACGAGCTCCCGGGCCCGGTCGACGTCGCGGGCGACCGGCGGGACGCGGTCGGGATGGTGCGCGAGCCCGGTCCCGAACAGGTCGTCGCCGGGGGAGCCGAGATCGAGCAGGACCTTCCGCACCAGCTCGTCGCGGTCGATGCCGAGCCGCACCGCCTCCCGCAGCCGCGGATCGCCGAACGGGTCGGCGCCCTCCGGTGGCACGGCGAGCGCGGGACCGTCGTCGTCCGGACCGCCGAGATCGGCCCGCCCGGTGGCCCGCGCCGGGCCGGTGCCCAGCTCCAGGAACCGGGTGGCCGAGGCCGGGGTCGAGACGACGCCCGTCCCGGTGCGGCCGAGGATCCGCCGCACGCTGTGCGGGAAGAGGTCGTGGGCGTAGGCGACGTACCCGTCGAGCAGCGACTGGTAGCGGTTCTCCTCGTCGTCGTCCACGAGGAACTCGAGCTCGGGGGACAGGGCCGCGCCCAGCCAGTGCCCGTCGTGCCGGAGGAGGACGGCCGGGGTGTCCCCGACCCGGAACGCGCCGGTGCCGACCGGGGTCCCGCCGCGGCCGTCGCGGACGATCCCGGTCCCCGGCGCGCCCAGGACCAGCGGGAACTGGAAGTCCGGGGTCCGCAGGACGAACTCCAGCTCGGTCGGCGAGACCACCCGGCTCGCGGTGAGGTCGACGTTCGCCAGCAGCGGGGCCGCGGTCGCCCCGGTCGCGGGGGCGGCGATCCGGCGGAACGACGCGAGCGCGTCGGCCGCGGTGAGCGGCCTGCCGTCGTGCGCGGTCGCCTCCCGCATCCGGACCCGCCACCGCCTCCCGGTGCGGTCCGGCTCCACCGACGCGGCCAGGTGCGGCTCCGGCCGCATGTCCTGGCCCCACACCAGCAGCGTGTCCGCCACGGCCGCCGCACGCGCCCGGTCGACCGGCCGCCACACCTGGTGCGGGTCGGTCACCGGCAGCGGTCCGGCACCGGCGAACGCCACGGTCAGGCGCGGGGCGCCGGCGTCGGCCGGGGCGCCGCACGCGGCGAGGGCGGGGATCCCGGCCAGCGCCGCGGCGGCGCCGGTGGCACGCAGGAACGAGCGTCGGCTCAGGGGCACGGCACCAGGGTGCCGAACGCCCTCGCGGTTAGGGTGCCCGGGATGGACCTCCTGGCGATCTCCGGCAGCCCCTCCACCCCGTCGAAGACGGCTCTGCTCCTCGAGATCGCGGTCGCCCGGGCCGCGGGACACGACGACGTCGACGCCGGCCTGCTGCACCTGCGCGACCACGACGTCGTGTTCTCCGACGGCCGGGACCCCGCCGGCTACACCGGCGACACCCGTGCGGTGATCGACCGCGTCGTCGCCGCGGACGCCCTGGTCATCGGCACGCCGATGTACCGGGGCGGCTACACGGGCCGGTTGAAGAACCTGTTCGACGTGCTGCCCAACGACGCGCTCGCTGGCAAGCCGGTCGGCCTGGTCGCGACCGGCGGCACCGACCACCACTTCCTCGCGATCGAGCACGAGCTCAAACCGCTGGTCGGCTTCTTCCGCGCCTGGGCGGCGCCGGGTGCGGTGTACGCCAACAACACCCACTTCGCGGGCGGAGAGCTGACCGACGACGGCGTCCGAGACCGGCTGGCCGAGCTGGCGGACACCGTCGTGACCTTTGCCCGGCGGATGCCCCGCGACGCCGCCGGCGCCACCGGTCCGGACATCCCACGCCGGTCGCTCCGCGACTCGTGAGTGGAAAACACGGCCCTGACCCTGTTTTCCACTCACGGGCGCGACAGCGCGTGACCCAGCTCCCCCGCCCCGGCGAGCAGGTCGTCGGCGTCCTTCGCGACCAGCACGTGGTCGACGATCTCCGAGTACTCCTCCATCGCGCACGACGCCTGGTTCCAGTAGCGCCCGGGTTCCGGGGTGATCCAGCCGACCCGGAAGGCACGCCGTGCCAGGGTCCGCAGCTCCTCGGTGCCCGGGGGCAGGCCGTTGGAGCGGCCGTCGCCGACGAACAGCACGGCGGTGCGGTGGTCGACGGCGTCGGCGAAGTTCTCGTTCAGCTCGGTGAACACCCGGCCGTAGTCGCTGGTGGCGTCCAGGTCGATGCCCGGTGCCGCGAGGACCGCGGCCAGGGCGTGGTCGTCGTGCGCGCGCAGCAGGAGCTCGGTCACCTCGACCGGTGAGTCCACGTAGGCCAGCACCCGGCAGCGGAACGCCTGCCGGTGCAGTGTCCGCGCCAGCCGCAGCACGAACGCGGTGATCGACCGGACCGACAGCGAGACGTCCGCGATCACCAGCAGCCGGACCCGGTCCGGGACCTTCGCACGGTGCAGCAGGTGGAACGGCACGCCGTCGCTGCGCATGCTGCGCCGCACCGTGTGCCGCACGTCGAGCGGGCCGTGGGCGTGCTCGCGCGGGACCCGTCGTGGTGCGCCGCGCATGCGGTGCAGCAGCTCGTGGCAGGCCTGCTGCATGTCGGCGGAGTCCAGCCGGTCGGCGCCGTCGGTGCCGTCGATCGCGGGGTCGGGTCGTTCGCCCTCGCCGGCCTCGACCCGCTCGGCGAGCTGGGTCACGAACTCGGCGATGGCCTCGACGAGAGTGCCGAGCTGGACCTCCGAGAGCTCCTCGCCCTCGGGACCGTCGGTGTAGACGGCGTGTGGGTCGTACGCGGCGAGCCAGGCCAGGATCGCCTCCGGGTCGTCGAAGGAGATCTCGCCGGAGACCTGCGTCGTGGCCCCCGATGTCAGCTCCTTGCCGACCGCGGCGCCCGCTCGCTCGAGATCCACGGTGTAGGTCGTCCCGCGGCGGCCCCTGTCCTCCCCGGAGGACACCGAGAGCTCGGAGTCCGACCCGCCCAGCGACACGTCGTCGTCGTCGCGGTGCGGGTTGAAGCCCTTCTCCTGCTCGTCGGCGTCGAGCATGTCCCCGACATCGGCCACGTTCGGGTCGTAGTCGGCGTAGCGGCCGAGCGGGTCGTCGTCCTCGGTGAGATCCAGGTCGGTGGGCAGACCCTCGGCGCCCGGCCCGCGGAGTCCGGGCCCGCCGCTCGCGGACCCGTCGCCCGCGGGTTCGGGGAGCAGACCGAAGAAGGCGTCGAAGGCCCGCTCGAACCCGGCGCGCTCGTAGGAGTACTTGACGGTGACGGCGCGCAGCCCGGCCCGCAGCCGCGCGGTGTCGGTGGCGCCGATCATGGCCAGTACCCGCCGGACCTCGATCGCCTCGGCGGGGGAGACCGCCACCCGCTGGGCCCGCAGTACCCGGGTGAAGGCGGCGGAGAGCACCGAGAGGAGTCTCTCCGCGTGCCCGTCCGCCGTGCTCACCGGCGGCCCCGGCGGTTCCGGTCGGTCGCGGCCCGGCTCCCGGTGGAGGTGGCGCGACCCTTGCCGAACGCGCCGGACGTCGTGTCCGCGGGCCGCGACGAGCGGCTCACCCAGCCCGCGTCGTCGGCCGCCCCCACCTCGTCCGCGACCCCGGCGCCGTCGAGGCGCCGCACGGCCAGCTCGCGGTCGGAGCCGTACTTCAGCAGCGCCGCGAGCAGCGAGGACCGCACCTTCTCCAGCTCACCGCCGGATTCGAGGCCGAGCACGGCGGCGGCGCGGGAGGCGTCGACGACCTCGGAGATCGACGGGGACTTGCGCAGCGGGAACTCGCGCAGCCGCCGGGCCAGCTCGACCACGTCGGTGACGACGTCGGCGGCGACCTCGGGGGCGCGGCGGGACACGATCTCGGTCTCGCGCTCGGGGGTCGGGAAGCCGACCTGGTAGTGGAGGCAGCGTCGTTTCAGGGCGGGCGACAGCTCGCGGGTGTCGTTGGAGGTCAGCACGACCCACGGCGCCGAACGCGCGGTGAAGGTGCCGATCTCGGGGACGGTCACCTGCCGTTCGGCGAGCACCTCCAGCAGCAGCGCCTCCATCGACTCCTCGGTGCGGTCGACCTCGTCGACGAGCAGCACCACGGGCTCGGGGGAGAGCACGGCCTCGAGCAGCGGGCGGGCGGAGAGGAAGTGCTCCGTGTAGAGGCCGGTGTCCTCGGCCTGCAGCCGGGCCGACGCCTCGGCCATCGTCGCGGTGCCCGCGAGCAGCTCGCCGATCCGGTCGCGGAGCATCTGGACGTGCATGAGCTGCTTGCCGTAGTCCCACTCGTAGAGGGCGCGGCCGTCGTCGAGACCCTCGTAGCACTGCAACCGGATCAGCGTCCGGCCCGCCGCGGCGGCCAGCGACTTGGCCAGCTCGGTCTTGCCGACGCCGGCCGGGCCCTCCAGCAGGAGGGGCCGCTCCAGGGCGGTGGCCAGGTGCACCACCACCGCGAACTCGGGGTCGATGACGTAGTTCTCGCCGGCCAGGGCCTCGGTCAGCGTCTCGGGGCTCTCGAACACCGTTCTCCTCGCTGCACTGCGCAGAAGCGTCTCGTGACGGTCGGGACAGGCCGCCGCCGCGCCCGGGGGCTGATCCGGGCGCGGCGGCGGGTCCGAACCGCGTCCTAGTAGGACTTGTTGAAGGCGTGGTCGACCAGCGGCACCAGCGCGTCGACGGTGCACTCGCGGGGGTTACCCGGCGTGCAGTAGTCGCCCATCATGTGCTCGGCGATGCTGCGGATCGTCTTGTCGTCGGTGGGGATCGTGTCCCCGCGGCCGGCGTACTTGCCGGTGTTCATCCGGTTCTTGTCGTAGCTGTCGGACTGCAGCACGCCGAAGTTGTCCGGGATGCCGACGTCCTTGGACAGCCGGATGGCCTCCTCGACCGCGGCGTCGGCGGCCTGGACGGTGGTCATGTTCCGGGTGTCGACGCCCAGCGCGGTCGCGATCTTGGCGTACCGCTCGTAGCGCGAGGGCAGGTTGTACTCCCACACGCGGGGCAGGGCGATGGCGTTGTTCAGGCCGTGGTGGGTGTCGAAGAACGCCGACACCGCGTGCGACGTGGAGTGCACCAGGCCGAGGCCACCCGAGTTGAACGCCTGTGCGGCGATGTACTGGGCGTGCATCATCTTCGAGCGGGCCTGCAGGTTGCGCGGCTCGTAGGTCGCCTCGCGCAGGTACTGGCCGACCAGCTCGATCGAGTACAGCGCGTTGCCCAGCGACGGCTCGAAGTCCAGCCGCGACACGAACGGTTCGGAGCCGTGGGCCAGCACGTCGAACCCGCAGTACGCGGTGAAGTGCTGCGGGCAGCTGTAGTACAGCAGCGGGTCGTCGAGGGCCAGGGTGGTGACGACGGCGTCGTCGAACCCGACCCACTTCTTCGGGTTGTCCATGTCCGACGTGTTCGTGATGACGTACGCCCACGAGGTCTCGGACCCGGTCCCTGCGGTGGTGGAGACCGCGATGTGCGGCGGGTTCTCCATGTTCGTGGACTTCGAGAAACCCTCGAACTCGTTGATGTTCCGCCCGTCGTGCGCGATGACGACGCGCGCACCCTTGGCGGCGTCGTGCGACGAGCCGCCGCCGATCGAGATGATGCCGTCGCACTTCTCGCTCGTGTAGAGCGCGGCGGCGTCCATGCAGTTGTAGTCCTTGGGATTGGACTCGACCTGGTCGTAGACGACGACGTCGACGCCCTGGTACTCGACCTTGCCCTTGAGCTCCTCGATGATCCCGGAGCCGCGCAGCCCGGACGTGACGAACAGGACGCGCGTCATGCCGAGGTTCTTCGCCTCGACACCCAGGATGTCGTGCGCGCCGACCCCCAGGAGCGCCCGCGGGAACGGGTGGAACTCCTTGATCGGGAAGTCCCAGATCTGGTTGAGCTCGATGGCCATTGGCTCTCCTCGACGGCCTCGTTGGCGTTGCGGACGAGCACAACCATGGCTATTGCCAGCAATCTGCAACAGCTACGGATGGGTACCTGACCACCCGGCCGTTCGCCGGGGCAGGAGTCCCCTCCGGACGGAGGGGAGGGCGCCGTCGATCAGGGGATCTCGGGCGCGGTGAACCCGTCCGGCCCCGGCGGGTAGGGCACGACGGCGCGCACCGCGGACGCCGGGACGGCGCCGTACGCGTGCGGGAAGCGCATCGCCTCCGGGTCGCCCGGGACGCCGGGCTCCCACCGGACCTCGATGCCGGCGTCGGCGATCGCGGCGGGGGACAGGACGAGCAGGACGAGATCGGTCCGGCCCGGGAACAGCCGCTGTGCGGGCAGCGCGACCTGGTCGGGAGTGGACAGGTGGACGAAGCCCACCTCGTCGAGCGAGGCCGGGGCGATCTCGCCGACGAGCTCGTAGGAGGTGCGCTCGGCGGGGGTGCAGAGATGCAGCAGGGCAGGGGAGTCAGCGCCGTCGACCGTCATGACCGCCAGCATGCCTCCCCTCCGAACGGACGGGCGTCCGAGGAGGTCCTTGCATTCCGGCACCGGGTGCCAATAGCGTCGATCTCGCTGCCACCGCCGGCCGGCGGGGGCGGTTCGTCACCTCTCTCGCCGAGAGTCGATCCCTGCGGAGGTAGCCCATGAGCGAGCACCAGAACGAGGACGCCCTGGTCGAGGAGACCCTCGTCGAAGAGGTCTCCATCGACGGCATGTGCGGTGTCTACTAAGCCGCTCGACACCGCGGTACCGAGCCCGAGCTCGGACGGGGCCGCGGGGTCGTTCGACCCCGCGGCGCCGTACCGCCTCAGCGAGAGCGTCTCGCTGCGCCCCGAGCCCTTCGGTGCCCTGGTGTACGACTTCACGACCCGCAAGCTGTCGTTCCTGAAGACCGTCCAGCTGGTCGAGGTGGTGCGCGGGCTGGCCGACCAGCCCGACGCCCGGTCCGCCGTCGAGGCGGCCGGCGTGCCCGCCGCCCAGCACGAGGCCTACCTGAAGGCACTCGCCGGGCTGCTGCAGTCCCGGACCATCGTCGCCCGCTAGAGCCCGCCGACCACCACAAAGGGGTGCCCGTGAAGCTGGTCGACCACTTCCAGTACGGCCTCAACTCGCCCATCTGCCTGACCTGGGAGCTCACCTACGCGTGCAACCTCGCGTGTGTGCACTGCCTGTCGAGCTCCGGGCGCCGTGACCCGCGTGAACTGACCACCGCCGAGGCCAAGGCGGTGATCGACGAGCTGCAGCGGATGCAGGTCTTCTACATCAACATCGGCGGCGGCGAGCCGACCGTGCGCCCGGACTTCTGGGAGCTGCTCGACTACGCCATCGCGCACGACGTCGGGGTCAAGTTCTCCACCAACGGCGTCAAGCTCGACAAGGCCCGCGCCGCCCAGCTGGCCGCGACCGACTACGTCGACATCCAGATCTCGATGGACGGCGCGACCGCCGAGGTCAACGACTACGTCCGCGGCCCCGGTTCCTTCGACACCGCGATCACCGCGCTGGAGAACCTCGCCGAGGCGGGCTTCCAGGCGCCGAAGATCTCGGTCGTCATGACCCGGGAGAACGTCGACCAGCTCGACGACTTCAAGGCCATCGCCGACAAGTACGGCGCCCAGCTGCGGATCACCCGGCTGCGCCCGTCCGGCCGCGGTGCCGACGTCTGGGACGAGCTGCACCCGACCCAGGCCCAGCAGAAGCAGCTCTACGACTGGCTGGTCGCGCACGGCGACCAGGTCCTGACCGGTGACTCGTTCTTCCACCTCTCGGCCTACGGCGACGCCCTCCCCGGGCTGAACCTGTGCGGCGCGGGGCGCGTGGTCTGCCTGATCGACCCGGTCGGCGACGTCTACGCCTGCCCGTTCGCGATCCACGAGAACTTCCTGGCGGGCAACGTCCGCGACGAGGGCGGCTTCAAGGAGGTCTGGGAGCACTCGGACCTGTTCACCGAGCTGCGCCAGCCGCAGACCGGCGGGGCCTGCGCGTCGTGCCAGCACTACGACTCCTGCCAGGGCGGCTGCATGGCGGCCAAGTTCTTCACCGGGCTGCCGCTCGACGGCCCGGACCCGGAGTGTGTGCAGGGCTACGGCGAGCAGATGCTCGCGGCGCGCAACTCCGAGACCGTGATCCCGAAGTCCGACGTCGACCACTCCCGGTCGGCGCCGCGGAACTCCCGGGAGCCCAAGCAGCCGACGATGCTGTCCCTGGCCCCGCCGCCGCGCCGGCCGGACCGGGCGTGTGACGAGAGCCCGCTCGCCGGGTTCACGCCGACGCCGGAGTCCGAGCCGGCCGCCGCGCCGGTCGCGGGGAGCTGACCACGAGCCTGCTGACGGGGCCCGTCGACCTGCGCGGTCGGCGGGCCCCGTCGCGTGTGCTGTTCGGGCCGCACGAGACGAACCTCGGCAACACCGCCCGGGAGATCACCGACGACCACGTCGCCTACTACGCGGCCCGGGCCGCCGGGGGCGCCGGGCTGATCGTGGTCGAGCCGGCGTCGGTGCACGCCTCGGACCATCCCTACGCCTACGCGCCCGCGGCGTTCCCGGTCCCGGTCCCGGTCCCGGTCCCGGTCCCGGTCGATCCGGTGCCCGGGGCCCGACCGCGCTCTGCGCCGGGTCCCGCGTCGGCGTCCCCGTTCTCGTCCTCGTCCGGGCCGGATCCCGCCGAGATGCAGATCAGCGTCGGCGGCGGGCTCTACGCCGACACCGAACTGCTTCTCGGCGAGGGTGATCCGGGCACGGACGGTCCGGTGCCCGTCCCGGAGGCGGTGCCGGGCCCCGTAGCGGCGCGGCGAGGCCCGGGCCCGGTAGCGCCGAGTCACGATCCGGTTCGCGCGGGGCGGGGCGCTGTGCCGGCCGGGCCCGGGTGGGCCGCGGTCGTCGCGGCGTGCCGGCCGTACGGGGCGCTGGTGCTCGCCGGACTCGCCCACGCCGGTGGGCAGGGCACCTCCGCGCACTCCGGGCACCCGCTGTGGGCGCCGTCCGCGGTCCCGGACGTCGTGTCCCGGGAGACCCCGGTCGCGATGGACACCCCGGAGATCGACGCGGTCGTCCGCGGGTTCGCCGACGCCGCTCGGTCCGCTGTGGACAGTGGTGTGGACGGTGTGGAGATCTCCGCCGGGCAGCACTCGCTGCTCCGCCAGTTCTGCTCCGGGCTCACCGACCACCGCACCGACCGGTACGGCTCCGACCGGTCGTTGCTGCTGCGGGAGGTGCTCGCCGCGGTCCGCGACGCGATGGGGCCCGGACCGCTGCTGGCGCTGCGGCTGTGCGTCGACGAGCTCGCCCCGTGGGCGGGGATCACCCCGGACGACGGCGTCGCGCTCGCCCGTGCCGTCGCGCCGGCGGTGGACCTGCTCGTCCCGGTCGCCGGCAGCGGGCTGTCGCCCGGTGCGACGCGGCCGGACCTGCACACCCCCGAGGCGTTCCTGCGGGACCGGTGCGCCCGGGTGCGCAGAGCTGTGGAGGGGGTGGTGCCGGTCGTGCTGGCCGGGAGCGTCGCGTCGACGGAGCTCGCCGAGGACGTTCTGACCTGCGGTGACGCCGATCTCGTCGAGATGACGAGAGCGCAGATCGCCGATCCCGGGCTCGTCGCACTGGCCCGCGCGGGGACGCCGGAGCGGATCCGGCCGTGCCTGCTCACGAACGCGCTCGCCGCGGCGCGGGACCCGCGCAACCCGGTGGTCGGCGACGAGCTGGAACCCCGGTCCGGCCACGAACGCACCGAGCCGGACCCCCGCACCGGCCGAGCCGGGCCCCCGGCGACCGCGACGCCCCCCGCGACCGCGATGACCCCGGCGATCCCGGCGACCGGGACGCCCCCCGCGACCGGGACGACCGCGGGCGGCCCGGGGACGGCCGGCGGGCCGGGCGGGAACGGCCCGGCTCCGGGGCCGGAGAGCGAGCCCGCGCGGCGGGTGCTCGTCGTCGGGGGCGGGCCGGCCGGGCTCGAGGCGGCGCGGACCCTCGCGCTGCGCGGGCACCCCGTGACGCTGCACGAACGCTCGGACCGGCTCGGTGGCCTCCTGCACGCCGCCGCCGCGCTGCCCGGGCGGGAGCGGCTGGCGCTGCCGGTGGCGTGGTGGTCGGCCGAGCTGGACCGGCTCGGTGTCCGGGTCGAGCTCCGGTCCGGCCTGGACGACGACGCCGTCCGCGCGGCCGAGGCGCTCGGCGCCGCCGTGGTGCTGGCCACCGGCTCCCGCGCGGCGCCGCCGGAGTTCGACTCCGACGTCCCGGTCGTCGCCGCCGCCGATCTCGCCTCCGGCGCCGTCCTGCCGGTCCCGCGGGACGCGCCGGTCCTGGTGCGCGATCCGCTCGGGGACTGGACCGGACCGGGGGTCGCGGAGCTGCTCGCGGCGGCGGGCCACCCCGTCACCCTGTCCACACCGGACGCCGTCGCGGGGCACCAGCTCGGGCGTTGCGGGGACATGGCCCCGGCGAACACGCGGCTGGAGCGGGCCGGCGTGACCCGGGCCCTGTTCACCGAGCTCCGTGCCGTCCGTGACGGCGTCGCCGAGCTGGTCGACGTGCACACCGGCGCGGTCACCGCGGTGCCGTGCGCGGCCGTCGTCGACTGCGGGGCGCGGCTGCCGGACCGCAGCGTCCCGGACGCCCCCGGCCGCGCGACCGCCGGCGACCGGGTCGCCCCCCGCACCCTGACGGAGGCGGTCCGGGAGGGCCGCCGCGTCGCGTTCGCACGGGATCGGGGCGCACGTCCCGGCCCCCGCGAGGGCCGGGACGTGCTGATCGACGGGCGTCCGGCCGGGCGGGGCGGGGGAGGTGAGCGGGGTTCCGGGGGGCTCGGTGTGCCGTTGCGGCTCGGGCGGCGCGAGCTGCGGAACCGGATCGTCTTCACCGCCCACCTCACCGGTTTCGCCGAGGACGGGCTGCCGTCCGCCCGGCACGCCGCCTACTACGCGGCCCGGGCCGCGGGCGGCGCCGGACTGGTGATCACCGAGGAGCACGCCGTCCTCCCGGACGACCGGCCCTACGAGCGCCTGATCCGGGGGCACGACCCGTCGGTCCTCCCCGGCTACCGGCGGATCACCGACGCCGTGAAGGCGCACGGCGCGGTCGTGCTCGCCCAGCTCAACCACAACGGCGCGCAGGGCTCGGGGATGTACTCGCGGGAGGCCGTCGTCGGCCCGTCGGCGCTGCCCGACCCGATGTTCCGCGAGGTGCCCCGGGAGCTCGACGCCGCGGGGATCGCCGGGATCGTCGCCGGGTTCGCCGACGTCGCGGCCCGCTGCGTCGCCGGCGGGTTCGACGGCGTCGAGATCCAGTGCTCGCACGCCTCGCTGCTGCGCCTGTTCCTGTCCCCGGCGACGAACCGGCGGACCGACGCGTGGGGCGGCGACCGTGCCCGCCGGGCACGGATCGTGCTCGACGTCGTCGCCGCCGTCCGTGCGGCGATCGGCCCGGACCCGGTGCTGGGCCTGCGGATCGGCGCCGACGAGCGCGTCCCCGGCGGGATCTCCCCCGGCGACGGCGCCGACCTCGCCCGGCGGCTCGTCGCGACCGGCGCGGTCGACCACCTCACCACCTCGGTCGGCGTCGCGACCTCGACGCTGCACCTGATCGAGCCGTCGATGCACACACCGTCCGGGTACGCCGGGCACCTCGCCGCGACGCTGCGCCGCGCCGTCCGCGAGGCGGGGTCGGACGTCCCGGTCGTCGGCGTCGGCCGGTTCACCACGCCCGCCCAGGCCGCGGACGCGGTGGCGCGCGGCGAGTGCGACCTCGTCGGCGTCGCCCGCGGGCAGATCGCCGACCCGGACTTCGCCGCGAAGGCCCTGGCCGGACGCCCGGTGCGCCGCTGCGTCGGCTGCAACCAGGAGTGCATCGGCCGGGTCGGGCTCAACCTGCCTCTCGGGTGCGCGGTGAACCCCGCGGCCGGACGCGAGGGGGTGCGCCCGCGGCGCGCGAGGAGGGTGGGGGACCCGGCGCGGGTGCTCGTCGTCGGGGCGGGCCCGGCCGGTCTCTCCGCCGCGGGTGCGCTGGCCGGGCGGGGCCACCGTGTCCTGCTGGCCGAGCGCACCGACGCCCCCGGCGGCCGGCTGGCCCTCGCCGCGACCGCCCCCGGCCGCGGCGAGCTGGGCCACGTCGTCACCGACCTGCTCCGGGCGGCCCGGGACGCCGGGGCCGGGATCCGGTTCGGGACCACCGTGGACGCCGGGTTCGTCGCCGACCGGGGCCCGGACGCCGTCGTCCTCGCGACCGGCTCCCGGCCGTCCGTCCCGGCCTGGGACCCGGAGCGGCTGACCGTCCCGGTCGACGACGTCCTCGCCGGGGCCCGGCTGCCCGGCGGCCCGGTCCTCGTCGTCGACGAGCTGGGCTTCCACCACGCCACCTCGACCGCCGAGCTGCTGGCGGCCCGCGGGCACGACGTCGAGATCGTCACCGCCGCGCTGGTCGTCGGCCAGGACCTCGGGCTCACCCTCGACCGCGAGGGGTTCCGCCGCCGCGCGCACACCGCCGGGATCCGCTGCAGCACCGACCGTGCGGTGCTCGGCGTCTCCGGCGCCGGCGGGGGCGTGGCCGTCGAGCTGCTGCACCACCCGACCGTCCGGACCGAGCAGCGGGAGGTCGCGGCCGTCGTCACGGCGTCGTCGTCGGTGCCGTGTGGGACCCTGTGGACGGCGCTCACCGGCGGGCCCGTGCCGGTGTACCGCATCGGTGACGCCCTGGCCCCGCGGCGGATGGACGCCGCGATCCGGGAGGGAGACGCGGTCTTGACCTGAAGTCAGGTCCAGTTCCTAGCGTCGTCGCCATGCAGACCGATCCACGGACGACCCCCGACCGCGCCGGGCCACGGGAGTGGGTCGGCCTCGCCGTCCTCGCCCTGCCCCTCCTCGTGCTGGCGCTCGACGTCAGCGTCCTCTACCTCGCCGCGCCCGCCCTGACCGCGGACCTGCAGCCCTCGGCCACCCAGCAGCTGTGGATCCTCGACATCTACGGCTTCCTGATCGCCGGGTTCCTCATCACGATGGGCACGCTCGGCGACCGGATCGGCCGCCGCAGGCTGCTGCTGATCGGCGGCGCCGCGTTCGCCGTCGCCTCCGTGCTGGCCGCGTTCGCCCCGACCGCGGAGCTGCTGATCGCCGCCCGGGCCCTGCTGGGCGTCGCCGGGGCGACCCTGATGCCGTCCACCCTCGGGCTGATCTCGACGATGTTCCCCGACCCGGTCCAGCGCCGGTTCGCGGTCGCGGTGTGGATGACGACGTTCTCCGTCGGCGCCGCACTCGGGCCGCTGGTCGGCGGCGCCCTGGTCGAGGCGTTCTGGTGGGGGTCGGTGTTCCTGGTCGGCGTGCCCGCCATGCTGCTGCTGCTCGTGCTGGGGCCGCGCCTGCTGCCGGAGGAGCGCGGCTCCGGGGACGGCCGGATCGACGCCGTCAGCGTCGCGCTCTCGCTCGCGGCGATGTTGCCGCTCGTCCTCGCGGTCAAGAACCTCGCGGCCTACGGGCCGAGTGCGACCGTGCTCGTCGCGGCCGTCGCCGGCACGACGGCGGGGACGGTGTTCGTCCGCCGCCAGCGCCGGCTGGCCGACCCGCTGCTCGACGTCGCGCTGTTCACCCGGCCGGCCTTCACCGCGGCGGTGTCGGTGCTGCTGGTCTCGCTGCTCGCGGTCAACGGGTTGTTCTTCGTGCTCCCGCAGTACCTGCAGCTGGTGGCGGGGGCCTCCCCGCTGGTCGCCGGCGTGTGGATGCTGCCGCTGGCGCTCGCCACGGTGGCCGGGTCGCTGCTGACCCCGGCGCTGACCCGCCGCTTCGGGGTCTCCCCGGTCGTGGCGGCCTCGGCCGGGATCGCCGCCGCCGGTTCGCTGGTCGTCGGGCTGGCCGGTGCGGGCGCCGGCCCGGTCGCGCTCGTCGCGTCCGTCACCGGGACGGTGCTCGGCCTGAGCCCGATCGGGGTGATCGCCACCGACCTGGTGATCGGGTCGGTGCCGAGCGCGCGGGCCGGGTCGGCGGCGTCGATCTCGGAGACCGCGGGCGAGCTCGGGGTGGCGCTGGGCGTCGCGGTGACGGGCAGCGTGCTCACCGCCGTCTACACCGGACGCCTGGTGCTCCCCGGCGGGCTGCCGGCGGACGTGGCGGAGCGGGCCGGGGAGGGCATGGCCGGGGCGGTGACGGCCGCCGCGGACCTGCCGCCCGCGGCCGGGGAGGCCCTGCTCGCCGCCGCGCGCACGGCGTTCACCACCGGTGTCGGCGCCGTCGGACTGGTCGGCGCGGGACTGCTGGCGGGTGTCGTCGTACTGGCACTGACCGCGCTGCGCGGGGCCGGACGCTGACGGGGGACGCTGTCACCATGCTGCTCGCCGACCTGACCTGGACCGAGCTGACCGGCCGGGCGCCCACCGTCGTCGTCCCGGTGGGGTCGGTCGAGCAGCACGGGCCGCACCTCCCCCTGGGTACCGACACGCTCTTCGCGTCGGTACTCGCGGCCGCGCTGCACGACGCCGACCCGGAGCTCGTGCTCGCCCCCGCACTGGCCTACGGGGCGGCCGGTGAGCACGAGGGGTTCCCCGGCACGGTGTCGATCGGGGAGGAGGCGCTGCGCACCGTGCTGGTCGAGTACGGTCGCTCGGCCTGCCGGTGGGCGTCGCGGCTGGTGCTGGTCAACGGGCACGGCGGGAACGTCGCGGCGCTGCGGTCGGCCGTCACGCTCCTGCGCTACGAGGGCCGCGACGCGGCCTGGCTGCCGTGCTCCGCGCCCGTCCCGGGGGTCCCGCTCGACGCGCACGCCGGCCGGTACGAGACGTCGCTGCTGGAGCACGTCGATCCCGCGCTGGTCCGCCGGGAGCACGCGGCCGCCGGGGACACCCGGCCGCTGCGCGAGGTGATCGGCGAGCTGCGCGCGGGCGGCGTCGCCGCGGTCAGCCCGAACGGGGTGCTGGGCGACCCGTCGGGCGCGTCGGCCGCCGAGGGCGGGCGGGTGCTCACCGCGATCGTCGACGCGGCGTCGGCCGCGATCGACGCCTGGGACCCGGACCCGGAGACCGGGCGCCTGCGCGTCCCCGCCCGGTAGGCCCCGCGGTCAGGAGTGCACGAGCAGCGGGACCAGCTGCTCGTCCGCGGTGAAGGACCCGTGCTGTCCGGGGAACGACGACAGGTACGGCTCGGCCTCCGAGCGCACCACCGCGGCCGTCCCGCGCAGCGCCACGACGACGTCCCCGATCCGGTCCCGCACCCGCTCGCCGACCGGGCCGAACCAGCCCTCGGCGACCGCCTCGTCCCGGGACGCCACCCACGCGTCCTCGCCGAGGACCGCCCGCCAGGCGGCCAGCACGTCGCCGGCAGCGCCCGGCTCGGTGTAGACGTGCCGGGCCCGGGGATCACCCCCGAGCAGGGCGACGCCCGACCGCAGCTCGGGCCGCTCGTCGGCGTCGACGAGCCGGTCCACGGTGACCATCCCGTGGTCGCCGGTGACGGCCAGCAGCGTCCCGGCGGGCAATGCCTCGACCAGCATCCCGAGCAGCGCGTCGATCTGGCGCAGCTGCCAGCGCCAGGCCGGGGTGCCCGGGCCGTACACGTGCCCGAGGGCGTCGAGATCGGCGTGGTAGCCGTAGACCAGCCGCGGGCCCGGCCCGGCCGCGCCGTCCACGATCTCCGCGGCGAGGTCGCCCAGCGCCGCCACCCCGCGGTACTCCCCGCCGCGCAGCCCGGACCGGGTCAGCCCGGACGTGCGGAACGCCCGTGGCGACACCGTCCGCACCGCGACGCCCGCCGCCGCGGCCCGCTCCAGCGCGGTCGGCTCCGGCTGCACCCGCTCGGGGACGAGGTCGTCGCGGCGGTCCTTCCGGGCGACCGACCAGCCCAGCGCGTCGAGCAGCTCGCCGCCGACCCGGAACGACAGCCCCAGCGTCCCGTGCGCGCCCGGGGGCAGGCCGGTCCCGAGCGAGGTGAGGCTGATCGGTGTGGTCGACGGGAACCCGACGGTCAGGGGTCCCGCGTCGGCGAGGCCGGCGAGGACCGGGGCGTCGGCGGCGTGCGCGCGGAGCAGCTCGTGGCCCAGCCCGTCGACCAGCAGCAGGACGGCTGCCCGTGCGGGCGGCAGCGCGAACGCCGGCGGCCGTTCGTCGAGCGGCGAGCCGATCGCGTGCAGCAGGGCGGGGAGGACGTCGGCCAGCGTCGCGGTGCCGTAGCGGGGCAGGAGATCCGGCATGACGACGAGTGTGCCGCCCGGACGGGACCACGGTCCGGGGAGTATCGACTCGGTGGCGGCGGGGATGGAACGCTCGGCCGGTGACCACCGCCGCCCGCTCCGAGACCACGCCCCCCGGTGCCCCCGCCGAGGGGGGCGGGCCCGCGGACCGGCGTCTCCCGGACGGGTTCCGGGTGCTGCTCGACCGGCGGACCCGGCGGATCGACGGCGGCGCGGCGCTGCTCGGCGGCGCCCCGCCCCGGCTGGTGCACCTGTCGGCGCGGGCCCGGGAGCTGCTGCCCCCGCCGGGCGGGATCCTGGAGGTCGCCTCGCCGACGCACCGGGCGCTCGCCCGGACCCTGCTCGACGCGGGTCTCGCCCACCCCGTGGCCGGGGCCGGCCCGGCGTCCGGGGGGCACACGGCGGCCGCGGTGACCGTCGTCGTCCCCGTGAAGGACCGGCCGCTGGACCGGTTGCTCGCCGCGCTCGGTCCGGTCGGTGCAGGTCCGGGGGCACCCGGCGGGCTGGTCGTCGTCGACGACGGGTCGACGGAGCCCGGTCCGCTGCGGCGCGACGTCGAGGCCGCGGGCGGGCGGGTCGTCCGGCACGCCACGCCGCAGGGCCCCGCCGCCGCCCGCAACGCCGGCCTCGCGGCGGCCCGCACCCCGTTCGTCGTGTTCGTCGACTCCGACGTCGTCCCCGAGCCGGGCTGGCTGGAACCGCTGCTCGCGCACCTGGCCGATCCCGCGGTCGGGCTCGTCGCCCCGCGGATCGTCGCGCTCGACCCCGAGCGCGGCTCCGGCCTGCGCGGGACGGTCGGGCGCTACGAGGCCGTCCGGTCGTCGCTGGACCTGGGGCCGGACCCGGCGCTGGTCGTGCCCCGCTCGCGGGTCGCCTACGTGCCGAGCGCGGCGATGCTCGTGCGGGCCGAGGCGGTCGCGGGTGCCGGTGGTGCGTTCGATCCGGACATGCACGTCGCCGAGGACGTCGACCTGGTGCTGCGGCTGCACCGCGCGGGCTGGGCGATGCGCTTCGAACCGCAGTCACGGGTCGCCCACGACCACCGCACGCGTCCGGGGGAGTGGCTGCGCCGCAAGGCCTTCTACGGCACCGGCGCGGCCCCGCTGGCGCAGCGGCACCCGGGCGCGGTCCCGCCGGTGGTGCTCTCGCCCTGGACGGCCGCGGTGTGCCTGCTGCTGCTCGCCCAGCGTCGCGGGGCGACGGCCGTCGCGGGCGTCGTGACGGTGCTGGCCACCGAGCGGCTGTCCCGGAAGCTGACCCGGCTGGACCGTCCGCGGCGCAGCGCCGCCCGGCTCACCGGGCTCGGGCTGTGGGGGGCGCTGGCGCAGACGGCGTCGGCGCTGACCCGGCACTTCTGGCCGGTCGCCGCGCTCGCGCTGCCGTTCTCGGCGCGCGCCCGCCGGGCCGTGGCGGTGGCGGCGCTGGCGGAGGGCGTGGCGGACTGGTGGACGCACCGTGACCGCGACCCGCGCGTGCGGGTGCCGTTCGCCCTGCACCTGGTCGCACACCGGCTCGATGACCTGGCCTACGGGGCCGGTCTCTGGTGGGGCGCGTGGCGCAGGCGGACCACCGCTCCGCTGCGCCCGGCGGGCCCCGGATCCCGCCGGTGAGGCACCGGCTCCCGGGCCGGTGACCTAGGTTAGGCTGACCTGACTCGTCAAGACCGGACCACTCCGTCCGGGTTGGTCTGAACGAGTGATTTGTGTTGTGTCACGGATCCGTGTCTGCGGTCCGTTCCGATGATCCACCCCGCGGTTGCGGACAGTGGCTCCGAGTGGCCCCGGTCACGCACCCGACACGCCGCACGGCCGGCCGTCGGGCCCGCTCCGTTCTTCTTGCCACCCAGGAAGATCGGGAGTGTGATGTGGGCGCTGCCACACGACACGGTGTCGGCAGCCAGGCGCGCCACCGTCGGTCGCGACCGCAGCGGCGCACCTCGAACGAAGTCCCCGGTAGACCCCGCGCGGCCCAGTGCGGGTCGCGTACGAGGAGTGAGAGTTCATGACAGAGGTCCGGGTCACCGTCGACGGCGTGAACTACGCCGACGACGTCGAGCCCCGCATGTTGCTCGCGCAGTACCTGAGGGAGACGCTGGGCAAGACGGGGACGCTGATCGGCTGCGACACCAGCAACTGTGGTGCCTGCACCGTCCATCTGAACGGGCAGAGCGTGAAGTCCTGTTCGGTCCTCGCCGTCCAGGCCGACGGCAGCGAGGTCACCACCATCGAGGGCCTCGCCCGGGACGGGAACCTGCACCCGGTGCAGGAGGCGTTCCGCGAGTGCCACGGCCTGCAGTGCGGCTACTGCACGCCGGGAATGATCATGGCCGCGGTGGACCTGCTCGGGGACAACCCCGACCCGTCCGAGGACGAGGTCCGTGAGGGCATCGAGGGCAACCTCTGCCGCTGCACGGGCTACCAGAACATCGTGCGGGCGGTGCAGAGCGCGGCGCAGACCATGAAGCCGGGCGCCGCGCAGCCGGCCGGCCAGAGCGCCGCCCCGGTCGCGGGAGGGAACTGAGTTGACGACGACCGCCGAACCCACCACCACCGGCGAGATCGGCAGGGCCCGGGTCCGCAAGGAGGACCAGCGCCTGATCACCGGCCGGTCCCGCTACACCGACTCGATCACCCCGCCGGGGACCGTGCACATCGCCGTCGTCCGCTCGACGATCGCGCGCGCCACGATCACCTCCATCGACAAGTCCGAGGCCGAGAAGGCCCCGGGCGTCTTCGGCGTCTACACCGCGGCCGACCTGGGTGCCGAGGAGGTCGGCATGCCCTGCGCATGGCCGATCACCCCGGACCAGAAGGCCCCGCAGCGCCCCGCGCTCGCCGTCGGGCGGGTGAACTTCTCGGGTGAGGGCGTGGCCGTCGTCGTCGCACGGTCGGCCGCCGCGGCGCGGGACGCCGCCGAGCTCGTCGAGATCGACTACGAGCCGCTCGACCCGGTCCTCGACATGGAGGCCGCCGCCCAGGACGGCGCGGAGCTGGTGCACCCGGACCTCGGCACCAACGTCTCCGCCACCTGGGTCTTCGACTCCGGCGAGGTCGGCACCGGTGCGAGCGTCACCGATGCGATCACGACCGCCGAGGCCGACGACGACCAGATCGTCGTCCGCCGCCGGTTCCGCCAGCAGCGGCTCATCCCGGCGTTCATGGAGCCCCGCTCCTGCGTCGTGGACCCGACCGGCGAGCAGCTGACCATCTGGGCCGCGACCCAGGTACCGCACATCCTCCGCACCATGACCACGGTGACCCTCGGGGTCCCCGAGTCGAAGCTGCGCGTGATCGCCCCGGACGTCGGCGGCGGTTTCGGCGGCAAGATCGGTGTGCTGCCCGAGGAGATGCTCTGCGTGCTGCTCGCGCAGAAGCTGAACAAGCCGGTCAAGTGGACCGAGACCCGCAGCGAGTGCATGCTCACCGCGCACCACGCCCGGGACCAGATCCAGGACCTGGTGATGACCGCCAAGAAGGACGGCACCATCACCGGCTTCGACGTCCACCTCTACGCCGACATGGGCGCCTACCTGGGCCTGGTCGGGCCCGGTGTGCCGATCCTCGGCGCGTTCATGTTCAACGCGATCTACAAGATCCCGGCGCTGCGCTTCACCTGCTCCAACGTCTTCACCAACAAGACGCTCACCGACGCCTACCGCGGCGCCGGCCGTCCGGAGGCCACCTTCGGCATCGAGCGGATGATGGACGAGCTCGCCGTCGAGCTCGGCCGGGACCCGATGGAGCTCCGCGAGCAGAACTGGATCAAGCACGAGGAGTTCCCGTTCGACACCGTCGTGGGCCTGACCTACGACACCGGCAACTACGAGCAGGCCACGCAGCGCGCGATGGAGCTGTTCGACTACGCCGGTCTGCGCCGTGAGCAGGAGGAGCGGCGCAAGTCGGGCGACCCGGTGCAGCTGGGCATCGGCATCTCGACCTTCACCGAGATGTGCGGCCTCGCGCCGTCGCGCGTGCTCGGCTCGCTGGACTACGGCGCCGGCGGCTGGGAGGCCGCGAGCATCCGGATGCTGGCCACCGGCAAGGTCGAGGTCACCACCGGTGCCTCCGCCCACGGCCAGGGCCACGAGACGGCGTTCTCCCAGATCGTCGCGGACAAGCTGGGCGTCGGGTTCGACGACGTCGAGATCCTGCACGGGGACACCCAGGTCGCGCCGAAGGGCCTCGACACCTACGGCTCGCGCTCGCTGGTCGTCGGCGGTGTCGCGATCGTCAACGCGGCCGACAAGGTCATCGAGAAGGCCCGGAAGATCGCCGCGCACCTGCTCGAGGCGTCCGAGGACGACCTCGAGTTCGCGAACGGCCAGTTCACGGTCAAGGGCACCGACAAGGGCAAGGCCATCCAGGAGATCGCGTTCGCCACCTTCATGGCGCACGACTACCCGGAGGGCATGGAGCCGTCGCTGGACTCGGACGCCGTGTTCGACCCGGAGAACTTCTCCTTCCCGCACGGCACGCACCTGTGCGCCATGGAGGTCGACACCGACACCGGCCGGGTCACCCTGCGCAAGTACGTCTGCGTCGACGACATCGGGAACGTCATCAACCCGCTGATCGTCGAGGGCCAGGTGCACGGCGGCCTCGCCCAGGGCATCGCGCAGGCGCTGTTCGAGGAGGCGAACTACGACGACCAGGGCACCCTGGTGAACGCCACGTTCGTCGACTACACGCTGCCGTCGGCGGCGGACCTGCCGAGCTTCACCACCGAGACGGTGTCGACCCCGTCGACCACCAACCCGCTCGGGGTGAAGGGCGTCGGGGAGGCGGGCACCATCGCCTCCACCCCGGCGATCGTCAACGGCGTGCTCGACGCGATCCGGCACCTCGGTGTGGACGAGATCGAGATGCCGACGACGTCGCAGCGGGTCTGGCGCGCGCTGCAGGTCGCGAAGGGCCACGCGGCCCAGGAGACCCCGAGCGACACCCACTCGCCGGGTGCCGGCCTGGGTTCGATCGACCCGAACAACCCCAAGGGAGAGGTCCAGTGATCCCGGCGAAGTTCGACTACGTCCGGCCCGGCTCCGTCGAGGAGGCCGTGACCGCGCTGCAGCAGGCCGGCGAGGACGCCAAGATCCTGGCCGGCGGGCAGAGCCTGCTGCCGGTCCTGCGGCTGCGGATGGCGGCGCCGTCCACGGTCGTCGACCTCGGCGGGATCCCCGAGCTCAAGCGGATCGGCGAGGACGACCAGTACGTCATGGTCGGCGCGATGGCCACGCACCACGAGGTCATGCGCAACGACCTGGTCAAGAAGCACGTCGAGCTGATCTCGCAGGCCACCGAGACGGTCGCGGACCCGCAGGTCCGGCACCGCGGCACGCTGGGCGGCGCGCTCGCGCACGCCGACCCGGCGGGTGACCTGGGTGCCGCGGCGCTCGCCCTGGACGCCGAGTTCGTCATCCTCGGGCAGGGCGGGACCCGGCTGGTGCCTGCCACGGAGTTCTTCCAGGACTACTTCACCACCGCGATCGGCGAGGGCGAGATCCTCACCATGATCCGGTTCCCGAAGTACACCGGCTGGAAGACGCACTACGAGAAGTTCAACCGGGTCGCGCAGGCGTGGTCGATGGTGGCCGTCGCCGTCGCGCTCAAGGTGGACGGCGGCACCATCTCGGAGGCCCGGGTGGGTCTGACGAACATGGGCAACGTCCCGATCCGGGCGACCGGTGTCGAGCGGGCGCTGGTGGGGCAGGCGGCAGGTCCGGACGTCGCGAAGGCGGCAGCCGGACACGCCACCGAGGGCACCTCCGCTCCGAGTGACGCGGACGCCGCGGCCGACTACCGTGAGCACCTGGCGAAGGTGCTCACCGGGCGGGCCGTGCTGGCCGCCGCCGGCTGAGGACCGACGAAGCTCGGGAAGGGGCGCCTGTCCGGGACCTCCCGGACGGGCGCCCCTGTCGTTTCCCGCCTGACTGGAGGCAGTGAGAGAAGATGCAGCTGGAGAACAAGTTCACGATCGCGGCGCCGATCGAGGACGCCTGGAAGGCGCTCAACGACCCGGAGCTCATCGCGCCGTGCTTCCCGGGGGCCACCCTCACCGAGTACGAGGGTGACTCGTTCCAGGGCACGGTGAAGGTCAAGCTCGGCCCGATCTCGTTGACCTACAAGGGCAAGGGCACCTACGTCGAGCGCGACGACGCCAACCACAAGGTCGTCATCGACGCGTCCGGCCGCGACGCCCGCGGCAACGGCACCGCGAAGGCGATCGTGACCGGGACGATGGTCGCCGACGGCCCGGACAAGACCTCGGTCACGATGGTCACCGACATGACCGTCACCGGCCGGCCGGCGCAGTTCGGCCGCGGGGTCATCTCCGACGTCGCCGACAAGATCATCGGTCAGTTCTCGTCGTGCGTGGCGGACAAGCTGACCGGCGGCGGCGCGTCGTCGAACGGCGCGGGGCCGAAGCACGCGGCCGACGAGACCGGCCCGATCCCGGCCGTCCCGCCGGGCCCGGGTGAGCAGGCGAAGGCGGCCACGCCGGCGCCCGTGGCCCGCCCGCAGAGCAACCCGGTCGAGGCCATCGACCTGCTCGACTCGGCAGGCGCCCCGGTGCTCAAGCGGCTCGCGCCGGTGCTGGGCGGGCTCGGCCTGCTCGCGCTGATCTTCCTGATCGTCCGGCGGGCCCGTAGCGGCGGCTCGGAGGACTGAGTCCTCGCACGCCTCCGACGACGCACGCGGGCCGGTTCCCCCACGGGGACCGGCCCGCGCTGCGTCGGTACCCGGGTGTGCGGCTGCGCGGGGCCGGGCGTCCGGGGAGGATGGTGCGGTGCGCGCGGGAACGGGCAACGGACTGACCGACGTGACCGGGCTGCGGGTCGGGCACGCCGCCCTGACCGGGCCGGGCGCCCGGAGCGGCAGCACCGTGGTGCTCGCGCCGCCCGGCGGGGCGGTGGCCGGGGCGGACGTCCGCGGGGCCGCGCCCGGGACGCGCGAGACCGACCTGCTGCTGCCGACCGCCACCGTGCAGCGGGTGCACGCGATCACGTTGTCCGGCGGGAGCGCGTTCGGCCTCGACGCGGCGTCCGGTGTGATGGCCCGCCTGGAACGCGACGGCGAGGGCTTCCCGGTGCCGGGCGCGGTGGTCCCGATCGTCCCGGCGGCGGTGGTCTTCGACCTCGGACGCGGTGGTGACCCGGCCGCCCGGCCGACCGCGGAGACCGGCGCGGCCGCCTACGACGCCGCCCACGACGGCCCGGTCGGGCAGGGCTCGGTCGGTGCCGGGACGGGGGCCGTGGCGGGTGGCCTGCGCGGCGGGATCGGCACGGCGTCCGCGGTCCTCGGCTCCGGCGCGACCGTCGCCGCGCTGGTGGTGCTGAACTCGGCGGGGACGGCGGTGGACCCGGCGACCGGCGTCCCGTTCGGTGCCCGCTACGGGCTGCCCGGCGAGTTCCCCGGGGCCCCGGCCCCCGCGGACCGTGTCGCCGAGCTGTACGAGGGGCACGTCAACCCGCTCGGCACGGCGACCACGCTGGTGGTGCTCGCGACCGACGCCGCACTGGACAAGCCGGGCTGCGCCCGGCTCGCGACGATGGCGCACGACGGCCTCGCCCGCTCCATCCATCCCGTGCACACCCTCCGGGACGGCGACTGCGCGTTCGGCCTGGCGACCGGCACCGGCCCGGCACCCGACGTGGCCGGGACCTTCGAGCTGCAGGCCGCGGCGGCCGACGTCACGGCGCGGGCCGTCGTGCACGCCCTGCTCGCGGCGGATGCGGCACCGGACCGGCCGTCGTACTCGTCGCTGGTGGCCGGATGAGCGAGCCCAACCCCTGGCTGGGCCGGCCGCGCCCGGCCCGCCCGGAGCCGGTGCCCGACCCGGACGAGATCCGGCTGGTGGGCCCGCGTCGCCGGACGGCGGTGGCGCGGGCGGTGAACGACGTCGTCCGCGGGGTGCACGTGCGGGCGTTCGACCACGGCTGGACGGTGTCGACCGTCAGCGGCTACATCACGCTGTGCCACACGCTCGCCGAGCTGCTCGACGTCGTCGCGGCACCGGAGGACCGGGTGATGCTACGGGCGACCGCGCTGGCCGCCGCCGACCGGACGGCCGGGGCGTCCTGACGGTCCGCCCCGGCCGGGTGCCGGATCAGTCGTCGTCCCGGTCGTCGTCGTGGCGGTCGTCGCGGTCGACGTCGTGGTCGAGGACGGCGCCGGTCGCGGCGTCGACGTCGACGTCGTGCTCGGTGCCGCCGTCCCGGATCTCGATCTCCCAGTGGTCGCGGTCGTCGTGCCGGTCGTCGCGGTCGTCGCGGTCGTCGTCGGCGCGGTCGAACTCGACGTCGGTGACCCGGCCCGCCCCGGCGGCGTCGAGGGCGATGCGCTCCGCGGCCGCACGGTCGACGGCGGCGCCGGCCGGGGCCCGCTCCGCGGCGGGGACGGGGAGCTCGGGCGGGACGACACCCGTCGTCGGGGCGGGACCACCGGACGACGCCGGGGCGACCGCGGCGACCGGCTGCGCGGTGAGCTCGGTGGGTCCGCCGTGCCCGAGCGCGAGGGCGGTGCCCCCGCCGACGAGCAGCAGACCGGTGGCGGCGACGGCGGCGACGGTGAGCGGGGTACGCATCGTGGATCTTCCTCCGGGACGTTCTCGCTGGTCCGGGGCGGTGTGCCCCGGTGACTGGTGAGAACTCTGCCGACCGGCGCACCAAGAGCGCGCTGTGCGATCCCTAAGGCGTCGTTAGGGATCTGCGGGTCCGAACTACAGTCGTCCGGGTGTCGACCATCAGCCCGGACGAGGGAGTGGCGCGCCGGCTGAAGGCCCTGGCCTGCACGGCGCCGCTGCACGACCTCGACGCCCGCAAGGGCCGCCTCGAGTGGGACGCCGTCGGCTACCAGATGGCGGAGATCGGGCTGCAGGCGATCGACCAGGTCACGCTGGCCATGGACTTCGACCACGGCGCCGACCACTCGGAGGTCGTGCGGCGGCTGCTGCCCTTCGTCGCCGCCCAGGTGCCGGACGCGCCGCGGTCCGAGCACGCCAGGGTCGCGCAGTGGGTGATCGACAACCTGGTCAACGTCGGCAGCATCGACCGCGGGTTCGCCGTGGAGTACGGCGCCACCGACGCCGACGGCCGCTACGTGCGCCGCAGGTTCGACTTCAAGCTGCTCGTCGAGGTCGCCGCGCCGGACGGCGGGGTGTACCTGCGCGCGTCCGACGAGGCGATCAACGTGCTGGTCGGGGCGCTGGACACCGACGTGGAGTCCGCCCAGGAGGCGGCCGAGACCAAGCTGGAGACGCTGATCGTCCGGGGCAGGCTCGGCGACGCGCGCCTCGCCGCGGAGCAGGCCCGCTACCGCACCGTGCAGTACGCGGAGTCGCTGCGGCGCAAGCTCGAGGCCACCCGCCGCGACGTACGCTCGGTGGACTGGCTGGACGCCGTCCCGCAGCTGCTGAACGAGGCACTGACCCACATCGAGGCCCGGTACCGCGCCGAGACGGTGATCAAGGCGAACATCGCCGACGCCCGCGACGAGGCGGCCGAGCCGGAGCGGCGGCGCCAGGCCGCGGAGCTCGTCGCCGTCGTGGACGACTGCATCCAGCGCCACACCCAGCTGCAGGCGAGGCTGCAGGAGGCGGGCGCCGCCTTCCGGGCCGAGCAGGACCGCCAGCAGTTCTCCGGGAAACCGAAGCGGGCCTCGGTCGACGTGTTCGGGCAGCTGCTGCGCCCGTCGCTGGGGCTCACCGTCGGCGCCGCGCACGATCCGGCGACCGCGTGGTTCACCGCGGGCACCGGGGTGCGGAACCCGTCGGTGCCGAGCCTCGGCGGGCTGGTCGAGACGTTGCTGACGCCGCCGACCGACCGCGACCCGTTCGGTTCCGAGGTCCCCGCGCCGGAGCTCGCGCCGCAGCCGCGGGAACGGTTCGGCGTGGACACCTGGGCCGGCACCGACGCCGTCCTGCCGCAGGAGGCCGAGCACCCGGTGCGGCTGTCCGAGGCGCTGGCCAGGGCCCGCGCCGCGGGGCCCGACCTGCCGCAGCTCGTCGCGCTGCGCGCGGTGCACGCGCTGGGCACGGCGATCGGCACCGCCCGCACCCAGGGCGACCCGTCCGTGCTGATCGCGGTCGACGACGGGACCGTGCTGGACGACCCGGAGTTCGGCGGCGCGGACCTGCTGCTGGCCGTGGCCGGCGTCGAGGGGGAGAAGCGATGAGCGACGTCGAGACGGCCGCCCGGCTCGTCGCGTTCGGGATGCGGCCCAAGGCGCTGCCCGGCCGCGACCCCGACTATGCCGACCTGGTCCGCCGCTACCGCGAGGACGACGACTTCCGCACCACCGTGCAGCGGGTCGCGTCCGGGCTGGGGCTGGTCGTGCTGACCGTCGACGCCGCGCCGGGCATCGTCCTCGCCGCGACCGAGGGCTCGGTCTTCGAGATCCGGATGGACGAGTACGCGCGCCGCACCGCGCTGGCGAACCGGCAGGCGGACAAGGTGCTGCACGGCATCGCGCACCTCGCCGTCGCCGCGCTGGCCTTCCCCCGGCCCGACGACCTCGGCGACGACTCCTACGTCGGCCGCGTCTCGGTGGAGCTGGTCGACGGCGCCGTCCGCGAGGCGTGCCGGGCGCTGAACGAGCGGGCCGCGGGCCCGGCCGACCCCGAGTCGGACGCGCCGCAGCTCGAGGAGGTCTGGCGGGTGTGGCTGCGCCGTCCCGAGGCGACGGCGACGAAGGACGGCCGGGCCGGCGAGTCCACCACCCGCGGGATCGTCGGGAAGGCGCTCCGGTTCCTCGCCGACCAGGGCTTCCTGGTGCCGGTCGGTGCCGAGGGCGCCTTCCGGACGACGCCGCGCTACCAGGTGCAGGTCCGTGAGCTGGCCGCGCAGCGCGCGTTCGACGAGCTGCTGTCGCTCGGGGTGCTCCCGGCCGGTGCCGCGGCGGGGACGCTGGTGGCGGAGCCGGCCGGGAACGGTGTGGTCGACGGGCCGGGCGCCGGGGGCACCTCCTCGGAGACCGCTGCCTGGGGAAGCGATTCCGCGGAAGGTGAGGCGGGTAGCGCTGCGGTGTCGGGCCCGTCGGGTGCCGGTTCCGGTGAGATCGCTGCCTGGGGAAGCGTTTCCGCAGAGGGTGAGGCGGGTGGCGCTGCGGTGTCGGGCCCGTCGGGTGCCGGCTCCGGTGAGATCGCTGCCTGGGGAAGCGTTTCCGCAGAAGGTGATGCGGGCGGTGCCCCGGCGTCCGGCCCGCCGGACACGGGTTCCGGGGACGAGCCGGCGGACCGGCCGGAGGAGCGCCATGTATGAGCTGACCCGCGTCCGTCTCTTCTCGGTCGGCCCCACCGCCGCCCGCTACCAGGACGTCTCGCTCGACCTGCGCGGCGTCGGGCGCCCGGTGAAGGTGGCGGTGCAGGAGGACCTGTTCGCGCCGGACGCGCTCGACCGCACGACCCCGCGGCGGCCGTCGCCGGCGTCGGTGCTGTTCCTGGAGAACGGCGGCGGCAAGTCCGTCCTGCTCAAGCTGATCTTCTCGGTGCTGCTGCCGGGGCGCCGCCAGGTCGTGGGCACGACGAGCACGACGGTCCTGGAGAACTTCGTGCTCGCCGAGGACGTCGCGCACGTCGTCTGCGAGTGGATGCACGTCGGGACCGGCGCGCTGCTGGTCACCGGCAAGGCGTCGGAGTGGCGCGGGCACGTGGCGTCGTCGGACCCGGAGAAGCTGGCCGACGCCTGGTACGCGTTCCGTCCCGCGCCCGGGTTCGGTCTCGACGACCTGCCCTTCACCCACGACCGGAAGCGGATCACCCTCGCGTCGTTCCGGGAGCGGCTGCACGCCGCCCACCGCGACCATCCCGGCATCGAGCTGGCGTGGGAGACCGGGCACCGGGACTGGACCCGGCACCTCGTCGAGATCGGGCTGGACCCCGAGCTGTTCCGCTACCAGCGGGCGATGAACGCCGGCGAGGGCGAGGCCGCGGAGGCGTTCTCGTTCTCCAGCGACGAGGCGTTCGTCGACTTCCTGCTCCGTGCGGTGCTGGACCCGGAGGAACCGCAGAACGTCGCCGAGCTCGTCGCCGGCTACGCCGACCGGCTGGCGCAGCGGGAGGAGCTGGAGGCGGAGCGCGAGTTCGTCGACGGCACGCTGTCCCGGCTGGAGCCGATGGTGGAGGCCGAGGACACGGCGGCGGCCGCGCGGTCGGCGGAGGACACGGCCCGCGCTGCGCTGCGCACGACGGCCGAGGGCATCGCCGCCCGGCGGGTCGCGGAGTCGACCCGCGCGGAGACGACCCGGACCACCGTCACGGAGGCCGTCGCGGCCGAGCAGGAGGCCGCGGCCTCGTCGGAACGGTTGCAGGACACCGTCGGCGAGCTGCGCCGGTTGACCGCGGAGCTCGCGGTGCGGGCCGCGGAGGAGACCGCCGCGACGGCGACGCGGGAGCGCGACGAGGCCGCGTCCGTGTCGTCGGCCCGCGACGCGGTCGAGCCGGTGCTCGCCCACCGCGTCGCCGCGGCCGAGGCCGCGCGGCTGCGCAGCCGCGTCGACGAGGAGGAGCAGAAGGCACGCCCGGCCCTGCAGGCCCGCCAGGACGCCGCCCGCGAGCTGTCCGCCGCGCTGCTGCGGACCGCCGGTGAGGCCGACGCCGCAGCGGAGGCCGCGGAGGAGACCCGGTCGGCCGCCGACGACCGGGCCACCGAGGCCCGCTCCGAGCAGGTCGCCCGCGCGGCCGACGCCGCACGCGCCGAGAGCGCGGTCTCGCAGGCCGAGGAGTCCCTCGCCGACCTGGACCGGCGGGTCGCCGCCGCCGTGAAGGCCGGTCACCTGAAGGCCGGGTCCGGGCCCGACGACGTCGAGCAGGAGGCCCCCGCCGCGGAGCGGGACGCCGCGGCGACCGCGACGGCGCTGGCCGACGCCGACACCGCCGCCTCCGGGATCCGCGACGAGCGCCGGGCCGCCGAGGCGCGCCGCACCGCCGCCCAGGACGCCGCGGCCACCGCCCGGGCCGCCGCGGCGTCGGCGGAGACCGCGCGGGCCGGTGCCGCCGCCGAGAGCGACGACCTGGCGGGCGAGCCCCGCCCGGCCGAGCTGCTCGGCGTCGAGACGGTCCGGGCCGCCGCCGACGCCGGCCTCGTCGTCGAGACGATCACCGCCGCCGTCCGGGGCGCGGAGCGCGAGCGGACCTCGCTGCTCGGCGACCAGCGCCGGGACGAGCGCGCACTGCACGCCCTCGGCGACGGTGGGCTGCTGCCGGACCCGCAGGAGATCGAGTCCGTGCTGGAGGTGCTGGAGAAGGCCGGCATCACCGCCTGGTCCGGTCGCCGGTACATCGCGACGCTCCCGGCCGCGGACCGCGCGACCGTGCTGGAGCGGCTGCCGCACCTGGCAGGCGGGATCCTCCTCAACGACGCCGCCGACGCCGCGCGCGCCCGCACCGAGCTCGACGAGGCCCGGCTGCTCCCGGCGTCGCTCGTCGCGGTGGGCTCCACCGCCGCGGTGGACGCCGCGACGGACGCGGCACCGGGGATCGAGCTCGTCGTCCCGCCGAACCCGGCGCTGCACGACGAGGACGCCGCCGAGGAGGTCCGGCTCCGGCTGGTCGCCGAGACCACCGACCGGTCCGCGCGGATCGCCGCGCTCGAGGAGACGCTCGACTCGGACCGCCGGCTGCGGGACCGGTTCGCGGCGCTGCGGGACCGCCGTCCCACCCTCGACGAGCTGACCGACGCGGCGGCAGGCGCCGAGCGGGAGCGCGACGAGGCCGTCCGCGCCTACCAGGAGACCGTCGCCGAGGTGGCCGCGCTGGACGAGCGCGCCGACCGGCTCACCACCGACCGGCCCGGCCTGGAGCGCACCGCCGCCGACGCCCGTCGCCGTGCCGAGGCGCTCGCCGCGCTCCGTGACGAGCTCGCCCGGCGGCCCGGTGTGGAGGAACGCCGCCGGACCGGGACCGCGGACGCGGCCCGGCTGCGCGACGAGGCGGAGACCGCGGGCGAGAGCGCGACCCGGGCCGGACGCGAGGCGGCGGCCGCGCAGCAGACCCGGGACCGGCAGAAGAGCATCGCCGCGAACGCGCGGGACGAGGCCGCCGGCCTGCCGCTGGAGGAGGCCCCCGACCCGGCCGGTGCGCCGGACACCTCGCTGGCCGAGCTGCGGGACGTCTTCCAGCGCGCCCGCGACGCCTACGCCTCGGCCGCCGTCGACACCGACCTGCGTGGGTCGCTGGAGCGGGCCGAGGCCGACGCCGCGTCGAAGCGGGTCACCGTCGACGGGCTGCCGCGCTCGGTGGTGGAGGCCGCGACGGCGTTCCTGCACACCCCCGACGGCGCCGACGCGGCGAGCCGCCGGGCCGCCGCCGAGCAGGCCCGGGAGGCCTACGAGCAGGCCGAGGAGCGCAGGCAGAAGGCCAACACCGAGGTCGAGGTGCTCCGCCGTGAGCTGGCCTCGCAGCCCGCAGGCGAGCGCCCGATCGACCCGTACGAGCCGCCCCGCGACGTCGAGCACGGCCGCGAGCTGGTGGCCCGGGCGTCGGCGGAGCTCGACGCGGCCGGCACCGAGCTGGAGCGGACCCGGCGGGCCCGGCAGGCCGCCGAGGAGACCCACCGCGACGCCGAGGACGCGTCCCGCGGGTTCGCCCGGATCGTCGAGGGCCTGGAGGAGACGCCGGAGGCGGGCGGGCTCCCGTTCGAGGGCGACGTCGACGAGGCCGTCGCCACCCTGAAACGGCACCAGGCCCGGGTGCGCGACGCGGTCGCCGAGCGCGGCCGCGCCGACCGCCGGGTGCGCGAGGGCGTCGACGCCGTCGCCCGCTTCGCCCAGGACCCGCGGTTCGCGACGCTGTCGTCGCCGGTGCACCGCCACATCGGCGGGGTGGACCGCGCCGAGATGCCCGGTCTGGCCCGGGAGTGGATCGACGCGCTGCGCCCGCGGCTGCGCTCGCTCGACGACGATCTCGGCAACATCGAGCGGCACCGCTCCGGCATCGTGACGCGGCTGTCCGGGATGGTCGGCGAGGCGCTGCGGATGGTGCGGCTCGCGCAGAAGGTCTCGCAGCTCCCGGACGGCCTCGGTGACTGGTCCGGCCAGCAGTTCCTGCGGATCCGGTTCGAGGAGCTCCCCGACACCGCGCTGCGGCACGAGCTGGGGATCGTCGTCGACCGGACGGCGGAGGCGGCCGCGGCCAAGTCGGGCCGCCCGGCCCGCGACCGGCGCGACGGCATGTCGATGCTGCTGCGCGGGGTGCGGGCGGCGATGCCGAAGGGCGTCCGGGTGGAGATGCTCAAGCCGGACGCCGTGCTCCGCACCGAGCGGCTGCGGGTCTCCGCGATCAAGGACGTCTTCTCCGGCGGGCAGCAGCTGACGGCCGCGATCGTCCTGTACTGCACGATGGCCGCGCTCCGGGCGCACCAGCGCGGGCACGGGCGTCGTGCGCACGCCGGGGTGCTGTTCCTGGACAACCCGATCGGACGGGCGTCGGCGGGATACCTGCTGGAGCTGCAGTTCGGTGTCGCGCAGGCGCTGGGGGTGCAGCTCGTCTACACCACCGGCCTGTTCGACGCCGGCGCGCTGTCCGGGTTCCCGCTGCTCATCCGGCTCCGCAACGACGCCGACCTGCGCGCGGGCCGGAAGTACCTCTCGGTCGACGAGCGGGTGACGCGGTCGGTGCCGGACGGCGACGAGGGCGGCGGCCGGATCAGCGCGGCCCGCGTCTACCGGCGCGCCGACGCGCCCACCGATCCGGGTACGGAGACGGTCCCGGCCACGGGCCCCGAGCCGGGTGAGGACGCCGGGCCGCGGACCGGCAGCGGAGCCGGCCCGGACGGCGTCGACGCGGCGGGTCCCGCCGGGTCCCCGGGAGCGGGCGACCGGCCCGGCACGGGCGACGTCACCGGCCCGGTTCAGGAGTGACCGGTCCCGAGGCCGGTCCCGTCGCGGTGCGGCTGGTGGAGCTGCTGCGGGCCACCGGACGGACCCGGCTCGCACGGGCCGCGGTCCAGCGCGCCCACCTCGAGGCCGACCCGTCGTCGGTGGGGACCGCGGGGGCGCGTCGTGGCCTGGCGGCGGCACTCGACGAGCTGGCGGCCGCCGGTGTGCTGGTCCCGACCCGGGAGACCGACGACGGCGTCCCGCCGCTGCCGAAGTCGGTGAAACTGCTCCGGCCCGGCGCAGTGGGCCCGGTGGCCGCGGGACCGGGCGGGCGCGGCGTCCCGTGGCACGCCGAGCTCGCCTGGGCCGCGGACCTCCCGCACCCGCCGCCGGTGCTGCGCCGGGTCAGCGACTGGCTCTTCGCCGGCGGGACCCGGGCGGTGGAGGTCCCGTTGCGCGAACGCGCGCTGGAGATCACCGGCGACGAGACGGCGTTCGACGATGGGCTGCCCGGCCGGCTCGACCTGGCGACGCTCCGCGCCCGACGGGTGGTCCCGCCGCTGCACGTCGAGTCGCTGCCCGCCGGGGGCACGGTGCTGCTGGTGGTCGAGAACGCCGACACCGCGGACTCGCTGGTCCGGGCCCTACGTGACGATCCCGGCCCGGTCGCCGGTGTCGCGTGGGGGGCGGGGAACGCGTTCACGGCGTCGGTGCTGCGTCTGCGCGACGACCCGCCGGCGGCGATCCGGTACTTCGGCGACCTCGACGCCGCCGGCCTGCGGATCCCGCGCCGGGCCTCCGAGCTCGCCGTGGCGGAGGGGCTGCCGGAGGTGCGTCCGGCGACCGGGCTGTACCGGGCGCTGCTGGAACACGGGGTGCCCGCACCGTCCGCGCGGATCGACCACTCCGACGTGGACTGGCTCGATCCCGGTCTGCGCGGCCCGGTCCGGGAGCTGTTCGCGTCCGGGATGCGGCTGGCCCAGGAGGCGGTCGGGCACCGTGTCCTGTCCGCAGGCCGGGACTGGCGCACCGGCCTCCCCCCGACCTGACCACCCCGCCCCGCCCCGCCCCGCCCGGACCCGAGTTCGCACGGGTTCGCTCTCTTCACACGGGATCGGACCCCGTGCGAGGAGAGGGATCCCGTGCGAACCGGGGACGGGGAAGGGGACGGACCGATCAGTCGTCGTCGCGGTCGTCGTGGTCGTCGCGGTCGTCGGTGGAGTCGTCGCCGTCGACGTCGTGGTCGAGGATCTCCCCGGTGGCGGCGTCGACGTCGATGTCGTGCTCCGTGCCGCCGTTGCGGACCTCGATCTCCCAGTGGTCGCGATCGTCGCGGTCGTCCCGGTCGTCGGCGTCGTCGCGGTCGTCGTCGGCCCGGTCGAACTCGACCTCGGTCACCTGCCCGCCACCGGCCCGCTCCAGGGCGATGCGCTCGGCGGCGGCGCGGTCGACGGCCGGTGCCGCGGCGCC
Source organism: Pseudonocardia sp. P1 (assembly GCF_000178675.2). NCBI lineage: Bacteria > Bacillati > Actinomycetota > Actinomycetes > Pseudonocardiales > Pseudonocardiaceae > Pseudonocardia > Pseudonocardia sp. P1. Next base: position 4,251,739 of record NZ_ADUJ02000001.1, read on the forward strand.
CGCGGGCGGGGCCCCGGTGACCGAGGACAGGGCGACGGGGGCGATCGCGGCGTCCCCCGGGGCGAGGGCCAGCGCGGTCCCTCCGCCGACGAGGAACAGGCCGGCGGCGAGGGCTGCAACGGTGGTCCTGGTACGCATCTCTGATCGTCCTCCGTGTCGTGTCCGCTGGTCGACCGGTGTGTCCCGGTGACAGGGAGAACGATGCCGCCCCGGAGGACAAGGCCGCGCTGTGCGAGTCCTAAGGCGACCTCAAGACCGTCGGGAAGGGATCACTCCGCCGGTGCCGCGAGCTCCAGCTCGACCTGCAGGCCCCCGCCGGGCGGGGAGTGCAGGGCGAGCCGGCCGCCCCCGGAGTCGGCCGTGCGGCGGGCGATGTCGAGGCCGAGCCCGGTCGAGCCCCCGCCGCTGACCCCCCGCGACGTCGGGTCGGAGCCCGGGGGCAGCCCGGGCCCGTGGTCGGTGACGACGAGCCGGGCCCCGCCGCGGGACCGGCCGGTGAGCTCGATCCCGAACGCCGTCCCGTCCGGGGTGTGGGCGAACACGTTGCCCAGCAGCGCGTCCACGCAGGCCTCGAGGTCGCCGCGGGCGCAGCCGACCGGCAGCGGGCCGTCGGCGAGGTCCAGGGTGACGGCGCGGTCGGTGTCCTCGGCGAGCACCTGCCAGAACTCCACCCGTTCCCGGACGACGGCGGCGGCGTCGGCGGACCGGCTCTCCCCGCCCCGGCGCCGGGCCTGCTCGATCGCCCCGGTGACCGCCCGCTGTACACCGTCCACACCGGACGAGATGCGGGCCGACTCGTCGGGGTCCCGCAGCGCCTCGGCGTCGAGCCGCAGCGCGGTGAGCGGGGTGCGGACCCGGTGGGCGAGGTCGGCGACGTTCTCCCGCTCCTCCTTGAGCAGCTCCGAGATCCGTCCTGCCAGCCCGTTCAGCGCCCCGGCGACGACGCCCAGCTCGGCGGGGGCCTCCGGATCGGCGCGGGCCGACAGGTCGCCGCGGGCGAGCCGCTCCGAGACCTCGGACAGGTCGGTGGTCGCGTCGACGAGGGTGCGGGCCAGCCGGTCGGCGACGAGCAGGCCACCGGCGAGGAGGACGACCGACAGCCCGGCGAGCAGCAGCCAGGACCGGACGACGCCGCGGTACAGCTCGTCGTCGGGCACGAAGACCCGGATCGCGGCGTTCCCGGCGGGCGTGCCCTGCACGGCGAAGACCATCTCCCGGCCGCCGGGCGCGTCGGTCGACGCGCTCTGCCCGAGCAGGCCGAGCTCCACCAGCCGGCTGCGCGGTGCGGGCGCGCCGACGATGTCGCCGCCGGGCAGGAACACCGAGACGTCGGTGACGTCCGCGGCGTCGGCGCCCTGCACGACGGGCTGCATCGCGGCGCGGTCCCCGGTCGCGACGGTCGGGGTCAGCGACCGGGCCTGCGAGATGGCCCCCGACAGCGCGGAGTCCTCCGCGACGGAACGGATGAGCGTGGCCAGCGGGATCGCGAACGCGACCAGCACCAGCAGCACCGTCGCACCGACCAGGACGAGGATCCGGCGGCGCATCAGGCGTCACCGGTGGGTGCGGAGAGCCGGACCCCGACCCCGCGCACCGAGTGGAGGTAGCGCGCGGCCTGCGCGGTCTCCCCGAGCTTGCGCCGCAACCACGACAGGTGGACGTCGACGGTCTTGTCCGCGCCGCCGTAGGGCTGCTGCCACACCTCGGTGACCAGCTCCCGCTTGCTGACGACCTGGTCCGCCCGGGCGGCGAGGTAGTGCAGCAGGTCGAACTCGCGCGGGGTGAGCTCCAGCTCGCCGCCGTCGAGGTGCGCGCGGCGCGACCGCGGGTCCACCGACAACCCCCCGACGACGACCGTCGGGTCCGGCGTCCCGTCGCCGAGCCGCCGCAGGACGGCCCGGATGCGGGCGTCGAGCTGCGCGGCGGCGAACGGCTTGACCAGGTAGTCGTCCGCGCCGGCGTCGAGGACGGCGACGATCTCGGACTCGTCGTCCCTGGCGGTCGCGACGATCACCGGGACCGAGCTGGCGCCGCGCAGCATCCGCAGCATCGTGGTGCCGTCCATGTCGGGCAGCCCGAGGTCGAGCACCACCAGGTCGGGCCGGGTGCCGACGGCGGACTCGAGGCCGGCCATCGCGGTGGGGGCGGAGTCGACGGCGTGCCCGCGCTCGGAGAGGCCCCGGATCAGGGCTCCGCGGATGCCGGGGTCGTCCTCGACGATCAGGATCTGGGCCACGGGGACCGAACCTATCCGCCGCGACGGGCGGGACGGGACGTCCTGGGTGTCGTTTGTGTCCCTATTAGGGATGCGTTAACCCGGGGCCGGGGCATGCTGTCGGCATGGACCGATCGACGAAGCGCACCGCGCGGCCCGGGCTCCAGGTCGGGCTCTGGATCGCGGCGGCCGTCGGCGCGCTGGTGCTCGGGATGACGGCGGTCGGGACGATCGGTTCCGGCCTCGGTGGCGACAGCGGGACGCAGCCGCTCGCGGCCGAGGAGATCGAGGCACGGCTCGCGCGGCAGGTGGCCGCGGAGCCCGGGGCGGGGGCGGCACCGCCCGCACCGCAGCAGCCCGCCGCCCAGCAGCCCGCGGCGCCACAGCCCGCGGCGCAGCAGCCCGCGGGGAAGCCCCCGCCCGCCGTCGTGCCCGCCGGACCGGGCGGGACGATCCTCGCCCGCTGTGCCGGCACCACCCCGGAGGTGGTGTCGGTGAACCCGGCCCAGGGCTTCGAGCGCGACGACGACGATGACGCCGGCCCGGGCCGGGTGGGCCTCGACGGCGACGACGTCGACGTCGTCGTGGCCCTGAGCTGCGCGGACGGTGTCCCCTCCGGTCAGGTGACGGTCCTCGCCGAGGACTGATCCCGCCGCGGCGTCACCCGTGCCTGCTCCGTTCGTGGAAGAAGTCCTCGACCACGGCGAGCTCGCCGGTCCGGGCGATCTCGTCGTGCACGAACCGGCCGACCGCGAGGTCGAGCACGCCCAGCCCGAACGGGGAGAACACCACCGTCCGGTCGGCGGGCACCCGGACCCGGCCGGACATGACGTCGTCGAGCGTCCCGTCGAGGAAGTCCCGGTTCCCGGTCGCCTGCTCCACCAGGTGCGGTGAGGTGTCCGCCTTCAGGCAGTGCTCGACGTCGTCGACGACGTTCGCGGACGCGAGCAGGACCTCCGGCGCGAGATCGCGCAGCGACACGTTGAGCACCAGCGGGGCGTGCGAGAACCAGCCGGGATCGTCGACGTACGGGCGGGCCGCGACGGTGGCGAACACGACCAGGTCGCTGCCGCGGACGAGCGACCCGGCGTCGTCGTGCACCGTGATCCGGCCGCCCGCCCCGGACCGCTCCAGGTAGCCGCGGAACCCGGCCGCGCTGTCGGCGGACAGGTCGTGCACGCCGATCTCGTCGAACTCCCAGCCGGTCCCGGCCAGGAAGGTGTGGATGTAGCGGGCGATCAGCCCGGTCCCGACGAACCCGACCCTCAGCGGCCGGTCCCGGTCACGGGACAGCCGGTCGGCGGCCAGCGCCGCGGACGCCGCGGTGCGGGTGGCGCTGATGATCGAGCTCTCCAGTACCGCGAACGGGTAGCCGGTCGCCGGGTCGTTGAGGATCAGCACGGCGGAGGCCCGCGGGAGTCCGGACGCGACGTTGCCCGGGAAGCTGGAGATCCACTTCAGGCCGTCCACCCGGGACGGGCCCCCGATCGACGCGGGCAGCGCGATGATCCGCGAGGCCGGCCGGTCCGGGAACCGCAGGAAGTACGACGGCGGGTTGACCGAGTCCCCGGCCCCGTGCAGCCGGTAGGTGTCCGCCACGAGGTCGACGATCTCGCGCTCGCGGCCCTGCAGTACCCGGCGGACCTGGCCGCCGGAGATCACCGAGAACGGCGGCGGGTCGAGCGTCTCCCCGGCCCCGGCGGCGGCGTTCTCCTGCACGTCGGTCATCGCAGGTCACCCGCCCGCACCGGGTCGCCGAGGCCGACGAGGATCTCGCGGGGGCCGTCGAACGGGTCGCGGCCGTGCGCGGTCCGGATGTTGTCGACGAGCAGCATGTCGCCCGCCTGCCAGGGTTCGCGCAGGGTGTGCTGCTCGTAGGTGCCGGTGAGCAGCTCGACGACGTCCCGGTCGATCGGGTCGCCGTTGCCGAACCGGGTGGTGAACGGCAGCCCGTCCGGCCCGTAGACGTCGACCAGGTAGTCGCGCACCTCGGGCTCCATCGTCCACTCGTTGAGGAACGCGATCTGGTTGAACCAGCACCGCCGCCCGGTGACCGGGTGCGTCAGTACGGCGCGGCGGTGCTGCCGGGTGCGCAGGCCACCGCCGGGCTGCCAGGCGAACTCGATCCCGGCGGCCCGGCAGTACGCCTCGACGGCGGCCGGGTCGCCGGTGCCGAACGAGTCGGCCACCGAGGCCCCGATCTCGTCGTTGTAGGTGCGGACCAGCTGCCAGCCCTCCCGCTCGAAGCGGCCGACGAGGTCCGGTGGCAACGCCTCCAGCACCGCCGACGAGTCCGCGACCCCGGTCGTGCCGCCGGAGGCCGGGGCGACCAGGCAGGCGAACAGCATCATCGAGGGGAACTCGGCGGCGTAGCTCAGCTCGTGGTGCATGCACATCTGCTGGCCGGCGGGCCACGGCGTGGCCGAGTAGACGCCATCGGCGTACACGGTGCGGGCGGCGAACGCCTCCCGCTCGGGCATGAGGGCGTCGGACAGCCCGCGGAAGACGCCCTCGACGTCGGCGGTGCCGGCCAGCCCGAAACCGCGGACCAGGACCGCGCCGTGCTCGGTCACCAGCCCGCGCAGGGCGGCCCGGAAGTCCTCCCAGGCCATGCCGCGGACGGCGTCGGCAGGCAGCAGCGGTGGCCGGCCCGGGCGCAGTTCGACCTCGAGCCGGGCTGAGGGGACGGAGGAGGTGGACATCGGTTCTCCCTTCGGTCGGTGGGTCAGGACGCCGGGTGGGCGGTGACGGCCCGGGCCGCGTCGGCCGGACGGGTGCGCAGGAAGTGGTGGCCCCCGCCGGGGAGCTCGACCAGCTCGACCGGGCCGGCGAGCGCCGCCCAGCCGTCGTAGAGGTCCGGGTAGCCGGTCGTGCTCGGGTCGTCCGCGGCGACGACGACCGTCACCGGCGCGGCCACCGGCCCGGCGGGCGGGGCCTCCAGCAGCTCGGCGAGCAGCAGGTTGGCCGAGCGGTGGTCGTGCCGGTAGGCGGCGCCGACCCGGGCCGCCCGCGGCGCGTCCAGCCCGCCGAGGCCGGGGTGCCCGCCCTCGGCGACCGGGCCCGCGGCGACCTCGGCGTCGTCCAGCGAGGTCAGCGCCGCGACCGCGGCCCGCCGGGCCGCGGGGGACCCGGGCAGCTGCGCGCCGGCGAACACCCGGTCGACGGCCGTCCCGCGCGTCTCCAGCGCCCGGGCGGTCTCCAGTGCGAACGCGGCACCCGCCGAGTGCCCCCAGAGCAGGACCCGGCCCGGCGCGAGCGCGACGATCTCGTCGGCGACCCGGGCCGCGACGTCGCCGAGCTCGGCGAACGGCCGGGGCTCGGCCGCGTCGAGGTCGTGCCCGGGCAGCTCCACGGCGTGCACTGCGAGACCGCTGCCGCGCAGCTCCGCCGCCATCGGCCGGTAGCTCACCGCGTTGCCGCCGGCGTAGGGGAAGCACACCAGCAGCCCGGTCGCGGACGGGTCGTCCAGCAGCGGGAGCAGCAGCCCGGTGGGTGCCTCCACCCGGCCGTCGACGACCGCGGCCAGGTCGGCGAGCACGGGGTGGCGGGTGATGTCGGCCAGCGACACCACGCGGTCCAGTCCGATCACGACCTTCACCGCGGACAGCGACGTCCCGCCGAGGTCGAAGAAGTGGTCCCGGCGGTCGATCCCGTCGGGCGGCAGGTCCAGCACCCGGGCGACGACGCCGGCGATCCGCTGCTCGGTGGGGCCCTGCGGGGGCTCGTGGCCGTCGCCGGGCCCCGCGGTGTCCCCGGCGTCCGTCTCCGCGGCGATCGCGGCGAGCGCCTTCGTGTCGACCTTGCTGTTGGCGGTCAGCGGCAGCGCGTCGCGGTGGTGGAACACCGACGGGACCATGTAGCCGGGCAGCGACGCCGCCAGCCGTTCGCGGAGCAGGACGTCCTCGATCGGGGCGCCGGACGCGTAGAACGCCACCAGGTGCTTGTTCCCGCCGGCCCGCTCGGCGACGACGACCGCCGCGTCCCGCACGCCGGGGACGCGGGCGAGGGTGTTCTCGATCTCGCCGATCTCGATGCGGAACCCGCGGATCTTCACCTGGGTGTCGCGGCGGCCGAGGAACTCCAGGGTGCCGTCCGGGAGCCACCGGCCGTGGTCGCCGCTGCGGTAGAGCCGCTGCCCGGGCCGGTACGGGTCGGTGGTGAAGACCTGCCGGGTCCGCTCGGGGTCGCCGACGTAGCCCCGGCCGACGCAGACGCCGGAGCAGACGATCTCGCCGGGCGCGCCGAGCGGGACCGGCACCAGGTCGTCGTCGACGACCCGGACGGCGGTGTTGCGCACCGGCAGGCCCAGCGGGACGCGGCCGTGCGCCGGCAGCCGGTCGAGGACGGCGTGGGTGATGTCGTCCGAGGTCTCGGTCAGGCCGTAGGCGTTGGCGATCCGCACGCCCGGCCGGGCCGCGAACCAGCGCGCCGCGAGCTCGGGCTTGAGCGCCTCCCCGGTCGTCGACACGGTGTGCAGGTCCGGCAGGTCGCGCGGGTTCGCGTCCAGGTAGGACAGCACGACCTCCAGGTAGGAGGGCACGACCTGGACGACGTCGACCCGGGCGTCCGCGAGCCGGTCGGTGTACCGGGCGACGTCGAGGATCAGCTCCTGCTCGACGATCACGGTCCGCCCGCCGACGAGCAGCGCCGCCATCAGCTGCCACAGCGAGATGTCGAAGCACTGCGGCGCGGTCTGGGCGACCGCCTGCCCCTCCCCGACCCCCAGGTCCTCGATCTTCGCGAACAGGTGGTTGAGCATCCCGGCGTGCTCGCACATGGCGCCCTTCGGGACGCCGGTCGAGCCGGAGGTGAAGTACAGGTACGCGAGCCGGTCCGGACCGATCTCCAGGCCGGGGTCGGTGCCGGGGAGCGCGTCGAGGGCGGGGTCGTCGATGTCGACGGTGCCGACGGTGCCGCTGCCGGGCAGTGTCGCCAGCGCCCCGTCGAGGTTCGTCGTGCTCCCCCGCTCGGTGAGCACCAGCCGGCAGCCGGCGCGGGACAGCGTCGTCGCGATCCGCTCGGACGGGAAGTGCGGCTCGATCGGGAGGTAGGCGCCACCGGCCTTGAACACCGCGAGGACCGACGCCATCCAGCCGAGGTTCCGTTCGGTCACCACCGCGACCGGGTCCTCCGGCGCGAGCCCGCGGTCCAGCAGGGCCCTGGCCAGCCGGTTCGCCCGGGTGTTGAGTTCGCGGTAGGTCCACCGCACGTCTCCGAGCTCCGCGGCGACGGCGTCCGGGTGGGCCGCGACCCGCCGCTCGACGAGCTCGTGGAACCGGGCGTCCGGCAGCTCGCGGTCGGGACCGTCCCGCTCGGTGAGCTGGTGGTGCAGCTCGTCGTCGGCGAGCAGGGAGCGCCGGGCGGGGGCGGCGTCCGGCTCCGCGGTGAGCGCGGCCAGCGCCGTGAGGTGGTAGCCGGCGATCCGCGCGGCGAACCCGGCGTCGGCGACGTCGGTGCGGAAGCGCAGCCGCAGCAGCGGCCCGTCGGAGCCGGTCACCACGCCGACGGTCAGCACGACGTCGCCGGTGGGGTCGCCCGGGTCGCCGTACGGGTCGAGGACGGTCTCGAACCCGGCGTCCTCCGGGACCGCGGGGTTCTCCCCGGCCGCCTCCACCAGGTCCCGCCAGGACCCTGCGGTGGTGTCGAGCCGCCGGGCCACGGGGGCCGCGCCCGCCGCGCCGCGGACACCGGTCACGATCCCCGTCTCGCCGGACAGCGCCGCGAGGACCCGGGCGTGCGCGGCGAGCAGGGCGGCCGGCCCGACCGGCCCGTCGGTGGGCAGCGCGACGTCGGCGACGCCCGTGCCGGGGACCGGATCGGTCGTCCAGCGGGGGATCCGGGTGGCGGGTGCCCGCGTCCCGGACGGAGGTGACGGGGGCGCGGCCGGGCCGGGCCCGTCCGGCGTGGCGGCCGGCGGGACCGGGAGCGCGGACGCCGGCGGTGCGGTGCCCGGTGTGACGGGAGGCGCGGGCCGGCCCGGCGGGGTCGGCAGAGCGGGCCGGGTGGTCATCGGATCGTCCTCTCGGGAGGTGGGATCGGGTGGGGCCGGCGCATCAGGCGGCCTGCCGGACCGGTGGCGCGGGCGGTACCGCACCGGCGGGGGCGGGGCGCCCGGAACGGATCTCGCCCGCCGGGTTGCCGCCCCAGTACGCCCTGGCGGGCACCTCCTCGCCCTTCATCAGGAAGGAGTCGGCGGCGATCTCCGCGTCCGCGCCGATCCGCACGCCGTAGTGGACGAACGCCGCGACCCCGAGGGTCACACCGGAGTCGAGGACGGTCCGGTCGGACTTGAACGCGCCGTCCTCCTGCGAGTGGCACTGGACGATGCTCCCGGCGTTCAGCGTGCAGCCGTCGCCGATCGCGGTGAAGGAGCGCTCGGTGAGGAAGCAGCCGTCGTCGAACACGCGACGGCCGATCCGGACGCCCAGGAGCCGCCAGAGCACGGCCTTGAACGGGGTGCCGTCGAAGGTCGGGAAGTACGACTCGGACGGGATCTTCCAGGCGCGCTCGTGCCGCCAGAACGTGAGGTCGTAGATCGAGCAGCCGTCCGGGGCGAGGGTCTGCATGTGCTCGGTCGCCCGCTCGACCAGGACGAAGAACGCGACGGTGAACAGCAGCGTCGCCGCCGGCAGCGGCAGGAACGCCCACACCCCGACGGTGCGGGACAGCTCCCACGCCGCGGTGGCCAGCAGGAGCACACCGGTCAGGTGCAGCCAGCGGGTCAGCAGGCGCAACAGGATGCTCACCTCGTTGTGCGCGTCCTTCTCGGCCAGCTGCCGGTGCAGCTCGTCCTCCGGCAGCTCCAGGCCGGTGTCCCGCTCCACCGAGCGGGGGATCTCGAAGCACGGCGAGCCGAGCAGGCCGACACCCTCCCGGACCGGCCCGTCGATCGGGACCATCACCTTCGTCGCGAGCAGGCAGTTGTCGCCGGTGCGGCCCTGCGGCGGGTAGGCGATGTTGTTGCCGAGGAAGTTGTCGGCGCCGATCGACACCCGCGACACCCGGAACGACGACGCCGAGTAGTCGGTGGTGATCATCGACAGCCCGTCCGCGACGACCGTGCCCCGCCCGACCGAGCAGTGGTACGGGGACCCGTGCCGGACCGCCATCCCGAAGTTCGAGCCGGTCTGGACGACCGGGGTGAGCCGGTACCCCAGCCAGCGCAGGTAGCCCACGACGAACGACGAGTCGCCGAACAGCTCGGTGAAGAACTTCCGGTTGGTGCTCCCGGACACCAGCCCGTGCAGCCAGTGGTGGACGCCGTGCAGCCGGTACACCCGGTCCGGGCGCACCAGGAGCGCCGGCAGCCGCGGGACGGTGCCCACCGCCAGCAGCGCGAGGAGGGTGCCCCCGGCGAACATCAGCGTCGAGGCCAGCAGCACCTCGGCGTACCACCCGGGTGCGGTGAACGCCGGGGTGCCGGTGTCGGCGAGCGCGCCGACCGGGGTGAGGGTGAGCAGCAGGGCCGCCCCGCCGAGGACCAGCGGCATGCCCACGAGGAGCGGGACCAGCAGCTGCATCCCGGCGAACAGCGCCCGGCGCAGCGCGGAGCAGGGCAGCGCCGGGACGACGCGGTAGTCGGTGTCCGTCCGGCGGGCCGGCGACCCGTGCCAGCGTTCCCCGGCCGGGACCACCTGCCCGGTGTGCAGCGACGAGGTGTGCCCGAGCTGGCCGCCGTCGCCGATCGCCGTGCCGATGTCGAGCACCGTCTTCTCCCCGACGACCACGTCCCGGCCGAGCGTGACGGGCCCGATCTGGACGACCCCGTCGCGCGCCCGGTAGCCGGACAGGAACGAGTCCTTGCGGACGACGGTGTCCCGCCCGATCGAGAGGAGGTCGGTGCACACCGGCACCTGCCGGGTCAGCACCGTGACGCCGCCGCCGATCCGCGCCCCCAGCGCGCGGAGGTGGAACACGTAGACCGGCGAGCCCACGAAGAGCGCGAGCGGGCTGGACCGGATCAGCGACCGGACGAACCAGAACCGCAGGTAGGCCATGCTCCAGACGCGGATCTGCTGGGGCCGCCACCGGCCCACCAGCAGCCACTTGGCCGCGATCGGCACGGCGCACAGCAGCACGAACGTCGCTCCGGCGAAGGCCACCACCCGCAGGTAGACCTCGACCGGCCCGGTGCCCGCCAGCGCCCACTCGAGGCCCCGGTAGGTCATCAGCATCGGCAGCGCCGGGTAGAGCAGGAACACCAGCGCCTGCAGGGTGCCGCAGAGCGCGTGCCGCGGCGTGCCGACCGGGTCGGGCAGCGCGATCTCGCCGTCCGGGGCCTGCTGCGCCGGCTCACCGCCACCGGACCCGGGACCGGCCAGGCCCAGCCCGGCCGCGAGCTCGCGCACGGTGCCGTACCGGTACACGTCCTTGATCGAGACCGGGGGCAGGTCCACCCGCTTGCGCAGGACCGCGCAGAACCGGGCCATCGTCATGGAGTCGGCGCCGAGGTCGTCGAAGAAGTGCTGGTCGGGCCCCACCGGGGCGCCCAGCACCCCGGCCAGCGCCTCCAGCAGGCTCCGCTGGGCCGGGCTGGACCCGTCGTCGGCGACGGCCGCGGCCAGCGCCCGGGCCGTCGGGTACCGGTAGACGTCCTTCATCGAGACCGGCGGCAGGTCGTCGCGGCCGCGCAGCGTCGCGCAGAACCGGGCCATCGTCATGGAGTCGGCGCCGAGGTCGTCGAAGAAGTGCTGGTCGGGACCCACCGGCGCGCCCAGGACACCGGACAGCACCTCGGTCAGCGTCGTCGTCGGACCGGCGGCCGGCGCGCTCTCCGGGACCGGGGCGGGTGCGGCGGCGGCCACGGTGGCCGGAGCCGGGTCGAGCGCGGTCCGCGGCCCGTAGCGGTCCCGGTCCCGGTCCCGCCCGCCGACCCGGCCGAGGTACTCCAGCTCACCGGCGGCGTTGACCCGGCCCAGGTCCCCGGTCCGGTAGATGCGCCCCGACGGGTTGCCGGGGATCTCCAGGAAGTCCCGGACGAAGACCTGCTCGGTCAGGTCGTCGTGGTTGAGGTAGCCGCAGGCCAGCCCGATCCCGGCGATCCCGATCTCGCCCGCCTGCCCGTGCGGCAGCGCCCGGTGCGGGTCCGCGACGTCGAGGACGACGGTGCTGTAGGTCGGCAGCGGGAGCCCGATCGTCACCGGGCCGACCGGACGCACCTCGGCCCAGGTCGCCGTCACGGTCGCCTCGGTCGGGCCGTAGACGTTCAGCAGCCGCCGGCCCGGCCGGCACCAGCGGCGCAGCTGGTCGGGGCCGGCGTCCTTGCCGCAGACCAGCAGGAAGCGCAGGTCCGGCAGGTCCGCGTCGAGGGTGGCGAGGACCTCCGGGACGGTGCACAGCGCGCTGACCCGGTGCTCGGTGAGGAATGCGGTGAGCGCGGGGCCGAGCAGCGGGGGACCGGGCGGGCGCGGCACCAGTGTCGCCCCGCACGTCCACGGGACCCAGATCTCCTCGACGGCGAAGTCGAACGCGAGGGGCATCCCCTGGTAGACGCGGTCCTCGGTGCGGATGCCGTAGGTCTCCGCGGCGACCTTCACGAAGTTGCCGATGCTCGCGTGGTCGATCGCCACGCCCTCGGGCCTGCCCGACACCGACGCGTAGCTGATGTAGGCGAGCGGGTTGTCGAGGACGCCGCGTTCGGCGTCGATCAGGCGGCGACCGTCGAGCTCGTCGACCAGCGGTGCGACCGCGTCGAGGTGCACGAGCTCCGCACCGCTCGCGGTCAGCAGCTCGATCCGGTCCACCCGCTGCGCCAGGTGCGACAGCGACAGCACGACGGAGGCCCGTGCGTCCTCGACGATGTAGACCAGCCGCCCCGTCGACGCGGTGACGTCCAGGGCGACGTAGGTGGCGCCGATCTTGAGGACGGCGAGCATCGCGACGTGCGCGTGCACCGGCACGTCGATGAGGAGCGCGACCCTGTCCCCGCAGCGCACGCCCCGCATTCGCAGGTAGCGGGCCAGGCGGTTCGCCCGGGCGTCGAGCTCGTCGTAGGTCAGCGACAGCTCGGGGGAGTCCACGGCGAGCCGGTCCGGACGGCCGTAGCTCCGGTTCCAGTCGCACCGCTGCTCGAACAGGTGGTCCAGCCGCTCGTCCCGGCGCACGCGGCGTCCCTGGGGCCGTTCGGTGTCGACCAGCACCAGCTCGGAGATCCGCGGTCCGGGTCCCGGAACCGGTGATCCGGCGTGCTGCGGCACCTGGCCTCCCCCGGGCGACGGGAGGGCACCGGCCGGTTGCCCCCGGTCACTGACGCAGCTCGGAAGGCTGGCACCGGCGTCCGGGCGGGTCAACGGCTGTACGGCGTGCGCGGGGCCCGTATAGCCACTTCTGACGACGGGCGGGCCCGGGACGGTCGGTGCGGACATGGCGCTCCTCGCCGGTGGGGATCGCGGTGACCGGCTGGGGCCGGACATGCCGAGCATCCGCCGCGCGCGGCTCCGGCGGAGCCGGGCGGACCCCCCGTGGGGCGGTGCCCGCACGCGGGTGCTGACCCCACCACGGAACGGGGGGCGCCTCCGGCGGAGCGGGTGTGCACACGATCGAGCGGGAGGCCCCGTGCCGCGACCGTTGACGGCAGTCGCAACGAGCGGAAACGAGGCGAATCCCATGACCGTCATCACCGGCCCCCAGCAGTTCAACCAGGACGACCTGTACGTCGACCTCCGGTCGGTCGTCGGGCACGCCCTGTACCTCAAGTGCGAGGGCTTCAACTTCGCCGGCTCGGTGAAGCTGAAGGCCGCGACCGCGATGATCGAGGCCGCCGAGCGGGACGGGATCCTGCGGCCGGGCTCGTTCCTGGTCGAGTCCTCGTCCGGCAACCTCGGGGTGGCGCTCAGCATGATCGCCGCCAACCGCGGCTACCGGTTCGTGTGCGTGACCGACTCCCGCTGCAACCTGGCGACCCGACGGCTGATGGAGTCGCTGGGCACCGAGGTGCACGTGATCACCGAGCCGGACCCCGAGGGCGGTCTGCTCGGCGCCCGCAAGAACCACGTCCGGGAGCTGTGCGAGTCCGACGAGCGTTTCGTCTGGCTGAACCAGTACGAGAACCCGAACGCCTGGATGGCGCACCACGCCACCACCGGCCCGGCGATCGCCCGCGAGTTCCCGGACGTCGACGTCGTCTTCGTCGGTGCGGGCACCTGCGGCACGCTGATGGGTGTCGCCCGGTTCTTCCGCGAGTGGAACCCGGACGTCCGCATCGTCGCCGTCGACAGCGTCGGCTCGGTGACCTTCGGCGGTCCGGCGTCGCGCCGGATGATCCCGGGCCTGGGCAGCGGTGAGCGTCCGCCACAGCTCGACGAGTCCTACGTCGACGACGTCGTGCTGGTCGAGGAGGCCGACACGGTCCGCACCTGCCACCGCCTGGCCCGTACCGGCTACCTGTTCGGCGGCTCCACCGGCACCGTCGTCAGTGGCGCCGAGGCGTGGCTGGCCGAGCACGGCACGCCGGACACGACCTGCGTCGCGCTGGCGCCGGACCTGGGCGAGCGCTACCTGGACACGATCTACCAGCCGCACTGGGTCGAGGACCTCTACGGCGCCGACGCCCTGGCCGACGAGCCGGCCCTCGCCGCCGCGTGAGACACCGCGCCGGGTCAGCCGGGACGGTCGGCGAGCAGCCGCTCGCAGGTCCGGACCAGCACCGGCGCGGCGTCCCGCACGGTTCCGGTGGCACTCGGGTGCGCCGCCAGCCGCTGCCAGCGGGCCAGTTCGAGTTCGGCCGCGCGGCGGACCTCGTCGGCGCCGGCGTCGGCCGGGAGCCCCAGCCGGGTCCGCGGCGCCACCCCCAGCATCCCCAGCAGCCGCTCGGCGGACGCGCGCAGCTCACCCGGCAGCACCGGGCCGGGCCCGCGCAGGGCCTCGGCCAGCTCCGCCTCCACCAGCTCGTGGGCCTCGGACCGCAGCCGGTCGACGAGGTAGCGCAGCCGGTCGGCACCCCGCGGCACCGGCCGGACGGTGCCCAGCACCTCCTCCAGCGCGGCCAGCGCGGCGCGCGCGCCCCGCATCCGGGCCACGCGGTCGCCCGCCGGGACCCGGCCGAGCGCGTCCGCCGTCGCCCCGAGCGCCGCCGCGTGCGGGGTGCCGGCGTAGACCCCGGCTCCGGTCCGGAGCAGCTCCCCGACCTCGGTCGGGAACCCGTCGGGCGCGCGCCCGGCCCGCCCGTCGGCCCCGTGCTCCGGGAGCTCCGGCTCCTCCGGGTCCACGACGCCCTCGCGGTCCGGGGGCAGCGGCAACGACCACAGGACGGTCGTCCCGGCGCCGGGCGCGGACCGCACCGCGACCGTCCCGCCGACCGCCACCAGCCGCACCGTGAGGTTCCGCAGGCCGCGGCCCTGTCCGCGGGGGGAGCCCGGCCCCGGGTCCGGGACGAAGCCCGGGCCCTCGTCGCGCACCGCCATCCGCAGCGTCGAGTCCCGCTCCGCGATGGTCACGGTCACCGGAGCCCCCGGCGCGTGCTTGCGCGCGTTGTTCACCGCCTCCAGGCAGCAGAAGTACGCGGTGTCGCCGATCCCGTCCGGGTAGCGCCGCCCCGCGGGCACGCCGTCGTGCTCGACGGTCACCGGCGGCTCGGACCCGGCCAGGGTGTCCCGCAGCACGGCGACCAGTCCCTGCCCGGCCAGCACGGCGGAGGAGACCCCGCCGACGGTCTCGGCCAGCACCGCGTCCGCCGCGTCGACCCGCTCCAGCAGCTCGTCCAGACCGGCGCGGGCCTGCTCCGGCCGCCCGGCCGACACCAGGTGCTCGACCAGGCCGAGGCTCAGGCCGAGGCTGACGAGGTGGTGCTGGGCGCCGTCGTGCAGGTCGCGCTCGATCCGGCGCCGCTCGGCGTCCATCGCGGCGACGGCGTCCCGGCGGGCCGCGGCGATCCGCTCGCCGTGCGCCAGCGCCGCCCGCAGCTGGCGCTCCAGCTCGACCGCCGAGCGGTTCGCGTGCACCGCCACCGCGAGTCCGTCGGCGATGTCGGCCAGCAGGGTCGCCCACTCGCCGCGCAGCGCCCGCGCCGCGGCACGGTCCACGGCCAGCTCCCCGAGCTCCTCCTCGCCCAGCCGCACCGGCACCCGGACGAGGGCGTCACCGGTCGCCGCGACGGTGCCCGCCGCCGTCCAGGTGTAGGCGCGGTCCCGCAGCCCGCTCCGGTGGACGGTCAGCCGGCAGGTGGTGGCCCCGACACCGCGGGCGACGGCCTCGGCCGCCCCGGCGAGGTCGGGGGTGTCCGCGGGCGCGGACCGGGACAGCGCGGTCACCCCGGCCAGCACGCCGTAGGGCGTCGGCCGGTCGCCGCGGACCGCACGGTCGACCAGGCGCCGGGCGGCCGTGTACAGCGGCAGGAAACCGGCGGCGACCGGGACGGCGGCGACCACGGCCGCCACCGGGAGCGTCAGGCCGGCGCCGACCAGCACGGCGTGCACCCCCGCGAGGACACCGCCCGCGACGGCCGTCACCAGCACGACCGTCAGCCCGCCGACGAGGACGCGCTCGCCCGGCCGGCCGCGGGGGCCGGTCACGGGAACACCCCGCGGGCCGGTTCGACCAGCGGTTCGAGCCGCTCCGGCAGCCAGGCCCGCACGACGACCGCGCCCGTCCCCGCACCGGTGACGTCGACGGTCCCGCCGAGCGCGTCGAGCCGCTCGGCGTCGATCGCGAGCGCCTCGCCGAGCCCCGCGGTGCCGCCGGTGCCGGGGTCGTCGACCTGGACCGTCAGCCGTCCACCGGCCCGGTCGAACTCCACCGACAGCTCCGGGCCGGGGCGGGCCGCCAGGTGCTGCACCGCCGCCGCGGCCAGGTAGTAGATCCCCGACTCGATCTCCCAGTCTAGCCGCCGGTCGGGCGCCGGTCCCACCCGCACGACCCGCGGGAGGTCGGCGGCCAGCTCCTCCAGCGCCGCCGCCGGGCCCTGGTCGCGCAGCACCGACGGGTAGACGCCGCGGGCGATCGCACGGAAGCGTTCGAGCAGCTCCTCGAGGCCCTCCCGGGTGCGGGCCAGTCCGGCCCGGACGTCGTCGGGCGGGGCACCGGCGGCCAGCTCGCCGCGGGCGCCCTTCAACCCGTCGCGCAGCGCGACGAACCGGCCGGCGGTGGCGTGCGAGAGCTCGCCGACCAGCCGGCGCCGCTCGACGTCGCGGGCCCGGCCGAGACGCTCCCGGGACCGCTGCAGCTCGTCGGCCAGCTCGTCCGCCCGGCGGACCCGCGCCTCCAGCTCGACGCCGTGCTGCACCTCGCGCAGCAGCGCACCGGCGCCGTTCGCGAGGTCGCGCAGCAGCCGCCGGTCGTCCGCGGTGACCGGGGCGTCGGCCTTGCCGATCGCCAGTGCCGCCCGGAGGTGCCCGCCGTCCAGCACCGGCACGACGTGGTCGGTGCCCGGCCGCGCGAGGAGCACGGCGAGCCCCGGCACGGAGACCTCGCCGGTGCCGTCCTCACCGGAGCCGGCCCCGTCCGCGCCGCCCGGCGGGTGCACCGCGGCGGCGACCAGCCGGTCCTCGACGGTCAGCCACACCACGGCCCGCTCGGCGCCGGTGCCCTCGGCGACGGCCCCGGCCAGGCCGGGCAGCGCGGCCGGGAGGCTCCCGGACCGGATCCCGGCGGTGGCGCGGGCGAGGGCCGAGTACGGGGTGGCGGCGCGGCGCGGGTCCAGCCGGCGGGCCCACCGGTCGAGCAGCGGCAGCACCGCGGTGGTGCCGACGGCGGCGAGGGCGGCGGCCACGAACGCGGTGACGACGCCCCGCGGGCCCGGCCCCGCCCACGGCCCCGTGCCGACGACCGGCACGACCACCGCGAGGACACCGGCCCCGACGACGAACGGGGGCACCAGACGTGCTGCCGCGGCCCGTCCCATCCCCACCACCCGCTCCCGGATACGAGCAGCGCAACGCTAGGCCCGGCCGATGCCGCCGGCCAAGGACCGGGCGGCTCAGCCGCCGTCCTGCGAACGGAGGTAGGTGAGCACCGCGAGCACCCGCCGGTGCTGCTCGGCGGTCTCCGCGGTCAGGCCGAGCTTGCCGAAGATGTTCGCGATGTGCTTCTCCACGGCCTTCGGGGTCACGTAGAGCTGCCCGGCGATGCCGGCGTTCGAGCGGCCCTCGGCCATCAGCCGCAGCACGTCGAGCTCCCGCTCGGTCAGCCCGGACAGGGCATCGCGGCGGTCCCCCCGGGGTCGTTCGACCAGGCGTTTCGCCAGCACCGGCTCGATCACGATCTCTCCGTCCCGGATCCGGTCCAGGGTGTCGGTGAGGACCTCGACGCTGCCCACCTTCTCCTTGAGCCGGTAGCCGATCGCGTCGGTGCCGATGTCGAGGATCCGCATCAGGTAGTGCGACTCGGCGTAGTGCGACAGGAACAGCAGGCCCATGTCCGGGTAGAGGGCACGGAGCCGCTCGGCGGTGACCAGCCCGCCGTCGGGCTCCGGGGGCATGCGGATGTCGAGCAGCGCGACGTCGGCCCGTTCCCGGGTGAGGATCGCGACCAGCTCGTCGCCGCCCGCAGCACACCCGACGACCTCGTGCCCGGCCGCCCGCAGCAGCATCAGCAGGCCCTCCCGGAACAACGCCCCGTCCTCGGCCAGCGCTACCCGCACGGGAACCTCGCAGTGATCGTCACGGTGCCGGGGCCGGCTCCCACGGCCGGCCCGGCCGACCCGCCGAGGATCCCGGCGGTGTCCCGGACCCGGGCGGCACCGGCCGGCCGGAGGCCGTCCAGCCGCAGCAGCAGGTCGTGGTGGTCCCGGCGGACGGTCACGACGAGCCGTTCCGCGTGGCACGGGTCCAGCGCCGCGACGACGGCGAAGTAGGCGGCACCCTCGGCGGACGGTCCGAACCGGTCGTCGGGCACCTCGACGGTCACCGGCAGGCCGCGCCGCGCCGACTCCTCGCGCAGCGCCGGGCCGAGCCCGGCCTCGTCGAGCAGCGGCGGGTACAGCTCGGCGGCGATCCCGCGCAGCTCCTGGAGGACCGCGTGCAGCTCGCCCTGGAGGTCGTCGACGGCCCCGTGCAGCTCGACGTCGTCGTCGGGCAGCCGGTGGCGGACCAGCCCGAGCTGCAGCGCGAGCGCCGAGAGCCGCAGCGCGGCGCCGTCGTGGAGCCGGCGTTCCAGCCCACGCCGCTGCGACCACTGGGTCCACCCGGCCGCGGTCCCGCCGTCCGGTGGACCCGCGCCCGTGTCCCGGCACGCGGGATCGACGGTCATGCGCCGAGCGTGCCCCGCCCGGGGTGGTGGCGGAAGCGTGCGGACCCCACCCGGAGGTAGGGACAGCCCCCTTGCGCGTCCCCCGTAACGCCGCGCGCTCTGTGGCGAGTGTCACGGGTCGGAACGGGAGGTGCGACGGTGTCCTACTGCCTGGGGGTCGACCTCGGCACGACGTTCGTCGCCGCGGCTGTCGCGCACGCGTCCCAGGTGGAGATGTTCACCCTCGGGGACCGCAGTGTCGTGTCACCGGCCGCGGTGTACGCGCGCGAGGACGGCGTGCTGGTCAGCGGCGAGGCCGCGGTCCGGCGCGCCGTGAGCAGGCCGGACCGGGTCTCGCGGGAGTTCAAGCGGCGCCTCGGCGACCCGACCCCGGTGTTCCTGGGCGGGTCCGAGTTCCCGGTGTCGATGCTGCTCGGCGCGGTGCTGCGCGACGTCGTCGATCGGGTGGGCGGCACCGAGGGCGTTCCGCCCGAGCGCCTGGTGCTCACCCACCCGGCGAACTGGGGGCCGTACCGGCGGGAGCTCTTCGACGAGGTCCCGGAGTCGGCCGGGCTGCACGGCGGCCCGACGACGGTGCTGCGGGCGGTCACCGAGCCGGAGGCCGCCGCCGCGCACTACGCGGCCGCGCGCCGCCTGGCCGAGGACGACACCGTGGCCGTCTACGACCTGGGCGGCGGGACGTTCGACGCGACGGTGCTGCGCAAGAAGGGCGACGGCATCGAGATCCTCGGCACCCCGGAGGGGATCGAGCGGCTCGGCGGCGTCGACTTCGACGAGGCGATCCTGTCCTACGTCAACTACCAGTCCGGCAACGCGCTGACCGAGCTCGACCTGGGCGACCTGCAGACGTCGGTGGCGATGGCCCGGCTCCGCCAGGACTGCGTGCTGGCGAAGGAGGCGCTGTCGGTCGACACCGAGACGACGATCCCGGTGTTCCTGCCGCAGCGGCACTTCGACGTGCGGCTCACCCTGGGCGACTTCGAGGGCATGATCCGGGCCCAGGTGGAGTCGACGATCGGGGCGCTGACCCGCACCCTCCACTCGGCCGGGGTCGCGCCCGCCGAGCTCGGCTCGGTGCTCCTGGTCGGTGGTTCCTCCCGGATCCCGCTGGTCGCGCGGATGCTGTCCGAGGAGCTCGGACGGCCGATCGTGGTCGACGCACACCCCAAGTACGCCGTCGCCCTAGGCGCGGCGGAGCTCGCGCGCGGGGACCTCTCGGCGTCCGGTGCCGGTGGTGCCGCAGCCCGGGTGGAGACGGTCCCGCCGCCGGAGCGGCGGTCGGCGGCGCCGGGCGCCGTGGGTGCGGCGGGAGCCGCCGGGGCGGTGGCCGCCGCGGGAGCCGCCGGTGCCACCGTCGGCAGGAGTGCCTCGGGTGACGCGCAGGAACCCGGGGCGCAGCGTGCCGACCGCGCCGCTGCCGGGACGCAGACCTCCGCCGGGCCGGCCGGGATGCCCCGGCCCGCCGAGGGCGGTGTGCCCCGGCCCGCCGAGCACGCGGCGGGGATCCCGCGTCCCGCGGAACCCTCCGGGACGCCGGGCCTCGCGGAGTCCGCCGGATTGCCGCGTCCGGGGGAGGCGGCGGGGACACCGCGCCCGGGGGAGACCGCCGGGATGCCGCGCCCCGGGGGGACCGCGGGGATGCCGCGCCCGGGGGAGTCCGCGGGGATGCCGCGCGCGGGGGAGTCCGCGGGGATGCCGCGCCCCGCGGAGTCCGCGGGGATGCCGCGCGCCGCGGAGTCCGCGGCGGGTATGCCGCGGCCCGGCACCTGGCCGCCGCCGGCATCGGCCGCCGCGGCCCCGGCGTCGTCCACCCCGGCCGGATCCGGGCTGCCGTCCGCCGCCCCACCACCCGCGAACGGCTACGCGTACGGGACGTCCACCAACGGCTCCGGCGGACCACCCGGTACCGGTGGTCCCGTCACCGCTCCGCAGCCGGACCCGCGGGCCCCGGGTGGCGGGACGGCACCCCCACCGGGCCCGCCGACGACCGTCGGCGACCCGGCCCCGCTCCCGGAGGAGCGTCCCCGCCGCCGGAGCAGGCTCCTCGCCGTCGCGGTCGTGGCGGTGCTCGTCCTCGCCGCCGGGGCGGTCTACCTCGGCACCGGCGGGTTCGGGCTCCTGCTCGGTGACAGCACCGCGACCGAACCGGCGGCACCCGACGGCGTCGCCGTCGCGGTCCCCATCCCGACCCTCGGCGGAACCGTCCCGGCCGGGCCGACGTCGGGCTTCGTCGTGGTGTCCCCGAACGGACGGCTGGCCTACGTCGCCAACCGGGCGGCGGGCGTCGTCACGGTGATCGACACGTCGGTGAACCGGGAGATCGCCACCATCGAGGTGCCCGAGGGCCCGCCGCAGTACCTCGCGTTCGCACCGGACGGGCGGCACGTCTACGTGAGCGTGTTCGACGAGGCACGCACGATCGCCACGGTCGCCGTGCTCGACACGACCACGAACTCGGTCGTCGCGACGGTCCCGGTGCAGACCCGGCCGTTCGCGCTCGCCGTCACCCCCGACGGCAGCAAGGTCTACGTGCCCAACCACGACTCCGGGACGGTCTCGGTGATCGACACCGCGACGAACCGGGTCGCGAGCGAGATCAAGGTCGCCCCGAACCCGCACTGGGTCGCGATCACCCCGGACGGCACGCGCTTCTGGACCGCCAACCACGAGTCGAACCTGATCAGCGCGCTCGACACGTCGGACGACGCCGTCGTCGCCGAGGTGCCGGTGGAACGGAGCCCGCACAGCGTCGCCGTCAACCCGGCCCGGCCGATGGTCGCCAACGTCAACTACGACTCGGCGTCGGTGTCCTTCACCGACACCGGGAGCAACACCGTGCTCGCCACCGTGCCGGTGCGGACGAACCCGCAGGCCATCGCCTGGTCGCGGGACGGCCGGTTCGCCTACACCGCGAACGTCACCGACAACACGGTGTCGGTGATCAGCGCCGACACCTTCACGGTCACCGCGACGCTGCCCGTCGGCAACGGCCCGACCAGCATCGCGGTGCTGCCGAACGGGAAGAAGGCCTACGTCAGCAACCTCAAGGACGGGACGCTGACGATCCTGGACCTGGCGGCGGGCTGAGCCCGGCGGGTCAGCCCCCGGCGAACGGCGGCAGCACGTCGAGTGCGGCCGCCCCGCCGAGCGCCACCGACCGGTCCCGGACGGCGACCTCGTCGAGCAGGAAGCTGCACCGCTGCAGGACGTGGGCCAGTTCCGGGCCGTGCGCGGCCCGCAGCGTGGCGACGGCGTCGGCGACGGTCGCGCCGGCGGGCAGCTCGACGGTCTCCTCGGGCGTGCCGGCGGCGGCCTTGGCGGCCGCGAAGTAGCGGACCGTGAGGGTCCGGGTCGCGAGGTCCGGGGTGACGCTCGTGGTCATGCTCATCCTCCGATAGCGCTCATCGGGCGCGCGGGCTGCAGGAACCCGGGGTCGTCGATGCCGTGGCCGGCCTTCTTGCCCCACATGGCGTCGCGCCAGGTGGCGGCGATGTCGGCGTCGGACGCGCCGCCGCGCAGCATCGCCCGCAGGTCGGTCTCGCCGGTGGCGAACAGGCAGGTGCGGACCTGGCCGTCGGCGGTGAGCCGGGTCCGGTCGCAGGCGCCGCAGAACGGCCGCGTCACCGAGGCGATCACCCCGACGGTGGCGGGGCCCCCGTTGACGACGAACTTCTCGGCCGGCGCGCCCCCACGGTCCTCGTCCGACTCCGTCAGGACGAACCGCTGCTCCAGGCGCTCCAGGATCTCCTCGGCCGTGATCATCTCCGAGCGGCGCCACCCGTGCTGGGCGTCGAGCGGCATCTGCTCGATGAACCGCAGCTGGTAGCCGTGGGCCAGCGCGAACTCCAGGAGATCGGCCGCCTCGTCGTCGTTCACGCCGCGGAGCAGCACCGTGTTGATCTTGACGGGCGACAGCCCTGCGGCCTGCGCGGCGGCCATGCCGTCGAGGACGTCCTGCAGCCGGTCCCGCCGGGTGATCTCGGCGAACCGCTCCGGGCGCAGGGTGTCCAGCGAGACGTTGAGCCGGTTCACCCCGGCCGCCGCGAGCGACTCCGCGCGCCGGGCCAGCCCGATCCCGTTCGTGGTCAGCGACATGTCGGGCCGCGGCCGCAGCGACGACGCCGCGGACAACACGTTCTCCAGGCCCTTGCGCAGGAGCGGCTCGCCGCCGGTGAAGCGGAGCTCCTCGACGCCGAGCTCGTGCACGGCGACGGCGATGAGCCGGTTGAGCTCGTCGTCGGTCAGCTGCTCGTCGCGCGGCATCCAGTCGAGGCCCTCGGCGGGCATGCAGTAGGTGCAGCGCAGGTTGCAGCGGTCCGTGAGCGAGATCCGGAGATCGGTCGCCACCCGTCCGAACCCGTCGATCAGCCGCGGATCGTCGGGCCGGGCGGGGTCCCGCGACGGGCCGCCCCGCAGCGCCGGAAGTCCGAGCTCGGTGGTCATGTCCCCGAGGCTAACCGTGTCCCCCGGCGGTCGCCCAGGGCGGGTTTCCGCAGCTCAACCACATGATCCGCAGCCGCGGGAGTGGCTCTGGCCACACGCACGCAGATGCGGAACTAGTCACCGTGTACCTAGTCGAACGGGCAGGGCCGGTGCGACTACTCGGGCCGCGGGTGGGCCTTGAGTTCCTGGCGGGCCACCGAGCGGATGTGCACCTCGTCCGGGCCGTCGGCGAAGCGCAGCGCGCGGGCCCAGGCGTAGAAGTAGGCCAGCGGGGTGTCGTCGCTCATCGCCGCACCGCCGTGCACCTGCATCGCCCGGTCGATCACGGCGCAGGCCGTCCGCGGCACCACGACCTTGATCGCGGCGATCTCGGTGGCCGCGCCCTTGGCGCCGTGCTCGTCGATCAGCCACGCCGTCTTCAGCGTCAGGAGCCGGGCCTGCTCGATCTCCATCCGGGACAGCGCGATCTGCTCCCGGACGACGCCCTGGTCGGCCAGCGGCCGCCCGAACGCGACCCGGGACTGCGCCCGCTCGGTCATCAGCGACAGCGCCCGCTCGGCCATCCCGATCAGCCGCATGCAGTGGTGGATGCGCCCCGGGCCGAGCCGGGCCTGGGCGATCGCGAAGCCGCCACCCTCCTCGCCGAGCAGGTTCGACGCCGGCACCCGAACGCCGTCGAACCGCAGCTCGGAGTGGCCGTGCTGGTCCTGGTAGCCGAAGGTCGGCAGGTGCCGGACGATCTCCAGCCCGGGGGCGTCGCGCGGGACCAGGATCATCGACTGCTGGCGGTGGGTCGAGGCCTCGGGATCGGTCTTGCCCATCACGATGAAGACCCGGCAGCGCTCGTCGGCGGCGCCGGAGATCCACCACTTCCGCCCGTCGATGACGTAGTCGTCGCCGTCGCGGCGGATGCGGGTCTCGATGTTGGTGGCGTCGGAGGACGCCACGTCCGGCTCGGTCATCGCGAACGCGGACCGGATCTCGCCCGCGAGCAGCGGCTCCAGCCACTGCTCCTTCTGCTCGTCGGTGCCGAACAGGTGCAGCGTCTCCATGTTCCCGGTGTCCGGGGCCTGGCAGTTGATCGCCTCCGGGGCGATCACCGGCGACCAGCCGGAGACCTCGGCGACCGGCGCGTACTCCAGGTTCGACAGGCCGGACAGGGCGGGCAGGAACAGGTTCCACAGACCGCGCCCGCGGGCGTCGGCCTTCAGGTCCTCCACGACCGGCGGGAGGTCCCACTCCGCCGCCGTGCCGCGCCGCTCGGCGCGGAAGGCGTCGTACTCCGCCTCGGCGGGCAGGACCTTCTCGTCGAGGAAGGCGCGCATGCGCGCGGTGTAGTCGGTCGCCACGGCACTGGGTGCGAAGTCCACGCCGCGATCACATCACACGCCCCCGCGGACCGGCACGCGACGAGGGTCGGGAGTTGCGTACTCTCCCGCCGTGGCACCGCCGCAGCGGCGGACCCTAGTATCCGGTCCGTGCCGCACTTCAGGATCTCCGAGGCCGCCCGCCTGCTCGGCGTCAGCGACGACACCGTCCGCCGGTGGGTGGAAGCGGGGACGCTGCCGGTGCAGAACGACGCGTCGAACCGCAAGGTGATCGACGGCGCCGCGCTGGCCGAGTTCGCGCGTGACCACGCGTCGGCGCCGCCGGACCCGTCGGTGGTCCAGCGCTCGGCCCGCAACCGCATGGTCGGGCTCGTCACCTCGGTCATCGCCGACACCGTGATGGCCCAGGTGGAGATGCAGTGCGGGCCGCACCGCGTCGTGTCGCTGATGAGCAGCGAGGCCGTCCGTGACCTCGGGCTCGAGCCGGGCGCGCTGGCGGTGGCGGTGATCAAGTCGACGAACGTCGTGGTGGAGACACCCGGCGGGCACCTGTGACGGTGGCGGCCCCGGAGCGTCCACGCCGCCGGGAGGGCGCGGCCGACCGGCACGGCACCGGCGTCGGGCTGCCGGCGTGGATGTGGGTCCCGGCCGGCATCGGCTTCCTGCTCATCGCGCTGCCCGTCGCCGGGCTGCTGTGGGAGGCCGACTGGGCGGAGATGCCCAGCCTGCTGACCAGCACCGCCGCCCTGTCGGCGCTGCGGCTGTCGCTGGTCACGGCCGCGGTGTCGACGACGCTGTGCCTGCTGCTGGGCGGGCCGCTCGCCGTCGTCCTCGCCCGGGGCCGCATCAACCGGCTGCCCCGGCTGATGCGGGGGATCCGCTCGGTCGTGCTGCTGCCCCTGGTGCTGCCGCCGGTCGTCGGCGGTCTCTCGCTGCTGTTCCTGCTCGGGGCGAACGGCCTGGTCGGCGACGGCCTGGACGCCGCCTTCGGGATCTTCATCCCCTTCACCACGGTCGCGGTGGTGCTGGCCCAGACGTTCGTCGCGATGCCGTTCCTGATCGTCTCCCTGGAGGGAGCGCTGCGGACCGCGGGCGAGCGGTACGAGGCGACCGCCGCGACCCTCGGCGCGTCCCCGGGGCTGGCGTTCCGCCGGGTGACGGTGCCGCTGGTGCTGCCCGGGCTGGCCTCCGGGCTGGTGCTCGCCTTCGCACGGTGCATGGGCGAGTTCGGCGCGACGATCGCGTTCGCCGGCAGCCTGGAGGGCACCACCCGGACCCTGCCGCTGCTGGTCTACCTGCAGGGCGAGACCGACGTCGCCGGCGCGGTCGCGCTGTCGCTGCTGCTCGTGGTGGTGTCGCTCGTCGTGATCGTGGTCGGCCGGCCGCGCGGGATGGACGGCCGCGGATGAGCGGCGTCGAGCTCGCCGCCCGTCTGGAGCGGGACGGCTTCGCCCTCGACCTGGAGCTGAGCGTCGCCGAGGGGGAGGTCCTCGCCGTCCTCGGGCCGAACGGGGCCGGGAAGTCGACGATGCTCGGTGTCCTGTCCGGGCTCCTCCGGCCGGACAGCGGGCACCTGCGGGTCGGCGGGCGCACCCTGCTCGACACCGCGACCGGCGCGTTCGTCCCGGCGCACCGGCGGGGCGTGGGGCTGCTCGCCCAGGAGGCGCTGCTGTTCCCGCACCTGTCCGCGCTGGCCAACGTGGCCTTCGGGCCGCGGGCGCAGGGCACCCCGCGGGCCGAGGCCGACGAGCGTGCCCGTGGCCTGCTGGGCGACGTCGGCGTCGGCGAGCTCGCCGCCCGTCGCCCGGCCCAGCTCTCCGGCGGGCAGCAGCAGCGCGTCGCGCTCGCCCGCGCGCTCGCCCCGCGGCCCGGGCTGCTCCTGCTCGACGAGCCGCTCGCCGCGCTCGACGTCGACGCCACGCCCGCCATGCGGACCCTCCTCCGGCGGGTGATCGCCGACGCCAAGCAGACCGCGCTGCTGGTCACCCACGACGCGCTGGACGCCCTCGTGCTCGCCGACCAGGTGGTCGTCCTGGACCGCGGGCGGATCGTCGAGCAGGGACCGGCACGCGACGTGCTGGCCCGCCCGCGCAGCCCGTTCTCGGCCCGGATCGCCGGCCTCGACCTGGTCCCCGGCACCGCGGACGGCGACGGGATCCGCACCGCCGACGGCGTCGAGCTGTACGGCCGGGCGGTCGAGGTCGCCCACGGCGAGCCCGCCGTGGCGGTGTTCCCGCCGTCGGCGGTGTCGGTGCACGTCGACCGGCCCGACGGGAGCCCGCGCAACGTGTTCCGGGTGCGGGTGGCGGCGCTCGAACCGCGGGGCGACGCCGTGCGGCTCCGGGCCGCGGCGCCGGCCGGCGGCCCCGCCTGGACGGACGGCCTCGCCGCGGACGTCACGCCGGCCGCCGTCGCCGATCTGGGTGTCGAACCCGGTCACGACGTGTGGTTCGCCGTGAAGGCGACCGAGGTGGCGGTGCACGGCCGCCTCTCGTGACCGGTCGCAGGCCGGAGCGGGGTACCTGCGCCCCGTCCGCACCCGAAACCTCGTTCACCCCACCGGTACCGCCGTTCACCCGAGACACCATCGTGTCTCTCGCACCATCCGTCACAGGCGAATAGCGTCGCTGTCCGTGAGCCTCCTGCGTTCCAGTGCCGCCCGCTCGGTCACTGCCGGTGTCCTGGCGGTGGCTCTCGGTGTTCCCCTCGCGACCCAGGCGTCCGCCGCCGAGACCGCGCCGGGGGCGCCGACCGGCTACCTGGTGCAGACCGCCTCGGCCGGCCAGACCCGGGCCGCCGCCGAGTCGGTCGGCGCCCGGCCGAGCGTCACCTTCGACACCGTCGTGCACGGCTTCGCCGCGCAGCTCGACGCGACGCAGGCCGCCGAGCTGCGCGGACGGCCGGGCGTGGTCGGCGTCGAGGAGGACCGGACGATCAGTGCGGTCGACCCGCAGGGCACCCACCAGGACGCACCGGCCGACCCGGCGCAGGACGAGCAGGCCCCCGGCAACTGGGGTCTCGACCGGATCGACCAGCCGGACCTCCCGCTCGACGGGCGGTACCGGCACACCGCGGACGGCTCCGGTGTGGACGTGTTCGTGCTCGACACCGGTGTGGACGCGAGCCACCCGCAGTTCGGCGGCCGGGCGAAGCTGGAGACCAACACGATCGACCAGCGCAACGAGGACTGCGACGGGCACGGCACCGTCGTCGGCGGGATCGCCGCCGCGAAGGACTACGGCGTCGCGCCCGGCGCGAACGTCCGCGCCGTGAAGGTCCTGGACTGCAACGGCACCGGCACGCTGTCGTCGCTCCTGGCCGGGATCGACTGGGTCGTGCAGAACAAGCGCGGCCCGTCGGTGGCGGTCATGTCCTGGAGCTACGGCAACTCGCCGATGCTGGAGCAGGCCGTGAAGCGGATGATCGGTGCCGGGGTGTTCTCGGCGTCGTCGGCGGGCAACACCGGCGGCGACGACTGCACCGCGCTGCCCCGGGCCGTCGACGGCGTGCTCGTCGTCGCGAACTCCACCATCGAGGACCGCCGGGCCTCCAACTCCTCCACCGGGCGCTGCGTGTCGCTCTACGCGCCGGGCTCCCGGATCGTCGCCCCGGTGCCGGGCGGGGGCACCGCCTCCTACACCGGGACGTCGATGGCGGCCCCGTTCGCCGCCGGTGTCGCGGCCCTCTACAAGCAGGCCCGCGGCGACCAGCCCGCGGCGACGGTGCGGTCGTGGATGCTCGACAACGCCGTCGGAGGGAAGATCAGCGGCGGCGAGACCGGGGGCACGCCGAACCGGCTGCTGCAGACCGGCGGGCTGTGACCCACGGAGAGACCGGCGGATAGCGTCGGCCCATGCCCGGCCCGTCGCTCGACGATCTCGTCTCCCGCTACCTCGTTCCCGGGACCCCGGAGTCCCCGACGTTCCGCGAGGACACCGAGTGGCACCCGATCGTCGACGGTGTCACCTACTTCTCCGACCTGCGTGGGCTCCTGGACCGGGCAGGCGCCGGGGACTCCGTGCTGATCACCGGGCTCAACCTGGAACCGGAGATGGACCTGACCGGGCGGGAACCCGGCGACGACGGCTACGAGCCCCTCGCCGACCGGCTGGCCCGGCTCGTCGCCGCCGGTGTGGACGTCCGCGTGCTGCTGACCGGGGCCCTGTTCTCCGGCTCGGTGCCGGGGGTGGCGATCGGGCCGTTCCGGGCGAACGCGTTCGCCGCGCTGGAGCTGCGGCGCCGCCCGGAGCTGCGCGGCCGTGTGCTGCTGGACTGGTCCGGTTCCGGGATCGGCTGCCACCACCAGAAGATCGTGCTGGCACACGTGGGCGGGGAGCTGACCGCCTTCGTCGGCGGGCTCGACCTGTCGGCGAACCGGTTCGACGCCGAGCCGCACGACCGGCTCTCGATCGGTGCGGAGCGGTGGGGCTGGCACGACGGCGCCGTCCGGCTCCGCGGTCCGGCCGCGGCCCGGGTCTGGGAGGTCTACCGGGCCCGCTGGACCGAGGCGGTGACGCTCCCGCCGCGCAGGTTCATGGTGAACCCGGTCGACTGGGAGCCGATCAACCCCGAGCCGGTCGCGCCGCTCCTCCCGCCGTCGCCGCCGGCGCCGCCGCGCGACGAGCCGGGTACCGCGGTGCAGGTGCTCCGCTCGTTCCGGCCGTGGAAGATCGACCACTTCGGGATGCTCCACCGGCGGCACTGGACGGTGCTGCCGCGCGACGGCGTCCAGGAGGTCTTCCACGCGCTGAGCGCCGCGATCCGCGCCGCCCGGCACTACGTCTACCTGGAGGACCAGTACTTCTTCGAGGTCCCCGGCGGCCGGCGCGCGTTCCGGCTCTACGGCCTGCTCCGCGACGCCGCCGCCCGCGGGGTGAAGATCGTGCTCGTCTGCTCCGGCCGGCGGGACCCGGTGGACGCCGGCGTGAACAAGTTCCGTCGCCGGGTCACCGGCGACGTGCAGCGTGGCGTCGTCGACCAGCTGGACCCCGCCGACCGCGGCAACGTGATGATGCACCGCATCGAGGACCTCACGGTCCACACCAAACTGATGCTCGTCGACGACGTGTTCGCCGCCGTCGGGTCGGCCAACTTCTTCTCGCGGTCGATGCGCGGCACCGACACCGAGCTGAGCACCGCACTCGTCACGACCGGCGACCAGGTCCGTGACCTGCGGGTACGGCTGTGGGCCGAGCACCTGCGCACGGACCTCACCGAGGAACTGCGACCGTCGCTGGAGGACCTGGCACTGGCCCTGGGGATGTGGCGCCCGGAGTGGCTGCCGCCGGACGCACCGGCCGGCACCTGGCGGGTCCCCGGCTACCCGGCCGGGTTCGCCCCGGCCGAACGGGTGCTCGTCCCGGTCGGTCCGTGGCCCGAGCCGTCGCCGAAGCCGCTGCAGCGGGCCGCCCGCGGAGCCCGGCGCGGGGCGACGCGGGTCGCCGAGTCGGGCAGGCGGGCCGGGCGCAGGCTGTCGTCGTAGCCCTCTCCCGAGGGGGTGTTGGCACCGGCCTGCTCAAGGACGAGGATGTGTCGCAGATCGCTCTGCCGCGCACCGTCGAGGAGAACAACGTCGTGACCTCCCCCGCCGCCGGACACCCCGTCGTCCCGTCGTACGCATCCGGGATCTCGGACACACCGTTGCTCGGTGACACCATCGGCGACAACTTCGACCGCACCGCCGCCGCGTTCGGTGACAACGACGCGCTGGTCGAGGTGGCCACCGGGCGTCGCTGGACCTACACGCAGCTGCGCGAGGACGTCGACCGGCTCGCCTACGGCCTGCTCGCCGCCGGCGTCGCGACCGGGGACCGGCTGGGCATCTGGGCCCCGAACATGGCGGAGTGGACGCTGACCCAGTACGCCACGGCGAAGCTCGGCGTCGTCCTGGTCAACATCAATCCGTCGTACCGGACGCACGAGCTGGAGTTCGTGCTGAAGCAGGCCGGGATCTCCACCCTGGTCGCGGCGCGCGAGTTCAAGACCTCGAACTACGAGAAGATGATCGCCGAGGTCCGCGGCAACTGCCCGGACCTGCTGCGCGTCGTCATCGCCGGGTCGGACGAGTGGGCGGCCCTGGCCGCCGGCGGCGCCGCCGCGGACCGGGTCCGGCTCGCCGAGATCCAGGCGTCGCTGGCCGCCGACGACCCGATCAACATCCAGTACACGTCCGGGACAACGGGGTTCCCGAAGGGCGCGACCCTGTCGCACCACAACATCCTCAACAACGGCTACTACGTCGGGAAGCTCTGCGGCTACACCGAGGCGGACCGGGTCTGCATCCCGGTGCCCTTCTACCACTGCTTCGGCATGGTCATGGGCAACCTCGGGTGCACCACCAACGGCGCGACGATGGTCATCCCGGCCCAGGGCTTCGACCCGAAGGCGACGCTGAAGGCCGTCGAGCAGGAGCGCTGCACCTCGCTCTACGGCGTCCCGACGATGTTCATCGCCGAGCTCAACGACCCGGACTTCGCGTCGTACGACCTGTCCAGCCTGCGCACCGGGATCATGGCCGGCTCGCCGTGCCCGGTCGAGGTGATGAAGCAGGTCGTCGAGCGGATGGGCATGACCGAGGTGACGATCTGCTACGGCATGACCGAGACCAGCCCGGTGTCCACCCAGACCCGCGCCGACGACTCGCTGGACCTGAGGGTCTCCACCGTGGGCCGGGTGCACCCGCACCTGGAGGTCAAGGTCGTCGACCCGGAGACCGGGAAGACCCTGCCCCGGGGCGAGGCCGGTGAGCTCTGCACCCGCGGCTACTCGGTCATGCTCGGGTACTGGGACCAGCCGGAGAAGACCGCGGAGGTGATCGACCGGGCTCGCTGGATGCACACCGGGGACATCGCCGTCATGGACGACGAGGGCTACGTCAACATCACCGGCCGGATCAAGGACATGGTCATCCGGGGTGGGGAGAACGTGTACCCGCGCGAGATCGAGGAGTTCCTCTACACCCACCCCGACGTGCTCGACGCGCAGGTCATCGGGGTCCCCGACGCCCGCTACGGCGAGGAGCTCTGCGCCTGGGTGGTCCTCCGCGAGGGTGCGGCGGCGATGACCCCGGAGTCCCTGAAGGAGTTCGCGACCGGACGGCTGGCGCACTACAAGATCCCGCGCTACGTCCTGGTCGTCGACGAGTTCCCGATGACGGTCACCGGCAAGGTCCGCAAGGTCGAGATGCGCGAGAAGTCGGTCGGCCTGCTCGATCTCGGTGAGGCGGCGGGCCCCCGAAACGCCTGACCCCGGCACTTACCACGCGGTACGATGAGGCGACGCGTCCGGAAGCCACCGGCTTCCCCGGGCGCGTTCGTCGTGCAGGCAGGAACGCAGGGAATCGAGGAGCACGGTGCCCACCGGCAGGGTGAAGTGGTACGACGCGGAGAAGGGCTTCGGCTTCCTCTCCCAGGACGGCGGCGAGGACGTCTACGTCCGCAAGGCGGCACTGCCGTCCGGGACCGAGGCGCTCAAGTCCGGTCAGCGGGTCGAGTTCGGCATGGCCGAGGGACGGCGGGGCCCGCAGGCGCTGTCGGTCCGCGTGGTCGAGAAGCAGGCGTCGGCCGTGGAGAACACGCGCCGCCCGGCCGAGGAGCTGCACGGCCTGATCGAGGACATGATGGGCCTGCTGGAGAACAAGATCCAGCCGGCGCTGCGGCACGGCCGGTACCCCGACCGGAAGACGTGCAAGCTGGCCGCCGAGGTCGTCCGCGCGGTCGCCCGGGACCTCGACGGCTGAGCGCCGCGGACCGAGCGCGGTACGCCGGGGACCCTCGAGCCCGGGCGCGGCGGTGTGGGCGGCCCTGGCGGGCCCGAGAGGCGGGCGTCGCAGCGCCCTCGGTGGCGGGGCCTGGCCCCGGAGCGCTGTGCCCGGCGTGCCTCTTTCTGTGAAATCGCTTCCCCAGGCAGCGATCTCCGCCCGGTGAGACGGCGGCCGGTCCGGGTGTGACGGCGGCCCGTGCCGGCCTGTGCCCGTGCCTGCGCCCGCGCTTGCGCTTGCGCTTGCGCCCGGATGGTGGGTCGCCTTGTGCAGGGTCGCTTCCTGAGGCAGCGATCTCGGTGGGGAGGCCCCCTGATCGGGTCGCGTGTCGTGCTGTCCCGGCGGCACGTTGCCCTGGCGCGGAGCCGTTGTGCAGCTCACCGCCGCCGAGCGCGCCGGCGGGCCACCGTGCCGGATCGGCCGGCGCCCCGAGGCCCTGCGCCCGTGAGCCGCACGGATCCGCCCACCCCGCCCACCCATTCGCACGGGTTCCCGTCGTTCGCACGGGGTCGGATCCCGTGCGAGGCGAGCGATCCCGTGCGAAACCGGATCGGCGGTGGCGGTGGCGCGAGGGGGCCCGTGTGGGTGGGGGCGGGCCCGGCACGGGCAGGCGAAATGTCCGGGCCGTGGCTCGCGTTGCACCGGGCGTGCGCCTGTCGTTGCTGGACCGATCCCGGACCCGGGCGGGGGAACCCGACTCGGCGGCGTTGCGGCACACCGTCGACCGGGCCCGGCGGGCGGAGCGGTCGGGCTACCACCGGTTCTGGGTCGCGGAGCACCACGCGGTGCCGGGGATCGCGTCCGGGAGCCCACCGGTCCTGATGGCGGCCGTGGCCGCGGCGACGGAGCGGATCCGGGTCGGTTCCGGCGGGATCATGCTGCCCAACCACCAGCCGCTCGTCGTCGCCGAGCAGGTCGCGACGCTCGCGGCGCTGTACCCGGGCCGGATCGACGTGGGGCTCGGGCGCTCGCCGGGGTTCACCGAGCCGGTCCGCCGGGCGCTGCGTGCGGCGGACGCCGGCGACGAGGCGTTCCGCGCCGGCGTCACCGAGCTCCTGGCCTACCTCGACGGCACCGGGCCCGTCACCGCGCGGCCACGGCTGGAGCGGTCGGTGCCGGTGTTCCTGCTGGCCACCGGGGCGGGATTGCGGCTGGCGGGTGACCTGGGGCTGCCGGTCGTCGTCGGCGGGCCGGTGCTCGACGACCGCGCCGCGCTCGACGGATACCGCGAGCGGGCCGGGGCGGCCGCCCATCTCGTGGTCTCGGCGGACGTCCTGGTGGGGCCGCCGGAGCTGGCGTGGCCGGAGGCGTGGGCGCTCGCCGCCGCCCGGACGACGGGGGAGTTCCCGCCGCTGGAGCCGCCCGCGCGGGACCGCCGGTCGACCGGCAGGCAGCGGGAGCTCGTCGCGTCGGCGCTGAGCCGCACCGTCGCCGGCGACGAGGACACCGTCGCCGAGCACCTCGACGATCTCGTGGAGCGCACCGGTGCCGACGAGCTGCTGGTCAGCTCGTCGACCTGGGACCGGGACGCGCTCGCGGAGTCCGACGCGGCCCTGGCCAGGCTGCTGGGTGCGACCCGCGCCGCGCCCGGCGCCCGTCGGTGACCCCGGCGCTCAGGACGCCGGCTGCTGCTCGCCCACCAGCACCCAGGTGGCACGCACCGGGAACTGCATCTGCAGGGTCTCCTGGTCGATCGCCGGAGCGGGTCCGAACAGCTGCACCTGCGCGGTGAGGAGCCGGTCGGTCGGCTGCGGGAGCTCCAGGGTGAACTCGGTGCGGCTCCCGGCCGGCGCGATGTCGCTGCGCTGCTGGATCGGCTGCGGCGAGCCGTCGCGGGTGAAGGCGTAGGCGACCTGCCACGGCCCGGAGGACACCTCGTCCGGCACGGTGATGCGGATCGCGGTGGCGGGCGGGACGTCCGCGGTGACCCGGGCGTTCGGGTCGTCGGTGCAGTCCTCCATGCGGTTGTCGCAGAACTGCGTGGGCGCGGCGGTCAGCGCGTTCCCGGCGACGTCGAAGGTCACGGTCGGGGACGAGCCGCCGCATCCGGCGAGCAGGACCGCGACGACGGCGAGGAGCCCGGCGAGCGTGCGCGCGGACCGTCGGGGACGGGTGATCACACCGACCACCCTACGGATCAGCGGAGCCCGCCCTGGGCGACCGGGGCGGCCCGGACGCCCAGCCCCGGCACCAGCGTGCCGCCGCGCCGGATCAGCGCGGTCTGCAGCCCGAACACCGCCACCACACCGGCGACGATCAGGAACCCGGTCCGGAACGTGTCGTGCGGGGCCAGCACCCCGATCGCGCCGCCCAGCACCCACGCCGTCTGCAGCACCGTCTCCGACCGTCCGAACGCCGACGCCCTGGCGTGCTCGGGCAGGTCCCGCTGGATCACCGCGTCGAGGCAGACCTTCGCCAGCGCGCTCGCCGACGACGCCACCAGCGCCGCGACCACCGCCGCCGGGACACCGGGGAGCAGCGCGACCCCGACGGCGGCGAGCAGCGCCGCGGCCGCCGCCGCCAGGACGACCGGCTCCACCCGGCCGAACCGGCTGCGCGCACCGACGGCGTTGCCGAGGAACAGCCCGGCACCGGCGGCCGCGCCGACCATGCCGATCACGAACAGCTGTCCCGCCGGGTCCCCGGCGGGGGCCTGCTCGGCACCGGCCTTCACCACGAACGCGACGAACAGCGTGAGGAACCCGGTCAGCACCCGGACGGCACTGGTGCCCCACAGCGCGACGAGCACCGCGCGCGTCGCCGGCACCCTGGCCCGTGCCGGACCCGGCCTCCCGGCGGGGACCGCGGCGGAGACCTCGCCCGCCGTCGACTCGACCCAGCGGGGGATGCGCAGGCACAGGACGGCCCCGGCGACGCCGAGCGCCGCCGTCCACCACAGCGCACCGGGGGATCCCAGCAGCGCCGCCGCGCCCGCGGCGACCGCACCGGCCACCCCGCCCGCGGCCATGCCGAACGTCGTCAGCCGCGAGTTCGTCGTCGCCAGCGTGATCGAGGACGGCAGCACCCGTGGCGTCACGGCGGCCTTGAGCACCAGGAACGACTTGCTCAGCACCATGATCCCGAGGGCCGCCGGGTACAGCAGCCAGGTGTCGAGCTGGAACACCAGCACCACGGCGAGCACGGCCCGCCCGGCGCAGGACACCGCCATCGCGATCCGCCTGCCCCGCTGCAGCCGGTCCAGCGCCGGCCCGATCACCGGTGCGACCAGCGCGAACGGGGCGACGGTGATCGCCAGGTAGAGCGCGACGTTCGCCTTCGACTCGGCCGTCGCGGCCGCGAAGAACAGCGTGTTCGCCAGGGCGACGGCCACCGCGGCGTCGAGCGCGTAGGTCAGCATCGTGGCGTAGGTGAGCGCCGTGAGCCCGGACCGGTCCGCGCCGTCGGCGGTCGCGGCCCGGCGGAACAGGCCGACCGCGCGCCCGGACAGCTCCCGGGTGCGGTGCACCGCCACCCGGGTGACGGTCAGCTTCCGCGGTCCGGACGCACCGGCCCGGGGTGGTTCCGCCGTCGCGGTCGAGGACCGGGTCGTGTCGGACCGCGCGGAGCCGTCCGCCTCCGTGCCCGGGTACCGGAGCGTCGAGTCCGAGCTGATCGGCGTCGTCCGGGGGTCGGTGCGCGGCGCACGGGACGGCGGGCCCGCCGCCGTGCGTGCACGACGGCGCCGGAACGGGTTCCCTGCCACGCCCCCATTGTGCCGAGAGGGACCGACGGTTTCGCCGCGTCCCGGGGGACCGGGCGCGCCGTCACCCGTGCGGCGCAGCGGCCGGCGGTCAGGCGTCCGGCACCGGCAGCCGCACCCGGAACGTCGACGGCCAGAGCTTCCCGGTCAGCAGGTACTCGTCGCCGGAGACGTGCGCGATGCCGTTCAGCACGTCGGCACCGGCCCGCCGCCCGGGAGGCAGGAGGCCCGCGGCGTCGACGACGGCGTCGACCACACCGGTCGCCGGGTCGATCCGGACGAGCCGGTCGGTCTGCCAGACGTTCGCCCACACCCGGTCGCCGACGCACTCCAGCTCGTTCAGCTCGGACACCGGCGCACCGTCCAGGGTGACGGCGACCGACCCGGTCTCCGCCAGGTCGGCAGGATCGTGGAAGCGCAGCCGGTCGGTGCCGTCGGACCGGACGACCCGGGCCCCGCCACCGTCCGTCCCGCCGGACAGGCACAGTCCCCAGCCCTCGCCGTCGACCGGCACCTCGCGGCGCGGTCGCAGGGTCGCGCGGTCCCACTCGATCGCGACGCCGTCGGTCCAGGTCAGCTGCCAGATCCGGTCCCCGGCGACGGTGATCCCCTCGCCGAAGTAGGAACCGGGCAGCGGGCTCGACGCCCGGACCGCACCGGTGCCCGGGTCGAGGGCCCGGATCTCGGACTTGCCCACCCGGCCGGTCCCCTCGTAGAGGGTCCCGTCGCGCAGCTCCAGGCCCTGGGTGAACGCGTCCGTGTCGTGCGGGATCTCCGCCAGCACCTCCGGCCGGACGACCGGGACGTCGCCGGTGCGGGACACGACGGCGGGCGTCGCGGACCCGGCGGCGCCGCAGGCGGACAGCACCAGGGAGCCGCAGAGGGTCAGGAGGAGAGCCGACCGGCGGATCCGGGGGAGCGGTGGGGCGGTGCGCCGGCGCGGCGCCGTGCGGTCGTGCGCGGGCCGGTCGGCGGGACGGGTGGGCACCGCACCAGCATGCCCGGGACCGGGTGGCACACTGGTGAGGTGACTGCAGGTGAGGACCAGGCCACTGTCGAGGTGCCGGGCACGCCCGTGCCCGAGGTGACCCCCGCGCCCGCCGGGCCACGGCCCGCGCCGCCCCAGCTGTTCGACGCCGTCGAGGCCGCCCGGTCGGCCGCCGTCGACGAGGCCGCCGACGAGCTCGGCGCCGCCGGTGCCGCCGCCGCCGTGGGGACGCACCTGGGGACGGACGTGGAGGACGACGGCGCCGTGACCCACTCCTTCGTCGCCGATCTCCCCGGCTACCGCGGCTGGCGGTGGGCGGTCACGATCGCGAGCGCGGGGGAGGGCGAGCCCGTCACCGTCTCCGAGACGGTGCTGCTGCCCGGCGACACGGCGCTCGTCGCCCCCGACTGGGTCCCGTGGGACCAGCGGATCCGCCCGGACGACCTGAAGCCGGGCGACCTCCTGCCGGTCTCGCCGGACGACCCGCGCCTGGTCCCCGGCTACCTCGACTCCGGCGACCCCGCCGTCGACGACCTGGCCCGCGAGGCCGGGCTCGGCCGCGAGCGCGTGCTGTCCCCGCTGGGGCGCTCCGACGCCGCCGAGCGCTGGACCGACGGCGAGCACGGCCCGTCCGCCGATCTCGCCCGTTCCGCCCCGGCGTCCTGCGGGACCTGCGGGTTCCTGGTGCCGCTGGCCGGCGCGCTGCACGGCTCGTTCGGGGCGTGCGCCAACGCGTCGTCCCCGGCCGACGGGCAGGTCGTCGCGGTCGGGTTCGGCTGCGGCGCGCACTCGTCGGTCGCGGAGACCTCCGGCTCGCCGGTGTACGTCTCCGCGCTGGTCTACGACGACGGCGTGGACCTCGAACCGGTCGGTCCGGGGTCCTGAGCACCGACCCGTTCGGCACCGCCGCGCTCCGGGAGGGCGTGCTCGCGGCGTGGGCGTCGTCGCCGACCCGGTTCCGCGAGGACGTCAACGCCGAGGACGACCTGCGCCGTGGCGGCTACGCCGACACCTGGGTCGCCGAGCTCCTGCAGAACGCGGCCGACGCCGCCGTCGCGGCCGGGGTGCCCGGGCACGTCCGCGCGACGGTCGCCGGGGACGAGCTGCGGATCGCGAACACCGGCGCGCCGCTCGACGCCGCCGGGGTCGCCGCCCTGGCCGCGCTCCGGGCGTCGGCGAAGCGGGACGCCGCGGGCGCGACCGGCCGCTTCGGCGTCGGGTTCGCCGCGGTGCTCGCCGTCTGCTCGCGGCCCCGCCTGGTGACGGCCGGCGGCGGGGTCGCGTTCTCCGCGTCCCGGACCGCGGACGAGGTCCGCGCGCTCGGTGGTGCGGCGGAGGCGGAGCTGGCACGCGACCCGCGGGTACCCGCGCTGCGGCTGGTCTGGCCGTCGGACGAGGACCCGCCGCCCGAGGGGTACGCCACCGAGGTCCGGCTGCGTCCCGACCACGGTGACCCGGCGGCGCTGCTCGACGAGCTCGCCCGGTCCTGCCCCGACCTGCTGCTCGCGCTGCCCGCTCTCGAGCGGATGGAGGCGGGCACCGAGGTGCTCACCCGCACCCCGTCCGGCGACGGCGCCGTGCGGGTCGGCGACCGGGAGTTCCTCCTCGCGGGTGATGGCGCGGTGCGCTGGGCACTGCCCTGCGAGGACGGCCGGCCGAGGCCGCTGCCCGTCGACGCCGGGGAGGTGCTGCACGCGCCCACCCCGAGCCTGGAGCAGCTGTCCCTCCCCGCCCGGCTGCTCGCCCCGTTCCCGCTCGACCCGGACCGGCGACGGATCCGGGCCGACGACCCGGCCACGGCCGAGCTGGTCGACGCGGCCGCGACGGCCTACGTCGCGCTCGTCCGGTCGGTGCCCGCCGCGGGCCGGGCGGCGCTGGTGCCCGAGCCGGCCTTCCCCCGGTCCCCGCTCGACGGCCGGCTGCGCGAGGCGATCGGGTCGGCGCTGGCCCGTGCCCCGTGGCTGCCCGCCGCCGGCGAGCACGGCACCTCCGGGCTCCTCGCCCCCGACCGTGCCGAATGGCTCGACCTGGGCGGGCCGGCCGAGGGCCTGCCGGAGCTGCTCGCCGCCGCCGACCCGGCGTTCGAGCGGCTCGTCGCGTCCGGTGTCGTCCCGCCCGCGGGTCTGGACACCGACCGGGTCGGCGCGGCGGCGCTGGCCGAGCGGCTCACCGGCGTCGAGGCGGGACCGGCGTGGTGGCGGTCGCTCTACGCGCTGCTCGCCCCGGCCGTCGACACGGTCCCCGGTCTCGCCGCCGAGCTGGGTGCGTTGCCCGTCCCGCTCGCCGACGGGCGCCTGGTCCCCGGCCCGGCCTCCGTGCTGATCGCCGAGACCGGCACCCCGGCCGTCCCGGAGCTGCGGATCGCGCACCCGGACGCCGTCCACCCGCTCCTGCACCGCCTCGGCGCCGCGGACGCCGACCGCGCGGCCCTGCTCGCCGCCCCGGCCCTGCACGCGGCCGTCGAACGCTCCCTCGACGACGCCGAGGCCGGTCTCGACACCGCACCGCTCGCCCGCGCGGTGCTGGCGCTGCTCGACACCCCGTCGGCGGAGCGGGACGGCCGGTTCGGGGCCCTCGCCCTCACCGACGACCGGGGCCGCCCGGCGCGTGCCGACGAGCTCGTCCTGCCCGG
Source organism: Pseudonocardia sp. P1 (assembly GCF_000178675.2). NCBI lineage: Bacteria > Bacillati > Actinomycetota > Actinomycetes > Pseudonocardiales > Pseudonocardiaceae > Pseudonocardia > Pseudonocardia sp. P1. The sequence continues at coordinate 4,290,986 of NZ_ADUJ02000001.1, forward strand.
TGCCGCGGTGCGCGACCTCCTCGACCCGGACGCCCCCGTCGGCACCGTCGGTGCCGGGTGGCTCGACGCCGGGACCGACGCGCTGGTCGCGGCCGGGGTGCTGGACGGCTTCGTGGTCGCCGCGTTCGACCCGGACGTGCTGCACGACGCGGACGCCTACGACGCGGACGACCACGACGGCGAGCACGAGCCACCGGCCGTCCGCGACCTGGACCTCGTCGCCGACGACGCCTGGCCGGAGGCGCTCGCCCTGCTCGCCGGGGGCCGCGAGACCCGCGCCGCGATGCTCACCGGGTACACCGCCTGGTGGCTGGGCAGGCACGTGCGGATCGGCGGGCGGCTGCCGTCGACCTGGCGGCTGCGGTCGGCGTCGTCGGTGGCCGGGCTCTACGACCCGGTGCCGGAGCTCCCCGGCGTCGACGACGCCGTCCTCGCGGCGGTCGGCGTCCGCGACGGGGTCACGATCGGCGCGGCGGACGAGGCCGTCGAGCTCCTCGACCGGCTGGCCGACCCGGACCGGCAGGTCGCCGGGGACGTCGCGGGCGCCGTGCACTCCGCGCTGACCGCCGCGTACGCCGCGGGCGTCGTCGAGCTCGACGACCTCGACCCGCCCGGGCACGTCCGCACGGTGACGGGCGCGGTGGCGGGATCGGACCGCGCCGTCGTCCTCGACGCGCCGTGGGTGCTGCCCGCACTCGGTGACGAGCCTGCCGTCCCGGGCGGTGACGACCCGGTCGCCCTCGCCGAGCTGCTCGATCTCCCGCTGGCGTCGGACCGGGTCACCGGCACCGTCCGCGGGGCCGGACGGCCGGTGGCGTGGACCACGCTCCCGGAGATCGTCCCGGCCTGTCTCGCGGTCGGCGCCGAGCCGCCCGACGGCGAGCTGCGGGTGCACGACGAGCTGGTCGTCGACCTCGACGACGGCCGCGCGGTGACCGTCCCGGCCTGGCCGGGCACGGCCGGTGAGTGGCACGCGTCGGACCCGCTGCGGGCGCTGGTGGCCGCGCTGGCCCTGCGACGCCGTGTCAGGATGACCCCGTGACGATCGACGACTCGAGGGCGCTGCCGCGCCGGGTCGCGGTGCTCTCCGTGCACACCTCCCCGACCGAACAGCCCGGTACCGGCGACGCCGGCGGGATGAACGTCTACGTGGCGCAGACCGCGATCCGGATGGCCCGTCGTGGCGTCGAGGTGGAGATCTTCACCCGCGCCACGTCGTCCGAGCAGCCGCCGACGGTGGAGCTCGCGCCGGGTGCGACGGTCCGGTTCGTCGCGGCCGGTCCGTTCGAGGGGCTCGGCAAGGACGACCTGCCCAGCCAGCTGTGCGCCTTCACCGCGGGGGTGCTGCGCGCCGAGGCCCGGCACGAACCCGGCTGGTACGACGTCGTCCACTCGCACTACTGGCTCTCCGGCCAGGTCGGGTGGCTGGCCCGGGACCGCTGGGGTGTGCCGCTGGTGCACTCCGCGCACACCCTCGCCAAGGTCAAGAACGCCGCGCTGGCGGCCGGGGACACCCCGGAACCGCGGGCCCGGGTGATCGGCGAGGACCAGGTCGTCGCCGAGGCGGACCGGCTCGTCGCGAACACCGAGATCGAGTCCAAACAGCTGCTCGACCTCTACGACGCCGACCCGCGCCGCACCGTCACCATCCCGCCCGGCGTCGACACCGACCGGTTCCGGCCCGGCGACCGGGCTGCGGCCCGCGCGGAGCTGGACCTCCCGGCCGACGCCGTCGTGCTCGCCTTCGTCGGCCGCATCCAGCGACTCAAGGCCCCGGACGTGCTGCTGCGCGCCGCCGCCGAGCTGCTCGCCCGGACGCCGTCGCTGCGCGAGCGGCTGGTCGTGCTGATCGCGGGCGGGCCGTCCGGGTCGGGGCTGGCCGAGCCGACCTCGCTGCACGAGCTGGCCGCCGAGCTGGGTATCACCGACGTCGTGCGGTTCCTCCCGCCCCGCGGCGGCGACGACCTGGTGACCGTCTACCGGGCGGCCGACGTGGTCGCCGTCCCCAGCCACAACGAGTCGTTCGGTCTGGTCGCGCTGGAGGCCCAGGCCTGCGGCACCCCGGTCGTCGCGACCCGGGTGGGCGGGCTGCCGGTGGCCGTCGCCGAGGGCCGGTCCGGGCTGCTCGTGACCGGGCACGACATCTCCGACTGGGCGGACGCGCTGGGCGAGCTGGCGCTGGATCCGGCCCGCCGGGAGCGGATGGCCGGTGTCGCGGCCGGGCACGCGCGCCGGTTCTCCTGGGACCGCACGACCGACGCCCTGCTGGGCGCCTACGACGAGGCCCGCGCCGAGTTCCGCGCGCGGGTGCTGGGACGGGTATGAGCGACGACGATCTCGACACGGTGATCGGCGACGCGCTCGCCGACATGGAGGTCGACCACGTCCACCGGGGTGCGGGCCAGTGGCTCGTCACGCTGCCGGGGGAGGCCCGCCTGCAGACCCAGACCTGGCTGCTGGTCCGCGAGCAGACCCTCGCGGTGCAGGCGTTCGTGTGCCGCAGGCCGGACGAGAACTTCGAGGGTGTCTACCGGTTCATGCTGCTGCGCAACGCCAAGCTCTACGGCGTGCACTACTGCCTGGACCGGGTCGGTGACATCCACCTGGTGGGCCGGGTCCCCCGGCACGCGGTGACCGCCGACGAGGTCGACCGGCTCCTCGGCTCGGTGCTGGAGACCGCGGACGGCGACTTCAACACCTTCCTGGAGCTCGGTTTCGCCTCGTCGATCCGGCGCGAGTACGCGTGGCGGACCGCGCACGGCGAGTCGACGGCGAACCTGAAGGCGTTCGAGCACCTCGTCGAGTGAGCCGGCCCGCCGGTGACCCGCGGGTAACTTTTCACGGCGCACCCGGCGCGGGGGATCACCGTGCCCTTAGCATGTCCCGCGACCCCGGGCGGCCGAGCCGGCGCCCGGCCCCCGAGATGGACCTCGCGAAGGAGCGAAGCCTTGTCGATGCGCAGCCCGTACCCGGATGTCGACATCCCCGACGTCTCGCTGACCGAGTTCCTGTTCGCCGACGGGTTCGGTGATCGGGCGGACGCGCCCGCGATCCTGGACGGCACGAACGGCAGCCAGCTGACCTACACCGAGTTCCACGACCTCGTCGAGAAGATCGCGGGCGGGCTCGCCGCCCGCGGCGTCGTGCAGGGCGACGTCGTCGCCCTGTTCGCGCCGAACCTCCCGCAGTGGGCGGCGCTGTTCCACGGCATCCTGCGTGCGAACGGCATCGTGACCAGCGCGAACTCGATGTACACCGCCGGGGAGCTGGCGCACCAGCTGCGCGACTCCGGCGCGAAGATGGTCATCACCGTCTCGCCGTTCCTGGACCGGGCCGTGCCCGGCGCCAAGGAGGCGGGGCTCTCCGAGGACGTCGTGCTGACGATCGACGCGACCGAGGGCCACGACTCGCTGGCCGATCTCGTCTCGTCCGGCGCGCCGGCCCCCGAGCTCGCGACGAGCTCGACCGACACCGCGGTGCTGCCCTACTCGTCGGGCACCACCGGCCTCGCCAAGGGCGTGATCCTCACCCACCGCAACCTGGTCGCGAACCTGCTCCAGGTGCAGGCGATGGGGGACGTCACCGACCAGACGAAGATCATGGCGTTCCTGCCGTTCTTCCACATCTACGGCATGACCGTGATGATGAACCAGGGCCTGCACGCCCGGGCCACGGTCGTCACGATGCCGAAGTTCGATCTCGAGCAGTTCCTCGGGATCGTGCACGAGTACCGCGTCGACCGGCTCTACATCGCCCCGCCGGTCGCCGTCGCGCTGGCCAAGCACCCGGTCGTCGACTCCTACGACCTGTCCTGCGTGAAGACGATCTTCTCCGGCGCCGCGCCGCTGGACGGCGAGCTCGGCCGGGCCGTCGCCAGGCGGCTCGACTGCACCGTGCTCCAGGGCTACGGCATGACCGAGCTGTCCCCGGTCAGCCACTGCATGCCCGACGACCGCGGCGACCTCGACCTGAACTCGTCCGGCTTCGCGCTGCCGAACATCGAGTGCAAGCTGGTCGATCCCGAGTCCGGCCAGGAGGTCGGCGTCGGCGAGCGCGGCGAGCTGTGGGTGAAGGGCCCGAACGTGATGGTCGGGTACCTCAACAACACCGACGCCACCGACGCCACCAAGGACGCCGAGGGCTTCCTGCACACCGGTGACATCGCCGTCGTCGACGACGAGGGCGTCTACTCGATCGTCGACCGGGTCAAGGAGCTCATCAAGTACAAGGGCTACCAGGTGCCGCCCGCCGAGCTGGAGGCCCTGCTCCTGACCCACGAGAAGATCGCCGACACCGCGGTGATCGGGGTCAAGGACGCCGAGGGCGAGGAGGTCCCGAAGGCGTTCGTGGTGAAGCAGGCCTCGGGTGCGGACCTGACCGAGGACGAGGTCATGTCGTTCGTCGCCGGGAAGGTCGCCCCGCACAAGAAGGTGCGGGTGGTCGAGTTCATCGACCAGATCCCGAAGTCGGCGTCGGGCAAGATCCTGCGCAAGGACCTGCGGGCCCGGGAGACGTCGAACGCCTGATCCCTCCGTACGACCCACGGGACGGTGTCGTGACCTGCGGAACCGCAGTTCACGACACCGTCCCGGCTTCGGTCAGGGCTGACGACCTGTGGCAGCCACGCCGACCCCCATCCCGATCATGATCAGACCTCCCGCACCCCCCATCGTGCGCAGACGTCGTGGGGAGCGGGCGAACCAGGCGCGGGCGGTGCCGGCCCCGAACGCCCACGCCGCATCCATCCCCGAGGCCAGAGCGCAGAACAGCAGGCCGAGCGCCAGCATCTGAGTTGTCGGACCGGCCTGACCGGGGTCGACGAACTGCGGCAGGACGGCGGCGAAGAACACGAGCGCCTTCGGATTGGTGAGTCCGACGATCACGCCCTCCCGGAAGGCGTGGTGATCGACGGGCTCCACCGCCCCCTCCGTCAGGCCGGGCGTCCGACCCCGATGACGCCATGCCCGGACTCCGAGCCAGACCAGGTATGCGGCGCCCGCGAACTTCAGTACGACGAGTGCGATGGCCAACCGCTCGACGAGGGCCCCGATGCCGAGCGACACCGCAACGACGATCACCAGCACCCCGACCAGGTTGCCCGCTGCGGTGGCCAGTGCCGCACGCCTGCCGAGCGCGATGGCTCGACCGATGATGAAGAAGACACTGGGACCGGGAACGACGACGAAGACCGCGGTGGCGAGCAGGAACGCGATCGTCGCTGAAGCGGTGGGCACTTCCCGACTGTAGGGCCGGGGTGCGTCGCGGGGTGGGTCTTCCGGCGAGAGGGGCGGCGATCCGGTGGCGGGGCGGTGTGTCTTCGGGAGTAGCGACGATCCACTGCACGGTGCCGGGCCATTGCTCCGGAGCGACGACCGGGCCACGCTGGCAGGCACCGGAACCGCGTATCGAGGTGCGACAGCGATGGACGAGGTCAGACGGTCCGAGACCGACCACGACGATCCTCGTGAGGAGGCGCGTAACCGCCGGGCGGCACAGGCCGACCACGACGCGGACGCGCGCGACCGCGGCGCCGAGCGTCTGGCACGTGCCGCGAAGGAGCGCGACGACCACGCGGCGGAGCGGGACCGGGCGGCAGCGGCCCGCCAGGCCGCACTCCTCGCCGGCGCGCTCCCGGCCGACCACGAGGGTCACGTCATCGGCGCCCCGGACGCCGACGGCCCGGCCTCGGGTGGACGGGAGCAGGCCGAGGTCGACCGCGAGGTCGACCGGAGCATGCTCGACGCCGCGAGGCCGGAGTTCGCCCACCTGATCCGCCAGGTGGGGGAGCACTACGTCCGGCGGACGGAGCTCCTCCACGAGCTACGGCTGCTGGCGGCCGACCGCGCCGCCGCCGCCGAGGACCGGCGCAGAGCCGCCGCGGACCGCGAAGCCGCCGGCCGGGACCGGGTGACCGGTGCGGCGGACCGTGCCCGCGGCGCCGCCGACCGCGACCAGCGCGAGATCGAGCAGGCGCAACGCGACCCGTGATCCGGACGGCGACGGGGCGTCCGGACCGTCAGCCCGGCCGGTTCCGCTGCGCCGTACGCGGCCGGTCGCGCAGGGTCTCGGAGGGCGCGCGACCGTGGACCTTCCGGTACTCCACGGAGAACCTGCCCGCGTGCCCGAAGCCCCAGCGTGCGGCGATCGCGCCGACCGTGTCCCCGTAGGTGGGGTCGGCCGCCAGGAGGTCGGCGTGTGCGCGGGCGAGCCGCACCCGGCGGAGCTCCTCCAGCGGCGTGCGGCCACGGTGCCTGCGGAACAGGTGTTGCAGTCCGCGCACCCCGATCCGGGCCGCGCGGGCGATGTCGGCGACACCGATGTCCTCGCCCGCGTGCTCGTCGACGTAGTCCAGCGCCCGCCGCAGGACCGCCGGGCCCGACCAGCCGTCGCGGGCACGGTCGTCGAACCGCGTGCGCGCCGAGTTCGGGAAGGCCACCAGCGCGGCCGTCGCCAGCGACCGGGCGGCCTCGGCCAGGACCAGCGGGCTCGACGCCACCTCGTCGTCGGCAAGGATCGCGTCCCGGACGTGGGCGACGACGCCGTTCCAGTACCGGGCCGACTCCGGTGAGGCCGCGGTCCGCGACGGGAACACCGGCCCGGGCCCGTCGACCTCGAACAGCGACTCGGCGGCACGTTCCACGGTGGTGCGGTCCAGCACGACCGCGTCCACCTGGACGGCGGCCATCTCGAAGTCCCAGCCCGCCCCGTCGGTGGGCATCAGTACGGGCTCGCCCGGGGAGACCCGCAGCACGTCCGGCCCGTCGCTCAGTGCCAGCCGCCCGGTCGCCACGGTGTCGATCACCAGGTCCTGCGGGGACGCCCCCGACCGGAGCCGGGCAGCCATGGCGTACTCGAAGCGGACCGTCATGAACTGCGGCGCCACCACGCCGGTGTGGGCGAACTCGAAGTCCTCGGTGGACCCGAGGAACCGGACCTCGTGGTCGAAGTACGCCTCGCGGATCACCTCGTGGGCGAACTCGGGATCGCGCGACCGCACGTCGAACCGGTCCAGGGGCGCCTCCCCCGTCACCGACCTCACCCCCTGTCACCGACGCCTTCTGGCGACTGCATATCGCATAGTGGCCAGGAAGTCGGTCGCTGTCCACTGCCGGAGCGTGAGCAGGCGTTCCGGCCAGGGGGCGGGGGTACGCCGACGGGTCAGGCGGGTCCGGGGTCGCCCCCGGAGGAGATCTCCCGCAGCGCGAGGATGTGCGTCCCGACCTGCTCGCGGCCCTCCGTCGTGAGCCGGAGCCAGGTGCGCCGCGCGGCGCCCGACGGCTCACGGCGGGAGGTGACGATGCCGGCCCCGGTGAGGGCCTTCACCTGTTTCGACAGCGCCGAGTCGGACAGGCCGACACGGTCGCGGACGAAGCCGAACTCGACCTCGCCCGCCGCGACGAGGGTGGCGGCGATCCGCAGGCGGGTCGGGTCGAGCAGCAGCGGGACCAGGCGGGAGTCGGCGGCGGGCTCAGGCACGGCCGTCCGCCCGCGGCAGCATGCGCAGTGTGACCAGCGTCCCGGCGGGCCTGGTGACGGCGAGCAGCAGGCCCGCGACCGTGTTCGGCCTGGTCAGGCTGCTGCGCCGGAGCAGGTGCACGGCCAGCCGCTCGGCGGCGTACCAGCCCAGGCCGACCGCGGCGAGCCGCGCGCCCCGTGCGGGCTCCGGCCCGGTCGCGACGGCGTACGGGTTCACCTGGCCGGCCCGGGCGTCGAGCAGGCCGATCCCGGCGATCGCGGTCTGGATCAGCACGGTCGCTGCGGCGCGCCGGCGGGGGCCGGCGATCTCGTCCTTCACGGCGAAGTCGAGGAAGGTCAGCACGGACGTCGCGGCGAGGACGACCGGCAGGCTCCGGTGCGTGGCGGCGCCGACCGCGCCCCGGGCGGCGTCGACCTCGGCGACTGCGACCGCGGCGTCGTCGGGGGTGGGGGTGGTCATGGGGGACCCTCCTTGCTCGGCAGGTGCGCCGTCCATCCTACTTTCCTGCTGAGCAAGTAGTGTCAGCGCCGCGCCGTCCGTTCGGGGGTCTCCCCGTACTCGCGGGTGTAGGTGATCCGGAAGCGGTCCGGGCGGGCGAAGCCCCAGCGCGCCGCGACCCGGTCGACGAGGTCCGGGATCAGGACGGGGTCACCGGCCACGAGGTCACGCCGGGCGCCGTCGAGCCGGCTCCGCCAGAGCACCGCGGCCGGATCGGCGCCCGCCCGGCGCAGCCCGGCCGCCGCGTCGCGCGCCGGAACGCCGGTCATGCGGACGAGATCGAGCGGACCGACGGGGGAACCGGCGTGGGTGCGCAGGTACTCGACGGTCTCCCGGGTGACGCGGGCCGGGGGTGCGGCGACCGAGGTCCGGTTGCGGCGGGCGGCGTCGGTGAGCACCGTGCTCGGGAACGTCACCAGGAACGCGCCGACCAGCATCCGGAGCGCGGCGTCGAGCAGGATCGGGCTCTCGACCAGCATCGGGTTGCCGAGCAGCCGGTCACGGACGTGCACCACGGTCCGGTCCCAGTCGCGGGCGTGGCCGGGGGAGACGGGCAGCAGACCGGTCAGCCGGAACCGTTCGGCGGGGACACCGTGGACCTGCTCGGCGAGTTCGGCGACGATCCGGGCGTCGAGCGCCGCGACGTCGAGGTCCGCCTCCTCGACGCGGTCGTGGAACCGGCCCGACGGCGGCATCACCGCGATGTCCCCGGGGCCCAGCCGCAGCGTGCCGAACGCCTCGGTCTCCCACAGCATCCGGCCGGCACGCACGTGGTCGACGACGTAGTGCTCGTCGACCGGGTCCACCAGTGCGTCGAGCCCGAGGGAGAGCCACATCTCGCTGAGCGAGAACCCGGGAGCGGCGAGGGTCTCGTGCCCGAGCTCGAACCCGCGTCCGCCCGGGACGTCCCGGACCGAGGTCGCCGCGTAGTGCTCGGCGGCGAACCGCTCGACCTCGGCGGCCGTGCCGGACCGGAAGCTGATCCGGGCGACGGCGCTCCGGGGCAGGTGCTCGGTCACGTTCGCCTCCAGGCACGTCGACCGGTCGTACGTGGCGCGAACGTACCCGCGTCGGCGCGATCCGTGCGAGCGGTTCAGCGGGTCTCTCCCACCACCCAGGACAGGTACCCGGTGCTGCCCCCGGTGACCGGCATCGCGATGATCTCCGGCTCGTCATAGGTGTGACGCTCCACCAGGTGCGCGGTCAGCGCGTCGACGCGGTCCCCGGCTGTCTTGATCTCGACCCGCCACTCCGCCTCCGTCTGCACCGCACCGTCCCAGCGGAAGACGCTGGTCACCGGCCCGAGAACCTGGGCGCAGGCCCCGAGCCGTGCTTCCACGGCACCGGCGGCCAGCTCTCGCGCGGCGGCCTCGCTGTCGGTCGTGGTGAGGACGACGACGTGTTCGCTCATGCCCGGGATTGTCGTCCCACACACCGTGTGCGGGGGTGACGGCCGATCGTGGACGGAACCATCCACATGTGGATCGCCTGTGGACGGAGGGTCACGACACCCGGGCGCCGGACGGCTCAGGCCGGCTCGGCGAGGGCGGCGACGTCGTCGGCGCAGCCCCAGGACAGCGTGATCCCGGAGCCCCCGTGGCCGTAGTCGTGGATCACCCGCGGGGTGTCCCCGGTCGCGTCCTCGGCCTCCAGCCGCACCTCCGGGCGGGCCGGACGCAGGCCGGCGACGTGCTCGAGGACCTCGGCGCCGCGCAGCGCCGGGGCGATGTCCGCGCAGCGTCCGACGATCGCCGCGCCGACCGCGGGGTCCGGGGTGGCGTCCCAGACACCCTCGTCGAGGGTGCCGCCGAGGATGCAGTCGTGCTCGCGCGGGTGGACGTACGCCCGGCCGCCGGGATGCTGCTCGTCGCGCACCGAGAGGGCGAGACCGGGATTGGCGACCCGCACGATCTGCCCGCGCACCGGGGTCACCGAGGTGTCGCCGACCAGCGTGCGCGCCCCCAGCCCGGAACAGTTCACGACGAGGTCCGCCCCGCCGCCCGCCTCCGCGAGCGACGCGACGCGACGGCGTTCGAGGACGATCCCGCGACGCTGCGCCTCGCCGGCCAGCCACGGCAGGTGCACCGGCATCTCCACCAGCGGCACCGCGAACCGCAGCCCGTGCCGATAGCCGGGCGGGAGCTCGTCGGGCCGCGCGGGGCGGACCCCGTCGACGGCCGCGGCCCACCACTGCGGCTCCGGCTCCGCGCGGTACAGCGTCAGCGACTCCCGCATGACGACGCCCGGCACGCCGGCACGGGCCTGTGCGGCGAGCGCGTCGAACGTCCGCCGGCCCCAGTCGAGCACCTTGTCGCGGGGCCCGGCGCGGGTCGGGAACCAGACCGCCGCCGCGAGGTGCGAGGTGGACCCCTCCACCGGGACGTCGGCCAGCACCCGTACCGACCAGTCCCGCTCACGCAGCCGGATCGCGCAGCTCAGCCCCGCGATCCCGGCACCCACCACCACGGCCCGCCGACAGTCCCCCACACCCCCGACCCTGCCACCGACCCCCGCCGTGCCGCGCGGGGGCGGACCCGGACGCTCACCGGTTCCGTCCGCGCTCACCCGATCCGGCGAGCACTCCCGCAATCGGTGAGCAGACAGAGTGGCCGGGGGGTCAGAGCTCGTAGGCGGCGTCGAAGAACGCCAGCTCCAGGTCCACCGCGCGCACGAACAGTGCGGCGACCCGCTCGCGCCGCTCCGGGACGAGGGCGTCGGCGACCCGGTCCAGCTCGTCGCGGAGGAACGCCACCCACTCCTCGAACTCGATGCCGCGGTGCAGGTCGATCCACTCGCGGCAGACCGCGTCGTCCGGCGCGGTGGCACCCGGCCGCGTCGCCCAGTCCAGGTACAGCCACTCGGCGACGAGCAGCACCGCGAGCGCCTCGGCGTACCCGGCGTCGCGTGCCTCGCCCATCAGGTCGACGAACCCGACGGTCGGCGCCCGCCGGTCCGGGGCGCTCGTGCCGCCGAGCCGGTCGAGCGAGCGCTCGAAGTAGTCGTTCTCCGGCCCGGCGACGAGCCCGAGCTGCCGGGCCAGCCGCACCCGCGGTGCCGGCCGGTCCGCGTCCGCGACGGCCGCGCCGAGCAGCGCGAGGAAGGCGTCGACGAACTGGAGGTCCTGCTCCAGGTAGTGCCGCAGGACGTCGCGGTCCACCGACCCGTCCCACAGCTCGTCGACGAAGCGGTGCCCGACCGCCGCGTCCCACGCCGTCGTGCTCGACTCCCGCAGCTCCCCGGTGAACGACATGGCGTCCAGGCTAGGGGCGGTGGCAGACCGCCTCGACGTTGTGCCCGTCCGGGTCGCGCAGGAACACCGCGTAGTACGCGGGGTGGTACTCGGGCCAGAGCCGCGGCGCGTGCAGCACCTCGGTGCCGGCCGCCCGCGCGGCCTCGTGCACGGCGTCCACCGCGGCCCGGTCCGGTGCGGCGAGCGCGACGTGCAGCTCCGGCGGCGTGGCGGGCCCGCCGGGGCCGAGCCAGAACCGGGGCTGCCCGTCCGTGCCGCCGATCGCGACGACGGATCCGCCGTCGCGGGGGAACCGCATCATCTCCGACAGCCCGAGCGGGGCGAAGACCTGCAGGTAGAAGCGGGCCGACGCGTCCGGGTCCCGGACGGGCAGCGACAGGTGGTCGAGCACGGGCACCTCCTGGTCAGGGGGCACCAGCATGCCCCTGGGAGGGGGTGTCGCGTCAGGCCCCGGGGCCGATCTCGTCGTTCCGGTGGCGGCGGCCGTCGTGATGGTCGGTGTCGTGCTCACCCGGCGCCGGGAGCGTGCCACCCGCGGGTGAGCCGATCGTGCTCGCCTACGGTGTGCGGACCCCGGACGTCGTGACCGGGCGACGAGAGGTGACGGTGATGGGCGGGCGGACCCTGGTCCGCGGCGACGGGACGCCGCTGTGGCAGCAGCTGCTGGCGGACCTGCGCCGGCGGCTGGAGGAGGGCGAGTTCGACGCCGCCCTGCCCGGCGAGTTCGCGATCGCCGCCGAGTACTCGGTGAGCCGCTACACCGTCCGCGAGGCGCTGCGGCGCATGCGGGAGGACGGCGCCGTCGTCGCCAGCCGCGGCCGGGTCGCCCGGCCGGCCGGGCCGGCGCCGATCGAGCAGCCGCTGGACGAGCCGTACTCGCTCTACGTCGCCGTCGAGGCGGCCGGGCGGACGCAGCGCAGCGTCGTGCGGACCTTCGAGGTGCGGGCCGACGGGGTGATCGCGACCCGGATGGGCCTGGAGGAGTCCACCCCGCTCGTCCACCTGGAGCGCCTGCGTCTCGCCGACGGCGAGCCCCTGGCCGTCGACCGGGTGTGGCTGCCGGAGGACCTGGCCGCGCCGCTGCTCGACATCGACTTCACGCACACCGGCATCTATCCCGAGTACCGGCGTCGCTGCGGGATCCGGGTCGACGGCGGCAGCGAGAACATCCGCGCGACGATCCCGGGCCGCGGCGAGCAGGAGCTGCTCGGGATCGGCGAGGGCGTGGCCGCGCTGTCCATCGAGCGGCTCGGGCTCTCCGGGGACCGTCCGGTCGAGTGGCGGCACACCCTGGTGCGGGGCGACCGGTTCTCCGTCACCGCCCGGTTCTCCGCGCGGTCCGGCTACCGGGTCGACCTGTCCGAACCGTCCTGACCCCGCCCGGGGACGCTCAGGCCGGCACCGAGACGCCGATCCCGCCCGGGGTGTCGGCGCCGTAGCGGTCGATCTCGGCCTGGAGGTCGAGCCGGGCGGTCCGCATCCCGTCCCCGCCGTCGATCAGCGCGGCAGGCACCAGCCAGCAGACCTCGAACTCCAGCCCGTCCGGGTCGTGGGCGTAGAGGGCCTTCGTGGTGCCGTGGTCGGAGGCGCCGGCGAGGGCACCCGCCTCCTGCAGCTTCTGCCCGACCCGGGCGAGCTCGGCGAGGGTGTCGACCTCCCACGCCAGGTGGTAGAGCCCGACGGTGCCGCGCCCGGCCTGCGAGGCGCCCGCCCCGTCCCCGATCCCGAACAGGGCGAGGTCGTGGTCGTTCGACGAGCCGGCGGCCTGCAGGAACGCGCCCTGCCCGCCCGGGAGCTCGACGACCGTGCGGAAGCCGAGCGTGTCGGTGTAGAAGGCGACGCTGCGGGCGACGTCGCGGACGTAGAGGACGGCGTGGTTCAGGCGCTGCACGGGCATCGGTGGCTCCCAAGAAGTTGAACTCTCAACTCAGACGGTACGCCCGGCGCGGCGGGAGTTCAACGAGAGACCAGCCAGGTGAGGACGACGGCCGAGCGGGTGTGGTCGACGTTCGCCGCCATCCGGAGCCGCTCCAGGGCGTCCTCCAGGGAGCGCACGTCGCGCGAGCGCAGCAGGACCAGCGCGTCGGCCTCGCCGGTGATCGTCCCGGCCGTCACCACCTCGGGCACCGCCGACAACATCCGCTGCAGCTCGCTCGGCGCCACGGTGCCGCGGCAGAACAGCTCGACGTAGGCCTCGACCCCCGGTTCCCGCTCGGCGCCGGGATCGACGCGGACGCCGAAACCGGTGATCACCCCGCGCGCGGTGAGCCGGTCCACCCGCCGCCGCACGGCGGACGCGGAGAGCCCCACGCGCTCGCCGAGCTCGGCCCAGCCGGCCCGGCCGTCGATGCGCAGCAGGTCCAGCAGCTTCCGGTCGGTCGCGTCGATCTCGTTCACGGCGTCGGATGCTAGATCCGCGCGCCAGATCGGTACAGCACGCGCTGATCGTGCGCAGCAGGACGGGAAACGCACGGGTCATGCGCGGCACGATGTGCGCATGACCGCCGAGCCGATCGTGCCGCTCCCCGACGACGACCGCGCCCGCCCCGCGCCGTCGGTGCTGATGTGCCGGCCCACCCACTTCACCGTCAGCTACCGGATCAACCCCTGGATGCGGCCGGAGCAGGTCACCGACACCCCGCTGGCCGTGCGCCAGTGGCAGGACCTGCACGCCGTCTACCGCGAGCTCGGGTTCGACGTGCGGCTGGTCGAGCCGCTGCCCGGCCTGCCGGACATGGTCTACGCCGCGAACGGCGGCACCGTCGTCGGCGGTGTCGCGCTCACCGCGCGGTTCCGGTACGCCGAGCGCGCCGCCGAGGGGCCCGCCTACGGCGCGTGGTTCCGGTCGGCCGGGTTCGACGTGCGCGAGGCCGAGGCCGTCAACGAGGGCGAGGGCGACCTGCTGCTCGTCGGGGACACGATCTACGCGGGCACCGGGTTCCGCACCGATCCCGCGGCGCACCACGAGGCCGCCCGGGTGCTCGGCCGCGAGGTCGTGTCGCTGCAGCTCGTCGATCCCCGCTACTACCACCTGGACACCGCGTTCGCCGTGCTCGACCCGGCGGGCGGGCCCGGTGCGGTGGCCTACCTGCCGTCGGCGTTCGACGACGCGTCGCAGGAGGTCCTGCGGTTCCGGTTCCCGGACGCCGTGATCGTCGGCGAGGAGGACGCCGCCGTGCTCGGCCTGAACTGCTTCTCCGACGGGCGCACCGTCGTCCACGCGCCCCAGGCCGAGAAGTTCGCCGCGGAGCTCGCCGAGCGCGGGTTCGGCACCGTCGGCGTCGACACCTCCGAGCTCCGCCGCGGTGGCGGCGGGATCAAGTGCTGCACCCTCGAGCTGCGGGAGGCACCGTGACCGTCCTGGAGAACGGCACCGGCACCGGTGCGACCACCGAGCGGATCGCGCTCGACGAGCGGTACGGCGTCGCGAACTACGCGCCGCTGCCGGTCGTGCTGAGCGCGGGTGAGGGTGCCTGGGTCACCGACGTCGACGGCCGTCGCTACCTCGACGTCCTCGCCGGCTACTCCGCGCTGAACTTCGGCCACCGGCACCCCGCGCTGGTCGCGGCCGCACACCGCCAGCTCGACACCCTGACGCTGACCGCGCGCGCCTTCCACAACGACCGGCTGCCGGACTTCCAGCACGAGCTCGCCCGGCTGACCGGTACCGAGGCCGTGCTGCCGATGAACACCGGCGCCGAGGCCGTCGAGTCCGCGATCAAGGTCGCGCGGGCCTGGGGCTACCGGGTGCGCGGGGTGCGGCCCGGTGCGGCCCGGATCGTCGTCGCCGGTGGCAACTTCCACGGCCGGACGACGACCGTCGTCTCCTTCTCCGACGACCCGGCGGCCCGCGACGGCTTCGGCCCCTTCACCCCGGGCTTCGACCGCGTCCCCTACGGCGACACCGCGGCGCTGGCGGCGGCGCTCACCGACGACACCGTCGCGGTCCTGATCGAGCCGGTGCAGGGTGAGGCGGGCGTGATCGTCCCGCCGGAGGGGTACCTGCGCGACGTCCGGCAGATCACCGCGCGCCGTGACGTCCTGCTGGTCTGCGACGAGATCCAGTCCGGGCTCGGCAGGGCCGGCGCGACGCTGTGCAGCGACCTCGCCGGGATCCGGGCCGATCTCTACACCCTCGGCAAGGCGCTCGGCGGCGGGATCCTGCCGGTCAGCGCCGTCGTCGGGCGGCGTGACGTGCTCGGCGTGCTGCGTCCCGGTGAGCACGGCTCGACCTTCGGCGGGAACCCGCTCGCGGCGGCCGTCGGGTCCGCGGTGTGCGGGCTGCTCGCGACGGGGGAGTACCAGGCGGCGGCCCGCGACCTCGGTGCGCACCTGGGCGCGCGGCTGCGGGAGCTGCCCGGGCTGACCGCCGTGCGCGGGGCGGGGTTGTGGTTCGGCGTCGACGTCGACCCGCGGCTCGGATCCGGACGGGACGTCTGCGTCGCACTCGCCCGCCGCGGGGTGCTGGCGAAGGAGACGCACGGCGTCACCGTCCGGATCTCGCCGCCGCTGGTGATCACCCGGGACGAGACCGACGTGCTGGTGGACACGTTCGCGGACGTACTGCGAGACCTCGGCGCGGCCTAGCTGGCAGGCTGTGGCGCATGCCGACCCTCGTACTGCTGCGCCACGGCCAGAGCGACTGGAACGCGAAGAACCTCTTCACCGGCTGGGTGGACGTCCCGCTCTCCGAGCAGGGCGAGGCCGAGGCCCGCCGTGGTGGCGAGCTGCTGCGCGAGTCCGGCGTCGCCCCGGACGTCGTGCACACCTCGCTGCTGCGCCGGGCCATCTCCACCGCGAACATCGCGCTCGACGCGGCGGACCGGCACTGGATCCCGGTGAAGCGCGACTGGCGGCTCAACGAGCGGCACTACGGCGCGCTGCAGGGCAAGGACAAGAAGCAGACCCTGGCCGAGTTCGGCGAGGACCAGTTCATGCTCTGGCGCCGGTCCTACGACACCCCGCCGCCGCCCATCGAGAAGGGCAGCGAGTTCTCCCAGGACGCCGACCCGCGCTACGCCGGCGTCGACGCGCCGCTGACGGAGTGCCTCGCCGACGTCGTCGCGCGGTTCCTGCCGTACTGGGAGGAGTCGGTCGTGCCGGACCTGCGGGACGGTCGGACCGTGCTGCTCGCCGCGCACGGCAACTCGCTGCGCGCGCTCGTGAAGTACCTCGACGGGATCTCCGACGACGACATCGCCGGGCTGAACATCCCGACCGGCATCCCGCTGGTCTACGACCTCGACGACGACCTGCGCCCGACGAACCCGGGCGGTCGCTACCTCGACCCGGCCGCGGCCGAGGCGGCGATCGCGGGCGTGGCGAACCAGGGCCGCTGACCGCGGGAGCGGCGCGCGGCGTACGGGGTGTGGCTGCCGGGTGGCGTCCGGGTGGCGTCACCCGCTCCACCGGGTTTGCGATCACCTAGTGCTGAACCCGCGGTGAACGCGGGCCGAACAGTGTCGCGCGGGCGGGTCGCGGGCGTCACCATCCGGGGTCCGGCGCTGGCCAGAGGGCACCCCCGCTTGCCTACGATGCCCCCGTGACCACGCTCGCGTGGCTGATCGCGGTCGTCGCGCTCGGCCTGGGCCTGCTGGCCGGGGCCGCGCTGGCGCGGCGTCCGTCCGCCGGCCGCCCCGCCCGCCGCACCGCCGTCGCGTCCCGCACCCCGGACGACCGGCCGTCCGCCGCGGCCCCCACCCTCGGGGAGCTGCTGCACCGCACGTTCCGCCAGTCGGACTCCGGCCTGGCCGTCGTCGGTGCCGCGGGTGACGTGCTGCTGCACAACCCGCGGGCCGCCGCGCTCGGCGCCGTCACCGAGGACCGGCTGGACCCCCGCGCCTGGGCCGCCTGCCAGCGCGTGCAGGCCGGGGACCGGCTGCTCGAGGTCGATCTCTCCCCGCTGGACCGCACCCCGCGCGGGCCGGTCGCGGTGCAGGCGAGGATCCACGCCCTCGGCGACGGGTTCACCCTGGTCGAGGCCGTCGACACCTCCGAGGTGGCACGGCTGGAGGCCACCCGCCGCGACTTCGTCGCCAACGTCAGCCACGAGCTCAAGACGCCGGTCGGCGCGGTCGCGCTGCTGGCCGAGGCGCTGCTCGACACCCTCGACGGCCTGGACCCGGCCGAGGGCTCCGAGGACGACGCCGCCGAGGTCCGGCGGTTCGGCGAGAAGCTGCTCCGCGAGGCCACCCGGATGGGCAACCTCGTCTCCGAGCTGATCGCCCTGTCCCGGCTGACCGGCGCCGAGCGGCTGCCCGAGCTGGCCGCCGTCGAGGTCGACGACGTCGCCTCCGAGGCGCTGGCCCGCAGCCGCAACTCCGCGGAGTCGCACGGCGTCGAGATCACCGCCGACGGACCCTCCGGGCTGGTCGTCGACGGGGACCGGACGTTGCTCGTCACGGCGCTGACCAACCTCGTCGAGAACGCGATCGCGTACTCGCCCACCGACTCGTCGGTGTCGGTGAGCCGGCGGGAGGTCGGCGGCTCGGTCGAGATCGCCGTCACCGACCGCGGCATCGGCATCGCCCCGGAACACCAGAAGCGGGTGTTCGAGCGCTTCTTCCGGGTCGACCCGGCCCGGTCCCGCGCGACCGGCGGCACCGGGCTCGGCCTGGCGATCGTCAAGCACGTCTGCGCGAACCACGGCGGTGAGGTGCGGCTGTGGAGCCGTCCCGGCACCGGCTCGACGTTCACCATGCGGCTCCCCGCCCGGCTGGGCGTCGAGGGCCCCAGGGGGGCGGCCGGTAGCGAGACCCCCGAGACCGTGACAACCGGAGGATGAGATGACCAGGGTGCTGATCGTGGAGGACGAGGAGTCCTTCGCCGACCCGCTCGCGTTCATGTTGCGCAAGGAGGGCTTCACCACGGCCGTCGCGGCCAACGGCAACGACGCGCTGAGCGAGTTCGACCGCAACGGCGCCGACATCGTGCTGCTCGACCTCATGCTCCCCGGCATGAGCGGCACCGACGTCTGCAAGGCGCTCCGCTCCCGCTCCGCCGTCCCCGTGATCATGGTGACGGCCCGGGACAGCGAGATCGACAAGGTGGTCGGGCTGGAGCTCGGCGCCGACGACTACGTCACCAAGCCGTACTCGGCCCGCGAGCTGATCGCCCGCGTCCGCGCCGTGCTCCGCCGCGGCGGCGAGGCCACCGGCGAGACCGA
This sequence comes from Pseudonocardia sp. P1, assembly GCF_000178675.2. Classification (NCBI taxonomy): domain Bacteria; kingdom Bacillati; phylum Actinomycetota; class Actinomycetes; order Pseudonocardiales; family Pseudonocardiaceae; genus Pseudonocardia; species Pseudonocardia sp. P1. The sequence continues at coordinate 4,309,376 of NZ_ADUJ02000001.1, forward strand.
GAGCGGCAACGGGATCCTCGAGGCCGGCCCGGTCCGGATGGACGTCGAGCGGCACGTCGTGTCGGTGAACGGCGACGACGTCCCGCTCCCGCTCAAGGAGTTCGACCTGCTCGAGTACCTGCTCCGCAACGTCGGGCGGGTGCTCACCCGGGCCCAGCTGATCGACCGGGTGTGGGGCGCGGACTACGTCGGCGACACGAAGACGCTCGACGTCCACGTGAAGCGCCTGCGCTCCAAGGTGGAGGACGACCCGTCGACGCCGAAGCACCTGGTCACCGTGCGCGGACTGGGCTACAAGTTCGATGTGTGACGTGGTGGCCGTCCGGGAGTGGATAACGGCTCGGTAACCTGACACCCGTGCGACTGGCCGTCCTAGACGTGGGGTCCAACACCGTTCATCTGCTCGTGGTGGATGCGCACCGTGGTGCCCACCCGAAGCCGATGTCCTCGGACAAGGACCAGCTACGGCTGGCCGAGCACCTGGACCGCAAGGGTGCGCTGACCAAGGAGGGCGTCAAGGCGCTCCTGGAGAGCGTGCACCGGGCCCGGGACACGGCCCGTGCCGCCGGGTGCGACGACCTGATGGCGTTCGCGACCTCGGCGCTGCGCGACGCCACCAACTCGGCCGAGGTGCTCGCGCTCGTGCAGCGCGAGACCGGGGTGACCCTCGAGGTGCTGCCCGGCGAGGACGAGGCCCGCTGGACCTTCTTCGCCGTCCGCCGGTGGTGCGGCTGGTCGGCCGGGCGCCTGCTGGTGCTCGACATCGGGGGCGGGTCGCTGGAGCTCGCCGTCGGCCGGGACGAGACGCCGGACGTCGCCGCCTCGGTGCCGCTCGGCGCCGGGCGCCTCACCCGCGAGGCGTTCTCCGCCGACCCGCCGCCCCGCGCCGAGCTGACGGCGCTGGCCGAGCGGGTCCGCGACGAGCTCGCCCCGGTGGCCGGACGGCTGCGCGCCGGTGGCCGCCCGGATCGCGCGGTGGGCACGTCGAAGACCTTCCGGACGCTCGCCCGGCTCGCCGGCGCCGCGCCGTCCAGCGCGGGCCCGCGGACCCACCGCACGCTCACCGCGCAGGGGCTGCGCCAGCTCTCCGGGTTCGTGACCCGGATGTCCGGCCCGGACCTCGCGGAGCTGGACGGGGTCAGCGCCAGCCGCGCGCACCAGCTCGTCGCCGGGACGGTCGTCGCGCAGGCCGCGATGGACGCGCTGGGGGTCGACGAGCTCGACATCTGCCCGTGGGCGTTGCGTGAGGGCGTGATCCTCCGGCGGTTCGACATGCTCGACGGAACGAACGGGGACGACCGCTCGGCGCACGTTTCCGGGGGTGGGCTTGGACCCTTGACAACACACAGGGCACGGTGGTCGGGATGAGTGTGGACAGCCCAGAGCCGCGGCAGCGGACGGTCGCCGAGCTGCTCGCCGCCAATGGCGGCTCCCAGAGCGGACGGCGCCGTCGCCGGCGTGCGTCCGAGGACGACGACGGCCCGCCGCCCGGCTCCGGTGGTCCCGCCCCCGAGACACAGGCGGGGCCCGCGGCGCCCCGCCGCCCGGCCCCCGCGGAGCGCGGTCCCGGCGGTCCCGCCGGGTGGCCGGCCGACGGCGTCGCCCCGCGCGGCGGGGACGCCCCGGCGCCGGGTGAGCACCCGTCGTTCCCGTCCCGCAGGCCCGCTCCGCCCGAGACCCCGTTCGTGCCCAACGGCAACGCCCCGAACGGGACCCCGCCGAACGGCGGTGCGCCCTATGGCACGCCCTTCGGTGCCCCGAACGGCGCCGGTCCGAACGGCGCCCCGCACGGTCCGAACGGTCACGGCCCGAACGGTGCCGGTCCGAACGGTCACGGTCCGAACGGTGCCGGGCCGCAGGCGTTCGCGCCGAACGGCCGTCCCGCCCCGAACGGCGCCCCGCCCGCACCCGACGGCGCGCAGCGTGGCCCGTTCCGGCCCGACGACGGCTACGGCCCCCCGGACGCGGGCCCGTACGGCTCCGAGGGCGCCGACGAGATCCCGACCAGCCGCATGAACGCCCGCCGCCCCGCGGCCGGCGACCCCGACGGCGGTCCGCCCACCCAGTTCGGCGCCCCGGCGCTCACCGACGACGACGGCGCCCCGTACGACGGCGCCCCGTACGGCAGTGCCCCCTACGGCAGTGCCCCGGCCGACGCGGGCCCGCCGACCGGCGCCTACGACCCGTTCGCCGACGACGGGGACAGCGGCGAGTGGGAGCGGGACCCGCGCGCCGACGGCGGCCGGACCGGTGTCCTGCCCCGCCCGCGCCCCGACGCCGACGAGTACGACGACTACGAGGACCACGGCGAGCTCGAACACGGCGCCCTCCCCGACGACGACGAGCAGCCGCGCCGCCGCCGCTCCCGCGACGAGGCCCAGCCGCCCGCCGGTCTGGACGACGCCGCGTCCGCGGGTGCCGCGGGTACGGGCCAGGCCTGGGCGGTCGTCATCGCGCAGTGGATCGGTGGCGCCGTCGCCGGTGCCGGGATCTGGGTGCTGTTCCGGTTCCTCTGGTTCTCCTTCCCGATCGTCGCGCTGGCGCTCGCGGTCGTCCTGACCGTCGGCCTCGTGCTCGGCGTGCGGGCGCTGCTGCGCAACGACGATCTGAAGACCACGCTGTTCGCGGTGCTGGTCGGGCTGCTGCTGACGGTGTCCCCGGCGATCCTGGTGCTGCTGGACAGGTAACGATGAGCGACCGGGAGACGACTCCACGTCATGTGACGTCGTCGCCCCTGCCCGGATCCGCCGTCGCCCCGCTCCCGGTTCCCGTCGCGCTGTCCACCGCCTCGGTCTACCCGGAGGGTGTGGCGGCCGGTTTCGAGATCGCCGCCGAGCTGGGCTACGACGGCGTCGAGCTCATGATCTGGACCGACCCGGTCAGCCAGGACCCGCGGGCGATCGAGCGGCTGGCGCACCGGCACGGTGTCCCGGTGCTCGCGGTGCACGCGCCCTGCCTGGCCGTCACCCAGCGGGTGTGGGGCGCCGACCCCGTGCACCGGCTCCGCCGCACCGTCGAGGTCGCCGCCCGGCTCGGCGCGCGGACGGTCGTCGTCCACCCGCCGTTCCGCTGGCAGCGCCGCTACGCCGACGTGTTCGGCGACGAGGTCGCGCGGGCGTTCGAGCACGACGGTGTCACGCTCCCGGTGGAGAACATGTTCCCGGTGAAGCGGGGCTCGATCAGCACCGTGCCGTACGCGCTCGGCCACGACCCGACCGACATCGGGTACGGCGCCTACACCCTCGACCTGTCGCACACCGCCGCCGCCGAGGTCGACGCGCTCGACCTCATGGCGCGGATGGGCGACCGGCTGACCCACCTGCACCTCACCGACGGTTCCGGGGCCCCGCGGGACGAGCACCTGGTCCCGGGCCGTGGCGCCCAGCCGTGCGCCGAGGTGTGCCAGGCACTCGCCGACGGCGCGTTCGCCCGCGACGGGGGCACCGTCGTCCTCGAGGTGTCCACCCGCCGCTGCCGCACCCGCCAGGAGCGCACCGGCCTGCTCGCCGAGTCGCTGCTGTTCGCGCGGCTGCACCTCGCGCCGACCGTCCCGGCCGGCGTCGGCGGCTCCCGCTGACCGTCCACCCCGGTTCTACCCATGGGTAACCTGAGCCCATGAGCGGCACGACGGTCGATACCGGACGTCCCTTCGCGGACGCGCACGTCCTCGACGATCTCGGCGACGGCAGGTTCCGCGCCGGCCTCGACGACGTCTGGGCGGTCGGCCCGAAGGCGTTCGGCGGGCTGCTGATGGTGCTGATGGCCAAGGCGGGGCTCACCCGGCTGTCCGCCGACGGCTCCCCGGCCGTCGACCCGCTGGCGGTCTCGGCGGACTTCCTGCGCGCGCCCGACCTCGCGCCCGTGGAGCTGGAGGCGACCCCGCTGAAGATCGGCCGCACGATCTCGTCGGTCGCGGTACGGCTGACCCAGGCCGGGAAGCTGATGCTGCACGCGACCGTCACCGCGGGCGTCCTCCCCGGCGGGGAGCCGCGCTGGGACACCGCGGTCGGGCTCGGTCCCGACCCGGCCGCCGACGCCGTCGACCCCGCGTCCGCGCAGGGCGGCGCCCGCGGGCTGGCCTCCGCCTGCGAGCTGCGCTACCCGGCGGACGCGCTGCCGTTCCTGCGCGGGGAGACCGGGCCCCCGGAGATGTCGGGCTGGGTGCGCCCGCGTGGCGAGGAGCCGGACGTCCTGTTCGCGCTGCTGGCGGGCGACATCCTCCCGCCGACCGTGTTCAACCTCGGCGGACGTCCGGGCTGGGCGCCCACGGTGCAGCTCACCGCGCTGCTGCGCGGCCGTCCGTCGCCCGGCTGGCTGCGTGTCGACTCCCGCTCCCGCACCGTGTCGGGGACCCAGTTCGACGAGGACGTCACCGTCGTCGACGCGACCGGGCGCACGGTGTGCCAGGCCCGTCAGCTCGCCCTCGCACCGCTGGGCGGGTAGCGGGTTCCTAGGCTGCCGCCCATGACTGGGACACGGATCGCGGTACTGGGTGGCGGACGGATCGGCGAGGCGCTGCTCGGCGGGTTGCTCGCCGCCGGGCGGGACGCCGGGGAGCTGGTGTTCTCCGAGAGGTTCCCGGAGCGCGCCGCCCAGCTGTCCGCCGAGCTGGGGGTGGCCGCCGAACCGGCCGCCGATGCGGTGCGCGGCGCCGGGACGGTCGTCGTCGCGGTGAAGCCGCAGGACGTCGTCGCGCTGCTCGGCGAGATCGGCGGGGCACTGGGCGAGGGCACCCTCGTGGTGTCGCTGTGCGCGGGCCTGCCGACGTCGCTGTTCGAGGGGGCGCTGCCCGCGGGGACGCCGGTCGTGCGGGTCATGCCGAACACCCCGATGCTGCTCGGTGCCGCGATGTGCGCGATCTCCCCGGGCGCCCACGCCGGCGACGGGCACCTCGCCGAGACCGAGGCGCTGCTCGGCACCGTCGGGGCGGTGCTGCGGATCGACGAGGCCAAGCAGGACGCCGCCACCGCGGTCTCCGGCTCCGGACCGGCCTACTTCTTCCTGGTCGCCGAGGCCATGATCGAGGCCGGGGTGGCGCTCGGGCTGACCCGGCCGGCCGCGACCGAGCTGACGGTGCAGACCGCGCTCGGTGCCGCCCGGATGCTGCGGGAGACCGGCGAGCACCCGGCGGTGCTGCGGGAGAACGTCACCTCCCCGGCCGGGACGACGGCGGCGGCCCTGCGCGAGCTGGAGCGGCACGGCCTGCGGTCGGCGTTCGCGGACGCCGTGACCGCCGCCCACGACCGGTCCGTGGCCCTCGGTCGGGGGTGACGACCACCGGAGGCCACCCTCCGTCATCCCCCGATCAGCGCATCGGACGACCCGTCGTCACCCCGACGCGCCCGACCGTTCCCCGATCGGGCCCCCCTCCGGCGGACCGATCGTCACATCCGTCCCGGTAGACTGCTCACGCATCCCCCACCACCGGGCGTCCGGGGGCACTGGTCGGGGGAGGAAGGCGGTGCCCGATGGCGGCGGAACGTCCCGAGCCCCTGCGGCCGGCCCAGGTCCAGTTCCTGACGGTGGCCGAGGTGGCCTCGATGATGCGGGTCTCCAAGATGACCGTGTACCGGCTGGTGCACTCGGGTGAGCTGCCGGCCGCGCGCGTCGGCCGTTCGTTCCGGGTGCCGCAGCGCGCCGTCGAGGACTACCTGCGCAACGCCTACTTCGACGCGGGCTGATCGCGGGACCGTCCCCCGTACGGTGGTCCCCCGGTCCCGGGGTGTCACGGCACCCCGGTAGACTCGTTCTTCGGCTGCCGACTCCCACCGGTCGCACGGCCTGCTCCGTCGTTCCGGCGGGTGCGGGCGGCCCGCCTCGAGGCCACCCGGTGGTGCGGTCGCGGGCGATCTGCGTCGATACAGGAGGAGCACCCATGGGCTCGGTCATCAAGAAGCGCCGCAAGCGGATGTCGAAGAAGAAGCACCGCAAGCTGCTGCGCAAGACCCGGGTGCAGCGCCGCAAGCTCGGCAAGTGACTCGCGCACCGGCCGCGTACCCGCTCATCGGCGGGTGCGCGGCCGGTGTCGTTCACGGGGCCGCACACGGCGTTCACAGACTCGTCACGCCGTTCCCGTCCGCGGCCGTGCCCACGACGACCGCCACGCACTAGGATCGGTCCGGTCGTCCACCGTTCCTGCGGTGTCTCCGCGTGGTCCGCAGGCTCCGTCCAGTGAGGTCGCCCCATGTCGTCGCCGACCCCGAACGTCGTGCTCGTCACCGGCGTGAGCGGTTACCTCGGCGGTCACCTCGCGGCGCGGCTGGCGGCGAACCCGGACATCGACCGGGTGCTCGGTGTCGACACCGTTCCGCCGCCGCGGGACCTGTTGCGGCGCATGGGCCGCGCCGAGTTCGTGCGCGCCGACATCCGCAACCCGCTGATCGCCAAGGTCATCTCCACCGCCGGGGTCGACACCGTCGTCCACGCGTCGCTGTCGGCCAGCCCCGCCTCCTCGGGCGGCCGCGCGACGATGAAGGAGGTGAACGTCATCGGCACGATGCAGCTGCTCGCCGCGTGCCAGAAGGCGCCGAGCGTGCGGCGGGTCGTGCTGAAGTCGACGACCGCGGTCTACGGCTCCAGCTCCCGGGACCCCGCGGTGTTCGACGAGGCGACCGGGGCGAAGGACCTCCCCTCGGGCGGCTACGCCAAGGACGCCGCGGAGATCGAGGGCTACCTGCGGGGGTTCAGCCGCCGCCGGCCGGACGTCACGGCGACGGTGCTGCGGTTCGCGAACTTCATCGGCCCGCGCATCGACACCGTGCTGACCCGGTACTTCGCGCTGCCCGTCGTGCCGACGGTGCTCGGGTACGACGCGCGGATCCAGCTCCTGCACGAGGAGGACGGGCTCGCCGTCCTGGAACGGGCCGCCACCCACGAGCTCCCCGGGGTCTACAACGTCGCCGCGCACGGTGTGCTGATGCTGTCCCAGGCGATCCGGCGCGCGGGCAAGATCGCGCTGCCGGTACCCAGCACCGCGGTCGCCCCGGTCAGCCGGGTGCTGCGCGGTGCCCGGGTGGTCGACTTCTCGCCGGAGCAGATGCGGTTCCTCAACTTCGGCCGGGTCGTCGACCTGACCCGGCTGATCGACGACTTCGGGTTCGAACCCCGGTGGACGACCACGCAGGCGTTCGACGACTTCGTCCGGGGCAAGGCGCTGAGCCCGGTGCTCGGCACGGAGCGGATCGCGTCGGCCGAACGCGGCCTGCTCGGTCTCGCACGGGCACTCCGCTGAGGGCGCCGGCATGAAGGCACGCGAGAAGCAGGAGGGCGACGGCATGGCCGAGGCGCGGGTGATCCCGATCCGGGGCAACCGGGGACCAGCCCGCCCCGCGCGGGACGAGGAACCGGCGCGCCCGACCGCGGTGCCACCGGTCCCGGACGCCGACGACGACGAGCAGCCGGCCTGGGAGGCGGGGCTCGAGCAGGTGCTGGAGTTCCTCCGGCGCCGCCTCGGCGGTGACTACCAGGTCGACGAGTTCGGGTTCGATCCCGAGCTGACCGAGGCCCTGGTGCTGCCCGTGCTGCGCCCGCTCTACCAGCGCTGGTTCCGGGTGGAGACGATCGGCACCCACCACATCCCGGAGACCGGGGGCGCGCTGCTCGTCGCGAACCACTCCGGCACCCTGCCGCTGGACGCGGTGATGACCACGGTCGCCGTGCACGACGACCATCCCGCGAACCGGCACCTGCGGCTGCTCGGCGCGGACCTGATGTTCACGATGCCGGTCTCGGGCTCGCTGGCCCGCAAGTCCGGCGCGACCCTGGCGTGCAACCCCGACGCCGAGCGGCTGATGAGCTCCGGCGAGATCGTCGGCGTCTTCCCGGAGGGGTTCAAGGGCATCGGCAAGCCCTTCCGTGACCGCTACAAGCTGCAGCGCTTCGGCCGCGGCGGCTTCGTCTCCGCGGCGCTGCGCACCGGCGTGCCGATCATCCCGTGCTCGATCGTCGGGGCCGAGGAGATCTACCCGAAGCTCGGTGACCTGGCGCCGCTCGCGCGGCTCCTCGGCGCGCCGTACTTCCCGATCACCCCGACGTTCCCGCTGCTCGGCCCGGCGGGTCTCGTCCCGCTGCCGTCGAAGTGGTACATCGAGTTCGGCGAGCCGATCCGCACCGACGGCCACACCGCCGCCGACGCCGAGGACCCGATGCTGGTGTTCAACCTGACCGACCAGGTCCGGGAGACCATCCAGCACACGCTGTACCGGCTGCTGTCCCAGCGCCGGAACGTCTTCCTGGGCTGACCGGGCGCCGGTCCCGGTGCCCGGTCACTTCTTGCGGTAGGCCATCCCGGCGGCGACGGCCCCCGCGACGGCGCCGGCGCCGAGCACCGACGGCACCCCGATCCGGGCCGCCTTGCGGCCGGTCCGGAAGTCGCGGATCTGCCAGTTCCGGGCCTTCGCGACGTCCCGCAGCTCCGAGTCCGGGTTGACCGCGACCGCGGTCCCCACGGCGGACAGCATCGGCACGTCGTTCACCGAGTCGGAGTAGGCGGTGCAGCGGCGCAGGTCGAGCCCCTCCGACGCGGCCAGTGCACGCACGGCGTGCGCCTTCGCCGGGCCGTGGAGGATCTCGCCGACCAGGCGCCCGGTGTAGAGGCCGTCGACGGACTCCGCGACCGTCCCCAGCGCTCCGGTGAGGCCGAGCCGCCGGGCGATGATGCGGGACAGCTCGATCGGCGTCGCCGTGACCAGCCAGACCCGCTGGCCGGCGTCGAGGTGCATCTGGGCGAGCGCCCGGGTGCCGGCCCAGATCCGGTCGGCCATCAGCTCGTCGTAGATCTCCTCGCCGAGGGAGACGACCTCGTCGACCGGCCGCCCCGCGACGAACGAGAGCGCGGTGTCCCGGTGCCCGGCGATGCCGCCCTTGTCCTCGCGGCCACCGATCCGGAACTTGAGCTGCTGCCAGGCGAACCCGGCCAGGTCCGAGGTGGTGAAGAACTTCCGTGCGGCGAGCCCGCGGGCGAAGTGGAAGATCGAGGCGCCGACCATCATCGTGTTGTCGACGTCGAAGAACGCCGCGGCGGTCAGGTCCGGCGGCGGGGCGTCGGCGTCGGGCGGTTCGTGCTCGGCGTGCTCCGCGGCGACGGCGGCCGCGGCGGACGCCTGACCCGCCCGCTGTGCGGGATCGAGCGCGGTCGCCTGTTCCAGCACGCCGGGCTCCTCCGCGAGCCCGGTGTCGGTCCCGGCGCCGGTCGCGTCGAGTCGGACCTCGTCCGGAGCGGACCCGGGATCACTCACCACGGCGGCCTTCCTGGTGCGACGGCGTCACGCGCTCCGAGGGGGCTCGGGCGCTCTCCCAGCCTACTGGCGGGACACGGGTGCGGGCCCGGCCCGGAGCGTGATGCTCCGGACCGGGCCCGCGTACCGACGTTCGAACGTCCTGGTCAGCCGAGGGTGACCGGGCCGAGACCCGGCAGCAGCGGCGGGATGGTGATCGACAGACCGTCGTCGTCCTGCGACTTCTCCTGCGACGGGCTGCTCGGCGAGCTGCTCGACGACGAACCGCCACCCAGCAGCGGCAGGCCGCCACCGGAGTCACCGGACCCGGTCTCGCTGGTCGGCGACTCGGACGTCGACGTCTCCGGGCTCGTGGTCTCCGAGGTCGGAGCCTCACTGCTCGACGGCGCCGTGCTGCCCTCCGGGGTCGCCGTCGCCGTCGCCGACTGCTTCGACGCGTCGACCGGAGCGCCGCCACCGGTGCGGCACTCACCCGGCACCGGGCCGAGATCGTCGACGGTGCCGCCGCTGTCCGCGGCACAACCGCTGTCGGCGCGCAGCGCCTCGGCCCGGGCGAGCACCCGGTCCAGCAGGCGGACGGCCTCGGCGGTCTCCGGACGGCTCTCGGCGGGCAGCTCCTCCTGGAGCCGCGAGATCCGGCCGGACTGGGCGGCGGCCCAGGTGCGCAGCTCGGCGAGCTCCGCCGCCTGGGCGCCACCGGTTCCGGAGCCGGTCAGCATCATGCGGCTGCCGGTGCTGGCGGCCCGGTCGAAGTCCTCCATGGCGGCGGCGACCGACGCCGGTGCGGGCGGGGTGGCCCGCGCCATCAGGTTCTCCAGCTCGTCCACCCGCGAGCGCGCGAGATCGAGCTGGCGGGAGGCCTCGGCCTGGTCGCCGACGGTGAAGGCGCCGCCGATGCTCTCGTTGGCCCGCTTCACCCCGTACATCGCGTCACCGGGCAGCGCGTCGCGGCTGACCGTCGAGGTCACGCCGGCGATCACGGCCAGCGCCGCGAAACCGCCGACGACGACGCCGAACCGCTTCCGGACGCTCGGCCGCCTGCGGTCGAGCATCCGCGGTCCCGACGGGCGCACGGTCTCCTCCCGGCCGGGGCCGGCGTCCGCGTCGCGGGCGGGGCCCGCGGCGGCGCCGACCGGCAGGCCGGGGTGGTCCGGGTGGTCGCTGGGCAGCACGTGCCTGCCGCCGCGCCGCGAGCGCGACGAGCGGGCGCCGGGGTCGTCCGCGACCGGGGTCCGCTCACCGGCGGACGCACGGTTCGAGACGGCCTCCCAGTCGAGGTCGTCGGCGATCGGCGGGCCGATCGGCGCGGTCAGGTCGGAGAGCTCGGAGCGGTTCCCGACCGGCCGCGGTGCCGGGGCACCGGCGGGCGGCTGCTCGGCGCGGCCCACGCCCTCCTGGGCCAGCACGTCGAACAGCCGCTGCCGCATCCGTGCCGACGCGTGCGGGTCCGGCGAGAGGTCGCGGCGCGAGCGGTCCAGCGCCGCGGCCAGTGCGATCTCGTGGGCCAGCTCCTCCGACGCAGGGGCACCCGCCGGGGCGCGGTCGAAACCGTCCTCCGCCGGATACCTGTCGTCCCATGCCCTGGGCATGCCGTCCGTCCTCACTGCAGTCTCGCGCTGCTCGTCGGCGCTAACCTGGCGCGCTCGTCTGCACAACGACCGATCGGCCGCGAGGTTACGGGTCCACTACCGTTCACCGCATCGAGTAGTGCGCTCACCGCAGTGTTTCGCACCCCCTCTCGCGTCCCGGCGGCTCGTGCCGCTGAGGCGCTCACCGCAGGCCGTCCGGGAGGAGCTGGGCCAGCCGGCGCACGGCGCGGTGCTGGAGGGCCTTCACGGCCCCCTCGTTGCGGTCCATCAGCTCGGCGGTCTCCGCGACCGACAGGCCGCGGAGGAACCGGTACTGGATGCACTCGCGCTGGTCGGCGTTGAGCTTGGCGACCGACGCGAGCAGCTCGTCGTTCGTCGCCATGTCGAGGACCTGCTGCTCCGGCCCGCCGGTGGCGGGGGAGTGCTCGACCATCTCCGACGTCGTCTGCTCCAGCCGGTACCGGCTGGACTTCACGTAGTCGAAGATCAGGTTCCGGGCGATGGTCACGAACCAGGCGCCGATGTCGCGGCCCTGGTAGCTGACCGAGGAGATCCGGCGCAGCGCGCGCACGAAGGTCTCCTGGGTGACGTCCTCGGCGAACGCGCGGTCGCCCATCCGGAACAGGACGTACCGGAACACCACGTCGTGGTAGCGCTCGTAGAGCTCGCCGAAGGCCCCGGCGTCACCGGCCTGGCACGCCTCGACGAGCGCCCAGGAGCTGTTCGCGTCCTCGACGGCACGGGCGGCCTCGTCGGCCGGGTCCTGCTCCGGGCGGGGCAGGTCCTGGGAGATCTGCGGCGCCTGGCGTGGTGCCGGCATCTCGCGCTCGGGACCCGATCGGGTGTTTCGGCCGTCGGGGGTGTGAGCGGCGGGCTGAGCGGGGTAGTCGGAGTGAGCGTCGACCAGGGGAGCGGACGCGATCGGCCCCGTCGGCTGGGACGGCGCTGAGGTCGCTGAAGTCACGGACACCTCCCCGTCCGGCTGGGGGCGGACGGCGTCGGGTCGGTCTCGGCGGGAATCGGGGGCCCCACCGGGACGGACGGCTGGATCAACTGCGGTCTCGGGTCGTTCTCGCGGCCGGAAGAGCCGCTGCGGTCGCATCGGCCGGGTCATGGATCCCGGGGGGTCGGACGCCGGCGTGCGCGACACGTCCCGGTGGGTCCGGCACGGCGCGGGGCGTCCTGCCCGGCGCGGTGCCGTGCGGCGCCGGCGGCGCTGCTCAGCGGTGCGCTGGCGACGAGCTGCATGCCACTCCCTCGGGTGAGTCGCGCGACGAACCGGCGGTTCGCGCGTTGAACCTCGTGTAGCGGCGGAGCATAAACGGTGATCGAGTGGTGCACGGCACTCGCCGCCTTTCACCGTGCCCCGGTCCGGCGAGCGGCCCCTTACGCGCGGTCAGTGAACCGTTAGCTGAGCGTGTCCGAATCGACACGGTTCGTATGCAGCGATGAGCGGTGCCGGTGTCGGGCAGCGGTTTGCCAGACTGTTCCCGCCGCCGTCCGCCGAGGAGAGACCCGTGCCGAGTTCCGCTGCCGCTGCCGCCGGTCCCACCGGGGACGACCCCGTCCACCTGGCGGACCTCGTCGCCCGCAACGCCGCCGGGCGTCCCGGGCACGACGCCGTCCGTGACCTGACCGGCGACACACCGCTCACCCTGTCCTGGGCCGCGTTCGACGGCGCGATCAGCGCCGAGGCGGCCCGGCTGCGTGCGGCGGGCGTCCGCCCGGGCGACCGGGTGGCGATCGGCCTGCCGGACGGGGCCGCGTACTGCGTGGCGGTGTTCGGCGCGCTGCGGGCCGATGCCGTCGCCGTGCCGTTCGGCGCGGGCTCGGTCACCCGCGAGCTGGAGATCGTGTTCGAGCAGGCGGGCCCGTCGGTCGTCGTGGCCGCTGCCGACGACCGCGTCGCCACCGGCTGCGCCGAGGGCGCCGGGGCGACCCTGCTCGCCCCGCCCGACCCGTCGGCGCCACCGCCGGACGCGCCGCCCGCCGAGCGTGGACCGGCCGACCCGGAGCGCATCGCCGTCATCGTCTTCACCTCCGGCACGACCGGCCGCCCGCGCGGGGTGCAGCTGAGCCACCGCGCGCTGCTGGCCAACCGGCGGCAGGCCGCCGAGCTGCGCCCCGCGCCGGTGAACGGCGTCGACCGGGTGCTGCTCGCGCTGCCGCTGTTCCACGTCTACGGGCTCGCCGCCGGCCTGCTGCAGGTCTGCTGGGCCGGGGCGACCGTCGTCCTCCCGGGCCGGTTCGAACCCGGCCGGGTCCTCGCCGCGGTCGTCGACGAGCGGGTGAGCGTGATCGCCGGGGTCCCGTCGATGTTCCGGATGCTGCTCGACCGGGCCGGTCCGGACGGGGACCCGGGCGACCTGCACCGGGCGATGGGCGGGGTGCGGCTGTGCACCTCCGGCGGCGCGCCGCTGCCCGCGGCCTGGCTCGCCGACTTCCGCGCCGCGACCGGTCTGGACCTGCACGAGGGCTACGGCCTGTCCGAGGGCGGCCCGGTGATCACCAGCAACGACCCCGGCCGGCCCGCCAAGCCGGGCTCGGTCGGGCGGCCGCTGCCGGGCGTCGAGCTGCGGCTGGTGGACGCCGCGGGCCGCCCGCTCGACGACCCGGAGCCCGAGCCCGACGCCGACGAGATCGACCTCGACGTCGGCTCCGACCCGGGCGACGACACCGGCCTGATCGCGCTGCGCGGGCCGAACCTGTTCTCCGGCTACTGGCCGGACGGCGCCGGCGGCCCGGACGCCGACGGCTGGTTCGTGACGGCCGACGTCGGCTACCTCGATCCGGACGGCGACCTCTTCCTGGTCGACCGCTCGTCGGACCTGGTGATCGTGAACGGGTTCAACGTCTACCCGCGGGAGGTCGAGCAGGTGATCGCCGAGCTCGACGCGGTCGCCGAGGTCGCGGTGGTCGGCGTGCCCGACGACCGGACCGGCGCCGCGGTGAAGGCCGTCGTGGTGGCCGTGGCCGGCTCGGGACTGACCGAGGACGCCGTCGCCGAGCACTGCGCGGCCCGCCTGGCCCGGTTCAAGCGCCCCGCGGTCGTCTCGTTCGCGGGCGAGCTGCCGCGCACCCCCACCGGGAAGATCGCCCGCCGGACGCTGGCGAGGATGTGACCGTGCGCGTGCGGCTGCTGACCCGCCACGGCTGCCACCTCTGCGAGGAGGCCGCCGAGGTGCTCGCACGCGTGTGCGGCGAGACGGGAACCGGCTGGGACACCCTCGACGTCGACACCGACGACGAGCTGCGCGCCGAGTACGGCGACCAGGTGCCCGTGGTGCTCCTCGACGGCCGGGAGCACGACTCGTTCCGGGTCGACGAGGCGCGCCTGCGGGCGGACCTCGCCGCAGGTCCGTGAGCCCCGCCACAGATGCCGCGGCCCCCGCGGACGCCGTGCGCCCGGTGGTGCCCGCGCCGCGCGGTGCGCTCGCCGGACTGGCCGCGACCGCGCTCGGCGTCGGGGCCGGGCAGCTCGCCGCGCTCGTCGTCGCACCGCAGGCCGCGCCGGTCGGCGTGGTGGCGGGACAGGTCGTGGCCCGCACCCCGCCCGCGGTCGCCGAGCTCGCGACCGTCGTCGCCGGCGTCGGCAGCCGGCACGCGGTCGTCGCCGGGGTGGTGGTCGTGCTCGCGCTCGCCGCCGCCGGGGCCGGGGCCCTGTCCCGGCGCTCCGACCGCCCGGGCGTCGTGGGCCTGGCCGTGCTCGGGCTGCTGGGCGTCGTCGCCGCCGTGACCGCACCCGGGGCCGGTCAGCTGGACCTCGTCCCCAGCGCTGTCGCGGTAGTCGTCACCGTGACGACGTTCCGGCGGCTGTACCGGCTGGCGGCCCGCGTGCCGTCACCGTCGGCCGCCGGGACGCTGCCCGACGGCCGCCCGCTGCGGGAGTCGCTGACCCGGCGGCGGTTCCTCCGGGCCGGGGCGCTGGCCGGTGCGGGCGGATTCGTGCTGGGCGCCGGCGCGGCACTGACGGCGCCGCTGCTCCCGTCCGGGCGGATCGGCCCGGCCCGCGACGGGCTCACCGCCCGGCTGCGGGCGCTCGCCGCCGGCGGCCGGGTCGCGCCGGCACCCCCGCTGCCCGCCGGCGCCGCGTTCCCGGGCGGCGCGGCGTTCGCGACGCCCGTCGCGGACTTCTACCGGATCGACACCGCGCTGCGGGTGCCCTCGGTGGACCCCGCCTCCTGGGCGCTGCGGGTGCACGGGATGGTCGGCCGCGAGCTCACGCTCACCCTCGACGACCTGCTGGGACGCCCGCTGGTCGAGCGCTGGGTCACGATGTCCTGCGTCTCCAACGAGGTCGGCGGCGATCTCGTGTCCACCACCCGGTTCACCGGTGTCGAGCTGGCGCCACTGCTCGCCGAGGCGTCGCCGGACCCGGCCGCCGACCAGGTGCTGTCCACCTCCGTGGACGGCTGGACGGCGGGCAGCCCGGCCCCGCTGCTGCTGGACCGGGCGCGCGGCGCGCTCCTCGCCGTCGGGATGGAGGGGGAGGCGCTCCCGGTCGAGCACGGTTTCCCGGTGCGGATCGTCGTACCGGGGCTCTACGGCTACGTCTCGGCCACCAAGTGGGTCACCGACGTCGAGTTCACGACGTTCGCCGCCCGGGCCGACTACTGGCGGGCGCGGGGCTGGGACCCGCCGGGGCCGATGGAGACGGCGTCGCGGATCGACTCCCCGGCGTCGTACGCGAGCGTCCCGGCCGGCCGCGTCGTCGTCACCGGTACGGCGTGGGCGGTGCCGCGCGGGATCTCCCGGGTCGAGGTCGGCACCGGCGACGGCCGCTGGGTGGACGCCGAGCTCGCGCCGGTGCCCGCGGGTGGGGCGACCTGGCGGATGTGGCGGGCCGAGCTGGAGCTGCCGCCCGGTGGCCACACGGTGCAGTGCCGCGCGACCGACGGCGACGGCGCCGTCCAGACCGACGAGCGCCGCCCACCGCTGCCGGGGGCCGCGACCGGCCTGCCGTCCCGCACCGTCACCGTCGTCTGACCGCCGGCCGGTCCGGCTCCGAGACCTGCGTCACGGATGGTGGCGGGCGTCCGGTGACGGAGGTGTCGTGGACCTCGAAGTGGCCTCGGTCGCACGGTGAGCGGTTCGTGAGCATCGATCACCGGTAGGTCCAGGTCAGAGCCCGGAGAGAGCACGCGGAGGACCAAGATCGCAACTTTGTGCGGGCCTTCACAAGCGGCTACCGTGGGTTCCCGTCGCCGTGCCCGGCGGCATCGCCGCTCGTGCGGCACCGTGCCACCGGGCCAGCCCGCGCGGCGTCGACCGGCCGTCCGCCGACCGGTCCGCGCACGGGCACCGGTGACCGCACCCCTGGTGCCAGAGGTGCGGACAGCACAGCCCCGACCCGGAGTGCGATCAGTTTCGATGACCGACCGTCCGCGGACAACCCCCCGCGAGCGGGACGGGAGCCGGAACGACATCGCGCCCCGCCCGCCCGCGACCGACGCCGGAGGAGGAAGGCCCGTGACCCTGCCGCCCGAGACCGGTGCCCCGGCCGTCCCGGCCGACCAGCCGGACGGCGAGCGCCCCGTCCGCCCGGTACCCGAGGCGACCGTCTCCCGGCTCGCCGTCTACCTGCGTGTGCTGGGTGAGCTGCGGGAGTCCGGCGTCGAGACCGTCTCCTCGGAGGAGCTCGCGGGTGCGTCCGGCGTGAACTCCGCCAAGCTGCGCAAGGACCTCTCCTACCTGGGGTCCTACGGCGTCCGCGGCGTCGGGTACGACGTGGCGTCGCTGCAGGCGCGGCTGCAGGGCGAGCTGGGCATGGACCACCGGCAGTCGGTGGCGCTGGTCGGGGTCGGCAACCTCGGTCACGCCCTCGCCGGGTACGCCGGGTTCGCCGGCCGTGGCTTCCCGGTCGGCGCCCTGTTCGACGTCGACGACGACCTCGTCGGCAGCGACATCAACGGCATCCGCGTGCGGCACGTCCGCGACATCCCCGAGGTCTGCGCCGCCGACGGCGTGACCATCGGGATGATCGCGACGCCCGGCCCCGCGGCCCAGGCGGTCTGCGACCTGCTCGTACGGAGCGGTGTGCAGTCCATCCTCAACTTCGCTCCGGTGCTGCTGCAGGTGCCGGACGACGTCGAGGTCCGCAAGGTCGACCTCTCGGTCGAGCTGCAGGTCCTCGCGTTCCACGTGGCCCGCCGGCACACCGCCGGTGAGACCACGGTCCCGGCCGCCGGCCGGGAGACGAGCGAGACGAACGGATCGGTGGTGTCCCCGCGATGAGCGTCCTCGTGGTCGGCCTGTCGCACCGCAGTGCGCCGGTCGAGGTGCTGGAGCGCCTCGCCGTCGCCCCGGGCGACGTGCCCAAGCTGCTCGAGGAGATGCTCGACCGCACGCACGTCGAGGAGGCCGTCCTCCTCTCGACGTGCAACCGGATCGAGATCTGTGCGGTCGTGGACGCGTTCCACGGCGGCCTGGGTGACGTCACCGACGTGCTCGGCGGCTACGCCGGCTTCCCGATCGGCGAGCTGTCCGACCACCTCTTCGTGCACTACGCGGGCTCGGCCGTCCAGCACCTGTTCCAGCTGGCCGCCGGCCTGGACTCGATGGTCGTCGGCGAGTCGCAGATCCTCGGCCAGCTGCGCAGCGCCTACGCCACCGCCGACGAGTCGGGCTCGGTCGGCAAGGTGCTGCACGAGCTGGTGCAGCAGGCACTGCGGGTCGGCAAGCGGGTGCACGCCGGCACCGGGATCGACGAGGCGGGCGCCTCGGTGGTCTCCGAGGCGCTGCGCGACGCCGACCGGGAGCTGGGCGGCACCGGTCTCGACGGCACCCGCGCCGTGATCGTCGGCGCCGGTGCGATGGGCGCGCTGGCCGCCGCGCACCTGCGCCGGGCCGGGGCGAGCGAGATCGTCGTCCTCAACCGTTCCGCCGAGCGCGGCGAGCGCCTGGTGGAGAAGGTGCTCGAGCAGGGCACCGCGGCGCGGTCCGCGCCGATGGAGGACCTGGCCGCCGAGCTGCGCACCGCGGACCTGATGCTCGCCTGCACCGGGGCGATCGGCCACGTCGTCGACGCCGGCCCGGTCGCCGAGGCACTGTCCGGTGCCGGTCGCGAGCGCCCGCTGGTCGTGTGCGACCTGGGCCTGCCCCGCGACGTCGACCCGGCCGTCGCCGACCTGCCCGGTGTCCGGGTGGTCGACCTGATCACGCTGCAGCGCCGGCTGCTCGACGCCACCGACGGCGGCTCGGTCGCGGCCGCCCAGAAGATGGTCGACGCCGAGGCGCAGCAGTACCTGGCCGGGCAGCGCTCGGCCGAGGTGACCCCGACCGTCACGGCGCTGCGCCGTCGGGCCTCCGAGGTCGTCGACGCCGAGCTGCTCCGCCTGGACGGACGGCTGCCCGACCTGGACGGGGATGTGCGCGAGGAGCTCTCCCGCACCGTCCGCCGCGTCGTCGACAAGCTCCTGCACACCCCGACGGTGCAGGTCAAGCGCCTGGCCGAGGGGCCGGACGGGGACAGCTACGCCGCCGCGCTGCGCACCCTGTTCGAGCTCGACCCGCAGGCCGCGGCCGCGGTCGCGGCACCCGTCCGCGGCTCCGACGCGACCGTCGACGGCAACGACGTGACGGCCGCACTGAACGCACCGGTCGACGGGCAGCCGTCGCTCGGGTCCCGCCCCCCGGAGCAGATCTCGTGAGCACGCTGAAGATCGGGACGCGACCGTCGAAGCTGGCGGTCGCACAGTCGACGACGATCGCCGACCGGCTGACCGCCGCCGGGCACCCGTCCGAGCTCGTCACCGTCTCCACCAGTGGTGACCGCTCGATGGCGCCGGTGACGCAGCTCGGCGTCGGGGTGTTCGTGTCGGCGTTGCGGGACGCGCTGGACGCGGGCGACATCGACGTCGCCGTGCACTCGTTCAAGGACCTTCCCACCGCCCAGCCCGAGCACCTGCGGATCGCCGCGGTCCCGGGCCGGGAGGACCCCCGCGACGCGCTCGTCACCGGTGGCCGCGTGCTGGGGGAGCTGGGCCGCGGGGCCCGGGTGGGCACCGGCTCGCCGCGCCGTGCCGCGCAGCTCTACGCGCTCGGCCAGGGGCTCGAGGTGGTGCCGATCCGCGGCAACGTGGACACCCGCATCGGGAAGGTCCGTTCCGGCGAGCTGGACGCGGTGGTCGTCGCCGCGGCCGGGCTCCGCCGGCTGGGCCGCATCGAGGAGGCGGACGAGCTGATCGATCCGCTGCAGATGCTGCCCGCCCCCGCCCAGGGCGCCCTCGCGATCGAGTGCCGCGAGACGGACACCGGGCTGGCGGACGTGCTGCGCTCGGTGCTCGACGACCCGGGCGTCCGCGCCGCCGTCGCCGCCGAGCGGGCCGTCCTGGCCACCCTCGAGGCCGGCTGCACCGCCCCGGTCGGTGCGCTGGCCGACGTCGTCTCGGACCTGGACGACGACGGGCGCGCGGTCGACCGGCTGTCGCTGCGTGCGGTGACAGGGGTCGGGGACATCACGGAGGGCGACGTGCTGCGCGCCTCCGTCACCGGAGAGATGGACGCCGCCGAGAAGCTCGGAGCCACGCTGGCACACGAGCTGCTCGACCTGGGAGGAGAGGACCTGCGCCCCGCGGGCCTCGGCTCCGTGAACCGCTGGATCGGGAGTTCTTAAAACGATGACAGGACCTGCCAACACCCCGGGGCGGATCGCCTTCGTGGGCAGCGGACCGGGTGACCCGGCACTGCTCACCGTCCGCGCCCGGGACGTGCTCGCCGGCTCACCGCTGGTGATCACCGACCCGGACGTGCCGGAGTCGATCCTCGCCCTCGCCGCCGACGGGGCCGAGGTGCGGCCCGCCGTCGGCCAGCCCGCCGACATCGCGAGCGACCTGCTCGGCGAGGCCGGCCAGGGCCGGTCGGTGGCCCGGCTGGTCTCCGGCGACCCGCTGACCAACGACGCGGTCGTCGCCGAGGCGATGGCCGTCTCCGCCTCGGGCACGGCGTTCGACGTCGTGCCGGGCGTGCCCGCGTCCACGGCGGTCCCGGCCTACGCCGGTGTCGCCCTGGGCTCGGCGCACGTCGAGGCCGACGTCCGCGCGGGCGTCGACTGGGCGGCGCTGGCCGCGTCGCCCGGGCCGGTCGTGCTGCACGCCACCGGTGCGCTCCTCGGCGACGTCGCGGCCGGGCTCTCCGCCCAGGGTGTGCCCGGCGAGACCCCCGTCGCGGTCACCTCGGGCGGCACCACCTCCACCCAGCGGACCGTCTCGTCGTCGGTCGGCAAGCTCGCCTCCGACGGCGGCGACCTCGAGGGCCCGCTGGTCCTGGCCGTGGGCGACGCCGCAGGCCGCCGTGGCGAGCTCTCCTGGTGGGAGTCCCGCGCGCTGTACGGCTGGCGGGTGCTGGTCCCGCGGACCAAGGACCAGGCCGGCGTGATGAGCGAGCGGCTGCGCATGCACGGCGCCATCCCGGAGGAGGTGCCGACGATCGCCGTCGAGCCGCCCCGGTCGCCCGCGCAGATGGAGCGCTCGGTCAAGGGCCTCGTCGACGGCCGCTACCAGTGGGTCGTCTTCACCTCGACCAACGCGGTGAAGGCCGTCTGGGAGAAGTTCCACGAGTTCGGTCTCGACGCCCGCGCGTTCTCCGGCGTGAAGATCGCCTGCGTGGGCCGGTCGACCGCGGAGAAGGTCCGCGAGTTCGGCATCGAGCCCGAGCTGGTCCCGGACATCGACGAGGCGCAGTCCTCCACCTCGGAGGGCCTGCTGGACATCTTCCCGCCGCACGACGACGTCCTGGACCCGGTCGACCGCGTCCTCCTGCCGCGCGCCGACATCGCCACCGAGACGCTGTCCGCCGGGCTGCAGGAGCGCGGCTGGGAGGTCGACGACGTGACGGCCTACCGGACCGTCCGCGCCGCCCCGCCGCCCGCGCCGATCCGTGAGGCGATCAAGACCGGCGGGTTCGACGCGGTCTGCTTCACCTCGTCGTCGACGGTGCGGAACCTGGTCGGCATCGCCGGCAAGCCGCACGCCCGCACCCTGGTCGCCTGCATCGGCCCGGCGACCGCGGAGACCGCGCGCGAGTTCGGCCTGCGGGTGGACGTGCAGCCCGAGGAGTCCCGGGTCCCGACCCTGGTCGACGCGCTGGCCTCGCACACCGCGAAGCTGCGCGCCGAGGGGAACCTCCCGCCGCCGAAGAAGGTCAAGGCCCGCCGCCGCTGAGCGGCGCATCGAGTCGGCCGCTGAGCGGCGCGCCCGTCCGGCCCCGTGTACCCCGCCCGCCGGGGGACGCGGGGCCGACGTGTGTTCGGGACGGTCGTAACCTGGAGCGCATGGGTTTCCCGGCGCAGCGCCCCCGTCGGTTGCGGACCACCCCCGCGATGCGGCGGCTGGTCTCCGAGACCGAGGTCCGTCCCCGGCAGCTGGTGCTGCCGATGTTCGTCCGTGAGGGCGCGACCGAACCGGTGCCGATCTCGTCGATGCCCGGCGTCGTCCAGCACACCCGCGACACCCTGCGCAAGGCGGTCGCGGAGGCGGCGTCGGCCGGCGTCGGCGGGGTGATGCTGTTCGGCGTCCCCGCGGTGCACGACGCGACCGGCTCCGGCGCCGTCGACCCCGACGGGGTCCTCAACGTCGCGCTGCGCGACGTGCGGGCCGAGGTCGGCGACGATCTCGTCGTCATGGCCGACCTGTGCCTCGACGAGTTCACCGACCACGGCCACTGCGGCGTGCTCGACGCCGAGGGCGGGGTCGACAACGACGCCACCCTCGACGTCTACGCGCGGATGGGCGTCGAGCAGGCCCGCGCCGGCGCCCACCTGGTCGGGCCGAGCGGGATGATGGACGGCCAGGTCGGCGTCATCCGGGAGGCGCTCGACGAGGCCGGGTTCACCGACACCGGCATCCTGGCCTACACGGTGAAGTACGCCTCGGCGTTCTACGGGCCGTTCCGCGAGGCGGTGAACTCGCAGCTCAAGGGCGACCGCAAGACCTACCAGCAGGACGGCGGCAACGCCCGCGAGGCGCTGCGCGAGCTCGCCCTCGACCTCGACGAGGGCGCCGACATGGTCATGGTGAAGCCCGCGCTGGCCTATCTCGACGTGCTCTCCCGCGTCGCCGACGTCGCCGACGTCCCCGTCGCGGCGTACCAGATCTCCGGCGAGTACGCGATGATCGAGGCTGCCGTCGAGAAGGGCTGGCTGGACCGCGACCGGACGATCCTGGAGACCCTCACGTCGATCCGCCGGGCGGGCGCCGACGTCGTCCTCACCTACTGGGCCACCGAGGCCGCGGGCTGGCTGGACTGAGCCTCTGCGCCGGGCCGCTCCCGGTCTGCTCCGCGTGGGGCGACCGCGTCCGCGCACCGATGCCGGGGTATGCGGGACGGGTGGGTTCTGCGAGATCGCTGCCTGGGGAAGCGATTCTCCGGAAGGAGTGGCCCGGTCCGCCGGGCGGAGGCCACGGGCCGCGAGCTGAGGCGAACCCGTCCGCGGTACCGCCGAACGTGGCAAACCGGACACCTGTCCGGCTACCGTGGTGGGCGTGAGCAACGACCCCGGACAGCAGGGCCCACCGCAGTACTACCGGCCGGGCCCGTCGTCGGGGGCCTACCCGCAGTACCCGCAGAACCCGTACCCGCAGGGCTGGACCCCGGGTATGCAGCCCGCGCCGTACCCGCAGCAGGCCCCGGACCAGGCCGGCCAGGCCCCGCAGTGGAACACCGCGGGCGCGCAACCGGCCGGCCTGACACCGTCGGGCCGCAGGGAGGTCACCCGGCCGCGGCAGGTCGTGTCGGCCTTGATCCTGCTCATCGCGTCGGCGCTGCCGTTCGTGTTCTTCGGGATCGCCGCGCTTCTCGTCCCGCTGGACGGGACCGTGCTGAATGACGATCTTCTGGCTCAGGCCGGTATGCCCCGGCCGGAGTTCGAGACGATGCTGGCTCAGGCCGGTATGACTGCGACCGAGTTCCTCGACGCGGTCGGCGTGGCGATGCGGGTATTCGGCGCAGTGGTGCTGGTCCTCGGGCTGGCGTACATCGGTCTCGGCGTGGCGGCCTTCCGCGGGAGTGCAGGGGCGCGGCTGTCGGCCGCCATCGTCACCGGAGTCTTCGGGCTGGTTCTGTTCCTCTTCCTCATGCTGGCTGGACGAGAAGCGCTCCTCTTCGCGGTTCTCGTCCTTGCGGTTGCCGCCGGCGGCATCACGTTGCTCTACAGCGCTCCGGCCAAGGAGTGGTATGCGTCGCGCAGGGTCGGGGCCGCACAGCGGCCTGCCTGACGGCTGGGAGACTGGCGGCGTGAGCACTCCGCAGAACCCGGAACCGAAGGAGTCGGCCCGCCTGTTCGAGCGGGCGACCGAGCTGATCCCGGGCGGGGTGAACTCCCCGGTCCGTGCGTTCAACTCGGTCGGAGGGACCCCGCGGTTCATGGTCGCCGCCGACGGCTGCCGGATGACCGACGCCGACGGCGGCCGCTACGTCGACCTGGTGTCGTCCTGGGGGCCGATGATCCTCGGGCACGCGCACCCGGCTGTCGTCGAGGCGGTGCGGTCCGCGGCGTCGCAGGGCCTGTCGTTCGGCACGCCGACGCCGGGGGAGATCGACCTGGCCGCCGAGATCGTCGACCGGACCCCGGTCGAGCAGGTCCGGCTGGTCAACTCGGGTACCGAGGCGACGATGAGCGCGATCCGGCTCGCCCGCGGGATCACCGGCCGCAGCGTGGTCGTCAAGTTCTCCGGCTGCTACCACGGCCACGTCGACGCCCTGCTCGCCGACGCCGGGTCCGGGGTGGCGACGCTCGGCCTGCCGACCAGCCCGGGCGTCACCGGGGCGCAGGCGGCCGACACGGTCGTCCTGCCCTACAACGACGTCGACGCCGTCCGTGCGGTGTTCGCCGAGCGCGGTGCGGACATCGCCTGCGTGATCACCGAGGCGGCGGCCGGGAACATGGGCGTCGTCCCGCCGGTCGAGGGCTTCAACGCCGCCCTGCGGGACCTGTGCCACGCGAACGGCGCGCTGCTGGTGGTCGACGAGGTGATGACCGGCTTCCGTGCGTCGAAGCAGGGCTGGTTCGGCTGCGACGGCGTCGCCGGCGACCTCTACACCTTCGGCAAGGTCATGTCCGGCGGGCTCCCGGCGGCCGCGTTCGGCGGCTCCGTCGAGCACATGTCGTTCCTGGCCCCGGCCGGGCCGGTCTACCAGGCGGGCACCCTCGCCGGGAACCCGGTCGCCGTCGCCGCGGGGCTCACCACGCTCCGCAACGCCGACGACGCCGCCTACGCGACCCTGGCGGCGAACGCCGACCGGATCGGCCGGATGGTCACCGACGCGCTGACCCGTGAGGGCGTCCCGCACACCGTGCAGTACGCGGGCACCATGTTCTCCCCGTTCTTCACCGACACCCCGGTCACGGGCTATGCCGATGCGAAGGCCGCCGAGACCTGGCGGCACCCGGCGTTCTTCCACGCCCTGCTCGACCACGGGGTCTACTCGCCGCCGTCGGCGTTCGAGGGGTGGTTCGTCTCCACCGCCCTCGACGACGCCGCGTTCGAGCAGATCGAGACCGGTGTCGACGCCGCCGCGAAGGCCGCCGCGTCCGCCACCCGTCCGGACGGGGCCTGAGCGTGGGCGACCGGACCAGCCCCGCCCCGAGCGGCCCGGTGACCGTCGTGCACCTGCTGCGGCACGGCGAGGTGCGCAACCCGGAGAAGGTGCTCTACGGCCGCCGACCGGGCTTCCGCCTCTCCGACCACGGCGAGGCGCAGGCCAAGACGGTCGCCCTGCACCTCGGTGACAACGACGTCGCGGCGGTCGTCGCCTCGCCGCTGCTGCGCGCGCAGCAGACGGCGGGCCCGATCGCGGACGCGCACGGTGTCGAGATCGGCACCGACGACGGGCTGATCGAGTCCGGGAACCTCTTCGAGGGCAAGCGCTTCGCCGTCGGCGACGGCGCGCTGCGGCGCCCGCACGCCTGGCGGCTGCTGCGTGACCCGTTCACACCGTCCTGGGGCGAGCCGTACCTCGACATCGCGCACCGGATGCTGGGCGCGCTGCACGCCGCGCGGGAGCTGGCACCCGGCCGGGAGATCGTCTGTGTCTCGCACCAGCTGCCGATCTGGACGGTGCGCCGCTACCTGCTCGGGCAGCGGCTCTGGCACGACCCGCGCCGCAGGCAGTGCGCGCTCGCGTCCCTGACCAGCGTCGAGTTCACCGGGGCGCGGATGACCGGGCTCCGCTACGCCGAGCCGGCCGGGCCCAGCGGCGCGATGGTGACCGGCGCATGAGGCGCGTCCTGCTCCCGCTGCTCGCCGCGCTGCTGCTGGTGGGGGGCTGCGGTGTCGGCCGCGACGCCGTCGGCTCCGGGCCGCAGGAGTTCCGGTTCGTCGCCCCGGGCGGCCAGACCCGGATCACCTACGACCCGCCGGAGAGCCGCAGCCCGATCACCGACCTGCGGGGCGAGAGCCTGCTGAGGCCCGGGACGGAGGTCGGGATCGGCGACCACCCCGGCATGGTCCGCGTGATCAACATCTGGGGTTCGTGGTGCGGCCCGTGCCGTACCGAGGCACCGGAGCTGCAGGCGGTGCAGGACACCGCCCGCGACGACGCCGTCGTGCTCGGCATCGACGTCCGCGACGACCGGCAGGCGGCGCAGGACTTCGCCAACGACCGCGGGCTCACCTACGACTCGATCTTCGACGAGTCCGGCCGCACCCTCGCCCGGCTCGACGGGTACCCGCGCAACGTCGTCCCGTCGACGATCGTGCTGGACCGCCAGGCCCGGGTCGCGGCGGTGTTCCTGGTGCCGGTGGGCAGCTCGGACCTGTTGCCGCTGATCACGAAGCTGGCCGCGGAACCGGCACCGGCCGCGACCGGGTGACCCACGGCGACCACACGGTCGCACTACACGTTGTAGAACCCGCTGAACGTTGCGGCGTGTCGCCCTTCTACCCTGGGATTCGATGGACGCGACCACCACACTGGCGATCTCGGGACCGCTGCTGCTCGCAGCGCTGGTCTCGGTCGCCGCCGGGCTGGTCAGCTTCGCCTCGCCGTGCGTCGTCCCGCTGGTCCCCGGCTACCTCGCATACCTGGCCGGGCTCGTCGGCGCGCAGTCCCCGCCGGTGACGCCGGCCGAGGCCGCCGAGCGCGCCGCCGCCCGGTCCGCCGGGCCGGGGTCCGCCGGGCCGGGCGGCACCGTCGTCGCCGGGCGACGCACCGCCGACGGCCGCTGGCGGGTCGCCGGCGCCGCGCTGCTGTTCGTCGGCGGGTTCACCGTCGTCTTCGGCGCGATCATGGTCGGTGCCGTCTGGCTGTCCGACGTGCTGATCGACAACGAGGCCGTGCTCCAGCGGATCGGCGGCGTCGTGATGATCGTGATGGGGCTGGCGTTCGCCGGGCTCATCCCCGCCCTCCAGCGCGAGTACCGCGCGCACTGGACCCCCCGCGCCGGGCTGGCCGGCGCCCCGCTGCTGGGCGCCGTGTTCGGGCTGGGCTGGGTGCCCTGCATCGGCCCGACGCTGGCCGGTGTCGTCGCCGTCGCCGCGGGCACCGGTGGCGGATCGCTGCGCGGCGTCGTCCTGATCCTCGCCTACTGCGCGGGGCTGGGCATCCCGTTCGTGCTGATCGCGCTCGGCGCCACCCGCGCGGTCGGTGCGCTGGGCTGGCTGCGCAGGCACACCCGGGCGATCCAGGTCGCCGGCGGGGCGCTGCTGGTCGTCGTCGGTGCCCTGCTGGTCTCCGGGCTCTGGGCCCGGTGGCTGGTCGCCCTGCAGGTCTCGATCGCCGGGTTCACCCCGCCCATCTAGATGAGCTCCCCGCCGACCGCCCCGCCGCAGCCGCCCGTGACGTCACCGGACGGCGAGCCACCGTCGCACCGGCCGGGACCGCTGTCCACGGTGTGGGCGTTCCTGCGCAACACCTGGCGTGGCCTGACCAGCATGCGCACCGCCCTGGTGCTGCTGTTCCTGCTGGCGCTGGCCGCGCTCCCCGGTGCGCTGCTTCCGCAGCGCTCGCTGAACGCGTCGCTGGTAGACGACTTCTACGCCGACAACCCGCTCGTGGCCCCGGTCGTCGAGGCCGTCGGCGGCTTCGAGGTGTTCGCGACCCCGTGGTTCGCGGCCATCTACCTGCTGCTGATGATCTCCCTGGTCGGCTGCGTGCTGCCCCGCTCGCTGGAGTTCTGGCGCGGCATGCGCCAGCCCCCCGTGCGGACCCCGCGGAACCTGTCCCGGCTGCCGCACCACACCGGGGGCGACAGCGCCGAGGACCCGGACGCGGTGCTCACCCGGGCCCGGACGCTGCTGCGCGGCTGGCGGCGGACCGAGCGCGTCGAGGACGACGGGTCCCGGACGATCTCCGCCGAGCGCGGGTACCTGCGCGAGACCGGCAACCTGATCTTCCACCTCAGCCTGATCGGGATCCTGGTCGGCATGGCGGGCGGCAAGCTCTACGGCTACGACGGCGACGTCATCGTCCGCGCCGACGGCAGCGAGTTCTGCAACAGCTCGATCCTCGGCTACGACACGTTCAACGCCGGCCTGCGCATCGACGGCACCGAGCTCAACGAGTTCTGCGTCAAGGTCGACCGGTTCGACGGGAGCTGGCTCCCCAACGGCCAGGCGTCGTCGTTCGCGTCGCAGATCGGCTACCAGACCGGCGAGGACCTCGAGAACGGCGTCACGACCTGGCGCCCCTACGAGCTCGCCGTGAACCACCCGCTGCGCACCGACGGCGACCGCGTCTACATGACCGGCTACGGGTACGCGCCGGAGTTCACCGTCACCTGGCCGGACGGCCAGAGCCGCACCGGCGACATCCAGTGGCGGCCGGTGGACCAGGGCGGCACCCAGCTGTCGGAGGGCGCGACCAAGTTCGAGCGACCCGGTGTCACCGACCCGGACGTGCGGCGCACCACGCAGCTCGCGGTGACCGGCACGTTCGCCCCGACCGGCGCGGTCGACCAGGAGGGGAACCTCGCCTCGGTGCACCCGGACCTGCGGGCGCCGACGGCGGACGTGGACGTCATGCTCGGCGACCTGGGCATCGACGACGGCCGCGGCCAGTCGATCTTCAGCGTCGACCAGCAGAAGATCGACGACGGCGAGCTGCGGTCGGTCGCCCAGGCCCGGCTGGGCATCGGTGACACGGTACGGCTGCCCGACGGGACGGTCGTCCGGTTCGACGGGGTGACGCCCTGGGTGAACCTGCTGGTCGGCCACGACCCGACGCAGTCCTGGGTGCTCGTGTCGGCGATCGTGATGCTGGGCGGGCTGACCCTGTCACTGACGATCAAGCGCCGCCGGTTCTGGGTGCGGGTCGTGCCCCGCGACGGCGGGAGCCGGATCGAGACCGGCGGCCTGGCCCGCACGGACCGGGCCGGGTACGGCGAGGAGTTCGACCGGCT
Source organism: Pseudonocardia sp. P1 (assembly GCF_000178675.2). NCBI lineage: Bacteria > Bacillati > Actinomycetota > Actinomycetes > Pseudonocardiales > Pseudonocardiaceae > Pseudonocardia > Pseudonocardia sp. P1. The sequence continues at coordinate 4,337,536 of NZ_ADUJ02000001.1, forward strand.
CGCGGGGGAACTGCTCGAGAAGACGACGAAGAAGGACGGTTGAGGTCAGATGCTCGTCGATCCCGTGTTGTCGGAGTGGAGCGACCACCTGTTCCAGGCCACGCTCGTCGTGCTCCTGCTCGCACTGGTGTTCACCACGCTGGAGTACGCCGCCGCCCGGGTGGCGAAGGCGACCAGCAAGGAACCGGCCACGGTCGGGGGTGCGGGCGACGGCGACACGGCCGTCGCGGTGGCGGAGGCCCCCGACGACGCCGGTGCGGCGCCGGGCCGTCCCCGGTCGGACCGGTACGGCCGGATCGGCGTCTCGCTCATGGTCCTGGCGGCGCTCACCCACATCGGGTCGATCGTGCTGCGCGGGTTCGCCGCCTACCGCTGGCCGCTCGGCAACATGTACGAGTTCACCTCGGCCCTGTGCTTCATGGCGGTCGTCGCGTGGCTGGTGCTCCTCCGGAGGCACCCGGCCCTGCGGCCGGCGGGTGTGTTCGTGCTCACGCCGGTCGTGCTGCTGATGTTCGTCACCGGCACGGTGCTCTACCTCGAGGCGGCGCCCGTGCTGCCCGCGCTGCAGTCGTACTGGATCATCATCCACGTCACGACGATCACGCTGGCGTCCGGACTGCTGCTCATCCCCGGGGTGTCGAGCCTGCTGTTCCTCATGAAGCGCAGCGGGAAGCCGTCGGGGCTGGCGGGCAAGCTGCCGTCGGCGGAGGCGCTCGACCGGCTGGCCTACCGGGTCACCGTGCTGGCGTTCCCGCTGTACACGTTCGGGATCATCACCGGCGCCGTGTGGGCCGAGGCCGCGTGGAACCGGTTCTGGGGCTGGGACCCGAAGGAGACCGTCGCGTTCGTGGCCTGGGTCCTGTACGCGGCGTACCTGCACGCGCGGGCCACGTCCGGGTGGCGGTCCTCCCGGGCGGCCTGGATCAACGTCCTGGGCTTCGCCACGATCGTGTTCAATCTCTTCTTCATCAACATGGTGGTCTCCGGGCTCCACTCGTACGCGGGCTTCTGACGTCTCGACCACCCGGGTTCGACCGGGCTAACGTCGTGACCCGTGAGTGAGAACGGTTCCGGCGAGCAGCCCGACGGGTCGGTGGGCCGCTACGTGCGGGAGCGCTGGGGTGCGGCGGACAACGCCGGACGGTCCTTCGGACGGCGTCGCCGCACGGGCGGCGATGACGCAGCGCAGCCGGACGCGGGTCCGGCGCGCTCCTCCGGCGCGGCCGAGCAGCGCCCGCCGTCGGCGGCCGAGCGGGCCGCGTCCGCCCCGGCGCCGGGGCGGGCCGGTGTGGGCACCCGGACGCCACCGTCCGGGTCGGCGTGGGGCAGCGAGCTGCCCGACGTCGACGACGACCTGGTCGACGAGATCGACCCCTCCACCCCGCCGCACGGCCTGGACCTGTCCGCCCTGCACCGCGCGTCGCCCGACGTCGCCGAGGACCCTGCGCCCGGCACCTCGCCAGGCCCCGGGGAGGCGGACGGCTCCGGCGACGACGCGGCCGGTGGGGACCGGCACGACGACGGCAGGCACCGCGCCGCCGACCCGGCCGCGGCGTCGGAGACCGACCACGGGCCCGACGACACCGGGCTCTACCGGACGGGCGGTGGCGATCCGGAACCGTGGTGGACGGTGCCCGCGCCCGCCGCCCGCGACGACTCGGACGACGAGGTGATCTGGCGTCGCCCGGACGCACCGGCCGCCCGCGACGAGGCCGCCGAGCCCGGTGCCGCGGACCCGGTCACGGGGCAGGCCCCCGCCGGGACGCGGGCCCCGGACCCGGCGACCGACGAGGCGCCCGCGCCGCGCCAGGAGGCTGCGCCGCCCCGGGACACCGACCCGGTGGCCGGTGCCCCGTCCCGGGAACCGGCCCGCGGGTCCGCTCCGGCCGCGGAACAGGTACCGGCAGCCGCGGCGGAACCGGATCGTCGTCCGTCCCGCGCGGGTGACGGACCCGCGGCGCGGCCCGGGGAGCGGCCCCGTGGCGAGGACCCCGCCCGCTCCGACAGCGTGGCCCGGCCTGCGGTGGAGCGACCCTGGCGCGCGTCCTGGGACCGCGACGCTGCCGAGCGCGACGCCACCGACCGCGGCTCCCGGGAGGAGCCCCGGCGCCCGCGCTGGACGCCGCCGGAGGCCGTGGAGGCCCGCGCCGCCCAGCACCGTCGCGGCAGCGAGCCGCACGGCGGCCTGGACCTGGCCCCGTCCCGGGGCGCCCACGGGGCCCGCCGCGCTCCGGCGAGCGGCTGGCGCCGGCTGGTCTACGTGCTGACCCGCGGGCTCGTGAACCCGGGCGAGAGCCCCGCCGAGATCCACCGCCGCGAGCTGGTCTCCCGGCTGAACCGCCCCCTGATCAGCTCGCACAAGATCGCGATGCTGAGCCTGAAGGGCGGCGTCGGGAAGACGACGGTGACCGCCACCCTGGGCGCGACCTTCGCCTCGCACCGGGGCGACCGGGTCGTCGCGGTCGACGCGAACCCGGACCGCGGCACGCTCAGCCAGAAGATCCCGCTGGAGACGACGGCGACCGTCCGGCACCTGCTGCGCGACTCGGACAAGGTGCGCCGCTACAGCGACGTGCGCGCCTACACCTCGCAGGGCGTGTCCCGGCTCGAGGTGCTGGCCAGCGAGCAGGACCCGGCGGTGTCGGAGGCGTTCAGCGAGGACGACTACCGGCGCGCGGTCGACCTCCTCGAACACTTCTACAACCTGGTGCTGACCGACTGCGGTACCGGGCTCATGCACTCCGCGATGTACGGGGTGCTGGGGATGGCCGACCAGCTGGTCATCGTGTCGTCGGGCTCCATCGACGGCGCCCGCAGCGCCTCGGCGACGCTGGACTGGCTGGACGCGCACGGCTACGGCCCGCTGGTCCGCAACGCCGTCGTCGTGATCAACACGGTCTACCGGCGGGCCGGGGGCGGGGTCGACCTGGACCGGGTCGCGGAGCACTTCGCCGGGCGGTGCCGGGCGGTGGTGCGGGTGCCGTTCGACCCGCACCTGGAGGAGGGTGCCGAGATCGATCTCGACAGCCTGGAGGAGCCCACCCGGACGGCGCTGCTGGAACTCGCGGCGGCCGTCGCCGACGGGTTCCCGGTCTAGACCGTATGAAAGGCCGGCGCCTCGCTCGTAAGTTGGCGCGGGTCACCGTCAGCGGGTGGCGGTGCCGCAATTACGGGAGGCGCCGGTGTCTGGAGAGGGTACGTGGGTCGGGCTCGACGTTCACGCTCGTTCGGTGGTCGGCTCAGCCATCGACGAGGCCAGCGGGGAGATCTCGACTCGGCGGGTCGGGCCGCGGACCGAGCAGATCGTGGAGTGGGTCCGGAACCATCCGGGGCCGGTGATGGCCTGCTATGAGGCCGGTCCGACCGGGTTCGGCCTGGCCAGGGCTCTGGCCGCGGCCGGGATCGCCTGTGAGGTGGTGGCGCCGTCGAAGCTGGAACGCCCGGCCGGTGACAAGGTCAAGACCGACCGCCGTGACGCGGAGCGGCTGGCGCGGCTGTTGCGGATCGGGGAGCTGCCCGCGGTGCGGGTCCCGACCGAAGCCGAGGAGGCTGCTCGGGATCTGGTTCGGGCCCGCGAGGATGTCCGCACCGATCTGATGCGGGCCCGGCACCGGCTCTCGAAGTTGCTGCTGCGCCAGGGACTGGTCTGGGACGCCACGGCCTGGACCGGGGCGCACGAGCAGTGGCTCCGTGGGCTGCGCTTCGACCGCCGCGGCGTGCAGCTTGCTTTCGACGAGGCCTTGGACGCGGTGTTCACCGTCGGGGCACGGCGGGATCGTCTCGACGCCGCGATCGTGGAGATGGCCGAGACCGCTGCCTTGGCCGGGCCGGTGGGGCGGCTGCGCTGTCTGCGTGGGGTCTCCACCCTGACCGCAGTCGGGCTGTGTGTGGAAGTCGCCGACTGGCACCGGTTCACCGGCGCCACGATCGGCTCCTACCTCGGTCTGGTCCCCTCCGAGGCCTCCTCCGGGGCCCGACGGGTGCAGGGCCAGATCACCAAGACCGGGAACACCCACGCGCGTCGGCTGCTGGTCGAGGCGGCCTGGCACCACCGCCGTCCACTACGGACCAGTCGGGAGCGTGCACGGCGGGCCGACGGCCAACCCGCCATGGTCCGAGACCGGGCCGAGGCCGGAAACCGCAGACTGCACCAGCGATGGACCAGGCTCGACCGGCGCAAGAAGCGGCCCACGATCTCGGCGGTCGCGGTCGCCCGCGAGCTGGCCGGCTGGTGCTGGAGTCTCGCCGTGCTCGACGAACGCACCCCAGAATCCACAACGACTCCGCCGGGCTAACCCCGGCGCGGCACCACAGACCCCGGCGGGGTCCGGGCAGGAGCAGGCAGCGCGAGGAGCGACCCGCGACACAGCTATGAGCAGCTCAGGTCCCGCGACCACGATCGCGGACCCGGGGCGACGCTCGACCCTAGACTCGCGGACAGCTCCCGACGGATATCCGGTCATGCGGTAACCAACCCGCGCATATCAGCCTGACCGCGCGTCGCGACGACATGCCTCCACCAGCCCGGACCCGCCGGACCCATAGCCACCCTGACCAGCAACGATGCCGAGCCATCGAGGCCAACTCTCCCTGCCCACTTGACAGGAAAGGCCTCCATATCAGCTGTACTGCCCGGACACACGGAAGGGCGGCCCGCCGCAGCCGGCGGACCGCCCTTCGTGGAGAACGGTCGGGGTGGACCCGGGGGTCCTGGGAGGTGTCCGGGCGCGCGCCCGGGTCAGGCGCGGTCGGGCGGGTCCTCCTCGTTGCGGACCTTCTCGTCCAGCTGACGCAGGAAGTCGGGGTCGTCGTCGGGACCGGTCGTGCGTGGTCGCTCGGACTTCTGACCCGCGGACCACGGGAAGTCGGGTCGTGGGAGCCGGTCGGAGACCACCTGCTCGGACCGGAGGGTCCTCACGAGCAGAACAGCGACGACGGCCGCACCGAGCAGAAGGATCAGGAACAACATCAGGCCACCTCCGCTGTCCAGCGTAGCGAAGGTGGCCTGACGTACGGGTGAAGTCGTGCGTTCACCCGGAGGTCGTGTGACTCAGCGGAGGCCGGGGCTGGCCTCACTGGTCAGGTCGGCCAGGAGACCGCGGACCTCGGACTCGCGGAACCGGCGGTGGCCGCCCGGGGTCCGGATCGAGCCGATGCGTCCGGCGGACGCCCAGCGGGTCACGGTCTTGGGGTCGACGCGGAAGAGCGTGGCCACCTCGCCCGGGGTCAGCAGTCGCTCGGGGGCCTGCGTCGGAGCTGCCATGGAATCCTCCCGGAAGTGCAGCGTGGTGCCGTGTGCGGTGCCGTCCCGGCGAGATCGCCGACCGGGCACCGCTCGGTGTTCCGGGCCATCGTGACACCACAGACCCCAGGTACTCGAACGGTTGTCGGTAGGTAAAGGGTTCTTAAAGGGCAAACGCGACGATCCGAGTCAATCGGACAGCCCGGGCGAACGTGTCCCGTTCCGGACACCGTCACGCGATCCTGTGGCGCCGCCCATGGTGCCTGATCCCGGCGCGCGCTCGGGAGCCCTCCCGGGACCCCCGGACCACACTCCGGCCCGCCGGACCCGCTGCAGGAGCGGGTTCCGAGGACGTCGAGGCAGGGAGAGAACGGTGCGTGGACCGAGTCGTGTGATGGTGCTGGGGGTGGCCGCCGTGGCGGTCACGTCGTTCGTGGGGGCGCTCGGCCCGGCCCCCGACGCGGAGGCGGTCGCGTGCGGGTACAGCCGGCAGCTGGAGGACGTGCCCCCGACCGGGTTCAGCGCCGCGCTGGGCCCGATCAGCGCGCCGATCGGCGGGGGTCAGCGGCAGATCGGTCACTGGGGCAACTGCTCGCCCGGCAACCAGAAGGTCGCCGTGCAGCAGGCGAACGGGGCCGCCCCGACCGTCTGCGTGACCCCGGGGGACACCCGGCTGGGCCTCGCCACCGGCTCCGAGGGCATCACCGGTGCGACCGCGCAGGGAGGCTGCTGATGCGGCGCCGCCTGCGCGGGATCGTCGGGGGGACCGTGGCGGCGCTGGCCGTCGGGTCCGCGGTCGTGGCGGGCGCGGGAACCGCCGTCGTCGCCGGTGCGGGCACCGCGGAGGCGGCCAAGTGCGGGTACTCCACGCTCGAGAACGACACGACGAACAACAAGGCGAACTACCTCAACTGCTCGCCGGGGAACGAACGCATCCGGGTCGAGTACACCTACGCGACCGAGGAGAAGTGCGTGACGCCCGGTGACACCCCGCTCTTCGCGAACCCGGACCTGGGCGCCGTGCGCAACGCCGTCCCGATCGGGACCTGCTGAGCGACGCCGCCGGCCACCGGGGTCCGTGGCCGCTCGCCGGTCGCGCGGCGGTCCGTACCCTGGTGGCCATGACGTCTCCGACTCCGCCGCCGCAGGCCGCGGCGCGGGCCCGCGCCGGCGAGCCCGGGCCGGCCGCCACGGTGGCGCTCTACGCGTTCGCCCGGCTGGGCCTGGTCGCGGTCATCGCGCTGCTGCTCGGGTTCGCCGGGGTCCCGCTGCTGGTGGCCTTGCTCGTGGCGCTGGTCGTCGCGCTGCCGCTGTCGATGGTCCTGTTCCGCGGGCTGCGCGCCCGGCTGGACCGGGCGGTCGCCACGGCGACGGCCCGGCGCTCCGCGGAGCGCGAGTCGCTGCGCGCCCAGCTGCGCGGTGACGTCGGGCCGCCGCCCGCTCCGGAGCAGGACGCGCCGGCCGGCGCCGACGAGCCCCCGGCGCGGGACGACCAGGGCGGGGAGCGCGCCGACCGGTCCTGAGGACGGTCAGCCGATCGCCAGGCCCACCGCGACGGCGACCGCCCAGGCCAGCAGCAGCAGGCCGGTGTCGCGCAGCACCGGGATCAACGCCGGCCCGTCCGCGCCGCCGAGCACCGTGCGCACCGGCCGGACCGCCGCGGGCAGCGCGAGCAGCGCGACGACCAGGCCGGGCCGGTCGAACGCCGCCCCGACCGCGATCACGAAGGGCACCAGCGCCGTCAGCACGTAGAGCAGCCGCGTGCCGCGGTCGCCCAGCCGGACGGCGAGGGTCCGCTTGCCCGCGATCCGGTCGCCCGGGATGTCACGCAGGTTGTTCGCGACGAGCACCGCGCAGGTCAGCAGGCCCGCACCGGCCGAGGCCCCGACGGTGGCGGCGTCGACCGTGCCGGCCTGGGTGAACGCCGTCCCCAGCACCGCGACCGGTCCGAAGAAGACGAAGACCGCGATCTCGCCGAGCCCGGCGTAGCCGTACGGGCGGGTGCCGCCGGTGTAGAACCAGGCCCCGACGATGCACAGCGCGCCGACGGCGATCAGCCACCACTGTCCGGACACCGCGGTGAGCGCGAGCCCGGCGAGCGCGGCGACCCCGAAGCAGGCGAACGCGGCCGCCTTGACGGTGGCCGGCTCCGCCGCGCGGGAGCCGACGAGCCGCTGGGGGCCGACGCGGTCGTCGTCGGTGCCGCGGATGCCGTCGGAGTAGTCGTTCGCGAAGTTGACCCCGATCACCAGCGCGACCGCCACGACCAGGGCGAGCAGTGCTGCTCCCGGGGCCACGGCACCGGCGCCGATCGCGGCGCCGGTCCCGACGAGTACGGGGGAGATCGCGGTGGGCAGGGTGCGCGGGCGCGCTCCCTCGATCCACTCTGCCGTCGTGGCCACGGGGCGAATCTATCCCGATCCGGTTCCGGCCGACGCCGGAGCGCGGCCGGTGCGGGGGTGAACCCGGCCACCGGCCGGCGACGGCGGGGTCAGCGCGTGCCCGAGGGCCCCCGCTGGGCCGACCCGGGGACGGTCCCCGCGGCGGCCTGGCGGTCACCGTCGGGCACCGAGCCGTTCTCCGGGCCGTCGTCCGGGCCGTCGACCGGTTCGTCACCCGGCTCCCCGCCGGCGTCCGGCGTGGTGGAGGTCCCGCCCGTCGCGGTTCCGGACGGGGTGGCCGGGTCCGGGGTGTCCGAGGAGGGGCTCGACGGGGTGGCCGGGGCGGTGCCCGGCGTCTCCGGCTCGTCGGCCGGAGCGGTACCGGGGGTGGTCGGGGCCGCCGCGGCGTCGTCGTCCGCGGGGCCGGGTGCGGCACCGGGCCCGGCGGGGGCCGCGGCGCAGCCCGGCACGTCACCCGGGAGCTGCGCGAACGCCGACGACGGCAGGTACTGCTCGTCCCCGATCCGCACGAAGTCGCCCTCGGTGCACTGCACCGGCACCTCGGTCGCGTCGACGGCGATCCCGACGGACTCCGCACCGGCCTCGGGCCGGGCGAGGATCTGCACCTCCGGCGCGCCCTCGGTCTCGACCGCGGACAGCCGCTGCGAGCCCGTCCACAGGTAGTCGACCTGGACCTGCGAGTTGTCCTTCAGGCCGAGGACGTCCCAGAAGATCCCGTCGCCGAGGTCGATCCCGGCCGGGTTGGCGGGCTTGCGGTCGAACTGGTCCTTGCCGCCGTTGTGCCCGTCGTGGAAGGCGGCCGCGGCCTGCGGGAGGCCCTGCGGCAGGTCCTTCCACATCTGGCGCTCGTTCGAGGGGTTCCAGTAGTCGTCCTTGGTGTTCCACGGCCCGATGTCCCAGACCGGCGCGATGGCGCACCTGCCGTTCGGCGCGCACACCTTCACCGAGTAGTCGGTCTTGCCGTTGGCCGACAGCGCCCGGCGGGAGGGCAGCGCGACGAAGCGGTCCCGCGGCGCGATCTTGTGGCCGTTGGCCGTCGTGCCGCCCTCGAGGCCCTCGCGGGTCGCGAACACCGAGTAGCTGCGCGGCGCGGCCTCGGCCTGCGGACCGGACTCGGCGTCGGCCTCGGACTCGGTGGCGGGCTCGGCCGTGAGCGTCACCTCCCGCACCGACGGCGACGCCGTCCCGGTGGAGCTGAGCACGAGCCTGCCCTGCACCTCGCGGACGGTCTCCGGGAGCTCCGCGCGGTCGCCCTCGGCCGGGATCCACTCGGTCCAGCCGCCGCCGGGCTTGCGCCCGCGGACGTCCATCGTCGCGGACGACCCGGGCGGGGTGTCCGCGACCAGGGTGGACCCGACCTCGCGGGTGGGGGCGTCGAGAGTGTGCGGTTCGAGGGTCAGCAGCCCGGTCGGCACGACGCCGACCGGGTCGGCCGACGCCTCGGCGTCGCTGCTCTCGTCGGCCGGTGCACCGACCGCCGTCGCCCGGTCGAACCGGGCGCCGCCGTCGTCGACGACGACGCCGGGACCGCTGCCCCCTGACAGCTCCGGCTGCCAGCTCGCCCCGGGCTCCGCCGCGACGGCGGGCACCACGGCGACCGCACAGAGCGCGCCGGTGGCGGCGAGCAGACCGACACCCCGCAGCCCGGTCCGCGTGATCCTGCGCATGTCGACAAACCCCCGCTGCATCGTGTGACTCGTGTGACGACCGTGATTCCGGTGATCCCTGTGGACCGTGTGTCGTCAGTGGCTGAAGCACACTCGATGTACAGGCGGGGCGCAACGCACGCTGCGTTAACCAACTCCAAGGTGTGTACGTCCGTTTCACTGGACCGGGTGGCTCTCTCTCCACCCGGCGCGGCGCGTTCGGTAGCGCTCCGCGACCGGTGATTCCGGTGGGTGATCGGACCGGGCGGACGACGGCCCGGTCAGCTCGCCGGGGCGAACAGCCTGGCGACGGCGGCCCGGTCGGGCTTCCCGATCCCCCGCTCCGGGACGGCCGCGGCGCGGCGGATCGTCCGCGGGACCGCGGCCCGGCCGCACGACGCACGCACGGCGTCCTGCAGCGCGGAGTCCGGCGGAGCGCCGTCGTCGGTGGTCACCACCAGCGCGGCCACGACCTGGCCCCACTCCGCGTCCGGGAGCCCCACCACGCAGGCGCCGCCCACCCCGGGCAGCGCCAGCAACGCCCGCTCGACGGCCGCCGGGGCGACCTTCTCGCCGCCGGTGTTGATCACGTCGTCCGCCCGGCCGAGCACGGTCAGCCGCCCGTCGGGACCGAGCTCACCGAGATCGCCGGTGCGGAACCCGTCCGGCCCGAACGACGCGGCGGTGGCGTCCGGCGCGCCGAGGTAGCCGGCGGCGACGACCGCCCCGCCGAGCACCACCCGTCCGGAACCGGGCTCGATCGTCACCGATACACCCTCCAGTGCGACACCGTCGTAGACCGACCCGCCGCAGGTCTCGCTCATCCCGTAGGTGGCGACCACCCGGATCCCGGCCGCCTCGGCCCGGGCCCGCAGGGCGGGATCGAGCGCGGCCCCGCCGACCAGCACGGCGTCGTAGCCGGCGAGCGCGTACAGCGGGGCGGAGCCGTGGTCGAGGACGCGGCCCAGCTGGGTCGGGACGAGGCTCGTGTAGCGGCGGTCGCCGTGCCGCATCCGGCCGGTGGCCCGGGCGAACCCGGCGGGCCGGAATCCCTCGCGGACGTCCTGCACCACGCACGCCGTCCCGGCCAGCAGGGCCCGCGAGACCACCTGCAGTCCCGCGACGTGCTCGGCAGGCAGCGCGAGCAACCAGGCCCCCGGCCCGCCGAGGCGGTCGTGGGTGGCGGCGGCGGAGGCGCGTAGCGCGTCACCGGTCAGCGCGACGTGCTTCGGTTCCCCGGTCGATCCCGAGGTGGCGACGACGGCGGCGAGCCCGTCCGGCAGCGCCCCCGCGGCGACGGCCCTGGCGACCGGCTCCGGCAGCGGCGGCTCGCCGCCCGGCGCCGCCCGCACCGGCAGGACCGCGGGCCCGGCGCCGTCGAGCGCGGAGCGCAGCGCCGCGGCCAGGCGCGTCACCGACTCGGACGATCCGTCCACCCCGACCACACGCACGTCCATGGGGGACCAGCCTGCCACCGTGACGATCGCGACCGTCGGTGGCGTCCGAACGGAGCCTTCATCAGATGTGACGAATGAGGTAGGGGAGCTGCAACGGACCGCCGCTCCCGCACGACAGGCCGGACGAGAGCGGCGGCACCACGTCCCGCTCCGCGGAGGTCGAAGGAGCTCCCCATGTCGCACAGCGCACCCGCCGGCTCGTCCCCGACCGGCAGCCCGCGTTCCCTGCGTTGCCGCAGGCCGGCCGCGACCGGGCACCGCGCCGCCGCCGGCGAGCTGGCCGCACTGGCGTTCCTCAGCCCGGTGCCCGCCGCCCCGGCGGCCGCGCGGCCGGCACCGGTGCCGCACCCGCGCCCGTCGGCGGAGTGATCAGTAGTGCCAGGGGCACCGCTGCTGCGGTTCTCCTGGCACTGCGCTTGACCTGCGCGAGCGCTCCGAATCTGCCCGCTGGCCTGCGGGAGTTCGGTTCCCGCCCGCCTCTTCGCGTTCCCGACTCTTCCCGCCTGGCCCGTGTCGCGCACTGCCCACGCACGGCCCGGCGGTGTCCAACTCGGACACGTGGTCCTCCTGGTCTTCCGGACGTACCTCAGCCCGTCATGAAGACGGCCCGGGCCGGCGCAGCAACGCCGGTACCCCGGGCCTTGATCGCCCCAGGAGGCGACCCGTGTACGAGTACACCACCCCACGCGGCCGAGCGGCCGCATCTCGATACACCGAGCTCATCACGGCCGTGCGCTCCCGCCGGCTGAGCCGCGACCAGTCCCGCCGCATTATCCGCGCGCTCCGCGTGCTCGAGCAGGAGGCCGGCCACGACCAGTCGCCGCCCGAAGACATCCTCGCGCTCGCGATGGGCGTCGGCGTCGTTCGGGACGCGTCGTGAACGCCCCGAAGCCGACGCTGACCGACCGCGTCGAGAACCTCGAGGACAGCGAGGAGCGGCTCCGGCTGACCGAGGATGAGCTCCTCGCCTACGAGCGAGCAGAGGCCTATCTCCGGTTGCTCCACGCCCGCAGCAGCCTGGCGGCCGCCGCGCTCGAACCGCGGTGGTCGTTCGCCCTGGCTGCGGTTGACGCCGGCGCCAGCCTGACCCGGGTCGCCGACGCGGCCCACCTCGACGTCGACGAGCTGCGTGTCGGCATCAACGCCTGGATCGACCGACAGCTCGCCGCCGGGTACATCACCGCCGTGCACGCGACCGCGGCGCGCACGTTGCTCGCGGGGGCCGTCCGATGAGCGCGCCGACCCTGGCCCGGCCGGGCACGCTCTGCCTCGTGCCGGACGGGCTCACCGCCCGGGATGCCGAGGTGCTGCTGCAGGACGAAGCTGTTCGCCGCGAGAACGAGGAGATCCTTCGCCGCTACCTGTCCGCGGTCCGGCTGCGCTGGCGTCCGAACACGGTGCGGGTCCGCGAGATCCAGCTCGGGCGTTTCGCCAGGTGGCTCTACCCGACTCCCTTGACCGAGGCCAGCGAGGACCAGGTCGTGGACTTCCACGCTCAGCTGGACCTCAGCGCCGAGGGCGTCAACGGCTACGTGTCGGCGCTCAGAGGGTTCTACGGCTGGCTGTCGGTCCGGGCCCGCCCGAAGGTGCGCAGCGACGATCCGACCGAGCTGCTGGAGCGGCCCCGGGTCCCGCGACGTGCACCGCGGCCGGTGCTGGCCCGGGACTATCAGCTCGCTCTGGCCTGCGCGATGTCCGACCCGGTCATGTACGCCTGGCTCGGCCTGATGGGCTGCTCCGGGCTGCGTTGCTGTGAGGTCGCGTGGTTGCGCTCCAGCGACGTCGAGGAACGGGCGGACGGCACCGGCCTACTGCACGTGACCGGCAAGGGTGGGCACGTGCGCACCGTGCCGGCGGGCACGGACCTGATGACGGTGCTGCGCCCGTTCCTCGAGGCCCGGCCGACGGGACACGTGTTCGCTCGCCCGCTCGACGGCGGACCGCACACCCCGGACCGGGTGTCGCAGCTCGTCGCGAAGTTCCTCCGCGGGATCGGCGTGCAGGCGACGGCGCACCAGCTCCGGCACCGGTTCGGCACGGACTATCACGAGATCGATCAGGATGTGTTCCGGCAAGCCGAGCTGATGGGGCACGCCTCGGTGGAGATGACCCGCCGCTACAGCGCGGTGTCGGCGTCCGCGGCGTCGCGGTACGTGGAGCACCTGACCCGGTCACAGCTGGCTGGGACTGCAGGCCGGGTCGCGGTCCGGAAGCCGGCGGACCGGCACGGCCGAGCGGAGCGCTCGGGGCGTCGTGAAGGGCGGAGCCAGTGAGCGCGCCGCTGGAGGCGGTCCGGTGCCTTCCGGACTGCCGCGGTGCGTGGGTCGGACCGGACCACCGGTGCGTTACTCGACTGGTCACGCTGCCATGTCCGGCGCGCCCGGACGGCCGCGACCGCGCGCTCGTGGTTGAGGTGGACCGCGAGGACGACGGCCATCGGACCGTGGTCCTGGCGGCAGTGGACCGGTCATCCGGGCGGTACGTCGGCGACCCGGTCGAGGTTGCGCCGGGCACGGTGGTGCGCGCTGCGGCGGCTCTGCTGCGGGCCGGCGTGATGGCGGTCCGGTCGTGACCGGGCCGGACCGGGTGCTGACGATCGAGCTGGTCGACGCTGGCCTGGATCGCGTCAACCGGGCGATGGACCGAGGTCGGATCGCGCACGTCCGGGGACGGCTTGACCGAGCCGGACTGGCTGCCCGGATGACCGTCCTTCACCGCCGGCGGGCTCGCTGGTGGGCGGTGCTGGAACGGACCACGATCAACGATGCTGCGGTCCACGTCGTCTACCTGCGAGCCGTAGTGCTCGCGCGCGGTGAGGCCGAGGAATCGGCCCGGTGGTGGTCCGAGGAGGTCGCCCGGGTGGGGCCAGCCCGTCCGCGGGTAGCTCGGTGAGCCGGCGTGTGCGTGAGTCGACCGATGGCGGGGCATCGCGGCCGACCGTGCTTGGTTCGCGACCAACGTCAAGCACCGTTCGCTGCTAGGTATAGCAGCGGTGCTAGCAGGGCTACGGCGCTCTGACCTGCGAGCTAGCGGCTAGCGGGTGTGAAGCGCATCGCTGTCGATCCCCCTCTCGGGAGCAGCTGGAGGGGGATCGACAGCGCTTGTGCTAGCTCCGGGCGTCTGCAGCTGGCGTCGGCTGCCGTTGATCGCTCGGCTGAGGAGATCGGTTGCTGTCGGCGCGCCCTGCCGCACTCCGGGGAGCAGCCACGTCAGGGTGACGACGGTGATGTCCCATGCGCAGAACGTGACGACTCCGCGGCGGCGGTGGATCCAGCGGACGCGGAACCTTCTCGCGGGCGACGAACACATCGTCGCTCAGGTCCACCGCGGGTCTGGAACCGTCGGACTGTCCGTGGCCGGCGGGCCAACGGTCGTCCTGGAGCCATCTGAGGTCCAGCGATTGCGCGCGCTGCTCGCCGAGGCTGGCGCCCAGGCACTCACCGATCGCGGTGGTTGGTGACGAACAGTCGTGAAGCCGTGATGCGACACACCCGTTCGAGTCGTCACCGCGTGACAGGACTGAGACGTTGAGCAGGTAACAGTAGGAACTACGGGTGCGACAACACCCGGGCATACCCGCCGTTCGATCTAGGAAGCGAGGGAAGCCATCGATGGCACGCGTCGAAGACGTTGCCGCCTACATCCTCGCCCAGCGCGGCCGGATGACAGCCATGAAGCTGCAGAAGCTCTGCTACTACTCCCAGGCCTGGCACCTGGTCTGGCGGGAGATCCCGCTGTTCGACAGCGAGGTCGAGGCGTGGGCGAACGGCCCAGTCGTCTACGACCTCTACAAGCTCCACCGTGGGAAGTTCACGCTCTCCGGACCCGACGACATCCGAGGCGGCAACCCTGAGGCTCTCGACGAGCACGAGCGCTTCGCGATCGAGACCGTTCTCGACGCCTACGGCGACAAGTCAGCGCACTGGCTCAGCGAGCTCACCCACGCCGAGGACCCGTGGCGACTCGCTCGCGAGCAGGAAGGCCTCGCAGACCGTGAGCGCGGGAACGCCGTGATCTCGCTGGACTCGATGTTCGAGTACTACGACGGGCTGACGAGCTCCAACGCTGACGAGCTGTGAGCCAGAGGAACAAGCCGCCGAGGAAGAAGGCGGCGGTCGACAACCGTCAACGGCCTCGGATGGCCTCCGACGCGAAGCCGGGCGGCATCCCGACCCCGCGGCGGGAGCGCACGTTCAACCCGGGGAACACGGAGGGGAAGGTCGTCGTCCAGCTCGGGAAGGCGGACGTCGAGGGCCCGTGGTGCTTGAGCCGCATCACTCCGGATGATCACGTCGCTCTGCTCCAGCGGATCGCCAGTGTCGAGTCGATGACCGTCCGAGAGGTCTTCAACACCAGTGGCGGGGGCCTAGGGGTCGACTACCAGATCGACGCCCTACCGAACGCTGAGGCAGTACGACGCCTCGTCACGCTGGAGTACGACGACGAGACCCAGATCAGCAGGATCAGGGTTAGTGGGACGGGCCGGTTGTTCGGGTTCAGGAAGGGTGAGCGGTTCTACGTGCTGTGGTGGGATCCGCTGCACGAGATCTGGCCGAGCCAGCTGAAGCACACATAGCGGCGGGCGCCACGCGGTCGAGACGGGCACGGCGGAGGCATTGGAGGCTGAACGAATGGCTCTGCAAGACACCCCGAGCTCGGCCGGGGACAGCATGCGGATGGCCATCGAGCTCGTGATGAGCGCGCTCGTGCTGTCCGACGAGGAGTTCTTCCGGCGCCTTGTCGATGTACCCGAGGAGCAGCGGTTGCCCGTCCTCGCCGGACTCAGCAACCTGGGGCTGCACCTTGCGGAGCTGTTGGCGCAGGCGTCCGGGCGTCCGGGCGCTGGGCCGGAACATGTGCTGCAGCTCGTCTCGCAAGAGCTCGCCGCCCGGGGGAACTAACGTCGGGCTCGTCACCAGCCGCCGATCTCGCCGAGATCACGCACGCCGGCCGAGCGGGATGTCGAGGTCATGCGAGGCAGCACCGCGGCGAGACCTTCGAGGGCCTCGACGACATCGGGGCTGGGCGAAGCTGTGCGGCCGGCCGCCACGACGTCGCCGCGGAGTTGCTGCAGCCGCTGGTCGACGTGGCTCATGACGGCGAGCAGCGCGCCGAGCTGAGGCAGCTGCACTGTCGTTGACCCGGTCGAGCGGGCGATGACGGCGGCCTGGACGCGGGCCCGGATGTCGGCGAGCTGCGGGACCGAGGACGCGACCCCGGGCCCGCGCAGCGACGCCGCGGTGCTGATGCTCCCGGCCGGGACCAGGTCGTACCCCATGCGACCGGCGGCCACCTTCAGGATCGCCTTCGACCGCGTGGACGACGGGACCAGCGGGATGTACGCCTCGTCGCCCTGGGCCCGGTCGCCGACGACTCGCCACGTCTGCGGGCGCACGATCTGCGCGGTCGTCGACATCGGGTTGAGCCGGTTCCCGCCGAACGACTTCGGCATCGCTGGCCCGCCGCCGTCCGCCATCGGGATGACGCCGCCCTGCTCCATCGGGACGATGCCGCCCTCGGCGTTGAGGAAGCTCTTCACGACGTTGACCGTCATGGTCACCGCGGCGGAGGCGAGGGTGCGCAGAGCGTTGATCGAGGAGATCGCGCCGCCGGTGTTCGCGTTGACCGGCTTCGTCGCCGGGGCCTGCACCGCGCCGACCAGCGATTGGTTCTGGCCCATGCCGCCGGCGTTGTTGCCGTTGATCGGCTTCGTGGCCTGCGATTCGACCTGCTGCTTCAGCGCCTGATTCGAGGCGACGCCGCCGGCGTTGTTGCCGCCGATCGGCTTGGTCGCCGGGGTCTGCACGGCACCGGTGAGCAGCTCGTTTGCCGAGAGCCCACCGGTGTTGTTGCCGCCCATCGGCTTGGTCGCGGGCGCGCTGGCCTTGTTGTGCACGTCCTGCGCGGCCGCCAGCGCGGCGCCGGCGCTGCCCTCGATCGGCTTGATCGCCGGGGTCTGGATGGCGCCGGTGGCGGTGTCGTTCGCGCCGAGGATCCCGGCCGGGTCACCGACGAGCGGCTTCGTGGCCGGGGCCGTGATCGCCCCGAGGGCCGTGCCGTGGACGTTGAGCAGCGGCTGCGCGTTGCCGTTGATGTCCTTCACGACCGGCGTGCCGGTGTTCGCCGCCAGCGAGGACATGACCTGGTCGAACGGGATCTTGTTGCCGCCGATGTCGACGGTCGGCGACTTCGTGTCGATCGCCTGGATCAGCCCGTTCACGACCTGCTCGGCCGGGACCGCGTTCCCGCCGATCTCGATCTTCACGTTCTTGCCCTGCACCATGCCGAGCAGGTGCGACAGGACGCCGCGGGCGGGCTGGTCGTTGCCGTCGATGTTGATCCGCTCGCGCCCGGACGCGACCAGCTGCAGCACGTTCTGCAGCGCGGTCGCCGCGGGCGCGGTCTGCCCGTCGATCTGGACTTCGGCGCGCTGGTCGCGGGTCCCGTTGATGAACGCGGCCATGTTGGCCTGGGCCTGCGCGGTGTCCGCGGTGACCTTGACCGTGCCGTCCTTCATGGTCTCGACCTGGATGCCGAGACCGGTCAGTGCGGCCTTCGCGCCGTCGGTCATCGCGTTGACCGTGACCGACTTCCCGACCGGGACGTCGCGCAGCTTGTCCGCGACCTGCTGGACCTCGAGCGCGGTGGTGGCCGCGTTCGTGCGGAAGTTCGTCTCGGCGGTCTTCGGGATCATGCCGAGCTTGTCGGCCAGCTCCCCGGCGGCCTTCTCGGTCATCCCGGCGCCGGTCGCGGTCTGGATGAACGCGTCGCGGCTGGTCTGCATCGAGCTGGCCGCGGCCTTCGCGCCTGCGTCGACACCGCCGAGCTTCGCCGCGGACTCGCCGGCCTTCTGCGCCGCCTCACCGGCTGCCGTCGCGACGCCCTTCAGCGCGGTATCCATCTCCTTCGTCGGAGCGACACCGTCCTTGATCCCGGCCATCGCCGGGCCGATCAGCGCGAGGGAGTCGGTGACGCCCTGCGCCGCCTCCTTCGACTGGTCCATCGAGCCCTTGATCTGGTCGAAGGACGACCGGGCGATACCGGTCGCGCCGACCGACTCGTGCATGACCCGGTTCTGCTCTTCGATGGCGGCGTTGTAGGTGTCGACCGTCGCGACACCGAACAGCGTCGACCTGATCCAGTCGGCGGCCTTGTTCGCGGCCAGCTCGACGGCGTTCTGATTCCCGCCGAAGGCGTGGGTCTGCTCCTCGACCTTGCGGCGCATCTCGTCGGCGGCCGCCCCGCCGCGGTTGTGCGCGTCGACTGCCTCGTCCAGGGAGACCGTCGTCGCCTGGACCGCGGTGTCCGCGGCGATGAACGCCAGACCGACCAGCGGCAGCGCGTTCCCGAGCTTCCCGGCGACCGTCTGCACCCGGCCGAACGCCGTCGCCGCCCGGCCGGTGCTCGCCGCCGCGGTACCGGCGTTCGTCCCGACGGTCGTCGCTGCAGTAGCCGCGCCGCGCAGGTTCCCGGTCATCGACACCGCGGCCGAACCGAGGGTCTTCAGGCCGGTCGCGGCGGCGAGGAAGTTCAGCGTCGAGCTCGCGGCCTTCATCGCGAGCAGGCCGCCGACGACCGGGCCGATCACCGGGGCGAGGAAGCTCAGCGCCCCGGCCAGGGGCTGGATGCCGGCGGACACGACGCGGCTGATCGCCACGGCGGTCGGTGCGGCCGCGACCAGCAGGTCGGAGAACGCCGTCGCCATCGCCGTCAGCGCGCCGCTGGTGGCCTTGTTCGTCGCGATCTGCCCGATGGCCCGGCCGACCGCCTCCAGGCCCGGGGTGAGCGCGGTGACGGCCTGGTTGACGCCGGTGAAGATCCCGACCATCGCGGTCTGGCCCTGCGCGGACGACAGGAAATCCCGCATCCGGCCGGTGATGTTGACCAACGTGCCGAGGAAGTCGTTGCCCGAGACCTGCCCGGCCCGGTACATCGCGCTGACGATTCCGCCGACGTTCCCGGCGACGGTCCCGAACCGCTTGAGCTCGTCGAGGCCGCGCCGGATCGAGGCCTCCATCGCCCCGGACTCCCGGGCCCGGCTGACCATGTTCGCGAAGCTCGTCGCCGCGCCCTCGGCGCCACCGGTGATGTCGGCGAGGACCTTCGCGCCGACCGTGCCGACGTCGGTCAGCACCGAGGTGAGCGGCAGGATCGTCGGGGTCAGGTTCCCGATCACAGTGCCCAGCGAGGTGAACGACTCGCGGACCTGGCCGACGGTGTGGGCGTGGTTGAGGAACTGCAGGACCTGGTCGCCGGCGACGTTGAACTGTCCGGCGACGCGGGTCGTGGCCGCGGACACGATCGGCAGGTACTTCGAGCCGAGCTCCCCGATCCGGGGGCCGAGGCCGGCGAAGAACGTCTCCTGCACCGACTTCCGGATGTCGGCCAGGGCCGGCTTCATCCGGTTGATCTCGGTCGCGGCCGAGCGGGCGGCCGGGGTGAGCTTCGCCAGCGCCTCGGCGGCCTTCTCCGGGTCGTCCCCGACGGCCTCACCGAAGCCCTGGAAGGCCGTGACGAGGGTGCCGACCGCGAGGCCGGCGGCGTTCCCTGCTGCGGGGAGCAGCAGCAGGGAGCTGGCCGCGGACGCCGCAGCCCCGCCGAGGGACACCAGCGCCGGGGTGCCGACGAGGATCGCGGACGGGATCGCGATGGCCCGCATGGCCGCGCCGAGGCGGGTGATGTGCCGCGTCGAGTCGAGGATCGACCCGTCGGTGCGGACCCGCACGACCGCCTCGCGGCCGTCGAGCCGGTCGACCTCGCGGTTGATCTCGGCCAGGTCCCGCGCGGCCGCGTCGGTGTTCGCCCGGACGTCGACCCGCGGGTCGGAGCGCGAGATCTCCTCCAGCTCGCGCTGCAGGTCGCGGGAGCGGCGGATCGCCTCGTCCGCGGACAGGTCGATCCCGATGCGGACGTCGCGCAGCTCCTGCATCCGCCGACGGACGTCGGCGAGCTTCCGGTCGGCCTCGGTGCTGTTCGCGTCGATGTCGATCGGGGGGATCGAGTCGACGGCGTTCTGCACGCGCCGGCGCAGGTCGGTGGCGAACCGGCCGACCTTGTCCTCGGCGCGGCGGGTGTCGACGTCGACCTGGGCGTCGACGGTCTTCCCGTCGAGCTTGTCGAGGCGGCGCTCGAACCGGTCGACGGCGCTCGCCATCTTGACGAAGACCTTCGACGCCTGATCGAGGGCGGAGACGTCGAATCTAAGTTCCCGGCTGGCCACGTGCGCACCTCGCGACTCTTCTCCGCGAAGTACGCGCCGGCCCGGGTTCGCGGGTCCCGGTGCCGGCACTTCCTCCGATGATCAGTCGAAGGCGTTCAGAGGATGGATGGTCAGCGGCCGCGAGGCAGGCCGAACAGCGGATCCGGCCCCTCGTTGAACCGGTCCGCCAGACCGGAGGGGTCAGTGTCGCGGCGGGTAGCACCGATCGGGTCGTCGACCAGGCCGTCGCGCGGATCGAAGTCGCTGCTCAGGTACTCGTCCGGGGTCATCGCTGTTCTCCTCATCGGTGCTTCGGCGGGACGTACGGAGTGCGTTCGCCGCACTCGCACGGACACGTGCAGGCCTTCGCTCCGGACGGCGGCGCGATCAACCGCTCGGCCCGACTCACCTGATGCCCGACCGGCAAGTTCATCTGGAGGTGGAGACGCCGAGCACGAGCGGCGACAAGTGGCTCCTCGGTCCGCGTCTTGGCCGCCTGGGCCTGCTCGTACTCGCCCTCCGCAGCTTCGAGCTCGCGGCGGAGTCTCCGCATCTCCGACCGCGACTTCGGGCCGGGAGGAGGGAACGCCCACGCCTGATGTGCCTCGCCGTACCGCTTCGCAGCCCGATGCCAGACACCCTCGGCAGCAGTGAACCGCTCGAGGAGTGCGTCCACCTCGCGGCCGGCCGCCTCGATCCTCGCCCGGTTCTCCGCGTACTCGGCCTCCTCGGCCTTCCGCCGCACCTCGTCCTGCCGGCGCTTCTCCTCGGCCGCGCGCGCCCGCTCGATCTCCTCCGGATCAGCTTCATCCGGCTGCGGCACGGCGGCCAGCTGCAGCATTTCTCGCTCGGCGGCGGCGCCGCCGAGCAGCCGCCGGCCCCACCCGCGTCCGGGTCCGTTGTTCATCGCCAGAGCCACCGAGCCACCTCCACGGGCCCCGGGTACGCCGCGGCCGCCTTCGCCTCGAACAGGACAGCACCGGGCTCGTCGTGCCCGGCCAGATGCGCGACCTCGTGCGCCGCGACCGCCCAGGCCCGGCGAGACGGCAGATCCGAACGCAGCCACACCGTCCAGTCCGCGTTCGGCCGGCAGAACCCAAGCAGCGGCTGCTCGGCGTAGGCCACGACGTGATCATCGCCGGACACAGCAGACAGCTCGGCCGGCTCCGGCGAGAACCACCGGATCTGCGGATCCACGTGCACCCCCAGCTCAGTCACCGCCCACCGAGCTCCCGCCCAGGCCGGCGCGAACGTCGCGAGCGGGGGCCGCCGCACGAGATCCTCGCTGTAGGGGATCAGCTCGCCGGCCCGGACCGCCTCGGCCAGCTGCTCGCGCCGGAATCGCAGATCCGCGTCGCGCCGATGAGCGGCCTCCCGGATCGCACGGACCTCGTGCAGCTGCGCGATCGCGCGCAGCTCCGCGCGATCACCGGGAGACAGATGGTCCCGCGCTGCGCTCTTCGCGACCAGGGTCCGTGTCCGTCCCGGACCAGCGGCGCCGAGCAGCACCGGGGACACCTCGTGCACGCTCAGCCGGCGCAAGAACCGGACCCGCTGGCCCGCATGATCGCCGAACTCGGAGTCGACCACGTCGAAGCCGTAGGACCACTCCTGCAACTCGCCCATGTGCTTGACCACCGCGAACGTGTCGCGCCCGGCCTCGGTGTCGAGGAAGAACTTGCCGGCCATCACGGCTTGGTTCCCGCGCACCGTGATCCGGCCGCGACCCACCGGCAGCGCGCCGTCCCACGACGAGTGCCCATAGGCCGAGATGCGCACCTCCTGGCCCTCCGTGAAGGCCCCCGGAATCGTCACGTCGCCGTCCAGGTCGCGGACCCCGAGCGTCGCGAACACTGCCTCGACCTCGCCGCGGGCCTCGGACTTCACCCGCAGTGCACCGACCCGCTTCGTGTCCATCACGCCGCACCCCTCCGCTTGCGGCGCTCGGCGAGCACCTCGTCACGATCCAGCAGCCACGACCCGTCAGGTCCTCGCACCCCGCCCAGAGAGGGAGCGAGCTGCCGGACCCGCTGTTCGGATACCCCGAGCAACTCGCTCACCTCCTGGACCCGCATCGCCTGACGCGGGGCAGAGGCTGGCACAGATCGGTCAGGGACAGGTTTCGCGCTTTCGTTGATCATGGCCGTTGCGGCACTCTCCTCCAGCTCGCCGATGAGCAGCAGGACCTCGTTCCGCTGGTCAGGGAGCAATTCGTCGAACGCTCCGGACCGGGCCGCGGCGCGCAAGATCAACGAAAGTGGCCGCAACACCGGGCCCGCGATCAACACCCCCGACGGCAGCCTCACGACGCACCGGTGACCATGATCCAGACTTCCGGAATCGGCCCTCGGAAGAAAATTTCGAGCTTGGGAGCGGGGTCAGGGGCCTCTGACCAGCCACGATGCCTACCCGCCCCCCTACTCCCGCAGGTCAGAGCGTCATGGACGTCGATCTCGAAGTCGACCACTTCGTGTGCGCTGATGATCGCGAGATCGATCGATCGATGATCGTCGCTGCGAGCTCGTCGCTGCTCGTCGCTGCGACCGTGTGGGCTGGGTGGCAGTGGGTGGTAGGCGGGCAGGGCGGGGGCCGGGGCGGGCCGGTGCCGGTCGGGCGATGGGGTGCGTGCGTGCGGTGACGTGGTGTCGGCGTCGGGCTGCTGGTGCTGGTGCTCACCAGTGCTTGCCGGCGACTGTGCGACCTGCGAGTACGAAGCCGTGGCTGCCTCGCTGTGCTGCGAAGTCGTCGGCGGTGAGCTCGCAGGCGGTGAGGGCGGGGCAGCGCTGGCAGATGGTGCGGGCGCGGTGCCGGCGGTAGTCCAGGTCATCGGGGGGTTCGCCGGCGTGGGGCGGGTCGAAGAGCTCCCACCGGCCTGTGCAGGCGGCTTCCGGGAGGTCGGGCCCGAGGATGGCGGGGAGCAGCGTGTCGCGAGGGGGAGCGGGAGGTGGCACGCGGGGGCTCCGATCGTGGCGGGTGGGTACCTGAGGCAGCGCGAGCGGGGAGGCGCCTCGTCCTCCGAGCGGGTGCGGTGTTGCTGCTGGGGGTGCACTTCGCGGCGCCTTGTCCTGGTCGTGGCGGGACGAGGGGGCGCGGTCACGCGGGTCGTGGTCATCGGTCCGGGTTCTCCTGCTGTTCCGCGACGATGGCCTGAGTGGCGGCCGTGATGGTCGTGCCGAGGTCAGCGAGCTGGTCTGCGTCGCAGAGCAAGGCGGCGAGGCCGATGCTGCTGACGATGTCGGCGAGCTCCTGGATGAGGCGTGGCTCGGTGCGCAGGCAGTCCGGGCACAGTGCGCCGGCCTGGGCGGGACCGAGGCGGGGGCCGTGGCTGTCGAGGGTGGCGGCGCATCGGCCGCACACCAGGGGGTCAAGGTCGCTGGTCCAGAACACGGTGCAGTCGGTGAGGTTCATGGATGGCAGCTCGCCTCGGTTCGAGCCGCGAGGCGGTATCTGGTGGCTCGGTGGTGCATTCCGGGGACGCGGACGTACTCGACTTCGAGGTGGCCGTCTCGGCGTGCGAGGCGCAGCAGGTTCCGTGCGGTCTTCTCGGCGAGGGGCGCGGCCCGGAGCATGTGCTCGACGAGCTCGGCCGAGGTGAGCCAGGAGTCTGGGTTGCTGGTGATCAGCGACCAGGCGGCGCGCCAGGCGGGGCCGATGACGCCGCCGGCGAGGGGGTAGGTCCCGACGAAGTTCGGGGCCGGGGGCCGGTCGGTCTGGCTGGGCATGGTGGGTGGCTCCTACGCGGGTCGTTCGTAGCGGGGTGGAATGGGGGTCTCGAGCCATCGCTCGGGGCGCAGCTCGCGCTCCAAGGCCGCGCGTAGGTAGCGCTCAGGCGACTTCGGCGCGCGGCCGTCGAGGACCTCGCGCACGACTGCGTCGGCGTAGTCGTCGGAGATGCTCTTCCCCGTCCGTTCTTCGAGGACGCTTCGCACGACTGCGCGGTGCTCGGGAGCTGCGCGCGCGGATGACGGTTCCCTGACGGGATGAACTTCTGACGGAAGGGCGGTCCCACGGGTCCGCCTTTCTCCGGGTTTGGCGGTCTCACGGGACCGCCTTTCCGGTCCGACGGGACCGCCTTTCTCGTCGCGAAGGCGGTCCCCTGGGTCCGCCTTCTGCGAGGCAATGGCGGTCTCACGGGACCGCCTTTCGTCGTCCTCGGCGCCGGTCGAAAGGCGGTCCGCTCGGTCCGCCTTCTCCGGGCCGGTCACGATCCTGAACGTCGTCCGATGACCGCGGTGCGCGTAGACCGTGGTGCCGTTCCGGTCGGTGCCGCTGGCGACCCGCTCCAAGATCCCGAAGGTGATGAGCCGACGGACGGAGCGCCGGATGCTTCCCTCGGACATGCCGGTTCGAGTCGTGAGCGTGTCCGTGCCCGGCCAGCAGAGCCGCGTGCTGTCACGCGCTTGTTCCGCAAGTACGAACATCACGAGCCGATCGCCGAGCGTGGCCTCTTGAGGCATGGCGTCGAGGACGTAGGACAGCAGCCGGACGCCCATCAGCGCCGCCCGCGAGGTACCTGAACCGACCTGCGATGTGTGCTGGTCTGAGGCTCGACCAGGTCGCTACCATCCGAGGGCGTCCCGCCGGCCAGCTGGATGTTGCAGTTCGCGCCCGTCCCGGCTCGGACCCCGGGGCGGGCGCTCTCATCTGTGCTCATCCTGCCGCGGCCTCCATCTCGGGACCGGCGAGCAGCAGCTCGGCCAGGCGCTCGCGGTCGCTGCTCGTCAGCGGTGGATCGGCGACGAGTGCATGCCGGATCTGCTCTTCGAGGCGGAGCCCGAAGAACTCGGCACGGGTGGCGCGCAGCTGATCGACGCGGTCGGGATGGTGGCGGGTCAGCCCGCCGAGCCGGGCGCGGGCTGCGCGTCGACGTGCGACGACAGACGGGGTACTCACGGGGGTGCCCTCCGAGCATGCTCGATGAGGGCACCGGGGCGTGGCTGTCTGCCGGTGCCGGCCTGAGGCGGCTGGATTGACCATGACCCACGAGCGGCCAGCCGCGGCCGATGTGCTTGCGAACGGTAGCAGCGCCGGTCGCCCGCGGGAACGGTTCGGACGGCCGCGGGGAGTGCGCTTCATCGCGGTCAGCTGGCGCGGTCGGAGATGCGGTCTGCCGACCGCTGCTCCTCGATCCAGCGCATCACCTCGTCGCGGTCGAACACGACCGCGCGCCCGAGCCGGAAACCGGTCGGCCCGTAGCCCTTCGCTCGCCAGTTCAGGAGGGTCTTCCGCTCGACGCGGAGGACCGCACACACCTCATCCACGGTCAGGAGGCTCAACTCGGCCATCTCGCCATCTCCGATTCTCAATGAGCATCACACCGGTGTCGATGTGGCATCAGTGACGAAGCATGGTGCGCGGGGGTTGTGTTGTCAATCGGGATCAGGTTTGATGCCCGCATGGAATCGAGAGCGGACGCGGTCACGGCGGTCATCGCTCGCCGGGTGCGGACGCTCCGCGAGCACGCACGGCTCTCCGGCGCCGACCTGGCCGACCGGATGATCGATCTCGGTGTCGCCTGGAACCGCACGACCGTGGCGAAACTTGAGACCGGACGGCGTAGCAACGTCACGGTGTCGGAACTGCTGGCTCTCGGACTTGCGCTCGATGTGCCGCCGATCCTGCTCATCGCGGACCCGCGAGCAGGAGAAGAAGTCCCCGTAGCGGCAGGAACGTCGTCCGACGCATGGTCGGCGCTGCTCTGGCTAGCTGGTCGCCAGCGGATCGCGGACAGCGACTTGAACAACTACCCGTCGTCGTCGTTGCTCATCCAGCTCGGCGCCGACGTCGTTGACGCCCTGGCCGAGCTCGAACGCTGGGAGCAGCACGTCAGCTGGCCGAGCGCGGAGGCTCAAGAGCGTGCGAAGGCTCGCGATGACGAGCGCCACCGCGACGCGCTGGAGAAGCTCCAGGTTGCCGTTCTTGGTCTCACGCAGAAGTCGGTCGTCGCCGACGGCGCGGTGCCGACGATCCCGGGAGTCGACTTCACGGTCGCATCGAAGCGAGCCGCAGAGCTGGGCGTATCGGTGCTGTGGGACCTCGACGGAGACGTCGGCCAGCCCGAAGAGCGGAGCAGCTGACATGGGCTACATCCGCGACCGCTGGCGCGACCCTGCCCGCGTAGGCAAGGGGCGCCGCTGGCAGGTCAAGGTGCGGGTCGACGGCCGCGAGCGCGACGGCGGCACGTACGACACGAAGGACATGGCGAAGCGCCGGCTCGTCGAGCTCGAGGCTGCCGCCCAGCGTGGAGCGTGGGTAGACCTCACGGACCGGACGACCGTCGCCGAGGCCGCCCGCGCCTACATCGCCACCCGGCCCTACAAGCCCGGCACCCTGGAGCGGGTCGACGGCTACGTGCGGAACCACATCGAGGGCACAACGCTCGGGCCGCGGCGGCTCACAGCGGTCCGCCCGTCGGATGTCCAGTCCTGGGTCACCGACCGGTCTGCCGCGATGGCGCCGACGACGCTGCGCGCACTGGTCAAGTTCGTCCGCTCGGTCTTCCGAGCGGCCGTCGACGACCACCGCATCGCCCGCAGCCCGTTCGTTCGGATCACGCTGCCTCGGCACGAGCCGGACCGCATCGTCCCGCTGACCGTCGACCAGGTCCGCACGCTCGCCGAAGCGGTACCCGCCCGGCACCGCGCTCTGGTCCTCGCGCAGGCCGGCCTCGGGCTGCGCATCGGCGAGCTGCTCGCGCTGCGCGTGGTCGACGTCGACTTCCTGCGCCGCACGGCCCGCGTTGAGCACCAGATCGACCGTCGGACGCGGGACCGCGTCCCACCCAAGACGCCTCGGAGCCGGCGCACGATCCCGCTCCCTAACGTCGTCGGGGTGGCGCTGGCCGAGCATCTCGCGGAGTACGGGCCGGCCGCTGACGGGCTGATCTTCCACACCGCCGAGGGACGGCCGCTGCTGCAGGAGTACGTCAGCCGCAACGTGTTCGGCCGAGCCGTCCGGCGAACCGACCTGCCCGCCAGCACGACGAGCCACGACCTACGCCACCACTACGCGTCGATCCTGCTCGCCGCCGGCGAGAGCGTGCTCGCGGTCGCAGAGCGGCTCGGTCACGAGGACGCGACGCTCGTGCTGACGACGTACGGCCACCTGATGCCGGACTCGGAGGACCGGACCCGCAAGGCCGTCGACGGAGCGTGGTCCGGGCAGCCCGGGCCGCTGCCCGCGGAGGCTCGTGCTGCCCAGGTGCTGCCCGGATGATCTACGCCGTCATGTTCACGCTGCTCAGCGCCGGTGCGCTGCTTGCCGTTAGTAGTGCCAGGGGAACGGTGACCAGTCCGGGTCCCGCTTCTGCAGGAACGAGTCCCGGCCCTCGACCGCCTCGTCGGTCATGTACGCCAGCCGGGTCGCCTCCCCGGCGAACAGCTGCTGGCCGACCAGGCCGTCGTCGGCGAGGTTGAACGCGTACTTCAGCATCCGCTGCGCGGTCGGGGACTTGCCGTTGATCTCACTGGCCCACTGCAGCGCGGTGGTCTCCAGCTCGGCGTGCGGGACGACCTCGTTGACCGCGCCCATCCGGTGCATCTGCTCGGCCGAGTAGGTCCGGCCCAGGAAGAAGATCTCCCGGGCGAACTTCTGCCCGACCTGCTTGGCCAGGTACGCCGAGCCGTAGCCGCCGTCGAACGAGCCGACGTCGGCGTCGGTCTGCTTGAACCGGGCGTGCTCCGCCGAGGCCAGGGTCAGGTCGGCGACCGCGTGCAGCGAGTGCCCGCCACCGGCGGCCCAGCCGTTGACCACGGCGATGACGACCTTGGGCATGAACCGGATCAGGCGCTGGCACTCCAGGATGTGCAGCCGCCCCGCCCGCCCGGCCTGCACGGTGTCGGCGGTGTCGCCGTCGGCGTACTGGTAGCCGGTGCGGCCGCGGATGCGCTGGTCCCCGCCGGAGCAGAAGGCGCGCTTGCCGTCCTTGGGGGAGGGCCCGTTCCCGGTCAGCAGCACGGCGCCGACGTCGGCGCTGGTCCGGGCGTGCTCCAGAGCGGTGAACAGCTCGTCGACGGTGCCGGGGCGGAACGCGTTGAGGACCTCGGGCCGGTCGAACGCGATCCGCACCGCCCCGGTGGCCACCGCACGGTGGTAGGTGATGTCGGTGAAGGAGAACCCCTCCACCGGCCGCCAGGCGTCGGGATCGAAGGTCTCGGAGACGGGCATGATCGGCAGCCTAGAGTCCGCGCTCCGGCTCCAGCAGGCCGCGCCCTCGGCGCCCGCTCGTCGCGCGGGGTGGCGGGCACGCTGCGAGTCTGCGAGGGCCGCCCGACCCCGAGCAACGGAGTTCCGCCGTGCGCCGCACGCTGATGATCGTCCTCGTCGCCCTCCCCGGCCTGCTGCTCGCGCTCGCCGGCTACCACCACCCGCGCGGGCTCGACCTGACGACGGCGAACGAGTGGTGGACCGCGCACGTCCCGCTGGTCCCGGTGTTCCCGCTGCTCGGCGTGGCCCTGTGGGTGCTGCTGCGCCAGGAGACCGGGCCGGTCGCCTGGATCGGGAAGATCGGGGCGTACCTGTTCGGGTGCTTCTACACCGCGCTCGACTGCCTGGCCGGGATCGCGGCCGGGCTGGTGCTGGAGACCGAGGGCCGCGGGCAGCAGTCGATCATCGAGCTGATCGCGCTCGGCGACCGGCTCTCCTACATCGGGACGGCGTCGTACCTGGTCGCGACGGTCTGCGTGGCGGGGCTGCTGTTCCGCCGGGCCGGGTGGGCGGTCCTGCCGGGGGCGGTGCTGCTGATCGGTGCGGCGATCCCGTTCCAGACCTCGCACATCTTCTGGCCGACCGGCGTGGTCGCGATGCTGCTGACCGGGCTGGGCGCCGGGCTCGTCGAGTGGGCCCGGCCGGTCCCGGCGGGGACCGGCGACCGTGAAGGGATGCGCATCTCCTGATCGACGGGGCAGACTCGGCCGCGGAGTTCCACCCGTTGCCGTGTCGGACCCTGGAGGACGCGTCCATGACGATCCCGAATGTCGACCTCACCGAGGAGACGATCTTCACCTGGGGCGCGCCGCCCCTGAAGTTCGGTGCCGGCTCGATCGACGAGATCGGTTTCGAGATGACCGGCTACGGGGCGGGCCGGGTCCTCATCGTGACCGACCCCGGTGTGCGCCTGCTCGGCATCCCCGAGCGCATCGCCGAGTCCCTGCAGCGCTACGGCATCGGTTCCGAGATCTTCGACGGCGTCCACGTCGAGCCGACCGACGACTCGATGGTCAAGGCCACCGAGTACGCCCGCGCCCAGGGCCCGTGGGACGGCTTCGTCGCCGTCGGCGGCGGGTCCGCGATCGACACCGCCAAGGCGATCAACCTGCTGACCAGCGGCCCCGGCGAGCTGATGGACTTCATCAACAAGCCGATCGGCAACGCGAAGGTGCCCGAGGGCCCGCTCAAGCCGCTGATCGCCGTCCCGACGACGGCCGGTACCGGCTCGGAGTCCACCGCGATGTGCGTGCTGGACATCCTGTCGATGAAGGTCAAGACCGGGATCAGCCACTGGCGGCTGCGCCCGACCCTGGCCGTGATCGACCCGCTGGTCACGATGTCGCTGCCGCCGGAGGTCACCGCCGCGTCCGGGATGGACATCGTCTGCCACGCGCTGGAGTCCTACACGGCGCGCTGGTACACGACGTTCGACCGGAAGAAGCCCGAGGAGCGGGTCACCTACTGCGGCTCGAACCCGGTCTCGGACCTCTGGTGCGAGAAGTCGATGACGCTGCTCGCACAGTCCTTCCGGGACGCCGTGCACCGCGGCGCCGACGACCTGGAGGCCCGCTCGAACATGATGATGGCGGCGACGTTCGCCGGGATGGGGTTCGGCAACTCCGGCGTGCACATCCCGCACGCCAACGCCTACCCGATCGCCGGGATGGTCAAGGACTTCACGCCGGCCGGCTACCCGCAGGACGAGCCGATGGTGCCGCACGGCATGTCGGTGTCGCTGACCGCGCCGGAGGCGTTCCGGTTCTCCTTCGACTCCGCACCGGACCGGCACCTCAAGGCGGCCGAGCTGATGGCCCCGCGCGCGGACCGGCTGAACGACCAGCGTGAGCAGCTGCCGTCGGTGCTGATCGACCTGATGCGCGACATCGGCATCCCCAACGGGATCGGCGGCGTCGGGTACACCGAGTCGGACGTGCCGGACCTGGTGCCCGGCACGATGAAGCAGCAGCGGCTCCTGGCGACCTGCCCGCGCACCCCCACCGAGGACGACATCGCCGACATCCTCACGAAGTCGGTCGAGAACTGGTGAGCCGGTGACCTCCGGCAGGCCGGGGTAGCGTCGTCGCGTCCCGGCCTGCCGAGAGGAGTGCTGTGAGTACCGCGACCACCACCGCGTACCGCGCCCTGGAGAACGAGCTGCGTGCCGCCGTCGGCGGTGAGGTCCGGTTCGACGCCGGCAGCCGCGCCATGTGGTCGGCCGACGCGTCGAACTACCGGGGTGTCCCGATCGGTGTGATCGCTCCGCGCAACGCGGCCGACGTCGAGGCGGCGATGGCGGTCTGCCGCGCCCACGACGTGCCCGTCATGCCGGTCGGCTCACGGACCTCGATCGCCGGTCAGGCGGTGAACACCGCGGTCGCGCTCGACTTCCGCACCCACATGGACTCGATCCTGTCGGTCGACCCGGACGCGCGGACCGCGACGGTCCAGCCCGGTGCGGTGTGCGACGCCGTCCGCGACGCCGGGAAGCCGCACGGGCTGACGTTCGGGCCGGACCCGTCGACGCACAACCGCTGCTCGATCGGCGGGATGATCGGCAACAACGCCTGCGGCTCGCACTCGGTGGCCTGGGGCAAGACGGTCGACAACGTCCGCTCGCTGGACGTCCTGACCTACCGCGGGGAGCGGATCACCCTCGGCCCGGACGGCACCGAGACGGGCGCGATCCCGGACGCGCTGCGTGCGCTGGGCGCCGAGATGGCGACCGACGTGGCGAACCACGTCCCGGAGCTGACCCGCCGGGTGTCGGGCTACAACCTCGACCAGCTCGTCCCCGGGAACGTGAACCTGGCGAAGGCACTGGTCGGGACCGAGGGCACCTGCGCCACGATCCTCGCCGCGACGGTGGACCTGGTCGAGTCGCCGCCCGCGCGGGCGCTGGCCGTGCTGGGCTTCCCGGACGCCTACCACGCCGCCGACAACGTGATGATCGTCCGCGAGCACTCCCCGCTGACCATCGAGGGGATGGACGCCGGCCTGATCGCCTCGCTGCGTGCGCTGCGCCCCGACGAGACGACCTCGCGGATGCTGCCGGAGGGCAAGGGCTGGCTCTACGTCGAGACGGGCGGCGAGGACCGGGCGGCCGCCGAGGCCGCCGCGCACGCCGTCGCGTCCGCGATGAAGCCCTACACCACCGGCGCCGTCGTGGTCTCCGAGCCGAAGCAGATGGCCGCGCTGTGGCGGGTCCGCGAGGAGGGTGCCGGTCTGGTGACCCGCTCGCCCGACGGCGGCGAGGCATGGCCGGGCTGGGAGGACGCCGCCGTCCCGCCGGAGAAGTTCGGTGCCTACCTGCGCGAGTTCGACAAGGTGCTGGAGCGGCACGGCCGCACGGGCATCTACTACGGCCACTTCGGCGACGGCTGCCTGCACGTCCGGATCGACTTCGACCTGCTGACGAAGCCGGGGATCGCGAACTTCCGGGCGTTCATGACCGATGCGGCGGACGTCGTCGTCGCGCACGGTGGGTCGCTCTCGGGTGAGCACGGCGACGGGCAGGCCCGCGCCGAGCTGCTGCCGCGCATGTACCCGCCGCAGATCATCACCGGCTTCGAGCGGTTCAAGGCGGTCTGGGACCCGGACGACCGGATGAACCCCGGCCGCGTCGTGCGCCCGGCGACGATGGACGAGAACCTGCGCGTCCAGCTCGGCATGCCGACCATGCCCGACGAGCCGAAGCTGGCCTTCGGGCACGACCGCGGCTCGTTCCACCGGGCCACCCGGCGCTGCCTGGGTGTCGGCAAGTGCGCGATCGACACCGGCTCCGGGGTGATGTGCCCGAGCTGGAACGTCACCAAGGAGGAGAAGCACTCCACCCGCGGACGCGCGCGGCTGCTGTTCGAGATGGCGAACGGCGAGATCATCACCGACGGCTGGCAGTCCGACGAGGTCGCCGAGTCGCTCGACCTCTGCCTGTCCTGCAAGGGCTGCAAGTCCGACTGCCCGGTCGGTGTGGACATGGCGTCGTACAAGACCGAGTTCCTCGCCAACCGCTACCACCGCAGGATCCGGCCGCGCACGCACTACTCGATGGGCGCGCTGCCGCGCTGGCTGCGGATGGTGGGGGCGCTCCCGGCGGCCGCCGTCGACGGGCTGAACCGGCTCGCGCAGGTGCCGCTGCTGGCGACGGTCGCGAAGAAGGCGGGCGGGATCGACGCCCGCCGGGCCATCCCGCCGATCGCCCGCGAGACCTACACCGCGCAGGCCGCACGCGGCCTGCCGATGTCGCGGGTCCCGGACCTCGGGATCGCCCCGGGAAGCCGCGGCCCGCTGCTGCTGTGGACCGACACCTTCACCGACCACTTCGACCCGGAGATCGCGGCGGACGCCGTCGCCGTCCTCACCGGGCTCGGGTATCGGGTCGAGCTGCCGCCCAGGAACGTGTGCTGCGGCCTGACCTGGACCTCGACCGGCCAGGTCACCGCCGCCCGCCGGGTGCTGGCGCGCAGCCTGCGGGCGATCGGCCCGGCGCTCGACGCGGGGATCCCGGTCGTCGGGCTGGAGCCGTCGTGCACCGCCGCCCTGCGGTCCGACGCGGCGGAGCTGCTGCCCGACGAGCCGCGGGTCACGGTCCTCGAGCAGCAGGTGTCGACGTTCGCGGAGTTGCTGAACCGGCACGCCGACGAGCTCGCCGCCGTCGCGGGGGAGGGCAACGGCGCGGCGCTGGTGCAGATCCACTGCCACCAGCACGCCGAGCTGGGCAGCGAACCGGACCGCGCGGTGCTGGCGGCGCTCGGGGTGGACGCGACCGTGCTCGACTCCGGCTGCTGCGGCCTGGCCGGCAACTTCGGCTTCGAGGACGGGCACTACGACGTCTCGATGGCTTGTGCCGAGCGTGCGCTGCTGCCCGCGGTCCGGGCCGCCGACGGCGCGGTGGACCTGCTCGCCGACGGCTACTCCTGCCGTACCCAGGTCCGGCAGGCCGGGGAGCGGGAGCCGGTGCACCTCGCCCAGATCGCCGCCCGGGCGCTGCGGGGCTGACAGCGGATGGGCGACGAGCGGCGGGCACTGGTCCTCGGCGGTGGCGGGATCACCGGGATCGCCTGGATGTACGGGCTGGTCGCGGGTCTGGCGGCGGACGGGATCGACCTGACCGGGGCCGATCTCGTCGTCGGGACGTCGGCGGGGTCGGCGGTCGGAGCGAACCTCGCCGCCGGACGGGACCCGCAGGCGTTGCTGGAGACCCAGCTCGCACCGCCGTCGGGCGAGATCGCGGCGAACCTCGGGCTGCGTCTCGCCGTCCGGTACGGGGTGGCCGCGCTGGCGGGCCCGCGGGACGCCCGCCGGGTCCGCGCCCGGATCGGCCGGATGGCGCTGGCCGCCGACACCGTCGGGGAGGCCGAGCGGCTCGCCGCGATCGGGTCCCGGCTCGGCGACGCCGGCTGGCCGTCCGGCCGTGACCTGTGGATCACCGCGGTGGACGCGTACACCGGCGACCTCCGGGTCTTCACCCGCGACGACGGCGTCCCGCTCGCCACCGCGGTCGCCGCCAGCTGCGCGGTCCCCGGCGTCTGGCCACCGGTGACGGCCGCCGGAACCCGCTGGATCGACGGCGGGGTGCGGTCCATGGCCAACGCCGACCTCGCCGCCGGGTACGGCCGCGTCGTCGTGCTCGCCCCGCTGACCGGCGGGCTCGGGTCGGCCGTCGCCCCGCGGGTGCAGGCCGAGGCGCTCGGCGCGCTCGGGCGGGTCGCCTGCGTCGAGCCGGACCGCCGCGCCCGGCGCGCGTTCGGCCGCAACGTGCTCGACCCGGCACGGCGGCCGGCCGCGGCCCGGGCCGGGCGGGCGCAGGCGGCCGGCGTCGCAGCAGAGATCGCCCGGGTGTGGGGCTGAGCTATTCCCCGTCGAGGCACATCCCACGGTGGGGCATGTGCGCGCGCAGGCGCGGGTAGACCGGAGTCATGGCTACTCCCACGATCACGCTCAACGACGGCCGGGAGATCCCGCAGCTCGGCTTCGGCGTCTTCCAGATCGAGCCCGGCGACACCGCGGAGAAGGTCAAGGCGGCCCTGGACGTGGGCTACCGGCACATCGACACCGCGCAGATGTACGGCAACGAGGAGGGCGTCGGGAAGGGGATCGCCGACGCGGGCGTCCCGCGCGACGAGCTCTGGATCACCACGAAGCTGAACAACGACGGCCACGGCCGCGGCTCGGCCGTCGAGCGCCTCGACGACAGCCTCACCAAGCTCGGCCTCGACCACGTCGATCTCTACCTGATCCACTGGCCGAAGCCGCAGGAGGACCGCTACGTCGAGACCTGGCAGGGCTTCGAGGACGCGAGGAAGGCCGGCAAGGCCCGGTCGATCGGCGTCTCCAACTTCCAGGTCCCGCACCTGGACCGGCTCGCGGCCGAGACCTCGACGGTGCCGGCGATCAACCAGATCGAGTTCCACCCGCACCTGGTCCAGCGCGAGCTGCGCGACTACCACCGGCAGCACGGCATCGCGACCGAGGCGTGGAGCCCGATCGGCCAGGGCAAGGGCCTGCTCGACGCCCCGGAGCTCGCCGAGCTCGCCCGGAAGTACGGCAAGTCCGCCGCGCAGGTCGTGCTCCGCTGGCACATCCAGCTCGGGAACATCGTGTTCCCGAAGTCGAACGACCCGGGCCGGATCAAGGAGAACTTCGAGATCTTCGACTTCTCCCTGACCGACGACGACATCGCGTCGATCGAGAAGCTGCACACCGGCAAGCGGATCGGCCCGGACCCCGACGACTTCGGCTGAGTCCGCGCCACCCGCTCGCGGTACCTGCGGCCCGGCGTCCCACGGTGGACGCCGGGCCGCTCTCGTGCGCGGGGCCGGTCGCCGGGGTGGGTGACGTAGCTCACCCGGCGCATTCCCGGTGGACACGGGGCCGTCGCCACCCGAACGTGATCGGGACGGGGGGACACCGGTGGACGTGCACACCGCCGTCCGTACGGTGGGGTCGATGTTGGCGATCACCGAGAACGCCGCCGAGGCGATCAAGACCCTGAGCACCGACGCCGAGCTGCCCGACGACGGCGGCCTGCGCATCACCGCGCCGGACCCCGCGCAGGGCCTGGAGCTCGCGCTGGCGCAGACGGCCGACGACCAGGACACCGTCCTGCGCGGCGAGGGCATCACCGTCTTCCTGGAGCCCACCGCGGCCCAGCTGCTGGACGACAAGGTGCTCGACGTGCAGCCGGTGACGACGGAGGGCGGTGAGGAGGAGCTGCGCTTCGCCATCGTCGCGCAGTCCGACGCCGCCGAGCCCGAGCAGGCCTGACCCCGCCCACCCTTCTTCCGCACTCGAACCGGGGAGCCCCGGACCGGCGACACCGGTCCGGGGCTCTCCGGTTCGTAGCGGGGTCAGAGCTCGGTGACCGCTCCGTCCCGCAGCTCCCAGCGACGGGTCGCGCGAACCGTGTCGAGCATCCGCCGGTCGTGCGTGACCAGCAGGACCGTCCCGGTGAACGCGTCGAGCGCCTGCTCCAGCTGCTCGATCGCGGGCAGGTCGAGGTGGTTGGTCGGCTCGTCGAGCACCAGCAGGTTCACCCCGCGGGCCTGCAGCAGCGCCAGCCCGGCCCTGGTCCGCTCACCCGGTGACAGCGACGCCGCGGTCCGCAGCACCTGGTCGGCGGTGAGCGCGTACTTGGCCAGCAGCGTCCGCACCTCGGACTCGGGCCAGTCGGGCACCTGCTCCCCGAACGCCCGCAGCAGCGTCTGCTCGCCGAGGAACGCGCCGCGGGCCTGGTCGATCTCCCCGACGACCACCCCCGATCCCGGCCCCGCGGCGCCGGTGTCCGGTGCGATCCGGCCGAGCAGCAGCCCGAGGAGCGTCGACTTCCCGGCACCGTTCGCGCCGGTGACGACGACCCGGTCCGCCCACTCCAGCTGGAGCGTCACCGGGCCGAGCACGAAGTCCCCGCGGCGCACGACGGCCGCGTCCGCCCGCGCGACGACCGTCCCGGACCGGGGCGCGGCCGCGATCGTCATCCGCAGCTCCCACTCCTTGCGGGGCTCCTCGACGACCTCCAGCCGCTCGATCGCCCGCTCGGTCTGGCGGGCCTTCGCGGCCTGCTTCTCGCTGGACTCGGCGCGCAGGGCGCGCACGTTCTTGTCCGGGTCCTTGGTCTTGCGGCGCGCGTTCCGGACGCCCTGGGCCATCCAGTTCCGCTGCATCACGGCCCGCTGCCGGAGTGCGCCCAGCTTGTCGGCGTACTCGTCGTAGTCCTCGCGTGCGTGCCGGCGCGCGATCTCGCGTTCGGCGAGGTAGGCCTCGTGTCCGCCGTCGTGGATCCGGACCTGCTGCTGGGCGAGGTCGAGCTCGACGATCCGGTTCACCGTGCGGGCCAGGAACTCGCGGTCGTGGCTGACCAGGACGGTCGGGGTGCCCTGGCGGGCGAGGCCGGTGACGAACCGCTCCAGTCGGTCCAGCCCGTCGAGGTCCAGATCGTTGGTGGGCTCGTCGAGCAGCAGGAGGTCGTAGCGGGACAGCAGCAGCGCGGCGAGGTTCGCCCGCGCCGCCTGCCCGCCGGACAGCCCGGTCATCGGCGCGCCGGTCCCGACGCCGAGCCCGACCTCGCGCAGCGCGTCGCCGGCCCGCTCGTCGAGGTCGGCCCCGCCGAGGGCGAGCCAGCGGTCCAGCGCGCCGGCGTACCGGTCGTCGGCACCCGGGGCGCCGGACGCCAGGTCCTCGGCCGCGGTGTCCATCGTGGACTGTGCCGCGGCCACGCCGGTGCGCCGGGCGAGGAAGCCGGCCACCGTCTCGCCGGGCCGCCGGTCGGGCTCCTGTGGCAGGTGCCCGACCGTGGCGTCCGGCGGGGCGAGCGTCAGCTTTCCGGCGTCGGGCTCCCGTTCCCCGGCGAGCAGCGACAGCAGGGTCGACTTCCCGGCGCCGTTCGCGCCGACCAGGCCGACGACGTCGCCCGGTGCGACGACGAGGTCCAGCCCGGAGAACAGGGGGTGATCGCCGTGGCCCGCGGCCAGGCCCGTCACGTGCAGGGTCGCGCTCATCTCGGGCGGAACGTTACCCCGCGGCCGTTCCCGTCAGAGTGCGCCGCCGAACAGGCGGTGCAGGGCCTCCCAGTGCCGCTGCTCGGCGGCGTCGTCGTGGGCGGGAGTGTCGGGGACGGCGAACCCGTGCGCCGCCGGATAGGTCTCCACCGTGTGGCCGACACCGGCGCCGGACAGGGCCTCCTCCAGCCGCTGCCGCTGCTCCTCGGGGAACGAGCGGTCGTCGGTGGCGCCCGCGACGTACACGGTGGCGCGGATCCGGTCGGCGAGCCGGTGCACGCTGGCCGGGTCGTCGGTGGCGAGGTTCCCGCCGTGGAACGACGCCGCCGCGGCCACCCGCTCGGGCTGCGTGCCGGCCGTCCGCAGCGCCATCACGCCGCCCATGCAGTACCCGGTGACGCCGACCCGGGGGCCGGCGACCTCGGGGCGGTCGAGCAGCGCCGTCACCCAGGCCTCCGCGTCGACGGCGACCATCCGCGGCTCCAGCGAGGAGACCATCCCCATCAGCCGGGCGCGCTCGTCGTCGTCGGTGAACACGGTGCTCATGTCGAAGGGCGCCCAGTCGCCGTGCCGGTGGTAGACGTCGGGCAGCAGCACCGCGTAGCCGAGGACGGCGAGGTGGGCGGCCATGTCGTGCATGGCCTTCCGGACCCCGCCCGCGTCGACGTAGAGCACGACCCCGGGCCAGGGGCCGTCGCCGTCCGGGGTGTGCAGGGTGGCACGGGCGTCGCCGTCGGGGGTGGGGATCGTCAGGTCGGTACGCGGCACGGGGCGGCTCCGGGGACGGTGGTCGGGTCGGTGCCCGTTCTACGCCCGGCGGAGCCGCCGCGCTCGGTGAGGATCTGTCCCGCGTCAGCGCTCCGTCAGCGCTCCGTCAGCGCATCG
Source organism: Pseudonocardia sp. P1 (assembly GCF_000178675.2). Taxonomy (NCBI): domain Bacteria; kingdom Bacillati; phylum Actinomycetota; class Actinomycetes; order Pseudonocardiales; family Pseudonocardiaceae; genus Pseudonocardia; species Pseudonocardia sp. P1. The sequence continues at coordinate 4,375,568 of NZ_ADUJ02000001.1, forward strand.
TCGGCGTCGAGGCGGCGGGTCCGGGTCTCCGAGTAGAGCGCCACGGCGACGATCGTCACCACCGAGCTGGCCGCGATGTAGACGGCGATCGAGAAGCCGGTGCCGGTCGCGGTCAGCAGTGCGACCGCGATCACCGGGGCGAGACCGCCGGCGAACACCGAGGCCAGCTGGTAGCCGATCGACACCCCCGAGTAGCGGACCTTCGTGCCGAACAGCTCGGACAGGAACGCCGCCTGCGGGCCGTACATCGCGCCGTGCAGCACCAGGCCGACCGTCACCGCGATCGCGGTGAGCGCGAAGTTCCGCGTGTCGAGCAGGGCGAAGAACGCGAACGCCCAGACACCGACGCCGACCGCACCGACCAGGTACACCGGCTTGCGCCCGACCCGGTCGGAGATCGCGCCCCACATCGGGGTGGTCACCAGGTGCACGGCCGCACCGATCAGCACCGCCCCCAGCACGAACGACGACGGCAGGTCGAGCTGACGGGTCGCGTAGGTGGAGATGACGATCGTGAAGATGTAGTAGGAGACGTTCTCGGCGAACCGGGCGCCCATCGCGGTCAGCACCTCGCGCGGGTACTGCCGGAACACGTCGACGATCGGCATCGTCTCCTTCTCGCCGGCCGCGGCCCGCGCGGCCGCCTTCGCCTGCGCCTCCCGGAACACCGGGGACTCCTCGACGGCGAGCCGGACGTACAGGCCGATCAGCACCAGCACGGCGGACAGCAGGAACGGGATCCGCCAGCCCCAGGCCTGGAAGGCCTCCTCGGACTGCACCAGCGCCATCACCGCGAGCAGGCCGTTGGCGAGCAGCTGCCCGGCGGGCGCGCCGGCCTGCGGCCAGCTCGCCCAGAACCCCCGGTGCTCGGGCTTCCCGTGCTCGGACACGATCAGGACGGCGCCGCCCCACTCGCCGCCCAGTGCGAAGCCCTGGATCAGGCGCAGCAGCACCAGCAGCGCCGGCGCGGCGATGCCGATCGTGGCGTAGCCCGGCAGCAGGCCGATCGCGAACGTCGACAGGCCCATCATGAGCAGCGAGATGACCAGCAGCTTCTTGCGGCCGATCTTGTCGCCGTAGTGGCCGAACACCAGGCCGCCCAGCGGGCGCGCGATGAACCCGACGGCGAACGTGCCGAGCGAGAGCAGGAGGCCGGTGGCGCCGTCGGAGTCCGGGAAGAACACCTGCGGGAAGACCAGCGCCGCGGCGACGCCGTAGAGGAAGTAGTCGTACCACTCGACCGTCGTGCCGAGCATGCTCGCCGCGACCACGCGGCCGATCGGCGTGCGTGGCCGGCCGGGCTCCGTCGGCGTCGTCCCGGTTCCCGGTGCGGTGGCACCGGACTGCGTGTCGGACACGGTCTCTCCCCATCGTGAGACTGGCTGTCGGTGGCGTCACCGTAGTTCGTCCGGGTGATGGATACACCGGTTCCCACCACACCAGGACCCGGCATCCGACGTGCTGCGGCCACACCGGGCCGACGGTCCCCGCCACACTGGACCCATGTCCGACGACGACTACCTGCCGCTGCCCGAGGACGCCGACCGCGTGCTGGTCGTCGTCGCCCATCCGGACGACATGGAGTACGGCGGTTCCGGCGCCGTCGCCCGCTGGACGTCGCAGGGCAGGCGGGTCACCTACCTGCTGGTCACCCGCGGTGAGGCGGGGATCGACACCCTCGCCCCCGACGCGTGCGCCCCCGTCCGCGAGGCCGAGCAGCGGGCGGCGTGCGCGGCCGTCGGCGTCGACGTCGTCGAGTTCCTCGACCATCCCGACGGCCTGGTCGAGTACTCGGTCGCGCTGCGCCGCGACATCGCCGCGGCGATCCGCAGGCACCGGCCGCAGCTCGTCGTCACCGGGAACCACCGGGAGTCGTGGGACGCCGACGGCGCCGCGCCCAACCACGCCGATCACGTCGCCGTCGGCCGGGCCGTCATCGACGCCGTCCGGGACGCGGCGAACCGGTGGCTGTTCCCGGAGGCGGGCGAGCGGTGGGACGGCGTGCGCGGGGTCGCGGTCGCGGCGTCGCCCCGCGCGCGGCACGCGGTCGACATCTCCGGGCACCTCGACGCGGCCGTCGCCTCGCTGGAGGCGCACCGGGCGTACCTGGCGGCGCTGGACGGCGACATGGCGGGCAGCGGGGTCCTGCGGGAGTGGGCGGCCGGGGTCGCGACCCGGCTCCCCGGCGCGAGCGCGGCGACGACCTTCGAGTACCTGGAGGTCTGAGCCGCCGACGACGGGCGTCACAGGTGGAGGCCCCGCCGTACGGGGTACCGTCGATACCGGCCGGTCGCGGTCGCGCCTCCCGAGCGCCGGACCGCACGACCGGCGGCGGGTTTCCGGAGCGTGCGTCTCGCCGCCCGCCCGGCCCCCACCACGGCTACCGAGGGTTGATTGCGTGAACGGCTCCACCGCCCAGGCTCGCGTCCTCGTGGACGAGCTGATCCGCGCCGGCGTCACCGACGCTGTGCTCTGCCCGGGCTCCCGCAACGCGCCGCCGGCGTTCGCGCTGGCCCGGGCCGAGGCGCTCGGGCTGATCCGGCTGCACGTCCGGATCGACGAGCGGACGGCGGGCTTCCTCGCACTCGGCCTGGCGCTGGCCTCCGGGCGTCCGGTGCCGGTCGTCGTCACCTCGGGGACGGCCGTCGCGAACCTGCATCCCGCCGTGCTCGAGGCCGCCCACGCCGGGGTGCCGCTGATCGCGCTCACCGCGGACCGGCCGCCCGAGCTCGTCGGGACCGGTGCCAGCCAGACGATCGCGCAGTCCGCCCTGTTCGGGCCGACCGTGCGCTGGTCCGGCTCGCTCGCCGTGCCCGACGTGGTGACCGACACGGAGGCGCGGCGCTGGCGGTCGTCGGTGGCGCGCGCGCTGGCGGCGGCGACCGGGACCGGGGCCGGTGCCCCCGGCCCGGTGCACCTGGACCTGCCCTACGCCGAGCCGCTGGTGCCCGAGGGCCCGGCCGCGACGCCCGGTGCGCAGGACCTCCTCGGGCCCGGCGTCCCCGCCGGCCGCGCCGCCGGAGCGGCCTGGACCGCGGTGACCCGGCCGGTGCGGACGGCGCCGCCACTGCCGCTGGACCCCGCCGCCCGGACCCTCGTGATCGCCGGTACCGGCGGCCCGGCCGTCGATCCCGGCCTGCTCGGTGGCGCCCCGCTGGTGGCCGAGCCGTCGTCGCCGTGGTGGCCGCACGCCCTGCGCACCGGCCCCTGGCTGATCGACCGGCCGGAGCTGCGGCCGACGCAGGTGGTCGTCCTGGGCCGTCCGACGCTGCACCGCGCGGTGTCCGCCGTGCTCGCGGACCCCGGCATCGCGGTGTACGCCGACCCCGGTCAGGACGGCGTCGGCTGGACCGACGTGTCCGGCACGGTCCGGGCCGTCGGCGCGCTGCCCGCCCTCACCCCGCCCGACGACTGGACGTGGGCGTGGGGCGACGCCGACCGGGCCGCGGCCAAGGCCCTCGACACCGCCCTCGACGACGGCACCGCCGACGGTGCGCCCGGCCTGCGCCTGGCCCGTCAGGTCGTCGCCGCGCAGCGCGACGGCGGGCAGCTCGTCCTCGGCTCGTCGAACCCGGTCCGCGACGTCGCGCTCGCCGCCACCCCCCGGTCCGGGCTGACGGTGCGCGCGAACCGGGGCGTCGCGGGGATCGACGGGACGGTGTCGACCGCCGTCGGCGCGGCGCTGGCGCACGACGGCCCGACCGCGCTGCTGCTCGGTGACCTCACCCTGGTGCACGACACGACGGGCCTGGTCATCGGCCCGGACGAGCCCTGCCCGGACCTCACCGCGGTCGTCCTCGACGACGACGGCGGCGGCATCTTCCACCTGCTCGAGCAGGGCGGCGCGGAACACGCGCACGCCTTCGAGCGGATCTTCGGCACGCCGACCGGGGTCGATCTCGTCGGTCTGGCCCGCGCCGCGGGCTGGGACGCGGCCGACTGGTCCGGTGACCCGGCCGAGCTGACCGCACGGCCCGGCTCCGGGCGCCGCCTGGTCCGTGTCCGGGTGCCGCGGGCCGGTCTGCGCGACGCGCACGCCGCCCTCCGCGAGGCCGTGGGCGCGGCACTGGGCTGAGGGCGCTCAGCCCTCCAGCGCCTCCCGGACGGCGCGCATCTTGGCGGCGGCCTCGCGCACCTCCGCGTCGGGATCGGAGTCGGCGACGATCCCGCACCCGGCGAACAACCGCGCCGTGCGGCCGCGCAGCTCGGCGCAGCGCAGCGCGATGCCGGTCTCCCCGCCGCCGTCGGCGTCGACGTAGCCGACCGGGCCGGCGTAGCGGCCGCGGTCGAGCCCCTCGATCTCCGTGATCAGCGCGGTCGCGTCCGGGGTCGGGGTCCCGCCGACGGCCGCGGTCGGGTGCACCGCACCGAGCAGCGTCAGCAGGGAGGCGGGGCGCGCCGCGTCGAGCCGGGCGGTGACGTCGCTCGCCAGGTGGGACACGTTGGGCAGGGTCAGGACGGACGGGCCGTCCGGCACCCGCAGGTCGGTCACCAGCGGCCGCAGCGACGCGGCGAGGGAGTCGACCGCGTAGGCGTGCTCGCGGCGGTCCTTCGCGGACCCGGCGAGCGCGCTGTCCACATCGGTCCCGTCGCCGGAGGGCCACATCGTCCCGGCCAGCACCCGCGACTCCACGGTCGGCCCGTCGAGCCGCAGCAGCAGCTCCGGGGTGGCGCCGACCAGGCCGTCGACGGCGAACGTCCAGCACGTCGGGAACCGTCGGGCGAGCCCGCCCAGGAGGAAGCGCGTGTCGAGGTCCGCGTCGGCGTGCGCGAGCAGGTCGTGGGCGAGCACGACCTTGTCCAGCTCACCCGCCCGCATCCGGCGCACGGCCTCGCCGACCGCGCCGCGGTAGCGGTGGGCCGGGACGTCGCCGTCGGCGAAGTGCAGCCGCCCGCCGGGCCGGACCGGCGCGGGGACGGGCAGCGCCGCGCCGGGCGGCTCGTCGTCCGTGGAGATCTCGGTGACCCACGCCCGGTGCCCGCGGCGGCCGACGACGACCCGCGGCACCACCAGCACCGACCCGGCGGAGGCCGGATCGAAGGTGAAGGAGGTGAAGGCGACGGCGCCGGTGCCGGGCAGCCGGACGTCGTCGTCGACCTCCAGGTCGGCCACGACCGAGCGCCACCAGCGGTCGGCCTCGGCGAACCGCCCGGGACCGGACGCGGTGAACCGGGCGGCCTCGCCCCACCCGACGATGCCCTCGTCGCCACGCACCCAGGACAGCGCGCCCGCACCGCGGGGCAGCACGTCCAGCAGCGGCCCGTCGAGCCGGAGCGGGCGGGTGCGGACCCGCAACGCGGTGCCGGCCGGTGCGACAGTCACACCCCGAGGGTAGGCAACGGACCGCGGCGGTGCGGGGCGGCGGGGCGAGGCACCCGACACACCCGGGTGGCCGTGGCCCGGTGGGCGGCTCCCTAGAATCGGGTGTCGTGACCAGTCCGACCGGCGACGTGCTGACCGAGACCCGGGCCGCTGCGGGCCGCTTCATGGCCCGGGTGCGCTACCGGGTGCCGGAGATCGTCGCGGGTGTCGGGATCACCCTGACGCTGCTGGTGCTGATCGCGCTCGGTGGGGCGTTCCTCACCGACATCCGGATCTCCTCGCACGGCGCCACCACGGCGGCCACCGTCCTCGACGGCTCCGGCTACTGGCGCTCGGTGGTCCGGTTCGTCGACGCCGAGGGGCGCCTGCAGACCCCCGGGGCCGGGATCGCCTACCCGGTCGGTCTCACGCCCGGCGAGAACATCTACGTCGAGTACGACATCGCGGAGCCCACCCGGGTCCGCGTCGCCGGCCGGTCCGCGGTCGACGGCATCCTCCCGGCGGCCGGCGCGCTCGCCGCGATCTGGGTCGTGGTCGGCCCGGCCTGGGTGACGCTGCGGCGCCGCCGCGATCAGCGGTCCTGACCGCGCCAGAGCGCGCACGTCTCCGCCGCCACCTCCGGCGCGACGACGAGCAGCCCGTCCGCCGGCATCGGGGCGGACCGCCCGTCGCGGCCCAGCACCATCGCGCCGGACTCCGCGGCCAGGCACAGCGCCCCCGCCACGTCCCACTCGTGGTAGCGGGTGAGCACCGCGGCGACGGCGTTGCCCAGCGCCACCTGGGTGATCGCCAGGGCGGCCGACCCGAGCACCCGGACGCCGGCGTGCGCGGCGCGGGCACGGTCGACGAAGGCCGGGTCCGGGTCCTCCGCACACACCAGTGAGCCGGCCAGCCGGGCCGGCCGGGCCGGGGGGACCGGCTTGCCGTTCGCCCGGAACCCGCGGCCGCGGGCGGCCGCGTAGATCTGCCCGCGGCCCGGATCGGCGACGACGCCGACGGCCGGGCCGTCGCCGTCGACCAGGGCCAGGCTGTACGCGCACCACGGGAGCCCGGCCACGTAGTTCGCGGTGCCGTCGACCGGGTCCACCACCCACCGCATCGGCGCCTCCGCCGCGCCCCGGTCGGCGCCGTACTCCTCGCCGACGACCGGGCAGCCGGGGAACTCGGCCGCCAGGACGCGGCGGGTGTGCCGCTCCAGCGTCCGGTCGGTGTCGGTGACCCAGTCGAACGGGTTCGCCTTGGCGGTGGCCTCCGGCGGTCCGCCGTGCTCGCGGCCGAGCGTCGCGGTGATCACCTCGGCGGCGTCGTTCGCCAGCCGCCCGGCCGTCTCCAGGGCGCGGGAGAGCAGCGCCGGGTCCACCGGGCGCACGGGTCGGGTGGTCTGCGGGACGGCCGTCATGCGCACCGAGTGTCCGGGCAGGTGGTGACCCGGTCGCGACCGCGAGATGACGCGACCGTGCCGGGCACACCAACTCGCGGGCGCCCCACCCGATGTTCGCCGAGGGTTGGGTGGTTGATCACGCCGTGGACCCGGCCCGGCGTCCCGCTCCGAGCACTGTCGAACCGTGCGCGTCGCAATCGTCTCGGAATGCTTCCTGCCGGTGGTCAACGGCGTCACCAACTCCGTCCTGCGGGTGTGCGAGCACCTGCGGGCCGGTGGTCACGACGTCCTCGTGATCGCACCCGGGTCCGGTGAGCCGCAGGAGTACGACGGGATCCCGGTCGTCCGGATCCCCGCCGTCGGGCTCCCGGTGGTCAACTCGATGCCGGTCGGCGTCCCGAGCCGCCGGGTGCTCACCGCGCTGCGGGCGTTCCGGCCGGACGTCGTCCACCTGGCCGCGCCGTTCGTCGTCGGGGCGCGGGGGCTGGCCGCCGCGCGCCGGCTCGGCATCCCGACGGTCGCGATCTACCAGACCGACGTCGCCGGGTTCGCCTCGTCGTACGGGCTCGGTCTCACCGCCCGTGCGGCCTGGCGCTGGACCTGCCGGCTGCACTCGATGGCGGACCGCACGCTCGCCCCGTCCAGCTGGGCGACCGGCGCGCTGCGCGAGCGCGGCGTCCCGCGGGTGCACCAGTGGGCGCGCGGCGTCGACACCCGGCGGTTCACCCCCTCCCGGCGCGACGACGCGCTGCGCGCCGAGCTGGCGCCGGACGGGGAACGGCTGATCGGGTTCGTCGGCCGGCTGGCCCCGGAGAAGCAGGTCGACCGGCTCGCGGTGCTGGGGTCGATGCCCGGGACGCGGCTGGTCGTCGTCGGGGACGGGCCGAGCGCGGACGGGCTGCGGGAGCGGCTGCCGTCGGCGGCGTTCCTCGGGCACCGCGGCGGCGACGAGCTCGCCCGGATCTACGCCAGCCTCGACGTCTTCGTCCACACCGGACAGGCCGAGACGTTCTGCCAGGCCGTGCAGGAGGCGCTGGCCTCCGGTGTCCCGGTCGTCGCGCCGGACGCGGGCGGACCGCGCGACCTCGTCCTGCCCGGCCGCACCGGGTACCTCGTCGCGCCCCGCCCGGACGGCGGCGAGCCCGGCGATCCCGCCACCGACGAGGCCGACCGCGAGCTGGTCGGCGCCGTCACCGCGCTGTGCGACCCGGGCCGCAACCGGGCGTTCGGCACCGCCGCCCGCCAGTCCGTCCTGCGCCGCACCTGGACCGCGGTCGGGGACGAGCTGCTCGCGCACTACACCCAGGTGCTGCACGCCGCGCCCGAGCACCTCGCCGCCTGACCCCGCTCGGTCGCGGCTGCGTAGTCGTGCGGATCCGGGAGCAGCCCGCCCGGCGCAGGCTCGGCGGCATGACACACGTGGGCACGACCGTCGTCGTCGAACCGCAGGGTGAGCTCGCCGGGGTGGACACCTCGGCCGCCGTCGCGCAGATGCAGCGGCTGCTCGACCGCAACCCGGCCGTCCGTGCGACGGCCAGGGCCGAGGTGCTGGCCGCGCCGCACCGGGTGCTGCCGCCGGTGCTGTTCGCCCTGTCGGAGAACCTGGTCGCCGAGGGCGACATGGCGGAGGCCGCCCGCTGGTTCTACGCGGCCCAGGTCCGTGCCCGGTTCGACGCGACCCGCTGCACCGACCCCACGGCCGCGTCGGCGGTCGGGGTGCTGCGCGAGCGGTTCGGCGAGGCGGTGAACCGGTGGGCCTTCGCCGACCCGGCCCGGGTCCGGCGCGCCGCCGTGCGGGCCGTCGCCTGGGACCGGGGCGCCCCGCACGACTACGACCACCGGTGGATCGCCCTGCACGGGATGGGCGCCTTCACCGGACCCGGGACCGGCGTCGACACCCCCGCCGGGGAGTGGCCGGCGACCGCGGCCCGGGTCCGTGCGGAGTACCTGTCCGGGCTGCGCGAGGTCCTGCGGGAGCAGTTCGGCGAGCGGTGACCGCCGCTGCGTACGCTCGTGGCGTGTCCCGCGCCGAGCTCGACAAGGATCCGCACGACGTCGCCCGGATGTTCGACGGCGTCGCCCGGCGCTACGACCTGACCAACACCGCGATGTCCGGCGGTCAGGACCGCTACTGGCGGGTGCAGACCCGGCGCGCACTGGCCCTCTCGCCCGGCGAGAAGGTCCTCGACCTCGCCGCCGGTACCGCGGTGTCCACCGTCGAGCTCGCGAAGGACGGCGCCTGGTGCGTCGCCGCCGACTTCTCGCTGGGCATGCTGCGCGCGGGCGCCCACCGCGACGTGCCGAAGGCCGCCGCCGACGCCCTGCACCTGCCCTTCGCCGACGCCTCGTTCGACGCCGTCACGATCTCCTTCGGCCTGCGCAACGTCGCCGACACCGTGGCCGGGCTGCGCGAGATGGCCCGGGTGACCCGCCCCGGCGGACGTCTCGTGGTCTGCGAGTTCTCCACCCCCACCTGGGCGCCGTTCCGCGCGCTCTACCAGGGCGCCGTCCTCGGGCACCTGATCCCCACCGTGGCCCGCACGGTGTCCTCGAACCCGGACGCCTACCTCTACCTCGCCGAGTCGATCCGGGACTGGCCCGACCAGGCCGCGCTCTCCCAGAAGATCGCCGACGCGGGCTGGGAGCGGGTGGCCTGGCGCAACCTCACCGTCGGCGCCGTGGCGCTGCACCGGGCGTACAAGCCCGCCTGACCCACGCCGGCCTCCGCGCCGACGCCCCGTCCCGGCGCCGCCGCCGCGCCGTGCCGCCGCGCCGTGCCGCCGGGGCCGTGCCGCCGCGCCTCGTCCCCCGGGCCCCCGCCCCGCCTCCGCGCCGCGCCCCTCCGCGCCCCCCTCCGCGCCGCGCCCCGCCTCCGCGCCCCGCATCGCGCCGCGCCTCCGCGCCGCGCCGCGATGCGGCCGCACAGGTTCTGTGCTGCCCGCGCAGATTCCGTGCCTTCCGCACAAGTCCGGACCTGTGCGGCAGGCAACGAACCTGTGCGGTCGCGGTGCGGCTGTGCGGCTTCCCGGCGCCGGGTGTGCGGCCGCTCGGCCGGGTGTGCGGTTCCTCGGAGGTGTGCGGCTGTCGGCCGGGTGCGGGTCCTCGAGGGTGTGTGGCTGTCGGCCGGGTGTGCGGTCCTTCGCGGGCGTGCGGCTGTCGCGGCCTCTCCCACGTCGTGCTCCACCCCGTTGCCGCCGCCCGATGCGGCACGGCACCGCCAGCCGGGCGAATCGCCCCCGGGGCCCCGGCCCCCGGCGCCCGCCCCCGCCGGGCCACCCTCGCCGCCCACCCCCCAGCGCAACCGCACACCCTTGCGGCGTCCCGCACAGGCTCGGAGTTGTGCGGCGAGCCAGCAGACTGTGCGGCTGGAAGAGAGCCTGTGCGGTTACGGGTGCGACAGCTGCCGCCGGGGGAGCGGTACCGCCGCTGCGGGGTACGCGGCGGGCCTGCGGGCTGTGCGGCTGCCCTGCAGGGTGCGCGACTGCTCGGGAAGCTGTGCGGCGATCCGTGGGTGCCCGGCGCGTCAGAGCCGGACCGGCGGCCGGACCACGGCCGACCGCACGGGGCGGTGCCCCCCGGCCGCCGGCACCGGGCCGAGGGGCACCGTTCTCCGCGCGCCGGGCGGCTCCTGCATCCCGAGCGCTCCGGCCCGACCGGCGGTTCCTGCATCGCCCGAGCGCTCCGGCCCCGACCGACCGGTCCTGCACGGCCCGATCGGTCCTGCACGGATTCGTGCCTGCACCGACCGACCGCTCCCGCACGGGGCGAGCGCTGTCGCACCGGCCGGGCGGTGCCGGACCCTCTGTCACCGCCCGGTCGCGTCGCGTTGCGCCGCAAGAAGTTCGTCGTCCTCGCCCGATCCGCCGACGCGGATCCGTGGCTCACGTCCTACACTCGTCGCGACGTTCGTGAAGTTTTTCACAAGCGTGGTGCTCGACACGGCGATCGGAGGGCCTCGACCAGCGACGATGTGGATCACACGTGATCCAGGTCCCCCCTCAGGTAAGGCTCGCCTGGGTTCTTCGTCACACGGTGGCGGACATAGGGTCCCCCCGACCGGCTTGTCGATCACCACCAACGACGGTGGCGGCGCGACCACGAAGGTGAACGGATGCTCGATCCCTATCTCCCGCTCGTCCTGCTGTTCGCGTTGGCGGCGGGGTTCGCGGTGTTCTCGGTCGCCGCGGCGCCACTGATCGGGCCGCGCCGGTTCAACCGGGCGAAGCTGGACTCCTACGAGTGCGGCATCGAGCCCTCGCCGCAGCCCGTCGTCGGTGGCGGTCGCGTCCCGGTCGCCTACTACCTCACGGCGATGCTGTTCATCCTGTTCGACATCGAGCTGGTGTTCATGTACCCGTACGCCGTCGTCGCCGACGCGGTCGGTGTCTTCGGGTTCGTGGCCATCACGCTCTACATCGCCACGATCGCCTTCGCGTACGCCTACGAATGGCGTCGCGGCGGGCTCGAGTGGAACTGAGGCCGTCATGGGACTCGAGGAGAACCTGCCCAGCGGTGTCCTGCTGACCAACGTCGAGAAGCTGGTCAACTGGACCCGGAAGTCGTCGCTCTGGCCCGCCACGTTCGGCCTGGCCTGCTGCGCCATCGAGATGATGACCACCGGCGCACCGCGCTACGACCTCGCGCGGTTCGGCATGGAGGTCTTCCGTGCCTCGCCGCGCCAGGCCGACCTGATGATCGTCGCGGGCCGGGTGAGCAACAAGATGGCGCCGGTCCTGCGCCAGATCTACGACCAGATGCCCGAGCCGCGCTGGGTGCTCGCGATGGGCGTGTGCGCCAGCTCCGGCGGCATGTTCAACAACTACGCGATCGTCCAGGGCGTCGACCACGTCGTGCCGGTGGACATGTACCTGCCGGGCTGCCCGCCGCGGCCGGAGATGCTCATCGACGCGATCCTGAAGATCCACGCCAAGATCATGGACGAGCCGCTGGGCCCGAAGCGGGCCGCCGAGCTGGCCGAGTCCGGGTACCGGACGCCGATGGTGCCGTCGTCGGTGAAGTTCGCGCCGAAGCACAAGCAGCTGGACGCGCTGAAGAGCACGCCCACCCCGGACGTCCCGAACCATCTCGAGCCGGGCGCGCAGCCGAAGCCGGCCCTGAACGAGCTGGTCGCGGCCGAGCGGCCGGACCTGCCGTCGCTGGCCGACGCCGCGCGTGGAGGTGAGCAGCAGTGACCGGACCGACCGGTACCTCGAAGGACGACGCCGAGCCGACCGGCGGCGAGCACTCGTCGTCGCAGGAGAGCGGCGCCGCGCTGGAGCAGCAGCAGGCCGGTGGTGGTGGGGACGCGCTGGCCGGTGTCCGGCCCGCCGCCCGCATCACCGAGACCCGGGCACGCTCGGGCATGTTCGGCGTCCGCGGCACCGGGGACACCTCCGGCTACGGCGGGCTGACGCTGCCCGGGTACGCGCCGGCGCCGGCCGAGCGGCCCTTCGGCGGCTGGTTCGACGAGTTCGCCGACGAGCTGGGCGCGGCGATGGACGAGCGATCCATCCCGCGGGACGCGATCGAGCAGGTCACGATCGACCGCGACGAGATGACCCTGTACGTGCTGCCCGACAAGCTCAACGCGGTCGCCCGCACGCTGCGCGACGACCCGGGCCTGCGCTTCGAGTTCTGCGCGACGGTGTCCGGTGTGGACTACTCGGCGCCGGACGGGTCGCCCGTCGACCGGCCGGTGCACGTCGCCTACCACCTGCTGTCCATGACCTACCGGCGCCGCATCCGGCTCGAGGTCGCGCTGGACATCGAGAACCTGCACGTCGACAGCGTCGTCGACGTGTACCCCACCGCGGACTGGCACGAGCGCGAGACCTGGGACATGTTCGGCGTCGTCTTCGACGGCCATCCCGCGCTGACCCGGATCCTCATGCCGGACGACTGGGAGGGCCACCCCCAGCGCAAGAGCTACCCGCTGGGCGGCATCCCCGTGGAGTACAAGGGGGCGGAGATCCCGCCGCCCGACGAGCGGAGGGCCTACTCGTGACGAGCACCGACGACCGCCCCACCACACCGCAGCAGGACCCCTACGCCGCTCCCGGCCGGGAGACCACCGAGGGCACCGTCTACACGGTCACCGGTGGCGACTGGGACACCCTGATGGATGCGGACCACGACGACCGCATCGTCATCAACATGGGTCCGCAGCACCCGTCGACGCACGGCGTGCTGCGACTCGTCCTCGAGCTGGAGGGCGAGACCGTCACCCAGGGCCGTGCGGTGATCGGCTACCTGCACACCGGCATCGAGAAGAACTGCGAGTACCGGACCTGGACGCAGGGGGTCACGTTCGTGACCCGCGCGGACTACCTGGCGCCGCTGTTCAACGAGGCCGCGTACTGCATGGCCGTCGAGAAGCTGCTCGACGTCGAGGTGCCGCACCGGGCCGAGCACATCCGGGTGCTGCTCATGGAGCTCAACCGGATCGGTTCGCACCTGGTCGCGCTCGCCACCGGCGGCATGGAGCTGGGCGCGCTGACCGGCATGACGTCGGGGTTCCGCGAGCGCGAGGAGGTCCTGCACCTGCTCGAGTTCCTGACCGGCCTGCGGATGAACCACGCGTTCATCCGGCCCGGCGGGCTCGCCCAGGACCTCCCCGAGGGGTACCGGGAGCGGGTCACCGAGTTCCTCGACGTCATGGACTCGCGGCTGCCCGACTACGACCGCCTGCTCACCGGCCAGCCGATCTGGAAGCAGCGGCTGGAGGGTGTCGGCTACCTGCCCGTCGACGGCTGCCTGGCGCTCGGTGCGTCCGGTCCGATCCTGCGGTCGGCCGGGCTGGCCTGGGACCTGCGCAAGCACATGCCGTACTCGGTCTACGACGAGTACGACTTCGAGGTCCCGACGGCGACCGAGGCCGACTGCTACGCCCGCTACCGGCTGCGTGTCGCCGAGATCCACGAGTCGCTGAAGATCATGCGGCAGGCGCTGGCGAAGCTCGACGAGATCGGCCCCGGCCGGGTCATGGTCGACGACCCGAAGGTCGCGTGGCCGGCTCAGCTCTCGATCGGCAGCGACGGCATGGGCACGACGCTCGAGCACGTCCGCAAGATCATGGGCCAGTCGATGGAGTCGCTGATCCACCACTTCAAGCTGGTGACCGAGGGCTTCCACGTGCCGCCGGGCCAGGCCTATGTCGGCGTCGAGTCCCCGCGCGGCGAGCTCGGCGTCCACCTGGTCTCCGACGGCGGCACCCGCCCGGTCCGCGTCCACGTGCGCGACCCCAGCTTCGTGAACCTGCAGACGATGCCCGCGATGAGCGAGGGCGGCCAGGTCGCCGACGTCATCGCGGCCGTCGCGTCGATCGACCCCGTGATGGGAGGTTGCGACCGATGACCCTCCCCGGAGGCAACCCGGAGTCCAACTCGCCGGCCCCGGTCACCCCGACGGAGCGCGAGTTCCCCGCACCGCCGGAGCCGTCGCCGGTCTCGCCGACGTTCGACGAGCTCACCCGCGCGCGGACGAAGGAGACCATCGCCCAGTACCCGGAGCCGCGGTCGGCGCTGCTCCCGCTGCTGCACCTGGTGCAGTCGGTCGAGGGCTACGTCAGCCAGGACGGCATCCGCTACTGCGCCGAGGCCCTCGAGCTGACCACGGCCGAGGTGTCCGCGGTGGCGACGTTCTACACGATGTACAAGCGCAGTCCCTGCGGCGAGCACCTGGTCAGCGTGTGCACCAACACGCTGTGCGCGGCGCTCGGCGGGGACGACATCTACGCCCGGCTGCAGACCCACCTGGGTTCCGAGGACCGCCCGCTGGGGCACGAGGAGACGGTGGGCGAGCCGGGCACGACCGGCTCCATCACGCTCGAGCACGCGGAGTGCCTGGCGGCGTGCGATCTCGCCCCGGTCCTGCAGGTCGACTACGAGTACTTCGACAACCAGTCGGTCGAGTCGGCGGTCGAGCTGGTCGACGCGCTGCGCCGCGGTGAGCGTCCGCAGCCGACCCGCGGTGCCCCGCTGACCGACCTCCGCACCGTCGAGCTGGAGCTGGCCGGCTTCACCGACGAGGCGGCCCCGGTCGACGAGACCGCTCGGGTCGAGGGGCCGTCGTCGGCGATCGAGTCGGTGCGGGGGGCGCGGCTGGCCGAGGACAACGGCTGGACCGCCCCGGCGATGCCCGGCAGCCCGCCCGCGATGCCCGCGCTACCGGAGAAGAAGTGATCGCATGAGCACCACAGAGCCTGTGCGCAAGCCGGACCCGGTCACGCCCGTCCTGACGAGGCGGTGGCTGTCGCCGCGGTCGTGGTCCATCGACACCTACGAGCAGCTCGACGGCTACACGTCGCTGCGCACCGCGTTCGCCGCCCACCCGGACCAGCTCATCCAGCTGATCAAGGACTCCGGCCTGCGCGGCCGCGGCGGCGCGGGGTTCCCGACCGGCATGAAGTGGGGCTTCATCCCGCAGGACGACGGCAGCGGGAAGGGCCCCGGCGCGAAGCCGAAGTACCTGGTCATCAACGCCGACGAGGGCGAGCCGGGCACCTGCAAGGACATCCCGACGATGATGGCCGACCCGCACTCGCTCATCGAGGGCTGCATCGTCACCAGCTACGCGATCCGCGCGAACTTCTGCGCGATCTACGTGCGCGGCGAGGCGCTGCACTGCATCCGCCGGCTCCGTGCCGCGGTCCGTGAGGCGAAGGCGCGCGGCTACCTCGGCACCGACATCCTCGGCTCCGGGTTCGACCTGGAGATCGTGGTGCACGCTGGTGCCGGCGCCTACATCTGCGGCGAGGAGACGGCGCTGCTCGACTCGCTGGAGGGCCGGCGCGGCCAGCCGCGGCTCAAGCCGCCGTTCCCGGCGACCGCCGGGCTGTACGCCTGCCCGACCGTCGTGAACAACGTCGAGACCATCGCGAGCGTCCCGGCGATCGTCAACGGCGGCTCGGACTGGTTCCGCTCGATGGGCCGGGAGAAGTCGCCCGGCCCGAAGATCTACTCGATCTCCGGGCACGTCGAGCGCCCCGGCCAGTACGAGGCCCCGCTCGGCATCACGCTGCGCGAGCTGCTGGAGCTGGCCGGCGGCATGAAGGACGGCGTCCCGCTGAAGTTCTGGACGCCGGGCGGCTCGTCGACGCCGCTGCTCACCGCCGACCACCTCGACGTCCCGCTCGACTTCGAGGGCGCCGCCGAGGCCGGTTCCATGCTGGGGACGACCGCGGTGCAGGTCTTCAACGAGACCGTCTCGGTGCCGTGGGCGGTCATGAAGTGGACCGAGTTCTACAAGCACGAGAGCTGCGGCAAGTGCACCCCGTGCCGCGAGGGCACGTACTGGCTGGTGCAGGTGCTGGAGCGCATGGTGCACGGCCAGGGCACGAGCGCGGACGTCGACATGATGCTCGACGTCTGCGACAACATCCTCGGCCGCTCGTTCTGTGCGCTCGGGGACGGCGCCACGTCCCCCATCACCAGCGGCATCACGTACTTCCGCCAGGAGTTCCTGGACCTCATCGCGGAGCAGCCCGATGTGGACCGCCCGGAGCAGCTGACGGACGTGGAGCTCGCGCAACGGACCAACGGCACTGAACTGACCGGAGCCACCGCATGACGATCGCGCCGGACGAGAAGACCGAGACCCCGGTCCCCGAGGGCCACGTCCGCCTCACCATCGACGGCCAGGTCGTCGACGCCCCCAAGGGCGAGCTGCTGATCCGCACCTGCGAGCGCCTCGGCATCGTGATCCCGCGGTTCTGCGACCACCCGCTGCTCGACCCGGCCGGCGCCTGCCGGCAGTGCCTGGTCGAGGTCGAGATGGGCGGCCGGCCGATGCCGAAGCCGCAGGCCAGCTGCACGATGACCGTCGCCGACGGCATGGTCGTCAAGACCCAGCACACGTCGGAGCGGGCGGACAAGGCGCAGCAGGGCGTGATGGAGCTGCTGCTCATCAACCACCCGCTGGACTGCCCGATCTGCGACAAGGGCGGCGAGTGCCCGCTGCAGAACCAGGCGATGGCGCACGGCCGCGCCGACTCCCGGTTCGTGGAGACGAAGCGGACGTTCCCGAAGCCGCTGCCGATCTCCACCGAGGTGCTGCTGGACCGCGAGCGCTGCGTGCTGTGCCAGCGCTGCACCCGGTTCTCCGAGGAGATCGCCGGCGACCCGTTCATCGACCTGCTGGAGCGCGGCGCGAACCAGCAGGTCGGGATCGCCGAGGACCAGCCGTTCCAGTCGTACTTCTCGGGCAACACGATCCAGATCTGCCCGGTCGGCGCGCTGACCAGCGCCGCGTACCGGTTCCGCTCCCGGCCGTTCGACCTGCGCTCGACGCCCGGCACCTGCGAGCACTGCAGCTCCGGCTGCGACATGCGGACCGACTCCCGGCGCGGGACGGTGCTGCGCCGCCTGGCAGGCAACGACCCGGAGGTCAACGAGGAGTGGCTCTGCGACAAGGGCCGTTTCGCCTTCCGCTACCTCGGCAGCCGGGAACGGATCACCCGGCCGATGGTGCGCCGGGAGAACGGTGAGCTGGAGGAGGCCTCCTGGACCGAGGCGCTGCAGGTCGCCGCGGAGGGCCTCCTCGCGGCCCGCGACGGCGCCGGCATCGGCGTGCTGCCCGGCGGTCGGCTCACCGTCGAGGACGCCTACGCCTACTCCAAGTTCGCTCGCGTCGTCGCCCGCACCAACGACATCGACTTCCGGGCCCGGCCGCACTCCGACGAGGAGCTGGAGTTCCTGGCCGCCCACGTCGCCGGGGGCACCCCCGACGACGCGGTGACCTTCGAGCGGATCGAGAACGCCCCGGCGGTGCTCACCGTCGGGACCGATCCCGAGGAGGAGTCCGGGATCGTCTTCCTCCGGCTGCGCAAGGCGTGGCGGAAGAAGGGGCTGCGGCACTTCCAGGTCGGACCCTTCACCTCGACCGGCGCGGAGAAGACCGGGGCCACGGTGCTGCACGCCGTGCCGGGCGCCGAGGCCGCGGTCGTCGCCGACCCCGGTGCCGACGTCGTGACGGCGCTGGAGCAGCCGGGCACGGTGATCCTCGTCGGGGACCGCGCGGCGGAATCGCCCGGCCTCTACTCGGCGGTCTCGGCACTGGCCGCGCGGACCGGGGCGGCGATCGGCTGGCTGCCGCGCCGGGCCGGGGACCGCGGGGCGCTGGAGGCCGGTGCGCTGCCGACCCTGCTGCCCGGCGGGCGTCCGGTGACCGACGCCGCGGCCCGCGCCGAGCTGGAGCAGGCCTGGGGCTCCGGGCCGCTGCCGGAGCGGCCCGGTCGCGACGGTGACGCCATCCTGGCGGCCGCCGCGGGTGGTGCGCTGGCGGCACTCGTCGTCGGCGGGGTGGACCCGCAGGACATGGCCGACCCGCAGGCCGCGATCACCGCGCTGCGGGAGGTCGGTTTCCTGGTCAGCCTGGAGATCCACACCTCGGCGGTGACGGAGCTGGCCGACGTCGTGCTGCCGGTCGCGCCGGACGCCCAGCGCTCCGGGACCTACGTCAACTGGGAGGGCCGCCGCCGCCCGTTCGGCGTCGCGCTGGACGCGGCCGGCGTCCTGCCGGACTGCCGGGTGCTGGACACCCTCGGCGTCGAGATGGACGTCGACCTGTTCACCCAGACCCCGGCCGCCGCGGCCGGGGAGCTCGACCGGCTCGGCTCGCACCGTCCGGGCACCGCCGCACCGTCCCGGGCACCGGGTGAGGCGCGCCGTCCCGGCTACGGCCAGGCCGTCCTCGCGACGTCCCGCCAGCTGGTCGACGACGCCTCGCTCGCGATCGACGAGCCGGCGCTGGCGGGCACCGCACGGCGGCCCTACGTGAAGGTCAACGCGGCCACCGCCGAGCGCCTCGGCCTCGTCGAGGGCGACGACGCGGCGGTCCGCACCGACCGCGGCACGATCACCCTCCCGGTCTCGCTGACCGACCTGCCGGACGGCGTCGTGTGGCTGCCCACCTGCTCGCCCGGCTCGCACGTCCGGCCCACCCTCGGGGCCGGGCACGGTGACCTCGTCGGCGTGGCGCCGGCCGGCCCGAACGGGAGCGACTCGTGAACCTCCTGCCGCTGCAGGTGCCCGCGCCTCCGATCGAGGGGATGACGCGCACCCAGCAACTGCTGGCGGACGACCCGATCTGGCTGATCCTGATCAAGGTCGTCGGGCTCTTCGCGCTCGGCGTCGTGCTGACCCTGTTCATGATCAACTGGGAGCGCAAGGTCGTCGGCCGGATGCAGCACCGTCCGGGGCCGAACCGGACCGGTCCCGGTGGCTGGCTCCAGAGCCTCGCCGACGGGCTGAAGCTGGCGTTCAAGGAAGACATCATGCCGGCGCTCGCCGACAAGAAGGTCTACTTCGTCGCCCCGATCATCTCGACGGTGCCGGCGTTCGTGGCCCTCTCGGTGATCCCGTTCGGCGGCGAGGTCACGATCTTCGGCGAGGAGACCGTGCTGCAGCTGGTCGACGTGCCGGTCGGCGTGCTCGTCGTGCTGGCCTGCTCGTCGATCGGTGTCTACGGGATCGTGCTCGGCGGGTGGGCCTCCGGCTCGCCGTACTCCCTGCTCGGCGCGCTGCGCTCCGCGGCGCAGGTGATCTCCTACGAGATCGCGCTCGGTCTGTCGCTGGTCGGCGTGGTGCTCTACGCCGGGTCCGGTTCCACCGCCGACATCGTCGCGTCGCAGTCGAGCGGCTGGTACGCGATCCTGCTGGTGCCGAGCTTCGTGGTCTTCGTGATCGCGATGGTCGGCGAGACCAACCGCGCCCCGTTCGACCTCCCCGAGGCCGAGTCCGAGCTCGTCGGCGGGTTCCACACCGAGTACTCGTCGCTGAAGTTCGCGCTGTTCTTCCTCGCCGAGTACGTGAACATGGTGACCGTCTCGGCGATGGCGGTGACGCTGTTCCTCGGCGGCGGGATGTGGCCGTGGCCGCTGAGCTTCCTCAACGAGTACGGCTGGCTGCAGTTCCTGCTCTTCATCGCGAAGATCCTGCTGTTCCTGTTCGTCTTCATCTGGCTGCGCGGCACGCTGCCGCGGTTCCGCTACGACCAGTTCATGAAGCTGGGATGGAAGGTCCTCATCCCGGTGATGCTGGTGTGGACCGTCGCGATCTTCGGCATCCGCGCCTTCCAGAGCTCCGGTGGCGACAACGTCGTCCTGCTGCTGTCGCTGATCGGGTTCGCGCTGGCCGTCGTCCTCGCGGTGGCCTTCCTGCTCCCGGACCGGCAGGTCGAGCCACCACCGGTGGAACCGGCGTCGGACTACCCGGTGCCGCCACTGGACCTGAAGGTCCCCGAATCACCCCCCAGGCGTCGCAAGGCCGTCGGTGCCGGAAGGGAGAGCGAGTAGATGTTCGACTTCTTCAAGGGTTTCGGCGTCACATTCTCGACGATGTTCAAGAAGGTCGTCACCGAGGAGTACCCCGAGGACTTCCCCCCGGCCGCGCCCCGCTACCACGGTCGGCACCAGCTCAACCGGCACCCGGACGGGCTGGAGAAGTGCGTCGGCTGCGAGCTGTGCGCCTGGGCGTGCCCGGCCGACGCGATCTACGTCGAGGGCGGCGACAACACCGAGGAGGCCCGGTACTCCCCGGGTGAGCGCTACGGCGCGATCTACCAGATCAACTACCTGCGGTGCATCGGCTGCGGCCTGTGCATCGAGGCCTGCCCGACCCGTTCGCTGACGATGACGAACTTCTACGAGCTGGCCGACGACAACCGGCAGGACCTCATCTACACCAAGGAGCAGCTGATGGCTCCGCTGCTGCCGGGGATGGAGCAGCCGCCGCACCCGATGCGTCTGGGCGACGACGAGCAGGACTACTACGTCTCCGGGCCGACGCTCGCGAAGGTCTCCGTCCTGGACCAGACCGGGGAGCAGGTGCGATGACAACCCCGTACGCCGTGCTGGCCCAGGCCGCCGGGGAGGTGACGACGGGCGAGGCGATCACGTTCTGGATCCTCGGCCCGGTGGCCCTGGCCGGCGCGCTCGGCCTGGTCTTCGCCCGGCACGCGGTGCACGCCGCGCTGCTGCTGGTGCTGACGATGTTCTCGATCGCGGTGCTCTACATCGTGCAGTCGGCGCCGTTCCTCGGGTTCGTGCAGATCATCGTCTACACCGGCGCGGTGATGATGCTGTTCCTGTTCGTCCTGATGCTGGTCGGGAAGGACTCGAAGGACTCGGTGATCGAGGTGCTCCGCGGTCAGCGGGCCGCGGCGTTGGTGTTCGGCGTCGGGCTCGCCGCGCTGCTGGTCGCCGGGATCTCCCGGGGCCTCACCGAGGTCACCCCGGCCGGCCTGCAGGCGGGCGGGATGGGCGGCAGCGCGAACGTCGCCGGGCTCGGCAGGCTGATCTTCACCGACTATCTGCTGGCGTTCGAGCTGTCGGCGGCGCTGCTGATGGTGGCCGCGCTCGGCGGGATGGTGCTGACCGGGTCGCAGAGCTCCCAGCACGCCAAGCTCTCGCAGCGCGAGACGGTGCTGCGACGGCTGCGCGGGCAGCACGCCCGGATCTCGCCGTTGCCCGGCCCGGGTGTCTACGCGACCGCGAACTCGGTGGCGGTGCCGGCGCTGCTGCCGGACGGGTCGATCGCACAGGACTCGATGGCGGAGATCATCGAGTCGGTCGCGGTCGACGTCCCCGACACCACGACGCCGGACGCGCACGCGCTCACCGGACGTCCCGCCCCCGACCGCACGATCGAGTCGGGCGAGGCGAGTGCGACCGGGGAGGACCGATGACACCCGAGTACTACCTGCTGCTCTCGGCCCTGCTGTTCAGCATCGGTGCCGTCGGCGTGCTCGTCCGCCGCAACGCCGTCGTGGTGTTCATGTGCATCGAGCTGATGCTGAACGCCGTCAACCTGTCCCTGGTCACGTTCTCGCGGATCAACGGGAACCTCGACGGCCAGGTGATGGCGCTGTTCGTGATGGTCGTCGCCGCCTGTGAGGTCGTGGTCGGCCTCGCGATCATCACTGCGATCTTCCGCGCCCGGCAGTCGTCCTCGGTGGACGACGCGAACCTGCTGAAGTACTAGGAGCGGACAACGGTGACCCAGCTCCCCCTCACCCTCGCGCAGGCGGTCGAACCCGCCACCGGCGCCGCGTCGCTGGCGTGGCTGCTGATCGCGCTCCCCGCCGCGGGCGCACTGGTGCTGTTCCTGGCCGGCCGCCGCGCCGACGCCTGGGGCCACTGGCTCGGCGTCGCGACCGTGGTGGCCGCCTTCGCCGTCGGCCTCGCGATCTTCGTCGAGACCCTCGGGCTCGACCCGGACGCCCGCACCCGCGAGCTCTCGATCTACGAGTGGATGTCGTCCGGCGCGCTGAGCGTGGACTTCGGCGTCCGGCTCGACCCGCTGTCGCTGACGTTCGTCCTGCTCATCACCGGTGTCGGTGCGCTCATCCACCTCTACTCGGTGGGCTACATGAGCGACGACCCGAACCGCCGGCGGTTCTTCGCCCAGCTGAACCTGTTCGTCGCGGCCATGCTCGTGCTGGTCCTCGGCAACAACTTCGTGATGCTGTACCTCGGCTGGGAGGGCGTCGGCCTGGCGTCCTACCTGCTGATCGGCTTCTACCAGGACCGGGCGTCCGCGGCGACGGCCGCGAAGAAGGCGTTCATCATGAACCGGGTCGGCGACGTCGGCCTGGCCATCGCGATCTTCCTGCTCTGGCTGGAGCTCGGGACGCTGCAGTACACCGAGGTCTTCGCCCGGATCGGCGAGGTGCCCGGCGGGACCGTCCTGGCGGTCACCCTCCTGCTCCTGCTCGGCGCCTGCGGCAAGTCGGGCCAGTTCCCGCTGCAGTCCTGGCTCCCGGACGCGATGGAGGGCCCGACCCCGGTCTCGGCCCTGATCCACGCGGCGACGATGGTCACCGCGGGTGTCTACCTCATCGCGCGCGCCTCGCCGGTCTACGACCTCTCGGAGACCGGTCGGCTGGTCGTCTCGATCATCGGCGTGGTCACGCTGATGATCGGTGCGATCGTCGGCTGCGCCTACGACGACATCAAGAAGGTGCTGGCCTACTCCACGGTCAGCCAGATCGGCTACATGATCCTGGCCGTCGGGCTCGGCCCGGTCGGCTACGCGCTCGGCATCCTGCACCTGCTCACGCACGGCTTCTTCAAGGCGGGGCTCTTCCTCGGGGCCGGCTCGGTCATGCACGCCATGAACGACGACGTCGACATGCGCCGGTTCGGCGGGCTGTGGAAGAAGATGCCGGTCACCTTCGTGACCTTCGGCCTCGGCTACCTCGCGCTGATCGGGTTCCCGTTCCTGTCCGGCTACTTCTCCAAGGACGCGATCATCGAGGCCGCGTTCGCCCAGGACGGCTGGCAGGGCTGGACCTTCGGCGGGCTCGCGACGCTCGCGGCCGGCCTGACCGGCTTCTACATGACCCGGCTGATGCTCATGACCTTCTTCGGTGAGAGCCGCTGGAAGGACCTGAGATCCACCGACGGCCGGGAGTACCACCCGCACGAGTCCCCGGTGACGATGACCGTCCCGATGATCGTGCTGGCGTTCGGCTCGGTGTTCGCCGGTGGCCTGCTCTACGGGGTGCTGCCGACCTGGCTGGCACCGTCGGTCGGGGAGCGGGTCGAGGCCGAGGGCGGGGTGCTGCCGCACGCGGTGATCCCGTGGCTGGTCGTCGGGATCTCGCTGCTCGGCGTCCTGCTCGCGTACCTGTTCGTCGGGCGCTCCTCCGTGCCGGTGGAACGCCCGCAGCGGGTCTCGCCGGTCGTCCGGGCGGCCCGCGCCGACCTCGGGGCGAACGCCTTCAACGAGACCGTCATCGAGCGGCCCGGGATCTGGCTCACCCGGCTGCTGGTGTTCTTCGACAACCGCGGGATCGACGGCGTGGTCAACGGGACCGCGGCCGCGTTCGGCGGTGGCTCCGGCAGGCTCCGCCGGATGCAGACCGGCTTCGTCCGGTCCTATGCCCTATCGATGCTCGGCGGCGGGGTCATCATCGTCGCGGCGATGCTGGCGGTGAGGTTCGCATGATCGCCCAGGCCCAGATGGTCGACCCGATCGTCCCCGGGTCCGGTGGGAACCCGTTCCTGCTGGTCCTGCTGCTGGTCCCGGTGGCCGGCGCGCTGGTGATGTACCCGTTGCGCCGCAACGTGCCCGCCGCGAAGGCCGTCGCGATGGCGACGGCGTTGCTGGAGTTCGTGCTCGTCGTCGTCGCCTGGGGGATGTACTCGATCCCCTCGGCGCAGGCGGGCACCCGCTTCCAGCTGGAGTTCTCGCTCCCGTGGATCCCGGCCTTCGGCACCCACATCGCCTTCGGCGTCGACGGCATCGCGCTGGCGATGATCGCGCTCACCGCGTTCCTCGTGCCCGGCCTGATGCTGTTCGCCTGGGCGGAGAAGCTGCCCGAGGGGCGTTCGGCGGCCGGCTACTTCGCGCTGCTGCTGGCCACCGAGGCGACGCTGGTCGGCGTCTTCGCCGCGACCGACGTCTTCCTGTTCTACGTGTTCTTCGAGGCCATGCTGGTCCCGATGTACTTCCTGATCGGTCGCTTCGGCGGACCGAGGCGGCAGTACGCGGCGGTGAAGTTCTTCCTCTACTCGCTGCTCGGCGGCCTGATCATGCTGGCCTCGCTGATCGGCCTGTTCGTGGTCAGCGAGCAGCAGCTCGGGCAGGGGACCTTCACCTGGGCCGAGCTGCAGACGATGGCGGCGAGCGTGCCGCCGTCGACCCAGGTGTGGTTGTTCCTCGGCTTCTTCGTCGCGTTCGCGATCAAGGCGCCGCTGGTGCCGTTCCACACCTGGCTGCCCGACGCCGGCGCCGAGGCCCCGATCGTCGGGGCGGTGCTGCTCGTCGGCGTCCTCGACAAGGTCGGCACGTTCGGCTTCCTCCGCTACCTGCTGCCGCTGTTCCCGCAGGCCAGCCAGATCATGGCGCCGGTGGTGCTGGTGCTGGCGGTCGCCGGGATCGTCTACGCGGCGCTGCTCGCGGTCGGCCAGACCGACATGGGCCGGTTCGTCGCCTACACGTCGGTCGCGCACTTCGGGTTCATCGCGCTCGGGGTGTTCGCGTTCTCCTCGCAGGCCTTCGCCGGGGCGACGCTCTACATGGTCAACCACGGTCTCTCGACCGGCATGCTGTTCGTGATGGTCGGCGTGCTGATCAGCCGCGGTGGGTCCCGGCTGATCTCCGACTACGGCGGTGTCGCGAAGCTGGCGCCGGTGATGGCGGGCTGCCTGCTGCTGGCCGGGATGTCGTCGCTGGCGCTGCCGGGCACGAACTCGTTCGTCTCGGAGTTCCTGGTGCTCCTCGGGTCGTTCCCGACCCGCCCGGTGTTCACGATCATCGCGACCGTCGGGATCATCTTCGCCGCGCTCTACGTGCTGTGGTTCTACCAGCGCACGATGCAGGGCCCGGTCCGCGGCGACGCCGTCATCGCGGCCCTGGAGCGCGGGGGCGCGGGCGGGCCCGGGTCGATGATCGACCCGGTGGTCGCTGCGCAACGCAAGGGCAGCGGCTTCCCGGACCTCACCGGCCGTGAGATCGGCGTGCTCGCGCCGCTGATCGTCGCGATCGTCGTGCTGGGCTTCTACCCGGCGCCGGTGCTCGACCTGATCAACCCGTCGGTGACGGCGACCATGGCAGAGCTCGGCCTGCCCGACCCGGTGCCCGCTGGAGGGATCCGATGACCGTGCTGCTCCCGACGGCCCTCCCGGCGCAGGTGACGCAGATCGAGATGCCACCGATCGACTGGGCGGCGTCCTCGCCGCTGTGGATCGTGTTCGCCGGCGCCTGCGTGTCGGTGCTGCTGGAGGCGTTCCTGCCCCGGCACCAGCGCTGGCCGGTGCAGGTGCTGTGGACCGGGATCACCCTGGTCGCGGCGCTGGTGGCACTGGCGGGGTACGCGCTGTCGTCGCCCGGGCCGGTGCTCACCTTCGGCGCGGCACTGGCCGTCGACAGTCCCGCTCTGTTCCTGTGGGGCACGCTGATCGTGCTGGCGATCCCGAGCCTCCTCCTGCTGGCGGACCGGTCGGTCGAACCCGGCGGGGTGTTCGTGGCCTCCGCGGCCGAGCGGGCCGCGGCCCGCGCCGGCGTCCCCGCCACCGGTGGCGGGGCACCTCCCGAGCACGTGGACCGCTCCTACGGCGCGCCGGACGAGCAGCCGACGATGCAGACGGAGCCGTTCCCGTTCGTGCTGTTCGCGCTCGGCGGGATGATGGCGTTCGTCGCGGCCAACGACCTGCTGACGATGTTCATCGCGCTCGAGGTGCTGTCGCTCCCGCTGTACCTGATGTGTGGCCTGGCCCGTCGCCGGCGGCTGCTGTCGCAGGAGGCGGCGGTCAAGTACTTCCTGCTGGGTGCCTTCGGCTCGGCGTTCTTCCTCTACGGGATCGCGCTGCTCTACGGCTACGCCGGGTCGGTGCGGCTGAGCGCGATCTCGCAGGCCACCGCGGGCACGCTCGCGTCGGACACGCTGCTGTTCGCCGGGCTCGCCCTGCTCCTGGTGGGGCTGCTGTTCAAGGGGTCGGTGGCGCCGTTCCACACCTGGACGCCGGACGTCTACCAGGGCGCCCCGACACCGGTCACCGCGTTCATGGCGGCCTGCACGAAGGTCGCCGCGTTCGGGGCGATCGCCCGCGTGCTCTACGTCGGGTTCGGCAGCACCGTCTGGGAGTGGCGGGGCGTGCTCTGGGCGGTCGCGATCGTGTCGATGGTCGTCGGCGCGGTGCTCGGCCTGACCCAGACCGACGTGAAGCGGATGATCGCCTACTCGTCGATCGCCCACGCCGGGTTCATCCTGCTCGGCGCGATGGCCCTCACCCCGCAGGGCACCGCCGGGCTGCTCTTCTACCTGCTCGCCTACGGCTTCACCACGGTCGCGGTGTTCGGCGTGGTGTCGCTGGTCCGCGGCCCGGACGGCGAGGCGAGCCACCTGTCGGCCTGGGCCGGGCTCGCGAAGCGGTCCCCGCTCGCTGCGGGGATCATGACGTTCCTGCTGCTCGCGCTCGCCGGAATCCCGCTGACCAGCGGGTTCACCGCCAAGTTCGCGGTGTTCTCGGCCGCCTCGGCGGACGGGATGGTGCCGCTCGTCGTGATCGCGCTCGTCGCGTCGGCGGTGGCCGCGTTCTTCTACCTGAGGATCGTCGTGCTCATGTACTTCAGCGAGCCTGCGGAGGACGGCCCGACCGTCGTCGTGCCGGGTGCGTTCACCACCGTGGCGATCACGTTGGGCACGCTCGCGACGCTGGTACTGGGGATTCTTCCCACACCCGTCCTCGAATGGGCCGCCAGCGGCGCGTTCGCGGGCTGACGTTCGTACGCTGTGGGGGTGGAGACACAGAGTGTGGCCGGGGTCCGGATGGCCGATCCGGCCCTGGCGGAGGCCACGGCGGACGGGCTGAAGCGGGTCGAGGACCTGTTGCACCGCGAGGTGCACAGCGACTACGAGTTCGTCACCGAGACCTCGCTGCACCTGATCGAGGCGGGCGGGAAGCGGTTCCGGCCGCTGTTCACGCTGCTCGCGGCCCAGGTGGGGCCGCATCCGGAACGCGACGGCGTGATCACGGCGGCCGCGGTGGTGGAGCTGATCCACCTCGCGACGCTGTACCACGACGACGTCATGGACGAGGCCGCGATGCGCCGCGGCGCGGAGTCGGCCAACTCCCGCTGGGACAACTCGATCGCGATCCTGACCGGCGACTTCCTGTTCGCGCACGCGTCGCGCCTGGTCGCCGACCTCGGCCCGGACGCGGTCCGCATCATCGCCGAGACGTTCGCCCAGCTGGTGACGGGGCAGATGCGGGAGACCCGCGGCCCGAAGCCGTCGGACGACCCGGTGGAGCACTACCTGCGGGTCGTCGGGGAGAAGACCGGGTCGCTGATCGCGACGTCCGGCCGCTACGGCGGGATGTTCTCCGGGGCCCCCACCGAGCACATCGAGGCGCTGCACCGGTTCGGTGACGTGATCGGGACGGCGTTCCAGATCTCCGACGACATCATCGACATCGCCAGCCCCGCGGACGACTCCGGCAAGACCCCGGGGACCGACCTGCGGGAGGGCGTGCACACCCTGCCGATGCTGTACGCACTGCGCGACGGGGACGACTCGCCGTCGGCGCGGCGGCTGCGGGAGCTGCTGGCGGCCCCCATCACCGACGACGACGAGGTGGCCGAGGCCCTCGACCTCCTCCGGTCGGGCGACGCGCTGGTCCGGGCACGGGAGACGGTCGCGGGTTACGCCGACCGGGCACGGGCCGAGCTCGCGGTGCTCCCGGCCTGTCCGGCGATCGACGCCCTGCGGACCCTGACCGACTACACCGTCGAGCGGACCGGCTGAGCCCGGTCCGCCGGTGGCGGGCGCTTTCGTCGGGAGCAGGGCCGGCGGCGGCCTCGGCGGCCGCCCGGCGGGTTGCTCGGTGTCCTCGATGCGCTGAGACACCATCTGTGTCGGACGCCGTGCGGACACGCGGTGGCCGCCGGCTTCCGGCTCCGGGCCGTATCCGTCCCGAACGGTGGCGGGATGCCGGGCGGCAGCACTCTCCTTCCTGGTCAGGAGTTTGCTATCGCGAACGTTTACTAGCGGATCGAACATATGGTCGAGTACCTTCGACTGTATGACCGCGGTCCAGGAACCTCCACGCACCGGACTGCCTGCCGGGGATCCGGGGTTCCCTCAGGTCGATCTGGCGCTGGTGCAGCTGGCGGTGGAGCAGGCCGCGCAGGACGACCTGTCCGGTGTGTCCGAGGCGGAGTTGATCGATCAGATTCAGCAGCTGGAGTCGGTGCAGCACTCCTTGGCGGCGTTGCAGGCGACTCGGGTGCGGGCGTTTGCCCGGCTCCATGTGGAGAACGGCATCGCGGCCGGGCAGGTCGATCCGGATCGGTTGCTGCGTGGGGTGGTGGCGCAGGTCGGGTTGGCCTGTCGGGTGTCGCCGGCCGAGGCGCGGCGTCGGGTGAGCACGGCCCGGGATCTGCACGATGGTCTCGATCATGTGCGTGGGTTGTTCGGGGCCGGTGAGTTGAGCTCGGCGAAGGTGGCGGTGGTGGTGGCCGCGTGTTCGGGTCTGGACCGTGCTGAGCGTGCCGCGGTGGATGTTCGTCTGGCTGCGCACGATCTGACCAGGCTCGGTCTGGGCCGGTTGCGGGATCTTGCCCGCCGGTTCGCCGCCGAGGTCGCGCCGGGGAAGTTCCTCGCCCGCGTGGAGTCCGCACGGGCGGAACGGCGCGTGACCCTGCGTCCGGCGCCGGATGCGATGACCTTCCTGACCGCGTATCTGCCGGTGGAGCAGGGTGTGGCGTGTCTGGCCGCCCTGAACAAGGCGTTCACCGAGGTGTCGGTGAATCCGGCACCGTTGACCCGGACCCGCGGTCAGGTCATGGCCGACACGCTCGTCGAGCGCCTCACCGGACAGGCGATGGCGACCGATGTGGATGTCGAGGTCCAGGTCGTGGTGCCGATCGAGGCGCTGCTGGATCCGGAGTCGCCGTTGCCGGCGGAGATCCCCGGCCACGGCCCCGTCCCGGTCGAACTCCTCGCCACGAGCGAGGGGAGGAAGACCCTGCGCCGCCTGATCACCTCCGACGGTGTCGTGATCGGCGGGGACTCCCGCCAGCGCACCTTCACCGGGCTGCTGGCGCGCCTGGTGCGGGCGCGGGCCGGGGAACCGGTGTACCGAGCCGTACTGCGATGCCCCGGTGCGGCATATCGATCACATCCGCCGTGATGCCGACGGGGGAGCGACCGAGTTCGACAACGGGAGGGGTGTGTGCGAGTTCCACAACCATGTCCGGGAGCAGGCGGGGTGGCGCGTCGCGCGGGGCCCCGACGGCGCGGTGCGGACCACGACCCCCACGGGGCACACCTACCGGGCGCCCGGATGACCGACCTGCGCAGGCCGTCGGTGCTGACCCGCCCTGCTCCGCCGCGGACCGGCTCTCCTGGCTCGGAGCCGGCCCTCAGGCGACCGCCGGCGCGACGGGTGCCCGTCGGGCCCGGCGGACGAGGTCGATCGTGAAGACGACCAGGGCCAGCCACACGAGCACGAACCCGGCCCAGCGGGTCGGTGGCATGGCCTCGCCGACGACGAGGACGCCCCACAGGAACTGCAGTGTCGGGTTGATGTAGAGGAGTACCCCGAGTGTCGAGAGCGGGAGTCGCCGGGCCGCGGAGCCGTACAGGAACAGCGGCAGCGCCGTGGCCGGCCCGGCGGAGAGCATCAGCAGCAGGTGCCACGGGCCGAGGGACACGAACGTCCCGCTGCCCGCGGACTCCAGGACGAGCAGGTAGATCGTCGCCGGGACGAGCAGCACCAGCCCCTCGGCGGTCAGGCTGGTGGCGGCGGGCAGCCGCACCGTGGCCTTGAACAGGCCGTAGATCCCGAACGAGCCCGCCAGGACCATCGACAGCCAGGGGACCTCGCCGTTGCCGAACGCGATCACCCCGACGGCGACGACCGCCAGGGCGAGCGCCACCCACTGCATCGGCCGCAACCGTTCCCGCAGCACGACGACGCCGAGCAGTACCCCCACCAGCGGCGTCATGTAGTAGCCGAGCGCCGCCTCGACGACCCGGCCGACCGAGACGCCCCAGATGAACATTCCCCAGTTGACGGCGATGAACACCGCGGCCGCCGCGGTCGCACACCAGCCGCGCAGGTCCAGCCGGCGCAGGTCGCTCCAACCGCGCAGGACGGTGAGGACGACGGACATGAGCACCGCCGTCCAGACGATGCGGTGGGCGAGCACCTCGACCGGCGCCGCCGGATCGAGCAGCGGCCAGAACGCCGGGAACAGCCCCCAGATCACGTAGGCGGTGACGCCGGTGGCCAGTCCCTTCGGGTCCAGCTCGTCCCGTTCGGGGGTGGTTCGTTCGGGCGAATGCGCCGTCATCGCGTTACCGTTCCGAGCCCCGTCACGGGCACCATGATCCGGTACGGGCACGCGGGCGCGCGACCGGCTTACCGGCACGCACGATCCGTGATACCGATACCAGGCACGTGCGCTACCGAGGAACAGCGCCGGGGAACACCCGGCGGACGGAGGTCCGGTCATGGGCTGGATGTGGGTACTGCTCGCGGTCGTCGTCGTTCTCGTGGTGGCCGGGCTCGTCGTGGTCCGGGCACGGGGGCGGAACGCCGGCCCGGACGACGCCGTCACGGCGGAGACGTCCGGTGACGCCGGTCCGGGCGGTGCGGAGCCGGACCCCCGCGCGCACACGCCCTCGCCGGACGCCGAGCCTCCGGGGGACGGCCCGGACGACGCGTCTCCGTCCGCGGTGGACCGGTCGGCCGGGCCCGCGACCGTGACGGCGGGGGAGCGGTCCGTGGACCACGGTCCCGGCGCCGGTACAGGGCCGGGCGGAGCCGCGAGTCCGCCCACCTCCGTGACGGAGAACGAGGGGGAGATCTCCGCCTCGACCCCGGAGATCGCGACGCCGGAGGCCGCGACGCCGGAGATCGCGACCTCGGAGGCCGCGACGCCGGAGACCGCGGCCCCGATCGCCGTGGACGGGGACGCCACGGACCCGGATGCCGCGGGTCCCGACGACGCCGCCCAGGGTGCCGCCGTCCCGGACGCCGTTGGTCCCGATGCGGTCCCGACCGCCACCGGCTCGGACGTCACGAACCCGAACGCTGCCGCCCCTGACGCCGCGCATGCGGACACCGTGGCCCCGGAGACCGGGGCGGCCGCAACCGCCACCTCCCGCACCGCGGACGACGGCGAGGGCGCCCCCGTCTCGATCCCGCGGCAGCAGGACGGCACCACCGACGACGCGGAACCGTCCGGCCGCCACGCCCTGCGCGACGGCGTCGCACCGCAGCCGCTCCCGGATCTCGACCTGTCCGAGGAGCCGGCCCCGCCGGAGCCCGTGACGGCGTCGTCCCGGACGGGGAGGCCGTCGTCCGGCGGGTCGGCGCTCGCCGCCCTGGACTCCCGGCTCATCGGGCCGGCCGCGGCGTCCGACCCGGTTCCCGAGGGATCGCGCCCGGGCCCGTTCCCCGGATCGGTCCTGGCGCCCACGGACGGCGCCGAGCCGCCGGAGTCCCACCGGGTCAAGGTGCACAGCGGATCCCGGCGGTTCCACACGACGGAGTCCCCGTACTACGTGCGCACCCGCGCCGACCTGTACTTCACCGCGGAGGACGACGCCCGTGCCGCCGGCTTCATCGCCTGGCACGAGCGACCCGGATCCCGCTGACCGCCACCGCGGCAACTCGACGACGGCCCCGGCACTCGTGGAGCGCCGGGGCCGTCGTCGTCGTGACCTGTCCTAGATGATCGTCCAGGTGTCGCGGCCGTTGAGCAGGGCCTGCAGGTCGGCGCTGCCGGCCTGGCCGCCCTCGTGGACCGCGGTGGCTTCCTCGACCTGGGCGCGGGCGGCGTCGTCGTAGGTGGTGCGGGCGACGTCGCGGAACACGCCGGTGACGGTGTGGGTCAGGTCCTGGTCCGACAGGCGGGACAGGGCGAACGCGAGCTCGTGGTCGGTCGCGTCGTGGACGACGATCTCCGAGGCGTCGACCGTGGCGGCCTCGACGACCTTCAGCCCGAACCCGGACCGGACGACGGCGTGGGTGCCGAGCCCGTCGTCGCCCTCGGCGCCGAACCGGATCGGCTCGCCGTGGGTGACGGGGACGAGACGGTTCTCGTTCTGGCCCTTGCGCAGGACGTCGAAGCTGCCGTCGTTGAAGATCGGGCAGTCCTGGAAGATCTCGACCAGCGCGGAGCCGCGGTGCTCGGCGGCGGCCTGGAGGACGGCCTGCAGGCTCTTGCGGTCGGAGTCCAGCGCCCGGCCGACGAACGACGCCTCGGCGCCCAGTGCCAGCGAGATCGGGTTGAACGGGTGGTCCACCGATCCCATCGGCGTGGACTTGGTGACCTTCCCGACCTCGGAGGTCGGGGAGTACTGGCCCTTGGTCAGCCCGTAGATCCGGTTGTTGAACAGCAGGATCTTGATGTTGACGTTGCGGCGCAGCGCGTGGATCAGGTGGTTGCCGCCGATCGACAGCGCGTCGCCGTCGCCGGTGACGACCCAGACCGACAGGTCGGGGCGCGTGGTGGCCAGGCCGGTGGCGATCGTCGGGGCGCGGCCGTGGATGGAGTGCATCCCGTAGGTGTTGAGGTAGTACGGGAAGCGGCTCGAGCAGCCGATGCCCGAGACGAACACCGTGTTCTCGCGCTTGATGCCCAGGGTGGGCAGGAACTGGCGGACCGCGGCGAGCACGGCGTAGTCACCGCAGCCGGGGCACCAGCGGACCTCCTGGTCGGAGGTGTAGTCCTTCGCGGTCTGCTTGGCGTCGGTGGTGGGGACGCCGTCGAGTCCGCCGATCGAGGGCAGACCCAGGTCGGTGGCGCTCATGCCTGCGCTCCAGTGATCGCTGTGGTGCCGGGGCCGGTGGCCGACTCCGGGTGCTTGCCGGTGAGGTAGTCCAGGAACACGTCCTGCAGCTCCTCGGCGCCGAAGGGCAGCCCGGCCACCTTGGTGTAGCTCTTGACGTCGACCAGGTGCTCGGCGCGCAGCAGCATCGCGAGCTGCCCGAGGTTCATCTCCGGGCACAGCACCGTGCGGTAGGCGCCGAGGACCTCGCCGAGGTTGGCCGGCATCGGGTTGAGGTTGCGCAGGTGCGCGGTCGCGACCGAGTGGCCGAGCTTGCGCACCCGCCGTGCGGCGGCGTTGATCGGGCCGTAGGTCGAACCCCACCCGATGACGAGCACGTCGGCGTCACCGTCGGGGTCGTCCACGGCCAGGTCGGGCACCTCGACGCCGTCGATCTTGGCCTGGCGCAGCCGGACCATGCGGTCGTGGTTGTCCGGGTCGTAGGAGATCGAACCGCGGCCGTCGGCCTTCTCCAGGCCACCGACCCGGTGCTCCAGCCCCGCGGTGCCCGGGATCGCCCACGGCCGCGCCAGGGTCTCCGGGTCACGCAGGTAGGGCCAGAACTCGCCGGAGCCGTCCGGGGCGTTCGGCTCGGTCGCGAACCCGGGGTCGACGGTGGGCAGCGACTCGACGTCGGGGATCTTCCACGGCTCGGAGCCGTTGGCCAGCGCCCCGTCCGACAGCAGCATCACCGGCGTCCGGTACTTCACCGCGATCGCGGCGGCCTCCACGGCGGCGATGAAGCAGTCGCCGGGGGTGCAGGGTGCGATCACCGGCAGCGGTGCCTCGCCGTTGCGGCCGTGCAGGGCCTGCAACAGGTCGGCCTGCTCGGTCTTGGTCGGCAGCCCGGTCGACGGGCCGCCGCGCTGGACGTCGATCACCAGCAGCGGCAGCTCCAGAGCCACCGCCAGACCGACGGTCTCGGCCTTGAGCGCCACACCCGGACCGGAGGTCGTGGTCACGCCCAGCGCGCCGCCGAAGCTCGCCCCGAGCGCGGCACCGACACCGGAGATCTCGTCCTCGGCCTGGAAGGTGGTGACCCCGAACGACTTGTGCTTGGACAGCTCGTGCAGCACGTCCGAGGCCGGGGTGATCGGGTAGGTGCCCAGGAACACCGGCAGGCTCGTGGTCTGCCCGGCGGCGACGATCCCGTAGGCCAGCGCGGCGTTGCCGGTGATCTGGCGGTAGGTGCCCGGGTCCAGCTTCGCCGGCGCGACCTCGTAGGTCACCGCGAACGCCTCGGTCGTCTCGCCATAGGCGTGCCCGGCGCGGAACGCCAGCACGTTCGCCTCGGCGATGTCGGGCTTCTTCGCGAACTTCTCCCGCAGGAACCGCTCGGTCGACTCGCTCGGCCGGTGGTACATCCAGGACAGGAGCCCGAGCGCAAACATGTTCTTCGCCCGCTCGGCGTCCTTCTTCGACAGCCCGGTCTCCTCCAGCGCCCCGCGGGTCAGGGTCGCCATCGCGACCCCGTGCACGGCGTAGGGCTCCAGGGAGTCGTCCTCGAGCGGGTTCGCCTCGTACCCGACCTTGGTCAGGTTCCGCTTGGTGAACTCGTCGGTGTTGACGATCACGACGCCGCCGTGCGGCAGGTCGCCGATGTTCGCCTTCAGCGCCGCCGGGTTCATCGCGACCAGCACGTCCGGGCGGTCACCCGGGGTGAGGATGTCGTAGTTCGCGAAGTGCAGCTGGAACGAGCTGACCCCGGGCAGCGTCCCGGCAGGTGCCCGGATCTCGGCCGGGAAGTTCGGCAGGGTCGACAGGTCGTTGCCGAAGTTGGCCGTCTCCGAGGTGAAACGGTCACCGGTGAGCTGCATCCCGTCACCGGAGTCACCCGCGAACCGGATCACCACCCGATCGCGCTGGACGACCTCGGAGTCACGAGCCTCGACAGGGGTGTCGCTGGTGGTCATGGGCAGATCGGCCCCCGGTTCCGTCGGAAGTGCGGTGCTAAGTCGAGGTTAACTGCCGGTTCGCAACGACGTCCCGTCGCCCTGTCGCACGTCACAGGGGTTCGTGCCGTCGCCGGAGTGAGTCCGGTCACTTCTTGCTGATCTTCTTCTGCAGTGCGGCGACGCGCTCGGCGAACGCCTCGGTGTGCACCGTCTCGGCCTGCGCCCGGACCTCGATGTCGGTGGCGTCGGCGTGCGCGTCGAGCCGGGACGTCACCCGCATGGTGGCCTTCGTCGTCGTGATGAGGTCCCGCGGCGCCGCCGCCGCGCGCCCCGCCAGCTCCATCGCACCGGCGCGCAGGTCCTCGTCGGTGTCGTAGGCGCGCCACGCGAGGCCCACCCGTTCGGCGTCCCGTGCGTCGAGGACGTCGCCGAACAGTGTCATCGCCGCGTTCCCCTGCGCGCCCAGTGCGCGGTGCGCCATCCATGTGTACCCGCCGCCGGGGTGCAGGCCCAGCTGCATGAAGCGGACGTCGAACCTCGCGGTGGGCCCGGCGAGCCGGACGTCGCAGGCCAGCGCCAGGTTGATCCCGGCCCCGACGGCGGCACCGTTCACCGCGGCGAGGGTCGGTAGCGGCGACGCCGCGATGGCGAGGAAGCCCGAGTAGACGCGCCGCAGCGTCTCCGGGTCGGCCTCCTGCAGCTCCGCGAGGTCGCCCCCGGCACAGAACGCCGGCGGCTCGCCGGTGACGACGATCGCGCCGACGTCCCGGTTCGCGTTCGCCGCGTCGACGGCCTCGACGAGCCTCCCGGAGAGCTCCAGGTTGAGCGCGTTCCGTCGCGCCGGGTTCGACACGGTGAGCACCGCGACGCCGTCGGTGATCTCGGTCCGGACCTCGATGTCGCTCATGCCACGGATCATCCACGCCGGAACGGCGGGCTGCACCCGTCGGGTTCCGGGGAGCGGGACGCCGTGGGTCACACCTCGGAACGTTGCGCCCGGTTCGCCCGTTCACCCGGTGAACCCCCACAGGACCGCACGGAGAGGTGAGGGCGGCGTGCACAGCCACATGAACGGTCTGAAGACGGCCGTGCTCCTCGGCGCGATGAGCGCCCTGATCATCGCGATCGGCGGGGTGATCGGCAGTCGCGGCGGCCTGGTCGTCGCCGTCGTGATCGCGTTCGCGATGAACGGCTGGGCCTACTTCAACTCGGCGAAGCTGGCGCTGCGCTCGATGCACGCCCAGCCGGTCACCGAGGCCGAGTACCCCCAGCTGTTCCGCGTGGTCCGCGAGCTCAGCCAGCGTGCGCGCCAGCCGATGCCCGCGCTCTACATCAGCCCGACCGACGCCCCGAACGCGTTCGCCACCGGCCGCAACCCGCGCAACGCCGCGGTGTGCGTGACCACGGGCCTGATGCAGCTGCTCGACGAGCGGGAGCTGCGCGCGGTGCTGGGGCACGAGCTCAGCCACGTCTACAACCGCGACATCCTGATCTCGTCGGTGGCCGGTGCGATGGCCTCCGCGGTGTCCTTCATCGCGAACATGGCCATGTTCAGCTCGCTGTTCGGCGGTGGCGACGAGGACCGGCCGAACCCGATCGCGATCATCCTCGTCGCGATGCTCGGGCCGATCGCCGCCGGCGTCGTGCAGATGGCGGTCAGCCGGTCCCGGGAGTACCAGGCCGACGCCTCCGGTGCCGAGCTGACCGGCGACCCGCTGGCGCTGGCGTCGGCGCTGCACAAGCTCAAGTACGGGACGGCCGCGGCGCCGCTGCCGCCGGACCCGCGGCTCACCTCGCAGTCGCACCTGATGATCGCCAACCCGTTCCGGCCCGGCGAGAAGGCCGCGCGCTGGTTCTCCACGCACCCGCCGATCGAGGACCGGATCGCGCGCCTGCAGGCGATGGTCCGCTGATGCCGGACCCGGCGGAGGTCGCGAATTCGTAACGGTCCGGGGGTTCGCGCGCGATGTAGTGGGAGAGCAGAGCTCCCCCTGCAGAAGAGGACCCGATGAGCGAGACCCCGTCCCGCAAGCCCCGGCACGCGCTGTCGGACACCGGACCGGCCGTGCCGACCCAGGGCGGCCCCCGGGACGACGAGCCGGCAGGTGTCCGGGCGGACGTCCCCGAGCAGCAGGCGTGGTCCCCGGCGGAGGACCGCGCGGAGCGCGTCGAGGTACCGGCCCGGCCGGACGTGCAGGCGACGGGCGACGCCCCGGCCGTGCCGCAGCCCGCGCCCGCCGGTGACGAGCTGTTCACCCCGCACGCGGGTGATCCGGCCGACGAGGCCCCGACCCAGGCGCTGCCGGTGATCCCGCGTCCACGCGACGACCGGGCCTCCTGGCGCGGTCCCCACGCGGTCGCGCAGCTGCCGGAGCCGTTCCGGCCCGCCCCCGTGCGCGGCACGACGGCGACCGTGCTGCCGTCGTCGGTGCGGCCGGTGCTGCCTGCCGTCCTGGGCGCGGCGACGGCGATCGTGCTGGCCCTCGGCGTCGTCGCCGGGGTGAACGGTGCGCCGGATCCCGCTCCGGCACCCGCACCGCCCGCACCGGTGTCCGGCCCCTGATCCGTGCTTCGATCCCCGTGTGGGGATCACGTGGGAGGACTACCGCAGCCACGACGCCGTCGGCCTGGCCGGGCTCGTCGCCTCGGGTGAGGTGAGCGCGCCGGAACTGCTGGAGGCGGCGCTCGACCGGGCCGACGCCGTCGAGCCGTCGATCAACGCGATCCGGCACCGGCTGACCGGCAGCGCCCGTGCCCGCGCGCGGGGCGCGCTGACCGGGCCGTTCGCCGGGGTGCCGTTCCTGGTGAAGGACCTCGGCCAGCACATCGCGGGCGTCCCGACGGGCAGCGGGACCCGGCCGCTGGCGTCGTACCCGCGCCCGGAGACCTCCACGGTGGTGCGGCGCTGGCTCGACGCGGGGCTCGTCGTCCTCGGCCGTACCGCGACGCCCGAGTTCGGTGCCCGCGCGGTGACGGAACCGGTCGCCGGCGGCCCGACCCGCAACCCGTGGGACCCGGCCCGCACCCCCGGTGGCAGCTCCGGCGGGTCCGCCGCGGCGGTCGCCGCCGGGATCGTCCCGGCCGCCGGTGCGAGCGACGGCGGAGGGTCGATCCGCATCCCCGCCGCTGCCTGCGGGCTGTTCGGGCTGAAGCCGGGCCGCGGCGTCGTCCCCTCCGGTCCGGAGGCCGACGAGGGGTTCCACGGCGCCGCCGTGCAGGGCGTGCTGTCGCGGACGGTCCGCGACTCCGCGGCGCTGCTCGACGTCGTCGCCGGTCCCGCCCCGGAGAGCCCGTACCTCGTGCGGCCGCCGGAGCGGCCCTACGCCGACGCGGTCCGCGACGATCCTCGCCGCCTGCGGATCGGGATGAGCACGGCGTCCCCGCTCGGCGGAGCCGTGCACCCCGAGGCCGTCGCCGCCGCGGCCGACGCCGCCGAGCTGCTCACCGGGCTCGGGCACGTCGTCGAGGAGTCCGCTCCCGCGGTCGACGGCCGGGCGCTCGCCACCGACTTCCTCACGACGTGGTTCGGGATGATCGCCACGCAGGTCGACGCCGCCCGCCGGCTGACCGGCTGCGGCGACGACGCGTTCGAGACCGCGACCCGGGTGATGGCCGCCATCGGGCGGGCCACCCCGGCACCGGCCTACCTGGGGGCGCAGGCCCGCTGGCAGACCCACACCCGCGCGCTGGCGGAGTTCCACCAGCGCTACGACCTGCTGCTCACCCCGACCCTGGCCCGGCCGCCGTGGCCGATCGGGGAGCTCGACCTGGCCGCGCCGGTCGAGCTGACCGCGCGGGGGCTGCTGTCGGCACGGGCCGGTGGGCTGCTCGGGCGGATGAACCTGGTCGAGAGCCTGGTCGACGCCAACTTCGCCCCGGTCCCCTACACCCAGCTGGCGAACCTGACCGGGCGTCCGGCGTCGTCGGTGCCGCTGTACCGGACGCCCGGCGGGCTGCCGCTCGGCGTCCAGTTCGTCGGACGGCCCGGGTCGGAGCCCGAGCTACTGGCGCTGGCCGCACAGCTGGAGCGGGCCCGCCCGTGGGCGCACCGGGAGCCGCCGCTCGGTCAGCGGTAGTTCGTGAACTGCAGTGCGATGCCGAAGTCCTTCTCCTTCAGCAGCGCGATCACGGCCTGGAGGTCGTCCTTCTTCTTGCCCGAGACGCGCAGCTGGTCGCCCTGGATCTGGGCCTGGACGCCCTTGAGCTTCTCGTCCCGGATCGCCTTGCTGATCTCCTTGGCCTTGTCCTGCGCGATGCCCTGGAGGATCGTGCCGTTCGCCCGGTAGGTCTTGCCGGAGATCGCCGGCTCGTCGGCCTCGAACGCCTTCAGCGAGATGCCCCGCTTGATCAGCTTCTCCTTGAAGACCTCGAGCCCGGCGCGCAGCCGCTCCTCGGTGTCGGACTCGAAGGTGACGGCCTCCTCCCCGGCCCAGGCGACCGTGGTGTTCGTCCCGCGGAAGTCGAACCGCTGCGAGAGCTCCTTCGCGGCCTGGTTGAGGGCGTTGTCGACCTCCTGCCGGTCCACCTTGCTGACGACGTCGAACGACGGGTCCGCCATGT
This sequence comes from Pseudonocardia sp. P1, assembly GCF_000178675.2. Taxonomy (NCBI): domain Bacteria; kingdom Bacillati; phylum Actinomycetota; class Actinomycetes; order Pseudonocardiales; family Pseudonocardiaceae; genus Pseudonocardia; species Pseudonocardia sp. P1. Next base: position 4,415,013 of record NZ_ADUJ02000001.1, read on the forward strand.
CTCGGTCCTCCTCTCGGGGTCGGGCCCCCCTCGTCGGGGGCTCACGTGTCGTGTCGTATCCTCGTCCACGCACCGAGAGAGAACGACGTGCACCCCGGCTGGTTGCCCGAGCGGCCAAAGGGAGCGGACTGTAAATCCGTCGGCGTAGCCTTCCCAGGTTCGAATCCTGGACCAGCCACCAGGGTTGAGAGAGGCCCCCGACCAGCGGAGACGCTGGGAGCGGGGGCCTTTCTCGTTGTGGGAGTGCTCCTCCCGGCCGGTCGCTCAGCGGCGCAGCGTCTCCTCGGGGGGCTCGCCGAATGCACGGGTGTAGGCGACCCGGAACCGTCCGAGGTCGCCGAACCCCCACCGGCGCGCGAGGGCGGCGATGTCCGGGGCGGTCTCCGGCGCGGCCTGTTCGAGGGCTCTCCGCGCCCCGCGCAGCCGGGCGTCCCAGAGCAGCTCGGAGGGATGCTTCCCGCGGCTCCGGCGCAGGCCCTCCCCGACGTCACGGGTGGACCGTCCCGTCAGGCCGACGATGTCGGTGGGCCCGAGCGGCCGGTCGGCGTGTGCGTCGATGTACTCGGCGACCTCCCGGAGCGTGGCCTCCGGGAGGTCGCCGTGGACCGGTGGGGTCTCGGGGTCGACCGCGCGTGCGAGCGCCGAGTTCGGGATCGTCGAGAGCAGTCCGGTGGCCAGCGTGCGGAACGCCTGGTTCGCCAGGATCGGCTCGGCGACCACCCAGGGGTTGATCAGCACGTCGTCGCGGACGTGCGCGACCGTGCCCGTCCAGAACCGCGCCATCCGCGGGTCCGCGGGCGTGATCCGGTCGAACCGCAGCTGGTCGGGCTCGATCCCGACCATCGCGGCCGCGTGCCGGGCCACCCGGGCGCGGTCGAGGACGACGACGGCCGCGCCGAGCTGCTCGGACGCCGCGACCGCCGGTCCGGTCGGTGGGCTGAGAGCCACCTCGCCCCGGGTCACGCAGGTGTCCTGGTAGCAGGTCTCGGCGTAGGTGAGCCGGCCGGTGAAGGGGCTGGACATCACGAGGACGTCGTCGAGCATCTGGTCGATCGCGTAGGTCAGGTCGATGCCGATCTGCAGCGTGCTCACCACCAGCCCGGGGCCCGTGACCGCGAGCTGGTCGACGGTGAAGTCCTCCGGTCGTCCGGTGAACCGGAGCCGCAGGTCGGCGTAGGAGTCGCGGAAGAACTGCTCGGCGCGTGCGGGATCGGTGGTGGAGAAGCCGGACCGGGTGATCTCGCCGTCGGACCCGTCGCTCGCGGACATCCTCATCCTCGTGCGGTTCGTGCCGAGGGCCGGCGCCTCCCGCGGACGGCCGTGTCCGGGCGCCTCCCACGGGTCCTGGTTCCGGCAGCCGGTTCGGGCGGGACCCGCGGACCGGATTATCCCCGTCCCGGTGGCGACGGCAAGGGGTGCGGACCCAGGACCTCCCGGTAGTGGGCGGTGAGCGCCTCGTCGGGCCCGGTGTGTTCCGGGGGCTCCTCGCCGTCGAGGTCCGCGGCGAGTGCGTGGAGGCAGCGGTCCCAGCCGGCCGCGGTGTTCGCGGTCCAGCCCGGGTCCGCGACGGGGTTCTCCAGCCGCAGCACGCAGCCGTCACCGTCGGGGGTGACCGTCCATCGCAGGTGCTCACCGCCCCACGTGAACGCCAGCACCCGGGGCGGGTCCAGCTCGGTGATCTCGGCGGTGTCGACGTCGTCGGCGCCGAACCGGAACGTGATCAGGCCGCCGACGCGGAGATCGGCCTCCACCTCGCAGGGGAACCAGCGGCTCATCCGCTCGGGCTCGGTGAGCGCCGCCCACACCCGTTCGACGGAGTGCGGGTAGCGGCGGGTGAAGTGGAGGACCGGCCCTTCCGGGCCGTGTTCCAGCCTGACGTCGGTGCTCATGCGGTGTCTCCTCCTGCGGGGTCCGTCTCGTCGAGGTACTCGCCGAGCGCCTCGAACCGTTCCGTCCAGTACGCGCGGTGCGGTGCGAGCCAGTCCTCGACCGCCGCCAGCCCGCCGGGCCGCAGGCTGTAGCGACGTTGCTGGGACTCGGCGACGACGTCGACCACGTGCAGGTCGCGCAGCACCCGCAGGTGTTTCGAGACCGTGGGCTGCCCGAGCCCGAGCGCCGTCGTGAGCTCACCGACGACGCACCCGCCCCGGCGGCGGAGCTCGTCGAGGATGGCTCGCCGGGTCGGGTCGGCCAGCACGTCGAAGACGTCGCGCACGAGTCCTAGCATGCCGTTACCGGTATATACGTGTCAAGGAATATCAGGTACAGCGTTCCCGCAGGGTCGCGACGCCCGGGCCGTCCAGCTCGCCGAGCACGGCGGCACGCCCGGCCAGCGCCGTCACCAGTGCCACCGTGGTCCCGCGGACCAGGGGCCCCGAGCCGTGGGCGAACGGTCCGTCCGTGGCCTCCAGCCGCAGCCCGGCGGCGGCCCGGCGGCTGTTCACGGTGAAGTCGCGGCGCACGAAGAACCCGGCGACGGCGGTGGCCGCCCCGACCGACGGGGCGCGGTCGATGCCGAGCGGGAGCCGGACGTCCTGGCCGTGCACGACGACCTCGCCCAGCCACGCCGCGGTGTGCCCGGACGCCGCCGTCGTGGCGGTGACCACCGCGCGGAAGCGTTCGAGCGTCCCGGCGGGGGTGACGCCCCGGTGCTCCGCGAGCCGGCGGTCGTTGTGGACGCCGTCGTCGAACCGGGCGGCGAGCATGCTCCGCACCCAGCGGAACGTGCCGGTGCTCGCCGCCGCCGTGAGGTGGGCGACGACCTCCTCGACCGTCCAGCGCCCGCACAGCGACGGCGTCGCCCACTGCTCGTCGGTCAGGTCGCCGAGGTCCTCGGCGAGGGCGGCGCGCTCCGCGTGGATCGCGGCCCACAGGTCGTCACGGGGCGTCAGCGGCACGGTCGTCTCCCGGTGGTCGGTGGCCTCGGAAGGGGAGACCGCGGAACACTGCGGAACTCATCCCGGTCCGTCGACACCGAGGAGCACCGATGCCGCGCTGGACGTCGTTCGTCGCGCCCGACACCGAGCCGCCCGTCCGGACGCTGCACGAGGACGGCAACCCGCGACACCGGCTCCGGGTCGAGCACGACGACCGGATCCTGCTGGTGCACCTGTCCGGTGAGGACGGACCCGGGTGGACGTGCCTGGCCGTCGACCGCGACACGCGGGCGTGGGCGGTCGGGCAGGGCACCCGGCAGATCGACGCGGCCGAGGCCGCCGTCGGGCAGCTGCGCGGCTGACCGGCTCACCCCGCCGGCAGCGCGGGATCCGCTTTCAGCGCCACCCCGGACAGCTTGAGCCGCCACGCCTCACCCATCAGCAGGGCGAGCGTCGTCGCGGCCTCGGCGTACCCGGTGCCGTGCGGGGGCCGGATGTTGGACAGGCAGTTCCGCTCGGAGTCGCGACGGCCGCGGCGGGCGTCGTAGGTGAAGTAGACGCCGAGCGAGTCGACCGAGCTCATCCCGGGCCGCTCGCCGATCAGGACCACCACGCTCCGGGCGCCGACCGCGGTGGCGATCTCGTCGCCGAGCGCCACCCGGGCCTGGGTGGCGACGACGACCGGGGCCACCCGCGCGTCACCGAGCCGGTCGAGGACCTCGGCGAGCATCCCCACCGCGTGGTCGGTCACCGCTAGCGGAGAGAGCCCGTCGGCGACGACGAGCACGACGTCGTGCTCACCCCGCGGCAGCTCCACACCGGGCGCCAGCCGGCGGCCGAGGTCGGGGCGGGTCAGGTACTCGGCGCGGTCGCGCGGGGCGCCGGCCGCACGCAGCGTCGGCACGCCGAGCCCGGCGATCCGGTCGGCGAGCGCGTCGGCGTCGAGCGGGGTGTGGACGGCGTCGCGGGCGGCGGCGTGCGCAGCCCGCAGCTCCAACAGCCGGGCGGTGGGCAGGGCGTCGCCGGCGCGGCCCAGCGCGACCCGGGCCCGGGTCGAGGCGCGCAGGACGTCGAGCGGGTCGGACCCGCCGTGCCCGGTCACCGGACCCCCGCCGTCAGTGCACGCATCGCCGACGCCGGGAGCTCACGGACCCGGCCGTCGTCGTCGAGCATGTCCATCGTCGCCAGCCACGACGCGAACTCGGGCGCGGGCTGCAGTCCCAGCACCTGGCGGGCGTAGAGCGCGTCGTGGAACGACAGCGACTGGTAGTGCAGCATCACGTCGTCGCCGCCGGGCACGCAGATGACGAACGAGCAGCCCGCGGCGCCGAGCAGGGTGAGCAGGGCGTCGGTGTCGTCGGCGTCGGCCTCGGCATGGTTGGTGTAGCAGACGTCGACCCCCATCGGGACGCCCAGCAGCTTCCCGCACACGTGGTCCTCCAGCCCGGCCCGGGTGATCTGCTTGCCGTCGCGCAGGTACTCCGGCCCGATGAACCCGACGACGGTGTTGACCAGCAGCGGATCGAAGGCCCGCGCCACGCCGTAGGCACGGGTCTCGAGGGTCTGCTGGTCGACGCCGTGGTGCGCGTCGGCGGACAGCGCGCTGCCCTGACCGGTCTCGAAGTACATGCAATTCGTGCCGACCGTGCCCCGGCCCAGTGCGAGCGCGGCCTCGTGCGCCTCGCGCAGCAGGTCCAGGCCGACGCCGAACCCCTCGTTCGCGGCCTGGGTCCCGGCGATCGACTGGAAGACGAGGTCGACGGGGGCGCCGCGCTCCATGATCTCGATCGACGTCGTGAGATGGGCGAGCACGCAGGACTGGGTGGGGATCTCGTACCGGGTGCGCACCTCGTCGATCAGGTGCAGGAGCTCGGTCGTGCGCTGCGGCGAGTCGGTGGCCGGGTTGATCCCGATGACGGCGTCGCCGCAGCCGAGCAGGAGGCCGTCCACGATGGACGCCGTCACCCCGCCCGGGTCGTCGGTCGGGTGGTTGGGCTGGAGCCGGGTCGCCATCGTGCCCGGCAGCCCGACCGTGGACCGGAACGCCGTGACGACCGGGGTGCGTCGGCCGACCGCGACGAGGTCCTGCAGCCGCATCAGCTTGGCCGTCGCCGCGACCATCTCCGGGGTGAGCCCGGCGGCGAGGGACGTCGTGTCGGTCGAGGGCCGGAGCAGGTGCTCCCGGAACCCGCCGACGGTCATCGACGCGACCGGGGCGAACGCCTCCCGGTCGTGGGTGTCGACGATCAGCCGGGTGACGTCGTCGTCCTCGTACGGGACGACCTGCTCGGAGAGGAACGTCGCCAGGGGGAGGTCGGCCAGGACGCCCTGGGCGGCGACCCGTTCCTGCTCCGACGACGCGCCGATCCCGGCGAGCACGTCACCGGAGCGTTCCGGAGTGGCGGCGGCCAGCAGCGCCGCGAGGTCCGCGAACTCGTAGGTGTGACCACCGAGGGTCGCCCGCCGCCGTGTCATCCCGCCCCCCGCTCGGCCGTCACATCGGCTCCGTCACGTCAGCTCCGCCTCGGCCTCCGCCAGCGCCGCGAACTCCTCGTCCGGCGCGGCGGCCACCAGGTGACGCCGTGAGTAGAGGGCGAAGTACAGCATGAACAGGGCGAAAGCACCCAGGGTCGCGCCCGCGGCGACCGGATCGACCAGGAACGTCGCGACCACCGCCAGCAGCGCGACGACCAGCGCGAACCCGGTCGTGACCGTCCCGCCCGGCGTCCGGTACGGCCGCGGCATCTCCGGCGCCCGCCTGCGCAGCACGATGTGGCTGACCATCATCAGCACGTACGACAGCGCGGCACCGAACACCGCCATGTTCAGCAGCATGTCGCCCTGCCCGGTCAGCGACAGCAGGAACCCGACCAGGCCGGGGACGAGCAGTGCGAGCGTCGGCGCCTTCCGGCCGTTGGTGATCGACAGGACGCGCGGCAGGTACCCGGCGCGGGACAGGGCGAACGTCTGCCGCGAGTAGGCGTAGATGATCGAGAAGAAGCTGGCGACGAGCCCGGCCAGACCGATGTAGTTGACGACGACGGCGGCCGGCGAGCTGCCGAGCGCCTCGACCAGCGGGTTGCCGGACTCCGAGAGGGCGTCGGCACCGAGCGCCCCGGTGGCCAGCACCAGCACCGACGCACCCGTCAGCAGCAGGACGAGCATCGCGGCGAGGATGCCGCGCGGGACGTTGCGCTCCGGGTCCCGCGCCTCCTCGGCCGCCAGCGGGACGCCCTCCAGCGCGAGGAAGAACCAGATCGCGAAGGGCACGGCGGCCCAGACGCCGAGCCACCCGAACGGCAGGAACGGTGACGCGCCCGCCGCAGCGGTCGGCGCGATGTCGACCAGGTTGGCCGGGTCGAACAGCGGGATCGCGGCGACGGCGAACACCACCAGCCCGACCAGCGCGATCGCCGTGATCACGAACATCGCCTTCAGGGCCTCGCCCGCACCGGTGAGGTGGATGCCGATGAAGACGACGTAGGCGGCCAGGTAGACCCACCAGCCGTCGGTGATCCCGAACAGGCCCAGCGACTCGACGTAGGCGCCGATGAAGGTCGCGATCGCGGCCGGGGCGATCGCGTACTCGATGAGGATCGCCGTCCCGGTGGCGAACCCGCCCCACGGCCCGAGCGCGCGGCGGGCGAACGTGTAGCCGCCGCCGGCGGCCGGGAGCGCCGAGGACAGCTCGGCCATGCCCAGGACCATCGCGAAGTACATCGCGGCGATGACGATCCCGGCGACGAGCAGGCCCCCGAAACCGCCCTCGGCCAGGCCGAAGTTCCATCCGGAGTAGTCGCCGGAGATGACGTAGCTCACGCCGAGGCCGGCGAGCAGCACCCAGCCGGCGGCGCCCGTGCGGAGCGTGCGTCGGGCCAGATAGTCCTCGGTCGGGTCGCTCATGGGGCACGCCTCCGCTCGTCGGGTGAGCGGATCGTAGGAGTGACCCCCGGCCGGGTGGGATACGCCGTTGTGAGGGTTCTGTTTCGTGATGCAGCGGGCGGAAGACGACGCGAGAGGGTGACGCGGGCTCACGCGGCCGTGCGGAGCGACATCACGGAGCGTGGTTCACGAAAAGGATGCGCGTCCGTTCGGGTCCACCGTGGTGACGGTCCGTCGTGCGACGCGTCCGTCGGGGCCAGTTCGACGAAGATCGGGATGCCGGAAGAGAGCAGTATCCTCGCCTAAAGTAATTCCACTGGTCCGATGGTGGTAAGGAATTCGTTGGATCGAGGTACGACCGGATAGCGTTCTGTGCATCGGCGGGGCTCCCGAACCCACGCCGAACACGCCGGTCCGACACGGACCCGTACACAAACGGAGAATGAACTGTGCTGAAGAAGGCTGGAATCGTCACCGCTGGTGTCACCGCCGGGCTGCTCGCCGTCTCGCCGCTGGCGTTCGCCGGTGACGGTGGCCACGGGCACGGGCACGGCGGGGACGTCAACGCCAAGCAGATCAACAACATCGACCAGAACGACTCGAACCGTCAGTCCGGTCTGATCAACGTCGGCGACGTCAACGCCCTGAACAACGCCAACGTGCTCTCCTGCTCGCTGAACAGCGTCGACATCGCCGCCAGCGTGCTGGGTGTGCTGGGTGGGCAGGCCGTGAACGGCGAGGACGCCCCGGCCGTCTCCGAGTGCTCCCCGGGCTCGACCTCGCAGACCAACATCGACGGCTGATCCAGGCCGACGATCTGTCGCGCCCGCCCGGACCCGGGGCCGTCTCCCCGGGCCGGACGGAACGCGTGCACCGGACATCCCCCGCTCTCGAACCGGAGCGGGGGATTCCTGCATTCCCGGGACCGGTTCCGTGACGATTCCGGGAATGCGCCCGAATGCGCTCAGGGGTGGTACGGCAGAACCACGTGCGACGGGTGGTCGGGGCCGTGCAGCACCTCGTACCGGATGGGACGGCCGTCGACCGCGGCCGACATCCGTTCACCCGTTCCGTGGTTGCGGGCGAACCGCGGGAACGCGGCCCCCGCGATCTGCACCCGCAGCCGGTGCCCGGCGCGGACCCGGTACCCGGTCGGGCTCAATGCCATCCGGACGACGGTCGTGCCGTCCGGCGCGCTCGCCTCCCGCCCGGGGACGAGGCGGTGCATCGCGTCGGTGACGTTCGACGACGTCCCGTCCGGCGCGACGTCGCACACCCGGACGAAGACGTCACCGGCGCCCGAGTCGGTGCGGACGTAGACGACCGCCGACACGTCGCCGAGCAGGTCGAGATCGGTCTCCAGCGGCGCCCCGGTGTAGACCAGCACGTCGTCGCGGGCCTCGATGTCGCGGTTGTCGTGCTGCTTCGACGGCGGCTGCAGCATCGGCCCGCCCACGGTCGGCGTCGGGTCGGCCGGGTCGTAGACGAACGTGCCCGCCCCGGCCGGGCCGGTCGAGTCGCTGCGCAGCCGGGACCCGGGGGCCAGGTACCACTCGGTCGGCTGCGCGTCCGGCGGCGGCCAGCACGGCAGGTCGGTCCACCGGTCGGCGTGCTCGACCCACGCGCGGACCGGGGCGCGGCCGTCGTGCTCGCCGCCGTGCAGGTGCACGCCGAGCCAGTGCACCATCTCCTGCGCGATCGTCGGCAGCGAGCTCCGGTCGCCGTGGGTCCAGGGCCCGATCGTGATGCGGGCGGTGGCGCCGCCCCGCTGGAGCGCGGTGAAGTCGACCAGCTGCCGGTCGAGGAACAGGTCCCACCAGCCGGTGACCATGCAGACCGGGGGCATCGCGGCGGCGTCGAACCCGTCGTGCTCGGCGGGTGCCCAGAACTCGCGTGGCGACTCGGCGTGCTCGACGAAGTCGCGCCAGAACACCACCGGCGCGCCGGTCAGTGCGACGTCGGCGGCCTGCAGCGGCAGCGACGCCACGGCGCGGCGCTTGCGACGGCTGAACACCGGCGTCGCCAGGAAGCCGGTGACCGCGCCGATCCGCTCCTGCCTGCCGATCTGGTTGACCCAGCTCGCCAGGTTCAGCAGGCCCGGTGCGCCGCCCGGGTAGAACGTGCTGGTGAACTCCGACGCGGTGATGTCGGCGTTCATCGAGGCCAGGCCCGGACGGGCGTACGGGGCGATCGCCCACTGGGTGTGCCCGACGTAGCTCGGCCCGACCATCGACACACGGCCGTCGCACCAGTCCTGCTCACGCACCCAGTCCAGGGTGTCGAGCCCGTCCGGGCTCTCGTGCAGAAAGGGCCGGAACTGCCCGCCGGACCCGAAGGTCCCGCGGGTGGACTGCACCAGCACCTGGAAGCCGCGCCGGGCCAGCAGCGAGCCGATGATCGACCCGAGACCGTCGCGCCCGTAGGGCGTGCGCATGAGGACCGTCGGCCGCGGCTCGACCGGCCCGGGACGACGGTAGAGGTCGGCGAGCAGCACCACACCGTCGGACAACGGGACCCGCAGGTCCCGCTCACGCACGTACGGCGTGGTGCCGGTGAACCCCAGCCGCCGATCGACCAGGCGTTCCGCGAGCGCGGCCATCGTCACCTCCCCCTCGCACCCGCTCGATGCGGGGCTGGACCGATCGTAGGAGAACCCGGTTGCTCCATCCGGGCCGCCGCCGGAAGCCGTGCCCCACCGGGCGGTCGAGGGCGGTCGGCCGGAACTGTCGGGGGGCCCGCGTACCGTGCGCCCCCGTGCGGGTCGAGCGGATGACGTGTTGCGGTCGGGAGTGGGTCGGACCGGACCGGGCGCACTGCTGTGGCCGCTTCGGCGGCTGCGGCGCGGTGTTCGACGACGCGGAGCTCTGGGACACCCACCGGCGGCGCGGGGCGTGCGTCGCCGACCCGGGCGAGCTGGGCCTCGTCGCCACCCGCAACGGGATCTGGCTCCGCGCGCTCGACGCGGGGGTCTGAGCCCACCACCCGGGGATCAGGACGCGGCCCGGGTGATCCCGCGGAACACGGCGTCGGTCGTGCCGGGGTTGCGCACGACCACGAGATCCAGGCCGGTGAACCACAGGACCGATCCCGCGCCGAAGGTGCGGCTGCCGCCGGCCGAGCAGCAGAGCTCGATCTCCCCGGCGTCGACGACGACCAGGGCCCCGCGCCACTCGTCCTCGTCGTGCGGGCGGCTCCCGCCGGGGAGCAGCGTGATCGTGCGCGTGTGGAAGGTCGGTGCGCCCGGCATCGGCTCACCCCCTCACGGACCCGGCTCGGCAGTGGGGACCGGCCGGCACCCGGAAAATCATCGGGCCGGCCGGACCCGCCCCATGATCGCCCGGCGCGGGTCAGGCCGCAGCGGGGAGCCCGAGCGCGCCGTCGACGGTCTCGTGGCCGATCCGGGAGGCCGCGGCGACGCGGCCCGGATCGGTGGTCAGGCCCCGCACCCCGGCCGACGTGTGCGGGGCGAGCGTGAGCAGGTGCGCTCCGGCCCGGTCCGGGTGCGCCGCGTCGGTCAGCAGCGACAGACACTCGCCGTGCCGGCTCGCGTCCTGTGCCATCCGGCCCAGACCGGGGGCGAGCCGGTCCAGCGACCGCGCCCAGAGCGGGGCGCGGGCGTCGGCCGGCGTCGCGACGAGCTCGTCGACGGTGCGCGTCATCAGCGCCAGCACGTGGGTGGCGCCGCCGCGCAGCGCCCGGGCCACCGGCAGCGGGTCGCTCACCGACCCGTCGATCCAGTCGTCGTCGCCGATCCGGACGGGCGGCCCGGCGAGCAGCGGGATCGCCGCCGTCGCACGCATCGCGGACTTCCAGGCGTGGCCGTCGGGCAGGCCGGTCAGCACGTGCGCCGAGAGGTCCGAGGCCCGGGTGACCAGCACGTGCAACGGCACCGGGCTGGTCACCAGCGACGACCAGTCGGTCGGCTTGGACTCCACGAGGATGTGGTCGAGCAGGTGATCGAGCGACACCATCGGACGGCGGGTCCCGAAGCGGCGCGGGTCGATGAACTCCCGGCTCGCCATGTCGTCGCAGAAGATCCGCGACGCGTCCGCACCGTGCCCGAGCACCAGCGCCGTCCCGACGAACGCACCCGCCGAGCTGCCCCACACCTCGTCGAAGCAGCCGGCGAGGCCCGCGGCCTCCAGGGCGTGCACCATCCCACCGGCGTAGGAGCCGCGCATCCCCCCGCCGCCGACGACGAGGGCCAGCCGGTGGTCGTCGGCGTGCGCGCCGGCGCCGCGGCCCGCGGTCCGGCGCCGCTCGAGCAGCGCGAGGACCTCGGCGTCGCCGTGGGCCCCCGGGGAGAGCGAGTGGCTGCGCATCGGCCCATCATCGCGACGGGCCGGACGGAGCCCGACGCCGCGGTACCCGGCGGCGACGAGCGGACCGCTCGCGTACCACCGGCCGCCGGACCGGCGCCGCCCACCGCCCCGTCCCGGATGCCGGTACGGGCCCTAGTAGGTTCGCCCGACCAGGGGGTAACACCGTGACGCAACGACGCCAGCTGCGGTTGGGGGCGATCGAGTCGACGTCGCTTCCGGCCGCGTCGGCCCGCGCGAGTGACGCGCGCCGCCGCCGTCCGGTGGTGGGCGACCCGGCCGCCGCGGGGCTCGCCGACGATCTCGATCTCGGAACGGCACCGGGCCGCACCGACGCGCTCTGCATGATGCTGCGCGGCGCGGTGCTCGACCACTGGGTGCGGGAGTTCGTCGCCGAGCACCCGTCGGGGACGGTCGTGGAGCTCGGGCCGGGCCTCGACGGGCGGGCCGGGCGGCTCGGCGCGGAGGGCCCGGCGCACTGGATCGACGTCGAGCTCCCGGAGATCGCGGACCTGCGGCGCGAGCTCCTGCCGGGCCCGGCGCACCTGGTGTCCGGGTCGGCGCTCGACGAGGACTGGATGGAGCTCGCCCGCGAGCTGCCCGGGCCCCACCTCGTGGTGTCCGACCAGGTCCTGGCGCTGCTGCCGGAGCAGGGCGTGCAGCGGATCGTGTTCACGGCCGCCCGGATGCTGCCCGGCGCGACCCTGGTGACCGACGTGCTGTCCCGGGCCGCCGCCGACCGGCTGGTCGCCGGCCCGCTGCAGGGCCTCGACGTCGACTGGACCTGTGAGGACCCCCGCGAGCTGGAGCCGTGGGGCCTGCGCCTGCTGGAGGCCTGCGGCGCCGGGGTGCCGCCCGCCGCCGTCGCGGCGCGCCTGCCGCGCACGACCCGTGCGATGGCGGCCGGACTGCGGACGGTCCCCGCGCTGCGCGGCCACCGCCTGGCCCGCTACGAGCTGCTGGCGGCCTGACCGGCGCGACGAGCGTCCACCCGTCCGGTGACGGCTCGCACGGCGAGGATCTTCGGAGTGGCGGAGCGCGCGTCGGTAGGGTCGGCCCGGTGACGGTTCCGAAGATCGAGGTGGACCCGGCCGAGGTCGGGTTCGATGCGGAGCGGCTGGCCCGGATCGACACCCATTTCCGCCGCTACGTCGACGACGGCAGGCTCCCCGGCTGGACGATCGCGGTCGCGCGGCACGACCGCGTCGCGCACGTCTCGCACCACGGGTACCGCGACGTCGACGCGCGGACCCCGGTCACCGACGACACGATCTGGCGCATCTACTCGATGACCAAGCCGATCACGTCGATCGCGACGCTCATGCTCTGGGAGCGCGGCGCGCTGGAGCTGACCGACCCGGTGTCGCGCTACATCCCGGCGTTCGCCGACCAGCGGGTCTACCGCGGCGGGTCGGCCCTGAACCCGGGGACCGACGCGGCCGTCGAGCCCGTCCGGATCCACCACCTGCTCACCCACACCGCCGGTCTCACCTACGGCTTCCACCACGCGCACCCGGTGGACGAGATGTACCGCTCGAAGGGCTTCGAGTTCGGCGCCCCCGCCGGGATGGACCTCGCGACGGCCACCGAGCACTTCGCGTCGTTCCCGCTGCTGTTCCAGCCCGGCACCGAGTGGAACTACTCGGTGGCCACCGACGTGCTCGGGCGGGTCGTCGAGGTCGCGTCGGGCCGGCGGCTCGACGAGTTCTTCCGCGACGAGATCACCGGCCCGCTGGGGATGACCGAGACGACGTTCTCGGTCGCGCCGGACTCGCCGGAGGCCGAGCGGCTCGCGACGCTCTACAACGCCAAGCCCGGCGGCGGGCTCGTCGTCAACAAGGTGCTGGCACGCACGGCGACCCGGCAGCCGGACTACCTCTCCGGCGGCGGCGGGCTGCTCTCCACCGCGGGCGACTACCTGCGGTTCGCCCGCATGCTGGCCCGCGGCGGCGAGCTCGACGGCGTCCGGATCGTGGGACCGCGCACGCTCGCCGCGGCGACCCGCAACCACCTGCCCGGCGGTGAGGACCTCGACACGGTCGGCCGCCCGATCTTCTCCGAGTCCGCGTTCGCCGGTGTCGGCTTCGGACTCGGCTTCTCCGTGGTGATCGACCCGGCGGCGGCCAAGCAGCTCGCCAACCCGGGCACCTTCGCCTGGGGCGGGCTCGCCTCCACCGCGTTCTGGGTGGACCCGGTCGACGACGTCGTCGCCCTCTTCTTCACCCAGCTGGTGCCGTCGAGCACCTACCCGATCCGTTCCCAGCTCCAGACCCTCGTGCAGCAGGCGGTGATCGACCGATGAGTGACCGACCGGCGATGCAGGCCGGACCAGGACTCGCGTTCGTCGTACGGACGCTGGTGGTCGCAGCGTCGCTGTGGGTGGCGACCGTCCTCGTCAGCGGCATCGACCTCAGCGCCGGGTCGACCGGGGCCCGGGCCGGGACGCTGCTCGCCGTCGCGCTCGTGTTCGGCGTGGTGAACGCGATCGTCAAGCCCGTCGTGGCGACGCTCGGCTGCCCGCTCTACATCCTCACGCTCGGGCTGTTCGCCCTGGTGGTGAACGCGCTGATGTTCATGCTGACCGGCTGGCTGGCCGGTCTGGTGGACCTGCCGTTCGTCGTCGACGGGTTCTGGTCCGCGTTCTGGGGCGCGATCATCGTCGGGATCGTGTCGTTCTTCCTGCACCTCGTGATCCCGGACCGCTACGACGCCCGCTGACCCGGCGGCCCCGGCGGGGGTCGTCAGACCGGCCAGGTCTCCTGCCGGTGCGCGGCGTCCCAGAACATCCACTCGTAGCGCGACGTCGTCGTGAAGTGCTCGCGCATCAGGGCGAGCTCCGCGACGGACGCGGCCGCACCGGCCCGGTCGGTGGCGTCCAGGGCGGCGTCGACCACCGCGCGGTACTCCTCACCGGCGTACATGTCGATCCAGCGCTGGTAGAGGGGGTCCTGCGAGCCGGTCCCGACCAGGTGCTCGCCGACCTTCGCGTAGATCCAGTAACAGGGAAGCACCGCGGCGACGCCCTCCGCCCACGACCCGCCGTACACGGCGGCGAGCAGGTAGCTGACGTAGGCGCGGGTGGCCGGGGCGACCGGCGCCGTGCGGGCCTGCTCGGAGGTGAGGCCCAGCGCGCCGAGCAGGTCGTCGTGCAGCTCGCGCTCGGCGGTGATCGCACCGCCGGCGTGCTCGGCGAACATCAGGGTGTCGTCGTCGGTGGGGGCCTTCGCCGCGCACACCGCGAGCGCCTTCGCGTAGCCGCGCAGGTAGTGCGCGTCCTGGACGATGTAGTGCCGGAACGTGTCGTGGGGCAACGATCCGTCGGTCAGCCCGGTGACGAACGGGTGCCGGAGGATCTTCCCGTGGATGGTCTCGACGTCCGACCAGAGCAGGTCACGCGTGCGGTCCGCCATCCGTCCACCGTAGTCACGAGGCCCGGCGGGACCTGTGATCATCCGGGCAACACCTGCTCAACGTGCCGTCAACCGTGCGGTGACGTGCAGATTGAGACGCAGCGCACTTCTGCGTGCGAATCGCGGATCGTCCGTCACCATGAGGACGGCGGGCACCTCAGCGCGGAGAGCGCGCCGAAGTCGAGTCCCCCAAAGCGGAGGTGAGGGCATGAGCGCACCGGCGCCCATGGAGCACCACGAGAAGATGCGGATGCGGGCAGCCGCGTTCCGTGCCACCCGGGTGTACCCCGGCCCGGTCGGCGAACTGATCTCCCGGGAGCTCCTCGCCTGGGAGGACTTCGGCTACCGGCTCGGCGGGAACCGTCTCGTCGGCGAGCTGATGGAGCACGTCCTCAAGTCGCAGCCCGCAGGGCAGCAGGAGTCCCGCACGGACGCCGCCTGAGCCCGCTCAGCGCGGGGTGCTGACGGCGGCCTCGCCCGTACCGTCGGCCGGCGGCTCGCCGTCGGCGAGCCCGGCGACGGCGGCCGCGAGGACGACCATCGCGGCCAGCGTGGTGAGGCTGCCGGCCCGGGCGAGGACGGTGAACGTCCGTGCCGCCGTGGTGACCGGTCGCGCCGTGCCCCGGTGCCGGCCGGGTGCGCCGGCTCGGTGGCCGGCCTCCGGGGCCGGTCGCGGGGCCGGGACCTGCGGGATCTGCGGGACCGGTCCGACGGATCCGACGGGACGGCGCGGGCTCGGGATGCGGACGACGGGCGCGGACATGACGATCACCACGATCTCGGGGGAGTCGATACGGGTTCTTCGGGACCCGGTGCGCGCCGCCGGTTCCTGCTTCTGCCCGTCTTGTCGTGTCGGACGTTCACCTTGTTATCCGGTGACGGCATCCGCCAATCGTCGGAGTGACTACTCCACCCGTGTGGCTGACGGGAACACCCGTACGCCGATCGGAACGTGACTACGAGTCACGCCTTGTCACTCCGATGCGGCACCCTGCTCCGGGATCCCGGCCAGCTGGTCGCGCAACTCCCGCTTGAGCACCTTGCCCGCCGCGGAGACCGGGATCGCCTCCACCACGTGCACCTCGCGCAGGCGCTGGTAGGGCAGCAGCCGGGCGTTCAGCTCGTCGACGGCGGCGCGGGCGTCGGCCTCGGTGGGCCCGGTGAGGAACGCGACCGGACGCTCGCCCGCCACCCCGGCCGGCCGGCCGACGACCGCGGCGCCCGTCACGCCGGGCACGGCGAGCAACCGCTCCTCCAGGTCGCGGGGGTACACGTTGTAGCCCTTGTGGAGCAGCATGTCCTTGAGCCGGTCGACGATCCGGAGGAAGCCGTCGTCGTCGAGGACGCCGACGTCGCCGGTGTGCAGCCAGCCGTCGCCGTCGAAGGCGGCCGCCGTGTCCGCGGGCCGGCCCAGGTAGCCGCCGGTGACCTGCGGACCGCGGATCCACACCTCGCCCTCCGCGCCGGGCCCGAGCTCCTCGCCGTCGTGGCCGGAGATCCGGATCTCCGTCCCCGCGACCGGCAGCCCGACGGTGCCCGGCCGGCGCGGCGCCGAGCGCCCGGCAGGCCCGAGGGTGGCGGCCATCGTGACCTCGGTGAGGCCGTACCCCTCACTGATCGCGAGGTCGTCGCCGAGCCACTCCCGCAGCCCGGCGATGATCCCGGTGGGCAGCGGCGCCGCCCCGGAGGTCAACGACCGGACCGAGGACAGGTCCCCGGCGGCGGCGCGGTGGGCGAGCAGCGCGGCGTACACCGGCGGCGCCCCGGACATCGACGTGACCGCG
Organism: Pseudonocardia sp. P1; assembly: GCF_000178675.2. Classification (NCBI taxonomy): domain Bacteria; kingdom Bacillati; phylum Actinomycetota; class Actinomycetes; order Pseudonocardiales; family Pseudonocardiaceae; genus Pseudonocardia; species Pseudonocardia sp. P1. The sequence continues at coordinate 4,431,284 of NZ_ADUJ02000001.1, forward strand.
AACCGGGTCGCGTCGGCGAGGTACGCCTTCGGGTCGAAGCGGCCGTGCACGATCGTCAGGCTCCCGGCGAGCAGGGGCACGTTCAGCCCGCCGATCGTGCCCATCGCGTGGAACCACGGCGCGATGCCGATCGCGCGGCCGGAACCGAGGGGCGTCGGGAACTCCTCGGGCGGGCCGGGATCGACCAGCACGACGCCGGGGCCGTGCGCGGTGTCCCGGACACCCGGGCTCGCGCCGGTTCCCCAGCAGGCGGACTGCAACGCGTTGGTCAGCACGTTCCGGTGGGTCACCCGGACGCCCTTGGACCGGCCGGTCGTCCCGCCGGTGTAGGCGAGGTGCGCGAGATCGGTGGCCGGGTCGAGATCGAGGTCGGTGCCGGGCGGGGCCGTGGGCCGGCCCTCGAGGAACGCGTCCAGGTCGGTCACGTCGGCGGGCACCTCACCCGGTCCCGTCGCGAGGACCCGCTTCAGCGCGGTCCCGGGCCGCGCGGCGAGCAGCGCGGGCAGCGCCGCGCCCCACGACAGGGCGGCCACCGCGCCGGAGTCGGCGAGCTGGGCCCCGAGATCGGCGGGGGCCAGCAGCGGGTTCGCCGGGGTCACGGTCGCCCCGGCGAGCAGCGTGCCCCAGTAGGCGACCGCGTACTGCGGGCAGTTCGGCAGGTGCAGGGCGACGACGTCGCCGCGGCCGATGCCGTCGGCGTGCAGCGCGTGCGCGAACGACGATGCCCGGGCGAGCAGCCCGGCGAACGACAGCTCGTGCCCGGCGTGGTGGAGCACCGGGGCGTCGCCGAACGCGGCGGCGGCACCGCGCAGCTGCGCGCCGGCCGGCAGGGCCGGCACGTCGAGGGCGGGAGCGGGGGAGCGGACGATCATGCGAGCACGGCCTTTCCGGCGTCGGCGGTCAGTGGCAACCGGGTGATCCCGTTGATGAACATCGAGCGCAGCCGGCGCGGCTCCTCGGTGACGGCCACCCGCGGAGCCCGGCGCAGCAGCTCGGTGAACAGCACGGTCAGCTGGCGTCGGGCCAGGTGCGCGCCGAGGCAGAAGTGCGGGCCCGGACCACCGAACCCGAGGTGCGGGTTCGGGGCGCGACGCACGTCGAAGGCCTCGGGATCGGCACCGTCCCGGCCGAACACCGCGGGGTCGCGGTTCGCCGACCAGTAGAACAACGCCGTCTTCGCCCCGGCGGGCAGCTCGGTGCCGCCGAGCACCGCGGGCTCGGAGAGCGTCCGGCGCATGTAGATCACCGGCGAGGCCCAGCGCACGATCTCCTCGACGGCGGTCGCCGTCACCCCCTCCGGATCGGCGAGCCAGGCGGCCCGCTGGTCCGGGTGGTCGGTCAGCAGCTGCAGACCCCAGCTGGTGGCGTTGCGGGTGGTCTCGTTGCCGGCGACGACGAGCAGGACGAAGAAGCTCGCCAGCTCGTCCGGGGTGAGGCGCTCGCCGTCGATCTCGGCGTTGACCAGCGCGGAGGTGACGTCGCCGGTCGGGTCGGCCCGCCGGGCGTCGCCGAGCTCGCGCATCAGGGCGGCGAGCTCGCCGCCCGCGGTGAGCAGGGCGGTGGTGACGTCGGTGCCCTCGGGCACGAACTCCGGGTCGCCGGCGCCGAGGATCACGTTGGAGCGGTCGTAGACGAACCGGTGGTGGCTGGCCGGGATGCCCATCATGTCGCAGATCGTCCGCAGCGGGAGCCGCGCGGAGACGGTCTCGACGCCCTCGCACTCCCCGGCGGCCAGGAGGTCGTCGACGATCTCGCGGGCTCCCTGCTCGATGCTGCCCTGCAGGTCGGCGAGTCGTCGCGGGGTGAAACCGCGGGAGACGATCCGGCGGAGCCGCGCGTGCCGCGGGTCGTCGGCGTTGATCATCGAGCCGAAGAACTCGAGGAACGCCGGCGGCATGTCGGCGACCGACGTCGCGCCCGGCCCGGACCGGAAGACGCCCGGTGCGCGGCTCGCCTCGACGATCTCGTCGTAACGGGTGAGGGCGTAGTAGCCGGGGCCCGGATCGGGGACGGGCGAGGGCGGCTGCTCGAACCAGGGGATGCCGGGCGCCTCGCGCAGGGCCGCGAACCCGGCGGCGCGCTCGCGGATCGGGGCGGTCCAGGCGCCGTCGATGTCCGAGAGGTCGAACGGGTGGGTGGTCGCGTCCGGCATCGTCGCCGTCCCTCCTGCCGCGCAGGCGCGGCAGTCCGAGGCTAGGCAGCGTGCGTGGCGCGCGTCACGGCCCGGGCGTGCCACCGGCGGACCGGAGGGGACAGGGTCTCCGGTCCGCCCCCGCCCTCGGGCGGGAACGCCTCAGGAGGGCGGTGGCAGCAGGCCGCGGCGGTAGGCGGGGACGAGCCGGCGCGGCACCAGGTGCCGGCGCCCCTCCAGGGTGAGCGGCACGAGGTCCGGCGTCTCGGCCTTCCACTGCGACCGGCGGTGCCGGGTGTTCGCGCGCGACATCCGCCGCTTGGGGACGGCCATCAGTGCTCTCCTTCTCGATCGGTTCCGGTGGTCGGGTCGCTGCGCGCCGGTTCGGGGTCCGCGCAGGGTTCGTCGTGGGCCCAGCCGAAGGGATCGGGCAGCTCGGCCCAGGCGGCCTCGCCGGCGGCGATCTCGGCGTCGGTCAGCAGGGCGAGACGCAGGGCGGCGTCGACGTCGTCGGGGTCGGCCTCGTGGCACAGCACCACGAGGTCCTGGGCCCGGTCACCCCAGCGCGGGTGCCAGGACAGGGCCGCCATCGCCCGCCGCTGGTCGCCCGCCTCGGCCCAGGCCTGCTCGTCGGCGCCGTCCAGCCAGTCGCCGGCGTGCCCGATCCGCAGCCCCCCGCCCGCGCTCTCCAGCCAGAGGACGGCGTCCGGCCGGGTGGCCAGCCAGACCCGTCCCCGGGTCCGCACGACGCCGTCGAGCAGCGAGTCGATCGCGTCGTGCAGGCGGTCCGGGTGGAACGGCCTGCGCTCGGAGAACAGCAGCGTGCGGACGCCGCCCGACTCCTCCAGCGGAGGGGTGCCGCGCAACAGCGGATCGTGTACCCCGCCCGGGACGCCGCGGCGCGCGTCCGGAGCGAGCCCGTCGCAGAACAACCGGTGGTCGGCGGTGTCGGCGGTCAGCCGCGGCGCGGTGGGGGCGAGCCGGTCCAGGACGGCCGCGGTCCGCCCGGTCGCCGGCCCTCCGGCCGTCACGACGACGTCCGCGAACTCGGCCTGGCCGACGGCGAGCTGGGCGACCGTGCGCTCGTCGTCGGGCAGGGTGCTCAGGCCGCGCTCGGGCAGGGTCGCGTCGCCGGTGGCGTCGTCCAGCCAGGTGTCGGTGTCGAGCACGGCGACCACACCGCGCAGGTCGACCAGGTCGGCCGCGGTGCAGGCAGCACGGCCGTCGCCCGGCTCGAACAGCACCGCCCCGAGTGCCCAGCAGACCGGCTCGGGTTCGAGGCGCGGGTCAAGGTGCAGGACGACCCGGTCCACCGTGCCGGTCAGCGCGGCCAGCGTCGGCAGGACGTCCTCGCGGATCGTGCAGCTCACGCAGCCGTGTGCCAGCTCCAGCACGGTGCGTTCGTCGTCGGCACCGCGGCGCAGGCGCCGGTGCACCCGGCCGCGGCCGAGGTCGTGCAGCTCGTGGTGCAGCACGACGACGCCCGGGTCGAGCTCCCGCATCCGTCCGATCGTCCGCTCGACCCCGTCGCGCACGGTCCCGCACAGGACCACCAGCTCGGTCATGACTTCCCTCCCGGGGCTCGGGCCTGATGACGGTCGGGTGTAGCGTAAACGAAAACGATTCCCATGTTGAGAGGAGGGCTCCGATGGCGAAGACGACCGACGTCCGGCCGATCGTGAAGCTGCGGTCGACGGCCGGCACCGGCACGACCTACGTGACCCGCAAGAACCGGCGGAACGACCCGGACCGGCTGGTCCTGCGCAAGTACGACCCGAAGCTGCGCCGCCACGTCGAGTTCAAGGAGGAGCGCTGATGCCGTCCCGGAAGACGACGCTGCGCCCGGCCCGCCGCAAGGCCAACCCGCTGAAGGTCCGCGGGATCGAGCACGTGGACTGGAAGGACGCGGCGCTGCTGCGCACGTTCATCTCGGACCGCGGCAAGATCCGGGCCCGCCGGGTGACCGGGCTGACGGGCCGGCAGCAGCGACAGGTGGCGCTCGCGATCCGCAACGCGCGGGAGATGGCCCTGCTGCCCTACCCGCGCGCGGGGCGGTGACCGATGTCGCGTCGTTGTGACCTGACCGGCCGCGAGCCGTCGTTCGGGAAGGCCGTGTCCCACTCCCACCGCCGGACGAGCCGGCGCTGGGACCCGAACGTGCAGTCGAAGCGCTACTGGTTCGCCGACGAGGGGCGCTGGGTCCGGCTGAGCCTCTCGGCGAAGGGGATCAAAACAGTGGACCGGATCGGCGTGCCCGCGGCCGTCGCCCGGATCCGCGCGAACGGGGTGAGGGTCTGATGGCCACGCAGGGGCAGATCGCCAAGAACGAACGCCGCAAGGAGATCGTCGCGCGGTACGCCGAGCGGCGGGCCGAGCTCAAGGCGGTGATCGCGCGCCCGTCGGCGACCGAGGAGGAGCGGGCGGCCGCGGCCGCCGAGCTCCGCCGCCAGCCTCGGGACGCCAGTGCCACCCGGGTCCGCAACCGCGACTCGGTCGACGGCCGTCCGCGGGGGCACCTCCGCAAGTTCGGGGTGTCCCGGGTCCGGCTGCGGGAGCTGGCCCACGACGGGGCGCTGCCCGGCGTCCGGAAGTCGAGCTGGTGAAACCGGCCTGACCAGCGCGGACAGGGTTCCGGGGACCCCCGGATCGGGGCCCCGGAACCGCCGTGTAAAGTTCTTCCAGTCGGTGAGCGGAGAGCGCAGTACCACTCCCGCTGACCGCTGCCGCCCCCTTAGCTCAGTCGGCAGAGCGTCTCCATGGTAAGGAGAAGGTCTACGGTTCGATTCCGTAAGGGGGCTCTGACTGAACTTCAGAGCTGACACAGGCGAGCTCTGTATGACGGTGTAGCTCAGTTGGTAGAGCAAGCGGCTCATAATCGCTGTGTCGCCGGTTCAAGTCCGGCCATCGTCACCACGTTGGCGAAGTATTCCGATCATCCTGCTGGGAGGCACCCGCGATGGCCAAGGCCACGGACGTGCGGCCGAAGATCACTCTGGCCTGCGAGGAGTGCAAGAACCGCAACTACATCACCAAGAAGAACCGGCGGAACGACCCCGACCGGCTCGAGATCAAGAAGTTCTGCCGGAACTGCGGCACCCACCGGGCGCACCGCGAGACCCGCTGAGCGTGGTCGACCAGTCCTGGGTCGGGCATGAGCTCGACCCGGTCGGGCCGTACCAGGTCGGTCGGGAGAAGATCCGCGAGTTCGCCGTCGCCATCGGTGACGGCGATCCGCTGTTCCACGACCTCGACGCCGCTCGCGCGGCCGGGCACCCCGATCTCGTCGCCCCGCCGACGTTCCCGGTCTGCTTCACCATGCCGGTCATCGAGGAGTTCCTGAAGGACCCCGCGTTCGGCTGGGACTACACCCGCATGGTCCACGGTGACCAGCACATCGCGTACCGTCGGCCGATCCGCGCCGGCGACGAGCTGACCACGGTCGTGCACGTCGACGAGCTCCGCACCCGTGCCGGGAACCACATGCTGACCCTGCGCTGTGAGGTGTCCGACGCCACGGGCGAGCCGGTCGCCACCACGCGCAGCATGCTCGTCTCGCCCGCCGGGGAGGCCGGCGAATGACCGGCCGACTGACCCCGGAGACCGCCGCAGCGGTGCAGAAGGGCGACGACCTGCCGTCGTTCCAGGTGCAGGTCACGCGCTCGGACCTCGTCCGGTACGCCGCGGCGTCGGGTGATCTCAACCCGATCCACTGGAGCGACCGGATCGCCTCCGCCGCGGGCCTGCCCGGCGTCATCGCGCACGGGATGCTCTCGATGGCGCTCGCGGCCCGCGTGCTCACCGCCTGGACCGGCGACCCCGCGGCCGTGCTGAGCTACGGCACCCGCTTCACGCGCCCCGTCGTCGTCCCGGACGACGACACCGGCGCCACCGTCGAACTCGGCGGCACGGTGTCCGAGGTCCGGGAGGACGGTGACCGCCGGGTCGCCGTCGTCGACCTCCGGGCCGTGTTCGACGGGAAGACGGTGCTGGGCCGTGCCCGTGCCGAGGTCCTGCTGCCGTCGGCGCCGGACCGATAAGGACCCGGGGTGCGGGCCCGCCACGGCGGGTGCGTACACTCGAACCAGCCGGGTGCGCCGGATGATCGGTCGTGCCCGTCCCACCGCCTCTAGGGGTGGATCGGGGCAAAGGGGTGTAGCTCAATTGGCAGAGCAGCGGTCTCCAAAACCGCAGGTTGCAGGTTCAAGTCCTGTCACCCCTGCCACGACGCCGCAGGTCACCGGATGGCACGGTGGCGCGGCCGACGGCACGAACGGCGAAGCAGAGCAGGTTCTCCTCAGGAGGAGGACGTGACCGAAGGGCGGGCGGACGTCCGCCGCGTGCGGAGGGCGAACGCGTGAGCGACGAGCACGAGCCGGGGTCCGGGCAGGAGCGCCCGAGCAACGCCGCCGACCGTCGTGGGCGGCGGGCAGCCCGGTCCGGATCGGGTGAGACCCCGTCCAAGGGGCGGGTCACCCCGACCCGGGCGACGGCCACCAAGGAGAAGAAGGCGTCGCCGTTCGCGCGGATCGCCCGCTTCCTGCGTGAGGTCGTCGCCGAGCTCCGCAAGGTCATCTGGCCGAACCGTTCCCAGATGGTCAAGTACACCATCGCCGTCCTCGTCTTCGTGACGTTCATGGTGACCCTGGTGTTCCTGCTCGACTCGGCGTTCGCCGAGGGCGTCGCGCTGCTGTTCGGCAACTGACGCGAGCGGACCGGACCGACCGGTGACGACCCGACACCGATAAGGAAGCGAGTAGGACGTGACCTCCGACAGCAACGCGTACGACGAGACGGCCGACGAGGCCGCGCTCGACGCCGTCGCCGAGCACACGGCCGACGAGACGCTGCCCGAGCAGTCCGTCCAGGACGCCGACACCGAGGCGGCCCACGGTGACGACGCCGTCTCCGGCGACTACACCGCCGCCGACGACGAGTCGACCGCCGGTGCCGCCGCGGAGACGCTGGACGGTGCGGGCGACGAGCCGGCCGCCGACGCCGCGACCGACGAGAGCGACGACACCGCGACCGACGAGCCCGCGGCCGACGAGCCGGCGGAGGACGTCGACCCGGAGGAGGAGCTGCGCGCTGCGCTGCGCCGCGCCCCCGGCGACTGGTACGTCGTCCACTCGTACGCCGGCTACGAGAACAAGGTGAAGTCGAACCTCGAGACGCGAGCACAGACCCTCGACGTCGAGGACTACATCTTCCAGGTCGAGGTGCCGACCGAAGAGGTCACCGAGATCAAGAACGGGCAGCGCAAGAAGGTCCAGCGCAAGGTGCTGCCCGGCTACATCCTGGTGCGGATGGAGCTGAACGACCAGTCCTGGGGCGCGGTGCGGAACACCCCGGGCGTGACCGGTTTCGTCGGTGCCACGTCCAAGCCGTCGCCGCTGACCGTCAACGAGGTCGTCAAGTTCCTGCTGCCCAAGACCGAGGCCCCCAAGAAGGAGGCCGAGGCGGGCAAGCCGGCTGCCGCAGGCGCCGCCGCCACCACCGGTGGATCCTCCACCGTCGAGGTCGACTTCGAGGTCGGCGAGTCGGTCACCGTCATGGACGGGCCGTTCGCGACGCTCCCCGCGAGCATCAGCGAGGTCAACATCGACGCCCAGAAGCTCAAGGTGCTGGTCTCGATCTTCGGCCGGGAGACCCCGGTCGAGCTCGGGTTCAACCAGGTCTCCAAGATCTGAGGCACCGCTGAGGACGCCCGTGGCGAGGCAGGGCCGCGCGGCGCGCACATCGATCACGACAGGACCAGGACATGCCCCCCAAGAAGCGGAAGCTCTCCGCGATCATCAAGCTCCAGATCCAGGCCGGCGCCGCGACGCCGGCCCCGCCGGTCGGCCCCGCGCTGGGTCAGCACGGCGTGAACATCATGGAGTTCTGCAAGGCCTACAACGCGGCGACCGAGGCCCAGCGCGGCAACGTCGTGCCGGTCGAGATCTCCGTGTTCGAGGACCGCTCGTTCACCTTCGAGCTCAAGACCCCGCCGGCGGCGAAGCTGCTGCTCAAGGCCGCGGGCGTCGACAAGGGCTCCGGCGAGCCGCACAAGACCAAGGTCGCCACCGTCACGATGGCGCAGGTCCGCGAGATCGCCGAGACCAAGATGAGGGACCTCAACGCCAACGACCTCGACCAGGCCGCCAAGATCATCGCCGGCACCGCCCGGTCGATGGGCATCACGGTCGACGGCTGACGAACCCTCCCGTACGCGTGGGAGAGCCGGGCGCGGCTCGAACCACGACCTGACCTCCAAGGAGACGAGGACAGATGGCACAGCGCAGCAAGGCCTATCGCGAGGCCGCCGCGAAGATCGACGCGGACCGCCTCTACTCGCCGCTCGCGGCGACCAAGCTGGCCCAGGACACCTCCAGCCGCAACACCGACTCGACCGTCGAGGTCGCGCTGCGGCTGGGTGTCGACCCCCGGAAGGCGGACCAGATGGTCCGCGGGACCGTGAACCTGCCGCACGGTACCGGCAAGTCCGTCCGGGTGATCGTGTTCGCCACCGGTGACAAGGCCGTCGAGGCCGAGGCCGCCGGTGCGGACGCCGTGGGCGCCGAGGACCTGATCGAGCGGATCCAGGGCGGGTGGCTCGAGTTCGACGCCGCCATCGCGACCCCGGACCAGATGGCCAAGGTCGGCCGGATCGCGCGCATCCTGGGCCCGCGTGGCCTGATGCCGAACCCGAAGACCGGCACCGTCACCCCGGACGTCACCAAGGCCGTCAACGAGATCAAGGGCGGCAAGGTCAGCTTCCGGGTCGACAAGCAGGCCAACCTGCACATGATCATCGGGAAGGCCTCGTTCGACACCGACAAGCTGGTGGAGAACTACGGCGCCGCCCTCGACGAGATCATGCGGCTCAAGCCGTCGGCCGCCAAGGGCCGCTACGTCAAGAAGATCACCTTCTCGACGACCTCCGGCCCGGGCATCCCGGTCGACCCGAACCGCACCCGCAACCTCCTCTCGGAGGACGCGGAGGAGACGGTCTGATCTCCTGGCACCACGCACGACGCCCCCGGTTCCGCTCGCGGAGCCGGGGGCGTCGTCGTGTGCCGGGGCGGTGCGCTCAGACCCAGTCGGCGAGGACGGCGTCGACGTCCTCCGGGCCGGTGCCCTGCGTCGCGGTCGCGGTGCCGGTCCGGGAGAACCGGGGCGCGGGCGCGGCCTGCGGGACGCCGTCCGCGGTGACGATCGTGCCCCGCGCGGCCAGGTGCGCGTCCTCGGCGGCCTCGCCGAAGGAGAGTACCGGGGTGGTGCAGGCGTCGGTGCCCTCGAAGACCGCGGCCCACTCGTCCCGCGGCTTCGACGCGAACACCTCGGTGAAGCGGGCCCGCATCGCGGGCCAGCCCGCCCGGTCGTACTGGTGGCCGAGCTCGTCGTCGGTCAGCTCGAGACCGGCGAGGAGCTGGGCGTAGAACTGCGGCTCCAGCGCCCCGACGGCCATGTACCCGCCGTCGGCGCAGGCGTAGGTGTCGTAGAACGGGGCGTGCCCGTCGAGCAGGTTGGAGTCCTTCTCGTCGGTCCACGCGCCCTGCCCGAGGAAGCCCCAGAACATCTGGTTCAGCACGCTGACGCCGTCGACCATCGCGGCGTCGACGACCTGGCCCTCACCGGACGCCCTGGCCTCCCAGAGCGCGGCCAGCACGCCGACGACCAGCAGCATCGAGCCGCCGCCGAAGTCGCCGACCAGGTTCAGCGGCGGGACCGGGCGCTCACCGGCACGCCCGATGGCGTGCAGCGCGCCCGTCATCGAGATGTAGTTGATGTCGTGCCCGGCGCGGGGGGCCATCGGCCCGTCCTGGCCCCACCCCGTCATCCGGCCGTAGACCAGCCGCGGGTTGCGGGTGCGGCAGTCGTCGGGCCCGACGCCGAGGCGCTCGGTGACCCCCGGCCGGTAGCCCTCCAGCAGGACGTCGGCCTTCTCGACCAGCCGCAGCACGGTCTCCCGGCCCGCGGGGTCCTTGAGGTCCGCGGTGACGGTGCGCCGCCCGCGGACCGTCGGGTCGGGCGCGTCGCCCGATCCCGGTGAGAACCCGCCGGACGGCCGGTCGATGCGGACCACGTCGGCGCCGAGATCCCCGAGGATCATCGCCGCGTGCGGTCCGGGCCCGATCCCGGCCAGCTCGATCACCTTCAGTCCGGCCAGCGGACCCTTGCCCCGTGTCACCCGGCAACCTCCTCGTCGCGTGTCGTCGCGGCGACGGTATCCCGGCGCCGCGGTGCAGGCGGGCTCAGGCCTTCAGCAGGTCGTCCCGCCCTTCGGCCTCCAGCTTCGCCTTGTACGGCCCGAACAGCTGCTTCGCCAGCGGGAGCAGCTTGAGCAGCTTCGAGACCGGGCCCTTCGCCCGCACGTCACCCTTGGCCATCGCGACCGGCAGGACGACCTTCCCCAGCCAGAACTTGTTGCCGGTGTCGGCCGACATGAACAGCTCGATGTTGGGCGCAGGGCCGTTGCCTGCGCCGGTGTGCAGCTCGGAGTTCGGCATGTCGACCGTGACCACCGCGTCCGGCTTCGTGTAGGTGATCCGCAGGACGACCCCGGACGGCTGCAGCGAGGCCACCAGCTGCGGGTCCTCCAGACCGATCCGGAAGACCCCGCCCAGGTACTCGTAGACCTCGGCCTCGTCGGCGAACACGGCCATCAGCGCCTCCTCGCGAGATGTGCGGCGGGCACGGACGTGCCCGTGACCGTGGGGGAGTCTGGCGGCAGCGGGCGGCGCGGCCCAGCCGATCACCGGGCCACGTCTGGCCCGTCCGGGCCGTCCCGCCCGGAACGGCTCAGGCCCGCCCGGAACGGCTCAGGGCCGGTCGGCCGGGTCCTCGTCGAGCAGCCCGCAGCGCCCGGCCAGCGCGGCGGCCTCGATCCGGTTCGTCGCACCCAGCTTGTGCAGCAGCGATGCGATCATGCGCTTCGCCGTGCGCTCGCTCACCAGCAGCGGCCGGGCGATGTCGGCGGTCTCCAGGCCACGGGCGAGCAGTGTCCACAGCTCGATGTCGCGGTCACCGAGCCGGTCGAGCAGGCCGTCGGCGGTGCGGTCGGAAGCCGCGAGCAGCGCGTCGAGCAGCTCGGCCCGCAGCACCCGCACCCCGGCGGCGATCGACAGCAGCGGCGCGACGAGCACCTCGGGGTCCGCCGACTTGCCGAGGTAGCCGTCCGCACCGGCCCGCAGCGACGCCGCGGCCAGGTCGAGGTCCTCGGTGCCGGACAGCGCGAGCACCTTCGTCGCGGGGTACGCGGCCTTGATCCGGCGGATGGTCTCCACCCCGCCGAGCGGTGGCAGGGCCAGGTCGACGATCGCGATCCCCGCCCGGTGCTTCCCGACGAGCGCGACCGCCTCCTCCCCGGCGGTGGCCGACCCGGCGACCCGGAAGGTGTCACCGGCGCGGGACTCGAGCAGCAGGGCGAGCCCCTGGGAGAAGAGGGCGTGGTCGTCGACGATGACGACGACGTGCGGCTCGGCGGGCACGGCCGCGAGCCTAGTGTGGGCGCGCCAGCCGTCGTCGCACCGGGAGAGCGGGGCCGTCCAGGATGACCACCAGCACCGCCGCCACCAGGCCCTCCGACCAGCTACCGGAGCGGACGACCGAGGAGCGCACGGCCGTCGTCCTGCGGTTGTGCGTGGTGCTCGCGGCGGTCGTGCTGATCGTGCTGCGCCCCGAGCTCGCCGGGGAGCGGGTCGTCCTCGCCACGGTGCTGATCGGGCTGACGGCGGTCTACGCCGCGGTGCTGGCGGCGATGTCGGTGCTGCGCGGGACCCTGCCGGTCCGGCCGGCCGTGCTGACCGGGCTGGACGGGGTGCTCGGCGTCGTCGCGTGTTGGCTGACCGGCGGTCTGGCGAGCCCGATGGTCGCGACCCTGCCGCTGGTCGTCATCGCGATCGCGCTGCGCGGCGGCGACCGGGTCGGGCGGGCCGCCGCCCTCGCGCTCGGGGCCGGGTACACCGCGGCGGCGCTGTTCGGCTCGGCCACGGGCACGTCGCTGCTCGGCCGGGTCGTCGCCGGCGTGTGGTGGACCGGGTTCCTGTTCGCGACGGCCGTGCTCGTCGGGGTGCTGGTCCGGCTGCTGGAACGCCAGCTCGCCGACATCGCCACCACCCGGGCCCGTGCCGAGAGCGAGCACGAGCGGTACCTGTCCGAGCGGGAGCTGCGCGACCGGATCGTCTCGCAGAGCCGGGCTCGCCTCGACGGGGCGCGGGTCGTGCTGCACGAGTTCCGCACCCCGGTCGCCTCCCTGACCGCGCTCTCGGCCGACCTCGCCCAGGAACGGCTGACCGGTGACGCCGCCCGGACGGCATCGCGGCTGCTCGCCGACCACGCCGCCCACCTGCAGGACATGCTCGACGGCCTGGCCGATCTCGCCGTCGCCGACGGCAGCCCGCTGGGCCGCAACCGGCCCCGCCGGATCCCGCTCGCCGATCTCGCCGACGCCGTCCTCGACTCGGCCGGGATCACCGCGGAGCGGCGGCGCCCCGTCGTCACACCGCCCGACGCCGCCGTGCACTGCGACCCGCAGCGGCTGCGGCGGCTGCTCACCAACCTCGCCGAGAACGCCGCCCGGCACAGCGGCGACGAGCCGGTGGACCTCCACCTGGCACACGACGGCGCCACCCTCACCGCCGAGGTCCGCGACCGCGGCCCCGGCCTGCCCGAGGGTCAGGAGGGCGTGGTCACGGCGAAGGGCGTGGCGCTGGGGGAGCGGCGCGGCACCGCGGGGCTGGGTCTGTGGATCGCCGAGGCGCTCGCGTCGGCGATGGACGGCGAGCTCAGCCTGCTCCCGCGCGACGGCGGCGGGCTCACCGCCCGGCTCACCCTGCCGCTGCCACCGGCCTGACTCCCGCGGCCGGCCGGGTGGCACCCGGGGGCCAGCCGTGGCGCGGACGGCGGGTGTGGCCGCCGGTGCGAGCGGACCATCATCGGCCGCCATGCGGACGACGGCAGCGGTGCTGTGGGAACCGGGCGGCAAGTGGGAGCTCGAGGAGGTCGAGCTCGACGGGCCGAGCGCCGGTGAGGTGATGGTGGAGCTGACGGCCTCCGGGCTGTGCCACTCCGACGAGCACCTGGTCACCGGGGACCTCCCGGCCGTGCTCCCCATGGTGGGCGGGCACGAGGGCGCGGGCCGGGTGATCGAGGTGGGCCCGGGCGTCACCGACCTGGAGGTCGGCGACCCGGTCGTCATGACGTTCCTGCCGTCCTGCGGGCGCTGCCCGTACTGCGCCAAGGGCCTGCCGAACCTGTGCAACGACGGCGCGGGCGCCACCCTGGGCCCGCAGCTCGACGGCACCTACCGGTTCCACGCCCGTGGCGAGGACATCGGGCAGATGTGCCTCCTCGGCACGTTCGCGAAGCACACCGTGGTCCCCGTGAAGTCCGTCGTGAAGATCGATGAGGGCTTCCCCCTGGACCTGGCGGCACTGGTCGGCTGCGGCGTGACCACCGGGTTCGGCTCGGCGGTGCGCACCGCCGAGCTGCGTGCCGGCGACGCGGCCGTGGTCGTCGGTGTCGGCGGGATCGGCGCGAACGCCGTGCAGGGCGCCCGGGTCGCGGGCTGCCGGTACGTCGTCGCCGTCGACCCGGTGGAGCTCAAGCGCGAGCGCGCGCGGGAGCTCGGCGCCACGCACGTCGCGGCGAGCATCGACGAGGCCTGGGAGATCGTCAGCGAGGTGACCCGCGGCCAGATGGCGGACGCCGCGATCCTGTGCACCGGCGTCGCGGCCGGCGCCGAGCTGCAGCCGCTGCTGCAGCTGGTCGGCAAGCGCGGCCGGGTCGTCGTCACCGCGCTGGCGAACGCCGAGGAGGAGACGGCGACGCTGTCGTTGCTGGACCTCACCCTCTACGAGAAGCAGATCCGCGGCGCACTGTTCGGCAGCTCGGCCGCGCAGCACGACGTGCCGCGGCTGCTCGAGATGCACAACCTCGGGCAGCTCCGGCTCCGGGAGCTCATCACCCGGGAGTACACACTCGACCAGGTCAACGAGGGTTACGAGGACATGCGGTCGGGGCGCAACATCAGGGGACTGATCAGGTACCGGTAAGGCGACCACGGCAAGGGGGCCGAGCGTTGACCACCACCACGCGCACCATCGAGCACGGCAAGCGGGACGGGTTCGCGAGCCTGTCCGCGGGACGGCTGCGGGCCGACTCGTTCCCGATGCGGCTGTTCAGCAAGGGCAACGGGAAGCACTGGGACCCGTCGGCGATCGACTTCACGCAGGACGCCGAGGACTTCGCGGCGATGACCGACGACGAGCGCTGGCAGACCTGCGCGCTCGCCGCGCAGTTCATGGCCGGCGAGGAGTCGGTGACGCAGGACCTGCAGCCGTTCGTGGCCGCGATGGCCGCGGAGGGCAGGCTCGGCGACGAGATGTACCTGACCCAGTTCGTCTACGAGGAGGCCAAGCACACCCAGGCCTTCCGGCTGTGGTTCGACGCCGTCGGGATGACGGGTGACCTGCACTCCTACATCGAGCACAACGAGCACTACCTGGAGATCTTCACCCGGGCGCTGCCGGAGAGCCTGTACGCGCTCGCGGACGACCCGAGCCCTGCCAACCAGCTCCGCGCGTCGGTCACCTACAACCACGTCGTCGAGGGGACGCTCGCGCTGACCGGCTACTTCACCTGGCACAAGATCTGCGCCGAGCGCGGGATCCTCCCCGGGATGCAGAAGGTGATCAAGCACATCGGGGACGACGAGCGCCGCCACATGGCCTGGGGCACCTTCACCTGCCGCAGGCACGTCGCGGCCGACGACGCGCTCTGGGACGTCGTCGACGGCCGGATGCAGGAGCTCATGGTTCCGGCGATGGGTGTCGTCACCGGCACCGTCGACCGGTGGCCGGACGGGCAGGCGCCGTTCGGGATCGACCTGAACGAGCTGGCCGAGTACGCCATGGACAAGGTCGGACGACGGCTGGGCGCCATCGAGTCGGCCCGCGGCGCCGACCTGCTCACGATCGACGCCGACGCCGAACCCGAGCGGCTCGAGGAGCGGTTCCACGCCGAGGACCAGCGGATCCTCGCCGCGGCCGCCGCATCGTAGGAGGAACCAGGATGGACACCCGGCCCGGACGGTACGACCGGCGCGACGAGCTCGCGGCGATGGACCCGGAGGTCTCCTACGTCGAGATCTACCGGGCGCTGTCCGGGCTGGAGTTCCCCTGGGACGTCCAGCAGGCGCTGTCGCTGGCGTTGTTCCGCACCTACGCCGTGCCCTCGATCGGGCGGCTGCTCGCCGGCACCGGCGAGTTCACCGGGCGGGTGCAGAAGCGCTACGACGACACCGCCCTGATCCTGGAGTCGGTGCTCGCGAACGGGTTCGACCACGTCGAGGGCCGGGCCGCGATCCGCCGGATGAACCAGATGCACCGGTCCTACGACATCTCGAACGACGACATGCGCTACGTGCTGGCGACGTTCGTCGTCGTCCCGCTGCGGTGGGTGGACCGGTGGGGCTGGCGCCGGCACACCGACGTCGAGCGGGTCGCGACCGCGAACTACTACCGGCGGCTCGGCAGGCACATGGGGATCAGGGACGTCCCGGAGACCTGGCAGGAGTTCTACGCCCTCCTCGACGCCTACGAGGCCGAGCACTTCGGCTACGACCCGGGCGGCCGGGCCGTGGCCGACGCGACCCTCGGGCTGGCGACGACGTTCCCGCCGAACCACCTGCTGCCGGCGGCGCTGAGCCGCGGGTTCGTGCTGTCCCTCATGGACACACCGCTGCTCGACGCCCTCGGGTACGCGTTCCCGCCGAAGCCCGCCCGGATCGCCGCCGACCTGCTCCTGCGGGCGCGGGGCGCCGTCGTACGGCGGATGCCGGTGCGGACCGAGCCCTTCTCCGTCACGGAGTCGCCCAACATCCGCAGCTACCCGAGCGGCTACGACGTCCGGGAGCTCGGCACGTTCCCCACCTGCCCGGTCCGGCACGACGGGCCCCACGACACCGCGGTCTGAACGGGGCTCGCCGGGCTCAGCCGACCAGGTCGCGGATCGTGCGCAGGTGCTCCGGCGACCCGTCCACGACCATGGTCGTGACCAGGGAGTCCCGGAACACCGGGAGCTCCTCGCGGATCTTCGCCTCCGGCCCGACGAGCGCCACCTGCTCCACCATCGACGTCGGCACGGCCTTCGCCGCCGCGTCCTTGTCCCCGGCCAGGTAGAGCTCCTGGATGCGGGCGCAGGTGTCGGGGTAGCCCATGCGGGCGAACACCTCGTAGTGGAAGTTCGCGCCCTTCGCGCCCATCCCGCCGATGTAGAGGGCGAGGAACGGGCGGATGCGGTCGGCGGCGGCCTCGACGTCGTCGTCGACGACGACCTGGACCATGCAGACGACCTCGAAGCCCGGCGGCTCCCCGCCGCGGGCGGCGAAGCCGGCGGCGAGCGACTCGCGGTAGTGGGCGTCGTGGCGGGGTGCGTAGAACAGCGGCTGCCAGCCGTCGGCGATCTCCGCGGCGAGGGCGACGTTCTTCGGGCCCTCGGCGGCGAGCAGGATCGGGAGGTCGGTGCGGTACGGGTGCAGTGTGGACCGCAGCGGCTTGCCCAGGCCGGTCCCGCCGGGGTGCGGGATCGGGTAGGCGGGTCCGTCGGAGACGACCTTCTCCCGGGCGATCGTGTCGCGCAGGATCCGCACGTACTCGCGGGTGCGGGCGAGCGGGCGCGGGTACGGCTGCCCGTACCAGCCCTCCACCACCTGCGGCCCGGACGCGCCGATGCCCAGCACCGTGCGCCCGCCCGACAGGTGGTCGAGGGTCATCGCCGCCATCGCCGTGGCGGTCGGCGTGCGGGCCGACATCTGCACGACCGAGGTGCCCAGCCGCATCCGCGTGGTCCGCGCCCCGAGCCAGGACAGCGGGGTGAAGGCGTCCGAGCCGTAGGCCTCGGCCGTCCACATCGAGTCGAAGCCGAGGTCCTCGGCGGCGGCGACCTTCTCCGCGGTGCCGCGGGGCGGGCCCGCCGCCCAGTACCCCAGCGCGAGACCGAGCTTCACGACGCCTCCCCGAAGGTCACCGGCAGCCGCTTGATGCCGTTGATGAAGTTGCCCGCCAGCCAGACGGGTTCGCCGACCGACAGGTCCGGCACCCGGGTCAGCAGCTCGCCGAACAGCGACCGCAGCTGCATCCGGGCCAGGTGGCTGCCCAGGCAGAAATGTGGCCCGCCGCCGCCGAAACCGACGTGCGGGTTCTCCGCGCGGGTGACGTCGAACGCGTGCGGGTCGGCGAAGACGGACTCGTCGCGGTTGCCCGAGTGGTAGAACATCACGACCCGCTCGCCCTCGGCGATCCGCTGCCCGCGGATCTCGGTGTCGCGCGTCGCCGTCCGCCGGAAGGTGAGCACCGGGCTCGCCCAGCGCACGAACTCCTCGACCGCGGGGCCGATCCGGTCGTCGAACTCCTCGACGAGCAGGCGTCGCTGCTCCGGGTTCCGGTCGAGCGCGAGGACCGCGTGCGACGCGGTCTGCCGGGTGGTGTCGTTCCCCGCCACGCAGAGCAGGACGAAGAACGCGGCGATCTCCTCGTCGGTGAGCGATGCCCCCTCGACCTCGGCCTGCACCAGCGCCGTCATCAGGTCGTCGGCCGGCTCCTCGCGGCGCAGCGCCGACAGCTCGAACGACGCGGTGTGCAGCGTCATCAGCCCGTCGAGCAGGACGGCCATCGGGTCGCCGTCACCGATGAAGTCGGGGTCGTTCCAGCCGACCATCGCGTTGGCGGCGTCCGCGACCCGCTGCCGGTCCGGCTCCGGGATGCCGATCATCTCCGAGATCGTCCACATCGGGAGGCGGGCGGACACCGCGCCGACGAAGTCCACCTCACCGGGCTGTGCGAGCAGGTCGTCGACGATCAGGCGGGCCTGCTCGCGGATCTGGTCGGAGATCCGCTTGACCCGGCGCGGGGTGAACACCGAGGCGATCACCCGGCGCTGGCGGACGTGCCGCGGCGCGTCCATCGCGAGGATCGAGTGCGCCGCCTCGAGCATGTCCTCGGGGACGTCCTCGAGCATCACCCCGCCGAACCGCTGCCCGGAGGCGAACGTCTCGGCGTCGCGGCTGACCGCGGTGATGTCGGCGTGGGTGACCAGCGCCCAGAACCCGGGGGCGTCCGGATCGGGCAGCAGGTCGGTCTCGGCCGGCGGGTGCCAGGACAGCGGGCGTTCCCGGCGCAGCTCGGCGAACGACTCCTCGCGGGCGTCCGGTGGCCGCGCCCAGAACGCCCGGCTGGAGATGTCGACGGGATCGTGGGCCCGGGCGGCCGTCACGACGCCACCAGCAGGTCGTCGCGGCCGTCGGCGCGCAGCCGCTCGGCGTAGACCGGGAACAGCCGCTTCGCCAGGGGCGCCAGCTGCAACAGCTTGGTCACGGTCCCCTCGACCTTCACCGTGCCGCGGGCCATGGCGAACGTGAGGTTGACCGTGCCCTGCCAGTAGGCGTTGGCGGTCGCGGTCGCCATCGCCATCGTGGCGTGGGCGTCCGGGGCGGCGGGGTCCGATCCCCGCCAGACCTTCCCACCGGGGAGGTCGATGACCAGGGCGGAGTCGGGGTCGGTGCACTGCTGGCGCAGCACCAGACCGGTGGCGCGCAGCCGTGGTTCCAGGTCGGGATCGGCGAGTGCGGTCTCGAAGATTCCGCCGATGTAGCGGTACAGCTCGTCCTCGTCGGCGAAGCCGGGCACGTGTCCTCCACGTCGTCGTGTGAACCGGTCGTCCCGAACATAACGTAGACTACGTTACTGTCAAACGGGTGGACGGCCCTCGCCCTCGGGGCGGGGTGGTGGGCCCGGATCCGTGGCAGGGTGGTCGCTCCGGAACGGGGCGCGACGAGAGCGGGGCGGCGCGAGGTGGCCAGGAGAGCGGGACGGCAGGTGGCCGCCGAGCAGTACTACGAGGCGGCCATGTCGATCCTCGCGCGGGACGGGGCCGCCGGGCTCAAGATCGGCCCGCTGTGCCGGTCGCTCGGCGTCACGAGCGGCTCGTTCTACCACCACTTCGGTGGCTGGGCGGGATTCGTCCGCGGCCTGCTGCGGTACTGGGAGGCCGAGCAGACCGAGCGGGTGGTCGAGCTGGCCAGGGCCACCGCGGACCCGGTCGAGCGGATGCTGGTGGTGAAGCGGCTGACGGTCGACCTCCGGCACGACGCCGAGGCGGCCATCCGCGCGTGGTCGCAGATCGACGCCGAGGTGGGCCGGGCCCAGTCCCGGGTCGACGTGCAGCGACGGATCGCGCTCGAGCAGGTCGTCGGCGCCGTCGTCGAGGACCGCTCGGAGGCGCACCGTCTCGCCGTCCTCGGCATCTCGCTGATGGCCGGCTTCCAGCAGACGTGCGACCCCCGTGACCGGGACCTGCTCCGGGTGCTGTTCGACGATTTCCAGCGCCTGATCCTCACGTACGCGCCCGAACATCTCCGGCCCGTGACGCCTCCGATCGGGTGATCATCCGGCCGGGTGTCCCGGCCGGTGCGGAACGGGGCGATCGGTGACGATCAGGCCGTTCGGACCAGTCCGATGGGCGTCGGAGAGCAACTGTTACCCACGGTCCGCTACATCGGTGACCAAAGATTGACGCACCGTCACCATAACGTAGAGCACGTTATGGAAACTGGCCGGACGGCTGGGGTACCTCCGAGTAACCCGGTGCCGTCCGTCTCGTTGTGCCGTTCAGCACCGAAGAGTGGCCCGCGCTCCCCGCGTACCCGGGCCCCCGGTGCGGACCGACGGTCGATTGCGCGAGGAGGCGACACGTGGCCGGTGTCGAGGTGAAGGTCGAGGGGCTGACCAAGTCCTTCGGTCGGGCCAACATCTGGTCGGACGTGACGCTGACCCTGCCCCCGGGCGAGGTGTCGGTGCTGCTGGGCCCGTCGGGTACCGGCAAGTCGGTGTTCCTGAAGACCCTGATCGGGCTGCTCAAGCCGGAGAAGGGGTCGATCATGATCCACGACACCGACCTCGTCCGATGCACGGAGTCGAAGCTCTACGAGATCCGGAAGCTGTTCGGGGTGCTGTTCCAGGACGGCGCGCTGTTCGGGTCGATGAACCTGTTCGACAACATCGCTTTCCCGCTGCGCGAGCACACGAAGAAGTCCGAGGCCCAGGTCCGCGACATCGTGCTGGAGAAGATGGACCTGGTCGGCCTGCGCGGCGACGAGGGCAAGCTGCCGGGTGAGATCTCCGGCGGGATGCGCAAGCGGGCCGGGCTGGCCCGGGCGCTGGTGCTGGAGCCGGAGATCATCCTGTTCGACGAGCCGGACTCGGGTCTGGACCCGGTGCGCACGGCGTACCTGAACCAGCTGATCATCGATCTGAACGCGCAGACGGACTCGACGTTCCTGATCGTCACCCACGACATCAACACCGCGCAGACGGTGCCGGACAACATCGGGCTGCTGTACCGCAAGCACCTGGCGATGTTCGGTCCGCGGGAGGTCCTGCTGACCTCGGAGGAGCCGGTGGTCGCGCAGTTCCTCAACGGCCGCCGTGAGGGGCCGATCGGGATGTCGGAGGAGAAGGACGCCGGTCAGGCGGAACGGGAGATGGCCGAGGCGGGGGAGCTGCAGGGCCTGCCGCCGCTCAAGCCGCAGCTCGAGGCGTCGTCGGGGATGCCCGACCGGCAGGCGGTGCACCGTCGCCGGGAGCGGGTCGAGGCGATGCTGCACGAGCTGCCCGAGCCCGCCCAGCGGGCGATCCGGGAGTCCTACGGGGCCGCAGGCGGGTCCGGCCACGCCCGCCCCGACCTCCCCGCGAACGACGGCACGACCCGCGAGGTCGCACGTGACGGCGCCGGGTCCGACGAGCGGCCCACCGACATCCACCCGCGGATCACCGACGACACCACGCCGCCCGGGCGGCACCAGCTCTCCGGCGGCGACCGGTGACCGCGCCCAGCCCCGTCACCCGGGTCCTCTCCCCGGTCGGGAAGTTCATCGGCCTCGGCGCCGAGATCGGGAAGCAGTCGCTGCGGCGCCCGTTCCAGCTCCGCGAGCTGATCGAGCAGACCTGGTTCGTCACCAAGGTCTCGGCTCTCCCGACCGCGCTGTTCACGATCCCGTTCGGCGCGACGATCGCGCTGCTGCTGGGCGAGCTCACCCGCCAGTTCGGTGCGCAGTCGCAGACCGGTGCCGGTGCGGTGCTCGCGATCGTCCAGCAGGCGGCGCCGATCGTCACGGCGCTGCTGATCTCCGGTGCGGGCGGCAGCGCGGTCTGCGCGGACCTCGGGGCGCGGACCATCCGCGAGGAGATCGCGGCGATGGAGGTGCTCGGCATCTCGCCGATCCAGCGCCTCGTCGTGCCGCGGGTGCTCGCCATGGGCATCACCGCGGTGGTGCTCAACGGCCTGGCGACCTGCGTCGGCGTGAGCGGCGGCTACTTCTTCAACGTGATCATCCAGGGCGGTTCGCCCGGGGCCTACATCAGCAGCTTCTCGGCGATCGCCCAGGTCTCGGACATCGTCGTCTCGGAGATCAAGGCGTTCCTGTTCGGGATCGTGGCCGGCGTCGTCGCGGCCTACCGCGGGCTGAACCCGCCCCCCGGCGCGAAGGGCGTGGGCGACGCGGTGAACCAGGCCGTCGTCATCTCGTTCGTGCTGGTCTTCCTGATCAACCTCGTGCTCACCGCCCTGTACCTCGAGCTCGTCCCGCCGAAGGGCTTCTGACATGGCCACACAACTGGGCACGCGGGCCCGCCGGCTGGCGCAGGCACCGCTGAACCAGCTCGAAGAGCTGGGCGACCAGCTCTCGCTGTACACCCGGTCGATCGTCTGGATCCCGAAGACGCTCAAGGACTACCGCAAGGAGGTCGCCCGGCTGCTGGCCGAGGTCTCCTTCGGGTCCGGTGCGCTGATCGTCATCCTGGGCACGGTCGGCGTGATGGCGTCGCTGTCGCTGTTCGTCGGCTCGCTGGTCGGCCTGCAGGGCTTCCGGGCGCTCGACGCGCTCGGCGTCGAGGCCCTGACCGGCTTCATCACCGCCTACTTCAACACCCGGTCGATCGCGCCGCTGGTCGCCGCGTCGGCGCTGACGGCGACGCTGGGCGCCGGCTTCACCGCGCAGCTCGGCGCGATGCGGATCTCCGAGGAGATCGACGCGCTGGAGGTCATGGCGGTGCCCTCGGTGCCGTACCTGGTCACCACCCGGGTGATCGCGGGCATCGTCGCGATCATCCCGATCTACACGCTGGGCCTGCTCGCGAGCTACGCCGCCGCCCGGCTGAACGTCACGCTGGTCAACGGACTGTCCGGTGGTACCTACGACCACTACTTCGACCTGTTCCTGCCGGTCAGCGACGTGCTGCTGTCGTACCTGAAGGTGATCGTCTTCGCGACGGTGATCATCCTGATCCACTGTCACTACGGCTACGCGGCCAAGGGCGGCCCGGCGGGCGTCGGCGTCGCGGTCGGGCGTGCGGTGCGGCTGTCCATCGTGAGCACCGCGATCCTGGACTTCTTCCTCACGCTGGTCATGTTCGGCACCTCGACCTCGGTGCGGGTGGCCGGATGAGGTCCCCCAAGCGAGTCCTCCAGGGCCTGGCGTTCGTCACCGTCATCGTGGTGCTGCTCGGCCTCGCCGTCGCGCAGTACTCGGGCCTGTTCTCCTCCGGCGTCCCGGTGACCCTCAACGTCGCCCGGGTCGGCACCCAGATGCAGGAGCGCGCCGACGTCAAGGTGCGCGGGCTCATCGTCGGCGAGGTCGACCAGGTCACCTCGGACGGGCAGACGACCAGCATCGAGATGTCGATGAACCCGGCGCTGATCGACCAGATCCCGGAGAACGTCCAGGCGCAGCTGCTGCCGAAGACGCTGTTCGGCGAGAAGTTCGTGTCCCTGGTCCCGCCGCAGGCCCCGGCGACGACGCGCCTCACCGCGGGCGACGTGATCCCCGAGGACCGCAGCCAGGGCGCGATCGAGGTCGAGCGGGTGCTCGACGAGCTCCTCCCGCTGCTGCAGACCGTCCGCCCGCAGGACCTGGCGACCACGCTGAGCTCGCTGTCCCAGGCGCTGCAGGGCCGTGGTGACCAGCTGGGACAGACGCTGACCCAGCTCAACACGCTGGTCGAGGGCCTGAACCCGGCGGTGCCGGACCTGCAGGAGGACATCCGCCAGCTCGCGACGTTCTCGGACAACCTGAACACCGCGGCACCGGACCTGCTCGACGCGCTCGACGACCTCACCGTCACGAGCCGGACGATCGTCGAGAAGCGCGAGGGGCTGCGGAACCTGTACCGCTCCGTCACCGGCGCGTCCGACGACC
Source organism: Pseudonocardia sp. P1 (assembly GCF_000178675.2). Taxonomy (NCBI): domain Bacteria; kingdom Bacillati; phylum Actinomycetota; class Actinomycetes; order Pseudonocardiales; family Pseudonocardiaceae; genus Pseudonocardia; species Pseudonocardia sp. P1. Next base: position 4,454,647 of record NZ_ADUJ02000001.1, read on the forward strand.
TGCGGGCCTTCCTCGACGCCAACGGCGACAACATCATCGGCGTCTCGAGCGCCAGCAGGCCCACGCTGGAGACCCTGGCCCGGTACTCGCCCGAGTTCCCGTGCCTGACCCGCCAGCTCGTCGACCTGGTCCCGAAGATCAACGACGCGTTCCGGCCGGGCACCGACCGGGTCGGCCTCAACATCACGCTGGAGATCGTCGCCAGCAAGGGCAAGTACCTGCCGAACCAGGACGAGCCCGAGTACGGCGACGACCGCGGCCCGCGCTGCTACCCGATCCCGGTCCCGGAGGGCACCCAGTACCCGCCGGACGGCCCGTTCCGTGACGGCTCGGTGCCCGGCCCCGGCCCGGCAGGCCAGCCGATGGGCAACCCGGAGGACTTCGGCGTCGACACCTTCGGCACCTACGACGGCACCGACAGCTTCGGCCTGGTCCAGGACCAGAGCGCGCAGAACGGCGCCGGGATCCTGCCCCCGCTGACGACGGCGCTCGGGCAGGCCGGCATCCAGCCGAGCTCGCACACCGGCGGTGAGCACCAGTCCGGCGCCGTCGACATGGGCGTCGCCAACTCACCCGGCGAGCAGCAGGTCGTCGCACAGCTGCTGGCCGCGCAGCAGGGTGGCTCCCCGGAGGCCGTCCCGGCGTGGAGCAGCACGATGGTCGGCCCGCTGCTGCGCGGGGCGGAGGTGACGCTGACGTGAGCAGGCTCCCGCTCTCCCCGCTGATCAAGTTCCTGGTGTTCGCGCTGGTCACGGCGCTCGGGACCACGGTCCTGGGTCTGACGATCGCGAACGCCCGTGGCGGCGACACCACCGAGTACACGGCGCGGTTCACCGACGCGACCGGCCTCCTGGCCGGCGACGACGTCCGGATCGCCGGCGTCGTCGTCGGGTCGGTGAAGGACGTCCGCATCGTCGACCGGCGCGTCGCCGAGGTCGAGTTCGACGTGAACTCGTCCACGCAGCTGCCCGCGTCCACCAACGCGGCGCTCAAGTACAAGAACCTCATCGGGCAGCGCTACCTGGCGCTCGACCAGGGCGCGGGCCCGACCGGTGAGACGCTGCCCGCCGACGGCCAGATCCCGCTGGAGCGCACCCGGCCCGCGGTCAACCTGACCGTGCTGTTCAACGGCTTCCAGCCGCTGTTCCAGGGACTCGACCCGGACCAGATCAACAAGCTGTCGATGGAGATCGTCCAGGTCCTGCAGGGCGAGGGCGGCACCGTGCAGTCGCTGCTCGCGTCGACGTCGTCGCTGACGAACTCCGTCGCCGACCGCGACCAGGTGATCGGGCAGGTCATCGACAACCTGAACCTGACCCTGCAGACGGTCAACGACAACGACCAGGGGCTCAACGAGCTGATCAGCTCGCTGCAGGCCGTGGTGTCGGGACTCGCCCAGGACCGTGAGCCGATCGGTAACGCGATCGAGTCCATCGGCACGCTGACCCAGGTCACCGGGTCGTTCGTGGAGGACGCGCGGCCCGCGCTGCGCGACGACATCCGCAACCTCGGCGACCTGGCCACCCAGCTCGACCAGGGCCGGCCCGCGATCGAGCGGTTCCTGGAGTACGCGCCGTTCAAGCTGAACCGGATCGCCCGGGTCGGCTCCTACGGCAGCTGGTTCAACTTCTACCTGTGCGGCCTCGACGGGAACATCGGCGTCTCGCCGATCCTCCCGCCGACCTCACTGGAGGACCTCGGCCTGGGCGGGCTGGCGCAGAACCCCGAGCGCCGCTGCGGCCCGGACCCGTCCGGGCTCGGCCCGGGCGGTACCGGCCCGACCGACGGCTCGTCGCCCGGCGGCCCGGACGACCGGGCGCAGAAGCCCGAGGACAACCCGCTGATGCGCGACCCGAACACCGAGTCGCTGGAGCAGCTGGCGAACCCGGCCGGGCAGGGCGTCGACTCCAGCGGCGACCCGACCGCCGCGCTGCAGCCGGGAGGCAACTGATGGCACAGGTGGGGCAGAAGCGGCCCGTCCTGGTCGCCACGATCGGCCTCGTGACCGTCGTGGCGCTGACCCTGGCCGCGTTCAACTACGAGGCGCTGTTCTCCGGGGCGACCCGCTACACCGCGGAGTTCCCGGAGGCCGCCGGCCTGCAGGCGAACGACCGGGTCACGGTCGCCGGCGTCGAGGCGGGCCGGGTGCAGAGCGTCGAGCTCGAGGGCGACCACGTGAAGGTCGACTTCAGCGTCGAGGAGGCCTGGGTCGGCAACCGGACGACGGCGTCGATCGAGATCGCGACGCTGCTCGGCTCGAAGTTCCTGGCCCTCGACCCGCGCGGCGACGCCGAGCAGGACCCGGACGCGCCGATCGGGCGGGACCGCACCAAGTCCCCGTTCGACGTCGTGGACGCGTTCAACGGGCTGTCGGGCACCATCGACCAGCTCGACACCGACCAGCTGGCGACGAGCCTGACCACGCTCTCGGACACCTTCCGGGAGACGCCGCCGGAGATCCGCGGGGCGCTGGACGGGCTGTCCCGGCTCTCGAACACGATCTCCAGCCGGGACGGCCAGCTCAAGCAGCTGCTCGCCAACACCCGGCAGCTCTCGACCACGCTGGCCGACCGGCGGGGCGACGTCGTCAAGCTCGTCGACGACGGCAACCTCCTGCTCGGCGAGCTGCAGCAGCGCAAGGACGCCATCGCGAACCTGCTCGACGGCGTGCAGAAGCTGTCGGTGCAGCTGCGCGGGCTGGTGGGCGACAACCAGGAGCAGCTGCGGCCGGCGCTGGAGACCGTGGACAAGGTGCTGGCGGTGCTCGAGGAGAACCGCGACAACCTCGGCGAGATCCTGGACAAGGAAGCGGTGTTCGTCCGCGTGTTCGGCAACGCCCTCGGCAACGGCCGCTGGTTCGACAACTACGTCTGCGGGCTCGTCCCGCCGGCCGTCCCGCTGGGGGGTGACTGCTGATGGGTTCCTGGGCCAACGACCGGCGCGCGCTGCAGTTCGGTGCCCTGGTCGCCGTCGTCGCCGTGCTGGCGGCGAGCGCGATCTGGCTGATCACCTCCGGTGGCGGCCGCCCGGTCACCGCGTACTTCACCAGCGCCGCGGCGCTGTTCGAGGACAACGACGTGCGGGTGCTCGGCGTCCCGGTCGGGAAGATCGAGAAGATCACCCCCGAGGGCGACCGGGTGCGGGTCGACATGACCATCACCGACGACGACGTGACCCTCCCGGCCGACGTCAAGGCCGCGGTGGTCTCGCCCAGCCTCGTCACCGGCCGGTACGTCCAGCTGACGCCGGTCTACACCGGTGGACCCGAGTGGAACGGCGAGCCGATCCCGCTGGAGCGCACCGCGTTCCCGCTGGGCGTGGACGACCTGACCCGGACCGCCACCGAGCTGTCCCGGGCACTCGGCCCGCAGGGCGCCAACGCGAACGGTGCGCTGAACGACACGCTCGACGTCGCCGCGCAGAACCTCGACGGCAACGGCCGTGCCCTCAACGACACCATCCGCAACCTCGGCGGGCTCTCGACGACGCTGAACGGCTCCAGCGAGGACCTGTTCGGCACCGTCACCGAGCTGCAGAAGTTCGTCGCCACGCTGAAGGAGAACGACCCCGGCGTGCGGGAGCTCAACGGCAAGCTCGCCGACGTGACCGGGTTCCTCGCGGGCCAGCGCGGCGAGCTGGGCGGCGCCCTCAACGAGCTGTCCTACGCGCTCGGGGACGTCGCGGGCTTCGTCCAGGACAACCGCGGCGCGCTCAAGTCCAACGTGGACAAGCTCGCGAACGTGTCGCAGGAGGTCGTGGACCACCAGCGGGCGCTGGCCGAGATCGCGGACACCGCCCCGGCGGCACTGGGCAACCTGGCGAACATCTACAACGGATCGTCGGAGACCCTGGACACCCGGGCGAACATCAACGAGCTGGCGTACCCGCTGCCGGTCGCGATCTGCGAGATCCTCCGCCGCGGAGCGGGCACGCTCCCCACGGAGGGACCGCAGGCCGGAGCCGGAGCGCTGTGTGACGGCCTGCAGCCGATCCTCGACGGCGCGGTCCCGCTGCCCACGCCGCAGGAGATCATCACCCAGCTCCAGCAGGGCGTGACGCCGTCCAACCCGGCGCTGCCCCAGCTGCTGCCCGGCTCGCCGCTCTCCCTGACCGACCCGGGTTCGCAGCTGCGGGCCCCGGGCGCCCCGGCGCCGTCCGCCCCGGAGGCCCCGGCCCCGGAGGCCCCGGCCCCCGGTAGCGCCCCGCCCGCCGTTCCGGCACCGACGTCCGGCCCCCAGGCCACGCCGACGCCGGTACCCGAGCCGGAGGAGCGCGGCGGCGGCCTGTTCGGCGGACTCTTCGGAGGTGGATCGTGATCGGCACGACCGGCCGGATCGGTCGCGCCGCCGCCCTGCTGACCGCCGTGGCGATCGGTGCGAGCGGCTGCGGCGTGGTCGACGGCGGCCTGCGGGGCATCCCGCTGCCCGGTGGCGCGAGCCTCGGCGACGACCCCTACCGGGTGCAGATCGAGTTCCCGGACGTCGTGGACCTCGTCCCGCAGTCGATCGTGCGCTACGGCGACGTCCCGATCGGGACGGTCGAGAGCGTCGACGTGGAGCCGGCCTCCTGGAACGCGCTCGTCACGATCGACGTCAACCGCGACGTCGAGCTGCCGGCGAACTCGACCGCCCGGGTGCGGACGACGTCGCTGCTCGGCGAGAAGTTCGTGTCCCTGGACCGTCCGCAGGGTCCCGCCGAGGGCTCGCTGGCCCAGGCCGGGCGGATCCCGCTGCAGTCCTCCGGCCGGGCGGCCGAGGTCGAGGAGGTGCTCGGCGCGCTGTCGATGCTGCTCAACGGTGGCGGCGTCGCGCAGATCCGGACGATCTCCACCGAGCTCAACAACGCGCTCTCCGGACGCGAGCCGGAGATCCGGGCCCTGCTCGGCAACCTCGACCAGCTGGTCGGGTCGCTGGACCAGAGCAAGGACGACATCAACCGCGCGCTCGACGGCCTCAACCGGCTGTCGGCGACGCTGGCCGAGCGCCGTCCGCAGATCCAGAACGCCCTGCAGAACATCAGCCCCGGGCTGCGCGAGCTGGAGGCGCAGCGGACCCAGCTGGTCGGGATGCTGCAGGCGCTCGACCGGCTGTCCGGCGTCGCGACGAACGTCGTGAACCGCTCCCGCGACGACCTCCTCGCCGATCTCGAGGCGCTGCGACCGGTCCTGCGCAACCTCGCCGACTCCGGGCAGAACCTGCCGGACTCGCTCGAGCTGCTGCTGACGATCCCCTTCACCGACGCGGCCACCGACGCCGTCGCCGGCGACTACGCGAACCTCTACGTGACGGTCGACGCCGACCTGGGGAACATCCTGCAGAACATCCTGAACTCCCGGCAGCTGGGACTCCCGCTGCCGCTGGACCAGCTCCAGCAGCTGCCGCCGACGGCCCAGCTGCTCACCCCGCTGCTCGGCGGGGACGCGCCGGCCACCCCGCCTGCCCCCGGCGTCCCGCAGCTGCCGCTGCTCGGGCCGGAGCAGGAGACCCCGGCACCGGCGCCCCCCGCGGAGGGCGCACCCGGGACCCCGGCGCCGTCCGGAACGGCACCGGCGACCCCGACCCCGACCCCGGCGCCCGAGTCCGGTGACTCCGGCGGTGGCGGTCTCCTCGGCGGACTCTTCGGAGGTGGATCGTGATCACGAAGACCGTCCGCTGGCAGCTGATCGCGCTGGCGATCGTGACGATCGTCGGTGTCGGCTACGCCGGGTTCCGCTACGCGGGCCTGGACCGGATCTTCGGGGCGACGACGTACCCGGTGACCGTGCAAATGGCCGACTCCGGCGGGATCTTCACCGGCGCCGACGTCACCTACCGCGGCGTCAGCGTCGGCCGGGTCGGCCCGCTGTCGCTGTCCCAGTCCGGCGTCGACGTCCAGCTGGACATCGCCAACGGGTCGCCGGAGATCCCGGCCGACACCCGCGCCGTCGTCGGGAACCTGTCGCCGATCGGTGAGCAGTACGTCGACCTGCAGCCCGTCGCCGACGGCGGCGAGACCCTCGCCGCCGGTGCCGTGATCCCGCAGGAGCGCACCCAGGCCCCGGTCGGGATCAACACCTTCCTGACCGAGCTCGACGGGCTCGTCTCGACGGTCCCGAAGGACTCGCTGCGCACCGTGGTGTCGGAGCTGGGCCAGGGCTTCGAGGGCACCGCGCAGCCGCTGCAGCAGCTGCTCGACACGTCCGGGCAGTTCACCCGGACCGCGACCGAGGCGCTGCCGCAGACGACGGCGCTGATCCGCGACGCGCGTCCGGTCCTGACCACCCAGAACGAGGTCGCACCGCAGTTCCAGGAGTTCAGCCGGGGGCTGCGCGAGGTCGCCGAGCAGCTGAAGCAGTCCGACCCGGACATCCGGCGGATCATCGACGACGGCCCCCGGGCCGGCGACCAGCTGAGCGGGCTGATCCGCGAGAGCGGCCCGGGTCTCGGCGAGTCGGTCGCGAACCTGCGCACCGTCAGTGAGCTGCTGGAGCCGCGCCAGGCGGGGCTGCGCCAGCTGCTGGTGACCTACCCCGGACTGGTCGCCGTGGCGCCGAACGTGGTGCCCGGCGACGGGACGGCCCACCTCGGCCTGGTGGTCAACTTCTTCGACCCGCCGGCCTGCGCCCGTGGGTACGAGGGTACGGACACCCGGGGTGGCCTGGACGTCAGCGAGGTCCCGGTGAACTCCGACGCCCGCTGCGCCGAGCCCCCCGGCAGCCCCACCAACGTGCGCGGTATGCAGAATGTCGAGAGGCCCCAGCCTCTCGAGGTGCAGGACTACTCGGGCAACTCCGGGTTCTCCGGGAACGGTGGAGACCCCGGCGCCGGTGGGACCGACGGTGGGCCCGGGACGCGGCCCAACGCCGGTTCGCTCGGCGACGACCGTCCCGAGCGGATCGCTTCGTCTGGCCTGGTCGACGACGCCGCCCAGATCCTGATGGGCGGATGAGCGCGACGGTCGCGCCCCCGGCGGGCGTGACCGGCACGACGGTCGTGCACCCCCGTGGCGCGACCGGCACGACGACCGCGGTGCCGCGGCCGCCCGCCGGGCGGCCCGGTCCCACGGCCGGCCCCACGGCCGCCCCGAGCGGCCGCCGAGCGGCTGTGCCCCCGCAGCCGGGAGGAGGAACGCTCCGCAATGGTCACCGAACTCGACGAGCGCCCGGCCGACGCCGGGGAGCCGCCGAACCCCCCGAGGGAGCCGGGACGGCTCGCCCGGATCCTGCCGATCGCGGCGATCGTCGCCGCGGTGCTGGCACTGGTCTTCGGAGCGCTCTGGCTGATCGCCCTGAACAGCGACTCGGTGCAGGTGGCGCAGGCCCGTGACGAGGCACTGCGCGACGCCCGACAGGCCGTCATCAACCTGAACACGCTGGACCACAACGACGCCCAGAAGGGCCTGGACCTGTGGATCCAGTCGTCGTCGGGCTCCGTGCGGGACGAGTTCGAGAAGAACCGTGACGCCTACGCCCAGCTCGTCACCCAGCAGAAGCGCACGACCACCGCGACCGTCGCCGACGCCGCCGTGTCCGAGGTCGACCCGCGGGCCGGGACGGCCAGGGTGCTGGCCGGCGTCGACGTGACCGTGACCCCCGAGGGCGGCCAGCCGACCGTGACCCGGCAGCGCATCGAGCTCGGCATGGTCGACACCCCGGACGGCTGGAAGGTCGACGCCCTCGAACCGCTGCTGACGCCCGGTTCCGAAGGCTGAGTCCCGCCCTCCCGGCGGCCCGCACCGGCCGCCGGCCCGCTCCCAGGTCGACCACCCCAGGAGGTCACCGCATGTCCACCCCGCGCCGCCGCCCCACGGGCGGCATCCGCAGGCCCCAGGTCGCCGGGCGGCCGCGCACCGGCCGCGCCGACGACGAGCACGACGGCGCCACCGAGACCGCCGGGCAGCAGCAGGCCGGCGTCGCCGTCGACGAGCGCTCCGACGCCCCGGTCGACGTCGCGCCGGCCGCTCCGGTCCGCACCGGTGCCGAGGAGCCCGGCGACGCGGTCACCGACGAGGCCCCCGACGCCGCCGACGCCCCCGACGGCGCCGGGGACGGGTCCACCGGGCCGGGGGACCCCGGCGGGTCCGGGACCCGCCGCCGCGGCCTCCCGCTGCCCGCCGCCCCGGCCACCGGCCGGGCGACCGCGGTGCTGCTCGCCGTCACCGTGCTGCTCACCGCGGCCGCCGCGTTCTTCGGCGTGCAGTGGTACCGCACCGAGTTCGCCGGCTCGGCGGCGAACACCGCCCTCACCGACGTCGGCGCCACGGCGGAGGTGAGCGCCCAGGTCGGCGAGGCGGTCACCAAGGTCTACTCGTTCGACTACGCCCGGCTGCAGCAGGCCGAGGCCGACGCCGCCGACGTGATCACCCCGGCCTTCCGGCCGGAGTTCGAGCGGATCTTCGGCAGCGTGCGGGACCTCGCCCCGCAGCAGCAGGCCGTCGTCACCGCGACGATCCCGAAGTCCGCGGTCGCGAGCATCGACGGCGACCGGGCCACCGTGTACGTGTTCGTCAACCAGGTCATCCGCCGTCAGGCCGACGGTGGGGCGCCGCAGGAGGGCTCGGCCGCGGCCCGGCTGCGGATCGACGCCGAGTTCGTCGACGGCCGCTGGAAGATCGGCGCCATGACCCCGGCCTGACCCCGGTCCGGACGCCGCGTCCCGCGCCCCCGTACCCCCGCCTGCCGGGGGTGCGGGGCGCTCGCGTAGGGTTGCCCTCGATCCACCGAAGACCGCAGGTCTGCGCCCCGGCTCGCCGGAGCGTCGAAGGTCCCGGAAGAACCGGGCGGCCCGCGCAGGAGGACGAGGCGATCCGGCGCGACAGCGCCCCAGTACTTTCCACGCCCCGTGCTCTGCGCACGGGGCGTTCGTCGTCTCTCGGGGTCGGTGCGGTGGCACCTGCAAGGACCAACCACCCGAGAGGAGGGCAGCGATGGCAGCACCTGACAAGGTCGCAGCGGTCGAGGAGATCACCAGCCGCTTCCGCGAGGCCAACGCCTCGGTCGTGACCGAGTACCGCGGTCTCAGCGTCGCCAAGCTGACCCAGCTGCGCCGGGACCTGGGTGCGGACGCGAAGTTCCGCGTCGCGAAGAACACGCTGGTCAAGCGCGCGGCCGCGGATGCCGGGGTGCAGGGTCTGGACGACCTGCTCGCCGGTCCGACCGCGATCACGTTCATCCAGGGCGAGGCTGTCGACGCCGCCAAGGCGCTGAAGAAGTTCGCCAAGGAGAACCCCGGCCTGTCGATCAAGGGCGGGTACATGGACGGGCGTGCCCTGTCCGTCTCCGAGATCGAGCAGCTCGCGGACCTCGAGTCCCGCGAGGTGCTGCTGGGCAAGCTGGCCGGCGCGATGAAGGCGAACCTGTCGAAGGCCGCGACGCTGTTCAGCCAGCCGGCCTCCCAGGTCGCCCGGCTCGCTCAGGGCCTGGCCGACAAGAAGGTCGAGGGCGGCGAGTCCGTCCCGGCCGAGGCCGAGGCCGCGGCCGACGGCGACTCCGCCGAGAGCTGATCACCACCCCCACCGAACGTCTTTCGTAAGAGAAAGGACCAGCCATCATGGCGAAGCTGTCCACCGACGAGCTGCTCGACGCCTTCAAGGAGCTCACCCTCCTGGAGCTCTCGGACTTCGTGAAGAAGTTCGAGGAGACCTTCGACGTCACCGCCGCCGCCCCGGTCGCCGTCGCGGCCGCCGGCGCCCCGGCCGCGGGCGACGCCCCGGCCGAGGAGGAGAAGGACGAGTTCGACGTCGTCCTCGAGTCCGCCGGTGACAAGAAGATCCAGGTCATCAAGGTCGTCCGTGAGGTCGTCTCGGGCCTGGGCCTCAAGGAGGCCAAGGACCTCGTCGAGGGTGCGCCGAAGCCGCTCCTCGAGGGCGTCAACAAGGAGGCCGCGGACGCGGCCAAGGCCAAGCTCGAAGAGGCCGGCGCCAAGATCTCCCTCAAGTGATCTGAGCGCATGCGCCCGGAAGGGGCGGGACCCGATGCGGGTCCCGCCCCTTCTGCGTTCCCGGGGTCCTATCCCCGCGGGTCGCGGTCCCGCAGCTCCCGGCGGAGGACCTTGCCGGTCACCGTCTTGGGCACCTCGTCGAGGATCTCGACCTGCCGCGGGTACTTGTAGGCAGCCATCCGCTCCCTCGTGAACGCGACGAGCTCCTCCGGGGTCGCGCTCGTGCCCTGGCGGAACGAGACGAAGGCCTTCACCGTCTCGCCCCGGTACCGGTCCGGGACGCCGACGACGGCCGCCTCCCGCACCGCGGGGTGCTCGTAGAGCACGTCCTCCACCTCGCGCGGCCAGACCTTGTAGCCGCCCGCGTTGATCTGGTCCTTCTTCCGGTCGACGATGTAGAACCAGCCGGCCTCGTCCATGTAGCCGACGTCGCCGGTGTGCAGCTCCGGCGGCCGCGTGGGGTCGCTGTGCAGCGCCGTCGCCGTCTCCTCCGCCTTGTTCCAGTAGCCGGACACGACCTGCGGGCCGGACGTGCAGATCTCGCCGACCTCGCCCGGCGGCAGCTCGGCGCCGTCGTCGTCGAGGATCCGCACGACGGTGTTGTAGATCGGTACACCCACCGACAGCGCCCCGGACGCGGCGTCGACCGGGCCCTGCGTGCCGATCGGCGTCCCGTGCGACGGCGAGGTCGTCTCGGTGAGCCCGTAGACGTTGTGGATCCAGTGCCCGAACACCTCGTGGAACGCGGTCACCGTGGACGGCGGGATCGGCGCGCCCCCGGACGCGATCGTGGTGAGCGATGCGAGTGCGGAGCGCTCGGCGTTCGGGGCGTTCATCAGCGCGATGAACACGGTGATCGCGCCGACGGTGAAGGTGGGCCGGTGCTCACGGATCACGTCGATCCCCAGCGACGGCTCGAACCGGTGGAACAGCACCAGCGGGACGGCCAGGTACTGGGCCAGGGTGACGTGCGCGATCAGGCCGGTGATGTGGAACAGCGGTGCCACACCGAGCACCACGTCGTCGTCGCCGAGGTCGCACCAGGTGGCGTAGGCCTGGCTGTTGAACACGACGTTGCCGTGCGTGTTCATCGCTCCCTTCGGCGGCCCCGTCGTGCCCGAGGTGTAGGTCAGGAACGCGGTGTCCCCGGCCTCGAAGGACACCGCGGGCGGCACCGTCCCGCGGTGCCGCTCCAGGAACGCGCCCAGGCCGGTGACGGCGGCCCCGGACAGGTCCGGGCGGGGCGCGTCGCCGAACGCCCGGGGGTCGTCCCGGGTCTGGAAGTCCCGTTCGGAGGTCGTGAGCACGGTACGGACGCCGGTCCCCGCGACCACCCCGGCGGCGACGTCGGCGTAGAGCGACTCCAGGCACACCAGGACCGACGCCCCGGAGTCACGCAGCAGCAGGTCCAGCTCCCGCTCCCGGTTCATCGGGTTGACCGAGACGGCGACGCCGCCCGCCTTCCAGGTCCCGACGAGCCCGATCACGAACTGCGGCACGTTCTGCAGGTACATGGCGACCCGCTCACCCGCGGTGAAGCCGGCGTCGAGGAGCCCGGCCGCGAAGGCGTCGGTCAGAGCGTCGAGCTCGCGGTGGGTGACGGCGCCGTCGAAGTAGCGGATCGCGTCCCCGTCGGGGTTCCGCGCCACCGCCGCGCGGAACATCGTCAGCGCATCCGGGAAGTCCGGGGTGATGTCGTGCGGCTGCCCCTCGGCGAAGCGGGGGAGCCACGGGCGGTCCGCGTACCCCATCAGCGGATCGCGATCGGGTTCACCGGCGCGCCGGTCCCGTTGACGACCTTCAGCGGCGCGGCCGCGTACAGGAAACTCCAGCGGTTGTCGGCGGCGCAGGCGTCGGCGAGGTCGTCGAGCCAGGCGATCTCGGTGAGGGTGACGCCGAGGTTGCGCATCAGTGCGCAGTGCAGCGGCAGGGCCACCCCGGTACCCGGCTCCGTCGTCACCTCGTTCGCGATGGTGTCGGTGACGAGGTTGGGGATCTCCTTGTCCCGGAACCACTCCACGAGCTCCCGGGAGTAGGTCAGGCCGGGTTCCTTGAAGTCGGTGTAGAAGGTCTCCGGGTCGTTCAGCTCGTACCAGTACCGCATCCACCCGGTGCGGACGACGAGGACGTCGTGCGGCTCGATCTCGACCCCCTGCGCCGCCGCGGCGGCCTCGAGGTCGGTGTGGTCGAAGGTCTCGCCCTTCTCCAGCCACTGCTTCCCGCGGTGCCGGGCGACGTCGATCAGGACCCCCCGTCCGACGACACCCTTCTCGGCGATCGGGAGCACCGACGCCCGGTCCATCGCGTCGACCGTCGAGCGGGCGTCGTAGCCGTTCCAGAGCTTGCCGTCGTACCAGACGTGGCCGAGCGCGTCGTACTGCGTGGAGCCCTGCAGGAAGATCAGGGCGGTGTCGTCGGCGTAGTGCAGGCCGCCGGGGAACTGCGGCGCGTCCGCACCGTCCCAGGTGCCCTCGTCCATCACGTTCTGGCGCTTGATGCCCTCCCGGCCCGGCCACAGCGGATCGCCGGGGGAGTCGGTGCGCCCCATCTGGATCTGCAGCGTGAAGACCTCGCCGGACCGCACGTGCCGTACGCCGCGCAGGACCTCGCCGGCGTCGAGGTAGTTGAGACAGCCGAGCTCGTCGTCGGGGCCCCACCGGCCCCAGTTCGACGGTGCGTCGTCCCCGAGCAGCTCGCGCATCGAAGGGGTGTCGTCGGACATCGTCGTCCTCCCGCGTCGTCATCCGCGTCGTCATCGACCCGTGACAGATCGTTGGTGTGGCGACGACGTCGTGTCAACCATCGGGAGGAACCGCTGCGAACGGACGGCCGACGACCGGTCGTCCCGGACTTCCGACCGTTCATCGACGCTCGGGGACTTGACTCGGTGCGCCGGGCAGGTCACTCTTGGGCCACGGTGGTTGCCTGGATGCTGAAATCGGCGACCTGTCTCGACAGCTGCGTTCGCAGCGTCTATAGTCATTCTTTGCGCTGCCTGCGCCCAGGCTCTGCGCGCTCACTACCGGAAGTATCCGGGCCTGGCGGTGTGTGTCCGTCGGCCGTCGGAGAGGGTCCGGCGGAGTGGGCGCGGGGATTCTGGCGCGCACGACGGCGCCTGACAACAGACGGCGTGCGACGGGGCCGGCTGCCGGCTCACGATCCCGGGGGGACCCGATCGGATCGAGGGAGACGGTAGCGCTCGCCACCGGCGCACGCCAGACGAGAAGCGCAGTTCTCGGAAGGACGCATCTTGGCTGTCTCCCGCGCCGCCGCGACCACCTCGACCCTCTCCGCTTCGGCGAACCCGAACTACCCCGGTGCACCCACTCGGGTCACCTTCGCGAAGATCTCCGAGCCGCTGGAGGTCCCGGACCTCCTCGACCTGCAGATCCAGTCCTACGAGTGGCTCGTCGGCAGCGAGGCCTGGTTCCAGCGCCGGATCGAGGCCGGCGACGACCTCCCCGTGAGCGGTCTCGAGGAGATCCTCACCGAGATCTCCCCGATCGAGGACTTCTCCGGGTCGATGTCGCTGTCCTTCTCCGACCCCCGCTTCGACGAGGTCAAGGCCTCCGTCGAGGAGTGCCGGGACAAGGACATGACCTACGGGGCCCCGCTGTTCGTCACGGCGGAGTTCACGAACAACACCACCGGTGAGATCAAGTCCCAGACCGTGTTCATGGGTGAGTTCCCCGTGATGACGGACAAGGGCACCTTCATCATCAACGGCACCGAGCGCGTCGTCGTGTCGCAGCTCGTCCGGTCGCCGGGTGTGTACTTCGACCACTCGATCGACAAGACGACCGAGAAGGACGTCTACTCGGTCAAGATCATCCCGAGCCGGGGTGCATGGCTGGAGTTCGACGTCGACAAGCGCGACACCGTCGGTGTCCGCATCGACCGCAAGCGCCGCCAGCCGGTCACCGTGCTGCTGAAGGCGCTGGGCTGGACGGCCGAGCAGATCGGCGAGCGTTTCGGGTTCTCCGAGACGATCATGACCACGCTGGAGAAGGACAACACCGCGGGTCAGGACGAGGCGCTGCTCGACATCTACCGCAAGCTGCGCCCCGGTGAGCCGCCGACGCGCGAGAGCGCCCAGGCCCTCCTGGAGAACCTGTTCTTCAAGGACAAGCGCTACGACATGGCCAAGGTCGGGCGCTACAAGGCCAACAAGAAGCTCGGTCTGGACATCGAGAACTCGGTCGGCACGCTGACCGAGGAGGACGTCGCCACGACCATCGAGTACCTCGTCCGGCTGCACGCCGGCGAGACCACGATGTCGGTGGGCTCCGGCGACTCCGCCCGGGAGATCCCGGTCGAGACCGACGACATCGACCACTTCGGCAACCGGCGTCTGCGTACCGTCGGCGAGCTGATCCAGAACCAGGTGCGGGTCGGTCTGTCGCGCACCGAGCGGGTCGTCCGCGAGCGGATGACCACGCAGGACGTCGAGGCGATCACGCCGCAGACCCTGATCAACACCCGGCCGATCACGGCCGCGATCCGGGAGTTCTTCGGCACCTCGCAGCTGTCCCAGTTCATGGACCAGCACAACCCCCTCGCGGGCCTGACCCACAAGCGCCGCCTGTCGGCGCTCGGCCCGGGTGGTCTGTCGCGTGAGCGTGCGGGCATGGAGGTCCGTGACGTCCACCCGTCGCACTACGGCCGGATGTGCCCGATCGAGACCCCGGAGGGGCCGAACATCGGTCTGATCGGGTCGCTCGCCTCCTACGCGCGGGTCAACCCGTTCGGCTTCATCGAGACCCCGTACCGCAAGGTCACCGAGGGTGTCGTCACCGAGCAGATCGACTACCTGACCGCCGACGAGGAGGACCGCTTCGTCGTCGCCCAGGCGAACGCCCGGCTGAACGAGGACGGCTCGTTCGCCGAGGACCGGGTCCTGGTCCGCCGCAAGGGCGGCGAGGTCGACCTGATCTCGCCCACCGGCGTCGAGTACATCGACGTCTCGCCGCGCCAGATGGTGTCGGTCGCGACCGCGATGATCCCGTTCCTCGAGCACGACGACGCGAACCGCGCCCTCATGGGTGCGAACATGCAGCGTCAGTCCGTGCCGCTGCTGCGTTCCGAGTCGCCGCTGGTCGGCACCGGCATGGAGCTGCGGGCCGCGGTCGACGCCGGCGACGTCGTGGTGGCCGAGCAGGCCGGTGTGGTCGAGGAGCTGTGCGCCGACTACATCACCGTCATGGACGACGAGGGGCAGCGTCAGACCTACCGTCTGAACAAGTTCCGCCGCTCGAACCAGGGCACCTGCAACAACCAGAAGCCGATCGTCGACGAGGGCATGCGGGTCGAGGTGGGCCAGGTGCTCGCCGACGGACCGTGCACCGAGAACGGCGAGATGGCGCTGGGCAAGAACCTCCTCGTGGCGATCATGCCGTGGGAGGGCCACAACTACGAGGACGCGATCATCCTGTCGCAGCGCCTCGTCCAGGACGACGTCCTGACCTCGATCCACATCGAGGAGCACGAGGTCGACGCCCGTGACACCAAGCTGGGCGCCGAGGAGATCACCCGGGACATCCCGAACGTCTCCGAGGACGTGCTCGCCGACCTCGACGAGCGCGGCATCATCCGGATCGGTGCCGAGGTCCAGCCCGGCGACATCCTGGTCGGCAAGGTCACGCCGAAGGGCGAGACCGAGCTGACCCCGGAGGAGCGCCTGCTCCGCGCGATCTTCGGTGAGAAGGCGCGCGAGGTCCGCGACACCTCGCTGAAGGTGCCGCACGGCGAGAACGGCAAGGTCATCGGCATCCGGGTCTTCTCCCGCGACGACGACGACGAGCTGGCCCCGGGCGTCAACGAGCTGGTCCGGGTCTACGTGGCCCAGAAGCGCAAGATCTCCGACGGTGACAAGCTCGCCGGCCGCCACGGCAACAAGGGCGTCATCGGCAAGATCCTTCCGGCCGAGGACATGCCGTTCCTCCCGGACGGCACGCCGGTCGACATCATCCTGAACACCCACGGTGTGCCGCGTCGTATGAACATCGGCCAGATCCTGGAGACCCACCTCGGGTGGATCGCCAAGACCGGCTGGGAGATCGAGGGGCAGCCCGAATGGGCGTCCCGGATGCCCGAGGAGCTCTACTCGGTGCCCGCCGACACGAAGACCGCGACGCCGGTCTTCGACGGTGCGCGCGAGCACGAGATCACCGGGCTGCTCGGCAGCACCCTCCCGAACCGCGACGGTGAGCGGATGGTGCAGCCGGACGGCAAGGCCCAGCTGCTCGACGGGCGCTCCGGCGAGCCGTACCCGTTCCCGGTCGCGGTCGGCTACATGTACATCCTGAAGCTGGCGCACCTGGTGGACGACAAGATCCACGCCCGGTCGACCGGCCCGTACTCGATGATCACCCAGCAGCCGCTGGGCGGTAAGGCACAGTTCGGTGGTCAGCGCTTCGGTGAGATGGAGTGCTGGGCGATGCAGGCGTACGGCGCGGCCTACACCCTGCAGGAGCTGCTGACGATCAAGTCCGACGACGTCGTGGGCCGCGTGAAGGTCTACGAGGCGATCGTCAAGGGCGAGAACATCCCGGAGCCGGGGATCCCCGAGTCGTTCAAGGTGCTCCTCAAGGAGCTGCAGTCCCTCTGCCTGAACGTCGAGGTGCTCTCCAGCGACGGCGCGGCGATCGAGATGCGGGACGCCGACGACGAGGACCTCGAGCGTGCCGCCGCGAACCTGGGCATCAACCTGTCCAGCCGCCCGGGCTCGGAGTCGATGACCGTCGACGACGTCGTCAACTGACCCCGCCGTAGACCGACTCAGCCGAGATAACGAAGAAACAGAGGACATACGTGCTCGACGTCAACTTCTTCGACGAACTGCGCATCGGCCTGGCCACCGCCGAGGGCATCCGCCAGTGGTCGCACGGTGAGGTCAAGAAGCCGGAGACCATCAACTACCGCACCCTGAAGCCGGAGAAGGACGGGCTCTTCTGCGAGAAGATCTTCGGTCCGACCCGGGACTGGGAGTGCTACTGCGGCAAGTACAAGCGCGTCCGGTTCAAGGGCATCATCTGCGAGCGCTGCGGCGTGGAGGTCACGCGCGCCAAGGTGCGTCGTGAGCGGATGGGCCACATCGAGCTGGCCGCGCCGGTCACGCACATCTGGTACTTCAAGGGCGTCCCGAGCCGGCTGGGCTACCTGCTCGACCTGGCTCCGAAGGACCTCGAGAAGATCATCTACTTCGCGGCGTACGTGATCACCTCGGTGAACACCGAGCTGCGGCACAACGACATGTCCACGCTCGAGAACGAGATGAGCGTGGAGCGCCGGCGGATCGAGCAGACCCGCGACGCGGACCTCGAGGCCCGCGCCCAGAAGCTCGAGTCCGACATCGCCGAGCTCGAGGCCGAGGGTGCCAAGGGCGACGTCCGCCGCAAGGTCAAGGACGGCGGCGAGCGGGAGATGCGCCAGCTCCGCGACCGTGCCCAGCGCGAGCTGGACCGGCTCGACGAGATCTGGACGACGTTCACCAAGCTCGACGTCCAGCAGCTCATCGCGGACGAGTCCATCTACCGCGAGCTGTACGACCGCTACGGCGACTACTTCACCGGCGCCATGGGTGCCGAGGCGATCCAGAAGCTCCTGGAGAACTTCGACATCGAGGCCGAGGCCGAGAAGCTGCGCGAGATCATCCGGTCCGGCAAGGGCCAGAAGAAGCTGCGTGCGCTCAAGCGCCTGAAGGTCGTCGCGGCGTTCCAGTCCACCGGCAACTCGCCGATGGGCATGGTGCTCGACTGCGTCCCGGTCATCCCGCCGGACCTGCGCCCGATGGTGCAGCTCGACGGTGGCCGCTTCGCCACGTCGGACCTGAACGACCTGTACCGCCGGGTCATCAACCGGAACAACCGCCTCAAGCGACTGATCGATCTCGGCGCGCCCGAGATCATCGTCAACAACGAGAAGCGGATGCTCCAGGAGTCCGTCGACGCGCTGTTCGACAACGGCCGTCGCGGCCGGCCGGTGACCGGGCCGGGCAACCGCCCGCTCAAGTCGCTGTCCGACCTCCTGAAGGGCAAGCAGGGCCGGTTCCGTCAGAACCTGCTCGGCAAGCGCGTCGACTACTCGGGCCGTTCGGTCATCGTCGTCGGCCCGCAGCTGAAGCTGCACCAGTGCGGTCTGCCCAAGCAGATGGCGCTGGAGCTGTTCAAGCCGTTCGTGATGAAGCGCCTGGTGGATCTCAACCACGCGCAGAACATCAAGTCCGCCAAGCGGATGGTCGAGCGCGGCCGCTCGCAGGTGTGGGACGTGCTCGAGGAGGTCATCTCCGAGCACCCCGTCCTGCTGAACCGTGCGCCGACGCTGCACCGTCTCGGCATCCAGGCCTTCGAGCCGCAGCTGGTCGAGGGCAAGGCCATCCAGCTGCACCCGCTGGTCTGCGAGGCGTTCAACGCGGACTTCGACGGTGACCAGATGGCGGTGCACCTGCCGCTGTCGGCCGAGGCGCAGTCCGAGGCCCGCGTGCTGATGCTGTCCTCGAACAACATCCTGTCCCCGGCGTCCGGCCGCCCGCTGGCGATGCCCCGCCTGGACATGGTGACGGGTCTGTTCCACCTGACCCGGCTGCGCGAGGAGGCCCACGGGGCCGGCAACCACTACGGCTCCTCGGCCGAGGCGATCATGGCCTACGACCGCAAGGTGCTCCACCTGCAGGCGCCGATCAAGATCCGGCTCCCGCAGGTCACGCCGACCGCGGGTGCCGCGGCCGAGACGGTCACCGAGGACGGCGTCTGGACGGCCGACACCACCCTCGGCCGGGTGCTGTTCAACGAGCTGCTCCCGGCGGACTACCCGTTCGTCAACGAGCCGCTGCCGAAGAAGCGCCAGGCGATGATCATCAACGACCTGGCCGAGCGGTACTCGATGACCGAGGTCGCGCAGGTCCTGGACCGCCTCAAGGACGCCGGCTTCTTCTGGGCGACCCGCTCGGGCGTCACCCTGGCGATCGACGACGTCGTCGTCCCGCCGAAGAAGCAGGAGATCCTGGACTCGTACGAGGTCAAGGCCGACCAGATCAACAAGCGCTACCAGCGCGGCGCCCTGTCGCACCAGGAGCGCAACGACGAGATGGTCAAGATCTGGTCGCAGGCCTCGGAGGAGGTCGCGCGGTCCATGGAGGAGAACTTCCCCCAGGACAACCCGATCCCGACGATCGTGCAGTCCGGTGCCGCGGGCAACATGGCCCAGGTCCGCCAGCTGGCGGGCATGAAGGGCCTGGTGGCGAACCCCAAGGGCGAGTACATCCCGCGGCCCATCAAGTCGAACTTCCGCGAGGGCCTGTCGGTGCTGGAGTACTTCATCTCCACGCACGGCACCCGGAAGGGTCTGGCGGACACCGCGCTGCGGACCGCCGACTCGGGGTACCTGACCCGGCGTCTGGTCGACGTCTCGCAGGACGTCATCGTCCGCGAGGTGGACTGCGGCACCGAGCGTGCGATCACCATGCAGGTCACCGAGGAGACGGCCGACGGCCGCCTGATCCCGCACCGGTACCTGCGCACCTCGGTGTACGCCCGTACCTCCGGTGAGGAGGTCACCGCGCCCGACGGCACGGTGATCGTCCGCAAGGGCGACGACCTGGGCGACCCGGCGCTGGACGCGCTGGTCGGTGCCGGCATCCGGCAGATCCGGGTGCGGTCCGCGCTGACCTGCGCCTCGGCGACCGGCATCTGCGGCATGTGCTACGGCCGCTCGATGGCCACCGGCAAGCTGGTGGACGTCGGCGAGGCCGTCGGCATCGTCGCCGCGCAGTCCATCGGTGAGCCGGGTACGCAGCTGACGATGCGTACCTTCCACATCGGTGGTGTGGCCGGCGACGACATCACGACCGGTCTGCCGCGTGTCACCGAGCTCTTCGAGGCCCGGGTGCCGCGGGGCAAGGCGCCGATCGCCGACGTCGACGGGCGCATCCGCATCGAGGACGGCGACCGCTTCTGGAAGATCACGCTGATCCCGGACGACGGC
This sequence comes from Pseudonocardia sp. P1, assembly GCF_000178675.2. NCBI lineage: Bacteria > Bacillati > Actinomycetota > Actinomycetes > Pseudonocardiales > Pseudonocardiaceae > Pseudonocardia > Pseudonocardia sp. P1. Next base: position 4,474,545 of record NZ_ADUJ02000001.1, read on the forward strand.
GGCGAGGAAATCGTCTACGAGAAGCTGTCCAAGCGGCAGTGGCTCGGGATGACCTCGGTCGACGGTGCCGAGCGGCCGCTGGCCGACGGCGACCACGTGACGGTCGGTCAGCTGCTCCTCGAGGGCACGGCGGACCCGCACGAGGTGCTGCGCGTCATGGGCCCGCGTGAGGTGCAGCTGCACCTCGTGCGGGAGGTGCAGAAGGTGTACCGCACGCAGAGCGTGGACATCCACGACAAGCACATCGAGGTCATCGTCCGGCAGATGCTCCGCCGGGTGACGATCATCGACTCCGGTGCGACCGAGTTCCTGCCCGGCGCGCTCGCCGAGCGCGGCGAGTTCGAGTCGGAGAACCGCCGGGTCGTCGCCGAGGGCAACGAGCCGGCCTCCGGCCGCCCGGTGCTCATGGGGATCACCAAGGCCTCGCTGGCGACGGAGTCGTGGCTGTCCGCGGCCTCGTTCCAGGAGACCACCCGGATCCTCACCGATGCCGCGATCAACGGAAAGCGCGACAAGCTCGTCGGGCTCAAGGAGAACGTGATCATCGGCAAGCTGATCCCGGCGGGTACCGGCATCAACCGGTACCGGAACATCCAGGTCCAGCCGACCGAGGAGGCCCGCGCGGCCGCCTACGCGCTGCCGAGCTACGACGACGGCTACTACAGCCCCGACGTGTTCGGCACGGGCACCGGTGCCGCGGTGCCGCTGGACGACTACGACTTCGGGCGCGACTACCGCTGATGCGGTGACCGCACCGCGTCCCGCCGCGACGGCGGCGGGACGCGGCCGAGGAGGTCCCGGACGGGGCCGGGCACCGCTCTCCCGTGGCGGTGTCCGGCCCCGTTCGTGCGTTCCGGGCCCGGCCGGTGGTCAGCGCACGCAGTCCGCCCGCAGTGCCGCCCCCAGGTGACCCAGGACGTCGTCGGCCTCGGCGAGCAGCCCGGCCAGCGTCGGGAAGGCGTGCCACATGCCCTCGACGCGCTGGTACTCCACGGTGCCGCCGGCGGCACGGGCCCGCTCGACGAGGGTGTCGGCGTCGTCGACGAGGATCTCGTCCGATCCCGCGACGACGTGCAGCGGCGGCAGCCCGGAGAGGTCGGCGTCGAGCGGGCGGAGCTCGGGTGCCACGACGCCGCCCGGGGCGTAGTCGGCGGCGGCGGACGGCAGCCACGACGGGTCCAGCATCGCGTCGGACGCGGCGTTGCGCGTCATCGCGTCCGCGGTGCAGCCGAGATCGAGCCAGGGGGAGACGAGCCCGACCGAGCCGGGCAGGTCCTCCCCGTCGGCGCGGAGCCGCAGCAGCAGCGCCATGGTCAGGCCACCGCCTGCGGAATCACCGGCGACCGCGATGCGTTCTGCAGGGTGTCCTGCTGCGCGCAGGGCGTGCCAGGCGGCCAGTGCGTCCTCCAGGCCGGCCGGGAACGGGTGCTCCGGTGCCAGGCGGTACTCGGGTGCGTGCACGGGCGTCCCGGTCGCGTGTGCGAGCCCCGCGAGCAGTGGCCGGTGCGAGGCGGCGGACCCCACGAGGTAACCGCCGCCGTGCAGGTAGAGCACACGGTGCGGTCCGAACGGCACGGACGGCGCGACCACCTCGGTGGGGACGCCACCGAGCTCGCCGCGGGCCCGCCGGGTGCCGCGGGGGAGCGGTACCGACGCGCCGACGAGGTCGAGGCCACGACGCCGGACCGGTACGGGTAGTGTCGGTGCGAGCAGTGGCGCGATGAGCGCGCGCGTGGCGAAGCGGTTGACCGCCGTCGGCAGGTGCATACCGGACGGTAACCGGAACACCGGACCCTCGGGGTGACCAGCCGGACCACGTGCGACAGCACCATCGCCCAGCACCGACCCGGCCGCGACGAGCGGCAGACGATCTGCGACGAGCGGGTGAGCCTGCTTGCCAGGCGCCGCTCCGTGCGGCATCGTCGGGTCACATCAGGTCTCCGCAGGGGCACGGCCCCGGCGGATCCGAGGATCTCCGAAGCCCCCGGAGGATCCCGAGGCGGTGTCCGTGACGGACCCGCTTTGACCGTGTCGAAGAGGGCCGAGTACTCTCATGCTCTGCGCTCGACTTCGGTCGGGCCGGTCCGCGTGCCCCGTGGTACTCGGTCCCGGAAAATCATCACCTCCCGGGACCAGGTAGCGCCGCGGTGACGGGCACGGTGGACGTCCCGACAGCCTCCGCGGGGCCCTTCCGGCCACGAGCGTGCACGGGACGACACGCCCGACCTCGGGGTCCGGCGCGACGGTGGCGGAGATCGGAAGCCACCCCGGCGCCCGGATCCCCGGAGCCATCGAGAACGAAGCACGACGAAGAACAGCGACGAGCGACAACAGTCGAGCCACACCTGACGGGAAGAAGTAGACGGTTCATGCCCACGATCCAGCAGCTGGTCCGCAAGGGCCGCGAGGACAAGGTCGCGAAGACCAAGACCGCCGCGCTCAAGGGGAGCCCCCAGCGCCGCGGGGTCTGCACCCGCGTGTACACCACCACCCCGAAGAAGCCGAACTCCGCGCTTCGCAAGGTCGCCCGTGTGCGGCTCTCGAGCGGCATCGAGGTCACCGCCTACATCCCCGGTGAGGGTCACAACCTGCAGGAGCACTCCATCGTGCTGGTGCGCGGTGGCCGAGTGAAGGACCTGCCGGGCGTGCGCTACAAGGTGATCCGCGGCTCGCTGGACACCCAGGGCGTCAAGAACCGCAAGCAGTCCCGCAGCCGGTACGGCGCGAAGAAGGAGAAGAGCTGATGCCCCGCAAGGGCCCCGCCCCGAAGCGTCCGCTGGTCTCGGACCCGGTCTACGGCTCCCCGCTGGTCACCCAGCTGGTGAACAAGATCCTGAAGGACGGCAAGCGCTCGCTGGCCGAGCGCATCGTCTACGCCGCCCTCGAGGGCACCCGTGACAAGACCGGCACCGACCCGGTCGTCACGCTGAAGCGCGCGCTCGACAACGTGAAGCCGGCCCTCGAGGTCCGCAGCCGCCGTGTCGGTGGCGCGACCTACCAGGTCCCGGTCGAGGTCCGTGCCGTCCGGCAGACCACCCTGGGCCTGCGCTGGATCGTCACCTACTCCGGTCAGCGCCGTGAGAAGACCATGGTCGAGCGCCTCATGAACGAGCTGCTCGACGCGAGCAACGGCCTCGGTGCCAGCGTCAAGCGGCGCGAGGACATGCACAAGATGGCGGAGTCGAACCGCGCCTTCGCCCACTACCGCTGGTGACCGGCCGACCGTCGGGCGCCAACTCGCGATCGAGGGAGAGCTGAGCAGTGGCAGCACAGGACGTGCTGACGGACCTCACGAAGGTCCGCAACATCGGCATCATGGCCCACATCGACGCCGGTAAGACCACCACGACCGAGCGGATCCTGTACTACACCGGGATCAACTACAAGCTCGGTGAGGTGCACGACGGCGCCGCCACCATGGACTGGATGGAGGAGGAGCAGAAGCGCGGCATCACGATCACGTCGGCCGCGACGACCTGCTTCTGGAACGACCACCAGATCAACATCATCGACACCCCCGGGCACGTCGACTTCACCGTCGAGGTGGAGCGGTCCCTGCGGGTGCTCGACGGCGCGGTGGCGGTCTTCGACGGCAAGGAGGGGGTCGAGCCGCAGTCCGAGCAGGTCTGGCGGCAGGCCACCAAGTACGACGTCCCCCGCATCTGCTTCGTCAACAAGATGGACAAGCTGGGCGCGGACTTCTACTTCACCGTCCAGACGATCAAGGACCGGCTGAACGCGACGCCGCTGCCCCTGCAGCTGCCGATCGGGTCGGAGTCGGACTTCATCGGTGTCGTCGACCTGGTCGAGATGCGGGCGCTGACCTGGCGTGGCGAGCCCAAGAAGGGCGAGGACTACGCCATCGAGGAGATCCCGGCCGAGCTCAAGGAGCGGGCCGAGGAGTACCGGACCGCGCTCATCGAGGCCGTCGCCGAGACCGACGACGCCCTGATGGAGGCCTACTTCGGCGGCGAGGAGATCTCGGTCGCGCAGATCAAGACCGGTATCCGGAAGCTGGTCACCGACCGCGCCGCCTACCCGGTCCTGTGCGGGTCCGCCTTCAAGAACAAGGGTGTCCAGCCGATGCTGGACGCGGTGATCGACTACCTGCCGTCGCCGTACGACGTGCCGCCGGTCGAGGGCTTCCTCACCGACGGTGAGACCCCGGCGAGCCGCAAGCCGTCGAAGGACGAGCCGTTCTCGGCGCTGGCCTTCAAGATCGCCGCCCACCCGTTCTTCGGCAAGCTGACCTACGTCCGGGTCTACTCGGGCCGGGTCGCGTCGGGCGCGCAGATCATCAACTCGACGAAGGACCGCAAGGAGCGCATCGGGAAGCTCTTCCAGATGCACTCCAACAAGGAGAACCCGGTCGACGAGGCCGTCGCCGGGCACATCTACGCGGTCATCGGTCTGAAGGACACGACCACCGGCGACACGCTCTGCGACTCGCAGAACCCGATCGTCCTCGAGTCGATGACCTTCCCGGACCCGGTCATCCAGGTGGCCGTCGAGCCGAAGTCGAAGGCCGACCAGGAGAAGCTCTCCACGGCGATCCAGAAGCTCGCCGAGGAGGACCCGACGTTCCAGGTCTCCCTGGACGACGAGACCGGCCAGACCATCATCGCCGGCATGGGCGAGCTCCACCTCGAGGTGCTCGTCAACCGGATGAAGTCCGACTTCAAGGTCGAGGCCAACATCGGCAAGCCGCAGGTCGCCTACCGGGAGACCATCCGGCAGCCGGTCACGAAGTACGAGTACACGCACAAGAAGCAGACCGGTGGCTCGGGGCAGTTCGCCCGCGTCATCATCAACCTGGAGCCGCTCACCGGCGGCGACGGTGCGCTGTACGAGTTCGAGAACAAGGTCACCGGTGGCCGCATCCCGCGGGAGTACATCCCGTCGGTGGACGCCGGTGTCCAGGACGCCATGCAGTACGGCATCCAGGCCGGCTACCCCGTGGTCGGCGTGAAGTGCACCCTGCTGGACGGGCAGTACCACGAGGTCGACTCCTCGGAGATGGCCTTCAAGGTCGCCGGTTCGATGGTGTTCAAGGAGGCGGCCCGCAAGGCGAGCCCCGCCATCCTCGAGCCGATGATGGCCGTCGAGGTCACCACCCCCGAGGACTACATGGGTGACGTCATCGGCGACCTGAACTCCCGTCGTGGTCAGGTCCAGGCCATGGAGGAGCGGGCCGGCGCCCGCGTCGTCAAGGCGCTCGTGCCGCTGTCCGAGATGTTCGGCTACGTCGGTGACCTCCGGTCGCGGACCCAGGGCCGGGCGAACTACACGATGGTCTTCGACTCGTACGCCGAGGTTCCGGCGAACGTGGCCAAGGAGATCATCGCGAAGGCGACGGGCGAGTAAGTCTCGCAACGAGGGCCGGTCGGTACCCAGTCCGACCTGCTCGGAGGGAGCGGTCCGCGGATCTGTAAGGTCCGCGGCCCGCACCTCACACCCACAGACCTGCCGTCAGCACGGCGGAGAAGAAGACAAGAGTCCAGGAGGACCCAGCAGTGGCGAAGGCGAAGTTCGAGCGGACCAAGCCGCACGTCAACATCGGCACCATCGGTCACATCGACCACGGCAAGACCACGCTGACGGCGGCCATCACCAAGGTTCTGCACGACAAGTACCCGAACCTCAACGAGGCTTCGGCGTTCGACATGATCGACAAGGCGCCGGAAGAGCGCCAGCGCGGTATCACGATCTCCATCGCGCACGTCGAGTACCAGACCGAGAAGCGGCACTACGCGCACGTCGACTGCCCCGGGCACGCCGACTACGTGAAGAACATGATCACCGGTGCCGCCCAGATGGACGGCGCGATCCTGGTGGTCGCCGCGACCGACGGCCCGATGCCCCAGACCCGCGAGCACGTGCTGCTCGCGCGTCAGGTCGGCGTGCCGTACATCGTCGTCGCCCTGAACAAGGCGGACATGGTCGACGACGAGGAGATCATGGAGCTCGTCGAGATGGAGGTCCGTGAGCTCCTCTCGGACCAGGACTACCCGGGAGACGACCTCCCGATCGTCCGCGTCTCGGCGCTCAAGGCCCTCGAGGGCGACGAGCAGTGGGCCAACGCGATCGTCGAGCTGATGGACGCCGTCGACGAGGCGATCCCGGAGCCCGAGCGCGACATCGAGAAGCCGTTCCTCATGCCGGTCGAGGACGTCTTCACGATCACCGGTCGCGGCACGGTCGTCACCGGCCGTGTCGAGCGGGGCATCGTGAAGGTCAACGAGACCGTCGACATCGTCGGGATCCGCCCGAACAAGACCTCGACCACCGTCACCGGTGTCGAGATGTTCCGGAAGATCCTCGACGAGGGGCGTGCCGGCGAGAACGTCGGCCTGCTGCTCCGCGGCATCAAGCGCGAGGACGTCGAGCGCGGCCAGGTCGTCGTGAAGCCGGGTTCGATCACCCCGCACACCGAGTTCGAGGGCCAGGTCTACATCCTGGGCAAGGACGAGGGCGGCCGTCACACCCCGTTCTTCAACAACTACCGTCCGCAGTTCTACTTCCGGACGACCGACGTGACCGGTGTGGTGACCCTCCCGCAGGGCACCGAGATGGTCATGCCGGGTGACAACACCACCATGAGCGTTCAGCTGATCCAGCCGATCGCCATGGAGGAGGGCCTGCAGTTCGCCATCCGTGAGGGTGGTCGTACCGTGGGCGCCGGTCAGGTCACCAAGATCAACGCGTGAGGTCGCGGGGCTGCTCCGAGGTGAGCAGCCCCGCTACCCACCCCCCGGTCGAGGGTGCCGCACAGCGGTGTGTCATCCTTGACGGGTTGCACGATGAGCATGGCGCGTGGAAGCGCCGCCTCTGTTCCCGGTCCTCCGGTAGTTCAGGAGTCGCGCTCCACGCGCCATGTTCGTTGTGAGCCCCGAGTTCGTCGTTCCCGTCCCGGTCAGCCGGTGTCGGGCAGCGGGATCGGGGAGATCCAACGACATGCCCGCCCCACAGGGGGTGGGACGCGGTGACCCGGGTAGAACCATGAGGGTCGGGTGCGACACGCCCGACCGCGTGGACCGGAGAGCCCCGGCAGGAAGCCGGTTCCAGGCGACTGGAGCCGCTCCGGGCCGACAGACCTGAACAGAGCACGGGCCGCAGCCGGCCGCGTCCCGGGGATCCCCCGGTGGCAGCACGGCGCGAGTTCTTACGGGGCCGAACCGCGACACCCCCGCGGCAGGAAGAAGAGGACGACCGACGACCATGGCGGGACAGAAGATCCGCATCAGGCTCAAGGCCTATGACCACGAGGCAATCGACGCGTCTGCTCGCAAGATCGTGGAGACCGTGACGCGCACCGGTGCCCGGGTCGTCGGCCCCGTGCCGCTGCCTACCGAGAAGAACGTGTACTGCGTCATCCGCTCGCCGCACAAGTACAAGGACTCGCGCGAGCACTTCGAGATGCGCACGCACAAGCGGCTGATCGACATTCTCGACCCGACGCCGAAGACGGTCGACGCGCTCATGCGCATCGACCTCCCGGCGAGCGTCGACGTCAACATCCAGTAGGCGTGGGGGCGACGATGACTGCAGTGAACAAGAAGACGGCCGCCACGAAGCAGGCCAGGAACATCACCGGGGTCCTGGGCACCAAGCTCGGGATGACCCAGGTGTTCGACGACAACAACCGCGTCGTGCCGGTCACGGTGGTCCAGGTCGGGCCGAACGTCGTGACCCAGGTGCGCTCGGAGGAGTCCGACGGCTACACCGCCGTCCAGCTGGCCTACGGGGCCATCGACCCGCGCAAGGTGAACAAGCCGGAGACCGGCCACTTCGCCAAGGCCGGCGTCACCCCCCGTCGCCACCTCCTCGAGCTCCGCACCGCCGACGCGGCCGACTACACGCCGGGCCAGGAGATCACCGCGGAGGCCTTCGCGGAGATCGCCGAGGTCGACGTGGTCGGAGTGACCAAGGGCAAGGGCTTCGCCGGTGTCATGAAGCGGCACGGCTTCGCCGGCCTGGGCGCCTCGCACGGCACCCAGCGCAAGCACCGCTCGCCGGGCTCGATCGGCGGCTGCGCCACCCCGGGCCGCGTGTTCAAGGGCGTGCGGATGGCCGGCCGGATGGGCTCCGAGCGCCAGACCACGCAGAACCTCAAGGTTCACCGCGTGGACGCCGAGCGCGGCCTGCTGCTCATCAAGGGCGCGGTCCCCGGTGCCCGTGGTGGCCTCGTCGTGGTGAAGACCCCCGCGAAGGGTGATGGCAAGTGAGCACCGTTCAGATCAAGACGCCGGAGGGCGCCGCAGGTGGCAGCGTCGAGCTGCCCGACCACGTCTTCGACGTGACGGCGAACATCGCCCTCATGCACCAGGTCGTGACCGCGCAGCTGAACGCGGCGCGCCAGGGCTCGCACGACACCAAGACCCGCGGCGAGGTCCGCGGTGGTGGCAAGAAGCCGTACCGGCAGAAGGGCACCGGCCGCGCCCGTCAGGGTTCGGTCCGCGCGCCGCAGTTCGCCGGTGGTGGCACCGTGCACGGCCCGACGCCGCGGGACTACTCGCAGCGGACCCCGAAGAAGATGAAGGCCGCCGCCCTGCGCGGTGCCCTCTCGGACCGGGCCCGCGCCGGCCGCGTCCACGTCGTGTCCGCTCTGGTCGAGGGTGACACCCCGTCGACCAAGGCCGCCCGCAAGACCCTCGAGGTCCTGCTGCCGGAGGCCGGTGCGAGCCGCGTGCTCGTCGTCGTCGAGCGGACGGCGGAGACCGCGCTGCTGAGCCTGCGCAACCTGCCGCAGGTCCACATGATCGCGCCGGACCAGCTGAACACCCACGACGTGCTCGTCAACGACGTCGTCGTGTTCACGCAGACGGCGCTGGACGATTTCCTGTCCGGCCCCATCGCCACGCCGAAGGCCGCGAGCCGCCGGGCTGCCGCTGAGGAGGGCGAGAAGTGATCACGGACCCGCGGGACGTGTTGCTCGCGCCGGTCGTCTCGGAGAAGAGCTACGGGCTGCTCGACGAGCGCCAGTACACCTTCGTCGTGGCACCCGACGCGAACAAGACCCAGATCAAGATCGCCGTGGAGAAGGTGTTCGGGGTCAAGGTGACCAGCGTGAACACGCTGAACCGCCCGGGCAAGCGCAAGCGCTCCCGCACCGGCTACGGCAAGCGCAAGGACACCAAGCGCGCGATCGTCACGCTCTCCGAGGAGAGCAAGGCGATCGACGTGTTCGGTGGCCAGGCGAGCTGAGGGAGCGAGCAGACCCATGGCCATTCGTAAGTACAAGCCGACGACCTCCGGTCGCCGCGGCTCCAGTGTCTCGGACTTCGCCGAGATCACCCGGGACCACCCGGAGAAGTCGCTGCTGCGTCCGCTGCACAACAAGGGCGGCCGCAACGCCCACGGCCGGATCACCACCCGGCACCAGGGTGGCGGCCACAAGCGGGCCTACCGCCTGATCGACTTCCGTCGCAACGACAAGGACGGGATCCCGGCGAAGGTCGCTCACATCGAGTACGACCCGAACCGCACCTCGCGGATCGCGCTGCTGCACTACGCGGACGGGGAGAAGCGCTACATCATCGCCCCGGCCCGCCTGAAGCAGGGCGACCCGATCGAGAACGGCCCCCGGGCCGACATCAAGGTGGGCAACAACCTGCCGCTGCGCAACATCCCGACGGGCACCGTGGTGCACGCGATCGAGCTCCGCCCCGGTGGCGGCGCGAAGATCGCGCGCTCGGCCGGCGCCGGCGTCCAGCTGGTCGCCAAGGACGGGCCCTACGCGCAGCTGCGGATGCCCTCCGGCGAGATCCGCAACGTCGACGTGCGCTGCCGCGCGACCGTCGGCGAGGTCGGCAACTCGGAGCACGCCAACATCAACTGGGGCAAGGCCGGCCGCATGCGGTGGAAGGGCAAGCGCCCGACCGTCCGTGGTGTCGTCATGAACCCGGTGGACCACCCGCACGGTGGTGGTGAGGGCAAGACCTCCGGTGGCCGGCACCCGGTCAACCCGGCCGGTACCCCCGAGGGCCGCACCCGTCGCAACAAGCCCTCCGACAAGTTGATCGTCCGCCGGCGCCGTACCGGCAAGAAGCGCTGAGCAGGGAGGTAAAGATGCCGCGCAGCCTGAAGAAGGGCCCCTTCGTGGACGACCACCTGCTCAAGAAGGTGGACGCCCTCAACGAGTCCGGCAAGAAGACCGTCATCCGCACGTGGTCCCGACGGTCCACCGTCATCCCGGACATGATCGGTCACACGATCGCCGTGCACGACGGCCGCAAGCACGTCCCGGTGTTCGTGTCCGACTCGATGGTCGGGCACAAGCTGGGGGAGTTCGCCCCCACGCGGACCTTCCGGGGTCACATCAAGGACGACCGCAAGGCACGTCGGCGCTAGAAGCCGGCCCGAGTAGCGACAAGGAGAGGTGGAGGAAATGGCAGACACTGCCGAGACCACCGGCGCCGTGCTCGAGCCGACTCGTGCGCGTGCCGTGGCACGGTTCGTCCGTAGCTCGCCGATGAAGACCCGCCGCGTCGTGGACCTGGTCCGCGGCCTGCCGGTGTCCGAGGCGCTCGCGATCCTGCGGTTCTCGCCGCAGTCGGCTGCGGAGCCCGTGGCGAAGGTCGTGGCCAGCGCCGCGGCCAACGCGGAGAACAACCTGGACCTGGACCCGGACACCCTCGTGGTGGCCGTGGCGATGGTCGACGAGGGCCCGACGCTGAAGCGCATCCGTCCGCGTGCCCAGGGGCGCGCCTACCGGATCCGCAAGCGGACGAGCCACATCACCATCGAGGTCGAGTCGGTCCCCGCGAAGGCCGGCCGTCGTGGTGCGAAGGGGAGGGCCCGCTGATGGGGCAGAAGATCAACCCGCACGGCTTCCGCCTGGGCATCACCACGGACTGGAAGTCGCGCTGGTACGCGGACAAGCAGTACTCGGAGTACGTGAAGGAGGACGTCGAGATCCGCAAGATGCTCTCCAAGGGCATGGAGCGGGCCGGCATCTCCAAGGTCGAGATCGAGCGGACCCGGGACCGCGTGCGGGTGGACATCCACACCGCCCGTCCGGGCATCGTGATCGGCCGCCGCGGCGCCGAGGCCGACCGCATCCGGGGCAACCTGGAGAAGCTGACGAAGAAGCAGGTCCAGCTGAACATCCTCGAGGTCAAGGCCTCGGAGTCCGACGCACAGCTCGTCGCGCAGGGCGTGGCGGAGCAGCTGTCGAATCGTGTCGCCTTCCGGCGTGCGATGCGCAAGGCCATCCAGTCGGCCATGCGCAGCCCGCAGGTCAAGGGCATCCGGGTCCAGTGCTCCGGCCGGCTCGGCGGCGCCGAGATGTCGCGGTCGGAGTTCTACCGCGAGGGTCGGGTCCCGCTGCACACGCTGCGCGCGGACATCGACTACGGCCTGTTCGAGGCCCGGACCTCCTTCGGCCGGATCGGCGTGAAGGTCTGGATCTACAAGGGTGACGTCGTCGGTGGCCGCCGTGAGGGCGCGCCCGCCGCCGAGGCGCCGGGGCGCGGTCCGCGCCGCGAGCGTCCGGCCCGTCGTCGCTCGGGTGCCTCGGGCACGACCGCGACCAGCACCGAGGCCGGGCGTGCCGCGCAGAGCGGCGGCCAGGGCGGCGCCTCCACGGCGACCGCCGAGGCGCCGGCCTCCGGTGAGAACCAGAGCAACGGTGGGGAGAGCTGACAGATGCTGATCCCACGCAAGGTCAAGCACCGCAAGCAGCACCGGCCCAAGCGCAAGGGCATGGCCAGCGGCGGTACCGCGGTCACCTTCGGTGACTGGGGCATCCAGGCGCTGGAGCCGGCCTACGTGACGAACCGGCAGATCGAGTCCGCACGTATCGCCATCAACCGGCACATCCGGCGTGGCGGGAAGATCTGGATCAACGTCTTCCCGGACATCCCGATGACCAAGAAGCCCGCCGAGGTCCGCATGGGCTCCGGTAAGGGTTCGCCGGAGAAGTGGGTCACGAACGTGAAGCCCGGCCGGGTGCTGTTCGAGATGACCTTCCCGAACAAGGAGACGGCCCACGAGGCACTTCGCCGGGCCATCCACAAGCTGCCCATGAAGTGCCGGATCGTGTCCCGTGAGGGTGGTGACATCTGATGGCGAGCGCTGGCAACACCAAGGCGGCCGAGCTGCGCGAGCTCTCCGACGAGGAGCTGGTCGTGCGCGTCCGGGAGGCCAAGGAGGAGCTGTTCAACCTCCGCTTCCAGATGGCCACCGGGCAGCTGGACAACAACCGGCGGCTGCGGGCCGTCCGCCACGACATCGCGCGGGTCTACACCGTCATGCGCGAGCGTGAGCTGGGCCTTTCCGCTGCGCCGATCGAGAGTGAGGGCGCAGCATGAGCGAGGGCGTGAGCGACGACGTGCGCTCGCCGGCCGACGACGCGACCGCGGCGAGCAAGCCGCAGTCCGCGCACGTCAAGCCGGAGGGGCAGCGCGGCGAGCGCAAGGTCCGCGAGGGCCTGGTCGTGTCCGACAAGATGGACAAGACCGTGGTCGTCTCGCTGGAGGACCGGGTCAAGCACCCGCGTTACAGCAAGGTCATCCGCCGGACCAGCAAGGTCAAGGCGCACGACGAGGGCAACACGGCCGGCATCGGTGACCGTGTCCGCCTCATGGAGACCCGTCCGCTGTCGGCGACCAAGCGCTGGCGGCTGGTGGAGATCCTCGAGAAGGCCAAGTAGGAGTCACAGTGATCCAGCAGGAGTCGCGGCTGCGCGTCGCCGACAACACCGGTGCCAAGGAGATCCTGTGCATCCGGGTGCTGGGCGGCTCCGCGCGGCGCTACGCCGGGATCGGCGACGTCATCGTCGCTACGGTCAAGGAAGCCATCCCCGGCGCAGGTGTCAAGCGTGGTGACGTCGTCAAGGCGGTCATCGTGCGCACCAAGAAGGAGAAGCGCCGTCCCGACGGCAGCTACATCCGATTCGACGAGAACGCCGCCGTCCTCATCAAGGCGGACAACGGACCCCGAGGGACCCGTATCTTCGGCCCGGTCGGGCGCGAGCTGCGCGACCGCAAGTTCATGAGGATCATCTCCCTCGCTCCGGAGGTGCTCTGATCATGAAGGCGAAGATGAAGGTGAAGAAGGGCGACACCGTGCAGGTGATCGCCGGCAAGGACAAGGGCGCGACGGGCAAGGTCATCGCGGCCTACCCGGACCGTGAGCGCGTGCTGGTCGAGGGCGTGAACCGGATCAAGAAGCACACCCGGATCAGCCAGAACCAGCGTGGCGCCGAGAGCGGCGGGATCGTCACGCAGGAGGCGGCCATCCACGTCTCGAACGTGATGGTCGTCGACTCGGACGGCAAGCCGACCCGGATCGGCAAGAAGGTCGTCGAGAACGAGGACGGCACGACCCGCCGGGTCCGGATCTCCAAGCGCAACGGGAAGGAGATCTGAGATGACCGCTCCGACCACCGAGATCCCGCGTCTCAAGCAGCGTTACCGTGACGACATCCTCGGCTCCCTGCGCGAGGAGTTCGGCTACACGAACGTCATGCAGATCCCCGGCCTGACCAAGGTCGTGGTGAACATGGGTGTCGGCGACGCCGCCCGGGACTCCAAGCTGATCGACGGCGCGCTGCGCGACCTGGCCACCATCACCGGTCAGAAGCCGCAGCTGCGCCGCGCGACCAAGTCGATCGCGCAGTTCAAGCTGCGCGAGGGGATGCCCATCGGCGCGAAGGTGACCCTGCGCAACGACCGCATGTGGGAGTTCCTGGACCGGCTGCTGACCATCGCGCTGCCGCGTATCCGGGACTTCCGGGGCCTGAGCGGCGACCAGTTCGACGGTCGCGGGAACTACACGTTCGGGCTGAACGAGCAGTCGATGTTCCACGAGATCGACCCGGACACCATCGACCGGCCGCGGGGCATGGACATCACGGTCGTGACCACCGCGACCACCAACGCCGAAGGCCGGGCGCTGCTGCGCCACCTGGGCTTCCCGTTCAAGGAGAGCTGAGCGAATGGCGAAGAAGGCGCTCATCAACAAGGCGAACGCGAAGCCGAAGTTCGGCGTGCGGGGTTACACCCGCTGCCAGAAGTGCGGCCGTCCGCGTGCCGTCTTCCGCAAGTTCGGCCTCTGCCGCGTGTGCCTGCGCGACATGGCCCACGCCGGCGAGCTGCCGGGTGTGAGCAAGTCCAGCTGGTGATCCGCAGGCCCCGCACCGGCGGGGCCCGGGTCGACCCGATCGCCGAAGGCCCGCGCCGGCGCGGTGCCCCTCCACGGGGGCACCGCGCCGGGCCGCGAGGAACCACGGCGGGAAAGAGACATACACCATGACGATGACCGATCCGATCGCAGACATGCTGACCCGTCTGCGGAACGCGAACTCGGCCTACCACGACCGCGTCGTGATGCCGCACTCCAAGCTGAAGGTCTCCATCGCGGAGATCCTGCAGAAGGAGGGCTACATCGCGGCCCACCACACCGAGGACGCCGAGGTCGGCAAGTCCCTGGTGGTCGAGCTGAAGTACGGCCGCAACCGTGAGCGGAGCATCGCCGGCCTGCGCCGGGTCTCCAAGCCCGGTCTGCGCGTGTACGCGAAGTCGACGAACCTGCCGCGGGTCCTGGGTGGCCTCGGCGTGGCGATCATCTCGACCTCGCGGGGTCTGATGACCGACCAGCAGGCCTACCGGAGCGGCGTTGGCGGGGAAGTCCTCGCCTACGCCTGGTGAGAAAGGGGTAACGAACGATGTCCCGCATCGGAAAGCTGCCCGTCACCGTCCCGTCCGGCGTGGAGATCACCATCGACGGCCGCACGGTCACCGCGAAGGGCCCCAAGGGCACCCTGTCGCACACCGTCATCGAGCCGATCACGGTCGAGCGCGACGACGACGGCGCGGTGCTGGTCCAGCGTCCTGACGAGGAGCGCGAGACCCGGGCCTTCCACGGCCTGTCCCGCTCGCTCGTGAACAACATCGTCGTCGGCGTCAGCGCCGGCTACGAGAAGAAGCTGGAGATCCACGGCGTGGGTTACCGGGTGCAGCTCAAGGGCGCGAACCTCGAGTTCTCCCTGGGCTACTCGCACCCGGTCGTCATCGAGCCGGCGGAGGGCATCTCCTTCGCGGTCGAGTCGCCGACCCGGTTCTCGGTCTCCGGCATCGACAAGCAGCTGGTCGGCGAAACCGCCGCGAACATCCGGAAGCTGCGCCGTCCCGACCCGTACAAGGGCAAGGGCGTGCGGTACGCCGGCGAGCAGGTCCGCCGCAAGGTCGGAAAGACGGGTAAGTGATGGCCGAGACGAACGAGACCGTGTCGGGTGCCGCCCGTCGGCGGATGGCGTCCCAGGTTGCGCGCAAGCGCCGCGACTCGCGCATCCGTCGGCACGCCCGGCTCCGCAAGAAGATCTCCGGTACGCCGGTCCGCCCGCGTCTGGCGGTCAACCGCTCCTCGCGGCACATCACCGTCCAGCTGATCGACGACCTCGCCGGGCACACCCTGGCGCACGCGTCCAGCCTGGACGTCGAGGTGCGCACGGTGGACGGCGACAAGAAGGCCAAGGCGGCCAAGGTCGGCGAGCTCATCGCAGCCCGGGCCAAGGCCGCCGGCGTCTCCGCGGTCGTGTTCGACCGTGGGGGCCTCGCCTACCACGGGCGGATCGCGGCTCTGGCCGACGCCGCCCGCGAGGGGGGCCTGGAGTTCTGATGAAGACGCAGACCATGCACGGAACTGAAGGGATCGTCTGATGCCGGGACGTACGCGGCGTGACGGCGGAGGGCCCGGCGGCGGTAGCAACGACAACCGCAACAGCCGGGACCGCCGGGACGGTGGCCGTGGCGGGGCGGCCCAGGACAAGACCCCGTACATCGAGCGGCTGGTCACGATCAACCGCGTGGCCAAGGTCGTCAAGGGCGGCCGCCGGTTCAGCTTCACCGCGCTGATGATCGTCGGCGACGGCGACGGCCTGGTGGGCGTCGGCTACGGCAAGGCCAAGGAGGTGCCGGCCGCGATCGCCAAGGGCGTCGAGGAGGCGAAGAAGAACTTCTTCCGCGTCCCGCGCATCGGCGGCACGATCGTGCACCGCGTGCAGGGTGAGGACGCCGCTGGCGTCGTTCTCCTGCGTCCGGCGTCGCCGGGTACCGGTGTCATCGCCGGTGGCCCGGTCCGCGCGGTGCTGGAGTGCGCCGGCATCTCGGACATCCTGTCCAAGTCGCTCGGCTCCGACAACGCGATCAACATCGTGCACGCCACGGTGGCCGCGCTGAAGTCGGTGCAGCGTCCGGAGGAGGTGGCGGCCCGCCGTGGCCTGCCGCTCGAGGACGTCGCCCCGCATAGCATGATGCGTCGGCGGGCCGAGGCCGACGCGGCGAGGGTGTGAGCGACATGGCCACTCTGAAGATCACCCAGGTGAAGAGCCGGATCGGGACCAAGAAGAACCAGCGTGACTCGCTGCGTTCGCTGGGCCTGCGCAAGATCCGGCAGTCGGTGGAGCGCCCGGACGACCCGCAGACCCGCGGGTACGTCCACGTGGTGCGCCACCTCGTGACCGTCGAGGAGGTGCAGGCGTGAGCGACGAGCAGAACGTGATCAAGCTGCACGACCTGCGGCCGGCCCCGGGCTCGAAGCAGGCCAAGACCCGTGTGGGTCGTGGTGAGGGCTCGAAGGGCAAGACCGCCGGTCGCGGCACCAAGGGCACGAAGGCCCGCAAGACGGTGTCGCCGCGCTTCGAGGGCGGTCAGATGCCGCTGCACATGCGGCTGCCGAAGCTCAAGGGCTTCAAGAACCGCTTCAAGGTCGAGTACCAGGTCGTGAACGTCGGCGAGCTGGCCGCCCTGTTCCCGAAGGGTGGCGAGGTCGGACCGGCCGAGCTGGCCGAGGCGGGCGCGGTTCGCAAGAACCAGCCGGTCAAGGTGCTGGGCGAGGGCGAGCTGTCGGGCGTCACCCTCACGGTGAAGGCCCACAAGTTCTCGGCCTCCGCGCGCGAGAAGATCTCGGCCGCGGGTGGGTCCGTCTCCGAGCTCTGACGAGCTCGCGGGACGGGGCCCGGCCCCGAGGCCAGGCGGCCGGGGGTGCGGAGCCATCGGCTCCGCACCGCCCCCTCCGACACGTCCACGGCGCCGTCCACGGTGCCCGTCGTCCGCCCAGGCGGGACGGGTTCGTGGGCGGCGCCGAGGCGTGTCCGGGCCGCTGTTACAGTCACTTCCGGACTACGCGTCCGAGGCAACGGGACAGGCGTGTCATCGCGCAGCCCCCGCCGGTGCAGGACCTGCCGGCCCGGGTGTCCCCGCAAGGCGCGGATCGCGTCTTCCAACCGGCCGTCCCCGTCCCGGGGCCGGCGCAGGCGGTGTCGGGCCGCCGACGTCGTAGGAGGATCACCGAGTGCTCAGCGCAGTCCGGTCGGCCCTGACCACGCCGGATCTCCGCAAGAAGATCCTCTTCACGCTGGCGATCGTGGCGGTGTACCGGCTCGGGGCGAACATCCCGTCGCCGGGGGTGTCCTACCCCAACATCCAGGAGTGCGTCCGCCAGGTCGAGGGCGGCGACAACGCGAGCGTCTATTCGCTGATCAACCTGTTCTCCGGCGGGGCGTTGCTCCAGCTGTCGATCTTCGCGCTGGGCATCATGCCCTACATCACCGCGAGCATCATCGTGCAGCTGCTGCAGGTCGTGATCCCGCGGTTCGAGCAGCTGAAGAAGGAAGGCCAGTCCGGCCAGGCGAAGCTGACGCAGTACACCCGCTACCTGACGATCGGTATCGCGGTGCTGCAGGCGACGGGCTTCGTCGCGCTCGCCGAGCGGGGCCAGCTCTTCCAGGGCTGCCAGCTGCCGGTCATCCCGGACTCGTCGGTCTTCACCCTGGTCGTCATCGTCGTCACGATGGTCGCCGGAACGACGCTGGTGATGTGGCTGGGCGAGCAGGTCACCGAGCGCGGCATCGGCAACGGCATGTCGCTGCTGATCTTCGCCTCGATCGCGCACCGGATCCCCGCCGAGGGCCAGCTCATCCTGGAGAACTCGGGCGGCCTGGTCTTCGCCGGTGTCTGCGCCTTCGGTCTCGCCATCATCGCGAGCGTCGTGTTCATCGAGAACGGCCAGCGGCGGATCCCGGTCCAGTACGCCAAGCGGATGGTCGGGCGCCGGATGTACGGCGGCACCTCGACGTACCTCCCGCTGAAGGTGAACCAGGCCGGCGTCGTGCCGGTGATCTTCGGTAGCTCGCTGCTGTACCTGCCCGACCTGGTCGCCCGGCTCGCCGGGAACGAGGGCGGATGGTTCCAGCAGTTCGTGCAGACCTATCTCGTCGATCAGTCCAATCCCGTGCACATCGTGTTGTACATGGCACTGATCATCTTCTTCACGTACTTCTACGTCGGCATCACGTTCAACCCCGACGAGCGCGCCGAGGACATGAAGAAGTACGGCGGCTTCATCCCGGGCATCCGGCCCGGCAGGCCCACCGCCGAGTACCTGAACTTCGTGCTCAGCCGCATCACGCTGCCGGGATCGCTGTACCTGGGCATCATCGCGGTGCTGCCGAACTTCTTCCTCGGCATCACCGGGACCGGCCAGAACCAGAACTTCCCGTTCGGTGGTACGGCCGTGCTGATCATGGTGACGGTGGGCCTCGACACCCTGAAGCAGATCGAGAGCCAGCTCATGCAGCGGAACTACGAGGGTTTCCTGCGTTAGAGTCCGGCGGAACGTGGCCGTGCGGGAACCCCGGTCGGGGCCCCGGCCCCGGTTCGGTGCCGGCGGCACCGCGCGCCGGTAACGCCGCCGGTGTGGACAAGCAAGAGACTTCAGGAGGTCGGGTTCGCGTGCGACTCGTTCTGGTGGGACCGCCCGGTGCCGGCAAGGGGACCCAGGCTGAGCAGATGGCCGAGAAGCTGGATGTCCCGCACATCTCGACGGGCGATCTGTTCCGCGCGAACCTGCGCGACGAGACGGAGCTCGGCCGCGAGGCCAAGCGGTACATGGACGCCGGGGACCTCGTCCCCGACGAGGTGACCGTGGGCATGGTGAAGGACCGTCTCGGCGACGCCGACACGGAGAAGGGCTTCATCCTCGACGGGTTCCCGCGGAACACCGCGCAGGCGGCCTCGCTCGGCGCGATCCTGGACGAGAAGGGCCTGAAGCTCGACGCCGTCGTCCAGTTCGACGTCGAGGACGAGGTCGTCGTGCAGCGGCTGCTGGGCCGTGGCCGCAGTGACGACAACGAGGACACCATCCGCAACCGGCAGCGCGTGTACCGCGAGGAGACCGCGCCGCTGCTGGACCACTACCGCGACCAGCTGGTCACGATCGACGCCGTCGGTGAGATCGACGAGATCACCGAGCGGGTCTTCTCCGCGCTGCGCGACCGCAGCGCCTAGCGGACCGGCGTCGGCAGTGGGCCCCGCCCGGGACGACCGGGCGGTGCCGGCCGGCACGGCGAGGAACCGAGGGAACGCATGAACGGTCGGGGTGGCCTCCGTGGCGCCATCGCCCGGTACCGGGGACGGGACATCGAGCTCAAGACCCCGCGTCAGCTGCAGGCGATGCGGGAGTCGGGGGCACTGGTGGCCGCGACGCTCGCCGCCGTCACCGAGCACGCCAAGCCGGGGGTGAGCACCGCCGAGCTGGACGCGCTGGCCGAGCAGACCATCCGCGACGGCGGCGGGGTCCCCTCGTTCCTCGGGTATCACGGGTTCCCGGGGAGCATCTGCGCCTCGGTGAACGAGCAGATCGTCCACGGCATCCCGTCCGCGGGGCAGGTGCTGGCCGACGGCGACCTGCTGTCGGTCGACTGCGGCGCGATCCTGGACGGCTGGCACGGCGACTCGGCCGTCACCATCGCCGTCGGCGAGGTCTCGCCGGCCGACCTGGCGCTGTCCGCGGCGTGCCGGGGCGCGATGGACGCCGGCGTCGTCGCCGTGCAGGACGGGGCGCGCCTCACCGACGTCTCGTACGCGATCCAGGAGGCGTGCCGGGCCGCCGCGGAGGCGGACCGCGCCGACTACGGCATCGTCGCGGAGTACGGCGGGCACGGCATCGGCACCTCGATGCACATGGACCCGTTCCTGCCCAACCACGGCGAGCCGGGCCGCGGCCCGCGGCTGCGGCCCGGGATGGCCCTGGCCGTCGAGCCGATGCTCGTCGCGGGGGACCCGGAGACCGTGGAGCTGGACGACGGCTGGACCGTCGTCACCGCGAGCGGCGGACGGGCCGTGCACTGGGAGCACACCGTCGCCGTCACCGAGGACGGGCCGTGGCTGCTGACCGCGCCCGCCGGCGCACCCGACCGTCCGGGTAGCTGACCCTCCGGCCACCCGCCCGGCAGGTCAGGCCCTGATCGATACAGGTCGTACCGGGTAATCGATCAAGGGCTCTCCCAGCGGGTAGTGCCCGTCACGTCCCGGGCCCACAGACCGTTGCACGTGGTCTAGGTTCCCCGCATGAGCGATGAGGCCGAGCAGGACGGCCCGCAGAGCACGGTCACGGTCGGGGTGCCGAAGGAGATCCGGGAGGGCGAGCGCCGCGTGGCGCTGGTCCCGAAGGTCGTCGGCAAGCTGGCAGGCCGCGGTGCGCGGGTCGTGGTGGAGACCGGGGCGGGCGAGGGCGCACTGATCCCGGACGACGAGTTCACCGAGGCCGGCGCCGAGATCGGGGACCCGTGGGCGGCCGACGTCGTCGCGGTGGTCAATCCGCCCAGTGCGGAGCAGATCGGGAAGCTCCGGTCCGGCCAGGTGCTGGTCGGGTTCCTGTCCCCGCTGACCCACCCCGAGACCGTGGAGAAGCTGCGCGACGCCGGGGTGACGGCGTTCGCGATGGAGTCGATCCCGCGGATCTCCCGCGCGCAGGGCATGGACGCGCTGTCGTCGCAGGCGAACGTCGCCGGGTACAAGGCGGTGCTGGCCGCTGCCGAGCACTCCACCCGCTTCTTCCCGATGCTGACGACGGCGGCCGGCACCGTGAAGCCGGCGACCGCGCTGGTGCTCGGCGTCGGTGTCGCGGGCCTGCAGGCGCTCGCGACGGCGAAGCGACTCGGGGCCCGCACCACCGGCTACGACGTGCGGCCCGAGGTCGCCGACCAGGTGAAGTCGCTGGGCGCCCAGTGGCTGGACCTCGGCATCGACGCGGCCGGTGAGGGCGGCTACGCCCGCGAGCTCAGCGACGACGAGCGGGCGAAGCAGCAGAAGGCGCTCGAGGAGGCCATCACGGGCTTCGACGTCGTCGTCACCACCGCACTGGTGCCCGGGCGGAAGGCGCCGCAGCTGGTCAGCGCCGCCGCGGTCGAGGGGATGCGGCCGGGCAGCGTCATCGTGGACATGGCGGGCGAGGCCGGCGGCAACTGCGAGCTGACCGAGCCCGGGGAGACCGTCGTGCGTCACGACGTGACGATCGTGTCCCCGCTGAACCTGCCCGCGTCGATGCCCGAGCACGCCTCGGAGCTGTACGCCCGCAACGTCACCTCGCTGCTCGAGCTGATGGTCACCGACGGCCGGCTGTCCCCGGACTTCGACGACGAGGTACTGGCCAAGTCCTGCGTGACGCGTGAGGAGGGGAGCGCCTGATGGACTCCGGACTGCTGGCGAACATCGCCATCCTGGTGCTGGCCGGCTTCGTCGGCTTCGCCGTCATCTCGAAGGTCCCGAACACGCTGCACACGCCGCTGATGTCGGGCACCAACGCGATCCACGGCATCGTGCTGCTCGGCGCGATCGTCGTGCTCGGCCGTGAGGAGGTCGGCGTCGTCGACGCGATCATCCTGGTCGTCGCGATCGCCTTCGGCGTCATCAACGTCGTCGGCGGCTTCCTGGTCACCGACCGGATGCTCGGCATGTTCAAGGGCAAGACGCCCGGTGCCGCGAAGAAGGCCGAGCAGAACGGGAGCGGATCGTGACCCTCGCCGCCACGGAGACGATGCCGGACGGCCCGCTCGGCGTGATCGTCCCGATCCTCTACATCATCGCGTTCGCGCTGTTCATCTACGGCCTGTCCGGCCTGACCGGGCCGAAGACGGCGGTGCGCGGCAACAAGATCGCCGCGGTCGGCATGGCGATCGCGGTGCTCGCGACACTGCTGCTCGTCCAGGCCAACTGGATCCTGATCATCGTCGGCCTGGTGGTCGGCACGCTGCTCGGCGTCCCGTCCGCGCGGAACGTCAAGATGACCCAGATGCCGCAGATGGTGGCGCTGTTCAACGGCGTCGGCGGTGGTGCGGTCGCGCTGATCGCGTGGGCGGAGTTCCGCGGGTCCGACGGGTTCGTCGGCGTCGAGCTCTACATCGTCATCGCGTCGCTGTTCGCCGCGATCGTCGGCTCGATCTCGTTCTGGGGCTCGCTGATCGCGTTCGGCAAGCTGCAGGAGATCCTCCCCGGCAAGCCGATCGGGCTCGGCGGCGCTCAGCAGATCATCAACATCGGGTTGCTGGTGCTGGCCGTCGTCGCCGCGGTGTTCGCCGGCATGGAGGGCGCCTCGGAGATCTGGATCGTCGCGGTGCTGGTGATCGCCGCGGTGGTCGGCGTGCTGGTCGTCCTGCCCATCGGCGGTGCGGACATGCCCGTCGTCATCTCGCTGCTCAACGCCATGACCGGGCTGTCCGCGGCGGCGGCGGGTCTCGCGCTGGACAACACCGCGATGATCGTCGCCGGCATGATCGTCGGTGCCTCGGGCTCGATCCTGACCAACCAGATGGCCGTGGCGATGAACCGGACCATCCCGGCGATCGTCGCGGGCGGGTTCGGCGGGACGCAGGCCGCGGCCGTCGACGACGGCGTCGAGCGCACCGTGAAGTCGACCTCGGCGGCGGACGCGGCGATCCAGATGGCGTACGCGTCGCAGGTCATCGTCGTCCCCGGCTACGGCATGGCGGTGGCGCAGGCCCAGCACGCCGTGAAGGACATGGCCAAGCTGCTGGAGGGCAAGGGCGTCGAGGTCAAGTACGCCATCCACCCGGTGGCCGGCCGGATGCCCGGGCACATGAACGTCCTGCTCGCCGAGGCCGACGTCTCCTACGACGCGCTCAAGGAGATGGACGACATCAACGACGAGTTCTCCCGCACCGACGTCACGCTGGTGATCGGCGCGAACGACGTCACCAACCCGGCCGCGCGCAACGACCCGTCGAGCCCGATCCACGGGATGCCGATCCTCAACGTCGACGAGTCCCGCAACGTCATCGTGCTCAAGCGGTCGATGGGGTCCGGGTTCGCCGGCATCGACAACCCGCTGTTCTTCGCCGACAACACCTCGATGCTCTTCGGCGACGCGAAGTCGTCGGTGACGGAGGTGACGGAGGAGCTGAAGGCGCTGTAGCCGCCCGGGCGTGGTTCCCGGGGGACCGGTCCCCCGGGAACCACGCCCCGGTGCTACTCCGCGCTGAGCGGGTGCGCGGTCTCGTCGCGGGGGAGCCGCCACAGCAGGATGGCCAGCACCGCGAGCACGACCGGCAGGCACCCGGCGACGACGAACGTGATCGGGATGCCGATCGCGGCTCCGACCGGCCCGGCCAGTGCCATCGACACCGGCATCAGCGCCAGCGACACGAAGAAGTCCAGGCTCGAGACCCGGCCGAGCAGGTGCGGCGGGACGCGCCGCTGCAGCAGCGTCCCCCAGATCACCATCGCCGCTGCGCCGGTGGCCCCGACGAGGAACGCGGCGACGGCCATCGGCCACACCGCCGTCGCCAGGCCCAGTGCGACCAGGGGCAGTGCCCCGGTGCCCCACAGCAGCAGCATCACGGTGAGGTAGCGGCGCGGCAGCGGCCGGCTCGCCATCGCGATCGACCCGAGCGCCCCGCCGATGCCGTACGCGGCGAGCACGGCCGCGAACCCCGCCGGCCCGGAGCCCGCGCGGTCCCGCACCGCGAACGGCAGCAGCACCTCGATCGGCCCGATGATCACGACCACGTAGAGCATGGCGAACGCGAGGCTGGCGAACAGCCAGCCGGTCCGGACCAGGTAGCCGAAGCCCTCGCGCAGGTCGTGCAGCACCGAGCGGCGCGGCTCACCCTCCGCCGTCGCACCGGGTTCGCCCGCGGCGAGCGGGGGGACGACCCGCAGGAACAGGAGCGGGACCAGGGCGACGGCGTAGCCGGCCGTCGCCACGGCCAGCCCGGCACCCGGGACGAACGCCCCGACGACGAGCCCGGCGAGTCCCGGCCCGACCGCCTGCATCATCGCCGGGCGCAGGGTCTGCTCGACGCCGTTGGCCGCGAGCAGCTCGCCGGACGGGACGAGCGTGGGCAGGAGCGCCGAGTAGGCGGGGAAGTAGAACGCCTCCGCGGCGCCGATCACGAAGGCGATGGCCGCCAGCGACCAGATCGTCAGGGTGCCGGTCAGGGCGAGCGTCGTGGCACCGGCCGCCGCGACGATCCGGACGACCTCCACCGAGCGCAGCACGGTGCGACGCGGCAACCGGTCCGCGGCCACGCCGCCGATGAGCACGCTGACCAGCAGGCCCGCGCTCGCCGACGCCGTCACGGCGGACAGCGCGGCGGGGCCGCCACCGAGGCCGATGACCTGCCAGACGAGCGAGAGCAGCCACACCCCGGAGGCGAACAGCGACGCGGCCATCGACGCGACGAGGAACCGGTAGTCGCGGTGCCGGAACGGGCGCAACGCCCGGGGCAGCCGGGTGCTGGTCGTCGGCGGGGTGGTTTCGGTACCGTCGGGCACGTGGTCCGTCACGGACCCATGCGATCACCCGGGCACCCGCGTCGTGCAACCGGGCCGCCCGCGGGTGTTCCGCACCCCCGCTCGCACCGGTCCCGTGCGCACTCCGTACACTTGACTATCGGTGCGCCGTCTGGTGCCCGCTCCGCATGTGCTCTGCACACTCTCCGGTCCGGGCCCCGGGTCGCGCGTGCCGATCCGGTCGTCGGCTCCATCGTCGGCCGGTGCAACCGACACCTGTCACGGATAGCGGAGGACATGGCCAAGAAGGACGGGGCGATCGAGGTCGAAGGCCGGGTCGTCGAACCCCTGCCGAACGCGATGTTCCGGGTGGAGCTGGAGAACGGCCACCGGGTCCTCGCGCACATCAGCGGGAAGATGCGGCAGCACTACATCCGGATCCTTCCGGAGGACCGCGTGGTCGTCGAGCTGTCGCCCTACGACCTCAGCCGCGGCCGGATCGTCTACCGCTACAAGTGACCGTCGGTCGCCAGACCGAGAAGATCAACGGACAGAGGCAGACGACGTGAAGGTCAAGCCGAGCGTCAAGAAGATCTGCGACAAGTGCCAGGTGATCCGCCGCAACGGCCGGATCATCGTGATCTGCTCGAACCTGCGCCACAAGCAGCGCCAGGGCTGAGCAGAGCGGTACTCGTCGCGATCGTCTGATCGCGTCAGCAGAAGCCCCCGGTGCACCTGCCGGGCCACGAGGGCCCGGTAGCACCCCCGGAACCAGGCCGGGGCCCGTTCTCGCAGCGGCGGAACGGGACGGACACCGGGAAGACCTGGAACGAGAACTGAAGGAGACAACGCCGCATGGCACGTGTTGCCGGCGTCGACCTCCCCCGCGAGAAGCGGATGGAGATCGCGCTCACCTATATCTTCGGGGTCGGACGGGCCCGGTCGAAGGAGATCCTCGAGGCCACGGCGATCAGCGCCGACCTCCGGTCGAAGGACCTGACCGACGAGGACGTGACCAAGCTCCGCGACTACATCGAGGAGCACCTGCAGGTCGAGGGTGACCTGCGCCGTGAGATCCAGGCGGACATCCGCCGCAAGATCGAGATCGGCTCGTACCAGGGCATCCGTCACCGGCGGGGTCTCCCGGTCCGTGGCCAGCGCACGAAGACCAACGCGCGCGGCCGCAAGGGTCCGAAGAAGACCGTCGCCGGTAAGAAGAAGGCAGGTAAGAAGTAATGCCGCCCCGCGCACGCCAGGGCACCGGACCCAAGAAGGTCCGCCGTCGCGAGAAGAAGAACGTCGCGCACGGGCACGCCCACATCAAGAGCACGTTCAACAACACGATCGTGTCGATCACCGACCCGACCGGTGCCGTCATCGCCTGGGCCTCGTCCGGGCACGTGGGCCTCAAGGGCTCCCGCAAGTCGACGCCGTTCGCCGCACAGCTCGCCGCCGAGAACGCCGCCCGCAAGGCGATGGAGCACGGCATGAAGAAGTGCGACGTGTTCGTCAAGGGCCCGGGTTCGGGTCGCGAGACCGCGATCCGCTCGCTCCAGGCCGCCGGTCTCGAGGTCGGCACCATCAACGACGTCACCCCGCAGCCGCACAACGGCTGCCGTCCGCCCAAGCGGCGCCGGGTCTAAGGGGAAGGGAGAACCACCATGGCTCGCTACACCGGCCCCATGACCCGCAAGTCCCGCCGACTGAAGACCGACCTCGTCGGCGGTGACCAGGCGTTCGAGCGTCGTCCCTACCCGCCCGGCCAGCACGGCCGGATCCGGATCAAGGAGACCGAGTACCTCCTGCAGCTGCAGGAGAAGCAGAAGGCCCGCTTCGGGTACGGCCTGCAGGAGAAGCAGCTGCGCGCCTACTACGAGGAGGCGCACCGCCGGGAGGGCAAGACCGGCGACGAGCTGCTGCAGATCCTCGAGTCGCGCCTCGACAACGTCGTGTACCGCGCCGGCCTGGCGCGCACCCGGCGGATGGCTCGCCAGCTGGTGAACCACGGCCACTTCCTGGTCAACGGGAAGAAGGTCGACATCCCCAGCTTCAAGGTCTCGAAGTACGACATCATCGACGTGCGGGAGAAGTCGCGTAACACCGACCCGTTCGTCATCGCCAAGGAGACCCAGGGCGACCGCCCGGTCCCGGCGTGGCTGCAGGTCGTTCCGTCGACCCTGCGCATCCTCGTCCACCAGCTGCCCGAGCGCGCTCAGATCGACACACAGGTCACCGAGCAGCTCATCGTCGAGTACTACTCGAAGTAGCTCGACACCCCCGCCGCCCCGCAGGGAGGGGCGGCGGGTTCTCACTGCGACATCAAATAGCGGTTGTCGCAGGTGCGAAGGAGGCACACACCCATGCTGATCTCTCAGCGACCCTCTCTCACCGAGGACGTCGTCACCGAGACCCGGTCGCGGTTCGTCATCGAGCCGCTCGAGCCGGGCTTCGGCTACACCCTCGGGAACTCCCTGCGCCGGACGCTGCTCTCGTCCATCCCCGGTGCCGCCGTCACGTCCATCCGGATCGACGGCGTCCTGCACGAGTTCACCACCGTGCCGGGGGTCAAGGAGGATGTCACCGACATCATCCTGAACCTCAAGGAGCTCGTCGTGAGCTCCGAGGAGGACGAGCCGGTGACCATGTACCTGCGCAAGCAGGGCCCGGGCGCGGTCACCGCGGGCGACATCGTGCCGCCCGCCGGTGTCACCGTGCACAACCCGGACCTGCACATCGCCTCGCTGAACGACAAGGGCCGGCTCGAGGTCGAGCTCGTCGTCGAGCGGGGTCGCGGGTACGTCCCGGCGATGCAGAACAAGGCGACCGGCGCCGAGATCGGCCGGATCCCGGTCGACTCGATCTACTCGCCGGTGCTCAAGGTGACCTACAAGGTCGAGGCCACGCGAGTCGAGCAGCGCACCGACTTCGACAAGCTGGTGCTCGACGTCGAGTCGAAGCCGTCCATCACCCCGCGGGACGCGCTGGCGTCGTCCGGCAAGACCCTGGTCGAGCTGTTCGGCCTGGCCCGCGAGCTGAACGTGGACGCCGAGGGCATCGAGATCGGCCCCTCCCCGCAGGAGGCGGACACCATCGCGGCGTTCGCGATGCCGATCGAGGAGCTGGACCTCACGGTCCGGTCCTACAACTGCCTCAAGCGCGAGGGCATCCACACGGTCGGCGAGCTGGTCGGCCGCAGCGAGGCGGACCTGCTCGACATCCGCAACTTCGGCGCCAAGTCGATCGACGAGGTCAAGATGAAGCTCGTCGGTCTCGGCCTGGCCCTCAAGGACAGCCCGCCCGGGTTCGACCCGTCGGCGGCGGCGGCCGAGTACGGCGTCGACGGTGGCAGCGGGTTCGACCCGGACACCTTCGGTGACGACGGTCAGGACTACGCAGAAACGGAGCAGTTGTAGCCATGCCCCAGCCCACCAAGGGAACCCGCCTCGGCGGGTCGCCCGCGCACCAGCGGCTGATCCTGGCCAACCTGGCGACCTCGCTGTTCGAACACGGCCGGATCACCACCACCGAGGCCAAGGCCCGGCGGCTGCGTCCGTACGCGGAGCGGCTGATCACCAAGGCCAAGGCCGGCGACCTGCACAACCGGCGCGAGATCATGAAGGTGATCCGCGACAAGTCGGTCGTGCACCGCCTCGTCACCGAGATCGGTCCGTTCTTCTCGGACCGCAACGGTGGCTACACCCGGATCACCAAGACGATGCCGCGCAAGGGCGACAACGCCCCGATGGCGGTCATCGAGCTGGTCCAGCAGAAGACGGTCACCGACGAGGCGAACCGCGCGCGCCGCGCCGCCGCGTCCCAGGCCGCCACCACCGAGGCCCCGGCCGAGGAGACCGCACCGGAGGAGACCGCCGCCGAGGCGACCACCACCGACGCCGTCGCCGAGGCCACCGAGGCTCCGTACGGCGAGGGCAGCCACGCCCCGCTGGAGGACCCGGCGCAGGCCCCGGAGGGCTTCGAGATCAAGGGCAACGACGACTCGAAGCTCTACCACGTCCCCGGTTCGTCGCACTACGACCGGACCGTGGCCGAGGTCTGGTTCGCCTCCGAGGAGGCTGCCGAGGCCGCCGGTTTCGCGAAGCCGGCGTCCCAGCAGGAGTCCGGCTCCTGACCGGTCCGCACCACTCCGACGAGCCCGCCGTCCCCGACGGCGGGCTCGTCGGCGTTTCCGGGCCGGTCCGGGTGCGCCTCGACATCGCGTACGACGGCACCGACTTCTCCGGCTGGGCGACCCAGCCGACCCGCCGCACCGTCCAGGGCGTCCTCACCGACGCGCTGTCGACCGTGCTGCGCACCCCGCTGCGGCTCACCGTCGCCGGCCGGACCGACGCGGGGGTCCACGCGTCCGGGCAGGTCGCGCACGTCGACGTCCCCGCGGAGCTCGATCCGCAGCTGGACGGGCTGCTCCGACGGCTCAACCGGTTCCTGCCGCCCGACGTCCGGGTCCGGGCGACGACCCGGGTCCCGGAGACCTTCGACGCCCGGTTCTCCGCGCTCCGCAGGCACTACCGCTACCGGGTCACCACCGCGTCGTTCGGGGCCGAGCCGCTGCGCGCCCGCGAGACGGTGGCCTGGCCCCATCCGCTCGACCCGGCGCTCATGAACGCCGCGTCCGCGCTGATGGTGGGCGAGCACGACTTCGCCGCGTTCTGCAAACGCCGGGAGGGCGCCACCACGGTGCGGGCGCTGCAACGCTTCGAGTGGGACCCGGCGCCGGGGGAGCCCGGTGTGCTGGTCGCGTCGGTGTCGGCCGACGCGTTCTGCCACTCGATGGTCCGCAGCCTGGTCGGCGCGGTGTTCGAGGTGGGCCGTGTGCACCGGCCTCCGGAGTGGCCCGCCGAGCTGTTGTCCCGGACGTCGCGGGCGTCGGAGGTGACGGTCGCGCCGCCGCACGGGTTGTCGCTGACCGGCGTCGACTACCCCGCCGACGACGAGCTGGCCGCCCGGGCCGAGCAGACCCGGCGGATCCGGGTCCCCGGCGCCTCCTGATCCGTCGTGCCGGCGGTACCGCTCAGTCCCGGGCGGTCCAGGCCGGGTGCGGCGGTCCCGCCGGTCGCCGCGACGGGCGGTGTGCCAGCACCACGGCGACGCACAGCCACAGCACCGACCCGAGCCACGCGAGCAGCGAGAGCATGCCGATCCCGGTCACGACGGCCGGGACCTCCGCCCCGGACCCGGCCATGATCGGCGCGTGCGCGCGCACGTCGTCGAAGTCCGGCACGGTCAGGGCCGCCAGGAGCAGGAACCCGGCGCACGACAGGAACGGCGCGGCGAGCGCCCGCTCCAGCACCCGCCGCCGGAACACGACGATCGACAGGGCCGTCGGGACCAGCGGAACGAGCAGACCGACGATCGTCACCACCAGGAAGAACAGCAGCCAGCCCGGCGCCGTGAGGCGCAGCCCGGCGGCGGCCAGGACCGCGACCACCTGCAGGGTGAGGTTCCAGCTCGTCCGCATGGGGTGAGTCTGTCGCCCGCGGCCGCGACGGCGGCTCCGTACGACTACCCGGTCCAGGGTCACGGACGGACCCGGCTCCACGGGCGGACGACCTCGCCGGCCCACGCGCCGAGCAACGGCTCGTCGTGGCTGACGGCCAGTACCCCGAGACCACGTCCGGTGACCTCGTCGGCGACGACCGAGACCAGCGCGGCGGTGGTGGAGGCGTCGAGCATCGCCGTCATCTCGTCGCACAGCAGGTAGTCCGGCTCCGGGGCGAGCGCCCGCGCGAGGCAGGCCCGCTGGAGCTGGCCGTCGGAGACCTCGTGCGGGTGCCGCGTGCGCAGCTCCGGGGTGAGCCCGACGAGGTCGGCGACCTCGTCGACCCGTGCGGTCACAGCGGGATCCGGCGTGCCCGCCGCGCGGAGCGGCTCGGCGACGATCCGGTCCAGGGTCAGCCGGGGGTCGGTGGACGCCCGCGGCGACTGGAACACCACGCCGATGCGCCGCCGCAGTGCCGCGGGTGCGCCGAACCGGTACCGGTGGACCGGCTCCCCGCCGACCGTCACCGTTCCCGACCAGGGGGCGTGCAGCAGGGCCAGTACCCGGGTCAGCGTCGACTTCCCGCATCCGGACGGGCCGGCCAGGCCGAGCACGACCCCCGGCTCGACGGTGAGGTCGACGTCGTCGACGACGGGGTGTCCCCGCCGCCACCCGGCGGTGACGGACTCCGCGCGCAGGCTCATCGGGCCCCCTCCGGGACGTGGCACGACACCCGGCGGTCGCCGTAGGACACCGGCTCGGGATCGCCCGAGCAGGACGCCGACACCGCGCACCGGGGAGCGAACGGACAGCCGTCGGGCAGCGCGGACAGCTCGGGCGGGTGCCCCGGGACCGGGGTGAACCCGGCGCCGGGGAGGGCCCCGAGCAGGCCCGCCGTGTACGGGTGCCAGGGCTCGGCGACGACGTCGTCGGCCGGTCCGGTCTCGACCAGGCGCGAGGCGTACATGACGGCGATGTCGTCGGCCACGTCCCGGGCCGCCCGCAGGTCGTGGGTGATGAGCAGGACGGCGTGCCCCTCGTCCGCGAGCCCGGCCAGCAGGGCGGTCACGTGCTCGACGAGCGGGCGGTCGAGGCCCGCGGTCGGCTCGTCGGCCAGCAGCACCGGCGGGTTCCCGGCCAGCGCGGACGCCAGCCCGGCCCGCTGGGCCTGGCCGCCGGAGAGCTCGTGCGGGTAGAGCCCGAGCACGTGCGCGGGCAGCGCGGCCCGGTCGAGGAGCTCGGCCGCCGTCGTGTCCGTGCCGAGCCGGGCGACCGTCTCCCGGAGCTGGGCGCCGACGGTGCGGGTCGGCGTGAGGTGGGAGGCGGCGGACTGCGGGACCAGGCCGATGAGGCGTCCGCGGACGCGGTCGCGCAGCACCGCCTCCGGGGCGGTGAGCAGCTCGACGGTCCCGGCGTCGTCCGGGGTGGACAGGACGGCCGACCCGCGCACCGACGCGGTCCCCGGGAGCAGTCCGGTCAGCGCCTCGGCGAGGACCGACTTCCCGCAGCCGGACTCACCGACCAGGGCGGTGAGGCGTCCACCGCGCAGGGTCAGGCCGGCGCCGGTCACCGCGCGGACGATCCGGGCGCGCGGGCCGCGACCGACGCGGAAGGCCACGTCGAGATCGCGGACGGTGAGCACGTCCGTCCCACGGGCGCTCACAGCGCCTGCTCCGAGCGGCGGCGGGGCAGGGTCCGGTCCCGCCACCACGCTGCGATCCCGGCGACGCACAGCGTCGTCGCCGCCAGCAGGACGCTCGGGAACACCACGATCCACCAGGATCCGAGGAGCACCGCCTGCCGCCCCTCACCGAGGATCGTCCCGAGGCTCGCCAGGTGTGGTGGCAAGCCGAGCCCGAGGAAGCTCAGCGCCGTCTCGTGCCACACCGCGTGCGGGAGGATCAGCACGGCGGACAGCACCGCCTGCGGGACGACCGCGGGGAGCAGGTGCCGCCGCAGCACCCGGAGCCGGGACGCCCCGCCGGAGATCGCGGCGTCGACGAACGGGCGCTCGCGCAGCGAGAGGATTTCCGAGCGGACGACGCGGGCGACGGTCGTCCAGTGGGTGAGGCCGATCGAGGCGATCACCGCGAGCACGCTGCCCCGGTACAGCGCGACGATCACGATCCCGAGCAGCAGGTGCGGGACCGCGTTGACCGCGTCGACGACCCGCATCAGCAGTCGGTCGTACCAGCCGCCGAGCAGCCCGGACAGCGCCCCGAACAGGGTGCCGATCACCGTCGAGAGCACCGCACAGGCCGCCGCGACCTGCAGCGACACCCACAGGCCCGCGAACGAGCGCAACAGGACGTCCCGGCCGACCGAGTCGGTGCCGAACGGGTGCGCCGCCGAGGGGGCCTGCCGGATCGCGGTGTAGTCGACCAGGCCCTCGTCGAGACCGCCGAGCCACGGGACGAGGACGGCGGCGAGCACCAGCAGCGTCAGCCCGGACGCGCCCGCCACGAGCCGGGCCCGGCCCGACGAGCGACGCCCGCGCGGCGAGCCGGGACGGGGCCGCCCGGCCGGGCGCCACGGCCCGGGATCGGGGTGGTGCGTCCCGGTGTGCAGAGCGAGGTCAGACATCGGCGACCACCCGGGGATCGAGG
Source organism: Pseudonocardia sp. P1 (assembly GCF_000178675.2). Lineage (NCBI taxonomy): Bacteria > Bacillati > Actinomycetota > Actinomycetes > Pseudonocardiales > Pseudonocardiaceae > Pseudonocardia > Pseudonocardia sp. P1. The sequence goes on from NZ_ADUJ02000001.1 coordinate 4,507,181, forward strand.
AGCAGGACGGTCAGGTCGGCGACCAGCGACCCGGCGAGCACCGCCACGGCGGACAGCAGGGTGAGCGCGGCGAGCAGCGGGAAGTCCACCGCGAGCGCCGCGGTGACGACCGCGGCCGCGATGCCCGGCCAGGAGAAGACCGTCTCCACCAGCACCGCGCCGGTGACGAGCTCGGGCAGCCGGTTGCCGAGGACGGTGACGAACGGCAGCAGCGCGGTCGGCAGCGCGTGCCGCAGCACGACGACGCGCTCCGGGAGGCCGCGGGCCCGGGCACCCGCGACGTGGTCGTCGTCCAGCGCGGAGATCAGCGAGGCCCGCACGTGCAGCACCAGCCACGGCGTCTGGGACACCCCCAGCACCACCGCGGGCAGGACGAGGTGCCGGGCGACCTGACCGGCCGTCGGTGCGGCACCGGCGTCGGTGAGCCCGGCGACCGGCAGCACCGGCCAGGCGACGGCGAAGACCGCGATCGCCGCGAGCGCCAGGACGAACGGCGGCAGGCCCTCCAAGGTGTGCCCGACGGCGGTGACGGCCCGGTCGAACCAGCCGCCCTGCCGCCACGCCGCCGCCGTCCCGGCCGCCAGCGCGAGGACCAGGGACACCAGCAGGGCGCAGACGACGAGCAGCAGCGTCCACGGCAGCCGCTCGGCGACCACCTGGGCGACCGGCTGGCGCATCGACAGGCTCTGCCCGAGATCACCGGTGAGCAGCCCGCCCAGCCACCGGCCGAGCTGGTCGAACACCCCGCCGTCCAGGCCGAGCGCGCGTTCCGCGGCGGCGATCTCCTCGTCGCCGGCGGAGAAGATCCCGACCCCGAAGTACTGGTACACCGGCCGGAACGGCGACGCCGCGGCGAGCAGGAACACCCCGACCGCGACGATCACGACCGTGGGGACACCGAGCAGGACCCGGAGCCCGACCAGTCGGGCGACCGCGCGTCCCCGCCGGCGCTCGGGTGGCGCGATCGCCGTCACTGCTTCGGCGTCCAGTCCTCGAGGTTCCACCACGGGCCCCACGTGACGCCGTGCGTGTGCGGCTCGACGACCTCGACGTAGCCGTCCCAGCTGTCGCGGGAGACGTAGCTGTGCCCCACGAACACCAGGAAGACCATCCCGGGGTCGGCGGCGTAGGCCCGCTGGAACGCGCGGATCTGCTCGTCGCGGGCGGCGTCGTCGGGGGCGCGCAGTGCGGCGTCGAGGGCCGCGTCGACCTGCGGGTTCGAGTACGAGCCCGGGTTGTTGAAGCCGTCGGCCGCGTTCGACGAGTGCAGCAGCTGCCAGGACTTGAAGCCCGGGTCGAACGGATCGCCGCCGCCGAGGACGAGTGCGTCCCGGCCCATCCGGGGCTCGATGGCCTCCCAGCCCAGGCCCTCCAGCCGCACGTCGATCCCGGCGGCGCGGGCGTCGGAGGCGAACGCCTGCGCGAGGTCCCGCCGGATGGTGTCGGTGGCCGGGTACATCAGGGAGAAGCTCGCGGCCTGCCCGTTCCGGGCGCGGACGCCGTCCGGGCCGGGTGCCCAGCCGGCCTCGTCGAGCAACCGGGCCGCCCCGGCGGGGTCGAAGTCGAAGGCGGCGGACGGCTCGACCTGCTCGGGCAGGGCGTCCGGGATCGGGTTCGAGGCCGGCCGCCCCTGCCCGGCGAGCAGCGCGTCGACCATGCCCTGCCGGTTCACCGCCCTGTTCAGCGCGGCCCGGATCGCCGGGTCCGCCGTCACCGGGTTCGCGAACGGCAGCGCGATCGTGCGGTAGTCGGCCGACGAGTGCTCCCGCAGCGCCATGCCGCTCTGCGCGGCGACCGCCTTCGCCAGGGCCGGGGGCAGGACGGTGCCGTCGAACTCGCCCGCGCCGACCCGCTGGGCGCGCGTGTTGTCGTCGGTCGCGAAGACGACGGTCACCCGCTTCACCGCGGGCGCACCGCCCCAGTAGCCCTCGTGGGCCTGCAGCACCATCGCGTCGCCGCGGCGCCACTCGACGAGCGAGTAGGGGCCGGTGCCGACCGGCCGGGTGTTCACCGGGAGGTCGGCGACGGGCCCGCCGTCCTGCAGCACCTCGGAGGGGAGGATCCCCGAGGTGAGGCGGGCGGGGAACGCGCCGTAGGCGTAGGACAGGTCGAACCGGACGGCGTCCGTGCCGACGGGTTCGACCCGCTCGAGCATCGGGACGGCGGAGCCGATCGTCGCCGCCCGGTCCGGCGCCAGGATCGCCCGGTAGGTCGCGACGACGTCCTCTGGTCCGAAGGTGGAGCCGTCGTGGAACGTGACGCCCTGACGCAGCGGGACGGTCCAGGACCGCCGGTCGGGCGACGGGGTCGCCTCGCCGGCGGCCAGCGCCGGCTGCAGGGCCCGGTCCGCGTCGTGGGCGTAGAGCCCGTCGTAGAACTTGCTCGCGCCCTCCGCGCCGTACCCGAGCAGCGGGTTGAGGTCGTCGGGCTCGTAGCCGTCGGCGAGGGTCATCGTGGTGGGGTCCCCGGTGGGAGCGGACTCCCCGGGCGCGGGCGTGGGGGCCGAGCATCCGGCGACGACCAGGGCGGCCAGCAACGGGACGGCGATGTTCCGCAGGGCGATCACGCAGCGGCACATTATGTGCAACAACCGAGAGCTGGCAACGAAACCGGCCGATCGGACAGGTGAGGTACTTCTACGCAGCGTGTGCCGATCCGGCGCGGCCGGGTGGGTCGCTGCCTACCGTCCGGGTGGTGCCAGCCGAGCCCGGCCCGGTCCGTGTCCAGCGCGCGCCGGCCACCCGCGACCAGGTCGACGCCTACCGGTTCGGTGTGCGCCGGACCGAGGCGGCGCTCGTCCGGGCCGATCCGGTCCCCCTGCACGAGCAGATCCGCTCGCAACGGCGGGCGGTGGTTGCGGGGGCGCTGCTCGGGCTCCTGGCGCTCGGGGTCGCTGCGCTGCTGCCCGGCGGGGCGACGGACTGGCAGCAGCGGGCGCTGGTGCGCGGGGAGCGCAGCGGGGTGCTCTACGCCGTCGCCGCCGGCCCGCCGCGGCTCGTCCCGGTCGCCGATCCCGTCGCCGGCCGGCTCGTCCTCGCCGCGCTCGGCAGGCCCGACGGCGCCGCGGTCCCGGTCGCGGTGTCCGACGCGGTGCTCGCCACGGCCCCGCGCACCCCGCCCGCCGCCGCACGCGGTGCGGTCGGCGTCGCCCTCGACGGCGCGGCCGTGCCGCCCGAGTGGGCGGTCTGCGACACCGCGCCCGCGGCCGGCCCCGGGCCGGGGGACGTCACCGTGCTCGCCGGGTCGCTGGGGCCCGGCCCGGAGGGAGCGGGCCCGTCCCTGCTGCTCACCGCCGAGGGTGGCGCGACCTACCTCGTGCACGACGGCCGCAGGCACCGGCTCGACCCGTCCGACCGGGACGCCCTGTCCGGGCTCGGGCTGCTCGGGGCGCCGGTGCGCCGGGTGGCGGGCGGGCTGCTGTCGGCGATCCCCGAGGGCCCGGCGCTGCGGGTGCCCGCGCCGCGGCCGGACGAGGTGCCCGGTCTCGGGAGGGCCGGGGACGTCGTCGTCACCCGGCCGCTGGGGGCGCCCGCCGCGTACCACCTCGTCGTCGACGGGGGTCTCGCGCCCGTCCCGGTGACCCTCGCCGACGCCGTGCTGTCGCGCAGCGGGCAGGGCCGCCCCACGACCCTGCCGCAGGGCCGGGTGGCGACCGCCCCGGTGGCGACGGTGCCCGGAGCCGGCGCGTGGCCGGCGGCCCGGCTCGCCGGCACGGGGTCCGCACCGGTGCTCTGCCGGACCTGGCGGGACGGCCGCGGCGGGTTCGTCGCCGCCGAGCGGCCGCCCGTCGCGGCCGGCTCCGTCGCGGTGACGACGGCCGGTGCGGACGGGCCGGGACCCGCGCTGGACGGGATCGTCCTGCCGCCGTCCGGGCCCGGCCCGCTGCGCGCGAGGTCCCCCGGCGCCGAGGGGGACGCCGGCGGGACGCGCTGGCTGCTCGCCGCGTCCGGCGCGGTGTTCGGTGTCGCCGACGACCCGACGGCCGCGGCGCTCGGGATCGCGGTGCCCGGGAACGCTCCCGCCGACATCGTGCGGCTGCTGCCGCGCGGCGGTGTGCTGGACGTCGCAGCGGCCCGGGGTACCGCGGACGTCCCGGGCTGACGGACCCGTCCCGGCCGGTGGGAGGCAGTCCTCGTCAGGAGGACCGGAATCGGCGGGCACCGCCCGTGCGCCGTCGCAGACCGGCCAGGACGGCGGCGAGCGCTCCGCCCGCGGCGGCGACCGCGCCGATCCCGGCGACCGCCGGGAGGTCCGGCGGGCGGGGCGTCGGGGCGGGCAGCGGCGCGGTCGCGCCCTGCGGCGTGCCGGGGCCGCCCGCCGTCCCGCCGGCGGTGGGACCGCCCGGACCCGGGACCAGCAGGAGCGGCTCGGCGCTCAGCGCGGCGGACGGGTCCAGCACGCCGTCGCCGACCCGGTCGTCGCGCCCCGCGCCCGGACGGCGTGCGGTCGCCCGCAGCCGGTCGGCCACCTGACCGGCGGTGAGCATCGGGAAACGTTCGCGGACCAGCGCAGCGGTACCCGCCACCAGCGGGGCCGCGTACGACGTCCCGCTGACGACGGCGCCCTCCGGGCCCGCCGGCGCCGGCAGGCCGACGCCCGGGGCGGCCACGTCCACCCACGGGCCCGCGACGGAGAACGGGGCCGGGCGGTCGTCGCCGTCGACGGCGCCGACGGCCAGCACGTCGTCGTAGAGCGCGGGCAGCGGCCGGAGCCCCGGGTCCCCGGTGCAGGTCCCGGCCGGGTCGAGGTTCCCGGCCGCCGCGACGACCAGGACGTCGGCGCGGCGGGCCGCGGCCACGGCCGTGCGGAGCGGCGCGGCGACGTCGTCGAGCCGGTCGGCGGGGACGCAGACGACCTCCGACACGTTGATCACCGAGGCGCCGAGCGCCACGGCCCGGTCGACGGCGGCGGCCAGGGTCCGGATCTCGCCGGCGGGCCGCTCGGTCCCGTCGTCGTCGCGCACCGCGAACCGGGCCGACGACTGTCGCAGCGACACGAGCCCCGCGCCCGGCGCCATCCCGGCGCCGGTGCCGGTGCCGTCGGCGGCGCCGGCGAGCAGGAGTGCGACGTCGGTGCCGTGGCCGTCGCAGTCGTCGAGCCCGTCGCCGCCGGCGAGGTAGTCCCCGCCGCCGCGCAGCCGACCGGCCAGGCGCGGCACGGCGGCGACCCCGGTGTCGATCACCGCGACGATCTGCCCGGCCCCGGTGGCCAGCCCGTCCGGGGGCCGGGGGACAGCGCCGGGGGCGGCGCCGGGCCCGCCGGTGCCGGGTGGGGTGCACGCGCGGGTCCGGCGGAGGCCGTCGGCCGGGCCGGGTGGCGGGCCGGGCTCGCCCACCGCGGCTCGGGTGGCGCCCGCGACGGCGGGGACCGGGCCGGTCGGCGCCGCGGCGAGGTCCGCCGCCGGCACCGCGGCCAGCGCGACCGCCGCCACCCCCGCGACGACGACCCCCGCCGCGCGTGCCCGGGTCACAGCCCGCGGACCAGGCCGAACAGGCCCATGGCGGCGAGCGCGGCCGGGATCGCGGCGGCGGTGAGCACCAGCTCGGTGACGTCGAGGGCGCGCCGGGCCGGTGGCGACGGTGCCGCTCGCGCCGCGACGGCCCCCGCACCGACGGCGAGCAGCAGCGCGACTGCCACCACGATCCGCCCCGGCGGCCCGAGCGCCGCGGCGGCCGGGACGGCGGCGACCGCGACGGCGACCACCGCCGTGCCCGCCAGGAACCGGGCCGGGACCGGCTCGACGAGCGCACGGGCCCGCAGGAGCAGGACCGCTGCCGTGACCGTCAGCAGCAGCGACCCGGTCCAGCCGCCGAGCACCGCCGCGGTCGCCGCCCCGCCCGCGGCCGGAAGCGCGGTCCCGGCGAGGGCGCCGGAGTGCAGCCCGCGGGCGAGCCGGGCCCGGGCGGCCGGCGCGTCGCCCGGGAGGACCTGCTCGGCGTCGGTGAGCCCGCCGGAATCGGCCGGGACCACCGGGGCGGGTACCCCCGCGAGGCGCAGTGCGAGCCGCGGGAGGAGCGGTCCGGCGGCCAGCGCGGGCGCGGCGAGCCCGGCGGCGACCGCGGACACCGGGGCGTCGAGCAGCAGGCGGACCAGGGCGGCCGCCGCGGTGACGGTGGCGGCCAGCGCCACCGCCAGCAGGACGGGGGACACCGGGCGCCGGACCGCCTGCCCCGCCGCCGCGGCGAGACCTGCACCCGCCGCGGCCAGCAGGACCGCCCCCGCCCCGGCGGGTGCCGGCAGTGCGAGCAGGCCCGCGGCCGCCGCGGCCGGGACCGCGCACAGTGCCGCGCCGGTCGCGACCCGGCCGCCGTCGCCGTCCCCGGGGTCGCCGCCGCGGCGTGCCACGGCCAGGGCGGCGACGGCGCCGGTGGCCGCGACCGCCGCCGCGGCCCAGCGCCACGGCCCGTCCACGGTGGACAGCACCGCGCAGGCGGCGGCGGTGCCGATGACCGCCGCGGCGGGACCCGCCCACGGGGCCGGCGCCGACCCGGCGGCGGCCTCGCGGACCGCGTCCGCGACGGTCTCGGCGGCGTCGTCGAGGACCGGGGGAGCGGGCGCGGGCCGGGCCGGGCCGAGGTGGAGCAGCTCGCCGTCGTGCACCCGGAGCTCGCCGAGGGTCGCGTCCGGCGGCAGCGGGCCCCCGCCGGGACCGGTGAACCGCCAGGCCTCCGGGACGGCCGGCCGGGCACCCGGGAGGCCCAGCTCACGGACCATCGGGACCAGCTCGGCCAGCGGGACGTCCGCGGGCAGTGCCAGGTCCGCCGACCCGCGCGGGGTGAGCACGCTGACCCGCACCCAGCGGCCCGGCGACGTTCCGGTGGGGCCGGTCGGCGTGGGCAGGACGGCGGTCACGGGCGGCTCCGGACTTCGCGGGAACGGCCCCGGTGGGCCCGGGGTGGCTGCGAGTATTCGCCGGTCCCGGCGGCCGCCGTGGGCGTTCGGGAGAACTCGGCGAGCGCGGAGGTCCGCGGTGGCGGGAACGGTCGGCCTGCGACGGCCACGGCGGTCGGTGCCCGAGCTGCCCGGCGGGGAGCTGGTGCTGGAGCCGCCGCCGGAGCCGGAGCGGCCCGTCCCCGGCGGCGTGGCGCAACGCCTGCTCCCGCTGGTGATGATCGCCGGGGCCCTGCTGTTCGTCGTGCTGAACCCCCGCGAGTCGGGCAGCTGGCTGTTCGGCGGGATGTTCGTGCTGTCGGCGGCCGGGATGCTCGTCTCCGGGGGCGGGCGCGGTGCCGGTGCCCGCACCGCCACGATGGACGAGGACCGCCGCGACTACCTGCGCTACCTCGACGTCCTCGGCGCCCGGGTCCGCGGGATCGCGGCCGAGCAGCGGCGCGCACTGGAGACCGTGCACCCGGAGCCGGGCGCGTGGCCGGACGTGCTCGCCGCCGGGCGGCTCTGGGAGCGCCGCCCCGGCGACGACGACTTCGGGCGGCTCCGCGCGGGCCGCGGCACCCAGCGGCTCGCGACCCGGCTCACCGCCCCGCACACCGGACCGCTGGAGACCCTGGAACCGCTGTCCGCGCTGGCCCTGCGCCGATTCCTGCGCCGCCACTCGACCGTGCCCGGCCTGCCGGTCGCGGTCGACGTCCGGGCCGCGGCGACCGTCTGGCTCGAACCGCTCGACGACGCCGGCCCGGCCACCCCCGCGCTCGACCTGGCCCGCGCGCTCGTCGCCCAGTTCGTGCTCTGGCACGGCCCGGACGACGCCCGGCTCGCCGTCGTCGCCCCCGGCACCGCCGCTGCCCGCTGGGACTGGGCGAAGTGGCTCCCGCACGTCGAGCACCCCCGGCACCACGACGCCGTCGGGCCGGTCCGGATGATCACCGACGACCCGGACCGGGTGCGGCGCTGGTGGGTCGACGAGCCGTCGTCGGCGCAGCAGCACCTGCTCGTGGTGCTCGACGGTGCGGCGGACACCCCCGGCGCGTGGGCCGGGCTGCCCGGGGTGACGGTGCTGCGGCTCGGCCCGGCCGGGCGGCGCAGGCCGGCCCCGTCGGTGCTGCGCCTCGCCGCGGGCACCGGCCCGGACGGGACGAGGACCCTGCGTCGTGGCGGGCCGGACGGCACGACCGTCGGCCGGCCCGACGGCGTCACCGTCGCGGAGGCGCGGGCGCTCGCCCGGCGGCTCGCGCGCTACCGGCCCGCCGGGGCTCCCGGCGCCGCCGGTCCCGGGACCGACGGCCCGGTCGCCGGCCTGCCGTCGCTGCCCGGGCCGGACGTCGACGCCGCCGCGGTGGCCGCGCTGCGCCGCCGGCGCGGCCCGGCGGAGCGGCTGCGGGTGCCGATCGGCACCGACGACGCCGGCCGCCCCGTGCTGCTCGACGTGAAGGAGTCCGCGCAGGGTGGGGCCGGTCCGCACGGTCTGTGCATCGGCGCGACCGGATCGGGCAAGTCGGAGCTGCTCCGCACCCTGGTGCTGGGACTGGTCGCCGCGCACCCCGCCGACGAGCTGAACCTCGTCCTCGTCGACTTCAAGGGCGGCGCGACGTTCCTCGGGCTGGCCGGTCTCCCGCACGTCTCCGCGGTGATCACGAACCTGGCGGAGGAGCTGGCGCTGGTCGACCGGATGGCCGACGCGCTCGCCGGGGAGATCACCCGCCGGCAGGAGCTGCTGCGGGCCGCCGGGAACCTGGCCTCGCAGGCCGAGCACACGGCCGCGCGCGAGGCCGCCGCGCGGCGCGGGGAGCCCGTGCCGGAACCGCTGCCGTCGCTGCTCGTGGTGGTCGACGAGTTCTCCGAGCTGCTGGCCCAGCGCCCCGAGATGATCGACCTGATGGTCACGGTCGGCCGGCTGGGCCGGTCGCTGGGCATCCACCTGCTGCTGGCGTCGCAGCGGCTGGAGGAGGGACGGCTGCGCGGGCTCGAGTCGCACCTGTCGTACCGGATCGCGCTCCGCACGTTCTCCGCCGCCGAGTCGCGGGCCGTGCTCGGCGTGCCGGACGCGCACCTGCTGCCGCCGACGCCCGGTGCGGCCTACCTGTCCGCAGGTACCGACGAGCTGGTGCGGTTCCGGGCCGCCTACGTCTCGGCGCCCGGACCGGACCTCCCGGCCCGGCGGCACGGTCCGGCCGCGCGTCGCGTGCTGCCGTTCCTCGCCGGACGGGTGTCGCCGCCCGCCGCCCCGGACCGTCCGCGCCCGGCGCCACCGGTGGACCGGTTCCCGACCGTGCTGGAGCGGGTCGTGGCCGCCGTGTCGGGGCCCGGGCCGCGCGCGCACCGGGTGTGGCTGCCGCCCCTCGACGAGCCGCCGCCGCTGTCCACGGTGCTCGGCGAGCCGGCGGTCCGGTCCGGCCGCGGCCTGCAGGCGCCCGGCCCCACCGGACGGCTGGTCGCACCGATCGGGCTGGTCGACCGGCCCTACCTGCAACGACGCGACCCCCTGGTGGTGGACCTGTCCGGGGCGGCGGGGCACCTCGCCGTCGTCGGCGGTCCGCGGTCGGGCAAGTCGACGGCGCTGCGCACGCTGGTCGTCGCGCTCGCCCTGACCCACACCCCGTACGAGCTGGGTGTGCACGTCCTCGACCTCGGCGGCGGCACGCTCGGCCCGCTCGGCGGGCTGCCGCACGTCGGGACGGTCGCCGACCGCCGTCGTACGGACCTGGTGCGGCGGGTCGTGGCGGAGGTCGTCGCGACCGTCGAGCACCGGGAGCGGCTCTTCGGCACGCACGGCATCGCCGGGGTGGAGGACTTCCGCACCCGGCGTGCGGCGGGTGAGCTCACCGACGAGCCCTGCACGGACCTGCTGCTCGTCGTCGACGGCTACCCCGCGCTGCGGTCCGCGGGCGACGACCTCGACGAGCGGCTCACCGCGCTCGCGGCGCGCGGGCTCGCGTACGGCGTGCACGTGGCGGTGTCCGCGGGGCGCTGGGCCGACTTCCGGCCGGTGCTCAAGGACCAGCTCGGCAGCCGCCTCGAGCTGCGTCTCGGTGACCCGTCGGACTCCGAGACCGACCGCCGGCGGGCCGCCGCGGTGCCGGCGCGGCCCGGGCACGGGCTCGCCCCCGACGGCGCGGCGGCCGTGGTCGCCGCCCCGGTGACGGTCACCGGCGCCGACCCCGCACCGCCGGTCGCGGCCGCATGGCCCGGCGCCGGTCTGCCCGCGGTGCGGCTGCTGCCCGAGCGGATCACCGTCGAGGAGCTCCCGCCCGGGCCCGGGCGCGGTCCGGCCCTCGGCGTCGACGAGGACCGGCTGAGCACCGTCGAACTCGACCCGGACGAGCCGCACCTGCTCTGCTTCGCCGATTCCGGCGGCGGCAAGACGAACCTGCTCCGGCTGATCGCCCGCGGCATCGCGGCGCGCCGGACGCCCGAGGAGGCCCGGATCGTCGTCGTCGACCACCGGCGGACGCTGCTCGGTGCGGTCCCGCCGTCGCACCTGCTGGCACACGCCGCGACCGCGGGGGCGACCGCGGAGGCCTGCGCCGACGTCGCCGGGTCGCTGGGGCGGCGGCTGCCCGGCGCCGGCGTCACCCCGGCCCAGCTGCGGGAACGCTCCTGGTGGAACGGGCCGGACGTCTGGGTGCTGGTCGACGACTACGACCTCGTCGTCCCGGCGGCCGGCAGCTCCGGCGGGCACCCGCTGCTGCCGCTGGCCGAGTACCTGCCGCAGGCCCGCGACGTCGGGCTGCACGTCGTCGTCGCCCGGCGGACCGGGGGCGCGAGCCGCGCGCTGTTCGATCCGGTGCTGGGGCGGCTGCGCGAGCTCGGCGCGCCCGGCCTGGTCGGCGCCGGCAGCCCGGACGAGGGGGCGTTGCTGGAGAAGGTGAAGCCGGGCCCGATGCCGCCGGGGCGGGCAGTGCTGGTCGACCGCGGACACGGCGCGCGCCGGGTGCAGTTGGCCTGGACCGAGCCGGAGTGACGACGGTGCCGGGGTTCGCCGTGGCGGTCCACACCCGGCCGTCCGGGGTGCTGCTCGCGGCCGCGGACGAGGGCGGGATCCGGCTGCTCGCCGCCGCCCCGGCGGGGACACCCCCGGCCGACGCGGTCACGGACTTCTTCGGCGACGACCCGCCCGCCGTCGTGGTCCGGGTCGGAACGACGCCGGGTGGCCCGTTCCCCGGGACGCCGCGGGTGCTGCCGGTACCGGTGGCGGTCGCGGTGCTGGCGGTCGGGCCGGTCCCCGCGGCCGGGCCGGTGCTCGTCGTGCACGCCGGTCCGGACGGGACGGACGCGGTCGTGGTCGACGGCGGGACGGTCGTGCCGTCCGGCACCGCCCCGCGCGGTGTCCCGGTGGAGATCGTCCTGGCGGGGGAGCGGGTGCTCGACGACCCCGGCTGGCCGGCCGCGACCGCCCGGACGGCGGTGTGCCCGGTGCGGGTGGCGGGCCCGGCGGGGCCCGGCGACCCGGCGGACGTGCCCGGCGCCGGGCCGGACACCGCGGCGGTGCTCGGCGCGGCGGTGCTCGGGGCGGGGGCCCTGGTGGCGGGACATCGGGGCGCGGGAAACCGGGGCGCGGGAAACCGGGGCGCGGGACATCCGGCCGCGGGACCGTCGTTCGCCGGGGCCGTGGAGCCGGACGGGGAACCCGGGCCGGACGGGGAGCCCGGGCCGGGCGAGGACCACGTCCCCGGCGAGGACCACGACCCGGGCCGCGCCCGGCTGGTCCTCCCGGTGCTCGCCGTGCTCGGGACGGCGCTCGTCGTCGCGGGCCTGCTCGCCGGCGGTCGCGGCCCGGTGGGGGCGGAGGGGCCCGCCGGGCCGGTGGCAGGGGCAGCGGTCCTCGTCCAGTACGGCTACGCGGCGGCGCTGCCCGCCGGGTGGGAGCACACCGGCGGGGACCCGGCCCGCCGGCGCGTGCTGCTCACCCCGGCCGGACGGCCGGACGGCGCCGATCTCGTCGTCGTCGAACGCAGCCCGCTCGGCTACGACGCCGGCCGCGAACCGGACCGGGTGCGCCGCGAGCTCGCCGGTCTGCTCGCCGGCCGGGCCGGGACCGGACCGCCCGGTCCGCGCACCGTCGGCGGCCGGGCGGTGCTCGGCTGGACCCAGCACCCCGGCGACGGCACCGTCGTCGACTGGCACGCGGTGTTCGAGGGCGGTGAGCAGCTCGTCGTGGGCTGCCGTCGTCCGGCGGGCGCGGTGGCCACCCCGGCCTGCGCCGAGGTCGTCGGCTCGGCGCGGACGGTGCGCTGAGGCGTTCCCGGTCGCGAACGGCGGGTCCCGAACGGCCGTGGCCGGGTCCCCGCCCTGCGACGGTGCCCCGGCCGGGGACGGGTGTCCCCGGCCCCGGACGGCCCGGCCGCCCGGGGCGGACACGGGACGGGGTGAGGCGCATGGCCGAGGGGTTCGGCACGACGACGGAGGAGATGGCCCGGGCGGCGGGCCGGGTGCGGGAGGTGAGCACCGCGGTGGACGGCGAGCTGGGTGGGCTGCGCTCGCGGCTGGAGGCGACCCGCGGCCGGTGGGCGGGCGCCGCGGCCACCGCCTTCACCGCGCTGATGGCCGAGTGGGACACCGAGGCGACGCGGCTCAACGCCGCGCTCGCCGACATCGCCGACCAGCTCGGTGGCACGGCCACGGCCTACCGGCGGATCGAGGACGAGAACGCCCGGAACGTCTCGGCCATCACGTCGGCGCTGGGCTGAGGGGCGGGCATGGGAGGCGAGATCAAGGTCACGTTCGCCGCGATCGAGCAGGCCGCGGCCGACATCGACGGGGCGCGGGCGCGCATCCTCGGACAGCTCGACGACCTCCGCGGGTACCTGGCGCCGGTCGTGTCGGGCTGGACGGGCGACGCGGCCACCCGCTACGACGAGGCACAGCGGCGCTGGGACGGCTCCGCGGCCGACCTGACCGGCACCCTGCAGAAGATCAAGGTGCTGGTCCTGGACGCAGGGGCGGGCTACCGGGCCGTCGAGGCGGACAACGCGAAGCGGTTCACGGCCTGACCGCCCGGGAGCGGACCGGAGCGACCCCCCGCGTCCGCTCCCGGGAGCGCCGGGTACTCTTGACTCTCGTTGTGCAGCGGTGGAGACCCGCGGGCGCTGTCCGTCGTCCCTCGAGCAGGTTCGTGAGGGCAGCCGAGTCCGGCGGGCGTGCGTCCCTCCGGCGTCCACCAGCGGCACGCTGAGGAACCAGTGACACACCAGTGTGGACCGGTGGCCGCGCGGATGCCCCGCCGGTACCGCCCACCGAAGCCGAGAACGACGACGAGGTAGATCCGTGCCCACGTACAGCCCGAAGCCCGGCGACATCAACCACGCCTGGCACGTGATCGACGCCGACGACGTGCGCCTCGGTCGGCTCGCCACCCACGCCGCCACGCTGCTGCGTGGCAAGCACAAGCCGACCTACGCGCCGCACGTCGACAACGGCGACTTCGTGGTGATCGTGAACGCCGAGAAGATCTCGGTGTCCGGCAACAAGCGCACCGACAAGTTCGTGTACCGGCACTCCGGCTTCCCGGGTGGCCTCAGCCAGCGGTCGGTCGGCGAGATGATCGACAGCCACCCGGACCGCCTGGTCGAGAAGGCCATCAAGGGCATGCTGCCGAAGAACCGTCTCGGCCGTGCGATGGCCAAGAAGCTGAAGGTCTACGCCGGCCCGTCGCACCCGCACGAGGCCCAGAAGCCGCAGCCGTTCGAGATCAAGCAGGTCAGCCAGTGACCACCCCGAGCAACGAAGAGGGACAGCCCGTGACCAGCCCCGAGAACGGACCCGACGAGGTCGTCGAGACGGTCGAGACCGAGGGTGCCGCCGCCGAGGCGACCGACACCGAGCTGACCGAGACCGTCGGCGAGGCCGTCGCGGACGTCGACTACTCGATCGACGACTCCTCCGAGTTCGACGCCGATGCGTTCGCCGCCGAGGCGCCCGTCCTGGGTGACCGTCCGGTGCAGACCGTCGGCCGCCGCAAGGAGGCCGTCGTCCGCGTGCGTCTGCTGCCCGGCAGCGGCCAGTTCACGCTGAACGGCAAGCCGCTCGAGACGTACTTCCCGAACAAGCTGCACCAGCAGGTCGTCAAGGACCCGCTGACCACGGTCGAGAAGACCGAGCGGTTCGACATCTTCGCGAACCTGCGCGGTGGCGGCACCGCGGGTCAGGCCGGCGCCCTGCGCCTGGCCATCGCCCGTGCGCTCGCCGAGCTCGACGCCGAGGACCGTCCGGCCCTGAAGAAGGCCGGCTTCCTCACCCGGGACGCCCGCGCCGTCGAGCGCAAGAAGTACGGCCTCAAGAAGGCCCGCAAGGCGCCCCAGTACTCCAAGCGCTGAATCGCAGCCGGATGCGTCGCCTCTTCGGAACCGACGGCGTCCGGGGCCTGGCCAACGGCGAACTCCTCACACCGGAGTTCGCCGTTGGTGTCTGTGCCTCGGCTGCGCGCACCCTGTCGAACGGCTCCGGCCGACGGCCCGTCGCGGTCGTCGGGCGGGACCCGCGTGCCAGCGGCGAGATGCTGGAGTCCGCGGTCGTCGCCGGGCTCACCTCGGCCGGTGCGGACGCGATCCGGGTCGGGATCCTGCCCACGCCCGGTGTCGCGCACCTGGTCGCCGAGACCGGTGCCGACCTCGGCGTGATGATCTCCGCCTCGCACAACCCGATGCCCGACAACGGCATCAAGCTCTTCGCCGCCGGCGGGCACAAGCTCCCCGACGACGTCGAGGCCGAGATCGAGCGCGGGCTCGACCGCCCGGCGGACGGCCGCCCCACCGGGGACGGCATCGGCCGCGTCTGGGACGCGCCGGACGCCACCGGCGTCTACGTCGCGCACCTGCTCGAGGCCGCCCCGGGCTCGCTGAACGGCGTCCGCGTGATCGTCGACTGCGCGCACGGCGCGGCGTCGGTCGCGGCGCCGGAGGCCTACCGGCAGGCCGGTGCCGATGTCATCGCCCTGCACGCCGAGCCGGACGGCCTCAACATCAACGACGGCGTCGGGTCGACCCACCTGGAGCCGTTGCGCGCGGCCGTCCGGGAGCAGGGCGCCGACCTGGGCATCGCGCACGACGGCGACGCCGACCGCTGCCTCGCCGTCGACGCGGCCGGGAACGTCGTCGACGGTGACCAGATCATGGCGGTGCTCGCGCTCGCGATGCGTGACGCGGGCGAGCTGGCCCACGACACGCTCGTCGCGACCGTGATGAGCAACCTCGGTCTGCACCTCGCCATGCGCGACGCCGGGATCACCCTGGACACCACCAAGGTCGGTGACCGGTACGTGCTCGAGCGGCTGCGCGAGGGTGGGTTCACCCTCGGCGGCGAGCAGTCCGGGCACGTCGTGCTCCCGGGGCACGCCACCACCGGCGACGGCCTGCTGACCGCGCTGCGGCTCATGTCGCGGATGGCGTCGACGGGCTCCTCGCTCGCCGAGCTGGCCGCGGTCGTCACGCCGCTGCCGCAGGTGCTGCGCAACGTCGCGGTCGGGGACAGGGACACCGTGGCCGCGTCCGCGCAGGTCGCAGAGGCGGTGGCGACGGCGAGCGCCGAGCTCGGGGAGACCGGGCGGGTGCTGCTGCGCCCGTCGGGCACCGAGCAGCTGGTGCGGGTCATGGTGGAGGCTCCGACGGCGGCCGAGGCCGATGCCGTCGCGGGCCGGCTGGCCGAGGTGGTCGCGGCCGCGAGCTGACCGACGCCACAGGGTTCCGGACGGGGCCGTCACCCACAGGGTGGCGGCCCCGCCCGCGTGTCCGTGCCCGCTCCCGTACCCCCGCCCTCTCCGCTGCTCTGCTCACCGGTACGCGCCGCCCCGCTGTCGTTCACCGGTGCGAACGTCCTCCGCGGAACGGCGGTGCGGCCGACCCGGTGACGGCACGCTGGGGCGATGCGACCGGACGTGCAGCGGGATCCCGACGCCCTGGACCGTGCGGCGGCCCGGCTCCGCGAGACGGCCGCGGACCTCCGGAGCGTGGTGGCGGGCCGGTCCCTGGGCGACCACCACCGGATCGGCGCGCACCGGATCGTCGACGAGCTCGACAGCCTGGCCACGACCGCCACGCACGCCGCCACCACCACCCGCCACGCCGACAACGCCGCAGCCGCCCGGCTCCGGGCGGGCGTCGAGGTGCACGGTGCGGCCCCGGGGAGGGCAGGATCGTGCGTCCGGATCCGGCCGTGACCGGGGTCGAGGACCAGGCGGGGGCGCTGCGGCGGCTCGTGGAGCGCCTGGACGGCACCGCGGACGTCCTGGCGGGGGTGCGGGCCGCCGTCGCGTGGGACGACGACGCCGGACGCGAGTGGACCGCCCGCCTCGACCTGGTGCAGCGGGCCGCCCGGCGCCTCGCCGACGACGTCGCGGCCGAGGCCGCCGAGCAGGACCGTGCGGAGGCAGGGGCCGCCGGGTCCGCGCCCGCGGTGCCCGGGATCCGGCTGCCCGGCACCGCCGGGATCCGCACGACCGACCGTCGCGGCGTGGTCGCGCCGCTGCTCCCGCCGATGGACGGCCGGTGAGGGTCAGCTCCCGATGCCGAGGAGCCCGTGGGTCTCGCCGGAGTCCTGCTCGGCCTCCGGGTCCGGCGGTTCCACGATCGGCGCCCCGGGGACGTCGCCCGACGTCAGCGCGGACACCCGCTTCTCGCCCAGCAGCTCCTGCATGAGGAACGCCGTCACCAGCGCCCGGGTGATCTTGCGGGTGCGGTGCTGCGGCCGGTTCTGCAACAGGTAGCTCGACCAGTGCCTGCCCTCGCAGAAGCCGAGGTGCCCGGCCTTCTCGATGCTGCGGAGCGTCACGTCGGCGCCGGCCTCGCGCTGGGCGGCGGCGATCCGCTCGGCGTGCCCCGCGGCCGGTGCCAGCGAGTCGACCTCGGCGGCGAGGTGCAGGGTGGGGGCACCCACCCGGGCCGCCGCCTCGATCGCGGACGGCTGGATCTCCGACGGCGCCAGGGTGACGAGTGCGCCGAGCCGCTCCCGCCGGGCAGCGGTGAGGATCGCGGCGCCGCCGCCGGTGCCGTGCCCGATCAGTGCGGTGCGGCGGGCGTCGACGCTGATCCGGCCGTCGCCCAGCCGGACGCCGGCGCAGACGTCGAGCACCGTGTCGAGGTCCGAGGAGAACCGGGAGAGGCTCGGGACCGGCCCGCGCTGCGTGTTCGGGGCGGCGGCGACGATCCCCCAGGTCGCGAGGTGGCGGAGCAGCTCGTGGTAGCGGCGGACCGGCTGCAGCCACGCGTGCCCGAGGACGACCGCGGGCAGCTGGTAGCCCTCGGCCGGGGTGTAGACGATCCCCGGCAGCCCGATCAGGCCGAGGTCACCGAACCGGACCCGGTTCGGGCCCGGCCGGGAGAGCACGCCGAGTGCGTCCTTGGCACCCTTCATCGACGGGGGGCGGGTCACGCTGCTCCGGGCCACGGACGGCACCGTACCGGGGCAGGTCACCCGGCGCCCGGCTCGCGCCCGGTCCTCGGCGTGGCGCCCGTCCCACCCTGCGGCGGAAGATCGCGGATCGGGCGCGGATACCCTCACCGGCATGTGTGGCATCGTCGGTTACGTCGGTCATCAAGGCGCACTCGACGTCGTTCTCGGTGGTCTGCGACGTCTGGAGTACCGGGGGTACGACTCCGCCGGTGTCGCCCTCCCGGTCGACGGAGGGTTGCTGGTCGAGCGCAAGGCCGGGGCGCTGGCGAATCTGGAGGCCCTGCTCGACGAGGTCGGCCGGGAGCGGTTCGCGGGGACGGCCGGGATCGGGCACACCCGCTGGGCGACCCACGGCCCGCCGAACGACCGGAACGCGCACCCGCACCGGAGCAGCGACGGCAAGGTCGCGGTCGTCCACAACGGGATCATCGAGAACTTCATGGAGCTGCGTGCCGAGCTGGAGGCACGCGGGATCTGGGCCGAGTCCGACACCGACACCGAGACCGCGGCGCACCTCGTCGCGCTCGCGTACGCCGGTGAGCTGGCCGGGGTGGAGGACGCGCGCGGTGACCTGCCCGCGTCCGTCCGCGCCGTCGCCCGGCTGCTGGAGGGTGCGTTCACCCTGGTCGTGACGCACGCCGACGAGCCGGACCGGATCGTCGCCGCCCGGCGGAACTCGCCGCTGGTGCTCGGCATCGGTGAGGGCGAGACCTTCCTCGCCTCCGACGTCGCCGCCTTCATCGAGTTCACCCGCTCGGCCGTCGAGCTGGGGCAGGACCAGGTCGTCACGATCACCCGGGACGGCTACGACGTCACCGACTTCGCCGGTGCGCCCGTCGCCGCCAACCCGTTCGAGGTGACGTGGGACCTCGCGGCCGCGGAGAAGGGCGGCCACGACTACTTCATGCTCAAGGAGATCGAGGAGCAGCCCACCGCGATCGCGAACACGCTGCGCGGGCACCTCGTCGACGGCCGGATCGTGCTCGACGAGCAGCGCCTCACCGACCAGGACCTGCGGGACGTCGACAAGGTCTTCGTCATCGCCTGCGGCACCGCGTACCACTCCGGGCTGCTGGCTAAGTACGCGATCGAGCACTGGACGCGGCTGCCCGTCGAGATCGAGCTCGCCTCCGAGTTCCGCTACCGGGACCCGGTGCTGGACCGCTCGACGCTGGTCGTCGCGATCTCCCAGTCCGGCGAGACCGCCGACACCCTCGAGGCGCTGCGGCACGCCAAGGACCAGAAGGCCCGGGTGCTCGCGATCTGCAACACCAACGGTGCGCAGATCCCCCGCGAGTCCGACGCGGTGATCTACACCCACGCCGGTCCCGAGATCGGCGTCGCGGCCACCAAGACCTTCACCGCGCAGGTCGCGGCGAACTACCTGGTCGGCCTGGCGCTGGCGCAGGCGCGCGGGACGAAGTACCCGGACGAGGTCGTCCGCGAGTTCGAGCAGCTGGAGGCGATCCCGGAGGCGGTCGCCGAGGTGCTGGAGTCGCTCGGCGAGGCGCGTGCGCTGGGCCAGGAGCTGGCGCCGTCGAAGGCGGTCCTGTTCCTCGGGCGCCACGTCGGCTTCCCGGTGGCGCTGGAGGGTGCGCTCAAGCTCAAGGAGCTCGCCTACATGCACGCCGAGGCGTTCGCGGCCGGCGAGCTCAAGCACGGCCCGATCGCGCTGATCGAGGACGGCCTGCCGGTCGTCGTCGTGATGCCGTCGCCGAAGGGCCGCGCGGTGCTGCACTCGAAGCTGCTCTCCAACATCCAGGAGATCAAGGCGCGCGGCGCCCGGACGGTCGTGATCGCCGAGACCGGCGACGAGACGGTCCGCCCGTTCGCCGACCACCTCTTCGAGCTGCCCGCGGTGCCGACGCTGTTGCAACCGCTCGTCGCGACGATCCCGCTGCAGGTCATCGCGGCCGAGATCGCCCGTGCCCGCGGCTACGACGTCGACAAGCCCCGCAACCTCGCGAAGTCCGTCACGGTGGAGTGAGCCCGGTCCCCGCTCACGGGTTCCGGCGATGCTCACGCGATGGCGTGAGCGTCCGCGGATCCGGTGAGCGGACCGGGACGAGCACTAGCCTGCCGGGCATGCACGGGGTGTACACGGCGGAGCAGATCCGGGCGGCCGAGTCGGCCATGATGCGCACCGTCGCCGACGGCGTGCTCATGCGCCGCGCGGCGGGCGGGCTGGCGGCCCACCTGCGCGGGTTCCTCGGCTCCACCTACGGGCGCCGGGTGGTGCTGCTGGTCGGGGCCGGTGACAACGGCGGCGACGCCCTCTGGGCGGGCGCCGAGCTGCGCCGCCGTGGCGCGCGCGTCACCGCGGTCCTGCTGGCACCGGACCGCGCCCACCCGGGTGGCCTGGCGGCGCTGCGGGCGGCCCGCGGCCGGGTCCTCCCGCTCGGCCCGGGTGCCGGCCTCGGTGGCGTCGCGGACCCGGGAGCGCTCGACGCCGCGCGGGCCGCGGTCGCGGGCGCGGACGTCGTCGTCGACGGGATCGTCGGCATCTCCGGGCGCGGGGCGCTGCGGGACCCGGCGCCCGCACTCGTCGAGGCCGCCGACGACGCCGGGGTGCCGATCGTCGCGTGCGACCTGCCGTCGGGGGTGGACACCGACACCGGCACGACCGACGGGCCGCACGTCCGGGCGGCGCTCACCGTCACCTTCGGCGCCCGCAAACCGGTGCACGCCCTCGCCGCGCCGCTGTGCGGGCCGGTCCGGCTCGTCGACTTCGGGCTCGGGCCGTTCCTGCCTGCCGACCCGCACGCCCGGCTCCTCACCGACGCCGACGCCGGCCTGTTCTGGCCGGTCCCCGGCCCGGACGACGACAAGTACAGCCAGGGCGTCGTCGGGATCGCCGCCGGATCGGCCACCTACCCCGGGGCAGCGGTGCTCGCCGCCGGTGCCGCCGCGCTCGCCACCTCCGGCATGGTGCGGTTCGCCGGATCCGCCGCCGACGAGGTGCGCCGGCACTGGCCGGAGATCGTCGCCACCGGCGACATCACCGACGCGGGCCGCACCCAGGCGTGGGCGGTCGGCCCGGGCATCGGGACCGGTGCGCAGGGCCTGGCGGTGCTGGAGTCGGTGCTCGACCGCGAGGTCCCGCTGTGCATCGACGCCGACGGCATCACCCTGCTGGCCCAGCACGCCCACCTGCGCGACCGGATCCTCGGCGAGCCGGTCGTGCTCACCCCGCACGCGGGGGAGTTCGCCCGGATCGCGGGCGACGTCGGCCCGGACCGCGTCGCCGCCGCCCGCAGGGCCGCCGCCGACCTGGGGGTGACGGTGCTGCTCAAGGGCAACGCGACCGTCGTCGCCGCACCGGACGGGCGGGCCCTGGTCGACCCGGCCGGCGACTCCTGGGCGGCGACCGCGGGGTCCGGGGACGTCCTGACCGGCATGATCGGCGCCTTGCTCGCGGCCGGGCTGGACCCCTGGTGGGCGGCCGGGTGCGCCACGCTCGTGCACGCCCGCGCCGCGACGGCCGCCGCCCGCGAGCACGGCCTGCCCCCGGTCCCGGCACCGGCATCGGCGATGCAGGCCGCGATCCCGGTGGCCCTGCGCGCCGTCCGCGCCGCCGCCGGATCCGGCTGACCCGCCGACCACGCGCCGCCGCGCACCCCGTGCCCGCGCGCCGCACCCGTCGCGTGGGGTGCGCCGGCCCGCTACGGGTTGCGCCGGCCCACCACGGGGTGCGTGCGGCGGCCCGCTACGGGGTGCGCCGGGCCGCCACGGGGTGCGGCGGCCGCTACGGGGTGTGTCGCCCCGCCACGGGGTGCGCTGGGCGCAGGTCGGGGTGCGTCGTCCGCGGGGCCGCCGGATCCGGTCGCTTCCGCCGCGCCCGGCGCTGCCGCGCACCCCATGGCCGTGCGCCGCACCCCTTGCGCGGGGTGCCGCGAGCCGCGACAGGGTGCGCCAGACAGGGAAGGGGTGCGCAAGCCGGGGACGGGGTGCGTCGGCGTGGGGCTCGGTGTGGGCGGCCGGGCGGACACCGGCCGACCTGCGCGTCGGCCGGGTTGTTAGCGTCTTCGCGTGCCGAAGATCCTGACCAGCCTCCCCGTCGGCGAGCGCGTCGGCATCGCCTTCTCCGGTGGCCTCGACACCTCGGTCGCGGTCGCCTGGATGCGCGAGAACGGCGCGGTCCCGTACGCCTACACGGCCGACCTGGGACAGCCCGACGAGCCCGACCTCGTCGCGGTCCGCGAGCGGGCGCTCGAGTACGGCGCCGAGTCCGCGCGGGTCGTCGACTGCCGTCGTGCGCTGGTCGACGAGGGCATCGCCGCGATCGCGTGCGGGGCGTTCCACATCCGCGCCGGTGGCATGCCGTACTTCAACACCACGCCGATCGGCCGCGCCGTCACCGGCACGCTGCTGGTGCGCGCGATGGCCGAGGACGGCGTCTCGATCTGGGGCGACGGCTCGACGTTCAAGGGCAACGACATCGAGCGCTTCTACCGCTACGGGCTGCTCGCGAACCCGGCGCTGCGGATCTACAAGCCGTGGCTCGACGAGGTGTTCGTCGACCAGCTCGGCGGCCGCACCGAGATGAGCCACTGGCTGGGCGAGCGGGACCTGCCCTACCGGGCGTCGGCGGAGAAGGCGTACTCGACCGACGCCAACATCTGGGGCGCCACCCACGAGGCCAAGAGGCTCGAGCACCTCGACACCTCGCTGGAGATCGTCGAGCCGATCATGGGCGTGCGGTTCTGGGACCCGGCCGTCGAGGTCGAGACCGAGGACGTCACCGTCGAGTGGGAGGCCGGCCGCCCGGTCGCGATCAACGGCACCCGCTACGACGACCCGGTCGCACTGGTCGACGAGGCCAACCGGATCGGTGGCCGGCACGGCCTCGGCATGACCGACCAGATCGAGAACCGGATCATCGAGGCGAAGAGCCGCGGCATCTACGAGGCCCCGGCCATGGCGCTGCTGTTCGTCACTTACGAGCGGCTGGTCTCCGCGATCCACAACGAGGACTCCCTCGCCGCCTACGAGACCGAGGGGCGCCGGCTGGGCCGGCTGCTCTACGAGGGCCGCTGGCTGGAGCCGCAGTCGCTGATGCTGCGCGAGTCGCTGACCCGCTGGGTCGGCAACGCGATCACCGGCTCGGTGACCGTGCGGCTGCGCCGCGGCAACGACTGGTCGGTGCTCGACACCCGCGGGCCGGCGCTGGCCTACGCCGAGGACCGGCTGTCGATGGAGCGCGTCGAGGACGCCCCCTTCACGCCCGGCGACCGGATCGGCCAGCTCACCCTGCGCAACCTCGACCTGGCCGACTCCCGCGCCAAGCTCGAGCAGTACGCCGCGACCGGGATGCTGGGCGGGTCGTTCCGGACCTTCGTCGGCGACGTCGAGCCGGGCCGGGCGGCGGAGATCACCGCGACGCCCGCCGAGGAGGGTGCCGAGCAGGTCGAGGAGTCCCTCGACCGGGCCGCGATGGAGGCCGGGACCGACTGAGGGACGGGCCCGTCGTTCCGGGATGCGATGATCGGGGCCGTGTTGCCAGCCACCGAACCCGTACCCGGTGCGGGCGCCCCCGCGCCCCCGCCCGGCGGACCCCGGGCCGAGGCCGTGGTCGACCTGGACGCGGTGCGGCACAACGTCGCGTACCTGTCCGGCCTGGCCGCGCGCAGCGGCGCCGCGACGATGGTCGTGGTCAAGGCCGACGGGTACGGCCACGGCGCGGCCGGCGTCGCCCGGGCGGCGCTGTCGTCCGGGGCGGGCCGCCTCGGCGTCGCGACCCTGGACGAGGCCCTCGCGCTGCGCTCCGCCGGGATCGGCGCGCCGCTGCTGTCCTGGCTGCACCTGCCCGACGAGGACTTCGCCGCCGCCGTCGCCGCGGGGGTGGAGCTGTCGGTGTCGTCCCGCGAGCACCTGGCCGCGGTGCTGGCCGGTGCCCGCGCGGCCGGGCGGCCGGTCCGGCTGCACCTCAAGGCGGACACCGGGCTGTCCCGCAACGGCTGCCCGCCCGACGAGTGGCCCGGCCTGGTCGACGACGTCGCCGCCGCGGCCGCGGAGGGGACCTGCGAGGTCGACGCCGTCTGGTCGCACCTCGCCCGGGCCGACGAGCCCGGCGACCCCAGCATCGACGCGCAGGCCGCGCGGCTGCGGGCCGCCGCCTCGCACGTCCGCGACCGCGGGTTCGCCCCGCTGGTCCACCTCGCGAACTCGGCGGCCCTCATGACCCGCCCCGACCTGCACCTCGACCTGGTGCGCCCGGGGATCGCCGCCTACGGACTGGACCCGATCGCCCAGCCGGCCGACAGCCCGTTGCGCCCGGCGATGACGGTGCGCGGCCGGGTCGCGCTGGTGAAGACCGTCGCCGCCGGCGAGGGCGTCTCCTACGGCCACGAGTGGACCGCGCCCGGGCCGCGGACCCTCGCGCTGGTCCCGCTCGGCTACGCCGACGGCGTCCCGCGGCGGATGAACGACGGCCGCCGGATGCGGGTGCGGATCGGGGACACGGTCCGCCCGGTCGCCGGGCGGGTGTGCATGGACCAGTTCGTCGTCGACTGCGGTGCACCGGGTGAGCTCGGTGTCGTGGTCGGCGACCGGGTGGAGCTGTTCGGCACCGGCGACGGCGGCGGGCCGACCGCCCGCGAGTGGGCCGACGAGCTGGGCACCATCCACTACGAGATCGTCACCGGCATCAAGGGCCGGGTGCGCCGCACCGTGCTCGGCGGGGGGAACGCATGAGCCGCAGGGGTTGGACGGTCGCCGGGATCGCCGGTGGCCTGGTCGGTGCGGCGGGTGCCGCCGCGGGCGTCGGCGTCGCCTCGCAGCGCCGGAAGATCGCGTCGGCGCGGCGCAGCCTGGCCACCGAGATGGCCGAGCACGGCGGGCAGGAGCCTGCCGGCTGGTCCGGCGAGGAGAGCTCGGTGATGGCCGACGACGGCGTCCGGCTCGCCTGCGAGGAGGTCGGGCCGGCCGACGGCGCGGAGCCGGCGGTCACCGTCGTCCTGGTGCACGGGTTCGCGCTGGACCGGCGGACCTGGCAGGAGCAGCGCGAGTACCTGGCGCTGCTGTCGGGGCCGTCGGTCCGGATGGTGCTCTACGACCAGCGCAGCCACGGCCGCTCCGAGCGGGCGCCGCAGGAGAGCTGCACGATCGACCAGCTCGGGCGCGATCTCGACGCGGTGGTCCGCGCGCTCGCCCCGGAGGGGCCGCTGGTGCTGGTCGCGCACTCGATGGGCGGCATGACGGTGATGGCGCTCGCCGAGCAGCACCCGGAGCTGTTCCACGACCGCGTCGCGGGGGTCGCGCTGGTGTCGACCTCGGCCGGGGAGATGGCGTCGTCCGGGCTGCCGGGCACGTTCCTGTCCCGCCGCAACCCGGTGATCCGCACGCTCGGTGGCCTGGCCGCGTGGCAGCCGAACCTGGTCGAGACCGGGCGGCGCGCGCTCGGCGACATCATCTGGGCGATCACCAAGCGGTTCGCCTACGGCGACCGGGCGGTGGACCCGCGGATGGTCGACCTGGTCGACACCATGATCGACTCGAACGCGGTCGGGGCGCTGACCGACTTCGTCGACACCCTCGGCACGCACGACCGGCTGGCCGCGCTGCCCGGGCTGTCCGACGCCGAGGTGCTGGTCCTCGCCGGGGACGCCGACCGGATCATCCCGTACCGGCACTCCGAGGTGATCGCCGAGGCGATCCCGACCGCGCGGCTGGTGCGGCTGCACGGCGTCGGCCACATGCCGATGCTGGAGCAGCCCGACGCCGTCGACGACGAGCTCGGGAACCTGATCGAGCGCAGCCTGGAGCGGTCCCGCGGCGACCGGTTCCGGCTCACCCGCCCGCCGCACCGTTCGATGCGCTCGCGCCGTGCGGCGGCCACCGACGAGCCCGCCGCCGGCGAGACCACGGCGGACGGGGCCACGGCGGACGCGACCGACGGCCCGGGCCGGACGGCGCCGAGCGGCACACGGGGCACCGGCCGCCGGCGCGGAGGCGTGCTGCGGGGAACGGGCCGGGGGACCGGACGCGGCACGGGCCGTTCCCGTGGCGGGAAGGCCGGCCCGGGGTCGCGCAAGGACCGGTCGTGATCCCGCCCGCGGGGGCCGGGCCGCTGCGCCGTGAACTGCCCACCGTCGCCGACACGGAGGCGTTCGGCGAGGAACTCGGCCGCGAGCTCGCTGCGGGGGACCTGCTGCTGCTCGCCGGGCCGCTGGGGGCGGGGAAGACCGCGCTCGTCCGCGGGCTCGCCCGGGGGCTCGGCGTGACCGGCTCCGTCGCGTCGCCGACGTTCGTGATCGCGCGCGAGCACCCCTCGTCGGGCGGCGGGCCGGCGCTGGTGCACGTCGACGCCTACCGGCTCGGCGGCCCCGACGGGAACGTCGACGTCGCCGCCGAGCTCGACGACCTCGATCTCGACACCGAGCTGGGCCGGGCCGTCGTCGCCGTCGAGTGGGGGGTCGGTCTCGCGGAACGCCTCGCCGGTGACGACGAGCGCGGGGCCGTCGAGGTCGTGCTGGAGCGCCGCGACGACGAGACCCGGGTCGCCACGCTGCGCCGCACGGCACGACCGTAGGCTGGTCGACCGTGCTGGTACTGGCCCTGGACACCGCGACGACGGTCGTGACCGCCGGGCTCGTCGCGCTGCCCTCCGACGGCCCTCCCGAGACCCTCGCCGCCCGCGCCCACGACGGGCGCAAGCACGGTGAGCTGCTCGTGCCCGCCGTCCGCGCGCTCTGCGCCGAGGCAGGGCGGGAGCTGTCCGGGATCGGCGCCGTCGTCGTCGGGGCGGGGCCGGGGCCCTTCACCGGGCTGCGCGTCGGGATCGTCTCGGCCGCCGCGCTCGGGCACGCACTCGACGTCCCGGTGCACGGGGTCTGCTCGCACGACGCGCTCGCCCTGACCGCGGCCGGGATCGCCGAGCCGGGCGCCCCGGACCCGCGGACGGGACCGGACAACCTGCTGGTCGTGACCGACGCGCGTCGCCGCGAGGTGTACTGGGCCGCGTACGACCCGGCCGCGCGGCGGCTCACCGGACCGGCCGTCGAGCCACCCGCCGAGCTGGCCGCACGGCTCCCCGGGCTGGCCGTCGGCACCGTCGTCGGCGACCCGTCGTTCGCCGACCGGCTCGGCGTGGAGGTCACCGGGCCGTCCGCGCCGTCGCCGGCGGCACTCGTCGGCGTGGCCGCGGCCGCGCTGCGGGCCGGGCGCACCCCCGAGCCGGTCGAGCCCCTCTACCTGCGCCGCCCCGACGCCGTCGAGCCGACCGGGCGCAAGCGCGTCACCGCATGACCGCCACCGTCACCGTCGGCCCGCTCTACCGGGCGGACGCCGAGCGCTGCGCGGAGCTGGAGGACCTGCTGTTCCCCGGAGACGACCCGTGGAGCGCGCAGGCGTTCCGCGAGGCCGTCACGTCCGGACAGCTCTACCTCGCCGCCCGGGTGGACGGCCGGCTCGTCGGGTACGCGGGGCTCGCCGTCGTCGCGGGGCCGCCGCAGGCCGAGGCCGAGGTGCACACCATCGGCGTCGACCCGGGCTGGCAGCGGCACGGGATCGGGCGGGCGCTGCTCGCGCGGCTGCTCGAGGCGGCGGACGAGCTCGGCGCGACCGTGTTCCTCGAGGTCCGGACCGACAACGAGCCGGCCCGCACGCTGTACGAGGCTCACGGCTTCGGGATCGTCGGGCTGCGGAAGCGGTACTACCGGCCGTCCGGGGCCGACGCGCACACGATGCGGCGCGACCCGGCGGGCACGGCCGGCACCTGACCGCGACCGCGGTCAGAGCCCGGCCGCCACCGCGTCCAGCCCGGCCCGGGTGGCCTCGGCCAGCAGGTCCAGGTGTTCCGGGGTCGCGGTGAGCGGCGGTGAGAACCCCAGCGCCGACACCATCGGGCGGATCAGCACGCCCCGCTCCCGGGTCGCGCGGAACACCCGCTGGGGCAGGTCCGGCGCACCGGCCAGCCGCTCCGGGTCGAAGCCGAGCCCGCCGAGCACGCCGACGCCGCCGCGGGCGTGGTCGACCAGCGGGTGGTCGGTGAGTCCCTGCAGGCGTTCCAGCAGCTGCGGCTCCAGGGCGTCGGCCCGGGCCAGCAGGCCGTCCCGCTCCAGCAGCGCGATCGTCGCCGACCCGGCCGCGCACGCCGCGGGATGACCCGCGTAGGTCTGGCCGTGCCGGAACACGCGGCCGGGCTCGTCCCAGAACGGGGCGGCGATCCGCTCGGAGGCGACGATCCCGCCCAGTGGCTGGTAGCCGGACGTGACGCCCTTCGCGAAGACCGCGATGTCCGGGCGCACCCCGAACCGCTCGACGCCGAACCAGTCGCCGAGCCTGCCGAACCCGCAGATCACGGCGTCGGCGACGAACAGCACGCCGTGCCGGCGGCAGATCTCGGCGGCCGCCTCCACGTAGCCCTCCGGCGGCGGCAGCACGCCGCCCGCGCCGATCACCGGCTCGCAGAAGAAGGCCGCGACCCGCTCCGGGCCGAGGTCGACGATCGTCTTCTCCAGCCCGGCGGCGTCGTCCCACGGGGTCCGGACGACGTCCGGCACGAAGGGCCCACCGGTCCGGTTCCCCGGGATCCCGGCCAGTGCGGTGCCCAGGCCGTGCGTGCCGTGGTAGCTGTGCTCGCGGTGCAGCAGCACCGTGCGTTCCGGCTCCCCGACGGCCGCGAAGTACTCGCGGGCCAGCTTCGCCGCGGTCTCGATGGAGTCGCCGCCGCCACTGGTGAAGAACACCTTGCCGCCGTCGAGCGGGGCGCGGGCGGCGATCTCGTCGGCGAGCCGCTCGGCGGGCTCGTTGGAGAAGTCGGTGAAGGTGGAGTACGCCTCCAGCCGCCCGAGCTGCTCGGTGACGGCGTCCACGATCTCGCGGCGGCCGTGTCCGACGTTGGCGTACCAGAGGCTCGCGGTGCCGTCGAGGTAGCGGTTCCCCGCGTCGTCGTGGACCCAGACGTCGTCGCCGCGGGTGATCGTCACCTTGGCGTCGCGGACGGAGTGCATGGCGGCGAACGGGTGCCAGAACGCGGACAAAGTCGGCCTCCTCGTCGGGGCGGTGGGGTCCACGCTAGGCCGCCGCACCGGGCACGCGACCGGTGGAATCCACAACTGTGGACAACTCTGCTGTGCTATCCACAACCGGTGGACCTGGACGACCTGCTCGACCGCGGCGAGCTGGGGCTCGTGCCCGTCGTCCCGGGGCGTCGCGTCCCCGTGCACGGCGCGCACGTCGTCGAGATCCCGCAGCCGACGCGCTGGGTGCCGCCCGGCTGGGTGCTGCTGACGACCGGACTGCGGCTGACCTCCGGCGCCGAGTGCCGTGAGCTGGTCGCCGAGCTCGCCGGCGGCGGGGTGGCCGGCCTCGGGTTCGGCGTCGGCATGGTGCACGACGACGTCCCGGACGAGCTCGTGACGGAGGCCCGGCGCCGCGAGCTGCCCCTGTTCGCGGTGCCGGAGGCGACACCGTTCCGGGAGATCGTCCGCGCGGTGGACACCGCCGTCCTGGACCGGGACCTCGACGCCTTCCGGCGGGCCGCGGCGATCACCGACACGCTCACCGCCCTGCTCGGTGGCCCCGACCCGGCCGAGACCCTGGTACACGGGCTCGCCCGGGTGCTGCGGTGCGGGGTCGCGCTGCACCGCCCGGACGGCTCGGTCCTGGCCGCCGATCCCGGTTCCGGCCCGGACGGCGCCCGCGAGCGCTGGACGCGCTTCCGGGCGCTGCCCGCCACCGGGCCGCCGGTCGAGGTCGTGGACGCCGACGGCCTGTTCGCCGCGGCCGTCCGGCCGGCGGGCCGGGTCCGGGCGTGGCTGGTCGCGGGCGTCTCCCGGGGGTCGGTGCCGGTACCACTGATCGTGCGGGCGGTGGCGCTGGTGGCGCGGCTGCTGGCCGGGCTGACCGCCGCCGATGACGACGACACGGCCCGCCGCCGCGCGGACCGGGCGGCGGCGCTGCACGCCCTCCTGTCCGGCGGGGACGGCGAGCACGGCGGGGGCCCGGGACCGGGCCCCGGTGGTGGGCGGACCGTCGTCGTGCTCCCGCCGTCGGCCACGGCGGCCGGTGCGGAGCGTGTCCTGGACGACGCCCGCGCCCCGTACCTGCTCGCCGAGATCGACGGTGAGCTGGTCGCGATGGTCACCGAGGTGCCGCCGGAACTCACCGTGGCGGGGACGGCGACCATC
This sequence comes from Pseudonocardia sp. P1, assembly GCF_000178675.2. Classification (NCBI taxonomy): domain Bacteria; kingdom Bacillati; phylum Actinomycetota; class Actinomycetes; order Pseudonocardiales; family Pseudonocardiaceae; genus Pseudonocardia; species Pseudonocardia sp. P1. The sequence goes on from NZ_ADUJ02000001.1 coordinate 4,536,592, forward strand.
CCGCCCGGAGCCGAGGTCGCGCCCGCCCACCGCGACGCCCGCCTCGCCGCACGGCGCTGCGCGCTCACCGGTGCCGGGCCGGTGCGGGCCGAGGACCTCCCGGTGCTGGACCGGATGGTGCTGGAGATCGGCGCGGACCGGGTGGCCGAGCTGACCCGGGACGTCCTGACCCCGCTCGACGCCGCCCTGCGCGCCACCGTGCGGACCTGGCTGGCACACCGTCAGGACGTCCCCGCCACCGCGCGCGCCCTGCACGTCCACGAGAACAGCGTCCGGCACCGCCTCGGCCGGATCCGGGCACTGGTCGGGGACCTGCGGGACCCGGCGGTGACGGCCGCGGTGTACCTGGCGCTGCTCACCGAACGGTGATCACGGATCCGGAAGGGAGACGGCCACATACGGCCGGATCCGCACCGGATCCGTGATCACACGGGTCAGCTCGTCGCGGACAGGTACGAGAGCAGGCGCAGTTCGTCGTGGGTCAGCTCCAGGGTCCGCATCGGGAGCAGCTGGGCGAGCTGCTCCGGGGTGCGGGCACTGGCGATCGGCGCGGTCACCGACGGCTGGGCCGCGAGCCAGGCCAGCGCGACCGCCGGGACCGGGACCTCGTGGCCCGCCGCGATCTCGTCGAGCCCGGCCAGCACGGCCCGGCCACGGGAGTCGAGGTAGGCGGACGCCCCCTCGCTGCGCGGGCCCTCCGGGGCGGGGGAGTCGGGCCGGTACTTGCCGGTGAGGAAACCCTTCGCGAGCCCGTAGTACGGGTAAAGGGCCAGGCCGGCCGACTCCGCGAGCGGCACGAGTGCGGCCTCGACGTCGTCGCGCTCCATGAGGTTGTAGTGCGGCTGGACCGCGGTGAACGCCGCCAGCCCGTCCCGCTCGGAGATCTCCAGGGCCGAGCGGAGCCGTTCGGCGGAGAAGTTGGACGCACCGATCTCGCGGACCAGCCCCTCGCGGACGAGGGCGTCGAACGCGTCGAGCGTCTCCTCCTGCGCCGTGTCCGGGTCGTCGCGGTGGGCGTAGTAGAGGTCGATCCGGTCGGTGCCCAGGCGCCGCAGCGAGTCCCGTGCCGCCGCGGCGACGTTCGCGCCGCCGAGGCCCGGCCGCTCGGGCCACGAGCCCACCTTCGTGGCGAGGTGCAGCGTGTCCCGGTTGCCCCGGGCCGCCATCCACTCGCCGAGGATCGTCTCCGACTCGCCGCCGGAGTTGCCGGGCGCGCGCCACGTGTAGGAGTCCGCGGTGTCGATCCGCGTCCCGCCGGCGGCGACGAACGCGTCGAGCACCGCGAACGAGGTGTCCCTGTCCGCGGTCCAGCCGACGACGTTCGCACCGAGTACCAGGTCAGCCACGGTCGGCGACGCTACCGGGCACCGCGGCGCGGTGGACCGCCGGACGGTTGCGGCGGCCGCCGGGCGGGTAACCGCCGTGTGCCCGGGCCACGGCACCGGCGTGACGAGCAACGACGCCGGACCGGCCGCCCGCCGCGATCTCCGACCGGCCGGCACGCGAGCGTCCCCCACGCGGGTGAACGAACCGGTTGAGCCCCCGCCACGCTTCTGGCACTCTCGTGAGTAGAGTGCCAATGCGCGCGACGGAGACCGGTCGCCCCGGCACCCGCGACGGCGGGGCGGGAGGTCGCCACGTGTGCGCTGCTGACACCGGACAGAACCGTCTTACCGGATTCACCCCAGGAAGGGGAGGTCATCGTCGTGGCGAACATCAAGCCGCTCGAGGACAAGATCGTCGTCCAGGCCAGCGAGGCGGAGACCACCACCGCCTCCGGCATCGTCATCCCGGACACCGCCAAGGAGAAGCCCCAGGAGGGCAAGGTCCTGGCCGTGGGCCCGGGCCGGGTCGACGACAACGGGAACCGCGTCCCGCTCGACGTGGCGGTCGGCGACGTCGTCATCTACTCGAAGTACGGCGGCACCGAGGTCAAGTACAACGGCGAGGAGTACCTGATCCTCTCCGCCCGCGACGTGCTGGCCGTCGTCAACTGACGCCGGAACTCGCGTGACGCGAACCGCCCCGGGCGGCCCACCGGACGGTGGTCCGGCCGGGGCGGTCGTGTCTGTACCCCCGCTAGCCCATGACGAGAGGCTGAGACAACAGACATGGCGAAGCAGATCAGCTTCGACGAGGACACCCGCCGCGCGCTCGAGCGCGGCGTGAACCAGCTCGCCGACGCGGTGAAGGTGACCCTCGGCCCGCGCGGCCGGCACGTCGTCATCGACAAGAAGTTCGGCGGCCCGACCGTCACCAACGACGGCGTCACGATCGCCCGCGAGGTCGACCTCGAGGACCCGTACGAGAACCTCGGCGCCCAGCTGGCGAAGACCGTCGCGACCAAGACCAACGACGTCGCGGGCGACGGCACCACCACCGCCACCGTGCTGGCCCAGGCCCTGGTCAAGGAGGGCCTGCGCAACGTGGCCGCCGGCGCCGCGCCGTCCGCGCTCGGCGAGGGCATCGCCGCGGCCGCGCAGAAGATCTCCGACGTGCTGCTGGCCAAGGCCACCCCGGTCGACGCCGGGAGCCACATCGCGCAGGTCGGCGCCATCGCCTCGCGCGAGCAGGAGATCGGCGACCTGATCGCCCAGGCGATCCAGACCGTCGGCAACGACGGCGTGATCACCGTCGAGGAGGGCTCCACGCTCGCCACCGAGCTGGAGATCACCGAGGGCCTGCAGTTCGACAAGGGCTACCTGTCGCCGTACTTCGTCACCGACTCCGAGTCGATGGAGGCGGTGCTCGAGGACGCCTACATCCTGCTGCACCGCGACAAGATCAGCTCCATCCAGGACCTGCTCCCGCTGCTGGAGAAGGTGCTCGGCGAGGGCAAGCCCCTGCTGATCATGGCGGAGGACGTCGAGGGCGAGGCGCTGTCCACCCTGGTCGTCAACTCGATCCGCAAGACCGTCAAGGTCGCCGCGGTCAAGTCGCCGTTCTTCGGTGACCGCCGCAAGGCGTTCATGGACGACCTCGCGATCGCCACCGGTGGCCAGGTCATCAACCCGGAGGTCGGCCTCAAGCTCAACGAGGCCGGGCTGGACCTGCTGGGCAAGGCCCGGCGCGTCGTCGTCACCAAGGACAACACCACGATCGTCGAGGGCGGCGGTGACAAGGCCGACGTCGAGGGCCGCGTCGCGCAGCTCAAGCGCGAGATCGAGGCGTCCGACTCGGACTGGGACAAGGAGAAGCTCCAGGAGCGCCTGGCCAAGCTCTCCGGTGGTGTCGCGGTCATCCGGGCCGGTGCGGCCACCGAGACCGCGCTCAAGGAGCGCAAGCACCGCATCGAGGACGCGGTGTCGGCCACCCGGGCCGCGGTCGAGGAGGGCATCGTCCCCGGTGGCGGGTCCGCGCTCGTGCACGCCGCAGCGGAGCTCGACGGCGGCCTCGGCCTCACCGGCGACGCCGCGACCGGTGTCGCGATCGTCCGCAAGGCGCTGTCCTCCCCGCTCTACTGGATCGCGGAGAACGGCGGGGACGAGGGCTCCATCGTGGTGTCCCGCGTCGCCGAGAAGGGCTGGGGGACCGGGTACAACTCGGCCACCAAGACCTACGGCGACCTGGTCGCCGACGGCGTCATCGACCCGGTCAAGGTGACCCGGTCGGCCGTCGAGAACGCGGCCTCCATCGCGCGCATGGTGCTGACCACCGAGAGCGCCGTGGTGGACAAGCCGGAGGAGGAGCCTGCTCCGTCCGCCGGCGGCCACGGCCACGGGCACGGGCACTGAGTTCCGGGCCTACGCACGACGAAAGGCGGGCGACCGATGGTCGCCCGCCTTTCGTGTGTCGCGGGGCAGGGAGTAGAGGATCCGGTGGTGCCGGGCCTCTCAGACGGCGCCGAGCTTCTCCACCGGCTGGGCGGTCGCCTCGGCGGCGACCTTGAGCGTGCGGCGCGGACCGCGGATGATCGCATCCCGCTCGGACTCGGACAGGCCGCCCCAGATGCCGTACGGCTCGTGCACGTTGAGGGCGTGCTCGCGGCACTGCGCGAGGACCGGGCAGTCGTTGCACACCTGCTTGGCGCGGTTCTCACGGCGTGCCCGTGCGGGACCACGCTCACCTTCGGGATGGAAGAAGAACGCGCTGTCCATCCCCCGGCAGGCCCCCTCCCTCTGCCAGTCGTAGATGTCGGCGACCGGGCCGGGAAGCCTCCGGATGTCCGCCATGTTCGTCACCTGCCTTCGACCTCGGGCTTGACATGGTGAAGATTCCCGGCGTTCGACGGGTGCAAACCTGTTGGGAGGAGAACGATCGTGCACGTCCGGTCCCCGGATCCGGTGGCGTCCCCGCCACGCGCCGTGATCCGGCTGCTCGGCGGGGCGGCGACGAGCCACGATGCCGGCCGGGCGGCCCGGTCGCCGTCCGCGATCACCCGCTGGGCTGCTGCCGTCGCGCTGGGTGGCGTCGGTCACTACGCCCGCGCGGCGGGTGTCCTGGAGGCTCTTCGGCGGGACCCGGCCGTGGATCCCGGCCTGCGGGCGCACGCGCTGGTGACGCGGGCGTCGCACCTGCGGCAGCTGGGCGGGCACGCGGCCGCCACCCCGCTGGACGGCCGGGCGGCACGTCTCGCGCGGGGGCTCGGGTGTCCTGTCGGACCGGACGACCCGTGGGGGACGGGCGCCGTTGCCGCCGTGGCGGACGCGCTCACCGGCCTGGCCGCGGACGCACTGGGCCGGTTCGACGCCGCCCGTGCCGCCGTCCTGCTGGACCGGGCGGGCCCGTGGTGTGGCGCGGCAGGGTCCCGCACCCGGGTCCGGCACGACTGGGTGAGCGCCGAGACCGCGCTGGTCGCCGGTGACGCGGGCGCCGCACTGGTCGCGGCGGACCGGGCACTGGCCGGCGCCCGGACGCTCGGTTCCGACCGGCACGTCCTGAAGAGCCGGCTGGTGCGGGCGGTCGCTGCCGGGGTGGCGGGCGAGGATCCGTCGGCCGTGCTCGCCGAGCTGGACGCCGTCGCGGCGGACGCGCTGGCGACCGGGATGGTGCCGTTGCACCGGCCGGCACTGCTGGCCGCGGCGGACCTCGCCGACCGCCACCCGCCGGAGAGGGTCGGAGCGGTCGTCGACCCGGATGACGGCGAGGTCCTGTCACGAAGCGGTCACGGTACGGCTGAACAGGGGATGAACAACCGGGCCGGTGCATCGGACGCCGCACCGCGACACGCCGGAGAGTCACGTTTCGATACGCGCAGTCGCCGAGCGGGTGCGGAGGGTCGCCGACATGCGGCATTGCACACGGTGAGCGTCCTCTATACGCGAAGTGACGGTCCCGGCCGGGAACTGCTGCGGGAGTAGTGCTGGATCCCCGGACCGGAGGATGTACCGTACGGACTACTCCATTCGGCGACCCTTCACCCACATGACGCTGAGGCAGGTGGGCCGGAGTTCCGAACGGAGGCCACAAAATCGCCCCGACCGTGTCAAGGTGAGAGGGTCACCCGCCGATTCGGAGGGTGAATATCACCCGGCTGCAGGAAGCTGCAGGAAGGAATCGTCGTGACGACGGTACTCATCTGCGACGATCGTCGCAGCGTCCGCGAGGGTCTGACCCGCGTCATGTCCGCGGTCCCCGGGGTCCAGCGCATCGACTGCGTGGCCCACGGGGACGAACTCCTCGCCCGCTACGCCCGCCAGTCCGTCGACGTCGTCCTGGTCGGGACCCAGCGTGCGGTGCCCACCGGTGTGGAGGCCACCCGGCGCCTGGTCGCCGCGCACCCCCAGGCCAACGTCATCGTCTTCGGTGCTCCGGACGACGCGGGCAGCATCGCCGCCGCGATCGCCGGCGGCGCCCGTGGCTACCTGCGCTGGGACGCCTCGCGGCCCGAGCTGGTCGCCGCGCTGGCGCACACCCTGGCCAGCACCTCGGTGCCCACCCCGCGGGTCCCCACCGACCCGGGCGTCCAGCTCACCGAGCGTGAGCTGCAGGTGCTGCGCGGGATGAGCCAGGGCAAGAGCAACGGCCAGATCGGCCGCGAGCTCTACCTGTCCGAGGACACGGTCAAGACCCACGCCCGGCGGCTGTTCCGCAAGCTGGGTGTCCGGGACCGCGCGCAGGCCGTCGCGCACGGGTTCCGGCGCGGTCTCGTCTCCTGACGGACGACCTGCTGCACCCCGCGTACCGCGCCGGATCCCCGAACCCGGCGTGACCCGCACCCCGTGCCGCCCGCGAGGGCCGGTCACGGGACCCACGGGCCGGACCGACCCCCGCGGTCCCGCCCACGACGGCTCCGGCGTGCCGCCACGCGCGCCACCCCGGCTCCGGACGGTCGTCCGGCACCGGTCGTGCTCCCCGCGACCGGACCCGCGACCTCCGCCGGCCGCCATCGCCGAGCCCCGCTCCCGCCGGCCGGGTCGCACCCCGCCGGTCGTGGGGCATCGCTGCCGCCGCGCCCCGGCGGCCCAGCCCGCGCCCGGCGTCGTCCCGGACGCCCCTCCTGCCACACGACCCGTCCCGTGCCCGTGCCTGTCGTCCCGGCCCCGGGTCGGAGCCCGGGCGACGAGCGGTCGCCGTCGAACCGGGAACAGTCACCTCACGTCCCTGTGGTCCCTTTCGTCACTCACGTCACGTTCGTTACACGGGCGTCGTGTGCCGGTGCTGTGAACGTCGCCGGAGCGGATGCCGCCCGCGCCGGGCGGTCCACGACCGGCTGCCCACCAGGGATGATCTTCTTCCCGTCCGGCCACAGCGCCCGACGGTGCCGCGTGTACCGCTCGCCGACCGTGCCCGCCTGGTGACCGCGTGCACCCGAGGCGTCACGCAACCCGACACTCCGCACGATCGTCTGACTCTGCATGGAGCAGCTCCCACGGGCGTACGGCGCTCGGATACGGTGGACCCTCCGTGGTCCCACCTGCCGGAACGCGGGTTGCCTCCACGATCGGATGACACCGAAGCAGTCTCGTAACACCTGGACGGTTCCCCACGATGAGTGAATCAAGAGACGTTCCCGACGAGTGGATCGAAGCGGCGATGGCCGGCGATCGATCCGCGGTCGAGCGCGTTCTCACCATGATTCGGCCCCTCGTCGTGCGCTACTGCCGGGCACGACTGGGGACCGACAGAGGATCCGTCTCGGCGGACGACGTCGCCCAGGAGGTGTGTGTAGCCGTGCTCACGGCGTTGCCGGGGTACCGGGTGCAGGGCCGCCCGTTCCTCGCGTTCGTCTACGGCATCGCGTCGCACAAGGTGATCGACGCGCACCGGGCGGCGTCCCGCAACCGCTCCGAGCCCGTCGCCGACGTGCCGGAACGGATGGAGACGTCCGACGGCCCGGAGACCCGGGCCCTTCAGGTCGAACTGTCCGAGGAGATGTCCAGGCTGCTGGAGGTCCTCCCGGAGAAGCATCGGGAGATCATCGTGTTGCGGGTGGTCGTGGGGTTGTCCGCGGAGGAGACCGCGGCAGCCGTCGGCTCCACACCGGGCGCCGTCCGGGTGGCACAGCACCGGGCGCTGTCCCGGCTGCGGAAGATCATGAGTGAGGAGGTGGTCCGGGATGCGTGACCAGGATCCGTACGGCCCGGGCCGACCCCCACGGCCGGGCGACGGGCAGGAGCGCCCGCCCGCACCGGTCACCCGCGGCCGCTTCGGCGAGCCGCGGCCCGGTCCCCAGGGCGGCCGTCCCCCGTCGGGCCAGAACGGCCACCGGGGCGGGCAGCCGGTCGGCCGGCCGTTCGCCGACCAGCCGGAGCTCGACGACGAGGGCCCGGTCGACCTGGTCGAGCTGCAAGCCGACGACGAGCTGATCAACGCGTTGTCGTCCGGCCTGGGCGTGTCCGGACCGGGCAACCGCGGCTACGACGTCGACGATCGTCTGGTCGCGCTGCTCTCCACCTGGAAGGACGACGTCGACCGCGAGCCGGTCCCCGAACTCGTCGGGACCGACGAGGCCGTCGAGATGTTGCAGCCGGCGAAGCCGTCGCGGAAGGTGTCCTTCCTGCGCCCGCTGGTCGCGGCCGCCGCGGTGGCCGCCTGCGCCCTCGCCGTCGTCTCGATCGGTGCGCACGAGGCCCAGCCGGGCGACGCGCTCTGGGGTGTCAGCAGGGTGCTCTACAGCGAGCGTGCCGAGCAGGTCCAGGCCGCGTCCGACCTGCGGACGGGCATCGAGCGCGTGAACGCGAAGCTCGCCTCCGGCGACACCGTCGGTGCGCAGCAGGATCTCGCCGCGCTCGGCCCGCTCCTCGACCGGACCGATCCCGAGCAGCGTGACGACTTCGAGCAGCAGAACCGTTTCCTGACGCAGAAGGTGGCGGAGTCCCCGGCCGGTGTCCCGACCGACCCGCGGGCACCGCTGCGCGACGGCACCCCGGCGCCGCCGCCGCCGTCGTCGGAGGGGCGTCCGGAGCCGCAGCAGCCCGTCTCGCCGCGGCCGGAGTCCGGTACCTCGAACCCGGGCGGCAGCTCGTCGGGTGGCAGCACGAGCCCCGAGGGGAGCAGCAGCCCGGAGGGCAGCAGCGACCCGCGGGTGCTGCAGGGGCCGGGCACCGGGAGCCCGTCGCCGAGCACGACGACGTCGCCGAGCCCGTCCGAGACCTCGCCGACGACCGAGGGATCGGCCGACCCGAGCACGACGTCCACGTCGCCGACGGCGTCGGGCGAGGGCGGTCGTTCCGAGTCCGATCGGGACACGCCGTCGTCGTCCACCTCGACCGGGGCGGTCAGCAGCTCCCCGAACTGAGGCACGTACGAGAAGGGCCCCGGAGGCGTCGTCCTCCGGGGCCCTTCTCGTCGTTCCGTCCGCGCTACTCGTCCTCGGCCAGGGTGGCGTCGGCGTAGCCGCGGCAGTACTCCCACGTCACGTAGTGCGCGGGGTCCGGGTCGAAGGCCGGCTCGTGCGGGCGCATCCGGCCCTCGTCGAGCAGCTGCTGGAGGCTGGCGCGCAGCAGGTTCCACTCGTGGAAGTGCTGCTCTCCGCAGTCGGTGCAGTCGACGACGATGCCGCGGACCCCACGCTTCGACAGCAGCGCCTGGTAGACCGCGAGATCCGCCAGGTCCGCCAGGATCTCACCGCGGTCGGTGTCGGTCAGCGGGGGACCGTCGGGGTCACCGGAGTCCGCCCACGCGTCGTCACCGTGATCGTCCAGCGCCTCCAGGGAGCGCGCAGGGTCATCCGGGTCTCCGGCGAACGGGTCCGGTGGCAGCGCCTCTGGTGACACGGCGTACACGGTACCGGTGTCGGGGGTCGGGCCCCGGCCCACCCCGTAACGGTCCACGTACGATGGCGTCCTGCGGCGAGCGACCGCCGCGTTAGTCGCGACTGCAAGGGGAGCTCCGGAGAGATGACGAGCGAGATCGGCGGCCTGCCGGACAAGTTCGCGACGATCGGCCTGACCTTCGACGACGTCCTGCTGCTCCCTGCCGAGTCGGACGTGATTCCCAGTTCGGCCGACACGTCCAGCCAGGTGACCCGCCGCGTGCGGGTCCAGGTGCCGCTCGTGTCGTCCCCGATGGACACGGTCACCGAGTCCCGGATGGCGATCGCGATGGCCCGCGCGGGCGGGCTCGGTGTGCTGCACCGCAACCTCGCGCCGGACGCGCAGGCGGCCCAGGTCGAGGTGGTCAAGCGGTCCGAGGCCGGGATGGTGACCGACCCGGTGACGTGTGCGCCGGACGCGACGCTGTCCGACGTCGACGCGCTGTGCGCCAAGTTCCGGATCTCCGGCGTGCCGGTGACCGACGAGGGCGGCCGGCTGGTCGGCATCATCACCAACCGGGACATGCGGTACGAGGTCGACACCGACCGCCCGGTCTCCGAGGTGATGACCCGCGCCCCGCTGGTGACGGCGAAGGTCGGCGTGACGGCGGAGGCGGCGCTCGGGCTGCTCCGAAGGCACAAGCTGGAGAAGCTCCCGATCGTCGACGGCGACGACGTGCTGCGCGGCCTGATCACGATCAAGGACTTCAACAAGACCGAGCAGTACCCGCTCGCCACCAAGGACCCGGACGGCCGCCTGGTCGTCGCGGCCGCCGTCGGTGTCGGGGACGACGCGTACTCGCGGTCGATGGCCCTGGTCGACGCCGGCATCGACGTCCTCATGGTCGACACCGCGCACGGCCACTCCCGCCGGGTGCTGGAGACCGTCGCGAAGCTGCGCGCCGAGGTCGGCGACCAGGTCGACGTCGTCGGCGGGAACGTGGCGACCTACGAGGGCGCGAAGGCGCTCGTCGAGGCGGGCGCCGACGCGGTCAAGGTCGGCGTCGGGCCGGGCTCCATCTGCACCACCCGTGTCGTGGCCGGGGTCGGCGCCCCGCAGATCACCGCGATCTACGAGGCGACCCGGGCCTGCGCGCCGGCGGGCGTGCCGGTGATCGGCGACGGCGGCATCCAGTACTCCGGTGACGTCGCCAAGGCGATCGCCTCCGGTGCGTCGACGGTGATGCTGGGCTCGCTGCTGGCCGGGACCGCGGAGTCCCCGGGCGAGGTCGTGCTCGTCGGCGGCAAGCAGTTCAAGACCTACCGCGGCATGGGCTCGCTGGGTGCCATGCAGGGCCGGGCCGGTGCCGCCGGGCGCAGCTACTCCAAGGACCGCTACGCGCAGGACGACGTGCTGTCCGAGGACAAGCTCGTCCCCGAGGGCATCGAGGGCCGGATCCCGTTCCGCGGGCCGCTCTCGTCGGTCGTGCACCAGCTCGGCGGCGGGCTGCGCTCGGGCATGGGCTACGTCGGCGCGCAGACGATCGCGGAGCTGCAGCAGGCGAAGCTGGTGCGGATCACCGCGGCCGGGCTCAAGGAGAGCCACCCGCACGACATCACGATGACGGTCGAGGCGCCGAACTACGTCGCCCGCTGACTCTCCGGCGGTACCGGGTAGGCCGCGGCACGGACGCGGGAGGGCGCCGCTTAGGGTGTCCCCGTGCGTGACCTCGTGGAGATCGGGATGGGCCGGGAGGCCCGTCGTGCCTATGACCTCGACCAGATCGAGATCGTGCCGTCGCGGCGGACCCGCAGCTCCAAGGTGGTGTCGACCTCCTGGCAGCTCGACGCCTACCGGTTCGACATCCCGCTCGTGACCCATCCGACCGACGCGGTCGTGTCGCCGGCGTCGGCGGTGCGGGTCGCCGAACTCGGCGGTCTGGCGGTCCTGAACGCCGAGGGCCTGTGGGCGCGGCACGGCGACGCCGAGGGCGCGCTGGCGCGGGTCGTCGAGGCGGCCACCGGTGACGAGCCCGACTCGGCGCTCGCGCTGCTGCAGGAGCTGCACCAGGCCCCGATCCGCGAGGACCTGATCGTGGAGGCCCTGCGCCCGCTGCGCGAGGCCTCGCACACGGTCGCCGCCCGGGTCAGCCCGCAGCGGGCCCGTGAGCTCACCCCGGCGCTGCTCGCCGCGGGCGTCGAGGTGCTGGTCGTGCAGGGCACGATCGTCTCCGCCGAGCACGTCTCGGAGGGCGAGCCGCTCAACCTCAAGGACTTCATCGCCGACCTCGACGTGCCGGTCGTCGCCGGCGGGGTGGGTGACTACCGCACCGCGCTGCACCTGATGCGGACCGGCGCGGCCGGCGTCATCGTCGGGTACGGGCAGTCGACGGCCACCACCACCGACGAGGTGCTCGGCGTGGGCGTCCCGATGGCGACGGCGATCGTCGACGCCGCCGCGGCGCGCCGCGACTACCTCGACGAGACCGGCGGTCGCTACGTCCACGTGATCGCCGACGGCGGCATCGGCACCTCCGGTGACATCGCCCGCGCGGTCGCCTGCGGCGCCGACGCCGTGATGCTCGGCGAGCAGCTCGCCGAGGCCACCGAGTCCCCGGCCGGCGGGCTGTACTGGACGTCGGCGGCGGCACACCCGTCGCTGCCGCGGTCCGAGGTCACCGGCCTCGCCCGGTCCGGCCGGTCGCTGGAGCAGGTGCTGTTCGGACCGACCGACAGCCCGTACGGCACGACGAACCTGTTCGGCGCCCTGCGCCGCGCGCTGGCGAAGACCGGCTACTCCGACCTCAAGGAGTTCCAGCGGGTCGGGCTGAACCTGCGCACCTGAGCCGGTCGGCCTACCCCTCGGCGGTGACGGCCGCGACGAACTCGACCGCCCGCTCCCGCAGGCCGGCCCGGCGCTCGTCCACCGTGGTGCCGGGCGTCGGCTTCAGCACGGCGGTCGCCGTCTCGACCCGGACGTGCTCGGCACAGGCGAGATCGGTGCAGATGTAGGTGCCGACCGTGTCGCCCTGGCGTCCCTTCGCGCCCCGGCGGGGCGCCGCGAAGAGCGCGACCCCGCCGACCGAGTGCGTGGTCCGGCAGAGCGCGCACATCGCGGCCGCCCGCGCCGTGCCGGTGGCGGCCCGCAGGACGACGCCCGCAGGGCCCTCCGTCGTCGGCACCAGCAGCACCCCGCGGTCCGGGGCCTTGGGGTCACGCCAGCCGTGGACGTCGTCGAGGCTGTCGGGGTCGAGCTCGCGGACCCACGCCGGCAGGGTCATCCGGTTCGCCTCGCCCTTCGAGCAGTTCGTCAGGGCGCGGCGGATCCGGTTCTCGTTCGGGCTGGTCACGTCCGGCGACGTTAGGCGTGCCGGTGGCGGGCGGTCCACCGGGTTCCGGCCGGTGATCGCGCCGTGGACCGGCTCCCGTGCATGATGGCGGGATGAACCGACCCACCGCAGGGGCCGCCATGGGTGGGGGCCGCGCGTTCGTCGACGCCACCGGCACGCCCGTCCCGCTGCGCGGTCCGGTCCGGCAGGTCGTCGCGACCGACCCGGAGGTCGGCGCGTTGCTGGTCGAGCTGGGGGCGACGGTCGTCGGCTGCGCCGGCGTGCTGGACGGCGTCGACGAGGTCGGTACCGACCGTGCCCCGGACCCGCAGGCCGTGGCCACTCTCCGGCCGGACGCGATCGTGACCGGGCTCGCCGGTGGCGCCCACGATCTCGCCGACCCGGCCCTGCTCGGGCGGCTGCGGGAGGTCGCACCGGTCGTGGCCGTCGACCTGGAGCGGCGAGCCGCGACCGCGGCGGACCTGCGTGCCCTCCTGGGCACGGTCCAGCCCCCACCTCACCGCTCCCTCGGCCGGCACGAGGACTGATCCCGCGACGCTCACGGGATCGGTGTCCGCGCACGCGATCGGGTGCGCACCGCCGGAACCGGTGAGCGTCCGGCTCGTGGGGAGGGTGTGGCGGGGTCAGGTCAGGGCGGTGTGGATTCGGGTCGCTGTTGCGGTCAGGTCCTGGCGGACCAGGGCGGACTGCTCGGTGAAGGCCGTCAGCTGCCGCGCGTCGAACGTCAGCGCCCCGGACATGCAGGCGGTCGCGGCGGCCGAGCCGTGGTCGAGCAGCGCGGTCCAGTGGCCCTGCGCGACGGCGTCCGGCACCGCGTCGTAGCCGCGGGCGTCGCGCATCACGGTCTGCAGCGTCCCGCAGGCGACGGCGAGCTCGACGGCGTCCTGCCGGCCCGCGGCGGCGGCGAGCCGGTCGAACCCGTCGCCGATCGCGACGAGGTGGCCGAGACCGCCGTTGTCCCGCCACGCGGTCAGCGCGACCACCGGATCGGCGGCCGACAGCGCGGTGCCGGGCACCGCGTCGACGAGTGCGGCCGCCGCGGCGGGGGAGAGCGGCGCCATCCGGGGCAGCGGTGCTCCGGAGCCGGTCACGGTGGCCGGGGTGGGCAGCGGCGAGGACGACGATGGAGTCAGCAGCAGCCCGGTCGCGGCGATCGTGGCGGTGGCGACGGCGGCGGCGCCGAGGAACACCGGCAGTACCGCCGTGCGGAACGCGCGGGCCCGGGTGACGGGCAGGGCCGGACCCGGCTCCGTGGTGCCGGCGGGAACCGGCAGGGCGGTGTCGTCCGGCGTCGGCGTACCGGGCGCCGGGGCCACGGTCCGGGCGGGAGCCGGGCGCTGCTCCGGGATCGTCCGGTCCGGCAGCACCCCGGGGCCCGGCTGCGGCGACGCGACCGCGCCGGGCGGGACGCCGGCCTCGGTGCGCTGGGCCGGGATCGTCGCCGCGGCGTCGACCGTCCCGGGGTCGCCGGTCGGGGTGCTGGCCATCTCGGTGCCTCCGGGGGAGTCGTGCGGAGCGGACGTACCCCTGATCGGCCGAACGCCGGTGCGTCGTTACCGGTGTGCGGGCCCCGGCGGCGTCGATCATCAGGATCGATGATCGGAGGGACGGGGCGCGGGGCCGATAGGGTACGCCGTACGAAGAGTCGGCGAGGGAGTTCGGTGACGGATCAGCAGGGGTGGGGGACGCCCGAGGGCCAGGCGATGATCGAGCTGCTCTGGGACCCGCCGGCCCCGCCACGGCGCGGTCCGCGGCAGAAGCTGACGCTCGACCGCGTCGTCGAGGCGGGCATGGCCGTCGCCGCCCGCTCGGTCGACGAGCTGTCGATGCGCAAGGTCGCCCAGGAGCTGGGGGTCGGCGCCATGAGCCTCTACACCTACGTGCCCGGCCGGGACGAGCTGTTCGAGCTCATGGTCGATCGCGCGTGGGGGACGCGGGAGCTGCCCGCCCGGGACCTCGGGTGGCGGGCGCAGGCGGAGTTCCACGCGCACGAGGCGTGGCGGATGTACCGCGAGCACCCGTGGCTGATCAGCTCGAACCTGTGGCGGATGCCGCTGGGGCCCCACGTGCTCGACGTCCAGGAGGACCTCTACCGCGCGGTCTCGCTGGCCGGGCTGGACCCGGTGACGGTCGTCCGGTCGGCGGGGCTGATCGAGTCGCACGTCTTCGGAGCGGCCCGCGCGAAGATCACCGACACGTCGGTGGCGTCCCGCACCGGTGTCGACCGCGACGACCACTACGCCACCCGGGCCGGGTTCTGGGGGAGCTACTTCAGCGAGGAGCGGTTCCCGTCGATGAACCGGCTCTGGTACGCGGGCGGGTTCGACGAGGAGGACGCCGACGGTGACTGGGAGTTCGGTCTCGGCCTGATCCTCGACGGCATCGAGCGGCTGGCGGGATGATCCTGGGTTCATTCCACGACGTGAATCGTTCTTGACCGCCGTACGCCAGCGTTGGTTGGCTGTGATCCACAATGGCGGCGAACGGAGTGACATGGAACTGAACCGGATCGCGGGTGGTGACTGCGGACGGGACGACTGCCCGACGGTGTTCGTGACCGATCGAGGAACGGTTGCCGTCCAAGGATATGTCGTCGATCGAGCGACTCCGGACGACGAGGCAATCGTCGAGATTCCGGTGACTATTTTACGGGACGCTGCTCGTGCGCTTGGAGTCTGATTCCTGGCGCCGATTTTTCGATTCGTACGAGCGAACCGCCTTCCGTCTGGAGACGCTGCCCTCGTACGGGGTTCCCGAGGAGGACGCCGAGCTGGCCGCGTTCCTCTCCACCGGGGGGCTGCACATCCCGGACGACGATCAGTGGCTCGTCCGGGTGAGGAGGTTCCGGGCGACGGGGCGGTGGGTCGGCCGGGTGCACGTCGTCCGCCGGCCGCTGACCGACTATCTGCGCTACGAGTTCGCGGTCTACGCGCACACGGTGCGGGCAGGTGAGGACGTCCGGATCCTGGACGTCACCGACGACCCGGTGCCCGGCCTCCCGCAGCAGGACTTCTGGCTTTTCGACGACACACGGATAGTCCTGATGGCCTATGACGCCGACGGGCGCCAGATCGACCGGGAGCTGCTGAACGACATCGATCCTGCCCCGTACGTGCAGTGGCAGCAGCGCGTGTGGGAGCGAGCGGTCCCGTTCACCGCATACGAGGCCATGCTGGACGGGTGAGGATCGAACCCGGCTGGACGACCGAGGACCGCGAGGATCTTGCCGCGGCTCTGCTGCGTCTCCATAGGGCCTCGGGGCTCTCCGGTGAGCGGCTCGCCCGCAGGGCCGGAATGAGCCAGAGCAAGATCAGCCGGATCGAGACCGGACGGCTGTTGCCGAGCGTCGTCGACGTCGAGCAGATGCTGGCAGGCCTGGGTATCGATGGGCAGAGCCGTACAGATCTCCTGGCCTTGACACGTGTTGCGAACTCCGAGTTCCAGGACGTCCGCAGCTCAGTGCGCCGCGGCCTGCATCACCGGCAGCGTGAACTCGCCGCATTGGAGCAGCGGGCGACGGAGATCCGGCACTTCCTCCCGGCGCTGATCACCGGCCTGCTTCAGACGCCCGGGTACATGCGTGCGGCGTTGTCCACGCCGCTGACGCCCGTCGGTGACGACATCAACCGGACGATCGCGGCCAAGCGGGACCGGCAGGCGGTCCTCCACGATCCTGACAAGCGGTTCAGCTTTCTTCTGACCGAGTCCGCACTGCGCTGGCGGTTGTGTCCACCGGACGTCATGGCGCCGCAGCTCGAGCACCTGCACGCGTTGTCGCTGCTGTCATCCGTTTCGATCGGCGTCCCGCCGTTGGATCGAACAGTTCCGGACGGCGCCTATCACACGTTCGTCGTCTACGATCGCCGTCTGGTCACTGCGGAACTGTTCTCGGGGCAGCTGGTTCTGCGTGACCCGAAAGACGTAGACCATCATCGTGGCCTGTTCGATCTCTTCGCCGGGCGCGCTCTGTGGGGCGACGAATCCAGACGGATCATGCAATCTGCTGCAGACGATTTCCGTAGCGCGGGATGATGCGGCGACGCGCATAGTCGGACAGTTTCACCCGAAGCTCTTCTAGATTCACTTCCGTGAATTCGACGACAGTCCGAATCTGGCAATTCCGGTGAGGGTGCGATCTGTTTGCCTGATGTGCGGACGTGCGCTCGACCTGCCGGCCCCACCGCTGCCGCCACGCGACTGCGTACGGCGGCGCTGTCGTCGTGCGGCGGTCCGTGCGAGTGGTATGGGCTGGCCGGGCCGGAAACGACGCCGTTCCGCTCGCTGGTGGCAGCAGATCTCTCGCCCGATCGGTGTGAGGTGGGGCGGTGCGGGCACCGGGTGACGCCGGTCGCGTCGTTACCCTGGACGGCGTGCAGACCCCGACCGTCCTCGTCGTCGACTACGGCGCCCAGTACGCGCAGCTGATCGCCCGCCGGGTGCGCGAGGCGGACGTGTACTCCGAGATCGTCCCCGCGTCGACGCCGGTGTCCGAGATCGTCGACCGCGCCCCCGCCGCCGTGATCCTCTCCGGCGGCCCGGCCAGCGTGTACGCGGACGGCGCCCCGGCCGTCGACCCGGCGCTCTTCGAGGCCGGCATCCCGGTCTTCGGCATGTGCTACGGCTTCCAGGCGATGGCCCGCGCGCTCGGCGGCGAGGTCGCGCACGACGGCACCCGGGAGTACGGCCGCACCGAGATCGCACTCTCGGGCACCCCCGGCACGCTGCACGGCGGGCTGCCGGCGACGCACCCGGTCTGGATGAGCCACGGCGACTCGGTGACCGCGGCGCCCGCCGGTTTCACGGTGACGGCGTCGTCGGACCGGGTCGCGGTCGCCGCGTTCGAGGACACCGACCGGCGCCTGGCCGGCGTCCAGTACCACCCGGAGGTCGGCCACTCCCCGCACGGGCAGGAGGTGCTGCGGCGATTCCTGCACGACGTCGCCGGCATCACCCCGACCTGGACGACCGCGTCGATCATCGACGAGACCGTCGACGCGATCCGGGCGCAGGTCGGCGACGGCCACGCGATCTGCGCGCTGTCCGGAGGGGTGGACTCCGCGGTCGCCGGTGCGCTCGTGCAGCGTGCGATCGGGGACCGGCTGACCTGCGTGTTCGTCGACCACGGGCTGCTCCGTGCCGGTGAGCGTGAGCAGGTGGAGAAGGACTTCGTCGCCGCGACCGGGGCGACGCTGCACACCGTCGACGTCGCCGACCGGTTCCTCGACGCGCTCGCCGGGGTCACCGACCCCGAGGAGAAGCGCAAGATCATCGGCCGGGAGTTCATCCGGGTCTTCGAGGCCGCGACGGCCGAGGTCGTGGCCGACCACCACGTCGGCTTCCTGGTGCAGGGAACGCTCTACCCGGACGTCGTCGAGTCCGGCGGCGGTGACGGCACGGCCACGATCAAGAGCCACCACAACGTCGGCGGGCTGCCCGACGACATCGAGTTCGCTCTGGTCGAGCCGCTGCGGGCGCTCTTCAAGGACGAGGTCCGCATGGTCGGTGCGGAGCTGGGGCTGCCCGAGGTGATCGTCGGCAGGCAGCCGTTCCCCGGCCCCGGCCTGGGCATCCGCATCATCGGCGAGGTCACCCACGACCGGTTGGAGACGCTGCGGGCGGCCGACGCGATCGCCCGCGAGGAGCTGACCGCGGCCGGGCTGGACCAGCAGATCTGGCAGTGCCCGGTGGTGCTGCTCGCCGACGTCCGCAGCGTCGGCGTCCAGGGCGACGGCCGCACCTACGGCCACCCGATCGTCCTGCGTCCGGTGTCCAGCGAGGACGCGATGACCGCGGACTGGACCCGGCTGCCCTACGAGGTCCTCGAGCGGATCTCCACCCGGATCACCAACGAGGTGTCCGAGGTGAACCGGGTCGTGCTGGACGTGACGAGCAAGCCGCCGGGCACCATCGAGTGGGAGTGACCCCGGACGTCGAGCGGGGCGGGACCGGTGTTCCCGGTCCCGCCCCGGCCTGCCCGGGCCTGCGTCCCCGACCCCCGTCGGGTCCGCGGCCGCACGGGCGGCGGTGGGCGCCGGCGACGCTCCCCAGCTCGCCGGCGACCCCCACGTGTGGTGTCGCTGACTAGTTGTCGTCGGAGGGGGCCCGGGAGTTACGCAGGCTCGCCACCAGGAACGCGATCCCGGCGACGACGGCGGTCCCGGCGAGCAGCCAGCGCAGGTCGACGAACTCCCACGGGCCCACCCCGGTCAGCCCCGAGACCGCCACGAGCAGGGCGAGGATCCCCGCCACCAGGGCGACCACGTCCGGCCGGCGACGTCCGACCTCGGTCTCAGCCACGCTGCACCTCCACGACCCCCATCTCGGCCCGCAGGTCGAGCTCCAGTACCCGCCCGCCGGGGCCGTCCGGCCCGGGGTCGGTGACGGCCAGGTCCGAGTTCTCCCCGGTCCGGGACTGACCGTCGATCGTCACGTCGCCGAGCCCGGCCGACCCGCGGACGACGAGATCGGCGTTCTCGGGTACCCGCACGGTGATCGCGCCGGCGCCGACCTCGGCGCGGGTGCGGACCGGGCCCTCGGCCCCGGGCGCCGGGGTCAGGTCGATCCGGGTGAGGTCGAGGTCGATGGTCCCGGAGCCGCGCCGGTACTCGGGCGCGACCTGTGCCGCCGTCGCAGGGGCCTCCACGATCGGGCCGACGCCGCCGCGGACCGCCCAGCCGTCCGGGCCGAACGCGCCGTTCACCAGCGAGGTCAGGCCGGTCAGCAGGGCGAGCACCAGTGCGAACGGGATCAGCCAGCGCCCCACCCGCCGGAACGCGCCGATCAGCAGCCCGACCCCGACGACGGCGAGCGCCGCCCCCGGCACCGCGGACAGCGGCAGGACGCCCGGTGCGGCCAGCACGATCACCCCCACCATCCCGGCGACGACGAGTGCGACGGCCAGCGTGACCGGCGTCAGCTTCGAGCGCGGCGCGGGCGGGGGCACCGGCTCGGGGCCCGGCTCGGGCAGGTCCCAGGCGAACGGTGCGACTCCGAGCGGGTCCCACGACGGCGGCGTGCGCTCCGGGTCTCCCGGCATCGCCGGGTGCGCCGCGCCGGTGGGGCCCGTGGCGCCCGGCGCCGCCGCCCACGGGACGGCCGGGGTGGCGGCGGTGGCAGCCGTCCGGGCCGCGGGCCGTCCGCCGCGGGTCAGGTGCAGGGCCACCAGGAGCCCCACCGCGACCACCGTGGCCACCAGCCGCTCGGCCGAGGTGACGAGCGGGATCGCCAGCAGGCCCGCGATCGTCAGCAGGGTGATCGAGAGGACCGACGCCGGCGCGTTCCGCTGCGGCGGCGCCCCCGGCGGGCCGGCGTCCGGCAGAACGGCGCAGCCCGCGAGGTAGAGCGGCAGGCCCGGGCCGGTCACCGTGGCGACGACGAACGCGATCCGCACCAGCGTCGGGTCCACGTCGTAGCGGCGGGCGATCGCGGAGGAGACCCCCGCCAGTTTCCGGTCGTCCCGTGGCCGCACCGGCCGGGACTCCCACATCTCCCGCAGGGTGTCCATGCCCTGCGCCCCCGCCCGGCGTGGCCCCGGGGTCCGGGCCTGTGTTCCGCTCATGACGACAAGCCTGCACGGCCGGGTGACCCCCGGGTCTCGGGGACAACCCCGAGCCGACCCCGGAACCGGACCGGAGGGGGACGGCCGCGAACCGTGTGACGATGGAGTCGTGAACAGCCCGAACCCGTCCGCCCGCGGTGCGCCCGCCGGTGCGCCGCCGGAGCCTCCGACCCCACCCGGCCCCGCTTCCGGGCCCCGGACCGAGCCGACGGCCGGCGAGGCCCGGACCGGGCCGGTGTCCGGGGAGGAGCGGACGGAGCCGGCCCCGGTGGGGGACCGCACGACCGCGCGGGTCGCCGCGTCCGCCGCCCCCGCCGCGCCGCTCACCCGGCGCCGGTCCGGCCGGATGCTGGGCGGCGTCGCGGGTGGCGTCGCCGACCATCTCGGCGTCGACGTGCGCTGGGTGCGTGCGGCGTTCGTCCTGCTGACGTTCCTGGGCTGGGCGGGCGTACTGGCGTACGGCCTGCTGTGGGTGTTCGTCCGGCAGGAGGTCTCCGCGGCCGAGCGGACGGTGACCCGTTCCGAACGGCTGCAGGCGGCCGGGCTGCTCACCCTCGGCCTGGGGCTGTCGCTGGTCGCGGCCACGTCCGGCTCGGTGATCGGATGGATCGCCGGCCCGCTGGGGCTGGCGACGGTCGGTGCGGCCGTCGTCTGGCGGGAGGCGGACGAGGCGCAGCGCCGCCGCTGGGCGCGGGACGCGCGCACCCGCGTCGTCGGGGGCCGGGCCGCGCTGGTGCGGTCGCTGCTCGGGGCCGCCCTGGTCCTGACCGGGCTGATGGCGTTCCTGCTGGGGAACCTGGACCTCGGCCAGGTGCGGTTCGGCATCCTGGCCGCGCTGGCGACCCTGCTCGGTGTCGCGGTGCTGACCGTCCCGTGGTGGGTGCGGCTGGTGCGCGATCTCGGCGAGGAACGGCGGGCCCGCGCGGTCGAGGCGGAGCGGACCGAGATCGCCGCGCACCTGCACGACTCGGTGCTGCAGACCTTGGCGCTGATCCAGCGCCAGGCGGGCGACTCCCGCGAGGTGCAGCGGCTGGCCCGCGGGCAGGAGCGCGAGCTGCGGGCGTGGCTGTACGGGCCCGGCGGGCGTGCCACCGGCGGCGCCGGGGTGCCGCCCTCGGAGGCGGCGGAGACGACGCTGTCCGCGGCGATCACCCGCGTGGCGGGGGAGGTCGAGGACACCTACGCGGTCGCCGTCGGGCCGGTGCTGGTCGGCGACGCCGAGCTCGACGGCGACCTGCGCGCCCTGGTGCTCGCGGCGCGGGAGGCGATGGTGAACGCGGCCAAGCACTCCGGGACGGCGGAGGTGGACGTCTACGTCGAGGTCGAACCGGCCTCCGACGAGGTCCCCGGCGTCGCGGAGGTGTTCGTCCGCGACCGCGGGAAGGGCTTCGACCCGGACGCGGTCGACGGCGACCGGCACGGCCTCGCCGACTCGGTGCACGCCCGGATGCGCCGGCACGGCGGTACGGTCCGGATCCGCACCGGTGCGGGCGAGGGCACGGAGGTGCGGCTGACGATGCCGCTGGAACGGGAGGGGACGGCATGAGCTCCGCGGAGGCCGACGGGCCGATCCGGGTCTACCTGGTCGACGACCACGCGTTGTTCCGGTCGGGGGTGCGCGCCGAGCTGGATCGCGGCGACGGCCGGTCGCCCGCCGTCGAGGTGATCGGCGAGGCGGGCTCGGTGGACGAGGCCGTCGCCGGTGTCGCGCACCTGGAGCCGGACGTCGTGCTGCTGGACGTGCACCTGCCCGGTGGCGGGGGCGCCGAGATCCTGCGCCGCACCCGGGCGGCGGGGACGGAGTCGGTGTTCCTCGCGCTGTCGGTGTCCGACGCGGCGGAGGACGTCATCAGCGTCATCCGGTCCGGGGCCCGTGGCTACGTCACCAAGACGATCTCGGGGCGCGATCTGGCGGACGCGGTGCGCCGGGTGCGGGTCGGCGACGCGGTGTTCTCCCCGCGGCTGGCCGGGTTCGTGCTCGACGCGTTCTCCGACCGTCCGGGGGCGGCGCCGCCGGTGGACCCGGAGGTGGACCAGCTGACGAAGCGTGAGCGCGACGTGCTGCGGCTGCTGGCGCGCGGCTACGCGTACAAGGAGATCGCCGGGGAGCTGTTCATCTCGGTGAAGACGGTGGAGACCCACGTGTCGAGCGTGCTGCGGAAGACGCAGACGTCGAACCGGCACGAGCTGTCCCGCTGGGCTTCCGACAGGAGGCTCGTGTAGGTCGCTACCCCCTGCACGACGACGGCGCCGGACCCGATCGCGGGGGACGGCGCCGTCGTCGTGCGGAAGGGGTGGTCAGCCGCCCAGCAGGGAACCGGCGCCCTCGGTGACGCCACCGACGAGCCCACCGACCGGCTCGGTGACCGTCGACGCGGCCTTCCCGACCGGCTCGGTCACGGTGCCGAGAGCCTTCCCGACCGGCGCGGTGACCTTCTGCAGCGGCTGGGTCCGCTCGTTCCCGGAGGAGCCCGAGGACCCGTCGGTCTTCTTCGTCGCGGCCGAGGTGTCCAGCAGCCCGGTGACCGGCTCGGCGGCCTTCAGGACCGGCCCGGTCAGCGGCTCGGTGGCGCCCAGGACCGGCTCCGTCACGGGCGACAGCGCACCCAGCACCGGCGTCGTGACGGGCTCGAGGGTGTCGGTGAGCGGGCGGGTCACCGGCTTCACCGCGTCCGTCACGGGGGCGACGGCGCCGGTGACCGGCTCCAGGGCCCCGCCGACGGTCCGGCCCACCGGGCCGGCGGCCCGCGCGACCGGGGCCACGACGCCGTCGGCGACACCGGCGACGACCGGCCGGGTCGGTTCGGTGACGCCCTGCAGCGGACCGGTGCTGGTGCCGCCCGCGGACGGGCTCGGCGTGGTGAGCGGCGCGATCAGGTTCGGCGCGGACGGCCGGTCCGGGTTGTTGAGGGCCTGCACCGGTGCGAGCCCGCCGATCGGCGAGCCGGTGCCGGTGGAGCCGGTCCCGGTGGGGCCGTTGCCGGACGGCGTGCCCGGGGATCCCGCGGGCGGGGTCGCGGCGGCCGTCGTCGTGGTGCGCTGGGCCGGGATCGCCGCGGCCGCTCCGGAACCGGTGCCGGTCGAGACCTGACGCAGGGTGCCCGCGGCGGCGGACTGCTGCGGGAACGCGACGTCCATCCAGTCGGTCGCTCCGGGCGCGGTGCCGGGCAGCTCGTGCAGCGGCGACGAGAGCGCGACGTTCGCCGGCAGGTACTGGCCGGGCAGCGTGTCGGGCGCCTGACCCGCGGGCAGCGCGACGCCGGGGAAGAGGCCGTCCGCGGCGGCCTGGGCGTCGGAGTCGTGCGAGGCGGCGCCGTTGTACATCGCGGCGCCGAGCACCGAGCCGGCGGCGACCAGCGCACCGGCGACCGCACCGGCCCGCCGGCGCCCGGACGTCGGCCGGGCGGCCCAGCCCTGGGCACCCTCGGTGCGCGGCTGCGGGAGGTCGATGTCGGGCCACCCGCCGGGCGCGCCGGCGGCGGGGACGTCGGACGCGGGAACAGCTGCGGCCGACTCGCGGCCCTCGCGGCGCAGCAGATCGCCGACGGACAGGATCGGGCCGGTCAGCGGCCCGGGGCGGGAGTCGCGTGCGCCGGCCGCATGACGGGCCAGAAGCTCGGCGACACTCACGACCTCACGGTGCCCGGGGGCGCCGGGGGCGCCGGGGAGCGGGGCTCCGGCAGGGGTGTCGGTCACGGCCGCACGTCCTCCTTCAGGTGTCGTTTCGACCCGGGAAGGTCTACCGGAACCCTCGCCCGATCCCAAGTGATGACCCTCCGCTCGTCGCGCGTAACCCGATCAGGTGATTCCCGTTCGACGGGCGTAACCGACCGCTCACCCCGTTCGTTGACCACCGAGGCAACCGGTCTGCGACGACACCGGGTCGGAAACCGCAGGTCGGTCTTCCGGCCGGAGCGACCCCGGTCACATTCCGTGCACTTCCGGTGAATCGCCGAATGGTCGCCGTTCCCGGGCGGATGCGGAGCGCGACGACGGCGGCCCGGGCGGCGACCCGCGCTCAACGACCGCCGAGTCGCCCCCGGCCGAGCCGCAGCAGCATCAGTGCGAGCTCCCGGCCCTCCGGGCCCAGCTCGTGGAACCGGTCCAGCACCGCCATCTCGCGGCTGTAGACGATCCGCGGCCCGCCCGCGGCCATCCGCGCGGCGCCGATCCGCTTCGACACCTCCGTGCGGCGCAGGACGGCGTCGAGGATCTCGGAGTCGAGGCGGTCGATCTCCTTGCGGAGGTCGTCGATCTCGGAGTCGGCGCCGGTGGGGACGGAGTCCCCGCTCGGCGCGTGGGAAACGGCGGGTTCGGTCACGGTCGTGGCTCCTCGTCTCGGTCGCCGGGTCTCGAGGACCGAGGACATGCGAACGCCCCGGGTCCTGCCGGACTCCGGGGCGCGCTGGGGGGTCTGTCCTCAGACAGGGTGTGCAGCGGGTGCCGGAGACCGGAACCCGTAGCGAAATCGCCTGTCGTCGTACACGGCCGCGAGTGTAGACCACCGGCGGGGTACGGGCGTCGTCGTTCCACCCGCCGGGGCCGGGCTGTCGGACCCCCGGCGTACCGTGTTCGACACGATGAGTGCGCTGTTCGAACTCCCCGGGACGAGCTCGGTCACCGAGCCGACGACCTCACGCGGCCGGCAGCTGCTCGAGGGCCTCAACGACCGGCAGCGGGAGGCCGTGACCCACGCCGGGTCCCCGCTGCTCATCGTCGCGGGAGCAGGCTCGGGGAAGACGCGCGTGCTCACGCACCGGATCGGCTGGCTGCTCGCCGAGCGCGGGGTGCACCCCGGCGAGATCATGTCGATCACCTTCACGAACAAGGCCGCGGCCGAGATGAAGGAGCGGGTCGACGGCCTCGTCGGTCGCCGCTCCGGCCCGATGTGGGTGTCGACGTTCCACTCCATGTGCGTGCGGATCCTGCGCCGCGAGGCCAAGCACCTGGGTGTGCGCAGCGCGTTCTCGGTCTACGACGCCGACGACTCCCGCCGCCTGGTCGGCATCGTGGGCCGGGACCTGGAGCTCGACCCGAAGAAGTTCGCCCCGCGGGCCCTCGCCGCGCAGATCTCGAACCTGAAGAACGAGCTGCTGTCGCCGGACGACGCGGCCGAGCGTGCCGGCACCGACCACGAGCGGCGGATCGCCGAGGTCTACGGCGTCTACCAGTCCCGGCTGCGGCAGGCGAACGCGTTCGACTTCGACGACCTGATCATGGAGACGGTCTCGCTGCTGGACCGGATGCCCGCGGTGGCCGAGTACTACCGGCGGCGGTTCCGGCACGTGCTGGTCGACGAGTACCAGGACACCAACCACGCCCAGTACGAGCTGGTCCGCCAGCTGGTGCTCCCGGCCACGGAGAAGGGGAAGCCCGCCGAGCTCTGCGTGGTCGGCGACTCGGACCAGTCGATCTACGCGTTCCGCGGCGCGAACATCCGCAACATCATCGAGTTCGAGCAGGACTTCCCGGACGCGCGGACGATCCTGCTGGAGCAGAACTACCGCTCCTCGCAGACGATCCTGTCCGCCGCGAACGCGGTGATCGCCCGGAACCCGGAGCGCCGGGACAAGCGACTGTGGTCCGACGCGGGCGACGGGGAACGCGTCGTCGGCTACGTCGCCGACAACGAGCACGACGAGGCGTCGTTCGTGGCGAGGGAGATCGACCGGCTCGTCGACTCCGGCGAGTACCGCAACAGCGACATCGCCGTCTTCTACCGCACGAACAACCAGTCCCGTGTCTTCGAGGACGTGTTCCTGCGGGTCGGGATGCCGTACAAGGTGGTCGGCGGCGTCCGCTTCTACGAGCGCCGCGAGATCCGCGACGCGCTCGCGTACCTGCGGGTGCTGTCCAACCCGGAGGACACGGTCAGCCTGCGGCGCATCCTCAACGTGCCCAAGCGCGGCATCGGGGACCGGGCCGAGTCGGTCGTCGCGGAGTACGCGGAGCGGGAGCGGACGTCGTTCTCCCGGGCGTTGCGCACCGCGGCCGAGGAGCCCGCGAAGCTCCCGGCCCTGGCGACGCGCTCGCAGAAGAACATCGCCGGGTTCGTCCGCATGCTCGACGATCTCGGCGAACTGGTGGACCGCGGCGACGACACCGCGGAGATCCTGGAGGCGGTCTACGCCCGCACCGGGTACGTGGAGGAGCTGCAGGCCTCCGAGGACCCGCAGGACGGCACCCGGATGGACAACCTCGCCGAGCTGGTCACCGTGGCCCGCGAGTTCGCCGGTGACGCCGCGGTGGCCGACCTGGAGGCGCTGAGCACCGACCCGGACGCCGGTGGCGGGGCGATCGGGTCCGGAGCGGCCCCCGGCGAGGACCCGGCTCCCGCTGCGGGGGCACCGGCGAGCCCCGGCGACGACGTCGACACCGACGCCGGCGCCCCCGAGCCCGGTTCGCTGGCCGCGTTCCTGGAGCGGGTGGCCCTGGTCGCCGACGCCGACTCCATCCCCGACGACGACACCGGCGTCGTCACCCTGATGACCCTGCACACCGCGAAGGGCCTGGAGTTCCCGGTCGTGTTCCTGACCGGCTGGGAGGACGGGATCTTCCCGCACCTGCGGACGCTGGGGGACCCGAAGGAGCTCGCCGAGGAGCGCCGGCTCGCCTACGTGGGGATCACCCGGGCCGAGCAGCGCCTCTACGTGTCCCGCGCGATCGTCCGGTCGGCGTTCGGGCAGCCCAGCACCAACCCGGCGTCCCGGTTCCTCGACGAGGTGCCGGCCGAGCTGACCGAGTGGCGGCGCACCGAGGAGCAGCTGGTGGCCGAGCGGCCGTCCGCCCCGGTGGGCCGGTTCGGCTTCGGCCGCTCCGGCGGGCGGGGCGCGACGGGGTCGGGCGGCCGCGGGGACTGGAAGGTCCCCGAGCGCAGCCTGAACAACACCTCGCTGCATCTCGACGTCGGCGACCGCGTCAACCACGACAAGTACGGTCTGGGCACGGTGATCGCCGCGGACGGCGTCGGCCCGCGGGCGACGGTGACGATCGACTTCGGCTCGGGCGGGACGGTCCGCCTGATGCTGATCGGCGGCGTCCCGATGCAGAAGCTGTAGCCCGGGCCGGGTCAGTCGTCGTCGGAGTCCCGGTCGGAGTCGCCGCGGCCGGGGTCCGCCGCGGCCTCGGCCGGGGTGAGGATCTCGATCGAGGTGAAGGCCCCGGAGGCGTCGACGGTGACGGTGCGGGGTGCGGGCACCGCGCACGCCGTCGGGCACTCGGTCGACCCGAAGACGGTGAAGCCGCTGACGTCGGCCCGCACGCCGTCGGGGACGACGATGCGCAGCGACCCGAGGACGGCACGGGTCTCCACCCGGTCCTGGTCGGGCGCCACGGCGATCGTCCGTGAGCTGAGCACCGCGGCGCCGTCCTGCGCGGAGATCAGGTGCGAGCCGCCCCAGAGCGCCGCCGCGACCAGCGCGACCGTCCCCAGTGCACCTCCCGCCGACCGGGCCGCCGTCGTGAGCAGGTCCCGTCCGCGGGACGCCGGGGCGGCCGTGGCGACCGTCGGTGCGGCGGTGTCGGCGGGCAGGTCGACGGTCAGCGGTTCCAGGTCGGCGCGGGTCCGGGCGGCCCAGGCGCGGGCGGACCGTTCCTCGTACTCCTCCAGGGAGAGCCGGCCCTCGCCGTGGGCCCGCTGGAGGCGGGCGTCGACCGCGCGGCGTTCGGTGTCGCCGACGCGGAGTTCCGATCCGTCCGTCACGCGGCCATTCTGCCGCGTGCGGATCAGGCGTCGCGGTCGCCGGTCAGCCGGGTGACGTCCAGGCCGCGTTCGGTGAGCCAGGGCAGCGGGTTGGTCTTGCTGCCGTCGGACTCCCAGATCTCCAGGTGGAGGTGCGGGCCGGTGGACTGGCCGCGGTTCCCGACCTCGGCGATCTCGTCGCCCGCCTTGACCTGCTGTCCGACCTCGACGAGCGAGCGGTTGATGTGGCCGTACACCGAGCTGGTTCCGTCGGGGTGCTTGAGCACCACCCACATCCCGAAACCGCTGGCCGGGCCGGCCTTCTCCACGACGCCGTCGGTGAGGGCGAAGATCGGCGTGCCGATCGGCGCGGCGAGGTCGATGCCGTAGTGCTGCACGCCCCAGCGGGCGCCGAAGCCGGAGGTGAAGCGGCCCGCGGTGGGCATCACCAGGGGCTCGCCGTCGAACACGACGGCCTTCGGTGCGCCGTGCGACATGGCGCCGGAGATGGCGCGTTCCTGCGTGGCGGCCTGCTCGCCGAGGCGGGCGGCCTTGGTGAGGCTGGCGACGTCGACCTCGGTGGTGTCGTCGAGATCGGGCAGCGAGGCCTGCGAGGCCAGCTGCTCGCCACCGATCGCCGAGGTCACCGCGGGAGCGGTCGTGTCGGCGGGACGGGGCTCGGCCGACACCGGCAGCATCGCCGAGGCGGCGAGCCGTGCGTAGGAGTCCTCGACGGCCTGCTCGCCGGACAGTCCCGGGATGCCGAGGGCGCCTGCCATCGTCTGGCCGGCCGCGACGAGTGCGCCACCGGCTGCGGCGGCGACGGTCACCCGGGTCCGGTGGCCGGTCGCCGGGGGCAGCGGGAACTGGTGCCCGCCGGCCGTCGCCGGGCGCGCGGCCCCGGTCGTGGGTGTGGCCGCGCCGTGCACGGTTCCGTCGTGGGACGTCGCGCGTACGGCTCCGCCGGGTGCGGCCGTGCGGGCGGTCGCCGCCGGGCCGGGGTGCGGCGCGGCGGCACGGGCGACGGGCGCGTCCGCGGTGCCGTGTCGGGCCGGTACGGCGGGACGGGCGACGGGCGCGTCCGGGGTGCCGGGACGCGCTGGTGCGGCGGGGCGGTGCCCGTCGCGCGGACCCTGCGGGCGGCTGTGGGGCGCGGCGGTGCCGGGCCGGTTCCGGGGACCCGCCTGTTCCGGGCGGGTACGGGCGGGCACGTGGGCCGGCGGATGCGGACGGTGCACGTCGGCGCCGGCCGGCACGCGGGTACGCGTGACCGACGGCGGAGGCGCCGGGTGCCGGTGGCCGCCCGCGGTGACCGGCACGTGGGGGATCGTGCCGGGCCGGGACTCCGGTCGGACGGCGCCGCTGGGGGAGCGGTGGCGCGCCAAGACCTGCCCTTCTGGTGTTCAGGTCGTCCCGGGCCGGTCGGCGGTGGTCGTCGGAGTGGGGGCTCCGCGGGGGTGTGCGCCGTTTCGGGGGCGGCGCCGACCACCGTGATCGGCTCGTGACGTGGACGACTGGACGGTAACCCGACAGTCGCAACGCGGCAACGGCGGGCCGCCGTACGGGTACGGACGGTCGGAGATCATCGGCGACCGGTCGGGGGAACGCGCCGGAGGGCGACGGCTCCGGGTCACCCGGTCGTCCGCCGCCGTACGGGTGGGCGGACTCCGCGGCTCAGGACGCGGGGGCGCCCGGGACACCGGGGACGCCGCCGCCGGTGCCGGTGCCGTCGAGCTCCGCGTCCACCGCGTGCCGGCCGGCCGGGCGGAGGGATCCACGCAGCCGGCGGTCCCGGACCGCGTCGTGCTCGCGCCGCTCCACCTCGCCGCGCGCCAGTGTGCTGGCCACCCAGTGCACCGTGCGCCGGTCGATCGGCAGCGACAGGTGCCCGACGTCGTCGAGGCGGAGCTCCTGGACGTCGAGGTCCGGATGCTGCAGCCGGGCGTTGCGCTGCGGGACGACGACCTCGTCCATCCGGGACCAGACGACGAGGAACCGGGTCCGGCACCCCGGTGCCGGTACGTCGAGCTCGGCGAGCACCTCGGAGCCGGGACGGAGCTGGCGGCACAGCGCGGTCGGCGCGAGCCGGGCCAGATTGCTGCCCGAGTGCGGGCTGCCGAGCGTGACCAGGGTGTCGACGACGTCGTCGCCGCCCATCCGCTGGACGTAGTAGCGGGCGACGACCCCGCCGAGCGAGTGCCCCACGATGTGGACCTTGTCCGAGCCGGTCGCCTCGCGCAGCCGCTCGACGTGCCCGCGGAGTTCGTGGGCGGCGCTGCGCAGGTCGCCGGTGAGCAGGCTGTAGTTGATCGCGTGCACCGTGCCGAACCCGCGCCGGCGCAGCGCGTGCGCGAACACGGTGAACACCGACCGGTTGTCCATGATCCCGTGGATCAGCAGGATCGGGGTCCCCGCGGCGGCCGGGTCGGCGACGACCAGGCTGCGCTTGACCGGCGGGAGGGTGTCGGTGCGCCAGTGCCCGTGTGCCCGGACCGTCTCCTCGGCCAGCCCGATCGGGTAGAGCGCGAGGTGGGCCGACAGCCACGCCCACTCGACGGCCAGGCCCCTGAGCCCGGCCGGGGAGGTGAAGGTGCGCACGGCGTAGCCCGTCGCCTGCCCGAGATCGCTCGCGAGGTCCGTCGCTCCGGAAGCGATCGCGCGCAGGCGACGCCACCCGGGTAGCGACGTCGCCATGGTGGAAAGGTAAGTCAGATCACAGCCGTTCGCCCGGTGGCGGCCCGGCGCGTGGTCGGCATCACTCGGACGGGGCATCTGAATCGAACACTGCCCCGACGGGGTGACAGCAGTCACCGGCCCAGGTCAGGACCGGTGCGGACGGCGTGGCTAGGCTCCCGGACGCAGCACGACCGACGTCCGCGACCGCTGCCGCCTCCCAGCGCGGGGCGCCCCCGGAGGAACCCGGGGACGCGCCGGTCGCGGCCGATAGCGAAGTGGAGCGGGAGAGCCGAGTGGACCTGTACGAGTACCAGGCGAAGGACCTCTTCGCCGCGCACGGAGTCCCGGTGCTGCCGGGGAAGACCGTGGACAACGCCGCCGACGCCGCGGCCGCAGCGTCCGAGCTGGGCACCGCCGTCGTGGTCAAGGCCCAGGTCAAGACCGGCGGCCGGGGCAAGGCGGGCGGCGTGAAGCTGGCCCAGAGTGCCGACGAGGCCAAGGAGAAGGCCGAGGCCATCCTCGGCCTCGACATCAAGGGCCACACCGTCCACCAGGTGCTGGTGACCGAGGCCAGCGACATCTCCGAGGAGTACTACTTCTCGTTCCTGCTGGACCGCTCGAACCGGACCTTCCTGGCCATGTGCTCGGCCGAGGGCGGCATGGAGATCGAGGAGCTGGCCGTCGAGCGCCCGGAGGCGCTGGCCCGCATCGCGATCGACCCGATCGCCGGTGTCGACAAGGCGAAGGCCGACGAGATCGTCGCCGCGGGGAAGATCCCGGCCGCCGTCGCCGACGAGGCCGCGAACGTCATCGTGAAGCTGTGGGAGACCTTCGTCGCCGAGGACGCCACCCTCGTCGAGGTCAACCCGCTGGTCCGTGACCCGCAGGACAAGGTGATCGCCCTCGACGGCAAGGTCACCCTCGACGAGAACGCCGCGTTCCGCCACGAGGCGCACGCCGAGCTCGTCGACGAGCGGACCGAGAACCCGCTCGAGGCGAAGGCCAAGGCCAAGGGCCTGAACTACGTCAAGCTCGACGGCGGCCAGGTCGGCATCATCGGCAACGGCGCGGGTCTCGTCATGAGCACCCTCGACGTCGTGGCGTACGCCGGTGAGGCGCACGGCGGCGTGAAGCCGGCCAACTTCCTCGACATCGGCGGCGGCGCCTCGGCGCAGGTCATGGCCGACGGCCTGGACGTCATCCTGGGCGACGACGAGGTCAAGAGCGTCTTCGTCAACGTCTTCGGCGGCATCACCGCGTGCGACGCGGTGGCGAACGGCATCGTCGAGGCCCTGAAGATCCTGGGCGACGACGCCACGAAGCCGCTGGTCGTCCGCCTGGACGGCAACAACGTCGAGGAGGGTCGCAAGATCCTGGCCGACGCGAACCACCCGCTCGTCACTGTGGTGGGCACGATGGACGACGCGGCCGCCAAGGCCGCCGAGCTGGCGAACGCCGCGGGAGCCTGAGAGAAATGTCGATCTTCCTCAACGAGAACAGCAAGGTCATCGTCCAGGGCATCACCGGCGGCGAGGGCACCAAGCACGCCACGAAGATGATCGCCTCCGGCACGAACATCGTGGGCGGCGTCAACGCCCGCAAGGCCGGGACCACGCACACGGTCGGCGACAAGGACGTCACCGTGTACGGGACGGTCGAGGAGGCGATGAAGGAGACCGGCGCCGACGTGTCGGTGCTGTTCGTCCCGCCGAAGTTCGCCAAGGACGCGGTCATCGAGGCCATCGACGCCGAGATCCCGCTCGCCGTCGTGATCACCGAGGGCATCCCGGTGCACGACTCGGCGTACTTCTGGGCGCACGCCGTCGCCAAGGGCAACAAGACCCGCATCATCGGGCCGAACTGTCCCGGGATCATCTCGCCCGGGAAGTCCAACGCGGGCATCATCCCGGCGAACATCGCCGGCCCCGGCAAGATCGGTCTGGTGTCGAAGTCCGGCACGCTGACCTACCAGATGATGTTCGAGCTGCGCGAGTTCGGCTTCTCCACCGCGATCGGCATCGGCGGTGACCCGGTCATCGGCACCACGCACATCGACGCCCTCGAGGCGTTCGAGGCGGACCCCGACACCGAGGCCATCGTGATGATCGGTGAGATCGGTGGCGACGCCGAGGAGCGTGCCGCGGACTTCATCAAGGCCAACGTCACCAAGCCGGTCGCCGGCTACGTCGCGGGCTTCACCGCGCCGGAGGGCAAGACGATGGGCCACGCCGGCGCCATCGTCTCCGGCTCGGCCGGCACCGCGCAGGCGAAGAAGGAGGCCCTCGAGGCTGCGGGCGTGAAGGTCGGCAAGACGCCGTCCGAGACCGCCGCGCTCATGAAGGAGATCCTCTCCGCCAAGTAGGGCGTACGACCGACGACGCGCGGGTCCCGGGAACTCCGGGGGCCCGCGCGTCGTCGTGTGTACGGCGCCCGTCGGGCGTCACCCGGCCGTGGAGCGGAATCGACTAGCGTGCGGCCCGGAGTCCTGTCACCGACGCCAGCGGGAGTAGTCGTCATGTCCAGCAACCAGCCGCCCTCCCCCGGGGCCGGCCCCGACGACGCGGTGACCCCACCTGCGGGCACGGTGCGGCTCGCCGTGCTGGGCGGCGCGGCCGCCGCGCTGCTCGTCCTGGTCACGGCCTTCTTCGGGCTCCCCCCGGCCGCCGCCTACGCGCTCGCCATGGTCGTGGCGGGCGGGATCGCGGGTGGGCTGTCGCTGCTGCCCGGGACGGGCCGGGTGCTCGTCGCCGGGACCGTGCTGTCCGGGACCGGGTTCCTGACGCTGCTGTTCCTGTTCACCGCCAGCGGCAGCCCGGTCGCGGCCGGCGCCGTCGGGTGGGTGGCCGTGGCGTTCGCGCTGCTGTCGGTCGCCGGCCTGTTCTACGGCCAGCTGCTGCTCTCCGGTGTCCTCGCCGCCCCCGCCCCGCGCGCGGCGCGGCCGGCGCACGCGCCGTCGAACGAGCCGCCGTGGGCGACGCCCGGCCTGCCCCAGCAGCCCGGTCACGGCCGCCCCGGGCAGGCGGGCGGGTACGACGCGTACGGCCCCGGCCGGGGCGGACACCCGGGAGCCCACGAGGGCCCGGGTCAGTACGCCCAGCAGCCGGGTCAGTACGGCGTCCAACACGGCCAGTACGCCGCCGATCCGGGTCAGTACGGCGGCCAGCCGGGTCAGTACGGCGGCCAGCCGGGTCAGTACGGCGGCCAGCCGGGTCAGTACGGGATCCAGCCCGGGCAGTTCACCCAGCAGCCCGGTCAGTACGGCGCGCAGGCCGGTCAGCCCGGTGCCCAGCCCGGCGCTCCGGCGGGTCAGTACGGCATCCCGGCGGCGGACCAGTCCGGCGGTCAGCCCGGTCAGTACGGTGGCCAGCCCGGTCAGTACGGCGGCCAGGCCGGTCAGTACGGCCAGCAGCCCGGTCAGTACGGCGAGCCCGGTCAGTACGGGCAGCAGCCGCAGGGGGCCGGGCAGGCCGTCCCGGGGTCGTACGCGCCGTCCACGGCCGCCTCGGGCGGGGCGTTCTCCGGGGTCGCCTACGGCGAGCGCGCGGCCGACCCCGGGCGCGGCCACGGCGGCGGCGCCGTCCCCGGTCAGCAGGCCGCAGGTGCCGACGCACCGGGTGCCCCGGGGCAGGGTGGCCCCGCCGGGCCGGCGGAGTTCGGGCAGCAGGGCCCCGCCGAGCAGCCGGCTCAGGGTGCACAGGGATCGGCGCAGCACACCCCCGACGAGGTCGCTGGGCAGCACCTGCCCGGCGAGCCGGCGGTCGGGCAGACCGCGCCCGGCGTCCCGGGGGCCGGGCAGAACGGGCCCGGTGGCCAGGCCGCGGACCCGAACGCTCCGGCCGTGTCGGCAGCCGGGGGCCGCGCGCAGCCCGGGACGCCGGAGCAGCAGGCGTCCGGGGAGCAGTCGCCGGGGCACGACCCGGCCCGGCAGACCCCGGTGACCGACGACGACGCCACCCGGGCCTTCCGTGCGGGGGGCGGCCGGCCGCCGTCGTCCTGACTCCGGTCGTCCAGGGCGCCGGTCGTCCGGGGCGCCGGTCGTCACGGCCCGGTGGTCGTGACGCCGGGTGTCCGGTCCCGCCGGTCGTGACCCGCGTCGGCCCTGTCCGGTCGTCCGCGTCCCGCTGGGACCCGGGCGGTCCCGTGGGGCCGGGCACGTGCGGCGTGCCTGCCGCCGCGGGCGTCCCGGCGCTGCGACCCTGACCGGGTGAGCACCCCGCCCCGCCCCGCCCGCGGCCGTCCCGCGTCCCGCTCCCGGCCGTCCGGTCCCGGCGCGTCCCGGTCCCGGGACGACGCGGCCGCGCGCGACGGCCGGGGCGGCGTCGCCGAGCGGGAACGGCCCCGTGCCACGACCCGGCGGCCCGCACCGGACCGGCGCGCGGGCGATGGCAACGGCCTCGACCGCCTGCGGATCCTGCTCGCGTCGACGATGGGCGCGGTGCTGGCCGGCTACACGCTGCTGGTGCCGGTCGCGGCGCTGATCGCCGGCACCGGCGGTGTGCCGGTGACGGCCGACGCCGCGCTGGCCACCGCCGTCCCGATGTGGCTGGCCGCGCACCAGATCCCGATCGCACTCGACGGCCGCCCGCTCGGGGTGCTGCCGCTGCTGCCGACCCTCGTGATCGTGGCCGTCGTCGCGTGGTTCTCCCGCTGGGCGGTCCGGCGGCTGGGTGGCCGGGTCCGGCACGACGCGGGCGCCGTCGTCGCCGCGCAGGCGGGCGCGGCGGCCGCGGTCGCCGTGCTGGCGGGTGCGCTGCTGCCCAAGGAGATGGCGGTGACCGCGCCGTGGGCCTCCCTCCTCGGCGCCGGCCTGATCGGTGGCGCCGCGGCCGGTGCGGGCGTCGTCCACGCCTGCGGGATGCCCGCCGCGTGGAAGCGGGTGCTCGCGGGGTGGCCCGGAGCCGCGCTCGCCGGGGTCCGGGTCGCCGCGACCTCCCTGCTGCTGACCGGCGCGCTCGTGCTGACGGGGGCGCTGCTGCTCACCGCGACCGCCGTGAGCGACGCCGCTGCCCGTCTCGGACCGGGCATCGGAGCGGGCTTCGGCGTCCTGGTGCTCGCCGTGGGGTATCTGCCGAACGCGCTGGTCGGGGCGGTGTCCTGGATGCTCGGCGCGGGTGTCTCGGTCGGGGTCGCGACGTCCGGCCCGCTGCTCGCGGAGCCCGGGCCGCTCCCGGCGTTCCCGCTCACGGCCCTGCTGCCGGTGACGACGGTGCCGCCCGCCGCGCCCCTGGTCCTGCTGCTCCCGGTCCTCGCCGGTGTGCTGACCGGGCTCGCCTGCCGCCGCGCGCTGGCGGACGGCGCCCCGATGGCGGAGCGGGCGGCGGCCCCGGCGACGGCGGCGGTCGTCGTCGCGATCGGGGCCGGAGCGCTGGCCACGGTGGCCGGCGGGCCCCTCGCCGGCGGGCCCTACGACCCGGTGTCGTTCCACCCCGGGGCGGTGTTCGGCGCCGTGCTGCTGCTGGTGGGGCTGCCCGCGCTGCTGACCTGCGCCGGACCCGAGCTGGCCCGGCACGTGCCGATGGGCGGTCCCGCCGGTGGGCGGGCCGGCCGGGCCCCGGGCACGGGGTCGCGGGCGGTTCGGCGCGAGCGGTCGTCGACGGTCGCCGATCTCGTCGAGGGGCGCCGCCGGTCCGGCGCGAGCAGCCGCTCCGGCGGGAGCGCGGGCCGGGACGGGCGCGTCCGGCGGGAGGGGCGCCGTGACCCCGCCGGGGCCGTGGGCGACGGGGCGACGCGGGCCGGGGGCGCTCCGCACGACGACCCCGATCACGAGGGCCCCGGTGATCCCGACACCGCCGACCACGACGGCCCCGCCGACCACGCCGACCACGCCGACCACACCGACCACACCGACCACACCGACCACACCGACCACGCCGACCACGCCGACCACGCCGACCACGCCGACCACGACGGCCCTGCCGACCACGACGGCCCCGCCGACCCCGACCACGACGACTCCGGCACCGACCGGGACGGCCCCCGCCGGGGCTCCCGCGGCGACGACCGGGACCCCACCGGCTGAGCACCGGGCCGGGAGGGTGACAGCCACCCCGCCGCGGCCCGGACCGGGCCCGGCGACGATCACGCCGACGGTGACGGGGCCTGCGCGGAGCGTTCCCGGAGCAGGGGGACGCCGGGCGGGGTGCCCCGCGCGTCTACGCTGGTCACCGGCCGCCACCGCGGCCGCAGCGACGGCGTCGGAGGGACAGCGGTGCACGCCCAGGAACAGGCCGGACCGTTCCGCGTCGTCGTACTCGTCTCCGGGGCCGGCACGTTGCTGCAGGCCCTGCTCGATGCGTCGCCCGCCGATCCGTCCGGCTACCGGGTCGTGGCCGTCGGCGCCGACCGGCCCGGCGCGGCCGGACTGGACCGCGCCCGGGAGGCCGCGCTGCCGACGTTCGTCGAGCGGGTCGCCGACCACCCCGACCGGGACGCCTGGAACGCCGCCCTCGCCGCTGCCGTCGTCGCGCACCGGCCGGACGTCGTCGTCGGGGCGGGCTTCATGAAGCTGGTCGCACCGGTCTTCCTGGACGCGATCGGATGCCCGATGCTGAACACGCACCCGGCCCTGCTGCCGGCGTTCCCCGGTGCGCACGCCGTGCGTGACGCGCTGGCCGCCGGTGTCCGGACCACCGGAGCGACCGTGCACGAGGTCGACGCCGGGCTGGACACGGGGCCGGTGCTCGCGCAGGTGGAGGTGCCCGTCCTCCCGACCGACGACGAGACCGTCCTGCACGAGCGGATCAAGACCGAGGAACGACGGCTGCTGGTCGAGACGGTGCTGCGTCTCGCCGCGGCCGGGAGAACGCACGAGGTGAGTCAGTGAGTGAGCGCAGGCCGGTCCGCCGGGCCCTGATCAGCGTCTACGACAAGGCCGGGCTGCTGGACCTGGCGACCGGGCTGCACGCGGCCGGTGTGGAGATCGTCTCGACGGGATCCACCGCGCAGCGGATCGCCGACGCAGGGGTCCCCGTGACGCCCGTCGAGGAGGTCACCGGTTTCCCCGAGTGCTTCGACGGCCGGGTGAAGACCCTGCACCCCCGGGTGCACGCGGGGCTGCTCGCGGACACCCGCAAGGACGAGCACGTCGTGCAGCTCGAGCAGCTGAACATCGCGCCGTTCGACCTGCTGGTGTCGAACCTCTACCCGTTCCGGGAGACCGTCGCGTCCGGCGCGAGCCGCGACGAGGCCGTCGAGCAGATCGACATCGGTGGCCCGGCGATGGTGCGGGCCTCGGCGAAGAACCACGAGAGCGTTGCCGTGGTCGTCGAGCCGTCCCGCTACGAGTGGGTGCTGGAGCAGGTCGCCGCCGGCGGGTTCGTCGTCGCCGACCGGCGCCGGCTGGCCGCGGACGCGTTCCGGCACACCGCCGCCTACGACGTCTCGGTCGCCACCTGGATGGGCGAGCAGTTCCCGGCGGGCGACGGGACCGAGGCGACGCCGGAGTGGTTCGGCGCCACCTGGACCCGCGAGCGCGCGCTGCGCTACGGCGAGAACCCGCACCAGGCCGCCGCGCTGTACGCCGACGGCGGCGCCACCGGCCTCGCCGGTGCCGAGCAGCTGCACGGCAAGGAGATGTCCTACAACAACTACGTCGACGCCGACGCCGCCTGGCGGGCCGCGCACGACCACGGCGACCGGCCGACGGTCGCGGTGATCAAGCACGCGAACCCGTGCGGGATCGCGGTCGGCGCGGACGTCGCCGAGGCGCACCGCAAGGCGCACGCCACCGATCCGGTGTCCGCGTTCGGTGGTGTCGTGGCGGTCAACGGCGAGGTGTCGGTCGCGATGGCCGAGCAGGTCGCGGAGATCTTCACCGAGGTCGTGGTGGCCCCGTCCTACGCCGACGGTGCGCTGGAGGTCCTGCAGCGCAAGAAGAACGTCCGGCTGCTCCGCATCCCGGGGGAGGTCGCCCGTGGCGGCACCGAGCTGCGGCCGATCTCCGGCGGGGTCCTCGTCCAGCAGCGCGACCTGGTCGACGCCGCCGGCGACGACCCGGCCGCCTGGAAGCTCGTCACCGGCGACCCGGCGTCCCCGGAGCTCCTCGCCGACCTGGCGTTCGCCTGGCGGGCCTGCCGCGCGGTGAAGTCGAACGCGATCCTGCTCGCGCACGACGGCGCCGCGGTCGGCGTCGGCATGGGCCAGGTCAACCGGGTGGACGCCGCGAAGCTGGCGGTCGAGCGGGCCGGTGACCGGGTGCGTGGTGCGGTCGTGGCGTCGGACGCGTTCTTCCCGTTCCCGGACGGCCTGGAGGTGCTGCTCGACGCCGGTGTCGCGGCCGTCGTGCAGCCGGGTGGTTCGGTGCGGGACGAGCAGGTCGTGGCCGCGTGCGCGAAGGCCGGCGTCCCGATGTACCTCACGGGGACGCGGCACTTCGCCCACTGATCCCCGGCACGTCCCGGACGGCCCGGACCGCCTCGCGCGGTCCGGGCCGTCCTGCGTCTGCTCCCAGATCTGCGGACCCGTCGAGATGCAGCTCAGCGCGCTCATCCGCTCCCCACGGCGACGCTGAGCTGCTTCTCGGCGGGGGGCACCTCGGTGGTGGCTCTCGCGGCGAGGGTGCGCGGCCCGGAACTGTCGGGGGTGCGTGCGACGGTGCTCCGCGTCGGTCCACGGATCCCCCGACCGGGGGCTGCGGCAGGGCCGGCACAGGCCCTATGATTCGAACGTCAGTTCGAGCACGCACCACCTTCCCCGTGGTGCGCCGGGCAGGTTCCGACCGGTCGGCAGGCCGGTCGCGGTGCGACGGGGGAGGTCCGTGTGGGCAGGGCTGCGCCGAGCGGGACGGTCTCGGACGAGAGGGTCACGGTCGTCGGGGGAGCGGCGGCGGTGGGCCGGGTGATCGGATCCGCGCCGGACGGTGCGGGGGAACCGGGCGGGGGCCCGGAACCCCGGTACCGCCCGGAGACCGGGGAGCCGCATCCCGGTCCGGAGGAGGCGGCCGGGCCGGTGATCGGGGCCGGCGTGCGGAGCGCGGGGACGGACGGGGAGCCCGTCCCCGCGGGCCGTGCCGGTTCCGGGGCCGGACCGCGGGCCGGGCTCGCCGGGTCCCGTGACCCCGGGAGCGGGCGGGAGCCGCTCCACGGGGCACGGGGCCCGGTCGGGGGGCCGGTGTCGGACCGGCTCGCCCGGGCCCGGCAGGTGCTGCACCGGGTGGAGACCCGGGCCGACGTCGAGCGGTCCCGTCCGGTTGCCCGTCCCGGGTGCGGGGCGACGGCGGCCGACGCGGGCCCCGCGCGCACCACCGGTACGGCCGATCCCGACGACGCCGCGCTGCTCCCGGTCCCCGGCCCGCTGGCCGGGTTGCTGCCGGCGGGCGGCCTGCGCCGGGGGTCCACGGTCGCGGTGGGCGCGGGCGCCGGCGCGGGGTCGTTGCTGTTCGCGCTGCTCGCCGCGGCGTCCGCGGAGGGGTGCTGGGCGGGTGTCGTCGGGCGTCCCGGGCTGGGGGCGGCGGCCGCGGCCGAGGCGGGCGTGCGGCTGGACCGGCTCGCGCTGGTCCCGGATCCCGGTGCCGACCTGGTCGGGGTCACCGCGGCCCTGCTCGACGGGCTGGACCTGGTCGTGGTGGCGGGTCCGGAGCGGGCCGGGCTCCGTGCCGGTGACCGGCAACGTCTGACGGCGCGGGCCCGGCAGCGCGGGGCGGTGCTGCTGGCGCTGGGGTCCTGGCCCGGGGCGGACCTGCGGCTGCACTGCGAACGTCCACGCTGGGAGGGCGTGGGCCGCGGGGAGGGCCGGTTGCGGTACCGCCGGATCGAGGTGCGGGCGTCCGGGCGCGGGATCGGGCCCGCGGGCCGGGGCGCCGAGGTGCTGCTGCCGGGGCCGGGCGGGGCGGTACTCGCCGCCCCGGAGCAGGTGCCGGCCGGGAGCCGGCCGACGCCCGTCGCCGCCCCCGGGCAGGTGCTCCCCGGCCGGCCGGTCGTACAGGTGGCCGGATGAGCGCGGCGGGCAGCGCGGCGGACGTCGCCGACCCGGCCGCCCGGGGGCCGGGCGGTGCGGGGGCGCGGGTGCCGGACCCGCGGGTGCTGGCGGTCTGGTCCCCGGACTGGCCGGTCACCGCGGCGGCCCGGGCCGCCCACGTCCCGGCGCACCGCCCTGCGGCGGTGTTCCACGCCAACCGGGTGCTGGCCTGTTCGGCCATCGCCCGCAGGCACGGGGTGCGCCGGGGGCTGCGACGGCGCGAGGCGCAGGCCCGGTGTCCCGACCTGGCGGTGCTCGCACCGGACCCGGGGCGGGACGCCCGGCTGTTCGAGCCGGTCGCGG
This sequence comes from Pseudonocardia sp. P1, assembly GCF_000178675.2. Taxonomy (NCBI): domain Bacteria; kingdom Bacillati; phylum Actinomycetota; class Actinomycetes; order Pseudonocardiales; family Pseudonocardiaceae; genus Pseudonocardia; species Pseudonocardia sp. P1. The sequence continues at coordinate 4,577,250 of NZ_ADUJ02000001.1, forward strand.
CCGCGGTCGAGGGGCTCGCGCCGGGTGTGGAGGTCGTCCGTCCCGGGTTGCTCGTGCTGCCCGCCCGCGGCCCGGTCGGCTGGTTCGGCGGGGAGCGGGAGGCGATCGAGCGGCTGATCGACCAGGTCGCCCTGCACGCCGCGACGGAGTGCCAGATCGGTGTCGCCGACGGCATGTTCGCCGCCGAGCTCGCCGCCCGCCGGGGGCGCGGGGTGCCGTCCGGCCGGTCGGCGGAGTTCCTCGCGCCGCTGGAGGTCGCCGAGCTCGACCGGGACCCGGAGACCGACCGCTCCGCGCTGATCGACCTCCTGCGCCGGCTCGGGCTGCGGTCGCTGGGTGCGTTCGGCGCGCTGACCGAGGCCGACGTCGCCTCCCGGTTCGGTGCCGACGCGGTGGCGGCGCACCGGCTCGCCCGCGGGCTCGATCCGCGGCCTCCGGTGCGGCGGGTCCCGCCGGAGGAGCTCGCCGCGGCGATCGAGCTGGATCCGCCGGTGGACCGGGTGGACGCGGCGGCGTTCGCCGCCCGCGGGCTGGCCACCCGGCTGCACGAGGCGCTCGCCGGGCACGGCCTGGCCTGCACGCGGCTCGGTGTGCACGCCCGCACCGACAGCGGAGAGGAACTGTTGCGGGTGTGGCGGTGCGCCGAACCGCTGACTCCCGCGGGCACCGTCGACCGGGTGCGCTGGCAGCTCGACTCGTGGCTCGGCCGCGGCGGCTCCGGCACCCTGGTCGCCCTGCGCCTCACCCCGGAGGACACCGTGGTGGCCGGCGCGCTGCAGCGCGGGTTGTGGGGCGACGTCGGTGAGAACGACGAACGCGCCGGTCGCGCGCTGGTCCGGGTGCAGGCGCTGCTCGGCCCGGAGTCCGTGGTCACCGCGGTCCCGACCGGTGGCCGGGATCCCGGGGAGCGGGTCCGGCTGGTGCCCTGGGGTGAGGAACGGGTCGTCGAGGCGCCGGCACCCCCGCGGTCGGGGGTGCCGAAGGATCCGCCGGCGTCGTGGCCGGGCCGGTTGCCGGCGCCGTCACCGGCGACGGTCCTGCCGGACCCGGCGCCGGTCCGGCTGCTCGACGCCGATGGCTCCGAGGTGTCCCTGCCGGCCCCGGACCTGCTCGACGGGGACCCGCACCGGATCTCCGGTGGAGGTGGTCCGGACCGCGAGATCGCGGGCTGGGCCGGCCCCTGGCCGGTGCACACCCGCTGGTGGGCCCCCGACGCCCCCGGCCCCACGGCCCGGTTGCAGGTCGCGCTCGCGGACGGCGCGGCGTTGCTGCTCGTCCACCGCGGGACGCGCTGGGAGGTGGCCGGTGTCTACGACTGAGACGGCCGGGACGGCCGGGACGCGGGCCCCGCTACCGGGCGGGGACCCCCGTCATGTCCACCGCGAAGCGACCGATCGCGTTGCCCATCGCCGTGACGTTCCGGTCCAGCGCCACCCGGTCGATGTTGGTCAGCCGGTCGCACGGCGTGTGGTAGCAGGCGTCGTAGGACTGGCCGGGCGTCCCGCCCCACTTCTGCGCCTGCTCCGGGGTCTTCCGCTCCTCGGCGCCGGTGAACAGCCCGCCCGCCGGGATCCCCGCCTCGATGAAGGGGCCGTAGTCGGAGCGGCCGTCGAACGCGGTGCCCTCCGGGCCCTGCACACCGGCGGCGACCAGCGACTCGGTCAGGACCTGCTCCGCGGCCCCCGAACCGGGCGGTCCGGCCTCGCCGCCGAGGCGGTCCGAGTCGTCGCCGTCGTAGACCAGGTACGCCGCGTTCGGCGAGGCCACCATGTCGAAGTTCAGGTAGAGCCCGACCTTCGCCCGGTCCTGCTGCGAGAGCGACTCGACGTAGCGCGTCGCCCCGACCAGGCCGATCTCCTCGGCGCCCCACCAGGCGAAACGCACCTTCTGCCCGGCGGGCGGGGCCGCGCCGAGCTTCTGCGCGACGTCCAGCAGCGCGGCACTGCCGCTGCCGTTGTCGTTGATCCCCGCGCCCTCCGGCACGGAGTCCAGGTGTGCCCCGGCCATCACGACCCGGTCCGGGTCACCGGTGCTCGTCTCGGCGATCACGTTGCGGGAGGTCTGCTGCTGGATCGTGGTGTCCAGCAGGAGGGTGGCCTGCTGTCCGTCCCGGAGGGCGGCGCCGGCGGTCCTCTGCACGGCGGCGGTCGGCACGACGCCCGGTGTCTCGCCGAGGGTGGCGGGCAGCGCCGCGTCCTCGGTGTTGGTGACGATCACGGCCACCGCTCCGGCGGCCCCGGCCAGCCGCGACTTCTGACCGAACTCGCAGACGCCCCGCTCGACGACGGCGATCGCGCCGGCCGGCATCCCGGCGTAGTCCTCGGCCTCGCACCCCGGGCTCGGGTCCTGCGGGGCGCGCGGCCGGACCGACAGCGGTGCGGTCAGGCCGCCGGGCGGGGTGGCCGGCGAGAAGCTCAGCACCTCGGTGGGCACCGGCGCGCCCGCCACCGTCAGCCGGGCGTCGCCCGCGGTGAAGGTGCGGACGTCGAACGACGGCGTCTGCACGTCGTAGCCCGCCTCGCGCAGCGTGCGCGAGACGTAGTCGACGCTCGCGTCGTAGCCGGGGGTGCCGATCGCCCGGTTGCCGTCGTTCGCGTCGGCGATCTTCTGCAGCTGCTCGAGGTGGGCGTAGGCGGCGTCACCGCTCACCGCCCCGGCCAGCCGGGCGGGCAGGCCCGGATCGGACCGGGGCGCGGCGCCGTCGGTGCCGGCGGCCCCCGGCGGGAGGACGGCCGTGCCCGGTCCGGCCGGGACGTTCGCGCAGGCGGCCAGCGCGGCCACCGCCACACCGGCTCCGAGCACCCGAGCCAGGCGGCGACCGGCCACCCGGCGCCGGGTGCTGCCGCCCGGCGTCGTTCCCGTCGTTGCCGTCCTCATGGTCCCCCCACTGTCCGGCCCGGTCCCGGGCGTCGTCGGCACCGGCGGTCCGGTGCTCGTGGTGCGCGGCCGGACACGGTCCGGGTGCACGGCGTCGCACCAGGATCCGTCATCAGGTGTGGACGTGTCGTGAACTCTCGATCTCGACACGGGGTCCCCGATCGGGCGATGTGTCCCGGGAACCGGACGAACGGAGCGGATCCACGGTCGGTTCACGGTCCTGTCTCAGGACTTCCACAGGTTCGGCTGGTGGACTCGGTCCTGTCGGTGAGGCACTCGCGAGCAGCCCGCCGACATCCGACAGGGCCCTCCGGGTGGCCCCGCGGCCCGGCGCTGGGGAGCGGCCGGTGCCGTGGAGGAATCCGGTACCGCCGTGCGGGGCCGACCGGCGCTGGGGAGCGGCCGGCCGGTCCCCGCACGGCACGCCCGTCGCCTCCCTCCGGGCCCGCGCGGGAGCACTCGCGCATCGAACTGACGTTCGAGTACCCTCGGGCCGTGGGCTGGCAGAATCCGGACGTCCCGTGGTCCGAGCTGGAGGGTGCGCTCTCGGGCCGGTCCGTCCGCGACGGTTCGAGCCTGCGCGGTGGCCCGGAGGCCGACGGCGGCGACGCCCCGGCCTGGTCCGCCCACCGCGGACCGTACGAACCGCCCGCGGGCCTGCGGACCGGTGCGGCGACCGTCCCGTACGCCGAGCTGCACTGTCACTCGCACTTCAGCTTCCTGGACGGCGCGAGCGCCCCCGAGGAGCTCGTCGAGCGGGCCGCCGAGCTGGGGCTCGAGGCGATCGCGCTCACCGACCACGACGGCATGTACGGCGTGGTCCGGTTCGCCGAGGCGGCCCGGGCGCTCGGCATCCGGACCGTGTTCGGCGCCGAGCTGAGCCTGGGCCTGTCCGCCCCGCAGAACGGTGTCGCCGACCCGGAGGGGGAGCACCTGCTCCTGCTCGCCCGCGGGCCCGATGGCTACCGCGCGCTGTGCCGCACGATCTCCACCGCGCAGATGCGCGGCGGCGAGAAGGGCCGCCCGGTCTACGACCTCGACGAGGTCGTCGCCGACACCGCGGGCCGGGTCGTCGTGCTCACCGGCTGCCGCAAGGGCGCGGTGCGCCGGGCGCTGGACCGGCACGGACCCGGGGCGGCGGCCGCCGCGCTGGAGCGCCTCGCGGAACGGTTCGGCCGGGAGAACGTGCGGGTGGAGCTCACCGTGCACGGCGAGCCGTGCGACACCGAGCGGAACGACGCACTGGCCGCGCTCGCCGCCGCGGCCGGTGTCGCGACCGTCGCCACCACCGCCGCGCACTACGCGGCCCCGGACCGGGCGCCGCTGGCCGCCACGGTCGCCGCGGTGCGGGCCCGGCGCAGCCTGGACGAGATCGACCCGTGGCTGCCCGCGGCGGGCACGGCACACCTTCGGTCCGGCCGGGAGATGACGCGCCGGTTCGAGGACCGGCACCCGGGCGCGGTGGCCCGGGCGGCCGGGCTGGGCCGGGAGCTGGCGTTCGAGCTGCACCTGGTGGCGCCGGACCTGCCGCCGTTCGACGTGCCGGAGGGGGAGACCGAGGCCTCGTGGCTGCGGGCGCTCACCGAGCGCGGGCGGCTGCAGCGTTACGGCAGCCACGACGAGAACCCGTTCGCCGCGTACACCGTCGAGCGCGAGCTGGCGATCATCGAGGAGAAGAACTTCCCCGGCTACTTCCTGATCGTGCACGACATCGTGGACTTCTGCCGCCGCGAGGACATCTTCTGCCAGGGCCGGGGATCCGCCGCGAACTCCGCGGTCTGCTACGCGCTGGGCATCACCAACGTCGACGCCGTCCGGCACGGCCTGCTGTTCGAGCGGTTCCTGTCCCCGGACCGCGACGGCTATCCCGACATCGACCTGGACATCGAGTCCGGACGGCGGGAGGAGGCGATCCAGTACGTCTACCGGCGCTACGGCCGGCTCTTCGCCGCACAGGTCGCGAACGTGATCACCTACCGGCCGCGGTCGGCGGTCCGCGACACCGCCCGTGCGCTCGGGTTCTCACCCGGCCAGCAGGACGCGTGGAGCAAGCGGGTGGAGCGGTGGCACGCGCTGGAGGCGTCCGAACTCGGGACGGGCGGGGAGCAGACACTGCAGATGCCGCCGCTGCTGCTCGATCTCGCCGGGCAGCTCATGGGCGCACCCCGGCACCTCGGCATCCACTCCGGTGGCATGGTCATCTGCGACCGTCCGGTGTCCGAGGTCGTCCCGGTGGAGTGGGCCCGGATGGAGGACCGCACGGTCGTCCAGTGGGACAAGGAGGACTGCGCGGCGGCCGGCCTGGTCAAGTTCGACCTGCTGGGCCTGGGCATGCTCACCGCCCTGCACCTGATGGCCGACCTGGTCGAGCGGAACGACGGCACCCGGATCGAGCTGCACCGGATCGGTGAGTCCGACCCGGAGGTGTACGCGATGCTCTCCCGCGCCGACTCGGTCGGGGTGTTCCAGGTCGAGTCCCGCGCCCAGATGGCGACGCTGCCGCGGCTGCGCCCCCGCGAGTTCTACGACCTGGTCGTCGAGGTCGCGTTGATCCGGCCGGGCCCGATCCAGGGCGGCTCGGTGCATCCCTACATCCGGCGCCGCAACAGGATCGACGACTGGGAGCACGACCACCCGCTGCTGAAGCCCGCGCTGGACAAGACCCTGGGCATCCCGCTGTTCCAGGAACAGATGATGCAGATCGCCGTCGACGTCGCCGGGTTCTCCGCCGCCGAGGCCGACGAGCTGCGCCGCGCGATGGGCGCCAAGCGCTCCACCGAGAAGATGGAGCGGTTGCGGGGCCGGTTCTTCGACGGGATGGCGGCCAACGGGATCACCGGCGAGCTCGCGGAGACGATCTTCACGAAGATGCTGGCCTTCGCGAACTTCGGTTTCCCGGAGAGCCACTCGATCAGCTTCGCGGCGCTCGTCTACTACTCGGCCTGGTTCAAGCTCTATCACCCGGCGGCGTTCTGCGCGGCGCTGCTCAACGCCCAGCCGATGGGGTTCTACTCGCCGCAGTCGCTGGTCGCCGACGCCCGCCGGCACGGCGTGCGGGTCCGCCGTCCGGACGTGAACGAGGGCCGGGCCGACGCGATCCTGCAGCCCGACCCGGACAGCACCGGGGGGTGGGCGGTCCGGCTCGGGCTGTCCGGGATCCGCACGATCGGCACCGACCTCGCCGGTGCGGTCGACGCCGTGCGGGCGTCCGCGGGGCCGTTCGCCGATCTCCCCGACCTGGCCCGCCGGGTCCGGCTGACCGGGCCGCAGGCCGAGGCGCTGGCCACCGCGGGGGCGTTCGGCTGTTTCGGGGTGGAGCGCCGGGAGGCGCTGTGGGCGGCCGGCGTCGTCGCGGGGGTCCGGCCCGAGCACCTGCCCGGCACCGCCGTCGGCTTCGACGCACCGGCGCTGCCCGGGATGACCGACGCCGAGCTGACCGTCTCCGACGTCTGGGCCACCGGCGTCTCACCGGACAGCCACCCGGTGCAGCACCTGCGGGGGAAGCTCGACGGGCTCGGTGCAGTCCGGATCGACCGGCTCGACGACGTCGGCCGTCGCGCCGGGCCGGACGCGCCGCCCCGGGTCCTGGTCGGTGGCCTGGTCACGCACCGGCAGCGCCCGGCGACGGCGCGCGGGGTGACGTTCGTGAACCTGGAGGACGAGTCCGGGATGCTGAACGTGACCTGCTCCGAGGGCCTGTGGGCGCGGTACCGGTCGGTGGCGCTGGGCAGCGCCGCGCTGCTGGTGCGCGGACGGCTGGAACGCAGCCCCGAGGGCGTCCTCAACCTGCTGGCGGACCGGCTCCAGCGGATGCCGCTGGCCGTCCCCGTGCAGTCCCGCGACTTCCGCTGACCTGCACCGGACACGGCTCGAGGAGCCCAGGTCCGGTGACACCGGACCGGAGCTCCTCGAGCCGCGGACCCCGCGGATGCGTCAGGACTTGACCAGCGGGTTGCCCATCGCCATCGCGCGTCCACCGAGGGTCTGGCCGAAGGCGTCGAACAGGATGTACGCGAACACGATGCAGAACCCGAAGGTCGTGATCCCGGCGATCGGGAACAGCCCCGCGTTCCCGGCCGTGACGCCGAGGTAGGCCAGCACGAAGGTGATGTCCACCAGTACGAAGCCGATCGTGAACATCAGCGGCAGGCGCAGGGTGGCCAGCGTCAGCAGGATGAAGACCAGGGTGAACGACAGCAGGTAGGCCGACTGGATCGACCCGATCTGGTCGGTCGCCAGCGGTCCGCCCGTGCCGGCGTCGATGATCCAGCCGTTGTTCAGCGCCATCAGGAGGACACCGAAGCTGGTCCAGAACGCGGAGAACACCCCGAAGATCGCGGCGGTGACACTGTCCCCGACCCGCAGTGCGGACATCGCGGCCAGCAGCAGGAACAGGCCCGCGGAGAAGGTGACGATCGGGATCATGCCGCCGGGCAGCGCGGTGGTGTCCAGGTAGCCGACGAACCAGAGGCCCAGCGTGATACCCGAGGGCAGGAAGCAGATCAGGCCCATCAGGGCGGGGTTGGCGGCCGGCGCGGCCGCCGCGGGCGGGGCGGCCGTCTGGGCCCCAGCGGTCTCGCTCTCCACACTCATCGCAGACTCCTCGTCGAGTTCGGTCACCGGTCCGGCACCGGCCGTGTGATTCTGCTCTCGTCGAGATCGTTTCCGGCCCCTCCGGACGACCAGACCGCATCCCCTACCCCGGTTGCACGCAGAAAGCCTGTTCTCCCAGGTCGGATCGCCCGGATCCTCTACCTCGGCGGCACGTCCGCGTCCTTCGGTCAGGTTCGGCGGCCCGTACCCGCACCTGCGAGGATGCCTGATGTGAGTGCAACGGTCATGGACGGCAAGGCGACCCTGGCGGAACTGCTCGAGGATCTGCGGGTCCGCGTCGAGAAGCTGACGGCGGCCGGGCGGACCCCCGGCCTGGGAACCGTCCTGGTCGGTGACGACCCCGGATCACACGCCTACGTCCGCGGCAAGCACCGCGACTGCGCGAAGGTCGGGATCACCTCCCTGCAGCGCGAGCTGCCGGCCGACGCGAGCCAGGCCCAGGTCGACGACACGATCGACGAGCTGAACGCCGACCCGTCGTGCACGGGGTTCATCGTCCAGCTCCCGCTCCCTGCCGGGCTGGACTCGGGTGCCGCGCTGGAGCGCGTCGACCCGCTCAAGGACGCCGACGGCCTCCACCCGGTCAACCTCGGCCGGCTGGTGCTCGGTGAGCCCGGTCCGCTGCCGTGCACGCCGCGCGGGATCGTCGCGCTGTGCCGGCGCTTCGGTGTCGAGCTGGACGGCGCGCGGGTCGTGGTCGTCGGGCGCGGGGTCACCGTCGGCCGTCCGCTGGGCCTGCTGCTGACCCGGCGCAGCGAGAACGCCACCGTGACCCTGTGCCACACGGGTACGACGGACCTGACCGCGCACCTGCGGGAGGCCGACGTCGTCGTCGCGGCCGCGGGCAGGGCGGGACTGATCACCGCGGACCAGGTCAAGCCGGGGGCGGCGGTGCTCGACGTCGGCGTGACCCGGACCGATCTCGGCCTGGTCGGCGACGTCGCACCGGAGGTCGCGGAGGTGGCCGGGCTGCTGGCGCCGATGCCGGGTGGTGTCGGCCCGATGACCCGCGGGATGCTGCTGACGAACGTGGTCGAGGCCGCGGAGCGCGCGGCGGGCTGAGCGTCCGGCACCCGGCCGGGGCGGAGGAGCACCGATGGCGACGACCCGGAGCGGGTTCGGGCTGCGAGCGCGGCTGCGCGCGTACTGGCCGCTGCTCACCGTCCTCGCGATCGCCCTGATCGGGCTGCAGCGGGTGGCCACCGAGCACTGGCGGGAGGGATCGGCCGCCCTCGGTGTCGCGATGCTCGTCGCGGCCGTGCTGCGGGTGGTGCTGCCGCCGGACCGGGTGGGGCTGCTCGCCGTCCGCGGCCGCTACGTCGACGCGCTCGTCTACGGCGGGTTCGGCCTCGCCGTGCTGGCGCTGGCCCTGACGATCACCCGGGGCTCGCTGACCGTCAGCTGAGACCGCTCAGCGCCGGGCGCCGCCGGGAGTGGCGGGTCCGGCCGGGCGACGGGTGGGCGGGCGCCGCGGACCGGCCGGGCGCTTGCTGCCCGGGCGCCCGGGGCCGGTGCTGGTGGCCCGGGGGCCGTGCGACGTCCCGGGCGTACGACGGTCCGGCCGGGCGGGGCCGGTGGCCCCGGGCGGCACGGCGGTCGGCTGCTTGATAATGATCATCGCTAACAGAATTCTACCGGGCGCTACGCACGCTGGGTGACGGGGGATGCCGCCGGACGGGTCCAAGATCGTCCCCGTCGGCCTCAGGGTCACCCGATGATCGCAATGGTGATCATCCGGGTGGCCGTATGTGAGCAGGGGTCGCCCCGGATGCGCCGAGGGCCCGTCCCGGCGATGCGGGTACGGGCCCTCGTGCGGAGGTGGTGCGCGGGATCAGCTCCTGCCGGCGAACCCGTCGATCGCGGCGTTGAGGGTCGCGCTCGGACGCATCACCGAGTCGGCCTTCGCGCGGTCCACGTAGTAGTAGCCGCCGAGGTCGACCGGGTCGCCCTGCGCGCCGTTCAGCTCACCGAGGATGGTCTCCTCCTGCTCGCCGAGGGCCTTCGCGAGCGGGGCGAACACCGCGGCCAGCTCCGGGTCCTCGGTCTGCTCGGCGAGCGCCTGGGCCCAGTACCACGCGACGTAGAAGTGGCTGCCCCGGTTGTCCAGCTCGTCGACCTTGCGGGACGGCGACTTCCCGTTCTCCAGGAGCAGGCCGGTCGCGTCGTCGAGCGCCTGGCCCAGCAGCTTCGCGCGCAGCGGGTCGGGCGACTTCGACGCCAGCATCTCCAGCGAGACGGCCAGCGCCAGGAACTCGCCGAGGGAGTCCCACCGCAGGTGGTTCTCCTTCTGCAGCTGCTGGACGTGCTTCGGCGCCGAACCGCCGGCGCCGGTCTCGAACAGGCCGCCACCGTTCATCAGCGGGACGATCGAGAGCATCTTCGCGGAGGTGCCCAGCTCGAGGATCGGGAACAGGTCGGTCAGGTAGTCGCGCAGCACGTTGCCGGTGACCGAGATGGTGTCCTCGCCCTTGCGGGCCCGCTCCAGGGTGTACCGGGTGGCCTCGCCGACCGGGAGGATCTCGATGGTCAGACCGTCGGTGTCGAGCTCGCCCAGGTAGGTCTCGACCTTGGCGATCAGCTGCGCGTCGTGGGCGCGCGAGGAGTCCAGCCAGAACACGGCCGGGGACCCGGTGGCGCGGGCCCGGTCGACGGCCAGCCCGACCCAGTTGCGGATCGGGGCGTCCTTGGTCTGGCAGGCGCGCCAGATGTCGCCCTCGGCGACCTCGTGGGAGAGCTTCTCCTCGCCGGAGGCGGCGTCGACCACGCGGACGGTGCCCGCGGAGGCGATCTCGAAGGTCTTGTCGTGCGAGCCGTACTCCTCGGCCTTCTGCGCCATCAGGCCGACGTTCGGGACGGTGCCCATCGTCGTCGGGTCGAAGGCACCGTTGGCGATGCAGTGCTTGACGGTCTCGTCGTACAGGTCGGCGTAGGACGAGTCCGGGATGACGAACTTGGCGTCCTGCGTCGCGTCGTCGGCGTTCCACATCTGGCCCGAGGACCGGATCGCGGCCGGCATCGACGCGTCGATGATGACGTCGCTGGGGACGTGCAGGTTGGTGATCCCGCGCGACGAGTCGACCTGGGCCAGCGCCGGGCCGGTCTCGTACGCGGCGGTGATCGCCTTCTCGATGGCCTCGCGCTTGTCGGCGGGCAGCTTCTCCAGCGCGGACAGGACCGAGGCCAGCCCGTCGTCCGGGTCGGCGCCGACCGAGGCGAGGTCGTCGCCGTAGGCGGCGAACACGTCGGCGAAGTAGGCGCGCACCGCGTGCCCGAAGATCTTCGGGTCGGAGACCTTCATCATCGTGGCCTTGAGGTGCACCGAGAACAGCACACCCTTCGCCTTCGCGTCGGCGACCTGCTCGGCGAGGAACGCCTGCAACGCCTCGCGCCGCATGACCGAGCCGTCGATCACCTCGCCGGCCAGGACCTTCACCGCGTCCTTGAGGACGGTGACGGTGCCGTCGGCGGCGACGTGCTCGATCCGCAGCGCGCCGTCGGCCGCGACGGTGAAGGACTTCTCGGAGTGCCGGAAGTCACCGTCGGACATGGTCGCGACGTGGGACTTCGAGTCGGAGCTCCAGGCGCCCATCGAGTGCGGGTGCTTCCGGGCGAAGTTCTTCACCGACGCCGGGGCGCGGCGGTCGGAGTTGCCCTCGCGCAGGACGGGGTTCACCGCGGAGCCCTTGACGGCGTCGTACGCGGCGCGGGCGGCCTTCTCGTCGTCGGTCCGCGGGTCCTCGGGGTAGTCCGGGACGTCGTAGCCGGCGCCCTGCAGTTCCTTGATCGCGGCCTTGAGCTGCGGGATCGAGGCGCTGATGTTCGGCAGCTTGATGATGTTGGCGTCCGGGGTCTTCGCCAGCTCGCCGAGCTCGGCGAGGGAGTCCGGGACGCGCTGCGCGTCGGTCAGCCGGTCCGGGAACTTCGCCAGGATGCGCGCGGCCAGCGAGATGTCACGGGTCTCCACGTCGACCCCGGCCTGCCCGGCGAAGGCCTCGATGACCGGCAGGAAGGAGTGGGTCGCCAGTGCCGGCGCCTCGTCGGTGTACGTGTAGATGAGCTTCATCGCGTGTCTGGCCTGCCTCGGGCTCGTCGGGTGTGTGCTGCGGCCCTGCCGCGACGCCGACGACCTGCCCGGGGTGACCGGGCGGGGGCCCCGGCGCGGCGGCCCGCTTTCCGCGGCACACGCTATCCCGTTCGGACCCCCGTCCGCCCGCAGGAGTAACCCGTCCGACACCCCGGCCGGTGGATCTGCGGAACGTGCCGGACCGGCTACCGTACGCACGACGACGACGACGGCGGGGAGGGGACGGACCGCGTGGCGAAGGTGAAGATCCCGGGGCTCACGAGGACGACGTTCCTGAGCGGATGGCCCCTGGTGGCGCTGATCGCGGTCGGGCTGACCGCCGTGGCCCTGCTCTACGGCGGCGCCACCGACGAGTTCGGCAGCACCTGCCGGGTGACCGTGCAGGCCGCCGAGGTGACGGTCCGTGCGGCGCCCGCGGCGTCCGCGCAGCCGGTCGACACGCTCACCCGGGGCGAGGAGGTCGGCGCCGAGACGATCGTCGACAGCGGCTTCCGCAAACTCACCGGCGGCGACCGGTGGGTGCCGTCGAACAGCGTCGCCGCGACCGCGGGCAGCGTGTGCTGAGGGGGTTGCAGCGCGTGACCTCCGGTACGGGAGGGTAGGGGCGTGCCTCCTCCCGTCCGTGCCCTCGCCACCGCGAACGTCAACGGTGTCCGGGCGGCCACCGGCAAGGGGCTGCTCGACTGGCTGGCGGTCGCCGACGCCGACGCCGTCTGCCTCCAGGAGGTCCGGGCGCGGCCCGAGGAGCTGCCTGCGGCCCTCACCGACGCGCTCGCGGCCGCCGGATGGCACCTGCGTCTCGCGCCGTGCGAGACGGCGAAGGGGCGCAACGGCGTCGCCGTCCTGAGCCGGTCCGAGCCGGAGGCGGTGCGCATCGGCTTCGGCGACCCGGCCACCGACCTCGATGGCCGCTACCTCGAGGTCGACCTGCCCGGTGACCTCACCGTCGCCTCGCTGTACCTGCCCAAGGGCGTCGCGGGCACGGACAAGCAGGACGCCAAGGACGCGTTCCTCAAGACCTTCGGCGACCACCTGCGCACCGCGTTCGCGCGGTGCGCCGCCACCGGCCGCGAGATGGTCGTCGCCGGTGACTGGAACATCGCTCCCACCGAGCAGGACCTGCGGAACTGGCGCAACAACCAACGCAACTCCGGGTTCCTGCCGCACGAGCGCGAGTGGTTCGCCGGGCTCCTGGAGCACGGCTGGACCGACGTCGTCCGCGCCCTGCACCCCGGCACCGACGGGCCGTACTCGTGGTGGACCTACCGCGGCCGCGCGTTCGACAACGACGTCGGCTGGCGGATCGACCACCTCCTGACGACGCCGGGGCTCGCCGCGGCCGCGCACGAGGCCGTCGTGGAGCGCGCGCCGTCGCACGACACCCGCTGGTCGGACCACGCGCCCGTGGTGGTCCGGCTCGGGGCCGGCGCCCCGGCCGGGGGTACCGAGTGATCGAGAGCAGGGTCGTCGGGGGTCGCTACCTCCTGCTCGACGAGCTCGACCGGCGCGGGTTCGGCCCGTCCCGGCGTGCCGAGGACCGGATCACCGGCCGGACCGTGGCCGTCACCGAGATCGTGATGCCCGCCGACGGTGCCGCGCGGCAGCGGCTGCTCGCCGAGGTCCGGGCCGCGGGCCGGCTGCGGCACCCGGGCGTCGTCGGCGTCCTGGACCTGATCACCGACCGGGCCGCGGACGGCGGCATGCGCGAGTACCTGGTCACCGAGCACCCCGACGCCCGCCCGCTCGGGCGGCTCGTCGCCGGTGACGATCCGCCGTCGCTGCGCGCCGTCGCCGGGATCGGCCGCGAGGTGCTGGCCGCACTGCGCGACGTGCACGCCGGCGCGGGCACGCACGGTGGTCTCGACCCGGACTGCGTCCTGATCACGCCGGACGGCCGCGCGCTGGTCACCGACGTCGGGCTGAGCCGGGCCGTCGGACCGCGGGCCGCCGGCGCCGACACCGGGGCCTTCACCGCGCCCGAACGCGACGGCGGCACCGGGGACACCCCGGCCGCGGACCTGTGGAGCCTCGGCGCGGTGCTGCACCACGCCGGCGGCCGGGAGGCCGCCCCGGGCAGCCCGCTGGCGCAGGCGATCACCGGTTTGACCGCGGCCGACCCTGCGGAGCGACTGGGGCCGGACGACGCCGACGCGCTGCTGGGACGGGCCGCCGGGCCCCGTGGGAGCGGCGGTGACCTGGGGCGGAACCGGTGGATCCTGCTGGTCGTGGCCGCGTTGCTGGCCGTCGCCGTCGTCGCGATGCTCCTCTGGGTCGTGCGTTAGGCCACCCGGAAACCGCTCGCCCGCACCACCAGGATGGAGTCATGAGCGAGACCACCGGCGCCGCCGAGCACCCCGCCGACCACCCCCGCGTCGCGTCCGTGAAGGAGTCGTTGCGTCGGGCCGGCGCCGACCCGGCGTCGATCGCCGGGCTCGTCCTGCTGCCCGACGCGGTGACGACCGCGGCCGCCGCGGCCGCCGCGCTGGACGTCGAGGTCGGCCAGATCGCGAACTCGCTGGTGTTCGACGCCGGCGGGGAGCCGCTGCTCGTCCTCACCTCGGGCCGGCACCGGGTGGACACCGACCGGGTCGCGGCACTCCTGGGGGTGGCCGTCGGGCGGGCCGACAAGGAGTTCGTGCGGACGGCGACCGGGCAGGTCATCGGCGGTGTGGCGCCCGTCGGGCACCCGGCGCCGCTGCGCACCCTGGTCGACGTCGCCCTCGACGACTACGACCGCGTCTGGGCCGCGGGTGGTGTCGCGCGGTCGGTGTTCCCGACGACCTTCGCCGAACTCGTCGCGGTCACCGGTGGCACGGCGGCCGAGGTCGCCTAGATCTATTCCCGGCAGTGAGGAGATGCTCCGTAGTCGATCGGAGGGTCGCTGCGCCGTTCCGGGGTACCTAGTGTGGATCCCATGGCCGACACTCCTGCCGCCCCCGTCCCGGCCGAGGCCGCCCCGTCGGACTCCGCCCTGCGCCGGGCGCTGCGCCGGGTACGGGACGGGTCCACGCTGGACGTCACCGAGGCCGCCGTGCTGCTCGCCGCGCGTGGTGAGCATCTCGACGAGCTGCTCTCCCACGCCGGCCGCGTCCGCGACGCGGGCCTGGTCGAGGAGGGGCGCCCGGGCGTCGTCACGTACTCCCGCAACGTCTTCATCCCGCTGACCCGGCTGTGCCGGGACCGGTGTCACTACTGCACGTTCGCGACCGTCCCGCACCGGCTCGACTCGATGTTCCTGGAGCGCGACGAGGTCGTCGAGATCGCCCGGCAGGGTGCGGCGCAGGGGTGCAAGGAGGCGCTGTTCACCCTCGGGGACCGGCCCGAGGAGCGCTGGCCGCAGGCCCGTGAGTGGCTCGAGGCCCGTGGCTACGACTCGACGCTGGACTACGTCCGGGCCTGCGCGATCGCCGTGCTCGAGGAGACCGGGCTGCTGCCGCACCTGAACCCGGGCGTCATGTCCTGGGAGGAGATCACCCGGCTCAAGCCGGTCGCGGCCAGCATGGGGATGATGCTGGAGACCACCTCGCAGCGGCTGTTCGAGAAGGGCGGCCCGCACTTCGGCAGCCCCGACAAGGAGCCCGCGGTCCGGGTGCGCGCGCTCGCCGACGCCGGCCGCGTCGGCGTCCCCTTCACCACCGGGATCCTGATCGGGATCGGGGAGAACCGCACGGAGCGGGCCGAGTCGCTGTTCGCGATCCGGTCCGCCGCCCGCCAGCACGGGCACGTGCAGGAGGTCATCGTCCAGAACTTCCGGGCCAAGCCCGACACCGCGATGGCGAACGACCCGGACGCCGATCTCGACGACCTCGCCGCCACCATCGCCGTCTCCCGGCTCGTCCTGGGGCCCAAGGTCCGGCTGCAGGCACCGCCGAACCTGGTCGGCGACGAGCAGGCGCTGATGCTGCGCGCCGGGATCGACGACTGGGGCGGCGTGTCCCCGGTGACCGTCGACCACGTGTCCCCGGAGATGCCGTGGCCCGCCGTCGACGAGCTGGCCCGGGTCACCGCGGAGGAGGGCTTCGAGCTGCGCGAACGCCTCACCGCCTACCCGAAGTACGTGCGGGCAGGGTCGCCCTGGATCGACACCCGGCTGCACGGCCACGTCGCCGCGCTCGCGACGCCGGACGGCCTGGCCGACCCCGGCGCCGTCGTGCAGGGGCTGCCCTGGCAGGAGCCCGACGGCGGCTTCGAGTCGACCGGGCGGACCGACCTCCACACCGCCGTCGACACCGAGGGGCGGACCGACGACCGGCGCAGCGACTTCGGTTCGGTCTACGGCGACTGGGACGAGGTCGCGGCCGAGCTGGAGTCCCAGCGGGCGCGGGCGCCCGAGCGGCTGGCGGGCGACGTGAAGGCGGGGCTGGAGCTCGCCGCGTCCGACCCGGCCGCCCTGCTGGACCCGGCGAACGAGGCCGCCGCGATGGCCGTCCTGACCGGCGAGGGGCCCGCGCTGCGGGAGCTGACCCGGCTCGCCGACGACGTCCGCAGGCAGGTCAACGGCGACGACGTCACCTACGTCGTCAACCGCAACATCAACTTCTCGAACGTCTGCTACGTCGGCTGCCGGTTCTGCGCGTTCGCCCAGCGCGAGCGCGACGCCGACGCCTTCCGGCTCTCGCTCGACGAGATCGCCCAGCGTGCCGCCGAGGCCGCCCGCGACGGTGCGACCGAGGTGTGCGTGCAGGGCGGCATCGACCCGCAGCTGCCGGTGTCGTTCTACGCCGACCTGGTGCGCGCGGTGCACGAGGCGGTGCCGGGGATGCACGTGCACGCGTTCTCCCCGATGGAGATCGTCTCCGCCGCCGCGAAGGCCGGGGTGTCGATCCGGGAGTGGCTGAGCGAGCTCAAGGCAGCCGGGCTCGGGTCGATCCCGGGCACGGCCGCGGAGATCCTCGACGACGAGGTCCGCTGGGTGCTGACCAAGGGCAAGCTGCCGGCGTCGCAGTGGATCGAGGTCGTGTCGACCGCGCACGAGCTGGGGATCCCGTCGTCGTCGACGATGATGTACGGCCACGTCGACGAGCCCCGGCACTGGCTGGGACACCTGCGCACGCTCGCCTCGGTCCAGGACCGGACCGGTGGGTTCACGGAGTTCGTCCCGCTGCCGTTCGTGCACCACAACGCGCCGATCTACCTCGCCGGGATCGCCCGGCCGGGGCCGACGGAGCGCGACAACCGGGCCGTGCACGCGTTCGCCCGGCTGGCCCTGCACGGCCGGATCGACCATGTCCAGGTGTCCTGGGTGAAGCTCGGTGACGAGCTGGCCGGCCAGGTGCTGAACGGCGGCGCCGACGACATGGGCGGCACGCTCATGGAGGAGACCATCAGCCGGATGGCCGGGTCGGAGAACGGCTCGGAGCGTTCGGTGGAGGAGCTGACGGAGATCGCGCACGCGGCCGGGCGCCCGGTGCGGCAGCGGACGACGACCTACCGCGGCGAGCCGTCGGTGCTCACCCCGGCGCGTCCGTCGGGGCCGCGGATGCTGCCGCTCGCCCCGGCCTGACCTCGTCGCGGACGGACGCGGCCGGGCGCCGTGTCCGTACCGTGGCCTGCATGGGTGTACTCGGAGAGATGTTCCCGCGGAAACGGATCCACGAGGACTCGGACGCGGCTCAGGGCGGGGAGCAGTGGCGCCTGGGGCCGATCGACCTCGACAAGGGTGTCGTGACGGTGGAACCCGCTGCCGCGTCCGGCAGCGCGGACGACGACACCGACGACACCGACGCCGCCGACGACGCGGCCGGTGACGGCGGCGACGAGACGGCCCCCCGGAACCGTCCCGCCTGACCGCACGACCGGCGGGAGTGCGGCGGCGTCCCCCTCTGCGCCGCCACGCGTCCCGACCGGTCGTGGACGGGTGGACCGCGCGCTCGGCGCGGACCCACCTTCCGCTCACACCCGGCGCGCGCTCCCCGCTGCACACCCGGCTTCGATGAGCAGAGTCAGACGCAGAGTACGATCATGGTCGGTCCAGGTCAAGGAGGAGGGTGCGTGCAGTCGCAGGCGCTGGGTGCCGTCGGGCGCGGTCTCGGGCTGCTCGCCGACACCTGGACACTGCTCATCCTGCAGCGCGCCTTCCTGGGAGTCCGCAGGTACGCGGGGTGGCGCGAGACCCTCAACATCTCCGACGCCACCCTGTCCGCACGGCTGCGCTCGCTCGTCGAGGCCGGCCTGCTGGAGACCCGTCCTTATCGTGAGGGTGGCCGCGAGCGGCGCGAGTACGCGCTGACCCCGCGCGGCGAGGACGTCTGGAAGCTGTTGATCACCACGTGGGACTGGGAGAAGACCTGGGTGCCGCGGGAGGTGCCGCTGCCGGACATCGTGCACCGGGCGTGCGGCGAGCCGTCGCGGCCGCAGCTGCGGTGCGTCTCGTGCGGGGACGTCGTCGGTCCGCGGGACACCGAGTTCCACCGGGTCCCGGGGTCGCCCGGCCTGGAGGTACTCGCCCGGCAGCACCCCCGGCGCACCCGCGGGACGCTGCCCGACGACCCGCTGTCGTTCCTCCCCGGTGCGATGGAGATCATCGGCGACCGGTGGGGGGTGACGGTGCTGGGGGCGGCGCTCACCGGCATCACGTCCTTCAGCTGCTTCACCACCGAGCTGGGGATCTCGCCGGAGGTGCTCTCCGACCGGCTGCGCCGGTTCGTGGAGCTGGGCGTGCTGGTCCGCACCGGGACGGGCAGCTACCGGCTGACGGACAAGGGACGCGCGTCGTTCCCGCTCCACGCCTGCCTCGTCGACTGGTCGCACCGCTGGATCGGCGGTGACGGCGCACCGATCGACATCGTCATCCGGCACGTGGGTTGCGGCGAGAACCTGCAGGTCCGGCTGGACTGTGACCGCTGCGGCCGGGCGTTCGACCGGGGCTCGGTGTCCCCGGTCCAACCCCGTTGATCGGGCTGGAACGATGGGGCCATGACCGACGCCCACCGTCCGCGCGTGCTCTCCGGGATCCAGCCCACCGCCGACTCGTTCCACCTCGGCAACTACCTGGGCGCGCTGCGGCAGTGGGTGGCGCTGCAGGAGGACCACGACACCTTCTACTGCATCGTCGATCTGCACGCGATCACCGTCGAGCACGACCCGAAGGAGCTGGCCCGGCGCACCCGGGTCGCCGCCGCGCAGCTCCTGGGCCTGGGGCTCGACCCGGAGCGGTCCGCCCTGTTCGTGCAGTCGCACGTCCCGGAGCACGCCCGCCTCAGCTGGGTGCTGGAGTGCATCACCGGCTTCGGCGAGGCCGGCCGGATGACGCAGTTCAAGGACAAGTCGGCCAAGCAGGGCACCGACCGCGCCACCGTCGGACTGTTCACCTACCCGATCCTGCAGGCCGCGGACATCCTGCTCTACCAGCCCGACCGGGTGCCGGTCGGTGAGGACCAGCGCCAGCACCTGGAGCTGACCCGCAACCTCGCGCAGCGGTTCAACCACCGGTTCGGCGAGACCTTCCGGGTGCCCGAGCCGCACATCCCGCAGGCCACGGCGAAGATCTACGACCTGCAGGACCCGACGGCGAAGATGAGCAAGTCGGCGTCGTCGCCGTCGGGGATCGTGGAGCTGCTCGACCCGCCGAAGACGTCCGCGAAGAAGATCCGCTCGGCCGTCACCGACAACGAGCGGGAGATCCGCTACGACCCGGAGGGCAAGCCGGGCATCGCGAACCTGCTCACGATCAACGCGGCGATGACCGACCGCAAGGTCGCCGAGGTCGAGGCGGAGTACGCCGGTCGCGGGTACGGCGACCTGAAGAAGGACCTCGGTGAGATCGTCGCCGGGTTCGCCGAGCCGTTCGCCGAGAAGGTGAACGGCTACCTGGCCGATCCGGCCGAGCTCGACCGGGTCCTCGCGACGGGCGCCACCCGGGCGCGCGAGGTGTCCGGCGCGACACTGGCCGCGGTTCACGAGAGGATCGGGCTCCTCCCGCCCACGGTGTGACCACCGCCCGGGGCGGGCGAGCACGACCGAACCCGGGGGAACCATGGCCGACAACCGTCCGACCACGACGGCGCACCGGTTCGACGAGGACGAGGAGGAGGGCCCGACCTTCCTCGAGCGGCAGCGGGAGCAGCGCCCGTGGCTGGACCACCTGGTGCGCGCCGGTGCGCGGTACACCGAGAACCACGGTGACCACTACGCGGCGGCCATCACCTACTTCTCGGTCCTCGCACTGGTGCCGCTGCTGATGGTCGCGTTCGCCGCGGCCGGGTTCGTGCTGCGCGGGAACGAGGAGCTGCTGCAGTCGCTGCAGGACGGGATCGCGTCGGCCGCGCCGGGGGAGATCGGACAGCTGCTCAGCGGCGTCGTCGACACCGCGATCAAGCAGGCGGGGGCGATCGGCCTGATCGGCCTCGTCGGTGCGCTCTACTCCGGGATCGGCTGGATGAGCAACCTCCGCGAGGCGCTCACCGAGCAGTGGGGACAGCGCGACGACGCGCCGCCGATGATCAAGCGGCTGGCGTTCGACCTGCTCTCCCTGGTCGGGCTGGGGCTGGCCCTGGTCGCCTCGTTCGCGATCGCCTCGGTCGGGGGCGCGGCCGGTGCCTACCTGCTCGACCTGGTCGGGCTCGGCGAGGTCGGGTGGGCCCGGTTCCTGCTGGGGGTCGCGGCGTTCCTGCTCGGTCTCGCCGGGAACTGGCTGGTCTTCCTCTGGGTGATCGCCCGCCTGCCGCGCGAGCCGGTCAGCTTCCGCAGCGCCGCCAAGGCCGCGCTGATCGGCGCGATCGGCTTCGCGATCCTGCAGCAGGTCATGGTCGTCTACCTGGGGACGATCGGTAACTCGCCGGCCGGTGCCGCGTTCGGGTCGATCCTCGGTCTGCTGATCTTCATCTTCTTCACGTCGCGGTTCCTGCTGTTCGTCACCGCCTGGGCGGCGAGCGCCGAGGAGAACGACCAGGGCCCGCGCGACGTCCCGGCCCCTGCCGTCATCCGCCCGCAGTACGTCGTGCGGGAGGGGCCCGGCGCGCTCGCGTCGGCGGGGCTGGTCACCGCCGGACTCCTCGGCGGGGTGCTCGGCCTGCGGGCCTGGGGCCGGCGCCGCCACTGAGCGGTACTCGTCCCGGCCCCACACCCGTGTTGATCGGCATCGCCGCACACGGAGGGGGTACTCCGCACAGGTAGAGGGATCACCGCACAGGTTGACGGCATGCCGCACAGGACTAGCCCTGTGCGGCTGCCGCAGATGGTGTGCGGCTGACGGGGAAGAAGCGCGGCTGACACAGAGGGTGTGCGGCTGGCGCGGACGGGGGCGGTCCGGCGGGTCAGCCGCGGCGGCGACGGGTCAGCGTCAGGAGGAGTGCCACAACCCCCACCGCCGCGGCCACCGCGCCGACGGCGATCGCGGATCCGGGGTCGGTGCCCTCCCGATCCGGATCGGAAGCAGGATCCGAGCCCGAGCCCGAGCCCGAGCCCGAGCCCGAGCCCGAGCCCGAGCCCGGAGCCGGAGCGGGGGCCGGCTCCGCCCCTGCCGCGAGATCGGCGACGGGCGTGTCGTCGCCCGGTGCGACGAGCGTCCCGAGCGAGTCCTGCGGGGCGCCGAAGCCCCAGTCCAGCAGCGATCGTGCCTGGTCCACCATCCGCACCGGCTGCGACTCGCCGCGGACGAGGGCGACGACCAGTCGTCGTCCGTCGCGTTCGACGGCGCCGACGAAGGTGTGCCGGGCGGCGTCGGTGAACCCGTTCTTCCCGCCGAGGAAGCCGGGGGTGCCGAGCATGCGGTCGTCGTTGCCGAGTTCGAAGCCCGGACGGTCGGCGAACCCGGGGAAGGGGATGCTCGGGGTGCGCAGCGCCGCCGCGATCCGGGGCCGGTCGAGCGCCGCCCGCAGGATCAGTGCGAGGTCGTATGCCGATGACGACATCCCCGGACCGTCCAGCCCGGACGGCGTCGCGGGCCGGGTGTCGCGGGCCCCGAGGTGCGCGGCGGCGTCCTGCATCGCGGCCAGCGTCGCCTGGTCCCCGCCGAGCTCGCGGGACAGCGCGTGCGCCGCGTCGTTGCCGGAGGCCAGCAGCAGGCCGTGCAGCAGCTGGTCGACGGTGTAGCGGCCGCCGGGGCCGACACCGGCGCGGCTGCCGTCGATGTTCGCGTCCTCCACCGTGCCGACGACGACCCGCTCCGGCGGGAGCACCTCGTCGGCCACGAGCGCGAGCAGCAGCTTGATCGTGGACGCCGGCCGCTCCCGGGCGTGCGGGGCGCGTGCGGCGAGGACCTCGTGCGAGTCCAGGTCGGCGACCACGTAGGACGCGACGCCGACCGGGGGCGGCGGCACCGGGCCGACGTGGGCGTCGGCGCAGACGGCCAGGCCGCCGACGGGCGGCGACGGCACCGGGAGCGGCGCCACGGGGACGGTCTCCTCGGCCGCGGGCGGACCGGGCGGGGCGGCCTGACCGGGACAGCCGGCTGCGGCGGCCGGGACCGGGCCGACGAGCCGGGTACCGCCCGGTGCGAGGTCGGCGAGCCAGGTACCGCCCGGCCCGGAGGCGGAAGCGTCCGGTGCCGCGACCGCCGCACCCGCCGTCAGCAGGAGCAGCCCGGGCACCAGCAGGGCCGTCGCGCACCGCCGCCACCGGCGGGCCGTCGTCGTCACACGCGCAGCATGCCCCATGGTGGGGCTCAGCCCTCGACGATGCTCCGCACGCGGTCGAGGCTGCGCTGCAGGCCGTCCCGCATCATCCCCTCGCGGTCCCGCCCCAGCAGACCGCTGCGCTGCAGCAGCCGGACCGGCAACGGGGGCCGCCCGACGCTCTCCCGCCAGGCGGTGAGCTGCGTGGCCGCGCCGCCGTCGGCCGGGGTCAGCACCCAGCCCCACGCGGTCCGCGACTCGGAGACGACGAAGGTGAACCGGCGGGCCGGCTCGCACTCGGTGACCCGGCAGTGGGTCGACCAGCGGATCGCGCCGTGCCGGTTCCCACCGACGAACCGCCCGCCGACGGCGGGTCCGGTCGCGCCGTCGCGCCAGCGCCCGCCGGTGGCCTCCGGGCTCCACTCGCCGGCCCGGGTGATGTCCGAGACCAGGTCCCACACCTTCTCTGGCGGGGCGTCCACGGTCACTTCGGCACGGTCCACGACGGTTCGTCCTCCTCGACGAGGCATACGGCGGCACCCGGCCCAGGAGCTGCTCCGGGTGGGTGAACCGTACCGTCCGTCAACCGCTCGACGATTCCGCGTCACGACGATGTTTCGACTCTGCCGCCGGACCCTGTGAACGATTACCGTCCCGCGGGAACGTGCGCCGCCGACCGAGCGGTGCCGGAACGGGGAGGACGTTCGTGCGGATCAACCAGCGCATCGGACGGCGTGGCCGGTTCGCGACCGCGATCGCCGTCGCTGCCGTCGCGGCACTCGCACTGTCGGGCTGTGCCCGCGACACCGGCGGCGGTGGGGGGACCGCGCAGGGCGGGGAGTGCGAGCGCGTCGCGCCGCCGTCCGTCCCGGCGGCGAGCGCGCAGCCGGCACCGGAGAAGCCGAAGGCGGACGCGAGCCCGCTCAAGGTCGGCCTGGCCTACGACATCGGCGGGCGGGGCGACGCGTCGTTCAACGACGCCGCCGCGGCCGGCCTGGACCGGGCCGTCGCCGAGCTGGGCCTGCAGAAGGCCAACACCCGCGAGGCGACCGCGCAGCAGGGCGAGAGCGAGGACGCCGGCACGAACCGGCTCCGTCAGCTCGCGCAGGGCGGTTTCGACCCGATCATCGCGGTCGGCTTCAACTACGCCACCGGCGTGGGCACGGTCGCGAAGGAGTTCCCGCAGACGCAGTTCGCGATCGTCGACGACGACACCGTCGACCTCCCCAACGTCACCCCGCTGGTGTTCGCCGAGGAGCAGGGCTCCTTCCTGGTGGGTGCCGCAGCCGCGCTCAAGACGGCGACCTGCAAGGTCGGTTTCGTCGGCGGCGTCGACAACCCGCTGATCCAGAAGTTCGAGGCCGGGTACGAGCAGGGCGCCACGGCCGTCGCGCCGGACGTCCAGGTCGACGCGTCCTACATCTCGCCGGCCGGAGACTTCTCCGGCTTCAACGACGCCACCCGCGGCACCGAGATCGCCTCCGGCCAGTACGACAGCGGCTCGGACATCTCCTTCGCCGCCGCGGGGCAGTCGAACCAGGGCGTCTTCGCGGCCGCGCAGACCGCGCAGAAGAAGGCGATCGGGGTCGACTCCGACCAGTACAACTCGCCGCAGCTGACCGAGGTCCGCGACACGATCATGACGTCGATGATCAAGCGGGTCGACGTGGCGGTGTACGACTACGTCAACGCCGTCGCCGGCAACACGGTCGACCAGCTGCCCGAGCGGTTCGACCTCAAGAACGACGGCGTCGGCTACTCCCTCTCCGGTGGACAGGTCGACGACATCCGGCCGCAGCTCGAGGCGTACAAGGCCGCGATCATCGCCGGGCAGATCCAGGTCACCTCGACGAAGTGACACAGGAGCCGTACGCGGTCGAACTGCGCGGGATCACCAAGCGGTTCCCCGGCGTCGTCGCCAACGACGGCGTGGACCTCGCCGTGGCCACCGGTGAGGTCCACGCCCTGTGCGGCGAGAACGGGGCCGGCAAGTCGACCCTGATGAAGATCCTCTACGGGATGCAGCCGCCGGACGAGGGCACGATCGCCGTCGGTGGGGCGGAGATCCGCTTCCGCAATCCCGCCGACGCGATCGCCGCCGGGATCGGGATGGTCCACCAGCACTTCATGCTGGCCGACAACCTCACCGTCGCCGAGAACGTGCTGCTCGGGGCGGAGCGGTTGCACGGCATCGGGCGCGCCGGCCGGGCCCGGATCGCGGAGCTGTCCGCGACCGTCGGGCTCGGGGTGCGGCCGGACACGCTCGTCGAGCACCTCGGCGTCGCCGACCGGCAGCGCATCGAGATCCTCAAGGTGCTCTACCGGGGCGCCCGCACGGTGATCCTCGACGAGCCGACCGCGGTGCTGGTCCCGCAGGAGGTCGACGAGCTGTTCGCGACCGTGCGCTCGATGCGGGCCGACGGCTACACGTTCCTGTTCATCTCGCACAAGCTCGACGAGGTGCGCGCCATCGCCGACCGGATCACGGTCGTCCGGCGCGGCCGCACGGTCGGCACCGCCGACCCCGGCTCGGTCACCAACCGCGAGCTCGCCGAGATGATGGTCGGCTCCGAGCTGCCGTCGCCGGAGACCCGCGACTCGACCGTCACCGACCGCGAGGTCCTCCGCGTCGAGGGGCTCGGCCTGCCCGACCCGCACGGCGGCCGGGACCTGCTCGACGGCGTCGATCTCGTCGTGCACGCCGGTCAGGTCGTGGGCATCGCCGGCGTCGAGGGCAACGGCCAGACCGAGCTGGTCGAGACGGTCATGGGGATGCGCAGGCACGCCCGCGGCCGGGTCCTGCTCTCCGGCGACGACGTCTCCGGGCTGTCCACGATGGCCCGCCGCGAGCGCGGCGTCGGCTACGTCCCCGAGGACCGGTCCCGGCACGCCCTGCTCGGCGAGCAGCCACTGTGGGCGAACCGGGTGCTCGGCTTCCAGTCCCGGCCGCCGATCGGGCGGCGCGGGCTGATCGACCGGGCCGCGGCCCGCGCCGACACCGCACGGATCGTGAGCGACTTCGACGTCCGCACGCCCGGCATCGACGTCATGGCGTCGGCGCTCTCCGGGGGCAACCAGCAGAAGCTCGTCGTCGGGCGGGAGCTGTCCGGTGAGCCGGTGCTGCTGATCGCCGCGCACCCGACCCGCGGCGTCGACGTCGGCGCGCAGGCCGGGATCTGGGCCGAGCTGCGCCGGGCGCGGGCCGCGGGCCTCGCCGTGCTGCTGGTCTCCGCCGACCTGGACGAGCTGATCGGGCTGTCCGACACGCTCGCCGTCATCCTGGACGGGCGGCTGGTCGGCACCGCCGATCCCGCCACCGTCACCCCCGAGGAGCTGGGCACGAAGATGACCGGGGCCGCGACATGATCCGGCTGCGGGGCGCGATCGTGGCGCCCGCGCTGGCGATCGGCGTCGCCGCGCTGCTGTGCGCGGTCGCGCTGCTGATCAGCGGCGCCTCACCGTGGACGGCGATCACCACGATCCTGTCCCAGCTCGGTTCGGGCACGGTCGCGGTGGACACGGTGAACTCCGCCGCCGTCTACTACATCGCCGCGCTGGCGGTCGCGATCGGCTTCCAGATGCGGTTGTTCAACATCGGCGTCGAGGGGCAGTTCCGGGTCGCCGCCTGCGTGGCGGCGATCGTCGGCGGGACCGTGGTCCTGCCGCCGGTGCTGCACACGCTGCTGATCATGGTCGTGGCGGTGCTGACGGGGGCGGCGTGGATCGCGATCCCCGCCCTGCTCAAGGCCTACCGCGGCGTCTCCGAGGTCATCTCGACGATCATGCTGAACGCGATCGCCACCGGGCTGATCGCCTTCCTGATCCGGGCCGAGACCTTCGGCGAGCTGCGCGGCAACAACATCACCACCCCGCCGATCCCGGAGTCCGGCTGGTTCCCGGGTATCTCGGTCGGCAACGGGACGATCTTCGGGATGGTCTTCGTCGCCGGGGCGCTGGGAGCGGGCTACTGGTTCCTGCTGGCCCGCACCCGGTTCGGCTTCGAGCTGCGTGCCTCCGGCGAGTCGGCGACGGCGGCGTCGGCGGGCGGGGTGAACGCCCGCCGGACGATCGTCGTCGCACTGCTGCTCTCCGGCGCCGTCGCCGGCCTGATCGGGCTGCCCGAGCTGCTCGGCCGCGACCACGCCTACACGCTCACGTCGCCGCAGGGGTACGGCTTCACCGGCATCGCGATCGCGCTGCTGGGCCGCAACCACCCGGTGGGCATCGCGCTCGGCGCGCTGCTCTGGGCGTTCCTGGACAAGTCCGCGGTGGCGCTCGACGTCGTCGGGATCCCGCGGGAGATCGTGCTGATCATGCAGGGGCTGATCGTGCTGTCGGTGGTCGTCGCCTACGAGCTGGTACGACGGGTGGAGCGGCGCGCCGAGCAGCGGCGGGTCGCGGACTCCGCACCCGCTCCGGAACGGGTGGAGGCGACGACATGACCGCCGCCGTCCTGGAACGCGCCGGGCGGCTGCCCGGCTGGGCGCGGTCCGCGCTGATCGCGGCGGGGCTGGTGCTCGTCCTGTCGATCACGGTGACGCTGACCGGGCAGACCCAGCTCGCCTCGTCCGGCACGTCGGAGGCCGCCGTCCGGCTCGGCCTGCCGATCCTGTTCGCGGCGCTCGGCGGGCTCTGGGCCGAGCGCGCGGGCATCATCAACATCGGTCTCGAGGGCATGATGGTGCTCGGGACCTGGGGTGCCGCCTGGGCCGGCTACCAGTGGGGGCCGTGGGCGGCGATGCTCGGCGGGCTCGCGTTCGGCGCGCTCGGCGGGCTGGTGCACGCGGTCGCGACGGTCACGTTCAACGTCAACCACATCGTCTCCGGGGTGGCGATCACGCTGCTCGGCACCGGGATCACCAAGTACCTGGCGACGCTCGTCTTCGCACCGGTCTCGCAGAACCCCCGCCAGTCCCCGCGGCTCGACGGGTTCACCGAGTTCTCCGTCCCCGGAGTCTCGCAGGGGTTGCAGGCGCTGGAGGCACAGCAACGGGTGTTCGTGTCGGACCTCGCCGGGCTGCTGTCCGGCCTGGTCACCGGTCTGACGCCGATCGTCGTCCTCGGGTTCGCGCTGGTCCCGTTCAGCTTCTGGGTCCTGTGGCGGACACCGTTCGGGCTGCGCCTGCGGTCGTCGGGCGAGTCGCCGGTGGCGGCCGAGTCGCTGGGCGTCGACGTCGTGCTGCACAAGTACGCCGCGGTGATCGTCTCCGGCGGGCTCGCCGGGCTCGGCGGCGCGGCGCTGGTGCTCAACCCCGGCCAGCTCGGCTACCTGGAGAACCAGGTGGGCGGCCGCGGCTACATCGGCCTCGCCGCGATGATCTTCGGCAACTGGCGGCCCGCCGGGCTGCTGGTCGGCTCGGCGCTGTTCGGCTACGTCGACGGCCTGCAGCTGCGGGCCGGCGGCGAGGCGGTGCACGCGCTCCTCTACGCCGCGACCCTCGTCGCGGTCGTCGTCGCCGTGCTGTGGGCGATCCGGCGGATGTGGACGGCCGCCGCGGTCGCGCTGGGCGCCGGCGTCGCGGTCTACGCGCTGTACTGGTCGATCGAGTCGGTGCCGTCGGAGTTCGCGTCCTACGCCCCGCAGCTGGTCACGCTGATCGTGCTCGCGGCAGCGTCCCAGCGACTACGACCACCGGCCCGGCTCGGCGATCCGTACCGGCGCGGGGAGGGCCGCTAGGTGGTGGGCGGCGGACCGTCCGGCGCCGGTGCGGACATGGTGCGCCCGGACCCGCCGGTGCCCGGCTGGGACGCGTTGCGCGCGGCCGCGGTCGAGGCCGCGGCCTGGGCGTACGCCCCGTACTCGGGCCTGCGGGTGGGCGCCGCGGCACTCGTCGACGACGGCCGGGTGATCACCGGCTGCAACGTCGAGAACGCCTCCTACGGCCTCGGCGTCTGCGCCGAGGTGACCCTCGCCGGGCAGCTGCGGCTCTCCGGCGGCGGACGGCTGCTGGCGGTCGCGTGCCGGTCCGGCGGCGGCGACCTGCTGATGCCGTGCGGCCGGTGCCGGCAGGTCCTGTACGAGTTCGGCGGACGGGAGCTGCTGTGCGACACCCCCCGGGGCGTGCTGCCCTTCACCGAGGTGCTGCCCGACGCGTTCGGCCCGGAGCACCTGCCGTGACGGTCGACGGGGACGCCGGGAGGTCGCGATGATCCGCGGGGTGGGATGGGCCGACGCGCCGGAGCCGGCGCCGTCGTTCAGCGCGGTCGAGATCATCGCCGCCAAGCGGGACTGCCGCGAGCTGACCCGCGACCAGATCGAGTGGGTGGTGGGCGCCTACACCCGCGACGAGGTCGCCGACGAGCAGATGTCCGCGCTCGCCATGGCGATCCTGCTCAACGGGATGCACGCGGCCGAGACGGCGCACTGGACCCAGGCGATGATCGACTCCGGGGACGTCCTGGACTTCGGCGACGTCGGGCGCCCGCTGGTCGACAAGCACTCCACCGGCGGGGTCGGCGACAAGATCACCCTGCCGCTGGCGCCGCTGGTCGCGGCCTGCGGTGCGGCCGTCCCGCAGCTGTCCGGGCGCGGGCTCGGGCACACCGGCGGCACCCTGGACAAGCTGGAGGCGATCCCCGGCTGGCGGGCGTCGCTGTCCACCGCGGAGATCCGGGAGCAGCTCGCCGAGGTCGGCGCCGTGATCTGCGCGACGACCCCGACGCTGGCACCGGCCGACCGGCGGCTCTACGCGCTGCGCGACGTCACCGGCACCGTCGAGTCGGTCCCGCTGATCGCCAGCTCGATCATGAGCAAGAAGCTGGCCGAGGGCACCGGCGGGCTGGTGCTCGACGTCAAGGTCGGGTCCGGTGCCTTCATGAAGAGCCTCGGCCGCGCCGGGGAGCTGGCCGACGCCATGACCGGGATCGGCGCCGCGCACGGCCTCCCGACGACGGCGCTGATCACCGACATGGCCCGCCCGCTCGGCCGGTGCGTGGGCAACGCGCTCGAGGTCGGGGAGTCGGTGGAGGTGCTCCGCGGCGGCGGACCCGCCGATCTCGTCGAGCTGACGGTCGCGCTGGCCCGCGAGATGCTGGACCTGGCCGGGATCACCGACGCCGATCCGGCCGCGGTGCTCGCGTCCGGCAAGGCCCACGCGGTGTGGGAACGGATGATCGCCGCGCAGGGCGGCGACCCGGACGCGCCGCTGCCGGTCGCCCGGCACGTCGAGCAGGTCACCGCGGACCGGTCCGGCGTGTTCTCCGGAGCCGACGCGCTCGCCGTCGGCACCGCGGCCTGGCGGCTCGGTGCCGGGCGGGCCCGCAAGGAGGACCCGGTGCAGGCCGCGGCAGGGGTGCGGTTGCTGGTGGAGCCCGGCGACGAGGTCCGGGCCGGGACGCCGCTGCTGGAACTGCACACCGACACCCCGGAGCGGATCCCGGACGCACGGAGGCTGGTCGCCGGTGCGGCGCTGCTGATCACGGCGGACCCGCCGCCGGAGCGGGACCTCGTGCTGGACGTGCGCCGGGCGGAGTGACCCGCGGGCCGGCGTCCGGACGGGGCCACGGTCCTGCGCCGGGCGGCTCGGGGCGGACGATTCCGATCCGGCACGATGGTGCGCGATGCGTGAGGACCGACGGGTGGAGCGGGACCCGATACCCCGACCGGTGATGCCGGAGCGGGGCCGCCCTGCACCCCCGGAGACCGCCGGGGAGGTCACCCGCCCGGTCGGGCGACCGGTGCGGCCGGACGACGGCCCGGAGACCACTCCGATCGACCCGGTCGCCGCCCCCGGTCGGCGCGAGCCGGAGACCCCGACCCAGGGGATCCCGGCCGCGGCACCGGGCGCGGACCCGGGGACCCCGGCGAAGGGGACCGAGAACGCGGGCTCCCTCGTCCGGTCCTCCGGGATGATCGCGATCGCCAGCCTGGTCAGCCGGGTCACCGGGTTCGTCCGGAACCTGGCGCTGGTCGCGGTGCTGGGCCTGGCCGTCGTCAACGACTCGTACAGCGTGTCCAACACGCTGCCGAACATCGTCTACGAGCTGCTGCTCGGCGGTGTCCTCACCAGCGTGATGATCCCGGTGCTGGTCCGGGCCCAGGCCGAGGACGCCGACGGCGGCGAGCACTTCACCCGCAAGCTGCTGACGGTCGTCGGTGCGGCGCTGCTGGTCGCCACGGCGATCGCCATGCTCGCCGCGCCGCTCCTCACCGCGCTCTACATCAGCTCGGACACGGGCCGGGCCAATCCCGAGCTGGCGACGGCGTTCGCCTGGCTGCTGCTCCCGCAGATCTTCTTCTACGGCATCGGGGCGCTGCTCGGCGCGATCCTGAACTCCAAGCAGGTGTTCGGGCCGTTCGCGTGGGCGCCGGTGCTGAACAACGTCGTCGTGCTGGGCGTGCTCGCCGTCTACGTGCTGGTACCGGGGGAGATCTCCACCGACCCCGTGCAGATGGGCGACCCGAAGCTGCTCGTCCTGGGGCTGGGTACGACGCTGGGCATCGTCGTCCAGGCGCTCGTGCTGATCCCCTTCATGCGGCGGATCGGGTTCCGGTACCGCCCCGTGTGGGGCTGGGACCCGCGCCTGTCGCTGGCCGGCGGGATGGCGTTGTGGATCGTCGGCTACGTCCTCGTCGGGCAGGCCGGCTACGTCGTCACCACCCGGGTGGCCACCCAGTCCGACGGCGGCTCGTTCGCCACCTACATGAACGCGTGGCTGCTGCTGCAGGTCCCGTACGGCGTGCTCGGCGTCTCGCTGCTGACCGCGCTGATGCCGCGGATGAGCCGGGCCGCCGCGAACGGGGACACGGCGCAGGTCGTCACCGATCTCTCGCTCGGTGCCCGGCTCTCCACGGTCGGGCTGCTCCCGATCGCGGCGATCATGACGGCGTTCGGCGGAGCGCTGGGCACCGCGCTGTTCTCGGTCGGCGCGGGCAGCGGCACGGGGGCGGCCCGGCTCGGCGAGACCGTCGCCTGGTCGGCGTTCGGGCTGCTGCCGTACGCGGTGACGATGCTGCAGATGCGGGTCTTCTACGCGATGACCGACTCGCGGACCCCGACGCTGATCCAGGTCGGCATGGTCGGCGTGAAGATCCCGCTGCTGCTGCTGTGCCCGCTGCTGCTGCCCCCCGAGCAGGTCGTGCTGGGCCTCGCCGCGGCGAACGGGCTGTCGTTCGTCGG
The DNA here is from genome assembly GCF_000178675.2 of Pseudonocardia sp. P1. Lineage (NCBI taxonomy): Bacteria > Bacillati > Actinomycetota > Actinomycetes > Pseudonocardiales > Pseudonocardiaceae > Pseudonocardia > Pseudonocardia sp. P1. Next base: position 4,608,497 of record NZ_ADUJ02000001.1, read on the forward strand.
CGGTGCCGTGATCGGGCAGTGGCTGCTGCGCAGGCGGCTGGGCCGGGTCCGCACCGCCGAGGTGCTGAACACCCTGTTCCGGGTCGCGTTCGCGTCCGCCGCGGGCGCGGCGATCGCCTGGGGTCTCGCGCAGCTCGCGGAGCCCGCGATGGCCGACTGGCCGGTCGTCGCCCGGGCCTGGACGATCCTGGTCGGCGGCACCCTGGTCGCGCTGCCGCTCGCGGTCGTGGGCATGCGGCTGCTGAAGGTCGCCGAGCTCGACGCGGTCTTCCGGCGCCTCGCACGGCGGTGACGGCCGTGCCAGCATCGGGCCGGTGGACCCTCTCGAGTTCCCGCCGCTGAGCGAGCTGCGCCGCCGCACGAGCATGAAGTGGCGGACCTACGACGACGACGTCCTCCCGCTGTGGGTGGCGGAGGCCGACGTCGGGCTCGCCCCCGCCGTCGTCGACGCGGTCACCGGGGTGCTCCGGCGCGGCGACACCGGCTACCCGGCCGGCTCCGGCTACGCCGAGGCGTTCGCGCGGTTCGCCCGGGACCGGTGGGGCTGGGACCTCGACCCGCGGCGGGCGCTGGTCGTGCCGGACGTGATGCAGGGTGCCGTCGAGACGCTGCGGGTGGTCGCCCCGGACGGCGGTGTCGTCGTCACGCCGCCGGTGTACCCGCCGTTCCACTCCCACCTGCGTCAGGCGGGCCTGGAGCCGGTGCCGGCGCCGCTCACCGCCGAGGGCCGGCTCGACCCCGACACCCTCGCGACGGCGTTCGCCCGGGCGGGCGTGGGTGCGTTCCTGCTGTGCTCGCCGCACAACCCGACCGGCACCGTGCACACCGCCGCCGAGCTCGCGGTCGTGGCGGAGCTCGCGCGCCGGCACGGGGTCACCGTCGTCGCCGACGAGATCCACGCCCCGCTGGTCGACCCGGGCACGCCCTTCACACCGTGGCTGACCGTGCCGGGGGCGGAGGACGGCGTCGCACTGCTGTCGGCGTCGAAGGGATGGAACCTGGCCGGGCTGAAGGCGGCGATCGCCGTCGTCGGGCCGGAGGCCGATCCGGGACGCCTGCCCGCGGAGATCCTGGAGGTCGGGGCGAGCCACGTCGCCGTGCACGCGCACGTCGCGGCGCTCGACGACGGCCGGGACTGGCTCGACGGCTTCGTCACCGCGATCGCCGGTAACCGGGCGCTGCTCGGCGAGCTGCTGGACGGGTGGCTCCCGGACGTCCGGTACCGGCCGGGAGCCGCGTCGTTCCTGGCGTGGCTGGACTGCCGGGCCCTCGGGCTCGGCGACGATCCCGCGGCCGTGTTCCTGGAGCGGGGCCGGGTGGCACTCAACGCGGGCCTGCCGTTCGGGGTGGGCGGAGCCGGGCACGCCCGCCTGAACCTCGCGACGCACCCGGACGTCCTCACCGAGGCGGTGCGCCGGATGGCCGGCGCGCTGCGCTGACCCGCCCGGCACCGGCCCGGGACGCACGAACGCCGCGCCCCGGGTGCGGGACGCGGCGTTCGCGGGGATCGACCGGCTCAGTCGTCCGGGTCGTCGTTCACCAGGTCGGCCGCCGAGGCGCCGTTCTGGCTCTTCACCGCCACCTTCTGGCGGCCGCGGCGCTGGGCCGGGCGCGGCGGGGGCGGCGGGGCCGACTGCTGGGCGTACTGGCCGCCCCGGCCCATGATCAGCTCCGCGAACGTGGCCATGGCCTCGTCCAGCTGGCTGGCGTTGCGGCGCTCGGACTCCGCGTTGGCGCGGGTCACCAGGTCGGTCACCGAGCCGGCGTCCGGGCGGTCCCGCAGCACCGCGTCGAGCTCGCCGAGCCGGGTGCCGACGTCGCCCGACACCTTGTCGACGTCGCCGGAGAGCTTCTCCAGACGGGAGTCGACGTCACCGGTGAGCTTGTCCAGCCGCCCGTCGACGCTCTCGGAGAGCCCGTCGAAGCGGCCGTCGACGTCGGTCGAGAGCTTGTCGAGCCGCTGGTCGAAGCCGGTGAGCTTCTCGTCGACGCCGGTGAGACGGTCACCGACCGAGCCGTCGAGCTCGCCGAGGCGGTCCTTGAGCGAGCCGCCGAGCTTGCCGACCCGCTCCTTGACCGACCCGTCGAGGTCGGCCAGCTTGCCGTCGAGCCCGGTCTCGACCGAGTCCAGACGGGTGCCGACCTCCTCCAGCCGTGCGGACAGCGCCTCGAGACGCTCGGTGAGGCCGTCGAACGCGGGGGTCGGGTCGACCGCCGGGCGCTGGGACAGCTCCTCCAGCCTGCGGTGCAGGCCGACGGAGGTGTCGCCGAGCAGGTTGCGCAGGCCCTCGCCGGTCTCCTCGAACGAGCTCACCGCGCCGTCGAGCTGCTCCTTGACCTGCCGCTCGATGCCGTCGACGCGCTCCTTGATCGGGGAGGCGACGGCGTTCGGCATCGCGTCCAGCCGCATCTCGTGCCGGTCGAGCCGGTTGTCGAGGTCGTCGAGGCGCTTGTGCAGGCCGCCGAGGCGGTCGTCCAGGCCGTCCATCCGGCCGGAGACGCCTTCGAGGCGGCCGCCCATGCCGTCGAGCCGGCCGTCGAGCTGGGCGATCGGCTTGGCCAGCTTGTCCGGCAGCGACTCGATCGCCCGGGTGATCGCGCCGAGCACGATCTCCTGGTTGTCGAGCTTCGTGACCGTCTCGTCGAGGCGCTCGGACAGGACGTTGAGCTCGGTCCGGTCGGGGAGCTCGGTGAGCTTCTTGCGCACGGTGCCGATGGCGTCCAGTGCGGCCAGCCGGGCGTGGATCTCGTCGAGGGAGTCGAAGATCTGTTGCTGTTCGCTGTCACGGATCTCGGCCGCCCGCATGAGCATGCCGCGCATCCGGTCGAACGAGAGGTTCGAAGTGTCGCTCATGGCACCTGCTGCGCTTCCTCTGAGCCAAGTGGGGAGTGCCCAGAGGGTAGCGACCGCCGTTCGAGCGTCGACGGACGGTGTTGGGTTGAGCCGTCCGGGGCATGTCTCGCGCCCGGATCGGGGACGATCATGGCAGGTCGGGGCGGCCGGTGGCACGCGCCACGCCGGTCCGGGGCGGATCCGGGCCGGGACCGGCGTGGGGTCGGTCACGGTCGCGGCCCGGCCCGTGCCGTTGCGGCCGGGTCCGCTCGGTACCGTCTGGCCGTGGCAGATCCCGCGGACCCGAGCCCGACGCCCGTCAGCCGCGAGACCGTGCGCGAGGCGCCCAAGGTGCTGCTGCACGACCATCTCGACGGCGGCCTGCGCGTCGGGACGGTCGTCGACCTGGCCCGCGAGATCGGCTACGACCGGCTGCCGACGACCGACCCCGGCGAGCTCGCCGCGTGGTTCCTCGGCGCCGCCCACTCCGGGTCGCTGGAGCGGTACCTGGAGACGTTCGGCCACACCGTCGCCGTGATGCAGACCCGGGAGGCGCTGAGCCGGGTGGCGGCCGAGGCGGCCGAGGACCTCGCCGGCGACGGCGTCGTCTACGCCGAGGTGCGGTTCGCCCCCGAGCTGCACGTCGAGGGCGGCCTCGACGTCGACGCCGTCATCGACGCCGTGCTCGACGGGTTCCGGATCGGCACCGAGCGGGCCGCCGCGGCCGGGCGGACGATCCGGATCGGCGTCCTCCTCACCGCGATGCGGCACGCCGCCCGGTCACGGGAGATCGCCGAGCTGGTGGTGCGGCACCGCCCGCCGCTCGACGCACCGGCGCCGGGCGGTGTCAGCGCACCGGCCCCGGTCGCCGTCGTCGGCTTCGACATCGCCGGGGCCGAGAAGGGGTTCCCGCCCACCCGCCACCTCGACGCCTTCGAGTACGTCCGCCAGCAGAACGCGCACGTCACCATCCACGCCGGCGAGGCGTTCGGGCTGCCGTCGATCTGGGAGGCGATCCAATGGTGCGGCGCCGACCGGCTCGGGCACGGCGTCCGCATCGTCGACGACATCGAGGTCCGTGCCGGCGAGGCACCCCGGCTGGGCCGGCTGGCCGCCTACGTCCGCGACAGCCGGGTGCCGCTGGAGATGTGCCCGACGTCGAACCTCAACACCGGCGCGGTGGCGTCGCTGGCCGAGCACCCGATCGGCCTGCTCACCGAGTTGCGGTTCCGGGTCACCGTGAACACCGACAACCGGCTGATGTCGGGCTGCACGATGACCAGCGAGATGACCGATCTCGCCGAGACCTTCGGCTACGGCTGGGACACCCTGCAGTGGTTCACGGTGAACGCGATGAAGTCGGCCTTCATCGGCTTCGACGAGCGGCTCGCCCTGATCGACGAGGTGATCAAGCCGGGGTACGAGGCGCTGGCGCGCCCGCTCGCGCCCTAGTGCTCCCGGAGCCGGGCCTCGAGCCCGGCGACCAGCTCGCCCCAGGACTGCGCCTCCTGGCTGAACGGTGGGCTCGGAGCCATCCGGGTCGGGTCCGGGCGGACGACGAACGACACCAGCCAGCCCAGGCTGTTCGACTCGGCCAGCGAGTCGGCGGGCTCGGGGTCCCCGGCCCACTCGCCGACGTCGGTCAGCAGCTCGGACGCCAGGTCCAGCTGCACCGGGTCCAGGTCGAGCACGCCCTCGGCCAGGTCCGGGCCGATGCCGGTCAGCACGTAGGTGTTCATGTCGTCGACGCCCTCGTCGAGGTCGCCGGTCCCCGCGGCCTCCAGCACGTCGGTGAAGGTGACGGCCGCCGCGAGATCGGTGCCGTGCACCGCGGGGTGCTCCGGATCGGCCAGCGCGCGGAACATCGCCCGCTCGGAGCCGAAGACGTCGATCTTCCCGTCGGAGCCGAGGAAGACCGGCTTGTCGTCCAGGTAGCACCGCAGGGTCACGACCGAGCGGTCGCCGGACTCGATCCGGATCGGGTCGATGCCGACCCGCGTCCAGAACCCGTCCGGGGCCTCGTCCTCGTCGTCGGCCTCCGCCGCACCGGCCTCGAGCGCGGCGGCCTCCAGGGCCTCGTCGTCGTCGGCCTCCGCGGCGCCGAAGGCGGCCTCGCGGGCCGCCTCCCACTCGGCGGCCTCGGTCCGCGCCTTCTCCAGCGCGCCGGCGTCGACGTCGGGGGTGGAGACGAGCCCGTCGACGGTGTCGACGATCTCGTCCCAGTGCCGGGTGAGCGCCTCGGAGAGGGCGGACCAGTGCTTCGCGCCCTCGCGGCCACCGAAGGCCTGCTCGCCCTCGCGCAGCAGCGCGAACGACGGCTCACCGTCCAGCGCGGTGATCACGTTCTCGAGATCGCAGACGTCGGCGAGCGAGCGGACGATCGAGACGGCCTCGTGCAGCTCCTGCACGGTGAACGCGTCCGGGTCGCCCGCGGCGAGCTCGGGCAGCCCGACGAGGTCGTAGCGGTGGGCCTCGTCCGGGGTCAGCTCCCCGACGGCGAGACCGGGGACCGCGGCCCACGCGGGATGGTCCTCGAGGTCGTGCCCGGACGCGGTACGGACGAACGCGGCGAGGCCCGCGACCTCGTCGAAGACGAACACGTGTTCGTCGTCGCCGAGGAAGGCCTCCCACTCCTCGCCGTCCTCGCGCCACGGAGGTGCCCACAGGGTGACCACGTCGCCCCGTGTGAGGGCGAGCCGGATCGGGACGATGTCGCTTGCCACGTCGCCGACCCTATCGTCGGTGCGGACGACCGGCCGGGCCGACCGCCCGGGTGTCGCCGACAACGGCTGCGGCACCGGTCACCGGTGCCGCAGAAGTCGGTGCGCGCCCGCCGTCGCGGGATCGGGGCCCGGTGGTGCGGCGGGACGCGCGTCTGTTCTCCGTGTGTCTCCGCGGGGCCGCGGGGCGGCCCCGCCGGGGGTCAGGCCTGGCTGTGCAGTCGGACCACGCCGATCGAGACGTCCTCGAGACCGCCACGGTCGAAGTCCCGCCGCAACTGGTCGGCCTTGATGGTCGCCGTCATCCCGTCGAACGGGCCGTGCGCGTCCACCTCCCCGGTCTGCGGGTCCACCGCCAGAACGACGTACCCGTCGCACTGCGTGAGCTTTTCCGCAGCAGCGATCAACGTCTGCTCCTCGGAAGTCGTGTTCTCCGGCATCGGATCACCTCCTCGTCATCTAGTACAGCGTCGCCGGAGGCCTCGGTGTGACACCGTTTCGGCCATACCACCCGTTCGGGTCAGGTGAATCCCGAAAATCAGCGACCACGAGTGCTGATCGTGGCACCGGGCGTACAGGGTCACGCGAAGAGGGGAACGCGGCGTGTCGCGAGCGCCACCCGTGGTGATCACGAGATCGATCGGGGATCGACTGTCACGCAAGGTCTGCGGAGGTGTCCGGGGCCTCACCCGGGCGGACGAGAAGGGTCCGTGGAGGTGTCTCGACATCACCCGTCGGTGCAGGTCCAGGCCTCACTCTTCGTGAACCGTGACACGCATCCGTGTCAACGTCGTGCCGGTGGTCGAGGGCACCGATCGCGGGGGCTCCGCCGGCGGCCGGGCGTCCGTAGGCTGTCCGCTCGTGGACACGATCGTCGTCGACCACCCGCTGGCGCGGGCTCGGCTGAGCACCATGCGGGACGCGCGGACCGACAACGCCACCTTCCGGGCGGCGCTGCGGGAGCTGACCCTCATGCTGATCTACGAGGCCACCCGCGCGGCCCCGCTCGCGGAGGCCCAGATCCACACCCCGGTCTCCCGGACCGTCGGCTACCGGCTCGCGACGCCGCCGGTGCTCGTCCCGGTGCTGCGGGCGGGACTGGGGATGGCGGAGGCCGCGCTGAACCTCGTCCCGGAGGCCCAGATGGGCTTCGTCGGCATGGCCCGCGACGAGACGACCCACCAGCCGGTGCCGTACATGGAGTCGCTGCCCGACTCGCTCGTCGGGCGGCCGGTGTTCGTGCTGGACCCGATGCTGGCCACCGGCGGGTCGATGGTGCACACCGTCGAGCTGCTGACCCGCCGCGGCGCCGACGACGTGACCGTCGTCTGTGCACTGTCCGCGCCCGAGGGGGTGCGGCGGCTGGAGGAGTCGGGGCTGCCGGTCCGGATGGTGACGGCCAGCATCGACGAGCGGCTCAACGACTCCGCCTTCATCGTCCCCGGCCTCGGCGACGCCGGGGACCGCCAGTTCGGCTCGGTCTGAGCCCCGTGCCCCGCCGTCCGGGGCGCCGCTGGGTCCGGCGTCTCCTCTCCGCCGCGGTGGTCCTCGCCGTCGCCGGCACCGTCTCGGTGCTGCCCGCGGCGGACCGGCCGGAGGAGATCGACGTCCCGGCGGCCTCGGCGCCGGGGACCCTCAAGGTGATGCCGCTCGGGGCGTCGTCGACGGTCGGGGTCGGCAGCACGGCCACCGCCGGGTACCGGCTGCCGCTGTGGGAGCGGCTCACGGCACGCGGTGTCCGGCTCGACTTCGTCGGCTCCCGGAACGGCGGCCCGGACGCACTGCCCGACGGCGACCACGAGGGCCGGTCCGGCTGGACCGCCGCCCGGATGCTCCCCATGACCGGCGGGTGGGTGCTGGCCGCCGAGCCGGACGTCGTCCTGCTGCACGCGGGCACGAACGACCTGCTGAACGGTGTGTCGGCCCGGGACACCGCGACGACGCTCGACCGGATGCTGGACCGGATCTTCGCCGCGGCACCCCGCACCCACGTGATCATGGCGGGGGTGTGGGCGCCGCTGACGAAGCAGCGCGCGCAGCGTGCCGAGCTCGGACGGCGGCTGCCCGGCGTCGCGGCGAAGCACCGGGCGGCCGGTCACTCGGTGGAGTACCTGGACGTCTCGGGCCTGTTCCCGGCCACCCGCACCGCCGACGGCCTGCACGCCGGGCAGGCCGCCTACCGGGAGATCTCCGAGGCGTGGGCCGAGCGGATCGAGGCGTGGCTGGAACGCCCGCCCGACCGCCGCCGCGCCGCCGGGTAGCTCAGCCGTCGGGCATGACGGTCGCGGCGAGCACCGCCCCCAGCTCGCGGCAGGCCTCCCGGGCGGCCCGGTCCGGCGCCCCGGTGACCTCGACCGGGGCGGTGGCCGCGCTCCAGCCCATGCCCTCGGCGATCGCCGTCACCGACCGGGTGGCCCCCGAGGTGTCCGACCCGCCGTGCACCCACAGGCCGTAGGGCAGGCCCCGGGTGTCCTCGCCGCAGACGTAGTAGACCTGGTCGAGGAAGTGCTTCAGCGCCCCGGACATGTAGCCGATGTTGGCCGGGGTGCCGAGCAGCACCGCGTCGGCGGCCAGCAGGTCCGACGCGGTCGCGGCGAGCGCGGCGCGGGCGACGGTCTCCACCCCGGTGATCTCCGGGTCGGCGGCACCGGCCGTCACCTCGGCCAGCAGCTCGGCGGTCGCGGGGGACGGCGTGTGGTGCACGATCAGCAGCGTCGTCACGGCCCCAGCATCCCCGCGACCTCGGCCCGCAGCGCGGCGAGCCGCCCGGCGGCCCGCTCCCGCGACCCCGGCACCAGCGCGACGTCACCGACCGGCTCGCCGACGACCTCCAGGTACGCCTTGAGCTTCGGCTCGGTCCCGGACGGGCGGATCACCACGCGGACGCCGTCGCGCCGCAGCCGCAGCACGTCCGGGGCCGGCCGGTCGGCATCCCACCCGGCGGGCGGGGCGTCCCGCAGCCGCCGCACCGCCGCGTCCCGGACGGCGGGGTCCATCCGCAGCGAGATCCCCTCGGTGAGGTGCACCCCGAACTCGGCAGCCAGCTCGTCGAGCCGTTCCGGCACCGACGACCCGTCGGCCGCCAGCCCGCGCACGAGGTCCGCGGCGACGACGGCGGCGGAGATCCCGTCCTTGTCCCGCACCCCGCCGGGGTCGACGCACAGCCCGATGGCCTCCTCGTAACCGAAGACGAGGCCGTCGCCGCCGCGGACGATCCACTTGAACCCGGTCAGCGTCTCGGCGAAACGGGCCCCGCGGGCGGCGGCGACCCGGCCCAGCATCGACGACGACACCACGGTCGTCGCGACCAGCGGATCGGAGTACGTGCCGGTGCGCAGCAGGTGGTCGCCGAGCAGGACGCCGGTCTCGTCGCCGGAGAGCATCCGCCACCCGTCACCGGTCGGGACGCCGATCGCGCACCGGTCGGCGTCCGGGTCCAGGGCGACCGCGAGACCGGCCCCCGACGACGCGGCCAGCTCCAGCAGCGCGTCGGTCGCGCCGGGCTCCTCCGGGTTGGGGAACGCGACGGTCGGGAAGTCGGGGTCGGGCCGCGCCTGGCTCGCCACCACGCGGACGTCGTGGACGCCGGTGCGGGCCAGCGCGGCCGTCGCGAGGGCGCCCCCGACGCCGTGCATCGGGGTCAGCGCGATCCGCGGTGCCGGGCCCCGCGGCGTCCGCGGGAGCGTCGCGACCCGGTCCAGGTAGGCCTCGGTGACGTCCAGCGGCGCGGGTGCGGTGCCGAGCGGCACCGACACGGCGGCCGGGGCGGCGTCGATCGCGGCCTCGATGCCGGCGTCGTCCGGCGGGACGAGCTGCGCCCCGTCGGCGAGGTAGACCTTGTAGCCGTTGTCGGCGGGCGGGTTGTGCGAGGCGGTCACCGCGATGCCCGCCGCCGCCCCCAGGTGCCGGACGGCGAACGCGACGACCGGCGTCGGCACCGGCCCGTCCAGGACGACCGGGGTGAACCCGGCCCCGGCGAGCACCCGCGCGGTGGCCTCGGCGAACGCGGCGGACCCGTGCCGCGCGTCCCGCCCGACGACGACCCGGCCGCCCGGTCCGCCGTCGCGCGCGGCGAGCCAGGACGCCAGCCCCGCCGTCGCCCGGGTCACCACGGCGACGTTCATCCCGGACGGGCCCGCCCGCACCGGGCCGCGCAGGCCCGCCGTGCCGAACCGCAGCGGCCCGGACATCCGCCCGGCGAGCTCGGCGTCGGCCTCGACGGCGGGCGGACCGCCCGCCAGCGCCGTCGCGAGGACCCGCTGCAGCTCGGCGCGGGTGGCGGGGTCCGGGTCGTCGGCGATCCAGCGCAGCGCGGCGTCGCGCAGCTCGGGGGCGGGCACGGTCAGATCCGGCCGATCAGGTCGCGGAGCAGCGAGCCCATCCGGGTCGCGGCGGCCTGCCCGGCGTCGAGGACCTCCTGGTGGTCCAGCGGCTGCCCGGACAGCCCCGCCGCGAGGTTCGTGACCAGCGAGATCCCGGCGACCTCGCACCCCTCGGCACGGGCGGCGATCGTCTCCATCACCGTCGACATGCCGACCAGGTCGGCGCCGAGGGTGCGCAGCATCCGGATCTCCGCGGGCGTCTCGAAGTGCGGGCCCGGGAGCCCCGCGTAGACGCCCTCGACCAACGACGGGTCCAGCGCGCGGGCGGCGGCGCGCAGCCGCGGCGAGTACGCGTCGGTGAGGTCGACGAAGTGCGCGCCCTCCAGCGGGGAGCGGGCCAGGAGGTTCAGGTGGTCGGAGATCAGCACCGGCTGCCCGACGGACAGCCCGTCGGTGATCCCGCCCGCGGCGTTGGTGAGGACGACCGTGCCCACCCCGGCGGCGGCCGCGGTGCGGACGCCGTGCACGACCGGATCGGCGCCGTGGCCCTCGTAGAGGTGGGTGCGGCCGAGCAGGACCAGGACCTTCGTCCCGCCCACGGTCAGGGACCGGACGGTGCCGCCGTGTCCGACCGCGGACGGCGGCACGAACCCGGGCAGCTCCGACATCGGCACCTCGGCGTCGGCGGGGCCCAGGACGTCGGCGGCGGGGCGCCAGCCGGAGCCGAGCACGACCGCGACGTCGTGGGAACCGGACCCGGTGCGACGGGCGAGCTCGGCGGCGGCCTTCTGGGCGAGCGTCACGGGAGCGGACATGCGGCCAGCCTAGATCCGCCCCGCGGCGGCGATCTCCCGCCGCACCCCGCGCCGGGCCGCCGCACCCCGTGCCAGGCCGCCGCACCCTGCGCGTGGGGGTGCCGCAGGCGGCGAGGGGGTGCGCGGCGTCCCCGGGGGGCCCGGCACCGCGTGCCGGGTCGCCGCACCCCGTTGCGGGTCGGCGCACCCTGCGCGTGGGGTGCCGCGGGCGGCTACGGGGTGCGTGGGGCGGTCGGAGCGGGTCCGGGCCTCGGGTCAGCTCGACGTCGTCCGGAAACCGGCGGCGATCGCGGCGAACAGGCCGGAGGCGGCGGACTCGGCCTGTCCGGCGGGGGACGTCAGCTGCAGGACCCATACGCCGTCGGGGGTGCGGCCCGGGACGATCCGCAGCAGCGTGCTGCGCTCCGCAGGACCACTGGTCGTGGTGAGCGTGACCTCGCTGCTGCCGTCGGGCTCCTGGGTGGCGGGTGTCGCGTCGACGGTGTCGACGCCGAGCGCCTCCGGGGTGAGGGCGTCGGTCACCGCGGCCGCCGCCGCCGCCGCGCGGACCGACAGCTCCTGCCGGCCGTCCGGGCTGACGAACCGCACCACGGCGGAGCCGTCGCCGGCGGGGGACCGGTACTGCGTCCAGTCCTGCGGGACGGCCACGGTGAAGCCCAGCGGGTCCGGGTGCGCGACCCGCGGCGTGCGCTCGGTCGCGACGGTGATCGTGCTCAGCGCCTCCTGGCCGGCCAGGGTACGGACGCCGGTGAACCCGCCCAGCGCTCCCAGCAGCACCAGCAGCGCGCCACCGAGCACCAGCGGGATCCCGCCGAGCACCCCGGCGACACCGCCGGGCCGCCCCGACGGGGCCCGGGTACCGGCGGCGCGGGCGCGCGCCGGGGCCGACGGAGCCGGTCGCGCGGGCGCGGGGCGCGGCGGTTCGGGGGCCGCGACGGGCGGCGGCGGAGGGGCCGGGGCCGGCTCGGCGAGCGGCGCCCCGCCACGCGGGTACGTGCCGGTCCCGGTGGGGGTCACGCCGCGGGGCGGCCGCTGGACCTGCGGGCCGGACGGCGTGGTCGGCGCCGGGACCCTCGCCATGATCGTCGGGACGTCCGGCGACCCGGGGAAGATCGGGTCGTCGGGGTCGGCGAGCAGCGGCCGCAGCCGGGCGCGGACCTCGTCGAGCGGCATCCGGCCGGCCGGCTCCTTGACCATGAGACCGCTGATGACCTCGGCGATCGGCCCGGTCATCGTCGGGACGGGCACCGGGCCGTCGACGACCTCGGTGATCGTCTTGACCGGGTCGCCGTCCACGTCGTAGGGCGGGCGGCCCTCGACGGCGGCGTACAGGGTCGCGCCGAGGCCCCACAGGTCGGCGGCCGGCGTGACCGGCTGACCGGCGGCGACCTCCGGTGCGATGTAGGCGGGCGAGCCGAGCACGAGGCCGGCCGACGTCATCGGTGCGTCGGACTCGTTGCGGGCGATGCCGAAGTCGGTGAGCTTGATCCGGCCGTCGTCCGAGATGAGGACGTTCCCGGGCTTGACGTCGCGGTGGGTGATCCCGGCGCGGTGCGCCGCGCGCAGGGCGGCCGCGGTGCCGAACCCGACGACGCCGGCCTGCGCGGAGTCGAGCCTGCCCAGCTCGGAGATCGCCGACGCGAGGTTCTTCGACGGCACCAGCTCCATGATCACCAGCGGCTCCTCGCCGCCGGAGTCGAGCACGTCGAAGACGGTGACCACGTTGGGGTGCGAGAGCCCGGCCAGTGCACGGGCCTCGCGCATGATCCGCTCGCGCAGCTCCTGCTTCTCGCCGTCGGGGATCCCGTCCGGGATCTTCAGCTCCTTGAGGGCGACCCGCCGCTGCAGGACGTCGTCGAAGCCGGACCACACCGTGCCCATCGCGCCGCTGCCGAGCGGGCCGTCGACGCGGTACCGCCCGGCTATCTGGCGGCGCTGGACCTCGCCTTCGGAAACGGACACGTCGACGATTGTCCCATCGCACGCCGAGCGGCCCGCCGCCACACCTGCCGTCACGGCCCGTTCCCGCTGGTCACGATGTGTCACTGGTCCGGTCGGTCCACGACGCCGGACGGTGCGCGCCGCGGGCCGGGCGCCGGTCGCCGCGTCGAGCGTCCGCGCCCGGGCCGACGCGGGGACCGGCCGTCGCGCGACGAGGCCCCGCACCGCCGGTGAACGGCGAAAACGGCCGCTCGTCGCGCCTCCGCCCGCCCGCTCGTCAGAACTGCCGATCCCGCTGGCAGCACCCCGCCGACCCCTCGCCGCCCGGAGCCGTGAACGGCCGATTTCGACTGGAACACCGCCGGACGGGTGAGCACCATTTCTCTCGTACGGGTGCCGTGGTGCGACGTCGGAGTCGACACCGCACCGGTCCCGGACTTTCCCTGACGAGGAGGACAAGGTGACTGCGCTGCAGACCCGCACCGAGCTCCCCGAGATCGCCGATCTCGCTGTCGACGACCTCGGTGAGGGCACGGGTCCGGCCTGGCTGGAGTCGTGGATGCGGGCGCACAAGGGCGAGATCGTCGGCTGGCGCCGTGCGATCCACGCCCAGCCCGAGCTCGCCCGGCGCGAGCACCTCACCACCGCACGCGTGTCCGAGACGCTGCGGCGCGCCGGTCTCGAGCCGCGGACCCTGGCCGGAGGCACCGGCGTCGTGTGCGACGTCGGGCACGGCGGTCCGCTGGTGGCGCTGCGCGCCGACATGGACGCGCTGCCGCTGCAGGAGCAGAGCGGTGTGTCGTTCGCGTCCGAGATCCCCGGCGTGATGCACGCCTGCGGGCACGACGGGCACACCGCGATGCTGCTCGGTGCCGCGCTGGCGCTGAACTCGGCGCCGTCGCTGCCCGGGCGGGTGCGGCTGGTGTTCCAGCCGGCCGAGGAGGTGCAGCCCGGCGGCGCGCTCGACGTGTGCGACCAGGGCGTCATGGAGGAGGTGCAGCGGATCTTCGCGCTGCACTGCGACCCGCGCCTGGAGGTGGGGAAGCTGGGCACCCGGGTCGGCCCGATCACCTCGGCGTGCGACCTCATCGAGGTGCGCCTGACCTCCCCGGGCGGGCACACCTCGCGCCCGCACCTGACAGCCGACCTCGTCCAGGCGCTCGGCCTGCTCGCCACCCAGGTCCCGCTGCTGCTGACCCGGCACGTGGACCCGCGGTCGGGCACCGTCCTGACCTGGGGCGCGGTGCACGCCGGCGACGCGGCGAACGCGATCCCGCAGTCCGGGATGCTGCGCGGCACGCTGCGCACCGCCGACCACGCGACCTGGACCGAGCTCGAGGACACGCTGCGCGCGCTCGTCGCGTCGGTGCTGGCCCCGACCGGCGTCGGGTACGTGCTGGACCACGTCCGCGGCGTCCCGCCGGTCGTCAACGACGAGGCCTCCACCGGGATGCTGCGTGACGCAGCGGTCACCGTCGGGGGCGACGCGGCCGACGCGAGCACCGAGCAGTCCTCCGGCGGCGAGGATTTCGCCTGGTACCTGGAGCACGCGCACGGCGCGATGGCCCGGCTCGGCGTGTGGTCGGGCAGCGGCCCGAAGCGCGACATCCACCAGCCGACGTTCGACCTCGACGAGCGGGCGCTCCCGTTCGGGTCCCGGGTGCTGGTGCACGCCGCGCTGGCGGCACTGGCCGACGCGTCCTGACGCCCCACGGCCCCCCGTACGACGACGAGCGGCCCGGTCCCGGATCACTCCGGGCGGGGCCGCTCGGCCGTTCGCGGGTCAGGTGCCGGGCGAGGACTTGCGGCTCGGCCGGCTGCGGAGCTCGTTGACGTAGTCGTCGGGCGCGCCGGCGGTCTCGGCCGCGTCGGCGATCACCCCGAGGTAGCGGGCCGACGGCTCGCCGCCCTCGTAGGCGTTCAGCACGTAGATGAAGGCGAGCACGCTGCCGTCGAGGGTGGCGACGCGCAGGCGCAGCTTCTTGTGCATCCCGAGCTCACCGCCCTCCCAGCGGTCGAGCTGACGCTCGTCGTGCTCGGGGACGTCGTAGAGCACGACGAAGACCTGCGAGCCCGGCTCCTCCACCACGGTGGAGAGCGCGCCCTCCCAGGTGTAGTCCTCACCGCCGAACGTCAGCCGCCAGCCCTGGAGCCACCCCGTCCCGGCCATCGGCGAGTGCGGGGCGCGCTCCTTCATCTGCTCGGGGTCCAGGTTCGACCCGTACGCGGCATACAGCGGCACGTGAGAAGGGTAATGGCCGTCGTCCGGGCGCTTCGACCCGCCCGGCCGAAAGAATCGGACACGCGTACTGTGAGCGGCGTCGACGCCGGTGGCGAGGCCGCCATCGGCCCACCACCACCGACATCTCCAGGGGGAACCTTCCCGTGACCCGCATCGTCATCATGGGCGGCGGACCGGCCGGGTACGAGGCCGCGCTCGTCGCGGCCCAGCACGGCAGCGACGTGACCGTCGTCGAGCGGGACGGGATGGGCGGCGCGTGCGTCGTCCACGACTGCGTCCCGTCGAAGACCTTCATCTCCTCCGCCGCCGTGCGGGTGGACCTGCACCGCGCCGAGGACCTGGGCGTGCTCGTCGACCGCGGCAACTCCGCCGTCGACCTGCCCGCGGTCAACGAGCGGGTGAAGTCGCTCGCGCTGGCCCAGTCGGCCGACATCCGCGCCCGGCTGGAGGGCGAGGGTGTGCGGATCGTCCCCGGCACGGCACAGTTCAGCGGGCCGGCCGAGGCCCGGGCGGCGCACGAGCTCGTCGTCACCCACCCGGACGGCTCGACCGAGGCCGTCCTGGCCGACATCGTGCTCGTCGCGACCGGCGCCACCCCGCGGGTGCTGGACTCCGCCCGGCCGGACGGCGACCGCGTCCTCGACTGGCGCCAGCTCTACGACCTCGAGGAGCTGCCCGAGCACCTGATCGTCGTCGGCTCCGGTGTGACGGGTGCCGAGTTCTGCTCCGCCTACGTCGAGCTCGGCTGCCGGGTCACCCTGGTCTCCAGCCGGGACCGGGTGCTGCCGCACGAGGACGCCGACGCCGCCGCGGTGCTCGAGGAGGTCTTCGCCGAGCGTGGCGTGGAGATCCTGCCGAACACCCGCGCCGACAAGGTCGAGAACACCGGCGACGGGGTGCGGGTCACGCTGTCCGACGGCCGCACCGTCGAGGGCTCGCACGCGCTGATGACGGTCGGGTCGATCCCGAACACCGGCGACCTGGGGCTGGAGAAGGTCGGCATCGAGACCGACCGCGGCGGCTTCGTCCCGGTGGACAAGGTCTCCCGGACGTCCGAGCCCGGCGTCTACGCGGCCGGTGACTGCACCGGCGTGCTGATGCTCGCCTCGGTCGCGGCGATGCAGGGCCGGATCGCGATGTGGCACGCGCTCGGCGAGGGCGTCGCCCCGATCCGGCTGCGGACCGTCGCGGCGAACGTCTTCACCCGCCCGGAGATCGCGACCGTCGGCATCAGCCAGAACGCGATCGACTCCGGCGAGGTCCCGGCGCGGACCGTCATGCTGCCGCTGTCGACGAACCCGCGGGCCAAGATGCGCGGACTGCGGCGCGGCTTCGTGAAGCTGTTCTGCCGTCCGGCGTCCGGCGTGGTGATCGGCGGCGTCGTCGTGGCCCCGGTCGCCAGCGAGCTGATCCTGCCGATCGCGATGGCCGTCCAGAACGGACTGAACGTGGACGACCTCGCGCACACGTTCTCGGTGTACCCGTCGCTGTCCGGGTCCATCACCGAGGCCGGTCGTCAGCTGATGCAGCACTCCGACCTGGACTGAGCGCCCACCGGTGGAATCGCTGCCTGAGGCAGCGATTCTGCCCGGCCCCACGGCGTGGTCTCGTCCCAGATCGGCGCCCCGCACCCCGTCCCGCGCACCGGCCGCCGTCGTGAACCGGCCCGGACACGGCGACACCCCCGCCCGCGCCGGTCGCGAACCGGCGCGGACGGGGGTGCGTCCGTGGGTGACTCAGGCCGCCGGGGCGGTACGGAGGTCGCCGGCCGTCCGGCACCCGCTGAGCGGGCACGGTGGCGGCGACCACGACCGGTCCGGTCCGTCGGACGCGGGGACGAGCCCCGCAAACGGCCACCGGCCTGCGAACCGCTGCAGGTACCAGTAGCAGAACAGGTGGTCCGGGTCCTCCGGGGCGGTGACGAACACCGGCCGTCCGCCGAGGGACTCCACCCAGGCGGCGTAGGCGTGCGCGACCTGGGCCGGCGGGCGTGCGGCTCGCCGGGTCCAGAGCCAGTCCTCCGCCCGGTCCCGCCAGGTCTCCAGCGAGGACGGGTGCAGGGTGGCCCCGGGCAGTTCCCGGAGGTTGGCGGTGAAGGTGCCGATCGGGACACCGTCCGCGCGGTACGCGGACGAGGCCAGGGTGAGCAGGGAGTGCGGGCCCGGGATCGGGCCGTCGGTGTGGACGTGTGTCGTCACGTACAGCGATGTGGGGGGCATGACGGATCCTGTGCGTCTCGGTCGAGCTGATGACGGCTCACGGCGCGGCCGGGCTGCGTGGTGAGTGGATCCGCGGCGCGGTACTCCGCGTGGCGGTGGTTCCGGGCCCCGTGGATCGGGCACACGGGTCGGCTCTGTGCAGTTGTGGTGCAGTCGTCGTGCTGCTGCCACGGGCACCTGCGCGGTGTGCGTGGCAGCAGCACGCTAGATCGACCGGCGCCGCCGGTCAACGGGGATGGACCGGCGCCGCCGGTCAACGGGCGTCGAGCCGGCTCAGTCCTTGATCTCGCAGATCACGGTGCCCTGGGAGATCGAGGCGCCCTGCTCGGCGTCGAGGCCGGTCACGGTGCCGTCCTTGGAGGCGGTGACCGGGTTCTCCATCTTCATCGCCTCGAGGACGACGATCAGGTCGCCCGCCGAGACGGTGTCGCCGTCGGCCACGGCGACCTTGATGATCGTGCCCTGCATCGGCGCGGTGACGGCGTCGCCGGACACCTTGGTCCCGCCGCCCTTGCCGGTCCGCTTGCGCGGCGCGGCCTTCGCCTGGCCGCCACCGCCGCTGCCGCCGCCCAGGGCGAGATCACCGGGCAGCGAGACCTCGAGCCGCCGGCCGCCGACCTCGACGACCACGGACTGCCGCTCGCCGGTCTCGGCGTCGGCTCCGGCGCCGCCCTCGAACGGGGGGACCGTGTTGTCCCACTCGGTCTCGATCCACCGGGTGTGCACGGCGAAGTCGTCGCCGGTCTCCGCGGCGTAGGCCGGGTCGGAGACGACGAGCCGGTGGAAGTCGAGCACGGTGGCCATGCCCTCGACCTGGAACTCCGCCAGCGCGCGGCGGGACCGCTCCAGCGCCTGCTTCCGGTCCGCGCCGGACACGATCAGCTTCGCCAGCAGCGAGTCGAACTGCCCGCCGATGACGGAGCCGTCCTCGACACCGGCGTCCATCCGCACGCCAGGGCCCGACGGGTACCAGATCCGCTCGACGGTGCCGGGGGCCGGAAGGAAGTTGCGGCCGGCGTCCTCGCCGTTGATCCGGAACTCGATCGCGTGCCCGCGCGGCGCCGGGTCCTCGGTGAACTCCAGCTCCTTGCCCTCGGCGATGCGGAACATCTGCCGGACCAGGTCGATGCCGGTGGTCTCCTCGGAGACCGGGTGCTCGACCTGCAGCCGGGTGTTCACCTCGAGGAAGGTGATCATCCCGTCCTCGCCGACGAGGAACTCGACGGTGCCGGCGCCGTAGTAGCCGGCCTCCTTGCAGATCGCCTTGGACGCGTCGTAGAGCGTCTTCTCCTGCTCCTCGGTGAGGAACGGCGCGGGCGCCTCCTCGACGAGCTTCTGGAAGCGGCGCTGCAGCGAGCAGTCCCGCGTCCCGACGACGACGACGTTGCCGTGCTGGTCGGCGATCACCTGGGTCTCGACGTGCCGCGGGCGGTCGAGGTAGCGCTCGACGAAGCACTCGCCACGGCCGAACGCGGCGGTCGCCTCACGGACGGCGGACTCGTACAGCTCGGCGACCTCGGAACGCTCGCGGGCGACCTTCATGCCACGGCCACCGCCGCCGAACGCGGCCTTGATCGCGACCGGCAGGCCGTACTCGTCGGCGAAGGCGAGCACCTCGTCGGCGCCGGAGACGGGGTCCTTGGTGCCGGGCACCAGCGGGGCGCCGGCGCGGGTGGCGATGTGCCGGGCGGTGACCTTGTCACCGAGATCGCGGATGGACTGCGGGGACGGGCCGATCCAGGTGATGCCGGCGTCGATCACGGCCTGGGCGAAGTCGGCGTTCTCCGACAGGAAGCCGTAGCCGGGGTGGATCGCGTCGGCACCGGCCTGCTTCGCGGCGCCGATGACCTTGTCGATGTCGAGGTAGGACTCTGCGGCGGTGGACCCGCCCAGCGCGAACGCCTCGTCGGCGAGACGTACGAACATCGCGTCCCGGTCCGGGTCCGCGTAGACGGCGACACTTCCCAGGCCCGCGTCCTTCGCAGCCCGGATCACACGGACGGCGATCTCGCCGCGGTTGGCGACGAGCACTTTGCTCAGTGCGGGCACGGTCGAACTCCTCCGGTCGCGAGCGCCGGCCCGATGCTCCGGCGCAGGGTTACCGGGGAGTGTAGGAGCGAGATCCCGGATAAACCCCGGGAGGGAGTGTGGTGATGGCAACGTCACCACCCGTCCGTGGTCCCCGAACCTGGTCGTGATCGGTTCAGAGGTGAGACGGGCCACCCCGCCACCACCGGCGGAGCCTCCGGGACACCGCCGACCGGCGGGACGGGGCGGTGCGGCCGTCGTAGCGGAACGTGTGCTCCCGGTCGGCCAGCTCCCGCGACGCACCGGGACCGAGCGCCCCGGCGGCGTCGAGCTCGCGGGCCAGGTCCCAGCCCTCGCGCTCCGCGCCGTACGGCGGCACGCCCGCGAACCGGTCCGCGAACACCCGTGGCCACTCCGGGCCGATCCCGGCCGTGAGGAGCGGCCACACGGCCGCGGCGGCACCGGCCCGCTTCCGCAGCAGCGCCGTCCGGGTCGCGGTGAGGAGGTGGGTGGGGATGCCCGCGGGGTCCGGACCGCCGGCGACGAGTGCCGCGACGAGTGCGGCCTGCCGTCCGGCGAGGGAGCCGGCGGGCGGGGCCGGCCCGGGTGACCGCGGGTCGTCGGAGCCGGGGCTCCACAGGGCGTTCATCCCGGCCGCACCCGCCCGCGCCCGGCCGGGCCGCACGGTGACGGGTGACCGGCCGCCGCCGCGATCGCCGCCAGCTCCGCCCGCAGCTCGGCGGCCGGCGGGTAGCGGCCGTCGCGCTCCAGCATCACCGGCGGCGGCTCCGGAAGCCGGTCGACGGCGTGTGTCAGCAGGTCGAGGACGGCGGCCGGGACCGGATCGGTGTGCGTGTCGTGGACCAGGCCGTCGTGCTCGGCGCCGCCCGCGACGTGGCAGTACGCGATCGCCCCCGGCGGGAGCCCGGCCAGCAGCGCGTCCATCTCCGCCCGCGGTTCGCGACCCCGGTTGCGGGCGTTGACGTGCACGTTCGCCACGTCGAGCAGGAGCGGCGCGCCGGTCCGCTCGTGCAGGCGTTGCAGGAACTCGGCCTCGCCGAACTCGTCGTCGGGCCAGTCGAAGAGGGCCGCGATCGGTTCGAGGGCCAGCGGCACGTCGAGCTCGGCGCGGGTGCGCGCGACGTTCGTGGCCAGCACGTCGAGCACCTCCCGGGTCCGCGGCAGCGGGAGCAGGTGACCGGCCTCCAGGCCACCACCGCGGACGAACGCGACGTGCTCGCTGACCAGCACCGCCCGGGTCGCGGACGCGCAGGCGGCGAGGTGCGCGACCCGTGCCGGGTCGGGGGGCTCCGGCGATCCGAGCGACAGCCGCACCCCGTGGACGACGACGTCGCGCCGCACCAGCGACGCGGGCACGGCGTCCGGCCGGATCGACTCGGCGATCACCTCGTGGAACCCGAGATCCGGCACGTCGTCCAGGACGGCCGCGATCGGGCTCCGCCAGCCCGCGCCGGTGCCCCTCGGGCCCCCGCTCATCGCCGCCACCCGTGACCACGCGGACGTGCACGGCCCGGGCCGTCCCCGCAGCTCCACACCCCCCACAGGAGGAGCTGCGAGGACGGCCACCCCGATCCCCCGGGGCAGTCCGTCGGGCGGTGCCCGGTCGCGGCGCCCACGTCAGCCGCCGCACCCACCGCCGCCGCCACCGCAGCCCCCGCCGCCACCGCTGCTGCCGCCGTCGCCGCCGGAGAAGCCGGTCGAGCCACCGGAGCCGCCGGAGCCGGACCACCCGCCGCCGGTGCCGCCGCCGAGCGCCGCCATCTTCTGCGCGGCGAGCTCCTCGGCGAACGCGGGCTCGGCCGCGAGCATCGCCCCCATGCCGAACGCGCCGACGCTCAGCGCTGCGGCGGTCGCACCGGCCGCGGTCCAGTCCGGGCGCATCGTGGGGGAGAGCGACTCGTGCAGCACCCGGACGGAGCCGAGTGCGGCGGTCCCGGCCGCGGTCCGGTGCGGGACCCGCGCGGCCAGCACCGCCGTGACCGCACCCAGCACGACGACCGTCAGGAACAGGTAGCCGACCGGACGGCCTGCGCCGAGCCCGGCACCGATCCGCACCACCCCGACCAGCGCGACGGCCCCCGGCAGCCACGCCGCGGCCCGGTACCGGCGCCGGTCGGCGGGGGAGAGGAGCAGGCCGGCCGTCTCCAGCCGCTGCGCGATCCGGGCCAGCTCGGTGCGGACCGGCTCGTGGGTGCGCAGCGCCCGGCCGGGCGTCAGCCGCTGTGCCGAACGGTGGATGGCGCGCTGCAGCGGGGTCGCCGCCCGGGTGAGCGGGCCCCCGGCCCGGACCTGGCCGGTCGTGCGGCCGGAAGTGATCACGGTCCCGTCGACGTGCATCGCCGACAGCGCCGCGTACACGGCGAGATCGGGGCCGCCGTTGAGGTAGGCGACGTCCTCCGGGCGGGTGTCGAGTCCGCGCCCGCCGCGGCGGTCGCCCGCCGCGATCCGGTGCCGCCGGTGGACCGCGGCCACGACGGCGGCCGACCCGGCGACCAGGACGAGGACCAGGAACGTCGGACCCGGGATCCCCCAGGTCGCGTCGGTGAGGTTCGTGCCCATCTCCACCACCCCCTGCGGCGACGAGACACTTCGTCGTTCGAAGTAGTGTGCGCCCGGTCACGGCGGTGGCCATCCGATTTCACCGAGACTTGAGGTTCCGCGGAGACGAACGGGCGGGGCCGCATCTGCGGCCCCGCCCGTCGGCGTGAGGTGTCCTGCCCGGTCAGGCGGTGGCGGCCCGGACCTGGTTCTTGATCCGGGCGAGCATCGCCGAGATACCGCGGAGCCGCAGCGGACTCACGGCCTCGGCCAGGCCGAGATCGGTGTAGAAGTCGTCCGGGACGGCCAGGACCGTCGCGGCCGGCTGCCCGTCCAGGCCGGTGTACATGATCGACGCGAAGCCCCGGGTCGTCGGTGCCTCCTTGGGCGCCGAGAAGAACAGGTGGACCGGGCGGTCACCGCCGTCGTCGACCTCGACGGTGAGGAACAGCGGCGACTGGCACTCGTGCACCTGCTCCATCGTGTCCGCGGCGTCGGCGTAGCGCTCCGGCAGGTCCGGCAGCTCCTGGGACAGCTCCAGCAACAGCTGCAGACGGTCCTTCGGGCCGACGGCGGCGAAGTCGTCGACCAGCTCGGCGAGCTCCGGGGGGAGCGTCTCGGTACGGTCCGTCACGCCGACCCGCGCTCCTCACCCTGCACGATCGGGACCCGCACGGCGTTGCCCCACTCGGTCCAGGAACCGTCGTAGTTGCGGACCGAGTCGAAGCCCAGCAGGTAGGTCAGCACGAACCAGGTGTGGCTGGAACGCTCACCGATCCGGCAGTAGGCGACGACGTCGTCGGAGGGCTTCAGGCCCTGCTCCTGCTCGTAGATCGCCGACAGCTCGGCACGGGTCTTGAAGGACCCGTCCTCGGCGGCGGCGCGGGCCCACGGCACGCTCGCGGCGCCCGGGATGTGGCCGCCGCGGACGGCCCCCTCCTGCGGGTAGTCCGGCATGTGCAGCTTCTCGCCCGTGTACTCCTGCGGGGAGCGCACGTCGACGAGCGGCTTGCCCAGGTGGGCGAGCACGTCGTCCTTGAAGGCACGGATCCGCGCGTCGTCGCGCTCGACGACCGGGTAGTCGGCCGGCTGCGGGGAGGGCGTGTCGGTGGTGGTCTCGCGGCCCTCGGCGATCCACTTGGCGCGGCCGCCGTCGAGCAGCCGGATGTCGGCGTGGCCGAACAGCTGGAACACCCACAGCGCGTAGGCGGCCCACCAGTTGTTCTTGTCGCCGTAGACGACGATCGTGGTGTCCCGGCCGATCCCGCGCTCGGACATGATCTCGGCGAAACGGGTGCCGTCGACGTAGTCGCGGGTGACGGGATCGTTCAGCTCGGTGTGCCAGTCGACCTTCACCGCGCCGGGGATGTGGCCGGTCTCGTAGAGCAGGACGTCCTCGTCGGACTCCACGACCACGAGGCCGGGATCCTTCAGGTGCTCGGCCAGCCAGTCCGTGGTGACCAGGCGCTCGGGGTGCGCGTACTCGGCGAGCTTCGGGTCGGAGTCGTTCGCGACAGCCATGGCGCGAGGGTAACCGCGGGGCCCGACACTCACACCGGGATGTCGGAGTCGTCATCCTCGGCACGCGGCCCGTGGATGCGCCGCTCGGACGCGTCGATCCGTACGTCGTTGATGCTCGCCTCACGCCGGTGCATCAGGCCGTTCTCCGCGAACTCCCAGTTCTCGTTCCCGTAGGAGCGCCACCACTGCCCGCTCGCGTCCCGGCACTCGTACTGGAACCGGACGGCGATCCGGTCGCCCCGGTAGGCCCAGAGCGACTTGCGCAGCGCGTAGTCGAGCTCCCGCTCCCACTTGGCGGTCAGGAACGCGACGACCTCCTCGCGACCGTGCACCCAGGTGTCGCGGTTCCGCCACACCGTGTCGGGTGTGTAGGCGAGCGCCACCTTCCGCGGGTCCCGGGTGTTCCAGGCCGCCTCGGCGGCGAGCACCTTCGCCCGTGCGGACGCCTCGTCGAACGGCGGGAACGGGGGACGCGACTCGTCGGTCACGGGTTCTCCTTGCTCCAGAGGTCGACCACGCTCACGCCGATCCCGCCGAGCAGCCGGCGGACCAGCGGGAGGCTGATCCCGATCACGTTCGACGGGTCGCCGTCGATGCCCTCGACGAACCACCCGCCCAGCCCGTCCAGTGTGAAGGCCCCGGCGACCTTCAGCGGCTCGCCGCTCGCGAGGTAGGCGTCGAGCTCGGCGTCGGTCGGCTCGGCGAAGCGCACCCCGGTGCCCGCGTGGCCCTCGGCCTCCCGCACGACGGCGCCGCCGGACAGCCGGAGCACCGAGTGCCCGGTGAGCAGCTCGCCGTCGCGGCCCGCCATCGCCTTCCACCGGCGTCGTGCGGTCTCGGCGTCGTGCGGCTTGCCGACCAGGTCGCCGTCGACGAGCAGCATGGAGTCGCAGCCGATCACCACGGCGTCCGGGTGGTCCCCGGCGATCCGCTCCGCGACGGCGGCGGCCTTGGCGGCGGCCAGCAGCGTCACGGTGCGGGCGGGGTCGGCGTCCTGGTGGGCGGCGAGGAGGGCGTCCTCGTCGACGTCGGAGACCTCGACGAGCGGGTCGGCGCCCGCGGCGCGGAGGACTCCGAGGCGGGCGGGGGAGGCGGAGGCGAGGACCAGGCGCACCCGCCGGACGCTACCGGGCGCGCGTGAGTCCGTGCCGGTAGGCGTACCCGACGGCCTGCGCGCGGTCCCGCAGCCCGGCCTTCGCGAACAGGTGGTTGACGTGCGTCTTCACCGTTGCCTCGCCGACCACGAGCCGGCGGGCGATCTCGGTGTTCGACAGCCCCTCCGCGATCAGCGCGAGCACCTCGACCTCGCGCGGGGTGAGCCCGTCCGGGGGCTCCCGCTCCGCGACCGGCGCTCCGGCCGGGCGGGACGCCACCAGCCGGGCGAGCACCGCGGCGTCCACGGTGGACACCCCGTCCGCTGCCGAGCGCAGCGCCCGGCCGATGGCCTCGGCGTCGGCGTCCTTGGACAGCCAGCCGGACGCACCGGCGGCGATCGCGTCGACCACGGCGTCGTCGTCGACGTAGGTCGTGAGCACGACGACGGCGGTGCCCGACCGGCCCTCCCGGACCCGCCGGGTCGCGGACACGCCGTCGCCCGCGGGCATCCGCAGATCGGTCAGCAGGACGTCCGGGGCCAGCGCCGCGACGAGCTCGACGGCCTCGTCGCCGCCGGCCGCGGTCCCGACGACCTCGATGCCGTCCAGCAGCCCGAGCACCGTCGCGAGCCCGTCCCGGACGATCCGCTGGTCGTCGGCCAGCACCACCCGCAACGCGCTCATCCGGTGATCCTCCCGCCCGCCGGCAGCCGGAGCCACACCCGCCACCCGTCGTCCGACGGGCCGGTCTCCAGCTCGGCGTCGGCGAGCGCTGCACGCTCGGCCATGCCGGTGAGACCGGACCCGGCGCCGTCGCCGGGTGGGGGCGGGCCGCCCGCGGAGTCGAGGACCTCCAGCTCGGCGGCACCGTCGCGGGTGCGCAGCGACACGGTCACCGGTGCCCCCGGTGCGTGCTTGCGGGCGTTGCTCAGTGCCTCCTGCGCGGTGCGCAGCACCGTCTCGCCCTCGCGCGGCCCCAGCCGCAGACCGTCCTCGACGCGGACGGTCGCGTCCGGGTGGGCGGCCGCCAGCTCGTGCAGTTCGGCGGCCAGGTCCACCGGGCCCGGCCCCTCGCGCAGTGCCCGCACCGCGCGCCGGGCCTCGGTGATGCCGTCCGAGGCGAGCCGCTGCGCGCGCTCGATCTGCGCGATCGTGTCCTCGGCGGCGCCGTCGCGCAGGGCCATCAGCCGGGCACCCTGCAGCTGGACGGCGAGCGCCGACAGCGAGTGCGCCAGCACGTCGTGGACGTCGCGGGCGACCCGCGCGCGGTCGGCGATCGCCTCGGCGCGGGCGTGCTCCTCACGGGCCCGCGCACCGTCGACGAGCGCCTGCTCGTGCTCCTCGGCGCGACGGGCGGCGTCCCGGCGGGCCATCCCGAACAGCATCAGGACGATCGTCGTGCCGGCGACGAGCATCGGGTCCCAGACCGAGTCGTAGGGCCCGACGACGACCACGAGGGCGACGGTGACCAGCCCGCCGAGGACGGCCGCCTGCCGGGTGGGCAGCCGGATCCCCGCGCAGAACGCGGCCAGCAGCGGGAACGCCGCGGACGTCGTCCACCCGGCGGAGCCGTACAGCAGGACCAGGCCGCCGGCCGCGAGGGCGACGACCGTGGCGACGGTCCACCGCTGTCCCGGCGCCGGGACGAACGCGAACACCAGCCACCCGCCGACGGCCGGGACCAGGCCGGCGTACAGCCAGGGCGGGGAGACGTGCTGGTTGGGGACGAGGAACAGCAGCCCGACGATCACCGGCAGCCAGAACAGCGACAGCAGTCGCCGCGGCAGCCCGGTGCCCAGCGCGCGGTCGTACTCGCGCCGGGCACCGGGCCCCGGGGGCGTCGCCGGGTTCACCGTTTCACCCTGGCACACGGTTCAGGCGGCGGCCCGGGACCGGCCCGGCCGGATCGGGACCCCGCTCGCGGCGGCCCGGCGCCGCAGGACGACCGCCTGCACGGCGAGGCTCGCCCCGAAGACGAGCGCGGACGTCGTCGCGATCAGGGCACCCGCACCGGCGGGCCCGCCCAGCAGCTCGGCGCCGATCCGGACGGCGATCGTCAGCGCCCAGGCCCCGAGCAGGGCGGCCGAGCCGCTGCGGAAGAGGTACCCGTCCCGCGCCTCCAGCCGGAACGCGTACCCGCGGACCACGCCCAGCCCGGCGGCGAGCACGATCTCGGCGGCGAGCAGCGCGATCCCCGGCCCGGTGACGGCCGGGTGCGCGGTGGCCAGGGTGACCAGGCCGATCCCGACGACCACGAACGGCAGGACCGTGTCGCGGCCGCCGACGAACCGGCCGGAGAACTGCTTGTAGAGGACGAGGCCGACGACGGCGACGGTCACGACGAGCGAGGTGGGATCCATGCCGACGACGATCGCCCGCGGGGCCCGCCGTCCGCGTCGGCCCGGGCGCCGATCCCGGGTGGATCCCCGCCCTCCACCCGGGGGTGGAGATCAGCCGTCCGGTTCACGTCGAACGGGTGCGGCCGGGCCGCACGGCGAGCGGGACGGAGGGTGGGTCAGCGGGGCAGGCCGGAGGCGCGCCAGGCGCCGGGGCCCGCGACCAGCGGGGCGCGGAGCTGGGCCGCGGGGTGCGACCACAGGTCCGGCGCCCGCTCCGTCTCCGCCGGCCCGCCGGCGCTCGCCGCGGCGGCGAGGACCGCGGTCAGCGCGGCCAGCTCGTCGTCGGCGGGGGTGCCCCGGACGACCCGGAACAGCGCACGCCGCTCCTCCGGGGTGGCCTCGGCGGTCTCCTGCGACTCGGCCATCAGAGCGGGATGTTCCCGTGCTTGCGGGTCGGTCCCTGCTCCCGCTTGGTGGACAGCATCCGCAGCGCCCGGCCGACGTAGCCGCGGGTGTGCGACGGCGGCACGACCGCGTCGATGTAGCCCCGGTCGGCGGCGATGTAGGGGTTGCAGAGGGTGTCCTCGTAGTCCTGCTGCAGCTCCGCGCGCCGGGCGGCGAGCTCGTCGCCCTCCAGGCCCTTGAGCTCCTTGCGGTACAGGATGGACACCGCACCCTGCGCGCCGGTGACGGCGATCTGCGCGGTCGGCCAGGCGATGTTGACGTCCGCGCCGAGGTGCTTGGACCCCATCACGTCGTACGCGCCGCCGTAGGCCTTGCGGGTGATCACGGTGACCTTCGGGACGGTCGCCTCGGCGTAGGCGTAGATCAGCTTCGCGCCGCGGCGGATGATGCCGTTCCACTCCTGGTCGGTGCCGGGCAGAAAGCCGGGCACGTCGACGAAGGTCAGCACCGGGATGTTGAACGCGTCGCAGGTCCGCACGAACCGGGCGGCCTTCTCCGAGGCGTCGATGTCGAGGCAGCCGGCGAACTGGGTCGGCTGGTTCGCGACGATCCCGACGCTGCTGCCCTCGATACGGGCGTAACCGACGACGATGTTCGGCGCCCACAGCTCCTGGACCTCGAGGAAGTCCTCGTCGTCGACGACCCGGTTGATGACCTCGCGGATGTCGTACGGGGTGTTCGGAGAGTCCGGGATCAGCGTGTCGAGCTCGCTGTCGGAGTCGGTGATCCCGTCGGTGATGGAGCCCTCGGTCGGCTCCGGGGCCGGGAACGTCGGCGGCTCGGACAGGTTGTTCGACGGCAGGAAGCTGAGGAGCTGCTTGACGTAGTCGAGCGCGTCGGACTCGTCGCCGGCGAGGTAGTGCGCGACGCCGGACTTCGAGTTGTGCGCCCGGCCGCCGCCGAGCTCCTCCATGTCGACGTCCTCACCGGTGACGGTCTTGATGACGTCCGGGCCGGTGATGAACATGTGGCTGGTCTCGTCGACCATCACGGTGAAGTCGGTGATGGCGGGGGAGTAGACCGCACCGCCCGCGCACGGGCCCATGATCAGCGAGATCTGCGGGACCACGCCGGAGCTGCGGACGTTGCGGGTGAAGATCTCGCCGTACAGACCGAGGGCGACCACGCCCTCCTGGATCCGGGCCCCGCCGCCGTCGTTGATCCCGATCATCGGGCAGCCGATCTTCTCGGCGAGGTCCATGACCTTGACGATCTTCTCGCCGTAGACCTCGCCGAGCGCTCCGCCGAACACCGTCGCGTCCTGGGAGAACACGGCGACCGGTCGGCCGTCGATCGTCCCGGACCCGGTCACGACACCGTCACCGAACGGGCGCTTCTCCTGCATCCCGAAGTTCGTGGACCGGTGCCGGGTCAGGGCGTCGAGCTCGACGAACGAACCGGGGTCGAGCAGCTGGTCGATGCGCTCGCGGGCGGTCTGCCGCCCCTTCGCGTGCTGCCGCTCGACCGCGGTCTCCGATCCGGCGTGGATCGCGTCGTCGAAACGCTGGTACAGGTCGGCGAGCTTGCCCGCCGTGGTGTGGACGTCCGGGGTCGCTTCACCGTCGTCCGGGGTCGCCATCGGCTCCGTTGCGGCGCTCATGGGCTCGGACTCTAACCCGGTGGGTGCCGATCATCAGGGGTGACGTCCGCCGCAGCCGATCGTGCGAGGCGCGGTGAGTCGTTACCGATCCGCGTCCCTGCCGTGGGCCACGCTGCGGTGCCCGACGGTTACGGTGCGCGGTGATGACGACCGGGACGAACTCCGATCCGAGCGGGTGCGACGACCACACCGACGGCCGCTTGGACGTCTACGCGCTGCGCACGGCCGTACTCCGTCCGGCGGGTGGCTGGACGGCGCTCGACGTGGTCGGGTCCACCGGTTCGACCAACGCCGACCTGCTCGCCGAGGCAGGCCGTGGTGCCCCCGACCGCTCCGTGCTGATCGCCGAGGAGCAGGTCCGCGGTCGTGGACGGCTGGACCGCACCTGGACCTCCCGGCCCGGCGCGGCCCTGACGATGTCGGTGCTGTGGCGCCCCGAGGGCGTGCCCGCCGACCGGCTCGGCTGGCTGCCGATGCTCGCCGGGGTGGCGCTGATCGACGCGATCGCCGAGCTGGCCCCGGACCTGCCGGCGGCCCTGAAGTGGCCGAACGACCTGCTCGCGGGTCCGTCGCTGGGCAAGGCGGCCGGGATCCTCGCCGAGATGACGGCGGTCTCCGGCGGTGGGCCGGGTGTGGTGCTGGGCATCGGGCTCAACGTCTCCACGCCGTCGACCGACCTGCCGTGGGGGGCGACGTCGCTGGCCGCGCACGGGCTCGCCGCGACCCGCTCCGAGGTCGCGACGACCCTGCTCGCCCACCTCTACCGGCGCGAGGCCGACTGGCGCGACGCCGGCGGCGACGCCGAGGCGTCGGGTCTGCGGCGCGACTACCGGTCCCGCTGCGCCAGCCTCGGTGCCCGGGTCCGGGTCGAGAAGCCCGGTGGTGACCAGCTGATCGGCATGGCCGAGGACGTCGACCCGCAGGGCAGGCTGCTGGTCCACCCGGACGGCGGGCAGCGTGTCGCGGTGGCGGCCGGCGACATCGTGCACCTGCGTCCCGCGGATCACCCGTAGCGCTGACCTGGGCGTTCCGCTCCGCGCGTCGCGGGCGCGGCCGCCGGTGACCGGCCTACCGTGTGGCTCATGGCGTTCCCGGACGACGCGCTCGACGACGACGAGCGTCTCGTGCTGCACGGACGCCCGCACTGGCGGCTGTGCCTGTGGCCGGCCGCCGTCCTCGTCCTGCTGACGGCGCTCGCCGGGTTCGGCGCCGCCGTCGTCCGGCTGCAGACCTGGGCGCCGTACGCCTGGGCGCTGCTCGCCGCGGTCGCGGCACTCGCGGCGCTGCGCTGGAGCGTCCTGCCGATCCTGCGGTGGCGGTGCTCGCACCTGGTCGTCACGAACCACCGGTTCCTGGTCCGGGAGGGCGTCGTCGGCCGGGACGGCCTCGACGTCCCGGTGGACCGGATCGACGCCGTCCGCGTCCGGTCGACGGTGGCCGGGCGGGTGCTCGGCTACGGCACCCTGCTGCTCGACGTCGCCGGTGAGCGGCTGCGGTTCGCCGACGTCTCCGCCGTCGAGCGGGTGCAGGCCCGGCTGCACCGGGAGATCGGCCGGCTCGCCGAGACCCGCCGCACGGCGGAACGGGAGAGGCAGCACACAGCCCTGCGGGGGCACGCCGACGCCGCGGTCCGGGGCAGGATGGCCGAGCCACCGCAGCGAGGGAGCACGGAGGAACCGCGGGCCGTGCCGGAGAGGACAGCGTCATGACGAGCCTGCCCGTGACCGTGCGCGACCCCGGGCTCCCGGAACGGGTCGAGATCTACGAGGTCGGCCCGCGGGACGGCCTGCAGAACGAGAAGGCCGTCGTCCCGGTCGCGGTGAAGGCCGAGTTCCTCGACCGGCTCGCCGACGCCGGGCTGCGCACGCTGGAGGCGACCAGCTTCGTGCACCCGAGGTGGGTGCCCCAGCTCGCCGACGCCGCGGAGCTGCTCGCCGTCCTGGACCGGCGTGACGGACTCGACTACCCCGTGCTCACCCCGAACGAGCGCGGGCTGGACCGTGCGATCGAGGCGGGCTGCGACCACGTCGCCGTGTTCGCCTCCGCCACGGAGACGTTCGCGAAGCGCAACCTCAACCGCACGCTCGACGACCAGTTCGCGATGTTCTCCCCGACCGTCACCCGGGCGGTGCGGGAGGGACTGCGGGTGCGGGCCTACGTGTCGATGGTGTTCGGCGACCCGTGGGAGGGCGGGGTCGACCCGGACCAGGCCGCCGCGGTCGGCGCCCGGCTGATGGAGATGGGCTGCGACCAGCTCTCGCTGGGCGACACGATCGGGGTCGCGACCCCGGCGCACGTCGGGGCGGTGCTCGACGCCTGCGTGGGCCGTGGCATCGGGACCGACCGGCTCGCCGTGCACTTCCACGACACCTACGGACAGGCGCTGTCCAACACCCTGGCCGCACTGCGGCACGGCGTGACGACGGTCGACGCCAGCGCGGGCGGCCTCGGCGGCTGCCCGTACGCCGGGTCCGCCACCGGCAACCTCGCCACCGAGGACCTGGTGTGGATGCTCGACGGTCTCGGCATCGACCACGGCGCCGACCTGCGGAAGCTGGTCGACACCAGCGTCTGGATGGCCGGGCACCTGGGGCGCCCGTCGCCGTCGCGGGTGGTCACGGCGCTCGCTCAGGAGGACTGAGGCTCGCGGAGCCCGTACATCCCGACGAACCGGGACCGGTAGACGAGCACGTCGTCGGAGACCCGGGTCATCGTCCCGCGCAGCGTGATCAGGCCCAGCTCCGGACGGCTCCGGGAGACCCGCGCGTCGAGCACCTCCATCGCGGCCCGCAGCTCGTCCCCGGCGAACACCGGCGCCGGCCAGGAGACCTCGTCGCCGCCCGGTGACCCGAGCCCGGCCGAACGGCTGAGCAGGTTGTCGACGTAGGCGCGCATCCACAGACCCGCGGTGAACCAGCCGGACGCGGCCAGGTCCCCGAACACCGAGGCCCGCCCGGCCTCCGGGTCGAGGTGGAACGGCTGCGGGTCGAACCGGCGGGCGAACGCGATCATCTCCTCGCGGTCCACCAGCGCTGTGCCCAGGTCGAAGACGGTGCCCGGGGCGAGGTCCTCGAAGTGGATCTCAGCCACGGAGCACCTCCACGACGGTGTCGTGCAGGAGGCCGTTGCTGGTCAGTCCGTGCCCGCCGGACCAGGTCGGCTCCCCGGTCAGGTCGGTGAGCCGCCCACCGGCCTCGGCGACGACGACGGCCGGTGCGGCCAGGTCCCACGGGTTCGCGGCCGGCTCCACCGCCACGTCGAGGACGCCCTCGGCGACCAGCACGTGCTGCCAGAAGTCGCCGAACCCGCGGGACTCCCAGCACGCCTCGGTGAGCCGGGTCCAGCCGTCCCGGGGGACGGGGCCGGGCTCGGTGCGGAAGGTGTCCTGGTTCGTGGTGGAGACGTAGGCGTCGGCGAGGTCGGCGACCCCGGACACCGCGATCCGGCGCGGTGTCCCGGACGGCAGGTCCCGGGCCCACGCCCCGGCCCCCGCCGAGCCCCACCAGCGCCGCTGCAGCGCCGGCGCGCTCACGACCCCGGCCACCGGGACGCCGTCGACGACGAGCGCGATCAGCGTCGCCCAGGCGGGGACGCCGCGGGAGAAGTTCTTGGTGCCGTCGATCGGGTCGATCACCCAGCCGCGACCGGCCGCGCGGGCTCCGTCGACGTCGCCGCCGCGCTCCTCGCCGAGGATCGCGTCGCGCGGGCGCTCGTGGCCGAGCGCGGCGCGGATCGCGTCCTCCGCGGAGGTGTCGGCGTCGGTGACGGGCGTGCGGTCCGGCTTCCGGGTGACCCGCAGGTCGGCGGCCCGGAACCGGGGCAGGGTGATGGCGTCGGCGAGGTCCGCCAGCCGCAGCGCGAGATCGAGATCACTCGGGTCGGCGGGCACGTTCGGCTCGGGGTCCACGTTCGGCGAGCATGCCAGTTCGCACCGACACGGTTCCGGGCACCCGGAGTCCTATGCTGAGCGAGATGACCACCGTGGTTCTGGCCGAGGACGACGCGGCGATCGCCGAGCCGTTGTCCCGCGCCCTGCAGCGCGAGGGCTACGACGTCGAGGTCGTCGCCGACGGAGTCGCGGCCCTGGAACGGGTCACCGGTGATCCGGTGGACCTGCTCGTCCTCGACCTGGGCCTGCCCGGGATGGACGGCCTCGAGGTGTGTCGCCGGGTCCGGGCGACCCAGGCGGACCTGCCGGTCCTGATGCTCACCGCGCGCACCGACGAGGTGGACTTCGTGGTGGGGCTCGACGCCGGCGCCGACGACTACGTCTCAAAGCCGTTCCGGCTCGCCGAGCTGCTGGCCCGGGTCCGGGCACTGCTGCGCCGGCGCACCCAGGACGTCGTCGAGGTCGGGGGTCTCCGGATGGAGCTCTCCGGCCGGCGGGTCCTGCTCGACGGCGAGGAGGTGACCCTCGCCAACAAGGAGTTCGAGCTGCTGCGGGTGCTGATGCTGCACTCGGGGCAGGTCGTGACCCGCGAGGAGATCCTGCACTCGGTGTGGGGTGACGCGGACATGAAGTCGTCGAAGACCCTGGACATGCACATGTCCTGGCTGCGCCGCAAGATCGGCGGCGAGAAGCGGATCGCCACCGTGCGCGGCGTGGGGTTCCGCTTCAACCACGACTGAACGGCCGGCCGTGCCAGTGCGGGGTCAGGTGGCGCGGGGTCAGGTAGAGCGCCCACGTGCTGGGGTCGGACGGGCCGCCCCCGTCGGCGACGCAGATCCATCCGGACCATTTCAGCGGATTCCGGTGCGCCATCGACTCGCCGCGGATGTGGCAGCTCGACTGTGTCGAGTAGTTCCGGATGTACTCGCCCGGGCCATCCGGGTCCACGGCTCCCGGCAGCACGGCGCCCGCGGTCGCGGCGAGGGCGACCACGACGTGACCGAGGAACGGGCGGCGTGCTCCCACACGTCCTCCCCAGTACCGGACACCCGAGGACCGAGGTCGAGGGCGGGAGAAGGTATCGCCATCGGCAGAATTGCGTCAATCATCGGAACCGGGGTAATTGTCGTCCTGATCCCCGGCTGATCGATTCCCGGTGCGTCGGATGCCTATCCACTAGATTCACGGATCGTGCGCCGCCGGATCCTCGTCTCCACGCTGCTCACCGTCGCGGTGACGGCCCTGTTCCTCGGTGGGCCGCTGGCGCTGGCCACCTGGCAGCTGGTGGAGGACTTCACCCGTGCCGAGCTCACCCAGCGCCTCGAGTCGCTCACCAAGACCCTCGAGGACGTCGACAGCGACAGCCCACCGGTCAACGTCGTCCAGGCCGCGATCCCGCCGAACAGCAGGCTCACCATCGTCACGCCTGACGGGCCCCCGCTCGTCTTCGGCGCCGACGTCGTCGTCGACCCGGTCGAGGAGCAGCTGCCGTTCGGTCCCGGCGGGACGGTCACGCTGGCCCAGCCGACCGCCGTCATGCGGTCGCAGCAGACCCAGGTGGTCGGCGTCGTCGTGCTGCTGGTCGGGTTCTCGGTCACGGTGGGCACCGGCGTCGCGATCTACACCGCGCGGCGGCTGTCCGACCCGTTGCGCGACCTCGCGGCCCGCGCCGCCCGCCTCGGCGCCGGGGACTTCCGGCGGGCCCCGGCGCGCTACGACATCGCCGAGCTGGACCGCGTGTCCGAGGTGCTCGACTCGTCGGCGACGGCGCTGTCCCAGCTGCTGCAACGCGAGCGGTCGCTGGTCGGCGACGTCTCGCACCAGCTCCGCAGCCGGATCACCGCGTTGCAGCTGCGGCTCGACGAGCTGTCCACCCATCCCGACCCGGACGCCCGTCGCGAGGCACTGGCCGCGCTGGAGCAGACCGAGCGGCTGACCGGCGTCCTCGACGACCTGCTCCAGTCGGCCCGTGCCGCCCGCGCGGTCGGCGCGGAGCCGGTGGACCTGTCCGAGGCGATCGAGGCCGCCGCCGGGGAGTGGCGGGAGCCCCTCACGGCGGCCGGCCGTTCGCTGCGGCTGCGGGTGCCCGAGGGGATGCTCGCCCGGGTCACCGCCGCCCGGCTGCGGGAGGCCGTCGGCGCGCTCGTCGACAACGCCCTGCAGCACGGCGACGGCACCGTGACGATCACCGCGCGGACCGGTGACAACTCCCTGCAGGTGGAGGTATCCGACACCGGGCCCGGGGTGCCGGAGGAGCTCGTGCCCCACGTGTTCGACCGCGGCGTGTCCGCGCAGTCGTCCACCGGTCTGGGGCTCGCGCTGGCCCGGACCCTGATCGAGGCCGACGGCGGGCGGCTGGAGCTGTACCGGGCCCGGCCGCCGGTGTTCCGGATCTACCTGCCTGCCGCACGCACCGACGACGTCGCCGCCACCGCCTCGCCCGCCGACCGCACCGGGCCGCGTTAGGCGCCGGGCCGGCCGGGGACGTCCGCGATCCCGCTGCGGTAGGCCCACACGACGGTCTGCACCCGGTCCCGGGCACCGATCTTGGCCATGGCCCGCCCGAGGTGCGACTTCACGGTGCTGAGCTCGACGACCAGCTCGTCGGCGATCTCCGCGTTGGACATCCCGCGGGCGAGCAGCCGCACGATCTCGGACTCCCGCGGGGTGAGCGGGGTGACGGGGACCGGGGGCAGCTCGTCCGGGGCGGGCCTGCGGCGTGCGAACTCGGTGATCACCCGCCGGGTGACGGCGTGGTCGACCAGGCCGTACCCGGCGGCCAGCCTGCGGACGGCGTGCACCAGGTCGTCCGGGCCGGTGTCCTTGAGCACGAACCCGCCGGCCCCCGCCTCCAGCGCACCGAACACGTACTCGTCCAGGTCGAAGGTCGTCACGACGAGCACCGCCGGCGCCGGAGCCGGCCCGGAGACGATCTCCCGGGTCGCGGCCAGTCCGTTGCCGCCGGGCATCCGGACGTCCATGCAGACGACGTCCGGGGCGAGCTCGCGGGCCAGGCGGACCGCGCCCGGGCCGTCGGCCGCCTCGCCGACGACCTCGACGTCCCCCGCCAGCTCCAGGAACACCCGGAACCCGGCCCGGACGACCGACTGGTCGTCGGCCAGCACCACCCTGATCACGCCGTGCCCTCCGTCGTCGTGTCCGGCTCGTCCTGCTCGACGGGGACCGCGAGCCGGACCCGCCACCCGCCCTCCCTCGTCGGACCGGCCTCGAACGTGGCCCCCACCAGCTGCGCCCGCTCCCGCATGCCGACCAGCCCGTACCCGCGCGTGCCGTCCCGGGGCTCCCGGGCGGCCGCCGGGGACAGCGGCGGGTCGTTCTCGACCTCGACGAGCACCCGGCCGGGCGCCGTGGTGACGGCGACCCGGACCGCGGCCCCCGGCGCGTGCTCACGCGCGTTGGCCAGCGCCTCCTGCACGACCCGGTGGCAGGTGACGTCGGCGATCGGCGCCGGAGCCGGCTGCTCGCCGCGGCACTCCAGGACGACCGGGGTCCCGAGCGCGCGTACCTGGTCCACCAGCCGGTCCAGTCCGGCCAGGCCGGGGACGGGCGCGTCCGTGCCGGGGTCCTCGACGACGCCCGGCTCCCGCAACGTCCCGACGACCGTGCGCAGGTCGCGCAGCGTGCGCCGGCCCTGCTGCCGCAGCTCGCCCGCCGTGCGCCGGGCCGTCGGCGGGTCGCGCTCGACGAGCTGCTCCACCACGCCGGCCTGCACGACCATCGCGGACAGGTGGTGGGCGGCGATGTCGTGGAGCTCGCGGGCCATCCGCGTCCGTTCCCGCCGGACGGCCGCGTCGGCCCGGGCCCGCTGTACGGCGACGGCCTCGCCCGCCCGCAGCTCGACCAGCTCCAGGTAGCGGCGCCGGGTCGCGACCCACGACCCGGCGAGCGCGCCGACGGCGAGCACCGCGACCCCCGAGACGACCTCGGCCGGCGTCGATCCCGTCACCCCGCCGGCCCGGGCCGCCGCGAGGACGATCCCGCCGGTCTCGGCCAGGGCCGCGAGGGCCACCAGCCGGCCGGTACGCCGGGCGGGGAGCGCGGTCCCGCAGGTGTAGGCCGCCACGGCGGTGGCGGGCCCGCGGACCGTCACCTCCAGCGGTGCGAGCAGCGACAGGGCGGCCTGGGCCACCGCCACCAGCATCAGGCAGGAACCCGGCGCGACCCGGCGCAGGCACAGCAGCAGGGTCTGGCCCGCCACGAGGGCCTGGACGGTGGCGGGCACCGGGCCCACCAGGTCGGTGACGACCGGATCGGCCGAGGCCACCGCCAGCAGCAGCACCGTGACCGCGGCCAGCAGCACGGCGAGCGCGGCGTCCCGCCGGAACGGTCCGGTCAGCCCGGCCGCGGTGAGCGCGCGGTCGGCACGCACGGCGAGGCGGCCGGCGGGCGGTGCGGGGACGGTCATGGCGTGCGGTCTCCGTTCGGGCAGCACGATCGTAGAACGATCAGTAGCCGAGGTCGGGCGTGAGCAGCCCGAACGCGAGGGCCACCCAGGCCGTCCCGGCGAGCCCGAGCAGCACCAGGACCCGTCCGGCGGTCCGGGACCGGCCGATGCCGCCGCGGGCGCCGGTGACCACCGCGACCGCGGCGGCCACCGTCGCGCCGGTCGCCACCCACTGCAGCGCCTGCATCCCGTACAGCACCGGCACCGGGACGTCGACGAGGCCGGACACGGCGCCGACCACCGCCGCCCACCCGGCGACCGCGACGACGGCGCACCCCGCGCCGAGCCGGGTCAGGCCGGTGGCGACCC
Organism: Pseudonocardia sp. P1; assembly: GCF_000178675.2. Taxonomy (NCBI): domain Bacteria; kingdom Bacillati; phylum Actinomycetota; class Actinomycetes; order Pseudonocardiales; family Pseudonocardiaceae; genus Pseudonocardia; species Pseudonocardia sp. P1. Next base: position 4,645,858 of record NZ_ADUJ02000001.1, read on the forward strand.
GGTCCGTGCGGCCCGGGGACACCGGCGCCACGACGCCGTACCGGCGGCGGGCCAGCGCGCCGGCGGGCCACGCCACGAGGGCCCCCAGCAGCAGCACGACCGAGGCGGCGAGCACCGGCAGCACGACCGCGGAGTCCCGCACGGGCGTGGTGCGCAGCAGCGTGAACGCCGACTCCGCGCCGAGCGCCGTGACCCGGTCGTCCTCGGTGCGTGCCGACACGACCTGCTCCCCGCCCGCCTCCTGCCAGACCCACGGCCGGATCTCCCGGTAGACGACCGGCTCGGTCCGCGCGACGCCGGGGGACAGGACCAGCGTGCCGTCCGGCCCGGCCGACGCCCGCGTCTGGCCCATGAGGTTCAGGACGTCGAGGAACGTGCTGAACGGCGACCGCGCGCTCTCGTAGCGACCGGCGACGGCGGCGGCCCGCTCGGCCGCGCCCGGCCCGGGCTCCGCGGGCACGGTGGTCTCCGCGGGCACGGTGGCGGGCGCGGGCACGTACCGGTCGGTGAACCCGTCGAGCAGCGCCGAGCGCAGCTGCAGACTGTCCGCCGGGGCACGGCCGGTGCCGTTCAGCGTCACGAACACGCCGACCCGCTGCTCCGGGTGCAGCTGCAGGTGGGAGTGGAACGCCGTGGTGTCCCCGCCGTGCCCCAGGACGGTGCGCCCGTCGCGCCCCTCGTCGAACAGGCCCAGTGTCATCCGCGGGCCCTCGGCCAGCGGGCCCAGGGTGCCCGCGTCCAGGGCGGGGCGCTGCATGAGGGCCAGGGTCTGCGGGGCCAGCAGCGGGGTCCCGGTGCCGAGCAGGGAGGACGCGAACCGGGCCAGGTCGGTCGCGGGAGCGGTGAGCGCCCCGGCGGGTACGTCCCGGAAGCTCTCGAAGCCGATCGCGGGCGTGCCCGCGGCGGCGTACCCGTCGGCGACCCGGCCGGCGAGCCGGGGTGGGAGCGGCTGCGTGAACGTCGACGACGTCATGCCCGCGCGGTCCAGCACCGCGTGCTGGACGTACTGCGCGAACGGCTCCCCGGTCACCCGCTCGACGACGTGTCCGGCCAGCGAGTAGCCGTAGTTCGAGTACGCGGGCGTGGTGCCCGGGGCGAAGACCTGCTCCGGGGGGTCGGTGGCGACGGTGTCGCGCACCGGGCCCGGGTCGCCGTCGAACACGATCATCCCGCGCACCCGCTCCTCGAAGCCCGCGGTGTGGGTGAGCAGGTGCCGCATCGTGACCGGCGGCTCGAACCGCAGGGGCAGCGGGAAGTCCAGGTACCGCCGGACGTCGGCGTCGAGGTCGATCCGGCCCTGCTCGACCTGCTGCAGCACCGCGACCGCGGTCGCGACCTTCGAGACCGACCCGACCCGGAACAGCGTGGCGGCCGGGTCGACCGGGGCCCCGTCGTCGCCGGCGACGCCGTAGCCGCGGGCGGCGACCACCTCGCCGTCCCGGACGACGGTGACCGCCGCCCCGGCGATCCCCGTGCGGTCCAGGGCGGCCGGGACCATGCCGTCCAGCCAGGCGCTGACGTCGGCGGACGTGAGCGGTGCGGTCGCGGCGGGCGGCGGCCCGGGCGGGACCGCGGGTGCGGCCGCGGCGCACCCGGTCAGGACCGGGAGCGCGACGGCGCAGAGGGCGGCGGCCAGCAGCCGTGCCCGTCGGGAGATCGTCATGTGACGAGCCTGTCCGGCGGCGCGGCCGGGCACATCGGGCCTGCGACGGCACTCCGGTCTCCGACCTCCGGAGGAGGCGGGGTGCTACGCGGGTGGGGGCTGGCGCCGCACGAACTGGTCCGGCCAGACGAACCGGCGGAACGCCCACCAGCGGAACGCCATCCCGACCAGGGTGCCGACGATCTGGCCCGCGACGAAGTCGGAGAACTCCTGGGTGACCAGCGACACGACCGGGACCTGCAGCTCGAACACGTAGCGGGAGACCCACAGCGGCGCCGAGTAGACCGCGACGCCGACCCCGCTGATCAGGAAGAACAGGGCGGCCTCGTGGTGCCGGTCGCGCCCGCCCCGGGTGCGGAACGACCACTCCCGGTTCAGGACGTACGAGACGATCGTCGCCACCAGCACCGCGATCACCTTCGCCGTCACCGGCTTGGTGTCGAGCACGAAGGCCTTCAGCAGCAGGAACACCGCCGTGTCGATCACCCACGTGGTGCCGCCGACCATCAGGAACTTGATGAGTTCCCGGTGCTTGATGGCCTTGTCGCGGTACGGCTGGGGGATTCGCCGGAGCGTCGCGTCCACCACCGTCACTCCCGAGATCGTGCCAGATTAGGCTTCCCGTCTCGTGGAGAGGGTTGAGACGTCGAGGAGCCCGATGCCCGGCAACGTGCCCACGGTGGGCATGGTCGGTGGGGGCCAGCTCGCCCGGATGACCGCCCAGGCCGCCGTCGCGCTGGGCCAGACGTTGCGCGTCCTGGCGGCGTCGGGCACCGACCCGGCCGCCCGGGTGACGCCGGACGTCGTGATCGGCGACCCGGACGACGGCGCCGCGCTCCGCGAGCTCGCCACCGGCTGCTCCGCGGTCACCTTCGACCACGAGGGTGTCCCGCAGGAGGTGCTCGCGCCGCTCGCCGCCGCCGGGATCCCGCTGCGCCCGTCGCCGGAGGCGCTGGTGCACGCCCAGGACAAGCTGGTGATGCGCAGGCGGCTGTCGGGGATGGGCCTGCCGGTCCCGGCGTTCACCGCGGTCACCGCGCCGTCGGACGTGTCCGGGTTCGGCGACGAGCACGGCTGGCCGGTCGTGCTCAAGGCGGTCCGCGGCGGGTACGACGGCCGCGGGGTCTGGTTCCTGCGCTCCGGCGGACCGGAGACCGACGCGCTGGTCGCCGACCTGCTGGAGAGCGGTACCCCGCTGATGGCCGAGTCAGCGGTGCCGATGACCCGCGAGCTGGCCGCGAGCGTCGCCCGCTCGCCGTTCGGCCAGGCCGCCGCCTGGCCGGTGGTGGAGACCCTGCAGGTCGACGGGCAGTGCGCCCGGGTCACCGCGCCCGCGCCGGGCCTGGACCCCGACGCCGCCGCCCGGATCCAGGGGCTCGCGCTGCGGATCGCCGAGGAGCTCGGCGTGACCGGGCTGATGACGGTCGAGCTGTTCGAGACCGGGGCCGGGGAGGTCGTCGTCAACGAGCTGGCGATGCGGCCGCACAACTCCGGGCACTGGACGATCGAGGGCTCGACGACGTCGCAGTTCGAGCAGCACCTGCGCGCGGTCCTCGACTACCCGCTCGGCTCGACGGCCCCGGTCGCGCCGGTCGCGGTGATGGCCAACGTGCTGGGCGCGCCGGAGGAGCCCGCGATGTCGATGGACGAGCGGCTGCACCACTGCTTCGCCCGCTTCCCGGACGCGAAGGTGCACCTCTACGCGAAGGACGGGCGCCCGGCCCGCAAGATCGGTCACGTGACCGTGCTGGGCACCGACGAGCCCGCGGTGCGCGGGCGTGCCGAGCTGGCCGCGACCTGGCTGGCCACCGCGACCTGGGCCGACGGCTGGTCGGTGCACGGCGACGACCCCCGAGAGGACTCCTGATGGCCGCTCCCACCCCCGCGTCCCCGCGCGTCGGCGTCGTCATGGGCAGCGACTCCGACTGGCCCGTGATGAGTGCCGCCGGGGCCGCGCTGGACGAGTTCGGTGTGCCGTGGGAGGTCGGTGTCTACTCGGCGCACCGGACCCCGCAGCGGATGCTCGACTACGCCGCGTCGGCCGCCGACCGCGGCCTGCAGGCCATCGTCGCGGGGGCCGGCGGCGCCGCGCACCTGCCCGGCATGGTCGCCGCCGCGACGCCGCTGCCGGTGATCGGCGTCCCGGTGCCGCTGAAGTACCTCGACGGGCTCGACTCGCTGCTGTCGATCGTGCAGATGCCGGCCGGGGTGCCGGTCGCGACCGTCGCCGTCGGCAACGCCCGCAACGCCGGGCTGCTCGCGGTCCGGATCCTCGGGGCCGGGGACGAGTCGCTGCGCGCGGCGATGCTCGAGTACCAGGCCGACCTGGAGCGGAGCGTGCTCGACAAGGACGCCGCCCTGCGCGCCACCGCCCGCGGCGAGGAGTGAACGGAGAATTTCCCGTGGCGTCGTCGCCGATCACGTGCGTACGGTGTCGGTACACGGGAAAGGAGGTGGTCCAGCAGATGAGCTACAGCAGGACACGTGAGGTGGCCGTCAGCTAGCACCACGTTCTGCTCCGGCGGGGAGAACCCGTCCGGAGAGACGGTCGTGGAAGCCGGTGTGGTGCCGGCGAGTTCCCGACGGTCACCCGTGATCCCCGGGCCCGAGCCTTGTCCGGTTCGGCTGCGCGCACCGCCCGGTGCGGCCCGGGGATCACGCACGTCCGGGCCCGGATCAGGGCTCGCGACCGCGCTCCAGCGCCCGTGCCGCCCGTTCCAGCCGGCGGGTCACGTCCTCCAGGTCCGGCTCGGCCGCGCGGTCCGTCTCCAGCGGCAGCATCGTCGCCACCTTGCGGAAGTGGTCCACGCAGTCCGGGAGGTCGGCCCCGCGGGCGCCGAGGGCCAGCCACCGGCGCAACGCCTGGTTGTGCGCCGCGACCAGCGCCGCCGCCGTCACCGCGGCCCGCAGCTCGCCGTCGGGACGGCCGGTCAGCCGCGCGGTGAGCTCCCGGGTGAACAGGCGGCGGTAGTGGTGCACCGAGGCCGCCTCCCGGTCGCGCAGCGCCTCCACCGACCCGACGAGGGCGAACCGCAGCCGGGCCACCCGGGAGTCGTCGGTGTAGAGGTCGAACACGGTCTCCGCGGCACGCAGTGCCAGCGACGGCAGCGGCTCGTCGGGGTGCGCGCCGTCGAACACCTCGGAGATCCGGGCGAGGCCGCGCTCGTGGTCGGGCGAGAGCGCGTCCTCCTTGCCGCGGAAGTACCGGAAGAACGTCCGGCGGCCGACCCCTGCCGCCGCAGCGATGTCGTCGACGGTCGTCTCGTCGTAGCCGCGCTCGGTGAACAGCTGCGCCGCGGCGGCGACCAGATCGCGCCGGACCTCGGCGCGCCCCTCGGCGGAACGCCCGCGACGCGTGCTGATCGTCATGGCACGGAGGGTAGCAAGGGACATTGCCCGGTGGCACGGAGTGCCGTTAGCATGAGCGTCGTGAACAGCGACTTCGACAGCTACCGGCTCAGCGACGAGCACCAGGCCCTGCGCGACGCGGTGCGGGACCTGGCGGACAAGGAGATCGCGCCGTACGCGGCCGAGGTCGACGAGGAGGGCCGGTACCCGTCCGAGGCCCGGGACGCGCTGGTCCGGGCCGGCTTCCACGCCGTGATCATCCCGGAGGAGTACGGCGGCCAGGGCGCCGACGAGCTGGCCGGCTGCATCGTGATCGAGGAGGTCGCGCGGGTCTGCGCGTCGTCGTCGCTCATCCCCGGCGTGAACGGACTCGGGCTCACCCCGATCCTGCTGTCGGCGTCGGACGAGCTGAAGAAGCAGGTGCTGCCGTCGGTCGCCGCGGGCGAGGCGATGGTCAGCTACGCGCTGTCCGAGCGGGAGGCCGGGTCCGACGCCGCGTCGATGAAGACCCGCGCCCGCCGCGACGGCGACGACTGGATCCTCAACGGCACCAAGTGCTGGATCAGCAACGCCGGCGAGTCGACCTGGTACACCGTGATGGCGGTGACCGACCCCGAGAAGAAGGCGAACGGGATCTCCGCGTTCGTGATCCACGCCGACGACCCGGGGTTCGTCGTCGGGTCGAAGGAGCGCAAGCTCGGCATCCACGGCTCGCCCACCCGCGAGATCCACTTCGAGGACTGCCGGATCCCCGGCGACCGGATCATCGGGGCCGAGGGCACCGGCTTCAAGACCGCGCTGCGCACCCTCGACCACACCCGTCCGACGATCGGGTCGCAGGCCGTCGGCATCGCCCAGGGCGCGCTCGACGTCGCGACCCGCTACCTCAAGGAGCGCAGGCAGTTCGGCCAGGCGCTCGCCGAGTTCCAGGGCCTGCAGTTCATGCTGGCCGACATGGCGATGAAGGTCGAGGCGGCCCGCCAGCTCTGCTACGTGGCCGCCTCCCGCGCCGAGCGGAACGAGCCGGACCTCGGCTTCGTCTCGTCGGCCGCGAAGTGCTTCGCCTCCGACACCGCGATGTCGGTGACGACCGACGCCGTCCAGCTGCTCGGCGGGGCGGGCTACACCCGTGACTTCCCGGTCGAGCGGATGATGCGCGACGCGAAGATCACCCAGATCTACGAGGGCACCAACCAGATCCAGCGCATGGTCATGGCACGCAGCCTGCTGAAGTGAGCTCCCCGGCGACACCGGGACTCATCACTATGACGCTTGAGGCGGGACCCGCCGCACCGGTCTGATGGCACACCGGTGTGAGCGGGGGACCGCGGTGCGGCCCTCCCCATGGAGGAGGGTCGGATGGCGACGGAGTACTACACCGAGGAGCTGCACGGCCCCCACGAGTACTTCGACCTGGGGCACTTCGCGCTGGAGCGGGGCGTCACGCTGCCCGGGGCCCGGCTCGCCTACAAGACCCTCGGCACGCTGAACGAGGCCCGCGACAACGTGGTGCTCTTCCCGCACATGTGGTCGGGCACGTCGAAGTCGATGGAGATGTTCGTCGGGGAGGACCGGCCGCTCGACCCGAACCGGTACTTCATCGTGTTCCCCGGCCAGTTCTGCAACGGGTTCTCGTCCTCCCCGAGCAACACCCCGGCCCCGTTCGGCGCGGGTGCTTTCCCGCACGTGACCATCGGCGACGACGTCCGGGCCCAGCACCGGCTGCTCACCGAGCGGTTCGGCGTCGAGCGGCTGGAGCTCGTGCTCGGCTGGTCGATGGGCGCCGAGCAGACCTACGAGTGGGCGGTGTGCCACCCGGAGATGGTCCGGCGGGCGCTGCCGTTCGCCGGCACCGCCCGGACCACCCCGCACGACGCCCTGTGGGTCCGCGCGCACGAGAACGCGTGGAAGTCCGATCCCGCCTGGGACGGCGGGTTCTACGCCGACCCGGCCGACGTGCACGTGGGAATGCGGCGGCACGCCGAGCTGTGGTCGGTGATGGGGCTGTGCCCGGAGTTCTACTCCGCCGAGGCCTGGCGGGGTCTCGGCTTCAGCTCGGTGGAGGACTTCGTGCAGGGGTTCTGGGAGGCGTACTTCGCCCCCATGGACCCCAACAACCTGATCTGGATGGGCTGGAAGTGGCGCCACGGTGACGTGTCCCGGCACACCGGCGGCGACCTCGCGGCGGCGCTCGGGCGGATCACTGCCCGGACGATGGTCGTCCCGTTCTCCCGGGACATGTTCTTCCCGCCCGGGGACTGCGAGGCCGAGCAGCGGATGATCCCGGACAGCCAGTTCCGGATCGTGGACAGCCTGTGGGCGCACTTCGCGATGTTCTGCTTCGGTGCCCGGGAGCGTGAACAGATCGACGCCTGCATCCGCGACCTGCTCAAGGAGCCGGCGCGGACCTGAGGGTTTCACCTGGGTGCGGCCCGGTGCGGATGACGAGGACGGCCTCCGCGGGGTGCTCGCCGAGCGCGGTGTAGGTGTGCTCGACGTCGCTGGTCCACGCCGTCCCGGCTCCGGCCGGCAGGTCGGCCTCCTCCCCGGAACGGCCCGCGCGGGCGGTCCCGCGGGTGACCAGCAGGTGCTCGACGACGTGCGGGCCGTGCGCGGCCGAGACGTGCACGGTGCCCGGTCGCAGCGTCAGCAGGTAGACCTCGACGGTGCCCTCGTCGTCGGTGCGGGTCTCCAGCAGCCGGGTGCCGATCCCGGGCGCACCCACCTCGGCGCCGACCGTCTCGGCGAGCAGGTGCGACACCGGCAGCCCGAGGGTGTTCGCCAGCGCGTAGAGGGTCGACAGGGTCGGGTTGCGGGAGCCGTTCTCGAGCTCGGACAGCGAGCCCTTGCCGATCCCGGCCCGCGCGGCGAGTGCCCCGACCGACAGGCCGTGCGCGGTGCGGGCGGACCGCAGCCGTTCCCCGACCGCGGCCCGCAGTGCTGCGTCCTCCACACCGGGGAGCCTAGCGACCGTTCTGTATACGGAACGTCTCGCGTAGGGTTCTGTTCGTGGAACGCTCGTGGATCCGGCCCGTGCCGGTCGGGATCGTCACCGCCGTCGTCGGCTTCACCAGCTCCTTCGCGGTGGTCCTCGCCGGGCTGCGCGGCGCGGGCGCGGACCCGGGGCAGGCCGCGTCCGGGCTGGTCGTGCTCACCCTGCTGCAGGGCGTGGGCACCGTCTGGCTCAGCCGCCGGTTCCGCCGCCCGCTGACCGTGGCCTGGTCGACCCCCGGTGCGGCGCTGCTCGCCTCGGCCGGGCCGGTCGCCGGGGGCTGGCCCGCCGTCGTCGGGGCGTTCCTCGTGACCGGCGTGCTGATCGTGCTGACCGGATTGTGGGGCCGGCTCGGACGGCTGGTCGGGGCGATCCCCGCGCCGCTCGCGCAGGCGATGCTGGCGGGGGTGCTGCTGCCGCTGTGCCTGGCGCCCGCGCGGTCGCTGGTGGAGCGGCCCCTCCTGGTGGCGCCGATCGTCGTCGTGTGGGTGGTGCTGCAGCGGTACGCGCCGCGCTGGGCCTCGCCGGCCGCGTTCTCGCTCGCGCTGGTGATCGTGGTGGCGACGGCGGACGGGACCGCCTGGCTGCAGCTCCCGGCCCTGGCGGTCACGGCGCCGTCCTTCGAGGTGGCGGCCGTCGTCGGTGTCGCGCTGCCGCTGTACGTGGTGACGATGGCGTCGCAGAACGTCCCGGGCGTCGCGGTGATGTCCGCCGCGGGCTACGAGGTGCCGTGGCGGTACGCGATGGTGCTGACCGGCGCCGGGACCGTCGCCGGGGCGCCGACCGGCGGGCACGCCGTCAACCTCGCCGCGATCACCGCCGCGCTGCCCGCCTCGCCGGAGGCCCACCCCGATCCCGCCCGGCGCTGGATCGCCGCGCAGGCCACGGGCTGGACGTCGCTGCTGCTCGCACCGGTCGCGACGACCCTCGCGGCGCTGGTCACCGCCGCCCCGCCCGGGGTGATCGAGGCGGTGGCGGGGCTGGCGCTGCTCGGGACGTTCGCCGCCGCGCTCGCCTCGGCGCTGACCACGACCCGGACGGATCCGGTGGCCCGGGTGCCGCCGATCGCGACGTTCCTGGTCGCGGCGTCGGGCACGGTCGTCGCCGGGATCGGGGCGGCGTTCTGGGGGCTGGTCGCCGGGCTGGTGCTGCACGCCGTGCTGCGCCCCCGGGAACCCGCCACCGCTACGGGCGACGGCCGGTAGCCAGGTGCTCGGCGAGGAACCGGTCCGCCGTCTCGAACATCGTCAGCAGGTTCTCGGGATCGACGATGAAGTGGCCCTCGTCGTCGAACACCAGGTACTCGACGTCGACCCCGCGCCCGCGGAGCGCGGCGACCATCGTGTCCGACTCGGCCCGCACGACGCGGACGTCGTTCGCGCCCTGCACGACCATCAGCGGGGTGCGGATGTCGTCGGCCCGGGTGATCGGCGAGCGGGCCAGCATGTCCGCCTCCTGCTCCGGGTCCGCGGGGTCGCCGACGTAGCGGTACCAGTTGTTGACCAGACCCGGCTTCGCGAACTCGGGAACGGTGCGCATGAAGTTCGCCAGGTTCGAGATGCCGACGTAGGAGACGGCCGCGGCGAACCGGTCCGGGGTGAAGGAGACGCCGACGAGCGTGGCGTAGCCGCCGTAGGACCCGCCGAACATCGCGATCCGGCCGGGATCGGCGTACCCCTGAGCCACCGCCCAGTCGACGGCGTCGATCAGGTCGTCGTGCATCGCGCCGGCGAGCTCGCCGACACCGGCCTCCATGTGTGCGCGCCCGAAGCCCGCGGAGCCGCGGAACTGCGGCTGCAGCACCGCGTAGCCGCGGTTGGCCCACAGCTGGACGCTCGCGTCGAGCCCCCACCAGTCCCGGGCCCACGGCCCGCCGTGCGGCATCAGGACCAGCGGCAGCCCGGCCGGTGCGACGCCGACGGGCAGGGTCAGGTACGACGGCAGCTCCCGCCCGTCCCGGGCGGTGACCGTCACCGGGGTCATGGGGGCCAGCGTGTCCGGGTCGAGGTCCCCGCGGGTGTGGAACAGCAGCCGTCGCTCGCCGGTGGCGTGGTCGTAGAACCAGGTCTGCGGGTCGCGGTCGTGCAGGAACGTGGCGACCCAGCGGTCGCCGCCGACGTCGCCGGAGACGGCGGAGAGGTCGCCGTCGGAGAGGTCCTCCAGCGCGGCGAGCACCTCGGCGAACCGCGGGTCGAGCGCGCGGGTGTGCTGGCGCATGCCGAGGTAGCGCACGCCGAGCAGCTCCCCGGTGCCGCGGTCTCGGATCAGTGGCGACGGCAGGTTCGGGAAGACCTGGGAGCGGGTGTCGACGTCGCACGACGGGTGCCGGTCGACCTCGGTCTCCTCGCCGGTGCGCAGGTCCAGCCGGGCGAGGTGCAGGTGGTCGGTGCCCCGGTAGGAGCCGAACCAGAGGCCGGTGCCGTCCGGCGTGGGTTCGTTCGGGAAGACGCCGACCGGGTAGGCGTCGCCGTCGAACGTGGCGATCCGCTCGTCGTCGCGCCAGATCTCGGCGGTGCCGTCCGCGGTCAGGGTCTCGCGCAGCAGCGTGTCGCCGGCGAGCAGCCACCCGGAGCCGGGGCCGGGGCTCTCGGCGAGCACCGTCAGCTCCCCGGAGGCGATGTCGAGCTCGCACAGGTCGAACTCGGTGGGGACGCGGGCGTTGAGCTGCAGGACCGCCCGCCCGGGGCGGCCGGGCCGCAGCTCCAGGCCCACCGCCGTCGCCCCGGGGTACGGGGTGAGGTCGACGGCGGGGGCGTCGGCGTCGTCGAGGTCGACCCGGTGGACGTGCCAGTTCTCGTCGCCACCGTCGTCCTGCAGGTAGAGCAGCCAGCGCGGGTCGTCGCTCCAGTGGTAGCGCTGGACGGTGCGGGTCTCGTCGGCGGTGACGCAACGCGGTTCGGTGCCGCCGTCGACGTCGGACACCCAGACGTTCAGCCGGCCCTTCCAGGGGGCGAGGTAGGCGATGCGGGTGCCGTCCGGGGAGATCGTGGCCGCGGTGCGCTCCGGCGGGCGCAGCATGTCCGCGACGGCGATCCGGTCGGGCAGGGCCATGGCGGGCTCCTTCGTCGGTGGTGCGGGACTCAGTGCAGGAGTGCCTTGCTGCTGCGGCGGAACGCCCACACCACGACGAGCGCCGCGAGGATGGTCAGCGGGGTGCCCATGACGACCCGGGCGATGCCCAGCCCACCGGTCTCCTCGGCGACGTAGAGCCACTGCTGGATCGCGAAGCGCGACCCGAACACGAGCACGGCGGCGGCGGTCGCGAGGTCGTGGGCGCGCAGCACGGTGCGGTTCTCCCGCCAGGCGTGCTTCCCGCCGTGCACGGCGTTCCAGATGACACCGGTCAGCGGGCGGCGGGCCAGCAGCGACCCGAGCGTGACGACGAATCCGGCCAGCGAGGCCCAGATGCCGATCACGAAGAAGTCCCGTGCGTTGCCGGTCCAGGCGACGAGCCCCGCTGCGACGGCGACGCCGAGCAGGCTCCCGATCGCGGACGCGAACTTCTCGCCGCGGACCATCCGGAACGCGAACAGGCCCAGCCCCACCGCGACCGAGATCCCGATCGTCAGCGGCAGGGACAGGAACGCGTTGGCCGTCACGAAGACGACCACGGGGATCGTCGAGTAGACGAAGCCGGCGGGGCCACCCATCTGGTCGAGCAGGGTCGGCTTGCTGCGGTCGGTGTGCTCGTCCGTGGTCACGATTACTCCTCGGTCGGGGTGTGGTGACAAGGAAAGGCCCTGCCGTTACGGCACACTCAAGCCGGAGCCGGTGTACGTGACCCACATCACCGGCGAGCCGGGAACTGCCGGGTGTCGGCGTGTCCCGGGTCACCGTCCGACGTCTGGACCGTGCCGCAACGGCCGGGTGTCTGCTGTGTCGCGACCGCCCGAGTCCGCGACCCGGAGGAGCCCGGCATGTCCCCGACGCTTCCGCTGCCCCACGAGCTGTACCTGCTCAGCCACGTGCCCGCGAAGTCCAGGCTGGACGACGACAGCGCGCTGGTGCGGGGGTCGCTGCTGCGTGCCGCCGCCGTCGCCGACCTGCGCATCGCCGGCCTGCTCCGCGACCGGGACGGGAAGGCGGAGCGCGCCCCGGGGCCGGTGCCGGGCGGGCTCGACCCGTTCCTCGCCGAGGTGCTCGACTCCGTCCGGCCGGACCGTCCGCGCCGTTGGTTCGGCGTCGTGGACCACCACTGGCACACGGCCGAGCGCGCCGTCCGGGAATCGCTCGTTGCCACCGGGACGATCACGGCGGAGCGCCGCCGCGTCCTGCTCGTCGTCCCCGCGCGCCGGATCGAGGTGCCCGACCGCGGGCCGGTGCAGGAGCTGCGGGACCGCGTGCGGGACGCGGTGCTGGGCGGGGGAGACCCCGGCGCCGTCCCGATCGGGGACGCCGTCCTGGCGGTGCTCGCCGACGAGGGGTACGTCCGGACCGTCTTCCGGCGCCGGGAGCTGCGGGCGCACAAGCCCGCCGTCCGGGCGCTGAACGAGCGGGTCGACCGGGAGCTCCCGGGGCTGCGCACGGCGATGTCCTGGTCGGTCGCCGCACGTCGGACGGCGGCGACCAGCTGACCCGCTACCGGCGGAAGGTCTCCACCCGCACCTCGTCGGTCGGGGCGAACCGCCGTGCGGCCGCGGAGATGAGGGCCATCGTGCGGGCGGACTGTGCGCAGCCGAAGCCGTACTTCGCCCGGACCCGCGAGTCGGCGATCTCCATGCACGTCCGGCTGCGGGAGACGAAGTCAGCCACCGGGTACGCCGTGCCGGTCGCGAGGTGTTCCTCGACGACCAGTGACGGTGAGTAGTAGCTGACCTCGGTGCCGTCCGGCCAGCGGACGTCGAACATCATCTCGGGCACGGAGCCGACGCTAGATCGCGCCCGTTACCCGGGTGTTGCGCCTGCGCGACGTCGGGTCGTTCGGTGTCCGGCCGTTGCTGTGGTGGTGCCGGGTCGCGGTCTCCCGTGCTGGTCAGGGGTTTGCTATCGCGAACGGTTACTAGCGGATCGAACATATGTTCGGATACTGTCTGGCTCATGACCGCGGTCCAGGAACCTCCACGCACCGGCCTGCCTGCCGGGGATCCGGGGTTCCCGCAGGTCGATCTGGCGCTGGTGCAGCTGGCGGTGGAGCAGGCCGCGCAGGACGACCTGTCCGGTGTGTCCGAGGCGGAGTTGATCGATCAGATCCAGCAGCTCGAATCCGTGCAGCACTCCCTCGCGGCGCTCCAGGCCACCCGGGTCCGCGCGTTCGCCCGGCTCCATGTCGAGAACGGCATCACCGCCGGGCGGACGGATCCGGATCGGCTGCAACGTGGGGTGGTCGCGCAGGTCGGGTTGGCCTGCCGGGTCTCACCGACCGAGGCCCGCCGACGGGTGAGTACGGCCCGGGACCTGCACGACGGGCTCGATCACGTCCGTGGGCTGTTCGCCGCCGGGGAGCTCTCGGCACTGAAGGCGGCGGCGGTGGTGAGCGCCTGCTCGGATCTCGACCGCGCCGAACGCGCCGCGGTGGATGTTCGTCTGGCCGGCCACGATCTGACCCGGCTGGGGATCCGGCGGTTGCAGGACCTCGCCCGCAAGTTCGCCGCCGAGGTGGCGCCGGAGAAGTTCCGCGCCCGCGCCGAGTCCGCCCGCGCCGAGCGGCGCGTGACCCTGCGCCCGGCACCGGACGCGATGACGTATCTGACCGCGTATCTGCCGGTCGAGCAGGGCGTGGCCTGCCTCGCCGCCGTGAACAAGGCCTTCACCGAGGTGTCGGTGAACCCCGCACCCCTGACCCGGACCCGCGGGCAGGTCATGGCCGACACCCTCGTCGAGCGCCTCACCGGCCAGGCGATCGCGACCGATGTGGGCGTCGAGGTCCAGGTCGTGGTGCCGATCGAGGCGCTGCTGGACCCGGACTCGCCACTCCCGGCGGAGGTCCCCGGCCACGGCCCGGTCCCGGTCGACCTCCTGGCCACGGGCGAGGGGAGGAAGACCCTGCGCCGCCTGGTCACCTCCGAGGGTGTCGTGATCGGCGGGGACTCCCGCCAGCGCACCTTCACCGGGCTGCTGGCGCGCCTGGTGCGGGCGCGGGCGGGGAACCGGTGCACCGAGCCGTACTGCGATGCCCCGGTGCGGCATATCGATCACATCCACCGGGATGCCGAGGGCGGGGCGACCGAGCTCGACAACGGCAGGGGTGTGTGCGAGTTCCACAACCATGTCCGGGAGCAGGCCGGGTGGCGCGTCGCGCGGGGCCCCGACGGTGGCGTGCGGACCACGACCCCCACGGGGCACACCTACCGGGCGCCCGGATGAGCCGCCCCGCTACCGCGAGGTCAGAGGAGGAACCCGAACAGCGGGCTGTCCGGTGGGATCGGCTCGATGTGCGGCGGAGCCTCGTCCATCCGCTTGAGCAGCGCGGCGAGGTCCTCGGGCGCCCCGAGCTCGATGCCCACCAGCGCCGGACCGGTCTCCCGGTTGGAGCGCTTGGTGTACTCGAACAGGGTGATGTCGTCGTCCGGGCCGAGGACGTCGTCGAGGAACCGTCGCAGGGCACCGGGCTCCTGCGGGAAGTCGACGAGGAAGTAGTGCTTGCGGCCCTCGAAGACCAGCGCCCGCTCGACGATGTCGGCGTAGCGGCTGACGTCGTTGTTCCCGCCGGAGAGCAGGCAGACCGTGGTCGCGTTCCGCGGGATGTCGAGCATGTCCAGCGCGGCCGGGGAGAGCGCCCCGGCGGGCTCGGCGATGATGCCGTCGGACTGGTAGAGCGCCAGCATCTCGACACAGATGCGGCCCTCGGGCACGGCCAGCAGCTCGACGTCCGAGTCGCGGACCACCTCGAAGGTCGCCGCACCGACCTTGCGCACCGCGGCGCCGTCGACGAACGGGTCCAGCGCGTCCAGCTCCACCGGCTCGCCCGCGCCGACCGCGGCGGCCATGCTCGCCGCGCCCGCCGGCTCGACGCCGACGATCCGCGTCGACGGCGCGTGCTCGCGCAGGTAGGTGATCGCCCCGGCGAGCAGGCCCCCGCCGCCGACGGGCACGACCAGCACGTCCGGCGGGTCGGCCAGCTGGGCCAGGACCTCGCGGGCGATCGTGCCCTGGCCCGCGACGGTGCGCGGGTCGTCGAACGCGGGGACCTGGGTCGCACTCGTGGAGGCGGCGTCGGCGCGGGCCGCTGCGGCGGCCTCGTCGTAGGTGTTGCCGACCACCCGGATCTCGACGGCGTCGCGGCCGAGCCGGGCGACCCGGTCGCGCTTCTGCCGCGGCGTGGTGCCCGGCAGGTACACCCGCCCGCGGACGCCGAGCCGCTGGCAGGCGAACGCGACGCCCTGGGCGTGGTTCCCCGCGCTGGCGCACACGACGCCCGCGGCACGGTCGGCCTCGGGCAACTGGGCGATCAGGTTGTAGGCGCCGCGGATCTTGTAGGAGCGGACCGGCTGCAGGTCCTCGCGCTTGACCCAGACCTCGCCGCCGAGCGCGTCGGACAGTCTCGGGTTGAGCTGCAGCGGGGTCGGGCCGATCACGGCGTGCAGTCGGGCCGCCGCGTCGTCGACGTCCCGGGCGCTCACCCGGGTACCGGGCGCGGGGGAGGGTGTGGCGTTCACGGTCGACCAGCGTCTCACGACGCCCGATCGGCCCTCACACCAGGGACGACGCGTCAGCCCAGCCGCGCCGTGCAGCGCTCGGTCTCCGCGCGGCGGTCGAGCACCCCGGCGTCGTCGGACGGGTTCACGACCTGCACCAGCGACCCCCCGCCGGCCAGGACGGCGAGCAGCCCGTCGCGCAGGCCGTCCGGCGAGTCCCAGGCCGCGGTCGACAGCACCCGGGCGCCCCCGCCGATCCCCAGCTCGCCGGCGCGGGCGCGGGCGGCGTCGAGGACCTCGGTGCCCGTCGCGCCGTCCCAGGCGGGGGCCGAACCGTCGACCGGGTCCCACGGCACGAAGTCGTCGCCGTGCACACGGACCTCGGAGGCGAAGTCGATCGTGCCGGACGGGAGGTCGGTCAGGCCGCGGCCGAACGCGTCGAGGGAGAACGCGACGACGGTCCCGGCACCGGCCGCGAGCGCGACGTCGAGGCGGGCCGCGTCGGCGAGCACCAGGTCCGCCGACGTCGGGTCCCCGACCAGCTCCGCGCCGCACGACCACAGCGCGAGCAGCGACGCCGCGGTCTGCCAGTGCGCGGGCAGCAGCACCGCGACCCGGGTCCCGGGCTCGGCGTCGCACTCGTCGCGCAGCAGGTTGGCCGCCTTCGCCGTCCAGTTCGCGGTGGTCGTGCCCGACAGCTCCATCCGCTCACCGGTGGCGTCGTCGTAGTGGGTGAACAGCGGTCGCGCCGCGGTGGCCCCGAGCGCGGGGCCGAGCAGGGCGTCGGTGAGGAACAGGCCGGAGCCGAACACGGTGGTCATCGTGGCCCGACGCTACCCGGGTGCTCAGTCGATGCAGGGCACCCCGCCCGCGGTGATCGGCGGTGTCGACGGCGCCCCGGACGACGCCGGAGCTCCGCCCCCGCCGGCCGCGGAGCCGCCGCCGCCCTGCTGGTCGAAGTCGGTGCCGATCAGCACCTGCACCCGGCCCTGGCCGACGGCGTCGGACTGCTCGACGCCGATCCCGCCGAGCGCCTCGGCGACCCGGCGGGCCGCGGCGTCGCCGTCGGCCTGGCTGTAGCGGACGACCGAGGTGGTCCGGTCCGGCGCGTTCCCGACGGCGCCGGGGGTGATGCCGTTCTGCCCGAGGGTCCCGGCCACCTGCGCGGCGAGACCGGTCGTGCCGGACCCGTTGCCGACGTCGGCGACCACGGGGGTGGGCGGCGGCGCCGCGCCCGCGTCGCTCTCCTCCGCGGCGGGTGCGGGGTCCTCGGGCGGTTCGGTGTGCCGGGCGACGAAGTCCTGCACCTGCTGCGGGTCGACGCTGAGGACGTCGCCGGAGGAGGAGTCCTCCGGGCCGCCGGTGGGGATCGTCAGGAAGTCCATCTTCCCGGCGGCGATCTGGGACGCCTCCCGGGCGAACGCGAGGATGTCCCACCCGCTGTCGATGACCACGGCCTGCTGCACGACGTCGATCAGCGCGCCGAGCTTCGCCGGGTCGGTGAGCGTGCCCGACGACAGCACCTTGTTCGCGACCGAGGCCAGGAACACCTGCTGCCGGTTGATCCGGGACAGGTCGCCCCCGGCGAGCCCGTGCCGCTGCCGGACGAACGCCAGCGCGTCGCCGCCGGAGATCGTCTGCGGGCCTGCCGGGAAGTCGGCGCCGGAGAAGGTGTCGGAGACCGGGGCCTTGAGGCAGACCTCGACTCCGCCGATCGCCTGGGTGAGGTTGTAGAAGCCGAGCAGGTTGACCTCGGCGTAGTGGTCGATGCCCAGCCCGGTCAGGTTCTGCACCGTCTCGATCAGCGCCTGCCGCCCGGCCTGGGACGACTCCTGGTCGATCCGCTTCGGGTCGGTCACGCCCTCGCCGGACAGCCGGGACGCGGTCTGGGCCTTGATCTGCGGGTACGCGGCGTTGACCTTGTTGCGGCCGATCCCGGGGATCTGCACCTCGGAGTCGCGCGGGATCGAGAACGCGGTCGCGCTGCCGCCGTCGTCCGGGACGTGGACGAGGATGATCGTGTCCGAGTTCAGGACGCCCGACTCGGCGCCGCTGCGCAGCTCGGCCAGGATCTCGTCGGGCAGCGGGTTGCCCTGGGCGTCGGTCCGGCTGTCCACGCCGACCAGCAGGATGTTCTGCTCGCCGCCGGACGAGCCGCCGAAGAGCAGGTTGCTGGTGGTGATGCCACCGGTCACGTCGCGGTACAGGGCCCAGACCCCGCCGGTGGCGAGCACGGTGAGCACGGACAGCGTCGCGACGGTCACCTGGAACCGGCGCAGCCAGCGCCGGCCCGCGGACGGCCGCCGGTCCGGCCCGGTGGATCGGGCCGGGTACGGCGGGTGGTTCCCGGGCGCCGGGGGGCGCGAGGCCCGGCGGGCGGCGGCCCGTGCGGCCGACGACGGGCGGGTACGGGACTCCCACGGCTCGCCCACGCGCGCCTCCCCTCGGGTCGTCCGGGCCCCGGGGGGCCGTCGTCGATGGTGGTGTTCCTCTCGGAGCCGGAGGCCGTCTCGTCACGGCCGGGAGCCCCCGCAGGTCCGGATGATCAGGACCCCGCAGGACCCAGGGTGCAGCATCGGACGGGCCGCCGCGGTCCCTCGGGGAGTGCGTGTCGGCACGGTCGCCCGGTCGCTGTACCCCGCACCACCTTGAGGGTGACGCTGCGTCCAGCACCATCGTCCCTGCTCGGAGGCCCGGACATGTTAGGGATGAGGTGTCGCAGTACGGTGGCCGGACACGGCGTGTGACGTTCGCGGCCGCGAACGGGCGGTCGCCGCCGGTCCCGCCGGACCGGCGGCCTCCCGGTCTCGCTAGCGTTCGGGTCGTGCAGGACGGCGGGGAGCAGCACGTGCAGGTGGACGGACCGACCTACGGCGACGACGTCGCCGTCGTCACCGTGACCTACTCGCCGGGCCGCACCCTCGACACCTTCCTCGACTCGCTCGCCGGTGCGACCGGCCGGACCGGTGTCCCGGTGGTGCTGGCGGACAACGGCTCGGTCGACGGCGCGCCGGAGCGCGCGGCCCGCGAGCGCGACGACGTCACGTTCCTGCCGATCGGCGAGAACGTCGGCTACGGCGCCGCCGCGAACCGTGGTGTCGCCTCGCTCGACGGGCGCTTCGGCTGGGTGGTCGTCGCGAACCCGGACCTGGAGTGGGGCCCCGGGTCGCTGGACGTGCTGCTGGAGGCCGGGCGCCGGCACCCGCGGGCGGGCTCCCTGGGCCCGCTGATCCGTGAGCCGTCCGGTGAGGTCTACCCGTCGGCCCGCGAGGTCCCGTCGCTCGCGGCCGGGGCCGGGCACGCCGCGCTCGGCCCGGTCTGGCCGGGCAACCCGTGGTCGGTCGCCTACCGCCGGTCCCGGGAGGACGTCTCCGAGCGCGACGCCGGCTGGCTGTCCGGCTCGTGCCTGCTGCTGCGGCGGGCCGCGTTCGACTCGGTCGACGGGTTCGACCCGCGCTACTTCATGTACTTCGAGGACGTCGACCTCGGCGAACGCCTCGGTGTCGCCGGGTGGCGCAACGTCTACGTACCCTCGTCGGAGGTCGTGCACGTCGGCGGGGTGTCCACCGGCAAGCCGGAGGTGTCGGCGCGGATGCTCGCCGAGCACCACCGCAGCGCCTACCGCTATCTCGCGGACCGGCACCCCGGTCCGCTCCGCGCACCGCTGCGCGCCGCGTTCAGGGCGGGCCTGGCCGTCCGGTCGGGTCTGGCGTCCCGGGGCGGCAACTGACCCGGGCGTGACGAGAACACCAGAGGGGGAACCGCGTTGCAGGACGTCGAGGCGGTCGTACTTGTCGGGGGCAAGGGCACCCGGCTGCGGCCACTGACCCTGTCGGCGCCCAAGCCGATGCTGCCCACGGCGGGGGTGCCGTTCCTGGCACACCTGCTGTCCCGGATCCGCGAGTCGGGGATCCGGCGGGCCGTGCTGGGCACCAGCTATCTGGCCGAGACCTTCGAGGAGCACTTCGGTGACGGCTCCGCGCTCGGTCTGGACCTGACCTACGTGACGGAGACCGAGCCGCTGGGCACCGGCGGCGGGATCCGCAACGTCGCCGGGAAGCTCTCCGCCGAGCACGTGATGATCTTCAACGGGGACGTGCTGGCCGGGACCGACCTGAACGCCGTCGCCGCGACCCACCGGGACTCGCGGGCCGACGTGACGCTGCACCTGGTGCGGGTGCAGAACCCGCGGGCGTTCGGCTGCGTGCCGACCGACGCGAGCGGCCGCGTGCTGGAGTTCCTCGAGAAGACCGAGGACCCGCCGACCGACCAGATCAACGCCGGGTGCTACGTCTTCCGGCGCGAGGTGATCGACTCCATCCCCGAGGGACGACCGGTGTCGGTGGAGCGCGAGACGTTCCCGGACCTCCTCGCCTCCGGGGCGCACGTGCAGGGGCACGTCGACGTCGCGTACTGGCGGGACATGGGCACCCCCGGCGACCTGGTGCACGGCTCGGCCGACCTGGTCCGCGGGGTCGCACCGTCCGCGGCGCTGCCCGGGCCGACCGGCGAGGCGATGATCCTCGACGGTGCCGAGGTGGCGTCCGACGCGTTCGTGTTCGGCGGCTCCACCGTCGGCCGCGGCGCCCGGATCGGCTCCGGCGCGAAGGTCGAGGGCTCGATGCTGTTCGACGGCGCGGTCGTCGCCGGCGGCGCGGTCGTCGAGAACTCGGTGATCGGCGCGGGCGCCGTCGTCGAGGAGGGCGCCAGCATCCGCGACACCGTGGTCGGGGACCGCGCGGTGATCGGGGCGCACTGCGAGCTGCGCAACAACATGCGGGTCTGGCCGGACGTGTCGCTGCCGCCGCACGGGATCCGGTTCTCCCCGGACGTGTGACGCCGTGCTCGACCGCGAGTGGCGCCCGCCGTTCGTGCTCGACCTGTACGGCGTGCTGTCCCCGCTGCGCCGGGGCCGGGGCGACCCGACCTGGCGCACCGCGGGCGACGGCGGGGTGATCTGGCGGGTCTCGACGACCCCCGACGGCCCCGCCACCGTCGCGGTCCGGCGCCGCGCGGACGGCGGCGAGCACGGCACCGTCCGGGCCACCGGCTGGGGGCCGGGCGCGGCCTGGGAGCTCGACCGGCTGCCGTCGCTGCTGGGGGCCGACGACGACCCGTCGTCGTTCGAGGCGCACCACCCGCTCGTCGCCGACGCCGTCCGCCGACGGCCGGGGCTGCGGCTGGGCTCGTCCGGGCGGGTGTGGGACACACTGCTGCCCGCCGTGCTGGAGCAGAAGGTCACCGGCACCGAGGCGCACCGCTCGTTCCGCGAGCTGGCGTGGCGCCACGGTGACCCGGCCCCCGGGCCGTCCGGGGTCGTCCCGGCCGGGATGCGGGTGCCGCCGACGCCCGCGCAGGTGCGCGACATCCCGGTCTGGCAGTGGCACCGGGCGGGCGTCGACCACGCGCGGCGCTCGGCGATCCTGCACGCCGCCGTCGTCGCGCACCGGCTGGAGGACGCCGCCGGGCTGCGCGGCGAGGCGGGCCGGGTGCTGCTGCGCCGGGTCCGCGGGATCGGCGTCTGGACCGCCGCCGAGATCGCCCAGCGGGCCTGGGGCGACCCCGACGCGGTCAGCTTCGGCGACTTCCACGTCCCGAACACCGTCGGCTGGGCGCTGCTCGGCCACGACCTCGACGACGCGGGCCTCCTCGAGGTCCTCGCGCCCTACGCGCCGCAGCGGCAGCGCGCGGTCCGCTACATCGAGGCGTCCGGGGTCCGGCGTCCCCGGTTCGGGCCCCGCTTCTCCCCGCGCGACTACCGCGCGATGTGACCGTCGTAGGGTCTGGATCCGTGAAGGTCACCGTTCTGGTCGGCGGGGTCGGTGGGGCCCGCTTCCTGCAAGGGGTCAAGGCCGCCCTCGGGCTGCCCCCGGTCGGGCCCGCCCCGGAGGATCATCCGCACTCGGTGGACGCCGTGGTCAACGTCGGCGACGACATCTGGCTGCACGGCCTGCGCGTCTGCCCGGACCTCGACACCTGCATGTACACCCTCGGCGGCGGCATCGACGTCGAGAAGGGCTGGGGCCGGTCCGACGAGACGTGGTCGGTCAAGGCCGAGCTCGAGGCCTACGAGGCGGAGCCGACCTGGTTCGGCCTCGGTGACCGTGATGTCGCGACGCACCTGGTGCGCACCCGGATGCTCCGCGCCGGATACCCGTTGTCGCAGGTCACCGAGGCGCTGTGCCACCGCTGGCAGCCCGGCGTGCGGCTGCTGCCCGCCTCCGACGACCGCGTCGAGACGCACGTCGTCGTCGACAACCCCGAGCCCGGCGACGGCGACGAGACCCCGCCCCAGGTCGCGATCCACTTCCAGGAGTGGTGGATCAAGCACCGGGCGGCGCCGAAGGCGCACCGCTTCGCCTCGGTCGGCGCGGACCAGGCCGGGATCCTGCCCGACGCCCGCGCCTCGATCGCCGAGGCCGACGTGGTGCTGGTCGCGCCGTCGAACCCGGTCGTCTCGATCGGCACGATCGTGTCGGTCCCCGGGGTGGCCCAGGTGCTGGCCGCGACGCCCGCCCCGGTCGTGGGCGTGTCCCCGATCGTCGGCGGGCGGCCGGTGCGCGGGATGGCCGACGCCTGCCTGTCCGCGATCGGCGTCGAGACCTCGGCCGAGGGCGTGGGCCGGCACTACGGCGGCCGCGGCGAGGGCGGCCTGCTCGACGGGTGGCTGGTGCACTCCGGCGACACGGCGACCGTGCCCGGCGCGACCGTCCGCGAGGTGCCGCTGCTGATGACCGACCACGACGCCACCGCCGCGATGGCGCGGGCCGCGTTCGACCTGGCGGGTGTGCGTGCCGGCTGACCCGTTCCCCGACCACGCGTCGGCCTCGCTGCAGGTCCTCCCGGTACCCGGGCTGCCCGAGTTCCGGCCCGGCGACGACCTGACCGTCGCGCTGGCCGGCGCTGCGGACTGGCTGCGCGACGGCGACGTCGTCGTCGTGACCTCGAAGGTCTTCTCCAAGGTGGAGGGCAGGCTCGTCCCGGCCCCGACCGACGACGAGGAGCGCGACGCGCTGCGCCGCCGCCTCGTCGACGCCGAGACCGAGCGGATCCTGGCCCGGCGCGGGAAGACCCTCATCGTCGCCGGGAAGCTCGGGATCGTGCAGGCCGCCGCCGGGATCGACGGGTCCAACGTGCGCCGTGACGAGCTCGCACTGCTGCCCGCCGACCCCGACGCGAGCGCCGCGGGCCTGCGCGCCGGGCTGCGGGAGCGTCTCGGGGTCGACGTCGGCGTCGTCGTGACCGACACGCTCGGGCGGACCTGGCGGATCGGGCAGACCGACGTCGCGATCGGGTCCGCCGGGATCCCGGTGCTGCACCGCTACGGCGGCGCCGTCGACGCCCAGGGCAACGACCTGCTGGTCACCGAGATCGCGCTCGCCGACGAGATCGCCGCCGCGGCGGACCTGGTGAAGGGCAAGCTCGGGGCGCTGCCCGTCGCCGTCGTGCGCGGCATGGCCCTCGACGACGACGGCAGCGCCGCCCGCGACCTGATCCGCCCCGTCGCCGACGACCTGTTCTGGCTCGGGACGGAGGAGGCGATCGCCCGCGGCCGCCGCGAGGCGGTCCTGCTGCGCCGCAGCACCCGCGCCTTCTCCGGCGAGCCCGTCGACCCGGCCGCGCTCCGGCGGGCCGTGGGCACCGCGCTCACCGCGCCCGCCCCGCACCACAGCACCCCGTTCCGGTTCGTGTGGCTGCGCGCCCCCGGCCGCCGCGCCGCCGTGCTGGACGCGATGCGCGAGCGGTGGCGGGCCGACCTGGCCGCCGACGGGCGCCCGGCCGACGAGATCGAGCGCCGCCTCGCCCGCGGGGACCTGCTGCACCGGGCCCCGGAGCTGGTGCTGGCGTTCCGGACCGGGGAGGGGATGCACTCCTACTCCGACGACGGCACGGACGCCCGCGACGCCGCCGAGCGCGACATGTTCACCGTCGCCGGCGGGGCCGCGGTGCAGGCGCTGCTGGTGGCGCTGGCCGCGGAGGGCCTGGCGTCGTGCTGGGTCGGCTCGACGATCTTCGCGCCGGACACGGCGCGTGCGGCGCTCGACCTGCCCGCGGACTGGGTGCCGCTCGGCGCGGTCGCCGTGGGCGTGCCGCACGAGCCCCCCGGCCCGCGCGATCCGCGTGACCCGGCGGGCGGGCTGGTGGAGCTGTGGTAGCTGCGGCGACGGCGGCCCGCGAGCTGGAGGCGTGGGACCCGCCCGGCGAGGCACAGCGGGCGTTGCAGCACGCGTTGCTGGCCTTCCTGGACGCCCGCCCGGACGACGCCTGCGACCGCTCGTGCGTGCCCGGTCACCTGACGGCGTCCGCGCTGGTGCTCGACGCGGCGGGCGAGCGCACGCTGCTCACCCTGCACCCGCGGGTGGGCCGCTGGATCCAGCTCGGCGGCCACTGCGAGCCCGGCGACGCCTCGCTGCGCGCCGCGGCCCTGCGGGAGGCCACCGAGGAGTCCGGCATCGAGGGCCTGGAGATCGCCGGGCAGCCGCTGCACGTCGACGTCCACCCGGTCACCTGCTCGCTCGGGGTACCCACCCGGCACCTCGACGTGCGGTACCTCGTCCGTGCGCCCGCCGGTGCCCGCGCCCGGATCAGCGACGAGTCGCTCGACCTGCGCTGGTGGCCGGTCGACGCGCTGCCCGACGGCAGCGACACGGTCCCCGCGATGGTCGCCGCGGCGACCGCCGGCTACAGGTAGCGCCAGAAGAAGAGCGCCCGGAACCCCTGGCCCGCGAGCTGGGAGTCGCCGCCCACCACCGAGTACAGGATCTGGGTGGCGGCGAAGAAGAAGGTGCTGATCCCCGGCACGAACAGCAGGACCGCCAGCAGCGCCAGCGGCGCCCACGGCCGGACCCGCTCACCGAAGCGCTGCGCGGGCACCGACAGGTAGGGCTCGATCGCGCCCCACCCGTCCAGCCCGGGCACCGGGAGCATGTTCAGCACGAACGCGACGATCTGGAACAGCG
This sequence comes from Pseudonocardia sp. P1, assembly GCF_000178675.2. NCBI lineage: Bacteria > Bacillati > Actinomycetota > Actinomycetes > Pseudonocardiales > Pseudonocardiaceae > Pseudonocardia > Pseudonocardia sp. P1. The sequence goes on from NZ_ADUJ02000001.1 coordinate 4,670,395, forward strand.
CGAGCGCGGACAGGCCGGCGCCGACGGGCGTGGGCAGCGACGGGAACAGCGCGACCGTGATGATCAACACCGCGCCGACCACGAGGTTCGCGGCCGGGCCCGCCAGCGACACCGCCGTGCGCCACCCGCGCGAGCGCAGTGCCCACTGGTTGATCCACACCGCGCCGCCGGGCAGCGGGAGGCCCCCGATCAGCAGGATGATCAGCGGCAGGACCAGCGACAACCCGGGATCGGTGTACCGGCGGACGTCGAGGGTGAGGTACCCCTTCAGCGCCACCGAGGTGTCGCCACCGCGGTACGCCGTGATCGCGTGCCCGAACTCGTGCAGGCACAGCGACACGACCCAGCCGGCGAGCACGACGACGAAGATCCCGAAGATCGCCAGCGCCTCGGACCGCACCGGGACCGCGGCCGCCGCCAGCACGGCACCGAGCACGGTGATGCCGACGAGGAGCAGGAACCACGGGCTGACACGACGGGTGAGCGCGGGCATGTACCCATCATCCCGAACGATCCAAACACCCGCGCGTGGGCCTTCACTCGTTCGGCAGAGCCGGCTTGCACGCAGCGAACGTCAGCGCTGTACTTACAGTGGTGTCATTCGCCGGTGCATTGCGGGGAGGTGGGCGAGTGGACGACGTCGAGGGTTTCATGCGGATGCTGCGGCCGGCGGAGGCCGACCAGGCACGGCAGCCGATGATCGAGGACCACGACCGGGTGGCGGAGGTCCTGGACCTGAAGGGCCTGCTGCTGGAGGAGTCACCCGGGGACGAGATCCCGGACTGGCAGGAGCGCGCGCTGTGCGCCCAGACCGATCCGGAGGCGTTCTTCCCGGAGAAGGGCGGTTCCACCCGGGAGGCGAAGCGGATCTGTTCCGGTTGCGAGGTCCGGGCCGAGTGCCTGGAGTACGCGCTGGCGCAGGACGAGCGCTTCGGCATCTGGGGCGGGCTCTCCGAGCGGGAGCGGCGCCGTCTGCGCCGCGGCGCCGCCGTTTGACGGGGGTACGAGACCACCGGCGCCCGGGACACCACTGGTGACCCGGGCGCCGTCGTCTGTGCCGCCGTGCGGGTGGTGGGCGGCGGTCAGCCGCCGTCGACCGCGTCGGGCTCGATGTTGAGGTACTCCGCGACCTGCTCGACGAGGACCTCGTGCACGAGATCGGCGAGGTCCTCCCCGTTGCGGGCCCTGGCCTCCAGCGGGCGCCGGTAGAGCACGATCCTGGCCCGTGTCGGGAGACCGGCCGGGTCGACGCCCGCCGGCACCAGGTGGGCGAGCGGGACGCCGACGTCGGCGAGCACCCCGGTGCCCCAGGTGACCTCGTCCGGCGAGGTCCGGTCGACGGCCGGGACGTCGTCGACGGCGAGGTCCAGGTCGGCCAGCTCCGGCCCCCAGCGCGCCTCGATCGGTTCCAGCGCCTCCAGCACCTTCGCGTCGAACCGTTCGGCGCGGGTGCGGAAGGCGGGAGTGGACACCGGGTACATCAGCCCGCGCAGTCCCCGGCCGCGGCGGTCCCGGCGGCGAGGGGTGCGGCGCAGCAGGCGGTTCGCGGTGGACACCGCCCCATCCTAGGCCCCCGTCACCGAGGCGGGTGCGCGTCGCAGTGCGGACGCGGTGGATGTACGGGCTATCGTCCGGTGTGTGTTGAGTGTGCGGAGATGTTCACGGACGGGCTGCACCGAGCTCGCCGTCGCCACGCTCACCTATGTCTACGCCGACTCGACCGCCGTCGTCGGGCCGCTCGCCACGCAGGCGGAGCCGCACTCGTACGACCTGTGCACCGGGCACGCGCACAACCTCACGGCTCCGCGCGGCTGGGAGGTCGTCCGTTTCGAGGGCGAGTTCGCCCCGCCCCAGCACACCGGCGAGGACCTCACCGCGCTCGCCGACGCCGTCCGTGAGGCGGGGCGGCTGGACCGGCCGGTCGAGGTGGTCGCCCGGCCGGGTGGCACCGGCCGGCGCGGGCACCTGCGGGCGCTGCCCACTCCCGGTGACGACGACTGAGCAGCGGGTGACCGGCCGCGCGCGTCCGGTCGCGAGGGCGGAGACCTGCGCGGACGGGTGACGTGCCTCCGCTAGGGTCAGGCGCCGTGCCCGACCTCTCGGCGATCGTGAAGGCCTACGACATCCGCGGTGTCGTCGGCGACCAGTTGGACGAGCCCACCGCCCGCGCACTGGGGGCGGCGACGGCGCGGCTGGTCGCGACCGACACCCCGGCTCCCGGCGCCGTGGTCGTCGGGCGGGACATGCGCGACAGCTCGCCGGCGCTGGCCGCGGCGTTCGCCGACGGCGTGACCGGGCAGGGGCTCGACGTCGTCGACATCGGCCTGGCCAGCACGGACATGCTCTACTACGCCTCCGGCTCGCTCGGGCTGCCCGGCGCGATGTTCACCGCCAGCCACAACCCGGCCCGCTACAACGGGATCAAGCTGTGCCGGGCGGGCGCGGTGCCGATCGGGCAGGACAGCGGCCTGGCGACGATCCGCGACGACGCGGCCCGCCTCCTCGGCGAGGGCGTGCCGGCGACCGGCACCGGGACCGTCCGCCGCGAGGACATGCTCACCGGGTACGCCCGGTACCTGCGCGAGCTGGTCGACCTGTCGACGCTGGCCGGGGCGCCCGAGCTGACCGTGGTCGTCGACGCCGGCAACGGTATGGGAGGGCACACCGTCCCGACCGTGTTCGACGGGCTCCACGTCCGCGTGGTGCCGCTGTACTTCGAGCTCGACGGGACCTTCCCGAACCACGAGGCGAACCCGCTCGACCCGGCGAACCTGGTCGACCTGCAGAAGGCCGTCGTCGCGGAGGGCGCCGACCTGGGCCTGGCCTTCGACGGCGACGCCGACCGGTGCTTCGCCGTGGACGAGCGCGGCGACGCCGTCAGCCCGAGTGCGATCACCGGGCTGGTCGCCGCCCGCGAGCTCGCCAGGGCGCAGGCGGCGGGGGAGACCGACGTCGCCGTCATCCACAACCTGATCACGTCGCGGGCGGTGCCGGAGCTCGTCGCCGAGCACGGCGGCCGCCCGGTCCGGACCCGCGTGGGGCATTCGTTCATCAAGCAGACGATGGCCGAGACCGGCGCCGTCTTCGGTGGTGAGCACTCGGCGCACTACTACTTCCGGGACTTCTGGAAGGCCGACTCCGGCATGCTCGCCGCCCTGCACCTGCTCGCCGCGCTCGGCGAGCAGCGGGCTGCGGCCGCCGCGTCCGGCACCGTGGCACCGCTGTCCGGCCTGATGGCGGGCTACGACCGCTACGCGGCGTCCGGCGAGATCAACTCCACGGTCGCCGACCAGGCCGCGAAGGTGGCCGAGATCGAGTCGCTCTACGGCCCCCGGGACGGGGTGGAGCTCGACCGGCTCGACGGCCTCACGGTGTCCCTGGCGGACGGCTCGTGGTTCAACCTGCGGGCGTCCAACACCGAGCCGCTGCTGCGGCTCAACGTGGAGGCGGCGGACGACGCCGCGGTGCGGGCGCTGGTCGACGAGGTGCTGGCGGTCGTGCGCGCCTGAGCGACACTCGCGGAGCGTGACGACAGCTCCGGAGCGTGCACCCCGGACGGCACCGCCGTACCCGGTCGGCTGCCGCGCGGTGTCGGGGCGTGGTGGCAGCATCGAACCGGAAGACATGACGACGAGGAGAACCGTGGCCGTACAGCTCGACCCCCAGCTGCTGGAGATCCTGGCCTGCCCGTGCGACGCGCACGCGCCGCTGCGGTCCGGCACGTCCGCCGAGCCCGGCGCCGACGCGCTCACCTGCGAGGCCTGCGGCCGGTCGTACCCCGTCACCGACGGGATCCCGGTCCTCCTGCTCGACGAGGCCCTGCCGGGCACCGGTCCCGCCGGGGACGACGGGTGAACGGGGTGCTGGACGACAGCCTGCTGGCCGATCCGGAGACGCTGATCGCCAGGGACACCACCGGTGTCCTGCGTGCGGCCGCGACCGCGGGCGCCCAGGTCCGGTCGGCCGCGCACGCGTGCGGCGAGGCCGGCCTCGACCGGCTGCGCGGGTTCCGGCCGCGGGCGCTGGTGCTGCTGCGCAGGCCGGGGGTCTCCGGTGCCGTCGCCGACCTGGTGACGGCGTTGCTGGGTGACCGTTGCCCGGTCCCGGTGGTGCACGCCGAGCGGGTGCCGGGCTGGATCGGCCCGCTGGACGTCGTCGTCGCGCACAGCACCGACTCCGCGGACCCCGAGCTGGCCGAGTCGATCGCCCTCGCGGTGCGCCGCGGCGCGGAGACCGTGCTGTCCGCCCCGGACCTCGGGCCGGTCGCACAGGCCGGTGCCGGCCGCGCCCGGCTGGTCGAGCCGCGCATCCCGCTGCCCGAGGGCCTCGGGTTCGCGCAGGCGCTCACCGTCGCCTTGACGACGGTCACCGAGCTGGAGCTGCTCGGCCCGGCACCGGACACCGAGGCACTGGCGGAGGTGCTCGACGAGGAGGCCGAGCGCTGCCAGCCGGGCCACGAGCCGTTCGTGAACCCGGCCAAGTCGCTGGCGCTGCGGATGGCCGAGCGGACCCCGCTGCTGTGGGGTGCCGACCCGGCGGCGGCCGCCGTCGCCCGGCACGGTGCGGACGCGCTCGCCACCCACGCGGGCGTCGTCGCGCAGGCCGACGGGCTCGGCCAGGCCGGCACGCTGGCCGGTCTGCGGGTCGCGATCGACCTGGGTGAGCGGGAGAACGACATCTTCCGTGACCCGTTCGACGACCCGGAGCCGGCCGCGGCAGCACTCCCGCCGCGGCTGGTGCTGCTCGGGACCGGCGAGGAGGACCCGCAGATGGTGAGCCGTCGCCTGCTCGGCCGGGAGTGGCCGAACGCCGACGTCGCGCACCCGGTGGAGGAGGTCCCGCGCGGGACCCGCGACGCCGTCCTGCGCCGGGCGCTGCTGCTCGCGCTGCGCGTCGACATCGCCGCCGTCTACCTGGGTCTGGCCACCCGGGCATCGATCGATCTCTGACCCCTCGCGCACCTGACACCGGGAGACCCGTGGAACTGCTGGAGAACCCGATCCGGACCTATGCCTGGGGATCGCGGACGGTCATCGCCGAACTGCTCGGCCAGCCCGTCCCGGCGCCCCACCCGCAGGCGGAACTGTGGTTGGGCGCGCACCCGGCCGCGCCGTCGAAGGTGCGCTCCGGGGACGCCGTGCGCCCGCTGCACGAGCTGATCGCCGCCGACCCTGCGGCGGCGCTGGGCCCCGGCCGCGGCCGCTGGGAGGGCAGGCTGCCGTTCCTGCTGAAGCTGCTGGCCGCGGACGAGCCGCTGTCGCTCCAGGCGCACCCGAGCCTGGAACAGGCCCGGGACGGCTGGGCCCGGGAGAACGCGGCGGGGCTGCCCGTCGACGCCCCGGACCGCAACTACCGCGACGCCAACCACAAGCCCGAGCTGATCTGCGCGCTCACCGACTTCGTCGCGCTGGTCGGGTTCCGGGAGCCGGCCAGCACCGTCGCGCTGCTCCGCGCGCTCGACGTGCCGGAGCTGGCGTCCTACGCCGAGCTGCTCGCCGGGCAGCCCAACCCGGACGGCCTGCGCGCGCTGTTCACCACCTGGATCACGCTGCCGCAGTCGCTGCTCGACGGGCTGGTGCCCGCCCTGCAGGGTGGTGCGGTCCGGCTGCTCGAGCGGGGGGCGGGGGAGTGGACAGGCGAGGCGAAGACGGTCCTCGACCTGTCCGAGCGCTACCCGGGTGACGCGGGCGTCCTCGCCGCGCTGTTGCTGAACCGGACCACCCTCGCCCCCGGCGAGGCGCTCTACCTGCCTGCCGGGAACCTCCACGCGTACCTCTCGGGCGCCGGCATCGAGCTGATGGCGAACTCCGACAACGTGCTGCGCGGCGGGCTCACCCCGAAGCACGTGGACGTGCCGGAGCTGCTGCGGGTCCTGGACTTCGCCGCACCGCCGCCCGCGGTCCGCCGGCCCGCCCCCGAGCGTGACGCCGACGGGTGGCACCGCTACGACGTGCCGGTCGAGGAGTTCCTGCTCCGCCGGGCCGACACCGGTGGCCGGGACAAGCTGGACGTGCCGGGCACCGGCGCCCGGATCATGCTGTGCACCTCCGGCGACGCCGCGGTCGAGGCAGGCGGCGCGGAGATCGAGCTGCCCCGCGGCGCCGCGGTGTACCTCTCGGCCGGCGACACGGGCGCCGTGCTCACCACCGGCGACGACGGCGCCACCGTCTTCCTGGCGGGCGACGCGCTCTGATCCGCGGGTCCCACGGCCCGCCGCGCCCGCCGATACGCTGCACCGCATGTCGGCCGGCGGCGGGACGAGGGCGATCATCGCGGCGTTGCTCGCGAACCTGGGGATCGCGGCGGCGAAGTTCGTCGGGTACCTGATCACCGGGGCGTCGTCGATGCTGGCCGAGGCGGTGCACTCGGTCGCCGACACCGCGAACCAGGGGCTGCTGCTGCTCGGCGGGAAGCGGGCCGCCCGGGCGGCCACGCCGGAGCACCCGTTCGGGTACGGGCGGGACCGCTACTTCTACGCCTTCGTCGTCGCGTTGCTGCTCTTCACCGCCGGTGCGGTGTTCGCGGTGTACGAGGGCCTGCACAAGCTGGCCGAGCCCGAGCCGCTGACCTCGCCGCTCGTCGCGGTCGTGATCCTGGTGGTCGCGATCTGCCTGGAGGGCTTCTCGTTCCGGACGGCGATGGCCGAGTCGCGTCCGCTCAAGGGCAACCGCAGCTGGTGGCTGTTCATCCGGCAGGCCAAGGCCCCGGAGCTGCCGGTGGTGCTGCTGGAGGACTTCGGCGCACTGATCGGCCTGTCGCTGGCGCTGGGCGGCGTCGGGCTGACCGTGCTGACCGGCGACCCGGTGTGGGACGCGGTCGGGACCCTGGGCATCGGGGTACTGCTCGGCGTCATCGCGATCGTCCTCGTCGTGGAGATGAAGAGCCTGCTCATCGGCGAGGGCGCGCTGCCGAAGGTGGTGGGCCGGATCGTCACCGAGCTGGAGGCCGGTGCGGACGTGCAGCGCTGCATCCACCTCAAGACCCAGTACCTGGGCCCGGAGGAGCTGCTGGTCGCGGCGAAGGTCGCCTTCACCCCCGGTATGACGCTGGAGCGGGTCGCCCGTGCCATCGACGAGGCCGAGGCCCGGGTGCGGGCGGCCGTGCCGGACGCGCGGGTCATCTACCTGGAGCCGGACCTGGACCGCAGTCCCGCCCCCGCGGAGGACGCCGGGGGCCTGGGAGCTCAGTAGGTGTCGGGCGCCCGGTGGTGCTCGAAGATCAGTGAGGTCCGGGTGCCTGCGACCTCTGGCCACGAGTTGAGCACCCCGACCAGCTGCCGCAGCGCCGCGGTGCCGGCGCTGGCGACGCGCAGCATGTAGTCGTCCTCGCCCGCCAGGAAGTAGACGTCGCGGACCTCGGCCAGCCCGGACGACCGGGTCACGAACTCGTCGAGCCGGTCGCGGGCGTCGGCCTGCAACGTCACGAAGATCATCGCCTGGAGCGGGTGGCCGGTGGCAGCGGGATCGACGTCGGCGTGGTAGCCGCGGATCACCCCGCGGTCCCGCAGGGCCCGGACCCGGCCGAGGCACGTCGACGGCGCGATCCCCACGGCCTCGGCGAGCGCGTTGTTCGGGGTCCGGGCGTCCTGCTCCAGCAGACGCAGCAGCCTGCGGTCGGTGCCGTCCAGCCGAACGACGTTCGGCTCGGCCGCCCATCGTGCCGCCGCCACCGAATCATCGTCACTCATGTCCACCGATCCGAGAATCTTCGTCGTTGGAGTTGGCACGATACCGCTTCTTCTTCATCCTTGACGGAGCCGATGGTGAGGAGAGGGACATGCGCGTCGCGGTGCCGAAGGAGACCAAGGACAACGAGTACCGGGTCGCGCTGACCCCGGCCGGGGTGCACGAGCTCGTCCAGCGCGGGCACGAGGTGGTCGTCCAGCACGACGCGGGCGCCGGCTCGGCCATCGCCGACGCCGACTACAAGGAGGCCGGCGCGCAGGTCCTCGCCGACCCGGCCGAGGTGTGGGGCTCCGCGGAGCTGCTGCTCAAGGTCAAGGAGCCGATCGGGTCGGAGTACGGCTTCCTGCGCCCCGACCTCACCCTGTTCACCTACCTGCACCTGGCCGCGTCCCGGCCGTGCACCGACGCGCTGCTCTCGGCGGGCACCACCTCCATCGCCTACGAGACCGTGCGCACCGCCGACGGCCGGCTGCCGCTGCTCGCCCCGATGAGCGAGGTCGCGGGCCGGCTGGCCCCGCAGGCCGGCGCCTACCACCTCATGCGCTCGGCCGGTGGCCGCGGCGTGCTGATGGGTGGCGTGCCCGGTGCCCCGGGCGCCGACGTCGTCGTGCTCGGCGCCGGTGTCGCGGGTGCGAACGCGATCGCCCTCGCGGCGGGCATGCACGCGCAGGTCACCGTGCTGGACATCGACGTCGACAAGCTCCGCGCGATCGACGAGCGCTACGCCGGCCGCGTCCGCACCGTGTACTCCACGCAGCTGGCGGTCCGCGAGGCCGTGACGAATGCCGACCTGGTCATCGGCGCGGTGCTGGTCCCGGGCGCGAAGGCCCCGACGCTGGTCCCGAACGAGCTGGTCGCGCAGATGCGCCCCGGCGCCGTGCTCGTCGACATCGCGATCGACCAGGGCGGCTGCTTCGAGGACTCCCGGCCGACCACGCACGCGGAGCCGACCTACGCCGTCCACGACACGGTCTTCTACTGCGTCGCGAACATGCCGGGCGCGGTGCCGCACACCTCCACCCGGGCGCTGACCAACGCGACGCTGCCGTACGTGCTGCGGCTGGCCGACCGTGGCTGGGAGGCCGCCACGGCCGACGACCCGGCGCTGGCGGCCGGCCTGTCCACGCACCGCGGCGCGCTGCTCTCGGCCGAGGTGGCCCAGGCCCACGGGCTGGAGCACGGGACGGTCTGACGCTCCCGGCGCACGGGATCACCGGTCCGGGGTCGCGACATGCCCGGGCGCGACACGGCAAACCGGACATATCGTTGCGCAATCTTATCGTGACCCTAAATCTGCTCCCCGGAGCGTGACGGGCACCGCACCACGGTCGTATTTTCACCGCTCATGACGGTCACGAACCGTGGTGGCGGAATCTTCCGCACCAAGACGGTCGAGCAATCCATCCGGGACACCGACGAACCGGACACCCGGCTGAAGAAGGACCTCGGGACGATCGATCTGATCGTCTTCGGGGTCGCGGTGGTCATCGGCGCCGGTATCTTCACCCTGGCCGCGAGTACGGCGGGCAACATCGCGGGTCCCGCGGTGTCGCTGTCGTTCGTCCTCGCCGCGGTCGCCTGCGGTCTCGCCGCACTCTGCTACGCCGAGTTCGCCTCCACCGTGCCGGTGGCGGGCAGCGCGTACACGTTCTCCTACGCCACGTTCGGCGAGTTCATCGCCTGGATCATCGGCTGGGACCTCGTGCTGGAGTTCGCGGTCGGCTCGGCGTACGTGTCGAAGGGCTGGTCGGAGTATCTGGCGCAGACACTCGGCCTGATCGGGCTCGACGTGTCGACCTCGTTCGAGCTGGGGAGCTTCTTCTCCTTCGACTGGGGCGCGCTGCTGCTCGTCCTCGTGCTGGCCTTCCTGCTGTACCGGGGCACCAAGCTGTCCAGCCGGGTCAGCCTGGTCATCACCACGATCAAGGTCGCGATCGTGCTGTTCGTGATCATCCTCGGGCTGTTCTACGTCAACGCCGCGAACTACACCCCGTTCGTGCCGGAGCCCACCCCCGGCACCACCGAGACCGGCACCGGCATCCAGCAGTCGCTGCTGTCGTTCTTCGGCGGGGCGTCGTCCAGCGTGTTCGGGATCTACGGCGTGTTCGCCGCGGCCGCCATCGTGTTCTTCGCCTTCATCGGCTTCGACGCGGTCGCGACCACCGCCGAGGAGACGAAGAACCCGTCCAAGGCGCTGCCCCGCGGCATCCTGGGCTCGCTCGCGATCGTCACCGTGCTCTACGTCGCGGTCGCGCTCGTGATCACCGGCATGGTGCCCTACACCGAGCTGGCGACCCAGCCCGACGGCACCCGCGCCACCCTGGCCACCGCGTTCGCCTCGCTCGGGGTGAACTGGGCGGCGACGATCATCGCGCTGGGCGCCCTGCTCGGCCTCACCACCGTCGTCATGGTGCTGATGCTCGGGCAGATCCGGGTCATCTTCGCGATGTCGCGCGACGGCCTGCTGCCCACCGGGCTGGCCAGGACGAACAACTACGGCACCCCCGGCCGGGCCACCTGGCTGATCGGCACCGTGATCGCGCTGGTCGCGACGTTCTTCCCGGCCGAGGACCTCGAGCAGATGGTCAACATCGGCACGCTGTTCGCGTTCGTGCTCGTCTCGATCGGCGTGGTCATCCTGCGCCGGACGCGGCCCGAGCTGCCGCGCGGCTTCCGGACCCCGCTGGTCCCGGTCGTGCCGATCCTGGCCGTGCTGGCCTGCGTCTGGCTGATGCTGAACCTGTCCGTCGAGACCTGGCTGCGGTTCGTCCTCTGGATGGTCATCGGTGTGGTCGTGTACTTCGCCTACTCGCGGCACCACTCCGTGCTGGCCCGCCGCGAGCGCGGCGAGCTCCCGGCCCAGATCGGCGGCTCCGGCGGGGCCGGCGGCGCCGGGGCCGGTGGCAGCTCCGGGGAGTCCTGACCCGCACCCGAACGACCTGCGACGGCGGCGTCCCGGCGATCGGGCGCCGCCGTCGTCGTACCTGGTTGTACGACCGAACGGTGCACTACGTATCTTTCCGCACCATGACGGCCAGAAGCCCCAATGGCGGGATCTTCCGCACCAAATCGGTCGAGCAGGCGATCAGGGACACCGAAGAACCGGAGTTCCAGCTCAAGAAGGCGCTCGGCCCGGTCCAGCTCACGATCATGGGTATCGGGGTGCTGATCGGCACCGGTGTCTTCGTCCTCGCCGGCGAGGCGGCTGCCCTGTACTCGGGGCCCGCGGTCGCGCTGTCCTTCCTGATCAGCGGCATCGTCTGCGCGCTGGCGGCGCTCTGCTACGCCGAGTTCGCGTCCTCGGTCCCGGTGGCGGGCAGCGCCTACACGTTCTCCTACGCGTCGATGGGCGAGTTCATCGCCTGGATGATCGGCTGGGACCTCGTCCTGGAGTTCACGCTCGGCGCGGCCACGGTCTCCAAGGGCTGGGGCGGCTACTTCGACACCGTGATGGCGGGCATCGGGCTGCCGGTCCCCGACGCGATCTCCGCAGGCCCCGGTGGCGGCGGGATCATCGACCTGCCCGCCGTCTTCATCGCGCTGCTGATGATGGCGGTGCTCATCGTCGGCATCCGGCTCTCGGCCTGGGTGAACGCCACCGTCACCTCGCTGAAGCTGCTCATCGTCGGCGGGATCATCCTGATCGGCTCGTTCTACGTGACCGGGTCGAACTGGACGCCCTTCATCCCCGAGTCCCGGCCGGCCGACTACTCGAGCGACGCCGGGACACCGCTGCTGCTCGACCTGTTCGGCATCGACACCGCCTTCGGCCTGACCGGCGTGTTCACCGGCGCGGCGCTGGTGTTCTTCGCCTACCTCGGCTTCGACATCGTCGCCACGCTGTCGGAGGAGGTGAAGAACCCGCAGCGGACGATGCCGATCGGGATCATCGCCTCGCTGACCATCGCGACGCTGCTCTACATCATCGTCTCGCTGATCTACACCGGGATCCTGCCGTACGAGCAGCTCGGCGTGGAGGCGCCGGCCGCCGCGGCCATGGCCGCCACCGGCCTGCCGGCAGCCGAGTTCATCATCTCGTTCGGCATCCTGATCGGGCTCACCGTCGTGATCATGACGCTGATGCTCGGCCAGACCCGGGTGGCGTTCGCGATGAGCCGCGACCGGCTGCTGCCGCCGTGGCTGGCCCGGGTGCACCCGACCTACCGCACCCCGTACCGGCTGACGATCATCACCGGTGTGACCGCGGCGGTCCTGGGCGGCTTCCTGGAGCTCACCGAGCTGGGGCAGCTGGTCAACATCGGCACGCTGGCCGCGTTCGTCCTGGTCTCGATCGGCGTGATCGTGCTGCGGAAGCGCCGTCCGGACCTGCCGCGCACGTTCCGGGTGCCGTTCATGCCGGTGCTGCCGATCGTGTCCGCGGTGGCCTGCTTCGGTGTCGCGCTGTTCCTGCCGGCCGACACCTGGATCCGGTTCTTCGGCTGGATGGCGCTCGGTGCGGTGATCTACTTCGCCTACGGCCGTCGTCGCAGCCGCCTCGCGACCGGGCAGACGCTGGCCGAGATCGCGTCCGAGGCCCGCGGGGGGAAGACCCCGCAGACCGCCGTGGGCTCCACCGACCGGTCGGCGGACGACGACGGCTCCACCGGCTCGTCCTCCTGACCGACCTCCCGACGACCACGGCGCCGGCGTCCCGGTGATCCCGGGGGCGCCGCCGCCGTCGTCGAAGCGGGTCCGTGCCCGGTCGGTCAGGTCGGCAGCGCGTAGCCCTCGAACCGCTCCCGCAGCGTCCGCTTCGAGAACTTCCCGACCGAGGTCTTCGGCACCTCGTCGATGAACTCGACCGCGTCGGGCAGCCACCAGCGCGCCACCCGCGGGGTCAGGAACTCCAGGAGCTCCTCGGCGGTGAGCGTGCTCCCCGGCTCGACGACCACGCACGCCAGCGGGCGTTCCACCCACTTCTCGTGCGGGACGCCGATCACCGCCGCCTCGGCCACCCGCGGGTGCGCCATGATCTCGTTCTCCAGCTCGACGGTGCCGATCCACTCGCCACCGGACTTGATGAGGTCCTTGGTGCGGTCGACCAGGCGGAACGAGCCGTACGGGTCGACGGCGGCGACGTCGCCGGTGCGCAGCCAGCCGTCGTCGGTGAACTGGGTGCCGCCGCCCTCGCCGCGGTGGTACCCGGCGGCGATCCACGGCCCGGACGCCTGGACCTCGCCGGTGGCATGGTCGTCCCAGGGCATCTCCTCGCCGGTGTCCGGGTCGGCGATGCGCATCTCCACCAGCGGCACCGGCCTGCCCTGGCGGACCCGGGCGGCGGCGAGCTCCTCCTCGGAGGCGCCGTCGAGGTGCGTGCCGAGGATGCCGACCGTCCCGACCGGCGAGGTCTCTGTCATGCCCCACAGGTGTGTCAGGGGCAGGCCGAGGGTCCGGCGGTACTCCTCGGAGAGCGCCTTCGGGACCGCCGAACCCCCGCAGATGATCATCCGCAGCGACGTCAGGTCGTGCTCGGCGAGCAGCGGGAGCGCGTTCATCCAGATCGTCGGGACGCCGCCGGTGATGGTCACCCGGTGCCGCTCGATCAGGTCCAGCAGCGAGCCGGGCGAGAGGTCCGGCCCGGGGAACACCATCGCGGTGCCGGCGAGCAGGCAGCCGTAGGGCAGCCCCCAGCAGTTCGCGTGGAACATCGGGACCACCGGCATGACGACGTCGCGCTCGGCCAGCGCCGGCCCGTCGGCGATCAGCGTGACCATCGAGTGCAGCATCGTCGAGCGGTGGCTGTAGACCACGCCCTTCGGGTTGCCGGTGGTGCCGGACGTGTAGCACATCGCGGCGGCCGTGTTCTCGTCCTCGACCTCGAACCGGCCCTCGTACGGCGCGGCGGCGGCGAGCAGCTCCTCGTAGTCGCGGATCCGCGGGTCGTCCGGGACCGGGGTGTCCGCGCCGTCGTCGAGCACCACCACGTGCCGCACCCCCGGCAGCCGGTCGACGTGCGGCCAGAGCAGCCCGAGCAGCGACCGGTCGACGAAGACGACCTCGTCCCCGGCGTGGTCGGCGACGTAGACCAGCTGGTCGGGGTGCAGCCGGATGTTGAGCGTGTGCAGCACCCGGCCGGTGCACGGTGCGGCCAGGTAGAGCTCCAGGTGCCGGGAGGTGTTCCAGCAGAACGTGCCGACCCGGCCGCCGTCCGAGATGCCGAGCGTGTCGAGGGCGGTCGCGAGCCGCCGCACCCGGACCGCCCACTCGGCGACCGTGACGGTCCGCTCCGTGCCGTCCGGACGGGCCGTGACCAGGGTCTTGTGGCCGAACAGCTGCTCGGCCCGGTGGAAGATGTGCGGGAGGGTCAGGGGCCGGTCCTGCATCAGTCCGAGCATCGTCGCTCCGTTCCGTCGCGGTGCGCACTCTCGTGCGGTCCACCGGTGACCGTAGCGTCGATCTGTGAGCCGCCTCACCACCTGACGGGGCCGGTCGGCTGGGGGAACGCTCCGTCCGGGCACTCCTGGTGACGGCCCGACCGCACTACGCTCGCCCCCCATGACCGATCCGCGTTCCGGCGCCCCGGATGATCCGGACACCGCCGCGGTCTGCCTGGACGTCGGCTCCAGCTGGACGAAGGCGGTGCTGGTCCACCCGGACGGCACACCCGCCGGTTTCGCCGAGCACCCGACGACCGCGGACGTGATCGAGGGGGTCGACGCGGCGGTCGCCGCCGCGGCGGCGTCGATCGGGAGACGGACCGGTGGGCCTGCCCTGGAGGTGCTCGCCTGCTCCTCGGCGGGCGGGCCGCTGCGGCTCGCCGTCGTCGGGGCGGACCGGCTCGCGGCGACCGAGGCCGCGCACCGGGCGTGCCGGTCGGCGGGGGCGCGGGTGGTGGGGGTGCACACCGGCCCGCTGGAGAGCGACGCGGTCCGCGAGCTCACCGATCAGCGTCCCGGCGCGGTCCTGCTGCTGGGCGGGGCCGAGGGCGAGGACCCCGGCGTCGTCCTGCACAACGCCGGGCGGCTCGCCCGGACCCGGGGTGGCTGGTCGGTGCTGCTCGCCGTCGCCGACGCCGCCCGGGACGAGGCCCTCGACCTGCTGCGGGCGGGGGGCCGGGACGTGACCTCGTACCCGAACGCGACGCCCCGTCCCGGGGAGATCGTGACCGGGCCGGTGCGCGACGCCGTCGCCGAGCTCTACGCGGGCCAGGCGCTCGGGGTGCGGTCGGGGCCCGGCGGGTTCGGCGACCTGGCACCCGTCCGCACACCGGTCGCGGTGGCGGCCGGTGCCGGGGTGCTGGCCCGGCTGACGGGGACCGGGGTGCTGGTCGTCGACGTCGGGTCGGCGACGACCGGGGTGCACCTGGGGACGCCCGGGCCCGGTTCCGGGGTGATGACGGTCGAGGGTGACCTCGGCGTCCGGGACGGGGCCGGCGGCGTGCTGGTGGAGGCGCAGACCGAGGGGCTCGTCGATCCGGTCGAGGCCGACCTGCTGGCCCCGGCCGTCGCGGCGCTGGAGGCGTCCGGTCCGGCGGTGCCCGCCGACCGGGGTGCGGCCGCCGAGGACCGCAGGCTCGCCGCGATCGCCGCCGTCGTCGCGCTGCGCCGGCACCTGCGGCACACCGGCCTCCTCCCCGCGGACGTCCCCGGGGCTGCGCCGGACCGGATCGCGCCCGTTCCGGCGGAGCCGGCCGCCGGCCCGGCCGGTGACATCGGTCTCGTCGTCCTCACCGGGGGAGTGTTCCGCCAGCGCGACCCCGCCGCGCTGGCCGCGGTCGCCGAGACGGTGCGTCGTGACCCCGTCCTGCCGGCGATGCTCGCGCAGGTCGAGGTCCGGGTGGACACCGAGTCCGTGCTCGCCCCGGCCGGTCTCCTGGCAGCGCACGGCCGGGAGGACGCCGCCCGTGCGCTGCTCGTCGAGCGCCTCGGCGGGTGAGCGTCGTCCGGTTGACACCCTCCGGGTCCCTGGGAACGATGGTTCCTGCGAGAGAGCCGGGCGCCGAGAGGCGCTGCAGCGGTCACGCACCCGCACGGGTGCCGCCGCCACGCTCGGGGCCCGGCCCGGCACGGACGAGGAAAGGGCGCCTGTCTCCGACGAGGAGGGAGGGCGCCGTGCTTCCGTGTACGCCGCACTTCGCCTCCGCCGGAGTCCTTCCCGTCCGGGATGCGGCCGGTAGCACCGGTCGCACGGATGAGTCCGACACGACCGCCCGAGGAGGCGCACCCACCCCATGACCGCATCCGAGACGACCGGCCACCCGAAGCTGCAGAACGTCAACGGCCTCGACTTCGCGATCGCCGACATCAACGAGGCGGAGTACGGCCGGAAGGACATCCGGCTGGCCGAGAACGAGATGCCGGGCCTGATCGACCTGCGCCGCGAGTACGCCGAGGCCAAGCCGCTCGCCGGGGCGCGGATCGCCGGGTCGCTGCACATGACCACGCAGACCGCGGTCCTCATCGAGACCCTGGTCAGCCTGGGTGCCGACGTGCGCTGGGTCTCCTGCAACATCTTCTCCACCCAGGACTACGCCGCGGCGGCCACCGTCGTCGGCCCGAACGGGACGCCGGAGAACCCGCAGGGCGTGCCGGTCTTCGCCTGGAAGGGCGAGACCCTGGAGGAGTACTGGTGGTGCACGGAGCAGCTGTTCAAGTTCCGTGACGCCAACGGCGACATCGTCGGCCCGAACATGATCCTCGACGACGGTGGCGACGCCACGCTGCTCGTGCACAAGGGTGTCGAGTTCGAGGAGACCGGCGTCGTGCCGACCGTCGCCGACGACGACGAGACCGTCGCCGACGAGGAGCGGGTCGTCCTGGCGACCCTGCGCCGCAGCCTCGCCGAGGACCCGAAGCGCTGGACCACCATCAACTCGGACATCCGCGGCGTCACCGAGGAGACCACCACCGGCGTCAACCGCCTGTACCAGCTCGCCGAGCAGGGCAAGCTGCTGTTCCCGGCGATCAACGTCAACGACTCGGTCACCAAGTCGAAGTTCGACAACAAGTACGGCATCCGGCACTCGCTGCTGGACGGCCTGAACCGCGCCACCGACGTGCTGATCGGCGGCAAGGTCGCGGTCGTCGCCGGCTACGGCGACGTCGGCAAGGGCTGCGCCGAGGCGCTGGCCGGCCAGGGTGCCCGCGTGATCGTCTCCGAGGTCGACCCGATCTGCGCCCTCCAGGCGCTGCTCGAGGGCTTCCAGGTGGCGAAGGTCGAGGACGTCATCCACACCGCCGACGTCGTGGTCACCACGACCGGCAACAAGGACATCGTCACGACCGAGCTGATGCAGAAGATGAAGCACCAGGCGATCCTGTGCAACGTCGGTCACTTCGACAACGAGATCGACATGGCCGGGCTGGGCCGCATCACGGGCATCAACAAGATCAACATCAAGCCGCAGGTCGACGAGTGGATCTTCCCGGACGGGCACTCGATCCTGGTGCTCTCCGAGGGCCGGCTGATGAACCTCGGCAACGCGACCGGCCACCCGTCGTTCGTCATGTCGAACTCGTTCGCGAACCAGACGATCGCCCAGATCGAGCTGTTCACCAAGCACGACGAGTACAACAAGGACGTCTACCGTCTGCCGAAGCACCTCGACGAGAAGGTCGCCAAGGTGCACGTGCTGGCGCTGGGTGGTGAGCTGACCAAGCTCAGCAAGGACCAGGCCGAGTACATCGGCGTGGACGTCGAGGGCCCGTACAAGCCGGAGCACTACCGGTACTGATCGGGAGGGCCCCTCGGGGTCCGGGTTTCTCCGTCCGACGGCGCGGTGGCTGCAGCCGCCGCGCCGTCGGCGTGTCCAGGGGGTTCGTCCGTGATCGACCGCGGTTCCGGGGACGGCTGGGTGCACTGCGCCCACGGTCACAAGCACTGGGGGGTGTTCGGCGCCGCGGGCCTGCTGGTCCGGCACCGCGCCGCGGAGGACCCGCCAGGGGTGGAACGGATCCTGTTGCAGCACCGGGCGGGCTGGAGCCACCACGGTGGGACCTGGGGCATCCCGGGCGGTGCCCGTGACCGGGGCGAGTCCGCGCACGACACCGCGCTGCGCGAGGCGGCGGAGGAGAGCACGCTCGACACCGCGGCGGTGGCCACGCTCGACGAGTTCGTCGACGACCACGGCGGCTGGACGTACACGACCGTGGTCGTGCGTGCCCTCGAGGCGCCGCCGGTCGGCGTGCGCGGTGCGGAGAGCACCGAGCTGCGCTGGGTGCGCACCGACCGCCTCGGCGAGCTGGACCTGCACCCCGGGTTCGCGACCACGTGGCCCGTGGTCCGGGCCATCGGCGCCTGACCTAGGGTCAGCGCCCGTGGGACGGCTGGTGGTCATCGAGGGGCTGGACGGTGCCGGGAAGCGCACCTTCGCCGGCCGGCTGACCGCTGCGCTGCGCGCCGGGGGCGCCACGGTCACCTCGGCCGCGTTCCCCCGCTACGACGACGACGTGCACGCCGAGCTGGCCCGCGACGCGCTCTACGGGCGGATGGGCGACCTCGCGTCGTCGGTGCACGCCATGGCGGTGCTGTTCGCGCTCGACCGGCGCGACGCCGCGGCCGGGCTGCGGGCGTCGCTCGGCACGCACGACGTCGTGCTGGTCGACCGGTACGTCGCCTCCAACGCCGCCTACAACGCCGCGCGGCTCGGCCAGGACGCCCGTGGCGAGGTCGTCGGCTGGGTCAGGGAGCTCGAGATCGACCGGTTCGGTATCCCGGTCCCCGACCACCAGCTGCTCCTCGCCCCACCGCGCGCGGTCGCCGCCGAGCGGGCCCGCGCGCGGGAGCTGACCGAGGCCCGGCAACGGGACGCCTACGAGAGCGACGACGCCCTGCAGGCCCGGACCGACGCCGTGTACCGCCAGCTCGCCGACGCCGCCTGGCTGAGCCCGTGGACGGTGCTGGGCGATCCGGCCGACCCGGCCGGGCTCGTCGCCGACCTGCTGCAACGACCCTGACCACCGGACTGGGATAGTGAGGAACATGAAGTCGCGCGTGCTGGTGGTCGACGACGACCCGGCCCTGGCCGAGATGCTCACCATCGTGCTGCGGGGCGAGGGATTCGAGACCGCGGTCGTCTCCGACGGCACGCGGGCGCTTCCCGCCGTCCGGGACATGCAGCCCGACGTGGTGCTCCTCGACCTGATGCTGCCCGGGATGAACGGCATCGACGTGTGCCGGGCGATCCGCGCGGAGTCGGGCGTCCCGATCGTCATGCTCACCGCGAAGAGCGACACGGTCGACGTCGTGCTCGGCCTGGAGTCCGGCGCCGACGACTACGTCGTCAAGCCGTTCAAGCCGAAGGAGCTCGTCGCGCGGATCCGGGCCCGGGTCCGCCGCATCGAGACCGAACCGGCCGAGCAGCTCTCGATCGGTGAGATCGACATCGACGTCCCCGCGCACCAGGTGACGCGCGGGGGAAGGCCGATCGCGCTCACCCCGCTCGAGTTCGACCTGCTCGTGGCGCTCGCCCGCAAGCCGCGCCAGGTGTTCACCCGGGAGGTCCTGCTCGAGCAGGTCTGGGGGTACCGGCACGCGGCCGACACCCGTTTGGTGAACGTGCACGTGCAGCGTCTGCGGTCCAAGGTGGAGCGCGACCCGGAACGCCCCGAGGTGGTCCTGACCGTCCGCGGGGTGGGGTACAAGGCCGGGCCCCCGTGACCGGGTCCGGTCGCCGGCGATGAGCCGGGGCGGACTGCGTCGCAGGCTCGCCGGCGTGCCCGGGGTGCGCCGGATCGCCCGCGCGCTGGCGCCGCTGCGGGCGCAGGCGCACGAGCTCGGCGCGCTGGTCGCGGCGTCCTGGCGGCGGTCGCTGCAGCTCCGGGTCGTGGTGTCGACCCTCGCGCTGTCGACGGCCGTCGTGCTCGTGCTCGGGCTGGTGCTGCAGAGCGAGATCACCGAGCGGCTGTTGCAGAGCAAGGCCAACGGCGCGTTCGTGCAGGCGGACACCAGCCGGGTGGTACTGGAGGGCGAGCTCTCGGGCGTCGACCCGGACCGCGAGGGCGCGCAGGAGACGCTCGACTCGGCGTTGCAGCGGCTGACGAACACCCAGTCCTCCGCGCCCGGCTCGTCGGCCGCCGGTGACTACCGCGCCGCACTGACGACCGGCTCCGGCAACGGGCCGGAGGTCTCGTCCGGTGACGTCGGACAGGTCACCTCCGAGCTGCGCGACACCGTCGCCGAGGGCGGCATGGGCCGCCAGTACGTGACGGTCGACGGCGTACCCACGCTCGTGATCGGGCAGCCGGTCGCGACGGCGGGCCGCGAGCTGCAGTTCTACCTGCTGTTCCCGCTCGAGGGGGAACGGCTGACGCTGAACCTCGTCCAGAGCACGCTGATCGTCGGCGGGCTCGTGCTCCTGGTCCTGCTCGCCGCGATCGCCAGCCTGGTCACCCGGCAGGTGGTGCGGCCGATCCGGCACGCCGCCGACGTGGCGGAACGCTTCGCGGGTGGCCACCTCGACGAGCGCATGGCGGTCCGCGGTGAGGACGAGGTCGCCCGGCTCGCCGAGTCCTACAACGAGATGGCCGGAAGCCTCGCGGCGCAGATCGCGCAGCTCGAGGAGTTCGGTGCGCTGCAGCGCCGGTTCACCTCCGACGTGAGCCACGAGCTGCGCACCCCGCTGACGACGGTCCGGATGGCCGCCGACGTGCTCTACGCCTCCCGCGACGAGCTCCTGCCCGCCCTGCGCCGCAGCTCCGAGCTGCTGGTCACCGAGCTGGACCGGTTCGAGGTGCTGCTGGCCGACCTGCTGGAGATCTCCCGGCTCGACGCCGGTGTCGCCGAGCTGGGTGCCGAGCGGATCGACCTGTCGGCCGTGGTGCGCCACGCCGTCGACGCCGTCCGCGGCCTGGCCGCCGACGCCGGCACCGAGCTGGTGCTCGACCTCCCCGAGGGCGAGGGGGTGGAGGCCGACCCGCGGCGGGTCGAGAGGATCGTGCGGAACCTGGTGGCGAACGCGATCGACCACGGGGAGGGACAGCAGGTGGAGGTGACGATGGCCGGCGATCCCGCGGCCGTCGCGGTCGTCGTGCGCGACCACGGTGTCGGGCTGCGGCCCGGCGAGGCGGACCTGGTGTTCAACCGGTTCTGGCGGGCCGAGGAGTCCCGCGCCCGGCGCAGCGGCGGCACCGGGCTGGGGCTGTCGATCAGCATCGAGGACGCCCGGCTGCACGGTGGCTGGCTCCAGGCGTGGGGCGAGCCCGGCAAGGGATCGGCCTTCCGGCTCACGCTGCCCCGGCAGATCGGCGGTCACATCTCCACCCCGCCGCTGCCGCTGGGCCCGCCCTCGGGCGACGACGAGGCCGGTACCCCGCGCG
Organism: Pseudonocardia sp. P1; assembly: GCF_000178675.2. NCBI lineage: Bacteria > Bacillati > Actinomycetota > Actinomycetes > Pseudonocardiales > Pseudonocardiaceae > Pseudonocardia > Pseudonocardia sp. P1. Next base: position 4,691,336 of record NZ_ADUJ02000001.1, read on the forward strand.
ACGGACGAGCGGGATCGGTGCCCACCCCGCCCCGCGGGATCAGCGCCCGCCGCGACGACGTCCGCGGCCCGCGCGACGAGCCGCGCCCGGTGCACGCCGAGGACGCGTGGCAGATCCGCGGCGACGAGCACGCACCGGTGCAGCCCGCCGAGCGGGCCATCACCGACCCCGGTGGTGACCGGTGACCGCCCGGCGGGACACCGTGCCCGCGCTGCGATGGGCCGCCCGGGTCGGGATGGTCGTCTGTCTCGCGGTGCTGGCCGGCTGCGCCAGTGTGCCGGAGCACTCGTCGGTCCAGGTCCTGCGGCAGAGCGGCGCGGACGGTGCGGCGCTGCCGGACGGCCCGATCGAGGACGCCGATCCGCTCGGCCTGGTCCGCGGGTTCGTCTACGCCTCCGGCCGTCCCGACGACCGGCACGCGCTGGCCCGCCGCTATCTCGCCGCCCCGGCGTCGAGCTGGGACGACGGCGCATCGCTGACGGTGCTCACCGAGCGCTTCGACACCGTCTTCGCCCCGGACACCGCCGCGGCCGGCCCGGACCGCGCGGTCGTACGCGTGCGCGGTGCGCAGCTCGGCACGGTCAGCGCCTCCGGGGCGTTCGAGCCGGCCCCGCAGCCGGTCGAGGTCGACATCGGTGTCGTGCGCCAGGACGACCACTGGCGGATCGACCGGCTCCCGCCCGGGGTGATGGTCCGGCTCTCCGACTTCCGCGCGAACTACCGGTCGCTGCGGGCGTGGTTCGTCGACCCGCAGCGGGGCTCGTTGCTGGCGGATCCCCACTACGTCCCCAGCACCCGGCAGAACCAGCTGGCCGCCCGTGCGACCGAGGTCCTGATGCGCGGGCCGTCCGACGGGCTGGCCGGCGCGGCCACCACGCTGTTCCCCGCCACCGCCCGCCTGCGCTCGGCCGTCACGGAGTCGCCGGACGGCGTCGTGGTCGTCGACCTCGCCGGGGTGTCCGGGCTCTCCCCGCAGGACCGGCAGCTGCTCGCCGCGCAGATCGCGTCCACGCTGTCGGAGGTGAGCGTGCCGCGGGTGCGCGTGCTCTCCGACGGCGAACCGCTGCTGCCGGACCGGCCCGAGGTCACCCGGGACGACTTCGCGGCGCTCGTCGCCGGGCCGGAGCGGATGCCGACGTACCCGCTCGTCGTCGACGGCGGCCGGGTCCGCCGGCTGGTCGAGGGCGGGCAGGACGCTCCCGTCCCCGGCCAGGCGGGCAACGGCTCCTTCGACGTGGTCGACGCCGCGACCGCGACGCGGACCGACCGGATCGCCGTGGTCTCCCGGGAGGAGAGCGGCACCCAGCGACTCCTGGTCGGCCCGTCCGGCGGGACGCTCACCGCGACGCCGGTCTCCGGCGCGGTCGTCACCGCGCTGAGCTGGAACGCGGCCGGGGACGAGATCTGGGCGGTCGCCGACGGCAGGCTGCGCCGGGTCGCGGTGCCGGCGGCGGAGCCTCCGGCGGAGGCGCCGCTGGACACCAGGGTGCTCGACGGCGTCCGGGAGATCCGCGACATCGCACTCGCCAGGGAGGGCGGTCGCGTCGCGGTCGTCGCCGACGGGCGCGTGCTGGTCGGGCCGATCGTGCCCGGCCCCGGCGGTGCACAGGCGATCGGGCCGTTGCGCGAGCTGCGGCCCGACGACCTGGAGGACGCCGTGGCCGTCGACTGGCGGTCCAGTGAGCAGCTCGTCGTCGCCGCCGACTCCGACCGGCCCGTCTCGCTGGTGACCCTCGACGGCCTGATCCTCGACCAGTTGCCCGGCACCAACCTCACCTCTCCTCTGCGTGCGGTGACCGCCGCCCCGGGACGGCCGATCTACGTGACCGACCGGACCGGCCTGTGGAGCTTCTCCGGCGGGGAGCTGGACGCGTGGCGGCAGACGGTCGGTGCCACCACCGGCGCGCGCCCCTTCTATCCGGGCTGACCGGCCGCCGGTCCCTCAGCGGTGATCCTGCGGCACCGGGGCGCCGGCGGACCGCCCGATCCGCGGCCTGTGGACGGATCCGGCACTTGTGGACAACTCCTGGTCCGGGGCCGGCGACGGCCGACCGGTGCCGGTGCTCCGGTGCACTCTCCGGACCATGACGACCCACCGTGCCCCGACACCGTTCGCCGCCCTGCTGGACCTGCTGCTGCCCCGGACCTGCGGGGGGTGCGGCGCGGGGCCGCCGGGCAGTGGCGGCTGGTGCCCGGCCTGCGCCGACGACACAGCGGGCCCGATCGCGGTCCGGGTCCCGGGCGCGGGGCGGGTCGTGGCGGCCGCGCGCTACCGGGGGCCGTTGCGCCGGGCCGTGCTGGCCTACAAGGAGCGCGGGCGTCGTGACCTGGCGCCGGAGCTGGCGGCGCTGCTCGTCCCCGCGGTCGCCGCGGTCCTGCCCGGTGGGCCGGGAGCGGTGGGCCCGGCCCGGGCCGACCCGGGCCGGGTCTGGCTGGTGCCGGCCCCGTCCCGGCCGTCGGCGGCGCGGGCGCGCGGGGGAGACCACGTCCTTCGGCTGTGCCGGGCGCTGGCCCCCCGGCTGACCGCCGCGGGGCTCCCGGCACGGGTGCTCCCGGTCCTCGCGCTGGACCGGCGGGCGCGGGACTCGGTCGGGCTCGACGCCGCGGCCCGCGCGGAGAACCTCGCCTCCGCGCTGCGCCCGGCGGGCGGCGCCCGTCGTGGTCCGGGCCCGGACGAGCCGGTGCTGCTGGTCGACGACGTCGTCACCACCGGAGCGACGCTGCGTGCGTGCCACCCGGTACTGGCGCGGATCGGGGTGCCGGCGGCCGGGTCGGTGCTGCTGGCCGATGCGACGACCCCGGTCCGCTCGCGGTGAACCGCACGAACCAGTGACTGCCGTCATGTGATGGTCGTCACATACGACTGTTTGCCGCAGCATGTCCCGAACGGCTTCCGGAGATGACCACTGTGGACTCCACGTGTGTGTCCTCCCGGTGAGCGGGAGGAAGTGACGGGCGTGTGTCACTCGGCTGCCACGAGATCGTCGCGGAGTGCGGTGATCGCGAGTCGTACGTCCCCCGAGCGGGTCGGCGAACGACCTGTCGGGCAGACGGCTTTACCGATAACGTCCGGTGAACTCGCAGCCGCTACCACATCAGGAGGAGCGACCGATAGCCCACCCCCCGGGGCCGTCGTCGAGTCCCGGGTCAGCACGACTGAAGCGAGGGATGTCCGAGTGGAGATCGTCGTCACCGGCCGGAACGTCGAGGTTCCCGACCACTTCCGTGGTCTGGTCGAGGAGAAGCTCAGCCGCCTGGAACGTCACGACCACAAGATCGTCGGGATGGAGGTGGTGCTCTTCCACGAGCCGAACCGCCGTCAGCAGAAGTCCTGCCAGCGAGTGGAGATCACCGGCCGCGGCGGCTGCGGAGCCGTCGCCCGTGCCGAGGCGTCGGGGCCCGACTTCTACGCCGCCCTGGACCTGGCCGCGGGCAAGCTCGCCGAGCGTCTGCGCCGTTCCCACGACCGCCGTAAGCCCAGCCGTCGCGACCGCGTGCAGGCGTCCCGAGCCGCCGCGACCGCGTCCGCCGTCGCACTCATGGAGCAGGCCCCGCCGATCTCCGACACCATCCCGGCCCCCCGTGCGCACGACGAGACCCTTCCGGACGCCGAGATCGCCCGGCTCGAGGAGCAGTGGGACGCCGAGTACCGGCCCGGGCGGATCGTGCGGGAGAAGACCCACGGCGCCGCGCCCATGACGGTGGACGAGGCGCTGTCCCGGATGGAGCTCGTCGGTCACGACTTCTACCTGTTCTCCTGCAGCGAGAGCGGCCGTCCGTCCGTCGTCTACCGGCGGCACGGCTACGACTACGGCGTGATCCGGCTCGGCGGCTGACCGTCCGGCGCGGGTGCACGGCCGCCCACGGCGGTGCACCCGCGCCCGGCGGCTCCCGCGGTGGCCGGACCGGCGGGTCACGGGCGCGTGGAGCGTGCGGTGGCCGCAGCGGCGCGGGGCCGGACGTGGCGGGCACGTACGATGGCGCCAGGGCGGTGTGACCTCCTCCGGCGAGTGACGCCCGTCCCGTGTCCTGACCGCGACGTGAATGAGGTCGGCAGTGCCCTTCCTGAGTCGACTCCTCCGGGCCGGCGAGACCAAGCTGGTGAAGCGGCTCGGCAAGATCGCCGCGCACATCGACGGTCTGGAGCCCGAGTTCGAGGGCCTCACCGACGCACAGCTGCGCGCGAAGACCGACGAGTTCCGCCGCCGCCACGGCGACGGCGAGAGCCTCGACTCCCTGCTGCCCGAGGCCTTCGCCACGGTGCGGGAGGCCGCCCAGCGCACGCTCGGGCAGCGCCCCTTCACCGTGCAGCTGATGGGTGCCGGAGCGCTGCACATGGGCAACGTCTCCGAGATGGGCACCGGTGAGGGCAAGACCCTCACCTCGACCCTGGCCGTCTACCTGAACGCGATCCCCGGCGACGGCGTCCACGTCATCACGACGAACGACTACCTGGCCAAGCGCGACTCGGAGACGATGGGCCGGATCCACCGCTGGCTGGGCCTCACCGTCGGCGTGATCCTGGCCGAGATGACGCCCGTGGAGCGCCGCGAGCAGTACGCGCGCGACGTCACCTACGGCACGAACAACGAGTTCGGCTTCGACTACCTGCGCGACAACATGGCGTGGAACGCCGCCGACATGGTGCAGCGCGGGCACAACTTCGCCATCGTCGACGAGGCGGACTCGATCCTCATCGACGAGGCCCGTACGCCGCTGATCATCTCCGGCCCGGCCGAGCAGAGCGCCCGGTGGTACCAGGAGTTCGCGCGCCTGGCACCGATGCTGTCCCGCGACATCCACTACGAGGTCGACGAGCGCAAGCGCACCGTCGGCATCACGGAGGAGGGTGTCGCGCTCATCGAGGACCAGCTCGGCATCGACAACCTCTACGAGTCCGCGAACACTCCGCTGGTCGGCTACCTGAACAACGCGGTCAAGGCCAAGGAGCTGTTCAAGAAGGACAAGGACTACATCGTCAACAGCGGTGAGGTCCTGATCGTCGACGAGTTCACCGGCCGCGTGCTGTCCGGCCGTCGCTACAACGAGGGCATGCACCAGGCGATCGAGGCGAAGGAAAGCGTCGAGATCAAGCCGGAGAACCAGACCCTCGCGACGATCACCCTGCAGAACTTCTTCCGTCTCTACGACAAGCTCGCCGGCATGACCGGTACGGCCCAGACCGAGGCCGCCGAGCTGCACGAGATCTACAAGATGTCGGTCGTCACGATCCCGCCGAACAAGCCGCGGGTCCGGGCCGACCAGGCCGACCTCATCTACAAGACCGAGGCCGCGAAGTTCGAGGCCGTCGCCGACGACATCGCCGAGAAGCACCACGCGGGGCAGCCCGTGCTGATCGGTACGACGAGCGTCGAGAAGTCCGAGTACCTGGCGAAGCTGCTGCTCCGGCGCAGCGTCCCGCACGAGGTCCTGAACGCGAAGAACCACGCCCGTGAGGCTGCGATCATCGCGCAGGCCGGGCACGCCGGCGCCGTCACCGTGGCCACGAACATGGCTGGTCGCGGTACCGACATCATGCTCGGCGGGAACCCCGAGTTCCTCGCCGACCTGGAGCTGCGCAGCCAGGGGCTGGACCCGGTCGAGACCCGTGAGCAGTACGAGGCCGCGTGGGACGCCGTCCTCGACCGGATGCGCAAGCAGGTCGGCGCCGAAGCGGAGGAGGTCCGCAACGCGGGCGGCCTCTACGTGCTCGGCACCGAACGGCACGAGTCCCGCCGGATCGACAACCAGCTGCGTGGCCGGTCCGGCCGGCAGGGCGACCCCGGTGAGTCCCGGTTCTACCTCTCGCTCGGCGACGAGCTCATGCGCCGCTTCAACGGCCAGGTCGTCGAATCGATCATGAACCGGTTCAACCTGCCGGACGACGTGCCGATCGAGGCCAAGATGGTCACGCGCGCCATCCGCAGCGCGCAGACCCAGGTCGAGCAGCAGAACTTCGAGATCCGGAAGAACGTCCTCAAGTACGACGAGGTCCTCAACCAGCAGCGCAAGGTCATCTACGACGAGCGCCGCCGGGTGCTCGACGGCGAGGACGTGCAGCGCCAGACCCGGAACATGCTCGAGGACGTCGTCCACGGCTACATCACCGGCGCGACGGCCGAGGGCTACTCCGAGGACTGGGACTTCGAGAAGCTCTGGACCGCGCTGCGCGGCCTCTACCCGATCTCGATCGACTGGCGCACCCTCGCCGACGACGTCGACGAGATCTCGGCCGAGGAGCTGGAGAAGTCCGTCCTCGACGACGCCGAGCGGGCCTACGCCCGGCGCGAGGCGGAGATCGACGCGCTGATCGGCCCGCAGGGCGGCATGCGTGAGCTCGAGCGCCAGGTGCTGATGCAGGTCATCGACCGCAAGTGGCGCGAGCACCTCTACGAGATGGACTACCTCAAGGAGGGCATCGGGTTGCGGGCCATGGCCCAGCGCGACCCGGTGATCGAGTACCAGCGCGAGGGGTTCGACATGTTCTCCGCGATGCTCGAGGGCATCAAGGAGGAGACGATCGGCCACCTGTTCAACGTCGTCGTCCAGGTGCAGCAGCCGGCCGCCCCGGTGCAGGAGGAGGAGCCGGTCACCACCGAGATCCCGGTGATCCGCCGGGCGCCGGCCGAGGACCCGAGCGAGAGCACGGTGGTCCTGCCGAACCTCTTCCGCACCACCCCGCCGCAGAACCTGCAGTACAGCGGCCCGGAGGAGGGCGGTGGCGTCAGCCGCCGCGGCGAGGACGGCGCTCCCGCCGCGGCGGGTACCGGCCGGACCGGTCGCTACGCGGCGCGCCCGGCCCAGGGGCCGCCCCCCGGCGGCGTGCCGAACGGTGCCGCGTCGCAGGGCGACGGCGGGTCGAACCGGGCCGAGCGCCGGCGCGCGGAGAAGGCGAACCGCCGGCGCCGCTGACCGGCACCGCCGTGCCGGTGGCCGTCAGAGCAGCCGGACGGCGGTGACCCGCCAGTGCGGGCCACCGGGCCTCCGGTCGAGACGCAGCACGAGCGCACGGGTCCGACCGGTGACGGGCAGCGTGGTGCAGACCTCGGCGGCGTCCGGGTGCGGTTGTGCGACGTGCACCCGGCCCGCCCACCGGCCGGCGGGCCGCGGCGTCCCGCACCCCGGAGCGCCGGCCCGCCCTCCGCGGCCGACGGTGGACCGCGCCGGCCGTGCGGCGGTGCCCGTGCGGGCGGCGGTGAGGTAGCGGAGCACCTGCGGTGTGACGACCGGCCCCAGCTGCGCCGGGGCGCGGCGGCCGGTCAGGACCTCGGCGACGAGCCGGGTCAGCTCGGCGGCGCGGACCCGGGTCGCCGGGGCGTCCGGTGGGACGACGTCGGGCGGCTCCACCTCCGGTGCCGGCGGCCCCGGGAGCGGTGCCGGCCGGGGCGGACGGCCCGACCTCATCCGGAACCCGCCCGGGAGCACGACGACGAGTCCCGGTGGCAGGTCGGCGGGGACGTCGTCGAGGGTCCGGGCTACGAGAACCGTCTCGCCGGCGGACGGTGGCACGTCCCCGACGTGAGCACCGGCAGGACCGGCGGCACCGGCGGGACCGGCGGCACCCGCGGCACCGGGGGCGCCGGCGGCACCGGGGGCGCCGGCCGCGGCGACGACAGGTGCGCGAGGAGCGGGGAGCGGGGCGGTGCCGGGGCCGGAAAGGACGGCCCCGGCGACGGGAGGTGCGGGCGCGGCGCCGGGAGACGTGGTCACGCGTCCAGCCTGCGGAGCCGGCCGCCGCCGAGGACCGGTCCGGCCGGGATCCGTTCCTGCACCGTCCGTTCCTGCACCGTCCGTTCCTGCACCGTCCGTTCCCGCACCGTGCGAGTCCGCACCGTGCGAGTCCGCACCGTGCGAGTCCGCACCGTGCGAGTCCGCACCGTGCGGGTCGGCACCGTTCGCGCCCGCACCGGGCGCCCCCGCGATCCGCCCCGGCGCCGGGCCGCGCCCCCGTACCCTCCCGCGATGCCCGACCGCCCGACGCACCCGTCGCCGTCGCCCCTGCTCTGCCCGCCCCGCCTCGTCCCCGCGGGCGGCGGATCCGCCGGTGGCCCGCACGGGACGAGCACGGCCGATCTCCTCGTCCGTACCGGCGCCGCGGTGCTCGGTGCGCGCCGGGCCCGCGCGGCCGCGCACGGGCTGCCGCTCACCGCCGTCACCGTGCTCGACGTGCTGTCCCGCACCGGCGGCGGCCTCGTCCAGCGCGAGCTCGCCGCCCGGGCGCGGATCGGGCCGACCACCCTCGTACCGGTCCTGGACGCGCTCGCGGACGCGGGGCTCGCGGAGCGGGTCGTCGATCCCGTCGACCGGCGCGTGCACCGGGTACGGATCACCGACGCCGGCCGGGAGCGTCTGCGCGCCGCCCGGCCGGCCGTGCGCGGGCCGCGCCTGCCCGAACCTCCCGCGGAACACGCGGAGGCGATCAGGGGGTATCTGGTCGCGGTGGTCGTGGCCCTGGAGCAGGATCACCGGGAGACGTCGTCGTAGGGGGACACCATGGGACAGGCCGCGGTCGAGGTCGTCGACCTGGTGAAGCGCTACCCGAAGGCCGACCGCAACGCCGTCGACGGGTTGTCGTTCGAGGTCGGCGAGGGCGAGGTGTTCGGCCTGCTGGGCCCGAACGGTGCAGGGAAGACGACGACGGTCGGCGTCCTGACGACGCGGGTGGTGCCGACGTCCGGGATCGCCCGGGTCGCCGGGCTCGACGTGCGGACCGACGCGGTCGCGGTGTGCGCGAAGCTCGCCGTCGTGCCGCAGCGGCAGAACCTGGACCGCTCGCTCGGCGTCCGCGACAACCTCGTCTTCCATGCCGCGTACCACGGGGTCGGCCGCGCCGAGCGGAACCGGCGGGCCGACGAGCTGCTGGAGCGGATGGGCCTGGCGGACAAGGCGAAGGCGATCGCCGACGACCTCTCCGGCGGCCAGGCGCAACGCGTGATGATCGCGCGAGGGCTCATGCACCGGCCGGAGGTCCTGTTCCTCGACGAGCCCTCCACCGGGCTCGACCCGCAGGCCCGGCTGTTCGTGCACGACCAGATCCGCGGGCTGTCCGACGAGGGCGTGACCGTCGTCCTCACCACGCACGACATGGACGAGGCGCACAAGCTCTCGGACCGGATCGGCATCGTCGACCACGGGGCGCTGCTGGCGCTCGACACCCCGGAGGCGCTCGTCCGCGAGCTGCCGGGCAGCGCGACCGTCGGCGTCGTCGCCGAACCCGGGCCCGGCGGCCCGGAGCCGCTGCGCGACGCGCTGGCCGGGCTCGACGGCGTCGCCCGGATCGAGTCGGTGCCCGGGACGGGCGGTGAGGGCACCGTGACGTTCCGGCTGTCGGTGACCTGCGAGCCGGCGACCCTGCTCGCCCCGGTCGTCGACCTGCTCGGGCGGCACGGCGCCGGGGTGCGGGACGTGTCGCTGGGCGAGGCGACCCTGGAGGACGTCTTCATCGACCTGACCGGGAGGGACCTGCGATGAGCGGGCGCGCGTTCCTGGCGGTGCTCCGCCGCGACGTCTACGTCACCGGACGGGAGCTGCCCTCGTTCCTGGCCCAGGTGCTGGTGCAGCCGTTCTTCTTCCTGCTGGTGTTCGTCGTCGTCCTGGGCCGCGGCGGGTTCGTCGCCGAGGGCTACGGCGAGATCATGCTGCCCGGCCTCATCGCGCTGAACGCGATGTTCGGCGCGCTGCAGAGCGTCACGCTGCCGCTGGTGTTCGAGCTGTCCTGGACCCGCGAGATCGACGACCGGTTGCTGGCACCGATGCCGGTGTGGGCGGTCGCCGTCGAGAAGATCGTGTTCGCCGGGCTGCGCGGGCTGCTGGCGAGCCTGCTGATGGTGCCGATCGGCCTCGCCATGATCGACGTCGGCTGGCCGGCGGAGGGGCTGCTGCCGGCCCTGCTGATGGTCGTCCTCGGTGCGCTGCTGGGCGCCGCCATGGGGCTGACGATCGGCACGGCCGTCCCGCCCCGGCGGATCAACATCCTGTTCGCGGTGATCTTCACGCCGCTGCTGTTCACCGGCTCCGTGCAGTACCCGTGGCTGACGCTGGAGGACCTGCGCTGGTTCCAGGTGCTGTCGGCGCTGAACCCGCTCACCTACGTGAGCGAGGGGCTCCGCGCGTCGCTGGTCCCCGGGATCCCGCACATCCCCCTGTGGGTCTGCGTGCTGGTCCCGGTGCTCGCCATCGTGCTGTTCACCCTGCTGGGTATCCGCGGTTTCCTCCGGCGCGCGCTGGACTAGCGTCCGAGGTGGCGCTGGGTACAGTCGCGGGGGTGGCGGAAGCACGCACCCTGCGCGGCCTGATCGTCGACTACGGCGGCGTCCTCGACGAGCCCGGTGGCGGCGCGCTGCTGCTCGACTACGCCCGCCGCGCCGCCGGCGCCGGGGTCCGGACGGCACTGTTCTCCGGTGCGCACGCGGTGCCCGACGAGTGCGCCGAGGCGTTCGGCACCGTGCTGCTCGGCGCGGTCCGCGGTGCCCGCAAGCCGAGCCCGGACGCGTTCGCGGCGGCGGCCGCGGAGCTGGGGCTGGAGGCGGCCGACTGCGTCGTCGTCGACGACCTCGGGGCCTGCGTGCGCGGCGCCGCCGCGGCCGGGGCGGTCGGCGTCCGGCACGTCGAGCCCGGTGCGACCCTCGCCGAGCTGGAGATCCTCCTGGGGGTCCCGGCCGGCCCGTGACCCGGTCCGGACGTGCGGAGGCGCCGCCCGCGATGCGGACGGCGCCTCGGAGTCGCGGTGCCGGCGGATGCCGGACCGGTCGTGCCGCGTGCCGGTGCTACCGGCACGCGCTCACTGCTGCGGCGGGGGCGGCGGAGCCTGGCCCGGCTGCTGCCCGGGCGGGGGCGGCGGGGCCTGGCCGTCCGGGCCGGGCTGACCGGGCTGCTGGGTGCTGTCCCCGGTCCCGGTCCGCTCGCGCGCGAACTTCGTCGCGGTGTCGATGTGCTGCTCGTTGCCGGCGAACTTCTTCTTCGCCGCGTCGCCGGCCTTGTTCAGCGCCTGATCGACCTTGTCGTCGTGCTTGCCGAGCAGTTCCTTGGCCTTGTCCAGGAAACCCATGCGGACATGGTGGCCTCGTCACCGGCCCCGCGCACCCGGTGCGTGTAGTCCGTCCGGGTGAAGGGGACGGGTGGTCGCCGGGCGGAGCCGGGCGTGCTCCGGGCGCAGGTCGTCGATCCGGGTGACGCCGAGCAGCTGCATCGTGCGCTCCACCTCCGCCCGCAGGATCTCGATCGACCGCCGCACACCGGCCTCGCCACCGGCCATCAGGCCGTACAGGTAGGCACGACCCACGAGCGCGGCCCGCGCACCGAGCGCGACGGCCGCGACGACGTCGCCGCCGTGCAGGATCCCGGTGTCGACGAGCACCTCGGCGTCGTCGCCCAGCTCCTGCACGACCGGCTCGATCAGCTCCGCGGGCACCGGCGCCCGGTCGAGCTGGCGGCCGCCGTGGTTGGAGAGCAGGACGGCGTCGGCACCGGCCGCGACCACCCGGCGCGCGTCGGCGACCGACTGGACGCCCTTGATCACCAGCTTGCCCGGCCAGGTCTCGCGGAGCCAGGCGACGTCGTCCATCGTCAGTGCCGGGTCGAACACCTTGTTGATGACCTCGAACGGGCTGCCGCCCGCGGTGAGGCTCTCGAACGTCAGCGGCTCGGTGGTGATCAGGTCGAACCACCAGCGCGGGTGCCGGGCGCCGTCGACGAAGGTCCGCAGCGAGAGCGCGGGCGGGATGGACAGGCCGTTGCGGGCGTCGCGCCGCCGGTTGCCGCCGACCGGCGTGTCGACGGTGAGCAGCAGGGTGTCGTAGCCGGCGGCCCGGGCCCTGGAGACCAGGTCGTGCGCGACCGAGCGGTCCTTCCAAAGGTAGAGCTGGAACCAGTGCCGTCCGCCGCGGCCGGCCTCGGCGACGCCCTCGATCGTCGTCGAACCCATGGTGGACAGCGCGTACGGGATCCCGGCCGCCGCCGCCGCGGCGGCCACGGCCCGCTCGCCCTCGGTGTGCATCATCCGGGTGAAGCCGGTCGGGGCCAGCGCGAACGGCAGCGCGGACCGGCCGCCGAGCACGTCGCGGCCGGTGTCGACCCGGGAGACGTCGCGCAGCACCGTGGGCGTGAACTCGACCGACGACCACACCTCGCGCGCCCGCCGCAGGCTCACCTCGTCCTCGGCGGCGCCGTCGGTGTAGTCGAACACCGCACGCGGGGCCCGCTTCCGGGCGAGGGCGCGCAGGTCGCCGATGCTCGTGGCACGGGCCAGCCGCGCGGCCGTCCGGTCCAGCGTGACCGGTGCCGGGCGCAGCAGCGGCGCGAGCTCGGACGGGCGGGGCATGCGACGTCGCACCATGACCCGACCCTAGGCAGCCGGCGGCGTCCGGGGGAGGGGTCAGTCCCGGCGGCGCAGCAGCTCGTAGGCCGCGACCGCGCCGGCGGAGGCGACGTTGAGCGACTCCACCCCGCCGTACATCGGGAGCGACAGGATCCCGTCGAGCCGCTCCCGGACGTCCTCGGTCAGGCCGTCGGTCTCGTTGCCGAGCACCAGCGCCACCCGGTGCGGCAGCTCGGCGTCGAGCAGCGAGCCGGAGCCGGTGTCGAGGCCGAACACCGAGAACCCGGCGTCGCGCATCAGGTCGACGCCCTCGGCGGCGGTGCCGCAGCGCAGCACCGGGGCGGCGAACGCGACCCCGGCCGACGCCTTGATCACGAGCGGGTCGATGGCGGGCACGCCGCGGCGGGGCAGCAGCACGCCGTCGAGCCCGGCGGCGGTGGCGCTGCGCAGGATCATCCCGACGTTCGACGGGTTGGTGACGGCGTCGAGCACCAGCACCGACGCCGGTCGGCGGCTCCCCAGGTCGGAGAGGAACACCGGCAGCGGCGCCATCCGCGGGGCGACGACGTCGGCGAGCACCCCCTGGTCGTGCCGGCCGTTGCCGGCGAGGACCTTCACCCGCTGCGCCGACGCCCGCTGGACCGGCACCCCCCGACCGCGGGCGGCGGCGGTGATCTCGCGTTCCCCGGCACCCCGCACCGAGTCGGCGAGGACGATCTTGTCGACCTCCAGATCCGGGTCGGACAGCGCCTCCAGGACCGGCTTGCGGCCGTACACGGTGATGAATCGGTCCTTCGGGGACACGGCGCGGTCGGTCACGGCGGCCACGATCCCACGCGCACGTAGGATCGCGGCCATGCCGTCCCGGCTCTCCGCGCTCGACGCCTCCTTCCTCTACCTGGAGGAGGCGACCACACCCATGCACGTCGGCGGTGTCGCCGTCTTCGACCGGCCGCGCGACGGCTTCGACTACGACCGGCTCGTCGAGCTCATCGAGCAGCGGCTCGCCCTCGTGCCCCGGTTCCGGCAGAAGGTCCGGCACGTGCCCGGGAACCTCGCCCGCCCGGTGTGGGTCGACGATCCCGAGTTCGACATCGCCTACCACGTGCGGCGCTCGGCGCTGCCCCGTCCGGGCAGCGAGGAGCAGCTGACCGACCTGGTCGGGCGGCTGATGTCCCGCCCGCTCGACCACGGGCGCCCGCTCTGGGAGATGTACCTGATCGAGGGGCTCGCGCCTGCCTCCGACGGGCGTCGCGGCGGTGAGGACCGGGTCGCGATCGTCACCAAGACCCACCAGGCGATGGTCGACGGCATCTCCGCCATCGACATCGGCCAGGTCATCCTCGACGTGTCCGCCGAGCCCCGTGACACCCCGGACGAGCTGTGGATGCCGCGTCCGGAACCGAGCGACGGCCAGCTCGTGCTCGACGCGATCGGCGAGGCCGTGACCCGGCCGACCGAGCTGGTCGAGAACGTCCGCGTCGCCACCGGCGACGCCCTCGCGACCGTCGGCAAGGTGACGGGTGCGGCCGGGAAGGTGCTGGCGATGGCGCGGACCGCGGGCAGGCGTGCCCCTGGGCTCCCGCTCAACGCCGAGATCTCCACGCAGCGCCGGTTCGCGCTGGCCCGCACCGGCCTGGAGGACTACCGCAAGGTGCGCGCCGCCTACGGGTGCGACGTCAACGACGTCGTGCTCGCGGTGATCGCCGGTGCGCTGCGCACCTGGCTCATGTCGCGCGGCGAGCCGGTCGGCGGGTCGTCGACGGTGCGGGCGCTGGTGCCGCTGTCGGTCCGCGGCGAGGGCGACGTGCCCAGCTCGGCGACCGGCAGCTCGCTCGGCAACCGGGTGGCGTCGTTCCTGGTGGACCTGCCGGTCGGCGAGCCGAGCCCGCTGGTGCGGCTGCACCAGGTGACCCACCAGATGCGCGAGCACACCGACACCGGCGACGCCGTCGGTGCCGACACCCTGGTCCGGATCGGCGGGTTCGCCCCGCCGACGCTGCACGCCGTGGGCGCCCGCGCGGCCAGCGGCATGTCCCGGCACTTCTTCAACCTGATGGTGACCAACGTGCCGGGCCCGCAGTTCCCGCTCTACGCCGCGGGTGCCCGGATGCGGGAGATGTTCCCGGTGGTGCCGCTGGCGAAGGGGCAGGCGGTCTCCATCGGGCTGACCAGCTACGACGGCGGCGTCTACTACGGACTGAACGGCGACCGGGACGCCATGCCCGACATCGAGGTGCTCGCCGGGATGGTGAACGAGTCGCTCGACGAGCTGCTCGAGACCCTCCGGCAGTAGCGCCGCGAGCTTCGAGAAAGGACCCCCGACGTGCGGATCTACCTCCCCGCGACGTGGCCCATGCTGGCCCGCACGGTGAAGACCGGCAGCTTCGAACCGCTCGGCGGGACCGCGTTCGCGCTGACCCCGAAGCTGCGCGAGTCGTACACGACCGGCGACGACGAGGAGCTCGAGTACGCCGCGCTGAACGAGGCCGCGCGCGCCTCGCTGCGGCTGCTCGCCGTCGAGTTCGGACTCGGCGAGGACGGGACCCCGTCCCGCCGGGTGGTCGTCGCGGCCGACACCGACGACGTCACGCTGCGCCCCGATCTCGACGACGGCGCGGTCCGGGTGACCGGCCCCGTGCCCGTCGCGAAGCTCGCGGCGGTCCACGTGGACCTTCCGGAGGCCGAGCACGCCGTGCGGGAGGCCGCCGCTGCCGTCGACAAGGCGGACCTGGGGGACCTCGACGCCGAGTTCCTGGTCGGTGAGGCCGAGGACCACGAGCTGGCCTGGTACGACCCGTCCGAGCTGCCGTTCCTGGTCGAGCTGGGCTGAGCGCCCTCAGGACGCCGACGACAGGCCGGCGCGGGGCCGGGCGGAGGAGCGCACGACCAGCTCGGGGGAGAAGACGAGGTTGCTCCGCCCCGCGGCGTCGTCCAGCAGGAGGCGCGCGGCCTCGGTCCCGAGCTGCCGTGCGGGCTGGGCCACGGTGGTGAGCGCGACGCTCGCCGTCTCGGCGAACGAGATGTCGTCGTAGCCGACCACCGCCAGCTCGTCGGGGACGGCGACGCCGCGCCGCATGCAGGCGTTGAGCACACCGATCGCGAGCAGGTCGTTCGCGCAGAACACCGCCGTCGGCCGGGCCGGCTCGGGGACCGCGAGGATCTCGTCGAGGACCGCGGCGCCGGAGCGGATCGACAGGTCGGCGCTGTCGATCACCCGGATACGCCCGCGGGAGCCGGACCGCAGCCCGTGCAGCCGGTCGGAGACCTGGCGCAGCGACACCGGCCCACCGGCGAACGCGATCCGCTCGTGGCCGCCGGCGTCGAGCAGCTCGCCGACGAGCTCGCCGCCCCGGACGTCGTCGACGGCGACCGAGGCGAACCCGGGACCGGCCGGCACCCGGTCGACGAAGACGACCGGCGGGTGCGACCGACGCGCCGCGAGCTGCTGCGCGCTCGCGACCTCGTGCACCGGGGACAGCAGGATGCCGAGCACCTGCTGCTGCAGCAGCCGGTCGAGGTGCCGGGCCTCCCGGGCCGGATCCCCGGCGCTGTTGCAGACGACCACCTGGGCGTCGTGCTGCTCGGCGATCTCCTCCGCACCCTCGACGATCTCGCCGAAGAACGGGTTGGTCACGTCCAGCACGACGACGGCGACGGTCCGGCTCATCCCCGCCCGCAGCTGGCGGGCCGGTTCGCTGCGCACGAACCCGAGTTCGGCGATGGCCCGCTCGACGCGGGCCCGGCGCTCCGGGCCGACCCGTTCCGGCCGGTTCAGCACGTTGCTCACCGTGCCGAGGGAGACCCCGGCCAGGCGTGCGACGTCCTTGATGCTGGCCACGGGCACCACGGTAGCCGCCGGTCGCGCGTGTCAGCCGACGGCCGGTGAGCCCGGCTTCGGGGTGCCGGGGGCGATCTCCGGAGAGACGACCTCGCCGTAGCGCTCGATCTCGATCTGCTCGAGGCTCTTGCCACGGGTGTCCGGGGCGAACACCGCACCGACGACGAGCGCGACGACCAGGAAGGCGATCATCAGCAGCCCGACCGGGGCGACGCCGTGGGTGGCGAGCAGCGTCGGGAACCAGTAGCTCAGCACGCCGATCGCGAACCGGACGGCGAAGAACAGCACGCCCTGGGCGCTGGCCCGGTACGGCGTCGCGAACAGCTCGCTGGTCCACAGCGCGTAGAACGCCTGCGCGCCGATGCCCGCCGAGACGCCCCAGCTGACCGCGAAGAGCAGCAGCAGCGGCAGGTTCGCCTCCGCGAAGACCAGGATGACCCAGGCGAAGATGCCCAGCGCCGCACCGATGACGTAGAGGGTGCGGCGGTTCACACGGTCGCCGTAGCGCATGAAGCCGAACCAGGTGGCGGCCACCGTGCAGCCCCACAGCAGCGCCTGCAGCAGGTTCTGCTCGACCTCGCTGGTCACGCCGGAGGTCTCGTAGACCCGCGGCATGAAGATCCCCATCTGGCCGGCGACGAGGTTCCAGAAGCCGTAGATGCCGAACAGCACCAGCAGCGCGGTGACGTTGGCCCGCCCGGAGAACAGGGCCCGCAGCCCGCCGCGGCGCACGGCTGCGCCGGCCTGCTGGTTGTGCTTCCACATCCGCGACTCGGAGAGCCCGCGCCGGATCCACCAGACCACGAACGCCACGACGAACAGGTGGGCGAACACCAGCCGGGCGCCGAACAGGCCGAGCGGGGCGGTCAGCACGACGGCGAGCAGGAACCCGACGACCGGGCCCGCGGACCAGGCGAGCTGCGCGGCCCCGACGTGCTTGGCCCGCTCCCCGGGCGGCGCCTCCTCGGCGATGTAGGTCCACGACGCCGGGACGCCGGCCCCGACGGCGATGCCGGTGATCAGGAACGCCGCGAGCAGCATCGGGAAGTTCACCGCGAACGCGGCCAGCAGCACGCCGACCATGAACACGACGAGGTCGTAGGTGTAGATGAACTTGCGGCCGTAGCGGTCGCACAGCGGGCCGCCGATCGCCGCGCCGATCGCGGCACCGAAGGCGTTCGCGCTGAACGCGGCGAGCAGCCCGACGGCGAAGTCGTCGATGCCGAACGCGTCCTGCCACAGCGACAGGCTCGTCGCGATGGCGATGATCGATCCGGCCTCGATGTAGTTGGACATGGCGACGGATGCCGTCGCCTTCCAGCCGGTGGTGTGCGTGCTTCCGATTCGCATCGTCGCAGCCCTCTCAGGGGTCGGAAGTGCCGTGGTCGGTCAGGCGAGGTGGAAGTACTCGGTGAGCCGGTCGAGCCCCTGATCGGGGCGGGTGCCGTCGCCGGCGGCGAAGAACCGCGACATGGTGGCCTGCCAGCGCTCGTTGACCGGCTCGCCGTCCATGCCGGCCAGGGATGCGGCGAAGTCGTCGCAGGTGACGGTCCCGACGACGAGCGCGGCCTCCGGCTTCACGAACAGCGAGTAGTCCCGCCAGCCGTGCCTGCGCAGCGCGTCGAGCATCTCCGGCCACACCTCGCGGTGGGCCTCGAGGTACTCGTCGACCAGCTCGGGCCGCAGGTGCATCAGGAAGCAGACACGCTCTCCCACCGGCATCCCCCTCGATGTGTGGAGTCGATGATGAACCGTTTCAACATCTGGCGGCGGAGTGTGGCACGGCGCACCGCTGCCGGACAAGCCCTCTCTCGCCTCGTCCGTCGGGGCTCGATGGTGTCGAGGGTTGACCGGCCGTCGGTGACGTCCGTACCGTCCGGCTCAGCAATTGATTCGTTTCAACGGCTGCGGCCGTGCCGATGCACCCCGGGGTGATCACCGATGACGCCGTCCGAGACGGTCCTGTCCGCGCTGGCCGAGCAGAGCATCGAGCTGCCCAGCTGGGCGTTCGGGAACTCCGGCACCCGCTTCAAGGTGTTCGGGCAGCCGGGCACCGCGCGGACCCCGTACGAGAAGGTGTCCGACGCCGCGACCGTGCACCGGTGGACCGGGCTGGCGCCGCGGGTGTCGCTGCACGTGCCGTGGGACCGCGTCGACGACTGGGCCGCGCTCTCCGCGCACGCCGCCGACGAGGGCGTGCGCCTCGGCGCCGTCAACTCCAACCTGTTCCAGGACGACGACTACCGGCTCGGCTCGCTGACCCACCCGGACCCGCTGGTGCGCAAGAAGGCGATCGCGCACCACGCCGAGTGCGTCGACGTCATGCGGGCGACCGGATCGACCGACCTGAAGCTGTGGCTGCCCGACGGCACCAACTACGCCGGCCAGGACGACATCCGCGCCCGCCAGGACCGGCTCGCCGAGTCGCTGTCGGAGATCTACGCGCTGCTCGACCCGCACATGCGGCTGCTGCTGGAGTACAAGTTCTTCGAGCCGTACTTCTACACCACCGACGTCCCGGACTGGGGCACGTCGCTGCTGCACTGCCTCGCACTGGGCGACCGGGCGCAGGTCGTGCTCGACACCGGGCACCACGCACCGAACACCAACATCGAGTTCATCGTCGTCCAGCTGCTGCGGGCCGGGCGGCTCGGTGCGTTCGACTTCAACTCCCGCAACTACGCCGACGACGATCTCATCGTCGGCGCTGCCGACCCGTTCCAGCTGTTCCGGATCATGAACGAGATCGTCGGCAACGACGCCCTGACCGGGCAGGGCGTGAACTTCATGCTCGACCAGTGCCACAACATCGAGCCGAAGATCCAGGGCCAGATCCGCTCGGTGCTCAACGTGCAGGAGGCGACGGCGAAGGCGCTGCTCGTCGACCGCGCCGCCCTGCGGGCGGCACAGACCGCCGGTGACGTCCTGGGCGCCCACCAGATCCTGGTCGACGCGCACTCGGCCGACGTCCGCCCGCTGCTCGCGGAGTTCCGCGAGTCCCGCGGCCTGCCCGCCGACCCGTTCGCGGGCTACCGCGCGTCCGGCCACGACCAGCATCTCGCCGCGACCCGCGTCGGTGGCGAGCAGGCGTCCTGGGGCGCCTGATGACCACGCACGAGGAGACCATGAGCCCGCACCCCGTCGTCGCCGACCTGATCGCCCGCTCGAACCGGCTGGGCGCCGACCCGGCCACCACCAACTACGCCGGCGGCAACACCTCCGCCAAGGGCACCGCCACCGATCCGGTCACCGGCGGCGACGTCGAGCTCGTCTGGGTCAAGGGCTCCGGCGGCGACCTCGGCACGCTCACCGCGTCCGGGCTCGCCGCGCTCCGCCTCGACCGGCTGCGGTCGCTGGTCGGCACCTACCCGGGCGTCGAGCGCGAGGACGAGATGGTCGCCGCGTTCGACTACTGCCTGCACGGGCGCGGCGGTGCCGCCCCGTCGATCGACACCGCGATGCACGGCCTCGTCACGGCCCCGCACGTCGACCACCTGCACCCGGACGCGGGTATCGCGATCGCCTGTGCCGCCGACGGCGAGGCCCTGACGAAGGAGATCTTCGGGGACCGGGTGCAGTGGGTGCCGTGGCGGCGCCCCGGATTCCAGCTCGGCCTGGACATCGCCGCGGTCGCCGAGGCGAACCCACAGGCCATCGGGGTGGTCCTCGGCGGGCACGGGATCACCGCCTGGGGCGACGACGCCGACGCCTGTGAGGCGCACTCGCTGGAGATCATCCGGACGGCGCAGGCGTACCTGGACACCCGCGGCGCCGCCGAGCCGTTCGGCCCGGTCCGCCCCGGCTACGAGGCACTGGCGGATGCCGAGCGGCGGGCGAAGGCCGCGGCGCTGGCCCCGGTCGTGCGCGGGCTCGCCTCGACCGACCGGGCGCAGGTCGGTCACTTCACCGACTCCCCGGTCGTCCTCGACTTCCTGTCCCGGGAGAAGCTTGGCGCGCTGGCCGAGCTGGGTACCTCCTGCCCGGACCACTTCCTGCGCACCAAGGTGAAGCCCCTGGTGGTGGACCTCCCGGCGGACGCGGGCGTCGAGGAGACCGTCGCGCGGCTCCGGGAGCTGCACGAGACCTACCGGGAGGGTTACCGCGCCTACTACGACCGGCACGCCGACGCCGGCTCGCCCGCGATCCGCGGTGCGGACCCGGCCGTCGTGCTCGTCCCCGGGGTGGGGATGTTCTCCTTCGGCGCGACCAAGCAGACCGCACGGGTGGCGGGCGAGTTCTACGTCAACGCGATCAACGTGATGCGCGGCGCCGAGGCCGTCTCCCGCTACGCCCCGATCGACGAGGCGGAGAAGTTCCGCATCGAGTACTGGGCGCTGGAGGAGGCGAAGCTGCAGCGGATGCCTGCCCCGAAGCCGCTCGCCGCGCGGGTCGCGCTGGTGACCGGCGCGGCGTCCGGGATCGGGAAGGCCGTCGCGCAGCGGCTGGCCGCCGAGGGCGCCTGCGTCGTGGTCGCCGACCTGGACGCGCAGCAGGCCGCCGACACGGCCGCCGCGCTGGGCGGCACCGACGTCGCGATCGGGGTCGCGGCCGACGTGTCGAGCGCGGACGGGGTGGTCGCCGCGTTCGCCGCGGGCGCGCTCGCGTTCGGCGGGATCGACCTCGTCGTCAACAACGCCGGGCTGTCGATCTCCAAGCCGCTGCTGGAGACCACCGAGCACGACTGGGACCTGCAGCACGACGTGATGGCGAAGGGCTCGTTCCTGGTGTCCCGCGAGGCGGCCCGGACGATGATCGCGCAGGGGACCGGTGGTGACATCGTCTACATCTCCTCGAAGAACGCCGTGTTCGCCGGACCGGACAACGTCGCCTACGGCGCCACCAAGGCCGACCAGGCCCACCAGGTGCGGCTGCTCGCCGCCGAGCTGGGCGGGCACGGGATCCGGGTCAACGGCATCAACCCGGACGGCGTCGTCCGCGGCTCCGGGATCTTCGCCGGGGGCTGGGGCGCGCAGCGGGCCGCGGTCTACGGCGTCGAGGAGTCCGAGCTCGGCGAGTTCTACGCACAGCGCACCATCCTCAAGCGTGAGGTGCTCCCGGAACACGTGGCGGCGGCGGTGTTCGCACTGACCGGCGGCGACCTCACCCGGACCACCGGCCTGCACGTGCCGGTCGACTCCGGCGTCGCGGCGGCGTTCCTGCGATGAGCGCGGGGACGTTCGCCGCGGTCGACCTGGGCGCCTCCAGCGGCCGGGTCATGACCGCCCGGATCGGCCAGGGCGTCCTCGAGCTCGCCGAGGCGCACCGGTTCGCGAACCGGCCGGTGCGGGTCCGCGGCACCCTGCACTGGGACGTGCTCGACCTCCACCGCGGTGTGCTCGACGGGCTCCGCGCCGCCGCCCGCGCCGCGGGCCGCCTCGACGGCGTCGGCGTCGACAGCTGGGCCGTCGACGTCGGACTGCTCGACGCCGACGGCGACCTGCTCGGCAACCCCGTCCACTACCGTGACCCGGTCCACGAGCGCGGCGTGCCGGTGGTGCACGGGCTCGTCCCTCCGGACGAGCTCTACGCCGTCAACGGGCTCCAGCACCTCCCGTTCAACACCGTGTTCCAGCTCGCCGCCCGGCAGGGGAGCGCCGCGCTCGCCGCTGCCCGCCGGATGCTGCTGGTGCCCGATCTCGTGGCGTACTGGCTCACCGGCGCCGTCGGCGCGGAGGTCACCAACGCCTCCACCACCGGGCTGCTCGACGCCCGCACCCGGCGGTGGGCGACCGGGACGGTGTCGCGGCTCGGGTTCGATCCCACGCTGCTCCCGCCGTTGTGCGAGCCCGGCGACCGGATCGGGGAGCTGCTGCCGGAGGTGCTGGACGCGACCGGGCTCACCGGCCCGGTGCCGTTGACCGCGGTCGGCTCGCACGACACCGCGTCGGCGGTGCTCGGCGTCCCGGCGGCCGGGGACTCGTTCGCCTACGTCTCGTGCGGCACCTGGTCGCTGGTGGGCGTCGAGCTGGCGAAGCCGGTGCTCACCGAGGACGCCCGCACGGCAGGTTTCACCAACGAGCTAGGTGTCGACGGCACGGTCCGGTTCCTGCGCAACGTGATGGGGCTCTGGCTGTTGCAGGAGTCGTTGCGCACCTGGGCCGACACCGACGGCACCGAGCCGGACCTCGCCGCGCTGCTCGCGGGGGCGGCCCGGCTGCCCGCGTTCGGGTCCGTCGTGGACGCCGGAGACCCGCGCTTCCTCGCCCCCGGCGACATGCCGGCGCGGATCGCCGAGGCCTGCGCCGAGCGCGGCGAGCCGCCACCCGACGGCCGGGCCGGGACCGTGCGCTGCATCCTCGACAGCCTCGCGCTGGCCTACCGGCGCGCCGTCGACCGGGCCTGCACGCTGTCCGGGAATCCCGCCGAGGTGGTGCACCTCGTCGGCGGCGGCGCGCGCAACACGCTGCTGTGCGACCTGGCGGCCGACGCCTGCGACCGGCCGGTCGTCGCCGGGCCGGTGGAGGCCGCGGCGCTGGGCAACGCCCTGGTCCAGGCCCGGGCGGCCGGGATCCTCGACGGCGGCCCGCCCGAGCTGCGACGGCTGGTCCGCGACACCCAGGAGGTGCGGACCCACCGGCCCGACCCGGTGCGGGCCCGCGCCGCGGCCCGCGCGCTGGAACGTCTCGGGGCCTGAGACCCCGGCCCGCCGGCTCAGCCGTCGGTGAAGCGTGGCGCGCGACCCTCCAGCCGGGCGACGACCGCCTCACGCTGGTCCGGGCTGCCGATCAGCGCGCCGATCTCGTCCTGCTCGGCGGCGAGGCCGTCGGCGATCGGGGACCGGCCTTCGTCGTCGAGCAGGCGTTTCGCGGCGCGTACGGCCTGCGGGCTCAGGGCGGCGATCTCCCGCGCCGTCTCCCACGCCGCGGCCCGCGGGTCGGTGGCGGTGCGGGTGGCCAGCCCGAGCGCGACGGCGTCGGTGCCCGACACCGGCCGCCCGGTGAAGGTGAGGTCCTTCGCGACGTCCCGCCCGACCAGCCCGGGCAGCAGCCGGGTGCCGCACATGTCCGGGACCAGGCCCCAGCGGATCTCCAGCACCGACAGCGTCGCGTCCGGGGCGACGATCCGGATGTCGGCGCCCAGCGCGATCTGCAGGCCGCCGCCGAGGGCGTTGCCCTGCACCGCGGCGATCACCGGGACGGGCAGCTCCGCGAACCCCCACACCGCGCGCTGACCGGTGGCCCGCGCGGGTGAGCCCGCGGCGGGCGGGGGAAGCTCGGCCGTCGCGGAGAGGCGTTCGCCGGACCCCATCGCGCGGAACATGTCGCGGTCGAGACCGGCGCAGAAGTCCGGCCCGTCGGCGGAGAGGACCACCGCGCGGAGTCCCGGCGTCGTGCGGAGACCGTGCGTGGCGTGCACGATCGCGGAGAACATGGCGACGTCGAGTGCGTTGCGCTTGTCCGGCCGGGACAGCCGTACCTCGGCGACGCCGCCGTCCACGGTGGTCCGTACGCGCTCGTCCATGGGCCGACCGTAACCCGCGAGGAGGCAATGTCGGATGTTCGTCGCACCGGAGCTGCACGAGGTGACCCGTGGGCTGGCGTTCCCGGAGGGCCCGGTGGCGCTGTCGGACGGGTCGGTGCTCGTCGTCGAGATCGCCGCGGGCCGGGTGACCCGGGTGCTGCCGGACGGCACGCACGCGCTCGTCGCGGAGACCGGCGGCGGCCCGAACGGCGCGGCGATCGGCCCCGACGGCGCCGTGTACGTCTGCGACAACGGCGGTTTCGCCTGGCACACCCGCCCTGACGGCACCGTCTATCCGGGGAACCAGGCCGAGGACTACCGGGGCGGCGCGATCCTGCGCATCGACCCGGACAGCGGCGCGACGACCGTGCTGTACGACGGGCTCCGCGGCCCGAACGACATCGTCTTCGCCGCGGACGGGACGTTCTGGTTCACCGATCTCGGCAAGCGGCGCCCGCGCGAGATGGACCTCGGCGGGCTGCACCACGCGACCACGGACGGGTCCGCGCACACCGAGGTGGTGCACCCGCTGATCACGCCGAACGGTGTCGGGCTCTCCCCGGACGGCTCCCGGCTCTACGTCGCCGAGACCGCGACCGGCAGGGTCTGGTGCTGGGCCGTGACGGGCCCGGGGACGCTCGCGGCGCCCGACGAGCTGCCCGGCCCGCCGGGGCCCGGCGGTGCACGGCTGCTGCACGGGTTCGCCGGGTACCGCAACCTCGACTCGCTGGCCGTCGACGGCGACGGGAACGTCTGCGTCGCGACCCTGGTCAGCGGGGAGATCAGCGTGCTCTCCCCGGCGGGCGAGCTGCTGGGCACGGTCGCCCCGCCCGAGCACGACCCGCACGTCACGAACATCTGCTTCGCCGGTGCGGGGTCCCGGGAGGCGTGGGTCACCTCGTCCGGGTGGGGCAGGCTCTACCGCTGCACCTGGCCGGTGGACGGCCTCGACCTCGCGTTCCGGCGGTGAGCGCTCAGCCCGGCACCGGCGGCTCGATCGACACCGGCGCGCCCCAGTCCCGGTAGCGGATCAGCAGGTCGAGCGTCCCGGCCCCGGGCAGCTGCTGGCGGAGCCTGCTGCGCAGCGGTCTGCGGTCGGCGTCCAGCCACACCTCGGTGCTGATCCGCGTCACCCCGGCCCGGTGCTGCGCGGCGAGCGCCTCCCGGCTCGCCGGGTCGTGCTCGCTCGCGATCGCGCGCACCAGGTCGACGACGAGCGTGTAGTGCACCGCCGGGGTGCCGTCGACATCGGAGTCGCTCGCGTCGGCGACCAGCACGGCGTCCGGGTAGCGGGCCACCGCGGCGAGCGGGTCCACACCGGACGCGACGTTCGCGGCGGTCGTCGCGTCGGCGGTCACCTCCGGCGGCATCGCCGCGCGGCCGGCCTCGGCCCAGCCGGTGCCGGTCGGGTGCAGCCACGTGCGGTCCCCGACCCGGACGAGTTCGGTCGTGCGCCCGCCGTCGCCCTCCGGCCCGGTGCGCAGCACCAGCCGCACCGACGGCCCGGCGCCCGCCGGGTCGAGCCGCATCACGCCGTCGCCGCTGACCGGGACCGGGCCGGAGCCGCCGTCGAGCGTCCCGGCGACCGACAGCCCGGCGGTACCGTCGGACCGGGTCCGGGCGCGGACGTCCGCGAGCATCGGGGCCGGGTCGTAGTACTTCGGCAGCTCGGCGGCCGTCGGCGACGGTTCCGGGGTGGACCCGGACGAGCCGGGCCAGGCGCAGCCGGAGAGCACCGCGGCGAGCACGGCGATGCCGGCCACGAGTGCCGCGCGGCGCCGTCCCGGCACGTCCGCCTCCGTCCTGCGGGTCAGCCCTGGTTCAGCGCCACGAGGATGCGGCGCAACGCCCCGAGTCTGCCCCCGGCGAGCGCGCCGGAGGCGACCAGGTCGTCCAATGCGCACTCCGGGTCGGCGGGCGGACCGAGGTGGCCGCAGCCGCGCGGGCAGTCGTCGATCACCGCGGCCAGGTCGCCGAACGCCGCGACGACGTCGTCCGGGCCGACGTGCGCGAGCCCGAACGAGCGGATCCCCGGGGTGTCGACGACCCAGCCGTCGGCGTGCGGGAAGGCGAGCGCGGCCGTCGTCGTGTGCCGTCCCTTCCCGACACCGGAGACCCGGCCGGTCGCCTGGTCGGCGTCCGGGACGATCGCGTTGACCAGCGTCGACTTCCCGACACCGGAGTGGCCGACGAGGGCGCACAGCCGTCCGGACAGCTCCGCGTGCAGGGCGTCCGCCCCCTCGGGCGCCCCCGCCGCGTCCCGCCCGGTGATCACCAGCGGCACCCCGAGCTCGCGGTACTGCGCGGCGAACGGCTCCGGATCGGCCAGGTCGGACTTCGTCAGGCAGAGCACCGGCTCCAGGCCGCCGGCGTAGGCGGCGACCAGGCAGCGGTCGACGAACCCGGTGCGGGGGACCGGGTCGGCGACGGCGGTGACGACGACGAGCCGCTCGGCGTTCGCGACGACCACCCGCTCGTACGGGTCGGTGTCGTCCGCCGTGCGCCGGAGCACCGTGTCCCGCTCGGCGACCCGCACGATCCGGGCCAGGGTGTCCGGCTCACCGGACAGGTCCCCGACGAGATCGACCCGGTCCCCGACGACCACCGGCGTCCGGCCCAGCTCCCGGGCCCGCATCGCGACCACCTGCGGGCGTGCCGGGTCGGCGTCGACCGCGCAGGTCCAGCGCCCCCGGTCGACGGCGGTGACCATCGCCCGGGTGGCGTCGGCGTGCGCGGGCCTCCGCTTGCTGCGCGGTCGCGATCCGCCCCGGCCCGGGCGGACACGGACGTCGGTCTCGTCGAGGGCACGGATGTCGCGGGCCACGATCAGCCGTTCGCCGGGGTCCCGAGGAGGGCCGACCATCGGCCGGGGAAGTCCGGGATGGTCTTGTCCGTGCAGCCGATGTCGTCGACCAGCACCCCCGGCACGACCAGCCCGACGATCGCCCCCGCCGTCGCCATCCGGTGGTCGGCGTAGGCCCCCCACGGCCGGTCGGCGCGGCCGGTGAGCGGTTTCGGGTCGATCACCAGGCCGTCGTCGGTCTCGGTGACGGACCCGCCCAGCGCGGTGATCTCCGCGGCGAGCGCGGCCAGCCGGTCGGTCTCGTGCCCGCGCAGGTGGCCGATGCCGCGCAGCCGGGACGTGCCGTGCGCGAGCGCGGCGATCGCGGCGACGGTGGGGGCGAGCTCACCGGCGTCGTGCAGGTCGACGTCGATCCCGGACAGCCGGTCCGGCCCGGTGACGGTCAGCCCGGCGGCGTCGTGGGTGACGGTGGCGCCGAACCGCTCGAGGACGGGCAGCACGTCCACCCCGGGCTGGGTGGACGTCGCCGGCCAGCCCCGCACCGTGACCCGTCCGGCGGTGACGGCCGCCGCGGCCAGGAACACCGACGCGTTCGACAGGTCCGGCTCGATGTCCCAGTCGCGCACCGCGACCGGGCCGGGCTCCACCCGCCAGGTGTCGGGATCCTCGCCGGTCGTCCGGTCGGCGACGGTCACGCCGGCCTCGCGCAGCATCCCCACCGTCATGTCGATGTGCGGCAGCGACGGCAGCGCCCGCCCCGCGTGCCGCACGGTCAGCCCGCGCTCGAAGCGGGCACCGGACAGCAGCAGCCCGGACACGAACTGCGACGACGCCGACGCGTCGATCGTCACCTCGCCCCCGGCGATCGGCCCGCCGTCGAGCCGGAACGGCAGCGCGTCGCCGTCGACCCGGGCGCCCAGCGTGCGCAGCGCCGACAGCACCGTGCCCATCGGACGTTCCCGGGCGCGGGGGTCGCCGTCGAACCGGACCGCACCGGACGCCGTCGCCGCGGCGGGCGGGGCGAACCGCATGACGGTGCCCGCGAGCCCGCAGTCGATCTCGGCCGGGGTGTCCCCGGTGCCGCCGCGCAGCCCGTCGTGCGCCCCGGTCGTGACGGTGTCCCCGTCGGCCGACACCGGGACGCCGAGCGCGGCGAGCGCGCCGGTCATCAGCGCGGTGTCGCGGGTCAGGGGTGCCCCGCCCACCCGGCAGGCGCCGCCGGAGAGCCCGGCGAGCAGCAGCGCCCGGTTGGTCACCGACTTCGAGCCGGGGACGGAGACGGTGCCGGTCACCGGGGCACCGGGCGTGGGGGCGGACCAGAAGCTCACGCCCCCATCTTCTCCCACGTGCCAGGATGGGGCGCATGTGCGGCCGTTACGCCTCCACGAAGGCCCCCGCCGACCTGGCCGACGAGTTCCACGCCGTCGACGCCACGGCCGAGACGTCGCAGCGCGCCGACTACAACGTCGCACCGACCAAGGACATCACCGTCGTGGTCGAGCGGCACCCCCGCGACGACGACGGCGAGGCCGACCCCACCGTCACCGAGCGGTCCCTGCGCACCGTGCGCTGGGGCCTGGTGCCGTTCTGGTCGAAGGACCCCTCGGCCGGGGCGCGGATGGTGAACGCCCGCTCGGAGACGATCACCGAGAAGCCCGCGTTCCGGCGCGCGGCGGCGTCGCGACGGTGCCTGTTCCCGATGGACGGCTGGTACGAGTGGCAGCGCTCCGCCGCCGTGCCGAAGAGCGAGGGCGGCACCGGCAAGCCGCAGAAGCAGCCGTACTTCACGCACTACGCCGACGGCTCCACGATGGCGATGGCCGGGATCTGGGAGTTCTGGCGCCCGAAGGACGGCGAGCTCGCCGAGAAGTACCCCGACGGCCTCGTCACCGCCTGCGTCCTCACCACCGAGGCGGTCGGCCCGCTCGCCCAGGTGCACGACCGGATGCCGCTGGTCCTGCGGCCCGGCGACTGGACCGACTGGCTGGACCCCGACACCGGGTCGGGCGACGAGCGGGTGTCCCGGCTGCTCGTCCCGCCGACCCCGGAGCTGGTGTCCACCTGCGAGATCCGGCCGGTGTCCGCGCAGGTCAACAACGTCCGCAACAACGGCCCCGAGCTGCTGGACCGCATCCCCGACGACGAGGTGCGCGAGCCGATCCAGCTCGACCTGCTCTCGTGACCGGCGAGGAGACGGCTACCGGGATCGACACCCCGCGCGGCCCGGCCCGGGTCACGTGGCACCCGTCGACGTCGGGGCCCGCCCGCGCGCTGCTCCTGCTCGGGCACGGCGCCGGCGGCGGGATCGGCGCCCCCGACCTGGTCGCCGCGACCGCGGCGGCGACCGCCGCCGGGTGCGACGTCGGGCTGGTCGAGCAGCCCTACCGGGTCGCGGGGCGGCGCGCACCGGCCCCGGCCGGGCACCTCGACGAGGCGTGGCTCGCCGTCGCGGCCGCCGTGCGGAAGGACGGCGACCTCCCGCTCCTGCAGGGCGGGCGCAGCTCCGGGGCCCGGGTCGCCTGCCGCACCGCCGCCGCGACCGGCGCCGCGGGCGTCCTGTGCCTGGCGTTCCCGCTGCACCCGCCCGGGCGTCCGGAGCGGACCCGGCTGCCCGAGCTCGACGGTGCCGGCGTCCCGGTGCTGGTCGTGCAGGGCCGCTCCGACCGGTTCGGCGTCCCGGATCCCGGCCCGGACCGCCGCGTCGTGCTGCTCGACGGCGACCACGGGCTGAAGAAGCAGCACGCCGAGCTGCGCAGCGCCGTCGGGGAGTGGCTGACCGGGTTCACCCGGCCGGGCGACGCCCGTCCCCGAAGCTGACCCGCCGGTCCAGCATCTGCTCGACCTCGCGCGCAGGCAGCGGCGGCGCCATGAACCAGCCCTGACCGACGTCGCAGCCCAGCGAGCGCAGGTGCGCCGCCTGCCCGTCGGTCTCCACCGACTCGGCGACGACGCGCAGCCCCAGGCTGTGCGCGAGATCGATCATCGCCGAGAGGATGACCGGGCTGTCGACCTCGCGCGTGGCGTCGGCGGCCTGCGGGTCCTGCGCGGACACGAACGACCCGGCCAGCTTCAGTACGTCGACCGGCAGCCGGTGCAGGTAGACGAGGTTCGAGTAGCCGGTGCCGAAGTCGTCGATCGCGATCCGCACGCCGAGCCGGGACAGCTCCTGCAGCGCGGCGACCGGGCGGCCGCTCGCCGACATCAGGTCGCTCTCGGTCAGCTCCAGCTGCAGCGCGTGCGCCGGCCACCCGGTGCGCTCCAGCACCCCGGCGATCCGCTGGACGGCGTCGGGCTGGCGCAGCTGACGTCCGGCGACGTTGACGCTCAGCACGAACTCACGTGACGGGTCGGCGTCCACCCAGGCCCGCGCGTCGGAGCAGGCCCGGTGCAGCAGGTGCAGGCCGAGCGGGACGATGAGCCCGGTCTGCTCGGCGAGCGGGATGAACACGTCCGGGCCCAGCCGGTCGCCGTCGGCGGTCCGCCAGCGCGCCAGCGCCTCCACGCCCGCCACCCGGCCGTCGGAGAACGACACCAGCGGCTGGTACTCGAGGTCGAACTCGCCGCGGTCCAGCGCGCCGGGCATCCGTCCGGCGAGCTCGAACAGGTGGACGTCGTGGCGGTGCCGGGCCTGGTCGAACACCGCGATGCGGTCCCGGCCGTCGCGCTTCGCCCAGTACATGGTGGTGTCGGCGGCCTGCATCAGCTCCGCCGCACCGCTCTGCCGGGCCTCCCCGGTGTCCTGCGGTCCGCCGGGATCGTCGTCGTGCGGCACCGGCCACACGACGATGCCGATGCTGGCCGACACCACGACCTCCCGGCCGCGCAGCGCCACCGGCCGCCGCACGACGTCCAGCGCCCGCTCCGCGACCGCGTTCAGCTGCGCGGTGCCCGTGCACGCCTCGACGAGCACCACGAACTCGTCGCCGCCCATCCGGGCGACGGTGTGCCCGTCCACCCCGAGCTCGTCGTGCAGCCGCTGCGCGACGGCGGAGAGGAGCTGGTCGCCCGCGTCGTGGCCGAGGGTGTCGTTGACGGCCTTGAACCCGTCCAGGTCGAGGTAGCAGACGCCGACCCGGGAGTCCGGCCCGGCGTCCAGGGCGGCGGTCAGCCGGTGGAAGAACAGCGCGCGGTTCGGCAGCCCGGTGAGCGGGTCGTGCTCGGCCTGATGCTGCAGCCGGGACTGCAGCCGGTGCCGCTCGGTGACGTCCTCGATCATCGCGACCAGGTGGCGCGGTGTGCCGTCCGGGTCGCGGATCAGGGACACGACGAGCTGGGTCCAGACCTGCTCGCCGTCCTTCCGGAAGTACGACTTCTCCATCCGGACGTGCCCCACCCGGCCGCCGAGCATGGCCTGGATCTGCGGCCACATCTCGGGGGTGTCCTCGGGGTGGATGAACTCGAACACCGAGCGGCCCACCAGCTCGCCCGGGGGGTAGCCGAGCATGCCGGCCAGCGCCCGGTTCGCCTCGAGGATGGTCCCGTCGGCGTCGGCCACGCTGATGCCGAGCGCGGTGTTCTCGAAGACCGCGCCGTAGCGGGCCTCCGAACGCCAGCGGGCGTTCTCCGCCGCGCTGCGGGCCGCGAACGCGGCCGTGCTGATCCGGTCCTGCTCGGTGCGTGTGCGCTGCTGCAGCGTCCGGGCGTACCCGGCCGACATCGCCCCGACCGCCGCGGTGAACCGCCGCAGCCGGGCCGGGTCGGTGGTCCGGTCGGCGAAGTGCGACGACAGGACGTCGAGCGAGCAGCGCAGCGCAGCGGGGTCGGTCAGGTGCGCCGCGACCAGCTCGGCGCCGACGTCGGCCGCCATGTCGGTCTCGGCCCGGCCGTCGACGACGGCGGTGGTCCACCAGGCGGCCCCGGACAGGAGCTCGTACAGCTCGGCCCGGCCCGCCGAGACGAAGCCGCGGGCGTGGATCGCCGCCACCCAGGCGTCGGTCAGCTGGCCGACGCTCGCGTCGTGCCGCCCACCGGCGTCCGCCGGTACGGGTTCGCCCACGCCGTCTCCTCCGCGTCCGCCGGGTACGGGCCGCTCAGCGCCGGGCCACCGCGGCCAGGCCCGGATAGCGTTGTGCCTCCGGCCCGACCGGGGACTCCGGCCGCCACAGCGGTATCCGCACCACTCCCGGTTCCAGCAGTTCCAGGTCGCCGAACAGGGCGCGCAGCTCCTCGGTGCTCCGCATCCGCATCGGATTCGGCGACTGATCGCGGTTGTAGACCCTCTGCGCCTGGTTCGCACCCGAATGGCCGCCCTCGTCGCTCGCATGGGTGACCACCACGTGGCTCCCCGGCGCGGTCGCGTCGGCGAAGGTCCGGACGATGCCCGCCGGCCCCAGTGCGTCGGGGACGAAGTGCAGCACCGACACCAGCAGCACCGCGATCGGCTGCGAGAAGTCCAGGTGCGAGCGGGTCAGCGGGTCGTCGAGGATGCGTGCCGGCTCGGTGAGGTCGGCGGCCAGCACCTCGGTGCGGTGGTCGCCCTCGAGCAGCGCCCGGCTGTGCACGACCGCGATCGGGTCGTTGTCGACGTAGAGCACCCGCGGGTCAGGGCACTCCGCGGCGGCGAGCTCGTGCACGTTGCCCGCGGTCGGGATCCCGGAACCCAGGTCGAGGAACTGGGTCACACCCTGGGAGCAGAGGTACCGCACCACCCGCCGCAGGAACGAGCGGTTGGCCTGGGCGACGGTCGCCATCTCCGGCATCGCGGCGAGCACCTGGTCGGCGAACCTGCGGTCCGCGTCGAAGTTGTGCGATCCGCCCAGGTAGTAGTCGTACACCCGGGCGACGCTCGGCCGGGTGATGTCGACCTCGTCAGGTGCCCACGCCGGCCTGTCCATTCGCTGCCCCCCGGGTAACCGCTTTCGACGCCTTCGGCGATCACGACCCTACTCAACCTGCGGCGATCGGGGCCACGACGGCGCCGGTCAGGGCGACGAGGTCGTCCGGGGCCAGCTCGATCTCCAGGCCGCGGCGCCCGCCCGAGCAGAACACCGTCGGGTGCTCCCGGGCCGAGTCGTCGACGACGGTGGGCAGCCGCCTGCGCTGGCCGAGCGGGGAGATCCCGCCCGCCACGTAGCCGGTGGCCCGCTCGGCGTCGGCGACGTCGGCGAGGACGGCCTTCTTGCCGCCCGTCGCGGCGGCCAGCGCCTTCAGGTCGAGCTGCGCGGCGACGGGCACGATCCCGACGGTCATGACGCCGTCGACCAGCGCGACGAGTGTCTTGAACACCCGTCGCGGGTCCTGGCCCATCTCCCGCACGGCCTCCTCGCCGTACCCGGCGCCGCCCGCGTCCTGGTGGGTGTAGGTGTGCACCTCGTGCGGCACCTTCCGCTTCGCCAGCAGCGCCGTCGCCGGAGTGCCCTTGCCCGCCATCGCCGCCGTCCCCCGCCCGTCGCGCCGCGGGAGGGTCCTCCCGCCGCGGGCAACCTACGGGAATGCCGGCCCGGGCCGCACCGTTGTTCCGGACGTGAGCACAGCAGTGATGGAGTCGCCGCGGTCCGGCCGGACCCGGCGTGGACGCGTACTCTCCGACGGGTCCGCAGTGCCGGTGACCCGCACCGGTGCGCGGCTCGTGTCACTGGAGAGGGGACCGTTGTCACCACAGCCGGAGCAGTCCGGGACCGAGGAGTTCCGTACCACCGGTGAGGCCGCCCTCGACGCCACGGAACCGGCCGAGGTCGGCACCGCCGACGAGGACGGCAACCGGGCGCCCGAGGACGAGTCCGTCGAGGAACGCACCGCACGCTTCGAGCGGGACGCGATGCCGATGCTCGACCAGCTCTACGGGGCCGCACTGCGAATGACCCGGAACCCGGCCGACGCCGAGGACCTCGTCCAGGAGACCTTCCTGAAGGCCTACTCCGCCTTCGGGTCGTTCCGCCGCGGCACGAACCTGAAGGCCTGGCTGTACCGGATCCTGACCAACACCTACATCAACGGTTACCGGAAGCGGCAGCGCCAGCCGCTGCAGTCCCCGACCGATGAGATCACCGACTACCAGCTCGCGCAGGCCGGTGAGCACACGTCGACCGGGCTGCGGTCCGCCGAGGTGGAGGCCCTCGACGCGCTGCCCGACAGCGACGTGAAGGAGGCCCTGCAGGGGCTCCCTGAGGACTTCCGGATCGCGGTCTACCTGGCCGACGTCGAGGGGTTCGCCTACAAGGAGATCGCCGAGATCATGGGCACCCCGATCGGGACCGTGATGTCCCGGCTGCACCGTGGCCGGCGTCAGCTGCGCGAGATGCTGACCGACGTGGCGCGCGACCGCGGCATCGTCCGCGGGAGCGACGAGGAGGTGACGGCGTCGTGAGCGCCGAGAAGGACACCCCGCTCGAGCGCAATCCGATGCTCTCCGGCGGTGGGGCCGACTGCGGTGAGGTGCTGGCCGAGGTGTGGATGTTCCTCGACCGGGAGTGCGACCAGAACCGGCGGCAGCTCCTGCAGCAGCACCTCGACGAGTGCGCGCCCTGCCTGGCCGAGTACGGCATCGACGAGAAGCTCAAGGCCCTGCTCGCCCGCAAGTGCGGTGGCGAGGCGGCGCCGGAGTCGCTGAAGGACCGGCTGCGGACCCAGATCCGCTCGGCGGTGCTGGAGCAGGCCCAGGTGACCGTGGAGAGCGGGCCGGAGGGCACCAGCGTGTCGGTCGCGCGGCGGCGTACGGAGTACCGCTCCGAGGGCTGAGCGACCCCCTCTCACGCACGAAGGGCGGGCACCCCGGTGGGGTGCCCGCCCTTCGTCGTCTCGCGTGGCGACTCAGGTGTTCGGCTTCTTGCCGTGGTTCGCCTTGTTCTTGGAGCGGTCGCGACGCTTACGGGCGCGCTTGGACATGATCGCCCTCCTTCCACCGGATCAACACGTGCGGCGGAACCCGCCGCGGGGGAACCCTGATTCTCGCATGTGGTGGGATGGGCGACCGTGACCACGCTGAGCGAGCTGCTCGCCGAGCACACGACGATGGGCGGCGAGACCGCCGACCACCTGCAACGGGTGGTCGGTGAGTGGCAGCTGCTCGCCGACATGTCGTTCGCGGACTTCCTGTTGTGGGTGCCGCTGGACGACCTGAACGCGGTCGCGGAGGACGGCACGACGTCGCGGGCGTCGACCGCGCAGTTCCTCTGCGTCGCCCAGGCCCGCCCGACCACGGCACCCACCGCGCACCCGGACGACGTCGTCGGGCGCCGGGCGGCGACCGTCGAGGTCGGTCAGCTGCGCCGGGCGGTCCTGGAGGGCCGGATCTGCCGCGACGACGACCCACGCTGGCACCTGGAGGTGCCGGTCCGCCG
This sequence comes from Pseudonocardia sp. P1, assembly GCF_000178675.2. Lineage (NCBI taxonomy): Bacteria > Bacillati > Actinomycetota > Actinomycetes > Pseudonocardiales > Pseudonocardiaceae > Pseudonocardia > Pseudonocardia sp. P1. The sequence goes on from NZ_ADUJ02000001.1 coordinate 4,726,036, forward strand.
CGAGACCATCCCGGTCCGCCACCACGGCCGCACCGTGGCCGTGCTGTCCCGGGACACGAACCTCGCGACGCCCCGGGTCCCGTCCCCGCTGGAGATCGCCTACCTGGGCAGCGCCTCGGACCTGTGCCAGATGATCGTCGACGGCACCTTCCCGCCGCAGTCCGGCCCGCCCGGCAGCGCCGAGGGCAGCCCGCGCGCCGGTGACGGCCTGGTCCGCCTCGACGTGCACGGCAACGTGGCCTACGCCAGCCCCAACGCGCTCTCGGCCTACCACCGGATGGGCCACGCCAGCGACGTCGCCGGGGCCGATCTCGCCGCCGTCACGAAGGCGCTCGTGCTCGACCCGTTCGACGCCAAGGACGTCGCGGGCCGGATCAGCGACGCGCTGGCGGGCACCCCGTCGAGCCGCATGGAGGTCAAGGGGCGGCGGGCGACGATGCTCGTCCGGGCGCTGCCCCTGCGCCCGCGCGGCGACGCGGCCGGCGCGCTGGTGCTGGTCCGGGACGTCACCGACCTGCGGCGCCGGGACGCGGCGCTGATGTCGAAGGACGCCACGATCCGGGAGATCCATCACCGGGTGAAGAACAACCTGCAGACGGTCGCGGCGCTGCTGCGGCTGCAGGGCCGGCGCAGCGAGTACCCGGAGGCCGGCCGGGCGCTGGAGGAGGCGGTCCGCCGGGTCACCTCGATCGCGCTGGTGCACGAGGCGCTGGCGTACTCGGTCGCCGAGACCGTCGAGCTCGACGAGCTGCTGCCGAAGGTCCTGCCGGCGATCCGGGACGGCGCGACGACCGAGTCCCGGGCCAGGGTCCGGGTGGACGCCGGGTTCGGTGCGCTGCCCGCCGCGAAGGCCACCCCGCTGGTGCTGGTGCTGGCCGAGCTGGTGCACAACGCGCTGGCGCACGCCTACGACCCCGGCATCGCGGGGGAGGTGGTGGTGAGTCCGCAGCGGTCCGCGGGGCGCCTCGAGGTGTCGGTCGCCGACGACGGCCACGGCATGCCGCCCGAGTTCGACTTCGAGAAGTCCAAGGGGCTGGGCCTGCAGATCGTGCGCACGCTGCTGAGCTCGGAGCTGGAGGCCACCATCACCGTCTCCGACCGCGACGGCGGCGGCACGGTGGCGCTGATCCGCGTGCCGCTCGGCGGGTCCTGACGCAACGCCCGGACCGCTCGCCGTCCCCGGGCGGTCGGTCCGGTGCGGCGGGTGACCGCAACCGTCACTGCGGGTGACCCGGGGCGTCAGTGGGCACCACGAGGGCACCGGATACGCTCGTCGCGTGACCGTTGATCCCGGTGCCGTGGTCGCGCCGGCGCCGTGGTGGACGAGTCACTCGGGGTGGCAGATCACCCCGAACACACCTCGGGCCCGTTGCCGGTGGCGTCCGGCTACGGGCCCGAGGTCGGGGAGCTATTGCGCTGTCGAGCGTGTTGCTCAGGCGGGTGTTGCTCAGGCGGTGTGCGCGCGGGGACGCGTGCTGCGCCGCTTCAGGGCGCGCCGCTCGTCCTCGCTCATGCCGCCCCAGACACCCGCGTCCTGGCCGGACTCGAGGGCCCACTGCAGGCACGACTCGGTGACCGGGCAACGCCGGCACACGCTCTTCGCCTCCGCGATCTGCATCAGGGCGGGGCCGCTGGTGCCTACCGGGAAGAACAGCTCCGGGTCCTCGTCGCGGCAGATCGCGTCGTGACGCCAGTCCATGATTGCCTTCTCCTCTGGTGCGCGATCGGGGGTCGCGCCGATCGTCGTGTCTGTTACGTGCGTGTTTCGAAGCTTGTGAATACTTTCACGAGCTCCGTGCGTCCTCAATGGGAAACTGCCCGCCGGATGCGTGAGCGGCCTCATAGCCGCTCGCACACGACAGACCAGTGCCCGGGACCTCGGGAGTCCGGGCCCGGTTCCGACAACAAGTGTCCCTGTCCCACACACATTCGGCTACCCGAATGCTGTGTAGGGCCGGACACCTTGCAGGACCGGATCCTTGCTGATCCGGGCCTCGCGACCCGGACCGCCACGAGCCGCGCTGCCCGTGGATCCCTCGCTTGCGTAGGGACCACCTTGGATCACCGGTTTGGGCTGGTGTAAGCCCCAACGGGATCGGCGGTCCGCTGACATCGGTGAATGGCGGGGTTGCTCACTCCGGCGTGTGAGAGGGCCCGCACGGGGCGCGACGAACCGCCCGTCTCACACGACGACGCGTAACGCTCCGGCCACGCTCAGGAACTCCACGTCGGTGCGCATGCCGAGGTGGTCGCCGTCGAGCTGCAGCGCCAGCGGCCGGTCGGAGGTGATCCGGACCTGCGGGACGGCGTCGTGCCGGACGATGTGGCGGCCGTGCGGGTCACCGTCCGCGGCCAGTATCTGGCGCAGCGTGGCCGCGATCGTCCGCGGCCCGAGACCGGTGAGCGCGAACAACCCGAGCCCGCTGCCGAACGACGAGCGCGGGTTCGTCCGCACCGCGCGCCCCGACAGGTAGGTCCACGGGTCCGTGTTGGAGACGAACGCCAGCTTCACGCCCTCCAGCGGCGCGGCACCGGGGATGTCGACCGTCATCGACGGCGGCCGGCGCAGCTGCGCGACGTACTGCGCGAGGGCGGTCATCGCGTAGCGGCCGGGGCTGGCCTCGTGGCCCTGCGCCCTGGCCCGCTCGACCGCGGCGACGACGTCGGCGTCCCAGCCGATGCCGGCGTTGAAGGTGAACCAGCGGTCGTCGGCGTGCCCGAGACCGACCAGGCGCCTGCGCCGCTGCGCCAGCGCCTGCAGCACGTGACCGGTCGCGTCCACCGGGTCGCGGGGCAGCTCCAGGGCCCTGGCGAAGACGTTCGCCGAGCCGCCGGGGACCACCGCCAGCATCGCCGTGGCGTCCGGGTCCGGGCGCGGGGCGCCGGTCCCGGTGCCGGTCTGCGCGGCGAGCAGGCCGTTGACGACCTCGTTCACCGTGCCGTCGCCGCCGAGGGCGACGACGAGCTCGACGCCGTCGGCGACGGCCGCGGCGGTCGCCTCCGCGGCGTGCCCCCGGTACCGGGTCTGCAGCACCTCGAGCTTGAGCTCGCTGGCGAGTGCCTTGGTCAGCACATCCCGTCCGGCGGCGGTGGTGGACGTGGCCTGGGGGTTGACCACGAGCATCGCGCGCACGGGGCCGACTGTATCGACCGGCCCGATCCCTATCCTCGACACCGTGGCCGAGGAACAGGGGAAGGGTGCCGGTGGGCGCACCGCGGTGCCGGAGAACGTGCGGGTCTCCGGGGTCCTGGTGGGGGTGCAGGGCCTGGCCGGGATCGTCGTGTCGGTGGTGCTGGCCGTCCGGGCGATCGGTGCCGGTGACGCCCGCGGCTACTACGGACTGGCCGAGGCGGGGATCTTCCTGCTGATGGCGGGGGCCGTCGCGGGGATCGGGTACGGCCTGTTCCGCGGGGTGCACGGCTGCCGGACGCCGGCGATCGTCGTCCAGCTGCTGCTGTTCCCGGTCATCTACTACGTCCTCGGTCCCAGCCGGCAGCTGCTGTGGGGGATCGTCTGCGGGCTGTTCGTGCTGTTCACGTTCCTGATGCTGATCAGCGAGCAGACCCGGCGGTGGTCGATGGGGGAGGACTACCCGGACTGAGCGGCGCGCGACGCGAGCGCGGCCAGCGGGTCGCCGGTGAGCCGGTAGGTGGTCCAGCCGTCGTTCGGCCCGGCCCCGATCGACCGGTAGAAGCCGATCGCCGGGGTGTTCCAGTCGAGCACGTTCCACTCCAGCCGGGCCCACCCGCGGTCCGCGCACTCGGCGGCCAGCGCGGCGAGCAGCCGCACGCCGTGGCCGCCGCCCCGGTGCGCGGGCGAGACGTAGAGGTCCTCCAGGTGCATCCCGGCGACGCCCTCCCAGGTGGAGAAGGTCCGGAACCAGATCGCGATCCCGACCACCTCGCCGTCGCCGGTGGTCGCGACGTGCGCCCACGCGACGGGCTCGGCGCCGAACAGCGCCGCGTGCAGCTGGTCGTCGGTGAGACCGCACTCGTCGGCGGCCTTCTCGTAGTCGGCCAGCTCGTGCACGAGCCGGACCATCGCCGGGACGTCGGCCGGGCCGGCCGGGCGCACGGCGCTCACGACGACGTCCCGGTGGGCCGCTGGTTGAGGTGGTCGAGGCGCGGGACCCCGCGCTCGAACCCGAGGACGGTGACCCCGGCCGGGTCCATCCGGAAGTGGACGCCGCCGCTCGCCGGCTGCCCGATCCACCGAGCGGTGAGCACCCGGGAGAAGTGGCCGTGCCCGACCAGGACGACGTCACCGCCCCCGAGCAGCGCGCGGGCGTCGGCCAGCACGGAGTCGGCGCGGGCGGACACGTCTCCCGCGGTCTCGCCGCCGGGCCACGGGCCGTCCCACACGGTCCAGCCGGGCAGCGTCTCGCGGATCTGCGGGGTGGTGAGGCCCTCGCCGTCGCCGTAGTCCCACTCGGACAGTCGCTCGTCGACGGCGTCGACGGCCAGCCCGGCGAGCTCGGCGGTGTCCCGCGCGCGTGTGCGCGGGGAGCAGAGGACGCGGGCGGGCGGGTCGTCGTGGCGGACCAGGGTCAGCGCGTCCCGGACGCTGCGGGCGGCGGCCCGCCCGGCACCGGTGAGCGGGATGTCGGTGCGGCCGGTGTGCTTCCCGGTCCGCGACCACTCGGTCTCACCGTGCCGCAGGAGCAGGACGCGGCCGTACGGGTCGGCTTCGGAGCTCACACCCGGTGACGCTAGTCGTGCGCCGGGCCGCGCGCCGCTCCCCGGGCGTGGGCTGCGGGGTGCGGGTTTCGCCCGGTCGTGGCGCCCGCCCACCCGTCCGGGGCGTGACGGCGTCCGGCCCGCCCTCGTTGGGGCCGCGACGGGGTGCGGTCCCGCGCCCACCGGCCCGCCGTCCGAGGAGTGTCATGTCGCAGCTGCCCCGCCGTCTCGCACGGCGGATCGCCGGGATCTGCGCCGCGGCCGGCCTGTCGGCCGTCGCGGTCCTCACCGTCCCCGGTGGCACCGCGCTCGCCCAGCCGGGGCCCGCCCCGATCGGGCCCGGCGTGCAGATCGTCACGCCGCTCGGCGACGGCGCGGAGCTCTGCACGGCGAACTTCCTGTTCACCGGAGCGGGCGGCCAGGACGGGCACCGCGACGGCGACGGCGCCGAGCACCAGTCGTCCCCGGCCGGGAAGCTCTACCTCGGCACGGCCGCGCACTGCACGGGTACCGCCGAGTCGACGGGCTCGGTGGACGGCTGCGTCGAACCGGTCATGCCGGAAGGCACGGAGGTCGGCATCACCGGTCGTGACGGCCGCTCCTACAGCGGCACCGTCGCCTACAACTCGTGGGCGGCGATGCAGGCCCGCGGCGAGACCGACCGGGCGGCCTGTGGCTACAACGACTTCGCGCTGATCGAGCTGAGCCCGGAGGCCGCGGCGGTCGCCGACCCGACGGTGCCCGGCTTCGGCGGCCCCGTGGCCCTCGACACCGACGGCACCCGCAACGGCGAGACCGTCTACAGCCACCAGCCGAACCAGCTGGCGGCGACGCCGGACAAGCAGGGGATCAGCCTGGGCAGGCCGGAGGGGCCGCGCACGCACGTCGTCGTCACCGCACCGCCGGGGGTGCCGGGCGACTCGGGCTCGGGCTACCTCGACTCCGAGGGCAAGGCCTTCGGTGTGCTGTCCAGCCTGCTGCTGCCGACCGCGGCCAACGGCGTCGCCGACATCGCGCAGGCCCTGGACTACGCGGCCGAGTACGGCCGGATCGGGAAGGTGGACCTCGTCCCCGGAACCGCGCCGTTCGCGCCGGACACGCTCCGGATGACCGAGCTGCCGGCCGGCCCGCAGCTCCCTGCGCAGCCGCTGCCGGACCTCACGCCCGCACCGCTGCGCTGAACCCGCAACCCGTACGCGCGTCCTGTGCGGGTGCCCACTCCGGCCGTGCCGGACCCCCGGATCCGGGCCTCGCCCTGGTTAGACTGCGCGCCAGTACCCGACAGCCGTGTCCCGCCCCGGATCCGCATCCGGAACCGGAGAGGCGGGATGGCCGTCCGGCACCGCGATCCGGTCGACGACACCCGCGACCTCCGGTGCAACGGCAGGCGCCCCCGACCGGCGCCGCTCACGTACCAGACCAGTGGAGTCACTCGATGACGCTCGCCCAGGACCGCCCGACCGCCGCCCCGCACCGAGACGAGGTGTTCGGCGCGCACGAGGGCGGGAAGCTCGCGACCGGGCTGACCGCGCCGCTGGCCGACGCCCGGGACCTGTCGATCGCCTACACCCCCGGTGTGGCGGACGTCTGCCGCGCCATCGCCGACGACGCCTCGCTCGCCTCCCGCTACACCTGGGCGCACCGGCTGGTGGCGGTCGTGAGCGACGGCACCGCGGTGCTCGGCCTGGGCGACATCGGCCCGCGGGCGTCGCTGCCGGTGATGGAGGGCAAGTCGGCGCTGTTCAAGTCGTTCGCCGGCCTGGACTCGATCCCGCTGGTGCTCGACACCACCGACGTCGACGAGATCGTCGAGACGCTCGTGCGGCTGCGTCCGACCTTCGGGGCGGTGAACCTGGAGGACGTCTCGGCCCCGCGCTGCTTCGAGCTGGAGCGCCGGCTGGTCGAGGCCCTGGACTGCCCGGTCATGCACGACGACCAGCACGGCACCGCCGTGGTCCTGCTCGCGGCGCTCGACGGCGCCTGCCGGCTGCAGGGCCGCCCGCTCGCCGACCTGCGGATCGTCATCTCCGGTGCCGGTGCCGCCGGCATCGCGTGCGCCCGGATCCTGCTCGCCGCCGGTGCCTCGGACGTCGTGCTGCTCGACTCCCGCGGGATCGTCGACGCGGGGCGCGGGGGCGAGAAGGCCGACCTGGCCGCGGTCACCAACCCGCGTGGCGTGACCGGCGGGATCGCCGAGGCGATGGACGGGGCGGACGTGTTCGTCGGCCTCTCCAGCGCGACGCTGCCGGAGGAGGTGCTGGCCACGATGGCCCCCGAGGGCATGGTGTTCGCGCTGTCCAACCCGGACCCCGAGGTGCACCCGGACGTCGCCGCGCGGCACGCGGCGATCGTCGCGACCGGGCGCAGCGACTTCCCGAACCAGATCAACAACGTGCTGGCCTTCCCCGGGATCTTCCGGGGCGCGCTGGACGTGCACGCCCGCCGGATCACCGACGGGATGAAGGTCGCGGCCGCCCGGGCCATCGCGGACGTGGTGGCCGACGAGCTGAGCCCGTCGAAGATCGTTCCCGGGCCGTTCGACCCGCGCGTGGCGCCCGCCGTCGCAGCCGCCGTCGCCCGTGCCGCGGGTGACAGCGGGGCGACGTCCGGGTGACGACGACCGGGTAGATCCGGTTACCAACCGTGCACGACGGGGCGGTGCGGCGAACGGCGCGCTGCGCTGTGAGCGGTCGTGCACGGTGCGTCAAGCCTCCGTGCGCCGTTCGGCGACCCTCCGACGCCCTTCACCCTGAGGGACGGGCGTACCACTCACGGTGAATATGGCCCGGAGGAGCGCAATTGCGCCGAACGGCCCCATTACCCGCTGTGCAGGATGCCTCGATCGGGCTACGGGGGCGGATCGCCCGGCCCGGTGGCTCGTTGTCCACGGTGGAGCTGCCGAGCAGAACGGAGGCGGGCGTGGCCGAGCTGGATCCACGGACGGGACACCGTCCGGGGGGTACGCCCCGTGGCGTGTACGACGACGAGTCGATGGGCGGTGCTGCCGGGGACCCACGCCGCGACGTGGACCGGCCCACCGGTATCGCCGGTGACCTCGCCCGGGCGTTCGCCGGGCCCGGAGGCACCGCGGCGTCACGGCCGCGGCCGGCGCCGTCGCCGCGTCCCGCCGAGGGCGAGCCGCTCGCGGAGGCGCTGTACGCGCCCACCGCCGGGAACGCCGCGGACGTGTTCGACGGTGCTGCCCCGATGACCGGTGCCGCCCCGGTGCCCGGCGCACCCGAGGCCCGGGCCGACCGTGCGCCGTCGCCGACGCCGCGCCCGGCGGCCGACGAACTCCCACAGCTCCCGGCGCTCCCGCCCTCGCCCGCCCTGCTCTGCGACGCCGCAGGCACCGTGCTCCACACCAACGCCGCGCTCCGCAGGCTCGCGGGGTCGGCCGACCCGACGGGCATGAAGCTCCCGCAGCTGCTCGTCGGCCCCGACTCCGACGCCCGGCTGGTCCGCGCCGACCGCCGGCTGGCCCGGGTGAAGGTCGTCCGCTGGCCGCACCCGGGGGACCACACCGTCGTGCTGCTCACCGCGTTCCCGGACGCGGCGCCCGCGGCGTCCGACGAGGCCCCCGCTCTGGACCTGGAGCGGGCCACCCGCTCCGGCACCTGGACCTTCGACCTGCAGGCCGGGACGCTGACCCGCAGCGAGGGCCTGGTCGAGCTCTACCGGGTGCTGGGCGTCCGCCCGGACGGCCCGGACGGCCCGATCGAGGGCGAGCAGGTCGAGCGGGTCTGCCGGATGCTGCGCCGCGGCCCGGAGGAGTCGTCGTCGGCGGCGCACGCCTCGCACTCGTCGGAGATCCGGCCGGAGGGCGGCGCGGTGCTGTCCTGCCGCACCCGGATCGACCGCACCCCCGGCGGCGCGCCGCTGCGGCTGATCGGGACCGTGCAGGACGTCTCCGACCGCCGCCGTGCCGAGTCCCGCGCGCAGCGCTCCGGGCAGCGGTTCGCCGACCTGGTCGCCACGATCACCACCGGCGTCGCGATGCTCGACGGCCGCGGCCGGATCGTCGATGCCAACCCCGCGCTGTGCCGGCTGCTCGACGCCGACCTGGAGACCCTGCGCGGTGTCCCGGCGCGGGCGCTGTCCGCGGAGCCGCAGCGCGGCGACCGCGGCGGCCTGCCGGACTGGCTGCGCGACCCCTCGCACCCCGAGCCGACGTACCGGATCGAGTCGCTGCCGCTGCTGCGGGCCGACGGCACCCGGGTCGACTGCGAGGTCGTCGTCAACGCCGCCCCGTCCGACGACGGCCGCCCGTTCTGGCTGCTCGTCGTCACCGACGTCGGCGAGCGCCGGCGCGCCGCGGACGTGCTCCGCGAGGCGAACACCGTCGACCCGCTCACCCGGCTGCCCAACCGTGCCGGGCTGCTCGAGCTGGCCGACCGCCTCCTGTCCGGGCCGGGCGCCGACCGGGTCGCGGTCGTCTGCGGGGACGTCGACGACTTCGCCCGGGTCAACACCGGCCTCGGTCACGACGCCGGCGACACCCTGCTCACCGAGCTGGCGGGCAGGCTGCAGCGCGAGCTGCCGCCGCTGTGCACCGCGGCCCGGCTGTCCGCGGACGAGTTCGCCGTCGTCTGCGCGGACACCGACGACGTCGGCGGCGCGGCCACGCTGGCCGGCACGGTCGCCGACCTGCTCCGCGGCTCCGTCACCGTGGCCGGGCGCCCGGTGACGCTGAGCGCCTCGGTCGGTGTCGCGACCCGCGACGCCGTGCCCGAGGGGCCACGTGCCCCGCGGGGCGACGACCTGCTCCGCTCGGCCGAGGTCGCCGTGCAGCAGGCCAAGAAGCGCGGCCGTGGCACCGTCGTGGTCGCGGACCGCGGCACCGTCGGTCCCGCCCAGCGTCAGCTGGAGCTGGAGGCGGAGCTGCGCGCCGCGATCGAGTCCGACGAGCTGCGCCTGGAGTACCAGCCGGTCGTCGGCCCGGACGGCACCGTGCTCTCCGCCGAGGCGCTGCTGCGCTGGTCGCACCCGGTGCACGGCGAGGTCTCCCCGGGCGAGTTCCTGCCGGTCGCCCAGCGGGGTGGTCTGCAGCGGGATCTCGACCTGTGGGTGCTGCGGACGGCGGCCGCCGAGGCGGCGACCTGGCCGCGGCACGGCCGGTCGATCGCCGTCGCGGTCAACCTGGCCGGCCTGCTGCCGGCCGACCCGGACTTCCTGGAGGAGGTCAGCGCGATCGTCGACGGTGCCGGGCTGGGCTGGGACCAGCTGGTGCTCGAGCTCGTCGAGACCAGCCTGGTCGCGCTGCCGCGCCCGGCGCTGGACGCGATGAGCGAGCTCGTCCGGCGCGGGGTCCGGTTCGCCGTCGACGACTTCGGCACCGGCTACTCCTCGCTGGCCCGGCTCAAGGAGCTCCCGGCGCAGACGGTGAAGGTGGACCGCGCGTTCGTCACCGGGGTCGGCACCGACCCGGCGGACTTCGCCCTGGCCCGGGCGGTGGTCGAGGTCGCCCGGGCGATGGGCCGTGCCACCGTCGCGGAGGGCGTGGAGACCGCCGAGCAGTTCCACGTGCTGCGCGGGCTCGGGGTCAACGCGTTCCAGGGCTGGTTGTTCGCCCGCTCCCTGCGGCCGGACGACCTGCACCGGGTGCTGCGCGGCGGCGGCCTCCCCACCCCGGCGACGACCGCGACGCCGCCCGGAGGCACCCCCGGCGCCTGGTGACCGGACCGGCCGGCCCGGAGCCGTCCGGTCCGGACACGTGCCCGCACGGCGGCCGGCCGGGTCGCCGGTCGTCCACGACCGGGTTAGTGTTCTCCGACCATGCGGCCCCTCGGCCGCACGCCGAGGGCAGGGGGAACCGGCGATGATCGAGTTCCGGGGCGTCACGAAACGCTTCCCGGACGGGACGGTCGCGGTCGACGAGCTCGACCTCGTCGCGGAGCAGGGACGGATCACGGTGTTCGTGGGTCCGTCCGGCTGCGGGAAGACGACCTCTCTCCGCATGATCAACAGGATGGTCGAGCCGAGCTCGGGCGAGTTGCGGGTGGACGGTCAGGACGTCCTGTCCGCGGACCCCGCCGAGCTGCGCCGGGGCATCGGCTACGTGATCCAGCAGGCCGGGCTGTTCCCGCACCGCACCGTCGTCGACAACATCGCCACCGTGCCGATGCTGCTCGGCAACGGCCGCAAGGCCGCACGGGACCGGGCGATGGAGCTGATGGAGACCGTCGGCCTCGACACCGCGATGGCGCGCCGCTATCCGGCGCAGCTGTCCGGCGGCCAGCAGCAGCGCGTCGGTGTGGCGCGCGCGCTCGCCGCGGACCCGCCGGTGCTGCTGATGGACGAGCCGTTCTCCGCGGTCGACCCGGTGGTCCGGGAGAGCCTGCAGGACGAGCTGTTGCGGCTGCAGTCCGAGCTCGGCAAGACGATCGTGTTCGTCACTCACGACATCGACGAGGCGATCAAGCTCGGCGACCGCGTGGCGGTGTTCCGGGTCGGCGGGCGCCTCGCCCAGTACGACGAGCCGGGTGTGCTGCTCTCCCGCCCGGTCGACGACTTCGTCGACACCTTCGTCGGGCGGGACCGCGGCTACCGCGGGCTCGGCTTCCTGACCTCGGACGCGATCCCGATCGGGCCGCTGCCGGTGCTCTCGGTAGGCGACCCCCTGCCCGACGACGGCTGGGCACTCGTCGTCGACACCACGGCCCGCCCGCTCGGCTGGGCCAGGGCGGGCGACGGCGTCGTCACCGAGGACCTGGTGGTCCCGGGCGGCTCGCTCTACGCCGTCGGGTCGGGGTCGCTGCGCGGCGCGCTGGACGCGGCGCTGTCGTCGCCGTCGGGGCAGGGCGTCGCGGTGGACGCCGACGGTCGCGTCGCCGGGTCGGTGACCGCCGACGACGTGCTGGCGGCGCTGCCCGCGGCCCGCGACGACTCCGCCGCGTAGGGGTCCGGCGATGGACTGGGTCTTCCGCAACTCCGACCTCGTGCTCGAGCTGACCGGCCAGCACCTCGTGTTCGCGCTGGTCCCGGTGCTGGTCGGGCTGCTGCTCGCGATCCCGCTGGGGTGGCTGGCCAACCGCCGCTCGTGGGGCCGCACGCTCACCCTCAACGCGGCGGGCTTCCTCTACACGCTGCCGTCGCTGGCGCTGTTCGTGTTCCTGCCGCCGATCCTCGGCACCCGGATCCTCGACCCGGTGAACGTGGTCATCGCGCTGACGGTCTACGTGCTGGCGCTGCTGGTCCGCACCGTCGCCGACGCGCTGTCCGCGGTCCCGTCGCGGATCGTCGACTCGGCGACGGCGATGGGCTACCGGCCGGTCCGCCGGTTCCTCGCGGTCGAGCTGCCGATGGCCGTCCCGGTGATCGTCGCCGGGCTGCGCGTCGCGGCGGTCAGCACGATCAGCATGGTCACCGTCGGGTCGGTGATCGGTTTCGGCGGGCTCGGCAAGATGTTCACCGAGGGCTTCCAGCGGGAGATTCCGCAGCAGACGATCGCCGGCATCGTGCTGGTGCTGCTGCTGGCACTGGTGGTCGACCTCCTCCTGGTACTGATCGGCCGGCTCCTCACACCGTGGGAGCGGGCGCGGACGGGGGCCGCGGCATGACCTACCTCGGCTGGCTCTTCGACGGCGCGAACTGGACGGGACCCGAGGGGATCCTCGTCCGGCTCGCCGAGCACCTCGGCTACACGGCCCTGACGATGCTGGTCGCGATGGCGATCGCACTGCCCCTGGGCGCCTGGATCGGCCACACCGGACGCGGCGGCGTGGTCGTCGTCGGCCTGGCGAACGCGCTCCGCGCGCTCCCGACGCTAGGGCTGCTGGTACTGCTGTTCCTCCTGGTCGGACTCGGCCTGCTCGGCCCGCTGATCGCGCTGGTGATCATGGCCGTGCCGCCGCTGCTGGCCGGCGCGTACTCCGGTGTGCGCAACGTCGATCCCGCCGTGGTGGACGCCGCGCGGGGGGTCGGCATGCGCGGGCCCGAGGTGCTGTGGAAGGTGGAGCTGCCGAACGCGCTCCCGCTGATCGTCGGCGGGGTCCGCAGCGCGACGCTGCAGGTCGTGTCCACCGCGACCGTCGCCGCCTACGTCGGCATCGGCGGGCTGGGCCGGTTCATCCTCGACGGCCTCGGGCAGCGCGACTTCGGCGCGATGATCGGCGGTTCGGTGCTGGTCGCGTTGCTCGCGGTCGTCGCCGACCTGGTGCTGGGCGGGCTGCAACGGCTGATCGTCTCGCCCGGCCTGCGGGCCGGGGTGGCCGCGCCCGCGCCGTCCGGCCGCGGGGGGCTGCGCGTGCTGCGCGGCGGACGGGACACGGAGGCGAGTGCGGCGTGAAGAAGCTCGTGACCCTGCTGGCGGTCGCCGTGTTCGTGCTGACCGGGTGCGGCGGCGACCCGCTCGCCGGCTCCGACACCGCCCCCGACGTGGTGGCGATCGGCTCCGGGAACTTCACCGAGTCCCAGCTGCTCGCCGAGGTGTACGCGCTGGCCCTGCGCGACGCCGGTGTGCAGGTCGAGGACCCGGTCGCGATCGGGTCCCGGGAGGCGTACTTCCCGGCCCTGCAGGACGGGTCGGTCGACCTGATCCCGGACTACTCCGGCGCGCTGATGACCTACCTGGACGAGGAGGCGACCGCGGTCGAGCCGGACGAGGTCTACGCCGAGCTCGGCCGGGTCCTGCCGCCCGGGCTGGTGCTGGGCCGGATGTCGGAGGCGGAGAACAAGGACGCCGTCGTCGTCACCCGGGAGACCGCGACCCGGCTGAACCTGCGCACGGTGGCCGACCTGGCCCCGCACTGCCCGCAGATGACCTTCGGCGGCGGGCCCGAGTTCCGGACCCGGCCGGACGGCATCCCCGGCCTGGCCAAGAACTACGGCTGCGCGTTCGGTCAGTACCGGTCGCTGGACTCCGGCGGCCCGCTGACCGTCGCGGCGCTCGAGGGCGACGACGTGCAGGCCGCGAACCTGTTCACGACCGACCCGGCGCTGCCGCAGAACGACTTCGTCCCGCTCGCGGACCCGAAGGAGAACTTCGCCGCGCAGAACGTGGTGCCGGTCGTCGCGGAGCGCAAGGCGTCGCCGCAGGTCCGCGCGGTGCTGGACAGGATCTCCGCGGCGCTGTCCACCGAGGAGCTGCTGGCGATGAACACCGAGGCCGCCGGGCCGGAGAAGCCGGCGCTGCGCACCGTCGCGGCCGACTGGCTCGAGCGCAAGCAGCTGCTGGGGAGCGGAGCGTGAAGGTCCTCTCGCTGCACCGCTACCCGGTGAAGTCGATGCTCGGCGAGGACCTCGGTGCGCTGGACCTCGACGGGCACGGCGTCGTCGGGGACCGCGCGCTGGCGCTGCTCGACACCGAGCACGGCCGGGTGGCGACGGCGAAGCAGCCCCGGCACTGGCGGGCACTGCTGCGGTGCCGCTCCGCGGGATCCGGGGCAGCGGTGCGGGTCACCCTGCCCGACGGCCGCACCCTGCCCGCCGGTGACGCGGGCGACGCACTGTCCGAGCTGCTCGGCCGCCCGGTGCGGATGAGCGTCCGCCGGGACGACGGCGCCGTCGTCGAGCGGCCGGACCCCGAGGACGTGCTGGCCGCCGGCCTCGACGCCGACGTCGACGCCCCGCTGCTGGAGATCGCCCAGGGCACGCCCGGCGGCCGGTTCGTCGACCACTCGCCGGTGCACCTGATCACCACCGCGACCCTCGACGCGCTCGGGGTGGAGGCGCTGCGCTACCGGCCCAACGTCGTCGTCGCGACGCCGGACGGGACGCCGGCGTTCGTGGAGAACGACTGGCTCGGCCGCCGGATCACTCTCGGCGCGGTGACCCTGGTCCCGACCCTGCCGACGCCGCGCTGCTCGGTCCCGACCCTGGAGCACGGTGACCGTCCGCGCGCCCCGGAGGCCCTGCGCGGCCCGGCCGAGCGGAACCGGGTCGAGGTCGAGGGGTTCGGCGTGCTGCCGTGCGCCGGCATCTACGCCCGCGTAGAAATCCGCGGTCCCCTCCGCACCGGCGACCCCGTCACCGTCACCTGACCTGTGCCCGCCCGGGACGCTCACCGGACCCGGGGACGCTCACCGGATCGGGTGCGCGCGGACGGATCCGGTGAGCGGAGGGGCTAGAACAGCCGGGACTGGACGTCGGTGATCAGCAGGATCAGGAACAGGACCGACGAGATGCCCAGGACGCCGTTGGAGAGCCAGCCGTTGCGGCCCTCCTTCGGTACCAGCTTCGTGTTCAGCAGCAGGAGCAGGGTGACCGCCAGGAACGGCATGAAGAACGAGCCCAGCACGCCGTAGACCAGGGTCAGCGCGAACGGCCGGTCCAGGAACAACAGTGCCATCGGCGGGATCGTCAGCCAGAGCAGGTACCCACGGAACGCCCAGGAGCGTTCGGCCGCCGCCGCCTCGTAGGCACCGGGGCGCCCCGGGCCCGCTCCGCGCTCGTCGTCCCCGGCCGGATCCTCGCCCGGCACCACGACGGTGGGGCCGTCCGCGGCGGTGCCGATCGCTGCGGCCTTCCCGTGCGGGAGCCGGATCGCCCGCGTCCAGTCGGTGAACAGCAGCGAGACGCCGTTCCACACCCCGAGCAGCGACGTCACGGACGCCGACAGGAAGCCGATGAGGAAGAGGATCCGCACACCCTCGCCGTAGAGCTCACCCAGCCGGTCGCCGAGCACCAGCAGCCCGCGGTCGCTCTCGGTGATCTCGGTGCCGAGCAGGATGGTCGCGCCGATCACCAGCATCGCGATCACGAACAGCCCGGTCAGCACGTAGCCGACCGCGTTGTCGAGCCGCATCATCGACAGCCAGCGCGGTCCCTTCCAGCCCTTGGCGTAGAGCCAGTAGCCGTAGCTCGACATCGTGATCGTGCCGCCCACACCTCCGATGAGGCCGAGCACGTACACGGTCGAGCCCTCGGGCAGTCGCGGGACGAGGCCGGACGCCAGCGCACCGAGATCGGGACCGACCAGGACCGCGATCCCGATGACGGACACGAACATCACCGCCACGAGGACGGTCATGATCTTCTCGAACAGCGCGTAGCGCTGGAACCACACGAGCACCAGCCCGGCGAGACCGGCGATGATGCCCCACCAGCGCACGGACAGGCCGTCGAACAGCGCGTTCAGCGGCAGGCCCACCGCGGACATCGCGGTCGCGCCGTAGACGAAGCCCCACACCACGATGTAGACGCCGAAGAAGACGGTCGCCCAGCGCCCGAGCCGTCGCCAGCCGTCGAGCATCGTCGCGCCGGAGGCGAGGTGCCAGCGCCCGACGGCCTCGCCGAGGGCGAGCTTGACCAGCGTGCCGACGACCGCGGCCCACAGCAGGACGGTCCCGAAGCTGGCGCCGGCGACCATCGTGGCCACCAGGTCGCCGGCACCGACCCCGGTCGCGGCGGCGACGAGGCCCGGACCGATCGAGCGGATCTTCTTCGCGCCGGTCGGCGGTTCGAGGAAGTCGGTCTGCGGACCGGGGGAGGCCATCGTCACACTCCGAATCGCGACGCCGGGGTCGGAACGGCCGGGGTCGGCCGACCGGGTGCACGCTAGGCCAGCCGGGGGCGTCATTCCAGCGCGATCGGGTCACGACTGTCCGGTTCGTGCCGCTCGTGGCGGTGACGGTCACGTTCGGCGAGCGTTGCGCGGGGTCACCGCGCGGCTCACCATGGTGACGACCACCTGCCGATAGATTCTGCGCGGCGTCCGGGCACCCCGGCACGCCACGTACGCACGCACGGAGGGCGGCATGGCGAACATCGACGAGATCCGGGCCGGGATCGGGCGGGCCAACCAGCAGGCCACCGAGAGCCTGGGCGCCCTGCGCCACGCCCGGCAGGCCATCGAGGAGGCAGGCTCGGCCTTCTCCCAGAACATCTACGGCACCGCTCAGGGCGACGCCGACGACGCCCGCGCCCGGTTCGCCGCCGCCTCCGAGAAGATCGACGAGGTGGAGCAGGCCCTGCACGTCGCCATGCAGTCCGCCGACGACGTCGCCGCCCGGCTCTGAGGCCCGGCGCCCGCCCCGATGGCCCGCCGCCGCGAACGGATCCGGACCGCGTTCCAGAGCTTCCACTCCGCCGCCTCCGCCGCACTCGGTGCCGCCGAGGTCCGGCGGGACCGGGCGGCCGCGGCGCACGCGGAGGCGATGGCGGAGCTGTGGCTGCGGGAGACCGGGCACGACGCCGCCCAGCACGACCCGGGGCTCGCGCCGGTGCTGGCCAACCCGCGGCTCGCCGGCGTCGTCGCCCGGGTCGCGGAGGACCGCGCGCACGCCTTCGACGGCTGGCAGGACGACTCGCCGCAGGCGCTGTCGGGCATCGTCGCCGGGGCCGCACCCGGTGCCGCCGGTGACGACCCGTCCGAGTGGAAGGCCGTCGCGGGCCGCGCCGAGGCCGTCGACGGCGTGCCGGAGATGTGGGCGCTGGGCACCGGCTCGGTCGAGGGCGGCACCCCGTTCCGGGTCGCCGTCCCGCTGCTCGACGGCGCGCACCTGCAGGTCGTGTCGTCTCCGCGGACCCGTGAGCGGGCCGAGTCCATGGTCGAGCAGCTGGTCCTGCGGCTGCTGCGCCACTACCGGCCCGGCGTCGTCAACGTGCACGTGTGGGACGTCGGCCAGCTCGCCGGGGCGCTGCCCGGCCTCTACCCGCTGACCCGCACCGGCCTGCTGACGGTGCACGACCCCACCCGGCTGGAGTCGCTGCTGTCGCAGCTCGCCGACCGGATCCGCCGGGTGCAGACCCGGGTGCTCGCGGCGGGCTGCTCGTCGCTGGCCGAGCTGGCGGGCGAGACGGGCAAGCGCCCCGAGTCGTGGATGGTCGCGGTCCTGGTCGGCAACGGCCGGGAGCTGCCCGAGGCCGAGCTGCGCCAGCTGCAGCGGGTCGCCCGCGGCGGGATCGCGGCCGGGGTGGTGCTCGTGCTGCTCGACGTGCCGGTCGGGCTGCGCCGCCCGGTGGAGGCGGTCGACTTCGGCGACCCGCCCGGCACCGATCCCGACGACGTGTCGATCGCCGTCCCCGTCCGGACGTCGCTGACCGGCCCGCACGTGCTCGTCGAGCCGGACGCCCCGGTGCCCCCCGACGACGTCACGAAGATCTGTACGGCGATCGCGGCGGCGCACGAGGAGTGGCGCGGCCGGCTCGGCGCGTTCGCCGACCTGCTCCCGGCCGGCCCGGACCGCGGGCGGGACCGCTCGCACCAGGGGCTGGTCACCGAGATCGGCTTCTCCGACGGGATGCCGTCCGAGCTGGTCCTCGACGACCACTCGCCGCACGCCCTGGTCGGCGGGCCCAGCGGGTCGGGCAAGACGAACCTGCTGCTGGCCTGGATCTCCGGTCTGGCCGCCCGCTACGGCCCGGACGAGGTCGAGCTGTACCTGCTCGACTTCAAGGAGGGCGTCTCCTTCACCCAGTTCGCACCGGACCCGGACGGGCACCGGCCGGACCGGCTGCCGCAGGCCAGGCTGATCGGCGTCAACATCAACACCGACCGGGAGTTCGGGCTGGCGCTGCTGCGCCACCTCTCCGAGGTCATGCGGTCCCGGGCCGAGGCGGCGCGGCGTCACGGCGCGACGAAGCTCTCCGAGCTCCGCGACGAGCTCGCCGACCGCGGGATCACGGGCCCGGAGGCCCGGCTGCCTCGGATCGTCGCCGTCGTCGACGAGTTCCAGTTCCTGTTCACCGGGCGCGACGCGGTGAGCGCCGAGGCCACCGCGCTGCTCGAGGACGTCGCCCGGCGCGGCCGGTCGCAGGGCGTGCACCTGGTGCTGGCCAGCCAGGACATCTCCGGGATCGACGCCCTGTGGGGCCGGTCGGCGATCTTCGAGCAGTTCGTGCTGCGGATCGCACTGCCCCGCGCCCGGCGGATCCTGGCCCAGGACAACGAGGCCGCGCTGGAGATCCCCCGCTGGCACGCGGTGGTGAACCACGACTCCGGCGTCGAGCACGGCAACCGGGTGGTGCGGGTGCCCGAGGCCGGTGCGCCGCTGCTGCGCGAGGTGCAGCGCACCGCGTTCGAGACGTTCCCCGACGAGCCGGACCCGGTCGTCTTCGACGGGGCGCGCGCCCCCGCGCACGACGCGCTCGCCGCCCGGCTGCCCGACGACGGCGTCCCCTGCGCACTGGTCGGGCAGTTCGTCGACGTGCACGGCAGCCCCGCCGCGGCCGGGCTCGCCGACGGCCCGGGGCGCAACCTCGGGGTGATCGGGCCGGACGCGCGGGCCGCCGTCCCGCTGCTGTGCGCGGCGGTGGAGTCCTACCTCGCCGCCCTCCCCGGCGACGACGCCCGGGTCGTGCTCGTCCCGCTGGCCGCCGATGCGGGCCCGGCCGCGGACGAGCTCGCGGGCCGGCTCCGCGGCGACGTCGAGAAGGTCGCCGCGGACGGGTTCGCGGAGCGGGTGCGGTCGCTCGCGGCGACCGTCCGCGACCGGACCGGCGCCGGGGCAGGCCACCCGCCGCTGGCTGTGGTGCTCTTCGGCGCGGACGTCGCCGAGGCGATGCTGGACCGGACCGGGACCGAGGACCTGCGGGCCGTACTGCGGCACGGGCCCGGGGTCGGCGTGCACGTGCTGGGCTGGTGGCAGGGCGCGCAGCGGCTGAAGACGCTCCTCGCGCCGCCCGGGGCCGCGATCGACGATCTCGGTGCGTGGGTGGCGACGGGCGTGCAGGGCGCCGACCTGGTCCCGCTGCTCGGCGGGCAGCCGTTGGACTGGATGCCGTCGCCGGGGCGGGCGCTGTTCCTCGACCGGGCCCGGCACTCGCGCCCGCAGCTGGTGATCCTGACCGACCGTGGAGGTGGCGGATGAGCGCTCCGGAGCGCTACCGCGAGGTGGTGTCCCGGCTGGCCGGGGCGGTCGTCGACCTGCGGGAGCGGGACGCGGAACGGGCCGCCGAGCTGCGCCGCGAGCTGCGCGGCACCGAACGGGAGCTGCGCGCGGCCGCCGACACCCTGACCCTCGCCCGCGGGATGTACGAGCTGCGCTGGGAGGCGGCCCTGCAGGTGCTGTGGTCGGCGGAGGAGCCGGGCAAGCCCCGGCCGCGGGCGGACCACCGCGCCGACCCGGCCCGGCACGCCGAGCTCGAGCTCGAGGCCGACGAAGCGCTCGGGGCGCTCCGCGCGTCGGGTGACCGGCGCCTGTTCCGGCTGCGGCGCGCCACGGACTGAGTCCGGGCGCGCCGCGGGGTGGTCTCCTGCGCGGTCAGCCGACCGGGACGACGCCGAGCACCAGCGCGGTCGCCAGCATCACCAGCGAGCAGACCGCCGCCCGCCAGATCACCTTCCGGTGGTGGTCGGCGAGGTTCACCTTCGCCAGCGACACGAGCAGCAGCAGTGCCGGGACCAGCGGGCTCGTCATGTGCACCGGCTGGCCGATGATCGACGCGCGGGCCATCTCCACCGGCTCGATGCCGTAGTGCCCGGCGGCCTCGGTGAGGATCGGCAGGATGCCGAAGTAGAACGCGTCGTTGGTGAGGAAGAACGTCAGCGGCATGCTCAGCACCCCGGTGATCACCGCGAACCAGCTGCCGATCGACGGCGGCACCGCCGCGACGATCCCGTTCGCCATCGCCGTCACCATGCCGGTGCCGGACAGCACTCCGACCAGCACGGCCGCCGCGAACACCATCGCGACGACGGCGACGATCGACGCGGAGTGCGACGTCACGGCCTTGAGCTGGTCCTCGGGCCTCGGGAAGTTGACGACCAGCGCGATCGCGGTGGCCACGACGAACACCAGCGCCAGCGGCAGCACGTCCATGCCCAGCAGGACCAGGAGCGCGACCGTCAGGGCGAGGTTGAACCAGATCAGCTTCGGGCGCAGGGTCGGCCGGTCCGGGTCGAGGATGTCGCCCGTGCCGCCGGTCGCGTCACCGCCGGTCGCGCCGTCGCCGGTCGCACCGTCACCGGACGCCGGGCGCGCGGTTCCCGTGCCACCGCCGACACCCGCGAGCGCCGGCTCCCGCGCGGGGGTCATGGTCTCGGCCACGACGTCCAGCGTGCGGCCCGACGCCAGCAGCCGCTTGCGCTCCGAGCGGCCCAGGAACCAGGCGAGCACGAGCACGGTGAGGATGCCCAGGACCATGCCCGGCACCATCGGGTTGAACAGCTCCGAGGGCGAGACGCCCAGCACCGTCGCGGCGCGGACGGTCGGACCACCCCAGGGCAGGATGTTGAGCACGCCGTTCGCCAGGTTCGCGACGACCGTCAGCACGACCGGGCTCAGGCCGAGCCGCAGGTAGATCGGCAGCAACGCCGAGACGGTGATGATGAACGTCGTCGAACCGTCGCCGTCGAGCGAGACGACACCCGCCAGCACCGCGGTGAGCACGACCAGCCGGACGGGGTCGTTGTTCACCGTGCGCAGCACGAACCGGATGAGCGGGTCGAACAGCCCGACGTCGATCATCGTGCCGAAGAAGATGATCGCGAAGAACAGCAGCACGGCGGTCGGTGCGAAGTCCGAGATCGCCGTCATGATCGAGTCGACGACGCCCTCGTCACCTGCTTCGGCGACTCCGGTGCCGACGGTGACCAGCGCGAACGTCAGCGGGACCAGTACCAGTGCCAGGATCGGCGCGAGCCGCTTGGACAGGATCAGGTACATGAAGACCGCGATCATCGCGGACCCGAGAACGATGAGCATCGACGCTCCTCCTCCTGTGGTGGCAGAGAGGAACGCTAGGTTCGACGACGGCCGGGGCCACGCTTGCGGACACAGCTCTCGTAGTGGTCCTTGTGGTCCCGCTGCCCTACACCGTCGCGGCCCGCGTCCGCAGGCCCGCGAGGAGAAGGTCCAGGTAGTCCTCCGCGCGGGCGGAGGGATCCACGGGGTCGAGCCGGGCGGCGTAGGCCACCCCGCACAGCAGTCGCTGGACGTCCATGGCGGTGGTCCCGGCCGGCGTCGCACCCTCGCGCACCGCCCGGGCCAGCACGCGATCGGCGAGGAGCAGCACGCGGGCCTTGCGCCCGCTCGTCTCTTCCCGCTCGTCGTCGGTCGTGGCGAACACCTCGGCGAACCCCGTCACCCCCAGCTGCCGCACCAGCACGGCGCGGGCGAGCCGGGCCAGGCCCGTCGCGGCGTCCGGCTCCCCGGCGGCGGCCTCCGCCTCGGCGACCAGCTCGTCCAGCCGGCCGTCCATGAGGGCCTCCAGCAGGGCCCGCCGGGTCGGGAAGTGGCGGTAGACCGTGGCGACCCCCAGGCCGGCCTGCTTGGCGACGTCGTTGAGGGCGAGGGTGTCGTCGCCGGACGCCAGCAGCAGGCGTCCGGTGTCCAGGGCGCGGTCGCGGTTGCGGGCGGCGTCGGCGCGGGGCACCCCGTCATCGTAGCGGATGACTCATCCACTTCTGCTACTGTCGGAACCGGATGACTTATCCGTTCAGCTTCGGGAAGAGGACTCACATGAACGACCAGCAGGGACGCACCGTCGTGGTCACCGGGGCGGGCTCCGGGTTCGGCGCGGCCGCCACGCGCGTGCTCGCCGGGCGGGGCGCCCACGTGGTGATGGCGGCGCGGGACACGGCCAAGGCCACCAGGGTCCGGGACGAGATCGTCGCCGAGCAGCCCGGCGCCCGGCTCACCGTCCGGGCGCTGGACCTGTTCGACCCGGCGTCTGTGCGCGCGTTCGCCGAGGCCACCGACGAGGTCGACGTCCTGCTCGCCAACGCGGGGCTGGGGTCGATGCAGCGCGTCGTCGGGCCGCTGGGGGTGGAGCGCGGGTTCGCCACCAACCACCTGGGGCACTTCGCGCTCGCCGCCCTGCTGTTCCCGCGGATGGAACGGGCGGCGGCACCGCGCGTGGTCACCGTCTCGTCCAGCCTCTACCGTCGGGGCCGGATCCCGGAGGACCTCACCTACCGTGGGCGGGCGGCGATGCTGCGCTCCTACAACGACTCGAAGCTGGCCAACGCCCTGTTCGCCGTCGAGCTCGGCCGCCGCACGGCCGCCGCGGGATCACCGGTCGCCAGCGTGCTGGTGCATCCCGGCATGGCGAGCACGCCGATGCAGGACGGCCATCCGGCGCCGGTCCGCGCGGTCCTCGGGCTGCTCACGCGGTGGGTCGGCAACTCCGTCGACGCGGGCGCGGCGGCGCTGGTGGAGGGTGTGGTGGGCCGCGTGCCCGCCGCGGGCATCATCGGCCCCGACCGGCACGGCGGCCGCCCCGAGGTGCGGGCCCTGCGCGCGCCCGCCGACGACGTCGAGCTCGCCCGCAGGCTGTGGGAGCGGTCCGAGGAGCTCACCGGCGTCCCGTTCCCCGTCCGCGCCCCCGCGGTCTGATCACGTCCCCGGGCCGGACCGGGGTCAGTCGTCGTCGGCGTCGTCGCGCGCGAGGAAGCTCGACAGGCGCTCGACGGCCGTCTCGAACTGCGGGTTCAGGTCGACGAAGGCCCGCAGCCGGTCGGCGAGCCACTCGACGCTGACCTGCTCGTCGCCACGCCGGTCGACGAGCTCCTCGATGCCGCGGTCGGTGAAGTACACAGGGCACAGGCTAGTCACGGGGGTGCCGATGGGTTCGGGTGTGGTGGTCGGACCGCCGCTGGTGATCGCGCTGCTCGCGCTCGTGGCGCTGGCCGCGGCCGCCGCGACGATCGGGGGTACCGGGACGGCGTGGTCGTCGGCGACCGCGGTGGCCCGTGCCGTCGCGCAGCTCGCGCTGGTCGCCCTGGTGCTGCTCGCCCTGGTCCGGACGTGGTGGGGGACGGCCGCGTTCGTCCTGCTGATGGTCGTCGTCGCGGCCTGGACGTCGGGCCGGCGGATCACCGGGGCTCGCGGGTGGGGGGTGGCCGGGACGGCGATCGTCGCCGGTGTGACGCCGGTGCTGGTCGTCGTGCTGACCAGCGGGGCGGTGCCCTTCACCGGGATCGCCGTCGTCCCGGTCGCCGGGATCGTGATCGGCGGGGCGATGACGGCGACGTCGCTGGCGGGCCGCCCGGCGCTCGACGAGCTGGGGACCCGCCAGGGCGAGCACGAGGCGGCACTGGCCCTCGGCCTGCTCCCGCGGGACGCGGCGCTGCTCGTCGTCCGGCCGTCGGCGGGACGGGCACTCGTGCCCGCGCTGGACCAGACCCGCACGGTCGGGCTGGTGACGCTGCCCGGCGCGTTCGTCGGGGTTCTGCTGGGCAGCGGTGATCCGGTGCAGGCCGCGGCCGCCCAGCTCCTGGTGCTGGCGGGCCTGCTGGCGGCCGAGACGATCGCGGCGACGGTCGTCGTGGAGCTGGTGGCCCGAGGACGCCTGCACCGCCCCTGACACGCACCGCACCACGCCGCCCGGACCGATCGTGCGCGACCGAACCCCGTCGAGATGCGGCCCAGCGTCGTCCCGTGATCGACGATTCGCGCTGAGCTGCATCTCGGCGCGGGGCGGGACCGGCGGGTGCGGGAAGCCCGGAACGACGGAACGGCCGGGCGCGGAGGACCCGCGCCCGGCCGTCCGGGACTGCTCAGGCGATCAGGACTTCGCGAACGCCTTGTCGATCAGCTCGGCCTGCTCGACCTCGTGCACCTTCGACGAGCCCGCGGCCGGGGCCGCCATCCGCCGCCGGGACACCCGGGTGAAGCGGCCCTGCAGCTGCGGGAGCTTCTGGGGCAGCTCCAGACCGTAGTACGGCCACGAGCCCTGGTTGGCGGGCTCCTCCTGGACCCAGCGCACGCTCTGCGCGTCCGGGTACCGCTCGAGGATCTCGGCGATCTGCTCGGTCGGCATCGGGTAGAGCTGCTCGACGCGGACCAGCGCGGTGCCGTCGACCGAGGTGTCGCCGTTCTTGCGGCGCTTCTCCTTCGCCGCGGCGAGCTCCCAGTAGATCTTGCCGCTGCAGAACAGCACCCGGTCGACGCCCGACACCGGGCCCGTCGTGGCCCGGTGCTCCGGGTCGTCGATCACCGGGCGGAACCGGCCCTCGGTGAAGTCCGACAGCGGGCTGACGACCTGCTTGGCCCGCAGCATCCACTTCGGCGTGAAGACCACCAGCGGCCGGCGCACCCCGTCGAGGGTGTGCTGGCGCAGGAGGTGGAAGTAGTTCGCCGGCTCGGAGGGCAGCGCGACCGTCATCGAGCCCTCGGCGCACAGCTGCAGGAACCGCTCGATGCGGCCCGAGCTGTGGTCGGGGCCCTGGCCCTCGAGGCCGTGCGGCAGCAGCAGTGCGACGTCCGACAGCTGGCCCCACTTCGCCTCACCGGACGAGATGAACTCGTCGATGATCGACTGGGCGCCGTTGACGAAGTCGCCGAACTGGCCCTCCCACATCACCAGCGCGTCCGAGTTGGCCACCGAGTAGCCGTACTCGAACCCGACGGCGGCGAACTCGGAGAGCGCCGAGTCGTAGGGCAGGAAGCGGCCCTGGCCCTCGGCGAGGTTGCGCAGCGGGAAGTACTCGGCACCGGTCTTGCGGTCGATCAGCACCGAGTGGCGCTGCACGAAGGTGCCGCGCCGCGAGTCCTGGCCGGACAGCCGGACCAGCCGGCCGTCGATCGCCAGCGAGCCCATGGCGAGCAGCTCGGCGAACGCCCAGTCCACGTTGCCCTCGCGGGACATGGTGTAGCGCTTCTTGAGCACCGGCTCGACCCGCTTGTGCACGGCGAAGCCCTCGGGCAGCGTCTCGTGGACGTCGCCGATCCGGTGGACGATCTCCAGCGGGATCGAGGTGTCCAGGTCGGACGGGACCTGCTGCTCCTGCTCGATCGACGGCGAGATCACCGGCGGGGTCTTCTCGAGCTCGCGCACCTCGTTGAAGACGTGCTCCAGCTGGTTGGAGAAGTCCTTGAGGGCCTGCTCGGCCTCCTCCATCGTGATGTCGCCCCGGCCGATCAGCGACTCGGTGTAGATCTTCCGGACGCTGCGCTTGGCGTCGATCACGTCGTACATCGACGGCTGGGTCATCGAGGGGTCGTCGCCCTCGTTGTGGCCCCGGCGCCGGTAGCAGATCATGTCGATCACGACGTCGTTGTTCCAGCGCTCGCGGTACTCGACCGCCAGCTTGGCGACCCAGACGCAGGCCTCCGGGTCGTCGCCGTTCACGTGGAAGACCGGCGCGCCGATCATCTTCGCGACGTCGGTGCAGTACTGCGAGGAGCGCGAGTGCTCCGGCGCGGTGGTGAAGCCGACCTGGTTGTTGACGACGACGTGCACGGTGCCGCCGGTGCGGTAGCCGCGCAGCAGCGCCAGGTTCAGCGTCTCGGCCACGACGCCCTGGCCGGCGAACGCGGCGTCGCCGTGCATGAGGACGGGCAGCACGGTGAAGCCGCCGTCGCCCTTGTCGAGCAGGTCCTGCTTGGCGCGGACGATGCCTTCGAGCACCGGGTCCACGGCCTCCAGGTGCGAGGGGTTCGCGGTCAGCGAGACGGTGGTCTCGCCGTCGCCGAACATCCGGAAGTACTTGCCCTCGGCGCCCAGGTGGTACTTGACGTCCCCGGAGCCGTGCGCCTGGCCCGGGTCGAGGTTGCCCTCGAACTCGCGGAAGATCTGGCTGATCGGCTTGCCGACGATGTTGGCCAGCACGTTCAGCCGGCCGCGGTGCGGCATGCCGACGACGACCTCGTCGAGCTCGCGCTCGGCGGCCTTGTCCAGCACGGCGTCGAGCAGCGGGATGACGGTCTCGCCGCCCTCCAGCGAGAAGCGCTTCTGCCCGACGTACTTGGTCTGCAGGAACGTCTCGAACGCCTCGGCGGCGTTCAGCCGCGAGAGGATGTACTTCTGCTCGCTCTGGTCCGGCTTCTGGTGCGGGACCTCGATCCGCTCCTCGAGCCACTTGCGCTGCTCGGGGTCGGCGATGTGCATGTACTCGGTGCCGATGGTCCGGCAGTACGACGCGCGCAGCAGGCCGAGCACGTCGCGCAGCTTCATGTGGCTCTGGCCGCCGAACCCGCCGACCGCGAAGTCGCGGTCGAGGTCCCAGAGGGTCAGCCCGTGGGACAGGACGTCGAGGTCCGGGTGCCGGCGCTGGCGGTAGTTCAGCGGGTCCGTGTCGGCCATCAGGTGGCCACGGGTCCGGTAGGACTCGATCAGCTCGAGGACGCGGGCGGTCTTGTCGACCTCGCCCTCGGGGAAGTCCTGCACCCAGCGGATCGGCTCGTAGGGCACCCGCAGGGAGGCGAAGACGTCGTCGTAGAAGTTGTTCTCGCCCAGCAGCAGGTGGTGCACCCGGCGCAGGAAGTCGCCGGACTCGGCGCCCTGGATGATCCGGTGGTCGTAGGTCGACGTCAGCGTGATGATCTTGCTGATGCCGAGCTCGGCCATCCGCTCCTCGGACGCGCCCTGGAACGCGGCCGGGTACTCCATCGCGCCCACACCGATGATCGCGCCCTGGCCGACCGTCAGCCGCGGCACCGAGTGGTTGGTGCCCAGGGTGCCCGGGTTGGTCAGGCTGATCGTGGTGCCGGAGAAGTCCTCGGCGGTGAGCTTGCCGTCACGGGCCTTGCGGACCATGCCCTCGTACGCCGCCCAGAACTGGGCGAACGACATGTTCTCGCAGCCCTTGATCGACACGACGATCAGCGAGCGGCTGCCGTCCTTGCCCGGCATGTCCATGGCCAGGCCGAGGTTGACGTGCTCGGGGGTGGCGACCGCGGCCTTGCCGTCGGTCTCGGCGAAGTGCCGGTTCATGTTCGGGAAGTCGGCCAGCGCCTTGACCAGCGCGTAGCCGATCAGGTGCGTGAACGAGAGCTTCCCGCCGCGGGTCCGCTTCAGGTGGTTGTTGATGACGATGCGGTTGTCGGCCAGCAGCTTGGCCGGGACCGCACGGACACTCGTCGCGGTCGGCAGCTCCAGCGACGCGGTCATGTTCTTGGCGATGGCGTTCGCGGCACCGCGCAGCGGGGTGGTGGTCGCTCCACCCCCGTCCTGTGCCGGCCTGGCCGCCTTCGACGTGCTCCCGGCCGCCGGCTTCGCGGCGCCGTTCGTGGAGGGCGCGCTGCCGGTGCGGAGCTTCTCGTCGGCGGGCGGGGCCTCGGCCTTGGGCGTGACCGGCGGCGGGACGTCCCGCGAGGAGCCGGACGACCGTCCGCTCGCCCGGCCGCCGTTCCTGACGGCCTTCTGGGTCGGCGCCGACGAGGTGTCGGACCCCTCGTCGTCCTCGGTGGCCGATCCGCGGGTCACCCCGCCGGAGCTCGCCGACGGGGCGGACCCGTTGGCCGCGGATCCGGTGGCGCCGCCCGTGTCGGCCGTCTCACCGGACGCGGGGCGCTTCTCACCGTCCCCGCCGCCGTAGTCGGCGAAGAACTCGTGCCAGGCCGGGTCCACGGCCGACGGGTCCTCCTGGAAGCGCTGGTACATCTCCTCGACGAGCCACTCGTTGGGACCGAAGTCGCCCGCCGGATGGGAGGTACTGCTCGATGACACTCTGCGTCAACCGCCTTGTTCAGCTGCTCGATTTGTCGCGACCGGGTACCAGGTTAGTCCCCTCCGCACGAGCGGTGGCAGTGTGCCGGGTCCCATTCCGTGACCTTCCCGTGATCATCAGGGACCGGACCGGTACACGACACGATTCAGAAGCCGGGAGGTGACCCCAGGACGTCGACCACGGAGGTCTCGACGGTCGTCTCGGCGACGACGGTGCCGACCGGCGGGCCGACGCGGGCCGGGCGGCGGACGGTGTCGCGCTCGCCGGCGTACTGGCCGTCGACGGGGGAGACGAACAGCTCGGAGCGGACCGGGCCGTCGTCGTGCACGAGGGTCGGGTGGAGGTCGCCGTCGAGGTTCGCGGCCTCGCCGAGCTCGACCGCGGGCAGCAGGCGCAACGCGGTGTAGAGCACGGCCCGCTGCGCGGCCGGGACGCGGCAGGTGCGCAGCGCGTCGACCGCGCTCTGGAACGGGCCGGTGTAGCCGCGGCCGGGCGGGCTCTCCTCGATCAGCCGCTGCAGCATCGCCTCGGGCTCGACCGGCAGTGTGGCCAGGAACTGGGCCGTCGGGTTCGACCACGAGCCGGGCCGGGCGGCCGGCAGGTGGCCGTGCAGCTCGGCGTAGAAGTCGCCGTGCGGGGCGCGGAACCGGCCGGTCGGCCACTGGTCGGCGATCCGGAACCCCTCGTCGACGGCGCGGGCCCCGTCCCCGGACAGCCAGCGCACCTGCCCGGTCAGCTCGCGGTCGAGCAGCCAGTCCGCACCGGGGTCGACCGGCGTCCACTGCTGGAGGAGGTGCTCGGAGAAGTGCACGCAGACC
Source organism: Pseudonocardia sp. P1 (assembly GCF_000178675.2). Classification (NCBI taxonomy): domain Bacteria; kingdom Bacillati; phylum Actinomycetota; class Actinomycetes; order Pseudonocardiales; family Pseudonocardiaceae; genus Pseudonocardia; species Pseudonocardia sp. P1. The sequence goes on from NZ_ADUJ02000001.1 coordinate 4,754,806, forward strand.
TCGTCACCGGCGAACCAGGTGCCCATCCACCAGGCGTGCGTGGCCGTGTGCCGGTACTGCCCCGGGGAGATCGGCTCGTCGGAGGTCCGGATGGCCAGCTCCAGCAAGTCGGTGCTCCTCCTCGTCGTGCTCGGGGGGCTGCCCCGTGCGCGGTGACCGTGGACGACCTCACACATTCTGTACGCATCGGATACCGGCCGTGACGCGGCCCCCCGTCACTGGGCCGAACGGCGCAGTGACGGGCGGTGCCGGACGGACGTCTCACGCGACGGCCCGGCGGTCTCCCAGCCGGAACCCGCGGTAGCCGTCCCGGGCGACGTCGGCGCACGTGCCGGCGTAGCGGGCGAACCCGCCGGCGTAGGGCATGAACACGCTCGGCTTCCCGGGGACGTTCGCCCCCAGGTACCAGGAGGTGGCGGCGCGGGGCAGCAGCGTCGCGTCGGCCGCCTCCCGGTTGTGCTCCCCCCACGCCTGCTCGGCGCCGGGGTCGGCCTCGATCCGGTCGGCGCCGGTGGCGCGCAGGTGGGCCAGGCACCCGGCGATCCAGTCCACGTGCTGCTCGATCGAGCTCGGCATGTTGGTCAGCACCGACGGGCTGAACGGCCCGGTGATCGTGAACAGGTTGGGGAAGCCGGAGACCGCCAGGCCCAGGTAGGTCCGCGGGCCGTCCCGCCAGGCGCTGCGCAGCGACGTGCCGTCCGGGCCGGTCGGGTCGAGCCGCAGCAGCGGGCCGGTGAGCGCGTCGAAACCGGTGGCGAACACGATGTCGTCGAGCTCGTGCACGGCGCCCGAGCGCAGCCGCAGACCCTCCGGGACGACGGCCTCGACCGGGTCGGCCCGGACGTCGACGAGCGTCACGTCGTCGCGGTTGTACGTCTCGAAGTAGCCGGTGTCGATCGGCGGGCGCTTGGTGGCGAACCCGTGGTCGTGCGGCAGGAGCCGGGCCGCGGTCTCCGGGTCGCGCACGATCTCCCGGATCCGGTCCCGCACGAACTCCGATGCGGTCTCGTTCGCCTCCTCGTCGGCGAGCAGGTCGCGGTAGCTGGCCCGGAAGCGCAGGCCGCCGCGTTCCCACGCGGCCCGGTAGACGCCGTCCCGCTCGGCCGCGTCCACCTCCAGGGCCGACTGCGGGTTGACGACGAACGGGTGCCCGTTCGCCGAGGCGGCCTGCACCGCGCGGATGTCCGCGTAGTCCGCCTTGTAGGAGCGCGACTCGGCCTCGGACAGGGGGCCGTTGCGAGCCGGGACCGAGTAGTTCGGGGTGCGCTGCAGGACGGTCAGGTGCGCCGCCTCCCGCGCCAGCACCGGGATCGCCTGGATCCCGGTCGACCCGGTGCCGACGACGCCGACCCGCCGCCCCGTCACGTCGACGCCCTCGTGCGGCCACCGCCCGGTGTGGAACCAGCGCCCGGCGAACGTCTCCAGCCCCGGCAGGTCCGGGACGTTCGCCGCGGACAGGCAGCCGACCGCGGTGACCAGGAACCGGCAGTGCAGGTCGGTGCCCTCCTGCACCGAGACGGTCCAGCCGCGCCCGTCGGCGTCCGCGCGGGCGCCGGTGACCGTCGTCGAGAACCGGATGTCGCGGCGCAGGTCGAACCGGTCCGCGACGTGGTCGAGGTAGGCCTTGATCTCCGGCTGCCGCGGGTACCGCTCGGTCCAGGTCCATTCCTGCTCGAGCTCGCGGTCGAACGAGTAGCAGTAGTAGTAGCTCTCCGAGTCGCACCGCGCCCCCGGGTACCGGTTCCAGTACCAGGTCCCGCCGACGCCGCCGGCCTGCTCCAGCACGACGGCGGACATCCCCAGCCCGCGCAGGCGGTGCAGCATGTAGAGCCCGGCGAAGCCGGCCCCGATCACGACCACGTCGAAATCGCGGTCCCCGACGTCGGTGTCGACCATGGGATCCAGACCAGCACGCCCGCGTGGGGCGGGGCAAGACCGCTCAGGAGATCCAGGTCTTGAGCTTCTCGAACATCCCGTTGACGTCGGAGGTCATCGGGTTCACGTGCAGGTGGGTGATCCCGTTCTCGCGCAGCGCCGCGATCCGCTCGCGGACGTGACCCTCCGGCCCGATCAGCGCGACCTTGTCGATGAAGTCGTCCGGGAGGGCGGCCATGGCCTCCTCCTTCTTCCCGTCCAGGTAGAGGTCCTGCACGACCTTCGCCGCGTCGGCGTAGCCCTGCTTCGCGAAGACGGTGTTGTAGAAGTTCTTCCCCCGCGCGCCCATGCCGCCGATGTAGAGCGCGTACAGGCCGCGGGCCGCCTGGCGGGCCGGCTCGAACATCTCCTCCTCGAGCGCGCAGATGCCACCACCGGTGATCTGCAGCGGACCCAGCTCGGGGGCGCGCTTCGCGAAGCCCGCCTCCAGCGACGGCCCGAACACCTCCTGGATCTTCTCCGGCAGCACGACGTGCGGCAGCCAGCCGTTCGCGAGCTCGGCCGTCATCTGGAGGTTCTTCTCGCCCAGGGCGGCCACCCAGATCGGGATGTCCGACCGCTGAGGGTGGTTGATGATCTTCAGCGGCTTGCCGAGGCCGGTGCCGCCGGGCAGCGGGATCGGGTAGAGGCCGTCGTTGGTCAGTTTCTCGTCGCGCTTCCACACCTTCCGGCAGATCTCGATGATCTCGCGGGTGCGGCCGACCGGCTTGTCGTAGGGCACCCCGTGGAAGCCCTCGATCACCTGCGGCCCGGACGCGCCGAGCCCCAGGCTGAACCGGCCGCCGGACAGCGCGTCCAGGCCGGCCGCCGTCATCGCGGTGAGGGTGGGGGTGCGCGAGTAGATCGGGAGGATGGCCGACCCGATCTCGAGCCGCTCGGTGCGGGCCGCGAGGTAGCCGAGCAGGGAGACCGCGTCGAAGCTGTACGCCTCGGCGGCCCAGACGACGTCCAGGCCGGCGCGTTCCATGTCGGTGACCGCGTCCGCGTTGCGGATCGGGTCGTCGCCGTAGGGGAGAACCGTGGAGAGCTTCACCCTCCGGTGAGTAGTCGTAAGTTACTCGCGGGTCAAGTCCACGCGCGGCCGAACCCGACTCGCGATAGGGGGGTTAGCCGCACTGCCGGGCGGGTACGTCCGCCGGTCTCATGGAGGCATGACGCTCGAGGCAGCACCTCCCCGCTCCACCCCCGAGAAGCGGACGCCGCCGCCGGTGACCGAGGGGCAGCGCCCGCCCGGCGCGATGTTCCTGGTGGGGGTCTTCGTGATCCTCCCGACGCTCGCGCTGTTCACCGCGGTCCCGCTCGCGTGGGGCTGGGGGCTCGGCTGGGTCGACGTGGCGCTGTTCGCGGTCTTCTACCTGATCAGCGGTCTCGGCGTGACCGTCGGTTTCCACCGGTACTTCACGCACGGCTCGTTCAAGGCGAAGCGCCCGCTGCGGATCGCGCTGGCGGTCGCGGGCAGCATCGCCCTGCAGGGCAGCGTCCTGGACTGGGTCGGTGACCACCGCCGGCACCACGCGTTCTCCGACAAGGAGGGCGACCCGCACTCGCCGTGGCTCTACGGCACCGGCGCGAAGGCGCTGGTCAAGGGCTTCTGGCACTCGCACATGGGCTGGCTGTTCGACCGCGACCTGACCAACATGAAGCGGTTCGCGCCGGACCTCCTCGAGGACAAGGACATGATGCGGGTCGGCCGGGCCTTCCCGCTGATCGTCGTGATCAGCCTGCTCGGCCCGGCGCTGATCGGTGGCCTCGTCACGATGTCCTGGTGGGGTGCCTTCACCGCGTTCTTCTGGGCCGGTCTGGTCCGCGTCGCGGTCCTGCACCACGTCACCTGGTCGATCAACTCGATCTGCCACATCTGGGGCGAGCGTCCCTTCGCCTCCCGCGACAAGTCCGCCAACGTCTGGTGGCTGGCGGTGCTGTCCTTCGGCGAGTCGTGGCACAACCTGCACCACGCCGACCCGACCTGCGCCCGGCACGGCGTCAAGAAGGGCCAGATCGACATCTCGGCGCTGGTCATCCGCGGCTTCGAGAAGCTCGGCTGGGCGACCAACGTCCGCTGGCCCACCACCCGGCGGCTGGAGAAGCTGTCCGCCAAGAAGCAGGCCGCTGCCGCTGCCTGACCCCTCGCGTCGTCGTACGACCGGCCCCGCACCGATCCGGTGCGGGGCCTCGTCGTGTCCGGGGGACCCGTGGCTCAGCGGCGGGGCCTGCCGCGGCGGGCCGTCCGTCGTCGGGCGGTGGGTCGCTTCGCGGGGGTGTGAGCCGGGGCGTCCTCCCGGCGCGGGGTGCGGGAGCTGTTGACCGTGCGGCCCCGGACGATCCCGATGAACTGCTCCATCAGGTCGGAGGTCTCCGCGTCCGGCCAGGTCAGCACGACGCTCGACGCCGGGGCGCCGGCCAGCGGCCGGTAGGTGAGATCCCGGCGGTGGTGGAGCCGGGCCAGCGACTGCGGGACGACGAGCACGCCGACACCCGCGGCGACGAGCTCGACCGCCTCGGCGGTCGTGGCGGGGACGACGGTCGCCGCCGTCCCCGGCCCGTCGCCGTCCCAGCCGAGGGTCCCGTCCGCGGGATGCAGGACCACCTCGTCGGCCAGGTCCTCGACGGTGACCTCGTCGGCGGCGGTGACCACGTGGTCCTTCGGGACGACGACCACGGTGGCCTCGGTGTAGAGCGGGATCGCGTGCAGGCCGGTCCGGTCGATCGGCAGCCGGACGACACCGGCGTCCACCGCGCCCGACCGGACGGCGTCCTCCGCCTCGGCGGCGCCCACCGTGACCAGGTCCAGCGGGACGTCGGGCACGCGCTCGGCCCACATGCGGGCCCACTTGCCCGGTGTGGCGCCCGGGACGTAGCCGAGCCGGAAGGATGCGGGGGCGCCCGGGTCGGTCACCGGTCCAGGCTATCCGCCGGTGACGGGCCCGCCTGCCGGCCCTCGATACCCTTGCGGGATGACGCCGCAGAAGTCCAGCCAGACGATGAAGCCCGCGACGGCGGCGAAGAAGCTCGGTGTGTTCCTCGACGCGACCCCCGCCGAGTTCCGGGACGGTGAGATCTCGCGCGACGAGCTCAACGCCCTGCAGGCCGACCCGCCCGAGTGGCTGCGCGACCTCCGCCGGGACGGTCCGCACCCGCGCCCCGTCGTCGCGGACAGGCTCGGGGTGTCGATCTCCGGGCTGGCCCGCGCCGGTATCACCGAGCCGCTGACCACCGAGCAGATCGCGGCGGTGAAGGAGGAGCAGCCCGAGTGGCTGCGCCGCGAGCGCAACACCCGCGCGGAGGCCGACCGGGAGGCCGCGCGGCTGAAGGCCGAGCGGTCCGGGAACCGCCAGGGGAAGTAGCCGGCCGAACGAGGACCGGACCTGTCCGCGATGCCCGGCACGATGACGGGCATGACGACATACGTGCTGGTCCCGGGGTTCTGGCTGGGTGCGTGGGCGTGGGACGCGGTCGCGGCGGACCTGCGTGGCCGCGGCCACCACGTCGTGGCGGTCGAGCTCGGCCACGACCCGCAGGACACGGCCGAGTCCCACGTCGACGACGTCCTCGCCGCGCTCGCGGAACTCGGCGGGCCGGGCGTGCTCGTGGGGCACAGCGGTGGTGGCCCGGTCTGCGCCGCGGCCGCCGAGCGGGCCCGGGAACGGGTCGCGCACCTGGTGTTCGTCGACACCGGCCCGCTGCCCGACGGCATGGCGCAGATCGACTTCACCGAGCCGTTCGTGCAGGAGCGGACCCGGGCGACGATCGCCGGGCACGGTTCCGGGCAGCCGATGCCGTCCCGCTCGGAGTTCGACGAGCTCGGGACGAGCACCGAGGGCATCCCGGACGCGCTGTTCGACGACGTCCGCGCCCGGTCGCTGGTCGAACCCGCGGGGGCCGTGCTGACCGGCGTGAAGCGGGGGACATCCGACCCTGCGCTGCCGAAGACCGTCGTGGCCTGCAGCTTCACCCCGGACGACGTGCGCCCGCTGATCGAGGCGGGGGTGCCGGGCTTCGCCGAGATGGGCGGGCCGGAGTGGTCGTTCGCGGCGCTGCCGACCGGGCACTGGCCGATGCTCTCCGAGCCCGTGCGGCTCGCGGACCTCCTCGACGGCCTGCGGTAGCACCGGCGGTGGCCGGGACGGATCGCCCGGCGTGACCCGCGAGCCGGCCGGAGCACCCCACGAGTGGCACGCCGTCAACCCGGGCCCGATGCCGACGGGTGCATGGCGCGCCATTCGCCCGCACGGACCCGTCACAGCCCGACGATCCCGGACCCTCCCGGGAGCTGATCCGGGCACGCAGCATCCCCGCCGAGATGCGCACGAGCGCGAATTGTCGATCACCGGACGACGCTGGGCTGCATCTCGGCGGGGGCGGACCGGCGCGGGGCGGACCGGCGCGGGGCGGACCGGCGCGGGGCGGACCGGGGCGGGACCGGGGCGGGGCGGACCGGTGGGGCGGGCCCGGACACGACGACGCCCGGGCCGGTCGGAACCGGGCCCGGGCGTCGTGTGGAGCTACGCGACGATCAGATGTCGTAGCGGTCGGCCGTCATGACCTTGTCCCACGCGGCGACGAAGTCCTGGACGAACTTGTCGCCGGCGTCGGCGCTGGCGTAGACCTCGGCGACCGCGCGCAGCTCGGAGTTCGAGCCGAACACCAGGTCGGCACGGGTGCCGGTCCACACCTTCTGGCCGGTGGCGGTGTCGACGGCCTCGAAGGCGTCGTCGTCACCGGCGACGGACTTCCACTCGATCCCGGCCGAGAGCAGGGTCGTGAAGAAGTCGTTGGTCAGGGTGCCCGGCTTGTCGGTGAGCACGCCGGCGGTGTTGCCACCGGTGTTCGCGCCCAGCACCCGCAGGCCGCCGACCAGCACGGTCAGCTCCGGCGCCGTGACGCCGAGCAGGTTCGCGCGGTCCACGAGCTGGTACTCCGCCGGGAGGCGGTTCTCCTTGCCCAGGACGTTGCGGAACCCGTCGGTCGTCGGCTCCAGGTAGGAGAACGACTCGACGTCGGTCTGCTCCTGGGTCGCGTCGGTGCGGCCCGGGACGAACGGCACGGTGACGTCGTGCCCGGCGTCCTTGGCGGCCTTCTCGACACCCGCGGCGCCGGCGAGGACGACCAGGTCGGCGAAGGAGATCTTCTTGCCGCCGGACAGCGAGCCGTTGACGTCGGCCTGGATCGACTCCAGCTTCGAGATCACGGTGTTGAGCCGGGCCGGGTCGTTGACCTCCCAGCTGCGCTGCGGCTCCAGGCGGATGCGGCCGCCGTTGGCGCCGCCCCGCTTGTCCGAGGTGCGGAACGACGAGGCCGCGGCCCACGCCGTCGACACCAGCTCGGAGACCGACAGGCCCGACTCGAGCACCTTCGCCTTGATCGACGCGACGTCGTCGGCGGAGACGAGCTCGTGGTCCACGGCCGGGACCGGGTCCTGCCAGAGCAGCTCCTCCTGCGGGACCCAGGCGCCGATGTAGCGCTCACGCGGACCCATGTCGCGGTGGGTCAGCTTGTACCAGGCGCGGGCGAAGGCGTCCTCGAACTCCTGCGGGTTGTCCCGGAAGCGGAGCGAGATCTCCTTGTAGATCGGGTCGAACCGCAGGGAGAGGTCGGTGGTGAGCATCGTCGGCTTGCGCGCCGGGTAGCCCTCCTCCGGGTCCGGGATGATCGCCTCGGCGTCCTTGGCGACGTACTGCCAGGCGCCGGCCGGGGACTTCTCGACCTCCCACTCGTACTTGAAGAGGAAGTCGAAGAAGTCGTGGCTCCACCGGTTCGGGGTGCGGGTCCAGGTGACCTCCAGACCCGAGGTGATGGCGTCACGGCCCTTGCCGGAACCGAAGCTCTGCTTCCAGCCGAGACCCTGCTCGGTGATGTCGGCGCCCTCGGGCTCCGGACCGACGTTGCCGTTCTCGTCGGGGTTCGCCGCACCGTGGGTCTTGCCGAGGGTGTGGCCGCCGGCGATCAGCGCGACGGTCTCCTCGTCGTTCATCGCCATCCGGCCGAAGGTCTCGCGGATGTCGCGGGCCGCGGCGACCGGGTCGTGGTTGGCGTCCGGGCCCTCCGGGTTGACGTAGATCAGACCCATGTGGGAGGCGCCGAGCGGCTTCTCCAGCTCGCGGTGCGCGACGTCGGTGCTGCCGCCGTAGCGCGCCTCGTTGCCGAGCCAGGTCGTCTCGGCACCCCAGTAGACGTCCTCGTCCGGCTCCCAGACGTCGGCGCGGCCACCGGCGAAGCCGAAGGTCGTGAAGCCCGAGACCTCCAGCGCGCGGTTGCCCGCGAAGATCATCAGGTCGGCCCAGGAGACGGTGCGGCCGTACTTCTGCTTGACCGGCCACAGCAGACGGCGGGCCTTGTCCAGGTTGCCGTTGTCGGGCCAGCTGTTCAGGGGGGCGAAGCGCTGCATGCCGGCGCCGGCGCCGCCACGGCCGTCGAAGGTCCGGTAGGTGCCTGCTGAGTGCCAGGCCATCCGGATGAAGAACCCGGCGTAGCTGCCGTGGTCGGCGGGCCACCAGTCCTGCGAGGTGGTGATGACCGCGTCGACGTCGCGGGCCAGCTCGTCGAGGTCGACGGTCGCGAACGCGGCCGCGTAGTCGAACTCGCCGTGGAACGGGTCGGACGCGGGCTGGTGCTTGCGGAGGACCTTCAGGTTGAGCTGGTTCGGCCACCAGTCGATGTTGCCGCCACCCTCGGTGGGGTGCGGGATGCGGCCGTGGGCGACCGGGCAGCCCCCGTCCTCCTCCCTGTTCAGCTCGCCCTCGACGGTTACCTTCTCGTCAGACACGGGAAATCCTTCCGGGTTCTGTGGTGGTGGAGCAGTCGGGGCACCGTCCCCAGTAGACGACCTCGGCCTCGTCGATCACGAAGCCGCTGCTGTCGGAGGCGGTGAGGCAGGGCGCTGCGCCGACGGCGCAGTCGACGTCGGCGATGGCCCCGCAGGACCGGCAGACGACGTGGTGGTGGTTGTCCCCCACCCGTGCCTCGTAGCGGGCGACGGAGCCCGTCGGCTGGATGCGCCGCACGAGTCCCGCGCCGGTGAGGGCCTTCAGGACGTCGTAGACGGCCTGGTGGGACACCTCGCCGAGATCGTTCCGCACGGCCCGGATGATCGAGTCCGTGTCCGCGTGCGGATGATCGTGCACGGCGTGCAGAACGGCCACCCGAGGGCGCGTCACACGCAGCGCGGCCCCGCGCAGCATGCCCTCGTGGTCCGAATCGGTCGACACGGCTGCGAGCCTGCCGTCGTTTCTGGAACGAGTCAAGTTTCGGCGTGTCTCATTTTCAGACGGTGGAGCGCTCCCGGTCCGCCCAGTACGGCGCCCGCAGGTCCTTCTTGAGGATCTTGCCGGTCGGGTTGCGCGGCAGCTCCTCCAGGACGTCGACGGACTTCGGGACCTTGAACGACGCGAGGTGCGCGCGGGCGTGCGCGAGGAGGCCGTCGGCGTCGACCGTCGCGCCCGGCGCGGCGACCACGCAGGCCTTCGGCACCTCGCCCCAGCGCTCGTCGGGGACACCGATGACGGCGACGTCGCCGACCGTCGGGTGCTCCGCCAGGACGCGCTCGATCTCCGCCGGGTACACGTTCTCCCCACCGGACACGATCATGTCCTTGATCCGGTCGGTGACGTAGACGTAGCCGTCGGCGTCGACGTGCCCGCCGTCGCCGGACCGCAGCCAGCCGTCGGCCGTGACCGCCGACGCGGTGGCGTCCGGCTTGCGCCAGTACCCGCTCATCAGCTGGTCGGTCCGCACCCAGATCTCACCCGGCTCGCCGGTCGGGACCGGGTCGCCGGTCGCGGGGTCGCGCACCTCGATCTCCACGCCGGTGATCGGCTTCCCGGCCGAGACGAGCCGGTGGGCGACGGCCGGGTCGGTGTGGTCCTCCGGCCCGAGCGAGCTGACCACGCCGCAGGCCTCGGTCATGCCGTACACCTGGTGCAGCCGGGGCCCGAACAGCTCCAGGCTGGCGCGCATGACGGGCAGCGGCATCGGCGAGGCGCCGTAGGAGATGGCCCGCATCGACGAGTAGTCCCGGTCCGCCGCGCCGGGCACCTGGGTCATGGCGCCCATCAGCGCCGGCACCCAGAACGTGTGCGTGATCCGCTCCGCCGCGACCATGTCGAGCAGGGCGGCCGGGTCGGGCATCCGGGCCATCACGATCCGCGCGCCCTGCGCGAGCGCGACGAACGCGTAGCTGGTCCCGCCGACGTGGAACAGCGGCATCGCGACCTGCACGACGTCGGACGGGGTCAGCCCGAAGTCGGCGGTGACGTGGGCGGCGTGCGCGAGCATCGCGCCGTGGGTGAGCATCGCGCCCTTCGGGAAGCCCGTCGTGCCCGAGGTGTAGAGCTGCACGAAGCACTCGCCGGGCGCGGCGTCGTAGGGCTCGGGGTCGGGATCGCCCGCGGCGAGGAACGCCTCGTACTCGTCCGCCTCACCGCCCACCTGCAGCACCCGGCGCACCGAGCTCATCCGGTCCCGCAGCTGCGCGGCCGCCGCGGCGAACTCCGGCCCGACCAACAGCAGCCGCGCCTGGGCGTCGTCGATCACGTAGAGGATCTCCGGCGGGGCCAGCCGGAAGTTGACCACCGCGTTCGCCGCGCCGATCCGCGCGCAGGCCAGCGACAGCTCCAGGCAGGACGGGTGGTTGAGATCGAGGACGGCGACCCGGTCGCCGGGGCCGATCCCCTCCGCCCGGAGCGCGGACGCCAGCCTGCGCACCCGCTCGTCGAGCTCGGACCAGGTCCGGCGGACGTCGCCGAAGCGCAACGCCTCGTCGTCCGGGCGTCCGGCCGCGTGCGTGCGCAGCAGGGACGAGACGGTGCTGTTCGGATCGATCACGACGGGTGCTCCCGGACGGCTCGGCTCTGAGCATGTGACGCGGGTCATCCTGTCCGTTTCGTCGCGCTCCCGCCAGGGCCGGTCGGCCGTATGCGTCCCGCTCACGGCCCCGGTTCCCGGGTGGATCCGGTACTGGGTCAGGATGGCCGGGCACGCGGCACCCGGGAACGCCCGGGCACAGCCACGCGACCATGCGGGAGGCCCACGTGCAGGAGACTGCACCCGCCGAGCCCGGGCGGATCACCGTCGAGGGGCTGGGCAAGCGGTTCGGGCCGGTCGAGGCGGTGCGCGACCTGTCGTTCACCGTCGAGCCGGGCTCGGTGACCGGGTTCCTCGGCCCGAACGGGTCGGGCAAGACGACGACGCTGCGGATGATCCTCGGACTGGTCGTCCCGACGTCCGGCCGGGCACTGATCGACGACGTGCCGTTCGCCGAGCTGGAGTCGCCGGGGAAGGTCGTCGGCGCGGTCCTCGAGGTGCAGGGGGTGCACCCCAAGCGCACCGCGCGGGCCCACCTGCGGGCGGCCGCGGCCGCGATCGGTGTCGCCGACTCCCGGGTCGACGAGGTGCTCGGGCTGGTCGGCCTGGCCGCTGCCGCCGACCGTCCGGCCGGGGACTTCTCGCTCGGCATGAACCAGCGGCTCGCGCTGGCCGTGGCGCTGCTCGGTGATCCCCGGATACTCGTCCTGGACGAGCCCGGCAACGGCCTCGACCCGGACGGCATCGCCTGGCTGCGCTCGTTCGTGAACGCCTTCGCGGCGTCCGGGCGCAGCGTGATCGTGTCGTCGCACCAGCTCGCCGAGATGGAGCTGATGGCGCAGCGGCTGGTCGTCATCGACCGCGGCCGCTGCCGGTTCGACGGGGCCGTCTCCGAGCTGCGGGCCGGCCACGGCGCCCGGGTGCTCGTGCGGGCGGCGGACCCCGCGAGGCTGGCGGAGACGCTGGTCGCGGAGGGACTGACCGAGGTCGACAAGATCGACGACGGCTGGCTGGCCGTCGGCGGGACCGACGCGGTCCGGGTCGGCGACCTGGCGCTCACCGCCGGCGTCGCCGTGTACGGCATGACCGAGGAGCGGGTGGGTCTGGAGCAGATGTTCCTGCGCCTGCTCTCGGGTGGGGAGGCGGCATGAAGCTCGGCGCTCCGCACCGCTGGACCGCGGTGCTCTCCGGCGAGGTCCGGCGCACACTGTCGACGAGACTGTGGTGGCTGCTGCTGATCCCGGTGGTGCTGCTGGCGCTCGCGATGAGCCTGTTCGGCAGCCTGATCACGCTGCTCGTCCCGGCCGCGACCGACACCTCGGCGATCCTCATGCTCACCGGGCTGGCCTCGGCGCTGAGCATGACCGCGATCATCGGCGCGGCGTTCGGGGCGCTGCTCGCCGCGGGCGAGTACCGGCACCGGACGATCACGCTCGCGTTCCTCACCGGGTCACGGATACAGGTGCTCGGCGGGAAGGTCGTGGTGGCCGCCGTCGTCGCCGCGGCGTACGGGCTCGTGGTCGCGGTGCTCGGGCCGCTGCTCGGCGGCGCCGTGCTGGGCGGGCAGCAGCTGCCGACCTGGGGCCAGCTGGCCGGCCTGGGCGCGGTCGGCGTGCTGGTCTGTGCGCTGTGGGGCGTGCTCGGTGTCGCCGTCGGGACGCTGGTGCCGAACCAGCCCGGCGCGGTGTCGCTGACCGTGGGCTACCTGCTGATCGGCGAGAACGTGGTGTCCGCGGCCCTGCAGGCCGGGGGCTCGCCGTCCGGGGACCCGTCGGTGTTCGCCCGCATCACCCCGTTCCTCCCGGGCAACGCCGGCGATCTCGCGCTGTACGAGGCGCCGGTCTCGGCGGCCGGGACGGACGCGCGGACGGTGCTGGAGTTCCTCGCCGGGGTGAGCGCCCCGCCGCCGGGCTGGGTCGCACTGCTCGTCCTGGCCGCCTGGGCGGTCGCCGGGGTGGCGCTGGCGGTCGTCGTCGGCGGACGTCGCGACATCACCTGAGGGGCACCCGCCTCGCCGGGCGCGGGACTGTCGGGGGGCGGGCATAGCCTGATCCCGTGTCCCGATCCACCGCTCCCTCCCGCCCGGGCTGGATCCGCCGTCTGGCCGGAGCCTGCCTGAAGCACCGTCGCGTCACCGTCGGCGCGCTGGTCGCGTCCATGGCGGGGGTCGGGCTGGAGGCCGTCGGCCCGCTGCTGATCCGCGAGGGCGTGAACGGTGTGGTCGGCGGGGACCCGGGTGTGCTCACGCCCGTCGTGGCGGGCCTGCTCGTGCTCGGCGTGCTGAAGTTCGGCGGTGCCTTCGTCCGGCGCTACCTCGGCGGGCGGATGGCGCTCGACGTCCAGCACGACCTGCGGCGCGCCGTGTTCGCCGCGGTCCAGCGGATGGACGGGGTCCGCCAGGACCGGCTGCGCACCGGGCAGGTCGCGTCCCGGTCGATCTCCGACCTGCAGCTCGTGCAGGGCTTCCTGTCGATGGTGCCGCTGTCGGCGGGCACCGTCGTGCTCGTCGTCGTCGCGGTGTCGGCGATGTTGTGGCTGTCGCCGCTGCTGACGGTCATCGCGCTGGTGATGCTGCCGCTGGCGTTCCTGGCGACCAACCGGATCCGCCGCACGCTCTTCCCCGCCACGTGGTCCGCCCAGCAGCGGGCGGCCGAGATCGCCCAGCAGGTCGAGGAGACCGTCACCGGGGTCCGGGTGGTCAAGGGCTTCGGGCAGGAGTCGCGCGAGATCACGGCGCTGGAGGGGCGCGCCCACCGGCTCTACGGTGAGCGGCTGCGTGCGGCCGGCCTCACCGCGCGGCTGAACCCGGCCCTGCTCGCGCTGCCCGGCCTCGGGCAGGTGGCGGTGATCGGCGTCGGCGGCTGGATGGCCGCGCAGGGGTCGATCGACCTCGGCACGTTCCTGGCCTTCACGACCTACGTCGGGATGCTCGTCGGCCCGGCGCGGCTGATCGGCGCGCTGGTCGTCACCGGCCAGCTCACCCGGGCCGCCGCGGAGCGGGTCTACGAGATCGTCGACGCCGAGCCGGGGATCGTGGACCCGGACCGCCCGCGCGAGCTGCCCGCGGGCCCGCTGACCGTCGAGCTCGACCGGGTCCGGTTCGGCTACGAGCCCGCCGGGTCCGGGCCCGACGGGGACGCCGCTCCCGACCCGGTGCTCGACGACCTGTCGCTGCGCGTCGAACCGGGGGAGACGCTGGCGCTGGTCGGGCCGCCGGGATCGGGCAAGTCGACGGTCGCCCTGCTGCTGCCCCGGTTCTACGACCCGCAGGCGGGGAGCCTGCGGATCGGCGGGACCGACCTGCGCGAGCTGCGCCTGCACGACCTGCGCGCCGAGCTGGGTGTGGTGTTCGAGGAGGCCTTCCTCTTCTCCGACTCGATCCGGAACAACATCGCCTACGGCCGGCCCGACGCGAGCGACGACGAGATCCGGGCCGCCGCGGAGGCGGCCCAGGTGGCGGGGTTCGTCGAGGAGCTCCCCGACGGGTACGACACCGAGATCGGCGAGCGCGGGCTGACGCTGTCCGGCGGGCAGCGTCAGCGGATCGCGCTGGCCCGGGCCATGCTCACCCGTCCCCGGGTGCTGCTGCTCGACGACGCGACGTCCGCGGTCGACACCGCCACCGAGGCGGCGATCCACGCGACGCTGCACGACCTGACGGCCGACCGGACGACGCTGCTGGTCGCCCACCGGCGCTCGACGCTCGCCCTGGCCGACCGGATCGCGGTGCTCGACCGCGGCCGCGTGGTCGACCTCGGCACCGAGGACGAGCTGCGCGGCCGCTGTGCGCTGTTCCGGGAGCTGCTGGCGACCGGACCCGCCGACGAGCTCGGGGGCTCCGGGCAGGCGGAGGTCCCGGCCCTCGCCCCCGGGAACGGCGTGGTGTCCGGTAACGGCGCGACGGCACCGACCGGGGGTGCCACCCCGGACCTCTGGCCCGACGTGGACCACCCCGAGGACCCGGACCGCGCACTCGGCCGGGAGGCCGGCGGCGGGGCCGCGGGCTGGGCCGGCGGGATCAGTGCCACCCCGGAACTGCTCGACGCCGTCGCGAAGCTGCCACCGGCGGACGAGTCACCGCGGCTGCGGGGTGAGGGGGACCCGACGGCACCGGATCCGGAGTTCCGGCTCTCGTCGCTGCTCCGCCCGGTCCGCCGGCTGCTGGTGCTGGGCGTCGCGCTGATGGCCGCCGACGCGCTGGCCACCCTGGCGCTGCCGAGCATCGCCCGGGTCGCGGTCGACTCCGGGATCGTGGGGACCTCGGGCCGGGTGCTGCTGATCGCCGCCCTGGCCGGGCTGCTGATCGTGCTGGCCGACGCCGTCGTCGTGGGGTTCCAGACACTGGTCACCGCGCGGGCCGGCGAGAGCCTGCTCTACCTGCTGCGGCTGCGCAGCTACGCGCACCTGCAGCGGCTCGGGCTCGACTACTACGAGCGCGAGCTGTCCGGCCGGATCATGACGCGGATGACGACCGACGTGGACGCGCTGTCGACGTTCCTGCAGACCGGGCTGGCGCAGGCGGTGGTCAGCGTGCTGACGATCGGCGGCGTCGCGGTGGCACTCGTCGCGACCGACGCCGAGCTCGCCCTCATCGCCCTGGGCTGGCTGCTGCCGCTGCTCGTCCTCGGCACGGTCGTGTTCCGCCGGTTCTCCTCGCGGGCCTACGCCGAGGCGCGGGAACGGGTCAGCGTCGTCAACGCCGACCTGCAGGAGAACGTCAGCGGCGTGCGCATCGCGCAGGCCTACGTCCGCGAGGAGCTGAGCTACGACCGGTTCGGCGAGCGCTCGGACGCGTACCGCCGCTCCCGGCTGCGCGCGCAGCGCTACATCGCCCTCTACTTCCCGTTCGTCGCGTTCCTGTCCGACGTCGCGGGCGCGGTGGTGCTCGGCGTCGGCGGCATGATGATCGTCTCGGGGGAGATCACCGCGGGGATCCTCACCGCATTCCTGCTGTACCTGACGCTGTTCTTCGGGCCGGTGCAGCAGCTCTCCCAGGTGTTCGACGGCTACCAGCAGGCCCGGGTCGGCCTGAACCGGATCTCCGACCTGCTGCGCACCCCCACCTCGGTACCGGACCGGCCGGAGGACCCGGCCCCGGTGCCGGACCGGCTGCGCGGCGACGTGGAGCTCGACCACGTGACGTTCCGCTATCCCGGTGTCGACACCCCGGCGCTCGACGACGTGTCCCTGCGCGTCGCGGGGGGCGAGACCGTCGCGCTCGTCGGGGCGACCGGTGCCGGGAAGTCGACGCTGATCAAGCTGCTCGCCCGGTTCTACGACACCGGCGAGGGACAGGTCCGGGTCGACGGCGTCGACGTCCGCCGCTACCCGCTCGCCGGGTACCGGTCACGGCTCGGGGTGGTGCCGCAGGAGGCGCACCTGTTCACCGGCGACGTCGCGTCCAACATCGCCTACGGCCGGCCCGACGCGTCGCCCGAGCGGATCGAGGCCGCGGCCCGCGCGGTGGGCGCGCTCGATCTCGTGCGATCGCTGCCGTCGGGGTTCCGGACGCCGGTCGGGGAGCGTGGACAGGGTCTGTCGGCCGGGCAGCGGCAGCTCGTCGCGCTGGCCCGCGCCGAACTCGTCGAACCCGACGTGCTGATCTTCGACGAGGCGACCGCGGCGCTGGACCCGGCGACCGAGGCATCGGTGCTCGCGGCGGGGGAGCGGGTCTCACAGCGGCGCACGGCGTTCGTCGTCGCGCACCGGCTGCAGACGGCCCGCCGCTCGGACCGGATCGTCGTGCTCGCGGGCGGGCGGATCGTCGAGGAGGGACCGCACGACGAGCTGGTGCGTGCCGGCGGCCGCTACGCCGCGCTGTGGCGTGCCGGCGAACTGGAGCCGGAGCCGGACAGCCCGCTCGCCACGCAGCCCTGAGCAGGGACGGTCCTCAGTCGAGCAGCCGTTCGAGCCGGGCGGCGACGGCGGCGCGGCGCGGGTCGTCGCGCACGAGCAGCTCCAGGAGCCGCTCGTGCGCCTCGAGATCGTCGGCGCCGAGCGGGTGCCCGGTGAAGCGGTGCAGCAGCTCGGTGTCGTCGGCGGCGAGCACCGCGTGCCGCAGCCCGGCGACGAGCTCGTCCCGCAGCTCGCGGACGGCCGGGGCGTCGGAGCGGGGCAGCAGCTCGCCGTGGCAGGTGGCGAGCGCGTCGGACGCGCGGCCCTCCCGCAGTGCGACGCGCAGCCGCAGGAAGTCGGCGTCCGGTTCGGCCGCGAGCCGGTACGGGCGGGTGAGCAGCAGGTCCGCTCCCAGCGAGGCACGCAGGCGGTGGATCTCCCCGCGGACCGTCGTCGGGTTGCCGTCCTCGCCGTAGAGCATCAGGGTGAGCTGCTCGCCGGACAGCCCGTCCGGGTGCAGTGCCAGCGCGGTGAGGATCTCGGCCGGGCGCAGCGTCGCCGCGCTCTCCGTGCCGTCCAGGGTGATGCGCGGCCCGGAGCCCCCGGTGAACCGCAGCGCCAGCTGCGGGACCTCCTCGGTCCGGGCGACGACCCGGCCCCGCCGCCGCGACGGTGTCACCAGGAGGTATCCCTCCGGCAGCGCCTCGACGGCCATCTCCCGGCCGTCGCCGAGCCGGACCCGGTCGACGCCCTCCTGCAACCGCACCCGTTCCGGGAACCGGCCGTAGGGCTCGCTCGCGATCACCCGGCCGGACGCCGACAGCAGCGCGCCCTCGGCGCCCCGCAGCGCGGCGAGGTGCGGCATGTTCTTGACCCGGAGCCGCTCGTCGGCGATCGCCAGCCGCACGCGCAGCTGGTTCTCGGCGAGCTGGGCGGTCGCGGTGACGAGCTGGACCAGGGCCGGGTGCACCGTGTGCAGGGGCCCGGAGATGTCGACGGCGCCGATGGTGTCGCCGGTGTCGGGGTCGTGCACGGGCGCGGCCACGCACGTCCAGTCGTGGTAGGTCCGGACGAGGTGCTCGGCGGAGTGGATGCGGACCGGCTCGTCGAGGGCGAGCGCCGTGCCCATCGCGTTGGTGCCGATCGCGTCCTCGGTCCAGCGGGTGCCCTCGCAGAGCCCGACGTCGTCGGCGGAGTGCAGCAGCCCGTGCGCACCGTCCCGCCACAGCACGTGGCCGTCGGCGTCGGTCACCAGCATGAGGTGCATCGCCTCGTCGGCGATGCTCACCAGCGTGGTGCGCAGCAACGGCATCACCGAGTGCAGCGGATGATGCTCCCGGACGTCGCGCAGCTCGTCGGCGCGGTACACGAGCGGTGGCAGCCTGCTCTCCGGATCGACGCGGGCGGCGAGGCTGCGCTGCCAGGAGTCCGACACGACCGGTCGAGGGCTGCCGGTCGCGCCACCGGTGCCGAGGCCGTCGTCGTAGATGCGGCGCAGCCGGTTCGCGTCCGCGACGAGCTCCTCGGGCGACGCGCCGTTGTCCGCATCGAGCATCTCGCCTCCCGTTCCGGCCGGGGACGCGCAGGGCGTCCTCGTCATGCACGGTCTCCCGCAGCGTTGCGGGTCCGCCACCCACGGTTCTCGGACCGGGATCGCGAGCATACCTGCTGATCGCCGGTTGCCCCATCGCCCGGCGACGGCCCCGGGCCGCCCTCCGTGCGCAACGTGCGGGCAACGTAACCCTCCCTACGGTTGCCCGCGACCGCCACGGAGGCGGTCCGCGACGACGCACCCGGAGGACAGCGATGACGCTCGAAGCCGTTCGAGAGGCCACCGATCTGCCGGTCCGCGGGGGCGAGGGTGCCGACACGATCCGCCGGGCGGCGCGCGTACTGGTCGTCGACTCGGAGCCGGTGGTCCGGCACGGCCTGCGGGCCCTGCTCACCGCCGAGCCGGATCTCGCACCGGCCGGGGAGGCCGCCTCCCCGCGTGACGCGCTGATGGCCGCCGAGCGGACCCGCCCGGACGCGATCATCGTCGACATCGAGTTCGGCCGGGACGAGCGTCCGGGCCTCGACCTCGTGCGCGCCCTGCTCGAGCGCTGTCGCGGGGTGCGGATCCTGGTGCTGACCGGGTGCCGGGACCGCGAGTCGATGATGCGGACCGTGCGCCTGGGTGTGCACGGCTACCTGCGCAAGGGCGCCGACACCCCGGAGATCGTCCGCGCGCTGCGCTCGGTGCTGCGCGGTGAGGGCGTCTTCGACCCGGGCACCACCAGTGCCGGTCCGCTGCAGGTGCTGCGCGAGCCGGCCCCCGCGGCACCGGCCGCCGGCGCGGACCTGTGCAAGACCTCGCTGCTGACCGACCGGGAGAACCAGGTGCTGCGGCTGCTGGCCGTCGGGCTGAGCAACCGCGAGATCGGCGGCCGGCTGCGGATCTCCGAGGCCACCGTGAAGTTCCACGTCCGGAACCTGCGCGACAAGCTCGAGGTCCGGCGCCGCACCGAGATCGTCTACACCGCCGCCCGCCAGGGCATCGTCTGAGGGACCGGCGCCGGACGAGGACCAGCCGGGCCGGGGCGCGTGGAGGATTCCCGCCCCGGCCCGCGCACCCGCGTCCCGCGCGGTGAGGTCC
Source organism: Pseudonocardia sp. P1 (assembly GCF_000178675.2). NCBI lineage: Bacteria > Bacillati > Actinomycetota > Actinomycetes > Pseudonocardiales > Pseudonocardiaceae > Pseudonocardia > Pseudonocardia sp. P1. The sequence goes on from NZ_ADUJ02000001.1 coordinate 4,774,010, forward strand.
TCAGCGGACCGGGCCGAGCGGCATGTGCCGGTTGACGTCCTTGTAGAGCAGGTACCGGAAGCGCCCCGGGCCGCCCGCGTAGCAGGCCTGCGGGCAGAAGGCCCGCAGCCACAGGAAGTCGCCCTCCTGCACCTCGACCCAGTCCTCGTTCAGCCGGTACACGGCCTTCCCCTCGAGGACGTAGAGCCCGTGCTCCATCACGTGGGTCTCCGCGAACGGGATGCAGCCGCCCGGCTCGAAGGTCACGATGTTGACGTGCATGTCGTGGCGCAGGTCCGCCGGATCGGCGAAGCGGGTCGTGCTCCAGGCCCCGCCGGTGTCGGGCATCGGCACCGGCTCGACCTCGGCGTCGCTGGTCACGAAGGCCTCGGGCGGCTCGATCCCGTCGACGTACTGGTACCGCTTCCGGATCCAGTGGAAGTGCGCGTGCTCCGCACCGTCGTGGTTCCAGGCGGTCCAGTTCCCGCCGGGCGGGAGGTAGGCGTACCCGCCGGCGCCCAGCTCGTACGCGCGGTCGCCGATCCGCAGCGTCAGCGTCCCCGCGGTCACGAACAGGACCGACTCCGCCGCCGGGTCGTCGTCCGGGCGGTCGGAGCCGCCGTGCGGGGCGACGTCCATCATGTACTGGGAGAACGTCTCGGCGAACCCGGACAGCGGGCGCGCCAGCACCCAGAGCCGCGTCCCGGTCCAGAACGGGAGCGAGCTGGTGACGATGTCCGAGTTCGTCCCCCGCGGGACGACCGCGTAGGCCTCGCGGAACATCGCCCGGTCGGTCAGCAGCTGGGTCTGCGGCGGCAGCCCGCCGGTCGGACGGTAGTAGCTCTGCTCGGTCACGAAGGCTCCTGCCTCGGTCGGGGACGGGGGTCGCGCGGGGACGCCGGAGGTCACCGTCGCACCTCGTCGGCGGGCTGTGGGGCGGGCACGCGCGGCGGGCCGGTGTCCGAGGCCCCGGCGGGCTCCGGCGCGCCGTCCTCGTGCTCGTCGTCGACCGGTGCCCGGCCGTCGAGCACCGCGCGCATCCGGTCGCGGTCCAGCATCCCCTCCCACCGCGCGACGACGAAGGTCGCGAGGCAGTTGCCGAGCAGGTTGGTGAACACCCGCATCGAGTCCATGAGGCGGTCCGCGCCCAGCAGCAGCGCGACCGCCGCGACCGGGAACGCGCCGACCGCGGCCGCCGTCGCCGACAGCGCGACGAAGGCGGAGCCGGGGACACCGGCCATGCCCTTCGAGCTGAGCATCAGGATCCCGAGGACGACGATCTGCTGACCGAGCGTCAGGTCGGCGCCCACCGCCTGGGACAGGAAGATCATCGCGAGCGACAGGTAGATCGCCGCGCCGTCGAGGTTGAACGAGTACCCCGTGGGGACGACGAGCCCGACCACCGCGCGATCGCACCCGGCGCCGGTGAGCTTGGAGATGATCCTCGGCATCACTGCCTCGGAGGAGCCGGTGCCGAGCGCCAGCATGAACTCGTCCTTGCAGTAGCGGAGGAACTTCCACGCGTTCACCCCGGTGATCAGCCAGACCACGGTCGACAGCAGCACGATGAAGACGACGGCCGAGCCGTAGGCCGCGAGGACCAGCATGCCGAACGACGTGAGCGAGCCCGCGCCGTAGTCGGCGACCGTGGCCGCCATCGCGCCGAACGCACCGAGGGGTGCCAGGTACATCACGTAGCCGACGATCTTGAAGATCACGTGCAGGGTCTGGTCGATGACGTCCATCAGCACCGGGGGCGCGCTGCTGCTGACCGCTGCGAGTGCGACCCCGAAGAGGAGCGCGAACAGGAGGACCTGGAGCAGGTTGTTGTCGGCGAACGCGCTGAAGACGCTGGTCGGGATGATGCCGAGCACGAACTCGACCCCACCGGGCAGGTGCTCGCCCTGGGTCTGCGACTCCAGTGAGCTCGCGTCGAGGGTGGCCGGATCGATGTTCATGCCGGCACCCGGCTGGACGAGGTTGCCTACGACGAGGCCCAGCGTCAGCGCGGACAGCGTGGCGACGGTGAACCAGCCGAGAGCCTTCACGCCGATCGAGCCGAGCGCCCTCATGCTCCCGACCTTGGCGATCCCGGTCACGATGACCAGGAAGATCAGTGGCGCCACGACCATCTTGATCAGCTTGATGAAGCCCTCGCCGAGCGGTGCCAGGAGGCTGCCGAACCCGGGGAAGGCGAGACCGGTGGCGATCCCCAGGGCGATCCCGATCAACACCTGGACGAACAGTGAGGGGAACCGGCGCCGGCGAGGTGAGGTCATGCAACTCTCCCTTGAGTTCCGCATGGTGGAATTGCCATTTCGCAATTCGGGTTCATGGAACGGGCTGGCTCTCGCCGTGTCAAGGGCGGACGGGGCGCCGCACGTGGCCGAGCCCACTCGCCTGCCCGGAGGTCGTTCACCCGGCGGCCACCTTCTCCTCACCCGTACGGAGGACGGGACTGCTGTGATGCGGAGGAACCGGACGACACCCACCGTGACGTCGTCCGCCGACGCCCTCCCACCACGACCCCCAGGAGAACGACCGTGGCCGACTGCTGCCCCGGCGACGCCCCCGAGGCCGGCGCCCGCCGCACGCTCCCCGTCATCGACCGGCTCCGGCCCGGCCGCCAGGGCTTGACCTGCCGGTACAAGTGCGGCGACGCGTGCTCGAAGCCGGAGCCGAACACGTCGTCGAACGGGTACTTCGGTGATGTCCTGCAGACCGTGCTCGACCGCCGCGGCATGCTCCGTGCGGGTGCGGTCCTCGGCCTGACCGCCGGCACCGGCGCCGCGCTGGCCGGCACCGCCTCGGCCGGTACCCCCGCCCCCACCCCGGCGCACCCCCTCGGCGCGGCGGCCGCCCCGGCCGCGGCGCAGGCCGAGCCGCCGCGCGGGCTGCGCTACGAGACCGTCCCGCCGAACCTCGACGACACCATCCGGGTGCCGAAGGACTACGCGAGCAACGTGGTCATCCGCTGGGGCGACCCGATGTTCCCCGACGCCCCGGAGTTCGACTTCGAGAACCAGACCGCAGCGGCACAGGCCCGCCAGTTCGGCTACAACAACGACTTCTGCGGGATCCTGCCGATCGACGGCGCCGGGAAGCGCTACGTCATGTTCTCCAACCACGAGTACACGCTCGAGCCGCTGATGTTCCGCGGGTACGACGAGGACGCGCCCACCGAGGAGCAGATCCGGATCGGCATCGCCGCGCACGGCGGCGGGATCGTCGAGGTCACCCGGGACCTGAAGACCGGGGAGATGCACTACGACCGCGCGGGGAAGCTCAACCGGCGCATCACCGCCGAGACCGAGATGGTGCTCGACGGTCCGGCGGCCGGGGCCGAGGTCCTGCGGACGAAGGCCGACCCGACCGGCCGCGCCGTGCTCGGCATGATCGGCAACTGCGCGGGCGGGACGACCCCGTGGGGCACGTTCCTGTCCGGCGAGGAGAACTTCGACGGCTACTTCGCCTCCGGTCCGGTCACCGATCCGCGGCTGGAGCGCTACGGCCTGGAGGAGGGCGGCTCCGAGCGGAAGTGGGAGCGCGTCGACCCGCGCTGGGACCTGGCGAAGGAGCCGAACGAGGCGAACCGCTTCGGTTACATCGTCGAGATCGACCCGCACGACCCGTCGTCGAAGCCGGTCAAGCACACCGCGCTGGGCCGGTTCAAGCACGAGGGCGCCACCGTCGCCCTCACCGACGACGGCCGCCCCGTCGTCTACATGGGCGACGACGAGCGCTTCGACTACGTCTACAAGTTCGTGTCGGACAAGAAGATGCGCAAGGGCGACAGCCGGGCCGCGCGCGAGCACAACGCGACGCTGCTGGCGTCGGGCACGCTGTACGTCGCCGTCTTCACCGGCAACAGCCCGGCCGCGGAGATCACCGGGAACGGCGCGCTGCCCCGCGACGGGCAGTTCGACGGCGGCGGCGAGTGGAAGCCGCTCGCCTCCACGACGAAGTCCTACGTGGCCGGGATGAGCGTCGCGGACGTCTTCGTCTTCACCCGGCTCGCCGCGGACAAGGTCGGCGCGACCAAGATGGACCGTCCCGAGGACGTCGAGCCGAACCCGAGGACGGGCAAGGTCTACATCGCCTGCACCAACAACTCCGACCGCGGCAAGGCGGGCGAGGCCGGCGCGGACGAGCCGAACCCCCGCGTCGACAACCAGCACGGCCACGTCATCGAGCTGACCGAGTCCGGCGACGACCCCGCCGCGACGAAGTTCGGCTGGAACATCCTGCTGGTCTGCGGCAACCCGGACGACCCGTCGACGTACTTCGGCGGTTTCGACAAGTCCCAGGTCAGCCCGATCACCTCGCCGGACAACGTCGCGTTCGACCCCTACGGCAACCTGTGGGTCTCCACCGACTCCACACAGGCGCTGGAGATCAACGACGGGCTGTACGGCGTCGTGCTCGAGGGTCCGCAGCGCGGGTCGACGCGGCTGTTCGCCAGCGTCCCGGTGGGCTCCGAGTGCTGCGGCCCGGTCGTCACCGAGACGTTCGTGCTGGTCTCGGTGCAGCACCCGGGCGACGTCGACGACGCCTCGCCGGAGGCCCCGGCGTCGCACTGGCCGGACGGTGGCCCCGCCCAGCCGCGGCCGGCGGTCGCCGCGATCCGGCACCTGCAGGACGGGCGGCCCGCCAAGATCGGGCTCTGAGGACGCCGCGGTGGGCGGGGTCCGCCCCGCCCACCGTCAGGCGCAGCGGCCGAGGTCCGGGTCGCCGGAACCCGCGCTCTTCTCGAACGAGATGTGCACGTGGTCGTAGTGGTTCGCGGTGTCGTCGCCGCGGTCCGACATCTCGGTCCACCCGGAGCCGTCGTTCATCGCCTGCTCCCAGATCACGTACTTCACGCCGAGCTCGTCGGCGTTGGCCAGGGCGCAGTCGGCGATGCGGTCGCCCTTCTCGCCGCGGACCATGAGATCCAGCGCGTGCCCGGTGGGGTGGTCGGAGGCGTTGGCGCGCTGGGCGACGCCGATCAGCTCCGGCTCGTCGTAGGCGCAGGCGAGGAACTCCGCGGCGTCGGAGACCCAGCTCTTCACCGAGCCGAGGTCGTCGGTGTCGACGTCGCAGGACCCGGTGCCGCCGAGCCGGGCCCGGTCGGCGACCTCCCGGGCGATGCGTTCGGCCTCGTCGGCCGCGGCCCGGCCGGCGTCGGCGGTCGCGTCGAGCAGGCCCGCGTCACGCACGATCTCCGCGCCGAGGACGGGCTCGGTACGCGGTGTGTCGACGGCCGCCGCGGCCGCCACCGGCTCGGCCGTCCCGTCGAGGAGGTCCGCGCTCCGGCTGCCGCCGTCGAGGGCGTCGTCGAGGGCTCCGGTGCTGTCGGCGGCGAGCCGCAGCTCCGCCTCGGCCGGGCCCGGGCCGAGCCCGGCCATCGGCGTGACGACGACGAGCGCGCCACTCGTGACGGCGGCCGCGGTGGCGACGTGGCGCAACCCGGGACGGATCGCGGCCTGTTCCCGCCGGTGGCGGTGTCGGGGCACGACGTTCTCCTCCGGCACGCGTCCGGGCGGGCTGCGGGGGAGTGTGGGATCGGGGGAATCCCTGCCCGTCGGGGGACCGGATCGCGTGTCCTCACCGGACGGTAGCGAAGCGTGCCGGAATGTCCGGTCCGGGGGATTCACCGGGACGACGACCGAACCCGGCCGTGCGGCGAGCGGCACGGGAGGTGCGACCGCCGTCGATGCGCGACGAATGTCCGGAACCGTCTTTACCCGACCGGACGTTCGGTGCACAGTATCCGCGGACCGGCACACCGCGGTGCCGGCGAGGGGGGAGCGCCCGCATGTCCGACCAGCACGCCGCCGGCCAGGAGGCCGGCCCGCGCACCGTCGCCGACACGACCGGATCGTCGCCGTCGCAGGTGCGCCGGGTCGCCGCGACGAGCGCGATCGGCACGACGATCGAGTGGTACGACTTCTTCATCTACGCCACGGCCGCCGCCCTGGTGTTCAACAGCCAGTTCTTCTCGACGATGTCGGCGGCCTCGGGCACGCTGGCCGCCTTCGCGACCCTCGGCGTCGGGCTGGTCGCCCGGCCCGTGGGCGGCATCGTCTGGGGCCACTTCGGGGACCGGCTGGGGCGCAAGAGGATGCTGGTGGCGTCGCTGCTGCTGATGGGGTTCGCGACCGTCGGCGTCGGCCTGCTGCCCACCTACGCGCAGATCGGCGTGGCCGCGCCGGTGCTGCTGGTCGTGCTGCGCCTGCTGCAGGGACTCTCCGCGGGCGGTGAGTGGGGCGGCGCCGCGCTGATGTCGGTCGAGCACGCCCCGCCCGGCCGGCGCGGCCGCTACGGCTCGTTCCCGCAGATCGGTGTCCCGGCCGGGCTGATCCTGGCCCAGCTGGTGTTCCTCGTCGTGTCGAACGTGACCACGCCCGAGCAGTTCGCGGCGTGGGGCTGGCGGATCCCGTTCCTGCTCTCGATCCTGCTCGTCGTCGTCGGGCTGGTGATCCGCCTGCGGGTCGAGGAGAGCCCGGTGTTCGCGATGCTGCGCGAGAACCGGTCCCGCAGCCGCGCGCCGATCCTGGAGGTGTTCGCGCAGCGTCCGCGGGAGCTGGTCCTGGCCTCGGTCAGCTTCATCGCCAACAACGCGATCGGCTACATCTTCCTGGCGTACCTGCTGTCCTACGGGACCCAGGTGCTCGAGGTCCCGCGCAACACCATGATCGTCGTCGTGATCATCGGCTCGCTGAGCTGGCTGGTCAGCATCGTGGCCGGAGCGATCTGGTCGGACCGGGTGGGCCGCAAGCGGGCCTACCTCGTCGGCTCGGTGATGCTGGTGGTCTGGCCGGTGCCGTTCTTCCTGCTGCTGGACACGACCTCGTTCGCGGCGATGGTCCTGGCGGTGGTCGTGCTGACGGCCGGTCTCGGCCTGTCCTACGGCCCGCAGTCGGCGCTGTTCGCCGAGATGTTCGAGGCCCGCTACCGCTACAGCGGCGCGTCGTTCTCCTACGCCGTCGGCGCGGTCCTCGGCGGCGGGTTCGCCCCGCTGATCGCCACCGCGCTGCAGCAGGGCTACGGGTCGTCGACGCCGGTGGCGGTCTACATGGTCGTCGTCGCGGTGATCTCGCTGGTGGCGATCGTCCTCATCCGCGAGACGCACCGGCCGGGGGCGCCGGCGCAGCTGTCCTGACGACCGGCGGCGGCCGGGTGCCACGCCGCCCGGCCGCCGGGGTGATCAGGGGGAGCGGTGCCGGCCGTCGGCCAGGCCGGCGGCGTTGAACTCCCGGGCCCGGCGGCGCCCCGCGACGGTCCCGGCTGCCGGGGCGTCGTCGGTGCCGTTCATCGAACGGGCCTGCTCGGCGAGCTCGCGGGTGACGCACGGCCAGGTCGCGCTGATTCCGCTCGCGTCCCGGCACTCCCGGCAGTAACCCTGGTCGTCGGGGGTGTGCTCCGACAGGGTCCGCTCGAGCAGATCGGGCATCTCGGACAGGATGTTCGCGAGTGCCAAGACTCACCTCCAGGTCGATTGCCGGGGACAGTAGTAGTCGTGGATCACCCGCGCGGCCCAGGGGCGCGGGCTCCGTACGGACCGTCCGAGCCGGAGTTCGGGGGCCTCCCGGGCCTCGGGAAATCCACTGTGGAGGTCGGGTTCCCGCTGCGCACGGGAAGGTGTGTGGCTGTCGCTCGGCCGGGTGGACGGAGGTGTGCCGGACCGGCTCCCGACGGCCGTGACCGTCGGACGCATCACGAACCGCCGGACATCGCTCGGTGAGCCGTACCGGTGATCGGCGGCCGGTGGCAGTGGCGCGACGACACACCCTTCCCGTGCGCCGGGCGTAGCCGATCGATCACTCCGGCGGGCGGGCGATCGGTGTCCCGCGCCAGGCCGGGCCGGGCCTGGTGCTCACCGGTCGGGGAGTGCGCCCTCGCGGGTTCTCCGCAGACCGTCGCCGACGCGTTCGCTGGTCAGGGGTTTGCTATCGCGAACGTTTACTAGCGGATCGAACACATGTTCGGATACTGTCTGGCTCATGACCGCGGTCCAGGAACCTCCACGCACCGGCCTCCCGGTCGGGGATCCGGGGTTCCCGCAGGTCGATCTGGCGCTGGTGCAGCTGGCGGTGGAGCAGGCCGCGCAGGACGACCTGTCCGGTGTGTCCGAGGCGGAGTTGATCGATCAGATCCAGCAGCTGGAGTCGGTGCAGCACTCCCTAGCAGCGTTGCAGGCGACTCGGGTGCGGGCGTTTGCCCGGCTCCATGTGGAGAACGGCATCGCGGCCGGGCAGGTCGATCCGGATCGGTTGCTGCGTGGGGTGGTGGCGCAGGTCGGGTTGGCCTGCCGGGTGTCGCCGGCCGAGGCGCGGCGTCGGGTGAGCACGGCCCGGGATCTGCACGATGGTCTCGATCATGTGCGTGGGTTGTTCGGGGCCGGTGAGTTGAGCTCGGCGAAGGTGGCGGTGGTGGTGGCCGCGTGTTCGGGTCTGGACCGTGCTGAGCGTGCCGCGGTGGATGTTCGTCTGGCTGCGCACGATCTGACCAGGCTCGGTCTGGGCCGGTTGCGGGATCTCGCACGCCGCTTCGCCGCCGAGGTCGCGCCGGGGAAGTTCCTCGCCCGCGTGGAGTCCGCACGGGCGGAACGGCGCGTGACGCTGCGTCCGGCGCCGGATGCGATGACCTTCCTGACCGCGTATCTGCCGGTGGAGCAGGGTGTGGCGTGTCTGGCCGCTCTGAACAAGGCGTTCACCGAGGTGTCGGTGGACCCGGCACCGTTGACCCGTACCCGTGGTCAGGTCATGGTCGACACCCTGGTCGAACGTCTCACCGGCCAGGCGGTGGCGACCGATGTGGGTGTCGAGGTCCAGGTCGTGGTGCCGGTCGAGGCGCTGCTGGACCCGGACTCGCCGTTGCCGGCGGAGATCCCCGGTCACGGTCCCGTCCCGGTCGAGCTCCTGGCCACGGGCGAGGGGAGGAAGACCCTGCGTCGTCTGATCACCTGCGACGGAGTCGTGATCGGCGGAGACTCGCGGCAGCGCACCTTCACCGGTCTCCTCGCTCGTCTGGTGCGGGCGCGGGCGGGGAACCGGTGCACCGAGCCCTACTGCGATGCCCCGGTGCGGCACATCGATCACATCCACCGCGATGCCGACGGGGGAGCGACCGAGCTCGACAACGGCTGGTGTGTGTGCGAGTTCCACAACCACGTCCGGGAGCAGGCCGGGTGGCGCGTCGCCCGCGGCCCCGACGGTGGCGTGCGGACCACGACCCCGACCGGGCACACCTACCGGGCGCCCGGATGACCGACCGTGGCCCGGCCGGTCATCGGGCGCCCTCAGGCGTCCGGGACCTCGCGTTCGATCTCCGCCAGCCACAGGGCGGCCGACATGTCCGACGGCGCCCGCCAGTCCCCGCGTGGCGACAGCGCACCCCCCGCGGAGACCTTCGGCCCGTTGGGCAGGGCGGACCGCTTGAACTGGGCGAACGCGAAGAACCGCTTCGCGAAGACCTGCAGCCAGCACCGGATCTCGGCGGCGTCGTAGGCGGGGCGCTCGTCGTCCGGGAAGCCGGGCGGCCACTCCCCGGCCGTCGGGTCGGACCAGGCGTGCCCGGCGAGGAAGGCGATCTTCGACGGCCGGAAGCCGTACCGCAGCGTGTACCAGAGCGTGAAGTCCTGCAGCGCGTACGGACCGACCGTGGCCTGGCTGGACTGGACCTCCTGCGTCCCGTCCGACGGGACCAGCTCCGGGGTGATCTCGGTGTCGAGTACCGACCGCAGCACGGCGGAGACGCCGTCGTCGAACTGCCGCGAGGAGATCACCCAGCGGATCAGGTGCTGCATGAGCGTCTTCGGCACGCCGCCGTTGACGTTGTAGTGCGACATCTGGTCGCCGACCCCGTAGGTGGACCAACCCAGCGCCAGCTCGGAGAGGTCACCGGTGCCCAGCACGATCCCGCCGCGCTGGTTCGCGAGCCGGAACAGGTAGTCGGTGCGCAGACCGGCCTGGACGTTCTCGAACGTCACGTCGTACACGGGTTCGCCGCGGCCGAACGGATGCCCGATCTCGGTCAGCATCGTGCGCGCGGTACCGGTGATGTCGAGGGTCTCGAAGGTGACGCCCAGCGCCTCGGACAGCGCGACGGCGTTGCCGCGGGTGTGGTCGGAGGTGGCGAAGCCGGGCATCGTGAAGGCCAGGATGTCGCTGCGCGGCCGGCCGAGGCGGTCCATCGCCCGCGCCGCGACGATCAGGGCGTGCGTGGAGTCGAGCCCCCCGGACACCCCGATGACGACCTTCGGCTGGCCGATCGCGCGCAGCCGCTGCTCCAGCCCGGAGACCTGGATCGAGTAGGCCTCGTAGCAGTCCTGTTCGAGCCGCTCGGCGTCGGCGGGGACGAACGGGAAGCGTTCCACGGTGCGGCGCAGCCCGATGTCGTGCCCGGGCGGGTCGAGCCGGAAGGTGACCGTCCGGAAGGCGTCGGTGCGGTCGGCGTGGGTGCGGCGGTTGTCGTCGAAGGTGCCCTGCCGCCGTCGCTCGGCGGCGATCAGGTCGAGGTCCAGGTCGGCGACCGCGCGGCGCGGGCCGTCGGGGAACCGCTCCGACTCGGCGAGCAGCTCGCCGTTCTCGTAGACCAGCGTCTGGCCGTCCCACGACACGTCCGTCGTGGACTCGCCCTCACCGGCGGCGGCGTAGACGTAGCCGGCCAGGCAGCGCGACGACGCCGACCGGCACAGCAGCCGTCGCTGCTCGGCGCGGCCGACGGTGATCGGCGACCCCGACAGGTTCGCCAGCACCGTCGCCCCGGCCAGGGCTGCCTCCGCCGAGGGCGGCACCGGGACCCAGAAGTCCTCGCAGATCTCGGCGTGCAGCACGAAGCCCGGCAGGTCCTCGGCACGGAACAGCAGATCGGTGCCGAACGGGTACGCCGTGCCGCCGACCGTGATCATCGCGTCGCGCACGTCGTCACCCGCGGCGAGCTGGCGACGCTCGTAGAACTCCCGGTAGGTCGGCAGGTACGACTTCGGCGCGACGCCCAGGATCCGCCCGCGGTGGATCACGACGGCGGTGTTGTAGACGCGGTGCCGGTGCCGCAACGGAGCCCCGACGACGAGGACCGGCAGCAGCTCCGCGGTCGCGGCGGCCAGCGTCACCAGCTCCCGCTCGACCGCCTCGAGCAACGTGTCCTGCAGCAGGACGTCCTCGATCGAGTAGCCGGACAGCGTGAGCTCCGGGAACACGACCAGGCCCACGCCGTCGTCGTGGCAGGAGCGGGCGGCGTCGAGGACGGCGGCCGCGTTCGCGGCGGGCTCGGCCATCGTCGTGTGCAGGGTCGCCGCGGCGGCCCGCAGGAACCGGTGGCGGTAGACGGAGCGGAAGTCCACCCGATCATTGTGGCCGGTCGGTCCGGCGGTCCGCCGGATGGTTCCTTCCCGGGAGGGCTCCCGGGGCCCTCCCCGCACACTCCCGGCACGGAGGCGACCGGCCGCCGGGGAGAGGGAGCCACCGGTGGAACGCACACGGCCGGACGACGAGGGCCACGCGGGGGACGGGGACGCCCCCGACGCGCGGCGGGACGGGACCGCGGAGGGGTCGGCCCCGTCCCGCGGGCCCGTCGGGGAGTCCGCTCCGCCGACGGTCACACCGTCCCAGTCGACGGTCCCCCCGGAGCGGGCGGCGGCGCTCCCCTGGTGGGAGCAGGCGGGCACGGGCGGTGCCTCCGCGACCGGCCGGACGGTGCCGGCCGGCGCGGCCGACGGACAGCCCGACACCGGTGGGCTGCCGCCCGGGCCGGACACCGACGGGCCGTCGGCCGGCCCCGCACCGCGTCGCCGCCGGGTGCGCGCTCTCGTGATCGTCCTCGTCGCCCTGCTCCTCGCCACCGCGGCGACCGTCGCCTGGCTGCAGTGGCCACCGAGTACCCCGGACGCGGTCGCGGAGGCGGCAGCGGACGTCCGCGGCTGGGACGGTGTCACCTACCGCGCCCGGCTGACCCAGCCCGGCACCGGACCCGTCGACGTCGAGCTCACCAGCGACGGCAGCGGGGACGTGTACGGCACCCTCACCCGGCCCGGTGGCGGCCGTGCGGAGTACGCCCGGGTCTCGGGCACCGAGGTGCTGAAGGGTGCGTCGGACTGGTGGCGGCCCGAGAAGGACGGGGCGGTCAAGGCGTCCCGGCTGTCCGGCTACTGGGTGACCCCGCCTGCCGCGGTGACGGCGTGGCTGGCCCCGGCCGTGCCGCCATCGGTGACCGGGCTGGCCGGCGACCTGACCGGTGCGGGCGGGGCGCCGCCCGCGTACGCCGAACCGGGGGAACGGGAGATCGACGGTGCGCCCGGACGGGTCGTGTCCTGGCCGGGGCGGGAGATCGTGCTGTCCGGTGGCCCGGAGCCGCGGCTGCTCTCCGTGGTGCCGGCCGGGTCGCCCGACCCGACCGGGATCCGCGCGGCACGGCCGGCACCCGGTGCGGTCGGCGCGGTGGGACGGGGCCCGGACCGGGTCTCCGACGCCCGGTCCTACGACTCCCTGTTGTACGCACCCGGCGCCGTCGACCCGGTGACCCGGCAGCTCCCCGACTGCTTCACCCCGCAGTGTCCGACGCCGTTCGAGCTGGTCAACAGCGGTGGGTTCGAGGCGAGGGGGACCGCGGTACTGGTCGTCGACGGGACCGAGTCGGGCCGGGTCCCGTTCCGGCTCGCGGCGGGCGCGCGGCGGGGGTTCGAGCTGTCGTTCGTGAACCGCGCGATCCAGCAGGGCAGGGACCGGGTCGACGTCTCCTACCGGATCCGGATCGATCCGCTGCCCTGACCGGACACGACGGTCACCGGCGCAGCAGCCGCTGCACCGCCGGTGGTCGTCCGCCGAACCCCTCCGCCTCCAGCACGACGAACAGGATCCGCGGCAGGTCCCGGACGGCCGGGAACAGCACGTAGCGCGGGTACCAGGCAGGCCGGAACTTGGCGTTGAACCGGTAGAGCGAGTCGATCTGCCACCACCGCGACGCGATCCGCAGCAGCCGCGCCCAGGTCCGCGCCACCGGTCCGGCGCCGATCCGCTCGCCCCGTTCGAGCGCGGAGCGGAACACGGCGAAGTTCAGCGACACCCGCGTCACGCCGAGCCCCGGCGCCGCCGCCAGGAGCTCGGCGATCATCAGCTCGTTGATGCCGTTGTCCGCGCCGGCCGCGCGGACCATCAGGTCGAGCGAGAGGCCGTCGGGACCCCAGGGGACCAGCTGCAGCATGCCGGTCGGCTCGCCGTCGCGGAGTGCGGTGACGACCACGGCGTCCGGGTCGGCGGGGTCCGCGACCCGCGACGACGCCATCGAGAACCCGCGCTCGTGGTCGTCGCCGCGCCAGCGGTGCGCCCGCTCGGCGATCGCGGCGAGCTCGTCGGGGGTGTGCTCGGAGAGCCGCGCGACGGTGACCGTGTGCCCGCTCCGCTGCATCCGGGCGACCGTCTGCCGGACCCCGCGCATCGGGCGTCCGTCCAGGGTGAAGGTCGCCGTGTCGAGGACGGCCTCGTCGCCCAGCTCCAGCGCGTCCAGCCCGGCCTTCGCCCACGCCGTCGCACCGCGTTCGGAGCAGCCCAGCACGGCGGGCGACCAGCCGTAACGCGTGCACTGCCCGAGGAACTCCTCGATGGCGCCGGGCCAGGCGCCGACGTCGCCGACCGGGTCGCCGGAGGCGAGCGCGACCCCGGCCAGCACGCGGTAGGAGACCGCGGAGCTGCCACCGTGGGAGAACACCGCCGCCTTGTCCCGGCGCAGCGCGAAGTAGCCGAGCGAGTCCCCGCCGGGCCGGCCGAGCAGGGAGCGCAACTGCTGCTCGTCGCCCGGTTCCAGCGACGGCCGCGGCTCCGGTGAGCGCAGCAGGTGGTACCCCGCGGTGACGACGGCGACGACCCCGAAGGTCAGCCCGGCTGCGGCGGTGAGATCGTCCAGCCAGGCCGCGCCGGGCACGAACGCCACCGGGCCGGTGACACCGATCAGGGAGAGACCGGCGTGCGCGGCCTGCGCGGCGACCGACGGGTCGTCGAGCAGCCGTCGGGGATTGACGGCGAGCAGCACCCAGACGACGAGGAACCCGGACAGCCCGAACTGGACGAAGGACCGCACCGCGCGCCCCGGCCCGCCCGGATCCTGCCGCGCGACGAAGTGTCGCCGGGTCGCGAGCAACGCCACCAGCAACGCTCCCACCAGCACGGCCGGGGCGAGGCCGCGCCGCTGGTCCAGGACGTGCACGACGTTGACCACGACGAGGACGGTCGTGACCCCGGTCGCGACCCACCACGCGCGCTGCTTGCGCCGCCGCAGGCCGGTGGCGAGGAACAACAGGCCGGCGCCCGCCACCGTCGTCACGACGAGCGCGGCCAGGCCGACGCCCGCAGGCAGACCGAGGGTGCTGCGCAGCTCGCCGCCCAGCAGGCGGCGCGGAGCGGGGAGCACCGCGGAGACGACGGTGAGCAGCCCGACGATCCGGGCCGCCCACACCACCGCCCGGACGACGGCGGCCTCCGACAGCCGTCGCCGCCGCGCGTCCGCATCGGGGCGTGGAGGGGCGACGCGCCCGGCATCGTGGCGGTCCCCGTCGAACTCGGCCCCCGACACGCGATCCTCCCGTCCCCCGGGCCCGATGGCGCGTTCCGGGACGTCCCGGAAGTCGCCGGTGGGCGCCGCCAACCTAGACCGGTCCCGGTGGCCGGGCGCCACCCGGTCGCCGGTGGGCGGGCATCATCGTGGGGTGCCGGTCGACGAACTGCGGGCCGCCCTGCGTGCGCGGGCCGCCCCTGACGCCGTGGCCGGGATGCAGCGCTACTTCCCGGGCGGCGTGCGGGCGCTCGGCGTGGGCAACGGCGAGGTCCGCGCACTGGCGTACGCCGACGTCCGCGCCCACCCCGGATCGTCGGCCGAGCTGATCGACCGGGCAGAGGCCCTGCTGGACGGCGCCGAGTACCACGAGGAGGTGCTCCTGGCGTTCGCGCTGCTGCACCGGGCCGCCCGGCGGGAGCTCGACGCGTCGTTCCTCGACCGGAGCCGCGGCTGGCTGGAGGGCCCGGTCGGGAACTGGGCGCAGTGCGACGACCTCTGCCTGAAGCTCCTGCACCCCTACCTGCTGGGACGTCCCGAGCTCGTCGCGGACACGGCCGCCTGGACCGGCTCGTCCGGGCCCTGGGCCCGTCGGGCGTCGTGCGTCGCGGTCGTGAAGCTCGCCGGTCCGCGGAGCGCGCAGCCCCTGCCGCTCACGGACGTGCTCGACCGCGTCGACGCGCTGCTCGACGACCCGGACGGCTACGTGCAGAAGGGGGTCGGCTGGTTGCTGAAGGTGGCCGCGCAGACGCACCCCGACGACGTCGTGGACTACCTGCGGGCCCGGCGGTCGCGTCTGCGGCGGGACACGTTCCGTTACGCGGTCGAGAAGCTGGACCCGGCGACGCGGCGGGAGCTGATGGCGCTGCGGTGACGCGCAGCCGGGTTACCGTCGGAATGTGACGCACTACACCGTTCAGACTCTTCCCGACTCGCACCGTCGAGCCCGGGAGATTCTGCAGAAGCGCTGGTCGCCGTACTTCGAGAACGCCTCGCCCGCCTGGGTCGTGACCGCCGGCACGAAGGCGGCAGTAGTGGTCGTCGGAATCTCGAAGATCATCATCGTCGTGCCCGGCCTGACGGGGAGCGAGTACGCGATCGCCCTGTCCGGCGCACGACCTTATGAGCAGGATCGGCGCCTGGTCGGCCTGTCGGACTCGGCCGGCTTCGTCGAGAAGGTGCTGTTCGGCGATCCCGGTGACGCGGAGACCTTCGTCGATATGGCTCAAGGTCGTGCGGCGAGAGCCTCGGAAGCCGCTGAGACCCATCGACGCGCACTCGACGAGATCGTCATCGTGACGACCGATTCGTTGCCGGGATTCACAGTGCGTGCCGTGCAGGGAGAGGTCTTCGGCGTGGTGGTGCGTGCCCGGAACATCTTCGCGAACCTGGGTGCGAGCTTGCGGACGGTCGCGGGTGGGGAGGCCGCCGGCTACACCAAGCTGATGGAGGACACCCGCAACGAGGCGCGGGAGCGTCTCGCACGGGCCGCGGTGGACCGCGGTGCCAACGCAGTACTCGCTATGAGGTACTCCTCGACCGAGGTCGCGGATCTCATGAGCGAGGTCATTGCCTATGGCACGGCGGTCACGGTGGTGCCGATCGGCCGGGACGCGGGTGGTTCGTAGCAGCCCTGGGGTCGCCCCCGAGCCGCGACATGGATCAGTCTGCGTATCAGCGCACGAGCGCGCGCAGCGTGTCGGTGAAGACCGCGGTGACGGCGGTCCGGTCGACCTGCTCCGGATCGGTGCCGTACTCGAGGGCCAGCCCGAGCCGCAGAGACTGCAGGGTCAGCGCGAGCTGCTCCGGCGACACCGTGAGCTCCAGACCGAGGTTCTCGCAGGCCGTCGCGAGGGTGGCGGCGAGCTCGTCGCGCAGGCTGCGGCGCACCTCGACGTAGACGTCGCGTACGTCGGGATCGTGGCCGGCCTGCTGGGCGATCTCCACGAGCAGCCGCGCCCAGGTGCCCTGCTCGACGATCCCGGTGGCGAAGACCTCCGCGATGTCCTCGAGTGCTCGTTCCGGACGCCCCTTGGACCGGATCTCCTCGGTGCTCGTCGCGAGCTGGGTGCGGACACGCTGCTCGATGAGCTCCGCGAGCAGCGCGTGCTTGCCCGCGAAGTTGGAGTAGACCGCGCCCTTGGTGAACCCGGCGGCGTACGCGATCTCGTCGAGCCGCGCGGCGGCGAAACCGCGGTGGGCGAACACCTCCGCCGCCGCGTCGAGCAGGCGGCGGCGGACCTCGTCGCGCTTGACCCGGGGGACCGGTCCGGTCACCGCGTCCGGCCTCGTCGTGTGTCCATGGTCAGCAGGATACCCAGGGTATCGAGCTCGACCGATGAGGTCGGCCCGACCCATCCCTTACAGGGGCGAGCATTGTGCTGAATGGTGAGTTCAGCTGGTACGACTGATGCGAATCCAAGTTTATAGCGTGATCTGTTCTTGGTGTTCTGAGCGTTGACTCGATGGCTGAGCAGCTCAGCAGCGCGACTCATCGTCGATGGGGTCGAAGAGGTTTGCCATCGCCAACGCCTCCACGCGATGCGCACTGCCGCGTGCACTTCTCAACTACGTTACCGCTCACTGCCAGTGGACGGAGATTGGACGCTATGGGCGACCTGGGTTGCGATGATGTGCATAGATCAGTGCTGTTGGCAGCTCTCGATGTCGGCTTCAAGTTCAAGCAATCCGACTCTGTCTACGAGACCCGCGCGGCTGCGACCGAGATTCGCGACCGCATTGTGAGATCGCTGCCTCGTGAAGGATGCACGGTCGAGCGACTCCTCGAACAGTTCGTCATCGACATCCTGCCGTTCTGTAAAAACGAGGCGAGCCCCCGATTTCTCGGGTTCGGGGACACGGGCGATGACGTCGCCGCCCTCGCCGGTGAGATTATTTCGATCTTCCTGCAGCAGAATCTCATCAACCAGAGCTTCGATGCGCCGAGCGCCACCTTCGTCGAGATCGCTGTACTGCGTTGGCTGAGGGAGCTCGTTGGCTTGTCCGTTGGGGCCGTTTCCGAGGTGTCGTCGGTTTGGGATGTGGGTGGCATCATCACTCATGGAGGTACTGCGAGCAACGCTGCTGCCATGATGCTTGCCCGCGAACAGCGACGGCCTGGCACGATGCTGCGGGGCGTGAAAGATTCGAATCAGTTCTCTGTGGTCGTGCCACGAGGTATCGGACACTGAACTCTTTCCACTTGGCGTCAGCCAGCGAGGATGAGGGTTTGGATCGCGTTGACCAGCGCGGTGGTGCGCTGCGGGCAGCACCTGATCTTCCGCAGGACTTTCCAGCTCTTGAACATCGCGTTGGCGCGTTCCCCAGGCCCGCGTTGCGCCGCGTGGGCGGCGTTGACCTCCCGCTGCGCCGGGGAGAGCCGCCGGCGCTCACCGGTGTCCCGATCGGCCGGTCGCCGGCGCTGCGGGAGATCGAACGTCGGGCTGGCGCCGCGGTATCCGCTATCGGCGACCACCTGCACCCGGGCAGCGGCGAGGGCGTCGATGATCCCGTGCTCGCGGGCGGCACCCATGTCGTGCCGCGCACCGGGCAGCGCCGGTGAGGCCCAGACCAGCCGCCCGGCCGGGTCGCTGATGACCTGGACGTTCATGCCGTGGCACTTCCATTTCCCCGAGTAGTACGGGCGGTCACGTCCCGAAGCCATGGCGACCCGGTCGATCCGCAGCAGGGTCCCGTCGAGGATCACGAACGCCTTCCGTAGCGCCACCGCGACCGCTTCGGCCAGGGTCGGGGCTTGGGCGGCGAGGACGTCGATCGCCTCGCGGATGTAGCGGAACGCTGTGGTGGTGCCGATTCCGAACCCGGCGGCGAGGTCGGGGTAGGTCTCGCCCTTGCGCAGGTGCGCGAGGGCGAGCAGGGCGTGGCGGCTGACCGGGAGTCGCCGCCAGCGGGTACCGCGCTGGTTGCGGCTGCGCTGCAGGGCGTTGGTCAGGGTGATCAGCGCGCGGCTGGACACCGACAGCGCGGACGGGTAGGAAAGCACCGGAGCTCCTGGTGGACAACGAGTTGATCTAGGCAATCACTCGTCTACCAGGGGCTCTTCTACTTTCCGGGCCCGCCACGCCGGGCACGACCAGCCGCATGATCACCAGGTTGGAAAGGGTTCACTACAGTGTTCGAAGCTCGCTGGGATGGATCGGCGTAGGCGCTCAGATCGTAGAGGTTGACTGCGTCAATTATCGATACGATTTGAATAGTCTGCGATCAACGTTGAGGCGTTGTGGCGATCGAGTGATGGCAGTCGTTGCATATGCGGGTGACAGTCGAACGCAGACAATCGATCAGCTTCGCGCGGTGAACGACATAGTCCGTGCGCAGGACTCAAAAATCTGGCTACACGCAGACGCATGTTGGGGTTTCCTGTGCGCGTTCAGCGAAAATCTCCGCGGCCGTATCGACGGTATCGAGCTCTACGACAGCATTACCGTCGATGCTCACAAGATAATGGACGTCCCCTACAGTCTGAGTGCGTTACTCGTTCGAGAGCCACGGATGCTTCGCATGATATCCAGCTACTCGGATCTGATCATGCAGGAAGAATTCGCATTCGGTCAGGTGACTCCCTTCGTTGGATCGCGTGGATGGTTGTCGCTGAAGTTGTGGATGATGATGCAGGCGCGGGGGATTTCCGGGCTGTCGCAGATGGCGGAGGATCGTGTAGCAAAGGCTGAATGGTTCGCTCAGATCGTAGACGAGCATCCCAGATTTGTCCTGGTTAATCAGCCCGACCTCCTGGCGGTGGCGTTTATGTACGTTCCCGGCAGTATTAATTTTCAGACAGGTGGGCTTACGCCAGCCGATCTCGATCGGCTGAATTCGCTAAACGTTTCGATCCATGCTCGTCTCCTGGATGAAGGGGTCTGGCACCTGCATCAATTCAGCGTTCTCGATGGCCGGGGAGTGCTTCGCCCCGGCTTCGTCCTCCATCCGCTCCGGTTGATGGCGAACAACGACAGGACGACCAGGTCCCACATGATTCAGGTCTTGGAGTACGTGGAGCGCCTGGGTAGGACAATGGAGCGTGCCTCGGATGGTTGAGTCTCAACAGTTCCGGGCTGTCTATGAATCGGCTGGTGTCTACGATGAGCGGCTTTTGCCTCACTACTACGGTGGAGTCGAAGACGTCGACATCGTCGCCCGTCACCTCCTGGGGAAATTCGGAAGGCCAACCAGTTCTCTCGATGTCGTCGAATTTGGCTGCGGGACGGGTCGAATCTCCCAGGTGCTCGTCCCGTATGCGGAGAAACTCACTGCATGCGACTACAGTCAGGTCATGATCTCGGCTATTCAGGATCGCTTTCCTTGCGTCGAAACGATGGTCGGCGACACGAGGGATCTCGTGGCGAAGCTGCACGAGGATGGGCGGGGCGGGGCATTTGATGTCGTAGCTGCATTCTGGTCGCTCAGCTATCCTATCGGCGAGTTTTTCGAGACGATGAGCGCGGACGGAATCATCCCGGTAACGGACTTCGCTGCAGCCTCCCGAGCTGCGGAAGATTTTGTATCGAGTATGGTCTCGCTCCTGGCTCCGGGTGGCCGGCTCATTGCGCTGTACTTTGATAGTGACACGCCGGAGCAGAAGCTGGTGACGCGTATGTGGGAGCGCATCGCTTCGTTCCCTGACGGGGGGCGTGGCTATACCCGCAAAGTACTTCTCCGTGCCCTTCGTTCCGCGGAAGACACGGGAGTCGGAACGTTGTCCGTCGCCCGATACGGTGGATGCGCGCTGGCCGCGGATGCCTCCACTGCGCGCGAGTGGTTCAACGTCGTCCACTTCAAGGGGCTGCCCGCACTGGTCGGTGATTCGGCTGTCGCGAGGGAGCTGGACGACTTCATCGGGGCGCGGACGACCCCGACCGGAGAGGTTCTGCTCCCCAGTGGAGTGCATCTCGTCGACTTCCAACGGGTCAACCACCCGCTCAGCCACGTCCCTCCGAGGTACTGATGGAAGCCACGCACGGAGTATTCGACACCGCAGTCCGGCTCTCACGTCGATTCGCAGGGCCCGGTGGCTATGGGATCGCCTACGGCTCTCATGCAGCAGGAATTTCCTCCCGGCAATCGGATCTTGATCTCGTCGTCATCTCGGTGGAGCCTCTCGGCGTAGTGGAGATCGACGAGCTGGTCGCAGGAGTCACGGTGTTGCATCACGAACACGGTCTTCTCCTGGATACCGAGGTCGATCACATCAAGAAGATCCATGCCACTGTGCGCGACGTCGACTCCGCGACGTCGTTGCGTTGCTTTCCACTTCAGGCGAACGGCGAGGTTGATCTCCCGGCTGTCGTTCCGCAATCGTGGTTTCTCAACTCCGATACGTTCCGGCTGCGTCTGCTCCTTAACGCTCTCACCACGCCACACGTCTTCCTCGACGGTGATATCGGCCGGTTCGACCAGGATCGTCGTGCGGCCGAAAGGGCTGTGGCTCTCCTGGCGATGGCGGCGAGTCGAAGCGTCAGTCCATCGACCCGGGTACTGATGCGTGTCCTGTGCGTGCGGAGCGACGGTTCCGCGGGGGAGGACTTTCTCGGCTACACGCCGGGTCCTCATCTGTATTCGGTACTGCGGCGGGGTCTGGCCCGGTTACGGGACGAGAATCTGGTCACGACCATCGACGGCGACCGCTACGAGTACGACCCTACGAGTATCCGTACGGCGATCGCCCAATCCCGTGACCAGGCGTGGCGGCGTGGACTGATGCAGGGATGATGGCCGAGCATCGGCTTGAAGACAGCAGGCCGGTTGAACGAGGGAAGGGAACTTCGTGAGCAGTCATCGGATCCAATCGCTGACCGAACGCATCGCAGATCTGGTGTCCGAGGCCATCGACCGTCGTCACCCGGAGTTCGCCGGCTCCGATCCGATTATCCGCCCGTCCGGCCGAGCCGACTTCCAGGCCAACGGTGCGCTCGCGTTGGCGAAGCATGCCGAGGTCCCACCCCGGGATCTCGCGGCCGGACTCGCGGACGAGGTGAGTGCCGCCGACGTCATCGGATCCGTCGAGCTTGCGGGGCCGGGGTTCCTCAACATCACCGTTCCCGACGCGATGATCTGGTCGCAGGTCGCTGCCCGTCTCGGCGACGACCGATTCGGTGTCGCTGCTCCTGAGCGGGGGCGTCGCACGGTGGTCGACTACTCCGCGCCCAACATCGCCAAAGAAATGCACGTGGGCCACCTGCGCACCACCATCATCGGTGACTGTCTGGTCCGGGTCCTCGACTTCCTCGGTGCGGATGTCGTCCGGCAGAACCACCTCGGCGACTGGGGAACCCAGTTCGGGATGCTGATCCAGTATCTAGACGAGCACCCCGACACCACCTGGCGACTCGACGACCTCGACGGGAACACGTCCGCGGTCTCGGCGCTCGACGGTCTCTACAGGAATTCCCGCGCGACGTTCGAGGCGGACGCCGATTTCGCAGATCGGGCCCGCCGCCGCGTGGTGGCACTCCAGTCCGGGGATCCGGCGACGATCGCGGTCTGGTCCGAGATCGTCGCCGAGTCGGAGAAGGCGTTCCGCGGCATCTATGACCGTCTCGGTGTGCTGCTGACGGCCGACGACTCGGTCGGGGAGTCCTTCTACAACCCGTTGCTCACCGGCACCGTCGACGAACTCGTCGCCGACGGCATCGCCGTCGACAGCGACGACGCGCTGGTGATCTTGTCCAACGAGGTCGACGGCCCCGACGGTGAGCCGGTGCCGCTCATGGTGCGGAAGCGCGACGGCGGCTACGGCTACGACACGACCGATCTCGCGACCATCCGCTACCGCATCCGTGACCTCGAGGCCGACCGGCTGCTCTACGTCACCGACTCACGTCAGTCGTTGCACTTCCGTCTCGTCTTCGAGGCCGCCCGCCGCGCGGGATGGCTCACCGAGGGCGTGCGGGCCGAGCACGTCCCCTACGGCACCGTTCTCGGGCCCGATGGTCGTCCGTTCAAGACCCGTGCCGGAGGGACGGTCCGTCTCATGGACCTCCTCGACGACGCCGTGAGCCGTGCCCGCGCCGTCGTCGCCGAGAAGAACCCGGACCTCGACCCGGCGGAACTCGACCGCATCGCCGAGCAGGCCGGGATCGGGGGCGTCAAGTACGCCGACCTGTCCACGTCGCGTGTCAAGGACTACGCCTTCGACGTCGACCGGATGGTCTCGTTCACCGGCAACACCGGTGTCTATCTCCAGTACGCCCATACGCGGATCCGGTCGATCCTGCGCAGAGCGGGGGAAGGCTCGCACGCGGTCGACGGCGGCGTGGCGCTCGACGGCGCGGAGCGGGCCCTCGCACTGGCGCTCGACAGCTATGGCGAGGTCCTGGTCGACGTTTCCATGAGCCTCGAACCGCACCGGCTGTGCGGCTATCTCTACGAGCTCGCGCGAGCCTTCACGTCCTTCTACGAGGCGTGTCCGGTTCTGGGCTCGGAGGATCCGGTCCGCGGCAATCGTCTCGCGCTCTGCCGGCTCACGGCGCGGACCCTCGGCCACGGTCTCGGCCTGCTCGGCATCGCTGCGCCGGACCGGATGTGATCGAGGGGCGACAATAGGAAACAACGCAAACGGCCCCTCACCCTGCGTGAGCAGGTGAGGGGCCGATTGTGCTGTGGGCACTCGATGTGCCCCCGGCAGGATTCGAACCTGCGCTCCCGCCTCCGGAGGGCGGTGCTCTATCCCCTGAGCTACGGGGGCCGTGCAACAGGGAGAACACTAGCGCACCACCCCACCCCCTCCACACGGGGGGTGGTGATCGTCAGCTCATCGGGAGCGGCTGCGCTCCGCGCTCCGACAGCAGGCCGCGCATCAGCTCGGACTCGGCCGTCTGCGCGCTCAGCATCTGCTCGGAGAGGTTGCGGACCTCCGCGGTCTGCGCGTGGTCACGGCCGTACTCGAGCATCGACACCCCGCCCTCGTGGTGGCGCAGCATCAGCTGCAGGAAGACGACGTCGAGCTGCTGCCCGGCCGGCGTCGCACGCATCCGGGCGAGGTCCTCGGTGGTCGCCATCCCGGGCATCTGCGCCATGCCACCGCCGTGCTCCGCGTGACCGCCGTGGCCCGCGTGCGCGTCGGCCATCCAGGCCATGTGGCCGTCGGTGGGCAGGTTGGGCGCGTTCCACAGCCCCAGCCAGCCCTGCATCCGGCCGATCTGCTGGTTCTGCAGGCTCTCGATGTCGAACGCGAGCTGCCGGACCCTCGGGTCGGCGGCGCGGTCGCGCTCCCACGAGGCCATCTCGACGGCCTGGCGGTGGTGCACGGTCATGTCCTGGGCGAAGCCGACGTCGACCGAGCCCGGCTCGGGCACGTAGGGCCCGAAGGCCCCGCGCACGGCGAACCCGGCGACCAGCACCGCCGCGACGGCGAGCACGGCGAACGTGACGGTCAGCGGGTTCCGCCAGGCGGACCGCTCCGGGGCGGGGCTCACTGGCCCGGGACCACCGGGTCGGGGGCGGGGGCGCCGCCCGGGTTCGCGCCCTCGTTCTCCGGGAACACGGTCTGCTTGTCGACCGCGGTCTGCGGCGGGATCGGGGCGAACGGCGGCGGGTTGTCCTGGTCGAAGCCCTGGGCGCCGAGCGCGTCACACGACGCTCCGACCTCGGGGTGGGTGAAGCGGTTGGTCCGCAGCGACCGGATGAACTGGTCGATCCGCTCGTCCTCGGCGTCGGTCAGCTTGAGCTGGTGACCCCAGGACTGCAGCGAGATCGGGGAGTCGAGGCCCGGGTAGGGCGACATCACCGTGTACGGCTGCCCCTCGACGCGCTGACGCAGCGACCCGAGGGCGGCCTCGTCGACCTGGTCCGGGTTGTAGGTGATCCAGATCGCGCCGTGCTCGAGCGAGTGCACGAGGTTCTCCGAGCGCACCGGCTGGGGGTAGACGACGCCGTTGCAGGCCGCCCAGAAGCCGTCGTGCGCGCCGCCGAACGGCGGGCTGTGGGTGTAGGCGACCGACTGGAACCCGAGGACGTGCTGCAGGCCGGGGTACTCCTGGCTCACGATGCCCTCGATCGCCAGCGACGGGTCGCGGTTCTCCTCGCTCGGGGTCCACTGCGCGTTCTGGCCGCGCTGCAACAACGGGTAACCGATGAACCCGGCGGCCAGGGCCACGATGACGACGACGGCCGCGACGGTCCCCCAGGGGATCTGGCGCTGGTTCACCGCCCCCACCGACGGCGGACGCTTCTTGCCGGACGACTTGCCGCTGGCCATGCGGGGATCCTGTTCGTGGTCGGCGGGCGGGCCACCGAGTCTAGGGACGCCCGGCCAGTGCCCCGTCCACCACCCGTGGACCGGGGCCGATACCAGCATGAAGGTGCCCGCGGTCACCTCCTAGAATCCCGATGGTGAATCCCGACGTTCTCGCCGATCTGGTCCGTGACGTCGCGCGGGACGTGCTGGCCCGACGCGACCTGGACGTCTCCGCGCTGCCCGCGGACGCCGGCGTCGAGCGTCCCCGCAACCCCGAGCACGGCGACTACGCCACGAACATCGCGCTGCGCACCGCCAAGAAGGCCGGGGTGAACCCGCGCGAGCTCGCGACCTGGCTGGCCGAGGAGCTCGCGACCCGCGACGGCGTCGCCGGCGCCGAGATCGCCGGGCCGGGCTTCATCAACCTGCGGCTGGCCGCGGACGCGCAGGGTGCGATCGTCGGCGAGGTGCTCGCGCAGGGCGAGCGCTACGGCACCGGCGACGAGCTCGCCGGCACCCGGATGAACCTCGAGTTCGTCTCGGCCAACCCGACCGGTCCGATCCACCTGGGCGGCACCCGCTGGGCCGCCGTCGGCGACGCGCTCGGCCGGGTGCTGGTCGCCCGCGGCGCCGACGTCACCCGCGAGTACTACATCAACGACGCGGGCGCCCAGATCGACCACTTCGCCGCGTCCCTGATCGCCGCCGCCACGGGCGCGCCCACCCCGGAGAACGGCTACGGCGGCGCCTACATCGGCGAGATCGCCGAGCG
This sequence comes from Pseudonocardia sp. P1, assembly GCF_000178675.2. Classification (NCBI taxonomy): domain Bacteria; kingdom Bacillati; phylum Actinomycetota; class Actinomycetes; order Pseudonocardiales; family Pseudonocardiaceae; genus Pseudonocardia; species Pseudonocardia sp. P1. Next base: position 4,799,485 of record NZ_ADUJ02000001.1, read on the forward strand.
GGTGGTCGCCGCCGAGCCCGGCATCCTGGAACTGCCCGAGGCCGAGCGGCACCAGGCGTTCCGCCGGACCGGCGTCGCGCTGATGCTCGAGGAGATGCGCCGGTCGCTGCACGAGTTCGGCACCGACTTCGACGTGTGGTTCAGCGAGCTGTCGCTGCACGAGTCCGGCGCCGTCGAGGACTCGGTCCGGCAGCTGAAGGACGACGGCAGCCTCTACGAGAAGGACGGCGCCTGGTGGCTGCGCTCCACCGAGCAGGGCGACGACAAGGACCGGGTCGTCATCAAGAGCGACGGCACCCCGGCCTACGTCGCCGGTGACATCGCCTACCTGCGGGACAAGCGCGGCCGCGGGTTCGACCGGTGCCTCTACATGCTCGGCGCCGACCACCACGGCTACACGGTGCGGCTGAAGGCGGTCGCCGCGGCGTTCGGCGACGACCCGTCGGTCGTCGAGGTGCTGATCGGCCAGATGGTCAACCTGATCCGCGCCGGCGAGCCGGTCCGGATGAGCAAGCGGGCCGGCACGATCGTCACCCTGGAGGACTTCGTCGACGCCGTCGGTGTCGACGCGGCCCGCTACTCGCTGGTGCGGTCCTCGGTGGACTCGACGCTGGACATCGACCTGGACCTGGTGTCGAGCCGGACCAGCGAGAACCCGGTCTTCTACGTCCAGTACGCGCACGCCCGCCTCTCGTCGCTGGCCCGCAACGCGGCCGACCTCGGCGTCGAGCCGGGTGACGGCTACGGCCTGCTCGTCCACGACCGCGAGGGCGACCTGATCCGGACGCTCGGCGAGTTCCCCGACGTCGTCCGCACGGCGGCCGAGCTGCGGGAACCGCACCGGGTGGCGCGCTACCTGGAGTCGCTCGCCGGGGCCTACCACAAGTTCTACGACTCCTGCCGCGTCCTGCCCCAGGGCGACGAGGAGATCTCCGACCTGCACCGGGCCCGGCTGTCGCTCTGCGGCGCCGCCCGACGCGTGCTCGCCAACGGGCTCGGCCTGCTCGGCGTCGGCGCGCCCGAACGGATGTGACACCCATGCGCGCTCACCCCGCCGGCCCGCTGCACGCCGGCATCACCCCCGCACCCGAGTCGGCCGGTCCGCGCCCGGAGTCGGCCGCCGCGATGGACGCCCTCGCCCCGGCCGTGTGGCCGCGCGGCGCGGCCCGCGGCGACGACGGCGCCCTGCGGATCGCCGGGACCGACGTCCGCGACCTCGCGGCGGCCCACGGCACGCCGCTGTTCGTGCTCGACGAGGCCGACTTCCGCTCCCGCTGCGCCGAGTTCGCCGCCGCGTTCGGGGCGTCCGCCGTGCACTACGCGGCCAAGGCGTTCCTGTGCACCGAGGTCGCCCGCTGGGTCGCGCAGGAGGGCCTGTCGCTCGACGTCTGCTCCGGCGGCGAGTTGGCCGTCGCGTTGCGTGCCGGGTTCCCTCCGCCGCGGATCGCGTTGCACGGCAACAACAAGTCCGTCCCGGAGCTGGCGGCGGCGGTGGACGCCGGTGTCGGCGGCGTCGTCGTCGACAGCTTCGACGAGATCGCCCGCCTGGAGGCCGTCGCGGCCGAGCGGGGCGTGACGGCGCCGGTGCTGATCCGGCTGACCGTCGGCGTCGAGGCGCACACCCACGAGTACATCGCGACCGCGCACGAGGACCAGAAGTTCGGCTTCTCGATCGCCGCGGGCAGTGCCGGCGAGAAGGACTCGGCGGCGATCGAGGCCGCCCGCCGGGTGGTCGCCGCCCGGCACCTGGAGCTGGTCGGGCTGCACAGCCACATCGGCAGCCAGATCTTCGACACCGAGGGCTTCGAGGCCGCCGCCCGCCGCGTCGTCAAGGTCCTCGCCGACCTGCACGCCGAGCACGGCACGGAGAACCTGGCCGCGCTGCGCACCCTCGACCTGGGCGGCGGCATCGGCATCGCCTACCGCCCCGGCGAGGTGCCGCTGTCCATGCCGGCGCTGGCCGAGGAGCTGCGCGCGATCGTCAAGCGCGAGTGCGCGGCGTCCGGGCTGGACGTCCCGGCGATCGCCGTCGAGCCGGGCCGGGCCATCGCCGGGCCGGGCACCGTCACCGTCTACGAGGTGGGGACGATCAAGGACGTGCCGCTGGGCGGGTACTCCCGGCGCTACGTCAGCGTCGACGGCGGGATGAGCGACAACATCCGCACCTCGCTCTACGACGCCGAGTACGACGTCCGGCTGGTGTCGCGATCGTCCGAGCGGGACTCGGTGCCGGGCGGCGACGAGCCGGTGCTGTCCCGGGTGGTCGGCAAGCACTGCGAGTCCGGTGACATCGTGGTGCGCGACTGCTGGCTGCCGGCCGATCTCGCGCCGGGTGACCTGCTGGCGGTCGCGGCCACGGGTGCGTACTGCTACGCCATGGCGTCCGGTTACAACCGGCTGCCGCGGCCCGCGGTCGTCGCGGTGCGCGAGGGGGCCGACCGGACCCTGTTGCGCCGCGAGACACTGGAGGACCAGTTCCGGTTCGAGGTGTGAGCGATCCCGCGGGCCGGGTGACAACGGCCACCCGGCGCTGCCCGGGAGGGTCTGACCAGGAATGATCGGCGCCCGCTGAGGGGTGGGCGCGGTACTCGAGGAGGGCACGTGGCGAGCGGCGAGGGCTCCGTGGGACCGGCGGCCGTCCGGGTGGCGCTGCTGGGCTGCGGCACCGTCGGCACCGAGGTGGTACGTCTGATCACCGGGCAGGCCGACGACCTGACCGCGCGGGTCGGTGCCCCGGTCGAGCTGGTCGGCGTCGCCGTCCGGCGGCCGCACCGGCACCCGTGGTTGCACGAGAACTTCGGGCACCTGGTGACCACCGACGCGTCGGAGCTGGTCACCCGCGACGACGTCGACGTCGTCGTCGAGGTGATCGGCGGCATCGAACCGGTGCGTGGCTGGTTGCTGGAGGCGTTGAAGGCCGGCAAGTCGGTGGTGACGGCGAACAAGGCACTGCTGGCGGAGGACGGGCCGACGCTGGCCGAGGCCGCGGACGCGTCCGGCGCCGACCTGTACTACGAGGCCGCGGTGGCCGGTGCCATCCCGCTGCTGCGGCCGTTGCGCGAGTCGCTCGCGGGGGACCGGATCACCCGGGTCGCCGGGATCGTCAACGGCACCTCGAACTTCATCCTGTCGGCGATGTCGGCCGGTGGGACCTCCTACGCCGACGCGCTGGAGGAGGCCACCCGCCTCGGGTACGCCGAGGCGGACCCGAGCGCCGACGTCGACGGCTACGACGCGGCCTCCAAGGCCGCCATCCTGGCCACACTGGCGTTCCACACCCGGATCACCGCGTCTGACGTGCACCGCGAGGGCATGCGCGAGGTCAGTTCGGCCGACGTCGCCGCCGCCCGGAGGCTCGGCTGCACGATCAAGCTGCTGGCGATCTGCGAGCGGGTCGTCGACACCGCGGCGGACGGCACGGCCACCGAGTCGGTGTCGGCCCGCGTCTACCCGGCGATGGTCCCCGAGTCGCACCCGCTGGCCCGCGTCGACGGCGCCTTCAACGCGGTGTTCGTCGAGGCCGAGGCCGCCGGCCAGCTGATGTTCTACGGCCAGGGCGCCGGCGGTGCGCCCACCGCGTCGGCGGTGCTGGGTGACCTGGTCGCGGTCGCCCGCAACCGGGTCGGCGGCGGACGCGGGCCGCGCGAGTCGGCGTACGCGAGCCTGCCGGTCCGCCCGGTCGGCGAGGTCCCGACCCGGTACCACGTCGACCTGGAGGTCGCCGACCGTGAGGGTGTGCTCGCCGCGATCGCCGGCGAGTTCGCCCGGCACGGCGTCTCGATCGCGGCGGTCCGGCAGACCGGTGGGGTGAACGGCTCCGTCGACCGGCCCGACGGCTCGGACCGCAGCCAGGCCCGGCTCACGGTCGTCACGCACTCCGCGCCGGAGGCGGCACTGGCCGCCACGGTCTCCGCGCTGCTCGATCTCGACCACGTCCTCGGTGTGGCCGGTGTGCTGCGCGTCGAGGGCCTCGGCCGTGCGGTCAGCGCACTGGGCATGGGCGAATGAGCCCGGAGCCGGTGCGCGCCGCCGCGCCGCGACCGGAGGAACGGTGCACGATTTCCGGCTGCCGCCGGAGGAACACGGGAGGCGACCGGCGATGACCGGCAGCGTGCAGAACGTCCGGGGGCCGGCCGCCGGCCGTCCGGATCTCGCGGCGCAGGTGGCGGGCGCGGTCGCGCCCCCGCCGCCGGGCCACTGGCCCGGGATCATCGAGGCGTACCGGAACCGGATGCCGGTGCAGCCGGACTGGACCGTGGTGACCCTCGGTGAGGGCGGCACCCCGCTGCTGCCGGCCCCGCGGCTGTCCGAGCGGACCGGCTGCCAGGTGTTCCTGAAGGTCGACGGGGCGAACCCGACCGGGTCCTTCAAGGACCGCGGGATGACGATGGCGGTCACCGCGGCACTCGCCGAGGGCAAGCAGAGCGTGCTCTGCGCCTCCACCGGCAACACCTCGGCGTCGGCGGCCGCCTACGCGACCCGGGCCGGGATGACCTGCGCGGTGCTGGTGCCGCGCGGCAAGATCGCGCTCGGCAAGCTGGCCCAGGCCGTCGCGCACGGGGCCCGCATCCTGCAGATCGACGGCAACTTCGACGACTGTCTGGAGCTCGCGCGCAAGACCACCGCGGACTACCCGGCGATCGCGCTGGTCAACTCGGTGAACCCGACCCGGATCGCCGGGCAGGCGTCGGCCGCCTACGAGATCTGCGACCAGCTCGGGCAGGCCCCCGACATCCACTGCCTTCCGGTCGGCAACGCCGGCAACATCACCGCGTACTGGCAGGGCTACCGCGGCTACCACGCCGACGGCGTGATCTCCGAGCTGCCGCGGATGTTCGGCTTCCAGGCCGCCGGTGCCGCGCCGCTGGTGCACGGTGCTCCGGTCACCGAGCCGGAGACGATCGCGACCGCGATCCGGATCGGCGCCCCGGCGTCGTGGAAGGGCGCGACCACCGCGCGCGACGAGTCGGGCGGGCGTTTCGCCGCCGTCACCGACGACGAGATCCTGACCGCCTACCGGATGCTCTCCGCCGAGGAGGGTGTGTTCGTCGAGCCGGCGTCGGCGTCGAGCGTCGCCGGGCTGCTGCAGTCGCACGCGGACGGCTCGCTGCCCACCGGGTCGCTGGTCGTCTGCACGGTGACCGGGCACGGCCTCAAGGACCCGGACACCGCGCTGCTCACCGCGCCGGACCCGGAGATCGTCCCGATCGACCCTGGCGCCGTCGCGGCGGCCCTCGAGCTGGCCTGATGGGACGTCCGACGCGCGTCCGGATCCGCGTCCCGGGTTCGACGGCGAACCTGGGGCCCGGTTTCGACTGCCTCGGGATGGCGCTCGGCCTGTACGACGAGATCGACGTCGAGGTCCAGCCGACCCCCGGGGTGTTCGTGGACGTCGCGGGGGAGGGCTCCCGGTTCGTCCCGCGCGACGAGCGGCACCTCGTCCTCCGTGCCATGCGGCAGGCGTTCGAGGTGTTCGGAGGGGCCCCGGTGGGGCTGCGGCTGCGCTGCACGAACGCCGTGCCGCACTCGCGCGGGCTGGGCAGCTCGGCGGCCGCCGCCGTCGCGGGCGTGACGGCGGCCGCGGTGCTCTCGGGGCACGACCACGAGCTGGAGCGCGACGCGGTCCTGCAGATCGCCGCCGGGATGGAGGGCCACGCCGACAACGCCGCGGCCAGCCTGCTCGGCGGGTTCGTGGTCGCGTGGGAGGTGCAGGGCTCGGCCCGCCGCTTCCACGCGGAGAAGCTCGACGTGCACCCGGACGTGCGACCGGTCGCCCTCGTGGCCGGGACCGAGTCCTCGACCAAGACCACCCGTGGGCTGCTGCCCGAGCAGGTCCCGCTGGGGGACGCGGCGTTCACCGGCAGCCGCTGCGCGCTCGCCGTGCTGGCGATGACCCGGCGACCCGAGCTGCTGCTCGCGGCGACCGAGGACCGGCTGCACCAGCCCTACCGGCGGCCGGCCTACCCGTCGTCGTTGCGGCTGGTGGAGGCGTTGCGCAGCCACGGCGTCCCGGCCGCGATCTCCGGCGCCGGGCCGACGGTCCTCGCGCTCACCTCGGACGGGACGGTGCCCGCCGACGTCGACACCGACGGTTTCGCGGTCCGCGCGCTGCCGGTCGACACCGACGGCGTCCGCGTCGAGATCGTCTGACGTGAGCAACGCGACCCGGTTCGTCGGCGCGTCGCGGTGGGGGGTTGTTGCCGCCCAGGGGCGATACGTCTAGTCTCGCCGGTGCATGGCGATCCACGCGACATCGGCGTAGTCTTGCGGCCGGGCCCGCTCGCCCGATCTCCTTTTCTGACTGGACTCGGAATCCCGAACGGGCGGCCTGACTCCCACGACGTCGTTGTGGGCACCATCTTTGTGAATGCTGCCGGTGCGGGCTCTCCGCGCCGGTCGAGCGTGCGACATTTTCCCTGACCTGGACAGGACAACCGGGTCGGTCAGGAAGGAACTCTGTGAGCGAGACCGATCTCGCCGGTACCGGGACCGCGTCGAACGAGGCGGCGCCCCGCCGTCGCGGTGGCCTGTCCGGCATGGTGCTGGCCGAGCTGCGTCAGCTGGCCACCGAGCTGAACGTCCCGGACATCTCCGGTATGCGGAAGGGCGATCTGATCGCCGCGATCAAGGAGCGTCAGGGCGGCGCGGCCGCGCCGGCGCGCAAGTCGCGGTCGAAGTCCGGTTCCGACGGCGCCGAGACGCCGCAGCTCCCCCTCGGCGACACCGGTGCGGACACCACCGCGCCCGCCGCCAACGGCTCCGGTGGTGCGGCGAAGCCCGCCGCCACCGAGGAGGCCCCCGCGCCGCGCACCCGCCGCCGTCGTGCGGCGACCCGGCCCGCCGGGGCCCCCGAGTCGGCTGCCGAGCCGGCCGACGCCCCCGCGAGCACGCCCGCCGAGGCCGCTCCCGTGACGCCGGCCGCCGAGGCCGTGAAGGCCCTGACCGCCGAGAGCGCTCCGGCCGAGGCCCCCGCCACGACGGACCGCGAGCCGAAGACGGGCGACGACCGCAACGACGACGGCCAGGACGGCGGCGGACGCCGTGCCCGCACCCGGCGCCGCGGCGGCCAGGGTGGCGACGACGCCCCGCGCGACGGCGGCCGGGACGGCCAGAAGGACTCCGGCCAGAAGGACTCCGGCCAGAAGGACCCGGGCGAGAAGGACCAGGGCCGGAAGGACGCGGGCCAGCGCGACGCCGGTCAGCGCGACGCGCAGTCCGACTCCGGCTCCGACGACGGCCGTGACGGCGGCCGCGGCCGCAACCGCAACGACGGTGGCAACGACCGCAACAACGACCGCAACAACGACCGCAACAACGACAACGGCCGCGGCGGCAACGACCGCAACGACAACGGCCGGGGCGGTCGCAACCGCAACGACGACAACGACGGCGGGCGGAACAACCGCAACCGCAACCGGAACGACAACAACGACGACCTGGACGACGACGGCGACGGCCGCGGCCGTCGCGGGCGCCGCTTCCGGGACCGTCGCCGGGGCCGGGACCGCGAGCGCACCGGCGGGGGCGGCGGCAACGTCGACACCGAGATCCGCGACGACGACGTCCTGCTGCCGGTCGCCGGCATCGTCGACATCCTGGACAACTACGCGTTCGTGCGGACCACCGGCTACCTGTCCGGCCCGACCGACGTCTACGTCTCGATGTCGATGGTGCGCAAGAACGGCCTGCGCCGCGGTGACGCGATCACCGGTGCGGTCCGCCAGCCCCGCGAGGGCGAGCAGCAGCGCCAGAAGTTCAACCCCCTGGTGCGGGTCGACACCATCAACGGCCGCGACCCCGAGTCCGCGCGCCAGCGTGCCGAGTTCACCAAGCTGACCCCGCTCTACCCGAACGAGCGGCTCCGCCTGGAGACCGACCCGACCCAGCTCACCACCCGGGTCATCGACCTGGTGATGCCGGTCGGCAAGGGGCAGCGCGCCCTGATCGTCTCGCCGCCGAAGGCGGGCAAGACGACGATCATGCAGAACATCGCGAACGCGATCACGACGAACAACCCCGAGTGCCACCTCATGGTCGTCCTCGTCGACGAGCGGCCGGAGGAGGTCACCGACATGCAGCGGTCGGTGAAGGGCGAGGTCATCGCCTCGACCTTCGACCGCCCGCCGTCGGACCACACCACCGTCGCGGAGCTCTCCATCGAGCGGGCGAAGCGCCTGGTGGAGATGGGGCACGACGTCGTCGTCCTGCTGGACAACATCACCCGTCTCGGCCGCGCCTACAACCTGGCCGCGCCGGCGTCGGGCCGGATCCTCTCCGGTGGTGTCGACTCGACCGCGCTGTACCCGCCGAAGCGCTTCCTGGGCGCCGCGCGGAACATCGAGGACGGCGGCTCGCTGACGATCTTCGCGACCGCGCTGGTCGAGACCGGGTCCACGATGGACACGGTGATCTTCGAGGAGTTCAAGGGCACCGGCAACGCCGAGCTCAAGCTGGACCGCAAGATCGCCGACAAGCGCGTCTTCCCGGCGATCGACGTCGGCGACAGCGGCACCCGCAAGGAAGAGCTGCTGATGTCGCCGGACGAGCACGCGGTGATGGTCAAGCTCCGTCGCGTCCTCTCGGCGCTGGACGACCAGCAGGCGATCGACCTGGTGCTCGACCGGCTCAAGAAGACCAAGACCAACATCGAGTTCCTGATGCAGGTCGCGAAGAACGCGCCCGGCAAGGACGAGGACTAGGTCGCAGGCCACGCACCCGGGCCCCGGTGGGAATTCCACCGGGGCCCGGGTGGTTGAATGGTCCGTCAGCTTCCCGGCTCCGGTTCACCCGCCCGTGCGGGACCCGGCGGCCACCGAGAGGAGAAATCCCATGCGCGAGGGCGTCCACCCCCAGTACGTCGACACCCAGGTCACCTGTGGTTGCGGCAACCAGTTCACGACCCGGAGCACCAAGGCGAACGGTGCGATCACCGTCGAGGTCTGCTCCGCCTGCCACCCGTTCTACACGGGCAAGCAGAAGATCCTGGACTCCGGCGGCCGCGTGGCCCGCTTCGAGGCCCGCTACGGGAAGCGCGGCGCCCGCGCCGGCCAGTAGCTCCCGTCACGGCGCCCGTCACCTCGTTCCACGAGGAGGCGGGCGCCGTTTCGCGTCTCCGGCCTCGGAGGCGCCCCCTCCCCTCCGGACGAAGGATCGCGCGCGATGGCCAGCCAGTCGGTCGACTCCCTGCTCGACGAGTACGCCGAGCTCGAGCAGCGCCTCGCCGACCCCGAGGTGCTGGCGGACCAGGTGCAGGCCCGCAAGCTGGGCAAGCGCTACGCCCAGCTCGGGCCGGTGGTGCGGTGCGCCCGAGACCTGGCGCAGGCCCGGGAGGACCGCGACGCGGCCCGTGAGCTGGCGTCCGAGGACCGGTCGTTCGCGGCCGAGGCGGACGCGCTCGACGTCCGGGTCGTCGAGCTGGAGACCGAGCTCGCCGAGCTGCTGGTCCCGCGCGACCCGCACGACTCCGACGACGTCCTGATGGAGGTCAAGTCCGGGGAGGGCGGCGAGGAGTCCGCGCTGTTCGCCGGGGACCTCGTCCGGATGTACACCCGCTACGCGGAGTCCCGCGGCTGGAAGGTCGAGCTGCTCGGCTCCACACCGTCCGACCTGGGCGGGTTCAAGGACGTCACGCTCTCCGTGCGGTCCAAGGACCCCGCGCAGGGCGCCTGGGCGGCGCTGAAGTTCGAGGGCGGCGTGCACCGGGTGCAGCGGGTGCCGGTCACCGAGTCCCAGGGCCGCATCCACACCTCCGCGGCCGGCGTCCTGGTGTTCCCGGACGCCGACGAGACCCCGGACGTGGAGATCGACGAGAAGGACATCCGGGTCGACGTCTTCCGGGCGTCCGGCCACGGCGGGCAGAGCGTCAACACCACCGACTCCGCGGTCCGGATCACCCACCTGCCCAGCGGCATCGTCGTGAGCTGCCAGAACGAGCGCTCCCAGCTCCAGAACAAGGCACGTGCGATGGACGTGCTGCGCGCCCGGCTGCAGGCCAAGGCCGAGGCCGAGGCCGCCGAGGCCGCCTCCGAGCAGCGCCGGTCCCAGGTCCGCACCGTCGACCGCTCCGAGCGGATCCGGACCTACAACTTCCCGGAGAACCGGATCTCCGACCACCGGGTCGGTTTCAAGGCGCACAACCTCTCGTCGGTGCTCGACGGGAACCTGACCGACGTGTTCGCCGCCCTCACCGCGGCCGACCGCGCCGAGGCGATGGCGGGGGAGAGCGGGGACGAGTGATCGCCCGCCCGTGTGATCTGCGGGTCCGCACCCGTGTCCCCGGTGCTGTCACGGGCGACACTGGGGCCGTGACCAGGAACGTCCGGTGAACCGGCTCCCGTTGCGGGTGGCGATCGCAGAGGCGGAACGCACCCTGGCGGCGTCCGGGGTGGCGTCGCCGCGGGTCGACGCGGAGCTGCTCGCCGCGCACGTCTCGGGCCGGAGCCGCTCCACGCTGCTGCTGACGCCCCTGGTCGACCCGGGCGTCGTCGAGGAGCTGAAGGTCCTGGTGAAGCGCCGGGCGGCCCGGGAGCCGCTGCAGCACATCCTCGGCACCGCGGTCCTCGGCCCGGTCGAGGTCGCGGTCGGGCCGGGGGTGTTCACCCCGCGCCCGGAGACCGAGCTGCTCTTCGAGTGGGGCCTCGGTGCGCTCCGCGACGTGCGCCGCCCCGTCGTCCTCGACCTGTGCACCGGGTCCGGTGCGCTGGCGCTCGCGTTCGCGGTGTCCCGGCCGGACGCCGCCGTGCACGCCCTGGAGGCCGATCCCGCGGCACTGGTGTGGACACGCCGCAACCTCGACGCGCACGTCGGCCGGGGCGGGCGGCCGGTGACGCTGCACGCCGCCGACGTCCGCTGGCCGGACCTGCTCGTCGAGCTGGAGGGCCGGGTCGACCTGGTGGTCTGCAACCCGCCCTACGTCCCGGACGGGACGCCGGTCCCGCCGGAGGTCGAGCGGTGGGACCCGCCCGGCGCGGTGTTCGGCGGGCCGGACGGCACGGAGATCATCCAGGCGGTCGTGCGCGGAGCCACCGGCTGGCTGCGGCACGGCGGGGCGCTGGCGATCGAGCACGACGACACGCACGGCGACACCGTGCCCGCACTGCTGCGTCGCCGTCGGACCCTCGCCGAGGTCACCGAGCACACCGACCTGACCGGCCGTCCCCGGTTCGTCACCGCCCGCCGGGTGCCGTTCCGGGACTGACCGCCGCCCCGGCCCGGGGGCCGGTCGCGCAGGTCGCCGTCCGTCCGCGGACCCCGACGGGAGAGCCGCCCCGCGCCGGGGAACCGGCCGGTCGTATTCTCGCGGATCGTGAGTGCACCTCAGACCCAGCCGCTGTTCGACTGCGGCCGACCGGCGGAGCGACAGCGCGGTCTGACCGCGGCGGCGCGGGCGGTCCGGTCCGGTGAGCTGGTCGTCCTCCCCACCGACACCGTCTACGGGATCGGCTGCGACGCCTTCAGCGGCACCGCGGTGCGGAACCTGCTCTCGGCCAAGCGCCGGGGCCCGGACATGCCGGTCGGCGTGCTCGTCGGGTCCTGGACGACGATCGACGGCCTCGTCACGTCGGTGCCGCCGTCCGCGCGGGCGCTGATCGAGGCGTTCTGGCCGGGTGAGGTGTCGCTGGTGCTGGAGCACGCGCCGTCGCTGGCCTGGGACCTCGGCAGCACCCGTGGCACGGTGATGCTGCGGATGCCGCTGCACCCGGTCGCCCTGGAGCTGCTGCGCGAGGTCGGCCCGATGGCCGTCTCCAGTGCGAACACCTCGGGCAACCCGCCGGCGTCGACGGTCACCGAGGCGATCACCCAGCTCGCGTCGAGCGTGCAGGTCTACCTCGACGGCGGCCCGTCCGGGGACCCGGTGGCGTCGACGATCGTCGATCTGACCGGCGTCCGGCCGCGGCTCCTGCGCGAGGGCGGGGTGTCTGCCGAGCAGGTCGCCGAGGTCGTCGGGCAGGAGGTCGACCGCCCCTGAGGGGTGAGCACGTGTTCAGGGGCACAGCCAGGGACGATCCTGGCGGGTAGCCTCTCCGCACGTGAGTGAGCAGACCTTCTGGGGCCCGGACTTCTCCGCACTGCAGCAGCAGGATCCCGAGATCGCGGGAGTCGTGCTGGACGAGCTGGACCGCCTGCGTGGCGGCCTCCAGCTCATCGCGAGCGAGAACCTGACCAGCCCGGCCGTGCTGGCGGCGCTCGGGTCGACACTGTCCAACAAGTACGCCGAGGGCTACCCCGGCCGGCGCTACTACGGCGGCTGCAGCGTCGTCGACGAGGCCGAGAACATCGGCAACGCGCGCGCCAAGGAGCTCTTCGGCGCCGAGCACGTGAACCTGCAGCCGCACTCCGGTGCGAGCGCGAACCTCGCCGCGTACGCCGCCTTCGCCAAGCCGGGCGACACCGTGCTGGCGATGGACCTCAAGCAGGGCGGTCACCTGACGCACGGCAGCAAGGTGAACTTCTCCGGCCTGTGGTTCAACGCGGTCTCCTACCTGGTGCGTGAGGACACCGAGGTCATCGACTACGACCAGGTCCGCAGCCTGGCCCGCGAGCACCGACCGAAGATCATCATCGCCGGTGCGACCGCCTACCCGCGCCTGATCGACTTCAAGATCTTCCGCGAGATCGCCGACGAGGTCGGTGCCGTGCTGATGGTCGACGCGGCGCACTTCATCGGCCTGGTCGCCGGCCAGGCGATCCCGTCGCCGGTGCCCTACGCCGACGTCGTCACCGCCACCACGCACAAGGTGCTGCGCGGGCCGCGCGGCGGCATGGTGCTGTGCAAGGCCGAGCACGCCAAGGCCATCGACAAGGCGGTGTTCCCCTTCTCCCAGGGCGGCCCGCTGATGCACGCGGTCGCGGCGAAGGCCGTCGCGATGCGGGAGGCGGCCCAGCCCGAGTACCAGGCCTACGCCCGCCAGGTCGTCTCGAACGCCCAGGCGCTCGCCAAGAGCCTGGAGTCCGAGGGCATGCGCGCGGTGTCCGGTGGCACCGACAACCACCTGGCGCTGATGGACCTGCGGCCGATCGGAGTGACCGGGTCCGAGGCCGAGACCCGCTGCGACCGGGCCGGCATCACGCTGAACAAGAACGCCATCCCCTACGACCCGGCCCCGCCGATGAAGCCGTCCGGCATCCGGGTCGGCTCGCCGAGCGTCACGACCCAGGGGATGACGGAGGCGGACATGGCCGAGGTCGGCGCCCTGCTGGCCCGTGCGGTGAAGGCCGAGCACGACACCACGGCGGGCGACAAGGAACTCGGTGCCGTCGCCGAGGCGGTCACCGCACTGGTCCGGAAGGCACCCGCCTACCCTCGGGGGTGACCTGACCCGAAGGCGGACCGGAGAGGCGCAGTCGACGTGCCGGTGGACCAGCTGAGCTACGGACTCCCCGTCCGTGAGTTCCTGCTCGTCGGCCTCGTCTCCGCCGTGGTGACGCTGCTGCTCACCGGGCCGGTCCGCATGCTGGCCCTCAAGGTCGGCGCCGTGGCCTGGCCGCGGGGTCGGGACGTGCACGTCACCCCGACCCCGCGGTGGGGCGGCCTCGCGATGTTCGGCGGGGTCCTCGCCGGCCTGCTGCTCGCGCTGCAGCTGCCCGCCCTGCGGCTGGCGTACTTCGAGGGCAGCACCGAGGTGATGGGCGTCGTCGTCGCGACAGCCCTGCTCGTCGGGGTCGGGATGCTCGACGACCGCTACGACCTCGACGCGATCACCAAGTTCGCCGCCCAGGTGACGGCCGGTGGCCTGCTGGTGCTCTACACCGTGCAGTGGTCCGCGATCTGGATCCCGCTCGGCGGTGGCGGGAGCGGCATCTCCGGCTCCTACCTGTTGCTCGGGCAGAGCCAGTCGGTGCTGCTCACCGTCCTGCTGACGGTCGGCCTGGTGAACGCCCTCAACTTCATCGACGGCCTCGACGGACTCGCCGCCGGCATCGGCATGATCACCACGCTGGCGACGGCCGTGTTCTGCGTCGGCCTGATCAGCGAGAACGGGAACGATCCGGCGGCCTTCACCCCGGCCCTGATCGCGGTCGTGCTGGCCGGAGCCTGCCTGGGGTTCCTGCCGCACAACTTCAACCCGGCCCGGATCTTCATGGGCGACACCGGCTCGATGATGGTCGGCGTGATGCTGTCCGCGGCCATCACGAGCGCGTCGGGCCGGCTGACGTTCAACGAGACCGTCGGCCCCGGTGACATCTTCGCCCTGGTCTCGCCGGTCTTCGTGCTCGTCGGGATCGTGTTCATCCCGGTGCTGGACCTGATGCTCGCGGTGATCCGCCGGACCCGTGCCGGGACCAGCCCGTTCAGCCCGGACAAGATGCACCTGCACCACCGGCTCCTGCAGGTCGGGCACAGCCACCGTCGCGCCGTGCTGCTCGTGTACCTGTGGGTCGCGGTCATCGCGTTCGGTGCGGTCGCGCTCGCGCTCGTCCCGCAGACCGGGCTGGTCGTCGCGGCCACCGTCGTCGCCCTGATCGTCGCCTTCGTCGCGTCGGTGGTGCCGCACCGGTCCCGGCAGCGGGCCGCGGCGGCCGCGGCCCCGACGGTCGTGCCGGTGGCCTCCGTCGACGACGAACCCGTCCCGGACCCGGTGCCGCCGGTGCCGGACGCCCTGACGGCCGGGTCCGGTGGGGTGACCGCCCCCGTCCGGCAGGACGTGGCGGGGCCCGGGCTGTCCGAGGTGGCGGGGTCCGGCCGGCACGAGGTCGCCGGGCCCGGCCGGCCTGACGTGGCCGGGCCGCACCGGCAGGAGACGCCGCGCGGATCCGGGCCCGTGGAGCCGGGCCGGGGACCGGCGGGCCGCCCACCGATGCGGCGGCCGGCGGGGGCGTCCCCGTATCCGGCCACGCCCGGTCCACCGACGGACGGGGGCCGCGGGCCACGGGAACGGCGACCGGCACCGCCGCCCGCCGGCCCGCCCGGGGGACCGCAGCCGACCGGCGGGGCGCCGTACCCGGGCAACGGGACGCCGGCGCGCCCTCCGGGCGAGACCCCGGTGCCCGGACGCGGGGTGCCGCCGTACCGGCCGGGGGAGACGCCGGCACCCGGTGGTGGGGTGGCTCCGTACCGCCAGGGGGAGACTCCCGTGCCCCCGCACCGGTCCGGGGAGACATCTGCTCCCGGTGGGGCGGTCCCGTACCGCACGGGAGAGTCGCCGGCCCCCGGCCGAGGAGCTCCGCACCGCCGTCCCGGAGTGGATCCGGTGTCCGGCAACGGGACCCGGGCCCCAGGCACCGGACCCATGGGCCCGCGCCGGGACGCGTCCGCTCCCGGGACGCCGGAGGCTGCAGGGCCCGGCGGACCCGAGGAGCACACGGAGCAACCGACGGTCCCCACCCACGGGGCGCACCGCCGCCCCCACGACGACCCCCCGGCCCACTGACGACGCACCCCGTCGCCGCGCGACGCACCGCTTCCCCGCGCGACGCACCGCTTCGCCGGGTGGCGCACCTCGTCGCAGGGTGGCGCACCCCGTCGCAGGGTGGCGCACCGCTTCGCAGGGTGGCGCACCCGATGCAACGGGTGCGCGGACCGGTCGAGGGGTGCGTCGACGGGGTTCTGACAGCGGCGCGGGGCGGGTGCCGGGAGCGTCGCCAGGTGATGGTCGCCGGCCCACGTGCCTGGGGCCGGCGAACGGGATGCACGTTCCGGCCCTCGCCGGGGCCACCGCGTGCGTCCCGATCGGCGGCGGTGGCGGAGCCTCACCGATGGTTCGGGTGTCCGCGGTCACCTCTGCCGGGCGAGCCGGGGAACGCCCGCTCCGACGGGCGCCGGAGACCGCGGTGCCGGCCGGCGATACCGTGGTCGTGGCTCGTTCCGGCTGGTGGAGCGGCCGTTGATCCGGGAGGACGGGCGAACCGTGTGGCGATGGGACCGGTGGGGGACGGTGGACTACAGCGGCCCTGCCGTCGGGCAGGCGCAGGTGGTCCGGAGGCTCTCCGCGTCGATGGCGCGCGGTGCCGCCCTGGTCGGGGGCGTGACCTCGGTGCTGTGCATCGGTGCCGCCGCGCTGGCCGCCGGGCTGCCCGGGCTCTACGGCGCCGCCCTGGGTGGGGTGCTCGCCACGGGCTCCGCGCTGCTCACCCCGGTCCTGATGCTGCGCACCACGGCACTGGATCCGGGGGCTGTGATGCTGGCCTCATTCATCGGCCTGGTGACGAAGGCCCTCATCCTCCTGATCGTCCTGTTCACCCTCGGGGGTGCCCCCGGCCTGCACCGGATGTCACTGGCCGTCACGTTGCTCGTGGTGTTCGTCGCGACGACCGCGGCCGAGGCCTGGGCGGGCAGCAAGATCAAGATCCTGATCGGGCCGGAGCCGGACCCGCCGAGCGCCTGACCTGCACCGACTCGACCGAAATGCCGGTTTTGGCCAGGCCCGGATCCGGGTCTCCACAGCCGCTCGCACGGCTACCACGGAGGTGGGGGTGGCGCCCGCGCGGCGTGTTAACGAATGATTGCACCGCGCCCCGCGCGCGCCCCGACCAAGATCGTTGCGTGGCGTGAAGGCGCAGGTGAGATGCGTGCCAGCCCCCGACACGTTGTAGAAGTACGGCTGATAGCATCCGCCACGTAGGCGATGTGGGTGACTTCCGGTGTTTCGGCCCGGACGCCCGGAAGGCATCGCGCCACGAGGCACCTTGCAGGCGATCCCCCGTTTCGCGTGGACGCGGGACGGGAGCACCGGAAGGACCCCCATTGGGTACGTTCGTACTTGCGGCAGAGGAGTTCACGCCGCCGGGCCAGGGACTCTTCAACTACCCGCCGATCTTCGGCGAGGTCACGAAGCCGATGGTCCTCGCCGTGCTGTCGCTGATCATCGTCGTCGCGGTGTTCACGCTCGGCACCCGCAAGCTCTCGATCGTCCCCGGCCGGGGGCAGTTCGCGCTGGAGTCGTTCTACAACATCCCGCGCAACACGATGGCCCGCGACCAGATCGGCTCCGCCGACTTCAAGCGGTTCATTCCGTTGATCCTGGGCCTGTTCAGCTTCATCCTGATCAACAACCTCTTCGCGATCATCCCGGTGATCCAGTTCCCGACGATGTCGCGGATCGGGTTCCCGATCGCGCTGGCGTTGTTCGTCTACGTCTTCTACCACTACGCCGGGTTCAAGAAGCACGGTTTCGCGGGCTACATCAAGCACGCCGCGCTGCCGCCGGGTGTCCCGGTCTTCATCGCGCCGCTGATCATCGTGATCGAGCTGCTGCAGAAGTTCGTGGTGCAGCCGCTCTCGCTCGCGCTGCGTGTGTTCGCCGCCATGTTCGCCGGCCACCTGATCATCGCGCTGACCGCGGTGGCCGCCGAGTTCCTGCTCTTCGCGGGTGGCGGGCTGGCGGTCGCGGCGCCGTTCTCGTTCGTCGCCGGCATCGCGTTCACCTTCCTGGAGGCGCTGGTCCAGGTCATCCAGGCCTACGTCTTCGCCCTGCTCGCCGCCGTGTTCATCGGTGCGGCGATCTCGGAGGACCACTAGACACCCGGTGCGCGAGCGCCGATCCGATCCGCCGGCTCGTCCGGCCCGACCCACCGAACGACCCGCATCCCGCGGACCCGACGGAAGGAAACCGAAGTGAACGTCCCCACGCAGGTCCTGGCCCAGGCCGCCGACATCAACCCCGGCCTCGCGGCCATCGGCTTCGGTGCCAGCGCCATCGGCGCCGGCATCGGCGTCGGCCTGATCTGGTCGGCCGTCATCAGCGGCACCGCCCGCCAGCCGGAGGCCCGTGGCCAGCTGATGGGTATCGGCTGGACCACCTTCGTGCTCGCCGAGCTGGTCATGCTGATCGGCCTGGTGCTGTTCTTCATCGCCGGCGGCTGATCAACCCCATGCCGGTCCACACACCGGCGGCCACGTCAGGGAAGGACTCACGGTGGAACTGATTCTCGCCGCCGAGGAACCGCTGCCGATTCTCCCGCACGGCAACGAGCTCGTCCTCGGGATCGTCGCGTTCGCCATCCTGCTCTTCGTGCTCTGGAAGTTCGCGGTTCCGCGCTTCGAGACGCTCTACGAGGAGCGGACGGACGCGATCGAGGGCGGTCTGAAGCGTGCTCAGGAGACCCAGGAGCAGGCGGACCGGCTGAAGAAGGAGTACGAGGACCAGCTGGCCGGCCTCCGGGCCGAGGCGGCGCGCATCCGCGACGATGCGCGTGCCGAGGGCCAGCAGATCAAGGCCGAGCTGCGCGAGGAGGCCGAGCAGGAGGCCGCTCGCATCCGGACAAGGGGCGAGGAGCAGGTCTCCGCGGCCCGCGACGCCGCGCAGCGCGCCCTCCGCAACGAGGTCGGCGGCCTGTCCGTGCAGCTGGCCGAGCGCCTGCTGCGCGAGCAGCTCACCGACGACTCGCGTCGCTCGTCGACGATCGACTCGTTCCTGGGTGAGCTCGACCAGCAGGGCGCCGCGCGGAGCGGGGCGAACTGATGGCCACGGTCCTGCAGCCCGCGTCCCGGGACGCGCTCGTCGCGCTGACCGAGCGGCTGGACGGCTACGTCGACGGTGCGTCCGCCCGGGACCTGACCACGACGGCGGACGAGCTGTTCGCGGTGGCCCGGTTCCTGGACGGCGAGCGCGCCGTGCAGCGGCTGCTGGCCGACTCCGCGTCGCCGGAGGAGGCCCGGGCCGATCTGGTCCGCCGCCTGTTCGGTGCGCAGCTCTCGCAGCCGACCGTCGACCTCGTCTCCGAGCTGGCGCGCAAGCGCTGGTCGAAGACCCGGGACGTCGTCGTCGCCGCGGAGGCGCTGGCCCGCCAGGCCGCCGTCGCCGTCGCCGAGAAGACCGGGTCGCTCGACGAGGTCGAGGACCAGCTGTTCCGGTTCGGCCGCATCCTCGGCCGCGAGCCGGAGCTCAACGGTCTGCTCGCCGACACCACCAGGCCGGTGGAGGGTCGCGTGCAGCTGCTGGACGGCGTGCTCGGCGACCGGGTCTTCCCGGTCACCGCGACGCTGCTCCGCGAGGCGGTCCGGCTGCCCCGCGGCCGGCACCTGGACGTCGTCGCCGAGGAGCTCGCCGAGCTCGCGGCGGCCCGCCGGGACCGGTCGGTCGCGAAGGTGCGCACCCCCGTCGCGCTGACTCCCGACCAGGAGTCGAAGCTCGAAGAGTCCCTCGGCCGGATCTACGGCCGCAAGATCTCCCTGCAGGTCGAGCTCGACCGGGACCTCCTCGGAGGTCTGGTCGTGCAGGTCGGCGGCGAGGTCATCGACGGCAGCGTGGCGGGCAGACTCGCCGCCGCGCGCCGGTCCCTGCCCAGCTGACCTGCTGAGCCGGCCGCCCCGGCGGCCCGATCTCAGATCCCGTTCGAGAGAAGGAACGACGCAGCATGACAGAGCTGACGATCTCCTCCGAGGAGATCCGGAGCGCGATCTCCAGCTACGTCTCGTCGCTGGAGAGCGACACGTCCCGCCGCGAGGTCGGCGCCGTGTCCGACACCGGTGACGGCATCGCCCACGTCGAGGGCCTGCCCTCGGCCATGACCAACGAGCTGCTCGAGTTCGAGGGCGGCGTCCGAGGCGTGGCGCTGAACCTGGAGCAGAACGAGATCGGCGCCGTCGTCCTCGGCGACTACACCGGCATCGAGGAGGGGCAGCAGGTCACCCGCACCGGCGAGGTCCTCTCGGTCCCGGTCGGCGAGGGCTACCTGGGCCGGGTCGTCGACCCGCTCGGCAACGCCATCGACGGTCTCGGCGACATCGAGACCGACTCGCGGCGCGTGCTCGAGCTGCAGGCGGCCTCGGTGATGGAGCGCCAGTCGGTGCACGAGCCGCTGCAGACCGGCATCAAGGCGATCGACGCCATGACGCCGATCGGCCGTGGCCAGCGGCAGCTGGTGATCGGCGACCGCAAGACCGGCAAGACCGCGGTCTGCGTCGACACGATCATCAACCAGAAGGAGAACTGGGCGTCGGGCGACCCCAAGAAGCAGGTCCGCTGCATCTACGTCGCCGTCGGCCAGAAGGGCTCCACGATCGCCGGTGTCCGGCAGTCCCTCGAGGACGCCGGTGCGCTGGAGTACACGACGATCGTCGCCGCCCCGGCGTCCGACCCGGCCGGCTACAAGTGGCTCGCCCCCTACACCGGCTCGGCCATCGGCCAGCACTGGATGTACCAGGGCAAGCACGTCCTGATCGTCTTCGACGACCTCTCGAAGCAGGCCGAGGCGTACCGCGCGATCTCGCTGCTGCTGCGCCGTCCGCCGGGCCGTGAGGCCTACCCGGGCGACGTGTTCTACCTGCACTCGCGGCTGCTGGAGCGTTGCGCGAAGCTGTCCGACGACCTCGGCGCGGGTTCGATGACCGGTCTCCCGATCATCGAGACCAAGGCGAACGACGTGTCGGCGTACATCCCGACCAACGTCATCTCCATCACCGACGGCCAGGTCTTCCTCGAGTCCGACCTGTTCAACCAGGGCGTCCGGCCGGCGATCAACGTCGGTATCTCGGTCTCCCGGGTCGGTGGCGACGCCCAGGTCAAGGCCATGAAGACGGTGTCCGGTTCGCTGCGTCTGGACCTCTCGCAGTACCGCGAGCTGGAGGCGTTCGCCGCCTTCGGTTCGGACCTCGACGCGGCGTCGGCGGCCTCGCTGGGCCGCGGTGAGCGTCTGGTCGAGCTGCTGAAGCAGGCCCAGTACGCGCCGGTCGCGGTTCAGGACCAGGTCGTCTCGATCTGGCTCGGCACCTCCGGCAAGCTCGACTCCGTCCCGGTCGCCGACGTGCAGCGCTTCGAGGGCGAGTTCCGCGAGTACGCGCGCCGGCACGCCGCGGGTCCGCTCAGCGAGATCGTCGACACCGGGAAGCTCTCGGACGACGCGATCTCGACGCTGACCTCGGCCGTCGACACCTTCAAGCGCAACGAGTTCACCGCCTCCGACGGTTCCTCGGTCGTCCCGAACGAGAAGCCGGCGAAGGCCCTCGACGAGGACGACGTCGAGCAGGAGACCGTCACCGTCAAGAAGAGCTGAGGCTGATACCCGATGGCGGCACAGATCCGGGTGCTGCGCCGGCGTATCCGGTCGACGCAGTCCATCAAGAAGATCACCCGCTCCCAGGAGCTGATCGCGACCTCACGGATCGCGAAGGCCCGGGCGCGGGTGGACGAGGCGCGTCCCTACGCCGAGCTGATGACGAGCACGCTCTCCGAGCTCGCCTCCAACTCGGCGCTGGACCACCCGCTGCTCGTCGAGCGTGAGCAGCCGAAGCGGGCCGCGGTCCTGGTCGTGACCAGTGACCGCGGTCAGTGCGGCGGCTACAACGCCAACGTGCTCAAGGAGGCCGAGAAGCTGCAGTCCCTGCTCCGTGAGCAGGGCAAGGAGCCGGTGCTGTACGTGATCGGCCGCAAGGGCGTCTCGTACTACCGGTTCCGCAACCGGGACATCGAGCAGTCCTGGACCGGTTTCTCCGAGCAGCCCGGTTACGAGCACGCGGCCGAGGCGGCACGCACGCTGGTCGACGCGTTCATGGCCGGCGAGGACGACGGCGACGGCAACGCCGACGGCGTGCACGGGGTGGACGAGCTGCACCTCGTCTACACCAGCTTCAAGAACATGATCACGCAGATCCCGCAGGCCCGGCGGATGGCGCCGCTCGAGGTCGAGTACGCGGCGGACTCCGCGTCGGCGAAGCCGGTGGACGAGGACGACCGCACCGCGGACACCGCGCAGAGCCAGGTGGAGAGCCCCGGCAGCAAGGGGCTGCAGTCGCTGTACGAGTTCGAGCCGGACCCGGACACGCTGTTCGACGCGCTGCTGCCGAAGTACATCGGGGCCCGCCTCTACGCGGCCCTGCTGGAGTCGGCGGCGTCGGAGTCGGCGAACCGGCAGCGGGCCATGAAGGCCGCGACCGACAACGCCAACGAACTGATCCGTAGCCTGACCCTGGAGGCCAACCAGGCTCGCCAGGCTCAGATCACCCAGGAGATCAGCGAGATCGTCGGTGGTGTCGACGCCCTCGCGAGCGCAGGAAGTGAGAGCTGATGACCGCAACCGCCGATACTTCGGCCACCGGCACGATCACTGGGCGCGTCGTCCAGGTGACCGGCCCGGTCGTCGACGTCGAGTTCCCGCGTGACCAGGTCCCGGACCTGTACAACGCGCTGTCCCTGGAGGTCGACCTCTCCGGCGACCACCGCAAGCTGACCCTGGAGATCGCCCAGCACCTGGGCGACAACCTGGTCCGCGCGATCTCCATGCAGCCGACCGACGGCGTGGTCCGCGGCCAGGAGGTCACCGACCTCGGCCGTCCGATCTCGGTGCCGGTGGGCGACCAGGTCAAGGGGCACGTGTTCAACGCGCTCGGCGACTGCCTGGACGACCCGAGCATCCAGTTCACCGGTGACCTGCGGTCGATCCACCAGAAGGCCCCGCGGTTCGACCAGCTCGAGGGCAAGACCGAGATGCTGGAGACCGGCATCAAGGTCCTCGACCTGATGACCCCGTACGTGGTCGGCGGCAAGATCGGTCTGTTCGGTGGTGCCGGTGTCGGCAAGACCGTGCTGATCCAGGAGATGATCCAGCGTGTCGCGCTGAACTTCGGTGGCACCTCGGTGTTCGCCGGCGTCGGCGAGCGCACCCGTGAGGGCAACGACCTCATCACGGAGATGACCGAGTCGGGCGTCATGAAGAACACCGCCCTGGTGTTCGGTCAGATGGACGAGCCGCCGGGCACCCGTATGCGCGTCGCGCTCTCTGCGCTGACGATGGCGGAGTACTTCCGGGACGCGCAGGACCAGGACGTCCTGCTGTTCATCGACAACATCTTCCGGTTCACCCAGGCCGGCCAGGAGGTCTCGACCCTCCTCGGCCGCATGCCGTCCGCGGTGGGCTACCAGCCCACCCTGGCCGACGAGATGGGCGAGCTGCAGGAGCGGATCACCTCGACCCGTGGCCGTTCGATCACCTCGATGCAGGCGATCTACGTCCCCGCGGACGACTACACCGACCCGGCTCCGGCGACCACGTTCGCCCACCTGGACGCGACCACCGAGCTCTCCCGGCCGATCTCCCAGAAGGGGATCTACCCGGCGGTGGACCCGCTGACCTCGACCTCCCGGATCCTCGACCCGCAGTACGTGGGCGACGAGCACTTCCGGGTCGCCAACGAGGTCAAGCGGATCCTGCAGAAGTACAACGACCTGCAGGACATCATCGCGATCCTCGGTATCGACGAGCTGTCCGAGGAGGACAAGCAGCTGGTCGGCCGGGCCCGCCGGATCGAGCGCTTCCTGTCGCAGAACCTCCTGGTCGCCGAGCAGTTCACCGGCCAGCCGGGCTCGACGGTCCCGCTGAAGGAGACCATCGAGGCGTTCGACAAGATCGCCAAGGGCGAGTTCGACGACGTGCCCGAGCAGGCGTTCTTCCTCTGCGGCGGTCTGGACGACCTGGAGAAGAACCGCAAGAAGCTCGAGGGCTGATCTCATGCCTGCTGAGATGACCGTGGAGCTGGTCTCCGTCGAGCGCCGGCTGTGGTCGGGTGACGCGCGCTTCGTGCTCGCCCGCACCACCGTCGGCGAGGTCGGCATCCTGCCCGGCCACCAGCCGATGCTGGCCCAGCTCGAGGAGGCCGGCACCGTCCGGATCGACTCGACCGACGGCTCGAAGCGCACCATCGCGGTGCACGGCGGGTTCCTGTCGGTCTCCGCGGAGCGGGTGTCGATCCTGGCCGAGTTCGCCGAGCAGTCGGACGAGATCGACGTCGACCGGGCCCGCCGGGCGCGGGACGGCGCCGACACCTCGACCGACGAGGGCAAGGCGGCCGTCGCCCGGGCCGAGGCCCGCCTCCGGGCGGCCGAGGCCAACTAGGCGGAGGACCGGCACGGCAGTGGAACTCATCGCGGCGATCGTCGGAGTTCTGCTGCTGTGTCTGGTCGTCCCCCTGATCTGGCTCGCCGTACGGCGGGTGCGACTCATGCGTAACGGCGGCGTGGACCTGTGTCTGCGCCGCCGTTTCGCTGTCACGGACTGGCACTTCGGTGTCGGTCGCTACGAGGGCGAGCGCTTCGCCTGGTACCGGCTCACCAGCTTCCGGATCGGCGCCACCGTGGTCCTGGACCGCGCCGGGCTGGACATCGTCGAGCGACGCCCACCGCACCGCTCCGAGGAGTTCGCCATCCCGACGGCGGTCGAGGTGCTCCGCTGCCGGGGCCGCGACGCCGGCGGCCGCGGCATCGACGTCGAACTGGCGATGTCCCAGGACGTCCGCACCGGGTTCCTGGCCTGGCTGGAGGCCACACCGCCGGGACGCACCCGCGGATTCCGCGAGGCGTCCTGAGCGCAGGCGGGGCGTCAGGCGTCGGGGGCGCCGTGCGGGCCGCCGGGCTGCCAGTGGACGTCGCCGTCCGGGTTCGCGACGCGGCCCAGGATGAACAGCAGGTCCGAGAGCCGGTTCAGGTACTGCGCGGTGAGCGGGTTCGTACGGTCGCCGTCGTCGTCCAGCAGGGCCCACACCGACCGCTCGGCGCGACGGGTGACGGTCCGGGCGACGTGCAGGTACGCGGCGCCGGGTGTCCCACCGGGCAGGATGAACGAGTTCAGCTTCGGCAGCTCCGGGTTGAACTCGTCGCACCACGACTCGAGCCGCGTCACGTAACCCTCGGTGATCCGCAGCGGCGGGTACTCCGGGTTCTCGACGATGGGCGCGCAGAGGTCAGCGCCGACGTCGAACAGGTCGTTCTGGATCTGCCGGAGAGGATCGGCGACGCGCTCGGCGAGGCCGCCGACCGTCACCGCGACGCCGATCGCGGCGTTCGCCTCGTCGGTGTCCGCGTACGCAGCCAGGCGCGGGTCGGTCTTGCGGACACGGCTGAAGTCGCCGAGTGCCGTCGTCCCGTCGTCGCCGGTCTTCGTGTAGATCCGAGTCAGGTGCACCGCCACCCCGACAGGCTATGCGGACGATCCGCGCGGAGGCCAGGCCGCCGGTCGGGGCGCCTCTCGGCAGCCGTCGCGTGTGCTGCGCCGGACGGCGCAACCCTGCCCGACACGTCGGGGTGTGCCCGTGCCCCGGTGACCGCCCCGTTACCGTTCCGGACGTGGTGGAGCATTTCGCGGTCCGCGGCGGGGCCCGGCTGAGCGGGTCCGTCGACGTCGTCGGGGCGAAGAACAGTGTGCTCAAGCTGATGGCTGCGGCGCTGCTGGCCGAGGGCCGGACGACGCTCGAGAACTGCCCCGAGATCCTGGACGTGCCGCTGATGGCGGACGTCCTGCGCAGCCTCGGCTGCGCGGTGGCGATCGAGGGCGGCACCGTGCACATCGACGTCCCGGCGAACCCCGGCGCCGAGGCGGACTACCGCTCGGTGTCGAAGCTGCGCGCGTCGGTCTGCGTGCTCGGGCCGCTGGTGGCGCGCTGCCGGCGGGCCGTCGTCCCGCTGCCCGGTGGCGACGCGATCGGCTCCCGGCCGCTGGACATGCACCAGAACGGCCTGCGGAAGCTGGGCGCGACGACCGACATCGAGCACGGCAGTGTCACCGCCTCGGCGCAGGACCTGCACGGTGCGCAGATCTGGCTGGACTTCCCCAGCGTCGGCGCGACCGAGAACATCCTGATGGCGGCGGTGCTCGCCGAGGGCACCACCGTCATCGACAACGCGGCCCGCGAGCCGGAGATCGTCGATCTCTGCGTGATGCTGCAGCAGATGGGCGCGAAGCTGGAGGGCGTCGGGTCCTCGACGCTGACCGTGCACGGCGTGACCGGCCTGCAGCCCACCACGCACCGCGTGATCGGCGACCGGATCGTGGGCGCGACCTGGGCGTTCGCGGCGGCGATGACCCGCGGCGAGGTGACCGTCCGCGGGGTGGACCCGCACCACATCGACCTCGTGCTGGACAAGCTGCGCAGCGCGGGCGCCGAGATCTCCACCGGCGAGGAGGAGTTCTCCGTCGCGATGCCGGGCCGCCCGGAGGCGGTGGACTTCGTGACGCTGCCCTACCCGGGTTTCGCCACGGACCTGCAGCCGATGGCGATCGCGCTCTCCGCCGTCGCCGAGGGCACGTCGATGATCACCGAGAACGTGTTCGAGGCGCGGTTCCGGTTCGTCGACGAGATGGTCCGGCTCGGCGCCGACGCCCGCACGGACGGGCACCACGCCGTCGTGCGCGGGCGGGAGGAGCTGTCCTCGGCGCCGGTGTGGGCCAGCGACATCCGGGCCGGTGCGGGCCTGGTCCTGGCCGGACTGTGCGCCCGCGGCACGACCGAGGTCTGGGACGTCGCGCACATCGACCGCGGCTACCCGCGCTTCGTCGAGAACCTCTCCGCGCTGGGCGCGGACATCCGCCGGGTGGCGGGCGAGCCGGAGCGCTGAGCCCGGCCTCCCGGCGTCCGCGAGCCCGAGGGTCCCGATCGGCGCGCGTCACCCGATCGTGGCAGGCTTCCGGTACGCCACGGGCGGCCCGGCTGTCGGGTTCCGCCGTCGACGAGGAGGCCGCCATGGTGAGCACCCCGGATGCTGCTGACGTGTCACGGGCCGGTCGCCGGGCGGCGAGCGGAGCACGGGACGTGGCGCACTCCACGCCGGTCCGGATCGCGGCGCGGGTGGGGATCGCCGCGAACGGCGTCCTGCACCTGCTGATCGGCTGGCTGGCGGTGCAGGTGGCGCTCGGGTCCGGAGCGCAGGCGGACCAGAACGGTGCGCTGGGTGCGATCGCCGCCGAACCGCTGGGCCGGGCCTTCCTGTGGGTCCTGGTCGTGGGGTTCGCGGCGGTCGTCCTGTGGCGGGCCGTCTCGGCGGTGTGGGGTTTCGGCTACGTCGGCGACCGGTCCCGCAGACTGGTCAAGCGCGTGGTGTCCGCCGGGCAGGCCGTGGTCTACGCGGTGCTGGCGGTCGCGGCGGCGACGACGGCGCTGAGCGGACGTGCGTCGTCGGGCGGGGGCGGGCAGGCGACCGCGGGCCTGCTGGGCCTGCCGGGCGGGCAGATCGTGACCGCGCTCGTCGGACTCGGGGTGCTCGTGGGCGGTGGCGTGATGGTGTGGAACGGCTGGCAGCAGCGCTTCCTCGAGGACCAGGACCTGGCGGGTGCCGATCGCCGGGTCCGCCGGCTCGATGCCCGTACCGGGCAGATCGGGTTCATCGCGAAGGGCGTCGCGATCGGTGTGCTCGGGATCCTCGTCGGTGTCGCCGCGCTGACGTTCGACCCGGCGCGTGCGAACGGACTCGACTCGGCGCTGAAGGCCCTGCGTGAGCAGCCCTACGGGGTGTTCCTGCTCGTCGCGGTCGGGCTGGGGATCGCCTGCTACGGCGTGTTCTGCTTCTTCGACGCCCGGTACCACCGGGTCACCTGAGCGTCCGTCAGTCCAGTGCGCCCCGGCTGAGCACGACCCGGGCGTCGGGCACGTCCTTCGGGAAGACGAGCAGGGCGAACCCGCCCCGGTCGTCGGAGCCGGGCGTGATCGTCGCCCGGATGCCCTGCGCGCGCAGCCGGTCGCGCAGGATCCGCGCCGCGTCCTTCCCCGGTACCCGCGAGACCTCGGTCAGCAGGCCGGTCGCGACGGGGTCGTCGGGGTCGTCGGTGGGGAGGGTCACGTTCTTCTGGTGCCCGAACGTCCAGCGCAGCAGCAGTCCGATGGCGACCAGCACCACGACCAGGCCGACGATCGTGCCGAGCCGTGGGACGACGTCCATCTCCATCGCCCGATGGTCGCACCCGCCGGGCCCTGCCGCCCTCCCCGACGGGTGGGGCGTGAACCGATCCAGTGCTCGGTTTCCCGTACGGATCGCGTAGTTTGCCGCGCAGACGTGTGTGACGAGGGACGACCGGGCACCCGATCCGCCCTACTCGCCAGTAGTCTTGTCCCGACGTGCAGACAGTGCCGACTGTGCAGACGACGACGGAGGTTCCGGTGCCGTACCCGACCGATCGCGAGCGCGACCGTCCGTGGGTGATCCGCACCTACGCCGGTCACTCGTCGGCCGAGAAGACCAACGAGCTGTACCGCCGGAACCTGGCCAAGGGCCAGACCGGTCTCTCGGTGGCCTTCGACCTGCCGACCCAGACCGGCTACGACCCCGACGACGAGCTCGCCAAGGGCGAGGTCGGCAAGGTCGGCGTCCCGGTCAGCCACATCGGTGACATGCGCGCCCTGTTCGACGGCATCCCCGTCGCCGAGGCCAACACCTCGATGACGATCAACGCGCCGGCGATGTGGCTGCTCTCCCTCTACGTGGCGGTCGCCGAGGAGCAGGCCGAGCAGCAGGGCCTCGACTACTCCGAGGTCCGGGCGAAGCTCGCCGGCACCACGCAGAACGACATCGTCAAGGAGTACCTGTCGCGGGGCACCTACGTGTTCCCGCCCGGACCCAGCCTGCGGCTGATCACCGACATGGTCGCCTGGTCGGTCACCGAGATCCCCAAGTGGAACCCGATCAACATCTGCAGCTACCACCTGCAGGAGGCCGGGGCGACGCCGACGCAGGAGCTGGCGTACGCGCTGTCCACCGCGATCGCGGTGCTGGACTCGGTGCGCGACTCCGGCCAGGTGCCGCCGGAGAAGTTCGGCGACGTCGTCGGGCGGATCTCGTTCTTCGTGAACGCGGGCCTGCGGTTCGTCGAGGAGATGTGCAAGATGCGGGCGCTCGCGCGCCTGTGGGACGAGATCACCCTGGAGCGCTACGGCGTCGAGAACCCCAAGCAGCGGCGCCTGCGCTACGGCGTGCAGGTCAACTCGCTGGGACTGACCGAGGCGCAGCCGGAGAACAACGTCCAGCGGATCGTGCTGGAGATGCTCGCCGTCACCCTGTCCAAGGACGCGCGGGCCCGCGCCGTGCAGCTGCCGGCGTGGAA
Organism: Pseudonocardia sp. P1; assembly: GCF_000178675.2. NCBI lineage: Bacteria > Bacillati > Actinomycetota > Actinomycetes > Pseudonocardiales > Pseudonocardiaceae > Pseudonocardia > Pseudonocardia sp. P1. The sequence continues at coordinate 4,828,225 of NZ_ADUJ02000001.1, forward strand.
CGAGGCGCTGGGCCTGCCGCGGCCGTGGGACCAGCAGTGGGCGCTGCGGATGCAGCAGGTGCTGGCCTACGAGACCGACCTGCTCGAGTACGAGGACATCTTCGACGGCTCCCGGGTGGTCGAGGCCAAGGTGTCCGAGCTCGTCGAGGGCGCCCGCGGCGAGATCGACCGGGTGCAGGAGATGGGCGGTGCGGTCTCGGCCGTCGAGTCCGGCTACATGAAGGGCGAGCTGGTCAGCTCCCTGGCCGCGTACCGCCGTGAGATGGAGTCCGGCGACCGCGTCGTCGTCGGGGTCAACAAGTTCGACACCACCGAGCCCAGCCCGCTGCAGGCCGAGGGCGCCGGGGCGATCTTCACGGTCGACCCCGAGACCGAGCGGTCCGCGATCGAGGCCATCGGGCGGTGGCGTTCCGAGCGGGACGCCGCGGCCGTCGACGAGTCGCTGCGGGCACTGCGCGACGCCGCGAAGACCGAGCAGAACCTCATGCAGGTCTCGATCGACTGCGCCAAGGCCGGCGTGACGACCGGCGAGTGGGCCGGTGCGCTGCGCGAGGTGTTCGGCGAGTTCCGTGCCCCGACCGGTGTGTCGTCGGCGTCGGCGTCCGGTGAAGGCGCCGGGGAGATCGCCGAAGTCCGCGAGCGGGTCCGCGCCACCGGTGACGAGCTCGGCCAGCGCCTCCGGATGCTCGTCGGCAAGCCGGGTCTCGACGGCCACTCCAACGGTGCCGAGCAGGTCGCCGTGCGCGCCCGCGACGTCGGCTTCGAGGTCGTCTACCAGGGCATCCGGCTCACCCCGTCGCAGATCGTCGCGGCCGCGGTGCAGGAGGGCGTGCACGCCGTCGGGCTGTCGGTGCTGTCCGGCTCGCACCTGGAGGTCGTGCCGGCGGTCGTGCAGGGGCTGCGTGACGCGGGCGCCGGGGACATCCCGGTCGTCGTCGGGGGGATCATCCCGCCGGAGGACGAGAAGCGGCTGCGTGAGGGCGGGATCGCCGCGGTGTTCACGCCGAAGAACTTCCGGCTGACCGGGATGATGGACGAGATCGTGACCCTCGTCCGGGACGCGCAGGGCCTGTCCTGATCCGGCGGACCGCCCGGGTCAGCGCACCCGGGCGGCCGCGGTGTCGGCGAGACGGCCCGCGAGTTCGCACAGCTGCGACGTCGAGCGCCCGCCCTCCTCGGCCTTGACCCGGACGAGCTCGGCCATCGGGCGGCCGTTCGTCCCGGTGAACTCCCGCACCGGGACCTCGCCGTTGCACGCGTCGGGGCCGTCGTCACGGACGAACGCCGCCGTGCCCGCGAGCGGCTGCCCGGTCGCGGACGGGGTGTCGTAGCGGTCGAACGAGACCGTCAGCTGGAGGTCGTCGCCCGCGTCGCCGGCGTCCCAGCTGCAGGACCAGCCGGCGAAGTCGCGGTAGGAGTCGGTGCGCGCCGGGGCCGGCAGCATCGTGAGGTCCCCGGGGCGCAGGGTGTCGCAGGCGTCGGTCGTCCAGAGGACGCTGCCGCCCGGCGGCGGTACCGGACGGCGGGGGATGCCGTCCGCGGCGAGCCGGGTCGCGGCGGAGGCGGCGGCCGCCTCGGCGGCCGCGCAGGGGTCCAGTCCGCGGGTCCGGCCGGCGTCGTGGTCGGCCGAGATCGAGACCTGGGTGCCGTCGTCGAGCCACAAGAACCGCATGCACGACGTGCCCTCGGCCGGTCGGCGCACCAGCACGGCGTCGCCGAGGCGCTGCTGCTCGCCCTCGGGCGGGCTGCCGGTGGCGCGGCGGTAGCGGATGTCGACGCCACCGGCGTCGTCGCCGCCGACCACGAACACGATCGAGCAGGCCGCGAGGTTGCCGTAGTCGGGCTCCCTCACCGCGGGCGCGAACGGGGCGAGCGCCGCCGGGTCGGCCAGGCACGGGTCGGCGGTGCGCTGGTCGCCCGCGGCCAGCGGCGGGACCGACGCGGGCAGCGCCACCGGGGCCGGGGCGGGCGCGTCGGCGCCGCGTTCCTGCGGGATCAGCGCGACGGCGGCGACGACCGCCACGACCGCGACGACGGCCGCTCCGCCGAACAGGAGACGGCGCCGGCGGGCGGCGACCGGGCCGTCCGCCGTCGCGTGGCCGGGCGGGTCGGTCGGATCGTCCGGCCGGACCTCCGGGGTGGTCGTGCGGCGTGCGGTGGGGCCGGGGTCCGCCGGGGCCGCGGGCTCGGGCTCGTCGCGGTCGGCCAGCGCCCAGAGCCGCCGGGCCGCCTCGGCCGCCGTCGGACGGGCGGCGGGGTCGGCCGCCGTCATCGTCGCGAGCAGTGCACCCAGTGGACCGTCCAGTGCGGGCGGCGGGACCGGGTCGGCGTCGGCGATGCGGCGGATGAGGGCCAGCGGGCTGTCGTCGGCCCAGCCGAACGGGGGCTCTCCGTCGACGGCGACCCGCAGCGTCGCACCGAGCCCGTAGACGTCGGCCGGGGCCGCCGGTTCGTCGCCCCGCGCTGTCTCCGGGGCGAAATAGGCCGGGGTCCCGAGTGTTCCGACGGTCAGCGAGTGCCGGCCGGGGATCAGCGAGATGCCGAAGTCGGTGAGCTTGACGGGGCCGTCGTCGGACACCAGGACGTTGCCGGGCTTCACGTCGCGGTGCACGATGCCGGCCGTGTGCAGCGCCGCGAGCGCCTCGGCGACCTGCGCGCCGATCCGGGCCGCGGCGCCGGGCGCCAGCGGCCCGGTTCCGGTCAGCAGCGCGTCCAGGCCTGCCGAGGGCACGTACTCCATGACCAGCAGCGGGCCGGCCGGGAGCTCCAGGACGTCGAAGACGGTGACGATCCGCCCGTGGTGCAGCTGGGCGGCGACCTGAGCCTCACGCCGGAGGCGGCGCATCGCGGCCGCGCCGTCCTCGGCGGCGGCACCCGTCTGCACCTGCTTGAGGGCGACGTCGCGGTCCAGCGCGGTGTCGCGTGCCCGGTGCACGACGCCCATGCCCCCGGCGCCCAGCCGCTCCCGGACCTCGTACCGCCCGGCGACGACGGTGCCCTCGACGAGCGGTGCGGTCACCCGGGCTCCCGGTCCAGCTCGTCGAGATCGGGTTCGGTGACGGTGTTGGTGCGGATCAGCTCGGCCACCAGGTTCTCGTTGAGCCGGTTGCCCACCGGCGGCTCGATCTCCGAGGCCAGCAGTCCGGCCACCCCGGCGGCGGACAGCCGCTCCCGGATCGCGCGCACCGTGTGCTCGGCGCGGCGGTGGGTCCAGCCGCCGCCGGGATCGGCCTGCTGCATCTCGTCGCTGACCTGGCGCCAGGACTGCGGAGCCGGACGGGGGTCGTTCTGCAGGTAGCGGCGGGCGAGCGCGAGGGCGGCGAGGCGCTCGTCCCCGTCGAGCGGCCAGGGCCGGGGGACCCGGGTGCTGTCGTCGTGCCGGGGGAGCGGGCGCACCCGGTCCGGGCCGCTGACCCGCACCTCCAGCGCGTGCTCCCGGCCGGGGGAGCCGAGCACGGTGACCAGCGTGTATCCGGGCGGGACCGGCACCGGCTCGCCGCCGGGACGCAGCTCGGTACCGGCCGGGAACCGGATGCCGGTCCGTCCGGAGTTGCTGAGCCACCAGCGGCCGCCGGTGAACCTCAGGCGGCCGTGCTCGCGGCTGACCTGCGGATCGTCCTCGCCGAGGGTGAGGTGCACCAGCGGCCGGTTGCGTCCGAACAGGACCTCACGGCCCTCCTTCGGGCCGAAGGTGGCGCTGCCTGCCAGGGTCTGCACGAACAACGTGTGCTCGGCCGACGGTCGCTGCTGCACGTGTCCTCCCCTCGCTCAGCTGTCGTCCTTCTCGCCGCCCCGCCGGCTCAGGAGCTTGAAACCGGGGATACCGATGATCGCCTGCCGGACCTCCTTCAGCACGTCCAGGAGCTCGTGGACGTCCGGTCCGACGCGGTCGAGTGTCGCGAGGATCGGCAGGATGTCGTCCTCGAGGTGCTCGGTGAGCACCGGGAGCTGGTCGACCAGGCGGATCGCGGCGTGCACCTCGTCCTCGGACAGCTCGTCGAGGAACTTCGTCGCGAGCGGCGCGGCGCGGCGGGCGAGCGGGGCGTAGAGGTCGACGAGCTCCCCGGCGCGGTCGCTGATCCCGGACGCCTGGTCGACGACGGTCGTCGCCGACCCGGTGACCCGCTCGACCTGCGTGATCAGGTCGCCGGCCCGGTCGCTGACGGTGGTGACGGTGGTGATCAGGCCGTCGGCGTTCCCGGCGACGGCGTCGACCCGGGCGACGAGGCCCTCGGCGTTCCCGGCGACCGCGGACACCTGCTCCACCAGGCCGTCGGCCCGCTCGGAGACCGTGGTGACCCGCCGGACCAGCCCGCTCGCGTCCTCGGAGACGGTGGTGACCTTCTGCACCAGCCCGTCGGCGTTCTCGGCGACGGTCGTGACCCGGCGGACGAGCCCGTCGGCGTCGTCGGCGACGGTGGTGACCTTGCGGACCAGGCCGTCGGCGTTCTCGGCCACGCCGGTGACCCGTTCGACCAGCGAGTCCGCGTCGTCGGCCACGGTGGACACCCGTCGCACCAGGCCGGTCGCCTCCTCGGCCACCGTGGACACCCGGGTGACCAGGCCGGTCGCGTCGTCGGCCACGGTGGACACCCGGGCCACCAGCTCGTCCGCGCGGTCGGCCACCGGCCGGACGCGCGCGACCACGTCGGTGGCCTCCGCGGCGACCGAGCCCACGGTCCCGATCAGGTCCTCGGCCCGGTCCACGACGCCGTCGACCCGGTCGAGCAGCGCCTCCGCCCGGGTCGCGATCGTGCCGATCCGGCCGACCAGCGAGCCGACCTCGTCGAGCAGCTCCCCGGCCCGCGACGGCAGCCCGGCCACGGTCTCCGCCAGCTCCCCGGTCCGGTCGACGACCGAGGCCGCTCCGGAGAGCAGGTCCGACGGGCCGGGGACCGGGATCCCGGCGATGCGCAGTGACATGGTCGGATCCTCGCATTCCCGCGAGGCCTGCCGGGTCACGACTCGGGTGTCCGCGCGCAGAGATCGTCGATGGTGAGCCCGCGCGGCGGGACGTTCTCCTCGGTGAAACCGAACGGCCGGGCCGCCTCCAGCCAGCGCCCGGACTCCTGCAGTGCGGTGAGGCCGCGGTCGAACTCCTCGCGGAAACCGGTGTCGGCCGGGCGGAACGCGAACGCCCCCGCACCGACGACCGGGCGGCCGTTCACCTCGGGCTCGAACCCGCCCGTCACCTCGAGCCCGATGCCGGCGTTGCGGCGCACCTCGTCCTGCAGGGAGATCCGGGTGAGCGCCCCGACCTGCGCCTCCTGGCGGGCGATGCCGCGGACCAGCGCACCCTGCGAGTCGAAGGTGACGATCTTCTCGTTCGGGATGCGTGCCGCGTAGGCGTACTCCTGCTCGGCGGAGCTGCGCAGCACCCCGAGGGTGGCGCCGGAGCGGCGGACACCGCCGAGCGTCGCGACGCCGAGCGGGTTGCCGGTCGGCACGAGCAGCCCGGTGCGGGCGATGTAGTCGGGCCGGGAGAACGCGACCTGCTGGCAGCGCAGCGGTGTGACGGTGAGCCCGACCGCGATCATGTCGAAGCGGCCGTCCAGCAGGGCGGGCACCAGCTGGTCGAACGCCAGCTGGACGGCGACGAGCCCGCCGCCGCCTATCTCCCCGACGACGGCGCGGGCGACCTCGGGGCTCTCCCCGGTGGGGCGGCCGGAGCCGTCGGTGAAACCGAACGGGCGCTCCCCGGACAGCCCCACGACGACGTCGCCGCCGGCCCGCAGGCGGGTCAGCGCGTCACCCGACTCACGGCCACAGCCGGCGAGCAGCGCGGCGCCGCCCAGCGCCGCGGCGGCGCCGAACAGCCGTCTTCTGCTCAGCAGGCTCGGATCGGACATGGTCCGGCAGAGCCTAGGTGATCGCTAGTCGGGCCACACCGGGGTGCGCTTCCCGAGGAACGACGCCATGCCCTCGCGCGCCCCGCCGGACTGCGACATGGACGCCATGACCTCGGTGGCGATCGCGTAGGCGTCGGCCTCGGGCCGGTCGAGCTGGGCGTAGAGGGTCTGCTTGCCGACGGCCTTGGACAACCGGCTGCCGCGGGTGGCGCGGGCCAGCAGCTCGTCGACGCGGGTGTCGAGCTCGTCGTCGGGGACCGCGTAGTTGACCAGCCCCCAGTCGGCTGCGGTGGCGGCGTCGATCGCGTCGCCGGTCAGCGCCAGCTCCATGAGCCGCTTGCGGCCGACGGTGCGGGCGACCGGCACGGCCGGGGTGTGGCAGAACCAGCCGCCCTTGCCGCCGGGCAGCGCGAACGACGCCGACTCGGCCGCCACGGCGAGATCGCAGGACGCGACGAGCTGGCAGCCTGCCGCCCACGCCGTCGCGTGCACGCGCGCGACGACCACCTGCGGGACCTCCTGCACGGTCCGCATCACGGTGGTGCAGAGCCGCAGCAGCTCGCGGACGCCGGCGAGGTCGCGGTCCGCGACGTCGCCGAAGTCGTGCCCGGACGAGAACGCCTTGCCCTCCCCGGCGAGCACGATGCCGGTCGCGTCGGTGCGGCCGGCGCTCTCGAACGCGTCCAGCAGCTCGCGCAGGTGGCCCTCGGTCAGCGAGTTCCGGCGCTGCGGCCGGTTCATCGTGATCCGGACCGTGTCGCCGTCCTGCTTGACCAGCAGGTGTTCGTAGTCGGACATGGTCCGACGGTATCTCGACAGGCCCGTGCGGCGGAGCTACCGTGACCGTATGACCGGAATCGTCGATCCGGTCACGGACGGAGGTTCCCGTGTCGGTGGCGGAGCAGGTGACCGGTGATCGGGCGCGGATGGGGCGCGTGCTCGACGCCGCCGCGGACCTGCTCGTCCGGCGCGGGTACCGGCGGGTGACGATCGAGGACGTCGCCCGGCAGGCCGGCGTCGGGAAGGGCACGGTCTACCTGCACGTCCGCACCAAGGACGCGCTGTTCCTCACGGTGCTCCTGCGCTCCCAGCACCGGCTGTTCGGCGAGATGGCCGACCGGATGCCGGACGAGCCCGAGCTGGTCCTGCCGTGGCGGATGACCCGCCTGATCCACGAGCTGGTGCAGTCCGACGAGGTCACCCGGGCCCTCTACCTGGGCGACGCCGAGGTCCTCGGCCGGCTCGCGCACGAGGCCGCCGGGACCCTGGGCGAGCTGGCGCGCCGCCGGGAGGACGCCGTGCGCGAGCACCTCGGCCTGCTGCGCGAGGCCGGGCTGGTCGGCACCGACCTCTCCATCGGCGAGCAGATCCGCAGCTGGGGCGCGATCGCCTACGGCTTCCTCGCCACCACCGGGCTCCCGGTGCCGGGCGGTGACCCGTCCGCGCCCGGCGACGCCGCCCGGCAGGGCGTCCTCGCCGAGCACGCCGTGGGGGCGCTGCTCGCCGGCCCCGCCGCGCGTGCGGGCGAGCCGGTCCCGCCGGACGTCGCCGCGCGGGTCGCCGGCGTCTACCACCCGCTGGTCGCGCACGTCGACCAGGAATGGCGCAGCCGGGTCCGGTGATCGCCGGGGTCCGGCACCTCCACCACCACCGAGGGAGCACGACATGACCGCATCGACCGAACCGCGCGACCTCCTGTCCCCGGACCTGACCGCCGACCCGTACGCCGCCTACGGCCGGATGCGGGAGGAGGCGCCCGCCGTGACCGTGACGATGATGGGCACCCCGCCCGCGGTGATGGTCACCCGGCACGACGACGTGCGCACCGTGCTCACCGATCCCCGGTTCGTCACCGACGTCGAGCTCGTCGGCGGCGCCGAGAGCATGCGGGAGGCGATGTTCGAGAAGCTCGGGGTCCCCGACGACCTGGCCGGCTACCTGCTCCGCAACATCCTCACCACCGACGGCGCCGAGCACGCCCGGCTGCGCAAGCTGGTGTCCCGTGCCTTCACCGTGAAGCGGGTGCAGGCCCTGCGGCCGCGGGTCGAGGAGATCACCGCGCGACTGCTCGACCGCATCGGCGACGCCGGGCGGGTGGACCTCGTCGAGACGTTCGGCTACCCGCTGCCGATCACCGTGATCTGCGAGCTGGTCGGCGTGCCCGATGGCGAGCGCGAGCAGTGGCACGAGTGGGGCCGGGTGCTGACCTCGATGGACCCGCAGCGGGTCCCGGCGGTGCTGCGCGCGGCCGTCGACCACGTGCACGCGCTGGTCGACGCCCGCCGGGCCGAACCGTCCGACGACCTGATCAGTGCGCTCGTCGCGGCCCAGGACGACGACGGCGACCGCCTCACCGACCGCGAGATGGTCACGATGATCTTCGCGCTGGTGATGGCCGGCCACGAGACGACCGCCCACCTGATCTCCAACGGTGCCCTCGCCCTCCTCACCCACCCCGACCAGCTCGCGGTGCTGCGGGAGCGCCCGGAGCTGTGGCCACAGGCGGTCGACGAGCTCATGCGGTTCCGCGGGCCGGTGCAGTTCACACAGTTCCGCTACCCGACCGAGGACGTCGAGCTGGGCGGGGTCGCGATCCCCGCCGGGACGCCGGTGATCGCCGGTCTGCTCCCCGCCAACCACGATCCGCGGGCCTACGACCGGCCCGACGAGCTCGACGTCGGCCGGGACACCGGTCGCGGCGACGGGCACCTCGGCTTCGGCCGCGGCGCGCACTACTGCCTCGGAGCGGCACTGGCCAGGCAGGAGGGCGAGGTGGCGCTGCGGATGCTGTTCGACCGCTTCCCCAGCCTCGCCCTGGACGCGCCCGCCGCGGAGATCGTCTGGGTGCCGCGTCCGGGCTTCAGCCGGGTGGGGGAGCTGCCGGTCCGGGTGTCCTGACGCTCCTCGGCCGGCCCGCCGGCCCCGCCGGACCCGCCGGACCCGCCGGACCCGCCGGACCTCGACCCGCCGGACCTCGACCCGCCGGACCCGCCGCGCCTCGACCCGCCGGACCCGCCGTGCCTCGGCCCGCCGGACCCGCCGTGCCTCGGCCCGCCGGGCCTGTCGTGCCTCGCCCCGCCGGCGCCGCCGAGCAACGACCCGCCGAGATGCAGCTGAGAGCGAATTGTCGATCTCTTCACGACGCTGAGCTGCATCTCGGCGGGTGCGGGCGGGCGGTGTGTCTCGTGGAGGTGCGGGGAGCGTGTGCGTGGAGGTGCGGAGCGTGTGGGGCCGCGCGGGGCTCGGGTGGTGTCCGTCCGGGGCCCGTTCGGGGCCCGTGTGGGTGGAGGTGCCGGTCGGGTGTGCGGGGAGGTACGGGCCGGTGCGCGGGGAGAGGCGGCGCGCGTGTGCCGGGCGCGGGTCAGCGGGCGTGCCACGGGGCGGTGGCGAGGACGTGCGCGAGCAGCAGCGCGGTGCTCGCCGTCGCGTCGGGATGGGTCACCACGTGCCACGGCCGGTCCAGCGGTGTGCCGGGCACCGCGAGCTCGGTCAGCTCCCCGTCGGCGAGGAACCGGCGCACCGCGTCACGTGAGACGAGGGTGATCCCGAGCCCCGCGCGGGCGGCGGCGACGGTCGCGCCGTGCGAGCCCAGCAGGAGCCGCGGCGGGTCCACACCGAGGTCGGCGAGCAGCGCCTCCTGGGTGGCCCGGGTACCGGAGCCCGGCTCGCGCAGCAGCCAGGTCGCACGCGCCGGATCGTGCTCGGCGGCCTGCGCACCCACGACGACCAGCGTGTTCTCCCGCACGGCCCGCACCAGGGGTGGACCGGACGCCCCCGGCCCGGTCGCGGCGGCGGGCGGACGGCCGGCGACGACGACGTCGACCTCGTGGTGGGCGAGCATCGGCCACACCCGGTCGCTGGGGGCGACGTCGACCTCCAGCGTGACGCCCGGGTGCCGGTCCCGGAACCCGGCGAGCAGGTCCGGCAGGAGGTGCTCGCCCGCGGTGGTGACCGCGGCCAGCCGGACCCTGCCGTGCTCGGGGTCGGCCTCGCCCCGGGCGGCCGCGGCGCCCTCCTCGAGCAGGCCGAGCACCTGTCGGGCGTAGCCGGCGTAGCGGTGCCCGGCCGGGGTCAGGCGGACCCCGCGGCCGTCGCGCTCGACGAGCGGGACGCCCACCTCCTCGGCGAGCGCCCGCACCGCCGCGGACACCGTGGACTCGGTGACCACCAGCCGGGCCGCGGCGCCGCGCACCGAGCCCTGGTCGGCGAGCGCGACGAACGCGCGCATCCGGGCGGTCGTGGTCACCGGACCAGCGTAGGTCCGGCCCGGCACACTCCGTCCCCGCGCAGCGCACCTCGTCCCCCGAGGGGCGCACCCGTTCCTCCGGGCCGCACCCGCACCCGGGCACCGGACCTCGCTCCGAGCGCCGCGCTCCTCTGCGCGCCGCACCCCGTCCCCGCGCGCCGCACCCCGTGGCCGGCGCCACGCACCCCGTCCCCGCGCGCCGCACCCCGTGGCCGGCGTCACGCACCCCGTCGCCGTGCCGCGCACCCCGTCGCCGTGCGCCGCACCCATCGAGTGGGGTGCGTGACGCCGCCACGGGGTGCGCCGCCGTGAGGGGGTGCGTGGCGCCGCGGGTACCGGACCGGGCACGGGTACGGCCGAGGACGGTGCGGGCGGGGACGGTGCGGCCGGGTGGCGGCCGGGCACGGGTGCGCCCGCGGCGACGGGTGCGGCCCGGCACGGGGTGCGTGATGCCGGCACGGGGGCGGGATGCCGGGCGGGTGACCGGCGGCGGGGAGCACCGCCGGTCGCTCGGGCCGGCGGGAGTGCTCAGCGGGACAGGCCGCCGTCGAACACCCGGCTGGCGCGCAGGTCGGCGGCCGTGAGCGTCCGGAGCTCGGGGAGGCCGATCCGTCCGGTCCCGGCGGACAACCGCAGGGCCTGCCGCATCCGGGCCCGGTCGAGGGCGTTGCGGACGCTGCGCGCCCCGGCGAACCACGGTTGCTCCACCCGCAGCGTCAGGTACTCGTGCAGCGTCGTCCGCGCCTCGCCGGACAGTTCCAGGTCCAGGTCGGCGACCATCCGCTGCCCGATCTCGGCGAGCTCGCCCACGGAGAAGTCCGGGAAGTCGACGTGGTGGGCGACCCGCGACTGCATGCCCGGGTTCGCGGTGAAGAAGGTGTCCATCCGGTCGGCGTAGCCGGCGAGGATCACGGCGACGTCGTCGCGGTGGTCCTCCATCGCCTGCAGGAGGATCTCGATGGCCTCGCCGCCGTAGTCCCGCTCGTTGCCCGGCCGGTGCAGGTAGTAGGCCTCGTCGACGAACAGCACCCCGCCGAGCGCCTTCTGCACGATCTCCTTGGTCTTCGGCGCGGTGTGCCCGACGTACTGGCCGACGAGATCGTCGCGGGTCGCGGTGACCAGGTGCCCGCGGCGGAGGTAGCCCAGGCCGTGGAGCAGACCGGCCATCCGTTGCGCGACCGTCGTCTTGCCGGTGCCCGGGTTCCCGGTGAAGCACATGTGCAGGGTCGGCCGGTCCGTGGCGGTGCCGAACCGGGCACGCACCCGGTCGACGACGAGCAGCGCCGCCAGCTCGCGCAGCCGCTGCTTCACCGGGGCGAGCCCGACCAGCTCGCGGTCCAGCGCGTCGAGGACGTCGTCGACGCCGGCCGCCCGGCGCACCTCGCCGAGATCGACGGTGTCGCCGGGGGCCAGCTCGGGGCCGCCGTCGTCGGAGAGGGAGCCGGAGACGGGGTCGGGGTCGGCCGGACGGGGCGCCGCGGCCCCGAACGCGATGCGGGTGCTCACTGCGCCCGGACCGGCCGGGCCGGCCGGACCGGTGCCGGGCCGCGCCCCGGCCCGCTCAGTGCTCGGCACGGCCGTTCCCGTCGTGCCCGCCCGTCACCGGGTAGCGCGCCCCCGACGGCCGCTCGGTCGCGTAGGGGTGCACGGTGTAGCCGATCCGCCGGTCGCCGCCCTCGGCCCGGTCCAGCCGGAACCCCGGCTCCTCCGACGGCCGCTGCACCAGGAACGACAGCGCGACGGTCTGCCTGCCCAGCGAGGCGTCGTAGGCGTTGACCCGGACGTAGTTTTCCGGGTGCTCCCTCCGGCAGGCGTCGATCTCGGCCAGCACCCCCGCGGGGTCGGCGAGGTCGAACATCGGCATGCCCCACATCTCCCAGTAGGTGTTGCGGGGGTGCGGGTCGTCGGTGAACTCGACCGCGCACGGCCAGCCGTGGTCGAGCGCCCAGCCGATCTGGGCGGTGATCTCGTCGTCGGTGAGGTCGGGCAGGAACGAGAACGTGCCCTGGGTGATCCGCATGGTGGTCCTCCTGCTCAGGCCGGGGTCGGCGTGCTCACGACGTCCGGGGTGTCGGTCGAGGCGTAGTCGAAGGTGACGTCGCCCCAGGTCGCCAGCGCGGTCTCGAGCGGACGGTTGCGCCTCGCGGCCGCGCGCAGGATCTCCGGGCCCTGGGCGAGGTAGTCCGCGCCCTCGTTGCGGGCCTTGATCATCGCCTCGACGGCGACCCGGTTGGCCTCGGCACCGGCGGCGATGCCCATCGGGTGCCCGATCGTGCCGCCGCCGAACTGGAGCACGGTGTCCTCTCCGAGGTGGTGCAGCAGCTGGTGCATCTGCCCGGCGTGGATCCCGCCGGAGGCGACGGGCATCGTCGCCGGCATCGACACCCAGTCCTGGTCGAAGTAGAGGCCCTTCACCGGGTCGGCGGCGTAGCGTCCCTTGCGCAGGACGTCGTAGAACCCGGCGACCGCATTCGGGTCCCCCTCCAGCTTCCCGACGACGGTGCCCGCGTGGATGTGGTCCACCCCGGCCAGCCGCATCCACTTGGCGATCACCCGGAAGCTGACGCCGTGGTTCTTCTGCCGGGTGTAGGTGCCGTGCCCGGCCCGGTGCAGGTGCAGGATCACGCCGTTGCGGCGCGCCCACGTCGAGAGCGACTGGATCGCGGTGTAACCGACCGTCAGGTCCACCATGACGATCACGCTGCCCAGCTCGCGGGCGAACTCCGCCCGCTCGTACATGTCCTCCATCGTCGCCGCGGTGACGTTGAGGTAGTGCCCCTTCACCTCGCCGGTCGCGGCCTGTGCCCGGTTCACCGCCTCCATGCACGCCAGGTACCGGTCGCGCCAGCGCATGAAGGGCTGCGAGTTGATGTTCTCGTCGTCCTTGGTGAAGTCCAGGCCGCCGCGCAGCGCCTCGTAGACGACCCGGCCGTAGTTCCGGGCGGACAGCCCCAGCTTCGGCTTGGTGGTGGCGCCGAGCAGCGGGCGGCCGAACTTGTCCAGGTACTCGCGCTCGGTGACGATGCCGTGCGGCGGTCCGGGGAAGGTCTTCACGTAGTGCGCCGGGATCCGCATGTCCTCCAGGCGCAGCGCCTTGAGCGGCTTGAAGCCGAAGACGTTGCCGATGATCGAGCTCGTCAGGTTCGCGATCGAGCCCTCCTCGAACAGGTCGAGGTCGTAGGCGATGTAGGCGATCCACTGGCCCGGCGTGTTCGGCACGGGCTCCACGGCGTAGCACTTGGCCTGGTAGTGCTCGTAGGTCGTCAGCCGGTCGGTCCAGACCACGGTCCAGGTGGCGGTGCTGGACTCCCCGGCGACGGCGGCCCCCGCCTCCTCCGGCGGCACCCCGTCCTGCGGGGTGACCCGGAACGCGCAGAGCAGGTCGGTGTCCTTGGGCTCGTAGTCGGGCTGCCAGTACCCCATCTCCGCGTAGGGGATGACACCCGCGCTCCATCGGTCGCTCATGGGCCTCAGAGTGCGGCGCGACCGTCAGTCGGACAATCGAGTGTTCCCAGCGGACTCTTCGTCGATCGGCTCAGTGTCGCCCGGGGCGGTGACCACCACCGTCGTCCCCGATCCCGGTCGTGCGCGCACCCGCAGCGTCCCGCCGATCAGCTCGGCGCGCTCCCGCATGGAGGCCATCCCGTACCCGCCGGGCGGCCCGCCGTGGGTCGCGAACCCGCCGCCGTCGTCGGTGATGTCCAGGCGCACCCCGCCGTCGTCGGCGGCCAGCCGGACGACGACGCGGTGCGCCCCCGCGTGCTTCTGCACGTTCTGCAGCGCCTCCTGGGCGATCCGGTACAGGGCGACCTCGACGTGGTCGGGCAGCCGTCGCTCGTCGAGGTCGAGCCGGACGTCGAGCTCCGGGACCTCCCGGGCCAGCGCGGCGAGGGCCCCGGCCAGCCCGAGGTCGTCGAGCACCGGCGGCCGCAGCGCCCCGATCGCCGCCCGCGCCTCGTCCAGCGTGGTGCCGACCAGCCCGGCGGCGCAGGCCAGCTCGGTGCGGGCACCGCCGGTGTCACCGTGGCCGAGCAGGGTGCCCGCGGCGTCGAGGTGGAACGACAGCGTGACCAGCCGCTGCGAGATGCCGTCGTGGATGTCGCGGGCGAGCCGTCGCCGCTCCGTCTCCTGCGCGGCGACGGTCTGCTCGGCGAACCGCTCGTGGGCCTGCTCCCGGGCGCGCAGCCGCCGGTGCATGCGGGCCTGGTGCAGTGCCGCGGCCAGCAGCCTGCCGATCGCCAGCAGCAGCCGGACGTCGCGGTCGCCGAACTCGCGCCGGTCCACGGTGTGCACGTTGAGCACCCCGGCGAGGCCGTAGGGCTCGGACAGCATCGGCACCGAGACCATCGAGGTGTAGTCCTGCCCGCGCAGCTCCGGGATCGGCAGGTAGCGCGGGTCGGACGTCTTGTCGTCGGTGATCACGGCCGGGGTGCGGTGGGCGGCCACCCAGCCGCTGACGCCGTGGCCGAGCGGCAGGTGCACGGTCCCGACGCGGGCGCCGAACGGCGGAGTGGCGCCGGCGAGGGTCAGCGCGGTGTCGGTGTCGTCGAGGACGTGCACGAAGCAGACGTCGGTCGCGGTCGCCTCGGTGATCACGCGGGCGACGGCGGCGGCGAGCGGCTCCACCGCGGGCCCGGACGCAGTGGCCTCGATGATCCCGAGCAGGACGGCGTTCTCCCGCTCCGGGTCGCCGAGCCCCAGACCGCGCCCCGCCGCAGTCACCGGAACACGCCCTCGCGCAGCGCGGCGGCGACCGCCGCCGTCCGGTCGGGGACGTCGAGCTTGCGCAGCACCGAGCGGACGTGCGACTTCACCGTCTCCTCGCCGATCACCAGCTCCGCGGCGACCGAGCGGTTCGAGTGCCCGGCGACCAGCAGGGCCAGCACCTCGCTCTCCCGGTGGGTGAGCCCCAGCCGGGCCCCGGGCCAGAACTCGTTGCGTTCCAGCCGGGCCGCCGACGCCGCCGCGCGGCCGGCCATCGTCGCGTCCACGACCGTCACCCCGGTCGCGGCCAGCTCCAGCTGCCGCACCAGCTCCTCGCCGCCGATCCGCTTCAGCAGGTAGCCGGCCGCTCCGGCGCGCAGCGCCTGGAACAGGTACTGCTCGTCGTCGTAGACGCTGAGCAGCACGACCTTCTGCCCGGGCAGCCGGTCGTGCAGACGCCGGCACAGGTCGAGCCCGGAGTCGCCCGCCATCCGGACGTCGCACAGCACGATGTCCGGGGCCAGCGACAGCGCCGCGTCCATCGCGGCCGTCACGTCGTGCGCGGTGCCGACCACCCGGACGCGGCCACGGAACGGGGCGAGCATCGCCTTCAGCCCCTGGACGACCATCTCGTGGTCGTCGACCACGACCAGTCGCAGTGGTGTGGCCTGCGTCATACGGCCCACGATAAGGGCCGGTCTCCCCCGGTGGGTCCCCCGTGCCGGGGGAGACCGCCCGGCCCGCGGTTCCTAGCGTCGGTGACCCGACCGGGAGAGGAGCACGCCGTGCCGGACAAGTCGCTGCGGATCCGGCGGGCCGGGCCCGAGGAGGCCCGCCGCCGACCGATCATGCTCGCCATCGCGGGGGACAGCGCCGCGGGCAAGACCACGCTGACCCGCGGACTGGTCGAGGCGCTGGGGCCCGACCGGTGCGTGTCCCTGTGCACCGACGACTACCACCGCTACGACCGGGCCGAGCGCAGGGACCTCCCGTTCACGGCGCTGCACCCGGACTGCAACTTCGTCGAGATCATGGAGCAGCACCTGCAGCTGCTGGCCACCGGCGAACCCGTGCTCAAGCCGGTCTACGACCACTCCACGGGCGAGCTGGCCCGGCCGGAGCCGGTCGAGCCGGCCGAGGTCGTCATCGTCGAGGGGCTGCTGCCCCTGCACTCGAAGCTGTCGCGGGCCTGCTTCGACGTGACCGTCTACCTGGACCCGCCGGAGGAGATCCGGCGGGACTGGAAGGTGCAGCGCGACTGCGCGAAGCGCGGCTACACCCCGGACCAGGTGCTGGCCGAGCTCGACCGGCGCGAACCCGAGTCGGCCGAGCACATCCGCCCGCAGCGCCGGCACGCCGACCTGGTGGTGCGGTTCGCGCCGATCGAGAGCCGCGACGACCCGGAGGGCACCCCGCTGTCGGCGACGGTGATGCTGCGGCCGACGATCCCGCACCCGGACCTGTCCGGGGTGATGCAGCCCGGGCTCACCCGCGCGATGCACCTGAAGCTGGAGCGGGACCCGGACGGCCGCCCGGTCGAGTCCCTGCACGTGCACGGCTACGTGCCCCACGAGGAGAGCGTCGCGGTGGAGAAGTCGATCTGGGCCGAGATGGGCGACGCGGGCCGCGACACCCCGGACTGCCTGGGTCGCGTCGGGGACGGCCGCAGCGAGCCGCTGGCGATCGCCCAGCTGCTGATCCTGTTCCACCTGATGGAGCTGGGCCGGTGAGCGCCCCGGAGGCGGTGCTGTTCGACGTCGACGGGACGCTCGCCGAGACCGAGCGCGACGGGCACCGGCCGGCCTTCAACCGGGCCTTCGCCGAGCACGACCTGGGTCTGCACTGGACACCGGCGCACTACACCCGCCTGCTGCGGGTCCCCGGCGGACGGCAGCGGATCGCCGCGGACCTGCGCGCCCGCGGGGTGCCCGGTGTGGAGGCCGACCGGGTCGCCGCGGCGGTGCACCGCACCAAGACGGCGCTGTTCGCCGAGCACGCCCGCTCCGGTTCGATCCCGGCCCGGCCGGGCGTCCGGACGCTGGTCGCGGACCTGCGGCGGCACGGCACGCGGATCGGCGTCGTGACGACCGGGCGCCGGGAGTGGGCCGAGCCGCTCGTGCGGCACCTGATCGGCGACGTCGCCGGGGCGCTCGACGTGGCGGTGTACGGCGACGACGTCACCGCGTTGAAGCCGGACCCGCAGGCCTACCGGCTCGCGCTGCGCCGGCTGGGGCTGCCGGCGTCGTGCGCGGTCGCGGTGGAGGACTCCGCGCCGGGACTGCAGGCGGCGCTGGGAGCCGGGCTGATGACCGTCGTCGTGCGGTCGGAACCGACGGCCGGGCACGACGCCCGCGGAGCCGCCCTGGTGCGGGACTCCTTCGACGGGGATCCGCCGCTCGACGCCGTGCTGCTGCGCGAGCTGCTCACCGCGGCGGAGGATCAGGCGCTCGCGGCCCGGCGCTCGTCGTGCAGGCGGAGCAGCGCGTAGGCGGCGAGGGTCTGCGCGTCGGTCAGCCGCCCGTCGAGGATCATCCGCTCGAACTCGACCGCGGTGAACCAGGCGGCGCGCATGTCCTGCTCCTGGTGCTCGCGCCGCGGCGGGCCCTCGGTCAGACCGGTCGCGAGGTAGACGTGTCCGCGCTGGCTGGACATGCCCGGCGCGCAGTCCAGCGTCCCGAGCAGCGCCATCGACGACGCCGCGAGCCCGGTCTCCTCGGCCAGCTCGCGCACGGCCAGCTCGGCAGGGTCCTGGTCGGCGCGTTCCGGCGCGGTGCCGGCCGGGAACTCCCAGCGGCGCTCGCCGACCGGGTAGCGGAACTGCTCGACCAGGTGCAGGCGGCCGTCGTCGTCGCGGGGGACGACCAGGGCGTAGGTCGGCTTGTCGACCACCCCGTAGATCCCCTCGGTGCCGTCGGAGAGGCGGATGCCGTCCTCCCGGACGGTCATCCAGTCGTTCGCGTAGACCTGGCGGGTGGAGGTCTGCTCGATCACGGTGACCAGCCTGGCCCAGGCCGGGGACGGTCGCGCACCGGGGCCGCCTTACAGTGAGCCGGGTGCGTCTCGTGATCGCCCGCTGCCAGGTGGACTACGCCGGACGGCTGACCGCCCACCTGCCCATGGCACCCCGGTTGCTGCTGGTCAAGGCCGACGGCTCGGTGAGCGTGCACGCCGACGACCGCGCCTACAAGCCGCTGAACTGGATGTCGCCGCCGTGCTGGCTGTCCGAGGAGCCCGGCGTCTGGACGGTGAAGAACAAGGCCGACGAGTCGCTGGTGATCACCATCGACGAGGTGCTGCACGACTCCTCGCACGAGCTCGGCGTCGATCCGGGCCTGGTCAAGGACGGTGTCGAGGCGCACCTGCAGGAGCTGCTCGCCGCCCACCCCGAGACCTTCGGCGACGGCTGGACGCTCGTCCGCCGCGAGTACATGACCGCCGTCGGGCCGGTCGACCTGCTCTGCCGGGACGGCGACGGCGGGCACGTCGCGGTCGAGATCAAGCGCCGCGGCGAGATCGACGGCGTCGAGCAGCTCACCCGGTACCTGGAGCTGATGAACCGCGACCCGCTGCTCGCCCCGGTGCAGGGCGTGTTCGCGGCCCAGCAGATCAAGCCGCAGGCGCGCACCCTGGCCACCGACCGCGGCATCCGCTGCCTGACCGTCGACTACGACGAGCTGCGCGGGATGACGTCGAAGGACATGCGTCTGTTCTGAGGACGAGGACCCGTCACGGCGTGACGGTGAACCGGACGGCGTTCCCGGTCAGCGAGGTGACGGCGACCCGGTAGGGGCCCACGGCGTCGGAGCGGCGCTCGCCGATGCGCACGTCGCGACCCTCGAAGCTCGCGACGAGCGCCGCCCCCGGGTCGATCCGGATGCGGATCCGGGGCCCGTCCCCGCAGCTGACGAACGTCCCCGCGTCGCTGGTCTGCAGGGTGCCGCCGGCCCCGCCGCCGAAGTTCGTCGACATGCGGCCGTCGGTGCGGCGCTCCATCGACCCCGTGCACGTCGGATCCGGTGCTGCGGTGGTCGTGGGAGGTGCCGGGGCCGCAGCCGCGGGCGGCGTGGTCGCGGGTGCCGCACGTGGTGCGGGGGCGCCGCCCCCGCACCCCGCGACGGCGACGGCGGCGCAGGCGGCGAGCACGAGCGGCGGCAGGATGGAGCAGTGGGCCGGCACGGTGGTCCTCCTCGGTCGGTGCACCAGCAGACACCGAGGTGCCCGGGAGGGCTCCCGGCCCGGCCGGGCCAGCTCGGGCACGGCCGGACCCTCCCGGCACGTTTACGCTGATCACGTGAGTGCCACCGCCGCTGACTCCGCCGCGACCACGACTCCCACGCCCGAGGACTTCGCCTCGCTGTCCCCGCGCACCGGTGCCGAGCTGGCCCGCTACCCGGTGCACGACGGCGAGCACGTCCGCGCCGCCGTCCGTGACGCGGCCGGGGCGGCCGCCTGGTGGGGCGGCCTCGACTTCGCCGAGCGGCGCCGCCGCCTGGCCGCGTGGCGCAAGGTGCTGGTCGCCCAGCTCGACCGCGTCGCGCGGGTCGTGTCCGACGAGTCCGGCAAGCCCTTCGACGACGCCCGGCTCGAGGTCGTCCTGGCGATCGACCACCTGGACTGGGCCTCGGCCAACGCGAAGAAGGTGCTCGGGAAGCGGTCGGTGTCGCCGGGCCTGCTGATGGCGAACCAGGCCGCGTCGCTGCGCTACCGGCCGCTGGGCGTCGTCGGCGTCATCGGGCCGTGGAACTACCCGGTGTTCACGCCGATGGGCTCGATCGCCTACGCGCTCGCCGCCGGCAACACCGTGGTGTTCAAGCCGTCCGAGCTGACCCCCGGGGTCGGGCACGAGCTCGCCCGCACCCTCGCCGAGGCGATCCCGGAGGTCGGTCGCCACCCGCTGCTGACGGTCGTCACCGGGTACGGGGCGACCGGCGCCGAGCTGTGCCGCGCCCCGGGCATCGGCAAGATCGCCTTCACCGG
The DNA here is from genome assembly GCF_000178675.2 of Pseudonocardia sp. P1. Lineage (NCBI taxonomy): Bacteria > Bacillati > Actinomycetota > Actinomycetes > Pseudonocardiales > Pseudonocardiaceae > Pseudonocardia > Pseudonocardia sp. P1. The sequence goes on from NZ_ADUJ02000001.1 coordinate 4,848,001, forward strand.
GTCGGCAGCGACCGGGCGCAAGGTGATGGCCGCGTGTGCGGAGAACCTGGTGCCGGTGCTGATGGAGTGCGGCGGCAAGGACCCGCTGATCGTCGACGCCGACGCCGACCTGGACGCCGCCGCGGACGCCGCCGTCTGGGGCGGGATGTCCAACGCCGGCCAGACCTGCGTGGGCGTCGAGCGCGTCTACGTCGTCGAGTCGGTCGCCGGGCGCTTCCTGGAGAAGGTCCGCGCGACGGCGTCGAAGCTGCAGGTCGGCACGGCCGCGAACGAGGGCGACCTCGGGCCGATGACGATGCCGTCGCAGACCGGGACCGTGCGCCGGCACGTCACCGACGCGCTGGAGAAGGGCGGCCGGGCGATCGTCGGCGGCGCCGGCTCCGTGCCCGACGAGGGCGGCTCCATCTCGCCGGTCGTGATCGCCGACGTGCCGGAGGACTCGGTCGCCGTGACCGAGGAGACGTTCGGCCCGCTGCTGGTGGTGAACCGCGTCCCGGACGTCGACGAGGCGGTCCGCCGCGCCAACGCCACCGGCTACGGCCTCGGCGCGACCGTGTTCTCCGCGAAGCGCGGCGAGGAGATCGCCGAGCGGCTGCGGTGCGGGATGGTGTCGGTCAACGGCGTGATCGCGTTCGCCGGGATCCCGTCGCTGCCGTTCGGCGGGGTGGGGGAGTCCGGGTTCGGCCGGATCCACGGCGCCGACGGGCTGCGCGAGTTCACCCGCTCCCAGGCGATCGCCCGCGCACGGTTCCCGATGCCGATCGCGGTGACCAGCTTCAAGCGCACCGCGAAGACCATGCAGACGCTCACGTCGATCGTGAAGGCGCGGTACGGGCGCTGATGCGCCCGTGAGTGGAAAACACGGTCAGGGCCGTGTTTTCCACTCACGAGCCCGGAGGGCCTGACCCTGTGCTTCGGGGGTGGCCCTGGTCGCATGTTACCCACCGGTAGCACTCCCGGATGGCAGGATCGCGCGCAACGCGAGACAGAGACGTCGAACTGGGAGGTTCCAGCGTGGCACGCGAGATCCGGACGGTCGGTGTGGTCGGCCTCGGCACGATGGGTGCGGGGATCGTGGAGGTCTTCGCCCGCAACGGCCTCGAGGTGATCGCCGTCGAGGTCGACGCGGCCGCGGGGGAGCGCGGACGCGCCCACCTGGCCGCCTCCACCGGGCGCGCGATCGAGCGCGGGAAGCTCACCCAGGAGCAGGCCGACGAGCTGCTCGGGCGGATCACCGTCACGACGTCGCTCTCCGACCTGGCCCCCGCCCAGCTCGTCGTCGAGGCGATCCCGGAGAGCCTCGAGGCCAAGGCCGAGGTGTTCGCCGCGGTCGACGGCGTCGTCGGCGAGGACACGATCCTCTGCTCCAACACCTCGTCGCTGTCGGTGACCGAGCTGGCCGTGCGCACCAAGCGTCCCGGCAAGGTCGTCGGGATGCACTTCTTCAACCCGGCGCCGGTGCAGAAGCTGGTCGAGGTGGTGCGCACCGTCGTCACCGAGCCGGACGTGATCGAGGACGTGCAGGCGTTCGCCGACTCGCTCGGCAAGGTCCCGGTCGTGATCGGCGACCGCGCCGGCTTCATCGCGAACGCGCTGCTCTTCGGCTACCTCAACCACGCGGCGAAGATGTACGCCGAGCGCTACGCCAGCCGCGAGGACCTCGACGCCGGCATGCGCTACGGCTGCGGGTACCCGATGGGCCCGCTCGCCCTGCTCGACCTGATCGGCCTCGACACCGCCTACGAGATCCTCGAGACGATGTACCGGGAGTCGCGCAACCTGCTGCACGCGCCGAACCCGGTGTTCAAGCAGATGATCACCGCCGGGCTGCTGGGCCGGAAGGCCGGGCGCGGCTTCTACACCTACGAGGCGCCACACAGCTCGACCGTCGTCGCCGACGGTGAGACGCCGTCGTCGTCGGTCCCCGAGGACGTCACGCTGCGCGGGGTCGACCGGGTCGGCGTCGTCGGCACCGGCACCATGGCCTCGGGCATCGTCGAGGTGTTCGCCAAGGCCGGGTACGACGTCGTCGTCCGCGGGCGCAGCGAGTCCAAGGTCGACGGCTCGATCGCGCACGTGCGCAAGTCCCTGGACAAGGCGGTCGCCCGCGGCAAGCTGGAGGAGGCCGACCGCGACACGATCGTCGGCCGGATCACCGGCACCACGCAGCTGGAGGACATGGCCGACGTCGACCTCGTCGTCGAGGCCGTCGCCGAGGAGCTCGACGTCAAGCGGGCGATGTTCGGCGCGCTGGACGAGATCTGCAAGCCCGGCGCGATCCTCGCGACGACGACGTCGTCGCTGCCGGTCGTCGAGTGCGCCGCCGCCACCCAGCGGCCCGGCGACGTGATCGGCATGCACTTCTTCAACCCGGCACCGGTGATGAAGCTGGTGGAGGTCGTCTCGACGATCGGCACCTCGCGCGACGTCGCCGCGACCGTCCTGCAGGTGACCAAGAACCTGAAGAAGGTGCCGGTGAGCTGCGGCGACCGCGCCGGGTTCATCGTCAACGCGCTGCTGTTCCCGTACCTGAACGACGCGGTGAAGATGCTGGAGGCGCACTACGCGACCGCCGACGACATCGACGCCGCCATGAAGACCGGCTGTGCGCTCCCGATGGGCCCGTTCGAGCTGCTCGACGTGGTGGGCCTCGACGTCTCGCTGGCGATCGAGCGTTCGCTGTACTCGGAGTTCCGCCAGTCCGGGTTCGCCCCGGCGCCGCTGCTGGAGCACCTGGTGACCGCGGGGCGGCTCGGCCGCAAGACCGGGCACGGGTTCCGGGACTACACCGCACGCTGAGCGGCGGGCGGCGGAACACATCGTGGTGCGATCGGGGACGGTGCTGCTCAGCCCCGAGCGCCGCCGACGTGCTCGACGAACGCTCGCGCGGTGCGCCGGGCGACCTCGGCGGGGTCGGCGTCCCAGACCTGCTGGTTGAAGATCTCGACCTCGACGTCGCCGCGGTAGCCGGCCGCCTCGACGAGGTTCGCGATCGACCGGAAGTCGATGTGTCCGTCGCCCATCATCCCGCGTGCGAGCAGGGTGTCCGGCGGGAGTGGGGTGATCCAGTCGCACACCTGGAACGCGGCGATCCGGCCGGAGTTCCCCGCGCGCTCGACCTGGGCTGCCAGCTCCGGGTCCCACCACACGTGGAAGGTGTCGACGACCACGCCGACCCCCGGAACCGCCTCGGCGATGTCGAGGGCCTGGCCGAGCGTGGAGATCACTCCCCGGTCGGCGGCGTAGATCGGGTTCATGGGCTCGACGGCCAAGGTCACCCCGGCCGCGTCGGCATCAGGAGCCAGCTCGGCCACCGCGGCGGCGACCCGCTCCCGGGCACCGCCCAGGTCCCGGTCGCCTTCGGGCAACCCACCCGGCACGAGGACGAGGACCGCTGCCGACCCCTCGGCGCCCGCCGCGGCGAGCACGGCTGTCTCCTCGATCGCTCGGCGGTTGTCGTCGAGCGCGACCGTGCGCGCCGGTTCGTCGGCCGCGGTGACGAACCCGCCACGACACAGGCTGGAGACCCGCAGGCCCGACCGGGTCACCGCCTGCGCGGCGCGCTCGAGCCCCATCTCGTGCACCGGCTCGCGCCAGAGCCCGACCGCACCAATCCCGGCCTCGACGGCCACTTGCAGAGCCGTCTCCAGGTCGGCGTGGCGGACGGTGGCCTGGTTGAGCGACAGCGCGCCGGCGCCGATCACCGGGCGCCGCCGTCGACGGTGTGGTCGTCGATGCCGTGCGCGGCCAGCAACCGGGCCCACCGGTGGGCGGCGAGGCCGGGATCGGAGAGCGCGCCCGCCGAGTCGGCCAGCTCGACCAGGGTGGACAGGTGCGGCAGGCTGCGGGCCGCGTGCAGTCCGCCCACCATCGTGAACGCCGGCTGGTGGCCGTTCAGCCAGGCCAGGAACGCGATCCCGCTCTTGTAGTGCCAGGTCGGCGCGGCGAAGACGTGGCGGGCCAGGGGTTCGGTCGGTCCGAGGATCGCGCGGTAGTCGTGGGGCCGATCGTCGTCGAGTGCGGCGACGGCCGCGGCCGCGTTCGCCGGCATCGCGGCGAACGCGCCGAGCAGGGCGTCGGAGTGGTGTTCGCCGTCGCCCTCGATGAGGGAGACGTAGTTGTAGTCGTCGCCGGTGAACATCGTGACGTCGCGTGGCAGGCGGGCCCGCAGGGCGATCTCGTGGCCCGCGTCGAGCAGGCTCATCTTGATGCCCCGGACCTTCGAGACGTCGTCCTCGATGATCCGGAGGACCGTGTCGGAGCAGCGGGCGACATCGTCCGAGCCGAAGTAGCCGGCGAGGTGGGGGTCGAAGGCGGTTCCCAGCCAGTGCAGGACGACCGGGGCACCGGCCCGGGCGAGCACCTCCCGGTAGACCCGTTCGTGGTCCGCCGCCGATCGGGCCGCGCGGGCGAGGTGCCGGCTGGCCATCAGGACGACGCCCGCGCCGTGGTCCTCCGCGTGGTGCAGCTGCTCGATGTAGGCCCTGATCACCCCGTCGAGGCCGGGGTCGGGGTCGTCGACGTGGTCGGTGCCGACCCCGACCACCAGTTCGGCACCGGCTGATCGCGCCTCCGCCGCGCTGCGCGAGATCAGCTCGCGGGTGGCGGCCGGGTCCAGGCCCATGTTGCGCTGCGCGGTGTCCATCGCGTCGGCGACACCGAGTCCCCAGGACCACACGTGGTGGCGGAAGGCCAGCGTGGCGTCCCAGTCGATGTCCGCGGGGGCGCCCGGGCTGTTGTCGCCGGTCACCCGGGGGACCACGTGCGCGGCGGCGAACACCGTGCGGGACTGCAGTCCCCCGGAAGGCCGGGTGAGCTCGGGGGGAGGTGCGAGCTCGCGGCGTCCGGTGCGGCCGTCGGTCCCCAGGGTGAGGACGGTGCTCATGCGCGGGCCCGGTCCGGCGTGACCCGGGTGTCCGTACCGGCGTCGCCGGTGATCGTCGATGCCATCTCGAAGTCCTCCGTCGGGGGAGCGGGTCGGGTCGATGACGACCGTTCAGGGGGAACCCTGGCGATCAGAGAGATGCTGGTAATCGGTTACCCCTATCGGCACGGTAGGAGGTCTCGAAGTCGGCCGTCAAGAGAGGTCGTCCCTGGGCGATCTCGCGATCGGGCCTTGCGCGGGACGGATTGGAGTGCGTAGGTTGCCGAGTCGGTAACCGGTTACCCAACGGAGGGGCGATGCCAGCGACCACCGAGCGGGTACAGCTCGACATCAGTGACGCCGTCGCGACGATCACCCTGTCGAACCCGCCGTTGAACCCCCTGACCGGGGACATGCGCGAGTCACTGCGGGTGGTCGCCGAGCAGCTGCGGGAGCGGACCGATGTTCGCGCCGTCGTGCTCGCCTCGGACTCCGACCGGGCGTTCTCGGTCGGTTCGGACATCTCGACCTTTCCGCAGGACGTCGCGAGCGGGCATGCGGTGTCCGAGCACGAACACGCCGCGTACGCGGCGCTGGAGAGGCTGCCCCAACCCGTCGTCGCGGCTCTGCGGGGCCACACCGTCGGGGGCGGCCTGGAGCTGGCGCTGACCGCGGACATCCGCCTGGTGGAGGACGGCGGCGTGCTCGGTCTCCCCGAGGTGAGGATCGGCGTGTTCGCGTCCGGCGGAGGGACCCAGCGACTGCCCGGCGTGATCGGGGCCGGCCGCGCCGCCCTGATGCTCCTGACCGGTCGATCGATCGACGCGGCCACCGCCCTCGACTGGGGCCTGGTCTCCGAGATCGTGCCGGCCGGTGGTGTCGACGACGCCGCGCAGGCGCTGGCCCGGGAGATCGCCGCGTTGCCCCGGCGAGGGGTCCGGTCCACCAAGAGGTGCCTGCGCGAGGGCCTGACCCACGGCCGGGTGCGGGGCGAGGCCACGGAGGTCGAGGAGATCGCTGAGGTCTACGCCTCCGCGGATGCCCAGGAAGGCGCCCGGGCCTTCGTCGAGAAGCGCGCCCCGGTCTTCACCCACTCATGACCCCGAGGAGTACCACGATGAAGCAGGTCACCGCCTTGGAGGCGGTCAGCACGATCCCGTCGGGGGCCACGCTGGTGATCGGCGGGTCCGGCGGCGGGCACGCCGTGCCCGAGGCGCTGCTGGAGGCGCTCGAGGAGCGCTACCTGACGGCAGCCGAGCCCCGCGATCTGACCTCCGTCCACCCCGTGGGTATCGGGGACAAGGAATCGCGGGGCGCGCACCGGCTCCGCCACAAGGGACTGCTCCGGCGGGTGGTGTGCGGTACCACGGTCGACGCCCCGGGGATCGGCGAGGCGGCGGCGCGCGGCGAGCTGGAGCTCTTCACCGTCCCGCAGGGCTCGCTGTCGCAGCTCATGCGGGACTCCGCCGCACGGCGTCCCGGTCTCTTCACCGACGTCGGGGTCGGCACCTATGTCGATCCGCGTCTCGGCGGAGGGCGGCAGGGTGCTCCGGCGACGGACCCGCCGTCGGAGGCGGTGGAGATCGACGGCAAGCCCTACATCAGGTACCGCCCGGTCGCGCCGGACATCGCCCTGCTGCGGGGGTCCACCGTGGACGAGCTGGGCAACGTGTCCATGGAGGACGAGGCGTACTTCGGCGAGATGCTCTCGATGGCCCAGGCCACCCGCAACAACGGGGGCCGGGTGATCGTTCAGGTCGCCAGGGTCGTTCCCGCCGGGACCACCCCGCCGAAGTCGGTCAAGATCCCGTACTTCCTGGTCGACGACGCGGTGGTCGTCCCGGACCAGCCGACCACCTACAGCGCGCCGGACAACCGCGCCTTCGCCGGCGCCGAGCGGATCGATCTCACCGAGCTCCCGCCGCTGCCCACCGGCAGCCGCGGTCTCATCGCCCGCCGGGCCGCGCGCGAGCTGACCCCCGGCGCGGTCTGCAACCTCGGGTCCGGCATCTCGACCGGCGTCTCGATCGCGGCGGCGGAGACCGGTGTCCTGGACTCGGTCGTCCTGACCAACGAACAGGGCCTCAACGGCGGGTTGCCGATGAGCGGGCTCGACGCCGGCGCCGCGGTGAACTACGACGCGATGCTCGATCAGCCCTACCAGTTTGACTTCTACGACGGCGGCGGCCTCGACATCGCCTTCCTGTCCTTCGCCGAGGTCTCGCCCCGTGGCGACGTGAACATCAGCCGGTTCGGCGGGCGGATCGTCGGCGTCGGCGGTTTCGTCAACATCAGCCAGGGCGCGAGCACGGTCGTGTTCAGCGGCACGCTGACCGCGGGCGGACTCGACGTGCGGTGGGACCGGGCGGCCGGCGCCCTCACGATCGTGCAGGAGGGCCGTGCGCAGCGGTTCGTCGAGACCGTCGAGCAGATCTCCTTCAGCGGTCCACTGGCGCAGCGACGCGGCCAGCGGATCGTGTTCGTGACCGAGCGATGCGTGTTCGAGCTCGGGACCGGAGGCCTCGTGCTGACCGAGATCGCCCCCGGCGTCGACATCGAGCGGGACGTGGCCCCACAGGTCGGTTTCGCCCTCACCGTCGCCGACGACCTCCGCACGATGGACCCGGCCCTGTTCGACGCCTCGTTCTGAACCCGGGGGTCCCTCCCCGTCACCGCCACACATCCCACGAACTCCCACACAGGACAGAACTCCCACACAGGACAAAGGAGTCTCGACGTGCAGGACACGCAGGACCGCCCACCGGTCTCACCCGAACAGGAACGCCGGGTACTCGTCGCCGGCACCGTCGGCTCCGTCGTCGAGTGGTACGACTTCGGCCTCTACGGTGCGGCGTCGGCACTGGTCATCGGACCGCTGTTCTTCTCGGGCGACCTCTCGCCGGCCGCGGCGACCATGGCGTCGTTCGCGACGTTCGCGATCGGCTTCTTCGCCCGTCCGCTGGGCGGGCTGCTCATCGCCAACTTCGGTGACCGGCTCGGCCGCAAACCCGCCCTCGTCTTCACCCTGGTGCTGATGGGCGGCTCGACCTTCCTGATGGGCTGCCTCCCCACCTACGAACAGATCGGGTTGTGGGCACCGGCGCTCCTGGTCATGTTGCGCCTGCTCCAGGGCGCCGGTGCCGGCGCCGAACTCGCGGGCACGATGACGATGATCTCGGAGACGATCCGGCCCTCCCGGCTCGGATTCGGGACGGCCATGCCCAACGCCGCGACGGCGATCGGGTCCGCACTGGGCATCGTCGCGTTCCTCGTCGTCGCGCTGCTCCCCGGCGACGTCCTCCTCACCTGGGGCTGGCGCGTCCCGTTCTGGCTGAGCGCGGTGATCCTCGCGGTCGCCTACTTCATCCGGCACCGGGTCGAGGAGACACCGGAGTTCGTCGACGCGCGCCGTCGTGTCGACGAGGCGGACCACCGCAAGGTCCCCATGTGGGAGCTGTTCCGTGAGCACCGCGGCGCGGTGCTGCTCGGTTTCGGTGCGATGGTCGGCCACCAGGCCATGTCCTACATCACCACCACCTTCGCCCTGACCTACATCCGCGACGACCTCGGGATGCCGCAGACGCTCGCGCTCTCGGCGTCGCTGACCGCCTCGGTCGTCGGCGCACTGCTCGGGGTCGGCGGCGGGATCCTCACCGACCGGCTCGGGGCGACCCGCGTGTTCACTCTCGGCGCGTCCTACTGCCTGCTGATGTCGTTCCCGCTGTTCCTGCTGCTCGGAACGACCGTCCCCGGGCTGATCGTGCTGGCGCTGGTGGCGACCTACTCGGTGTCGTTCGGTCTCATGGCCGGCGCGCAGGGGCTCTACCTCGTCGGGCTCTTCCCGGCCGAGGTGCGGTTCTCCGGTGTGGCGACCTGTCGCGAGCTCGCCGGCACCCTCATCGGCGGACCCGCCCCGTTGATCGCTGCGGCGCTCGTCGCCGCCGCCGGAGGCGCCCCGTGGTTGTGCGCGCTGTTCCTCGCGGCCTGCTGTGCGGTGTCGGTGGCCTGCCTGTTGCTGGGCCGGGGCTACAGCGCACGCCGCAACGCTTCCCACGTGGTCGGTGACCGCGCCGACACGAGAGCGGAGACCGCATGAGCAGCCCCTTCCGGCTCGACGACGAGGTCGTCCTGCTGACCGGTTCCACCGGCGGGCTGGGGCGTGCGATGGCGCACGCACTCGCCGGCGCCGGGGCCCGGGTCGCGCTCAACCACCTCGACGACACCGGACGCGCCGAGGCCCTCGCTGCCGAGCTGACGGACCGGCACGGCACCGAGGTGGTCGTCGCAGGTGGGGACGTCAGTCGGCCGGACCGCATCGACGCCGTGCTCGACCGCACGGAGGAGCGGCTCGGCCGCTGCACGGTGCTCGTCAACAATGCGGGGACGATGGAGGCCGCGCCGTTCCTGGAGATGACGCGCGAGCACTGGGACCACACTCTGCTGCACGACCTGACCGCTCCGATGCTCGTCGCCCAGCGCTTCGCCCGCCGGGCGCGGGGCCACGGCCGCATCGTCAACGTGTCGTCCCAGCTCGCTTTCAAGGGCGCCCGCGAGTTCGCGTCGTACACCGCGGCGAAGGCCGGGGTCGTGGGACTCACCCGCGCGCTCGCGCGGGAACTCGGACCGGGTGTGCGGGTCAACGCGATCGCGCCCGGACCCGTGCTGACCCCGCTGATCAGCGACCTCGCCGAGGACCCCGCCTGGGTCGAGGAACGGACGGCCGGTGCCGTGACCGGAACCATCGCCACCCCCGAGGAGCTCGCCCCCGTCGTGGTGTTCCTCGCCGCGGCCGCCTCCGAGCTCATGCACGGCCAGGTCCTGCACGTCAACGGTGGCGGGGTGATGATGTGACGCCATAGGGTCGTAGCGGTGACATCCGTGTCCCGCTCCCGCAGGCCGACGGTCCGAGACGTCGCCTCGGAGGCCGGGGTGTCGGTCGCGTCCGTCTCCCGGGTGCTCGCCGGAGCCGCCAAGCCGGTCTCGGAGCCCACGCGGCGCAAGGTCCTCGATGCGGCCGACCTGCTCGGCTACTCGGTGAACGCCGTGGCTCGCAGCCTCGCGACGGGCAGGACCGGCACGGTCGGCCTGATCGTGCCGGACCTCGGGAACCAGTACTTCACCACGGTCGCCCAGTCGATCGTGCACGCCGCTCGTGAGGACGGCTTCGAGGTGCTCGTCGGGGACTCGCTGAACGCCTCGGACGCCGAGCCGGACCTCGCGCGCCGGGCGATGTACCGCACCGACGGACTCATCATGTGCAGTCCGCGATCGGACACCGAGGAACTCGGTGACCTCACCACCGACGGGACGCCGATGGTGATGGTCAACCGGCGTGTCCCGGCCGCACCCGCGCTGTCGACGGTCTACACCGACGTCCTGGGTGCCACCCGGGCTCTGGTGGAGCACCTCGTCGCGGGCGGGCACACCTCGATCGCGTTCGTCGGGGCGAGCATCGCCAGCGAGCACGCCCAGGCACGCTGGCGGCTCATCGAGGAGCTGGCGGTCACGGCCGGGCTGCGCGCCTGGCAGGCCCCGTTGGAGACCGACGGGCCGGACCCCGACCGGACGATGCGCCCGCTCCTCGCGGCGGGCTGCACCGGGATCCTCGCCTTCAACGACCTGCAGGCCGCGGCCGTGCTGCGGGTGCTCGCCGACATCGGTGTCAGGGTGCCGGACGACGTGTCGGTGGTCGGTTTCGACGACACCCCACTGGCCCGCTGGCTCCAGCCCAGGCTGACCACGGCGAGCATGCACGAACGAGAGGTGGGTCGCGCGGCCTGGCGCGCGATGCACGCACTGCTCATCGACCCCGGCGACGTCTCCCACGTGGAGTTCACCGCCGAGGTCGTCCTGCGCGACTCGGTCGCCCCGGCCCCGGCCGGAGTCACCGGCCGCGCGCCGGCCCCCACAGAGAGGGGGCACCCGACGACAAGGAGCTGACATGGAACGCGAGCTGAGCTGGAACGACCTCACCGTCGGCCGGGAGTTCACGACCCGGACCCGGACCATCACCGAGACCGACGTGGTGCAGTTCGCGGGTTCGACCTGGGACACCTCGCCCATGCACGTCGATCACGAGTTCGCGCACCGGTCCTCGTTCGGCCGCCCCATCGCGCACGGGCTGCTCGTCCTGTCCTACGCGCACGGCCTGATGTTCGGCTCGGAGCTGCTGGGGCGCAACGCCATCGCGTTCATGGGGGTCGCCGACTGGCGGTTCCGGGCCCCGGTCGGGTTCGGCGACACGATCCATGTCGAGTTCTCGGTGTCGGAGCGCCGGCCCCGGCGCAGCGTCCCGGGCCAGGGACTCGTCACGTTCGACGTGCGGGTGGTCGACCAGAACGGCGTCGTGGTCCAGTCCGGGCACAAGACGCTGCTGCTGCACACGGACTGACCCGTTCCTGCGGCCGCGGACCTCGGCGGGCGGTACCTCACGACCCGTCGGCCCACCGTCCGGCCGCCGTCGGCCCGGTGCAGTGGGTCAGGGCACCGTCGTGGCGCGCGAGCCGCAACCGTCACACTGGTCGCATGGCCCGCGGTCGTTCGAGACGGCCCCGCCCCACGGAGAGGGGGCGGGGCCGTCCCGTCGCGCCGCCACTCGGCAGCGGCATGATCACGTCGCGGGAGAGCGGCCGCGACGGCGAGTGGAACGTCCGCCGGGTGCCCGGCGGGTCGTCGGTGAAGAACTACCGGTGCCCGGGCTGCGACCAGCTCCTGCCGTCGGGCACCCCGCACGTGGTCGCGTGGCCCGCCGACGACCCCGGTGGGGTCGAGGACCGCAGGCACTGGCACCTGCCGTGCTGGAACGCGCGGGACCGGCGTCGTCCGGGGTTCCGCCGGTACTGACCGTCCCGCGGTCCCTCAGCGGGAGCGGGCCGCGTGCTTGGTGTGGCCGTTGGCCCCGGCCCGGGGCGACGGCGAGGGCCGCGGCGCCGTGGGCTCCTGTCCCGTCTCCGCGGCGGTGGCCTCCGGCTGCTCCGGGACGTCGGCGAGGGACGGGCCCGCGTCCAGGTCCCCGGCCTGGGTCTCGATCAGGGTCCGCGCCGAGTGCAGCTGCTCGGTCACCCGGCTGCGCAGCTCGGTGAGCTCCTCGACCCGGCGACGGGCACGGCCGGTGGTCTCCTCGGCGTCCCGGCGGGCGTCCGACCGGATCCGCTCACCCTCGGCGTGGGACTGCTCGAGCGCCTGGCGGATCTCCTCGTCGGTCTCCGCGCGACGCCGTCGGATCTCATCGGACAGGGCGTCCCGCTCCGCGAACAGCGACGTCAGTGCCTCGGCACGGCGCTGGTCCATCGCGATCCGGAAGTCGTGCTCGACCTGCTCGCGGACCTCGTGGGCCTCGGTGTCGGCGCGGGAGATCCGCTCGGTGACGGTCCGCTCCTGCTCGCCGAGCTCCCGCTCGGTGTTCTGCCGCTGCTCGGCCAGCGACCGCTCCGTGGTGGACGTCAGCTCCGCGAGCTCGGCCTCGGTGCGCTCCTTCAGCTCGGCGAGCTCGCGCTCGACCCGGGCCTGCTTGTCGTCGAGCTCGCGGTCCCGCTGCTCGGCCTTCCGGTCCAGTTCGGCCCGGCGCGCCTCGGCGTCGGCGGTGATCTGCTCGGCCCGGGACCGGGCGTCGGTGAGGACCCGGTGGGCGTGGTCGTCGGCCTGCTGACGCTGGTCGGCGATCTCCCGGTCCGCCTTGGCGTGCATCTCGGTGACCTCGTCCTCGGCTAGCCGGAGCATCGACCGCAGCCGCTCGCTCATGCCCTGCACGCTCTGCGGCGGGCCGGCGAGCCGGTTGACCTGCTGCTGCATCGCCTCGGTACGGGTGCGCGCGTCGTCCAGCTCGCGGCTCAACCGGGTGTTCTGGGAGACCGAGGCGTCACGATCGGCGGCCAGCATCCGCACCTCGGCGTCGAGCCGGCGCAGGTGGCTGTCGACCTGCGCCTGGTCGTAGCCCCGGCGCGCGATCGAGAAACCGGTCCGGGGTACGGGCACATCGTGGTCACCGGCCATGCCCGTCACCGTACCGTCGCCCACGTTGCACGGTCGTGAGTTCGACGGCCGCACGTCACCATGTTCACCCCGGTATGGACGTGGGGCCCGTCCGTATGGCACGGACGGGCCCCACGCCCTTCGAGAGGGGATGTGTCAGACGCCGCGGAAGCGGTTGATGCCGTCGAGGTGACGCTCCCGCTTCTCCTGGTCGGCCACGCCCAGGCCCTCCTCGGGGGCCAGCGCGAGCACGCCGACCTTGCCCTGGTGCGTGTTCTGGTGGACGTCGAAGGCCGCCTGGCCGGTCTCGGCCAGCGGGTACACCCGGGACAGCGTCGGGTGGATCATGCCCTTCGAGATCAGCCGGTTGGCCTCGAACGCCTCGCGGTAGTTCGCGAAGTGCGAGCCGACGATCCGCTTGAGGTTCATCCACAGGTACCGGTTGTCGAACTCGTGCATGTAGCCCGAGGTCGAGGCACAGGTGACGATCTGACCGCCCTTGCGGGTGACGTAGACCGAGGCGCCGAAGGTCTCCCGCCCGGGGTGCTCGAACACGATGTCCGGGTCCTCACCGCCGGTCAGCTCGCGGATCTTCGCGCCGAGGCGCTTCCACTCCTTCGGGTCCTGGGTCTGCGGGTCCTTCCAGAACTTGTAGCCCTCGGCGTTGCGGTCGATCACCAGCTCGGCGCCCATGTCCCGGCAGATCTGGGCCTTCTCCTCGGAGGAGACGACGCAGACCGGGGTGGCGCCGCCGTTCAGCGCGAACTGGGTGGCGTAGGAGCCGAGGCCGCCGGACGCGCCCCAGATCAGGACGACGTCGCCCTGCTTCATGTCGGCGCCGTTCTTCGACACCAGCTGGCGGTAGGCGGTGGAGTTGACCAGGCCCGGGGACGCGGCCTCCTCCCAGGTGAGGTGGTCGGGCTTCGGCATGAGCTGGTTCGACTTCACCAGCGCCAGCTCGGCGAGGCCGCCGAAGTTGGTCTCGAAGCCCCAGATCCGCTGCTCCGGGTCCATCATCGTGTCGGAGTGCCCGTCGGGGCTCTCCAGCTCGACGGACAGGCAGTGCGCGACGACCTGGTCGCCGGCCTTCCAGCTGTTGACGCCCGGCCCGGTGCGCACGACGACGCCGGCCAGGTCGGACCCGACCACGTGGTACGGCAGGTCGTGGCGCGCGGTCAGCGGGGAGAGCTTCCCGTAGCGCTTCAGGAAGCTGAACGTCGAGACCGGCTCGAAGATCGACGTCCAGACGGTGTTGTAGTTGATGGCGCTGGCCATGACCGCCACCAGCGCCTCGCCCGGCCCCAGCTCGGGGACCGGCACGTCCTCGAGCCGCAGGCTCTTGCGCGGGTCCTTCTCCTTGGTGGGCAGGCCCTCGAACATGTCGGCGTCCTCGGCCCGGACGGTGACGCCCTGGTAGGACTCGGGCACCTCCAGGCCACCGACGTCGGCGAACTGCCCGGCGAGGATGGCGTCGCGGATGTCCTTCACTGCTGGCCTCCGATGGCGACGTTGCTAGGGGAATGGCCCGGGCGCGTACGCCCGGCTTTGCTTGGGATACCGCAAGTTACTGCGTAGTATGTTAACCGTTACGGCCCGGTGGTGGTGATACCCGACGACGGCTTCGTGAGCGAGGCCACCGGACGCCCGTACTGTCCTTCGGGACGGGGGTCCCCGCCCGATCGGTGCGGGTCAGTGCCCGTCCGCGGCCGGTTCGACCAGCTCGACCAGCACGCCGCCGGCGTCCTTCGGGTGCACGAAGTTGACCTTCGAGTCGGACGTGCCCCGGCGCGGCTCGTCGTAGAGCAGGCGCAGGCCCTTGGCACGCAGCGCGTCCGCCGCGGCGGCGACGTCGGTGACCCGGTAGGCGACCTGCTGCAGGCCCGGGCCGTTGCGGTCGATGAACTTCGCGATCGTCGAGTTCTCGTCCAGCGGCGCGAGCAGCTGGACCTTGGTGGCGCCGCTCGCCTCGCCGGGAGCGCCCAGCATGGCCTCACGCACGCCCTGCTCGGTGTTGGTCTCCTCGTGCACGGAGACGAGCCCCAGGTTCTCGGCGTACCAGCGGATCGCCTCGTCCAGGTCCGGCACGGCGATACCCACGTGGTCCACGGCCACGACCAGCGGCGACAGAGCATCCTCGGTTGTCGTCATGGGGGCAGAAGGTACCTTGACTACTCGCGAGTAGGGGTGTGTGCCACTGGTCACCCCCACCGTTCGGTGCGTCCGCGTCGCCGGACGGCGTGGGTATGGTGGCCGCCCGCCCACCTGCCAACGAAGCTTGCTGGAGGACCCGTGTCCGGAACCGTGATCGTCAGCGGCGCGCGTACGCCGATGGGCCGTCTGCTCGGCTCGCTGAAGGGGTTCTCCGGGGCCCAGCTCGGCGGTATCGCCATCAAGGCCGCGCTCGAGCGCGCGGGAGTCGCGCCGGAGCAGGTCGACTACACGATCATGGGACAGGTGCTGACGGCCGGTGCCGGCCAGATCCCCGCCCGCCAGGCCGCCGTCGCGGCCGGCATCCCGATGGACGTGCCCGCGCTGACCATCAACAAGGTCTGCCTCTCCGGTGCCGACGCGATCGCGCTCGCCGACCAGCTCATCCGCGCCGGTGAGTTCGACGTCGTCGTCGCCGGTGGCCAGGAGTCGATGACCCAGGCGCCGCACCTGCTCACCAAGTCCCGCGAGGGCACCAAGTTCGGTGACGCGACGCTCACCGACCACATGTCGTACGACGGCCTGTTCTGCGCCTTCGACCAGGTCGCGATGGGCGCCTCGACCGAGAAGTACAACGAGCGCTACGGCCTCACCCGCGAGGAGCAGGACGCCTTCTCCGCCCGCTCCCACCAGAACGCGGCCCGTGCCGCCACCGACGGCACGTTCGAGCAGGAGATCACGCCGGTCGAGATCCCGCAGCGCAAGGGCGACCCGGTCGTCTTCGCCACCGACGAGGGCGTGCGCGGCGACACGACCGCCGAGAGCCTGGGCAAGCTGCGTCCGGCCTTCGCCGCCGACGGCACCATCACGGCCGGGTCGGCCTCGCAGATCTCCGACGGCGCCGCCGCGGTGGTCGTCATGAGCAAGGCCAAGGCTGAGGAGCTCGGTCTGGAGTGGATCGCCGAGATCGGGGCGCACGGCGTCGTCGCCGGCCCGGACGCCTCGCTGCACGAGCAGCCCGCGAACGCGATCGCCAAGGCCTGCGAGAAGGAGGGCATCCAGCCCGCCGACCTCGACCTCGTCGAGATCAACGAGGCCTTCGCCGCGGTCGGGATCGTCTCCGCCCGCAAGCTCGGCATCGACGAGAGCAAGGTCAACGTCGACGGCGGCGCCATCGCACTCGGCCACCCGATCGGCATGTCCGGCGCCCGGATCGCGCTGCACCTCGCCCTCGCGCTCAAGGCGCGTGGCGGCGGTGTCGGTGCGGCCGCCCTCTGCGGCGGTGGCGGCCAGGGCGACGCGCTGATCGTCCGCGTGCCGAAGTCCTGATCCCGGTGTGAGTCGTCGGCCCCCGCCGCGGCGGGGGCCGACGCGCATCCGGGGCCGCACCGACGAGGAGGACGACGACCGTGGCCGGACCCCCGGACCCCCACGAGCTGGTGGAGCGCGCGCGACGCGGCGAGCAGCTCGCCGTCGCCCGGTTGATCTCGATGGTCGAGAACGCCGGCCGGCAGCTCCGTGAGGTGTCGGCGGCGCTCACCCCCTACACCGGACGGGCGCACGTCGTCGGTCTGACCGGGTCGCCGGGCGTCGGCAAGTCGACCTCGACGTCGGCCCTGGTCACCGAGCTGCGGGCGCGTGACCGGAAGGTCGGGGTGCTGGCGGTGGACCCGTCGTCGCCGTTCAGCGGCGGTGCGCTGCTGGGGGACCGGGTCCGGATGGGCGAGCACGCCGGCGACGACGGCGTGTTCATCCGGTCCATGGCCACCCGCGGGCACCTCGGCGGCCTGTCGTGGGCGACGCCGCAGGCGCTGCGCGTGCTCGACGCCGCCGGGTGCGACGTGGTCCTCGTGGAGACGGTCGGCGTCGGGCAGTCCGAGGTGGAGATCGTCGGGGCGGCGGACAGCACCGTCGTGCTGCTCGCACCGGGCATGGGGGACGGGATCCAGGCAGCGAAGGCGGGGATCCTCGAGATCGGCGACGTCTTCGTCGTGAACAAGGCCGACCGGGACGGTGCCCGGCGGACCGTGCGCGAGCTGCGGAACATGCTCCACCTGCGGGAGGACGGAGGCGCCGACGCCTGGGCGCCCCCGGTGCTGTCCACCGTCGCCTCGCGCGCCGAGGGGATCGACGCCCTCGCCGACGCCCTCGACGAACACCTCACCTGGTCCGAGAAGTCGGGCGAGCGGGAGCGGCGCCGCAGGTACCGGGCCCGCCGTGAGATCGAGGCGATCGGGATGGAGCAGGTGCGGGCCCGCATGGAGCGGGTGCGCGGCGGCGCCGCCCTCGACGCACTGACCGACCGGGTCCTGGCCGGCGAGCTCGACCCGTGGGCCGCCGCCGACGAGCTGCTGGACCGGTCGGACTGACCCGCGCTCCGGCCCCCGCCGCCGGTCATCGGCCGAGCGCCGCGAGCCGGGCGAGGGTGCGCGCCGACCCGGCACGCAGGGCGAGCAGGCGGGCGCGGGACGCGGCCGCCGCGGCGTCGCCGCCGTGCCCGGTCCGATCGGCGTCGACAGCCTCGCGCAGCGCCTCCTCCGCCCGGGCCCGGACCGACGGCCCGTCCCCGTCGTGTGCGGGCTCGATCGCGATCGGTACCGGCGGCGCGTGCACGTCGATCCCGGCGGTCCGGGCCCGGTGGCCGGTCGTCGTGGACAGTTCCTGCCGGAGGACGTCCCGGCCGCGGTCGGCGAGCCCGACGAGGTCGTCGCGCCCGGCCCGCCGGGCCGCGTCGGCGGCCACGGCGTAGGCCCGCCACGCGAGGTCCGGCGCGTCCCGGTCGCGTTCCTGGTCCGCGGCGAGCAGCGCGGCACCGGCGAGCAGGGCGGCGAGCCGGACGGCCGTCGCAGGATCGGTGCAGTGCGCCAGCAGGTCGCCGAGCTGCTCGACCTGGGCCGACGTCGCGGCGTGGGCGGCCGCGGTGCCGAGCCGGTGGTCGAGTGCCGCCGTCGCGCGGAGCTGGTCGTGCAGCAGGTCGAGGCCGTGCTCGTCGACCGCCTCCGCCCGCGCGAGCGCGGCCCGGAGCCGGTCGGCACCGCCCGCGTCGCCCGCCGGCGTCGCGGGCTCGAGCCCCAGGTCCGTGGCGGTGCTCGCGTAGAGCTCGGCGAGCAGTGCGCGGTGCTCGGGGGCGGGCGTCGCGTGCCCGTTCTCCCAGCGGGACAGCTGGGTCTTGAGGCTGCCGGGCCGCGCGGCGCCGGCGCCGTGACGGGACGCCAGCGCGGCCAGCCGGCCCGCCGCCTCGGACTGGGACCACCCGCGGCCCTGCCGGGCCGCGCGCAGCAGGGAGCGGGGCGCGGCGGCCGCCGCTGCGGCGTCGTCGGTGTCCACGGAGCCGATCCTGTCGGTGGTCCGTCGTACTGTCAACGCCGTTGCCGCAACACCTCGTCAACACCTCGTCACCAGTGTTCGGAGCGTGCTCGATGGATCTGATCGACTACCTCGGCTGCGTCGCCCTGTCCGGGGCCTGCGGTGCCGTGGCCGGCTGGACGACGGTGCGGCGGATGCTGCGCCCACGGACCCCGCCACGTGGCACGGTGATGCGGGACTGGCCGGGGCGCGGCCACTTCGTGCCGCCGGTCGGGCGGCCGCGGCGGCGCCGGCGCAGGCGGGACCGGTGAGCGGCCGGTCGCGGGTCCTAGTCGAAGTCGCCGGCCGAGCGGCGCACGGTGCGCAGCAGTGCGGTCAGCTGCTCCTTCTCGGCGTCGTCCAGGCCGGTGAGTCCGAAGTCGATCGAGGTGACCGCCCCGGTTGCCTTCGCGAGCCGGTCGCGGCCGTCCGGGGTGAGTTCGACGAGCGTGGCCCGCCGGTCGGTCGGGTGCGGCAGCCGCCGGACGAGCCCGTCGCCCTGCAACCGGTCGACGATGTTGGTGACGCTGGTCGGGTGCAGCTGCAGCCGCTCACCCATCACCCGCATCGGCAGGCTGCCGCGCCGGGCGAAGTCGAGGAGCACGAGCGCCTCGTAGCGGGCGAAGGTGAGACCGAGCGGTTTCAGGGCACCGTCCACCTGGGACAGGAGGATCTGCTGCACCCGCATCACGCTCGTGACCGTGGCCATCGTGCGCGACGGGCCGACCCGGTCCTCCCACAGGTCGGCGGCGCGCTGGATCGGGTCGAAGGGGAGCGACCCGTGTGCTGCCATGTCCCGACGCTAGCAAGTCGTACCGGCCGGTACGCGGCCCGCGCGGTCCCGCGCGCCCGGGCGGCACCCGATCGGCGTGGCAGTGTGGCTCCATGCTCTTCGCGTTCAGCATCGGGCCCTCCGGATCCGACTCGGGCGACGGCAGCGTCGGCGCCGCCGTCGCCGAGGCGGTCCGGGTGGTCCGTGACTCGGGTCTGCCCAACGAGACGACCTCGATGTTCACCACGATCGAGTCCGAGACCTGGGACGAGGGGATGGCGGTGGTCAAGCGCGCCGTCGAGGCGGTCGCCGCCGTGTCCCCGCGGGTCAGCCTGGTCCTCAAGGCCGACATCCGGCCCGGTCACGAGGGGCAGCTGCAGGCCAAGGTGGAGCGGGTCGAGGAACACCTGCGGAAGGGCGGGGGGTGACCGCGGGAGGTCCGGCCCGGGTGGTGCTGGTGCACGGCGCCTGGCACCGGGGTTCGTCGTGGGAACCGGTCGCGGGGGACCTGGAGCGCGCGGGGATCCCGGTGTCCGCACCGGACCTGCCGGACACCCGGGGCGCGGGGCACGCCGAGCAGGTCGCCGCGGTGCTCGCGGCCGCCGGGCCGGACGGGGCGCACTCCGCGGAGGCGGCGGAGGCGGGTTCCGGCTCCGGGGGCGCCGTGGAGCCGGTCGTGCTCGTGGGGCACTCGCTGGGTGGCCTGGTCGCGCCGGTCGTCGCGGACCGGCTCGGGCCCGCGCGGGTCCGGGCGCTCGTCCTGGTCGGGGCGCTCGTCCCGGAGCCGGGGCGGGCGTACCGGGACCGGCTGCGTGCGGAGCGGGACCTGATGGTCGCCGGCTACGACGCGGGGGTGTGCCGCGGGGAGGGGCGGGTGACGTACTGGCCGGACGCGGAGACGGTCGCGGCCGGGCTCTACCGCGGTGTCGCCGACGAGCTGCACGAGCTCGCCGGTGCGACGGAGCCGTCGGTGTCACCGGGAGGTTCGGTGTCGCCGGGAGGTTCGGTGTCGCCGGGCGGGGCGGGCTCGGTGGAGACGGTGCCGGGTCCGAAGGCCGTCGTCGCGGCGGCGGCCGCGGAGATGCGTCCGCAGGACTGGACGCTGCTCGCCGAGCCGTGTCCCCTCACCGCCTGGCCGCGGGTGCGGACCCTGTCGGTGGTCTGCACCGGGGACCGCGTCGTCGATCCGGTGGCGGGCCGGCGGGAGGCGGCCCGGATCGGTGCGGAGGTCGTCGAGCTGCCCGGTGGGCACTTCCCGATGCTCACCCGCACGGGCGAGCTGACGGCGCTGCTCGCCGGTCTGGCGACGGGCGCCACGGCGGCCGCAGCCGGCACCTGAGCCCGGCCGGGACCTGAGCCCGGCCGGGACCTGAGCCCGGCCGGCACCGGAGCTCGGCCGGCACCGGTGCCCGGAACGACGACGGCCGGTGGCGGGAGTCCCCGCCACCGGCCGTCGTCGGATCCGGACCCTGGTCAGCCCGCGATGTAGCTCGTGAAGGTGTAGACGCCCACCAGGATGGACACGAAGCCGAGGGCCATGCCGAACTGGCCGAGCTTCGCGGTGGCCGGCTGGCGGAAGGCCAGGAAGCCGAGGATCAGGCCCGCGGCTCCCAGGATCCACGCGGCGATCGGCACCGGCAGCAGCCCGGCGATCACGCCGAGGGCGCCCAGCGCCAGCGACACGTAGGCGAGGGCCGGCTTGGCAGTGGTCTGGACGTTGCTCATCTTCGGATTCCTCCGTCGCTCACCGGCCGTGCGGGCCGGCGTCTCACTCGTCGTCTCGGGGTGTCGCACCGCGGGCGGCGACGCGGCCGCGCCGCACCCCAACGGTCACGCAGGGTAACCGTTGGTGCCCTGCACCGTGTTCAACGAGTGGCCGGGGCCGGTGATGCTCCGCCGGTCCGGTGATCGTCGACTCGCGCGGGCCCCGGCCCACCGGTGCCGCACCGCCTCCCGCGGGCGGGGCGCGTCACGTCCGGACCGTGCGCGTGCCAGGATGGACGGCGTGTCACGCCCAGATCCTCGTCAGGCGGCCCAGCAGGCGGCGATGTCCTCGGCCATGGCCGGAGCGGTCGACCTCTCCGGTCTGAAGGCGCGGGCCGATGCGGCCGGCCGGCAGCCCGGACCCGACGGTGCCCCGGGCGCCGCGCCCGCGGGCGGCGGTGCCGGCGGTCCCTACGTCGTCGAGGCGACCGAGCAGGGCTTCCAGGACGAGATCCTCGAGCCGTCGCTGCAGATCCCGGTCGTCGTCGAGCTGTGGGCGAGCCGGTACCCGCGCGAGGAGCAGCTCTCCTCCGAGCTCGAGCGGCTCGCGTCGACCGGTGGCGGCGCCTGGATGCTCGCCCGGGTCGACATCGACACCCAGCCGCGGATCGCCCAGGCCTTCCGCGTGCAGCAGGTCCCGATGCTGGTGGTGCTCGTCGGCGGGCAGCCGGTGGACGCCGTCAACGGTGCCGTGCCCGACGACCGCGCCGCCGAGTGGGTCAGCTCGCTGCTCGACGCGCTGCGCGACCGGATGCCGGCGATCGCGGAGGGCGAGGCCCGCGCCGCGTCCGCCGAGGGTGCCGAGGAGCCCGCGGAGGAGCCGGAGGACCCGCGCTTCACCGCCGCCGAGGACGCCGTCGAGCAGGGCGACTACGCGGCCGCGGAGGCCGCCTACCAGTCGATCCTGGACGCCGAGCCGGCGAACGAGCAGGCGAAGGCCGCGCTCGCGCAGGTGAAGTTCCTGGCCCGGGCCGAGCAGGCCGACCCGTCCGCGATCGAGCGCGCCGACGCGAACCCCGACGACGTCGACGCCCAGATCGCGGCGGCGGACGCCGAGATGGCCGCCGACAGCGTCGAGAGCGCCTTCACCCGGCTGGTGGCTGTCGTGTCCCGCACCGCGGGCGACGACCGGGACCGGGCCCGCGGTCACCTCGTCGGGCTGTTCGAGCTGTTCCCGTCCGACGACCAGCGGGTCGCCACGGCGCGCCGGGCACTCGCCCGCGCGCTCTTCTGAACCGGTAGGGCCGGGTGGCCCGGCTGAACCGGGCCGTCCGGGCGGGCGCACCCGTCGTCGTCGTGGCGGCGCTGGTGACGGCGGTCCTGCTGTTCGCGTTCGGGCAGCCGCCGCTGCTCCGCTGGATCGCGTCGCCCGACGTGCCCGGGATGCACGTCGACTTCGACACCTTCTGGCGTTCGGCGCACGCACTGGTGGAGCAGGGCCCGGGCAGCGCCGCGATCTACCGGACCGATGCGCGGCTGCACAATCTGAACCCGCCGCTGCTGTCGGTGCTGCTGGCACCGCTCGGGCTGCTCGACCCCGTCACCGGGTACCGGATCCTGACCGCGCTGTCGGTGCTCCTCGTCGCCGGCTCCGTGCTGCTGGTGTGCCGGGAGCTGCGGCTCGGCCGCACCTGGACGCTCGCCGCCACCGCCGCGGTGCTCGCGTCGTCCCCGCTGCACGGGAGCCTCCTGCTCGGGCAGATCTACCCGTTGCTGCTGGCCGGGCTGGTCGCGGGCTGGCTCGCCGAGCGGCGCGGGCACCCGCTGCTGGCCGCCGTCTGCTTCGGCGTGACGGTCGCGGTGAAGCCGTCGCTCGCCCCGGTGCTGCTGCTCGCCGGGGTGCAACGCCGGTGGGCGCCGTTCGCCGCGGGGATCGGGGCCGCCGCGGTCGCGTCACTGACCGGGGTGGCCGTCGCGGGGTGGCCGACGGCGTTCCAGTGGCTCGCCACCGCGCTCACCGAACCGGTCGGCCCGACGCCGGACAACGCGTCGCTGCCCGGCCAGGCGCTGCGCTGGGGACTGCCCCCGGTGATCGGGACGGTCGCCGGCGCGCTCCTGCTCGCCGGCACGCTCGTCCACCTCGCGCGCCGCACCCGCCGGGTGGGCGGCCCCGGCCCCGCGGGCACGGACCCGGCCGGGACCGCACCGTTCGCCGTCCTCGCCACCGGCCTGCTCATGGCGCCGATCTCGTGGCACAACTACCTGCTGCTGCTCGTCCCCGGCCTGCTCGTCCTGGTCGCGAGCGGGCGGCCGGGGGACACCCGTCGCCGGGTCGTCGCGGCCGTCCTCGCGGTCGCGGTCGTCCCGGTGAGCTGGGCCGACCTGTGGAGCGACGGCTCCTGGGCGACGCCGCTGGGGCGGGCGCTGTACACCGTCGTCCTGCTCGTGACCTGGTGGGCGCTGCTCCGGCCGGCCCGCGGAGAGCTCCCGACTCCACCAGCGAGTTTCCGCCCTGCGGAAGCCGGCACCCGCGCTCCGGCCTAGCCCGGCACACTCCCCGCCACCGTCGGGCGAGGAGGCACGCGGATGACGAACGCATCCCGGAGCGGGGACGCGACCGGAACGACCGGCCGGGCCGGCCGTGGCGGTTGGGTCGCGCCACTGTGCTGGTCCGCGGTGGCCCTGGAGGGTTTCGACCTCGTCGTGCTCGGCGTGGTGCTTCCCTCCCTGCTCGACGAACCGAGCTGGGGGCTGACCCCGGCGACCGCGTCCCTGGTGTCGACGGCCGGCCTGCTCGGCGTCATGGTGGGCGCGCTCTCCGCGGGCCCGCTGGCCGACCTGCTCGGGCGGCGGCGGGCGATGCTCGCGACCGTCGTCTCGTTCTCGGTGCTCACCCTGCTCTGTGCGGTGGCGACCGGGCCGTGGACCTTCGGTGCGCTGCGGTTCCTCGCCGGGCTCGGGCTCGGCGGTGTCCTCCCCGTCGCGCTGGCGATGGTCAACGAGCACAGCCGCTCGGGCCGCGGCGGCAGCGCCACCACGGTCCTGATGACCGGCTACCACGTCGGCGCCGTCGCGACGTCGTTGCTCGGCATCCTCGTCATCCCGTTCTGGAGCTGGCGGCCGATGTTCGTGCTCGGTGCACTGCCGGCACTCGTGCTGGTCCCGCTGCTGGCCCGCTTCCTGCCCGACTCCCGACCCGTCCCGCAGGCGGCGACGCCGGCCGCGGCGCCCCGGGCCCGCAACCCGATCGCCCAGCTCGTCCGCGACGGCTACCTGCGCTCGTCGGTCGCGTTCTGGGTGGCGTCCTTCATGGGGCTGCTGCTGGTCTACGGCCTCAACACCTGGCTGCCGCAGATCATGCGCGTCGCCGGCTACGGCCTCGACGCCGCGCTCGCCCAGCTGCTCGTGCTCAACGTCGGCGCGATCGCCGGGCTCCTGGTCGCCGGGCGGGTGGCCGACCGGATCGGCGTCCGTCCGGCCACTCCGGCCTGGTTCGCCGCGGCCGCGCTGTTCCTCGCCCTGCTGGCGATCCCGCTGCCGGGGATCGGGATCTACGTCAGCGTGCTGCTCGCCGGGGTGTTCGTGTTCAGCGCGCAGGTCCTCGTCTACGCCTACGTCAGCCAGCACTACCCGGACCACGCCCGTGCCTCCGCGCTCGGTGCGGCCAGCGGGATCGGCCGTCTCGGCGCGATCAGCGGCCCGCTGCTCGGCGGGGCGCTGCTCACCGCGGGGATCGCCTACCCGTGGGGCTTCTTCGCCTTCGCCGCCGTCGCGGCGCTCGGCGGTGTCGCTGTGCTGGCCGTGGGCCGGTCCCGCCCGGCGGACGCGCACTGACCCCGCGAACCCGAACCCGCCCGCCCACCGCGGGCGGCGCCGCGACCGGAAGGGGAGGCATGGCCCGCATCTGGACGGGCGAACCGGTGTCCGGCCGGGGGCCCGGCGGCGATCCCGCGGCTCAGTCCGTGGAGGTGCGGCCGGTCTCCGAGGTCCCGGCACCGGACGTGCCGGTGACGAACGAGCCGTTGCGCACCGCGCGCCGGCCGACGGTGCCCGGCGCGGGCGAGACGCTCGACGAGACCTGGTCCTCCGGCACGTCCGGGGACTCCGGCACCGCCGGCTCCGGGGACTGCTCCGACACCACCGGGCCGGTCGACGCGCGGTAGCCGTCGTCCGGCGTCGCGGGCGCCTCGAGGTCGGTCTCCTCCGGCTCCTCGGGGAGCTTCGTGGACGGCAGCGCCGGCGGTACGGACGCCGTCGTCGCCGTCGCGGTGGAGGTCACCGGGCCGCCGATCTCCTCCGGCACCAGCCACAGCACACCCGACGGGGGCAGCCGCAGGACCGCCGACGCCGGCTGGCCGTGCCACATGACCTGCTCGGCCCGCACCCGCCCGAGGTTCCCCACACCCGAGCCGCCGTAGCCGGCGGCGTCGGTGTTGACCACCTCCGTCCAGTTTCCTGCGAACGGCAGGCCGACGCGGTAGTCGTCCCGCGGGGCACCCGCGAAGTTCGCGACGCAGGCCAGCACGGTCGCGCGCCCGTCGGCGTCGACGCCGTGGCGCAGGAACGAGAACACGTTGCCCTGGGCGTCGTTGGCGTCGATCCAGGCGAACCCGTCCGGTGTGGTGTCGCGCGACCACAGCGCCGACCGGTCGCGGTAGGTCCGGTTGAGGTCCCCGACCAGGGTCGTGATTCCGCCGTGCAGCAGGTCGCCCTCCTGCAGGTGCCAGTCCAGCGACCGCTGCTCGGACCACTCACGGGGCTGGCCGAACTCGCCGCCCATGAACAGCAGCTGCTTGCCCGGGTGCGCCCACATGTAGGCGAGCAGCGCGCGGACACCGGCCGCCTTGTTCCAGTCGTCGCCGGGCATCCGGGTCCACAGCGAACCCTTGCCGTGCACGACCTCGTCGTGGCTGACCGGGAGCATGTAGTTCTCGCTGAACGCGTACATCAGCGAGAACGTCATCTGGTTGTGGTGGTAGCTGCGGTGCACGGGGTCGCGCCCGGTGTAGTCGAGCGTGTCGTGCATCCAGCCCATGTTCCACTTGAAGCCGAAGCCGAGCCCGCCCATGTAGGTGGCCCGGGTGACGCCCGGCCAGGCGGTCGACTCCTCCGCGATGGTGATGACGCCCGGGTGCTCCCGGTAGACGGTCGCGTTCATCTCCTGCAGGAACGCCACCGCGTCGAGGTTCTCGCGGCCGCCGTGGATGTTCGGCAGCCACTGTCCGTCGGCGCGGGAGTAGTCGAGGTAGAGCATCGAGGCGACCGCGTCGACCCGCAGCCCGTCGATGTGGAAGGACTCCAGCCAGTACAGCGCGTTCGCGACGAGGAAGTTGCGGACCTCGTTGCGGCCGAAGTCGAACACGAGGGTGCCCCAGTCGGGCTGCTCACCCCTGCGTGGGTCGGCGTGCTCGTAGCAGGCGGTGCCGTCGAACCGGGCCAGCGCCCACTCGTCGCGCGGGAAGTGCGCGGGCACCCAGTCGACGAGCACGCCGTAGCCCGCGCGGTGCAGCCGGTCGACGAACCAGCGGAAGTCGTCCGGGGTGCCGAACCGCGAGGTCGGCGCGTAGTACGAGGTGACCTGGTAGCCCCAGGATCCGCCGAACGGGTGCTCGGCCACCGGCAGCAGCTCGACGTGGGTGAACCCGGTGCCGTCCAGGTAGGCGACGAGGCGCTCGGCGATCTCCCGGTAGTCCAGGCCGGGCACCCAGGAGCCGAGGTGCATCTCGTAGACGCTCATCGGTTCCTCGTGCGGCCTGCGCTGCGCACGGGCCGCCATCCACTCGCCGTCGCCCCACTCGTGGACGTCGCGGGTGACGACCGATGCCGTCTGCGGCGGGATCTCGGTCGCGAACGCCATCGGGTCGGCCTTGTCGCGCCAGCGGCCGTCCGGGCCGAGGATGCGGAACTTGTACCGGCTGCCGACGCCGACCCCGGGAAGGAACACCTCCCAGACGCCGGAGGTGCCCAGCGAGCGCATCGGCAGCGACCAGCCGGCCCAGCCGTCGAAGTCGCCGGTCACACGGACGCCGCGGGCGTTGGGCGCCCAGACGGCGAAGCTGGTGCCGGAGACGGTCCCGGAGGCCGTGTCGTAGTCCCGGACGTGGGCACCGAGGACGTCCCACAGGCGCTCGTGCCGTCCCTCGCCGATGAGGTGCAGGTCCATCTCGCCCAGCGTCGGCAGCCAGCGGTACGGGTCGTCGACGACCCGCTCCTCGGCGGCGTCGCCGCCACCCTGGGTCACCAGCAGCCGGTAGTCGCCGCCCGAGCCCGGGACGATGCCGGAGAACAGTCCGGCGTCGTGCACCTTCGTCAGCTCGTGGGCGAGCTCGCGCTCGCCGTTGGGCAGCACCGCCACCGCCGTGGCGTGCGGCTGCAGGACGCGGACGACGGTGCCGTCGGCGTGCGGGTGCGCGCCGAGCACCGAGTGGGGGTCGTGGTGCGCTCCGCCCAGGAGCCGGTCCGTCGTCGCCCGGTCCGGCGCGTGAGCAGCGGTCTCGGCGTCGCGGGTCGCTCGCAGCTCGTCGGAGGTCACGTGCGGAACCGTACTGGTGGTGCGTGCCGCCCGCCGACCGCGGGCGGGGACCGTTGCCGGATCGCAGTGCGGCGCCGCCGTGACGGGCTACGCGAGCGTCCCGAGCACCCCGGGGAGCCACCCGGCGACGGCATCGGCGGCCGCCTCGGTCGCCTCGAAGTGGACGAGGTGCCCGACCCCGGGGAGCACGTGCAGCGTGCTGTCCGGGATCCGCGCGGCCAGTGCCTCCTGGCTCGCCACCGGGCCCATGTCGTCGCGCTCGCCGGCGACGAGCAGCGTCGGCGCGTGGTAGCCGTCCGTGAAGTCACGCACGGTCGCGCCGGTGGAGGCCGCGAACGCCTCCAGCACCGGGTCGCGGCCGGCGAACAGGTCGGCCTGGCGGACGTGCTCGGCCCGCATCCACTGCCGGAGCTCCCGGTCGGTGCTGGTCGCCATCAGCTCGCTGGTGAGCACCGCGACGAGCCGGTGGGCGAGCAGCGCGCGGGCGGGGCGGGCCGGCAGCCGCCGGACGAGCCCGTAGTAGGCCCGGGTCACGGCGACGGCGCCCCGCCGGGACGCCTCCAGCGGGTCGGTGGCGATCGGGTTGACCAGCACGACGGCCCGGTGCGGGACGCCGCGGGCGACGGCGGCGCTCACCACGACCGAGCCGAACGAGTGGCCCAGCAGCACCGGCGGCGCACCCAGCAGGGCGGACAGCTCCACCAGCCACCCGGCGTACCCGTCGATGTCGTGGCGCGCGGTGAGCGGGGTGGAGGCCCCGGTCGCGGGCAGGTCCGGGACGAGGACCCGGTAGCCGCGGTCGGCGAGCTCGCGGGCGACGGGCTCCAGGCCGATGTGGGTCCCGCGGAACCCGTGGACGGCGAGGACGACCGGCCCGGCCGGGTCGCCGTAGCCGTACACCGTGGTGCTGCTGCCCGCGACGTCGACGACGGTCGTGTCCGGGGTGGCCGGTGCGCGCTGGTCAGGCCGCACGGTGCACCCCGCTGCCGTCGTCGCTGCGCGGTCCGCCGTGTCCGGCCGTCACGTCCCGGTAGACGGCGACGAGCCGTTCGGTGAGCCGGCTCTGCACGAACTCGCCGGGCGGGTCCCCCACGGGGCGGGGTGCGGCGACGGCCGTGCCGATCGCGGTCGCCAGGGCGTCGACGCTCTCGTCGGCGACCACCCGGCACCACGCGTCGGGGACGTCCCGGGCGATCGCGGGGTCGCGCAGCAGCACGGGCGTGCCGAGCGCGACGGCCTCGTAGACGGTGAGGCCCTGGGTCTCGTAGCCGAGCGAGCTCTGCGCGACGAGATCGGCCTGCCGCATCGCGGCCAGCACGGTGTCGTGCGAGACGGAGCCCGCGAACCGGACCCGGCCGCCGATCCCGAGCCGGTGGGCGAGCGCGCGGCAGTGCCCGAGGTCGCTGCCGCCCCCGTAGACGGCCAGGTCGGCGTCGGCGCCGCTGCGGGCGAACGCCTCGAGGAACTCGCCGAGCCGCTTCTCCCGGCTGACCCGGCCCGGCCACACCACGAGGGGCCGCCCGCGCGCCGCCCGCGGCTCGGCGAGCAGGGCGCTCACCCGGTCGTCGTCGACGCCGGTGGGGACGACGTGCGGGCGCCGGGTGACGCCGTAGCCGGCGAGCCGGTCGGCGAAGTGGCTGCTCGGGACGACGACGGCGTCGGCGGCCTCGGCGAACGTGCGGACGTAGCCGGCGACGTCGCGGACGGGCCCGCACCGCAGGTGGTGCCGGTGCGCGGCGTACATGATCCGCAGCACGGCGCGCGGGAACGGCATCACCGCCGGCAGCCCGACCTCGACGTTGGTGTGCATGGTGTGCACGACGGGCAGCCGGTGCCGCCGCGCGAACCGGTAGCCCGTCCACGCGCCCCAGAAGTCGGCCTGGACGTGCACGACGTCGACCGGCGGCCGCGCGCCGAACCCGCGGTCGGCCGCCCGGTCGGCGGCCGCACCGGCGACCGCGAACGAGTACTCGCCGGCCGGTGCGGCCGGGAGCAGCACGTCGTCGTCGCGGCCGTAGCGCGCCGACGGCACCCGCCGCGCGACGGGCGCGCACACCGTCACGGTGTACCCGGCCCGCTCGAGGTACTCCCGCTGCAGCCCCAGGGAGACCTGGAGGCCGCCGAGGGTCGCCGGGTGCTGGTCGGAGAAGAAGGCGATGTGCACGCGTCAGCCGTCCCGCCCGGACCGCGTCAGCCCGCGGCGGTCGGCGGTGCGACGGGTGTCGGGCAGCCGGGTGGCCCGCTGGGCGCGGTAGATCGCCTCGAACGCGTCCAGGGTGGCGGGCAGGGTGTGCTCGGCGACGATCCGCAGACCCGCCTCGCCCATCGCGGCCGCGGCGCCGGGGTCGGACAGCACCCGGACCACGCGGTCGGCCAGCGCACCGGCGTCGCCGTGCGGGTAGCGGAAGCCGTTCTCGCCGTGCCGGACGAGGTGCGGCAGGGCCCCGGCGTCGACCGCGACGACCGGCCGCGCCGTGGCCATCGCCTCCAGGGTGACGAGGCTCTGCAGCTCCGCGGTGCCGGCGTTGACGAAGACGTCGATCGCCGCGTAGACGTCGGAGAGCTCCTCGTCGGAGAGCCGTCCGGTGAAGGTCACGGCCTGCTCGAGGCCCTCCGCGCGGACCGTGGCCCGGAGCCTGGCCTGCTCGTCGCCCTCGCCGACGATCAGCAGCCGGGCATCGGGGACGCTGCGTCGCACGATCGTCAGCGAGCGGATGATCTCGTCGACGTGCTTCTCGTGGTCGAGCCGCCCGACGACGCCGAGCAGCGGCCCGGCGGGGATGCCGTGCCGCTCCCGGAACGCCGTACCGCGCCCGGAGGTGTCGGGCTGGAACCGCGAGGTGTCGAGCCCGTTGGAGACCGGCAGCACCGGCCCGGCGACGCCGTGGGTCTCGGCGAGCATCGCGGCGTGCGGTGTGGGGGCCGTGACGACGCCCGCGCGGCCCAGCACCCGCGCCGCGTCCCACCAGAACAGCCGGCGCAGCCGCGCCGGGGGCAGGTGCAGGAAGCTGATCGCGGGCAGGATGTTGTCCGGGATCATGTGGGTCGTCGCGACCGCGGGGATGCCGAGGTCCTGTGCGGCGCCGAGCAGCATCCGGCCGAGGATCATGTGGCTCTGCACGTGGACGACGTCGGGCCGGACCCGGCGCAGCAGGGCGCGCGCCGACCGGCGCAGTCCCGGCGGCGGGCAGATGCGGAACCCGGACGGCCGCGGCACCGGCATCGAGCGGACCCGGTGCTCGGTGATCGGACCGACCTGTTCGGCCGGACGGCTGCGGAACCCCCGTGCCGGTGCCGCGACGTGGACCTCGTGCCCGCGCTCGGCCAGCCCGGCCGCCAGCCGACGGGCTGCGTAGCAGGCACCGTTGACGTTCGGTGTCCAGGTGTCGGCGCCTATCAGGACGCGCACACGTTCTCCTTCCGCGAGGCCGCGACGCGCATCCACAGCGCACGCCCGGCCATGAGGACGAGGCCTGTTCCGGCCCCGACCGCCACGATGATCCACGGCCGGTCGGCGAGCTCGGACGCGAACCGGCCCCCCACCCACCCGCCGATTCCGACCAGGACCGCCGTCCGGACGGCGGCGGCCGGGACGGCCCAGGCCAGGAACCGGTGGTACGAGACCCCGGCCAGACCGATGGCCAGGAACGCGGGGATGGCCCCCACGTCGACGACCTTCGCCCCGATCACCACCTGGCCCAGGTTCTCATCCACCCTGTCGCGCAGTGCCTCCCGGCGCCGGGTGGTGAGGCCGAGGCGCACCAGCAGCGGCGCCAGCCGGGGCCGTGCACCACCACGTCCGAGCAGGTAGAAGACGGTGTCCGACACGACGTCGGCGAGGACCGCGACCAGCCAGACCGCCCACCAGTCGAGCAGCCCCGCCCCGGCCAGCGAACCGGCGACCACCGTGACGACCGGTCCCTCGAGGACGACCCCGACCGCGAGCGCGGCCAGGACGATCCCGATGGTGCCGGGACCCGGCTGCAGCACCAGCCCGAGCACGTCGTCCAGTACCGGGGACGTGACGTCGACAGCCGACGCCATCACAGCGTCCGAAGTCGTCGTGTCATGGTCGATCCTCCTGCTCGGGAGGATTCCACGATCCCGCGGTGCGGCGCCCGGTGGGTCGGGCGTTGCCCGGGCGACGGGATCGGGAAGGTCCGGTGGCTACCGGGTTACGCGATGCCGGGTCGCATGCTACAGCGACGTGCTCCGGGCGACAGCGGTCAGCGGGATCGGCAGCCAGGTCGGACGGCTGCGGGTCTCGTAGAGCACCTGGTAGACGGCCTTGTCCAGCTCGTAGGCGCGCAGCAGCGCGTCCTGCTCGCGCGGATCGGTGCCGGTCCGCGCGGCGTACCCGGCGCAGAACGCGTCCCGGTTCCGGGCCGACCAGCCGTGTGCCGCTCGTGCCTCGGGAGTGTCCGAACCGAGACCTCCGCCGGGCGTGTCGGAGCGGGTCAGGAGGTGGTGGAAGGCCGCGTACTCGAAGGAGAACAGCATCCCGACGACGTCCCGGACGGCCGCGTCCGGAGCGCGCCGCTCCTGCGCGGTGGCCGAGGGCTCGCCCTCGAAGTCGATGACGAGCCAGCTGCCGCCGGGGCGGCGGAGGGTCTGACCGAGGTGGAGGTCGCCGTGCACCCGCTGCACGACGACCGGCGAGTCGAGCGCCGCGACCTCGTCGTAGACGGCGCGGATCGCGGGCACGTGCGGGGCGAGGACGGGGACCTGGGTCGCCACGGCGTCCAGACGCGACGTCCAGTGTGCGGCCATCCCGGCCGGATCGGCCTCCGAGGTCCCCAGCTCGGCGCGCAGTGCGAGATGGATGTCGGCGAGCGCCTCGCCGAGCGCGCGGGCCTCACCGGTGAAGTCGGTCCCGTCGCGGACGGCGTCGGTGGCCCGCTCCCAGCCGTCCTCGGAGCCGGACGCGAACTCCTGCAGCAGGCCGTAGGTGGCGGGCTCGCCGTCGAGCGCGCCCTCGATCCCGCCCTGCAGCGCCGCGACGGACCCCGATCCGGCGGCCCGCAGCGCGCGGTGCAGCTCCAGGTCCGGATTGAGCCCGGGGGACAGCCGCCGGTAGACCTTGAGGATGGAGCGGTCGCCCCAGCGGACGGACGTGTTGGACTGCTCCGCGTCGACGACCCGGCCGGTCTCGGTCAGCGGCAGCACCGCGTCGGGCTCGGGGACGAAGGCCAGCCCGCCGGTCGAGGTGCCCCCGGCGATCGCGCGCAGGATCCAGCCGGTCACGGCCGGGTCGTACAGGCCGTCGTAGAGGACCTCGCCGCCGACGGTGCCGATCTCGTCGGCGCCGACCGGCGCCGCCCCGGCGCGTGCCAGGTGCAGCTGGTAGTGCCGGTCCGGGCCGTCGGCGAAGGACACCGCGAGGACGACGACCTCCAGGCCGTGCAGGCCCTCCGGTGCGGGCAGCGCGGTCCGGGAGGCGATCCGCACCCCCTCCAGCGGACGGCCCTTCTCGGCGAACCACCGGCGCCCGGGCAGCCAGTCCCGCAGCAGCCGGGGAAGCGCCTCGACGTGCTCGGATGCTCCGGTCGGACCCACGTTCGTCCCCCTCCACGCCGGTGTCGCTCGCCCGGCCGTCTTCCCGCTGCACCGGCGGTGCACACCTGCACCGGCCGGCCCCGGGGACCCTATCCGGGCCGGGCGGTCCGGGCCGGGCGCGGACCCGGCCCGCTGGTACGGTCCGTGTCGGAACGACCACCCGTTGGTCACGGGTGGTCACCGATTCGCGACGCTTCCTTCCGCCCGGCACACCCGTGCCCGGAAACCCATACTGAACGCGGTGCCCGGTGCCTCCGCGACGGTGCCGCACGCCCGCGAGCGCCGTCCGGTCGCGGGTACCCGGGCCCCCGGGCGGACCCGGCCCGGCCCGATCCAACCGACCACGAACCGACCCGGAGGACCGGCGGCGTGACCGAGCGAGAGCCGATGGCCGAGACCCAGGCCGACGCGTCCACGACGGAACCGGGCGGCCCCGCGCCGTCCGGAGCGGACACCCACGACGGCGAGCACACGCCGCCGGAGGTCAACTTCGCCGAGTACTACCACGAGGCGCGGCCCCGGACCCTGCGTCACCGTGCCCGGGTCCGCTCGACCGTGCGCCGCCGGTCGGTCTCCCAGGACGGCCCGGCCTCCGGCGAGAACCCGGTCTACGTCTCGTGGCTGCTCGCCCAGTCGATGCTCGGCCACGCCGACGAGCTCGCCCGCCAGTTCTCCGGGCAGGGCTCGATGTGGCAGAACCCGTTCGCCAGCCCCGGCCCGCGCGGCGCGGTGGAGACGGCGTCGGTGTGGTTCACCGCCTACCCGATCTCGCTGATCACGCCGGAGGGCGTGTCGTTCCTCGGCGCGCTCGGCGACACCGAGCTGTGGCAGGCGTTCGAGACGATCGGCATCGAGGGCGTCCACACCGGACCGGTGAAGCGCGCCGGCGGGCTGTCCGGCTGGCAGCCGACCCCGAGCGTCGACGGGCACTTCGACCGGATCTCCAACGAGATCGACCCGGTCTTCGGCACCGAGGACGAGTTCCGGGCCATGTGCGCCACCGCGACCTGGCACGGCGGCACGATCATCGACGACGTCGTGCCCGGCCACACCGGCAAGGGCCCGGACTTCCGGCTCGCCGAGATCGCCTACGGCGACTACCCCGGCGTCTACCACATGGTCGAGATCGAGCCGGGTGACTGGGGGATGCTGCCCGAGGTCCCGCCCGGCCGCGACTCGGTGAACCTCGACGCCGCCACCGAGGAGGCGCTGGAGAAGGCCGGCTACATCGTCGGCCGGCTGCAGCGGGTGATCTTCTACCGGGAGGGTGTGAAGGAGACCAACTGGTCGGCGACGGCCGAGGTCACCGGGGTCGACGGCGTCGTCCGGCGGTGGGTCTACCTGCACTACTTCAAGGACGGCCAGCCGTCGGTGAACTGGCTGGACCCGACCTTCGCCGGGATGCGGATGGTCATCGGCGACGCCCTGCACTCGCTGGCCGACCTCGGCTCCGGCGCGTTGCGGCTCGACGCCAACGGGTTCCTCGGCGTCGAGAAGGCGGGCGGCGGGATGCCGGGCTGGTCCGAGGGGCACCCGCTGTCGGAGGCGGCGAACCACCTCATCGCGTCGATGGTCCGCAAGGTCGGCGGGTTCACCTTCCAGGAGCTGAACCTCACCGTCGACGACATCAAGGTCACCTCCGAGGCCGGAGCGGACCTGTCCTACGACTTCATCAACCGGCCCGCCTACCACCACGCACTGGCCACGTCGGACACCGAGTTCCTCCGGCTCACCCTGCGCACCGCGCTGGACCTGGGCGTGGACCCGGCGTCGCTGGTGCACGCGCTGCAGAACCACGACGAGCTGACCTACGAGCTCGTGCACTGGACCGCCGGGCACACCGACGACCTGTTCCCGTTCCGCGGCGAGGAGATCACCGGGGGCGAGCTGGCGGACACGATCCGCCGGGACCTGTGCGAGCACCTCACCGGCGCCGGCGCGCCCTACAACCTGATCTTCACGACGAACGGCATCGCCTGCACCAGCGCGACCGTCATCGCCGCCGCGCTCGGCATCTCGGCGCTCGACGACATCGGCCAGGACGACGTCGAGCGCATCCGCCGCGTGCACCTGCTGCTGGTCATGTTCAACGCGTTCCAGCCCGGTGTGTTCGCGCTGTCGGGCTGGGACCTGCTCGGCATGCTGACACTGCCGCCCGAGCAGGTGGCCGACCTGCTGGCGTCCGGTGACACCCGGTGGATCTCGCGACCGGCGCACGACCTGATGGGGGACCGGCCGGACGCCGACCGGTCGTCGTCGGGGATGCCGCGGGGCCGCAGCCTCTACGGCAGCCTGCCCGAGCAGCTCGCCGACGAGACCAGCTTCGCCCGGCAGATGCAGGCGATCCTGGCGGTCCGCAAGCACAGCGGGGTGGCGACGGCGCGGCAGGTCGACGTCCCCGACGTCTCGCACCGCGGGCTGCTCGTGATGGTGCACGAGCTCGACGACGGCCGGACCCAGGTGACGGTGCTGAACTTCGCCGACGAGCACGTCGACGCGGCCGTGCGGTCCGAGCACCTCGCACCGGGTTCGACGGTGGTGGACCTGTTCTCCGGGGAGACCGTCGGCACGGTCGACGACCTGCAGGTCTTCCGGATCGACCTCACGCCGTACCGGGCGACGGCGGTCGTGCTGGAGCCACCGGCCGGCGAGGACGACGCCGCGACCGCGTGACCGGCCCGCCGGGGCGGTCGGCCACGATGGACCGGTGACGATCGCGACGCTCAACGGCATCCGGCTGTCCTACACCGACCACGGCGGTGACGGCCCGCCCGTCGTGCTCGTGATGGGCACCGGCAGCCCGGGCCGGGTCTGGGACGTGCACCAGGTGCCCGCACTCCGGAACGCGGGCCTGCGGCCGGTGACCCTGGACAACCGGGGGATCCCGCCCACCGACGAGTGCGCGGCCGGGTTCACCGTCGACGACATGGCCGCCGACGTGGCCGCACTGGTCGAGCACCTCGGGGCGGGACCGGCCGCGGTCGTCGGGACCTCGCTGGGGTCCCGCGTCGTCCTGGAGCTGGCGCTGGCGCGCCCGGACCTGGTGAGCCGGGTCGCGGCCCTCGCCGCGCACGCCCGCCTGACGCCGGTGCAGCAGGCATGGACCGCCGGGACGGTCGCGGCCGCCGACGCCGGTGTCACGCTGCCCGCCGAGCTGTGGGCGGCGGTGCAGGCGACGCACAACCTGTCCCCGGCGACCCTCGACGACGAGCGCGCCGCCCGGGACTGGCTGGACATCATCGGTTTCGGCGGGTCCACCGTGTCACCGGGCCACCGCGCCCAGCTGCAGGTCTCGCTCGACCTCGGCGACCGCACCGCCGCCTACCGCGGGATCGCGGTCCCGGCGCTGGTGCTCGCGTTCGCGGACGACCGGGCGATCCCGCCGCGGCTGAGCCGGGAGGTCGCCGCCGCCGTCCCCGGGGCCCGCTACGCCGAGATCCCCGACGCCGGCCACTACGGCTACCTCGAGCAGCCGGCGGCGACGAACCGGGCGTTGCTGGACTTCCTGGCCTGAGCCCGGGGCTCAGACCAGCGGCACCTGCGACGGCAGCCGCAGCACGTGCGCGACGTGCTCACCCGGGACCAGCCGGACGAAGTTGTACTCGCCCCAGCGGTAGGTCTCGCCGGAGATCTCGTCGTGCACGTCGACCACGTCGGCGTAGTCCAGGCCCAGCGCCGGCATGTCCAGCTTGATCGTGCCCTGCTGCGGGGAGAACGAGTCGAGCGTGCAGACGACCAGCACCTGGTCGCCGGTGGCCGGGTCGAGCCGCGAGTAGGCGATGAGCTGCTCGTTGTCGATCTCGTGGAAGTGCACCTCGCGCAGCTGCTGCAACGACGGGTGCGCGCGCCGGATCTCGTTGAGCCGGGTCAGGTAGGGCTCCAGCGAGCGGCCCTGGTTGAGCGCGGACTCGAAGTCGCGCGGGCGCAGCTCGTACTTCTCCGAGTCGAGGTACTCCTCGCTGCCCGGCTTCACCGGGGTGCCCTCGTACAGCTCGAATCCGGAGTAGACACCCCAGGTCGGCGACATCGTCGCGGCGAGCGTCGCCCGGATGGCGAACATCGCGGGCCCGCCGGTCTGGAGCGACTCGTGCAGGATGTCCGGGGTGTTGGTGAAGACGTTGGGACGGCACTCGTCGGCGTGCTCGGCGTGCATCGTCGCGAAGTCGGCCAGCTCCTCCTTCTCCGTGCGCCAGGTGAAGTAGGAGTAGGACTGGGTGAAGCCCAGCCGGGCGAGGCCGAACAGCCGGGCCGGGCGGGTGAAGGCCTCGGCCAGGAACAGCACGTCCGGGTGCTGCCGCTTGACCTCCCAGATCAGCCAGTGCCAGAAGTTCGGCGGCTTGGTGTGCGGGTTGTCGACCCGGAAGATCGTCACCCCGTGCTCGACCCACGTCAGCACCACGCGCAGGCACTCGGCGTAGATGCCGTCCGGGTCGCGGTCGAAGTTCAGCGGGTAGATGTCCTGGTAGCGCTTCGGCGGGTTCTCCGCGTAGGCGATCGTCCCGTCGGGACGCACGGTGAACCACTCCGGGTGCTCGGTGACCCACGGGTGGTCCGGCGCGCACTGCAGCGCCAGGTCCAGCGCGACCTCCAGCCCGAGCTCCCCGGCACGGGCGACGAACGCGTCGAAGTCGTCGAAGTCGCCGAGCTCGGGATCGATGGCGTCGTGCCCGCCCGCGGCGGAGCCGATCGCCCACGGCGAGCCGACGTCACCCGGCTCGGCGTGCACGGAGTTGTTGCGCCCCTTGCGATGCACCGTGCCGACCGGATGGATCGGCGGCAGGTAGGCGACGTCGAAGCCCATCCGCGCCACCCGGTCCAGCTCCTTGGACGACGTCGCGAACGTGCCGTGCACCGGCCGCCCGGTCTCGTCGCGGCCCCCGGTGGAGCGGGGGAAGAACTCGTACCAGGAGCCGTAGAGCGCACGACGCCGGTCGACGTGGATCTCACGCTCCGGTCCGCGGGTGATCAGTTCCCGCACCGGGCGCTCGGCCATGATCTTCGCGACGGCGTCGAACAGCGCGGGCGCGACCCGGGTCCGCAGCGGCAGCGCGGTGTCCCGGAGCGTGTTCGCCGCACCGAGGAGCAGGTCGCGGCTGTCCTTCTCGGACGGACGGCGGCCCACCCGGGACAGCAGCCGGGCGCCGATCTCGAGGTCGTTGGCGAGCTCGTCGGCGGACTGCCCGGCCTCGATCTTCTTCTCGACGCCCGAGCGCCACGTCGACCACGGGTCGCTCCACGCGTCGACCCGGAACGTCCAGCGGCCCTCCGCGTCGGGGGAGACCCACGCGACGAACCGGTCGGTGCCGACACCCTCGGGGCGCATCCGCACGTAGCGGGACTCGCCGGGGGTCCCGTCCGCCCCGAGCGGGGTGAAGACGACGTTGGCGGCGACCGCGTCGTGACCCTCGCGCCAGACGTTCGCGCGGATCGGCACGACCTCGCCGACGACGGCCTTGGACGGGTCGCCGGTCTCCACGAACGGAGTCACGTCATCGATTCCGAGCCGCCCCGTCATCGGACGTCACCCCCGGGTTCCTCGTCGATCGGATTGTGCACACCGGGACCTGTGTGGCGCGCGGGACAACCGTACCCATCCGGTCCAGTCCGGGCGCGGCGGGACACGGCCCCGACACCGCAGTTCGGCATCGGTTCAGTAGCCGTTCGTGACCGGATGGTGGCCGGACCGTGCGGGCCGGTCAGGCGCCCGGTCCCGGCAGTGCGGAGACGATCCGGTCCAGCAGGGCGATCAGGGTCTCGCGCTCGGCGCGGTCGAACTCCCGGTTCATCGGCGACCGCGCGGCGAGGCGCGCCCCGATCCGGTGCACGGCGTCCTCGCCCTCGGGGGTGAGGCGGGCGAGCCGCTGGCGCCGGTCGCCGCCGGGGACCCGCTCGACCAGGCCGCGGTGGCCGAGGTCGCGGGCGAGTCCCGACACCCGCGCCGGGTCGACGCCGAGCCGGTCCGCGAGCTCGCCCTGGGGAAGCGGATCGCGCAGCGTGCGCAGGTAGCGGGCCTGCAGCGGGGTGAGGTCCTCGTCGGCGCAGGCGGCGTCG
Source organism: Pseudonocardia sp. P1 (assembly GCF_000178675.2). Taxonomy (NCBI): domain Bacteria; kingdom Bacillati; phylum Actinomycetota; class Actinomycetes; order Pseudonocardiales; family Pseudonocardiaceae; genus Pseudonocardia; species Pseudonocardia sp. P1. Next base: position 4,886,944 of record NZ_ADUJ02000001.1, read on the forward strand.
AGCATCGCGGTGAGCCGGCCCGCGGCCAGGAGCACCGCCTCCCCGGCGCGGCGCCCGGTCGGGTCGGGGGCGTCCCCGGCGGACGGCGGGGTGCTCGTTGATCGGCTCACCGGTCGTCCCTCCCGTGGAGCAGTGTCCCGAGCGCCGGGACCAGCCCGGCGCGCCAGCATGCCGGATCGTGCCCGCCGCGGAACTCGTGCAGGCCGGCGAGGTCGCCGCGGGCCGCGAGGACGTCCGCGACCCGCCGGGTCGCATCGCGCAGCACCCACTCCTCGGAGCCGACCTCCAGCAGCACGCCGTGCGTCCGCGGCCCCGACGGGAGCACCGAGGTCAGCCACTCGCGGTCGTCGTGCGTGTTCGGCCACCAGAACGAGCCGGACTGGCTGAGGGCGAGACCGAACCGGTCGGGCGCGGCCTGGGTGGCGTACACGGCGGTCAGCCCGCCCAGGCTCTGCCCGGCGACGACGGTGCGCGCCGGGTCGACGGTGAGTGCCCGGTGCCCGGCCGCCCACCCGAGCACGTCCTCGGCCAGGAAGGCTGTGAAACCGGGATCGCAGCCCAGCTCCCGGGTCCGGCCGTCGCCGGGCCGGGCCGCGACGCCGACGGTGCGCACCGGTGGCAGCGCCGCGGCGGCGACCGCGCCGTCGAGCACCGCGGGGAGGCCGTCGGCGAGCCGGTGGTGCCCGTCCGTCAGGACGACGACCGGCAGCGGCTCGCCCGGGTCGGTGCCCGCCGGGTCGTGCAGCCAGACCGGCCGGCCGCCGAGGTCGCCGTGCAGCACCGTTCCCCGCGGCCCGCCGGGCCGGGGCGGTGCCGGGGCGCCGGGCAGCGAGGCGACCGAGGTCCCGTCGACCAGGTGCTCGCGGGCGAGCGGGTCCGGGCGGGCGGCCGCCTGGACGTCGAGGAACTGCGCCACCGCGGGGCGCCGGTGCCCGGGGACGGCGGCCAGCGCCCGGGCCCGGCGGCCACCGTCCGGTGCCGGGCCCGTCCCGGCCGGGCGCTCCGGGAGCTCGGCGACGCCGTAGCCCGCCCGCCAGTCCCGCGGCATCCGCAGGGTCAGGACCCACGCCCCGGGCAGCCGTTCCGCCGCGGTCGCCGCAGGGTGCGCGGCGTCGGCGAGCTTGTTCGGCAGCACGTGCACCTCGGCCGTCCCGGCCCGGTCCGGGACGACGAAGGTGACCGCGCACGTGCCGTCGCCGAGGTCGTCGACCAGCGGGGTGCCCGCCCGGCGGACGTGCGCGAGGAAGGCGTCCCGGTCGCCGTCGCGCAGCAGCCGGGCGACCGCGGGGCAGCGGTCCGCCGGCAGCCGCTCCGGTGGGGCCGGGCGGGGGACCTGCGGCGGGACCGCGAGCTCCGGCGGGACACCGGGTGGCGTGGGGAACATTGACGGCAGATTAGGCTTGCCTAATAGTACTGGCAATGAAGCAAGCTTCACACCGAGCGGTGCTGCTGCTGGCCGTCGTGCTCGGGCTCGTGGCCGGGTGCTCGTCGCCGTCCGGGGGGTCGGTGGCGGGCACCGACCCGGGCACCCGCACCGTCACCCACGCGCTGGGCACCGCCGAGGTCCCCGCGTCACCGCAGCGCGTGGTGTCGGCCAGCGTGACGATGACCGGGCACCTGCTCGCCCTGGACCTGCCGGTGATCGCGTCGGCCACCACCCGCCCCGGTGGCGGCACCGCCGACGGCAACGGGTTCTTCGTGGCCTGGGGCCCGCGTGCCGTGGAGCAGGGGACCGTCCCGCTCGGCGGCCCGACCGTCGACGTCGAGGCGGTCGCCGCGCAGTCGCCGGACGTGATCGTCGGCAGCGCGGTCGGCGCCGACGCCGTCACCCCCGAGGCCTACGCGCAGCTGTCCGCGATCGCGCCGACCGGCGTCGTCGACCACAGCTCGCTGTCCTGGCAGGAGCTGTCGGCCCGGCTCGGCGCCGATCTCGGCCGCGCCGACGAGGCGGCGGCCGCGGAGCAGGGGTTCGCAGCCCGGGCCGCCGAGGTGGGGCAGCGGATCGACACGTCTCGCGAGGCGGTCGCGCTGACCATCACCCCGGACGGCTACAACGTCTTCACCGCCGACTCCGCCCAGGGCAAGCTGCTGACCCAGCTCGGGCTGCGGCTGCGGCCGGTCGAGGCGAGCGGCCGCTCCGGGCTCGGGAACGCGGGGCAGCGCAGGGACGCCGTCCCGGTCGCGCAGGAGAACGCCGGGCAGTTCGGCGACGCCTCGCTGTTCGTCGTCAACGCCACCGACGAGCAGGTGGAGCAGCAGCGGGCGCGGCAGCCCCTGCTCGCCACGCTGCCGGCCTTCACCGAGGGCCGGGTGTACGGGCTGGGCCCGGAGTCGTTCCGGCTCGACCGGTTCGCCGCCGACGCCGTCCTGGACCGGCTGGAGGCCTCCGCCGGATGACGCGGCGTGGGGGCGGCCGGGCGCCCCGGAGCGCCTGCCGCGCCACGGGCGTCACGGCACTAGGGTCCGCGCCGTGAGAGCCCTCCGCCGATTCACCGTCCGTGCCCAGCTCCCGGGTCCGCTCGCACCGCTGCAGACCCTGGCCACGAACCTGCGGTGGACGTGGCACGCGCCCACACGCGACCTGTTCGCCTCGCTCGACCCCGACGCGTGGGACGCCTGCGGCCAGGACCCCGTCCGGCTGCTGGGCGAGATCCCGACCGGCCGGCTCGCCGAGCTCGCCGACGACGACGCCGTCGCCGGGCGGGTCGCCGAGCTCGCCGAGGACCTCGACCGCTACCTGACCGAGCCCCGCTGGTACCAGCAGGACCCGGACGCCGGCCTGCCCGCCGCCGTCGGGTACTTCTCGATGGAGTTCGGCGTCTCGGAGGTGCTGCCCAACTACTCCGGCGGGCTCGGCGTCCTCGCGGGCGACCACCTGAAGGCCGCCTCCGACCTGGGCGTCCCGCTGGTCGCCGTCGGGCTGCTGTACCGCTCCGGGTACTTCCGCCAGTCGCTGTCGCTCGACGGCTGGCAGCTCGAGCACTACCCGGCGATCGATCCGCAGGGCCTGCCGCTGCAGCTGCTCGCCGGTGCCGACGGCGCGCCGGTGCTCGTCGAGGTCGCGATGCCCGGCGACCGCACGCTGCACGCCCGGGTGTGGCTCGCCCGCGTCGGACGGGTGCCGCTGCTGCTGCTCGACACGGACATCGAGGAGAACGAGCCGGACCTGCGCGGCGTCACCGACCGGCTCTACGGCGGCGACCAGAACCACCGGATCCAGCAGGAGATCCTGATCGGTGTCGGGGGCGTCCGGGCGGTCCGCGCGTTCTGCGGGGCCACCGGCCACGCGGCCCCCGAGGTCTTCCACACGAACGAGGGCCACGCCGGGTTCCTCGGCCTGGAGCGGATCCGTGAGCTGTGCACCGGCTCCCCGGCGTCCCCGGCCGCGACCGCGCCGGGTACGAGCCTCGACTTCGACGAGGCGCTCGCGGCCGTCCGGGCCGGGACGGTGTTCACCACGCACACCCCCGTCCCCGCCGGCATCGACCGGTTCGGCCTCGATCTCGTCCGGCACTACCTGACCGACCGGCTCCTGCCCGGGCTCCCCGCGGACCGGCTGCTCGCGCTCGGCGCGGAGGAGGACCCGGAGACGTTCAACATGGCGCACATGGGGCTGCGCCTGGCCCAGCGCGCGAACGGCGTCTCGCAGCTGCACGGCGTCGTGTCCCGGGAGATGTTCGGCGGCATGTGGGCGGGCTTCGACCGCGACGAGGTGCCGATCGGCTCGGTCACCAACGGTGTGCACGGCCCCACCTGGGAGGCCCTCCAGGTCACCGAGCTCATCGGGTCGCCCGAGGAGCGGCCCGCCGAGGTGTCCGACGCCGACCTCTGGGCGCTGCGCAACACCCTGCGTTCCCGGCTGGTCGACGAGGTCCGCCGCCGGGTCCGCGCGGCCTGGCTGGAACGCGGCGCCTCCGAGCCGGAGCTGGGCTGGACCGACCACGTCTTCGACCGGGACGTCCTGACGGTCGGGTTCGCCCGCCGGGTGCCGACCTACAAGCGGCTCACCCTGATGCTGCGCGACCCGGACCGGCTGCGCGGGCTGCTGCTCGACCCGCACCGCCCGGTGCAGCTGATCGTCGCCGGCAAGTCGCACCCCGCCGACGACGGCGGCAAGGCCCTCATCCAGCAGATCGTCCGGTTCGCCGACGACGCCGGCGTCCGGCACCGGATCGTCTTCCTGCCCGACTACGACATGTCGATGGCCCGGTACCTCTACTGGGGCTGCGACGTGTGGCTGAACAACCCGCTGCGCCCGCTCGAGGCGTGCGGCACGTCCGGCATGAAGTCGGCGCTCAACGGCGGGCTCAACCTGTCCATCCGGGACGGCTGGTGGGAGGAGTTCTACGACGGCCGCAACGGCTGGGCGATCCCCACCGCCGACGGCGTCGAGGACCCCACGCGGCGCGACGACCTGGAGGCCAACGCGCTCTACGAGCTGCTCGCCACCCAGGTCGGGCCGGCGTTCTACGACCGCACCGACGGCGTCCCGGACCGCTGGGTGGAGATGGTGCGGCACACGCTCACCACGCTCCGCCCGAAGGTGCAGGCGACCCGGATGGTGCGCGAGTACGTCCAGGACTGGTACGCCCCGGCCGGTCGCGCCGCCGCCGGTGCCGCGGCCGACGACTACGCCGCGGCCCGGGACATCGCGCAGTACCGGGCCCGGCTGAACAAGGCCTGGAACCACGTCCGGATCACCGGCGTGGACGCCTCGGGGCTGCCCGACACCCCCGTCGTGGGATCGCCGATGACCGTGCGCGCGGGCGTGGACCTCGCCGGGCTGGAGCCGTCGGACGTGGTGGTGGAGGCCGTCGTCGGGCGTGTGGACGACACCGACGAGCTCGCCGAACCCGTCACCGTCGCCATGGAGCACCGCGGCGACGACAGCTGGGAGGTCGCGGTGCCCCTGCCGCACGCCGGGCTGACCGGGTACACGGTGCGGGTGTTGCCGCACCATCCGCACCTGGCGTCGTCCGTCGAGCTGGGGCGGATCGTGCTGGCGGGGTAGGCCCGGTCAGCCGCAGCAGCCTCCGCCGCAGCAGCCACCGCCTCCGCCGCCGCCGGCGGGGACCGGGGCGGGCGCGCCGCCACCCGGCGCGCGCCCGCCCAGCGAGACGGTGGAGAGGAGCTTGACCGTGTCGGCGTGGCCCTGCGGGCACGGCGCGGGGTCCGCGGCCGCGGCCATCGGCCGGTCCACCTCGAACGTTCCCGGCACGCCGCCGGAGGCGCAGACCCGGCAGCGGAACTCGTAGCGCGGCATGGGCCGATTATGTCCCGCCCGGGCCGCGCGCAGAACCACCGAGCACCGTCCGTGCCCGGACCACCCGCGCCGAGATGCAGCTCAGCGCTCCCGGGAGCCCCGGGCACAGCGCTGAGCTGCATCTCGGCGGGTGAACGGTTCAGCGGCTCCGCAGCAGGCGCACCGAGCGCGGCGGGAGCACGACGGTCGATCCGGCCAGGAGCGGGGCCGGGTCGGCCGGTTCGCCGTCGGGCGTGGTCGAGTCGAGGACCGGATCGAGGTCGTGCCCGTCCGGCAGGAGGCAGTCCACGGGCTCGTCACCGGCGTGCAGGAGCAGCAGCCAGTAGTCGGCGAGCAGCACCACGAGGGTCCGCCGCCCGCCGTCGTGCCAGTCCTCGGGCTCCATCGGCCGCCCGGACGGGTCCCACCAGAGGACCTCGCCGTCGACGTAGAACTGGTCGCGGTGCAGCACCGGCGACTCCCGGCGCAGCGCGGCGACCTTCGCGGTGAAGGTCTCCATCGCGGCGGTCTCGTCGGTGCCGGTCCAGTCCACCCACGACGTCTCGTCGTCGCGGCAGTACGGGTTGTTGTTCCCGCCCTGGGTGCGCCAGCGCTCGTCGCCGCCGGTGATCATCGGGGTGCCGATCGACAGCAGCAGGGTCGCCATCATCGCGCGCGCCGTCGAGAGCCGGGCGGTGCGGATGCCGGCGTCGTCGGTCTCGCCCTCCGCACCGAGGTTCTGCGAGCGGTTGTCGTCGGTGCCGTCGCGGTTGTTCTCGCCGTTGCCCTCGTTGTGCTTGCGCTCGTAGGAGACGAGATCGCGCAGGGTGAAGCCGTCGTGCGCGGTGACGAAGTTGACCGACGCCCACGGGCGGCGCCCCGACAGCGCGTAGATGTCGGAGCTGCCGGTCAGCCGCGACGCCAGCTCGGCGACGCCGCCGTGGCCGCGCCAGAAGTCGCGCACGGCGTCGCGGTAGCGGCCGTTCCACTCCGACCAGGCGACGCCGAAGCCGCCGACCCGGTAGCCCTCACCGGTCGCGTCCCACGGCTCGGCGATCAGCTTGCAGGTCGACAGCGTCGGGTCCTGCGCGATCGCGGTGAGCAGTGCCGAGTCGGGGGAGAACGGGCCGGAGCGCGGGCGGCCGAGCACCGAGGCGAGGTCGATCCGGAAGCCGTCGACGCCGTAGGCGTGCACCCAGTGCCGCATCGCGTCGCAGACCAGCCGGATGACCGTCGGCGACCCGGCGTCGAGGGTGTTGCCGGTGCCGGTGATGTCGGCGTCGTGCCCGGAACCGCCCAGCGAGTAGTACGCCGGGGCGTCCAGCCCGCGGTAGGACAGCGTCGTCCCGCCGACCCCGCCCTCGCAGGTGTGGTTGGGGACGATGTCCAGGATCACCTCGATCCCGGCCGCGTGCAGGGTGTCGACCAGGTAGCGGAACTCGGCGGTCTCGTTGCCGGGCACGGCCGCGTATCCGGGGTGCGGAGCGAGGAACCCGAGGGTGGCGTAGCCCCAGTAGTTCGCCGCGCCCCGCTCCAGCAGCGGCGGCTCCGGCGCGCTCGCCTGCACCGGCAGCAGCTCGACGGCGGTGATCCCGGTCCGCTGCAGCTGCGCGATGACGGCCGGGTGCGCCAGCCCGAGGTAGGTGCCGCGGTGCGCCTCCGGGACCTCCGGGTGGAGCTTCGTCCAGCCCTTGACGTGGATCTCCGAGATCACCGTGTCGGACCACGGCACGTCCGGCCGGGCCGGGCGGGATCCCCGCTCGGGGGCGGTGACCACCGACAGCGGGACGCTGCCCAGCGAGTCGACCGTGCTCGGCCGTCCGGACATGGGGTCGCCGTGCCACCCGCGGGCGGCGACGACGTCGGTGACGGTGCCGGTGACCCGCTTCGCGTACGGGTCGACGAGGATCTTGTGCGGGTTGGCGCGCAGCCCGTCGAACGGGCGGTAGGGGCCGTGCGCGCGGAAGCCGTAGCGCTGGCCCGGCTTCACCCCGGGGACGTGCCCGTGCCACACGCCGAAGGTGTGCTCGCGCAGCTCGACCCGTCTCTCGGTCAGTGCGCCGTCGACGCCGTCGACCAGGCAGACCTCGACCGTCTCTGCGCTGGTGGAGGCGACCGCGAAGCGGGTCCCGTGGTCGTCGGGGTGGGCACCGAGCGGGAAGACAGGCACGGTCGGCCAGGATAGGGGGGTGTCTTCCCCCGGGCTCCCGCACGCGAACGGTGTCACAGAGATCGACGACGACGACCTGGTGATCGGGATGGACGGTGCCACCGTCCGCCGCGGCACCACCACCCTGCTCGACGCCGTGGACTGGCGCGTCGAGCTCGACGAGCGCTGGGTCGTCCTCGGCCCGAACGGCGCAGGCAAGACGACCCTGCTGCGCCTCGCCGGCGCCGAGCTGCACCCGACGGCCGGGCGCGTCCACGTCCTGGGCGAGCGGATGGGCCGGGTGAACGTCTTCGAGCTGCGCCCGCGGATCGGACTGACCTCGGCGAACCTGGGCGTCCGGATCCCCGGGGACGAGAAGGTGGCCGACGTCGTCGTCTCCGCAGGCTACGGCGTCCTCGGCCGCTGGCACGAGGAGTACGAGAGCACCGACACCGGCCGCGCGCACCACCTCCTGGAGCAGCTCGGGATGGGCGGGTTCGGTGACCGCGCCTACGGGACGCTGTCCGAGGGCGAGCGCAAGCGCACCCTGATCGCCCGCGCCCTGATGACCGACCCGGAGCTGCTGCTGCTCGACGAACCCGCCGCGGGTCTCGACCTGGGTGGCCGCGAGGACCTCGTCGGACGCCTCGCCGACCTGGCCGACGACCCCTACGCGCCGGCGTCGGTGCTGGTCACGCACCACGTCGAGGAGATCCCGCCGAACTACACGCACGGGATGCTGCTGCGCGACGGCAGGGTCGTCGCCGCCGGCCTGCTCGACGACGTGATGACCTCCGGACCGCTGTCGGAGACGTTCGGGCTGCCGCTGGCCGTCGAGCGGCGCAACGGCGGCCGGTACACCGCGTACCGCCGGGACTGATCACACCGCCGGCCCGCGCGGGGGACGTTAGGGTCCGCGACGTGACCGAATTCGTGAGCCTGTCCGTGGACGACGGCGTCGGGACGATCCGGATCGACCGGCCGCCGATGAACGCCCTGAACCGGCAGATCCAGGGTGAGCTGCTGGAGGTGTCCGACGAGGCGGCGACGCGCGCCGACGTGCGCGCCGTCGTCGTGTACGGCGGGGAGAAGACCTTCGCCGCCGGTGCGGACGTCAAGGAGATGGCGTCGATGTCGTACTCCGACATGGCGCCGGTGGCCCGGAAGCTGTCCGCCGGGCTGGGGGCGATCTCGACGATCCCGAAGCCGACCGTCGCCGCGGTGACCGGCTACGCCCTGGGCGGTGGCCTGGAGGTCGTGCTCGGCGCGGACCGGCGGATCGCCGGGGACAACGTGAAGCTCGGCTTCCCGGAGATCCTGCTCGGCATCTTCCCGGGCGGCGGCGGCACCCAGCGCGCCGCGCGGCTGATCGGGCCGAGCCGCACCAAGGACCTGATCTACACCGGTCGCATGGTGAAGGCGGAGGAGGCGCTGGAGATCGGCCTGGTCGACGAGATCGTGCCGGCCGACGAGGTCTACACCCGCGCGGTGGCGTGGGCGTCGCAGTTCACGGCCGGTCCGGCGCTGGCCTACGCGGCGGCGAAGAAGGCGATCGACAACGGCCTCGACACCGACCTGCGCACCGGCCTCGACATCGAGTCGGAGCTGTTCGCCGGCGTGTTCGCCAGCGACGACGCGTCGACCGGCATGGCGTCGTTCGTGGAGAACGGCCCGGGGAAGGCCACCTTCACGGGACGCTGAACCGACGTTCCCCGCCCGGCGCCGCCGGGCGGGGAGGCGTCCCGCGCCGTGACCGAGCCCACCGACGGTTTCCGTCGGACCGTTCTGCAAAACTCCTACTCATGAGTTCGGACCCGGCGCCCACCCCGCACGCCACCGCCGAGCAGGTCGAGGCGGCCTGGCGCGACCCGAAGCTCGCGAACGTGCTCTACCACGACTGGGAGGCGGGCACCTACGACGAGAAGTGGTCGATCAGCTACGACGAGCGCTGCATCGACTACGCCGCCGGACGGTTCCGCGCCGCCGCTCCGTGGGACGGCCGCCCCTACCTGCGCGCCCTGGAGCTGGGCAGCGGCACCGGGTTCTTCCTGCTCAACCTCATGCAGGCCGGGGTCGCCGAGCGCGGCGTCGTCACCGACCTCTCGCCCGGGATGGTGCAGGCCGCCACCCGCAACGCCGAGGGGCTGGGCCTCGACGTCGAGGGCCGGGTCGTCGACGGCGAGCACATCCCGTTCCCGGACGACAGCTTCGACCTCGTCGTCGGGCACGCGGTGCTGCACCACATCCCGGACGTCGAGGCGGCGTTCCGCGAGATCCTGCGCGTGCTGGAGCCGGGCGGCCGGTTCGTCTTCGCCGGTGAGCCGACGACCGTCGGCGACGCCTACGCCCGCACCCTGGGGCAGTGGACCTGGAAGGCCACGACGACCCTCACGAAGCTCCCCGCACTGCAGAGCTGGCGGCGCCCGCAGCACGAGCTCGACGAGTCGTCCCGCGCGGCCGCGCTGGAGTCCGTCGTGGACATCCACACCTTCGATCCCGCGGACCTGGAGCGCACCGCGCGCCGGGCCGGGGCCGACGGCGTCCGCGCCTCCACCGAGGAGTTCTCCGCGGCGATGCTGGGGTGGCCGGTGCGGACCTTCGAGGCCGCCGTCCCGCCCGGCAAGCTCGGCTGGAACTGGGCGATGTTCGCCTACCACGGCTGGCAGCGGCTGTCCTGGGTGGACGAGCACCTGCTCTCCCGGGTGGTCCCGCGCAGCTGGTTCTACAACGCGCTGGTCACCGGCACCAAGCCGCGATGACGGCCGCGCGATGACCAGCCTGCCGGAACGGGCCCGGTCACGGGCGCGGGACGCCACACTCGTCGACGTGGAGCACCCGCTCGAGCCGTTCTGGCGCGGCATCATCGCCTACCGGCTGCTGACGCTGCTCACGGTCGTCGGGATCACGCTCTACCACCTGCGCACCGGCTACGTGCTGCCGCTGGCCGCGCTCGGCGTGCTGCTGGTGATGACGGTGTGGACGGCCGTGACGTCCTGGGGCTACCTCGGCGGCCTGCCCGGCAGCCCGGACCGCCGGGGCCGTCTCGCACTCGCCGATCTCGCCGTCTGCGTCGCGATCATGGCGACGACCCCGTGGATCGTCACCCGGGCCCACCTCGACGACGGTGCGCCCGGCATGGGCTCGATCTGGACCTCCGGCGCGGTCCTCGCCTGCGCGGTCGCGTTCCGGATCCGCGGCGGGGTGCTCGCCGCCACGGCGATCTCGGCCGCGCTGGTGCTGTCGAAGGAGCGCTTCGGCGCGCTCGAGCTGGGCGACATCCAGCTGCTGGTGCTGGCCGGGCTGACCGTCGGGTTCGCGTCGCACGTCCTGGAACGCACCGCGGCCCGGCTGCGCAGGCTCGCCGCGGAGCAGGCGGCGGCCGCCGAGCGGGAACGGCTCACCCGCGCGGTGCACGACGGCGTCCTGCAGGTGCTGGCGCACGTCCAGCGCCGCGGCGCCGAGCTCGGCGGGGGCGCGGCGGAGCTCGGGCTGCTGGCGGCGGAGCAGGAGACCTCGCTGCGCGCGCTGCTGTCCGGCCCCGGGACGACCGACGCGTCCGGTCGGCGGGACCTCGGTGCCGCGCTGCGGATCCTGGCGTCGGACCGCGTGACGGTCTCCGCGCCGGGCCACCCGGTGGAGCTGGCCGCCCTCGTCGTCGACGAGGTGGAGGGCGCGGTCCGCGCGGCGCTGGCCAACGTCGCGCTGCACGCGGGGCCCGGTGCGCGGGCCTGGATCCTGCTGGAGGAGCTGCCCCGCGCGATCGAGGTCAGCGTCCGCGACGACGGTCCCGGCATCCCCGACGGCCGGCTCGCCGAGGCCGTGGCCGAGGGCCGGATGGGGGTCTCGCGGTCCATCCGCGGCCGGGTCGAGGACGTCGGCGGTGCGCTGACCCTGGACACCGGGCCCGAGATCGGTACTGAATGGGTGATCAGGCTCGAACGGGGGGACACATGACCGAGGGCGGGGAGACGCCGATCCGGGTGATGGTCGTCGACGACCACCCGATCTGGCGCGAGGGCGTCGCACGGGACCTGACCGAGCGGGGGTTCGACGTCGTCGCCACCGCGCCGGACGCCCCGGCCGCCGTGCGGATCGCGGGCACGGTGCGGCCCGACGTCGTCCTGATGGACCTCAACCTCGGTGCGACGTCCGGGGTACAGGCGATCGCGGAGATCGCGGAGCGGAGCCCGGACTCGCGGGTGCTGGTGCTGTCGGCGTCCGGCGAGCACGCCGACGTCCTGGAGGCGGTGAAGGCGGGCGCGCTCGGCTACCTGGTGAAGTCCGCCGGCGTCGACGAGCTGCTGGAGGCGATCCGGCGCACCGCCCGCGGCGTCGCGGTGTTCACGCCCGGGCTCGCCGGGCTGGTGCTGGGCGAGTACCGACGTCTCGCCGAGACCCCGAAGCCCGCCGACGGCTCGCCTGCGGTGCCCGCGCTCACCGAGCGGGAGACCGAGGTGCTGCGGCTCGTCGCGAAGGGCATGACGGCCCGCCAGATCGCGGCGAAGCTCGTCGTCTCGCACCGCACCGTGGAGAGCCACGTGCAGAACACCCTGCGCAAGCTGCAGCTGCACAACCGCAGCCAGCTCGTCCGCTACGCCATCGAGCAGGGCCTCGCCGACTGACCGGGCGCGGGGGACACCCGGGTCACGATCCGGTCACGGGACCCGGCACACTCGGAGGCGCCCCCCGAACGACGCTCCCGCCCGGAGACGCCCGTGACCGACCCGACCGCGATGATCGGGTACGTGCTGGACAGCCCCTGGCTGCTGCCGCTGCTCACGCTCGCCGTGATCTGTGACGGGCCGCTGCCGTTCCTGCCCAGCGAGCCGGTGCTGTTCAGCGCCACGGCGACCGCCCTCGCCGACGGTGACCGCTGGCGGATCGCGGCCCTGTTCGGCGCCGCGCTGCTCGGGTCGCTGCTCGGTGACGGACTGCTCTACGGTGCGGGCCGCTCGTCGAACGCGGTGGTGCGCCGCCCCCGGCGCGACGACGGCATCGGCGCCTGGGTGCACCGCCACCTGCACCGACGCCCGGTCGTCGCGCTCGTGGCCACCCGCCTGCTGCCCGGTGGCCGGCTCGCGAGCGTGTCGGCGGCGGGCCGCGTCCGGCTCCCGTTGCGCGCGTTCCTGCCGGCGACGGTGGCCAGCTCGGTCGTCTGGAGCACCTGGATGACCGGGATCGGGGTGCTCGTGGGGCCCTTCACCCGCGGCGACCCGCTGCTGTCGGTGCTGGCAGGGTTCGTGCTCGCGACGATCGTCGCCGCCACCGCCGGGCTGGCCCGCCGGATCGTCCGGGCCCGCCGGCTCGCGACGGTGCGCTGACGGCACGACGCCCGGAGGGGTGGCGCCCGTTCGGGCGTCCCCGATGCGTTGCGCGGCATGCCAAGCTGTTCCGTCCGGCCGAGCGGACGGAACGGGAGACCTGCACGTGCGCGACGACCAGACCGTCCGTACCGGAGTCGTCGTCGTGGGGGCCGCACCCGTTCCCGCGGGTGCCGACGTCGTCGCCCGGGCCGGGCACGGGCCCGCCGAGGCGGTGGCCGCGACCGTCGCGCGGCTGGCGCCGTCGCTCGTCGTCGTCGGGCTCGGGGCCCGCGACGCCGGGCTCGCCGCGATCGCCGCGGTGCTGGCCCGCACCCCCGGGATCCCGGTCCTCGCCGTCGTGGAGCCCGGCGCCGACCACACCCTCGTCCTCGACGCCGTCCGCGCCGGCGCCACCGGCGTCGCGGCGACCGACGACCCGGCCGAGCTGGCCGGCATCGCCGCGGCCGCCACGGCCGGGCGGCCCGCGTTCTCCCCGGGGCTCGCCGCGGTGGTCCTGGAGTCGGTGGCGGCACCGGCGGTCGCGGTGCCCGCACTGAGCCCCCGCGAGTCGGAGGTGTTGCGGCTGGTCGTCGAGGGGCTCACCGCGAAGCAGATCGCGGGCCGTCTGGTGCTCTCGCCGCGCACCGTGGAGAACCACGTGCAACGGCTGCTGCGCAAGTTCGGCGTGCCCGGTCGCGGTGCGCTCGTCCGGCGCGCGATCGAGCACGGTCTCGCCTAGAGAGACCGGCCCGGCCGACGGGGTGCGTCGGCCGGGCCGGTCGGTGGTGCCGGTGGATCAGGCCGGGGTGTCGATCAGCTGCTTGGTGCTGCGGCGGAAGGCCCAGACCACGACCAGGGCGGCGAGCACGGTCAGCGGGGTGCCCATCGCGACCTTGGTGATCGCCAGCCAGGTGGTGGAGTCGGCGAGGTACAGCCACTCCTTGACGACGAAGCGGGCGCCGAAGACGGCGGCGGCGGCGAGGGTCGCGACGTCGTGGGCGCGCAGGACGGTCCGGTCGCCGCGCCAGTCGTGGGTGCCGCCGTGCACGGCGTTCCAGACCAGACCGCTCAGCGGGCGCCGGGCGAGTACGGAGCCGAAGGTGACGAGGAAGCCGGCGGCCGCGGCCCAGATCCCGATCAGGAAGAAGTCCTTGGCCGAGCCGGTCCAGGCCACGACCCCGGCGGCGACGGCGACGCCGGCCAGGCTGCCCGCCGCTGCGGTGAGCTTCTCGCCGCGCACCGTCCGGAAGACGGTCAGCGCCAGGCCGGAGCCGACTGCGATCGCGATGGTCAGGGGCAGGGACAGGAACGCGTTGGCGGTCACGAAGACCACGACGGGCAGCGTCGAGTAGACGAACCCCATCGGGCCGCCCATCTGGTCGAGCAGCGTCGGCTTCGGCTGCCCGGTGGCCGCCGTGGCGTCGGCTGTGTCCGCTGCGGCGGGGACCACCGGGATCGGCCGGGTCGCCACGTCGTCGATGCGGTGGGGGGCGTGGTCCTGGACGGTCATGGTCTTCGAACCTCTTCCGACGGGGAGCGGGGTGAGCTGTCCCCAGCAGAAGGTGTGCCGCTCCGGCACCCTCAACCCGATCGTGATCTACATCACATGATGAAGGCGGGTTCGACGGCCTCAGCGGTCGGAGCGGGCGTCGTAGAGCCGCCGGGACCACAGATAACCGACCGCTGTGACGGACAGGCACCACCCGACGGCGAGGGAGGCGCTGGTGCCCAGGTCGACCGCGTCCCCGGGGGCGCCCAGCAGTGCCCGCAGGGTGTCGATGACCGGGGTGAAGGGCTGGTACTCGGCGAACCAGCGCAACCCGGCGGGCACGACACCGGTCGACCGTCGACAGCCGCCCCTTCGGGATCCGGTGTCGTCGGAGTCTCCTCCGAGGTCGCCCACGGCCGCGCCGGTCCCGGGAACGACCAGCCTCCGGGCGCGCTGCGACCGGTGTCGTCCGCCATGGTCCGTCCCGACGTGGATCGACGTTGTCGAGTCCTTCGGCGAAGGTGGCCCTTCCGCCCGGGTCCGGCATAAGGATTGGCCGCCGGGGCGCAAACATCGTGCTCGGCCGGCGGTCACCGGCCGGGCAGAGGCGCATAACGGGAGGTAGCGCGCCCCACCCCGGGGTGCCTCGCCGAACAGGAGATCCGGTGACTCTCGCCGAACTGGTCCCGTCGCTGCGCACCACGCTCAACGCCCGCCTCGAGCCGGGGATCTGGCCGTCCACGTCCCGGACCACCTCCGCCGGGGACCTCCGTATCGGCGGCGTCGACGTCCACGAGCTCGCCAACCGCTTCGGCACCCCGCTGCAGGTCCTCGACAGCGCCGACATCCGGTCGCGCTGCCGTGCCTACCATGACGCGCTCCCCGGTGCGGAGATCATCTACGCCGGGAAGGCGTTCCTCTGCCGCGGCACCGCGCGCCTGGTGGCCCAGGAGGGATGCTCGATCGACGCCTGCTCCGGCGGCGAGGTCGCCGTCGCGGCCGCCGCCGGGGTCCCTGGTGAGCGCATCCTGCTGCACGGCACCGTCAAGACCGACGAGGACCTCAAGGCCGCGTTCGCCGCCCGGGTCGGGCGCATCGTCATCGACTCCGTCGGTGAGATCGACCGCATCGCCGCTGCGGCGCCACGCCGCCAGAAGGTGCTGCTGCGGGTACGTCCCGACATCGACGCCCGCACCCACCCGGGCCTGACGACTGCCACCGCGGACTCCTGGTTCGGCATTGCCGCCGGGGAGGTCCTCGCCGCGGTCGGCCGGATCCTGGCGCGTCCGCAGCTGCGCCTGATCGGCCTGCACTGCCATCTCGGCTCCCAGGTCTGCTCCATCAGCCGCTACGAGGCCGCCGCGACCCGGATGGTCGAGGTCCTCGCCGCCGTCCGGGCCCGCTACGGCCTCGAACTGCCCCAGCTCGACCTCGGTGGCGGTCACGCCGTCGGCTACGCCGAGGGTGAGCGGTCCACCGACCCGGTGTCGTTCGGCCGCGCGGTGCGCCGGGCCGTCTCCGGTGCGTGCACTGCCCACGGCATCGTCGAGCCGCAGCTGCTGGTCGAACCCGGCCGGGCGATCGTCGCGCGCGCCGGTGTGACGCTCTACCGGGTCGCCGCCGTCGAGCGCAGCGGCGGTCGCAGCACCGTGCTGGTGGACGGTGGCATGAGCGACAATCCCCGCCCGGCCCTCTACGGTGCCCGCTACCCCGTGCGGCTCGTGGGACGCGCCACCAGGGCCGACCTCGAGCCGATGCGGGTGGCCGGGCGGCACTGCGAGTCCACCGACGTCCTCGCCGACGCCGTGCGGCTCCCCGCGGACCTCACGGCCGGTGACGTGCTGGCGATGCCGGTCTCCGGGGCCTACCAGGCGTCGATGGCCTCGACCTACAACCAGATCCCCCGCGTCCCGGTGGTCGCCGTCAGTGGCGGTGCGACGCTGCCGTTACTGCGCCGCGACACCCCCGAGGACCTCCTGCGTCGCGACATCGGATGACGCTCACGACCGGCCGGGCGGCCGCACCGCCGCGCGAACTGCTGCTCGACGCCTTCGAGCACGTCCTGCTGGACGGGGGGCCGCGATGCGCGACGACCGCCGCGGTCGCGCACCGCGCCGGGATGTCGAAGGGCGGGCTGCTCCACCACTTCCCGTCCCACGCGACGCTGGTGCACGCACTCTGCCGGCGCCTGGAGGATCGAGTTGCGCTCGACCTGAGTCTCATGCGGGCCGCCCCGGCCGGGCGGGTGCGCCACTACCTGGGCACCTGCCTCGCCGAGGCGTCCCCGCTCAACCGCACCTTCGTCGCCGTCACCCGGCTGCGCGACGCCGCCGACCCCGAGGCCGGGAGCGTCCACCGCGCGGCGCTCCAGGCCTGGCGCACCGCGCTGCGCGAGGAATCCAGGTCCCGTGCGGACGCCGATGTGGTCCTGCTCGTCGGCCACGGTGCCCGCCACGGCGCCCTACCCCCACACGAAACCGGAACCGGCACCGGCCCGGCGAGCGCACTGGCCGAGGCCGTGGACGCGCTGCTGCTCGGCGGACCGTGCGAGCACCGTCCGGGGGCGCGGTGAACGAGGGCCGGGCCGCGCCCGCTCATGCCCCCGGGTGCTCGTCCCGGTTCCCGGGGGCCCGCACCTGCTCGGCGAGGGTGACCGCGACCAGCAGCTGTTCCGGGCCGGGCCGGCGCACCCGGGTGCTCGCGGTGAGCAGGAACCGCCCGTCGTCGGGGCCGCTCCCGGCCGGGAGCTCGATCACGTCCATGGTCGGGAGCCCCTCCCGTGCCATGTCGATCCGGCGCCGCCCCCACGTGAGCGAACCGTCGCGATGCAGCACCGGGCTACCAGGGGCGTCCCCGGTACCCACCGGCCCGTGCTCGTAGCGGGCCCCGTCCACGTCGAGCACCTCGACGATCATCGACTCGACCGTGGCCACCAGGTCCCGGGCGGACGAGCCGTCCGCCGCCATCCGCGCGGCGTGCGCGACCCCCTCCAGGTATCTCTGCCTGCCCTCCGACCGTGACCGGTGGCGACGCCCCCACCAGCAGATCTCGGTGACGGCGACCCCGATCGCCAGCAGCAGCACGGCCGTCTCGATGTCGGCCGCGGTGCGGATCGCGAAGGCGTAGTAGGGCACGGTGAGGAAGAAGTCGAACGCCGCGGCGGAGGAGACCGCAGCGAGCAGCCCGGCCACGCGGTCCCCGGCGACCGCGGTCGCCACGATCACGAGCACGAGTACCAGCGCGGCGCTGGTGTTGGCGAGCACCGCGCGCAGCTCGCCGGCGCCGTAGGCGACCACCACGGGGCCCACCGCGCCGGCCCATCTCATCGTCGTGCTCCCGGTCGCCGGCATCGGACCAGCACAGCCCTCGGCGTGACCCGGGACAAGCCCTGCTGACGGGATGTTGACGGGTATCGCGGTGCCCGGTCCCGGCGCCCGTTCACCCGTGACGAGTCCCGACGGAGTGGACCCGCGGCACCGTCCGGATCATGGTCCCGCTCGCCGCGGTGGCCGCGATCGTGCTCGTCGCCGGCGGGGTCGTGCAGCCGCTGCGCGCGGGCGTCGAGGTCACCGGTGTGGACGGTGCGACCCACACACTTCCCCTGGCCCCGGCCGCGTCGCAGGAGGCGGTCAAGGAGCTGGGCACCAACGGGGGCGGGATCTTCAACGCCAACTCCGCGCACCCGTTCGAGAACCCGAACCCGTTCACCAACATCGTCGAGATCTTCCTTGCGCGGCGGCGGCCTCACCGCCGGTCCGGTCGGCTCCGTCGACCGCACACGCACCCTCGCCGACGACGCCGGTGCCACCTTCCACGCCGTCGTCGGCGACGGCGAGGCCGGCGCCGTGACCCGGGCGCTGCTGGACTTCGCCCGCGGGGTCAACGCCACCCAGCTCGTGCTCGGCACCTCTCGTCCGCAACCAGGGAAGGCTCGTCGACCGTCGGCAGATCCTGCACGACGTGTGGGGGGCCCTCCTACGACACCGAGACGCACTCTCTCCGGGTCCACCTCGCCCAGATCCGGCGGAAGCTCGAGCCCGTGCCCGCCGCTCCCCGATACCTCATCACCGAAGCCGGGATGGGATACCGGTTCGAGCGGTGACCGGAGGGGACGGGCACGAGCCGTCCGGCGGCGTCAGTGGTGGCCGCGGCCCTTCCCGCCGAAGACCTTCTTCAGGGTCTCCTGCGCCTTCGCCCGGTTGCGCGGGTCCTGCGCGTAGCGCTTCGCCTGGTCGGCGTACTTCCTGCCCTGCGGGCTCTTGAGGAACTCGGACACCTTCTGGAACAGGCCGGGCATTCATCTCTCCTGGTTCTCGTCCGGAGGTCCGGGCGGGCCCCGGTCACCCGAACGGTACCGACATCCCGGGCGTGGGCCGCCGGTCCCGGTGCCGACCGACGGGGCGGGCGGGTCGTGCGGGCCGGTGTGGACACCCCGGCTAGGCTCGATCGCCGAGGCCCGGTGCGGCCTGCCGCCCGCTCGCCGTCAGGCGTGGTGAACGCACCGACCACGGTCGTCGCCGGCGTTCCAGCGGTGTCCGTCCAGCAACGCGGGCACTGGACCGATGACACCGTGGACAGGCCGACGATGGACCTCACCACCGACGCTGCCAAGGCAGCGGCCCGCTCCCTGCGAGCCGATCTTGCGGAGCAGCACGTCATGATCAGCCATGCCCGCGCGCTGGAACTGGTCGCTCACCAGCTCGGGTTCCGTGACTGGAACACCGCGAGCGCGGTCCTGGACCGGAGCCGGGACGACGCTGCGGGGCTCGGCGCGCCCGTTCCGATCCTGCGCGTCCAGCGCTTCGACGACGTCCGCTCGTTCTACCTGCACCACCTCGGGTTCGTCGTCGAGTGGGAGCACCGGTTCGAACCCGGCATGCCGATCTACGCCCGCCTGGCCCGTGGGGCGACGAGGCTCGACCTGTCCGAGCACCACGGCGACGGAACTCCCGGTTCGGCCGTGTGGGTACCGGTGGCCGACGTGACGGCGCTCCACCGGGAGCTGCGCCGGACGGCGCACCCGTCGATGCGGCCCGGGATCGAGCAGGACGCCCCGGGCGGCCCGACCCTGACCGTCATCGACCCGTCGGGGAACACCCTGCGCTTCTGCGAGGCGGACTGACCCGGTGACGCCGAAACTCGGGTGCGCCGGACCATCGCAGTTGCGATAGCCCGGCGTGTGGAGCTGCAGGACGTCGACCACGTCCTGGCGCGGCCCTGGGTCTGCCCACGCCGGGACCACCGGGCGGCTACCGATTCAGGCGGGCCCGAGTTCGAGGAGGGTACGGCCGTCGGAGACCGGGGCGTGGTCGCGGAGCACGAGCCCGGCACCGGCGGCGAGCGCAGGGTGCAGACCACGAGGTCGACGGCGTCGTCGTCGACCGGGAGCGCGACACGACCGCCGGTCCCGCGCCACGGTCAGTCCGACCGTGGGCGGCGGCGCAGCCTCCACCGGTACGCGTCCGTCGCGGCAGCGAACAGTAGGAGCACGGCGAGGACCGCGATCGCCCATGTCGGCATCCCGAGCCCCGCCACTCCGGCCAGGAGGGCCAGGCAGATCAGGGTCACCCAGCCGACCGGTAGCTCGCGTGGTCCGTCGCGGTCACCCGTCGACCCGTGGTCGTCGTCCTGTGCCACGGTCGTTCTCCTGATCGCAGTTACGTCCGGCCGCTCGTGAGCTGACTGGCGCGCTGATGCGAGACCCCGATGGCGTCACCGAGATCCCGCATCGACAGGCCCTGTCGCTTCAGCTCGACCGCCGCTTCACGGAGCTCGGTGGCCGCGGCGGACCGAGCCTCGGACTCCACGCGGCGCAGTCGCCGAGCCTCGGCGAGGTGCTTCGCCGCGGTCTCGGGCAGATCCACCTCGACGTCGAGCGCCGCGTCGGACTCGCCGGTCATGATGTAGATCAGATCGATGGCCATCTCCGGCACCTCGGCCAGGGTGCGGGCCTGGGTGACACGGTCGATCTCGACGACGTGGACGTGCCACACCTTGTCGGCGCGGCTCACGTCGACGGTGTAGCTCATGTCCGCCACCAGCCCTTCCCCAGTTCGGTCTCGCACTCGTCGACCTCGCGATGACG
Organism: Pseudonocardia sp. P1; assembly: GCF_000178675.2. Lineage (NCBI taxonomy): Bacteria > Bacillati > Actinomycetota > Actinomycetes > Pseudonocardiales > Pseudonocardiaceae > Pseudonocardia > Pseudonocardia sp. P1. The sequence goes on from NZ_ADUJ02000001.1 coordinate 4,907,212, forward strand.
TGGGATCGGGTTGATCGTCGTCCCGATCCGGTAGACGGTGTGCTCGGCGCCCTCGCGGTCGAGGCCGAAACTCACGCTTCGGCGCTCCGCCTCGCGGCTGATGCGCTTCACGATGTCTCTCGCCTCGTCACGACTGTGGTCTACCCCGCACCGGACAACCAGAGTTGGAATTGTCTACCCCGGACTAGACGGCAGTGATTCGAGCTCTGCCGGCCCGACCGCACAGCGGCGCACGACCTGAACGATCAGCTCGGAGGCCCGGCCCGACCGGATCGCGATGCCGGACGAACGGTCCGGCTGCGGCTGAGCTGTTCGAGACTGCGGCCGGCCGGCACTACCGTCCTGGTCGTGGACCGGATCGACGACGCGCACCGGCAGCCGTCGTACGGGGTGGGCCTGGAGTGGGGTGCGGCGGGAGCCGACGCGCTCGGTCCGGGGTGCCACGTGGCGGTCGTCGTCGATGTCCTCAGCTTCACCACGACGCTCACGGTCGCCGCGGACCGCGGGATCACGGTGTACCCGTACCGGTGGCGCGACGCGGCGGCAGCGACGTACGCGGCGGAGCGCGGCGCGGTTCTCGCCGTGGGCCGTTCCCGGGCCCGGCCGGGAGAGATCAGCCTGTCCCCGGCGAGCGTCCGCACCGCGCGGCCGTCGCCGTCGCGCCTGGTCCTGCCCTCGCCGAACGGTTCGACGATCTCCGCGCGGCTCGCCTCCGGTTCGACGGAGGTGATCGGGGTCTGTCTCCGTAACCGGCAGGCCGCCGCGGAGTGGTTGTGCCGCCGTCGTCGTACGGATCCGGCCCTGCGGGTGGCAGTGATCGCCGCAGGGGAGCGGTGGCCCGGCGGTGCGCTCCGCCCCGCCGTCGAGGACCAGTGGGGAGCCGGAGCGCTGATCGAAGCGCTCGTCGCACGGGGTTGGGACGACCTGTCGCCGGAGGCCAGGTCGGCGGTCGGAACCTTCGACGCGGTCGCCGGCGACCTCGGCAGGGCGCTACGTCACTGCGCCAGCGGCCGTGAGCTGGTGGACCTCGGCTACCAGGACGACGTGCGGACGGCCGCCGAGCTCGATCACAGCGAGTCCGTCCCGTTGCTGAGCGGAGAGGCGTTCCTCGCGAGCTGACCCCGGACGCCGGCGGGTCACCGTGACTCGGGATCCTGGCCCCGGGCGGCCCGCCCGCCGTCGACCGGCAGCACGACCCCGCTGACGAAGGCGGCGGCGGGGGACAGCAGGTAGGCCACGGCGTCGGCGACCTCCTCCGCGCGCCCGACACGGCCCAGTGGATGGATCTCGCCCATCTCCTGCCGCGTCCGGGCCGCGAGTTCGGGGCCCTGCCGGTCGAGCAGGTCCTCGTAGCGGTCGGTCGTGATCGAGCCCAGGGCGACCGCGTTGACCCGGATCCCGTCGGGGCCGTGGTCGACGGCGGCGGCACGGGTCAGTCCCTCGACGGCCGCCTTCGCCGTCGCGTAGGGAAGTGCGCCTCGTACCGCGCGCTGTGCCTGGTGACTCGACACGTTCACGATCGACCCGGCCGTGCCGCGGTCCCGGAACCGGCGCACCGCGACGGCACAGCCCACCAGGACCGGTGCGAGGTTCGCGTCGACCAGCGCGACGAGATCCTCCGGCGGTCCTGTGTGGAGGTCGGCGTCGCGGAAGACGGCGGCGTTGTTCACCCAGCCCGCGAGCTCGCCCGTCCGCTCCGCGAGGTCGGCCGCGCGTTCTGCGATCACCGGGTCGCCTGCGCTCCCGGTGACGGCGGCGACCCGGTCGCCTGCGGGGTGGGTGCGGGTCCAGCCGACCTCGTCGGGGTCCCGCTCCAGGACGACGACGGCGTGGCCCTCGGCGAGCAGTTTCTCGGCGATGGCGCGACCGACCCCGCGGCCGGCGCCGGTGACGACGTACGACGAGACCATGGGCGCCATCATCCCGACCGCGAGGTGGACCCGGGGGCGATGCTGCGATATCCGGTTGACCGGCGAGCGAGGGTCGAACGATGCACGAGCCCTTGGCTTCGGAGATCCTGGGTCTCGGCCCGTGTGCTCGGGTCCTGCTGATCAACGCTGACGACTTCGGGATGCATCCCGCCGTCAACCGCGGAATCCTCGCGGCACTCGACCACGGCATCGCCCGATCAACCAGTCTGATGACCATGTGCCCCGGCACCGACGAGGCCATCGGCGTCCTCCGACACCGGCCGGACATTCCGTTCGGGATCCACCTCACCCTGGTCCGGGACCATCCCGCGGACGACTGGAGACCGCAGGCCGGTGCTGACGAGGTGTCATCACTGGTCGACGAACGGGGACGCTTCCCGCTGCATGCCGACGCCGCGGATGTTCTCCGGCGGGTTCGTACGGAGGAGGTCGCCATCGAGTTCCGTGCTCAGATCGCCACCGTCATGGACGGAGGCCTGCGTCCCACCCATCTGGATTTCCACTGCCTTGCGGATGGGGGACGGCCCGACCTGCTGGCGGTCGCCACGGACCTCGCCGAGCAGTACGGACTGGCTGTTCGCGTGTGGCTCCCGACCAATCTCGTCCGCCCACGGGAAGCAGGGCTTCCCGTCGTCGATCATCCTTTCGTCGACAGCTTCACCATCGATCCCGGAAGGAAGGCGTCTCTGTACGAACAGATGTTGCGCGATCTGCGGCCAGGACTCACGGAGTGGGCGGTCCATCCAGCCGTCCACCACGCCGGAGCGCGAACCCGCGATCCGCACGGCTTGGCCGTCCGAACGACCGACTACGAGTTCCTCACCTCGCCCCGAGCCGCCGAGGTCATCTGCCAAGAGGGCATCACGCTGGTGGACTACCGTCCGTTCCAGCGCCTGTGGCGTGACAGGGGGGTCGGGAGTTCGTGATGCGAGCGGCCGGGACTTCTCCGCGGCGCTACTCGCCATGGCATGACGGTCGAGCGAACACGGATCACGGGGCCGTCCGTGCTCGGCCGCCCAGCGCCGTTACCTGCGAGGGTGGGGGTGGAGAGCGGCGGCAGCCGAACGGCGCGCGTCCTCTGGGTGGTCACCGAGCCCGATGATGAGGTTCGTACCCATCGGGAGGAGCACCTCTCCGAGCGGATCCGAGAGATCGTCGAACAAACCCGAGAGCTCGAGGCCGACGTAACCGTGCAGCATGCTCCACAGCTGCGCTGCGACCGGCTCTGCCGGAACGCCACGTAGACGGCCCTGACCGCTACCGCGTTCCACCGCATGAACGAGGTGCAGGAACGCCTGGCGGGCGGGGCCCTGGGTTGCGGAGATCCCGGGCGACGGAGTGGGGCGTTGCCCGCCGGGCGCGGAGAGCCCGAACATCAGGTCGTACAGGTGCGGGCCGCGGCGCGCCGCGGCCCGGTAGGCCAGGGCGAGACCGGCGATGTCGGTGATCGCGTCCTCGGTGGAGGGGACGGCGGCGAGGGTCTGATCCAGACGGTCGAACCCGAGATCCACGACGGCACGCAGCAGGGTGGGCATGTCACCGAAGTGGTGGTAGATCGCCGAGGTCGAGGCGCCGATGTCCTTGCCGAGCCCGCGGGCGTTGAGTGCCTGCGGCCCCTTTTCCTCCAGTGCCCGAGCTGCCGCGTCGATCAGCTGCTCACGTTTGCGGGTGGCGCGTTCGGCGCGACTCATCTTGCTCTCCAACCTGCAACGCCGTTACAGTACTCGACTTGTAACGATGTTACAGCCAGGGAGGGGACGTGATGTCGATGCGGGTACGGGCCTGCGCGACGCGACACCGGCCAGACGGCGAAGGTCGCGGCGGAGCGGCTCATGGACAGTCGCTGCCGAGCCCATGACGACCACGATCGTCAACAGGCACGAGCGAACCCTTCCTGCCGGGAGCGAGGTGCTCGCGCCGTCTCTCGACGGCCTGGGAAGCTCGACCGACCGTCTCTGGCCTCACCGGGACTGGCCGGCGATCGAGTTCGAGGGTGCCATCGGTATCGGCGTCGAGGGCCGGCACGGGCCGATCCACTACCGGCTCACGGAGTACGAGCCCGGACGGCTCCTGCATTTCACCTTCCTCCCCAGCCTCACCCTCGAGCCCCGCGGGCACCACCGGTTCGAGCTGCATCCGGTCAGCGCCGCACGATCTCTCCTCCGGCACGAATTGCAGCTCGTCGACCCTTCGCCCGGAGTCGTGCTGATGTGGCACCTGGTCATCGAACCGCTGCACGACGCCCTGATCGAGGACCTGCTCGACAACGCCGTGGGGCTGACGAGCGACCGGGCCGCAGGGAGTCGTGATACGTCCGGTACCGCCCCGGCATCGGTCGGCTCCGGCGTGTGCCGGACGGGATGGTCGCGCCGCGTGAGACTCATGCGACCCGTCGCGCTGCCGCTGCTGGCGAGTCTCGGCTGACGACTTCCCCGGAGCTGCTCCGTCTCCGTCGCGGGTCAGCCGCGCAGCCGGTCCAGGACCGCGTCCGGGACGGCCGGAACGTCGGGCGCCGACAGCACGTCGACCGGCGGCGTCGTCGCCTCCGGAGCCCGGTGCGGCACGGTCGCCCCGCGCGCCGGGCCGAACCCGGTGTCCACGGTCAGCGGTGTCGGCGTCGCCGTCAGCGACCCGGGCGCGACGCACTCCAGCAGGGCGACGGCGTCGTGCAGTGCGACGGCGTCGCGGCCGTACCGGTCGCGGTAGAAGTCGCGGTAGGGCGCGATCATCGCCCGCAGCTCGGCGCACACCGCGTCGCCCGCGGCGAGCGCGTCGAGCCACTCCGGGCCGGCGGCGCAGCCCAGCGTCGTCTCCAGCGGTACCAGCGCGACCGGCACCCGGTCCTGGGTGAGCACGCGGTGCGCGGCCTCCGGGTCGGCGTGGACGTTGAACTCGGCGGCGCCGGTGACGTTGCCGCCGCCGATCGCCCCGCCCATGACGACGATCCGGCCGATCCGGCCGGTGAGCTCGGGATGCGTGGCGAGGAGCAGGGCGGTGTCGGTCAGCGGGCCGATCGAGGCGATGGTGACGGGCTCGGTGGTGTCCTCCAGCACCTGCGCCATCAGCTCGATCCCGGAGCCGGGGCGCGGCGCGACCGGATCGGGCAGGTGCGCCGCGCGCCCGCCGAGGCCGTCCTCGCCGTGCACGTGACCGGCCCGGCGCTCCAGCCGATGCACCAGCGGCCGCTCGGCACCGGTCCCGAGCGGCACGTCGGTGCGGCCGGTCAGTGCGAGCAGCCGTCCGGCGTTGTCGAGGGTGCGGTCCAGCCCGACGTTGCCGAACGCCGCGACGACCGCGCGGACGTCCACCTCGGGGCTCCGCAGGGCGAGGACGAGCGCGACGGCGTCGTCGACGCCCGGGTCGGTGTCGATGATCAACGGGGGCACCCCGGCAGGGTACGGCCGGACCGCGGCACCCCCGCGGACTCACTCGCTGCGGGTGGGCTCGTCCTCGTTCTCGGCGTCGAGCTCGGCGGCCGCCGCCCCGGTGACGCCGGAGTCGTCGGGGGAACCCGCCGGGCGCGGGTTCCCCTCGTGGTCGCGTTCCTCGCGGACCGTCCCGGTCCCGCCGGAGGTCAGCTCGCCGGTACCGACGTCGGATCCGTCGTCGGGCTCGCGGTGCTCGGTCACGTGGGTGCCTCCCGTCGTCGTGTGCAGGCGGAGGTACCCGCGGAGCGCGCACCGCACACGCCTAGGGTCGGGTCCGTGCGACCGCAGGACGATCCGGAGCAGGCCCGGCTGTTCACGCTCACCTCGCTGCGCTGGATCCTGCGGCACCGCGCCTTCACCCCCTGGTACCTGCGGCGGTACTGGCGGCTGCTGGTGCTGCGGGTCCGGCACCCGCACGTCGTGCTGCGCGGGATGGTCTTCCTCGGCAAGGGCGTGACGCTGGAGGCCCGCCCCGGCCTCGGCCGCCTGGAGATCGGGCGCTGGGTGCACATCGGTGACGGCACCGCGCTCCGCTGCCACGAGGGATCGATGCGGATCGGCGACAAGGTCGTCTTCGGCCGGAACAACACCCTGAACTGCTATCTCGACGTCGAGGTGGGCGCGGCGACGCTGGTCGCGGACTGGGTGTACGTGACGGACTTCGACCACCGCACGGAGGACGTCCACCGCCCGATCAAGGACCAGGGCATCGTCAAGTCGCCGGTGCGGATCGGCGAGGGCTGCTGGCTCGGGGTGAAGACCTCGGTGCTGCGCGGGACCCGCATCGGCTCCGGCTCCGTGCTGGGCGCGCACGCCGTCGCCCGCGGGGACCTGCCGGCCGAGTCGATCGCCGTCGGGAGCCCGGCCCGGGTGGTGCGGGACCGCCGGGCGGACTTCGAGGCCGCGGCCGCCGAGCGCGCTGCCGTCGCGGACATGGCCCGCAAGGCCGACCGGGCCCTGCGCGCCCGGCTCGACCGGGCCTGAGGCCCGGCTCAGGACCGGTCGAACAGGTTCCCGGTGGGGATCTTCGGTCGGGCCAGGTCGTGCGGGCCGTCCGCCCGGGCACCGGCGTAGATGGCGGCGGTGCGCTCGGCGATCGTCGGCCACGCGAAGTCGGTCCGCAGCCGTGCCCGTGCCGCGCGTGCCCGGCGCCGGGCGGCCCGCGGGTCGGCGAGCGCCCGGTCGACGGCGTCGGCGATGCCGGGCAGGTCTCCGGGTGTGAAGGCGAGGCCGGTCTCGCCGTCGCGCACGACCTCGCCGAGCCCGCCCGCGGTGGAGGCGACGAGCGTCGCCCCGACGGCGGCGGCCTCCAGCGCGACGATCCCGAACGGCTCGTACCGGCTCGGCAGGACGACGGCGTCGGCGGCGCGCAGCAGCGCGGTCAGGTCGGCGTCGGGCAGGTGGCCGAGGAAGTCCACCGACCGCCTGACGCGGTGCGCGGCGGCGCGCTCGGCCAGCATGGCGGCCTGCGTCCCGGTCCCGGCGACCAGCAGCCGGGTGCCGGGGTGGCGGCGTCGGATCCGGGGCAGCGCCGCGATCAGGTCCTGCACGCCCTTCTCGAACTCCAGCCGTCCGAAGTAGACCAACCGCGGCCCGGACGACGACGGCACCGGCGCGGCCCCGCGGGTGCGCCAGCGACCGGGGTCGATGCCGTTGTGCACCACGTGCACGTCGTCGGCGTCGAGGTCGTAGAGGGCGGCCACCTCGGCCCGCATCGCGGACGAGCAGGTGATCACCTCGTCCGCCCGCTGGGCGAGCCACCACTCGGTGGAGTGCACCTGACGGTTCATCGGGCCCGGCAGCCAGCCGGAGTGCCGTCCGGCCTCGGTGGCGTGCAGCGTCGTCACCAGCGGGACGCCGAGCACGTCGGCCAGCGCGATCGCCGGGTGCGCGACCAGCCAGTCGTGGGCGTGCACGACGTCCGGCCGCCAGCCGGGCAGCAGCGCCGTCAGCGCGTGCCGCAGCAGGCCGTGCCCCATGCCGAGGGTCCAGGCGACGAGATCGGTGCCGAACTCCAGGTGCGGCGGGTCCTCCGCGACGCGCAGCACCCGGACGCCGTCGACCGTGTCCGTGACGGTCGGGTGGGTGCCGGCGTCGGTCCCGGCGGGGGCCCGCGACAGCACGACGACCTCGTGCCCGAGCACGACGAGCTCGCGGGCCAGCGCGTGCACGTGCCGGCCCAGCCCGCCGACGACGACCGGCGGGAACTCCCAGCTGACCATCAGCACCCGCATCCGGAGATCCTGGCAAACGCCGCCGGGGCCGGTTACCCCCGGGTAGTCGGGAGTCCTCCGGGCGCGGCCAGGTCCCGGGCGTCGACGTGCCCGAACACCGGCGCCGTGGCGTCCGTCCAGTGCGCGGCGCGGCGTCCGGCCGCGCGTCGCCGTCCCGCGCGAAGCAGGCCGGACAGCTCGGCGACCCGCCCGGCGTGCGTCGCGGAGCGGGACCGGGCGTAGTCCGCCGCGGAGTCCTTGCTGACCATGAACGCCCAGTCGCTGGACAGCGCGTGCAGCGCCTGGTCGACGAGCAGGTCCGCGAGCGGGTCGCGGGCATCGGGCCGCAGCAGCGGGCCGTCGCCGGGAAGCACGGTGTCGACGCCGGCGAGCAGGTCGCGCTGGACGTCGTCGTTGCGGGCGACGACGTCCGCGACCTGCGGCCCCGCCCAGACCCGCCAGTCCTTGCCGGACCCCCACGAGCACTCCGGCAGCGTCACCGGGTCGCCGACGAGGCCGTCGTCGATCGCGCCGCCGAGCGTCCGCACCGCGACCCCGGCCTCGGGCAGCAGCCGCAGCACCGCGGCGAGCCAGTCCGGACCCTCCTGCCACCAGTGCCCGAACAGTTCCGTGTCGAAGGCCGCGACGGTGAGCGCGGGCCGCCCGGTCGTCCCACGGAGCGCTCGCAGCCGGGCGACGACGGTGTCGACGAAGTCCCGGGCGTCCCGCTGCACGGCCCGGGCGGCGAGGTCGGGGGAGTACGGCTTCTTCCGCTCGGACGGCACCCGGCGGCCGGTCACCCGGGCCGGTTTGAGCCCGGACGCGTGGTCCCAGGTGTGGAAGTCGCGGTACTCGGCGGAGCCCGGGTAGCCCTTGCGCGGCGACCACACCCGGTAGGTGACGTCGAGGTCGCGGCCCACGCAGAGGACGTCCGAGTCACCGACGGGGCGGGCCAGGGCGGTGTCCCCGCGCAGCGCCGGGCCGTCGACGAGGAACCGGCCGACGCCCGCCGTCGCGTAGTCGTGTTCCATCCCCGGCGCGTAGCCACACTCGGGCGCCCAGATCCCGGCCGGACGCGACCCGAGTCGCAGCGCGTGGTCGGCCAGGCCGGCGCGCAGCGAGAACCGCCGGACCCGCGGGTCCAGGAGCGGCTGGAACGGGTGCGCGGCCGGCCCGCCGAGCAGTTCGACGGCGCCGGAGTCCCGCAACGACCGCAGCGCGGGCGAGCCGCCGTGCCGCCAGTGCGCCTCGAACTCGGCCGTCGCCGTCGTCGACAGCCGGTGCTCGTGCGCGGCGAGATCGGGCAGCCGTCCGGCGGCGGAGTGCGCCCGCAGCGTCCAGCCGCCCAGCCAGTCGTGTACCCCGCGCAGGCAGTACGGGTCGTCGAGCTGCGCGGCCAGCACCGGGGTCACGCCGAGCGTGGCGAGCCCCCCACGCCCCTCGGCGGCCAGCTCCCGCAGCGTCGCCACCACCGGGAGGTACGACTGCGCCCACGACTGGTAGAGCCACTCCTCGCCCACCGGCCAGCGCCCGTGCCGGGCCAGCAGCGGCAGGTGCGAGTGCAGGACCAGGCAGAACGTGCCGACTCGCGCGTCCGTCACGGGCGGGCCGCGTGGGTCGTGCGGGTCGTCGCCGACACGAGAAGGTCGAGGGACCCCGCGAGGTCGCGGTCGTGCAGCTCGAAGTCCGCGGCCCGGACCGCCGCGACGTCGGCGGTCAGCTCCGCCGGCCACGGCTCGCCGGAAAGCGCGAGCGCGGTCTGCGCCTCGATCAGGCCGCCGTGGCGTTCGTCCATCGCGCGCAGCCGCGGACCGTGGTGCAGGCCGCGGACGCCGACATCGTCGAACCCGGCGTCGCGGGTCATTCCGGCCAGCTCGTCCGGGTCGAGCTCGCGGGTGTGGAACGGGTTCAGCGGGGTGTCCCGGCCGGGGGAGAAGGTGATCCGGTTCGGGGTCGAGACCAGCAGCCTCCCGCCCGGGCGCAGCACCCGGCGGCACTCGCCGAGGAACCGTTCCTGGTCCCACAGGTGCTCGATGACCTGGAGGGACACGACGACGTCGACCGAGGCGTCCGGCAGCGGCAGCGCCACCAGGTTCGCCCGTGCCACCACCACACGCGGGTACCGGGCGCGGACGTGCGCGACCGTCGCCGGGTCGTAGTCGAGGGCCAGCACCCGGTGCGCGGTACCGGCGAGCAGGTCCGCGCCGTAGCCCTCGCCGCAGCCGGCCTCCAGCACCGTCACGCCGTCGCAGTCCGCGGCGATCGCCTCGTAGACGACCTCGTGGCGGCGGAACCAGTAGTTCTCGACGGCGAGCCCCGGCACGGTCCGCTCGCCGGTGAGGGGCAGGTGATCCGCCCGGTCGGCCCCCACGTCCGTCATCGCCCGCACCCCGCGCCGTTCGCCGCTTCCGGACGACGGTCGTCGCCGGTGACGCCGAGTCGATCAGGGGAGGTGTGGCCGGTGGACGGACCGGCCGACGGGTGGCTGCTCACGCTCGGAACGGTGTCAGACCGGCCCCGCCCCGCGTACGCCCGGGCTGGCCGCACCCTCCCGGACGCACCGCACCCGCCCGGACACGCCGCACCTGCCCGGGGCGCCGCACAGGACCCGGCGCAGCCGCACAGGCTCGGGCGCAGCCGCACAGGACTCTCGACCACCGAGCGCCCTACCGCCCGCACAGCCGCACAGGTTGAGGCGCTCCCGCACAGGTTCGAGGGCCGTCGGACAGGTTCCAACCGGTGCGGGGGCAGGTGAACCTGTGCGGTTCGCTTCGCGGCGATGTCTCGGGGTCACGGAGTCGCGATGCAGCGACGGCAGGTCGGGCCCGGCGGGCTGTTCAGCGATGCCAGCCGCCCGCCGCGCAGGCTCGCCACGGCCCGCCTCGACCTCGGTCTGATCCTGGCCCGCGCCCGGCGCCCGGACGAGGCCGCGGCACTCGGTGTGCTCGCGTTCGACGCCGGTGTGCTGGTCCCGTCGAACGCGTGGCGCGCCATCGAGCTGGACGACGCGCTGGACGGGTTCCGCGACGTGCCGGAGGTGGCCGAGCTGCACGCTCGGCGACGCGCCATCGCCCCGTAGCGGCCGCACCGGCTCGGGCGCTCCCGCACAGGCCGAGCGCTGCCGCATAGCTCGGGCGCAGCCGCATAGCCCGGGCGCAGCCGCATAGCTCGGGCGCAGCCGCATAGCTCGGGCGTAGCCGCACAGCCTGGGCGCTGCCGCACAGGTTCGGGGGCGGCCGCACGACTTCGAACCTGTGCGGCTGCCCGCGATCCTGTGCGGCTACCGGCGAACATGTGCGGGTGCCCGCGAAGGTGTGCGGCGCGGCGTGGCGACGGCTCCGGTGCGGAAATCCGGACGCGGAGGGCAACGTCCGGGCCCTCCCGGACGTCCTCGGATCGGGGGACCCGACGCCGAGGAGGACGCACAGCATGCGCGAGACGCTCACCGACGAGGGGATGCTGTCCCTCACGATCACCGGCCGGACCGGGTCGTGGCTGGTCTCCGGGGTGCTGGGCGACGAGGACCTCGACCTGCAGGGCATGGACGACGCCGCACTGGCCGACATGCTGCGCGCACTGCTGCCCACCCGTACGGCGCCGACCTCCGGCCTCGAGACGGCCGCCGGGTCCGAGTGCCAGGGGGCCGGTGCGCCCGTCCCCGCGGCACCGCGGCGCGGCCGGCACCGCCGGGCCGGCTGAGCACCGCCGGGCCGGCTGAGCACCGCCGGGCCGGCTGAGCGCCGGCGGCACGGGCTCCCGGGGCGCGCTACGCCGCCGTCGTCACCCGGTCGGTTCACCTGCCACGGACACGACGCCGCCGACGTCGTTGCGCAGCCACGCCAGCAGCGTGCCGTCGTCGAGCGTCAGCGGCACCTCCGGCCCGCCCCACCCCAGACGGGTGGTCGGCCGGTACGCCAGCGCGTCCTCGAGCATCGCGGCGAGACCCTCGGTCGCGCGGACCGTCGTCCCGTCGTGCTCGACCGTCCGGCTGCCCGGAACGTCCTCGTCGGCGTGCGCGCCGGTGCTCAGGACGTAGCCGGTTCCCAGACGGTCGTCGAACCCCGTCACCTGCACGTCGGCTCCTTCCTGCCGGTGCGTGAGGTGCCGACGGTAGCGAAACCCGTCCCCCGTCCCGCGGACGCGCGGTGTGACGTCGTGCGTGACGACGGTGACGAGTGCCGCCCGTGAGTACGGTCACGGCGCCGGCACGTTTGCCAGGTGGCTACTCGTTGGTAACAATGAACGTCACAGTGGCACGGCGTGCCATTACGGCACGACGCTGGCAGAGTCATCGGCTACATGGCGGGCGCGACGCCGCGGCCCACCCCCGCTCCTGCCGGAGCGCGCGGCGCAGCACCGTCACGGTGACGCGATGCGGGTACGGCCCCGGACCACCGGGACCGGCCCGCTGGACGAGGACGACGCGGCCTGTGCACGAGCCCAGGCCGCCGCGGCAGGAGGTCGAAGAGGTCCTATGAAGATCGTGGCCCTGGTGAAGCAGGTGGCCGACACCTACTCGGAGCGGAAGCTGTCCGACTCCGACCACACCCTCGACCGTGAGGGGACCGAGGCGGTCATCGACGAGATCAACGAGCGTGCCGTGGAGCAGGCCCTCCTGGTGAAGGAGGCGGCCGGCGAGGGCGAGGTCGTGGTCGTGTCGATCGGCCCGGACCGCGCCACGGACGCGATCCGCAAGGCGTTGTCGATGGGCGCGGACTCCGCGGTGCACCTGTCCGACGAGGCGATCCACGGTTCGTGTGCGGTGCAGACCGCTCGCGCGCTGACGAAGCTGATCGGCCGTCAGGAGGGCTGGGACCTGGTCATCGCCGGGAACTCGGCCTCGGACGGTCAGATCGCCGCGGTGCCGGCGATGGTCGCCGATCTGCTCGGTGTGCCCGCGTTGACGTGGGCGAACGAGCTGTCGGTGTCCGGGTCGACGGTGACGGTGAAGCGGGAGACCGACGACGGTGTGACGCACCTGTCGGCGGAGCTGCCGGCGGTGGTCGCGGTCGGTGAGAAGTCCAACGAGCCGCGCTACCCCTCGTTCAAGGGGATCATGGCGGCGAAGAAGAAGCCGGTGGAGAGCCTCGATCTGGCCGGTGCCGGGATCGACGCCTCCGAGGTGGGTCTGGCGAACGCGCTGACCACGGTGACCAGCTCGGCGCCGAAGCCGCCGAAGCAGGCCGGCGAGAAGGTGACCGACGAGGGCGACGGCGGGGCGAAGATCGCCGAGTTCCTGGTCGGTCAGAAGCTCATCTGATCCGGGTTTCGGTTCCTGCTTCTTCTTCGTAATTGGAGACATACGACATGGCAGAGGTCCTGGTACTCGTCGACCACACCGACGGGGAGATCAAGAAGACCACCTACGAGATGCTGACCGCGGCGCGGGCGCTGGGTGCGCCCTCGGCCGTGGTGGTGGGTGCCGCCGGGGTGGCGGACAAGCTGGCCGACGGGCTGGCCGAGCACGGCGCGGAGAAGATCTACGTCGCCGAGACCGACTCGACCGACTTCCTGGCCCCCGAGGTCGGGGTGCTGGAGTCGCTGGTCGGGTCGGTGGGCCCGGCGGCGGTGCTGGTCGTCGCGGCGGCCAACGGCAAGGAGGTCGCCGGCCGGCTGGCGGTGCGCACGAACTCCGGGCTGCTGTCCGACGTGGTCGGCGTGACCGCCGACGGCGTCCAGCACTCGATCTTCGGTGGTGCCTACACCGCGGAGGCGAAGGCGAACACCGAGCACCCGGTGATCACGGTGCGTCCGGGTGCGGTCGACATCGAGGCCTCGGCCGGTGCGGGTGCGCGGGAGACCGTCGAGGTCCCGGCGCCGTCCGGGCGTCAGGCCACGGTGACCGGTCGTGAGCCGATCACCGGTGGGTCGCGTCCGGAGCTGACCGAGGCGACGGTGATCGTCTCGGGTGGTCGTGGTGTCGGTTCGGCCGACGACTTCACCGTCGTGGAGGGTCTGGCCGACTCCCTGGGTGCGGCCGTGGGCGCTTCGCGTGCGGCGGTCGACTCGGGCTACTACCCGCCGCAGTTCCAGGTCGGGCAGACCGGTAAGAGCGTGTCGCCGCAGCTCTACATCGCGCTGGGCATCTCGGGTGCGATCCAGCACCGGGCCGGGATGCAGACCTCGAAGACGATCGTCGCGGTGAACAAGGACGAGGAAGCACCGATCTTCGAGATCGCCGACTACGGCATCGTCGGTGACCTGTTCAAGGTCGCCCCGCAGCTGCAGGAGGAGGTGACGAAGCGCAAGAGCTGACGCTTCGTCCCACGACGACGCCCGGGTGCCTGGTGCACCCGGGCGTCGTCGTGTGTGGGAGGCCCGTTCACCTGCTCCTACCTGCGACGACACCGCGGACGGGTGAGTCGGGCGGCGTTCACGTGGCCGCCACCGCCGTGTCGACGCGGAACCGTCCGGGTGTCGCGCGCGGCCGGTACCAACACCCGCGTGAACCAGGTGATCGTCTCGACCCCGGAGACCGCGGCCCGGCGGTACTCCCTGCTGCTCACGACCGACGCCGGTGACGTCGCCGCGGCGCAGGCGCTGCGCCACCGGGTGTTCGCCGACGAGATCGGCGCGACGCTGGACACCCCGGTGCCCGGCCGCGACGTCGACCGCTTCGACGAGTTCTGCGACCACCTCGTCGTCCGCGAGGACGCGACCGGCGAGATCGTCGGCACCTACCGGATGCTCCCGCCCGACCGGGCGCGCGCGGCCGGCGGTCTCTACGCCGACGCCGAGTTCGACCTCACCGCGCTGGACCCGCTGCGCCCGGAGCTGGTGGAGACCGGCCGGTCCTGCGTGCACCCCGACCACCGGGGCGGTGCCGTCGTCGGGCTGGCGTGGGCGGGCATCGCCCGCTACATGTTCCTCACCGGGCACCGCTGGCTGATCGGCTGCGCCAGCGTCCCGCTCGACGACGGCGGCGCGCAGGCCGCCGGCGTCTGGGACCGGGTGCGGGCGAAGCACCTCGCGCCGCCCGAGTACCGGACGACGCCGCGCCGCGGCTGGGACCCGGCCGGCGCCACGCGGCACCGCACGACGACGATCCCGCCGCTGCTGCGCGGCTACCTGCGCCTCGGGACGTGGGTGTGCGGGCCGCCGGCCCACGACCCGGACTTCGGCGTCGCCGACTTCCCGGTGCTGCTGGGGATGGACCACATCGACCAGCGCTACCTGCGGTTCTTCCTCGGCGAGTCGGACGGTGCCGGGGCGGCCGCGGGACCCGCGGCATGACGCTCACCGCCGGCACCGCCGGCACCGCCGGCACCGCCGGCGCCGCCGGCGCCGCCCGTACCGCCGGGCCGCCCCCGGCTCTTCGCACCCCGGCGCACCACCCGGCCCGCGCGGCCCTGCGCACCCCGGTCCCCACCGCCCCCGACCACACCGACCACCCGACCCACCCGGCCGAACCGGCGTCGGTGCGCCGCCCGGGCGGGCCCTGGGCGACCTGGTCGCCCTGCACCCCCGACGACTGCCTGCCGGCCCGTGCGACGACCGGACGGTTCCGGCTGGTCTACCGCACCGTCCTGCTGCTGGCCGTGCTCGTCGCCGCCGTCTCGCTGGTCCCGGCCGCGGCGCTGCTCGGCGCCCGGGTGCTCGGCGCGGTCCTGCGGTCCCTGCACCGGGCGGTGCTGCGCGCGGCCGGGGTGCGGCTGGTCGTCCGCGGCGGGCCGCTGCGCCCCGCCGACGGGCGGGGCGCACTCGTCGTGGCCGACCACACGTCCTGGATCGACATCCCGGCGCTCGGCGCGATCGGCCCGGTCACGATGCTCGCCAAGCGGGAGGTGCGCGACTGGCCGCTGATCGGCCTGCTGGCCACCCGGATCGGCACCCTGTTCGTGGACCGGGAGGGACTGTCCCGGCTGCCCGGCACGGTCGCGGCGACCGCGGACGCGCTGCGCGAGGGCACCCTGGTCGGGGTGTTCCCGGAGGCGACGACCTGGTGCGGGGCCGTGCGCGGCGACTACCGGCGTGCGCCGTTCCAGGCGGCGATCGACGCGGGCGTCGCGATCCGGCCGGTGACGGTCTCCGTCACCACCACGGACGGCCGCCCGACGACGGCCGCCGCGTTCGTCGGCGAGCAGACCCTCGGCGACGCCGTCGGCCGGGTGCTGCGGCTGCCGGGGCTGGTCTGCGAGGTCACGGTCGGGGAGCTCGTCGAGCCCGGGGTGGACGACCGGCGGGCGCTGGCGGCCCGCGCGCGGGACCGGGTGCGGCACGGGCGATAGCACGCGCGGGCCCCGGGCGAGCGACACGGTCGTACACCACGGGATTACCCTGGAGTCCGATGACGTACCTGGACCACGCGGCGACCACACCGATGCTGCCCGCTGCCGTTGCCGCCATGAGCGACGCGCTCGGCCGCACCGGCAACGCGTCGTCGCTGCACTCGTCGGGCCGGCGGGCCCGGCGCGAGGTCGAGGAGGGGCGCGAGCGGATCGCCGCGGCGGTCGGGGCGCGCCCGTCCGAGGTCGTGTTCACCACCGGCGGTACCGAGAGCGACAACCTCGCGGTCAAGGGGTTGTACTGGGCCCGCCGCGCGGAGGACCCGCGCCGCACCCGCGTGCTCGTCTCGTCGGTCGAGCACCACGCCGTGATCGACGCCGCCGAATGGCTCGCCGCGCACGAGGGCGCCAGGCTCCGGCTGCTCGAGGTCGACCCCGCGGGCCGGGTCCGCCCGGAGACGCTGCGCGCCGCGCTCGCCGAGGACCCGGAGGGCACCGCCCTGGTCTCGGTGATGTGGGCGAACAACGAGGTCGGCACGGTCAACCCGGTGCGCGAGCTCGCCGCGGTGGCGCACGAGTTCGGCGTGCCGTTCCACACCGACGCCGTCCAGGCCGTCGGGATCCTCGACGTCGACTTCGGCGCGTCGGGCGTCGACGCGCTCACCCTCACCGGGCACAAGCTCGGCGGGCCGTACGGGGCCGGGGCGCTGCTGCTCGGCCGCGAGGTCGACTGCACCCCGCTGCTGCACGGCGGCGGCCAGGAGCGCGACGTGCGGTCCGGGACCCTCGACGTCCCGTCGCTGGTCGGGCTGGCCACCGCGGTCACCGAGTCGGTCGCGTCGGCCCCGCGCCGTCGCACCGAGCTGGCCGCGCTGCGCGACGAGCTGGTCGACGCGGTCCGCGCGGCGGTGCCGGAGGCCGTCCTGAGCGGCGACGCACTCGACTCCCGGGTCGACGGCGGCCCCGGCCGGCTCCCGGGCAACGCGCACCTCGCGTTCCCCGGCTGCGAGGGCGACAGCCTCCTGATGCTGCTCGACGCGCACGGGATCGACTGCTCCACCGGGTCCGCCTGCACGGCGGGCGTCGCGCAGCCCAGCCACGTGCTGATCGCGATGGGTGCCGACGAGCACACCGCACGCGGGTCGCTGCGGTTCTCCCTCGGGCACACCAGCACCCGCGCCGACGTCGCCGCCCTGACCGAGGCGATCGGCTCGGTCGTCGAGCGGGCGCGGAAGGCCGGACGCGCCCCCGCCGCGGTCACGGGCTGATCCGATGCGGGTCCTCGCTGCGATGAGTGGCGGTGTCGACTCCGCGGTCGCCGCCGCGCGTGCGGTCGCCGCCGGGCACGACGTCGTCGGGGTGCACCTGGCGCTGTCCCGCACCCGCGACGCGATGCGGTCCGGTTCCCGCGGATGCTGCTCCAAGGAGGACTCGGCGGACGCCGCGCGCGCCGCCGACGTGCTCGGCATCCCGTACTACGTGTGGGACCTGTCCGAGGAGTTCGCCCGGGACGTGGTCGACGACTTCGTCGCCGCGTACGCCGCGGGCGAGACGCCGAACCCGTGCCTGCGCTGCAACGAGAAGATCAAGTTCGCGGCCGTGCTCGACAAGGCGCTCGCGCTCGGGTTCGACGCCGTCTGCACCGGTCACTACGCCCGGCTCGACCCGGCGGTGCCGTCGCTGCGGCGCTCGGCCGACGCGGACAAGGACCAGTCCTACGTCCTCGCGGTGCTGCGCGCGGACCAGCTGCGGCACGCGATGTTCCCGGTGGGGGACACCCCCAAGCCGGAGATCCGGGCCGAGGCCGAGCGGCTCGGGCTGCGGGTCGCCGGCAAGCCGGACAGCCACGACATCTGCTTCATCCCGACCGGCGACACCCAGGGCTTCCTGCGCGAGCGGCTCGGGTCGCAGCCGGGCGAGCTGGTCGACGCCGGCACCGGCGACGTCCTCGGCAGTCACGATGGTGTGCACGGCTTCACGGTCGGGCAGCGCAAGGGGCTCGGCATCGACCGTCCCGCCGCCGACGGCCGTCCCCGCTACGTGCTCGGGATCGAGCCGGTCAGCGGCACCGTCCGGGTCGGGCCCGAGTCCGCGCTGGACGTCTCCGGCATCACCGCCCGCAGTCCGGTCTGGACCTCCGGTGGCGCTCCGGACGGGCCGTTCGGCTGTGTCGTCCAGGTCCGCGCGCACGGCGGGATCGCTCCCGCCGAGGTGACGCCGTCCGGTCGTGGCGACGACGGCGTGGACGGTGTCGAGATCGCCCTGGCCGAGCCGCTGCGCGGGGTCGCGCCGGGCCAGGCCGTCGCGTTCTACCGCCCTGACGACGACGGCGATGTCGTCCTGGGCAGCGCGACGATCACCGCCACCTCCTGAGTCCCCTCCTCTCGACGAGAGCACTGCTCTTGTTTTTGTGTGCCGATGAGAGAACACTGCTCTCATGACGAATCAGCGCTCTCACGGTCGCTACCTCGCACCCGGGCGGTTCACCCGCTACGTGATGAACCCGCTGGTCGCGGGCCTCACCCGGCTCGGGATCCCGCTCGCCGGCTCGGCGGTGCTCGGTGTCCGCGGGCGTCGTTCGGGCGAGGTCCGGACGGTCCCGGTCAACCCGATGCGCCTCGACGGCGCCCGCTACCTCGTCGCGGCCCGCGGTGAGACGCAGTGGGTGCGGAACCTCCGCGTCGCGGGGGAGGCGGAGCTGACCGTCGGGCGCCGGTCCGAGCGTGTCACCGCGACCGAGCTGACCGACCCGGCCGCTGTCGTCCCGGTGCTCCGCGAGTACCTGCGCCGCTGGGCGTGGGAGGTCGGCGCGTTCTTCGACGGTGTCGGAGCGGACTCCTCCGACGAGGAGCTCGCCGCCGCGGCGCACCGGCACCCGGTCTTCGTGCTCGCCGGCCCCTGAGACCGCGCGCCCGTCGCGGATCGGTGGGACGCTGCGGCCATGGGCGATCACCACTACCGCGCACCCGGTCTCCTGTCCCGGCGCCTGCTCAACCCGGTGGTCGCGGCGCTGGCCGAGCGCGGCGCCCCGGTCGGCGGAGCGGTCGTGCTCGCGGTCCCGGGCCGGGTGACCGGCCGGGTCCGCACGGTCCCGCTCACCCCGGTGACGATCGACGGCCGCCGCTACCTGATCTCCCCGCGCGGGGAGACCGACTGGGTGCGGAACCTGCGCGCCGCCGGTGGGATCGGTGCACTGCGCACCGGTGGCGAGCCCGAACGGGTCCGGGCCGTCGAGCAGGGCGTGGAGGCGGCCGTCCCGGTCCTGCAGGCGTACGTGCGCGGCCTAGGTCGCGGCGCAGGGCTCCTGTTCGACGACATCACCGCCGGCTCCACCGAGGCCGAGGTCGCCGCCGCGGCGCCCCGCCACCCGGTGTTCGAGCTGACCGCCGCAGGCTGAGCGCCGCAGGCTGAGCGCTGCAGCCTGGGCGCCGCCGGCCGGCGGTGGCACAGCTGCCCGGCGAGGTCCGGGGTACACCCTCCGTGGAATCGCTGCCTCGGGCAGCGATCTCGTGGAAAGGGACCTGTCAGTGCCGGGCTCGGCGGGCCCGCGCTGCCCCTCCGACCGATTCGCGACCAGCGACCAGCCCGGGGTGTACCCCTCGTGAATTCGCTTCCTCGGGCAGCGATTCCGTCGATGGGCACCCGGTGCCTCCTCCGGCAGATCGCTGCCCGAGGAAGCGAATCCACAGAAGGTGCCGGTGGTGGGCGACGGTGCGGGGTGTCACGCGAACCCGCGCGCCACGCCACCCCACGGGTTCCTCGTCGCTGCCGCGGGGGAGACTGGATCCGTGAGTACCGACGACCCGCTGGCCGCCGCGCTCGCCGCCGCCGGGCTGGGCGACGTGCGACCCGGTGAGACCCGGCCGCCCGAACCCCGCATCGAGGTCGTGAGCGACGAACCCGAGGAGCCCGACGCCCCGCGGGAGCTGTGGCCCGAGGGGATCGGGACCGGTGTCGGGTCGCTGCCGGGGACCGACCCGCGGGAGGCGTCCGCGCTGGTCACCGGCGAGACCCCGGACCTCCCCGCGCTGCCCGAGCTGCCGGCCCGCGGGGTCGGGGCGGACATGGTCGGACGGACCGCCGGGCTGCTCGTGGACCTGGCCGTCGAGGTCGTCCCGACCGGCTGGCGGGTCACCGCTCGGCAGGGCCGCGACCTCCGGCGGGCCCGGGACCTGATGGCGGGCGATCTCGACGCGTTCGGCGACGCCTGCGACCGCAGCCGTCCCGCATGGGTGAAGGTCTCCGCCACCGGGCCGTGGACGCTCGCGGCCGCGGTCGAGCTGGCGTCCGGGCACCGGGTCCTCACCGACCGCGGTGCGGTGCGCGAGTTCGCGGCGAGCCTGGGCGAGGGGCTCCGCGCGCACGTCGCGGAGGTCGCGGCGCGGACCGGGGCGTCCGTCGTCGTCCAGCTGGACGAGCCCGGGCTGCCCGCGGTGCTCGCCGGGTCGCTGCCGACCGCGTCGGGCTACGGCACCGTGGGCTCGGTGCCCGCGCCGGACGCCCAGGACCTCCTGCGCGAGCTCGTCACCGGCATCGACGCCCCGGTCGTCGTGCACTGCTGCGCGGACCGTCCGCCGATCCGGTTGCTGGCGGGCGCCGGGGTCGCCGCCGTCGGGATCGACGCGACCCGGCCCGCGTTCGCCGGGTCCACCGCGGAACCCCGCGCGCTCGACGCGATCGGCGAGACCTGGGACGAGGGGACCCCGCTGCTGCTCGGTCTGCTGCCCGGCACCGCACCGGCGCGCGAGCCGTCGATCGGCGATCTCGCCCGTACCGGGTACGACCTTGCGGACCGGCTTGGGTTCGACCGGCCGCGCCTCGCGCGCCTGGCCGTCCCGACCCCGGCCTGCGGCCTGGCCGGTGCGACGCCGGAGTGGGCCCGCCGCGCCCTCGCCCTGTCCCGCGAGCTGGGCCGGGCCTTCGCCGACCCGGACGAGGTGCCCCCCGCCGGGTTCGGCGCCGGGAGCTGAAGCGCCGCGCAAGGTCGGCGACGCCGTCGGGGGGCGCGGTCGGTCCCGGACGATGCTCGGGTGGGGTCGGGCCGTGCTGGCATGGCCGGCTCCTCGGCACCGAGAGAGTAACGACAGCGAGCGCCATCGGGCATTCTGAATTCACTAGTCACGCGAAGGGCGACGACGGCTCCGCGTGGACGATCGTCAGGAGGCGGTGCCCGCGGCCCGGCCGGAGCCGGCGTCGCCGGACTCGCCGAGCGCGTCGAGGATCAGCGTCTCGCCGTGCTCGGCGTGTTCGCGGGCGAGCCGCTCGGCCCGGTCGCCGTCGCCCGCGACGACCGCGGAGAAGATCGCGGCGTGGTCTTCCCAGACCCACTTCGGCGCGCTCCCGCGGAACAGCAGCTCGCCCATCACCCGCTGGACGTTCCGCCAGATCACGCCGGCGCTCTCGACGAGCAGGGGATTGCCCGAGTGCTCGGTGACGAACCGGTGGAAGTCGATGTCGGCGGCCACCATCCGCGCGTAGTTCTTCTCGCGGTCCGCCGCCTGACCCTCTGCGACCAGGGCGAACCCGCGCGACGCCTCCTCCGCGGACAGGTGTCCGGAGGCGCTGCGGGCGGCGTAGCCGTCCAGCACGGCGCGCAGTCCGTAGAGGTGGCGGACGAAGTCGGCGTCGACCGGCGCGACCTCGAGACCGCGACGGCCGAAGTCGCGCAGCATGCCCTGGTTGCGCAGCAGCAGCAGTGCCTGCTGGACCGGCTGGCGGGACACCGAGAAGCGCTCGGCGAGGTGCTCCTGCCGTAGCGGGGTGCCCGGTGTGAGCCGCCCGGTGCAGATGTCGTCGACGATCGCGTCGTAGACCTGCTGGACGCGTGAGGGTGGGGCGGGCAGGGCCGTCACGGCGGGCCGGCCTCCTTCCGCGTCGTCCGGTTTCCCCTGGTGGGCAACCACTTCAGATTACCGGGTGGGCGTTCATGATCCGCTTCCGGTTGACTTCTGAATTCAGTATGCGCATAGTGCGTGTCGTACGTCACCCGGTCGATGCCGCCCGAGGAGGCTGATCGATGACCGAGGAAGATCCGTCCACCGTCGCTGCACTGGTGGCCCGGTTCCTGTACGACCGCGGGGTGCGCCGCGTCTTCGGACTGCAGGGCGGGCACATCCAGCCGATCTGGGACCGGCTCGCCCGGCTCGGGGTCGCCATCGTCGACGTCCGCGACGAGGCCGCCGCCGTCCACATGGCACACGCCCACTCCGAGCTCACCGGCGAGATGGGCATCGCGCTGGCGACGGCGGGGCCCGGTGTCACGAACACCGTCACCGCGGTCGCCAACGCGTCCGTCTCGCGGATCCCGCTCCTGCTGCTCGGCGGCTGCCCGCCGCGGCCGCAGGCCAACAAGCACCCGCTGCAGGACATTCCGCACACCGAGATCCTGCGGCCCGTCACCCGGCAGAGCCGCACCCTGCGGGTCGGCGACGAGGTGCTCCGCGAGCTCGACGAGGGCTGGTCCCGTGCGACCGGCGACGCCGCCGAGCCGGGGCCGGTCTACCTGGAGATCCCGACCGACGTGCTGCGGGAGACGGTGCCGCCCGCCGTCGTGCTCGACGAGCACCTGCGCGCACCCCGGCGCCGCCGCTCGCTGCCGCACCCCGACGACGTCGCCGCTGTCGCCGAGCTGCTGCGCGGCGCCGAGAAGCCCGCCGTCATCACCGGCCGCGGGGCGCGCACGGCGCCCGAGGAGCTCGTCCGGTTCCTCGACGCCACCGGCGCCGCCTACCTCGACACCCAGGAAGGACGCGGGTTGGTCCCGCCCGGTCACCCGGCCGTCGTCGGGGCGTTGCGGAGCCGGGTGATGCGGGAGGCCGACCTGGTCGTCACCGTCGGGCGCCAGCTCGACTACCAGCTCGGGTTCGGGTCCCCGGCCGCGTTCCCGGACGCGCGGTGGGTCCGTGTCTCCGACTCGGCGGGGGAGCTGCACGACAACCGGCGCGGCGAGGTCGAGATCCTCGCCGACGTCGGGAGCACCCTCGACGCGCTCGCCACGGCGGCCGCACCGGATCCGGACACCACCTGGCGGGACGGCCTGCGCAAGGCACACCTCGAACGGTTCGACGGCTACCGCGACGCGCTCGCCGCCACCCCGCCCGGCGGCGACGGCCGGATGCACCCGAACCACATCTTCGCCGCGCTGAACGACCTCGACCTCGACGGCGCGACCGTCGTCGCCGACGGGGGCGACCTGCTCAGCTTCGCGCGGCTCGGCGTCCCGTCCGTCGCCCGCTACCTCGACGCCGGCGCGTTCGGCTGCCTGGGCGTCGGCGTCCCGTTCGCGATCGCCGCGGCACTGGCGAACCCCGACCGGCCGGCGATCGCCGTCACCGGTGACGGGGCGTTCGGGATCAACGCGATGGAGGTCAACACCGCGGTCCGGCACGGCGTGCCGATCGTCGTGATCGTCTCCAACAACGCCGCCTGGAACATCGAGCGCTACGACCAGGCCGAGAACTACGGCCTCGTCGTCGGCACCGAGCTCGACGGCAACGACTACGCCGCGCTCGGCCGCGCGCTGGGTGCGCACGGGGAGCGGGTCACCGAGCCCGGGGAGATGGCTGGCGCGCTGGAACGTGCGCTGGCGAACGCACCGGCCGTGATCGACGTCGTGACCAGCCGCGACGCCCCGTCCCCGGACGCGGGCAAGGGCCTGGGCTGGGTCCCCGACTACCAGGCCCTCACCCCCTGGAACGACGCCGAGGTGAAGCGGAGGGAGTCCTGATGGGACAGATGGAGGAGTGGCACTTCCCGGCCGGCTACGACCAGTCGTACCTGCCGGACCGGGACAGCCCCTACTGGTTCCCGCACCGCGAGACGATGGACCCGGCCGAGCGCGACGCCGCCGTCCTCGTCCGGCTGCAGGAGGTCCTGCGCTACGCCTACGACACCTCGCCCTTCTACCGGCGCAAGTACGACGCCGCCGGCCTCGACGTCCGCGACGTGACGACCTGGGAGGCGTTCGAGCAGGTCCCCGTCGTCACCAAGCAGGAGCTGCGCGCCTCGCAGGAGAACGCGCCGCCCTTCGGCGACTACGTCTGCGTCGACGACTCCGAGCTGCACCACATCCACGGCACGTCCGGCACGACCGGGACGCCGACCGCGTTCGCGATGGGCCGCCGCGACTGGGAGGTCATCGCCGACAACCACGCCCGGATCCTCTGGGGGATGGGGGTGCGGCCGGGCGACACCGTCTTCGTCTCCGCGCTGTTCTCGCTCTACCTCGGTTCCTGGGGTGCGATGTCCGGTGCGGAACGCCTGCGCTGCAAGGTCTTCCCCTACGGGGCCGGTGCGTCGGGGATGACCGCGCGGGCGGTGCAGTGGCTGGCCAGGACGCGTCCGAAGGCGTTCTACTCGACGCCGTCGTACGCGCTGCGCCTCGCCGAGGTCGCCCAGCAGGAGAAGGTCGACCCGCGCGAGTTCGGCATCGAGGTCATGTTCTTCTCCGGCGAGCCCGGCGCGTCGGTCCCCGCGGTGCGCGACGCGATCGGGTCCGCGTTCGGCACCCGGGTCGTCGACTGCGGGACGATGGCGGAGATGACGCCGTTCATGTCGGCGTCGGCCACCGAGGGCTCCCCGGAGGGGATGCTGCTCTGGCAGGACATCGTGTGGCACGAGGTCTGCGACCCGGCGAGCTTCCGCACCGTCCCCTACGGCGGCGAGGGCACCCCGGTCTACACCCACCTGGAGCGCACCTCGCAGCCGATGATCCGGCTCGCGTCGAACGACCTGACCCGCTGGGAGATGGGCACCAACGGCTGCGGGCGCACCTACCCGCGGCTCCCCGCAGGCGTCTACGGCCGGATCGACGACATGATCCACATCCGCGGCGAGAACGTGTACCCGACCGAGATCGACAACGTCCTCCGCGGGGTCAGCGGCTACGCGGGCGAGCACCGGGTGCTCGTCACCCGCACCGGGTCGATGGACGAGATCGTCGTCCGCGCGGAGTGCGGGTCCGGGGCGGACGAGTTCGTCCGCGTGGCCTCCGACGGGCTACAGCGCGTCGTCGGCCTGCGGGTCGGCGTCGAGGTGGTCGCCCCCGACACCTTCGAACGCAGCGAGCACAAGGCCCGCCGGGTCATCGACGAGCGCGCCCACACGAAGCGCTGAGCACCGCCGGCAATACCGAGCACACCGACAAGGAGGTCGTATGTCCACCCCGCACACCCTCACCCTCGACGCCGACGCCCGCACCGCCGACCGGGCCGCGATGTTCGTCGACGGCGAGTTCGTCCCGGCGGCCGCCGGGGCCACGTTCCCGACCGTCGACCCCAACACCGGCCGCACCATCGCGGAGGTACCGCGGGCCGACGGAACGGACGTCGACCGGGCGGTCGCCGCGGCCAAGCGGGTCGCCGTCGAGTGGCAGTTCACCGACGCGATCGCCCGCGCCGCGCTGCTGCGCAACCTGGCCGCGCTGGTCACCGAGCACGCCGACGAGCTCGCCCGCCTGGAGGCGCTCGACTCCGGGCACTACCTGGCCAAGGCCCAGGAGCTGATGGGCGCGATCCCGCTCTGGCTCGACTACTGGGCGAGCCTGGCCGACAAGGTCGGCGGCCGGACCATCGAGGTACCGGGCAACAAGCTGTCCTTCACGATCCTCGAGCCGCTCGGCGTGACCGCGCACATCGTGCCGTGGAACTACCCGCTGCTGATCATGGTGCGGTCCTGCGCCCCAGCACTGGCCCTGGGCAACACCTGCGTGGTGAAGCCCGCCGAGGACACGTCGCTGTCCGCGCTCAAGTTCGCCGAGCTGGTCAAGGAGGCGGGCTTCCCGGACGGCGTGTTCAACGTCGTCACCGGCTACGGCACCGAGGCCGGGGCCTCGCTGGCCGCGCACCCGGACGTCGCGGGCATCACCTTCACCGGCTCCACCGAGACCGGGAAGACGGTCGCGAAGCTGGCCGCCGACCACGTCGCGCAGGTGAACCTGGAGCTCGGCGGGAAGAGCCCGACGGTCGTGTTCCCGGACGCCGACCTCGACGACGCCGTCGAGGCCGCGGTGCAGGGGTTCTGCTCGCACACCGGGCAGGTCTGCGTCGCCGGTACCCGGCTGTTCGTGCACGCCGACGTCCGCGACGAGTTCCTCACCCGGCTCACCGCGCGCCTCGACCAGACGCAGGTCGGCGACGGGTTCGCCGACGGCACCCAGATGGGCCCGCTGGTCTCGCAGAAGCAGTACGACCGGGTCCGCTCCTACATCGAGATCGGCAAGTCCGAGGCGACGCTGCACTACGGCGGCGGGCGCCCCGACGGCGTCGGCGACGGCGGCTACTTCGTCGAGCCGACGGTGTTCGTCGACGTCGCCCACGACGCCCGGATCGCCCGGGAGGAGATCTTCGGCCCGGTCGCGTCGGTGCACACCTGGACGACCGAGGACGAGCTGGTCGAGGCCGCCAACGACAGCATCTACGGCCTGTTCGCGGTGCTGCTCGGCTCGGACGTGAAGCGGCTGCTGTCCACGGCGCGGCGGCTGCAGGTCGGCGGAGTGATGGTCAACGACTGGTTCGGGGAGCTGCCGATGACCCCGCACGGCGGGCACAAGCAGTCCGGCACCGGCCGCGAGGAGGGCCTGGAGGCCGTCCACGGCTACACCCAGGTCAAGCACGTGAGCATCAATCTCGACGACTCGCTGCGCGCGGGCACCGACTGGGCCGGCGCGCCCCTGTGACGTGCTTCCCGACGATGAGGAGGACATCGTGAACGACGCACTGGGCGAGAAGCCCGCCCCGTTCGGGGCCCCCGGGACGACCCTCGAACCCGGCGAGGGCGGCGGCTACTTCGAGTCGGGCCGCCCGCGCCTCGGTGGCCTGGAGCAGCCGATCGCGTTCAGCGACCTGCAGGCCGCGGTGATCGACGCGGCGGCCGACACCGTCATCCCGCCGGACCCGGCCTGGCCGACGGCGAGCGAGGTCGGTCTCGTGGCCTTCGTCGGCCGCTACGTGACGCCGACCGGCTACCGGAACAAGCACTTCCCGTTCGCCGAGGAGGACGACTTCAAGGCGGGTCTGGACCGGCTCGGACAGTCCTTCGTGGACGGTGACGCGGCCGCCCGCACCGCGGCCGTCGCGGCGCTGGAGGAGGCGGAGGACCCGCTGTTCGAGCAGCTGCGGGCGCTCGTCTACTACGGCTACTACTCCCGGCCCGTCGTGACGCTGGCGATCCGGCGCAACCTGCCCGCCGGCCGCGACTACCACGGCCCGCCGCTGCCCTACGGCTATCTCGCCACGACCGAGCCCTGGGACTCCGAGACCCTCGCCCAGGCCAGCGAGCACGGCGAGTACCTGGAGACCGAGCAGGTCACCCGCGTCGACCTGTCCCAGCTCACCTGGACGAAGTGAGGAGACGACCATGACCGGATACGAGGAGACCGACGTCCTGGTCATCGGCGCGGGCCCCGGCGGCGCCGGGATCGCGCTGAAGCTCGCCAAGGCGGGCATGAAGGTGGTCTGCCTGGAGCAGGGCCCGTGGGTCAAGCCCGGCGAGCACCCCCACTACCACGACGAGTGGGAGCTGGAGAAGCAGCGCGGATGGGCCTACGACCCCAACGTGCGCCAGCTGCCCGAGGACTCCCGGTCACCGGGACCACGACGCCGTACATGATGAACAACGTCGGCGGCTCGACCGTGCACTACGCCGGGCACTGGCCCCGGTACAAGCCGGTCGACTTCCGCAAGGGCACCGAGCACGGCCTCGAGGGCACCATCGACTGGCCGATCAGCTACGAGGACCTCGCCCCGTTCTACGACGAGAACGACGAGATCTACGGCATCTCCGGCCTGATCGGCGACCCGTCCTACCCGGACCGGAAGAACGCCGTCCGTGACCCGAGCGTGCTGCCCGGCAAGCTCGGGCTGAAGTACGCCAAGGCCTCGCGCGACCTCGGCTGGCACTGGTGGCCGTCGGACAACGCGATCATCACCAGGCCGCGGGAGAACCGCGAGGCGGACGCGGCCATGGGCAACGAGCTGTCCGGCAGCCCGACCGGCTCGCTGTCCACACCGGCCAACGCGCACTGGCCCTACGCCATCCGGCACGGGGCGGACCTGCGCACCATGGCCCGCGTCGAGACGATCAACGCCTCCGGCGGCCGCGCGACCGGCGCGACCTACCTCGACCGGAACACCGGTCAGCGGCACGAGATCCGGGCGAAGATCGTCGTGCTGGCGGCGAACGGGATCGGGTCGCCCCGGCTGCTGCTGCAGAGCGCCCAGAAGGGACATCCGGACGGGCTGGCCAACTCGAACGGGATCGTCGGCAAGTACCTGATGCACCACGTCTTCGCGTTCTGCGATTCGTGGTTCGACGAGCCCATCGAGGGCTTCAAGGGCAGCTTCGGCGCCCCGCTGTACTCGCACGAGTTCTACCACACGGACATGAGCCGCGGATTCGTCAACGGTTTCGGCATGCAGGTGGCACGCAGCTTCGGACCGGCCTACGCCGCGATGGGCACGCACACCGGCTACACCGCACCGTGGGGTGCGACGCACCGCGAGTTCTTCGACTCCCACTTCGCGAACCACCTGATGGTCTTCATGTTCGGTGAGGACCTGCCGGTGGAGAGCAACCGGGTCACTCTCGACCCGGACGTGAAGGACTCGTCCGGGCTTCCCGCGGCGCACGTCGACTACGACCTGCACCCGAACGATGTCGCGCTCGCGCAGTACGGCATCGAGAAGATCTTCGAGGCCACCCGGGCGGTCGGTGCGGTCGAGACCAACGACACCGGGGTGCTCTACCCGCCGCCGGGCTGGCACCTGATGGGGACCTGCCGGATGGGCAACGACCCGGGCGACTCGGTGCTCAACAAGTGGTGCCAGACCTGGGACGTGCCGAACCTGTTCGTCGTCGACGGCAGCACGCTCACCACCGGCGCCGCCGTCAACCCGACGAGCACGATCGGCGCGCTGTCCCAGCGCTCCGGCGAGTACATCAAGCGCAACTTCGACGCGATCGTGGCGCAGAAGGTGACGCCCTCGAACGCCGACGCGCCGACAATGTAGGCGGCTTCGCCGCTCGTGAGTGCTTTTCGTGGCCAGAGCCACGACAACCACTCACGAGCGCGGAGCGCCTCAGTTCAGCTTGCGGGTGTCCGTGGGGAGGCCGCCGCCGTCGTAGACGTCCTCGGCGAGCTTCGCCAGTGCCGTGAGCGCGACGTTCTGGCTCCACGGCCCGTAGGACACGCGCGCCACGCCGAGCTCCTGCGCGGTCTTCAGCGGGATCGAGCCGGGGATGCCGATCAGGTTGACCCTGCGCTCGCCGAGGGCCTCGACCAGGCGTCCGACCTGGGTCTCGTCGAGCTTGCCGGGCACGAAGAAGTTCGACGCGCCCGCGTCGAGGTAGGCCCTCCCGCGCTCGATCGCGTCGGCCAGCACGGCCTCCGGGTCCTTGTCGCCTGCCTTCAGGAACGCGTCGGTGCGCGCGTTCAGCACGAAGTCCACGCCCGCCTTCTCGGCCGCGGCGACGACCGCCTCGACGGCCTTCACCGACTCCGCGAGCGGCTTGACCTGGTCCTCGAGGTTGCAGCCGACGATGCCGACGTCGATCGCCCTGGCCACCGTGCCACCCGGGTCGCCGTATCCGGCTTCCAGGTCCGCAGTCACCGGCAGGTCACCGGCGGTCCTCGCGATCAGCCCGACGGCGGCGATCATCTCGTCACGGGGGATGTTCTCGCCGTCCTCGTAGCCGTGCGCCGCGGCGATGCCGTGGCTGGCGGTCGCGAGCGCGGTCGTCCCGGGGGTGTCCGCGACGACCCTGGCGGTGATCGCGTCCCACACGTTGACGACGAGCAGCAGCTCCGGTGCGGCGTGCAGCTCCTGCAGCCTGGACGCCTTCTCGGCGGTGGAGGTCATGTCGCCACCGTAGGCCCGGGGACCGGCGGGCGCCCGCGATCGGGCACTCCCCTCGGGACGGTGGATCGGTTCACCCGCGCCGGGGCGTACCCAGAACTGTGGATCTCCGCGGTCGCGGCCAGCGGTGGACGGGGTGGGGGCCCGATCCTGTGCCGATGCCGCACGACCGCCCCTCCGCCCCACGACCGTCCGCCACACCGAGCGGCGGTCTCGGGGTGTCCGCGCTCGTGCTCGGGGTCCTCGGCGCCGTCTTCGTCGCGATCGCCGTGGCGTACTCGATCGTCGCCCCGCTCACCGTCGCCGGGCTGGCGCTGGTCTCGGCCGGTGTCGTCCTGACGCTCGCCGGGCTCGTCCTCGGCACGATCGGCGCGACCCGCGGGAGTGCGCGGGCGAACCGCGCCGCGATCTCCGCTGCGGGCGTCTCGGTCGCCGGGCTCGCCGGCGGGCTGATCTGGCTGGCCGCCTTCGTGATCACGACGCTCACCGGGCCGGTCCCGGTCGTCGCCCAGTACATGGGGGGCACCCCTGCCTGCGCGCCCCCGACCTGCCACGCCCCCTGACGACGTCCTCCGGGTGCGGCGCCGCGCCCGGAACGGGACGATCCGATCATGACCGGACGTCTGGAGGGCACGCGCGTGCTCGTCACGCACGCCGACCGCTACATCGGCCCGCCGGTGGTCGAGCTGTTCCGTGCGGAGGGCGCGGACGTCGTCGCCGACACCACCGACTACACGACCGGGCCGGACGTCGCGGCGCAGGTCGTCGCGGCCGCCGGCGAGATCGACGTGCTCGTCGCGAACTTCGCCGGGCCGCACCGGCGGATGCCGGTGACGAGCATGATCGGTGACGTCACCGGGTTCGCCGACGAGGAGTTCCAGGGACTACCTCGACGAGCTCGTCTGGCCGCTGCTGCGGGTGGTCCGTGCGGCGCTGCCCGCGATGATCGAACGCCGCTACGGCAAGATCGTCGGCGCGACGAGCGCGACCCCGGTACGCGCGATCCCGGGGCTCGCGGTCTACTCTGCGGCCCGCGGTGCCCAGAACGCGTTCCTGCAGGTGGCGGGGGCCGAGGCGGCGCCGTACAACGTGCAGGTCAACGGCCTGGGCCCGGCGCACATCCGGAACAACATGTACTACACCGACGAGATGCTGGCCGACGACGAGGTGCGCGGCTCGTTCGAGGCGCAGATCCCGGCCGGCCGGCTCGGGGAGGGCCGGAAGGCGGCCGAGCTCGCGCTGGCCCTGGCGTCCGGGGCGAGCGACTTCCTCGCCGGGCAGATCGTCCCGGTCTCCGGGGGATGGGCGACCTGATCACCGGGTACCCGGTCGTGTGCAACTGATCCCGAACCACGGCGACGGTCGGTCCCGGCTCCGCCCCGGCCCCCGGACGGCGTGGACGGCGCCGGAGCGGGCGCGCTGATGGCCTCGATGTTCGTCATCGGCGCCGGGCCCGGCATCGGCCGGTCCGTCGCCCACCGTTTCGCCGAGGGCGGCTACGACGTCGGCCTGCTCGCGCGGTCCCGGTCCGGTGTGGAGGTGCTGGCCGAGCAGCTGCCCGGCGCCACCGCGACGACGACCGCCGACGTCGCGGACGAGCAGGGCCTGCGGGAGGGGCTGGACCTGCTCGTGGACCGGCTCGGCGTGCCCGAGGTGCTCGTCCACAACGCGGGTGTGCTCCGCGCCGACGACGTGACCACCCTCGACGCCGTGACCCTGCGGGACACGTTCGCGGTGAACGTCGGGGGCGCGGTCACCGCGGCGGCCGCCCTGCTCCCGCGGATGGCGGCGGCCGGCCGGGGCCGCTACCTGCTCACCTCGGGGATGCCGGAACCGCTGCCGCAGCTCGCGTCGCTGTCGCTGGGCAAGGCCGGGCTGCGCGCGCTCGCCGAGCTCCTGGACCGGCAGTTCGCCGAGGACGACGTGCGCACCGCGACGGTCACTGTCTGCGGCCCGGTGGCCCACGGGACCGCCTACGACCCGGACGACATCGCCGCGGAGTACGCGCGGCTCGCGGCGCTGCCCGGGAACGGGGACTGGCCGCTCGACGTCCGGTTCGGCGACCCGGCCGACGCCGCGGGCTGACCGTCCGGTCGTGCACGATTGATCTGTCCCGGGTTCGGGCACCCGGAGCATGCACGACCCGACATACGACCGACCCGGGAGGCCGCCGTGCCCGAGTTCCCCGCCATCCACCATCTCGCCCTGTCGGTGACCGACCTGCAGGTCAGCGAGCCGTGGTACGTGAAGCTGATCGGCGCCGAGCCGGCCATGACGCTGTCCGACGGGCCGTTCCACCGGCGGGTGTTCGCGCTGCCGTCCGGGCAGCTGCTCGGCCTGACCCGGCACGACGACGTCGACGGCGGCGACTCGTTCTCGCCGTCCCGTCCGGGGATGGACCACGTCGGCTTCGGCGTCGGCGACCGGTCCGAGCTTCAGCGGTGGTGCGACCACCTCGACGCCGTCGGCATCGCCCACGACGGGATCACCGAGGCGGACTACGGGCTGGCGCTGTCGTTCAAGGACCCGGACGGCAACGCGCTGGAGTTCTTCGTCCTCGCGGCGTGAGGGGAGGGTGCCGGCGGG
This sequence comes from Pseudonocardia sp. P1, assembly GCF_000178675.2. Lineage (NCBI taxonomy): Bacteria > Bacillati > Actinomycetota > Actinomycetes > Pseudonocardiales > Pseudonocardiaceae > Pseudonocardia > Pseudonocardia sp. P1. Next base: position 4,939,448 of record NZ_ADUJ02000001.1, read on the forward strand.
ACCGGCTCAGGAGATCGACGATCCCGCCGGCATCGCCTCGAACCGCAGGTCCGGGAACTTCCTCTGGATGATGTCCATCCGCCACTTGTTGCTGAACAGTGCCAGGTACTCGCCGTCGGAGTCGCGGCGCAGCACCTCGCACTCGGACTGCGACGACAGCGCGTCGACCGCGGCCTGCTCGGTGAGCCGCGCGATCTGGTACGGCAGCCGGTCCAGCAGCACCGGCGCGTTGAACTCGGTCTCCAGCCGGCCGGTGACGACGTCGAACTGCAGCGGCCCGACCGCCGCGAGCACCGGCGCCTGGTCGCCGCGCAGGTCCGAGCGCAGGATCTGGATGACGGCCTCGTTGCCGAGCTGCTCGATGCCCCTGCGGAACTGCTTGTACTTGCCGGCGTCCTTGGCACGGATCACCGCGAAGTGCTCCGGCGCGAACGCGGGGATCGACGGGAACTCCACCGGCCCGGACGCGTAGAGCGTGTCGCCGGGGCGCAGCGCGGTCGCGTTGACCAGGCCGACGATGTCACCCGGGAACGCCTCCTCGACCGTCCTGCGCTCGGAACCGAACACCGACTGCGCGTACTTGGTGGCGAACGGCTTGCCGGTCGTCGCGTGGGTGAGCACCATGCCGCGCTCGAACCGGCCCGAGCAGATCCGCAGGAACGCCATCCGGTCCCGGTGCGCCTTGTCCATCCCGGCCTGCACCTTGAACACCAGCCCGGAGGTCGGGGCGCTCAGCGGCCGGTCCTCGCCGTCGACGTCCGGCCGGGCCGCCGGTGCCGGCGCGAGATCGACGAGCGAGTCGAGCAGCCGGGCCACCCCGATGTTCGACAGTGCCGACCCGAACAGCACCGGCGTCGCCGCCCCGGAGAGGAAGTCCTTCTCGTCCCAGGTCGCGCCGATCTCGTCGAGCAGCCCCAGCTCGTCCTGCGCGGCCTGCCAGTACTCCGGCTCCTGCGCGGCGATCGTGTCCGTGTCGACGGCCGTCGCGGTCGCCTTGGTCGCCCCGCCGGCCGCACGGGTGAAGGCCGTGTAGGCGCCCGTGTCGCGCTCGATCAGCCCCTTGAACTGGCCCGCGATCCCGAGCGGCCAGGTCAGCGGCATCGGGCGCAGTCCGATGGTCTGCTCGACCTCGTCGAGCAGTTCCAGGGCCTCCCGGCCGGGCCGGTCCCACTTGTTGACGAAGGTGACGATCGGGACGCCGCGGGACCGGCAGACGTCGAACAGCTTGAGGGTCTGCGGTTCGAGGCCCTTGGCCGCGTCGAGCAGCATCACCGCGGCGTCGACGGCGGCGAGCACCCGGTAGGTGTCCTCGGAGAAGTCGCCGTGGCCGGGGGTGTCGAGCAGGTTGATCACGCAGTCGCGGTAGGCGAACTGCAGCACCGCCGACGACACCGAGATGCCGCGGGCCCGCTCCATCTCCATCCAGTCCGACGTCACGCCCTTGCGGCCGGACTTGCCGTGCACCGCGCCCGCCGAGTCGATGACCTCGGCGTGCAGGGCGAGGGCCTCGGTGAGGGTGGACTTGCCGGCGTCGGGGTGGGAGATGACGGCGAAGGTGCGCCGGCGCGCGGTCTCGCCGATGACATGGGCGTCCTGCGGGTCGGTCACCGTTCCATCCTAGGTGTCCGCCCGCGCGCGACCTCGCCCGGCGGCGGGTCAGACCGCCGTGTACCCGCCGTCGACCGGCACCACGGCGCCGGTCATGAACGAGGCCCCGGACGACAGGAGGAACGCGATCACGGCGGCGATCTCGTCGGGCGCGGCGGCGCGGGGCATCGGCGTGGCGACCCGGCCGGCGATACCGGTGCGGACGTCCGGGGACAGGTGGGCGCGGGCGGCGCTGTTGGCCGCGAGGTTCGTGGCGACCAGCCCCGGGCAGACGCAGCTGGCGCGGATCCCGCGATCGGCGTACTCGACGGCGATGCCGCGGGTGAGGGCGGCGACGCCCGCCTTGGACGCGTCGTAGGCGGCGGAGCGCCCGGCCGCGACGAGCGATCCGACGGAGCCGACCGTGACGGCGGCGCCACCACCCACCAGCAGGTGCGGGAGGGCCGCCTGCAGGCAGAGGAACGTCCCCGTCAGGTTGACCGCCAGCAGCCGCTGCCAGGTCGCGGCGGTCATCTCCTCGGTGGGCGTCCCGTCGGTGACGCCCGCACAGGTGACGACCGCGTCGAGGCCGCCGAGTGACCCCGCGGCCGAGGCGAAGGCGGCCGAGACGGCGCCGGGATCGGAGACGTCGCAGGTCAACGGCACCGCAGTGCCCTCGCAGGCGGCCGCGGTCTCCGCGTGCCCGCCGACGTCGAGCACGGCCACGGACGCGCCGGCGGCCGCGAGCCGCAGGGCGGTGGCCCGGCCGATGCCGCTGCCCGCGCCGGTGACCACGACCCTGCGGGCGGCCGGGGCGCTCATGCGTCCTGCCCGATCCGCTGCCGGCGCGCGGGGCCCAGGTCCGTCGTCGACGTCTCCCGCATGGTCGCCACGACGAGCAGCCCGACGACCGCGGCCAGGACGAGGTACGCGGCGGGCGCCAGCGTGTTCCCGGTGGCCGCCACCAGAGACGTCGCGACGACCGAGACCGCTCCGGAGCCGATCACCCCGCCGATGTTGAAGCCGAGGGAGACGCCGGTGTAGCGGACGCGCGTCGGGAAGAGCTCCGAGTACTGGGTGTAGACCACACCCTGCTGGATCCCGAACGGGATGTTCAGGACGAGCGCCGCGACGATCGCGAGCAGCAACGAACCCTGCTGCATGACCCAGAAGCAGGGCACGCCCAGGACCAGGAAGCCGACGAGCCCCGCCGCGAGCACGCGCCGTCTGCCGAAGCGGTCGCTGAGGGCGCCCGACCAGGGGATCAGGCCGAGCGGCATCAGGACGATCAGCACGATCAGCCAGAGCGAGCCGGACAACGGGTAGCCGAGCACGGCCGAGAGGTGGACGAGCAGGTAGACCGAGGCGAGGCCCCCGGTCGTCATCGTCGCGTAGGCGATGCCGACCACCCGGAGGGTGGCGGCCTTGTGCTCCCGCAGCACTTCGGACACCGGCGCCTTGGGTGGTTCTGCCTGCTCGACCATCTGCTGGAACATCGGGGAGTCCTCGACGCGCATGCGGTACAGGAGGGCACCGACGAGGAGCGGGCCGGCGATCAGGAACGGCACCCGCCAGCCCCAGCTCGACATCTGGTCGGGTGAGAGCAGGCTGGTCAGCGCGCCGACGGTGCCCGCGGCCCCGGCGAGTCCCACGGAGATGCCGATGGAGGTCGCGGACCCGAACAGCCCGCGGCGGCGGGAGGGCGCGGACTCGGTGGAGAGCGACGCGGCCCCGCCGATCTCGCCGCCCGCGGAGAAGCCCTGCACGATGCGCAGCACCGTGAGCAGGATCGGGGCGAGGACGCCGATGGTGGCGTAGGTCGGGAGCAGGCCGGTCAGGACGGTCGCGACGCCCATGACGGTGACGGTGGCCATGAGCACGGCCCGGCGGCCCCGGCGATCCCCGAGCCGCCCGAAGAACAGCCCACCGAGCGGCCGGGCGAGGAAGCCGCTGGCGACGACGGCGAGCGTGCCGAGGATCCCGATCAGGCCTTCCTGGCTCGGGAAGAACAGCGGCGCCAGGACGACGGCGAGGTAGCCGTAGACGGCGAAGTCGTAGTACTCGATCGCGGTTCCCACCGCCGCGGCCGTGCTGGCCCGGCGGCCGACCCGGACGGCGTCTTCCGATGACTGCGTCGACATCGGCGCTCCTTCGCGCTCGGACGGGCGGTTCCGCACCGGCGTCCTCGCCGGGTGCGGGCAGGGTCAATCTAGAGATGAACTGAGGTCAGTTCAAGAGGTCGGGGCGTCCTTCCCGGGCACGAGCACCGCGCGGCCGGTGACCCGCCCGTGCCGGAGCTCGTCGAGGACGTGGCCGGCCTGGTCGAGGCCGTACTCCGTCACGCGGGTCGTCAGCCGTCCGCCGGCCGCGAGACCGACGACGTCGGCCAGCTCGGGGAGCGTGCCCCAGAACGGCAACTGCACCCGCGCGCCCGCCGGCAGGGGGCCCGGCTTCGTCACGGCGAGCGCACCGCCCCCGCTGCCCACGACGACGAGATCGGCGGCGGGGCGGAGCAGCGATGCGGCCAGCTCCTCGGTCCCCTGGCTGCCGACGCAGTCGAGCACGACGTCGGCGCCGCGCCCGCCCGAGAGGTCCCGGACGGCCTGCAGCGCGGAGTCCGGTGTCGTCGCGAGCGCGGCTCCGCACTCCCGGGCGAGCCCGACGGCCGCCGCCCGGCTGTCGACGCCGACCACCCGGGCCGGGGTGAGCTGCCGCAGGAGGCCGATCGCGAGGTGCCCGAGCCCCCCGACGCCGATCACGACGGCCACCGCGTCGTGCGCGTCGAGCCGGTCGAGACTGCCGGCGACGGCGTGGAAGGACGTCAGGCCGGCGTCGGTGAGGGTGGCGGCGACGCGCGGGTCGAGGCCGGGGGCGGGGACGAGCCGCCAGGCGTCCACGACCAGGGCGTCGGCCATGCCGCCGTCGACGCCGAGTCCGATCCCCGCCGCGGGCAGGGTGCTCCGGTGGTCGCAGTAGTTCGCCCGTCCGTGCAGGCAGCGGGCACACGACCCGCACCCGTACGGCGCGTAGACGACGACCTGGTCGCCCACCGTGTCCGGGTCGACCCCCGGGCCGGTATCGGCCACGCGCCCGCAGACCTCGTGGCCGAGCGTGAACGCGCCGGGCCACCGGTCGCCGACCGCGGTGTCGACCACGTGCAGGTCCGAGTGGCAGACGCCCGCCGCCAGCACCTCCAGGCGGACCTGGCCCGGTCCCGGCTCGGGGACCTCGATCCCGACGGTCTCGACCCGTCCCGTTGCGATCCGGCGGACGGCGCGCATGGTCCCGCTCCTCGACGTCATGATCAGCGGGCGGACCAGCCGCCGTCGACGAAGACCTCGGACCCGGTCGTGTAGCCGGAGTCGTCACAGGCCAGGAAGGCGACGGCGGCGGCGACCTCGGCCGGCCGGCCGAGCCTGCCCATCGGGGTGTTCGCGAGCATCGCCGCGTGCCGTTCGGTGCCGCCGAAACGCTCGACGAGCTGCTGGGTGCCGATGAAGGCGGGGACGACGGCGTTCACCCGGACACCCCGGGTGGCCCAGTGCAGGGCGGCGTTGAGCGTCATCGACCGCACCGCCCCCTTGGCTGCGGCGTAGGAGAAGCTGTTCGCGAGTCCGCCGGTCGCGCCGAGGATCGACGCGATGTTCACGATCGCCCCGCCGCCGCTGCGTTCGATCAGCGGACCGGCCTGTCTCATGCCGAGCCAGGTGCCGAGCTGGTCGACCGCGACGACGTCGTCCCAGCGCTCCCGCGACTCGTCCTCCACGGTCCCCGTGCTGCCGATCCCGGCGTTGTTGACCAGGACGTCCAGTCCGCCCCACCGGCTCTCCACCGCATCGACCGCCGCGCGCCAGCCGTTCTCGTCGGTGACGTCGAGCGCGAGTGCGAGCGCGTCTCCGCCGAGGTCGTCCGCCAGCCGGGTGCACGCCTCCCCGTCGACGTCGGTGAGCGCGACCGAGGCGCCCTCGGCGACGAGCCGCTCCGCGATCGCGGAGCCGAGCCCGCCGGTCGCACCGGTGACGAGCACCGTCCGCTCCACGAACCGCTCCGACATTCCTGCCTCCGTTGGTCGACCGGGGTCCGGCTCGCTTGACAGCGATCCTGAACTGATATTGGTTCAAGTTTATGGAACTCGACGAGGCGCTGTCCACGACCCGGGCGGTACGCAGGAGGCTCGATCCCGGCCGGGAGGTGCCGGCCCGGCTCGTCCGGGAGTGCATCGACCTGGCCCTCCAGGCTCCGGCCGGATCGAACGTCGCGCGCACCCGGTTCGTCGTGGTGCGCGATCCGGAGCGGCGGGCGGCCGTGGCGTCGATCTACTCCGAGATCTACCACGGGAGCTACCGGGACTCGGCCGGCTACATCGGCCGGGTGGAGCGCACGGACCCGGACGAGGCGCGGAGCCAGGAGCGCACCAGCCGGTCGGCCGACGCGCTCGAGCAGGCACTGCACGAGGTCGGCACGATCGTGATCGCCTGCCTCGACGGGGTCCGGCTCGACGGCGCCTCGTCGTTCGCGAGCGCCTCGATGCTCGGTGGTGCGCTGCCCGCGGTCTGGAGCTTCATGCTGGCCGCGCGCGGGCGGGGGCTCGGCACCTGCTGGACGACCATGCACCTCGCCCGGGAGCAGGCCGTGGCCGACGTGCTCGGCATCCCCTTCGAGCGGGTCCAGCAGGTGTGCCTGACTCCGCTGGCCTACACGCGCGGGCAGGACTTCCGTCGCGCCGGACGCCCCGGGGTCGACGACGTGACGCACTGGGACCGCTGGGACGACACGCTCCCGGCTGCCCCGCCGGTGGACGGTCTGGTCGGTCGCTCCGGAGTGTCTTGACAGCGGGACCCCGGCCCCATCATATTGAGGTGAATTCAGTTCAACTTGGAGGACCGCATGGCAGTCGAGGACGACATCCAGTTCGAGCGTGACGGTCACGTCGCCCGGATCTGGCTCAACCGGCCCCACAAGCGCAACTGCATCACCGTGGCGATGCTCCACCGGCTCGACGAGATCATCACCGAGGTCGAGGCCGACCCGGAGCTGCGCGTCGTGGTCGTGCGGGGCCGGGGGAACACCTTCTCCTCCGGGTTCGACCTCGACAGCCTGCAGTCGGACTTCATCGGGACGAGCACCGCGATGGACGTCGCGGTGGTGTCCGCGAAGGTGTGCGACCGGCTCTACTCCATGAGCAAGCCGTCGGTCGCGGTGCTCGAGGGCTACGTGACGGCCGGTGGGTTCGAGGTCATGATCTCGTGCGACTTCGCGATCGCCGACGAGTCCGCCCTGATCGGGGACTTCCACATCCGCCGCGCGCTCTTCGGCGGCGCCGGCCCGATCTACCGGCTCCCGCGGATGCTCGGCATCCGCAAGACCAAGGAGCTGATGCTCACGGGCAAGCTGCTGAACGGCAAGGAGGCCGACGAGTACGACCTGGTCAACGCGAGTGCGCCGGCGGAGACGCTCGACGCGACGGTCGAGGAGTTCATCAGCCACCTCACCGACAAGAGCCCGTTCCAGATGAAGCTGACGAAGATGGCCGTCGACCGCGGCCTCGACGCGGACATCGCGTCCCTGATGGTCATGGAGCACCTCGCCGTCGGCGTGACCCTGAACTCGGACGACGCCGCCGAGGGGGTCGCCGCGTTCCTGGAGAAGCGCGACCCGAAGTGGACCGGGCGCTGACCCTGCTCGTCGTCGCGCCGGGGGAGCGTGCCGATGCGCGCGACCCCGGCGCGACCACCCGCCCGGAACGGTCCGGGAGCCGAAGGAGAGTCATGACCAGGTCGATTCCGGCCACCGACGCGGACGCGGAGCTCGCCGCGCGCGTCCGCTCGGCACTCGACGCCCCCGGTGCCGGCCCGATGTCCGTCCTGGAGGGCGGCCGGTCGGGGCTCACCTACGTCCTGCGGCACGGCGACGCCGGGGTCGTCGTCAAGGCGGTGCCGCCCGGCCGGCGGGCGATCGGCCGTCACGACGTGCTCCACCAGGCCACCGCGCTGGCCGTGCTGGCCGTCCGTGGCCTGCCACTGCCGCGCGTGCTCGCCCGCGACGAGGCCGAACCGGCCTGGTTCGCGATGGAGTTCGCCGCCGGTGAGGCCGTCGAGCCGGTGCTCACCGTCGACACCGAGATCGATCCGGTCCTCGCCAGGACCCGGATGCTCGCCGCCGCGCGGATCCTCGGGGCGCTGCACGCCGTACCCACGGCGGAGCTGGACGCCGCGGTCACCGCCCTCGGTGCGGCGCCGCCCGTCCCGGCCGGTCCGGGCGAGGAGCTGGCCCGCTGGACCCGCACGATGCGCGCGGTCCCCGACGAGCTCCGCCCGGGATCGGAGGAGCTGCTCGCGGCCCTGGCCGCGAGCGTCCCCGCGGCCGTCGCACCCACCGTCGTGCACGGGGACTTCCGCCTCGGGAACCTGCTGTTCGACGGCACCACACCGACGGCACTCGTCGACTGGGAGATCTGGGGCGTCGGCGACCCGCGGGGCGACCTCGCCTGGTTCGGGGTGTTCACCGACGGACGGCTGTTCCCCGGTTCCGGCCGGGAGGTCGCCGGCCTGCCGACCGAGGAGGAGCTCGGCCGGGAGTACCGGGCCGCGCGGGGTGACGACGGCGGTACCGAGCAGGACCTCGCCTGGTTCCGGGCGGTCGGGCGGATGAAGATGGCCGCGATCATGGGGCACAACCTGGTGCGCCACCGGACCGGCGCCCACCACGACCCGGTGCAGGAACAGCTGCCCCCCGCGATCGCCGCGATGATCCGCGACGCGCGCCTGCTCCTGGACGGCGGGGACGCCGGATGACCGTCCCGACCCCCGCCGCCGTCTTCGACCTGACCGGCCGGACCGCGCTCGTCACCGGCGCGTCGTCCGGTCTCGGGGCGCGCTTCGCGCAGGTGCTCGCGGCCGCGGGCGCCACCGTCTGGGCCGCCGCCCGTCGCGAGGAACGGCTCGTGGAGCTGGCCTCCCGGAACCCCCTCGTCCGCCCGGCCGCGGCCGACGTCTCCTCGGAGGCGGACCGCGCCGCGTTGATGGAGCGGATCGTCGACGAGACCGGACCGCTCGACGTGCTGGTGAACAACGCCGGCGTCGGCAGCGGGGCCCGGCCCCTCGACGAGCACCCCGACGCCTTCGCCGGGGTGCTCGGGACGAACCTGGTGGGTCCGTTCCACCTCTCCCAGCTGGCGGCCCGGGCCGCGGACGGCCGCGAGCTGTCGATCGTCAACGTCAGCTCCATCGTGGGCGTCGTCGCGACCGCGCCGCGCGGCGGCGCCGGGTACGCCGCGGGCAAGGCCGGCCTCGTGGGGCTGACCCGCCAGCTCGCCGGGCACTGGGGCACCCGCGGCGTGCGGGTCAACGCCCTGGCACCGGGCTGGTTCCGCACCGAGATGAACGACGCGATGTTCGACGACGCCGCATCACTCCGGTGGATCGAGCGCAACACGATGGTCCGGCGCCCCGGGCGTCCCCCGGAGCTCGACGGCGCGCTGCTGTTCCTGGCCTCGGGTGCGTCGGCGTACTGCACCGGGCAGGTCCTCGCGATCGACGGGGGGTGGACGGCCCGATGAACGACACCGGAGAGACGGGGCCCGCGGGGTTCGCCGACACCGCACGGACGTGGCTGGCCGGTCGTCTGGAACCGCGTGGTGACGCTCCGCGCGACTCGGTGGCGGTGTTCCACGACCTGCCGTACGAGCAGGAGCGGGAGCTGCTCGACCGCATCAGGGGATGGCTGCGGACGAAGTTCGACGCCGGGTACGGCGCGATCTCCTGGCCGGTGGAGCACGGCGGTGCGGGGCTGTCGGCGTTGCACGAGGAGGCCTTCGCCGAGGTCGAGCGCGAGTTCGCGCACCCCGGCCGGCACGAGCTGACGTCGGTGTCGACGGCCCTGATCGCGCCCACGGTGCAGCTGTTCGGCACCGCGGAGCAGCGTGACCGGCTGGTGCGCCCGTTGCTGCGGGGCGACGTGCTGGCGTGCCAGCTGTTCTCCGAGCCCTCGGCGGGGTCGGACCTGGCGGGTCTGGCCACCCGGGCGGTGCGCGACGGCGACGGATGGGTCGTCAACGGCCAGAAGGTGTGGAGCTCCGGGGCGCAGTTCGCGGGGTGGGGCGAGCTGATCTGCCGCACCGACCCGGACGTGGCCAAGCACAAGGGACTGACCGCGTTCCTGCTGCCGATGGACACCCCGGGGGTCGAGGTGCGGCCGCTGCGGCAGATGTCGGGCGGGTCGTCGTTCTGCGAGGTGTTCCTGGACGACGTCCGGATCCCGGACTCGCTGCGGCTCGGCGAGGTCGGCGGTGGCTGGGCCGTCACGCTGGCCACGCTCCGTTTCGAGCGTGGGTCGTCGGGCGCCGACGTGGACCTCGGCGGCGGCTTCGCCCAGCTCGTCGAGGACGCCGGCCGCCTGGACCGCCTCGCGGCCCCGGAGGTCCGGCGGGCGCTGGCGGAGGTGTGGGCGGCCGAGAAGGTCGCGGCGCTGTCGGCGCAGCGCGACCGGGAGACGCGGCAGGCCGGCGGGGAGCCGGGCCCGATGGGGTCGCTGCGGAAGCTGGCGTGGGCGCAGCGGCTGACGCTGGTGTCGCAGGCGGCGGCCGTCCTCCTCGGGCCACGGCTCGTCGCGGACGCCGGGGACGGAACGTACCGCTGGACCGAGCACTACCTGGGCGCTCCGGGCTACCGGATCGCGGGCGGGTCGGACGAGGTCCAGCGCACGATCATCGCGGAGCGCCTGCTGGGGCTGCCGCCGGAGCCGCGCGCCGATCGTGGCGTGGCGTGGAAGGACATCCCGAGATGACGACGAGTGTGGAGCGGTCCGTGGCCGCCGTCCGCGGCGGAGCCGGTGCCGGCGAACCCCTGGCGGGCCGGCGGGCTCTGGTGACCGGTGGGTCGCGGGGGCTGGGCCGGGAGATCGCGATCGCGTTCGCGGCCGCCGGGGCGGACGTGGCGATCGCCTCGCGCAGGAAGGACACGTGCGAGGAACTGGCGGGTGAGCTGGCGTCGGCGACCGGACGGCGGGTCAGCGCCCACGCGGCGCACGTGGGGGAGTGGGATCGCCTGGACCCGCTGCTCGACGAGGTCGAGCAGGAGCTGGGTCCGGTGGACGTGCTCGTCAACAACGCCGGGATCGCGCCGGTCTACCCCTCGCTCGACGCCGTCTCCGAGGCCCTGTTCGACAAGGTGTTCGCGGTCAACGTGAAGGGGCCGTTCCGGCTGATGGCCGCGGCGGGGAGACGCATGGCGCCCCGCGGCGGCGGGGTGGTCCTCAACATCTCGTCGATGGGGTCGCAGCGGCCCACGGCGGGCGACCTGCCCTACACGGCGGCGAAGTCGGCGTTGAACACGCTCACGGCCGGGTTCGCGCAGGAGTACGGGCCGGGCGTGCGGGTGAACACGATCCTGGCCGGCCCGTTCGCCACCGACATCAGCAAGGCCTGGGATCCCGATGTCGTCGAGCGGATGGCGCGGGACTGGCCGTCGAGGCGGGTGGGTGAGCCGCACGAGATCGTCGGGGCGGCGCTGTACCTGTGCGGGCCGCACGCGACCTACACGACCGGTGCCCTGCTGGCCGTCGACGGCGGACGGCTGGCAGCACCGTGATCGGGGGCAGGGAGACGGTGGACGACGCGCTGTTCGTCGAGACCGCGGACGGGCCGGCGTTGCTGGGCAGCCGGTGCGCCGACTGTGCCGCGTACACGTTCCCCGTCCAGGGCGGGTGTCCGCGCTGCACGGGCTCGTCGATGACGCCGGTGCCGCTGTCGCGGACCGGGACCCTGTGGTCGTGGACGGTGCAGGGGTTCCGCCCGAAGCCGCCCTACACCGGTACTGAGGCGTACGAGCCGTTCGGCGTGGGCTACGTGGAGTTGCCCGGCCAGCTGATCGTCGAGGCCCGGCTCACCGGGACCGACCCGGCGGAGCTGGCGATCGGGATGGCGGTCGAGCTGGTGCTCACCCCCTTCCGGGACGACGAGTCCGGTCGGCACGTGCACACCTTCGCGTTCGCGGGGGTGCGCGATGAGTGAGGTGGCGATCGTCGGGATCGGGATGCACCGGTTCGGGCGCACCGAGGGGGTGTCCGGGCGTGCGCAGGCCGTGCACGCCGCCCGCGCGGCGCTGCGCGACTGCGGGCTGTCGTTCGCGGACATGCAGTTCGGGTTCGGCGGGTCGCACTCGGCCGGGGACGCGGACACGCTGGTCTCGGAGCTGGGGCTGACCGGGCTGCCGTTCATCAACGTGGCCAACGGGTGCGCCACCGGCGGGTCGGCGCTGATCGCGGCGGACGCGGCGATCCGGTCGGGGCAGCACGACGTCGGGATCGTGATCGGCTTCGACAAGCACCCGCGGGGTGCGTTCGCCACCGACCCGGCCGAGCACGGGATCGGTGCCTGGTACGGCGAGACCGGGATGATGGTGACCACGCAGTTCTTCGGGATGAAGATCCAGCGCTACCTGCACGAGCACGATCTCGACCCGGCGGTGCTGGCCACGGTCGCGGAGAAGGCCTTCCGCAACGGGGCCCGCAATCCGATGGCGTGGCGGCGCACGGAGATCGGCGCCGCCGAGATCGCGGCCGCCCCGATGATCTCGCACCCGTTGACGCAGTACATGTACTGCTCACCGGCGGAGGGCGCGGTCGCGCTGGTGCTGTGCCGTGCCGACCGGGCGCGGGAGTACGCCGGGAACCCGGTGTTCCTGCAGGGTGCGGCGTTCCGGAGCAGGCGGTACGGGTCGTTCGAGGTGTTCTCCCCGTGGATCGCGGCCGAGCGGGCCGACTCGCCCACCGTGGAGGCCTCGGCGGCGGCGTTCACCGCGGCCGGGATCGACCCGTCCGAGGTCGACGTCGCCCAGATCCAGGACACCGAGTCCGGGGCGGAGCTGATGCACATGGCCGAGACCGGGCTGTGCGCCCACGGCGAGCAGGCCGGGCTGATCACCTCCGGCGCGACGGCGATCGAGGGCCGGTTGCCGGTCAACACCGACGGCGGCTGCATCGCCAACGGCGAGCCGATCGGCGCGTCCGGGCTGCGGCAGGTCTACGAGAACGTGCTCCAGCTGCGCGGCGACGCCGGCGGGCACCAGGTTCCGGGGGATCCGCGGGTCGGGTTCACCCACGTCTACGGGGCGCCGGGCATCTCCGCCTGCACCGTCCTGACCCGGTAGGGGGCACCGCACATGAGCTGGGGATTCGAGACCGATCCCGACGTCCAGGCCGAGCTGGACTGGGTCGAGGAGTTCGTCCGGACCGAGGTCGAGCCCGTCGACCAGGTGATCGAGCACGCCTGGAACCCGCGCGACCCGGTGCGCAACGCCCTGATCAAGCCCCTCCAGCAGCAGGTCCGCGAGCGCAACCTGTGGGCGGCCCACCTGGGCCCCGAGCTGAGCGGCAAGGGCTACGGGCAGCTTCGGCTGGCGCTGCTGAACGAGAAGTTGGGCCGCACGCACTCGGGCCCGGTGGTGTTCGGCTGCCAGGCCCCGGACTCGGGCAACGCCGAGATCCTGGCCCACTACGGCAGCGACCACCTCAAGCGCACCTACCTCGACCCGCTCGTCGAGGGCGAGATCGTGTCGTGCTTCTCGATGACCGAGCCGCACGGCGGGTCGGACCCGACCGGCTTCCGCACCACCGCGGTGCTCGACGGCGACGAGTGGGTCATCAACGGGGAGAAGTGGTTCTCCTCCCACGCACTGTGGGCGGAGTTCCTGATCGTCATGGCGGTGACCGAGCCGGACGCCCCCGCGCACACGAGCATGTCGATGTTCGTCGTGCCGGCCGGCACCCCGGGGATCGAACGCGTCCGCGACGTCAGCGTGTGGGGGCACGACGAGCCGGTCGGCTCGCACAACTATCTGCGCTACACCGATGTGCGCGTCCCTGCCGAGAACATCCTCGGTGGACGCGGCCAGGCGTTCGCCGTGGCGCAGACCCGCCTCGGTGGGGGGCGGATCCACCACGCGATGCGCACCGTCGGGCTGGTGACCAGCGCATTCGAGATGATGAAGCGCCGCGCGGTGTCCCGGACCTCCAAGGGCGAGCGGCTGGCCGACAAGCAGCTGGTCCAGGAGAAGATCGCCGACTCCTGGATCCAGATCGAGCAGTTCCGGTTGCTGGTGCTGCGCACCGCCTGGCGGATCGACCAGTACGACGACTACCGGAAGGTGCGCGCCGACATCTCCGCGGTCAAGGCGGCCATGCCGAAGGTCCTCGCCGACGTCGCCGGGAGGGCGATCCAGATCCACGGCTCGCTGGGCATCTCGAAGGAGCTGCCCTTCGGCAAGTGGGTCATGGAGTCGTTCCACATGGGACTCGCCGACGGCGCCACCGAGGTGCACAAGGTCAACCTCGCGCAGGCGCTGCTGCGCGGCACCGCCCCCGACGAGGGCCTGTTCCCGCCCTACACCCTGCCCACCCGGGAGGCCGCCGCCCGCGAGCGGTTCGCCGAGGTCCTCGCCGCCGCCTCCGACGACGGACGGCCGGCATGACCCCGCGCCTGACCCCGGACGGGGACGCCGAGAACCTGCGCTCGGTCGTCCGGGGGTTCCTCGAACGCCACACCGAGCCCGATCCCGACCCGGACGCCGGCTGGGACGACACCACCTGGCGCCGCTTCGCCACCGAACTCGGCGCCGTCGCCCTCGACGTGCCCGACGAACTGGGCGGCGCCGGGGCGACCTTCCGCGAGGTGGGCGTCGTCGCCGGGGAGCTGGGCCGGCGTCCCGCCCGGCTGCCGTGGTTCTCGACCGCCGTACTCGGCGTCGGGGTGCTGCTGCACACCACCGGCACCGACGACGTCCGCCACGACCTGCTCCAGCGGCTCGTCGACGGCCGGACGACCGCGACCCTGGCCCACACCGACCGCGCCGGGCGCGGGAGCACGTACGCGACCGGCGACGACGCCACGGGATGGCGGCTCGGCGGCGCCAAGACGCTGGTCGTCGAGGGGGCCACCGCAGGCGTCCTGTTCGTGACCGCAGGGACGGCGACCGGTCCCCGCCTGTTCGCCGTGGACGGCGACGCCGCCGGGCTCGTGCGCACCCCGCTGCGGGCCATGGACCCCACCCGCCAGCTCGCCGACGTCGTCCTCGACGGCACCCCGGGCACACCGCTCGGGGCCCCCGGCGACGCGCCAGGGGTCGTCGGACGGGTACTCGCCCGTGCCCGGGCGGCGCTCGCGTGCGAGCAGACCGGCGGAGCGGGCGCCGCGATGGACCAGGCCGTCGATCACGCCGCGCGGCGCCTGCAGTTCGGCCGCCCGATCGCCACCTTCCAGGCGGTCAAGCACCGCTGCGCCGACATGGCCGTCCGGGTCGAGGCAGCCCGGTCCGCCTCGCTCTGGGCGGCGGCGGCGGTCGCCGAGGACACCGACGTGGACACCGCCACCACGCTGGCCGCGCTGGTCTGCGCCGACGCGCACCGCTGGGTCGCCGCGGAGAACGTCCAGGTCCACGGCGGGATCGGCTTCACCTGGGAGCACACCGCCCACCTGCAGGTGCGACGCGCCGCGACGAGCGCGGTGCTGCTCGGCGAACCGGACCACGACACGCTGCTCGCGACGATCGGAGTGTGACGCCGATGCCCCCCACGGACGACGTGGACCTGCTGGTGATCGGTGGCGGGATGGCCGGGCTGACCGCGGCCGTGCGCGCGGTGGGGCACGGCCTCGACGTCGTGCTCGTCGAACGGGCGCCGTCGCTGGGCGGGTCGGCCCTCTACGCCGGGTACCTGTGGACCGCCGCCACGGCCGGGGCGATGCGCGCGGCGAACCCGTCCGGCGACCCGGACCTGTGCGCCGCCGTCGTCGACGGGTTCCCGGCCGCACTCGGCCTGCTGGACGACCTCGGAGTCCCCTACGGGCCGCCCGTCACGATGCTCCGGCACGGGACCGGGCACCAGTTCGACACCGCCCTGTTCGTCGACACCTGCCGGCGGCGGATCACCGACGCCGGGAGCATCGGCACCGGCGTCGTGACGCGGCAGCTGCGCACCGACCCGGCGGGGGCGGTCGTCGGGGCCGACCTGCAGCTCGCCGACGGCACCGAGCGGACGGTGCACGCCCGCGCGACCGTGCTCGCGACCGGCGGCTTCCAGGGCGATCCCGGTCTGCGGGCCGAGCACGTCCACCCGCTCGCCGCGGACATCGCGCTCCGCTCCAACCCGCACAGCCGGGGAGACGGCCTGCGCCTCGCCCGCGCCGCCGGTGGCACGCTGACGAACTCCCGCGGCGGCTTCTACGGTCATCTGGTGCCGGCGGGTGTCGAGCTGCGCCCCGAGCACTACGTCGATCTCGCGCTCTACTACAGCGAGCACGCGGCCCTGTTCAACCTGGCCGGAGAGCGCTTCGTCGACGAGACCGTCGGCGACCACCTGACGACCATGGCCCTGGCCGGGCAACCCGGGGCGCGGGGGCTGCTCGTCACCGACGCCCGGGGGCACCGCGAGTGGGTCACCCAGGCCTACGTCGCGGGGGCCCCGGCGACCGACAAGTTCGCACTGGCGGACCGGCAGGGCGCACGGTGCGTCGTGGCCGACGCCCCGTCCGACTTCGCCGGGATGCCGCCGGAGTGGGGCTACGACGGCCCACGCATCGCCGCCGGGCTCGAACGGATCGCGACCGGGCGCGACCCCGCACCCGCGCGGCGGTTCGACCCGCGCCCGCTCGACGAGCCGCCCTACTACGTCGTCGAGGTCGCGCCGGCGATCACCTTCCCCTTCGCCGGGATCGGGATCGACCACCGGGCCAGGGTCACCGGTGCCGACGGCCACGCCGTCCCGGGGCTCTACGCCGCGGGCTCCGACATCGGCGGGCTCTACGTCGGCGCCTACGCCGGCGGGCTCGCGCCCGCCGTGGTGTTCGGGATGGCCGCGGCGGACGACGTCGCCCGGCAGGTGAGATGAATCCGGTTCGGCTCGCGCGGTTAGGGTGGGTCCGGACAGCCGCAGGGGAGGGTCGCCAGGATGAGCATCGAAGCGCTGACCGAGGCCGACGACGGCCCGCGGTCGAAGCGGCCCGCGATCCTCGCCGCGGCGGTCGAGTGCTTCGGCGAGGTCGGCTACGAGGCCACGAAGTGGTCCGAGGTCGCCGAGCGCGTCGGCATCGGGCAGACGGCGCTCTACCACTACTTCGAGTCCAAGGCGCACTGCCTGCTGACGATCATGCGGCTCGGGCTGCGCAACTCGGACGCGGCGTTCCGGGAGGCGACCGCGCAGACGCCGACGGGGACCGCCGGGCTGCGCGCCGCCGTCGCCGCCGCCTACGCGATCTCGCCGCAGGAGGTGCAGCAGAACCGGATCCTGCAGGCCAACATCGCCCTGCTGGCCAACCAGCGTGCATCCCGCCGCGAGGAGACGGAGCGCGAGGCCTGCCGCGAGCTCGTCGTCCGGATCGAGCGGAACTGGGCGGACCTGCTCGAGCGCGGGATCGCGGCCGGGGACTTCCCGCAGCACGATCCGACGATCATGGCGCGCAGCCTGCTCGGGCTGATCGTCGGTGTGTGGCGGTGGTACCGGCCGGACGGGACCCTCGAGCTGGGAACCATCTCGGAGTTCATCGGCGGGTGCTGCGTGCGCATGGTGGCCGGTTCCGAACCGGTCGACTGAGCCCCGTCCGACCTCTTGCCCGTCCGACGGCCCGCCGCTAGCGTGAAGCAAGCCGAACTGAACTCATCTCAGTTTGTCGGGTCTCGTCGAGGAGGACGGTGCCGTGATCATCCTGGAGTACTACGCGCGACTCGACGGCGCCGAGCCGCTGACCGCGCTCGAGCTCGTCGAACCGGATGTCGAGTTCCTCATCGCGCTCCCCGGGAGCGAGATCCGGGGCGGCCGGAGGGCCGACCTCGAGGACTACATCACCGGCCGCCCGCCGGTCGGCCGCAGGCACCGGCTGCTGCGCAGCAGCTCCGACGGTGACCTGGAGATGGTCTACGGCGTCGTCGTCGAGGGCGACGGTCGCGGGACCGGCTCGTTCTCCGCCGTCGCGCTGCTGTCCCCGGACAAGCGCGTCGCCCGGTACCAGGCCTTCTTCCATCCCACCTTCGGCATGTTCCCGCTGCCCGGACACGACACAGGAGAGAGCGCATGACCGCCCCGGCCTCCACCTCGCCCGTCCTGAACCGCTGGTTCGCCACGCTCGACGGGGACTCGCCCGACGGCATCCTCGACATGATCGCGCCGGGCTTCCGGTTCTCGATCGTCTTCGGGACCGGAGCCGGCGCCGCGACCGACTTCGCGGGTGGCCGCGAGGCGATGCAGCAGTACCTCGCACAGCGGGAGAAGGGCGTGCTGACCCACCACGTGCTGGCCGGCTCGACCGTGGGGGCCGACGAGCTGGCGCTCGGGCAGGCCCGCCGTGCCGGTGCCTTCGAGTCCACCTTCGTCGCGGCGGCCCGCCTGGACGACACCGGGAGGGTCGCCTCGCTGATGATCGGCCGCTCGCCCGAGCTGGACGTCGAGAGCGCCTGAACCCCGACCACGAAGGAGACTGCGATGTTCAACCTCGCCCTGCTCGCCGCCCGGCCCCCGGAGTGGACGCACGAGCAGTTCATCACCTGGTGGCGCGGCGAGCACGCCGAGGTCACCTACCCGCTGCCGGGCCTGCGCGCCTGGCGGCACACCGCGGTGTCGAGCGCTCTCGAACCCCGCTCGGAAGGCTGGGACGGGCTGTCGGTCCTGAGCTTCGACGACGAGGCGGCCGCGCGCGCCGCACTGGCGAGTGACCAGTGGGCCGCAGCAGTCGCCCAGGTGGGATCGATGCGTGGCAGGCGGATCGCGTTGCTCGGTGACGAGCGCGAGATGTTCCGGGCCTGAGGAGCGGAGACCATGAAGGAGCTCGTCGCGCAGCTGGACGGCCGCGCACGCACCGACCCCGACGCCGTGCTCGCCATCGACGCGGACGGCCCGCACACGCTCGCCGGCGTCCTGCGCGCGGCGGACTCCCTGGCGGTGACCCTGACCGAGGTCTGCGGGCCGCGGGCGACCGTGCTGCTGCAGGCGGACAACTCCTGGCGCACGGTCGTCGCCGCCGTCGCCGTGGGGCGCGTGGGCGGCACGCTCGCGCTGATCAGCAGGCACGGCACGCGTCAGGAGCTCGTCGCCGCGTGCGAGGACATCGAGCCCGACGCGATCGTCACCGCGAACGGGACCGCCGCGGCGTGGGACGTGGCCGGGCTCCGCCCGGCGCCTCCCGTGCCGGTGCTCGACGGGTGGTCGCTCGCCGGTGGCCCCGCCCGGCCCGCCGGGCGCTGGGCCGGTGGCGTGGTGATCGGCCTGACCTCGGGATCGACCGGACGCGCCAAGGGTGTGGTGCAGAGCGAGGCGGCCCTGCGCTACGCCTGCCGTTCCACGATCGACGCGGTCGGCCTTCGCCCCGGGGACACGGTGGCGGCGCTGGTGCCGCTGTCATCGGCGGCGTCGGTGTGCTTCGGGCTGTACCTGCCGCTGATGCTCGGCGGCACGGTGCTGCTGCTCGACCGGTGGGACCCGGCGGGCGCGGTCGCCGCGATGGCCGGCCACGACGTCCGCTGGGCGATGTGTGTCCCCACGATGGCGCTGCAGATGGGCACCGAGGCCGAGCGGGAGGGCATGCTGACCGCGATGACGGCCATGACGGTCGGCGGGGGGCCCATGGACGCCGGTGCGCTGGGGCGTGCCGAACGCAGGCTCGGCACCCGGATCCTGCGCGTGTTCGGCATGTCGGAGTGCCTGGGGCACACCACGTCCCTGCCCTCGGACCCCGCGGACCGGCGCCTCGGCACGGACGGGACACCGTTCCCGGGCACGACCCTGCGGGCCGTCGACGAGTCCGGGGTGCCGCTCCCCGCGCGCACCGCCGGCCGGGCCCAGGTACGTGGGCCGTCGCTGTTCGCCGGCTACGCCCGGGCCGGAGCGGTGGACCCGCCGGAGCTGACCGCCGAGGGCTTCTTCCCCACCGGTGACGTCGTGGAGGTCGGCGACGACCGCACCGTGTCGATCAGGGGGCGGGAGAAGGACATCATCATCCGCGGCGGTCGCAACATCGACATCACCGAGATCGAGTTCGCCGTCGCGCGACATCCCCAGGTCGAGCAGGTGTGCGTGGTGCCGGTTCCCGACGACGTCCTGGGGGAGCGGATCGCCCTGCTGACCGTCACCGACCGCGACGACCTCGACCTCACCGAGATCCAGCGGCACCTGGCCGACACCGGACTGGCGAAGGGCAAGTGGCCGGAGTACGTGTTCCGGGTGGACGCCCTGCCGCAGAACCGGGTGGGCAAGCTCTCCCGGGTGGACGCGGCGCGCATCGCCCGGGAGCTGCGCAGCGCGGCCACGGCCTAGGCGTGCGCCGGGAGCGGGAACACCTGTCGTCGGCGAAAATGAACTGACCTCAATTCAGGACGGTGGATCGTGCAGGACAGTTACCCGGAGGTCCCGAGCGGACGGTTCGGCGGCTCGGTCGTCGTGGTCACGGGCGCCGGTTCCGGGCTGGGCCGGGCCGTCGCGCACCGTCTGGCGGCGGAGGGGGCCGAACTCGCCCTGCTCGACCGCGACCGGGAGGCGGTGGAGGCGGTCGCCGCGGAGCTGCCCCGCTCCGTGCCCCACGTGGTCGACGTCGCCGACCCCGCCGCCGTCGACGCGGTCTTCGCGCAGGTGCTCGCGGAGCACGGGGCGGTCGCCGGGCTGGTCAACAACGCCGGAGTGGTGGGTGAGCAGGTCCCGATCCACCGGACGTCCGACGCGACCTGGGCCGCCGTGATGCGGGTCAACGCCGACGGTGCCTTCCACGTCCTGCGTGCGGGCCTGCGGGCGATGGTGGCGACCGGTGGTGGCTCGGTGGTCTCCATGTCGTCGTCATCGGGCCTGTCCGGGAAGCCGAACATGGCGCCCTACTCCTTCTCCAAGGCCGGCGTCGTCGGGCTCACGCGCTCGGCGGCGGTCGAGTACGCCGACCGCGGCATCCGGGTCAACGCGGTCGCCCCGACGGCGGTCCGGACCCCGCTGGTCGAGCGGCACATCCGCGACGCACCCGATCCCGAGGCGATGGAGCGGCTCGTCGCCTCGCAGTCACCGTTGCCGGGGATCGCGACGCCCGGTGACGTCGCCGCCGTCGTGGCGTTCCTGCTCTCCGCCGACGCCGCGTGGATCACGGGGCTGACCGTGCCCGTCGACGGCGGCTACCACGCCACCTGACCTCTTCCCCTCTCCCACCGTCCGGCGGCCGCGCCGCCGGACGCAGCGCAAAGGAGCGCCGATGTCCGAGGCCACACCGGAGGAAGCGACCCGGATCGGGCGCAAGGCCAGTACCGCCGCCGCGGTCGGCACCGCCATCGAGTACTACGACTTCGCCATCTACGGCTACCTGGCCGTCGTACTGGCCCCGCTGTTCTTCCCCAGCCAGGACGGGCTGATCGGCGTGCTCGCCACGCTGGTCGTGGTGGCGGGCGGCTTCGTCGCCCGGCCGATCGGCGGGCTGATCTTCGGCAGGCTCGGTGACCGCCGCGGGCGGCGCGCCGTCCTGATGGCCACGGTGGCGCTGATGGGCGTGTCGACCGTCCTGACCGGACTGCTGCCCACCTACGCCACCATCGGCGTCGCCGCTCCGATCCTGCTCGCCGTGCTGCGCATCGCGCAGGGGATCTCGGCCGGCGGCGAGATCGGCGGCGCCGCGTCCCTGGCGACCGAGTCCGCTCCCGCAGGACGCCGCGGCCTGTTCGGGTCGGCGACGTCGATCGGGGTCACCCTCGGCCTGGCGGGCGCCGCCGCGGCGGTGGGGACGGTCACCGCCCTCACCACGCCGGAGCAGCTCGCGTCCTGGGGCTGGCGGATCCCCTTCCTGATCGCCGGGCCGCTGCTCGTCGGCGCCGTGCTCTACCGCATGCGGGTCGAGGACTCACCCGTCTTCCAGGAGCTCGTCCAGCACTCGGAACCGGAGAAGGCGCCGGTGACCGAGGTCCTCCGCAACCACCGCACCTCGGTGCTGCGCACCGTCGGGATCGTCTACGCGACCCTGACCACCGGCAGCCTGGCCTCGGTCTACATCCTCGTGCACCTGTCGGCCGTGCTGGAGTACTCGCTGACCGGCTCGCTGTGGCTCGTCGTGCTGATCGTGCTCCTGCCCATCGGGCTCGTGCCGTGGGCGGGGGCCCTGAGCGACCGCTTCGGGCGCCGGGCCGTGCTCGCCGCGGCCCAGTGCGGGTTCCTCGTCCTCGCCGTGCCCTGCTTCTGGGTGATGCAGCAGGGCTCGCTGGTCCTGGCCATGGTCGCGGCCGTCGTCCTCAACATCCCGTTCGCGGTCCAGCAGGGCGTGCTCTACACGCTGCTCCCCGAGCTGTTCCCGACGAGGATCCGCTACACCGGCGTCTCGATCGGGTTCAACATCGGCGGCGTGCTCGGCTCGGGGCTCGTCTCGGTCATCGCCACCGGTCTCGTCTCGCTGACCGGCAACACGCTCGCGCCGTCGTTCTACATGATCTTCGCCGCCGCGGTCGGCCTGCTCGTCGTCGTGATCACCCGTGAGACCGTGCGGGACGTGATGGGGACGGAGGCCCCGGGGGCCGCGGCACCGGCGGGGGGCGCGCCGCGCTGAACCTTCCGGACGCAGTTCGACGGCCCGGCCGCACGAGTGCGACCGGGCCGTCCGTCCCGAACTGACGCGCCGCTCCCACCACGAAGCGACACCGCAGACATTAGGTAAGCCTGACCTAAGTGTCAAGCCTCGCTCCCAGCAGCTCCCGCATCTCGGGGAGATCGAAGTGCTCCACGGTCTCCCAGGCGGACGGACTGCCGTGGTGCGGGTCGGCGCCGGCGTCGAGCAGCGCCGTCACCGACGGGGCCGAGCGGGCGAAGAGCGCCGCGGCGATCGCGGTCTGCCCGCGGTCGTTGGTGCGGCCGGGATCGGCACCCCGGCCCAGGAGATCGGCGACGATCGCGTCGTGGCCGTAGTAGGACGCCAGGATCAGCAGCGTGTCGCCCTTCGGGTCGGTGATCTCCACCGGCACGCCGGCGTCGAGATAGGCCGCGAGCCGGTCGCCCGCGCCCTCCCGGGCCAGGTCGAACATCCGGTGTGCGAGCTCCACGGCGGCCTCGTCCATGGGGCCACCGTAGGTTCGCACGGTCGGGCGCGCGCGAGCACGCACGACTGTCGTACCCCGCGGCTAACCTGCTCAGCGTGAGTTCCCAGACCGACGAGCAGGCCCGCGAGCGGCACGCGCAGCTGGCCGCCGAGGTGGCCGACCACCAGTTCCGGTACTACGTGCTGGACGCGCCCGTCGTGTCCGACGGCCAGTTCGACGAGCTCTGGCACGAGCTGCTCGGGCTGGAGGACGCCCATCCCGGGCTGGCGACGCCGCAGTCGCCGACCCAGAAGGTCGGCGGCACCTTCTCCACCGAGTTCACCGCGCACGACCACCTCGAGCGGATGCTCTCGCTCGACAACGCCTTCTCCGCCGACGACCTGCGGACCTGGCAGGAACGGGTCACCCGCGAGGTCGGCGAGAACCTGCACTACCTCTGCGAGCTCAAGATCGACGGGCTGGCGGTGAACCTGCTCTACGAGGGCGGGACGCTCACCCGCGCGCTGACCCGGGGCGACGGGCGCACCGGCGAGGACATCACGCTGAACATGCGCACCCTCGGAGAGGTGCCGGTCACGCTCACCGGGACCGACGAGTTCCCGGTGCCGGCCCTGGTCGAGGTCCGGGGCGAGGTCTACTTCCGGCTGGAGGACTTCGACCGGCTCAACGCCTCCCTGGTCGAGGCGGGCAAGGAGCCGTTCGCGAACCCCCGCAACACCGCGGCCGGGTCGCTGCGCCAGAAGGACCCGCGGGTCACCGCGTCGAGGAACCTGCGGCTGATCTGCCACGGGATCGGCCGGCGGGACGGGTTCACCCCGGTCACCCAGTCCCAGGCCTACGACGCGCTGGTCGCCTGGGGCCTGCCGATCTCGCCGCGCACGCGGGTGCTGCGGGGGATCGAGAAGGTGGTGGAGTTCGTCGAGCACTGGGGCGAGCACCGGCACGACGTCGAGCACGAGATCGACGGCGTCGTGGTCAAGGTCGACGAGGTCGCGCTGCAGCGCAGGCTCGG
The DNA here is from genome assembly GCF_000178675.2 of Pseudonocardia sp. P1. Lineage (NCBI taxonomy): Bacteria > Bacillati > Actinomycetota > Actinomycetes > Pseudonocardiales > Pseudonocardiaceae > Pseudonocardia > Pseudonocardia sp. P1. The sequence goes on from NZ_ADUJ02000001.1 coordinate 4,963,076, forward strand.
CGCGACGTCGCGGTTCCCGCGCTGGGCGATCGCCTACAAGTACCCGCCTGAGCAGGCGACCACGAGGCTCCTCGACATCCGGGTCAACGTCGGGCGGACCGGGCGGGTCACCCCGTTCGCGGTGATGGAGCCGGTCAAGGTCGCCGGCTCGACGGTCGAGATGGCGACCCTGCACAACGCCGACGAGGTGCGCCGCAAGGGCGTGCTGATCGGCGACCGGGTGGTCATCCGCAAGGCGGGGGACGTGATCCCCGAGGTGCTCGGGCCGGTCACCGACGTCCGCGACGGTTCCGAGCGGGCGTTCGTGATGCCGACGCACTGTCCCGAGTGCGGCACCGCCCTGGTGCAGCAGAAGGCGGGCGACGTCGACCGTCGCTGCCCGAACGCCCGGTCCTGCCCGGCGCAGCTGCGCGAGCGGCTGTTCCACGTGGCGGGGCGGGGCTCGTTCGACATCGAGGGGCTCGGCTACGAGGCCGCCGTCGCGCTGCTCACCTCCGGGGTGCTGACCGACGAGGGCGACGTCTTCTCCCTCACCGAGGACGAGCTGCTGCGGACCGACCTGTTCCGGAACCAGAAGGGCGAGCTGACGGTCAACGGCCGCAAGCTGCTCACCAACCTGGAGGCCGCGAAGGACCGTCCGCTGTGGCGGGTGCTGGTCGGGCTCTCGATCCGGCACGTCGGCCCGACCGCCGCCCAGGCGCTCGCTCGCGAGTTCGGCTCCATGGAGGCGCTCGAGCAGGCCGCGGCCCGCGCGAAGGAGGACACCGAGGCGGCCGGCGTCGAGATCGTCTCGGACGGCTCCGCGGGCGAGGAGGCACCGGCCGTCCCGGTCACCGGCGACGCCGCCGTGGACGAGGCCCCCGCCGGCGACGCCCCAGCGGACGAGGTCCCCGCCGGCGACGCCCCCGCGAACGAGGTCCCCGCCGGCGACGCCCCCGCGGACGAGGCCCCCGCTGCGGCCGGTGGCGACGGGCCGTCCGCCGCGGGCGCCGCGGCCGAGGCGGAGGGCGACGCCGAGGCCGCCGTCGCCGACGCGGAGAAGCAGGAGCGGGCCGCCGTGCGCGCCCGCGCGAAGGCCGTCGCCGAGGCACTGGCCCCGATCGCCGGGGTGGACGGCGTCGGCCCGACCATCGCCGCCGCCGTGCGGGACTGGTTCTCCGTCGACTGGCACCGCGAGGTCGTGGAGAAGTGGCGGGCGTCCGGTGTGCGGATGGCGGACGAGGTCGACGACTCCGTCCCGCGGTTCCTGGAGGGACTGTCGATCGTGATCACCGGGTCGATGGACACGTGGTCCCGCGACGAGGCCAAGGAGGCGATCATGGCCCGCGGCGGGCGCGCCGCCGGGTCGGTGTCGAAGAAGACCGCGTTCCTCGTCGCCGGGGAGGCCCCGGGGTCGAAGTTCGACAAGGCGACGGAGCTGGGCGTCCCGGTCCTCGACGAGGCAGGCTTCCGGATCCTGCTCGACCGCGGCCCGGACGCGGCGCGGGAACACGCCTCCGCCGGGTGACCCGGGGCGCCGCCCGGCAGCCCGGTGCCGAGTGACCGGCACGTTGGGCGGATCGCGACCGGGCGACCGCGGCCGTCGTCGCGCCCGCCGCGGCGCGCCCCGCGTGACCGGCCGCTCACCGGGCGTGTTCCCGTCCGGCGCGGCCGACGTGCCGGACGGCGACGGCCCCTCCGGCCCGGCGCGTCCGGCCGCCCCCGTCCGGCCCGCAGCACCTACTCTCGGAGCAGGCCGGGTGTCCGGCCGGGTGGCGAGCGGAAGGCGGAATCTCCGGTGTTGCAGGCGGCTCTCAACGGGTCACGACCGGCGGACGCACATCCCGCCCTCCCGGTGCTGCCGCGCCACCTGGCCCGCGACGCCCGTGCGGTGGCCCGGCTCGGTGTCACCTCGGTGCACGTCCACCCGCGCGACGACTCCGGCTCCGAGACGAACGACCCCTCCGTCGTCGGCGACGTCGTCGCATTGATCCGGCAGGAGGCGCCGGGCATCGAGATCGGCGTGCCCACCGGCCGCTGGATCCAGCCCGACCCGAACGACCGCGTCGAGACCGTCCTGACCTGGGGCCGGCTGGGTTCCGGCAAGCCCGACGTGTGCGGGGTCAACGTGCACGAGCTCGGCTGGACCGACGTCTGCCGGGCCGCCTGGTCGGTCGGCATCGCCGTCGAGCTGGGTGTCTGGACCAGCGGCGACGCGGTGACCCTGCGCCAGAACGGCCTCCCGCCCGGGACCCGGCGGGTGATCGCGGAGTCGACCGTCATCGACCCGGAGACCGCCGTCGCCGAGGGCATCCGGATCCTGCGTGCGCTCGGCCAGCCCCCGGTCCCCGTGCTGCTGCACGGCGAGGAGGAGGGCGCCTGGCCGGTCCTGGAGTACGCGACCCGGGTCAACATCGACACCCGGATCGGATTCGAGGACGTCCTGGTCCGGCCGGACGGCTGGCTGGCCACCGGCAACGACGACCTCGTCCGCACCGCCCTGTCGATCCGGGTCTGAGCCCCGGGCCCGGCGGGCGGGTCTCAGGCCTTGAGGACCGTCGCCACGATCCCGGCCAGGTGCGCCAGCCGCGCCAGCTCCGACGGCCGGAACACCGGCCCGCCCGGGCGCCCGACCACCAGCGTCTTCGGCGGCACCCCGGTGCCGAACGGCGCCGCGGCCAGCTCGGTGTCCATCGCCCGCCACGGCTCGGGCACCCAGTGGCCGTCGTCGAGCGCGATCGCCCGGTCCAGCGGCAGCCACGGCAGGTCCCCGGTGCGGGTCTCGGGGGCGGCCGAGCTCTCCGCGATGCGGTAGGAGCGGCCGTGCTCGCTCACCGCGACCAGCGCCCACCCGGCCCGGAACAGCCGCGGGACCTCCGCGGCGAGCAGGTCGAGCCCGTGCCCCGGGTCCCCGGCGATCTCGTCGAGCAGCTCCAGCTCGCGGTGTGTGTCCAGCTGCCCGGTGTGCGGGCGGACCGACTCCACCGTCACCCCCGGCACCGACTCGGCCGCGGTGATCAGCACGTCCGGCGGGCGGTGGGTCGACAGCTCGACCGCGATGTCGTCGATCGCCTGCCCGTCGCCACGCTCGACGACGTCGACGCTCAGGATGTCCGCACCCGCACCGCCGAGCGCGGACGCCACGGCTCCGAGGTTGCCGGGCTTGTCCGGGAGGATGACCCGGAGCAGGAACGACACGGACGGATCCTCTCCCTCGGCGCGGACGCCCTCGTGGGCATGCCGGTGACCCCCGCGCGGGCGGCGCGGGGCCGTCCGGCACGGGAACCGTGATCCTGCCACCCGGGCCCGCCGGAGGTCATCTCCTCCCCGCCGGTGCGCGGGCGCGGGCCCGGCCACCGGGGGGCGCCCGGGCGGGGGACCGGCGGGAATAGACTGGATGCACACCGGCGCACACGTCCCCGCCGGGGCGTGTCGGGCGGTGTCCCGGGTAGGCCGCAGCACCCGTCGTCGTCGTACCGCCGTCGCGGTGCGGTGGCCGCGAGCGCGCGGGACGCACCGCGACGGGACCGCCCAGCGCAGCCGCGAGCAGAACCATCCCGAGGAGGGGCATGACCGCCGATTCCCCCGCAGCGGGCGGGGCCATCACGCGGGACGAGGTCGCACACCTCGCCCGGCTGGCCCGCCTGGCCGTCACCGAGGAGGAGCTGGACGTCTTCGCGGGCCAGCTCGACGTGATCATCGGGTCGGTGGCCCGGGTCGGGGAGGTCGCCGCCGACGACATCCCGCCGACCTCGCACGCCGTCCCGCTGGAGAACGTGTTCCGGCCCGACGAGCGCCGTCCGAGCCTGGAGCAGTCCCAGGCGCTGGCCGGTGCGCCGGCCGCCGAGCAGGGCCGTTTCCGGGTGCCGCGGATCCTGGGGGAGGAGCAGTGAGCGATCTCGTCCGCATGACGGCCGCCGAGCTCGCAGGGAAGATCCACTCCCGCGAGGTCTCCGCGGTCGAGGCCGCACAGGCCCACCTCGACCGGATCGCCGCCGTCGACGACGGGGTGCACGCGTTCCTGCACGTCGGTGCCGAGTCCGCGCTGGCCTCCGCCGGCCGGGTCGACGCGGCGCTGGCCGACGGGGCCGTCCCGGTGTCGCCGCTGGCCGGTGTGCCGCTGGCGCTCAAGGACGTCTTCACCACCTCGGACATGCCGACCACGTGCGGCTCGAAGATCCTCGAGGGCTGGCAGCCGCCGTACGACGCGACGGTCACCGAGCGGCTGCGCGCCGCCGGGATCACGATCCTGGGCAAGACGAACATGGACGAGTTCGCGATGGGCTCCTCGACCGAGCACTCCGCGTACGGCGTCACCCGCAACCCGTGGGACACCTCGCGGGTCCCGGGCGGGTCCGGCGGCGGGTCCGCGGCCGCGCTGGCCGCGTACGAGGCACCGCTGGCGATCGGCACCGACACCGGCGGCTCGATCCGCCAGCCGGCCGCCTTCACCGGCACCGTCGGCGTCAAGCCCACCTACGGCCAGGTCTCGCGCTACGGCCTGGTGGCCTGCGCGTCGTCGCTGGACCAGGGCGGGCCGTGCGCCCGCACGGTGCTCGACGCGGCGCTGCTGCACGAGGTCATCGGCGGGCACGACCCGCGCGACTCGACGTCGATCGACCGCCCGGTGCCCGACGTCGTCGCGGCCGCCCGCCAGGGCGCGACCGGCGACCTGTCCGGGCTGAAGGTCGGCGTCGTCCGCGAGCTGGGCGGTGAGGGCTACCAGCCCGGCGTCCGGGCCGCGTACGACGCGTCGCTGCGCAGGCTCGAGAAGCTCGGCGCCGAGCTGGTCGAGGTGTCCTGCCCGCACTTCGAGTACGGGATGGCCGCCTACTACCTGATCCTGCCGAGCGAGGTATCGTCGAACCTGGCCCGGTTCGACGCGATGCGCTACGGCCTGCGCGCGGCCGAGGGCCGCAGCGCCGAGGAGGTCATGGCGAACACCCGCGAACAGGGCTTCGGCCCCGAGGTCAAGCGCCGGATCATGCTCGGCACCTACGCGCTGTCGTCGGGCTACTACGACGCCTACTACGGCCAGGCGCAGAAGGTCCGCACGCTGATCAGCCGGGACTTCGCGGCCGCGTTCGAGCAGGCCGACGTGCTGGTCTCGCCGACCACACCGACCGTGCCGTTCCCGATCGGGGACAAGGTCGACGACCCGCTGGCCATGTACCTCAACGACCTGGCCACGATCCCGACGAACCTGGCGGGCGTCGCCGGGATGTCGGTGCCGTCCGGGCTGTCCGAGGGTCTCCCGACGGGGCTGCAGGTCATGGCGCCCGCGCTCGGCGAGGCCGTGATGTACCGCGTCGGGGCCGCCTTCGAGGCCGCCCGCGACGCCGACGACGGCGGTCCCCTGATCGCGCGCGTTCCGGAGGTGTCCCCGTGACCACGACCGAACCCGAGCTGCTGGAGTACGACGACGTCGTCGCGCGCTTCGACCCGGTGCTGGGCATCGAGGTGCACGTGGAGCTGTCCACGAACACCAAGATGTTCTGCGGCTGCCCGACGGAGTTCGGTGCCGAGCCGAACACCCAGGTCTGCCCGGTCTGCCTGGGCCTGCCCGGCGCGCTGCCGGTCGTCAACCGGGCCGCGGTGGAGTCGGCGATCCGGATCGGCCTGGCGCTGAACTGCTCGATCGCCCCCTGGGGCCGGTTCGCCCGGAAGAACTACTTCTACCCGGACATGCCGAAGAACTTCCAGACCAGCCAGTACGACGAGCCGATCGCCGTCGACGGGTTCCTGGACCTGACCCTCGACGACGGCGAGGTCGTCCGGATCGGCATCGAGCGCGCGCACATGGAGGAGGACACCGGCAAGTCGCTGCACGTGGGCGGCTCGGACGGCCGGATCCACGGCGCCGACCACTCGCTGCTCGACTACAACCGGGCCGGCGTCCCGCTGATCGAGATCGTCACGAAGATGGTCCCGGACACCGGCGCCCGCGCCCCGGAGGTCGCCCGCGCGTACGTCACCGCGCTGCGTGACCTGGTCAAGTCCCTCGGCGTCTCGGACGTCCGGATGGACCAGGGCTCGATGCGCGCCGACGTGAACCTGTCGCTGTCGCCGAAGGGTGGCGCGCTGGGGACCCGCACCGAGACGAAGAACGTGAACTCGCTGCGGTCGGTCGAGCGCGCGGTCCGGCACGAGATGAGCCGGCAGGCCGGGGTGCTCGACGCGGGTGGCGAGATCGTCCAGGAGACCCGGCACTTCGACGAGGCCACCGGGCACACCCGCGCCGGGCGGCGCAAGGAGACCTCGGAGGACTACCGGTACTTCCCGGAGCCCGACCTGGTCCCGATCGCGCCGTCCGCCGAGTGGGTCGAGGAGCTCCGCGGCACCCTGCCGGAGCTGCCGTGGGAGCGGCGCCGCCGGATTCAGGACGAGTGGGGCGTCTCCGACGAGGAGATCCGCGACCTGGTCAACGCCGGTGCGCTGGACCTGGTCGAGGCGACCGTCGCCGCGGGGGCCTCGTCGCAGGAGGCCCGCTCCTGGTGGGTCGCCTACCTCGCCCAGCAGGCCAACACCCGCTCGGTGGAGCTCGCCGACCTCGCGATCACCCCGGAGCAGGTCGCCCGGGTGATCGAGCTCGTCGCGACGGGGGAGCTGACGAACAAGCTCGCCCGCCAGGTCGTCGACGGCGTGCTCGACGGCGAGGGCTCCCCGGACGAGGTCGTGGCCGCCCGTGGCCTGAAGGTCGTCTCCGACGAGGGCGAGCTGATCGCCGCCGTCGACGCGGCCCTGGCGGAGCAGCCCGACGTCGTGGAGAAGATCCGCGGCGGGAAGGTGCAGGCGGCCGGCGCGATCGTCGGTGCGGTCATGAAGGCGACCAAGGGCCAGGCCGACGCCAAGCGCGTCCGCGAGCTGGTCATCGAGCGGATCGGGGTCTGACCTGACCGGGGCCCGGACCCGGCGGGGCGCGAACCTGCCCCGTCTCGGGGACTTCAACCAGGCGGTCGTGCTGGACGCGCTGCGGCGCGTCCGGCACGGCCTGTCCCGGGCGGAGCTCTCCGAGCACACCGGGCTGTCCGCGCAGTCGATCACGAACATCGTGCGGCGGCTGGCGGAACGCGGGTTGGTGACCGAGGAGGTCCCGGCGGTGCCGCACGGGCGTGGCCGCCCGGCGGCCCCGCTCGTGCTGGACCCGGCGGGGCGGTTCGCCGTCGGCGTGCACGTCGACCCGACGGTGACCGCGGTGGTCCTGGTCGACCTGACCGCATCCGTCGTCGCGGCCCGGCGGACGGTCGCAGCCTCCGCCACCACCCCGGACGACCTCGTCACGGCGGTCGCCGGGGCGGTCGCCGAGCTCACGGCCGGGGTGGACCCGGACCGGGTGCTCGGCGTCGGCGTCGCGACCCCCGGCCCCGTGGACACGGGCGCGGGCGTCGTCGTCGGCGCGCCGCTGCTGCCGGGCTGGGACCGGGTCGAGCTGCGCCGCCTGGTCCGGGAGGCGACCGGACTGCCGGTCGTCATGCACAAGGACACCGCCGCGGCGGCCGTCGGCGAGCTGTGGCACGAGGCCGATCCGGCGGACCTGCTGTTCCTCTACCTCGGCACCGGGCTCGGTGCCGGGTTCGTCGTGAACGGCGAGCTGCTGCCCGGCAGCACCGACAACGCCGGGGAGATCGGGCACATGATGGTCTCCCCGGACGGGCCGCGCTGCCACTGCGGGCAGGCCGGCTGTGTCGGGGCGAGCAGCATGCCCCGCACCCTGGTCGGTGAGGCCGTGGCCGCCGGCGTGCTCGCCCCGTTGCCGCACGACGCGGGCGACGTGGCGGTCGACGACGCCTTCACCCGGCTCTGTGCGGCCGCGACCGGCGACCCGGCCGCCCGCGAGGTGCTGGAACGATCCGCCGCGCGACTGGCCCGCGCCGCGGTGACCCTGTGCAACGCGCTCGATGTCGGCGCCGTCGTCGTCGGCGGTCCCGCGTGGTCACGGACCGAGCCGGTGTTCCTCCCGATCCTGCGCGACGTCGTCGCGGCGACCACCGAGGCCCGCCGGGTGCACGAGGTCGCCGTGCGCGGCAGCGTCCTCGGCGACGACGCCGCCGTGGTCGGCGCGGCCTGCCTGGTGCTGGAGCACTCCTTCTCCCCGCGTCCCGCGACGCTCCTGATCCGCTGAGCCGGTCAGGTCTTGAGACCGCCCGCCGCGGCGAAGCCGCTGCCGAGACGCCGTCCCAGCAGCAGGTACAGCATGACCACCGGCGCCGAGTAGAGGATCGAGAACGCGGCGAGCTGGCCGTAGGCGACCTGGCCGTACTGCGAGGAGAACGTGAACAGGCTGACCGCCGCGGGGAGCTTGTCCGGCGACAGCAGCAGCATGAACGGGACGAAGAAGTTCCCCCACGTCTGGACCAGTGTGAAGATCGCGACGACGGCGACGCCCGGTCGCATCAGCGGCAGCACGACCTCCCACAGCGTCCGCAGCATGGTGGCGCCGTCGGTCCACGCGGCCTCCTCGATCTCGACCGGGACACCGTCCATGAACCCCTTCGTCAGGAAGATCGCGTAGGGCAGCGCCGACGTGGCGAGGAACAGCACCGCCGCCGGCATCGAGTCGACGAGGTTGACCTGTACGAACAGTGCGTAGACCGGGATCATGATCGCCGTGATCGGCAGGCCGGTCGCGAACACGATCGTCAGCAGGAACGGGCGGCTCGCCCGGCTGCGGTAGCGCGAGAGCGGGTAGGCCGCGAGGACCGCGCAGACGACGGTGACGACCGTGGCCCCGCCGCACAGGACGACGGAGTTCCACATCGGGCGGAACGTCGTCTCGGTGTCGAGTACCGCCGCGTAGTTGTCCAGCGTCGGCACCGACGGCCAGGCGACGGCCAGCGAGGCCTCGCCGTCGAACGACGCCAGCACCACCCAGGCCAGGGGTACGCAGAAGAACGCGGCGATCACGAGCAGCACGACGTCGGCGGGCCCGGGGCGCCGGCGCCTGCCCGCCGCGACGAGCGGTGGCGGGGCGGACTCCGGGTCCGCCGCGACGGGCGGTGTGGCGGTGGCGGTCACGAGTCCTCCTTCGCGAGCAGTCGCAGGTAGCCGAGCGACGCGATGCCGCCGATCAGCAGCAGGAGCAGCGCCACCGCGGTGCCGTAGCCGAGGCGGCCGTAGCTGAACGCCTGCTCGTACATGTAGAGAGGCAGGGTCTGGCTCGACGTCCCCGGACCGCCCGCGGTCATCACGTAGATCAGCCCGAAGACCGACAGCGTCTGCAGGGTGATCAGCATGAGGTTGGTGGCGACCGCCCGGCGGATCAGCGGCAGTGTCAGCTCGAAGAAGCGCTGTACCGGGCCGGCGCCGTCGATCGTCGCGGCCTCCTCGACGTCGGAGGAGATCTCCGCGAGTGCCGCCGTGTAGACGAGCATGGTGAACGCGGTACCACGCCAGATGTTGGCGAACGAGACGGCGAGGATCGGGAGCGCGGTGAGCAGCTCCTGGTCGGGGAGGCCGACCGCGCCGAGCATCGCGTTCAGCGACCCGTCGCCGGCGAGGAAGGTGTACCAGAGGTAGCCGACCACGACCTCCGGCAGGATCCACGCCCCGACGACCACCACGCCGGTCACGGCGCTCACCGGGCGGGTCGCGTTGCGCATCAGCAGGGCCAGTGCCAGGCCGAGGAGGTTCTGCCCGATGATCGCCGAGACGACGGTGAACACCAGCGTCAGCCCCATCGAGCTCCAGAACTCGGGTGCGGCGAGCGCCTCGGTGAAGTTGGACAGGCCGACCGGTGAGGTCACGTCGGCGCCCGCGCCACGCAACGCCCGGTTGGTGAAGGCGAGGTAGACGCTGTAGAGCACCGGGCCGGCGAGGAACAGCGCGAGCAGCACGACGGCCGGGACGATCGGTCCGCCCCGCAGCAGGCTGCGCCGCAGCGGTCCCCGCCGGGCCGGCGCCGCGTCCGTCGGTGGCGTCGTCGACGCGGTCACGGCCGGGCCTCCGGCGCGGTCGCACCGGCCCCGACGATGCCGGTGAGCGCCGCGTCGTAGCCGTCGGCGGCGTCCGCGGGGCTCGCGGCGCCGGTCATCACCGCCTCGGTCGCCGCCTGGATCGCCGAGGAGATCTGCGGGTAGGGCGCCAGCGCGGGCCGGTAGTCGGCATGGGGGACGAGATCGGTGAAGAACCGCGCGACAGGCGAGTAGTCCTCGTAGCCCGGTGCCGAGACGACATCGCGCCGGTTCGCGAGCTTCGAGTCACCGATCGTCCACCCGGTCGCGAGCCGGGTGTCCATCATGGTCGCCAGCAGTTCCCAGGCCCGGTCGGGGTCGGGTGCCCTGGCGGGGAGGGACCAGGCCATCCCACCGGACAGCGTCACGAACCCGCTGCCCTGCCCGTGGCGGGTGGGCATCCGTGCGAGGCCCAGCTCCTGCGGCCACTCCGGCCAGTCGTCCCAGTTCTGGGTGATCCAGTTGCCGTCCACGACGAAGCCGACGGTGCCCTCGGGCATCCACGAGGTGTAGACGGTCTCGGTGAAGTTGGGGTCCAGCGCCGCCTCCAGCGGCGGGCCGAGCCCTTCGGCGAACAGCGTGTGCAGGAAGCCGAGCGCCGACCGCATGCCCTCCGCACCCGTCGTCCAGCGCCGGGTGGACTCGTCGTAGAGCACCGAGCCGGTCCCGTTGAACAGCATCTGCAGGCCCTGCAGGCTCGCCTTCTCCCCCTGGGCCTTGCCGGCGTAGAACACCCCGGGGACGACGTCCGGCACCCGGTCCCGGACGGTCCGCGCGGTGTCGAGCAGGTCGTTCCAGCTGCGCGGGTTCCACGGCAGCGGTATCCCGGCCCGTTCGAGGACGCCGCGGTGGTACCAGACGGCGCGGGTGTCGGTGGGGCCCGGGATCGCGTACACCCTGCCGTCCTCACCACGGACGGCGTCCTTCGCGACGTCGTAGTAGGCGTCCCAGTGCGGCCAGCCGGCGACGTAGTCGTCGAGCGGGCGCAGGTACCCCGCGGCGATGTCGGCCTTGAGGATGAAGGTGTCCTCGTAGACGACGTCCGGCGCGGTCCGGGCCGACGCCATCATCAGCTCGTTCTTCGTGAAGTAGTCGTTCTCGGAGGCGACCAGCGGGACGATCTCCACCGACGTCCCCGGCCGGGCGGCCATGAACTCCGCGGCCGCGGTGGCGAGGAAGTTCGCTGTCGCCTCGGTCGAGCCCCACTGCTGGAACGACACCCGCAGGTCGCCGGGGGCGCGGGCGTCGCTCCCGCAGCCGGACAGCAGCGGCGCGGCCAGCAGCGAGGCACCCGCGGCGCCGAGCAGGGCTCGCCGGGAGATCCCGTGGGTGGAGGGGTGTGGGGTCATCGGCGAACCGTCCTTCCGCGTCGTTGCGTGGCCGGTGTTGCGGTGTCGCTGTGGTGATCAGTTCCGGCGGAGCCGCAGCGTGCTCACCTGGAACGGGCGCAGCCGGAGCCGCAGATCGCCGTCGAGCGCCCCGGCGTCGTCGAGGGGGCGTTCGAGCAGGTCGGTCTCGACCGCGCCGGTGCAGTCGAACCCGGGCGCGACGTGGGCGTCGGCCCGGCCACCGTGGGCCTCGTAGAGCCGGACGACGACGTCGCCGCTGCCGTCGTCGGCGAGCTTGACCGCCTCGACGACCACCGCGCCGGTGCCGCCGTCGTCGACGGTCACCAGCGGCGTCACCGGTCCGGTACCCGTCACCTCCCGCAGCGGCAGGTTCATCCGGTAGCCCTCGCGGACGGCGTCCGGGATCTCCGCGCCGGGGGTGATGCTGTAGCGGAGGGTGTGCGCGCCGGAGTCGGCCTGCGGGTCCGGGAACTGCGGGGCGCGCAGCACGGACAGCCGCAGCAGCGTCGTCGTCCCGGCAGTCGTGCCGTGCGCGCCCTCGCGCGCCGACCGCGTGACGTCGTGGCCGTAGGTCGCGTCGTTGGCGACGGCGACGCCGTACCCGGGCTCGCCGACGTGCACGAACCGGTGCGCGCAGGTCTCGAACCGGGCGGCGTCCCAGGACGTGTTGGCGTGCAGCGGCCGGTGCAGGTGCCCGAACTGGATCTCCGAGGTGGCCCGCTCGGCGTGCACGTCGAGCGGGAACGCGAGCTTGAGCAGCTTCTGCCGTTCCTGCCAGTCGGCGTGCACGGTCACCGCCAGCGACCGGCCGCCGGGGGCGAGCGTGTACTCGGTGGTGACCGTGCTCGCGCCGGACGCGACGACTGCGCGCACCCCGCCGGGGACCTGCTCGACGGCCTTCGCGGGTGGCAGCTCGATCTCCACCCGCCGGTAGTGCCGGTCGACGTCCCAGGCGTCCCACTCGTTGGGGATGTCCTGGAACAGCTGCAGGCCGGCGGTCTCCCCGGGTGCGAGCACCGCGCGGTCGGCAGCGAGATCGTGCAGGCCGTGGAGCCTGCCGTCGTCGCCGACGGTCGCGGTGAGCACGCCGTTGTCGATCCGCCAGCCGACGTCGGTGCGGGTCACGACCGCCTGCGCGGCGTCGACCGCGTATCCGGGACCGATGCCCAGCGCGGGCGCGCCGTCGCGGGCGAACGGGCCGGCGTTGGCGAGCAGCCGCACGTCACCGTCCCCGGCGAGCCGGGCCAGCGCGTCGCCGATGACGGTCTCGAGCTCCGCGGCGACGGCGGCGTGGTTGCGCTCGGCATCGCGGTGTACCCAGGCGATCGAGCTGCCGGGCAGGATGTCGTGGAACTGCTGCAGCAGCACGAGCTGCCAGAGGCGGCGCAGGTCGTCGGCCGGGTAGGGGGCGCCGGTGCGCACGGTCGCCGTCGCGGCCCACAGCTCGGCCTCGCGCAGCAGGTGCTCGCAGCGCCGGTTGCCCTGCTTGGTGCGGGCCTGCGAGGTGTAGGTGCCGCGGTGGTACTCGAGGTACAGCTCGCCCGACCAGACCGGAGGGTCGGTGTACTCGGCCTCGGCCGCGGTGAAGAACTCCTCCGACGTCCCCACCCGGACCTGCGGCGCACCCTCCAGGTCTGACTGGCGCCGTGCCGCGGCGAGCATCTCCCGGGTCGGACCGCCGCCGCCGTCGCCGTGCCCGAACGGGACGAGCGACCACGACGCCCTGCCCTTCTCCCGGTACTGGCGCTGCGCGCGGTCGAGTTCGGTCGCGGAGAGCTCGGAGTTGTACGTGTCCACCGGCGGGAAGTGGGTGAACACCCGGGTGCCGTCGAGGCCCTCCCACAGGAAGGTGTGGTGCGGCATCCGGTTGGTGTCGTTCCAGGAGATCTTCTGGGTGAGGAACCAGCGCGACCCGGCGGCCCGGACGAGCTGGGGCAACGCCGCGGTGTAGCCGAACGAGTCGGGTAGCCACACCTCCATCGGCTCCACGCCGAGCTCGTCGAGGAAGAACCGCTTTCCCTCGACGAGCTGGCGGGCCAGTGCCTCGCCGCCGGGCATGTTCGTGTCGGACTCGACCCACATCCCTCCGACGGGGACGAACGTCCCCGCAGCGACGGCGTCGCGCAGTCGCGTCCAGAGCTCCGGGTAGGTGTCGCGGATCCACGCGTACTGCTGGGCCGAGGAACAGGAGAACCGCAGCGACGGGTCCTCGGCGGCGAGGGCGAGCACGTTCGAGAACGTCCGCGCGCACTTGCGGACGGTCTCGCGGACCGGCCACAGCCAGGCGGAGTCGATGTGCGCGTGCCCGGTCGCGACGATCCGGTGCGCGCTGGCGTGCGCGGGAGCGGCGAGCGCGGGGGCGAGCTGCTCCCGCGCCGGGGCGGCGGTCCCGGCCAGGTCGCGCGGGTCGATCGCGTCCAGCGCGTCCTCGACGGCGGACACGATCGTCGCGTGCCGGGCGGAGTCCTCGGGCAGCTGCCCGAGCCACCCCTCCAGCACCCACAGGTCCTGGTCGAGCTCCCAGACCGTCTCGTCCAGCAGCGCGACGTCGACGCGGCGCAGCGTGTAGAGCGGGTCGTCGCCCGCGGTCCCCGGGTCCCCGAGCGGGGTGGGCACGAACCAGCCGTGCTCGGCGATCCGGGGGTTGGCAGCCGCCTCCAGGTAGAGGTCGACCACGCCGCCGTCGACCGGCACGTGGGCGTTGAGCGGCTCGATGCCCTTCAGGATCGTCCCGTCCGGGCTCCACGCGGTGGCCTCGGCCTGGAACCCCGGCTGGTCCCCGGTGAACCCGAGATCGACGACGACCTCGACGCGGGTGCCCGGCACGTCCCGCCACCGCGCGGGGACCGTCCCGGTCGCGTGGAACCAGACCGTGCCCCACGGACGCCCCCATGCCGACCGGTGGCCGCCGCCGGCCGGGAACGGTGCGAAGCGCTGCCCGACGGCGTCATCGAACGGCACGGGTTCGCCGGGCACCTCCCACGCCTCGACGGTCAGCGGCTCGGTGGCGCGGTACCGGGCCCGTCCGAGGTGCTCGTGACGGAGGCGGCGGAGGCGGTCGACGACGAAACGGGTGCGGTCGTGCACGGGCTCTCCAGGAGGACGGCGGCACTGCCGCCAATACTTAAAAACGATGGAGAAAATATGTCAAGGAGCCCGCACCGGCCCCGGCCGGCCTCAGATGGCGCTCTCGCCGCCGCCCGTCGGCGGCTGGATGCGCACCACCCGGTCGTCGGTGGCGCCCGGTGCGGCCCCGTCGCGGTTCACCGTGCCCAGCCACAGCAGCCCGTCCGGGGCGACCGTGACGGGACCGATCGAGCCGTAGGTGTCCTGCAGCACCGGCTTCGGGTCGCCGGTGAAGGCCCCGTCCCGGCCCGGGGTCAGGACGAACAACGCCTTCCCGCCGCGCTGGGCGACGGCCAGGGTCCCGGGCAGCACGGTGCACCCGGCGACCCCCGGCCGGTCCGGCCACGTCCACGCGGGTGCTCCCAGCTGCCCGGGCGCGACCCTGTACAGGACGTCGCGCCCGGGAGCCCGGTCGGTCACCCAGGTCGTCCGGGCGGCCGGGTCGACGCACACGCCGCCCGGGTCCGCGAGTCCCCGGGCCAGCACCGGCGACGCCGGGTCCGGGTTCCCGGAGGCCGGCCGGCCCAGCGTGTCGATCCGCAGCACCGCCCCGGCCAGCGGGCCCCCACCGGCGCCGGTCGCGACCAGCAGCGAGGATCCGTCGGGATCGGCGGCCAGCGCGCCACCCGGCGGCAGCCCGCCCAGCACCGGCTTCGGCGGCTCGCCGGGCGCGATGCGCAGCACCTCGCCGCCGGCCAGCGCGTACAGCAGCCGGTCCTCGGCGTAGCCGGGGGACAGCACCAGACCGGTGACGCCGGTCGCCGGGTCCACCGGGACGGTCGCGACCGTGACGGGGTCCTCGCCCCGCTTCACCTGCAGGACCCGTCCGGTGCGCCGCTCCGCGACGAGTGCCTGGTCGCCGGGCGGCAGCACCGCGATCGCGCCCACCGGCCCGAGGCAGGCCGCGACGACCTGCGGGTCGGGGTCCTCGCACGGGCCGGGCTGCGCCTGCTGCCCGCCCGGCTGCTGCTCGGGTGCCGGGGGCGGGGGCGCGGGTTCCTCGGTCGGCGCGAGGGCGGGCGGCCCGCCGAGCTCGCCCTCGCCCTCGGCCTTCGGCCGCCAGTCCCGCGCGCCCTGGTCGGGGAACGTCGCGCACCCGGACACGAGCACGAGCGACGCGAGCAGTGCCGCGACGAGCAGCGGGAGACGGCCGGTCACGACGGCCACGCTAGGGGGCACGAGGTGAGCGCCGGGTGAGTACCGTTCCGATCATGACGCAGCACCCCGTGACCGTCCTCGTGTCCGACGACGAGGGCATCGAGATCCTGTCCGAGGTGGAGGGCCTGGAGCCGGTCCGCTACGACCCGGCCGCGCCGCTTCCCGCCGAGGCCGCGTCGGCCCGGGCGCTCGTCCCGCCGTTCCTGTCCGGCACGGACGCGGTCGCGATCACCGAGAAGCTGCCACGGCTCGAGATCGTCCAGCTGCTGACCGCCGGTGCCGAGGCCTGGATCGGCAGGCTGCCCGAGGGGGTCGCCCTGTCCGACGGCCGCGGCGCGCACGGCGGGGCCACCGCCGAGTGGGTGGTGTCGGTGCTGCTGGCGGTCTACCGGCACCTCGACCGGTTCGTCCGTGCCCAGGACCGCGGGGTGTGGGACTACCACCGGACCGACGAGCTGGCGGGCAAGCGGATCCTCGTCGTCGGCGCGGGTGACGTCGGCGAGCGGACGAAGGCCCGGCTGGAGCCGTTCGACGTCGAGATCACCATGGTCGGCCGCACCGCCCGCGACGGCGTGCACGGCTGGGACGAGCTGCCCCGGCTGCTGCCCGAGCACGACGCGACGGTGCTGATCGTCCCGCTCACCGACGAGACCCGCGGCATGGTCGACGCCGAGTTCCTGGCCGCCATGCCCGACGGTGCGCTGCTCGTCAACGGGGCCCGTGGCCCGGTGTGCGACACCGACGCGCTGCTCGCCGAGCTGCGGTCCGGGCGGTTGCGCGCGGCCGTCGACGTCACCGACCCGGAGCCGCTGCCCGAGGGCCACCCGCTGTTCTCGGCACCCGGGCTGCTGCTCACCCCGCACGTCGGGGGCAGCGTCCCGCTGGCGATGCAGCGGGCCTACCGGGTCGCGGCCGAGCAGCTCGCCGCGTTCGTCCGCGGCGAGGAGCCCCCGAACCTCGTCACCGGGGCCTACTAGGGGACTCGCCGGGGGAAACCCGCAGGTGAGCGAGGGCAGCGCCGGTAGGCTTCCGGCATGAGCGGGCCCACGCAGCAGTACGACTGGGGCAGCATCTCCGGCGACGAACCCCCCGAGCGGACGCGTCCGGAGCGGATGCCCGTGCCCGCGCACGTCTCGTCGGACATCGGGCTGCTGATCCTGCGGGTCGTCGTCGGCGGCATCTTCGCCGCGCACGGTGCGCAGAAGGTGTTCGGCGTGCTCGGCGGGCTCGGGCCCACCGGCACCGACGCCGCGCTCGCCGAGCTCGGGTTCGTCGCGTTCTCCTCGCCGCTGGCCTGGGTGCTCGGGGTCGGGCAGCTCGTGCTCGGCGTGCTGCTGGTGATCGGGCTGCTGACCCCGTTCGCGGCGGCGGGGCTGCTCGCCATGAAGGCGGTCGCGGTCGTGCTGGCGATCGGTCCCGCCGGGCCGACGGTGCCGCTGTTCGCCGCGGACGGCCCGAACTCGCTCGAGGTGCACCTGCTGCTCGGCGGCGGTGCCGCGGCGCTGCTGTTCTGCGGGGCGGGCCGCATCGCGCTCGACGCCGGCCGGACCTACCAGCGCAGGCCGCTGCCGTGGTCGGTGCTGTCGCTCGTCGTCGGCGCCGGCGTGGCCCTGCTCGTGCTGTTCGTGCTCCGCCGGTGACGGCCCCGCCCGACGACGTCTGGCTGCGCCCGCTCGCGAAGCGGCTGCGCCGCGAGCCGCGGATCACCGCCCGGGAGCCGCTGGCCGGTGGGTACGGCTCCGCGGCCGTCGAGCGTGTGGATCTCGACGACGGCTCGTCGGTCGTCCTCAAGGCGGCCGGCCCGGACGAGGTGGCCGCCCTGCGCGCGGCCGCGGTCGTGAACGGCCCGGTACGGGTGCCGCGGATGCTCGCCCACGGCGACGGCTGGCTGGTCCTCGCGCACGAGCCCGGTGCTCCGCTCCCGGCCGGGACCCCGGTCCCCGACGACGCCTGGCGCTCGCTCGCGCTGGTGCACGCGCACTGGCGGCGGAACCGCCCGCGCGGTGTACCGGTGGTCGACCGGACCTGGTGGGGACGGCTGTGCGGGCTGGCCTCGGTGGGGCTGCAGGCGGCCGCGGCCCGCGCCGGGACGGACGGTGCCGCCTACGCCGAGGCCGACGCCGCCGTGCGCTCGTGGGCGGCCGACGACCGGGTCGCCACCGCGCTCGCCGCGCTGCCCCGCACGCTGTGTCACGGCGACGCGCACCGCGGGAACATCCACATCGGACCCGACGGGGCGGTGCTGCTGGACTGGGGGAACGCCCGCGTCGCACCCGGGTCGCTGGACGTCGTGGTCCTGGCCGCGCCCCCTCCGGACGGCCCGGCGGACGCGCCGGGCGCACCCGTCCCGGCGTCGTACCGGGAGACCCTGCACGACGCGCTCGGGGCGGCGGACCCGCCGGCGATGATCGCCGTCGAGGAGGCGTGGGCACGGGTGCAGGCGCACGTCCAGTACCTGCCGTTCGCCGCCGACCACCAGGGCCCGGACCGGCTCGCGTCGATGGCCCGCGTCGCGGGGGCTGCGCTGGACGAGCTCGGCGACCTGCTCGTCGCCGCCCGCCGCTGAGTTCCGCCGTCCCGCGCGGTCGTCACGGTGACGCATCTGTTCCGAACGCAGGGAGTGCGGCCATGACCGATCCGCGAGCCACCGTCACCGGGATCCACACCATCGGTGTCCCGGTGACCGACCAGGACGCGGCGACCGCGTTCTACCGGGACGTCCTCGGCTTCGAGGTACGCGCCGACGTGCACATCGACGAGCTCGGCTCCCGCTGGATCGAGCTGGCGCCGGCGGGCTCGCCGGTCACCGTCGCCCTGGTGCGCGCCGACGGGAACGATCCCGCCGGGCGGGAGGTCGGCATCCGGTTCACGACCCCCGACGCGGCCGCGCTGCACGCCCGGTTCACGGGGGAGGGCGTGGACGTCGACGAGCTGCTCACCTGGCCGGGAGTGCCGCCGATGTTCGTGTTCCGTGACCGGGACGGCAACGGCCTGGAGATCGTCGAGGCGTCGTGAACGGTCAGCGGCCGACGTTGCGCTGCAGGTGCTCCGGGTAGCGCTCACCGGCGACCGCGGACGCAGGCGCGGCGGCCTCGATCCCGGCGAGCTCGTCGGCGGTCAGCTCCAGCTCCGCGGCCGCGACGTTCTGCTCCAGGTAGGTCCGCCGCTTCGTGCCGGGGATCGGGACGACGTGCTCGCCCCGGCCCTGCACCCAGGCCAGTGCGAGCTGGCCGGGGGTGACGCCGCGGCGCTCCGCGATGGTCCGCAGCGCCTCGACGATCGCGAGGTTGGCCTCGAGATTGTCCTCGGAGAAGCGGGGCAGGCCGCGGCGCATGTCGTTCTCGCCGAACTGCCCGGTGGAGGTGATCGCGCCGGTGAGGAAGCCGCGGCCGAGCGGGGAGAACGGCACGACGCCGACGCCGAGTTCGGCACAGGCGGGCGCGACCGACTCCTCGATGCCGCGGGTCCACAGCGACCACTCCGACTGCACGGCCGCCGGCGGGTGCACGGCGTGCGCGCGGCGCACGGTGTCGGCGCCGCACTCGGAGAGGCCGTAGTGCCGGATCGTGCCGGCGTCGACGAGCTCCTTCAATGCCCCGACGGTCTCCTCGATCGGCGTGTCCGGGTCGACCCGGTGCTGGTAGTAGAGGTCGATGTGGTCGACGCCCAGGCGGCGCAGGGACTCCTCGACGCACCGCCGGACGTACGCGGGGTCGCCGTTCGCGGCCTGGTTGCCGTCGGCGTCGCGGACGATCCCGAACTTCGTCGCCAGCACCACCCGGTCCCGCCGGTCGGCGATCGCCCGGCCGACGAGCTCCTCGTTGGCGCCGTCGCCGTAGACGTTCGCGGTATCCAGCAGCGTGACCCCGAGATCGAGGGCGCGGTGGATCGTCGCGATCGACTCGGACTCGTCCCCGGCGCCGTAGCTCTGCGACATGCCCATGCAGCCGAGCCCCTGCGCCGACACGGTGAGGTCGCCCAGCCTGCGCGTTCCGATAGCCATGCGAATCAACCTAGCCCTGCCGGGGGCGTGCCGCCGACCGGTGCGCTTCGCGGATCGGGGTGGCCTCGTCCGGTTCCCGCGCGGGACGAGGTCGATCGGATGATGAGCACCGGAGTCCATGAATCGTCGGCTGCTCAGGTGGTCACCTTTCCATCGGTCGGAATGACGGCGGGCCGGAGGTGCGTCGACGTCCCGAACTCGCCGACCTGGTTCCGCATCGGCGTCTTGTCGACCGGACGAGTGACCGGCTAGCGTTCTATCTGCACGGACCCCCGGAATTCCTCGCCGGGGCGTGATGCCGTGCGATCCCGCGCCACCTTTTCGGGCTCCGGCCCGTTTCTGCGAAGAAGGTCGAGATATGAGAATTCGTTCTCTGCTGCTCTCTGTGCTGTGCCTCGCCACCAGCGGGGCGGTCGCCGTCGCCGTGGCACCTTCCTCCTACGCCGCGGACGAGCACTGTCAACAGTCGGAGACGTACTCACAGGACCACTGGCAATGGGGACAGACGGAGATCTGTGCGACCTACCGGCCGAGTTCTCCGAACCCTGACCGGAAAATGGGGGAGATCACGGTCGTCCCCGACGTCTCCAGTCTCGAGTACTACTGGGGTGGCGCGTGGTACTACAACAAGTATCCCGCGACGATCACGGCATCCATCATTCTGATGCGCGACGGGAACACGGTCGGCAACGGGAAGACCGTCACCTTCTCCACGTCCGGTACATCGGTGATCGGTCCCCCTGTCACACTGCCTGTCTACTACGCGGGTGACTACGTCGTGAAGGCGGAGATCAGCGTCGACGGCGGCTACTGGTCCGACGACAGCAGCAGCCAGGTCTATGCGGCTCCGCAGCAGATCGAGCTCGTCCTCGCGGCCCGGTGAGCGGCCCGACCCTGTCCCCACCCCGCAGGTCGTCCCGCAGGTGCGGGGTCGTCGGTGCCCTGGCAGCCGTCGTGCTGTCGACGGTGGTCGGTCTCGCGTACCCGGCGCCGGCCCACGCGTCGGGTGGGGAATGCCTGCCGTACGCCGACTCCGTCGGCAACGAGCAGCCCTGGCCACCGGGGCCGGATCTCCCCTACGGGATCGCGCCGGACGGGCGGTCGTTCGAGGTCCGGGTCCCGTCCCGGTCCGAGGTGACGGTCTCCGCGATCTACCAGGACCGGCGGACCGGGGCGCTCAGGACCCGTCGTTGCGTCGCGACGAACCTGCTCGACTCCGCGGCCTTCGTCGTCTGGCGGGTGCGGGCGGACCAGCCCGATCTCGTGGTGCGCGACGTCGGTCCGTTCGCGGTCCGGGAACTCTGAACACGGAGGAGAAGAGAATGAACAGGATCCAGCGGGTACTGGCGCTCGCCGGGGTCGCCGTCGCGGCCACCGCGTCACTCGTCCTCGTCCCACCTGCACCTGCACACGCGACGGTGCCGACGTGCAACGAGACCGTCGGGGCCGACCCGGCACCGGGCCAGGCGGCAGACCCGCCCGGCGAGTCGTCGATCATCTACCGGATCGCGCCCGACGGGCGCACGCTGTACGTGCGGTTCCCTCCGCGGACGGAGCTGCTGTTCAACGCGTTCCTGCGGGACACCAGGACCGGTGACGAGCTCGACCTCCTGTGCGGGGGGACGAACGCCCAGGCCGACTACGTCGTCCAGACGTGGCAGGTGCAGGACGACCAGCCCGATGTGATCGTCACGGGGGTGAGCGGGTTCGTCGTGAACCCTCCCCGGCACGACGAGCTCTAGCCTGCGGCTCCCCACGTCGTGGGTCCGGGAGGCGCATCCGCAGTAACGTGGTGCATGGGCATCGCCGCCGCGGTCGTCGTCGACCTGGACCGGATCGGCCGGAGTGAGCACGCCGACGTCGGCGGGAAGGCGGCGAACCTCGGCGAGCTCCTCCGCGGCGGCTTCCGCGTCCCGGAGGGGTTCTGCATCCGCACCGACGCCTACCGCCGGGTCGCGGCGCAGGCGCGGCCCGGTCTCGCCGCCGACCCCCGCACGGCCCGTGAGGCGTTGCTCGCCGCCCCGGTGCCCGACGACGTCGCCGGTGCCGTGCTCGCCGCCTACCGGGCGCTGGGCCCGGACGTCCCGGTCGCCGTCCGGTCCTCGGCCACCGCCGAGGACCTGCCCACCGCGAGCTTCGCGGGGCAGCAGGACACCTACCTCAACGTCGTCGGCGAAGCCGCCCTGCTGGACGCGGTCCGGCGGTGCTGGGCCTCGCTCTGGACCGACCGGGCGGTGGAGTACCGCGCACGCAACGGGATCGGGGACGACGGCGTCGCGCTGGCCGTCGTCGTCCAGCGGATGGTCGATGCCGCGGTGGCGGGCGTGCTGTTCACCGCGGACCCGGTCGGTGGGCAGCGGACCCGGACCGTGATCGACGCGGCACCGGGGCTCGGCGAGGCCGTCGTCTCCGGGGCGGTGAACCCGGACCACGTCGTCGTCGAGGGCGACGGGACGGTCTCCGGATACCGGCCGGGGGACAAGACGGTGGCGGTGTGGGCGGTCGCCGGGGGCGGCGTCACGCGGGTCACGTCCGGTGCGGACCCGGAGCACTGCCTGGCCCCGGCGTCGATCGCGGAGCTCGTGGCGCTCGGCAGGCGGATCGAGGCGCACTTCGGCGCCCCGCAGGACATCGAGTGGGCGCTCGACGACCGCGGCACGCTGTGGACCACCCAGTCCCGCCCGATCACGACGCTCCACCCGCTGCCCCCGCCGGCCGGCCCGGGCCTCCGGGTGCACGTCTGCGTGAGCCTCGCGCAGGGGCTGACCGGCCCGCTGACGGCGGCCGGGATCTCGGCGTTCCGGGTGATCGGTTCCCGGGCGTCCGAGGGGCTCTTCGGGGTCCCGGTCGCCGACCCGGCCGCGGGACCGCCCGCGCTCGGCGAGGCCGGCGGGCGGCTGTTCGTCGACATCACGCCCGCGCTCCGCAGCGCGCCCGGGCGGCGGATCCTCCCGGCCGTGCTGGACGTCATGGAGGCACGTTCCGCGGTCGTCCTGCGCGGGCTGTCCGACCGGCCGGAACTGTCGGTGCGCACGCGGTCGTGGCGGCCGTTCCTCGTCCGGCTGGCGCGGACCCTGCTCCACCTCCGGGTGCCGTTCCGGGTCGCGGGCGCGCTGGTCAGCCCTGCGGCGGGGCTGCGGCACGTCGGCCGCGCCGGGCGCCGGATCCGGGCCCACCCGGCGTGCCGGCCGGGTGCGGACGGGCGGGAGCGGCTGGACCACGCCGTCCGCACGCTGGGCGAGGTGTTCGCGGTGCTCCCGACCGTGGTGCCGGTCGCCGGCGCCGGGTTCGTCGCACTCGGCGCGGCACGGGTCCTGGCCGGGCCGGACCTGGACCCCGCCGCCGTCCACGAGGTGCTGCGCTCGTTGCCGCACAACTGCACGACCGCGATGGACCTGGAGCTGTGGGCGGTCGCGACGCGTGTGCGGACCGAGCCGGCGTCGGTCGCCCTGCTGCTCGGCACCGGGCCCGCGGAGCTCGCCGACCGGCACCGGCGGCGGGCGCTGCCGCCGCTGCTGACCGCCGAGCTGGACGGCTTCCTCGCCGAGCACGGGCACCGGGCCGTCGCCGAGATCGACCTGGGGGCGCCCCGCTGGTCCGACGACCCGGAGTACCTGCTCGGGGTGCTCGCCAACTACCTGCGCACCGACGATCCGGACGCCGCCCCGGACGTCCGCTTCGCCCGCGGGGCCCGTGCCGCCGAGACCGCCGTCGACGACGTCGTCGCCCGGGTGCGGCGGCGGTCCGCGGTCCGGGCCCTCGCCGTGCGGTTCGCGCTCGGACGGACGCGGCGCCTGGCCGGTCTGCGCGAGGAGCACAAGGACCTGCTGGTACGGATGCTCGCCGTCGCCCGGGCCGATCTCGCCGCCGTCGGCGCCGAGCTGACGGCGCGCGACCTGCTGGACGGACCGGACGACGTGTTCGACCTGCAGCTCGCCGAGATCCGCTCGGTCCTGGACGGCGACAGAGACGGCGACGGTGCCGTCGTGCCCGGTGACCTCCGCGCGTTGGTCGCGACCCGCCGGGCCGGGCGGGAACGGGAGCGGGCGCGACGGCACGTCCCGCGGGTCCTGCTCTCCGACGGCACCGAGCCCGAGGCGCTCGCCGCCGCCGGCACCGGTGCCCCGGGCGCGCTGCTCGGGTCGGCGGCCTCGGCGGGGACCGCGACCGGGCCCGCGCGGGTCGTGCTCGACCCGGTCGGCGCGCACCTGGAACCCGGCGAGATCCTCGTCTGCCCGTCGACGGATCCCGGCTGGACGCCGCTGTTCCTCACCGCGGGCGGGCTGGTGATGGAGATGGGCGGCTCGAACTCGCACGGTGCCGTCGTCGCCAGGGAGTACGGGATCCCGGCCGTCGTCGGCGTGGCCGGTGCGACGGAGCGGATCGGCACCGGGGCGACGGTGACGGTCGACGGCGCGGCCGGCGAGGTGCGCCTCGCGGCCGCGCCGTGATCAGGACCGGCGGGTCAGGACCGGCGGGTCAGGACCGGCGGGTCAGGGGATGCGGCGGACGGCGCCGGTGTCGGCGCTCGTCGCCAGGTGGGCGTAGGCCTGCAGGGCCCGGCTCACCGGACGCTGCCGGTCCTTCGGCTGCCACGGCCGCTCGCTCGACTCCATCTTGCCGCGCCGGTCGGCCAGCACCTCCGGGTCGACGAGCAGTTCCAGCGAGCGGGCGCGGACGTCCAGCCGGACCCGGTCGCCGTTCTCCACCAGGCCGATCGTCCCGCCGGCCGCGGCCTCGGGGGAGACGTGCCCGACCGAGATGCCGGACGACCCGCCGGAGAACCGGCCGTCGGTGATCAGCGCGCAGGTCTTCCCGAGACCGGCGCCCTTGAGGAACGCGGTCGGGTGCAGCATCTCCTGCATGCCCGGGCCGCCCGAGGGGCCCTCGTAGCGGATGACCAGCACGTCCCCGGCCTTGATCTCCTTCTTCAGGATCGCCGAGACCGCC
Source organism: Pseudonocardia sp. P1 (assembly GCF_000178675.2). NCBI lineage: Bacteria > Bacillati > Actinomycetota > Actinomycetes > Pseudonocardiales > Pseudonocardiaceae > Pseudonocardia > Pseudonocardia sp. P1. The sequence goes on from NZ_ADUJ02000001.1 coordinate 4,987,591, forward strand.
TCCTCCTGGCTCTCCAGGACCACGGCCGGGCCCTCGAACTGCCAGATGTCCTCCGGGATGCCCGCGGTCTTGATGACCGCGCCGTCCTCGGAGAGGTTCCCGCGCAGCACGGCGAGACCTCCGTCCGGGGTGTAGGCATGCTCGAAGTCCCGGATGCACCCGCCCGCGGCGTCGGTGTCCAGCGACGACCAGCGGTTCTCGGTCGAGAACGCCTCGGTGGTCCGGACCCCGCCCGGCGCGGCGTGGTACAGCTCGACGGCCGTCTCCGACGGCGAGCCGGAACGGACGTCCCACTCGGTCAACCACTGCTGCAGCGACGGCGAGTGCGCGGTGTGCACGTCCTCGTTCAGCAGCCCGGCCCGCCACAGCTCGCCCAGCAGCGCGGGGATGCCGCCGGCCCGGTGGACGTCCTCCATGTGGTAGTCCGAGTTCGGCGCCACCTTGCTCAGGCACGGCACCCGGCGGGAGATCGCGTCGATGTCGGCGAGCGTGAACTCGATCTCGCCCTCCTGCGCCGCGGCGAGGATGTGCAGCACGGTGTTGGTCGAACCGCCCATGGCGACGTCGAGCGCCATCGCGTTCTCGAACGCCTCGCGGGTCGCGATGTTGCGCGGCAGGGCCGTCGCGTCGTCGTCGCGGTACCAGCGGGTCGCCAGGTCCATCACGGTCCGGCCGGCGTTCAGGAACAGCTCGCGGCGGGCGGCGTGCGTGGCCAGCGTGGAGCCGTTGCCCGGCAGCGACAGCCCGAGCGCCTCGGTGAGGCAGTTCATCGAGTTCGCGGTGAACATCCCCGAGCAGGAGCCGCAGGTCGGGCAGGCCGACCGCTCCACCTCGGACAGGCCGGCGTCGTCCACCTCGGACGACGCCGACGCCGAGATCGCGGTGATCAGGTCGGTGGGCGCCTGCGCGACCCCGCCGACGACGACCGCCTTCCCTGCCTCCATCGGACCGCCGGAGACGAACACGGTCGGGATGTTCAGCCGCATCGCGGCGTTCAGCATCCCCGGGGTGATCTTGTCGCAGTTGGAGATGCAGACCAGCGCGTCGGCGGCGTGCCCGTTGACCATGTACTCGACGGCGTCGGCGATCAGCTCGCGCGAGGGCAGCGAGTAGAGCATCCCGCCGTGGCCCATGGCGATGCCGTCGTCGACGGCGATCGTGTTGAACTCCCGCGCGATGCCGCCGGCCTCCTTGACCGCACCCGCGACGAGGTCACCCATGTCCTTGAGGTGCACGTGACCGGGCACGAACTGGGTGTAGGAGTTGGCGATCGCGACGATCGGCTTGCCGAAGTCGTCGTCCCCCATGCCGGTGGCGCGCCAGAGCGAACGCGCTCCGGCGGCGTTGCGGCCGTGGGTGGTGACGCGGGAACGCAGGGCGGGCATCGGCTCTGTTCTCCAGGCTCGGTCGGTACGGCGCCCGGGCGGCGGGCACCGGGACGGATGCGTGCTGCACGGTCCGGGTGGGCGCGTCGCGGTGGTGGTGGGCGGCCGGCCCCGGGCCGGTGCGCGGCGGCGCGGGGCGGGTCGGCGCCCGGGCGGCTCGTCGCGTGCCGGTCGCGCCCAACCGTACGCTCCGTGGCCGCGTCCCGGTGGCACGGGTGACCTGGTCGACGGGTGGCGCCCGCTCCGCCGAACGCCCGGCCCGGCGGCCCCGCCCGGTCGATTGCGACCGCCACGCCACCAGGGCTATCCAGGAGTGCCCGGTCGTCGCCGCCGGGCGATCCGGGGAGTCGCCGCGCACCGTTCACCGTCGAACAGCGAGGACCCTCCGATGAGCACTCCGACCACGGACCCGACTTTCTACCGCTCCGCGGCCGAGGCCGCTGCCGCACCGCCCGAGCAACTCGCCTACGTGGCCGCGTTCGACCGGTCCGGGCAGCGCGACGACGCGATGGTCGTCGTCGACGTCGCCCCCGGCTCGTCGAGCTACGGGCGGGTGGTCGGCTGGACGCCGGTGCCCGGCGGCGGCGAGCTGCACCACTTCGGGTGGAACGCCTGCTCCAGCGCGCTGGCGCACGAGGGCCACGGGACGGACGGGCTCGCCCGCCGTTACCTGCTGGTGCCGGGCCTGCGGTCGTCGGACGTCCACGTCCTGGACACCGAGCCGGACCCGCGGGCGCCGCGGCTGGTGCGCACGGTCGGCGCGAAGGAGCTGTCCGAGCGGGCCGGGTACTCCCGTCCGCACACCCTGCACTGCGGTCCGGACGGTGTCTTCATGACGTGCCTGGGCGGTGCCGAGGGCGACGACGACGGCCCGGGCGGCATCGCGCTGCTCGACCACGACACGTTCGAGGTGCTGCGGGCGTGGGAGACCGACCGCGGCCCGCAGCACTTCCACTACGACGCCTGGTGGCACCTCAACCGCAACGTGCTGATCTCCAGCGAGTGGGGGAGCCCGTCGATGATCGAGGACGGGCTGCAGCCGGAGCTGCTGCTGAGCAACGCCTACGGGCACGCGATCCACTTCTGGGACCTGGCCGAGGGCCGGCACCTCCAGCGCGTCGACCTGGGGGCCCGGCACCAGATGGCCCTGGAGGTCCGGCCGTCGCACGATCCGGAGGCGACCTGGGGCTTCGTCGGTGTGGTGATCTCCACCGAGGACTTGTCCGGCTCGGTGTGGCGCTGGTACCTCGACGAGGCCGCGGGGGAGTGGAAGGCGGAGAAGGTCATCACGATCCCCGCCGAGCCGGCGGCCACGGAGCAGCTGCCGCCCGCGTTGCAGCCGTTCGGCGCCGTGCCGCCGATCGTGACCGACATCGACCTCTCGGTCGACGACCGCTTCCTGTACGTGTCCTGCTGGGGCACCGGGGAGCTGAAGCAGTTCGACGTGTCCGACCCCGCGCGCCCGCGCGAGACCGGATCGGTGCGCCTCGGCGGGATCGTGGAACGCACCCCGCACCCGGCCCGTCCGGAGCTGCCGCTGGCCGGGGGCCCGCAGATGGTGGAGGTCAGCCGGGACGGGCGGCGGGTCTACTTCACGAACTCGCTCTACGGCGCGCTGGACGACCAGTTCTACCCCGATGGCGTCGGCGCCTGGATGGCCAAGCTGGACGCCGGCCCGGCCGGCGGGCTGTCCGTCGACACCGCCTTCTTCCCGCACGGCGACGAGTTCCGCGGCCTGCGGGTGCACCAGGTCCGGCTGCAGGGCGGGGACGCGTCGTCCGACTCGTACTGCCACCGCAGCTGAGCGGGCGTCAGTCCCCGACGGGGTCGGTGATCCGGCCGCCGCTGGCCAGTGCCAGCGCCGGCAGGTCGCGGACGCGCACCGACGGCAGGACGAGCTCGGTGTCGTCGGCGAGCAGAGCGGTCACCGAGGAGCGCCGCGCCAGGCTCAGCCCGCGCACGTCGTCCCACCGCACGGTGCGCGAGCCCCGGAGGCTCCGCACCCGCAGCGAGTCGGGATCGACCGTCGTCCGCACCCACAGCACGCGGCCGATGATCGCGATGGGCACGAGCAGTGCCAGCCAGAAGTACGGGACGCTGAACAGCAGCGGGAGCGCGCCGACCACGGTCACCAGGACGACGAAGATCGTCAGCCGGGACGGCGTGAAGACCAGCGCCCGCGCGCCCTCGCGGACCTGGTGCCCCTCGGCCCGGACCTTCGGTGTCGGCACGACCGCGCCGTCCACATCCTGGGAACCGGTGGCGACAGGAGCGAGGTCCTCCGCCTGGGCGGTCGTGCCGGCCTCGCGATCATCGGTGCTGCTCACGACCCCAGTGTGACACCGCCGGACGGACGATCCCCACCGGAAGGGGTGCGGCCGATTGACTCCGCGCGTGGGACGCGTGTTAGCGTCGTCGGCATGTTCGCCGTTCGAATTCTCGTACTTCCCGGGCGCGTCGCCGCCTGAGTTCGACCTACTCGAACGACGACGCGCTCACCCTCGCACCAGCCCGGAGCACCGGGCGGCGGGGGTTTTTTCATGTCCAGCACGGTTTCATGTCCGGCATCTGATCGACACGATCTCCAGCGAGGCAGACCCCGATGACCACCGCCCCCTCGAAGTCCGGCTCCGCCGGCCCGAAGCCGGGCCCGCCGCCCGGCCGGTCCACGGCGCCGCGGACCGAGTCGTCCCGCAGCGGCGTCCCGGACACCACGGTGCCCGGCCCGCACGTCGTCGACGAGCCCATGACCGGGGCGCAGTCCCTGGTGCGCTCGCTCGAGGAGATCGGCTGCGAGGTGGTCTTCGGACTGCCCGGCGGGACGATCCTGCCGGCGTACGACCCGCTGCTGGACTCGACGAAGGTGCGGCACATCCTCGTCCGGCACGAGCAGGGCGCCGGGCACGCCGCCACCGGGTACGCGCAGGCCACCGGCAAGGTCGGGGTCTGCATGGCGACGTCCGGTCCGGGAGCCACCAACCTGGTCACCCCGATCGCCGACGCCCACATGGACTCGGTGCCGCTGGTGGCCATCACGGGTCAGCAGACCCGGGGGCTGATCGGCACCGACGCCTTCCAGGAGGCCGACATCACCGGCATCACCCTGCCGGTGACCAAGCACAACATGCTGGTGACCGAGGCGACGGAGATCCCGCGCGCGATCGCCGAGGCCTTCCACCTGGCGTTCACCGGCCGGCCCGGCCCGGTCCTGGTGGACATCCCGAAGGACGTGCTGCAGGAGCAGACCACGTTCTCCTGGCCCCCGGAGCTGCAGCTGCCCGGCTACCGGCCGACGACCCGGCCGCACGGCAAGCAGATCCGCGAGGCCGCGCGGCTGATCCGCGAGTCCCGCAAGCCGGTGCTCTACGTCGGCGGCGGCGTCCTCAAGGCCGAGGCCGCGGAGGAGCTGCGCGAGCTGGCCGAGCTGACCGGGGCGCCGGTCGTCACCACGCTGATGGCGCGCGGGGTCTTCCCGGACAGCCACCCGCAGCACCTGGGCATGCCGGGCATGCACGGCACGGTCGCGGCGGTGGCCGCCATGCAGCGCTCCGACCTGCTGGTCGCGCTCGGGTCGCGGTTCGACGACCGCGTCACCGGCAAGCTGGAGAGCTTCGCCCCGGACGCGAAGGTCGTGCACGCCGACATCGACCCGGCCGAGATCTCCAAGAACCGGCGCGCCGACGTGCCGATCGTCGGGGACTGCAAGGAGGTCCTCGCCGAGCTGATCGACGCGGTCCGGGCCGACCGCGCCGAGCACGGCGAGCCGGACCTGTCGGGCTGGTGGAAGCAGGTCGGCGGGCTGCGCGACCGGTACCCGCTGGGCTGGACCGAGCCGGCCGACGGCTCGCTGTCGCCGGAGTACGTGATCGAGCGGATCGGCGCCATCGCCGGTCCGGACGCGATCTACGCCGCCGGTGTCGGGCAGCACCAGATGTGGGCGGCCCAGTTCGTCCGCTACGAGAAGCCGCGCACCTGGCTGAACTCCGGCGGGCTCGGGACGATGGGCTACGCCGTCCCGGCCGCGATGGGCGCCAAGGTCGGCGAGCCGGAGACCGTCGTCTGGTGCATCGACGGCGACGGCTGCTTCCAGATGACCAACCAGGAGCTCGCCACCTGCGCGATCGAGGGCATCCCGATCAAGGTCGCCGTGATCAACAACGGCAACCTCGGCATGGTCCGCCAGTGGCAGAACCTGTTCTACGGCGAGCGGTACTCCAACACCGACCTCAAGACCCACAAGCTCCGCATCCCGGACTTCCCGATGCTGGCCGAGGCGATGGGCTGCGCGGGCCTGCGGGTCGAGTCGAAGGAGGACGTCGACCGGGTCATCAAGCAGGCCATGGAGATCAACGACCGGCCGGTCGTCGTCGAGTTCGTCGTCGGCGCCGACGCGCAGGTCTGGCCGATGGTCGCCGCGGGCACCAGCAACGACGAGATCAAGGTCGCCCGCGACATCCGGCCCGAGTTCGACAACGACGACCTGGCCGCCTCGGTCGACGAGGTCGCCGACGTCACCGAGCAGGCCCTGGAGGGCGAGAAGTGAGCGAGCTGCACACCCTCTCGGTCCTGGTCGAGGACAAGCCGGGTGTCCTCGCCCGGGTGTCGGGCCTGTTCTCCCGCCGCGGATTCAACATCAACTCGCTGGCGGTCGGGCCGACCGAGCACCCCGACGTCTCCCGCATGACGATCGTCGTCGAGGTCGACGAGCTCCCGATGGAGCAGGTCACCAAGCAGCTGAACAAGCTCGTGCACGTGATCAAGATCGTCGAGCTGGAGCCGGGTGCCTCGGTCCAGCGCGAGCTGTTGCTGGTCAAGGTCCGGGCCGACGCCACCGTGCGCAGCCAGGTCCTGGAGACGGTGCAGCTGTTCCGGGCCAAGGTCGTCGACGTCTCCCCGGAGGCCGTCACGGTCGAGGCCACCGGCACCGCCGACAAGCTCGCCGCCCTGCTGCGGATGCTCGAGCCCTACGGCATCCGCGAGATGGTCAAGTCGGGAATGGTCGCGGTCGGGCGCGGCCCCCGCTCCATCACCGCCGCGGCCGTCCGTTAGACAGACGTCGCTACACAACCTCCGAGAGGAATCGTCCCAGAGCCATGAGTGTCAACATCTACTACGACGCCGACGCCGACCTGTCGATCATCCAGGGCCGCAAGGTCGCCGTGATCGGCTACGGCTCCCAGGGGCACGCGCACTCGCTGTCCCTGCGCGACTCCGGGGTCGAGGTGAAGATCGGTCTGCCGGAGGGCTCGAAGTCCCGGCAGAAGGCCGCCGACGAGGGCCTCGAGGTCGGCACGCCGGCCGAGGTCTCCGCCTGGGCCGACCTGATCATGGTCCTGGCGCCGGACACCAAGCAGCGCTCCATCTACACCCAGGACATCGAGCCGAACCTGAAGGCCGGCGACGCGCTGTTCTTCGGCCACGGTTTCAACATCCGCTACGAGCTGATCAAGCCCCCGGCGGACGTCGACGTCGCGATGGTCGCGCCGAAGGGCCCGGGCCACCTGGTCCGCCGCCAGTTCGTCGACGGCAAGGGCGTTCCGGCCCTGATCGCCGTCGAGCAGGACCCGTCGGGCAACGCCAAGGCGCTCGCCCTCTCCTACGCGGCCGGGATCGGCGGCGCCCGCGCGGGCGTCATCGAGACGACCTTCAAGGAGGAGACCGAGACCGACCTGTTCGGTGAGCAGGCCGTCCTCTGCGGTGGTGCCGCTGCCCTGGTCCAGACCGGGTTCGAGGTGCTCACCGAGGCCGGCTACGCCCCGGAGATCGCCTACTTCGAGTGCCTCCACGAGCTCAAGCTGATCGTCGACCTCATGTACGAGGGCGGCATCGCCAACGAGCGCTTCTCCATCTCCGACACCGCGGAGTACGGCGACCTCACCCGCGGCCCGCGCGTGATCACGCCCGAGGTGAAGAAGAACATGCAGGCCATCCTCAAGGAGGTCCAGGACGGGACCTTCGCGCGGGAGTGGGTGGCCGAGGACGAGAACGGCCGTCCGAACTTCACCAAGCTGCAGCAGCAGGGCCAGGAGCACCCGATCGAGCAGGTCGGCGAGAAGCTGCGCGGCCTGATGAGCTGGGTCGGCGAGAAGGCCAAGTGAGCCAGGCCAGGTGATCGACTGCCGGACGCGTCCGGCAGGATGAACCCCGCGGGCCCCAGACGGCCCGCGGATGCCCGGGTCCGGACGCACCCATCCGGACCAGGCGACGTGGAACCCCCGTACCGGCGACACCGGGCGGGGGTTTCGCGCGTCCGGGGCCGGGCGGGCGACCGGGGCTCCCGAGGGGGTCTCGCGGCTCACGTCGGCACCGCGCCGGGCCGTCCCGGCCCTAGGATGGCCGTGGCCCGACGCAACGTACGACCACCACCCGACCCCGGGAGCACCTTCACACCGTGAGCACCGTCGCCACTCACCCCCGTCCCGTCGTCCTGCTCGCCGAGAAGCTCGCGCCCTCCGCGGTCGAGCTCCTGGGCGACGGCGTCGAGATCCGCCACGTCGACGGCACCGACCGCCCGGCGCTGCTGAAGGAGATCGCCGACGCGGACGCGCTGCTGGTCCGGTCCGCGACCCAGGTCGACGCCGAGGCGCTCGCGGCCTCGACCCGGCTCAAGGTCGTCGCCCGCGCCGGTGTCGGCCTGGACAACGTCGACGTCGACGCCGCGACCTCGCGCGGCGTCATGGTCGTGAACGCGCCGACCTCCAACATCGTCTCCGCCGCCGAGCACGCGATCGCGCTGCTGCTGTCGGCGGCCCGGCACGTCCCCGCGGCGGACGCGTCGCTGCGGCAGGGGCAGTGGAAGCGGTCGTCGTACGGCGGGGTGGAGCTGAACGGCAAGACCGCGGGCATCGTCGGGCTCGGCAAGATCGGGCAGCTGGTCGCGCAGCGGCTGGCCGCCTTCGGGATGAAGCTGGTCGCCTACGACCCCTACATCTCGCCGTCCCGCGCCGCCCAGCTCGGCATCGAGCTGCTGGAGCTCGACGAGCTGCTCCGCACCGCCGACATGATCACGGTGCACCTGCCGAAGACCCCGGAGACGCTGGGGCTCATCGGCAAGGACCAGCTCGCGATCACCAAGCCGGGCGTGCTGATCGTGAACGCCGCCCGCGGCGGGCTGATCGACGAGGACGCGCTGGCCGAGGCCGTGCGCTCCGGGCACGTCGGCGGGGCCGGGGTCGACGTCTACGTCACCGAGCCGACGACCGCGAGTCCGCTGTTCGAGCTGGAGAACGTCGTCGTCACACCGCACCTGGGCGCCTCCACCGCGGAGGCCCAGGACCGGGCGGGCACCGACGTCGCGCGCTCGGTGCAGCTGGCGCTGGCCGGCGAGTTCGTGCCGGACGCGGTGAACGTGCAGGTCCACGGTGCCGTCGGCGAGGAGGTCCGGCCGTGGCTGCCGCTGGTGCAGAAGCTGGGGACGACGCTGCACGCCGTCGCCGGGCGGACGCCGAGCTCGGTGACCGTCGACATCGCGGGCGAGCTCGCCGGTGAGGACGTCTCGGTGCTGTCGCTGGCCGCGCTGCGCGGGGTGTTCACCCACGTCGTCGAGGACCAGGTCACGTTCGTCAACGTGCCCCGGCTCGCCGAGGACCGCGGGGTCTCGGTCGACCTGGCCACCACCCCGGAGAGCGCCAACCACCGCAGCGTCGTGCAGCTGCGCGGGGCGATGCCGGACGGCGAGTCGATCACCGTGTCCGGGACCCTCACCGGCCGCGCCGAGGTGCAGAAGCTGGTCGAGATCAACGGGCGGCACTTCGACCTGCGGGCCGAGGGCGAGGTCGTCCTGCTCGAGTACACCGACCGGCCGGGCGTGATGGGCCGGGTCGGCTCGTTGCTGGGCGAGGCCGCGGTGAACATCGAGGCGGCGCAGATCTCGCAGACCACCGAGGGCACCGACGCGCTCATGCTGCTGCGGGTGGACCGGCACATCGACCCGGCGGTGCTGGAGCCGATCGGCGCCTCGGTCGGCGCGCGGACGATCCGGCTGATCTCCTTCGACGACTGATCTCCTTCGACGACCGAGCTCTGCGCGGCCGACCGGCCGGTTCCGCACTCGTCGGGGTCGGCCGGTTCCCCGGGCCGGTGGTCCTCCTACGGAATCGCTTCCCGAGGAAGCGATTCCGCAGGTCCCCTGGGCCGGCCGGTGACGGGCCGCCCCGGATCAGGACGCGGGCGACCAGCCCAGCGCCGGCCCCAGCTTCGTCGCGATGTCGGTGACGATCTGCAGGTAGTCGTCGTGCGGGAAGCCGAAGGGCAGGGCGAACACCGCCTCGCGCACCTCGCGGAACGCGGCGTGCGCGTAGAGGCCCTCGGCGATCTCGTCGGACGTCCCGACCAGGTCCCGTGCGAACAGCAGACCGGCCGGGCCCTGCGGGATCCCGACGCGGGCGTTGCGCTGCTCCGCGTAGGCGGCGTAGCGCTCGCGCTGCTCGGGTGTCGCGGAGTCGGTCGGGACGACGACGAGCCCCTGCGACACCCGGCCGGCGGGGTTCGCCTCGCGGAACGCGCGGATCTGCCGCTGCTGGATCGCGGCGAAGTCGGTGTCGCCGTCGCCGGGGGCGCGGACGACGTTGCTGGTCAGCAGGTTCAGCCCCTGCTCGCCGGCCCAGGCCGCGGAGCTGTCGCTGCCGGCGCCGTACCAGACGCGGTCGATCAGGCCGGGGGAGTGCGGCTGCACCCGCTCCGAGAACGACTCGATGCCGACGGTCCCCGAGAACGTGCTCGCCGCGTCGCCCCGCACGAGGCGCAGCAGCCGCGAGACGCGTTCACGCCCGAAGTCCTCGACGTCGGCGGTGTCCGGGTAGAGCGCGTCGCGGACGTGCTCCCACTGCATCGGCGGGCCGACGCTGATGCCGGGGTTCAGCCGTCCGCCGGAGAGCACGTCGACGGTGGCGAGGTCCTCCGCGAGGCGCAGCGGGTTCTCCCAGCCGAGCGGGATCACGGCGGTGCCGAGGTCGATCCGCGACGTCCGCTGGGTCGCCGCCGCCAGCACCGCGACGGGCGAGGAGATGCCGAACTGCAGGTGCCGGTGCCGGACGAACGCGCTGTCGTAGCCCAGCCGTTCGCCGAGCTCGATCATCTCGAGGGTCGTCTCGTGCCCGGCGCGCGGGTCCGCGCCGTCGAACGAGCCGATGGTCAGGAAGCCGAGCCGGTCGAGCGGCTCCGAGGGCGTGGGCACAGCCGGGGCAACGCCGTCGGATCCGGCCTTCTTCCCGTGCCCGGCGCGTGGGCGATCCACCCGGACGGGGGAACCCGGAGGCGACCTTCCCGGCCAGTGGACCGGTGTGACTGGCGACACTGTTCCCCGGATCGGCCGCGTACGGGCGCTCGGACGACCGCGGGCCGCTCATCGTTCACCCGTCCGTGCGCACCCCACCGGGTGGCCGGACGATGACCCTGCGTCGGCAGGCGGTAGCGTGCGGCCAGCAGTACGACGAGAGGACGAGGTCATGCGCCTTGCGGTCATCCCCGGTGACGGCATCGGCCCGGAAGTGATCAACGAGGCACTGAAGGTCCTCGGAGAGGTCGCCCGCGACGTCGAGACGACCGAGTACGACCTCGGTGCCGCCCGCTGGCACTCCACGGGCGAGCTGCTCCCCGAGACGGTGCTGACCGAGATCAAGCAGCACGACGCGATCCTGCTCGGTGCGGTCGGTGACCCGTCGGTCCCGAGCGGCATCCTGGAGCGCGGACTGCTCCTACGCCTGCGCTTCGAGCTGGACCACCACGTGAACCTGCGCCCGGCGCGGCTCTACCCCGGTGTCCGCAGCCCGCTGGCCGGCAACGCCGAGATCGACATGGTGGTCGTGCGCGAGGGCACCGAGGGGCCGTACGTCGGCACCGGTGGTCTGCTCCGGAAGGACACCCCGCACGAGGTCGCCACCGAGGTCAGCCAGAACACCGCGTTCGGCATCGAGCGGGTCGTCCGCGACGCGTTCGCCCGCGCCCAGCGCCGCCCGCGCCGGCACCTGACCCTGGTGCACAAGACCAACGTGCTGACCTACGCCGGTGCGCTCTGGTCGCGGATCGTGGAGGAGGTGTCGCTGGAGTACCCCGAGGTGTCGGTGGCCTACCAGCACGTCGACTCCACCACGATCCACATGGTCACCGACCCGGGCCGGTACGACGTGATCGTCACCGACAACCTGTTCGGCGACATCCTCACCGACCTCGCTGCCGCGGTGACCGGCGGGATCGGCCTCGCGGCCAGCGGCAACCTCGACGCGAGCCGGACCAACCCGTCGATGTTCGAGCCGGTGCACGGCTCCGCGCCGGACATCGCGGGCCAGGGCATCGCGGACCCGACGGCCGCCGTCCTGTCGGTCGCGCTGCTGCTCGACCACCTGGGACACCCCGACTCGGCCCGCCGGGTCGAGGCCGCGGTCGCCTTCGACCTCGCCACCCGGGACCACGCGGCGACGGGCAACACGTCGTCCATCGGTGACCGGCTGGCCGCGCTGGTGTCCAGCCGTGAGGTGGCTACTTCGTAGCCCGTGAGTGGTTATCGCGGTCCTGACCGCGTGTCGTGTCTCAGCACATCTGAGACAGATCTGTCTCAGCACATCGTGGACGGTTTGCTGGTGGTCCGCTGGTAGCGGACGCTGCGATCGAGGGTAAGGCTGGCGGCGACCGCGTCGTCGATGAGGATGGTGACGCGGTCGCCTTGCCAGAACACCTCCGCGGTGGTGCCTGCGTGGCGGCGGCCCAGACCGATCGAGGTTCCGGAGAAGCTGATGACTCCGGTCTCGGAGACGGTGCGGGTGAGGTGTCCGGCGATGCGGGGTGCGGGTCCGGCCGGTCGGGCGGGTTCGCGGGTGTGGAAACGCTGGTGCGGGGTGTCGCCGTCGAGGCTTTGGTGGCGGCGGTGGTTGTAGCCCTGCCGGTAGGTCTCGAGCAGGTTCTGGAGTTCGGTCAGGGTGGCCGGGGTGGGTCGGGCGGCGAGCCAGCGTTGCAGGGTCTGGTGGGCGCGTTCGTTCTTCCCGCAGGTCTGTGGGTGTCCGATCGAGGACACGATGGTGGTGATGCCCAGCGCGGCCAGGCGGCGTTCGAGGTCGACCAGGGGCCACTGGCGGCGCCGGCCGGAGAAGGCGGTGCCGTTGTCGGAGAGCACGCAGGCCGGGTGGCCGTAGCGGGCGAAGCCGGCGCTGAGCGCGGCCCAGGCGGCCTCGCCGTTCTCGCTGCTCGCGGCGTGGCAGGCGATGTCGAGCCGGGAGTGGTCGTCGATGACCTGCACCACCGTGGCGCGCCGGCCATCGGCCAGGACGGTCTGGGCGCCGTCGATCTGCCAGACCGCGTTCGGGGCCGGGTGGACGAACCGGTGCGTTCTGCGGCGGGGTCGTTTACGTGGTTGCGGGGTGATCTGGCCGCGGTCGGCCAGCAGCCGGTGGATCGTGGCCCGCGACGGGACCTCGGCCTGCTCGAGTGCCGGGCCGCTGCCGCCGCTACTGCCGGGGCTGCTGCCGGGGCTGCGGCCGGTGCGGGCCGCGTCGAGCAGCCGCCAGCGGATGGTCTGGGCTCCGTGGTCCCAGCCCTGGTCGGCGAGTTCTTTGCGGGCCCGCACCACCGCCTCGGCCACGTGTTCGGCCACCGCGCTGGGACGGGTGTGCGGGGCACGTGAACGCGGTGCCAGACCGGTGCTGCCCTGGTCTCGGAAACGGGACAGCTTGCGATAGAACACCGACCGGGACACGCCGAGTTCTCGGCACACCCGAGCGATGTTGATCTCTTGCCCGGCGGCGGCCCGGGCGACCGCCGCGACGAGGTCGGGATCCATCTCGAACCCTGTTCCACCCACCTGGACCAGGCTGGTCGATCACCAGGATCGACCAACCCGGCCAGCGGGCTACTCAGTGTCCTCGATGTGCCGAGACATCAACTGTGTCGGATGTCCTGAGAACAGGCACGCGGTCCTGACCGCGATAACCACTCACGAGCGCCTACGGCGCCGTGGACGGCCCGGTCAGCATCGTGGCGCCGCCGGTCGCGAACTTCCCGACGTCGGCGACGGCGGCCTCGCCCTCCGGGCTGCCCATCGCGGCACCGAACGCGGCCTGGTCGGCGAACTCCAGCGTCGCGACCAGGTGGTAGGCGGGCTGCGCGCCGTCCGGTCCCGGCTGCGGGCGGCTGACGGTCAGTCGCTGCAGACCCGGGAGCGCCTTGGCCAGCGGGGTGTGGGTGCCGTCGTAGTACTCGTCGAACGCCTTCGGGTCGTCCGGGTGGTGGTACAGGACGGTGAGCTGGTACACGATGCGCGACCTCCTTCGCCGCCGGCGCCTCGGTGCGCCGGCACGATCACCTTGACGCATCCCGGCGCCTCCCGCACCACCCTCGCGGTGGGGGTGGATACGCTGACGGCACCATGAGTACTCCAGCCCAGGTCCGGGTGCGGTTCTCGCCGTCCCCGACCGGAATCCCGCACGTCGGTCTCATCCGCACCGCCCTGTTCAACTGGGCGCACGCCCGCCACCACGGCGGCTCGCTGGTGTTCCGTATCGAGGACACCGATGCCCAGCGGGATTCCACCGAGTCCTACGAGGCCCTCCTCGACGCGCTCACCTGGCTCGGGCTGGACTGGGACGAGGGCGTCGAGAGGGGCGGCCCGCACGGGCCGTACCGGCAGAGCGAGCGCGCCGAGGTCTACGCCGACGCGCTGCGCCGGCTGATCGACGGCGGCGAGGTCTACGAGTCGTTCTCCTCCGGGGAGGAGATCGAGGCCCGCCACCGCGCCGCAGGCCGCGACCCGAAGCTCGGCTACGACAACGCCGACCGCGACCTCACCGACGAGCAGAAGCAGGCGTTCCGCGACGACGGCCGCACGCCCGTCTACCGGCTGCGGATGCCCGACCGCGACATCACCTTCACCGACCTCGTCCGTGGCGAGATCACCTTCAGGGCCGGCCAGGTGCCGGACTTCGTGCTCGCCCGCGGCGACGGCACTCCGCTGTACCCCCTGACCAACCCCGTCGACGACGCGCTGATGGAGATCACGCACGTGCTGCGCGGCGAGGACCTGCTCGCCTCGACGCCGCGGCAGATCGCCCTGCTGGAGGCGCTGGCGCGGGTCGGCATCGGCCACGGGCCCTTCACCTACGCGCACCTGCCGCTGGTGACGGGTGAGGGCAACCGCAAGCTCTCCAAGCGCGACCCGCAGTCGAACCTGTTCCACTACCGCGACCGCGGTTTCGTGCCCGAGGGCCTGCTCAACTACCTCGCCCTGCTCGGCTGGTCGATCGCCGAGGACCGGGACGTGTTCTCGTTGCAGGAGATGACCGAGGCCTTCGACGTGTCCCGGGTGTCGAGCAACGCCGCCCGGTTCGACATCAAGAAGGCCGAGGCGATCAACGCCGCGCACCTGCGGCTGCTCGCCCCGGACGACTTCGCCGCCCGCGTCGTGCCCTACCTCGCGGCCGAGGGGATCGAGGTGACCGGCGCCGACCAGGAACTCCTCGCCGCCGCCGCACCGCTCGTGCAGGAGCGCAGCCAGGTGCTCTCGGACGCGGCCCGGATGCTCGCCTTCCTGTTCCGCGACGAGGACACCTTCACCCCCGACGAGGACGCCGCCACCAAGAACCTGGGTGCCGACGCCGCCCCGGTCCTCGAGGCCGCCGTCGCCGGGCTCTCCTCGCTGGAGGCGTGGGACGCCGCGGTCATCGAGGAGTCGCTGAAGACCTCGCTCGTCGACGGGCTGGGACTCAAGCCGCGGAAGGCGTTCGCGCCCGTGCGCGTCGCGATCAGCGGGCGGACCGTGTCGCCGCCGCTCTACGAGAGCATGGAGCTGCTCGGCCGCGAGCGGTCGCTCGCCCGGCTGGGGGCCGGTGTCAGGCGCTCCCAGGGCATGGTTTAGAGTAGTCGTATCACGGAGATCGGGGCCCGGCCGCGAGCAAGTGAGCGGCCGAGCTCCGATTTTCGATGGGGTATGGTGTAATCGGCAGCACGACTGATTCTGGTTCAGTTAGTCTAGGTTCGAGTCCTGGTACCCCAGCGGAAGCCGTTTGTCGCTCGTTCGACATCTCGGTTTCTGGCACATCGGAATCATCTCGTCTCGGTCCCGTCGTCTAGCGGCCTAGGACGCCGCCCTCTCAAGGCGGTAGCGCGGGTTCAAATCCCGTCGGGACTACCACGCGAGATGTACATATCGCGTCCGAGCCACGGTTCGTGGTTCGGCATCGGAGATCGATTCCGATGTCCTGGTCCCGTCGTCTAGCGGCCTAGGACGCCGCCCTCTCAAGGCGGTAGCGCGGGTTCAAATCCCGTCGGGACTACTCTGGTCGAAGGCCCCTGCTCCTCGGAGCGGGGGCCTTCGTCGTGTCCGGGGCCCGGTCGTCGGTCGCGGTGTCCTCCTCCTCGTGCAGCGTGCCCCACCGGCACGCCGTCCCGGGCTGCCTCTGGCATCTACTTCCCGAGTCGCGTACGCTTTCCATATCGCAAGTTGATGCCGATGTAGATGAGGAGTCCCCAGATGTCCGACACGCCCGAGCTCGACCAGGTCGCCGACGCACGACGACGGATCGCGGCCCACGCCGGGTTCCCCGTCGCCTACTGGGTGCTCCTCGGGGTCGCCCTGGTGTTCATCGCCGGGCTCCCGATCTGGTCGAACCTGCTGAACCTCGATCCGGCGTACACGTCGTGGGCGCTCGCGGCGATCGGTATCGCCTCGGCGGTCTACTCCGTCCTCCGGCGCCGCCGGTCGGGGGTGCACCTCCCCAAGCGGATCGGCGCCTACCCCAGCGCCCGGCCGAGCTGGATGATCGGGCTCGCCATCGCGCTCGCCGGGTTCATCGTGATCAACCTGCTGGTCCGTGAGGGGCAGCAGACGATCGCGTTGCTCGTGCTCCCGGTCGTCGCGGTGGGGGTGTTCGTCGCACAGGTCAGGACCCGGTCGGCGATGCGGCGGGACATCGAGGCGGGCCGGGTCAGGCCGTGACCGGGGACGACGTCGAGCAGGACCCGACACCCGACCCCGGTGACCGTGCGGGCCGTGAACCGATCTTCGAGACCGGCCCCCGCCTCGCGTTGTGCGCGCTGCTGCAGGGCGCCGAGTGGGTCGACTTCGCCACCGCCCGCGACATGCTGGGCGCCAGCGACTCCGCGGTCTCCAAGCACAGCCGGACGCTCGAGGACGCCGGCTACCTCGAGGTGCGCAAGGGGTCGGTGGGGCGTCGGCCCCGGACCTGGTTCCGGCTCACGCCGGACGGCCAGGACGCGATCCGCAGGCACCTCGACTGGCTCGCCGGTCTGCGCAGCGCGCTGGACACGCCCTGAGCGTGGCGGCGGTCCGTGCCGGCTACCGGCGAACAGGTAGCGGTCCCGGTCGGCGTCCTCGAGCCCGTGGAGGGCGAGGGGAAGCCCTCGCCACGCCGGCCGGCCGCCGTGCGACGGCGCGCTCGCGACTAGCGGGGCTCCGGCCGGGGCACCGGTTGGATCGTCATCGAGCCGGATGGCTCCGTCGTCGGGGTCGGCGGATCGGTCGGCTCCGGGCTGTTATCGGTCGGAGGCGGGTCCTGCGTCGTCGGTGCCGGGGGCGGCGGGGGCGGCGGCGGTACCACCTCCTCCGACGTCGTCCGGGGGGTCGACGTGCGTTCCCGGGTCGGCTCCGGCTGCCGGGTGGTCGGCTGCTCCTCGGTCGTCGTCGGCGGGGCCTCCGTCGTCGTCGGCATCGCCGGCAGCTCCGGGGTCGCGTTGCTGACGGTCCGGTCCTGCGGCCAGAAGAAGACCGCGCCCAGCACCGCCAGCGCTGCCACGACACCGCCCGCACCGATCAGCAGTGCGGGGGACCGGGGCGCGCCGGCCGGTTCGGGGGAGACGGTGGTCTCGCCGTCGTCGTAGGAGCCGGGGTAGCCGTAGACCGCCGTGCCCGGGTCGGCGCCGGGGTGCCCGCCGTACGGCGGTGGGACGACCGGGAGCCGGTCGGTCGGCGGGTCGGCGTTCGCGCCGTCGAGGTACGCGGTCCGGTCGCCGTCCACGGCCGTGACCGGACCGCCGGTGGGCATCCGGTCCGTCAGCGGTTCGCTGCTCTCCCACGGGAGCGGGCCGGGGTCGTCGGCGAGCGAGGCGGCACCGGTGCCGGGAGGCCCGAGGGGGCCGGACGCACCGAGGGGGCCGGACGCACCGAGAGCGCCGAGGGCACCGGCGGCGCCGGCTGCACCGGCGGCTCCGGCGAGGAGGTCGGGACCGGCGGGCGACGGCGCGGCCGTCGCCGGGTCCACCGGGCCGAGCGCGACGACCGCGCCCTTGCCGATCGCGTTCTTCGGGTCGGCGTCGACCTGCACGGGGCGGCCGAGGCCGGACGACACCAGCTGGGCGACCAGCGGCACCCGTGACGACCCGCCGACGAGCAGCACCACCGACGGCCCGGACGCAGCCAGCCCCGCGGACGCGATCGCCCGCTGCAGGGCGTCGACCGACTCGTCGAGCCGGGGGCGGATACGGTCCTCGAAGTCGCTGCGGTGCAGGCGGACCGTCGCCCGGACCTCGCCCAGCCAGACCGGGATCGAGACCTCGGTGTCCGCCGAGAGCGCCTCCTTGGCCTCGCGGCAGTCGCGCCGCAGCCGGGCCATCTGGGCCAGCACGTCGGGATCCGACTCGTCGAGCGCCTCGAACGCCTGCGGCACCGCGTCGCGGACGTGGTCGACGACGGCCTGGTCGAAGTCGGCACCGCCGAGCTGCTCGACGCCCTCGGGCCGGCCGAGCAGGGTGAACAGCGTCCCGCCGATCACCGTCCCGCCGGTGTCGGTGGTCCCCGCGGCCTCCTTGCGGACGACGGCGGCGTCGAACGTCCCGCCGCCCAGGTCGTAGACGGCGACCGTCGCGCCCGCCTCCACGCGCTCGTTCGTCGCGTAGTGCAGGGCGGCGGCCTGCGGCTCGGTGAGGAAAGTGACGGCGAGGCCGCGCTGGGCCAGTGCACCGGCGAAGAGGTCGCGCTTGTGCGCGCCCCAGGACGCGGGGTGGGTCACGGCGACCCGCTCGGCGGGCCCGCCCTCGACCCGGGCCACGATGTCGACGACGTGCCCGGCGAGCAGCGCGGACAGCTGCTCGGCGGTGAAGGCCTGCTCGCCCAGCGGGATCGGCGTCGGGTCGCCGATGCGGCGCTTGAACTCCCGCGCCACCCGGTCCGGCTCGGTCAGCGCGCGGCGCTCGGCGGCCTCGCCGAACAGCAGTGATCCTTCGGGGGCGGCGTACACGACGGACGGGATGTCGACCGAGTGGTCACCGAGGGTGACCATCTCCGGGCCGGGGCTGCCGGAGCGGATGACCGCGGCCGCCGTCCTGGTCGTGCCGACGTCGATGCCCAGCAGGTAGCCCATCGTCTCCCCGGAATGCACTCCACGTCACAGGTGCCCGGCCAGGTGCCGGACCACCACACGGTAGTGGGACGCCTTCCGGTCCAGGACCCCGGGGCTCAGGCGAGCCGGTGCTGCAGGGCGTCGGCCGCGGCGAGCAGGTCGGCCGCCCACCGGACCCCCGGGCGCCTGCCGATCCGCTCCACCGGCCCCGACACCGACACCGCGGCCACGACCTGGCCCGTCGCGTCGCGGACCGGCGCGGACACCGACGCGACGCCGGCCTCGCGCTCGGCGACGCTCTGTGCCCAGCCGCGGCGGCGGACGTCGACCAGCACGCGGTCGGAGAACGTGGCCTCGGAGAGGATGTGGCGCTGGGTCGGGGTGTCGCACCAGGCGGCGAGCACCTTCGCGCCGGACCCGGCCGTCATCGGGAGCCGGGAGCCGACCGGCACGGTGTCCCGCAGGCCGGAGGGCGGCTCGGCGTGCGCGATGCAGATGCGGTGGACGCCGTCGCGCCGGTAGAGCTGGACGCTCTCACCGGTGATGTCGCGCAACCGCGGGAGGACGGCGGCCGCGGCGTCGAGCAGCGGGTCCGGCCGCCCGCCGGCGAGCTGGCCGAGCGTCGGCCCGGGGTGCCACCGGCCGTCGGGGGTGCGCAGCAGCATCCCGTGCGCCTCGAGCCCGACGGCGAGCCGGTGCGCCGTCGCGCGGGGGAGGCCGGTGCGTTCACAGAGCTCGGCCAGCCCACACGGGCCCTCCGCCGTCGCACGGAGAACCCCCACCGCCTTGTCGAGCACGCCGATCCCGCTAGACTGTCCCACGAAGCGATACTAGCTTCCCACGATCTGGGAAGTCCACCGAACTGGACGGTGTCGCGGACCACCACACGAGAGATCGACGAGAGGGAGGCGGCGTGAGCACCGACGCGAAGCCGCGCACGCTGGCCGAGAAGGTCTGGGACCGGCACCTCGTCCGCAAGGGCGAGGGCGACGAGCCCGACCTGCTCTACATCGACCTGCACCTGGTGCACGAGGTCACCAGCCCGCAGGCGTTCGACGGGCTCCGGCTCGCCGGCCGGAAGGTCCGCCGCCCGGACCTCACCATCGCCACCGAGGACCACAACGTACCCACCCTCGACGTCCTCTCCCCGATCGCCGACGAGGTGTCCCGCACCCAGGTGGACACCCTGCGCCGCAACTGCGACGAGTTCGGCGTCCGGTTGTACCCGATGAACGACCCCGAGCAGGGGATCGTGCACGTCGTCGGGCCGCAGCTCGGGCTGACCCAGCCGGGCACGACCGTCGTCTGCGGGGACTCGCACACCTCCACGCACGGCGCGTTCGGTGCGATGGCGTTCGGCATCGGCACCTCCGAGGTCGAGCACGTCATGGCGACCCAGACGCTGCCGCTGAAGCCGTTCCGGACGATGGCGATCAACGTCAACTCCTCCGACGGCACCCTGCGCCCGGGCGTGACCAGCAAGGACGTCATCCTCGCCGTCATCGCGAAGATCGGCACCGGCGGCGGCCAGGGGCACGTGCTGGAGTACCGCGGCAACGTGATCGAGAACCTCTCGATGGAAGCCCGGATGACGGTGTGCAACATGTCGATCGAGGCGGGCGCGCGGGCGGGCATGATCGCTCCCGACGCGACGACGTTCGCCTACCTCGAGGGCCGCGACCACGCGCCGTCCGGTGCGGACTGGGACGCCGCAGTGGAGGACTGGCGGTCCCTGCGCACCGACGACGGTGCCGAGTTCGACCGCGTCGTCGACATCGACGCCGACGACCTGACCCCGTTCGTCACCTGGGGTACCAACCCCGGGCAGGGGCTGCCGCTGGGCGACTCGGTGCCGGACCCGGAGCGGATCACCGACGAGGGCGAGCGTGCGTCGGTCGAGAAGGCCCTGTCCTACATGGGCCTGACCGGCGGCACCCCGCTGCGCGACGTGAGCGTCGACGCCGTCTTCGTCGGCTCCTGCACCAACGGCCGGATCGAGGACCTCCGCTCGGTCGCGCAGATCCTGGACGGGCGGACGATCGCGAAGGGCGTCCGGATGCTCGTCGTCCCGGGGTCGATGCGGGTGCGGTTCCAGGCCGAGGAGGAGGGCCTGGACGCGATCTTCACGACGGCCGGTGCCGAGTGGCGCTCCGCGGGGTGCTCGATGTGCCTGGGCATGAACCCGGACCAGCTCGCCCCGGGTGAGCGGTGCGCGTCCACGTCGAACCGCAACTTCGAGGGCCGGCAGGGCAAGGGCGGGCGGACCCACCTGGTGTCGCCGCTGGTGGCCGCCGCGACCGCCGTCCGCGGCACCCTGAGCTCGCCCGAAGACCTGGACTGAGAGGACCGCGACAGATGGACAAGTTCGAGACCCACACCGGGATCGGCGTGCCGCTGCGCTGGTCCAACGTGGACACCGACCAGATCATCCCGGCCGTGTACCTGAAGCGGGTCACGCGGACCGGCTTCGAGGACGGGCTGTTCTCGGCGTGGCGGCAGGACCCGTCGTTCGTGCTCAACAACGAGCCGTACGACCGTGGGTCCGTGCTGGTCGCCGGCCCGGACTTCGGCACCGGGTCGTCGCGGGAGCACGCCGTCTGGGCGCTGATGGACTACGGCTTCCGGGTCGTGGTCTCGGCGCGGTTCGCCGACATCTTCCGCGGCAACTCGGCCAAGGCCGGCCTGGTCGCCGCGCAGGTCGAGCAGCCCGACGTCGAGCTGATCTGGAAGAAGCTCGAGAACGAGCCCGGCACCGAGGTCACGGTCGACCTGGGGGAGAAGACGATCCAGGTCGGCGACCTGACCGTCACCTTCGACATCGACGACTACGCGCGGTGGCGGCTGCGGGAGGGACTCGACGACATCGGGCTCACCCTGCGCCACGAGGACGCGATCACCGCGTTCGAGGGAACCCGCCCGGAGCGGATGCCGCGCACGACGGCCTGAGGTCGCAGCGGGTGGCCGCCGTCCGCACCCCCGGGTGTGGCGGCGGTCACTCACATGGACCTGTTCCGACGGAGGGTATGCGAGCTGGACTCCCGGCGGGATCTGGTGCGGGGCAGGGGCGGAGCCCTACCGTTCGTGACCATGAACAAGGCTCAGCTCGTCGATGCGCTGACCACCCGGCTCGGTGACCGTCGCGCGGCGGCCGAGGCCGTGGACGCGATGGTCGACGTCATCGTGGACACCGTCGGCGCCGGTGGCACGGTCACCCTGACGGGGTTCGGGGTGTTCGAGCCCCGGCGACGGGCGCCGCGGACCGCGCGCAACCCGCGGACCGGGGAGACGGTCCCGGTCGCCGAGACGGTGGTGCCGTCGTTCCGTCCGGGGGCCGCGTTCAAGGAACGGGTCGCGGACAGCGAGGCCGCCGCGGCGGGCGCGACGAGCGCGCCGCGTCGTGCCCCGCGCGAACGCGCCGCCTCGGACGGGGCCACGGGGGCCTCGGCCGACGCGTCGGCGAGCGCACCGGCCACCGGGTCCGCGTCGTCGGGGGCGCGGACGAGGTCCGCCCCCGCACGGGGATCCGGGGCGAAGCGGACGCCGGCCCGGAGCAACGCCGCCGGGAGCGCGGCGAAGGGTGCGACGGCGAAGGGCTCGGCGAAGGGTGCCGCTGCGAAGGGTGCCGCCGCTGGGGGCACTGCGGCGAAGACCGGCACGGCTGCGAAGACCGGCACGGCCGCGAAGAGTACGGCGGCGAAGACCGGGACGGCTGCGAAGAGCACGGCGAAGACCGGCACAGCCGCGAAGAGCACGGCCGCGAAGAGCCCAGCCGCGAAGAGCGGCACGGCGGCGAAGACCGGCACGACCGCGAAGAGCACCGCTGCGAAGGGTGCGGCGGCGAAGGGCGCATCGGCGGACGGCGCGGCTCCCACGAGCGCGGCCTCGACGAGCGCTCCCGCGAAGGGCACGAGCGCGAAGGGTGCGGGGAGCACGGGGGCGTCCACGGGTCGCGCCGCGAAGGGTGCCGCCGCGAAGGGTGCCGCCGCGAAGGGTGCCGGCGCGAAGGGTGCTGACGCGAAGAGCGCGTCGGGCGGGCGCAGCACCCGGACCACCGCCACCAGGAAGACCGTCCCGCCGGACACGAGCGCGCCGGGTGCCGGCGACGCGGCGGGCAGGCCCGCGACCCGCCGGAGCGCGGGAGCCGCGAAGAAGTAGCGCGTCCCGGGCCCGGCCCGCGCGGCGGCGACGTCCCGCGGGCGCCGTCGGCGACCCCGGCGCCGGTCATCGGGGCCGCGCCGCGGGACGAGATCGGGCGGCCCCCGCCCCGGGGCGGCGGGTTCGGCCGGGCCGACGTCGACGCCGGAGGGCGGTGGCGGATCCGGGCCCGCGCACCCGGCCGGCGGTGCTCTCGCCGACAGCTGTACCCCTGCGCTCATTCCTTGATCGAATTGTTCGTCGGCCGGTCTGTCCGAAGGCGAATCGTCGTGGTCCGGTGCCGGGTGACATGTACGCGGAAAGATCCGGAACCCGCCACGAAATGTCTGGTTCGCGACGGAGGGTTCGATTCCGGATCCGCGTGATCCACCGTTCCGAACGGATCATGCACATCGTGCAGCCTGTGTCGTCGCTGGTCCACGCGCCGTAGAGCGTCTCCTCCCTCTGTCATACAGGCCCTGGTCCTCGGGATGCGAGGATCGTCCCGGCAACGTCGGGCCAGTGCGCCGGACGTACCAGTCCGACTCCGTCGTTCGGGCTCAGAATCGGGTCGCATACACAATTCTGGGGTACTGGACCGCCGCCTTCGCTAACACCGGCGTCGTGCCGGGCGAATCGACGTGTACCGCGCCGGTGCGAACCGGGGAATCGGTATCCGGGTCAATTTCCGTGGGTGGGGGCACTCGTGGGGCCGGCGCGCGTCGGAGGTGGGTAATGATCGGGAACGCCGTGACGGTCGGGGAGATCCGGGACCAGGTCCCGCGATGGCTGCCCGGCGTGCGGGCCTGGATGGTCGTCCCGTCCCTCGACGGCCTCCTGCTGCTGACCCCGGTCCTCTGGAACCCCGACCAGTGGAAGGCCGTCGTCGTGCACGCGGTGCTCGGCGTCCTCCTGCTGACCGGGGCCCGCCGCTACCGGGCCCGGCTCCAGCTGGGTGTCCTCGACGAGCTGCCCTCGATCGTCGGCCGGATGCTGATCGCGACCGGGATCGTGGCCGCCGTCATCGCCGCCCGGCACGAGCAGCAGTCCGCGGTCGTGTTCCTGACCAACGCCGCGCTCGTCACCGCGCTGGTCGTCCTCGGGCGTGCGCTCACGACCGCCCTGATCGCCTGGTCCCGCCGGAACCGGATCAGCCGGCACCGGGGGATCCTCATCGGCGGCGGACCGCTCGCCGCGGGGCTCGCCGACATCACCCGGGACGACCCGGGCTACGCGCTGGAGGTCGTCGGGTACGTCGACGACGGCCCGTCCCAGCCCGACCCGCCCGACGTGCCGTGCTGGGGCAAGGTCACCGATCTCGACGCCACCGTCCGGCGGACCGGGGCCGACGTGCTGATCGTCGCCGACGGGGCGTTCTCCGAGCGGGAGGTGCTCGACGCCGTCCGGGCACCGGCCTGCGCGGCGTGCGACCTGCTCGTCGTCCCGCGGTTGCACCACTTCCAGACCCAGGGTTCGTCGGACCGGATCGGGTCGATCCCGGTGATGCGGATCCTGACGCCGTCGCTGCGGGGGCCGTCCCGGCTCGTGAAGCGGATCTTCGACCTCGTGCTGTCGGGGGCCGCGCTGGTCGTGCTCTCCCCGGTCGTCGCGCTCGCCGCGCTGGCCACCCGGCTGGAGGGCGGGCCGGGGGTGATCTTCCATCAGGAGCGCGTCGGCCGGGACGGACGGGTGTTCGACTGCCTGAAGATCCGCACCCTGACCCCGCGCGACGCCCAGGACTCCGGCCAGACGTGGTCGGTCTCGCACGACGACCGGGTGGGACCGGTCGGCCGGTTCCTCCGCCGGACCTCGATCGACGAGCTGCCCCAGTTGTGGAACATCCTGCGCGGGGACATGTCGCTGGTCGGGCCCCGTCCGGAGCGTCCGTTCTTCGTGGACCGGTTCACCGCCGACTTCGACCGGTACGGCCACCGGCACCGCGTGCAGGCCGGTCTGACCGGGCTCGCGCAGGTCAACGGGCTGCGCGGGGACACCTCGATCGCCGACCGGGCCCGCTACGACAACCACTACATCGAGAACTGGACGCTCTGGCTGGACCTGAAGATCGTGTTGCGGACCTTCGCCCAGGTCCTCCTGGCCCGGGGCCGGTAGAGCGCCGGTGGGAGAGAGGATGCCGGTCCTGGATCGGCCGACCGGCGTCCCGGAGCACGCCCCGGCGTCCACGGTGGCCGGATCGCGGCCGGTCCGCGCCGCGCTCGTCCCGCTCGCCGCGCTCGCCACCGGCTGGTCGTCGGCCGTGCACCGGCCCGCCCCCCTGGTGGCGGCGATGCTGGTGTTGCTGTGCGTGCCGCTCCGGATCGACGCCGGCGGATCCGCCTTCGGCCCCGGCGACCTCGCCTCGGTCGTCCTCGTGGGCGTGGCCGCGACGGCGTACGTCCGCTCCGGTCCGCCGCTCGCCCGTCCACTGGTGCTGCTGTTCGGGGGTGTGCTGCTGGGCGGGGCGCTCGCCACGCTCACCGCGTACGACCCGACGGGCAGCCTGGTCGGGCTCGTCCGCTACCTCCAGCTGTTCGTGCTGGTGCCGCTCGCCGTCGTCGTGTCGATCCGGTCCGTCCGCGACGCGCGGCTCGTCGTCGGGGCGCTGATCGGGATCGCGGCGCTGCAGGGTGCGTCCGGGCTGTGGCAGGTCGCCACCGGTGACGGCGCGTCGTTCGGCGGGGCGCCGATCCGCGCGGTGGGCACCTTCGGTGCGAGCGACGTCATCGCGATGTCGGCGGTGGTCGGCACCGGCCTGGTGGCCTGCGTGGCGTTCGCGACGACGACGCGGGGCCGGGAGCGGGCCTGCTGGATCGCGTTGTCGGTCGTCCTGCTGGTGCCGCTGGGGCTCTCGCTGAGCCGCGGCAGCTGGATCGCCACCGGGATCGCGGTGCTGCTGGTCCTGGCGCTGGCCGGGCGGCGGGTGCTCCTGGTGTCGCTGGCCGTCGCGCCGGCCTGGGCCACGGTGCTCGTCGGCGGCTTCGGGATCGGCTCGGCGGTGCTGGCCGAGCGGCTCGACTCGATCACCGGTGCGGTCGGGACGCCGGACTCGTCGGTCACCGACCGGTACGACCTGTGGGAGACGGCGCTGTCGATCTGGCGGGACCACCCGTGGACCGGGGTCGGGATCAAGGCCTTCCCGCTGTTCCGGGACGGGCACGCGCCGATCGGTCTGAGCTCGGGCAGCGACATCGAGGGGGCCGGGTCCGGGTTCGCCCGGCAGGCACTGCTGTCCCCGCACAACCAGTACCTGCTCGTCCTGTCCGAGCAGGGGATCCTGGGGGCCGGTGCGTTCGCCGCGCTGGTGCTGGTTCTGACGGTCGGCGCCGTCGTGGTGCTCCGGCGGTGCCCGGCACCGGTGCGGGGGATCGGTGCGGCGACGGCCGGGCTGATGCTCTGGCAGGCGGTCCAGTTCACCTACGGCGATCTCGGCGGCCCGTCGAGCCTGCTCACCTCGACGGTGATCGGGCTGGCGGGATGGTGGGTGTTCGGCCGGTGGACGGCGCCGGCCCCGACCGACGCGGAGCGGACGGCCCGGGTGCGCGCGGTCCGGCCGAGGAGGGCCGAGCCGGGAACGGTCGCCGCCGCGGTGGTCGACGGCCGGGTGCCCGGGGCGCGGCCCGCGCCGCCCGGGCCCGCCGTTCCCGCGCCCCGCCCGCCGGGGGCGGTGCCACCCCGGACCGGAACCCCGCGCCCGGAGAACCCGGACACCCCGGACCCCGACTCCGGGCGCGCGGTCGCGCGGGCCGCCGCGCTCTCGGCGGCCCTGGCCGCGGCCGGATCGCTCCTGGGGCTCGTCCGCGACCTCCTCGTCGCCGCCTTCTTCGGCGCCACCGGCGAGACCGACGCGTTCCTGGTCGCCTGGACCGTCCCGGAGACCCTCGCGCCCCTGCTGATCGAGGGAGCGATGGCGTTCGTGCTGGTCCCGGCGTTCGGCCGGGCCCTGGTGGCGGCCGAGGAGCGCCGCCGGACCACCCGCCTGCTGGGCGTGCCGAGCATGTCCGACCCGGTCGCCGAGCTGATCGAGAGCACCCTGCCCGTGGTCCTCGTGGCGCTCACGCTGCTCGGGGCGGTGACCGGGCTGGGGGCGCCGTGGCTGATCGCCGTCCTCGCCCCGGGGCTGACCGACCCGGCGCTGGCGGTGCTCTGCATGCGCGTCGTCGCGATCACGATCCCGCTGCTCGGCGCGGCCGGCTACCTCGCGGCGGCACTGCGGACGCACCACCGGTTCGCGGCGCCTGCCGCCATCTACCTGGCCTACAACGCCGGGATCGTCGGCACCGTCCTGCTCACCCGCGAGTCCCTCGGGGTGGTCGGCGCGGCGCTCGGGATCTCGGTCGGTGCCGCACTGATGGTGCTGGTGCAGCTGCCGTCGGCCCGCCGGGTGCTGCCCCGCATGCGGGCGTTCTCGCTGCACAGGCGCACGACGCTGTTCACCTTCGCCGCGGTGCTGCCCGTCGTCGCCTACACGCTGTCCCGGCAGGCGCAGACGTTCGTCGAACGCTTCGCCGGTTCGGGGCTCGCCGAGGGCACGATCTCGCACCTGAACTACGCGCAGAAGGTCGCCCAGATCCCGATCACGTTGTCCTTCATGGCGGCCGCCGTCACCTTCCCGATCTTCGCGCGCAGCGTGGCCGCCGGCCGGCGGGACGACGCCCGGCGCCGGATGGAGGTCGACGTCCTGGTCATCGGCACGGTCGCGATGGTCGTCGCCGTCTACCTGTGGATCTTCGGCCCGGCGGTGGTCGGGACGCTGTTCGAGCGGGGCGCGTTCACCGCCGCGGACACCGCGGCGACCGTCGCGATCCTGCGGGTCTACGTCCTCGGGCTGCTCGGGCAGGCGCTGGTGAACCTGCTCGTGCGGCCGTACTACACGTTCGACGGCCGGGTCTGGTTCCCGGCGGTCGCGATGGGGGCCGGACTGGTGGCGACCGTCGGTACGACGTTCCTGCTGGTCGGGCCGTTCGGCGCGGCCGGGATCGCCGGCGCGAACGCCGCCGGCATCTCGCTGACCGCGCTGCTGCTGGTCGCCGGGTCCGGCCGCAGGCTGCCGGTGGCGCCGGGGCAGGCGGGCTACGAGCGGCTCGCCGCCGTCGGGCTGCCCGCCGCGGCGGCCGCGGCGGGCGCCGGATACCTGGTCTCCGGTCCGCTGGCCGGGCTGCCCGTCGTCGTCCAGGCGGCGGTGGGCGGGGTGGTCGTGCTCGCGGCCGCCGGGTCCGTCCCGCTGCTCGTGCACGCCGTCCGCCGGCGCCGGCCGGCGAGGAGGACCTGATGCGCCGCCCGTTCATCCTCATGTACCACTCCGTCGGCCGGATCGGCGACGACCCGCACCGGCTCACCGTCACCCCGGAACGGCTCGACGCGCAGCTCGCGGCGCTGCGTGCGCAGGGCCTGCGGGGACGGTCCATCCGGGACCTCGCGGCGAGCGGCGGCCGGGCCGTCGGGCTGACCTTCGACGACGGCTACGCCGACTTCCTCACCGAGGCGGTCCCGGTGCTGCAGGCGCACGGCTGCACCGCCACCGTGTTCGCGCTGGCCGGCCTGTTCGGCCGGGACAACGAGTGGGACCCCGACGGTGACCGGAGACCGTTGCTCGACGTCGCCGGGCTGCGCGCGGTCGAGGACGCCGGCATGGAGGTCGGCTCGCACGGGCTGCGGCACCGGCACCTGCCGCTCCTGGAGCCCGACGAGCTCGCCGACGAGGTCCGGACGAGCCGGAACCGGTTGTCGCTGGTCCTCGGCCGTCCGGTCGACGGGTTCGCCTACCCCTACGGCGAGCTGGGCGGACGCGAGGTCGAGGCGGTCCGCCGGGCCGGGTACCGCTACGCCTGCGCGGTCGACCCGCGCGGGTCGGCCGCGGCCGGGATCCACGCGCTGCCCCGCAGCTACGCGGGGCAGCGCGACACCGGGCCGCGGCTGCTCGCCAAGCGGCTCCGGCACGCCGGACGGGTGGCGGTGTCGTCATGAGGGTGCTGCACGTGATCACCGGGCTGAACGCGGGCGGGGCGGAGCAGTGGCTCCGGACGCTGGTCGGGAACAGCCGCCACGACAACGAGGTGCTGGCCCTGTCCGAGCCGGGGGTGCTCGCCGAGGCCCTGTGCCGGACGGGCGTGCGGGTGTCCTGCGCCGGGATGCGCGGCAACCGGGACGTGCTCGCCGCGGTGGGCCTGGTCGGCCGGATCCGGGCGCGGCGGCCGGACGTCGTCCACACGCACCTGTTCCGGGCCCAGCTCTACGGCGCGCTCGCCGCCCGGCTCGCCGGGGTCCGCACGGTGGTCAGCACCGAGCACTCGCTGAACCGGACCCGGATCGAGGGCCGGCCCACCACGCGTCCCGGGGTGCGGCTGCTCTACCGGGTCGGTGCGGCCTGCACCGACCGCACCGTCGCGGTGTCCCGGCCGGTCGCCGACCTGCTCGCGGACGGATGGACGCGGGCGGACCGCACCGTCGTCGTCCCGCTGGGGATCGACCGGCAGACGTTCGTCTTCGACCCGGCCGCCCGGCGCCGGGTACGGGACCGGCTGGGCGTGCCGCCGGACGTGCCGCTCGTCGGCGGGGTCGGACGGCTGGTGCCGGGGAAGCGGTTCGAGGTGCTGCTCGACGCCGTCGCCCACCTGCCCGGGGCGCACGTCGTCGTCGCCGGTGCCGGGCCGGAACGCGACCGCCTGCTCCGCCGGGCCGCCCACCTCGGGATCGCGCACCGGGTGCACCTGCCCGGCGAGGTGGCGGAGCCGGCTCCGCTGCTGTGCGCGATGGACGCCTTCGCCTCCCCGTCGGCCGAGGAGACCTTCGGCATGGCCGTGCTGGAGGCCCTCGCCTCCGGCCTCCCGGCGGTGTACGTGCGGTGCCCCGCGCTGGAGGGCGGCCCGCCCGTGCCCGGCGCGGTGCACGTCGGACCGGGCACCGACGAGCTCACCGCGGCGCTGCGCGCGGCGCTGCTGCGGGGGCCGTGGGCGCGGCGGCCGCCGCCCGGGCTGGACCGGTTCGACCCGGCCGTGGCGGCCCGCACGATCGACGACCTCTACGACGAACTCGTCCGCGGCGGGGGCCGCGGGCACGGCGTCCGGACCGGACGCGGAACGAGGAGCAACCGATGATCGCTTTCCGACGGAACCTCGACCGGCTGGCCGCGCGCTGGCTGCTGGTCGTGCTGCTCGTCCTGCTCGGCGCCGGTGCCGGGCTGCTCTACACGTACCTGACGCCACCGACGTACCGGTCGTCCGCGCTGGTCGTGGCGACCGAGCTGCAGCCCGGCGGGGACCGCCGCGACGTCAGCTTCGGGCAGGCGTACGGCCGGCTGATCGACCAGCAGGGCATCCTGACCTCCGCCGCCGAGGCCGCGGGGACGACCGTCGAGGAGGCCCGGAACTCGCTGGCCTCCTCCACGTCGCCGGAGAGCCCGATGATCGAGATCACCGGCACCGGGGCCACCCCGGTGGCGGCGGCGGACATGGTGAACGCGGCCGCGGCGGCGATCGTCGACACCGCGGGGACACGCCTCGGCGACACCGGGGTCCGGCTGCTCGTCCTGAGCCCGGGGGTGCCGCCGGACCAGCAGATCTCGCCCGACCTGACCGTCGATGTCGCGGTCGGCGGGGCCGCCGGGTTCCTGCTCGGCGGCCTGCTGCTGCTCGGCGGCCCCGCCACCCGGCGTCGCGACGGCGGCCCGGGCGTCCCGTGGCAGCGCCGCAACGACCCGCCGTGGCCCCCGGAACCGGCGCCCGGTCCGGCACTCGGCCCGGCACCCGGCCAGGCACTCGGCCCGGTCCTCGGCCCGGCGCCCGGTCCCGTCGCGGACACGGGCGACACGACCCGCCCCGTCCCCACCCCGGAGCGGGCGGAACGCAACGGGGCGGCCCCCTCGCCCACCCCCCGGCGGTGACGGAGGTGCGGCACACGGATGCGGGGCCCTCGTCCCCGCTGCGCGGCCGACCGGCCGACGACGTCGCCGACCCGGCGTTCTGGGCGCTGCCCGAACAGGAGCGGGCGGACGCGTTCGCCCGGCTCCGCGCCGCGGGCGGACCGCGCTTCGTGCCCGGCCACGGCCGCGACGAGGGGTTCTACGCGGTCGTCCGGCACGCCGACGTGATGACGGCGAGCACGTCGCCGCAGCTGTTCGCCAGCGAGCCGAGCGTGACGACCCCGCCGCCGCCCGCCTGGGTGCGTGCGGTGTTCGGCGACTCCATGGTCAACCTCGACGGGGACCGGCACACCGAGCTGCGCCGGATCGTCCAGCGGGCCTTCACCCCCCGGCGGGTCGCGCTCATCGAGGAGTCGATCTCCCGGGTGGCCCGGACCGTCGTCGACGACGTGCTGGCCCGCGGCTCCGGGGACGTCGTGTCCACGATCGCGGCTCCGGTCCCCACCCACGTGATCTGCGAGATGATGGGGATCCCACCGGAACGCCGCGGGTGGGTCCTCGCGCAGGTCGACGGCTCCACCGAGCTCATCGGCGTCGAGGGCGCCGGGCGCAGGCGGCTGCGGGTCCCCGGCCGCAACCTCGCCGCCCTGGTGCGGCTGCACCTGCTGGTGCGCCGGATCGGGCGGGACCGTCGCGCCCGGCCCGCCGGTGACCTCGTCTCCGACCTGGTCTCCGCCGAGGTGGGCGGTGACCGGCTCGACGGGCGCCGGCTCGGGGCGTTCTTCTCGCTGCTGCTGGTGGCCGGGATCGAGACGACCCGCAACGCCGTCGCGCACGGGGTGCGGCTGCTGTCGGAGCACCCCGACCAGCGCGCGCTGCTGCTGTCCGACCTCGACCGGCACCTCGACGGCGCGGTCGAGGAGATCCTGCGGGTCTCCACCCCGATCGTGCAGTTCCGGCGGAACGTCGCGGGCGACACCGAGCTGGGCGGGACGCCGCTCCCGGCCGGTGCCCGGGTGGTGCTGTTCTACGCGTCGGCGAACCGCGACGAGGCCGTCTTCACCGACCCGGACCGCTTCGACATCACCCGCCGGCCGAACCCGCACCTCGCCTTCGGCGGCACCGGGCCGCACTACTGCCTCGGCGCCCACCTCGCGCGCCGCGAGCTGCGGACGCTGTTCCGGGAGCTCCTCGAACGGGCGCCCGGCATCCGCACCACGGGCCCGGCGGAGACCGTGCCGTCCAGCTTCGACCACCGGATCCGGCGGCTGCCCTTCACGGTCGACCGCTGACCGTCCCCACCCCACCGACCTCCGGGAGCACCGATGACGAGCAGCCCGTCCACGAGAGCCACCCACACGCCGGGGTTCGACCGGGTCGTCCGCCGCGACGACGGCGCGTTCGCCGCGCTGGGCGCCGAGTGGGACGCGTTGCACCGGCGGTGCCCGGCGGCCGGGGTCTTCCAGAGCGTGGAGTGGCTGGAGTCCTGGTGGCGGTCCTACGGCAGGCCCGGTGCGCTGCGGCTGGTCGTCGTCCGGCGCGACGGCCGCGCGGTGGCCGGGGCGGCACTGACCCGCACGGTGCGGGCGGGGGTGCCGGTCCTGGTCCCGGTCGGTGCCGGGATCTCGGACTGGTCGGACGTGCTCGTCGATCCGGCCGTCCCGGGCGCGGCGGCGGCGCTGCGCGCGGCCCTGCTCGCCGAGCCCGGCTGGTCGGTGCTCGACCTGCCCGAGGTCGCCGCCGGCGGGCACGCCCGCGAGCTCGCCGGGGGCTGGCCGGGCCGCTGCCTGAGCACCCCCGCGTCGGTGTGCTCGTCGCTGCCCGCCGCGCCGATCGAGGACCTGGTCGGGTCGCTGTCGTCGTCGATGCGGGCCGACGTGCGCCGCGCCCTGCGCCGGGTGGACACGGCCGGGGTGACGGAGCGGCGGGTGCCGGTCGACGAGCTGCCCGCGGCCGTCGGCCGGCTGCTGGAGCTGCACCGCAGGCAGTGGCGCGCGCGGGGCGGGATGACCCCCGAGCACGGGCGGCCCCGGTTCGCCGGGCACCTCACCCGCTCCGTGACCGCGATGGCGGACGGCGGGCGGGCGGCCCTGCACGAGTACCGCGCCGGCGGCGAGCTGGTCGCCTCCAGCCTGCTGCTGATCGACGCAGAGCAGGTCGGCGGCTACCTCTACGGCGCCGATCCCGGGCTGTACGGCCGGGTCAACGTGACCACCATGCTCACCCGCACGGCGTTGCGGGAGGCCGTGGACCGCGGTGCCGCGCGGTTCGGCCTGCTGCGGGGCCGGGAGGAGTACAAATCGGGCTGGCGGGCGGAGCCGGCGCGCAACGACCGGCTGCTGCTCGTCCGGCCGGGGGACCCGCGCGGGCTCGGCTACGCCGTCGTCGTGCGGGCGGCGGCGCGCGGGCGGGACGTGGTGCGCGAGCGGCTGCCCGCGGTGCGCGCGGCCGTCGCGGCGGCCCGCCGCACCGCCCGCAACCCGCGGCTGCTCCTGCGGGGCCGGTCCGCGGCCCGCTGAGTGCCGCGCGGCCCCGGCGGGTGCGGCCTCAGCGGGTGGTGCCGAACAGCTCCCGCACTGCGTCGGCCGCCTGCGGGTTCTGCGTGCACCGGTACACCCCGTGCGGGCAGTAGTCGGTCAGGGTGCTGTAGACGGTGTCCTGGGACGCCATCCAGGCGTGCAGGTCCCGGACGTACTGCGCGTTGTCGCCGTAGCGGAACAGCCCCCACTCCGGGAACGACACCGGCTTGCCGTGCTCGGCGGCGAACCGTGCCTGGTCGCCGAGCCCGTCCTGCTGGCCGACGTACTCCTCCCAGCTCGCGCCGGGCGGCTGGTCGTAGGTGTCCATCCCGATGATGTCGACGACGTCGTCGCCCGGGTAGCACTGCGGCCACGAGATCGCGTCGACGCCCCGGCTCGGGGTGAAGTCGAAGCGGAACCGCTGCCCGGGCTGCGCCCGCAGCACGTCGACGACGCGCCGGTAGTACTGCTTCCACGCCTCCGGGTCGGGTTCGCAGCGGTGGGTGTAGGTGTCGCCGTTCATCTCCCAGCCCGGCAGCAGCACCGCGTCCTGCAGACCGCGGTCGACGAGCCGGCGGGCGAGCTCGGCGTAGTGCCGGTCGTACTCGCCCGCCGCGCCGCGGCGCAGCAGCTCAGCGACCTCGGCGTCGCCGACCTCGGCCTCGTTGGGGGCGGCCATCGGCACGTTGAGCACGAACAGGTCGCCGGGGTGCTCGGCCTTCCAGCGCGACCACGGCCCGAGGATCTGCTCCGGGCCCTCGATCCCCTCCCAGGTCTCGCCGGGCAGGTAGGTGTGCCCGACCGTCGTGGGGCGGCCGAGGAACTGCTCGAATCCGCCGATCGCCTCCACCCCGGAGGAGTCGGAGCCGAGGAAGGCGCCGAACGCCTGCCGGGGGAGCCCGTCGGAACCGGGGGCCGGCGGGCCGCCGCCGACCGGGGGCGGCGGGACCACCGGCGCCGGTGGCGGCTCCGGGGCCGCGGTGCACCCGGCGAGCACCAGCACCCCGGCGAGCAGGACGGCGGACCACGCCCTCCGGTGACCCAGGCTCATCGGCCCTCCTCACAGACCTCGGTCGTCAGCGCGGCGACCGCGGCCGTCATGACGCGGACGTCGAACCGTTCCAGCACCCGGGCCCGTCCGGCGTCGCCCTCCCGGGCCGCGCGCCCGTCCGGGCCCAGCCGGTGCCCGAGCGCGGCGGCGAGCGCGCCGACGTCGCCCGGTGCGACGACCTCGCCGGCGTCCGGGCCGACGGCCTCCCGCAGCCCCGCGACGTCGAACCCGACGACCGGCCGTCCCGCGGACATCGCCTCGAGCGCGACCAGCGGCATGCCCTCCCAGCGCGACGGCAGCGCGACGACGTCGGCGGCCGCGTACCAGGGCGCGGGATCGCCCGCGGTGTCGCGCCACAGCACCGTCGGGTCGCTGCAGCCGGACTGCCACGCCGCCCGGCGGGGACCGTCCCCGACGAGCACCAGGCGCGCGTCCGGGTGCCGGGACCGCACCGACGGCCAGGCGTGCAGCAGCAGGTCCTGGCCCTTCTGCTCGGCGGTGCGCCCGAGGCACAGCACGATCCGGGCGTCGGCGGGCAGGCCGAGCGCCGCCCGCGCGGCCGCCCGCGACGACGGCCGGAACCGGTCGGTGTCGACGCCGTTCGGCACCGTCACCGCCGGGCCGGCGACGCCGGCGGCGCGCCCGGCCGCGAGCTCGTCGTCGCTGACGCACAGCAGCCGGTGGGTCCACCGGGCCCCGAAACGCTCCCAGCGGCGGGCGGCGGAACCGGCCGTCCCGTTGACCGCCGCGAACGACCAGGCGTGCGGCTGGAACAGCGTCGGACGGCGGCCGCGCAGCGCGAGCCGTCCGGCCAGCCCGGCCTTGGAGCTGTGCAGGTGCACCACGTCGGGATCGTGTGCCCGGATCAGCCCGGCCAGCGCGCGGGTCTCCGCGAGCGTCGCCGGGCCGGGGGAGCGCCCGGCGCACCACGTGCCCACGGCGATCCCCGCCCCGGTCATCCGCGCGGCGAGCGGACCGTCCGGGCAGGCCACCCGGGGCTCCCAGCCCTGCTCACGCTGGCTGACGCACAGCTGGGCGACGACCGCGGCGACGCCCGCGTCGACGGGCTGGCTCACGTGGAGGACCCGCACGGGCCGTCCCCCTCCCCGGTGTGCAGGCGACGCGCTCTACCGGAGGACCGAGCCTAGCGCTCTCAGCCCGGCGGGCGGCGGTAGTAGTCCGCGAACAGGAGCGCCCCACCGGTGCCGAAGCCGAGGACCCAGGTGCTCGCCTTGTGCGACGGCACGTCGCCGTGCCCGGCGCCCGAACCGTCCAGCAGCTGCTCGACGACGTCCGGGATCACCCCGCCCTGGCTGCTGAGAAGCGTCACCCCCGGCAGTGCCGCGAGTTCGCGGAAGCGGGCCAGCCCGGCCGGCGGGTCCGTCCAGTAGTCGTGCTCGCCGAGCAGCGGCTCGACGCCCGGCTCGCCGAGCCCGCTCCGCTCCACCAGCGGCGCGATGGTCTCCCCGCAGCGCAGCGGCGGCGCCGTGTAGGCCCGGTCCGCACCGAACCGGGGCAGGAACGACGCCAGCCGGTCCGCCTGGGTGTGGCCGGTCCCCGAGAGCGGGCGGAGGTCGTCGTCCCCCTCCCAGGCCGAGCGGCTGCCCGCCTTCGCGTGCCGCACGAACAGCACCGTCGACGTCGGCACCCCGGCGTCGGAGAGGCGGGCGATCAGTGTCCGGTCGTGCTCGTGCTCGACGAGCCCGGACGCCTCGGCCGCCCCGGCCCAGCGCAGCTCGTCGGTCTCGTCGGTGGCGGTGAACCCCTGGTCGTCGACCACCTCGGCCGCCCAGTAGTGCACGACCTTGCGGCCCTTCCCCGGCACCGTGTACGTCGTGTGCCCGAGCCGCCCGCCGAGCCGGCACCCGAGGTGCGCCTCCTCGGCGGTCTCGCGCAGCGCGGTCAGCGTCAGTGCCTCGCCCGGGTCCTGGTGGCCCTTGGGCAGGGACCAGTCGTCGTAGCGGGGGCGGTGGACGAGCGCGAACTCCAGCGAGCCGTCCGCGGCCAGCCGGTAGGGCACCGTCCCGGCCGCGACGACGTCGGTGAGCCCGGCCGGATCTGCCTCGGCCCCACCGGTGTACAGGGCGCCGTACAGCCCCATCAGTCCTCGTCCGACCCGCGCCGCGAGTTCATCATCTCGATCTGGTGGTCCCGGACCCGGACGTTGTCCGACCCGGCCGCCGGCGACGGTGACCAGGACCCGTCCGGCCCCAGCGTCCAGCAGCGGGTGGCGGGATCGAGGCACGAGTCGAACATCGCGCCGAGCTGGTCGGCGAGCTTCGGGTCGGCCACCCGCAGCATCACCTCGACCCGCCGGTCGAGGTTGCGGTGCATCATGTCCGCCGAGCCGATCCAGTACTCGTCGGCGGCCTCGAAGTGCAGCACCCGGGAGTGCTCCAGGAACGGGCCGAGGATCGAGCGGACGGTGATGTTCTCGCTCAGCCCCGGCCGCCCGGGGACGATCGCGCAGATGCCGCGCACCACGATGTCGACCGGCACCCCGGCCTGCGACGCCCGGTAGCACGCGTCGATGATCGCCTCGTCGACCAGCGAGTTCGCCTTGATCTGGACCCGCGCGGTCTCCCCGGAGCGGTGCGCCTCGATCTCGTCGTCGATCCGGCGGACGATGCCGCGGCGGATGCCGTAGGGGGCGACGAGCAGGCTCCGGTACGAGGTCTGGCGCGAGTAGCCGGTGAGCGAGTTGAACAGGTCGGTGAGGTCGGCGCCGATCGTCGGGTCGGCGGTGAGCACGCCGACGTCCTCGTAGAGCCGCGCCGTCTTCGGGTTGTAGTTGCCGGTGCCGATGTGGCAGTAGCGGCGGATCTCCGAGCCCTCCTGGCGCACGACCAGGCACGTCTTGCAGTGCGTCTTGAGGCCCACGAGCCCGTAGACGACGTGCACGCCGGCCTTCTCCAGCTGGCGGGCCCAGCGGATGTTGGCCTGCTCGTCGAACCGGGCCTTGATCTCCACCAGCGCGACGACCTGCTTGCCGGCCTCGGCGGCGTCGATCAGCGCGTTGACGATCGGGGAGTCGCCGGAGGTCCGGTACAGCGTCTGCTTGATCGCGAGCACGTTCGGGTCGGCGGCGGCCTGCTCGATGAACCGCTGCACCGACGTCGAGAACGAGTCGTAGGGGTGGTGCACCAGCACGTCGCCGTCGCGGAGGGTCGCGAACACGCTGCGCGGGGTCTCCCGCTCGGCGAACGCCGGGTGGGTGGCCGGGCGGAACGGCTCGTCCTTCAGGTCGGGGCGGTTCACCCCGTGCACCTGCCACAGCCCGGTGAGGTCCAGCAGCCCGGGGACGGTGACGACGTCGTTCGGGTCGACGTCGAGCTCGCGCAGCAGGAGCTCCAGCACGTGCTCGGACATCGTGTCGAGCACCTCGAGCCGCACCGGCGGCCCGAACCGGCGGCGCGCCAGCTCGCGTTCGAGAGCCTGCAGCAGGTCCTCGTCGCGGTCCTCCTCGACCTCCAGGTCCGCGTTGCGCGTGACCCGGAACGGGTGGACCTCGGTGACCTCCATGCCGGTGAACAGGTCCCCGAGGTGCGCGGAGATGAGGTCCTCGATCGGCAGGAAGGTGACCTGCCGGTTCCCGGCGCGGGTGTCGGTGTCCGGCGGGTCGACCGTGACCAGGCGGGGCACGTTGTTCGGCACCTTCACGCGGGCGAACCGCTCGGTGCGGCCCTCGGGGTCGCGGACGGTCACCGCCAGGTTGAGCGACAGCCCGGAGATGTAGGGGAACGGGTGCGCCGGGTCCACCGCGAGCGGGGTGAGGACCGGGAACACCGACTCGGAGAAGTAGTCCGACAGGCGCAGCCGCTCCGCGTCGGTCAGGTCGTCCCAGGCCCGGATGTGCACGCCCGCCGAGTCCAGCTCGGGGCGCAGCTCGTCCATGAAGACCTCGGCGTGCGCCCGGGACAGCGCGCGGCTGCGCTCGGCGATCCGGGCGAGCTGCTGGCGCGGGGTGAGCCCGTCGGCGCTGCGCACCGACAACCCGGTCTCGTCGCGGCGCTTCAGCCCGGCGACCCGGACCATGTAGAACTCGTCGAGGTTCGACGCGAAGATCGCGAGGAACTTGGCGCGCTCCAGCAGGGGCTGGCTGGAGTCCTCGGCGAGCGCGAGCACCCGGGCGTTGAAGTCCAGCCACGACAGCTCGCGGTTGAGGTACCGGTCCTCGGGCAGGGGATCGGGCAGCGCCGGTGCGGTCGCGCCGGCGGGGGGCGCGATCAGCGATGCTCCCTGGCCCGGGACCGGTGTCGGCGGGGCCGGCGGCCCGGGTGGCGTGGCCTGGACCTGCTGGACCGGGATCTCGGGACCGGGCGCCTTCTGCTCGGCGACGGTGCGCGCGGTGGTGTGCACCCGGCGCGAGGCCGGGCGTGGAGCGCGCCGGCCCCCGGGGCGGGGCCGGGCACCCGAGGAGGAGGCGCCGTTCCGTCCGGTCGGGGCTGCCGAGTCGTCACTCACCCGGCGATTGTTTCGTACCGTCGTCGTGGCGGCCAACCACACACCGGACGACGAAGATGAATTCCAGGTGGCGTGGCCGACGGATGCGTCACACCTTCGGGCAGGGGAGCGGCCCGTCCGGGTGACGGCCGGGTGGTTCCGGCGCCGTCCCGGCCCTGGTGGCGGGGCCGCCGCCGGGCGTGCGCCTCCGGTGACCGAGCACCGCACGCGTCCAGGAGCCCACGCCCAGGGCGACCGCCGCGTCCAGGTCGGCGGCGGTGTCGACGTCGCGGCGCAGGCCGGGCCGGTCGCCCGGCAGGACCACCGCCCCCGACGCCCGGTGCGCCGTCGCCGAGGCGCCGCCGAAGTGCGGGTCGAGACGCACGCCGGGGGCGGCCAGCAGCAGGGTGGTGCCGGTGCCGGGCTCGTCGGGCTGGAACACCCGCCGTGCACCGTCTGCGTACAGGGCCGCGGCGGCGGTGACGGCGTCGTCGAGCTCGGCGGGCCGCAGCGCTGGAAGGTCGGCCTGCAGCGCACCGATCGCGGCCCCGTCGTCGCGGGACCGGAGCAGGGCCGCGCCGTGCCGCAGCGCGCCGTTGAGCCCGCGGCCCGGGTCGGTGACGACCTCGACCCCGAGCGCGCCGACCTCCACCGCGACGGCCGGGTCGGAGGAGATGACGAGGACCTCCCGCACGGCTGCGGCCGACACGGCGGCCCGCACGGTGTCGCGGGCCAGCGCGAGCGCGAGCCGCAGGTGCGCGTCGAGGTCGCCGACACCGCCGTCCGCGGCGCCGCGCAGCCGGGTCTTGGCCTTCGGCAGCGGCTTCACCGGGACGACCAGGTCCACCCGCAGGGTCACCGGCCCATCGTCGCACCACCCGGACCCGTTCCGGGGGTGGGTTTACCCGGGCCGCCCGATGTGGGGAGACTTCTGCACCAGAGATCCGGATCGGCTGCGGTCCGGGGACCGCTGACGACCCCGCCACGCTGCGGGTGGGAGGAGGCCGCCGGTGGCCCGCGAGAAGGGCGGATTCTGGGTCGGGCTCGCCGCCACGGTCTTCTACCCGGTGGGGTGGCTGACGGGGCGGCAGCGCTACCAGGGCCGCGAGCACCTGCCGTCGACCGGCGGGGCACTGCTGGTCGGCAACCACATCTCGTACCTGGACCCGATCCACACGGCGCTGTTCGTGCACACCGCGCGCCGGGTGCCGCGGTTCATGGCGAAGAACAGCCTGTGGGACGTCCCGGTGCTGGGGTCGATCCTGCGCGGCAGCGGGCAGATCCCGGTGTTCCGGGACACCGCCGACGCCCAGCAGAGCCTGTCCGCCGGGACGCAGGCCCTGGCCGACGGCAAGATCGTCATCATCTACCCGGAGGGCACCATCACCCGGGACCCGGAGGGCTGGCCGATGCGGTCGCGCACCGGCGTCGCCCGGATGGCGCTGGCCTCCGACGTGCCGGTGGTGCCGATGGTGCACTGGGGCACCCGGGAGGTGTACGACCACTACGGCAAGCGGTTCCGCCCGCTTCCCCGCACCGAGCTGGTGCTCCGGGCCGGGGAACCGGTCGACCTGTCGGCGTACCGCGGACGCCCGCTCGACGCCGTCGTGCTGCGCGAGGTGACCGACCTGATCATGAGCCGGGTGCGTGACCTGCTGGCCGACGTGCGCGCCGAGACCGCCCCGGAGGAGTTCTACCGGCCCAGCGGTTCGGGAAAGGAGGCCGGCCGGTGAGCGCGCCGCCGTTCGGGGAGCGCCCGGTCAACGAGCCGGTGCACGACGTCCAGCGGGTCGCCGTGCTCGGCGCCGGCAGCTGGGGCACCGCGTTCGCGAAGGTCCTCGGCGACGCCGGCCGCGAGGTCCGGCTGTGGGCCCGCCGCGCCGAGGTCGCGGACGCGATCAACTCCGGGC
This sequence comes from Pseudonocardia sp. P1, assembly GCF_000178675.2. Lineage (NCBI taxonomy): Bacteria > Bacillati > Actinomycetota > Actinomycetes > Pseudonocardiales > Pseudonocardiaceae > Pseudonocardia > Pseudonocardia sp. P1. Next base: position 5,028,170 of record NZ_ADUJ02000001.1, read on the forward strand.
GCCGCAACCCGGACTACCTGCCCGAGATCGAGCTGCCCGCGAAGCTGTCCGCGACCCACGACCCCGCCGAGGCCCTGCACGACGCCGACGCCGTGGTCCTCGCGGTCCCGTCGCAGTCGCTGCGGTCGAACCTCGAGCACTGGCGGGGGCTCATCCCGGACGGCGTCACGATCACCAGCCTGGCCAAGGGCGTCGAGCTGGGGACGCTGAAGCGGATGACCGAGGTGATCGACGACGTCACCGGCGTCGGCGCCGACCGCCTCGCCGTCGTCTCCGGGCCGAACCTGGCCGCGGAGATCGCGCACGAGGAGCCGACCGCGACCGTCATCGCCTGCCCGGACCACGAGCGCGCGGTGGCCCTGCAGACCGCCTGCGCGACCGGCTACTTCCGCGCCTACACCAACACCGACGTGATCGGCGCCGAGCTCGGCGGGGCAGGCAAGAACGTGATCGCGCTGGCCGTCGGCGTCGCGTCCGGGATGGGGCTCGGCGACAACTCGCGGGCGTCGCTGATCACCCGCGGGCTCGCCGAGATGTCCCGGCTCGGGATGGCGCTCGGTGCCTCCCCGCTGACGTTCGCCGGGCTGGCCGGGATGGGCGACCTGGTGGCGACCTGCAGCTCGCCGCTGTCGCGCAACCGGACCTTCGGCGAGCAGCTCGGCCGCGGCGCGAGCCTCGGCGAGGCCGAGCGCGCCAACCACGGCCAGGTCGCCGAAGGTGTGAAGTCCTGCCTGTCGATCTGCGAGCTGGGGGAGCGCAACGGCGTCGAGCTCCCGATCGCCGACGCGGTGCGCCGGGTGTGCCACGAGGGGATGACCGCCCGGCAGATGGCCAAGGAGCTGATCTCGCGGGCGCCGAAGCCTGAGTAGGCGCTTCGCGCCCGTGAGTGGAAAACGCGGTCAGGACCGACACAACCACTCACGAGCGTAGGGTCACCAGCGATGAGCGGCGACGGCACCAGGTGCGTTCGGGGCGGCGGGCACGGCGAGCACGGGGTGGGTGAGCCGGTCCATCGTGGACCGGTTCTGACCAGCACCTTCCATCTCGGGCGTCCGGAGCAGGCGGAGTCCGGGACGGACTTCTACGCCCGCGCCGACAACCCGACCTGGCGGGAGTACGAGGCCGTCGTCGGTGATCTCGACGGCGGTGCCTGCACGGTCTTCCCGTCCGGCATGGCCGCGATCGCGGCGGTGCTGCGCGCCTTCGCCTCCACCGACCGTGGCGTGCTGCTGCCCGCCGACGGCTACTACGTCGCCCGGGCGCTCGCCGACGAGGAGCTCGCGCCGCTCGGGGTGCCGGTCGCGTACTGCCCGACGGCGGGGGACTGGGCGACCGCGATCGCCGAGCACCGGCCCGGGCTGGTGCTGCTGGAGACACCGTCGAACCCGGGGCTGGAGGTCTGCGACATCACCGCGATCGCCGAGGCCGCGCACGCGGCCGGCGCGGTCGTCGCCGTCGACAACACCACCGCGACGCCGCTCGGGCAGCGGCCGCTCGACCTGGGGGCCGACGTCGTCGTCGCGTCCGACACGAAGGCGCTGTCCGGGCACGGCGACCTGCTCGTCGGGCACGTCAGCACGGCAGGCCCGGTGCACGCGGAGCGGATCCGTGGCTTCCGGACCCGTGGCGGCGCGATCGCCGGGCCGATGGAGACCTGGCTGGCGCTGCGCGGCCTGGCCACCCTCGACCTGCGGCTCGCCCGGCAGGCGGAGAACGCCCGCGCGGTGGCGGTGGCGCTGCGCGAGGCAGCGGCGGCGGGCACCGTCGCCGTGTCCGACGTCCGCTGGCCGGGCCTGGCCGACGACCCGTCGCACGCGCTGGCGTCGCGTCAGATGCGGCGCTGGAACGGCGTCCTGCGGTTCACCCTGCCCGACGTGCACGCGGTGTCGGAGTTCCTGGACCGCACCACGCTCGTCGACTCGGCGACCAGCTTCGGCGGCACCCGGACCGCTGCCGACCGGCGCGCCCGCTGGGGCGACGCCGTCCCCGACGGCCTGGTCCGGCTGTCGTGTGGGATCGAGGACACCGACGACCTGGTCGCCGACGTCCTCGGGGCGCTCCGCGCCTAGACGGAGCCCGCCGGCGCGAAGAGGACCTTCACTGCGCCGTCCCGCTTCTCCTGGAACATCCGGTAGGCGTCGGGCGCCTGCTCCAGCGGCATCCGGTGGGTGGCGAACTCGTCGACGCCGAGCGGGTCGTCGTCGCAGAGCAGGGGGATCAGGTCGGGGACCCACCGCCACACGTTGGCCTGCCCCATCCGGAGCTGGATCTGCTTGTCGAACAGCGTCAGCATCGGCATCGGCGTGGCGGAGCCGCCGTACACCCCGGAGAGCGAGATCGTCCCGCCCCGGCGGACGAGATCGATAGCCAGGTCCAGCGCCGATGTGCGGTCGGTGCCCGCGGTCTCCATCAGCTTCTGCCCGAGCGCGGTCGGCAGGGCGGCGGCCAGCTTCTGCCCCGCGGTCGCGACGGGCGAGCCGTGAGCCTCCATCCCGACGGCGTCGATCACCGCGTCGGCGCCCCTGCCGTCGGTCAGCGTCCGCACCACCTCCCGGACCGCCTCGTCGCCGTCCCGCAGGTCGAGAGCCGTGGTCCCCCGGCGCTCGACACGGCGCAGGCGCTCGGGCTCGAGATCGACCCCGACCACCTGCCGCACCCCGAGATGCCGGGCGACCCGGGTACACATGTCACCGATCGGACCGAGCCCGAGGACGACGAGCGTGCCGTTCCGGGGCGTGTCCGCGTACTGCACCGCCTGGTACGCGGTGGGGAGAACGTCGGACAGGAACACGAAGCGCTCGTCGGGCGGGCCGTCCGGGACCCGGATCGGCAGGGAGTTGCCGAACGGCACGCGCAGGTACTCGGCCTGCCCGCCCGGGACCTGTCCGTAGAGCTTGGTGTAGCCGAACAGCGAGGCACCGGTGCCCATCTCGCGGTTCTGGGTGGTCTCGCACTGCGACTGCAGCCCCTGTCCGCAGTTCGCACAGGTTCCGCAGCTGACGTTGAACGGGATGACCACGCGATCGCCCACCGCCAGCTCGGTGACGGCGGAGCCGGTCTCGGCGACGACCCCCATCGGCTCGTGCCCGAGGATGTCCCCGGCCGTGAGGTACGGCCCGAGCACCTCATAGAGGTGCAGGTCGGAGCCGCACAGACCGGTGCTGGTGATCTTCACGATCACGTCGTCGGGTTTCTCGACGATCGGATCGGGGACGGTGTCGACCCGGACGTCACGACGCCCGTGCCAGGTCAGTGCACGCATCGGTGCTCCTCTCCGTTCGTGCCGGTCGCGCGGCCGCCTACCCGGGCCCCGGATGTGGAAACAGGACTCAGGTGATGGGAGCCCCTCCGGTGACCCCCACGACCTCCGAGGTCATGTAGCTCGACTCCTGCGAGGCGAGGAAGACGTAGAACGGCGCCAGCTCGGCGGGCTGTGCGGCCCGCCCCATCGGTGCCTGCGCGCCGAACGACTCGAGCTTCTTCTCGTCCATCGTCGCCGGGATCAAGGGGGTCCAGACCGGCCCGGGGGCCACCGCGTTCACCCGGATCCCTCGCCCGATCAGGTTGTGGCCGAGCCCCTGCACCATGTTCGCGACCGCCGCCTTCGACGCCGCGTAGTCCAGGAGGTGCACCGACGGCTGGAACGCCTGCACCGACGAGCTCGCGATGATCGACGCGCCCGGCCGCATATGGGGAACGGCGGCCTTGGCGAGCCAGAACAGGGCGTACACGTTGGTCTTCATCACCCGGTCGAACTGTTCGGTGGTGATGTCGTCGAGTCCCTCGTCCTGCGACATCTGGTAGGCGGCGTTGCTGACGAGCACGTCGATCCCGCCGAGCGCGTCCACCGTGCGGTGCACGATGTCGCGGCAGGTCTCCTCCCGCCGGACGTCGGCCGGCACGGTGACCGCCCGGCGGCCCGCCTCCCGCACCCAGCTCGCGGTCTCCGCGGCGTCGTCGGCCTCCGCCTCCAGGTGGGTGACCACCACGTCGGCACCCTCCCGGGCGAAGGCGATCGCCACCGCCCGCCCGATCCCGGAGTCACCTCCGGTGACCACCGCCTTCTTCCCCTCAAGACGTCCGGTGCCGCGGTAGGTCCGCTCCCCGTGGTCGGGCCACACGTCCAGGTCGGCCGTGCGTCCGGGGTGCTCGACGGTCCGATCACCGCTGCCGGGTGCCGAGTACTGCGCGACCGGGTCCTGTTGCCGGAACTGGTCCTGGCCCATCCGATCCTCCTTCTCCGCCCACCGGGGACCCGCGGGCTCCCCGGTGCCGGTGTCGTCGACGTCCAGCGGGTCCCCCGAGGCGCGCGGCGGAAACGTGAGCCCCCGTCCCGGGAGGGCGCGGTGCCACCTCATGCCGTCCACCGGTTTGCCGTCCGGGACGTCGGGGGTACTCGACGGGACGGCGCGGGACACCGGCTGACGGCCGTGTCCCGGCCGTGCAGAGGCCGAACGGGCATCACCCCGGTGACGGCCGGTCCGGCTCCGATCTTCGTGTGCGTCCTCGACCGTCGAACCACGAGCGGGAGGTAGAGCGCAGCGCATGTCGCTTCGACTCTGCTGATCCGCAGCTCTCGCAGCTGTGACCGCTCCGGATCGGAGGACCCGGAATGAACACAACCGGCGACGACCACGTCGTCGCGTCGCTGAGCCGGGCGGCGCAGGCGCTGCTCCGGCGGGACGACCCCGAGGACCTCGACAGGGTGTTCGCCGGCATCGTCGGTGCGGCCGTCGACACGGTTCCGGGAGCCGACGGCGGCGGGGTGACCGTGGCCGACCGGTCGCGGATCACCTCACGTCATCCGACCGGGACCGACGTGCACGTTCTCGACGACCTGCAGGCGCAGTTCGGAGAGGGCCCGTGTATCGACGCCGCGGCCCGGGGGGCCGACGGTGCCACGATCTACGCCCCGGACCTCGGAGGGGTCCAGGCGCAGCAGGAGTGGCCGGTCTTCGGGCCTGCCGCGGTCGAGAAGGGCTTCCGTTCTTTACTGTCCACACCCCTGGTGATCCAGCCCGGGCAGCGGTCCGCCCTGAACCTGTACGCCTACGCGCCGGACGCCTTCGACGAGTCCGCGACGACCCTGGCCCGGCTGTTCGCCCTCCAGGCCGCGGTCCTTCTCCACGGGGAGGACAAGGCTGCGCACCTGCGCGTCGCTCTCGAGAGCCGTGACGTCATCGGTCAGGCCAAAGGGATCCTGCAGGAACGCTTCGACGTCGACGACACCGACGCCTTCCAGATGATGGTCCGCTCGTCACAGGACACCAACATGAAGCTCGCCGACATCGCCGAGTGGCTCGTCCGCAATCGGCGACGCACCCGGCCGGGATCTGACCCGGGCACCTGATGCCGCTGCGGTCCCGGCGTCGGACACCGAGTGCGGTCCGCGTCGGGCGGCGGGCCCGCGGGAGGCTCAGCGTTCGCCCAACCAGCCCTGGAGCTCGGCGGGCTGCAGGTCGCAGTTCGGGCACACCGCGACGAAGTGCGGCGCGCCGGGCCCGGTGACCTGCAGGCGCTCGCGGGCGCCGCGGCGGCCGCAGCAGGTGCAGGCGGAGTCGCGCGCCGTCGTCCTGTCGTCGACCGTGTTCTCGTCCATATGCCGTGTATAACCGCCGACACGGTGTCGCCACACGCGGCTGTGGCGGACTCCACGCCCCCGGTGAAGCAAGCGTTTCCGCTGGTTACAGCGGTGTGACCCGGGTCGCTCGGGGTCCGGCGCGGGCCGCGGACAGGGATACGCGGGCCACCCTGGTCCGTCGGCGGGAACCCGCCGGACACGCGCCGGCGGTTCCGATATCACACTCGCGAAACCTCGCTTCCGTATGGTCGACTACAAGCCGGACCTCGAGCAGTCGCGGAGGTGGTCGCGTGCCGCACCGACAACCCGTCCCCCATGGTGCCGAGTCCGTCGTCGCCCCCGATCTGCGAGCGGTCGATCCGCTCCCCGACGACGGCATCCCCGAAGATCACCTCCCGGCACCGGGGATCGAGCCGCTGACCACGGCTCCGGTCCCGACGGGGTCCCGGGTCCTGCTCCTCAACGCCAGTTTCGAACCGCTGGCCGTCGTCACGTCGAAACGTGCGATCTGCCTGCTGCTCTCCGGTAAGGCCGAGTGTCTCCAGGAGGCACTGGAGGGCACCTCGTTCCACTCGGAGAGCCTCACTCTCCCCGCTCCCTCGGTGCTGCGCCTCTCCCGCTACGTCCGCGTCCCCTACCGGCGCGCGGTCCCGATGACCCGGGCCGGGGTGCTGCGGCGCGACAGCCGTCGCTGCGCCTACTGCACGAAGCGTGCCGACACCATCGACCACGTGATCCCGCGCAGCCGCGGTGGCGCGCACAGCTGGGAGAACTGCGTCGCCGCCTGCAAGGCGTGCAACTCGCGCAAGGCGGACCGGCTCGTGGAGGAGATCGGCTGGACGCTGCGGACGAAGCCCGGCCCGCCGAAGCGGAACGGGGCCGGCGTGCTCGTGCTGGCGGTCGAGCCGCTGCCGGCGTGGGAGCCGTGGTTGTCGGCGGCCTGAGCGGGGCCGGTCAGGACCGGCGGGCCCGCCGCCGGCGCCGACGCGTGGTGGCCGGGTCGGTCGCGGCGCGGAACGCGCGGCAGGAGGTGCCGCAGATCCCGCAGTCGGTCCCGGGGCGGTAGTGCTCGTGGACGTCCTGCTCGTGCCCGCACCGGCAGAGCGCGGTCGTGGGCGTGGCCGGGACAGCGGGGGGAGTGGCGGAGGTGTTCTCGGCGTCGGTCGCGGCCCGCGGCGCCGGGATCGCGTCGGCGGTCGTGGCGGACACGCTCGCGGCGGTGTCGTGGGCGGTGCTCATCGGTAGCTCCTCCAGCCGGTCGCACGGCCCGGGCGGCCGTTCTGCTTCTGTCTCGCCTACTCCGGTCGGCGGATTAGCGATCCGGCCGGTGGTTCACTCCAATTGATGACACCGGGCGCACCTCCGTTCACCATGCGTCGCTGTGGATCTCTGACCTGCGACGATGCGTAGTCGTCCCGTCGATTCCGACGACGCGCCGAACCCCGCGGTAACGACGCGCGTCCTACGACGACGAGAGGACCGGACCGGCCGACGGTCCGGAACGGTCCCGGAAGGATCCCGATGCGCAACGTGGTCACCCCACCCCCCGTGAAGCCCCGCCGTACCGGGCGCCGGCTGCTGGTCACCTTCGGAGCCCTCGTGCTCGTGCTGCTGCTCGTCGTGGGCGGCGGGCTCGTGTACCTGGTGTCGAGCGTCGGCAACGACGTCCCGCGCATCCCGGGCGCCTTCCAGGGCCTCGACGCCGGCGACCGTCCGGCGACCTTCGGCGGCACGACGTTCCTGCTCGTCGGCACCGACTCCCGCTCGGACGCCCCGACCACCGGCAGCGGCGCCGAGGAAGGCGTCGACGCCGGGTCCGAGCGCAGTGACGTCATCATGCTCGGCACCTTCGCGCCGGACGGGCAGAGCGCCTCGGTCGTCTCGATCCCGCGCGACTCCTGGGTGGACATCCCCGGCCGTGGCATGAACAAGATCAACGCCGCCTACGCGTTCGGCGGGCCGTCGCTGCTGATCGGGACGGTCGAGCAGCTCACCGGCGTGCGCGTCGACCACTTCGGGGTCGTCGACTTCGCCGGGTTCACCTCGCTCGTCGACTCCGTCGGCGGGATCGACGTGACGGTCGCGCGGGCCACGAGCAACGCAGGCGTCGACTTCGTCCAGGGCGAGAACCACCTCGACGGCGCGCAGGCCCTGGCCTACGTCCGGCAGCGCTACGACCTGCCCAACGGCGACATCGACCGCGCCGCGCGCCAGCAGAACGCGATGAAGGCGCTGCTGGAGCAGGTGCAGCGCAAGGCGACGACCGACCCGGCCGCGCTGTACACGTTCGCGACGAGCGTGGGAGACGCGGTGAGCATCGACGACTCGTTGTCCAACACCGGCCTGGTGCAGCTGGCGGTGGAGTACCGCAACCTGCGCGGCTCCGACGTCAGCTTCCTGACGGCGCCGGTCGCCGGCCTGGGCCGGGAGGGCGCGCAGTCGGTGGTGTACCTCGACGACCAGCGCGGCCCGCAGCTGTGGGACGCGATCCGGAACGGGTCGGTCGAGCAGTACGCCGACGCGAACCCGTCCGAGACGCTCAGCGGCACCCCGTCCTGAGACGCACGACGGGCCGGTACGCAGCTCGCGTACCGGCCCGTCGTCGTCCGTGGGGGCGCCTCAGGGCGTCACCAGACCTTCCAGGGGGCCTCGTCGCGGGACCAGAGCCCGTTGAGGTGCTGGAAGTCCTTGTAGGTGTCCATGGCCGACCAGAAGCCGTCGTGGCGGTGGACGTTCAGCTGGCCGTCGCGGGCGAGCTTCTGCAGCGGGGTGTGCTCCAGCCACAGCTGCGGGTCGTCGTCGAGGTAGTCGTCGAGGAACTCGCGCTTGAAGGCGAAGAACCCGCCGGAGACGAAGCCCGAGACCTGGGTGGGCTTCTCGTTGAACTCGACGACCTCGTTGCCCTCGACGTTCATCTCGCCGAACTTCGAGGTGGGGTGCACGCCGGTGACGGTGCCGACCTTCCCGGACTCCTCGTGCTCCTTGGTGAGCCGGACGATGTCGATGTCGGAGACACCGTCGCCGTAGGTCAGCAGGAAGTTGTCGGTGTCGACGTAGTCGCGGATCGCGCGGACGCGGGCGCCGGTCGCCGTCTCCAGGCCGGTCTCCGCGAAGGTGATCTCCCAGTCCTCGTCGACCCCGTTGTGGAAGTCGATCTGGTGCTTCTCACCCATGTTGAGCGTGAAGTCCGCCAGCCGCGCCCGGTAGTCGAGGAAGTACTCCTTGATGGCCCAGGACTTGTAGCCGAGGCAGAGGACGAAGCGGCGGAAGCCGGCCTGGCGGTAGAGCTTCATGATGTGCCAGACGATCGGGCGTCCGCCGATCTCCACCATGGCCTTGGGGAGGGACTCGCTGGCCTCGCGGATGCGGGTGCCCTGGCCTCCGCAGAGGATGACGACTGGGGTGTCGGGGTGCATACGGACCTTTCGTCGGCTCGGGGGAGCCGCTCGCCGGCGCTGGGGGGAGCGTGCCTCGGCCGGACAAGCTACTCGCTTCCCGGCTACCCGCGCCGATCACGGCGAGGACTGTGACCAAGCCCCCGACGGTGCCGGGAAACCCTGCTCACCAGGTCTTCCACGGTGCGTCGCCGCCTGACCACAGGCCGTTGAGGTACTGGAAGTCCTTGTAGGTGTCCATCGCGCACCAGAAGCCGTCGTGCCGGTGGACGTTCAGCTGCCCGTCGCGGGCGAGCTTCTGCAGCGGCTCGTGCTCGAGCCACAGGTCGTCGCTCTCGGAGTCGAGGTACTCGGCCAGGAACTCGCGCCTGAACGCGAAGAACCCGCCGGAGACGAAGCCGGAGACCTGGGTCGGCTTCTCGTTGAACTCGACGACCTCGTCGCCCTCGACGTTCATCTCACCGAACTTCGACGTCGGGTGGACGCCGGTGATCGTCCCGAGCTTCCCGGACGCCTCGTGCTCCGCGGCCAGCGCGGCGATGTCGATGTCGGAGACGCCGTCGCCGTAGGTCAGGAAGAAGTGGTCGGTGTCGACGTACGGGGCGATCTTCCGGACGCGGGCGCCGGTCGCGGCCTCCAGGCCGGTCTCGGCGAAGGTGATCTCCCAGTCCTCGTCGACGCCGCCGTGGAAGTCGATGCGGTGGCGGTCGGACATGGCCAGGGTGAAGTCGACCTGCCGGGCCCGGTAGTCGAGGAAGTACTCCTTGACCGCCCAGCTCTTGTAGCCGAGGCAGAGGACGAAGCGGCGGAAGCCGGCCTGGCGGTAGAGCTTCATGATGTGCCAGACGATCGGTCGGCCACCCACCTCCACCATGGCCTTCGGGAGGGACTCGCTGGCCTCGCGGATGCGGGTGCCCTGGCCTCCGCAGAGGATGACGACGGGGGTGTCGGGGTGCAATGCGGGCCTCTCGTCGGCGCTGGGGGCGCGTGCTTCGACGGATGAAAGTACCGCGCAGCGGATCGCCAGCCCTCCGCGGAGGCCTCGACCGGTCTCTGGAAGATCAGTAACGGCTACCCCCGTCTGGTCGATGTACGGGCGTAAAAGTCCTGACTACGGCAACTGTGTGCAATATTCGCAGCACTGAGCACGCTCCCGAGTTACCCCCGATGGGGTAACGCATTAGGCTCCGTGTCGGAGGACGTCGAGCGGCTGCGCGACGTCGGTGCCCGCGTCTTCGGACGTCGAAGCACCTCTTCGTCAGCCGTGATCATCACCAAGCGCATGATCGGGATGGCGGATGAATTTGCGTGGGCACCTTCGTGTGCTGGGCGAGCGCTGGATCGTCATCGCAGTCTGTGTCGGGCTGGGGATGCTCAGCGCTGCTGCGGTCTCGTTCGGACGATCGCCGGAGTACACGGCGCAGACCTCGTTGTTCGTGACGACTCAGGTCGTCAACAACCCGCAGGACGCCTACCAGGGTGCCCAGCTCTCCCAGGACCGCATCACCTCCTACGTCGAGTTGGTGACCGGCGACCGGGTGCTCGGAGAGACAGGTCGACGTCTAGGGCTCGCGACGACGCCTGCCGATCTCGCAGCACAGGTGGGTACGAGCAGTTCTCCGAACTCCGTGATCTTCGGGGTGACGGCGACGGATCCGTCGCCCCAGCGGGCGGCCGACATCGCAAACACGGTCGCCGAGGTGACCGGCGAGGTCGTCGGGGAACTGGAACGGCCCCAGAACGACCAGAACCTCACCTACGTCGGAGCACGGGTGATCCAGCCGGCTGCCGTACCGGATACCCCGTCGTCACCGGGGGCGGCTTTCCTGCTCGCACTGGGGTTGGCGGTCGGGCTGGTGATCGGTGTGGTTGCGGCCTATGTCCGCGACGCGCTCGACAACACTGTGACCACCTCCGACGAGGCAGCCGCGATCGTGAAGGCGCCGGCCCTCGGCGCGGTCCTGCTGGACCCGAGCGTTCCGGCCACGCCACTCACCGTTCACGAGTCGCCGAACACCCCGATCTCCGAGAACTTCCGGCGGATCCGTACGAACCTGCAGTTCGTCGACGTGGACAAACCGCGGAAGGTCGTGGTCGTCACCAGTGGTGTCGCTGGAGAAGGTAAGTCGACCACCACCGCCAACCTGGCCACCGCGGTGGCGTCCACGGGGCGGCGAGTCCTACTGATCGAAGGTGATCTGCGTCGTCCGGGCGTCTCGGCGCTGTTCGGCGTCGACCGGGCTGTCGGACTGACGACCGTCCTCTCCGGCGGGTTGTCGCTCGGGCGTGCCGTTCACAACTGGGGCGGTGGTTCGCTGGATCTGCTTCCGAGCGGTGCGCTTCCGCCGAATCCGAGTGAGCTTCTCGGAAGCAATCAGATGCGTACTCTGCTCCACGAGGCACGGGTCACCTACGACCTCGTTCTCATCGACACCCCGCCGGTGCTACCGGTCGCCGATGCCGCTGCGCTCCTTCCCGCTACCGACGGAGCGCTGCTGCTCTGCGGTTACGGCCGCACCACGACTCAGCAACTCTCCTCTGCTTCCCATGCGCTGCGTGCGGTGTCCGGAAACGTCCTCGGCGTGATTCTCACGCTCGTGCCCGCTCGGCGTATCGGTCGCGACTCCGGCTACGACGGCACCTACGAGAGCGTGCGTGACGGCCAGGCCGGTGGGACCTATCGCCACGGCGCGGCCGAGGACTCCCCTCCGCGCGCCTCAGCGGGATGGCCGCGTTCTGCGAGCGCATCGGCTCCGCGGGCCAGCGAGCGAACCACATGGGTGCAACGTCCTGGCCGCTGATCGAGCCGTCCGAGTCCCGTGAGGGTGCGAGGGAGATGAGAACTACGTGCACATCAGCATGATCGGTACGCGAGGAGTTCCCGCACGCTATGGCGGATTCGAGACCGCCGTGGAGGAGATCGGGCGCCGGCTAGCGGACAGAGGACACCAGGTCACCGTCTACTGCCGTGGCCGGGACGATGCGTCCACCCACCATCTCGGCATGCGGCGGGTCGTGCTTCCGAGCTTGCGGGGCCGCTCAGTCGAAACGCTCTCACACACGTTCCTGTCGGTCTTGCATGCTGTCCGACGTCGGCATCAGCCGGACGTCGCTCTCGTGTTCAACGCGGCCAACGCTCCACTGATCATCTTCCTGAAGATCCTTCGGATACCGGTGGCAGTGCATGTGGACGGGCTCGAGTGGCGCAGGGCGAAATGGGGTCGTGCTGGTCGCACCTACTACCTGCTGTGCGAGCGGTTCGCTGCCCGAATGGCCGATGCATTGATCGCCGATGCTCGCGGTATCGAGGACTACTACCGTCGCAAGTACGGGGTGGGCAGCGACTTCATCGCCTACGGCGCTCCCGAGGTCGAACCGGACAGACCCGAGTTGCTGGATCCGCTTGGCCTCGAAGCCGGCCGCTATCACCTGGTCGTCGCGCGCATGGAGCCGGAGAACCACGTCGACGTGATCGTGGACGGCTACACGCGTAGCGGCGCTGTGCTGCCGCTGGTCGTTGTCGGGTCCGTGCCGTACGAGACCGAGTACAACCGCCGTGTAGCCGATCTCGCCGCCGCCGACGAACGGGTTCAGCTGGTCGGGGCGGTGTGGGATCAGGATCTGCTGGACCAGCTCTATGCAAACTGCGCCAGTTATCTACACGGGCACTCGGTCGGCGGCACCAACCCGTCGCTGCTGCGCGCGATGGGCGCCGGTGCTTACGTCGTCGCCTGGGACGTCGACTTCAATCGCGAGATCGTCCGGGACGACGGTTCGTACTTCGGTGATGCCACTGCGGTGGCCGAACGGGTCGAGGACGTCGAGGCCGCGCCGGACAGGGTCGAGGAGCAAGGACGGGCCGGCAAGAAGCACGTCCTGGCGACCTACGCCTGGGAGGCGGTGACCGAGGACTACGAGGCCCTCGCCCGGCGCCTGGACGCTCGGGGCCGCGACGGCGCGGCCGGACGGTGAAGGGGGCAGTCCGTTGAGGGCGATCTCCCGATTGCTCCGCGGTAGGCCGGCCGACCTCGTCGGCCCGGCACTCGTGGCGGCGATCGTCGCCGGCGTCGTGCCGATCGGATACGCGGTGGCAGCACTGACCCATCGCAACGGGAGTGTTGTCGGTGTCGTGCTGGTCCTCGTCCTGGTCGCGCTGGTCGCAGCGGCGACGGCACCGGTTCACGTCCTGCCTTCCGCGGCACTCGTCCTCTATGCAGTGCTACCCCAGCAACTGATCGGCTACGGGTACTTCGGTCTCACCCCGGCCCTGGTGGTGATCCTCTTCTGGGCGGTGCGGAGGTGGCCTGCGGCGCCGGCTGTTCGTCCTGACCCGATCCACCGGGGGTGGCTCGCAGCGCGGTTCGCAGCGGCGCTACTCGTGCTGTGGACCACCTACCTGATGCTGGTCCGGCCTCCGACCGTAAGCGGCGGGGGCCCGTCGGCCCGGGAGTGGCTGATCAGCTTCGCTGTCGGCACCGTGCTCGTACTCTTCGTGCGGGTGTCCGGTCGTGAAGCCGATCTACTCGTGCGGACGCTGGCGGTGGTGACCGTCGCTGCGGCCGTGTTCGCCGTGGTCGAGGTCGCGATCCAGCAGAACCCGATCTACATGCCGCTCTATGACGCGGTCGGTCGGGGCCTTCAGCTCGACGGTGGTGTTCATCGCGCCAGCGTCGGGTTCGGGCACCCGCTGTATGCCGGGACCTTCTTCACGGTGGCCTTCGCAGTGTTCTTCGTCCGCTGGATCGACGACGTGCCGCAGAGCCTGATCCCGCTGATCGCCGCTGTCGCGGGTGCGGCCTCGACAGTGTCTCGCGGTGCACTCGCGGTCGCCGCTGTCGTCGGCGCGGTCGTCACCGTCGTCCGTCTGCCACAGCTGCGTCGCACCCGATCTCCGAAGCCCATGCGGCTGCTCGCGCTGGCGCCCTTGGCAGTTGCAGCGGTGGCGGCCTCGGGTCTCCTCGGAGCACGGACGAGCACCGGCGAAGCCGCACGATCCAGTGAGGTGCGGGGGGACAACGTGGCCGAGGCCATTGCGTTGGCGCGTTCCTCCGGCTGGACCGGCAGCGGGCCGACCACGGCAGACCCGCTCACCATCGCGCTCTCGCACGGCGCCTACCCGATGGAGAACTCCCTGCTGCAGATTCTCGTCAGCCTGGGTGTTCCCGGCCTGGTGCTGCTCCTGGCGACGCTGGCCCTGGTGGTAGCCGCAGCAGCGCGTTCGGGTGCGCACGCCGGAGCCGCCGGTGTCGTGGCCTTCGCCGCGGTGACGGCCGGCTACAACGGCCTGGAGGGGCTCCTCCCGCTGCACAGCCTCCTTGGTCTGGTCTTCCTGCTCTGCCTGGCCGGTGGGCAGTTGCCGGCTCGGACCGACTCTCCCCGCACAACGTCCCCGGGCCTCCGGGCCCCACGACCTTCGAACGGACCGGTGTGAACCCCACTCTCTCCACCCTGGTCGTCGTGATCACGTATCGGTCCGGCGCCGCCGTGGCCGACCTTGCCGCGACCATCAGCGGCTGGCTCATCGGCGGATCAGATCGCGCGGCGGTGTTCCTGGACAACAGTGACGACCACGAGTGCGTCGCGACGGCGCGTGCCGCGGTCGACCCGTCCGTGTCCGACCGGTTCCTGGCCGAGGTCGCGCCGTGCAACCTCGGGTTCTCCTTCGGCGTCAACCACGCCGTCGAGCTCGGCAGGGCACGATGGGGCGAGCCGCAGGTCGTCCTGCTGCACAATCCGGACGTCGCGACCTCCGCGCAGGTCCTGGACCGCGTCGTGGCGCTCGCCGAGGAGCCTGGCATCGGCGTCGCGGCACCGACCCTTCTGGCACCCGACGGGACCGTCGACCGTGGCTCGGCCCGCAGGGTCTGGAACAAGCGCCGGTTGTTCGCGACGCTGGTCGGTCTGCCTGCGCTACCTGGGCTACTGGGGACCCCACGGCGCTCGATCTCCGTCGACGGCCCGGGCGTGCATGACGTCGACTTCACCTCCGGTGCCTATATGGCGATCCGCAAGGAGGTGTTCGGCAGGGGGCTGGACACCCGGCTCCCGATGTATCTCGAGGACCAGGAGATCTGTCATCGGTCGCACGCCCTCGGATATCGGGTCGTGGTGTCCGGTGACCTGTCCGCCGAGCACGTCGGCGGGGTCAGCCGGAAGTCGAACACGGCGCAGCGCCGCCAGCTCCGGCTCATGGAACTGGTCGTCGCCCCCTGTCTGTCGCTGATGGACACCTCCGGGGTAGGCGAGAGTCCGCTGAAGCTGCTGGTGGCGGCCGGTGGCCTGGTCAGGGGAGCACTGGCGGTCCCGGCGGCGTTCGGGCAGCGGCGGGAGCGCGCCACCTGGTTGCGCGACCAGCTGACGCTCTCGGTGTGGTTCGTCCGGTGGGCGGTGACCCCTGGCCCGATCGGGGACGTCGAGTGGAACCGGTCGACGCGGCCGACGGAAGCGGGCTGATCGACGATGCGTGTACTCCTGGCCAGCAAGTTCTTGCACCGGGTGGGCGGCGTGGAGACGTACCTGGAATGGCTCGCGGGCGAGCTCACAACCCGCGGTCACGAGGTGGCCTTGTTCGGGATGGAGGCACCGAGTGGATCGTCGCCCATCGCGCCCGGCTCTCCTCGATTCGAGACGCCCGCTCGCAGCTACACATCCGGAAGTCTCCGGGAGCGGCTCGACGACGCGGCGAGCAGCGTCTACTCGGTGGCGAACGAACGACGGATGGCGGCGGCACTGGAGCAGTTCGCGCCGGATGTCGTGCACTTCCACGGCACCTGCTACCAGTTGACGAGCGCCGTCGTCCGGGCTGCCGGCGGGCGCGGGATCGGTCGCGTCGTGACGGCGCACGAGTACAAGCTCGTGTGCGCGAACCAACGCCTGTGGGCCGACTCCACGTCCGACCTGTGCCAGGTGTGCGTCGGCGCTTCTCCGGTGCGTCGCGCGATCAACCCGGTGCGGCGCCGGTGCATCAAAGGCAGCCTCGGCGCGTCCGCGGTGGGTGGAGTCGAGACGATCGTCAGCGACCGGATCATGCGTGGTGCCGGCGACATGATCGTCCACTGCCCGTCGCGATTCATGGAGCGGACGCTGCACGCAGACGGATGGTCGCCGGCGCGGACTGAGGTGCTCGATCTTCCCTGGCGAGAGACTCCCCACCGTCGGGATGCCGAGGCGACCGGTCTGCTCTACATGGGCCGGCTCGCACCGGAGAAGGACGTACTGACCGTCCTACAGGCATGGAAGGCACTCGGTACGCGCACCGGCGACCGGATACTGACGATCGCCGGCACGGGAGCCGACGAACCGCAGCTGCACCGCTACGTGGCGGAGCACGCGGTGGACCGCGTCTGCTTCGTCGGACACCTCACTCCCGACCAGATCGGTGCGACCCTGCGGACCACCGCCGCGACGCTGCACCCTGCGATCTGGTTCGAGAACAGCCCGTTCAGCGTGCGGGAGAGCCTCATGGCTCGCGTGCCCGCTCTGGTGGCGGACCGTGGGGGCATGCCGGAGCTGGTCACCGACGGGGTGACCGGGATGGTGTCCGAACACTCGGTCGCGGGATGGAGCGGGACGATCGAGCGATTCCTCGGCGGTGAGATCGCTTCACCACAGGCGTTCGAGGAGGAGTTGGCCGATCGGGTGACGAGTGGGGATCAGCACTTCCGCGCGCTCACGAGGCTGTACGGGCGGGCACAGGCTGCCGCCGCGATCCGGACCTCTCGATGACATCCCCCGCCTACCCGGACTGTCGTCACCGATGAGGAAGACATTCCTCTCCGCCTCGATCGCCCGAGTGGCGGGTGCCGTCGCACAGGCGGCGATGGGCATCGCGCTTGCGCGCTCAGTGGCACCGTCCGAGTACGGCGTCGTGACCGCACTGATCGGCGTGTTCCTGGTGTGGTTCATCGTCGCCGACGTCGGCATGTCCAGCTTCGCCGGCCGCTCGTACGCCGTAGGCAAGATCGACGAGGTCCGCACGATCCTCTGGTTCAGCGGACGGGCGGCTCTCGGCGGCACCATCGGCGGTGTCGCCCTCCTGGCGCTGGTCGTCCCCGGAGTCCCCAGGACGCTGCTCGCTGCACTGTCGCTGCTGGTCATCGCCCAAGGGCTGGAGAAGTACTGCGAGACCAGGCTCGCGGTCGTCATCGCCGCCGACCTCGCCACGGCGGTCGCTACGTCGATCCTGCTCCGCCGTCTCGTGAGTTGCGCGGTGTTCCTGCTCCTGCTCGTCGCCGACGCGGGTCCGGGCACGATGCTGTACGCGATCGGTATGGCTTCGGGCGCCGCAATCGGATCGGTACACATCAGACAGCTGCTGCGGCGACATGGCGTCGTCGCTCGGCGAGCGACTGCCGTCGTAGACGTCTTGCGCAGATCGGTGCCCTTTGCGATCAATGACCTGTCCGTCCAGAGCCGTGCCCTGGACGTGTTTCTCGTGGCCGCACTGACCTCACCGGCCGGTGCCGGGTTCTACTCGGCCGCGTCGAAGCTGACGTCTCCGTTCCAACTCCTGTCCTCCACCTTGGCCGCGGTGGTGCTCCCGGCAACAGCGCGGGCGGACTACGGTGCTCGCCGCAGGCTGCTGCGCGCTGTCGTGGGACTCACCGCTGTGCTGACCATCCTGGCGGCACCTGTCGGATGGTTCGGCACCGAGGTGAGTGTCCTGCTGCTCGGCGATGCCTACGCCTCGGCCGGACCACTCGTCGCGGTGTTCGTCGTGACCTTCCCCGTCGTCGCCCTGGCCACTCCACTTGCAGCCTTGCTGCAGGGGATGGGGCGTGAACGATTCGTCGGGCTCCAGAGCCTTGTCAGCTCGGTCCTGCTCCTCGGCGCTGTCGCCGCTGGTGGAGGGTGGTGGGACGAGATGGGCGCCGCGACGGGGTTCGCCGTCGCGGCGGTGGGGAAGTACTTGAGTCTCGCTCTGGCGGCCTTCGTCGGGACCCGTCGGGAGCGGTCCGTCGCCACACAGGCACGGGAATGACGTCGTTCGCTCGGAACTACCGGAGGCGCTCCCGTGCCAGAGCATCCCGCAGACGCGACCACTGGCGGTCCGCATCGCCGACGCCTGCGCGGCTCCTCGCACGCTCTGCCGCGGATGAGCGCAGGCCGCGGAGCGCGGCCGGATCGCGGGCGAGCCGGCCCAGGATGCTCGCCATCGCGGCAGGCTCCGGCTCGACCAGGATCCCGCCGCCGTCGCGGAGGATCTCCCGCGTTCCCCCGAGGTCGTAACCGACGACTGGTGTCCCCACCAGGACCGATTCGATCGTCACCCGGCCGTATGCCTCGTTGCGTGAGCAGACCAGGCTGACGTCCGCGCCGGCGAGAACACCGATCGGGTTGCTGCTCGCTCCCCGGTAGCGGAGCACGGACTCGACATCGGCATCCCAGATCATGTCGTGCAGTCGTGCAAGGTCGTCGGGGGCTGCGTCGCCGTACAACTCGATCCGCACCGGTGCACCGCTCGCGACGATTCGCCTCGCAGCCTCGATGAGATCGAACTGGCCCTTCTCCGTGGAGAGGGTGCCCAACAGGACGGCCACCAGCATGTGCGGGGGCTCGTCGCGGACCTCGCTGACCGTCTCCGGGATCTCGATGGGCGGGTATTCGATCAACGTCGGCCGCCGGTACTGGGAGGCCGCATACTCCGACACGGCGATACTGACGTCGGACCAGGCATCGAGAGCGCGCACGATCAGAGCTTTCGGGATCAGCGAACGCAAGGTCGGGTTCGAGCGGATGCTCTCGCCGAGAATGATCGATCGGGGTGTGCCTGCGAGTGCCGCAGCCAAGAGCGGCGCGGGGGTGACCGTCGACCCGATGACGACGGCGTCAGGTCTCGTCCGACGTAACAGCATGAGCCAAGGAACGAGCTGGGCTAGCGACTGGAGAGTTCGCAACGCCCCCGTGAAGGTCCGATGCCGGACTCCCATCCACCACTGGCAGGGCTGGACGATCACTTCCGCCCCCGGCAGCCGGTCACGGATCAACCGCTCGATGGGCCCCTTGCGTGGAATCGACACGGTGACGTGGTCTCCACCTCGGGCCGCAGCGGAGGCAAGGGCCACGAGTGTGCGTTCGGCTCCCGCCGTCGACGATGAGTGAGCGACGAAGAGGACGTGCATGGGTGGTCCCTAGCCTGAGCTGATCTAGTCGGGCGGGCCGGACTGCGTGGGCGGCTCCGTGCATCTCATATCTGGTCGGCGACAGCCATGACGTATTCACCGTATCCGGATCCGGATTGTGCTCGGCCGAGGGCACGGCACTGTTCGGAGGTGATCCAGCCCATGCGCAGGGCGACCTCCTCGATGCACGCGATCCGGATGCCCTGGCGGTTTTCCAGGACCCGGACGTACTGGCCCGCCTCCATGAGGGACTCGTGGGTCCCGGTATCCAGCCATGCGAACCCGCGGCCGAGGTCGTGCAGGTGGGCACGACCCTGCTCGAGGTAGGCGCGGTTGACGTCGGTGATCTCAAGCTCGCCGCGGGCCGAGGGACCGATGCCGGCGGCGATGTCGACGACCTGGTCGTCGTAGAGGTAGAGCCCCGTGATGGCTCGGTCGGAGCGTGGCTCGACCGGCTTCTCCTCGATCGAGATCAGTGTGCCGTCGATGTCCGCCTCGCCGACGCCATAGCGTTGCGGATCTTTCACGGGATACCCGAACAGGACGCATCCGTACTCGCCGGTCGCAACGCTGCGCGCAGCGCACTGCAGGGTCGAGGAGAAGGACGGACCGTGGAAGATGTTGTCGCCGAGTACGAGTGCCGACGGGCCGCCGCGGACGTGGTCGGCGCCGATCACGAAGGCCTCGGCCAGGCCGTTCGGAGCGCGCTGCTCCGCATAGTCGATCTCGAGGCCGAACTGGCTCCCGTCGCCGAGGAGCCGCTGGAATCCGGGCAGGTCGTGCGGGGTGGAGATGAGCAGGATCTCGCGGATGCCGGCCAGCATGAGAGTGGCCAGAGGGTGGTAGATCATCGGCTTGTCGTAGACCGGCAGAAGCTGCTTGGACACGGCCCGCGTGATCGGAAACAGTCGGCTGCCGGTCCCCCCGGCCAGGATGATGCCCTTCACGGTCGCGCGTTCCTTTCGAGGTCGTCCGAGGCTTCGGCGCGCTGCAGTCGAGACGGGACGTGTCTCGACGAGGTGGCGCGGAAGGGTCGTGGCTCAGCACGACCGGCTTCCCTCGTGTTCTGGCGACGAGTGTGCACAGGAGTGATGGTGTCGGGGCTCCCTAGAGCAAGTCGTCGATTGAGTCATGGAAAACTATCAGTAGTTCACCCGGCTGGGTGGATGAGCTCCACGATCGGCGAGGTGTGCATGCGACTGGTGGTCACAGGTGGTGCCGGGTTCATCGGCTCCCATTTCGTGCGAACCCTCGTGAATGGCGGCTATGAGCCGTTCACGGGTGCGGACGTGACGGTCCTGGATGCCTTCACCTACGCAGGTCGGGAGGAAAACCTCGACTCCGTCAGCGACTCTCCGCAGCTGCACGTTCAGCGAGCCGACATCCGTGACCCGGTCCGGGTCGCCGAGGTACTGGCGGGAGCGGACGTCGTCGTACACTTCGCGGCCGAGACCCACGTTGATCGATCGATCACCGGTGCCGCAGACTTCGTGACGACGAACGTCGTCGGGACTCAGGTGCTGCTACAGGCGGCGCTCGACCTGGGAGTGGGGCGTTTCGTGCACGTCTCGACCGACGAGGTCTATGGGTCGATCGACGAAGGGTCGTGGCCCGAGAACCATCCGCTGGAGCCGAACTCGCCGTACTCGGCGGCGAAGGCTGGAAGCGATCTCCTGGCGCGTTCGTACCACCGGACGCACGGACTGGATGTCGTCATCACCCGGTGCTCCAACAACTACGGGCCTTACCAGTTCCCCGAGAAGGTCATCCCGCTCTTCGTGACGAACCTGCTCGATGGGCAGAGGGTGCCGCTCTACGGCGATGGGCTGAACGTCCGGGACTGGCTACACGTCGACGACCACTGTCACGGGATCGCTCTCGCCGCAGCGAAGGGAGGGGCGGGCGAGATCTACAACATCGGCGGCGGCACGGAGCTCCAAAACCGCGAGCTCACTGCCCGACTGCTCACTGCTGTCGGCGTCGGCGACGAGATGATCGAGCGAGTGCCGGATCGGAAGGGACACGATCGGCGGTACTCGGTGGACTGGTCCAAGATCCACGACGAGCTGGGCTACGAGCCGCGACGCTCTTTCGATGATGGGCTCGCCGAGACGGTCGCCTGGTACCAGGAGAATCGCGGCTGGTGGGAGCCGCTGAAGAACGGAGTGGTCCGGTGAAGGCCACCGAGCTCGGTATTTCGGGAGCGTGGCTGTTCGAGCCGACCGTCTTTCCTGACCCACGTGGCAGGTTCACCGCACCGTTCCAGGGACCGGTGTTTCGCGAAGCTCTCGGCTTCGACCTCTCCGTCATGCAGTCCAACCAGTCGGTGTCGTCTCGCGGAGTCGTACGCGGCGTTCACTATGCCGACGTACCTCCGGGTCAGGCGAAATACCTGTACATCGCGGCCGGCGCTGTGCGGGACGTCATCGTCGACATCCGTGTCGGGTCACCGACATTCGGACAGTTCGAAGTCGTCGATCTGGACGCCGACTCGATGCGAGCCGTGTACCTGTCCGAGGGGCTCGGACACGCGTTCCAGGCGATGACCGACGGCACCGTTGTGGGATACCTGTGTTCCACGTCGTACGCGCCGGAACGAGAGCACGGGATCACTCCGATCGACCCGCAACTCGCTATCCCATGGGTGGCCGGTGTCGAGCCGGTGCTGTCGGAGAAGGACCGCGAAGCACCCACGCTGGCCGAGGCTGAGGCGGCCGGATCGCTGCCGACCTGGGACGCCTGTCAGGACTGGTACGCCAGCCTCCGAGCGCCTCACTGAATCAGGGCCGCGCCAGAGTCTGGTTGGTCCTGGAGTGACGGCCGGCATCGGTCGTTGAACTCGGGCGACGTGGTGGTCGGGTACCTGGACCGCCGCCGTACGGAATTCGGCGGCATGGAGGCCGGTCCGGGCCTGATCGTCGTGGCGCCGAGGGTGTCGTGGGTCGCGATTCGGGACGGCTCCCGAGGGCGAGATCGGTCTTGCCTCCCATGCTGGTCGCCATGCCGTCGTCGAGGGAGGAACTCGGCGGCTCGGGCGCCTGGTCGAGCAGGCTCACGCCACCCGGGCGGGAGATCGAGACCGGTTCCGGCTACTCGTGGCGCGCTACGGGCAGTACGTGTGGCTCGGCAGCTCCGGGAGTGGCGACGTCTGGCGGTCGGCGGGTCGGTGAGCATCCCGGGGAGTGGTGCTCCCGACGTTCCGGCTCAGGGCGACTCGTCGCGGTCGATGTACGGCCGGGCGAGCCCGTGAGCCGTCCCGAACGGGATGCCTGTCTGCTCTCCGAGTCGGGGCCAGGACATGCCTTCCCGCTGGTAGAGCGCCGCGAGCAGCCGCCCCAGCCGCTCCCGCGCCGCGTCCCGATCGGTGTCGGCGAGACGGACGGCCTGAATCAGTTCGTCGTCGCTCAGCTCGTCGGTCGGACGGGCGAGCAGGCTCGCGAGCTCGGCGAGCTGGTCCGGATCCACACCCCGAGTGTTTGCCGTGCTAGCTTTCGAGTACTCGAAAGCCGCATGGACGAGGAGTGCCACAGCAGTGACGGATGAGGTCTTTGCGGTTCACACAGCCCGACAGGGTTCGGTCGGCGCGGTCGAGGTCGTGTTCCGCTGCGAGCAGGAAGCGAGGAGGTACGCCGCAGACCGGTCGTGTGACCATCGGGTCCTGTCGGCGTCGGTGACGTCCTTCAGGGTCGGGGTCCTCGGAACTCGTCGGCCGGTGTGCTGGTTCCAGCTCGGCGAGGAGCAGGACATCAAGTTCGACCGGCCGGGGATGTTCGGCCGTTGACCGACCGCGCGCTCGCCGCGGCGCTGCCGTCGAACGAGTTCCTCGCCGGCCGATGACCCCTTTCGTCCGGCGGCGGTCGTGTCGTCAGTACGCGCCGCCGCCGCGCAGGACGGCGCCGACGGTGCGGAAGAGGATCTGCAGGTCGAACAGCGGGGACCAGCGATCGACGTATTCGGCGTCGAGGCGGATCGACTCGTCCCAGCTCAGGTCGCTGCGGCCGGAGACCTGCCAGAGGCCGGTGAGGCCGGGCTTGACCGCGAGCCGGCGGCGGGCGACGGCGCAGTACTGCTCGACCTCCCGGCGGAGCGCCGGGCGCGGCCCGACCAGGGCCATCGTGCCGCCGACGACGTTGAACAGCTGCGGCAGCTCGTCCAGGGAGCACGTGCGGATGATCCGGCCGACCGGGGTGATCCGCGGGTCGTGCGCCATCTTGAACAGCGGGCCGGCGCCCTCGTTGCTCGCGGCCAGGGCGGCGAGGCGGGCCTCGGCGTCGACGCACATCGAGCGGAACTTGAGCATCCGGAAGTCCTGACCGTCACGGCCGACGCGGGTCTGCCGGAAGAGGACCGGGCCACCGTCGAGCCTGACCGCGAGGGCGACCGCCAGCATGACCGGCGCCAGCAGCACGATCAGCACCAGCGCGGCGACCGCGTTGAGGACCGCGTACCCGGTGCCTGCACGCCGGACCGCAGCCGCGTCGTCCGCGGTGACGGTCTCCGCCTGGACGCGACCCTCGGCCTCGACGACGGTCGAGACGGCGTCGGCGACGACGGCGGCGGCAGCGGCGGTGGCGCGAACGGCCTCGTCCACCGGGCCGGATGCCGTAGACGTCGTGCGCTGGGGAGCGGTCATGTCCCCTTCGTCGACGCCGCCGAACGGCCCATTAGCGGGGCCGCGGGCGGATCGCCAAACCTGATGATCGGCCCGCCCCGGCCGGTTCGATCATCAACATTGGGGATGTGACGCGGTCGAGGCCGTTCGGCGGAAATGACGGCGCCTCCCGGTGCGACTGAACGGACGAGAGTCCGTGGTCGGGGAGGTTCGTGTGACGTCGTTGGTGGAGCGTGCGGTGCCGCAGCAGCGGGTGCAGCCGGTGCACGTCCCGGACCGGGCCGGGGTGCAGGCTCGCGGGCCGCGCCACGCCCGCCGGCCGGGACCGGACGACCGGTTCCGCGTGCTCGTCGTCTGCACGGGCAACATCTGCCGGTCCCCGGCCGGTGAGCTGCTGATGCGCCACCTGCTCGTCGGGCGTCTGGGCGGTCGTGCGGCCGGCCGCGTCGAGGTGTCGAGCGCCGGTGTCCGCGCCGTCGTCGGGCACGGGATGCACCCGCTGTCCCGGGCGCAGCTGGCGCCGTGGGGACTGGACTCCCGCGCGGACGGGTTCGTCGCGCGGCAGCTGGACGACGCCGTCGTCGACGGGGTGGATCTCGTCCTGGGCGCGAACGTCCGGCACCGCTCGGCCGTGCTGGAGCGTCACCCGGAGCTGCTGGACCGGACGTTCGCGCTGCGGGAGTTCGCCCGGCTCTCCGCCGCGGTGGACGCCGCGTCGCTCCCGTCCGACCTGGTCGGGCGCGGCCGGGCACTGGTCGAGGCCGCCCGTGCGCTGCGGGGCACCGTCCCGCCGGCGGACGACACCGTCCCGGACCCGATGGGGGAGCCGGAGCAGGCGCACCGCGACGCCGTCGGGCTGATCTTCGGGGCGATGCACGGGATCGTGGACGTCCTCGCGCCGCGGCAGCGGGTCGCCACCGGCTGACGACGCCGCCGGGCCGTCGTTGGACGGGGGTTGGACCTTCGCCTCCGATGCTGGGCCCGAATCGGACGTCGGGAGGACACCGGCATGGGCATCCCCCTCAAGCCCTCGACCAGCGGCAGGCAGTACGCGGGCTGGGAGCCGCGGGCCGCCGCGATGGAGGGGCTGGGCAACCGGATCCTGCCGGACCAGGCGATCCCGGTCCCCGGCGACGACGGCGCCGGGGTGACGCTGCACGCCGACGTCTACCTGCCGACGGCGCCCGGCCGGTACCCGGCGGTCCTGTCGTTCGGGGGCTACAACACCGACCTTGACACCGCGGGCGTCCCGTCCGGCGCCAACGAGATCGGCTCGCCGCCGGTGTTCACCGACCGCGGGTACGCACCCGTCGTCGTCGAACGGCGAGGGGTGGGCCGGTCCACCGGTGAGCGGACCGACCTGTTCTCCGCCGCCGACGTCGACGACCACGAGCGGGCCATCGCCTGGGCCGCCGAGCAGCCCTGGTGCACCGGGGAGGTCGTGCTCTTCGGTACCTCGTACTACGCGATGACGCAGCTGATGGTCGCGGCACGCCGCCCGCCGGCGCTGCGGGCGTTCTTCGCCAACGAGGTGACGACCGACCTGTTCCGGCACGTCCTCCGGTTCGGCGGGGTGCCGGGGAGCTTCTTCCTCGGGGTCTGGGTCGGCGCGAACTTCACCGACGCGGCGCTGGCCCGGCGGATGTCGCCGAACGCGCGGGCGGTCGCCAGCCACCTGACCAACGGCCCGCTGCACACGCTCCTGGAGAAGGCGGTGCACGGGAACGTCTCGCGGATGTTCGCGTCGTTCCTCCGCAACACCCCGGCCGCCGACGCTGCGCGGCAGTACTCGCGCTGGACCTACGACGACACGACCCGCGACGAGGCGGGTGTCTGGGAGACGACGCGGGAGATGCTCGGCGCGATCGAGGTCCCGTTCGTGACCGTGCAGAACCTCGGCTACCTCAACCTGCACCAGTTCGGCGCCTACGACCTGTTCGAGCACGCCGGTACGGCGGACGGGCGGAAGTGGCTGATCCTCGCCCCGCCGGCGTACGACCTGCCCGTGTACTCGTGGCAGGGCGAGGCGCTCGCGTTCTTCGACCACGTCCTGCGCGGCAGCGACAACGGCTACGACGGGCAGCCGCCCGTCCGCTACTGGGTCGACGGCGACGACGGCTTCGCGACGTCGGCGACGTTCCCGCCGCCGGGCGAGCCGCGCCGGCTGTACCTCGGTGACGGCACGCTCGGGCCGGAACCGGCGCGGCCGGGCGTCGTCAGGTGGGCGGCGGTGCCGTTCGGGGTGCCGGTCCTGCCGGGGACGGGCGACCCGCAGGTCGTGACGTTCGACCACCCGGTCACCGAGGACGTCACCCTCGCCGGGCCGGTGACGGCGCGCCTCACGTTCTCCTGCAACGAGATCGACAGCTACGTGCTGGCCCGGCTGTCCCGGGTGGACGCCGGCGGCACCGTCCACCCGGTGTCCCTCGGTGCGCTGCGGCCGGTCGCCCGCACCGAGGACACGACGCGCGGCAGCGCCGTGGAGATCGCGATCGACTCCGGGGTCCGGGAGCCGCTCACGCCGGGCGAACCCGTCGTCCTGCGGTTCAGCCTGACGCCCGGGCCGGTGCGGCTGCGTGCGGGTGAGACGCTCCGGCTCGACGTCGGCAGCCGCACCGATCTGCTGCGCAGGGATCCGGGCGAGGGCTACGTGCAGTTCGACATGCCGGTGCCGCCGTACCTGAGCCGGAACACGCTGCACGTGGGGGACGGGAGCTGGGTCGACGTCACCGTCGTCGATGGTCACCGGGGTGCCACCCCGGGGTGACGCGCGGGGCCCGGCTCAGCCGACGCCCGTCGGGAACTCCTGGGTGCCCAGCACCCGGAGCAGTTCGAGGCGCTCCCGCGTCGCCTCGTCGGCGGGGGTGAGGACCAGCAGCTGCTGCCCCAGGTCGGGGGTCACGAGCGTCTCGCAGTCCATCAGCAGCGCGCCCACGCGGGGATGCCGGAGCGTCTTGCGGTCGGCACGGCGGACCGCGACCTCGTGCTCGTCCCACAGCGTCCGGAACTCGGGGCTCGCGGCCGACAGACGGTCGACGAGCCCCTCGACCGCCGGATCGCCGGCCCGGCGGCCGGTCACGGCGCGCAGGTCCGCGACGAGCTGCCGGGCGTGCCGCTCCTGCTCTCGGGGAGGGTGGCTCGCCCGCGTCGCGGGCTCGGTGAACCAGCGGTAGGCGAGGTAGCGACGGTCGCCGGTGAAGCCGGTCTGGTCCCCCGCCACCAGCACCGACAACCGGTTCTGGGCGAGGACCTCACCCAGGTCCGAGATCACCATCGCCACCGCGTCGTGGAGCAGGCCGAGCATCCGGACCAGGCCGGCACGGGCCAGGCGGGCCACCCCGTCGGCGGGCGACGGCTGATGTCCCGCCAGGTGGAAGAGGTGGTCACGTTCGTCGTCGGTCAGCGCGAGTGCCCGGGCGAGCGCGCCGAGCAGCTGGACCGACGGCCGGCTGCTGCGCCCCTGCTCGAGGCGGACGACGTAGTCGGTCGACATCCCGGCGAGCATCGCGACCTCCTCCCGGCGCAGGCCGGCGGTGCGGCGCCGGGGCCCTGCCGCGACACCGACCTCGGCGGGCCGCACCGACTCGCGGCGGCGGCGCAGGAAGTCGGCGAGCTGCTCGCGTTGCATGCGTCCATGGTGCTCGCGCGGCGGACCGCGAGCCAGGGAGCGGCTCTCCCACGATCGACGCTCCGTTCCGCCCGCGCCGGTCCCGGCGCAGGGTGGCGTCATGCAGACACGCACACTCGGCAGCACGGGCCCCACCGTCTCGGCCCTGGGCCTCGGGGCGATGAGCATGTCCGGCTCCTACGGCCACGCCGACCGGGACGAGAGCATCGCGACCGTGCACGCCGCCCTCGACGCCGGCGTCACCCTGATCGACACCGGTGACTTCTACGCCATGGGGCACAACGAGCTGCTGCTCGCCGAGGCCCTCCGCGGACGGAACCGCGACGACTACCAGCTGTCCGTGAAGTTCGGCGGGCTCGCCGGCCCGGGCCTCCCGCCGCTGCAGCAGGACTGCCGGCCCGCGGCGGTCAAGAACTTCCTCGCCTACTCGCTGACCCGGCTCGGGGTGGACCACGTCGACGTCTACCGCCCGGCCCGCCTGGACCCCGACGTGCCGGTCGAGGACACCGTCGGTGCGATCAAGGAGATGATCGACGCCGGGTACGTGCGTCACCTCGGCCTCTCCGAGGTCGACGCCGCCACCGTCCGCCGTGCCCACGCCGTGCACCCGGTCGCCGACCTGCAGATCGAGTACTCGCTGGTCTCCCGCGCCGTGGAGGCGGAGGTCCTTCCGACGCTGCGGGAGCTGGGCGTCGGGCTCACCGCCTACGGTGTCCTGGCCCGCGGTCTCCTGTCGGGCCACTACGTCCCCGGCAGGCCCGGCGACCACCGCGCGCACAGCCCGCGGTTCGCCGGCGGGAACCTGGACCACAACCTCGCCCTGGCCGAGCGGCTGCGCGCGGTGGCCGCGTCGGCGGGCTGCACGGTCGCCCAGCTGGTGATCGCGTGGGTCGCCGCACAGGGTGACGACATCGTGCCGCTGGTCGGCGCCCGCACGCGGGAGCGGCTGGCCGAGGCGCTGCCCGCCCTCGACGTCGAGCTCGGGCCCGACGTGCTCGCGGCGATCGAGGAGGCGGTCCCCGCGGGCTCGGCCGCGGGTGACCGGTACCCCTCGGCGTTCATGGGCGCGCTCGGCGTGGGGAACTGAGGCCCGCGGAGGAACCGGTGCGCCGCGGCCTGCCGGAGCGGCCGGGACCGTCCCTCGCTAAGCTCCGGCCATGCGTGACGTGCCGCCGACCTCGCCGTCCATCGACCAGAGCGTGCCGAGCATCGCGCGGTGTTACGACTTCGCCCTCGGGGGCAAGGACAACTACGAGGTCGACCGGTCCGCCGTGGCCGCGGTCGAGAAGCTCGTCCCGCAGGGCGGGGCGCTGGCCAGGGTGAACCGTGCCTGGCACATCCGGGCGACCCGGTTCCTGGCGACGCAGACCGGCGTCACGCAGTACCTCGACCTGGGCGCCGGCCTGCCCACCGTGGAGAACACCCACGAGGTCGTGCAGGCGATCGACGAGAGCGCGCGCGTCGTCTACGTCGACAACGACCCGTCGGCCGTCGCGTACGGGCGGGCACTGCTCGACGACGCCTCCACGGTCCGCTACGTCGAGGGCGACCTCACGCGGCCGGCGGACGTCCTCGGCGACCCGACGGTCAGCACCCACCTGGACCTGTCCGAGCCGGTCGCGCTCTACCAGAGCGCCACGCTGCACCACCAGACCGACGACGTCGACCTGCCCGGGGTCATGCGGTCCTACGTGGACGCGCTCGCGCCGGGCTCGTTCGTCGTGCTGAGCCACTTCTGGGACCCGGGCGGCGAGGACGGGGCGCAGGTGCGCCGGATCCGGGACATCATGCTGGCCCAGGGGCTCGACGGGGAGCACTTCCGCAGCCTCGACGAGATCCGGGCCATGCTGCCGGGGCTCGACATCCTCCCCGGGAACCCGGGGGACACCGACGGGCTGATCCCGCTGCTGGACTGGTGGCCGGACGGGCCGGCCACCGACGGCGCGGTCGACCCGGTGCTGAGGTGCATCGTCGGGGCGGTCGGGCGCAAGCCCTGACCCCGGCCGCCGCCGCGCCTCAGCCGAACGGCTGGACCTTCTCCACCCGCGGACGGACGCGGCGCCATGTCGATGTCCGACCGTCCGTCGATGTGCCGGACCGGTCCGCACGTGCAGGGTCATGGTCGTGAACGAACAGGCAGACGGATCGCGGCGCACCGCCGGACGGCCGGATGTCTGTGCAGCGCAGGGTGTCGCGCCGGTCGCCGTGGTGGAGGTCCTCCGCTACGTTGCGCCGTGCACGCCTGCCGACCAGTGAGAGGATCTGTATGTCGATCGCGCGTTCCGTCGCCCGGGTCGTCGTCCCTGCGATGAGTGCCGTCGCGGTGGCCGGCGCCATGATCGCCGGGCCGGGAGTCGCCCTCGCCGAGTCCCCGGTCCCGCCGGGGAGCCCGGGCGACAGCAACGGCAACGGGATCCTGGACTCCAGCGAGCAGCCCGACAACCCGGACCTGCTGCCGGAGCGGCTGGGTTCGCCGGTCCTGCCCGGGAGCCCGGGGGACACCAACGGCAACGGGCTGCTGGACTCCAGCGAGCGCCCGGACAACCCCGACGCGCAGCCGGAGCGGCTCGGCTCGCCGGTCGAGCCCGGGAGCCCGGGGGACACCAACGGGAACGGGCTGCTCGACTCGAGCGAGCGCCCGGACAACCCCGACCTCTGAGGGTCGACGACGCGCCCCGGACCGGTCCGCCGGTCCGGGGCGTCGTCGTGTGTGCTGCGGATCGGCCGTCCGGCTGGTCCGGGCTCGTTCTTCGGGAGGAGGACGACGGGCCGGATATCGATCCGTACGGCGATGTGCGGGGCCGGGTGGCGCGGGCACGGTGATGGTCGTGGACGCACAGGCAGCCGGGTCGCTCCAGGGATTCCCCGACGTCCGTCCGCTCCGCCGAGCCGTGCACGATTCCCGATCAGGAGAGAGGGCCAGCATGTCGATCTCGCGTTCCGTCACCCGGACCGTCGTTCCCGCGATGAGCGCCGTGGCGGTGGTGGGGGCCATGATCGCCGGACCGGCCGTGGCGAACGCCGCGACGCCGGTCCCGCCGGGAGGTCCCGGCGACGTCGACGGCAACGGGATCCCCGACCCGGGCGAGCGACCGGACACCCCCGACCTCTGAGATCGACTTTCCGCTGGTCGCACCCTTGTGGCCGGTCGTCGACGACCTCCACCGTTCGAACTGATGTTCGGATACTGTGGACCTCGTGGACGACGCCTGGACGCACACCGACGAGGAGCTGCTGCTCACCGTCGGCTCGCTCCAGCGCGCGATCGACGAGGCGTCCGCGGCGCTGGTCCCGCTCGTCGCGGAGGTCGCGACCCGCGGCCTGGCCGAGGCCCAGGGGCACCGCGACGTCGCGCACCTCCTGCGGTCGGTGCAGAACGTGTCGCTGCGGACGGCGCGGGCGCGGGTCCGCGCCGCCGAACAGCTCGCGCCGACCGTGCTGATCACCGGACAGCAGGTCGATCCGCGGCTGCCCGAGCTGGCGGCGGCCTTCGGGCGGGCGGAGGTGTCCGCCGAGCACGTGGACGTGATCCAGCGGGTGCTGGCGGCGCTGCCGCCGCACCTCGACGAGCACCGCGCGCCGCTCGAGGCCGATCTCGTCGAGCACGCGCGGGGACTGGACCCCGACGGCGTCGAGAAGCTCGGCCGGCGCGCACTCGCCCTGCTCGACCCCGACGGCCCCCGGCCGCGCGAGCCGCACCCGACCCGCAACCGGCTGACCCTCCGGCCGCAGGGAAGCGGGTTCGCGGCGCGTGGCTGGTTCGACACGGAGTCCGCGGCCGTGCTGCGGACCGCACTGTCACCGCTGAGCGCGCCGGTCCCGCCGGTCGAGGCCGGGTGCGACGACGCGGGCGAGCCGATCGGGCGCGACGAGCGCTCGGCCGCCGAGCGCAACGGCGACGGCCTGGTCGAGCTCGCCCGGATGACGATCGCGACCGGCGCGCTCGGCTCGGAGCGCGGGCAGGAGGTGCGGGTGACCGTCACCGTGCCGCTGGAGGCGCTGACCACCGGCCGCGGGGCCGCGCAGCTCGGGTTCGGCGACGGGCTCCTCACCGGAGCGGTCGACGCGGGCGCCGCGCTGCGGCTCGCCTGCGACGCGGAGGTCGTCCCGGTCGTGCTCGGCACGCACGGGGAGCCGCTGTTCGTCGGGCGGGGGAACCGGCTCGCGAACCGGGGCCAGCGCCGGGCGCTCGCCCAGCGCGACGGGGGATGCGCCTTCCCCGGCTGCGACCGGCCGCCGCAGTGGTGCTCCGCGCACCACGTCGAGCACTGGGCCGACGGCGGTCCGACCGATCTGGACAATCTGGTGCTCTTGTGCGGGCACCACCACTCGATGATCCACAAGGGCGACTGGACGGTCACGATGGACGGTGGGTTCCCGCTGTTCCATCCGCCGCCGTGGGTGGCGGGTGGATCGCGACGGAACCCGGTGCACCGGGCGGAGCTGGTCGGGAGGGTGGCGGAGCTGTGTCCTCAGTAGGCGCCGCGGCCGCGCAGCACCGCGCCGAAGGTCTTCCAGACGATCAGCAGGTCCAGCGCCACCGACCAGTTCTCCACGTAGCGCAGGTCGAGCCGGACCGACTCCTCCCAGGTGAGCGAGCTGCGGCCGCTGACCTGCCACAGGCCGGTCATGCCGGGGCGGACCAGCAGGCGGCGGCGGGCGTCGTCGGCGTAGGCGGCGACCTCGCGCGGCAGCGGCGGGCGCGGGCCGACCAGGCTCATCGACCCGTTCAGCACGTTCAGCAGCTGCGGCAGCTCGTCGAGCGAGTACTTCCGCAGGAGGGCGCCCACGGGTGTGACGCGCGGGTCGCGGCGCATCTTGAACAGCGGGCCGGCGCCGTCGTTCTGCCGGGCCAGGTCGGTCAGTCGGGCCTCGGCGTCGGTGACCATGGAGCGGAACTTGACCATCCGGAAGGTCCGGCCGTGGGTGCCCACCCGCTCCTGCGTGAAGAACACCGGACCGCGGTCGTGCAGCTTCACCAGCAGCGCGACCGTGAGGAACACCGGGGCGACGAGCAGCAGGATCAGCCCGGCCGCGACCTTGTCGGTCGTGTGCTTCACCGCCTTCGCGATCCCGGAGAACCGCGGCTCGGACAGCCGCAGCAGGGGCAGCCCGTCGACCGGGCTGATGTGCATCCGCGGGCCGGCGATCTCCATCAGGCCCGGGTCGACGGCCAGCTCCGTCCGGCTGCCCTCCAGGTCCCAGGCGAGCCGGTGCAGCCGGGCCGGGCCCCATCCGGGCGCCCGGCAGACGGCGACGACGCCGTGCTCCCCGGTCGTGGCCAGCGCGGGCACCGAGTCCAGGTCGCCCACCACCGGGACGCCCTCGACGTCGTGACCGCCGCCGGTGCCGGCGCCGGTCGGCGTGCAGACGCCGGTGACGCGCCAGCCGAAGTACGGGTCCCGCCGGGTGCGGCGGATCAGGTCGGAGACGGCGTCGTCCGAGCCGACGGCGAGCACCGGCAGCAGTCCGCGGCCGCGTCCGCGCTGGTGGTGCAGGCACTTGCGCAGCACGAACCGGGACGCGAGCAGCGCCACCCCGGTGAGCGGGACGAGCAGGAAGACCCACTCCCGCGACGACTGCACCATCATCGACAGCCCGCCGAGGGCGAGGACGACGTCGGCCAGGACCACCGCGCGTCCCAGCCGGACGAACTCGGCCGAGCCCTGGCCGAGCACCCGGCCGTCCCACGCGCGGCAGACCGGCAGGGCCACCGCGAGCAGGCCCGCGGCGATCACCCCGCTCCACAGCCGGGCGCGGTCGGCCGCGTCGAGGCCGGTGAGCCCGGCGAGCACGCTGAGTGTGACCGTCAGGGCGATCACCGCCAGGTCGCCGGACGCGACGGCGAGCGAGAACCGGCGCTGCCACCGCGGGGCGCCCGGCAGCACGGACGGGCGGCGCCGCTGCTGCGGCACCGTGATTCGGGTGACCCCGGGCCCGGGGGAGACGTCCGGAATCGCGCTCACGAGAGTCGGCTCCTCAGGGGCAGGGCCGGCGGCGCCGCTGGGGTCGGGCCGTCCGGCAGGCGCCCGTCCGCGGGCACCGTGACAGCCGGTCCATCGGCGTCCGGGATCTTCGCGTTACCCGGTCGGGTGATGGTCGCGCGTTGCGCTCGTCACGATGCGGAGGGCGGATGCAACGGGTGGGTCCGGATGGGCGACGCTGAGGGTATGGACATCCACCCGACCCCGCTCCCCGGATCGGCGTTGATCGACCTCAAGCGCCTCGAGGACGACCGCGGGTTCTTCGCTCGCGCGTTCTGCGAGCAGGAGTTCCTCGACGCCGGGCTGGACCCGACGATCACCCAGTGCAACCTCTCGTACAACCACGAGGCGGGCACCCTGCGCGGCTTCCACTACCAGCTGGAGCCCAACGCCGAGGTCAAGGTCATCCGCTGCGTCCGCGGCGCGATCTTCGATGTGATCGTCGACCTGCGCCCGGACTCCGACACCTACCTGCAGTGGTTCGGGGCGGAGCTGTCCCAGGACAACTACAAGGCCATGTACGTGCCGCGGAACTTCGCGCACGCGTACCTGACCCTCACCCCGGACGCGACGACGATCTACCAGGTCTCGACGCCCTACACCCCGGGCGCCGAGCGGGGCCTGCGCTGGAGCGACCCGACGATCGGCGTCGAGTGGCCCGTCGAGGTCGCGCACATCTCCGACAAGGACGCCGCCTGGCCGCTCGTGTCCGAGAACCCGGACTTCGCCGGCACCCTGGCGGAGGCCCGCTGATGCTGATCCTCGACACCGCGCTCGCGCGCCGCGCCGCCGAGAACCGGCCGATCCGGGTGGGCCTGGTCGGCGCCGGGTTCATGGGCCGTGGCCTGGTCAACCAGATCGTCAACTCGACGCCCGGGATGGACGTCGTCGCGATCGCCAACCGGACCGTGCCGACCGCCGTCCGCGCCTACACCGAGGCCGGGCTGGAGCCGGTGGAGGTCTCGACGACCGCGCAGGTCGAGGCCGCGGTCGCGGCCGGGACCCCGGCGGTGCTGGGCGACGCGTTCGCGCTGCTCGCGGCCGAGAACATCGACGTGCTCGTCGACGTCACCGGCGCGGTCGAGTTCGGCGCGCACGTCACCGTCGCCGCCATCGAGCGCGGGCTCCCGGTCGTCACCATGAACGCTGAGCTCGACGGCACCGTCGGGCCGCTCCTCGCGCACCGGGCGCGGGCCGCCGGCGTCGTCCTGACCGGGGCCGACGGCGACCAGCCGGGCGTCCAGGGGAACCTGCTGCGGTTCGTGAAGGGCATCGGCGTCACGCCGCTCGTCGCGGGCAACATCAAGGGCCTGCAGGACGAGTACCGCACCCCGACCACGCAGCAGGCGTTCGCCGAGAAGTGGGGCCAGGACCCCTACATGGTCACCAGCTTCGCCGACGGCACCAAGGTGTCGTTCGAGCAGGCGATCGTCGCGAACGCGCACGGCTTCACCGTCGGGCAGCGCGGGATGTACGGCCGCGACCACGCCGGCCACGTCGACGAGCTGACGCAGGTCTACGACGTCGACGAGCTGCGCGAGCTGGGTGGCGTCGTCGACTACGTGGTCGGCGCCAAGCCGGGCCCGGGCATCTACGTCCTCGGCACGCACGACGACCCGAAGCAGCGGCACTACCTGAACCTGTACAAGCTGGGCGAGGGCCCGCTGTACAGCTTCTACACGCCCTACCACCTGTGCCACTTCGAGGTCCCGAACACGATCGTGCGGGCGGTGGACTTCGCGGACGCCGCGCTGGCACCGACCGGCGGGCAGCGGGTCGACGTCGTCGCCACCGCCAAGCAGGACCTGAAGGCCGGGCACACCGTCGACGGGCTGGGTGGCTACGACACCTACGGCGTCGCGGAGTCCTCGCCGGTGACGCGGTCGGAGCGGCTGCTGCCGATGGGGGTCGCCGAGGGGTGCGTGCTCACCCGGGACGTGGCGAAGGACGCGGTGCTCACCTACGACGACGTGACGCTGCCGCCGGGGCGGTTGATCGACTCGTTGCGGGAGGAGCAGGAGAAGCTCTTCGGATAGCAGGGTTCCCGCCGGGTCGCACTGCGGAGGCCCCGGGCCCGAGCATCACAGCCGCTCGGCCCCCCGGTCCCCGAGCCGGTTGCGGGTGTCGAACACCCGCGTCGCGAATCTTCCGATCAGGTCCCAGTCCAGGGCGTCGTGGTCGGTCAGGACGACGACGAGATCGGCCGCGGCGAGCTCCTCGGGTGTGGGCTCCACCAGTGCGACCCCGGGCGGGACCCGCTGCGGCTCGATGAACGGGTCCACCGCCCGGAGCTCCGCCCCCTGGTCGGCGAGGTGGCGCGCGACCGCGATCGCCGGGGACTGTCGGGCGTCGCCCGAGTTCGGTTTGTATGCCAGCCCGATCAGCAGGATCCGGCTGCCGTTCACCGCCTTGCGGTCGCGGTTGAGCCGGGCGGTGATCCGGTGGACGACGTGGTCGGGCATGTGGTCGTTGACATCGTTCGCGATCTCGACGAACCGGAACGGCCGCCCGAGGGTCCGGCGCACCTGCCAGGACAGGTACGACGGGTCGATCGGAAGGCAGTGCCCTCCCACCCCCGGCCCCGGCCGGAACGGCATGAAACCGAACGGCTTGGTCGCCGCGGCGTCGATCACCGACCACACGTCGACCCCGAGCTCGTGCCCGAGCACCGCGAGCTCGTTCACCAGGGCGATGTTGACGTGCCGGAAGGTGTTCTCCAGGAGCTTGGCGAGTTCGGCCTCCCGAGGTCCCGGAACCTCCACGACCTGGTCCACGAGAGACCGGTAGAAGGCGGCGACTGCGTCGAGCGACTGCGGATCGATCCCGCTGACGACCTTCGGGGTGGTGCGGAACGTCCAGCGGCGGTTGCCCGGGTCGATGCGTTCCGGGCTGTAACCGACGTGGAAGTCCTGGCCCGCCTTCCAGCGCCCTGCGGACTCCAGCAGCGGGACGAATTCGTCCTCCGTGGTGCCCGGGTACGTGGTGGACTCCAGTACGACCGTGCATCCGGGCCGGACATGGCGGGCGAGTGCGAGTGCCGCGTCCCGGACACAGTCGAGGTCGGGCGCCCCGTCCCGCAGCGGGGTGGGCACCGACACCACGGCGACGTCGAAACCCTCGAGCGCCGCCTCGTCGTCGGTCGGAAGAAAGCGTGCGGTGTCCAGCGCGGTCCTGAGGTCCCGGCCGGACACGTCGTCGACGAAGCTCTCCGCCCGCTTCAGCCGGTCGATCCGGGACTTGTCCACGTCGAACCCGACGACGTCGTACCCGGCCTCGACCGCCCGGATCGTGACGGGAAGGCCGACGTAGCCCTGTCCGAGGACAGCGAGCCTGCGAGGTGGCGCGATCACGTCCATAGGTGTGCTCCTGGTACTGGGTCGGGAGGAGGGACAGCGGTCATCGCGATCCGGTCTCAGCAGAAGTACCGATAGAGCAGTGCACCGGCCTGGTCGGTGACACAGTCGGGCACCTCCGGTCCGGTGAGCAGCCGCGTCAGATCGCCGAGGAGCCCGTCGACCGGGCCGTGCGGCGGGACGGTGCCGTGCGGGCGCAACGTGCGGATGCGCTGCTCCTGTGCCGCCCACCCGCGCTTGAACCGCACGAGGCCCGGCTGGTCGAGCTCGGACAGGCCCCAGTCCATGGCGGACAGCCCCTGGTCGGCCGCCCACCGGAGGCAGGCCCAGTGCAGAGCTTCGTTCGGCCGCAAGGGCAGGTACTCGGCGGCGGACGCTCCGAACTTGTAGTAGACGGTGTCCTGCCAAACCAGGTAGATCGCACCGGCGATCGGCGGGCCACCGGCGTCCACGAGACCGACCCGGATGCCTCCGTGTGGTGCGAAGGCCTTCCACAGCTGCTCGAAGAAGTCGAGCGGCTGGGCCAGCAACCGGTACTTCGCCTTGCGCAGCTGCAGATGCAGACGGTGGTACTCGGCCACCGCGGGCAGGTCGTCGCGGAGCACGACGCGCAGTCCGTTCCGCTCGGCGGCGGCCAGGTTACGTCGAAGCTGCGGACGCAACCGCGGGTGCAGGTCCTCGGCCGGCGCCAGTGGTGTGACGTGCCAGGCAGCCTCGCCCACGACTGCGAACCGCTCGTCGGAGGCAGCGACCGACGTGTCCAGGCAGCGCAGCGTGAACGGGGGACCGGAGCCGTCGCACAGGTCGGCTGCCACCGCGTTCCAGGCGTCCTCGGCGTCCGTACCGGGACGCACCACCGGATCGCCCCGGTCGCTGAACGGCAAACCGAGACGCCGTCGTCCGCGCACGTCGTCGACATCGATCCAGGCGAGCCCGACCGCCGGGGCCCCGTTCCGGTCCCGGACCAGCCGGGCCTCCGGGACGAACCCGTACTGGTCGCACACCGCGGACAGCCACGGCGGCGCCGTGAACAGGTCACCGTGCACGGCCAGCTCCCGCCAGGCCGGGTCCGTGCGGGGATCGACCAGCTCCACGCGCGCGGTCACGACGCCAGCCCGAAGGCCGGTGGGACACCCGGACGACGCACCCCGCGGTCCAGGGCGGCTGCCAGCCGGGCCGCGGTGATTTCCTCGGGTGCGAGGACGGTCGCGACACCACGCCCGGCGAGCTCGGCGGCCAGCTGGCTCTGGTGGTCGTCCCCGGCCTCGCCGTCCCGGGACCGGCGCACCGCCAGGACGGGATGCCGGCCGGCGGCGAGCGCACCCAGCACGGAACCTGCACCCGCGTGGCAGATCACGAGATCCGCCGACCGCAGGGCGGTGGCCAGTTCGTGTGCGGGCAGGAAGGGGACGGGAGCGATCGCCGGGTCGTCCACCGGGGTGCAGCCGGTCTGCCACAAAACCTGCACCGGACGACCGGTGTGCCGGGCCAGCTCCCCACCGGGGGAGAGGACCGGGACCAGGGCCCGGACGAGGCGGGTGAACGGGAACTCGGCCGCGGTACCGAGGCTGACGACGACCCGCAGCACCCGGCCGGTGGGCCGGTCGGCGGTGCCGGGCGCGACCGCGTCGTAGCTGTCGAAGACACTCCCGGCGAACTGCCAGCGTGGGCCGCTCCACCCGTTGTGCTGGGTGTACCGGCGGATCGTCGGGACGTGGTGCAGGATCCGCCCCGTGAGCGAGGGCCCGGCGACCCGGGCGACGCTCTCCACGTAATGGCACTCCACGCCGCGGGACGCGAGGTAGGGCAGATACCCCAGCGCGATGCCCGACCCGGTGGAGATCGCTCGGGTCACGCGGTGCCGGCGCCACAGGCGGTGCGCGGTGGGGACGCACCCGAGGACGTCGGGAACGTTGCGGACGCGGACGTAGGGCACGAACTCGACGTCCCGGTCCGCCAGCAGCGATCGGCTCTGCTCGTTCGCGTGGGTGACCCACAGCCGACGACCGTCCCCGGGGATGCGTGCGGCCAGGTCGTTCAGCTGTTCGAGGTGGCCTCCGGTGGTGGCCAGGAACAATGTGGTCATCGCGCGCGGGTCCCACGGGGCACGGCGGGGACGAGCTCGTCGCTCCACGGGTGGAGCACGATCACGACGCCGCCACCGGGACGCGGGTCGCCTCGCCGACGGCGGGGGTGACTTCGGCCGGGAGCCCGGTGGTCATCGATCGGTCCGCGGCCGTGAGGACGCGGACGACGTCGAGGCCCCGTCGCCCCGGGGTGCGGCACACGGCATTGCCACGGATGCAGTCGACGAAATGCCCGTCCTGTACGAGCAGCGGCTCCTCGAACGGCACGTAGGGCGAGGTGATGTCGCCGGTCCGATAGGTCATCGGCAGCCCGTGAGCGTCGCTTCCGTCGTCGACCGTGGCCGGATCGACCCCGATGTCGTAGATCCGGATTCGTTCGTTGTCGGATATGTCGTCGTAGACGGCCATCCGGCGTTCGCCGATGACGGTGACTGTCCGGACCTTCCGCGGACTCAGCCAGCTGACGTGAACGAACGCGTGGGTCCGCGACCGCGGGAAATCGAGCCTCAGATGAGCGACGTCGCTGTGCCGGATGCCGACGTTGCGCTTCGCCCAGACCGACGTCGTCGACGGCATCTCGTCGAGCAGGAACGACACGATGGAGATGTCGTGCGGGGCCAGGTCCCAGACCACGTCCACATCGACCTGATAGCGGCCCAGGCTCAACCGCTGGGCATCGATGTAGAGGACCCGACCCAGCGCCCCCGAGCGGACGATCTCCCGGAGCTTCCAGACGGCCGGGTTGTACTCGAACGTGTGCCCGGTCATCAGGCGGACACCCGACCGGTCTGCGAGATCGACCAGCATCTCCGCGTCGGCCACTGTGGTGGCGAGCGGTTTCTCGACCAGCACGTGCCGACCCGCTCGCAGCGCCGCCGAGGCGACGTCGACGTGACTGCCGGCCGGGGTGGCCACGACCACCCCGTCGACGTCGTCGATCGCCTCGTCGAGGGATCGGCACAGCCGCGCCGCGGGGTAGTGGGCCCCGGCCTCCGACAGCCTCTGCTCGTCCGCCTCGACGACCGTCACGGCGACATCACGCAACGAGCTGAGGACCCGAACGTGCTTCGAGCCCCAATACCCGTAGCCGACCACGGCGATACGGGAACAGGAACCTGCGACAGTCATGTGGTCTCCTCCGCAAGCGGCGTCGACGAACGAAATCCCAGTGCAGTGAATGGGGCGTCAGAGGGTTGCGGAGTGACCCTCGACATCACCGCGATCCGCGTTACGTACCGGCAACTCCGAGGACGCCGCGATCACAGGGAGTATGTGAATGAACGCGTTCCGCAGGAAAGCGGATCAATGGTCTCTCCTCTGGCGACAGTTCGGTGTGGACCACTTCGTCGAGTCCGTTGGGCCGCTCGGTCGTGCGGAAGGGGAGTTCACGGAGTACCGGGTCCGGCCGAATCGCGTGCTCAAGATCCACCCGACGAGTTCCCCGCATCCGGGACGGTTGGTCCGAACGCCGGAGAAGGTGTAACGGAGAAGTCGCCCCTTGACGAATGGTCCCGGACAGCTGGAGCGAGTGTTCGACAAGGGGGCGCGATGTCCGTCCACGCCGACGGGGTCCGGGTGGCGATGATCGAGCACGGCCACCGGGCCGTCCGGTCAGGAGCGAGCGTCTTACTCCTACCCGGACACGAGGCGGTGGCCGCATGACCACGTTCGACGTCGACCGGGCACCGATCCCGCTCCTCGACCTCGCCGAGGTCAACCGGGCCGTGTCCACCGAGCTCGACCTCGCGTGGCGCGGCGTCCGTGTGCACGGTCGTTTCGTCGGTGGCGCCGAGGTCGAGCAGTTCGAGAGCGCGTTCGCCGGCTTCTGCGAGACCGCGGGTGCCGTCGGTGTCGCGAACGGAACCGATGCGCTCGAGCTCGTCCTGGCCGGGCTGGGAGTCGGTCGGGGGGACGAGGTGGTCGTCCCGGGCAACACCTTCATCGCCACGGTCGAGGCGGTCTGTGCAGTCGGCGCCGTACCGATCTTCGTCGATGTCCTGGAGGACACCCTGCTCATCGACCCGGACGCGGTGGCGGCTGCGGTGACCCCGCGCACCGCGGCCGTGATGGCGGTCCATCTCTACGGTCAGATGGCCGACATGGACCGCCTGCTCGCCGTCACCAGGCGATTCGGTCTCGCCCTTGTCGAGGACGCAGCGCAGGCACACGGCGCCCGCTGGGCCGGGCGTCGGGCGGGGAGCTCGGGCCACGCCGCCGGGTTCAGCTTCTATCCGGGGAAGAACCTGGGAGCTCTCGGCGACGGTGGAGCCGTGACGTCGAGCGACCGCGAACTGCTGGGGAGGATCCGCCGCATCGCCGATCACGGCCGGTCGTCCATCGACCGGTACCGGCACGACGTCCGCGGCCGCAACAGCCGGCTGGACACTCT
Source organism: Pseudonocardia sp. P1 (assembly GCF_000178675.2). Lineage (NCBI taxonomy): Bacteria > Bacillati > Actinomycetota > Actinomycetes > Pseudonocardiales > Pseudonocardiaceae > Pseudonocardia > Pseudonocardia sp. P1. Next base: position 5,069,320 of record NZ_ADUJ02000001.1, read on the forward strand.
CCAGGCGGCGGTGCTCTCGGTCAAGCTCCCGCACCTCGATGCCCAGAACGCCGATCGGCGGACCGTGATGGCCGAGTATCGCGCGACGCTGCCGTCGCACGTCGTCCCAGTAGCGGACGATCCGCGGTCGGAGACCGTGCACCATCTCGCCGTCGTCCGGGTCCGGGACCGGGAGGGCGCCGTCCGGGCACTGGACGGGGCCGGGATCGGGTGGGGAATCCACTACCCCGTCCCGTGCCATCTGCAGCCCGCGTTCGCAGAGTTCAGAACGGCCGCGCTCCCGGTCACCGAGGCCGCTGCCGGCCGGATCCTGTCGCTGCCGATGTCCCCGACGATGACGATCGCGCAGGTCCGTCGCGTGGCCGGTGCGCTCACCCGAGGTGACCGGTGAGCACGAACGGCACCGGGCCTCCGGGCAGCTGGAACGGTGCGATCACGACACCGGTGTCCGACCGCGACGAACCACCCGGAACGGAGTGGGAGGCACTCCACGAGAAGCTCGGCGAGCTGCCACCGCCGCAGTCGATGACCCTGCGGGAAGCCCGTCGCCTGGCACAGGTGGCGTTGATGATCGTTCTCGTGTGCGTCGGGCTCGCCGGCGGTGTCTGGCTCCTCGTGCCGACCGAGTACACCGGCCGGACCGAGTTGCTCTACCCGGTGGCGGTCGAGCAGCCGACGGGCTTCCTGCGCGAGGACCGCAACCTGACGACCCAGCTGCTCCTGATCGGCAGCCGCGCCGTCGTCGAACCGGTCGCCGGTGCGCACGGGATCCCGGTCGAGGACCTCCAGCGGCGGATCACGGTCGAGGTGGTCGACTCGTCGGAGATCATCAGGGTGGACGTCCGAGCGACGGACCGGGTCGCGGCCGTGCAGCTCGCCGGTGAGCTCACCGAGCGATACCTGGCGATCTCCGCCGGGACCAGGAACACCCCGGCACGGGACTACGTCAGCGCTGAGCTCGACCGGACACGTGAGACCCTCCGGCGGGATCCGGGCGCGAATCTGCGTGAACGCGAGCGCGCGCTCGTCGCTCAGCTGGACAGTCTGACGACCGCGGATCTGGCCCGGCCCGTCCCCAGTGTGCTCGTGCCGCCCTTCTCGGTGCCCGAAGCCGCCGGTCCGGGAGTGGGGATTGCCCTCACGACCGGCGCACTGCTCGGAGTGGTCGTCGCGGCGCCGATCGTCCTCGTGCGCGCCCGTCGGCACCGGCGATGACACTCGCCCACGGCCCCGTGACGGGGCTGCGCGCGCGGGCGCACGGAGAGGGTCCGGACCGGTTCCCGGTGGTCCGGGTGCTCGCCGTCGTGCTGGCGGCCGCCGTAGCGGGGTGGCTCGGCGCGATGCTGCAGTCACCGGTCACGCTGATGCGTGCTGTCGTCGTGGTCGCGCTCGTCGACGACGACGGGAGCGCCGAGCGCGCGCTCGCGACCCAGGTCCGGATGCTGACCGACCGCTCGGTTCTGGTGCCGGTCGCGGATCGGCTCGGTGTGCCACCGGCGTCGCTCGCCGATGCGGTCCGTGCCGAGGCCGACCCTGAGACCGGATCGATCACGGTCGACGTCCGGGATGCGGACGCGACACACGCGACCCGCGTCGCCGAGGAGGTCGTCGAGGAGTACCTGCGGGTCGCGTACGTCTCGGACGTCCCCGCCGACGGGCTCGTCCGGACGCGGTTGCTGCTCCCGCCGTACCCGGCCCCGGACGGTCGGCCCGGCCCGCTCGCCGGAACGGCGATCGGCGCCGGGATCGGCGTGCTCGCAGCCAGTGCCGTGGTGTTCACCGGCAGAAGGAAGCCCGGCAGGAGGAAACGGGGCCTGCGGGGATGACGGGCGACCGGACCGGGCCGTCGACCAGCTCGGCCGTGCGGGACACCGCCACGGTCGCCGGCTGGACCCTGGTGAGCCGGCTGACGGGTCTCCTGCGCGTCGTCGTCGCCGGGGCCGTCATGGGGCCGACGTTCTTCGGCAACACCTTCCAGATCGCCTACGTCCTCCCGGGACTCGTCTACTCCACCGTCGCCGGCCCGGTACTCGGCATGGTGCTGGTACCGGCAGTCGTCTCCGCCGTCGAGCGCTCCGGACGGTCCCACGCCCGCACCGTCTCGTCCGGTGTCGCGTTCCGGGTACTGGTGCTCGCGGCAGGCGCCTCCGTCACCCTGCTCCTGCTGGCCCCACTGGTTGCGTGGGTGGTCACGCTGGGGTATCCGGCAGCGGTCGTCGATCTCGGCGAGGCGAGGCGGCTGGCGATCCTTCTGTTCGTGTTCGTCGTGCCGCAGATCGTCCTCTACTCGATCGCCGCGCTCGGTGTCGCGGCGCAGCAGGCGCACGGACGTTTCGCGGTCTCGGCCGGGGCGCCCGCCGTCGAGAACCTCGGCCTGATCGCGACCGTGTCGGTCGCGGGACTGGTGTGGGGTACGGGGCTGGAGATCGGCGAGGTCCCGAACTCGATGATCGTCTTCCTCGGCCTCGGGAGCACACTCTCCGTGGCGCTGCACGCGTTGCTGCAGTGCTTCGGTGCGGCGCGGTGCGGGATGCTGGTCCGGCCCTCGCTGCGTGCAGCCCGGTCACCCGACGCCACCGACCCGGTGCAGCGGCTGGTCCGGTCCGTCGGCGTGGCCGCCTGGCCCGGGCTGTCGATGTTCGTGGTCCTGACCTGCGCCGGAACCGTGGCAGGCGGAGTGATCATCGCTCAGATGGCGTACGCGGTGTACAACGCCGCCGCCTTCCTGACCGGTCGGGCCGTCTCGATCGCGGCCCTACCCCAGCTGGCCCGTGCGGTCGCCGGCAACGGTGCGGATCTGGCCACGCGGTGGCGGCAGTGCACCGGGTTCGCACTGCTCACGAGCGTCCCGGTGCTGGTCGCCCTGGGCGTGCTGGCCACGCCGGTGGCGGACGTGCTGGCCAGGGGGCGGCTCGCCGAGCCCGGAGTCATCCGGGACCTCGCCGCGGTGCTGGTCGTCGTCGCCGTGGCACAACTGATCGGAGGTGTGCACGACCTCGGCCGGCAGGCGTTGTTCGTGACGAGGAACGAGATCCGGGCGAGGCGCGGGAGCGAGGTCGCCTCGGCGGCGACCCTCGCCACCGCCGCGCTCGCCCTGCTCGTCCCGGTCGACGGGCACCGCATCGTGGTGCTTCTCCTGGCCGTTCCGATCGGGGAGCTGGCGGGGGCGCTCGTCGTGCTCGCCGCGGTCCGGGCGACGGTCGGATCGACCCGGCTGTTCGACGGCACGGCCGCGGGAGCGTCGGTGGTCGGGGCCGTCGTGATGTCGCCGGTCCTGCTGGCAGGCCTCCTGTGGTACGTGATCGCGCTCCCGGGCGCGGTGTCCACGGTCGGCATCGTTGTGATCGTCTCGGCGGTCGCGGGCGCCGCGTACGTGCTCGCGGTCCACCGCCGGCTCCCACAGTGGGGGCGGAGCGGATGACCGGGGTCGACCTCACGGGCACGCGGAGGGACCGATGGTCGCGGCTCCGCAACCGGGGTGTCGTGTGGTGGGCGGCCGGGGCGATCGCCTCGGCCACCGCCTTCGCCGCGACCCGGTTCGACCCCCAGATCATGGTGATCGTCGGCGGCGCCGGGGGAGCCCTGCTGCTGTTCCTGGCCTGCATGTGGAAGCCGGTGATCGGCACCTATGCCTACCTCGCGACCCTTCCGATCATCGCCGGTATCGACCGGGGGAACCTGCTCGCGTGGGTGCGTCCGAATGAGGCGCTCCTCGCCCTGGTGCTCCTCGGTGCGCTGGTCGGCGCCTACCTCCGGCTGTGCCGCGGGGACCCGTGGCCGCTCCGGTCGCACCTGACGGACCTCCCGCTCGCGGTCTTCCTGCTGCTCTCGACCGTCTGGCCGATCGCGTCGCTCATGCTCCGCGGACACGTACCCACCGCCGGCGAGCTCGCCGCGGTTCTCCCGATCTGCAAGCTGGTCGCGCTGTACGTGTTGGTCCGGTGCACCGTCGTCCGCGACGACCAGGTCGTCCGGTGCGTTCGCCTGATCATCTGGCCGGCGACGGTCGTCGCGCTGATCGCGATCCTGCAGACCCTCGAGTTCGCGCCGGTCCTCCACGCACTCGAGTCGACATGGAGCCCCGATGCGAATGCCGGCGCGCTCGAGACCCGGGGGTCGACGACGCTCGCGTCACCGATCGCGACCGGTGACGTCATCATCATCGCGTCCGTCCTCACGGTGGCCTGCGGAGTGCGCCGCGTCCTGCCCCTGCGGGAGCTGGTCCTCGCCGGATCCGTGCTCAGCTGCGGCATCCTGGCGGCCGGACAGTTCTCCACCTGGATCTCCGCCGCCGTCGCCGTCGCACTTCTGCTCTGGTCGGTGCCCGACCTGCGACGGTGGGCGTGGCGTCTCCTGCCGCTGGCACCGATCCCGCTCCTGATCGGCGCGCCCGTGCTGATGGGCCGGTTCGCGGACTTCGGCGACACCGGGGTGCCGGTGAGCTGGCAGGGGCGCTGGGACAACCTGTCCAACGCCTACATCCCCGCGTTCGAGCCGGTGAACTGGTTGATCGGGGTGACCCCGGACCCCGTGCTGGTGGCTCCGGAGACCTGGCGCGACGTGATCTACCTCGAAGCCGGCTATCTGGCCTTCCTCTGGATCGGGGGAGTTCCGGTCCTGGCCGGATTCGTCTGGTTGTCCGCGTCCGTACTCCGCTCGGTGCGATCACAGGTCGACCGACCCGGTGCGGCGGGTGCCGTCGCGATGACGTTGCGCATCAGCTGGATCTTTCTGCTCGTCCTGACCGTTCTCGATCCCCACCTGACCCTGCGGGGTACCGGGGACCTGCTCTTCAGCCTGCTCGCCCTGACCACCGGGAGGGTCGATGTTCGACGAAGCCCCTGACGTACGCCGACCGACGCACTGGCCGCTCGCAGTGAACCGGATCATCGACGTGAGCCTTGCGTGCGTGATCATGCTGAGCATCGCTCCGATACTTCTGCTGGTCGCGCTCGCCATCCGACTCGACTCGAGAGGACCCGTGCTGTACCGGCAGTGCCGGATCGGACGGGACCAGCGCCCGTTCACGATGTTCAAGTTCCGGTCGATGACGGTGGGCGGGGACGATCGGGCGCACCGGGAGCTGATCGCTCGGGAGCTGGCGGGCGAGGACACGTCACGCGGTGGCAGCTGCAAGATGGACGACGACCCCCGGGTGACCCGGGTGGGGCGGTTCATCCGACGGACCAGTATCGACGAGCTTCCCCAGCTGCTCAACGTGATAGCGGGGAGCATGTCCCTGGTCGGCCCCCGGCCCTGCCTGGGGTGGGAGGCCGCGCAGTTCCCGGCGAGGTACCTGCGCCGGTTCGACGTCCGTCCGGGCATCACCGGCCTCTGGCAGGTCAGCGGACGCAGCACGATGGGCACACGGGAGATGCTCGAGCTCGACATCTGCTACGTCGACCGCTGGAGCCTGACGGAGAACCTCCGGATCCTGCTCCTGACGGTACCCACCGTGCTCCGCAGCGACGGTGCCCGCTGAATGCACGGGACGAGGCGAGCGCTCGGGGCGTCTTCCGGACCGCCGGCGACGTGGGGTAACGCCGTGGCCCGGGACGACGAGCTCGACGGCGAGATCTGATGGCGCAGGGAAGGGTTCGACCGCGGATGGTTCGGGTGGAGGAGACGGCCCCGTGGCGGGCGTTCACGGCACCGAGAGTCCTCATGTACCACTTCTTCGGCGGGCCGCTGTCCGGCCGCGATCCCGATCACTTGTTCGTCACCGCACGGGATTTCCGCGCGCAGCTCGGATCGCTTCTCGGCGCCGGGTGGCATCCCGTCGACCTGGACTCCTACCTCGGGTGGTGGGCCGGCAGCGGGGTCCGCCTGCCTCGCAAGAGCTTCCTTCTCACGATCGACGACGCCCACCGGTCCGTCGTGGATCTGGCCGCGCCGGTTCTCGCGAGCTTCGGAGTCCCCTCGGTACTGTTCGTGCCCAGCGGCTTGATCGGTGGAGCCGTGTGCTGGTCGGAGGAATACGCGCGCGAACCGATCGCGACCGCCGACGAGTTGCGTCGGTTGCCCGCCACCGGGATGGAGCTCGGTGTGCACGGATTCGACCACACACGGTTGGTGGCCCTCGATCCGACGGAACTGCGGCTCCACACCGCGGACGCCCGCCTCGAGCTCGAACGCGTGACCGGGATACGGGCACGGGCCTTCGCCTACCCCTACGGAACTCACGACCCGACGGCGCGGCGTGCGGTGGAGGACGCGGGATTCGCAGTGTCGTTCGCGGTCGCCCGCGAGCACGGGACCTTCGCCCGATGGCGCATCTGCGTCGACGGGAACGACTCACGGGCGTCGTTCCGCTTCAAGCTGACGCCGATGTACGCCGCAGCCTCGCTGCTCGGGGGCCGAGCGTGGCGGGCACGGCACCTGGTCCGTGACCGGGTCGAGTCGGTGTGCCGGGCAACCGGGGCCGGGACGGAGCGACTCCGTGGGGAGTGAACCCGCTCCTCGGGTCCGGCGCACGCTCGCGACAGGGGTCCTCGGCCTGCTGATCGCAGCGGCCGTCGGCGCGGTGGTGATCTACGTGGCCGGATCGCCCGGCGCTCCGGTGGATCCGGCACCAGGGGTCTCGGCCGAGGCCCTGGTGCCTGGAACGGCACTGCCGACGGGGGCCGAGTGCGCCGCCGCGGTGAGGGCGACGCCCGAGGTGCGGCCCGAGAATGCCGAGCCGAACGCGCGGACGGGCGGCGGAGTCCGGGTTCCGGACTGGACACCCGACGGATACGCCCCCGAGTTCAACCGGGACATCGTTGCGCGGATCGACGGTGACTACGCCGGCAGCACCAGCGAGATCCTGCAGTGGGGTGCCTGCAAGTGGGGACTTCCACTGGATCTCGTTCTGGCCATGGCGGACGCGGAGAGCGACTGGCGCCAGGCGACGACCGGGGACATCTCCTCGGACGGGGAGGACTGCGTCCCGGGCGACGAGCCACCGTGCGCGACCAGCTTCGGGATCATGCAGGTGAAGCACCTCTACCGACCGGGCTCGTACCCACTGGCCTCCGAGAGCACCGCGTTCAATGTCGACTACGCACTCGGTGTGGTCCGGGGGTGTTACGAAGGCTGGGTGACCTACCTCGGCCCCGAGGCCGAGGGAGACCTGTGGGGATGCGTCGGTTGGCACTTCTCCGGCGAGCTGCGCGACCCGGCTGCGCTCGAGTACATCGGCAGGGTCGAGCGGGCGCTCGACGCGGCCGCCTGGACGCACTGGTGACCTGACGGCAGGACCGCGCGAGGATCAGGCCACCGCGTTGCGCAGCCGGTTGCGGACGGTGCCGAGCACGCGTCGTCCGCGCTCCGACCGGCGCCCGAGATCGTAGGTCGCACGCAGGACCGGGGAACGGAACCACTCGACTGCCTGCGGGTAGGTGTGCAGGTGCCCGCCGAACCGGATCTTGAAGACATCGGGCCCGGGGAGGCCGTCGGTGACCAGCGGGGAGCCGGAGGCGAGTCGTCGCGCCGACTCCGGTCCGACGCCCCCGAAGTCGAACCATCGGTACCCGGCGCCGCGGGCCCAGAGGATGGCGTCCCACTGCACCGCGGCGGACACGTTGAGATGCTCCCACCTCGTCGAGCGGTCCGTTCCGATCAGGCGGGATCGCACGACGCCGGCGCAGCCGGTCAGTACTTCGCAGACGACCGGCTCACCGGACACCTCGCCGAGCCGGATCTGCACCTCGTCACGCGAAGCGAAGGTCCGGTACATCGTGCGGAGATACGACTCCGGGAACGGGTCGAAACCGTGGAACCGGGCAGTCTCGCCCAGCAGCCGGGCCACCGTGGACAGATCGTCCTCGGTCGCGGTCCGCACGGTGACCCCACGACGCTCCCATTGACGGGTCCACCGTCGCAGACGCTTGCTGAGCCCGGCCCTGATCTCGTCCTCAGGGCGGTCGAGCGCGAGCCGCAACGTGGTCGCCGGCGCCACTCCGGCCGCCGAGACGCGGAAGCCGCGCCGGAGCAGCTCGTTGCTGACGTCGTCCCGGCCGTCGGGCGGCTGGATCATCAGCACCGCCAACTCGCTCCCGGCCATGTCGACCAGCCGATCGCAGATGCTCCGCAGTGCGGACCCGCGCTCGGTCCGGGCCTCATCCAGCAACGGGCCGTTCGAGATGTACCCGACGGTGCCGATCATCGGGATCCGGCGGACGAGCACCTGCGCCCCTCCGACCAGCCCGTCGGCGGAGCGGAGGAACAGATACCGGGCATCGAATCCGGCCGCCGACCGCAAGGTCGCCCACCCGGACTTCTGCGCGGTGTCGCCGCCCTCGAGTCGGCTGACCAGACCGTCCCACTCGGACAGCTCGGCTGCGCTCGGCGAACGCAGACTCATGGTCGATGTCGACGAACCCGTTCCTGAGGCCACGTGAGGGGCTCGGAAAGATCGGAGTGCCCGTTACCCGGCCGGCGTGCTGCCCGGCGGTCGGTCAGCGGGCGGTACGGATCCGTCCACGGACGACCCGCACGGCGCGTCGCCCGTACTCGGACCTGTTCGTCAGGTCGTAACCGGCTCGGAGCAGCGGAGAGCGGAACCACTCGACCGCCTGCGGGTAGATGTACAGGTCGCCGCCGAACCGGAGTTTGAACCGGTCCGGGCCTGGGATCGGGCCGAGGTCCTCCGGGGCGCCGGAGAGCGAGGCCCGCGTCTCGGGTAGGACCCCGCCGAAGTCGAACCACCGGTAGCCGGCCGATCGAGCCCACAGGATGCTGTGCCACTCGACGGCCGCAGACACGTTCAGGTGTTGTACCTCGGCCGACCGGTCGGTCCCGCCGAACCTCGAGCGCACGACGTCGCCGCACCCGGTCAGCACCTCGCACGCCACCGGAACCCCTGCGACCTCACCGACCATGATCTGGAGCTCGCCCCGGTCGGCGAAGATGTCGTACATCGTTCGCAGGTAGTCCTCCGGGAACGAGTCGAATCCCTGGTGGCGGCCGGTCTCGGCGAGCAGGGCCGCCACGGCACCCAGGTCCCGCCGGCCCGCCGGGCGTACCGTGACCCCGCGGCGCGGCCACTGCCGGGTCCACTGGCGCAGTCGCCTGCCGAGCCCGGCTCGGATCTCCTCCTCACAGCGATCCAGCCTCAGGCGCAGGGTCGCTGCGGGCGCGATCCCCGCTTCCGAAGGGCGCAGGCCCTGAGCGAGAAGGAAGTCGCTGACGTCCTCCCGGCCTTCCGGGGGTTGCACGACCAGCATCGACAGGTGTGCCCGCGCTGCGCGGAGCAGGTGGGCGCACAAGGCCGGGACGCCGATCGCGCTGTCGCCGACGGCGTCGTCGATGAGCGGAGCGTTCGAGACGTAGCCCACTCGGCCGAGCAACGGGAGGCGACGTTCGAGGAGCTGCGCTCCACCGACCAGATCTCCGTGATCGTGCACGAAGAAGTAGCGAGCCGTGAAACCCGCCGTGGCCCGCAGGTCGGCCCAACCGGACTTCTGGACCGTGTCGCCGCTGAGCCGATCGACGAACGCGTCCCACTCGTGGAGCGGACGAGCTGCCGGGCGTCGAACTTCCGTGACGGTGCATCGAGGATGGGCCGAGGCAGACACGCGCATGCTGTCGCGTGGTCCGGTTCGCCCGTTACGCGGTTGTCTGCCGTAATCCGTCCACGCGGTCGGTTTCGAGGTCGGATCGCGCCGCTGGTCCCCCGCGCACGGACGGGCTGTGCGGTCAGCTTCCTCCCGACGATGTGACGACGGCGGTCCCGGCGACCGTCGTCACCATCGCGATCATCGCCGCGTCGTACTGGGCCTTGACGACCGGATCGTCCTTCAGCCCCTTCGCGATTTCCTTCGCGCGCCGCTGCCCCTCCTTCCGCTGCTGCTTGTCCACGCCGGACAGCGCCGCCGCGGCCTGCGACGTCGTGTGCAGGAGCGTGACCAGCAGCGCGTCGTGGGCGTCCGGGGTGCGGCCGGCGACGAGGATCCCCACGAGCCGCTCCCGCAATGCCCGCTCCGGGCCCGGGTCCGCCTCGGGCAGCCTCGTGGTGCGGAACAGTCCGAGGACCCTGCCCTCCTCACTGGTGAGGACGCCGTCGTCGACCAGCTTCGCGGCGACGAGCTCGCTCGGCTTCGTGTGCTTCCACGGCAGCGTGCTCACCCAGTGCGAGACGCTGCGCGGTTTCGCGTCGGCGGTGACCGTCTCCAGGACCGCCTGCAGGGCGGGGTGGTCGGACCGCTCGCCGGTCGGGACGACCCTCTTCTTCCCGTCGACGGTGACGAGACCCCGCTCGATCAGGTCGCAGAGCAGTGCGCCGTGCAGCTTCCCCGGGTCGAACCACCCGTCGGGCTTGCCGGTCCCGTCGTGCAGGCCGATGAGCAGCAGTTCCTCGCTGAGCAGCAGATCCCCCATACCGGACGACCGTAGCGGGACCGGGCCTCCGGTACCTCCCGTGGCGGGGACGATCTCCTCAGGGCAGGGGCGGACCGACCTCCGGGCGCCCCATCGCCTCGGGGCCCCGCCGGTCGGTCCGGAGCTCCACGCGCACCCGCCGGGCGCCGTCGGTGTTCCCGGCCGCCAGCGACGCGCGCAGGTGCAGCGACGCGGTCAGTTCGAAACGGTGCTCGCCGGGCCGGCTCAGCGACAGCAGCCCGATGCCCTCGGGGTTGCCGCGACCCAGCCCGGTCAGTGACACCGCGACCGGCTCGTCACCCGGTTCCGGCGCGCGGACGGCCCGGCTGCGCAGGTCCGGGATCCGGGCGAGCGGCGCGCCCGGCGCGTACGGGTCCCGGTGGGCCGAGCCCCCGGACATCGCGCGGAGCAGCTTCGCCGGTGCCGCGAACACCGTCTCGAACAGGGTCGAGCCGGCGACCAGCGACATCGGCGACGACACCACCTCCAGCAGCGGCAGCGACGGCGCGTGCCCCACGTAGCTGGAGTGGATGTCGCCGCCGACGGTGACGGTGGGGCGGCCGTCCCGGGCGGCGACGACGCCGTCCCAGAACCGGGCGTACTGGTCGGGGTAGTCGGCTACCTGCAGGTCGATCGCCTTCTCCACCCGGGCGCCGAGCGGGCGCTCGCGCAGCCGCGTCCGGTACGGCGGCACCAGCATCGGCTGCGGGGTGACGAGCACGAGGACGGCGGCGTCGGCGGCGATCGCCAGCACCCGGTCGAGGTACTCGGCGTCGACGAACCCGGAGTGGCGGGGGTCGTCCGTGCGCCGGGTCCGGCGGGTACGGGTGTCGAGCAGGACGATCTGCACCTCGTCGAGGTCGATCCGCTGCACGAGCTGGTTGAGCGGGCGGTGGACCTCGCCGGGCGGGCCGTGCCGGGGCGGGCGGAGCGGGTCGGCGGCCGGGTCGTCGTCGAGCTCGCCGCGGGTGATCCGGCCGGTGTCGCGGTCGCGCACGCTGGGGGTCTGGAACGAGCCGTAGAGGTCGAACGCGGCGCGCCCCCAGGTGTCCCACTCGTCGGGGTGCACCGGGTGGTAGCTCTGCACCAGCGGGTCGGTGGGCGGTGGGCCGGGATCGGCCGGGCAGGGCACCGGGGCGTCCGGTCCGGCGCGACGGTGCCGCCACACGGCGAGCCTGCGGAGCAGCCCGCCGCGACCGGCCCGGCCGATGTTGGAGTAGGAGTGCCGCGCGGTGACCGACGCGTGCGGCCAGTTGTTCCAGAACTCGTGGTCGTCGGGCAGGAACCAGTGCGGGCCGTGACCCAGCAGCTCCCGCATGCCGAGGTGGCGGCGCTCGCCGTAGCGCTGCATGCCCCAGGACGTCCAGTACTCCAGCAGGCCGTAGGTGCGTGGCGTGCTGCGGGCCATCGTCGCGTAGAACTTCGCGGGCGCGTCGGCGTAGACCTGGTCGCCGGTGAGCAGCGCGATGTCCGGCGCGGCGACGTGGTCGCGCAGGTGCCGGAACGCCGCGTCGAGGGCGTTCGTCGTGTCGGTGTCGGCGTCGTAGCAGGACCCGACGAGAGCGGTCAGCGACCCGCCGACGGCGATCCGCGACGGCAGCGTCCGCACCCGGCAGGACGCCCGGCGGTGCTCCTCGCGCAGCCCCGGCACCGGGGCCAGTTCGACGGCGGCCTCGCCCCACGCGTCGGGCGCCAGCCGGTCGACGACGACGTGGCCGTGGAAGAACCGGGTGCCCGCCCGCCAGCCGGAGACGGCGCGCTCGTCGTCGAAGCCGAAGCGCAGCAGCGTCGTCGTGACCCTGGCGTCGCCGGCCGCTCCGGAGACGGTGACCGTCGCGTCGAGCGTCTCGGCGTCGCAGCCGTGCACCAGTGCGCCGATCCACAGCCGGACCTGCCGGGTCCCGGCGTCCTTGCCGACGACCGAGAGCCCCGGCTCGATGTCGTGCTCCGGGCCGCCGCGGTGCCCGAGCACCCACTGCCCGGCCCGGAACAGGGCGTGCTGGAAGCGCCGTACGGGCGTGGGGGCACCGCTCACACCCCCACCCTGTCAGCCCCGGCGGTCGAACTGCTCCGCCACGCCCACGACGTACTCGCCGTATCCGGAGCCGAGCTGGGCCTCGCCGAGCCGCCGGGCCTGCGCGGCGCCGATGTAGCCCATGCGGAGGGCGACCTCCTCGATGCAGGCGATGCGGACGCCCTGGCGGTTCTCGAGGACGCGGACGTACTGGCCGGCCTCCATGAGGGACTCGTGGGTGCCGGTGTCGAGCCAGGCGAAGCCGCGGCCGAGGTCCTGGAGGTGGGCGCGGCCCTGGTCGAGGTAGGCGCGGTTGACGTCGGTGATCTCGAGCTCGCCGCGGGGGGAGGGCTCGACCGCGGCGGCGATGTCGGCGACGTGCTCGTCGTAGAGGTAGAGGCCGGTGATGGCCCGGTCGGAGCGGGGGTGCTCGGGCTTCTCCTCGAGGGAGACGAGCCGCCCGTCCGGGTCGGCCTCGCCGACGCCGTAGCGGCGGGGGTCGCGGACGGGGTAGCCGAACAGGACGCAGCCGGCCTCGCCGGTGGTCACCTGGGCGACGCGGCGGCGCAGCAGGTCGCCGAAGGACGCCCCGTGGAAGATGTTGTCACCGAGGACGAGTGCCGACGGGCCGCCGCGGACGTGGTCGGCGCCGATGACGAACGCCTCGGCGAGCCCGTTGGGGTGCTCCTGCGGGGCGTAGGTGATCTCCAGGCCGAGCTGGGTGCCGTCGCCGAGGAGCCGCTGGAAGCCGGGCAGGTCGTGCGGGGTGGAGATCAGCAGGATCTCCCGCACGCCGGCCAGCATGAGCGTGGTCAGCGGGTGGTAGATCATCGGCTTGTCGTAGACCGGCAGCAGCTGCTTCGAGACGGCCCGGGTGATCGGCGACAGCCGGCTGCCGGTCCCGCCGGCCAGGACGATCCCCTTCACCGCGGCACCCCGAGGTACCGGTCCAGTCCGTCCCGCCAGGCCGGCATCGAGATCCCGGCTCCGGTCGCCCGGCTCAGGTCCAGCACCGAGTTCGCCGGGCGGCGGGCCAGGTGCGGCTTGTCCGCGGCGTACTCGGCGGTCGACACGGCGCGGACGTCGGCGGGGTCCCGGCCGCACCGGGCGAACACCTCGCCGGCCACCCCGTGCCAGCTGACCGGCTCGCCGTCGCCGGTGACGTGGTAGACGCCCTGCCCGCTCCCGGCCAGCGCGACCAGTGCGGCGGCGAGGTCGGGGGCGAAGGTCGGACGGCCGACCTGGTCGTCGACGACGGCGGGGGAGACGCCGTCGCGGGCCAGCCGGGCCATCGTCGCGACGAAGTTGCCGCCGTCGCCGGCCACCCAGCTGGTGCGGACGACGACGTGCCGCGGGGCGCCCGCCCGCACGGCCAGCTCGCCGGCGGCCTTGGAGGCGCCGTAGACACCCAGCGGCGCGAGCGGGGTGTCCTCGGGCATCGGGCCGGGCGCGGTGCCGTCGAAGACGTACTCGGTGGAGACGTGCACCAGCGTGAACCCGTACCGGGCGGCCGCCGCGGCGAGGTACGCCGGGCCGAGCGCGTTCACCCGCCACGCCGCCGCGGGATCGGTCTCCGCCCGGTCGACGGCGGTGTACGCGGCGGCGTCGAACACGACGTCGACGCCCGAGAAGTCGAACGCGGCGACGGCGGCGGCGTCGCCGACGTCCAGCCCGTCCCTGGTGAGGGCCACGGCATCGGGCAGCGCCGCCGTCAGTGCCCGTCCGAGCTGCCCGTTGGCACCCAGCACGCACGCGCGCACGCGCCCACCTCCTCGCCGTCCGACGGGGCGACTCTGACACGCTGACCGGGGCCGACGACGAGCGGGGAGGGCGTGTGCGGGTCGTGGTGACCGGCGGAGCCGGGTTCATCGGTTCCCATTTCGTGCGGAGCGCCGCCGCCGGGGCCTACCCGGCGCTCGCGGGCGCGGAGATCGTGGTGCTGGACGCCTTCACCTACGCCGGGCGGATCGAGAACCTGGCACCGGTGGCGGACCGGGTCACCGTCGAGCGCGGCGACGTCCGGGACCCGCAGCGGGTCGCCGGGGTGCTGACCGGCGCGGACCTGGTCGTGCACCTCGCCGCGGAGACGCACGTGGACCGCTCGATCACCGGCGCCGCGGACTTCGTGACGACCAACGTCGTCGGGACGCAGGTCCTGCTGCAGGCGGCGCTGGACCGGGGCGTGGGGCGCTTCGTGCACGTCTCGACCGACGAGGTGTACGGGTCGATCGAGCAGGGGTCGTGGCCTGAGAGCCACCCGCTGGAGCCCAACTCGCCGTACTCGGCGGCGAAGGCGGGGTCGGACCTGCTGGCGCGCAGCTACCACCGCACGCACGGGCTGGACGTCGTGGTGACGCGGTGCTCGAACAACTACGGGCCCTACCAGTTCCCGGAGAAGCTGATCCCGCTGTTCGTCACCCGCCTGCTCGACGGGAGGCGGGTCCCGCTCTACGGCGACGGGCTCAACGTGCGCGACTGGCTGCACGTCGACGACCACTGCCGCGGGATCGCGCTGGTCGCGGAGAAGGGCAGGGCCGGGGAGGTCTACAACATCGGCGGCGGCACCGAGCTGACCAACGCCGACCTGACCCGGCGGCTGCTCGCCGCGGTCGGCGCGGGCGAGGACATGATCGAGAACGTCGATGACCGCAAGGGCCACGACCGCCGGTACTCGGTGGACTGGTCCCGGATCCGCGACGAGCTCGGCTACACGCCGCGGTGGACCTTCGACGAGGGCCTCGCGGAGACCGTCGCCTGGTACCGGGACCACCGGTCGTGGTGGGAGGCGGTGCGGACGTGAAGGCCACCGAGCTGGGCATCGACGGTGCCTGGACGTTCGAGCCGGCGACGTTCCCCGACCACCGCGGGTCCTTCACCGCACCGTTCCAGGGGCCCGCGTTCCGCGAGGCACTCGGCTTCGACCTGACCGTGGCGCAGACCAACCGGTCGGTGTCGCACCGCGGCGTGATCCGCGGGGTGCACTTCGCCGACGTCCCCCCGGGCCAGGCGAAGTACCTGCACGTCGCCGCCGGCGCGGTCCGGGACGTGATCGTCGACCTGCGGGTCGGGTCGCCGACGTTCGGCCGGTACGAGGTCGTCGAGCTCGACGCGGCCGTGCCGAGGGCCGTCTACCTGGCCGAGGGGCTCGGGCACGCCTTCCAGGCGCTGGCCGACGGCACCGTCGTCGAGTACCTGTGCTCGACGCCGTACGCCCCGGACCGCGAGCACGGCATCAGCCCGCTCGACCCGGAGCTGGCGCTGCCGTGGGCCGACGGGCTCGAACCGGTGCTGTCGGACAAGGACCGGGACGCACCGACGCTGGCGCACGCGTCGGACACCGGTCTGTTGCCCTCCCGCAATCTGTGCGATGCCCGGTACGGCCGGCTCCGCACCACGGGTTAGCCTCCGCCCATGGCGGAGAGCGACCAGCCCCTGAAGATCTCGGTGATCGGCTGCGGGTACCTGGGTGCGGTGCACGCGGCGTCGATGGCCGAGCTGGGCCACGAGGTCGTCGGCGTGGAGGTCGACGCGGAGAAGGCGGAGGCGCTGGCCGCGGGCCGGGTGCCGTTCTACGAACCGGGATTCTCCGAGCTGCTGCGGCGGTCGCTGGACTCGGGCCGGCTGTCGTTCTCCTCGGACATGGCGACGGCCGCGGGTGCGGCGGTGCACTTCGTCTGCGTGGGCACCCCGCAGCGGCGCGGCGAGTACGCGGCGGACCTGACCTACGTGGAGGCGGCGACGGCGTCGCTGCTGGACGTGCTCGGCCCCGGTGAGCTGGTGGTGGGCAAGTCCACGGTGCCGGTGGGGACCGCGGCGCGGCTGGCGGAGCTGGTGGCCGAGCGGGTGCCGGGCGCGGGGCTGGCGTGGAACCCGGAGTTCCTCCGGGAGGGGTTCGCGGTGCAGGACACGCTGCACCCCGACCGCCTGGTCTACGGCGTACCGGGACTGTCCGGGGTGGAGACGGCCGTCGACGCCGAGGCGGTGCTGGACACCGTGTACGCGCGGATCGTCGCCGAGGACACCCCGAAGGTCGTGACCGACTACGCGACCGCGGAGATGGTCAAGACCGCCGCGAACTCGTTCCTGGCCACGAAGATCTCCTTCATCAACGCGATGGCCGAGCTGTGCGAGGCCACCGGTGCGGACGTGAAGCAGCTGGCCGACGCGATCGGGCACGACGACCGGATCGGCCGGAAGTTCCTCAACGCCGGGCTGGGCTTCGGCGGAGGATGCCTGCCGAAGGACATCCGGGCGTTCATGGCGCGGGCCGGTGAGCTGGGGGCCGACCAGGCACTGACCTTCCTGCGGGAGGTCGACAACATCAACATGCGGCGGCGGATCCGGATGGTGGAGCTGGCGCGGCAGGTGTGCGACGACTCGCTGCTGGGCAAGCGGATCGCGGTGCTGGGTGCGGCGTTCAAGCCCGACTCCGACGACATCCGGGACTCGCCGGCACTGAACGTGGCGGCGCAGCTGCAGCTGCAGGGCGCGAACGTGCGGGTGACCGACCCGCAGGCCGGGGACAACGTGCGCAAGCACTGGGCGCAGCTCGACTTCGTCGAGACCCCGGAGGAGGCGGCGGAGAACGCCGACGCCGTGCTGCTGCTGACCGAGTGGCGCCAGTACAAGCAGCTCGACCCGGCGGCGTTCGGGAAGGTCGTGCGCACCCGCCGCGTCCTCGACGGCCGCAACGCGCTGGACCGCGAGACCTGGGAGGCGGCGGGCTGGACCTACCGCGCGCTGGGGCGACGGAACGTCTGAGGCCGGCGCGATGAGCACCGACCTGCGGTCCCTGATCGACGACGCCCCGATGCGCCGCTTCCAGTGGCGCGCGGTGACCGTCTGCCTGGTCCTGAACCTGATCGACGGCTTCGACGTGCTCGTCATGGCCTTCACCGGCCGCGCGGTCGCCGCCGAGTGGGGGCTCGGCGGCGCCGAGCTGGGGCTGCTGCTGTCCGCCGGGCTGGTCGGCATGGCGCTGGGCTCGATCTTCCTCGCGCCTGCCGCGGACCGGATCGGCCGGCGCCCCGTCATCGTCGCCGGGCTCGTGGTGGCGGGCATCGGGATGCTGCTGTCGGCGGCCGCGCCGTCGGTGGTCGTCCTCGGTGCGTTGCGGGTGCTCACCGGCGTCGGTGTCGGCGGGGTGCTCGCCTGCAGCAGCACGATCGCCACCGAGTACGCCTCGCGCCGCTGGCGGCCGATGGCGGTGGGCCTGCAGGGGATCGGCTACGCCGGCGGTGCGACGCTCGGCGGGCTGCTGGCCGTCGCGCTGATCGAGGCGCACGGCTGGCGGACGGTGTTCCTGATCGGTGGCGTCGCCACCCTCCTCGCGGTCCCGCTCGTGCTCGGCGCGCTGCCCGAGTCGCTCGGGTTCCTGCTGACCCGGCGGCCCGCGGGCGCCCTGGACCGGGTCAACGCCCTGCTGCGCCGCCTGGACGCGCCCACCGTCACCGAGCTGCCGGATCCCGAGCCCGGCACCGATCCCGGCACCGTGGCCGGCGGGCCGCGAGCCCTGCTGGCACCCGCCCTGCGCCGCCCGACGGTCGGCCTCTGGGCGATGTTCGTGCTGGTGATGGCGGGGTTCTACTTCGTCACGAGCTGGACGCCGACGCTGCTGATCGAGGCCGGCCTGTCGCCGTCGCAGGGGTTGACCGGCGGGACCCTGCTGAACGTCGGCGGGATCTTCGGGACGGTCGTGCTGGGCGCCCTGGCCGCCCGGTGGCCGCTGCGCGGCGTCCTGACCGGCTACCTGCTGGCGAGCGGCGCGCTGCTCGCGCTCCTGCTGCCCGCCCTGTCGGTGCTCGCCGTCGCGTTCGCCGTCGGGATGCTGGTCGGGGTCGTCGTGAACGGCTGCGTCGGCGGCCTGTACGCGCTCGCCGCGACGTCGTACCCGGACCGGATCCGGGCGACCGGGGTCGGCACGGCGATCGGCGTCGGCCGGATCGGGGCGGTGGCCGCGCCGGTCGCGGCGGGGGCGCTGCTCGACGCGGGGGCGTCCCCGCAGGCCCTCTACCTCGGCTCGGCGGTGATCTTCGTGCTGAGCGCGGTCGTGCTGCTGACCCTGCACCGCACGCCCGCGGCCCCCACGACGGCCCGTTAGCGGGTACAACACCGGGGTGACCTCGCATCCCGTGCTGGCCGGATCGGACCGGGAGTCCTTCGGCTCCCTGCACCGCCGCTCCACCCCGCGCGACGAGCGCTACCGGATCGGCAAGGGGCGGCGGGAGGCCGCGCCCCGGTCCACGCTCGCGTCGTGGTCGTCGGCGCTGCGGCGGGTCGACCCGGTCGATCTCGTCGAGATCACCAACTCCGGCCGGGTGCCCGAGCTCGTCCCGCTGCGCGTGCAGCGGATGAGCGCGTCGCCGCACGCGTTCCTGCGCGGTGCCGCGGCGCTGCACGCCGCCGACTTCGCGGTGCTGCCCGCCACCGGGATCCACCCGGTGATCTGCGGCGACGCCCATCTCGGCAACTTCGGCTTCTACGCCTCACCGGAGCGCGAGCTCGTCTTCGACCTCAACGACTTCGACGAGGCCCATCCCGGGGCCTGGGAGTGGGACCTGCGCCGGCTGGTCGCCTCCACCTGGGTGGCCGGGCGGGACTCGGGGGCGTCGGAGCGGCAGTGCGCCGAGTCCGTCGCCCGCTGCGTGCACGCCTACGCCGAGCACCTGCGCGCGCTGGCCGAGCAGCCGCTGCTGGCGCGCTCGTTCGACGTCATGGACGTCGAGACGCTGCGCGACGACGCCGACCACAAGACCGCCCGCCGGGCCATCGACAAGGCCGCCGAGCGGGCCCGCAAGCGGACCAGCGACCGGGCCCTGCCCCGGTTCGTGAGCGAGGACGGTGGCGAGCGCCGGATCGTCACCGAGCCGCCGCTGATCACCCACCCCGACGACGAGCACACCGAGCGGATCCTCGCCGCGCTCGACGACTACCTCGCCACGCTCCCGCCGCACTGGGCGCGCATCCTCGGCGGTTACCACGCCACCGACGTCGCCCACAAGGTCGTCGGGGTCGGCTCGGTCGGGCTGCGCGCCTACCTGGTGCTGTGCGAGGGATCCAGCCCGGACGACGTGCTGTTCCTCCAGCTCAAGCAGGCGCGGCGGTCGGTCGTCGGCCCGTACGTGCACGGCCACGAGGCGTGGCACTCGCACCAGGGACAGCGCGTCGTCGAGTACCAGCAGGCGCTGCAGACCGTCTCCGACCCGCTGCTCGGCTGGACGACGGTCGGCGGCCGCCAGTACTACGTCCGCCAGTTCCGCGACATGAAGGGCGCGATCGTGCCGGACACGCTGTCCGCGCCCGCGTTGGCGGACTACGCCGACATCTGCGGGAAGCTGCTCGCGAAGGGGCACGCCCGGACCTCCGGTGCGTCCATGATCGCCGGTTACCTGGGCAAGGGCGGCAAGGTCGCGGACGCGCTGTGCACCTTCGCCCGCGCCTACGCCGACCAGACCGAGGCCGACCACGACGCGTTGCTGCGCGCAATCCGGTCGGGGCGCCTGTCGGATCGGACACCTGAGCAGGTGCCCGGTGGGGCCATCGGCTAAATTCTGCCCCCGTGACCGTCGTCGAAACCCTGCTGGTCTTCGTGGTCGCGCCGGTGGTTCTGTACTTCGCGATCTGGACGTGGATCGCGCTGCGCAACCGGAGCGCCCGCCCCCGCTACAACGTGGGGGACCCGTGGACGTACGAGCCCCTGTTCTGGATCGCCAACCCGGCCGGCGCCGCGCACCACGCGGCACACGCCCCGGCCGCCGGCAGTGACGCACGAGGAGGTACCGGTGGCAAGTGGTAGCGGCGTCGCCGTCTTCCAGGGCAACGAGGAGGACCTGCCGGAGGGGTCGGTGGTCACGGCCTCCGGCCGTGTCTCCGTGGCCGAGCAGTTCCGCGAGCCCGACCGGTCCGACCTCCCGTTCTCCCCGGTGCAGCTCACGCGTCTCGACGACGCGCTGACCCTCACCAGCCGGGAGACCGGCCTGCGGTTCGCCCTGTACCTGGGTGACCTCGGGTCCGACGCGCGGGCGACCGCCGTCGACCTGCACGGCCGGATCGAGGGCTACGACGACGCCGTCCTGGTCGCCGTGAGTCCCGGGCAGCGGCTGCTGGAGATCGTCACCGGCGCCGAGGCCGCGGTCCGGCTGACCGACCGCGGTGCCAAGCTCGCCCTGATGAGCATGGTGGCGTCCTTCAAGGAGGGCGATCTCTTCGGTGGCCTGCTCTCCGGGCTGCGCATGCTGGCCGACCAGGCCGGTACCCGGGGCTGACCGGCCCCGACCGGGCGCGCGGCCGAACGGACCAGCCGCGTGTCCGGTAAGTGCACGACACCACGAACAGCCGAACGGTTTTAAGGTGTCACTATGGTGCATTCCCGCGAGGCGGTCCCGGAATGACCGGGGCGAGCCCGATCCTGATCGTCGACGACCACGAGCTGGTCGGTTCGGCCCTGGCGCTGAACCTGCGCGCCGAGGGTGAGGACGCGACGTTCCAGCCCGTGCGGTCGGCGGCCGGCGTCCTCGACCACGCCCGCCGCGGCGAGCCCGGGCTGATCGTGCTCGACCTGGACCTCGGCCGGGACCCGGACGGCAACCGGATCGACGGGGTGCGCCTGGTCGCGCCGCTGGTCGACCTCGGATGGCGGGTCGTGGTCCTGTCCGGCAGCTCCGACGCGGGCCGGGTCGGCGCCGCGCTCGACGCCGGGGGGTTCGTCTTCGTCCCGAAGAACGCCCCGTTCCCGGCTCTGCTCAACGCCATCCGCGAGGCCAGGGCGGGGCGGTCGGTGATGCCGCCCGGCCGCCGGGAGCAGTTCATCAAGCTGCACCGCGACCGCGAGAGCGAGCGCCGCGACCTGCACGAGAAGCTGAACAAGCTCACGCAGCGCGAGCGCGAGGTGCTGGCGCTGCTCGCCGGCGGGAAGCGGGCCCAGGCCGTCGCGGACCATTTCGTCGTGTCGCTGGCGACCGTCCGGACCCAGATCCGCGCCGTCCTCACCAAGCTCGAGGTCGGGTCCCAGCTCGAGGCCGTGGCGCTCTACCGGAAGGCAGCAGGGCTCTGAGCCGTCCGGACCTGTCCCGCTGGGCCGTCCGTCCCTGCGCCTCCACCTGCGGTAATGGCCCGGGCGCGCTGCGTCGAAGGGCCGTTCGTCTGCAAGGGTGACCCTGTCTCCTGAGGTGTGGATCTCGGCCTATCATCCCTCCTCATCAGTTCCGATGACCGGGAGGACAGCGTGGCGGCGGGCAGCTTCAGCGGCGTGCTCGGGCGGCATCTTCGCGCCCGGTTCTTCGCGGGGCACCTGGCCGACGCACTCGTCGTCGTCACCCTCTGTGTGGTCGTCGTGGCGGTCACCCGGCCCGCGGTCGTCACCGGCTGGCTCGACGTCGCCTCCTCGACCTCGGTCCTGACCCTGGTCGCCGCCGCGGTCGGCTCGGCGGCGGCGATCGTCGCCCTCGTCACCGGGCGGCTGTCGGGGGACCCGCGGCCGTCCTGGTTCGGGGCGGCGCTGCTGCTCTACGGCGTGGTCGTGCTGCCGCTGTCGGCGCTCGTCGTCCAGGGGCAGCCGGCCGGGGTGTCCCGGCTCGCGGTGCTGTCGATGCTCGCGGTGGGCATGTGCATCCTGATCGCCGCCCTGCGCCCGCCGGCCCGGCTCGGGGCCTGGGGCGGCTGGGCGCTGTTCGTGGTCGCGATGGCGCTCGGCGGCGTGGTCGCGCTCCAGGAGGAGACGCCGTTCAGCACGGTGCTGGCCACCAGCCCGCTGCCATCGATCCTGATCCAGGCCGGCTGGTCCGCCGTCGCGGTGCTGTTCCTGTTCGACGGCTACCGGCGGCAGAGCCGGGTCCGGTCCCGGCTCGGCCTGGGGCTGCTGGTCATCGCGGTGTCGCAGCTGTACCGGGCCGTCGTCCCCAGTGAGCCGGTGACCGGCCTGGTGTACCCGTCGCTGCGGATCCTCGGGATGGCCGTCGTGCTGTCGGCGCTGCTCAGCATGGCGCTGCGCGCGGTGACCCGGCTGCAGGACGAGTACGACCGGCTGCAGGAGACCCTGGGCGACGCGACCCGGCTGCTCGAGCGCGCCGCCGGGCAGGCCGCCGAGCGCGACCACGAGCTGCGCAACGGCCTCGCCGGCCTCGCGGGTGCGGCCTACCTGCTCTCGCACACCGACGGCGACGACCGCACCGACCAGCTCCGTGAGGCCGTGCTGTCCGAGCTCGGCCGGCTGCGCGTGATGCTGGAGAGCCCGGTGCTGGCCACCGGCGGGCCCGCGGAGGAGCCCGATCCCCTCGTCGACGAGCGGGACGCCGCGCTGCTCGACCTGGGCCCGGCGTTCGCGCCCGTCACCCCGGCGCCGCTCGCCGCGAACGGGCACGTGCACGGCGTCGGACCGGTGCTGCACCAGCTGGTCGACCTGCGAGCCGACCAGCAGGGGATCACCCTCCGGGTCGACGACGGGCTGCCCGCCGTCGCGGCGCCGGAGTCGGTCACGCGCCAGGTCGTGACCAACCTGCTCGCCAACTGCGCCCGGCACGCCCCCGGGGCGTCGGTGACGGTGCGGGGCCGCGACGCCGACGTCCCCGGTTTCGTGGCCGTCGAGGTCCGCGACACCGGGCCCGGTCTCCCCGGCGGGCAGGACACCATGGTGATCCGACGCGGGGTGCACGACGAGTCGGCGGGCGGATCCGGGCTCGGCCTCCACATCAGCGCCCGGTTGGCGCACGACCACGGCGGCGATCTGGTGCTCCACACGGCGCACGACCCACTGGGCTGTCTGGCCGTACTCACTCTTCCGGTTGCCCACTGATCGGGTCGGCTCGGCGTCCTGACCTGCGGATCTGTCACCACGGGCAACGTTGTTCGCGCTGGGTCATTCCCCCGGAGCCCTTGGTGATCCCATACTGGGTGCCGTGACGGCGTGGTTCGGTGACGACTCCGGCCTCCGCCGTCCGCACGAAGGAGGTCACCATGGCGCAATCGCACGACGGCGCAGCCGCCCCGGGCCCGAGCGGGCGCCGGGCCACGCCTGATTCCTCGACCCCCTCGGCAGCGGTGCTCACACCGCCGACCGGCCTGCCCTCCGTCACACCGTCGGCGCCGCCACGCATCCCGCAGCAGCGGACCGCGGCCGAGCCCGTCGCCCCGGCCCCGCCGGCGCAGCCCGGCGTGGCGATGTGCACCTGCGGGCACCCGGAGGAGATGCACGAGCACTACCGGTCCGGCAGCGACTGCGGTGCCTGCGGCGCCCGGGCCTGCGGGGCGTTCCGCTCCGCCGACGAGACCGGGTCGCGCGCACGGCCGCGCAACCCGCTGCGGACGCTGCTGCGCCGCCGCGGCTGAACGTCCACCCACGCACAGCACGAGGGCCCCGGGAGCACGCTCCCGGGGCCCTCGCTCTGCGTCCTCCTGATCAGGGCTGCTCGACGGCGGTCGCCTGGTCCGGGGTGGAGGGGGTCGGCTGGCCGTCGAACTCCCGGGCGGCGAGCGCCCGGACGATCCCGGCGCGGCCCTCGGTCACCAGCCGGCGCAGGGCGGCCGGCTTCGACTCGTCGGCGAGCCAGGCGTCGGCGGCGGCGACGGTGCTCGGCTCCACCGCCCAGGACGGGAACAGCCCGACGACGACGTTCTGCGCCAGCTCCGAGGTCCGCCGCGCCCACACGCCGTCGATCTCGGCGAAGTAGCGGTCGACGTACCCGTCGAGCAGGCCGCGCTGCGCGGGGTGCGAGAAGCCCGCGATCGCCGACTCGTTCATCGAGTTGGGCAGCGAGTCGTCGTGCACGGCACGCTGCCAGGCCCGCTCCTTGGCCTCGGCGGTCGGGACCAGCGCGCGGGCCCGCTCACCCTGCCGGGCACCGGTCGAGGTCGCGTCGCGCTGCTCCTCCTCGGCGATCTCGGTCTCGCCCGCCCGTCCGTGCGCGACCAGCGCGTGCAGCAGCCGCCAGCGCAGGTCGGCGTCGACGGTCAGCCCGGCCGGGACCTGCACGTCGAGCAGCCAGCCCTTCATCGCGTCGAGGGTGACGTCCGGCAGCACCGACGAGGCCAGGGCGTTCACGACGGCGAGCTGGATGTCCGACCCGGCGGGGGCGGTGTCCAGCCGGAAGCGCAGCGCGTCGGTCAGCAGCGGCCAGCCGCGTCCGGAGGCCCACTCCGGGGTGCAGTACGACGCCGTCGCCGTCTGGGCCTGCATCAGCAGCCGCTGCACGACGCCGATCTCGGTCTCGGTGTCGAACCCGCCGGCGACGAGGGTGACGAAGTCGCGGGCCTTCAGCTCGGCCTCGCGGGTCATCTCCCAGGCCGACGACCAGCACAGCGTCCGCGGCAGCGGGTCGGCGATGTCGCCGATCCGGTCGACCAGGGTGGCCAGCGAGCCGGGGTCGAGACGCAGCGCGCAGTAGGTGAGGTCGTCGTCGTTGACCAGGACCAGCTTGCCGCGGGGGAGGCCGACGAGCTCGGGGACCGGGGTCCGCTCGCCGGAGACGTCGAGCTCGACCCGGTGGGTGCGGACCAGCTTCCCGGTCGCCGGGTCGTCGTCGTACACGCCGACCGCGATCCGGTGCGTGCGCAGCTCGCCGGCGCCGGGGCGGGCCCCGCCCTGCACGACGTCGAACGAGGTGAACTTGCCCGCCTCGTCGACCCCGAACGACGGCCGCAGCAGGTTCAGACCGGTGGTGCGCAGCCACTGCGCGCCCCAGTCGGACAGGTCCCGCCCGGACGCCTTCTCCAGCGCGCCCAGCAGGTCGTCGAACGTGGCGTTGCCCCAGGCGTGCGCGGCGAAGTAGTCCCGCAGCCCGGCCAGGAACGGCTCCAGGCCGACGTAGGCGACGAGCTGCTTGAGCACCGACGCGCCCTTGGCGTAGGTGATCCCGTCGAAGTTGACCTCGACGGCCTGCAGGTCCGGGATGTCCGCGGCGATCGGGTGCGTCGACGGGAGCTGGTCCTGCCGGTAGGCCCAGGACTTCTCGACGTTCGCGAACGTCGTCCAGGCGTTGGTGTACTCGGTGGCGTCGGCCTGGCACAGCACGGACGCCCAGGTGGCGAACGACTCGTTCAGCCACAGGTCGTCCCACCAGCGCATGGTCACGAGGTCGCCGAACCACATGTGCGCCATCTCGTGCAGGATCGTCTCGGCGCGACGCTCGTAGAGGGTGCGGGTGACCCGGGACCGGAAGACGTAGTCCTCCAGGAACGTGATCGCACCGGCGTTCTCCATCGCGCCGGCGTTGAACTCCGGGACGAAGAGCTGGTCGTACTTGCCGAACGGGTAGGTCACCCGGAAGTTGCGGTGGTAGAAGTCGAAGCCCTGCTTCGTCTCCGTGAAGATCCGTTCGTGGTCCATGTGCGGGGCCAGCGAGGCGCGGCAGTAGATGCCGAGCGGGATCTCCGCGTGCTCGTCGCGGTAGGTGTCGTGCCAGCTCGCGTACGGCCCCGCGATCAGCGCGACCAGGTAGGTCGAGAGGATCCCGGTCCGCTCGAAGCGGTGCACGCCGCCCTCGACGGCGGCCGGTGCGTTCGAGACGACCTTCCAGTCCTCCGGCGCGGTCACGGTGATCGTGTAGCGGGCCTTCAGGTCGGGCTGGTCGAAGCACGGGAACAGCCGCTTGCAGTCGGCCGTCTCGAACTGCGAGTAGAGGTAGACACCGCCGTCGACCGGGTCGACGAAACGGTGCAGGCCCTCGCCGGTGTTGGTGTACAGGCCGGTGGCGACAACCGTCAGCTCGTTCTCGGCCGCCAGGTCCGGCAGCGCGAGGCCGCCCTCCTCGGTCCATCCCGCGACGTCGAGTCCGGTCCCGTTCAGCGTCGCCGAGGTGATGTCCTCGCCGACCCACTCGATCCAGGTGCTGCCGCCCGGTTCCGCCGCGGCGAACCGCACGGTGGTGGTGACGGCGAACGTCCGCTCGGAGGGGGCACCGGCGCCGTCGGTGAGGTCGATCGTGACGTCGTAGGTCGACACGTCGAGCAGCGCTGCGCGCTCCTCGGCCTGGACACGGGTCAGGTTGGGCGGGGTCACGTCGTTCGAGGTCCTCTCCCGGGAGTGGGGTCGACCGGCATCCAATCACGGTGCCCGGTCCACGGCCCGCGGAATCCCCGGAGCGGCACCGGCGTTGCGCCCGACATGACGACTGCTGCTGCCGACGGCCGTGCCCGCGTCGACGTCTGGTTCGACCCGCTGTGTCCTTGGGCCTGGCTGACCTCCCGGTGGGTGCTCGAGGTGGAGAAGGTCCGCGAGGTCGACGTGACCTGGCACGTGATGAGCCTCGCGGTGCTCAACGAGGGCCGTGACCTTCCCGAGAAGTACCGCGACCTGATGGACCGCGCGTGGGGCCCGGTCCGGGTCGCCGTCGCCGCCGCCGAGGCGCACGGGCCGGAGATCCTCGGCCCGCTCTACACCGCGATGGGCGAGCGGATCCACAACCAGCAGAACAAGGACTTCGACGACGTGATCGCCGGAGCCCTCAAGGAGCTGGACCTGCCCGGGTCGCTGGCCGACGCCGCGCACTCGACCGAGTGGGACGAGAAGCTGAAGGTCAGCCACCACGAGGGCATGGACCCGGTGGGGCTGGACGTCGGCACCCCGACCATCCACGTCGACGGCGTCGCGTTCTTCGGGCCCGTCATCTCCCGGGTGCCGAAGGGCGAGGACGCCGGACGGCTGTTCGACGGCGCCCGGCTGATGGCGGAGAACCCGCACTTCTTCGAGCTGAAGCGGACCCGCACCGAGGACCCGTCGTTCGACTACTGAGCGACTGGTGAGCCTGCCCTTGCCCCGCGTGTGAGGATCAGGGCATGAGCGAGACGACGCTGTCCCACGTCATCGGCGGCACCTCCCGCGAGTCCGCGGGCACCGACCGGATCGAGGTGGTGGACCCGGCGACCGGGGCGCCCGTCGGGTCGGTGCCCGCCGGGACCGCCGCGGACGTCGACGCCGCGGTCGCCGCCGCCCGTGCCGCGTTCCCGGGATGGTCGGAGACGCCGGTCGGGCAGCGCGCGGCCGTGGTGAAGGCGATCTCCGCCGGTCTGAAGGAGCGGGCGGCCGAGATCGCCGACACGATCACCGCCGAGATGGGCTCGCCGATCACCTTCTCGCAGAAGGTGCAGGTCGCGATGCCGATCGGGTCGTCGGCGACGGTCGCGGGGCTGGCCGACGGCTTCGCCTGGACCGAGGAGATCGGCAACTCGCTGGTCGTCCGGGAGCCGATCGGCGTGGTCGGCGCGATCACGCCGTGGAACTACCCGCTGCACCAGATCGTCGCGAAGGTCGCGCCCGCGCTGCTGGCCGGGAACACGGTCGTCCTGAAGCCGACCGAGGTCGCGCCGCTGACCGCGCAGATCCTCGCCGAGGTCGCGGCGGCGGCCGGGCTGCCCGCGGGCGCGTTCAACGTCGTGCACGGCACCGGGCCCGTCGTCGGCGAGGCGATCGCGGCGCACCCGGACGTCGACATGGTGTCCTTCACCGGCTCCACCCGGGCCGGCAAGCGGGTCTCGGTGGTCGCCGCCGACACCGTCAAGCGGGTCGCGCTGGAGCTGGGCGGCAAGTCGGCGAACGTGATCCTCGAGGACGCCGACCTGGCCAGGGCGGTCAAGGTGGGCCTCGGCAACGCCTGGATCAACGGCGGCCAGACCTGCACCGCGTGGACCCGGATGCTCGTGCCCGCCTCGAAGCAGGACGAGATCGTCGCCCAGCTCGTGGCGGCGGCGGAGAAGTACAGCGTCGGCGACCCGACCGACCCGTCGACCCGGATCGGTCCGATGTCGTCGGCGGCCCAGCAGGAGCGGGTGCGCGGCTACGTCGAGCGCGGTGTCGCCGACGGTGCCCGGGTCGTCTTCGGCGGCCCGGGGCCGGTCGAGGGCCTCGACGGCGGTGCCTACGTCCGCCCGACGATCTTCGCCGACGTCGAGCCGGACGCCGTCATCGCGCAGGAGGAGATCTTCGGCCCGGTGCTGTCGGTGATCCCCTACGCCGACGAGGAGCAGGCCGTCGAGATCGCCAACAGCACCGTCTACGGCCTGGCCGGGGCGGTGTTCGGCGAGCAGGAGCACGCGATGGCCGTCGCGCGCCGGCTGCGGACGGGGCAGGTGGACGTGAACGGCGGCGCCTTCAACATCCAGGCGCCGTTCGGCGGGTACAAGCAGTCCGGCAACGGCCGGGAGCTGGGCCGGTACGGGCTGGAGGAGTTCCTGGAGACCAAGTCGATCCAGCAGTAGGTCCTGCGGCGGACGGCCCCGCCCCGGCGGGCCCGGTGGGTGCGATCGCGAACGTCCGGGCCGCTTCGGCCGTGGCCGGGGCGCCGGACGTACAGGGTGCCCCGCCGTGGACACCTGGAAGTCACGACGGTCGGCCCCGGTACTCGGCGGTGTGGTCGGCACTGTGCTCGTGCTCGCCGGTGCGCTCGCCGGGACACACCTGGCCGTCGCCGCGGCGGTCACACCGGCGGGGCCCGGCGCCGACCGTGTCGCCCGCACGGCGCTGAGCCCGTACCGCGACGGCGCGTTCACGGTCCGCGCGGCGGCCGTCGACCGGCGGGTCGGCGTCGCGAGCGCCGAGGACGGGTCCTACGTGCTGGGCCACACGCCCGCCGGGGGCGACGTCGTCCTCGACCTGGACCTCCTCGCCGGTGACACGGCCCGGCCGTGGTGGGTGGAGCCCGCCACCGGCCGGACGCTGGAGCTGGCCGTGCTCGCGAGCGTCGGCGTCGCCCGGTTCCCCGTGCCCGACGGCGGCGGACGGGAGTGGGTGCTGGTCGTCGACGATGCCGCGGCCGGGTACGGCGCCCCCGACGCGGACGCCGTCGCCGACACCGTCGCCGGGACGGCCGGGGAGACGGCGCGTCCGGCCCCGGGGTCCGGCGATCCGGCCTCCGGCGAGACGGGTTCCGGCGACCCGGACCGTGCCGGGGACGGCCCCACCTCCGGCACCGACCCCGAGCACCGCCGTTTCCCAGGCGACCCGGCCCCCGCGAAGCCCGAACCGGCCGCGAAGCCCGGACCGGCCGCGAAGCCCGAACCGGCCACGAAGCCCGAACCGGCCAGGACGCAGCAGCCGGACACCCCGGACGCCGCCGTCTGGGACCGCCTCAGCCGGTGCGAGTCCTCCGGCGACTGGCAGATCTCGACCGGCAACGGCTACTACGGCGGCCTCCAGTTCGACAAGGGCACCTGGAGCGACTTCGGCGGCACCCGGTACGCCCCCACCGCGGACGGCGCGTCCCGTGAACAGCAGATCGAGATCGCCACGAAGGTCCGGGACGCCCGCGGCGGTTACGGATCGTGGCCGGCATGCGCACGCAGGCTCGACCTGCCGAGGTGACGGTCTCCACTCCGGAGTGGCGGCCGGACGCTGGATGCGCCGACGGTCGACGCGTAGTCTCGAACGTCCCCCGCCCGGTCGTCCGGACTCGGTGCCCTGCTGGCGTCGGCTCCGGCCCGATTCCCTACCCTTGGACCCCATGAGCTCGCCCACCCCCGAGGCCCACCGGATCGGGAATCGCTACCGGCTCGACGAGCGGGTCGGCGCCGGTGCGATGGGTGCCGTGTGGCGTGGCACGGACGAGTTGCTGAACCGCACGGTCGCCGTCAAGGAGCTTCTCGCGGCCGCCCTGCCGTCGCCCGACCAGCTCGAGGAGTCGCGGCAGCGGATCCTGCGCGAGGGCCGGATCGGTGCCCGTCTGCAGCACGCGCACGTGATCAGCATGTTCGACGTCGTCGTGCACGACGACCGTCCGTGGCTGGTCATGGAGTACCTCCCGTCCCGTTCGCTGGCCGCCGTGCTCGCCGAGAAGGGGCCGATCCCGCCGCGGGAGGCCGCCGCGATCGGCCGCCAGGTCGCCGACGGCCTGGCCGCCGCGCACACCGCGGGCGTCGTGCACCGTGACATCAAGCCGGGCAACGTCCTGATCGCCGAGGACGGCCGGGCCAAGATCACCGACTTCGGCGTGTCCCGCGCGGTCGACGACGTCCAGCTCACCCGGACCGGCGTGATCGCCGGCACACCGGCGTTCCTCGCGCCCGAGGTCGCCCGCGGCCAGGAGCCGACCGCCGCGTCCGACGTCTTCGCGCTCGGCGCCATGCTCTACGCCTCGGTCGAGGGCGAGCCCCCGTTCGGTCTGGACGACAACGCCTACGCGCTGCTCCACAAGGTCGCGACCGGCGCGATCACCCCGCCGTCCGAGGCCGGCCCGGTCACGGCGCTGCTCATGCGCCTGCTCGCCAACGACCCGGCCGAGCGGCCCAGCGCCGCGCAGGCGCGCGAGGCCCTCGGGCGGATCGCCGCGGGCCGGTCGATCGCCGGGCTGGCGACGCCGTCGTCCGCGACGGCCACGATGGACAGCCACGACGCGGGCGACCACGCGGGCGAGTTCGTCGAGGCGCAGGGCGGCGGCACCGTCGTCGACTCCCCGGCCGTGCCGGCCCCGCAGGTCATCCCGGGCGGCGGCAACGGCGGCCGCAAGCGCGGTGCCGCCGCGGCCTCCGGTGGGAACGGGCGGCGCGCCCGGCTCCCGGTCGTGCTGGCCGTCGTCGCCGCGCTGCTCGTCGTCGGCGGGGGTGTGGCCTTCGGGGTCTACAGCAACCAGTCGCAGCAGCAGGTTCCTCCGGTGGCGGCCCCGACGAGCGAGGCGCCGTCGCCTGCCGCGCCGACCACCACCCCGGCGCCGACGACGACTCCCGGCCCGACCACCGGCAACGGCGAGGTGCAGGACCCGGTCTCGTTCGTCCAGAACTACTACCGGATGCTGCCCGAGAACATCGACGGTGCGTTCGCGCGGCTCAGCCCGCAGGCGCAGGCGCAGTCGCAGGGCATCGACGGGTTCCGCGAGTTCTACAGCGGCATGCGCACCGTCTACGCCGAGAACCTGCGCAACGCGGGCCCGAACACCGTCACCGCGACCGTGGTGTTCATGCGGGCCGACGGCAGCACGACCCGGGAGAACTACCGGTTCGTCGTCGGCACCGACGACCAGGGCCAGGAGATCATGCAGTCGTTCAGCTCGGCCTGATCCGGTCACGCTCCGCCACCCCGGTCACCCAGGACACGATCCGGGCGGTCAGCCGCGCACGGGTGTGCCGGTCGTGCACCTCGTGACCCTCGTCCGGGATGCGGATCAGCTCGACCGGGGCCCCGCGGGCGTCCAGCGCGTCGTGGACGGCGACGGCCTGCCCGATCGGGACGTTGCCGTCCTGCTCGCCGTGCACGACCAGCAGCGGCACGCCGATCCGGTCGGTCTCGCGCAGCGGTGAGATCGTCTCCAGCAGCGGCGCGTCGGTGCGCGGGTCGCCGTACTCGGTGACGGCGGGCCCGGCGATCCACGGCTCGGTGTCGGCGTAGAAGGCGACCATGTCGGACATCCCGCACACGTCGACCCCGCCCGCGAACAGGCCGGGATACCGGGTGAGCGCCGCGAGGGTCAGGAACCCGCCGTAGGACCGCCCGCCGACGACGATCCGGTCCGGGCCGACGTCCGGCACCCCCGCGAGCAGCCGGGTCGCCGCCCGCACGTCACCGACCGACGACGGCCGCAGCTCGCCGTCGTCCAGCCGGGCGAACGCCCGGCCCCGCCCGGAGGACCCCCGGACGTTCGGGGTCAGGACGGTGACGCCCGCGGCGACGAGTGCGTGCAGCAGCGGTGCCCAGCCGGGCCGTTCCTCGGACTCCGGGCCGCCGTGCAGCCAGACGAACCCGGTGCCGTTCGGAGCGACGGGCCGGTGCAGCCACCCGGCGATCCGCAGCCCGTCCTCGGCCGGGAACAGCACGCGCTCGGGCCGCGGCGGCACCGGCGGGACCGGTGCACCGCCGATCAGTGCGGTCGCGTGCCCGCCACCCACCGGCATCCGGACGACGTGCGGCGGGATCCCGGGGCCGTGCCCCGCGACCAGGAGCTCCGCGCCGTCGCGGCCGAACGAGACCGTGGTGACGACGTCGCACGGCGCGACCAGACGCTGCGGCCGTCCACCCCGCAGGTCGGCGATCTCCAGCTCGCTGCGCCCGCCGGCGTTCCACACCAGCGCGGCCCGCGCACCGGACCGGTCCAGCGCGACGACGTCGAGATCGGCTCCGGGCCGGACGGCGACCGGCCGGGCGGGGGCGATCCGGTGGTCGGCGGCCGGGCCGAGCGCGACGGCGAGCAGGGCGGAGTGCTCCCGGTCGGCGTCGGTGTGCACCCACAGCGTGCCCGGCGCGCTGCCGAACCGGGCGGTGGCGGTGAGCGCCCCGCCGGGGCCGCCGATCAGCCGGTCGCGCGCGCCGGTCCGCAGGTCCACCAGGTCCAGGCCCCGCTCGCCGCGGCGCCCGGTACGGAGCACGACCCGACGGCCGTCGGCGGAGATCGCCTGGACGGTGGCGGCCTGCCCGGTCCCGAGCACGACCGAGGACCCGTCACGGACGTCGACGAGGCAGGCGGTGCCGGTGCCGTAGTCGTCGGAGCCGGGGTCGCCGGCGTCGGTGAGGATGGTGACGCCCAGCCAGCGTCCGGTGGGAGCCCAGGCGCCGAGCGTGACCGCCGTCGCCGCCGGGGCGATCTCGACCGGCGGGCCGCCGTCGGGATCGAGCAGCGCGACCCGGGTGCGGTCGCTCCCGGACGGGGCGATCTCGACGGCGATCCGGCCGCCGTCCGGCGACCACGCCAGGGTCGTGACGTCGGGGTGCTCGCCGTCGGCGACGAGGACGGTGCTCCCGGCGGGATCGACCGGGCCGTGTTCGGGGAGCGGCGCGATGTGCACCCGTGGGCGGCCGGACAGGTCGGAGATCCAGGCGATCCGGGTGCCGTCCGGCGAGACCACGGGGGAGTGGTGCCCGGCGGCGGCCGCCGCGGGCTCGGCAGCGGGGACCGCCGGTCCGGTCGTCGGTTCCGCGCGCACCGCGTCCACCGGTGATCACCCCGTTCCTGCATCACATCCCATCGGCCGGCCGTCGCCGCAGACCGGAACGTACCCGGTCGCGGCGCGGGAGTCAGGCCATGATCCAGGTGTCCTTCGCGCCCCCGCCCCGGGACGAGTTGACGATCATCCCGCCCGGCGGGGCGACCCGGGACAGCGCCGACGGCAGGACGTCGATCTCGGGCGTCGCGCCGCGGCCGGAGGACTGGACGGCGAACACCCGGAGATCGACGGCCTGCGGCTGCAGGAGACCGTCGGTGAAGGTCGGGTGCGTCGAGATCCGCACCATGTCCTGGGCCACCCAGGACGC
Organism: Pseudonocardia sp. P1; assembly: GCF_000178675.2. Classification (NCBI taxonomy): domain Bacteria; kingdom Bacillati; phylum Actinomycetota; class Actinomycetes; order Pseudonocardiales; family Pseudonocardiaceae; genus Pseudonocardia; species Pseudonocardia sp. P1. The sequence goes on from NZ_ADUJ02000001.1 coordinate 5,102,853, forward strand.
CGGGTGCGCGCGGATCTCGGCGGCCACCCGGTCCAGCTCGTCCGGCGTCGCGTGCGGGCCGATCACGATGCCCGCACCGCCGTAGCCGTCGACCGGCTTGAGGACGAGCTCGCCGAGCCGGTCGAGCACCTCGTCCCGGGCGACCGGGTCGGCGCAGGGCAAGGTCGGGACCGAGGCGAGCACCGGCTCCTCGCCCAGGTAGTAGCGGATCATGGCGGGCACGTAGGCGTAGACGAGCTTGTCGTCGGCGACGCCGTTGCCGGGCGCGTTGCGCAGCGTGGTCCGGCCGCGGGCCATCGACGCGAGCAGCGCCCGCCCGATCGGCCGGTGGTCGGCGCCGCGGGCCGTCGCGAGCCCGGTCTCGTCCATCCGCCGGTACAGCGTGGTCAGCCGGCGACGGCGCCCGCCGCCCACCAGGAACACCGCGCCGTCGGTGACCTGCAGCCGCGACGGGGTGACCAGCGGGATCTCGAGGGCCTCGGCGAGCAGCCGGTGCTCGAAGAACGCCGGGTCGGACTCGCCCGCGGTGAGCAGCGCGGTCTCACCGTCCGGGTCCGACGGGTCGTCCACGAGAGCGGTACGCAGCCGGGCGGGGACGTCGTCGAGCCCCAGTACCTCCGACGGTGACTCCAGGTCCGGCAGCACGCTGCGGATCAGGCGCCTGCTCATCATCGAGAAGCCGATCCCGGACGGGACGCGCAGGTTGTCCTCGAGCACGACCCAGCCGTCGTCGGAGTCGCGGACCAGGTCGATCCCGGCGACGGCGATCCGCACCGCGTCCGGTGGGACGAGCGTGCCCGACCGCGTCCGGCCGGGCGCCCCGTCGACGACGGCGGCCGGCACGATCCGGTCGCGGACGATCTCGCGCCGGCGGTAGACGTCGCGGACGAAGTGCTCCAGCGCCCGGACCCGCTGGGCGAGCCCGGCCGACAGGTGCGCCCAGTCGTCCGCGGCCACGATCCGCGGGACGAGGTCCAGCGGGAACAGCCGCTCGCCGTCGTCACCGGGCACGACGCCGGGGACCGGGAAGGTGACGCCGCGTGCGCGCTGCTCGGTCCGCAGCGCGGACTCGGCGGCGGTGAGCCCGCGGGTGCCGAGCCGCTCGAGGGAGCGGAACAGCCAGCCGTACGCCGGGCGGATCGTCAGGTCGTCGTCGACGGCCTCGTCGTGCCGGGGCGGGACGTAGCCGGACAGCAGGTCCGCCGCGACCGGGACGGTCACCGGCAGGGTGCCGGGCACCTCCTCGCCCTGGGTGCGGGCGAGGAGATCGTCGACGACGTCGACCAGCGACCCGCGGTGGCCGAACGCCCTGCGCTGCGCGGCCGCACCCGAGCCGCGGGCCAGCACGGCCTCGGCGAGCTCCTCGACCTGCTCGGCGTCGCCGGTGTCCTCGAGCCACGGCCGCAGCTCGGCGACCAGCGTGCGCAGCTGCACCGCGGGCGGGGAGAGGACCGGTGCCGCGGGCTCGGACACGTCGACGAGGTCGCCCTCCAGGCCGGAGCGGGCGGCCCGCCACCCGGCGGCCCGCAGCAGCTCGTGCCGGACCCGGGGGAGCGGTCGTCCGGCCTCGGTGTCGGCGCGCGCCCGGGCGACCAGCGCCCGGAACAGGCCGGCGACCAGGACGACGTCGTCGACCTCGGGGCAGGCGTCGCAGACCCGGAGCTCGACGGTCGGCAGGTGCGCGCTGGGCCGGACGTCGAAGTAGAGCATCCCGGCGTCGCTGATCGTCCCGGACGTGATCAGCTCGTCGATCATCGCGTCGTACTCCGCGGCGGTGGTGACGTCACCGGGCGGACCGGCGGTGGGCCAGCGCTGCCAGATCATGCTGCGGTAGCTGGCGTAGCCGGTGTCGTGGCCGCGCCAGTACGGCGAGCTGGCGGTGATCGCGAGCAGGGCGGGGAGGGCGGGCGCGACCCGGCGGGAGACCTGCACCGCGGTGTCCCGGTCGGGGACGTCGGCGTGTACCTGCAGCCCGCAGATGTGCTGCTCGCGGACGAGCATCTGGTACTCGTGCTGCATCCGCTCGTACCGGGCGCCCGCGGAGACGTCGTCGCCGGACAGGTCGACCAGCGGGACGGTCCCCGCCGCGACCACGCCCAGCCCGAGCGGCTCGGCGGCCTCCCGGAGCCGGGCCCGCAGCCGTCGCACGTGCCGGCGCAGGTCGTCGAGCGACTCCGTCGCCGGGGTGTTCGTCTCGACCAGCGAGCGTTGCAGCTCGGGGAAGAACTCGGCGCCGTCCAGATGTTCCAGCAGCCGGTCCGCGTCGGGTGCGGCCCGGCGGTCGGTCAGGCCGACCACGTGGAACTCCTCCTCGACCCCCACCAGCGACACGTCCCCCACGGCGGTGACGCTAGGTCGCCGCTGTTACCGGCAGGTGTCGGGAGATGATCGGCAGGCTGCGATCGCCCGCCCGCTGCGCCGATCGGAGCAGTGACGCTGAGCTGTACGGACCAGTTCCCAGCAGGTGCCCTCGGTACCTTCCGTCGATGGTCACCCGTACCGGCCGGCACCGCCGTCGCGCCGATGGCGCGCCCACCGGCACCGGCCAGCGTGCGCTCGTCGCGGTCGTCCAGGTGCTCGGGCTGGCGGTGTGGTTCTCGGCGTCGGCCGTCCTGCCCGAGTTGCGTGCGGAGTGGGGGATCGGGACGACGGCCGGGGTCTGGCTCACCTGCTCGGTGCAGCTCGGGTTCGCGGCGGGCGCGGTGGTGTCGTCCGTGCTGACGCTGGCGGACCGGGTCCGGCCGGAACGCCTGCTGGCCGGTGGCGCCGCGGCCGCGGCCGGCTGCACCCTGCTGCTCGCCGCCGTCGCCGACGGACCACTGCTCGCGCTGGTGCTGCGCGCCGCGACCGGGATGTGCCTGGCGCTGGTCTACCCGGTCGGCATGAAGATCATGACGTCCTGGTCGGGGCCGGAACGCCGCGCCCGCGACCTCGGTGTGCTGGTCGGCGCGCTCACGGTCGGGTCGGCGCTGCCGCACCTGATCGGCGGCGTGCCGGCGTTGCCGTGGCGTGCGGTGCTCGCCGGGGCGGCGCTCTGCGGGCTCGCCGCCGCGGCGCTCGCCTGGTGCCTCGTGCGCCCCGGCCCCGCGCACGCCCCGGCGCCGCCGCCGGACCCGCACTACGCCGTCCGGATGCTCCGCGAACGCGGGCCCCGGCTCGTGGTGCTGGGCTACCTGGGCCACATGTGGGAGCTGTACGCGATGTGGACCTGGCTGGGCGCGGCGCTCGCGTCCGGCGACCCCGGCCCCGGCGAGCACCTGCTGGTCTTCGTCGCGACCGGGCTGGGCGGCGCCGCCGGCTGCGTCCTGGGCGGCCGGGCCGCCGACCGCTGGGGCCGGGTCCCGGTGATCGCGACGGCACTGGTCGCGAGCGGGCTCTGCTGCCTGCTGTCGCCGCTGCTCCTCGGCGCCGCACCCGTCGTGGTCGCGGTGTTCTGCGTGCTGTGGGGCGCGGCCGCCGTCGCCGACTCCGCCGTGCTGACGACGGCGACGATCGAGGTTGCCGACCCCCGCTACCCCGGCACCGCGCTCACCGTCCAGACAGCGCTCGGGTTCCTGCTGACCGTCGGCGGGATCGCGACCGTGCCGGTGCTGGCCGGGGCCGTGGGCTGGCAGGCGTCGCTGGCGGTACTCGCGCTCGGCCCGGTCCTGGCGCTACCGGCGGTGCTGGCGCTGCGGGGGCGCCTGGAGGCCGCGTCGCCCGCCACGCCGCCCGCCACGCCGCCCGCCACGCCGCCCGCCACGCCGCCCGCCACGCCGCCCGCCGAGGCGCCCGCCGAGCCGTCGACCCAACCGCTGCCGCTGCCGCTCGGGCCGGGCGGTCCGCCGGCCGACGAACGCCCGACCACCGAGCTGTATCGGCTCCGGCGTGCGACGGGCGTGGCCGCGGACCCGTCGGGATTCGCCGGGGACGTGGCGCGGGCGCTGCCGGGTGGACGGTCGGATCCCGCGCCGATGGTTCCGCCGCGACCTGCGGAGCCGGACGAGGCGCGACCGGCGTCGCAGGGGCGCCGCAGCCGCTCCCGGGGCGGAGCGCCCTGAGGTCGAGGTCGTGCGGCGGGGCCTGCCGAGCCGTGGGGATCCGCGCGAGGGGCGGCACGAGCTCGCACGCGCCGCCGGAGGGGGTGGGGTGTCGTGGAATCGCTTCCTCAGGCAGCGATTCCACAGCGCCACCTCTCTGCCCGAGAGGGACGCCCCCTCGTGGTGGCCACGCTTCCGGAGAAATCGCTGCCTGAGGAAGCGACTTCGTAGAAGACCCGGCTCCGGTGGCGGCTCCGGCGTGCCCGGCGGCCCGTCCCGAGGGTCCCGCGGGTCGCGCCCGAGGGTCCCGCGAGTCGCGCCTCCGGGCGCCGGCGATCACCGACCCGGCCCCGCGGCCCCACCGTCCGCGGCCCCACCGTCCGCCGCCCCAGCGCCCGCCGCCGCTGCCGCTCCTGCTCCCGCTCCCGTTGCCGCAGCCGCAGCCGCGAGCAGCTCCGCGTGCTGGGCCGCGGCCTCGCCCGGGCTCATCGGGTCCCCGTGCCCGGGCACGTAGGTCGCCGCGTCGCGGGCCAGCAGGAGCGCCAGGGCGCCGGGCCACCGGGACGGGTACGCGTCCGGCCCCACCGACGGCGGCGCGCCGTTCTCCAGCAGGTCCCCGGCGAAGAGCACCCGGGCGTCCGGCACGTGCACGGCCAGGTCGTGACCGGTGTGCGCGGGTCCGGGGTGGACCAGCTCGACCACGCGTCCGCCCAGGTCCACGGGGTGCGACGAGCCCGGGCGCGGGCAGACCGGGACGTCCGGGAGGACCGGAACGGTGGCGGCGAGGGCGTCGGCGGTGCGGTCGTCCCCGGCGTCGCGGTGGTGCCGCACCCACTCCGCACGCTGCGCGGCCGCGGTCACGGCGAGCGCCGCCGCGCACCCGGCCTGGGCGTACACCGGCACGCCGGGGAACGCCGACGTGCCGAAGCAGTGGTCGAAGTGCGCGTGCGTGATCGCGACGACCGGCGGCAGCGTCGTCACCGTGCGGACGGCGGCGGCGAGTTCGGCGCCCTGGACGTCGTCACCGCGGGTGTCGACCACCAGTGCGCGGTCCGCGCCGAGGACGAGCCCGGTGGTCAGGTCCAGCCCGTCGTGCCGGCGCGCGAACACGCCGTCGGCAAGTTCGAGCCACCGTCCGTCCACGGGCGTCGATCGTGCCCTCACACCGCGATCGCCGTCGACCGGCCGCGGTCGTCGGTGCCGGGCCCGAGGAGCTCCGCCGTCCCCCGGGCGACCCGCTCGGCGGTCCAGGCGCAGACGAGGGCGTCGAGGACGTCGTCGAGCCGGGCCGCGGACGGGAGGTCGCCGAGCAGCAGCGCCGGGTCGACCCACCCGGACAGCGCCGCGATCCGCTGCCCGGCCCCGCGCGCGGTCTTCTTCGACGCGAAACCCGTGCCGGGCGCGAGGGTCCGGAACGACAGCTCCGGGTGCGCCTCGACGACCGGCGCGGGCAGCGCGACGTCCTGGAACTCGCGGATCTTCGGCACGATGTTCCACGCCTGCACGCTGATCTTCCGTCCGGTGGCGCGTTGCGCGGCCGCGCAGGCGTCGGCGTACGACCCGGCGGCGAGGACCGTCGCGGGCGGGGTCGGGAAGAGCGACGCCCGAGCCGTCCCGAGCCGTGCGGAGGCCTCGACCTCGGCCCGCCGCCGCGTCCCGCCGGACGGCAGCGCGAGCGGGATATCGATCCCGACGGCGTCGCACCCGGCGGTCGCCCGGAGCACGGCGGCCGCGTCCGGGACGACCGACCAGCTCACCCGGCGTGCCCGCCCGGTCCCGGACAGCACGCACACGACCCAGCCCGTGGGGACCCCGTCCACCCCTCCGATCCGCATGAGGGATGATCCTGCCCCGTGCGCGTCTACCTGGGCAGTGACCACGCCGGTTTCGAGGTCAAGGGCAAGCTCGTCGAGTACCTGACCGAGCAGGGTGTCGAGGCGGTCGACGTCGGGGCCCCGACGTTCGACGCCCTCGACGACTACCCCGCCTGGTGCATCGAGACGGCCCGCCGGGTCGTCGCCGACGAGGGCTCCCTCGGCATCGTGCTCGGTGGTTCCGGCAACGGCGAGCAGATCGCCGCCAACAAGGTGAAGGGCATCCGGGCCGCGCTGGCCTGGAACGAGGACACCGCGAAGCTCGCCCGCGAGCACAACGACGCCCAGGTCATCGGCGTCGGTGCCCGCCAGCACCCGTTCCCCGAGGTCGTCGCGATCGTCGACGCCTTCCTCGCGACCCCGTTCTCCGGCGACGAGCGCCACCAGCGCCGGATCGACCAGATGCTCGGCTACGAGGAGACCGGCGAGATCGACCTGCCCGGCTGATGCCCGAGGGGCACACGCTGCACCGGCTGGCGAAGCGGCACCGGTCGCTGTTCGTCCGCAGGCCGGTGCGGGTCTCCAGCCCGCAGGGGCGGTTCGAGGGCTCTGCCGCGCTGCTCGACGGGCAGGTGATGACCGGCGCCGAGGCGCACGGCAAGCACCTGTTCCACCGCTACGGGCGGGACCGGGTCGTGCACGTCCACCTCGGGCTGTACGGGACGTTCACCGAGTCCGAGCTGCCCGCGCCGGAGCCGGTCGGGCAGCTGCGGATGCGGCTCGTCGGCGAGTCGCACTACGCCGACCTGCGCGGCCCGACCGCGTGCGAGCTGATCACCTCGGCGGAGGCGCGGGCGGTGCGGGCCCGCCTGGGCGCCGATCCGCTGCGCCGGGACGCCGACCCGGACCGGGTCTGGGAGCGGGTCTCCCGGTCGCGCAGCCCGCTGGCGACGCTGCTGATGGACCAGGCCGTCCTCGCGGGCGTCGGGAACGTCTACCGGGCCGAGCTGCTGTTCCGACACGGGCTCGACCCGCAGTTGCCCGGCCGGGGGCTGGACCGCGCGACCTGGGACGCCATGTGGCCCGATCTCGTCGCCCTGATGCGTGACGGCGTGCGGGTGGGCCGGATCGACACGGTGCGCCCCGAGCACGATCCGCGGCGCCGGGGCGAACCCGGCCGCAAGGACCGGCACGGCGGCGAGGTGTACGTCTACCGCCGGGCCGGCCTGCCCTGCCTGGTGTGCGGCACGGAGGTCCGGCACTCCGAGCACGCGGCGCGGAACCTGTTCTGGTGTCCCACGTGCCAGCCGGATCACCGTTAGGGTCCGGTGTCGTGGTGGAGCACAAGCCGATCGACTGCTGGATGACCGACATGGACGGCGTCCTCGTCCGCGAGGGCAGCATCGTCCCCGGGGCCGACGCGTTGCTGTCCCGGTTGCGGGAGAAGGACATCCCGTTCCTCGTCCTGACGAACAACAGCATCCACACGGCCCGGGACCTGCGGTACCGGTTGCAGGCCACCGGCCTGGACGTGCCGGAGGAGTCGATCTGGACCTCGGCGCTGGCGACCGCGGCGTTCCTCCACGAGCAGCGCCCGCGCGGCAGCGCCTACGTCATCGGTGAGGCCGGGCTGACGACCGCACTGCACGACGTCGGCTACGTCATCACCGACCGCAACCCCGACTACGTCGTGCTCGGGGAGACCCGCACGTACAGCTTCTCCTCGATCGCCACCGCGATGCGCCTGGTCGAGAAGGGCTCGCGGTTCGTCGCCACCAACCCGGACGCGACCGGGCCGTCGCCGGAGGGCATCCTGCCCGCCACCGGCTCCGTCGCCGCCATGATCTCCAAGGCGACCGGCGTGGAGCCCTACTTCGTCGGCAAGCCGAACCCGCTGATGATGCGGGCCGCGCTCAACCGGCTCGGCGCGCACTCGGAGTCCACGGTCATGATCGGCGACCGGATGGACACCGACATCCTCGCCGGGCTGGAGGCCGGGATGCGCACGGTCCTGGTGCTCTCCGGCATCACCAAGGAGTCCGAGATCGACCGGTTCCCGTTCCGGCCGAACCGGGTCGTGCCCTCGGTCGCGGACCTCGTCGACGACGTGTAGCCCTGATCGTCCGTCTGGGACGGACGTATGAGAGCACCGGCGACGGTCAGCGACGGCGACCCGGCCCGGTCGCGGCGATCCGCACCTCCTCCTCGATCGCCCGGGCGAGCCGCGCCGTGAACGCCGCCGGCTCGTCGGCGGCGTCGGGATGTTCCGGCACGATCCGGTCGACCGCGCCGGCGTCGGCGAGGTCCGTGGCGCGCACCTGCTGCGCCGCCACGACCTCGGCGGCCCGGTCGGGTGTCCCGTGCACGATCGCGCTCGCGCCCTCCGGCGGCAGCGGGGTCAGCCAGGCGTGCCCGGCCGCGATCCGGCGCCGCGCCCCGAACAGCGCCAGCGCCGCGCCGCCCGATCCCTGACCTGCGAGCACCGACACGCTCGGTACCGGCAGGTCCGCGAGCTCGGCCAGGCAGCGCGCGATCTCACCGGCCAGTGCGCCGTTCTCGGCGTCGGCGCTCAGCTCGCCGCCGCCGGTGTCGACCACCGTGACGAGCGGGAGCTGCAGCTCGCGGGCCAGTGCGAAGCCGCGCCGGGCGACCCGCAGATCGGCGGGCCCCGGTGGCCGCTCGGCCGCGCGGTCCTGACCGACGAGGACGCACGGCGTGCTCCCGATCCGGGCCAGGTACAGCACGGTCGCGGCCGCGATCTCGCCGGCGCCGGTGCCGTGCAGCGGGACGACGTCGCCCGCCTCGCGGTCCAGCAGCTCGCGCACCCCGGGCCGGTCCGGCCGCCGGGTGGCGGTGATCGACGCCCAGGCGTCCGGTGCGGGGCCGCCGTGCGGCTCCGGGGACGGGGGTGCGGCCGGGGCGACCGTCGGCCGCCGCTCGACGACGGCGAGCAGCGCGTCCAGCAGCCGGGCGAGCCCGTCGACCCCGGTGACGGCGTCGACGATCCCGCGCGCGGCCAGGTTCTCGGACCGCTGCACGTCCGGGGGGAAGTCCGTGCCGTGCAGCGCCCGGTACACCTTCGGGCCGAGGAAGCCGACCAGCGCACCCGGCTCGGCGGTCGTGACGGTGCCGAGCGACCCCCAGGACGCGAACGCCCCGCCGGTCGCCGGGTGCCGCAGGTGGACGACGACCGGCAGCCCGGCCCGGCGGTGCGCGGCGACCCGGTCCGCGATCGTGATCATCTCGAGGAACGCGGGCGTCCCCTCCTGCATCCGGGTGCCACCGGAGGCCGGGGAGAGCAGCAGCGGCAGGCGCTCGTCGGTGGCCCGCTCTACGGCCGCGACGAGCCGCCGGGCCGCGGTGGACCCGACCGAACCGGCGAGGAAGCCGAACTCGCTGACGGCGACGGCCAGCCGCCGTCCCCCGACCCGGCCCTCGCCGCTGACCAGCGACTCGTCGGTCCCGGCCGCGTCGCGGGCGGCGGCGAGCTCGCGGCGGTAGCGGGCGTCCGCACCGGCGGGCGGCGTGGCGGGCGCGTCCCACGACCGGAACGACCCGGCGTCGAGGACGGTCGCGAGCAGCTGCGCCGAGCCGGGGACGGCCCGGGCCGGGGCGCTCACCGCGGGCCGCCCGCGAGCTCGGCACGGACCGCGTCGCCGTGCTGGTCGAGCACCGGGGCGGCGGCGTGCCCGGAGGGGGAGGTCTCGTCGCCGTCCGGTCCGAAGAACCGCAGCGGCGGGCCGGGCACGGTCAGTGCCCCCAGCGACGCGTGCTCGACCTCCATCAGCAGGCCCTGGCTGCGGGTCTGCTCCCAGGCGTAGACCTCGTCGATCGAGCGGATCCGCCCGGCCGGGACACCGGCCCTGGCCAGCCGGGCGAGCGTCGCGTCCGCGGTGTCGCCGGCGAACGCGTCCTCGACGGTCGTCCGCACCAGGTCGGGGTGCCCGACCCGCTCGGGGTTGGTGCTCATGCCCTCCGCGTCGGGATCGAGACCGAACTCCGCGCACAGCCGGTGCCACAGTCCCTCCGACCCGCAGGACAGCTGCACGGCGCCCTCGCCGCAGCGGAACATCCCGTACGGCGAGATCGACGGGTGGTGGTTGCCGCGGGCCTGCCCGGCGGTCCCGGCGACCGTCCAGGCGGTGCCCTGGAACCCGTGCACCCCGACGACGGCCGACAGCAGCGAGGAGCGCACGACCTGCCCGGCGCCGGTGGACTCCCGTTCGTGCAGCGCCGCGAGCACCCCGTACGCGCCGTACATGCCGGCGAGGATGTCGGCGATCGGGACGCCGACGCGCTGCGGGTCGTCCGGGCCGGAGCCGGTGACCGACATGAGCCCGGCCTCGCCCTGCGCGATCTGGTCGTAGCCGGAGCGGTGTGCCTCCGGCCCGTCGTGACCGAACCCGGTGATCGACAGGACGACGAGGCGCGGGTTGAGCGCGAACAGCTCGTCGGTGCCGAAGCCCAGCCGGTCCAGGACGCCGACCCGGAAGTTCTCGACCAGCACGTCGGCGCGGCGGACCAGCTCGCGCAGGGCGGCGCGGCCGTCGTCGGACTTGAGGTCGAGCGCGACGGACTCCTTGTTCCGGTTCGCCGACAGGAAGTAGGTCGACTCCCGGGCGCCCTCGTCGCCGACGAACGGCGGCCCCCAGCCACGGGTGTCGTCCCCGGCGACCGGGTTCTCGATCTTGATCACCCGGGCGCCGAGGTCGCCGAGCATCATCGTGGCGTGCGGTCCGGCGAGTGCCCGGCTGAGGTCGACGACCAGGACGTCGTGCAGCGGGCCGGTGGCGGGGCGGGCCATGGGGGCTCCTTCCGAGGGGGACGGCGGGTTCAGGCGGTGGGCAGGACGAGCAGCGCCCAGCTGACGAGCGGGGCGAGCACGACGAGGGACATCCCCCAGGTCATGAGTCCGCGGAAGACCGCGTCACGGCGCTCCTCCGCGGAGTTGGCGACGACGAGCGCGCCGTTGGTGGAGAACGGGCTGGAGTCGACGACCGACGACGAGATCGCCAGCGCCGCGATCAGCCCGGTCGCCGACACCTGACCGGCGGCCAGGAACGGCACGGCCAGCGGGATGAGCGCCCCGAGGATGCCGGTGGTGGAGGCGAACGCCGACACGACGGCGCCGATGAGACAGATCAGCAGCGCGGCGAGCAGCGGGGCGCCGATCCCGGCGACGCCGGCGCCGAGCCGGTCGATCGTGCCGGTGCGCTCCAGCAACGCGACGTAGGTGACGATCCCGCCGATCAGCAGGACGGTGCTCCAGCTGATCTCGTGCACGGCCCCCGCGCTGGTCCGTGGGAAAGCGAGGGTGAGCAGCACCGCGACGGTCACCGCCACGAACCCGACGTCCAGGTCGAGCACCAGCGAGCCGAGGATCAGCCCGAGCAGCCCGGTCAGGGTGGCGACGCCCTCGCGGCCCAGCCGCGGCGCGGTGTCGGTGGCCGGCTCGGTGGTGGCGGTCGCGGCCGCGGCGCGGGTCGGCCCGCTCCCGGCGAGTGCGTGCGGCGGGACCGGCCGGTGGGTGGCGGCCCGGGACGCGGAGACGGCCTCGCCGCCGAGCTCGTCGAGATCGGCGCTGCCGGCGCCGCGGGCCAGCCGCAGGCCGCCGAGGACCAGGAAGGCCAGCACGCCGAGCACGGCGTTGAACCCGAACGTCGCGAGGAAGAGCACGGTCGGGTCGGCGGCGATCCCGTTGCGGGCGACGACGCCGTTGACGATCCCGCCGAAGATCCCGATCGGCGAGAAGCTCCCGGCCGAGGCGCCCTGCACGACCATGACGCCCATCAGCATCGGCGAGATCCGGTGCCGGTGCGCGAACCCGAGCGCGACCGGCGCGATGATCGCGACGGCGGCCGGTGACGCGGCGCCCGCGGCGGTGACGGCCGCGCAGACGACGAACATCACCCAGGGGATCAGCGCGGTGCGGCCGCCGACCAGCCGGACCGCGCGGGCGACCAGCCAGTCGACGGTGCCGTTCCGTTTCGCGATCGCGAACAGGTAGGTGACCCCGACCAGGATCACGAACAGGTCCCCGGGGAACCCGGCGAGCAGCTCGTCGGTGGACTCGCCGACGACGAACGTGCCGACGACGAACGTGGCGACCAGGGCGACGGCGCCCATGTTGACCGGGCGCAGGGTGGCGACCAGGAAGACGCAGACGAGCACGAGCAGGGCGATGAGATCCGGTGGCATCGCGGGAACCTCCAGGTCGGCGGTGACCTCGGCGGGACGTGGTGGACGGAGCGGACGACCAGGTGGCGCAGGAGAGCAGTGGAACAGTGGAGCAGTGGACTGGCCACTGGCCCAGTGGACTATCCACCTCCGGTAGGGTGCTGTCAACCACGAACGGAGGTGGCCCGTGATCCGGGAGTCCGCACGGTCACTGCAGCCGCTGGCCCGCCCGCGCCTGTACGAGCAGCTCGTCGAGCGGCTCCTCGACCACATGACCGAGCAGGGGCTCGGCTCCGGCGACCGGCTCCCGGCCGAGCGCGAGCTGGCCGGGTTGCTCGGGGTGTCGCGGGCGTCGGTGGTGCAGGCACTCGTCGCGCTGGAGGTCCAGGGCGTGATCGACGTCCGGCACGGCGACGGCGCGGTGATCCGCGAGGTGCCCGCCGACCGGCAGGTGCTGCACGCGCTGCGGGCCCGCCGGCACCGGCTGCGCGAGGTGATCGAGGCGCGTCAGGCGCTCGAGGTGCGGATCGCGGCGCTCGCCGCCCGGCGCCGCACCGACGCCGACCTCGCCCGGATCGACGAGGCGGTGGCGGCGATGGCCGCCGACGTCGACGGCGGCGGGCGCGGCGTGCGCGGTGACGAGCAGTTCCACGCCGCGGTCACGACGGCGGCGCACTCCGGGCTGCTCGGCACGCTGATGGGCGAGATCTCCGAGCTGATCCGCGAGTCGCGGATCGAGTCGCTCAGCCAGCCCGGCCGCCCGGCCGAGTCGCTCGCCGCGCACCGGCTGGTGGTCGAGGCGATCCGCGCGCAGGACGCCGACGCCGCGGCCCGGACGATGGCCGAGCACATCGACGCCGTCTCCGACGTGGCGCTGCTGCAGGACCCGGACTGACCCGGGCCGGGTCGCTCAGACCCGGAACCCCAGCGCGGACCGCTCGCCGCGGCGGAGCGCGGCCACGTGCTCGTCGACGGTGGTCAGCCCGTGCAGCTCCTCGCCGCGCCGCATCGCCGCGACCAGCGCCGTCTCCGCCCGCTCGATCTCCTCGGCCGTGTCCACGATCCCCGCGAGCCGGTCGGGCGGGGCGACGAGCAGGCCGTCGTCGTCGCCGCACACGACGTCGCCGGGGGCCACGACGATCCCGCCGAACGCGACCGGCTCGTCGACGGTGCCCGGGTCCTGCACCGACCCGGACGCCGGGCAGGTCCCGCGGGCGAACACCGGCAGACCGATCGCGCGCAGGCCGCGGACGTCGCGCACCAGCCCGTCGACGACGATCCCGGCCAGCCCGCGCCGCCGCGCCTCGGTGGCGAACAGCTCGCCGGCCACCGCGCGGGTGCCGCCGGCCCCGGCGACGACCAGCACCGATCCCTCGGCGGCGGCCCGCAGTGCGGCGAACATCGGCAGGTGGTCGTCCACGCAGCTCACGGTGACGGCCGGGCCGGCCAGGGAGGTCCCGGGCAGTAGGGCGTGGATCGCCGGATCCACCACGGGCAGCGACTTGTCGGCGTCGCACAGCGAGGACACCTGCAGCGCGCGGAGCCGGTCCAGGAGCTCGGTCATGATCGCCATCATCGCGCACCTACCCCGCGAGCGGGCTCCTGCGCGCCGCGGCGAGCTCCGAGCGGCGGACCTTCCCGGCGTCGTCGCGCAGCGGATGGTCGACGAGCTCGTACCCGCGCGGGTTCTTGGCGCGGCCGAGCCGCTGCGCGCAGTGCTCCCGCAGCCGGTCCTCCAGGCCGGGACGGGCCCCGGCCGCAGGCTGGACGATCGCGTGCACGATCCGGCCGTAGTCGACGTCGGGCAGCCCGACGACGACGGCGTCCCGCACGTCCGGGTGCGCGACGAGCGCCGCCTCCACCTCGGCCGGGTACACGTTGGCGCCCCCGACGAGGATCATGTCCGAGCGCCGGTCGGCGAGGTACAGGTAGCCGTCGGCGTCGAGGGCCCCCATGTCGCCCAGCGACTCCCAGCCGTCCCGCTCGCGCGGGGTCGCACCGAGGTAGTGGTACGTCGGCGTCCCGCCGGAGCGCATCCAGATCTCGCCCGTCGCGCCGGGGCCGAGCTCGCGGCCGTCGTCGTCGCAGACCTTCATCTCGCCACGGGTGACCCGCCCGACGGAGCCGGGGTGCGCCAGCCACTCGCGGCCGTCGATCAGGGTGCCGGCCTGGGACTCGGTGCCGGAGTAGAGCTCGATCACGGTCTCCGGGCCGACCCGCTCCAGCCAACCGCGCTTGACCTCCGGCGGGCAGGGCGCGCCCACGTGCAGCACGGTGCGCAGGCTGCCGAGGTCGGCGTCGTCCCAGTGCTCCGGCGGCAGGCGCAGCATCCGGCCCATCATCGTCGGGACGACGTAGAGCCAGGTCACGCCGTGCTCGCCGACCAGCTCCAGGGTGCGGGCCGCGTCGAACCGCTGCATCAGCACGACGTGGTGGCCCTGCAGCAACGCCATCAGCGCGAACATGTAGGGCGCGTTGTGGTGCAGCGGCGCGGTGCAGAGCATGACGCCGTCGCGGTCGATCCGCAGCCCGTCGACCCGGGCCAGCGCCTGCTCGACGCAGGCCGCCTGACCGGCGACGATCAGCTTCGGCCGCCCGGTCGAGCCGCCCGAGGTCGGCGCCTTCCAGGACGGCCCGACGACGTCGGGCAGCGGGCCGTCGTCGTGGCCGTCGCCGGTGATCCCGGACGCCGCGTCGACGACGAGCGCGGGCCGCCCGACCGCGAGCACCGCGTCGCGCTCGGCGTCGGGCAGCGCCGCGGACAGCGGCTGGGGCACCGCGCCGAGCTTCCACGCCGCGACCGAGCACTCCAGGTGCCGCACGGTGTTCGGCAGCGCGATCGACACCAGGTCGCCGCGGGTGACGCCGCGCTCGGCGAAGGCGCGGGCCAGCCGGTTCGTGCGGGCGTCGAACTCCGACCGGGTCAGCACCGTGTCGCCGTCGGAGGCCAGCGGCGCGTCCGGCGCGGCGGCGACGAGCTCGCGCAGCCGGGCGGCCAGCGGCGTCGACCCGGCGGCGATCACGGGTTCGGGGAACAGCGGTGTCACGACGTCCTCTCCGTGGTGGTGGTGACGCCCGCGGGCACCTCGTCCGGGACCGGCCCGCGGGCCAGCACGAAGCGCGCGGCGAACAGCGAGACCAGCACGATGACCAGCGAGTAGACGACGACCGGCACGATCGACCCGGTCACGGCGAGCAGCGACTGCCCGATCAGCGGTGCGGTCCCGCCGAACAGCGTCCCGGCGAGCGCGTAGGACAGCGAGATCGCGGTGTAGCGCATCCGCGCCGGGAACGCCTCGGCCAGCATCCCGGCCAGGATCGCGTAGTACATGGTGTGCGGCAGGGTCGCGAGGGCCATGCCGAGCGCGGCGAGCGCGAAGTTCCCGGTGGAGATCAGCGCGAACATCAGCGGGAACAGCGGGAGCTCGATCAGCAGCAGCACGGTCACGACCTTGCGCGGGTTCCACCAGGTCGCCATGAACGCACCGAGCGGCTGCGTGCAGAACTGCACGAACGAGCTGATCAGCACGACGTTGAGGAACACCTGACGGTCGAACCCGAGGTCGTTGACGGCCCACGCCAGCGCGAACGTGTTCTTGAAGTAGGCGGCCGCGGCGACCAGCGCGCACGCCCCGACGGCGACGACGACCATCCCGGCCCGCTCCCGGAACAGGTCGGCGAGCGGGAACCGCGACGTCCGCCCGGTGGAGCGCAGCGCGACGAGCTCCGGGCTCTCCTCGATCCGCAGCCGGATCACCAGCCCGACGACGACCAGCGCCGCCGACACCAGGAACGGCACCCGCCAGCCCCAGGACAGGAACGCCTCCTCCGGCAGCATCGCGGCCAGCGCGAACGACCCGGTGGCGAGCATCTGCCCGGCCGGGCTGCCCTGCTGGGCGAACGCGCCGTAGAGGATCCGTTTGCCCTTCGACGCGTGCTCCGAGGCGATCAGCACCGCCCCGCCCCACTCGCCGCCGACGGCGAGGCCCTGCACCAGCCGGGCCACGACGAGCAGCACCGGCGCCATCACGCCGATCGAGGCGTAGGTCGGGAGCAGGCCGATCGCGAGGGTCGAGACGCCCATCAGCAGCAGTGTCGCCACCAGCGCGTTCTTGCGGCCGAGCCGGTCACCGAGGTGGCCGAAGACGATCCCGCCGATCGGCCGCGCGAGGAAGCCGACCCAGAACGTCGCGAACGACGCCAGCACCCCGGCGGCCGGCGAGGCGTTCGGGAAGAACAGCGGTCCGAGCACCAGCGCCGCGGCGGTGCCGTAGATGTAGAAGTCGTACCACTCGATGGTCGTACCGACGAACGAGGCGATCCCCGCCTTCCGGCGCATGGCCGGTGTGCTCGTGCTCATCGCGTGCCCCCTTGCACTGGGATGCTGCACCCTGGGCCGGTGCCGCGGGCCACACCGGCCGCGATCACCGCGACGCAACCGTAGAACGTCATTCGGTCGTCGTCGGGACTTTCTGGGTTCCCATTCTGTCGTCGGACCGACATGGTGTACCGATGGAGCTGCGCCAGCTGGAGTCGTTCGTGGTGGTCGCCGAGGAGCTGCACTTCGGCCGGGCCGCCGCCCGGCTGCAGGTGTCCGGGCCACCGCTGTCCCAGCAGATCCGCCGCCTGGAACGCGAGGTCGGTACGGCGCTGTTCGACCGGCACACCCGGGCCGTCGCGCTCACCCCCGCGGGCGAGGCGTTCCTCCCGCTCGCGCGCCGCGCCATCGCCGCCGCGGGGGAGGCCGTGACCGCGGCCCGGCAGGCCGCCGACGGCGGCACCGGCACGGTGCGGCTCGGGTTCGCCGGGCCCAGCTCCAACCGGTGGCTGTACGCGACCGCCCGCCGGTTCCGCGAGCGCCACCCGCTCGCCCGGCTGGCGCTGTCCACCGGCCGGTTCTCCGGGGAGCTGGCCGAGGACCTGCGCGCCGACCGGATCGACGCCGCGCTGATCCGCACCCCCGTCGACGACGAGGGCCTCGTCGTCCACGAGCTGGCCCGCCAACGGCTGATGGCGGCACTGCCCGACGAGCATCCGCTGGCCGGGCGGGACGTGCTGGACCTCGCCGAGCTGGCCCACGAGCGGTTCGTCGCCTACCCGTCGGCGCGGATGGCGCTGATGCGCACCGCCGTCGACGCCGCCTGCCTGCGCGCCGGGTTCATGCCCCGGATCGAGCAGGAGGCGCCGGAGACGCACACCCTGCTGTCGCTGGTCGGCGCCGGCGTGGGCGTGGGTCTCGCCCTCGACGCCACCGCCGACCTGCGCACGCCCGGGGTGGTGCTGGTCGAGCTGGCGGACCCGCCGCTGGTGGCGCTGGCGCTGGCGTGGAAGCGGGAGGGGTCGAACCCGGTGCTCCCGGCGCTGCTCGACGCGGCGGGAGTTCGTGCATGATCGGCACATGACCGACCTGACCGGACTGCACGCCGTCGTCACCGGAGGGAACGGGGGCATCGGCCTGGCGCTGGCCACCGGTATCGCGCGGGCCGGCGGATCCATCACGATCTGGGCCCGGGACACCGCGAAGTCGGCGGCGGCCGTCGACGGATTGCAGGGGATCGGCGCGACCGCCCGCGCCGTCACCTGCGACGTCGCCGACGAAGCGTCGGTCGGGCGGGCGATGGCGGAGACGGTGGAGCGCGGCGGGCCGCTCGGCTGCGTCGTCGCGAACGCCGGGACCACCGACGCGCGGCCGATCACCGACACCACGCTGGAGGACTGGCGCCGGGTCACCGCGACCAACCTGGACGGCGCGTTCCTCACCTGCCGTGAGGGTGCCCGGCGGTTCGTCGAACAGGGCACCGGCGGCTCGATGATCCTGGTGTCGTCCATGGTGTCCCGCTACGGCGCCCGCGGCCAGGCCGCCTACGCCGCCAGCAAGACCGGCATGCTCGGGCTCTCCCGCACGCTCGCCGTCGAGCTGGCGCGGCACCGGGTGCGGGTCAACGCCGTCGTCCCGGGCTGGACGCGGACCGCACTGGCCGCCCCCGCCCACGACGACGACCGGTTCCGCGCCGCCACCACCGCGCGGACGCCGGTGCGGCGCTGGGCCGAGCCGGACGAGTTCGAGCGCGTGGGCGCCTACCTCGCCGACCCGGCCCAGACCTTCCACACCGGCGACGAGATGGTCGTCGACGGCGGCTACTCGGTGTTCTGAGCCCGGCCGGCCCGACACGCCGGACGTCGCGACACGCCGGTCACGACATCACCCCGCCGGGTGGTGCACTCCGCGCCCCGGAGCGCCGGAACGGTGACCCTGGGCGATCGGTGGCTGCGGCACCGAGACGCACCGTGTCGGGTGTCCTGGGAAACGCGGTCCGTGGCGACTCACACCCACTCTTTCGGTGTCACCGTCCCACTCATCACTCGACCGGGTCGCAGCCGTATCTCCGGCTGCGACCGGCTGCCTACCGTCCGCAATGTCGTGACGCACAGGCGTCCCGATGGTGCTCACACGGCACGTCCGTCCCACCGGACACGATCGGGGAGAAAGATCATGCGCAGGAAACTCGCGGTCACCGGCGCCGCAGTCGTCGCGACACTCGTCGCGTTCAGCCCGCTGGCGTCGGCCGCACCGGCCGACGAGTGGGACGGCGACGGCGACTCGTTCGTCCAGGACGTCGGCAACACCCGGGGCGACCAGTTCGGCCTGGTGAACCTCGACGACGTCAACGTCCTCAACAACGCCAACGTCTGCCCGGGCGTCAACGCCGCGGTCGGCAACGTGCTCGGCATCCTCGGCGGAGGCGCCGCGCAGAACAAGGGGAACCCGACCAGCTGCGACTGACCCGCCGGTCGGAGTACCGGCACGCGTTCCGCCCCGCACCCCGCCGCCACGGGGCGCGGGGCGGATCCGTGTCGGGACCGGTCAGTGGAAGACGTAGTCGGCCGGCTCGACCCGCTTCGTGCGCGCGTCGTAGTCCCGCATGTAGCCGGGCCAGTTGGTGACGATCCGGCCCGAGTCGTCGCGGTACCAGGAGTCGCACCGCAGCCAGGCCGTACCGCCGAACCGGGCCTGGATCTCCTCGTCGTAGGCGCGCTCGACGTCGGCCCGCACCTCGACCCCGCTCGACCCGCGGCGTGCGGCCTCCTGCAGCGCCTCGCGCACGTACCGGGCCTGGTGCTCCAGGTAGCGGACGATGGAGCCGCCCGAGGTGTTCGTGTTCGGTCCGTAGAGGACGAACAGCGACGGGAACCCGGGCACGGTCATCCCCAGGTAGGCGTGGGCGCCGTCGGCCCACTCGTCGGTCATGGACCGTCCACCGGGGCCGGTGATCTCCATCGGGAACATGAAGTCGGTGGCCGCGAACCCGGTGCCCCAGATGATCGTGTCGACCTCGTGCAGCCGCCCGTCGCCGGTGCGGACGCCCTCGGGGACGATCTCGGTGACCCGCTCCGTCTCGAGCGTGACGTTGTCCCGCTGCAGCGCGGGCAGCCAGTGCGAGCTGAACAGGATCCGCTTGCAGCCGAACGTGTAGTCCGGCCACGCCCTGCGCCGGACCTCCGGGTCGCGCAGCTGCATCCGCATGAACAGCGTCGAGTAGAGCCTGCCGAGCCGGCCCCAGGTCGACGGGTGCCGGATCATCAGCGTCAGCGACTCGCAGTACTCGGTGATGAACCGCCGCCGCCAGCGCCGCAGCGCGGGGATCCGCCGGATCGCGCCCTGCCACCAGGCGGGGAAGCGCCGGTTGCGGCGCGGCAGGAACCAGTTCCCGGACCGCTGGAAGACGGTCATGTGCCCGACCTCGGGAGCGATCGCCGGCACGAACTGCACCGCGCTGGCCCCCGTCCCGATGACGGCGACGCGGCGGCCCCGCAGGTCGTGGTCGTGGTCCCAGCGTGCCGAGTGGAAGGTGTGCCCGGCGAACGAGTCCTTGCCGGGGATGCCGGGGGTGACCGGGGTGTTGAGCTGGCCGGTCGCGACGATCAGCACGTCGACCGTCCACGTGCGGCCGCCCTCGGCGACGACCGTCCACGGCCCGTCGGCGTCCGGCCGGTCCGCCGAGACGATCCGGGTGCCGGTCTCGATCAGGTCGTCGACGCCGAACTCCTTCGCCACGTCCTGCAGGTAGGCGAGGATCTCCGGCTGCGGGGAGCACAGCCGTGACCAGTCGCTGCGCTGCGCGAACGAGAACGAGTAGAGGTGGCTCGGCACGTCGCAGGCCGCACCCGGGTAGGTGTTGTGCAGCCACGTGCCGCCGAGCCCGGGCGCGGCGTCCACGATCGACACGTCGCGGATGCCGTGGGCGCGCAGCTCGATCGCGGCGGCGATGCCGCCGAACCCGGCGCCGACGATGAGAACGCTCGGTGCGTGCATGGGACCTCCCTGTCGCCGCGATCACCGTAGCCGCGGATGGGCGGACCCCGGGTGCCCGTACCGGCCCCTGCGGGCCGCCGTCGCCCGGCCGTGTCCGTTTTCACCCTGCTGACCGCTGCGCCCGCCGCCCGGGCGGGAGCAGGGTGGAGACGAGCGGCCGGTTCGGGTGAGCCGGTCGGGAACGGAGCGGAACGATGGGTGTCGTCGTCGGTGTGGACGGATCGGACTCGGCCCTGGACGCCGTCCGGTGGGCCGCGCGGGAGGCCGCGGACCGGCACGCGGACCTGCTGCTGGTGCACGCGTTCGACGTCGCGGGGCTCTACGCGGACGCGGCCGTCGCACCCCTGCTCGACGACGTCGAGGAGCGGATGCGGGTCGAGGCCGAGGAGATCCTCGGGGCGGCCCGCGCCGTGGCGACCGAGACGGCGCCCGGGGTGACGGTGACGGCCCGGGAGGACCGCGGTGCGCCGGGCGCGGCGCTCGTCGAGGAGTCGCGGACGGCGTCGCTGCTGGTGCTCGGGTCGGCCGGGCGGGGTGCGGTCGGCAGCGCACTCGGCTCAGTGACACTGACGGTCGCCTCGCACGCGTCGTGCCCGCTGGTCGTGGTCCGCGGGAACACCGGCGCCGACGGCCCGGTGGTCGTCGGGGTGGACGGCGGCCCGCTGTCCGCGTCGGCCCTGGAGCACGCCTTCGCCGCAGCCTCCGCGCACGGCACCGGCCTCACCGCCCTCTACGCCTGGCACGACGGCCGGTCCCCGGCCCTGCGCGCGGCGGGCGCGTTCGACCGGTTGCGCGACGCCGAGGAGCGGTCGCTGGCCGAACGGCTCGCCGGGTGGTCGGAGCGCTACCCGGACGTCCCCGTCGAGCGCGTGATCGAGCGCTCCGAGCCGGGACGCGCGCTGGCCGACCGCAGCGAGGGCGCGCGACTGGTCGTCGTCGCCACCCGGGGGCGGGGCGGGTTCACCGGCCTGCTGCTCGGCTCGACCGGGCTGTCGCTGATCCAGCGCGCGGCCTGTCCGGTGATGCTGGTCGGCCCGTCGGCCCGGGACGACGGCTAGGAGCTGACGACCGGGTCCAGTGCGGCGGTGAGCGCGGCGACGGTGACGTCACCGCGGTAGCGCTCGCCGCGGACGTAGAGCGTCGGGGTGCCGCGGACGCCGCTGCGCACCGCCGCGTTGAACCCGGCCTCGACCCGGTCCTCGACGACCTGCGTCGCCGGCCAGACGACCCGCTCCGGCGGCACCCCGATCGCGGCGGCGTGCTCGCGCAGGTCGTCCTGGCGCAACCGTGGCGGTCCGGGGGCGAACAGCGAGGCGTGCATCTCCCAGAACCGGCCCTCCAGCCCCGCCATCTCGGCGGCCACCGCCGCGGCGAGGGCGTGCGGGTGCACCTCGTGCAGCGGGAAGTGCCGGAACGCGAACCGCAGCCGGTCACCGAACCGGGCGCGGACCTCGTCGATCACGGGGGCGGCGTCGCGGCAGTAGGGGCACTCGTAGTCGCCGTACTCGACCAGCGTGAGCTCGGCGTCCGGCGGACCCAGCACGTGGTCGTACGGTCCGAGGGGCGGGTCGAGCCTGCTCATGGACGGACCTCCGCGTTCCCTCGCCACCCGGCGGACGGCAGGATCCTCGCATGGCGGTCACCACCCTGGTCGAGCGCGGGGATCTCTCCGACGCGGCACGACGGTTCCTCGGCACGGAGTCGGGATCGGCGGTGCTGCTGGTCGGGGCCGCGGTGGCCGCCCTGGTCTGGGCCAACCTCGGCGACGGGTACGAGAGCTTCTGGCACACCTCGCTCGCCGTGCAGCTCGGCGGCACGGGGCTCGATCTCGACCTGCGGCACTGGGTCAACGACGGCCTGATGGTGCTGTTCTTCCTCTCGGTCGGCCTGGAGATCGCCCGCGAGACGACGCTCGGTGAGCTGCGCGGGTTCCGCGCGATCGCCGCGCCGGCGGCCGCCGCGGTCGGCGGGCTCGTCGTCCCCGCGCTGGTGTTCCTCGCCCTCAACTCTGGCAGCGAGGCCGCGAACGCCTGGGGCATCGCGATCTCGACCGACACCGCGGTGATGCTCGGCGTGCTCGCGCTGCTGGGGCCGCGCTGCCCGGACCAGCTGCGGGTCTTCCTGCTGGCGCTGGCGATCGTCGACGACATCGGCGCGGTGGCCGCGATCGCGCTGTTCTACACCGACGAGGTCGACGTGCTCGCCCTGCTGGTGGCGGTCGTGCTCCTGGTGGGGCTGCTCGCCCTGCGCTACGTGCGCTTCTGGCGGACGCCGTTCTACGCCGTCGTCGGGGTGCTGTGCTGGCTGGCGGTGCTGCGGTCCGGGGTGCACCCGAGCGTCGTCGGCGTCGCGCTGGGGTTGCTGGTCAACGCCTATGCCCCGCGCCGGGAGGACATGGCCGACGCGATGGCCGTCGGCAAGAACTTCCTGCTCGACCCGACGCCCGAGCGGGCCCGGACGGCGCGGATCGCCGCGGTCGGCGCGGTGTCGCCGAACGAGCGGCTGCAGCTGCGGATCCAGCCGTGGAGCAGCTACGTGATCGTCCCGTTGTTCGTGCTCGCCAACGCCGGGGTGGTGCTCGACGCCGAGACGCTGTCCGCGGCCGCCGGATCCCTGCTGACCTGGGGGATCGTGCTGGGGCTGGTGGTCGGCAAGCCGATCGGCGTCGCGGCGGGCACCTGGCTGGTGCTGCGCACCGGGATCGGGAAGGTCCCCGACACCCTGCGCTGGGGACAGCTGCTCGGCGGGTCGGCGCTGTCCGGGATCGGCTTCACGGTGGCGCTGTTCGTCACCGAGCTGGCCCTCGACGACGAGCTGCTGATCGCCGAGGCGAAGATCGGCATCCTGACCGGGTCGGTGCTGGCCGCGGTCGCGGGGTGGCTGGTGTTCCGGCTGGCGGGGGAGCGGGGCGGTCAGTGCTCGCCGAGCGGGTTGCCGACCCTGCCGCCGCGGCCCTGGCGCCCGGTCGACTGACCTACCGGCCGACCCGGACGTCGCCGTCCGCACCGGCGGTGAGGAAGGCCCGCAGCCGCTCGCCCTCCTCCAGTACGTCGTCGTTCTCGGCCCGGGTCAGCGCCCGCAACGGCCGCACCGACAGGCCGGCGTCGCCCACCGGGGTCCAGGTGGCGGCGACCCTGCCGTCGACCAGCACGAACCGGGCGCCGGTGACGCTGAGCCCGCGGTGCTCGTCGTCGATGATCCGGCTGCGGTCGTCGAACCCGAGGACGGCGTTGTCGAAGGCGGGCAGGAACCGCGGTGGTGCGGGGGTGTCCGGATCGGGCAGCGGGGCGTCGGGGAGGTCGAGCAGCTCGCGTCCGCGCTCGTCGCGGAAGGTCCGCAGGCCCGGCTTCACCCGTGCGACGACGGCGGGCAGCCCGGTCAGCCCGCACCAGGCGCGCAGGTCGGCGCTCGCCGCCGGTCCGAACGCGGCCAGGTACCGCCGCACCAGCTCCTCGGCGCGCGGTTCCGGATCGGGCTCGCGGCCCAGCCAGGCGTCCACCGTGGTCAGCCGGGCCGGGCCGGCGCCGTCCCAGGTGCCGCGCGGCGGGACCTGCACCAGCGGGACCACGGAGACGGCGGCGTCGGCGAGCGCCGCGTGACCGGCTCCGGGGAACCGGTCCGCCACTATCCGCGCGACCTCGCCGCCGGTGCGCGGGGCCTCGGCGAAGCACGGCCGGACGGCCGCGGCGAGCGTCTCCGGCGTCACCCCGGGCAGTTCCGCCTTCCGGGCGCCCCAGGTCCGCTGGGTGATCATCGGCTGGTGCAGTGCCCGGTGTGCCAGGCAGTCGGCGGCGGTGACCAGGTGCACCGTGCGGCGCATCAGCAGCGTGCGGACGAGTGCCCGCCCGGTCAGTGCCGCCGACGCCGGGACCGGGTCGAACGCCGCGATGCGCGACCACAGCCCCGTGTAGGGGGCGCCGGGTTCCTGGGCCTGCATCCCGCCCAGGTGCGCCACGACCCCGGCCGCGCCGGTCCCGGGCGGCCGCCGGTCCAGCAGGTGCTGGCGGGCCAGCGTGGCCCGGTTCAGCGCCCGCCGGTCCAGGACGGTCACGCGCCGAGCTCGGCCACGTCGCCGACGAACCGCAGATGGCGTCCCTCGTTCGACTCCCGGACCCAGTCCGCGACCGGGCCCGGCTCGGCCGTCCACCGGGACACGTCGCCGACCACGGCGAGCCGGACGCCGTACTGCGCGAACTTCTGCGTGATCGCACCGGCGAGCCCGCTGCGGAGCCGGAAGAACTCCGGGTCGAGACGCTCCACCGGGACGGCGACCAGGTCCGCGCCGTGCCCGAACGCCTCGCCGAGGACGTCGATCGCGTCGGCCTCGGAGGCGATCACCGGGCCGTCGGCGGGCAGGGTCAGGACCGTGGTCATGATGGGAGCACAGCAGGTCCGCAGCTCTGCGGCAACGGGGTTGCGGCGTCCGTGGAACCACGGAGGCGGCCACGCAGGCGCGCGTCCACGGTGGAGGTCATGACACTGCGCGACACCGCGACCGTGCTCGCCGCCGGCATCGCCGCGGCGGGCGCCACCTGGTACCTGGTCGGCGACCGGAGCAGCGCCGGGGCGTTCCCCGACGACCGGATCGTCGCACCGCCGCCGCCCCTCCCGCCGGTCGCCGGGCACGTCGCGGGGATCGGCGTGCTGGTGCTGCTCGGCGTGCTGCTCGTCGCGATCGTGCGACGGCGGCGGGAGACCGGCCCGGCCGTGCCGGGGGCCACGGCGCTGCTCGTCGTCGCCGGGGTGCTGGCCGGCCTGTCGTGGCGGGTCGTGACGGCCGCGACGATCGGCGCGAACATCGGCGGCGGGCTCGCGCTCATGATCGTCCTTCCGCTGGCGGGGATCCTGGTGCTGGTGGCGGTCGGCGTGCTCGTCGCCGGTGCGGTCCGTCGTCGCCGGCCCCGCGCCGTCGCCGGTCCGGAGTAGCTCGCGGATCACAGGGCGACGCAGGCACGACCGGCATATCGTTGAGAGCACAACCAATGCGGGTCCTGCAACGAGGAGAGGTGCCACCGTGCGCGCCGTCGTGTTCGAGAAGTTCCAGACGTTCCCGGTCCTGACCGAGGTCGCGACGCCGGAGCCGGGGCCGGGCGAGGTCCTGTTGAAGGTCGCGGGAGCCGGCGCGTGCCACTCCGACGTCTCCGTCTACCGCGAGTTCGTCGAGGGCGCCCCCGGCTCGCAGCAGCCGCCCTTCGTGCTCGGTCACGAGACGTCGGGCTGGGTGGAGCGGATCGGGCCCGGGGTCTCCGGCGTGACCGAGGGCGCCGCGTACCTCGTCTACGGGCCGATCGGGTGCGGGACCTGCCGGATGTGCTCGAAGGGGCAGGACACCTACTGCGAGAACGCCGCGAC
The DNA here is from genome assembly GCF_000178675.2 of Pseudonocardia sp. P1. Classification (NCBI taxonomy): domain Bacteria; kingdom Bacillati; phylum Actinomycetota; class Actinomycetes; order Pseudonocardiales; family Pseudonocardiaceae; genus Pseudonocardia; species Pseudonocardia sp. P1. The sequence goes on from NZ_ADUJ02000001.1 coordinate 5,128,529, forward strand.
CAACCCGTACGCCGCGATCGGCCTCGGCCGCGACGGCGGCATGGCCGAGTACGTGACCGTGCCCGCGCGCAACCTCGTCCCGCTCGGCGACGCCGACCCGATCGCGGCCGCGCCGCTCGCCGACGCCGCGCTCACCCCTTTCCACGCGATCCGCGCCGCACTGCCGCAGCTCGCGGGCGGGGGAAGGTTCGCACTGGTCATCGGCCTGGGCGGGCTGGGGCAGATCGCCGTGCAGATCCTCACCGCGCTCACCGGCGCCACCGTGATCGCGACCGACACGAAGCCCGACGCGATGGCCCGGGCCGCGGAGCGCGGCGCCGTCGTCGTCCCGGGTGGGGACGGTCAGGCCGAGCGGATCCGCGAGATCACCGGCGGTCGCGGGGTCGACGCCGCGTTCGACCTGGTCGGCGCCACCCCCACGCTGAAGCTCGCGCAGGCGTCGATGGCGGTCGGTGGCCGGCTCACCGTCGTCGGGATCGCCGGCGGCACCACCGAGTGGAACTTCTTCTCGACGCCCTACGAGTCGACGATCACCAACACCTACTGGGGCACGGTCGAGGACCTGCACGACGTCGTCGCGATGTACCGCCGCGGCCAGATCGTGCCGGACGTCGAGCGGTACTCGCTGGACGACGCCCTGGAGGCGTACCGGAAGCTGGAGTCGGGGGAGCTGACGGCCCGCGCGGTCGTCGTCCCGCACTCCTGACCACCGGCCCGTCGGGGAGCAGCACGCGCGTCGATAGGGTCGGCGCCGTGACCGTCCCGGACGCCCTGTCCGCCGTCGCCGGGACGCTCGGCTCCGGGGTGCTGCTGGTGGCGGCGCTCGTCCTGGTCGCCGAGGCGGGGCTGCTCGTCGGCGTCGTGCTCCCCGGGATCAGCGTGACCGTCGGGCTCGGCGTGCTGGCCGGTACCGGCACGGTGCCGGTGCCCGCCGCGGCCGTCGCCGCCGTGACCGCGTCGGTCGCGGGGCCCAGCCTCGGCTACTGGCGGGCCCGCCGGGCGGGCGTCCGGCCGCTGCACGACGACGCCCGGGTCCCGACACCCGCCCGCCGGGTCCTCCGGCTCGCCGAGTCCCGGCCCGCGGTGGCCGTCGCGGTCGGACAGTGGTTCGCGGTTGCCCGGACACTGGTGCCCAGGCTGGCCGGACACGTCCTGGGGTACCCGCGGTTCCTGCTGGTCAGCGTGCCGGTGGCGGCGGCGTGGTCGTCGGTGACGTTCACGCTCGGCACGCTGCTGGCCGCGGGGTCGGAGGCGGCGGCGCGGATCGTGTCGGTGCAGGAGATCGTGGCGTGGGCGCTGCTGGGGCTGCTCGTGGCCGCGGCGGCCTGGACCGCCGTCCGGATGGTGCGGGGTCGCCGGTAGTCCGAGGTGTCGTTCCCGTGCCCGCCCTCAGGACGGCGATCCGCCGGCGAACGGCGTCGCCCGCCACTGGTCGACGGCGGGGGCGAGGTACTCGGCCAGCACCGGCAGCTGCGGCACCAGCGCGAGCGTCGTGAGCGCCCGCAGCATGCCCACGGCGTTCACGAACGCCAGCACGTCGCGGTCCAGCGTGCGGACGCCGGCGCGGTGCGCGCCCCGGTCGTAGGCCTCCTCGAGGGCCGGTCCGAGTGCGGCCATGTCCCACTCGACCGGACCGAGGGTCACCAGCTCGAAGTCGGCGTACCGCATCCCCTCGACGCCGGCGAACACGTTGGCGGGCGGGCAGTCCCCGTGGATCGGCTGCAGCCCGGTCCCGGGGAACCGCTCCTCGAACACCGCCCGCGAGCCGACCGCCGGCTCCAGGACGGCCCACTCCCGGCGCGCCCGCTCCAGGTCGGCGGCCGGCAGGAGATCGGGACGGCTGCCGAGCCGGTCGAGCGCCTCGGTGACGAACCACGGCTCGGCAGCGGACAGGAACGACAGCGGCTCCGGGTAGTCGCGCATCGCGGCGTGCAGGGCCGGGACGCTCTCCGCGTTCGCGACGTAGTCCGGCTCGCCGCCGCGCTCCTCCTCGACGAACTGCCAGAACGTCATCGAGAACCCACCACGCTGCACCGGTTCGCGCGGGACGAGCGGGCTCGGTGGGATCACCGGGACACCCTGCGCGTCGAGCCACGCCGTCACCCCCAGCTCCGAGCGCTGCCGGCGCGCCACGGCCCCGAGGTCCGCCGGGTCCGGCAGCACGACGGGGACACGGACGACGACCGGTGCGGGATCCAGCCGGACGACGACGGAGAACAGGTCGTGCAGCACCGTCGCACCGTCGACGGCGAGCCCCAGCCCGCGGCCCGCTCCGACGGCGGCGTCGACGGCGGCGGACGTGCGGCGGGCGAGGTCGTCCGCGGTCGCGAAGTCGGTCACGGGGTGATCGTTCCATCGTCGGCGTCGTCGCTCGCGGCGCCGTCCGATGTGCACCGGTAGCGTGGCCCGGCGTGAAGGTGACCTGGGAGGCACTGACCATCGAGGTCGGCGACCCCTCCGCGTCCGCGCGGTGGTGGGCGGAGACCCTGGGGTGGGACGTCGTCTCGGAGTCCTCGGCCGGCGTCGAGGTCCGCTCGCCGGACGGGACCGGGACCGGCCTCTTCTTCGTGCTCACCGCCGAGCCGAAGGCGGAGAAGAACCGGCTCCACCTGGACCTCCATGCGGAGGACCAGGGCGCGACGGCGCAGCGCCTGGTCGAGCGCGGGGCGGAGCGGGTGGACGTCGGGCAGTCGCCGGACGCGGAGTGGATCGTCCTCAGGGATCCGGACGGCCACGAGTTCTGCCTGCTGGAGCCACGGAACGGCTGACGGCTCCTGCCGCTGCCGGACCGCGCGTCCGGGGTCACGGGCCCGCGCTGCCGACCAGGTGCGCGAAGACGATCGTGTTGTCCCGGTAGCTGCCGGTGTCCTCGGCGAACGAGCCGCTGCAGGTGATCAGCCGGAGCTCGGCACGGTCGGTCGCGCCGTACACGCTCTGTGACGGAAAGGCGTCCTTCGGGAACGACCGGACGTCGTCGACCCGGAATGTGGCGGCAATTCCGTCGTCGCGTTTCACGACGATTTCCTGACCGGGCTTGATCCGTCCCAGATCGTAGAAGACCGACGGGCCCTCCGCGGCCGAGTCGACGTGTCCGAGAATGACGGACGGGCCGCGGAAACCCGGTGCTGCGGAACCGCGATACCAGGCTGCCTGGTCGTACAGCGGTCCTGGCTGTGGCACCTCGAGGGTGCCGTCCGGGGCGAGGCCGACCTCGTTGACCACGGACTCCACGCCGATCGCCGGGATCGAGATCGACGCCGGAGGGGACGGTGGGAGGACCGCACCGGCCGGCCGGGCGTCGGCCGGGACGGTACCGACGGCGCCGACGGCACCGGTGTCCAACGGACCGGTCTCGGCCGCCGGGGCGGGCGGACCGCCACCGAGCGCGGCCACGACGACCAGTACGGCCCCCGCGACGGCGAGCACGGCCGCGACGAGCAGGGCGGTCGGGCGGCGCCGTGACGGTGCGGGAGGCATGACGGCTCCGATCGGTCGGGACGGGGAGTCCGGTGCCCCGGCTGCCGGGGCACCGGACTTCCGGGTAGGTCAGCCCTGCGAGCCGGACCGGCGCCGGACCGCGACCGCGATGGTCGCGGACCCGGCCAGGAGCACCGCGCCGGCCGCGAGCAGGCCGGTATCGGTGCCGGACGTGCTGCCCCCACCGGTCTCCACGCCACCCTGCGGCATCGGCATCTCACCGCTCGTCGTGTTCACCACGATCGTCGCGATGCCGATGACGGTGCCGCCCTTCAGCGCGTCGGTCGAGAAGGCGCCGTTCAGCGCCTCGGCGGCGCCGGAGTTCAGGGTGACGGTGGTGCCGGTCAGCGTCGCGGTGCCCGCGGCCTCGTCCATCGTGATCGGCTTCAGGGTCGAGCCGTTGAGGTCGAACAGCGTGGTCGACTCGGCGACGGTCTGGCCGCCGGCGCGGACCCGGCCGGTCAGGACGGCCGGGTCGCCCGGGTCGATCACGAAGTTGTCCAGCGTGACCTCGGTGTCGCCCTTGGTCAGGGTCAGGCCGCTGCCCTGGTGCTCGATGCGCCCCTGGACGTAGGGCAGCACCTCCTCGGGCTTGTAGACCGAGACGTTGCCGCCGGTGATCGGGAACGACGCGGAGCCGTCGGCGATCGAGGCGTCGCCGAACGGGGCCGGGGTGACGCCGAGCGACTCCAGCGCGCCGGTGAAGCCGCTGTCGAGCTTCACCGAGGTGGACTTGCCGGTCAGGTTCGAGATCATCGCGATCGGCGGCGGCTGCTCCTGCGCGGAAGCCGCGCCGGCACCCACCACGGTCGCCGCCGCGGCGACCACCCCGATGGCGGTCAAGGTCGCCAAGCGTCGAACGGAACGCAACATCGGATTCTCCTCCGGCACCGGTCCACGGGCGGTTCCCGCGACCTTTCCCTCGTTCTTCGACATCGGGCCCGTGCCCGGTTCGGACGATTTCCACGAACCTGGCGAGTAATACGGAGAGTGGCGAGTTGTGCGGAGAGTGACGACGCTCGGGGTGTTCCGGCGGGCATCGTGTGCGGCGTCGAGAGGATCGGATCGGGCGTAACCCGGTGCCACGGCGCGTCGTTGTGGCGATCGAGGGTGCTGTTCCGGCACCTGCTCCCCGCCCGACCACCTCGCGGCGACCCCGGACCCGGTCGCCCTCCCCGTCGGGCCCGGCACGAGGAGACCTCGTGTTCCACGGTTTCACCAAGAAGTTCCTGCACGACTCGATCGATCGCAGCGCCGAGAACGGCATGGACCGCCGGCGCTTCCTCCGCGCAGCCGGCCTGACCGGCGCCGGAGTGGCCGGCCTGGGCGTCCTCGGCAGCGGCGTCGCCTCCGCCGGTGAAGGCGGGCTCCTCGACGGCATCCTCGGTGGCAGGGGCAGCGAGGACGAGTCCGCTGTGTCGGACGCCGCCGTGCTCAACTTCGCCCTCAACCTCGAGTACCTCGAGGCGGAGTTCTACCTGCGCGCGGTGACCGGCGAGGGACTCGCCGACTCCCAGGTCGACGGCCGGGGCGAGCTCGGCCGGGTCACCGGCGGGTACAAGGTCCCGTTCGAGACCAAGATCGGCCGCCAGTACGCCGAGGAGATCGCGCAGGACGAGAAGGCGCACGTCGACTTCCTGCGTACGGCGCTCGGCGATGCGAAGGTCGCCCGGCCGGAGATCGACCTCCAGGACGCCTTCACCGCGGCGGCGACGGCGGCGGGAGTGATCGGGCCGGGCGAGACGTTCGACCCGTTCAAGGACGAGACGAGCTTCCTGCTCGGCGCCTTCATCTTCGAGGACGTCGGCGTGACCGCCTACAAGGGCGCCGCGCCGCTGGTGTCGAACAAGACCTTCCTGGAGGCGGCGGCCGGCATCCTCGCCGTCGAGGCCTACCACGCCGGCCTGGTCCGCACCCTGCTCCTCCAGGGCGGCGCCGCCGACGCGGTCGGGAAGATCTCCGACGCCCGCGACTCGCTCGACGGGCCGTCCGATCTCGACCAGGGCATCGTGGACCGCAACGGCAGCGCCAACATCGTGCCGGCCGACGAGAACTCCATCGCCTTCTCCCGGACCCCGGGCCAGGTGCTCAACATCGCCTACCTCAACCCGGACGCGGTCGGCTCCGGCGGCTTCTTCCCGGCCGGTGTGAACGGCGAGGTCAATACCAGCGACGCCAACGGCTGACGCGCCCGGCACCACGTCACGTGAGCGCCGTCGTCCCGGACCTGCCCGGACGGCGGCGCTCACCTCTGTGCGGCACGGAGGGGCGGAACCTACTGATCGGCGGTGAGCAGCGCCGGGTCGATCTCGCGGCTCATGACGGCCGCGGCGACGTCCGTCAGCGAGAGCCCGTGGCGGCGCGCGTGGGTGCGCATGAGCTGGAAGGCCGTGTCGACGTCGACACCGGCCTGTGCCGCGAGGGCCCCCTTGGCCTGCTCGATCGGGATCCTGCTCCGCAGGGCGGAGCGGAGCTGGCGCCGTTCCCGGTCGACGCTGTCGAGTTCGTGCGCGTGGGTGAGGGCCGACGCCACGGCACCGGCGAGAAGCTCTGCGGTGTGGAGGTCCGGCGTCGTCCGACGGTGTCCGAGCAGGAGCAGCGCTCCGAGCGTGGTGCCGGGTGTGTGGTGGATCGGGACCGCCCACGCGCCGGTGACGCCGGCCGCGGCCGCCTTCGCGACGAACGCAAGCCACCGGGGCCGCTCGCGGGGCAGGTCGTCGCACAGGACCGGTCGCCCGCTGCGGGCGCACTCTCCTCCGGGGCCCTGGCCGAACCCCACGGAGACCACCGCACGTGCCCGATCCGACCCGGCCGAGGCGACACCGTGGACCGCGCCGTCCGAGATGAGCGCGGCACCCGCCGTGACGCCGAGGAGCGGGGCAGCGGACCCGGCCAGTTCGAGGAGCGCGTGGGAAGGGTCCCGCGCGTCCGTCCCGGCCAGGGCGACCGCGGCCACGGCGACGTCGCGGCTGCTCGCAGGCTCCATTGCAGGTTCTTCGGTCGATATGGGGGATTCGGTTCTGTCCTGTCCGTCTCTGCGGATCGTCGCGGCGACTGTCGGGTGCGCTCGACGCTCGAATCCCGGGGCCGGGACGGACTTAGGCTGCCCGACATGACGGAGCAGAGGATGCCCGTGGTCGGACGACGTTCGGCCCGGGCCGTCCTGATCGACGAGCGTGGTCACCTGGTGCTGGTCAAGCGCATCAGGCCGGGACGCCCGCCGTATTGGACAGCGCCGGGTGGCGGTGTCGAGGCGACCGATGCCTCCGTCGAGGCCGCACTGGGACGCGAGCTGGCGGAGGAGCTGGGCGCGACCGCCACCGGTCTCTCGCAGGTCTTCCTGTTCAGCTCACCGTCGGACGGCGGTGTCTCGGTACAACACTTCTTCGTCGCCCGGCTGACGGACCTGGACGAATCGGCTCGCACCGGTGAGGAGTTCACGGATGCCTCGCGTGGGGGCTACGAGATCGACCGGATCGACCTGCACGGTGACGACCTGGTCGCCGTCGACCTCAAGCCATCGGCGCTCAAGGAGTTCGTGCTCGCGAACCGTGCGGCCCTGCTGGCCGAGGCCGGCGTCACCGGCTGAATCCCGCCCGGGCGTTGCGGGACTTTCGGGAACGGGCCACGGCTGCGCAGGGCGAGGTGGAAGCCTCGTGCACACCGTCGTGAACCGGCTGCTGTTTCTGCCCACGGTTCCTCGCTCCCAAATCGGTGAAACAGGGTCCATCGCGGTGTGGGGACGGAGGTCAAGCGTCCAGGCCCAGCAGGTGAGTCCCGGGCCGTCGCCGGCTGTTGCTGTCAGCGAGTGCTGTCAGCAGCCGATGACGGATCGCGATGGCACTCGCCGCTCTCATCGTCGTGGTGGTGCCGTTGCCCTTACTGGTCCGGGTGTGAACGGGACGTCAGTTGAAGGGCGTGGTGGCGTAGCAGCTCGCGTAGGCGCCCCTGCCGGTCTCGGTCGCGACGACGGTGCCCTTGTCGTCCTTGATGGTGCAGGTGATCCAGCTGTCGCCCTTCTCGCTGGAGGTCGAGCCGTGGAGGCTCTGCCAGTTGCCGTTCGGCTCGGGAGCAACCGTCTTGGTCCATGGCAGCGCGGAACCGGCGGTGCGCGTGTCCGAGGTTTCGTTCACCGACTCCGAGTCACCGTTCGATGCCGTGTAGCTCAGCTGAGTGGCGCGGTAGTTCCCGGTCACCTCGTAGGTGTAGCTCGTCGAGGGTGCGGCCACCGGTGCGGCGGGCGCTCCAACGTAGGGCGTCGAGTCACTGGCCGGCGACCCGAGCTGCTCCATGCTGGCCGAGAACTGGGCAATCGCCTGGAAGAACATCACGACGCCGATGATCCCGACGACCGTCACGATGGTGGACAGGATCGTCCCGGACGCCGCCACCTTCGTGTTGGTCGCAGCACCTCGGCGGGCCCGTCCCCAACCGATGAGCCCGAAGACCAGGCCGAGCGCGCCGAGGATGACGGCGATGAAGCCGGTGATCGGCATCAGCATGAAGACTGCGCCGGCCAAGGCGAGGCACAGCGACGCGATGCCCAGGCCGTTCCTCGGCTGGGAAGCCCCCATGGCGGGGTATCCCTGCGGAAAGTTCCCGGGTCCGTACTGGTAGTTCGGAGCTCCCTGGGGGTACCACTGAGCCGGGACAGCCGGCGGCTGCCGGTCTGCTCGCGTCGGCCACGGCTGTGCTTCCGGGCCACGGCCGACATGCCCGTTCGGCAGCTGGGTGGGCCGCTGCTCGCGGTTGTGGATGTCGGTCATCGCACGGCTCCGTTCGGAACGCTGGTGTGGGCTGAAAGCACCAGCGTCATCGGGGCCACCTGGCACGTCGTTACCCAGACGCAAAAATTGATGACGTCTGCGTCCGGCACTACAAGTGGCCAGCTGGCAGGTGGAGAGTCACCGCGCCACGACCAGTGCACTGGCAGCGCGACGAGCTCGCCGCCAGCGCTCATCATCGGCAGAGCCGAGGCGAGCCAGCCAACTAGAGATTCCGAGTTGGCAGTCCTGGACAGTGCGGGGGAGCGCGGGATAGTGCCTTTGAGCTGGGGGAACGTCTCGGGTTGGTCGCGGCCGGTGGGTGCTGTTGGTGGTGGTTCCAGGTAGGTAAACGTGGGGTTCGATCTTGAGGTGGCCGGGTGAGGGGGTTGGGCCCACATCTCTCCGGCTCCCTCGTCCTGACCCCGCACCTCGTCGTGGTGGTGGTGTCCAGGGGCGGCGTAGCCGCTCGCGTAGCGACGCGGAGCGCCCTGGACGGCAGCGCCGCGGCGTGGACACTCGTATGGACAGGGACCATGACTTGCAGTCGGCCGTGCCTGGCCTGGACTTGGCGCCACCTCGTGCGGCGTCCCAACTCTGGCTTAGACGCGGGGCTGTCGCTCGAGCGCGTGGCCATGGCACAGGCGGGCTTCAGGACGGGTCGGTCGTAAAATGCACCCAAAAGCAGCCCAGCTGAGCCCCAGACGGGGCATGATAGTTGCTTGGAGGTGCTCTGGGTGGAAGCTGGGTAGGTGAGGCAGTGGCGAAGCACAAGCTCGGCGTGGTGTCGCCGGAGGAGGTGCACGCACTCCTGTCTCCCACCGCGCAGGCCGAGAGCGTGGGGCAGCTTAAGTGGGATGAGCAGAAGTCTGGATGCTATGAAGGGGTACTTGAGGTTACAACCTCGGTGTCAAACTGCGAACGCAGCAGTCTTCGCATCTACGTGGTCCGACTCGCGGCATCCGAATTCTCGCTTCAGTATCTCATTGGGACTGAGAGAAGTCGCAGGGTGGCGATCAGGAGGTTAGACGTAAATGGCGATCACAAAGATCTGATTAATACCACCCACAAGCATAAGTTCAACGCCGAAACTGGCCACGAGTCCGCCTACGTTCCTACCGATATACCAAACGTTGACCTCGGTCCGACTGTGCCGATCGGAACATATCAGCAAATATTTGAAGCTTTTGCGAGTGAATGCCACGTTTCGCTAGATGGGGATTACTGGAGCGAGCCATGGTAGACAAGCTGGAGCGTCAGGCTATTGTGTCTGCTCTTCTTTCGGGGCTGAACGACAGTATCGCTGTAACTCCCTACGCGCATGGGTTTCTGGTTAGTCTCCCTCTCTACTTCTACGACGATGATCGCGTCAAGCTCTTTGTTGAACCCCTAGAGGGTGGCGTAAGAGTCGGAGACAGAGGTCTGACTGCTATGCGCCTTCACATGTCTGAGGTCTCACTGACCTCGAAACGAGTTCAGGAGGCTCTCCGACAGTCTGCCGGGAATGGTCTCTTCGCCGTAGGTGAAAGTCATGGAGAGATCACAGGCTTCGGCTCATTCTCCGATTTGCCTAAGCTGGTGTATAGTGTGGCGTCAACGGTTATTCGAGTTGATCAGGTTCGCTGGCTCGCGACGGAAAGACGACCTCCAGTATTTCGCGACCGTGTTGTATCTGAATTGCGGTTGATCGTAGGGAGAAGCGAGCGCGTAACTCCAAACGCTGCAATTCGACTGCAGTCTGGCCGAGAGAAGCACGTTACTGCTTCTGTTGCCTCAGAAGCTGTAGAGAAGCGGACTCCGGAGTCGTCGCTGTACGTCCAAGCGTTGAGTGGTCAAGATAGCGAAGCGCGCGAGAGTTCGGTGTCGCGGTGTTATCATCTTTTCTCTCTTGCTGCGACCCCGCGTGAGAATCTCGTAGCTATCGCATCGGGTAGCAGAATCGATTGGCCAGATTCGTTAGTCGACGAGATAAGTCGAGTTTCGACGGTGGCGTTCTTTGAGGAGAGCGGTTCGATTGCGCACGTCGTAGGCGAGAAGCTTGCGACCGTAGGCTAGCGGCATCTCATGAAATCGAAGCCTGCGCCTCTCCTTGATCTCAGTTAGAACGGAGGCTCCTCGACGTACCCTGGCGGCTTCGGGGCTAGATTTCCTGTTTCGTAAAGCGCTTTGGCTGTATCAAAGGCGAGAGTGAACGAAACTTCGTCGATCCACGGCTTCTTGATGACATGAGACCACCAGTCAAGCTCGGAAAGTCTTCCGATGGCGATATCGTAGGGGCCATCCAGGCGTTTCAGCGTTGTGTCGGTAAGTGCCCACTGGGGCGAAAAGATCTCGACAATAGGTCCAATCGGCTCTCGTATTCCACTAGCGCCGGTCGCTCGATCGTATGCTAAATCGAGGATATGCCTAAGGTCTGAGAACACCGCGCCAGCCTGATATGGCGCGTCTCCTGGGTATCTCCCCGCCGCTTGCACCTTCTCGGTCAAATCGACCAGAACGTCTACCGCGGTGTCCTCTTCACCGTCCATGCTTCGGGCCCAGCGAACATTTCCGAGTGCGCTACCGTCTTGGTGCTCCAGGAACAGTTCAACGCTACCGTCATACGTGCCGAACGCCATGCCAGGTGCGAATCTTAGGTAGACGTCTGTCTCGCGCAAACAGACTCGTGGTCCGCGATTTGAGATGAGGTCCAGGTCTTTTGCCCTTGTTAGTGCGGTCGCCACAATTTCCCGCGAGGGTGCGTTCTCAATTCGGTCGAAGAGTGCTCGATCCTCGGTCCTCTTCTCTACGAGCCGCTGCATAACTGCTTCTGATATATCCTCACGTACACTTCTTACCTCTTCTTTGGTTTGGTCAACTTCGCTAGCAAGATTCGCGACGTTAACGTTCGTCTTGACTATTTCTTGGTTGAACTTCTCCTCTTGCGCCTCAGTGAACTGGCGAAGCCGCGTCTCCATTGCCTGCGATAGAATGAGGAGTGGCGCGAAAAGCATCAAGGTTGCACCGAACTCGATGGCGACGTTGCCGTACCAGTCGTTTTCGATAATTGCCGAAGAGGCCAGTAGGCCCAGTCCAACGACGATGATGCACACGGTGATGGAGGTGTATCGCTTTCCGAGCGGCAGCGTTCTTCTCACACTTAAGCATCGGTCCCTTCGATCCGCTCGTTACGGAGTAGCAGTAGGCGGTGTGCGTCGCGCTGGGGCGGTGGTTGCGATGACAGACTTTGAAGGATTCGGCTGGTCCCGAGGGTCGTGGCGGGCGTGCGCGCGCCGGCCGCCGGGCCGGAGGCGATAGGCGGACGGCAGCGACGCCGCCCGTCCGGCCCGTCAGGGCCGGCTTGAAGACGTAAAGAAAGTCCTCACCGACCGAGCGGGTGGATTCCGGTCGACCACGGCCAACGGTCCGGGCAAGCGCCCGGGCGGCCTCTTAGGCTCGGAGATGTGATGGTCCTCGACGCAGCCCGCTCGGTGGCTGAACGCCACCTCGCCGGGGCGTTGCCGCGTCGCTGGAACCACGTCCAGGGCGTCGCCACGCGCGCTGAGGTCGTCGGCCCGCATTTCGATGGGGGTCCGGTGCTCGTCGCCGCCTGCTGGCTCCACGACGTTGGCTACGCGCCCGACCTCGGCACGACACGGTTCCACCCGCTCGACGGTGCTCGTGCGTTGCGCGAGTGGGGCGCCGACGACCTCATGTGCGGCCTGGTCGCGTACCACTCCGCTGCGGCCCACGAGGCTGACGTCCTGGGCCTGCTCGATGAGCTACGTGCCTTCGACGATCCGCAGGGCCTCGTCCGCGATCTGCTCTGGTACCTCGACATGACTACGAGCCCGGACGGCGAGCGCGTCTCGTTTGACGACCGCATGGCTGAGGTGCAGGAGCGCTATCCCGCCGACCACTACGTGAGTCGCGCTCTCGACGGCAGCATGGCCGACCGCCGTGGTGCCGTGGACCGCGCCGAGTCATGGCTGTCGTCCGTCGGCTTGGCTGGTCAGGTGTAGTACGGGTCCCGCCGGCTGAATCCGTGCTCGATGCGCAGTCGGATCGACGGGTGAACGTCGATGCCGTCCAGCTTCGCCCGCTCGACCCACAGCACTTCCGAGGACTCGTCGCTCGTCCTCGGCTCGCCGCTTACTGGCCGGGCGCGGAAGCAGATGGAGAACTCCTGTCGGACTTCGCCGTCGCTGTAGGCCATGACGTGGTCGGGATTGCTGTAGATCCCGACCAGGCCGGCCACCTCGATCCGGATGCCGGTCTCCTCGTCGGTCTCACGGACCGCGGTCCCGGTCATGGTCTCGCCGAGCTCGTGGCGTCCGCCGGGAAGCGCGTAGAGGCCGTTGTCGGTGCGGCGGATCATCAGCAGCCGGTCGCGCTCGTCGGTGACGAACGCGCTCACGGCGATGACGATGCTGGTCGCCTTCGGCGCGTCGGGGTCGTGGAAGTGGTCGGTCCGGGCCACGCGCCGGTCACCAACGCGCTGGGGTCGAGGTGCTCCACACGTCGACGAAACTACGCGCATAGGTGTCGAACAGGTCCCCGGCGCCGAGCTTGCGCAGATGCAGCGCTGGGGCGTGGGCGCCGGGGACGCCGTAGACGTGAGTGTTGATGATGGCCTGGTCGTCGAACCGGAAGATCGAGTTGTAGAGCGTGGTCGTGTGGAACCGGAACTCGACGCCCGGGGTGTCCATTAGCGGCCGGTACGCGGCCAGCCCGTAGCGGATCCGCGCGGCCAGCGTCCCGGTCCCGAGGCGTTCCTCCTGGCTACGCAGCTCGACGGCGTCGCTGTCGGGGTCGCCGAAGTTGATCCGCACGGTCACTCCGGCGCCGGCCTTCTCAGCCACGGTGCGAATGAAGTCCGGACGCTCGATGAGGAACTGCCCGGCGTGGACCAGGATGTCGATCCGATCGGTCGCCGAGGCGAGCAGCTCGTCCCACAGCTCTGCGGGGACCGCGCCGCGGTGCGGGTAGGCGGCGACGATCTCCGAGGCCGCGATCTTCGCCTGACGCTCCGGCGGCACCGCCGCGGGCCACAGGTAGGACTCGCTCTGCCCGACCAGCGCTGACAGCGCGGCCCGGTGCCGGGCGTACGGGGTGCGGCCCTGGGTGGCCCACCGCTCGACGGTCTTGGCGTCCACGCCGATCTGCTCGGCCGCCGTCGCGGGCGTGAGGCCAGCGCTCATCAGCGCGTCGCGCAGTCGCTCGTTCGCCATCGCCGCACCCCTCCAGAACACGAGCTGGGACGTCTTGAGTCTAGCTGAGACGTCCTGAGATGTCCCTCTATGTGGTCGGGCCGTCCCGGTGATTTCCGGAGTCTTGGACCTGCCCCGCTACGAGGGCCATCCCGATTCAGTCCCTGGAGGACGGTCATGGCAACGATCAAGGTCGACACCACCGGCACCCGCTACACCGTCGGCGCAGCCCCGCGTCCGAAGAACGACATGGACGGCCGTCAGCGCACCGACCGCCAGACCGGGACCCCGCTGTTCACCACGCAGCTGGTCAAGGTCGACGCCGAGGGCGCCGAGATCCTCACGATCACGACCCCGGGCGCCCCGCAGGTCGAGCAGGGCGCGGAGGTCCGCCCCGTGGGGCTGATCGCGATCCCGTGGCAGCAGGGCCAGCGGGCCGGTGTGGCGTTCAAGGCCGACCGGATCGAGCCCGCGCACGCGCAGGCGTCCAAGGCCTCCTGACCGCCCGTCTGGTCGGTGGTGCGGGTCGGGGCTGTCTTCCCCGGAGCCCCGCCCCGCACCCCGACGCCTCACCGCTGTTCGCGCTCCCCGCCTCGTCGCTCGCCCCGCGTCTGGAAGGCCCTGTCATGGCTCGCAACGCCGCTCCTGCCCGCACCTTCGGTGCCGGGAAGTCCCGTGTGGACTCCTTCGAGATCATCTCCGCCCCGCCCGCCAACCCCGCCGTCCGCGTCGCCGCACTGTTGTTGCGGCTGCGCGCGGAGCTGTTCGTCCTCGCCGTCGGTGTGTGGGTGTGGGTGGCGCTGGGCCCGGACCACGTCCGCAACGAGGCCGGCCGATTCGTCGCCGTCCCCGACACCGGCTTCGACACCACCACGCGGGTCGCGCTGTTCGTCGCGGTCGCCCTGGTGCTGGCTGGGCTGCCGTGGACGCGGCGGTTCCTGTTCCACCGCGCCCAGGCCGTGCTCACCCGCCACCGGGTCCGTCAGGTCCTCGTGGAGTGCCGGGTCCTGAACTCCCGCTCGCGGGCGTGCCCGTTGACGGTGTGGGCGCGTCCGACGCGGGTCGGTGAGGTCGTGTGGGTGGTACTTCGGGCTGGGATCGCCCCGCACGCCGTCGCGGACCAGGCCGAGGAGCTGGCGTCGGCGTGCTTCGCCCGTGAGGCGCGGGTGGTGGTGTGGCCGCGGTTCACCAATGTCGTGCGGGTGGAGATCATCCGCCGGGACCCGCTGGCGCCGAACCTGATCCGCTCGGACCTGTTCCGCTACGCCTCCGGCGACATCCACGACCCGGGCTGGCCCACCAACGACGGCCCCGGCCCCGGCCCCGGCTCCGACGTCCCGGCCCCGCGCCGTGAGCCGTCCCGCCCGGCGCTGCCTGCGGCGCCTCAGCCGGCGTTCGACGGACCGTCCGACAGCGGTCGGGGTGGGGACTGGTCGGACTATGTCTGAACACCCGCCCACACAGCCCCTCCCGCTGATCATCGACGACGAGGATGCTCCGGGTCGGCTGGTGCGGCCGCTGCTGGTCCTGCCCCGGTGGGCCGATAAGTACCGGGCCCACCGCCGCGAACGTCGTACCGATGACGGCCCGTCGATCTGGGAGCCGATCCACCTCGGGATCGATGAGGATGGGCGTCCGGTCCGGGTCCCGCTGATCTACCGCAACATGCTCCTGGCCGGGGAGCCCGGCGCCGGGAAGTCGGTGGGGCTGAACAACATCGTCGCCCACGCCGCCCTTGCGACGGACTGCCGGTTGTGGTTGTTCGACGGGAAGATCGTCGAGCTGGGCCTGTGGCGGAGCTGCGCGGACCGGTTCGTCGCCAACAGCCTCGACGACGCCATCTCAGCGCTGCTGGACCTGCAGTCGGAGATGGACTCCCGCTACGCCGTCCTCGACGACGAGCGCCGACGCAAGATCGCCCCCGCCGACGGTGTCCCGCCGATCGTGGTCGTCCTCGACGAGCTGGCGTACTTCTCCGCGACCGTCGGGACCAAGCGCGAGCAGGAAGCGTTCTCCGTGCTCGTGCGTGACCTGGTGGCTCGGGGTCGTGCGGCCGGGATCATCGTCGTCGCGGCCACGCAGCGCCCGTCCTCGGACATCATCCCCACGTCGCTGCGGGACCTGTTCGGCTACCGGTGGGCGTTCCGCTGCACCACCGACGCGTCCTCGGACATCGTGCTCGGGCACGGCTGGGCGGCCCGCGGCCACTCCGCCGCCTCGGTGGCGCCTGAGACCAAGGGGATCGGGTTCCTGCTCGCCGAGGGCGGCATCCCGCGCCGGATCAAGGCCGCGCACCTGTCCGACGAGCAGGTCTACGCGCTGGCCGACCGCGCCGCCATGCGACGGCTCGCCGCCGGGATCGCCGATCACACCGGGGACCAGGACCTCGACGACGCCACCGGTGGTGCGGCATGACAGGCGCCCGCCCGACGACCGCCGAGCTGGTCCACGCCGGGCTGCGCCGGTGCGCGGCTGCCCGCCGTCAGGTCAGCGCCCGCTACGACCGTGGAGCCCTCACCGCCACCGAGTGGGCCGAGGCCCTCGCCGCATTGCACGCCCGCGACGCCCGCTGGTGGTCTGTGCTCGCCCACACCGCTGTCGCAGACCGCACGATCCCGCTCGTCTACGTCGCGGCTGTGTCCGACGCCGAGGCCGCCGCCCTGCGCGCTGCAGCCGACTGGGCCTGCACCGCCCGCGAGTACACCCGCACCGCTGCGGCTCGGGTGGCGTGATGAGCACCGGCCAGCACTCGGCGACCGTCGACAGCCTCGCGGCCCGACGGCTCACGCGCCTGGCCGGACAGACCCCCGCCGCCGACCTCATCACCGCCGCCGCACGACGCGAGGACTTCGCCGGGTGGCTTCGCCACGTCACCCCCGCCGCCGGATGCGCCCACCCCATCCGGCTGTCCGGGACCGTGTTCCGCGTCGAACAGGCCACCGGCCGGATCACGTCTGAGCGCCACACCGCCGAGATGCCCGACGGGCTGATCTACACCGCCTGCGGCAACCGCCGCGCGAGCGTCTGCCCGTCGTGTGCCGAGACCTACCGCGCGGACACCTTCCAACTCGTCACCGCCGGACTCGTCGGTGGCAAAGGCACCCCCGCGAGCGTGGCCGGGCACCCGTGCGTGTTCCTGACCGTCACCGCACCCTCGTTCGGCCCGGTCCACACCCACCGCACCGACCGGAAAGGCCGGCCTCTCCCGTGCCGCCCCCGCCGCGACGACACCACCTGCGAGCACGACGTGTCCCACGCCTGCTGGGAGCGCCACGCCGCCGACGACCCGCGCGTCGGGCAACCGCTGTGTCTGGACTGCTACGACCACCCGCACCAGGCGGTGTGGAACCTGCACGTCGGCGAACTCTGGCGCCGCACGATGATCGCTGCCACCCGCAACCTGCGGCAGCTCGAGAAACTCACCGGCCACAAGCTCCGCCTGAGCTACACCAAGGTCGCCGAGTTCCAGGCCCGCGGCGCAGTCCACCTCCACGCCCTGGTCCGCCTCGACGGCCGCGACCCCGACCCGGCCCTGGCACACCTGACCCTGCCGCCCCCGCCCGGGATCTCCGCCGCCCAGGTCGCGCTGCTGCTGCGGTCCGCGGTCACCGAGACCTCGTTCACCACCGCCTCGCACCCCTACCGACCCGAGGGCTGGCCGATCGCCTGGGGCGAGCAGGTCGACCCCCGACCCGTCCGGCTCGCCGCCCGCGACCTCGACGACGCCGCCGAGATCACCACGACCGCCGTCGCCGCCTACCTCGCCAAGTACGCCACCAAGGCCACCGAGACCGCCGGGCACCTCTCCACCCGACTGCGGCCGGACACGGTCCGCTCCTACACCGACCACACCACCCACACCGGCCGCCAGATCGACGCCTGCTGGCGCCTCGGACAACGCCCCGGCGGCTGGGACCCCGACGGCTGGTCGACCTCCTGGGGACGGCTGTGGCGGTGGGCGCACATGCTCGGCTTCGCCGGACACTTCTCCACCCGCTCCCGGCGCTACTCGACGACGTTGACTGCGCTGCGGCAGGCGCGGCGGGACTGGCAACGCGACCACGCCAACCCCCGCCCCGCCGCCGACGACATCGAGCGCCTCGACGACGGGGAGGACACCACCGAGGTCGTCATCTCCGCGCTGCATTTCGCCGGGATCGGCTGGCACACCACCGCCGACGCCCTGCTCGCGAACACCGCGGCCGCCCAAGCCCGGGCCAGGAGGCGCACCGCCCGCGAGGAACTGGCCACCACGACCGCATGAGCCCTGGGAGACCCATGAACCGCGTGTTCCTGACGGCGGAGGAAGCCGCCGACGCACTGCACATCAGCCGGAGCAAGGTCTACGACCTCCTCCGCAATGGCGATCTCGTCTCGATCAAGATCGGCCGACTTCGCCGCGTCCCGGTCGACGCCGTGCAGGACTTCGCCCGACGGCTGATCGAGGCAGGGGAGGACGCCGCGTGAGCAAGAACGTCAACGGCGACGGCAGCGTCTGGAAGCGCAACGACGGCCGCTGGTCCGGCGCCGCCTACGTCCGCACCAGTATTGGCCGGACCGAGCGCCGCTACGTCTACGGCAGGACCAAGAAGGAGGCGCTGAGCAAGCTCGTCGAGCTGCAGGACCGGCACGACAAGGGCATCCCGGCTGGACCGACGAAGCTCACCGTGGAGCAGTTCCTGGCCGAGTGGCTGGACCACATCAAGCTTCACGTCCGGCCCCAGACCTGGGCGGGTTACGAGAGCAACGTCCGTAATCACCTCACTCCGAGGCTGGGCCGGAAGAAGCTCACCGCGCTGTCGGTGCGCGACGTCCGGCTCATGGTCGACGACCTCAAGGCCACGGGCACCAGTCCGCGGATGGTCCAGTGGATCCACTCCACCCTGCGGGTCGCGTTGCAGCACGCGGTCGCCGAGGAACTGGTGACCCGCAACGTCGCCCGCAGCGTCCGCGTCGCTCAGCCGTCGCGCGACTCCTTGACCGAGCCGCTGACCGCCGAAGAGGCAAAGGAGTTCCTGCGGGCGGTCAAGGCCCACCGGCTGCACGGGCTCTGGGTGACCGTCCTCGTGCTGGGCCTGCGGCGCTCGGAGGTCTGCGGGCTGCACTGGGACGACGTCGACCTCGGCCGCGGCACCGTCAAGATCCAGCGTGGACTGCAGCGCACCGGGGGCCGGCTGCAGGAGCTGCCGACCAAGACCCGGCGGTCCCGCCGGACGGTGCCGCTGCCCGCCATGGTCGTCGATGCCCTGCGCGAGCACCAGGAGCGCCAGCGCGCTGAGCGCACGGCGGCCGTGCGGGGGACCTGGACGGACACGCCGTACGTGTTCACCTCGTCGGTCGGCACCTCGCTCGAACCGCGGACCCTGACCCGCACGTTCCACGCGCTGCTCGAACGGCACGGGTTCCGCAAGGTACGGTTGCACGACCTCCGACACACCTGCGTGAGCCTGCTGCTCTCGCTCGGCGTGCACCCACGGATCGTCATGGAGATCGTCGGCCACAGCGCGATCGAGATGACGATGAACGTCTACGGGCACGTGACGCTCGACAGTCAGCGCGACGCCCTGGACCTGCTGAACGCCCAGCTCGGGGCCGGTGCCGAGAACGCCGACGAGCACTGAGGTTGCTGTCAGATGCCGCTGTCAACCGCCTCCGGAACGCCGCTCACGGCGACGTTCCCGCTGGTCGGGGTGGCGGGATTTGAACCCACGGCCCCTCGCTCCCAAAGCGAGTGCGCTACCAAGCTGCGCCACACCCCGTCCCGCGCAGTCTAGCCCCGCTCCGTCGTTGCACCGCGGCGACGTCACCCCCGCCGTGCGTGCGAGGTGCAGGGCGGTGTGTCCCGCGTGACAGCGCCGAGCCGTTGATCGACCCGCGACCGCGTTCTTAAGGTAAGCCTTCCCTAAATCATGGAGGAGCGCCGCTTGAGATCGCCGTCCCGCCCCACGGGGCTGCACGACCCGGCCGCAGAGCACAGCAGCTGCGGTGTCGGGTTGATCGTCCGGAAGGACGGGGTGCAGACCCACGACGTCCTCGTCCACGCCCATCGTGCCCTGTGCGCGGTCCCGCACCGCGGCGGCATGTCCGCGGAGGGCGTCGGCGACGGTGGCGGCGTCTCGGTCGATCTCTCGGTCCGGTTCTTCTCCGGGCTCGCCGGACGCGAGCTGGAACCGGGCCGGTTCGGCGTCGGCAACTTCTTCCTCCCCGCCGACCCCGACCGGGCCGCGGCGGCGGAGAAGCTGGTCACGAGGGTGCTGGAGGACGGCGGCTGCACGGTCCTCGCCGTGCGGGACGTCCCGACCGACCCGTCCGCTCTGCGTCCTGCGGCGGTCGCCGCGCAGCTCCCGATCCGGCAGTGGATCTTCACGGTGCCCGCGGACGCCGCCGAGCCGGAGCAGCTGACGCACCGCTGCCTGCTCGGCGTCGAGGCGGCGGCGTACACCGAGCCGGATCTCGCGGGCCTGTACCCGCTGAGCCTGTCCACCCGCACCCAGGTCCTCAAGGGACGGTTGAACTCGTGGGAGGTGCTGCGCTGGTTCACCGACCTGCGCGACCCGGCGCACGAGGTCCGGAGCCTCTACTTCCACACCCGCTTCTCCACCAACACCGACCCGCACCCGACGATGGCGCAGCCGTTCCGGCTGATCGCGCACAACGGCGAGCTCAACACCGACCGCAAGAACCGGATCGCCGACGACGCGCTGGCCCGCGCCCGTGGCCGTCGCATCGTCCGGCCGCCGGGACAGTCCGACAGCGCGCGGTTCGACCAGACGCTGCACGGCCGCGTCGCCGAGGACGGGCTCGATCTCGTCGCCGCCGTCGTCTCGATGATGCCGCCGGCCTGGGAGAACGACCGCTCGATGGCCGGGCCGGTGCGGGCGATGCTGGAGTACTTCTCGCTCGCCGAGGAGTGCAACGACGGGCCGGCCGCGATCGTCTTCTCCGACGGCGACGTCATCGGCGCCCGGCTGGACCGGCTGGGCCTGCGTCCACTGCGGACCTGCGAGACCGACGAGTACCTGACCGTGTCGTCCGAGGCGGGCCAGTTCGACCTGCCCGCCGACCGGGTCGTGCGCCGCGGCCGGATCGAGGCCGGCGGGATGCTGTGGTGGAGCGCGTCCGAGCAGCGCAGCTTCGACACCGCGCAGACGCTGGAGCGCCTCGCCGCGCGGGCCGACTACCCGGCCCTGCTGGAGCGGGCCCGCACGACGCTGGACGGCCTGGCCGCGGCCGCGCCGGTCGCCGTGCCGGACGCGTGGCTGGGCCTGCACCAGCGCTACGTCGCGTACGGCCTCGACCAGGAGGCCTTCCGCTACCTCATGGACCCGATGCTCGACAGCGGCGCCGAGCGGATCTCCGCGATGGGCTACGGCAACGCGATCAACGCCCTCACCGACCGCGAGGGTGGCGTCGCACGGTTCTTCACCCAGCGGTTCGCGCAGGTCACGAACCCGCCGCTGGACCCGATCCGCGAGGCCGACGGGATGACGCTGCGCATCGCGCTCGGTGCCCGTCCGACCGGCCCCGGCGACGGCGGCACGCACCGGATCGTGCTCGGCTCGCCGGTCCTGGACGCCGGCGACCTCGACCGGCTGCGCGGCCAGGACCGGGTGCCCGTCGCGGAGTTCCCGCTGCTCCACACCCCCGGCGACCTGGAGGGGGCGATCGAGCGGCTCTGCGCCGACGTCGTCGCCTTCGCCCGCGACGGCGGCGGCATCGCCCTGCTCGACGACCGCGCCGTCGGCACCACGCTCGCGCCGGTCCCGGCGGTGCTCGCCGCCGCCGCGGTGCACCGCGCGCTGACCGAGGCCGGGCGCGGCCCGTCGGTGTCGCTGGTCGTCGCGACCGGGCAGGTGTGCTCGGCGCACCACCTCGCCGTCGTGCTGGGGTTCGGGGCGTCGGCCGTGCACCCGCACGCGGTGCGGCTGCGCGCCGAGGAGCGGTTCGGCGCCGACGCCGGCGACGCGTTCGGCCGGTTCCGGAAGGCCGCGGAGAAGTCCCTGCTCAAGACGATGGCGCGGATCGGGCTGTGCACCGCAGGCAGCTACGTCGGCGGCCGGTTCTTCGAGCCGGCCTACCTCGACACCGACGACCCGGTTCTTCGCCGCTGGTTCCCCGACCTGGACTCGCCGGTCGGCGGCGTCGGCTTCGCGGCGATCGAACGGTCCACGGCGGACTGGCACGCCCGCGCGCTCGCCGTCACCGGCGCCGACGACGTCCCGCAGCTCGGGTTGTTCAAGGAACGGTCCGACGGCGCCGGGCACTCCTACGGCGTCGCCGCCGTCCGCGCCTTCGCCGGCCTGACCGACGAGGCGACCGGGCTGACCGCGACGCCGGTCGAGCCGTCGCTGCGGCTGCTCCCGCTCACCGGGCTGCACGACGCGTTCGGCCTGCACGACGACGCCTACACCCACACCGGGCTGCGTGCACTCACCGACGCCGAGATCGACGACTTCACGATCACCCCCGGCTACCGGGACTTCGTGCGCACCCTGCACGCCGAACGGGAGCAGCGGCCGTCCGCGCTGCGCGACGTGCTCGGGCTGCCGCTCGACCTGCGCCACGGCCCCGGCGTGCTCGACCGCGCCGACCCGGACGGCAACGTGTGCGTCGCCGTCCGCGGGCTCCGCGTCGACGGCGCGACGCTGGAGACCGACGATGACCCCGCGGCCCTGGCCCGCTACCTGCGGGACCGCTTCGGCACGGACGTCGACGTCGAGCAGCAGGCGGGGAACGTGCTGCGCTGCACCGCCCGCGGTGCGGCCCGCGCCTGGCTCGACCTGCTGGTGCCGGCCCCGGAGCCGGTCGCGCTCGACACCGTCGCCCCGGCCCACGAGATCACCCGGGTGCTCGCGTCCGGCGCGATGAGCCACGGCGCGCTCGTCGCCGGTGCGCACGAGGCCGTCGCGCACGGCACGAACATGGTCGGCGGCCTGTCCAACTGCGGCGAGGGCGGCGAGGCCCGCTCCCGGTTCGGGACGATCCGCGGCTCCCGGATCAAGCAGTTCGCGTCCGGCCGGTTCGGCGTCTGGGCGGGCTACCTCGCCGACCCGATGCTCGAGCAGATCGAGATCAAGATCGCGCAGGGGGCGAAGCCGGGGGAGGGCGGCCAGCTGCCCGGGCCGAAGGTCACCGTCGACATCGCCGCCGCCCGCGGTGCGACGCCGGGCGTCGAGCTCGTCTCCCCGCCGCCGCACCACGACACCTACTCGATCGAGGACCTGGCCCAGCTCATCCACGACTGCACCGCGGCCCGGGTGAAGGTCGTCGTCAAGCTGGTGTCGTCGGAGGGGATCGGCACGATCGCGGTCGGCGTCGCCAAGGCCGGCGCGCACGTCATCAACGTCGCCGGGAGCACCGGCGGGACCGGCGCCGCCGCCGTCACCAGCCTGAAGTTCGCCGGCCGGTCCGCCGAGCTCGGCGTCGCCGAGGTGCACCAGGCGCTGTCCGCGCACGGCCTGCGCGACGCCGTCGAGGTGCGGTGCTCCGGCGCGCACCAGACCGGCGGCGACGTCGTCGTGTCCGCACTGCTCGGCGCCGACGGCTTCGAGTTCGGGACGACCGCGCTGATGATGCTGCGCTGCGTCATGGCGAAGAACTGCAACGTCAAGTGCCCGGCCGGGATCACGACCAACGCCGAGGCGTTCGACGGCGACCCGCGCGCGCTGGCCCAGTACCTGCTCGACGTCGCGCACGAGGTCCGCGAGATCCTCGCCGGGCTCGGCCTGCGCAGCCTGCGCGAGGCGCGCGGCCGCTCCGACCTGCTGCACCTCGTCCGGCACCCGGCGATCGTGGCGCGGCTCGACCTGCGCCGGGTGCTGCACCGGGTCACCGCCGGGCAGGTCGCCGACCCGGTGCGGGTCGGCACGGACCACGACCACGACGAGGACTGGTCGGCCCGCGTCCGGGCCGCGCTGGCCGCCGGCGCGTCCGGTGTGGACGTCGACGGCGGCGAGCTCGGCAACCGGCACCGCTCGGTGGGCGGGCGGCTGTCCGTCGACGTCGAACGCATGCTGAACCACGAGCGGGTCCCCGGCCCCGTGCTCGCCGACGACCGCGGCCGCCGCTTCCTCCCCGAGGCGTGGGCGCGGATCCGGACCCGTGGTGCCGCCGGGCAGTCCTACGGCCTGCTGTGCAACGACGGCATCTCGCTGGAGCACACCGGCACCGCGAACGACGGCGTCGGCAAGGCCGCCTGCGGCGGGACGATCGCCGTCCGCTCGCCCGGCGGCGGTGGCACCGGTCCCGGCGGCAACGTGCTGATCGGCAACTTCGCGCTGTTCGGCGCCACCGGCGGACGGCTGTTCGTGCAGGGCGAGGCGGGGGACCGGTTCGCCGTCCGCAACTCCGGGGCGAGCGCCGTCGTCGAGGGCGTCGGCGACTTCGGCTGCGAGTACATGACCGGCGGCGCGGTGCTGAACCTCGGCGCGTCCGGCGTCGGGCTCGGCAACGGCATGTCCGGCGGGTTCCTCTACCAGTACGACCCGGCGGGCACCGCGCGGTTCAGCACCGACTCGGTCGACGTCGCCGCGGTCGACGGCTTCCACGACGTCGCCGTCCGGCAGCTGCTCACCCGGCACCACGACGCCACCGGCTCGCCGCTCGCCCGCCGGCTGCTCGACGGGTGGGAGCGCGAGCGGGCGCACGTCGTCGTCGCGACCCCGCGGGCGCTGCGGCTCTACCAGGATGCCGACGCGATCCTCGCCGCCCGCACCCGCGCCGAGCTCGTCGACGAGCTGGCCGAGGCGCTCGCGGCGCACCAGCTGCGCCGGCACAAGGTCGCCGCCCGCGACGGCGTCCCGGTCGCCCACGGGATCGTCCCGGACGGCGCCACCGAGCAGATGTACGCGCTGCTCAACGCGCTGACCGTGCAGACCGTCGCCGAGGACGTCGCCCGGCGGCGCGGGGCGGACGCCCGGAACCTGCTGCTCACCGAGGACCACGCCGTCCGCGCCCGGCTGACCCGCTACGCCCGCGAGGCGCTGGCGGGCTACCCCGACGACGAGCTCGCCGTCCTCGTGTCGCACAAGCGGGTCGGCGACCTCAAGGCGGCACTGGCCCGCCGCGACGTCTACGGCACCGACAGCCCCGGCACGTTCGGCTGGATCATCGCCCAGGACCGGGCGAACACCGAACGGCTCGGGCGCATCCCCGGCTTCGAGGAGCTGTTCGCCGCCGAGGCCGCCCCGGACCTGGTGGGGACGCCGTGACCGCCGACCCGATCCTGACCGGCCTGGACATCGCGGCCGACGCGCCCTTCACCCCCGAGCAGCGGATCTGGCTGTCCGGCTACCTGGCGGGCGCCCGATCCGCGGCGCGGCCGGCGACGCCCGGCCCGGACGCCGCGCACCCGCCGGTGCACGTCCTCTACGGCACCGAGACCGGCAACGCCGAGTCGATCGCCGAGACCGTCGCGGGGCAGCTGACGGCGGCCGGTGCGCCCGCCGAGCCGGTCGAGCTCGACCAGGTCACCGCCGACGCGCTCGCCGCGATGGAACGCGTGGTCGTCGTCTGCTCCACCTACGGCGACGGCGAGATGCCGGACGACGCCGACCTGTTCCGGCAGCTGATCGAATCCGACGACGCCCCGCGGCTGGGGTCGACGACGTTCGCCGTCTGCGCGCTCGGCGACACCGCCTACGACGACTTCTGCGCCGCGGGCCGGCTGATCGACGCCCGGCTGGAGGCGCTCGGGGCGACCCGGGCGCTGGAGCGCGTCGACTGCGACGTCATGTGGGAGGACCAGGCCGGGCAGTGGCAGGCAGCCGTGGTCGAGACCTTCGCGGGCGGTGCGGCCGGGTCCGCCACCGCGCGGACCCCGGACGAGAAGTCCACATGGGACCGTCGGAACCCGTTCGCCGCCGTCCTCGCGCACAGCGTGCGGCTGTCCGGGCCCGGGTCGGACAAGGAGATCCGCCACCACGAGCTGGCCCTCGCCGACTCCGGGATCACCTACGCCGCAGGCGACGCGCTCAACGTGCTGCCCGCCAACGATCCCGAGCTGGTCGAGGCGCTGATCGAGCACCTCGGCCACGACCGTGACACCGCCGCCGGCGACCGTCCGCTGCACGAGGCGCTGACCCACGCCCACGAGATCGTGACGCCGTCGAAGGACCTGCTCGCCGTGCTGGCCGAGCGGACCGCCGACGACGAGATGCGGGCCGCACTCGGCGACCGCGGCACCCGCGACGCCTACCTGTGGGGCCGTGACCTGCTGGAGCTCCTGCGCCGCGCCCGGCTCCGCCTGGAGGTCGAGGAGTTCCTCGGGCTGCTCCGCCCGCTGCAGCACCGGGCCTACTCGATCTCGTCGAGCCCGCTCGTGTCACCGGACCGGATCCACCTGACCGTCGCGAGCGTCCGCTACTCCTGCGGGGACCGCGCCACCGGCGGGGTCTGCTCCACCCACCTCGCCGACCGGCTCACCACCGGCGACACGACCGGCGTCTTCCTGCAACCGAACACCACGTTCCGGCCGCCCGCCGACGACGTCGACATGATCATGGTCGGCCCGGGGACGGGCATCGCGCCGTTCCGTGCGTTCCTCCAGGAACGCGAGGCCCGCGGCGCCACCGGCCGCAACTGGCTGCTGTTCGGCGACCGGCACCGCGAGCACGACTTCCTCTACGAGACCGAGCTGACGGAGTGGGCCGGATCCGGCCTGCTCACCCATCTCGACCTGGCGTTCTCCCGCGACCAGGCCGAGAAGGTCTACGTCCAGACCCGCATGCGCGAGCACGGCGCGCGGCTGCACGCCTGGCTGGCGCAGGGCGCGCACCTCTACGTGTGCGGGGACGCGACGCGGATGGCCCGCGACGTCGACGCCGCGCTGCACGCGGCCGTCGCCGAGCACGGCGGCACCGACGCCGACGGGGCCGCGGCGTTCGTCGCGGACCTCAAGCGGGAGAAGCGCTACCTGCGTGACGTGTACTGACACTACCGATCCGGAGCACCCCGTGACCCTGCCCCGCACCGAGCTCGACGCGCTGCTCGCGCACCGTGTCGGCACCCGGCTCGACCTCGATCCCGACTCGCTGGCCCGGCACCTCCCGCTGCTCGACGAGGTCGTCGCGACCACCGCGAACGGCAGCGCCCTGATCAGCGACCTCGCCGCCTACGCCGAGCCGAGCTTCACCGGTGAGGCGTTCGCGGTGCGCACCGACCGGGTCACCGTCCGGCTGGCCCGGTCCGCGGTCGCCGCCCTGGTCCGCACCGACGCCGACGACGACGCCCGCGAGCCCGCCGGACTGTGGATGTTCGACGCCGACGGCACCGCCGTGCACCGCGCGCACCTGGTCTCCGAACCCGCACCGATGGTGCTCGACGTGATGGCGCTGGCCCCGCGGGCGGAGCGGACCGAGGCGGTGCCGCCGGAGCTCCCCGATCCCGACGAGCTGGACCAGATCGGCCTGCTCGACGCGATCCTCGCCGACGACGGCGACCTGCTCGACCGGATCGCCCGCCCGGCGTTCCCGGTCGGCGGGTTCCTCCCCGTCGTCGAGCTGCTGTGCCTGTTGTGCGAGCAGGGCGTCCCGGTCGGCATGGCCGTCCCGAACCGGGGCTGCCTGCAGGCGTCGGTCGGGTGGGTGGACCACGTCGAGACCGGCGACGTCGTCGGCGTCGTCTCGGGGCCGGCCCAGTTCGCCTTCGGCCCGGCCGACGTCGACGCCGCACGCGTCGTCCGGACGCACGGGCCGCACGGTCCGATGTCGACGGTACTGCTGACCGGCGACGACGGCCGCTGCCTCGCCCTGCTCGGCCAGCTCGGGCTGCCGCCGGTGAGCGCGGTGACGGCCTGGGAGCGGATGGTCGCCGACATCTTCGGAGGTCGCGGCTCCGGAGGACGCGGCTTCGGAGGACGCGGCCGACCGACCGGGTGAACGGGTGAACGCGGTCACCACGCCGTCCGTAGAGACGGGCATCGAGGATGAATCACCCGGAAAGGACGCCCCGATGCGCCGTACCCTCCCCCGTCTCGCCGCCGTGACCGCCGCAGGCGCACTCGCCTTCGCCGCGACCGCGGGTGTCGCGTTCGCCCAGGAGACCGAGGTCCCCGAGCCGAGCAGCTTCACCAGCATGTACACCGTGGCCGCGTCGCCGGACACGATCATCAACAACGACAACGCCGCCGTCCCGGGCGAGCCGGGCGCGTCCGGCGAGTTCAACTTCCGGCTCAACAGCGACGACGAGATCATCTGCTACGACATCACCCTGCGCGGCGTGACCGGGGAGTACGAGAGCCCGGCGAAGACCGCCACGCACATCCACGAGGCCGCCGCCGGTGCGGCGGGCCCGCCGCGCCTGGCGTTCCCGGACCCGACCGGTGACGGCGACGTCCGGACGTCGTCCGGCTGCCTGCAGGGCCCCTTCACCACCGGCCTGGAGCGTGACGGCCAGGACACCGGCACCGGCTTCTCGCTCGCGCAGATCGAGGCCGACCCGTCGGCGTTCTTCGGGGACACCCACACCGCCGAGTACTCGGCCGGTGCCGTGCGCGGCCAGCTGACCGAGGTCCCGATGGGTGGCGTCGAGACCGGCGCCGGCGGTGCCTCCTCGAACGACACCGTGGCCTACACCCTCGGTGCCGCGGGACTCGTCGCGGCGGCCGGTGCGGGCGTCGTCCTGGTCCGCCGGAGCCGTGCGCAGGGCTGACACCGTGCCCGACCGCGTGCGACGCCCGGGAGCCCTGGTGCTCCCGGGCGTCGTCGTGCTGGTGGTCCTGCTCCTCACCGGCTGCGCCGGGGCCGGTGTGGACGGTCCGGCGGCCCCGGAGCGGCCGGGCGGCCCGATCACCCAGGCGCCGGTCGTCGCGGCACCGGGTGAGGTCGTGCCGACGTCGGTCCGGATCCCGGCGATCGGGCTCGACGAGCCGTCGCTGGTCCGGCTCGGCGTGACCGGGGAGGGCACGGCCGAGGTGCCGCAGGACTACGACCGCGTCGGCTGGTTCGACCGCGGCGGCAACCCCGGCCCGGCCGTCCTCATGGGACACGTCGACTCCCGCGACGGGCCCGCCGTCTTCTTCGACCTCCGCGACCTGACGGCCGGGGACGTGATCGAGGTCGGCCGCAGCGACGGTACGACGGGCCGGTACGCCGTCGAGTACACCCGGCAGGTCCCGAAGGACGAGTTCCCGACTTTCGAGGTCTTCGGGGCCGCGCCGGAGGATGTGCTCCGGCTCGTCACCTGTGCCGGCGAGTTCGACCGCGGTGAGCGCAGCTACCTCGACAACCTCGTCGTGCACGCCCGCGCCGCCTGACGACCGCCGTTGCAGGACGCGCCGAGATGTCCGGTTACCGCCCCGGGGTCCGGCTCTGGCGGACACTGGACGGGTGACCGTGCCGCGAGCGAGGACGCCGTCCGGGCCGGACCGCCGGTCCGCGTGGTCCACGCTCGTGTCCGGCGTGTCCCGGCTCGGGAAGGTCCCGCCGCTGCACGTCGTCCTGGCCGTGACCGGGATGCTCCTGCTGGTCGGCGTCGTGATGGTCCTGTCGGCGTCGGCCGGTGGACGGACCGTCGCGGACGGGATGGTGCTCACCGTCTTCGTCCGGCACCTGATCTTCCTGCTGGCGGGCGTCGCCGCGTTCGCGGCCGGGATGACCCTGCGGCCGTCGGTGCTGCGGGCGTGGACGCCCCTCTTGCTGCTCGCCTGCGTCGTCGCGCTCGTGCTGGTGCTGGTGCCCGGCATCGGCGAGGTCCGTGGCGGCGCCCGCAGATGGATCTCGGTCGGCGGGTTCACCGTGCAGCCCGGCGAGGCGGTCAAGGTCGTGCTGCTGCTGTGGGGCGCGCACGTGCTCGCGTTGCGGGGCAGGGCCGTGCGGCACGCCCGCTACGCCGTCCTCCCGCTGGTCCCGGTGGTGATGATCGTCGCGGCGCTGCTGATGCTCCAGCCGGCGCTGAGCACGACGGTCGCGCTCGGCGTCGTCCTCGTCGCGCTGCTGTTCTTCGCCGGGGCGCCACTGGGACTGATCGCCGCGCTGTCCGGCGGTGCCGTCCTCGGGGCCACCGTCCTCGGGCTCACCGCCGGCTACCGGCGCGAACGGCTGACCACGTTCCTCGGCTCCGGCGACGAGCTCGGCGCCGGCTACCAGTCCCGCCAGGCGCTGCTCTCACTGGCCGACGGCGGACTGTTCGGCACCGGCCTCGGCCAGGGCCGCGCCAAGTGGGACTACCTGCCCAACGCCGCGAACGACTTCGTCTTCGCGGTGATCGGGGAGGAGCTCGGACTGCTCGGCGGGATCGCCGTGCTCGGGCTGTACGCGGTGCTGGCCTGGGTGGGCCTGCGCGTCGCGGCCCGCACGAGGGACCCGTTCCTGCGGCTGGTGACGGCGGCGACCGCCACCTGGGTGGTCGTGCAGGCGGTGATGAACGTCGGCTACGTCGTCGGGCTGCTCCCGGTGACCGGGCAGCAGCTGCCGCTGGTCTCGGCGGGCGGCACGGCGCTGGTCAGCACCCTGTTCCTGCTGGGGCTGGTCGCCAACGCCGCCCGCCGGATCAGGTAGACCGCAGGTCCCCGCGCAGCACCGTCGCCCCACCGGTGTCGACCACCCGGAAGCCGGACGCGTCGGAGCGGAGCACCGACGAGTTCAGGTTGCAGACCATCGGGTTCTCGCCCGTCCCGATGAACTCGCCCGCCCCGACCTCGCGGCCGTCCGACGCCTCGACGACGACGCGGTACGTCGAACCCGACCGGAACCCGTCGGCGTCCAGCACGATCTCCACGCCCCACGTGTGCGGGATCGCGACCGCGGTGGCCTCGACCGCCGGATCCATCGCCTGGACCGCCACCGGCTCGCGGGGGATCCCGTCGTGGTCGCCGACCGCGTACCCGACCGCGCCACCGACCAGGATCGCGACCGCCGCCGCGGACGCGACCGGGAGCCAGCGTGGACGCTTCCTCGTACCGGGCTCGCGCCCCTCGGCGCGGGCGGCCGCCACGATGCGGTCGCCCAGGTCCGGTGGGGGAGCGGGCGCCCGGTCCAGCTGCGCGGGATCGACCCGGCCCAGTGCGGGCAGGACCGACGAGATCTCCGCCAGCTCGGCCCGGCACTCGGCGCAACCGTCCAGATGGGCCGCCACCGCGGCGGCCTCGTCGCGTGGCAGACGTCCGATCGCGTGGTCCCCCAGCGACTCACGCAGTGCCCGGTGCTCGTCCGGAGTCACGGTTCCACCCCCATCTCGTCCATCGCCAGTCGCAGTGCTTTCAAGCCGTAGAACACCCGGCTGCGGATCGTCCCGACCGGGACCCCGGCCTCCGCCGCGATCTCCGCGTGTGGACGGCCGCGCAGGTACGCCTCCACGATCGCCTGCCGGTGCTCGGGCCGCAGCCGCCGCAACGCCTCCTCGACCAGCCAGGTGTCCACCAGCGCGTCGTCGGCGGGGCCGATCGAGTCCCTGCCGGACTCCGGCTCGTCGGTGAGCTGCCGGCGCCAGGGTCGCACCGTCAGCCGGCGGATCTCGTCGATGACGACGTTACGGGCGATCGCGAACAGCCAGACCCGCAGGCTCGCCACCGACGGGTCGAACGCGTCGGCCCGGCGCCAGGCGCGGAGGAAGACCTCCTGGACCGCCTCCTGTGCGCCGCCGTCGTCGCCGAGCTGGCGCAGGGCGTACCGGTAGATCTCGGGGCCGTGGGCGCCGTACGCGGCGCGGAGCCCGGCCTCGGTGTCGAGCCCGGGGTCCGGGGGTGGGGCGACAGCCCCTCCGCCCACGGACCGCAAGCCGCGTCTGCGCGCCGTCATCGGTGTCCGGAACCTCCTGAACGTCCCCTGTCCGGGGTGGGTACGTACCCGGGGGCGGGGGTGTTCACGGGTTCGGTGTGGGATAGGCTCGTGGATGTCCGATCGACACGATCGGGCATGCGGGCGTAGCTCAATGGTAGAGCCCCAGTCTTCCAAACTGGCTACGCGGGTTCGATTCCCGTCGCCCGCTCAGAGCTTCTACCAGCGAAAACGGCGCCCACTCCCGATCATGGGAGGGGCGCCGCTGTCGTTCCGTGCAACTAGCGTGCAATTAGCCGACATCGTCTTCGGTGCTGTCCTCGTCGCCCTGGACCAGGTCGTTGAGCCGTTGGGCGATGGCGCGGTCCCGCTCAGTCGTCGCGTGCTGGTAGATCAGCGCGGCCCGCATGGAGCCGTGGCCCATCCGGTGCATCAGCTCGCGGGTGCTGGCCCCGGCCGTCGCGGCGAGGTGGTTGCCGGTGTGGCGCAGGTCGTGGAAGTGAAAGCCACTCGGTAGGCCCGCGGCGACGACGGTGCGGGTCCAGGCAGTGGCGCGGTGGAAGTTGCCCCGGCGCAGCGGGCCGTCACGGTCGCCGGTGAACACCAGGCCCTCCGTGCCGTCCTCGGCGTACTCGGCGATGTGCTCGCGCAGTTCGGTCACCAGGACGTCGGGGAGGGCCACGGTGCGGGCTCCGGCCACGGACTTGGTCGGGCCTGCCTCGATCTCTCCGTTCTTGTGTTCAGCCAGCCGCCGGTAGACGTGGACTGCTCCGCCGTCGAGGTCGATGTCGCAGCGCCGTAGCGCGACCAGCTCGCCCCAGCGGAGCCCGGTGAAGGCCGCCGCGAGCACGAGGACCCGGAACCGCGGTGGGACGAGCCCGGAGAGCTTCGTGACCTGGGCGACGGTCGCCGTCGGTCGCTCCGGAGTCCGGTGTTGACCCGCTCCCTTGATCCGGCACGGGTTGCGCTTGATCAGGCCGTCGTCGACGGCGGTATTGAGGACGGCGCGCAGCAGCCGGTAGGCCTTGGCGGTCCGGTCCTCCGAGCGTCCCTCGCGGAGCAGGGTGGCTCGCCACGAGCGGATCAGGTCGGTGCTGATCTGGCCGATCGGGTAGTCACCGAGGTACGAGGCGAGGTGCAACCTCCACACGCTGGCGTACTCCTCCCGAGTCCTGCGGCTGATCTTGTGCTCGGCGATCCATTGCTCGGCGAACTCGCGCAGCGGGATCTTGCCGAGGGCCGGGTCGGTCCAGTCGTCGCGGAGTAGCTCGGTCTCGACAGCAGCGAGCCACTGCTCGGCCTCACGCTTGCGAGCGAAGGTGTCGGGCGCGGCCCGTCGTCGGCCGTCGGGGCCGAGGTAGGAGGCCTGGTAGCGCCCGGAGGGCAGCTTCCTGATCAGCCCGAAGCGGCGGTGTCCGGGGCGGTTGCCGCGTGCCATCAGCCCACCTTCCGAAGCTGTCGGCGGACGTCGCCGGCGGTCACCGGTTCGACCCGTCCGGACTGGACGAACTCCTCCAGGTCGGCGACCCGAAGCCGCACGTGCCGGCCGACATAATGGAAGGCGATCCGGCGTTCAGCGATCAGCCGGCGGACGAAGCGCACGGAGGTATTGAGGTAGTCCGCCGCCTCCGGGACGGTCAGGTACCGCGTGGTCATGACGTCTCCTTCCGGGATCGCGTGGTGCGTTGTTCGCGTCGTCGTTCGGCGATGCCGAGTGCGATCTCTCGTTCGGCGTCGTTCCGGTGTCCGAACTGGACGACCTGCCAGTCGTTGACGACCAGCACGGAACCCGAGTCGGCGGGGGTGTCGAGGCCGGCGAGGGTCTCGCCGAGGCGGTAGGTGCGGCGCTCCCCGCGGATAGTGCCGAAGGTCGTGGAGTAGGCGCGGGACTTGGTCAGGAAGTGGCCGCGGAAGCCGAGCATGTGCGCCCACCGGCGCAGGTTCAGCGCCTCGTACTGCTCCTGGCCACCGAGCTCCCACGCGGTTTCGATCAACCGTCGGTGGTGCGGGGTGATGTCGAGATGCCGGACGTGGGCGATGTCGCGGATCGGCCGGTCGGTCGCCTCGGACTTTCCGGTGCCCTTGGTGGCGTACTTGGCGACGTAGGCGGCCAGGGCATTGTCGGTGATCTCGCCGTCGTCGTCCTCGAGCGCGGCCGCTGTAGTCGAGGTGATGGGGCGGATGTCGACCTGCTTCCCCCATGCCAGCGGGAGCGGTGTCCCGTCCGGTCGGGCCACGACGAGGGACACCGAGCTTGCTGCGTCCCGGACCGCGACGCCCAGGGCCTCGGTGGTGATCCAGCCGGGTGGTGCGGTGGTCGGCCCGTCGGGTCCGTCGAGGCGGACGACTGCGTGGAAGTGCACGAGCCCGCGGCGCTGGTACTCGGCGACCTTGGCGTAGGAGAGCCGGGCGTGGTCG
This sequence comes from Pseudonocardia sp. P1, assembly GCF_000178675.2. Classification (NCBI taxonomy): domain Bacteria; kingdom Bacillati; phylum Actinomycetota; class Actinomycetes; order Pseudonocardiales; family Pseudonocardiaceae; genus Pseudonocardia; species Pseudonocardia sp. P1. The sequence goes on from NZ_ADUJ02000001.1 coordinate 5,162,090, forward strand.
TGGAACTCGCGGACCTTGACCCCGAGCATCCCGGCGAGCAGCCGTCGGAGTCGGATGGCGAAGCGGTTCCAGAGCTTTCCGGCGTGGGCCTGCCAGAGCACGGCGCCGACGTAGTCGTGGGTGTCGGGGTCGATTGCGGTGCCGACGCGGGGGTCGTCGCGGTGGTGCTTGTCCCCGCAGCCGCAGGGGACGACGAGCCCGCGGGCGGTGACGCGGCGGGTGTGGACCGGCCCGAACGACGGGGCGGTGAGGGTGACGAACGCCCGTGGGTGCTCGGTGGCGGTGTCGGGGACGCCCTTGCCGCCGGCCATTCCGGAGCGCAGGAGGTGGTAGGCGTCGGAGGCGTAGCGATCCGAGCAGGCCGGACAGACCGACGCGCGCCGGTTGCCGCACGGAGCGAGGATCTCGCCCTCCCGCTCAGCGAGGACGGTGCCAGTGGCTCGGTCGTGGATGCGCGACGAGCCGGTGAGGTGGATCGGGGCGGCGCAGCCGCCGATGGCGGTCACTTCGCGGCGCCAGTCCTGGAAGTTCTCGGAGCGCAGCAGGTGGGACAGGTCGTGGTCGTGCTGGGTGGTTGTGGCAGCCGTCATCGCGGCATCCCTCCCGGGACGGGTCGAGGCTGTGGGTGGGCGCCGGCCCCCGCTGGGAGCTGGTCGCACAGCGGCGAGGCCGGGCCGGGTTACCGGCGGTGGGCGCGGTGTTCGTGCTCGATCTCGACCGGTCCCGGCGTGTAGCCGTGGTAGCGGGCGAGCAGGCGGGCGGCGGCCCGGTAGGAGCTGGCGTGACCGACGAGTGCGCCGTGGTCGTTCTCGACCCGGTAGCGGCCGGCCTCGCGCAGCACAGTGCCGCCCTGGCCGGTGTGGCCCAGGCACACCAGGGCCTTGCCCGGCTCGACAACATCGACCCCGATGAGTCCCGTGGAGCGCTGCGGCACCTTCTTCGGCTCGGAGGCCCGGGCTGGTGTGGGGATGGGGTGCAGGTGGTCCCAGCGGGACACCATGTCGCGCGTCTGCTTGGGCACGAGCACGGAGCGGGCCGGTCCTTCCGAGCCTGCGTGGTGGACGTGGTGGGTGCCGCCGAGCCGGAGGTGGCCGGTGTCGAGGAGCTGGGCCACGGTGTCCCCGTCGTGGCGGGCGAGCGCGTCCGTGCAGCCGGGGCGGGCAGGGTCGGCCCGCAGGACCTGTCCGGAGCGCTCGACGAGGAACAGCCCCGGGTCGTGGGCGAGGCCGACGATGCGGGCGACCTCGCGCGGGTCCTGGGTCGCGGCCGGGCCGTGGTCGTCGGGCTGGACGGTGACTGGGTCGCCGAACAGCGCGTCCTGCACGGTGCCGGCCTGATCGGTCATGCTGACCACCACCAGGTGGCGCGGGCTTCCCAGGACCACTCTCGGGCGAGCTGGCGGATCACGTACCACTCCGCCACTAGCGCGCCGCCGGTCACGATCCAGAACCAGCCCGAGGCCGAGCCGAGGTAGAGCCAGGTCCCGCCGACGATCACGGCGAAGAGCAGGGTGAGCTTGGCCCAGGTGCGCAGGGCCCATGCGGTGGTGGTGCGCATCAGGCAGCCCCCCGCTCGGTGTCGCCGTCGTTGTGGAGGTCGATCACGTCGGCGTCCGGCGGCGGGGCGCAACGTTGGACGAGTTCGGCGATGTCGTCGTCGGAGACGAACGCCGCGCGGAAGCGGACCGGGAGCCGCGACCCGCGGTCGATGACGAAGCCGATCCCGGCGTGGCGGGCGTCGCCAGGGATCTCGTCGGCCAGCGCCCCGCGCTCGCGGGCGCCTTCGCCGAGGACCATGTCGACATGGGATGCGGCGGTGACGCCGAGGCAGATCCGTTGGGTGAACAGCTCTCGCACGTCGAGGACGTCCTTGGACGGCTCTTGGAGGTAGCCGTGGACCGCGAACAGCGAGGCGCGGCCTTGGGTCATGATCTCGGCCAGCAACCGCAGGGCCTCGCGCACGGACGTGCGGTCGCCGTAGGCGGTGAGCATGGCCATCTCGTCGATGACCAGCAGCTCCACCGGTGTTTCGATGCTGGGTGTGGCGGCGCGGATGTTCTGTTCGCGCATGTCGTCCTGGCGGTCGCGCATGGCGTCGCGGAACTCGGTCAACAGCTCCAGGGCCTCGGCCATGGTGGTGGCGTAGCGGTGGAACAGCGGCGCGCCCTGTTCGGTCTCCACGCCGCCCTTGAGGTCGACCATCCACACCCGCACGACCCCGTCGCGCAGGCACGGCCCGACCCCGCGCAGTGTGGACCACAGGATTGACCCCTTCCCGGACCCGGAGGCGCCAGCGACGAGCCGGTGTCCGCCGACGAGGGGCGCGGTGAAGGGTTCGCCGCGTTCGTTGTCGCCGATCTCGACCGCGCCGAGGTCGACGTCGTCGGCCTGTTCGGGGATGTCCGGCGCGGGGATGGTGCGGGTGAAGGGCAGCTCCCACTCGATCACCACCGCGACGACGCCCGGCCGGTGGCGGGTGATCGCCACCCGGTGCGCGATCAACGCCTCGTAGAGAACAGAGGCGCGTTCCTGCCAGAACGCGACGTCCTGCCCGCGGACCATGCGGACGTAGACGGTGTCGATCGTCGACGACGAGGAGCGGACCCGGAGCACGCGGGGGACGAGCTGTTCGCCGCTGTGGCGGTGCTCGCGGGTCAGGCCGCAGTCCGACATCAGCTGTGTCCACCGGCGACCGCGGTAGACGGTCCAACGGCGCCAGGCGGCCCGCAGGTGCGGGGCGGCGAACCGGTCGAAGCTGGCCGGGTGCGCCCGTCCCCACACGGCCACACCGGCCATCAGGACCGCGAGAGCGGCGGCGGTGATGAGCGGGCCGAGGCTGAGCGCGAGGCCGAGCCCCAGCAGTGGGGCGGCGATGAAGCCGGGGTGTCGGGCGAGCCAGGCGGCGGCCTGGAACTCGCGGCCGGGTGGCCGGGTGGCCCGGGTGCCGTGCCGGGCGGGGCCGTTGATGCGAGTTGCCGATCTACTACGCTTGCTCATTGCTACCAGTCCTCACGAATCGAGACCGGGTAGCGGGGCGCCCGCCGTGTGTTTCCGCCAAGAATCCATCTCGGCGGGCACCCCACCACCCGGGTGGTCACTTCTGTGCGCGCAACGCGCCGCGCGCCGAATCCAGATGCACGGTCAACACGGCGACGTCGCGGGCGAGGTTGTCGTGGGTGTTCTTGAACCCACCCGTGCGATACGGGATCCCGTGCAGGGACCGGCGCAACTCCCGCATCGCGGCGTCCAACTCCTCGACGGTGCGGTCGACGGCCTTGGACATGTCACTTCCTCCACTCCCGGGAGACCAGTTCGGCCTCCCACTTCTTCGCCGAACTGGCCATCACCTTCAGCGAGCTGTGCGACTTCTTCGCCGCCGCCGAGATCTCGTCCGGGGAGGCGTGCGACCAGTGCTGGCCGTCGCCGCCGGCCTTCGCTGACGTGCCCTTGCCGGCGGTCCGGCCTTGCTTGCCCCTGCCGCTGTCGCCTGCCTTGGCGGCGACCTTCTCTGCGTCGGTCAGGGCGTCGCCGACCAGCTGCAGGGCCCGCCAGAACTCGCCGTACTTGCGCAGCGCGCGCCGGTTGACCTTCGGCAGGGTTTTGATCCGGTCCCGCGGCCCGAGGCTGAGCGCCATGACCTCAGACCCCCTTGCGGATCGCGACCTGGGCCAGCCGGAGGCCCTCGGCGACCCCGGCCTGCCACGCCTGCTCGGTCGGGATCACCGGATGGTCATGACGCGACCAGCGACGCCGCTCGATCTCCAGGCGTCGCACGAGGCGTCCGACACCGGTGGTGGCGCGCAACCGGGTCTTCGTGGTCGTGGTCATCGCAGTACCTCCTCCATCTCGCTGTTCTTGGTTTCGGTGGTCAGGTCGACGTGTCCCCAGCAGTGCGGACACACCCCCGACCCGCCGCATTCGCCGCACTCGTCACCGGCGATCGAATGGCCGTAGCCATCACATTCGTCGCAAGCCCGGCTACCGCTGCATTCCGTGCACGTCATTGGTGCTCACCCCTTGATGTGAGGACACAGGTGTCCCCGTCTTGGAACTGCCATGGAGTCGCCGGAAAGCACTCCGGCCGGAAGGAATGGGCCGGGTCAGGCGGCCGGTCCGCTGATCGCGCGGACCCCGATCTTCTGCTGCTGTTCGGTCAGGTCCTGCTCGGCCTGCTCCAGCACCCCGCGTAGGCGGGTGATCTCCGGGCGGTCGAGGAACAGCGTCACCGTGCCGCCCGACCCGGCCGCGTCGAGCGTGACTCGGTCGTCGTCCGGGTAGAGGTGCGTGGCGAACGTCGTGGTCTCGTACAAGTGCATCCCGACCGAGACGGTGGAGGAGGGCAGGAAGTCCGGGCGGTCGGTCACGACTCGCCCCCGTCGTCCTTGCCCCGCCGTGCCGGCATCGGGGCCGGGGTGGCGTGCTTGAGCCCCATCGCCTTGAACGCGATCCCGGAGACCGTGCGCCCGTCCGGCGACTCGATCGAGTACGGGTTGATCTTCGCGTCGATCAGCTGCACTCGCGCGTCCTCCGGGAACCCCTCGCCCGGGTCGGCGGTCAGGGTCACCTTGATCTCCTCGCCCTTCGGCGCCCGCTGGCCCGCCTGGACCTGGAGCTTCGCGAACAGCGACACCACGAACTGCGTAACGCCGTCCCGGTCGGTCACCGGCACTTCGGCGCCGTTCGCGTCCTGCCGGGTCTTGGGTGCGGGTGGCTCCACCACCGTGAGCTTGAAGCCGTCGAGCACCACCGGAAGATCCCTCATCACTCACTCCTTCGTTAACCTGACCAGCTTGGCTAGCCATATCAGGGTGACTGGCCTGACTAGTCATGTCAACCGTGGATAAGGAAGATGGCTAGCCGGGCTAGTCAGCAGACCGATACCGTGGTGACATGAGCACGCCAGCCGAGTTCCTCGCGCATCTGGACCCGGAGGATCCGCGCACCCCGTCGCAGCAGATCTCCAACCAGATCCGCGCCGCGATCAAGCTCGGCAAGCTCAAGGCGGGGGAGAAGCTGCCCTCGCAGCCTGACCTCGCCGAGCGCTACGGCGTCGCCCGCGAGACCGTGAAGGCAGCGCTGCGTCCCCTCTATGCCGAGCGGCTGCTCATCAGCCGGCAGGGGAGTGGGGTGTTCGTCCGCGCCCAGACCGAGCTACCGGTGGGGCTGCGCCCGCACATCGAAGCCGCGTTCGAGCGCCCCGACGTGCGCATCGACTTCGCCGGGTTCTCCGGCGAGACCCTCGCGGGCACCCTGTCCGAGGTCCTGGACAAGGTTCGCGCCGGACGACTCACCCCGGAGTCCATCGCTATCCGGATCATGCTGTCCGACCCCGGCGCACCTCTCGCCCTGCCGTGCCGGGCGGACACCGCCGCCGACGACCCCGCCGTCCGCACGCGCGCAGACCGCATCACCCGCCGCGCCGTGGACAGCATCACCGACGGCGTGCAGGAGCTTGCCGGCCTCGGGCTCGTGAAGACCGCGACGGCCCAGGTCCGCGCGCACAGCGCAGCACCCCTGTTCAAGCTCTACCTGCTCAACGACGAGGAAGCGTTCTTCGGCTTCTACCCCGTCCTGGAACACACCGTCACCATCGACAAGGAACAGGTGCCGATCTTCGACCCGATGGGCAAGGACGCGACCCTGTTCCACTTCTCCACCGGTGACGACGCCGAGACCAGCAACGGCCCCCAGTACGTCACCCAGGCACGCACCTGGTTCGACTCCGTGTGGAACACGATCACCCGGGAGTATCCACGGTGACCCTCCCGACCGGAACCCACACACAGCTTGTCGACCTGCTCCGTGGCGCCCGCGTCGTGCTGCTGGATTTCGACGGCCCCGTCGCGCACCTGTTCGCCGGCCATCCGGCACCCGACGTCGCCGCCGCCGTCCGCCAGTTCGCCACCGTCCGTGGCATCGATCTGACCGAGGTCCGCACCGACGACCCGCTCGTCCTGCTCCGCGTCGCATACCGCCACTCGCCCGAGTCCGGTCGCGATGTCGAGGCCCATGTGATCGAGCACGAGACCCGGGCCGCTGCGGTGGCTGAGCCGGCCCCCGGAGCGCACGAGCTCATCCGGACCGTGGTCGCGACCGGGCGCACGGTGCTGGTGGTCAGCAACAACTCAGAGCGGGCCATCCGGACCTACCTCGCCCGCCACGATCTGACCGAGCACGTCGCGCACATCATCGGCCGGCCCTTCGGGCACCCCGAGCAGATGAAACCCGACCCGCACCTTCTCCACGCAGCGCTGGATATCGCCCGAGCGGCACCGGCCGACGCGGTGTTCGTCGGTGACTCAATCACCGATGCACTCGCCGGGGTCGCCGCCGGGGTGCCGTGCATCGGCTACGCCAAGCGGCCCGAGCGCGCCGAAGGGCTCACCGACGCGGATGCCCTGCTCGTCGTCGACGACATGCACACCATCGCGACCGCGCTACGCCCGTGACCACGCTCCGTCCCGACGTCGCCCAGACCGCACACGCGCGATGGCCTGACCTCGCACCCGCGTGGACCGACACCCTGTCCGAGGAGCTGGCCGACGTCTGCGCCGCGCTCGCGGTGACGCCGACCGGCCGGACGTTTCCCGCCAGATCCGCCCACGTGGTCGAGGCGACGTCCAACTCCGGCGCACGCCTGGTCCTGCGATCGAGTCCCGACCCGCATGCCGTCCACCAGGCCGCCGTACTCGACCGACTCGCGCATGCCGGCCTCGCGCCCGTCGTCCACCTGCTGCGAAAGACCGCTACGGGCATGTGGACTGCGATGGACGTCGTCGAACCCGGGACATCGTTCGCCGAGCAGGAGCCGAAGCCCTCGGATCTCGCGGGGGTGGCAACGATGCTGCGCACCCTCTCCGTCGAGGACGGGCTGCCATCGCTGCCCAGCATTGTGCCGTGGCTTCGTGCGCGTCTCACCGATCCGCCGTCTGATGACCAGCCGCCTCACCGAGGTCCCGAGCCCGCCGCCGTCCGTCAGGCAGCGACCGTCGCTCTTGATCAGCTCGCCGCCGACATGTCAGCCGCGTTGTGCCACGCCGACCTGTCACCACCTAACGTGCTCCACGGCGCCTCCCAGCTGTGGTTCATCGACCCTCGCGGGATGAGCGGCGAAGCCGCCTACGACATCGCCGTCCTCGCCTTGAAGCTCAGCGATGACCACTTGGACACCGCCAGAGCGCTCGCCCGCAGCATTGCGCTGTCCAGCGGCAACGACCCCGAGCGTGCCGACTCATGGGTGACTGTCGCCGACGCCGCGACCGTCTGACCCCGGCGGCTGTCCGGACGTCAAGCATCAGGTGAGACCGGAACGTCAAGCATCAGCCGGGACACGACAACGGCGGCAGCGCACGCTGTGTCTAGACCTTCCATTCGGTATCAAGCGGCGCCTCCGGCGCCGGGTTGCGCGCGGCGCTGCGGCCTCCGGCCGGTCGCCGCGCTACCCCCCGCTCGTTCAGCAAGCCGCGATCCCGTGCGTGGCCAACGGACGGGGGCAGCTACCTGGGGCACTGCGCGCACCCGATCAGTAACACTCGGTCGCCTTCTCGCGATGTTCGTCGTTGCAGACACCACCGCACAAACCGGGGGCCCAACGCACATGGCACGAACTGGCGAGAGCGACACTGTCTGGGAGCTGAAGCCCCACACGAGTGCTAAGCACGACCTCTTGACCGGATACCTCAAAGGATGGTTCCCGATCTTGAGCCGTTGGAACGACCGGATCGTCTTTCTCGACGGCTTCGCTGGACCCGGCGTCTATAAGAACGGGGAACCCGGGTCGCCGACCAAGGCCCTAGAGGTTCTACTCTCCCATCGTCATCTTCCAGCCATGACGAACAAGACTTTTGTGTTCCTGTTCAATGAAGCAGAGCCGGACCGGCACGAATCCCTAAACGCGGTTGTCCAAGAATTTATCGCCAGTCACCAGCCCTGGCCTCCCAATATTAAGGTGCAGGTCGCAGGCGACAGCTTCGAGAACGTGGCCGAAGGCATTTTGGCGCACCTAGACGAACAGAAGAGGAATCTCGCTCCTACCTTCGCCTTCGTCGACCCATTTGGCTTAAAGGGACTGCCCATGGATCTACTCAGGCGCCTCCTGTCGTTCGACCGGTGCGAGCTATTTGTATATTTTGACTTCAACGCAGTCAATCGGTTCGCAAGCGCTGGAAACATCGACGATCGCCTGACCGAGCTATTTGGTACTGACCGCTTTAAGGACGCTGCAGGGCTAGCCGGTCCGGAGCGGAAGAAGTTCTTGCATGACCTGTACCAGAGTCAATTGATAGAGGCCTGCGGATTCCCGTTCGTCAAGAGCTTCGAGATGGTCAACGAGACGGGTCACACTGGATACTACCTATTCTATGGAACCCGCCATGTCACCGGACTTCGTGTGATGAAGGACGCGATGTGGAAGGTGGATCCGGGCGGTGGCGAAAAGTTCTCTGACGTTCTAGCGGGTATCCCTGTATTGTTCGGAGACGAGGTCGACACCGAACCACTCCAGATCGACCTAGCGCAACATTTCAAGGGTCAGACCGTGAGCATAGAGCTACTGGAGCATTACGTCCTAACGGAGACGCCATACGCGGCTTCACACCTCAAGAAGCTGACTCTAAAGCCGATGCAGATCGCGGGTCAGATCACGTGCGTAAATCAGGCTCGGCGAAACACATATCCCCCTGGGACCCAGGTCGTATTCCCAGGCTAGACGGCGCCAGTTTCAGGTTTCGGATACTCACTCCACTCGCGACCGTCGAGGGTCCGCCCTCCTTGTTTCGGAGTTCGTCCGCCCCATTGCTTAAAGAAGAATGGAACCCCTTGAGCCTTGGTCTCGTCCCGAAGCGAACGCACCCAGTCGGGATCGAGATGCCTAGCGCCCGCTCCACTTTCACCACCGGCGATAACCCAGTCGATTCTATCGAGGTCAATACCGTACAGCGGGCCGATTAGCGGTTCGGCAGATAGGAACTTGACCGCCGCGCCAGTTGATCGGAGATGATCGATCCGGCCAAACTGATCACTAGACTCGACACTGACTCCCATCCACAGGTTGGCTGGCCAATTCAGCTTTTCCGCGAGCCGGGCAAGACGCAGCGACCGCTTAGTCAGAACTTGGTACGTATGCCGCGGAGTCTCCGCAATCTCCGCAAAGACGTCCCGAATGTAGCTCAGAGGAACTTTCGCATGGAAAAGATCGCTCATGCTATTTACGAATATAATCTTAGGGCGTCGCCAACGTGACGGAACTCCCAACGCGTCAGGATGAAGAGTGACTCCGAAACCTGGCCCTGAGGTAACACCGTTGCCGTCGTTTTGATATCGCGGTTGGCCCATTGCCTTAAGCCGACCTGCAAGCTTCAGCGCGTAGCAATTGTCGCATCCCGAACTGATGCGATCGCAGCCCGTCGTCGGGTTCCAGGTTGCCTCGGTCCACTCGATCGCGCTGCTTTGTGCCATAGAGTCGAGACTATAGCCTCCGGGGCCGCACGTCGAACACGCGTTCGGCATCGGAGTGTGGCCAGTGCCGACCGCAGCTCTCCAGGAACGTCAACCGCTCAAGACGATGCCCTCGCCGGGCGGCAGGTCTCCGGGATGGCCGGGGTGTGGCATCCCGACGACCTCCCGGAGGGCTACCACACGACGTCCCGGGGGCGGAGCTGGACGAGGTCGGCCAGGCGGTTGCGTCGGGGGCCGCCCCCGGGCCGACGCGCGGTCGGGGGCGTTGCCCAGGTCGACGGGATGCCACACGAGCACCGGGCGCGGGTGCGTGAGGAACTGAGTGACGATCGGTCCATACGAGCCCGGAACCGCGCGGACGTCCACGGACGCACGCAGCCGCTTGACCAGCGCGTTCAAGCCGTTCGGCCGGTCGCCCTCGTTGCTTCGGGACGAACGAGTCTCTACTGCCCATGCATCACGCACTCGCAAGCGATTGGATCACACAGATAGCCTGCCGTGCGTGGTCGATGCTCCGCAGCCTGTCAGTGAGATGCCGACGTGGGACGGCTTCCTACTCCCTGTCCTGCAGGTCCTCAAGGACGGCGAGACCGTCCAGGCTCGCGAGGTCCAAGATCGTGTGGCTGACCACGTCCAGCTCACTGACGCTCAACGGGCTGAAGTCCTCGAATCCGGGCAGCAGCGCTTCCGAAATCGCATCGGTTGGGCGGTCTCATCGCTGGCGCGTGCAGGAGCGCTCGACCGCCCTCGGCGTGGGTCCTACACCGTGACCGACGTTGGACGGCGACTGCTCGCCGAGCACCCACAGCGCCTGGACGAGGTCCACCTGAGGCAGATCCCGGCGTATCGCGACCACGTTCCGGCCCGGCGTGCGCATTTCCCGTCGACCATTTCGGTGGAGCAGAGTCAGCACAGCTCTGGTCTTGACCCGATCGAGCAGATCGAGGCCGGTACCGCCCGACTCCGAGCCGAGGTCAGCACGCAGCTTCTCGAACGGTTGCGCGCCGCGAGCCCGGACTTCCTCGAGCAGTCGGTCCTCGACGTGCTGGTCGCGATGGGCTACGGAGGGGTCGAGCAGCGCGCCCGCCGGATCGGTGGCAGCGGCGACGGCGGGGTCGACGGCGTCATCGACCAGGACCCGCTCGGTCTGGCCCGCATCTACGTCCAAGCCAAGCGATACGCCCCGGACACCGTCGTCGGTCGGCCGCAGGTGCAGGGCTTCGTCGGCGCCCTACATGGCCAACAGGCCACCCAAGGTGTCTTCATCACCACGAGCACCTTCTCCCGCGAGGCCCTCGACTACGCCCGCTCCGTCAACGCAAGCGTGATCCTTATAGACGGGGAGCGGTTCGCGAACTTGATGATCGACCGCGGGGTGGGCGTTCAGGTCGAACGAACCTACACGATCGTCAAGCTGGACGAGGACTACTTCGAGTAGTGCCCGGACCGCACGGATCGCCGACCCGCCGCCTATACGCGGACCGCTACAGCGGTCGGGTGAGCCGGAGCAAACCCGGAGCGGACTCTCGACGACCACGCACAACGCCCGGTGACAATGCGACACGAACGCCCAGCTCAGCTGGCACTAAGCGACATCTGGTGACACCACCGGGCACCGCGCGACCGCTTTCGGGACGAAGTGCCCATGCCCTCGCCGGGCGGGCGGGTCTCCGAGATGGGAGCGCCCCGGGTCCGGCTGGCGGTTCCCGTCGTGGGGTGGCAGCGGGCGTGCCATCTCGACGACCTCCCGGAGGGATCACGCCACGGACAGGGAGCAAGCCTGTGCGGGTGCTCGGGGTGCGGCCGACGTCTAAGAACGGGGCGTCGCGACGTAGGTGGTCCAGTGCGATGGGCAGGTTGCCCCGTGTCGGCGACGTGATCGGGCTACGCGAAGTCGACGAGATGGCGCGAGCCAGATCTGAGCTGCACAGGTTCAGTGCCCTGGCGCGTTGATCGCGGGTAGCCGGTCGAGCAGGGCGCGGGCGTCGCTGGTGATCCGCGAGGTCCGGTGACGGAGTGTCCGCCGACATGGACATCGAACGGTGCGCAGCGGATTCAGTGCTGGGTCCTCAACCCCTGTGCAATTCGGGTCAGGCGGCTCCGCGAACTACCTGGCGCGCCTGCCCTCAAGGAGCTTCAGCACCGGGCGCGGTTCCGCTGAAAGGCCGGACCGGGCCGGCTCGGGCCAGACCGGCACGTCGTCCGCCTCACCGCCGAAGGCGAGCACCGTCTGGGCAGCGAGGTCGCCAGCCGCCTGTATGAAGCCCTCAGCACCCATGAGGCGCATCGAATTACCCCCGTTGATCAAGGGCCATAGCGCACCAGACGCGTTCGACACCTTGTTCGGGTCTGATCCGTGGGCGAGCAGATCACGGAGGTTCTTCATGTCGGCGAGGTAAGCGACCAGCTCCTGCTTTCCTGAGTACACGACCCACCTAGATCTATTGCCTGCGGACGTGCCTTTTACGCGCGTCCGCAGGCCCCAATCGCTTGTGAAGAGCTTGACGCCATGCTTGTCGCCAGCGCTGCGGAGCTTGTCCGGATTCACCGGCAGCGTCCGCTGACTCGCTGTATCGCGGAGGATGTCGTTGAAGAACGACTCGAGTGCTGCGTACGACATGGTGAAGATGGCCCACCGGAGCGCGTACTGCTTGTTCGACCGGCCGAGCCTGCGCCCATCGAGGCCCTCGAGCTCGTCGATGTCGCGATGAAGGGTCACGAGCAGCGTCGGATTGACGAGCCCCGCAGCGAGGGAGCTGGCCGCTTCGAGCACGATTGGCAGACGCGGGTGCGCGGACATGCTCGAACGCTACAGAACGTGTGCCACGTAGTCGTGTCCGAGTCGCACTAGTGCCCCAGAGCCCTACCTGGTACCCCTCCCACCAGCACCGATGCACCACGGGGCTCCAACACCAGTGCAACTCATGCCAGAGCCGTGGGAGATAGAGGCCTGTTTGACCAACTGCCTGACAACTGCGGCGGCACCCGGCGGACGTCCAGGAACTTCACGAGCCCGCTCACCTGATCGTCGTCGCCCGCCCAGCCGGTGTCACGGTTGCTTCACACCGAACGAGTCGTGCCCTCGCCGGGGGGCAGGGCGCCACCTGCGATTCTCATACTCACTATCTCCGGGATGGCACTCAGTAGGCGCGGGGGAGCGGGCTCACTCCCGGGTAACCCTCAGGAATCAACGGCAGATGCAGCCGATGGACCCGTCGCCCATGGAAGATGCGGTAGCGAGTCCGTGCAGCGCACGAGGGGTAACGGCGAACGTCGAGTGTCGCCGGAAGCAGTGGATCTTGTCTCCGGCGGTTTGAGGGGTAGATGTTGACGTTCGCGATGGGGGTGGTGGCCGTCCCTCTTACAGCTCGCGGACGAGTCGGCCCGGATTCCCTGCGACGAGGACGCGGTCAGGCACGTCGCGCGTGACGACGCTGCCTGCCCCGACGACGGTGTTTGCCCCGATGGTCACGCCGGGGCAGACGATGACCCCGGCTCCGAGCCAGGTGTTGCTTCCGATGCTGATGGGAAGGGGGCGTTCCCATCCTTCGCGCCGGCGGTCGTGGTCTTCGACGGGGTGCTGTGCTGTGAGGAGCTGTGTCCGCGGTCCGATCCGGACGTCGTCGCTGATGGTGATCGTGGCGTCGTCCATGAACAAGGCATCGTGGTTGACGAAGGCGCGATGGCCGAGGGTGATGTGGGTTCCGTAGCTGCACTGGAAGCGGGGCATCACCACGACGCCGTCGCCGAGCTGTCCGACGAGCCGCCGGAGGAGAGACTCGCGCTCGTCGTCGTTATCGGGACCGGTCGCGTTGAACCCATGGAGGAGGCGCCAGCAACGACGTCGGTCGTCGACGAGGTCGGGTTCGTCGAGGTACCAGTCGTTGCGGAGCATGCGTTCCTTGTGCTCGCCCACACTTACGATCCTGCGTCCAGAGATCCGCGGGTACAAATCCGGTACAAGTCAGCCTGACCAGCGATGCCCAGCGACAACCCACCCCGACCAACGAACCAGCAGGTCAGAGGCTGAGTCGCCGGTGTTATGGGTGGTCGGTATTTCCCCAGCGGCAGTACATCTCCAAGTGGTCGGTCAGCGGGACTGTCAAGTTTCCGGTGTAACTGAGGTTGGTCGGGTTACGTGCGTCCGGCGGACAGGCGTCCGTCGAAGGCGATGTCGAAGGCGTTCAGGGCGGGACCACCGGGGAGGTCCAGGCTCACCTGGCCGAGGTCTACGGCGCCCAGGTGTCCCGGCAGACGATCTCGACGATCACCGACAAGGTCATCGAGGCGATGGTCGAGTGGCAGAACCGGCCACTCGACCCGGTCTACCCGGTGATCTTCATCGACGCGATCCACGTCAAGATCCGCGACGGGAAGGTCGCGAACCGGCCCGTCTATGTCGCGCTCGCGGTGACCTGTGAGGGCCGCCGGGAGATCCTCGGGCTCTGGGTCGGGGACCCCAGCAGCGGTGGCGAGGGCGCGAAGTACTGGCTGCACGTACTCGCCGAGATCCGTAACCGCGGCGTCGGTGACGTGCTCATGGTTGTCTGTGACGGCCTGGCGGGGCTGCCGGATGCGATCGGCGCGGTCTGGCCCGCCACTATCACCCAGACCTGCGTGGTGCACCTGCTGCGCAACAGCTTCCGCTACGCCGGCCGCCAGCACTACGACGCGATCGCCAAGGCCCTGCGACCGGTCTACACCGCACCCACCGAGGCTGCGGCGACCGAGCGGTTCCTGGAGTTCTGCGAGGCCTGGGGTGAGCGGTATCCGGCGATCGTGCGGCTCTGGGAGAACGCCTGGGCCGAGTTCGTGCCGTTCCTGGGGTTCGACGTCGAGATCCGCAAGATCATCTGCACGACGAACGCGATCGAGAGCGTGAACGCCCGGATCCGGCGGGCGGTCAAGGCCCACGGGCACTTCCCGAACGAGGCCGCCGCGCTCAAGTGCGTCTACATGGCGATCATGAGTCTCGACCCCACCGGCACCGGGCAGCACCGGTGGTCGATCCGCTGGAAGCCCGCCCTGAACGCCTTCGACATCGCCTTCGACGGACGCCTGTCCGCCGGACGCACGTAACCCGACCAACCTCAGTTACACCGGAAACTTGACAGTCCCCTCCCCGGCGGCGCATCGATGCCCTGGCGCTCGATGTGCGCGTCGATGGTGTCCTTGATGGACTCGCTGACCTGGTCGGCGTGGTCGAGCGCGTCCGCCAGGCCATGGCGGAAACGCAGGGTGCCGCCTGCGTGGTCGGCGAGCGGACCGTAGAGCCGCATCCCCTCGGTGGCGAACCGGTGCAGGTCGATGTCGCGGCCGCCGTCGCGGCCGGTGACGTAGTGGTTCGCCTGGGCGCGGACGGCCTCGCGGCGCGGGTGCTCGGTGACCGGCATCCGGTAGTAGCCCATCTCGTCGGGCCAGTCGGTGACGTCCCGGCCCCGATGGAAGCGCGCCACCCGCGGCGCGCTGCCGGCCGCCAGGTGCTCAGGGAGAGCCGGGCGCGGTTGACAGCCGCGGGTACCGAGCGTAACTTTTGCTCAGTCGAACTGACAAAATAAGCACAAAACGTCAGAACGTCTGACACACGCCGAAGTAGGAGAGAAGCTCGGATGGCCAAGATCTTGTTCGTGATGACCGGTGCGACGTACTGGACGCTCAACGACGGAACCAGGCACCCGACCGGCTACTGGGCCGAGGAGTTCGTGGCTCCCTACTCGGCGTTCAGGGATGCCGGACACGAGATCGTTGTCGCCACTCCGGGTGCGATCGCGCCGACCGTCGACGCGGTCAGTCTGACTCCGGACATGGCCGGTGGTGAGGACGCCGCGAAGGAGCAGGCCGCGGTGATCGACGGAGCTGAGGAGCTCCGGAGGACGATCGACCTGGGGGAGGTGCAGCTCTCAGACTACGCCGCCGTGTACTACCCTGGTGGACACGGCCCGCTGGAGGACCTGGCCTTCGACAGGGACTCAGGAAAGCTGCTGATCGACGCGCTGGGATCCGGCAAGCCGCTCGGTATCGTCTGCCACGCACCGGCGGCCCTGCGCGCGACCGTCGCCGACGACGGGACGACACCGTTCGCGGGCTACCGCGTGTCCGCGTTCTCCAACGAGGAGGAGCGGCAGGTCGGTTTGGCGGAGAAAGCGCCGTGGCTGGTCCAGGACGAGGTTGTGAGCCTCGGTGCGAAGTACGACGAAGGCGAGCCGTGGGCTCCGCACATCGTCGTCGACCGTAACCTGTACACGGGCCAGAACCCTGCTTCGTCCGCCCCGTTGGCAGAGGAGCTCCTCAAGGCGCTGCCCTGATGACGGT
Organism: Pseudonocardia sp. P1; assembly: GCF_000178675.2. Taxonomy (NCBI): domain Bacteria; kingdom Bacillati; phylum Actinomycetota; class Actinomycetes; order Pseudonocardiales; family Pseudonocardiaceae; genus Pseudonocardia; species Pseudonocardia sp. P1. Next base: position 5,177,857 of record NZ_ADUJ02000001.1, read on the forward strand.
GCTCCGCTGAGGTGTCGACCCACCGATGCACCGACAGGAGAGGGCTGGACCGGGCTGACATGACGAGCGCACCCCGCCTCGACCACGTCCTGGATGCCACCTACGCGTGTCTCACGCGGCATGGTGTGCGGCGCACGACGATGGATGACATCGCCCGAGAAGCGGGGATGTCGCGGTCAGCGGTCTACCAATATGTCCGCAACAAGGACGACGCCGTGCGGCGGCTCGCCGCGCGCCTGCACCTGCAGGCGACGGAGCGAGCCTCCGCCGCGGCGGAGTCCGACGCACCATGGCAGGAGCGAGTGCGGTCAGTGCTGCAGGTCAAGCTCGACCTGGTGCTCGAGCTGGCAGGCGACTCTCCGCACACCGCCGAACTGCTGGATGCGAAAGCACGGCTCTACGGCGACATCTGCATCAATTTCACCGGCCGCGTCGGTGAGCTCCTGACGAGTCTGTTCGCTGAGGCGAGTCCTTCCGGAACGGCGCCCGAGGACGCCGCCGCGATCTGCACTGCGCTGGTGACCGGCCTGGAGTCGACCCCGGACAACGTCCGACTGCTGCCGACCGCTGTCGATCTGCTCACGGCTGGACTGGCCACCTCCGATGAGCCGGCCTGAGGCTCGCGTCGCCGCTCGTCGGCACGACCGGTGGGGGTGGCGCAGACGGTCGGCGCACTGACCGTCGGTCAGTGGTGTCCACCAAAGTGGTGTGCGACCCGGTCCTGTTGAGGGCTGTGGTGTCGACGTGTAGGGCGGCCACCGCGTGATCTTCTGGAGACCTTCCACAGTGCTTCAGGAGTTCCACGCGATGACCGCACCCTCCAGTATCGACCCCTCTGAGTTCCTGCACGAGCAGCTGTCCCAGGCGAGGTCCGGCTCTGCTTCGTCGGCAAGGTCAGCCCGGTGCACTTCTTCTGGGGCGGGATGGACCTGGCCTGCACCCGGTTCTCTGGGCGCCCGGCACCGCCGCACCCCGGCGGCGCCCCGAACTGCGGTTGACTGGGTCATGGTCGAGGGCTACTCCCGCGAGCTGAGCAGCTGCGGGTTCTGGCCCGGCGGCGGCGACGAGGGCGCCTTCTACGCCTACGCGGACCCGGCACCCGACGGGTTCGCCGAGCAACCGGCCGGACCGGACGGCGCCCACTACAGCACCGAGTTCCAGCAGTTCCTGTTCCCCTACGAGGCCGCCCGGGCCGCCGCCGACCCGGACCGTGCCGTCAGCGAGTTCCTGCACGCCACGTACGAGGCCGCGGCGAACCTCGGGCACTGGGACCGGGCCGGCCTCGAGGACGACCCGTTCCGCTGGACCACCGACCCCGCAACTCCGAGGAGGAGTACATGACCGTCAAGCTCGCCGCCGTCTACTACTCGGCCACCGGCACCGTCGACGCCATGGCCCGCCGCGCCGCCGAGGCAGGCGAGAAGGCCGGCGCCGAGGTCCGGCTGCGCCGGGTCGCCCGGCACGCCACAACCGGCGGACGTGCGGCGACCGACGCCCAGGCCGCACACGCCGAAGCCGCACCCGAGACCCCGGAGGCCACACCCGACGACATCGTCTGGGCGGACGCCGTCCTCTTCGGATCCCTCACCCGCTACGGCAACATCGCCGGTCAGCTCAAGACCTTCATCGACGGGACTGTAAGAACATCGGTGTAACTCCGATCAAGGAGTGTGGACCCGATGACAGACCTGGCAGACGAGCCGGTGGTTGACCTCGACGCGGTAACCGACGGCCCGGCCGAGGGTGCAGGCCCAGCCGGGCTGGACCCTGTCGATGAGCAGCTGATCGCCCAGCTCGCCGGCCGGGCACGGGCGAACGGGCTGGAGCTGACCGGGGAGAATGGTCTGCTCGCGCAGCTGACCAAGCGGGTCCTGGAATCCGCTCTGGAAGGTGAGATCACCGATCACCTCGGCTACGAGTCCCACGACCCGGCCGGCCGTGACGGCGGGAACTCTCGCAACGGTCACCGGTCGAAGACCGTGCTGACCGAGGCCGGGCCGGTCGAGCTCGATGTGCCCCGGGACCGGGACGGCTCGTTCACCCCGAAGATCGTCGCCAAGCGGCAGCGCCGCATGTCCGGGGTCGACGAGCTCGTGCTGTCGCTGTCGGCGAAGGGCCTGACCACCGGGGAGGTCCAGGCTCACCTGGCCGAGGTCTACGGCGCCCAGGTGTCCCGGCAGACGATCTCGACGATCACCGACAAGGTCATCGAGGCGATGGTCGAGTGGCAGAACCGGCCACTCGACCCGGTCTACCCGGTGATCTTCATCGACGCGATCCACGTCAAGATCCGCGACGGGAAGGTCGCGAACCGGCCCGTCTATGTCGCGCTCGCGGTGACCTGTGAGGGCCGCCGGGAGATCCTCGGGCTCTGGGTCGGGGACCCCAGCAGCGGTGGCGAGGGCGCGAAGTACTGGCTGCACGTACTCGCCGAGATCCGTAACCGCGGCGTCGGTGACGTGCTCATGGTTGTCTGTGACGGCCTGGCGGGGCTGCCGGATGCGATCGGCGCGGTCTGGCCCGCCACTATCACCCAGACCTGCGTGGTGCACCTGCTGCGCAACAGCTTCCGCTACGCCGGCCGCCAGCACTACGACGCGATCGCCAAGGCCCTGCGACCGGTCTACACCGCACCCACCGAGGCTGCGGCGACCGAGCGGTTCCTGGAGTTCTGCGAGGCCTGGGGTGAGCGGTATCCGGCGATCGTGCGGCTCTGGGAGAACGCCTGGGCCGAGTTCGTGCCGTTCCTGGGGTTCGACGTCGAGATCCGCAAGATCATCTGCACGACGAACGCGATCGAGAGCGTGAACGCCCGGATCCGGCGGGCGGTCAAGGCCCACGGGCACTTCCCGAACGAGGCCGCCGCGCTCAAGTGCGTCTACATGGCGATCATGAGTCTCGACCCCACCGGCACCGGGCAGCACCGGTGGTCGATCCGCTGGAAGCCCTTCGCCGACAGCGACAGCACGAGCTCGTCGACCCCGGACATGCGGCGCTGCCGCTTGGCGACGATCTTCGGGGTGAACGAGCCGTCCCGGTCCCGGGGCACATCGAGCTCGACCGGCCCGGCCTCGGTCAGCACGGTCTTCGACCGGTGACCGTTGCGAGAGTTCCCGCCGTCACGGCCGGCCGGGTCGTGGGACTCGTAGCCGAGGTGATCGGTGATCTCACCTTCCAGAGCGGATTCCAGGACCCGCTTGGTCAGCTGCGCGAGCAGACCATTCTCCCCGGTCAGCTCCAGCCCGTTCGCCCGTGCCCGGCCGGCGAGCTGGGCGATCAGCTGCTCATCGACAGGGTCCAGCCCGGCTGGGCCTGCACCCTCGGCCGGGCCGTCGGTTACCGCGTCGAGGTCAACCACCGGCTCGTCTGCCAGGTCTGTCATCGGGTCCACACTCCTTGATCGGAGTTACACCGATGTTCTTACAGCCCCCGGTCAGCAGCCCGTCGCTGTCGGATACGTGGAGCAGAACTGCTGTAGCTCGCTCGGCCCGCCGGGAGGGCTGGAGGTGAGGGAGGAGAATTGGCCGAGGGGGCTCTCGTCGATCGCTCTCTGGATTTGGTTGATCTTGACCGCTGTCCAGAGAGTGATGATGAGGAACGTGATGGAGGCAAGGCTGGTCAGCACGTAGGTGACCGCTCGGAGAGCCTGCATCGGACGTGACTCGCGAGACAGAGCCACCTGCCCCCGCGCAGGGGTAGCAGGAGGAGCGGGCCGAGGGCCGTACTGGCCCGGCGAGGTTGGATGGGTCACACAGGCTCATCGACGTCCGGTCCGGTAGTGCTACACGTACCGAGGCCGCCCCAACTACCAGACGACACAGGCTGGTCGTGCGTCGACCCCTTCACACTGAAGTGGCCGTGACCAGAGCCGTGCGACCCAGTGCGTGCAATTGGCGTGCAACTATCAGCGGTCAGCCACGGTCACTCGTAGGGTGTGCTGTCCACTGTTTTCGCAGGTCGGGGTCGAAGAGTCCCAGTCTGGCGAGGCCTTCCAAACTGGCTACGCGGGTTCGATTCCCGTCGCCCGCTCCACCATCTGACCAGCGATAACGCTGATCGGATCTGATCTTGAGACAGACTTCGTGCATCAAACGTGGTGCGAGTCGGTCCTAGCGTTGACTGCATGGCAGGTCGTCAGCCCGCGAGTACGGCTCGCGCACGGGGCAGCATCACCACGCTTCCGAGCGGCACCATCCGGGTCCGGGTGTACGCCGGGATCGACCCGGTGTCCGGTCGCCGGCACTACCTCACCGAGCTGGTCCAGCCGGGCAAGAAGGCACAGCGCGAAGCCGAGGCCGTACGCGCCCGGCTGCTCGCCCAGGTCGAGGAGCGCCGGAACCCGCGGACGAACGCGACGGTCGACGAGCTCGTCCGGCGGCACCTGGACCAGTTCGTCGGGGCGCCGAACACCCTGCAGATGTACCGCGGTCACGTGAAGAACCACATCTCGCCACTGCTCGGAAGGATCAGCATCGGCCGCCTGGATCCGGAGATCCTGGACTCGTTCTACGCCGAGCTGCGCAGGTGTCGCATCCACTGCTCAGGCTCAGGGCTCGTTGACCATCGGACTCGCAAGGACCACGAGTGCGACGACCGATGCCGTCCACATCAGTGCAAGCCGCTGTCGGCGACGACGATCCGGCACATCCACTTCATCCTGTCCGGTGCCTACAAGCGTGCCGTCCGCTGGCGGTGGGTCGGGGTGAACCCGCTCTCGCAGGCCGAGCCGCCGCCGGCACCGAAGTCGAACCCGCGGCCGCCGAGTGCCGAGCAGGCCGCGCAACTCCTCAACAGGGCGTGGGACGACCCGGACTGGGGCGCCCTGGTCTGGACGGCGATGACGACCGGGGCCCGCCGGGGCGAACTGTGCGCCACCCGCTGGACGTGGCTCAATTTCGAAGAGGGCCGCGAGACGCTTTGGTTGCAGAGCGGGATCCGCAAGAGCGAGGACGGCTGGGTCGAGGGTGACCTCAAGACCCACCAGCAGCGCCGGATCGCGCTCGACGCCGAGACTGTCGCGGTACTCAAGGACCTGCGATTGCGGGCCGTGAAGCGAGCCGAGATGCTCGGGATCGAGCTGGCGGCGGACGTGTTCGTGTTCAGCCCCGCCCCCGACGGGGCGATATTCCCGACGCCGGACAGCGTGACCCAGCGCTACGACCGGATGGCGAAGAAGCTCGGGATCGAGACGACATTCCACAAGCTGCGGCACTACTCGGCGACGGAGTTGATCGTGGGCGGTGTCGATCCGCGGACCGTCGCCGGGCGGCTCGGGCACGGGGATGGCGGGACCACGACGTTGAAGACCTACACGGCGTGGGTATCGGAGGCGGACCAGCGGGCTGCGGCCGGGCTGGGGGCACGGATGCCGGAGCGTCCTACGCGTGCCGAGGAGGAACGGCGGGCTGTCCGGGTGTCGGAGCATCCCTACGAACACCTGGCCGATGCAATTGCTGCGAAGATTGTAGCGGGCGACCTTACGACTGGGACACCGCTTCCGCCAGCGGAGCACATCGCTGTGGAATCTGGCGTTTCGCTGTCAACGGCTCGGCGGGCAGTTCGATTGCTGAAGGAGCGAGGTATTGTTAAGTCACTGGGGGGTCGCCCGGTCATTATTCTGAATGCAGTGACTAGTGCACCGGTCCGAGACAGTTCTACTGCGACCGACTCGACTTCGACCCCCACCGACCAGCGAGGCGGCAGTCGAACTGTGCCGCACCGGGGCGCTGCGGGTGTGGGCGCTGGTCGAGGACGTGGTGATCGTCGTCGGCGGCCCGCGGACCGGGAAGACCGGCTGGTTGGCCGGGCGGGTCCTCGACGCCCCGGGTGCCGCTCTGGTGACCTCGACCCGGATGGACCTGCTGGACCTGTGTGGGCCGTTGCGCGCGGCTCGGGGGCCGGTGGCGGTGTTCAACCCCGCCGGCCTCGGCGATCGGTCCTCGACGATCACGTTCGACCCACTGACCGGATGTGCCGATCCGGTGACTGCGACCGAGCGGGCCACGGACATGCTCGCCGCGGTCGCGTCCGGTGCGGGTGGGGATCGGGAGTTCTGGGACGGCCAAGCCCGCCGTGTGCTGGCTGCGTTGCTGCACGCGGCGGCGTTGGGCGGTAAGGCGATGGCCGAGGTCCTGGGGTGGGTCGCGGATCCGGACACGGCGGGGCGTGAGGTGCCGGCGTTGTTGCGGCGCTCGGGGGTCACGGCGTTCGAGCAGGACGCGATGCAGTTCCTGACCACCAACGAGCGCACCCGATCGTCGATCACCTCGAGCGTGATGCCCGCGCTGGGGTGGCTGACCCATCCGGCCGCTGCCGCGGCGGCCGAGGCGGGGGAGGGCTTCGACGTCGCCCGCCTACTCGAGGAGCGCGCCACGGTGTTCCTGCTCGGGGCGGAGGAGGCCCAGACCGCGCCGCTGGTGTGTGCGCTGACCGGTCACATCGCCCGCGAGGCCCGCCGCCTCGCGGCAGGGCGACCCAAGGGCCGCCTCGACCCGCCGCTCGGGTTGTTCCTCGACGAGGCCGCGCTGATCTCTCCGGTCCCGCTGGAGTCGTGGACGGCGGACATGGGTGGTCGCGGGGTGACGATCGTGTGTGCGTTCCAGTCCCGTGCGCAGTTGTTGGCGCGGTGGGGTGAGCACAAGGCGGCGACGATCCTGAACAACACCGCCGCGGTGATGATCTTCGGTGGGACCCGGGACAAGTCCGATCTGGAGTTCTGGTCCACCCTCGCAGGCGACCGGGACGAGAAGGTCGCCACCACCGACGAGCACGGCCGGGTCGCCTCGCGCAGCGTGCGCAAGGTGCCGGTGCTGGCGCCGGCGCAGATCGCGAACCTGCCCGCCGGGCGGGTCGTGGTGATCCGACGCGGGATCTCGCCAGTGATCGGCCGGGCCCGGATGGCGTGGCGCCGTCGCGATGTCCGCCGCCGCGCCCGCGGCCTGGCGCGGGTCGAGGCCGAGTCCCGCCGTCACCACCGACGCGAGGCGGTCCGGACGTGGGCCGATCTGCAGGTGGAGCGGGTCCTGGTGGTGCTGGCTGCACGGTGGCCTGCCCGGTTCGGGGAGGCCGCGGCGCGGTTGCGGTCGTCGAACGCGATGTTCGCCGAGCTGCGCGCTATCCGCAGCACCGACCAGCCCGAGGACCGGCCGGCGCTGATCGAGCCCGCCGACACCCCGCACGAGAGTGACGGCAGGGAGCAGCGATGAGCGCCGGAGACTACGAGCTGCTGACCCCGGGCGAGGCCGTGGACCGGCTCGCGGCCGACCTGCCCGGCGGCCGGGCGGACGCCGAGCAGGTCATCGCCTCCTACCTGCAGGACGCCACCGGCAACTACGGCCGACCATCCGAAGGCTGGCGACTGGATGAGTTCGACCTCGACGACGCCCAGACCCGGTTCGGGTGGGTCGACTTCGCCGGCGGGGAGACCGTCGCCCGAGCGCGGGCTCGCGCCGAGGGGGTGGCGGTGGCCGCGGTGCGGGAGTCCGCCGGAACCTCGGCGATCACCGACCGCGAGCGCCTGGAGGGGCTGCATTCGGATGCGGAGATGTGGGGTTACCGCTCCATCTCCGTCGGACTCGACGAGCTCACCACCACCGTCGGATGCGAGCCGCAGCCGCGCTTGGTGACCGTCGCCCGGGACGGGCGGGAGCGCTCGCACCGCGAGGCCACCGCCGCCCACGACGCCCGCGTCCGTGCCGCAGAAGCCGCGGCCGAAGCCGCCGCGCTGAGCCAACACCAGGAGCACAGCCACGACGGCCACGCCGACGACACCGACCAATCCGATCGCGATGACGAGGAGGACCGAGTGAGCGCCCCGGACCATGACCGCGACCACGCGACGGCCGAGGTCGAGACCGACGAGCGCGGAGATCGCGAGCGGGTCCTCGACGAGGGCCCGGGCGCGTTCGCGGGCGGGTTGTGGTTCACCCCGGACGAGGACGCCGAGGGCAGGGTGCGGCCGTTGACCGAGTCCGAGATGCGCCACTTCTCCCACCTGGTCCAGCAGTCCCAGGCCGACGCCGTCGCAGGCGACCTCGACCAGGAACCGGCCACCGGAAGACCTCCAGCCGGAACCACTGACGCTGATGCCGGAGCCGATGCGGCGGGGTGGGAGCAGTGAGCGGGCCCTCCCACCCGGCCCACCCCGACCCGGGCCCGGCCGAGGCCGGCGGGGCCCTAGCTGGGCTGGCGCGGGAGATCGAGGTGCTTCGCCGGCAGGTCGCCGAGTTCGAGCCGCTTCCGGGGCAGGTGGGGGAGCTGGGCCGCTTGGTCGGGCAGCTGTCTGAGGCCCTGGCCGCGGTGACCGCGCGGCGCCGGGTCCCGGCGGCGCCGTCGTGGCTGATGGCCCCGACAGATACCGGTGAGATCGCCGCGCTGCTCGAGGAACTGTGCGTGTGGGCGGAGTCGGTGTTCCTGCGCTACCCGGACGGGGCGAAGGTGCTGGCCGAGTGCTGGATGTGGCATCCCGACGTCGTCGAGGAACTGCTCTGGCTGATGTATGCCTGGTGCGCCGCGTACCAGGGCCCGGCGGCCTCGGTCGGGGCGGCGGGGGACTGGCACGACCGCCAGCGCCCCGGCGTCGTGGCCCGGCTACGCAAGTCCGTTGGGTCCTGCTCGATCGAGACCCACCAGACCCGCCCCGGCTGGAACACCCCACCCGGCGGCCCGGTCACAGTTCCCGGTGTCGAGCACACCGAGCTGATCGTCAGCTGGTGGGCGGGGGCCCGCGACAGCGCCCCACCTGAGCCCACCGCACCCGCCGGGCCGGTCGGGGGTGATCGGTCGTGACCGGGCAGGGCTACTGGGCCCGGTTGCGGGCGGCGGTGGCGGTGGTGCGGGAGGTGAAGCGCGCCTATGACATCGACATGCAGCAGATGCGAGCCCGGGCCGAGGCGTCTCTGGACGGCGGTGAGGAGTACCGGGCGCTGGTCGATCAGCGGCGAGGAGATACCGACGTCGCCGACGAACGCGCAGACCGGTTGTTCGCACTGGTCGACCAGGCCAGGGCCGACGTGCTTGATGCGCTCCGGGGCCGATCGGTGGACAGCGCCTGGCTGATCGAGCAGGCCCGCGAGGTGGCCGAGACCGCCACCAGGGCTTACAGCCACTACCCGGACAGCGACAAGGACGACGACCGCACTCGCCCGGTGCCCGAACAGAACCGGGAGCTCCCCGAGGGCAGTGCCGCGGAGGCCGCCGCCGAGGAGCCCCTCATCGAGCGCACCGACGATGCGGACACAGCTGGTGTGGTCGACGCCCGAGCCACCGAGGCTGCGGGCGAAGCGGGGTCGGTAGTCGCGAGCTGGCCGCCGTGGCAGGACGCCCAGCGACTACGCGACCCGGACCTCGACGGGCTGGCCGAGGTGCTGGAGGAGATCACCGCTGCCGAGCGGGAGCGGTGGGAGGCCGCGTTCGACGAGGCCGACGAGCTGGACTGGATCGTCGCCGGCGTCGATGACGAGCGGGACCGCCAGCAGTGGCAGACCGAGACGGACGGCCAGCCCGACGAACTCGACGACTCATCCTCCGAAGACGACCCTCCCGGCCCGAGCCCGGACGACAGGGTTGATCCGTCCCGGCCAGACGAAGCCGCCGCGGGCGACCGCGGTGACGAAGGCGGTGCCGGTGGCCTGGTGCCGGATCCACTCGAGCAGGCGCGCCAGGCGCTGGCGGCGGTCCGGCTGGATCTCCTCGACGATGCCGACGAGACCGGGCGTGGCTGGTGCGAGGACCCGTGGCGAGACACCGGGGCCGACGACGGACAGGACGATCAGCGGTGAGCGCCCACCCCACAGCGGCCTCCACACGTGGGGCGCGGTCGCGGGTGGCGCTGTGGCTGCCCGGCCTGGCGGTGGCGATCGGGGCGGCGGTGGCGACCGCGCACGGCCTGTTCGAGGTCGCCGTCGCCGCCCGGGTCCCGGTCGGGGTCGCCTGGATCTACCCGCTGATCACCGACGGCCTCGCCCTGGTCGCCTACGGCGCCACCGCCCGCCTGCGTGGCTCGGGTGCCCGCTACGCCTGGGCGGTCGTGATCGTCTCCGCCGGGCTGTCCGGGCTCGCCCAGGCGGTCTACCTCGCCTCCGACAGCGTCACCACCGGCGGCGCCCTGGAGGTGAGCCCTGCCCTGCGGTTCGGGGTCGGGGCCTGGCCCGCGATCGCCGCCGCCGTCGTGGCGCACCTGCTCTACCTCCTCGCCGCCGACCAGCCAGCCGACACCGGCGAAGGACCAGTCGAGGAGGGGCACGAGGAGATCGGGTCCTCCCGCCCGCGTGTCCCGGCGACCATCTCCGTCCCACGGGACAACGGGACGCCCCTGTCCCACTCGGACTCTGTTGAACCGGGGCCCGGTGTCCCGCCCGCGGTGGACGGGCCGGTGATCCCAGCGCCGCCGCGACCGGCTTCCCAGCCCGCGCAGCGCCCGGCGTCCCGTCCCGGGGACGGGGTGGGTGCGGGCGCGCAGGAGCGCGCCCGCACCACAGCCCAGCACCACTGCGACACCCACGGGGCCCTGCCCACGGTGCGCGAGCTCCAGGACCTCGCCGAGGTCGGCCGGGGCACCGCCGCCCGAGCCCTCCAACAGCTCCGCGACCACCCGCCACAGACCGCCAGCGGCCTGCACCTGGTCCCCGACGAGCCCCACGACAGGACCCAGTCATGACCACTTCCGCCCGACAGAGCCACCTGAGCACCCGCGCCACCCACGCGACCGAGCCCAGCACCGGAACCGAGCGCGACTTCACCGAGCAGACCATCAAGAGCCCAAGATCAAAGCGATCACACCGAGGCATCACGATCCGAAGGGAGTGGCCGGCCTCCGGCCGGCCACTCCAATACCCGGGTGCCTCCGGCCGCCATGACCCGCGTTTCATGATCGTTTCGGGGTGGTCGGGGTGCTGAGGATCGCCACGGGCTACTCGCCGGACTACCTGTTGAAGGAGGTCGCGGCCGGGCGAGAGAACTACTACACGGGCGCGGTCGCCGAGGGTGAGCCGCCGGGGCGCTGGTGGGGTGCCGGGGCGGAGAAGCTCGGTCTGCACGGCCTGATCGACGCCCGGGATATGCGCGCGCTCTACGAACAGTTCCTCGACCCTCGTGACGAGGGATTCCGCGACCCGTTCCGGTGGGACGAGGTCGAGACGCTGGGACACACGGGACGCAAGTACCTGTCCCAGGACGACCTCTACGCCGCCGCGCTGGAACGCGAACCGGACGCCTCGGCGGAACGCCGTGCCGAGCTCCGGACAGAAGCCGGGAAGGCGGCCCGGCACAACGTCGCGTTCCTGGACGCGACATTCAGCGTGCAGAAGTCGGTGACACTGCTGCACACGGCGTTCGAGGCCCGCGAGGTCGCTGCCCGCAAGGCGGGGGACGAGGAGATCGCAGTGGCGTGGGGCGAGTTTCGCACGGCGGTCGAGGACGCGATCTGGGCTGGCAACAACGCCGCCCTGACCTACCTGCAGGACAAGGCCGGATACGCCCGGATCGGTCACCACGGCGGCTCGGCGGGCCGGTGGGTCGACGCGCACGCGTTCACGGTGGGGTCGTTCTTCCAGCACGACTCCCGGGACCGGGACCCGCAGCTACACATCCACAACGCGATCCTGAACCGGATCCAAGGCCCGGACGGGGCATGGCGGACCCTCGACAGCCGGGCGATCCACCGCTGGCGAGCGGGGGCCGGCGCGGTGGGGGAGCGCACCACCGAGGAACGACTCGCCTCGACGATCGGCACGCTGGTCGCGACCCGCCCCGACGGGAAGTCCCGCGAGGTCGTCGGGGTCTCCGCCGAGGCGATGTCGTTGATCTCCACACGGCGTCACGCGGTGACCGCGAAGGCCGCCGAGCTGATCGAGGCGTTCGAGACTCGCTACGGGCGAGCGCCGAACGGAATCGAGCGCGACCGCCTCGCCCAACAGGCCACCCTGGCCACACGGGCGGCGAAATCCCACGACGGCGAGACCCGCGAGCGGTTCCTCGACCGCATCAACGGCCGGCTGCGCGCCGACATCGACGGGGGCCTGGCCGGGATCGCCGACACCGCCCTCCTGTCCCGCCGCGCCGGAGTCGAGCCAATGGCGTTCAACCCGCAAGCCGTGATCGAGATCGCTCTGGAGGACGTCGCCTCACGCAAGTCGGGCTGGACTCGCTCGGACCTGACCCGGGCAGTCAACGCCGCACTACCGGACTACCTCGGCGTCGCCGACGGCGACGACGTCGCCACGCTGCTGGACCAGCTCACCGACCACGCCCTCGAACACGCAGTGGCGCTCGATTCCGAACGCCCCGCAGCCACACTTCTACCCGACGAGCTGCGCCTGGCTAACGGCGAGTCCGCCTACGTCGCGCCGGGCGGCCGGGTCTACAGCACTCCGGATCAGGTCCGCTCCGAGCGGATCCTCCTCAGTGCGACCAGCGCACGCGACGGCACCGCGCTCACCCCCCACAACGCCGACAGCTTCTTGCGCACGTTGAGACACGAGGGGACCGAGCTCGGCGTGGACCAGGCTGCCGCCGTGCGCGGGATCCTCACCTCCGGCGCTCGCGTCGAGACCCTCGTCGGGCCGGCCGGAACCGGGAAGTCCTTCGTGGTCGGGTCCCTCGCCCGCGCGTGGGGCGACCCCACCCTGCGGTGCCACACTTCGGATCTTGATCCCGTCGGGCCGTCGGCCGGGCGCGTGTTCGGGCTGGCGACCAGCCAGCAGGCGACCGAGGTCCTCACCGGAGAAGGCCTCCAGGCCTCGAACATCACCCGCTGGCTCGCCACCCAGGATCGACTCACCGCTGCGGCGTCCGAGCGCCGCGCGGTCGACGGTGACGAGGGGTGGCGGCTGCGAGAGGGTGATCTGGTGGTGGTCGACGAGTCGGGGATGACCGAGACTGCCGCCTTGGCCGCGATCCACGACCACGCCGACCGGGCGGGAGCGAAGCTGCTGTTGGTCGGGGACCACCGCCAGCTCGCCGCGGTCGGTGCCGGCGGTGGCATGGATCTGCTCGCGGCGGCCGGGTCACGCTACGAGCTGGCCGAGGCCCGACGGTTCACCGCCGAGTGGGAACGCGACGCAACGCTGCGTCTGCGGTCGGGAGACGAGAGCGTCCTGCGCATCTACCACCAGCAGGGGCGTCTCCTCGACTCCGGCACCCAGGATCAGGCCGAAGCCTCCGCCGCACGGGCCTGGCTGGCCGACACCCTCGATGGACGACGCTCGATGCTGCTGGTCGACTCCAATGAGCAGGCCGCCCGCGTCTCGGCCGCGATCCGCAACGAGTTCGTACGCCTCGGGCGGGTCGACGAGCAGGGAGTCCTGCTCGGGCGGCAGGGTACGACCGCCGGGGTCGGTGACCTGGTCGAGGCCCGCGCCAACGCTTGGGACCTGGCCGGTTATGAGGGCAACCGGCGTGGGCCGCTCAATCGCGATCTGTTCCGCGTGACCGCCGTCCGAGACGACGGCGGACTGGAGGTCACCATCGACCCGCAGGGCCAGGGTGTCGGGTCCCGGCTCGTGCTGCCCTCCCGCTACGTGGCGGAGAACCTGGTGCTCGGATACGCCGGGACCACCCACGCCGGACAGGGGGCCACCGTCGACACCACGCATTCCGTCGTCAGTCCTGCTACCCGTGCGAACTCTTTCTACGTCGGGATGTCCCGCGGCCGCGCTGCCAACACTGCCCACGTCACCACCCGCACAGCGCCCGATGACCCAGCTCACGGCAGCACAGACCGCCACGAACTGCGGCGCGACCCGGTCGCGGTACTCGCCGGAATCCTCGAGACCGGCCACGCAGCGCTGCCCAAGTCTGCAGTCGCGATCGCCACCGAGTCCGCCGACGAGGCGATCAGCACGCGGACCGCAGCCGAGCTGCTCGCCGACGCGGCCCAGCTCGCCGCCACCGAACGCACCGCATCATCACTGGACCACCTTGTCAGCGACGGATCGCTCACCCCGGGTCAGCGGGCTCGGATCGCCGCCGAGGACGGAACCGCCACCCTGACCCGGGTCCTGCGTCGCGCCGAACTCGCGGGCCACGACCCCCACATCGTGCTCACCGAAGCAATTCAACGGGGCCCACTGACCGGAGCCCGCAACGTCAGCAACGTCGTCTACTCGCGCATCCGCGACACCCACCGCCTCGACCCCGTCGGCGAACGCTGGACGGACTGGACCCCTCGAACCGACAACCCGGAGTGGAACGACTACCTCAGCCGACTCGCCGACACCGCGGACCAATGCGCAGTCGGCCTCGGAGCCGCCGCGGTCGAGGAACCACCTGCTTGGGCAATCGAGGCCTTCGGCCATCCACCTGCAGACGCACGATCCCGGGCGCGCTGGCGAGACGAGGTCGGCCGAATCGCTGCCTACCGCGAGCTCCGGGGTCACAACGATCCCGTCGACGCACTCGGCCCCGCACCGAAACCGGGACAGGTCGAGGAGTTCGCCGCACACCGCGCAGCCTGGCGAGCCCTGGGCTGCCCGGAGATCGACCGCGAGCACCTGGAGCTCTCCAACGGACAGCTCCGCATACGAATCCGCGCCTACGAACGCGAACTGGCCGCCGCGCCCCGCTACGTCGCCAACGAACTCGCCTGTACTCGACAGGCGATCGCAGCGAACGAGCGAGACGCCGCCGTGCACCGTGCGGCCGCCGAGAACACCGCTGACCCCACCGAACGTGGACGCCTGACCGAACTCGCCGCCGACGCTGCATCGATCGCCGGAGTCCTCGACGAACGCGCGCGTGAGCTCCAGGGTATCGACGATGCCCGCGCCAGATGGCTCTTCCACACGTCACAGACTCGGATACAGGCCGAACTGTCCAGAGCCGAACTGTCAGCCCGCGACGCCGACGACGACCCCGAAGACAGGGTCACCGCCGTGGAATGGAAGGCCGTGCACGACCAAGCACTCGCCGACGACGAACGACACCGTGAGATCACCGCGAACGACATCCATCTCGACGCCCCGATCGACACAGAGCGGCCCACACATGGCGACACTGACGGCCTTGCGGACAGTGGCCGTGCCGACGTCCGCGAGGACGCCGAGCGACGTCCGGTCCCGGTTCTGGAAGACGCCGTTCGGATCCCCGACGCGGCTGAGACCACGAATCATCTCGACTACGCCGGGCGAGTGCTCGACGAGATCCGCTACCGGGACTCGGCCGAAGCGGCAGAGGCGGAACGCACGGACGAGCTGGCTCGCTGGTACACCGAGCGGCGCTCGGACGCCGACGGCTACGTGGACGAAGATGGTCTGGCGGAGATCTGGGCCGACGAATGTTCCTGACTGCGCTGCGTGGGAGCAGTAGTCGATCGACCGTCCTCGGGCAACGCGGGGATGATGTCCAGGGGTGGCGGGGCCTGATGGCGCCACGCCCACCGCAGCGTCGCGCGGACCCCGTCCCCCCAGCCGGGCTGCAATCGCGCAAGTCTCGGCTGCAGCTCCTCGAATCTCTCCGCCGCCAGATATTCGGCTTCGATCAGCTCCTCGTAGGCCGATTCCCGGGTCCGCGTCGCCGGCGCCTCTGCCGGCCGAGGGTGTCCCCACGCCGGCCGACAGACGGCGCACGCGAGCCACTCGCACGTCGCCAGCACCGCGGCCGCGTACCAGTCCAGAACGCCCCGGTCACCTTGCTCCGCGTTGAGGCGGTTAGCGGCGGCCCAGGCAACCGCGAACTCCGCACGGGGGACGCGCAGATTCCCCGCCGGGATACGTGCCACCTGCTCTGCGGGGACTGCCACGAGCCAAGAGTGTCAGCCGACACCGACATCCACCACCGACAGCGCCCCGTTCGGACGTGCATGCTCGCTGCTCCAGTCGGGGAAACAAGGACGAGGCAGCTCAAGCTGAGTAGCCGTGAGCCGCACGGTGAGTCGGATCCGTCGCTCCGACAGGCGTCCGGGTGTTCACCGGCCTCAGGGGCTCGACTCAATATCTCAATGAGTATTAGTATGTTTGTGTGGCTCTCGATGACACGTGCGAACTCCTCTGTCTGGATCTACCCCATGCCGAGCGCATCCGGGCCAACCTGCCCGAGGTCGGACATGTGCAGCCGGCGGCGGAGACGGCCCGCGCCGTGGGAGATCCGAACCGCCTGCGGATCGCGGCAGCCCTGTTGGACGGCGATGAACTCTGCGTATGTGACACCGCCTGGGTCGTGGGCGCTTCACAGGCGCTGGTCTCCCATCATCTGCGGCAGCTCCGGGGTGCCGGTGTCGTGACGTCCCGGAAGGACGGGCGGATGGTGATGTACCGGCTCTCGGAGCGTGGGCGCGCGGTGCTGTCGGTGCTGTTCAACCTCGAGGCCGAGCCTGTGAGCGAAGGAGCCGACCGTGTCTGATGTGTGCTGCGGACCAGACCAGGCAGGCCCTGGAGCCGAAGCCGAGGAGGGGCCTGCCCGGATCTGGGAGGTACGGGAGCTCCAGCTCGCTGCGCTCGCTGCCGTCCTCCTCGCGGCTGCCTGGCTGCTCGAGCTCGTCGGCGGCGTGCCCGAGCTCCTTCCCACAGGCGTTGAGTTGGTGGCCGCGGTCGTGGCGGCCTCGACATTCGTTCCGGCCGCGCTGCGCAACCTGCGTCACGGGCGGATCGGCGTGGGCACGCTTATGACGATCGCAGCGATCGGTGCGATCGCCCTCGGGCAGGTTGCCGAGGCCGCCCTGCTCGGGATCCTGTTCTCGATCGCGGAGGGCCTCGAGCACTACGCCGTCACCCGAACCCGTCGCGGCCTGCGCGCTCTGCTGGGGCTCGTCCCACCCACCGCATCGGTTTTGCGCGAGGGCAGCGAGGTCATCCTGTCGCCCGACGAGCTCGCGGTCGGGGACATGTTGCTGTTGCGCCCAGGTGAGCGGGCGGCCACCGACGGGATCATCCGGACGGGCCGCACGAGTCTGGACACCTCCGCGATCACGGGCGAGTCCGTTCCCGTTGAGGCCGGCCCCGGCGACGATCTCTACGCAGGCACCATCAACGGCGACGGCGCGATCGAGGTAGAGGTCACAGCACCGGCGTCGGACAGCTCGTTGGCCCGGATCGTGCACATCGTCGAGCAAGCACAGGAGCGGAAGGGCGCAGGCCAGCGGCTCGCCGATCGCATCGCTCGGCCATTGGTTCCGGCGATCATGATCCTCGCCGCGCTCATCGCCGGAGTCGGCGCACTACTCGGCGACCCGTTGCTCTGGTTGGAACGCGCACTCGTCGTCCTGGTCGCCGCCTCGCCGTGCGCACTCGCGATCTCGGTGCCGCTCACGGTCGTGGCCGCGATCGGTGCCTCCAGTCGTCACGGTGCCCTGATCAAGGGTGGTGCCGCCCTGGAGGAGCTCGGCCGCATCCGTGCAATCGCGCTCGACAAGACCGGCACGCTGACACGCAACCGGCCCCAGGTCATCGATGTCCTCACAGCGTCCGACCGCGTCGCTGGGACCGACGTCCTCGCTATAGCAGCGGCGTTGGAATCCCGCAGCGAGCATCCCCTCGCCCGAGCGATCCTCGCCGCTGCAGAGGAGCGGTCGATCGCGCTCGAACCTGCGGACGACGTCACCGCGGTCGCCGGGCACGGTCTGACGGGAGCTCGGGACGGCGTCACGATGAGATTGGGGAAGCCGGGCTGGATCGAGGCGGGCTCGACGGCTGCCGACATCGCACGGCTGCAGGACGAGGGGGCCACCGTCGTGCTCGTCGAGCGTGCCGGGGCATTGATCGGTGCCGTCGCCGTCCGGGACGAGCTGCGCCCTGAGGCGCCCGAGGCGGTCCGCCGGATCCGCGACCTCGGAATCGATGTCGCCATGCTCACCGGCGACAACCGGCGTACCGCAGGAACGCTGGGTGAACAGGTCGGAATCGACATTGTTCACGCCGAGCTCCACCCCGAGGACAAAGCTGCTCTGCTGCCTCACATCGCCCGTGGCCGCCGCATCGCAATGGTCGGCGACGGCGTCAACGACGCTCCCGCCCTTGCCACTGCCGACGTCGGGATCGCGATGGGTGCGATGGGTACCGATGTCGCCATCGAGACCGCAGATGTCGCGCTCATGGGTGAGGACCTGCGTCATCTGCCTCAGAACCTTGCTCACGCGCGCCGTGCGAGAACGATCATGTTGCAGAACGTCGGCTTCTCGTTGCTGATCATCGGTGCGCTGATCCCACTCGCCGCCTTCGGGATCCTGGGCCTGGCCACCGTCGTGGTCATCCACGAAGCGGCTGAGGTGCTGGTCATCCTCAACGCGGTACGAGCCGCCCGCGCCCGCCCCGTGCCTGGGCTGACGGCCGCACCGGCCGGAAGCGGACCGCACCACGTGACCATCGAGGCTGCGCCCGTCGCCGACGACCCGTGCTGCGCACCGGCCGCTCGCGCGGACGGGACATGGCGGACCACAGATGGATCTGAGCCAACCCTGCAGATCGTGCCGACCGACCAGCCCGACCTGGTTGACGACGAAGGAGGCAGCTGCGGGTGTTGTGGCTCCACGTCTCCGGTGCGGGCGGTGGCAGATGACAGGACGCCGGGACTCTGATCCGGCCCGGTGGGACGTGCGCTGAGCGTGTCAACCTGAGTTGGCCCCACCGTGACGGCTTGATCTGGCCCCACCTGGAGCCGGAGCGGCCTGTTGTGACGGTCTGATTTGGCCCCACCCCGCCGACACGCCGGGCGCGATGACGGCTTGAATTGGCCCCACCCGTGTCCGGGCAGGCCATGATCGGGCTCCAACCCGTTCGCGGGAAGGAGCCGGGGTTGGGGTCGAGCAGGGTGGAGCTGTTCGAGGCGATCCGCCGCGACGCGAGACGCGAGGATCTCGGGGTCCGCGAGCTCGCGCGGAAGTATCGGGTGCATCGGCGCACGGTGCGCCGGGCGTTGGACTCGGCGCTCCCGCCGCCGCGCAAGGTCCCGGTGCGGCGCGCACCCCGGCTGGATCCGCTCAAGCCGCTCATCGACGGGATGCTGCGCGAGGATCTGACCGCGCCGCGCAAGCAGCGCCACACCGCCCGGCGGATCCACGCCCGCCTGGTCGACGAACATGGTCAGGACGATCTGAAGTATCCGACGGTGCGCGACTACGTCGCCCGTCGGCGCGCGGAGATCGCGCTGGAGGCCGGGCAGCTGCCGGAGGCGTTCGTCCCGCAGACCCACGAGCCGGGGGCAGAGGCTGAGTGCGATTTCACCGAGCTGTTCATCGATCTGGCCGGGACCCGCACGAGGATCTTCCTGTTCACGCTGCGGCTGTCCTACTCCGGGCGGGCGGTGCACCGCGGGTTCACCTCGCAAGGCCAGGAGGCCTTCCTCGAAGGACACCTCGAGGCGTTCGCCCGGTTCGGCGGCGTCCCTTGGGACAAGATCCGCTATGACAACCTGACCCCGGCGGTCGCGCGGGTCCTCGGCGGCCGCGAACGCGAGGAGTCCACCCGCTGGGTGACCTTCCGCAGCCACTATGGGTTCGACGCGTTCTACTGCGAGCCCGGCAAGCGCGGCGCGCACGAGAAGGGCGGCGTCGAGCACGAGGGCGGCCGGTTCCGCCGCAATCACCTCGTCCCCGTGCCGAAAGTCGAGTCGTTGGCCCAGCTGAACAGCCGGCTCGAGGCCGCCGACGACGCCGATGACGCCCGCCGGATCGCCAACCGGGTGCATACCGTCGGGCACGACTTCGCCACCGAGGCGCCGATGCTGCGCCCGCTACCGGCCGAGCGCTTCGAGCCCGGGGTGATGCTGACTCCGCGGGTCGATCAGCACGCCCGGATCCCGGTCCGCCAGGCCCGCTACTCGGTGCCTGCCCGACTGATCGGACGGCGGGTGCGGGCGCTGCTGCGCGCCTCCGAGCTCGTGGTCCTCCACGATCGTCGCGAGGTCGCCCGACACGCCCGAGCCACCGCCAAGGGCGCCGAACGGCTCGTGCTCGACCACTACCTGGAGGTCCTCGAACGCAAGCCCGGCGCGCTGCCCGGCGCGACCGCGCTGGTCCAGGCCCGCGCCTCGGGGGCGTTCGCCAGCGAGCACGAGGCGTTCTGGGCCGCGGCCCGCAAGGCCCACGGCGACGCCGGGGGTACCCGCCAGTTGATCCAGGTACTGCTGCTGCACCGTCACCTGGACCGCGACGCCGTCCTGGCCGGGCTGCGCGCGGCCACCAGCGCCGGCGCCACCTCCGCCGACGTCGTCGCGGTCGAGGCCCGCCGCATCGCCGACGAGCAGCCGCGGGCGGCCGAGGCGATCGCTCCGGCGCCCGCCCCGCAGCGGGTAGTGAGCCTGACCGAGCGCCGTCTGGCCGACCCGGACGCCACGGTCGCCGCCCTTCCCCCGGACCGTCGGCCGCTGCCCGCGGTCAGCGCCTACGACGAGCTCCTACACCGCCGCACGACGACAGGGTCATCGGCACCGCCACCAGCGACCACGTCATCGGCCAGCCTCGAGGGAGGAGCGTCATGACCCAGTCCCGTCGTCGGCGCCGGAACATGACCGAGCAGGCCGCCACCGCGGCGATCGATCAGGCCTGCCGCACGCTGCGGCTGCCGACCATCCGCACCACCGTTGACGACGTCGTCATCGGCGCCGAGCACGAGCAGCTGACCTACCGCGGGTTCCTGGCCGAGCTGCTGCTGGCCGAGTGCGACGACCGGGACCGGCGGCGCTCGGTGCGCCGGGTCAAGGCCGCCGGGTTCCCTCGCGAGAAGTGGATCGAGGACTTCGACTTCGCCGCGAACCCGAACATCAACCCGGCCACCATCCACACCCTGGCCGGTTGCGCCTGGATCCGCGCCGGCGATCCGCTCTGTCTGATCGGGGACTCTGGCACCGGCAAGAGCCACCTGCTGATCGGGCTCGGCACCGCCGCCGCGCAGCAGGGCTTCCGGGTCCGCTACACGCTGGCCACGAAACTGGTCAACGAGCTAGTCGAGGCCGCCGACGAGAGACAGCTGGCCAAGACCATCGCCCGCTACGGCCGCGTCGATCTTCTGTGTATTGACGAGCTCGGCTACATGCAGCTCGACCGCCGTGGCGCCGAGATGCTGTTCCAGGTCCTCACCGAGCGGGAGGAGACCGCGTCGATCGCCATCGCGAGTAATCAGGCGTTCTCCGGCTGGACCGGCACCTTCACCGACCCGCGGCTCTGCGCGGCCATCATCGACCGGCTCACCTTCGCCGGACTGATCATCGAAACCGGTACCGACTCCTACCGGCTGGCTCACGCGAAGGCCCAACGCGCTGCGACCGCCTGACTTCGAGTCATCGCGAATGCCCGGCGGCCCGTCCGTTCGTGTGGTCTCCGAGCGTGTCGGGAGCAAGCCGGGGCGGCCAGCGCACTTCTCGACCGCCCCGGCCGCCACAGGGATCAGCTGCTGACCTTCTCCATGCTGTGTCCGGAGCAGCAGGTGGGGTTCTGCTGCCCCGGGCAGCCCTCTGCGGCGCTGCGGGTCACGGTGACCTCGCACCCGCACTGCGGGTCCGGGCAGCGGTAGATCTCGCCTTCGCGCAGGGCCATCACAATCACACTCCTCGTCTGTCCACTCGCTGGTGATCACCAGCTGTCTGGGACGCTAGAACCCGGCCCCCGGGGCCGGGTCAACAATGAGGACATGGCCATGCCACACGCTGATCGCGGACCAGCCGCAGACGCCGCCGACACCGCGAGGTTGACCACCGGACAGGCGTGCCGAGCGGCCGGGGTGACCCGCAAGGCGATCCGCGTCTACGAGCAGCAAGGCCTGCTGACCGCCCCCGCCCGCACCACCAGCGGCTACCGGCTGTTCAGCGAAGCCGACGTGGACACCCTGCGGTTCATCCGTCGCGCCCGGACGCTCGGACTCGGGATCGACGACGTCGCCGAGGTCCTCGCACAGCGGCGAGCCGGCGCCTCCCCCTGCGACGCAGTACGGACCCACGTCACCGCGCGCATCGACGAGATCGACACCACCATCGCCGAACTCCAGGAACTACGCGCCAGCCTCGTCGCCGCCACCGACACCGACTGCACACCCCCAGCCGCAGACCCGACGATCTGCCCGATCATCGAATCCCGATAACGGCTGGCCGACCCGGCCAAGGCGCGAGATCTAGGCATGAGCCCCATGCCCGACCATCGGCCCGCCGGACCTGGTCCGATCAGCCTCGACGCTGGCGACGCGGCCGAACTCGTGGAGATGCTCGCCTTCCTCGGCGACTGGCTCGACGGCACCGACACTGACTTCGCCGGATCGCTCCGACGATTCACCAGCGGCGGCTACAGCCTCGCCGACCTGCACGCCGACCTCGCCCGCTTCGCGTTCCTGCTCGGCGACGACGGGGACCGACTCGTCGGACCCAGCCAGACATAACCCCTGGCCAAAGCCTAGATCATCAAGTGGGGCCAGATCAGGCCGTCCACGTGGGGCCAGTTCGGGTTGACACACTCAGTGCGCCTGTGCCGTCATTCATCGTGTCCACGATCGGTAGTGGTGTGACGCTGGATCGCGCTGATCAGCTCTGGACGGTGCGTCGTTCTAGGAACACGGTGTCGCGCCATCGACCGTCGTGCTGGCCGATGCGTTCGCGGACGCCGAGGGTGCGGTAACCGGCAGCGCGGTGCAGGGCGAGGCTGGCGCGGTTCTCGGGGAAGATCGAGGTCTGCAGGGTCCAGAGGCCGGCATCGTCCGCGGCGCAGACCTGCTGGCGGATGAGTGCCTTTCCGATGCCGCGGCCCCGGAAGCCGTCGGCGACGTAGATCGATGTCTCTCCGACGCCGCTGTAGACGGGCCGGTTCGAGACGGGGCGGACGGCGGTCCAGCCCACGACCTGGCCGTCGAGCGCGGCGACCCAGCGGTGCTCGCGAAGCCAGCCGGCGTCGAGGTCGGCGCGGTCGGGCACGTCGGTCTCGAAGGTCGCATGGCCGGTGGTGATGCCCTCGCCGTAGATCCGGAGCACCGCGTCCCAGTCGTCGTCGGTCATGGCGCGGACGGTGACGTCGTCGGGAATGTCGTCGGGGCAGCAGGGGCCGGGGGCGAGCAGGCCCATGACGGCGTCCGCGGCATGGGGCAGGCCGGTGCAGCAGTTCGGGTTGACCGTGACCTGTGTGGTGGTGCCTTCCTTGCGGAGGATGACGAACCCGGTTTCGGCGAGCTTGCGCAGGTGGTGGGAGCAGGTCGCCTGGCTGATGCCCACCAGCTCGGCCAGCCGGCCGACCGGGACCGGGTTCCCGGCAGTGGCGACGGCGTGCAGCAGCCGCACCCGCACCGGCTCGGCGAGGCAGGCGAACCAGTGCGCGTAGGTGGTGGCGTCGTCCGCAGGGAGCTGTGCTGCCTGCGAGTCGGTCTGGAGCACGCTCATGAACCCAGTATCGACGACGATCGATGGTTGCGTCCATCGATGTCGGTCGATACCTTCGAGCGACATCAATCGATGAGCGTCGATGGAGGCGTGATGGACGGAAGCGCGGGGCTGCCGGTCGTGGTGATCGGTGCCGGCCCGGTCGGATTGGCTGCGGCGGCTGAGCTGGCCGAGCGTGGTGTCGAGCCGCTCGTGCTGGAGGCCGGAGCGAGCGCGGGAGCGTCGGTGCTGGAGTGGGGCCACGTCCGGCTGTTCTCACCGTGGGGCTGGCTGATCGACCCGGCCGCGGAGCGGCTGCTCGCCCCGACCGGTTGGGTGAGTCCGGATCCCGAGGCCTATCCGACCGGCGCGGAGTGGTTCGCGGGTTACCTTGCGCCGTTGGCCGCTGCCCTGGGGACGCGGGTGCGGACCGGGGCTCGTGTGGTGGGAGTGACCCGCCGCGGTCGGGACCGGGTGGTCGACGCCGGTCGCGACAGCGAACCGCTGATCGTGCGGACCGCGGACGGGGAGCGCATCGCGGCTCGAGCGGTGATCGACGCGTCGGGTACCTGGACGACCGCGAACCCGCTCGGCGGTGACGGTCTGCCCGCGGTCGGTGAGACGGAGGTCTCGCAGCGGGTGCGGGCCGCGATCCCGGACCTGACCGATGCCGCGCAGCGGGCACGCTACGGCGGTCGGCACGTCGTCGTCGCGGGGTCGGGACACTCGGCGCTGACCGCGTTGGCCGGGCTGGCGGCGCTCGCCCGTGAGGAGTCGGGAACCCGGATCTCGTGGGTGCTGCGCCGGCCAGACTTCGGTCAGGTGTTCGGCGGTGGCGAGGGTGACCAGCTTCCCGCTCGCGGGGCGCTCGGGGTGCGGGCCTCCGAGGCTGTCGAAGCCGGACTGGTGGATCCGGTGTTCGGGTTCCGCACCGAGCGGATCGAGCAGGTCGCCGACGGGACGGTGGTCCTGATCTCCGACGAGGGTCGCAAGCTGTCCGGCGTGGACGAGGTGCTCGTGCTGACCGGGTTCCGGCCCGAGCTGGGCTGGTTGTCGGAGGTGCGGACCGAGCTGGATCCGACGCTGCAGGCGCCGGTCCGGCTGGCGCCGCTGATCGACCCGAACGTGCATTCCTGCGGGACCGTGTACCCGCACGGTGCCGCCGAGCTGGCGCACCCCGAGCCGGGGTTCTATCTGGCGGGGATGAAGAGCTACGGGCGCGCGCCCACGTTCCTGGCCCGTACCGGTTACGAGCAGGTCCGATCGATCGCCGACGCCCTGATCGGTGATCACGAGGCTGCCGCACGCGTGGAGCTGGTGCTCAACGAGACCGGTGTCTGTGGGGGAGCGGGACTGTTCGACGCCGACGAGTCGGACGCCGCGACGGCATCGGGTAGCGGTTGTTGCGGTCCCGCCGTCCCGGTTACGGACCCGGCTGGGGCAGCCTCCTCGTCGTGACCTCCGACGAGACACCGGCCCGACCCGCTCGCCGTCGCGGCGGGCAGGCCGGCGGAGGGTTGACGTCCCGTGGCCGGTGGCGGGTCCTCGTGGTCCTGTGCGTCACCGAGATCACCAGCTGGGGCGTGCTCTACTACGCCTTCCCCGTGCTGACGCCGTCGATCGCGGCCGACACCGGATGGTCCGTCCCGTCGGTCACCGCGGCGTTCTCCGCGGGGCTGGTGGTCTCCGCGCTGGTCGGGATCCCGGTCGGGCGTGTGCTGGACCGTCACGGTCCCCGCTGGGTGATGACCGCGGGCGCGGTCGTCGGCGTGCCGGCCACGCTCCTGATCGCCAGGGCCGGATCGTTCCCGGCCTTCGTGGCGGCGTGGCTGCTGGCCGGGATCGCGCAGGCGGCGACGTTCTACCCGCCGGCGTTCGCGGCCCTGACCCGGTGGTGGGGCTCCGACCGGGTTCGTGCGCTGACGGTGCTGACCCTGGTCGCGGGCCTGGCCAGCACCGTGTTCGCCCCGCTCGCCGCGGCGTTGCTGGAGCCGTTCGGATGGCGGGAGACCTACGTGGTCCTCGCCGTCGTCCTCGGGGGCGTCACGATCCCGGCGCACCTGTTCGGGCTGCGCGGGCCGTGGCCCGACCCGGTCGCCGCTCCCGTCCACGACGGCGCCGCTCCGGCGGTCGTCGACGACGATCCGGCCCGGATCCGGCATAGCAGGGCGTTCGGGCTGCTGGTCGTGGTGGTCACTCTCGGCGGGTTCACCAGCTTCGCCGTCACGGTCAACCAGGTTCCACTGCTGCTCGACCGCGGGATGTCGACCGATCTCGCCGCCTGGGCCCTGGGTCTGGGCGGACTCGGGCAGGTCCTCGGCAGGCTCGGCTACGGCCCGCTCGTCCGACGCAGCACCGTCCGCGGCCGCAGCATCGCCGTGATGGCCGCGCTCGGCGCGACCACGATCCTGCTCGCCGCCCTGCCGGGGCCGGTGTGGGCACTGATCGCTGCAGCGATGCTCGCCGGCGCCGCCCGCGGAATCTTCACCCTTCTGCAGGCCACGGCGTTGTCGGACCGCTGGCACCCGCGCGTCTACGGCCGCCTCAACGGGATCCTGTCCGCACCGGTCATGGTCGCCGTGGCGATCTCCCCATGGGCGGGGAGCGCGCTCGCGGGTCCGCTGGGTGGCTACCCCGAGGTGTTCGTCGTACTCGCCGGAGCCGCGGTGGTCGCCGCCGCTCTGGCAGGTGGAACCCTGCCGCGTCGAGCGGACTGACAGCGGCGACCCGGCCCGGCGCCATCTGTTCACTTGACTCATGGATTCGATGCTGATCAAAATAGACGAGTGTCGAACCAAGGGTCGATCTGTCGCTCGGTGCTCGTGGAGCGCCCCCTCGACGAGCCGGAGTCGACCGAACTTGCGCGAGTGTTCAAGGCACTCGGGGAGCCGGTACGCCTGCGGCTGCTGTCGCTGATCGCCTCGCACGCGGGGGGCGAGGCGTGTGTGTGCGACCTGTCCGGCGTGTTCGAGGTGTCCGGCCCGACGATCTCGCACCACCTCAAGGTGCTGCGCGAGGCGGGTCTGATCACCGGGGAGCGGCGGGGGACGTGGATCTACTACCGGACGGTCCCGGCCGCCCTCGGTCGTCTCGCGGGTCTGCTCACTCCCGCCGACACCGACACCGACACGGCTCCTGCGGCCACCGCACCTGCGAACTGACGTACGAGGACGGACGTGACCACCCAGAACCCCACCGACGACGGCGCCGCGGTCGTCGCCCGCCTGTCGACCCTCGACCGCTTCCTGCCGGTCTGGATCATCGCTGCAATGGCGGCCGGCCTGCTGCTCGGCCGTCTGGTTCCCGGACTCGCCCCGGCCCTGGACACCCTGGCCGTCGACGGCGTCTCGTTGCCGATCGCGCTCGGCCTGCTGATCATGATGTACCCGGTGCTGGCGAAGGTCCGCTACGACCGCCTCGACACCGTCACCGGCGACCGCAGGCTGTTGCTGGCCTCTCTGCTGCTGAACTGGGTGCTCGGCCCGGCTCTGATGTTCGTACTGGCCTGGCTGATGCTGCCCGACCTGCCCGAGTACCGGACGGGTCTGATCATCGTCGGGCTCGCCCGGTGCATCGCCATGGTGATCATCTGGAACGACCTCGCCTGCGGTGACCGCGAAGCCGCCGCCGTGCTGGTCGCGCTGAACTCCGTGTTCCAGGTCGTCATGTTCGGCGTGCTGGGCTGGTTCTACCTCTCGGTCCTGCCCGGATGGCTCGGCCTGCCGGTGACCGACCTCGACGTCTCCACGTGGGAGATCGTCAAGTCCGTGCTGATCTTCCTCGGCATCCCGCTGCTCGCCGGCTACCTCACCCGCAAGCTGGGGGAGCGGGCCAAGGGCCGCGAATGGTACGAGGAGAAGTTCCTTCCCCGGATCGGGCCGTTCGCGCTGTACGGCCTGCTGTTCACGATCGTGCTGCTGTTCGCCCTGCAGGGCGAGGCCATCACCTCACAGCCACTCGACGTCGCCCGCATCGCGCTGCCGCTGCTCGCCTACTTCGCCCTGATGTGGGCCGGCTCCTACGCTCTCGGCCGAGCCGTCGGCATGGGCTACGAGCGCACCACCACCCTCGCCTTCACCGCCGCCGGCAACAACTTCGAGCTCGCCATCGCCGTCGCCATCGGTGCGTTCGGCGTGACCTCCGGGCAGGCGCTCGCCGGCGTCGTCGGGCCGCTGATCGAGGTGCCGGTGCTGGTCGGGCTGGTCTACGTCTCCCTGTGGCTTCGCCGCCGCCTGTTCCCTGCGCAGCCCGATGTCGTGTCCCGCACCTGATCCACCACGTCCACACCACGATCGCCCTTCGAGGAAGAAGGCCCGCCATGACCAGCCCGTGGCACCGCGACACCCTCTCGATCGACCAGCAGCTCGCCCTGACCACCGCGGCCACGAACCTGGCCCGGGAGTTCGACGACACGTTCGGCAAGGAGACCATCGAGCGGTTCCTGCACTCGTCCTACGACGAGTTCGCCGGCCGCGCGGTCGTGCTGAACTTCCTGCCGCTGCTGGCCGAGCGCTTCGCACGCCAGCGGCTGCGGGCCCTGGCACGGGTCGAGGGCCATAGCAACGACGGGCGACCGGTCGCGCTGTTCCTCTGCACCCACAACGCCGGTCGGTCACAGATGGCCCTCGGCTACTTCACACACCTGGCCGGGGACCGGGCCGTCGGCTGGTCGGGCGGCTCGTCCCCCGCACACACCGTCAACCCGGCCGCCGTGGCGGCCATGGCCGAGGTTGGCATCGACATCAGCTCCGAGTTCCCGAAACCGTGGACCGACGAGATCGTCCGCGCCGCCGACGCGGTGATCACGATGGGATGTGGCGACGCCTGCCCCGTCTTCCCCGGCCGCCGCTACGAGGACTGGGACATCGCCGACCCGGACGGTCTCGACCTCGACGCCGTCCGTCCGATCCGAGACGCCATCGAGCAGCGGGTCCGCCAACTCGTCGGCGAGCTGCTGACCGCCCCCGTCTGACATCGATCCCACCCCGGACCACCGATCCCAGGAGAGCACCCTGATGGCCGACGCCATCCCCGAAGTCCTGTTCGTCTGCGTCCACAACGCCGGCCGGTCCCAGATGGCCGCCGCGCTGCTGGACCACCACGCCGCCGGAACGGTCCGCGTCCGATCGGCCGGCTCCGCACCGGCGGAGAGCATCAATCCCGCGGTGCGCGAGGTCATGGCCGAGCTCGGTATCGACCTCGGCAAGGAGATCCCGAAGCGGTTGACCATAGGCTCCGTCGAGGCTGCCGATGTCGTGATCACGATGGGCTGTGGCGACGCGTGCCCGGTGTTCCCGGGCAAGCGCTACCTCGACTGGCAGCTCGACGATCCCGCCGGGAAGACCCTGGACGAGGTACGGCCGATCCGCGACGACATCGATGCCCGCGTTCGTGCCCTGCTGGGCGAGCTGACCGGCGTCGGGGCGCAGGCGAGAACGTCATGACCGGTGTGCCGTCGGTCCTGTTCGTGTGCGTCCGCAACGGGGGGAAGTCGCAGATGGCTGCCGGTCTCATGCGGGCCGCTGCCCAGGACCGGGTCGAGGTCCACTCCGCCGGTACCAGCCCGGGCGCAGCCGTCAACGCCCTCTCCGCGCAGGTGCTGGCCGAGGCGGGCGCGGACATCACCGGTGAGACGCCCAGACCGATCGACCCTGCGCTGCTCCAGCGCGTCGACCTCGTGGTCACCCTCGGCCGGGAGGCCCACGTCGAGGGAGGGGACACCGGGGCCCGCAACTGGGACACCGACGAGCCCTCGGAACGAGGGATCGAGGGGCTCGAACGAATGCGCCTGATCCGCGACGACATCGCCGCCCGAGTGGACGCCTTACTCACCGAGCTGGCCGTTCGTAACTCTATGCCGAATCAGCTCTCTCGGAGTGTGGTCGTCTGCCTCGGGCCCCGGTGGCCAGGCGGGTGGAGTTGTTCGAGGCGATCCGCCGCGGCCGGCTACCGGAGACTGTCGATCCGGGCGCTGGCCGAGCGTCATCGGTACACCGGGGCACGGCCCGCCAGGCCCTGGCCTCGGCGGTCCCACCGCCGCCCCGTAGAGCGGGGCTGCGGCCTCGGCCGACGATCGAGTCGTGGAAACCGACCATCGACGCCTGTGGAGGCCGGCCGGTCGGCGCCGTGCCAGCAGCGTCCCATCGCGCACCGGGTCTGGCAGCTGCCCAGCCAGATCCGGGCCATCGCAGATGACGGCAGCCGGAGCCAGAACACTTGACGTCACTCATCTCTCCGCGCACGAGCGCCCTCGGTGCACACTGAGGCGATGCGGGTAGAACTATTGGTGATCCGAGACTGCCCCAACGAGGAGACGGCAGCGAGTCGTCTACGTGATGGTCTCGACGCCACCGGGCATGAGGCGACACCCGTGGAGGTCCGGACGATGACCGAGGAGTCGATCGCCGGGACCCCGGAGTTCGCAGGATCCCCCACCATCCTCATCGACGGGATAGATCCGTTCGCCGAGCAGACAGCCGGACCAGCTGGGAATTCCTGTCGGATCTACCGCTCGGAGGCTGGGGTGTCGGGCGCTCCGTCGCTAGAGCAGCTCCGACAGGTTCTGAGCAGCTGACCCGGCCCCGAAAGAAGGTGGCGGATGGCGTGCTTGATCCAAGCTCGCGATCGACGGCCAGCTCGTAGCGGGAACCGAGGCGCTTGGCCACGACGCCTTCCAGCCCCTGAGCATCTACGGGGGCCAGGACCGCGCTCGCTGAGACGTCGGTGAAATGCGCTGGCGTCGTGAGCCGGCCCGGCATGGAGAGACCGAGCTCGCGGAGCACTTCTCGCCGGTGTCTGGACGGGTGGTTAGCTGCGGCATGTCGTCGACTCTCAGGACGTCGAACACCACCATCGACACCGGGACGGCTTCGACGAGGGCAGGCGAGGGGCTGGAGTTGTGCAGCCGCTGCTGCAGGAGCTCGAAGTCGCTGCGGCCGCGCGCGTCGAGGGCGACGATCTCGGCGCCGAGCATCAGTCCGGGCGGGAGCTCGAGCTCTGCGAGCATTGGGTAGCCGTCGGTCAGATCCCGTCCGTTGCGGGACCGCAGCCGGATCCCGGATGACGTGGTGGCCACCAGTCCGCGGCTATTTGACTGAACTCCGACCGAGGAGGTGGTGCAGCCACTGCGATTGCACCACCTCCTCGAGAGGGATGCGTATCAGACCGCGTGCCCTCGGAACCGACGTAGCCGCAGGCTGTTGCCGACCACGAAGACCGAGCTGAACGCCATCGCTGCCCCGGCGATCATGGGGTTGAGCAGGCCTAACGCTGCGAGCGGAATCGCCGCGGTGTTGTAGGCGAAGGCCCAGAACAAGTTGGTCTTGATCGTGCCCAGGGTTCTGCGTGCGAGGCGTACGGCGTCGGCGGCGGCGCGCAGGTCGCCACGGACGAGGGTGATGTCGGATGCCTCGATGGCGACGTCGGTGCCGGTGCCCATGGCCAGGCCGAGGTCGGCCTGGGCCAGTGCGGCGGCGTCGTTGACTCCGTCGCCGACCATGGCGACGACTCGGCCTTCGCGCTGCAGGCGCTCGATGACGGCGAGTTTGTCGGCGGGCATGACGTCGGCGATGACGGTGTCGTCGGCGACGTCGATGCCGACCTCTGCGGCCACGGAGTCTGCGACGGCGCGGTTGTCCCCGGTCAGCAGTACCGGTCGCAGCCCGAGGCGGCGGAACTCGGTGATGGCCTCGGCGGAGGTGTCCTTGATGGTGTCGGCGACGACGAGCACGGCGCGTGCCTGCCCGTCCCAGGCGACGGCGACGGCGGTGGCGCCGCGGGCCGCGTCGGCCGCGGCTGCGTCGGCGAGCTCATCGGTCAGTGGGGTCGACCATTGCTCGAGCAGGCGTGGTCGGCCCACGATCACGGCGTGACCGTCGATGACCCCCTGGACACCGAGGCCTTCGTGGTTGGTGAAGTCCTCGACGCCGGGGAGATTCCCGGTGCGTGTCTCGGCGGCCGTGGCGATCGCGGTGGCGATTGGGTGCTCGGAGGCCTTCTCCAGGGCGCCTGCCAGTCGAAGCGCGGTGGCCTCGTCGGTTCCGTCGGCGGTGTGGACGGC
The DNA here is from genome assembly GCF_000178675.2 of Pseudonocardia sp. P1. NCBI lineage: Bacteria > Bacillati > Actinomycetota > Actinomycetes > Pseudonocardiales > Pseudonocardiaceae > Pseudonocardia > Pseudonocardia sp. P1. Next base: position 5,209,175 of record NZ_ADUJ02000001.1, read on the forward strand.
GGTCAGGGACATCTTGCCGGTGGTGACGGTGCCGGTCTTGTCGAGGACGACGGTGTCGACCTTGCGGGTGGACTCCAGGACTTCGGGCCCCTTGATCAGCACGCCCATCTGGGCGCCCCGGCCCGTTCCGACCAGCAGCGCGGTCGGTGTGGCCAGGCCGAGTGCGCAGGGGCAGGCGATGATCAGCACGGCGACGGCAGCGGTGAACGCCGCGGTGGCGCCGGCCCCGGCGCCCAGCCAGAATCCGAGCGTCACCACAGCGACCGCGATCACGATCGGTACGAAGACTCCTGAGATCCGGTCGGCGAGGCGCTGGACGGCGGCCTTGCCGTTCTGGGCGTCTTCGACCAGCGATGCCATCTGGGCGAGCTGGGTGTCCGAGCCCACCCGCGTGGCTTGGACGACCAGGCGCCCGCCGGCGTTGACGGTGGCGCCGACGACGGTGTCGCCGACGGCGACCTCGACCGGGACGGACTCGCCGGTGAGCATGGAGGCGTCGACAGCCGAGCGGCCGTCGACGACCGTGCCGTCGGTGGCGATCTTCTCTCCGGGCCGGACGACGAACCGGTCCCCGACAGCGAGTTCGGCGATCGGGATGCGAACCTCCGAGCCGTCGCGCAGGACGGCGACGTCCTTGGCCCCGAGTTCGAGCAGGGCGCGCAGGGCGGCGCCGGCGCGGCGCTTGGAGCGCTGCTCGAAATAGCGGCCGGCGAGGACGAACGTGATGACACCGGCCACGACCTCGAGGTACATGTTGCCGGCGCCGTCGGTGGGTGAGACCGACAGCTCGAAGGGGTGGACCATGCCCGGAGTTCCTGCGGTACCGAAGAACAGCGCATAGACCGACCAGGCCATCGCCGCCGTGGTGCCCATGGAGATGAGGGTGTCCATGGTGGCCGCGCCGTGACGCAGGTTCGTCCATGCTGCGCGGTGGAACGGGGCGCCGGCCCAGGCCCAGACCGGCGCGGTGAGGACCAGGCAGAGCCACTGCCAGTTCACGAACTGCAGGGGCGGGGTCATCGACAGGACCACGACCGGGACCGACAGCAGGGCTGCGCCGAGGAGACGGTCGCGCAGGGGACGCAGCTCGTCGTCCTGTTCGGCGGTGTCGTCGGCGGTGTCGTCGCCGCGGTGCGGCGGGGTCGGAAGGACGGCCGAGTAGCCGGCCGATTCCACGGCGGCCACGAGCGCGTCGGTGCCGACGCCGCCCGGCGCGGAGACCTTCGCCTTCTCGGTCGCGTAGTTGACCGTGGCGCTGACTCCGTCGAGCTTGTTCAGCTTGCGCTCGACGCGGTTCGCGCAGGACGCACACGTCATGCCGCCGATGGCCAGCTCGATTTCGCGGACCTGGTCACCGGACGGGGGAAGGGTCGCGGTCATCAGTGGCCTCCGTCAGTGTGCGGGTGGCCGGTCTCGACCGAGCCGGGCGTGGCCGGCGCGGCCGGCGCGGACCCGGTGGTCGGGACCGTGAACTGCGCGGTGCGGACCTGGCCGTCGTGCTGGAAATCGAGGAACAGCCGGTAGGTGCCGGTCGAGGGGACCTCGGTGTGGAAGGTGATTCCGGGCCCGGGCTCGGTGGTGCCGTCCCCGGGTGCGCCGTCGGGGTGGACGTGGAGGTAGCCGAGATCGCCGCTGCGCAGCGCGACCAGGTGGCCGTAGGCGCCCAGGTAGGGCTGCAGGTCGCGCACCGGCTGGCCGCGGCGGGTCACGGTGAGGGTGACCGGGCTCGACCGGCCGGGCTCGAGCACCCCGTCGAGGGTCACCTCGTAGCCCCCGGGGGCGATGGCGCTGCGGTTGGCCTGCGGTGTGACGGGCGCGAAGGTGCCCGGGGCGAACAGGTCGACTCCGAGCGTCGTGGCCTCGCCATCGGTGGGGGCGAAGTCGGCGAAGGCACGATAGGTGCCTCCGCCGGGCAGGGTGATCGGGGCCCGCCAGGTGCCGTCCGGGTCCATCGTCGGGTGCAGGTGCTGGAAGTAGGCCGTGTCGCTGCGCACGACGATCAGGTGCATCCGCTTCTCGTGCTCAATGTCGAATCCGGTGATCGCGGCCCCGTCGGGGCCGGTGATCCGGAACGCGAGCTCGCTCGCCTCCCGGGCGGGGAGCGTGCTCGAGGTGGGCGTCAGCGTCAGGCCGCCCTCGGTCGAGGCCAGGCCGGCGGGCCCTGTCGATCGGGAGGCGGTGGGAGCGCCGTGACCCGCCGCCGGGTCAGCCCCGTGGTCGGCGGTCTGCGCGGTGGGGCGCAGGTGTGCGGTGGGGGCATCGATGGTCGCGCCGGTCGCGAATGCGCCGGCTCCGAAGAGGACGACAGCCGCGCCGTAGGCGGACAGTCGTGCTGCGGTCTTCATCGTCGGAAGTCCTTCGGTGAGACCCGGCACGGGTGGACGGCCGCGCGCAGCGGGCTGCGGGGCCGTGACCCGTACCGGGTGGCGGACTGGTGCTGGTCCTGCTCAGGCGGCGGTGACCTCGTACCCGGCTTCCTTGACCGCTGCGCGGACCGCGTCAGGGGCGACCTCGCCGTCGCTAATGACGGTGACCGCACCAGTCGGCAGGTCGACCGTCACGTCGGTCACACCGGAGATCTCGCTGATCTCCTCGGTGACCGACGAGACGCAGTGCCCGCAGGTCATGCCGGTGACGGTGTAGGTGGCTGTGGTCACAGCGCTCATTCCTCTCTGTCGTCGTACTCAGGAACGGACCAGTCGCGCGATCGCGGCGCTGGCCTCTTGGATCTTCTGCTCGGCGACGGGGCCACCTTCGGTGGCGGCGTCGGCGACGCAGTGCTTGAGGTGCTCGTCGAGCAGGCCCAGGGCCACCGCCTCGAGGGCTTTGTTGACCGCCGACACCTGGGTCAGGATGTCGATGCAGTACTTGTCCGACTCGATCATCTTCGTGATCCCGCGGACCTGGCCCTCGATCCGACGCATCCGCTTGATGTGGGAGTCCTTGCTGTCGGCGTATCCGTGCTGCATCGCCCTACCTCCTCGTGACACCTCCAGCATACCCCTACGGGGTATACGCATACAACCGTGTCGATCCATGATCCCCACCGGATCGCCGGGGGCAGGTATGGCGCAGCACCAGCCGATCACCCGAGATCGGACGACCGAGCCGAGCCATGTCACGAATCAGTCAACTAACTGAGCACGCCCTTGCTTGATACCCCCATGGGGTATGGGGTATCCATGTGACATGAACCCCGGAGAGCGATCGAGCAAGGACGCAGACGGGCCTGCTCACCACCCACACCGAGCGACCGAGACGACGGGCAGCGCTGCCGGACCGGCCGAGGAGGTCCGCCCGGCGGTCGCATCGGTCGGTGTCGGCCCGGGCGAGCAGCCGCACCATCACGAACCCGGTGCGCACGAGGGGCACGGCGGGCATCAGGGACACGACGGTCACGGCGGTCACGGCGGTCACGGCGATCACGGCGATCACGTCGGGCAGTTCCGGCGGCTGTTCTGGGTCATGCTCGTCCTGGCCGCCCCTGTGGTCGGGTTCAACGACATGTTCGCCCACCTGGTGGGCTATCACCTGCCTGCTGGCGAGTGGGTGCGGTGGGTCTCGCCGGTGCTGGGCACAGTGATCTACCTCTGGGGAGGGCGCCCGTTCCTCACCGGCGCCATCGCAGAGGTCCGCTCGCGCACGCCGGGCATGATGCTGCTGATCGGCCTGGCGATCACAGTCGCGTTCATCGCGTCCTGGGGTGCCAGCCTGGGCCTGCTCGACGGCGAGCTGAACTTCTGGTGGGAGCTCGCGCTGCTGGTCGTGATCATGCTGCTGGGGCACTGGATCGAGATGCGCTCACTGGCCCAGACCACCTCGGCGCTGGACTCCCTGGCGGCACTGCTGCCCGACGAGGCCGAGCGGGTCGACCACGGCGATGTTGTCGTCACCGTCTCACCGGCCGACCTGGTGGTCGGCGACATGGTCATCGTCCGGCCTGGCTCGTCGGTGCCCGCCGACGGAACGATCGTGGACGGGTCGGCGAACATCGACGAGTCCATGGTGACCGGCGAGTCCCGCACGGTGCGGCGCCAGGCCGGTGATCAGGTCGTGGCCGGCACCGTTGCGACCGACTCGGGACTGCGGGTCGAAGTCACGGCGACCGGGGACGACACCGCGCTGGCCGGGATCCGCCGGCTCGTGGCCGACGCCCAGGCCTCGTCGTCGCGGGCTCAGCGTCTCGCCGACACCGCGGCCGGTTGGTTGTTCTGGTTCGCCCTCGGCGCTGCCGTGCTCACCGCGGTGGTCTGGTCTCTGGTCGGGTTGCCCGACACCGCCGTGGTGCGCACCATCACCGTGCTCGTCATCGCCTGCCCGCATGCTCTCGGGCTGGCCATCCCGCTGGTGGTGTCCATCGCCACCGAGCGTGCCGCCCGGGGCGGCGTGCTGGTGAAGGATCGTCTGGCGTTGGAGTCGATGCGCACCGTCGATGCCGTGCTGTTCGACAAGACCGGGACCCTCACCCGGGGCGAGCCGACCGTCACCGGCATCGAGCCGGGCGAGGGCCGCGCCGCGGACGAGGTTCTCGCTCTCGCGGCCGCGGCCGAGTCCGACAGCGAACATCCCCTGGCCCGAGCGATCGTCGGCGCGGCCCGCAAGCGGGGTTTGACCGTGCCCCCGGCGCGCGAGTTCTCCTCGTCTCCCGCGGTCGGGGTCGAGGCCACGGTGGACGGCACGCGGATCCAGGTCGGCGGACCCCATCTGCTCGACCAGCACGGCGCCGCCGAGTTCTCGGTCGCGGACCAGTGGCGCCGCCAAGGGGCGATCATCCTGCACGTCCTCGCCGACGGGGAGGCCATCGCTGCGCTGCGACTGGCAGACGAGATCAGGCCCGAATCCCGGGAGGCCGTCGAGGCCCTGCACGCCGTCGGCACCCAGGTGGTCATGATCACCGGTGATGCCCGGGCCGTGGCCGACACCGTCGCCGCCGACCTCGGCATCGACCGGGTCTTCGCCGGAGTCCGCCCGGAGGACAAGGCCGCCAAGGTGGCCGAGCTGCAGAGCGAGGGGCGTCGGGTCGCGATGGTCGGCGACGGCGTCAACGACGCTCCTGCCCTGGCCCAGGCCGACGTGGGTATCGCGATCGGGGCCGGGACCGACGTCGCGATCGGTTCCGCCGGTGTCATCCTCGCCTCGTCCGACCCGAGGTCGGTGCTGTCGGTGATCGACCTGTCGCGTGCGTCCTACCGGAAGATGAAGCAGAACCTGTGGTGGGCGGCCGGCTACAACCTGGCCTCCGTCCCGCTGGCGGCCGGGGTGCTCGCTCCCGTCGGGTTCGTCCTGCCGATGAGCGTCGGCGCGATCCTGATGTCCGCCTCGACCGTCGTCGTCGCCCTCAACGCTCAGCTTCTTCGCCGTCTCGACCTGACGCCGGCGCGCAGCACAGCACGTCTCGCCGGCGCCGACACCGGGGTGACGCCATCGCGTGGCGGTCCGGTCACAGAAGACCGTCGATCGACGTGACACCCTCGCGCCGGGACGACGGCACGGCACGCGCGGACCGGGCAGCCGCCCCGGTACCGTGACCGACATGGGCAACAGGCGAGAAGGGCTGCAGCTGGTGCTGCTGGTCCTGCCTGTCCTGCTCGGCCTGCTCGGGATGCACGCACTCGTCGCCCCGGCCCCCGCCGCAGACACCGGGCACGAGGTCGCGGTCGCAGCGACAGCGACCGGGCACAGCGACCACCGTGCCGACGCGGCATCCGCGCCACCGGCACCGGTGGCAGCTGAACAGCCGATGCCGGCCGACCACGGCGAGCACGACGCCACGCACGCGCTGCACCTGTGCCTGGCCGTGCTGGCCGCCGCCGGGCTCGCCCTGCTCTCGGCGTGGCTGTTCCTCGGACGCCTGCCGCTCCCGGTCGCACTCACCGCGGCCCGCCAGCGTCCCCGCGGCCGACCTGCCCAGCGGCCACCACCCGTCCCCCGACGACTCGCTCAGCTCTGCGTCCTGCGGACCTGATCGGCCCCCGGCGCGGCAGAGCGCCGGATCCCGGCCCGATCACCCGTAATCGACACGGAGAGCCAGAACCACAGATGAAGATCACCAACGTGGCCACCGCGGCCACGACACTGACCGCTGCCCTCGTCCTGTCCGCCTGCGGCGGCGCAGAGCCCGCCGACAGCGCCCCACCCGCGGCCACGGCCCCCGCCCCGACCAGCGCCGCCGCTCCGGGCGCGACGGTCTCGACCGAGCACAACCAGACCGACATCGCCTTCGCCCAGGGCATGATTCCGCACCACCAGCAGGCCGTGGAGATGGCGAAGCTGGCCACCGACCGCGCCGGTAGCGACGACGTCCGCGGCCTCGCCACCGCGATCGAGCAGGCCCAAGGCCCGGAGATCGCGCAGATGCAGACCTTCCTCACCACCTGGGGCGCACCCGCATCCGGTGGTATGCCCGGGATGGACCAGGGCGGCATGTCCGGGATGGACCACGGCGGAATGGGCCAGGGCGGGATGGGCCAGGGCGGGATGGATGACGGCGGGATGGCCGGGATGATGACGCCTGACCAGATGCGCCAGCTCGGGCAGGCCGACGGCGCCGCCTTCGACCGCATGTTCCTCGAGATGATGATCGCCCACCACGAGGGTGCGGTGCAAATGGCCCAGACCGAACTCGCCGACGGAATCAATCCCGAGGCGAAGGCACTGGCCCAGCAGATCATCGACGCCCAGCAGGCCGAGATCGGCCAGATGCGCCAGCTGCTCGGCTGACCATCCTCCGGCCACGGGCGACGACGGTAAAGAGAGCCGCACTCACCCTGGCCGATACGGGTGGGGGGTATGTACCGTGAACCGGAATACCCCCCACCCGTATCAACGATGGAGACTGCCAGATGGTGAAGAATGCGAGTCGGCCCGCTGCCCGAGATCCGCTGTCCGCCATGGTCGCGGCCGTCACATCCGAGCCCGGCCGGGCGGTTCTGCGCTGTCTGCTCGGGTGCGCGGTGCGAGCGCTGTCTGCCCACACACCGCCCCGCGATCGCGGCTCTGCACCTTGCGAGGGTCGATGACCACGCAGCCCCGACGGTCTCCACATGTTGTCCATGGTTCGACCCGCCGAGCCCACCGCGATGCCGGAGCACGCCCCGGCTGAAGAGAGACCACCACCGCTGATGATCAACGCACGTCCGGTAGACCGCACGAACCTCAAGCTCGGTAGACCCCGAGCACCCCTGACCTACGCCGTGCTGGCCGCGGGCATCGCCGTACTGCTGGTGGGCTGCGGCGGGCCGGCGCAACCGGCCGCCGCGCCCGCCGCCGCCGGCACCACCGCCGACGTGTTCGAGCAGGTCGGCCACGTCCACGGGGTCGGAGTCGACCCTGCCGACGGCAGCACGGTCATCGCAGGCCACCACGGCCTGTTCAGCCTCACCGCCGAGGGAACAGTGACGCCGCGCCAGAATCCGCAGGCCGGCGGCCCCGACCTGATGGGCTTCACCGTCGCCGGCCCGAACACCTACCTGGCCAGCGGCCACCCCGCCCCGCAGGACACCAGCACACCGAACCCGCTCGGCCTGGTCCGCAGCACCGACCGCGGTGCCAGGTGGGAGCCGATCAGCCTGCACGGCGAGGTCGACTTCCACGCCCTCGACGTCGACGGCACAGCTGTCGCCGGCCTCGACGCCACCCGCGGACTGCTCCTGACCAGCACCGACAGCGGCCAGAACTGGCAACGACAGGCCTCGCTGTCCGCTCTCGACATCGCCTTGGCGCCCGGGGAGAACACCCGGATCCTGGCCACCACCGAGGCCGGCGTGATGGCCAGCCAGGACGGCGGCACCACCTTCACCAGCGTCGCCGGAAGCCCGCTACTGGCCTACCTGGCATGGGCCGACGACGGCAGCGTGTACGGGATCGCGCCGGAAGGAACGCTCTACTTGAGCACCGACCGGGGCGTGACCTGGCAGCGTCGGGGTGCCACCGCTGCCCCACCGCAAGCGATCAGTGCCGACCCCGGAGGGCGGCTGACCGTGGTGACCGAAGTCGGGGTCGAGCGTTCCACCGACGGCGGCGTCACGCTGGAGCGGCTCGCCTAACCGGGAGCTCTCACCAGAGCCAGGCGCTACTGGAAGTGATCGTCCCCGCAGGAATCCCCGTCGGCTTGCGATGGGGTAGAGCGATCAGGGCATGCAGATCAGGGCATTCGTCTGCGGCGATGCTGCGACCGTGTCGTCCTCACCAGCGAAGACATGGGGGCGGCCATGCGTCGGCCGGCCACCGACCACTGCAGCCCGATCGCTCGGGGCACCAGGCCACAGCGCGCATCCCCATCGTCCGACTCCGTGTTGCTCGACGCGACGACGCGGATGCAGGGTCGCCACGAGCCGGCTGGAGCGAGCTGATTCCGCCGACAGCGCGGTGTGGTCGTTCAATCACGGGTACTGCCGAGGCCGATTGGAGCTAGCCGTATCGGCGGCAGCACGCACTACCTGGAAGTGCGTGCTGCCGCGGAACCGGACGGGACGCACGATGCGTCCGTCGGACCGCCTGTACACCCGCACTCGTGAAACCTGTTGCGGGGTACGTGCCGTGGCCCGCCGCCATCGGCCAAGGGCCTCGCCACAGAGGGCCGGGAGCCGCTGCGTCTCGTTCACGATGACGCCCGCGAATCGGGTTCATAGATAGAGCTGGTGCAGTCGTCCAGTTGCCGGGCTGTGTGATCTTGAGGTCCTGGCCCTCGGGTTGTGCTGTCCTGCACCGACGCGCCACGTGGCTTGAGTGGGGCCTTGTCTCCACCGGTGCAGAACCGAGCGGCCGAGGCGTGGTCGGCGTACTCGGTGCTACCACCGGTAGTCGACCATGGCGTGCCGGGAACGCCTCTCTCGGACGCTGCCCGATCGTTGAGCTCAGCACGGGGCACGCGGGCTTCGAATGCGAGTAGCTCGAGGCGATGCTCGATAACAGCCGATCGCTCCACCCAGCGGCCCGTGCGCACCAGCAAGACCGTGTTGCCGTTGTCGGCGATGAGCCCGTGGCGGAGGACCGCCGTGGCGTGGTCGAGGACATGTCTAGACCCGACGGAACCACTCGGCATACCAGGGTCATGGAGACTGAGGACGAAACGGTCGATGAGCATATCGGGACTAAAGCCGGGAGCACCAGTCCAGGTCACAATGAGTGACGCCTTCTGGGGGGTCGGTCTGTGACCGGTCCGGCTGAGAACCTGCCGCCGACCTCGTCCGCTCAACAACGTGTCACTCCGGAGAGCAGAAAGCACAGAGTCTCGCACCCAGTGGAAAGAATGAGTGTTGTCACACATGAATAAATCCCTTGATGTCGAGTCGCAATCGGTAACAGATTTGGATAAAGTGGGGCAGTGGCGGACAAGGTGAGACATTGGCAAGTATTTGGCAGCGGCCGCATAGGCGCTGGAAGAAATTCCGACCGGAAGCAGCCCATCATCAATTGCCTGTCGATATGAAGACAGCGAAGTATGTGCCGAGGGGCAAGGTCAGGCGGCAACTAAAGGCGTCGAGGTAGACACCTAGGTAACCTAGCTCCTGAATGATTGAAGGAGAGAGTAGGGCGACCCGTAAATCTCCCTGGCGAATATTGCGCGAGCCGGGCAATCAGAAACGCTCTCAGCGGCGCTGCCCGGTTCGCATAGCCGCATCTGCAGGCACGCCGCAGGCGCCGTCGGCGCATAGCTCACCCAGTCAGCTCCGGCGGCTCATCAGCCCTTCAGTAGCCGGGAGCCTCAGCCCTGGAGGGCCGCGACGAGCCGATTGCAACCTCCAGCCGCACCACCGCAGCATCGAGCCATGCCGACGCGCACGAGACAGGCGAGTGACGGGTCGCCGCACCGAACGACTGCGCGGATTCAAGCGAGCGAATCGCGCTCGCAAGTAGCCCACCACGAGGTCGGTGGCAGCGCCACAGATCAGGGCCATCGCGACGGTCAGCACACTGACAACGAGCTGGGGCCCGGTCACCCCATCCGAAAATGGGTGAGGCCAGACACCGCCCGGCGGCGTCAACCACTCGAGCCCAGATGCTTCAGACGGGCGCCCCAGCCACTTACCCGCTAGGTGCAGGGCGGGCTGGATCACGATGGTCGCGCTGAGGAGGATTAACAGGCTGCGGAATTGCGGCGCGATCCACCAATGCAGCCCGGTGACTGTTCCGACGAGGACAACCAGGTAGAGAGCGTGTGTCGGTTGTTCCCGACCGAGCACATCAACCATCAGCGCCGCCACAACCGTGGCGATCAGCCCACTGGCCCAAGCGCCGCGTGACTGTGACATCCCGCCGACGCGCGCAATCCTCGTCCGAGACTGCGCGACCGCTGCCATGTCCCCAGTCTCCCTATGCCGTGCTGTGACAACGCTGAGAGACCGTGCCGGACCATCGTCGCCAGCAATCCGCGAGAGGAGCTTGGTCGCGCTGCTGCGATACTACTGTGCGTAACCGCCTGCCGTGCATCGTCACTCGTGCCGGTGGCTCGGCTGAGTGGTGTCGGACCGGGCCCGCAATCGGACTGGATGGATACGTGCGATGCAGCACCGGCGGGTAGCGGCGTTGCCAGAGCGAGCCTGTCGTCGCGGACCGTCAGGGCCAGGCCCGCAGCTAGGCGGTAGTGATCGGCAATCGCATTCGCCGGCCGACTAACGCGATGGCGTCCCATCAGCCGTCCGACTGCCCCCGGCCGCGGCTCTGCGCCGCTTGACCAGTAACTCGATCAGCGGCGAAAGGACACGTGGATGTGATCGTAGTGCCCGCCCACCGGATCTGCGGCGTCGTACACCCCGCCGCCGGTGTAGTCGCTCCACTGTCCGGAATCTGTCTCGGGCCGTAGCCAGATCTGGCCCTGCCAGATGACGTAGGAGACGTCGAGGGCGACGGCGTTGCGCCGGAACCATTCGGCGATCAGCCAGCCGTCGTCGACGTCGCGGCCGGAGGCGAAGGTGCCGGCGGGTCCGGGGAACAGGTCGCACCCCTTCCCGAGAGGGTGATCGCTGGTCGGGTTCGCCGGGCGGTCGGCAAAGCACCGTGTCGATGCCAGGTACGTGGTCTCGCTGAGCGCACCGAAGGTGGTCCGCACCTGCTCCAGTGCGAACCGCGTCGTGGGGGTCACACAGCCCCGGGTGGTCGGGTCGTCCTCGGTGCAGCCGGCTGGGCGCGGCCGCGGGCCGCCGTCAGTCATCGGGCGCGGGGGAGCACAGCTCCCGCCTTCCGCAGTCTTGCTCACCCCGGTGGTTCGCGCGCCGCCACCGACCTCCGCAAGCACGCTGGCGGCGGTGTCCTCCCATTTGGCATAGGCAGTCGGGAACGCCGAGCGCTGGACCGCCTGGGCGGCCTCCCACAGCTCCATGTCGGCCCATCCGGGGATCTGTAGCAGCCGGTCGTAGAAGATCGCGGCCGAGTACCGGGGATCGGTGACCTGCTCGGCCGAGCCCCAGCCCATCGACGGGCGTTGCTGGAACAGCCCGAGCGAGTCACGGTCGCCGTAGTCGAGGTTGCGCAGGCCGGACTCCTGTAGCGAGGTGGCCACGGCGATCCACACAGCCCGCTCCGGTACCGCGTGGTCCCGGCCAACCGCGACGATGGTTGCGGCGTTGGCGAGTTGCTCGGCGCCGAGTCCGCTGGAGCCGGTCGCGGTGATGGGCACGGCCGCTGCCGGGGGCAGGCACCCCGGCCTGGTCGCTACCGGGGTGAGGAAGTGTCCCATCGTGCTCCGGACCAGTACCAGCCCCGCGGCGAGGACCCCTACGACGACGCCGACGGCGAGCAGCCGAGCACCCAGCCGTCGCAACGCAACGGCGGCGTGTCCGACGCCGTTCACCGCCCCATGGCGGCCGCTCCGCTGGGTGGTCGTCGCGGACGGCTGGGTTTGTCCGCTCCTGCGGGGATCACCATCGTCGGGCGGCCCCGGGCAGGTCGGCCAGTGGCCGCGTCGTCTCCACCGGGGTGGGGGCCGGCGGCTGCTGGACAGCACGGATGGCCGGTAGCGGGCGAGTGGGGCTGTCGTCGCGCTGGCCGACCGCCCACAGTCGGATGGTCGGGGGGTCACGATCCGCTTCGCTCTGCGCTGCTCGGGTGTCCTCGGCGGGTGCGGTGAGCAGCCCGCGCCGATACAACAGCGCGAGGGCGAACCCGCACAGCAGCCCGATGACTAGTAACACCAACCACGGCGCGTAGGGGGCGCCGAGCGAGCGAGCCAGGTCGATCGCCCATCCCGTCCCTGCGTTACCGAGCAGGATCCCGACCCCGCACACGGTGTTGTAGAAGCCGTAGTGGGTGGCGACGAGCCGGTTGCGGGCGAGCCCGACGATGGTGTCCATCTCGAAGGGCAGGACCACGGCGGTCCCGATCGCGAGCAGCGCCGCCGTCGCCAGCAACGCAGCTATCCCCACCACCGTCGCGGCCACCGCGGCGACGTCGGGGAACGCGACGAGTACGGCGTCGGCGGCGAGCAAGGGCACGAACGCCGCACCGAGCACGAAGAGGCCACGGCTGAGCGAGGCTGCCGGCCCCCAGCGCGCACGACACCACGCGGTGACCTTCATCTGTGCGGCGATGGTGACACCACCGGAGACGACATAGAGCGCGGTCACCAGCGCTGTACCCAGCTCGCCATCACCGGCCAGTGTCCGCGCGTGCAGCGGCAGTGCCAGATACACCTGGTAGGACAGGACATAGGTGCCGATCATCGCGACCGAGAAGGGTAGGAAGCCGCGGGTCGCGGCGACGTCGCGCCACTGGGTCAGGACCGGACGCCGATCGGCGTCGGTCCCTCGGTCGGCATCACCTCGTCGGGCCGGCAGAGCCCGGATCTGGAGCACCGTGAGCACCGCGAACACCGCCGCCGCCACCAGGCAGGTGACGGTGAAGTCGATCCCGGTCAGCAGCAGCCCCACGACCGGGCCGACCACGATGCCCGCTTGGTAGAACACGCTGAACAGCGCGAACGCCTCGACCCGCCGTTCTCCGGCGTCGCGGGCGATGTAGGCGCGCACGGCAGGGTTGAACAGCGCCCCGGCGAACCCGGTCGCTGCCGAGGCCACGACCAGGGTCGCCACGTTGTCGACCAGACCGAGCAGTGCGAATCCGCCGGTCCGTAAGGCGCACCCGGCCACGATCATCGGCTTGTAGCCGAACCGGTCGGCCAGGCTGCCGCCCACCAGGAACATGCCCTGCTGGGAGAAGTTCCGCACCCCGAGGATCACCCCGACCAGCAACACTGAGAGTCCCAGGCCCTGGGACAGGTGATCGGCGAGGTACGGGATGAGCATGTAGAAGCCGAGATTGATGGTCAGCTGGTTGAGCAGCAGCAGCTGGACTGGCCGGTCGAACGACCGGTACCTGTCGAGGACGCGCATCAGCTCTCCGGCCTGTTGGGCGCGAGCACTGTGGTGCAGCGGGTCCAGCGGTGGACCTCGATCGCGTCGGGTCGGTCGATGACGTCCGGGGCGTGCACGGGTGGGCCGCTGACGGTGATCCCCTTCGCCTCGCAGAACTCGTCGTTGTAGACGGTGTCGAAGTAGCGCTGCGGCCCGTCGGGAAAGATCGCGGCAATCCGGGTGTCCTGCGGCCGGGTCCGGGCGAGCCAGCCGGCCACCGCACCGACCGCGCCCACGCTCCAGCCGCCGCTGGCATAGCTGGCACACGCCATCGCCCGGCATGCCGACACTGCTTCGTCCGCCCCGACCCAATGCACTTCGGAGAAGATGCTGTGATCGACGTTGCGCGGATGGATGCTCGAACCCAGCCCGCGCATCAGTCGCGGCCGTGCCGGCTGCCCGAAGATCGTCGATCCGACGGTGTCGACTCCGACGACCTCGAGGTCGGGCAGGTACCGGCGCAGCGCACTCGAGATTCCCGCCGAATGGCCACCGGTGCCGACCGAGCACACCAGCACGTCGATGTGGCCGAGTTGGCTGCGCAGCTCGTCGGCGAGGGTGGCGTAGGCGCTGACATTGTCGGGGTTGTTGTACTGGTCCGGGCACCATGCGCCGGGATGCTGGTCGAGGATCTCGGCGACGCGCTCGCGACGCGCCTGTTGCCACCCACCGCACGTTGCAGCGGCCTGCACGGTCACCACCTCGGCGCCGTAGGCACGCAGCAACCGGTACATCAGCGGTTCCATACCCGGATCGGATACCAGCGTCACTGGGTGGCCGAAGGCGATACCGGCCAGCGCCAGTCCCAGGCCTAGCGTGCCGCTGGTCGATTCGACGATCCGGGCACCCGGGTGGAGGTCACCGCGCTCGCGTGCCTGCTCGACCATGTGCAGCGCGGGGCGGTCCTTGATGCCGCCGGGGTTGGCGCCCTCGAGCTTGGCCCAGAAGCCCCGCCCGCTGGGGGCGAACGGCGCATCGATCCACACCGTCGGGGTGGACCCGACGACGTCGGTCAACGTCAGGCAACGCCGGGGCGCGACGCCCGGGCGATCGAGGGGAACAGTGGTGAAGGGCAGGGACATGACAGACCTCGTTCAGGCACAGCGCTACGCCGCGCCGGGGAGCAGTGATGGGACGCAAAGAGACGGCGCCTCGGGGCGATAGGCCCGAGGGCGGCCGCTTCTAGGTCCGAGAGATCTGCGCCAAGGTCAGGTGGTCACGCCCGGCGGCCGGCCGGGCGGGTGTGGTCTCGACCGCGCTCATCGTCCACGGGGGTGCCCGAGGTGCAGCCACCACGCGAACGGCGATACCAGTTCCCGCCACGACGTCGGGCGGGGCGGGACGCTCCCCGCGAGCCGTCAGAGTCGACTCGTCATGGCCGCCTGCGTCGTGGCATACCGGAGCTTCGTGATCCGAATGCGGCGCGGTGCCGCCATCGGACTCGGCCTCGTCGTGATGGTGCTGACCCGACGGCTGACCGACTGCAGCTGTCACGTACAGCTGCGGTCCCGCGGACTGCGTCGGTGGTCCGTCGGCGACGAGGTCAGGCTCGTGGGACGAGGCGGGGTGCAGCCCACACACCAGCACCATCGCGGCCAGAACGACAAAAAGGACAAAACGCCGGGTCCAGAGGGTCAGCTCCCGCGCGTTCAGCGCACCGACGGTCTCGCTCACAGTGACCGAACCGTACCAACGCCACGGTCACGGCGGCGCCGGGGAGTCGGGACCAGACATCGACCTCCCGGATCCGCCCCCGCCGCGGAGAGCCTGCGGTCGTCACCCAGCGGTCCTGGGTGCGCTCTCGGGGGCCCGGCCCCTTCAGCGGGCGGATTGAACGGGGGGCTCGGTCGCGACCGGCAGCAGCAGTGTGATCGTCGACGTGATGGTGCCGACAGTGAGTCGCCCGCCTTCGCTCTCGGCGAGCCGGCGAGCCAGCGGCAGGCCCATGCCGACCCCGATATGGGTGTCGGTAAGGGCAGACGTCGGGATACCGGGACCTTCGTCGCCGATCTCGACGGCGATTGCGTCCTCGCCCAGCTCGCGGGCGGCGACCGACACGGCCCCTGTGCCGTGGACGAAGGCGTTGTCGAGGAGCACGCCGAGGATCTGGCGGATCGCGGCCGCCGATGCGTTCGGCCGGGGGAACGCATCGGGAACCAGGATCGAGAACCTGCGTCGGTCCTGGGCGAGGCGAGGACGCCACTCGTCGTCAAGCTCGGAGAGCAGCGTGGAGAGCTCGGCCGGTGCCGAGGTCGTCTTGCGTTCGCGGGCCAGGGCGAGCAGCTCGGCGATCGTGCGTTCGAGCCGATCGATCGATCCCAGACTGTCGGCAATCTCGGCCGTCGTCATGCGCTCCGGCCGGTCGAGTGCGGACTCCAACCGGAGCCGCAGGCCGGCCAGGGGCGTGCGCAGTTGATGCGAGGCCTCGGCCGAGAAGGCTCGCTCGCGTGCGATCAGGTCGTCGAGGCGCTGCGCAGTTCGGCTGAGGGCTGCGCTGGCCCGGTCGGTCTCGGCGATACCGGTCGCATCCGGGCTGATGCTGAAGTCTCCGTCGCCGAGTCGGTCGGCGTCGTCGACCAGGCGGTCTAGCGGCCGGGACAGCCGTATCGCCAGCCGTCGTGCCAGAAGCCATGCCGATACCAGCACCACAGCGGCGAGGCCCGCCATCCCCAGCCAGATGGGCCCCAGGGCCTCGTAGACCTGGGACGAGGGTGCAGAGGTGCGGATCGCACCGATGATGTCGCCCGTGTCGTTGACCGGGACCGCGACGATCAGATCCTCGACAGGTGCTGGGCCGGTCCGGTTGCCGAGAACGTAGTCGACCGGCGCATCGCCGTGCGCGGGGCCAGCTCCGAGCAGCAGCGTCCCGTCGTCGTCGTAGAGGGCGATCGCTGTTCCGCTCGGACCGTCCGGTAGGCGTGTCGGTACGCGGTCCTCGGTGAGGTCGTCCTGCACCGTGCGAGCGGCGAACTGGGCGAGTCGCCGGAGCGAGGAGCGCTCCTCCGACACCACGAACTCGGCGAGGCCGATGAACAGCGGTATCCCGAACAGCGCCACCGCGAACGCTGCAGCGGTGACAGCGAGTGCCACGATCCGCGACCTCATCGCTCGGCCCGCGTGCCCTCGGACGGCCACGTCGCCGGAGCCGGTCCTGGATCCTGTGCAGGATCCTTACCTGGGCGGTGAGTTACACGGTGTGTGTGCACTGGTCGGCCATCGCAGCGAGGACCTCCCGCGGCCCTGTGTAGGGATCGCGGCCGTGGGCAGTGCGGATGTTGTCGACGAACAGGAGGTCACCGCTGTGCCATGGCTCGCGGACAGCGTTGGCGGAGTATGCCTGGATGATGTGGGAAACGAGGTCCCAGCCGATGGGGGTGCCGTCCCCGAAACAGGTGGTGGCCGGTAACCCGTCGGGCCCGAGCACGTCGCGCAGTTCAGCGGCTGCGTCGGGTCCGAAGACCCACTCGCTGTAGTAGGCGATGTCGTTGAACCAGCAGCGCACGCCTGTGACGGGGTGTCGGATCACGGCCGGCCGTCGTTGTCGGGTGCGGAGTTGCCCGCCGCGCCGCCACTCGACGTCGATGGAGTGGGCTCGGCAGTAGTCCTCGACGCCGCGTCGGTCCCCGACGCCGAAGGCCTCTGACCAGGACGGGCCTACGTCGCCGTTGTACGTGCGCATCAGCATCCAGCCCTCGCGCTCACACCGCTTGACCAGACTCGCGGGCAGCGCCGGGAGAACTGCCGAGGAGTCGACGAGCACCGTGGCCCCGCCGACGACCGGCGGGGACAGACAGACGAACATCATCGAGGCGGGGAATCTGTCGCGGTAGGACAGTTCGTGGTGCGGACACATCGGGATCCCGCGTGGCCACCGCGTCACCGAGTACAGGCCGTCGGCGTAGGACAACCGGGGTGAGAATGTCTCGCACTCGAGCATCAGGTCGTCGGCGAGCATCCGAACCACGTCGCCGGCCAGGATCGGGTCGTAGAGGCCCAGCCCGCGGACCAGCACGGCACCGTGTTCCACCACGGCGTTGCGCAGCGCGCGACGCGCCTCGAACGCCCACCGCAAGGGATCGTCCGGCTGGATCTGCAAGAGGGCAGGTGCGTCGGGGCGGCACACGATCTGGAGCTCCTCGACGTCGCTCCACGTATGCCGTGGGGAGAGTGGCCGCGGCGGGCGAGGGTGGTGCGAGGACATCTCGACTCCTCATGGTGCCTGCCCGGAAGTTACGTCGACGCCGGGACAGCTCTGGTGGCCAGTTCGCGGGCCGGGTTGCCGCCCCAGGTCTCGCCTGCGGGGACTTCCTCGCCCTTCATGAGGAACGAATCGGCCTCGATCACGGCGTCATCGCCGATGGTGATCCCGTAGTGCACGAAGGCGCCGATCCCGAGCGTGACCCGGGCCCCGATGACAGTGGAGTCGGATTTGAACGCGCCGTCTTCCTGGGAGTGGTTCTGGACGATGCTGCGCTCATTGAGCGTGCAGTCGTCACCGAGACCGACGAACGGTCGCTCGATGAACGAGGCGCCGTCGTCGAACAGGCGAGCACCGACCCGTACGCCGAGCATTCGCAACAGCAACCCCTTGAACGGTGTGCCGTTGAACAGCATCAGGTAGCTCGGAGCCGGCACCTTCCAGAACCGTTCATGACCCCAGAAGATCGGCGCATAGATCGAGCAACCCCCCGGCGCCTGCAGGAGCAGGCGTCGCACCGACCGCTCGACCGCGGTGAACCACCCGACGGTGAACGCGATGATCAGGACCTGAGCGACCAGGATCTCGGCCGCGCCGAGTGTGACTTCCCAGAGCGCGACCCCGGGCACCAGGATCACGATCCCGAACACGTAGAGCCAGCGCGCTATCAGGTGCAGGGCGATCGTGACGGCGTTATGGCGGTTCTTGCCCCGAAGCGCATGCCGAAGTCGCCGCTCGCCGAGTTCGAGTCGTGCGTCGCGCGCGACCGTGCGGGGGATTTCGAAGCTCGGCGAGCCGAGCAGGCCGACGCCCTCGCGGACGGGCCCCTCGACGGGGATCATCACCTTGGTGCCGAGCAGGCAGTTGTTCCCGACCCTGCCATGCGAGGGGTAGACGATCCGGTTTCCGAAGAAGCTGTTCGCGCCGATCGTGGTCCGGGACAGACGAAAGGAGGTGCTCGAGTACTCCGCATTGACGATCGAGAGGTCGTCGGCGACCACGGTTCCGGTGCCGATCCTGGTGAGGTAGGGCGATTCGTGTTTGATCAGCATCCCGAAGTTGTTGCCGGTCTGCACGAGCGGCCGCAGGTCATAACCGACGGCCCGTAGGTAGTGTGGGATCGCCGAGCTGTCCCCGAGCAGCATCGTGAACGTGACACTGTTGGTCAGCAGAGCGACGGCTCGATGCAGGAAGTAGTGCACTCCGTAGAGTGGATACACGTGGTCCGGCCGCACCACGCGAGCCAGTAGCCGCGGCACGGTGATCATCACCAGAAACGCCACGAGTAGGACGCCGAAGAACACCACGAAGCTCAGAGCGAGGATCTCGGCGTAGAAGTACCAGTGGACGAACGCCTCCGGGCCCGGGAACAGCAGGGCGCTCAGCTGGGGGACCTCGCGTAGCAGTAGTGCGATGCCGCCGAGTGAAAGTGGGAGGGCTATGCCGAGGGTGATGGTCAGCTGGACCAGTGAGTAGATGATTTTGCGGGTCGGTCCCGGCCTGGCTGGTGGAACGGTGCAGTAGTCCACGCCGGCCGGGCGGGCGGGTGAGCCGTGCCAGCGCTCGCCTGCGGGTATCTGCTGACCGCTCAGCAGCGCAGAGGTGTGTCCGAGCTGGCCGCCGTCGCCGACGTGCGTGCTGATTTCGAGCACCGTGGCCTCACCGACGAACACATCGTCTCCGAGGGTGACTGATCCGATCTCGATGACACCGTCCCGGGCCCGGTAGCAGGAGAACATCGCGTCCTTGCGGACGACCGAACGGTGCCCGATCGAGAGCAGGTCGGTGCACACCGGCACGGCCTGGGCGAACAGCGCCACGTCGCGACCGATCCGGGCACCGAGCGCGCGGAGGTAGAGCACATACAGTGGCGAGCCGCGGAAAAAAACCAGAGGATTCCTGCGGACAAGCGTCTTGACGATCCAGAACCGGACATAACCTAGGGACCAGATCCGGATCGTGCGCGGCGTCCACCGCCCGATCAACACCCACTTCACCACGATCGGGAACAAGCACAGGAACGCGAAACTCGCGGCTCCGATCGTGACCGCACGCCCATAGAGATCGAGCAGTGTCGGTGACACGAGGAACCACTCGTAACCCAGGTACAACACCAGCGCCATGAGGTAGGTCCAACCCAGCACGAAGGCCACCTGGAGCACACCGCACAGGACGTAACCCGGGGTGCCGACGCGGCGGACCGACGCCCCCCGGTCGAGAACCATCGCCGGCTCCTGTGGCGCAGTCGACGGACGGTGCGCGGTCGGAGCGACGGAGGCCGCCAGGCCGGCGAGTGTCGGAGTGGCGTACACATCGTGCATCGACAACGTCGGCAACTCGGGGTCCCTGCGGACATAGGCGCAGAACTTGGCCATCGTCAACGAGTCCGCGCCGAGCTCGAAGAAGTTCGCCTGCGGAGGAACCTCGTCGCGGTCGAGTACCTCCGCCATGATCTCTGCCAGCCGCTTCTGCGCCGAGGACGGCGACGTCGGCGCCGATGCTGAAGCCGGCAGTGCAAGGGCGGTGGCCAGCTGGCGCAGCGTGGGGTGCTCGTAGATGTACTGGATCGACATCGACGGCAGGTCCGGGTGCTTGCGTACCTGGGCGCAGAACTTCGCCATCGTCAACGAGTCGGCCCCCAGGTCGTTGAAGAAGTCTGCGTCGGCCGGTACCAGTTCGCGGTCCAGAACCCCGGCGAGCACCTCACCCAGGAGTGCTTCGGCGCCAGTCGGGGCCGCGGCGACACCCTTCGGTACTCGAGCAGGGACGACCAGCGACGCGTGCTGTACCGCCGTCGGCTGCGGCGTGGATGCCCCCGAAGGGACGGCATTCGGGTTCGGAGGTTCCAGCTCGAAACGACGACCCCGTGCGAGCGCCCCTGCCTCGAGGCGGCCTCGGTACTCGATGCGCCCGTCGGGGGTGATGTACCCGAGATCGCCTGTGCGGAAGATCCGCTCGGACGGGTTGCCGGGCACCCCCAGTGTGTCAGCGACGAAGGCCGACTTTGCCAGCTCGTCACGGTTGACGTAGCCGCGGGCCAGGCCGACCCCGGCGATCCCGATCTCGCCGATCAGGCCGTGCGGAAGTGGGGGATGCGGGGCCTCGAGGTCCAACACGACGATGCTGTAGGTCGGCAGTGGAACCCCGAGCGAGGTCGGGCGACCCGGCTCAAGTTCGGCCCAGGTGGAGGCGACGGTGGCCTCCGGCGGACCGTAGGTGCCGATCAGTCGACGTCCGGGACGTCGCCAGCGTCTGATCACCTCTGGTGGGCACGATGCATCCGAGAGCACCAGCCGCAGAGCGAGCAGCCCCTCGTCAAGCGCTGCGAGCGTCGCGGCTTTGGCCCGCAGCGCGGTCACATACTGCTCTTCCAGGAAGCGCCACAGCGCGTTCCCGTGCAGGGTCGGCCCGGCCGGCGGAGCTACCACCGTGGCCCCTGAGATCCAGGGCAACCAAGTCGCCTCCACCATCAGGTCCGACGCCGGTGATTGCCCCTGGAACACTCGGTCACCGGGCCCGATGCCGTACACCTCGCCCGCCACACGAACGAAGTTGCATACGCTGCTGTGCTCGATCGCGACCCCGTGCGGACGTCCGTCGTTGTCGAAGGTGTAGACGATGTAGGCGACCGACCCACCCGGTAGGTCGCGCTCAAAATCCAGCAATCGCCGGGAACTCAACTCGCCGATGAAGCGCCCCGCCAGGTCGAGCGCGACGACGGTCGTCGCTGCCCACCGCTCGAACTCGGGGACCCCGGCCGCGACGATCGAGGTCGTGAACACCAGACGCGCGCCCACATCGACGACGATGGCAACCACCTGCTCGGCGCTGAGGCGCACATCCAGCGGAACATAGGCAGCACCGACCTTCACCACGGCAAGCATCGCGACGCAGAGATCAGCCGGGTCGTCGAGCAGGAGCGCGACCCTGTCCCCGCGACCGATGTGGTGCAGCCGCAGGTAGCGGGCCATCCGGTTCGCCGCGTCGTCCAACTCCAGGTAGGAGAGGGCGCCATCCGCCGTATCCACCGCCAAGCGGTCGGCGCAACCGAACTGGACCAACCAGTCGCACTGCGCTTCGAACAGCCCCTCAAGCCGCTCGGCCAGACACGTGTGTACGGCTTGTGGCCCGTCCTGATCGATCAGAATCCGTTCTGACGCAGGACTCTCCGCCTCTGTTCCGGTCGTCTGCGACGTGTCGGGACCGCGTCGTACGCCCACCCGAACAAGATCGTCAGGGACCTGCGCGAGTCCTTTCCAACGGGTCATCGGTCCGCTCCCGAGCTGCCACGCGGCGCCTCAGCACCCGCTCGGTTAAACAAGGGTCGGTGCTTTTGTTCGAATAGTCTGCTATGGGGCCCATCTAGCAGTGTGGTGCTGATGTCGAGCTGTGTTGCGATGCCCGAACGCCCGGTGAAACGGGCGACGGTGCTCTCCCTGTGCGGCAAGCTTCCTCGCCTCGGGCGCATGTGCCAGGAAGTGACGGGCCGACCCTTGCCCCGAGAATCGCGAACGCCTCTGTCACTTGTAGCGAGCATCACCGAAACGGCCGTACCTGCGTCGCGAGCCTCAAGGGAGGGCCACTCTGAGAAGACGTCACTCGCGCGACCAGGTGAGTCGAGTCGACAAGGGCCACGTCGAGTGTCGGGGCTTATGCGGCTCCGGGCGCAAGGCGTCACCGGCTCTGTGATCGTCATTTGATTCCTTGAACGCGACAAGGGCCCCTGCAGGCCGGTGATCTCTCCGTGCATAACCGAAAACGGCTCCAGCGCTTCCCGCTGCACCTCCGAATGCGTTATGGCAACGCAATATAGCGCCGCCTCAGCAAGAGGATGGCAAAACGATCGCGAGGTAACCGAAAGAGAGCGATCAGCTGAAACAATCTTGGTCAGAGAGGGTGCGCCCCAGGGCAGGGAGAGGCGCCGCGCCGCCGAGCGGGTTGCGACAGGGCCAGGCCCGTGCAGGGGCGGAACTGCCCGTGGTCAGACTGCGCTCAGGCGTCCGAGCGGCGGCCTCGCCGGACGGCGATCGACCATCCGCATTCCCCGATCAGCGAGTGGCGCGGAGCTTCCCTGACGACCGGGGCGATGCGCGGGGCCGACTCGACGGCGGCAGGCAGCGCCCTGATGAGGGGGCGGGCAGATCGGACGTGCCGCCGCAGGAGGTGGAGGACAGCGGTGATCCCCACCAGCACAGCAGGGAATGCGATCTGGGTGGCGACCGACGGCGCCGCATCGGTCACCAGGTGGCGTAGATCGTTACCGGGACCAGGCAGGTGGCCGGACAGCGTCCACAGCCCCGCAGGCACGTGCAGAAGGGGCAGTGCCGCCAGGGCACCTGCCAGAGCAGGAGGTGCCGCGACCGAGCGTGCGGTATCGAGCCGACGCCACAGCCATCCGATCAGCAGCGCGCCGAGAGCGTTGGTCGGCATGTGGACCGGATGATCGCTACCGAGATCCTCTGCCAGCCCGGCGCCAAGGGAGCCGGCCGTGGCCAGGAGCAGGAGCACGATCGACGTCGGGGCGTAGCCGCGAGGCCCGCGGCCCCTGGGCCCCGCACCGCTACGGTCCGCTCGACGTCCCGGACACGCGACACGCGGGGTGCTGCTGTCCGGCACGATTCTGCCCCCTGCTTCTTCCCGGATGACTACCAGCGGGGTTGCGCTAGGGGTGGGCTCGGTGCAAACCGTCACCGTGTTACGCCGACATGGCGCCACTTGCGGCGTGCCGATCTCAGCGGGCCGCCCCGCCTCCACGAGCCTTCTCCTCGGCTGATGCGCGCACGACCTGGACCTTGTCACCCTCGACGAGATCGTTGAAGAACGCCTCGGCCTCGCCGGTGTCGAGCTTGACGCATCCCGCGGACGCTCTCGCCCGGTCGCCGCCGTGGAAGGCGACACCGCCGTCGGCGAAGAAGACCGACCACGGCATCGGCGCAGGGTTGCCGTCAGGACCGGTGAACTCACCGCTGACGTGGTCCTTGTTCTTGCGGTAGACCCGGAACGAGTGTCCCAGAGGCGTCTCCTGTCCGGCTCCGCCGGACGCGATCGGAACCGGACCACGGGTGACCTTGCCGTCGCGCAGGAGCCAGGCGCGTTGCGTGTCGAGATCGACGCACGCCCGTGCCGAGACCGAGCACGGAGTACCCGGTGCGACGGCCTCCGCGTGGGCCTGGGTCGCGACGTCGCCCTGCTCGACGTCGGCGAGCGCGGTTCCACCGAGGCCGATCCCGGCTGCGGCGACGATCGCGGCGACGACGATCCGGCTGCGGCGTGGTCGTCGGGTCGTCGGATTCCCCATCTGGTGCTCCTGTTCGTGGGTCGCCGTCACCGCACTCGGGGTAACGAGACTCGGCATCATCCGTAACGAGAGACGTTCGAGGCTGACCGAGGTTGTCACGCTTCGGAGTCGGATCTGGCGGTGGGTGACCCCGGGGGAGTCCCGGAGGGCCGCGGCCGGGTGGTCGAGAGTGGCCGACCCTGCACCGCTAACCTCGTCGATGACGGAGGGAGTGCACGTGCGGCGGATTGCTCGATGGTCAAGCGCCATCGCGGTCGCCGTACTCGCCGTGCTCGCGGTGGGTGTCTTGTGCGCAGGAGGTGCGACTGCGGGCGAGCCCCCGGCCCCTGTCGGTCAGGAACGCTCGCACGGATGCCACGGTGCTCCGCTGCAGGACATCGAGCACGCCGCCGCGAGTCCGGTCCGCTTCGCCGACGGCGTGACGAGTGTGCCGACCGTCGACCTCGCCGTTCTCTGCGTCAGGACCGTTCCCGTAGGAGTGGTCCGCTCGGCGGTGCCGGACGACACCCCGCCGGCTCCCGCACGCGTCTCGACAGCTGATCTCCAGGTCTTCCGGATCTAGACACCGCTGCGCGCTCCCACGCCCGCAGCCCCTTGTCAGATTCGGGATACCCGTATGTCGACGTCCTGTACGTCCCTGTCCGCCTGCCTCCCTGCTCCGCCGCCCGCCGGTGCCGGAGCCGTCGTCGCACTCGCGGCCGGAGCCCTGGTCACCGGTGCTCAGGCCACCTACGACGAACTCGATCTCCAACTGGTCGACGACGAGGTCCGTCCGGTCGCGGCGCTGTCGCTCGAACCGGCCTCGATCCCGACTCCCGACCGTCCCGCGGTCGTCACGCCTGTCGCTGCGTCCGAGCTTCCTGACGCCGCCGACCCGGACGACCTCGCCGCACTGGCGAAGGGCACCCGGATCGGACAGGAGTCCGCCCGGCGAGCCGACCAGCTCTCGGCCGCCCGGGCCGAGGGGGCCCCGGCCGCCGTGACCGCGGCCGGCGGTGAGGTCACCGTGCAACCCGTCAGGGGCCGGATCACCTCGACGGCCGGTCCGCGCTGGGGCTCCACCCACTACGGCCTGGACATCGCCAACCGAATCGGGACCCCGATCTTCGCCGTCGCCGACGGTGTCGTGGAGAAGTCCGGTCCGGCGAACGGGTTCGGACTGTGGGTGGTCGTCCGCCACCCCGACGGCAGCCGATCGGTGTATGGCCACATCAACCAGGCGTTCGTCGCGGCAGGGGAGCGCGTGGCGGCCGGGGACCGGATCGCCGAGGTGGGCAATCGCGGTCAGTCGACGGGGCCACACCTGCACCTGGAGATCCGGCAGGGCTCGGTGTCGGGCGAGAAGGTCGACCCTGTCGGTTGGCTGAGAGCTCGCGGTCTGGAGCTGACCGGATGACGAGGCAAGCCGGGAGTGCCTCAGATCGGAGGCCAGCCCCACCGCGCATAGCCGGAGACGGCATCGGCCATCACGGCCGACCACACCCCGCTGAGCATCAGGAGGCCGGTGACCACCAGCATCACGCCGCCGGCGACCTCCAGACGGTGGGCGTTGCGGCGGAGCCAGGCGAATCGGTCGCGGCCACGCAGGAGAGCCCGTGCCAGCAGCAGGAAGGGGAGCCCGAGCCCGAGCGCGTACGCGGCGAGAAGCACGACACCGGTCATGAGCCGGCCCGAGGTCGCGGCGACGGTGAGGATCGTCGCGAGCACCGGACCGACGCACGGGGTCCAGCCGAGCGCGAACGCCGCGCCCAGGCCGAACGAGCCGATCGTGCCGGATGTCGCCCGGCGCAGGCCGGGCCGGAATTCGCGGGCGATCAGCGGAATTCGGAGGACTCCGGTCATCCCGAGCCCGAGAACGACGACGACCACTCCGGCGACCCGGGTGAGGACGTCGAGGTTCTGCCGCAGCAGGAGCCCGACCGCCGAGGCCGTGAGACCCATTGCGATGAAGACCGCGCCGAACCCGGCCACGAACAGCGCAGGTCCCCGGTGCGGCCGCCCCCTGTCCTGGCTGCCGGAGCGGCTGACGAAGGAGACGTAGCCGGGCAGCAGCGGCAGGACGCATGGGGAACTGAACGACACGGCCCCGGCGACGAGCGCGAGCGCCGTCATGGCCAGGAGTTCCACGACACCTCCGAGGTCGACCAGGGCCCCTCTGGACCCGTTATGCGAAGTATGTCATCTTCTACGTATCGTAGAAGTTTGGGAGTCCTCGTGAACGACGCGCTGCCGGTGGCCCGCCTCGCAGGAGTACGGGTGGACCTGCACCAGGCCCCGGTCCTGCGCGATCTGGACCTGTGTCTCGAGCCTGGCGAGGTCGTCGGCCTGATGGGCGCCAACGGTTCGGGGAAGTCGACGCTGCTCTCCGTGCTCGCCACCCTCGTCCGCCCTACCGCCGGAACGGTCGAGCTGTTCGGCCGGCAGATCGACGCCACCAGCGCTCGCGCGGCGAGGTTGCGCGTCGCGCTCGTCGGACACTCGGCGGCGCTCTACGACCGGCTCACCCTCGAGGAGAACCTGCGGCTGGTCGCTCGCCTCACCGGCCGTTCACGTCGCCGGGTACCCGAGGTGCTCGCCGACGTCGGTCTCGCCCGGGCGGCCGGTCGGCCGGCGATCGCCTGCTCGCAGGGAATGCGCAGGCGCGCGGAGCTCGCCAGGGTGATGCTCACCGAGCCCGACCTGCTGCTCCTGGACGAGGTGCACACCGGGCTCGATCACGACGCCGCACCGTTGGTGGGCCGGGTTCTCGCGGCAGTGTGTGCGCGGTCGGGAGCGGGGGTCCTCGTCTCGCACGAGGCCGGAAGGGTCTCCGACCTCTGTGACCGGACGGTCGGTCTGCGCTCCGGCCGGGTCGAGACGGTGGTAGGCCGATGACTCCGTCGGTGTCTCCGCTGGCGCAGGCGGTCGTGCTCGCCCGCAAGGATCTGTCCGTCGACCGTCGTACCGGTGAGGTCTTCGGGGTCGTGGCGCCCTTCGGTGCGGTCGCGCTGTTCCTGGTGCCGTTGGGTGTGGGCGCCGAGACCGCCCTGCTCACCGCCGTCGGACCGGCACTGTTCTGGCTGATCGTGCTGCTCTTCGGAGTTCTCGTGACCATGCGGGGCGGCGCGGTAGACAGCCCCGCCCACAGAGCGCTCCTGCATCTGTCCGGGGTCACACCCCGGGTCCGTCTCGCCGGTCGCGCCATCGGGAACACGGCGCTCTTGTTGGCGTTCCAGCTGGTCATCGCTCCGGTGGCGATAGTGCTCTACGCGCCGGACCTGGGCGGGTGGCCGTGGTTGCTGCCGATGCTCGTCCTCGTCGCTGCAGGCCTGGGCACGCTCGGTGCGTTCGCCGACCTCGTCTCCGAAGGGCTCGCCGGGCGCACCACGCTCGGTCCCCTGCTCGTCACTCCGATCACGGTTCCGTTGCTGCTTGGCGCCGTCGGAGTCATCGACGCCACCCGCTACGAGCGCCCGGCGTGGCCGTGGCTCGTCCTCGTGCTGGCCGTCGATCTCGCCATCGCGTTGTCGGCCGCGTGGTGCGTCCGGCACCTGGAGGACCAGACATGATCGAACCCCACCTGACCCAGACGACTGCGGTGACACCGCTGACCGTCTTCGGGCGTCGGTTGCCGCTCGCGGTCGCGACCGCCGTCGTCATCGCGGCGGCTGCCGCGATGCTCTCGCCGCCCGACCGGTTGCAGGGTGAGCTCGTACGGCTGATGTACGTACATGTCCCCGCGGCGTGGACGGCGTTTCTCGCCTACGGCGTGACTCTCGTCGCCGGCCTGGTCTGGTTGCGGCGGCGCACCGCCGTCTGGGATCGGCTGGCGGCATCGAGCGCCGAGGCCGGGGTGTTCTTCACCGGTCTCGCAATCGGCCTGGGCTCGATCTGGGGTCGACCTACCTGGGGCGTGTGGTGGACGTGGGACGCCCGGCTCGTGACCACGGCGTTGCTGTTCTTCGTCTACCTCGGGTACCTCGCCCTGCGGCGCGCGATAGACGACCCGGTCGCTCGGGCCCGCCGGTCGGCGGTGTTCGGCGTCGTCGCCTTCGCCATGGTCCCGCTCGTGCACTTCTCGGTGCTGTGGTGGAGGACGCTGCACCAGCCGCCGTCGTTGCTGCGTCCCGCTGCACCGGCGATCGGCGGCGGCATGCTGGCCGCGCTGCTGCTCTCCGTCCTGGCCTTCACCGCCCTCTACCTGCTGGTAGTCCGGACCCGGATGCGGATCACCGCTGCCGAGGACGCCGCCGACGCTGCTGAGAGCGCCGGAGATGGGCCGGTCGCCGGCGATGCCGTGACCGCACCCCGAAGGGAGACCGAGCGATGACGCAATGGGCCTGGGTGGTTCTCGGGTACGGCGTGACCGTGACGGCGACCGTCGCCTATCTCGGGGTGCTCGTGCGGGCCGCCGCCCGGATCGGCGAGAGGACGGAGGGGAGGCGATGACGACCTCACACATCCGCGAGCGCCGTGTCGTGCGGCGCTATCGCCTGCTCGGCGCTTCTGCGACCGGTGTCCTGGCCGTCCTCGTCGGCCTGCTGCTGTTCGGCAACCTCAACGGCAACCTCGTCTACTACCTCGAGCCCGCCGAGGCGGTGGCCCAGCGCGCGAGCCAGGCCGAGGGCACCCGGTTCCAGCTCGGCGGCCTCGTCGTGGACGGCACTGTCGTCGGCGAACCAGGCCGGGTGCAGTTCGAGGTGACGTCCTCGGCCGGGCCAGCCGGTGTCCGGGTGCCCGTGGAGTTCAGTGGCGCCCCGGCCCAGCTGTTCGGCGCCGGCGTCGGGGTCGTGCTCGAAGGGCAGTGGCAGGGGGACACCTTCGTCTCGGACTCGATGAAGGTGAAGCACGACGAGAACTACCAGCCGCCCGACGACGAGGGTTCGGCATGACGACGGCGGTGCCCTCCGCCGGGTGGACCGGCCTCATGCTCGGCCTCGCAGGGTCGGTGGTGCTGGCGGTCCTCGGCTTCCTCGCCCAGCACCGGCCCGGTGCCGTGCGTCGCAGGCAGCTGCTGGTCGGGGCGGGTTTCATGCTCGGTGGCTCGGTGCTAGCGATGGCGGCGCTCCAGGTCGCCCTGCTGACCGACAACTTCGCCGTCGCCTATGTCGCCGAGAACCACTCCCGTGCCACCTCGACGTTCTTCAGCATCACCGGGGCCTGGGCAGCGCTCGAGGGCAGCCTGGTCCTGTGGGTGCTCGTCCTGTCCGGATTCACCGCAGCGGTGATGCACGGAGTACGCGACACCGATGACCGGCTCGGCACCGGGGCGCTCGGCGTGCTGGGTTCAGTCGGCGCCTTCTTCTTCGGCCTGGTCGTGCTGGCGGGCAATCCCTTCGAGATTCTTGCCGAGGTACCCGCAGACGGGCCCGGGCCGAACCCGATCCTCGCCGACCACGTGCTCATGGCCGTCCACCCGCCCTTGCTGTACGTGGGCTACGTCGGCCTCACGGTGCCGTTCGCGTTCGCGATGTCGGCGCTGCTCGGCAGCGTTGCGGGAGTGGAGTGGCTGCGCCGCACCCGCCGCGCGAACCTGACGGCCTGGAGCTTCCTCACGGCGGGTCTCGTGGTGGGCGCCTGGTGGTCCTACGAGGTCCTGGGGTGGGGCGGCTACTGGGCCTGGGACCCCGTGGAGAACGCCGCACTGGTTCCGTGGCTGGTCGCCACCGCCTTCCTGCACTCGGCCGTGGTACAGGTCCGGCGGGGAATGTTGCAGTCCTGGAACTTCGTCCTGGTGCTGGCGGCATTCGCCCTCACCGTCCTGGGCACGTTCCTCACCCGCAGCGCGGTCGTCCAGTCGGTACACAGCTTCAGCCAGTCCGACGTGGGCCCACCGCTGCTGGTGTTCTTCGTCGTCGTGGTGGTGACCGGGTTCGTGCTCATCGCACTGCGTGCCGAGCGCATCGCATCCCGGGGCGGTCCCGAGTCGCTGGCCAGCCGGGAGGGCACGTTCCTGCTGAACAACCTGCTCCTGAGTCTGTTCGCGTTCGTCGTGCTGCTCGGAACCCTCTACCCGGTCGTCCTCGAGGCGATCACCGACGAGCAGGTGTCGGTCGGACGGCCGTTCTTCGACCGGATGGCGGTCCCGCTCGGTTTCGCCCTGCTCCTCGCGATGTGGGCCGGACCGGTCACCCCGTACCGCCATGCGTCGCCGGCGGTGATCTGGAGACGCCTGCGCGTGCCGTTGCTGCTCGCGGCCTGTGCCGCGACGACGACGGCCCTTGCCGGGGTGAGCTCACCGGGGGTCGTGGCCGTCGTGGCCCTGGCTACCGGGATCGCGTCGAGCACCGTGCGCCAAGCCCTGGTGACCGCCCCCGCACGGACTCCCGCCGGTCTGTGGCGCCTCATCTGCGGGCAGCGCGGGTACTGGGGCGGGCAGCTGGCCCACCTCGGTGTCGCTCTCTTCGTCGTGGTGGTCGCCACCTCGTCCGGTCTGGCCGAGCGGAGCACCGTCACCGTCGCCCGCGGGGACTTCGTCGAGTTCGCCGGGTACACGCTGACCTTCGACTACGTCGACGAGCACGAGCTGCCCGACCGGCTGGTCACCGACGCACACCTCACCGTCACCGACGGGGAGCGCGTCATCCGGGAGATGACACCGTTGTTGAACTCCTTCCCCGGCAGGCCACAGGCGGTCGGTAACCCCGATGTATGGACGACCCCGGCACAGGACGTCTACGTCGCCCTCGGGGACCTGGAGCCCGAGCGCGTCACGCTCAACCTGTTCCGCTACCCGCTGATGGTCTGGATGTGGGTCGGCGGGGGCATGGTCGCGGCCGGCGGGTTCTGGGCGTTGGGCCGGCCGCGCCGGACCGCGCGGGCCTCGGCCGATCGCGGCATGTCACAGTCGGGGAACCGGTGAACAGCGATGCCTAGCCCGGGCCAGAGGGCGGTCTCCGTCGTGATCGGCGGGGCGACTCTTCTGCTGACCGTCGCCGTCGCACTGGTGCTCGCCATGGCCCCCGCGGCGGGGGAGGACCGGGTGCAGGAACTGGCCGAGCGGCTGCGCTGCCCGGTCTGCACGAGCGTGTCGGTCGCCGAGTCGCCGTCGGACACCGCTGTCGCGATGCGGCAGGTGATCGAGGACCAGGTGGCGGTGGGGCGGTCGGACGACGAGATCGAGGCCTACTTCCGTGCCCGGTACGGCGACTGGGCGGTGATCGACCCGCCGGCGTCGGGCAGCACGCTGCTCCTATGGCTGCTGCCCGCCGCGGCGACGGTCGCAGGTGCGGCACTGCTGCTGACCCGCCGGTCCCGGCGCGCCGGCCTCGACGAGCCGGAGCCGTCCGAGGCGGAACAAGCACGGGTCGACCAGGCGCTCGACCGGAGCCGCGAGTCGCAGGCCCGGCGGGAGCTCGAGCCGTGAGCCGGGGTGACGAGATCGCCGACCAGGCGCTGGCGGACATCCTGGAACTTGAGGCGCAGGTCGCCCAAGGCGAGATCGACGAGGAACGAGCCCGGCGGATGCGCCGGCATTATGTCTCCGTCGCCGCCGAGGCGATGGCCTCGCCGGACGACGCCAGATCGCCCGGGCCCCGGAGCCCGGCAGGTCGAGCACCCCGCCCGTGGACGCTCGCCTACGTGCTGGCAGCCACGGTGGCGCTGGTCGCCGGGATCATTGTGCTCCCGGCGTCGATCGTGGAGCGCCCCGAGGGTGGAGCGGTCACCGGGATCGAACCGATGGCCGAGGCACCCGGTGATGCCCCGGCGGTCGACCCTGCCGCCGTCGACGACGAACAGCTGGAGCAGGTGGTCGCCGAGAACCCCGGGGTGATCGGGATGCGGTTGGCCCTGGCGGACCGCTACGTCGCGGCAGGCGACCACGGTGCCGCGATGCGCCACTACGTCGAGGCGGTCCGCCTCCGTCCCGACGACCCGCAGGTCCGCACGCGCCTGGCCTGGCTGCTGCTGACGATCGGGCAGACCGGACCGGCCCTCGAGAACGCCGACCGGGCACTCGCACTGAGCCCCGGCTCCCCTGACGCGGCCTGGGTCCGGGCGAACGTGCTGATCGACGGTCTCGGCGACGTGCCCGGTGGCGTCGGTGTCCTCGAGGGCCTGCTAGCCCGTCCGGACCTCACCCCGGACATCCGGTCCCAGGTGGAGGACCTGCGCCGCCGCGCACTGACCGACGGAGAAGGCGGGCGATGACGCGCAGTCGTCGATGGAGTGGGGTCCGCGCAGCGGCGGTCGCCGTGGTCGTCGTGGCGATCGGGGTCGGTGCCGTGTTCGGTTGGCGCCTTGTCGGAGGATCGACGGTCGTCGACAGCCCGCTGATCGGCCGCCCGGCCCCGGCAGCGGCCCTGCCGCAACTGGACGCCGGCGGCACGGTCTCGCTCGCCGACCTCCGCGGTGACGTGGTCGTCGTCAACTTCTGGGCCTCGTGGTGCGTGGCGTGCCGTGGCGAGCATCCGATCCTCGTGGAAGCGGCCCGTGACTACCGGGACCGTGGGGTGATCTTCCTCGGCGTCGACTACCAGGACTCGCCGGACTCGGCCCGGGCGTTCCTCGACGAACTCGGCCGCGGCGGCCCGAACTATCTCTACGTCAGCGACCCGGGATCGCGCGCCGCGTTGGACTTCGGGCTCTTCGGAGTCCCGGAGACCTTCGTTCTCGATCCCGATGGCGTGATCGCAGCGAAGATCACCGGGCCGGTGACGACAGGGCAGCTGGACGGGGTCCTTGAGGCCGTGCTCGCCGGTGGACGCCCCGAACCCGGGACACCCGGGTCCGTCCAGCCCGCACCGGGCGCGCCGTACAGGTCCCCCGGATGACGGCGCCGCCCACTACCGGACGAGTACCGGACGGTCCCGGTCGCAGGCGGTTGCCGTGGAGCGTCCTACTGCTCGCCCTCCTCCTGCCCCTGGCGATGGGATGTCTGCCGGGCTCCGAGGTCACCGCAGGTCCGGCGGCGTCAGCCATCGGAGCCTCGGCGACCGCGGTGGAGTCCACCGCCGCAGAGCAGGATCACGACGTCTGCCCGTTGCAGCCTCTCTGTCCGCACGATGCCGGGCAGGACCACGCCACCGACGACGCCCCACCCCGCCTGACCGGTCCGGCCCCGCACGATCCGCTGTGTCCGTCGGGCCAGGGCGTCGAGGGGATCCGCGGGGAGTCCGGGACGGCCGCAGCCCCACGCGGCGAGCCGATCGTCCTCCCCGCCGTCCGGACGCCGGTCTCGGTCCTCTGCGTCGACCGGAACTGATCGACCGCACGAGCCGGCGCCTGTTCGTCCCGCGACCGGCCCGCCCGTCACGTCAGTCCCGACACCCGCGGCCCCACAGCCGCAGAGCCCGAGGTCTCCCATGTCCCGCAAGACCCGTACGCGTTCGACACCCTCGCTCCCCGTCAAGGGCGGGATGTCCAACCTGAAGTTCTCCCTGATCATCGTCGTGGTGTTCGTCGTCGGAGTCGGCACCCTGTTCGGCATCAGCCGCTTCAACGCCGACGACACGTCGGACGCTGCGGCAGTCGCCGTCCGCGAGAACAGCCTGAGGCTGTCGACTGCACCGGGCGCCACAGTCGACTTTGTCGAGTTCCTCGACTTCGAATGCGAGGCGTGTGGCGCCGCCTACCCCGCGATCGAGCAGCTGCGCCAGGAGTACGGCGACCGTGTCAACTTCGTCATCCGGTACTTTCCGGTGCAGAGCCACGCCAACGCCGAGCGAGCCGCTCGTGCCGTCGAGGCCGCTGCACAGCAGGGCGCGCTCGAGCCGATGTACAAGCGGATGTTCGAGACACAGGCCCAGTGGGGGGAACAGCAGGTGCCGATGGACGATCGGTTCCGCGGCTATGCTCGTGACCTGGGCCTGGACCTGGTCCGCTTCGACGTGGCCTACAACGACCCGGCCACCATGGATCGTATTGACGCCGACCGGAACGACGGTCTGAGCCTCGGAGTGCAGGGCACACCGACGTTCTTCGTGAACGGCGAGCGAGTCACGGTCCAGACCTTCGACGACCTTCGCCGGGCCCTCGACGATGCACTCGCCGCGAGCTGAGGTCGGTCGTCGGGCGACCGCGTCGGTGCCTGCCGTGCTGACGGGACTGACCGTGCTCAGCTCGGCGGTACTCGCTGCCTGGGCCTGCCTGCGGTTTACCGCCACGGACGACCGGGGCACCTCGGTCCCCGGCCGTCGCCGGTGATGCACGGGAGCGACGAGCTGATGTGCGTAGGGACCGCATGTTCTACGCTGTGTCGGAGTTCGAGGGAGCCGACGGTGGAGCTGGTCACGTGATGTCGAATCGAGGTGCGGTCGTGCTGGCCGTCCTCGGCGCGCTCCTCGGCCTGCTGGCACTGCACCCGTTGTCGGCGGCGTATGCGGGAGTGGCCCCGCACCCGGTTGCGGTGACCGCGGTGCCCGCCTCCGCCCCGGCTGCGTCGTCGACGCCCGACGCCGGCGCCGGACATGTCGTGGGATGTCCGGAGTCGCCGGCCGACGGGCATCCCGCGCCGCTGTCGCCGAGCCGTGACGACGATCGGCCGATGCCCACGCTCGTGGGCAGGGTGGCGGCGACGGCCCCTGTCGAGTGGGCATCGGCTCTACGGTCGCCGATCACTGCAGAACCGCCTGCGCTCGCGGGGACACGTCTCCTGATCGGGATCTGCGTCTCCCGGACGTAGATGCGCCCGCGACCCCTGGTCGCCAGTCGCCGTCCCGCGCGGTCCTCCGCGCGGATGCCCCTCGGCGGCGGTCGTCCCGACGACCGCCGCCCCTGCTCTGTTCCGCGCCCGGATCCGGCACGTCGTCGACGACCCGGATCGCCGCACGGAGCCGAAAGGACACACCATGACCCAGGTCGGTCCACAGCCGGTGACGGTTCGCCCGAACCCGACGCGCTCCACCGGGAAGGGGTCCACGTTCCTCAGGATGCTGAGGACGACGGATCCGAAGGACATCGCGATCCTGTACCTCTGCACGTCGTTCGCGTTCTTCGCGGTCGGCGGCGTGATGGCGCTGCTGATCCGCGCCGAGCTCGCGCGACCGGAGCTGCAGTTCCTGTCCACCGAGCAGTACAACCAGCTGTTCACGATGCACGGCACGATCATGCTGCTGCTGTTCGCGACGCCGATCGTCTTCGGCTTCGCCAACTACATCGTGCCGCTGCAGATCGGCGCGCCCGACGTGGCGTTCCCCCGGTTGAACTCGTTCTCGTACTGGCTCTACCTGTTCGGCGGGATCATCGTCGTCTCCGGGTTCCTGACCCCGGGCGGCGCCGCGGACTTCGGCTGGTTCGCCTACACCCCGCTGTCCGACGCGATCCGCTCACCAGGTCCCGGTGCGGACCTGTGGATCATGGGCCTGGTCGTCTCCGGCCTGGGCACGATCCTGGGTGGCGTCAACTTCGTGACGACCATCGTCTGCATGCGCGCGCCGGGCATGACGATGTTCCGGATGCCGATCTTCACCTGGAACATCTTCATCACCGCGCTGCTGATCCTGATCGCGTTCCCGATCCTGACCGCGGCCCTGCTGGGCCTGGCCGCGGATCGGCACCTCGGTGCGAACGTGTTCAACCCGGAGAACGGCGGTGTGGTGCTCTGGCAGCACCTGTTCTGGTTCTTCGGCCATCCCGAGGTCTACATCGTCGCGCTGCCGTTCTTCGGCATCGTCTCGGAGATCTTCCCGGTCTTCTCGCGCAAGCCGCTGTTCGGCTACAAGGGCCTGGTCTTCGCGACGATCGCGATCGCGGCGCTGTCGGTCGCGGTGTGGGCGCACCACATGTACGCCACCGGCGCGGTCATGCTCGCGTTCTTCTCCTTCACCACGTTCCTGATCGCGATCCCGACGGGCGTCAAGTTCGTCAACTGGATCGGGACCCTGTGGAAGGGCAAGATCACCTACGAGACGCCGATGCTGTTCTCGGTCGGCTTCCTCGTCACGTTCCTCTTCGGTGGCCTGACCGGCATCCTGCTCGCGATGCCGCCGGTGGACTTCAACGTGTCGGACACGTACTTCGTCGTCGCGCACTTCCACTACGTGCTCTACGGCACGATCGTGTTCGCGACGTTCGGCGGGATCTACTTCTGGTTCCCGAAGATGACCGGGCGGTTCCTCGACGAGACCCTCGGCAAGATCCACTTCTGGCTGACCTTCGTCGGGTTCCACCTGACGTTCCTAGTGCAGCACTGGCTGGGCAACGAGGGGATGCCCCGGCGTTATGCCGACTACCTGCCCTCCGACGGTTTCACCGTACTGAACACGATCTCGTCGATCGGTGCGTTCGTGCTCGGTGCGTCGACGCTGCCGTTCTTCTACAACGTGTTCAAGAGCTACCGGTTCGGTCGCGTCGTGCAGTCCGACGACCCGTGGGGCTTCGGCAACTCGCTGGAGTGGGCGACCTCCTGCCCGCCGCCGCGGCACAACTTCACCGAGCTGCCCCGGATCCGGTCCGAGCGTCCAGCGTTCGACCTGCACTACCCCCACATCGTGCAGCGAGCACGGGCTGAGGCGCACGTCGGCGGGAGGGCGCACCCGACGGAGGTGCTCGCCCACGGGGTCGCCAAGGAGTCCATGCCGAGCGACGACCCGAGGGAGAACTGACTCGCGTGACAGATCGTCACTCCACCGGCACGGGGCGCGAGCTCGGGACGATCGACGGGGACGATGCCACGGTCCGGCCGGTGGAGATCCACGTGTTCGCGATCGGAGGGATGACGTGTGCGGCGTGTGCTGGACGTGTCGAACGGAAGCTGAACAAAGTCGACGGGGTCGTGGCGACGGTCAATCTCGCCACCGAGCGTGCCCGGGTCGCCGTTCCGTCCGGTACCGATCCCCGCTCGCTCGCCAAGATCGTCGAACGTGCCGGCTACACCGCACGGCCACTGCCTCCCGCCCAGGATCTCACTGGTGGCGGCGCAGCGACCCGGACGCATGATCTCCGCCGCCGGCTCGCCGTCGCGGCGGTGCTCGCCATGCCCCTGGCCGACCTGTCGCTCGCGCTCTCCCTGTTCCCCGAGCTCCGCTTCGCCGGCTGGGAGTGGGTCTTCCTCGGACTGGCGTTGCCGATGGTGCTCTGGTGCGGGTGGCCGTTCCACCGGGCCGCGTGGATCGCGGCCCGCCGCGGCGGGGCGACGATGGACACGCTGGTATCGGTCGGCACGCTCGCGGCAACCTGCTGGTCGCTGTGGATCATGCTTCGAGGGGGCGAGGCGGAGCCGGGCTTCGGCACCGGGTGGGCGGCCCTCACCCGGACCGACGACGCGCTCTACCTCGACGTCGCGGCAGTTGTGATCACGTTCCTGCTCGCGGGACGCTACTTCGAAGCACGTGCGAAACGTTCGGCAGGGTCGGCGTTGAGTGCACTGCTCGGCTGGGGCGCGAAGGACGTCGAGGTCGTGCGCGACGGTGAGCCCGTCCGGGTTCCGGTGGGGGAGTTGCGGGTCGGCGAGCTGTTCACCGCCCGGCCCGGCGAGAAGATTGCCACAGACGGCCTCGTCGAGGAGGGCCGTTCCGCTGTGGACACCGGTGTGGTGACCGGCGAGTCGGTCCCGCGCGAGGTCGGGCCGGGTGACCGGGTCGTCGGTGGCACGATCAACACGGTCGGGCACCTGCTGATCGTGGCGACCCGGGTCGGCGCCGCGACCCGGCTGGCACGGATGACCCGACTCGTCGAGGAGGCGCAGGAGGGCAAGTCCGCCACCCACCGCCTCGCCGACCGGGTGTCGGCTGTGTTCGTGCCGTCGGTCCTGGTCCTCGCGATGGCGACGTTCGCGGGATGGTGGCTGCTCGGCCCGTCGACCGCGAGTGCGATGACGGCCACGCTCGCCGTGCTGGTCGTCGCCTGCCCCTGCGCGCTCGGACTGGCCACCCCGACCGCTCTACTCGTGGGCACCGGCCGGGGAGCGCAGCTCGGGGTGTTCCTGAAGGGGCCCGAAGCGCTGGAATCGACCAGGCGCATCGACACCGTCGTCATCGACAAGACCGGCACCCTCACCGAGGGAAAGGTCCACCTCGAGGCCCTACGACCGGCAGCCGGTGAGGATCCGCAGGACGTACTGGCTCGAGCCGCAGCCGTCGAGCGCGGTTCGGAACACCCGATCGCCGCCGCCCTGGTCGCGGCGGACACCTCACCCGGACGGCCGGCCCACGGCATCGTCGCGATCGCCGGGCTCGGTGCCCGCGGCACCGTCGACGGAGTCGAAGTGCTGGTCGGCAGTCCGCGGATGCTGGCCGAGCACGGTCACGAGCTGACGGACGCCCTGGCATCGGAGTGCCGCAGAGCGGAGGACGCCGGTGGCACCGTGGTCGCCGTCGGGTGGGCCGGTCGGGTACGCGGGCTCTGCGTCGTCACCGACCGGATCCGGCCGAGCGCCGAGGGGGCCGTCGCCGCGCTGCGCTCGCTCGGGATCGAACTGGTCATGGTGACCGGCGACAACCCGCGGACGGCCGCTGCCGTGGCCGAGGCCGTCGGGATCGACCAGCTGATCGCTGAGGCGATGCCGGAGGACAAAGTCCGCCACGTCCGCCGTCTCCGAGCCGGCGACCGGTCGGTCGCGGTGGTCGGGGACGGCATCAACGACGCCGCGGCGCTTGCCGCGGCCGATCTGGGGATCGCGATCGGGAGCGGCACCGACGTCGCCATCGAGGCGGCCGACGTCGTCCTCGGCCGCGACGACCTGTCGGCGGTGGCGGATGCGATCGAACTCGCCCGCCGCACGCACCGAACCATCGTGCGCAACCTGCGATGGGCGTTCGGATACAACGTCGCCGCACTGCCCCTCGCCGTCGCCGGCCTGCTCAGCCCGCTGATCGCGGGACTGGCCATGGTCCTGTCCTCGGTCTTCGTCGTCTCGCAGAGCCTCCGCCTCCGCCGGTTCACGCCCTCTACATCACCCGGGACCGGGCCGTGAAACGGACCGGAACGATCACCCTCGCGATGCGGCCCGGCTGGTCCTGGCTCGCCTGGTGGGTGCCCGTCGCCGTGCTCACAGGTCTTGCGGTGGCCGCAGTGGCACCCGACATCGCGGTCCTGTTCGGCTATCGCTCGCTGGGCGTGACAGCCTCCGTCGGTCAACCGTTGGCCCGCACACTGGCGATCGGCGCGGCGTCGGTGGCGGTGGCCGGCCTGCTCGCCGCCGTCGTC
The DNA here is from genome assembly GCF_000178675.2 of Pseudonocardia sp. P1. Lineage (NCBI taxonomy): Bacteria > Bacillati > Actinomycetota > Actinomycetes > Pseudonocardiales > Pseudonocardiaceae > Pseudonocardia > Pseudonocardia sp. P1. The sequence continues at coordinate 5,248,086 of NZ_ADUJ02000001.1, forward strand.
CACGCACCGGGCACCGCACGAGGTGCCTTGAGTCCGACGGGATACGCCGCGCTGCAGGTGGTTCGTCCCGCGGGCCTCGTCTTCGCTGCCTCCGCGATCGCTGTCGCCCTGCTCACGATCGCGGAGTCTGTCGGGATCGGGCCCGGACGGCTGCTGCAGAACCCACCGACGCTCGTCCAGGCGCTGCTCACCATCGATGCCGCAGCAGGGTGGGCGATCGCGGCACTGATGGTCGGATCGGCCGGCCTGGCCGCCAGGACGGTCCTCACCTGGCGTGGTGCGACGGGAGTGTTCGCAGTCCTTCTCGCCGGTCTGATCGTGCCCCCGGCCACCGCGGTGTCGAACTCCGAGCGTTCGCACGACTGGTACGGAGACGCCGTCACCGTGCACACGGTCGCCGCCACACTCTGGATCGGGAGCACGCTGGCGATCTGGTGGCTCGGTCGCGGCGGCGAGGTCGGTGAGCACGCACTGCGACGTCACGATCGCCTTGCCACGGCCGGCGGAGTCGTCCTGGTGATGACGGGCGCCGTGCCGTTCACACTCGACGTCGGGGCCGACGGGCTGACCAGCGAATACGGCCTGCTCGTCGTGGCCAGTGCCGTGGCCCTGATCGCGGGGCTGGCCGTCGCCCGCGGCAGCAGGCGACGCGGCTCCGGGCGGCTCGGGCTCGTGGTGGAGATGGTCACCCTCACCGCTGCGGCAGCAGCGGGTGCAGCGATGACGCGACTGATCCCCCCAGGTGCAGAGATCCCCGAGCCGCTGGACGCAGACCGGCTCGTCTTCCTGCTCGGGTACGAATTGCCCGACCGGATGGGGTGGCCCGAGATCGCCGGCCTCTGGCGGGTAGACCTTCTCTTCGCCCCGGCCGCGCTCATCGCGGCCGTCGCCTACGTCGCCGCGGTCAGCCGTCTGCGACGCCGCAGCGAAAGGTGGCCACGTCACCGGACTCTTGCCTGGTCCGCCGGCTGCCTGACGGTCCTCGTCGCGACGTCGTCGGGAATCGGCGCCTTCTCGCCCGCCGTGTTCGGAGTCCATCTCGTCGGCCACGCGCTGCTTGCCACGGTCGCCCCGTTGCTCCTGGTCTGGGGGCATCCGCTGACGATGCTCCGGCGTGGCTCGTCCCCAGGAGCGAGCGACCGCATCGACGCGCTGCTCGAGAGCGGGCCGATGCGGGCGCTCTACAACCCTGCGGTCGCGTGGATGGCAGCGGCCGTGTCGCTGTTCGGCGTGTACGCCACCGGACTGTTCGACGCGGTGGTGCTGGAGCACTGGTCACATCCGGCCATGGACACCCTCGCTCTCGTGACCGGCACCCTGCTCTTTCGCGCAGTGCTCGGTGCCCGGGACCCCGAGCCGCCGGTGTTCGTCCGGCTGGGTCTTCTGTTCGCGGTGATGATGCTGCACTCGGCCTTCGCGATCTGGCTCCTCCTGCGCGCCGAGCCGGTCGCGGGCTCGTTCTATGCCGCGGTGGCGATGCCGTTCGTCCCGGACCTGCTCGCAGGACAACGCCACGGCGCCGTCCTCGCATGGCTCGTGTCCGACCTTGCGGTCGTGGCCGCGGCACTGGTCGTCGTCCGTTCGTGGGGCCGAGAACCGGGTCCCGGCGCCGACCCGACGGGAGTGACAACCCCATGATCCACACCGTTCCCGCAGGATTGCCACCTCTGGATCCGCCACCGTTGACGGTCGAGACGATGCTGTTCAGCTGGACGTTCGACAGCGTCGTCCTCGTACCTCTGGCACTGACCGGGGTGCTCTACCTCTGGGGAGTCCGGCGTCTTCGCCGCCGCGGTGACGCGTGGGCGCCTCGACGTACCGCGTTCTTCCTGCTCGGCCTCGGGCTCACGGTGGTCGGCACGGCGTCGTTCCTCGGTGTCTACGACCGTGTGCTGTTCTCCGTGCCCGCGATCCAGCACATGGTGCTGCAGATGATCGCACCGGTGGGTCTGGTGCTCGGCGCTCCGATCAGCCTGGCGTTGCGGGCGCTGCCTGCTCCGGGGCGCCGAGTCGTCCTGGCCGCACTGCACAGCCACTGGAGCCAGCTGGTCTCTCACCCCGCAGCGGCTTTCGGGATCTTCGCCGTCACACAGTTCGCCTTCTACTACACGCCGCTCTACGACCTCTCGTTGACGAACATGTGGGTGCACGACGTGATGCACCTACACTTTGTAGCTGTCGGCTTCCTCTTCTACTGGGCCCTGCTCGGGATCGATCCGACACCGCATCGCGTCCGGTTCAGCCTGAAGATGATCCTGGTCGTCGGAATGGGGCCGCTGCACATCCTTCTCGGCGTCCCGATCATGATGACCAGCACGTTGTTCGCCGCGGACTACTACGAAGCACTGGGCCGGGACTGGGGACCGTCGTTGCTCGACGACCAGCACCTGGGCGGCGCGATCCTCTGGGGATTCGGGGACATCGCGGCGATCGGGCTCATCGGAGCCTTCGTACGCCAGTGGTTCGCCTCGGACGAACGCGCAGCGCGCCGGACGGATCGTCAGCTCGACCGCCTCTACGGTGACGGCCCGACCATCCAGCCGTGGTGGCTGTCCAGGGAGGAGGACACCCCAGACGTTCTTGGCCCGCAGCGGGACGGCACGTGAGGCGGTCAGTCGAACGAGATGTGTACGTGGTCCATGTGGTTCGCGGTGACGCCGCCACGATCCTCCTGCATCTCCCATCCGCTGCCGGTGTCGATGCGCTGGCGGTAGATCACGTAACTGATGCCGAGCTCGTCCATGTTCTGACGGGCGTAATCGGCGAGCTTTTCACCGGTCGCACGGTCGGCCATGAAGTCGAGTGCCTTGCCCTTGGGGTGGTCGGAGGCGTTGGCGCGGCCCGCGACCCCGTAGACGGTGTCGACGCCGAACATGCAGCGGAGCCTCTCGCCCGCCGTGGCCGTGCCCGTCGCCACGGCGCCGAACCCCTCGGTGCCCGCAGCACAGCTACCCGGTCCGCCACTCGCGTCGCCGGAGCCGCTCTCCGGTGGGCTCTCCCGCTCCGCGTCCTGGCGGACCTGCTCCGCCTCGTCGACTGCGGTGGTCGCGGCGCGAGTGATCGCGTCGACGTCCAGGGGAGGGGGAGGGTCGGCGAGTGCCCGGGTCGCCCCGTCCGACGGAGCCGGTGCGACGGGCAGCGTCGCCACCGGTGGGGAAGCCGTCTCGGTGACCGGGGCGGTGAAGGCCTGCAGAGCGAGGTCCTCGACGTGGACCGTGTCATCCCCGAGCGCTACGTGACCCGCCACGAGTCCGCCGCCGGCCACCGCCGAGGTCAGGATCCCGACCGCGCTGCTGCCACGGTGCCGGACCGGGCCCGGTCCCTGCGGTGCAGGGGCGTCTCGTGTCACGAGCGAGCGGTTCGGAACGGGTCGGCTCGGGGAATGCCGACCGGGTCCCGCACCGGCGCGATGGTGCCTCGGCACAGTGGATCGCCCTTCGTCGAGCGGAATCGGCGGCATCCGGAAGCGGGGGAGCAGGACACCACGACCTCGGGGGTAGGTCGTTACCGTTCCGAGATCAACGCTACCGGTCGGACTGCACTCTTCCGACGTATCGGGCGCCCGGCCGCGACGATCGGTCGCGTCGAGGCTGTGAGCGGATCATGCTGCGGGAGCGGCGGCGGGCTGGCGCTGTGGCGTGCACCAGATGCGCGTGTGCCACTATCATGCACACATTCGCATATATTGATGGGAGATCCGATGGGACACGGGCATGGGCACGGGGTTGGCGGTTCGGCGACTGCCGGCAGTGCCTACACCAGGCGCCTGACCGCGGCGCTCCTACTGACAGGCGGCTACATGGTCGTCCAGATCGTCGTCGGTCTGGGCTCGGGGTCACTTGCGCTCCTCTCCGATGCCGCGCACATGGGTACGGATGTACTCGGGCTGGGTCTCGCGCTGGCAGCCGTCGTCCTGGCGAACCGCCCCAGCGCCACGCAGCGCACCTTCGGCAACTATCGGCTGGAAGTGCTCGCTGCCGTCATCAACGGGTTGCTGCTCTTCGCGGCGGCCGCCTACGTGTTCGTGGAGGCAGTTCGCCGGCTCGCCGATCCTGCTGAGGTCGCGGGCCTACCGGTGCTCGTGACCGCGGTGTTCGGGCTCGTGGTCAACGTGATCAGCCTGCGCCTGCTCGCCGCGGGTGCACGGGAGAGCCTCAACGTGAAGGGGGCCTACCTCGAGGTCATGGCGGACATGATCGGGTCGATCGGGGTCATCGTGGCGGCGGTGATCGTCTGGTCCACGGGGTGGATGTACGCGGACAGCATCGTCGCGGCGGCGATCGGACTGTTCATCCTGCCCCGCACCTACGTCCTGATGCGCCACGCCCTCCGGATCCTGATGGAGGTCGCACCTCCCGAGATCGACGTCGCCGAGGTCGAGCGGCGGCTACGTGCGATCAGCGGTGTGACCGAGGTGCACGACCTCCACATCTGGACGATCACCTCGGGCGTGGAGGCTGCGAGCGTGCACGTCCTCGTGCGCTCGGACGACCGGATCCATCCCGTGCTGGACCGGGCGCGCGAGGTACTGACCGAAGCGGGAGTCACCCGGTCCACCGTGCAGGTGGAACCGGTCGATCACGTCGATCAGCAGAACACGACCGCAGAGGCCGGGGAGCCATGACGGCCGGCACGCCCGACCGGTCCGTGGCACGCCGTCGCCGGCAGGTGTCGGCAGGTTCGTGGGGCTCGGCCGTCGCTGCGGTCGGCGGTGGGCTGGTGCTGTACTCGACGTTCGCTCCCCGCGACTGGTGGTGGCTGGCGCCCGTCGCGTTCCTGGCGATCGGCTTCGCCTGGCGTGGCAGGGGAGCGCGACGCGGCGCTGTATCGGGGATGCTGGCGGGGCTCGCGTTCTTCGTGCCACTGTTGTCCTGGACCGGCGAGTTCGTCGGCCCGATGCCGTGGCTCGTCTTGGCCACATTCCAAGCGTTGTTCATTGCAGCGACCGGCGGTGCGGTCGGAGCATTGCCGGATCGCTGGTGGTGGCCGCTCGCCGGAGCTGCGGTCTGGACGGCAGGTGAGGCTGCACGCGGCAGGATCCCGTTCGGCGGGTTTCCGTGGGGTCGCGTCGGATTCGGGCAGGCCGAGGGGATCTTCACCCCGGTGGCCTCGCTCGCTGGTGTACCGGGGCTGGGATTCGTCGTCGTCCTGTCCGGATTCGCGCTGCTCGAGCTGATCCGGTCGACGGTTCACCACGCCGGCCCGATGCCCGTCGCCCCCTGCGTGGTGCTCGTGCCGATCATCGTCGTGATCGCAGCTCCACTCGCCACCGCGCACACCCGGCCTGACAGCCAGATCGTGGTCGCTGCGGTGCAGGGCAACGTGCCCCGATCGGGACTCGACTTCAACTCGCAGCGTCGAGCTGTGCTCGACAATCACGTCCGTCGCACAGAGCAGCTTGCTGCAGACGTCACTGCCGGCAGGGTGGAACGGCCGGATGTCGTCCTGTGGCCGGAGAACTCGGCGGACATCGATCCGCTGCGCAATCCCGATGCCCGGGCCGCGGTCGATCGCGCAGCCCGGGCGATCGAGGCTCCGATACTCGTCGGTGCCGTCCTCACCCCGCCGGAGGCTGACCCGACGAACACGATGATCGTGTGGGAACCGGATAGCGGTCCGGGGGATGTGCACGACAAGCGAAGGCTGCAACCGTTCGGTGAGTACGTGCCGTTCAAGGACTTCTTCCGCACCTTCAGTCCTCTGGTCGACCGGTCGAGCAACTTCGCCGCGGGTGACGGCAGCGGTGTGGTCGCCACCGCGGGCACGGTGATCGGCGCGGCCACCTGTTACGAGGTGATCTTCGACGATCTCGTCCGGGACAGCGTCCTGGCGGGAGCCCAGATGCTGGCGGTTCCCAGCAACAACGCCACGTTCGGGCGGACGGAGATGACCTATCAGCAGCTCGCCGTCGACCGTGTCCGTGCGGTCGAGTTCGGGCGGGCAACCGTCGTACCGACGACGAGCGGGGTCAGTGCGGTCATCCTCCCGGACGGCACGGTCCTCGCCCAGTCAGGGCTGTTCGAGCCGGCTGCCCTGGTGGAATCGATCCCGCTGCGCCGCGACATCACTCCGGCGGCCCGTGTCGGGCCGGCGGTCGAGGGAGCCATCACCGGGGCCGCCGCCCTCGTCGTCCTCGGATGTGCCCGCGCTCGCGTCGGCCGCGTTTAGCGCCGGCGAGGAGTCACGGGTGTCGCGAGCGGATCTCAGCACAGTCACAGGAGTGGTGCGGAGAGTGGACGTCGTGTCGCCTTCGCGCTCAACCTCCGGCGGTCCTTCTCGCGGCCCGATGAGCGCTGCCGCCGGCACTACGATGGGAGCGCTCGCTCTCGATCTGATGGCCGGGGGGCATCCCGTCCACGTGATCGCCCTGGCGGGCCTGGTCGCGTCCGCGACGGCATTCGGGCACGGCCTGACTCCGCGCGGCCGCGCGATGGTGGACGTGGTCACCGTGCTCGGTCTTCTCCAACCCGCGATCCACGTCGTCGGGGGGTGGACTGACTCCGTCCTGCTCGCGACCGACGCCGGATCGCCGCTGCACGAGGTCTGGGTCGCTCATGAGTGGACCCAGGTCGCCATGGCCTGCCTGCTCTGTGTCGCCGTCGTGGCCGGTGGTCGGGCGACAGACGGGATCTCAAGGCTGTTCCGTGCCGCCGTGGTGAAATCGCGCGAGGCACTCCCCGAACCCGCCGGCCACCACAGCGGGGTTCGCACGTGCCGTTGCGGACGGGTTCTGCGCTGGTGTGGATGGACGCTGGTCGCGGCCCGCCGTGGTCCGCCGCTCGATGCCATCGCTGCGTAGAGGTTCACCCTCGACGGCCGTCGTCGGGCTCCGCGAGGACGACGACCTCGCCTGAGGGCCGATCACATCCTGACGCGGCGACCCCTTGCCCCCGCGCCGAGCGGCGCGCACCTCGAGCGCGGGTGCCGAGACACGTTCCGCACCCGGCTCAACGATGTACGGAGAGCTCATGCGCCCATCCAACGTGGCGGAACAGATCAACCGAGTACTGGCCGACGATCGGGTCCTCTCCTCGCTGGGCTTCGACCGGCGGGCCGTCGGAGACTCGGACAAGATGCCGACACATCGACCGGCCCTTCTCCTGCTGTGGGACGACCGGTGGTACGAGACTCCGTTCGGATGTCTCGGCTGGCTGACCGTCCAGCCTGTCGCCGTCGACGAGCTGAGCAACGCCGTGTTGCTCAGCCGGGTGGCCGACGTGTTCGCTGGAGTCCGACCAGGCCGCGGCCCTGTGCGAAGGGTCGCCCAGGACCCTCGTCGACCTGGTCGCTTCGCGATTCTCGCCCGCGGTGATCGGAGGCGGGCGATCCGGGAGGCTGGCACCGAGCGCCCGGTGCCATGGTCACAGGCTCCACGCCCGGACTCGTCGCGATGTCATCCGGGCGACCAGGGCGGCGGCGTCCCGGCCGACACCTCCCATGAGATGGGAGGCCGCCGTTCGCTGGTACGGCCATCCGATCCAGAGGATCTCGGAGGGTGGGACGACACCGACAGGATCAGATAGGTCGTCCGCGAGCCAGCCCAGGTCGGGCCGGAGGCCGGTGCACCAGACCACTGACGTCGGTCGGTCCATGTACTCACCAGTGCGGCTCGGGGCGCCGTCTACGACCCCGTCGATTCGCCCGACCCACCGGACCCCGGCCGCCGCCAGATCCGCCGGGCGGACGCGACCGAGCGGATCTCCGCGCCCCGCCATGTGCAGGGCGAGACGGCGCCCGGGGCCGACGTCGGTGCGGACATGGCGCATCGCAGAGAAGAACCACGGGCCGACCTTCGGTAGCCGGCCGACATCGCGTCCGGCGAGCGTGACGGCACGTCCACCAGCCTGGGCGATGTCGAGCGCGATCTCAGCACCCGAGTTGGCGGCTCCGACAATGAGGACCGGGCCGTCCGGCAACTGAGCCGGACTGCGGTAGTCGGTCGAAGACAGCTGCACGATGTCGCGGTCCAGGTCACCGGCGGAGCGCGGGATCACTGGGCGACGATGCGCACCCGTGGCGACGACTACTCTGCGGGCCTGGACTCGGCGTCCACGAATCGTGGCGACGTATGTGCCGGAGTCCCGGCTCAGCCGGGCCACCGGGCTGTCGAGATGGGCTGGCAGGCGGAACTTGTCGGCGTAGCGTTCCAGGTGATCTGCTGCCTCGCCCTTGCTTGGATGACGGTCGGCACCTGGCATCGGCATGCCCGGAAGGCCGTTTGCCCCTGCTGGGGTGAACAGGCGAAGGCTGTCCCATCGATGTCGCCAGCTGTCTCCTACTCGGGCGCCGGCGTCGACGACGGCGTGGTCCACGTCCGCGCGCGCGAGGTGCTAGGACGTCACGAGACCGGCTTGACCTCCGCCGATCACCAGAACGTCGATCGTGGGGGGAAGCGGCGCAGTCATGTTCGGCCGTCGATCGCAGATGTGCCCCGAACTGACGGGAGTGAACTTGACGATCGTGCCGAGGGGACCAATTTCACCGGATTCACACAAACATAGTAACGTATATTTGAGTCTTGGAAGTGCCGAGTGGGTCGGCTACCGGGCGCTCAGGACATCCCATGGGCGTTCGGTGTCAAGATCAGGCTGCTTTGGCGGCGTGGCGGTGGCTCCAGGCGCGGTTCTCGTCGTAGGGCTGTCCGGTTGTCAGGCAGCCGTGGAGGATCCCGACGAGTCGGTTGCTCAGCTGGCGCAGTGCGGCGTGGTGCCCGACGCCGCGGGCGCGGATGGTGTCGTAGTAGGCGCGGGCGCCGGGCGAGGCTGTGAGCGCGGAGAACGCCTGCTGGTGCAGGGGGTCGGCGATTCGATTGTTGCGGACCCGGCGTGCGGTGACGGTGCGCTTCTTGCCCGAGGCGCGGGTGATTGGGCTGTTGCCGGCGTAGTTCTTGCGGGCTCGTGCGCCGCTGAAGCGGTGCTGGTCGTCGCCGAACTCGCCGAGGACCCGGGCGCCGAGGACCTCGCCGATCCCGGGCTGGCTGCGGTAGATCGCTGCCGATTTGTGCTGGTCGAACAGGCTCTCGACCTGGTCGCGGAGCTGGCGGATCTGGGTGTTGAACGCGGTGATGACCGGGCAGCTGGCCTGGACCAGGGCGGCGTAGGCGGCGATGAGCTCGACGGGGAGCTGCAGTTGCTCGCCGGTGAGCGTGGCGTGGATCTGTTCGGCGCGGGCCGCGGCGTGGCGGCGGTGCGCGCGGCGCAGCGCTGCTGCGATCCGGGTCTTCGACAGCCGGGCCGCGCTGGCCGGGTCCGGTGCCCGTTCGAGGAGCTCGAGCGCGTCGGCGCCGGCGAGGTCGTCGAAGGCCTCGATCGCGGCAGGGAAGTAGTCGCGTAGGGCTGCGCGCAGCCGCATGAGGTGGCGTTGGCGTTCCCAGATCAGGGTCTGGTGGGCGCGGGCGAGCAGTTTGATCCCCTCGGCGAGGGCGCTGTCACCAGCGATCGGTCGAAGTTGGTGGGCGTCGGTGCGGACCATGTCGGCCAACGCGTGCGCGTCGCCTGCGTCGCTCTTAGGCCCGGCCATGGCGTGGCGTTCCCGGAAGCGTGCGACCTGGCGCGGGTTGACGGCGAAGATCGTGTAGCCGGCGGCGACCAGGGCGGTGACCCAGGGTCCGCGATCGGTTTCGATGCCGATCAGGACCTGCTCGGGCGCAACGTTGTCGGTGGCGTGCTCGCCGATCAGCTCGTGGAGCTTGGCGATCCCGGCGACGCCCTCGGGCAGGCGGGCCTTGGCCAGCCGGCGGCCGGTGCTGTCCTGGATCTCGACGTCGTGGTGGTCCTCGGCCCAGTCGTCGCCGACGAACAACACTGCTGCTGTCACTGTTGCCTCCCGCTGATCCGGTTGTGTGTGCAGCCGCGGGAGATCACCAGCGGCCCAATGGATCAGTGCTCGCGCCGGAGCGTGGCGGGCAACGTCATCCCATCAGCGGTCAGCTCTCCCGACCACCGGCAGGGGCACTGTCCTGAGCTAAGGACTCGACGTCCAGGCCGCGCGAGTGCTCACCTGCCGGCGGCTACCGGCACCGAGCCTGGCCTTAACCGAGCCCGGTCGCCCCATTGGGCCGCGCGGGCCACGGATCTGAGCGGAACGCCTTCGGCGTGGCCTGTCGGCCCGGTGGCTTAGCACGGCCGATCTCCCGGTCAAGGGCGCTGCGCGTCGCTGCGCGACCGGCCTGCGGCCGGCCCTTGACCGCGAGCCTCGCCGGCCGTGCCGGGACGCCCTTACGGGCAGGCGGGGAACAAGCGCCCCGCCACCCGCAAGGGGTACCCGGGCCGTCAGGCCCGATGGCGATCGGAGGCCACCGTGGACGCAGTCGAGCACCGCACCAGCACGCAGGACACCGGGACTGCTCACGCCCGGCAGGGCGCTGGGGGTGCGGTGGAGGTGATGGGGATGGTGCTGCGCGTCGCCGGGCCGGTGGCATGCCGGGTGGACCTGCAGTTCGCCGGGACCCCGGAGCGCCAGCTCGGCCTGTCGATGGGAACCGTCCTGATTTATCTGCGTAGCCACTACACGGCGGTGAAGATCGCACGGGCGTGGAGCTCCGCGGCGCCGCTGGCCGCGTCGTTGGCGCCGGTGCTGACCGGTTCGAAGCGGGGTGTGATGGCGCCGACGGGGCCGTGGTCGACGGCGACGATGGTGCGTTTGAACGGGTCCCCGAGCGTGACCGGAGGTCTGATCGAGCCGGTGGCGGGCACGGAGGCGACGCCGATGCTGCGGATGCGGGTCGGGCCGCTGGTCTGGGAGCTGTGCGACGGGGCGGCGTTCGCGGCGACGGTGAAGGGCTGGAAGTTGGCCGCGGACATGCTGGCTGTGGACAGCGACGACACATGATCATGGATGTGTGGATGGTTCGGCCCGGCCGCTGGCGCGGCCGGGCCGTCCGCGTCACCGTGCACGCATGAGATGGCGGGTCGGGGTGCTGCGGCCGGCGGCGGAGAACGTTGACTGGACCGCCCGCGGGGACGCAGCGGACTGGGCGACCGCGCGCGGGCAGGCAGTGGATGCGCTGCGTGGGTTGATCGTGGGGGAGGGGCGGGTGCAGGAGTACCGGATCGAGATCGACGCGGTGCCGGGGATCGTCTGGCCGGGCCTCGACGACGCCGGCCGGGTGGAGCTGGCCGGAATCGACGACGTCCTGCCCGTCGAGCGAGGCCGGCCCGGCGCCTGGCCACACTGACGCTGCGCCGACTGGGCGTTGGGAGGCGGCGTCCTGATGGTCGTCAGTTCTGTCGATGCCCCGTTCGGCGGAACAAGGCTGCGTGCGGTGGAGGACCCGGCGGTGCCACACCGACTAATCGGCGATGTACTGGCGGGGAACTCGGAATCCGTGGCCAAGCTAGCGGGATTGATTCGGGAGTCGGTGCGGGCGATGAAGGACGAGCGCGGGCTGAGCTACGGCCAGATCGCCGCCGAGCTGGGTCTGATGCGGTCTCGGACCAGTAGCTCTACAGCGGTCGGTGACTCCTTACCGGGTGGGTGGGTCAGGAGTGGCCGGTGATTCGACAGGAGCGTTCGATGTCGTCCTAATGAGCCGGTCACCGGGGAGTTGCCGAGGCCGGACTCGTCGGCGGCCACTGAGGTGCGCCCCGATCGCGATTTGCTTTTGATCAGTCCAAGGTCGACCGCTTCGAGGGTTCGCCCCTGCTGACTCGCAGCGCCGACGTCACGCGCTCGTGCAGGGCCACGAGCGCGTCAACGCCATCGGGGCTGGGCGTGGCCTCGCCGTTCTCGACTAGCCAGTTCGCCAGCGCGACCTTAGACGGAGCCTTCAGTCCCTGCTGCTCGATCCAGATCTGTGCCGCAGCTGCCATCGGACCGGCGTTTACGGCCTCGAACTGGGGGGCCGCTTCGAGCGATTTGCCCCTGATATTTGGGTTGCACTCGCCGACTAGCGCGAGCACGGCAGCCCGAAAAGATGCAGGAGCAACGGCATTCTCGATGCCGGGAAGGCCGAGATCGATGATGACGCGCTCGGGGATACCGGCGGCGAGAAGCGCCTTCTTGATCCTCGCTCCGCCGTCGTCGCTGTCGACGAGGTACGCCACTCGGGCCGCCTCCAAATCTAGCTCCGGCAAGAAGTCGTGCGGAACTTCAGACAGGCCCGGAGCGATCTGATACGGCAGATCGGCCATACCTACTGCCGATCGCAGTAATGTTGGCAGAAGAATCATCTCTGTCGCACCCTCCGCCAGAACAACGTTTCGTGCCGGGGTGAACGCAGCCGCAGCGGCACCCATCGCCAGCATGGGTGGCGAGTAGCCCGCAGCGCCTTGCCAGAAGCTGTTTCTGACGTCACTGATCTGGGAGCCGTTTCGTGGCACTACAGTGCGAATCCCAGTCCCGAGGTCAGTCGGCAGACATGCGGGGCTGTGAGTTGAGTAGATAACTTTAATCGCATGTTCCTGCGAAGCGAACATGTTCACTAGGTCAGCCTGTGCGTCAATATGCAAGTGGTTCTCGGCCTCGTCGATTAATAGGATCGGCGGCTGGCTCGAGCCGTGGATCTTGAGGAATGCAATGAGGGCGACGAACATGCGCAACCCGGCGCTCCGCTCATCGAAGACGGTGACGTCAGCGCCGTTTTCCATAAGCTCGATGCGGAGTTTATCGCCGTCCACGTCGAAGTGGACCGAAAGTCGTGACTGCCTCCAGGAGGCTTCGAAAATCTCGTCCATGCGCTTATTGGCTTGGACGATCTTCGTGCGCCGACGTGCAATATCTCCGAACGCGATCAGATCATGCAATTCCGTCAAGTTTAACGACGCCATGCCGGCTAGATTTTCGAGTGCCGCCGGAGGTGTAGTGGCTAATTGCTCGTCAAAATCGTAGCTCGATCGGATCGAGCGGTCTTCCTCGCTAAACAGGATGAAAGCGGGGGCTCGATTCCAGATCCGGTCGCGAACAGCGGCGTCGGGGGCCTTTCGGCGCGCCCACATCGTGACCAGTCCGAGCGCCACCCGTAACCGCTCGCCGTCCGGAAGTGTCGCAGATCGAAGCGATTCTGCCAGTTCGGCCGGTTCCTCGGCGATGGGCGTACCCGGCTCGGCCACCGCTGCCTCGACGGCGTCGATCACCACCTGCAATTCAGTGCGGTAGTTGCGAGCTGTGTCGGGATCAGGGTCGGAGTAGGCTGTCTCCGGGGCGATCCATCGGTCCAGAGTTTTCTGTGTGTGTCTATTTCTTAAGGTGGTGAGAGCGGCTTGGAGTGGTGCAATTGACTTGATCGCTCTCGGGGTGACTTTCACTGTAACATTGGCACTTGACGCGGTTCTGGCGATTTCTGCGCGGGTAGGCAGTTCGTGGAGGTCGAGGTCGGAAAGTGCCTCAAAGTCGATGGTGTCGAGTGAAAAGTCGAGGGTTACGATACGCGTCTGATCCGTGACTTGACCTGCGCGTGAGCGCTGTGTTGGCGGTACCGAGTCTCCGCTGTTGATGTAGGCTAGTGCGTCTAGGAGAGTTGTCTTGCCGGCCTCGTTCGGGCCAACAATTGCGATTACTTTCGAGTCGAGGTTGATTTTGGTATCGACAAGTCGCCCATAGCCCTGGATTCGGGCGGAGATCAGCCGCATCTTGTTTCCTCCGGTCCGTTTAAAGCGTGTTCGTCTCAGCTATGCGAGTACAGTTCATGCGAGCTTGGGTATCGATGAGGCGCCGCCTCCGTGCGTTACTAGAATTCGTGTAATGCAAAGAAGGCGTCAGTTGGTGAGGGTGATGTTGCGTTCTTGCAACGCGCTGGCGAAGTCGACTATGCCACTTCCGTTCAGGCGCGACGCCATACGCAAGGGGTGTGAGTTTGGGTGTCAGGAGGGGCTGAAATCCCATCTCGGCCGGACTTGCCCAGTCGCCGGCCGCTTCTCGGCTTATCCATCGCCCTTGGCTCCGGCAAGCGTTCACAGAACGCAAGACATGCCGACCGATCGAGGTTCCCTTCGGTATTATCGTGACGTCGTGGCGCCTCTTGAAGCGAGACGGACTCCCGTTGATCGTCCTCGTTAGGTAACTACTTTGGCTCGTTAGTGCAACCGGCGCCTGCGAATAGAACGGGTGAGTGCTCGCGCGACGGAGACCCAGTAGCCTGGTTGCGACAGACTACTCGAAGTGGTCTGCCTGGTGTCCACTGCTCAAGACGTTGAGGCAATGCGCCCGGAGATGGTGCCCGCGGTGGCCTGCGTGCTGGCCGAGATTGACAGGACGACCGTGCCGGTCTGTCCAGGGCTGATCTGGATGTAGGGCGTGCTCGCCTGGCTGATGCTCCAGCCGGTCGGCACCTTCTCAGCGGTGAATGCAGACGCGGTGAGTGGAACCTGTCCGGTGTTCTCGATCCGGATCGAGACGGAGCAGGAGCCGGGGATCACCTCGGCGTTCTTTCCCTCGACGAGCGTGCGCGAGACCAGTGGGTTGAGAGACACGGCAGCGTTGCCTTCGACGTTGACGTTCGAGCAGTCGGCTGATGACTTGGTGCCCGACGCGCTCGCAACCTTGGCAGAAGCGGTCGAGTCGATGAAGCCGGTGGTGCCGCCGATGGTCGTGGTGAGCACGACGATGGCAAACGCGATCCCGCCGGCGAGTAGGAGTCCAAGTGGGATGCCCACGAGGACGGCGGTGCGGCGGCTGATCTTCTTCACGGCTCTCTCTTCCTGAGGTTCGCGCCACCGTGTCGGCGGCACCCGTGAAGACGATGAAGATCGGCTGGGCGTTAACGTCCATCATCAGGACTGATGAGTGTCGCGCGGGGTTACCGAGGGGCGGCGTGCATCAGTCGTGGTGCGAACTGATGTCGAACGAGGGCGGTCCCTGAACCTGCTGCACCGTCCTGCGCTGCTGTCGCTGCAGCTCAGAGGTTCGTGTTGGAGGTCACGGCTGCCTTCCAAACTGGCTACGCGGGTTCGATTCCCGTCGCCCGCTCACACGGTCCGACCAGCACGAACGGCGCCCACTCCCGATCCCGGGAGGGGCGCCGTTCGGCGTTCGTGCCAGATTCGTGCCAGATCGGTTGCCGGAGGTCAGCTCGCGGCCTCCTCTCCGGCCGCTCGCGCTTCGCGGATCATCAGGTCGAGCGCCTCGGCGATCCGGTGGTCCCGCTCGCTCGTCGCGTGCTGGTAGATGAGCGCTGCTCGCGCGCTGCCGTGGCCGATGCGGGACATCACCTCGCGCAGGGTCGCGCCGGTCTGCGCGGCCAGTGTTCCGCCGGTGTGCCGGAGATCGTGCAGGTGCAGAAGCGGGTTTGCCCCCGCCGTCCGTGCGGCCTTCTTCCAGATCTTGTTGAACGCGCTTCGGCGAGGCGATGCCCCCTTGGGGCCGATGAACAGCCGGCCGTCGGAGCCGGCCTCGGCGTACGACCGCAGGTGCTCGCGGATCTCCGGGAGAATCGCGGCCGGCAGGGCCACGGTGCGCCGGCCGGCGGCGGACTTCGGCCCTTTCAGGGCCCGCTGCCCGCTGTTCAGCTCGGCGAGTGCGCGCGAGACCCGGAGGACCGGAACGCCATCATCGATCGGCGAGTCCGGGTCCGCTCCGGCCGCAATCTCGGTAGCCGTCGGCTTCCGTCGTAGCCGGCCAGCACGGTCAGCTCGGCGAGTGTCTCGTCGTCGGTGCCGACCCGCCGCAGCGTGTGCGGCATGCTGCGCGCGGGCCTCGGCGTGACATGGGCGTCGCGGGCATCGGTCTTGCCCAGGCCCGGTGCAGGTCAGCGATGCGGCGCATCGCCAGTCCAGATACGACCGTGTGGTCGGCGCCGCCGGGATCAGCTGGCCCCCTCCGGCGGCGGGCGGGGTCATCCGCGTGGATCGCGTTCGGCTCGTTCACGGCGAAGGCGATCGAGGTCGCCGGTGGCCAACGCACTCCAGAACCTCAGCGCGGCGTGCTCCATCTCCAGTCCCAGCTCGAGAGTGATCATGCGAGGCTCGGCCCAGTCCTCTCGGCCGTGTCGGGCCACCATGTCCTCGTAATCGGCGATCCGGCTCTCGTGCTGGCGGATCTGCTCGCGGGCCAGCTTCTCGACGTCGTCCGGGGACCCTGCCTCGTTGAAGAACAGCTTCAGCTCGGCGACGTCGCGCATCTCGAAGTGTTCGGGGGTGGGCGCTGCCAGCCACTCGCGCAGCGCAGCCCGACCCTCGCTCGTCAAGGAGTACGTCTTGCGTCGCCGTCCGCGATCCTCGGTGTCGAGGGCGAGCAATCCGGCATCGGCGAGCCGGTCCGGCTCGGAGTACAGCTGCGCGTGAGGAAAGTGCCAGAAGTAGCCGACGGAACGGCCGACCGCGCGCTTGAGGTCGTACGGCGTCGAGGGCCCACGCAACGCGATCATGCCCAGGACCAGATACGACGTCGTGGACAGTCGCATCTGATCTCCTCTCGTGGCGGCCGGTGCACCGCGAACTCTAGACGAGGGGGGCTGTCGAGCCGCGGATGCGGCTCGACCGGCACGCGCGGCGCCACGGCTCCGTGACCGCTCCCGTACCTGCCCGGCACCGTCGCCTGGGCGCCGCATGGTCCCACGTCCACGGTCGGGAGGACCCGGGTCTTCTCTTTTGACCATCTGAACCGTATGGTCTGAAACAGACCAACGACGAGGGGGTCGGATGGACCTGGTGACGACGTTGCGGTGGGCGGTCGAACGCAACCCCGACCGACCGGCGGTGCGGGGGACCGGCAGGTGGCTCTCCTACCGGGAGTGGGACGCGCGGACCGACCGGCTGGCCGGGGCCCTGCGAAGCCTTGGTGTGGAGCCGGGGGCGCGGGTGGGCCTGGTGATGCACGGCGGCGAACAGCTCGCGAGCCTGCACCTGGCCGTGCAGAAGCTCGGTGCGGTCTCGGTGCCGCTCTCGACCCGCTTCGGGGTCGAGGAGCTCGGCTACTGCCTGGGCGACGCCGACGTCCGCCTGGTGGTCGCCGACGCGGCGCACGCCGAGCGGGTCGCCGCGTCCGGCCTGGGAGACCTGCTGCGTGACGTGGCGGCGGTCGACGAGCTCGCCGAGCGTCTCGACAGCCAGGCCTGCGTCGTCCCGGCCGAGACGGACCTCAGCGTCATGCTGTACACGTCGGGGACCACCGGGAAGCCGAAGGGCGTCCCGCGCACGCACCGTGCCGAGCACCGCGCGGCGGTCGCGCACGTGATGCAGACCCGGCAGCGGCAGGGCGTCGCGACCCTCGGCGTGATGCCGCTGTTCCACACGATGGGCCTGCGCACGCTGCTCGCGTCCGTCGTCGTCGGCGGTACCTGGGTGGGGCAGCCCGCCTTCGACGCCGACGAGTCGATGCAGCTGATCCTCGACGAGAACGTCGGATCCCTGTACCTGGTGCCGACGATCTACTGGTCGCTGCTGCGCACCGGCCGGCTCGGTGACGCCCGGGCACTCGACAACCTCGCCTACGCCGGTGCCGCCATGACGCCGTCGCTCGCCGAGAAGCTGGTCGAGCAGGTCGCGCCCACCTCATTCGTCAACCACTTCGGCTCGACCGAGATCTACACCTTCACCATCGGGCCCGACGTCGCCGCCAAGCCCGGCTGCGCCGGTCGTGCCGGGCTGTTCTCCCGGGTACGGCTGATCGCCCCCGACGCGGGCGCCCCCGTGGACGAGGAGGTCCCGCGCGGAACGCAGGGTCAGGTGATCGTCTCGATGGCCTCGCCCGAGGCGTTCGGCGGCTACCGGAACCGGCCGGACGCGAACGCCAAGGCCATCCGGGACGGGTGGTACCACACCGGTGACCTCGCCGTCGCCGACTCCGACGGCGATCTCTGGGTCTCCGGCCGCACCGACGACATGATCAACTCCGGGGGCGAGAACATCTACCCGGACGAGATCGAGTCCGTCCTGGCCCGCTGTCCCGCGATCGACGACGTCTGCGTGGTCGGGCTGCCCGACGAGCGCTGGGGACACGCGGTGACCGCGTTCGTGGTGCCCGCCCGCGGGACCGACCCGCTGAGCGCGGCCGAGCAGGCCCTGGCCTACGCCCGGCAGCAGCTGCCGTCGCTGAAGCGGCCGAAGCGGGTCATCGCCGTGGACTCGATCCCGCGGTCCGGGGTCGGCAAGACGCTGCGCCGCACGCTCGTCGCCGGCGAGTACGACCTGAGGGGAGAAGCACGTGTCTGAGGCCACCCGCACCTGGGTCCCCAGCCGGGACGAGGACGCAGCCCTGGTCACCGGCAGGGGCGCGTTCCTCGACGACCTGGACCCGCTGCCCGGCACGCTGGTCGCCACCGTCGTGCGCTCCACCCGTCCGCACGCCCGGCTGCGTTCGGTCGACCTGTCCCGGGCCCGGGCCCACCCGGGGGTGGCCGCGGTGATCGGCCCGGAGGAGGTGCGCGCCGCGCTGCGGCCGTTCCCGTTGTCGACCGGGGCGGTCATGCCGTACCTGCCCACCGGCGTCGACAAGGTGCGCTTCGTCGGCGAGCCGATCGCCGTCGTCGTCGCCTCGGACCGCTACGTCGCCGAGGACGCCGCCGAGCTGGTCACCGTGGAGTACGACGAACTGGGTGCGGTCACCGCGGCGCGGGCCGCGCTGGAGCCGGACGCACCGCTGCTGCACGACGACGCCGGGTCCAACGTCGCCACCGACCGGACCTTCTCCTTCGGCCCCGTCGAGGAGCGGTTCCGCGACGCCGCACACGTGGTGACCGGCCGCTACGACTTCCCGCGCTACTCCTCGGTGCCGATGGAGTGCTACTCGGTCATCGCGCAGTGGAACGAGGGCGATGCCGGCCCCTCGGTCGAGGCCTGGGCGAACTTCCACGGACCGTTCTCGATGGTCCCGGTCATGGCCGGTGCGCTCGGGATCCCGACGTCGCGGGTGCGGCTGCACGTCCCCGCCGACATCGGCGGCAGCTTCGGGATCAAGGCCGGCATCTACCCCTACGTGGTGCTGATGGCGCTGGCCTCGAAGCACTCCGGCACGCCGGTGCGGTGGGCCGAGGACCGCGTCGAGCACCTGATGGCGAGCTCCACCGGCGCGGACCGGGCGATGACCTTCTCCGCCGCCGTCGACGCCGACGGCACCGTGACGGCCCTGCGCACCGACCTGATCGACAACGTCGGCGCCTACCTGCGCCCGCCGGAGCCCTCCACGCTCTACCGCTGCTACGGCAACATCACCGGGCCCTACCGCATCGACGCCGTCGAGATCCGGGCCCGCGCGGTGGTCACCAACACCATGCCGACCGGGCTGAACCGGGGCTTCGGCGGCCAGCAGCTCTACTTCGGACTGGAGCGGCTGATGGACGCGGTCGCCTCGGCGACCGGGCGCGACGTCGTCGAGGTGCGCCGGCGGAACCTGGTGTCGTCGTTCCCGCACGAGACGGCGACCGGCGGCGTGTACGACTCCGGCGACTACGCCGCGGCGCTGGACCTGGCCGTGAAGAACGCCGACCTGGCCGAGCTGGAGCGCCGGCGCGAGGCGGCCCGGGCCGAGGGCGCCTTCTACGGCATCGGCACCGCACTCGTCGTCGACCCGTCCGGCACCAACATCGGCTACGTCGGCCTGGCCACCCCCGCCGAGGACCGCAAGCCGGGCCGGGACAAGTCCGGCTCCACCGAGCACGTCCGGATGTCGGTGGACCTGCAGGGGAAAGTCACCGTGCTGCTGGGGTCTGTCCCGCAGGGCCAAGGCCACGCCACCGTGGCACGGAAGGTCGCGGCGCAGCGGCTCGGGCTGCCGCCTGCGCAGGTGCGGGCGGTCGTCGACATGGACACCGCGACGACCCCCTGGACGGTCACGTCCGGGTCGTACTCCTCGCGGTTCGCGCCACTGGTCACGAGCGCGGTCGTCGCGGCCGCGGACACCATCGCCGCCACCGTGAAGGCGGCCGGGGCGACGCTGCTGGAGGGGGCCGACCCGGGCGAGCTCACCCTCGCCGACGGGAAGGTCGTCCACCCGGACGGCCGCTCGGTCGCCTTCCGGCACGCGGCGGGCGTCGTGCACTGGGACCCGGCGTCGCTGCCCGACGGCGTCCCCGCGCGGCTCTACGCCGAGGCCGAGTTCTCCCCGCGGGAGACCCGTGCGGCCACGGCGGACGACCGGATCAACTCCTCGCTCTGCTACGGCTTCGTGGCCGAGATCGTGGCGGTGCGGATCGACCCGGACACCCTGGAGATCGAGGTCGACCGGGTGTCCTCGGTGCACGACGCCGGCACCGTCCTCGACCAGACCCTGCTCGACGGCCAGGTCTACGGCGCGCTCGTGCACGGCCTCGGCGGCGCCGCCTACGAGCAGTTCACACACGCCGACTCCGGGCAGCCGACGGCGGCGACGTTCCTCGACTACCTGTGCCCGACCAGCGCCGAGGCCGGGTTCGACTTGCGTACCGACCACGTGGTGACCCCGTCACCGCTGACCCCGCTCGGCGCCAAGGGCTGCGGCGAGGGGTCGTCCATGAGCTTTCCCGTGGCCTACGCCAACGCCGTCGCCGACGCGCTGGCACCCCGCGGGATCGACATCACCCGCCTGCCGCTGCACGGCGAGGTACTGCACCAGCTGCTCACCGAGAAGGAGAACTTCTGACATGGCACTCACCGGCGGCGACGTCGTCCTGACCCGCGAGCACGACGGGCGGGTCGCCTACCTGACCCTGTCCCACGGGAAGTACACGGTCGTCACGATGGAGATGCGCCGGCTGGTCGCCGAGCGCTTCGCCGAGATCGACCGGGACCCGCAGGTCCGGGTCGTGGTGGTCCGCTCCGACGGCCAGCACTTCACCTCCGGCGGCGACATCGCCGGGTTCATGGAGGTCGACCCGATCGACCTCACCGACCTCGGCCAGGACGTCACCGCCCCGGCCCGCAGCACCAAGCCGGTCATCGCCGCGATCGACGGCTACTGCTTCGGCGTCGGGCTGGAGATGGCCCTGTCCTGCGACATCCGGCTCGGCACCCCGCGTACCCAGCTCGCGCTGCCCGAGATGAACCTCGGCATGATCCCCGGTTCCGGCGGCACCCAGCGCCTGGCCCGGCTGATCGGGCTGTCCCGGGCGAAGTTCCACATCATGACCGCGACCCGGATCCCGGCCGAGCAGGCGCTGGACTGGGGCATCCTGGCCGGCCTGTACGACGACCGCGAAGAGCTGTACGCCGAGGTCGACGCGCTGGCGCTGAAGATGGCCGGTTTCTCGCCGGCCGCGCTGCGCACGGCGAAGGAGGTGCTCGACCGTGGCGTCGACGGGCCCCTCTACACCGGCATCGAGCTGGAGCGGAAGGCCTACTCGATGCTGCGGGCGACCGAGGACTTCGCCGAGGGCGTGAAGGCCTTCGGGGAGAAGCGCACCCCGAACTTCACGGGCCGCTGATGAAGGCCGCACCGTTCGCCTACGTCCGCCCCGGCCGGCTCGACGACGTGCTCGGCGAGCTCGCCGGCGGCGACGGCAAGGTGCTGGCCGGCGGCCAGTCCCTGGTGCCGGTCCTCGCGATGCGCCTGGGCCGCCCCGGCACCCTGGTCGACATCACCGCCGTGCCCGAGCTGACGTCGGTGGGACCGGACCGGGACGGGTACCGGATCGGCGCGGCGGTGCGGCAGCGCGCGGTCGAGCACGACCGGGCGGCCCACGCGGTCCCGCTGATCGGGATGGCCATGCCCTTCGTCGGGCACCGGGAGCTGCGCAGCCGGGGCACCGTCTGCGGCAGCCTCGCCCACGCCGACCCGGCCGCCGAGCTGCCCGCCGTCGCCTGCTGTGCGCAGGCGAGCGTCGAGCTGGCCGGCCCGGCCGGACGGCGGAGCATGCCGGCCGAGGAGTTCGTGACCGGCGCGATGACCACCGCTGCCGGGCCGGAGGACGTCGTCGTAGCGGTGACGTTCCCCCGCGCCCGGCCGGGGGAGGGCTTCGGGTTCGCCGAGATCGCCCGCCGGCACGGCGACTTCGCGCTCGCCGGCGTGGTCACCCGGGTCCGGGTCGGCGACGACGGCGCGGTGACCGACGCCCGGCTGACCGGGTTCGGGATCTCCGACCGGGCCGTCACCCGCGACGTGACCCCGCTGCTCACCGAGCACGAGGACGACCTGCGCCCGGCCACCGCCGCGCTGGCCGAGGACGTCGTCGACACCGGCGGGGACACCCACGGTTCCACCGGCTACCGGCGCCGGTTGTTCGGGGTGCTCGCCGCCCGCGAGCTGTCCCGTGCGCTGCACCGCGCCCGGGACCGGAAGGAGCGTTCATGACCACGGTGGAGCCGAGGCGAACAGGTACTGCGGAGCCGCGGGACCGCGTCGCCGCCGACGAGACCGTCGGGATCACGATGACGGTGAACGGCACCGAGACCACCGTCACCGTGCCGCCCCGCGCGCACCTCGGTGACGTCCTGCGCGAGCAGCTCGGTCTCACCGGCACCCACCTCGGGTGCGAGCACGGCGTGTGCGGCATGTGCACCGTGCTCGTCGACGGCGAGGCCGCCCGCGCCTGCCTGCTGTTCGCGGTGCAGTGCGAGGGCGCCGAGATCGTGACCGTGGAGGGCCTGGGCACGCCCGACGACCAGCACCCGCTGCAGCAGGCGTTCTCCGCCCACCACGCGCTGCAGTGCGGGTTCTGCACCCCCGGGATGCTGATGAGCAGCTACGACCTGCTCACCACCACCCCGGAGGTGGAGAGCGAGGAGCTGCCCGAGCAGATGTCCGGCGTCCTCTGCCGGTGCACCGGCTACCGCGGGATCCTCGCGGCCGTCGACGACGTCCGGCAGAGCTACCCCGACGGCGTCCCGGGACCCCGGGCGTGCGGCGCGCGCACCCTGGTCGGGCGGGGGACCGGTGGCGGGAGCGGTGCCGGAGCCCCCGCCGAGGACGTCCCGGCGGCGGCCCTCGCGCAGGAGGTGCGGCTGCCCTCCGGCCCGCCGTCCGCGGTCGTCGACGTCACCAGCACGCTCCGGTCCCCGGTCGAGCGGGTCTGGGCGGTGCTCGACGACTTCGACCTGCTCGCCCGCTGCCTGCCCGGCGCCCGGCTCACCGAGGTGCTCGACGGCGACCGCTACCGCGGCCGGGCCGTCGTCGCGCTCGGCCCGGTGAAACTGTCCTTCGACGGTCTGGCCCAGGTCGTCGAGCGGGACCCGGTCGCACACCGGCTGCGGTTCCACGCCCAGGGGGCCGACGCCGGCGGCAGCGCCACCCAGGCGGACGTCGTGCTGGCGGCCGAGGCCGGACCGGACGGTGGCACGGTCCTGACCGCGCACGCCGACGTCCACCTCACCGGCCGGGTCGCGCAGTTCGGCCGGGCGCTGGCCGGTGACGTCTCGCGGCGGCTGTTCGAGCAGTTCGCGGCGAGCGTCGACGAGGCCGCGGAGACCGGGTCGGTCACCGAGCCGGGCCGCGGCGCGCAGCTCCGCCTGGTGGCGGGCACCGTCCGGGACACCGTCCGCGCACTCGTCCGCCGCGGGTTCGCCCGCGTCCGCACGCTGCGGCGCCGGTAGCCGTCCCGCCCCCTGTCCGGTGAGTGATCGCAAGGAGGCGACACGATGACCGCACCGACCGACGAGCCCGCCGAGGGCTCCACCGCTGCACCTCCCGCCCCGCCGGCCGAACCGCGGCCGTCCCGTCGTATCGAGCCCGGTCCGGGTATCCGGTCCGGGCTGCGCGGCCTGCCCCGGCGGTTGAACCCCGCGACGGTCGGCGCCGGCGTGGTCGCGGCCGTCTTCGGCTGCACCGGGCCGGCGCTGATCGTGATCGACGGCGCCGCCGCGAACGGGCTGGACGGCCGGCTCATCGCGTCGTGGATCTTCGGGATCTACGTCTTCGGCGGCCTGATCTCGCTGTTCCTCGCGCTGCGTTACCGGATGCCGGTCGTCGGTGCCTACTCCATCCCGGGGGCCGTCCTGGTGGTCGGGGCGCTGGGGACGTTCCCGTTCTCCGCCGTCGTCGGGGCGTTCCTCGTCGCAGGGCTGATCGTGCTCGTGCTCGGGCTGTCCGGCCTGATCGGCACCGTGTCCCGGTGGCTGCCGCAGCCGATCGTGATGGCGATGATCGCCGGAGCACTGATCCGGTTCGGCACGGAGGTGGTGACCGCAGCGGAGTCCGCGCCCTGGATCGTCGCCGCCGCCGTCGCCGGGTTCCTGCTGCTGTCCCGGTTCGTGCCGGCGGTGCCCGGCGCGCTCGGCGCGCTGGTCGCCGGGGTGGTCGCGGCCGCGGCCACCGGCGGGTTCGCGGCGCAGGCCACCGCCGTCGACGGCTGGACGGCACCAGTGCTCGTGGCCCCGACGTTCGACCTCGCCGCGATCCTGGCCGTCGGGATCCCGCTGGCGGTCCTGGTGATCGCCGCAGAGAACGCCCAGGCCTACGGTGTGCTGCTCAGCCAGGGCTACCGGCCCCCGATCAATGCGATGACGGTCGTCAGCGGTGTGGGCGGGCTGCTGGCCCCGCTGACCGGCGGCCACAACGCCAACGTCGCGGGCCCCATGACGGCGATCTGCTCGGGCCCGCAGGCCGGGCCCGACCCCGACGCCCGGTACGCCGCGAGCGTCGTCAACGGCGTGCTGTTCATCGCGTTCGGCGTCCTCGCCGGGGTCGCGGTCACCGCGGTCACCGCGCTGCCGACCGAGCTGGTGGCGGTCGTCGCGGGGCTCGCCATGATCGGGGTGCTGGTGTCGTCGTTCCGCGGCGCGTTCGGCGACGGCCGGTTCCGGACCGGTGCGCTGACGGCTCTGGTGGTCGCGATGAGCGGGGTCGCGCCGCTGGGGATCTCCAGCCCGTTCTGGGCGCTCGTCGCCGGGGTGGCGATGTCGGCGGTGCTCGAGCCGGGCGATTTCAGGGTCCGGTCCGAGGCCGGATGAGGTCGGCACGGTCGGCCGGGCCCGTCACGTTCGGCAGATGCCCGACCCGCGTGCGCGCCGGCATGGCGAGAGACAGTATGGAACAGACGGTCCGGGGTGACCTGTGGAGCTTCATCAACTTCGGTACTTCGTGACGATCGCGCACGAGCGGAGCTTCACCGCCGCGGCCGCTCGGCTCTACCTGTCCCAGCCGTCGTTGTCGGTGCAGATCCGCAAGCTGGAGCAGGATGTCGGCGCCCGGCTGTTCGAACGGACCGGCCGGCAGGTCGTGCTGACCGCGGCCGGGTCCGCGCTGCTCGAGCACACGGAGGTCGCGCTCGCCGAACTCGAACGCGGCCGGGAACGAGTGGCCGAGGTCAGCGGCCTGCGCGAGGGTGAGGTCCGGGTGGGCGTGTTGCCCAGTATCGGCGCCCGGATGCTGCCCGAGGTGCTGGCCGAGTTCCGGCGCGCGCACCCACTGGTCGGGGTGCGGATCGTCGAGCACGACATCTCCCGGGAGTTCGAGCAGCTCGTGCGCTCCGGGGAACTGGATCTGGCGATGACCCGGATGCCGCTGACCCTGAGCGGGCTGTGCGTCGACGTGCTGGTCCGCGAGCCGGTGCTGGTGCTGGTTCCTGCCGCGCACCGGCTGGCCGGACGTGCGGAGGTCACGCTCGCCGAGCTGGCCGGCGAGGATCTCGTCGGGATGCGTACCGGGTACGGCCTACGCGACCTTGCCGACCAGTTGCTGGCCGAGGCCGGTGTCCGCCCGCGGGTGGTACTCGAGACCGGACAGTTGGCGATCGTGCACGGGATGGTGGCCGCCGGGATGGGGGTCGCGCTGCTGCCGAGGCTGGCCGCGGGCGAAGGCCCCACGGTCCCGCTCGCCGACTCCTGTGCGTTCCGTGAGCTGGGCGTGGTCTCGCGGGCCAGCGCGCACGTGTCCCCGCCGGTACAGGCGTTCCGCCGGTTGCTCCTGCGCACGGCGCGCTGCTGAGGGCGGGGCGTCGGCCGCGTGTCTACCACCGGTGCACGACAGCTCTTCCGTCTCGCTCGCCGGTCCAGCGGGCGACGGCGTCGGTGTCGACGTCCAGGAGGTCGAGCGCCCGACCGGTGGTGTGCTCGACGATGTCGGCGACGCTGTGCGGGCGTGCGTAGAAGGCAGGCACCGGCGGCATCACGATCGCGCCGGAGGCGGTGACCTCGGACATCAGCCGTAGGTGGCCGGCGTGCAACGGGGTCTCCCGCACCAGGAGCACCAGGCGCCTGCGCTCCTTGAGCGCCACGTCCGCGGCCCGCACCACGAGCGACTCGTCGTAGCTGGAGGCGATCCCGGACAGTGTCTTCACGCTGCACGGCGCGACCAGCATCCCGGCCGTCCGGAACGAGCCGGAGGAGATCGGTGCGCCCAGGTCGCCGTCGGAGTGCACGACGTCGGCGAGCGCGCGTACGTCGGCGACGCTGCGGTCGGTCTCGTAGCCGATGGTGGCCCGCGCCGCCTTCGTCAGCACCAGGTGCGTCTCGACGTCGGGCACCTCGCGCAGCAGCTCCAGCGCGCGGATCCCGTACACGGCCCCGGACGCCCCGGTGAGCGCGACGATGATGCGTCTCATCGGAGGTCCCCCAGCTCCGCGAGATGGCGCTCGAGAGCCGAGGGGTCGCCCGGGGCCACCGTCATCTGCCGGTAGCGGTCCCGGTCGGGGGCCGGGACGGTGGCGTCGAGGCCACCAGGCGGAGCGCGACGAACACCAGCGGTGCGGCGACACCGATCGCGGCGTAGGTCGGCAGCGTGCCCATCAGGGCGGTGGCCAGACCGACGCCGCCCACGGTGACCAGCATGGTCTGCTTGCGGCCGTGCCGGTCGGCGTAGCGACCGAACACCGCCCCGCCCAGCGGGCGCATCACCAGGCTCACCCCGAACGAGGCGAACGTGGCCGCGAGCGTGAGTGTGGGGCTGTCGGTGGGGAAGAACAGGGGGCCCACCGTGGAGGCCACGTAGAGCAGGATGAACAGGTCGAACAGATCGAACGCGAAGCCGACCGTGGACGCGGTGCCCGCGGTGACCATCTGACGGGTCGTCGGCGCGGGGGCCGGGGCCGGGTCGGGCACGGCGGCGCTCACCAGGTCACCGGCAGCCGCCGGACGCCGAGGTGGCGCCCGCCGCCCTCGAGCGGGTCGGTCCGCTCGACGTCGCCGTCCACCCGGAACCCGGGGATGCGCTCCAGCACGACCTGGACCGCTGTGCGGATCTCGAGCTTGGCCAGGGCCATCCCGGGGCAGGTGTGGATCCCGGCGCCGAACGCGAGGTGCCGGTTCGGCCGCCGGTCGATGACGATCTCGTCGGCGCGGTCGAAGACCTCGGGATCGCGGTTGGCCGAGGCGAACAGCAGCAGCACCCGTTCACCCGCCTTCATCTGCTGACCGTGCAGGCAGGTGTCGGCCGTGAGCTGTCGTGGGAACCAGTGCAGCGGGGTCTCGTGGCGCAGGATCTCGTCGATCATGGAAGGAATCAGCTTCGGCTCGTCGAGCAGCCGCTGCTGCACATCCGGGTGCTCGGCCAGGTACAACAGGGTGTTGCCCAGACCGAGCGCCGTGGAGTCGTGCCCGGCGTAGGTCAGGATGAACATCATGTTGGCGAGCTCGTCGTCGGTCGCCCCGAGCTCGCGGTTGGCCTCGACGAGTCCGGTGAGGAAGTCCTCGCGTGGGTTCTCGCGCCGGTCGGCGAACAGGCCGACCCAGTATCGGCACACCCGGTCGATGATCTCCGGGCCGCGGGGGCCGGAGGCGTGGGTCAGGAACTCCTCGGAGTAGCCGCGGATCTCCTCTGTGTCCTCCGGACCCAGGTCGTAGAGCCGGGTGATGACCTCCAGCGGAAGCGGAGTGGCGAGCTCGGCGGCGAGCTCGGCGCGGCCCGGTCCGGTGAACCCGTCGACGAGGCGCTCGGCGATGGCGCGGACCGCCGGTTCCATGGTCTTCGCCGCGGCGCCGCTCGTCAGCGGCGCGATGAGCTCGCGGAACCCGGCGTGTTCGGGCGGGTCGTGGTCGATCGGGGGAACCGGCTCCCGGACACCGGGGGCAGGTAGACGCCGCCGGTCGAGGAATAGGTCGTGTGGTCGGTAGCGGCGTCGCGGACGTCGGCGTACCGCGAGATCGACCAGTAGCCGCCGTGGCGCTCGCCGTGCGAGACCGGGCAATGTCGGCGCAGCTGCGCGTAGGTCGCGTAGGCGCGCTCGGGGGACAGACCGGGATCGTGCGGATCGAAGTGCGGGACGACCCCGCGCGGACTGTTGTCGGGCACCGTTGCCTCTTCTCTACCGTCGGCTCTCCACCCGCTGGCGTGGTGTGCCCCGAGTCTGCGCGGCGGCGCGCCGCCCGACGATGCGCAGCCGGCTATGCCAGCGATAGCCGTCCGGTCAGGCGCCGACCACCGGATGCGGGTGCAGCCCCGGCATCCCGGCTGGACTGCCGTGCGGGATCCACCGGGCGAGCAGGTCCCGGCCGAACAACTCGTCGACGACCATGAAACCCGCGCCGGTGGGACCCGACTGTTCGCCCAGCGATGTCCGCGCTATCTGCAGGTCGCGTGTGGCCAGCGGAAGCGACCGTCGGTAGACGGACTGACGAACGCTGGCCAGCAACAGATCGCCCGAGGCCCCGACACGGCCGCCGAGCAGGATCGTCGACGGGTTGAAGAAGTTGACCATCGCGGCCACCGTGTCGCCGACCAGGCGACCGGCCCGGGACAGCAGCTCCACCGCGATCGGGTCGCCGAACTCGGCGGCGAGCACGACGTCATCCGGGACGATCTCGCCGGCTCGGCTCAGCCGCGCGACCAGGTGCTCGCCCCGGCCTTCTCGGGCGGCCGCAGTTGCGTCCCGGGCCAGAGCGGCCCCGCCGACCAGCGCCTCCAGGCAGCCGACGTTGCCGCAGCGACACACCACCTGCTCGGCGCCGGGCACCGATCCGGTCAGTCCGACGTGTCCGATGTCGCCCGCCGAACCCTGCGCGCCGCGGTGCAGCCGTCCGCCGGAGATCAGCCCGGCCCCGATCCCGGTACCGATCTTGACCAACACCAGGTCCCTGGAGCCGGCTCCACGGCCCGCCCGGAACTCGCCCAGCGCCATCAGGTTGACCTCGTTGTCCACGAACGCGGGCGCGTCGTAGCGGGCGGCCAGCCGATCGCGGACCGGGTAGCCGTCCCAGCCCGGCATGATCGGTGGCGCCACCGGACGGCCCGAGGCGAACTCGACCGGCCCGGGCACCCCGAGACCGATGCCCCAGACCGGGGGAGCGTCCCGTTCGGCCAGCAGCTCGTCGAACAGGCCCTCGACCCGGCTCAGACTGGCCTCCGGTCCGGTACCGATGTCCCAGTCGTGACCCCGGTGGTCGATCAGGCGCCCGCTCAGGTCGGCCACGCCGGCGTCGAACCCGGTCGCCCCGAGCGAGGCCACCAGCAGCACCCCCGCATCGACCTGGAAACGCAGCTCGCGCGGCGCCCGGCCGCCGGTGGACATGCCGAGGTCGCCCTCGGTCACCAGGCCGGCGGTCTCCAGCTGACCGAGCCGCTGCGATATGACTGTGCGCCCGAGCCCGGTGCGACGGGCCAGTTCCGGGCGCGTGCGCGCACCGCCGGAACGAACCAGGTCGAGCACGGTGACCAGCGTGTCCAGCTGGTCCGGCGCGACACCTTGCACGGACAGTCCCACTCGTGGCCCTCCTCGTTCCGCGTCGGCCCCGGACTTCCGAGATTAGTTCATTGACTTCTGTGTAGATCAAACTTTAGTGTCATTGCA
Source organism: Pseudonocardia sp. P1 (assembly GCF_000178675.2). Lineage (NCBI taxonomy): Bacteria > Bacillati > Actinomycetota > Actinomycetes > Pseudonocardiales > Pseudonocardiaceae > Pseudonocardia > Pseudonocardia sp. P1. The sequence goes on from NZ_ADUJ02000001.1 coordinate 5,277,589, forward strand.
TCGATCGGAAGTGCGGCGCTGCGGCCGCACCGGAGGAGGTGGGCCGTGCGTCTGGGCTATCACTCGATCACCTGGGGCGGAGTCACCGGCGCCGCCGCCGGGGTGACCAGCGTGAAGGATCTCGTCTACCGGGTGCCCGGTGACATGCGGCTGGCGCTGCGCGAGATCTCCGCCGCCGGTTACCGCGGTGTCGAGATGTTCGACGGGAACGTGCGCGAGTTCGCCGAGCTCGCCGACGGTCACCCCGGCTCGCTTCCCCGGCTGCTCGACGAGACCGGGCTGTCACTGGTCGGGGTCTACACCGGAGCGAACTTCATCTACCCGGACACCCTGCCCGACGAGCTGCACCGGGTGCGCCGGGCCGCAGAGGACGCCGCCCGGTTCGGTGCCGGCCAGCTGGTGGTCGGTGGCGGCGCTCCGCGTGCACACGGGATCGCAGACGGCGACCACGACCGGCTCGCTCAGGCTCTCGACACGGTGGCCGGGATCGCGGCGGAGCACGGCCTGTCGGCCTGCTACCACCCGCATCTGGGGACGATCGGCCAGTCGCCGGAGCAGGTCGAGGCCGTGTTCTCCCGGTCCTCGATCGGCTTCTGCCCGGACACCGCGCACCTGGCCGCCGGCGGCGGGGACCCGGCCGCGATGATCCGCCGGTACCCGGACCGGATCCGGCACGTGCACCTCAAGGACCTCGGAGCCGACGGTGCCACGTTCCTCCCGCTGGGCCGCGGCGAGCTCGACCTGGACGGCGTGCTCGCCGCCGTCGCCGAGTCCGGCTACGACGACTGGCTGGTCGTCGAGCTGGACTCCTACGACGGCGACCCGGCCGAGGCAGCCCGGATCAGTCGCGCCTGGCTCGACGGCGCGCTGGACCGGGCCGGGCTGACCGTGACGACGAGTTGAGACGTGACGACGAGTTGAGACAGGAGCAACCGATGGCGGACAGGCTCCGCGCCGGGATCATCGGCGCCGGCTTCATCGGCGGCGTGCACGCGCACGCCGTCCGGGCGGCCGGCGGCGAGGTGACCCGCGTCGCGGCATCGAGCCCCGACCGGTCGCACGAGGCCGCCGTCCGGCTCGGTGCCCGCACCGGGGCCGTGAGCGGCGAGGCTCTGATCGATGCCGACGACGTCGACGTGGTGCACGTGTGCACTCCGAACTCGACGCACGTCGCTCTGGCCCGCCGGGCGCTGGCCGCGGGCAAGTCCGTGATCTGCGAGAAACCCCTCGCGACGACGCTGGACGGCGCGCGGGAACTGGCCTCCGCGGCCCACGGGCTGGTCGCGACCGTGCCGTTCGTCTACCGCTTCTATCCCGCGGCCCGGGAGATCCGGGCCCGGGTCCACGCGGGCGAGTCCGGGCCTCTGCACCTGCTGCACGGCGCCTACCTGCAGGACTGGCAGGCCGCCGGAGCACCGGCCGGCTGGCGTGGCGACGCCGCCGAGGGCGGCGCACACCGTGCGTTCGCCGACGTCGGAGTGCACTGGTGCGACCTGGTCGAGTTCAGCAGCGGGCACCGGATCACCCGCCTGCAGGCCGCGACCGCGGGCGGGGGTACCGCCAGCACCGTGCAGTTCGAGACCGACACCGGTGCCACCGGTTCGGTGGTGGTCAGCCAGACCGCGCTCGGCCGGCGCAACGCCCTGCGGATCTCCCTCGACGGCGAGCGGGCGGCGTACCGCTTCGACCAGGAGGCCCCGGAGGCGGTGCGGATCGGTGGCATCGACGGCGATCGGACGCTGCACCGTGGCTCGTCGGCGTCGTCCGAGGCCGCAGCGCGTTACTCGCTGCTCCCGCCCGGGCACCCGCAGGGCTACCAGGACTGCTTCAACGCGTTCGTGGCCGACACCTACTCCGCGGTCCGCGGTGGAGTACCGGACGGGTTACCGACGTTCGCCGACGGCCTGCGCGCCGCCGCACTGACCGACGCGGTGATCCGTTCATCGGAGTCCTCGACCTGGGTGGAGGTGCCCTCGTGAAGCTCGGAATGCTCACCGCCTGCCTTCCCGACCAGCCGCTGGAGCAGATCGCGGCATGGGCTGCCGGACAGGGCTACGAGGCATTGGAGGTGGCGGCCTGGCCGGCCGTCGGCGACCGCCCGTTCACCGCCAGCCACCTCGACGTCAGCTCGTTCGGCGAGCGGGAGGCCGAGAGCACACGCGCGCTGTTCGACCGCCACGGCCTGACGCTGAGCTCGCTGGCGTTCTACGACAACAACCTGCACCCCGACCCGGGCGAGCGGAAGGCCGTCAACGACCACGTCGCCGCCTGCATCGATGCCGCCGCGTTGCTCGGCTGTCCGAGCGTCGGCACGTTCGTCGGGCGACACCCGGGAAGGACGGTCGCGGAGAACCTGCGCGACGCCGAGGAGATCTTCCCGCCCCTCGTGGAGCGGGCCGGCGAACACGGGATCAAGCTGATCGTCGAGAACTGCGTGATGGAGGGCTGGCACCCCGACGGCTACCCGGGCAACCTCGCCTACTCCCCGGAGCTGTGGGAGTGGATGTTCTCGCTCGGGCTCTATCTCAACTACGACCCGAGCCACCTGCTGTGGATGGGCATCGACCCGGTCGAGGCGCTGAGACCCTACGTCGACCGCATCCCGCACGCGCAGGCCAAGGACATCCAGCTCTTCCCGGAGCGGCGCCACCGCTACGGCTGGCCGGGGAAGGCCGTCGAGCGCGAGGACCCGTTCGACGTCGGGTGGTGGCGCTACCGGGTGCCGGGCCTCGGCGACGTGGACTGGCGCCGGGTCGTCGACACCCTCTATGAGGGCGGCTTCGACGGCGTGCTCTCGGTCGAGCACGAGGACCCGGTCTGGGGTGGCACCGAGGACAGGATCCACACCGGCCTGCAGGTCGCCCACCGCACCCTGCGGCCGCTGATCGTGGCCTGAGGGGCCCTCACACACTGCCGCAGCAAAGGAGCTTGCGAGTTGAGCGAGAGTGTCGATGTCGTCGTGGTCGGCGGCGGTACGGCCGGGTGCATCGTGGCGGCCCGGCTCAGCGAGGACCCCGGCCGCAGAGTGCTACTGCTCGAGGCCGGACCCGACTATCCCACCACGGTACCGACCGCGGTCCTCGACGGCCGGGTGGTGCCGATGCGCGGGCACGCGGCGGACGTCGACCCCCGCCACGACTGGGGTCTGTCCGCCGAGGGGGCCGGCGGCGCATCGATCTCGGTGCCGCAGGGGCGGTTGATCGGCGGCGGATCCGCGATCAACGGCATGATCGCGCTGCGCGGGGCCACGGCCGACTTCCGGGAGTGGGCCGAGCGGGGTAACCCACGTTGGGACTGGGCGCACGTGTCGGCCGCCTATCGCGCGCTGGAGGACGACCCGGCACCCGGTGCGGACATCCACGGCCGCGGCGGCGCGTTCCCGATCGCGCGGGCGGAGGAACACGAGTACGCCCCGCTCCAGGCCGCGTTCGTGCAGACCTGCCGGGCGCTCGGGGCCAAGGAACAGCCGGACCTCAACGCTCCCGACGCCGAGGGCGTCGGGCCGGCCCCGATGAACCGGGTCGGCGCCACCCGGATGTCCACTGCGACGACCCACCTGGCGCCGGCGCGTGCGCGACCCGGCCTGACCGTGCGTGGTGACCTGCACGTCCGGCGCGTCACCTTCGACGGCACCACCGCGACCGGCGTGGAGCTGACCGACGGCACGGTGATCGGTGCCGGCGAGGTCGTGCTCACCGCCGGCGCGATCCAGACCCCGGCACTGTTGCAGCGCTCGGGTGTGGGTCCGGCGACACTGCTGTCCGGGCTGGGGGTCCAGGTCGTGTCGGACCTGCCGGTCGGGGAGAACCTGGGCGACCACTTCTCGGTGCCTCTGCTGGCAGCGCCGCGCGAGGGCACGTGGTCTCCGGAGGACTTCAGCCTCCAAACGGTGCTGCGCACCTCGACCGAGGCACAGCCGGGCGCCATGGATGCGCAGCTCACGATGTTCACCTACCTCGACGTGTCGACCACCGAGGCCGGTGCACGGGGGTTGGCCGGCACCGGCGGGACGGGCCTGGGTCAGCTCGCCGGGATGGGTTGCGTTCTGAACAAGCCGCGCTCGGTCGGCTCCGTCCGGATCACCTCCACCGACGCGAGCGTGCTGCCCCGCGTGGCGCCGGGCTACCTGACCGAACAGGTCGATCGGGACGCGATCCGCGAGATCGTGCGGCTCGGCTGGGCCGTCATCACGGGCGAACCGCTGGCCGGGATGCTGCACGAGCCGATCGGGCTCGACGCCGCCACCGTCGCCGACGACGCCGCCCTGGACGCCGCGATCGAGAGCATGACCGCGTCGGGCTACCACTTCACCGGCACCTGTGCCATGGCGCCGGCCGAGCGCGGTGGTGTGGTGGACCAGGACGGCAGGGTGCACGGACTGACCGGGCTCCGGGTCGCAGACGCGTCGGTGATCCCGGTGGAGCCGGCGGCCAACACGATGCTGCCCACCGTGATGACCGCGGAGCGGCTGGCCGCCGCGGCTCGCGGGCGCTCCTTCCCGGAGGCGTCATGAGCGCCCCGGTGGTCGAGCTGTCCGGGGTCGCGAAGCGCTTCGGCGGCGTTGTCGCGGTCCGCCACGTCGACCTGGCGCTGTTCCCCGGCGAGGTGCACGCGCTGCTCGGGGAGAACGGCGCGGGCAAGAGCACGCTGGTCAACATGCTGGCTGGCATCCACCGGCCGGACGCCGGCACGATCATCGTGGACGGCGCCGAGGTGACGATCCCGAACCCGCGTGCCTCGCGGATGCTCGGGATCTCGGTGGTCCATCAGCATCCCGTGACCTTCCCCGACATGACGGTCGCCGAGAACCTCATGCTGGCCGGCTCCGCCCCGCGCCGTCGCACCCGGCTCCTGGATTGGGGCGCCGTCCGCCGGCACGCCCGCGAGGCACTGGCCCGCCTGAATGTCCACCTCGACATCTCGGCCGAGGTCAAGCACCTGTCCGCGGCCGACCAGCAGCTGCTCGAGATCGCCAAGGCACTCGACACCGACACCCGGTTACTGGTGCTCGACGAGCCCACCGCAGCACTGTCCACCCGTGAGGTGGATCGGCTGATGGAGATCATCGCTCGACTCAAGGCCGACGGGGTCTCGGTCCTGTTCGTCGGCCACCGGCTGAACGAGGTGTTCGCGCTCGCCGACCGGGTGAGCGTGTCCCGGGACGGGGCCACTGTGATCACCGGTCCGGCGCACGAGTTCACCCCGGAGTCGGCGGTGGGGCACATGGTGGGCCGTTCGGTGGAGACCGTGTTCCCCAAGGCCGACGTCGAGCTCGGGCCGGTACGCCTCGACGTACGTGGTCTGAGCCGGCACGGAGCGTACACCGACGTGTCGTTCACCGTGCGTCGCGGCGAGATCCTGGGTCTGGCCGGCCTGGTCGGTGCGGGTCGCACGGAGATCGCCCGCGGGTTGTTCGGGCTGGAGCCGTCCGACTCCGGCGAGATCGTGCTGGACGGCGCTGCGGTGAGCATCAGGTCCCCGCAGCAGGCGATGCGCTTCGGGGTCGCCTACGTGCCGGAGGACCGGCATTCCGAGGGTGTGGTGCTGGAGCACTCGATCGGTTTCAACCTGCCGCTGGCGCTGCTGGAGCGCCGCCCTCGGTTCGGGTTGCTCTCCCCGCAGGCCGACCGGGTGCTGGCGGGCGACTACATCGACCGGCTCCGGATCCGCACCAGCGGTCCGGACCAGGTGGTCGGTGCCCTGTCCGGGGGAAACCAGCAGAAGGTCGTCATCGCGAAATGGCTGGCCACCGACCCGTCAGTACTGATCCTGGACGACCCGACCAAGGGCATCGACGTCGGCGCGAAGGCCGAGGTGCACCAGCTCGTGTCCGAGATGGCCGGACGCGGCCTGACCATCATCCTGATCAGCAACGAGCTCGAGGAGCTGCTCGCCGTGTCCGATCGCGTGATCACGTTCTACCGCGGTGCGCAAGGCGCGGAGTTCGACCGGCGCCCGTTCGACGCGGAACTGGTGCTGGCGGCGATGACCGGGCAGGTGTCCGATGTCCCAGTCTGACAACCGCACGGCGGCCGTCCCGGCGCTGCTCGAACCCCGGCGCCGGATCCACCGGGAGGCAGGCCTCGGTGTCGTCCTGGTCGTACTCGTGCTGTTGTTCGCGGTGCTCACGCCCCGGTTCGCCACCGGGGACACGTTCGCCCAGATCGGCACCGACCTGTCCATCGTGCTGATCGTCGCGGTCGGCCAGGCCCTTGTGCTGTTCACCCGCAACATCGACGTCTCGGTCGGGTCCACGGTCGGGCTCACCGCCTACCTCGCGGCCGGCCTCACCGCGGCCGTCCCCGGGCTGCCGTTGGTGCTGACGGTGCTGGTCGCCTGCCTGCTCGGAGCCGCCCTGGGAGCGGTGAACGGCGCCCTGGTCGCGACGCTCAAGGTGCCCTCGATCATGGTCACGCTGGGCACGCTCTACATCTTCCGCGGGGTCAGCTCCGCGTTGGCGGGCAGCTCGCAGATCACCGCGCAGAACCTGCCTGACTCCTACTCGGCGATCGCCACCGGGACGGTGCTGGGGATCCCGCTGATGTTCCTCTACGCACTGGCGGTAGCCGGGCTGGCGCACGTGGTCATCCGGCACACCTTCACCGGGCGCGCGATGCTTGCCGTGGGCAGCGACCCGGCCTCGGCCGAACGGACCGGCATCGCCTCGAAGCGACTGGTGTTCGGGGCCTATACCGTCACCGGGCTGCTCTGTGGGCTCGCCGGGGTGCTCTGGGGTGCCCGCTACGGAACGGTCGACTCCTCGGTCGCGACCGGCTTCGAACTCGTCGTCCTGGCTGCCGTCGTCGTCGGCGGGGTCCGCATCACCGGCGGGGTCGGCACCGTCGGCGGGGTCGTGCTGGGCGCGGCGATCCTGTCCGTGATCAGCACCGGTCTGGCCCTCGCCGACGTCTCCCCGTTCTGGCTGCAGGCGATCCAGGGACTGGTGATCATTCTGGCGATCACTTTCGACCTGGTCCTGCGGCGCCGCCTGGAATCCCGAGGAGTGTCCACATGACCGCGCAGACGACCGGTCGGCAATCGCCCACACCCGTCCCCGCCGCCGTGCGACGGCGACTCCCGAGCTGGTTCGGCACCTGGGAGATCACGCTCCTCGCACTGGTGGTCCTCGCGGTAGTGGTCGCGTCGGCCACCAGCCCGTACTTCGCGACCGGACAGAACTTCTCCATCTCGGCGACCGGCGCGCTCGGGCTGAGCCTGATGGTCGTCCCGATGGCCTGGCTGATGGTCGCCGGGGAGATCGACCTCTCGGCGGCGTCGACGTTCGCGCTGTCCGCGACGGTGTTCGGTCTGGCCGTATCGGGTGGGCTCGGCACCTGGCCGGCGATCGGATTGGGCGTGCTGACCGGGGCGGTGGCCGGGCTGGTCAACGGGCTGCTGGTGGTGGATGTCGGACTGCCGTCGCTGATCGTCACGATCGGGACGCTGGGCCTCTACCGCGGGCTGTCCTACGTGCTGTTGGAGAACCGGGGGATCAGCGACCTGCCGCCCGGGTTGACCACGTTCGCCCAGGAGAATCTGCCCGGCACCCTGGTGCCCTACGGCTTCGTCGCCTTCGTGCTGGTGGCCGTCCTGGCAGCGGTACTGCTGCACCGCGGTGCGTTGGGCCGGGCTGTGTTCGCGATCGGCAGCAATTCCCAGGTGGCCCGCTTCTCCGGGCTGCGGGTGGGCGCGATCAAGCGCGGGTTGTTCGTGTTCTCCGGGGTCGTGGCTGCGACAGCCGGCATCGCCTACGCCGGATACATCAGTACCGTCCGGGCCAGCAACGGCACCGGGCTGGAGCTGATCGTGGTGGGCATCGTGCTGATCGGCGGGATCAGCATGTACGGCGGAAAGGGCTCGTTCGTCGGGGTGCTGCTGGCGCTGCTGCTGGTCACGACCCTGACGAGCTGGATGACCCTGGGCGACGCCGAGACCGCCGTGCAGTACATGGTGACCGGTCTGTTGATGGTAGGCGCAGTCGTCGTGCCCGCCCTGTCCCGGCGCCTGCACATGTCGCGTGAACGCCGTCGCTCGGCCGGGAGCGTCCGGTGAGGCGCCCGGGTGCGGGAGCCGCAATCGCGGCGGCGGCGCTGCTGGCACTGACCGCCTGCGCCGCCGCGGAGCCGTCCGGACCTCCGCCGCCGCGACCGGTCCGGGACTGCAACCTGACGATGATCCCGAAGAACACCGACAACCCGTACTTCGCCGCGGTGCGCACCGGGATGGTCGACGCCCAGCGTGAGCTCGGTGGTGACCTGTCGTTCGTCGGCCCCGCGGCCGGCGACGTCACCGGACAGATCCAGCGAATCCAGAGTGGACGTCAGCGCGGATCCTGTGTGATCGGCATCTCCGCAGTGGACTCCTCTGCGGTCGCGCCGGCATTGGACGCTGCCCGTGCCGACGGGGCGCGGGTCATCAGCTACGACGCCGACGTCTCCGACGGCTCGCGGGGCCTGTTCGTCAACATGGCCACGGCCGACGAGCTGGGTCGCGCCCAGTTCGACATCCTCGCCCGGGCAATGGGCAACACCGGCGAGTTCGGCATCGTGTCCTCGCAGAGCACGGCCGAGGTGACCAACGGCTGGATCGACGTGATGATCGCCCAGCTCGACGAGCCGGAGAACAGCGGGATGCGTCTGGTCAGGACGTCCTACGGGGACGACGACGCGAAGAAGAGCTACGACGCCGCCGTCGCACTGCTGCGGGCCCACCCGAACCTGCGGGGGATCATGGCGCCGACCCCGATCGCGATGGAGGCCGGCGTCAAGGCCGCCACCGACCTGGGGGTGGCCGACCGCGTGGTGGTCACCGGGTTGGGCAATCCGGGTAACCAGACCGAGCTGCTCAAGGCCGGCCAGGTACCGGCCTACGTGCTGTGGAGCCCGCGCGACCTGGGCTACCTGACCTACTACGCGGCCGCCGCCTACACCGCGGGCGAGATCACCGGCCGGGCCGGCGAGACGTTCGCCGCCGGGCGTCTCGGGCACAGGACCATCGGGCCCGGCGGCGAGGTCGTGATGGGCCACCCGATCACGTTCACCCGGGACAACGTCGACCGCTACCTGCACGACTTCGAGACCACCGGCTGAGCGAGGAGACATGTTCCGCTACACGTACAACACCCTGGCCTACGGCCGGGAGCCGCTGGCCGAGGGGATCGCCCGGCTGGCCCGGTACGGCTACGACGGCGTCGAGCTCGTCGGGGAGCCCGCCGAGCAGGACGTCGGGCAGATCCGCGCCACGCTGCACCGGCATGGCCTGGTCGCGTCCTCCATCATCAGCATCTTCACGCCGGAACGCGACATCGTGAGCACCGACCCCGCCGTGCGTCGCCGTGCCGTCGACTACGTACGCGGCAACGTCGACCACGCGGCCGCGCTCGGCGCCGAGGTCGTCACGTTCACCCCGACGGCGTGCATGAAGATCCTTCCCGGTGCCGAGCGGGCCCGGGAGTGGCAATGGGCGGTCGAGGCCGCACGTGAGGTCGGTGACCACGCAGGTGAGTGCGGGGTACGGATCGCGGTCGAGCCGTGGAACCGCTACGAGACCTATCTGATCAACCGGATGGACCAGGCTGTCGCGTTCGTCGACGAGGTGGCCCGCCCGAGCGTCGGCGTCATGGCCGACACGTTCCACATGGCCATCGAGGAATCCGACATCGCGGCCGCGGTCCGCCGTGCCGGGGCGCGCCTGACCCACGTGCACCTGGCCGACTCCAACCGCGCCGCGCCCGGGTACGGGCACATCGACTTCCGTCCGATCCTCGCCGCGATCACCGACGTCGGTTACGACGGCTGGATCTCCTACGAGCTGCTGCCCGCGGCCGGGGACGTGTGGGGAGTGCTCTCCGGCGCCGGCGCCCCGGAGTTCGGCGACGCCTACACCGATGCGGCGATCACCCATACCAAGAAGATCGTCTCCGACCTGAGGACGGTCCGGTGACCCGCCCGTTGGGCCTGAGCACGTTCCTGCTGGCCTCCCCGTTCTCCGACGACGCCGCGCGGCCGGCGTTCGAGCAGGTCGCGGCACTCGGCTACGACCTGGTCGAGGTGTGTGTGGAGGACCCGGGGTTGCTCTCCGCGCCGGCGCTGACGGAGGCAGCCCGGGCGACCGGTCTGGCCGTGGGCGTGTGCGGCGCGTTCGGCGCCGAACGCGATCTCTCGCACGACGATCCAGGGCGGCGCCGGCAGGGGGTGGACTACCTGCGCGGCTGCATCGACCTCGCCGCCGCGGTCGGGTCGCCGCACGTCGCCGGACCGATGTACGCCACGACCGGCAAGGCCCGGATGCTCGGGCCGGACGAGCGCGCGCAACAGTTCCGGTGGGCCGCCGAGAGCATCCGTGAGGCCGCTGACCATGCAGGGGAGTGCGGGGTCACGCTGGCGATCGAGCCGCTGAACCGGTTCGAGACCGACCTGGTGAACACCGTCGAGCGAGGCCTGGAGCTGTGCGCCGCGACCGGCCGGGACAACGTCGGCCTGCTGCTGGACACGTTTCACATGAACATCGAGGAGAAACACCTGGCCGACGCCGTGCGGCTGGCCGGTGACCGGGTGTTCCACGTCCAGGTCGCCGAGAACGACCGGGGGACGCCGGGCAGCGGGCACGTGCCGTGGGCGGAGTTCTTCGGCGCGCTCGACGAGATCGGCTACCACGGCCAGGTCGTCGTCGAGTCGTTCCTGCCCACCGTCGCCGAGATCGCCCGCGCGGTGTCGCTGTGGCGCAAGGTTGCTGACTCGCCGCAGGCACTGGCCCGTGACGCGATCGAGTTCCTCCGTTCCATGGACGATCTCCGGGACCGGTCGTGACGGGCGCGGCGTCGTGGCGTGCGGGGCTGCCCGGTGTCCGTTCCGGCATCGGGCTCGGTCCATACCAGAACGACCGGGACGGCTCGGCGTTCTCCGAGGAGCTGCTGTGGGTGCGGTGACGACGGTCGTCGGTGTGGTCGTCCTGGCGCCGGCCCGGTCCTTCCCCCATCGACCAGCGCCGGTGCCGGCCCACGACGAGAGGAACGATTGATGCACGACGTCACCGACCACGCAGGGCAGCCGGTCACGCACGGCCGCGCGACCGTCAATGGTGTGCGCCTGCACTACGTCACGGCAGGTTCGGGCCCCCCGCTGGTGCTGCTCCACGGCGTCCCCAAGAGCTGGTACTACTGGCACCGGGTCATCCCGCTGCTCTCCGAGAGGTTCACCGTCGTCGCCCCGGACGTGCGCGGTTTCGGCGACTCCGCCCGCCCCGACGACGGCTACGACATGGGCATGATCGCGCGCGACATCGGCGCGCTGATGACCGAGCTCGGTCACCAGAGGTTTGCGATCGCCGGCGAGGACTGGGGTGCCGCGTTCGCCTACGCCGTCGCCGCCACCTACCCGGAGCGGGTCACGAAGCTCTCGTTCGCCGAAATGCTTCTGCCCGGGTTCGGCCTGGAGGACTGGTCGGCGCTGACCGCCGACAACGTGTTCTCCGACCACTTCCTCTGGCACGTCGGATTCTTCCACGTCCGGGACTTCCCAGAGATGCTGATCTCCGGACGGGAGGAGCAGTTCTGGTCCACCTGGATGAAGAACGAGACCTACAACCCGGCTGCCATCACCGACGACTGCGTGCGCGAGTGGGCCCGCTGCTCTGCCGCGCCGGGTGGGCTTCGGGCCATCTTCGAGGTCTACCGCGCGACGTTCACCAACGTCGAGCTGAACACGGAGTGGGCCCGCACACCGCTGCCGATGCCGGTGCTCACGATCGGCAGCAGCCACTTCATCGGCGAGGAGTCCCGCCGGCAGATGGAGCGCACGGCCACCGACGTGCGCTACGTCGAGATCGCCGAGTGCGGGCACAGCCTCGCCCTGGAACGTCCCGCCGAGCTGGCCCGGTTACTCGGCGAGTTCTTCGCCGACCAGCCGTGACGGTCCCACCGAGGAAGGAGGCCCCGTGTTCCGCTACACCGCCGAAATCCTGCCCTATCACGACGTCCCGTTGGACACCGCGCTCGGCGAGCTGTCCGGCCTGGGCTTCACCGAGGTCAACCTGTGGTCGTCGGCCCCACCGCTGGCTGCGCACATCGATCCTGGCGACGACCCGTCCGCGATCAACGCGGCGCTGCGCCGGCACGGGCTCACCGCGTGCGGCCTGACCTGCTACGGCAAGAACCAGGAGGAGGTCCGCGACCGGCTACGGCTGGCGCACGACCTGGAGGTCGACACCGTGGTGTTCGACTGCGAGGCGCACTACCCGGTGTTCGTGTCCGAGTTCCTGCCGCCGCTGCTGGACGAGGCAGAGCGACTCGGAATCCGGATCGCGGTGGAGAACCACCTCACGGTGCCCTTCAGCGCCGACTTCGAGTCCGGTGCCGGCGAGGAACAGCGTTGGGACGAGGGCGTGGACAGCCTCGTCCAGATCAAGCGGCTGCTCGCGGACCTGCACCACCCGAACCTGGGCATCTGCCTGGCGCCGCCGCACCTGTGGGTGATGAACGAGTCGATCACCGAGACGATCGGCTACCTCAGCGAGCGGGGCAAGCTCTTCCACTACTACGTCTGGGACATCGACCACGCCTATCGGCGCGGGGTGGACGGGCTCAACTTCGGCCCGGGCGAACGCCAGCTGCCCCGTCCCGACGGCGTGCTCGACCACGCCGTGCCCTTCGCCGCGCTGGCACGGTCCGGGTACACCGGAGCCGCCAGCCTCAAGTGCCACGGCACCGCGGGCTGGCCGCTCGAGCAGATCACCCGCGAGCTGCGCGGCGCCGACGCCTACGTCCGCGAATGCCTCCGACAGGTGAGCGGATAGCGCCGCGCCGCCGAGGTATCCGTGCACGACCGAGATCGAGGAGAGACAACCGATGGACCGGATGACCGGCAAGGTCGCCCTGGTGACCGGTGCCGCCCGTGGACAGGGTCGCGCGCACGCGGTCACGCTCGCCGCCGAGGGAGCCGACGTCGTCGCCGTCGACGTGCCGGGTGAGATCGGCACCGCGCAGTACCCGATGGGTTCCGCGGACGAGCTGGCCGAGACCGTCCGCCTGGTGCAGGCGCACGGCCGGCGGGCGTTGGCGGTGCGCGCCGACCTGCGTGACACCGTCGCCGTGGAGGCGATGGCGCAGCAGGCGATGACCGAGTTCGGCCGGATCGACGCGTTGGTCTGCAACGCCGGGTTCATGAGCGCCGCGGAGAACACCTGGTCGCTGACCGACGCCCAGTGGGCCGACATGCTCGACGTGAACCTGACGTCGGTCTGGAAGACCACCCGCGCCGTCGTGCCGCACATGATCGCGGGCGGGAACGGCGGCGCGATCACGATCACCGGCTCCACCGGCGGTCTGCGCGCGGTGGCCGGGTGCACTCACTACAACGCGGCCAAGTACGGCTGCATCGCGCTGATGAAGACCCTGGCGTGGGAGTTGGCACCGGACAACATCCGGGTCAACGTCGTGCATCCGACCGGGGTGGACACCGACATGAGCAACAACGACTGGTTCGTGCGCTGGCTGGGCGAGCACGAGGACCTGGCCGAGCCGATGCGCGGCAACCGGATGCCCGCCGAGGTGGTCCAGCCCGAGGACGTCTCGAAGATGGTCGCCTTCCTCGTCTCGGACGACGCGCGCTACGTCACCGGCGTCGAGCACCGGGTCGACGCCGGCTTCATGATCAAGTGAGTGAGGAGCGGAACCACATGCAGATCGTCGACCATCATGGCGACCGGGTCCGGCACGGCCGGGCCACCGTCAACGGCGTCCGGTTGCACTACCTGACCGCGGGCGAGGGCGAGCCCGTCCTGCTCCTGCACGGCGTGCCCAAGACCTCCTATCACTGGCGGCACGTGATCCCGTTGCTCACCCCGCACTACCGGGTCGTGGTGCCGGACATGCGCGGGCTCGGGGACTCCGAGCACGCCGACGGCGGCTACGACATGGCGAACGTCGCCGAGGACTTCGCCGCGCTGATGACCGAGCTCGGCCACGAGCGCTTCCGGGTGGTCGGCGAGGACTGGGGCGCCGCGGCCGCCTACCAGCTCGCCGCCCGCCACCCCGACCGCGTGCAGCAGCTGGTCTACCAGGAGATGATCCTGCCCGGGTTCGGGCTGGAGGACTACTCGTTCCTGACCCCGGACAACGTGCGCAGCTACGTCTGGCTCTGGCACATCAACTTCTACTCGGTGCCCGAGTTCCCCGAGATGCTGATCAACGGCCACGAGCGGGAGTACTTCTCCTACTTCATGAAGCACGAGACGCACGACCCGTCGGCGATCACCCCGGACGCGCTCGACGAGTACGTGCGCTGCTACTCCTCGCCCGGCGGCGTGAAGTGCATGTGCGAGATCTACCGGGCCACGCTCACCGACGGCGACCAGAACAAGGAGTCCGCGAGGACCCGCCTCCCGATGCCGGTGCTGGCCGTGGGCAGCGAGCACTTCATCGGCGCCGACAACGAGCGGCAGATGCGCGAGGTCGCCGACGACGTGCGCGCGGTGATCCTGCCGTGGGGCCACCAGCTCGCCGAGGAGTCGCCGGCCGAGCTGGCCGGGCACTACCTGCGCTTCTTCGCCGGGGAGACGTCATGACCTACGCGGTCCGTGACGGCCGGCTCGTCGACCCGGACGGGAACCCGTTCCTGTCCCTCGGTCTCAACCACACCGACGAGACGGCACTGAAGTACCCGCGCAACGTCGACGTGTGGCGGGAGCGCTACGGGTCACGGCAGAGCTGGATCCGGGACGGCGTCGTCGCGGACCTGCGCGGGTGGGGGTTCAACACGCTGGGGTGGACGAGCGAGTACGTCGCGGGCGGCTGGGGCGAGGCGCTGGACTGGTTCGGCGACCCGATCGACCTCAAGCACTCCGAGCAGTGGTCGGCCGCGGAGCTGCGCGGCACCGGGATGCCCTATGTCGCCCAGGTGCGGGTGGCCGAGATCGAGGACTGGAACGGCCACCCGGCGTTCCGCCCGCTCGACGACGACTTCGCCGACTGGTGCGACCACCTGGGCCGCGCGATCGCGGCCGAGCATGCCGACTCGCCGGACCTGCTCGGCTACTTCCTGGTCGACATCCCGGCCTGGTTGCCGCACGCGTCCGGGCGGGACTTCGCCGAGCTCGCCGGCCTGGACGCGGCCGCACGGGAACGCAGGCTCTACGACGTCGCCAGCCGGTACTACGAGACGATCGCGACGGCGATCCGTCGCTACGACCCGCACCATCTGATCCTCGGCGACCGGTTCAACGGCAACAAGGGGATCCCGGAACCGGTGCTGCGCGCGATGGCCCCGCACGTCGACACGCTGTCGGTGCAGTACTTCACCGAGCCCACCGACGAGTCCCGTCGCAGGATGCACGACGACCTGGCCCGCTGGCGCGCTCAGTGCGGGGACAAGCCGGTGATCGTCGCCGACGTCGGGAACTGGACCCCGACCGAGCTCAACCCGCACCGCGAGGGCATGGCCGACCACGCAGCCCGCGGCGCGGACTACGGCGCCGCGATGGGGGCGCTGCTCGACGAGCCCTGGTTCGCCGGGTGGCACTGGTGCGGCTACGTCGAGAACACCGGTGGGCGCGGCTGGGGGCTCAAGGACCCGTGGGACGAGCCCTACCGGCCTCTCACCGACGCGATCACCGAACACAATCGCCGCGCGGCGGCGTACCGGAAGGAGAACTGAGATGGGGCAGCTGGACGGTAAGGTCGCGGTGATCACCGGCGGCGGCCGCGGGCAGGGACGCGCGCACGCGATCCGGCTCGCCCGGGAGGGCGCCGACATCGTGACCTGCGACATCACCGAGCAGGTGGGCTCGGTCCCGTTCGACACCGGACGCCCCGGCGACCTGGACGAGACCGTCGCGCAGGTGGAGAAGCTGGGCCGCCGCTGCGTCGCCCTCGAGGGCGACGTGCGACGCACCGCGGACATGGCCCGACTGGCCGACGCGGCGATGAGCGAGTTCGGCCGGATCGACGTCCTGCTGGCCAACGCCGGGATCCTGAGTCTGTCGGACAACACCTGGGAGCTCACCGACGAGGCCTGGGACGACATGATCGACATCAACCTGACCGGGGTGTTCAAGGCATGCCGGGCGGTGGTCCCGCACATCAGGGCGGGCGGCGACGGCGGCTCGATCGTGATCACGTCGTCGATCGCGGGCCTGCGCGGGGTGGCCGGTTGCACGCACTACACGGCGGCCAAGCACGGCATCGTCGGGTTGATGCGCACGCTGGCCAAGGAGCTCGCGCCGGAGTCGATCCGGGTGAACACCATCCACCCCACCGGCGTCGCGTCGCCGATGTCGAACAACGACTTCTTCCCGCAGTGGCTGACCGAGCACGAGGAGCTGGGGAACGCCATGCGGTTCAACCTGATGCCGGTGGACGCCCTGCCCGAGGCCGACGTGTCCGAGGTGATCGCGTTCCTCTGCTCCGACGCCGGAAAGTGGATCACCGGGACGACCGTCCCGGTGGACGCGGGTTTCATGCTCAAGTAGGCAGCCGGAATCCCGCATCGACAACCTCGGCGGGCTTCCCGGCATCGCCGGAGACCAGCGGTGAACGGTGGGGCCGGGCGTGGTCGGAGACGGCGACGTCCGGGCCCCGCCGCGGGCGGCGGTGACCGCGGTGGCATCGTCGGGCCCGGGCCGGACCACCTCCGACGGCGCCGTCCACGAACTGCGCCCCGGTCCAGGACGGCGACGAACGAGTACACCCCGGCCCGGGATCATCTGCGCGTCGCCCCTACCGCGGCCATCGACATCGCAGAACAGCCGATCTGCCCTGGTCGGGGCGTCGGCGCACAGGACCGCGCCGGTGACACCCGGGTCCGCGCGCCGCGCGCCACAGGCTCCTCACGACCGGCGCACGGCGGTCTCGGCCCGGCGTGAGTGGCGGGCTGAGGCTCGGCGTTCAGTTGGGGTCGAGGGGGCCGTCGTCCATCAGGCCGTCGCCGTCGGCGTCGGTGCCGCACGCGGCGGTGCCGTAGTCGGCGCTGGTGGGATCGGAGCAGGTGTACTCGCGGTGGTCGCCGACGACGTCGCTGTTGAGCTGCTCCAGGTAGTCGCGCTGGGCTTGTTCCTTGGCGGCGTTGAGGGCTGGGCAGTCCTTGTTGACGATGATGCCGTCGATGACGCGTGCGTCGGCGGCGGGTTCGCAGGTGTAGCGGGGGCGGGAAGCCGCGGCCGCGGCTTCGGCGAGCACGTCGTCGGCAGCTGTGCGGGCGGCGGCGACCGTGTCTGCGGCGGAGGACGAGGCGGGAATTGCGATCACGGGGGACCTGTCGACCGCTGGGCCGGTGGTGACGAGCGGGCTGGGCGTCGGCGCCGTCACCGTCTGCGAGGCGTAGACCGTGCCCCCGCTCGTCACGCCGACGGCGACGACGGCGGCGCTGAGGAGAAGTTGGACGGTGCGGCGCATGGCGTGTCCCCGGGAGTGGATGTGCGACTGCGGTCGGCCGGTGTGTCGTCGTCCGGGAGGGGGCGTTAGCTGCGGCCATCCGGGCTCATCAGATCTGACGAGGCGCTCCGGATGGTGGTTCCGCCAGTGACCTGCCTCGCATCCGTGTGGAGTCCGACGTGGCGTCAGGGTGTTCGGTGATCGGACCGGCTCCCGACGAGAGGTCCCGACCATGACCGACCAGACCATGCCCGTCCGGCTGACCGACGCCGACTACGCCCGTGCGGAGCAGATGCTCGCCCCGTACCGGGCCCGGCTGATCCCGGACGCTGCGGTGGTCCCACAGTGGTCCGCCGACGGCTCCCGGTTCCGGTACCGGTCCGGGACTCGGCACGTCCTGGTCGACCCGGCGACGGGATCCCGACGAGACGCGTTCGACCACGAGCGGCTCGCCGTGGCACTGTCGGAGGCGTCCGGGCACGCGGTGGTGGCCGACGATCTGCCGCTCACCTCGGTGGAGTTCGAGGTTCCCGACCGGGAGCCGGACGTGGTCCGGTTCTCTGCGTTCGACACCGGGTGGGAGTGGTCGGACCGGGCCGGGACCTGCATGCCGGTCGAGGACGAGGGTCCCCCGGTGGGACCGGGGGAGATCGCGTCACCGGACCGGGAGTGGGTGGCGTTCCGCCGTGACGGTGACGTGTGGGTGCGCAGCCGGGACGGCCGGCAGGAGTTCGCGCTCACCGACGACGCCGAACCGCACTGGGACTACGGCGGGTTCCCCGAGGCGGCCACGAAGGTCAAGCTCCCCTTGCTGGGCATGGGATCGCTGCTGCTGGCGGAGTGGTCGCCGGACTCCACCCGACTGATCACTCACCGGATCGACCAGCGCGAGCTGCCGGAACAGGTCCTCGTCGAGGCAGCGCCGAAGGGCGGCGAGCGGCCGGTGGCTCATCGCGTCCGCTATCCGATGCCCGGCGACGAGACGCAGGCGACGATGACCTGGCACATCCTCGACGTCGGCACCCGCCGGAACGTGACGGCCTCCGGTGGGCCGGAGGTCCTGACCTCCCCCTACGCCCTTTCCCGGCGGTGGTGGACCGGGAAGAACGGCGATGCGGTGCACGTGTTGCACCAGTCCCGTGACGGACGCACCCTGCAGCTGCGCCGGCTCGACCCCGGCACCGGCGCGATGACGACGCTGATCACCGAGACCGCCCGTACCCGGGTGGACCCCTCGCCCTACCTGCACGTCCCGCCGCTGCTGCGCGTCCTGGACTCGGGCGAGATCCTGTGGTGGTCCCAGCGCGACGGCTGGGGCCATCTCTACCGCTACGCCGCCGGCGGTGAGCTGCTCGGCCGGGTCACCGGCGGGCAGTGGCTGGTCCGCCGGGTCCTGTGGGTGGACCAGGACCGCCGCCAGGTCTGGTTCCTGGCCTGCGGGCTGCACGCCGATCCCTACATCCGCCAGATCTGCCGGGTCGACCTCGACGGCGGCGGGTTCGTGCGGATCACCGACGACGATCTCGACCACGACGCCCTCGCCCCACCACTCGGTGGCTACCTCCTCGACCGCGCATCCACGGTCGACGTGGCGCCCCGGGCGAGGGTGCTCGGCGGCGACGGGGAGGTGCTGGTCGAGCTGGAGGATCCGGACACCGCAGCACTGGAGGCGGCCGGGTGGACCCCTCCGGAACGATTCCGGACGACCGCCGCCGACGGGCGCACCCCGATCTACGGTCTGCTGTGGCGTCCGCACGGCTTCGACCCGGCACGGCGCTACCCCGTCGTGGACCACGCCTACCCCGGACCCAACATCCACCGCGCCTCACCGGCGTTCGGTGACCTGTTCACCGGGGAGCCCGAGGCGCTGGCGGCACTCGGCTTCGCGGTCGTCGCCCTCGACGGCCGCGGCACCCCGGGGCGCAGCCAGGCCTTCCTCGACCACTCCTACGGAGACCTCGGCATGGCCGCGGCTCTGGACGACCACGTCGCCGCCATCCGCGAACTCGGGCGCCGCCACCCGTGGCTCGACACCGACCGGGTCGGGATCACCGGCCACTCCGGAGGCGGGTTCTTCACCGCCAGGGCGCTGCTGACCCATCCCGAGTTCTTCTCCGTGGGCGTCGCCCAGGCCGGCCCGCACGACTTCTCGATCTACCTGCCGTTCTGGGTCGAACAGAACCACGGGGAGATCACCGAGAGCACCCGCCCGAAGCTGGTCAACACCCCGCACGCCGGCAACCTGCGCGGCAAGCTCCTGCTGATCGACGGCGAACTCGACGACAACGTGTTACCGCACCACAGCATGCGCCTGGTCGACGCGCTCATCGACGCCGACGCCGACGTCGACATGCTCGTCATCCCCGGTGTCGAGCACAACTTCACCGGCCGCTTCCACTACGTCACCCGGCGCACCTGGGACTACCTCGTACGACATCTGCACGGCACCGAACCCCCCGCCTACTCGCTCGCACCGTTCCCCGAGATGCCCAGCTGGGCCGTCGACCCCTCCGACTGATATCCCGGGAGCACGCCGGAGCCACGAGCCGAACGAGACGCCGAGCAGCGTTCACCGCCGTGACAGGGCTGGCCGGCGCGTTGTAGTGCGTCTCGGACGGGGAATCGTCTGCTTCACGGTGGCGTGCAATCAGCATCGGTTGACCACGGTCGAGTACGGAGCGTCGTGTCGTGGGAACCCGTAGGTTCTGGCCGGTGAGCGCGAGCCTCGCTAGGCCTCTCAAACTGGCAACGCAGGTTCGATTCCCGTCGTCCGCTCAACGCTCTTCGCGATATGACTCAAGATCGACAGACAGAGTCGTGACATCGCTCGTCGTCAACCCCCGAGCCCGCAGGGTGCCAGAAGGGGCAGCATCGACGTCCTCCCCGAGCGAGGCGTTGCGCGTGCGCGTCCACGGCGGCCACGACCCGATCATCAAGCGTCGGCACAACCTCGTCGACATCGTCCCCGCCGGTCCGGGTCTGGAGAAGCAGGCGTACGCCGTCCGGGACCGGATGCTGCGTGAGATCGAGGAGCGCCCGAACCCGCGAAACGAGCGCGACGGTGGCCCACCTCCTGGAGAAGCACCTCGAGCAGCAGTCCTCCGGGGCGTCCAACATGCCGCAGCTTTGCCACGGGTACGTGAAGAAGTGCATCGGACAATTGTGACGGTGGCGCGGCTGAATGGGCGAAAGGCGAGTCGGTCCCGCCGTGGGGAGCACGGCGGGACCGGGGTGTGCCGCCGGGTCAGACGTCGGCGGCACGCTTCTCGGCGAACCTGCGCCAGCCCGTCCAGGCCAGTCCGGCGAGGAGCAGGAGGTAGAGCACGACGGTGATCGGGCTGGAGACCAGGACGGCGGGGTCGTTCTCGGAGTTGCCCATGGCGTCGCGCAGCGAGTACTCGGCCAGCGGGCCGAGGATGACCGCGATCAGCACCGGTGCGACCGGGATGTCGTAGAGCCGCATGGCGAGTCCGAGCACACCGATGACGAGCATGATCACGAGGTCGACGGTGCTGGCCCCGGCGGCGTAGACACCGAACGCGGCGAACACGGCGATGCCGGCGTAGAGGTAGGACTTCGGGACCCGCAGCAGCTGTGCCCACAGTGGTGCGAAGGGCAGGTTGAGGATCAGCAGCACGATCATCGCGAGGAAGAACCCGGCGAGCAGGGCCCAGACGATGTCGCCGGAGCGTTCGAGCAGCAGCGGTCCGGGTTGCAGGCCGTACTGCTGGAACGCGGCGAGCAGGATCGCCGCGGTCGCCGAGGTGGGCAGGCCCAGTGCCAGCAGTGCTCCCATGGCGGTGCCGGCGGTGGCGTTGCCGGCGGCTTCGGGGCCGGCGACGCCCTGGATGGATCCCTTGCCGAACATGGGGGTGTCGCGGCGGCGGTCGAGGCGGCGTTCGGTGCCGTAGGCGAGGAAGGTGGGGACCTCGGCGCCGCCGGCGGGGATGACGCCGAAGGGGAGCCCGTAGCCGGTGCCGCGCAGCCACGCGGGCAGCGCGGCGCGGAACTCGGCGCGGGAGAGCCAGGGGCGTCCGGTGGGCAGGACGGTCTCCTGGTCGGTGGTGCGGCCGAGTTTCGCGGCCTGGTGGAACACCTCGCCGAGGGCGAGCAGGGACACGGTGATCACGACGATGGAGATGCCGTCGAGCAGGGCGGGGAAGCCGAAGGAGAACCGTGGGCTGCCCGAGGGCTGGTCGATGCCGATCAGGGCCAGGGTCAGGCCGATGGCCAGGGCGGCGAGGCCGCGGATGGCGGAGTCGGCGACGACCGCGGAGATCGCGACGAAGGCGAACACGGCGAGGGCGAGGAACTCGGCGGGCCCGAACCCGGTGGCGAGCTCGGCGAGGGTGGGGGCGAAGAACACCACCAGCACGGAGGCGATCATGCCGCCGATGAAGGCGCCGATGGCGGCGGTGGCCAGTGCCTGGGCGGCCTTGCCGCGCTGGGCCATGCGGTAGCCCTCGAAGGAGCTGGCGATGGCGGTGGAGTTGCCGGGGGTGTTCATCAGGATCCCGGCGATGGAGTCGCCGAACAGTCCGCCGAAGTAGATGCCGGTGAACATGATCAGGGCGTTGGTCGGTTCGAGGACGAACGTCAGCGGCAGCAGCAGCGCCACCGCCATCGACGAGCCGAGGCCGGGCAGGACGCCGACGGCGGTGCCGAGCAGGGCGCCGAGGAAGACGAACAGCAGGGCGGAGGGGCTGAGGACGTCGGCGAAGCCGCCGAGCAGGTTGGTGAGCTGGTCCATCACAGGCCACCTCCCAGGAGGCCGACGAAGCCGGCGGGCAGGGAGATGCCGAGCAGACCGCTGAACACGACCTGGATCGCGGAGGCCAGTGCGAGGCCGGCCAGGACGACCGGCAGCCACCTGCGGTTGCCCAGTGCGGCGGCGACGGCGGTGAACAGGCCGGTCGCGGAGAGGATCCAGCCCAGCCAGGGCAGGACGACGATGAAGGCGACGACGCCGCCGACCGCGGTGAGCACGGCCGGGGCGTTCACCCCCTCCGGATCGGTGCGCTCCGCGGGCTCCTCGTCCGTGTCACCGGCGGCCGTGTCCCCGGAGGCCGGGGCGGGGCCGTCGGACGCGCCGGCGGCGACCGCCGGCTCCGGGGTCCGGGCGGGGGTGTCGTACTCGCGGCGCGGCCGCAGGATGTCGAAGGCCAGCCCCACCGCGACGACGAAGCACAGCACCGCGACGATCCACGGCATCGTCGTCGGGCCGAACAGGCCGCCGTCACCGACGACCTCCATCGTCAGCGTGCCGTAGACCAGGAACAGCCCCAGCGCGGTCAGGATCGCGGGCACGACCAGCGCGCCCCTCGACAGATGTGGCGGACGGCGGCTCATGCCAGCCCCAGCTCCTTCAGAAGATCGTCGACTCGGGCCTGTTCGGTGACGAGGAAGCGCTCGAACTCCGCGCCATAGAGCTCGTTGCGGTCCCACCGGTTACGGTCGATCGCCTCGGCCCAGGACTCGGTGCCGACCATCTCGCGCACGATGGTCTCGAGTTCACGGCGGTCGTCGGCGGTGATCCCGGCAGGGGCGACGATGCCGCGCCAGTTCACCAGGTTCACCTCGGGCAGTCCGAGCTCGGTCATCGTCGGAGCGTCCACGCCCTCGAGACGGTCGGGTGCCACGACCGCCAGTACCCGCAGCTGGCCGGCGTCGACGAGGTCGCGGAAGTCGTTGTAGCCGGAGATCCCGACGCCGACGGTGCCGGCTGCGCTGGAGAGGAGGCTGAGCGTGAGCTCGCCGCCTCCGGCGTGGGGCGTGTAGACCATACGATCCACCGGGACGCCGCTGGCCTGAGCCAGCTGCCCGGTGATCAGGTGGTCCACCGAACCGGCCGAGCCTCCACCGACGGGAATCGCCGCCGGGTCGGCCCGCCAGTCGGCGAGGAACTCCTCGAGGGTGGTGTACGGCGAGTCCGCGGGTACCGCGACCACGTCGAAGTCGTCCGAGAGGCGTGCGATGGGGGTCGTGTCCGCCATGGAGACGCCGCTGTCCGACTGCCCGATGCCGCCGAGCATCGCCGAGCCGGTGATCATCGTCGTGGTCGGCTCACCTGCGAGTCCCTGTAGCTGGTTGAGCCCGATCGTCCGGCCGGCGCCGGGGATGTTCACGACCTGCACGGTGTTGACGATGCTGCCGGTGCGCATGGCCTGCTGCGCCTCGCGGGCGGCGAGGTCCCAGCCGCCCCCGGCGGCCGCGGGGGCGATGACGCTGAGGTTGGAGCGCGCCGCCTGACCCTGCCCGGAACGGGCGGCGTCGGCGAACGCGGTCACCGCGAGAGCGGCGACGAGAACGATTCCCAGGGCTGCAATGACCTGCCGTCGTGGCATAGCCGGAGACGCTCGCAGGTCGGGGATCCTCTGCCAATGGATGAGGGTCGGAAATCGCTCCACCTGTGATGGAGCTCAACTAGGTATAGCTTATAAGCTGGCTGAGCGCTATCGTCGCCCCCTACATCAGCGCGCAAAGGAGCGGTATGACGATCTGCATCGCCTACGGTCCGACCCCCGAAGGGGCGGCTGCGCTCGAGCTCGGGATCGCCGAGTCGCGGCTGCGTGACACGCCGTTCGTCGTGCTGGCCACCGAACGCCAGGAGCGTTTCGACGCCGATGCCCACGACGGGGCCACCGTACGGTCGACGATCGAGGCTCTGCTGGCCCGGATGGCGCAGGTCGGCGACCCGGGAGGCCGTGTCGACGTCGTCGACGACGGAGGTGACGCCGCGGAGGCCCTGCTCGACCTCGCGGCCGGGCACGGGGCGACGCTACTGGTCGTCGGGGTGCGGCGGCGTAGCCCGGTCGGCAAGCTGCTGACCGGTAGTACGGCGCAGCGCCTGATCCTGGATTCGCCGATTCCTGTACTCGTCACCCACGCGGCGCGCTGACCTGCCGGCTGGTTGCGGAGCCGGTCCGCGGGTTCGTCTCAGCACGGGAAGGCGCATATTCTCGCTATTAGGTTATAGCTGCCGTCCCTCTGAGTTGCGCACAGTAGACCCGGAATCGGTGGCCGCACCCCTCCGGCGGGCGCCCCGTTGTCGGGCGGCCCGCCGGAGGGGGTCACCTCCCCGTTCGGTTCTCGTCGTGCTCGTCGTCGAGGACGAGGCTGCGTGTGACGTAGGGCAGGATCCCGCCGTGGCGGTGATAGGTCTGATCTCGCACGGTGTCGAGCCGGACCACGGCGCGGAAGCGGAGATCGTCGGCCTGCACGTCGACCTCGGCGGGGTATCGGCCGGGTTCCGCGCCGGTCAGCCCGGTGATGGAGAAGGTCTCGTGGCCGCTCAGCCCGAGCGAGGCCGCGGACTCGCCCTCGCGGAACTGGAGCGGCAGGACTCCCATGCCGATCAGGTTCGACCGGTGGATCCGTTCGTAGGACTCGGCGAGGACCGCGCGGACCCCCAGCAGGGCCGGCCCCTTGGCTGCCCAGTCGCGCGACGATCCCGTGCCGTACTCCCTGCCTGCCACGATGATCACGGGGGTTCCCTGCTCGCGGTAGGAGAGCGCCGCATCGTGGACGTCGGTGACCTCGCCGTCCGGGCCGATCGACCAGCCGCCCTCGCGGTCCGGGACGAGCCGGTTGCGCAGCCGGATGTTGGCGAAGCAGCCCCGCATCATCACCTCGTGGTTCCCTCGGCGGGAGGCGTAGGTGTTGAGCCCGGTCCGGTCGACGCCGCGTTCGAACAGGTGTAGGGCAGCGGGTACCCACCTCGGTATCGCACCGGCGGGGGACATGTGGTCGGTCGTGATGGAGTCGCCGAGCAGCAACAGCGTGCGGGCGTCGACGATGTCGGTGACCGGCGCGGGCCGGGCGCTCATGCCGTCCAGGTACGGAGGGCGACGGACGTAGGTGGAGCCGGGGTCCCAGGCGAAGGTCTCACCGGTGGGTGCGTCGAGGTCGCGCCACCGGCGGTCACCGGTGAACACGTCGGCGTAGACGTCGGTGAAGGTCTCCGGCCGTACGGTCTCCTCCACCGTCCGGCGGACCTCGTGGGGGTCCGGCCAGATGTCGCGCAGCAGGACCGGCGCGCCGTCGGCGTCGAACCCCAGCGGGTCGCGGTGGAGGTCGATGTCCATCGTGCCCGCGATCGCGTACGCGACGACCAGGGGCGGGGAGGCGAGGTAGTTCATCCGGACGTCGGGGTTGATGCGGCCCTCGAAGTTCCGGTTGCCCGACAGGACCGACACCACGCTGAGGTCGTGCTCGGCCACGGCGGTGGCGACCTCGGGGATCAGCGGGCCCGATGCCCCGATGCAGGTCATGCACCCGTATCCGGTGAGGTGGAAGCCCAGCTCGTCGAGGTGGGTGGTGACTCCGGCCCGCTCCAGGTAGTCGGTGACCACCCGCGAGCCTGGGGACAGCGTCGTCTTGACCCAGGGTCGCCGGCGTAGCCCGCGGCGCACGGCGTTGCGGGCGAGCAGTCCCGCGGTCGTCATGACAGCCGGGTTGGACGTGTTGGTGCACGAGGTGATGGCCGCGATCGCGACGCTGCCGTGACCGATCTCGTGCAGTCCCCCGTCCAGCTCGATCGCGACCTGTTCGCGGGCGGGGGTGGAGCGCAGCTCGCCGCGGAAGGCGCTGCGGGCCCGGTCGAGCGGAACCCGATCCTGCGGCCGCCGGGGGCCGGCGAGGGAGGGGACCACACTCCCCAGGTCGAACTCGATGTCCTCGGAGTACAGCTTGGGCCGCTCCGGGTCGTGCCAGAGTCCCTGGATACGGGCGTAGCTCTCGATCTCGGCGACGCGCTGCTCGTCGCGGCCGGTGAACCGCAGGTAGTGCACGGTCTCGGCGTCGATCGGGAAGTAGGCACACGTCGCCCCGAACTCGGGGCACATGTTCGCGATGGTCGCCCGGTCGGCGAGCGGGAGCCGGGCGACCGCCTCGCCGTGGAACTCGACGAACTTGCCGACCACACCGTGCCGGCGCAGGAGCTCGGTCAGTGTCAACACCAGGTCGGTGGCCGTCGCACCGGCCGGAAGGTCGCCCCGCAACCGCACGCCCACGACGTGCGGGACCAGCATCGATACCGGCTCGCCCAGCATCGCGGCCTCGGCCTCGATCCCGCCGATGCCCCAACCGAGCACCCCGAGCCCGTCGACCATGGTGGTGTGCGAGTCGGTGCCCAGACACAGGTCGGGGTGGAGCAGGTCGCCGTCGCGCATCACCACGCGGGCCAGGTGCTCCAGGTTGATCTGGTGCATGATCCCGGTGCCGGGCGGGACGACCGCGAAGCCGTCGAAGGCGTCGCGGCCCCACTTGAGGAACCGGTAGCGCTCGGCGTTGCGGCCGTACTCGATGTCCACGTTGCGCTCGAGCGCGTCCGGACGCCCGAACACGTCGGCGATCACGGAGTGGTCGACGACGAGCTCGGCTGGGATCGCCGGGTTGATCCGGGTGGGATCGGCGCCCAGCTCGTGGGCGGCGTCCCGCATCGCGGCCAGGTCGACCAGCGCCGGGACACCGTTGGTGTCGTGCAGGAAGATCCGCGACGGGTGCAGCGCGATCTCGGTGAGGTGCACGTCGGGGGCGCCCCACCGGCACAACGCCTCGATCTGGTCGCGGGTGACGACCACGCCGTCCTCGTGCCGCAGGAGGTTCTCCAGCACGATCCGCAACGTGTAGGGCAGCCGGTCGGGCGCCACTCCCGCGAGGGGGTGGACGCGGTATGCGACCTCCCCGACCCTCAACGCCGAGGTCTGCCGCAGGTCGGGTGGTCCCTGACTGGTCGTCGTCACTGTCACTCCACGTCGCCGCCGCACTCGTCGATACCGGATGCCCGGTTTCTATAAGTTATAACGAGCATTGGTCGACGAGTCCAGCGGCGATCGTGTGCGCTGCATCCCGGACGTGCCTGTTCCGCACTCACGGCCCCTCCGCTAGCCTATAAGTAGCGAGAGGAGATCGATGGCCGACACGAACCCGTACGCGACGAAGAGCGACTACGCGTATCTCACGCTGCGCGAGATGATCCTCGGCGGGCAGGTCGAACCCGGTGCGGTGCTCAACCAGGCCACCCTCGCCCGCACGATCGGTATCTCCACGACTCCGCTGCGGGAGGCGTTGCGCCGGCTGTCCACGGAGGGACTCGTCGAGCTCGGTGCGCATCGCGACGCCCGGGTGACCGGCCTGTCCGCCGAGGAGGCCCGCGACCTGCTCGAGATGCGTCGTTCCCTCGACCCGCTCGCCGTCGGGCTCGCGGCCGAGCGCCGCACACGTGATGACATCCGCCGCATCCGCGAGGCGGCCGTGGCGGTGTCGCCGCTGCCCGAGCGCCCCGCTGCCCACGACCTCGACGCGCACCGCCGCTTCCACGCCGCCCTCTACGGCGCCTCGCACAACGAACTACTGATCCACACGCTCGACGGACTCTGGGACAAGGCGGACCGCTACCGACGGGCCGCGCTGCCCGACCGCACCCGGGACGAGCGCGACGAGAAGGCGCACGAGCACGTCGCACTCGTCGACGCCGTCGTTGCGGGCGACTCCGAGGGGGCGTCCACGCTCATGTTGCGCCACATCGACACCAGCCTGGGGGCGAAGGCCGCAGCTCGTCTGGCCGCACGGGCTCACCCTTCGGCATCGGCCTGACGCACTCCACCACCCACCTCGCACCACTCAGGAGAAGATGTGCCCACGAGCAGTCCCGCGACCGCCGATCTCGCCGACGAGTACGGGGACTCCCTCTACTCGTCCGACACCCAGTTCCGTCAGTACGGAGGGCGGGCGGCCTTCGGCGGAGCAGCGGTCACGCTGCTGGTGCACGACGACAACCTGCTCGTGAAGGAAGCGGTGTCGGAGCCGGGGGCGGGCAAGGTACTGGTCATCGACGGCGGCGGGTCCTGCCACTCGGCCCTGCTCGGCGACAACATGGCGGCCAAGGCAGCGGCCAACGGCTGGGAAGGGATCATCGTGCACGGCGCGGTCCGCGACGTCACCGCGCTGCGCGGCCTCGACATCGGTATCAAGGCGGTCGGCTCCAACCCGCGCCGCAGCGGCAAGACCGGCTCCGGTCGCCGCGATGTCACCATCGCTCTCGGCGGTGCCACCATCACGCCTGGAGCCCACATCGTCAGCGACGACGACGGGATCGTCGTTCTTCCCCATGGCCGGTAGACCCTCCTCTGGAGCGGCTCGCACCGATCGACGAGGTCGTCACATGGCGTGCTCGACGCGTAACCAGCGGACGAACCCGCCGGCGGCGGTGAGCACGGCAAGAGCGACCAGGAGCCCGCCGGTGGCCGAGCGGATTGCGGGGACCGGGAAGGCCGGGACGAGTTGGACGACGACGACACCGACGGCGAGCAGGGCCAGCGAGATCCGGACCCAGGCCAGGTAGGTGCGTTCGTTGGCGAGCGTGAATCGGTAGTCGGGCTCGTGTTCGGAAGTGCTCGCGGCCGGCGTGTCGATGCTGCTCACGGTCGGGCTCCAGAGAAGATCCGATCGGGTCAGGTCTGGACGGTGACGGCGATCGAGGGCCACGAGTTGTTGATGTAGCCCTTGGGGTTCCACAGGCTGGCCGCGTGCTCGGGTTGCAGGGCCGCGGTGTTGTCCCAGGCGCGGGCGACGATCTCGTGCTCGCCGGGCGGCGGGGTGATCGTGGTGCGCCACAGTCGCCACGCCCACGGGCTGAGCCGCTCGTCGAGGTCGGCCTGCTGCCAGGTCCGGCCACCGTCGGCGGAGACATCGACACGCACGATGTCGCGGTCGCCTCCGGCGAAGGCGTATCCGCTGACCCCGATCGGCCCGGTGGGCAGAACGGCGTGGTCGTCGGGGTGCAGGATCGCGGAGTTCAGCGCGACCGCGGTCAGTTCGACGCCGTCGCCCGGCGCCGGATCGCCGTGGTCGGCGGGCAGGAGCCGGTAGGCGCTCTGCTGGAAGAAGTTGTCCGAGGGCCGGTCCTGGGCGGTGATGCGCTCGATCCATTTGACGCTGCGGGCACCGATCCACCCCGGCACCACTACGCGCACCGGCGCGCCGTGGGCGACGGTCAGGGGTTCACCGTTCATCTCCCACGCCAGCAGGACCTCTGGGGAGACGGCCTTGTCGGCGGCGATCGATCCTCCGTAGGAAGCCGGAGGTGTCGCCTCGGGTGCGACGTCGGGCGCCACGAACGCGATGTCGGTGGCGCCGGGGTGCATCCCGGCGGCGTGCAGGACATCGGCGAGCCGCACGCCGACCCAGCGGGCGGTGGACGTTGCTCCCGCGCCCCAGGGGTGCTGACCGGGGATGTCGCGGACGCCGAGGAGCTCGGCCCGGCCGTTGCCGGCGCACTGCAGAGTGGCCACCACCTCGTGGTGGTCGAACTGCTGCCGCAGATCGTCGAGCGACAACGTCAAGGGTGTGTCGACCAGACCGTCGACCTCCAGGCGCCACTGCTGCGGGTCCAGATCGGGCATCGCGCCGTGGTTACGGCCGTAGAAGGTGTCGACCGGAGTGATCGCCAGATCGGCGAGCGCGGCGGGCGGCGGTTCTGCGTTGTAGGGGTCCTGCTCGTGAACCTGCATGTCGGGGCGCTTCGTGCCCGCGGGCATGGACTCCTCCTGCGGATCGGTCGTACAGCGGTCGTCGGGTGTGAGATCCACCGTGCAGCACCACCGATCTGCGCGGTAGACGCCCCGAGGTTGTGTACCCACAACCTCCGCTAATGGCCGTCGGCGACCGCAGCTGGAGGACCTGGATGAAGCCCGCGCACTTCCTTCCGAACTGGCTACGCGGGTTCGATTCCCCTCGCCCGCTCCACTGTCTGACCAGCGGAAATCAGACCGGGTCTGATCGTGAGACAGACTTCGTGCATCAAACGTGGTCCGGCCAGTAGATGTCACTTCACGGGCCGCCGTTGGCACGTTTGACCTGCGCGAACGTCAGATGCGAAGGGATTCGCTGCTGCCGATCCGCGGGCCCGCCTGCCCGCCGGGTGGCTCCGGCGCGTCAGGGGTGTGGGGGCGTACTGAGTAGAGCGTCACCCAGTGATCGCGTTCCGGGTCGTGGAGCATCTCGGTGTCGACGTCCAGCCAGCCCCGCTCGGGGTGTCGGATGCGCTTGAACGCCGATCGCCAGAACCCGACCTCACAGTGCTCCCACCGCTCTCGGAACTCGGGACGGACCGTCAGGTCCTGGATCAAACCGAGCAGGTAGGGGTCGTCGGGATAGCGTGCCAGCGCGGCACGTAGCTCCGCCGTGGCCACTCTCAGGAGCTGGTCGATGCCGCCGGCGTCAAGGAGCTCCGTGAAGACCGGCGAGGTGAAGGCCCGGTGGACGATGTTGCGGCCGTAGCTCCCACCACCGGTGACCGACCCGAAGAGCTCCCTGGCGAAGGAGTTCAGGGCGACGACGTCGAGCCGGCCGTCGTGGACCGTGATCGGAATCGCCGGGCCGAGCTGATCGATCAGACGTAACAGGCCTGGACGGACGGCGCCGGACGGCTCGGACGGCGTGGGCGGCAGCTCGCCGGCGAGCCGGAACAGGTGGTCCCGTTCAGCGGCGGTGAGCTCGAACGACCGGGCGAGCGCGGCGAGGACATCGCGGGACGGCCGCGGCGCCCGCCCCTGCTCGAGCCGCGTGTAGTACTCGACAGAGATGGACGCGATCTCCGCCAGCTCCTGGCGGCGCAGGCCCGGCACACGACGATGGGAGTGCCGGGAACCGCCGGCACCGGTCGGCGGGGTCATCGTCGCCCGCCGGCTCCGGAGGAAACTCCCGAGATCCGCCCCTCCAGCGTTCTGCACGGCACCAGTCTGCCGCGCTCGACGCACCGGAGGCTGGCCCTGTCGGAACCAGGCTCGCCGGGAGCTTCTCCACCTGCGGCGCGGCCAGCACCGTCGTTCCCGACGGACGCCGGATCCATCGGATCACGGCGAGGTCCGTCGACCACACAGACGGAGGAACGACCCGTGCCCACTGCCACCCACACCATCGTCATGACCGGCGCCACCCGAGGCATCGGCCTGGAAGCCGCGCAGGACCTGCTGCGGCGCAGCCCGGAGGCACATCTCGTCGTCCTGGCCCGCGCGGACTCCGCCGCACAGGTGCTGCCGCGACTGCGGGCCGTCTCGCCGCACGTGTCCACCATCGAGGTCGATCTGGCGAGCACCGTGAGTATCGACGTCGCCGCGTCCAGGGTGGAGGACCTGCTCGACGCCGGCGAGTTGCCCGCGTTGGACGGTATGGCGTTCAACGCTGGGGTACACCTCGACAGTGCTGTGCACGCCACCGTCGACGGATACGAGACGACGTTCGCGGTCAACGTGCTCGCGACCCATCTGGTGTTGCGCAGGCTGCACCCGCACCTGCGGGCGCCGGCCCGCGTCGTCGTCACCGTGAGCGACGCCCACTTCGGCGACCTCCGCCACACCGGGGGCACGTTCCCCGCGCCCGGCTGGACGACGCCGGAGGCGCTGTTCCGGCCCGGCGCCTACCCGCGTCCCACCACGGTGCGGGCCGGCCGGCGGGCCTACGCCACCAGCAAGCTCGGCGGCATCCACCTGGTCCACGAGTGGGCGCGCAGACTCCCCAACGGCGTCGACATCGTGGCCTACAACCCGAGCCTGGTCATCGGCACCGGTCTGGCCCGCGAGGCCGGCGGCGCCTCCGACCTCCTGATGCGCTACGTGGTCCCGCCGCTCGCGCTCACCCCACTGGTCGACACCCCTCCGGTCGCAGGTCGCAAGCTCGCCGACGTCGTCCTCGGGGCGACCGCAGCGCCCACCGGGTCCTACGTCCACCGCACCACTGTCACCGCGTCGTCGAAGGAGTCCTACGACGCGGGCCGGGAGGAAGAACTCTGGTCATGGCTCGAGGACACAGCCCGGGGCGTGAACAACGGGGCGAGTGGCAATCCCCGGAAAATCTGATCGGGGTCGACCCTGCGAGTCGATGATCCCCGCACTCGGCTCCGGGACACGACCCTCATCAGCGCGCGGCTGCCTGCCGGGCCCGCGGTCGCGAAGGCCGGTGATCGCGGCGCTCCCGTGCGCGGCCGCGCGGAAAGTGTCGACGGCGTCGGTGTGGTTGTGCCTGGACCAGGCCAACGCCGCGACGGCGGGCGGTCCCTCGATGGGAACGAACCGGACGTCCGGGTGGGGGAAGTAGGTGCGGGCCGGTTCGGCGTGAAGCCCGAGCCTGCCCGTCGCCGCGACCGCGGCAGCGACGCCGGCCGGGGATCGGACCTCGACGGCGCGGTCCAGGTCGCCGTGGCCGGCCCAGTCCGCGAGCCCGGACTGACCCACCGGGGTGATCCACGGACGGTCGGCCACGTCGCGGGGGGTGAGTACGTCGGCGTGTGCGAGATCGGATTCGGCGGGCACGACGACACAGCGATCGGTCACGCTCAGTGGCTCGACGACGAGGCCGTCCGCGCCGCCGACATCGTGGAGGACGGCGACGTCGACCTCCCCGGTCCGCACCGCGTCGTACTGCGTGGTCCAGTCCAGCTCGACGTAACGGATGCTGATGAGCTGGTCGGCGAGAAGACCCCGGGTGGCGGACCATCGATCTGCGAGGCCGAACCCGACCACGCCGATCCGCAGCTCCGTGTCATCGGTGGTCGCGGGTGTGGCGCGGAGGGCGTCGACGTGCTCCAGCGCGAGGCGGGCACGGGGGAGGAACCGTTCCCCGGCGGGGGTCAGCGCGACACGGCGGGTGGTCCGCTCGAACAACCGGACGCCGACCTCGCGCTCCAGCTGCCGGATCCTGCGACCGAACGGCTGGTCGGCGATGTAGTGCGCTGCCGCGGCCCGGCCGAAGTGCAGCTCCTCGGCGAGGGTCACCGCATAGCGCAGCGATCGAACGTCCACGTTCCACCTCCGCGCCGGCGAGCGTACTCGTCGGCCCGGGCCGGATCGCAACCGAAACGGCACATGATCCGTGGGGTCCGGCGCGTCAGCCTGGAGTCTGCAATGACGCATCGGAGGACGGCATGACGACACATCGCACGGTGATCCGCAACGGTCATGTGCTGACGATGGACCCTGCCCTCGGCGACCTGGCCGGAGCGGACGTCCTGATCGAGGACGGCGAGATCCTCGCGGTCGGACCCGGGCTGGACGCCGGGGACGCCGAGGTCATCGACGCGACCGGGCAGACCGTCCTCCCCGGCCTGGTCGACACCCATCGGCACACCTGGCAGTCGCTCGTCCGCGGGATCTGCGGGGACTGGACACTCGCCGACTACTACTTCGGCGTGCGGCTCGGCATCTCGCCCGCCTACACACCGGACGACGTCCGGCTCGGGAACTTCTACGGGGGCGTGGACGCCCTGAACTCCGGGGTCACCACGATCCTGGACTTCTCCCACTGCAACAACACCCCCGACCATTCGGATGCCGCGGTCACCGGGCTGCAGGAGGCCGGCCTCCGTGCCGCCTTCTGCTACGGGTTCTTCGAGAGCTCGCCGGAGGCCAGCCGCTTCGGCACCCACGCCGACCGCCTCGCGGACTTCCACCGGCTCGCCGACGCGAACTTCTCCTCCGACGGTCTGCTCACCCTGGGGGTCTCGCTCTCGGAGCTGTTCGGGCTCCCGTGGCAGGACACCGTCGCCGAGCTCGCGGCCGCTCGCGAGCGAAGGGCGCTGCTGGCGAACCACGCCGGATGCGTCTTCGGCAGCGTGCTCGCGACCGGGATCACCGAGATGGAGACGCTGGGCCTGCTCGGGCCGGACATGGTCCACGTGCACTGCAACAGCTTCGGTGACGACGAATGGCGTGCGGTCAGCCGGACCGGAGGCAAGGTCTCGAGCTCGGTCG
This sequence comes from Pseudonocardia sp. P1, assembly GCF_000178675.2. NCBI lineage: Bacteria > Bacillati > Actinomycetota > Actinomycetes > Pseudonocardiales > Pseudonocardiaceae > Pseudonocardia > Pseudonocardia sp. P1. Next base: position 5,311,702 of record NZ_ADUJ02000001.1, read on the forward strand.
AGACCGAGCTCAGCATGGGCTTCGGTGTCCCCGTGTTCGACAAGTGCGCCGAGCACGGAGTGAAACCGTCGCTGTCGATCGACGTGGTGTCGCTCAACAGCGGCGACCTCTGGCACGAGATGCGGTTCGGGCTCGGGATCGCCCGCGGGCAGCGGGCCCTCCCGGTGAACCGCGCCGGGGCGATGACCGACGAGGTCGGTGTGTCCTGCCGCGACGCCGTCGAGTGGGCCACCGTGAACGGGGCCGACGCGCTGGGCCTCGGAGACCGGATCGGCTCGCTGACGCCGGGCAAGCGCGCGGACGTCCTGCTCGTGGGCGGTCCCGCCCTGGAGCAACACCCGCGGATCGATCCCTACGCCACGCTGGTGTTCCAGACCACCGCGGCCGACGTGCGCACCGTGTTGGTCGACGGGCGGGTCGTGAAGCGGGACGGCGTGCTCACGGTGACCGACCACCATGCGCTCAGCACCTCCGCCGACGCCGCAGCCGAGCGCATTCTCGGGCGAGTCCGGGACGCGGGCCGCGACCTGCCCGGCACGCCACCCGGTGCCTGGGCTGCCATCGAGCCCATGGCACGCAGCAACTACGAGCAGGCGCGCAGAGAGGCCCAGGGGCAGCCGCGATGATCGACAAGGTCGCCTCGGTCGCGTCCGTCCCGGGGGGTCACCGCCCTCGGCGTCCTCCACGTCACCGAGCGTGGCCTGGTGCTGCGCGAGACCGCGCCCGGGGTCGACCCCGGCGACGTGCGACGGGCGACCGCCGCGGACATCCACGATTGCGAGACGACATGAGTACCACCCCTGATCTCCTGCAGTACCGCCGCGGCCTGCACGACCTGGGCTCGGGCTGCTTCGCCTGGCTGCTGCCGGACGGTAGCTGGGGCTGGAGCAACTCCGGCCTGATCACCGGCTCCGGTACCTCGCTGATGGTCGACACCCTCTTCGATCTCGCACTCACCGGGGAGATGCTGGAGGGAATCCGGCCGGTCACCGACCGGCATCCCCTGCAGACGCTGGTCAACACCCACTCCGACGGCGACCACGTCTTCGGCAACCAGCTCCTCGCGGAGCGGGACGTCGAGATCATCGCCTCCGAGGCCACGGCGGAGCTGATCACCCAGGACCAGGTCGATGCACTGGCGTCGGTGCGCCGTCGCTCCGGCCCCATCGGGGAGTTCACCCGCCACGCCTTCGGCCCCTTCGTGTTCGACGGCATCGTCGCGACCGGGCCGGACCGCACGTTCACGGGACAGGAGTCCCTCGACGTCGGGGGGCGCGAGGTGCGCCTGATCCAGGTCGGACCGGCCCACACCCCTGGCGACACCCTGGTCCACGTCCCCGACGCCCGGCTGCTCTACGCGGGCGACATCCTCTTCATCGGGGGCACACCGGTCGTCTGGGCGGGGCCGACCTCACGGTGGATCGCCGCCTGCGACCTCATCCTCGACATGGACGTCGTCACGATCGTGCCGGGCCACGGCCCGGCCACCGACAAGTCGGGCGTCGGACCCGTCCGGGACTACCTGCAGTTCGTCCTGGACGAGGCGACGAAGCGCTACGAGGACGGGCTCGGCGTCGAGGAGGCCGTCGCCTCCATCGACCTGGGCCGTTTCGCCGGTCTCCCGGAGCACGGCAGGCTGGCTCAGAACGTCCTCAACGTCTACCAGGAGCTCGATCCGGCGGTGCCGCGCCCGAGCCGCTACGACGTGCTCGGTCGCATCGCGGCGCTGGAGGGTTTCGGTACGGGGGAGGAGGAGTCGCGGTGAAGTGGGTGACGTACGAGGCGCGCGCCGGTGAACGTACCGGGATCCTGGACGGGGAGACCGTCCGCGGGCTCGCGCCGGGTACGACGCTGGCGGGTCTGCTCGCAGCGGGTGCGCTCGTCGAGGCCGGGGACGACGCCCGGCGTGCACCCACCGAGGTCGTGGGGACCGACGACGTCCGGCTGCTGGCCCCGCTGCCCCGCCCCGTCTCGATCCGCGACGGACTCTGCTTCCTCGACCACCTCCGTGGCTGCTACCGCGCGCTCGGCCGGGACGAGAGCCTCCACCCGGCCTGGTCGGAGAACCCGGGCTTCTACTTCGCCAACGCCGACGCGATCGTGGGCCCCTACGACGACGTGCCCGTATCGCCCGGGTCCACCATGTTCGACCTCGAACTGGAGATCGCCGCCGTCATCGGGACCGGCGGACGGGACCTCGACCCGCAACGGGCCGAGGAGCACATCGTGGGCTACACCTTCTACAACGACTGGACCGCGCGCGACCACCAGCTGCGGGACATGGCCCAGGGCATCGGGATGGGCAAGAGCAAGGACTCGGCCATCACACTGGGGCCCGCACTGGTGACCGTTGACGAGCTCGAGCCGTACCGCCGTGACGGTCGCCTCGCGTTCGAGGTGTCGGCGACGGTCGGTGACCGTGAACTGGCCCGCGGTTCGCTCGCCCTGATGGACTGGTCCTTCGGCGAGCTGCTGGCCTACGTCTCGCGCGGCACCGATCTCGCCCCGGGCGCTGTCGTCGGCTCGGGCACCGTCCCCGGTGGCTGCCTGCTCGAGCACGTCGACACACCGGATCTCGCCGCCTTCACGGGGTGGCTGCAGCCGGGTGACGTCGTGAGCCTGCGTGGCGAAGGCCTCGGCGAGACCCGGCAGACCGTCCGGCCTGCGCCGCCGGTGATCCCGCTCCGCACCGGGGTCTGACTTCCCTCGAAGATCCAGGCGGCCGCCGTCCCTGTGCCCGGACGAACGGGCACTCTCGCCGGACGTAGGCGGCCGGCGGTGGGACGGCCTCGTCAGAGGCGTTCGATGCGGTCGGCCTGCGGGCCCCGGTCGCTCTGACGCACCGCGAACCGGACCCGGTCACCCTTCTGCAGCGGCTCCGACCCCATGACCACGGACACGTGGGCGAAGAGATCGTCGCCGCCTGCGTCCGGGGTGATGAAGCCGAAGCCGCGGTCGTCGTCGTAGCGCGCGACGACGCCCTCGCCGCCTCGTGCGGGAACGTCCCGCCCGGCCGTAGCGGGTGCGGGCCGCTGCGGCGCCGCCCGGGGCTCCCGGACCAGGTGCACGTCGCGGGCCTGCGGGCCCTTGTCCCCACTGGCCACCTCGAAGGCGACGCGGTCGCCCTCCATGAGCCATGTCAGCCCCTCGGCCAGGGCCCGGGCGTGGACGAAGACGTCCTCGTCGCCGGAGTCGGGGTTGATGAAGCCGAAGCCCTTGTCCTCGTCGTACCAGGCCACCGTGCCGTCGGCACCGTCCGCGGTGTCGTCCGCAGCGGGTGTGCCGGCCCCCGCTCCCAGCGGGATCACGTGCCCGGCCTGCGGGCCGCGCTCGCCGTCGACGACGAGGAAGGCCACCCGCTGCCCCTCGGTGACCACGCCGCCGGTCACGATGGCGGAGCTGTGCACGAAGATGTCGGCGCCGCCGTCGTCCGGCGACGCGAAGCCGTACCCCTTGCCCGGCTCGTACCAGTTGACGGTGCCGAGCCGGCCCACGGCGCTGCCGGCGGCCGCGTCGGCGGTGACGCGAACGCGCAGCGCCTGGGGCCCGCGGTCGTTCTCGCCGATCTCGAACTCGACGGCCTGACCCTCGCGGAGCACTGTCGCGCCGCCGCCCCCGACGATCTCGGAGGCGTGCACGAACACGTCCGGCGAGCCGTCCTCGGGCGCCAGGAAGCCGAAACCCCGTTCGGCGTCGAACCAACGGACGGTTCCCTGCTGCATCGAAGGCTCCAGATCGAGAGGACGGGTACCGGGCCAGTCTCTCTGACTGCCCTCGCGGTCCGTCGGGCCGGGCCCACCGGCGGGCGGTGCGGAGCCCGCGACAGCCCGGTACCGGATGACACGACGCGGCCGCCGTCGACCGGGTGGCCGCAGATCTCGGAGCGGACGCGCAGGCAGCCGACGGCCTGGGTCCGGGTGAGCAGGGTCGATCTCCGTCGCCGAGTTCGCGATCTGACGCACGATCGACAGACGGACTCGTGGGTGGACGGTCCGGGTGGGCTCAGCCCACGACGGCGAGGCCGGCGGCGTCCAGCGCGAGCTGGCCGCGCTCCAGGGCGAGCAGCGCCTTCTTGACCGGCAGGCCGCCGGAGTAGCCGGTGAGCGCCCCGGTCGCGGAGACGATCCGGTGGCACGGCACGACGACCAGCACCGGGTTGCGGGCGCAGGCGGCGCCGGCCCGGCGGGGGCCGTCGTCCGTCAGCTCCGCGGCCCGGGCCAGTTGCCCGTAGCTACGGGTGCTGCTGTAGCCGATCGCGCACAGCTCGTCGAGCACCCGGCGGTGCTCCGGCTCGACGCGGGACAGGTCGACCGGCACCTCGAAGGTGGTGCGGTCGCCGAGCAGGTACTCGCCGAGCTCGGCGACGGCCTGCTCCAGCACGGCGTGCTCGGGGCTGCCGGGCTCGGGCGTCGGGTCCTGCGCGGCTCCGGCCGGCCTGCCGAAGCGCAGCCGGGTCAGACCCCACGGCGAGGCGGACAGGGTGACCGGGCCCAGGGTGGTGTCGTGGACGAGGGTCGTCGGGGTCGACATGACGGAGGTGCTCCTCTCGCGGAACGGCGAGGTCAGCCGGTTGCCCGGCGGACGTGGTGGCGGACAGCACCGTCGACGGTGACCAGCCCTGCCGGTGCGGTGGTAGTGGTCGTGCAGGGTGCTCGACGGTCACGGTGCAGAACCCCGGACGGGCGCGGCGGGTTGCGGCGGGGCGGCCCGGTCCCGGTCGTCGTCGGTGAACCCGGAGACCCGCAGCGTGATGTTCAGCCGCCCGGCGCTGAGCCCGATGTCCTCGGTCCCACCGGGCTCGGGCGGCAGCACCCTGGGCACGCCGTGGTAGGCGAGCCTGCTGTCGTCGCCGAACACGAGCAGGTCACCGGACCGCAGCTCGACGTCGGTCCACGGCCTGCCGCGGTGCTCGGTGTTGCCGAGGCGGAACACGCAGGGCGCGCCCAGCGACACCGAGACGACCGGGTCCGGGGCGTGTTCGTCGCCGTCGCGGTGCATGCCGAGGCGGGCGTCCCCGGTGTAGTGGTTGATCAGCGCGATGTCCGGGGAGTAGCCGAGGCCGCGCGTGGGGTCGCCGTAGGCGTCGGCGACCGCCTCGCGGCCCAGGTCGCCCAGCCAGATCGGGAACTCGGCTACCGGTGAGCCGTCCTGGTCGTCGCGGGTCCGGGAGTAGCGGTAGGGGATCCAGTGCCAGCCCAGGCAGACGGTGCGCACGCTCATCCGGGCGCCGCCGGGCAGCGCGGCGGCCCGGATCCCCGGGCCCTGCGCCGCCCACTCCCGGCAGCGCTCCACCAGGAACCGCTGCCGGCGCAGGTCCAGCCAGCCGGGCACGTGCACCGCGCCCGGCGCGAGGTCGCGGCGGTCCCGCGGGATCAGTTCCAGGGTCATCTCAACCCTCCTCGGGGTCGGTGCCGGTGACACGTCGGCCCGGGTCGACCGGCCCGGCCGCGGGAGTGCGGGGAACGGGACTGCCGTGCACACCGGGCAGAACCCCGGCCGGCGCGTCCCGGTTGCAGCGCCTGCGAGACGGACCCGGTCACCGGCCGGCGCGGCGCTTCCAGGCGGCGAAGCGGGCGGGCAGGCAGACCGCGCAGGGCCGGTAGCCCGCCGCGACGGCGGTGGCCTCGTCGGCGAAGAAGACCCGGTGCCGCACGTAGTCGCCGCGGGCGATCGCCCGGGCCGCGGACGGGCAGTCCAGCCTGCCGTAGAGCCGTTGCCTGCGATGCCCGCCCAGGGTGCCCGGGACCGGGCTCGGGTAGGGGTGGCCGTCGGCGTCGAGCAGTGTGACGACCCCCAGCTCCCCGACCGGTGTGTCGACGACGCGGTGGTGGTTCGGGGTGCGGATGGCGGTCCCTGCGGTGGCGGTGCTCATCTCGTGCTCCAGGGATGGTCGGTACGCGGCCGGCAGGGCGCCCGGTGGTTGTCGCGGTGGTCGCGGCGCTCAGGCGGCCGCCGGGCGGCAGGTGCGGCAGGGCCGGTAGCCGGCGCGCCGGGCGTCGTCGAGGGTGGTGAAGCCGTGCCGGTGCGCCCCGGTGATGCGCCGTGCGTCGCGGCAGGTCGGGAAGCAGACGATCCCGGTGGTGTCGCTGGCCAGGTAGTGCACGCCCGTCCGGGCCAGCGTCGCCAGTTCGTCGAGGTCGGCGCCCTCGGCGGTGAGCAGCTCGGCCTTGCGGTCGGTGCCGAACATGTAGCCGCCGAGAGCGCCGTCGGAGCGGACCACCCGGTGGCAGGGCACCAGCAGCGGCAGCGGGTTGCGGGCCAGCACCGTGCCGACCGCGCGGACCGCGGCGGGGTGTCCGGCCTCGCGGGCGACCCAGGCGTACGGACGGACCTGGCCGGGCGGGATCCGCCGGGTGGCGGCCAGCACGGCGCGTTCGAACGGACTGCCCGCGCCGAGGTCCAGCTCGGGCCGGGCCGCGGTGGTGCCGCGCAGCGACGGGCCGACGCCCGCGGGCAGCCGGCCGGCCGGGCGCAGCGGCCGGGCGAACCGGCTGCGGTACTCGGCGGCGAACGCGTCGTCGTCGGTGCCCTCGGTGGGTCGCAGGAACTGCGCACCGTCGGCGGTGAACGCGACCCGGACGTCGCCGACCCTGCTGGGCGCGGTGGCCCAGCGGGTGAACACCCGGTCGTCGAGCCCGTCCGGCGCGCGGCCGGCGAACCCGGCGAGCGCGGTCAGCAGCGGGTCCGCCGCGGCGTCCCGGCCGGGCTCCGCGTCGTCGGCGGATCCGGCGGACAGGGAGATGACCGTGCGGTGCAGGTCGCCGCGCCGCGCGGCCGGCCGTCCGTTGCGGCGGGCCGGGACCGATGTCGTCGTCATGAGGTCCTCCCTTCGAGGGGACGGGGATGTGCGGGTGGTGTGTCCAGGACGGTCCGCAGCCGGGCCAGTCCGCGGGACACGTGCGACTTCGCGGTGCCCTCGGCGCAGCCGAGTACCTGGGCGACCTCGGCGGTCGGCAGGCCATGGACGTGCCGGAGCACGACCGCGGTCCGCTGCACCTCGGACAGCTCGCCGAGGGCGGCACCGAGTGCGCGTTGCAGCTCACCCCGCTCGGCCTGCTCGGCCGGGCCGGGCTCGGGGCTCGGGTCGTCCGGTGGGCCCGCGTCGAGCGGGTCGAGCCGGGGCGGGGGCGGCGGCCTGCGGGCGGCGTCCCTGGCCCGGTTGCGGGCGGTGTTGCGCAGGATGGTGAGCAGCCACGGGCGTACCCGCAGCTCCCCGATCCGTTCCGCCGCGTACCCGCAGAGCGCCCGGTAGGCGCGCAGCAGGGCGTCGGCGGCGAGGTCCTCGGCGTCCGCGGGACCGCGGACGAAGCTCCGGGCCACCGAGAACAGCAGGTCCCGGTGGGCGTCCACGAGCACGGCGAACCCGGCGTCGAGGTCGGCCGCGATCGCGCGGGCGACGGCGTCGGAGCCGTCGTCCCCGGGGCCGAGGTCGTCGTCGGTCATACCGTGCAGAACACCGTCGGGCCGGATCCGGTTGCGGTGCTCAGCCGTAGTGCTCGGTGGTGCCGTGGGACAGCTCGACGACGGCGCACCCGCTGCCGCCGACCGACCGGCGCGCGCCCGGCTCGGCGTCGTCGGACGATCCCCGCACCATCGGTGCGGACGGGACTGTGGTCATGACGGTCTCCTCAGCGCGCGTTGTGGAAGATGATGCCCAGCACGTGCCGGTTCCCGCTGTGCACGGCGCTGACGCCGTGCCGCATCTGGACCCGGTGGTCGCCCCGGGTGCCGCGGCGCGGCCGGTTGCGCACCGGGAAGATCACCGCCTGGCCCTGTCCGGGGCGCAGCACCATCGGGCGGGACTGCTGGCGCGGGCGCTGCTCGACGAAGACGCTCTCGCCGCCGGTGAAGTCGACGTCCGGGCGGGACAGCATCACCAGGAACTGCAGCGGGAACGTCAGGTCCCCGTAGACGTCCTGGTGCAGGCAGTTGTAGCCGGACTCGCCGTAGCGCAGCACCAGCGGCGTCGGCCTGGTCTGTCCGTGGGTGGCGCAGGCCTCGAGCAGCCCGTCCAGGGTCTCCGGGAAGGTGTCCTCGCCCAGCCGGCGGGCCCAGTCGTTCGCGATCCGGGCCAGCGGCGGGTAGAGCTCGGTGCGCAGGGTCTGCACCAGCTCCGGCAGCGGGTCGGTGAAGTACCGGTAGCTTCCCTCGCCGAAGGAGTGCCGGGCCATCTGGACGGTGGAGCGGAACCGGTCGTGCTCGTCGAACATCGCGGTGATCTCGTCGCACTGGGCGGGCTCGATCAGCCGCGGGGTCGCGGCGACGCCCTCGGTGTCCAGCCGCTCCGTCAGCCGGGCCCAGTCGAGGGCGTCCAGGTGCGGTCCGGCGGTGGCGGTTCCGGCGTCGGCCGGGGTGGTGGTCATCGGCTGCCTCCGTGCTCGCGGCGTGCTGGCGGTGGTCCCAACACCACCGTGGCCGAGCCGGTTGCGGGCGTCCGGCCGGGGCGATCGTGGGACCGATGGCCGCCGGACCGCTGCCCGGCCGTCGAGCAGGGTGGACGGACCAGTCGTCCGGACGCCGTTCCGTGACCGACCGGCAGCCGAGTCGTTGACCGGGTATACGCAACGGAGCGGGGGCGTCGTGGCTGGACCGACATGGGACGCGGACGCCGGCGTCTGGGTGCTGGACGACGAGGCGGCCCCGCCGCGTCACCGGCGCCCGCCCACCCGGCTGGTCGACCCGGCTGGACCGGGGCGGGACAGCGGGTCGGCCGCGCGACCGGACCCGGGCCGGCGTCGCACGACCCGCGCGGGACGGCCGGCGAGCAGCGGTGCCGGCTCCCGGCGTGCTGACCCGCCGGTGATCGATCGGAACGACGGCGACGACCGGTCGCGGCATCGCGCCCCCGTGACGTCCGCTCCGGGAGGGAGCCACCCCGAGCCGTACCGGCGCGCCCGGGTTCCCGACGGTGGGGCCCGGCCGGGTGCCCGCGGGCCCGGCCGCCACGGCGGATCGGGCGATCTGGCCGGGGACATCGTCGCGCTCGGACTCGGGCCCGGGGAGCCTGTCCCGCAGCACCTCGGCCACCGGCGGTGGGACGACGACCGCGACCCCGGTGGACGTCCGGTGCACGGCGGGTACGGGATGCACGACGGCCGCAACGTGCGCGTCGAACGCCCGGTGCTCGCCGACCGCCCACCGCACGACGAGTACACCGAGTACACCGATTACACGGAGTACGCCGAGTACACGGAGTACGACGGTGACACCGGGTACGACGAGGGCCCCCGGGAGGAGCGGGAGCCCGGCCGGTACCGGGCGGACCCGTCCCCGGGCAGCAGGCGACCGGCCCGGCGGTGGTGGCCGTGGCTGGTCGGGGGCGTCGTCGCGGTCGCGGGGATCGCCGCGGCCGTATCGGCCGGGGTCGCCGTCCTGGGGGGCGGTGCGGACGATCGGCCGCCGTCCCCGCAAGCCGACACCTCGGCCGTCGGGGCCCCTCCCGGTGCGCCCGCCGCAGCACCCCCGCCGTCCGGGTCGGCCCCGGCAGCCGCTGCCGGCCCCGCTGCGGCCCAGGTCACCTTCGAGGTGTCCGGTTCCGGGACGGCGAGCACCCTGACCTACGGCCGGGGCACGTCGGTGTCACAGGTCCTCGACGCGGAGCTGCCCTGGACGCGGACCGTGGACGCGGCCGGTGAGCCCGCCGAGTACACGATCTCCGCGGCCGGTGGTTCCGGCGAGATCGCCTGCCGGATCATCGTCGACGATGCCGTCGTCGTGGAGGACACGGCGGACGGCGACTTCGCCGCCGTCTCCTGCAGTGGCCGCCGCTGACGGCGGGCCTCCACCGCTCGGTCACGGCCGGTCGTCGGGACGGGTGACCCCGCGGGCCTCGCCCGGATCGCCGTCGAAGCCGTTGGCCCAGTACCTCCCGCGGAGGGAGAGGTCGAGCAGCATCGTGGTGATCTCCTCGGCCGAGAGCTCGGGGTCGTCCTGCTCGATCCACCACTGCAGCACCGCGATCTGCTCGCCGACCCACGCCCGCGCGAGGACCTCGGGATCGATCCGCAGTTGCGCGCCGTGGTGCGCGGCACGCTGCGCGAAGATCTGCGCCGCGGCGGCGACGCGCCGGTCGACGAAGGTGCGCAACGCCCGGCCGTGGCCCTCGCCACGGAGGATCACCCGGTAGACGTCCCGCTCCTCGCGGGCGTGCCGGAACATCTCGAGCACCGGCTTGCCGGTGAAGCCCCGTGAGGACTCCGGTGCGAGGGGGAGCAGGCGCTCCAGCAGGTCGGACTGGACGTCGACGGCGATCTGATCGAGCAGCGCCTGCTTGTCCCGGTAGTACTTGTAGAACGTCGCGCGGCCGATGTCGGCGTGCTCGGTGATGTCCTCGACGGTCACCGTGTCGAACCCGTGTTCCAGGACGAGCTCCACCAGGGCGCCCCGGAGCAGCCGCTTGGTCCGCCGTACCCGCCGGTCCTCCGCCATGGTCGCCGCGCCCCTCGGATGTCGAATCTGCCGATCACCGTACCGGCCGGGGGACGCCCTGCTTGTATCCGGACAGAGAGTCCGGAATCGATCCGGTCGCCGCGACCTGTTGCTGCCGATCTCCTCACGATGATAGACACACTGTTCATAAACATGCAGCTCGATCGGAGCAGGACGAAATGTTCGACAGTGGCAACGTCGCCGGCGTCACGTACCGGCAGAGGAGTGGGCGGATCCCGGGCGGTGACCGGGCGTGCTGAACCTCGGCACCTACGTCGCCCGGAGCGCGTCGTACTGGCCGGCTCGCGAGGCGCTGGTCTGTGACGGTGTGCGGCGCACCTACGCCGAGCTGGACGTGCGTACGGATCGGCTGGCCTCCGCGCTGGCGCGCGGCGGGCTCGTCGCGGGGGACGCGGTGGCCACGTTCGCGTCGAACCGGGCCGAGCTCGTCGAGGTCGAGGTCGCCCTGTACAAGGGCGGTCACCTGCGGGTCCCGATCAACTTCCGGCTGGGCGAGGAGGAGGTGCGCCACATCCTCGCCGACGCGGACGTCCGGCTGATCATCACCGACTCCGCCCGCGCCGAGCTCGCCCGGGCGGCCGTCGACGAGGCCGGTCGCGAGATCCGGCACGTGGTGTTCGACGACGGTTCCTACGATGATCTGCTCGCCGAGGGCGGGGACGCGCCGGTGGCGGTCGACGTGGAGCCGGACGCGCCGTGCGTCCTCAACTTCACCTCCGGGTCCACCGGCGCGCTCAAGGCCGCGGTGCAGACCACCGGGAACCGGCTGGCCAACATGCGCAAGCGGCTGATGGACCCGGACGCCGCCGCCTCGCCGACGGACGCCTACCTGGTCGCCGGGCCGATCACGCACGCGTCGGGAATGGGGGTACTCGCCCTGCTCAGCCGCGGGGCGACGGTCGTCGTGCTCCCCGCGTTCACGCCGCAGGCGTTCCTCGACGCCGTGGCGGCCGAGCGGATCACGTCGTCGTTCGTGGTCCCGACGATGCTGAACATGCTGGTCGCCCACCCCGGGCTCGCGGCGGCGGACACCTCGTCGCTGCAGGTGCTGCGCGTCGGGGGCGCCCCCATCTCCCCGCAGCGTCTCAAGGACGCCGTCACCGCGTTCGGACCGGTGATCATGCAGGGCTACGGCCAGGCCGAGACGACGAGCGGCGTCACCACGCTCACCCGCGAGGACGTGCGCCGGGGCGTCGAGAGCGACCCGGAGATCCTGCTCTCCTGCGGGCGGGCGATGTTCGACACCGAGATCCGGATCGTCGACGAGCAGCTGCGGCCGGTGCCGGCCGGGCAGACCGGTGAGCTGGTCGTCCGGGGTCCGGACTGCGTCACCGAGTACTGGCACGAGCCGGACCTGTCGGCCGAGACGTTCCGCGACGGGTGGGTGCTGACCGGCGACATCGCGCGGCTGCGCGAGGACGGCTACCTGTTCATCGTCGACCGCAGGAAGGACATGATCATCTCAGGCGGGTTCAACATCTACTGCAGCGAGGTCGAGGCCGCGGTCCACGAGCACCCGGCCGTCGCCGAGGCCTGCGTGGTCGGGGTGCCGGACGAGAAGTGGGGCGAGGCGGTCACGGCCGTGGTGGTGCCGCGTCCCGGGCACGGGCTGGACCCGGAGGAGCTGATCGCCTTCTGCGCCCGGCGCCTGGACGGCTTCAAGAAGCCGCGCACCGTCGACGTCGTCGACGAGCTCCCGGTCAACCGCAACGGGAAGATCGACCGCCGGGCCGTGCGGGCCCCCTACTGGGCCGGCGCCGAGCGCGCGGTCGGCTGAGGAGCGACATGACCTTCTCCCTCGCCCCCGACCACGACGACCGTCCCGCACTCGCGCCACTCGTGAAGGAGCTGCGCCACTACCTGTCCGGCGAGCTGGCCGACTACGAGCGCGAACACGGCCTCGGCCCGGAGTCGCACTACGACCGGTCGGTCCTGCAGCCGGTGTGGAAGCGCAGCCGGGAGCTGGGCTTCTACGGCGTCCACCTCCCCCCGGAGTACGGGGGCCGCGGACTGACCGCGACCGAGCTGGCCGTGCTCAAGGAGGAGGTCGGTGCCTCGGGCCGGGCGCTGTCGCACAGCGTCCTCGGCGACATGGGCGGCCCGCTGCGGGCGGGTCCGATCTTCCGGTACGCGACACCGGCCCAGCTGGATCGCTACCTCGTGCCGGTCGTCGAGGGCGACCGCGCCTGCTGCTTCTCCCTCACCGAGACCGACGCCGGGTCGGACGTCCGCGCCATGCGGACCACCGCCACCCCGGACGGCGACGGCTGGCGGCTGACCGGGAAGAAGGTGTTCAGCTCGGCGGGGCCGTTCGCCGACTTCTCGGTGCTCGTGGCCCGGATGGCGGGCACCGAGGACACATACTCGGCGTTCCTGGTCGACCTCGACGCACCGGGCTGCACGGTACTGCCGGGCGAGGTCCCCCTGTCCGGGCAGCACATCGAGTCCGACATCGAGCTCGACGGCTGCTACGTCGGACCCGACCAGCTGCTCGGCTCGGTCGGGGACGGCTTGACGATCGGGCTGGGCCGGGTGACCACCAACCGGCTGCTGCACTGCCCGACGATCCTCGGGCACGCCCGGCGGGTCATCCAGCTGACCGTCGAGCACGCCCGCACCCGACGCGTGTTCGGCGGCACCCTCGCCGACCTGCAGTCGATCCAGCACAAGCTCGCGGACATGGCCACGACGTACTACGCGGCCCGGTCGATGACCTACGACGCGCTCGCGGACCTCGACGCGGGCCGAGCACCGCGGACCGAGGCGTTCATGTGCAAGCTCTTCGTGGCGGAGAACGTGTTCCGGATCGCCGACGAGGCCATGCAGATCCACGGCAAGGCCGGGATGGTCCAGGGTTCGGAGATCGAGTGGATGTTCCGCAGGCTGCGCATGTTCCGGATCCTCACCGGATCGTCGGAGATCCAGAAGAACGGCATCGCCAAGGACCTGCTGCGCTGAGCCGCGGCCGAAAGGACGACACGGTGGACGCCACCGATCTCTCCCACATCCTGGCCTCCGTGCGCGAGTTCGTGCGCAGCGAGGTCGTGCCGCTCGAGACGACGATCGAGGCCGACGACGCGGTCCCGGCCCGGATCCTCGACCAGTGCCGCGCGATGGGGCTCTACGGATTCGCGATCCCCGAGGAACACGGCGGCCTGGGGCTGTCGAGCCACGAGGAGGTGCAGCTGGCGATGGAGATCGGCTGGACCACCCCGGCGCTGCGCTCGGCGTTCGGCACGAACAACGGGATCGCCGGCCACGTCCTGCTGGAGGGTGGCACCGAGGACCAGAAGAAGGAGTGGCTCCCGCGCCTGGCCTCCGGCGAGATCACCGCGTCCTTCGGCCTCACCGAGGCCGACGCCGGTTCGGACCCCTCCGCGCTCCGCACCATCGCGGTCCGCGACGGTGCCGACTGGGTGATCACCGGTTCGAAGCGCTACATCACCAACGCGCCCACCGCCGACGTCGTCATGGTGTTCGCCCGGACCGACCCGGACGCCGCGGGCAACCGCGGGATCTCGGTGTTCCTGGTACCCGCCGACGCCCCCGGGCTCGGTGTCGGGCCGCCGGACCGGAAGATGGGTCAGAAGGGCGCGCTGACCGCGGACGTCCACCTGGACGAGGTCAGGGTCCCGGCGGCGGCACTGGTCGGCGGCGTCGAGGGGCTCCACGCAGGCTTCCGGATCGCCGCGAAGTGCCTCGCTCACGGCCGGCTCAGCATCGCGGCCGGATGCGTCGGCATGGCTGCCCGCCTGGTGCGGGAGAGCACCGAGTTCGCCCGTACCCGGGAGCAGGGCGGCGCGCCGATCGCCCGCTTCCAGCTGGTTCAGGCCCTCGTCGCCGACTCGGTGACCGACCACCTCGCAGGCCGGGCGATGGTCCTGGAGGCCGCCCGTGCCTACGACGACGGCACCGACCGGATCACCGGTCCGGCGGCCGCGAAGTACTTCGCCTCCGAGATGGTCGGCCGGGTCGCCGACCGCGCCGTGCAGATCCACGGTGGGGCCGGCTACATGAGCGACACCCCGGTGGAGCGGTTCTACCGCGACGCCCGGCTGTTCCGGATCTACGAGGGGACCAGCCAGATCCAGCAGGTGATCATCGGACGCAGCGTGCTGGGCGCCGCGAGCCGCCACGCCTGAGACCAGGCGGGCCCGTCGGTCAGAGAGGACCGGACATGGCAGCGAGGACGTGGAGGGGGCTCGTCGCCCTCGTCGGGGTACTGGCCCTGGCCGGATGCGGCGTCTCCGGGGCTCCGGCCCCGGGGGCGGCCGACAGCACGATGCGCTACATCGTGCCGTACGCCACCGGCGGCGGGACGGACGCCGCGGCACGCGAGACCACCCGGGTGCTGACGTCCGGACGGCTCGTCGACGGAGACGCCTATGTCGAGAACATCACCGGAGCCACCGGCCTGCTCGGCATACAGGCACTCGTCGAGCAGGGCGACGACAACACCCTGCTGCAGTGGGTGGACGTGCTCTCCCCCCTGTACCGGGCCGGATCGCCGATCCCGCCGGACGCCGTCCGGCCCGTCGCCCAGCTGGGCACCAGCCCGCTGGTCGTCGTCACGTCGCCGGCGGGCGGGGCAGCCGACCTCGCCGCGTTCGTGGACCGGCTGCGGGAGGGCACGGCCACGATCGGCCTCTCCGCCACCCTGCTCAGCTCGGAGGCGGCCAACTGGCGGCGGTTCGCCGCCGCCAACGGGATCGACCCGGCGACGGTGAACCTGGTACCGAGCGAGGGGATCTCCCAGACCGTGCCGGACGTGATCGCGGGACGGATCGACGCCACCCTGCTGGTGCCGTCGCTGGCCCGTGGCTACGTCCGGACGGGACAGCTGCGGCCGCTCGCGGTGACCGCCGACGCACCCCTGCCCGCGTTCGACGGGGTGCCCACCCTGCGCGAGTCCGGCACCGACATGTCGGTCTACCGCGCACAGGGTGTGCTGATGGCCGGCTCGGCCTCGGACGCCGCCGTCGACCACTGGGCGCGTGTCCTGCGCGCGGTGAGCGAGACGCCGGAGTGGGCGGACTTCGCGGAGCGCAACGGGATGATCCCCGAGTTCAGGGGACCGCAGCAGTACGGCGAGTGGCTGCGGACCGAGGGCGACGCGTTCGCCGCCTACCTGAGGGAGCGTGACTGAGATGGCGACGGTCTCCGACCAGGCCACCGAGCAGGGGTCCGGGGCTCCCGGGGTGTCCCGGATCGCGCTGGTGTTCCCGGCGGTCGCCGCGGTCTGGGTGCTCACCGTCGTGGTCCAGGCGATCGTCCTGGTCACCGGGGGGACCGAGGGTGCCGACCCCGGACCCGGGTTCCTGCCCCTGGTCCTCGGCGTGCCGACGCTGCTGGGGCTGCTCGCGACGATCGGTGCCGGGCTCCGCCGCCCGGCGCCGGCCGCCGCGGGCGCGCCGCTCGCGGCGCCCGTGGTCCGCCTCGGCGTGCTGGTGGCCGCCGTCGCGCCGGCGATCGGCTGGATCGGGGTCGGTCCCGCGGTGCTGGTGCTGCTCCTCGGCTGCCTGCGGCTCGAGGGTGCGGGCTGGACCCGCAGCCTGGTGACCGGCGCGGTGCTCGCGGCCGGGCTGTACGTCGTGTTCGTCGTCCTGCTGCAGGTCCGGGTGGACCTGCTGCCCACCTACTGAGCCGGCACGCGGACCGGAGGAGATGTCGACGTGGACGTTCTGAACCCACTCGGTGGCGGGTTGGTCGCGGTCCTGTCGGACCCGGCGACCCTGCTGTGGTGCGCGCTGGGGGTGACGATCGGCACGCTCGTCGGGGCGCTGCCGGGGATCGGCACCGTGACGGCGATGGCGGTCCTGCTCCCGCTGACCTTCGGGATGTCCCCGGTCAGCGCACTGGTCCTGCTCGTCGCGATCTACATGGGCGGCATGTTCGGCGGGCGGATCAGCTCCATCCTGCTCAACATCCCCGGAGACGCCTCCAGCGTGGTGTCCACCTTCGACGGCTACCCGCTCGCACGGCAGGGCCGGGTCGGCTACGCGCTCACGCTGAGCGCCGTCGGTTCCTTCGTGGGCGGACTGATGGGGTTCGCCGGCCTGGCACTGCTCGCCGCGGTGCTCGCCCAGGTCGCCGTCCTCTTCGGACCGGCGGAGTACCTGGTGCTGGTCCTGCTGGTGCTGGTGCTGACCTCGAGCATCTCCACCGCCTCCCGGCCGAAGGCGATCATGGCCGTCGGGCTGGGGGTGCTGCTCTCCGCGGTCGGGCTGGACCGGATGACCGGCGACGAGCGCTTCACCTGGGGGGTCATCGACCTGTGGGACGGCGTGGACCTCGTGGTGGTCGCCATCGGCCTGTTCGGGCTCTCCGAGGTGTTCATGCGGCTCACGGCCGGCGCCCCGGTCTCCGACGTGCAGAAGGTGCCTCTGCGGTCGCTGTTCCCTCCCGCGTCGAGCGTCCTGCGGTACACGCCGAGCATGGGGCGCGGCGGGCTCGTCGGGTTCGGAGTGGGCATCTTCCCCGGTGCAGGGGCGTCCATGGCGACGTTCATCGCCTACGCCCTGGAGAAGGCGATCGGGAAGGACCGGGCGAGCTTCGGCAAGGGCAACCCGCGCGGGCTCGCCGCCCCGGAGGCGGCGGACAACGCGTCGGTGGGCGGCGCGCTCATCCCGACCCTCTCGCTCGGTATCCCTGGCTCCGCCAGTGGCGCCCTCATCCTCGGCGGGATGATCATGGTCGGTCTGCAGCCGGGGCCCGAGCTGTTCACCCGGTCCGGGCCGGTGGTCTGGGCGGTCATCGCGGCGGTCCTGGTGGCCAACGTGATGCTGCTGGTGCTGAACACCGCGCTCGTGCCCTTCTTCGCGACGGCCCTGCGGGTGATCACCCCGTTCCTCACCGCGTTCATCGCGAGCCTGTGCGTCGTCGGCGTGTACTCGCTGCGCGGCAACGCCGTCGACGTCGTCCTGATGGTCGGTTTCGGCATCCTCGGCTACCTCGCCCGGCGGGCGGGCTTCCCGCTCACCAACCTGTTGCTGGGACTGATCCTGGGAGCGATGCTGGAGGACAACCTGCGCCGCGCGCTGCTCGTGTCCCGCGGCGACCTCGCGGTGTTCTGGTCGAGTCCGATGGCGGCCACGCTGCTCGGTGTCACCGCCGTCGCGCTGGTCGCGCTCGTGGCCCAGCCCGTGTGGAGGAGGTACCGCGCCGCACCCGCGACCGAGGAGGCACACCGATGACCGACGACGGGAACGACGGGCGGGGGTCGGTCGACGAACTGCTCGAGGTCCTGACCCTGCGGGCCGCCGGTCCGGGCGTCCGGCGGGGGACCAGCATGTCGCGGCCGGGCGGGCGGGTCTACGGCGGGCAGCTGCTCGCGCAGGCGTCGCTGGCGGCCGCGTACACCCCGGGCCTCGGCCCGGGCCGGCTCCTGCATTCGCTGCACTGCACCTTCCTCGCCGCCGCCGACCCGGCGCGGACCCTCGAGTTCCGGGTGACGACGCTGCAGGACGGGCGGTCGTTCACCCGGCGCCGGGTGAACGTCGCCCAGGACGACCGGGCGGTCGCGGAGGTCGCGGTCTCGTTCCACCGGCCGGGTACCGGCTTCGAACACGGTGGGGGGCACGTGCTCCCGGATCCGCCGGAGGCGGGCGCCGTCCAGGGGCAGTTCTCCGATCCGGCCACGGGCGCCTGGCTCGCCGGTCCGGTACAGGTGACCGAACTGCCGGCGCCGGACGGCGGCCCGGAGGCCCCGACCGACCTCTGGGTCCGCATCCCGGGGCCGCTGCCCGACGATCCCGTCCTGCAGGAGGCTCTCCTGCTCTACCTGTCGGACATGCGGATGCTCCGCAGCCTGTTCCGCGGACACGGGGTCGACCGCAGTACCGTCCGTACGGCCAGCTTGGACCACGGTGTGTGGCTGCACCGTCGCTGCCGGGTGGACCGCTGGCTCTGCTACCGCACCCACAGCCCGTGGGCCGCGCACGGCCGTGCCCTCGGTGCCGGAGAGCTGTCCACACCGGACGGTGACCGGGTCGCGTCGACGGCGCAGGAGATGCTCGTGCGGCCCCGGAAGGATCACGGGTGAGCTCCGGGGACGGGACGTGCCGGAACAGGGTCTCGGCCGTGGGGCCGGGGACCACGGATCGTCCAGCGGGACGAGCCGCTCCGGGCGCTGGTCGAGCACGCTGTCGGCTCCGAGGTGCTGATCGTGCCTGTCGGCCGGCCGCGCGCGACTGCTTCCGGGCCGGCGACCGCCGCGGCGACGTCGCCGCCCTTACCACGGACGAGCAGCTCGCGTCCTGAGGCACCATCCTTGTGCACCTGTCGGCGGTGCTGGAGTCAGCACGATCACCCTGCACGCGGTGCTCGCGTTCGTGTTCGACACGGTCGTCCTCGGTGCGGTGGTCGGCGTCCTCGTCCCGTAGGACCGGGCCGCCCGCGACGTGGTCGCGGGCGGCCCGTGCCGTGATCAGCCCGGGAAGTTCCCCGGCTTCTCCTCGAAGATCATGGTCTTGTTCTCCAGGTACGGGAGCAGACCGTCCACGCCGCCCTCGCGGCCGGTCCCGGACTGCTTGAACCCGCCGAAGCCGATGCCGAAGTCGGTGCGGAAGTTGTTGTGCCCGACCGTCCCGGCCCGCAGCCGTCCGGCCACCTCGCGCGCCCGGTCGGCGTCGTGGGTGAAGACTGCGGCGTTGAGCCCGTAGATCGTGTCGTTGGCGATCCGGATCGCGTCCTCCTCGTCCTCGGCCGGGATGACCGAGAGCACCGGGCCGAAGATCTCCTCCTGGGCGATCTTCCAGGAGTTGTCGACGCCGGAGAACACCGTCGGTTCGATGAACCAGCCGCGGTCGAGGTCCTTCGGACGCCCGCCGCCGGTCACCAGCCGCGCGCCCTCGGCGACGCCCTGGGCGATGTAGCCCTCGACCCGGTCGCGCTGGCGTTCCATCGCGAGCGGTCCCATCTGGACGCCCGGGTCGAAGGGGTCGCCCAGCTTGACCTGGGAGAACGTCCCTGCGAGGGCGTCGGCCAGTTCGTCGTGGCGGCGGCGCGGGACGACGATGCGGGTCAGGGAGGAGCACACCTGGCCGGAGAGGAAGCACTCCGCGCCGGACAGGCTGGCGGCTGCCTCGCCCAGGTCCATGTCGTCGAGGACGACCGCGGCGGACTTGCCGCCGAGCTCGAGGGTGTAGCGGCCGATGCGCTCGCCGAGGATGGAGGCGATGCGCCGGCCGGCCGCCGTCGAGCCGGTGAAGGCGATCTTGTCGACGCGGGGGTCGCGGACCAGGCTCTCGGAGACCTCGCGGTCCGCGGTGAGGACGTTGAGCACCCCGGGCGGCAGGCCGATCTTCTCGGCGATCTCGGCCATGATGTACGGGGCGCCGGGGGCCTCGGGCGAGGCCTTGAGGACGACGGTGCAGCCGGCGAGCAGCGCGGGTGCCAGCTTGTAGGCGATCAGCGTCATCGGCGCGTTCCACGGGATGATCGCGCCGACCACCCCGACCGGCTCGCGGGAGATCATCCCGTACGTCCCGCCCGCGGTCGGCGTGGCGGGCTCCTCGAAGGCGAACGTGTCGGCGAGGTCGGCGTAGAAGCCGTAGGCGTCCGGGACCCCGCCGATCATCGCCTGCGCGGCGCCGAGCACGATGCCGGACTCCCGCGGCCAGACCTGCGTGACGTCGTCGGAACGCTCACGTACCGCCGCCCCGATCGCGCGGAGGAACTCCGCGCGCCGGGCGTGCGTCATCGTCGGCCACGGGCCCTCGTCGAAGGCGGCCCGGGCCGCGGTCACCGCGCGGTCGACGTCGGCGTTCTGCGCCTCGGGGACCTGGTAGTAGACCTGCTCGGTGGCGGGTTCGATCACCGAGATGGTGTCGTCCGAGGACGGTGCGACCCACTCGCCGCCGATGTAGAACCTGTCGAGCCTCGTGAGAGGGGCCCGCGTGTCGCTGGTGATGCTCATGGAATGCCGAACCTCCGTCGGTCGACGTCACTCCGTGGCGGACGGCCTCGTGGACGCACCGCCCTGATGTACGTCCGAGAGTGACATCGCTCTCCGGAATCCGCTACCGCGGAACGAGAGCATCTTACGATCCGCGTATGCGGAGCAAAGGGGGGATCCGGTCCGCGAGTCAGAACATCGCCCGCAACCGGTCCGAGCTTTCGACGAGCAGTGCCGCGTCGGTGCCGACCGCGACGAACGTGGCCCCGGCCTCCAGGTAGCGGACGGCCGACTCGTGCCGGCGGGTGAGGACCCCCGCCGCCCGGCCCGCCTTCCGGACCCGTCCGACGGCGTCCTCCACGGTCGTCCGTACCTGGGGGTCCTCGGGCTGCCCGAGCAGCCCGAGTGACGCCGACAGGTCGGACGGTCCGAAGAAGACGCCGTCCACACCGTCGACCGCGACGATCTCGTCCAGCGCGGCGATGCCGTCCACGGTCTCGACCTGGACGAGGATGC
Source organism: Pseudonocardia sp. P1 (assembly GCF_000178675.2). NCBI lineage: Bacteria > Bacillati > Actinomycetota > Actinomycetes > Pseudonocardiales > Pseudonocardiaceae > Pseudonocardia > Pseudonocardia sp. P1. Next base: position 5,332,562 of record NZ_ADUJ02000001.1, read on the forward strand.
AGATCTCCTCGTTCGCCCGGTCGAAGTACCCCCGGTCCCGGCCCCAGGCGGCGGCACGGGCGGCGGCGACCCCGCGCACCCCCGCGGCGGGGTAACGGCAGTGCCGGACGACCTCCCGCGCCTGGGCGGCCGACTCGATCATCGGGACCAGGACCGTGCGGGCGCCCAGGTCGAGGCAGCGCTTCAGCATCGCCTCCCCGTAGCCGCCGAGGCCGGTCGGGACCCGGACGACGGGTTCGACGCCGGGGTGGGACGCGACGGCCAGCAGCTGGGACTTGATCACCGCGAGGTCGAAGGGGCCGTGCTCCCCGTCGAGGACGAGCCAGTCGAAGCCGGCGGCGGCGACGATCTCGGCCGACTCGGTGCAGGGCAGCCCCAGCCACAGGCCGAGCTGGGGACGCCCGTCGGCGAGGGCCTGCTTGAAGGTGCCCGTCACAGCGAGTAGACCCGGCTCGCCGTGCCCGAGAAGAGATCGAGCCGCTCCGCCTCCGTCATCGCCGCCGTCACCTGCTTGAAGGTGTTCCACAGCGTGGCGTAGGGGACGCCGACCTTGTCGACGGGGTAGTTGCTCTCGAACATGCACCGGTCCGGTCCGAAGGCCTCGATGCAGGTCTCGATCCACGGCCGCCACAGCGTGGCGAGCTCCGTCGAGGACGGCGGCCGCTCGGCGGTGCGGTAGTCGAAGGCGGCGAGTCGGGCGACGAGCCCGCCGATCTTGCAGGTCACGTTGGGCCGCTCCGCGACCGCGCGCACGCCGCGGCGCCAGGCGGCGAAGTCCTCGTCCCGGTGACCGGCGTAGTGGCCGTATCCGAGCGGGCCACCGCAGTGGTCGAGCACCACGGACAGGTCGGGGAGGGCGTCGGCGGCCCGGGCGACGTCGTCCAGCTGGGGGAAGAAGACCCAGGTGTCGAGCACGAGGCCCAGGTCGCTCAGGACCGCCATGCCCGCGCGGACGTCGGGGTCCCCGAGCAGGTGCGGGGCGCTGCCGGTGTGGCTGTTCTCGATGTCGGGGTCGCTGTCCCAGCTCGTGGCGAACCGGATCCCCCTGAAGCGGCCGTCGCCGGCGTCCTGGTGGGCGCGCAGCACGTCCTCGACGGCGGCGCCGAGCCGGAGGTCGGCGAACCCGGTGATCCCGGCGCCGACCCGGACCGGCGAGGCACCGCCGGCGGCCCGTCCGGCGACACCGGCGACGAACTCGGTCTCGCCGACGGGGCGCAGCGCCTGCGGTCCCTCGGTGCGGTACTCCGACAGGCACTCGGCGAACACGGTCGCGACGACGTCGTGGCCGGTGGTGGCGTCCGCGGTGAACTCGTCGAGCAGGTACGGGTAGCCGGGGTGGTCCCAGAGGTGGTGGTGGGGGTCGACGATCGGCAGGTCGGGGAACAGCACGTCCTCGGCAGGCGCCTTGCGGAGCCAGCCGCGGTCCGGTGGGTAGATGCGGCCGAACTCGGTCGGCCTGCCCTCGGCGGTGCGCATCAGGGGGGAGCTCACGGTGTGTCCTTTCCGGTGGCGTCGATCTCGTCGAAGGTCACTCGCGCGGTCTCCCGGGCGAGGTTGACGCCCACCAGGCTGATCACCGAGGCCATGACGAGGTAGGTGAGCACGAGACCGTAGTGCGGGGGGCCGCCCGCCGCCGCCGAGAGTCCGGTGGCGATGAGGGGGAAGAATCCGGCGCCGAGCGTCGCGGCGAGCTGGAAGCCGATCGACGCCCCGCCGTACCGGAAGCGGGTCGGGAACATCTCCGCGATCCAGGCCCCGACGGGGCCGAAGGCCATGCTGTGGGCCACGGCGGGGAGGACGGCGGCGACGATCGCGAGACCGAACGAGCCGGTCCCGAGCGCCTCGAAGGCCACCCAGGCCGTGAACGGGATGAGGACGATCCCGCCGACGGCGAGGCGCTTGCGCCCCCACCGGTCGGACAGCCCCGCGAAGAGCGGCACGAACAGCAGCCCGGTCGAGGTGCCCAGGAGCGTGATGGTGAGCGCCTGGGAGGAGGTGAAGCCGAGCTGGATCGCGTAGGCCGGTTTGTACGAGCTGTTGAACGCCGACGCGGTGGTCACGGCGAAGGCTGCGAGGACGACGACGGCGAGGCCACGCCACTGCGTGCGGAAGAGATCGCGCAACGGGCGGTGCGCGAGCTCCTCGCGGCGCTTCGCCCGCTCGAAGACCGGGGTCTCGTCGACCCCGGCGCGCACCCACAGGGTGACGGCGACGAGGACGAGGGAGAAGTAGAAGGGGAGGCGCCAGCCCCATCCGAGGAACATCTCGCGCGGGAGCAGGGAGACGAGCAGCAGGCTCGCGTTCGCCAGGATGATCCCGGCGTAGAGCCCCACCTGCGGTGCGCTGCTGGCGAGGCCGCGGCGTTCGTCGCGGGCGTACTCCATCGACATCAGCAGCCCGCCGCCGAACTCCCCGCCCGCGGCGAGCCCCTGCACGACGCGGAGGACGACGAGCAGGACCGGAGCCCAGACGCCGATCGTGTCGTAGGTGGGGAGCAGGCCGATGAGCAGGGACGCGATCCCCATCGCGAGCACCGTGACGAGCAGGACGTTGCGCCTGCCCAGGCGGTCGCCGACCGCGGTCATCAGCAGGGCACCGACCGGGCGGGCGACGAACCCGACCGCGAGGGTCGCGAAGGACGCGAGCAACGCCGCGGCGGGGTCGCTCCCGGGGAAGAACAGCGGCCCGATCGCCACCGCGGCGAGGAGGCTGTAGAGGTAGAAGTCGTAGTACTCCACCAGTGTCCCGAGCAGGGCGGACCACATCGCGCGACGGCGCTGCGTGTCGTCCTCGACGTTCCCGGGAGCCTGTTCGGAAGTGCGGTCCAGCGTCATTGCTCCACCTGGTTCCGGGGTCGGGGCTCAGCCGTGGCCGGGCACGAAGGGTTCGCGGAGGCCGCGCTGTTCGAGGACGGGGAGCAGGTCCTTGCTCAGCCGGCCGAGGCCGTCCTCGAAGTCGACGTAGCCGATCAGCATGCCGTCGATGCCCGCGTCCGAGATCGTCTGGAGCTGGTCGGCGACGTGGTCGGCGTCGCCGCAGAAGATCGAGCCACCCGCTCCGGCGGCGGCCCTCAGGTGCAGCACGTCGCGGGTCTCCTGGGACAGGGCCTGGGAGTTGATCGCGCGCTCCTTCATCCAGGCGCGGATCGAGTCCTCGTCGGCGTTGTCGACGGCGATCCGCTTCAACGCGGCCTCGGCCTCGGCGTTCGTGTCCCGCTGGACGATCGTCGACATGATCCAGACCTGCGTCTCGCGGCCGGTCTCCTCGCGGGCGGCGGCCTTGTAGGACTCGACCTGCGCCCGCCAGGTGGCCGGATCGGACGAGGTCAGGCTGATGAAGCACATGTCAGCGTTGGCCAGCGCGAACGCACGGCCCGCGGACGAGCTGCCCGCGCTCATGATCGCCGGGCGTGGGCGCTGGACCGGTCGTGGGCGGGAGGCCGCCTTCGCGACCTGGAAGAACGGGCCGTCGTGGTCGAACTCGACGTCCTCGGTCCACAGCCGCGTGATGATGCCGAGCCACTCGGCGAGGTGGGCGTAGCGCTCGTCGTGCTCCTTGAGCGGCGCACCGAACATCTCGAGCTCGGGACGGCTCCACCCGGCGACGACGTTCAGCCCGAACCGGCCCCCGGAGACGATGTCCACCGTCGCCGCCATCTTGGCCGCCGCGATCGGGTGGATCGTGGGGGCGTGCGAGGTGGCGAACACCGCGGCGTGCCGGGTCGCCTGGGCGATTCCCGCCGCCCAGGTGAACGGTTCCAGGGTCACCCCCGACGGATGGTCGGGGTGGCCGACCTCGTGTCCCTTCCAGCGTGCGTAGGCGACGATCGCCTCCAGGCCGGCGGCGTCGGCGAGCTGGGCCGCGCGCAGGTTCTTCTCCCAGGACGGGGTGTGGACCTCGGGGACGAGCGTGTTGGCCGTCCCCTTCCCGTTGAGCCCGAAGACACCCATCTTCAACCGGTTGGGCCCGAAGATCGGGTTCGTGGAGGTCGGGTCTGTCATCGTCGATCACCCATTTCTCGTGTCCGGTCAGCGGTGGAAGGTCGCGAAGGTCTCCACGGGGACCCGCGAGGTGCGCAGCGAGTTGGCGGGCTCGTCCGGGTCGATCCACCCGATCCCGACGCCGCACACGACGATCTCGGTCTCGGGGATCAGGAGGCGGCGGCGCACGATGTCCGGCCAGGACGCGACGGCGACCTGGGGCAGGAGTCGAGCCCGTGGCCCCGCGCGGCGAGCATCAGGTTCTGGACGAACATGCCGGCGTCGAGCAGGCTGCCCCGGCCCATGTCCCGCTCGACGGTGACGAACACGCCGACCGGGGCCCCGAAGAACGTGTAGTTGCGGGCGCGCTGCCGGTGCGCCGCGTCCCGGTCGCCCCGGGCGACGCCGACGGCGCTGTAGAGGCCCCACCCGCACTCCCGTCGCCGGTCGAGGTAGGGGCTGCGCCACTGCCCCGGGTAGTAGTCGTAGTCCGGGCGGGGTGCCGTCCCGCGGTCGTGCTCGGCGACCAGGTCGGCACCGAGCTCGCGCAGGGTCCCGCCGGTGACGACGGAGACCCTCCAGGGCTGGGTGTTGCTGCCGCTGGGTGCCCGGGAGGCGGTCGCGAGCAGCTGCCGGACGAGCTCCTCGGGGACGGGGTCCGGGAGGAAGCCCCGCACCGCCCGCCGACCGATGATCGCCTCGTCGACGGCGGTGCTCACGGCCGTGCTCACGAGGCCGCCCTCGCACGCCGGAGCTGCTCGACCTCCGCCGCGCTGAAGTCGAAACGGCCGAGGATCTCGTCGGTGTGCTCACCCGCCAGTGGCGCGCGGGTGGTCACCGGGTCCCCGGCGCCCATCTTCACGGCCGTGGTCATGGTGCGGTACCGGCCCACCTCGGGGTGGTCGTGCTCGGTGACCAGTCCCTCCGCCAGCACCTGCGGGTGCTCGAACATCTCCCCGATGTCCCGCAGGGCGACGACCGGGACGCGGCCGACCATCTCCTGCTCCCACTCGACAGCCGTCCTGGCGAGCAGGGCCTGCTTGATCTGCGGCATGAGGGTCGCCCCGTGCTGCGCGCGCTTCACCAGGGTGTCGTAGCGGGGATCGTCCGCGAGCTCCGGCAACCCGATGGCCTCGCAGAACGCCGTCCAGAACTTCGCCGTCCCGGCCTGGAAGTACAGGTAGCCCTCCTTGGTCTCGACGGCGCCGCTGGCCTGGCTCGAGTCCGGCTCCCGCTGCACGTCCCGCGGTTCCGAGTCCGCCCAGACGAACCGCCCGACCTGCAGCGCGATCGCGGACCGGAGCAGCGAGATCTCGACGTGCTGGCCCGCCCCGGTCCGGTACCGGTGCAGCAGCGCCGCGATCACCCCCTGTGCGAGCAGCGCCGAGGCGTAGAAGTCCACGATGGACCCGCGCAGGATCTGGGGGGACCCGACCGACAGTCCCTGGGCCATGGCCATGCCGGTGAAGCACTGGAGCATCTGGTCGTATCCCGGGTGGCGGCGCATCGGCCCGTCGCCGTTCCCGTAGCCGGTCAGCGAGCAGTAGACGAGGTCCTCGCGGACGGCACGGAGCGCCTCGTAGCCGATGCCCAGCGACTCCGCGACGCCCGGCCGGAAGTTGTGCACGACGACGTCCGCGGCGGCGACCATGCGCAGGAACGCCTCCCGGCCCTGCTCGGACTTGAGGTCGAGCCGGATCGACCGCTTGTTCCGGTTCGCGCCCAGCACGGCGCGGTTCTCCCCCTTCAGCGTGGAGGGGTAACGACGCATCATGTCGCCGTCCGGCGACTCCACCTTGATCACGTCGGCGCCCTGGTCGCCGAGGAGCGCGCAGCCGTAGGGGCCGGCCAGGTAGCTCGTCAGGTCCAGGACGACCATGCCGTCGAGGGCTGAGCTCATCACTCGTGTCCTTCCGTCGTCGAGGCGAGTAGTTCGCGGGCACGCGCCACGACCGGGTCGTCGATCATGCGTCCGTCGAGCAGGAAGGCACCGGCCCCGTCGGAGGCGTGCCGGGCTGCCGCGTCCACCACGTCCCGTGCCCAGCCCAGCTGGCGGGCGGTCGGGCGGTAGACCTCGCGGATCACGTCGATCTGGGCCGGGTGGATCGCGGCCTTGCCCCCGTAGCCGAGGGCCTTGCCCCGCGCCGCGCTGGCCCGCAGGCCCGCGACGTCGGCGACGTCGGCGAAGACGGTGTCGCGCGGCCTGCCGAGCCCCGCGGCCCGGGACGCGATGGGGAGCAACGCACGCGGCGTGTCGAACACCGACTCGTCGGGCCCCCAGTCGATGCCGAGGTCCGTGGTCAGGTCGCCGGCCCCGAAGGAGAGCCCGAAGGGCCGGGCGAGTGCGGCCCCGGCGCGTGCGACGAGCGGGAGATCCACGACTCCCTTCGCGGTCTCGATCACGGCACCGAGCGGGACGGACCCCTCCGCGACACCGGCCCGCCGTTCCGCGCCCGTGAGGTGGTCGTCGACGCGGTGCAGCGTCTCCACGTCGTCGATCTTCGGGGCGACGACGCCCGCGAGACCGGGCCGCACCACGGCGGCGAGGTCGTCCGCGGCGGCGGCGACACCGAAGGCCCGCGAGACGGCGACGGGGTTGATCCGTAAGGTGCAGCGCCCCGGCAGCCGCCCGACGAGTTCGGCGGCGGCGTGCCGGGCGGTCTCCTTCTCCGCGGCAGGTACCGCGTCCTCGAGATCGAGGACGAGCGGGACGCCGAGCGCCTCGGCCTTCTCCCGCAGCCGCGCGACGTGCGCGGGCACGAACAGGGATACGACGTCGCGCCACGTCATTCCGGGATCCGGTACGTCGCGGCGGCCGTGCGGTAGAGGACCTGGTCGCGCTCGTCGTCGGTGAGATCCGCGATCGAGGCCGTGTAGCGCGACCACAGATCGGCGTAGGAACAGGCGAGCCGATCCACTGGGAAATTGCTGGCGAAGAATGCGCGATCCGTTCCGAACAGATCGAGGAGTTCGTGCACGACCGGACGGATCGACTCCGCGGTGAAATCGAGGTCGTACAGCATGAATGCGGAGATCTTCATGCGCACGTTCGGCAGCCCGGCGAGCTCGGCGACGCCGCGCCGCCACATCGGGAAGGTCTCCGCGTCCCGCTGGTCGACCAGCGCACAGTGGTCCATGACCACCAGCAGCTCGGGATGGTCGCGGGCGACGGACACGGCGATGTCCAGCTGTGTCGGGTGGACCTGCAGGTCGAGCGAGAAGTCGTGCTTCGCCAGCAGGCCGACGCCGGTGTGCCACGCCGGGTCCTGGGAGGGGTCGGCATGTCCCGCCGTGACGGCCTTGCTCAGGATCTGGCGGACCCCACGCATCCGGCCGCTGAGTGCCGCCTGGCGCTCGATCCCCTCCTCGACGTCGTCCACCGTGAGGTCGGCACCCGCGACGATCGCGTGCGGGAAGCCGCGCGACCGGGCGGTGTCGTTCGCGGTCTCCTCCAGCCAGGCGGTCTCCGCGAACGGTTCGGTGCCCGCCGCGAGGTGCACGGACTTCGTGACGCCGGCGCTGTCGACGTCGGCGAGGAAGTCCTCGACGAGATAGTTGCGGCGGATCGCGGAGTAGTCGCCGTACGACTTCGGCTGGATGTCGTCCGTCAGCCACGGATAGTGCAGCGTGCCCAGGTCCCACAGGTGGTGGTGGGCATCGATGATTCGCACGGACGATTCCTCCCCGATGAGGTGATGATTGTCTGTCGCGACGTACGGGGAGAACGGTAATCGCGACGAACGGAAGGAGTCCAATCGAATGGTGTGATACGCTCATAAATGAAATTTATTGATGGGTGGGGGCGTGGACGGACATCGCAGGCAGGCGCTCGAGCACTTCAAGCTCGCGGAGATCGAGGCCTTCGTCGCCGTGGCCGAGCTCGGCAGCTTCACCGCCGCCGCCAAGCGGCTGCATCTCACCCAGCCGGCCACGACGAGCCGCATCCAGCGCCTCGAGGCGGCCGTGCGGACCCAGCTGCTCACGCGGAACACCCGCCGCGTCGAGCTGACCGCCGCGGGGGAGCGGTTGCTCGCCGGGGTGGATCCCCTGCTCGACCAGCTGGACCGCTTCCTCGGCGGGTTCGTCCAGGACGGCGAGGAGCCGGCGGGCTCGGTGATGCTGGCCTCGACCCCCCACCTGGCGACCTCGTTCCTGCACCCTGCGCTGCAGACCTTCCACGCGCGGTACCCGGCCGTCGAGGTCGTCGTCTCGGACCTCGAGTACGACGACGTGCTCGCCGCGGTCGACGACGGTGAGGCCGACCTGGCGCTCCTGACGGCACGGGCCGCCGGACGGCCGGGAGCGATCGAGCTGGGGAGCGACGAGGTGGTGCTCGTGGTCCCCGTCGCCCATGAGCTGCACGGGGCGGACCGGGCCGGCGTCGCGGCCGTCGCCGGCCTGGAGCTGCTGGTGATCCGCCCCTACCAGGCGGTCTTCGATCAGCTGTCCGCCGGCGCCCGCGCCGCGACCGGCGGCCCGGGGCCGGGCGTCCGCTGGATCGGGAGTCTGACGACGCTGCTCGGCCTCATCGACTCGGAGGCCTCACGGACCGCGTTGATGACCCGGCGTGCGGCCCTCCGGCACGGCATCGCGGCCGACCGTCTCGTGTCGGTCGTCGGGGTCGATCTCCGCCGCTACTACAGCCTCTTCCAGTCCCGGTACTCCGCACGGAGGAGTGCGGTCGTGGCGCTCCGCGAGCACCTCGAGTCGGCTCTGCCCTTCCGGTGACGGCGGAGGGTCAGCCGGCCGGGTCCCCCTGGTGTGCCGCTGTGGTGCAACAGGTGCCGGCGGATCCCGCCCCGCCGGCGGTCCGTCCGCACTCGCAGCGTCCCGCCGCCCCTCCCGGTGTGCCGGCCGGGTGCACGGAGGTGGCCTCGGGGGCGTCGGCCTTGACGGTGTAGACCTCCCACGGTTCGGCGCCCGGCGCGTGTACCCACACCTTGTCCTGCAGGGCATAGCAGCAGGTGGTGTCCTCCTCGGTCCGGGTGAACAGGCCGAGTGCCGACAGGCGTCCGGTGGCCCGGTCGACCTCCTCGGTGGTCCCGACCTCGACGCCGAGGTGGTCCATGACGGTGGGCTCGCCGGCGTCGCCCTCGATCAGGACGAGCTTCAGCGGGGGGTCGGTGACGGCGAAGTTCGCGTAGCCGGGGCGCCGCTTGGCGGGCTCGACCCCGAACAGGGACCGGTAGAAGGCGATCGAGCCCTCGAGGTCGGCGACGCGTAGTGCGAGCTGGACCCGTGACATGACGACTCCTTGATTCGATGACTGTCGATACAGAGCTTGCGCCGCTGTTTCGACATCTGTCAAGGTAGATGGATGTCGAAACACGTGCGGACGAGCGACGTGGTCGGGTGCTGCTCGCCGCTGGTGGCCGAGCCGCTGTCCGCCGACCGGTCGGCCGAGCTGGCCCGGGTGTTCAAGGCGATGGGCGACCCGGTGCGGCTCCGCCTGCTCTCGCTGATCGCCTCGCACGCCGGCGGTGAGGCGTGCGTGTGCGACCTGACGGACGTGTTCGACCTGACCGGGGCCACCATCTCCCACCACCTGAAGGTCCTCCGCGAGGCGGGCCTGATCTCGGGGGAGCGGCGGGGGACCTGGGTCTACTATCGCGTCCACCCGGACGTGCTCGGCCGGCTGTCCGCCGTCCTGCTCCCCACCCGTTCCGCGGAGGACGCGGCGGTGGCGCCGTGAGCACCGGGCCCGGCGCCGGCACCTCGACCGGTCCCGGGACGGCGCCGGTGGCCGCCCGTATGTCCACCCTGGACCGGATGCTCCCGGTCTGGATCCTGGTGGCGATGGCCGTCGGCCTGCTGGCCGGGCGCCTGGTCCCCGGGCTGGGGCCCGCGCTGGACGCGGTGACGGTCTCGGGGGTCTCCCTGCCGATCGCGCTCGGGCTGCTCGTGATGATGTACCCGGTGCTGGCGAAGGTCCGCTACGACCGCATGGACTCGGTCGTGGGGGACCGGCGGCTGATCGTCGCGTCGCTGGTGCTGAACTGGGTGGCCGGTCCGGCGCTGATGTTCGCGCTCGCGTGGCTGCTGCTGCCGGACCTGCCCGAGTACCGGACCGGCCTGATCGTCGTCGGGCTGGCCCGCTGCATCGCCATGGTCGTCATCTGGAACGACCTGGCCTGCGGGGACCGGGAGGCCGCGGCCGTGTTGGTGGCGCTCAACTCGGTGTTCCAGGTGATCGCGTTCGCCGCGCTGGGCTGGTTCTACCTCGACCTGCTGCCCGGATGGCTGGGGCTCCCCGTCACCGACCTGGACGTCTCGCCGTGGCAGATCGCCGGGTCGGTGCTGGTGTTCCTCGGCGTGCCGCTGGTGGCCGGCTACCTGTCCCGGCGCGTGGGCGAGAGCACCCGCGGGCGCGACTGGTACGAGTCACGGTTCCTGCCCCGCGTCGGCCCGCTCGCGCTGTACGGGCTGCTGTTCACCATCGTGGTCCTCTTCGCGCTCCAGGGGCAGGCGATCACCTCACGGCCGCTCGACGTGGCCCGGATCGCGGTGCCGTTGCTGGCCTACTTCGCGCTCATGTGGGCCGGTTCCTTCGCGCTCGGGAAGGCGATCGGGCTCGGCTACGCCCGGACCACGACACTCGCCTTCACCGCGGCCGGCAACAACTTCGAGCTGGCCATCGCCGTCGCCGTCGCCACGTTCGGTGTCACCTCCGGCCAGGCACTGGCCGGGGTCGTCGGACCGCTGATCGAGGTCCCGGTCCTGGTCGCACTGGTCTCCGTCTCGCTCGCCGCACGCCGACGCTGGAAGGGTCCCGCATGACCGCTGTACCGGAGGTCCTGTTCGTCTGCGTGCACAACGCCGGCCGGTCCCAGATGGCCGCCGCGTTGCTCGCCCGTCACTCGCGGGGCACCGTGACCGTCCGCTCCGCCGGATCGGCACCCGCCGCCACGATCGACCCGGCCGTGCGCGAGGTGATGGCGGAGATCGGGATCGACCTCGACCGTGCACACCCGAAGCCGCTGACCACCGACGCCGTCCGGGCGTCCGACGTCGTGATCACGATGGGCTGCGGCGACGCCTGCCCGGTCCTCCCCGGCAGGCGCTACCTGGACTGGCAGCTCGACGACCCCGCAGGACGCACCCCCGACGAGGTCCGGCCCATCCGTGACGAGATCGACCGCCGGGTCCGGGACCTGCTCGCCGAGCTCGTCCCCGGCGCGGCTCCCGGCGGCTGACGCCCGGGACCTCAGTGGACGGCGACGGGAACGCGCGGCCGCTGGGACCGCCGGTACTCGGCCACCAGCGTCCGCAGCACCCGGGTGCCGTCGGCGAAGGTCCGCAGGTTCGTCTCGCCGTGGACGCGGGCACGCTCGACCGACGCGACCTCGGCGATCCTCAGCCCGGCGGCGGCGATCCGGCAGTTGAGGATCGTCTCGATCTCGAACCCGTCGCCCCAGGCCAGCGGGCCGCCCGCGTCCGGCGTCTCGACGGCCGGCAGCTCCAGGACCGGCAGGACGTCCGCCCAGAACGCGTTGTAGCCGTAGCAGAGGTCCGTGTAGGACGTCCGGAACAGCAGGTTGGCGACCGCGTTGAGGCCGGCGTTGCCGCACCTGCGCAGCGGGGTGATGTCGTCGCTCCCGCCGCCGGAGCGGAACCGGCTCCCCTTCGCCACGTCGGCGCCGTCGACGAGGGCCTCGACGAAGGCGGGGATCTCGGCGGGGTCCGCCGACCCGTCCGCGTCGAACATGACGACGATGTCGCCCGTGGCCGCGGCGAAGCCGCAGGCCATCGCGTTGCCCTTGCCGCGCCGGGTCTGCGTGACCACGGTCGCGGCGGGCAGCACCCGGCGCGCCACGTCCGTCGTACCGTCCACCGAGTGCCCGTCGACCACGACGACCTGCGAGACCAGCGGCTGGGCCGACAGCTCCGGCAGCACGATCTCCAGGTTGCGCGCCTCGTTGCGGGTCGGCACGACGACCGACACCGTCGGGCACGAGCTGCGTACGGGACCGGTGCCCGCCGGGTGGATCGGCGATACGGGGTGGTGGTGCGGCATGGGTCTCTCCTCTGTGGGGCCGGGTCTCAGCGTCCGGGTGGAGTGGCTCCAGGTAAGGCCGTGCCGCTGCGGCACCCTCAAGGGGCCGCGGCATGACGTGCGTCACGTCTCCGACTTCGGTCGGGTGGTCCCAGCCTCTCGACCGATGCGCGACACCGGACGGCGTTCCTAGCGTCGGGCCCGTGCCCAGATCCCGTCCGCCCGTGCCCGGTCCGTCCACACCCACCCCGGAGTCGGAACGCCTGCTGGCCCCCGACCTGGCGCGGGGGGTGATGCTGCTGCTCATCGCGCTCGCCCACTCCCGGATGCTGCACGGGGGAGGCAACTCGATGACCACCCCGGCCGGTGGCGGCCCGCTCGACGTCGCCGTCCAGTGGCTGCTGACGTCCTTCGTGGACGCGCGGTCCGCCCCGCTGTTCGGGCTCCTCTTCGGATACGGCCTCGTGCAGATGACCCGGCGCCTCTCGGGCCCGGGCGGGGACCCGGCGCAGGCGCGGCGGCTGATCCGGCGCCGCGGGGCGTGGCTGGTCGTGTTCGGTGCTGCCCACGTCGTCCTGCTCTACGGCGGGGACGTCATCGGTGCCTACGGTGTGGTCGCCGTGGTGTTCGCGGGGGTGGTCTCGTGGTCCGGGCGCCGGCTGGGGATCGTCACCGCGGTGACCCTCCTGATCGGGGTGGCCGCCTCGACCCTCCTCCAGACGGCGGCCGCGTCCGACACGCCGCTCGCCGTCGGGCCGACGCTCGTGGACAGTGCGCTCCAGCGCGCGGTGGCGCTCCCGCTGCTGCCTCTCTCCGCGCTCACCGTGCTGCCGGCGGTGCTGGTCGGTGTCTGGGCCGGCCGGATGCGCCTGCTGGAGCAGCCCGACCGCTACCGGTCGCTGCTGTGGCGCGTCGTCCTGCTCGGGTTCCCGGTCGCCGTCCTGGGGGCGCAGCCGGTCGCGCTGCAGGCCGTCGGGGTGTGGACGCCGGGCACGCCCGGTGCCGCTGCCGTCGCGGTGGCGGTGTTCGCCGGGACCGGCATCGCCGGGGGGCTCGCCTTCATGGCGGCCATCGCGCTCGTCGCCGACCGCATCGGGGGCACGCGCGGCCGGGTGACGACCGCGCTGGTGGCGTGCGGCCGGCGGTCGATGACCTTCTACATCGCCCAGTCGCCCGTGTGGCTGGTCCTCACCGAACCGTCCCTGCTGGACCTGGGCGGCGGGCTGGGTGCCGCCGCGGCCGCGGGGGTCGCGGTCGCCACGTGGGCGGCCACCGTCGTCATCGCGGACCTGCTGCGCCGCACGGGCCGGCGCGGGCCGGCCGAGGCGCTCCTGCGCCACCTCACCTACCGGACCCCGGCGCGACGTCGCGAGACCGCACCGGCGTAGGCGGCCCACGGCGCGCGGCGCGGCGCGGTTTGCCGCGCCGCGGAACGGGAACCATCGGGCATGGCTGACACGTATCGCGTGACCGAGATCGTCGGGACCTCGTCGGACGGAGTGGACGCCGCCATCCGCTCCGGTATCGCCGACGCCTCCAAGACCCTCCGCAACCTGGACTGGGCACAGGTCAGCGACATCCGGCTGCACCTCGACGACGGCGCCGTCCAGCACTTCCAGGTCGCCATGAAGGTCGGGTTCAAGGTCGAGACCGACTGAGGCCCCGACCGGTCCGTCCGCGGACCGGGACGATGATGGCCGACCGTGGACCCACGGATCCGGCGGCGCAGCCCGGACGACCTGCCCGGGTGCGTCGCCGCGCTGGCCGCGGTGCACGGGACCGACCGGTACCCGATGGTCTGGCCCGGCGACCCCGCAGGGTGGCTCGCACCGGACGGACTCCTGGGTGCCTGGGTGGCGACGGTCGACGACGTCGTGGCCGGGCACGTGCTGCTCACCGCGGACGCCGGCGCAGCGCACGTCGGGACGGTCGGCCGGCTGTTCGTAGCCCCCCGGGGACGGCGCCGGGGGATCGCGCGGCTGCTGCTCGACCATGTGCGGGAGCACGCCCGGCGGCACGGGCTGACGCTCGGGCTCGAGGTCGCCGAGCCCGGCGGTGACGCCGCGATCGAGCTCTACGAGCGGACCGGGTGGACGCACGTCGGGACCGGGACCGCCGGCTGGACGGCGCCCGGCGGCGGCCCGGTGACGCTCCGGTACTACCGGTGCTGAGCCGCCGCTCCCGGCCGGACCGGGGTACGGTGCCCCTCGACGGCGATGGGGCTCCGCCGACAACCGCCCGCCCGGGCTGATGGCTCCTACCCGACCGGAGACGGCCGTGTGGGAGTGGTGTGCGTGGACGAGCATCGGTCACGGAGGAACCCGCGGACGCCCGCGGTGCTGGGGGCGGTGGCGGCCGGCGGCGTCGCCGGCGCGGAGGCCCGCTGGGTCCTGGGCGTGCTGTTCCCCGACGGGCCGGGCGGCTGGCCGTGGACGACGTTCGTGATCAACCTGTCGGGCTGCCTGCTGATCGGGGTCCTGCTCACCGTCCTGGTCGAGCTGACCACCCCGCACCCGCTGCTCCGCCCGCTGCTCGCGACCGGCGTGCTGGGCGGGTACACGACGTTCTCGACGTGGTCGGTCGACCTGCTGCACCTCGCCGCCGCGGGCCGCACCGCCGCCGCCGTCGGCTACCTGGTGGCGACGCCGCTGCTCGCCGTCGCGGCGTGCGGTGCGGGTGTCGCGCTCACCCGCCGGGCCGCGCGCCGGGGGACCGGCCGGTGACCGCGTCGTCGGCGCTTCTGGTGGCGCTCGGGGCGGCGGTCGGGGCACCGCTGCGGTACCTGCTCGACCGGCTGGGCCGCCGGGTGGTCCGGACCGCGTTCCCGTGGGGGACGTTCGCCGCGAACGTCATCGGGTCGTTCGTGCTCGGCGGGCTCGCCGGTGCGTCGGCGGCGCTCCCGCCGTGGGCCCAGCTGCTGGCCGCGACCGGCTTCTGCGGCGCACTGACGACCTACAGCACCTTCAGCTACGAGGTGGTCGCACTCCTCGACGTCCGCGAGCGGCTGACGGCGACGGCGTACCTGCTGGTCAGCATGATCGTGGGGGTCGGGTCGGCGGCCGCGGGATGGGCGCTGGCCGGACTCGCGGTCTAGGCCAGCCGGGCCAGCATCGTCCGGTTGCTCGTCCTGGTCTTGCGCAGCAGCGAGCCGACGTGCTTCTCGACCGTCTTCGCCGAGATGGCCAGCGTGCGGGCGATCTGGCGGTCGGTGAGGCCGTCGGCGACGAGCGCCCGGACCTCCTCCTCCCGCGGCGTGATCCCCGGGAGACCCACGGTGCGCCGCGGCGCGGCGAGCCGCCCGAGCTGCTCGTCGGCGAGGAGGGTCTCGCCGCGTCCGGCGGCACCGACGACGGCGGCCAGGCGTGCCCCGTCGGCGTCCGGGTCGACGCAGCCCTTCACCCCGGCGGCGACGGCGGCGCGCAGCCGCTGGTCGGGGCAGTCCTCGGCGAGCAGGACGACGGCCGGCGGGTCGGGGAGGGCCGCGAGGCGGTCGAGCACGCCGAGGTCGTCGCCGAGCAGTTCGTGGTCCACGACGAGCACGTCCGGGCCGAGGAGCCGGCAGGCGCCGGCGATCCGGTCGGCGTCGGCGGCGTCGGGGACCTCCGAGACCATGCCGAGCCCGGGTTCGCCGAGCTGCAGCAGGCGGACGATCCCGGCGCGCACCACCGGGCGGGCCGCGGCGACGAGCACCCCGGTCCGGACCCGGCCCGGTGCGGCCGGGGCCACCGTCGTGCAGGGCACGGTCAGGCGCAGCCGGGTCCCGGACCCGGGGCTGCTGTCGATCTCGAGCTCGCCGTCGAGGCGGCGGGCCCTGGCCGCCATGGAACGCAGGCCGAGGCGCGCGCCCGCGGCCGCGACGTGCAGCCGGGTGCCCGCCGAGGCGTCGAACCCGCGGCCGTCGTCCTCGACCAGGACGGTGAGCGTGCCGGGGCCGTGCACCACCCCGACTCGCACGCAGGCCGCGCCGGCGTGCACCGCGACGTTGAGCAGCGCCTCCTGCACCGTCCGGAACACCTCGTCGGCGGTCTCGGCGGGGATCGTCCCGGAGCCGACGGTCACGAGGTCCGCGCGGGGGGTCCCCTGCGCCTCCACCCAGGCGAGCTCCTGGCGCACGGCCTGTTCGAGGGTGCGCCCGGCGAGCGCACCGCTGTCGGCGAGCGCGAGCGCGGCGTAGTCGGCGAACAGTTCCGCGAGGTGGACGTCGGCGGAGGAGAAGCCGGCGATCCCGCCGGTGACGACACAGGCGCCGACGATGCGGGGGCCGCGCCGGACCGGCACGGCGAGGACCGGGCGGCGCCCGGGGGACTCGTCGTGCACCGGCGCGCGGGTCGCGAGCAGCCGGGCGACGACGTCGCCGGGCACGCCGCCGTCGTCCACCGCCCCCGCCCACGATCCGCGGGCCTCGTCGACGCGCACGACCCACCCGGCACCGCCGGTGAGCGTGCGCAGGTGGTCGGCGATGCGGTGCAGCAGGGGGTCGCCGTCGCCGGGGTGCACGGACCCCGGGGGGCCGGGACGGGCCGCGAGTGCGCCCGACGGTGCCGCTGCGACCACCAGCCGTCCTCCTCGACGCATGATGCATACAAGATGCATTGATGGAGTGAGAGTAGGGTCGCGCCGAGTCGAGGGCAAGGGCGGTGACGTGGCGGGAAACGGTGGTGTGCCGGCGGGGACATCGGCCAAGGAGCGCGCCTACCGCGACACGAAGTCACGCATCCTCGACGGCTCGTTCCCCGGCGGGGACCTCATCACCGAGGGCCAGGTCGCCGAGACGCTCGCCATGAGCCGCACCCCGGTGCGGGAGGCGTTCCTGCGCCTCGAGGCCGAGGGGCTGCTGCGGCTGTTCCCCAAGCGCGGGGCGCTCGTGGTCGCGGTGTCGCCGCACGAGGTCGAGGACGTGCTGGAGGCCCGCGAGCTGGTCGAGGGGCACGCGCTGGAGAAGCTCTGCGCGGTGTCCGAGGCCGAGCGCGCCGTCGTGGCCCGCGCCCTGCGTGACGTGCTGGACGTCCAGCGCGCCGCGCTGGCCTCGGGCGACCAGCGGGCGTTCGCCGAGGCCGACCGCCGCTTCCACATCACCGTCGTCGAGAGCGCGCGCAACGCGATCCTGCTGGAGCTCTACGCCTCGCTGCGCGACCGTCAGCTGCGGATGAACCTCGGCTCGCTGGAACGGGGGCCCTCCCGGCCGCACGAGATCCTCACCCAGCACGAGGCGATCGTCGACGCGCTGGGCCGCGGGGACCGCGCCGGGACCCGCGAGCGGCTGCGGGACCACCTCGACGCCACCCGCGTCTCCGTGCTGGGGGGCCAGCGGGCCGGTACCCGCCCCGCAGGGGGTCATCCGATCGGCGGCTGACCCCTCGTCGTGGGGGAGATCCCCCAGGGCCGGGGGTGGGGACTCTCCCCGTGGTCGGCCGGTCGGGGCGCTCCTAGTGTCCGTCGTCGCCGGGCGGTGCCCGGCCGCCCCGCCGGACCGTCGCACGGCGACCGGGAGCGGGGCGCCCACCGGATCCGCGGAGGACCGCATGCCGGGACTGACCCTTGCCGAGGCACGCCGGATGCTCGACGCCGGGCTGGCCGAGGCCGACCGCATCGGCCAACCGATGAACGTCGCCGTCGTCGACGCCGGCGGGCACCTGCTGGCCTTCGCCCGCCAGGACGGCGCGATCCGCGCCAGCATCGACATCTCCCAGCGCAAGGCGGTGACGTCGGTCCTCATGGAGGCCCCGACGGGCGCGCTGACCCCGCTGGTCCAGCCCGGCGCCGAGCTGTACGGCCTGGAGCAGACCGCCGGCGGGCTCGTCGTCTTCGGCGGCGGGATCCCCGTCCACCGCGACGGCGAGCTGGTCGGCGCCGTCGGCGTCAGCGCGGGCTCCGTCGAGCAGGACACCCTCGTCGCCGAGGCCGCCGTCGCGGCGATCAAGGAATGAGGGGCCCGCGATGACGCGATCCGTGGCACCGTCGCCGCTCGTCCGTGAGTGCGTCGGCGAGCTCGCCGGCACGTTCGTCCTCGTCGTCTTCGGCACCGCCGCGGTGGCGCAGATGGTGGTCTCCGGCGGCGACGCCGGTGACTGGGCCACCCTGACCTGGGGCTGGGTCGCCGGCCTGATCATGGGCATCTACGTGGCCGGGCGCCTCGGCGCCGGCCACCTCAACCCGGCCGTCACCCTCGCGATGGCGGTCTACCGCGGACTGCCGTGGCGCAGCGTCCTGCCCTACATCGCCGCGCAGACCCTCGGGGCGTTCCTCGCCGCGCTGGTGACCCGCGGGGTGTACGCCTCGGGGATCGCGTCGGTCGACCCCGGCCTGACCACGGCGTCCCAGACGATCTTCTCGACGCTGCCCAACCACGGGATCGGGACGGCGTTCTTCGACCAGATCGTCGGCACCGCGCTGCTGGTGTTCGTCCTGTTCGCACTGCTCGCGACGCTGCAGGGCGCCGCGGGCCAGCTGCTCCCGCTGATGGTCGGGTTCCTGCTGCTCGGGATCGGCTTCGCGTGGGGCACCAACGCCGGCTACGCGATCAACCCGGCCCGTGACTTCGGGCCCCGGCTCGCACAGTGGCTCACCGGCTACGACGGCGCCTGGGGCACCGCCGACGGCACGCCGTACTGGTGGCTGCCGATCGTCGCGCCGGTGATCGGTGCGCTGATCGGCGGTGGCCTGTACGTCCTGCTCATCGAGCGTCTCGAGGTGCCCGCGGCCCTCGCCGCACCGGCGCCCGCACCGACCCCGGAGTCCGCCGAGGCCGGGGCCGTCGCCGACCCGCGCCACCCGATCACCGCGGTCGAGGTCGTCCCCGGCGACCTGCCGTCCCAGCCGTCCCCGCCCCCGAAGGAGGCGTCCCGATGACCGTCGACCTGACCCCCGCCGACTACCCGCTCTCGGTCAACCGGCCCGAGCTGCTCCGCACGCCCACCGGCAAGGCGCTGTCCGACATCACGATGGCCGCCGTCGTCGCCGGTGACGTCACCGCCGAGGACCTGCGCGTGACGCCCGCGACGCTGGTCATGCAGGGCAGCATCGCCGAGTCGATGGGTCGCCGTCAGCTGGGCGAGAACTGCCGCCGTGCCGCGGAGATGACCGCCATCCCCGACGACGAGGTCCTCGCCATGTACAACGCGCTGCGCCCCAACGCGTCGAGCGCGGACCGGCTCGAGTCGATCGCCGCCCGGCTGGAGGCCACCTACTCCGCCCCCCTGTGCGCCGCGCTCGTCCGCGAGGCCGCGCAGGTCTACGCCGCCCGCAACCTGCTCGCCGAGGAGGACTGACATGACCGCCGTAGCCCCGCGTCCCGACTCGACGGTGCGGACGTCCACGCGCACCGGAATCCTCGAGGACCGCCCGGTCAACCTGGACGGCTTCGTCGAGGAGTGGCCCGAGAAGGGCCTCGTCGCGATGGAGTCCGACTTCGACCCGAAGCCGGGCGTGCGCGTCGAGGACGGCCGGATCGTCGAGCTCGACGGCCGCACCCGCGACGAGTTCGACTTCATGGACACCTTCATCGCCGACCACGCGATCGACGTCGCGACCTGCGAGGACGCCCTCGC
Organism: Pseudonocardia sp. P1; assembly: GCF_000178675.2. Taxonomy (NCBI): domain Bacteria; kingdom Bacillati; phylum Actinomycetota; class Actinomycetes; order Pseudonocardiales; family Pseudonocardiaceae; genus Pseudonocardia; species Pseudonocardia sp. P1. The sequence continues at coordinate 5,352,082 of NZ_ADUJ02000001.1, forward strand.
GACGCCGTCGATCGAGATCGCCAGGATGCTCTGCGACCCGCGGACCACCCGCGAGGAGGTGGTCGCGCTCGGCCGTGGGATGACCCCGGCCAAGATCCTCGACGTCGTCAAGCTGATGAACGTCGTCGAGATCATGATGGGCATCCAGAAGACCCGCTCGCGGCGCACGCCCGCCAACCAGGCGCACTCCACGAGCGCGAAGGACAACCCGATCCAGGTCGCGGCCGACGCCGCCGAGGGTGCGGTGCGCGGGTTCGCCGAGCTGGAGACGACCCTCGGCGTCGTCCGCTACGCGCCGCTGGTGGCGATCGGCCTGCAGGTCGGCGCCCAGGTCGGGCGCGGTGGCGTCCTCACCCAGTGCGCGCTGGAGGAGGCGACCGAGCTCGATCTCGGCATGCGGGGGATCACCGCCTACGCCGAGACGATCTCCATCTACGGCACCGAGTCGGTGTTCGTCGACGGCGACGACACCCCGTGGTCGAAGGCGTTCCTGGCCTCGGCCTACGCCTCGCGCGGGATCAAGATGCGTTTCACCTCGGGCACCGGTTCGGAGGTGCAGATGGGCAACGCCGAGGGGCGGTCCATGCTGTACCTGGAGATCCGGTGCATCCTCATGGCGCGCGGCGCGGGCGTGCAGGGCCTGCAGAACGGCTCGATCTCCTGCATCGGCGTCCCCGGGGCGGTGCCCGGCGGGATCCGGGCGGTCGCCGCGGAGAACCTCGTCGCCAGCTGGATGGACCTGGAGTGCGCGTCGGGCAACGACCAGTCGTTCTCGCACTCGCCGATGCGCCGCACCAGCCGGCTGCTGCCGCAGATGCTGCCGGGCACCGACTTCGTGTGCTCCGGTTACTCCGCGGTGCCGAACCGGGACAACATGTTCGCCGGGTCCAACCTCGACACCGAGGACTACGACGACTGGAACGTCATCCAGCGCGACATGCAGGTCGACGGCGGCCTGCGGCACGTCCGCGACGACGTCATCCTGCAGGTCCGCAACAAGGCCGCCCGCGCGCTGCAGGCGGTGTTCGCCGAGCTCGACCTCCCCGCGATCACCGACGAGGAGGTGGAGGCGGCGACCTACGCCGACTCCAGCGACGACTACCCCGACCGCGACGTGCTCGCCGACCTCGAGGGCGCCCGCAGCGTGATGGAGCGCGGCGTCACCGGGCTGGACCTGGTGCGGATCCTGGAGCGTTCCGGCTTCGGGGACGTGGCGGAGAACTACCTGCAGGTGCTCCGCCAGCGCGTGTCCGGGGACCTGCTGCAGACCGCGGCCGTGCTGACCGGCGACTTCGTGCCGCTGGCCGCGATCAACGACGCCAACGACTACGCCGGCCCCGGCACCGGCTACCGCCTGTCCGGCGAGCGGTGGGAGGAGCTCAAGAAGCTCCGCCACGTCACCTCCGCCGAGAACCCCGAGGAGGAGGTCTCATGACCGCCGCAGTCGAACCGCTCCGGACACTGACCCTGCGCGAGACCGGGACCGCGGAGCGGGGCACCCGGCCCGAGGAGGTCGTCGTCGCGCTCTCGCCGGCCTTCGGCGACCCGTTCACCAAGACGATCGTCGAGGTACCGCACGCCGAGGTCGTCCGGCAGCTGCTCGCCGGCATCGAGGAGCAGGGCGGCACCGCACGGCTGATCAAGGTGTTCCGGACCGCCGACCTGGCAGCGATCGCGCACTTCGGGGCCTCGCTGTCCGGCTCCGGGATCGCGGTGGGCGTGCTGTCCCGTGGCACCACCGTCGTCCACCAGCGCGACCTGCCGCGGCTGTCGAACCTGGAGCTGTTCCCGCAGGCCCCGTTGCTCGACGCCGAGGTGTTCCGCATGATCGGTGCGAACGCGGCCCAGTACGCCCAGGGCCGGTCGCCCCGCCCGGTGCCGACCCGCAACGACCAGATGGCGCGGCCGCGCTGGCAGGCGAAGGCGGCGCTGCTGCACATCAAGGAGTTCGAGTGCATCGACCACTCCCGCGCCGCGGTGGAGGTCGAGCCGGTCATCACCCGCGTCGACTGACCGAACCCCGCGGCGTGCGCCGTACCGAGCAGGAAGGCCGGGAGTGTCCCTCGTCATCGGCGTCGACATCGGCAACTCCACCACCGAGGCGTGCGTCGCCGAGGTGTCCGGCGGTGCGGTCGGACGCCTCGCGTCCTCGCTGACCGCGACGACGGGGGTGAAGGGCACCCCGGCCAACACGGCGGGGGCGGTCACGGCCGTCCGGCGGGCCCTGGAGGCCGCCGGGCGGCCGGCCGGTGACCTCGCGACCGTGCTGCTCAACGAGGCCACGCCGGTGATCAGCGGGCTCGCGATGGAGACGATCACCGAGACCGTCATCACCGAGTCCACGATGATCGGGCACAACCCGGAGACCCCGGGGGGCGAGGGGATCGGGGTCGGCACGACCGTGCCCCTCGACGGGCTCGGCGGCACCGCGGCGGGGAGCCCGGTCGTCGTCGTGGTCGCCGCCGGTGCCGACTTCGACGACGTCGCGGAGCGGCTGAACCGGGCGTCCGACCGCGGCGTCGTGGTCGTCGCCGCGGTCCTGCACGGCGACGACGCGGTCCTCGTGGTGAACCGGCTGCGGCACCGGATCCCGGTCGTCGACGAGGTGTCCGCCGTGGAGCGGGTCCCCCTCGGGATGCTCGCGGCGGTGGAGGTCGCGCCGCCGGGGAGGACGATCCGCACGCTGTCGGACTCCTACGGGCTGGCGTCGACGTTCGACCTCGACGCCGAGCAGACCCGGCAGGTCTCCCCGGTGGCCCGCGCGCTCTCGGGCAACCGGTCCGCCGTCGTCGTGCGGACACCGGCCGGTGACGTCACCGACCGGCGCATCCCGGTCGGGACGCTGACGCTGTCGGGCTCCGGGCGCACGCTCGACGTCGGCGTCGACGACGGCGCGGACGCCATCATGGACGCCGTCGCGCGGGTCGCCCCGCTGACCGACGTGCACGGCGAGCCCGGCACCCACGTCGGCGGCATGCTCGCGAACGTCCGCGACACGATGACCGACGTGACGGGGCAGCCCGCGTCGGAGATCCGGATCCGGGACGTCCTCGCCGTGGACACCGTGGTGCCCGCCGCCGTGCGCGGCGGGCTCGCGGGCGAGGTCTCCCGGGAGAACGCCGTCGCGCTCGCGGCGATGGTCCGCACCAGCCGCAGCCGGATGCAGGCGGTGGCCGGCGCGCTCGCCGCCGAGCTCGGCTGCGACACCGTCATCGGTGGGGTGGAGGCCGAGGTCGCGGTGCGCGGCGCGCTCACCACGCCGGGCTCGTCGGTCCCGATCGCGATCGTCGACATGGGTGGCGGCTCGACCGACGCGGCCCTGCTCGACGCCGACGGCACCGTCTCGACCGTCCACGTCGCCGGTGCGGGCGAGCTGGTCACCCGGCTCATCGGCTCCGAGCTGGGGATCGACGACCGCGAGGCCGCCGAGTCGGTGAAGCGGCATCCGCTGGCGAAGGTGGAGAGCTTCTTCCACGTCCGCCACGAGGACGGGTCGGTGCAGTTCTTCGGTGAGCCGCTGCCGCCGCACGTGTTCGCGAAGGTCGTCACCGTGACCCCGGACGGGCTCGCGGCGGTGCCCGTGCGCGGCTCGCTGGAGGAGGTCCGCCGGGTCCGGCGCGCCGCCAAGCAGCGGGTGTTCGTCGTCAACGCGCTCCGCGCCCTCGCGCAGGTCGCCCCGCAGGGGTCGCTGCGGCTGCTCGGGTCGGTGGTGCTGCTGGGCGGGTCGGCGCTGGACTTCGAGATCCCGGCGATGGTCGCCGACGCGCTCGCCCCGTACGGCGTGGTCTGCGGCATCGGCAACGTGCACGGCACCGAGGGCCCGCGCAACGCCGTCGCGGCCGGGCTGGTGGACGCCCACGCCGGCGTCGCGGCGGGGACGACGCGGCGGGCCGGGCACCGGGTGGCGACGTGAGCCGGGACGGTCCGGCCCCGTCACCGCCCGCGGTGCTCGTCGCCGTCCACGCCGCCGCCCCCGCGGTCGTCGTGCGCGAGGTGTACGCGGGCGTCGAGGAGCAGGGCATCCCGACGGCGCCGGCCGGGGCCGTGGACGGAGGAGCGGAGGACGCCGGCGCGGAGCAGCTCGGCAGGCACGCCGCGGCGGAGTCGCGGCTCGAGGTCGGCGTGGGCGTCGCCCGCGACGGGACGGTCGCGGTGCACCACGCCCTCGTGCCGCACGTCCTCCTGACGCTCGGTCCCGGTGCCGGCCCGGCGCAGGTGCGGGTGCTCGGCGGCGACGCGGCGCGGATCGTCGCCGGGCTGCCGCTGCGGACGTCACTCCGTCCGGTGGAACCCCCCGGACGCTGCTGACCTCCGCTCCCACCCGTGCGGATTCCGGGCGAAGACGACCCCGCGGACGATGCCGCGCGTTCCGGCCGGCCCGTGTTCGTCCGGTCCGCGTCGCCGTTGGCCAGTTCACGACGCCGGTCGTGAAGAGCCTTGTAGGTGATCATCGAGGGGAGTAGCCCTGCTAGTTCCGGTACCGGCGGCGGAGCGCGATCGATCCTGGTCACGAGCGTCGCACGGGTGGCGACCGGCGAGCGAGCGAGAGGATGGTCGTGATGGTCTCGGCCGGTTCGCGACGGGATCGGGCCGGTGCGCCCGCCCGGGTGCGTGTCTGCCCCGGTGCCCCCGTCGAGGGGTGGGGACACCCGACGGTCCCGCCTCGGGACGGGGCCGCCTGCGGGCGTGGTGTGCATGGCTGAGCTGCGCCGGACGAGGGCCCCGGACGTCCTCGACGAGATGATCTCCACGTTGCGTGTCCGGCTCGGGGACGGCAACGGGAGCGCCGGGCGCGACGTCCGCGTCGACGACTTCCACCGGGGCGCGGTCGCGGCCCTGGTGTGGGTGCGCGACGGCGGGGCGGCCCCGTTGACCGGGTGCGTCGATCCGGTCCCGGTCTCACCGGCCGCCGTCGTCCGGGAGCTGTCGGCCGCGAACGAGGCCATCTTCGGCCGGTCCGAGATCGGCCGCCTCTACGGCGGCGGGGTCGAGCACGCGATCATGTGGGCGCACCTCGCCTCGGCGAACGCGCCCGTCTGGGACCGGGCGAATCTCGCGTACCTGGCCGAATGTCCCGACGAATGACGTCGGCCGGACGCGACAACCAACCAGGGTAGGGCCGCCGCCGAGTGCTCCCCTCCGGCGGCTGCGGAGTGTGCGAGCGGAAGGGGAGTGCCGTGGTGCGACGGGTCCGGGGCGGTGCCGCGACGGGGGCCACCGGGTGGTGGTCACCCGGGAGGACACGGGGCGGCGGGCGCGACGAGCGCCCACGGACCGGACCGGAGAGGAGTCCCGGATCCGCACGCTGACCGCGCTCCGATGGCGTCGACGGTCGGTACCGGCGTGGGGGACCTCTGGATCCCGCTGTGCGTCCCACTGCTGGTCATGGTGCTCACGATGGGGATGGCGTGGATCGAGGCACGCCTTCCCGAACGACGTCCGCGGCGCGGCGCCGACGCCGGCGCGGCCTCGCCCGCCGAGGGGGCCGACGCGCCCGTGGCCGATCCGGGACTCCTCCCGGTGGAGGTGATGACGGTCGGGACCACGGTGGCCCTCGCCGAGGACCAGGGGTGACCGCGGCGGCCCGGACCCGGCCGGCACCGGCCGGACCTCAGCCGGTGGACGCCTGCCGGGCCGGACGTCCGCCGTTCAGCTCGGCGTCGATCTCCTCCAGCGTGCGGCCACGGGTCTCGGGCAGGCGCCTGTAGAGGAACACCAGGCCGAGGCCGCCGAGGACGGCGTACAGCCAGAACAGTCCGCTCGGGGTGATCGCGTCGATCGTGGTCAGCACCGTGACCGAGATCAACAGGTTCAGGATCCAGTGCGTGGCGAGGCCGGCGCTGCCCGCCTTGCCGCGGACCTCCGTCGGGAAGACCTCGCTGTTGACCAGCCACATCGCCAGGCCGAGGCTGGCCGCGAAGGACGCCTGGTAGATCATCAGGAAGGCCAGCAGGACGGCGGCCCAGATCCCGCTCAGGTCGGTGAACGCGTAGACCGCGCCGATCACCACGAGCGCGACGACGACGAGGCCGGTGCCGCCGAGCACCAGCGGGCGGCGCCCGATCCGGTCCACGAGGACCAGGCCGACGAGGGTGAAGGCGACGTTCGCGACACCGAGCCCGACCGACGACAGGATCGCGGCCGACTCCCCGAAACCGGAGCCGGTGAGCAGGGTCGGGGTGTAGTAGGTGACGGCGTTGACGCCGACCAGCTGGTTCGTCGCGGCCACGCCGACGCCGAGGACGATGCCCGGCCGGAACCGGGAGCCGAGCAGGTCGCGGACGGTGGACCGGGTCTCGGCGTGCATCGCCTCGGTGATGCCGCGGACCTCGTCGTCGACCTCGGCCGGGCTGCGGCCGTCGGCGAGCAGGGCCCGCGCCTCGTCCTCACGGCCCTTCGCGAGCAGCCACCGTGGGCTCTCCGGGAGCCGGGGGAGCGCCACCAGCATGACCGCAGCGGGGACCGCGGCGATCGCGAGCATCCAGCGCCACGCCTGCGCGTCCGACAGCGCGTAGCCGGTGACGTAGGAGAGCAGGATCCCGGAGGAGATCATCAGCTGGTTGACCGACACGAGCCGGCCGCGCAGGTGTGCCGGCGCGATCTCGGCGATGTAGGCGGGAACCGCGACCGACGCGGCCCCGATCGCCAGGCCGAGCACGATGCGGGCGAGGAGCAGGACGGTCAGCGAGCCCGCCAGGCCGGAGGCGACCGCCCCGGCGAGGAACAGCACCGCGACGCCGAGCAGGGTGCGCCGGCGGCCGATCCGGTCCATCACCGTGCCGCCGCCCGCGACACCGACGATCGCGCCGACCAGCAGCGACGCGACCACGATCTCCTTGGCCTGGTCGCTGAGCCCGAACGCGGGCCCGAGGTAGAGCAGCGCGGCGGAGATGATGCCGGTGTCGTACCCGAAGAGCAGCCCGCCGAGGGCCGCGATCACCGTGGCCCCGGTCCCCCGTCGTGGTGTGCCGACGACCGCGTTGTCGTTCATCTGATGTCTCCGGTTGTTCTCGAGGTGTCTCTCCGGCGTCAGTAGAAGACGGCATGACACCGATGTCAAGCGCGACCGCGACATCGGTGACATGATCGGTCCGTGGTCCCTCCGGGGCGGTGGCCGATAGACTGCGCCGACCCGACCGGGACCGGCCCCGCTGCCGGCGCCGCCGGTCGCCGCACCCCCTGTGGAAAGGTCCGGCCACGTCGTCATGACCACGATGCGAGACGTCGCCGCCCGAGCCGGTGTGAGCGCGAAGACGGTCTCGCGTGTCTTCAACGACGACGAGCACGTGCTGCCCGAGACCCGCACCCGCGTCGAGTCCGCGCTGCGCGAGCTCAACTACGTGCCGAACTCGGTGGCCACCACGTTCCGGAAGGGCCGCGCGCCGGTGGTCGGCGTCGTCGTCCCGGACCTGCTCGACCCGTTCTTCGCCGCCGTCGCCGAGTCGGTGAACCGGCTCGCGCTCGACCGCGGCATGTCCACCGTGGTCACCAGCGTCGGGCACACCACGCGCACGGAGCACGAGACGGTCGGGCGGTTGCTGAGCCAGTCGCTGAGCGGACTGGTCGTCGCTCCCGTCGAGGCCGACCACTCGTACCTGGCCCGGTGGCGGGAGCGGCTGCCGATCGTGTTCGTCGACCGCGCCCCGGTGGGCGTGGCGGCCGACTCCTTCATCGAGGACGACGCCGGTGGTGCCCGTGCGGCCACCGAGCACCTGATCGGGCACGGTCACGAGCGGATCGCGTTCGTCGGCGACCTGCCCGAGCTGCCGACCGCCCGCAACCGGCTGCTCGGCTACCGCGGCGCGCTCGCCGACGCCGGCCTGACCGTGCCGGAGGGCTACGAGGAGTTCGGGGCGATCGACCGGGCGAGCGCCGCGGCCGTCGTCGGGCGGCTGGACGCGCTGCCCGGCCCGCCGACGGCGATCCTGTCGTCCAACGCGCGCAGCAGCATGGCGCTCGTCCCGGTGCTGCGGCACCGGAGGCTCGCGGTCGTCGGGTTCGGCGACTTCCCGATGGCGGACATGCTCTCCCCGGCCCTCACCGTGGTCGACCAGGACCCGGTCGCGCTCGGCGAGCACGCCGCGCAGCGCGTGTTCGACCGGCTCGACCACCCGCGCAGGCGGTTCCGCCGCCGCACGGTGCTGCCCGTCCGCCTGGTGGAGCGCGAGTCCTGCCGGTAGGTGCCGGTGCTAGGCCGGGGTGACCGACAGCCCGTCCGCGCCCGCGGACACCCGGAGCCGGTCCAGTCCGTCGACGACGAGATCGGCCTCCGCGAGCTCCCCGGCACCGACGGTGCCCAGCACGCCCACGACCGCGCAGCCCGCGGCACGGGCCGCCGCGACGCCGGCCGGGGCGTCCTCCAGCACCAGGCACCGGGCGGGGTCGACCCCGAGCCGGCGGGCGGCCAGCAGGTAGGGCTCCGGGTCCGGCTTGCCGTGCCGCACGTCGTCGGCGGTGACGAGCACGGCGGGTGGGGCGATCCCGGCCGCGTGCAGGCGGGCCCCGGCGATGGCGGGGGTGCCGGAGGTGACGACCGCGACCCGGTCGCCGGGTAGTGACGCCATCAGCTCGCGTGCGCCGGGGACCGGCTCGACGCCGGTCGCGTCGGCGACCTCGATCGCCTCGATCCGGCGCAGGCCCTCCTCCACGCCGTCCGGGTCGACGAGCGCCTCCACCAGCATCCGGGCCGGCCGCCCGTGGTTGCCGTGCACGGCGGCGGGCGGGGCGCCCAGCTCCCGGGCGAACCGGTCCCAGGAACGGACGACCGACGCCGTGGAGTCGGCCAGCACGCCGTCCAGGTCGGACAGGACGGCGTCGAACGTCCGGGTGAACACCGGTGCGTCCGGATCGACGGCGGTCCGCATCCCGAGCGCGCGCAGCACGCGCAGCTCCTGCTGGGCGGGGGACAGCTCGGCGTCGACGGCCAGGTGTGGCGCGGCGGGCGGTGCCGGGCCGGTGCCGGTCGGCGCGGCATCGGCCGGGCGGTACGCGTCGCGCGGCTCGGCCCGGGCGGACCGGCGCCGGGCGAACAGCTCCGCGTCCCCGCGCAGGTGGACCATCCGCAGCTCGGCGGGGGCGACGGCAGCGGCGAGCGCCTCCCACTCCGGCCCGCCGGTGAGCTCGGCCGTGAAGGGCGCGACCAGCACGACGGTCCCGGCCGTGCCCGCGACCTCGGCGGCCGTCGCGCGGAGGGCGGCGTAGCGCGCGTCGCGGATCGTGGACCGGTGCTCCCCGGTGAGCCAGTGCTCGGTCAGCACCGGGCCGTGCAGACCGTCGAGCAGCGGATTCGTGAGCGTGTCGAGGTCGAGCAGCGGGGCCCGCAGGGTCGTGGCGAGGGTGCGGCCGAGGGTCGACTTGCCGCTCCCGGCGGCTCCCGAGACCGCGATCACCGTGGACCGGCCGGGTTGACAACGCGACGTCATGCTGCCGACGATATCGGTACAAGTCACCGGTGTCATGGCAAGCCATGACACCGGAGTCATCGGCGAGGTGCGGGAGGGGGTCCGGTCCCATGGACGACCGGCTCGTGGCGGGGATCGACCTGGGGAGCACCGGGATCAAGCTGCTCGTTCTCGACGAGGACGGCACGGAGGTCCTGGTCGAGGAGATCCCGACGCCGTGGCGGCCCGGTCCGGGCGGGACCGCGGACCTCCCGGTTCCGACCCTCGTCTCCGCGGTGCACCGGCTGGTCGGCGCCGCGGCCGGGCGGCTCGCCACCGTCACCGACCGGACGGTCGGGGCGATCGCCGTCGCGGGGATGGGGGAGAGCGGTGTCCTGCTCGACGGGGACGGCGACGCCGTCGCCCCGGCCTTCGCCTGGTTCGACCCGCGCGGTGCGGAGCAGGTGGCGAACCTCCCGGAGCGGATCCGGTCCGAGTTCGCGGGCCGGACCGGGCTGCCGCTCGGCGCGCAGACCTCGGTGGCCAAGCTCGCGTACCTGCGCGACAGCGGGATCCGGCTCGTCGGCCGGTGCTGGCTCAACCTCCCCGAGTTCGTCGCCACCGTGCTCGGCGGCCGCCCGACGGCGGAGTACTCGCTGGCCTCCCGCACCGGGCTGCTCGACCAGGACACCGGCCTGCCGTGGGACGCGATGCTCGACGAGCTCGGCGTGACGCCCGCGTTCCTACCGCCGCTCGAACCGGCCGGGACCGATCTCGGCGCGGTCTCCGAGCGGTTCCCGGCGCCCTTCGCCGGCGCCCGGATCGCCGTCGGCGGGCACGACCACCTGGTGGCGGCCGAGGCCGCGGGGACGATCGGCGACGGCCGCTACCACGTGTCCATCGGCACCGCCGAGGTCCTGCTGCGGGTGGTGGACGCCCCGCTCGGCTACGCGGCACGGGCCCGGCTGGCCGAGTACCTGATCAACGAGGTCCGGCACGTCGTCCCCGGGAAGCACGTGCTCGTCGCCGGGGTGAAGACCGGCCTGCTGCTGCGCCGCGCGCTGCAGACCTTCGGCGTCGGCGACCGCGCCGGACGGGACCGGCTGGACGCCGCCGTGCTGGACCTGCCCTACGAGGGCGCCCTGCCCGACGGCGGCATCGAGGTGTCCGGGGCCCGCAACGACGACGGGGAGCTCGCGATCACGGTGCGCACCGACGGCGTGAGCCCCGCCGAGGTCGTCGCCGCCGTGCTGCGGCACAGCAACGACGAGATCGCCCGCCTCGTCACCGCGATCGACCGGGAGCTCCCGCCCGCGACGTCGGCCACGCTCACCGGCGGATGGGCCGGGATGGACAGCGTCCGGCGGGCCCGCGCGCAGGTGCTGCCCGGCGTGACCGTCTCCGGCCGGGCGCAGGAGACCGCGTACGGCGCGGCACTCGTCGCCGCCCGGCTGACGCCTGCCGGCGACCCCGCGCCGGCCCGCTGACCAGGCACCACACCAGGAGGAACCGATGAACGCACTCACCACCCCCGAGCGCCGCGGCCTGACCGCGATCTCGACCCCCGGCGGGCGGATGCTGATCGTCGCCGCCGACCAGCGCAACGGCATGCGCAAGGCCATGACGGACGCGCCGGACGGCGCCGACGCGATCAGCGCCGAGGAGCTCGCCGCGGCGAAGTCCGACCTGGTCCGCCACCTGGCCAACTCCGCGCCGGCGATCCTGCTGGACCCGGAGGTGGCGCTGCCGGGCGTCGTCGACGACGGCACGCTGGCGCGCGACACCGCACTCGTCGTCGGGATGGACGCCTCCGGCTACGAGACCGTCGACGGCCTGCGCCACACCCGGTTCGTGCCGGGCGTGACCGCGCGCCGGGTCCGTGACCTGGGTGGCGACGTCGCCAAGATGCTCTTCTACACCCGCCCGGACCGCCAGGGCCCGGACTCGACGGTCGCCGCACAGATCCGCGACTGCGTGCGCGACTGCGCCGACGAGGGCGTGCTCCTGATCGTCGAGCTGCTCACCTACCAGCTCGACGGCGAGTCCGACGCGGACTACGCCGCCGCGTTCCCGGCGCTGGTCGCCGACGGGGCGAAGCTGGCCGTCGGCTGCGGGGCGAAGGTGCTGAAGCTGCAGTACCCGGGTTCGGCCGAGGCGGCCGCCGCGGTGACGGAGGCGGCCGCGGGCGTGCCGTGGGCGGTGCTGTCGGCCGGCGTCGACCACGAGACCTTCATCGGCCAGGTGAAGGTCGCCGTCGACAACGGCGCGGCCGGGGCGATGGCGGGCCGGTCGCTGTGGAAGGACAGCCTGTCGATCTCCGCGGAGGTGCGGGAGCAGCACCTGACCGGGCGCGCCCTGCCGCGGCTGCGGGAGCTGGAGTCGGTCGTCGACGCCTGACGGCCGCGGGTCAGCGCGGGTCCCGCCCGATGAAGGCGAGCAGCCGGGTCTGCACGTCGGCGTCGTCCGGGACCGCCACCCGCGGGCCGTACTGGCCGCTCGCTCGCAGCAGGTCGTCGAGCGGCAGCATCCCCTCCAGCATCGTCGCGCACCGTCCGGGATCGAGCGTCGCGTCCTGGCCGGTGGCGCGGGCGAGGTCCCAGGTGTGCAGGAAGACGTCGGCGGTGAAGAAGCGGGAGACGGCGGTGGGGACGTCGAGCTCGCCGATGTGCGGGTTGCTCAGCGTCCGGCCGGCCGACGCCGGGTCGTCGAGCAGGGCCTGGACGCCGTCGCTCAGGGTGCGCCAGGCGGCGACCGGGTCCTCGTCGACGCCGGGCCCCGCGGGCAGCGTCACGCCGGCTCCGCCCGCGAGGAACGCAGGGAACCACTCCACGAGGTGACCGACGACGTCGCGGGCGGTCCACTCGGGCACCGGCGAGCGCCGGTCCCAGGCGTCGTCGCCGGGCACGCCCTCGACGACCTCCGTGAACCGGCCCGCGATCTCGCGGTACTCGTCGGCGGGGGTCCGGTCGGCAGTCACGTCGCCCATGGTCGTCGCCCTCCCTGGTGCGGCCGCGCGGCGCGGCCGCCGCGCCGTCGTAGGTTCCGACCGTGGCGACGGGCCCGGCTCATCGGTCGACGACGATCCGCACGTGTCGGGACCGGCGTGCCGGGTACGCGACGGGCATGCAGTACGACACGTTCATCAGCACCGTCCGCGACAGCGGCGAGCTGCCCGACCAGTCCGCCGCCGACCGCGCGGTCCGGTCGACCCTGCGGGTGCTCGGCAGCCGCCTCGCGGGCGGGATGCCCGGCAACCTCGCCTCCCAGCTCCCCGGTGACCTGGGGGAGGCCCTGCCCGCGACGGGCGGGGGCGAGCGGTTCGACGTCGACGGGTTCTACGACCGGGTGGCCGACGACGAGGGCGTCCCGCGAGCCGACGCCCGGCGCCACGCCCGCGCGACGCTGGCGACGATCGCCGTCGCGGTGACCGACGAGGAGTACGCCCACCTCGCCGCCCAGCTGCCCGGCGAGTACGCCGACCTGCTGCAGACCGACCTGGTGCGGCACCGCTGACGACCACTCGGCTGGTGTGCGGGCGGCTCCCGCCCGCGCACCAGCCGCGACTCAGCCCTGACGCCCGCCCTCCTGGCGCTCCTCCTCCCGGTCCAGCCGCGCCCGCCGCTCCTGCTCACGACGGCTGTACGCGGCCTGCCGGACCGCCGACTCGTCGGCGAAGCCGGATCCGAGCGCGCCGGCGACGGTGCCCATCGAGGTCGAGAGCAGGGCGATCATGAGGTAGTCGTCGAACCCGGACTCGCGCATGAGCGTCGAACCGAGGTAGTCGGGCGGGACGACCAGCGCCGCGGCCACCAGCGACATCGCGAACAGCAGCGCGAACATGATCAGGACCCCGACCCCGACGGTGATCACCGTCGAGGCATTGGACAGCAGCATCTCCTCGCGCAGCGACCGGCTGCGCCGCGACTCCCAGAGCCCGTTGTTCAGGATCAGCCAGGCGGTCATCCCGACGAGCGCGAGCAGCATGACGGTGATCTGCCGGGTCACGCCGAGCGCGGTCGCCAGCTGCCAGATGTTCGAGTAGAAGATGCCGAACGCCGCCCCGCCCGCGGCCGCCGCGATCGCGGGGGACAGGCTCGGCACGAGCCGCCACGGGCGGTTCGCGCGGACCAGCCCGGCGAGCAGCCGGAGCCGGCCCCGCACACCGACCAGACCCAGGCGGACGTCGACGCCGTCCTCGACGCCCGCGCTGCCGGCGTCGTCCTCGTTCCCGTCACCGGGGTCGAGTCGGGTGAGCGAGCCCGCGCTCCCGGCCTGCGCGCTCTCGCCGACCGCGGCCCGGTCCTCGGCGGGGAACAGGTGCCGGGTCACGAGCCGGACGACCGTGTCCCGGCAGCGCCGGTACTGGTCGAGTGCCCCGAGCGCGGGCAGCGAGACCAGGCCCACCCGGTCGCCGGTGCCGGCGTCGGCGGCGACGGGGTCCTGCCCGGCCCGGCGCGGCAGGTCGGTGATCAGCACGACCGCGTCGGCCGCGTCGTTCTCGCGGGCGCGCCCCCCGATCTCCAGCATCGGCAGGGACCCCTGCGCATCGAGCGCGATCTGCTCGCCGGACAGCCGGACCTCCCACCGGCCGTCCCCGTGCCGGTCGAGCTCGGTGGGAAGCTCGCGGGCCAGCCGCTCGGCGAGCTCGGCGGGCAGCCCGGGATCGGCGACGAGTGTGAGGACGGTGGCACGGGACGTATCGGTCACGGCGGGGCACGGTAGATCGCGTACGCGCCGTACGCACGCGCAGGGAAGAGGTTTGGAATGAGGCAGACGGGGGAGGACGGTCGCGTGCGTGACGTACGACTCGATCCCTGCCCGAAGCGGATGGAGTTCGGACCGTGCGGGGGCGTCCGCGCGGACCTGACCTGCGAGCTCGGGACGGTGCCGTGCCCCTTCACCGGCGGTGCCGCCGTCCCGTGGACCGGGCCGCCCGGCCGGTCGGCGGCACCGGCGGCGTTCGGGCACGAAGGGCCCGTCGTGCTCACCGATCTGACGTCGCCGCCGTACGATCCCGCCGCACTCGGCCGGATCGTGCGGACGATCGCCGGCTCGTGCGACGCCCTGCTGATCGGCCAGCACCACGACGAGCCGGACTTCCCGCCGACGATGCTGGCCGTGCTCGCCCGGGAGGCGGGCGGACACCCGTGGGTGACGCTGACCTGCCGGGACCGCAACCGCGTCGTGCTCGAACAGGACGTCGCCGGGCTGGCCGCCGCCGGAGCGGAGGCCGTGTTCTGCGTGACCGGCGACGCCCGCGGCCCGAGCGTGCGGCCGGACGTCTCCCAGGTGTTCGACCTCGACGGCACCCGGCTGGCGTCGCTCGCCGCCGCGGCCGGGCTGCCCGCCGTCGTCCCCGAGGCGCCGGACGCCCCGCCGACCGGGCTGCGTCCGGCGCGGCTGGCCGAGAAGCAGCGGGCCGGCGCGGGGGCGGTCGTCCTGAACCACGCGGCGTCACCGGGGCGGGTCGCGGAGTTCGTCACCGCCGCCCGCGGCCGCGGCGCGACGCTGCCGGTGGTCGCCGGGGTCGCGGTGTTCACCGACGAGCCGGGCGCGCGGCGGCTGGAGGCGTTCCCCGGTCTGGAGATCGACCCGGCCGCGGTCGAGCGGGTGCTGACCGCGTCCGACCCGGTCGAGGCGGGCATCGAGGCGGCCGTCGACGAGGCCGTGGCGCTGCTGGCCGTCGACGGCGTCGCCGGGGTCAACCTGTCCGGCCGCGGTTCCTTCGGCGACGACGACACCGCCGCCGCGATCAAGGCCGAGATCGGGCACCGGATCCGGAGTAGGGCCGGGACCCGCGGGTAGGCGGACGCCATGGCCGACCTCGTCCCCGAGCGGATGGAACTCGAGTTCGACACCGTCGCGGAGTGGACCCGCGTGGCGGTCGCCGAGCTCGGCGACGACCACGCGATCCCGGCGGCGTGCCGGGGCAGCGCCAGCCCCGACGGTCTGGACCGGTTGGTCGCGGCCTGCGGGGTGGGCCGCGGCACCCGGCTCGCCGACGTCGGCGGCGGCACCGGCGGGCCCGCCGCCTACGCCCGCGAGTACTTCGGTGCCGACCCGGTCGTCGTCGACCCGATGCCGGGGGCCTGCCGGGCCGCGGCGTCGATGTTCGGGCTGCCCGCCGTCGTCGGGGACGGGCACCGGATACCGCTGGCGACCGGATCGGTCCCGGCCTGCTGGTGCCTCGGGGTGCTGTGCACGGTGCGGGAGAAGGACGTCCTGCTCGGCGAGCTGCACCGGATCCTGCGCCCCGGCGGTGGGCTGGGCCTGCTGGTGTACACCGCCGATGAGCCGCGGCCCGCGGGGGCGCCGGAGGGCAACCTCTTCCCGACCGTCGCCGGGACCCGGGACCTGCTCGACCAGGCCGGGTTCACGGTCGTCGAGGAGGCCCCGCTCACCGGGTTCGCCGACGCCCCGAGGAGCTGGCACGACCGGATCGGCCGGGTCGACGAGGTGCTGACCCGCGACCACGGCGACGATCCGCGGTTCCGCGCGGCGGAGGAGCAGGCGGACCGGATCGGCCGGTTGATCTCCGAGGGCACCGTGGCCGGGGTGCTGGTGCACGCCACGGCCCGCTGAGCACCTCGCGGCCCCCGGTGACGAGCGGGAGTCAGCGATGCGTGGACAGCCTCCGGTACTCCGCGACCGCAGCGTCGTCGATCCCCGACGCCGCCATGGCGGCATTCCGTCTGCCGGTCACCGAACCGGGGTCGTACTCATCGGACTCGATCCCGATCTCGGCGAGATCCGTGACGCGCGCGAAGGCCAACTCGTCTCCGCGCTGCGGTCGTCCGAGGATCAGGACGGAGAACCTCGCCGGGCCGGCGGGGAGGAGCGTCACCGCCCCGGCGAACCGCCATGATGTGCAGTCGACGACGTCTCCGTCCAGGACGACCGAGCAGTCCGTGCCACTCGGACTCCCGATCTCGTCATTCGCCAGGGACAGTGCGAGCGGTACCGCCCCCGGGTACTCGTCGGCCGGCCCGGGGAGGGTCGCTCCCACGTGAAGAGCGGCTGCTGCCCCGATCAGGTCCGGCCGTCCCTGGTCGGGTAGCGGGGTGTGGACGTAGACCAGCCGTGCGCCGCTGAAGGCACCGGACGGCGAACCGGTGGGGACCGCGGTACAGGTCGTCATCGCTGTCACAGCATCCGGAGCACCGGTCACGGATTCGACAAAGGTCTCGCGCGGGCTGTGTGGGAAGTCCGGAACGACTGCCGTCAGTCCCTGCGTCCTGAATCTGAGAACCACGTGAACTTCTTTCTCGTGCACCGTCCGACAGGAGGTGGCTGGGAATCGTATCTGATTTCGATCCATGAGCTTCACCGACTCACCTGCGGGCGACCAGGCCAGGATTGCGGAGTGTCAACGTCGCGTAGCAGGCCAAGCTACCACTGGCGCGGAAGACATCGACGCGCACATCGATCGAGGGCCGCAACGTCGTCGTGTAGCTGACCGGAACGCTTGCCCTGCGGGGCGACGCCACGAAAGGTCCACGGACGGACCGCTCGAAGGTCGCCGTAAAACTGCCTGCCGGAGCCTGCGGGCCTCCAAGGTGGTTCTCGATCCCCGCGAGATTGATGCGGAAGGACCATGTCTCGGTTCCAGAAACGGGTCCGTCTGAGGGGCGGACATCAAGTTGACTGGCGCTGACCGAGTCGCTGCATAGAGGTGCGGATTGGCCGGAGATCGAAGATCTCGCTCCCTTGGCGTGAGCCACACTCGAGCAGCACAGAGTGATTACGAGAAGTAATCCAAGAACGATCAACACTCGCTCATGAAGCGATGATTTTCTGATCGCGTGAGTCATGTATCGACGATAGACCGATCGACCTCCGGTCTACGAGAATCTGTACAGGTCGAGCCTGTGTCGCCCAGTCGAGTTGAGGAGACGCGGAAAGTTTCCTCGGCTAGGCGAGAAGAAGTATAAGAGGCGTCTGTGTGTGGGAAAGGGAGCGAATATGGCTGGCTCTCTTGTGTAGTCGAAGATCATTTCGTTCACGCCACCGGTCGCCCCGCCTCCGGGCTCTCCGAGCCCGTGTCCCGCAGCAGGTCGGCGAGCCCGCCGCGGGCCCGGCCCCGCTCGCGGGCGCTGGTGCGGACCGTCCCCGGCGCACCGGGGACGACCCGGAACCCGTGTGCCCGCAGCCGGGCGACGATCCCGTGGTCCTCCCCGCTGCCCACCGCCGGGAAACCGGCGACCGCGAGGAAGGCGTCCGCCCGCAGACCGAGGTTCGCCGCGTAGACGGGATGGTCCGGGGCCGGCGGCTCCCCGGGCGGCCGCGGGGAACCGGGCAGGTCGAGGACGACGCCGCCCGCCACGGCGCCGGCCCCCGTGTCGGCGATCGCGAGGTGCTCGCGCACCCACCCGGGTGCGACGGTGCCGTCGGCGTCGGTGCTGAGCAACCAGGTCGTCGCCGGATCGGTGCCCAGCGAGCGCAGCACCGTCCGCCCGGCCAGGGTGCGCGCCGCCCCGACGACCGGGGGCAGCCCGTCGCGGACCGCCTGCGGGCCCCGTTCGAGCACGGTGACCCGGACCCGCCGGGCGGCCGGGTGTCCGGCGGCCGCCGCCCGGGCCCGCGCGGCGGTGGCGTCGGAGCAGCGGTCCGCCACCACGCACAGCGCCCGGGCCCGCAGCCCCGGTGTCCTGTCGAGCGCCGTCAGGACGGACCCCACGCAGGCGCCGATCGAACCGGCCTCGTCGTGCGCCGGGATCAGCACCCCTGCCGCGGTGACCGGCCGCGGGGTCACCGCCGCCGCACCACGAGCAGCAGGAACTCCTCGTCGGTGTGGTCGACGACGGTGCGGAACCGGTCGTCGTCCCGTACCCGGCCGTGCACGGTGGCGGCGTCCGCGGGAGCCTCGGCCGGCCAGCGCCGCCAGTGCACGAGGGCGAGGTCGCCACCGGGCTCCAGCGCCGTCGCGACCCGGTCCAGCACGGCCGTCACCCGCTGCGCGGGCAGGTAGTACAGGAACTCCGACAGCACGACGAGATCGGCGCCGTCGGGCACGGCGCGCGCGTCGTCGACGTCGGCCCGCGCGACCTCGACGCCGGGTGCGTCCGCGACGGCCGCCGTCGTGGCGGACACGGCCTCGTCGACCGCGTCGGTGGCGACGAGCCGCCGGCACCGGCTCGCCAGCGCACGGGTGAGCTCACCGATCCCGCACCCCGGCTCGGCGGCCAGCCCGTAGTGCTCGCGGGGCAGCGAGGCGAGCAGGACCGCCTGCTTGCGCCGCTCGTACCAGGAGCTCCGTACCCGCCACGGGTCCGGGTCGTCGCGGTAGCGGGCGGCGAACAGCTCCGGCGGTGCCCCGGTGGCGGGCGGCTCCCGGAAGTAGACCTCCTCGGTGCCGTGGAAGTGTTCGAGCGTGGCGGCGGACAGCACGGCCCGGCTGCCGCCGGCCGGGACCGCGGTCTGCGACGCGTGCGCGGCGATCGCCCGTCGCTTGGCGGCACGGTCGCCGGGGGACAGCCGCAGCCGGTGGCCGCGCTCCCACGGGACGTCCGGGCCGTGCGGGTCGCACCGCGTCCGCGCCCAGACCGGGAAGCCGAAGCCGTGCACGGTCACCGGTGCGGCCGCCCGGCACGCCTCCGCGACGGCCGCGTGGTCGGGGTGCGGGTCCGCCCGCCACGGGCTCGCCCACGCGTCGGCACCTCCCAGGTACGGCATCAGCGCCGGGACGAGGTCCTCCGTCCGGAGCGCGGAGTCGGGCATCCCGAGCCGGTGCACCGTCGCGGAGACGCCCAGCTCGGCCAGTGCCGCGTCGAGCTCGGCCCGGCGGGTGCGGGCCAGCGCGGCGCGGTCGAGCCCGCCGATCTCGGGGAGCGCCGCCTCGCCGTCGCTCGCCAGGACGACCTCGACGGTGCCACCCGCCGCGGCGACGCCGCGGAGCAGCCCGGCCGCACCGAGTGTCTCGTCGTCGGGATGGGCGCAGACCACGACGAGACGGCGGAACCCCGACGGTTCCAGCTCGTGGACGGCGCGCGTCGCGACGGCGTCCTCCCACACGTCGGCGGGCTGGATCGGCTCCATCAGTCCTCCTCGCCGAGCACGGCCCGGCCCAGGTCGGCCAGGTCCCGCGCACCGTGGTGCTGACGCAGGTAGACCTGGAGGTCGGCGAGCCGCGCCGCGAGCCGGTCGGAGCCGGCCAGCACGGTGACCCCGGCGGTCTCGGGCCCGGCGTCGAGCACCGTGCGGCAGGCCCGTTCCACGGCGGCCCGGGCGGCCGCCACCGCGATGCGGTGCGGGTCGGCCGGGTCGGCGTCGATCGCGGCGGCCGTGGCACCGAGCAGCGCGTCCGCCGCGGCGACCGCGGCGTGCAGCGTGCCGAGACCGGCGAGCCGGTGCGGGTCCCCGCCGGTGCCGCGCAGGCCGGCGGCGATCTCGTCGACGATCCCGGCGGCGCCGCCGAGCCAGACGGCGGCGACCCCGGCGCCCCCGTGCCGGAACCCGGGCCGTCCGGTGTAGGCGTCGGGTCCGCCGACGACCGCCTCGGGCGGGACCGGTACGTCGTGCAGGACGACGTCGTCGGTGTCGGCGGCGGCCATCCCGGCTGCCCGCCACGCCCCGGTCCGGCGTTCGACCCGCGGATCGCGGAGGTCGACATCGACGATCCGGGTGGCGCCGTCGCCGGCACCCGCGACGACGAGCGCCCGGTCCAGCAGGTGCGTGCCGGAACAGAACCGGACCGTCCCGCCGAGCCGTGGCCCGCCCGGGCCGGACCCCAGACGTGCCCCACCGCCGGCCCGCGACGCCCACACCCCGTAGGTGACGCCGGGGGCGGCACCCCGGCCGTGCTCGGCCAGGATCGCGACCGCGTCGGTGTGCCCCTCGGCCAGTCGCGCGACCGGCAGGTCACGGCGGCCGACGGCGGCCAGGCGTGTCCAGCGCTCCGCGGTCGCCCCGGAGCCGGGCAGCGGGAGGTCGAGGTCGCCCGCTGCGACGGCGCCGGCCAGGGCCGCGGCGGCGGCGGGGAAGGGAGTGGGTGCCCCGGCGGGGTCGGGGACCCGGCCGAGGATCCCGGAGGGACCCGGGACGGTCCCGGTTCCGGCACCCGTCCGGGAGTGGAGGTGTTCGGGATCGGTCACCGGCGACGTATCACCGTTGCCGGGCGGTCCAAACCCGACACGGCGCCGGACGCCGGATCAGCCGTCGAGGTCGTGCCGCAGGGTGGCCACGGTGCGGGTCAGCAACCGCGAGACGTGCATCTGCGACACACCGATGTCCTCGGCGATCTCGGACTGGGTGCGGTTGCCGTAGAACCGCAGCAGCAGGATCCGGCGCTCCCGTTCCGGGAGCTCGCCGATCCGTTCCCGGAGCTCGGTCCGGACCGGTGCGCCCTCCAGGGCGCCGTCGTCCTCGCCGAGGCGTTCCCCGAGCGTCGTCTCGCCGTCGGGTCCCGGCTCGTCGAGCGAGACCGCGTTGTAGGACTCCATCGCGCCGAGCGCCTCGACGACCTCGGAGGTGTCGACGTCCAGTTCGGACGCGAGCTCGCTGGGGCGCGGGGCACGGCCCAGCCTCTGGGTCAGTGTCACGGCGGCCCGGTTGAGGCCGACGCTGCGCTCCTTGAGGTCGCGGGGGACGCGCAGGGCCCAGCTGTGGTCGCGGAGGTAGCGCATGAGCTCGCCGCGGACGCAGGGCACCAGGTACCCGAGCGGGCCGCCGGTGGCGACGTCCGGGTCGTAGCGGTCGACCGCCTTGATCAGGCCGAGCGTCGCGGCCTGCTCGACGTCGTCGGCCGAGTGCACGCCGGTGACGTAGCGACGCGACAGGTTGCGTGCCAGCGGGAGGAAGGCGCAGATGACCCGGTCCCGCAGCGGGCCGCGGGCGGGATCGGCGGGATCCATGCCGGCGAGGCGCCGTAGGTCGGGCTCGACGTCGTCGTAGGCGTTCGGGCCGTCGCGGCGGGCACCGGTGGTGCCGGGGCGCGACTCGGACGAGTGGGATGCGGTGGTACGCACGGGGACTCCCGGTTCTTCGGGGCGTCGACTCCGCTGCGTGATTGAACGGCTGTCGTCTCGACATCGGACGTGCCGACGGTACGAACATCACCTGGTCCCCACAAGACCACCCGCCGCACTGCTCTGTTCGCGCCCGCCCGGATCGGGCCCGCACCGCGTCCGGTGCCGGGTGTGTGGCTCCCCGCCATGGTGGGTACCGTCCCGGCGGCTGCTGCGCACCGGGTCCGGTGCGCCGGCCGGTCCGCCTTCCCGCGACCGGCTCCGGTGGCCCCCTCTGCGGTCGAGACCACGGCCCGTCCCCGAGACACGCACGACCGCGACGGAGCCTTGTTGAGATCGCGTCTCCCCCTGTCCACGGCCGGGTCGTTCCCCGACGACCTGCGCCACCGCATGCGCCTGGCCTGGCGCGCCGGCGCCGCGACCGCCGCCGCCTGGTACCTCGCGACGCTGGTCCCCGGCGTCGTCGGCGACTACCCCTACTACGCCCCGATGGGTGCCCTGCTCGTCTGCTACCCGACCGTCGTCGACTCGCTGCGGCAGAGCCTGCGCGCGCTCACCGCCACCGCCGTCGGGGTCGGCCTCGGCGCGGCGGCGGTGCACGCCGCCGGTGCCACGTGGTGGGGTGTCGCGCTCGCCGTCGTCCTCGGCATGGCGCTCGGCGCGCTGCCGTACCTCGCACCGCAGCGCGACACCGTCCCGCTCGCCGCCCTGTTCACGATCCTCGTCGGGGCCGTGGACCCCACCGGCTTCATGGCCGGCTACCTCGGGCAGACGCTGCTCGGCGTCGCCGTCGGGATCCTGGTCACCGTGGTGCTGCCGCCGCCCCCGCAGAACGGGCGCGCCTCCCGCCGGGTGACCCGGCTCCGCGACGGGATCGCCGACCACCTGCACGAGATGGCGGCCGTGCTGGCCGAACAGTGGCCGCCCGAGCGGGAGGAGTGGATCCGGCACCGGCACGACTTCGAGCCGCTGATCGACGCGACCCGGGAGGCCGTCGTGGCCGCCGACTCCGGGCGGCGCGCGAACCTGCGTGCACGCTCGTACCGGATCCGCGGCCAGCAGCTCTACGAGGCCGCGCAGACCCTGGAGCAGCTCGCCGTCCTGGTACGGGACATCAGCACCGTCCTCGCCCAGACGGCGTGGGCCGAACGCACCGTCCTGGTACTGGACCCGGACCTGCGCCGCCCGGTCGCCGACGCCATGTCCGGTCTCGCGACGGCGGTCGGGTCGGCCGACCTCCTCCACCTCGCCCGCGGCCCGGAGTCGCCGGACGGCGACACCCACACCAGGAACCTGGCCGCCGCGCGCGACTCGCTGGACCGGGTGACGGAGCGGCTCGACGGGGCGGCGGCCGGCTGGGAGGACAGCCTCGCCGCGTCCGGGATCGTGTTGCACCTGCGCCGCTGCCTGGACCACGTGCAGGCCGGACCGTCCGACCGGTCCCCGGATCTGCACCCGGCGGCGGGCTGATCCCCGGACGATCGCGCCGGATGCGTGTGGGACCCGCGTGTGCGGGTACCTCCCTCTCATGCCGCCGTCGGGCCCGGGCGCGTCGCCGGCTCAGGTCCTGTCGGTTCAGCTCTGCAGCCGGCGGGGCCGCCCCCTACCCTGGACGACGACATCGACGAGCGGAACGGCAGCGCGTGACCGACGAGCGTTCCTGGATCCAGACCCTTGAGCAGGGGGCCTTCGGTGAGACGCGCGCCGACGCCGATGCCGCCGCCGCGCCGGAGACCCTCGCATCGGTGATGGCCGAGGTGTCCCGGTACCTCTACCTCGCGGAGGACGCCTCCGACGCGTGTGACCGCGTGCTCGAGGCGTGCACCGAGATCGTGGAAGGGTGCAGCCACGCCGCGGTGTCGCTGACCTCCAAGGGACGGGTCACGACCCCCGCCGCCAGCGACCGCACGGCCGAGCAGCTCGACGAGCTGCAGCACGAGATGGACGAGGGCCCGTGCCTGCAGGCGATCCGTGACGACCGCAATTTCTCCGTCCCGGACCTGGCCGGGGACCCGCGCTGGCCGCGGTACGGCCCGGAGGCGGCCCGCCGCGGCGTCCGGTCGATGGTGGCCTGCCGCTTGTTCATCGACTCGCGCACGATCGGGGCACTCAACGTGTTCGGGCCGGTCGTCGACGCCTTCGACGAGAGCGACCAGGACCGCATCGTCGTGCTCGCCGCGCACGCCGCCGTCGCGATCGACGCCGCCCGCACCCGGTCCGGCCTGCAGGAGGCGGTCCGCAGCCGGCAGGTGATCGGTGAGGCCATCGGCATCCTCAAGGAGCGGTACTCGATCTCCTCGGACACCGCCTTCGAACGGCTCACCCGTGCGTCGCAGCACCTCAACGTCAAGCTGCGCTCGATCGCCGAGCACCTCTCCCGCGAGCCGGAGGAGCGCGACGCCGGGTGAGCCGCCCGATCAGACGGCGTGCCCGCGGAAGCTGCGCAGGCGCAGGCTGTTCGACACCACGCACACCGAGCTGAACGCCATCGCGGCGCCGGCGATCATCGGGTTCAGCAGCCCGAACGCGGCCAGCGGGATGGCCGCGGTGTTGTAGGCGAACGCCCAGAAGAGGTTCCCCCGGATCGTTCGCAGGGTCCGGCGGGACAGCCGCACGGCGTCCGCGGCCGCCCGCAGGTCGCCCCGCACCAGGGTGATGTCGGACGCCTCGATCGCCACGTCGGTGCCGGTGCCCATGGCCAGGCCGAGATCGGCCTTCGCGAGCGCCGCGGCGTCGTTGACGCCGTCGCCGACCATGGCCACGACCCGGCCCTCGCGCTGCAGCCGCTCGATCACGGCCAGCTTGTCGGCCGGCATCACGTCGGCGATCACGCTGTCCGGCCCGGTCCCGATGCCGACCTCGGCGGCGACCGACTCGGCGACGGCCCGGTTGTCACCGGTCAGCAGGACCGGGCGCAACCCGAGCCGGACGAACTCGGCGATCGCCTCGGCCGAGGTCTCCTTCACCGAGTCCGCGACGACGAGCACCGCCCGGGCCTCGCCGTCCCACGCCACCGCGACCGCGGTGCGGCCGCGGGCGGCCTCGTCGGCCACCGCGGCGGCGAGCGTGCCGGTCAGCGGGACCGACCACTCCTCGAGCAGCCGCGGCCTGCCGACCAGCACGGCACGGGACCCGACGACGCCCTGCACCCCGAGGCCCTCGTGGTCGGTGAAGTCCTCGACGGCGGGGAGCTCGCCGACCCGCTCGGCCGCCCCCGCGGTCACGGCGGCGGCGATCGGGTGTTGGGAGGCCCGCTCCAGCGCACCGGCCAGGCGCAGCGCCTCGTCCTCGTCGACGCCGTCGGCGGTGTGCACGGCGACCAGCGTCATCCGGCCCGTGGTGACGGTGCCGGTCTTGTCCAGGACGACGGTGTCGACCGTGCGGGTCGACTCCAGCACCTCCGGGCCCTTGATCAGGATGCCCATCTGGGCGCCGCGACCGGTGCCGACCAGCAACGCCGTCGGCGTCGCGAGGCCGAGCGCGCACGGGCAGGCGATGATCAGGACGGCGACGGCGGCGGTGAAGGCCGCCGACACCCCGGCGCCGCTGCCCAGCCAGAAGCCCAGCGTCACGAGCGCCACGACGATCACGATCGGCACGAACACACCGGAGATACGGTCGGCGAGCCGCTGCACCGCGGCCTTGCCGGACTGCGCCTCCTCGACCAGCCGCGCCATCTGCGCGAGCTGCGTGTCGGAGCCGATCCGGGTCGCCCGCACGACCAGCCGGCCACCGGAGTTGACGGTCGCCCCGACGACGGTGTCGCCCGTGCGGACCTCCACCGGGACGGACTCGCCGGTCAGCATCGACGCGTCCACCGCGGACCGGCCCTCGACGACCTCGCCGTCGGTGGCGACCTTCTCCCCGGGGTGGACGACGAACCGGTCGCCGACCGCGAGGTCGCCCACCGGGATCCGGTGCTCGACACCCCCGCGCAGGACGGTGACCTCCTTGGCCCCCAGCTCCAGCAGCGCCCGCAGCGCGGCACCGGCCCGGCGCTTGGAGCGCAGCTCGAACCAGCGCCCGGCCAGCACGAACGTGATGACGCCCGCGACGACCTCGAGGTAGATGTTGCTCGCACCGTGCGACGCCGAGATCGACAGCTCGAAGGGGTGCACCAGGCCGGGAATGCCCGCGGTGCCCCAGAACAGCGCGTACACCGACCAGGCCAGCGCCGCGGTCGTCCCCATCGAGATGAGGGTGTCCATCGTGGCCGCGCCGTGCCGCAGGTTGGTCCAGGCGGCCTTGTGGAACGGCGCCCCGGACCACGACCAGATCGGGACGGTCAGCACGAACGCCGCCCACTGCCAGTTCACGAACTGCCAGGCCGGGACCATCGACAGCACGACCACGGGCACCGCGAGGACGGCGGCGATGACCAGCCGGTCGCGCAGCAGCAGGGCCGCGGCGTCGCCGTCGTCGTCCTCCTCGGACGCCGGGGCGGGCGGGGTCGCGGTGTAGCCGGCGGACTCGACGGTCTCGATCAGCGTCGCGGCGGCGACGCCGTCGGGTGCGGTGACCCTGGCCTTCTCGGTGGCGTAGTTGACGCTGGCGGTGACGCCGTCGAGCTTGTTGAGCTTGCGCTCGACCCGGTTGGCGCAGGACGCACAGGTCATCCCGCCGATGGCGAGCTCGATCTCCTGGACGTCGTCGCTCCGGTCACGACCGGACCGCGGGGCGGTGGTGGTCACCGGAGGTCTCCCTCGGGGACGAGGGTTGTCATGGCTGGACCCTTCGATCGGACCCCGCCGGGGTGGGCCGCGTGCGCGGCGACCCCTGCCGGGTGCGTGGGTGGGGGACGGACGGGCCGCGGGACGGGCCCGCCCGCGGGATCAGGAGCCGGTGACCTCGTACCCGGCCTCCGACACGGCGGCGCGGACGGCGTCGTCGGAGACGGGGCCGTCGCTGGTGACGCTGACGGCGCCGGTGGACAGGTCCACGTCGACGCCGGTCACCCCGGAGATCTCGCCGACCTCCTCGGTGACCGAGGCGACGCAGTGCTCGCAGGTCATGCCGGTGACGGTGTAGGTGGCGGTGCTCATGGCGTGCGTACCTCCTCGTGGTGTCCGCGGGGTGCGGGCAGGGTGGGTGGGGGAGCTAGGACCGGACGAGACGGGCGATGGCGGCGCTGGCCTCCTCGAGCTTCTGCTCGGCGACGGGGCCGCCCTCGGCGGCGGCGTCGGCGACACAGTGCTTGAGGTGTTCGTCGAGCAGACCGAGCGCGACCGCCTCGAGTGCCTTGTTGACCGCGGCGACCTGGGTCAGGACGTCGATGCAGTACTTGTCCGACTCGATCATCCTGCTGATGCCGCGGACCTGGCCCTCGATCCGGCGCATCCGGTTGACGTGGGCGTCCTTGTTGTCGGCGTAGCCGTGCATCGCGCACCTCCTCGGTCCGGATCCGACGATACCCCTAGGGGGTAGGGGCATCAAACGATGTGGGGTGGGTAGCCTGCGCGGTATGACGAGCGGAGGTCCCGGACGACGGCTGGTGCTCGTCGTGCTGCCGGTCCTGCTCGGGCTGGTGGGCATGCACGCCCTCGTGCTGCCCGCGGCCGCCGCGCCCACGGGGCCGCCCGCGATGGTCGCACCGGCCGCGCCCGTCCCGGGGCCTGTCGCCGCCGACGGGGCCGACGGTGCGCCGGGCGTCCTGCCGCCCGCGGTGGCCGGGGCACCCGCGCACGGGGACCACGGCGGTCACGGGGACCACGGCGGCGCCGCGCACCTCCTCCATCTGTGCCTCGCCGTGCTCGCCGCCGTCGGCGTCGCGCTGCTCGCGGCCCTGCTGTTCCTCGGCCGTGTCCCGCTCCCGGCGACGGTCACGACGTCGCGACGCGACGTTCCCGGCCCCGCGGCCGGACGGCCGCCCCCGGTCGGGCGGCGGCTGGCCCTGCTCTGCGTGTCGCGGACCTGATCGGCCCCCGGCGCGGGAGAGCGCCGGAGTCCGGCCGATCACACCGTTCCGACACGGGAGTCCACATGACGACCACCCACGCGGCGGCGCTCGCCGCCGCGACGATCACCGCTGCCCTCGTCCTCGCCGGCTGTTCCGGCGGGACCGCGGCGGAACCCGCTGCCCCGGCGGCTGCGCCTCCGGCGGCGACCGCCGCCCCCGGCGCCGACGCCCGGCACGGCGACGCGGACATCGCCTTCGCGCAGGGGATGATCCCGCACCACCGGCAGGCCGTGGAGATGGCGCGCCTGGCCGAGGGGCGGGCGTCCGGCGACGGGGTGCGCCGCCTGGCCGCCGCGATCGAGGCGGCGCAGGGCCCGGAGATCGAGCAGCTGCGCGGGTTCCTCGCGGCCTGGGGTGCACCGGAGTCCGCAGGCGCGGCCATGGAGCACGGCGCCCACGGCGGGCACGGTGACATGTCCGGGATGATGACCGCCGACGACATGGCGGAGCTGGAACGGGCCACCGGGCCCGCGTTCGACCGCCGCTTCCTCGAACTGATGATCGTCCACCACGAGGGAGCGGTCGCCATGGCAGGCGCGGAGCTCGCCGACGGGGAGAACCCGCAGGCACGTGAGCTGGCGCAGCGGATCGTCGACGCCCAGCGGTCCGAGATCGACGCGATGCGCGGCATGCTCGACCGGGCCTGATCCCGCCCGGCCGGGCGGTCAGCGTGCGGCGAGCAGTGCTCGTGCGTGCGCGGCCGCCCGGTCGAGCGCGTCGGGGGTGCCGTCGAGCCCGCGCTGGAAGGCCGCGCCCTCCAGCAGCAGGGCCAGCAG
Source organism: Pseudonocardia sp. P1 (assembly GCF_000178675.2). NCBI lineage: Bacteria > Bacillati > Actinomycetota > Actinomycetes > Pseudonocardiales > Pseudonocardiaceae > Pseudonocardia > Pseudonocardia sp. P1. The sequence goes on from NZ_ADUJ02000001.1 coordinate 5,380,157, forward strand.
GTCGGCGAGCTCCGTGGCGTCGCCCGGGACGTCCTCGGCGAGCAGCCGCGCGATCTCGGCGCGCACCGCCGTCTTGTGCTCGGTGATGACGGCCCGGCCCGGGTGGCCCTCGTCGAGCTCCGCGGCCCCGCGCTGGAACGCGCAGCCCACGTCGCTGTCCAGGGCAGGGTGCTCGCGGTAGGCCTCGAACACGGCGAGCACCCGCGGGGCCGGTGCCGCCTCGATCCGGCGCTGCAGGTGCTCCCACCACGTGCGGTGCCGGTGTGCCAGGTAGGCCGCGACCAGCGTGGACTTCGAGCCGTAGCAGTCGTAGAGCGTCTTCTTGGTGACGCCTGCCGCCTCGGCGATCCCGGCGACGCCGACCGCGGTGATGCCCCGGCGGTAGAAGAGCTCGGACGCGGCGGCGAGCAGCCGGCGTCCGGCGTCGGTGGTGGGGGTGAGGGTGTCCGGCACGACGCCGACTATACCGACCGGTGGGTTGACATGACACGGGTCGCGCTGTTCTCCTTCGTGGGTATACCGATCGGTTTACCTGAGGAGGAGACATGAGGGCGGTCCTGCTGACCCGTCACGGCGGCCCGGACGCGCTGGAGTACCGCGACGACGTGCCGGACCCGGTGCCCGCACCGGGCGAGGTGCGGATCCGGGTGCGCGCGGCGGCGCTGAACAACACCGACGTCTGGACGCGCGAGGGCGCCTACGGCACCGGCGACGACCCCGGCGCGCGGACCGGGTGGCGGCGCTCGGCGTTCGCGTTCCCGCGCATCCAGGGTGCCGACGTCACCGGTGAGATCGACGCCGTCGGCGACGGGGTGCCCACGAGCCGGATCGGGGAGCGGGTGCTGGTCGACCCCATGATCTACGACGGCGGCGAGCGCGCCCTGGTCACGACCGACTACCTGGGCAGCGAGCGCGACGGCGGGTTCGCCGAGCTGGTCACCGTGCCGGCGGGGAACGCGCACCCGGTCGGCGGTGCGCTGTCGCCCGCCGAGCTCGCGGCGCTGCCGACGGCGGCGACGACCGCGATGCGGATGCTCGGCCGGGCCGGCCTGCGGGCCGGGGAGTCGGTGCTGGTCACCGGGGCCTCCGGCGGTGTCGGCGCGGCGCTGGTGCAGATCGCGAAGGACCGCGGCGCCCGCGTGGTCGCCGTCGCCGGTGCGGCCAAGCACGAGGCGGTCCGCGCGATGGGCGCCGACGTCGTGCTCGACCGCGACGCCGTCGCCGAGGCCGGTGAGGTGGACGTGGTCGCCGACGTCGTCGCCGGGCCGTCGTTCCCGGCGCTGCTCGGCGCGCTCGCCCCGCTCGGCCGCTACGTGGTCGCGGGCGCGATCGCCGGTCCGCTCGTCGAGGCGGACCTGCGGACCGTCTACCTGCGCCAGCTCACGCTGGTCGGGTCGTCGTTCGGCACCCACGACGACTTCGCCGAGGTCGTGGAGCTCGCCGGGCGCGGGGCCCTGCGGCTGCCGGTCGCCGCCCGGTTCCCGCTCGCCGAGCTGGCCGCCGCCCAGGAGCGGTTCGCCGGCAAGGGCTTCGTGGGGAAGCTGGTGGTGGAGCCGTGACGCGGGTGCGGGCGCTGAGCTTCGACGTCGTCGGCACGCTGATCGACTTCGAGACCGGGATCCTCGACTGCGTACGGCGGCAGGGCGTGACCGCACCGGACGAGCAGGTCCTGGCGGAGTTCGCCGCCGCGGAGGACGTGCAGCAGCACCGCACACCGGAGATGCCGTTCACGCAGATGCTCGACCCGATCTCGGAGCGGCTGGGGCTGCCCGACCCGGCGGCGCTGCGGGCGTCGTTGCCGGGGTGGCCGGCCTTCCCGGACGCCGCCGGGACGCTCGCCCGCCTCGGTCACCGGTTCCGGCTGGTCGCGCTGACCAACGCCGACCGGGCCGGGACCCTGGCGATGGCGCGGACGCTCGGCGACCCGTTCGACGACGTCGTGACGGTCTCCGACGTGGGCGTGAACAAGCCGGACCCGCAGATGTTCGCCTGGATGCTGGGCCGTCTCGATCTCGCCGGGATCTCCCGCGGCGAGCTGCTGCACGTCGCGCAGAGCCGCTACCACGACGTCGGCACCGCGCACCGGCTCGGCATCAGGACGTGCTGGGTGGAACGGCGGCGCGGGCGGGCCGGTACCGGCGCCACGCCCGCGCCGCCCTCGGCGGTCGCGCCGGACCTGCACGTCGGCGACCTGACCGAGCTGGGGGAGCTCAGGGAGCTCAGCTGAAGGAGATGTGCACGTGGTCCATGTGGTTGGCGGTGTCGCCGCCGCGGTCCTCCTGCATCTCCCAGCCGCTGCCGGTGTCGATGCGCTGACGCCAGATCACGTAGGTGATGCCGAGCTCGTCCCGGTTGGCCAGCGCGTACTCGGCCAGCCGGTCGCCGGTGGCGCGGTCGACCATGAAGTCGAGCGCCTTGCCGCTCGGGTGGTCGGACGTGCCACCGCGGCTGCCGATGCCGAGCACGGTGTCGACGCCGAACATGCAGCGCAGCGTCTCGCCGGCGTCGGCGACGTTGCCGGCGACGCCCTCCATGCCCTCGGTTCCGGCCGCGCAGCTGCTCGGCCCGGTCCCGCCACCGCCGGACGACGGCTCCGGCTCGTCGGGCTCGGCCGCCGCGGCGGCGGCCGCCTTCGCGGCGGCCTCCGCGGCCCGGCGCTGCTCCTCGCGGGCCGCGACGGCGTCGTCGACCGCGCCGGTCGCGGCGCCGACGATCTCGTCGACGTCCACCGGGGGCGGCGGTTCGGCGAGGGCCCGGGCCGCGCCGGCCGACGCGGCGGGTGCGGCGGGATCGGCCTGTGCCGCCTCGGCGGAGGGGAGGCTGAACGACTGCAGCGCCAGGTCCTCGGTCTGCGGGGCGAGCCCGCCGGTCGCGACGTGCCCGGCGACGAGGCCGCCACCGGCGAGCGCGGAGGTGAGCATCCCGACCGCGCCCGCCGGTCGGCGGCGGACGGGTCGGTGGACGTCGCGGGTCACGACGGTGCGGGACGGCACGGGCCGGCTCGGGGAGCGCCGGACACGTGCCGTGCCGCCGGGGGTATGCCTCGGCACAGCTGGTTCGTCCTTCCTCGTCGGAAGCGGTCGCGCCCGGATGGGGGAGCGGGGCGCGTGACGCCGCTGGGGATCGACGTCGTTACCGTTCCGAGACCGACGGTATGCCCGGTTCCGGGGCGGGTGGCCTCCCTGAGAGCGACCGGCGGTGACCGGGCGCCGCCGCGCTGTGAACGGGGAGCGGCTCGGCCGGACGGCTCAGTGCCCTGCGGCCGACCGGGCGTCGGCGCAGCTCAGACCCGGCCGGCGGGCCGGTCCGCGGCCCGTGCCGCGGCGACGAACGCCGCGATCCGGGCGTGGTCCTTCACCCCGCGGGTCGCCTCGACGCCGCTGGAGACGTCGACGCCCCAGGGCCGGACCCGCCGGACGGCGTCGCCGACGTTGTCCGGGTCGAGACCGCCCGCGAGCAGCCACGGCCCGTCCGGACGGTGCTCCATCGCCTCGGCCGCCCAGGTCTCGCCGGAACCGGCGACCGGCGAGTCCAGCAGCAGGACCTCCTCGCCGAAGGCGCCGACCCGCAGGTCGGGACGCTGATCGAGGGAGGTCGCCCGCCAGAGCCGGACCGGCTCCGCGGCGGCGACGGCGAAGTCCCCGGCGGTGTAGCGGCCGTGCAGCTGGAGCACGTCGGCGCCGATCTCCCGGGTGGCGCGGGCGGCGTCGGCGGCGGTGTGGTCGGCCACGACGACCACCGACAGCACCCCCGGCGGCACCTGGCCGACGAGGTCGCGCGCGGTCCCGGGATCGACGTAGCGCGGGCTCGGCGGGTGCAGCACGAACCCGATCGCGTCGGCCCCGGCCCCGACCGCGACCCGGACGTCCTCGGCGGTACGCAGGCCGCACACCTTCACGAACACGGCACGACCCTACGTGGTCCCCGGCCGTGCTCCTCAGCGCGCGACGAAGCTGCTCAGCAGCGCCTGCACCTCGTAGACGTCGACACCCTTGCCGAACTGCTTCTGGATCGGCGCCGGGCTCCCGGACAGCCAGATCTTCAGCTCCGCGTCCAGGTCGAACGTCCCCGCCGTCTCCACCGAGAAGTGCGTGATCGCCCGGTAGGGGATGGAGTGGTACTCGACCTTGCGGCCCGTCATGCCCTGCTTGTCGACCATGATCAGCCGCCGGTCGGTGAAGAGGAACGAGTCCCGCAGCAGCTGGTACGCGGCGTGGATCTGCTCGCCCTGGGCGAGCAGCCGCCCGAACTCGTGCGCCGCCGCCTGCGGATCGACCCGGGACGCGTTGCCCATGACACCGTCGAGGAATCCCATGGCGCCATTCTCGCGGGCTCAGACGTCGTAGTCGATCGTGGCCCGTCCGGACACCGGCCGGCTCTGGCACGTCAGGACGAACCCGGCCGCGACCTCGTCGTCCTCCAGGGCGAAGTTGCGTCGCATGTCGACCTCGCCGTCGGTGACCTTCGCCCGGCACGTGCCGCAGACCCCGCCCTTGCAGGCGAAGGGCAGGTCGCCCCGCACCTTCTGGGCCGCGTCCAGCACGGTCTCGCCGCGCGGCAGCGCCAGTGTGGTCGACCGTCCGTTGAGGACGACGGTGACCTCGCTGCCGGTCCCGTCCCCGGCTGCCACGTCGTCCTCGGCGCGGTGCACCTCGGGCGGCGGCTCGTCGACGTAGAACAGCTCGCGGTGCACCCGCCGGCGGTCGGTGCCGAGCTCACCCAGGACCGCGACGGCGTCCTCGGTCATGCCGAGCGGTCCGCACAGCCACCACTCGTCGACGTCGGCGGTGTCGACGAGCGCGGTGAGCAGCGTCCGGATCCGTCCCGCGTCGAGGCGCCCGTTGACGATCTCGGCCTCGGTGGGTTCGCGGGACAGCACGTGCAGCAGGTGCAGCCGCGGGCCGTGGGCGTTCTTGAGGTCGGCGATCTCCTCGGTGAACATGACCGTGTCGGTCCGGCGGTTGCCGTAGAGCAGCGTGACCCGGGTGTCGGGGTGCGCGGCCAGCAGCGACGCGGCGATCGACAGCACCGGTGTGATGCCCGAACCGGCGGCGATCAGCCCGTGGTGGGTGCCGGCGTCCAGGTCGGGGGTGAAGGAGCCGCCGGGCGGGCCGACCTCGACGACGTCGCCGGGCTCGACCCGGTCGACCAGCCACTCGGAGAACAGCCCGCCGTCGACCCGGCGCACGCCGACCCGCGGCGCGGAGCCCGCGGGGGAGCAGATCGAGTACGAGCGGCGCTCCTCGCCGTCGTCGGTGCGGCGGCGCAGGGTGAGGTACTGGCCGGGCCGGAAGGCGTAGTGCGCGCGCAGGTCGCCGGGCACGTCGAAGGTGACGGCGACGGCGTCGTCGCACAGGCGGTCCACACCGGACACGACGAGCCGGTGGAACCCGGCCGGGAGGGCGTCCGCACCGGGCTCGCCGGTACCGGCCAGCAGCGCCTCGATCTCGTCGTCGAGTGCGAGCGTGGTGCGGCCGGACGCCCGGTTCGCCCGTGCCTGCCAGGCGGCGGTGCGGCGCTGCTCGCTCATCGTCTAGAGCTCCTTCATGTGCTCGAACGGCTCCCGGCAGGCGGTGCACCGGCGCAGTGCGGTGCACGCGGTCGGGCCGAAACGGGAGAACTCCTCGGTGGCCGGCGATCCGCACTGCGGGCAGCGGACGACGGCCGACGGCGGGTCCAGCGTCAGGGGGACCGGCCCCGGTGCGTGCGGCGTGGCCCGGCCGGGCGGTGCGACGCCGGCCTCGGCGAGCTTGCGCCTGCCGGTCTCGCTGATCCAGTCGGTGCTCCACGGCGGGGACAGCACGGTCCGGACGCCGGCGACCCGGTACCCGGCGCCGTCGAGCGCGCGGGCGATGTCGGCGCGCATCTCCTCGATCGCCGGGCAGCCCGAGTAGGTCGGGGTGATCGTCACCGCGACGCCGTCGCGGGTCTCGTCCACCGACCGGATCACGCCGAGGTCGTCGAGGGTGAGCATCGGCATCTCGGGGTCGACGACGTCGGCGACGACGTCGCGGGCGCCCAGCGCGGGTGCGGTCACCACGTCGCCCCCGGGTGCCTGCGGGCCAGGCTCTGCATGACGACGAGTGCCTGTTCCAGCTTCTCGGTGTGCACGCCCTGGCGGCCGCCGCGCCCGGCGATGGTGCCGATCCCGGGCACGTCGGGGCGGGTCAGCGTCGCCCGGGCGATCACCTCGTCGAGGACCCCGTGGACCTCGTCGTGGGTGTCCGCCGGGTCGACGGCGACGCCCGCGGCGACCAGCCGCCGTTCGACGTCGGACGTGCGGAACAGCTCGCCCAGGAACGGCCAGACCCACACCAGCGCGTCCTGCATCCGCCGGTGCGACTCGACGGTGCCGTCACCCAGGCGCAGCGTCCAGCGGGCGGCGTGGTCGCGGTGGTAGGTGACCTCCTTGACGCCCTTCGCGGCGACGGCGGCGACGACCGGGTCGGCCGAGCCCTGCAGGCGGTGCAGCAGGGCCAGGCGCCAGGTGGAGAAGACCAGCAGCCGGGCGATCGCGCGGGCGAAGTCGAGGTCGTCGGAGGGCTCGGCCAGCGCGACGTTGCGGAACTCGTGCACCTCGCGCCCGTGGGCGAGCGCGTCCTCGTCGCGGCCGGTGCCGCCCTCGGCGAGGCCCTCGACGTGCCCGGCGCGGGACAGCAGCACCCGGGCCTGGCCGAGCAGGTCGAGCGCGGTGTTGGCGAGCGCGACCTCCTCCTCGAGCTCGGGGGCGTTCGAGACCCACTCGGTGAGCCGGTGGCTGTAGATCAGCGCGTCGTCGCCGAGCATCAGGCAGTACGCGGCCAGGTCGGCGGGATCGGTGCCCCCGGGCACCGGGGCGACGATGTCGGCCTCGGCGTCCTCGAACCCGGACCCGAACGCCCAGCGCGGGTCGTCGGACTCCGTCAGCGCGTCGTAGACGTTCTCCTCGTGCGCGGTCCCGCTCACAGGTGCGGCACCTCCTCCGGGATCGCGTAGAACGTCGGGTGCCGGTAGACCTTGTCGGCGCTGGGCGCGAAGAACGGGTCCTTCTCGTCCGGGCTGGACGCGGCGATCGCGTCGGCGCGCACCACCCAGATGCTGACGCCCTCGTTGCGACGCGTGTAGACATCGCGCGCGTTGTGCAGCGCCATCTCGTCGTCGGCGGCGTGCAGGGAACCGACGTGGACGTGGTTGAGGCCGCGCTTGCCGCGCACGAACACCTCGTAGAGCGGCCAGGCCCGCCGCGACGGCGCCACCCCGGCGCCCGTCTCGACGCCGGTGGTGGGGACGGCGCCGTGCCCGCCCTCCGCGGTCACCTCGGTGCTGTCTGTGCTGCCGGTGCTGTCGTCGCTCGGGATCACGCCCGGTCCCCCTCGGTGCTCGTGCCTGCGCCCGCTCCCGTGCCCGGCCCGGTGCTCGCCCGGGCAGCCTGCTTGTCGGCGTAGGCGCGGGCCGCCTCGCGGACCCACTCGCCGCCCTCGTGGGCACGGCGCCGGTGGTCCAGCCGCTGCCGGTTCGCCGGCCCCGCCCCGGAGATCACCGCCGTGAACTCCGACCAGTCCGGCTCACCGAAGTCGTGCGCCTGGCGCTGCTCGTTCCACCGCAGCTCGGGATCGGGCAGCGTCACGCCCAGCGCCTCCGCCTGCGGGACGCTCATGTCCACGAACCGCTGCCGCAGCTCGTCGTTGGTGTGGCGCTTGATCCCCCACGCCATCGACTGCTGCGTGTTGGGGGAGTCGCCGTCGGCCGGGCCGAACATCATCAGCGACGGCCACCACCACCGGTCCGTGGCCTCCTGCACCATCGCCCGCTGGGCCTCGGTGCCGTTCGCCAGCGCGAGCAGGGACTCGTAGCCCTGCCGCTGGTGGAACGACTCCTCCTTGCAGATCCGGATCATCGCCCGCGCGTAGGGCCCGTAGGAGCACCGGCACAGCGGCACCTGGTTGCAGATCGCCGCACCATCGACGAGCCAGCCGATCACCCCGATGTCCGCCCAGGACAGCGTCGGGTAGTTGAAGATCGAGCTGTACTTCTGCTTCGCGTCGATCAGCTTCTCGGTCAGCTCCTCGCGGTCCACCCCGAGGGTCTCCGCGGCGGCGTACAGGTACATGCCGTGACCGGCCTCGTCCTGCACCTTGGCCAGCAGGATCGCCTTGCGCCGCAACGACGGTGCCCGCAGCAGCCAGTTGCCCTCGGGCTGCATCCCGATGATCTCCGAGTGCGCGTGCTGGGCGATCTGGCGGATCAAGGTCCTCCGATACGCCTCGGGCATCCAGTCCCGCGGCTCGATCCGCTGGTCCGCCGCGATCGTGGCGTCGAAGCGTTCCTGCAGATCCGCCTCGGATGGCGCGGTGCTCGTCACTGGACACCTCCGTACCGAATGTTCGTTCGGCTACTAGTCTGACCCACCACTCCCCAAGAGCGCAACCCCACCCCCTTCCACGAGGCGGTGCCGGTCGATCAGCACGCCGATGCCCCGGGCGGGGCCGGAACGTGATGATCGATCCTCGTCTGCGCGGTTGTGGGTGCCCTGCGGCGGGATGGGGGGAACCGGGGTGGGGGCGGTGTCGTCGGAGTCGCATGGATGTGACACGACCCTTCTCCGGGGCGGCGGCCGTCGCTGCGGGCCTCGTGACCCGTAAGCAACTCCGCGGGCCGCGTTTCCGGGCGCTGTTCCGGGACGTCTTCCTGTCCGCGGACGTCGCACTCACGTACCTGGTGCGCTGTGAGGCTGCGGCGCTCGCCGTGGGTGCCCTGGAGGACCGCCGGGCACGGGTGCACACCGGCGGTGCGACCGCCCTCGCGGCCTGGTCGGCCGCCGAGATGCTGGGCGCCGGCTGCGCGCCCCGCTCCGTACCGGTCGAGGTGATGGTGCCGAAGGGGCACCGCCGCAACCGGGAGGGCCTGCGCCCGATGCATGCCGCGGTGCTGCCGGACGAGATCGTGTACGGGGTTCCGATCCCGCTGCCGGGGCGGCGCCGCCGGTTCGTTCCCGGCCGGACGGTGGTCACGACGTCGGCGCTGCGCACCGCGTTCGAGCTCGCGCGGCGCGAGCCACGGCTCGACGCGGTGATCGCGCTCGACGCGCTCTCCCGGGTCGGTGGCTTCACGCCGCAGGAGGTGCTCGGCGTGCACGCTCGGCATCCCGGGAGCCGGGGTGTCGCGCGCCTCGCCGGGCTCGTCGCCCTGGCGAGCCCGCTCGCGGAGTCCCCGATGGAGACACGGGTCCGGCTCGCCCTGCACGACCACGGCGTCCGTCCTCCGGTGCTGCAACATCCGGTCGGGACGTACCGGATCGACCTCGCGTACCCGGATCTCCTCCTCGGCATCGAGTACGACGGCGGTCACCACCTCGACCCGTGGCAGGCGCGTGAGGACCTGGCACGGCAGGCGTTCCTGACCGCGCAGGGCTGGACCGTCCTCCGGCCCGACGCGAGCGAGGTGATCCGCTACCCCGATCGCGTCGCCGGCACGGTCCGGCACCACCTGCTCCGGCTCGCCGGCTGAGCTCGGGGCGCCGGCGTCGCGATCGGGGTGCACGGTTCGGCCCTCGCCGGGGCCGCACCGTGCGACTCGACGGCCTGAGCCGGTCAGGGGGTGGGGACTATGCCCTCGAAGGTTGCTCTCACCACGTCTTCCGGGAGGGTTGCCGTGGCGGGGCGGTCCGGGCGGTACCACTCGACGATCGAGTTCACGACGCCCGAGAGCAGCCGGGCGGCCAGTGCGGGGTCCACGTCGGAGCGGACCTCGCCGGCGTCGACGGCGTCGCGGACGAGGGTCGTGATCGCCGTGTCGAACGCGCGCCGCCGCTCCAGCGCCCAGCGCTCGGTCTCGGTGTTGCCGCGCACCCGCAGCAGCAGCGTCACGTAGGGGAGCTCGGTCATGAGCACCCGGACCTGCTCGGCGACGATCACCCGGAGCCGTCCGGCGGGGGTGCCCTCCTGGGCGGCGGGCAGGTCGAGGACGCCGAACAGGCCGTCCACGGCCCGTTCGAGGGCGGCGCGCAGCAGCGCCTCCTTGCCGGCGAAGTGGTGGTAGAAGGACGACTTGGTGATCCCCGCGGCGCGGGACAGGTCCTCCATCGACGTCGCGTCGTAGCCGCGGGCGATGAACTCGCCGACCGCGGTCTCGAGCAGCTGGTCCCGCCCGCCGGAGGGTCGGCGGGCCCGCTTCGCCGGCGCGGCGCTCATCGGCCCTCGAACGTGGGGGCCTTCTTCGCCAGGAACGCGCTGACGGCTCCCTGGTGATCCGTCGTCGTCGCCAGCCGGACCTGGGCGTCGGCCTCGTACTCCAGCACGGCCGGCATCTCGTTGACGGCGCCGAACCGGATGGCGCCCTTCACCTCGGCGTAGGCGCGGGTCGGACCGGCAGCCAGCTTCCGGGCCAGCTCCAGCGCCGAGTCCAGCACCTCCTCGGCCGGGACGACGTCGCGCAGCAGGCCCCAGTTCCGGGCGTCCTCGGCGGTGAACTGCTCGTTCAGGAGCAGCAGCTCGGTCGCGCGCGAGACGCCGACGGCGTGCGCCAGGCTCGCCGACAGGCCGCTGTCGGCGCCCAGGCCGATCCCGGTGAAGGCGGTGCCGAACTTCAGCCCGGCGGCACCCACCCGCAGGTCGGCGGCCAGTGCGAGGCCGAGCCCGGCGCCCACGCACGGCCCGTTGATCGCCGCGACGACCGGCTTCGGCGTCCCGGTGATCGCGAGGACGAGCGGGTTGTAGTGGTCGCGGACGGTGTCGAGCGCGATCGTCGGGTCCTTCTCGAGCGCGGCGGCGTGCTCGCCGAGGTCCTGCCCGACGCAGAACGCCTTCCCGGCCCCGGTGATGACGACGGCGCGGACCGAGTCGTCCGCGGACACGCCGGTGATCGCGGGGAGCAGGGCCTCCTTGAGCTCGACGGTGAGCGCGTTGTACTTCGCCGGCCGGTTCAGCGTGATCACCGCGACGGCGGGGTCGGTGTCGTCGCGGGTGACGAGGACGGCGGGTTCGGAGTCGGCCATCCGGCCACCCTAGCGGCCGACCGAACGATCGGTCCCGCATCCGTACCGGGCAGCTGCCGGGCAGCTCTGGCCGCCGGGTGTCCGGCAGTGCTAGGTTCGCAGCCGAACGAACGGTCGGTTCAACGACGAGCTACGACGGAGGCGTCGCCGATGACCCTGCTCCGCAGCCATCTCGCGGGTACCTGGCAGACCGGGACCGGTGAGGGGCGCCCGCTGCACGACGCGGTGACCGGCGAGGAGGTCGCGCGGATCTCCGCCGACGGCCTCGATCTCGGCGCCGCACTCGACTTCGGCCGCCGGACCGGCGGCCCGGCCCTGCGGGAACTCACGTTCCACCAGCGCGCCGCGCTGCTCAAGGCGCTCGGGCAGCACCTGCGCGAGCACCGCGAGGAGCTCTATGCGGTCTCGGCGCAGACCGGTGCGACGCTGGGCGACTCGAAGTTCGACGTCGACGGCGGCATCGGCGTGCTGCTCGCCTACGCCTCGAAGGCCAAGCGCGAACTGCCCAACGACACCGTGGTCGTCGAGGGCGACGTCGAGCCCCTGGGGCGCGGCGGCACGTTCCTCGGCCAGCACGTGCTCACCCCGCTCCGTGGCGTGACGGTGCAGGTCAACGCGTTCAACTTCCCTGTGTGGGGCCCGCTGGAGAAGCTCGCCCCCGCCTTCCTGGCCGGGGTCCCCACGCTGATCAAGCCGGCGTCGCCCACCGCGTTCCTCACCGCGAAGCTCGTCGAGCTGGTCGTGGACTCGGGCCTGCTGCCCACCGGCGCCGTCCAGTTCGTCGCGGGCGGGCTGGGGGACTGCTTCGAGCACCTGACCGGGCAGGACGTCGTGTCCTTCACCGGCTCGGCCTCGACCGCGCAGACCCTGCGGTCGCACCCGGCGATCGTCCGCAACGCCGTCCGGTTCTCCGCCGAGGCCGACTCCCTGAACCTCGCCGCGCTCGGCCCCGACGCGGGCCCGGGCACCGACGAGTTCGACCTCTTCGTGAAGGCCCTGACCACCGAGATGACGGTCAAGGCCGGGCAGAAGTGCACCGCGATCCGGCGCGCGTTCGTCCCCAGCGCCCACCTCGACGCGGTCGTCGAGGCCGCATCGGCGAGGCTCGCGACGGTCGTCGTCGGCGCGCCCGGCGCCGAGGGTGTCCGGATGGGGGCGCTCGCGAGCCTCGACCAGCGCGAGGAGGTCCGGCGCAGCGTGAAGGCCCTGCGCGACGCCGGCCGGATCGTGTCCGGCGACCCCGACCACGTCGAGGTGACCGGCGCCGACGCCGACCGCGGCGCGTTCGTGTCCCCGCTGCTGCTCGTCGGCGACCCCGACCGCGCCGAGCCGCACGAGGTGGAGGCGTTCGGCCCGGTCGCGACCGTCCTGCCCTACGACACCACCGACCGGCTCGTCGAGTACGCCGCGCGCGGGCAGGGCTCGCTGGCCGGCTCGGTCGTCTCCGCCGACCCGGCGTTCGTCCGCGAGGTCGTGCTCGGCATCGCGCCGTTCCACGGCCGCGTGCACGTGCTCAACGCCCGCGACGCCGGCGAGTCCACCGGCCACGGGTCCCCGCTGCCGCAGCTGGTCCACGGGGGCCCCGGCCGGGCCGGCGGTGGCGAGGAGATGGGCGGGATCCGCGGGGTCCTGCACCACATGCAGCGCACCGCGGTCCAGGCCGACCCGGACTCGCTCGCCGCGATCACCGGCCGCTGGGTCACCGGCGCGCAGCGCCACGAGTCCGACGTGCACCCCTTCCGCAGGCACCTCGAGGAGCTCCGTCCCGGCGACTGCCTGGTCGCCGGCCCGCGTCGGGTCACCCGCGAGGACGTCGAGCACTTCGCCGAGTTCACCGGCGACACGTTCTACGCCCACATGGACGAGGCGGCCGCCGCGGCGAACCCGCTGTTCGGGCAGCGCGTCGCGCACGGCTACCTCGTCGTCTCGCTCGCCGCCGGCCTGTTCGTCGATCCCGACCCCGGCCCGGTGCTGGCCAACTTCGGCGTCGACGGGCTGCGCTTCCTCACGCCCGTCCGCTTCGACGACGAGCTCACCGTGACCCTGACCTGCAAGCAGCTCACCCCGCGCGAGTCCGCCGGCTACGGCGAGGTCCGGTGGGACGCCGACGTCACCCGCCAGGACGGCGAGTCCGTCGCCCGCTACGACGTCCTCACCCTCGTCGCGAAGAAGGACTCATGACCACCGCCACGAAGCGGTTCGGGGACGCGCCCCCGGCCGGGCTGCTCGACCCGGCCGAGCGCATGTCGGTCGACGAGCTCCGCGCGCTGCAGCTCGAGCGTCTGCAGTGGACTTTGCGGCACGCCTACGAGAACGTGCCGCACTACCGCGAGAAGTTCGACGCGCACGGCGTCCGGCCCGAGGACTGCCGCGAGCTCGCCGACATCGCGAGGTTCCCGACGACGACCAAGGCCGACCTGCGGGAGACCTACCCGTTCGGCATGTTCGCCGTGCCGCGGGAGCGGATCGCGCGGATCCACGCGTCGTCCGGGACGACCGGCCGTCCGACCGTCGTCGGCTACACCGCCGGGGACATCGACCGGTGGGCGACGCTCGTGGCCCGCTCGATCCGGGCGGCCGGCGGGCGGCCCGGGCACCGGGTGCACGTCGCCTACGGGTACGGCCTGTTCACCGGCGGGCTCGGCGCGCACTACGGCGTCGAGAAGCTCGGCGCCACCGCGATCCCGGTCTCCGGCGGCATGACCCCGCGCCAGGTGCAGCTGATCACCGACTTCGAGCCCGAGGTCATCATGCTGACCCCGAGCTACATGCTCACCCTGCTCGACGAGTTCGAGCGCCAGGGCATCGACCCGCGCAGCTCCAGCCTGCGGGTCGGGATCTTCGGCGCCGAGCCGTGGACCGAGCAGATGCGCGCGGAGATCGAGGCGCGCGCCGGCATCCACGCCGTCGACATCTACGGGCTCTCCGAGGTGATGGGCCCCGGCGTCTCGCAGGAGTGCGTGGAGACCAAGGACGGCCTGCACATCTGGGAGGACCACTTCCTGCCCGAGGTCGTCGACCCGCTCGAGGGCACCCCGCTCCCCGACGGCGAGGAGGGGGAGCTGCTGTTCACCAGCCTCACCAAGGAGGGGCTGCCGATCATCCGCTACCGCACCCGGGACCTCACGACGCTGCTGCCCGGCACCGCGCGGCCGCAGATGCGCCGGATGGCCAAGATCACCGGCCGGTCCGACGACATGATCATCCTGCGCGGGGTGAACGTCTTCCCGACCCAGATCGAGGAGATCGTCCTGCGCACCCCGGGGTTCGCGCCGCACTTCCAGCTGGTGCTGACGACCGAGGGCCGGATGGACGCGCTGGGCGTCCGCGTCGAGGCCCGCCACGACACCCCCGCCGACCGGCGCGAACCGGCCGCGGCCGAGCTCGTGCGCGCGGTGAAGGAGACCGTCGGCGTGACCGTGACCTGCGAGGTCGTCGACCCGGACACGCTGGAGCGGTCGGTCGGGAAGCTGCAGCGGCTCCAGGACCGCCGTTCGTGACGGCTCAGCCGGTGGGCGGCACGGTCGTCCAGTCCGGGTACTTCGCGGGGCGGCCGTCGCCGGAGGAACGGCCGCGCAACCGCCTGCCGACCCACGGCAGGACGTGCTCGCGGTAGTACGCGAGCTGTGTCCCGGCGCGCGGCGGGGCGTCCGGAGCGGTGCCCGCCGCCGGGAGCGACCCGCGGACCCCGAGCGCGTCCAGCACCAGCCCGGCGACGCGCACGTGCCCGGCCGGGCCGAGGTGCAGCCGGTCCGGCGACCAGTAGCCCGGCCTGCGGATCTCGGTGTCGGAGAAGGCGTCGACGAGGGTCAGGCCGTGCTCGCCCGCGAGGTCCGCGACGGCGCCGGTCAGCGCCGCCGCCCGCCGGTGCACGACCCGCCCCATCGGCAGCCCGGCCGACGGGTCGGCGCCGCTGAGCAGCACCAGCCTGACCCCGGCGTCGGCGCACCGGCGGACCGCGGACGCGGTCAGGGCGCGCAGCCGCGCCAGGTCGCTGCGCGGGCGCAGCATGTCGTTCCCGCCGCCGTTGAGCGTGACCATCGTGGGGAGCGGGTCGAGCGCGAGCGCGGCGTCCAGCTGGCGGCCGACGACGTCGTCGAGCAGCCGCCCGCGCACGGCCAGGTTCGCGTACGACACCGGCCCGCCCGACGCCCCGGCCAGCCCGGCCGCGACCCGGTCCGCCCAGCCGCGCGGGGTGCCCGCGGCGTCCTCGTCACCCACGCCCTCGGTGAAGCTGTCCCCGATCGCCACGTACCGCACGCGGTCCATGATCCGCCCCGCAACGGTCGTGGCGGCCGGGTGGGGTGGTGACGGCTGTTACCCTGGCCCGGTGCGCGGTCTGGTGATTACCCGGCGCGCCGGCTGAACCCAGGTCGCCGGCGCGCGCGACGTCGTGCCGCCACCCGGACCTGGCCGGATCCCCTCGCGACCGCGACCCACGGAGATCCGATGGACACGCTCACCTCCGCCGAACCGGCGACCACCACGACGCCGGCCGGCCACCGCTTCACGTTGCTCGTCACCGGCGGGACCGAGGGCCTGATGAAGGTCCTCACGACACTGCGTTCGCGCCGGTACGCCGTGCGCGACCTGTGGGTCGATCTCTCCGGCGAGGTCGGCCGGGTCGAGGGCACCCTCGAACCCGACGGGCGCGACGCCGACCTGCTGCTGGAGCAGCTGCGCCGGGTCGTCGCGGTGGTGCGGGCCGAGCACGGCTGACCCCGGGCGTCACTCCCAGACGACGACGCTGCGCCGCACCGGCACCGAGGCCGGGTCGGCCGAGAACAGCTCGGGTGAGCGCTCGCGGATCCGCTCGATGTCGTCGAACACGGCCCGCAGGTGGCCGCGCATCGCGGCGTGGGCGGATCCGGTGTCACCGGACAGCACGGCGTCGAGGATCCGCACGTGCTGCGCGGCGTACTCGGTCGGCGGGCTCTCCGACAGCCCGAGCCGGCGGGCCCGGTCCAGGTGCCCCTTCGCGGAGACCACCGTCGTCCAGGCGCTGCCGTGCCCGCTGAGCCGGAGCAGGCCCTGGTGGAACGCCTCGTCCAGCTCGAAGAACGCGTCCTGGTCCAGCCCCGGCCGCTGCTGGGCGGCCAGGTTCTCCCGCAGCTCGGCGACGACCGCGGGATCCGGCTCGCCGGGCAGGTCCTGCAGCGCGGCCAGCTCGATCGCCTCACGGACGAACTGCGCGTCGGCGACGCGCGCCGGGTCCACCCGGGACACGAACGACCCGATCTTCGGGAAGACCTGCACCAGGCCCTCCTCGACCAGCAGGACGAGGCTCTCGCGGATCGGGGTGCGGCTCACACCGAGCCGGGCGGCCAGCTCGTTCTCGGACAGCGCGGCGCCGGGCGCGAGCCCGAGGGTCAGCACCTCACGGCGCAGGGTCTCGTAGACCTCCCGGCGGCTCGTCCGCCGCGTCCCGTTCGGTGGCACGGCCCCACGATATCCGCAGCGACACCGGCACCGGCACTTGCGCCATCATCCCGACGGATGCTTGTATGCAAGTACTTCGCGACAGTGACAGCAGCGGAGGACGGCGACGGCACGGATCTCGGAACGGGAGTTCAGCGATGAGCACGATCGAGCGGGCCGAGGTGTTCGTCGCCTCGCCCGGGCGCACCTTCGTCACCCTGCGCATCACCACCTCCGACGGGGTCGTCGGGCTCGGCGACGCCACGCTCAACGGCCGCGAGCTCGCCGTCGCGAGCTACCTGCGCGACCACCTGGTGCCGCTGTTGATCGGCCGCGACCCGGCGCGCATCGAGGACACCTGGCAGTACCTGTACAAGGGCGCCTACTGGCGGCGCGGCCCGGTCACGATGACCGCGATCTCGGCCGTCGACACCGCGCTGTGGGACATCAAGGGCCGGGTCGCCGGCCTGCCCGTCTACGAGCTGCTCGGCGGCCGCTCCCGGGACGGCGTGCTGGTCTACTCGCACGCCAGCGGCCGGGACGTCCCCGAGCTGCTCGACGACGTCGAACGGTTCCTGGAGCAGGGCTTCAGGGCCGTTCGCGCCCAGGCGGCCGTGCCCGGCGTCGGGGGCACCTACGGCGTACGCAAGGGCGCGCTCTACGAGCCCGCCGACACCGAGCTGCCCGACGAGCAGCCCTGGGACACCGAGGCCTACCTGGCCTTCGCCCCCGGGTACCTGGAGGCGGTGCGGGAGCGCTTCGGGTTCGGCTTCCACCTGCTGCACGACGTCCACCACCGGCTGTCCCCGATCGAGGCGGCCCGGTTCGGGAAGGACGTCGAGCCCGCGCGCCTGTTCTGGATGGAGGACCCGACCCCGGCCGAGGACCAGGAGGCGTTCCGCCTGATCCGGCAGCACACGACGACGCCGATCGCGACCGGCGAGATCCTCAACTCGATCTGGGACGTCCAGCAGCTCATCACCGGCCGGCTGATCGACTACGTGCGCACCACCGTCGTGCACGCCGGGGGCATCACCCACCTGCGGCGGATCTTCGACCTGGCCGCGCTGTACCAGGTGCGCACCGGCTCGCACGGCGCCACCGACCTCTCCCCGGTCAGCATGGCCGCGGCCGTCCATCTCGATCTCGCGGTGCCGAACTTCGGCATCCAGGAGTACATGGGCCATCCGCCGGAGGCCGCGGAGGTGTTCCACGGCGGGCCGACGCTCGCCGACGGCATGCTGCACCCGTCCGACGAGCCGGGGCTGGGCGTGACCTACGACGAGAAGGCGGCCGAGCGGTTCCCGTACCGGCAGCGGTACCTGCCGGTCGCGCGCCGGCTCGACGGCTCGGTGCACGACTGGTGAGCGCGCCCACGACCCGTCCCGCGCTGGGGCGCGCGACGCTCGCCCGCGTCCCCGCCGACGCCCGCCCGGCCGTCGACCCCGGTGACCTGCGGCCGCGCGTGCTGCACCTGGGGCTCGGCGCGTTCCACCGGGCCCACCAGGCGCCGTGCACCGAGCGCGCCGCCGCGGCCGCCGGCGAGCCGTGGGGTGTCGCCGGGGTCGCGCCGCGCTCGGCGGACGTCGTCGACGGGCTGCGGGCGCAGGACCACCTCTACTCGCTGACCGAGCACGGCGCGGCCGGTCCGCGCACCGCGGTCGTCGGGTCGGTGGTGGAGGCGCTGCGGCTGGGCCCGGACGCCGGACGGGTGTCCGGCCTGCTCGCCGACCCGGACGTCACCGTCGTGACCCTGACGCTGACCGAGAAGGGCTACCGCCGGGGCCCCGGCGGCGGGCCGGACACCACCGACCCGGACGTCGCCGCCGACCTCGCCGGCACCGGGCCCCTGCGGACCCCGATCGGGGCGCTCGCCGCCGGACTCGCCCGCCGGATGCGGGACGGCGGCGCGCCGATCAGCGTCGTGTCCTGCGACAACACGGCGGACAACGGCGCGGTGACCGCCGCCGTCGTCCGGGGCTTCGTCGCCGCGTCGGCGTGGCCGGACCGGGACCGGGTGCTGGCGGCGATGGACACCGCGGTCACGTTCCCCGCGACCGTCGTCGACCGGATCGTGCCCGCCACCACCGACGCCGACCGCGCCGCCGCGGCGGCGGCCCTCGGCACCGTGGACGCCGTCCCGGTGACCGGCGAGAGCTACCTGCAGTGGGTGGTCGAGGACCGCTTCGCCGGGCCGCGGCCGCGCTGGGAGCTCGCCGGTGCCGAGCTGGTCGGCGACGTCGCGCCGTTCCAGCTGACCAAGCTGCGGCTGCTCAACGGCGCGCACTCGGCGCTGGCCTACCTCGGCCTCGCCGCCGGGGTGGAGACGGTCGCCGACACGATGGCCACGCACTGGGGCGCGCCGCTGGTCCGCGCTCTCGCCACCGAGGTCGCGCCGACCCTGCCCGCCGGCGGGCCGGACCCGGCCGCCTACGCCGACGCCCTCGTGGCACGCTTCGGGAACCCGGGGATCCGGCACCGCCTGCGCCAGATCGGCTCCGACGGCTCGCAGAAGATCGCCGAGCGCTGGTTCCCGGTGCTGCGGGCCGGGGGCGGCGGTCCCGTGCTGCGGCTCGCACTCGCCGGCTGGGTGCACGCCACCCGGCCCGGCACCACCGACCCGGCCGCGACCGTCCGCATGCTCCTGGACACCGCTGGGGCCCCCGATCTCGCCGCGGACGACGACCTGGTCACCGGCGTCGCCGCGCACCTGCCCGCACTCGGCGCCGGACGCGTCGAGCTCTGATCCACCACCCGGTCACGGAGCAACGGAGTTCTTGATGACGGACCACACCACGACGACCGGCTCCCCGGGACCGGCCACCCGCTCCACGCGGGATCTCGGCAAGGCCGCCGCGTCCGGCTGGCTCGGTACGGCGATGGAGTTCATGGACTTCCAGCTGTACTCGCTGGCGGCCGCGATCGTCTTCAACCAGGTCTTCTTCCCCGACGTGCACCCCGCCGTCGGCCTGATCGCCGCCATGGCGACCTACGGCGTCGGCTACGTCGCCCGGCTCGCCGGCGCCGTCTACTTCGGACGGATGGGCGACCGGCTGGGTCGCAAGAAGGTCCTCTACCTCACGATCCTGCTGATGGGCGTCTCGACCACGCTCATCGGTGCGCTCCCGACCTACGCCCAGATCGGCATCCTGGCGCCCGTCCTGCTCGTCGTGCTCCGCTTGGCGCAGGGCTTCGGCGCCGGTGCGGAGATCGCCGGCGCCACCGTGATGCTGGTGGAGTACGCGCCGAACCGGCGCCGGGGCCTGATCGGGTCGCTCGTCTCGCTGGGCACCAACTCGGGCACGCTCGCCGCGTCGGGCATCTGGGCGATCCTGCTCGTCGTCCTCACCGAGGAGCAGCTCGTCTCCTGGGGCTGGCGGCTGCCGTTCCTGCTGAGCTTCGTGCTGCTGATCCTGGCGGTGTGGCTGCGGCGCAACGTGAAGGAGAGCCCGGTCTTCGAGGAGCGGGCCGACGTCGTCGACGGCGTCGCGCTCAGCCGCGACGAGCTGACCGACGCCGCCGCGCAGCAGCCCGGGACGAGCGTCCTGGAGGCAGGGCTGAAGCAGCGCAAGGGACGGGCGTTCCTGCTCGCGCTCGGGCTGCGCTTCGGCCAGGCCGGCAACTCCGGCCTCGTCCAGACCTTCCTGGTCGGCTTCATCGCGACCAACCTGATGATGGACCGCTCGGTCCCCACCGACGCGATCGTGATCGGCTCCCTCGTCGGGTTCGTCACCGTGCCGCTGATCGGGCTGCTCAGCGACCGGATCGGCCGCCGCCCCGTCTACATCGGACTGACCGTGGCGACCGCGGTGCTCGCGTTCCCGCTGATGCTGATGATCGTCAGCGGGAACACCGTGCTGCTGACGCTGGCGATGGTGATCGCGCTCAACCTCGGCGTGCTGGGCATCTTCTCCGCGGAGAGCGTGACCATGGCCGAGCTCTTCGGGTCGCGCACACGCTTCACCCAGCTCGCGCTGGCCAAGGAGGTCGGCGGCGTTCTCGCCACCGCGATCGGCCCCGTCCTCGCCGCCACCTTCACCGCGGTCACCGGCAGCTGGTGGCCGATCGCGGTGATGCTCGTCGTCTACTCGTCGATCACCCTGGTCGCCGCGCTCCTCGCGCCGGAGACCCGGGGCCGCGACCTGGTCCGCCTGGAGGACGCCGCATGAGGTCCGTCGTCGTACACGCACCCGGCGACCTGCGGGTCGACGAGCGTCCCGATCCTGCGCCCGGGCCGGGGGAGGTCCTGGTCGCCATGGAGTGGGGCGGCATCTGCGGCTCCGACATCTCCTACTGGCGCCACGGCGGCTCGGGCACCGCGACACTCCGCCACCCGCTGGTGCTCGGGCACGAGGTGGCGGGCCGGGTCGCCGCGCTCGGCCCGGACGTGACCGGGCCCGAACCGGGCACGCCGGTCACCGTCCACCCGGCGACCCTCGTCGGGGACCGGGAGCTGCCCTGCCGGATCGCCGGGCGGACGAACCTCCACCCGCGGGTGCGCTACCTCGGTTCGGCCGCCTTCGACCCGCACACCGACGGCGGGTTCAGCGGCCTGCGCACGGTCCCCGCCGACCAGGTCCGGGTCCTGCCCGGCGGTGTCGGCACCGAGCACGGCGCGCTCGCCGAGCCGCTGGCCGTCGCGCTGCACGCGACCGGGCGGGCCGGGGACCTCACCGGGCGGACCGTCCTCGTCAACGGGGCGGGCCCGATCGGCTGCCTCGCCGTGGCCGCGGCCCGGTACCGCGGCGCCGCCACCGTGGTCGCGTCCGACGTCGACCCCGCGTCGCTGGCGGTCGCCCGCGCCATGGGGGCGGACGCCGTCGTCGACGTCTCCGCACAGCCACTGCCCGACGACGTCGACGTCGTGATCGAGGCGTCCGGCGCGCCGTCCGCACTCGGCCCGGTCCTGCGCGCCTGCGCCCGTGGCGGGACCGTCGTGCAGGTCGGGAACCTGCCGGGCGCCCCCGCCCCGGCCGCGCTGGGCGACCTGGTGACCCGCGAGATCACCTGGGTCGGCTCGTTCCGGTTCGTCGAGATCGCCGACGCGCTGACCGCACTGGCCGACGGCGTCGACGTGTCCCCGGTCGTCAGCCACCGGTTCGACCTCGCCGACGCCGGGGAGGCGATCGCCGTCGCCGCCGGCCCGGGCAGCAGCAAGGTCATGCTGAGGCTCGACCGGTGAGCGGGGTCGTGACCCTCGGCGAGACGATGGCGCTGCTGACGCCGGGGGACCGGCTGGTGGCGGGCTCGGCGCTCGGCGTCGGCATCGGCGGCGCCGAGTCGAACGTCGCGATCGGGCTGGCCCGCCTCGGCCACGACGTCACCTGGATCAGCCGGGTCGGCGACGACGACCTCGGCACGGCCGTCGTCCGCGAGATCCGCGCCGAGGGTGTGCGGGTGCTCGCCGAGCGCGACCCGGACGCCCCGACCGGGATCATGCTCAAGGAGATGCGCGACGGCAGGCCCCGCCGGGTCCGCTACTACCGGTCGGCGAGCGCCGCCGCCCGCTGGACCCCGGAGGACCTGGACCCGGTCGCCGGGGAGATCGCGGCCGCGCGGGTGCTGCACCTGACCGGCATCACCCCGGCGCTCGGCTCCGGCCCGCTGGCCGTCGTGCGGCGCGCGGTCGCCGTCGCCCGCGCAGCCGGCACCGAGGTGGTGCTCGACGTCAACCACCGCCGCGCCCTGTGGACCGACGAGCGGGCCCGGACGGTGCTGACCGGCCTGCTCGCCGGGGTCGACGTCGTCCTCGCCGGGACCGACGAGGCGGCCCTGCTGCTCGACCGCCCGGCCGGGGACGACGACCCGGACCGCGGCGCGGAGCTCGCCGTCGCGCTGACCGGGCTCGGCCCGGCGACCGCGGTGGTCAAGCTCGGCGAGCTGGGCGCCGTCGCGGCGGGGCCGGACGGGCCGGTGCACGTCCCGACCGGACCGGTGGACGTCGTCGACGCCGTCGGTGCCGGGGACGCGTTCGTCGCCGGGTTCCTCGCCGAGCGGCTCGCCGGGGCCCCGCTGCGGGAGCAGCTCGCCCTCGGCAACGCCTGCGGGGGCGCGGTGTGCCGGGTGCGCGGCGACTGGGAGGGGCTGCCCACCCGCGCCGACCTGGCCCGTCCGGAACGGAGCGGGGCGGTGGTCCGCTGACCGGACGCGTCGGCGGCGCTACTCCCGCGGGCTGAGCCGCGCGTTCGGCAGCTCCGGTGCGGGGAGCGTCGACTCCCAGGCCGCCGGGAACCCGCCGAACCGGCCGCCGGGCGTCCCGCCTGCGGCGCGCTCGGCCTGCCACTGCTCGCGGTAGCCGGCGATCTCGTCGTGCGACGAGCCGACGAAGTTCCACCACATGACGATCCGCTCGCCCAGCGGCTCCCCGCCGAGCAGCAGCACCCGGGCGCCGTCGGCACCGGCGCGCAGGTCCAGCGCCGACCGGCCGGGCGGGAGGTACACCAGCTCGCCGGGTGCCGCCGCCGTCCCGCAGACCTCGACGTCGCCGGTGTCGACGAGCACGCCGTGCTCGAAGACCGGGTCGACGGCCGGGGCGAGCACCACGCCCGCGGGCAGCACGACCTCGGCGCCGAGCAGCGGCGAGAACGTCGCGACCGGGGACGTCGACCCGCCCAGCGAACCGAGGAACACCCGCACCGTGGCACCGTCGAGCACGGTCGCCGGTGGCACGTGGTGCTCGAACGCCGGCTCCGTCTGCCGGTGCGCCTCCGGCAGCGCCACCCACAGCTGGGCCCCGTGCAGGACACCCGTGCGGGGCGTGGAGAACTCCGAGTGCGCGATGCCGCGCCCGGCCGTCATCAGGTTCAGCTCCCCGGGCCGGACGAGCGCGTGCGCACCCGTCGTGTCCCGGTGCTCGATCTCGCCGGAGAACAGCCACGACACGGTCTGCAGCCCGGTGTGCGGGTGCCCGGGGACGGCCATCCCGCCTGCGTCGGACACGCGGTCCGGGCCGTAGTGGTCGAGGAAGCACCAGGCGCCGATCAGCGACCGCGCGCGGCGCGGCAGGGTGCGGCGCACCGTCATCGCCCGCGGACCGCCCAGCGGCACCGTGCGCGGCTCCACCAGCTCGACGGCCGCGGCGTCACCACCGCAGACGAGCGCCGCGGGCGCGGTCTCGACGTTGCTCACGGGCGGGCCTCCCCGGTGTCGCGGACGAGTGCCTGCTCGACCGTGGCGATCGCGTCCGGGGTCACCGGGTCGAGGACGTCGGCGAACCCGTCGTGCGTCCCGACCCAGCGCCGGACGTACGGGCACAGGGGCACGATCCTCCTCCCCGCCGCGCGGGTGTCGGTGAGCGCGTCGCGCACGAGCGTCCCGGCGAGGCCGCGGCCGCCGTACGCGTCGTCGATCTCGGTGTGGTGGAAGATCCGCCGCTCGTCGCCGTCGTCGACGTACGCGGCCAGGCCCACCCGGGTCCCGCCCAGCGCGATCTCGTAGCGGCTGCGCTCCGGCTCGTGGGTGACGACCGGGTCCTCGGTGTCCGACATGACCGGATCAACCGCTCAGGCGTCCGCGGTGTTCCGCGCCTGTGCGGTCTCCACCGCGACGACGACGGCCACCATGAGTGCCGCCGCGACGACCGGCGTCCACGGCGCGAACGCCGACAGCCCGAGGAGCACGGCCAGCCCGGCGACGACGGCGTTGCGGCCCGTGCGCAGGGTCGGCCGGATCGACAGCGCCCAGATCCCCAGCACGAACACCGCCACCGGCACGGTCAGCGTCGCCCCCGCGGCGGCCGCGGCGAGCCCGGTCTGCCGGGTGTCGACGTCGACGGCCACCTCGATGCCCGCCGAGAACGCCCCGGCCGCGGCGAAGATCAGGTAGTGGCCGTAGCCGAAGACCAGCGCGCGGGGCATGAACCGGACGTGCTCGTGCTGCTCCCGGCAGAAGTAGATCCACCACATCCCGGCCGCCAGGACGAGCCCGCAGGCCGACAGCTCGAGCAGCGGGGCGAGGTGCTCGGCGGAGGAGAGCGCGTCGACGACGGCGCCGGTCGAGGCCAGGATCGACTCCCCGAGCAGGATCAGGGTGAACAGGCTGTACCGCTCGGCGATGTGGTGCGGGTGCCACGGCGTGCTCCGCGCCCGCTCGGCGAGGACCGGCACCGACAGCTCGGCCAGTGCCAGCACGACGAACGTGACGACGCCGGTCGCGCCGGTCGGGGACCAGACCACCCACAGCACCCACAGCACCTGGACGCCGGTGATCCCACCGGCGTAGCGCAGCGCGGTCGTCCGCAGGCCCGGGTGCGATCCGGCGGCCCGCAGCCACTGGGTCACCATCGCCAGCCGCATGATCAGGTAGCCGGCGACGGTGACGGTGAAGTCCGACCCGGCCATCGCGGCCGGGGTCCCGGCGGCCAGCACGAGCGCGCCCGCCATCTGCACGAACGTCAGGACCCGGTAGAGCCAGTCGTCGACGTCGAAGGCGCTGGCGAACCAGGTGAAGTTCATCCAGGCCCACCAGACCGCGAAGAACACGATCAGGTACCCGCCGAGCCCGGCGCCGACGTGGCCGCCGGACTCGGCGTGGTGCAGCTCCGCCGAGGACAGCGACACCGCGACGACGAACACCAGGTCGAAGAACAGCTCCAGGGGGCTCGCGACCCGGTGCGGTTCGTCCGGGTCCCGCGGGTGCATCCTGCTCAGGCCGAGCGACGGTGTGCTCACGACGTCATCGTTGCGCGCCGCACTAGTGTGTGCGACGCCGACACGGGGGAGGGGACCGGAGATGACCGTGCAGGAGAGCCGGCCGCGTCTGCTGCGCCGGACCGGCGACTCCGAGGTCGCGCCGATCGAGCTGTTCTTCGACCTGGTCTACGTGTTCGCGATCGTCCAGGTCTCGCACACCCTGCTGTACCACCTCACCCCGCTCGGGGCGCTGGAGACGGCGCTGCTGTTCACCGCGGTGTGGTGGCTCTGGAACTACTCGGCGTGGGCGATGAACTACCTCGATCCGGCGCGGACCCCGGTCCGGGTGCTGAACGCCCTGCTCATGCTCGCGGCGCTCGGGATGGCGCTGGCGCTGCCGTCGGCGTTCGCGGGCGGCGGGCTGCTGTTCGCCCTGTGCTTCGCGGCCGCCCAGATCGGGCGGCCGCTGTTCATGTGGATCACGATGCGCGGGCACGTGCTGTCCCGCAACTACCGCAACCTGCTCGTCTGGAGCGCCGCCGCGAGCGTGCTGTTCCTCGTCGGCGCGTTCCTCCCGCCGGTGGCCCGGCTGGTCGTCTGGGCGGTCGCGGTGGCGGTCGACCTCGCCGGGCCACGCTTCGAGTTCCGCGTGCCCGGGCTCGGCTCCACCCCGATGACGGACTGGCCGGTCGACGTCGAGCACCTCGCCGAGCGCAACCGGCTGGTGTTCATCATCGCGCTCGGCGAGTCCATCCTGATCATGGGATTCACCCTGTCCGAGATGGCGGAGATCACGCCCTACACCGTGCTGATCACCCTGCTCGGGTTCACCGGCCTGGTGGCGCTGTGGTGGTCGTACTTCGCGCTGGCCGGGCACGGGACGGCCGCCAGCCGGGGCGACGACAGCACCCGTGCCGCCCGCTCGGCGTTCGCCTACGCGCACGGCCTGATGGTCGCCGGGGCGGTGCTGTTCGCGGTCGCGATCGACCTGCACCTGACGCACCCGGAGAACACGCCGTCGCTGGTGCTGACGTCGATCGGCGGCCCACTGCTCTACCTCGTCGGGAACAAGATCTACCTGCGCGGACGCACCGGGACGGTCGGTAAGTCCCGCTACGTCGCCGGCGCGGTGCTGATCGTCGCCGGTGCCGTCGCCCTGCTGCTCGGGCACGCGCTCCCGGCCATCGCGATCGGGCTCGTGGTGCTGGCGGTGGTCGTCGGGCTGGCGGTGGTCACGCAGCTGTCCGGCGGTCGTGCCGAGCCGGTGTGACGGCTCAGGGCGTCCACGCGGGCGACCGGCCGGTCACGGCCACGATCCGGTCCAGCACCGGTGCCCCGGCGGGAACGTCGACGGGACCGGCGAAGACGCCCATCCCGCGGCCCTGCTCGGCCGTGCCGGAGACGGCGTCCAGGGCCGCGCCGAGCACGTCGGCGGGCCAGACCGGGGCGGTGCCGACCGAGCGCCCCAGGTCCCAGCCGTGCACCACGAGCTCGCCCAGCACCATCCCGCCGATCATCGCTGCCGGCACCTCCTCACCCAGGACGACGGTGCCGTGCCAGGCAGCCGGGTCGGACCACACGGCGGCCAGCTCCGAGCGGGCGTCGTCGAGGCGGGCCGGCCAGTCGTCCGTCACCAGCTCGGCGGCGCGCGCCTCGTCGCCCGCGGCGGGGTCCTCCCGGCGCCCGACGGCGGCCAGCAGCGGCGTCCAGTACAGGAGGTGACCGAGCAGTCCCCGCAGGTCCCAGGCGGCGCACGGGGTCGGCGCGGTGAGCGGCAGATCGGTGGCGGCCTTCACGAGCGGGACGTGCGCTGCCGCGGCGGGGGCGATGTGCTGGTGCATGGCCGCAACGCTAGGGCGACAGCGGGGGGCCGGGCTTGGACGAACGCGCCATACTCACCGTCGATGGACGCCGATCCGCGCGGGCTGTCCGGGGAGTGGGCCCGGTACCAGCGGCACCACAGCGAGCCGCCCCCGCCGGACCTCGCCGGCTTCGTCGACCGGTTCTGGACGGTCGACTGGGACTATGCGCGGCCGTTCCTGCAGAAGATCGTTCCGTATCCGCAGGTGCACCTCACGGGGGAGCCGGGCGTGGGGCCGCTCCGGATCAGCGGGCCGGCGTCGCGGTTCGTGACGCGCGAGCTGCGCGGCCGCGGGCGGGTCGTCGGGGTGGCGTTCCGGCCGGGCACCGCGCGAGCGCTGGCAGGAGTCCCCGTCGCGACACTCGCCGACCGCCGGGTCCCGGCCGGGGCACCCTTCGACGGGCCCGGGCCGCCGGACGTCGACGGTCTGGCGGAGCGGCTGCGAGCCGTCCTCCCACCGGACGGCCCGGACCGGGCAGCCCGTGACGCTCACGACCTCGTCGCCGCGGTCGTCGCGGACCGGGAGCTCACCCGGGTCGACCGGCTCGCCCGGCACGGCGGCTACAGCGTCCGGTCGTTGCAGCGGATCTTCCACGAGCACGTCGGCCTCGGACCGAAGTGGGTGATCCGCCGCTACCGGCTGCACGAGGTCACCGAGCTGATGGCGGGGGGTGCGCCCGTCCACTGGGCCGAGGTCGCCGCCACGCTCGGGTACACCGACCAGGCCCACCTCTCCCGGGACTTCGCCGGTCTGTTCGGGGAGCCGCCGACCGTCTACGCGCGCCGCTACGGACCTCGCGTGCCTGCCGGCCCGGTCCCGCCGTCCGGCGGCTCCGGCCCGGTGCTGCCATCCTGATCGTCGACGGGGCGCCGCCCCGGGGAGGCGGCACCCGATGACCGAGGGGACGGACGGCCGGACGGGTGTGCCCGGTCCCACCTCGGCGACGCTCGTGCTGGAGCCGGTGCCGCACCCGTCCGGGCCCGTGCTGCTGCGCGCCACCGGCGAGATCGACGACGTCACGGCGGCCGACCTGGCCGAGCATCTGGTGGCCTGGTTCGGTGCGGCACCACGGGTGGTGCTGGACCTGTCGGGGGTGTCGTTCCTCGGGTCGCCGGGCCTGTCGGTGCTGCTCGCCGCGCACCGCGACGCCGCCGCCGGGGGAGTGACGTTCCAGCTCCGCTGCGGCGACGCCCGCCAGGTGCGCCGCGTCCTGCAGACCACGGGGACCCTGGAGTACCTCGACGTCCTGGACCGGATCCCGGCCGGCGGTGCGGGACGGGCCCCGCACGCGGCGCTGTTCGCCGTGCCTCCCGGCGACGACGGTCAGGACCCGACCGGTCCCGATTCGGACACAACGGAGGACGGACGCGGCGTCACACTGCTGTAGAACTCGGACCGGACACCCGAACCGGACGAGGGGAGCGACGATGACGTCGCCGGACAGTGGGACGCACGACGCACGGAGACGCCGGGCGCTCGCCTGGATCGTCGGGACCGCGACCGTCGGGCTGGTGTTCGACGGCTACGACCTCGTCGTCTACGGGACCCTGGTGCCGCTGTTCCTCCGCGACCCGTCGCTGATCGGACCGGTCGACGCGGGCACCGCCGGTGCGCTCGGCAGCTACGCGCTGGTCGGCGTCCTGGTCGGGGCGCTGATCGCCGGGTCGGTCGCCGACCTGGTCGGCCGCCGGAAGGTCATGCTGACCTCCTACGTCTGGTTCTCGGTCGGCATGGCCGCGACCGCGTTCACGACGACGACGGCCGCGTTCGGTGCGCTGCGCTTCCTGACCGGCATCGGGGTCGGCGCGCTGGTGGCGACGACCGGTGCCCTCGTCGCCGAGTTCGCGCCACCCGGCAGGAAGAACCTGTGCACCGCGATCGCCTACTGCGGCGTGCCGCTGGGCAGCCTGCTCGCGGCGCTGCTGGCGATCCTGCTGCTGCCGCTCGTCGGGTGGCGCGGCATGTTCCTGATCGGCGCGCTGCCGCTCGTGCTGGTCCTGCCGGTGGCGGTCGCCCGGATGCCGGAGTCCCCGTCGTGGCTGGTCAGCCGCGGCCGGATCGAGGAGGCGCGCGCGGTCGCCGACCGCACCGGTGTCGCGGTACCGGAGCTCACCCGTGCCGCTGCCCCGGTCGCCGCTCCCGCCGGACGGGCCGGTTTCGCCGGGCTGTTCCGCACCCCGCACCTGACGCCGACGCTGCTGTTCGGGTTCGTCAGCGCCGCCGGCCTGCTCCTGGTCTACGCGCTCAACACCTGGCTGCCGGAGCTGATGGGCCGTGCCGGGTTCTCGGCGAACGGCTCCCTGAGCTTCCTGCTGGTGCTCAACGGCGGTGCCGTGCTCGGTGCGCTGGCGGCCAGCCGGATCTCCGACCGGTTCGGCCCGCGCCGGGTCGTCGCCGCCAGCTTCGCGCTCGGTGCCCTGTCGATCGCTCTGCTCACCCTGGAGCTGCCGATCGGCCTGCTGCTGGCGTTCGTCGCGGTCGTCGGGCTCGGCACCAGCGGCACCCAGATCCTGATCTTCGGCTTCGCGTCGACGCACTACCCGACGCCGGTGCGCAGCGCGGGCGTCGCCTGGGTCGCGGGGTTCGGACGGCTCGGCGGGATCGGCGGGCCGCTCGTCGGCGGCGCTCTGGTGGCGTCCGGGGCGGCCCTGGACTCGATCTTCTACCTGCTGGCGGGGCTGGCGGTGCTGGGCGCGCTGCTCACCCTGGCGATCCCCGCCGCGCGCCGGAGCACCGAGGACCCCAGGGAGCCGGGGAAGCCAGGGGACCCAGGGGATCGCGCCACTCCCGTCGCGCCGGCTACCCCGGCCGCGCCGGCTACCCCGGCGGCCCCGGCCCCGGCGGCCCCGGCCGCGGGCCCCGGTGACGCGCTGCAGACCGAGCCTGGCCGCTGACCCTCGGCGCACCACCGATGATCACGGATCGGGAAGCGAAGCGGTCATATCCGGCCACGATGCTGCCCGATCCGTGATCAGGGCAGGGCAGGGCAGGGCTGGGCGGGCGAGGTCGAGATCAGGTCGGGGCCAAGACGGGATCAGGTCATGGGCGGGAGCAGGTCCTGGGGGAGCAGGGCGGGAAGCGATGCGGACGGTGGCCGGCCGCGGACGGGGCGATGGAGCCGGGCCCGCCCGGGACAGGATGCCGTGCCGGTCGCCGTGTCCGCGACCTCGGCGCTCGGACCCGATGATCACGGATCGGGAAGGGAGGCGGTCACTTCTGGCCGCCGGACTTCCCGACCCGTGATCACCTGGGTCGGGCCGGCGCCGGGAACCGGGTTGAGGGGCCGGTGTCGGGGTGGGCGGTGGTCGGGAGCCTGCAGCGGGTCGGCGGTGTCGGTGCTGGTCTGCGGCGGAGTCAGGACGCTGTTCTCGTCGCCGCGCTCCGTCCGGTCGGTGCACGGGCCGGGTGACCACAGGTCAGGAAGGGAGCCGGTCACCCTCTGGCCGCGCGTCCCGCGCCCTGTCCGGTCGACACCCCGGTGATCACGGATCGGGAAGGGACGCGGCCACATCCGGCCGCCACGCTTCCCGATCCGTGATCTTGGGCTGGTCAGGCCTCCGCGGACTCGGCGGCGCGGCGGGCCAGACGCTCGCGCTGGGGGACGACGACGTAGCGCGGGTCCTTGGTCGTCTCGACCCCCGCCTCGAACACGGACAGCCGCTGCAGGAGGCTCCCGGCCAGCAGGGCGAGCCCGGATGCGGCGGCGCCGGCCCGGGACCGGCGTCCGAGCAGGAGCGTCCCGGCGAGGCCCGCGGCGGTGCACGCCTCGGAGGCCTTCCGGAGCCGTCCGGCGTGCCCGTGCTCGTAGGCCTCGCGGATGATCCCCATCCGCCGTTCCATGATCTTCCCGGCGACGAGCTCGCCCGCGGCCCCGAGCACCGCGAACGCCCGTGCCGGGCCTGCCTCGGCGACCGGCGCGGCGAGCATGCCGAACCCGCCGCCACTGGCCGCGGCCGAGCCGGCGAACACGAACGGCAGCTCGTCGCGGACCTCGTTCCAGCCGGGCACGGCGGTGTGCGAGAACAGCACCGCGGTGTAGGTGCACAGCGCCGGGGCGGTCGCAGCCGCACCGAGCCCGGCCGGGCGGGCCAGCGCGTCCAGCAGCCGGACCGGCCACGACCGGCGGACCCGCGGGGGGAGCGCGCCGGTCAGCTCGGCGGTCCCGGCCAGGCCGGCGGCCGGGCCGAACACGGCCAGGATCCAGGTGCCGACGCTCATCGGCGACGTCGGCTTGGCCACCCGCAGCATGTGGTGGAACCGCTCCGGACGCCCGAGGTCGGACACCAGGAAGTAGGTGCTCGCCACCAGCCCGCCGAGCGCACCGGCGCGGCTCGCCCGGCGCAGCGCGGGCCGTCCGGTGAGGTCCGCGCCGGCCCCGACCACCGCGGTCCCGGCGGCGAGCCCGCCGCAGAACAGGTAGTAGGCGATCTTGTGCTCCCACACCGGCGGCTTGAGCACGGCCCGGCCGTAGTACGACGAGAACTCCGCCTCGGGGACCATCGACTCCTCGCCGCGTCCGCCGCCCCGGCGACGACGACGGCGTCCGCCCTGGAACATCTCGGCATCCCGCGCACCGGGCGCACCGGGAGCAGCGGGCAGGCCGGCCTCGGGCACTCCGGCCGACGGCGCTCCGGCCGACGGCACTCCGGTCGATGACTGTCCGGCCGACGGCACTGCGCTCGGCGGCACTCCGGCCGGCGGCTCTGCGGCCGACGGCTCTGCGACCGGCGGATCGCCGGGCGAGGGGGTGCCGGGCGAGGGGGTGCCGGACGCGGGCGTGCCGGGCACAGGGGCGTCGTCGCTCATCGTCGTCCTCCCAGGAAGGACGCCACGCCGGCCACCAGGAACGCGCCCGCCGCCATCGCGGCGCGCGTCCACATCGCACCGGCGTCGCGGGTCGGGACGACCGGGTCCGGCGGCAGTCCGTAGACCTCCGGCTCGTCGAGCAGGAGGAAGAACGCGCCGTCGCCGCCGACGCCGTCGTCCGGGTCGCGCCCGTAGAGCCGGGCCTCGTCGACGCCGAGCCCGTGGAGCGTCTCCAGGCGCCGGTCGGCGCGCTCGCGCAGCTCGTCGAGCGGTCCGAACTGGATCGAGTCGGTGGGGCAGGCCTTCGCGCAGGCGGGCTCCAGGCCGTCGTGCAGCCGGTCGTAGCAGAGGGTGCACTTCTGTGCGCGCCCGTCGCCCTCCCGGCGGTCGATGACGCCGTACGGGCAGCCGGAGACGCAGTAGCCGCAGCCGTTGCAGATGTCCTGCTGCACGACGACGGTGCCGAACTCCGTGCGGAACAGCGCGCCGGTCGGGCAGACGTCGAGGCAGCCGGCGTGCGTGCAGTGCTTGCAGACGTCGGAGGACATCAGCCAGCGGAAGTCGGTGCGCACCTCGGCGCCGGTGGCGTCGCCGGGCCGGGAGAACGCCGGCATGCCGAGCGGCTCCGGCTCCGCCCCGTCCCGCCGCGGCCTCGTCCCGAGCTCGCCGCCGAGCTCCGGCGACGCCGCGAGTCCCCCGGCGACCGAGGACTGCATGATCCCGGTCGCCGTCGCGCCGACGGGTGCGGCGTCGAGGCCGGTGTCCTGGCAACCGGAGCGGCGCGGCTGCTCGATGAAGGCGACGTGCCGCCAGCTGTCGGCGCCGAGCGAGCCGGTGTTCTCGAACGACATCCCGAGCAGGTCGAAGCCGTCGTCGGGGACGCCGTTCCACTGCTTGCAGGCGACCTCGCAGGCCTTGCACCCGATGCACACCGACGTGTCGGTGAAGAATCCCATGCGGGGCGGGTGTTCCGGGGCGTAGCCGGCGTCGCCGGCCACGTCGTCCAGGGGGCCGTAGACGCTGTTCCGCTCCGTCACGGTGCCTCCTCCAGCGGTGTCCCGATCCCGGGCACGCCGGGCGGCCGGTCGTCGGGTCGGGCGGTCGGGTCGAGGTGCGGGGCGCCGTCGTGCACCAGCTCGGTGTTGGTCGCCGGGGTGATCCCGGCCAGCGAGCGCACCTCCTCCAGGAGGGCGGTGAGCTCCGCACCGCGCGGGCGCGGCCCGGGCCGGACGTCGCAGGTGATCACCTTGGTCTCCTGGATGAAGACGTTCGGGTCCTCGACCACGCCGAACAGGTCGTTGACGACGTCGCCGCGGACCAGCCCGGTGGAGCCCCAGTGGTAGGGCATCCAGATCTGGTGCACGGTCGTGTCGCCGATCCGCAGGGGCCCCATCCGGTCGGTGACCATCACCCGTGCCTCGACGGCGGACCGGCTGGTCACGACGTGCGCGATGCCCATGTGCTCCAGGCCCCGCTCGCGGGCCAGCTCCGGCGAGACCTCCACGAACAGCTCCGGCTGCAGCTCCGCGAGGAACGGCAGCTGGCGGCTCATCGCGCCGGCGGTGTGGTGCTCGGTCAGCCGCGACGTCGTCAGGACGAACGGGAAGACCTCCCAGCCCTTCTCGTCCGCGGCCGGGTTCGACGGGTTGTCCTTGCGCCCGAACACCCTGCGGGTCGGGTTGGACCGCTGGAGGTAGAGCTCGTTGCGGATCGGCGACTCGTGCGGCTCGTAGTGCGTGGGCAGCGGCCCGTCGGCGACGCCGGTCGGCGCGAACAGCCACGCCTTCCCGTCCGGCTGCATGACGAACGCGTCGTCGCCGCCGAGGGCGTCCGGCCCGACGGTGTCGGGGCCGGGTTCGTGCCCGGGCGGGGTGGTCGCCACGAAGTCGGGGACGTCGTGCCCGGCCCAGCGGCCGGCGTCGTCGTCCCACCAGAGGAGCTTCTTGCGCTCGCTCCACGGGCGTCCCTGCGGGTCCGCCGAGGCCCGGTTGTAGATCACCCGCCGGTTCATCGGCCAGGTCCAGCCCCAGTCGGGGGTCTCGTCCGGGGTGCCGTGGTGCGGCTCGCGCCGGGCGGCCCGGTTGATCCCGCCGGCGTAGACCCCGCTGTAGATCCAGCAGCCCGACGACGTGCTGCCGTCGGCCTTCAGCCCGGCGAACCCGTCGAGCAGCTCACCCGTGGCGAGGTCGTAGCCGTTGATCCGGCGCAGGACGTCGTCGGGGGAGGGCTCCGCCCACTCGCCGTCGCCCTCGAGCTCGTAGTCCCAGGCCAGGTTCCGGACCGGGAGGTCGCGCGGGTCGGTGGAGCCGGCCAGGCGCTCACGCACCAGGCGTCCCAGGTGGTAGGCGAACCACAGGTCCGAGCGCCGGTCCCCGGACGGCTCGACGGCCTTGGTCCGCCACTGCACCATCCGCTGGGTCTGGGTGAAGGTGCCGTCCTTCTCCACGTGCGACGCCGCCGGGAGCAGGAACACCTCGGTCCGGCACTCCTCGGTCACGATCTCGCCGGTCTCGATCTCCGGCGAGTCCTTCCAGAAGCTCGCCGTCTCGATGTCGACGAGGTCCCGGACGACCATCCACTCGAGGTTCGCCATTCCGAGCCGCTGCATCTTCCCGTGCGCCGACCCGACCGCCGGGTTCTGGCCGAGGACGAAGTAGCCGAAGACGTGGCCGTCGATCATGTCCATGACGGTGCGGTACGTGCCGTGGTCGCCGTCGATGCGCGGCAGCCAGTCGTACCCGAAGTCGTTCTCCGGGGTCGCGGCGTCGCCGAACCACTCCTTGAGCATCGACACCAGGTAGGCGTCGCTGTTCCAGCCGAAGCCTTTGCGGCCCTTGGCGCGCAGCGCCTCGACGTAGGTGCCGGTGTCGGCCTGGCCGACGCTCGGCATCGGCAGGTAGCCGGGCAGCAGGTTGAACAGGGTCGGGATGTCGGTCGAGCCCTGGATGGACGCGTGCCCGCGCAGCGCGAAGATCCCGCCGCCGGGACGGCCGACGTTGCCGAGCAGCAGCTGCAGGATCGCCCCGCACCGGATGTACTGCGCGCCGACGCTGTGCTGGGTCCAGCCCACGCTGTAGACGAGCGACGTCGTGCGGTCCCGTCCGGAGTTCGCCGTCCACGCCTCGCAGACGTCCGCGAACTGCTCGGGCGACACGCCGCAGACCCGCTGCACGGTCTCGGGGGTGTAGCGGGCGTAGTGCCGGCGCAGCACCTGGAACACGCAGCGGGGGTGCTCCAGGGTCGGGTCGGCCACCGGTTCGCCGGTCCCGTCGGTCTGGAACCGCCAGCTGTGGGTGTCGTAGCTGCCGGTCTCGGCGTCGTAGCCGGAGAAGACACCGTCGTTGTCCTCGGCGTCGACGTAGTCCTCGGTCAGCAGGTACGACGCGTTGGTGTACGCCGCGACGTACTCACGGAAGGCGAGGTCGTTCTCCAGGACGTGCCGCACGACGCCGCCGAGGAACGCGATGTCCGAGCCCGCGCGCAGCCGCACGTAGGTGTCCGCGACCGCGCTGGTCCGGGTGAACCGCGGATCGATGTGGATCACCCGGGTGCCCCGGGCCTTGGCCTCCATCACCCACTGGAACCCGACCGGGTGCGCCTCGGCCATGTTCGAGCCCATGATGATGATGCAGTCGGCGTCCACCAGGTTCTGCTGGTGATTGGTCGCGCCGCCCCGACCGAACGAGGTTCCCAGACCGGGAACCGTGGCGGAGTGTCAAATACGCGCCTGGTTCTCGATCTGTACCGCGCCCCAGGACGTGAACACCTTCTTGAGGAGGTAGTTCTCCTCGTTGTCCAGGGCGGCGCCACCGAGCGCGGCGATGCCCATGGTGCGGTTCAGCGGGCGGCCCTCGTCGTCGGCGTCCTGCCAGCCGCGGCGGCGGGCGTCGACGACGCGGTCGGCGATCATGTGCATCGCCGTGTCGAGGTCGAGGTCGGTCCACTCGGTGGCGTACGGCGCGCGGTAGCGGACCGTCTCCAGCCGTTGCGGGCCGGTGACGAGCTGGGTGCTGGCCGAGCCCTTCGGGCAGAGCCGCCCGCGGGAGATCGGCGAGTCCGGGTCGCCCTCGATCTGGACGACCTTCTCGTCCTTCACGTAGACCCGCTGCCCGCAGCCGACCGCGCAGTACGGGCACACGGAGCCCGCCCAGCGGTCGGCGGTCGCGGTGCGGGCGCGGAGGCCCTCGGACCGGGCGGACTGCGCCGCCGCACCCCGGCCGAGCCGGTCACCACCGGTCAGCTGGCGGAGGACGGGCCACGAGCCCAGCCATCCCACGACGTCCACGCCTGCTCCGTTCCGATCGCCTTCCCGCACAACCTAGGCGGCCCGGGGCGGCGCCGCGCGGTCGATCGGGAACCCTGGAGGAATGATCGACCGGATCGATCGACGGCGGACCGGGGCTAGGCTCGCCGGATGGCGGGGGACGTGCAGCTGCGGCAGCTCGAGTACCTCGTCGCGCTGGCGCGGGAGCAGCACTTCGGGCGTGCTGCGGCGGCCTGCCACGCGAGCCAGTCGACGCTGTCGGCGGCGTTGCAGACGCTGGAGCGCCAGCTCGGCGTGACGATCGTGCAGCGTGGCCACCGGTTCCAGGGGTTCACCGCGGAGGGCGCCCGCGTCGTCGGCTGGGCGCACCGGATCCTCGCCGAGCGGGACGCGCTGCGGACCGACCTGGACCGGATGCGCGGCGGCCTGTCCGCGGTCGTCCGGATCGGGGCGATCCCCACCGCCGTGCCGGCGACGGCGGCGCTGACACTCGCCTGGACGCGGGCCCACCCGCGGGCCGGGACCCGGATCGAGGTCCTGCCGTCGCGCGAGATCGACCGCAGGCTCGCCGAGTTCGAGCTCGACGCCGGGCTCACCTACCTCGACCCCGACGACGGCGACACCGTGCTCCCGCTGTACCGGGAGCGGTACCTGCTGCTCACCGGCGCCGCCGGGGTCCCGGCGGACCGGACGGAGGTCGGCTGGGCCGACGTCGCCGGGGTGGAGCTGTGCGCCCTCACCCGCGGCATGCAGAACCGCCGGATCCTCGACGACGCGGTCCGCCGTGCCGGTGGCGAGCCGCGGATCGTGGTCGAGACCGACACCGTCGCCGCGCTGTACGCGCACCTGGCGACCGGCCGGTGGTCCGCCGTCATCGCCCACACCTGGCTGCGGGCGTTCGGGGTGCCGCCGGGGATGCGGGCGCTGCCCGTCGTCGGCGAGGGCCCGCTGCCGACGGTCGGGCTCCGGCTGGGCGACCAGGGTCCGGCCTCGTACGTCGCCGGCGCGTTCCGTGACGCCGTCGCCGGCGCGGACGTCGCGGCGGACCTGGAACGCGACGGCGAGGAGGCCCGGTAGGCCCGGCGGTTCAGTAGACGTCGCGGACGTAGCGCCGGTCCTCGGCGAGCCGGGTGACCCAGGCGTCGGCCTCGTCCGGGGCGAGCCCGCCGTGCCGGGCGACGACGGTGCGGAGCGTCCGGTCGACGTCGCGCGCCATCCGGGTCGCGTCGCCGCACACGTAGAGGTGGGCGCCGTCCCGCAGCCACGACCAGAGCTTCGCGCCGTTCTCCGCCATCCGGTCCTGCACGTAGACCTTCGTCCGCTGGTCCCGGGAGAACGCCAGGTCGAGATCGGTGAGCACGCCGTCGCGGCGCAGCGTCTCGAGCTCCTCGCGGTAGTAGAAGTCGGTCGACTCGTGCTGCTCACCGAAGAACAGCCAGTTCGGCGACCGGTCGCCACGGGCCCGTCGTTCCTCGAGGAACCCGAGGAACGGCGCGATCCCGGTCCCCGGCCCGATCATGATCATCGGGACGCCGTCGGCCGGCGGGCGGAAGTGCGGGGCGGGCCGGATCCCGACCGGGACCGGGTGCCCCTCCGGGGCGTCGGCGAGGAACGCGGAGCAGACCCCGGTCCGGGCCGTGCCGCGCGGGTTCGCGAACCGGACCACCGACACCGTCAGGCTCACCTCGTCGGGGCGCTCCAGGGGACTCGACGAGATCGAGTACTGCCGCGGGCGCAGCGGGCCGAGCACGTCGGCCCACTCCTGGGCGGTGGCCCGGACACCGAACTCCCCGACGACGTCGACGGCCTGTCTGCCCCACGACCAGCGCTCCAGCTCGCCGCGGTTGTCCGGCCGGAGCAGCTTGCCCGGCAACCCGTCCGCGCAGCGCTCGGCGACGAACCGCAGCAGTGCGGGGCTCGCCCGGGTGATGTCGAGCCGGTCGCGCAGGGCCGTCCGCAGCGGTACCGCGTCGCCGTCGAGCTCCACCTCGGTCGCGCCGTCCAGCCCGGTGGCCGCCAGCCACTCGCCCACCAGGGCCTCGCTGTTTCTGGGGGTCACGTCGAGGGCGTCGCCCGCCTCGTAGGTCAGGCCGGTGCCGGACAGGTCGAAGGTGAAGCGGCGGACCTCCTTGCCGGCGCCGGGCCGGCTGAGGAGGCGGTTGCCGACGAGCGGCGCGGGCTCGGTTGCGCGGCGCGCGGTACCCGGGCTGCCGGACGCCCCGTCCGGTTCGCGGGTGTCCCCGGTCAGGGCGGTGACGACGGCGTCGAGCCAGCGCTGCGCGCCCTCCTCGTACTCGGGCTCGCAGTCGACGCGCTCGACCAGCCGGTCCGCGCCCAGCTCGGCGAGCCGGTCGTCGAGCCGGCGGCCGTGGCCGCAGAAGTCGGCGTAGCTGGAGTCGCCCAGCGCGAGGACGGCGAAGCGCCGCCCGTC
The DNA here is from genome assembly GCF_000178675.2 of Pseudonocardia sp. P1. Taxonomy (NCBI): domain Bacteria; kingdom Bacillati; phylum Actinomycetota; class Actinomycetes; order Pseudonocardiales; family Pseudonocardiaceae; genus Pseudonocardia; species Pseudonocardia sp. P1. The sequence goes on from NZ_ADUJ02000001.1 coordinate 5,418,540, forward strand.
GAGGGAGCCCGGCTCGGCACCGGCCAGCGACTCCCAGAACGCCGCGCCGTTGTCCGGGGCCCCGCCGTCGCCGAAGGTGCTGGTCACGACGAGCAGATCGGCGTCGGGCGGGAGCTCGGCGAGGCCGCTGCCGCCCATGTCCGTCACGGTCGGGGTGCGGCCCGCCGCGGCGAGCCGCGCGGTCAGCGGGCCGGTCGCGAAGTCCTCCGCGGTGCCGGTCTGCGACGCCCACAGGACGACGACCGGCCGGCTCCCGGTGCCCGCCACGCTGCCGGGGGAGTCCGGTGCGCCGGGGGAGGAGCGGGAGAACATCCCGGCGAGGACGCCGTCGACCCAGGTGGCGTGCTCCGGGGCGAACGGGGCGCCGGGCGGCAGCACGGGCACGACCCCGTCCGGTGGTGCGGCCTGCAGCCCGCGGACGAAGCCCGCCAGGTACCGGCGTTCGGTACCGCCGAGCTCCGGCTCGGCCTGCCCGGCCAGGCCGAACACGGCCTCCAGCGGGTGTGCCGCCGCCGCGACCGGTTCCGGCTCGCGGGGCACCGGGACCGGGGCGACGGCGACCGCGCACACCTTGAACTCGGGCTGGAACGACTGCGGGTCGACGGCGTCGCTGGTCACGGCGTTGACCGCGAGGTACTCGCCGTAGCGGTCGTTCCAGTGGAACGGGGCGAACAGGGCGCCCTCGCGCACCCGGTCGGAGACGGCGGCGGGGACGACCGCCCGTCCGCGCCGGGAGGTCAGCTCCAGGCCGTCGCCGTCGGTGACGCCGAGCCGCTCGGCGTCGGCCGGGTGGATCTCGACGTACGGCCCGGGGTTCAGCCGGTTCAGCGCCGCGACGGTCCCGGTCTTGGTCAGCGTGTGCCACTGGTGCTGCACGCGGCCGGTGTTGAGCAGGAACGGGTGGTCGTCGTCGGGCATCTCCGCGGCGGGCAGGTGCGGGCGGGGGAGGAACGCGGCGCGCCCGCCGGGCCGCGGGAACCACAGCCGCGGCGTCCCGCCGCCGGGGCGGGTGCCGCGGGCCTGGCTGCGGCCGTCGTTGAGGTAGCGGACCGGGTTGCGGTCCCCGGCGCCGGGCGCGGCGGGCCACTGGACCGGGGCCTCGCGGAGCCGGTCGTAGTCGACACCGCGCAGGTCGTAGCCGGTCGCGGGGTTGTGGAACCGGCGGATCTCGGCGAACACCTCCTCGGCGCTCGCGTAGGTGAAGGCGTCGGCGAAGCCCATCTCGCAGGCCACCCGGGCGATCAGCTCCCAGTCCGGGAGGGCCTGGCCGGGCGGGTCGACCGCGCCGGGGACGAGCGTCAGGTTCCGCTCGGAGTTGACCATGACGCCGTCGCTCTCGGCCCACATCGCGGCGGGCAGCACGACGTCGGCGTAGGCGTTGGTCTCGGTGTCGGCCACCACGTCCTGCGTGATCACCAGCTCGGCGGCCTCGAGCCCCTCGATCACCGTGCGGCGGTTCGCGACGGAGGCGACCGGGTTGGTGCAGACGATCCAGCACGCCTTGATCGCGCCGTCGGCCATCCGGGAGAACATGTCGACGGTGCCCTGCCCGGCGTCGGACCGCAGGGTGCCCGCGGGGACGCCCCACTCCTGCTCGACGAACTCGCGGTCGTCGGCGGAGAGCACCGAGCGCTGGCCGGGGAGGCCCGGGCCCATGTAGCCCATCTCGCGGCCGCCCATGGCGTTCGGCTGGCCGGTGAGCGAGAACGGCCCGCTGCCGCGGCGGCAGATCGCCCCCGTCGCCAGGTGCAGGTTGACGAGCGCGTTCGTGTTCCAGGTGCCGTGGGTGCTCTGGTTGAGCCCCATCGTCCAGCAGCTCGTCCAGTTCTCCGCGCCGCCGATCAGCTCGGCGGCCCGCCGGAGGTCGTCCTCGGCGAGCCCGGTGATCCCGGCGACGACGGCGGGCGGGTAGTCCGCGAGCAGGGCGGGCATGTCCTCCCAGCCCTCGGTGAACTCCTCGACGAACGCGGTGTCGACGTGCCCGTTCTCCTGCAGCAGGTGCAGGAGACCGTTCAGCAGCGCGAGGTCGGTGCCCGGGGTGATCTGGAGGAACAGGTCGGCCTTGTCCGCGGTCGCCGTCCGGCGGGCGTCGACGACGATCAGGGTCGCCCCGGCCGCGACCCGGTCCATCATGCGCAGGAACAGGACCGGGTGGCAGTCGGCCATGTTGGAGCCGATCACGAGGAAGACGTCGGCGTGGTCGAGGTCGTCGTAGGAGCCGGGCGGGCCGTCCGAGCCGAGCGACAGCTTGTATCCGGTGGCGGCCGACGCCATGCAGAGCCGGGAGTTCGACTCGATCTGGCTGGTCCGCACGAACCCCTTGGCGAGCTTGTTCGCCAGGTACTGCGCCTCGGTGCTCATCTGCCCGGACACGTAGAAGGACAGCGCGTCGGGCCCGTGCTCGTCGAGGATCGCGCGCAGCCGGCGGGCGGTGGAGGTGATCGCCTCGTCGACCGGGGTGGCGACCGGCTCGGCGCCGCGCTCGGTGCGGGTGAGAGCCGTGCCGAGACGGCCGGGCGCCCGGAACAGCTCCGCACTGGTGGCGCCCTTGGTGCACAGCCGCCCCGCGTTGGCCGGGTGCTGCGGGTCGCCGGTGGCCCGGCGGACGCTGCGCTCGCCGGAGGGCCCGGCCCCGATCTCGAGCAGGATCCCGCAGCCGACCCCGCAGTAGGTGCACACGGTCCGCGCCGTGGTCGTTCCGGTCCCCGTGGCCGCCACCGTGTCCCGTCGCCTCCCGCCGTCGCGCCCGGGTCGATCCCGGACGCCGGTGACGGTAGGGCCGGGGCGTTATCCGGCCGTGACATGCCGTCAACACAGGATTACAGGGCCCTCACACCGGCCGGTCGCCGGGTGTGCGCTCCTGACCTTCCGGCATGCAATAACATTGTTGTGTTATGTTTCGGGTCCACGCCGAGAGGAGAACGACGATGACCGTGGAACTGGTGCATCCCGAGCGGGTCAACCGGGTCGACGTCCACCGCCAGGTCGCCACCGCGCAGGGGTCGCGCACGGTGTACCTGGCCGGGCAGGTGTCCTGGGACACCGAGGGCACGCTCGTGGGGCCGGGCGACGTCGCCGCGCAGGCCGAGCAGTGCTATCTCAACGTCGCCGCCGCGCTCGACGCGGTCGGGGCGACGGCGGCCGACCTGGCCAAGGTCACCGTGTACGTCGTGGGCCTCGACGAGGCGAAGGCCGGGCAGTTCGTCGTCGGGCGCGAGCGGGCGGCCGCGAGGCTGGGCGTCGAGTTCCAGCAGCCGAGCACCTGGATCGGGGTCACCTCGCTGGCCGCACCCGGCTACCTCGTCGAGGTCGACGCCGTGGCCGTCCTGCCCTGAGGCGAAACGACGATCTGCGGGTCCCGGGCCATGGCGGGTCGGCGTGTGCGTCCTTATGATCCTCGCCGTGCCGCAGTTCCGGACATCGGAGGATGCCCCGGGCGGGGACGTCACCGTCGACGTCCACCCCGGACCGCCGGGACGGCGCGCACACCGACGCACCGTTCGACCTCCCGGAGGACCCTCGTGAAGATCCGTTCCACTGTCCGCGTCGCCGGAGCCGCGGTCGCCGCGACCGCGCTGGCCGTGCTGGCCGGCTGCGGCGGGGGCGAGTCCGGTGGCGGCGCCGCCCCGGAGAGCGCCCAGGCCCAGGGCGGGACCCTCACCGTGTTCGCGGCGGCGTCGCTGACCGGCACCTTCGAGGAGCTGGAGAAGCAGTTCGAGGCCGCCAACCCCGGGACCGACGTCACGTTCAACTTCGCCGGCTCCTCGACCCTGGCCCAGCAGATCAACCAGGGCGCCCCGGCGGACGTGTTCGCCTCGGCCGACCAGAACAACATGAAGAAGGTGACCGACGTCGGCAACCAGCAGGCCGAGCCCACCGTCTTCGCGACGAACACGCTGCAGATCGCGGTCGCCCCGCAGAACCCGAAGGCGGTCGCGTCGCTGCAGGACCTCACGAAGCCCGACCTGCGGACCGTGGTCTGCGCGCCGCAGGTGCCGTGCGGCTCGGCGACCGAGAAGGTCGAGCAGGCGGCGGCCGTCGACATCACGCCGGTGTCGGAGGAGCAGGACGTCAAGGCCGTCCTTCAGAAGGTCACCACCGGCAACGCCGACGCCGGGCTGGTCTACAAGACCGACGTGACGGCGTCGAAGGGGCAGGCCCAGGGCGTCGACTTCCCGCAGGCCGCGGACGCGGTGAACGACGACCCGATCACCGTCCTGAAGAACACGCAGAACGCCGAGCTGGCGCAGAAGTGGGTCGACTTCGTGAACGGTGAGCAGGGCAGGCAGGTCCTCACCACCGCCGGGTTCGGCGCGCCGTGACACGCGGCTGACACCCGTGCACGAACGCCGCGGGGCGGGCACCGGAGCACCGGTGCCCGCCCCGCGTCCGTCTCAGCCCTCCGGCGTCGTGGGTTCCGCTGCCACGAAGTCCCGGCGGGTCAGCCGCCTGCGGAACACCCAGAACGTCCAGGCCTGGTAGCAGAGCACGACCGGCGTGACCACCGCCGCCACCCACGTCATGATCGTGAGCGTGTACGGCGTGGAGGACGCGTTGTCCACCGTCAGCGAGAACGCCGGGTCGGTCGTGGAGGGCAGGACGTCCGGGTACAGCGACCCGAACAGCGTCACCGCGACCGCGACGATCGCCGACGTCGTCGCGGTGAACGCCCAGCCCTCCCGGCCCCGCGCCACCAGTACCGTCGCCCCCACCAGCCCGCCTGCCGCGACGGCGACCGGCGCGAGGACCCAGAGCGGGGCGCCGTCGACGAGGGTCCAGACGCCGAACACCCCACCGGCGGGGACGGCCAGCACGCCCGCCGTCACCGCGACGGCGGCGGACCGCTCCCGGACCGGGCCGTCGGTCTTCAGCGCCAGGAACACCCCGCCGTGCAGCGCGAACACCAGCACCGTGGTGATCCCGCCGAGCAGCGCGTACGGGTTGAGGAGGGTGAGCAGGGTGCCGGTGAACTCGTGGTCGGCGTCGAGCGGGACCCCGCGCACGACGTTCGCCAGCGCCACCCCGACCAGCAGCGCCGCGGCCAGCGACGACCCGGTCAGGATCCGGTCGAGCACCGGCGCCCAGCGCGGTTCCTTCCCCCGGTACTCCAGCGCGATCCCCCGCAGGATCAGCGCCACCAGCAGCAGCAGGAACGCCAGGTAGAAGCCGGAGAACAGGCTCGCGTACCACTCCGGGAACGCCGCGAACATCGCACCGCCGGCGACCAGCAGCCAGACCTCGTTGCCGTCCCAGACCGGCCCGATGGTGCCCAGCGCGACCTTCCGGTCGTACTCGTCACGGGTCACCGCGGGCAGCAGCATCCCGACGCCGAAGTCGAAGCCCTCCAGGCACAGGTACCCCGTCCACAGGACGGCGATCAGTACGAACCACACGTCGACGAGCTCCACGACCACGTCCTCCTCAGTAGGTCAGGGCCGGCGGCTCGGCCGGGTCGGGTTCCGGGGCGGGGCCTGCCGGGGCGCCGTCGCCCACCGGGGTCCCGGCCGCCGGTGGCCCGGCCTTCACCGCCCGCACCAGCAGCACCACCTCGACCACCGCGAGGACGCCGTAGAGCAGGGTGAGCACGACCAGCGACGTCAGCACGGTCGCCCAGCCGACCGAGGGGGAGACGCCGTCGGCGGTGCGCAGCACGCCGAACACCACCCAGGGCTGCCTGCCGGTCTCGGTGAAGATCCAGCCCGCCGAGTTCGCGGCGAACGGGGTGACCAGCCCGGCCAGCGCCGCGACGCCGAACCAGCGGGGCACCCGGCGGGCGCGACGGCGGGTGAGCCACAGCCCGACGAGCGCGACCAGGCCGGCGAGCAGGCCGAAGCCGATCATGAACCGGAACGTCCAGTACGTCATCGGGATGTCGGGCGTGTAGAGCCCCGGACCGAAGGTCGCCACCGCCTGCGCCTGGAGCTGGCGGATGCCCTCGACCTGGCCGTCCCAGGTGCCGGTCGCCAGGAACGACAGCAGCCGTGGCACGCGCAGGCTCCAGAGCTCCTGCGTCCCGTCCGGGGTGCCGATCGTGAACAGCGAGAACGACGCCGGTGCGACGGTGTCCCACAGCGCCTCGGCCGCGGCCATCTTCATCGGCTGCTGCTCGGTCATCAGCCGGGCCTGCAGGTCGCCGGTCACCACGACGCCCAGGCCCGCCACCAGCACGGTCCAGAGCCCGACCCGGGCCGAGGGCCGGAACACCTCGGGATGGCGGTCCTTCGCGAGGTTCCAGGCGCTGATGGCGACGAGGAACATCCCGGCCGTGACGAGGCAGGCGGTGATGGTGTGGGAGAACGCGGCGACCGCGGTCGAGTTGGTGAGCAGCGCGCCGAAGTCGTTCAGCTCGGCGCGGCCGGACTCCGGGTTCACCGTGAAGCCGACCGGGTGCTGCATCCAGGAGTTCGCGGCGAGGATGAAGTACGCCGACAGCACGGTGCCGATCGCGGCCAGCCAGATGCAGGCCAGGTGGACCCGCCGTGGCAGCCGGTCCCATCCGAAGATCCACAGGCCGAGGAACGTGGACTCCAGGAAGAACGCGAGCAGCGCCTCGATCGCGAGCGGCGCGCCGAACACGTCACCGACGAACCGGCTGTAGTCGCTCCAGTTCATCCCGAACTGGAACTCCTGGACGATGCCGGTGACCACACCCATCGCGAAGTTGATCAGGAAGAGCTTCCCCCAGAACTTCGTCATGCGCAGCCAGCGCTCGTCGCCGGTGGCGACCCAGACCGTCTGCATGCTCGCGACCAGCAGCGACAGGCCGATCGTCAGCGGGACGAACAGGAAGTGGTAGACGGTGACGATCGCGAACTGCCACCGCGCGAGATCCAGGTTCATCGCGTCCTCGACGCCCCCTCCGGACGACCGGCGGGACCGGTCCGCCGGCCCCGCTCCGTCGATCGTGGTTCGTGGCGGGGCATCGCGAACCGGGCGGACGGCCGGTCCCGGCCGGGACCTCCGTCCCGGGGTGACCGGTCCCGGGTCCGCCCCCACGCGGGCCCGGGACCGGAGGTCAGGCGGGTTCGACGACCTGTTCCGGCCGCCGCCGCGGCGTGGCGGGGACGGGGACGCCGTGCCCGAGCCGCAGCACGACCTGGGGCGGGCGGGTCCCGCCGAGCAGCCTGCGGACCCGCTCGCGCACGTCGGGGACCTCGACCAGCTGGGACAGGAACGACGCGGACAGGCCCTCCGCGGTCGCCGTCAGCAGCACCCGCTGCAGCGCCTCCCCGGCCCGCAGCTCCTCGCGCGGGCCGTCGGTGTGCACGCTCAGCACGGCGATCAGCGGATCGGACTCGAAGGCCGCGGGCGCCGGGCGGGGATGACGGTCACCGGCGAAGTCCCGCGTCACCCACGGCTGGTTCGGCGGCGGGCAGGGCCCGCCGGCGCGGGCGGGGACACCGTCGTCGCGGTCGCTCCCGAGCCCGGTCCAGGACGCGAGCTCGGCGGTGAACGCGGCGTCCCCGCACTGCCTGCGGTGCGCCTCCCGGGCGAGCCTGCCCAGCTCGGCGAGGTCGTCGGGATCGGTGACGAGGTCCAGCCAGGCCCCCTCGTCGAACGCGGCCCGGCGCAGTGCCGCCCGGACCGGCCGGGGCACCGGGGTGTCCCGGAACGGCCGCCGGTTGGTGTGCCGGCGCGGTACCGCCTCGAGCATCCGGCGCTGGTCCTGCGTGACCGTCGTCGGCGGTACGGCCCCGCCGTGCCGGACGACGGCGACCAGCTCGGGATCGTGCGGTTCGGGGAACCGGCTGACCAGCGGCCGGACCCCGGCGGCGGTGAGCGCCAGCCGGAGGGTGAACAGCGCCGCGCCGCAGCCGACCCGCAGCTCGCGGTCGGCCGGGTCGGCGACCGGGACCCGGCGAGTGGGATCGGCGCGCAGGTCGATCCGGTCCGGGCGCAGCCGGAACAGCCACGGCTGGCTGTTGTGCAACGACGGCGCCCGCGTGGCGAGCCCCAGTACCGCGTGGACGGCCCCGTCGTCGAGCCCGAGCGTGCGGGTGACCGTCCCGCGGTGGCAGGTGGTGTCCATTCCGGTCCCTCCCCCACGTCGGCAGCGGCTGCGTCGCCAGGCCGCCCGGTCGCCGTCGATGGTGTCCCGGGCCGCCCCCGGTGGTCAGGTCCGAAGGTCCCGCGATACCCGGGCCACCCGGACCGCTTGTGCGCGTGCGGGCCCGGTGCCAGGTTCGGTACCGGCGGGAGGAGTCCGGATGGACGAGAACGCGAGCGGTCCCGGCGAGCTGGCCCGGTTGCTGTCCGGGCTCCGCCTGGACCAGCTGATCGGCGAGGTGCAGGACCGGCTGGGCGAGATCGCGGGCACCCGCAGGCGGATGCAGCGGCTGCTCGACGCGGTGCTCGGCGTCGCCGCGGGGCTGGAGCTCGACGCGACGCTGGAACGGATCGTCCAGTCGGCCGTCGACCTGGTGGACGCCCGCTACGGCGCGCTCGGCGTGCTCGCGCCGGACGGCTCGATCGCGCGGTTCATCGACGTCGGGCTGGACGACGCGACACGGGCGGCGCTCGGGCGCCCGCCCGAGGGCAAGGGCCTGCTCGGGCAGCTGATCGAGGATCCCCGCCCGCTGCGCCTCGACGATCTCTCCGCACACCCGGCGTCGTCCGGCTTCCCGCCGAACCATCCGCCGATGGCCAGCTTCCTCGGCGTCCCGATCCGGGTGCGGGAGGCCGTCTACGGCAACATCTACCTGACCGAGAAGATCGGGCCGGGCGGGGCGGCCGCCGGGTTCACCGCCGACGACGAGCTGATCCTGCAGGCGCTGGCCGCCGCGGCCGGGATCGCGGTGCAGAACGCCGACCTGTTCGAGCAGGGGCTGCTGCGCCAGCAGTGGCTGGAGGCCTCCGCCGAGATCCGCGGCGAGGTGCTGGCCGGTACCGACGAGCCGGACACGCTCGCGCTCGTCGCCCGTCGGTGCCTCGAGCTGAGCCGGGCCGACAGCACGCTGATCGCGCTGGGCCCCGGCGACGACGACGGCGGGTTCCGTGAGGGCGCCACGGCGGGCCGGGCCTGGCCGTCGGGCGGGCTCGGCGGGACCCTGCTGCGCGACGTCGTCGAGGGACTGCAGCCGGTGCTCGCCGACAGTCCCCGCGCGTTCCTCGACTCGCCCGCCGACGGCGGCTCCGCGGGGCCCACCGTCGCCGTCCCGATGCGTGCCGTCGAGCGGGTGATCGGGGTGCTGATCGCCCAGCGCCGGTCGGGGGACCCACCGTTCCGCCCGTCCGAGGTGCCACTGCTGGTGTCGTTCGCCGACCAGGCCGCGCTGGCCCTGGAGCTGGGGGAGAAGAACCGCGCCCAGCAGCAGCTCGCGGTGCTCGCCGACCGTGACCGGATCGCCCGCGACCTGCACGACCACGTGATCCAGCGGTTGTTCGCGGTCGGGCTGAAACTGCAGGGGACGCTGCGCCGCACCGCCGACGGCCCGGCCCGGGAGCGGGTCGAGCAGGCCGTCGACGAGCTGGACCGCACCGTCCGCGAGATCCGGACGACGATCTTCGACCTGCAGACGGCCGAGCACGGTCCCGGCGGGCTGCGCCGCAGGCTGCTCGACACCGTCGCGGAGGCGACCGCCGAGTCGGGGCTGACGACCTCGGTGCACACCGACGGCCCGGTCGACACGCTCGTCCCGGCGACCGTGGCGACGCACCTGCTCGCGGTGGTGCGGGAAGCGGCGACGAACACCGTCCGGCACGCCGCCGCCCACACCCTGACGGTCACGGTGCGGGCCGGCCGCGAGCTCGGCGCCGAGATCGTCGACGACGGTCGGGGGATCGGGGGCACCGGGCGGCGCAGCGGGCTCCGGAACCTGGAGGAGCGGGCGGTGGAGCTGGACGGGACGTTCGTCGCGGACACGCCGGACACGGGCGGGACCCGTCTGGTGTGGACGGTCCCGCTGCCGTGACCCTCAGCGCTGCCCGCGGCGCCGTTCGACGGCGTACACGGCGGCCTCGGTGCGCCGGGCGTAGCCGAGCTTGTGCAGGATCGAGGAGACGTAGTTCTTGACGGTCTTCTCCGCCAGGTGCAGCTCCCCGCCGATCTGCCGGTTGGTCAGCCCGTCCGCGATCAGCTCGAGGATCCGCTGCTCCTGCGGGCTCAGCGACTCGTAGCGGGGGTCGGACTGCGTGGCGGTGTCGCCGCGGCGCAGCCGCTCCAGCACCGCGGCCGTCGCCTTCGGGTCGAGCAGCGAGCCGCCCGCGGCGACCGTGCGGACCGCGCCGACGAGATCGACCCCGGCGACCTGCTTGAGCAGGTAGCCCGACGCACCGGCCATGATCGCGCCGAACAGGGCCTCGTCGTCGGCGTACGAGGTCAGCATCAGGCAGGCCGGGGGCGGGGTGACCGCCGACCGGACGTCGCGGCAGACGCTGACGCCGTCGCCGTCGGGGAGCCGGACGTCGAGGATCGCGACGTCCGGCCGCAGCGCGGGCAGCCGCACCGTGGCCTGGGAGGCGGTGGCGGCCTCCCCGACGACCTCGATGTCGTCCTCGAGCTCGAGCAGCTGGGCCAGTCCGCGGCGCACGATCTCGTGGTCGTCGAGCAGGAACACCGAGATCGTCACTATCGCCTCCGCACGCCGTCGTCCCCGTCGGGCCCGAGACTATCCGCCGGCCGCCGGGACGGGTGCCGTCCGGACGGCCCGGCCGGGCGGGCCGAAGGTCCGTGTCCGGCCTCACGCCGCCGCCCGGCCGCGCTCAGGCGTGACCGTGCACCAGCACGTCGGAGAGGCGGCGGCGCGGGGTGGCCGGGAGCTCCCGGTCGTCCGGGGCGCGCCCGATCCTGATCAGCAGCTGGGCGTGGTCGGGGGTGCGCAGCACCCGCGACGCCAGCGCCGCCCGGGTCGCCCTGGTCTCCAGGATCCGGGTCAGCGGGCAGGTCGCGAGGCCCGCGCGAGTGGCGGCCAGCAGCAGCGCGCCGCCGGCCTCCCCGGCCGCGAGCCGGGCCTCGTCGTCGTCGGCGGGGGTGCTGAGCACGAGGATCGTGGCCCGGTCGTGGGCGAGCGGGTCCACCGGCAACGACCCGGGCGGGAAGCGGACGGCGAGATCGTCCCCGGCCGTCCGGAGTGTGCCCGCCGGGACCGACGAGGCCCGCACGCCGTCGCGGGAGCCGGCGTAGCGGTGCGTCCAGACCAGCAGCTCCGCGGCCTGACCGGGCCGCCGGCGGGCGTCGCGGGCGGCCTCCCGCTCCAGCTCCGCGAGCTGTTCGCGGGCCGCCGTCCCCGTCACGGCGTGCAGGGCGACGCCGTAGCGGGCGGCGCGGAGGCCGAGCGCGGCGCGGGTGTGCGGGGCGAGCTCACCGTCGGTGAAGGGACGGCGGTCGCTGCGCCGGACCGCGATGGCGGGCGCGAGGACGCGGTCGGCGCGCGCGGCCCGGTCCGGTGGCTCGCCGGTGAGACGGACCGTGGCCAGATGGTGGCGGTCGTCGGTGGGGAAGCGCAGCGTCTCGTGCCCGACGTCCGCCGCGGCCAGGGCGACGTGCAGGTGGGAGAGCGCGCTGCCGCAGCTGACCAGCAGGTCGCGGCCGTCGGGATCGGTGAAGGGCAGCCGCCGGTCCGGGTCGCCGTACAGCTCGATGCGGTCGGCGCCGATCCGCCAGCGCCACGGCTGGCTGTTGTGCACCGAGGGCGCCATGAGCGCGGTGGCGACCGCCTGCCGGACGACACCCGGGCGGGGTGGGGTCGGCCCCGGGACCCCGGGCCCGGTCACGACGCGCCCACCGGGGTGCCCGTCCCGGCGAGCTCGCCGGCGATCGCCGACGCCCACGGCCCCCAGCCGGCCGCCTCCGGCCCCTGCACGGGTCCCCGCAGTTCCACCCCTGCCGGGGGCACCGGGTGCGGGTGCCGACCGGGACCGGTGCGCGGGTTGGCATCGAACATCCAGAGTGGACGGTCGCGCAGCAGGTCGTCGTCGTGGTGCAGGAAGCGGTGGGCGGCCAGGCGCGCCCACGGCCGGTCCCAGGCCCCGCCGAGGACGACGGCGCACACCCCGTCGAGCGGGGGGAGGTCGCCCGCGGCGGCGATCAGCGGGCTGTGGCCGTGCACGACCAGCGCACGCCCGATCTCGGCGGCCGCGCGCAGGGTGCGGTGGTCGGCAGAGGCGAGCGCGACGAGGACGGTGCCGGCCGGCGGGTGCGGGGAGTTCATGGGTCTCCTCCTCCGGTGGAGGGCCCAGTCTGCTCCGATCCGCCGCGGACGGGGAGGGCCGACGGTCACCGGATTTCCGGGACGCAGTACCCCGTGCGGATCAGGTGTGCGGGGCGCCGTACCACCGCCACCGCGACGGCGGTGGGACCCCGTTCAGTGCTGCCCGGCCGGTCCGGTGCAGCAGTGTCGCCGCCGGGTCGTCGCCCGGGTCGGTGTCCGGCCAGAGGCGGGCGAGCACACCGCGGCACAGCGGGGCCGGCATCGTCCAGCCGACGCCCAGCCCGCGGGTGATGTCGTGGGTGTGCACCAGCACCTCCACCACGCCCATCGCGGCGAAACCGCAGGCGTCGCCGTCGCCGTAGGGGTGCCAGCCGCGGACGCCGGGCGGCGCCGTGCGGACCACCGACGCGAGCATCGCCCCGCCGGTCTCCACCACCAGGATCAGGCCGTCGACCGACGCCGCGGCGGGGACCGTGAGCTCGAACGGCGGGTAGTCACCCGCCGGCGCGACGGCGACCTGCGCGGCGTAGCCGAACAGGTCGTCGGCGACGTGCACGGCGGTGTCCCGGCACGACCACTCGAGCGGCCCGGCCGGGGCCGACCAGTCGGCGTCGTCGGTCCCGCGCAGCGCCTCCGTCATGACCACGACCGCCTGCTCGACGTCCTCCGCTCGCATGACGGGCAGTCTCCCGGCCGGTCCCCGGCGGTGCACCGGGATTAGTCTTCCGCGGTGGCCCACGAGGACGAACGCATCGCCCTGCTGCTCGACTACGAGAACCTCGCGATCGGCGCCCGGGACGGGCTCGGTGTCGTCCCCTTCGACTTCGGCCCGGTCGCCGACGCACTCGCCGAACGGGGCCGGGTGGTGGTGCGCCGCGCCTACGCGGACTGGTCGGCGTTCGACGAGGACCGCCGCCTGATGGCCCGCGCCCAGGTCGAGCTCATCGAGATCCCGCAGCGGATCGGTGGCTCGCGGAAGAACGCGGCCGACATCAAGCTCGCCGTCGACGCGATCGAGCTCGCCTACGAGCGCGAGTTCGTGACGACGTTCGCGATCGCCACCGGCGACTCCGACTTCACCCCGCTGATGCACAAGCTCCGCGAGCTGGACAAGCGGGTGATCGGGATCGGGGTGCAGTCCTCGACGTCGGCACTGCTGCCGCCGGCCTGCGACGAGTTCCTGTTCTACGACCGGTTGCCCGGCCTGGAACCGAGCCGTGAGCCCGCTCCGCAGCGCCGCAGGCGGGGCACGGCGCGCCCGCCCGCCGCGGCGGCGGCCGCCGAGCCCGTGGCCGCCGCGGCCCCGGCGCCGGCCGGGGCCCCGGCGCCGGCCGGGGCCCCGGCCGCACCCGAGCGGGACCAGAACCCGTTCGGTCTCACGTTCTCCGACGCCACCGAGGAGACCGCGACGACCGGGGCCGAGGAACGCGACGTCGACGGCCTGGTGGTCAGCACCCTGGCCGGCCTGGCCCGGCACGCCGACGGTCCGGTCCTCGCGTCCCGGCTGAAGCGGGCGATCCTCCGCAAGGACCCCACCTTCGACGAGGCCGACCACGGGTTCCGCGGGTTCGGCGAGCTGCTGCGCCACCTGGAGACGCAGGGCGCGCTGTCGCTGGCCGCCGGGTCGGCGCAGGGCGACCCCGAGGTCACGGTGCCCGACGACCCCGACGCCGACCAGGACGCGTTCGCGCTGCTCGTCGGCGTCGTGCGGGACCTGAGCGCGGCCGGCGGACCGCCGCAGCTGTCCGGGCTGAAGGACCAGCTCCGCAAGCGGGTGCCCGACTTCTCGGAGAAGCGGTTCGGCTTCGGCAGCTTCCTGTCGTTCGCGAAGGCTGCCAGGGCCCGGGACCTGATCCAGATGGAGTGGCGCGACGACGTCGGCGACTACGTGATCAGCCCCGCCCCCTGACATGGTCCGGCCCCGCCCCGGACGTCCTGCGGGGCGGGGCCGACGGGGCCGGGGTCAGCGGCCGGTGGCCTTGCGGGTGCCGCTCTGGAAGAGCTTGCCGGCACGGGAGGTGACGGCGCCGGTCACGCCGAACGCGGTCGCCACCGCGCCGGCGGCGACCCGGCTACCGAACCGGATCGGGTTCAGCGGCCGGTAGAGGCGGAGGGCGAACTCGTCGAGGCGGACGGCGGCGCGCTCACCGTCGTCGTGCAGCTTGCGCGCCAGCCGGGCACCGGTGTCGTCGAGGTCGTCCTCGACGCGCTCACCGACCCGGGCGGCCCGGTCCGCGCTGCGCACCGCGGTGTCCGCGCCCTCGCCGGCGACGGACCGCAGCGTCGCCGCGGAACGCTCCGCCGAGGCGGTGGCCTCCCCGGCGACCTGACGTCCGGTACGGGAGGCGGTGCCCGCCAGACGCTCGCCGGTGGCCTTCGCCGCGTCGGCGGCGTCCCGGCCGGCGTTCTCCGGCTTCTTGCCGTTGTCGGAGACCTTGCGCGCCTCCGCTGCGACCTGCTCGGCGCCGGTCTTCGCCGTGTCGCCGGCCGTCGCCGCGGCGCTGCGCGTCTCGCCGGCGACCTTCCGGGCGGTGGTGGCGGTGTCGGAACCGATCTCGTCCGCCGCGCGGCCTGCGGTGTCGGCGGCCTTGGCCGCCGTGTCCGCGGCCGCGGTCCCGGTCGCGGAGGCGGTCGCCCTGGCCGCGGTGCCGGTGGTGGAGTCCGAGCCGGCTTCCACCGAGCGGCGCTCGCGGACCGAGCCGTCGGTGCCGTACACGACGAGGTTGCCGCCGCCGTCCTTCGCGATGATCTCCACCGCCCTGGTGATCGCCTCGGCCTGGGTGCCGGCCTTGGCGCTCGGGCGCTGGGCGTTCTGCTTCTCGACGGTCCAGCCGTCGTCGACCGGCTTCACGTGGCGGTCGGCCATGGCGGGTTCTCTCCTCTGGGAAGACTGCGGAACGGCGCCGGAGCGCCCGTGTCGGTCGGGGGGTTCCCCGTCGCACGACGGGTAAACGCTGGTCAGCGCTTCGTGGTGAGGGTCTCCCGGCGGCCGGCGGCGACGAGGCCGAACAGCACGCCGAGCACGACCGGGGTCAGCACCAGCGCTCCGCCGTGCAGCACGAACGCCTGCGTGAGCGCCGCGCCGATCATGAGCAGGACCAGGCCGACCGCGGCGGGGCCGGCGTACCGCCTGGTCATCAGGCCGATCCCGCCGGCGAGCTCCAGCACCCCGACGAGGTAGCGGAGCCACTGGCCGATCCCGATGTCGGTGAAGATCTGCACCGCGGAGGCCTCGCCGACGAGCTTGGGTGCGGCGGAGGCGACCACGATGAACAGGCCCAGCAGGATCTGCAGCACCCACAGCGTCCGGTGCAGCGCGGGGGAGACGGACGGGCGGGTGGCCGACGGCGCGGACATGACGTACCTCCGGGGGCGGGCCACGGCCGGTCCGTGGCACTCACCCGATCAGACCGGGACGGGCCACGGAACTCATCGCGGAGCCCGGGGGGATGCCCCCGTTACGCCGTGTGTGGGATCTGCGAGGGTCGTGGGACGACGCACCGGACACGGAGGTCCCTCGGGTGGAGCTGGTCACGGCGGTACTGCACAGCGCGTGGCTGATCCCCGCCCTGGTCCTGATGATCGCGGTGGACGGGCCGATGCCGGTGCTGCCGAGCGAGACCGTCCTGATGACGGCGACGGCGACGGCGGGCGTGTCCGGTGACGTGCCGATGGTGGTGGGCCTCGTCCTCGCCGCGGTCGTCGGCTCGATGACGGGTGACCTCGCCGTGCACGCGCTCGGCCGTGGCTCGCACCGGTTGCTCCCGCGCTCCGCCGACACCGACGACCGTCCGGCGGTGCGCTGGGTCCGGGAGAACCTCGCCCGCCGTCCGGTGACGGTGCTCGCGGCAGCCCGGTTCCTGCCCGGCGGGCGCCTGGCCGGCTGTGCCGCGGCCGGACGGCTGGGGCTGGGTCTGCGCCCGTTCCTGGCCGGGTCGGCCGTGAGCTCGGTGCTGTGGGCGTCGTACATGCTCGCGATCGGGCTCGCGCTCGGTCCGGTGACCGGCGGCAACCCGCTGCTGTGCGTGCTGGCGGGCGGGGTGCTGGCCGTGGTGACGGCGTCGCTGTTCTGGGTGGCGAGCCGGGTGCGGACGCTGCGGCGGCGGGCTCACGGGTCCGCACGGCCGGTCCCGGCGCTCGCGGGCCGCTGACCCGGCGCCGCTCCACGAGTTACACCACCGGGCACCGGGCCCGCGAGCGGACTCGCGGTACCCGATGTCCCGATGGTGCCCGGCACCGACAGGGGCTCCCGGTTCTGCAGGTGCCGGTCGCACGGTTCAACGCACGAGAGCGCCCCGGGTTGTGGTGCGGGTGGCGGTCGTTCCGGGTTCGACCGCGAGCGGCATCGCGTCCGCGACGGACGGGGCCGTGACGACGACCGGAGGCCGATGTGGACCGTTTCGGTGCGATCGCCGGTCGTCGGGTGGCGACGGGCGGGGGTGATCCGGTTCATACTCGCTGGATGCGCGAGTCACGATGGCGGGCCGAGGTCGGCACGGCGAACGCGGCCTGGCTGGCCACCGCGTGCCGGACGGCCCTGCTCGCCCGCGAGTACCGGCCGGTCGACGCCGGGGACGGGGTCGTCGAGTTCGGCCGCCGCGCCCTGGGCGCCATCCGCGAGCTCGGTGAGGAGGAGGACGGCTACGTCACCGACGACGCGGACGGTCTCCGGATCTGGATCGGTGACGACGCGTTCGACCTGGAGCTCGTGGAATGAGTCGGGGCCCGGCCGCGGTGTGCGGCCGGGCCCGGACTCGTTCGGATCCGTGTGGCGGGCGCTCAGCCGATCTGGCGGTCCGTCGGGTCGATCGGCCGCGGGAGCACTGTGCGGCCGGTCAGGTAGGTGTCCACCCCGGCGGCCGCGGAACGGCCCTCGGAGATCGCCCACACGATGAGCGACTGCCCGCGGCCGATGTCGCCGGCGACGAACACGCCGTCCGCGGACGACATGTAGGTCTCGTCGCGGGCGACGTTGCCGCGCCCGTCGAGCTCGACCTCCAGGTCGGTCAGGAGCCGGCCCTTCTCCGGGCCGACGAAGCCCATCGCCAGCAGCACCAGCTGCGCCGGGAGCTCCTGCTCGGTGCCCTCGACCGGCTCGAAGCCGTTGTCGCCGCGCTTGACCTCGACGATCCGGATGCCGGCGAGCCTGCCGTCGGCGTCCTTCACGAACTCGGTCGTGTTGACCGAGAACAGCCGCTCGCCGCCCTCCTCGTGGGCCGAGGACACCCGGTAGACCATCGGGTAGGTCGGCCAGGGCATGCCCGCGGTGCGGTCCTCCGGCGGCGTCGGCATGATCTCCAGCTGGGTCACCGAGCGCGCACCCTGGCGGTGCGAGGTGCCCAGGCAGTCGGCGCCGGTGTCACCGCCACCGATGATCACGACGTCCTTGCCCTCGGCGGAGATCGGGGGCGCGTCCATGTCGCCCTGCTGCACGTGGTTGGCCCACGGCAGGAACTCCATCGCCTGGTAGACGCCCTCGGCGTCACGGCCGTCGGCGGGGATGTCGCGCCACGCCGTCGCGCCGCCCGCGAGGACGACCGCGTCGAAGTCGGCCCGCAGCTGCTCGACGGTCACGTCGGTGCCGACGTCGACCGAGGCCCGGAAGTGGGTGCCCTCGGCGACCATCTGCTCCAGCCGCCTGTCGAGCCGCGACTTCTCCATCTTGAACTCGGGGATGCCGTAGCGCAGCAGCCCGCCGATGCGGTCCGCCCGCTCGAACACGACGACGTCGTGCCCGGCACGGGTGAGCTGCTGGGCGGCGGCCAGCCCGGCCGGCCCGGACCCGACGACGGCGACCTTCTTGCCGGTCTTCGCCGCGGGCACCTGCGGGGTCACCCAGCCCTCGTCCCACGCGCGGTCGATGATCTCGATCTCGACCTGCTTGATGGTGACGGCGTCGTCGTTGATCGCGAGCACGCACGCCGCCTCGCAGGGCGCGGGGCACAGCGTCCCGGTGAACTCCGGGAAGTTGTTGGTGGCGTGCAGCCGCTCGGTCGCCTCCCGCCAGTCCTTGCGGTAGACGAGGTCGTTCCACTCGGGGATGAGGTTCCCCAGCGGACAGCCCTGGTGACAGAACGGGATGCCGCAGTTCATGCAGCGCCCGGCCTGCTTCTCCAGGCTCTGGCGGGGGAAGTCCTCGTAGACCTCGCGCCAGTCCATCAGGCGCAGGTCCACCGGTCGCCGGGTCGGGGTCTCCCGGCGGGTCGTCATGAAGCCCTTCGGGTCACCCATGAGCAGCCTCCATGATTGCCTGGTTCACGTCGCGCCCCTCGCGCTCGGCGTTCTCCGTCGCGAGCAGCACGCGCTTGTAGTCCTTGGGCATGACCTTGCCGAACCGCTCCACCGCGGCGTCCCAGTCGGTGAGCAGGGCGTGCGCCACCGCGGAGCCGGTCTCGGCGTGGTGCCGCTCGACGCGGTCCCGCAGGATGGCGCGGTCGTCCTTACCGAGCGGGTCGAGGTCCACCATCTCCGGGTTGACCCGGTTCTTGTCCACGTCCAGCACGTAGGCCACGCCGCCGGACATGCCGGCCGCGAAGTTGCGCCCGGTCCGGCCGAGCACGACCACCTGACCGCCCGTCATGTACTCGCAGCCGTGGTCGCCCACGCCCTCGACGACGGCGACCGCGCCGGAGTTCCGCACGCAGAACCGCTCGCCGACGACGCCCCGGATGAACATCTCGCCCGAGGTGGCGCCGTAGCCGATGACGTTGCCGGCGATGACGTTCTCCTCGGCGGGGAACGGCGCCGACGGGTCCGGCCGCAGGGTCAGGCGTCCGCCCGACAGGCCCTTGCCGAAGTAGTCGTTCGTGTCGCCGACCAGCCGCAGGGTGATCCCCTTGGGCACGAAGGCACCGAAGCTCTGGCCGGCCGCGCCGGTGAGCGTGATGTCGATCGTGCCGTCCGGCAGGCCCTTGCCGCCGTGCGCCCGGGTCAGCTCGGACCCGAGCATGGTGCCGACGGTGCGGTTCACGTTGCGCACCGGCAGGTCCAGCGTGACCTGGTCACCGTTGCGCAACGCGCCCTCGGCCAGCTGGATCATGGTGTTGTCCAGCGCCTTGTCCAGGCCGTGGTCCTGCTCGCGGGTCCGCTTGCGCGGCACGTCGTCGCCGTGGTCACCGACCTCGAAGATCGGGGACAGGTCGAGGTGCTTCGACTTCCAGTGCTGCGCGGCGGTGTCGACGTCGAGCACGTCGGCCCGGCCGATCGCCTCGTCGATGGAGCGGAAGCCCAGCTCGGCCAGGTACTCCCGCACCTCCTCGGCGACGAACCGCATGAAGTTGACGACGTACTCGGCCTTGCCGTCGAACTTCTTGCGCAGCTCCGGGTTCTGGGTCGCGACGCCGACCGGACAGGTGTCCAGGTGACAGACGCGCATCATGATGCAGCCCGACACGACGAGCGGGGCGGTCGCGAAACCGAACTCCTCGGCGCCGAGCAGCGCCGCGATGACGACGTCGCGGCCCGTCTTGAGCTGGCCGTCGGCCTGCACCGTGATCCGGTCACGCAGGTTGTTGGCCATCAGCGTCTGCTGGGTCTCGGCCAGGCCGAGCTCCCAGGGGCCGCCCGCGTGCTTGATCGAGGACAGCGGCGAGGCGCCGGTGCCGCCGTCGTGGCCCGAGATGAGCACGACGTCGGAGTGCGCCTTGGACACGCCGGCCGCCACGGTCCCGACGCCGACCTGGGACACCAGCTTCACGTGGATGCGGGCCCGCGGGTTGGCGTTCTTCAGGTCGTGGATGAGCTGCTTGATGTCCTCGATCGAGTAGATGTCGTGGTGCGGTGGCGGCGAGATGAGGCCGACACCCGGTGTCGAGTACCGGGTGGTCGCGATCCACGGGTAGACCTTGCCGCCCGGCAGCTGACCGCCCTCGCCGGGCTTGGCGCCCTGCGCGATCTTGATCTGGATGTCGTCGGCGTTGACCAGGTACTCGGACGTGACGCCGAACCGGCCGGACGCCGCCTGCTTGACGGCGCTGCGGCGGGAGTCGCCGTTCGGGTCCGGGGTGAAGCGGTCCGGGTCCTCCCCGCCCTCACCGGTGTTCGAGCGCCCGCCGATGCGGTTCATGGCGATCGCCAGGGTCTCGTGCATCTCCTGCGAGATGGAGCCGTAGGAGATCGCGCCGGTGGCGAACCGGGTCATGATCGACTCGATGGACTCGACCTCGTCGATCGGCACCGGGGCCCGCAGCCCCTCCTTGAAGCCGAACAGGCCGCGCAGCGTCATCAGCCGCTTCGCCTGCTCGTCGACGGCCTTCGTGTACTCCTTGAAGACGTCGTACTGGCCGGATCGGGTCGAGTGCTGCAGCTTGAAGACGGTCTGCGGGTTGAACAGGTGCAGCTCGCCCTCGCGGCGCCACTGGTACTCGCCGCCGACCGCCAGGGCCCGGTGCGACGCGCGGACGTCGTCGGACGGGTAGGCGCGCCGGTGGTGGGCCAGCACCTCCTCGGCGAGGACGTCGAAGCCGACGCCGCCGAGGCGGGAGGTGGTGCCGGTGAAGCAGGCGTCGACGACGTCCTGCCCCAGGCCGACGGCCTCGAAGATCTGCGCGCCGGTGTAGGACGCGACGGTCGAGACACCCATCTTCGACATGGTCTTGCGGACGCCCTTGCCGAGCGCCTTGACCAGGTTCTTCGCCGCGGTCCGGCCGTCGACGCCGGGGATGTCGCCCCGCTCGGCGAGGTCCTCGACCGTGGCCATCGCCAGGTACGGGTTCACCGCGGAGGCGCCGTAGCCCAGCAGCAGCGCGACGTGGTGGACCTCGCGGGCGTCCGCGGACTCGACGACCAGGCCCACCCGGGTGCGCGAGCGCTCCCGGACGAGGTGGTGGTGGACCGCGCCGGTCAGCAGCAGGGACGGGATCTGCGCGTGCTCGGCGTCGACCCCGCGCTGGGACAGCACGATCAGGCGGGCGCCGCCCTCGATCGCGCGGGACACCTCCTGCTTGATCTCGGCGAGCCGGGACAGCAGGCCCTTGCCGCCGTCCTTCGCGAGGAAGGTCCCCTGCACGACGTGCGAGGCGAAGCCGGGGAACTCCCGGTCGTCGTTGATGTGGACGATCTTCGCGAGGTCGTCGTTGGTGAGCACCGGGAACGGCACGACGACGGTCCGGCAGTGCGCCGGGGTCGCGTCGAGCAGGTTCTGCTCGGGCCCGAGCTGGCTGAACAGCGAGGTGACGAGCTCCTCGCGGATCGCGTCCAGCGGCGGGTTCGTGACCTGCGCGAAGAGCTGGATGAAGTAGTCGTAGAGCTGGCGCGGGCGCTCGGAGATCGCGGCGAGCGGCGCGTCGTTGCCCATGGAGCCGATCGGCTCGGCGCCGCCGACGGCCATCGGGCGGAGGACGACGTTGAGCTCCTCCTCGGTGTACCCGGACGCCTGCTGGCGCAGTGTGAGCGCCTGGTGGGTCGGGGTCTCCCGGTGCCGGTCGGGGAGCTCCTCGAGGCGGATGAGGCCGGCGTGCAGCCACTCCTCGTAGGGGTGCTCGGCCGCCAGCTCGCCCTTGACCTCGTCGTCGTCGACGATCTTGCCGCGCTCGGTGTCGATGAGGAACATCCGGCCCGGCTCGAGACGGCCCTTGCGGACCACCTTGTCCGGCTCGACGTCGAGCACGCCGACCTCGGAGGCCAGCACGACGAGCCCGTCCTCGGTGACCCAGTACCGGGCGGGCCGCAGGCCGTTGCGGTCGAGGACCGCACCGATCTGGGTGCCGTCGGTGAAGGCGACCAGGGCCGGTCCGTCCCAGGGCTCCATCAGCGTGGAGTGGTACTCGTAGAACGCCCGGCGGGCGGCGCCCATCTCGGTGTTGTGCTCCCAGGCCTCCGGGATCATCATCAGCACCGCGTGCGGCAGGCTGCGCCCGGACAGGTGGAGCAGCTCGAGGACCTCGTCGAAGGTGGCCGAGTCCGACGCGTCCGGGGTGACGATCGGGGTCAGCCGCGACAGGTCGCCCGGCAGGTTCGCGGACTCCAGCAGCGCCTCGCGGGCCGCCATCCAGTTCCGGTTCCCGCGCAGGGTGTTGATCTCACCGTTGTGCGCGACGTAGCGGAACGGGTGGGCCAGCGGCCACGCCGGGAACGTGTTCGTCGAGAACCGCGAGTGCACGACGGCCAGGGCCGAGGTGACGCGCTCGTCGGTCAGGTCCGGGTAGAACGCGGCGACCTGCGGCTCGGCGAGCATGCCCTTGTAGATGACGGTGCGCGGCGACAGCGACGCGAAGTAGGTGTCGTGCCCGTGCTCGACCCGCTTGCGCAGGCAGAACGCGCGACGCTCCAGCTCGATGCCGCTCGGCGCGCCCGCGGGGTCGTCGCCGGTCAGCTCGGCGCCGCCGACGAACAGCTGCCGGAAGATCGGCATCGCGGCGAGCGCCGTCGGGCCGAGGTCGGCCGCGTCCGGGTCGGTGGGCAGCTCGCGCCAGCCCAGCACCGTCAGGTTCTCCTCGGCGGCCAGCCCGTCGATCGCCCGGACCGCCGCCTCGGCGGCCTCCGGGTCCTGCGGGAGCATCGCGATGCCGGTGGCGTACGCACCGGCCGCGGGCAGCTCGAAGTCGGTGACCTCGCGGTAGAACTCGTCGGGTACCTGGATCAGGATCCCCGCACCGTCACCGGTGTTGTGCTCGGACCCGCGCGCTCCACGGTGCTCCAGTCGCAGCAGGGCCTCGATGGCCTTCTGCACGATGGAGTGGTCGCGCTTGCCGGTGACGTCGGCCAACATGGCCACACCGCAGGCGTCGTGCTCGTGATCGGCGGCGTACAGACCACCGGGCGAGGGGCGACGCATCTGGTCACTGATCGCGGCCAACTGCTCCTCCTGTCGTCTCGGTGCACCTCTGCCACCCGCATCGGACGACCCGGGACCAGGCAGCTCGCTGCGGTCCGAAAGGGTTCTCAGAATACAGCGCTGCGCCGGTACGGGGCGTGCGAAGTGGGCCGTTCAGGTGCACCGTGCCGCCGGGCGGGTGACCGACGGACGTTGTCCTCCGGGCACGACGAGCGGCCGGGCGCTGGTTGTCAGTACCCGGCCAAAACCCTGCGGCACGGTTCGACCGCACACCCCGGCGAGTGCGGTCTGGCGAGAGCACAGAGTCGCATGCCGCCGCCCGGACGCGCTACTGATGATCGGGCCCCGGGCCCGTGATGTGGATCGCTGGCCATCCGACCAGGGCGACGTTGCCGTCCTGTGTCCGGACGGTGAGCGACGCGTGACCATCCGACGGGAGGGGTCTCGTGCCGAGGGTATCGCTGCGCGTGCCCGATCCGTTACCGCAACGGTGCGGCGGATCCGGCCCCGCCGGGGGAGAGTGGCCGCGATGGACCTACCCGCGCCCGGCCGAGCCATGTCGGCGTCACCTGATCGGACGACGATCGCGGCGGTGCTCGCCGACGTCGCCCGGATCGGCCCGTGGTTCGCCGTCGGCCTGCTGCCGGCCGGCGCCGCGGTCCCGTCGCCCGGCCGGTCCGCCCGCGCGGGTGCCGGCGGGACCGGGCCGCGCCGCTGGGACGAGCTCCACGCGCCGCCCGGTGCCGGGACCGACCCGCTGTCGGCGCGGATCGACCAGGTGGCCGCCGCCCTGCGCACCGACCGGCGGGTCGCGGCGTCGATCGCGGTGCAGGGGATGGCGGCCCGGCTGGTGTCGATGCCGTTCGCCGCCGTCGCGCTGCA
The DNA here is from genome assembly GCF_000178675.2 of Pseudonocardia sp. P1. Classification (NCBI taxonomy): domain Bacteria; kingdom Bacillati; phylum Actinomycetota; class Actinomycetes; order Pseudonocardiales; family Pseudonocardiaceae; genus Pseudonocardia; species Pseudonocardia sp. P1. The sequence continues at coordinate 5,442,345 of NZ_ADUJ02000001.1, forward strand.
CGGGGTGCTGCCGTCGCTGGGCGACCTGCACCGCGACCCCGGTGCCGACGACCCGTGGGCACCCGCCCTGCCCGCGGAGCCGGTCGCCGTCGTGACCCCGGACGCCCGCACCGACCCGCACGGCGCCGCCGGTCTGCTGGCCCGGGAGCTCGCCGGCACCCACCTCGAACCGCTCTACGCGGCCGTCGGTGCCCGGGTGTCGGTGTCGGAGCGGGTCCTGCGCGGCAACGTCGTCTCCGCGATCGCCGGGGCAGCCCGGGTGATGGACACCGCGCGGCCGGCGGACCGGCCCGCGTTCCTCGCGCTGCTCGACGCCCTGGTCGGGCACCCCGGGCTGGCCGGTCCGCTGCCGGACGGGGCGACCGGGCGCCTGTCCCGGCCCACCGGCGACGCCGGGTGGACCTTCCACCGTCGCTCCTGCTGTCTCTACGTCCGGGTGCCCGGCGGTGGCACCTGCGGCGACTGCGTCCTCGCCGGACGGGGCTGACGGGGCCGGGCACCGTCCGGCCGTGCGGGGAGCTCCCCGGCGGGGAGGTCTCAGGCGGGGAGATCGATGCCGGCGACCGTGACCCGGACCCGCGCCGCGAGGCCGGTGACCGCGGCGACCTCCTCGGACACCTCGCGCTGCACCCGCGCCGCGAGGTCCGCGCACGGCGTCCCCAGCCGGACGCCGACGGTCACCCGGATCTCGGCCTCCCGGCCGAGGACGGTCGCGACGACGCCCTGGGTGCGCAGCTCGTCGGGCACCGGGTAGCGGGGCAGCCAGGTCGCGGCCAGCCCCAGCAGGATCTGGGTCACGTCGCCCAGCAGTGTCGCCACGCCCGGGACCGCGCGGGCCCGGCGCGCGGCGACCCGGGCGACCGCCAGGTCCGAGACGTGGACGCGGACGGTGCTCACCGGCGTGCCACCTCTGGCTCCTCCCACACGTCCTCCACATGGATGTCGACGCCGGCGATCGGCACGCCGAGCGTCCGTTCTCCGGCCGAGATGATCATCTGCCGGACCCGCGCGGTGACCGAGGCGAGGTCGACACCGAACCGCGCGGACACCGTCATCCGGACCCAGACCGGCTCGGCCGGGCCGGGGCCGCGGGCCTGCTCGATCCGGCAGCGCCGGGCCCGCAGGCCGCCCATCGAGTCGACGACGTGCCGCAGCGCGGCCTCCGCGGCCGGGCGTCCCAGCCAGGCGTCCGGCCCGATCTCCAGCAGCTCGTGCGGACGCAGGTCCGCCACGACCGCGCCCATCACCTGCTCCAGGACCGACGGCGGCGGCCGCAGCGGCTCGGCCGCCATCCGGGCGACGAGCCCGCCGAGCCGGTCGTGGTCGGCCCGCGCCGCGACGCAGTGCGGACAGGACACCTCGTGCTCGTCGAGGGTGCCGCCCTCGGCGTGCTCCCAGACGTCGGCGGCGTCGCGCCCGCAGGCCAGCGGCTCCACCTGCTCTACCGCCATGCCCGCATCCTCTCCGCCAGGGCCGTCCGTGCCCGGTGGATCCTCCCGCGTACCGCCGTCTCGGAGACACCGGTGATGTGGGAGATGTCGGCGTACCCGAGCCCCTCCAGCTCGCGCAGCACCCAGCAGGTGCGCTGCTCGCCGGGCAGCTCGGCCACGGCCCGGGACAGCGCGGCCATCTCGGCGTCGACCTCGGCGGCCCGCTCCGGGGAGCCGGATCCGGTCACCAGGACGGAGGACCCGGCGCCGTCCTCCGCGGGCAGCGGCTCGGTCCGCCGGTTCCGGCGCATGAGCGCGGTGCAGCGGTGCGTGACGATGCGGTACATCCAGGTCGAGAACGCGGCCTCGCCGCGGAAGGTGCCGATCCGGCGCCACGCGTCGATCAGCGCCTCCTGCAGCGCGTCCTCGGCGTCCGCCCGCTGGCCGAGCACCCGCACCGCGACCCGGAACAGGGCGTCCTGGTGCCGGCGGGCCAGCTCCTCGAAGGCGTGCACGTCACCGTCCTGCGCCCGTGCGACGAGGGTCGGCTCGTCGAGCGCGGCGCGCGGCGTCGCCGCACCCTGCGCCTCGGGCGGTGCGGCACCGTCCACCGGTGCGCCCCCGACCGGCGTCGCGGTCGGCGACCCGTCCTGGGTCGTCCGGTGGGTGACCTGCACGTCCGTCCGTCCCGATCGGTGTGGGCGATGGTCCCGCGTCCGAGATGTCCGTCTCTCCCGCGGTTGAGACGTGATCGACGGGGTACCCGGCGCGTGTCAGCGACGGTAGCGACCGGCTCGTGCCGTCGCGCGTCGGACACGCAGAGGAAGCGGGTGAGCCCCATGGGTCTCGGAGACAAGATCGACAACAAGACCGAGGAGCTGGGCGGGAAGGCCAAGGAGGCCGTGGGCCGTGCGGCCGACGACCAGGACCTCGAGGCCGAGGGCAAGAAGGACCAGGTCACCGGGAACCTCAAGCAGGCCGGCGAGAAGCTGAAGGACACCTTCAAGAGCTCGAAGGACTGATCCACCCCCTCCGACGACGGCGGCGCCCACGACCGGGCGCCGCCGTCGTCGTGTGCGGGGCCGGGGACCGCCGGCGGGGCTAGGGTGCCCGCGTGGACGAGCACACGGGCCCCGGGCCGCAGGACGTGGCGACGGCCGTGCTGGCGCACCCGTCGGTGCTGCGGCTCGACGGCGGGCCGTTCGGCTCCATCGCCTCCTACCTCCCCGGCCACCGGGTGTGGGGCGTCCGCCTCGGCGACCCCGTGGAGATCGCCGTCGTCGTCGGCCTCGGCGTCCCGTTCGCCGAGATCGCCGACGGGATCGCGGCCCGCGTCCGTGCCGTCCTCGGCGACGACACCGTGGACGTGGAGGTCACGGTGGCCGACGTGGGCGGGGTCGATCCCGTCCCGTCGCGCTGAGGCACGCCCGGCCCGACACGCCGTGACGAGCCTCGCCTAGACTCGCGCGGGCCCCCGCCGTAGCCGGGCACGTCCGACGTGCCCGCGCCCGGCCGGGAGGGACGCCCGGGTCAGCCCGGGATCGTCCACCGACACCCGGAGGGCGGGGGAGAGACACCGACCGGGGCCGCGCGCGGCGCGGCCCGTTGCACCAGCCCGTACCGGCAAGGAGTTCCACCGTGAAGAGCACCGTCGAGCACCTCAGCCCGACGCGCGTCCGGATCAACGTCGAGGTGCCGTTCGACGAGCTCAAGCCCGACTTCGACCGCGCGTACAAGAAGATCGCCCAGCAGGTCCGGATCCCGGGCTTCCGCCCGGGCAAGGCCCCGGCCCGCATCCTCGAGGCGCGGATCGGCCGGGCCCCGGTGCTCGACGAGGTCGTGAACAACGCGATCCCGACGAAGTACCAGGAGGCCGTCGTCTCGGCCGAGGACGTCACCCCGATCGGCCGTCCGGACATCGAGGTCACCGAGATCGCCGACGGCGAGCGCATCGCGTTCACCGCCGAGGTCGACGTCCGCCCCGAGATCGCGCTGCCGGACCTCGACGGCCTGGCCGTCGAGGTCGACGAGACCGAGGTCGACGAGGAGCAGGTCACCGAGCAGCTGGACCAGCTGCGCGCCCGCTTCGGCACCCTGGCCGGTGTCGAGCGTCCCGCGACCTCGGGCGACTACGTCCAGATCGACCTCTCCGCCGCCGTCGACGGCAAGGAGATCGAGGAGGCCACCACCACCGGGTTCTCCTACGAGATCGGTCAGGGCGGCCTCATCGAGGGCATCGACGAGGCCCTCGAGGGCATGTCGGCCGACGAGGAGAAGACCTTCACCTCGAAGCTGGTCGCCGGCGAGCACGCCGACGCCGACGCCGAGATCACGGTCAAGGTGACCACCGTCAAGGAGCGTCACCTCCCCGACGCCGACGACGAGTTCGCCCAGCTCGCCTCCGAGTTCGACACGCTCGACGAGCTGACCGAGAACCTGCGCGAGCGCCTCGGCCAGTCGAAGCGGATGGAGCAGGCCGCCCAGGCCCGCGACCGCCTGCTCGACAAGCTGGTCGAGGGCACCGAGGTCCCGCTGCCGGAGAGCGTCGTCCAGGCCGAGGTCGACAACCGCCTGCACGACGCGGTGCACGCCTTCGACCACGACGAGGAGCGCTTCGCGGAGTTCCTGTCCTCCCAGGACAAGACCCGGGAGCAGTTCGACGCCGAGTCGCGCGAGGAGGCCGAGAAGGCCGTCCGCTACCGCCTCGTGCTCGACGCGCTGGCGGACTCCGAGGAGGTCTCGGTCAACGACCAGGAGATCACCGAGCGAATCCTCTACCAGGCCCAGCAGTACGGCATGGCGCCCGAGCAGTTCGTCCAGCAGATCCAGCAGGCCGGCCAGATCGGCGCGATCTACCAGGACGTCCGCCGCTCCAAGGCGCTGATCACCGCCGTGCGTGCCGCCTCGGTGACGCTGCCGAACGGTGAGGCGGTCGACCTGTCCGACCTCCTGGGCGACGACGAGGCCACCGACGAGGCCGCCGACGAGGCCGCCGAGGGGACCGTCGAGGGGACCGTGGTCGAGGGCTCGGAGGACACCACCTCCGAGGCCGCCGACGCGGCGGACGAGGCCTCCGGCGAGAAGGCGGACGCCAAGGCCTGACCTGGCCGTCCACCCGTCCGGAACGGCACGTGGTGCGCTCTCGGCGAACATCGGGCGTCGCTCCCCGCGCGGGCACCGGTGTCCGCGTAGGGTCGGCCTCGAACCGGTCCCCACGAGGGACCGTGGACGGGTTCGCAAGACCCGAATACCGGAGAACCGAGAGCGATCCAGAGGAAGACTTTCGGGACCTGGGCGGGCACGACCGACGTCGTGCCCGCCCGGCCCGACTTCGGAAAGCAGGGTGAAGTGAGCCAGCAGGACATCGGCCCGCTCGCGGGCCTCGGTAGCGGGCCGCAGATGCGGGCCGCGACCCACAGCATGTCGCTGTCCGACTCGGTGTACGAGCGGCTGCTCCAGCAGCGGATCATCGTCCTCGGCCAGCAGGTCGACGCGGAGATCTCGAACCGGATCGCCGCGCAGATGCTGCTCCTCGCAGCCGAGGACCCCGAGAAGGACATCGAGCTCTACATCAACTCGCCGGGTGGTTCGGTGACCGACGGCATGGCCGTCTTCGACACCATGAACCTCATCCCGTGCGACGTGTCGACCACGGCGATGGGCATGGCCGCCTCGATGGGCCAGTTCCTGCTCTCCGCAGGGACGCCGGGCAAGCGCTTCGCGCTGCCGCACGCGCGGATCATGATGCACCAGCCGTCCGGCGGGATCGGCGGCACCGAAGCCGACATCACCATCCTCGCCGAGCAGATGCGCAAGACGAAGCGGGAGATGGCCGAGCTGATCGCGCAGCACACCGGCCAGTCGCTCGAGACCATCGAGCGGGACTCGGACCGTGACCGCTGGTTCACCGCCGAGGAGGCCAAGGACTACGGCTTCGTCGACCACGTCGTGACCCACGCCGGCCGCGCGTCGGGTTCGCAGAACGGGAGCGCCTGATGAGCACCTTCGATCCGCGCCACCCCGAGTCCGTGGCGGACCTGCGCGGGCCCGGTGGCTACGCGCCGGACCCGATCCGGTCCCGTTACGTGCTGCCCTCCTACGTCGAGCGCACCAGCTACGGGGTCAAGGAGTCGAACCCGTACAACAAGCTCTTCGAGGAGCGCATCATCTTCCTCGGTGAGCAGATCAACGACACCTCGGCGAACGACACGATGGCCCAGCTGCTGGTGCTCGAGTCGCTCGACCCGGACCGCGAGATCTCGCTGTACATCAACTCGCCGGGCGGGTCCTTCACCTCGCTGATGGCGATCTACGACACGATGCAGTTCATCCGGCCCGACATCCAGACCGTCTGCCTCGGGCAGGCGGCGTCGGCCGCGGCGGTGCTGCTGTGCGCGGGCACCCCGGGCCGCCGGATGGCGGTCGAGAACGCCCGCATCCTGATCCACCAGCCGGCCACCGAGGGTGTCTACGGCCAGGCCTCCGACCTGGAGATCCAGGCCACCGAGATCTCCCGCATCCGCAAGCGGATGGAGGAGGTCATCGCCCGGCACTCGAACCGCACCGCCGAGCAGGTGCGCGACGACATCGACCGGGACAAGATCCTGACGGCCGAGGAGGCCAAGGAGTACGGCCTGGTCGACGAGATCGTCCAGAGCCGGAAGCTGTCCGCCACCGGCGGCCGCTGACGACATCCCGGGTCACCGGGGCCGGGCACGGCCCCGGTGACCGCCCGCCGACCCGCCGCGGAATCGGACTCTTCTTCCGGTCCCGGCGGCGGGTCCGGGCAGGTACCGTCGTCCCCGGAGGCCACGCGGTCCCGGAGGACCGGTCTCTCCGGAGACGACGGGCACGACGCGAGAACGCCGGACCAGGACTGGGGATCGACACCTATGGCACGCATCGGCGACGGCGGGGACCTGCTCAAGTGCTCCTTCTGCGGGAAGAGCCAGAAGCAGGTCAAGAAGCTCATCGCCGGCCCCGGCGTCTACATCTGCGACGAGTGCATCGATCTCTGCAACGAGATCATCGAGGAGGAGCTGGCCGAGGCCGGTGAGGTCAAGCTCGACGAGCTGCCGAAGCCCGCCGAGATCCACGACTTCCTCGACCAGTACGTCGTCGGTCAGCCCGACACCAAGCGGACGCTGTCCGTGGCCGTCTACAACCACTACAAGCGCATCCAGGCCGGCGAGCGCCTCCGCGCCAGCGGCAACGGCGACGGCGACGGCATCGAGATCGCCAAGTCGAACATCCTGATGCTCGGCCCGACCGGGTGCGGCAAGACCTACCTCGCGCAGACCCTCGCGAAGCTGCTGAACGTGCCGTTCGCCATCGCCGACGCGACCGCGCTGACGGAGGCCGGCTACGTCGGCGAGGACGTCGAGAACATCCTGCTGAAGCTGATCCAGGCCGCCGACTACGACGTGAAGCGTGCCGAGACCGGCATCATCTACATCGACGAGGTCGACAAGATCGCCCGCAAGTCGGAGAACCCGTCGATCACCCGGGACGTCTCCGGCGAGGGTGTCCAGCAGGCGCTGCTGAAGATCCTCGAGGGCACCACCGCGAGCGTGCCGCCGCAGGGCGGGCGCAAGCACCCGCACCAGGAGTTCATCCAGATCGACACGACGAACGTGCTGTTCATCGTGGCCGGCGCCTTCGCCGGGCTGGAGCGGATCATCGGGGAGCGGGTCGGCAAGTCGGGGATCGGCTTCGGCGCGGACATCCGCTCGAAGAAGGACATGGACCCGGCGGAGAGCTTCGCCGAGACCCTCCCCGAGGACCTCATCAAGTTCGGCCTCATCCCCGAGTTCATCGGCCGGCTGCCGATCGTGGCGTCGGTGACCTCGCTGGACAAGGACGCCCTGGTCAAGATCCTCACCGAGCCGCGCAACGCCCTGGTGAAGCAGTACCGCAAGCTGTTCGAGATGGACGGCGTGGAGCTCGACTTCGCCGAGGAGGCGCTGGAGGCCGTCGCCGATCTCGCGATCCTGCGCGGCACCGGCGCCCGTGGCCTGCGGGCGATCATGGAGGAGGTGCTCCTCCCGGTCATGTACGACATCCCGAGCCGCGACGACGTGGCGAAGGTCGTCGTCACCGCGCAGACGGTCAAGGAGAACGTCAACCCGACGATCGTCCCGCGGCAGCCCCCGCGCCGGGAGCGCCGCGACCGCTCGGCCTGAGCCCGGTCACCCGCCGCGACGCCGGTCCCGCCCACAGGGTGGGGCCGGCGTTGCCGCGTCGAGTGCACTACTCCGGTTGCCGTACCGTTCGTCGTTACTTAGCGTTGCGCCCGCAACGGACGACGGAGGGGCACGATGGCCGGTTTTCTGACGAGGGAGCGGATCGTCGCTCCACCCGGGTGGAGCAGGTGGCTCGTGCCACCGGCGGCGCTCTCGATCCACCTGGCGGTCGGCCAGGCGTACGCGTGGAGCGCGTTCAAGGCCCCGCTGGAGAACGGGCTCGACATCTCCGGTGTCGCGAGCGCGCTGCCCTTCACCCTGGCCATCATCATGCTGGGGCTGTCGTCGGCACTGTTCGGCACGAAGGTCGACGCCAACGGGCCCCGGTGGGCGATGGTCGTCGCCACGGCGTGCTTCGTCTCCGGCTTCCTGATCTCCGGCCTCGGCCTGCATCTCGGCTGGTTCTGGCTGGTCGTGCTCGGGTACGGCTTCGTCGGCGGCATCGGGCTGGGCGTCGGGTACATCTCGCCGGTGTCCACCCTGATCAAGTGGTTCCCGGACCGGCCGGGCCTGGCCACCGGCCTCGCGATCATGGGTTTCGGTGGCGGCGCGCTGATCGCGTCCCCGCTGACGGCGTCGCTGCTGTCGACCTTCGGTGCGAGCGGTGACTCGCCCTCGGTGCCGGGCATCGGCAACACCTTTCTCGCCATGGGGGCCATCTACCTGGTCTTCATGTCGCTGGGCTGGCTGCTGATCCGGGTCCCGGCCGAGGGCTGGGCGCCGGCAGGCTGGTCGCCCGCCGCGGCGAAGAAGTCCGGGATGATCTCGACCGGCCAGGTGTCGGCACGCAACGCGATCAGGACCCCGCAGTTCTGGCTGCTGTGGGTGGTCCTGTGCTTCAACGTCACCGCGGGCATCGGGATCCTGGAACGGGCCAACCCGATCTTCAAGGACTTCTTCGCGGACTCCTCGCCCGCGGAGACGCTGGCGGCCGCCGCGGTCGGCTTCGTCTCGATCCTCTCGCTCGCGAACTCCGCGGGCCGGATCGCCTGGTCGTCCCTGTCGGACGTGCTGGGCCGCAAGAACATGTACCGGATCTACCTGGGTGTCGGCGCGCTGCTCTACCTGCTGATCACGCTGATCCCGAACTCGAACCGGGCACTGTTCATCGTGGCCGCGGTGCTGATCCTCTCGTTCTACGGCGCTGGTTTCGCCACCGTCCCCGCCTACCTCCGGGACCTGTTCGGCACCTACCAGGTCGGCGCGATCCACGGCCGGCTGCTGACCGCCTGGTCCACCGCGGGCGTGCTCGGGCCGCTGATCGTCAACGCGATCGCCGACGCCCGCATCGAGGCCGGCGTGCAGGGCCCGGCCCGGTACACCACCGCCTTCTCGATCATGATCGGGCTGCTGGTGATCGCGTTCGTGTGCAACGAGCTGATCCGGCCGGTCGACGCGAAGCACCACGAACCCGAGCCGGAGGACACCGCCACCGGCCCGGAGACCGAGACCGCCGAGGCGAAGGGGGCACAGTCGTGAGCACGTCCGAGGTGGCGGGATCCGCCACGTGGAGCCCGCTGCAGTGGCTCGGGGCGGTCCTGGCCTGGATCTGGGTCGGGGTGCCGTTCGCCTACGGCCTCTACGAGCTGGTCCTGAAGATCCCCGCCCTGTTCGGCTGAGAGATCACCCACGGCCGGTTCACCGGCCGTTCACCCGGATGGTCCGGTTGTTGTTCACCCGTCCGGATTAGAACGGCGTCGTGGTCCTGTCACGACGTTCCCTGTTCCGCACCGCGGCCGCCGGCGGCCTCGCCGCCGGCGCCGCGCTGTCCCTTCCCACCACCGCGTCCGCGGCACCGGCACTGGTCCGCTCCGGACGCCCCGTCCTCACCCACGGCGTCCAGGCCGGGGACGTCCGCGGCGGCTCCGGTCTGGTCTGGACGCGGGCCGACCGGCCGTCCCGGATGGTCGTCGAGGTCGCGGACTCGCCGGACTTCCGGCGGGCCCTGCGCGTCCCCGGCCCGCTGCTGACCCCCGACGGCGACTTCACCGGCCGGCTGCGGGTGCCCGCCCGTCGTGGCCGGGTGCACTACCGCGTCGTCGCGGAGGCGCTCGACGGCGGCGGTGCGAGCGAGCCGCTCACCGGCAGCTTCCGGGCCGAGCCCGGACGCGGGGAGCCGGTCCGGATCCAGTGGTCCGGCGACGTCGTCGGGCAGGGCTGGGGCATCGACCGGGCGCACGGCGGGATGCGGATCTTCTCCGCGATGGCGGACCGCGAGCCGGACCTGTTCCTGCACTCCGGGGACACCGTCTACGCCGACGGCCCGCTGGAGGAGACGGTCACGCTGCCCGACGGCCGGGTCTGGCGCAACGAGATGACCGACGAGAAGGCGAAGGTCGCGGAGACGCTGGCCGAGTTCCGCGGCCAGTTCGCCTACAACCTGCGCGACGACAACATGCGCCGGTTCGCCGCGTCGGTGGGCCAGATCGTCCAGTGGGACGACCACGAGGTCACCAACAACTGGTACCCCGGCGAGATCCTGACCGGCGAGGTCGGGGAGAAGTACACCGAGAAGCGGGTCGACGTGCTCGCCGCCCGCGGGTTCCGGGCGTTCCACGAGTGGCAGCCGCTGGACCCGCGTACCGCCGTCGACGGGCGGGTGTACCGGCGGCTGACGTTCGGCCCGCAGGTCGAGGTGTTCGTGCTCGACATGCGCACCTACCGGACCCCGAACTCGGCCAACACCGCTACCGGCGAGCGGATCCTCGGTGAGGCCCAGGCGCGCTGGCTGGTGGAGTCGCTCGCCGACTCCCGGGCCACCTGGAAGATCATCCAGTCGGACATGCCGATCGGGGTGCAGGTGCCGGACGGTGACACCGCATGGGAGGCCGTCGCCAACGGGGTGCCGGGTCCGCCGAGCGGGCGCGAGTCCGAGATCGCCGGGGTGCTGGCGGGCATCCGCCGCCGCGGGATCCGCAACGTCGTCTGGGTGACCGCGGACGTGCACTACACCGCCGCCCACCACTACTCGCCCGAGCGGGCCGCGTTCGACGGGTTCGACCCGTTCTGGGAGTTCGTCTCCGGGCCGCTGCACGCCGGAGCGTTCGGGCCGAACGAGCTCGACCCGACCTTCGGGCCGAAGGTGGAGTTCGTACGCGGGCCGTCCCGCCAGGAGGCGTCGCCGTTGGAGGGGTTCCAGCACTTCGGGGAGCTCGACGTCGCGCCCGACGGGTCGACGCTGGACGTGCACCTGCGCGACCAGGACGGCGCCTCGCTCTGGAGCACGACGCTGCAGCGGGCCTGATCCCGGACCGCTCCGGGCGGGTCAGGGGACCGGGCGCGGTGCGGGACCGGCGTGCGTCGGGGTGACCCGCCCGAACCGGCCCTCGGAGGTGATCGGCAGCCGGTCCAGGGTCACCTCGCGGTGCGTCCCGTCGCCGCCGGGGATCGCGAAGCGGTGGTAGGCGTAGTACCACTCGTCGGTCCCCGGGATCCGCAGCGGCGATCCGTGCCCCGGCCCGCGGACGCCCGCGGCCTCGTCCTTCGCGAGGATCACGCCGTGGTCGGTGAAGGGCCCCGCCGGGCCGGGCCCCGTCGCGTAGCCGACCCGGTAGTCCTCGGAGCGGTAGTCGCCGATCGACCAGGTGACGTGCCAGGTCCCGGCGCGACGGTCGACGTGGATCCCCTCACCGAAGCCGTCCAGCCCGGACAGCACCCGGATCTTCTTCGGATCGAACGACACCATGTCCGGGTTCAGCGGCACCATCTGCGCCTGGCCGTTGCCCCAGTACAGGTAGCGGGTGCCGTCGGGCCCGGCGACGACGGCGGGGTCGATCGCCGCGCCCCGCCCGCCCGGGTTCGTCGTGACCAGCGGGCGGCCGCTGTCGCGGAACGGTCCCGTCGGGGAGTCGGCGACGGCGACGCCGATCTTCTCCTCGGCGGTGAAGTAGAGGTACCAGCGGCCGTCCTTCTCGGCGACCTCCGGCGCCCAGGCGAGCTTCTCCGCCCACCGGACGTCGGTGCCGAGCCGCAGGATCTCGCCCCGCGGCCGCCAGTTCACCAGGTCCGTCGACGACCAGGCGGTGAAGGACGCGTCGCTCGATCCCTCGCCGTCGGTGGTCGGGTACAGGTAGTACGTCCCGTCCGAGACGGTGATCGCGGGATCGGCGTAGTAGCCGTCGAGGGCGCGGCCGCCGACCGGGTGCGCGGGTGCCCCGGCCGCGGCCGGCGCCGGTGCGGGGTACAGGGCGACGGCGGCCAGCGCGAGGGCGGCGGCGAGCACGGCCGTGAGCGGCAGGCTGGTTCGCGACACCCCCGCACCGTGGGGGAGGGCACCGCGCCGCGGTGGGACGGCACGCCCGGGGCACCCCGGATCCACCCGTGCGTGCGACCGCCCCGCCCCGCCCGCCCGCCCGGCCACCCGGCCGCGCCGCCCGCCCCGGGCCGCGCACGCTGCGGCCCCCGTGCCGGTGCGCGGCACCCCGTCTCGGTGCGCGGCACCCCGTCACCGTGCGCCGCACCCCGCCAGCGTCCGCGGCACCCGGTCGCCATGCGCCGCACCCGTTGCGTGGGGTGCGTCGGCCCGTGACGGGGTGCCGCGCGAGGTCGTGGGGCGGGGCGGCGGGCTGGTCAGGGCTTCTGGCTGTCGTGTGGGGCAGGGGGTCCTGTGAGGTCCGCGCCGGGCGCTACCGCTGCGGGGGTCCGGGCCGCCAGGACGGGGCCTGCGGGCATCACGTCCTCGGGATCGGCGGGGGGCCGGTCGTCGGCGGGGGCCGCGAGGTAGGCGGCGGAGAGCCGCCGGTACGGGCGCGAGGCCAGGGCGGCCAGGGTGGCCACGAGTCCGAGCAACCCCGTCACCACGAAGACGAGCGCGATCGCCCGGTCGGTCCCGGTGCCGAACCAGCCGCCGATCGCCCGGGCACCGGCGCCGCCGTCGCTCATGAACGGCACCACCACCAGCTCGGTGACGGGCGCGAGCAGGAACGCCGTCAGCGGCGAGGCGGCCTGTTCCACGCTCTGCGCGAACCCGAAGACCCGCCCCTGCCTGCCGTAGGGCACCACCCGCTGCAGGACGGTCTGCTCCGCGGCCTCGGCGTAGGGCATGAGCAGCATGAACACCGTCATCCCGATCGTCAGCAGGACGATCGAGGCCTGCAGCGGGAACAGCATCGTCGCCGTCCACAGTGTCGCGTTCACCAGCAGCAGGGTCCGGACCGGTCGCGATCCGAGGCCGGTCCGCGCGACCAGCAGCCCGCCCACGATCACGCCGGTGGACAGCGCGCCCCACAGCAGACCCCACGCCTGCACCGAGATCATGGACAGGCCGTACGGGTCCATCAGCGCCATGAACACCCCGCCGAGCAGGTTGTTCACGCAGGTGAAGACGATCAGGGCCGGGAGGCCGGGCACCGAGCCGACCACCCGCAGCGTCCCGCGCAGGTCGACCCCGCCGCGGTCGTCCCCGCCCCCGGCGGCGGCGTCCACCGGCGCGGACGGCACCCGCACCCGGGACAGGTGGAGCAGCGACGCGCCCAGCACGACGAGCGCGAGCAGCAGCACCGACCGCATGCCGTCGTACGCGACGAGCAGGCCCGACAGCACCGACGTCACCAGGAACGAGACCCCGGTCGCCGTGCCGACGAGCCCGTTCGCGCGGTCCCGGACCCCGGCCGGGACCAGCAGCGTCACGAGCGTCGGCAGCGCGATCGTGCGCAGGTTGCCGGTGATCACGCCGAGCATCAGTGCGACGACGAACCCCCACAGCAGCGGGCTGGACGCGTCGCGGAAGACCTCCGCCGGCGTCGTCAGGTAGACGACCAGGCAGCCCGCGTAGATCGCCAGCGACACCGCGGCGGAGCCCTGCATCACCGCGCGCTTGCCGAACCCGTCGACGAGGCTGCCGAACCAGATCCCGGTCGACGACGTCGCCGCCAGGAAGATCCCCGCGATGATGCCGGTCGCCATCACCGACCGGGTCTCGACGAACACCCAGAACGTCACGGCGAACCACACCGTGAAGTTGACGACCGACACGGTCAGGGTGCTCGCCAGCAGGTGCGCGAAGGTCCGCTGCGTGCCGTGCCGCAGGTCCAGGCGCGTGGGGTCCATGGTCCACCGTCCTCTCGGAAGCTGGGACCGGCGGGACCGCCGGAACTCATCGGCTCCGGGACGGACGGTGCGGGACGGACCCGGGTTCGGGTCGAGCGATCAGGCGGTCATGTCCAGCGAGGCGACGACCTTCGTCGGCCGGATCCGGACGACGAGCTCGCCCGGCACCCCGTTGCGGCGCCCGAACTCCTCGGCCCGGTCCTCGCCCATGTACCGGCGGCCGAGCGCGGTGGCGGTGCGCAGCAGCTCGTCCGGGTCCTCGCTGGTCTCGGCGATCCCCTGGACCTGCACGAACGCGTACGGCGGTTCCGGCAGGTCGGCGGTCAGCACGACCCGCGGGTCGCGGACGATCGCGCGGCCCTTCGCGGTGCCGGCCCCGGTGTTGAAGACGATCGCGTCGTCCTCGGCCAGGAACCAGACGGGGGCGACGAGTGGGCGGCCGTCCCGCGCGGTCCAGCCGAGCATCCCGGTGCGGGTGCCGTGGTTCAGGAACCCGGCGACCTCGGGTGTGAGAGCGGTCATGCCGCGCAGCGTAGGGCGGGAATCCGGATGACCGCGCGGCCGTCACCGTGTTGGGCTCCCTGCGATGTCCCACGCGACCGAGACCGGAGTGGACGTACGGCAGCCCGTGCCGCGCGTCGTCACGGTGCTGGCCCTGAGCATCTTCGTGCTCGGCACCAGCGAGTTCGTGATCACCGGGCTGCTGCCCGACATGGCCGCCGACCTGGGCGTGACGATCTCCCAGGTCGGCTACCTGATCTCCGGGTTCGCCGTCGGGATGGTCGTCGGCGCGCCGCTGATGGCGGTCGCGACGCTGCGGCTGCCGCGGCACACCACGCTGGTGGCGATGCTGGTGGCCGTCGCCGCGCTGCACGTGCTCGGCGCGCTCACCTCCAGCTACCCGCTGCTGTTGGCGATCCGGGTGCTGACCGCGGTCGCGACCGGCGGGTTCTGGGCGGTCGCCGCCGTCGTCACGGTGTCGTCGGTGGGACCGCGCGACCGGGCCCGGGCGCTGTCCCGGCTGCTCGCCGGGCTGACCGTGTCCAACGTGGCCGGCATCCCGCTCGGCACGGTGATCGGGCAGCAGTTCGGCTGGCGGGCGACGTTCTGGATCATCGCGGCGCTGGCGCTCGCCGGACTGGCGGGGGTGCTCACGCTGGTCCCCCGTACCTGGGGCGCCGGTCAGGAACGACGGCTGTCGGCCGAGCTGGCGGTGTTCCGGCGTGCCCGGTTGTGGCTCGCGCTGACCACGACGGCGCTCTACCAAGCCGGCATGATCGCGATGCTGGCGTACCTGGCGCCGCTGCTGATCGAGGTCGCCGGGCTCGCCCCGGGCTGGGTGCCCGCCGTGCAGTTCGGCGCGGGCGTCGGCTCGCTGGCCGGGATCGTGCTGGGCGGCCGGTTCGCCGACCGGCACCCGTGGCGGACGCTGTTCGCCGCACTGGTCGGCGCCGGCGTCCTGCTCGGGCTGCTCGCCGGGACGGCGGCGCTCCCCGGCGCGGCCCCGGCGGTCGCCGTCGGGCTCGGGTTCGTCGCGTTCGTCGCCGCCGCTCCGCTGAACGCCCGCGTGTTCGCCCTCGCCGGGACCGCTCCGACGCTGGCCAGCGCGACGAACACCTCGGCGTTCAACGTCGGGAACTCGCTGGGCCCGGCGCTGGGTGGGCTCGCGATCGCCGCCGGCTGGGGGCTGACCGCGCCGCCGCTGATCGGGGTGCTCCTGATGGCGTGTGCACTCGTGCCGGCCTGCGCCTCGGTGCTCCTGGACCGGCGGTGGGGCGCCCCGGGGACGACCGGGGCGTGACACCGGCGTCGCAGGCCAGCAGGATCACCGTCGTGGGCGGGAGCGGGGGTCCGGAGGTCGGCAGTGTGCTCGGGCGGCAGGTCGACGGCGTCACCTGCGGGCCGTCGGTGCTGGTGATGACGGCCGCGCTCACCGGTTCCGGATGGCCGGGCCCGGCGGCGGAGCGGTTCGGCGCCGCGCAGCGGGCTGCCCACCGCCAGGCGAACCGGTTCTGGCCGCGCGCGCTCGGGACGACGCCCTGGGGGATGCGGGCGTGGCTGCACCGGCACGCGCCCGCCGCGGGCCGGTTCCGGGTCCGGCCCGCCACGGCGCGCGAGCTCGCCGCGGTCGCGTCCGCGCGTCGGCCGGTCCCGCTCCTGGTCGGGACGCGCCGGCTGCCCCGGCACTGGGTGCTGGTCCTGGGCGCCCGCGCCGACGGCACCTGGCGGGTCTACGAGCCGGGCTCCGGCACGGTCCGGGCGTTCCACCCGGCGGCCTTCGCCGACGGCACCGCCGCCCGGACCCTGGGCATGCCCCGCCCCTGGTGCGTGCTGCGCCCCGTCCCGTGAGCCGGTCGATCAGCACGTCGTGGCCCCGGCGACGGCCGGAACGTGCTGACCGGTCCGGGCCGGCGGTGCGGCGCGGTGCGGCGGGGGTGGCGGCGGCGGGGGTCCGGAGAGCTGTCGGTGCCGACTCGTAGACTTGACATGTGACCGAGACCCTGGGAGCGCGTACCGCCGACCTGCCCGCCAAGTGGAACCCGGGCGAGGTAGAGGGCGACATGTACCGCCGCTGGGTCGACCGCGGGTACTTCGAGGCCGACCCGGCGTCCGGCAGGCCGGCGTTCAGCATCGTGATCCCGCCGCCGAACGTCACCGGCAGCCTGCACCTGGGCCACGCGATGGACCACACCCTGATCGACGTCCTGACCCGGCGCCGCCGGATGCAGGGCTACGACGCGCTGTGGCTGCCCGGCATGGACCACGCCGGCATCGCGACCCAGTCGGTCGTCGAGCGGCGGATGGCCGCGGCCGGCGAGCCCGACCGGCACACGATCGGCCGCGAGCGGTTCGTCGAGAAGGTCTGGGAGTGGAAGGCCGAGTCCGGCGGCTCGATCCTTGGGCAGATGGAGCGCCTCGGCGACGGCGTCGACTGGTCCCGCGAGCGCTTCACCCTCGACGAGGGGCTGTCCCGCGCCGTCGCCACCGTCTTCAAGCGGATGTTCGACGACGGGCTGATCTACCGGGCCGAGCGCCTGGTCAACTGGTCCCCGGCGCTGCGCTCGGCGATCTCCGACATCGAGGTCGACCACATCGAGACCGAGGGCGAGCTCGTCTCCATGCGCTACGGCGACGGCGACGCCTCGGTCGTCGTCGCGACCACCCGGGTCGAGACGATGCTGGGGGACACCGCCGTCGCGGTCCACCCCGACGACGAGCGCTACGCCGCGCTGGTCGGCACCGAGATCGAGATGCCGATCACCGGCCGGCGGATCCCGGTCATCGCCGACACCTACGTCGACCCGGAGTTCGGCTCCGGCGCCGTCAAGATCACCCCAGCACACGACCCGAACGACTTCGAGGTCGGGAAGCGGCACGACCTGCCGATGCCGACGATCATGGACGAGACCGGCACGATCGCCGGGTCCGGCACCCGGTTCGACGGGATGGACCGGTTCGCCGCGCGCGAGGCGATCCGCGAGGAGCTGCGCGCCGAGGGCCGGATCGTCGCCGAGAAGCGGCCCTACGTGCACTCGGTCGGGCACTGCTCGCGGACCCAGGTCCCGATCGAGCCGCGCCTGAGCCTGCAGTGGTTCGTCAGCACCGGGCCCCTCGCCAGGGCGGCGGGCGACGCGGTCCGCGAGGGCCGCACCGTGCTGCACCCGAAGGAGCAGGAGAAGCGCTTCTTCGACTGGGTCGACAACATGCACGACTGGACGATCAGCCGTCAGCTGTGGTGGGGGCACCGGATCCCGGTCTGGTACGGCCCCGCCGGCGAGGTCGTCTGCGTCGGGCCGGACGAGGAGCCGCCGACCGGCGAGGGCTGGCGGCAGGACTCCGACGTCCTCGACACCTGGTTCTCCTCCGGGCTGTGGCCGTTCTCCACGCTCGGCTGGCCCGACGAGACGCCGGACCTCGAGCACTACTACCCGAACTCGGTGCTGGTCACCGGCTACGACATCCTCTTCTTCTGGGTCGTCCGGATGATGATGTTCGGGACCTACGCGATGGGGGAGACCCCGTTCCGCGACGTCTACCTGCACGGGCTCATCCGCGACGAGCACGGCAAGAAGATGTCGAAGTCCAAGGGCAACGTCATCGACCCGCTGGACCTGATGGAGGACTACGGCGCCGACGCGCTGCGGTTCACCATCGCCCGCGGCTCCAACCCGGGCACCGACATGTCGCTGTCGCCGGAGTGGGTCGCCGCGTCCCGGAACTTCACCACGAAGCTCTGGAACATCACCCGGTTCGCGCTCTCGAAGGGCGCCGACCCGCACCTGCCGCTGCCCGCCGAGGCGGACCGCACCGACGCCGACCGCTGGATCCTGGGCCGGCTCGCCGAGGTCCGCGGCCAGACCGACGAGCTGCTCGACGGCTACCAGTTCGCGAAGGCGACCGAGGGCCTCTACCACTTCGCGTGGGACGAGCTGGCCGACTGGTACGTCGAGCTGTGCAAGACCCAGCTCGACGACCCGGCCACCGCGCCCGGCACCCGTGCGCTGCTCGGGCACGTCCTCGACGCGCTGCTGCGGATGCTGCACCCGATCGCGCCGTTCGTCACCGAGGCGTTGTGGACCGCGCTGACCGGTCGCGAGACCGTCGTGACGGCCGCCTGGCCGACCGCGGCCGACACCGGCGCGCCCGTCGACGCCGCCGCGGCCGCCCGGGTCACCGACGCGCAGAAGGTGATCACCGAGGTCCGCCGGTTCCGCACCGAGCAGGGCCTGCCGGACCGCAAGTCCGTCGCGGCCCGCCTGGCCGGGCTCACCGACGCGGGCCTGGCCGGCCACGAGACCGCCCTGCGGTTCCTCAACCGGCTCGACGCGGCGGGCGACGACTTCGCCGCCACCGCCACCTTCGAGGTCACGACCTCCGGGGGGCCGGTCACCGTCGAGCTGGACACCTCGGGGGCGATCGACGTCGCGGCCGAGCGCGCCCGGCTCGGCAAGGACCTGGCCGCCGCCGAGAAGGAACGCGACCAGGCGGACAAGAAGCTGAACAACCCGAAGTTCACCGAGAAGGCACCGGCCGACGTCGTCGACGGCATCCGCTCCCGGCACGCCGCCGCGCTGGCGGACATCGAGCGGATCACCGCGCGGCTGGCCGCGCTGCCGGAGGCCTGAGGCACGTGGCACCACGCGACGATCGACACGGCTACGACCAGTTCGACGAGGAGGACTCGCCGACCTACGGCGGGGACCGCTGGGCCGAGGGCGGGTTCGGCGACGACGAGGAGCCGGAGGCCGGCACCGAGCGGTCCGAGGACTCCGAGCGGTCCGAGCAGTCCGAGGAGGACGGCTCCGACGAGGACCGCTCGGACACCGCGGCCGCCGACGAGGCGGCGGAGACCCCCGAGAAGGACGCCCAGGAGGCCGTGATCGCGGCCGTGCTCGACGAGATCCGCGGTGGCGACACCCCGGACGTCGTGCCGGCCCAGTCGACGGTCACCGGGTACGCCGAGTTCCTCGCGGTCGACGCCGCGCTGGACCGCCGCTGGCCCGAGTCGGTCATGGAACCGTCGCTGGAGCGGATGCAGACGCTGTGCGACGCGCTCGGCGAACCGCAGCGCGGCTACCCGGTCGTGCACCTGACCGGGACCAACGGCAAGACGTCGACCTCCCGGATGATCGACGCCCTGCTCACCGAGGTGGGCCTGCGCACCGGCCGCTACACCAGCCCGCACCTGCAGCGGGCCACCGAGCGGATCAACCTGGACAACCGCCCCGTCACCCCGGAGCACTACGTCGCGACCTACCGGGAGGTCGAGCCCGTCGTCGAGCTGGTCGACGCGAAGCGGGGCGACGCCCCGGCGCTGTCGAAGTTCGAGGTGCTCACCGCGATGGCCTTCGCGTCGTTCTCCGACGCCCCGGTCGAGGCCGCGGTGATCGAGGTCGGGCTCGGCGGCCGGTGGGACGCGACCAACGTCGCCGACGCCGACGTCGCCGTCATCCTGCCGATCGGCGTCGACCACGCCGAGTACCTCGGGAACGACGTCCTCGACATCGCCCGCGAGAAGGCCGGGATCATCAAGGAGGGCTCGGTCGCCGTCCTCGCCGCGCAGGACAAGAAGGTGGCCGAGGTCCTCATCGAGCGCTGCGCCGAGGTCGGCGCGCAGGTCGCCCGGGAGGGCGCCGAGTTCGGCGTCCGGGAGCGGGAGCTCGCGGTCGGCGGGCAGCGCCTCGAGCTGCAGGGGCTGTCCGGCCGCTACGACGAGATCTTCCTGCCGCTGCACGGCGAGCACCAGGCGTCGAACGCGGCGGTGGCACTGGCCGCCGCCGAGGCGCTGGTCGGGGCCGGCACCGCGCAGCCCCTCGACCCGGAGGCCGTCCGGGCCGCGTTCGCGTCCGTCCGCTCGCCCGGCCGGCTGGAGCCGGTGCAGGGCGGGCCGGACACCCCCACGGTGCTGCTCGACGCCGCGCACAACCCGGCCGGGGCGACGGCGCTCGCCACGGCGCTGACCGGCGAGTTCCGGTTCACCCGCCTGGTCGGCGTGCTCGCGGTGCTCCAGGGCAAGGACGCGCGCGGGATCCTCGAGGGCCTCGAACCGGTGCTGCACGAGGTCGTGGTGACCACCAACTCCTCGCCCCGGGCGATGGACGCCGACGAGCTGGGCGCGCTCGCCGCCGAGGTCTTCGGCTCCGACCGGGTCAGCGTCGAGCCGTCGCTGCAGGCCGCCGTCGAGCAGGCGGGGGAGATCGCCGAGGAGGCCGGCGGGTCCGGCGTCGGCGTGGTCGTGACCGGGTCGGTGGTGACGGCCGGCGAGGTCCGGTCGCTGTTCGGCAGGGAGCCGGAGTGAGCGGGACGGACCGGATCGACGGGGTCCCGGAGGGCGTCCGCCCGCCGCCGACCGACCCGATGAAGGGCGCCCGCGGCGTGTTCGCCGCGACGCTGATCCTCGAGGCGATCGTGGTGCTGCTCGCGCTGCTGGTGCTGCCACGCTTCGGCAGCGGCTCCACCGCACTCGGCGCCGGGGTGATCACCGCCCTGGCCGTGGCGATGATCCTGCTGTCCGGGCTGCAGCGGCGTTCCTGGGGCCTGGGCGCGACGCTCGCGCTGCAGGTGCTCCTCATCGTCGCGTCGTTCGTGTTCGTGCCCTCGCTGGCGATCGTCGCGTTCGCGTTCGTGGTGGTCTTCGCGATCCTGCTGTGGATGCGGCGCGAGGTCGCGCGGCGGATGGCGGCGGGGACGCTGCCGTCGCAGCAGGAGGAATGAGAGGCATCGCGGTATCACCGCAGGTATCATCGCTGCCGTGGCGATGACCCTGCGGCTCACCGAGTCCGAGACCGAAGCCCTGCGCGCCCGCGCCGAGACCGAGGGGCGGTCGATGCAGGAGGTCGCCCGGGCCGCGGTCAGGGAGTACGTCGACCGGCACGACCACGACGCCGAGGTCGACCGCGCCGCCGCCTGGGTCACGGAGAACTTCAGGGACACTCTCGACCGGCTCGGCCGGACCTGACGACCCGGTGACCCGGTACCTGAGCCTGTCCGATCTTCTGCGTTTCGCCGCGACCGCGCTCGGCGAGGAGCCCGTCGTCCGCGACTTCGGCCTGCTGGAGTCCGCCCTGGCCCGGCCCGCCACGACCCTGTTCGGCCAGGACGCCTACCCGACCGTCCACCTCAAGGCCGCAGCACTGTTGCAGAGCCTCTGCGGCAACGACGCGCTGGTCGACGGGAACAAGCGGCTCGCGTGGGCGGCGACCGCCGTGTTCCTCGTGCTGAACGGGCACCCGCCGCGGATCGACCAGGACGCCGCGTTCGATCTCGTCGTCGCGGTCTCGGAGGGGACCCTGCGCGATCTCGAGCAGATCGCCGCGGCGCTGGCCGATCTCACGACGGTCCCTGGTGACGGGTGACGGTGGCCCGTGCGGGCTCGTCACACACCGTCGCTACCCTGGCCCGCGTGACTGAACGCACTCTCGTCCTGGTCAAGCCCGACGGCGTCGCGCGCAAGCTCGTCGGCGAGGTCGTCTCGCGGATCGAGCGCAAGGGCCTCGACCTCGTCGCCCTCGACCTGCGCACCGTCGACCGTGAGCTGGCCACCCAGCACTACGCCGAGCACGACGGCAAGCCCTTCTTCGAGGAGCTGATCTCCTTCATCACCTCCGGCCCGGTCCTGGCCGCGGTCGTCGAGGGCCCGCGGGCCATCGCCGCCTGGCGTCAGGTCGCCGGCGGGACCGACCCGGTGGAGAAGGCCACCCCCGGCAGCATCCGCGGGGACCTCGCCCTGGAGACGGGGTCCAACCTGGTCCACGGCTCGGACTCCCCGGAGTCGGCCGACCGCGAGATCAAGCTCTGGTTCCCGAACCTGTGAGTGTCGACGCCCCGGCCGTCCACCGGGTCGTCGATCCACCCCCCGGCGCCGCCGCCGCACTCGGCGATCTCTGGATCGCCGTGACCGAGGCCGGCGGCGCCGTCGACTTCGTGCCCGGCTGGGACCCCGGTGAGATCCGTGACCTCGCCGCGGCGACGATCGACGGCGTCCGCTCCGGCGACGCCTGGATGATCGTCGCCGGGGACGGGGCCGAGCCCGACGGCACCGTCTTCCTGGCCCGCGGGGGCGGTATCGCGGCGCACCGCGCCGACGTCCAGCGCCTGATGGTCCGCCCGGACCTGCAGGGCCGTGGGGTCGGGACGGCGCTCCTCGCCGCCGCCGTCGCGCACGGCCGGGAGATGGGCGTCGAGATGCTCACGCTCGGGGCGCGCGGCGGGACGCCGCTGCCGGCGTTCTACGCCGCCCGCGGGTTCGCCGAGTACGGAAGGCTCCCCGCCGGGGTGCGGCTCGCGCCCGGCGACGCGCGCGACGTGCACCTGTTCGTGTACCCCCTCTGACCGGCCGATCGATCAGGTCGCCCGTCGGCCGGATGGCAGGGACGGGCGTTGCGCGCCACCATGAGCGGATGACGGTGCTCACCCCGCGCCCGACCACCGCGGATCTCGTCCGGAGCGTGGTCGTGGCGGTCCTGGCGATCCTGCAGGTGCTGGTCTCCACGCTGGGCGGATCCGGGGTCGGGGAGGTGGCCCGGTCCTACGACACGCCGCTGCTCGCGGCCGGGTGGGCGTTCTCGATCTGGGGCCTGATCTACCTGGGGTTCGTCGTCTACGCGGCCTACGCGCTGCTGCCCGCGCAGCGCGGGCGCGGGATCCACCGCCGGGTCGGCTGGTGGCTCGCGGCCTCGGCGGCGCTGAACCCGCTGTGGATCCTGGCGTTCTCGAACCGCTGGGTCGTCACCGCCGAGGTGGTGCTGATCGGGCTGGTCGCCGTCCTCGCGGTCGCGTACTCGCGGCTGGCGCGCGACGCCGCCGACGGCTGGGTCGAGCGGCTGGCGTTCCGGCTGCCTGTCGCCCTCTACCTGGGCTGGTCGTCGGCGGCGCTGGTGCTCGGCCTGATGGCCGCCGGTGTCGCGGTCGGCCTGCCCGCCGACGGCGCGCTGCCCCAGACCGCGGCGATCCTGCTGCTGGTGATGCTGACCGCCGCCGTGCTGTCGGTGATCGGGTCGACCGCGGGTTTCGCGGGCTTCGCCGCGGCCGTCGTCTGGGCGCTTGCCGGGGTGGCCGCGAACGACCGTCCGATCGCGGTCACCGCCGTCGCCGTCGTCGCCGCGGTGCTGGTCGCGGTGCAGGCCGGACGCCGGATCGGCCGGTCGGTCCAGCCGGCCCGGCTCGCGCTGGGCTGAGTGCCACGAACCCGGTGGCGTCGTCGGGGTCGCTTGCTACCGTCGTGCCGGCACAGCAGCGGTACCAGGGAGGACCGGAATGATCACCGGGAGCATCGTCGCGATCGTGACCCCGATGCACGACGACGGCGAGGTCGACCACAAGGCCCTCGGCGAGCTCGTCGAGCGCCAGATCGACGCGGGCACCTCCGCGATCGTCTCGGTCGGCACCACCGGTGAGTCGTCGACGCTGTCGGTCCTCGAGCACACCGAGGTCATGCGCCGCACCATCGAGGTCGCGAACGGGCGGGTCCCCGTCATCGCCGGCACCGGTGCCAACTCCACCGACGAGGCCGTGCACCTCACCCGGGCCGCCCGCGCCGCCGGTGCCGACGGCGCCCTGCTGGTCACGCCGTACTACAACAAGCCCCCGCAGGAGGGGCTGTACCAGCACTTCAAGCGGATCGCGGAGACCGTCGCCATCCCGCAGTACCTCTACAACGTGCCGGGGCGCACCGCCTGCGACCTGCTTCCGACGACGGTCGCGCGGCTGGCCGAGATCCCGAACATCGTCGGGCTCAAGGAGGCCAAGGGCGATCTCGACCGCGTCCGCGAGCTGGTCGCCCTCGGCCTCGACGACTTCGCGCTCTACTCCGGCGACGACGGCACCGCCCGCGCGTCGATGCTCGCCGGGTTCCACGGCGACATCTCGGTCACGGCCAACGTCGCCCCCGAGCCGATGGCCCGGATGTGCAAGGCCGCCGTCGCCGGCGACGCCGAGACCGCCGCCGCGCTGGACGCCGACCTCGCGGGCCTGCACGCCGCCCTGTTCTCGGAGCCGAACCCGATCCCGGTGAAGTGGGCGCTGGCCGAGCTGGGCCTCATGCCCGGCGGGATCCGGCTGCCGCTGGTGCCGCTCGACGAGTGGCACCACGAGGACGTCCGCGCCGCGCTGCGCGCCGCCGAGCTGCTCGCCTGACCCGCGGCCCCGGCTCAGTCCGGGGGATCGGCGATGCCGGCCAGGCACAGGTACATGTCCGAGACCTCGCCGGCGAGCGCGTCGAGCCTGTCCGGCTCCGCAGCGGCCAGACGTGCGAACCGGGCGATCAGGCCGGTGATCGCCACCGAGATCCGGTCCGGGGGCACCACGGGCCGGGCGACGCCGTCGTCGGCGAGCCGTTCGAGGAAGCGGGTGTTGCGGCGCTCCGCGCGGGCGAACACCTCGTCGTGCACCTCGCGCAGCGCCGGGTCGGCGAGCGCCTGGTGGGCGAGGATCGTCAGCAGCCCGTCGTGACGGGTGTAGGCGCGCAGGTAGCCGGCGACGATCTCGCGGACCATCGTCGCCGGTGACCCGCTCGGCGTGCGCTCCTGGAGGCGCAGGAACTCCGCCCGGACGCGGTCGACCAGCGCCCGGAACACGGCGTCCTTCGAGTCGAAGTAGGAGTACACCGTCGGCCGGGTCACCCCCGCCGCCGACGCCAGCGCCGCGACCGTCGTCGCCTCGTACCCGAGCCGCCGGAACACGCCCTCGGCGGTGTCGAGCAGCAGGGCGCGCCGGTCCTCCGCCGGGACGGCCCGGCCACCGAGCCCCGCGGCCTGCGACATGGGGCCACTCTCGCACGCGGCCGGCTCACTTGACACCCATGTAAAGTCAGCGTCGTCCACGCCGCCCGACGAGGGGTGCCGATGTGAGCCTTCCGCCGATCGCCGAGCGCACGCTGCGCGCCGCCTACGACCGTGCCCTCGCGGAGTCCCCGGACGCCGTCGCGCAGGTGGGGCCGGACGGCCGGTACACCGTCGCCGGGAGCCACGAGCGCTCGCTGCGCGTCGCGGCCGGGCTCTCGGCACTCGGCGCGGCCCGGCAGGACACCGTGGCGCTGCTGCTGGACAACTCGCTCGACGCCGTCCACACCTGGTCGGGGGCCGGACTCGGCGGGTTCGTCGAGGTCCCGGTCAACACCGCGTACACGGGCTCGTTCCTCACCCACGTCCTCGAGGACTCGGCCGCCGGGATCCTGGTCTGCGAGGACACCCACGTCGAACGGGTCGCCCGGGTCGCCGGCGACCTGACGGCGCTGCGGACGCTCGTCGTCCGGGGTGACCCCGCGGCCGCGGACGGCCTGCGGGACCGGTTCCGCGTCGTCGGCTTCGACGAGCTGCTCGCCCACGGGCCTGCCACACCCGTCACGCTCGATCCCGGCGAGCTCATGGCGCTGATGTACACCTCGGGCACCACCGGAAGGTCCAAGGGCGTCCGGATCCCGCACGCGCACGCCTACACGTACGCCTCCCGCGAGGACCAGGCGCGCCCGGTCCCGGGCGACCGGATCCTCGTCACGCTGCCGCTGTTCCACCTCGCGGGGCAGTGGTTCGGCGTCTACCAGGCCCTGATCCACCGGGCGCTGTGCGTGATCGAGCCCGGTTTCTCGGTCAGCCGGTTCTGGCCGACGGTCCGCGAGCACGGCATCACGGTCACCGTGATGCTCGGTGCGATGGCCGAGCTGCTCCAGCAGGCGCAGCGTCGCCCCGACGACGCGGACAACCCCCTGGAGCTGGCCGTCATGGCGCCGCTGGCCAGCGACGTCGACGGGTTCCGTGCGCGGTTCGGGATCGACCTCGCTGCCGTCTACGGCATGAGCGAGATCGGCTGTGTCCTCAACGGGCCCCCGGAGACCGTGGTCGGCGGCGAGTGCGGCTTCCCGCGGCCCGGCTACGAGCTCCGCCTCGTCGACTCCGCGGGTCACGACGTGCCGTCCGGGTCCGTCGGAGAGCTGTGGGTCCGGCCCGAGGAGCCGCTGACCGTGATGCAGGGCTACCACGGCCTGCCGGAGAAGACCGCCGAGACGCTCGTCGACGGCTGGGTGCACACCGGCGACGCCTTCCGGGCCGACTCCGAGGGCCGGTTCTTCTTCGCCGACCGGATGAAGGACGCGCTGCGCAGGCGTGGCGAGAACATCTCCAGCTTCGAGGTGGAGCGCGTGATCAACGAGCATCCCGACGTGTACGAGAGCGCCGTCGTCGCGGTGCCCTCCGAGCTGACCGAGGACGAGATCAAGGCCGTCGTCGTTCCGCGGGAGGGCCGCACCGTCGATCCCGTCGAGCTGACCCGGTTCCTGATCGAGCGGCTGCCGTACTTCATGGTGCCCCGCTACGTCGCGTTCGCCGACGAGCTGCCCAAGACCCCGACCCAGAAGGTGCACAAGCACGTGCTGCGCGAGTCCGGCGCCGGGACCGGCGTGTGGGACCGCGAGGCCGCCGGGATCGTCGTGCGGAGGCCGGGCCGGTGAGCGGGACGCTGCTGGTCGCGAACCGGGCCGAGATCGCCGTCCGGATCATGGACACGGCGTCGGCGCTCGGGATCGGGACGGTCGCCGTGCACCCCGCCGACGACGCCGCGTGCCTGCACGTCGTGCGCGCGGACCGGGCCGTCGAGCTCCCCGGCACCGGGGCCGCGGCCTACCTGGACGTCGACCGGATCGTGCGCGCGGCCGTCGACACCGGAGCCGACGCCCTGCACCCCGGCTACGGGTTCCTGTCCGAGAACCCGGCGCTCGCCCGGGCCTGTGCCGCCCACGGCGTCACCTTCGTCGGCCCGGCGCCGGAGGCGCTGGAGCTGTTCGGGGACAAGGCTTCCGCGCGCGAGCGGGCCGCCGCGCTGGGCGTCCCGGTGCTGGAGGCGGTCGCCCCCGACGACGGCGCGGCGCTGCTGTCCCGGCTCGGCCCCGGCGGCGCGGTCATGGTCAAGGCCCGCTCCGGCGGTGGCGGACGCGGGATGCGGCCGGTCACCGACGCCGCCCACCTCGACGACGCCGTCCGCCGGTGCGCCTCCGAGGCCAGGACCTCGTTCGGCGACGGCGAGGTGCTCGTCGAGCGGCTCCTCCCGCGCGCCCGGCACGTCGAGGTCCAGCTCCTCGGGGACGGGACCGACGTCGTCGTCCTCGGCGACCGGGACTGCTCGGCCCAGCGGCACCGGCAGAAGCTGGTCGAGATCGGCCCCGCGCCGGCCCTGCCCGGCGACGTCCGGGCCCGTCTGCACGACGCCGCGCTGCGCCTGCTCGCCGGGTACTCCGGCCTCGCGACCGCGGAGTTCCTGGTCGCGGGTGCCGAGATCGCGTTCCTGGAGGTCAACCCGCGGATCCAGGTCGAGCACACGGTCACCGAGGAGACGACCGGACTGGACCTGGTCGAGCTCGGCCTGCGGGTCGCCCGCGGCGCGCGGCTCGCCGACCTCGGGCTCACCGCGCCACCCGTCCCGCGCGGTACCGCGGTGCAGGCCCGGGTGAACGCCGAGGCCGTCGGACCGGACGGGTCCCGTGCCCCGGCGGCCGGGACGCTGACCCGGTTCCAGCCGCCCGCCGGGCGCGGGATCCGCGTCGACACCCACGGCTACGCCGGCTACCCGGTCGGGCCCCGGTACGACCCGTTGCTGGCCAAGGTCGTCACCCGCGGCGCGGACGCCGCCACGGCCGCCGCCGCGGCCCGGCGGGCGCTGGCCGGGTTCGACGTGGCCGGGGTCGAGGTGAACATCGGGCTGCTGCAGGCGCTGCTGGCGCTGCCGGAACTGGTCGACGGGACGCTGGACACGTCCTATGTGGACCGGAACGTCGGCGGCCTGGCGGGCGCGGAGCGCGAGTCGGTGCTGCCCCCGGCCGGGCCGGCTGACCCGTCGGGGACCGGGGCAGGCCCGGTCGCGTCCGCCGGACGGACCGCGGTGCCGGAGGACCGGACCGCCGTCCGTGCGGCGCGGCCGGGCGTCGTCGTCGCGCTCCCCGCGGGTGTCGGGGACGTGGTCGGTGCCCGCGGCGAGGTCGTCGTCCTCGAGGCGATGAAGATGGAGCACCCGGTCACCGCGGGCACGCCGGGCCGGGTCGAGTCGCTCGCCGTCGCCGTCGGTGACGCCGTCGAGGCGGGTGACCTGCTCGCCGTCCTCGCCGACGCCGAGGCGGCCGAGGACGCCGAGTGCGCCGGGGCGGACGACCCGGACCGGATCCGGCCCGATCTCGCCGAGGTGCGGGACCGTCGGCGCACCGGGCTCGACGAGGGCAGGGCCGCCGCCGTCGCCCGGCGCCGTGACGCCGGGCGGCGCACCGCCCGGGAGAACATCGCGGACCTCCTCGACCCGGACAGCTTCGTCGAGTACGGCGCGCTCACCCTCGCGGCGCAGCGCGCCCGGCGCAGCGTCGACGAGCTCGTCGCGAAGACCCCGGCGGACGGCCTGGTCACCGGGACCGGGACGGTCGGCGGGCGACCGGTCGCCGTGATGTCCTACGACTACACCGTCCTGGCCGGCACCCAGGGCGTGCACAACCACCACAAGACGGACCGGCTCTTCCGGCTGGCCGGGCGCGAGCACCTGCCGGTCGTCGTGTTCGCCGAGGGCGGCGGCGGGCGCCCGGGGGACACCGACACCTCGGCGGTCGCCCAGCTCGACGTCCCGACGTTCCGGCTGTTCGCCCGGCTCCGCGGGCGGGTGCCGACGGTCGCCGTCGTCGCCGGGTACTGCTTCGCGGGCAACGCCGCGCTCGCCGGCGCCTGCGACCTGATCGTCGCGACCGAGGGGAGCAGCCTCGGGATGGGCGGGCCCGCAATGATCTCCGGTGGTGGGCTCGGCGTCGTCGCCCCGTCCGACGTCGGGCCGATGCCGATGCAGTGGGCCAACGGCGTCGTCGACCTGCTCGTGCCGGACGAGGCCGCCGCGGTCGCCGAGGCCCGCCGCTACCTGCTGCACGTCGGCGGCGACCCGGTCCCCGGCGAGCACGCCGACCAGCGGGCGCTGCGCCACGCGGTCCCGGAGAACCGGGTCCGGGCCTACGACGTCCGGCGCGTCCTCGACGTCCTGTTCGACACCGGCAGTGTCGTGGAGCTGCGCGGCGGGTTCGGGGCCGGGATCGTCACGGCGTTCGCCCGGCTCGACGGCCTCGCCGTCGGCGTCCTCGCGAACGACCCGGAGCATCTCGGTGGGGCGATCGACGGCGACGCCGCCGACAAGGCCACCGCGTTCCTGCAGCTCTGCGAGGCCCGCGGGCTGCCCGTGGTGTCGTTGTGCGACACCCCCGGGTTCATGGTCGGTCCGGACGCCGAGCGGACGGCGACCGTGCGCCGGTTCGGCGCGATGTTCGTCGCCGGGGCGCAGCTCACGGTGCCGCTGGTGGCGGTCGTGCTGCGCAAGGGCTACGGACTCGGGGCGATGGCGATGGCCGGCGGCGACCTGCACGCCCCCGTGCTCACCGTGGCCTGGCCGACCGGCGAGTTCGGCGGGATGGGCCTGGAGGGGGCGGTCCGTCTCGGCTACCGCGACGAGCTGGCCGCGATCGACGACGCCGACGCCCGGCAGGTCCGCTACGACGAGCTGGTCGCGGGCTACTACGAGCGCGGCAAGGCGCTGAGCGTCGCGACGGTCTTCGAGATCGACGACGTGATCGACCCGGCCGACACCCGCACCCTGCTGACCCGGGCCCTGGGGAACCGGGGGCGCTGAGCTCGTCGACCGGCCGCCATGCCCTCGTCATCTGCGGGCAGGTCACCCGACAGCGGCGATTCCTAGGGTCGCGCCGTGCGACTCCGACGCCCCCTGCCCGTGCCCCTGCTCGTCGTGCTCGCGGCCGCGGCACTGCTCGCGACGACGGCTGCGGCCCCCGCCCCGCCGGACGACGACCGGGTGGTCGACCTGCAGGCGCACCGCGGCGGATCGGTGCTGTCGGTGGAGAGCTCGCTGCAGTCGTTCGGCACGGCCCTCGATCTGGGGGTGCACACCCTGGAGCTGGACGTCCAGATCACGGCCGACGGGCACGCCGTCGTCACCCACGACCGCCGGACCAGCGACGAGGTCTGCACGGACACAGCGCCGGTGGCCCCGGGCGACCCGCAGTTCCCGTACGTCGGGAAGTACGTGAAGGACCTGACCCTCGACCGGATCCGGACCATGGACTGCGGCTCGGTGCGCCGGCCCGCGTACCCCGCGCAGACCCTGTCGCCGGGCGCCCGGATGCTCGAGCTGCACGAGGTGTTCGCTCTCGCGCGGGACCGCGGGGCCGACGACGTCCGGTTCAACGTCGAGACCAAGGTCGAGGCCGCGGCCCCGGCGGAGACCGCGCCGCGGGAGCAGTTCGTGCAGGTCGTCGCGGACGAGGTGCGCCGCGCCGGAGTCGTGGAACGCACGTCGGTCCAGAGCTTCGACCTCGCCGCGCTGGACCGGATGCGGGAGGTCGCTCCCGAGCTGGACCGGGTCCTGCTGATGAACGAGAGCTTCCTGGAGCTCGGGCAGCCGGGCCGGTCGCCGTGGCTGAACGGCCTCGACGCCGACGACCTCGGTGCCGATCCGGCCACCGCCCTGGTCGCCGCGGCACGCACGGTCGACGCGTCGGCGGTCTCCCCGGTGCACGGCACGCCGCAGTCGGCGGGGACCACCGCGCCCGGCTACACGCCCTTCACCACGGCCGCGACGGTACGGGCCGCGCACGACGCCGGGCTCGCGGTGATCCCGTGGACGGTGAACGACGTCCCCACGATGGACGCGCTGCTCGACCTCGGGGTCGACGGGATCATCACCGACGCCCCGGACCGGGCGCGCTGGGTGTTCGAGCGCCGCGGGCTGCCCCTCCCGTCCCCGCGCCCGGCAGGCTGACGGCACGACCTCGCCCGGCCGCCGCGCACACCGGACCGCGTCGTGCGAACGGAGCCTGTGGGTTCGCTGGGTTCGCACGAGGTCGTGTCGTTCGCACGGGGTCCGATCCCGTGCGAGGCGCGCAATCCCGTGCGAACCCTCGGGACCTGGACCTCGTCGTGGGTTGCGGGGGGGAGCGAGGGGGCGAGGGGAGTACCGGAGCCGGGCAGGGTGCCGAGGGACTCCGGGGCGCGCTCGCCGGGCGGTGGTCGGCGGGTCCGGTGAGGAGGTTCTGCGGAATCGCTTCCTCAGGCAGCGATCTCAGCGCAGGTACGTGCCCCGTGTGTGGGAGCACTGGTCCGTGCCCCGTGCCCCGTGCCCCGTGCCCCGTGCCCCGTGCCCCGTGCCCCGTGCCCCGTGCCCCGTGCCCCGTGCCCCGTGCCCCGTGCCCCGTGCCCCGTGCCCCGTGCCCTGTGCTCCGTGGCCCGTGGCCCGTGGCCCGTGGCGTGGCTCGTGGCCGGTGGCTGTGGCCGGTGGCTCCGTGGCCCCGTGGCTGCAGGGCTGACGGTGGGTCGGATCCCGGTCCTGCGGCGACCCGGTCCGGCCGAGGACCGGGCGGCCGGCGAGAATCGCGGACACGGAGCCCTGCACGCCCCGCAGCGGGCCGGGCCGGCGAGCGCCTCGACCCGGAACGCGTTCGCACGGGTTCGCCTCGCTCGCACGGGGTCCGATCGCGTGCGAGGAACCCGATTGCGTGCGAGGAACCCGATCTCCTGCGGATCGGGCACGGACCCGACCGGGATGCGCGACACTCCGGCCGAACCCGGCCGGTGCCGATGATGAGTGGGCGCAGGGCCCGTGCGGGTCGGGCGTCCTAGGAGGTCGTGGCGGGATCCTCGGTGCCCGAGGACTCCTCGGTGCCCGAGGACTCCGCGGAGTCCGAGGGATCCGCGGAGTCCGCCGGGTCCGCGGTGCTGTCCGTGGGGCCGGTGCCGTCGGAGGAGTCGGTGCCGTCGGTGGACTCCGCCGCGGCGGTCGGGCCCGCGCTGGTGGTACGGACGTTGCGGACGATGTCCCGGCCGAAGGTGACGTCGACGCGCTCGGCGACGGCCAGCTCCAGGACCGCGATCATGACCTCGCCGGAGATCCGGCGCATCCGCTCGATCGTCTCGTAGACGCGCGGCCACTGGTCGTCGGGACGGCCGGAGGCGTCGAACGGCTGCCAGATCTCGCCGAGGAAGAGATCGACGTAGAGCTTGGCGACGGCGTCGGCGTGCTTGCGGAGCTGCTCGACGACGTCGAGGGAGCGGGTGATCGGGATGCCGAGGCCGGTCAGCTCGGCCGCGGCGTTCATCAGCCGCGGGCTGATCTCCTCGTAGGTGTCGTCGCCCAGCTCGCGCAGCAGGCCCATCTTCACGCCGCGCTTGGCCACGCCGACGTCGGTCGTCTCGTACCGCTCGGCCAGCTCGCCGAGGTGCACGATCTGCCGGTCCTCGGGTGCGAACAGCTCGCGCACGGTCCGGATGAACTGCACGACCTGCTCGGTGGAGCCGCCGGTGGTGTCGAGCAGCTTCTTGATGGTGTCGAGCTTGACGCCCTCGTCCTGCAGGTCCTGGATCAGTTCCAGGCGTGCCGAGTGACCGGGCCCGTAGTACCCGGTCCGGGCCCTGACCTGCGGCGGGGGCAACAGCCCCCGTGCCTGGTACGCGCGGATGTTGCGCACGGTGACACCGCTGGCGCGGGCCAGCTCGTCGATCGTGCGCCATCCCTCGAGGTCGGAGCCGTCGTCGGTACCGTCGACCATGACACGAACGCTATCAGGCGCTCATGTGACACAGTGAACCCTCGGACTCCACTTGCTATGTGACATCAAGTTGTGCAGAGTTGATGTCATGTTCCGATCCGCCGTCGCGGCGCCGACACTGCCCCGGCGCCTGCTGTCCGCCGCGGGAGCGCTGACCACGCCGCTGCTGCCCGAGGACTTCCTGACCCTGTTCGACCCGCTGTGGTCGACCTCGACCCTGCGCGGCCGGGTCGTCGCCCGTCGCCGGGAGACCGGACGCGCCGTCTCGGTCACCATCGAGCCGGGCCGCGGCTGGGCCGGGCACCGGGCCGGGCAGTACGTCGGCGTCGGGATCGACGTCGACGGCGTCCGGTACCGGCGGAGCTACTCGCTGACCTCGCCCGAGGACGCGGACCACCTGACGATCACCGTCCAGGAGGTCCCGGACGGCGTCGTCTCCACCCGGCTCGTCCGCGACCTGCCGATCGGCACGATCGTCGAGCTGGAGCAGGCGACCGGCGACTTCACCCTGCCCGCCGAGGCGTCCGGCCCGCTGCTGTTCGTCACCGCGGGCAGCGGCATCACCCCGGTGATGGGCATGCTCCGCAGCCTCGACCGGGCGGGGGACATGCCCGACGTCGTCCTCGTGCACAGCGCGCGGAGCCCGGAGGACACGATCTTCGGCGCCGAGCTGGCCGCCCTCGCCGCGCGGCACCCGTCGTTGCGGGTGGTGCTGCGGCACAGCGGCGTCACCGGCCGGCTCGACCCGGGGACCGTCGACGCCGCCGTCCCCGACCGGGCCGCGCGCACCGTCTACGCGTGCGGGCCCGCCGGTCTGCTCGACGCGGTCGAGGAGGCCTGGGACGGCGTCCGCGCCGAGCGCTTCACCCCGCCCGCCCGAGCGGCCGAGGGCACCGGCGGCACCGTCGACCTCGGTGGCGCCGACGTCGAGGTGGAGCCCGGCCAGAGCCTGCTGGAGGCCGGCGAGGCGGCCGGGAGGCTCATGCCGAGCGGTTGCCGGATGGGCATCTGCTTCGGCTGCGTGCTCCCGCTGCGCGAGGGCCGGGTCCGGGACCTGCGAACCGGCGAGGCGCACGGCGAGCCCGGTGACCTCGTCCAGACCTGCATCAACTCCGCGTGCGGCCCGGCCCGGATCGATCTTCCCTGAGCCGGCCACGCACCCGACCACGCACCCGGCCGACATCCGAATCCCGGGGCCGTACGGCCCCGTCCGACCCGAGGAGGTCCGCGTGACCGCAGTCGCCGACAACCCCGCCGTCAGCACCGTGACCGAACCCGGCCCCGAGGAGACCAGCCGGCTGCAGCAGCCGCAGCGCCCGCTGCTCGAGCTCGTCCCGTCGTCCCGCCGTGAGGACGTGCAGGCCACGACCGACCTGACCGCCGAGCAGATCGAGGAGCTCGGCCGACGGCTCGACGCCATCCGCGACCGGGTGCTCGCCGAGCGCGGCGCGTCGGACGCCGAGTACATCCGCGGCGTCATCCGCAAGCAGCGGGCCCTGGAGATCGGCGGCCGCGCGCTGCTGTTCGCGGGCGTCCTGCCGCCGGCCTGGATCGCCGGCACCGCCATGCTCTCGATCGCCAAGATCCTCGAGAACATGGAGATCGGGCACAACGTCATGCACGGCCAGTGGGACTGGATGCGTGACCCCAAGATCCACTCGTCGACCTGGGAGTGGGACAACGTCTCGTCCTCGGCGGAGTGGAAGCACTCGCACAACTACATGCACCACACCTACACCAACGTCGTCGGCAAGGACCGCGACGTGGGCTACGGGATCCTGCGCCTGTCCGAGGAGCAGAAGTGGAACCCGTACTACCTCGGCAACCCGCTCTACAACGCGTTGCTGAGCCTGTTCTTCGAGTACGGCGTCGCGCTGCACGACCTCGAGGTCGAGAAGCTCGTCGCCGGGCAGAAGCCCTGGTCGCGGGTGTGGCAGCAGATCAAGTCGATCGGGCGCAAGACCGGGCGGCAGGTCCTCAAGGACTACGTCGCGTTCCCGGCGCTGGCCGGCCCGTTCTTCCTGCCGGTGCTCGCCGGGAACGTCACCGCGAACCTCGTGCGCAACGTCTGGTCGCACGCGGTGATCTTCTGCGGGCACTTCCCGACCGGGGCGGTCCAGTTCTCCGAGGAGCAGCTGGAGGACGAGAGCCGCGGCGAGTGGTACGTCCGCCAGCTGCTCGGCTCCGCCAACCTCGACGGCGGCCGGTACTTCCACCTGATGACCGGTCAGCTGAGCTTCCAGATCGAGCACCACCTGTTCCCGGACCTGCCCAGCAACCGCTACGCGGAGGTCGCGCCCGAGGTCCGCGCGCTCTGCGAGGAGTACGGGCTGGAGTACACCTCCGGGCCGCTGTGGACGCAGTACCTGCAGGTCCTGCGCACGATCAATCGACTGGCCCTCCCGAACGGCAAGCGCTGATATGTTCCCTCCGACCGGTACGTCCGATTCGACGGGCG
The DNA here is from genome assembly GCF_000178675.2 of Pseudonocardia sp. P1. Lineage (NCBI taxonomy): Bacteria > Bacillati > Actinomycetota > Actinomycetes > Pseudonocardiales > Pseudonocardiaceae > Pseudonocardia > Pseudonocardia sp. P1. Next base: position 5,477,586 of record NZ_ADUJ02000001.1, read on the forward strand.
GCCGGTCGGGGGGAAGGAGCCGGCATGCGGCATCTGCAGGGTGTGGTGATCGGGCTGGTCGGCACGGTGCTGGCGCTGGCCGTCGCCGGGCGCGGGATGGGGACCGCGTTCGAGGCCTCGATGCGCATGCAGCTGGACGCGGTCCCCGCGGGCGCGGCGCTCCTGCTGCTCGGCGGGGTGCTGCTGGGCGGGGTCGCGCTCGCCGTGCGGGTCTCGCCCGCCGCGCCCCTGACCGGGGCCGTGCTGCTGATCCTGCTCTCGGCGTACTCCTGGTTCGACCCGCAGGCGCTGTTCGGTCTCGGCCGCGGGCTCGGCTACCTGCTCGGCCTGCAGTACGGCGCGCTCCTCGCCGGGATGCTCGCGGTGGTGGCGTTCCTGCGGCCGCGACGCACCCGCCCGGCCGGACCGGCGATCCCGGCCCCGGGATCGTCCGGCCCGGTCGTGCACTGACCGGTCCGGCTCAGGCCGCGGGGACGGCGTCGAGGAAGCCGTGCACCGCGGCGATGCGGCCGTCCCCGGCGACCACGACGACGTCGAACCCGATCACCGGCGGTTCCGCGCCGGCCGCCCACACCTCGGGCGGCGCGGCGGCCCAGCGGAACCGGGCCCGGTCGTGGTGGGCGTCGACGTCGCCGTAGCGGCGGAACTCGCAGCCCGCCAGCTTCTGCCGGGCCGCGTCCAGGAAGCCGGCGACGCCGTCGTGCCCGGCCACGTCGGCGAGCGGGTCGGTGTAGGTGCAGTCCGCGGTGAACAGTTCGGCGACCAGGCCCGTGCGGGTGGCCGGGTCGGATTCGTTGAAGGCGCCGACGTAGCGCTCGGCGAGGGCGGTGAAATCGGTCATCGCTGCGGTCCTCCGGATCTCGGTGTCGCTGACGGGACCGAGCGTGCGCCGCCGCGGCGGGCGGCGCGATGACCCGTGAGGTAACGCCGTCCCGTTACCTCCGGGGTAGTCGTCGCCGTTCCCGCCCGTCGCTAGCGTGGGCCCGGTGAGCAGCGCACACGCCCGTCCGTCCCGGAACGCGGGCCCGGGGGAGATGCTCCGGTTCTGGCGGGCCCGGCGGCGGCGCAGCCAGCTCGACCTCGCCCTGGCCGCGGGCGTCTCGACCCGGCACCTGAGCTTCGTCGAGACCGGACGGTCCGGAGCCAGCCGCGAGCTGCTGGGCGCGCTGGCCGAGGAGCTGGAGATCCCGCTGCGTGAGCGGAACGCGCTGCTGCTCGCCGCCGGCTACGCCCCGGCGTACACCGAGCGCCCGCTCGACGACCCGGACCTCGCTCCCGTCCGGTCCGCGCTGGAGGCGCTGGTCGCCGCGCACGACCCGTACCCGGCGCTCGTGGTGGACCGCTGGGGCGACGTGCAGCTCGCCGGGGCGGCGGTCGCACCGCTGCTGGCCGGGCTGGACCCGGCGGCGTCCGGCCCGCCGGTGAACGTCTACCGGGTCTGCCTGCACCCGGGCGGGCTCGCGCCGCGGATCCGCAACCTCGCCCAGTGGCGCGAGCACCTGCTGCACCGGCTGGAGCGCCAGGTCCGGGTCACCGGGGACCCGCGGCTGGCGGAGCTGCTCGCCGAGTGCCGCGGCTACCCGGCGCCGGCCGAGACCGCGCTGCCGTCGCCGGGGTCCGACGTGCTCCTGCCGCTGCTGCTCGACACCCCGGACGGCCCGCTGGCGTTCCACTCGACGATGACGACGTTCGGCGCCCCGCACGACGTCACCCTCGCCGAGCTGGCGCTGGAGACGTTCCTGCCCGCCGACGACGCGACCCGCTCGGCGCTGGCCGCGGGCTGAACCACCCGTCAGCCGGAGACGCCCGAGGACAACGACAGCACCGGCACCGTCCCGTTGAGCGCGTGGTCACCGATCACCTGCTGCTTGTAGACGATCGGGTTGTGCACGGCCAGCGTCCGGGCGTTGCGCCAGTGCCGGTCGAGCGCGCGGTCGACGTCGACCGTGGAGGCCCCACCCACCTCGAACAGGTCCGACGTCGCGTCCAGCACGAGCTGCGGAACGGTCGACTGAGCCCGGTAGACGTCGAGCTCGGCGGTGTCGGCGTGCTCCGGTTCGGTGAGCGCCCGGTCCAGCGAGGCGGCGGCGGCGTCGACGGTCGCGGCCACCGTGAAGGCGACCGCGTCGACCTTCCCGACGACCTGCTGCACCAGCGGGTCGTCCTTGGGCAGGTCGGCGTTGCCGTAGGGCCAGTTCCGCTTCCGGTCCCGGACGTAGGCGGCGACGTCGTCGGCCGCCCGCCGCGCGATCCCGGCGAGCGCCGCCAGCTGCACGAGCTGCAGGAACGCCTGCCGGACCGGCACGTGCCGGTCGACCGGGGCCGGGCGGACCTGGGCCGGGTCGACCTCGACACCGGTGAACCGGGTGGTGCCGCTGGCGGTGAGCTTCTGCCCGAACCCGCGCCAGTCGTCGATCCGCTCGACGCCGGGCGCGGTGGTCTCGACGAGCACGGTGACCCGGTTCCCGTCCGGGTCGAGCGCGACGACGTCGACGAGGTCGGCGTAGAGGGTCCCGGTGCAGTAGAACTTCTCGCCGTCGAGCAGCAGCCGGTCGCCGTCGCGACGCAGCACCGTGGTGGAGGAGTCGCGGACCACCCCGCCGCGCTCGGAGATCGCGTTGCCGACCAGCCTCCCGGACGCGATCTGCTCCAGCCGGCCGCGCAGCACCGCGTCGTCCGGGTCCGCCTGCCACAGCTCGGCGAACGCCAGGTGGGTGCGCAGCGCCTGCGGGATGTTCGAGTCCGCGGCCGCCAGCTCGACGAGCAGCGCGAACAGCTGCCGCAGCGTGACGCCCGAGCCACCCCGGTCGGCCGGCACGCGCAGCGCGCCGAACCCCGCGTCGCGGAGCGCGGCGATCTCCTTCTCCGGCAGGCGGCGGTGCAGCTCGCGCTCGACCGCACCGGCGGCGATCTCGTCGAACAGCGGACGGAACCGGGCGTGCAGCTCGGCGTCGGACACGGGCACGGGGGTCTCCTCGACTCGGGCGGTGGTCGGGCGGGTCACGCCGGGACGGTCCGGCGGACGTGCGCCGCGGCGGGGTGGTCGGCGAGCGCGTGGGCGTGACCCTCGCCGTAGAGGTGCTCGCGCAGCGTGGCGCCCTCCGGGCGCTCGGCGAGCATCCCCCGCCGGCGCAGCTCGGGCACCACGTGCTCGACGACGTCGGCGAAGGTCCCCGGGGTGGTGGCGTAGGCGAGGTTGAACCCGTCGACGTCGGCGACGTCGACCCAGCGGGCCATCTCGTCGGCGACCGTCTCCGGCCCGCCGACGACGACCGCGCCCATCCCGCCGATGCCGATGTGCTCGGCGATGTCGCGCGGGGTCCACTCCCGGTCCGGGTCGGCGGTGGTGAACTGCTCGACGGCGCTGCGCAGCGCCTCGGTCTCGGCGTAGCGCAGCGGCTCGTCCGGGTCCATCGTCGACAGGTCCAGGCCGGACCAGCCGCCGTAGAGGGTGAGCGCCCCCTCCAGCGAGACGTACCGGCGCAGGTCCTCGTACTTCTCCTGCGCCTCGGCGTCGGTGGCGCCGGTGACGACCGTGAGCAGCGAGAAGTACTTCAGCGACCGCGGGTCCCGGCCGAGCTCGGTGGCGGTGCGGCGGGTCGCGGCGATCCGCGGCGCCAGGGTCTCCGGGGTGGCCGCGGTGACGAAGACACCCTCGGCGTGCCGGGCGGCGAAGGCGCTGCCGCGCGGTGAGGCGCCGGCCTGGAAGATCGTCGGCGTGCGCTGCGGCGACGGCTCGGTCAGGCCGATCCCGGGGACGTCGAAGAACTCACCGTGGTGGCCGATCGGGTGGACCTTCTCCGGGTCGGTGTAGATCCCGTTCTCCCGGTCGAGCCGCACGGCGTCGGCGTCCCAGGAGGCCTCCCACAGCTGGTAGACGACGTCCATGAACTCGTCGGCGACGTCGTAGCGGCGGTCGTGCGGGACCTGCACCTCCAGCCCGAGGTTGCGTGCCGCCGAGTCCAGGTACGACGTGACGACGTTCCAGGCGACCCGGCCGCGCGTGTAGTGGTCGAGCGTGGCGAGGCGGCGGGCGAACGCGTAGGGCTTCTCGTAGGTCAGCGACACGGTGATGCCGAACCCGAGCCGCTCGGTGACCGCGGCCATGGCGGAGACGGCCAGCGTGGGGTCGCCGACCGGGACCTGGATGCCGTCGCGGATCGCCGGCTCCGGCCCGCCGCGGTAGACGTCGTAGAGCCCGAGGACGTCGGCGACGAACAGGCTGGTGAACCCGCCGCGCTCCAGCAGTTGCGCGAGGTCGGTCCAGTAGGTCAGGTCGTGGAACCGGTGCGACTCGTCGTCGGGGTGGCGCCACAGGCCGGGGGACTGGTGCCCGGCGCAGGTCATGTCGAACGCGTTCAGGTGGATCCGGCGGGTGGTCACGGGCGCTCCGGGGCTCGGCGTGCGACCGCCGCGCGGCCACGGACCGGGACGGTCCGGCGCGGGCGGTGGTGCGGGTACGGGGTGCGGGTCCTCAGGGGGCCGGACAGCCGGCGGACCCGGTGCGGCACAGGTCGACGTGCCGCCGGGACACGAGCAGCGGCGACGTCGGTCCGCGCCTGGTGCCCATCGTGTCCCTCCGTGATCGCCGGTCGGGGCCAGGGTAGGCGAGGACGCCCGCCGCGTGCCGTGAGCCGTGCCTCAGCCGGCCGCCGACCCGCCGGTCCGCCCGCGCCGGACGGGGCTACCCTGGTGCAGCGTGGCACCCACCTCCGTCTTCCCTGTCCTGGAGTCGATCCTGCCCCGGGTCTCCAAGCCGGTGCAGTACGTCGGCGGTGAGGGGAACTCGCAGATCAAGCCGTGGGAGTCCGCGACCGTCCGCTGGGCCCTGCTGTACCCCGACGCCTACGAGGTCGGGCTGCCCAACCAGGGCGTGCAGATCCTCTACGAGGTCCTCAACGAGCGCACGGACGCCCTCGCCGAACGCTGCTACTCGGTCTGGCCCGACCTCGAGGAGCTGATGCGCTCCGCGGGCGTCCCGGCCTTCACCGTCGACGCCCACCACCCGGTCGGCGCCTTCGACGTGCTCGGCGTGTCGTTCTCCACCGAGCTCGGCTACACGAACCTGCTCACCACCCTCGACCTCGCCGGCGTCCCGCTGCACGCGACGGACCGCGACGAGAGCCACCCGGTCGTCGTCGCGGGCGGGCACGCGGCGTTCAACCCGGAGCCGGTCGCCGACTTCGTCGACGTCGCCGCCCTCGGTGACGGCGAGGAGGTCGTCGGCGACATCACCGACGTCGTGAAGGGCTGGAAGGACGAGGGCCGCCCCGGCGGCCGGCACGAGCTGCTGGTCCGGCTCGCCGGCACCCCCGGCTGCTACGTCCCCTCGCTCTACGACGTGACCTACGGCGACGACGGCGCGATCACCGCCGTCGCGCCCGCCGAGGACCGGGTCCCCACGACCGTCCAGAAGCGGACGACGGTCGAGCTGGACGAGTGGCCCTACCCGAAGAAGCCGCTGGTCCCGCTGGCCGAGACGGTGCACGAGCGGGCGTCGGTGGAGATCTTCCGCGGCTGCACCCGCGGCTGCCGGTTCTGCCAGGCCGGGATGATCACCCGTCCGGTGCGGGAGCGGTCGCTGCAGGGCATCGGCGAGATGGTCGACGCCGCCGTCCGGTCGTCCGGGTTCGACGAGGTCGGCCTGCTGTCGCTGTCGAGCGCCGACCACTCCGAGATCGCCGAGGTCACCAAGGGGCTCGCCGACCGCTACGAGGGCACCAACACCTCGCTGTCGCTGCCGAGCACCCGGGTCGACGCGTTCAACATCGACCTCGCCAACGAGATCTCCCGCAACGGGCGCCGCTCCGGGCTGACGTTCGCCCCGGAGGGCGGTTCCGAGCGGATCCGCCGCGTGATCAACAAGATGGTGTCCGAGGACGACCTCATCCGGACCTGCGCGGAGGCGTTCTCGCAGGGCTGGCGGCAGGTGAAGCTGTACTTCATGTGCGGCCTCCCGACCGAGACCGACGAGGACGTCCTGGAGATCGCCGGGATGGCCTACCGGGTGATCCAGGCGGGCCGGAAGGCGTCCGGCCGCAACGACGTCCGCTGCACCATCTCGATCGGCGGGTTCGTGCCGAAGCCGCACACCCCGTTCCAGTGGGCCTCGCAGTGCCACCCGGAGGTCGTCGACTCCCGGCTGCGCAAGCTGCGCGAGGCCGTGAACGCCGACCGCAAGATCGGCCGCAACATCGGCATGCGCTACCACGACGGCGAGCCCTCGCTGATCGAGGGACTGCTCGCCCGCGGCGACCGCCGGGTCGGCGCCGTGATCGAGCGGGTCTGGCGCGACGGCGGCCGGTTCGACGGCTGGTCCGAGCACTTCTCCTACGCCCGCTGGGTCGACTCCGCCGCCGCGGTGCTGGAGCCGATGGGCGTCGACCTGGACTGGTTCACCACCCGCGAGCGGTACGAGGACGAGATCCTCCCGTGGGACCACCTCGACTCCGGTCTGGAGAAGGACTGGCTGTGGGAGGACTGGCAGGAGGCGCTGTCCGGGCGCGAGCAGGACGACTGCCGCTGGACCCCGTGCTTCGACTGCGGCGTCTGCCCCTCCACCGGCACCGACATCGAGGTCGGCCCCAGTGGCACCACGCTGCTGCCGCTCACGGTGGTCAACCCGACGGCGTCCGGTGCCGGGTCGCTCCCGGCGCGACCGGCGGACGCGACGGGGCAGGAGCCGGGGTCGGGTGGCTGAGAACGGACTGTCCTCGATCCCCGATCCCGCCGTCGACGACGCCACCGGCGGGTCCTGGGAGCACGGCGGCCGTCGGCTGCGGGTGCGCGTCGCCGACGAGCGCGACGTCGCCGCGCTGGCCCGGCTGCGCCGCCAGTGGATGGAGGAGCGGGCGGGCCGCGCGGTCGGCGACCCGTCGTTCGACGAGGCGTTCGCCGCCTGGTGGCGGGTGGAGCAGCCACGCCGGGCGTTCTGGATCGCCGAGGCCGGCAGCGACCGCGCCGGCTGGACGCCGGTCGGCTCGATCAACGCGCTGGAGACGGTGCAGATGCCCCGTCCCGGCGGGCGCGGCGCCCGCACCGGGCAGGTCGGGAACGCGTTCGTACTGGCGGCCTTCGCCGAGGCCGGGGTGCCGAGGGTGCTGCTGTCGGCGGTCGTCGCGCACGCCAGGGCCCGCGGGTACCGGCGGCTGATGCTCGCCCCCACCGCGGGCAGCGCCGCCTTCTACCGGCGGGCCGGGTTCCTGCCCGCCGGTGACGCGCTGCTCGTGCTGGAGCCGTAGCGGGCGGCCGGTGGGTGGCTCCCGGCCGTCGTCCCCGGGGCGTGGTCCGCAATGACCGCGCAGCGGGCGTCGCGCGGGTGCAGCTCGATCGGGCAGCACACGTCGGTGTCGGCGACCAGCGTCGCGCAGGCCCGGCGCAGCGTCTCCGCCGCGCCCCCCGGGTCGCCGAGCCGGGCCCGGGCCGCGGCCACGCCGCGGGTGGTGAGCGGGACCCGGCGGGCGTCGTCGAGGGCATCGGCGAGGGTGAGCGCGTCGGCCAGCACCTCCTCGGCGACCCGGACCAGCTCCCGGACCGCCCCAAGTCCGGCGGGTGCGCACGGCAGGTCCCGGCGGGCCTGCTGCATCCGCAGCCCGGAGCGGGCCAGCTCGAGCCGCCTGCCGTGCAGCCAGGCCGCGTACTCCGGGACGTCGGGTTCGGCGCCCTCCAGCAGCGGCAGCGTCGCCTCCACCACCGGCCACCGGTCCGGCGGGCGACCGGCGAGGACGTCCAGCACGTCCACCGCGACGCCGTCGGCGGGCTCGGCCCGCAGCGGGTCGCCGCCGATCCGTACCGCGCCGCCGGTGGCCCGCCGGGCCCGGCTGAGCGTCCAGCGCAGCGCCGCCGCGGGATCGTCGGTGTCCGGGAAGAGCAGCTCGACCGCCCGGCACCGCGGCACCGGGCCGGTCGAGCACAGCAGCAGGGCGAGCAGCGCCCAGGGCTTGCGGCCCCGGACGGCCGGCACACCCGAGGCCCGGGGCGGGCCGAGCAGCCGGACGACGGTCATCGTCGCGCTCCTGGGACACGCCGGTGGAGGACGTCCAGGATGGCAGCACGAGCACCTCGTACGGCGCCCGCCGTTCGGCCGCCGGGGCTCAGGTCCGCACGGCCGTGACCACCAGGTACTCGGCGTCCCAGTGGTCGCCGGTCCGGGTGCGCTCCAGATGGTCGAGGAACGCCGCGTCGAGCTCCGCGGTCCGGTCGGCGTCACCGGCGAGCCCGGCGTAGGCGGCGATGACGGGCCCGTAGTTGCGCTTCCACCAGGCCCGGAACTCCTCGGGTGAGTCGGTCACCGCCAGCCGCGCGATGCCGGTCGAGGCCTGCACGTCCCGGACGCCGTCGCCGAGCAGGCCGCGCACGTGCGCCTCGTCGCCCCAGCGCGGGCCGGGCGTGGCACCGGGCGGCGGGGCCGGTACGAACGGCCGCAGGGTCGTGAACATCCCGCCGATGAATCCGGTCGGGGTCCAGTTCAGCAGGCCGATCCGCCCGCCGGGCCGGCAGACCCGCAGCAGCTCGGCGGCGGCCCGCTCGTGGAACGGGGCGAACATCACGCCCACGCAGGAGAGCACGACGTCGAACATCGCGTCCTCGAAGGGGAGGGCGTGCGCGTCGGCCTCGACCCACTCCAGCCCGATCCCGCGGGCGTCGGCGATCCGCGCGCCCTCGGCCAGCAGCTCGGGGGTGAGGTCGGACGCGACCACCTCGGCACCGGCCAGCGCGGCCGGGATGGCGGCGTTGCCGGTGCCCGCGGCGATGTCGAGCACCTGCTCGCCGGGGCCGACGCCGGTGGCCTCGACCAGGACGGTCCCGAGCCCGGGGATGAGGTCGGCGGCGACCGTGCCGTAGTCGCCCGAGCTCCACACGGAGCGGTGCTTCGCGCCGATCGCGGACAGGTCCGGGGTGGCGGTCATGGAGGTCTCCTCGCTCTCGGCGGCAGCGTCGGTGCTGATGCGGGCTGCTGATGCGGACTGTTGCTGCGGGCGAGGTTCCGCGCGAGGCGTGTGCCGGACCGTGTGCGCGCCCCTCCTAGACTCCGGGGCATGGCACGTGTGAAGGCGGGAGCGGCGGCGAACCCGGCACCACCGACGGTGCAGCGGGTGCGGCTGCGCTTCGCCAAGCGCGGCCGGCTGCGCTTCCTGTCCCACCGTGACGTGGCCCGGAGCTTCGAGCGTGCGGTGCGCCGGGCCGGCGTCCCGGTGTCGCACTCGCACGGGTTCAGCCCGCACCCGCGGCTGTCCTGGGTCGGTGCCGCGCCGACCGGCGCGGCCAGCGAGGCCGAGTACGTCGAGATAGGCCTCACCCGCGAGCTCGATCCGGCGGTGGTGTGCGAGGCGATGGACCGCGCGCTCCCGGACGGTCTCGACGTCCTGGAGGCCGTCGTCGCCGAGCCGCCGGCGCTCGCCGAGCGGATCGACGCCGGCCGGTGGCGCCTGGAGGTGCGGGGTGTACCGCACGCCGACGTCGAGGCGGCCGTCGCGACGCTCCTGGAGCGGGAGTCGGTGGTGGTGATCCGTGTCACTCCGTCGGGCCGCAAGGAGATCGACGTGCGTGCCGCACTGGTCTCGCTGTCGGTCGATCCCCAGGTGAGTGACGACGTCCCGGACCCGGCGGCGGGTTCCCCGGGTCCGGCTACCGGCTGTGCGATACTGACGGCGGTCGTTCGGCAGACGACACCGACCGTTCGACCCGACGACGTACTGGGTGCGCTCGGTGTTGTCGCAGACCTGGCGCCACCGGTACCGGTGACGGCCACCCGATTGGCGCAGGGTCTGCTCGACGACGGGGGCGACCTGGTGGACCCGCTCGGTGCGGTACCGGCGACCCGGGGCCGACCGGTCGGATCCTGATCCGGACGGCACTCACGCCGCCGGCGGCGCCGTCGAGGCAGGACCCCCGGAGATCCGGGACAGCGACACCAGATGTGCCGCACCGCGCAACCCGCGCGAGCTGCGGAACGAGTACGCGCAAGGTCCCTGCGCGGCCGCCTCCCGAACGAGGCGCCCGGGGGCGAAGGAGCTGAATGTCCGTGAACGACGCGCCCGCCGGTGGTACCGGCGGGCCCTCCGGTGAGCCCGTCCCGACCCCGGACCTGCCGGAGAAGATGCGGGTGCACGCACTGGCCAAGCTGCTCGGCCGGGCCAGCAAGGACGTCCTCGGAGCGCTGACGACGCTCGGCCACGAGGTCCGCAGCGTCCAGTCCAACATCACCCGCGCGACGGCCGAGCAGGTCCTCGCGGCACTGGCCCCGGTGGCCGGGGAGGGTGACACCGAGCCGTCGGCCGCCGAGCCGTCCCCCACCGAGCCGTCCCTGGCTGAGTCGTCCGCCGCCGAGCCTTCCGTCGCCGAGCCGGTCGAGCCGGCCGCCGCGGACCTCGGGCAGGACGCCCCGGCGCCCGAGCGGACCGGGCGGCGGACCGGCCCGCGGGCGGCCGCACACAACCCGTTCGGACCGGCCGACTCCGGGCCGGCCGCGACCCGGGCCTCCGCACCCGCGGAGCCGGCCGCCTTCGCGCCCGCCTTCGCCGCCCCGATGTTCCAGGCCCCGACCGCGCCGGCCGCCCCCGCGGCGCCGCCCGCCTCCGCGCCGGCCGGCACGGAGGACGGCGAGGGCACCGGCGGTGGCAGGAAGGGCCGCAAGGGCCGGAAGAAGCAGCGCGACGCCGAGGCCGTGGCCGAGGACGAGCAGACCACCACCCTGGCGGGCGACACCACCGCCGAGGACCCCGCCGACTCCGAAGCCGACTCCGGTGGGACGGACTCCGCCGATACCGACGCCGACCGGTCGGAGGACGACGCCGACGGCGACGCCCGCCGGCGCCGCCGTCGTGGTCGTCGTGGCCGTGGCCGGGGCAAGGGCGGCGACGAGCAGGGCGAGAACGACCAGGACGCCGACGACTCCGACTCCGACTCCGACGACGGGTCCGCCGAGGGCTCCGGTGAGGAGACCCCGGCCGGGTCGGCGGACTCCGGTGACGGCGACGGGGACGAGCAGTCGTCGGGCGGCTCCCGCCGCCGGCGCCGCCGCCGTCGCAAGGGCGGGTCCGACGTCGAGGACCGCTCCGAGGACGACCCGCCGAACACCGTCACCAAGGTCCGTGAGGCCCGCTCCGACTCCGGCTCGTCGTCCTCCGACGACCAGGTGCAGGGCGTGCGTGGCTCGACCCGGCTCGAGGCGAAGCGCCAGCGCCGCCGCGACGGCCGGGACGCCGGCCGTCGCCGCCCGCCGATCCTGTCCGAGTCCGAGTTCCTGGCCCGCCGGGAGTCCGTCGACCGGCAGATGGTGATCCGCCAGCTGGCCGACCGCACCGAGATCGGCGTGCTGGAGGACTCGGTCCTCGTCGAGCACTTCATCACCGGTGGCGGTTCCGGCTCCTCCATGGTGGGCAACATCTACCTCGGCCGGGTGCAGAACGTGCTGCCGTCGATGGAGGCGGCCTTCGTCGACATCGGGCGCGGCCGCAACGCCGTGCTCTACGCCGGTGAGGTCAACTGGGACGCCGCCGGTCTCAACGGCAAGGCCCGCAAGATCGAGCAGGCGCTGTCGTCCGGCGACCAGGTGCTGGTGCAGGTCACCAAGGACCCGGTCGGGCACAAGGGCGCCCGGCTGACCACCCAGATCTCGCTGGCCGGCCGGTTCCTGGTCTACGTGCCCTCCGGCGGTGCCGCGGGCATCTCCCGCAAGCTGCCCGACACCGAGCGCAAGCGGCTCAAGGAGATGCTCAAGGAGATCGTCCCGTCCGAGGCCGGGGTGATCATCCGGACGGCGTCCGAGGGCGTCTCGCACGACGCCCTGGAGCGTGACGTCCGCCGGCTGCAGGCGCAGTGGGAGGTCGTCAAGGAGAAGTCCGAGAAGACCGGCCCCGGCGCACCGAAGGCCCCGACGCTCCTCTACGAGGAGCCGGACATGCTGGTCAAGGTCGTCCGGGACCAGTTCAACGAGGACTTCTCGAAGCTGATCGTGTCCGGGGCGGACGCCTGGGACACCGTCTCGGGCTACGTCGAGCACGTGGCCTCCGAGCTGACCGAGCGGATGCACCGGCACACCGGCCCGTCCGACGTCTTCACCGAGTACCGGATCGACGAGCAGCTGCTCAAGGCGCTGGACCGGAAGGTCTGGCTGCCGTCGGGCGGCACGCTGGTGATCGACCGGACCGAGGCGATGACCGTCGTCGACGTCAACACCGGCAAGTTCACCGGCTCCGGCGGCAACCTCGAGGAGACCGTCACCCGGAACAACCTGGAGGCGGCCGAGGAGGTCGTCCGCCAGCTCCGGCTCCGCGACATCGGCGGGATCATCGTCGTCGACTTCATCGACATGGTGCTGGAGGCGAACCGCGACCTCGTGCTGCGCCGCCTCACCGAGTGCCTGGCCCGCGACCGCACCCGGCACCAGGTGGCCGAGGTGACCTCGCTCGGCCTGGTGCAGATGACCCGCAAGCGGGTCGGCGGGGGGCTGCTGGAGCACTTCTCGACGCCGTGCGAGCACTGCCGTGGCCGTGGCGTGGTGATCTCCACCGATCCGGCGGAGCAGCACCAGCACCAGCACAACGGGAACGGCAACGGCAACGGCCGGGGCGGCAACGACAACGGCAACAACAACGGCAACAACGGCGGCGGCAACGGTGACGGCGGTGGCCGTCGGCGGCGTCGTCGCGGTGGCGGGGACTCCGGCAACGGGGCCCCGTCCGGCCAGTCGAACGGCTCCGACCAGGGCTCGGACGGCAACGGCTCGGACCGCAACGGCTCGGACCGCAACGGTTCCGACCACGGTTCCGACCGGAACGGCAACGGCTCGGCCGAGCGCTCCGTGGACACCACCACCGCCGTGGCCGGCGTGGCCGCGGTCGCCGCGGCCGCACAGGGCGGCGAGGGTGCGTCGGCCGGCACCACGGTCCCCGACACCCCGGAGTCCGGCACCGAGCCGGCACGGTCCACGCCGACCGGGTCCGCGCCTGCCGAGGACGCGCCGGCCGGCACCGGGCCCGCCCCGGCGGACACCACGGTCACCGACGCCGCGCCCGCCCCGCCCGTCGACCCGGACGCCGGTCCGGCCGTCGCCGAGCCGGTCGGCGAGCTGACCGGCTCCGCCGTCCCGTCCGCCGGCGCCGAGCCCGCCGGGCGGGCGCGCAAGACCGAGCCCGCCGAGCCCGTCGAGGAGGCGGTGCCGGAGGCACCCGCTCCGCGCCGTCGCAAGGTCAGCCGCTCGGCCGGGGCCCCGGTCGCGGCCGGTGAGCCGGTCGTCATCACCACCTCGTCCCCGTCCGGTGAGTCCGGCGCGGGGGAGACGGGGACGGGGGAGGCCGCCACCGGCGACGCCCCCGCCACCCCGGACCACCCGGAGGCGGCCGAGGCCGTCTCCCGGCCCCGCCGCCGTCGTCGTACGGCGTCCCGCCCCGCGGGCCCGCCCCAGGACGGGGGGTGAGTGCGACCCCGTCAGCGGGGTCGCGTACCCTTGACCGACAGAAGCCACGCCTCTGTGCTCAGCAAACGGGGGACGTGGCGTGCGCGCCGGGATCGGCGCGAGCTGTGAGAGACCCGTGCGCGCTCCAGTAGCGCCCCCGATTTTCAGGAGTCGTGCGTCAGCGATGTACGCGATCGTCAAGACCGGCGGCAAGCAGTACAAGGTGGCCGTCGACGACGTGGTCACCGTCGAGAAGATCGACGGTGAGCCCGGCGCCGAGATCAGCCTTCCCGCCGTGCTGCTCGTCGACGGCGACCAGGTGACCACCGATGCCAGCGGCCTCACCTCCGCGGTGTCCGCCACCGTCGTCGAGCACACGAAGGGTCCGAAGATCCGGATCCACAAGTTCAAGAACAAGACCGGGTACCACAAGCGTCAGGGCCACCGCCAGCCCCTGACGAAGGTCCAGGTCACCGCGATCGGCAAGTAAGGAGCCTGCGTCATGGCACACAAGAAGGGTGCATCCAGCTCCCGCAACGGTCGCGACTCCAACGCCCAGTACCTGGGCGTGAAGCGGTTCGGCGGCCAGGTCGTCAAGGCCGGCGAGATCCTCATCCGTCAGCGCGGCACCGCCACCCACCCGGGTGTCAACGTCGGGCGCGGCAAGGACGACACGCTGTTCGCCCTCGCCGCCGGTACCGTCGAGTTCGGTTCCAAGCGCGGCCGCAAGACCGTCAACATCGTGCCGGCCGAGGTCTGAGCGACCCGCCAGCACAGCGACGCCGACGGCGGGTCACCCCGGTAGCGGGGGGCCCGCCGTTCGTCGTGTCACCACCGTCGTCACAGAGGAGCACCATCATGTCCCGGTTCGTGGACCGCGTCGTGCTGCACGCGACCGCGGGTGCCGGGGGCAACGGCTGCGCCTCGGTGCACCGCGAGAAGTTCAAGCCGCTCGGCGGCCCCGACGGCGGCAACGGCGGCCGGGGCGGGTCGATCGTCCTGGTCGTCGACCCGGGCGTGCACACGCTGCTCGACTACCACCACCGCCCGCACGCCGCGGCGCGCAGCGGAACGCAGGGGCAGGGCGCGTTCAAGAACGGCGCCAACTCCCCGGACACCGAGCTGCGCGTCCCGGACGGCACCGTCGTGCTCGACGAGGACGGCGAGGTCGTGGCCGATCTCGTCGGCCCCGGCACCCGGTTCGTGGCCGCCCGTGGCGGCCGCGGCGGGCTCGGCAACGCGGCGCTCGCGAGCGCCGCGCGCAAGGCGCCCGGCTTCGCGCTGCTCGGCGAGCCCGGCGACGACGTCCACTTCACCCTGGAGCTGCGCTCGCTGGCCGACGTCGGCCTGGTCGGCTTCCCCAGCGCGGGCAAGTCCTCGCTGGTCGCGTCGCTGTCCGCGGCCCGGCCGAAGATCGCCGACTATCCCTTCACCACGCTCGTCCCGCAGCTCGGTGTGGTCAGCGCCGGCGACGAGACCTTCACCGTCGCCGACGTCCCGGGGCTCATCCCGGGCGCCGCCGACGGCCGCGGGCTGGGCCTGGAGTTCCTGCGGCACGTCGAGCGCTGCTCGGTGCTGGTGCACGTCGTCGACTGCGCGACCTTCGAGACCGAGCGCGACCCGGTGTCCGACATCGAGGCCCTGGAGACCGAGCTGGCGCACTACGCCGACCAGCTGGGCACCAGCGCCCTCGGGGAGCGGATCGACGAGCGGCCGCGGCTGATCGCACTCAACAAGATCGACGTCCCGGACGCTGCGGATCTCGTCGACATGGTCCGCGAGGACCTGACCGAGCGGTTCGGCTGGCCGGTGTTCGCGATCTCCACCGCGTCCCGGGCCGGGCTGCGGGAGCTGACCTTCGCGATGGCCGAGCGGGTCGCGGCGGCCCGGGCCGCCCGTCCGGAGGTCGAGCCGACCCGGATCGTGCTCCGCCCGAAGGCGGTCGACGACTCCGGGTTCACCATCGAGCCGGACACCGAGATCGAGGGTGGGTTCGTCGTGCGCGGCGAGCGGCCCGAGCGCTGGATCCGGCAGACCAACTTCGACAACGACGAGGCCGTCGGCTACCTCGCGGACCGGCTCGCCCGGCTCGGCGTCGAGGAGGGGCTGGCCAAGGCCGGTGCCGTGCCCGGCTGCCCGGTCACCGTCGGCGACGTCACGTTCGACTGGGAGCCGTCCACCCCGGCCGGGGTGGCGGCGCTGCTCACCGGCCGCGGCACCGACATCCGGCTGGAGAGCCACGACCGGGTCGGCTCGGCCGAGCGCAAGCAGGCCCGGGCGGCGCGGCGGGCACACCTGTCCGACGCCGAGCTCGCGGCGGGGGCGCACTACGCCTCCGACCGCGAGATCGAGGAGTGACCACCCGCGCGGCGCTCGGGGCCGCCCGCCGGGTCGTCGTCAAGGTCGGGTCGTCGTCGCTGACCAGCCTCACCGGCGGTCTCGACCCGGCGCGGCTCGACGCGCTCGTCGACGCACTGATGGCCCGCCGCGACACCGGCAGCCAGGTGGTGCTCGTGTCGTCCGGTGCGATCGCCGCGGGGCTGGCGCCGCTGCAGCTGCGCAGGCGTCCGCGTGACCTCGCCACCCAGCAGGCCGCGGCGTCGGTCGGGCAGCTGCTGCTGGCGCACGCGTACTCGGCGTCGTTCGCCCGGTACGGACAGGGCATCGGGCAGGTGCTGCTCACCGCCGACGACATGATCCGCCGCTCGAACTACCGCAACGCCCAGCGGACGCTGGAGCGGCTGCTGCAGCTCGGCTCGCTCCCGGTGGTCAACGAGAACGACACCGTCGCCACCGCCGAGATCCGGGTCGGCGACAACGACCGGCTCGCCGCGCTGGTGGCCCACATCGTCGGCGCGGACGCGCTCGTGCTGCTCTCCGACGTCGACGGCCTCTACGACGGGGATCCCCGCGACCCGGGTGCGGCGCTGGTCGGCGAGGTGGAGACCCCGTCCGAGCTCGCCGGGATCAGCGTCACCCGTCCCGGGTCCGGCCTGGGTACCGGCGGGATGGCGACGAAGGTGACGGCCGCGGCGATGGCGTCGGCGGCCGGGATCCCGGTGCTGCTGACCTCGGCCGACGAGGCGGCTCCCGCACTCGCCGCCGGCCCGGACGGCCCCAAGGTCGGGACCGCCTTCCGGGCGGCGGGCACCCGGATGAGCGCCCGCCGGTTCTGGCTGCGGCACGCGGCCGACGTCCGCGGCGCGCTGGACCTCGACGACGGTGCCGTCGAGGCGGTCCGCGCCCGGCGCCGGTCACTGCTCGCCGCCGGGGTGCACGGGGTCTCCGGGGACTTCGTGGCGGGCGACGTCGTCGAGCTGCTGGCCCCGCACGGCCGGGCGATCGCCCGCGGCGTCGTGTCCTACGACGCGACGGAGCTGCCCTCGATGATCGGGCGCCGCACCCGTGAGCTGCCCCCCGAGCAGCGCCGGGAGCTCGTGCACGCCGACGACCTGGTCACGATGTGACCCGTGAGTGGTTTTGTCGGTCCCGGCCGCGATAACCACTCACGAGGCAGAATGCCCCCCATGCCGACGCCGGAGGACGCCCGGGCCGGGCTGGTCGCCGACCTTGTCCGTGACGGCAGGCTGCGCAGCCCGCGGATCCGTGCGGCCATGGAGTCCGTCCCCCGGCACCTGTTCCTGCCCGGGCTCGCCCCGGACGCCGCGTACGCCGACGAGGCCGTGCCGATCAAGAGCGACGGCGGGGTCACGGTCAGCTCGGTCTCGCAGCCGTCCATGGTGGCGATCATGCTCGAGCAGCTCGACGTCGCCCCGGGGCACCGTGTGCTCGAGATCGGCGCCGGCGCGGGGTGGAACGCGGGCCTGCTCGCGCACGTCGTCGGCCCCGGTGGGGCGGTCACCACGGTCGACATCGACGACGACCTCGTCGCAGACACCCGCGCCCACCTCGCCGCGGCCGGACTCGACCGGGTGGAGGCCGTCACCGCCGACGGGGCGGGCGGCTACCCGCCGTCGGCGCCCTACGACCGGATCGAGCTGACGGTCGGCTCCACCGGTGTCCGCCCGGAGTGGGTCGCGCAGCTGGCCCCGGAGGGCCGTCTGCTGCTCCCGCTGACGGTGCGCGGCAGCCAGCTGTCGGTCGCGTTCGCGCACACCGGGCCCGGCCGGCTGGTCTCCACCTCGGTGCGGAGCTGCGCGTTCGTGCGGCTGCGCGGCGCCGGCGCGGACCCGGGCGCCGACGCCGAGCTGTCCGGCGGCGGCTGGACGGTCCAGCCCTCCTGCCGCTCCGGCGACGGCGCCGCCGACCCGCGGGTGCTGGAACGGGTCCTGGACGAGCCGGGGGAGGACCGACCGGCTCCCGTCCGGTGCACGGTCTCGGACCTGTGGGACGGCCTCGGGCTGTGGTGCGCGCTCGCCGACACCGCGGTCGTCCGGCTGCTGGGCCCGCCCGGTGACGGGCTCGCGTCCGCACTGTTCGGTGTGGCGGGGGCCCGGGTGGCGCTCGGGCTCGCGAGTGCGGACGGGTGCGCGCTGCTGCTCGCCGATCCGCGGGCGACGGTCCGGTCGTTCGGCCCCGGCGGGGAGGCCGCCGCCGACCGGCTCGTCGCCCTCGCCGACGGCTGGCTCCGTGCGGGCCGGCCGCACGCGGCGGACCTGCGGATCGACGCCGTCGTCCCGGAGCTCGTGCCGGCCCCCGGCGCGGGCCCACCGGGAGACGCCGAGATCGTGGACGGTGCGGGGACCCGGCTGCGCGTCGCCTGGGGGATCGGCCCCGGCTGATCCCGGCGCCGTTCGGGTCCGTCAGGCGGGTTCGAGATGCACCAGCGGGATCTCCCGCTCGGTGCTGCGCTGGTAGCCGGCGTAGTTCCGGTACCGGTCGGCGATCCGCGGCCACAGCTCCGCCCGCTCCGCGGGCTCGGCGACCCGCGCCCGCATCGGGACCCTCGGGCCACCCTGGACGGCGACCTGCACCTGCGGGTCCGCACGCAGGTTGTGGAACCAGGCCGGGTGCCGGTCGTCGCCACCTCGGGAGGCGACGACGACGTAACTCCCGTCGCCGTGCAGCGGGGCGGTCAGCAGCACCGTCCGCGGCTCGCCGGAGCGGCGCCCGGTCGTGGTCAGCTCGACGACGGGCATCCCCATCGCGGAGTGGCCGACCCGGCCACCGGACAGCCTGATCAGCAGCCGGTGGCCGGCGTTCATCGCCTTGAGCGCGAAGTCGGGTGGGTTCACGGGGCCGACCTTACCCGCGAGTAGGGTCATTGTCGCCGGTCAGCCGGTCGCCGCGACCTTCTCCAGGGCGGGGCGCAGCTGGTCGACCAGCCAGCCGGCGGAGACGACGTTCGGTGCCTGCAGCGCGACCGCCTGGTCCAGGGTCAGCGGCACGTAGGTGCCCTGCTGCACCGCCCGGACCCGTTGGACGAGCTCGTCCCCCTCGAACGTGGCGCGGTCACCCTCGCCCGCGAAGGTCATCAGCAGCAGGTCGGCCTCGGACAGCCGGCCCACCTCCTCGTAGGAGATGCCGACGGTGCCCGGTGCGAGGGCGTCCGAGGCGGGTGCGGACGCGAACGACTCCGGCACCGCCAGGCCGAGCGAGCGCATGAACGCGGTCGACTGGTTCTGCTCGCCGACGACCATCGGCAGGATCTCGCCGCGGGCCTGGCCGTAGAGGTACGTCCGCCCGGCGAGGCCGGGCAGCTCGTCGCCGACGGCGGCGATCCGGGCGTCCGCCGCCGCGATCAGCTCGTCGACCCTCTGCTCCTCGCCGAGCGCCCGGCCCACCTGGCGGGCGTCGTCCTGCATCGACGCCGAGTACAGCCCCTCGGCGGCGACGACGGTCGGCGCGATCGTGCTGAGCCGGTCGTAGGTCGCGCGGTCGGTGACCTGGAACGCGGACACGGCCAGGATCAGGTCCGGGGCGAACGCCGCGATCTGCTCGGGGGACAGCGGCGCGTTCGGGTCGATCGCCAGCACCTCGGGCGGCAGCGGGTCGAGGTAGGGCAGCACCGGACCGGAGTCGGCGACGTTCCGCGTCGCGCCGACGACCGGAGCCCCGACGGTCTGCGCGACGGCGAGGTCGTTCAGCCCCAGCGCCACCACCCGCTGCGGCTTCGCCGGGACCGTCGTCCCGCCGAACGCGTGCGGGATCGTCACCGGGAAGGCGCCGCCGGCCTCCGCCGCGGGAGTCGGTTCCGGCGCTGCCGGAGCCCCGCCGCACCCGCTGAGCAGCGAGATCGCCGCGAGCACGGCGACGAGGGCGGGGAACCGGGGGACATGAGCACGCATGGACACTCCTCGGAGTCAGGTGAGGCAAACCTAACCGTCGAGGAGTGGGACGGGAAGATCAGCCCGCGACCGCCAGCGTGAGGGGCAGCACCTCCGGTGCCCCGGCCTGCCGCAGGGCGCGCGCGGCGACCGTCATCGTCCAGCCGGAGTCGACGAGGTCGTCGACGAGCAGCACCGGGCCCCCGGCGCCCGAGAGGTCCGGCAGCGCCGCCGCGTCCAGCCCCGCCCACACCGCGGCCAGCCGCTGGGCGGAGTTCTCCCGCGCCTCCGGGTGGTCGCCGGCCGGCGGCAGCGTGCCGAGCAGCGGCAGCCGCCCGATCTCGGCGATCCGGCGGGCGAGGTGGTCGAGCTGGTGCGGGCGGGTGCGCGAGCCGATCCCGACCACACCGACGGGGCGCCGCTCCCAGCCCCACCCCGCGAGCACCCGGACGACGGCGTCGAGCACGTCCGACGGCACCGGGTCGTCGCCGCCGGAGAGCAGCTCGCGCAGCCGGGTGCCCCAGCCGATGTCGGAGAGCCGCCCGATCGCCCGGCCGGTCGCCGCCTGCTCCCCGGGCGGGATCCGCCCGGACAGCGGCACGTCCAGGTCCGCCATCCCGGACGGCCACATCTTCCGCGGCGCGAGCTCGATCCCGGGCCGGGACAGTCGCTCCTGCGCGGCCTGCTCGCCGTCGGCCGCGACGTCGTCGGACCAGACGGTGCCGGTGCAGGTGTCGCAGCGGCCGCACGGGGTCGGGTCCGGGTCGTCGAGCTGGCGGCGCAGGAACACCAGCCGGCACTCGGTGGTGGCGATGTAGTCGAGCATCGCCTGCTGCTCGGCGCGCCGCGCCTCGTTCACCCGCGCGTGCCGCTCGGTGTCGTAGACCCACTCCTCCCCGGTGGCGGTCCAGCCGCCCTTGACGCGCTTCGCCGCGCCGTCGGCGTCGAGCACCTTGAGCAGCATCTCCAGCCGGGTGCGGGACAGATCCACCTGGGTCTCGATCGACGCCGTCGACCGCGGGTGCTCCGACAGCACGCCGAGGGTCTGGCGGACCAGCGGCTCCGGCGGGAACGCGAGCGAGGCGAAGTAGGCCCAGATGTCGCGGTCCTCGCGGCCGGGCAGCAGCACCACCTCGGCCCGCTCCAGCGCGCGCCCGGCACGGCCGATCTGCTGGTAGTAGGCCACCGGCGAGGCGGGGGCGCCGAGGTGCACGACGAAGCCCAGGTCGGGCTTGTCGAAGCCCATGCCCAGCGCCGACGTCGCCACCAGGGCCTTCACCCGGTTCTCCTGCAGGTCCGACTCGGCGGCGAGCCGCTGCTCCGGATCGGTCTTCCCGGAGTAGGAGCGCACCGCGAACCCGCGCTCGCGCAGGAACTCGGCCACCTCGTCGGCGGCCTGCACGGTGAGGGTGTAGACGATCCCGGCGCCGGGCAGCTCGTCGAGCTTCGCGGCCAGCCAGGCCAGTCGCCGGGCGGGGGTCGGCAGCTGCACCACGGCCAGCCGCAGCGACTCCCGGTCCAGCGAGCCGCGCAGCACCAGCGTGTCCTGCTGGTCCCGGCCCATGCCGAGCTGCTCCGAGACGTCGGTGACGACCCGGTCGTTCGCGGTCGCGGTCGTCGCCAGCACCGGGATGCCGGACGGCAGCTCGGCGATCAGCGTGCGCAGCCTGCGGTAGTCGGGCCGGAAGTCGTGCCCCCAGTCGGACACGCAGTGCGCCTCGTCGACCACGAGCATCCCGGCGCTCGCGGCGAGCTTCGGCAGCACCCGGTCCCGGAAGTCGGGGTTGTTGAGCCGCTCCGGCGACACGAGCAGCACGTCGACGTCGCCGTTCTCGATGTCGGCGTACACCGCGTCCCACTCGTCGGCGTTGGCCGAGTTGACCGTGACCGCCACGATCCCGGAGCGGATCGCCGCGTCGATCTGGTTGCGCATCAGCGCCAGCAGCGGGGAGACGATCACCGTGGGGCCGGCGCCCTGCTCGCGGAGCAGCGCCGTCGCCACGAAGTAGACCGCCGACTTGCCCCAGCCGGTGCGCTGCACGACGAGCGCGCGGCGGTGCTGCGCGACCAGGGCCTCGATCGCGGTCCACTGGTCCTCGCGCAGCCGGGCGCCGTCGCCGGCGAGCTGGGCGAGCACCGCCTCGGCGCGCTCGCGCAGGTCGGCGCTACCCGGCAGGTCGGTCTCCGATGCGGTCGTCACGGGACCCATGGTGGCGCGGACCCCCGACAGTCCCGTCGCCGGGCGGCCGCGGGGGCGGTCCGGCGGAGCGGGCCCGCACGTACGCCTCGACGCCGTCGAGCACGAGCCCGAGCCCGAGGTCGATCTCCGCGTCCGGGTCGCGCGCACCGGTGAGGACGGGCGCCGGCATGTCGGCGAGGGCCGCCTTCAGGTGCGGGTAGTCGCCCGGGGCGGCGAGATCGTGCAGGACGGTCTCGAAGTCGTGCATCGGGTTCGCCGCGGTCACCTCGGCCGGGTCGAGCTCGCTCAGCGGGGTGTCCGCGGGCAGGCCGCGGCGGCGTCGCACGTCGTCCGCCGCGGCGAGCGTCGTCTCCAGCTGCACCCGCGCCTCGGCGAGCACGTGCTGGGCGAGCAGCCCGACGACGGCGAGCTTCTCGTCCCCCCGCAGGTCCACCTCGGCCAGTACCGCGAACGCCTCCTCCATCCAGCGCACCCGGTTCGGACCGATCCGGGCCGCGGCCAGCGGGAGCTCCAGGAACCACGGCCGGGCGAGCGCGGCGTCGATCTGGGCGCGGGTCCACGCCTCCAGCCCGGACCGCCAGTCGCCGGCGTGCTCGGGCATCGTGAGCGGCTCGGCGATGTGGTCGGCCAGCAGGGCCAGCAGCTCGTCCTTGCTCTCGACGTGCCGGTAGAGCGCCATCGCGGTGCAGCCCAGCACGTCCGCCACCCGCGCCATCGACACGGCGCCGAGTCCCTCGGCGTCGGCCAGGTCGGCGGCGGTCCGCACGATCCGGTCGGTGCTCAGCGCCGGTTTTGGCCCGCGGCGCGGCCGGCCGGCACGCCCCCACAGCCTGCGCAGGGTCGCGGGGACCTCCTCGTCGTCCATGCGTCCATCCTCTCCCGCCCGCGCGGCCGCAGGAAAACGGTGTCCGCCGTAAGCAGTTGATGCTATAAACAGTTTGTACTGTAAGCAGATGAGGGGAGTGGTCGTGGCGGAACCCGTGGTGCGGGCGGTCGGCCTGCGCAAGAGCTTCGGAGGGAGGCGCCGTCCGGTGCGGGTGCTGGACGGCGTGGACCTCCGGCTGGACGCGGGGGAGGTGCTCGCGCTGCTCGGTCCGAACGGCGCGGGCAAGACCACCACCGTGCGGGTGCTGAGCACCCTGACCAGGCCGGACGGCGGTACCGCCACCGTGGCGGGACACGACGTCGTGACCGGCGCGCGCCGGGTCCGCGAGGTCATCGGTCTCACCGGCCAGTACGCCGCCGTCGACGAGAAGCTCACCGGCCGCGAGAACCTGACGACGATGGCCCGGCTCGCCCACCTGCCGCGCCGGGCGGTCCGGACCCGGGTCGACGAGCTCCTCGAGGCGTTCGGCCTGGCGGACGCGGCCGGGCGGCAGTTGCGGACCTACTCCGGCGGGATGCGCCGCCGGCTCGATCTCGCCGCCGGCCTGGTGCTGCGCCCGACGGTGCTGTTCCTCGACGAGCCGACGAGCGGGCTGGACCCGCGCAGCAGGCGCGGGATGTGGGAGGTCATCACCCGCGTCGTCGCCGACGGCACCAGCCTGCTGCTCACGACCCAGTACCTGGAGGAGGCCGACGAGCTCGCCGACCGGGTCGCCATGATCGACGGCGGCCGGGTGGTCGCGGAGGGCACGCCCGCCCAGCTCAAGCGGGCGGTCGGGGACGCCGCCGTCGAGCTGGCCTTCGCCTCCGCCACCGACGCGGCCCGGGTCGCCGGCGCGATCGGCGGCCTCGTGCCCACCGGTCCGGTCCTCCGGGTGCCCACCGACGGTTCGGTCCGGCACGTCCGCGACCTGCTCACGATCGTCGAGGCGGCCGGTCCGCCGCCGGAGCACTGGGCGGTGCGCGCGCCCAGCCTCGACGACGCGTTCCTCGCGCTCACCGGGCACTCCACCCGGCACGCGGACGCCGCCGAGCCGGCGGGGGTGGCGGCATGACGGCCCCGGCAGCACCTGCCCGGTGGCTCCGGGCCGTCCCGGACACCGCGACGATGACCGGCCGCGCACTGCGGCTGGCCCGCCGCGACCCGGACGAGCTGCTCGTCTCGCTCCTGCTCCCGACGATGATCATGCTGATGTTCGTCTTCGTGTTCGGCGGGGCGATCGAGACCGGCACCGACTACATCACCTACGCCACGCCGGGCGTGATCCTGCTGTGCGCCGGCTACGGGGCCTCGAACACCGCGATCGCGCTGGTGCAGGACACCGGGACGGGGATCATGGACCGGTTCCGGTCCATGCCGGTCCCCGGTGCGGCGGTGCTCGCCGGGCACGTGGTGGCGAGCGTGCTCAAGAACCTCCTGACGACGGCGATCGTGCTGGCCGTCGCCGCGGCCATCGGCTTCCGTCCCGGCGCGGGCCCGCTCGAGTGGCTGGGCGCGCTCGGCGTCGTCACCTCCTACGTGCTGGCGATCACCTGCGTGGCGACGTTCGTCGGCGTCGTCGCGCGCACACCCGCGTCGGCCGGTGGGCTGGGCTTCGTCATGCTGTTCCTGCCGTACGTGTCCAGCGCGTTCGTCCCGCCCGGTTCGATGCCGGGCTGGCTGCGCGGCTTCGCCGAGGCCCAGCCGGTCACCCCGGTGATCGAGTCGGTCCGGGGGCTGCTGGTCGGGCTCGGGTCGGACGGGACGCCGGTCGTCGCACTCGGTGCGACGGCGGCGCTCGCCCTCGCCTGGTGTGCGGGCATCGCCGGGGTGTCGCTCGTCGCCGCGACCTGGGTGTTCGCCCGCCGGGGGCGCTGAGCGGCGCTCCCGTCCCGCGGGTGATCCGGCTCACCCGCAGGGCGGGGGTGTGCGGCACCGGCCCGTGGTGCAGTGCAGGATGACCGCCGTGAGCACAGCCCACCAGCCCGTGTTCGGCTCCGTCGCCGACGTCACCGACCGGCTCGGTGAGACCGGGTACCTCGCGTCCACCGCCGTGGCGACCACGGTGTTCCTCGCCGACCGGCTCGGGAAGCCGCTGCTGGTGGAGGGGCCCGCCGGCGTCGGCAAGACCGAGCTGGCGAAGGCCGTCGCCCAGGCCACCGGCTCCGGTCTGGTGCGGTTGCAGTGCTACGAGGGCATCGACGAGGCCCGCGCGCTCTACGAGTGGAACCACGCCAAGCAGCTGCTGCGGATCACCGCGGGCCGGGACTCCGAGGACTGGGACGCGACCCGCGACGACGTCTTCTCCGAGGAGTTCCTGCTCCCGCGCCCGCTGCTCACCGCGATCCGCCGCACCGACCCGACCGTCCTGCTGATCGACGAGATCGACAAGGCCGACGTCGAGGTGGAGGGTCTGCTGCTCGAGGTCCTGTCGGACTTCCAGGTCTCGATCCCCGAGCTGGGCACCGTCACCGCGGCCCGGCGCCCGTTCTCGCTGCTGACGTCGAACTCGACCCGCGAGCTGTCCGAGGCGCTCAAGCGGCGGTGCCTGTTCCTGCACCTGGATTTTCCGGACGCCGAGATGGAACGGCGGATCGTCGGCGTCCGCGTCCCCAAGCTCACCGAGCAGCTCACCGACGCGCTGGTCCGGACCGTCCGTGTGCTGCGGGCGATGGAGCTGCGCAAGGTGCCCAGCGTCGCCGAGACGATCGACTGGGGCCGCACGCTGCTCGCGCTCGGCCTGGACACCCTCGACGACGACGCCGTCCGCGCCACCCTCGGCGTCGTCCTCAAGCATCGCTCGGATGCCGAGAAGGCGGCCGCCGAGCTCCGGCTCAACTGAACGGCGGGTGACACGGGGCCGTCCGGCGGTATCGCCGGGCACCCCGATGGAGTGAAGATCGGGCCGCTGTCGGCACCTGCCGTAACCGCGGCGCTCGTGGCGAGTTGAGCCCGGTGACCGCTCCCCAGCGCACCCCGGAGGCCCGACGCCGATGACCGCCGTCCCGGAGAACCTTCGCCCCACCCCGCAGTCGTCCGTCCGGCGCCGGCTCGCCCGGGCCGGCCTCGCCGGCGCCGCCGTCGTCGCGCTCGCCCTCGCCGCGGCCGGGACGGCCGCCGCCCAGGACGGCCCGGGCTTCGCCGGCCCCGACGACGCCACGGTGACCCCCGGGGTCATGACCCGCACCGGCCCCGAGGGCGCCCAGTGCACGGCGAACTTCGTGTTCACCGACGGCGCCGAGGTCTACCTCGGGCAGGCCGCACACTGCGCGGGCACCGGTGGCTCGACCGAGGTCGACGGCTGCACCGCGGAGTCGCTCCCGCTCGGTACGCCGGTGGAGATCGAGGGCGCGGAGCGCCCGGGGGCCCTCGCGTACTCGTCGTGGCTGAGCATGCAGGAGGCCGGCGGGGCCGATCCGGACACCTGCCGCTTCAACGACTTCGCGCTCGTCCGCATCGACCCGGCCGACGTCGCACGGACCAACCCGACGATGCCGTTCTACGGCGGACCGACCGGAGTCGACACCGACGGCACCCGCGCCGGTGAGATCGTCTTCGGCTACGGGAACTCCGAGCTCCGCCAGGGCGTCGCGGCGCTGCGGCCGAAGACCGGGACCTCGCTCGGCACCACCGGCGGCGGCCGCTCGCACACCGTCACCACCGTGCTGCCCGGCATCCCGGGCGACTCCGGATCGGGCTACCTGTCCGCCGACGGCGCCGCGCTCGGCGTGCTGTCCACGCTGAACCTGGCACCCGCGCCCGGCACCAACGGTGTCTCGGACCTGCGCTCGGCGATCGATTACGCCGACGGGCCCGGCGGGTTCGGCGGGTCGCTGCGGCTCGTGGCGGGGGAGAAGCCGTTCGACCCGAACGTCGTGCCGGTCGACCTGGGCGGCTGAGAAGACCTCCGCGGTGTGGGACCGCGGTGATCGGCGACGTCCCGGCCGCAGCTCGGCGGCACGGCCGGGACGTCGCACAAACCGGGTGCGTCACGCATGATGGGCCGGTGAGCACCCTGCCCGCGTCCGCCGTCCCGGAGCACGGTCTACCGGGACACCTGGTCGACTTCGTGGCCGCGCTGCGGCGTCACCACGTCGCCGTCGGGCCGGGGGAGACGGTCGACGCCGCCCGCGTCGTCGGGGTGCTGGACCTGCTGCGGCGCGACGAGCTGCGGGAGGGTCTGGCCGCGGCGCTGCTGCGCCGCTCCGGGCAGCGGGCCACCTTCGACGCCCTGTTCGACCTCTGGTTCCCGCCGGCGCTGGGTGCCGGTGCGTCCGAGGTGGACGTCCCCCGGGTCGACGACGGCGAGCACGGCACCGGCGAGGGCCCGGTCGACGTCGACGCGCTCCGCGACGTCCTCGCCGACCTCCTGCGCGACGGCGACACCGAGACCCTGCGCGAGCTGGCGCGGGCCGCGGTCGACGCGATCGGCAACGCCGGCGCCGCCGGGCAGGGCGTGCGCGGGCAGGCCGCGCAACCCAACTGGTCCGCCTACCAGGCGCTGAACGCGCTGTCCCCGGACACGCTGCTGGCCCGGATCCTCGACGGGCTGGCGCAGGAGGGCGACACCGACTTCGTCTCCGAGGTCCGCCGCCGCGAGATCCGCGACCGGATCGCCCGGTTCCGGGACATGGTCCGCGACGAGGTCCGCCGCCGCACCGCCGAGCAGCGGGGCCGCGAGCAGGTCTCCCGGTCCACGACGCCGTCGCAGCCGGACCGCGTGGACTTCCTGACCGCGAACGCCGTCCAGCTCGCGGAGCTGCGCCGGACCGTGCAGCCCCTCGCGCGGCGGCTGGCCTCACGGTTGTCGGCGAAGCGCCGCCGCGCGCACCGCGGGCGGCTGGACCTGCGCCGGACGCTGCGCCGCTCGCTGTCCACCGGCGGTGTGCCGATGGAGCCGGCCTACCGGACCCGGCGCCCGGGGCGCCCCGAGCTCGTGATCCTCTGCGACGTCTCCGGGTCGGTCGCCGGCTTCAGCCACTTCACGTTGCTGCTGGTCCAGGCGCTGCGCGAGCAGTTCTCCAAGGTGCGGGTGTTCGCCTTCGTCGAGCGCACCGACGAGGTGACGCACCTGTTCACCCCGGGCGCGGAGCTGTCCGGGGTGATGCAGCGGGTGCTGCGCGAGGCCCGGCTGACGGCGTTCGACGGGCACTCCGACTACGGCAGCGCGTTCGGCGACTTCCTCGAGCAGTACGCCGACGCCGTCACCTCGAAGACGTCGCTGCTGGTGCTCGGCGACGGCCGCACCAACTACCGGGACCCGAACCTGCGGGCGCTCGGGCTCCTGGCCGACCGGGCCCGGCACGCGCACTGGCTCAACCCGGAACCGCAGCGCATGTGGGGTACCGGCGACTCCGACGCCCGCCGCTACGGCGAGGTGCTGCCGATGCACGAGTGCCGGACGGCGGCGCAGCTCGCCGACGTCGTGGAAGGCCTCCTGCCGGTCTGAGCGGAGCATGCCCGGTCGTGTGATCCATGTCGGCCGGTGCTGCGGTGCAACGTTTCCCGGCGAGAGGGTGTCCGCATGAGGATCATGCGCGCTCCGCTCGCGGCCGGTCTCCTCGCGGCCGGTCTCCTGCTCGCCGGCTGCGGCGGGGAGTCGTGGCCGACGGCCGCCGGCCCGGTGTCCGAGGCCCCGGCCACGCCGACCCCCGCCCCGACGTCACCGGCCACGGAGTCGGCACCCCCCACCTCACCGGCGACCGGCGACGAGGACGGCGGGAACGACGGCGGCGGGGACGGTGGCGGAGGGAACGGCGGGGGGAACGGCGGCGGGAACGGTGCCGCCGGCCGCTGCACCGGCGCCGACCTCGGTGCGAGCGTCGGCCGCACGACCGGCGAGGCCGGACAGCGGCACACCACGATCGTCTGGACCAACACCTCGGGCGAGCCGTGCACGATGACCGGGTTCGGCGGCGTCGACCTGCGCGGGCCGGACGACCCGAAGCACGGATCCAGCTACTCGCTGCCACGCGCGGAGAAGCAGGCGTCCACGGTCCGGCTGGCTCCGGGCGGCGCCGCGCACACCGTGATCACCTGGCTGCCGGGTGACTGGAAGCCGGCACAGCTCGTCGTCACCCCGCCGGACGAGCGGGCGTCGAAGACGCTGCCGTGGCCGGGCGGCGGGGTGTCCCGGCAGGACGGTGCCACGCGTCCCGGCACCTACATCGGCCCGGTCGCCCCAGGCGGGAGCGCCTGACCCGCACCGCCGCCCCGGCGCCGCCCCGCGCCCTCGTCGAGATGCAGTCCAGCGTTCCTCCGGAGGCCCCGGAGCGCGCTGATCTGCATCTCGGCGGGGATGGTCCGGACACGGGCGGCCCATGAGGAGATGGTCTTGACCGGCCGGCCAATCAAGCGTAAACCGGAGGTATCCCCACAGGGACTCGCAGAGAAGAAGGTGTATCGCGATGGCAGGGACCACTCGGCGGTCGTGGCAGCGCTGGCAGGACTGGGCAGCGCTGGTGATCGGTGTGCTCACGGCTCTCTCGCCCCTCGTGACGGCGACGAACGTCGCCGCCGCATGGACGCTGGTCGTGCTGGGCGTGGTGCTCGCCGCCACGTCGCTCTGGTCGCTCGCCGTGCCCGGCTCGGTGACGAGCGAATGGGTGCACGGCGTGCTCGGCGTCCTGCTGTTCGTGGCGCCGTGGGCCATGGGCTACAGCGCCCTGACCGGGGCGTCCTGGACGTCGTGGGTCGCCGGGGTGCTGACGGTCGCGGTGGCCGCGTCGGCGCTCCCCGCGGCGACGGCGGAGCACCGCGGGATCGTGGCCCACTGACCGGCCACGACGCACCGGACGTCGTTCCGGGACGGGGGCCGCGACCCGACGGGTCGCGGCCCCCGTCGCGTACCGGGCAGGATCGGGGCGTGCCGCCCACAACGACCCCGGAGGACGCCCCCGCCCGGGAGCGGATCCTCGACGCCGCCGAGGACCTGTTCGCCGCGCACGGCTTCGACGCGACGCCCACCTCGCGGGTCGCCGAGCGGGCCGGGGTCCCGAAGGGGCTCGTGCACTACTACTTCCGCCGCAAGCCGGACCTGCTCGAGGCCCTGGTCGACCGGCTACCGCATCCCGTACGCGGCCGGGACGTGCTCGTCCCGGGGGATCTGGCGGCCGGGTTGCGTGCGCTGGTCACGGAGCTGGACCGGGTGCTGGAGTCGTCGGCGCTGCTGTCACACCTGCTCTGGCGCGAGGCCGACACCCACCCCGCGGTGCGCGAGGCGCTGCAGCGGCGCACCACCGAACTGGAGGACGCCGTGCACGAGGTGCTCGTCCCGGCCGCCGCGGACCCGGAGCGCGTCCGCGGGGCCGCCCGGCTGCTGGCCGCCGCGATCGGGCACCGGCACGCGACGGCGCGGCACACCGGGGACCAGGACGGGATGGAGGCCGAGCTGGCCTTCGTCGCCGGCGCGCTCGGCTGATCAGGGCCAGGGCCGCCAGGGCGCGCCGGTCTCCTCGAACCGCGGCACGGTGTGCTTGCCGTCCGCGGCGCGGTGCAGCGCGTACGCCGACCAGGTCCGCAGGCCCAGGACGAGCAGCAACAGCACGGTCAGGCCAGCCGTCACCGGGCCCAGCCACGGCAGCGGCCCGCTCGCGTTCGCGACGGCGACGACGAGCGGCCCGAGGAACCCGGCCGTCGCCCCGGTGACCAGTGGGAGCTTCGCATCGGCCAGCACCTCGACGGCGATCAGGCGGCGCTGCTCGCCGTCCGGGTCGCCGCCGGAGCGCAGCAACGTGCGCGCCGCCGCCCGGTCGCGGGCGAGCCCCATCTCCGGGCCGCGGCGGGGCGCGACCCGCGCGGGCGTGCGCGCCGCGTACACCCAGAGCAGGGTGCTGCCGAGCACGCACAGGACCGCGCCGACGACGACCCCCGTGAGCAGGTACGGCGCACGGGACAGGACGTCGGTGGCGACGGTGTAGACCGCGCCGAACCACACGAGCGCGACGACGGCCGCCACCCGGGTCACGACGACGGCGCGGGTCGACGGCGGGCGCACGGTCGGCCAGGGGCCGGCCGGGGTCGTGTGCGGGGCGCGGTCCGCGCCGGGGCCGGAGGTGCCGGGCGCAGGCGTCCCGGGAGCGCCGGGGCCGGGTGTACCGGGCACCGAAGTCCCGGTCGCGCCGGGCGGGGACCACGGCCCGGGCCCGGCACCGGGGTGGACCGGGAGATCGGGGGAGCGGGGACCGGACGGGTGGGGAGCCCGGTCGCCGGTGTCCGGAGCACGCATACCGGCGACGCTACCCGCGGGTCAGGACGGCTCGGACGTGGTACGCGCCGTGGCGCGCCGGGTGCGGCTCCGGGGCCGCCGAGCGGCGGCAGTGGACCGGGCGAACGGGCCCTCAGGGCCCGGAACGGACCTCGGGCAGCGCCCCGGCGGCGCGGGCGGCGCGCCGCAGCGACAGCCCCCTGAGCAGCGTGACGACCGTCACGCCGACCACGAGCACCGTCACGACCACCACGCCGTCCAGGAAACGCCCGGAGTCCGGCCGGGTCGCCTGCAGCACCAGCTGGTAGCCGATGATCCCGCAGAGCACCGGGAGCTGGAGGACGTTCGCCGACCAGGTCGCGACCGAGGCGGCGACGTGGCGGCGCGCGTCGTCGTCGAGCGGGCGGCCGGCGACCAGGTCGCGCCGGGCGGCCCAGCGGTCGCGCCACCGGCTGGACCACACGGTGGAGGGGTTCGCGACCCGGCCGGGCCAGGAGCCCGCCAGCGGCCACACGACGGCGACGGCCAGCACCAGCACCAGCAGGCCGGCGCCGGCGAGCGCCGTCCGTCCGGGGCCGAGGCCCGGGGGCGCGACCACGATCCCGATCAGGCCGACGATCGTCAGCGCGACCAGGACGAGCCGCTGCAGCCATCGCGCCGTGCGCCCCGCCGGGGTCAGGACGGGCCAGTCCTTCCGGGCATCCGCGGTTGTGTCCACGGCCACGACCGTAGACGAATCGGACGTACCGCGCCCGGAGGAAGGTTAGGGTCGCCTTCCCTGTCGTTCCGTGGAGGGAGCTCCCCGTGCCCGTCGTCGTTCCGCCGTCCGCCCGTGCCGTGAGTCGCCGTGGGGTGCTCGCCGGCGCCGCCGGCCTGTTCCTGCTCGCCGGCTGCGGCGGGGGCGAGCAGACGTCCGGTGGGGGAGCCGCGCCGGCGGCCGAGGGCTTCCCGGTGAC
Organism: Pseudonocardia sp. P1; assembly: GCF_000178675.2. Classification (NCBI taxonomy): domain Bacteria; kingdom Bacillati; phylum Actinomycetota; class Actinomycetes; order Pseudonocardiales; family Pseudonocardiaceae; genus Pseudonocardia; species Pseudonocardia sp. P1. The sequence continues at coordinate 5,509,439 of NZ_ADUJ02000001.1, forward strand.
GGTCCGGCACGCGCTCGGCGAGACGGTGGTCCCGGACCGGCCGCGGCGGGTCGTCACGCTCAGCGCGGCCAACGCCGACGTCGCGCTGGCGATGGGGGTCGTGCCGGTCGCGATCCCGCGGACGGTCTACGGCGGCGACGCGGAGGGCGTCCTGCCCTGGGTGCGCGAGGCGATCGGGACGAGCGGAGCCGAGTTCCCGCAGGTCATCGGGTCCGACGATCTCGCGGTCGTCCCGTTCGAGGAGATCGCGGCCGTCCAGCCCGACCTGGTGCTGGCGACCTACTCCGGGCTGACCCCGCAGGAGTACCAGCAGCTCTCCGCGATCGCGCCGACGATCGCCTACCCGGACGCCGCGTACTCCACCGGCTGGCAGGACCAGACCCGGATCGCCGGCCAGGTGTTCGGTGACCCGGCGCGGGCGCAGCAGCTGATCGACGACACGACGGCGCAGCTCACCGGCGCGACGGGACGGTTCCCGCAGCTCGCCGGGAAGACGTTCCTGTACACCGGCGGGATGGATGGCGGCGCGCTCGGCGTGTTCCGGGCCGGCGACGTCCGGGTCCAGCTGGTGACGGACATGGGCCTGGAGCTCGCCCCGTACGTCGAGCAGAACGCCCCCGGCGGCGACGAGGTCTACTACACGATCAGCACCGAGCTGCTGTCCGGCGTCGACGCGGACCTGCTGATCGGGTTCTTCGGGTCGCCCGAGGAGGTGCAGGCGTTCCGTGCGACGCCGGGCGTCGAGCTGCTTCCCGCGATGGCGCGTGGTGCCTTCGCCCCGGTCGTCGGAGCGGACCGGGTCGTGGCCAGCTCGGCGCCGTCGGTGCTCTCGATCCCGTGGGTGCTCGACTCCTACCTCCCGATCCTGGGCGACGCCGCCACACGCGCCGGAGCCTGACGTAGCTCCGCCGTTCCACCCGGTCCCCTGCGTGGCGTAGCGGACCGGTCACTGCTGGTGAGAGCCGCTGGTCAGCGCGATCGGGTGAATGGTCGTTGCGTGCCGATGTGTTCCTCGTTACCCCGACAAGACCGCAAGCGACGGTCTGTCGAACAACGAGGAGGTTGTGAGATGCGGAAGTCCGTTCGCGGCGCGCTCGTCGGCGCGACCCTGCTGCCCCTGGCCGTCGCGGCCCCGGGCATGGCCTTCGCCGGTTCCACCGGCTACGACGAGGCTCCGAAGAAGGAGCACTCGAAGGACAAGGGCGACGATCACCACAAGCACAAGAAGCACCACAAGCACGACCACAAGAAGTGGGAGCACAAGGAGGAGAAGGAGAAGCCGAAGGGCCCGCTCCCCGAGCTCCCCGCGACCCCGCTCGACCCGATCCTGGACATGATCCCGGCTCCGGAGGCCCCGGCGGCGCCGGACTCCTCGATCAACTGATCGTCGGTCGTCACGACGGGCCGGTCCGGGCGCGAGGGGGTCCCGGACCGGCCCCGCCGTGTGTGCGGGGCCGGTCAGACCGCGGGCGCCGGGTCCGTCGACGGCGGGTCCCGCAGCACCGTGTCGCCCTTCACGAACCACGCGACGCCGAACGCCAGGATCGCGAGCGCCTCCAGCCAGAACAGCGTGTGGAAGCGCTCCGCGACCGCGTCCGGCACCAGCACGGCGTCCAGGAGTGCCAGCGCCAGGCACGCGACGATCGTCCACCCGCAGGTCCGGTAGACGACGTTGCGTGCCGCCCGCCGCCGGTTGCGGACCTCGCCGCGGGTGAACAGCGCGAGGCAGAACCAGGCCAGTCCCGCGAAGAACACCCCTGCCGCGACGAGGTGCAGCCACCCGACGGCGGTCCCGACCGGCGTCGCCCCGTCCTCCGGGCGCGTCGGGAGCAGCGCGACGGCGATCGCCGCCGACCCGGTGAGGTTGGCCAGCCGGTTGTCCGGCCGCTCGTAGCGGTAGCAGAACAGGAAGACCCCGACGGCGCAGAGGCTGCCGACGAAGACGTCGCGCATGGGTGAGTAGTAGTAACGGCTGATCGAGTCGCGCAGCCCGTCCCCGCCGAGCAGCAGGTCGCCGGCGACCAGGACGAAGGGCAGCAGGATGCCGATGATCCCGACCGCGCGCCGCAGGCCGAGGTAGGACAGCACGGCACCCTCGGCACGCGAACTCATGATCGAGATCGTCGCAGGGGTGCGTGCCCGCGCGGGCACCGGCCGTCTGCGGCGCCGCCGCCGAGGAGGCAGCATGTCCGCGATGACTCGTACCGCTACGTGGGCCGACCACGCGATCTGGTGGCAGCTGCAGCCGCTCGGCTTCACCGGGGCCGAGCGGGACGCGCTCCCGGCGGACGCCCCGGCCGTGCACCGGCTGGACCGGATCCTGCCCTGGCTGGACTACCTGCTCGAACTCGGCTGCAACGGGCTCGCGCTCGGCCCTGTGTTCGCCTCGCGCACCCACGGCTACGACACCACCGACCACTTCCGGATCGACTCCCGCCTGGGCGACGAGCAGGACTTCGACCGGCTCGTCGAGGCGTGCCGGGCGCGCGGGATCCGGCTGCTGCTCGACGGCGTGTTCAACCACGTCGGACGGGACTTCGACGCGTTCCGGCGGGCCGAACAGGGCGACCCCGACGCCCGCCGCTGGTTCCGCTGGGACGGCGAGCACCCGGTGACCTTCGAGGGGCACGACCGGCTGGTCGCGTTCGACCACGACGAGCCCGCCGTCGCGGACCACGTCGTCGCCGTCATGACGCACTGGCTCGACCGTGGTGCCGACGGCTGGCGGCTCGACGCGGCCTACCAGGTGCCGGACGCGTTCTGGCGCCGGGTGCTGCCGCAGGTCAGGGAGGCGCACCCCGAGGCGTGGATCGCCGGGGAGGTCATCCACGGCGACTACGCGGCCGTCGTCGCCGGGTCCGGGATGGACACCGTCACCCAGTACGAGCTCTGGAAGGCCGTCTGGAGCGCGCTCAACGACCGCAACCTCCACGAGCTCGCGCACGCCGTGGGCAGGCACTCGGCGATGCTGGACACGTTCGCCCCGCTGACCTTCGTCGGGAACCACGACGTCACCCGCCTGGCCAGCACGCTGGACCGGGCCGACCACCTCGGGCACGCGATCGCGGTGCTGATGACGCTCGGCGGGGTGCCGAGCGTCTACGCCGGCGACGAGCAGGCCTTCACCGGGGTCAAGGAGGAGCGCGAGTTCGGCGACGACGCCGTCCGCCCGGCGTTCCCCGACGACCCGTCGGGCCTCGCCCCCTTCGGGGCCCCGGTGTTCGAGCTGCACCAGCGACTGATCGCGCTGCGCCGCCGGCACCCGTGGCTCACACGGGCGCACACGACCGTCGAGCACCTGACCGACACCGCGATCGCCCTGCGCAGCACCGGCCCCGGGCAGAGCCTGGTGACGCTCCTGTCTGTCGACGACGGACCGCAGCGGTTCCCCGACGGCCTCCGCGGCGCCACGGTCACCGACTCCGAGGGCGGGGCCCCCGACGATCCGCTGCTGCTCGCCCCGCACGCCTGGCGCATCCTCGAGGGCTGAGTCCCGGTTCACGGGTGCCGGCCCGACAGCACGCAGAACTCGTTCCCCTCGGGATCGGTGAGGACGACCCAGCTCTGGTCGCCCTGGCCGACGTCGGCGCGGTGGGCGCCCAGGCCGAGCAGGCGGCCGACCTCGTCGTCCTGCCGGTCGGGGCCGGGGTCGAGATCGATGTGGAGCCGGTTCTTGACGGCCTTCGCCTCGGGGACGTGGGCGAACGTCAGCACCGGGGGCACCGGACCGGTGTGCGTACCGCCTCCCGCCGGTGGTGGGGGCCCGATCGTGACGATCCCGTCGTCCTGGTCCCGCACGTCGTAGCCGAGGACCGCGCACCAGAAGCGGGCGAGCCGGCCGGGATCGGCGCAGTCGATCGCGAGTTCGGTGAACGTGCTCGTCATCTCGGCCTCCTGGTCACGGGGTGCGTTCCGGGGCCGGACGCTAGCCGCGGGGACCGACAGTTCCGCCGACGGGGTCGAACTTCTGTTCGAACCGGGGTACCGTCTGCCGGGTGGACGCCTGCTGGCAGGGATCGCTGTTCGCCGCCACCGGCGGCGGGCTCTCCGTAGCCTTTCGGCACGAGCTGGCGCACGGTGCCTGGGTCGACGTCGTACCCGGCTGGGTCCCCGACCCCGACCCGCTGTTCGACCGGCTGCGTCGCACCGTCCCGTTCACCGGGCACCGCCGCCGGATGTACGACCGCATGGTCGAGGAGCCGCGGCTGACCCACCGCTGGCTGCTGCCGGATCCCCGTGTGCCGGACCGTCTGCTCGACATGGGGGCGGAGCTGGGGGAGCGGTACGGCGAGGACTTCACCCAGGTCGGCGTCAACCTCTACCGCGACGGAACCGACGGCGTCGCCTGGCACGGGGACCGGGTCGCGCGGGAGCGGCCCGAAGCCGTCGTCGCGCTGGTGTCGCTCGGGGCGACCCGGCCGCTCCGGCTGCGGCCGACCGGTGGCGGCGCGTCGGTGTCGTTCCCGCTCGCCTCGGGCGACCTGCTGGTGATGGGCGGCAGCTGCCAGCGGACCTGGCAGCACAGCGTGCCGAAGGTCGCCGCGTCCGGTCCGCGCATCAGCGTCCAGTTCCGGCACCTCTACCCCGGGTCACCGGGGATGCCGCGGGGCGGGGGAGACGCATAGTCTGCGGCGATGCAGCGCAAGATCGGCGTGATGGGCGGGACGTTCGATCCCGTCCACCACGGCCACCTGGTCGCGGCCAGCGAGGTGGCCGACCGGTTCGCCCTCGACGAAGTGATCTTCGTGCCGACCGGTGAGCCCTGGCAGAAGACCGGGCGCGACGTCTCGCCCGCCGAGGACCGCTACCTGATGACGGTCGTCGCGACGGCGTCGAACCCGCGGTTCTCGGTCAGCCGGGTCGACATCGACCGGACGGGACCGACCTACACCGCGGACACCCTCGCCGACCTGCACGAGGCGATGCCCGAGGCGCAGCTGTTCTTCATCACCGGCGCCGACGCGCTTCAGCAGATCCTGTCCTGGCGCAAGGTCGACGAGCTGTTCCGCTACGCCCACTTCGTCGGTGTGACCCGGCCCGGGTACGAACTCGCCGACGGGCACCTGCCCGAGGGTTCCGTCACGACGGTCGAGGTGCCGGCGATGGCGATCTCGTCCAGTGACTGCCGGACGCGCGTCGCCGCGGGGCGGCCGGTCTGGTACCTCGTGCCGGACGGGGTCGTCCAGTACATCTCCAAGCGCAGTCTGTACGTGAATCCAGACCGCTGACCTGCGGTTACTCGGAGCAGGTCCCCCACGGGTACAAATCCGGTACAAGATCACCTGACTCGGATCGTCAGCGCAGACCCGCGCCGAGCGCGGTGTCGACGAGCGTCCGGATGCGGTCCAGGGCGTCCGGCCATTCGTGCGCGCAGGTGTCCAGCGTGATCATCGGCGAGCTGTGCCCCAGCGACGATGTCCGGCAGCTCGACCGTGTAGCGGCTCGACCGTGACTCAGCTCGCCCAGGTAGGCCGGAAACTGACCATCCGTTTCATCTGACGGACGATGCGGATCTCTCCCGCGTCGAGGTCGACGTCCTCCAACTCCAAGCCGAAGGTCTCGCCGCCCCGCAGGCCGCACCCCGCCGCGACGTAGGGGACCGCGCGTTAGCGCTCCGCGATCAACGAGGCCAGGGCGTGGACCTTCTCCGGCCCGGGGATGAAGTAATCGCGTTTGTCGATCTTCGGCAGCCGGGCCCCGGAGCACGGCGACGTGGCGATGACCCGGTCGGACACCGCGGCCCCGAACAACGACCGCAGGTAGCTGAACACGAGGTGCACCGTCGACGGCGCGAGGACGGGTCGAGGTCTCCTCGACCCACGCCCGCAGATGACTGGGCTGCACGTCTGCCATTGCGTAGTGCCCGGGCACCGGCAGGATGTGCAGCCGAGGAGCTCGTTCGACCAGATCCGCGGTCGAGTCGCGGTGGAGCTGCGTCGTCTGCCAGGTCTCGGTGTACTCGCCGATGGTGACCCGACCGGCGCGCGGGCGATGTACTGGCCGCGGGAGATGCCGGCGTGCATGTTGACGTCGTGCCGGTCGGCATCGGCCTTGCGCTCGAACAGCTCGGTGCGGGGCTCCGCGGTCTGCGGGTCCACCCAGCGAACTCGCCGGCGCTCTCCGCGCCCGTGGCGCTTCGAGGGTCGTCGTTGCCCCGTCGCCGGGTCCTTCCCGCGGAGGTACAGAGGTCGTCGACGGGCATCAGGCTGCCCGCCGGTCCAGAGAATCTAGCCAGCGCTCGACGTCGGCAGATCGGAAGCGAACGTGCTTGCCGACCGTGACCCCGTTCGCGGCGCCGTGGCCGGCTACCCGGCCCCGGGCCCCCGGGAGCGCAGCGGTTGATCCTCAGACCGGTTCGACAGCGAACTCCAGCGCGATACGGCCGTCGGCGACTGAGACAGCGCCGCCTGGCTTCAGGCCGACGTCGGCGGCGAGTCGGTTCAGGTCGTCGATGCTTCGCTCTCGGCCGCCGAAGCACAGCAGCATGAACAGGTCGATCCCGGTACTGGCTCCATGTCCTTGTACTGGCTCGATCAGCACGACTGCGGCGTCGCTCCCGTCGGCGGCATCTCTACAGCGGGTGAGGATCTGACGGGCATGGTCGTCGTCCCAGTCGTGGACGATGTCCGAGAGGAGGTAGACGTCGGCGTCGGTGGGGAGCGGGTCGAAAAAGCTGCCCGAGACGGCGTGGGCGCGGCCTTCGAGTCCGGTCGTTGTGAATCTCTTCGAGGCGGCTTCAACGGTCGGCCCGAGGTCCAGCACGGTGCCTTGCACGTCGGGATGTGCTCGAAGGATTTCCTCGAGTAGTAGGCCGTCGCCGCCGCCCACATCGAGAACCTTGGGGAAGCGGCTCCAATCGAAGCGCTCGGCGATCTGCGGTGCCTGCGTCCGGTACCGCCAGTTCATCTGGGAGTCGAACGTGCGTCGTAGGTGGGGATGAGCATCGAGGTCGGCCCAGAACTCGCGGCCGTATCGGTTGACATAGCCGGAGGCGCCTGAGGTGATGGTGTCGAGGAGCTCAACGAAGGCCAGTTCGCCGCGTCCGCCAGCAGTATTGATGTCGAGCAGGATCTTGAAGCCTTCCGGTGAGTCCTCTCGTAGTTGGGCACCGAGGCTCGTGGTCCGGTAGTGGCCGGTTCCACGGTCGCGCTGGAATACCCCAGCTGTCACCAGGTGATCTAACAGCCGAGCGAGTGCAGGTAGGTACGAGCCAGTCGCGTCCGCGAGTTCCTCGGGCGTTGCCCCCTCATCGTCTGCCAACTCCGCCAGGCCCAACGTCGCGGCTACCCGTATCGACATCGGCGTGGCCAGATCAGCTAACGCCATGATCGACTGCATCGCTGGCTGCTGAGTCACTTGTGCTCCTCGGTCGCGCCCGATGCCCTGGGGAGTCGGGGAGTATGGCTGTCTGCCAATCGTGGCTTGTCACCCCTCGGCCGGAGATCATCCACGCCGCGGCGCCGGCCGCAAGGGCGCCTACGGCGTCGCTCCGCGATGGCTGCGCCACCCTTACCCGTCACCACGACGAGGAGATCGACCAGTCCGAGGGGACGGGGAGGAGCGGGCACGACCCCTGCGGTGCGGCTCACGGACGATACGCCGACGCAGACGGGTAGTCCGTGGCTGCGCCGCAGGTCAAGGCCAGTTTGGCAGCTCTCTGTAGATCCGTCGGTCGGTCCCCGAGTTCGGCGGGTCGCTCTCCCGAAACACGAGGACTACTCCGGGTGCAGAACGAAGTCGGAGGGTCCACGGAAGTCGGCTGGGATGGCGTCCTGGTGCCAGTGGGGATAGATCAGCGGCGGGCGGCTCTCCGCATCCAGGCGTGCCAGGTCCTCCACGTCGAGCACAGTGTCGGCAGCCGCGAGGTTGGTGGCCAGTTGCTCGTCGGTTCGCGCTCCGATCACCAGGCTGGACACGGCAGGACGAGTCAGCAGCCACGCCAGCGCGACCTGCGCTGGTGAGACCCCGCGCCGCTGGGCGACGTCCACGAGGACCTCGATGGTCGAGTACAGAGTGTCGACGTTCCGGACCGGTGGCTCGTTCTCGTTCCATTCCGTCAGGTGCCGCCCCTGCCCCGGACCCTTGTCACGCCGATACTTCCCCGTGAGCAGCCCCCGGACCAGCGGACTCCACACCATTACGCCGAGTCCCCGATCGACCGACAGCGGCAGCAGTTCGTACTCGGCGTCCCGACTCTCCAACGAGTAGTAGATCTGGTTCCCCGCGAAGCGCTCCCAACCGTGGGCGTCGGACAGGACCAGGGCCTTCATGACCTGCCAGCCGGAATAGTTGGACACCGCCAGGTAGCGAACCTTGCCGTCCCGAACGAGGTCATCCAGGGCACGCAAGGTCTCTTCCAGCCGAACCTGCCCGTCCCACTCGTGGACGGTGTAGATGTCGATGTGGTCAGTCCGCAGCCGGCGCAGGCTCGCCTCCACGGCCCGCTGATTCCCAACCTGACGACGTCCGGGTGACTGAGCCGAGTGGCAACCGAGCCGGACGGTGGCCGACCACCGCGGACACTGACGAACCGCCTACCTGCACAGATTCGAGTCGTAGAGGTCGGTCGACCGATGCTTGCGACTTCCTCGCAGTCACAAGATCGACTGCATGCCCTCGCCGGGCGGCCTGATCTCCGGGATCGTGGCACCGTGCCATCCCGCCGACCTCTCTCCGGGCTCCCGCGCGGTCAGCTTGCAGCAGGTCGACGGGATCGCACTGGCCGGGGATGGGGGAGTCGGCCGCTCCGGGTTGGATCTGGGCACATCCGCTCCGGAACGCACCGATACCCGCTGACACGACGTGGCAGCGGACGAGTAGGTCATCGAGGGCTCCGAGCCGGATGGGCAGGCAGCCGACGGGCCTGGTTCGCGTCAGGAGAGCCTGGCTCGACGGTCGCGGAAGGGTGCGCGTAGCTCGTGCCGGTAGCGCATGTCTCGGATCTCAACCCCGGACATCAGGTCGTACTTGCTTCGGCCATCAGGAGTCCAGCCGGTGACCCCGTAGAAGGCCCGGGCTCGTGCGTTGGTCTCCAGGACCCACAGTGTGCCGATCCGATACCGGCTACTCAGCTCTACGAGCGCGCTGTGCATGAGGTGTCGGCCCAAGCCCTGTCCCCATGAGGCGGGGTCGATGTAGAACGACGCAATCTCACCGGCCGAATCCGGGTCGTCGTCGCGATCTCGGCTCGCCACGAGGTGGGCGAAGCCTGCGACCTGGGCGTCGTGGTCCTCGATGAGCAGTGTGCCGAGGCCCGGCCATTCTGCCGTATCGATCGCAGCCTCCCACCGAGGAATGCGGTCCGCCGCGTTCAGTGAATCCAGGAGTTCGTCGGGAAGCTGGCCGCGGTACCCGGCCTGCCAGGATCGGACGTGGACCCTCGCGATGGCTCCTGCGTCCATCGGCTCAGCGCGTCTCACAACCACCCTCGACACGCTAGCTCGCCGCCGCGGTCGATGGCGGGCAATGGCGCCAGCGCTATGTGGGTACAAATCCGGTACAAACCAGCCCGACCAGCATTGCCCAACGACGATCCTCCCGATCAACGAATCGGCTGGTCGGACGTCAAATAGCGGGTGTTTATAGTGGTCGGCGTCTCCCTAGTGGCAGTACATCTCCAAGCTGAGTCTCTGCGTCGATCCGGGTCGCTGAACGTGGGATTCCAGTTCTTTTGGGGCGGCACCGCTGGTGACAGTGTCGCATCGGCCGAAGGGACCGCATGTCTCCTGTCGTAGCGTCGCTGTTCGGCGGGGTGCGTCACGGTCGGGCGCGGCTGTGGTGGTGGGTGTGCGCTGTTGCCGAGTTCACGATCGTGCCTTCGCGATGAGGCCTGCGAGCAGGAGCTCCGTGCTGAATCCGAACTGTGTGGTCCAGTCGCCGGTGCGGGGCGAGAGTTCCGCCATGGCAGGGTAGCTCTGCGCGTTGGCTCGCAGATGTTCATGGACTGCTTGCCGTGCAGCGGGTTCGCCGTCGTGCTGCCAGGATGCCTCGGCGGCCACGGAACCGATCACCAGGTTGGTCACGGACGCGGCAGCGGCGGCGAGCTCGTCGTCGGTGAAGCCCGCCCGGGTGAGCGCCGCGTAGACGTACTCCGATCGCGCCAATGCCTCAGGCCCTATGAGTGGTCGGCTGCTGGCAAGGACTCCCGACCAGGGGTGGGCAAGCAGGGCTTCGCGCAGGTTGTGCATGAACGCACGGATCTCGTCGGTCCAGTCGTCGGCGGGTCGGTCCGGCAACGGCAACTCTCCGAACACGGCGTCGACGGCCAGGTCGAGGAGATCGTCGCGTACCGCCACATGCCAGTACAGCGTGGTGGCGTGTACGTCGAGAGCGGCGGCGAGCGCGCGCAGATTCAGGCCCTCTAGCCCGACCCTGTCGAGTTGAGACACCACCTCCGCGGCGATCCGCTCGCGAGTCAGTCCGTGTTGCCCGCGCCGTGGCGGCCGCTCGCGTAGCCACACGGCTCCGGGCATGGCAGGTCCGGTGTCGGCCTTCTTGGGGCTCATGGTCCTACATCGTAGGTGCCTCGCTTGCGGTCAATGGCCGTAGTCCTGCAAAGTAGGACTAAGGCGCTCGCGATCTGTGGGTGCCAGGCCGGATGCGGTGAGAGCAGCCGCCCCTGTGGCTGGTCGTCCGTCGCGGGCGCCCTGTCCGGTCCAGGGGCGGATGAAGGAGTGGGTCTGCAGTCATGCCGAAGCTGATCGCGTTCGACGAGGAGGCCCGTCGGGGCATGGAGCGGGGGATGAACACTCTCGCCGACGCGGTGAAGGTGACGTTGGGGCCGCGCGGCCGCAACGTCGTGTTGGACCGGAAGTGGGGCGCGCCGACGATCACCAATGATGGTGTGTCGATCGCCCGGGAGATCGAGCTCGACGATCCGTGGGAGCGGATCGGCGCCGAGTTGGTGAAGGAGGTCGCCAAGAAGACCGATGACGTCGCCGGTGACGGCACCACCACGGCCACCGTGCTGGCTCAGGCGCTGGTCCGCGAAGGGCTCCGCAACGTGGTCGCCGGAGCCAATCCGATGGCGCTGAAGCGGGGCATCGAGAAGGCTGCTGCCGCGGTGGGGAACCAGTTGGTCAAGACAGCACAGCCGGTGGTGACCCGAGGCCAGATCGCGGCGTCGGCGTCGATCTCGGCGGGTGAGCGCGAGATCGGCGAGCTGATCGCCGAGGCGATGGACAAGGTCGGCAAGGAAGGCGTCATCACGGTCGAGGAGTCGCAGACCTTCGGGCTCGAGCTCGAGCTCACCGAGGGCATGCGCTTCGACAAGGGCTACATCTCGCCCTACTTCGTGACCGACGCCGAGCGGATGGAGGTCGAGCTCGAGGACCCGTACATCCTCCTCGTCTCGTCCAAGATCTCCACGGTCAAGGACCTGCTGCCGCTGCTCGAGAAGATCATGCAGTCGGGCAAGCCGCTGGCGATCATCTCGGAGGACGTCGAGGGCGAGGCCCTGGCCACCCTGGTCGTCAACAAGATCCGTGGCACCTTCAAGTCCGTCGCCGTCAAGGCCCCGGGCTTCGGTGACCGTCGTGAGGCCATGCTCGCCGACATGGCGATCCTGACCGGCGGCGAGGTCATCTCGGAGAAGGTCGGCCTCAAGCTCGACAACGCCGACGTCTCCCTGCTGGGCACCGCCCGCAAGGTCGTCGTCACCAAGGACGAGACCACCATCGTCGACGGTGCCGGTGACAACGAGCAGATCGCCGGCCGGGTCAACCAGATCCGCGCCGAGATCGAGCGCACCGACTCCGACTACGACCGCGAGAAGCTCCAGGAGCGTCTCGCCAAGCTGGCCGGCGGCGTCGCCGTCATCAAGGCCGGCGCGGCGACCGAGGTCGAGCTCAAGGAGCGCAAGCACCGCATCGAGGACGCCGTCCGCAACGCGAAGGCGGCCGTCGAGGAGGGCATCGTCGCCGGCGGTGGTGTCGCTCTCGTCCAGGCGGGAGTGTGGGACGCGATCGAAGGGCTCGGCTCAGACGATCCCGACGAGGAGACCGGTGCTGCGATCGTGCGGATCGCGCTCGAAGCACCTCTCAAGCAGATCGCGGTGAACGCCGGTCTCGAAGCCGGCGTGGTCGTCAACACCGTGCGCAATCTGCCGGCCGGTGAAGGTCTCGACGCCGCCACCGGCGAGTACAAGGACCTGGTCGCCGCGGGAATCATCGACCCGGCGAAGGTGACCCGCTCGGCGCTGCAGAACGCGGCCTCGATCGCGGCCCTGTTCCTCACCACCGAGGCGGTCATCGCCGACAAGCCGGGAGACAACGTGACTACGTCGGCTGACCCGAGCGCGGCAATGGGCGGGATGGGATTCTGACGATCGTGCCCAGCCGGTGCCTCAGGGAGTCCTGGTTCCGTGCCGGCTGGGCAGGATCGTCTACCTTGCATCTCCAGGCGGGGTCGGATCCACGAAACACGAGGGGCGGCGCCGGCCGATGGTCGGACCGCTGGGCAAGCCCAGGTGTACGAGCGACGGGGCACGGCACTGCAAGAGATCGGCCACTGGCCGACGGTGGCGTTATGGGCCGCGAGCCGACGGATCCGAATCGCCGAGGAGTCGGACCACGCAGCAGCTCTGCCGAAGGCGGGGCGTGGATGCGGTCTGCGCTACCCAGTCGTCAGGGGGTGCGCGGGCGCGAACGCACTAGCGGCTCGAACATATGTTCGGATACGGTGGGTCCATGACCGCGGTCCAGGAACCTCCACGCACCGGCATGCCTGCCGGGGATCCGGGGTTCCCTCAGGTCGACCTGGCGCTGGTGCAGCTGGCGGTGGAGCAGGCCGCGCTCGACGACCTGTCCGGTGTCTCCGAGGCGGAGTTGATCGATCAGATCCAGCAGCTGGAGTCGGTGCAGCACTCCCTCGCGGCGCTCCAGGCCACTCGGGTGCGGGCGTTCGCCCGGCTCCACGTGGAGAACGGCATCACCGCCGGACAGACCGACCCGGATCGGCTGCAACGTGGGGTGGTCGCGCAGGTCGGATTGGCCTGCCGGGTCTCGCCGACCGAGGCCCGCCGTCGGGTGAGTACGGCCCGGGACCTGCACGACGGTCTCGATCACGTCCGTGGGCTGTTCGCCGCCGGGGAGCTGTCGGCGCTGAAGGTGACGGCGGTGGTGAGCGCCTGCTCGGATCTCGACCGCGCCGAACGCGCCGCGGTGGACGCGCGCCTGGCCGCCCACGACCTGACCCGGCTCGGGATCCGGCGATTACAGGACCTCGCACGCAAGTTCGCCGCCGAGGTGGCGCCGGAGAAGTTCCGCGCCCGCGCCGAGTCCGCCCGCGCCGAGCGGCGCGTGACCCTGCGCCCGGCACCGGACGCGATGACCTTCCTGACCGCGTATCTGCCGGTGGAGCAGGGTGTGGCATGTCTGGCCGCCCTGAACAAGGCCTTCACCCAGGTGTCGGTGAACCCGGCACCCCTGACCCGGACCCGCGGTCAGGTCATGGCCGACACCCTCGTCGAGCGCCTCACCGGACAAGCCATGGCGACCGATGTGGGCGTCGAGGTCCAGGTCGTCGTCCCGATCGAGGCGCTGCTCGATCCGGGTTCGCCGTTGCCGGCGGAGATCCCCGGCCACGGCCCGGTCCCGGTCGAACTCCTGGCCACGAGCGAGGGGAGGAAGACCCTGCGTCGCCTGGTCACCTCCGACGGTGTCGTGATCGGCGGGGACTCCCGTCAGCGCACCTTCACCGGCCTGCTCGCCCGGCTGGTGCGGGCGCGCGCGGGGAATCGGTGTACCGAGCCGTACTGCGATGCCCCGGTCCGGCACATCGACCACATCCACCGGGATGCCGAGGGCGGGGCGACCGAACTCGACAACGGGCGCGGGGTGTGCGAGTTCCACAACCATGTCCGCGAGCAGGCGGGGTGGCGGGTGGCCCGCGGGCCGGACGGCAGGGTGCGGACCACGACACCGACCGGGCACACCTACCTGGCGCCCGGATGACCGATACCTGCCGTCCGCTGCACGGTGCTGTCCTGTCCGGACCTCGCCGGGGCGGGGCGCGCCGTCATGGCGACGTACTCGGGGAGTCACCCGCGACTCCAGGGACCGGCGAGCCGTCGAGGCGTCAGAAGGTGGCGATCGGGTTGACCGGGCTCCCCGACGTCCCCGCGAAGCGGACCGGCGCGACGGCGAGCTGGAAGTCCCACTGGCCGAGCTCGGCGGCCGTCGTCGCACACGTCTCGAGGTCGCAGTTGTCGAGCAGCCACAGTCCCATCGCGACGAGACCCACGGCGTGCACCGGCATCAGCACGTCGTCGTACCCCGACGGCTGGACGTCCTGGGGCGTGTCGGCCCCGATCAGGGCGACCTCCCGTTCGTGCAGCCACGGCAGGCAGGACGCGTGCCAGCCGGCCTGCGTGACACCGCCGGCCTCGCCGCCGTCGTGCCGGACGCGGCCACGGCCGGTCCGCAGGAGTACTGCGTCGCCGCGTCGCACCCGCACACCCTGGCGGTGCTCGGCCTTCTCGAGATCGTCGGGGACCACACCCTCGCCCGGTTCCAGCCACGGGACGCCGCGAGCGCCCGCGACGTCCAGCAGGACGCCCCGCGTGACGATCCCGTTCGCCGCCGCTGTGACCGCCGCCCACGCCGATCCCGTCGTGGGATCGACGAGCGAGTGGGGCCGCCCGTTGTACATGGCGCCGTCCCAGAACAGGTGGCACGGCGAGTCGACGTGGGTGACGGTGTTGCCGTGGAAGCCGATGGCGAGCCGCTCGGAGGAGAAGCCCCAGCGCCGGTCGGTGTGGAACGCGGCCGGCATCCCCTCGGCGCCCGGCATGTCGGCGGCGCACGGGCACGTCGTCGTCGACCGCTCCATCTCGCCGGGTACGGCGACCTCCCAGGCACACGAGACGCTCCTGCCGTGCCGCACGGCGCGCGCCGCCGCCAGGCGGACGTCGTCGGTGACGTGGTTCAGGGTGCCGAGCTCGTCGTCGTCACCCCACCGTCCCCAGTTCGAGAGCGTCTCGAAGTACCCGAGCACGTCGTCCTGCGTGGGCATGCGCGGGAGGGTAGCGCCGCCGCCCTCAGTCGTCCCGCGGGTCCGCGGCGTCCGCGGGCGGGCACGCGACGACGCTGCAGCCGGGCGGGGCGTACGGGCCGACACCGAGTCCGTTCCCGAGGACGGCGGGATCGAGGTAGTTGTCGGGGGAGAGGTCCGTGCTGGGCGTGTCGGGCCGATACGGGCCGGGGTCGGGGACGTCCTGGTCCTCGACGCCGCGCATGAGGATCCGGAAGAAGTTGTAGTAGAGGTCGGCGGGGCTGGCGCTGAGGAGCGCCTGCGGATCGGGCGACTTGTCGCCGAGCACGCCGTTCCAGGTGATCGTCATGTCCAGGCTGGGGACGATGAAGTTGTTCTGGTGCAGCGCCCCGACCATCGCGTACATGTCCCGGGGCGCGCTCTGCGTGCTCTCGTGGTCCAGGACCCGGCTCGCCGGGAGGTCGGGTGTCGTGCAGGTGTCGCCGCGGTTGGTCCAGAACAGCAGCCCGTAGCAGGGGTTCGGGACCGACGGTTCGCTCACCTGCCGGACGTAGTCGGCCGGGACGACCTGACGGCCGTTCCAGGCGCCGCCGTTCTGCATCAGCAGGCCGAGGCGGGCGAACTGCTCGCTGGGCATGAACAGGTGGGCGTAGCCGTAGGTGTTGCCGGAACGGTCGCGCAGCCAGACGTAGCTGTCGCGGTCGATGCCGATCGGGTCGAACAGGGTGTCCTGGACGAAGTCCTGGAAGTCCTGCCCGACGGCGCGGGCGACGACGAAGGCGAGCAGGTCCGGGGTGCGCTGGCTGTAGGCGAAGTTCGTGCCCGGTTCGTGGGTGATCGGCAGGGCGAGCGCCTGGCGGGCGACGTGGGGGTCGTTGCCGACCGTGGCCGCCTCGGAGAGGATCGCCTCGTCGAGGCCACCCGCCTCCTGCAGGAGGTTGCGGACGGTGATCGCCCGGTGGGCGTCGTCGCCCCAGCCCGGGCCGTCGGGAAGATACGCGCCGATCGGGTCGTCGAGCCCGAGCCTGCCCTGGCCGTAGGCGATGCCGGTCGCCATCGAGACGACGCTCTTGGTCGAGCTCCACACGTTCATCGGCACGTTCTCGGTCACCGGGTCCAACGGACCCGTGCCGACCAGGCAGTTGTGCCGATGGATCCGCACCGACAGGCGCATGTTCGTCTGCGCGTAGGCGATGGCGTCACGGACCGCCGCCGGGTCGAGCTGCTGGGCCTCCGGCGTCGAACGCTCGGGCCCGCCGGAACCCGAGGGGAGCGCGCAGGGTTCCGCCGCCGGCCCGGCCGGGGCGGCCGCGGCCTGCCCGACGACGACCGTCCCCACCAGCGCGGCGCACGCGGCAGCCGTCGCGACGGCTCTGGTCAGCGCTGTTCCCATGCCTCGTCCTCCTCGACCGGCTCCGACCCTCACCGGGAGAACGATCATGAGGACGTGTGGTCACTCCGTGCCGAGCGTGCCCTGCGCCGCTGCCCGTCCGGAGCGGCCGCCGCCGCGTCCCCGCAGGACGTACGCGAACCCGACGGCGACGACCGCGCCGGCCGCGGGCCCGACGAGGTAGGCCCACCACGCCGTCCAGTCGCCGAGCACGAGGGCCGGTCCGAGGGAGCGGGCCGGGTTCATCGACGCGCCGCTGACCGGCGCCCCCCACAATCCGGCCAGTGTGATGTAGCCGCCGACGCCGATCGCGGCCAGCGGCCCGATCTGCTGGGCCCCCGACGCGGTTCCCAGGATCACGCTGACCAGGCCGGTGGTGAGGACGAGCTCCCAGAGCGTCGCCGTCGTGGTCGGGATGCCTGCCCCGGGGAGGGGCAGGCCCGCGTCGCCCTGCCTGCCGATCAGCACCCAGAGCAGCAACGTCGCCAGGACGGAACCGACGAGCTGGGCCACGACGTAGGCCGGCACGCGCCGCCACGGGAAGTCCCCGCGGAGCGCGAACGCCACGCTGACCACGGGATTGAGGTGAGCGCCCGACACGGTGCCTCAGCGCCGGGGCCACCACCTGCGCCGCGGGCGGGACCGCGTCCCCGCCGAACCGGGCGTTCACCATCCCGCCGCCGACGGCGACCAGCACCAGGAAGAAGGTGCCCAGCAGCTCCGAGAACAGCCGACGCCCCTCGTAGCGGTCGTCCCAGAAGTCGAACTCGTCCGCGACCGAGTTCGGCAGGTCCTCACCCGGGGGGTCGGGCTCGGCGGGTCGATCGGTCATGGCGTAGCGCGGCCGCGTCGCAGCCGAGCTCACCCGCGGTGGGTGAGACGTGGGACGGCTACCCGGCGGCTTCGAGGGGCAGGTCGCTGCCCCGCCAGGTCGCCGCCAGCTCCTGCACCGGCAGGTCGAGGGCCTCGGCGAGGCAGATGATCGTCCCGAAGCCGGGGGAGGGCAGCCGCCCGGTCTCGATCTTGCGGAGGGTCTCCGGCGAGACCCCGGCCGCCTGCGCGACGTCCGCCAGGTCGCGGCCGGCCCGCGCGTGCCGCAGCAGTGCGCCGAGACGCCTGCCGGCTTCGATCTGCTCGGGTGTGAGCGGTTGGCGGACCATGCCCCGAGGCTACGGTTGGTATTACTGTACCGGCAAGTGCTACGGTCGCGGTATAACTATACCGGCACCCGTGACGAGGTACTCGTGATCGAACTGAAGACGCCTGCGGAGATCGACCGCATGCACGTGACCGGGCGTTTCGTCGCCGAGGCGCTCACCGAGATCGGCCGGCTCGCCGACGTCGGCGTCAACCTGATGGACCTGGAGCACCACGTGCGCGGCATGATCGAGCGCCGCGGCGCGGAGTCCTGTTACTGGGACTACGCCCCGTCCTTCGGGCGCGGCCCGTTCCGCAACGTGACCTGCCTGGCCGTCAACGACGCCGTCCTGCACGGCCTGCCCCACGACTACACCCTGCGCGACGGCGACGTCCTCACCGCGGACCTCGCGGTCGGCATCGACGGCTGGGTCGCCGACTCGGCGCGCACGGTTGTCGTCGGGACGGCCGCCGAGGAGGACCTCCGGATCGTCCGCGCCACCGAGGAGGCGCTGGAGGCGGCGATCGGCGCCGCGCAGCCCGGCAACCGGCTCGGGGACATCTCGGCGGCCATCGAGGCGGTCGCCCGTGATCACGGCTACCCGGTCAACGACGAGTTCGGCGGACACGGCCTCGGTCGCACCATGCACGAGGACCCGCACGTCTCCAACAGGGGCCGGGCGGGCCGTGGCCTGACGCTGCGGCCGGGCCTCACCCTCGCCCTCGAACCCTGGTTCGCGCGGACCACCGACCGCATCGTCTACGACCCCGACGGCTGGACCATCCGGTCGGCGGACGGCTCGCGCACGGCGCACTCCGAGCACACGGTCGCCATCACCGAGGACGGGCCGCTGGTGCTCACCCGCCGCGCGTCGGAGGGTGTCGTGACGAGCGGAGCGGGCGCGTCGGTGCGTGGTGCGGAGGGGAGGAGCTGAACCGGGGTGCCCCGGCCGGTACGGTCCGCCGTCATGACGGTCCGGTCGGAGGGGCGCGGCGTCGCGGGTCAGGCGGGCCGGTTCGTCGCCGTCGGGATCCTCGGCGCGCTGGTCGACTCGGGTGTCTACGCCCTCGCACTGCACCTCGGTGTGTGGGTGCATGCGGCCCGCGCGCTGAGCTTCGTCTGCGGCACCACCGTCGCGTACGTCCTGAACCGGCGGTGGGCCTTCCGGGTCTCCGGCGGCGCACGCCGTGCGACCGGCTACGCGGTGCTCTACGGGACGATGTTCTTCGTGATCCTCGGGGTGAACGCGCTCGCGCTCGCCCTGCTGCCCGCCGCGTGGTGGGCGGTCCCGGTCGCGTGGGTGCTGTCCCAGGGTGTCGGGACGACCTGTAACTTCGTGCTGCTCCGGACGGTCGTGTTCCGCGACCGCTGAGCCTGCTCAGTCGAGCCCGTTGGACAGTGTGATGGTCTCTCCGGACCGGCACCGCACCCGGCCCGAGACGAGTGCCAGCACGGCGTCGGCGACGTCATCGGGCTCCAGCAGGCCCGGCCGCGGCCGCCCGCGCGCGAACATCTCCTCGACGTCGGCGCGGCCGGGGTCGGCCAGGTCCGGCCGGATCATCCGGTACGTCGCCGGGTTGTGGATCATCGTGGTGTTCACACCGGCGGGCAGGACCGCGTGCGCGAGGATCCCGTCCGCGGCGACCTCGTGGGCCACCGACCGCACGAGCGCGACCACCCCGGCCTTCGCCGCCGCGTAGTGCGCGGAGTGCGACGCCCCGGTCGTCGCGACCACCGACGACGTCGCGACCAGGTGGCCCGAGCGGCGCTCGACCATGTGCGGCAGCACGGCCCGGAACGTCGTGAAGACCCCGGTGAGGTTGACGTCGATCATCGTCCGCCACTGCCGGTCGGTCATCGTCGCGACCGGGCCCCCGGTCGCGATGCCGGCGTTCGCGACCGCGACGTCGATCCGCCCGAACCGCTCGACCGCGGCGTCCACGACCTTCTCGACGGCGGCGAGGTCGCGGACGTCGGCGACCAGCCCGAGGCAACTCCGCCCGGTGGCCTCGACCAGCCGCACGGTCTCGTCGAGGTCCTCCGGCGTCGCGGGCGGATAGTCGACACCGTCGACCGGTGCGGCCAGGTCGCAGACGACGACGTCGGCGCCCTCCCGGGCCAGCGTCGTCGCGTGCGCGCGGCCCTGCCCGCGTGCCCCACCGGTGACCAGGGCGACCGTCCCGTCCAGCGTTCCCATGTCCGTCCTCCGCAGCCCCGGGCGCGGTGCCCGGTCCCGAGGTGTCGACCGCGCCCGGCGCCGCGACTCATCGGTCCGCCCGCGGGGCACCCGGATCGATCACGCTGCGTGCGATCGGCTCCGCCCGTGTGGGCCGTGAGGGTGGTGCATCTCCTTGATCGGACCACGATCGGCGACATCGATCTTGCGCAGGGACACGAGAGGCTGGACCGCAGTCGCTCCGCGGTTTCCGGCGCGTTATCCGGATATGAACGTCGACGCCGAGGGACTGACCGCCCCGATCCTCGACCGCAACCAGATCGCGGAGCTGCGGAGGGCCGACAGCGGCCGGCACGGTCACCGTGCCGAGCCGGAACCCGTCACGCCGCCGCCGGCCGGGGCCTGGCTCGCCCTCGTCGTGCTCGGCAACGTCCTCGTGCTGGCGATGCTGGTGCTCGTCGTGCTCCTGAGCTGACCCTCAGGCCAGGTAGAACTCGAGGGTCCGCCCGGCGGCCTCCTTCGCGGTCGCCGCGCCGGCGCCCGACGCCTCGTGCGCGGCCGCCCACTCGCCGGCGGCCCATCGCGTGAGGTCGTTGCCGAGCTCGGTGCCCTCCAGGACCTCGGCCGGGACGCGCGGGTCGCCCGCGAGGTGCATCGCGAGCGGGAGCAGGGAGAAGTCCCAGCCGATCCCGCCCGCGGCCGGGCCGAACCGGGCCCAGTGCTCGTCGTCGGGCACCTCGTGGCGCAGCTCGAGCTCCGTCTCGTCCCCGGCCGGGGTCAGGGTGAGCTCGACCGCGCTGATGCTGCCCTCGTACTCCCACGTCACCCGCAGTGCGCGGGGCCGCGCGCAGCGCTCGACGGTGCCGACCGTCCCGCTGTCCTCGAGCCGGTAGCGGCCGCCCTCGTGCAGATCGCCGGACACCGGCTCGAACCAGCGCGCCAGCCGCTCGGGATCGGTCCACGCGCTCCAGACCTCCTCGGGGGAGGCCGGGTAGAGCCGGTTCAGGACGATCGTGTGGGTGCGCCCCTCTCCGCCGACCGTGCGGTGCGCCTTCCGGATCTCCGCGGTCAGGTCCATCGAGCGTCTCCATTCGTCGTCACTTATATCAAGTGGGAACGATAGAGCATGCACCACGACCGCAGGAACCTTCGGCGGGGGCCCGCGGTGATCCTTGTGTGCCGGGTCACAACGGGGCAGAGTCGCCTGAGCGGCCCGCGTCGAGGAGGCACCGAGAGTCCATGGCGATCGAGAACAGCTACTACACCCACGAGTTCCACGGCGACTACGACCTGATCGGCCTCGGGGAGTTCGCGCTCGAGGAGGGCGGGGTGATCCCCGACCTGCAGCTCGCCGTCGCCACGTTCGGCACGCTGAACGCGGCGAAGGACAACGCGATCCTCGTGACCACCTGGTACTCCGGCACCCACCAGATCTTCCGGGACGTCTACATCGGTCCCGAGCACGCGCTGAACCCCGAGAAGTACTTCATCGTCGTCGTCAACCAGATCGGCAACGGCCTCTCGACGAGCCCGCACAACGCGGCCGGCCCCAACGCCTCGATCGCGATGTCGCGGTTCCCGCACGTCCGGATCGCCGACGACGTCCGCGCCCAGGAGCAGCTGCTGCGCGAGCACTACGGCATCGAGACCCTGCAGCTCGTCGTCGGTGGCTCGATGGGCGCCCAGCAGACCTACGAGTGGATGGTGCGTTTCCCCGGGCGGGTGAAGCGGGCCGCCCCGATCGCGGGCACCGCCCAGAACACCCCGCACGACTTCCTCTTCACCAAGGCGCTGGTCGAGGCGATCACCTCCGATCCCGGCTTCAAGGACGGCGAGTACTCCTCGAACGCCGACGTCGTCGACGGGCTCAAGCGGCACGCCGGCATCTGGGCGGTGATGGGTTTCTCCACCGAGTTCTGGAAGCAGGAGGTCTGGCGCGCCCTGGAGTTCGACTCCAAGGAGGCGTTCATGGAGGGGTTCCTCGAGCCCTACTTCACCGCGATGGACCCGAACGACCTGCTCTGCATGGCGTGGAAGTGGCAGCGCGGCGACGTCGCCCGGCACACCGGCGGCGATCTCGCCGAGGCCCTGGGCCGCAACGAGGCGGTCACCCGGATCGTCCCGATCAACGAGGACATGTTCTTCCCGGTCCGCGACCACGAGTACGAGCTGGAGCTGACCCCGCACGCGACGATCCGGGTGATCGACGACCTGCTCGGGCACCTGGCGCTGTTCGGTGTCGCCCCGACCTACATCGGCCAGGTCGACCGCTACCTGCAGGAGCTGCTGGGCGAGGACGCCTGACGGCCGGCCGGCTGCCCGCCGGTGCGGAGCGCCTCCGCCAGCAGCTCGCGGTGCGCGGCGAGCGCCTCGGCGGTGGCGCCCTCCGCGGCGCCCGCGGCGACCTCGTCGGTGACGACCCGGAATGCGGCGTTGACCGTGGCGGCCAGCAGCCGGACCTGGGCGGAGTCCGGGGCGAGCCCGGCCCGCGGGGCGAGCACGGCGGCGAGCGTCGGTTCGGCCTGCTCCTGCAGCACAAGCCAGACCGCGCGCAGCGCCGGCGTGTCCCGGGTCATCCGCACGACCGCGAGCACCTCCTCGGTCTCGCCGTCCGGGCCGCCGGTCGCGAAGGTGTAGGCCCCGCGCAGGTGTGCGGTCAGCTCCGTCCCCTCCGGCCAGGACCGCAGGACGTCGCGGAAGCCCTCGATGGACACCGAGAGCAGCGGCTCGACGAGGCTCTCCTTGGTCCGGAACAGTCGCCAGAGGGTCCGCTCCGACACGCCGGCCGCCCGCGCGACGTCGGCGCCGGAGGTCGCGGCCATTCCGTGCTCCCGGAAGAGCCGCACGGCGGCCCGGGAGACGGCCAGGCGCTGCGCGCGCCGGCCCTGCTCGCTCATCGGCGGCCGTCCACGGCGGGCCGTGCCCTGTTCTCCGGTCACGGCGGCCTCCCCCGGTCCGGGTGTTCGTGACGTCGCCACCGTAAACGGTCATGTTTGTGGCAGAAACTGCCATCAAATCGTAGGGTGAGGGCACCACCACCCGAGGAGGACGCCCGATGACCCTCGCCGCCGAACGCCCGCAGCTCCCGTTCGCCCGCCCCAACATCCTCGACCTGGCCCCGTTCTACGAGGTGCTCCGCCGGGAGGCGCCGGTCGCCCCGGTGACCACCCCCGCCGGTGACCCCGCCTGGCTGGTGACCCGGTTCTCCGAGGTCCGTGACCTGCTGGGGGACAAGCGGTTCGGCCGGTCCCACCCGGAGCCGGAGAAGGCGTCCCGGATCAGCACCGCGGCCGTGCAGGACGGGCCGACCGGCGACTACGCCTCCGAGGCCGACGAGCACGCCCGGATGCGCCGCCTCCTCACCCCGGCGTTCTCCGCGAAGCGGATGCGACGGCTGTCCGGGCACGTCCAGGAGCTGGTCGACGGTTACGTCGACGCCCTGCTCGCCGACCACGACACGGCTGCGGACGGCGTCGTCGACCTGCACGCGCACCTCGCCTTCCCGCTGCCGGTCGCGGTGATCTGCACCCTGCTCGGCGTCCCCGAGTCCGACGGTGAGTACTTCCGCGCGCTCTCGGACCGGATGGCCACCTTCTCCGGCCAGGACGCGCACGACGCCCGGACCGAGTTCGGCCGCTACATGGCGGGTCTCGCCGAGGGCAAGCGCGCCGCACCGGCCGAGGACGTCATCAGCGACCTCGTGCAGGCGCAGGCCGACGACGAGACGTTCGGCTACCCGGAGATGGTGCGGCTCTGCGTCGGGCTGCTGTTCGCCGGCCACGAGACGACGGTGAACCGGATCGGCCTCGGCCTGCTGTTCCTCATGAACAACCGCGACCAGTGGGACGCCCTGGTCGCCGACCCGGACGGCCGGATCGACGCCGTCATCGAGGAGATCATGCGCCTCGGGGCGCCGGGCGACCTCGGCCTGCTCCGCTACGCGCACACCGACGTCGAGATCGGCGGCGTGACCATCGAGCGCGGCGACGCGCTGATCCTGTCGATCAACGCGGCGAACCGGGACACGGGCGTCTTCGCCGACGCCGAGACCTTCGACCCGGACCGCGGCGAGCGCGGGCACATCGGGTTCGGCCACGGCCCGCATTTCTGCATCGGCGCGAGCCTCGCCCGTACCGAGCTGCGCGCCGTGTTCGTCACGCTCGCCCGCCGGGTCCCGGAGCTGCGCCTGGCGATCGGGATGGACGAGCTCGACATCCGCACCGACCACCTCACCGGCGGCGTCCGCAGCCTGCCGGTGCAGTGGTGAGAGGAGGGGCACCGATGAAGGTCGAGGTCGACCAGGACTCCTGCGTGGGGTCCGGGCAGTGCCTGCTCACCGCACCGGACGTGTTCGACCAGCGTGACTCGGACGCGATCGTCGAGCTGCTCGACGCCGAGCCGCCGGAGGGCGAGCACCAGGCGGTGCGGCACGCCGCCTCCGGCTGCCCGGCCGCGGCGATCACCGTCCACGAGGGCTGATCGCTCCCCGGGCGACGAGTCCGGACCGATGAGTCCGGGCCGCCTCCACGGTCGACCCTCGTGGACGACACAGGACGACCGTGGAGGCACACCCGTGCGCACCCTCGCCATCACCCAGAACATCACCCTCGACGGAGCCGTGGAGATGCTCGGCTCCTGGTTCGACCCGACGGCCGACGCCGGGGACCAGCAGGCCGAGATGCACCGGCAGGACGCGAGCTGTGACGCCGTCCTGCTCGGGAGGCGGACCTTCACCGACTTCCGCGGGTTCTGGCCCGAGCAGACCGACGACACCACCGGCGTCACCGCGTACCTCGACAAGGTCCAGAAGTACGTCGTGTCCTCGACCCTGACCGATCCGGAGTGGGTGAACTCGACGATCCTCGCCGGTGACCCGGTCGCCGAGGTGACGGCGCTCAAGGAGGCGTCCGGCCAGGACATCGTCGTCACCGGCAGCATCGATCTCTGCCACACGCTGATCGCGGCCGGGCTGGTCGACGAGCTGCGCCTGTTCCACTACCCGGTCGTGCAGGGCCGCGGCCGCGGCCTGTTCCCGGACGGCTGGTCGCGGGAGGGGCTGCGGCTCATCGACGCGAAGAGCTTCAGCGGCGGGGTGACCTACACCTGCCACAGCCTGCGCTGACGGCGGCCCGGGTCACGCGTCGTCGGCCGCGGCGGCGCGCTCGACCCGGTTCCGCACCGCCCGCGACACCAGCACCCCCGCGACGACGGCGACCACCAGCCCGACCCAGGAGAACCGCTTCAGCCAGGTCTCGGCGACCAGCCCCAGCAGGTAGATCGCGGTGACGGTGCCGCCGGCCCACAGGATCGCGCCGGTCGCGTTCGCGGCGAGGAAGGCCGGGTAGCGCATGCGCATGGTCCCGGCGAGCGGTCCGGCGAGGATCCGCAGGATCGCGACGAACCGTCCGAACAGGACGGCCCACACGCCGTGCCGGTCGAAGATCCGCTGCGCGACGGTGACGTGCCGCGGTCCGAGGTGCCGCGGGAACCGCCGGCCGAGCCGGTCCAGCAGCCCGGTGCCGTAGCGGCGGCCGACCGAGTAGCCGATCGAGTCGCCGACGATCGCCCCCGCCGCGGCGAACCCGGCGACCATCACCGGGTCGACGTGCGACCCCGGCCGCGCGGCCAGCAGCGCGGCCGCGACCAGCACGATCTCGCCGGGCAGCGGGATGCCGATGCTCTCGACACCGACCACGGCCGCGCAGAGCAGGTAGATCGCGAGCGGGGGGATCGCCATCAGGAGCATGTCGACGTGCACCGGTCCATCATGCCTGCGACCGGGGGCTGCGCCGGAGGCCCGGGGGAGGCATCATCCGGGTACGTGAGCACATCGCTGGAGCGGGTCTTCCTCGCCGCCCACGACGACCTCCCCCGCGAGGCACCGGGATCGGAGGAGACCACCGCGCTGCTGCTGCAGCTGGCGGGGGAGCTCCCGGACCGGCCCCGGATCGTCGACATCGGCTGCGGGACCGGGCCCGCCACCCTGCCGCTGGCCGCCGCGACCGGCGGGGACGTCGTCGCCGTCGACCTGCACGAGCCGTACCTGCGGCGGTTGCAGGCCCGCGCCGCGGTCTCCGGGCTCGGCGAGCGGGTCCGGCCCCTGGTCGCGCCGATGGACGACCTCCCGCTGCCGGACGGCGAGGCCGACCTGGTGTGGTCGGAGGGCGCCGCCTACGTCATGGGGTTCGACGCCGCACTGGCGTCCTGGCGGCGGCTGCTCGCCCCGGACGGGGTGCTGGTGCTGACCGAGGCGGAGTGGACGACGCCCGCGCCGTCACCGGGCGCCCGGGAGTTCTGGGACGCCGGCTACCCGGCGATGCGGACGACCGCGGACAACGTGGCCGCCGCGCAGCGCGCCGGGTACACGGTCCGGGCCGCCTACCTGCTGCCGGACTCCGACTGGGACGCCTACTACCGACCGCTGGCCGCGCGGATCGAGCTGCTGCGCGCCGACGGGGTGGACCCGGCAGCGCTCGACGAGGTCGGCCACGAGATCGACGTCCGCGACCGGTACGGCACCGAGTACGGCTACACCGCCTACGTGCTGCGGCCCCGCGGAGCCGGCTCAGCGGGGCAGTGACGCCCCGGCGCAGACGGTGAGCGTCTGACCGGTGATGGCTCCGCCGTCCGGGCCGACCAGCAGCTCGACCAGGGCGGCGACCTCCTCCGGTCGCACGCGGCGACCGAGCGGCGGCAACAGCGGCGGGGTGCCGGACCGGCCGGGGTCGGCCAGCATCGGCGTCTCGGTCGGGCCGGGGGCGACGACGTTCACCGTGATCCGGCGGGCGGCGAGCTCGGCCGCCCAGGAGCGGGCCATCGCCTCCAGCGCGGCCTTGGTCGCCGCGTACTGGCTCTTCCCGGGCGAGCCGCCCGCGGTGCGGCTGCCGACCAGGACGATCCGGCCGCCGTCGGGGATCCGGTCGAGCAGCGCCCCGGCGAGCTCCGCGGCCGCGGCCACGTGCACCCGCCACATGAGGTCCCCGGCCTCGGCGTCGAGCGCACCGAGCGGGGCGGTGCGCTGGAGCCCCGCCGCGTGCACGACGGCGTCGACCGGACCGGTCCCGGCGACCGCACCGGCGACCGCGGCCGGCCCGGCCAGGTCGGCGGCGACCCAGGCGAGCCCGTCGCGCGGTGCGGGGGCGCTGCGGGACAGCCCGGTGACCCTCCAGCCGGCGTCGAGCAGCCTGGCGGTGACGGCCGCCCCGATCCCGGAGCTGACCCCGGTGACGACGGCGTGCGGCGCGGTCTCAGCCACCCGTCGCCGCCGGGGTCAGGTGCACGTGCCGGATCGCCTGCCGGTAGACGGTGTAGGCGATCTCCAGGCCGCCGTCGGCCGCGGCCCGGATCGTCGGGTACGAGAACTCCCGGTTCCGCTTGCCGCGCGAGTCGTTGACGAGGCAGAACCCGTCGCCGGTCTCCAGGTCGCGGCGGACCGGCCAGGTCCGGCCGCCGTCGTCGGAGATCGCGAGGGTCATCGGGGCGCGTGAGGCTCCCCAGAACGCGCCCTCCCGGAGCGCGTCGGCAGCCGCGGCCCCGCCCGCGGTGCCGACGTCGCCGCTGTCGGAGATCTCGTCGTAGAGCGACGCCCGCCGCGCGGTCGCGTCGGCCCGGCTGCTGGGGTTCCCGACGAGTGCGAGCCGGCCGTCGGCGAGCCCGACGACCTGGACCGACGAGTTGTTGTTCGGCAGCTCGACGGGTTCGGGCGCCGACCAGGTGCCGCCGTCGTCGGTGGAGACCGAGCGGTGCACGGCGTCGGCGCGGCGGCTGCGGTAGAGCGCGACGAGCGATCCGTCCGGCCGGGCGACGACGTTCATGTGGACCTGCCCGGTGCTGTCGGGGACGGCGGTCTCGCGCCAGGTGGCGCCGTCGTCGTCGGAGACCATCACGGCGGACGTGTCGAGGTCACCGACCCAGCGGCCCTCGGGCGGGGTCACGCAGTGCCAGACCGGCAGCAGCCACCGGCCGCTCCGGGTGACGACGACCGGCTGCCGCACGAACACCCCGCCGCCGGGCCCGGCCGGGAACAGCGTGCGCCGCGCGTCCCAGGTGCGGCCGCCGTCGCCGGAGGTGCGTACGCGGACCTCGGCGGTGTCCTGGTTGCCCGCGACCTGCGCGGTCCACAGCAGCCACACCGTGCCGGACGGGGCGACGAACAGGAGCGGGTTCTGCTCGGAACGCTCCGGGTCGTCCGACAGGGCGACCGGCCCGGTCCAGCGGTCGGAGCCCGGTTCGAGGCGGGAGTACCGCACCCCGATGTCGGGCACGCCCTCCTGGGTGCCGCCGAACCACACGCACCCCAGCGCGCCGCCGGGCAGCTCCATCAGGTTCGCGGCGTGGTTCTGGACGTCCGGCGCCGGCAGCAGCGCGTCGCGCCGGTCCGGTTCGCCGGCGTGCGGGCGGAGCAGGCCGTCGGCGGGGCCGGGCAGCTCGGCCGGTGCGGTCTCGGTGACGGTCACGGGCGGGTACCTCCGGACGGTGCGGGGACGGCCCCGGCCAGCGCGGAACGCGGCTTCCGGCCCCGGACGGCCGCCGGGTCCAGCGACGCGGCCCGCAGCCGCCGGGTGACCTCGTGGGTGGGGGAGCCGAGCACCTCGGCGGTCCGGCCGGACTCGACGACCCGGCCGTGCGAGAGGACGACGACGTTCTCGGTGATCTCCCGGACGACGCCCAGGTTGTGGGCGATCACCACGAAGGTCAGGCCGGACTCGCGCTGCAGCTCCCGCAGCAGGTCGAGGACCTGGGCCTGCACCGAGACGTCGAGCGCCGAGGTGGCCTCGTCGCAGACCAGCAGCTCGGGGTCGCTGGCCAGCGCGCGGGCGATCCCGATCCGCTGGCGCTGGCCACCGGAGAACTCCGAGGGCCGCCGGGCGGCCGCGGACGCGGGCATACCGACCCGGTCGAGCAGCGCGACCGCGCGCCGCTCGCGCTCGGCCCGGCCGCGGATCCCGCGCAGGGCCAGCGGTTCCGCGACGATCCGGCCCGCGGTGAGGTGCGGGTCGAGCGAGCCGTACGGGTCCTGGAAGATCATCTGGACCTTCCGGCGGTGGGCCCGCAGCTTCCGCTCGGGCAGCGTCGCCACGTCGACGCCGTCCAGCTCGATCGCCCCCGCCGTCGGCCGGATCAGCCGCACCAGGCAGCGCGCGATCGTCGACTTGCCGCAGCCCGACCCGCCGACCACGGCCAGGGAGCCGCCGCGGTCCACGGACAGGTCGACGCCGTCGACGGCGCGGAAGTCGTCGAACGCGACGGTCAGGCCGCGGACGGCCAGGTGCGGGGTCATGACGGGGTCCCTTCGAGGGTGGGGACGGCGGCGATCAGGCGACGCGTGTACTCCTCGCGCGGGGCCCCCACGACCTGCTCCACCTCGCCGGACTCGACGAACGCCCCGGACCGCATCACGTGGATCCGGTCGGAGACGAGCCGGGCGACGCCCAGGTCGTGGGTGATCAGCAGCATCCCGACGCCGGTGCGTTCCTGCAGCTCCAGCAGCAGGTCGAGGATCCCGGCCTGCACGGTGACGTCGAGGGCCGAGGTCGGCTCGTCGGCGACGATCAGCCGCGGCTCGCCGGCCAGCGCGATCGCGATCAGGACGCGCTGCAGCATCCCGCCGGAGAGCTGGTGCGGGTAGGAGCGCCACTGCGTCTCCGGGCGGGCGACGTGCACCTGGTCGAGCAGCGCGATCCCGCGCTCGCGGACCGTGCTCCGCGACAGCTCCGGATGACGCAGCCGCAGGGCGTGCCCGAGCTGGGCCCCGATCGTGTGCACCGGGGACAGCGCCGTCATCGGGTCCTGCGGGACGAGGGACACCCCGCGGCCGCGGACCGCGGCCGGGGCGCGCGGATCGGTGAGCACGTCGACGGGGGCGGCGTCCGGGTCGAGCGCGTAGCGCACCACCCCGCTCACCACGGCGGTCCCGGCGGGCAGCAGGCCGAGCACGGCCATCGCCGTCGTCGACTTGCCCGAGCCGGACTCGCCGATGAGGGTGACGGTCTCGCCGGCGCCGACGTGCAGGTCGACGCCGTCGACCGCGCGGACCACACCGCGCTCGGTCACCAGCTCCACCTGCAGGTCCGCGACCTCCAGCAGCGGGGTCATCGGGTCGCCTCCTTCCGGCCCAGGCCGAGGAACCGGGGCCGGCCGACGCCGCCCGGCCGGTCGCGCAGACCGTCGCCGAGCAGGTTCACGCCGACCACGAGCAGCACGATGACCAGGCCCGGGAGGGTGGCGATCCACCACGACGTCGTCACGTAGTCCTGGCCGTCGGAGACGATCCGGCCCCAGGTCGCGAACGGCCGCTCCGGACCGGCCCCCAGGTACGACAGCGCGCTCTCCAGCAGCACCGCCTGGGCGAGCAGCAGGAGCACCACGAGCGACGCCGGCTTCACCACGTTCGGCACCACGTGCCGGACCAGGATCGCCGGGCGGCCGAGCCCGAGGGTGCGGGCCGCGTCGATGTAGGGCTTCCCCCGCTCGACGAGCACCAGCGACCGGGTCAGCCGGAACACCTCCGGCCACTGCGCCACCGCGATCACCGCGGTGATCACCGGGATCGACGAGCCGAACAGCGCGACGACGAGCAGCAGCATCATCAGCAGCGGCAGCGCCATCTGCGCCTCGGCGAGCCGGGACGCGACGGCGTCGGTCCACCCGCCGAGGAAGCCGGCCAGCGAGCCGAGCGTGAGCCCGATCAGCCCGGACACCAGCACGGCGAGGATCCCGACGGTCAGCGACACCTGGCCGCCCGAGAGCACCCGGGCGAGGAGGTCGCGGCCGAGCTGGTCGGTGCCGAACAGGTGGCCGTCGGTCAGCGGGGGCAGGCGGCGGGCCGAGAGCTCCTGGGCGTCCGGGTCGGGCAGCGGCAGCACCGTCGCCAGCAGCACCGGCAGCACGACCAGCGCCGTGCAGACCGTGCCGATCCAGATCTTGACCCGCGAGGCGCGGGCCCGGCGGTGTGCCGGGGACGCCGCGGCGAGCTCCGGCGTGACGGCGGAGGGGCGGCCGGTGGGTGCCGCCGTCCGCTCCGGGACGGTCGTGCTCATCGCGCGGACTCCTTTCCGAGCCGGACCCGCGGGTCGAGCAGCGGGTACGCGAGGTCGATCAGCAGCTGGACGCCGATCGCCAGCGCGGCGGTGACCAGCACCGTCGCCTGGATCAGCGGGTAGTCGCGGGTCTCCAGGGCGCGGACGACGAGCGAGCCGACGCCGGGCCAGGAGAACACCACCTCGACGACCACGACGCCGTTGAGCATCGCGGCGAACCGGGTGCCGAGCGCGGTGAGGACGGGGATGGCGGAGTTCGCCATCGCGAAGCGCCAGACGAGCGTGCGCTCACTCGCCCCGCGGGCCCGGGCGACCGTCAGGTACGGCGAGGTCAGCGCCCCCGTCATCTCCCGGCGGACCAGCCGGGAGATCAGCGCGATCTGCAGGATCGCCACCGTGAGCGTCGGCAGCACCAGCCCCGACCAGGTCGCGAACCCGGACGCCGGCAGCACCGGGACCAGCACCGAGAACAGCGTGAGCAGCATGACGCCGCTCCAGAAGTCGGGCATCGACTGCCCGGCGACCGTGACGACGTTGGCCCCGAGCTCGCGGCCGGTGTCGGCGCGCCGGGCCATCCAGATGCCCAGCGGCACGGCGACGAGCGTCGTCACCAGCACGGCGGAGACCGCGAGGGTGATCGTGTACGGCACCCGGCCGAGGACGACGTCGAGTGCGGGGGCCTGGAACGAGTAGCTGGTCCCGAGGTCACCGGACAGCAGGTTCCGCAGGAACGTCAGGTACTGGGTGAGCACCGGCTCGTCCAGGCCGAGCTGGGCGCGGATCCGCTCGAGGTCCTCGGGCGAGGCGTTCGGACCGGCGTAGGCGGCGGCCGGGTCGCCCGGGGCGAGCCGCACCAGCACGAACACGGTCGAGATCGTCAGGAAGATCGTGAGCAGGCCCTGCCCGACCCTGACCACGGCGTAGCGGGCGAGCCCGGCGGCCCGCGACGGCGCGCGGCGCGCGGCGGGAGCGGGCGCGGTCGTGACGGTCATGCCGAGGCCCCCAGCGCGACGGAGGAGAGGTCGTAGGAGTTGGTGGGCAGCAGCTCGATGCCGGAGACCCGCTGCCGGCGGGCCTGCACGACGTCGGGCACGAACGCCCAGAGGCACGGCCAGGTGTCCCAGATCTTCTTCTGGGCGCCGGCGAGGGCGGCCTCCCGGCGGGCCGGGTCGGTCTCGGCCGCCGCGGCGTCCAGCGTGCGGGCGACCTCGGGCACGACGTAGCCCTGGTAGGTGTCGCGGGTCCGCTCCTTGGCCGGGGTGCCGCCGTACATGCCCTGCAGCACGGTCGCGGCCTCGCCGGTGGGCCCGGCGAACCCGTTGCCGAGCACGTCCCAGTCCCCGCCGCGGCCCTGCCGCCAGGCGGTGATGTCCCCGCCGGGCTGGAACTGCTGCAGCCGGGTGCGGACGCCGACCCGGCCGAGCATCCCGGCGACCGACTCCATCACCGAGGTGTCGGCGGGGAACTCGCCCGACTCCCAGATGATCGTCAGCTCCAGGTCGCGCACGCCGGCCGCGTCGAGCATCTGCCGGCAGCGGGCCGGGTCGTAGCGGTAGCCGCCGGTGTCGGCGGCGCCGCTCAGCGCCGAGGCGACGACGCCGCGGGCGGGTTGCACCGAGCCGACCAGGACGTCGCGGGCCAGTGCCTCGCCGTCGACGGCGTAGGTCAGCGCCTCGCGCACCCGCGGATCGGCCAGCGGGTGCCCCGGGGGCTTGCGGAAGTTGTAGAAGAGCTGGTTGGTGCGGGTGCTGGGGGAGCGGTCCAGGATCACCGACGGCAGCCCGGCGAGCTGCTCGGCGGAGTCGGGGGTGATGCTGTCGATGACGTCGAGCTCGCCCGAGCGCATCGCGACGACCCGGCTGGACTCCTCGGGCACGAACCGGACCTGCACCGACTCCAGGTGCGCCGCGGCACCCCAGTAGTTCTCGTTGCGGACCAGCGTGTAGTCGCCGGTGCCGGTGTTCGCCTCGGCGACCCGGAAGGGGCCGGAGCCGATGCCGTCGGTGAGCTGCTCGGGGCGGTTGGCCGCGGCCGGGGTGACGAGGACGTTCGCCATCAGCAGGTCCATCACCGGCACCGGGTCCGAGGTCACCAGCCGGAAGGTGCGGTCGTCGACCGGGCGCACCGTCGGGATCTCGGGGAACAGGCTGGCGATGAACCCGCCGTTGACCTCGCCG
Organism: Pseudonocardia sp. P1; assembly: GCF_000178675.2. Taxonomy (NCBI): domain Bacteria; kingdom Bacillati; phylum Actinomycetota; class Actinomycetes; order Pseudonocardiales; family Pseudonocardiaceae; genus Pseudonocardia; species Pseudonocardia sp. P1. The sequence continues at coordinate 5,542,350 of NZ_ADUJ02000001.1, forward strand.
TAGCACCGCAGTGCCACGTCGACATCGGTCACGGTGACGGGGCTGCCGTCGGAGTAGCGGACGCCGTCGCGCAGCCGGACCGTCCACTCGGTGGGCCCGGTCCGATCGAAGCGGTCGGCGAGCACCGGCTGCGCGGTCTGGCCGGGGCCGACCCGGGTCAGGGCCTGCCGGACGGCGCGCTGGACGGTGACGGCGCCGTCGAACTGGTTGAGCTTGTTGTCCAGGCTGGCGAGGGAGCGGTTGAGCCCGAGGACGATCGTCCCGGGGCCGGGTGCGCCGGTCGGGCCGGCGCAGCCGGCGAGCGGGACGGCCGCGGTCCCGGCGACGGCCAGTGCGGTCCACCGCAGGAACGCCCGGCGGTCGAGTCGCGGGCCGGCCTGTCGGTCAAGGGTCATCGTCGACCTCCGGAGGCGGGGGAGGGGCGCGGTGGGAGACCACCGGGCCCAGCAGGTCCTACGCTCGCACTGTGTGCGCGATGTGCGCAAGACCGGATTTGGAACGCGCATTGCGCGCACATGTGGGCACGCCAGGTGAGCGTGGGTGAGAGTGATCGATCGGTTCGCGCGAAACGCGCAGCAGGTCAGGCGACGCCGTCGGTCGTGTCGGCGACCGTCACCGTCACCCCGGAGCCGCGCAGCGCGGCCAGCTGGGCCGTGTCGGCGGCCGGGTCGGTGATCAGCGTCCAGCCCGGTTCGAGCCGGGCCCAGGCGTGGAACGGCCTGCGCCCCAGCTTGTCCGCGTGGGCGAGCACGTAGACCGCCGAGGCACGGCGCGCCATCAGCTCCTTGAGCCGGGTCTGGGCGAGCTCGGCTTCGCAGAGCCCGCCGTCGGTGGTCACGCCGTCGGCCCCGAGGAACGCCCGGTCGAAGCTCAGGTGCTCCAGTGCGGCCTCGGCGAGCGGGCCGACGAAGCCCTGGCTCACCGGGCGCAGCGTGCCGCCGAGACAGTGCACGGTGACGCCCTCGGCGTCGGACAGCTCCCCGAGCGCGGTCAGCCCGGTGGTCACCACGGTGATCCCGGGTACCGCACGCAGCTCGTGGGCGAGCGCCCCGACGGTGGAACCGGCGTCGAGCAGCACGGTCTCGCCGGGCCGCACCAGCGCCGCCGCCGACCGTGCGATCGCGCGCTTGGCGCCGAACGCCTCCCCGATCCGCTGCCGCAGCGACGTCTCGGGGTGCGCGGACAGCGCCATCGCGCCGCCGTAGGTGCGGGCCAGCCGGCCCTCGGCGGTCAGCTGGGCGAGGTCGCGCCGGATCGTGGACGCGGTGACGTCGAAGGCGTGCGAGAGCTCCTCGACGCTGGCGAGGCCACTCGTCGTCGCGAGCCGGACGATCTCGTCCCGGCGGGCACGTGATCCGCGGGGCGGCATGGCGTCACGCTACCGGTCGGGCGGCGAGCTCCACGGCCTGCCGCAGTGCCTCGACCATCGACCCGGCGTCGGCCTTCCCGGTGCCGGCGATGTCGAACGCGGTCCCGTGGTCGACCGAGGTCCGGATGACCGGCAGCCCGACGGTCAGGTTGACGCCGTTCTCGATGCCGAGCACCTTGACCGGGCCGTGGCCCTGGTCGTGGTACATCGCGACGATCAGGTCGTAGTCGCCCCGCCCGGCCAGGAAGAACGCGGTGTCGGCCGGCAGCGGGCCGCGGGCGTCGATCCCGTCGGCGCGCAGCACCTCCAGCGCGGGGACGATCTTCTCGGCCTCCTCGCCGTAGCCGAACAGGCCGTTCTCCCCGGCGTGCGGGTTGATCCCGCAGACGCCGATCCGGGGGGCCTCCACACCGGACCGCACCAGCGCCTCGTGTCCACGCCGGACGGTGCGCTCGACCAGGCCGGGCTCGATCCGCGCGACGGCGTCGATCAGTCCGATGTGCGTGGTCACGTGCACGACCTTCACCGTCGGCGTCGACAGCATCATCGACACCTCCTCGGTGCCGGTCAGGTGCGCGAGCAGCTCGGTGTGACCGGGGAAGCGGTGGCCGGCGGCGTGCAGCGCCTCCTTGTTCAGCGGCGCGGTGCAGATCGCCTGCACCCGCCCGGCGACGGCGAGCGCGGCCGCGGCCTCGACGTAGCGGTAGGCGCCCTCACCGGCGGCCGCGGAGACGGTGCCCCACGGCAGGTCCGCGGGCAGCTCGCCGACCTGCAGCACGCAGACCCGGTCCGGTCCGGGCGCGGCGCTCTCCACGTCGTCGACGGCGACGATCTCGGCCGGGTGGCCCAGGACGGTCGCGGCCCGGCGCAGCCGGTCCGCGTCGCCGATCACGACGGGACGGCAGCGGCCGAGGACGTCCGGGTGCACGAGGGCCGGGACGATCACCTCGGGGCCGATCCCGGCGGCGTCGCCCATGGTGACGGCGACGGTCGGGAGTGGTGCGCCGGCCCCGGCGGGGACCTGCGGGGAGACGGTGGCGGTCATGCGGCTGCCTTCCGATCGTTCGGTGCGGTGCGGAGGGTCCTGGGTCGGACCGGTGGGTGGGGCGACGGCGGTGGCCATCGCGGCCAGCGAGTCGTCGTCGCCGAAGCTGCCGGGCCGGGTGACGACCTGCCGCCCGCCCGCGGCGGCGCTGCGGACCGCGCCGTGCGCGACCTGGCCGAGCGGGACGAGCCGGTCGGTGCCCAGCGCGTCGAGCACCCGGCGGGCGGTCTCGCCGCCGGTGAGGACGAGGTGCGGGCCGTCCGGCCCGCCGGCCAGCGCCGTCGCGGCCCGCGACAGCGCGCCGGCGACGGTGGCGGGGTCGCCGCGCAGGTCCGGGTCCGGCCGCAGCACGGTGACGCCCGGTCCCGCGGGGCCGTCCGGCACCGGGTCACCGGGGCGCAGCCGGATCTCGACGGCGCCGTCGTCGAGCAGGCGGGCGACCTGCCGGGCGGCGACCGGCTCCGCCGACCCGACGACGGCCAGCACCGGCCGCGGCGCGCCGTCCGGGGCGTCCCCGGTGCCGAGCCCGGGACACCCGGTGGCACGGCCGAGTGCCGCGGCGAATCCGCCGGAGCCCGCGGTCGCGACCCCGGCCGCCGCGGCCGCGGCGGCGACGAGGTCCAGGTCGTCGTCGGTATCGGCGTCGCAGAGCACGACCGGGCCGCGCGCGAGGGCCGCCGCCAGTGCGGCGTGCGGGTCGCGGCGCAGCTCGGCGACGCCCAGCACGACGGCGTCCGGCCGGCCGGTGGCGACGTGCAGGTCGTCCGGCGCGGGGTGCGGTTCCATCCGCCAGGCGTCGGTGCGGTGCAGCGGGACCCCGTCGAGGTGGACGACCCCGCCCGAGACCGTGCGCCCGGCGCCCGGCAGGGCCGCGGCGACGACGACCGGTCCCCGCCCGGCGAGCGCCCCGATCCCCGCGGCGACGTTCCCCCGCAGCAGCGAGTCGATCTTCAGGAAGGTCCGCGTGCCGGCCGGCGCGGCGTCGAGGACGCGGCGCGTGCGGTCGGCGGCGACGGCGGGTGCGGCGGTGCGGCAGTGCAGGTCGACGACGGTCAGCCCGGTCGCGGGCAGGTCGGCGCCCGGGGCGAGCAGGATCGTGGCCGGCTCGCCGGGCACGGCGAGCACGGCGGCCGTCTCGGCGGCGCCGGAGAGGTCGTCGGCGAGCACGAGCACGGGCGTGGCGGTCATCGAGCACCTCCCTCGGGCGTCGTCGTCGCGGGGACCGGCGGTGCGCCGGTCGTGCACATCATGCAGCAAACGCGCGTTCTGCGCGAGCACTTCTGCGCAGAACAAGCAGAGATTCGCGATATGGACCGACAGTATTGCGCGAAGCGCGCAGGATGTGTCATGTTCTGCCCGGCGCAGTCGCGCCGACCGATCACCCCGGCGGCCGGTTCCCCGGCCTCACCACGGACCAGAACGGGATGTCGATGACGACGACCGACGACACGGCGGGTCGCGCCGCACGGACCGGCTCGCCCGACCCGTACGCGCTGGACCCGGCCGACGTCCGCCCCCCGCCGACCACGTTCGGCGGCCGCCTGCGCCACCTCGGCCCCGGACTGATCCTGTCCGCCGCGGTCGTCGGGTCCGGTGAGCTCATCACCACCACCGCGCTCGGCGCGAAGGCCGGGTTCGTCCTGCTGTGGCTGGTCGTCGCCAGCACCGCGGTCAAGGTCTGGGTGCAGATGGAGCTCGCCCGCTGGGCGATCCTCTCCGGCAAGCCCGCCCTGGAGGGCTACGCGCAGGTCCCGCCGCGGATCGGCCGGATCAGCTGGATCAACGTGCTGTGGATCCTGATGGACGGCGCGAAGATCCTCCAGCGCGGCGGGATCATCGGCGGCGCCGTCGCGGCGCTGAGCATCCTCTGGCCGATCGTCGGCGAGCCGCTGTCGTTCCCGTCGCTGCTCACCTGGACCGTGATCACCGTCGCGAGCGTGCTGTTCCTGCTCCGCACCAACCGCTACGGCGTGGTCGAGAAGGTCTGCTTCGTCGCGGTCCTGCTGTTCACCGTCGCCACCGTCGGGCTGGCGCTGGGCCTGCCGCTCACCCCGTTCGGGTACGGCGGCGACGACCTCGCACTCGGCTTCGAGTTCCTCATCCCGGCCGGCACGCTCGGCTTCGCGATCGCGATGTTCGGCATCACCGGCGTCGGCGCCGACGAGATGACCACCTACTCGTACTGGTGCATCGAGAAGGGCTACGCCCGCTGGACCGGCCCGGAGGACGGCACCGAGGAGCGCGCCCGCCGCGCCGAGGGCTGGCTCAAGGTCATGCGGCTCGACGTGTTCGTGTCCTGGCTGGTGTGCACGGTCTGCACGCTGTCGTTCTACCTGATCGGCGCGTCCGTGCTGCACCCCCAGGGGCTCGTCCCGTCCGGCAACGAGATGATCACGACGCTCTCCCGGATGTACACCGACACGCTCGGCGAGTGGGCGATGTACGCCTTCCTGGTCGGCGCCGTCGCGGTGCTGTTCTCGACGTTCGTCGCCTCCACCGCCAGCGTCCCGCGGCTCTGGACGCACACCCTGTCGCTGCTCGGTGTGCTGGACTGGCGGGACCGGGCCGCCCGCGAGAAGTGGATCCGCATCCTCACGATGACCATGCCCCCGGTCTGGGCGCTGGGTTACCTCGCGGTGCAGTCGCCGGTGCTGATGGTCCAGATCGGCGGGGTGGCCGGCGGGGTGTTCCTGCTCGCGGTCGTCGTCGCCGTCTGGTACCTGCGTACGACCGAGGTCGACCGGCGGTTCCGGTCGAACCCGCTGCTCACCGTCGCGCTGGCGCTGTCCAGCCTCGCGGTGACGGCGCTGGCCGTGTACTCCCTGCTCGACACGTTCGGCGTGGACTTCGGAGGATGACCGCAGTGAACCCCCGGCCCCGTGTGCTGATCACGACCCCGAGCTTCGGCGCGCGCTCCGACGCTCCCTGGACGGCGCTGAAGGACGCCGGGCTGGAGCCGGTCGTCCGCACCGACCGGCACCCGCTGCCCGCCGCCGAGCTGGCCGCGCTGATGCCCGGCGTCGACGCCGCGATCGTCGGCCTCGACGAGGTGACCGCCGAGGTGCTCGACGCCGCGGACGGGCTGCGCGTGCTGGCCAAGCACGGCGTCGGCGTCGACAACCTCGACGTCGCGGCCGCCGCCGCCCGGGGCGTGACCGTCGTCAACACCCCGGGTGCGAACACCGGGGCGGTCGCCGACCTCGCGTTCGCGCTGCTGCTCTCGCTCGCCCGCCGGATCCCGCAGGCGCACGCCTCGACCGCGGCCGGCCGCTGGGAGCGCTTCTTCGGCCCGGAGCTCGCCGGCCGCACCCTCGCGGTGGTCGGGTTCGGCCGGATCGGACGGGCGGTGGCCCGGCGCGCCTCCGGGTTCGACATGGAGGTCGTCGCGCACGACCCCTTCCTGCCCGGCACCGAGGCCGACGGCGTCCCGCTGCTCGGCCTCACCGAGTGCCTGGCCCGCGCCGACGCCGTCACCCTGCACCTGCCCGGCGGCTCCGGCACCCCGCTCATCGGTGCCCCCGAGCTCGCCGCCATGCGGCCCGGCTCCTACCTCGTCAACACCGCCCGCGGCGACCTGGTCGACGAGGCCGCCCTCGCCGCGGCCCTGCACGACGGCCACCTGGCCGGGGCGGGCGTGGACGCGTTCGCCGTCGAACCGCCGGCCGGGAGCCCCCTGCTCACCGCGCCGAACGTCGTCCTCACCCCGCACGTGGGGGCCGCGAGCGACGACGCCAACGCCGCGATGGGCTCGATGGTCGTCGCGGACATCACCCGGGTGCTCCGCGGCGAGCGGCCCGCCCACCCCGTCGGCTGAGGAGACCGAACACATGCAGACGACCGAGGTACCCGGCACCGGCCTGGCGGTGTCCCGCCTGGTGCTGGGCACGATGAACATCGGCGACACCGTCGACCGGGACGGCGCCGCCGCGATGCTGGACGCGGCCGCCGAGGCCGGCATCACCATGATCGACACGGCGAACGGCTACGCCGGGTCCCGCTGCGAGCCGATCCTCGGCGAGCTGCTGCGGTCCCGGCCCGGCCGGTTCGACGTCGCGAGCAAGGTCGGTATCCCGCACCCCGACGCCGGTGGGGCGCCGCCGCTGTCGCGCAAGGCGATCCACGCCTGCGTCGAGGGCTCGCTCACCCGGCTCGGCGTCGAGAAGCTCGACGTCTACTACCTGCACCAGCCCGACCGCGCGACGCCGATCGCGGAGACCCTGGAGACCGTCGCCGAGCTCGCCGACGCCGGCACGATCGGCGCGCTCGGCGTCTCCAACTTCGCGGCCTGGCAGATCGCCGAGCTGCGGCACGCCGCGATCGCGGCGGGTGCCCCGCAGCCGGTGTTCTCCCAGCCGCTCTACAACCTGCTCGCCCGCCGGATCGACGAGGAGTACGTCGAGTTCTCCCGGACCGCGGGCTTGTTCGACATCGTCTACAACCCGCTGGGCGGCGGCCTGCTGTCCGGGCGGCACTCGTTCGACGCGCCGCCGTCGGACGGCCGGTTCGGCTCGTCCGGGCTGGCGACGATGTACCGCGACCGCTACTGGAACGAGGGCCTGTTCCGGGCCGTCGAGGCGCTGTCCCGGGTCGCCGCCGACGCCGGTCTTCCCCTGCCCGAGCTGGCGCTGCGCTGGCTGGTCGGCCGGGAGAGCGTCGGCGCGATCCTGGTCGGCGCGTCGAAGGTCGAGCAGCTGCACGCCAACGTGGCCGCCGCCGAGCGCGGCCCGCTCCCGGACGACGTCGTCACGGCCTGCGACGCCGTCTGGGCCGACCTGCGCGGGCCGGTGCCCGCCTACAACCGCTGAGGGGACCTGTCATGACCAACGGTTTCGCCGCCCGGCTGCGCTCCGGGGAGAAGACCATCGGCTACTGGGTGGTGCTGGACAACCCGGTCGGCACCGAGCGGATCGCCCGCACCGGCTACGACTACGTCTGCATCGACGCCCAGCACGGGCTCGTCGACTCGCGCGCCGTGCTGTCGACGATCACCGCCGTCGACACGTTCGGCGTCGCGAGCATGGTGCGGGTGCAGGCCAACGACGCGTTCTGGATCGGGCAGGCGCTCGACACCGGTGCCCGCGGTGTGATCGTCCCGATGGTCGACACCGTCGCCGACGCCGAGTCCGCCGTCGCCGCCACCCGGTACCCGCCGGTCGGGCGGCGCAGCTACGGCCCGATGCGGGCGCAGCTGCGGGTCGGCCCGACGCCCGCCGTCGCCGACGACGAGGTCGCCTGCCTGGTGATGATCGAGACCCCGGACGGCCTGGCGAACGTCAAGGACATCGCCGCCGTCCCCGGGGTCGACGGGCTCTACGTCGGGCCGTCGGACCTGCGGCTCGCGCTCGGCGGGAAGACCTCCACCGACCCGGACCTGGACGAGCGGTTCGAGGAGGCCCTGACTGCGATCCTGGCCGCCGCGAACGCGGCCGGCATCGCCTGCGGCATCCACTGCCCGGACGGCGCCACCGCCGCCCGGCGGCTGGCCCAGGGCTTCTCCTACGCCAGCGTCGCCTGCGACGTGGTGCACCTCGAGCAGGCCGCGAAGGCGCACCTCGACGCGGCCCGCAACGGCGGGGGCGCCGCGTGAAGATCGAGCGGATCCGCATCGACAAGGCGAAGTTCGACATGGTCGACTTCGCCAAGCACCCGACCGGGTTCTCGCTGGTCTACGAGCCGGGCAGCCGCAAGCCCACCAGCGCCTACGCGATCCGGATCTACACCGACGACGGCGTCGTCGGCGGCTACGTCGGCGGCAACTCGGTCGCCGTCGCGCAGGTCGCGATGTTCGGCGACTACCTGATCGGCAAGGACCCGCTGCAGCGCGAGCTCATCTACAACGACGTGAAGCGTCAGCTCCGCAAGTTCGACAAGATGGGCATGGGCTTCGTCGACATCGCGCTGTGGGACCTCGCGGGCCGGGCGCACGGCGCGTCGATCCGCACGCTGCTCGGTGGCTGGAAGACCCGCGTCCCCGCGTACGCCTCGACCGCCGCCGGTGACCGCAACGGCGGCCTCGACTCGCCCGCCGCCTACGCGGACTTCGCCGTGCAGTGCAAGGAGCTGGGCTACAAGGCCTACAAGCTGCACGTCTGGGACGTCTACGAGGTCTCCGAGGTCGTCGAGACGATCGCGCGTGTGCGCGAGGCCGTCGGGCCGGACATGGACCTCATGCTCGACCCGGGCTGCAAGCTGGAGACGTTCGCGCACGCCGTCCAGGTCGGCCGGGCCTGCGACGAGGCGAACTTCCTCTGGCTCGAGGACCCGTACAAGGACACCGGGATCTCGATCTTCGGGCACAAGCGGCTGCGGGAGCTGATCCGGACGCCGCTGCTGCAGACCGAGCACGTGCGCGGGCTGGAGCAGCACGTCGACTTCGTCGTCGGCGGCGGCACCGACTTCGTGCGCGCCGACGCCGAGTACGACGGCGGCATCACCGGAGCGCTGAAGATCGCGCACGCCACCGAGGGGCTCGGCCTGGACGTCGAGCTGCACACCCCCGGGCCCGCCCAGCGCCAGCTCATGGCGTCGTTGCGGAACACGAACTACTACGAGATGTCGTTCGTGCACCCGAAGTCGAGCGAGATCGGCCGCAGCCAGCTGGTCTACGCCGACGACTACCGCGACGGCCTCGCCGCGGTCGACGCCGACGGCTGCGTCCCGGTGCCGGAGGGACACGGCCTGGGTGTCACCTACGACTGGGAGCGCATCGAGGCCCACACCGTGGAGACCGTCGAGTACCGCTGAGGCCGGAGATCAGGGGCGGGTGGCCCGCACCAGCCACGCGGCCGACCGGAAGGCGACGCCCCCGGGGCCCGCGTGCTCGGCGAGCACCCCCCGCAGCGCGTCCTCCGCGTCCTGCCGGTCGGTCGCGGCGCGTGCGGCGAGCGCGTCGGCCACCCGTCCCAGGTGGAACGCCGCGGCCTGCTCGACGTCGGCGCCGAACCACATCGGGGCCCGGACGTCGTCGAGCCGGACGCCGGTGAAGCCGGCTCCGGTCAGCAGGTCACGGCACCGGTCCGGGTCGCCGAGGGAGAGCGGGCTCGCTCCGTCCGGCGGCGGATCGGGCAGCCGCAGGGCGCCGTGCACCGCCCACAACCACTCCTGCTCGGCGAGCGGCTGCCACACCTGCAGCACGATCCGCCCGCCCGGGGCCAGCGCGCGGTGCAGGTTCGCGAAGGCGGCCTCCGGGTCGCCGAAGAACATGACGCCGTTGCGGCTGACCACGACGTCGAACGCGCCGTCGCCGAGCTCCTCGGTCTGGGCGTCGGCGACGGCGAAGGTCGCCGGCAGCCCGGACGCGGCGGCGCGGTCGCGGGCGATCGCCAGCATCGCCGCGGACATGTCGACACCGTGCGCGTGCCCGTCCGGGTCGGCGGCCGCCGCGGCGTCGAGGGTCGTGGTCCCGGCGCCGCAGCCGACGTCGAGCACCCGCTCGCCGGGCCGGACCGCGGTCGCGGACCGGAACGCGTCCCGGTAACCGGCGACGCCCGCCTCGAACAGGTCGGCGTGGGCGGCCCAGAAGTCCCCGCCGCTGCCGCTCCAGGCCCGCCACTGCTCCGCGTTCGGTTCCGGTGCCGTCACGCGCCGGGACGCTACCGCCCCGCGGACACGCATCCTTCACTCTGCGCCGAACAGGTGATCGCAGAGGGCGACGATGCACCGTCGGTCACGCCGAACTGGGCTGATCGGGCTACCGTGGAGCCGTGATCGACGTCCCGACCCCGGCGCTCGCCGGGCTGCTGCTGCGGGCGGTCCCGCAGCCGGTCCGCCGGGACGCGCACGTCGCGATGCACGCACTCGCCCCGTGGGGCGCGGTGTCCGCGCAGCTCGTGCAGGACACCGGCGGTGGTGTCGCCGACCACGACGTGCACGTCGACGGCGACCCGGTCCAGATCCCGTACCGGGTGTCCTTCCCGTGGCCCCCGCCCGGCTTCGTCGCCCGGTTCAGCCCGCGCCGGCAGGCCGTCGTCGCGGCCTGGATGTCGCGCAGCGAGAACGCGGGCGTCCGGCAGCGCGCCGTGCGGGAGCTGTTCTGCGTGCACGAGCCGTGGGTGGTGCCGTTCGTGGTGCAGCTGTGCGGGGAGTACGTGCACGAGATCGCCGCCGACGTCGACCGCTTCGTCCGTACCGAGCTCCCGCACCACGACGAGCTGCGCCACGCCTACGGCCGGTTCGTCCGCGACAACCCGCGCTACCTCGCGACGACCCGGCACCGGGCCGTCGCGTTCCGGGAGCTCGACCACCGGTGGCCGCACCGCGGCGACCCGGACCGCCGCTACCCGCAGCTCGCGGCACTCGACGCGCTCGCCGAGCTCGCCTACCGCGGCGGGAGCGACTACCCGGGCGACCCGGCGCCGGCGCGGATCGCCGCCGTCGCCTCCTGAGCCCGGATCAGCCGGTGAGCTCGGCCGACCCGCGGTCGAGCACCACCTCGCCGTCGACGGCGGTCCGGAACACCGGCCCGGCGGCCGTGCTCCAGACGGAGACCGTCAGCACCTGGCCGGGCAGCACGGGCCTGGTGAACCGCGCGTCCATGGCGGCGAGCCGGGTCGCGTCGCCGTCGCAGGCGGTCTCGACGAGCGCCCGCGCGGTGAAGCCGTACGTGCACATGCCGTGCAGGATCGGCCGGTCGAAGCCGCCCCGGGCGGCGAAGGCCGGATCGGAGTGCAGCGGGTTGCGGTCCCCGGTCAGCCGGTAGAGCAGCGCCTGGCCGGGCGAGGTCCGGTAGGTCACCCGGTGGTCGGGTGCCCGGTCCGGAATCGGGGACGGCGCGGCCGCCGCGCCGCGGGACCCGCCGAACCCGCCCTCGCCCCCGACGAACACCGACTTCACGGCCGACGCGAGCGGAGCCCCGGTCTCGGCGTCGACCGCGTCGGCGCGGGTGCGGACGAGCGCACCCGACCCCTTGTCGAGGACCTCGGTGACCGTCGCGGTGACCCGGGCCCGGCCCTCGACGGGCAGCGGGGCGGCCAGCCGGAACGTCTGCTCGGCGTGCACGAGACGGGAGTGGTCGATACCCCCGAGATCGACGACGGCGTTGCGGGTGAGGGTCTCGGCGAACGACGGCAGCACCACGGTGCGCACACCGTCGGTGTTCTCCGTGGTCAGCGACAGCTCGGCCAGCGGCTGCTCGGCGCCGGCGCCCACGGCGAGCGCGTAGAGGAGCACGTCGTCACGCGCCCACGCGACGTTGACCGGCTCGCACTGCGTGCCCTCGAGATCGGGGGCCAGGGCCATGGGGAGTCTCCTTCGACTTCTCCACCGTGATCACCGCAACCTATCCCGTGAGGTGCCCGGCGCCCAACCCCCGCGGGACCGGCTGACACACTGGGGGACCGTCGGACGAGTCCGTCCGCGACACGAACACCCGGGAGACGTGAGGCGCAGTGACGGCATCACCGGAGGCGATCGAGCTGACGAAGGTGGCGGCGGCCGCCGCGGCGGACAAGAAGGCCGTCGACATCGTCGCCCTCGACGTGTCCGACCAGCTGGTGATCACCGACTGCTTCGTGCTGGCGTCGGCGCAGAACGAGCGTCAGGTCCAGGCGATCGTGGAGGCGGTCGAGGAGAAGCTGCGGGAGCGCGGCAGCAAGCCCACCCGCCGCGAGGGCGACGCCGACAACGGCTGGATCCTCCTCGACTTCACCGACATCGTCGTGCACGTGATGCACAACGAGCAGCGCGGCTTCTACGGCCTGGACCGGCTGTGGAAGGACTGCCCGACGATCGAGGTGCCGCACGCGGTGCCGTCGGACGCGAGCAGCGGGACCGACGAGGACGGCGCCGGATGACGCTGCGCCGGATCACCCTGCTCCGGCACGGCCAGACCGAGTACAACGCCGGTGGCCGCATGCAGGGTCATCTCGACACCCGGCTCACCGACGAGGGCCGTGCCCAGGCCGCCGCGGCCGCGCCGCTGCTGGCCGGGATCCCGTTCGACCGGATCGTGACCTCGGACCTGAGCCGCGCGCACGACACCGCGACCGCCGTCGCCGGGGCGACCGGGCTGCCGCTGTCGGTGGACAAGCGGCTCCGTGAGACGCACCTGGGCGACTGGCAGGGCCGGACCGTCGCCGAGATCGAGGCCGACGACCCGGGCGCGATCGCCGCGTGGCGGTCCGATCCGCGGTGGACACCGCCCGGCGGCGAGTCCCGCGTCGACGTCGTCAACCGCTCGCTGCCGGTCGTCGCCGAGCTCGACGCCGCGTACGCCGACGACCCCGAGGAGCGGTCCGTCCTGCTCGTCGCGCACGGCGGCATGATCGCCGGGATGGTCTGCGGCCTGCTGGACCTGCCCGAGTCGGCGTGGCCGGTGATCGGCGGGATGGGCAACGCGAAGTGGTCCGTCGTCGCCCGCCGCGCCGACCACCCGCGCTGGCGGCTCTCGGGGTACAACATCGGTGCCTGACCTGCTGGTCGTCGCGGACTCGCTGGCCTTCCACGGTCCCGAGCGGCCCTACCCGGCGGACGAGCCGCGGTTGTGGCCCAACCTCGCCGCGACCCGCCTCGGCGGGCGCGCGGAGCTCGTCGCCCGTGCCGGGTGGACGGCCCGGCACGCGTGGTCGGCGGTCAGCGGCGACCCGCGGGTGTGGGCGGTGCTGCCGCACGTGGACGCCGTCGTGCTGGGGGTGTCCGGGATGGACTCGCTGCCCTCGCCACTGCCGACGGCGCTGCGGGAGCTGATCCCGGCCCTGCGCCCGGCACCGCTCCGCCGCGTGGTCCGGGACGGCTACCGGCGGGCGCAGCCGGTGCTGGCGCCGCTCCTCGCGGAGCTCCCCGGTGGCGGTCCCGCCACGCTCCCGGCCCGGCTGACCGCGTCCTACCTGGAGCGGTGCCGCTCCGCGGTGCACGCGCTGCGGCCGGGGCTGCCGGTGGTCGCGCTGCTCCCGTCGGTGCACCGCGCCGCCGACTACGGCCGGGTCCACCCGCACCGCGCCGCCACCGAGACGGCGATGCGGGCGTGGGCGGCCCGCGCACCCGGCGTCACCCTGCTGGACACGGCAGCGCTCGTCGGCGGGCACGTCCTCGGCGGGCACGGCAACCCCGACGGCATGCACTGGGGCTGGGCCGGGCACCGGGCGGTCGGTACGGCGCTGGCCGACGAGCTGGGACGACGTCTGCCGGTCCGGTCCGAGCAGCCGTGACGCTGCTCGGGATCGACCTCGGCACGACGTCGGTCAAGGCCGCGGTGTTCACCGCGGACGGTGTCCGGGTCGCCGCCGCGAGCCGTCGGCACGTCACCCGCCGCCCCGCCCCCGGGCACGCCGAGCAGGATCCGGCGGACTGGTGGGACGGCCTGACCGGTGCCGTCGCCGACCTCCGGGCGGCCGGCGCGCTGCGGGACCTCACCGCCGTCGGGCTCTGCGCGCAGGTCAACACGCACCTGTTCACCGGTGCCGACGGCATCCCCGTGCACCCGGCGATCACCTGGCAGGACGGCCGGTGCGCCGCCGTCGCCGCGGCCCTCGGCGACCGGCTCGACCCCGAGGAGCGAGCCCGGGTGCGCGGTGGCCTGGGCACCGTCGACGCCTCGCACCCCGCCGCCCGCGCGGCCTGGCTCGCCGGGCACCGCCCGGACGTGTGGTCCCGCGCCGAGCGGCTGCTGGCCCCGAAGGACTGGCTGCTGCTCCGGCTCACCGGCGCCGCGGTCGCCGACCCGCTGTCGTCGATCGGCGCGGTCGGGCCGGACGGCACCTACCCGGACCGGCTGGACCTCCTCGTCCCCGGGCTGACGGGGATGCTGCCGCCGCTCGCGGACCCGGCGTCGGTCGCCGGGGAGACCACCGGCGCCGGTGGCCTGCCGGCCGGGCTGCCCGTCGCCGTCGGGACGATGGACGCCTGGTCCGCGCTGCTCGGCGGCGGTGTCGCCGAGCCGGGTGACGCCGTCGACGTCGCGGGGACCTCCGAGGTGCTCGCGATGGCCGCGCGGCCCGGTGGCGGCGCGCCCGGCATCGTCACCTTCCCCACCTGGCGCGGGCTCCACGTGCACGCCGGACCGACGCAGGCCGGCGGCGACGCGCTGACCTGGGCGTCCGCCGCTCTCGGCACCGGGGTCCCGGAGACGCTGGAGCTCGCGGGGCAGGCGGGTCCGGGGAGCGGCGGGGTGCTGTTCCTGCCGCAGCTCGCCGGCGAGCGCGCCCCCCTGTGGGACCCGGAGCTGCGCGGCCACTGGCTCGGCGCGACCTTCGGCACCGGACGCGCCGAGCTGGCCCGCGCGGTGCTGGAGGGGGTCGCGCACGCCGCACGGCACGTCCTCGCCCCGCTGGAGGCGGCCGCCGGGCGGCCCGCCACGACGCTCGCCGCCTGCGGTGGCGGCGCCGGCAGCGACCTCTGGTGCCAGGTCAAGGCCGACGTCCTGGACCGCCCGCTGCGCCGCACCGCCGAGCGCGACGCCGGCGTCCTCGGCGCCGCGATGCTGGCGGGGCTGGCCGTCGGTGCGGCGGGGTCGGTGGGGGAGCTGGCCGGGCGGATGGTGCGCGTGGACCGCGAGTTCGTCCCCGATCCGCGCGTGCGGGGCCGGCTCGACGACGCGCACGGGCGCTACCTCGCGGCACAGGAGGCGCTGGCCCCGCTGTTCCGGTGATCAGGACCGGCCGGCCACCGGTAGGGTCCGGCCGTGCCCAGCTCCCCGGTCGCCGTGGTCACTGACTCCACCGCCTACCTGCCGCCCGGGGCGGCCGACCGGCGCGGGGTGCACGTCGTGCCGCTCGAGGTGCGGATGGGGGAGCGGACCGCGCGCGACGGCGTCGACGTCACCCCGGCCGAGCTGATCACCGCACTCGCCGACCGGAACCTCACGGTGCAGACCTCACGGCCCGCACCGGCCGCGTTCGCCGAGCTCTACCGGGAGCTCCTCGACGCCGGGGCCCGCGAGATCGTGTCGGTGCACCTGTCCCGCGAGCTGTCCGGCACCTGGGACGCCGCCCGGGTCGCGGCCGACGAGGTCGCCCCGGACCGGATCCGGGTCGTCGACTCCCGGGCGATCGCGATGGGCCTCGGGTTCGCCGTGCTCGCCGCCGCCGACGCCGCCTGCGCCGGTGCCGACGGGATCGCGGCCGAGGCCGCCGCGACGGCCGTGAGCGCCCGCTGCCGGGTGCTGTTCGGGGTGCAGGACCTCGAGCGGCTGCGCCGTGGCGGGCGGATCGGTGCGGCGTCCGCGCTGCTCGGGGCGGCACTGTCGGTCAAGCCGCTGCTGCACCTCGCCGAGGGCCGGATCGCCCCGCTGGAGAAGGTCCGGACGACGTCGCGGGCCACCGACCGGCTGGTCGCGCTCGCCGTCGGGGCGTCCGGCGGGCCCGGGGCCCGGCTGGCCGTGCACCACCTGGGCGCCGAGGAGCGGGCCGAGGACATCGCCGACCGGCTGCGCGAGCAACTGCCCGACGCGGCGGAGTTCCACGTGTCCGAGGTCGGTGCGGTGATCGGGGCGCACGCCGGTCCCGGTCTGGTCGGGGTCGTGGTGGTCCCCGCGGAGTCCTAGCACACAGCACCGACGGTCACGGCCCGCCGGGCGCCGTGCGAGCCCGGTCGTCCCCAACCGGGCCGGCCGTCCACAGCCCCGCGGATCGTGGGTGCGGCGGGTCGATCCGCTCCTAGCGTCGGAGGCGTGACCACGACGAACGCCTCCCGTGACGCATCCCGGCGGCTCGCCGGGCTGGGCGGTCGTCCGCGCGCGGTGGGACCGGTCACCGGGCGGCACCCGCTCGATCCGCCGACGGTGCCGCTGCCGCCCCCGCCCGACCCGGGCACGGGGAACCCGCCACCGGGGTGGTGGCCCGGTGAGCCGCGCGGGCTCCACCCGGATCCGCAGCGGACCGACGGCGACGGGGACCATCCGCTCGCCCGGTTCCCGGCGGGTCCCGCTGCCACCGGCCCCACCACGGAGGACGGCCCACCACACGGTGGCCGACCGTCCTGGTGGCGCCGGACGGCGCAGCGGTGGCTGCCGTCCTCGCTGGCCGGAGCCCGGGTCGATCCCGGCAGGCCCGGTGCGCTCGCCCTCCTCGCGGTCGTGCTCGTCGGAGCCGTCGTGGCCGGGATCGGCGTGTGGTCGAACCGGCCCACCGCGCAGCCGGTCACCGGGCTCCCCGAGGTGGCCGGGCCACCGGCGACAGCTGCGCCACCTGCGGCACCGGGGGACCCGGTCGCCGCCGCACCGGTGACCGCAGGGCCGCTGGTGGTCAGCGTCGTCGGGAAGGTGCTGCGCCCGGGCCTGGTCCGGGTCCCGGACGGCGCCCGTGTCGCCGACGCCGTCGACGCCGCCGGGGGAGCGCTGCCCGGCACCGATCTCGCCGCCCTGAACCTGGCCCGCCGGGTCGGCGACGGCGAGCAGATCGCGATCGGCGTCCCGCCCGCCGCCGACGGCGCCCCGGTGCTCCCCGAACCCGGCGGGGAGCCCGCCTCCGGCGGCGAGCCCGGTGGCGATCCCGGGAGCCGCACGGTGGACCTCAACACTGCCACCGCCGCCGATCTCGACGCGCTGCCCGGCGTCGGCCCGGTCACCGCGAAGAAGATCATCGACTGGCGGTCGGCGAACGGGCGGTTCAGCCGGATCGAGCAGCTCCGCGAGGTCGACGGCATCGGCGAGCGCCGGTTCTCGCAGCTCCAGGCGCTGGTGACGGTGTGAGGACCGCAGCGGACCGTTCCGCCGCCACCCACGACGACTCGGGGGAGCGTCCCGCGCCCCCGGACCTCCGGCTCGTCCCGGCGGCGCTCGCCACCTGGGGCGCCGTGCTGGCCGGTCTGCTCGGAGGCCCACCGGGCGGGATCATGGCCGCCCTCCTGGCCGCCGCCGCGGTGCTCACGGCACTCCTCCGCTCCCGGATCAGCGCCCGCGCCGCGGCGCCCGGGTCGACGGTCGTGGCGGCCGGTGGGTGCGCGCTCGTCGCCGCGGTGCTGGTGACCGGGCACGCCTCGGCCCTCGCTGCTCATCCACTGCGTGCGCACGCCGACCGGGGCGCCGCCGCGGAGGTGCGGGTCCGCCTCACCGACGATCCGCGCGTCCTGCGCAGCACCGTCGGCGGCGACGAGGCAGGGTCCGCCCGTGCCACCGCGCTGGTACCGGCCGAGCTGCTGTCCGCCACCGCGGGGGACGACACCTGGGACACCGGCGGCCGGATCCTGCTGCTGGCACCGGCCGACACCTGGAGCGACCTCCTGCCCGGGCAGGAGGCCTCCGCCGCCGGGCTGCTGGCTCCGGCACAGCGCCCCGACCTGACGACGGCGGTGCTGCGGGTGCGCGGATCGCCGGGCGACGTCACGGCTCCGCCGTGGTGGCAGACGGCGGCCGGATCGCTGCGCGACGGACTGCGCGACGCCGCAGGCCGGGCGCTGCCCGAGGCACCGGCCGGGCTCCTGCCGGGCCTGGCGGTCGGGGACGTCCGCGCCCAGCTGCCCGAGACGGAGCAGGACTTCCGCACCGCCGGTCTCGCCCACCTCACGGCGGTCTCCGGTGCGAACGTCGCGATCGTCACCGGGGCCGTGCTGCTCCTGCTGCGCCTGTTCCGGGCCGATCCCCGGTTCGCCGCGGCGGCCGCCCTGCTCGCACTCGTCGGCTTCGTGGTGCTGGCCCGGCCCTCCCCGTCGGTGCAGCGGGCGGCCGTGATGGGCGCCGTGGTCCTGGCGGCCCTCGCCACCGGTCGCGCGCGGTCGGCGGTGCCCGCCCTGGCGTCGGCCGTGCTCGGCCTGCTGCTGTACGACCCGGCGCTCGCCGTGGACGCCGGGTTCGCGCTGTCGGTGGTCGCGACCGGAGCCCTGGTACTCCTCGGCCCCGGCTGGACGGCGGCGCTGACGGCGCGCGGCCTGCCGTCCGGACCGGCCGAGGCGCTCGTCGTGCCGGTGGCGGCGGCCGTCGCCACCGCCCCGCTGATCGCCGGGCTGAACGGGCACGTCGGGCTGGTCACGATCGTCGCGAACCTGCTCGCCGCGCCCGCCGTGGCACCGGCGACGGTGCTCGGGGTGCTCGGCGCGGTGGTCTCCGCGGTCAGTCCCGGGGCGGCCTGGCTCTGTGCCTGGCTCGCCGGGCCGTTCGTGCACTGGCTGGTGCTGGTCGGGGACCGGGCCGCGGCCGTACCCGGCGCGACGGTGCCCTGGCCCGCCGGGACCGGCGGGGCGTTGCTCCTGGGCGCGCTGCTGCTGGGCCTGCTCGCGATGGGCCGGGTGCCACGGCTGCGGGCGCTGCTGGTGGCGCTGCTCGTCGGGCTGCTGATCGTGCTGGTCCCGACCCGGTTCGTCCCGCCGGGCTGGCCGCCGCCGGGCTGGCGGGTGGTCGCCTGCGACGTCGGTCAGGGCGACGCGCTCGTGCTCGCCACCGGTCCGCCCGGGCACGCGGTCCTGGTCGACACCGGTCCCACCGACGACGCGATCGGTTCCTGCCTGGACCGGCTCGGCGTCCGGGTCCTCGAGCTCGTCGTGATCACCCACCTGCACTCCGACCACGACGGCGGCCTCGCCGGGGCGCTGCGCGGCCGCGCAGCCGGCGGGATCGCCGTCGGCCCCGTCCGGGAACCGGCCTCCGGGCTGCGACAGCTCACCGCGGTCGCCGGACGCGCCGCCGTCCCGGTCGTCGAGCTGTCCCGGGGCGTGGCGCTGGGCTGGCCGGGCCTGCGGCTCGACGTGCTCGGGCCGGTGCACCCGATCGCGTCGGTCGACGGCGAGGACGGCACCGCGGTCAACGACGGCTCGCTCGTGATGCGGGCGAGCACCCCGGCCGGGTCGGTGCTGCTCACCGGTGACATCGAGCTCGCCGCGCAGGACGACCTGCTCGCCTCCGGCAGCGACCTGCGGGCCGACGTGCTCAAGCTCCCGCACCACGGCTCCCGCAAGGTCGTGCCGCGGTGGCTGGACACGGTCCGGCCACGGGCCGCGCTGATCAGCGTCGGCAACGGCAACACCTACCGGCACCCGAGCCCGGAGCTGGTGGACCGGCTCGAGCGCTCGGGGGTGTCCGTCGCGCGCACCGACCGTGCCGGTGACGTCGCGATCACCGGCGAGGACCCGGGCGGGCTGACGCTGGTGGCACGCGGCGCCCCGCGCCCCGCGCCGGGCCGGCGCGGCCGTGGCTCCCGGCCCGGCCCGGTGCGGAGGGGCTCAGGAGCGGTGCGCCAGCGCCTCGCGCACGGCGGCGCTGGTCGAGGGCACGGTGGCCGTCGGACCGACCTGGCCGGACACCGCGTCGAGCGTCTTGAGGCCGTCACCGGTGATCATCAGGACGGTCTCGGCGTCCGGGTCGAGCGCGCCTGCCTCGAGCAGCTTCTTCGTCGTGGCGACCGTGACACCGCCCGCGGTCTCGGCGAACACGCCCTCGGTCTCGGCCAGGAGCCGGATGCCGGCGACGACCTCGTCGTCGGAGACGTGGGCGACCGAGCCACCGGTGCGGCGCACCGAGTCCAGGACGTACGGACCGTCGGCCGGGTTGCCGATCGCCAGCGAGCGGGCGATCGTGTCCGGCTTCTGCGGCTGGATCCAGTCGTGGCCGGCCTCGAAGGCCGACGCGACCGGGGAGCAGCCGGTGGCCTGCGCGCCGAACACCGTGTACGGCGTCGGCTCGACCAGGCCCAGCTTGCCCAGCTCGGTGAAGCCCTTGTCGATCTTCGTGAGCTGCGAGCCGGACGCGACCGGGACGACGACCTGCTGCGGCAGCCGCCAGCCGAGCTGCTCGGCGACCTCGAAGCCCAGGGTCTTGGAGCCCTCGGCGTAGTAGGGGCGGACGTTGACGTTCACGAACGCCCAGTCCTCGTGCTCGGCGGCCAGCTCGGTGGCGAGCCGGTTGACGTCGTCGTAGTTGCCGTCGACCGCGAGCAGGGTGCCCCCGTACACCGCGGTGGTGACGATCTTCGGCTGCTCCAGCGAGGAGGGGATGAGCACGACCGAGTCCCAGCCGGCGCGCGCGGCGGCGGCCGCGACGGCGTTGGCCAGGTTGCCGGTCGAGGGGCAGCAGAGCACCGAGAAGCCGAGCTCGCGGGCGGCGGCCAGCGCCACCGCGACCACGCGGTCCTTGAAGGAGTGCGTGGGGTTGCCGGTGTCGTCCTTCACCCAGAGCTTGCGCACCCCGAGCGCCCTGGCCAGGTTGTCGGCCTCGATGAGCCGGGTCAGCCCGGGCTCGGTGTTGCGGTGCTGCTCGACGGTCGACGGGACCGGGAGGAGGTCCTTGTAGCGCCAGATCGACTTCGGGCCGGCCTCGATCGACGCGCGGGTCACCGCGGGGAAGTCGTAGGCCACCTCGAGGGGCCCGAAACACTGGGGACAGGCGAACTCCGCGGCCAGCGGCACCTCGTGCCCGCACTCCCGGCAGGAGAGGGCACGGGCGGGGCCCAGGTCGTAGGACGTCGTTTCGGGCACAGCAGTGAGAGTCACGAGATCTCCTCATCTGTCCCGCCGGGGGTGGCGGGTCGGAATTGGCACCGTGTTCGTCGACGTCCTGGCTGCGCGAGGTGCGCAGGGTCGGGCGGATCGTCGTGCGACGCCGGTTGCCGGGGCTTCTACGGGCCGTTCCCTCTGCCCCTCTGGATGAGCCATATGCGGTTGTGTCGCCCGGAGCAGGTCCGGAGCGGGGCTGACGTTACGCGAACCGGTGCCGGACCGGCCAGCCGATCCACCCGGATCGGGACGCGACTCACCGGTCGGTGGAGGCGTGGGCCACCATGGAGGGCGTGAGCCGGACCCGTGACACCGCGCCGCCCGATCCGCTGCAGCTCGTGGTCGGCGACGAGGAGTTCCTGGCGGAACGGGCCGTGTCGGACCTGGTCCGCCGCGTCCGGCAGCAGGATGCGGAGGCCGAGCTTCGCCGGTTCCGGACCTCCGAGGTGGCTCCCGGCGAGCTGGCCGGTCACCTGAGTCCCTCGCTCTTCGCCGAGGCCCGGGTGATCGTGCTCACCCACGGCCAGGACGCGACCAAGGACATGGTCGCGGCGATCGCCGACTACGTGCGGGACCCGGCCGAGGGCATCGTCCTGGTCGTCCAGCACGCGGGTGGCGCCAAGGGGAAGGCGGTGCTCGACCTCCTCCGCAAGGCCGGAGCGCACGTCACGACCTGCAACCGGATCACCCGGGCCGACGAACGCTCCGACTTCGTGCACGCCGAGGTCCGCCGCAACGGCGGGAGCATCACCAACGGTGCGCTCGCGGTACTCGTCGAGGCGGTCGGCTCGGACCTGCGCGAACTCGCGGCGGCGGCCGGTCAGCTCGTGTCCGACACCGGCGGGACGATCGACGAGGCCGGGGTGCGCCGCTACCACCGTGGCCGGGCGGAGTCCTCCGGCTTCGCGGTCGCCGACGCGGCGGTGGCCGGTGACCGCCGGGGCGCCCTGGAGGCCCTGCGGTGGGCGCTGGTGCTCGGCGTCCCGCACGTGCTGATCGCCGACGCGCTCGCCGACTCCGTGCGGACGCTGGCCAAGGTCGGGTCGGCCGGTCGTGGCGACCCGAACCGGATGGCGGGTGAGCTCGGCATGCCGCCGTGGAAGATCCGCAAGGCGCAGGGCCTGGTCCGGCAGTGGCACCCCGAGCAGCTCGCCGTCGCGATCGCGGCGACCGCCGAGGTGAACGCCGACGTCAAGGGCGTCGCGGCCGATCCCGGGTACGCCCTGGAACGGGCCGTCCTCGCCGTCGTGGATGCCCGCGGCGCCCGCTGAGCACCACCCCGACACACGACGACGGCGCCACCCCGGTGCGGGATGACGCCGTCGTGCGGTGGAACAGGAGGCTCAGGCGCCGACCTTGTTCAGGCGCTTGGCCATGGCCGACTTGCGGTTCGCGGCCTGGTTCTTGTGGATGACGCCCTTGCCGGCCGCCTTGTCCAGGGCCTTGGCCGCCTTGCGCTGCAGCTCGGCGGTGTTCTCGCTGCCCTGGTCGGCCGCCTCGCGGAAGTTGCGGATGGCGGTCTTGACCGTGGACTTCACCGACTTGTTGCGCTGACGGCGCTTCTCGTTGGTCTTGACACGCTTGATCTGCGACTTGATGTTGGCCACGTCTGCCTCTGGTCTTCCTGCCTGCTGGATTCGGCTGGTCTGCTTGCTCTGCGTCCGGTCCGCTTCGGCGGCACCGAACGGCAACGCTGGAGAGAGGGTCCAGGCCGTTCCGGGCGAGCACGCCGAGCGCTCGAAGAACAAGGTTACCAGCGGGGTCCGCCACCCCCGCCGCGGGTCACCACGCGCTCCGCGCCGGAACCCGCCCGGGCCGCCGCGAGGGCCCGGCGGCCCGGTACCACCCGCCTCTCCCGTGCGACATGGGACGATGGGGTGCGAGTGCCAGTGCCCCGACGCGACTGCGAAAGCCGAGTACAGCCGAGTGACGACGTACGCCGACCGCACGTTCACCCCGCCGGAGCGCATCCGGAACTTCTGCATCATCGCCCACATCGACCACGGCAAGTCCACCCTGGCCGACCGGATGCTGCAGGTGACGGGTGTGCTCGGGGATCGCGACTACCGGGCCCAGTACCTGGACCGGATGGACATCGAGCGCGAGCGCGGCATCACGATCAAGGCGCAGAACGTGCGTCTGCCCTGGACGGCGAAGAACGCCGACGGCGAGCCGACCGAGCACGTCCTGCACCTCATCGACACCCCCGGACACGTGGACTTCACCTACGAGGTGTCCCGCGCGCTGGAGGCGTGTGAGGGCGCGATCCTGCTGGTCGACGCCGCACAGGGGATCGAGGCGCAGACCCTGGCCAACCTCTACCTGGCCATGGAGAAGGACCTCCACATCATCCCGGTCCTCAACAAGATCGACCTGCCGGCTGCCGACCCCGAGAAGTACGCCGCGGAGATCGCGCACATCACCGGCTGCGACCCGGAGGACGTGCTGCGCTGCTCGGCGAAGACCGGGGAGGGCGTCGAGGCGGTGCTGGACGCCGTCGTCGCGCAGGTCCCGCACCCCGTCGGCGACGCGGACGGCCCGGCCCGGGCGATGATCTTCGACTCGGTCTACGACACCTACCGCGGCGTGGTGACCTACGTCCGCGTCGTGGACGGGAAGCTCTCGCCGCGCGAGCGGATCAAGATGATGTCCACCGGCGCCGAGCACGAGCTGCTGGAGATCGGCATCGTCTCCCCGGAGCCCAAGCCGTCGGACGGCCTCGGCATCGGCGAGGTCGGCTACCTCATCACCGGTGTGAAGGACGTCCGCCAGTCCAAGGTCGGCGACACCGTCACCTCCAAGCGCCGCGGCGCCGAGACGCCGCTGACCGGGTACCGCGAGCCGAAGCCGATGGTCTACTCCGGGCTCTACCCGATCGACGGCTCGCAGTACCCCGACCTGCGCGAGGCGCTGGACAAGCTGCAGCTCAACGACGCCGCGCTCACCTACGAGCCGGAGACGTCGGCGGCGCTGGGCTTCGGGTTCCGCTGCGGGTTCCTGGGCCTGCTCCACCTGGAGATCACCCGTGACCGGCTGGAGCGCGAGTACGGCCTCGACCTGATCTCGACGGCCCCGAACGTCGTCTACGACGTGACCACCGACGACGGCGTCGAGATGGAGGTCACCAACCCCAGCGACTGGCCGGTCGGCAAGGTCGCCGAGGTCCGCGAGCCGATCACCAAGATCACCATCTTGGTGCCGTCGGAGTTCGTCGGCACCGTCATGGAACTCTGCCAGAGCCGTCGCGGCCAGCTCGGCGGGATGGACTACCTGTCCGAGTCCCGCGTCGAGCTGCGCTACACGATGCCCCTCGGCGAGATCATCTTCGACTTCTTCGACGCCCTGAAGTCCCGCACCCGTGGCTACGCCAGCCTCGACTACGAGGAGGCCGGCGACCAGGTGGCCGACCTGGTGAAGGTCGACATCCTGCTGCAGGGCGAGGCGGTCGACGCGTTCTCGGCGATCGTGCACAAGGAGTCGGCGTACTCCTACGGCACCTCGATGGCGACGAAGCTGCGCGAGCTCATCCCGCGCCAGCAGTACGAGATCCCGATCCAGGCCGCCGTCGGCTCGCGGATCATCGCCCGCGAGACGATCCGCGCGATCCGCAAGGACGTCCTCGCCAAGTGCTACGGCGGTGACATCAGCCGGAAGCGCAAGCTGCTGGAGAAGCAGAAGGAGGGCAAGAAGCGGATGAAGACGATCGGCCGGGTCGACGTCCCGCAGGAGGCCTTCGTGGCGGCGCTGTCCACCGGTGGCGGCCAGGCGACCGCCGCCGAGAAGCCGAAGAAGTAGCACCGGGACGCAGGACGGGCCCGGATCCCCGAGGGGGTCCGGGCCCGTGGTGTACGTGGTGGGGGCGCGGGGAGCAGGGAGCTCTACATGACCGAGCCTGCGCGCGGGCCGGGGATCGTGCTGTCGCACGGGGCGGGGCGGGCGGGGGAGCGTCGCGGGGAGAGGATGCGCTGCACGCGCTGGCACACCGACTCGACGACGGTGCGCCCCTCCGCCGACAGGTGCACCAGCACGCGGCGCCGGTCGAGCGGGTCGGCCGACCGGTAGGCCAGCTTCTTCTCGACCAGGCGGTCCACGATGCGGGTGGCCGTCGGGGCGGGCAGCGCGGTGTGTCCGGCGACCTCGCCCATGCTGCGGCCGGTGCCGCGGGCGAGCATCAACAGGACGCGCCAGCCGTCACGGCTGACGTCGGTCGCAGAGGGGTTGGTGGACAGGGCTGTGGCCACGGCGTGGTCGACCCGGTCCAGGAACTCGACGACACCCGCGGCTCCAGGCGTCGGGGCCGCCATGGTGGCAGTCCCCGACGCCCGTCGACTGAAAGGCTCGGTCACGATGACGGACTGTACTTGCCGTTCGCCCGAAATCCGACACTGTGCTGGGAAAACCGTTCACGAGCGCCGGGCGGTCGTCACACTGCGGTGACGGACCGCCGTTCGACCAGGGGAGATTCATACCGCGCGCCGGGGTCCGTACGGATTACGAATGGATCACACCCGCATCTCGTAACGGTTCGGAGCCGCGGCGCGATGACCCCTGCCGATCAGCGCGTGAGGACGATCTTTCCGGCCGTCTGCCCGGCCGACATCGCCTCGAACGCCTTCCGCGCGTCGTCCATCGGCAGCTCGGTCCCGATCTCCGGGGCGATGCCGGCCGTCGCGACGAACTCCATGAGGTCGGCGAGCTCCTGCCGGGTCCCCATCGTCGAGCCGACGACCTCGAGCTGCAGGAAGAACAGCCGCTGCAGGTCCGCCGGCGGGTTCGGTCCCGAGGTCGAGCCGCAGATGACGATCCGCCCACCGGGGCGCAGCGCCCGCATCGAGTGCTTCCAGGTGGCCTCGCCGACCGACTCCATGACGGCGTCGACCTTGCCGGGCAGCTTGGCCCCGGACTCGAACGTGGCGTGCGCGCCGAGCCGCTCGGCCAGCGCGCGCTTCTCCTCGTCCCGGCCGGTGACCCACACCTGGAACCCGGCCGCCCGGCCGAGCTGGACCAGCGCCGTCGAGACGCCGCCGGACGCGCCCTGCACGAGCACGGTCTGCCCCGGCTTCAGGCCGGACTTGGTGAACAGCATCCGGTACGCGGTCAGCCAGGCGGTTCCGAGCACGGCGCCCTGCGAGGGGGTGAGCCCCGTCGGGGCGGGGACGGCGTTGCGCGCCGGGACGATCACCTTGTCGGCCATCGTTCCCTGGTGGCGCTCGGTGAGCAGGGTCCGCTTGGGGTCGAGGGTCTCGTCGCCGCGCCAGTCCGGGTCGCCGATGATGGGGTAGAGGACGACCTCGGTGCCGTCGTCGAGGGTCCCGGCGCCGTCGCAGCCGAGGATCATCGGGAACTGGTCGGGCTTGATGCCGACCCCGCGCAGGGTCCACAGGTCGTGCATGTTGAGGCTGGCGGCGGAGACGTTCACGGACACCCAGCCGTCCGGGACCTGGGGGTCGGGCCGCTCGCCCACGACGAGGGAGTCGAGCGGAGCGTCGGCGTTGGGCTCACTGGCGTACACGGCGAACATGGGTCCGAACCTAACGCGTGCGGGCACGTACTACCGTGTGGAGTGTGCGCACGATCATCGACGCCTGGGACGCGTTCGAGCTGTGGCTGACCCAGCTGCCGTTCGTGTTCCAGACCGTGTTCGTGACCGTCGTGGTCCTGCCGCTCTGCGCGCTCGTCGCGATCGGGATCGACCGGGCCACCCGCCGCTTCGACCGGGCGCCGGACCAGGAGTCCTGAGGGCTCTCAGACCGGCTGCGCGGCCAGGGCGCCCAGGGTCTCCGAGCAGCCCGCGTCGACCCGCAGGTCGGCGAGCTCGTCCCCGCGGGTGATCCCGCGGTTCACGATCACGACCGGCACCCCGGCCCGCCGGCACGCGCGGACGAAGCGCAGCCCGGACATCACCTGCAGCGAGGACCCGGCGACGAGCAGCGCGCCGTCGTCCGGGGTGAGCGAGCCGACCAGCGCGTAGCAGCGGGCCACCCGGTCCTTCGGGACGTTCTCGCCGAAGAACACGACGTGCGGCTTCAGCACCCCGCCGCAGGCCGCGCACGGTGCGATCCGGAACCCGTCGGTGATCTCGACGGCCGCGTCGCCGTCCGGTGCGGTCTCGACCTCCGCGCTGTGCGCCTCGGTGAACCCCGGGTTCAGCGCCGTCAGCCGCGCCTGCAGGACGTCGCGCGGGGTGATCCGGCGGCAGTCCAGGCAGACGACCTCGTCGATCCGGCCGTGCAGGTCGATGACGCCGCGGTGCCCGGCCACGCCGTGCAGCCCGTCGACGTTCTGCGTGATCAGCCCGTCGACGATCCCGGCGGCCTCCAGCGCGGCGAGCGCGACGTGCCCGGGGTTCGGGTCGGCGCGGCGCATCCGGCCCCAGCCGACGTGGCTGCGCGCCCAGTACCGGCGCTGCGCGGCCTCGCCGGAGACGAACTCCGAGTACGTCATCGGGTTCCGCGGTCGTGATCCCGGCCCCCGGTAGTCGGGGATGCCGGAGTCGGTGGACAGTCCCGCGCCGGTGAGGGCGACGAGCCGGCGTCCGGCCAGCAGGTCCAGGGCCGCATCCGGGTCGGTGGTGACGACGGGCGCCGGGACGGTCATGGTCCCAGGGTAGACACCGACCGGCGGAGAGACCCGGGTCAGTCCTCCACCCAGGACGGCGAGCGCTTCTCCCCGAAGGCCCGGATGCCCTCCTGACCCTCCTCGGAGGCGAAGTACGACGCCGACAGCGCGTTCATCGCCGCGAAGTCCTCCGCCATCGCGGGCCGCTCCCGGCGCAGCATCGCCTTCGCCCCGGCGAGGGCGCCGGGGGCACCGAGCCGGAGCATGCCGGTGTAGCGCCCGACCTCGGCGTCGAGGTCGTCGTCCGGCACCGCGCTGTTGATCAGGCCGATGCCGGCGGCGCGGCGGGCGTCGAACGTCTCGCCGGTGAGGAAGAGCTCGTGTGCGGCGCGTGCGGAGAGTCGCGGCAGCACGGTCACCGAGATCACCGCGGGGACGACGCCGATCCGGACCTCGGAGAACGCGAACGTCGCCCGCTCGGCGGCCACCGCGACGTCGCACGCCGCCACGATGCCGACGCCCCCCGCGCGGGCCGGTCCGGCGAGCCGGGCGACCACGGGCTTGGGGGAGTCCCAGAGCGTCGTCAGGATCCGCGGGACCTCGGTGACGCCCTGCTGCTCGGCGCCCGCGCCCCGGGACTCCTTCAGGTCCATCCCTGCACAGAACACGGTGCCGCTGTGCGTCAGGACGAGCACGCGGACGGCGTCGTCGGCGATCGCCGCGTCGAGGTGGGCGATCAGCTCCCGGCGCAGCTGCGCGGACAGCGCGTTGCGGTTGTGCGGGGAGTCCAGGGTGATCGTCGCGACCCCGTCGGCGACGTCGAGGTGGACCAGTTCTGCGGCGTCTTCTGCGGCGTCGGTGCCGGGTGCGTCACTCACACCCGGCACCGTAGCGCCGTCAGGCCCTGGTCCAGTTGCTGGTGATCGTCACACCGGCCAGTGCGAAGAGCTGGGACACCGGGCAGCGCCGCTCGGTCTCCTCGGCCAGCCGCTGCAGCTGGTCGTCGGTCGCGTCGGAGGCGATCCGGGCGTCGACCCGGAGGTTCTGGAAGGTGGTCTCGCCGTCGCGGTGCGTGCCGGTGGTCATCGTCGTCGGGTTGAAGTCGGCCGCGACGTCGAACCGGACGTGCTCGATCGTGATGCCGAGCTCCTGGGCGACGATCGCGCTGGTGACCTGGTTGCACGACGACAGCGACGCCAGCGTGTAGGCGAGCGGGCTGGGGTGCTCGTCCTTGCCGCCGAAGGCGGGGTAGGCGTCGGTCTCGATGGTGTAGTCGGCGCCGTCGACCGCGACGGTCTGCGCGACGCCGGTGCCCTGGCCGCTGACGGCGAAGGTGACGAGGGGCATGGGGATCTCCTGTGCTCGGGACTGCGGGGGGACGGGGCGGGTCAGGAGGCCCGACAGGTCGCGCCCTGGGTCCGTGCCAGGTCGAGGTGCAGCCGTCGCACGAGATCGGTCACCCGGCCAGTCAACCGCAGCCGATCGGTCGTGCGCGACATGAGCGACGCGACGCCCGCGACGCCGAACCGGTGAGGGGGTCCCGTACGAAGCCGGCTGGCGGCGCACACCCGGACGGGTCTACGCTTCAAACGGAGAGTCCTCCGTTTATGGGATGAGGAGTGCACGTGAAGATCGGACTGCACATCGCGGACTTCACCTGGCCGTCCGGCCCCACCGGACTCGCCGACGATCTCACACGGATCGCCGTCGCGGCCGAGGAGCAGGGCTTCGCGCGGGTGAGCGTGATGGACCACGTCTGGCAGATCCGCCCGGTCGGGCCGATCGAGAACGACATGCTCGAGGCGTACACGACGCTGGGCTACCTGGCGGCACGGACCGAGAAGGTCGATCTGCTGACCTGGGTCACCGGCGTGACCTACCGGGACCCCGGCCTGCTGGTGAAGTGCGTGACCACGCTCGACGTGCTGAGCAAGGGGCGGGCCTGGCTGGGCATCGGCGCCGCCTGGAACGACGAGGAGGCCGCCGGGCTCGGCCTGTTCTTCCCGCCCACCGCCGAGCGGTTCGAGCGGCTGGAGGAGACGCTGCGGATCGCGCTGCAGATGTGGAGCGACGACGACGGCCCCTTCGACGGCGAGCACTACACGCTGACCCGGACGATGAACGTCCCGCAGCCGGTGCGACGCCCGCGCCCCCCGATCCTGATCGGCGGCGGGGGCGAGAAGAAGACGCTGCGGATGGTCGCCCGGTACGCCGACGCCTGCAACCTGTTCGGCGGCCCCGACCTGGAGCACAAGCTGGACGTCCTGCGCACCCGCTGCGAGGAGGTCGGACGCGACTACGACGAGATCGAGAAGACGGTGATGGCACGGCTCGACCCGGCCGACCCGAAGGCCACGGTCGAGGAGCTCCGCGGTTACGCGGCGCTCGGCGTGCAGCACGTGCACACCATGGTGCCCGGTGTCTCGGAGATCGAGCCGCTGCGGGTGTTCGGCTCGGAGGTCATCCCGGCGGCCGCCGAGATGTGAGGCCGGTCAGCGGTGGTGCTGGCGCGGCACGGTGCGCAGGACGGCGATCTGCTGGTCGAGCTCGGCGGCGATGAGCTCGGCGTGCAGGTCGGCGGAGGCGCCGTCGTGGGTGGCGAGCGCGCGGTGCCGGCGGACCAGGTCGTCGAGCGAGTCCAGCAGACGGTCCACGCGCGTGCGCTCCTGCGGCGGCTCGGCGGGCTCGGGGCCGGCCGCCGGTACTGCGTCGACGGGGCGGGTCAGCTCTGCGGTCATGCGACGTTCTCCGTTGAACGTGTCGGGGAAGGGTCGGGTCGTGGGTTTCGCGATCGATCCAGTGTCTCGACTCCGTTGTACCCGTGTCAGCCGAGTTTTACGTCCCGTAGAACACGGGTGCGACGCAGGACACGGTGACCGGGTGCCACAAGTCGGTGACCGGTCGTGATCATCGCCGGTCCTGGGCCCGGATCAGCGCCCGGCGGGCGAGCGGCAGGTCGATACCGGGGCGAATGCGGAAACGCCACGTGACCGGTCGATGGCGGTTCGTCGCGAGATCTGTACCGGAACGGGTGACCGTCCTAGCGTCCGGAACATGATCGTCACCCCGTCGGCGCGCGGTCCGCGCGCCCTGGTCGTCGTCCTCCTGGCGGCGCTGCTCGGTGCGTTGGGCCTCGCCCTCCCCGCCGCCGCGTCGGCGGCCCCCGCCGTCCCCGCTGGGGTCTCGGCCGTCGCCCCTGCCGCCGTGCCGGGCGAGGAGTCGGGCCTGCCGGTGCGCGGGCTGTCGTCCCTGCCGGCCGAGGCCCGCGACACCTACGACCTGATCCGGCAGGGCGGGCCGTTCCCGTACTCGCAGGACGGGACGACCTTCCAGAACCGGGAGGGCATCCTGCCGCCGGAGTCCTCGGGCCACTACTCCGAGTACACCGTCGAGACGCCGGGCCTGAGCCATCGCGGCGCGCGCCGGATCGTCACCGGATCGGACGGCGAGTACTACTACACGTCCGACCACTACGCGTCGTTCGTCGTGGTAGACGTCTCGGCGTGACGACGCTGCCTCGTGAGCCCGCCGGAACCACCCCCGCCGTCGAGACGGCGAGGGGACGGGCGGGCCTGGTCGCCGTCGTCGACGGGGCCGCGGACCGGACCACCACCCTGTCGGCGTTCGGCCGGGCCCTGAGCTTCCCCGCCTACTACGGCCACAACCTCGACGCCCTCGAGGAGTGCGTGCGCGACCTGTCCTGGCTGCCCGCCGGGCCCGTCGAGCTCGTCTGGGAGGACGGGCCGCTGCGGGCCGCCGACCCCGGGACGCACGAGGTCGTCACCGCGATCCTCGCCGACGCGGTCGTGGCCGCCGGCGGCACCGACCGGCCGCTGCACGTCACCCTGGCCGGCCCGGCGGCCTGACCGGCGCGGTGGTGCGGAATCCACCGCCCCCCGGTGGTGTTGTCCGAGGGAGACGACAGCCGGCCGGGAGGGGAGGTGTGACCTACCGTGACAGGTGTGGACCTCCGCCTGGTGAAGCGCAGGCACCTGGACCTCTGCCGGCTGCGCCCCGGTGTGTGACGACGCGGCACCCGCCCGTCGGCCCACACCAGGAGCGTCCATGTCCCGTCCGGAGAACGAGCACCGCGCACCCGCGGTCGTCGTCGTCGGCGCCGGCCCGCGCGGCGCCGGTGTCCTCGAGCGGATGGTCGCCGGTGCCCCCGGGCTCTGCGGCGACGCGCTCGGCGGGCCCGGGCTCGACGTCCATCTCGTCGATCCCTACCCGGCCGGGGCCGGCCGGATCTGGCGGCACGCCCAGTCCCCGCTGCTGGCGATGAACTCGATGGCCGCCGACGTCACGATGTGGACCGACGACTCGGTGGTCTGCGACGGGCCGATCGCGCCCGGCCCGTCTTTCTGGGAGTGGGCCCAGGAGCTGCGCGGACACGGCGACCCGGAGACCGAGCTCGGCGCCGAGGCGGCGGCCGAGCTCGCGACGGTGACGGCGTCGACGTTCCCCACCCGCCGGCTGCAGAGCCACTACCTGTCCGCGGTGCTGCGCGAGGTGATCGCCCGCGCCCCCGCCGGGATGCGGATCCACCTCCACCGCACCACCGCCGAGTCCCTCACCGAGGACGGCGACGACCAGCTCGTCGGACTGGCGGACGGCCGCACGCTGCGGGCCGACGCCGTCGTCCTCGCCTCCGGGCACCTCGACGCCACGCCGACGGGCGAGGAGTGCGCGCTCCGCGACCGGGCCGGGGAGCTGGGGCTGCGCTACCTGCCCCCGGAACAGACGTCGGACTCGGACCTGTCGGTGATCGCGCCGGGGGAGACCGTGCTGGCCCGCGGGCTGGGGCTGGCGTTCGTCGACCTCGCGGCGCTCCTGTTCGAGGGCCGCGGCGGACGCTTCGTGCCCGACGCCGACGATCCCGACCAGCTCCGCTACGTCCCGTCCGGCCGGGAGCCGGTGCTGGTCGCCGGGTCCCCGCGCGGCGCGACCTACCACTCCAAGACGCACTACCAGCTGCGCGGCGGGCGCCCGACGGTGCCGCACTTCCTCACCCCTGAGGTCACCGACCGCCTGATCGACGGCGGCGGGCCCGTGGACATGCGCGAGCAGGTGTGGCCGCTGATGGCCAAGGAGATCGGCCGGGGCTGGTACCACGAGCTGTTCCACGGCCACCCGGACCGCGTCCGCACCGGCTGGGACGAGTTCGCCGCGCGGTTCGACGAGGTCCCGCACGGGTCGCCGGAGGAGGCCGGGCTCATCGCGACGACCGTCCCCGACCCGCTGGACCGGCTCGACCTGACCGCGCTCGACCGGCCCCTCGACGGGGTGCGGGCGCCGGATCTCGACACGCTGCAGCCACTGGTGCGCGAGCGGATCGCCGAGGACCTGCGGCAGCACGTCGACGACCGGCACACCCCGCACCTGGGTGCGTTCGTCGCGATGCTGTCGGTCTACACCGAGACGACCCGGCTCGCCGGGTCCGGCGTGCTCTCGCCGCGGTCACGCGCGCGGGACCTGCCCTGGTGGCAGAGCTTCTTCAACTCGGTCGCCTCCGGCCCGCCCGGTTTCCGGGTCCGCGAGCTGCTCGCGCTGTCCCGCGGCGGGCACCTGAAGTTCCTCGGCGCCGGAATGGACGTCACCCTCGACGACACCGGGTTCCACGCGACCAGCTCCACCCTCGACGGAGCGGAGCCGGTGACGGCGCCGGTGCTGGTCGACGCGCGGCTGCCGGACCCGAGCCTGTCCCGGACGTCCGACCCGCTGCTGGCCGGGCTGCTGGCGGCCGGCCAGGCGGTCGAGGAGGTCCTGCACGACGACGACGGCACCCCGCTGCGCAACACCGGCCTGCTGTCGGTGCGCCCGGCCGACGGCGCCCTGCACACCGCGTCCGGTGCGGTGCACGAGCGGCGGTTCGCGGTCGGGCCGCACACCACGGTCAAGGTGGCGGGCGCCTTCACGCGTCCCGGGATGAACGCGCAGAGCCTGCGCTACAACGACGCCGTCGCCCGCGCCGTCCTGGGTGCCCTGCCGGGAGCGGCCGCGCGCGCGACCCCCGCGGCCTGACCGCCGCACGCAGGCCCGAGGGGTCGCGCGCGGCGCTCCGGCGACGGGCGGAACGGCCCCGGTGCCGGGTCAGTCCCGCGAGGCGACCGGCTCGGCCTCGGCCGGCAGCGCCGCGCCCTCCTCGCGGCTGCGCCGGAGCTTCGTCACGGCCACCGAGACCGCGGTGATCCAGGCCGCGACGACCACGACGTAGGTCGCGACGGTCGTCACCGTGCCGACGTCGAGCGCCTTCAGGATGGTGCGGGCGTTGGTGAGGATGATGATCCCGCCGACCGCGGTTCCCAGCACCGGTGCCGGGATCTTCGTGACGAGCCAGGCGGCCAGCGGCGCGGCGAGGATGCCGCCGATCAGCAGCCCGCCGATGGTGTAGGGGTCGAGGACCTCGTGGCCGATGCCGATCAGGAAGCCGAGGCTCGCGGCCACCGCGACCATGAACTCCGAGGTGTCCACCGACCCGACGACGGTGCGCGGCGCGGTCTTGCCGGCGCCCAGCAGCGCGGGGGTCGAGACCGGGCCCCAGCCGCCGCCACCGGAGGCGTCGACGAACCCGGCGACCAGGCCGAGCGGCGACAGGAACTTCGCCCCGTGCGGCGACCGGCGTGCGGTGGCGACCTTCGGCGGCCGCACCGAGAACCGCAGCAGGATGTAGACGCCCAGCGCGAGCAGGATGCCGGACATGTACGGCGCCGCGTTCTCGGTGGACAGCGCCGACAGGGCCGTCGCGCCGAGGAAGGCGCCGACCGCGCCGGGCACGCCCAGCTTCAGGACGAGCTTCCAGTCCACGTTGCCGAAGCGCCAGTGCGCGGCGCCGGACGCCAGCGTCGTCCCCACCTCGGCGAGGTGGACCGAGGCACTCGCGGTGGCCGGGTTGATGCCGGCCACGAGCAGGAGGCTGGTGGAGGTGACGCCGTAGGCCATGCCCAGGGCGCCGTCGACGAGCTGGGCGAGCAGTCCGACGACGGCGAACACGATGAGGGTGCGCATGATGATGCGTGGTCTCTCTCGGGTGGTGGTGCGGGACGGAGCGGGACGGGTGCGCAGTCGCGCCGGACACGCCCGGTCGACGGCAGGTCAGGGCCTGCGGGACGGGCGGTGGTGTCCGGACAGCGGCGTGGTCAGCAGCCGCGACAGAACTCGTCGAAGGCGTCCAGTCGACGGGACGGCCAGAACCGCTCCAGGTGTGCGACGAGGTGCCGCGACGCCGCGGGGTGCGAGGCCGACGCGGGGGTCGGGTCTGCGCGGCGCTCGGTCACCCCACCATCGTGAAACGCCGACCCGGTCGGGACAACCGGTCGTCCGCGCTGCGGGACGGCGTCGAACCTGTACGGACACCTCGTGTCGCACGCCTCTGACCAGCGACGACGCGGTCGTCGGTCGGCGTGGGCCTCCCACCCGGCGGGCCGGGGTGGTCCATCCCACTCGCCCGGTGCCCCGGGCGCCCACGACGACGGCCCCCGCACCGCGAGGTACGGGGGCCGTGGACGGTCGGCGGGCGTCAGCCCGTCGCGGCGGGGACCGAGGCGAGCGGGTCCCCGACCAGGCCGGCGGCGAGCGTGTTGCCGGTCGGCGGGTCGATCAGGACGAAGCCACCGGTCGTCCGGATCCGGGCGTAGGGATCGACCGGCAGCGGGTCGGCGACCCGCAGGCTCACCCGGCCGATGTCGTTGATCTCCAGCTGTTCCGGGGCGCCGGTGTAGGACACCGTCTCGGTGTCCAGCCGGGACACCAGCCCACCGACGATCACCTGCGTGGTGCGGGTCCCGTGCTTGAGCAGCAGCCGCGCCCCCGGGACCAGCGGCTTCTCGGCGAGCCAGCACAGCGTCGCGTCGACCTCGGAGGTGACCTCCGGGGCGTCGTACGCCGCCGCGATCAGCGCGCCGCGCGGGGCGTCGATGTCGTCGGTGAGCAGGACCGTGACCGAGAGGCCGGCGCCGGCGGCGTCGAGCGGGCCGTCGGCGGTGCGCACCTCGGCGACCGTGGTGCGGTGCCCCTCCGGCAGGACGACGACGTCGTCGCCGGCCCGCACCGTGCCCGAGGCGACCTGGCCGGCGTAGCCCCGGTAGTCGTGCAGGTCGTCCGTCCGGGGACGGATCACGTACTGCACCGGCAGCCGGAACGGGGCGTCGGCGTCGGGCCCGTCGACGGGGACCGACTCCAGGTGCTCCAGCAGCGTCGGGCCCTCGTACCAGGGGGTGTTCGCGCTGTGGGAGGCGACGTTGTCACCGACCAGCGCCGAGACCGGGATGACCTCGACGGTGCTCTCGTCGAAGCCCAGCGAGCGGGTGAGCTCGGTGAACTCGGTCGCGATGTCGCGGATCTTGGCCTCGTCGTAGTCGATGAGGTCGATCTTGTTGATCGCGAGGACGAGACGCGGCACCCGCAGCAGCGACAGCACCGCGGCGTGCCGGCGGGTCTGGGAGACGACGCCGTTGCGGGCGTCGACCAGCAGCACCGCCAGCTCCGCGGTCGACGCACCGGTGACGGTGTTGCGGGTGTACTGCACGTGGCCCGGGGTGTCGGCGAGCACGAACTCCCGGGTCGGGGTGCCGAAGTACCGGTACGCGACGTCGATCGTGATGCCCTGCTCGCGCTCCGCGCGCAGGCCGTCGACGAGCAGCGACAGGTCCGGTGTGGTCATGCCCTTGTCGACCGAGGCGCGCTCGACGGCCTCGATCTGGTCGGCGAGCACCGACTTCGTGTCGTAGAGCAGGCGTCCGACGAGAGTGGACTTGCCGTCGTCGACGGAGCCCGCCGTGGCGAAGCGCAGGAGGTCCCGCGGGTTGGCCGAGTCGACCATCAGAAGTAGCCCTCCTTCTTGCGGTCCTCCATGGCGGCCTCGGAGAGCCGGTCGTCGGCCCGGGTGGCGCCGCGCTCGGTGAGTCGCGACGCGGTGACCTCGGCGATCACCTCGTCCAGGGTGGTCGCCGTCGACTCGACGGCGCCGGTGCAGGAGCCGTCACCGACGGTCCGGTAGCGGACCGTGCGCGACTCCAGGGACTCGCCGTCGCGCGGGCCGCCCCACGGCCCCTCGGCGAGCCACATGCCGTCGCGCCGGAAGACCTCGCGGTCGTGGGCGTAGTAGATCGACGGCAGCTCGATGCCCTCGCGCCGGATGTAGCGCCAGACGTCGAGCTCGGTCCAGTTCGAGATCGGGAAGACGCGGACGTGCTCGCCGGGGGCGTGCCGTCCGTTGTAGAGGTTCCACAGCTCCGGGCGCTGCTTGCGCGGGTCCCAGCGGCCGAACGCGTCGCGCAGCGACATGATCCGCTCCTTGGCGCGGGCGCGTTCCTCGTCCCGGCGGCCACCGCCGAACACGGCGTCGAAGCGGTGTTCGGTGATCGCGTCGAGCAGCGGCTGGGTCTGCAGCGGGTTGCGGGTCCCGTCGGCGCGCTCGACCAGCCGGCCGTCCGCCAGGTAGTCCTCGACCCGGGCCACCTCGAGCCGCAGGTTCAGCTGCGCGGCGATCCGGTCCCGGAACTCGATGACCTCCGGGTAGTTGTGCCCGGTGTCGACGTGCAGCAGCGGGAACGGGACGGGCGCCGGCGCGAACGCCTTCGCCGCCAGGTGCACCAGCAGCGTCGAGTCCTTGCCACCGGAGAACAGGATCACCGGCCGGTCGAACTCGCCGGCGACCTCGCGGAAGACGTGGATCGCCTCCGACTCGAGCGCGTCGAGCGCGTCCAGCTTCGGTGTCGTGACAGCGGCGGTCACGTCAGCTCCCTCGTAGAAGTGGGGGTGGTCATGCGTGCAGGCCGCACTCGGTCTTGGTCCGGCCCGCCCAGCGGCCGGAACGCGGGTCCTCGCCCGGCTTCGGCTTCACCGTGCAGGGCGCGCAGCCGATGCTCGGGTACCCGGCGTCGACCAGCGGGTTGACCAGGACGCCGTGCTCGGCCACGTAGCGGTCCATGTCCTCGTCGCTCCAGGCCGCGATCGGGTTGATCTTGACCAGGCCGAACTTGTCGTCGTAGGTGATCAGCGGGGTGTTCGCCCGGGTGGGCGCCTCCACCCGCCGGACGCCGGTGACCCACGCGTCGTACCCGGCCAGGGTGTCCTGCAGCGGGGCGACCTTGCGCATCGCACAGCAGCGGTCCGGCTCGCGGGCGAACAGGTCCTTGCCGAACTCGGCGTCCTGCTCGGCGACGGACCGCTCGGCCTGCGCGTTCACGATCGTCAGCTCCGGGTAGACGGAGTCGACGGCGTCGCGGGTGCCGATGGTCTCGGCGAAGTGGTAACCCGTCTCCAGGAAGAGGATCCGCACGTCGGGCTTGGCCCGGTACGCCAGGTCGACGAGCGTCGCGTCCTGCAT
The DNA here is from genome assembly GCF_000178675.2 of Pseudonocardia sp. P1. Classification (NCBI taxonomy): domain Bacteria; kingdom Bacillati; phylum Actinomycetota; class Actinomycetes; order Pseudonocardiales; family Pseudonocardiaceae; genus Pseudonocardia; species Pseudonocardia sp. P1. The sequence goes on from NZ_ADUJ02000001.1 coordinate 5,580,003, forward strand.
GTTGGACGCGACGATCAGCCGGTCACCGAAGGTCTCCGCGGCCCACGTGAGCAGCTGCTGCGCGGTCGCGTCCGGGCCCAGCTCCTCGGCTCCGCGTTCCGCGGTCGCGCGCAGGTCGGTCTCCAGAGCAACACTCATGACTCCGCTCCTGAGGTCTCGGGCACGCCGATGCCGACGAACGTCACGACGAACGTGCGCAGGCATCCGGCACACCACCAGGCGGCACCGGGGACCTTCTCCGACCGCTCGGCCGGCCGGAGGTCCTCCTCGCCGCAGTACGGGCAGTAGAACGTGGCGGCACGCTCGGATCCGCTCACTTCAGATCAGCCTCCTCGGCCCGCAGCACCCACTGCGCGAACCGCTCGTCGCCGTCGCGCTGCGCGGCGAAGTTCCGGACGATCCGCTCGACGTAGGGGCCCAGCTCGGCGCTCGTCACCTTGAGGCCGCGGAGCTTCCGGCCGAACCCGGCGTCGAGGCCCAGCCCGCCGCCCAGGTGCACCTGGAAGCCCTCGACCTGGTTGCCGTCGGCGTCGGTGACGATCTGGCCCTTGAGCCCGATGTCGGCGACCTGGGTCCGGGCGCACGCGTTCGGGCAGCCGTTGAGGTGCAGCGAGATCGGGACGTCCGGGACGACGTCGGCGAGCCGCTTCTCCAGGTCCTCGACCAGCCGGATCGCACGCTCCTTGGTCTCGACGATCGCGAGCTTGCAGAACTCGATGCCGGTGCAGGCCATCGTGGCGCGGCGCCAGGTCGACGGCCGCGCGGGCAGCCCGAGGTGGTTGAGGTCGGCGATCAGGCCGTCGAGCTTGTCGTCGGCCACGTCCAGCACGACGATCTTCTGGTACGGCGTGAACCGGATCCGGTCCGACCCGGCCCGCTCGGCCGCCTCGGCGACCGCGACCAGCGTGGTGCCGGAGACCCGCCCGGACGGCGGGGCGACGCCGACGTAGTTGCGGCCGTCCTTCTGCTTGTACACGCCGACGTGGTCGATCGGGCGCTCCGGGATCGCCGGCGCCGGGCCGTCGGAGAGCTTCTTCCCCAGGTACTCGTCCTCCAGCACCTGGCGGAACTTCTCCGGGCCCCAGTCGGCGATGAGGAACTTGATCCGGGCGCGGTGCCGCAGCCGGCGGTAGCCGTAGTCCCGGAAGACCTGGACGACGCCGTGCCACACGTCGGGCACGTCGGCGAGCGGCACCCAGACCCCGAGCCGCTGCGCGATCTTCGGGTTGGTCGACAGTCCGCCGCCGACCCACAGGTCGAAGCCGGGTCCGTGCTCGGGGTGCTCGACGCCGACGAAGGAGATGTCGTTGACCTCGTGCGCGACGTCCTGCTGCCAGGAGATCGCGGTCTTGAACTTGCGCGGCAGGTTCGACAGCTCGCGGTCGCCGATGAAGCGCTCGACGATCTCGTCGATCGCCGGGGTCGGGTCGACCACCTCGTCGGCGGAGACACCGGCCACCGGCGACCCGAGCACGACGCGCGGGCAGTCGCCGCAGGCCTCGGTGGTCTGCATGCCGAGCGGCTCGATCGTGTTCCAGATCGCGGGGACGTCCTCGACCCGGATCCAGTGGTACTGGATGTTCTCCCGGTCGGTGACGTCGGCGGTGTCACGGCCGTAGTCCCGCGAGACCTCGCCGAGCGCACGGAGCTGCGCGACCGACACGGAACCACCGTCGAGGCGGACCCGCATCATGAAGTACTCGTCGTCCAGCTCCTCGGGCTCCAGGGCCGCGGTCCGGCCACCGTCGATGCCCGGCTTGCGCTGGGTGTAGAGACCCATCCAGCGGAAGCGGCCGCGCAGGTCGGCCGGGTCGATCGAGTCGAAGCCGCGCTTGGCGTAGATGTTCTCGATCCGGGAGCGGACGTTGAGCGGGTTGTCGTCGCGCTTGCTCCGCTCGTTGGGGTTGAGCGGCTCGCGGTGGCCGAGCTTCCACTGGCCCTGACCGCGTGCGCGGCCGGGTGCGGACGTCGTGGGCGCCATGTGGTGGGTGCTCCGGTGGTGTCGGGACCGGGCGCACTCCGGCCCGGGACAGGGCGGAACGCGGCCCGGGGAGAGAGGTGGCAGGCCGTCAGGAGGGACGGCGACAGAGCGCGCTGCGGGTCCGGTTCAGGTCCACGTGGCGGCGGGCCACGAGGCGGAGACGGAGCGCGTGCACGTCGACCAGCATCGCACGGTGTCCGGACCGCGGCCAACGACGCGTCCGCATCCTGGGAGTGGGGTCACACCCGGGGCCGGGCGGGAACGGGTGGCACACTCGTCGGACGTGACCGCCGCGCCGCCCTTCGGGATCTACGTCCACGTGCCCTTCTGCGCGACCCGCTGCGGCTACTGCGACTTCAACACCTACACCGCCTCCGAGCTGGCGGGTGACGCGTCGTCGCCGGAGGGCTGGCTGGAGGCGGCCCGGCGGGAGATCGCACTGGCCGCCCGGACCGTCGGCGACCGCACGGTGGAGACGGTGTTCGTCGGCGGCGGCACGCCCTCGCTGCTCGGCGCGGACCGGTTGTCCGCGGTCATGGCGGCGATCCGGTCGGAGTTCCGGGTGGCACCGGGCTGCGAGGTCACCACCGAGTCGAACCCCGAGTCGACGTCGCCGGAGTTCTTCGCCGGGATCCGCGACGGCGGCTACACCCGCGTCTCGCTGGGGATGCAGTCGGCGGCCCGGCACGTGCTCGCCGTCCTGGACCGCACGCACACCCCCGGCCGTGCCGTCGACGCGGCACGGGAGGCCCGGGCCGCGGGGTTCGGGCACGTCAACCTGGACCTGATCTACGCGACCCCCGGCGAGACGGACGACGACCTGCGACGCTCGGCCGACGCCGTCCTCGAGGCGGGCGTCGACCACGTCTCGGCCTACGCGCTGATCGTCGAGGACGGCACCGCGCTCGCCCGCCGGGTCCGCCGCGGCGAGCTGCCCGCCCCGGACGACGACGTCGCCGCCACCCGCTACGAGCTGCTCGACGCGCGGCTGCGGGACGCGGGCCTGCGGTGGTACGAGGTGTCGAACTGGTCACTGCCCGGCGCCGAGTGCCGGCACAACCTGGGCTACTGGCGCGACGGCGACTGGTGGGGCGTCGGCCCCGGCGCGCACTCGCACCTGGCCGGGACCCGCTGGTGGAACGTCAAGCACCCGGCACGCTGGGCCGGGCTGCTCGCCGACGGCGCGGTCCCGGAGGCCGGCCGCGAGGAGCTGACCCCTGCCGAGCGGCACACCGAGAGCGTCATGCTGCGGCTGCGGCTGGCCGAGGGCATGCCGCTCGGCCTGCTCGACGACGGCGGACGGGCCGCCGCGTCCCGCGCCGCCGGTGAGGGGCTGCTGGAACCGGCCGCGCACGACGCCGGACGGGCCGTCCTCACCGACCGGGGACGCCTGCTGGCCGACCGGGTCGTGACCGACCTGCTGCTCGCCGAGGAGGGCCCGGTCCGGGTCTGAGACCGCCCCGGCCGGTCGCGGGTCCGGCCGGGGCGTCGTGGCGGCGCCTAGACTGGACGAGGTACACCGGGTGAGCGGGATGCGCCGGGGGAGGTGCGAGGAGATGAACGCCGACGAGCGGCGGTTCGCCGTGTTGCGGGCCATCGTCGCCGACTACGTGTCGACGCAGGAACCGGTCGGTTCCAAGGCGATCGTCGACCGGCACAACCTCGGTGTGTCGAGCGCCACCGTGCGCAACGACATGGCCGTCCTCGAGGAGGACGGGCTGATCGCGCAGCCGCACACGAGCGCCGGGCGGATCCCGACGGACAAGGGCTACCGCCAGTTCGTGGACCGCATCTCGCAGGTCAAGCCGCTGTCGACGGCCGAGCGGCGGGCCGTGCAGACGTTCCTGGACGGGGCCGTCGACCTCGACGACGTCCTGCGCCGGTCGGTCCGGCTGCTCGCGCAGCTGACCCGGCAGGTCGCCGTCGTCCAGTACCCGACGCTCACCCGGTCGACGGTGCGGCACCTCGAGGTCGTCCAGCTCACCCCGGCCCGCCTGATGCTGGTGCTGATCACCGACACCGGGCGGGTCGACCAGCGGGTGGTCGACCTCGGCGACGTGCTCGCCGAGGCCGACGTCGCCCGGCTGCGGGAGATCCTGGGCAACGCGCTGGGCGGGCGGAAGCTCGCCGAGGCCTCGGCCGCCGTCGCCGAGCTGCCCGACACGGGCCCGGACGACCTGCGCATGACACTCACCCAGGTGGCGACGGTGCTCATCGAGACCCTGGTCGAGCACCCCGAGGAGCGCATGGTGCTCGGGGGAACCGCGAACCTCACCCGCAGCAACGCCGACTTCCCCGGATCGCTGCGCCAGGTGCTGGAGGCGCTGGAGGAGCAGGTCGTGGTCATGCGGCTGCTCGCTGCCTCGCAGGACTCCGGCCTGGTCACGGTGCGGATCGGCGAGGAGAACGAGGCCGAGGACCTCCGCACGGCGTCGGTCGTCACCGTCGGGTACGGGGCGGGGACACCGCTGGGGGGCATGGGCGTCGTCGGGCCGACCCGGATGGACTACCCCGGCACCATCTCGGCGGTGCATGCGGTCGCGCGGTACGTGGGTGACATCCTGACGGGGCGCTGAAGAGCTGCGCCCGCAATGACCATCGGCACCACGGCAGTGGTGCGTCGAAGAAACCCAGAGGACGAGACACCAGGTGGCACGCGACTACTACGGGATCCTGGGCGTCGAGCACGGCGCCGACGCCTCGGAGATCAAGCGGGCGTACCGGAAGCTCGCCCGCGAGCTGCACCCCGACGTCAACCCGGACGCGGCGGCGCAGGAGCGGTTCCGGGAGGTCAGCACGGCCTACGAGGTCCTGACCGACCCGGAGAAGCGACGGATCGTCGACCTCGGCGGTGACCCGCTCGACCCACGCGGTGGCGCCGGTGGCGGTGCGGGCGGGGGCGACCCGTTCGCCGGATTCGGCGGCTTCAGCGACATCATGGACGCGTTCTTCGGCGGTTCGGCCGCCGGCGGACGCGGGCGGGGACCGCGCAGCCGGGTGCAGCCCGGCGCCGACGCCCTGATCCGGATGGAGCTGACGCTCGAGGACTGCGCCGCGGGCATCCAGCGCGACCTGACCGTCGACACCGCGGTCCTGTGCACCCTGTGCCAGGGCTCCGGCTGCGCGGAGGGCACCCACCCGACCGCCTGCGACACCTGCGGCGGGTCCGGTGAGATCCAGAGCGTCCAGCGGTCGTTCCTGGGGCAGGTCGTCACGGCGCGGCCGTGCCCGACCTGCCGCGGGTTCGGCGAGGTGATCCCGGACCCCTGCCGGCAGTGCTCCGGCGACGGCCGGGTCCGCTCGCGGCGCACCGTGGCGGTCAAGATCCCGGCGGGCGTCGCCGAGGGCATGCGGGTCCGGCTCGCGGGCCAGGGCGAGATCGGTGCCGGTGGCGGCCCGGCCGGTGACCTCTACGTCGAGGTGGAGGAGGCGCCGCACGAGATCTTCACCCGCGACGGTTCGGACCTCCACTGCACGCTGCCGCTGCCGATGACGGCCGCCGCGCTCGGCACGACGCTGCCGCTGACCCTGCTCGACGGCGTCGTGCAGGAGCTCGACATCGAGGCGGGCACCCAGCACGGCACGATCCGCACGCTCCGCGGCAAGGGGATGCCCCGGCTGCGGTCCACCGGACGGGTCGACGGCCACGGCGACCTGCTCGTGCACGTCGAGGTCGCGGTCCCGGCCCGCCTGGACAAGGAGCAGACCGACCTCCTCCGCCAGCTCGCGAAGCTGCGCGGCGAGGAGCAGCCCGACCTCGTCGGGGGCGCCCGCAACGGGCACGGGCTCTTCTCCCGGCTCCGCGACACCTGGGGACGCTGACGGTGCGGGCCGGCGACCGGTGACCACGGCGCCGCTGTTCCTGGTCGACGACGTCGGCGCCCTCCCCGGCCCCGGCGGCAGGACGCTGCTGGACGGGCCGGAGGGCCGGCACGCCGCGACGGTGCGCCGGCTCCGCCCCGGCGAGGCACTGGTGCTGTCCGACGGCCGCGGGGGCCTCGCGCACGCCGAGGTCGTCGCCCCCGAGGGGAAGGACGCGCTCTCGCTGCGCGTCCTGGAGACGCTGCGGACCCCGCCGCCCGCGGTCCGGGTCGTCGTCGCGCAGGCGCTCGTGAAGGGCGACCGCGGCGAGCTGGCCGTCGAGACCGCGACCGAGGCCGGCGCCGACGGGATCCTGCCGTGGACGGCGTCGCGCTGCGTCGCACGCTGGGACGACGGCCCGCGCGGCGCGAAGGCACTGGCACGCTGGCGGTCGACGGTGCGGGAGGCCGCCAAACAGGCCCGGCGGCCCTGGCAGCCCGAGGTGGGCGACCCCGTCACGACCCGGCAGCTGGCCCGGCGGGTCGCCGACGCCGACGTGGCGCTGGTGCTGCACGAGTCCGCCGGCACCGGCCTCGCCGACGTCCCCCTGCCCGACGCGGGGGAGGTCCTGCTGGCCGTCGGCCCCGAGGGCGGGGTGGACGACCACGAGCTCGCCCTGCTCGCCGACGCCGGCGCCGTCCCGGTCCGGATGGGCCCCGAGGTGCTGCGCGCCTCGACCGCCGCCTGCGTCGCGCTAGGTGCACTGGCGGTCCGGACCGGGCGCTGGAGCGGCTGAGCGGGTGTCACCGCTCGGGGCTCCGCCGAGGGGCTCCCGGCGAGGCCCCGGGGGAGGACTTCTGCGAGATCGCTTCCCTGGGAAGCGATCTCGGAGTCCGGCTTCGGTCCTCGGGCCGTGCTCTGGGCGGTGGCGTGGGTCGAGTCCCGGGGCCGGTGTCCCGACGGGATCGGGGTGGTCCTCCCGCGAGATCGCTTCCTCAGGCAGCGATTCCGGAGAAGGGCACGGCGTTGCTCGGCGCCTCGTCGCCTGCGCTCCTGCCGACGGCTGCGCTCCTACGCCCGCCCGAGCCGCTACGCCCGGCCGAGCAGCTACGCCCGCCGTTCCACTCGTCCTCGTCCCGATCACCTGCCATGATCCGCACCGTGCGTGATGCGGACCACAGCCGACGGATCGGTCGTCGTGACTTCGGGCTCCTCGTCGGTGGCGCCCTCGCGTCCCCGCTGCTCGCCGCGTGCGGTGGTGACAGCGGCGACGGTGGCGACGGCGGGGACCGTGGCGGGGGCGGCTCCGCCGCGCCGACGACCGCCGCGCCCGCGCCCGAGCGGATCGCCTACGGCGGGCAGCCGGACCAGTTCGGGGAGCTCACCTTCCCGCGGACCCGCGGGTTGCCACGGGCGACCGTCGTCGTCGTGCACGGCGGTTTCTGGCGCACCGGGACCGACCTCTCGCTGATGCGGCCGATCGCGTCGGCGCTGGTCGCGGCCGGGTTCGTCACCTGGAACATCGAGTACCGGCGGGTCGGTGGCGGCGGTGGGTGGCCCTCCACGTTCGACGACGTCGCGCTCGCCACGGACCGGCTCGCGGAGGTCGGGAGCACCCGGATCGACCTGCGGCGGGTGTTCGTCCTGGGGCACTCCGCCGGTGGTCATCTCGCGGCCTGGCTGGCGATGCGGGCCCGGCTGGCACCGGGGGAACCGGGCGCGGCACCCGTCGTCCGGCCGGCCGGCGTGATCTCCCAGGCCGGGGTGCTGGACCTGGCGACGGCCCGGCGGAGCGGGGCCGACGGCGGCGCCGTCGCCGATCTCGTGGCGGCCACCCCGGCGAGCGACCCGGCGCGGTACCGGGCCACGAGCCCGGCGGAGGCGTTGCCGCTGGGGGTGCCGACGGTCTGCGTGCACGGCACCGCCGACGAGGTGGTGCCGATCGCGCAGAGCGAACGGTTCGTCGAGGCGGCGACGGCGGCGGGGGACCGGGCCGAGCTCGTGCGGGTCGACGGGGCCGACCACCTGCAGCTCATCGACGTCGCGCACCCGGCATGGACGGCCGCGCTGCGGGCGCTGGAGGGCCTGGCCGGATAGCCGGAATCCGCGGGTGACGGACGGTGCCCGGCGGGTACCATCGGCGGGCGCTCAGGCACACCGACTCCCGAGGCAGGCGATCGCACTCTTGACCGGCACCGAACCCGGCCCCGCATCCCGGACCGACCTGCGGTCCGACACCGATCAGGGCGGGACCGTCCGGTCGAGGATGGCCGTGCCGGACACCGCCCTGCTCGCACTCCTCGGTTCCCGCGACGAGAGCCTGCGTGCCGCGGAGGAGGAGCTGGTCGCCGACGTCCACGTGCGCGGCAACGAGCTGACCCTCTCCGGGGAACCGGCCGACGTCGCGTTCGCCGAGCGGGTCTTCGCCGAGCTCATCACGCTCGCCGAGCGTGGCCAGCTGGTCGGCGCCGACACCGTGCGGCGCACCGTGTCGATGCTGTCCGACGCGGAGGCCCCCACGCGCGACCGGATCGGCGAGTCCCCGGCCGAGGTCCTCAGTCTCGACATCCTGTCCCGGCGCGGGAAGACGATCCGGCCGAAGACGCTCAACCAGAAGCGCTACGTCGACGCCATCGACTCGCACACGATCGTCTTCGGGATCGGCCCGGCCGGTACCGGCAAGACGTACCTCGCGATGGCGAAGGCCGTCCAGGCGCTGCAGGCCAAGCAGGTCAACCGGATCATCCTGACCCGGCCGGCCGTCGAGGCGGGGGAGCGGCTCGGCTACCTGCCCGGCACGCTGTTCGAGAAGATCGACCCCTATCTGCGGCCGCTCTACGACGCGCTGCACGACATGATCGACCCGGAGTCCATCCCGAAGCTGATGGCCGCCGGGACGATCGAGGTCGCGCCGCTGGCCTACATGCGCGGCCGCACCCTGAACGACGCGTTCATCATCCTCGACGAGGCGCAGAACACGACGCCCGAGCAGATGAAGATGTTCCTCACCCGGCTCGGCTTCGGCTCGAAGATCGTGGTGACCGGCGACATCACCCAGGTCGACCTGCCCGGCAGCTCCCGCTCCGGGCTCGCCGTCGTGCAGGACATCCTCGACGGCGTCGACGACGTGCACTTCTCGCACCTCGACAGCGCCGACGTCGTCCGGCACCGGCTCGTGTCCGACATCGTCGACGCCTACGCGCGGTTCGACGCCGTCTCCGAGCGCCGGGCCGCCGTCGGCGGCGGGAACGGGGCGCCCCGCAACGGCCCGCCGACCCGGCACGGCGGCCGCCGCCGGTGACGCACGGCGACCGTCGTGTCGACGCGCGGTGGTCGCTCCGGGCCCGGTGAGCGGGCCCCGCCGGGCCCGTTCGTGCGCCCGACTACGCTGGTCGCGACCAGACGGAACGAGACAGGTGGGTTGAGGCGGCGCCGGCGTGAGCATCGAGGTCGTCAACGAGTCCGGGATCGCGATCGACGAGGCACAGATCGTGTCGGTCGCCCGGTACGCGCTGGACGCGATGAAGGTGAACCCGGCCGCTGAGCTGGCGATCACCGCAGTCGCTCTGGACGCGATGGAGGAACTGCACGTCCGCTGGATGGACGAGCCGGGCCCGACGGACGTCATGGCGTTCCCGATGGACTCGCTCGCCGACGACGGCCGCCGCCCGGACGCCCCCGATCTCGGGCCCGCGCTGCTGGGCGACGTCGTCCTCTGCCCGGCGTTCGCCCGCGACCAGGCCCGCAAGGCCGGGCACACCCTGGCCGACGAGCTGCACCTGCTCACCGTGCACGGGATCCTGCACCTGCTCGGCTACGACCACCTCGAGCCGGACGACGAGCGCGAGATGTTCGCGCTGCAGAACCGGTTGCTGGTCCGCTGGAACGACGACCGGGCGAAGGTCCGGGCCCGTGACGCCCAGCGCCGCAGCGACGACCGCCTGATGGGCGCCGCCGGCTTCGAGGACGAACAGGGCCGGTGATCCGGCCCCTCATGACGCCGCACCCCGATCACGCCGCTCCGGAGGAGAAGTGACCACCGTCTGGCTGATCGTCACGACGATCCTGCTCGTACTGCTGGCCGGGGTGTTCGCCGCCGCGGACTCGGCCCTGATGTCGATCTCGCGGGCCCGGGTGGACGCGGTCGTCCGGGCGGGGCGTGCCGGTGGCCGGGCGCTCGCCGCCGTCGTCGCCGACCGTCCGCGGCACGTCAACCTGCTGATGCTGCTGCGGGTGACCTGCGAGACGGTCGCCGTCGTCCTGCTGGCGGTCGCGCTGGCCCCGCTGTTCTCCGCGCCGTGGATCGGCCTGGTGCTCACCGGCGTGATCATGGTGCTGGCCAGCTACGTCCTGATCGGCGTGGGCCCGCGGACGCTCGGGCGCCAGCACCCGTACCGGATCGGGCTGCTGCTCGCCGCCCCGATCCGCGCGCTCGGCACGGTGCTCTCGCCGCTGGCGTCGCTGCTGATCCTCATCGGCAACGCGATCACGCCGGGCCCCGGCTTCCGGGAGGGCCCGTTCTCGACCGAGGTCGAGCTGCGCGAGCTGGTCGACATGGCCAGCAACCGCGGCGTCGTCGACGAGGGCGAGCGCAAGATGATCCACTCGGTGTTCGAGCTGGGGGAGACCCCGGTCCGGGAGATCATGGTGCCGCGCCCGGACGTGATCTGGACCGAGCGCGACACCCCGGTCGACAAGGTGCTGCGGCTCGCGCTGAAGAGCGGCTACTCCCGCATCCCGGTGCTCGGCGAGGGCATCGACGACGTCATCGGCGTCGCCTACCTCAAGGACCTGGTCCGGGCCCGCGACGACGCGCAGTTCCGCGGCGCCCCGCAGAAGTCGCTGGTCGAGATCATTCGACCGGCCGCGTTCGTGCCGGACTCCAAGCGCAGCGACGAGCTGATGCGCGAGATGCAGCGCACCCGCAACCACATGGCCGTCGTCGTCGACGAGTACGGCGGCACGGCCGGTGTCGTCACGATCGAGGACATCCTCGAGGAGATCGTCGGCGAGATCACCGACGAGTACGACACCGAGGAGGTCCCGGAGGTCTCGGAGCTCCCCGAGGGGGCGTTCCGGGTCGCCGCCCGGGTGCCGGTCGAGGACCTCGAGGAGCTCTTCTCCGGCCGGTTCCGCGGCACCCCGCGGGAGGACGAGCTGCGTGAGGCGCTGGAGGCGGCCGACGTCGACACGGTCGGTGGCCTGCTCGCCCAGCGGCTCGGCAAGGTCCCCCTGCCGGGGGCGACCGCCGAGGTGGAGGGCCTGCTGCGGCTGGAGGGCGAGGGCGGCAAGGACGCGCGCGGCCGCATCCGGATCACCTCGGTGCTGGTCAGCCCGCTGGTCCCGGCCGAGGACGACGACGCCGACGACACGGGTGGATCCGGCACCGGCGGTCCCGACGGCGACGTCCCCGACCCGGTCGCCGGCGACCCGACCGAGCACACCGGCGACGCCGCACGCCGCGCATGACACCGCTCCCCGCGCCGGGAGCACGACGAGCTGGAGACGGACCCGCGACCCGCGGGCCGGAGGAGGAACCGATGGCTGCACGCACGTCCGCCCCGACCGTGGAGCGTGCCGCGTGACGGGGCTGCCCGCGACGCCGTCGCACGACCTGGTGGTCGTCGGCGGGGGGATCGTCGGGCTGGCCACCGCCTACGCCGCGACGCGGTCCGGGCTGTCGGTCGCCGTCGTCGAGCGGGAGTCCCGCCTCGCGAACCACCAGACCGGCAACAACTCCAACGTCATCCACTCCGGGCTCTACTACGCGCCCGGCGGGTACAAGGCACGCCTCGCCGTCGCCGGGTGTGCCGAGACGGTCGCGTTCTGCCGTGAGCACGACCTGCCGCACCAGGTGTGCGGGAAGCTCGTCGTCGCCACCGAGCCCGAGGAGCTGCCGCGGCTCGACGAGCTCGCCCGCCGCGGCGCGGCCAACGGCGTCGAGAACCACCGCCTCGACGAGAACGGGATCCGGGACTACGAGCCCGACGTCCGCGGGCTCGCCGCGCTGTGGGTGCCCTCCACCGGCATCTGCGACTACCGCTCGGTCGCCGAGAAGCTCGGCGAGCTGATCGAGAAGAACGGCGGCGAGGTGCACCTGGGCCGCACGGTGACGGGGTTCGCGCGCCGGCCGTCCGACGTCGTCGTCCGCACCGACCGCGGCGACCTGCTCGGCTCCCGGGTCGTGGTCTGCGGCGGGCTGCGCTGCGACGAGCTCGCGACGCTGGCCGGGGCCGACCCGGGCGTGCGGATCGTGCCGTTCCGCGGGGAGTACTCGGGCTTCTCCGAGCAGGCGGCCTCGCTGGTCCGCGGCCTGATCTACCCGGTTCCGGACCCGGCGTTCCCGTTCCTCGGGGTGCACGCGACCCGCGGCATCGACGGCCACGTGCACGCCGGCCCGAACGCCGTGCTGGCCATGGCCCGCGAGGGCTACTCCTGGGGCACGGTCAAGCCGAAGGAGCTGCTCGGCACGCTCACCTACCCGGGCATGATCAAGGTCGCGCAGAAGCACTGGCGGTACGGGATCGGCGAGGTCCGGCGCTCGCTCTCGAAGGAGGCGATGGTCCGCCAGATCCAGCGGATGCTGCCCGACGTGCGGGCCGAGGACCTGCATCCCGCCGGCGCCGGTGTCCGCGCGCAGGCGGTGAAGGCCGACGGCACCCTGGTCGACGACTTCCTGTTCCTCGACCAGCCGGGCCCGGCCGGCACCGGCGGTGCGGGCTCGATCCTGCACGTGCTGAACGCGCCGTCCCCGGCGGCGACGGCGGCCCTGCCGATCGGGCGCGAGATCCTGGACAGGCTGGGCGCGTCATGACCGTCCCCCAGCCCGCCGGGACCTTCCGCTCCGGCTTCGCCTGCTTCGTGGGCCGGCCCAACGCCGGCAAGTCCACGCTGACCAACGCGCTGGTCGGCCAGAAGGTCGCGATCACCTCGTCGCGGCCACAGACCACCCGGCACACGATCCGCGGGATCGTGCACCGCCCGGACGCCCAGATCGTCCTGGTCGACACCCCCGGCCTGCACCGGCCGCGCACGCTGCTCGGGTCCCGGCTGAACGACCTGGTGCGCGAGACCTGGGCCGAGGTCGACGTCGTCGGGTTCTGCGTCCCGGCGAACGAGAAGGTCGGCAAGGGCGACCGGTTCATCGCCGAGGAGCTGCGGAAGATCGCGACGCACACGCCGGTGGTCGCGGTCGTCACCAAGACCGACCTGGCCCGCCCGGAGCAGGTCGCGGAGCGGCTCACCGAGGTCTCCGGGCTGATGGACTTCGCCGAGATCGTCCCGACCAGCGCGCAGTCCGGCTACCAGGTGCAGCTGCTGGCGGACCTGCTGGTCGCGCGGCTGCCGGAGGGCCCGCAGCTCTACCCGGACGGCGACCTGACCGACGAGCCGGAGGACGTGCTCGTCGCCGAGCTCGTGCGGGAGGCCGCGCTGGAGGGCGTGCGGGACGAGCTCCCGCACTCGATCGCCGTCGTCGTCGAGGAGACGATCGCGAAGAAGGACCTCCTGGAGATCTACGCGATCATCTACGTGGAGCGGTCCAGCCAGAAGGGCATCGTGATCGGCCGCGGCGGCGCCCGGCTCAAGCAGGTCGGCACCGACGCCCGCCGGCAGATCGAGAAGCTGCTGGGCACCCGGGTGCACCTGGACCTGCACGTGAAGATCGCGGAGGACTGGCAGCGGGATCCCAAGCAGCTGCGCAAGCTGGGCTTCTGAACACGCTCTAGGCTGGGTGCATGGCCCAGCTCTACCGCGACACCGGTGTGGTGCTGCGCGTGCAGAAGCTCGGCGAGGCCGACCGGATCGTCACCATGCTGACGAAGCAGCGGGGCAAGATCCGGGTCGTCGCGAAGGGCGTCCGGCGCACCCGGTCCCGGTGGGGGGCGCGGCTGGAGCCGTTCAACCACGTCGACGTGCAGTGCTACACCGGCCGCACCCTCGACGTCGTCACCCAGGCGCAGACCGTCGACGCGTTCGCGCCCGCCGTCGTCGCGGACTGGTCGGCGTACTCGTGCGGCTGCGCGATCCTGGAGACCGCGGACCGGCTGGTGTCCGAGGAGGGCGAGCCGGCGCTGCGGGTGTACCTGCTGCTGCTCGGGGCGACGCGGGCGCTGGCCGACGGCGTCCGGGAACCCGCGCTGGTGCTCGACGCGTTCCTGCTGCGCGCGATGAGCCACGCCGGATGGGCGCCGTCGCTGTCGGAGTGCGCCCGGTGCGCGACGCCCGGGCCGCACCGGGCCTTCACCGTCGCCGGGGGCGGAATGGTGTGCCCGCGCTGCCGCCCGCCCGGCTCGGTCACCCCGGCGACGGAGACCGTGTCCCTGCTCGAGGCCCTGCTGCACGGTGACTGGGCGACCGCCGACGCCTCGGCGACGCCGAACCGGCGGGAGGCGAGCGGGCTGGTGGCCGCGCACCTGCAGTGGCACCTGGAACGGCAGCTGCGATCCCTGCCGCTGGTCGACCGCCGGGCCCGTACGCGGGAGCCGGAACCGGCCGTCCCCGCCGGTCCGGAGACCCCGGATGCCGCCAGCGACTGACCCGGCAGGCGGTACGTCGTGCGTCCGTCCGGTCGGATGCGTTGTGCGGCAGGGCCGCCGAAAGGCCGGACCGGGCCGACGAACGGTCCCACCCGCCTGCACCGGTGTCCCAGTACCACCGCCGGTCGCGTTGCGTGTCGCACCCGCCGACTCCACCGGGTGAATCCCGTCGTGGGTAGGCGACCGGGCGCCGATCTCGTTACGATCCTGTGATCGACGGGACCCCAGCCCGTCGACGGAGAGGTAGTCGTGACCCGACCCCACACCCCGCGGGACGGCGACGGACGAGCCGAGAGCACGACCCGCCGGCTCCCCGCGACGACCCAGCGGATCCCCGTCCCGCCGACCCAGCAGATCCCGGTGCGCACCGAGGTGCTGCCGGAGTCCCCGCAGGACGGTCCCACCCGCGCGATGCGCCAGGTCCGCACCCGCACCGACGACGGCGCCTGGCCCGCGATCCCGATGCTGCCGGTGATCCGGCCCGACGAGTCCGACCCGCTGTCCGAGTCCGACCGCGTCCGCGGGCACCGCGGGATGCGGGACCTGCGCGAGACGGTGGAGCGCCTGGAGGACTCGGAGGTCCCCGCCTGGCCCGAGCGCGAGGAGCCCGACGAGCAGTTCCGGATCTGAGCGGCCCGGGGCCTGCCGGGCGGTCCGGCCGGGCGGCGGACGTAGGGTGAGGTCGTGCCGTTCCAGCCCCCACCGCCGCACCCGTCCGGTGCACGGCCCCCGGCGATCCCACCGGAGCTGGTGCCGCGCCACGTCGCCCTCGTGATGGACGGCAACGGCCGCTGGGCCAACGCCCGCGGCCTGCCCCGCACGGAGGGGCACAAGCGTGGCGAGGCGTCCCTGATGGACGTCGCCCGCGGCTGCATCGACATCGGGGTGACGTGGCTGTCGGCCTACGCCTTCTCCACCGAGAACTGGCGCCGCAGCCCCGACGAGGTCCGGTTCCTGATGGGGTTCAACCGCGACGTCATCCGCCGCCGGGTCGACGAGATGCACGAGATGGGTGTGCGGGTCCGCTGGGCGGGCCGCCGCCCGCGGCTCTGGCGCTCGGTCATCAAGGAGCTCGAGGTCGCGGAGGAGCGGACGAAGCACAACGACGTCCTCAACCTCACGATGTGTGTGAACTACGGCGGCCGCGCCGAGATCGTCGACTCGGTCCGGCACCTCGCGCGGCTCGCGGCCGAGGGGAAGATCAAACCGGACAAGATCGACGAGCGGATGCTCGCGCGACACCTCGACGAGCCGGACATGCCCGACGTCGACCTGTTCGTGCGGTCGTCGGGGGAACAGCGGACGTCGAACTTCCTGCTCTGGCAGTCCGCCTACGCCGAGATGGTCTTCCTGGACACGCCGTTCCCGGACTTCGACCGCAGGCACATCTGGGAGGCGATCGAGATCTACGCGCGCAGGGACCGCCGCTTCGGCGGCGCCGTCGACAGTGCGGGGGCGTCATGACCGACACCGTGATCGAGGGCATGCTCGCGACCGCCCGCGCGGCGCTGGAGCGGTTCCACGACGTCCAGGTGGACGACGACGGCGCCCTCACCTTCGCGCACGGCGGGGTGCTGTGCGTGGTCCAGGGCACCGAGCTGGAGGAGGGCCTGCCGGTCCTCAACATCACCTGTGTCGTCGCCTGGGACCTGGCCGACGACGACGTGCCCCGCCGGGTCGGGACGGGTGTCGGCGAGGGGCTCTTCGGGACCCCGCGGGTGGTGCAGGGCGAGCACGGCTGGGACGTGACCCTGCGCTACGCGTTCCCGGCCGTCGGACTCGAGGAACAGCCGATGGGGACGCTGCTGATGCTCGTCGTGTCGTCGGCGTCGAGCATGCGCGCCGAGCTCGTGGAGTCCTGAGCCGCCGCCCGGGACCGGGAGGTCACCGGACGGCGGCGTACCGGGCACTCACTTCTTGCGGTTGGTGCCCAGCTCCTCCTCGATCGGGTTGACCGGGTCGACGTCCTTGGTGGCCTCGGACAGGCCGCCGTGGGTGTGCTCGGTCCGCCGCTGCTTGCGGAGCTGCTCGGTCTCCTCCTCGGACTCGTCGGCGGTGTCGACCGCGGCGACGACGTCGGCGGCGGACCGGTAGTCCTCGGCCGGCACGGCGCGGATCGCCTCGGTCGTGCGGGCGTCGGCGCCGTTGCGCTCGGCGCCGGCGGCCAGCTCGTCCTTGCCTGCCGGGAACGTCACCCCGTCCAGGGCGGCGTGGACGGCGTCGGGGGTGGTCGTGCGGGCGGTCATCCGGTCGTTCCTCCTCGGACGGTTCGTGCGTGTCCTGAGGGGTGTTGCCGCTGCGCGCCGTTCCATGCACGTCCGGGCCGGTGGATCACCTCACCCGGCGCCGGTCCCGCCGTCCCCGTCCCCGTCGTCCCCGCCGGACAGGTGCATGATCGGGAGTGCCGAGAGCTGCGCGGGGGACATGTCCCGCGCGACGCCGAGGACGTCGTTCTGCGATCTGGTCATCCGGGCGTCGACCAGCGCGGACAGTCCGTAGGCGACCCGGCCGAGCAGCCGAACCGTCGTCTCGTCGACCTGCGGGCGGGGCGTCGAGACGATCGCGACGCCGCGCGGGCTGCCGTCGTTCGACTGGGCCACGCCGATCGTGTACGACTCGCGCGGGTTCACGTGCCGCGACGCGTAGTGGTCCCGCAGGGTGAGCACCATGTCGTGGAAGGCCGTGACGTCGCCGTCCAGCTCCAGCTCACCCAGGTCGTCCTTCGTCAGGGTCCTGGTCCGCCCGGAGAAGCACCGCACGTAGCCGGTGACGGCGCCGGTCCACAACGCCTCGACGAGTGCGGGATCGGACTCCACCCGCACCGGGCCGGACTCCGGGCCGCCGAGCGTGGTGACCAGGTGCTCGCAGCACCGCAGGACGTACTGCAGGTCGTCGAGGACGCCCGCCAGCTGGGCCAGCTCACCCGACTCCGGGACGTCGATCCGGCGTACCGATGTCGGCGCCGCGGGCGCACCGTCCTGCTGCGTGTCGGTCATCGTCGACCCACCTCCGAACGTCCGAAGCTCCGAATGCCCGACGCTAGCCGCGCGGGCGGGGGCACGGTGTCGCGTTATGAGACGTCCGGTGACGTGGCACGCACCGCGACCGGGTCCGGACGGCCCGCGTGCTAGCGTCTCGGCCCGAAGGTCACGAGTGCCAGCGCGAAGCCCCGGCTTGCTGGCCGGCAACCCTCCTCCGCGGCGGGGTGCCCCGGGTGATGACCGGGCCGTCGCGACACCCGCGCCGGCAAGCGCGGATCCGAGCTCGCCGTACCGGGCTCCGGGTCCCCGAGATCCGGAGGCCGGATCATGACTGCTGCCCTGCTGCGCGACACCGTCGCCACCACCCGTACTACGCCCGCCGGCGCGCTGCCGCGCGTCGTCGGCGCCGACCTGACCGTCCCGCTGGTCGACGGCACCCACGTCCGCTACTGCGACCTCGACTCCGCCGCGTCGGCGCCCGCGCTCGAGGCGGTCGCCGCACACGTCGCCGAGGTGCTGCCCCGCTACGGCAGCGTGCACCGCGGCGCGGGCTGGACCTCGCGGATCTGCACCTCGCTGGTGGAGCGGGCCCGCACCGACGTCGCGCGGTTCGTCCGGGCCCGCCCCGACGACGTCGTCGTGTTCACCCGGAACACCACCGACGCGCTCGGCCTGCTCGCCCGCGCCGTCCCCGGCCCGGTCGTGACCCTCGATCTCGAGCACCACGCGACGCTGCTGGCCTGGCGGCACTCCGAGCACCGCGTCGTCCGCGCCGGGCGGACCGTCGCCGCCACCCTGGACGCGCTGCGCGCCGAGCTCACCGCGCGGCCGGACGCGGCGCTGGTCGCCGTGACCGGCGCGTCCAACGTGACCGGTGAGCTGCTGCCGGTCGCCGACATCGCCGCGATCGCGCACGCGGCGGGCGCCCGGGTCTGCGTCGACGCCGCCCAGCTCGCCCCGCACCGGCGGGTCGATCTCGCGGGCTGGGGCGCGGACTACGTCGCGCTGTCCGGGCACAAGCTCTACGCCCCCTACGGCGCCGGTGTCCTGGTCGGACGCCGGGACTGGCTCGACGCCGCCGAACCGCACCTGGCCGGGGGCGGCGCGGTCCGCTCGGTCGCGGTCGACGGCGACACCACCCGTACGGAGTGGCTGCCCGCGCCGCAGCGGCACGAGGGCGGCACGCCGAACGTGCTGGGTGCGGCGGCGCTGGGCGCGGCCTGCCGGGAGCTCGAGCCGCTGATCGACGACGTCGTCCCGGCGCACGAGCGGGCGCTCGCGCAGCGGCTGCGGGCCGGTCTCGCCACGGTGCCGGGTCTGCGGACCCTGTCCGCGTTCGACGACGCCGGCGACCGGACCGCCACCGTCTCCTTCACCCTGGGCGACCTGCCGGCCGGGCTGGTCGCGGCGGCGCTCTCGGCGGAGCACGGGATCGGCGTGCGCGACGGCCGGTTCTGCGCGCACCCGCTGCTGGACAGGCTCACCGGGGGCGACGCGGTCCGCGCCTCGCTCGGGCTGCGCACGACCGCGGACGACGTCGACCGGCTGGTCGGGGCGCTGGACCGGCTGGCGCGGCGGGGGCCGTCCTGGACCTACGCGATCGTCGACGGCCGGTGGGCGCCGACGCCGGACCCGCGCCCGGAAATCCCCTGCTGAGGGACTCCTCGTGGCGGGTCAGGACTCGCGTGCGGCGGTGCAGCGCCCGCACAGCCCGAAGATCTCCAGGGTGTGCGACACCTCGGTGAAGCCGTGCTGCTCGGCGACGGACTGGGTCCAGGACTCTACGGCGGGGCCCTCGATCTCGACGGCGGCGCCGCACCGGCGGCACACCAGGTGATGGTGGTGGTGCTCGGTCTCGCACCGGCGGTAGACGGCCTCGCCGGACGCGGTCCGCAGCACGTCGACCTCGCCGCCCTCGGCGAGCGTCTGCAGGGTCCGGTAGACCGTGGTCAGGCCGATGCCCTCGCCGGTGCGGCGGAGCTCCTCGTGGATCTCCTGGGCGGACCGGAAGTCCTCGATCCGGTCGAGCAGCGCCGTCACCGCGGCGCGCTGCCGGGTCGCCCGGATGCCGCGCGGACCGGCTGTCGACCGCGTCGGCCCGTCCTGCACCGCCTGGTCCGTCACGGGCCCTCCTCCACGTGTGCCACCGCGTCCACCACGATGTGCGCGAGATGATCGTCCACCAGCGAGTAGAGCACCTCGCGTCCCTTGCGCTCACCCTCGACCACGCCCGCCGACTTGAGCACCCGCAGGTGCTGGCTGATCAGCGGCTGGGCGACACCCAGCGCGTCGACCAGGTCGTGGACGCAGCGCGAGTGTTCCAGGAGCTGCAGGACGATCGCGATCCGGACCGGCGCGGCCAGCGCGCGCAGCAGGTCGCCCGCGGCGGCCAGGGTGCGTTGGTCACGGACGGGGCCCGGCTCGGGCGCGGGGTGGTGGTCCCCGGAGTGGTCGTCGGGGGCCCGGGTCGCCTCCGTCGCGGCTGACATCAGATGACCGTCCCGTCCCCGGGGGCGGCGGTCACACCCCCGGCACCGAAAGAGCAGTGCCGACCGCACCCGACATGGTAGGCGTGTTCGTTATCGTCGCGGGGTGCTGCTGGTCTGCCGGTTCTCCGTGTCGCCCGCCGGTGCCGCCGGCTTCACCGCCCGCGCCGCCAGGGCCCTCGAGCTGCTGGCCGCCCAGCGGGGGTACCGCGGCGGTGAGGTGGGCCGGGCGATCGAGGACCCGGAACAGTGGGTGCTGACCGTCCGGTTCGACTCGGTCGACGCCTACCGCCGCGCCCTGGGCCCGTTCGCGGTCCGGGAACACGTGCACCCGCTGCTGGCCGAGGCGGACACGACCACCGAGGCGACCTACGAGACCCGCATCTCGGCACCCCCCGGCACGACGGTCACCCACCACCCGAGCCTCCTGACCGACTGACGCGCCCCTCGCCGCCCCGGCTCCGGCTCCGGCTCCGCTCCCGCCCTGGCCCCAGCCCCGGCGCCGGCCCGTTCCCGGCGCGCCGCTCCGTCGAACCCGCCTCGGCAAGTGACGGATCCCGGCACTGACGGATCCCGGCACTGACGGATCCCGGCACTGACGGATCCCGGCACTGACGGATCCCGGCACTGACGGATCCCGGCACTGACGGATCCCGGCACTGACGGATCCCGGCGCTCACGGATCCCGGCGCTCACGGATCCCGGCGCTCACGGATCCCGGCGCTCACGGATCCCGGCGCCACCGAGGGCCCCGGCGCCCACGGATCCTGGCACCCACCGATCCCGGCGCCTCCGAGGGCCCCGTTGCCGCCCAGGGACTCCAGAGCCCCGGCAACGCTCACGGGTTCCGGTGCCGCTCGCGCGATCGGGTGAGCGTCGGCGTATCTGGTGAGCGTGTGCGGATGCGGTGGATGGTGCGGCGCGCGGGATCTGGCGTCGCTCGCGGGTTCGGGCACCCTTCGCGGGTGTGGGCACCGCCCGCGGGGGTGGGCGGCGCTCACGGGTTCGGGCGGCGCTCACTTGATCGGGCGGCGCTCGCGCGATCGGGTAAGCGTCGGCGGATCTGGTGAGCGTCAGCGGATCTGGTGGGCAGTGCGCCTCGCGAGTTCTGGCAACGCTCACGGGTTCTGGCGGCGCTCACGCGATCCGAGGCCGCTCACGCGATCCGGCGGCGCTCGCGGATTCCGGCGGCGCTCGCGGGTGCGGGGGCGCTCGCGGAATGCGGGGGCGCTCACGCGATCCGGTGAGCGGCGGCGTAGTCGGTGAGCGTCTGCGGATCCGGTGAGCAGCGCGGCTCGCGGATTCTGGCGGCGCTCACGCGATCCGGTGAGCATCGGCGGAACCGGCGAGCGTGTGCGGAGACGGTGGGCCCACGGATCCGTTCCGCACCCACGGATCTGCTGAAGCCCCACGGATCCGGCGAGCACAGACGGTCCGGTGAGCACAGACGGTCCGGTGAGCGCCGGCGGGTCGGTCAGGGTCGGCCCGACCGGTGGGCGCCCGGACCCGCCGGGACCGCTGGGGGTGGTGGCGGTTGTCCACAAGTCGGTGCCGTGTCCACAGGTTCGCAGGTCGTCGGTACAGGGGCGTGTCGCGGCGGCAGGGTCGTGGCATGGGCGAACTGCACCTGAGACGCAGGCTCCTCGCGGAGGGCCGCACCGACGAGGAGGTCCGCTCCGCGATCGGGCGCGGAACGCTGTGGCGGGTACGCCCCGGCGCCTACCTCGACGCCGACGACCCTCGCCGACGCAGCGCGGTGGAGTGCCACCGGCTGCTCGTCGAGGCGACGCTGCCCCTGCTCGGGCCGGGCGCCGTCGTCAGCGGTCTGTCCGCGGCGGTCCTGCAGGACCTGCCGGTGTGGGGCGTGCCGCTGCGCCGGGTCCACGTCACCCGTGACCGTTCCGGGGGTGGCCGGAGCACGGCTCGTGTGTGCCTGAGCGCGGCCCCGCTCCCGGACGGGGACGTCACCACGGTCGGCGGGGTCCCGGTGACCTCCGCCGCGCGCACGGTCGTCGACGTGGCGCGGACCGCACCGTTCGAGACGTCGGTGCCGATCGCCGACGCCGCACTGTTCCGGGGGCTCTGCACGGAGGCCGAGGTCGCCGACGCCGTCGGGCGGGCCGCCGGCCGCCGGGGTGCGGGCCCGGCACGGGCGGTCGCCGCGTTCGCCGACGGGCGCGCCGACGGCCCGGGGGAGTCGCGGAGCAGGGTCCGCATGCAGGTACAGGGCGTGCCGGCGCCCCGCCTGCAGCACGTCGTGCGGGACCGGTGCGGGGGCTTCGTCGGGCAGGTCGATTTCTGGTGGCCGGAGCACGGCGTCGTCGGCGAGTTCGACGGCATGGAGAAGTACGGCAGGTCGCTGCGTCCGGGGGAGACCGTGGCCGACGCGGTCCTGCGGGAGAAGCGGCGGGAGGACGCGCTGCGGGCACAGCCGGCCGTCCGGACCGTGGTCCGCTGGACCTGGCACGACATCGACCACTTCGACGAGGTGACCACGAGGCTGCGCTCCCTGCTGGAGCCGCAGACGCTCACGAGTTCCGCCAACGCTCGCCCGATCGCGTGAGCGGCGGCGGAACCAGTGAGCGTCCGGCGGACGAGGGCGAGCCGGGCGCGGGCCGCGGCGCGAGCTGCGCGCGGGCCGGGCGCGAGGTGCGTGGCCGGGCGGGAGAGATGCGGTGACGGCGGGTCGGTAATCTGGGACGCCCCTCTGGCCGCCCTGCCGGTGGGAGAGTCCGAACCACGTTCCTGGAGTACCGCTGTGGCCAGCAAGCCGACCTCCGCCAAGATCGAGACCATTGTCGCGCTGACCAAGCGGCGCGGATTCGTCTTCGCCTCCGGCGAGATCTACGGCGGTACGCGGTCGGCGTGGGACTACGGACCCCTCGGCGTCGAGCTGAAGGACAACATCAAGCGCCAGTGGTGGAAGACCGTGGTGACCGGCCGCGACGACGTCGTCGGCCTGGACTCGTCGGTCATCCTGCCGCGCCAGACCTGGGTCGCGTCCGGCCATGTCGGCACGTTCTCCGACCCGCTGGTCGAGTGCGAGTCCTGCCACAAGCGCTACCGCGCCGACCAGCTCGCCGAGGAGTTCGCCGAGCGCAAGGGCCGCGACCCGGAGCAGGCCGACCAGAACGACCTCTCCGAGGTCCCCTGCCCGAACTGCGGCACCCGCGGGCAGTTCACCGCGCCCCGCGAGTTCAACATGATGCTGAAGACCTTCCTCGGCCCGGTGGAGTCCGAGGAGGGGCTGCACTACCTGCGCCCGGAGACCGCGCAGGGCATCTTCGTGAACTTCCTGAACGTGCAGACGACCTCGCGCAAGAAGCCGCCGTTCGGCATCGGCCAGATCGGCAAGAGCTTCCGCAACGAGATCACCCCGGGCAACTTCATCTTCCGCACCCGCGAGTTCGAGCAGATGGAGATGGAGTACTTCGTCGAGCCGGGCAGCGACGAGGAGCTGCACCAGTACTGGATCGACGAGCGCACCCGCTGGTACACCGACCTGGGCATCTCCCCGGACAACCTGCGGCACTACGAGCACGCCAAGGAGAAGCTCTCCCACTACTCGAAGCGCACCGTCGACATCGAGTACCGGTTCAACTTCACCGGCCAGGAGTGGGGCGAGCTCGAGGGCATCGCGAACCGCACGGACTTCGACCTGACGGCGCACTCGAACCACTCCGGCGTCGACCTGTCGTTCTACGACCAGGCCACCGACACCCGGTACAAGCCGTACGTGATCGAGCCGGCGGCCGGTGTCGGCCGGTCGATGATGGCCTTCCTCATCGAGGCCTACACCGAGGACGAGGCGCCCAACGCGAAGGGTGGCGTCGACAAGCGGGTCGTGCTGAAGCTCGACCGCCGGCTCGCCCCGGTCAAGGCCGCGGTGCTGCCCCTGTCGCGCAACGCCGACCTGTCGCCCAAGGCGAAGGACCTGGCCGCGCAGCTGCGGAAGAACTGGAACGTCGACTTCGACGACGCCGGCGCCATCGGCCGCCGCTACCGTCGTCAGGACGAGATCGGCACCCCGTTCTGCATCACGGTCGACTTCGACACCCTCACCGACCAGGCCGTCACCATCCGCGAGCGGGACTCGATGGCCCAGGAGCGCGTCGCGCTCGACCAGGTCGAGACCTGGCTGGCGACCCGCCTGCTCGGCTGCTGAGCACCCGCGCACGAGAACGCCCCGCCCGGATCCCGGGCGGGGCGTTCTCGTGTCGGGGGCCGGTCAGGCCCGGTAGGCCAGCAGCTGCACGCCGAGCTCGTTCTCGGTCCGGCGGACCTCGGCGAGGTCGTCCTCGCTGAGCGCCGCGTACGGCGACTCCGGACGGTAGGCCACCAGCGGCCCGCCGATCCGGTCCTCGAGCTGCTTCAGCCGGGTGAGCGCTGCGTCGTCCAGCTCGGCCGGACGGAGCGACGGTGCGGTCATCGGTGGGACCTCCCACGGGAAGTGGCGACGGAAGGCGGCCCAGAGTAGGACGGTCCCGTACCGGGCGCAGCGCCGGTACCCGGTCCGGGGGACGTCCTACACCGGTTCGGGTAGCAGCCGTTCCACCAGGTCGGACAGGGTGACGATGCCGACCTGCCTGCCGTCGGACTCCACCAGCGCCAGATGCGCACGCTGGTCGCGCATCGTGTTCACCGCCGTGTGGTAGAGCGTGTCACCCGGCAGGGTGAGCACCGGGCGCATCAGGTCGCGGGCCCGGGTGCCGGGATCGCGGGTCAGCGTGTCCCGGACGTGGACGTAGCCGACGGGTGTCTCGCCGTCGCGGACGATCAGCCGCAGGTGCCCGGTGCGCCGGGCGGTGTCCTGGACGGTGCTGACGTCGTCGTCGGCCGACACCCCGGACGGCTCGT
Source organism: Pseudonocardia sp. P1 (assembly GCF_000178675.2). Lineage (NCBI taxonomy): Bacteria > Bacillati > Actinomycetota > Actinomycetes > Pseudonocardiales > Pseudonocardiaceae > Pseudonocardia > Pseudonocardia sp. P1. Next base: position 5,604,646 of record NZ_ADUJ02000001.1, read on the forward strand.
GCGCCAGATCCCGCAGCGGGGTGCGCTCCAGCTCCAGCGCGGTGACCAGCTGGTCACGGTGCTCCTGGTCGAGCGCGCCGGTCTTCGCCGAGTGGTCGACGAGCTCACGCAGGTCGTCGGCGTTGCGGCCGGACGCCATCTCGTCGACCGGCTCGACACCGACGGCACGCAGGCAGCGGTTCGCCGCGCCGTTGAGCAGCAGGAGCAGCGGCCGGGCGACGACCATGAACGCCCGCATCGGGATCGCCAGCATGATCGCCGAGCGCTCCGGGTGCGAGATCGCCCAGGACTTCGGCGCCATCTCACCGACGACGAGGTGCAGGAACGTCACGACGATCAGGGAGATCACGAACGACACGACGCCCGCGACGCCGCCGGGCAGCCCCCAGCCCTCCAGGACCGGGCGCAGCGCGTAGTCGACGGCCGGCTTGGTGACCGCACCCAGACCCAGCACGCACAGCGTGATGCCGAGCTGGGACCCGGCCAGCAGCAGCGAGATGTCCTTCGCGCTGCGCAGGGCGGCACGCGCCGACGCCGAGGTCTGCGCGGCCTCCTCCAGGCGGTAGTTGCGCGCGGCGACGAGTGCGAACTCGACCGCCACGAAGAACGCGCTCGCCGCGATGAGCGCGACGGAGACGACGATCTCGACGGTGCTCATGCGCGCACCTCCTGCTCGTCGTCGGAACTGGTGGCCGGTTCGGTCCAGACCAGGTGGACCGCGGCGGGGACGCGGCGGTCCACCTCCTGCACCGTCAGGCGCAGGGCGCGGTCGTCGTCGTCCGGGTTGTCGGCGGGGATGACGACGGTGACCTCGTCACCGGTCTCCGGCAGCCTCTGCAGCTCGGCCATCACCAGGCCGCCGACGGTCTGGTAGTCGCCGTCGGGCAGCTCGGCGTCGATCAGCCTGCCGACCTCGTCGACGTGCCGGTCGCCGGGCACGACCCAGCCGTCGCCGGCCGCGGTGGCCTGGTCGGTGCCCGCCTGGTCGTGCTCGTCGGTGATCTCGCCGACGAGCTCCTCGGCCACGTCCTCGACGGTGATCACACCGGCCAGGCCGCCGTACTCGTCGAGCACGCAGGCGAGCTCCTCGTCCTCCTCGCGCAGCCGGGCCAGCACCTGCGGCAGCGGCAGCGACGAGGGCACCAGCACCGGCACCCGCATGAGCTCGGAGACCCGGACCTCGGCGAAGCTGCGCCCACCGAGGCGCTCGGACAGCGCCAGCACGTCCTTGAGGCAGACGACGCCGACGAGCTCCATCGCGTTCTCCGGATCGGCGGCGTCCGGCGGGGTGCCGAGCACCGGGTAGCGGGAGTGCTGCACCGCCATCTGCCCGATCAGGCTCTCCACCGTGGCGTCGTCGCGGACCCAGGACACCCGCGGCCGCGGGATCATCGCCGCGCGCGCCGTGCGGTCGCTGAAGTCGACCGCGCGGTCCAGCAGCGTCGCGAGCTCCGGGTCGATGTCACCGGAGTCCTTCGAGTCGTCGATGATCGCCTCGAGGTCACGCCGGGTGGCGGAGTGCTCGACGTCGTGCACCGGCTCGATCCGCAGTGCCCTGAGCAGCACGTTGGACGCGGCGTCGAAGATCTTGATGATCCAGCCGAAGATCGCCAGGTAGGTCTTGGTGGACAGCGCGAGCGCGCGGGCCACCGGCTCCGGGCGGGCGATCGCCAGGTTCTTCGGGAACAGCTCGCCGAAGACCATCTGGACGACGGTCGAGAGCAGCAGCGCGAACGCGATGCCGATCGCGGCGCCGACGCCGGCCGGCACGTTCACCACGCCGAGCAGCTCGCCGATGCCGTCGCCGATCAGCGGCTCGGCGACGTAACCGACGAGCAGACCGGTGACGGTGATGCCCAGCTGGGCGCCGGACAGCATGAACGACGTCCGGCGGGTGATGTCGAGGGCACGGGCGGCGCCGGCGTCGCCCTCGGCGGCCCTGGCCTTGAGCCGGGACCGGTCGACGGCCATGTAGCCGAACTCCTGGGCCACGAAGTAGCCGGTCAACGCGGTGATCGCGAGGACGACGAGGATGCCGAGCAGGATGCCGAGGATCGTGCCGATCACCGGAGCGTCACCACCCGGTCATCGGGGCGGGCGGGCCGGAGGGCCGTGCGCGCGGGGACGAGGGCGGTGCGGGGTCGCCGTCCGGGTGTGGGGCGGACGGCGCCGGGACTGTCGCTGGGGTCCATGACTCCTGACTCGAAATCGGATGGGCGTACGACGCGTACAACGCGTGCCGGAATCGTACGGTTCCGGGGCGGCTCCGTCGTCCCGGTCACCTCTCTCTCGCCCGAACGGCGGTACCGGACATCCGCTCACCTGCGGGAACGCCGTCCACTGCTGGATCCGACACGCTCGGCGGCGCCGCGGACGCAGCTCTCAGCGTCCTGTCAGACCCCGTCGTTACCCTGACGGCGTGACCACTCCCACGACGCAGGCCACGGCGGATCCGCGGCGCGCGCTCGGTGCCGCGCTGCTCCGCTGGGCGTCCGGGGGCGCCGGCGGGATCGGCGTCGTCCGGGTGCTCGACCGGCACGGCTTCGGCTCCGTCGAGTCCGGCCAGCTGATCGCGGGCACCCCGGCCGGCGAGGTGTCCGGCAGCCTCTACCTGGGGGCGCTCGACGACTCGGCGCACCCGCTGGCGGCCGAGGCCGCCGGGGGAGCTGCGACCGTCCGGGAGGCGCAGGTCGCCGAGGCGTCCGCGGTGGCCGCAGGGCTCGCCTGTGCGGGCGGGGCGACGCTGCTCGGCCACCCGCTGCCGCACGGTCCGGCGGCCGCGCTCGGCGAGGCGCTGGAGAACGGCCGCCCGGCAGCACTGCTGTCACGGTCCGACGGCGCCGCCGCGCTCGTGCTGACCGGCCCGGAGCTGACCGAGGAGCACGGCGACCTGGGCGCCGTCACCGCCGCCGCGGCCGGTGAGGCCCGCACCCTGCTCCGGCGCGGGGCCACGACCACCGAGCGGGTCACCGCCGACGGCGTCGACGTGCTGATCGACCTGTGGGTGCCGGTGCCGTCGATGCTGGTCGTCGGCGAGGGCGCGCTCGGTGCCGCGTTGCAGGCCCAGTCCGGGCTGCTCGGCTGGTCCGCGCGGACCGTGACCACCCTCGACGACGCCCGCGCCGCCGTCGCCGCCTTCTCCGACGCCGACGTGCTGGTCCTGCTCGACCACGACCCGGCGTTCGACGCGATCCTGCAGGACGGGCTCGCCCACGGGCGCGGCTTCCTCGGTGCGCTCGGCTCCCGCCGCACCCAGGCCGCACGCCGCGAGCGGCTGCTCGCCGCCGGTGCCGACGCCGACGCGCTCGCCGCGATCCACGGGCCGGTCGGGCTGGACCTCGGTGCCCGCACCCCGGCCGAGACGGCGGTGTCGATCGTCGCCGAGGTGATCGCGCTGCGGGCCGGGCGCTCGGCGTCCGTGCTGGCCGGGACGACGGGGCGGATCGGCGGATGAGCGCGCCCTCCTCCCGTCGCGGCCTCGGCGGGTCGCCGCCCGCCGGCCGCCCGTCCGCGCGGCCGTCCGCACCGCCGCCCGGTCCGGTCCGCACCGGGATGACCTGGGGCGCCCGGCTGGTGGTCGGCGGTCTCGTGATGCTGATCGCCGTGGTCGGCGTGACCGCGCTGCGGGTGTGGCAGGTCGCCCGGATCGACGACCAGCGCCCGGTCGACGCCGTGATCGTGCTCGGGGCGGCGCAGTACAACGGTGAGCCGAGCGCGGTGCTCGCGGCCCGGCTGCGACACGCGGAGGACCTCTACCGCGACGGTGTGGCCCCGCGGATCGTCACGGTCGGCGGCGGGCAGTCCGGTGACCGCTACACCGAGGCCGAGGCCAGTCGGGAGTGGCTCATCGAGCAGGGCCTGCCGAGCACCGCGGTCGAGGCGGTGCCGGAGGGCGTCGACACGCTCGGCAGCCTGCAGGCCGTCGCCGGGACCGCGCGCGAGCAGGGCTGGGAGTCGGCGCTGCTCGTGTCGGACCCGTGGCACAGCCTGCGCGCCCGCACGATGGCCCGCGACGCCGGGCTGGAGGCGTGGACGTCGCCGACCCGCAGCGGGCCGATGGTCCAGACCCGGGAGACCCAGTTCCACTACATCTACCGTGAGACCGGGGCGCTGCTGTTCTACGAGCTGACCCACGCCTCGGTCGACACTGCGAGCAGCGGCCAGGGATGACCTCGTCCGTGGACCCGGGCTACACCCCGGCCGACGCCGAGCGCAGGCACCCCGAGCCGCCCAAGGGGTCCGGGCTCGGTGAGCGCGGCCGGGTGGAGCGGCGCAGCCCGTTCTCCCGTGACCGGGCGCGGGTGCTGCACTCCGCGGCCCTGCGCCGGCTGGCCGGCAAGACCCAGGTCGTCGGGCCGGGGGAGGGCGCCGAGGTCACCGGCATCCCGCGGACTCGGTTGACGCACTCGCTGGAGGTCGCCCAGATCGGGCGCGGGATCGCCGAGGAGCTGGGTCTGGACCCGGACGTCGTGGACGCCGCGGGGCTCGCGCACGACATCGGTCATCCGCCGTTCGGGCACAACGGTGAACGTGCTCTCGACGAGGCCGGAGCGGCGTGCGGCGGGTTCGAGGGCAACGCGCAGACGTTGCGGATCCTGACCCGGCTGGAGCCGAAGTCCCGCTCGGTCGACGGCCGCGTGCCCGGCGGGCTCAACCTCACCCGCGCCACCCTCGACGCGTCCACCAAGTACCCGTGGCCGCGCCGCGGCGCGGAGCGGAAGTTCGGCGCCTACGCCGACGACGCCGCCGCGCTGGAATGGGTGCGGCTGGGTGCCCGCCCGGGCGTACGGAGCACGGAGGCCCAGGTCATGGACTGGGCCGACGACGTCGCGTACTCCGTGCACGACGTCGAGGACGCGGTGCTGGCCGGCCGGATGGATCTCGCCGTGCTGTCGTCGCGGGCCGAGCGGGAGGCGCTCGCGGCCGAGGCCGCGGCCGGGTTCGGGGCGGACGCGGCCGCCTGCACCGAGGCCGCGGCCCGGCTCGACGCGCTGCCGGTGGTCCGGGCCGTCCGCGGGTTCGACGTGCGCACCGCGGCCGGTGACGACCTGGTCGCCATGAAGCGGATGACGTCCGAGCTGGTCGGGCGGTTCGCGCTGGCCGCCACCGACGCGACCCTCGACGCCCACGGCGACGCACCGCTGGCCCGGCACCGTGCCGGGCTGGTCGTCCCGGCGCGGGCCGAGGCCGAGGTCGTGCTGCTCAAGGCGCTCGCGACCCGCTACGTGATGAGCGATCCGCAGCGGCTGGCGATGCAGTCCCGCCAGCGGGAGCTGCTCCACGAGCTGGTCGCGACCCTGGCCGGGCGGGGTCCGGCCGGCCTGGACCCGGTCCGGGCCGAGGACTGGGCGGCCGCCCCCGACGACCGGGCCCGCCTGCGGGTCGTCGTCGACCAGGTCGCGCTGCTCACCGACCCGCAGGCGATCGCGTGGCACCGCGAGCTGTGCGGTCGCGACCGGGGCGGGCGCGCGGTCAGCGCAGGCTGACCGCCGGCTTCGCCGCATCGGCCTCGGTCGGGACCGACCGGTCGGGGCAGGTCCGCAGCACCCGGTCGATCGCGTCCCGCTCCGCGGCGGTGACCCAGAGCCGGTACTTGGTCTTCACCGCGACCTGGCGGGCGACGTAGGCGCACCGGTACCCGCGGTCCGGCGGGAGCCAGGTGGCGGCGTCGCCGTCGCCCTTGCGGCCGTTGGTCGGGCCGTCGACGGCGACGAGGTTGAGCGGGTCGTTCCCGATCCGCTCGCGGGTGGCCTCGTCGAGCTGCTGGGCGCCCTTCTGCCAGGCGTCCGACAGGGCGACGACGTGGTCGATCTGGACCTTGTCGCTCGTGCCCTGGCCGCGGGTGAAGGAGATCGTCGTCGCGGTGTAGGAGTCGCGCAGGGAGCCGGTCAGCACGACGCAGTCGCGGGTGCCCGCCTTGAACGTCTCACGGTCCATGTCGCGGGCGAGGACCTGGTTGCGCTGGTCGCAGCCGTCTCGGTCGATGTCGGCCCAGCGGCGCCCGAACTCGTCGCGGGCGTACCCGGTCTTCGGGGCCCGGCCCTTGACCTGCAGGCCCGCGAGCGCCGCCGACGCGTTCCCCGCGGCGGGCGCCGCGGCGTGGCCGTCCGGCGACGACGGCGCCGCCACCCCCGCCTCGACCACGTCCGTCTCGACCACCCCGGTGCCGGCGGCCGCCAGGTCCGCGAAGGACCCCGGCGCTCCGCAGCCCGCCACCACCAGCACCGCCGCCAGCACCCCTGCGGCTCTCACCCGACGACCCCGATGACCCTGACGACCACGACGATCACGCACGGAGCGATGTTCACCGACGCGATCGGCGGCGGGCGGCGGACACGCCGCGCGGGTCGTCACTCTGTGTGAAAGCTCGCTCGGGGTGGTCCGGGTCGTGCTACGGCGCCACCGGTGAGGTCCCGCCCACCTCCGCTTGCCGGCATCTTTAGCAATGCGTTGAAGTGATGGGGTGACCTTCCCGCGTTGGCTCGTTCCCGTGCTGGCCGTGCTCTTCGTCCCGCTCTGGGCGTCCGGCTTCATCGCGGGCAAGATCGCGACCGGGTACATGGAGGTCCCCACGGTCCTGCTCTGGCGGTTCGTGATCGCGCTGGCGGTGATGCTCGCCGCCGCCCTGGTGCTGCGGCCCGGGCTCCCGCGCGGCCGTGCCTGGATGCACCTCGGCGTCACCGCGCTGCTGCTGCAGGTCGGGCAGTTCTCGTTCGTCTACACCGGATTGTCGTCGGGCGTGCCCGCCGGGCTGTCCAGCCTGATCCTGGGCATGGCGCCGCTGCTGGTCGGGCTGCTGACGCCGCTGCTGCTCGCGACCCGGCTCGGCGTCGCGCCGGTCCTCGGGCTGCTGATCGGCGCGGTGGGCGTCTACGTCGTGCTCGCCGACGACCTGGGCGGCGGCATCGGCGGCGACGTCGTCTTCCCCGTCCTCGGGATGCTCTCGCTGACCGCCGGCACGCTCTACCAGAAGCGGTTCAACGACCGGACGCCCGTCGTGACGAGCGTCGTCGTCCAGATGGGGACGTCGCTGGTGGCCACCCTGGTCGCCTGGCCGTTCCTCGGGGCGGGATGGCTGCCGTCGTCGGCCGGGGGGTGGCTGGCCGTCGGCTGGCTCGGGATCTTCAACTCGGCCGGGGCCTTCGTACTGATGTTCCTGCTGCTGCGCTGGCGCTCGACGGTCTTCGTGTCGTCGCTGCTCAACCTGGTCCCGGCGACGACGGCGCTGTGCGCGGTCCCGATCCTCGGCGAGCCGCTCACGGTGCAGGCCGTGCTGGGTCTGTGCATCGCGCTCGTCGGGATGTTCGTCGGTCTCGGCAGGCTCCCGGGCGCCCGCAGGCGGGCCGTCGAGGCCGCCGATCCGGCGCCGGTCGGGACCGCGCCCCGGAGCTGAACCGGCGGGCCTAGAATCGGAGCCGTGGCAGGACGGATCCGGGACGCTGACATCACCGAGGTCCGGAACCGTGTCCGGGTCGAGGAGATCGTCGAGGAGTACGTCGCGCTCCGCCGCGCCGGTGCCGGCTCGCTGAAGGGGCTCTGCCCCTTCCACGACGAGAAGACCCCTTCGTTCAACGTCCGCCCCTCGCACGGCACGTTCCACTGCTTCGGCTGCGGCGAGCACGGCAGCGTGATCGACTTCGTGATGAAGATGGAGGTCATCGGCTTCCCGGAGGCGGTCGAGCGGCTCGCCGACCGGTGCGGGGTCCGGCTGACCTACGAGGGCGGCGGGTCGTCGGTCCAGCGGGACCGCGGTACCCGCTCCCGGCTGCTGGAGATCAACCGCAAGGCCGCCGAGTTCTACGCCGAACAGCTGCGCACCCCGGCCGGCCGGGCCGCGATGCAGTTCCTGTCCGAGCGCGGGTTCGACCAGGCCGCCGCCGAGAAATTCGGGTGCGGCTACGCGCCCGCCGGCTGGGACACCGTCACCAAGCACCTGCTCGGGCAGGGCTACCAGCTCGACGAGCTGATCAAGTCCGGGATCGCGAAGGAGGGCCGCCGCGGCGCGATCGACCGGTTCCACCGGCGGCTGCTGTGGCCGATCCGCGACCTCGCCGGCGACGTCGTCGGGTTCGGTGCCCGCCGCCTGTTCGACGACGACGGCATCGAGGCCAAGTACCTCAACACCTCCGAGACGCCGGTCTACCGCAAGACGCACGTGCTGTTCGGGCTCGACCAGGCCAAGCGGGAGATCGCGAAGTCGCGCCAGGTCGTCGTCGTCGAGGGCTACACCGACGTCATGGCGATGCACCTGGCCGGGGTGCCGACGGCCGTCGCGTCCTGCGGCACGGCGTTCGGTTCCGAGCACATCTCGGTCATCCGCAGGCTGATCGGCGACGACTCGTTCGACCGCGGCGAGGTGATCTTCACCTTCGACGGCGACGACGCCGGCCAGAAGGCCGCGCAGAAGGCGTTCGAGGGCGACCAGAGCTTCGCGACGCAGACCTACGTCGCGATCGCCGCCGACGGCCAGGACCCCTGCGAGCTGCGGCACAACCACGGCGACGCCGCGGTGAAGGACCTCGTCGCCCGCCGGGAGCCGCTGTTCGAGTTCGCGATCCGCACCGAGCTGCGCAACCACCGGCTGGAGACCGCCGAGGGCCGGGTCGCGGCGCTGCAGCAGACCGTCCCGATCGTCGCCAAGATCAAGCGGGAGGACCTGCGCGACGAGTACGCCCGCCGGCTGGCCGGCTGGGTCGGGTGGGACGACATCGCCGTCGTCGTGCGGCGGGTGCGCGAGACGGCAGGGGGCCCGGCCGAGGGCCGGTCGCGCCGCCGCGCGCCGCTCCCCGCCCCGAAGCGCGACGACACGCAGCTGCACCTGCAGCGCGAGGCGCTCAAGGCCGCCCTGCAGATCCCCGGTGTCGTCGGGCCCGGGTTCGACGAGCTCCCCGAGGCCGGCTTCACCCACCCGCAGTTCGCCGCGGTGCAGCGGGCGATCCTCGGAGCGGGTGGGGTGGGAGCCGGGCTGGAGGGGCCGGAATGGCTCGACGCCGTCGTCGCCGAGATCGCGACCGACGACGTGAAACGGCTGGTCAGCGAGCTCGCCGTCGAGGGACTGGAACTCCCCAAGCGGAACACCGACGAGCTCCGCTACGTCAACGGCGTCCTCGCCGGGGTACGGCTCGGCCTGGTCGAGCGCGAGATCGCCGATCTCAAGTCGCAGCTGCAGCGGACCAACTCCGAGACCGACCACGACGAGTACATGGACCTGTTCGGCGTGCTCGTCCCGCTGGAGCAGTACAAGATCCAGCTGCGCGAGCAGGCCGCCGGGGTCGCGTCGTGAGCGGGTTCTGGGGCCGGCTGTTCGGCCGGGACCCGGTTCCCGCCGCCGTCGCCGACCGGCTGGGGAGCGAGGAGGCGGTCGTCGCCGTGGCGACGGTCGCGGGTGGCGGGACGCTCGTCGTCACGTCCTGGGGGGTCTGGCCGCCCGCGGGGGAGCGGATCGGCTGGCACGAGATCGCGAAGGCGACGTGGGACAGGACGGCGCTGGTGGTGACGCCGACGACCGCCGAGGAGATCGCCCCCGGCACGGAGCTGCTGTCCGACGCCGTGCCGCAGCGGTTCCGACTCCCGGAGCCCGGGAAGGTGCCCCAGGCGGTCCGGGACCGGGTCGACCAGTCGATCCGGTCCCGCAACCGGCGCGAGCTCCCCGGCGGCGGGGCGTGGGTGCTCCAGCGCAGGATCCCGGGACGGGACGGGCTGATCGTCCAGGTCCGGCCGGACACCGGCACCGACCCGGTGGCCGTCCGGCGGCTCGCCGAGGGCATCGCGGACCGGCTGCCCGGAGGCGACGCCGGGTGAGGGCGCCGAGGTGACGGCCGCGAGCTGGGACCCCGAGCTCTACCGGGCGTTCGACGACCACCGCTCCCGCCCGTTCGTCGACCTCCTCGCGCGGGTCGGCGCGGTCGATCCCGGGCTGCCGCGGGTCGTGGACGCGGGTTGCGGGCCGGGCCACCTCACCGGCCTGTTGTCCCGGCGCTGGCCGGACGCGACGGTCGACGCGTTCGACTCGTCGCCGGACATGGTCGAGGCCGCGCGGTCGGCGGGCGTCGACGCGGCACTGACCGACGTCCGGGACTGGACCCCGCCACGGGACACCGGCGTGCTCGTCAGCAACGCGGTGCTGCAGTGGGTGCCCGAGCACGCCGACGTCCTGCGCCGGTGGATCGCCGCGTTGGCTCCTGGGGCGTGGCTCGCGATGCAGGTGCCCGGCAACTTCGGCGCGCCCTCGCACGTCCTCACCCGCGAGGTGGCGGCGCGGCCCCGCTGGCGCGCACGGATCCTGCTGCGCGGCGACGAGACCGTCCTGGACCCGCTCGGCTACGCGGACCTGCTCGCGCACTCCGGGGCCGTGGTCGACGCGTGGGAGACGACCTACCTGCAGCGACTCGAGGGCGACGACCCGGTCCTGCGCTGGATCTCCGGCACGGCGCTGCGGCCCGTGCGCGACGCCCTCGACGACGACGCCTACGCCGCCTTCGTCGACGAGCTCGCCCCGCGGTTGCGCGCGGCCTACCCGCCGAGCGCCGACGGCAGCACCTGGTTCCCGTTCCGCCGTGTCTTCGCGGTGGCCCGGAAACACTGACCGCCCGCCGCGAGGTGCCTCAGGAGTGCCCGTCGCCGTCGGCGCGCTCGCCACGCACCTTGCCGATCGCGCCCTCCACGCCCGCCTGCGCGACTCCCGCCGCGCCCTGCACCACGGGATGGTCCACGGCCCGGTGGTAGGCACGCACCAACTGCTCGTACCGCTCGTGCCCGGCTCTGGTGCCGAGGACGTACCCGACCGCGACTCCCACGAGGAACCTGACCATTCCCCTCACCTCCGACCGCGACCGTACCCGGGTGCCGCGGGACACCGGGGTGGCACCCGGATCGGGGCCCGACCTGCGACAACAGCGGCCGAACGGGGGGTTGCGAGACGGGTCCGGAGGGTGTTGTAGAGTTTGATCCGTCGCCGGGACGAGTGTTCAGGGCGGCGACAAGCGGTCCTCCGTAGCTCAATGGCAGAGCACCCGACTGTTAATCGGGCGGTTACTGGTTCGAGTCCAGTCGGAGGAGCACATTCCCCAGTTCAGAAGCTCACAGAACAGCTTCGGCTGCGATCGGCCCCCAGTGAACCCCCACTCCTCGGGTTCCGAGGGTCGATGTGTCTCCGCGACACCCTGCCCGCCTTCTCGAGGTCGCACGCCGTCGTGGATCCGATGATCCGTCGAAAGTCGGACCACCCCCGTCCCCGGATGCGCGACCCTGGGGCGATGAGATCGTCCTCGACCGGTCGCGGATCCGGCCCGCCGGCGACTCGCGGAGGTAGCCGTGTGCGCCTCGGGCTCGTGCTGCTCGCGTCGCAGATGCTCTACCTGCCGCTGGAACTGCTCGTGGTCCGCACGGTGAGAGCGCCGTACGACCTGGTGGGAAGCACGATCAGCGAGCTGGGTGCGGTCACCTGCGCCGAGTACCCCGGTCCCGCCGCTGTGGTGGCGGTCTGCTCGCCGTGGCACGCGGTGATGAACACCGCGTTCGTCGTCTTCGGGGCACTCATGGCCGTCGGAGCGGTGCTCGCCCGACCTGCGTTCCGCCCCGGCCGGCTCGGCACCGTCGCGGCCGGGGCGTGGGTGGTCACCGGGCTGGGCTCGATCGGTACCGGGCTGGTGCCGGTCGACGTGTCGGTGGATCTCCATCTGCTCGTGTCGAATCCCGTCGCCGTCGCGCAGCCGTGCGCGCTGCTCCTCACCGCACGGGTGTTGCCGCGGCCGAGTCCGCTTCTCGCCGCGACCGGTACCGCACTCGGTCTCGTCGCGGCGGCCGCCACCGTGGTGTTCCTGGGAGCGGGTCCGCCGGAGCTGGGTGGGCTCCTGGAGCGGCTGGTCGTCTGGCCGGCCACGGCGTGGCTCGGCGCTGTCGCCGTGCGCCTCCTGCTCCGCGACGAGGAGCCATCACGCGTCCGGTAGTGCGGCCCGGCCGTCGTCGGGCTCGATCTCCCGCACGGGCGAGGTGGCCGGGCGGAGCTGATCCACGCCAGGTGGGGGTGGCGACTCCGGTCCGGTCACGGGTCGCGCGGACCGAGAACTCCGTCGACGGCGGTGTACAGGGTGTCCGTCTCGGTCTGCAGCAGTGACTCCTCGGCGGGCAGCGCCCGCTCCAGGCCGAGCCCGTTGACGACGGTGAGCAGGAACTTCGCCCGTCGTGCGGTGTCGTCGGCAGCGACGGCGCCCTCGTTCGCCAGCACGGTCAGCCAGTACTCGACCCGTCGCTGCATCTCCCGCTCCATGGCGAGGTAGGCGGCCCGGTTGTCCTCGGTCGGCTCGGGTTCGACCCACTCCCGGACGACCTTGAGCGTCGCGGCTCGGGCCTGTTCGCCCACACCGGTGCCGACGAGCACCTGGCGGAGGCAGTCGACCAGCCGGTCCCGGGCGGGCGTCGTGGTGTCGTGGATGGTGTCGTCGGAGACGACGAGGTCGTAGATGCGGGTGAGCACCTCGTCCTGCAGTTCGCGCTGGGTCGGGAAGTGGTAGCGGAGCGATCCCGTGCTCACCCCGGCCCGGGCCGCGACGGCCCGCACGGTCAGCCTCGTCCCGGGGTCATCCCCGAACATCTGCATGGCGGCGCGGAGGACCTTGTCCCGGCTGCTCGGCTCACCGTCGTCACGCTCCATCGTGCACCTCCACTCGCATCGTACTAGCACAACGTGTTAGTTTCTCGATGCAGCGGCTAACACAGTGTGTTAGCCAGGTCGGGCGAGCGTCGGGGGACGACATGTTCAAGCAGTGGCGACGGGACCGTGCCGTCCGGCGGGTGAAGCCGGGGGACGGGCGTCCGTTGAAGCGCTTCCGCTGGTGGCAGATGCTCACCGGCCGGGCACTTCTCCACCTGCGGCTGGCGGGCGACGACGGCCGTCCGGTCGAGTACAGCGTCGACGTGCGGCACAACGGCGACAAGGAGGACGGCGTCGTGCGGGCCCAGCTCTACCGCGACGGCCGCCACCACGCCGAGTCGAAGGTCCCCGCCGTCTTCCCCGTCGAGGGCGGCGCGATCGAGGTGGCGACGACGAGCTTCGGCGTCAAGCGGTGCCACTACGTGACGACGGCCGGTGCGGAGTACCAGCTCACCCCGGACCCGAGGTCGGCCGAGGGACGCCGGGCCCGGTTCGAGCGGGAGAGCCCCGGGCTGAGCCGCGTGCTCGGGTTCGTCTCGGTGATCGTCGTCGTGATCGGTCTGGGGCTCAACATCCTGCAGATCCTCGAACCGATCTCCCGGATCCCCCCGATCGCCGAGAACATCGGCGTCTTCGTGTCGCCGATCCACCTGCCGATCTGGCTCAACATCACGCTCGCCGTCGCGGCCGCGCTGGGGAGCACGGAACGGGCCCTGCGGCTCCGCTACCACTGGCTGCTCGACGCCGGTGGGAACTGACCCCGCGTCACGTCGTACACGCACCCCGGTGGGGCGTGACGCAGCGCGAGACCGCCCGGTCGTGAGACCTTCCCGGTCGGACCGCCCAGCGGCAGGGCCCGCCGGGTGACGGCTCACCCGGCGGGGGACGGAGGTCGGGATGGGCCGACGGCGCGCGATCGCCGGCGCGGTGCTGCTCGATCTCGCCGTGAGCCCCCTGTTCGCGTGGGACGTGTTCACCGCGTCGGCGCAGCGTGAGCTTGGGGCCGGGACCACCGCGCTGGCCGGCGTCTTCTCCGTCGGTCTCGCGGCGTTCACGGCCGGGGTCCTCGCAGGCGGCCGGATCGCCGACTCGGTCGCTCCCCGCCGTCTCGCACTGGTGACGGCGGCCGGCAGTGTCGCCGGTCTGCTCGGGAGCGCCGCGGCGACGTCGGTCGTCGTCCTGGTGATCGCGTTCGGCGTGGTGCTCGGTGCCACCGCCGGACTCGGCTACGCGACCGCGGTGCGGGTGGCCGGGACCGTGCGGTCCGGCCGGGGGCTCGCGCTCGGGCTGGTGGTGGCCTCCTACGCGGTCGGGACCGCGGTCCTCGCCCCGGTCGCGGCGGTCCTGCTGGTGGTGGCCGGGCGCGGCGGGACCTTCGTCGTGCTGGCCGCGGTCCTCGGCGCCGTCCTCCTCGCCGCCGCGGTGCTGCTGCCGGGCGCCGCCCCGGAAGCCCCGGAAGCCCCGGACGCCCCGGAAGCCCCGGACGCCCCGGCTGCGCCGTCCGGCACCGACGGCGGACGGGTGCCACGCCGCCCGGTCGTCGCCCTGTGGCTGGGGTTCGGTCTCGGCAGCGCACCGGCCCTGGCCGCCTTCGCACTCGCCGGCCGGCTCGCCGGACCGGCCGCGGCCGTGGCGTCGGCGGTGGTGCTGCTCAACCTCGGCAACGTCGTCGGGCGGCTGGTCGCCGGACCGGTCTCGGACCGGGTGGGCCGCCGCGCGACCCTGCACGCGAACTCGGCGCTGCTCGTGGTCGTGTGCGTCGCGCTCGCCGCCGGGGCGGGCGGCCCCCTGGCGCTGACGGCGCTGTTCCTGCTCGGGACCCAGTACGGCGCGCTGTCGACCCTCGTCCCGGCCGCGGTCTCCGACGTCGTCCCCGGTGGGCGGTTCGGCGCGACCTACGGCCGTGTCTTCACCGGCTGGGGCGTCGCCGGTCTCGTCGCCCCGGTCGCCGCGTCGGCGGGTGCGCTCGCCGCCGGGTACGGGGTCGTCTACTCCGTGTTCGTCGTCGTCGCGGTCCTCTCGTGGGTCTGCGTGGCGGTCCACGGCGGAGGATCGGGGACGGCGCCCGGGCTCACCGGCGGGCGTCCCGGTAGTCCGCGACGGTCGCGATGATCCGGCGCCTGGCATTGGGGTGCGAGTAGCCGAGATGACCGAAGGAGAAGTGGTGGAAGCGCGCCGCGGGATTGCGGTCCGCGAGCACGAGTGCGAACGGGGCCTGCGCGTCGTGGGCGCCGCAGAAGATGTCGAGTGGCACGGGGATCGAGTAGTGGTCGAATCCCCACCTCGCGCTCGCCCACCGCATCTCGGCCAGCAGTGCCTGCCGGCCGGCGCGCTCCGTCAGGACGCGCCGGTGGAACTCGCCGACGTCGTGCTCGATCCCGGGAGGCGGACCGGCCGGATCCACGCGGGGTCCCGGGCCGTCCGCGTCCGGGGCGGACGTCGACCGGCGGGTACGCGCCGGCGAGTACCGCTCCAGCGCGGCGGCGAGCCGGGGCGCGTACCGGATCAGGCGATACCCGGTCGCCGCCGACCGTGAGGACACCTGCCGCGCCACCGGATCGAACCACGGGAGCGTCGGGTTGACGGGCACGGCGCCGATGATCCGCTCCGGGATCGTGGCGGCGACCGCCATCGTGACCAGGCCCCCGTTCGACTCACCGACACACGCGAGGGTCCCGACGGCGAGGCCGTCCAGCAGCTCGGTCACGTCGTCCGAGTAGGCCCCGACGGGCCGCCCGGGGCAGAGGCTCGAGCCGGCCGCGCCGGGCCGGTTCGGCGCGATCAGACGGATCCCGTTCCGGACGGCCTCCCGGTGGAAGATGCCGCCCTCCAGGCCGGTGCTCCCGCCACCGTGGAAGTACAGGACGGGCTCGCCGTCCGGCACGCCGAACTCCTGCCAGGTCAGTCGCCTGCCGTCGGCCAGCGTCGTCGACCGCCGTGGCGGATCGATCAGGGGGACGCTCCCGGGGTACCGGCGTGTCACGTCGTCCCTGGGCCGTCCGGCGAGCCGGGCAGGCGCGTCCAGTCCAGCCCGTCGACGTCGGTCCCGAAGGCGTCGAGCGTCATGGTCGTCGCGTCCCGCCCGGCCCGGATCCGCCGGACGTGCGTGTCCAGCCACACCTCCACCGGCTCGGGCGAACCGTCCGTCGTCGCGGTGACGTGCCGGAGGCCGTCGTCGGGCCCCCGGTCCTCCACCGCCGTGACCGTCGCGAGCCTGTCGAACAGCCGGAGCGGGGTGACGAGCTCCGGGGCCGTGCCGGACGGGAGCGAGTCGAGCGTGCGTCCGGGGCGTCCGGACCACACCCGGTCCCCGAGCTGCACCGCGGCCATGTGGCCCTGGTCGAACATGGCCCGCCGGCCGGCGACGTCGAGGACCCCCTCGGCGTCGAGCTCGCGGGGGAGACGCCGGACGACCGCGCGGGCGAGTGCCGGCAGGATCCCGCGGCGCCGCGGCCCCTCCTCGACGGCCTCCCGGTTCCGGGAGAAGTCCATGTGCAGGGTGATCCGTGCGGGGCCCGCGGCGACGGTCCGGCCGACCGTCTCGTGGAACTCCGCAGGTGTGAGGGCGTCGGGCATCGTGCGGTCCTCCCGTCCAGGTGTCCGGCCACCACGAGACACCCGGACGCTGCGGCACACTCAACCCCTGGCCGGCCCAAGATCACCGATCGGGAAGCACGGCGGCCGGATGTGGCCGGGTCCCTTCCCGACTCGTGACCACCGGGCTCACTGCGGCGGGACGACGGCGCGGATCCGCGGGACGAGCTCGTCGAGCGCGTAGTCGAGGCTGAGGATCGTTCCCCAGCTGAACGCCCCGGAGACGACCGGGTCCTCGATCCACAGCACCCTGCCCTGCTGCACGACCGGCAGCGCCGCGTGGAGCGGGCTGTTCTCGATCTCCGGCCGGACCTCGGGGGACGCGCCGATGTTCCACACGAGGAGGTCCTCGGACAGCTCGGACATGAGTTCGTCGGAGACGTCGATCTCGCCGTACTCGTCGGGCGCGATCCCGCCGATCTCGCCCGGCACGGTGAAGCCGAGCCCGCCGAAGAACCGGGCGCGCACGTCGTTGCCGGACCGCACGACGCTGGCGCCGGGCTCGAACCGCTCCGCGACGACGGCGGTCCTCCCCGCGAACTGCGGGTTCTGCGCGGCGGCCTCCGCGAACCGGCCCTCGACGCGCTGCACCAGGCCGACCGCCTCCTGCTCGCGGCCGAGTGCCTCGCCGGTGGCGCGGGTGGCCTCCTGCCAGGTGATGGTGAAGTTCGTGAACTGCTGGTCGGGGACGACGGTCGGGGCGATCCGCGACAGCTGGTCGTACTGCTCCCGGGTGGTCCCGTTGTAGAGGCTGAGGATCAGGTCCGGCTGCAGGGAGGCGATCTCCTCCAGCGGGGGAGCCTCCTCGTTGCGGACGCCGCCGTTCAGTACGACCGGCGTCGCACCTCCGAGCTCGTCCTGCGCCCACGGCCAGGTCGCGCTCGGGTAGTCGCCGTACCACTGGCTCACCGCGACCGGCGTCACGCCGAGGGCCAGCAGCGGGTCCTGGTCGGACAGGCCGAGCGCGATCACCCGCGTCGGCTCGGCCGGGATCTCGGTGGTGCCGTAGGCGTGGTCGATCCGCACGGGGAACGTGCCGCCACCGTCGGTCGCCGGCCCGGGGGCAGCGGGCTCCCCGGACGACGTGCAGCCGGCCACCAGGAGGGCGGTGGCGAGGGGCAGGAGTACCGCGGTGCGCAGGCGACGCCGCAGGGCGGGGCGGAGGTACACGAGTCGACCCGTTCGTCCGAGGAGATGAGTGTCGCCTAACCTAATCCGCGCGGGACCGGATGACCATGCCGCGATCGCCGTCCGGCGGCCGGCACCGCGCGGGCGACCGCG
This sequence comes from Pseudonocardia sp. P1, assembly GCF_000178675.2. Lineage (NCBI taxonomy): Bacteria > Bacillati > Actinomycetota > Actinomycetes > Pseudonocardiales > Pseudonocardiaceae > Pseudonocardia > Pseudonocardia sp. P1. Next base: position 5,622,173 of record NZ_ADUJ02000001.1, read on the forward strand.
TCCCGCGCCGCCTCCGGTGGGACGCCGAGGGTGAGGAGGTGCCCGAGCGCGACGTCGGTCTCGTCGCCGTCCCACCGCCCGCTCTCCGCCGCCCGCAGGTAGGTCGCCGAGCCGTTCTCCAGCACCTCGCCGAGGATCGCTGCGTCGACGTGACGTGCGAACACCCCGGACTGCTGGCCGTGTGCGATCAACCGGGCCATGACGGCGTGGAACGGCGTCATGGCGGCCCGCACCTCGGCGTCCATCGTCTGCCGGGCGAGGGTGATCAGGGGGCCGTTGCGCCGGGCGGTGCTCCAGGTCCGGACGACGACGGCGGCCAGCTCCGTGGCGGGGTCCGCCGCGGCGGTGTCGACCTCCCCGACCTGCTCGACGAAGTCGGCAGCCGCGGCGTGCACCAGCGCGACCAGCAGGGCCTGCCGGTTGGCGAAGTGCCCGTAGACCGTCCGCCGGACGACGCCGGCCCGGGCGGCGACGTCGTCGAGCGTCGCCTCCGGGTCCTGCCGCAGCACCTCGCTGGCGGCGTCCAGGATCGACCGCCGGTTGCGCTCGCGGGCGGAGGACCTCTTCATCACGAGTGCATTTTTGCACAAGCTGTGCAAGTCTAGAAGGGACCGAACCGCGCACCCGGACGGAGCGGACGATGACCACCACGCAGGGCACCGAGCCGCTCCGGCTCGGGGCGGACTTCTTCGACGACCCGGACGCGCTGTACCGGGAGCTGCGGGTGGACCGGCCCGTGGTGCGGGCCGTCGCGCCCAACGGCCTGACGTTCTGGATGATCACCCGTTACGACGACGCCCGGGCCGCCCTCAACGACGCCCGGCTCGCCAAGGACGCCGCGCGCATCCCGGAGATCCTCGCCCGCGAGGAGGAGGCCCCGTCGGCCCGGGCGCTCGCCGAGTCCCTGGTCCAGCACATGCTCAACGCGGACCCGCCCGACCACACCCGGCTGCGCAAGCTCGTCGGCCGGGCCTTCACGATGCGCGCGATCGCCCGGCTGCGGCCGCGGATCGAGGAGATCGCGAACGAGCTGGCCGACGCGATGGAGGCCGCCGGGCCCGACGTCGACCTGCTCGACGAGTTCGCCTTCCCGCTGCCGATGACGGTCATCTGCGAGATTCTCGGCGTCCCGCAGGGCCGCCGCGACGACTTCCGCGAGTGGTCGAACACGCTCCTCTCCGGCGCGGGCGACGACGAGCGCGGGGCGGCCGCCGGCGCCATGGCGCAGTTCCTCGCCGAGCTGGTCGCCGACAAGTCCGCGAACCCGGGCGACGACATGCTCTCCGAGATCGTGCGGGCCTCGGAGGACGGTGACTCGCTCAGCCACGCCGAGACGACGGCGATGGCGTTCCTGCTGCTCGTCGCCGGGCACGAGACGACGGTCAACCTGATCGGCAACGGGATGCTCGCGCTGCTGCGCGACCCCGCGCAGCGGGACCTGCTCCGGCGCGAGCCGGAGCGCGTGCCGAACGCCGTCGAGGAGTTCCTGCGCTACGACGGCCCGGTCAACCTCGCGACCTTCCGGTTCACCGCCGAGCCGGTCGAGTACTCCGGCACGACGATCCCCGCCGACCAGTTCGTCCTCGTCTCACTGATCGGGGCGAACCGCGACCCCGAGCGCTACGCCGACGCCGACCGGCTCGACGTCACCCGGGACACCTCGGGCCACCTGGCCTTCGGCTACGGCATCCACCACTGCGTCGGCGCGCCGCTGGCCCGGCTGGAGGGCGAGGTCGCCTTCCGCACCCTGCTCGAACGGTTCCCGGACCTGACGCTCGGCGGTGAGCCCGGCCCGCACCGGGAGAGCACGCTGATCCACGGGCTCACGAGCCTGCCGGTGCGGACCGGTCCCCGCTGAACTGCTGGCTGCCGATCACCCCGAGGAGCTCGAACCGCCGCTCGGTCTCGCTGCGCGGTGCCGCGGTGAGCACGAGCAGCGCCTGCGACCGGTCCTCGGTGAACAGCACCTGGCAGTCGACCTCCAGCGGGCCGACCTCGGGGTGCAGCAGCGTCTTGTGGTCGGCGAACCGGCGGCCGACCTCCTGGAGCTCCCAGAGGCCGTCGAACTCGGGGCTGCGGTCGCGCAGTACCCGGACCAGCTCGCCGGCCCGGGACTCCGGCCCCAGGAGTCCGAGGGCCGCGCGCAGGGTCGCGACCTGTGCGCGGCTCTGCCGGTCCCGGTCGTCGGAGGGGTAGCGCTCGCGCTCGGCGGGATCGGTGAACCAGCGGTAGACCTCGCTGCGGGCGTGCCCGGTGTGCCGGGCGTGGTCACCGAACAACGCCCGGGCCATGTCGTTCTGCACGAGCGTCTCGCCGAGCACGGACAGGACCATGGCCGGGGTGTCCTGCAGCCGGTCCAGTACACGGAGCAGTGCCGGGGCGACGTGGCCGGACAGCGGCGCCGTCGCGGGTGCGTTGCGCCCCGCGCACCGGAACAGGTAGTCGCGTTCCTCGGAGCCGAGGCGCAGCGCCCGGGCCAGCGAGGCGAGCATCTGCTCGCTCGGCTGCGGGCCGCGCTGCTGCTCCAGCCGCGTGTAGTAGTCGGTCGACATGACCGCCAGCGACGCGACCTCCTCGCGACGCAGGCCCGGTGCCCGCCGGCGCGGCCCGTCGGGCAGGCCGACGTCGGAGGGGCGCAGGTCCTCCCGGCGCCGGCGCAGGAAGTCGGCGAGTGCGGCGCGGTCCATGCCGCCGAGTATCGGCTCCCGTCCGGCCGTCGGACCAGGGACCGGTGATCCCCCGATGACGGGTCTCTGCCGGAGGCGCCGTCCCCCCGGCGACGGTGGTGCCCATGCAGATCACCGGACGCACCGTCTTCATCCCCGGCTCGACGAGCGGGATCGGCCTGGCACTGGCGCTCGCCCTGCGCGAGCGCGGGAACACCGTGATCCTCGGTGGCCGCCGCCGCGCACTGCTCGACGAGCTCACCGCGGCGCACCCCGGCCTGGACGCCGTCGAGATCGACACGGCCGACCCGGCGAGCATCCGCACGGCCGTCGCGGAGGTCCTCGACCGGCACCCGGACCTCGACGTCCTCGTCGCGATGGCCGGGATCATGCGCGTCGAGGACTGGCACACCCCCCACGGGTTCGTGGCCTCCGCCGAGGAGGTCGTGACCACGAACGTGCTCGGCCCGGTCCGGCTGATCGGCGAGCTGGTCGAGCACTTCCGGACCCGCCCCGCCGCGACGATCGTGACCGTCTCCTCCGGGCTCGCGTTCGTCCCGCTCGGCGCGACACCCAGCTACAACGCCTCCAAGGCCGCCGTGCACATGCTGACCGAGTCGCTCCGCCTCCAGCTCGCGGACACGACCGTGGAGCTGCACGAGATCGTGCCGCCGTCGGTCGCCACCGACCTGCTCCCGACCCAGCGGGAGAGCCCGATCGCGATGCCGCTGGACGAGTTCGTCGCCGAGGTGGTGCAGATCCTCGACACCCGGCCGGACGACGGCGAGGTGCTCGTCGAGCGGGTCGGGTTCCTGCGGCACGCCGAGGCCCGCGGCGACTACGACGACGTCGTCCGCAGGCTCAACGCCTCGGACCCGCACCGCGGGCACGTAGCCTGACCGACGATTCCGACGGGGGAGGGCACGTGACGGCACCGGGGCGGGCGCGGCAGGAACGGATCTACCGCGAGGGGGTCTCCGGCGCGCGTCCGCGGGTCCCCACCGGCCCCGCCGAGCTGGAGCGGCGCGCCCGGCGTGCGATGAGCCGCCGCGCCGACGCCTACGTCACCGGCGGCGCCGGTGCGGAGACGACGATGCGCGCCAACCGGGAGGCCTTCGCCCGCCGGGAGGTCGTGCCGCGGATCCTGCGCGACGTCGGCGAGCGGGACCTCTCGGTGGAGCTGTTCGGCCGCAGGCTGCCCGCTCCGCTGCTGCTCGCCCCGGTCGGCGCGCTCGATCTCGTGCGCCGCGGTGCCGACACCGCCGTCGCCCGCGGTGCCGCCGCGGCCGGCGTCCCGATGGTGATCTCGAACCAGGCCGGTGCACCGACGGAGGAGATCGTCCGGGCCGGTGGGCCCACCTGGTTCCAGCTCTACTGGTCCACCTCCGACGAGCTGGTCGACAGCTTCCTCGCCCGCGCCGAGGCCGCCGGGTGCGAGGCCGTCGTCGTCACCCTGGACACGACGATGCTCGGCTGGCGTCCGCGCGACCTCGACCTGGGGCACCTGCCGTTCGCCCGGGGCATCGGCATCGCGCAGTACACCTCCGACCCGGTCTTCCGGCGGCTGGTCGAGGAGACCCTGGCCGCGCCCCGGACCGGGCCCCCGCCGAAGGTCACCCCGCAGGCGGTGCGGACCCTCGTCGAGATCTCCCGGAACGCACCCGGCGGGTTCCTGGAGAATCTGTGCTCGCCGGTCCCGCGTGCCGCGGTGGAGACGTTCCTGCGGGTCTACTCCCGGCCGCAGCTGTCCTGGGACGATCTCGCCGGGCTCCGCGAGCGGACCCGGCTGCCGATCGTCGTCAAGGGCGTCCTGCACCCCGACGACGCCCGCCGGGCCGCCGACGCCGGGGCGGACGGCGTCGTCGTCTCCAACCACGGCGGACGGCAGGTCGACCACTCCGTCGCGTCGCTCGACGCGCTGCCCGGTGTGGCCGCGGCGGTGGGGGACCGGCTGGCGGTGCTGCTCGACAGCGGTGTCCGGACCGGCGCCGACGTGGCGACGGCCGTGCGTCTCGGTGCGCGGGCCGTGCTGCTCGGGCGGCCGTTCGTGCACGGCCTCGCGCTCGACGGCGCGCGCGGCGTCGCGCAGGTCGTGCAGAACGTCGTCGCGGAACTCGATCTCGCGTGCGGCCTGGCCGGTGCGACGACGCCCGCGGGCATCGAGCTCCGCGACCGTCCCTGACCGGCACGGACGGGCCCGCGCACGGGGCCCGGGCGCTCCGGATCCCCGGAAAGATCAGGACGAAACGGACACCTCCTCGCGACGCGCCGCACATTGTTGGGGGCGCGGCGCCCCTCTCGGGGCGAAGGAGGGCTAGGGTCCCCTCTGAAGGTACCGGCAATACGCGAGGAGACATCCGGATGCCACAGGGAACCGTGAAGTGGTTCAACGCCGAGAAGGGTTACGGGTTCATCACGCCGGACGGAGGCGGGCAGGACCTGTTCGTCCACTTCAGCGCGATCCAGAGCTCCGGATACCGCAGCCTGGACGAGGGTCAGGCCGTGACCTTCGAGGTCACCCAGGGCCAGAAGGGCCCGCAGGCGGACCAGGTCGTGCCCTCCTGACCGGCTGACGTCCGACAGACGAGAGACGCCCGGGGTGCTCAGCACCCCGGGCGTCTCCGTGTGTCGGGCCGGTCGTCGGCGGGCGCTCAGCCCGCGAGGCGGGTCTCCAGGCCGGCGACCAGCAGCTCGACCCGGCGGAGCGTCCACGCGCGGGGCGGGTCGTCGACCTGGTCGCGGTACACCGCGCAGACCTCCGGTGCGAACGGCTGCTCGGACTCGAGCACCTGGTCACGCCGTGGGACGTCGCCCACGCTGCCGCCGACGGCGCTCAGCCACGGCTGCACGCCCAGGTTCATGGCCGTCCCGGCGCCGAGGACCGCGTCGTCGGCCGGGAAGCCGGCCGCGATCAGCTGGTCGGTGCACCGCCGGAACGCCGCCAGCATCGCCTCCGGCGCGTTCGGCAGCCGCACCATCGCGGGTGCGAGACCGGGGTGCTGGGCCATCACGTCGAAGGTCGCCCCGGTGAAGGCGAGGAGCTGGTCCTGCCAGCGGCCCCCGGTGTCGGGGAACGCGTCGTCGGTGACGACGTCGTCGACGAGCGCCGCCACGAGGGACTCCAGGCTGGGGAAGTGCCGATAGAACGTCGAGTACTTGACCCCGACCCGGGCCGTCACGGCGCCGACCGTCAGGTCGGAGAAGCCGAGGTCGCGGGCAGCCGCGAGCAACGTCGCCCGGTCGGTCAGCGGCGGGCGTCCGGTACGCCTCGCCGGTTTACTCTCGGTCTCGGTCACGCCCGCATGCTACTGCTCCTGCCCGAACCGGTGGGAGGGTAGTCGCTGATCGACTGACGACTATCTGTGACCTGCATCATCGCTGGTTCTTCGAGCCGTCGGCGGTGCCGCCGGATGGCCGGACGGGCACCTCGCAAAGCGGTCTGACCGTCACTCAGGGTCATGATTCGCCCGCGCGCCCCGAAACGATCTTCCCCAAGGCGGTGAGGCTCGGCGAACCCGGGTCCCAGTACGCGCTGTGTGCGGAGGCGGGCGCGGACTCGTCGGTCGGGGTCGCGGGGTCGTCGCGCCGCGGCAGCGCCGCGCCGGGGGCGGACTCGACGATCCGGGCGCCGAACCCGGGCGCCGCCGGGTTCGCCCCGTGCGCGAGCCCGTTCGGCCCGAGACCCCGCGAGGTGGCGAACAGTTCGCCGCCGGGCACCCGCGAGATCGGGTCGTGCTGCGCCGTCGTCGCCCACACCCGGTCGGACAGGACGCCGAGCTCCCCGGCGTGGCGGACGCCGGCGCCGGGGCTGCCGACGAACACGACGTCGTCCACGGCGAACCCCGGGGCGGCGGCCCGCCCCGCGACCGTCGAGCCGTACGAGTGGCCGACGACGGTCAGGTGCACCGGCCCGTGGTGCCCGCCACGCAGCCCGTCCTGGAACCGCCGCAGGTCCCCGGCGGCGGAGCGGGCCGGCTCGTCGTAGGCGGCCGCCGCGAGGTGGGCGGGAGCGTCGTAGCCGGTCCAGAGCACGGCGGCGACGTCGGTCCCGGCCGCGGTCCGGGTCGCCTCCACGCGCCGCAGGTCCTCGGGCACCGACGCCCAGCCCGCCCCGGTGCCCGGCACGTGGGTGAGGACGTGCGCGGCGCGCTCCGGATCGCCCACGGCGAGCACCACCCGCCCCGGCCCCGCGCCGGCGCCCACGTCGAGCAGCGCCGCGTCGCCGCGGGCGAGCCGCTGCGCGACGGCGTCGAGCCCCGCCAGCGCGGCCCCTGTGCGGGCGGCGGCCGCCGGGTCTCCCGCCTGCCGCTGCCGGGCCGCGAGCGAGCGCAGCCGTGCGCGTTCGGCATCGAGGCGGATCCGGTTGGCGCGGTCCCGGTCGGCCACCGGCACCCCGTCGGTGCCACCGACCAGGTCGGGACGGGTGCGCGTCAGCCGGTCCCGCTCGTCGCCGGACAGCCCCGCCCACCAGGCGCGGGCCGCGCCTGGCCCGGCCGGGACCGCCGCGGGCGACGCCACGACCGGCCCGTCGCCGCCGGCCGACGCGGCCCGCAGCGCGGCGGTCGCCGCCGCGTCGGACCGGGCGGCGTCGGAGACGGCCTCGTGGACCGCCCTGCTCCACCGGAGGAGGTCCAGCGCGAGCCTGCCGCCGGTCAGCGCCATCGCCGGCACCTGCAGGACCTGCGGGAACCCGACGGCCCCCGGTGCGAGCCGCACCCCGCCGGTGACCAGGTCGACCTCCAGCACCGGGTGCACGTCGAGCGCGGCCAGCACCACGCGGCGCTGGGCGGCGAGCACCTCGCCGGCGTGCCTGCCGAGCACCCCGGCGGCGTGCCCGGCGGTGCCGGCACCGGCGCGCAGCCGGCGGCAGAGCGCGTCGCGGGCGGCGCGGGCCCGGTCGGCGTCGGCGCCGCTCCAGTCGGCCGGCGGGGCCGCGGACCCGGGACGGTCGAGGTCGTCGGCCTCCGCCGCCAGCGTCGCCGCCAGCCGGTCCCAGGCCCCGGCCCGGCGCAGCCAGGACCCGGGATCGGCGGCGAGGAGCTCCGCGAGCGACGGCACGGTGCTCTCACCCGCCGAGGGAGGTCGCGGCGGCGTCGTCCGCGTAACGCCAGGCCGTCGCCGTCGCCCGCAGTGCCCCGGCGGTCCGGGCGGCGCGACCGGCGTCCGCTCGGACCGCGGCGACCAGGCCGGCGTCCAGCGCCGCCGCCGCGCCGGCGGAGGCGAACCCGGCGTCGGGCACCGTCACCGGGACGGCCGCGGCGGCCGCGGTCAGCGTCGCGGCGAGCGCGTCGTACCGCGCGGCGGCCGCGACCAGCCGCTCCGGTTCGACCCGGGCGGTCCCCGTCCCGTCGGCGTCGTGCACCCGGCACTCCTCCCGTCCACCGGCGGGTGCTCGGCACGCCCCGCCGGAGAGCCGGAGTCTGCGCCGGGCGGCACGGGCGGCGCGGCGGAACGCCGGAAGCCGATCGCGGTCGCGATCAGCGGTCACAACCCGGCGTCGCTCTCGATCTTGCTCGGGCGGCGTGAGACCATCTCCGCCGACCGGGTCGGGGTGAGAGGAGCGTCGTGGTCGGCGTCCAGCGGGTGATGACGGTGTCCACCCCTCCCGAGACCGTTCTCGGCTACCTGGCCGACTTCGGGCACAGCGAGGTCTGGGACCCGGGCACGAAGTCGTGCACGCGGTCCGACGACGGCGGCCCGATCGGGGTCGGTGCGACCTGGCACACCGTGTCGGTGTTCAACGGCAGGGAGACCGAGCTCGACGTGACGCTGGTCGACGCCGCCGGTGCGCGGCTGGTCTTCGTCGGGGAGAGCGCGACCGTCACGGCGACCGACGACCTCGTCGTCGAGCCGACCGACGACGGCGGGAGCACCGTGACCTACCGCGCCGACCTGCGGTTCAAGGGCCTGCTCAAGCTCGCCGCCCCGTTCCTGCGGCGCGAGTTCGAGCGGATCGGCGACGAGGTCGAGCGCACCCTCCCGCCGGTGCTGGAACGCCTCTGACGCAAGCCGTCAGTCGTGCTGCCAGAACCCCATCCGGTGGCTGATCTCCCGGCCCGCCGCGACGACGTCGGTGGTGATCTCCTCGATGCGCTCGGCAGGCAGCCGGTAGGCGGGCCCGGACACCGACAGCGCCGCGACGACGGTGCCGGAGTGGTCCCGCACCGGGGAGGCGACGGCGTTGAGCCCGGTCTCGAACTCCTCGATCGACCACGCGTAGCCGAGCTCGTGGACCCGTGAGAGCTCGGTCGTGAGCTTCTTGCGGCCGCGGGCCGGCACGTCGTCCGGCATCGCGTCGGGATCCTCGGTCAGGGCTGCGGCCAGCAGGACCTTCCCGCTGGAGGTGTTGTGCATCGGGGTGATGCGTCCGAGCCAGTTGTAGGTGGTGACCATCGCGGGGCCGCGGGCCTGGTCGACGTTCACCGCGTAGCCACGGTCGGGGATGGCGATGTTGACGGTCTCGCCGAGCCGGGACGCCAGCTCCTCGCAGACCGGACGCCCCTGGGTCGTGACCTCGAGGCGTTCGGCGACCCGGCCGGCCAGCGGGATCAGCCCGAAGCCGAGCCGGTACTTGCCGCGGTCGCCGATCTGTTCCACGAGCCCGTGCTCCTCGAGCGCGCCGAGCAGCCGGAACGCCGTCGACTTGTGCACGTCGAGCGCCGCGGCCAGCTCGCTCACCCCCGCCTCGCCCCGGAGCGCCATGAGTTCCAGGAGCGTGATGGCGCGGTCGACCGACTGCACCCCGGACTCACGGGTACGCACCGGGTTGCCCATGGCGCAACCGTACCCCCGGGCCCGCCGGAGCGTGCGGTGCCCGCCCGCGCGTGAGCATGATCATCCGGCGCGACACCGGGTTGCGCTCTTCCCGCCGCAGGTGAACGCTGCCCCGGTGCCGAGCCTCTACATCGACGGAACCTGGACCACCGGCTCCGCGGGAACCGCGCCGGTGATCAACCCCTACGACGCCTCCACCGTCACCGAGGTGGACCAGGCCGGGCCCGACGACGTCGACCGGGCGGTGGCCGCCGCCCGTCGCGCGTTCGACGACGGGCCGTGGCGGGCCACCTCCGCCGGGGAGCGCGGGGCGCTCCTCGGGCGGATCGCGGACCTGCTGGTGCGTGACCGGGAGCAGATCGCCCGTTCGGAGACCCTGGACACGGGCAAGACGATCGCGGAGGGACGGCAGGACGTCGACGACGTCACCGCGGTCTTCCGCTACTACGCCGGTCTCGCCGACAAGGACGCGGGCCGGATCGTCGACACCGGCAGCGACACCGTCGTCTCGCGGATCGTGCACGAGCCGGTCGGGGTCTGCGCCCTCATCACGCCGTGGAACTACCCGCTCCTGCAGCTGTCCTGGAAGGTCGCCCCGGCGATCGCCGCGGGCAACACCATGGTGATCAAGCCGAGCGAGGTCACGCCGCTGACGTCGATCGCGCTGGTCGAGCTGTGCGAGGAGGTCGGGATCCCGGCGGGCGTCGTCAACATCGTGCTCGGGGACGGGCCGTCGGTCGGTGCGCCGCTGACCGAGCACGCGGACGTCGACATGGTGTCCTTCACCGGCGGGCTCAGCACCGGTCAGAAGATCATCAGGGCCTCCGCGGAGACCGTGAAGCGCACCGCCGTCGAGCTCGGCGGGAAGAACCCGAACATCGTCTTCGCCGACACCGACGTCGAGCTCGCGGTGGACTACGCGATGCTCGCGGTGTTCCTGCACTCCGGGCAGGTCTGCTCGGCCGGCGCCCGGCTGATCATCGAGGACTCGGTCGCGGACACCGTCGTCGACGAGATCGTGCGGCGCGCGCAGCTGATCCGGCTGGGCGACGGCCTGGCCGACGGCGTCGAGGTCGGCCCGCTGGTCTCGGCCGCGCACCTCGCGAAGATCGAGGACTTCGTGGCCGCGGCGCGCGCGGAGGGCGCGACGATCCGCTGCGGCGGCGCCCGTCCGGACGCCCCCGAGCTGAAGAACGGCTACTTCTACCTGCCGACGGTCATCACCGACCTGGCGCCGGGCTCGCGGCTGATCAAGGAGGAGACGTTCGGCCCGCTCCTGACGGTCGAGCGCTTCACCACCGAGGACGAGGCGATCCGGCTCGGCAACGACACCGAGTACGGCCTCGCCGGCGCGGTCTTCACCCAGGACATGGGGCGGGCCAACCGGGTCGCGAACGCGCTGCGGCACGGGACCGTCTGGATCAACGACTTCCACCCGTACTTCCCGGGTGCGGAGTGGGGCGGCATGGGCCGCTCCGGCAACGGTCGCGAGCTCGGGCCGACCGGGCTCGCGGAGTACCAGGAGATCAAGCACATCTGGCAGAACACGGCACCCGAGCCGCAGAGGTGGTTCTCGGGTCAGGAGTGAGGTGCAGTTGTGAGCAGCCCGGAGCCGGTCAAGCCGGCAGCGACGCACGGTGGTGACGGGGACGGGGGAGGGCTGGCCGAGTTCGGCTACAGCCAGACCCTGGACCGCAGTATCGGCAAGTTCTCGAGCTTCGCGGCGGGGATCAGCTACATCTCGATCCTGACCGGGACGTTCCAGCTGTTCTACTTCGGCTTCGGCACCGTCGGTGCCGCGTACTGGTGGTCGTGGCCGATGGTGTTCGCCGGCCAGTTCATGGTGGCGCTGTCGTTCGCCGAGCTCGCCGGGCGCTACCCGGTGGCCGGGTCGGTCTACAACTGGTCGAAGCGCCTCGCCGGCCCGACGACGTCGTGGATGGCCGGCTGGATGATGTTCACGGCGTCGGTGGTGTCGCTGTCGGCGGTCGCGCTGGCCGCCCAGCTGACGTTCCCGCAGATCTGGTCGGGCTTCCAGCTGATCGGCGACGCCGCCGACCCGGGCTCCGCGGCCGTCAACGGCGTGCTGCTCGGCGCGATCCTCATCGTGTTCACCACGGTGATCAACGCGATCGGCGTGAAGCTGATGGCCCGGATCAACTCGACCGGCGTGTTCATCGAGCTCATCGCCGCCGTCGTGATCGTGGTCGCGCTGCTGCTGAGCATCCACAACCCGGTCTCGGTGCTGTTCGAGACGCCACCGACGACCGGGGGCGGCGGCTACTTCGGCACGTTCCTGGTGGCGGCGCTGGCGTCGGCCTACGTGATGTACGGATTCGACACCGCCAGCTCGCTCGGGGAGGAGACCGTCGACCCGCGGCGGACCGCGCCGGCGGCGATCCTGCGTGCCGTCGTGGCGTCGTTCGTCCTCGGCGGGCTGATCCTGCTCGGGATCATCCTGGCCGCGCCGGACCTCTCCGACCCGCGGCTGGGCAGCAAGGACGGCGGCGGCCAGCTGGTGCTGCTCCAGGTCGCCGGCGGCACGATCGGCCGGATCTTCCTGATCACGATCAGCATCGCGGTGATCGTGTGCCTGCTCGCCGTGCACACCGCGGCGATCCGGCTCATGTTCGCGATGGCCCGGGACAACGGGCTGCCCGCGGGCTCGGTGCTCGCCCGGATCGACCCGAAGCACAAGACGCCGGTCGTCCCGGCGATCGTCATCGGGGCCGTGGCGATCCTGATCCTGCTCGCCAACGTCGGGGTGCCGGAGGTCTTCACCGCGGTCACCAGCGTGGCGATCATCATGATCTACATCGCGTACCTGCTGGTCACGGTGCCGATGCTGATCCGGCGGCTGCGCGGGCAGTGGCCCGACGAGGGGCAGAAGGGGTACTTCACCCTCGGCCGTCTCGGGCTGCCGGTGAACATCCTGGCGGTGTGCTGGGGTGCGGCGATGGCGCTGAACCTGGCGTGGCCGCGCGAGGAGGTCTACGGCACCGGATGGCTGCGGTTCATCGCGTTCATCTTCATCGGGGTGGTGGCGTCGGCCGGGCTCGTCTGGTTCCGCCTGAAGGGCCGTCACCAGCTGGGCTGCCTGCCCGAACACAGAGCGAAGGAGATTTCCGAAGGCATGGGGGAGAAGGCATGACGGACCGGTTCGACTACGTCGTCGTCGGCGGGGGGTCGGCGGGCTGTGCGCTCGCCGCGCGGCTGTCGGAGGACCCGTCGACGCGGGTGCTGCTGCTGGAGGCCGGCCCGTCCGACGTGGGCGACGACAACATCCTGAAGCTCACCGACTGGATGAACCTGCTCGACTCCGGCTACGACTGGGACTACCCGATCGAGCCGCAGGAGCGCGGCAACTCGCACATGCGGCACGCCCGCGCGAAGGTGCTCGGCGGGTGCTCGTCGCACAACTCGTGCATCGCGTTCTGGACCCCGCGCGAGGACCTGGACGAGTGGGCGTCGCTGGGCCTGACCGGCTGGTCGGCCGACGAGTGCTGGCCGCTGATCACCCGGCTGGAGACCAACGACGGCGAGTGGTCCGGGCACGGTCGCTCCGGCCCGGTCAACCTCATGCAGGTGCCCTCGAAGGACCCGTGCGGGAACGCCGTGCTGGCGGCGGCCGCCGAGGTCGGGATGCCGACGGTGCGGTTCAACGAGGGCCACACCGTCACCGACGGCGCCGGGTACTTCCAGATCAACTCGTTCCCGGACGGGACGCGGGCGTCGTCGTCGGCGTCGTACCTGCACCCGGTCCTGGGGTCGCGCCCGAACCTCGAGGTACGGACCGACTGCTGGGCGTCGCGGGTGCTGTTCGAGGGCACCAGGGCGACCGGGATCGAGTACCAGCGCGGGATCGGCCCGGGCCGGGAGACCGTCCTCGCCGACCGCGAGGTGATCCTCTCGGCGGGTGCGATCGACACCCCGAAGCTGCTGATGCTGTCCGGCATCGGCCCGGGCGACCACCTGCGCGAGTTCGGCATCGACGTGCTCTCGGACCTGCCCGGGGTCGGGTCGAACCTCGACGACCACGTCGAGGGCCTGGTGTTCTGGGACGCCGCGAAGCCGATGGTCACCGAGTCGACGCAGTGGTGGGAGATCGGGCTGTTCCACCGCACCGACCCGGGCCTGGACCGGCCGGACCTGATGATGCACTACGGCTCGGTGCCGTTCGACATGAACACGCTGCGCTGGGGCTACCCGACCACCGACAACGGGTTCTGCCTCACACCGAACGTCACCCGCGGGCGGTCGCGCGGCACCGTCCGGCTGCGCACCCGGGACTTCCGCGACCGGGCCCGCGTCGACCCGCGCTACTTCACCGACCCCGAGGGTCACGACATGCGCGTGATGACGGAGGGGATCCGGCTGGCGCGGCGGATCGCCGAGCAGCCGGCGCTGAAGGAGTGGGTCGCCGCGGAGCTGGCACCCGGCCCGGACGCCGTCACCGACGACGAGCTGGCCGACTACATCATGAAGACCCACAACACCGTCTACCACCCGGCCTGCACGGCGAAGATGGGCACCGACGACGACCGGACCGCGGTCCTGGACCCCCAGCTGCGGGTGCGGGGGGTGCAGAACCTCCGCGTCGCGGACGGGTCGGCGATGCCGTTCCTGCCGGCGATCAACCCGAACATCACGACGATGATGATCGGGGAGAAGTGCTCGGACCTGCTGAAGGCCGCGCACGCCTGACCCGCGCACCGGCCGCGGGGGTCACGTCGTGGTGACCTCCGCGGCCAGCGGGGTGTCGGTCACCGAGAAGCCGAGGTGCAGCGTCCAGGTGCCCGGCTCGGTGGCCCAGCCGGTCCCCGTCCGGTGCCGGAACGCGCGGCGGGACACCGGGACGGTCACCGTCGTCGTCCCCGGGGCGGCGTCGACGACGGCCCATCCGGCGAGCCACCGTGCCGGGCGCTCGACGTCGCTGCGGTCCCGGGACAGGTAGGCCTGCACGACCTGGCGCCCGGGGCGGTCGCCGATGTTGGTGAGGGTCACGGTCACGTCGATCCCGTCCGCCGACCAGCGGCCGACCGACATGCCGTCGAGGGTCCAGGTCGTGTAGCCGAGACCGTGCCCGAAGGGGTACGCCGGTGTCTCGCCGTGGCGCAGCCAGTTCCGGTGCCCGGCGTGCACGCCCTCGTCGTAGCGCAGCACCCCGTCCGACGGGACCCCGGACAGCACCGACCGCTCCCGGCCGGTGCCCGGCCAGGTCGTGGGCAGCCGCCCGCCGGGCTCGGCGGCGCCCAGCAGGACGTCGGCGACGGCCTCCCCGAACTGCTCCCCGCCGAACCAGCCGAGCAGGATCGCGGCGACCTCGTCACGCCACGGCAGGAGCACCGGCGCGCCGGAGTTCACGACGACGACGGTGCGCGGGTTCGCCGCGGCGACCGCGCGGACGAGGTCGTCCTGCCGTCCGGGCAGCGCCAGCGTGGAGCGGTCGAAGCCCTCGCTCTCGATCCGGTCGTTCGTCCCCACCACGACGACGGCGACGTCGGTCCCCGCGGCCAGCGCCGCCGCTGCGGCGATCTCGGCGTCCGGGTCGTCGACGACGGTCTCCTCACCGACCGTGACCGCGACCAGCGGCATCCCGGCCTCCTGACCGGACGGGCGGAAGCGCAGCACCAGGTCGACCGGGCCGTCGGTGGTGACACCGGCCGTCACCGACGGTGCCTCGAAGATGGCCGCCCCGGGCCCCTCGTCGCCGGTCAGGACGCCGTCGGCGTCGAGCACGGTCGTGCCGCCCGCAACGAGGACGACGTGCCCCACCGCGGCGGCCCCGAGCCGGTGGGCGCCGGCCGGGGCGTCCCAGCGGAGCGCGATCTCGACGTGGTCGGTGCCCTCGGGGATCTCGGCGCCCATCCAGATGAGCGAGGAGCTCAGCCGGTCCTCGGTCCGCAACGCGGCCCCGCCGACGTCGCGGAACACCGCGCGCAGCCCCGAGCCCCCGGTCACGGGATTCGTGATCGACGCCGGATCGAACGGCTGCACCCCCTCCGCGACCTGCGCGCCCAGCCGGTACCGCACCCGGTCCGCGCCGAGCGCGGCCCGCAGCCCGTCGAGCGGGGAGACGACGGCGGCGGGCCGCACCGTCGCGCTCCCACCGCCCTGGGTGCGGGCGAGGGCCGCGTTGTGCCCGAGCACCGCGACCGACCCCGGCACGGCGTGGTCCCACGGCAGCTCGGCGGCGCCGTCCGCCCGGGTGTTGCGGACCAGCACCGATCCGGCGGCGGCCAGCTCCCGGGCGACGGCGGCGCCGTCCTCGGCGGGCGGTGGCTCCGTGACCTGCGGTGGGACGCCGTCGAGGGCGCCGACCCGGGCCGCGAGACGCAGCAGTCGCCGCACCTTCCCGTCGATCACGTCCTCACCGACGCGGCCGTCGCGGACCGCCTCGACGAGCCGCGCACCCCAGGCCGAGACCGGGCCGGGCATCACGAGGTGCTGCTCGGCGCGTGCCGACGCCTCGGTGCTGCGCGCCCCGCCCCAGTCCGACATCACCAGGCCGTCGAACCCCCACTCGCCGGTCAGCGGCTCGGCGAGCAGCGGGTTCTCGCTCATCGTCGTGCCGTTGACCGCGTTGTAGGCCGACATGACCGCCCACGCACCGGCCCGGGTCACCACCGGCTCGAACGCGGCCAGGTACAGCTCGCGCAGCGCCCGGTCGCCGACCCGGTTGTCGACCGAGAAGCGCTCGGTCTCGGCGTCGTTGGCGACGTAGTGCTTCGGGGTCGCCGCGACACCGTGCGCCTGCAGTCCCTCGACGTACGCCGCGGCCAGCTCTGCGGTGAGCAGCGGGTCCTCGGACAACGCCTCGAAGTGCCGGCCGCCGTACGGGGTGCGGTGCAGGTTGATCGTCGGGCCGAGGACGGCGTCGGCGTGCTGCCGCCGGGCCTCCGCGCCGAGCGCGGAGCCGTACCGCCGGGCCGCCGCCGGGTCCCAGGTGGCACCGAGCGCCGACGACGACGGCAGCGACAGCGACGGCTCCCGCTCGTCGAAGCTCTCCCCGCGGACGCCGGACGGCCCGTCCGACAGCACCATCCGCCGCAGCCCGATCGCCGGTTCGGCGGGTGTCGACCAGAAGTCGGCGCCGGTGAGCAGCCGGACCTTCCGCTCGAGGTCGAGCGTCGCGATCAGGGTGCCGAGCAGTTCCTCGTCGACGTGTGCCATGCCCGCGACCGTACCGTCGAATCCCGAGTGACACTCGGGATCGGGCCGGGCTAGCGTGACCGGTGTGACGACGCCACCGGGGGACGAGCGAGGACGGGCCCGCGGGCGGTACGCCAAGGGGGAACGGCGACGCGCGCAGATCCTCGCGACCGCCCTCGAGGTGTTCACCGAGGGCGGGTTCCACGCGTCGTCGACGAAGGAGATCGCCCGCCGGGTCGGCGTCACCGAGCCGACGCTGTTCCACTACTTCGGCTCGAAGCAGGCCCTGCTGGCCGCGGTCCTCGCCGCCCGCGACGAGCGCGCCGGCACGGGGACCGGCACGGAACGGCTGCTCGACGCCGTGGCGGCGAACGCGGCCGAGCCCGATCTCGTCCGGCTGCACGCCGTCACCTCGGCCGAGGCCACCGACCCCGACCACGCCGCCCACGACTGGTTCGCGCGCCGCTACGAGCGTCTGCGGGCAGGGCTGGCCGAGGAGCTGGCCGCAGCTCCGACTGCAGGACCGGCCGCAGGACCGGCCGCAGGACCGGCCGCAGGACCGGTGGCAGAGCCGGCCGCAGAGCCGGTGGCTGGGACGGCCGCGGGACGCGCCACGGAGCGCGCCGCCGGACTCGGCCCGGAGCGGCTCGCGCGGCTGCTGGTCGCCGCCGCCGACGGGTTGCAGATCCAGTGGCTGCTCGACCGGGAGTCCGGGGACCCGGCCGGCATCGACATGGCCGACGACCTGCGCGCCCTGCTCGACGCACTGGCCGGCCCGCCCAGCCGACGGTGACGGCCCCGGACCGCCGTCCGGTGGCGGGCCCGGCGGCGGGGTCCGCGACGCCCCGGCTCGCGGACCGGTGGCCGGCGGCCGGCGGCCGGTGCTCCGGTCGCGGCGGGTAGGGGGGGGTTCCGTGGAATCGCTGCGTGAGGCAGCGATCTCTCGGGGGTGGGCCGGGTCGGTCCCGGCCGGATCGGTGCTCGGAGGTGCGATCCCGAGGGACCGGGGGTGTGCTCGTGCAGAATCGCTGCCTGGGGAAGCGATTCTGTCCGGTACCCGGCGCCGGGTCGCGCCGGGCCGGACGGCGCCGCACCCGAGCCGTGCCGCGCCGGGTTGGGCCGAGCCGTACCGGGCTGGGCCGCGCCGCACCGCACCGAGCTGGGCCGCACCGCACCGAGCTGGGCCGCGCCGCACCGAGCTGGGCCGCGCCGCACCGAGCTGGGCTGCGCCGGACCGGGCTGAGCCGCGCCGCACAGGGCGTCGCCGGACCGGGCCGCACCGGGCGTCACAGCGCCGCGCCGGGCGTCACAGCTCCCCGGCGAGCACCTCACCGTCGGTCAGCAGCGCCGGGACCGGCAGGGTCAGCACGACGGTGGGGAGGTCGTCGTCGACGGGGGAGGCGCAGTGCGGGCAGTGCACCCCCGGGAGGTCGTCGCGGCGGACCGCCCGGCAGAGCGGCACGACGTCGGTGAGCTGCTCGGACATCGGCCACCTCCGGTACACGGCGTCGTGTTACGACCACGTTACCGGACCGGGCAAGGCACCCCCGCGCCGAGGAAGTCCTCGTACAGGCGCAGGTGCCGGTCCGCGGCCGTCGCCCACGAGTGGGCCGCGGCGAGCTCCCGGCCGGCCCGTTCCCGGTGCGGGTCCGGCTCGGCGACCGCCGCCCGCAGCGCCGCGGCGAACCCGGCCGGCTCGGCCGCGAACCGGGCCGCGCCGTCGAAGACCTCCCGCAGCACCGGCAGGTCCCGGGTCACGAGCGGGACCCCGGCGGCGAGCGCCTCCATCGCGGCGAGGCCGAAGCCCTCCTTCACCGACGGGAACGCGAACGCGGCGGCACCGGCCATCAGGCCGGGGAGCTCGTCGTCGTCGACGGGGCCGAGGATCTCGGGCCGCACGCCGAGCGCGTCGGCGCGGGCGAGCACGCCGGCCCGGTAGCCGCGGTAGTCGAACAGGGTCTCGCCGCCCCCGACGACCAGCCGCAGGTCCGGGAGCAGCGCCATCGCCTCGACGAGGTCGCCGGTGCCCTTGCGCGGCTCGATCCCGCCGACCGAGAGGACGTAGCTCCCGAACCGCGCGCGCCAGGCCGTCCCGGCGCCGGAGTCCGCGGCCCGGGCGAACCGGGCGGCGTCCACGCCGTTGCCGATCACGGTGGCGTCGCGGCCCCAGCCGTCCCGCACCTCCGTGGCGACCGCGCGGGACACGCACACCAGCGCGGCGGGGGAGACGATCGCCCGCTCGTGGCAGGCGGCCAGCTCGGGGGTCGTGAACTCGTCGAGGTGATGCACCGTGCGCAGCAGCGAGCCGTCGCCGTGCGCGCGGCCCTCGGCGTTGGCGGACAGGCAGTCCTGGGCGTGCCGGACGTCCACCTCCGGCGCGGACCCCAGCGCGTCGGCCAGCAGGTCGATCGAGCGGAGGATCCGGGCGCCGACGGACTCGCCGTCGACGTCCGGGACCGGCACGAGCCGCACCCCGACGTCCGGGGCCACCCGCCGGAAGAACCCGGTGTCCCCGCCGCGGGCGAGCGACCAGACCTCGACGTCGTGCCCGGCCGCCGCCAGCGCCTCGGCCAGCGCGAGGGTGTGCACCACGCCGCCGCGCGGCTTCGTCGAGTAGGTGGACAGCCGGATACGGAGCCGGTCGGTACGCATCAGCCGCCCCTCAGTCGCGGTAGAGGTCGGGGCGGCGTTCCTTCAGGTGGTGCAGCACGGCCCTGGCCGCGCCGATCACGGCGTCCGGGTCGACGTCGGCGACCGCGAGACCGCCCTTCGACCAGGTCCGGGCGAGGACGTCCCCACCCGGCCCGACGACCTTCGCCCGGCCCAGGAAGTGCAGCGACCCGTTTCGCCCGCTCTGGTTCGCCGACAGCCACAGCACCTGGTTCTCGGCGGCCCTGGCCTGGTCGTAGAGATCGAAGAGCCGGGCCTGCCGGTCCTGCGCCATCCGCGGCGCCCGGTTGGTCAGCGACGTCGGCCACGCCGACGGGCAGGCGATGAGCTGGGCGCCGTCGAGGGCCAGCGAGCGGGCCGACTCCGGGAACGTCTTGTCGTGGTCGATCAGCATCCCCATCCGGCCGGCCGGGGTGTCGAACGCGGTGAACCCGTCACCGGCGGCGAACAGCGCGGCGACCCCCGCGGGCTGGTGCACCTTCCGGTGCCGGCCCAGCACACCGTCGCCGGTGAGGCAGACCGCCGCGTTGTAGCGCTCGCCCTCCACCGCGCCCGCCTCGCAGAAGCCGAGGCAGACGACCATCTCCCGGGCCATCTCCGCCACGGCCCGCACCTCGGGGCCGTCCGGGTCCAGCTCCGGGGGCAGCACCGACCGGTCGGTCGGGTCGGGATTGCGCAGGTCGTGGACGTAGCCGCCGAGCGCGCCGTCGGGCAGCGCGAGCACCGACACCCCGGCGTCGCGGGCGTGCGCGATGATCACGCCGATCCGCTCCAGGTCGAACGCGACGTCGCGGGTGAAGTTGGCGGCTGCCGCGGCGACCCGCACCCCGCTCACGCCCCCGCGGCGACGGGTTCGGGGCCGTACGCGGCCGGACGCCGGTCGCGCAGGTGTCCCATGAACCGGCGGGCGGCCTCCACGGCGGCGTCGACGTCGACGGACGCGACGGCGAGCCCCGCCTCGCTCCCGGTCGTCGCGAGCACCTCACCGCCCGGGTCGACGACCTTCGCGCTCGCGACGAGCTGCAGGTCGCCGAACGTCCCGGCCTGGTTCGCCGACACCCACACGATCTGGTTCTCCAGCGCGCGGGCGCGGTCGTGCAGGTCGAACCGCCGCGCCCAGCGGTCGTCGGCGAGGACCGGGGCCCGGTCCGTCCGTGACGCGGGCCATGCCGACATGCACACCACCGTCCTCGCACCGTCCATCGCCAGGGCGCGGGCCGCCTCCGGGAACGCCTTGTCGTAGCAGATCATCATGCCGATCCGCCCGACCGGAGTGTCGAACGCGGCGAACCGGTCCCCGGCGGCGTACGAGTGGTTCTCGTCCAGCGGCTGGTGCACCTTCCGGTGCCTGCCGAGCACCCCGTCGCCGGTCACGGCGACGCAGCTGTTGTACGGCAGCCCGGCGGACGCGGCGTCCCCGGCCTCGCAGAACCCCGCGGTGACGACCATGTCCCTGGCCAGGCCGACGAGCCTGCGGATCTCCGGCCCGTCCGGGTCGAGCTGCGGCGGGACGTCGTCGACGGCGCCGTGCAACGACGACAGGTACCCGCCCAGGGCGGCCTCGGGCAGCGCCAGCAGGTCCGCGCCCCGGGAGCGGGCCTGGGCGATCGTCGCCGCGACCCGGGCGAAGTCCTCGTCCAGGTCGCGCACGAAGCCCTGCGCGGCGGCGGCGAACGTCGTCGTGGTCATGCGATCTCCTCTCCGGCGGCCGGGCCCATCCCGGTGACGCCGCCGGGCACGGCCTCGGTCTCCTCGCCGTCCGGCCAGCGCAGCCGGACCCCGGTCCCCGCGACGAGCTCGCCGCACGCGGCCGACACGGCCGGCCCGGCGTCGATCGCGGGGGCGCCCGGGTCGTCCGCCGTGAGCAGGCCGAACCCGGGGAAGCAGGTGAACCAGTCGCCGACGCTCGCGCCGCCGGGGCGGGGGACGGCGGCGACGTCGAGCACGGCACCGGTGCCGGACGCCTCGGCGAGCATGCCGAGCGTCCCGGCGATGCCGGCCATCGAGACGTCCTTCGCGGCGGCGGGGCGGTGCCTCGCGGCGGGACCGATCGCCCCGACCGTCGCCGCCAGCTCGGCCCGGGTCCGCGACGTCGTCGAGTCCCACTGGCGGCCGTGGTAGCCGGGCCGCCAGCCGCCGCCCAGATCGGTGGTCAGCCGCACCGTGTGCCCGGTCCGGCCACCGCCGGCCGGGACCGGGTGGTCCGTGCGGCCCAGCGCGGTCAGCGACAGCGCGGCCGGGACGTCGAGCTGGGTGTGCCCGCCGAGCAGCGGGACGCCGTAGGCGTCGGCGGCCGCCCGCACCCCGGACAGCACGCGGTGCGCGAACGACGCGTCCCGCGCACCGACCGCGTCGAGCAGCCCGACCGGGGCGGCGCCCATCGCGGCGAGATCGTTGACGTTGACCAGGACACCGGCCCAGCCCGCCCACTCCGGGTCGCGCTCCACCATCGCCGGGACGATCGCGTCGCAGCAGGCCACGACGTCGGTGCCCGGGACGGGAGCGCCGTCGTCGCCGACGAACCCGGCCGGGCCGAGCCCGCCGAGCAGCGCCCCGAGCGGGGCCTTCGTCGCCGTCGCGAGGGCGCGGACCCGGGTGATCGGCCACCGCATCCGCACGTGCGGCGCTCCGGCGGTCACGGTGTCGCCGACCCGCTCCCAGCCCAGCCGGGTGAACATCGCGGCGTTCGGGAGCTGCACGTCGGCGTCGAACCGGAGCACCCCCGCGGACTCGGCGCGGGCGCACGCCGCGCGGACCAGCGCCGCACCGAGCCGGGCACCGGCGATCCGCCGCGCCGACGGTGCGACGACGAGCCGGCTGCCGGTCCACCACCCGACGTCCGGTGCCGCCGGGTCGGCCGGTCCCAGCCGGACGCCGCCGAGCAGCGTCCCCGCCGCGTCGTGCGCCAGGAGCACGACGGTGCGCGGGTCGGCGTCGTGGTCGTCGAGGTCGCCGGTCCCGGTGTCGGGGAACAGGCCCTGCTCCCGGCCGAACACCTCGCGGCGCAGCGCCCGGTGGGCGGCGACGCCGGGATCGCCCGCGTCGGCGGCGCGCGCCTCGGAGATCGTCGTGGCGGTGCGGCCGGCGCCGCTGCGCGGGCGGCCACCGAGCAGCTCGTCGGCGACCCACCGGGACACCGGGGTGAGCCGGCGGGGCGAGCCGGTGACGAATCCCGCGGCGCCGCGGGCCACCGGGCGCCGCGGGCCGTGGTCCTGGACGGTCACGGCTCAGCCCCCCGCCGCCGACAGCGCGCTGCACGCCCCGCACGCCGCGCAGCCGGCGGCCTGGTCGGCGCCGCGCATGCCGGACGCCCGCAGCTCGGCCGCGACCCGGGAGGTCACGTCGGCGAGCAGTGCAGGATCCGGGCCGGGCACGCCGTCGCCGAACGCGAGGGTTCCCGGGATCGGGCGGTAGGGGACGACGAACGGGTAGACCCCGCGGGCGATCAGATCGGCGGCCCCGGCGACGAGCTCGTCCGGGTCCTCGCCGAGCCCGACGATGAGGTACGTCGACACCGCGTCCGGGCCGAACACCCGGACCGCCTCGTCCCACGCGGCCCGGTACTGGGAGAGCGGCACGGTGGCCTTGCCGGGCATCCAGCGGCGGCGGACGTCGTCGTCGAGCGACTCGACGTGGATGCCGATCGCGTCCGCGCCGGCCTCCTTCAGCGACGTGATCACGGCGATGTCGCCGGGCGCGGGCGGCTCGCACTGCACCTGGACGGGCAGTCCCGGCACCGCGGCCCGGATCGCGCGCACGCAGCGGACCAGGTGCCGGGCGCCGCGGTCGCGGCCGTTCGACGTGCCCGTGGTCAGCACCATCTGCCGGACCCCGTCCAGCCGGACGGCGGCCTCGGCGACCTCGGCGAGCTGCTCGGGCGTCTTCACGGCGGTGGTGGCGCCGGAGCGCAGCGACTGCTCGATCGCGCAGAACCGGCAGCGGTCCGACTCGCCGTAGCGCACGCAGGTCTGGACGACGGTGGAGGCGAGCACGTCGTTCCCGTGCAGCCGGGCGATCTTCTCGTAGGGCACGCCGTCGGCGGTGGTGAGGTCGTAGAACGCCGGTCGCGCGACCGTGTCGACGGCGACGCCCATGTCGGTCACGCCGCCGCCCGGCTCGCTGCGGACCAGACGGCCGTCGCGGAGCCGGTACGGGGAGTCCGCGACGATCGGCACGGTGGTCTTCAGCCCGTCGACGAGCACGTGGCCGTCGGCCGACGGGCCGGCGCCACCGGGGCGGCGCAGCGGGATCACGGAGCCGAGCTCGGTGACGGAGCCGGAGCCGGAGCCGGAGGCCGGCGGGGTGTCGGGGTCGATCGCCACGCCGCGAACGGCCATCTCGGCGCGGACCTGCAGGGCCGGCACGAGGGAGTCGGTGGTGTCGGGGGACGGAGCGGACATGCGGCGGACCTCCTGGGGTCGTGAGTGGTTACCGCGGTCCTGACCGCGATAACCACTCACGGGCTCTCAGAGCTGGTAGGTCGAGTTGATGATCGCGCCCTTGCGGGCGTAGTGGATGAGCGCGTCCTGGACGTCGAGCGGGTGCGTCGGGATGACGCCCTCGATGAGGTCCTCCTCGCGGGCACCGTGCAGCGACAGCCCGAAGCGGCAGCAGTAGACCTTGCCGCCCTCACCGATGAACGTCTTGAGCTGGTCGTTGATGTTGTGCTCGCCGGGGAAGGCGGACGTCCCGGTCGTCGGGAACCCGCGGGTCGCCAGGCAGTTCAGCGAGCCGGGGCCGTAGAAGTACATCGCCGACTCGAATCCCTTGCGCAGCGCGCGGGTCGCCTGCAGGACGGCCACGAAGCTCACCGAGGACTCGTGGGCGATGCCGTGCACCAGGGTGAAGTAGGTCTCGCCGTCCTCGGCCTGCAGGTCGGGGAAGACCTTGGTGCCGCCGTAGATGCTGGAACCCTCGGGCAGCGAGGGGTGCGGGATCTCCTCGAGGCTCTTCTTCTCGATGTCGGACAGCTCGGCGCTGGTCATGGTTCGGCTCCTCGTGGGGGTGACGGGTACGGTGCGCGTGGGAGCGCCGGGGAGAGGTCCCGATGGTTCGTCCCACCGGGTCCGGCGAGTCACAACGACACCAGCGCCGCGTTTCGGAAACGTTGTGTGCTGACTACGGGAACAATTCCGGATCAGTCATTTGTGAAGGAATTGTTGCGTAACATCGGGCAACATTCCGGTCGTCCGATCGACACCATCCGGAAATACGACGGGTCGACCGTGGATCACCTCAGCCGAATCGAGGAGGTCCGATGACCGCGGTGGCACAGCGCGACGGGCGACGCACACCGCCGTCCGACCTGGACGGCGAGCACCGGCCGGTGGTCGTCGTCGGCGGCGGGCAGGCCGGGCTGTCGATGAGCCGGTGCCTGGACGTCCGGGGGATCGACCACCTCGTCCTGGAGCGCGACGTCGTCGCCTCGTCCTGGAAGTCCCACCGGTGGGACACGTTCAGCCTGGTCACGCCGAACTGGCAGTGCGACCTGCCGGACTTCCCCTACGCCGGCGACGACCCGCACGGGTTCATGGTCCGCAGCGAGGTCGTCGACTACCTGGAGGCCTATCGGGCCTTCGTCGACCCGCCGCTGTGCGAGGGTGTCACCGTCACCCGGCTGACCCGTGACGAGCGCGGCACCTTCCGGATCGAGACCTCGGCCGGGACCTGCACGGCCGACCAGGTCGTCGTCGCCACCGGTGGGTACCACACACCGATCACTCCGCCGCTGTCCGAGCCGCTGCCGCCGTCGATCACCCAGGTGCAGTCGCACGAGTACCGCAACGGTGGGCAGCTGCCACCGGGCGAGGTGCTGGTCGTGGGGTCCGGGCAGTCCGGGGCCCAGATCGCCGAGGACCTGCACCTGGAGGGCAGGACGGTGCACCTCGTCGTCGGGCACGCGCCCCGGGTGGCGCGGTTCTACCGGGGCCGTGACGTCACCGACTGGCTCGACGAGATGGGCTACTACCGGATGCCCGTCACCCGGCACCCGCGCCGGGAGGCCGTCCGCGCGCAGGCCAACCACTACGTGACCGGCCGCGACGGCGGCCGCGACGTCGACCTGCGCCGGTTCGCCGCCGAGGGCATGCGGCTCTACGGCGTGCTCACCGACCACACTGCGGGCACCCTGCGGTTCCGGCCCGACCTGGAGTCGTCCCTGGACCACGCCGACGAGGTCAGCGAGTCCATCAAGGACACCATCGACGGATTCGTGGAGTCCCAGGGGATCGATGCGCCGGTGGAGGAGCGCTACACCCCGGTGTGGCGCCCGGAGTCCGAGACGACCGAGCTGGACCTGGCCTCGACCGGGATCACGTCGGTCGTCTGGTGCATCGGTTTCCGGCAGGACTACTCCTGGGTCGACGTGCCCGTGTTCACCGGCCGCGGCGCGCCGGTGCACCAGCGCGGCACCACCGGCACCCCCGGGCTGTTCTTCCTCGGCCTGCCCTGGCAGTGGACGTGGGGGTCCGGCCGGTTCTCCGGTGTGGGTGCCGACGCCGACTTCCTCGCCGAACGCATCCGCTCGCAGCGCGGGCTCACCTCCACCGGCGGCCGCGGCGACGTCTGCAACGTCCTGGCCCTGGGCTCCTGAGTGGACACCGCCGACCTCGGCGGGACGGACGGGTGGGGACCGGTCGTCCGGCCGTCCGAGGTCGAGCCGGAGCCGCCGTTCCCGCACCCGTGGGAGGGCCGGGCGTTCGCGCTGACGGTCCTGACCATGGGACGGATCTCCGGGCGCAACCTCGACGCGTTCCGGTACGCGCTCTCCCGCCTCGACCGGGCGTCCTACCTCGACGACGGCTACTACGGCCGCTGGCTGAACGCCGCCGAGCTCATGCTCACCGACTCCGCGATCCTGGCACCGGGAGCCGTCGAGGCCAGGGCCCGGGCGCGGCGTGGCGAGGACGTCTCCGAACCGGCCGCCCCGGAGCCCGCCCGGCCGGACTACGCGCCGACCGCGCCCGGTTCGCTGCGCGAGATCGGGTCGCCGCCGCGGTTCGCGCCGGGCGACCCGGTGCGGCCCCTGGCAGAGGCACCGGCCCCGGCGGCGAAGCTGCCCCGCTACGTGCGCGGGCGGGCCGGTGTCGTCACCGCCGTCCGGCCGCCGCACGTCCTGCCCGACACCCATGCTGTCCTCGCCGGCGAGCACCCGCAGCACGTCTACACGGTCGCCTTCACCGCCCGTGAGTTGTGGGGCGACGGCGCGGAGGACGCGACCGTGCATGCCGACCTGTCCGAGTCCCACCTGGAGCCGCGATGACCCCCGACGACCCCGCGCCACGCCCCGGCCCGGCGCTGCGCACCGAGGCGCTCGAGGAGCTGCTGGTCGAGCGCGGGCTGGTCGACCGGGCCGTGATGGACGGGTTCGTCCGGACCTACGAGCAGGACGTCGGCCCGCTGAACGGGGCGACGGTCGTCGCCCGTGCCTGGACCGACCCGGACTACCGGGAGTGGCTGCTGCGCGACGGCACCGCCGCGATCGCCTCGCTCGGGTTCACCGGGCCGCAGGGCGAGCACATGGTCGTGCTGGAGCAGACGGCCGAGGTGCATCACGTCGTCGTCTGCACGCTGTGCTCGTGCTACCCGTGGCCGGTGCTCGGCCTGCCGCCGAGCTGGTACAAGGACCCGGCCTACCGGGCGCGGGTGGTGCGCGAGCCGCGCACCGTGCTCGGCGAGATGGGACTCGACCTGCCGCCGGAACGACGGATCGAGGTGTGGGACTCCTCGGCCGAGGTCCGCTACCTGACCCTGCCGCGCCGTCCCGCCGGGACCGGCGGCCTCATGCCGGACGAGCTCGCGGCGCTGGTCACCCGGGACGCGATGGTGGGCGTCGCCGAGGTGGGGGCGCCGTGAACGTCGCGACGGAGACGTCCGGGCCGGCCGCGCCGCCCCGCGCGAACGGCGAGCTGGTCTTCGCCGAACCCTGGGAGGGCCGCGCGTTCGGGATGGCGGTGGCCCTCGCCGAGAGCGGCCGGATCACCTGGGACGCGTTCCGGGACCGGCTGGTCGCGCGGATCGCCGCCGACCCCGCGGCGCCGTACTACGTGTGCTGGCTCGACGCGTGCGAGGACCTCCTCGTCGGCGCGGGCCGGATCGGCGGCGGCGAGGTGCGCGGCCGCGCGGAACGGCTCGCCGGCCGGCCCGCGGGTCACGATCACGACCACGGGGCTCCCGTCCTGTGAGAACGGAGCGGAACCGTTCCTTACATCATGATCGAACTGCGGGACAGCCCCGTCCGGGAACGAAGTGAACGATCATCCGGATGAGGACACCGATCCGGTTCTCGTCCGGACCGGAACGGGAAACCGGTCTACCGTCGACGACATGAGCGGATCCGGGTCCCTGGTCCTGCGGACCGTGGCCTGGTGTGTGGGGGTCGTCCTGGTCGGCGCGGCGGTGCTGACCGCCGTCGTCGTCGGGGCCGGGATGCTCGTCGGTCCGGCCCAGGCCGAGGCCGGCAAGGAGATCGACGGCGCGGTGACGGCCGCGCAGGACTTCGCCCGCCTCGCCGCGACCGACCCGGCCGCCGCGCTCGCCTCGTGCACGCCCGCCCGGGACACCGACGCCGACGCCCTCGCCGGCGCGCTGCCGGACGGTGCGCGGATGGCCGCGCAGCGCTACACCGTCCCCGGCGGCGACGTCGAGTTCCTGGCCGCCCGGGTGAGCGGCGCCGACGTCGGCGAGACCGGCGGCGACCGCGCGGTGTGGGCCTACGGGCGGCAGGGCTTCGCCGCCGTCACCGACGACGCCCGCGCGCTCTCGCCGGACCTGCCCGGGCCGCAGCTCTACGGCCTGACGGCGGAGTCGCCCGGCGCCGTCCGTGCCGCGAGCTGCGTCGACGCCGCCGTGCGGGTCGCGGGGCCCGGCGGCGGGTGACGCCGCCGGAGTGGTCCGGCTCACAGATCACTTGAGTGTGCCGCTACGGCACCTCGTCTCCTGTCGTCACCACCGGCGAAGGAGGCGAGACCCCCCATGATCACTCGAGACCACCCGGCCGCTCCGGCAGCGACACGGCCCGGCCTGACGGCCGAGGTGCCGTCGTGAGGAGGATCGTGACCGCGGGGGTCCTGACCCTGTCCGTGGCACTGCTCGCGGGCTGCAGCGACGTCGCCACCACGCAGTCCGCGTCCGTCGCGCGGTCCGCCGCCGTCGCCACCGACACCGACGCCGTCACGCACGCGCAGAACGACCGCGTCCCCGAGGGGGCGCGCTGGACCCAGCACTACTTCCCGACGGCCGACGGCGTCGAGCTGCACGCGGACGTCCTGCTGCCCGAGGACCTCCCCGAGGGCGCGAAGGTCCCGCTCGTGATGTCCGCCGGCGGCTACTTCGGACACTCCGGGCAGCTGAGCGTGGAGGGGTTCGCCCACACCGGCCCGTCGGCCCGCTTCGAGGACCTGATCGCCGAGGGCGGCCTGCTCGAGCGGGGCTACGGGCTCGTCATGGTCGACTCCCGGGGCTTCGGCGGCTCGACCGGCTGCACCGAGGCGATCGGCGGTCCCGCCGACCAGGCCGACATCCGGGCCGCGCTCGACTGGGCCGCCGCGCAGCCGTGGTCCACCGGGTCGGTCGGGATGTACGGCAAGTCGCTCGACGGCGTCACCGCGCTGGTCGGCAACAACCTGGAGCACCCGGCGCTCAAGGCCGTCATCGCGCAGGAGCCGATCTGGGACATCCAGCGGAACATGCGCTCCGGCGGCGTGCCCCGGTCGACGATCACCTCCGTGCCCACCGTCTACAACGAGGTCGCCACGCAGCCGCAGATGCCGGACGACGACCCCCGCTACCTCGCCAACGCCGCGTGGGACACCCCCACGGGGCCGCACCCGGAGTGCCCGCTCCTCAACACGGCGTCGTACATGGAGCCGAACCCGGAGTCGGAGACCTGGACGGTCCGGGACCTGGCCGAGCGGGCGAAGGGCACCACGACGCCGTTGTTCCTCACCCAGGGTTTCCTGGAGTGGAACACCGAGGCCGAGGGCATGGCCGAGTTCCTGGCGAACCACGAAGGCCCGCAGCGGGCCTGGCTGGGGCAGTGGGACCACAAGCGGGGCGGTGAGCGCACCGCGGACGGACGCCTGGAGCTCGGCCGCGAGGGCTGGTTCGACGAGGTCTTCTCGTTCTACGACCAGTACCTGAAGGGCGTCCAGCCGGCCGTGCAGTACCCGGCCGTCGCCGTCGAGGACAGCACCGGCGCCTGGCGCGCCGAGTACAGCTGGCCGCGGGCGGACCGCACGGCGACCGTGCGGCTCGGCGGCGGGACCTACACCGACGACGGGGCCACCTCCGCGTTCGTCCAGCGGTCCGAGCCCGTGGCCGCGGCCACCCGGCTGACCGGCACACCGACCGCGACGGTGACGGCGCGGGGGACCGGCAACGTCACCGGCAACGTCATGGTCCGGCTGCACGACGTCGCCCCCGACGGCAGCGGGACGATGATCAACCAGCAGGTGTCGGTGCTGCGTGCCGGCGAGACCCGGCTGCAGCTGAAGTCCATGGACTGGACGCTGCCCGCGGGGCACTCGCTCGCCGTCGACATCGGGACGGTCCAGCCCGGGATCCCGCTCACCAACGACTGGCTGCCCTCGGTCTCGAACCAGGAGGTGACGGTGCAGGGTGCGCGGCTCGACCTCGCGCTCGACGACCCGGCGAAGGACTCCGGGCTCCCCGGGTCCCCGGCGCCGTGGTCGGACCTCTACCGGCAGAGCCACGTCAGCGCGCCGGCCGCCGGGGCGCCGAGCTTCCGGCTCCCCTGAGCGGGGGCGGGGGCGGCGCGGGCCGCCCCCGCCGGTTCAGCCGCCGGGCAGGATCATGCAGCTCGACGTGGCCTCGCCGAGCAGCCTGCCGTCGCCGTCGGTCAGCTCGGCCCTGGCCAGCGCGGTGCGGCGGCCGGCGTGCACGACGCGCCCGGTGCAGGTGACCGTGCCGGTGTCGGCGGTGATCCGGCGCAGGAACCGGACGGACAGGTCGAGGCTGGTGTAGCCGGTCCCGGCCGGCAGCGTCGAGTGCACGGCGCAGCCGCAGGCCGAGTCGAGCAGCGTCGCGTAGACGCCGCCGTGCACCGAGCCGATCGGGTTGTACTGGTGCTCGGCGGGCTCGAACGCGAACACGACCGTCCCGCGGTCGGCCGAGACGGCCCGGAAACCGACGAGGCTCGCGATCGGCGCCCCCGGGAGCCGCCCGTCGACGATCTGCCGCAGGAACTCCAGCCCGTCGAGCCCGCCGGCCGCGGCGGCGAGCGCCTGCGGGTCGGACCACTCGTGCTCGCGACGACGGGTGCTGGTCTCGGCGGTCATGCGTCCTCCTGCTGGGGTGGGTGGTCGGGGGCTCCGGGGCCCGGTTCGAGCAGCACACGGTCCCCGCCGGCGAGCCGGTGGCCCTCGGCGCAGACGCTCACCAGCCGCACCGGGGCGCCGCAGCCGTCGTGCACCCGGACGACCGGCGGTCCGGCCTCCCCGGCGAGGTGCCGGTCGCCGAAGTCCATGAGCGCGGCGAGCACGACCCCGAGGTCCTGCCCGCGCCGGGTCAGCCGGTACTCGGCACGCGTCCGGGAGCCGGGGTCGCGGTACTCCACCCGCTCGGCGAGCCCGTCGCCGACCAGCGTCGCCAGCCGCCGGCTCAGCACCGTGCGGGCGACGCCCAGCCCGCGGGCCAGGTCGTCGAACCGGTGGACGCCGCGTCCCAGGTCCCGGACCACGAGCACCGTCCACGGGTCGGACAGCAGGGCCGCGGTGCGCGCGACCGAGCACACCTGCGCGCCTGCGGCCTGCCTCGCGTCCATGCTCCGCTCCTGGGTATCGCTGCGCTACTCAGATGGGACGGTAGCCGACCGTGCGGGTGACCGGAAGGCGGCCCGGGTGATTGGACGGCACGTGAGCGGGAACGCACCGGTCAGGCACCGCACCCGAGCGAGCGATGGAGGAACCACGGTGGCGAACGAACTCGAGGGCCGGACGGTCGCGATCCTGGCTGCGGACGGCGTCGAGCAGGTGGAGCTGACCCGGCCCCGCGAGGAGCTGAGGAAGGCGGGCGCCCGGGTCGACCTGGTGTCGCTGTCCACCGGCTCGATCCAGGCGATGAACGGCGACATCGACAAGGCGGACACGTTCGAGGTCGACAAGGCCGTGGCCGACGTCTCGGCCGACGACTACGACGCGCTCGTGCTGCCCGGCGGCACCATGAACCCCGACAACCTGCGGGTCGACGGGACCGCGGTCGCCTTCGTGCAGGCGTTCTTCCGGGCGGGCAAGCCGGTCGGCGCGATCTGTCACGGACCGTGGACGCTGATCGAGGCCGACGTCGTGAAGGGACGCACGCTGACGTCGTTCCCGAGCATCCGCACCGACCTGCGCAACGCCGGCGCGACCGTCGTCGACGAGCAGGTGGTCTGCGACGAGGGGCTGGTCACCAGCCGCAACCCGGACGACCTCGACGCCTTCTGCGCGAAGCTCGTGGAGGAGTTCGAGGAGGGCAGGCACCCGGTGCTGCGCCAGGGCGCGACCGCCTGAGGTGCCCGCACGACAGAAAGGGGATGACGGGCGGCCTGCCCGTCACCCCTTTTCACCCATGAGGGGGTCAATCAGGAGTCGGCTTCGACGACCTCCGCGCCGTCCGCCGCGCGCTGCACCGACTCGCAGCCCTTCTTGGCGGCCGACCTGCTCTCGTAGGCCTCGCCGACGGCGACGACCTGCCCGTTGGTGGCCTTCAGCCGGAAGCGGAACTTCCCGGCGCGGTCCTCGTACACCTCGAACTTGCCTGCCATGACGGCCTCCTCGGCTCGTGCTGGTCGGTGTCGTGGCGACCCGATTGACGGGGCACTCGATACCCCATTTGCCGTAACGATGCGCGCTGAAACATCGGGCCGGGCCGTCCCGCCGATCGGGGACGGTGCCGACGGGTACTCAGCGGGGTCTCAGCGGGGCGCGCCGTTCTCAGTGACCACACAGCGACCGGTTCCTACCGTCAGGGACAT
This sequence comes from Pseudonocardia sp. P1, assembly GCF_000178675.2. Taxonomy (NCBI): domain Bacteria; kingdom Bacillati; phylum Actinomycetota; class Actinomycetes; order Pseudonocardiales; family Pseudonocardiaceae; genus Pseudonocardia; species Pseudonocardia sp. P1. The sequence continues at coordinate 5,654,408 of NZ_ADUJ02000001.1, forward strand.
GCCGACAGCACTGGTCTCCGAGGTACGCAGCGGGCTCGGGGCGGCCTACGCCCGTGAGCTGGCCGAACGCGGGTACGCGGTCGTCCTCGTCGAGCGCGACGCCGCCCACCTCGCCGACCTCGCCGAGCGGATCGGCCGGGCGACCGGCGCGATCGTCGAGACCCTCGCCGCGGACCTCACCGACCCGGCCGGGATGGCCGCCGTCGAGCGGCGGATCGCCCAGCCGGGCCTGCCGGTCGAGCTGCTGGTGAACACCGGCGAGGTGACCGGTGCGACGACGCCCGACGCGGTCGGCGCGGCATCCGCACGGCTCACGCGTGCGGCCGTCACCGCCATGGGCGTCCGCGGCCGCGGCGGGATCCTGGTCGTCGCCGACGCCGGTGCCGACGCCGCGGGGACCCGTGGCCGGGTCGTCCCGGACGAGGTCGCCGTCCCGCTGCGCGGGTCGGGCGTGACGCTCACCGTCGTCGCGATGGGCAGCGGGGTCTTCCCTTCGATCGGGACCGTCGTGCTCCGCTCGCTGGGCGACCTCGCCCGTGGCCGCGAGCTCTGCCGGCCGGACCGCAGCGCGCTCGCCGGGTACCTCGACCCGACCCGCGACGCGGTGCGCCGGGCGGCACGGGCCGCGGTGCGCGGCCGTCGTACCGCCTCCGCCTCCGCCTCCGCCGACGACGCCGTGGCGGCCCGGACCGGGAACACGCGCCCGTCGCCGGTCCCGACCCCCTTCCGGGACGTGTCCCACCCGCACCTCGCCGCGGCGACCGGTGCGGGGTCGCCGGTGCTCCCGGAGCTGCCGGTCCGGCCGGCCCACGTGGCCGCCGCGTTCCCGGAGCCGCGGGTGTCGGGCACCCGGCCGCTGCCGCGGGTGACCCCACGGCGTCCGGTCACCCCGGTCGTCCCGGCCCGTGTCGCGGCCGCCGGCCGGACCGCCGTCACCCGGCTGCCCGAGGTGCCACGTCCGGCCGTGCGTCCCGTGCAGGGGCCCGCGCACGACCCGGCGACCGTCCGCACCGCCGGCTGACCCGGGCCCGCGGTCCTCGACACCGGCCGACCCGCCTGTTCACCTGAAGTTCGCAATACGGACAGATGTGACGAGCGTCGCGGACGGCGCGGGTGTCGGGAACCGGACGCCATGGCCTAGCGTTCGCCGGGAAGAAGGGGAGTACTCCCGAACACGGCGTCGCCGTCATCACGGATCCAGGACGAGCTGGACCCGGTGGCGCCGGTCCGAGCGCATCACGGTCGCCCGGGCGGAGGAGACCTTCAGCGCCCGATCCTGCGCTGGAGGCCCCTGCACATGAACGTCCCTCTCTGGGTGTGGCTGGCGACGCTCGCCGCCGTCATCGGCATGCTCGTGTTCGACTTCGTCGGGCACGCCCGCGACCCGCACGAGCCCACACTGCGCGAGTCGGCCGTCTGGTCCGCCGGCTACATCGCGATCGCCCTGCTGTTCGGCGTCGGCGTCGGCGTCTTCTCCGGCTGGCAGTACGGCGGCGAGTACATGGCCGGCTGGCTGACCGAGAAGGCACTCTCGGTCGACAACCTGTTCGTCTTCCTGCTGATCATGACCAGCTTCGCCGTGCCGAAGATCCACCAGCAGAAGGTGCTGCTGATCGGCATCGCGATAGCGATCGTCATGCGCGGCGCGTTCATCGCGGTCGGCGCGGTGATCATCGAGCAGTTCGTCGCCGTGTTCTACCTGTTCGCGATCATCCTGTTCTGGCTGGCGTACTCCCAGATCAAGGAGGCCCTGTCCGCCGACGACGAGGACGAGAAGGACGCCGGCGACTCCCGGCTGATCCGCATGGTGCGCAAGGTCCTCCCGACCTCCACCGAGTACGACGGCGCCAAGCTCGTCACCCGGATCGACGGCAAGCGGCTGCTGACCCCGATGGCCCTGGTCATCGTCGCGATCGGTCTCACCGACCTGCTGTTCGCGTTCGACTCGATCCCGGCGATCTTCGGCCTGACCCAGGAGCCGTTCCTGGTGTTCACTGCGAACGCCTTCGCCCTGCTCGGGCTGCGCCAGCTGTACTTCCTGATCGGCGGGCTGCTGGAGCGCCTGATCTACCTGGCACACGGGCTGTCGGTGATCCTCGCCTTCATCGGCGTGAAGCTCACCCTGCACGCGCTGCACGAGAACAACGTGCCCTTCATCAACGGCGGGCAGCCGGTGCCGGTGCCCGAGGTGCCGATCTGGCTGTCGCTGCTGGTCATCACGGGCACCATCGCGGTCGCGGCGATCGCCAGCCTCGTGGTGTCGAGGCGCCGGGCCGCGGAGGGCGGGGGCGCGGACGACGCCTCGGTCGCATCCGGCTCCTCGGGCGCCGAGGCCTCCGCCGGCGCACAGCCGGGTACCGGGTCCGCCGGTGCCGATCGGTCCGCCGGTGCCGATCGGTCCGCCGGTGCCGACCGGTCGGCCGGTGCCGACGCCGCCGGGTCCGGTGCCGACCGCTCCGGCGAGCGCGCCGACGAGCCGGTCGACAGCACCTCCGGCGGCCGCCCCGCCGACGACGGCCGCTAGCCCCACGAGCCCGGGGCGGCCCCGGCACGACCCGGGTCCGCCGCGGTCCGGAACCGCGCCGCCGCGGCCGGCCGCACCACGCACCCGCCGGCCGCACCACGCACCCGCCGGCCGCACCACGCACCCGCCGGCCGCCCCACGCACCCCTCGAACGGTCCGCGCACCTGCTGCAACGGGTGCGCGGACCGGCGACGAGGTGCGTCTGCCCGCCCACCGCATCCCCCGCGCGGAGATTTGTCCGTTTGGCTACGATGGGTGGGGTCCGTCGCAATCTCGGACCGCCGGTCCTGGCCGGCCCCGGGGAGGAGCCATGTCCGCCACACTGCCGCCCCCACCGCCGTCGCAGCCGGCCGGTGGGATGCCGGAACCCGACCCGCGCCACGGCGCACGGCCGCTCGACCGCGACGAGGAACGCGCGCTCGCCGGCCTCGAGGGTGAGCTGCGCAGGTCGGACCCCGACCTCGACACCGGGATGACCGCGCTCGAGACCACCGAGACACAGCCCGCCGCCGGCCACGGCTCGGCGGACCGGGTGCTCCAGGCGGTCGCGATCGGCGTCATCGTGCTCGTGCTGGTGCCCGGTGAGTGGCTGGCCGGCATCCTGTCGTTCGGGTTGCTCCTGGGTGTCCCGTTCGCCATGGCGATGATCGCCGCGCGGGCTCGGCGGGACAGCGCACGGCGCTCCGAGGAGACCGACGAGACCGGCGACGAGCGCCGGGACTGAACTCCGGGTCCCGGCGGTTCGGACGGCGCCGGGACCCGGAGCCTCGGTAACCCCGGAACCCGAAGCCTCGGCAGCCGCGGAACCCACGCTCCGGAGGGTCGGATCGGGAGCCGGACCCCGAGGGCCGGATCGGGAACCGGGAGCCCCCGGCCATGCCCCGGACGACCGCGATCGGGCGCCGCGACCGGGCCCGCTCCGGACGCAACCGCGTCAGGCGTCGGGCGCTGCGGTGGCGGCCTCGGTCGGGTCGGTCGTCGTCGCGACGGCCGGGAGCCCGAGGTGCTCGCGCAGCGTCGTCCCCGTGTAGTCGGTGCGGAACGAGCCGCGCTCCTGGAGCAGCGGGACCACCCGGTCGGCGAACTCGTCGAGCCCGCCCGGGGTGACGTGCGGGACGAGGACGTAGCCGTCGGCGGCGTCGGTCTGCACCGCGTCGTCGATCGCGCCGGCCACCGTCGCCGGGCTCCCGACGAAGGTGTGCCGCCCGGTCACCTCGATGACCGTCTCGCGGAGTGAGAGGCCCTTCTCGGCGGCGAGCGCCCGCCACTGGTCGGCGACGGCCTTCGGGTCCCGGTACTGCCGCACGCTCGCCCTGCCCTGCGAGACCAGCTCGCCCTCGACCGGGTCGAACTCGGGCAGCGGACCGTCCGGGTCGCGGTCCGACAGATCGGTGTTCCACAGCTGCTCGGCGAACACGATCGCCGTCTGCGGGCTGACCTGCTGGTAGCGGATCACCTCGGCGCGCTCGGCGGCCTCGGCGTCGGTGTCGCCCAGCACGTAGGTCGCGGCGGGCAGGATCTTCAGGTCGTCCCACCCGCGGCCGTACCGGGCCAGGCGGCCCTTCACGTCGGCGAGGAAGGCGCGCCCGGCCCCGGGCTCGGCGTGCCGGGAGAAGATCGCGTCCGCCGACGCCGCGGCGAACTCGCGTCCCTCCTCCGAGTCACCGGCCTGCAGGATCACCGGGCGGCCCTGCGGGCTGCGGGGGAGCGCGAACCGGCCGTGCACGTCGAACTGGTCGGAGGTGTAGTCGAACCTGCCGCGGTCCTCGGGACCGGTGCGGGAGTCCCAGATCGCGGCCGTCGCGGCGAGCTGCTCCTTCGCCCGCGAGTACCGCTTCTCCTTCGGGAGGAAGCCGCCGCGCCGGAAGTTCTCGCCGGTGAAGGCGTCCCACGACGTCACCACGTTCCACGCGGCCCGGCCGCCGGAGAGGTGGTCCAGCGACGCGAACTGGCGGGCGACGTCGTACGGCTCCGTGAACGTCGAGTTGATCGTCCCGGCCAGGCCCAGCCGGTCCGTGACGGCCGCGAGCGCGTTCAGGATGGTGAAGGTGTCCGGCCGGCCCATGACATCGAGGTCGTAGATCTCCCCGCGGTGCTCGCGCAGCCGCAGTCCCTCGGCGAGGAACAGGAAGTCGAACCTCGCCCGTTCCGCGGTCCGTGCGAAGTGCGCGAACGAGTCGAAGTCGATGTGGCTGCCGGACGCCGGGTCGCTCCAGACCGTCGTGTTGTTGACGCCCGGGAAGTGCGCGGCGAGATGGATCTGCTTGCGCGGCATACGGTGGCCTCCCGACTCCTCGAACGGTGTCCTACCGGTGCAACACCCGGCGCGCGAGCGTGTTCCCGGCCAGCTGCGCCAGCTGGACGACGACGACGATGATCGCCACCGTCAGCAGCGTCACCGGCCAGTCGAACTGCTGGTAGCCGTAGGAGATCGCGAAGTCGCCGAGCCCGCCACCGCCGACGTACCCGGCCATCGCCGACATGTCGACGACCGCGACGAAGATGAAGGTGTAGCCGAGCACCAGCGGGGCCAGCGCCTCGGGCACCAGCACGCTCCACACGATCCGGGACCGGCTCGCCCCCATCGCCCGGGCCGCCTCGACGACGGCGGGATCGACCGACACCAGGTTCTGCTCGACGATCCGGCCGATCACGAACGTCGCCATCGCGATCATCGGGAACAGCACCGACCGGGTGCCGATCGTCGTGCCCATGACCAGCAGCGTCACCGGCCCGACGGCCGTGATGAAGATGATGAAGGGGATCGGCCGGACCAGGTTCACCAGCACGTTGAGCACGGTGAACACGAACCGGTTCGCGAACAGCCCGCCCGCGCGGGTGGTGTGCAGGGCGACGCCGAGCAGCAGGCCGAGCACGCCCGCGATCAGCATCGTCCAGAACACCATGTAGGCGGTCTGCAGGATCGACAGCAGCAGCACCGGCTGCAGGCCGGCCCAGTCGGTGTTCATGCGGACGGCTCCTGGGAGTTCACGGACAGCTCCGTCACCCGGGCGGCCCGGGACAGCTCGTCGACGCAGGCCTGCACGGCCGCGTCGGCACCGGTCAGTTCGAGGGTCAGGCTGCCCACCGGACGCCCGGCGAGCTCGCGGATGCCGCCGTGCACGACCGTGCTGCGCACACCGTGCGCGGCGGGGATCCGGGCGACGGCGTCCTGGGCGTCGGCGGCGCCGGTACCGGTCCCGCCGACGGCGACCGTCACCAGCCGTCCGGGGTGGCGTTCCCGCAGCCGCTGCACCGTGTCCTCGGACGGCACGTCCTGCAGCACGCCGTGCACGAACCGCTTCGTCGCCGGGTGCGAGGGCACGGCGAACACGTCGTACACGTCGCCGTGCTCGATGACCGCACCGTCCTCCATGACGACGACGCGGTCGCAGATCGCTGCGGCCACCTCCATCTCGTGAGTGATCACGACGACGGTGGTGCCGAGCTCGGCGTTGACCCTGCGCAGCAGCGCGAGCACCTCACGGGTGGTCTCCGGGTCCAGCGCGCTGGTCGCCTCGTCGGCGAGCAGGATCGACGGCGAGGTCGCGAGCGCCCGCGCGATCCCGACCCGCTGCTTCTGCCCGCCGGAGAGCCGGGCCGGGTAGCGCCCGGCGAGATCGGACAGGCCGACGAACTCGAGCAGCTCCGCGACCCGTTCCCGGCGGGCCTCCCGGGACCAGCCGGCGACCCGGAGCGGGTAGCCGACGTTGCCGGCCACGGTGCGGGACTGCAGCAGCGCGAACTGCTGGAAGATCATCCCGACCTCGCCGCGCAGCTCGCGCAGGCCACGCTCGGACAGCTCCGAGGTGACCCGGCCGCGCACCGTGACGGTGCCCGACGTCGGCAGCTCCAGCGCGTTGATCATCCGGACGAGGGTCGACTTGCCCGCCCCGGACCAGCCGATCACGCCGGTGATCCCGCCCTCGGCGACGTCGAGATCGACGCCGTCGACGGCGGTGACCCCGGGGCCCCGGCGGGCCGGGAACGTGCGGGTCGCCCCCGAGAAGGAGATGACCGCCGGCGGTGCCGGCGTGCCCATCAGCCCGCCCGCAGCTGCTGCTCGATGCCGGACAGGGTCTGCTGCAGGTCCTCGGGCGTGTTGTCCCGGAAGACACCGTCCTCGCCGAGGTCCTTGCGGGCCGCGTCGAGCACCTGCTGGTCGTGGTAGATCCGGACCAGCGTCGCGAAGTCCGGGTCCTGCGCCTGGTCGGCGCGGGCGACGAAGAGGTTGATGTAGGGCTTCGCCGCGTCCGAGTCCGGGTCCTCGCCGTAGAGCACCTGGTCGGCGGTGAGGTTCGCCGAGGTCGCGTAGTTGTTGTTGACGACCGCGCCGTCGGCGCTGGGCAGGTTCGCCGCGGTCTGGGCGGCGTCGACCGGCGTGACGGTGACCGTCGAGGCGGCCCGGTCGATGTCGGCGGGCGTCGACGTCGTCGTGCCGCCGTCGGTGAGGCGCAGCAGCCCGGCGGACTGCAGGACGTTGAGCGCGCGGGCCTGGTTGACGGCGTCGTTCGGGATGACGATCTGGCCGCCCTGCGGGATCTGTGCCAGGTCGGTGTGCTTCGCCGAGTACAGCGGCAGCGGGTAGACCGCGGTCGCGCCGACCGGCACCAGGTCGTCGTCGTTCTGGACGTTGTAGTTCGCGAGGTACTGCAGGTGCTGGAACTGGTTGAGGTCCAGCTGGCCCTGGGACAGCGCCGGGTTCGGCTGGTTGTAGTCGGTGAAGTTGACCAGCTCGACGGTGATGCCCTCGGCGGCCGCCTTCTCCGTGAAGACGTTCCAGTAGGGCTCGGCGCCGTCGGAGACGCCGATCCGGACGGTCCGGTCCTCCCCGTCACCGGCTCCGGAGCCCGACTCGCCGGGCGCGGCGCAGCCCGCGGCGAGAACGGCGGCGGGGATCAGCAACGTCAGTGCGCGCAGCAGGCGCATCGGGGTTCCTCTCGGCACCGGCCGCGGGCGGATCGCGCCCGCGGGGGACGGCGCGGCGGTGTGTCGGGTGGTGTGCGCCGGTGATGCCGGTGCTCGGCGCACGGGACGTGCGCCGGGGCTGCGGCGCCCGGACGCCGGCCGCGAGCGGGTGCTCCGGGGGACGTACGGGGAGGACCGGGCCGCCGGTGACGGGCCGCCCCGGGGTGGGGAGCGGCCGCCGCGGCGGGGCGGTCGGCACGGACATCGAACCTACAGGGGACGAACCTCCCGGACCGCGACTCCGCGACAAAGCTCACGACGGAAGCTCACCGCGCAGTCGCGGCCCGCGGCGGGTCACCGGGGCGGCGCGGCCAGCAGCCCGCGGCGCCGGAGCTCGGGGAGCACGCCCTCGCCCACCCGGTACGCCTCCTCGAGGTGCGGGTAGCCGGACAGCACGAACTCGTCGACGCCGATCTCGTGGTACTCGGCGATCCGGTCCGCCACCTCGGTGTGCGACCCCACCAGCGCGGTCCCGGCGCCCCCGCGGACGAGTCCGACGCCGGCCCACAGGTTCGGTGAGACCGTCAGCGCGTCCCGGGACCCGCCGTGCAGGGCGAGCATCCGCTGCTGGCCGACCGACTGGCTCGACCGCAGGGTCGCCTGTGCCCGTTCGATCTCGGCCGGGTCGAGTGCGTCGAGCAGCCGGCCGGCCTCCGCCCACGCCTCCTCCGCGGTGTCCCTGGTGATCACGTGCAGCCGGATCCCGAACCGCGGGCTGCGCCCGAGCTCGTCGGCGAGCTTGCGCACCCGCCCGATCTTCTCGGCGACGGCCGCGGGCGGCTCGCCCCAGGTCAGGTAGACGTCGGCGTGCCGGGCCGCGACCGGGAGCGCGGCGTCCGACGACCCCCCGAAGTAGACCGGCGGCACCGGGTCCGGCGGGGCGAGCGTGGTCGCACCGGTGACGTCGTAGTGCCGGCCGGCGAAGTCGAACGGCTCGGGGGCCCACGCGCCCCGCAGCACGGACAGGAACTCGTCGGTGCGGGCGTAGCGCTCGTCGTGGCCGGCGTGGTCGCCGAACCGCTGCTGCTCGACGGCGTCGCCGCCGGTGACGATGTTGAGCATCAACCGGCCGCCGGAGACCCGCTGGTAGGTCGAGGCCTGCTGGGCGGCCAGGGTGGGGGAGACGACGCCCGGCCGGAACGCCACCAGGTAGCGCAGCGTGCGGGTCTCCCGCAGCAGCGCCGCGGTGGTCAGCCAGGCGTCCTCGCAGAACGTGCCCGTCGGGGTCAGCACGCCGTGGAACCCCTGCGACTCGGCGGCCCGGGCGATCTGGGCGAGGTAGTCGATGCCCGCCTCGCGTGCGGTGCTGCCGGCCTCGCCGCGGTCGGCGTGCCGCCGGGCGACGATCGTGCGGCCGTCGCCGGACGTCGGCAGGAACCAGTGGGGGACGATCGCGCCACTCATCGTGCGCCTCCTCGGGTGTCGGTGGGGGTGCCGGGGATGCCGTTCCGGGCGGCCTCCAGCGTGGTCGCCTCGAAGCGTCGGTCGACGAACGCGGCGAAGTCGGCCCGGCCCGGGACGACGCCGGCCTCGGTGAACGCGTCGGCCAGCTGCTGCTGGGAGGCGACGACGCCGTCGTCGAGCGGGACGGGCAGGTCCGGGCCGCGCTCGGCGGCGCGCCGGGTCACCGCGATCGGGAGCTTCGTCTCCTGGCTCCACACCGCGGCCCGCTCCTCGCGGTGGGTGTCGGAGTAGGTCTGCGCGGCCGCGATCCGGGCGAGCAGGTCGCCGACGGCGGCGCTCCTCGCCGGTTCGGCGAGCGCCGCGTTGGACGCGACCTGGAAGCCGAACCCGTTCGCGGTGCCCTCGCCGTCGGCGAGGACCCGGGCGCCGTCGTCGAGCTCGGCCTGCGCGGTGTAGGGGTCCCAGACGGCCCAGGCGTCGACGTCGCCCTGGCGGAACGCCCCGTAGGCGTCCGCGGGGGCGAGATAGGTGAGGTCGACGTCGTCGAGGGTCATGCCGGCGGCGCGCAACGAGTAGAGCAGCTGCCCGTGCGCCGAGGTGCCCTTCCCGACGGCGATCCGCTTGCCGCGCAGCTCCTCGACGGAGCGCAGCGGCGAGTCGCCGCGCACCAGCACCGCGTCGCTCGCGACGTTGCCGCGGTTGGCCGAGACGATCTGCACCCGGGCCTTCGCAGCCGTCGCGAAGATCGCCGGGGTGTTGCCGGTGCCGCCGAGGTCGATCGCCCCCGCGCGGGCCGCCTCGATCAGCGGCGGCCCGGAGGTGAAGGTCCGCCACTCCACCCGGTACGGCAGGTCGTCGAGCAGCCCGGCCGCGCGCAGCAGTGACTGCGACCCGCCCTTCTGGTCGCCGACGACGAGCGTCACGCCGCCGAGCGCGGAGTCCTCCACCGGCGGCTGGATCGGCGGCCGGGTCACCGGGACTCCCGAGCACCCGGCGAGCGTGAGCACTGCGGCCAGCACCGATGCGAGGAGTGCGGCGGGCCGGAGCTCACGCCGCATCGTCGACCACCCCGAGCTCGTCGAGCACGGTGCGGCGCAACGCGGACAGCCGGTCCGGGTCACGCGGGCGCCCGCCGGGCCGGTGCTCGCGGCCGATCCGGCCGTCGGACAGCACGAGCACGCGGTCGGCGAGCAGCAATGCCTCGTCGACGTCGTGGGTCACCAGCAGCACGCCGGGCCGGTGCCGGTGCCACAGGTCCAGGACGAGCCGGTGCATGGTGATCCGGGTCAGCGCGTCGAGCGCCCCGAACGGCTCGTCGAGCAGCAGGAGGTCCGGCTCGCGGACCAGCGCCCTGGCGAGCGACGCGCGCTGGGCCTCGCCGCCGGACAGCGTCAGCGGCCAGGCGTCGGCCCGCTCGGTGAGCCCGACCTCGGCGAGTGCCCGGTCGGCCACATCGGCCGGGGTGTCGCCGTGCAGGTCGCGGTGCAGGCCGAGCGACAGGTTGTCGCGGACCGGGCGCCAGGGCAGCAGGCGCGGCTCCTGGAAGGCCACGGCGACCGACCCCGGGACCTCGACGGTGCCGCTCACGCCGGGATCGGCGGCGCCGTCGAGCCCGGCGAGCAGCCGCAGCAGGGTGGACTTGCCCGAGCCGGAGCGGCCGAGCAGGGCGACGAACTCGCCGTCGCCGATCGTCAGGTCGAGACCGTCGAGGACCCGGCGGCCCCCGAACTCGCGGACGAGACCGTGGACGCGGGCGCTCACCGGTCGCCCCCCGCCGGGCCGGCCGGGCGCCAGGCCAGCACGGTCCGTTCCAGCCTCCGCACCAGCAGGTCGGTGCCGAGCCCCAGCAGGGCGTAGACGGCGAGCCCGACGACGATCACGTCGGTGCGCAGGAACTCCCGGGCGTTCATGATCATGTAGCCGAGCCCGGCGTCGGCCGACGTCGTCTCCGCGACGATGATCGACAGCCAGGCGATCCCGAGCGCGAGGCGCAGCCCGGTCAGCGTCGAGGGCATCGCGCCGGGCAGCACCACGTGCCGCAGCCGCTCGGCCCGCGTGAACCCGGAGACCGACGCGGCCTCCAGCAGCTTCGGATCCACCCCGCGGACACCGGCGTGCACGTTGAGGTACATCGGGAACAGCACCCCGAGCGCGACGAGCAGCACCTTCGGCAGCTCACCGATGCCGAACCAGAGGATGAACAGCGGCACCAGACCGAGGTGCGGCAGGGTGCGCAGCATCTGCACCGGCGGGTCCACCAGGTGGTCGCCCCACCGCGACAGCCCGGACAGCAGACCCAGCCCGACCCCGACGGCCAGGCCCAGGACGAGCCCGGTCGCGACCCGTCCGAGCGAGACGAGCAGTCCCTCGGGCAGCTCGCCGCTCGCCGTCACGTCGACGGCGGCGGTCACGACCCGCAGCGGCGAGGCGAGCTCGTCCTCGGCGAGCAGGCCGGTGGTGGACGCGAGCTGCCAGACCAGCAGGATCGCGACGGGTGAGATCCACCGCCGGAGGTCGGGCAGGCGGCGGGTCGTCGACGCCGGGTGGGCGGCGACGCGCCGGTCGCCCGCGGTGCGGGCGAGGGTGGTCGATGACACGGGTGTCTCCCGGGACGCGGTGGGTGGGGACCCCGCCGGTGGGTGACGCGCGGCGGGGCGGTCCGGAGCGGCGCGGACGGAACGGCACGGTCGCCGTGGCGACGGCGGCGCGGAGGCCCGGACGCGTCGGTGTGGACGCGGTGCGTGAACGGGTCGTCAGCGACAGGTGCAGCCGGCGAGCCGGAGCAGGTCGACGTGCCGGCGCCGGGTGAGCAGGTGCCCGGGACCGGACACCGGTCCCCACCACTGCTCGCGCTCGGTCACTCCCGCAGGTGAACACGGGCGTCCGGATCCCGACAACCGGACGTCCGGCCGTCGGGATCCGGGCCCGGGTGTCCGGACAGTGCCCGGCGCCTGCGCCGTCCCGGGCTCCCGCATGGCGGGAGCCCGGCCGCCCGGGTGCCGACTACGGTGGGCCGGTGGGTGAGAACGGTGCCGAGGGCCGCCCGACGACGGGCCGCGCACGCGACTCCGGTGCCGCACCGCGCGGCTCGGAGATCCAGTCGGTCGCCCGCGCGTCGACCGTCCTCGGCCTCGTGGTGGACAGCGGCGAGGGACTCACCACCACCGAGATCGCCAAGATCACCGGGATGACGGGGTCCACCGTGCACCGGCTCGCGCACACCCTCGTCTCGGGCAACCTGCTCTGCCGCGACGCCGCCTCCGACCGGTTCCTGCCCGGTCCGCTGCTGTTGCGCCTGGCCCGCAAGTCGCTGGGCGCCTCCGGCGTGCCCGAGGCCGCCGACGTGCTCAAGGAGCTCGCCGACCGCACCGGCGAGACGGCGAGCATCGGCCTGCGCCGCGGCGACGACGTCCTCGTCGTGCTGTCGGTGCCCTCGACCCGCCCGCTGCGCTACACCGGGCGGCCGGGGGAGCGGGTCCCGCTGCTGGAGTCCGCGATCGGCGCCGCGATCGTCGCGTTCGGCGCCGACCCGCTCGACGAGGCCGCCGCCGTGCTCACCCGGTCCGGACACGGCAGCCCCGAGGCGTGGCTGGCCGAGACCGACCTGCTCGCCACCCAGTTCCGTGGCTACGCGGTACTCGACGACCCGCACGACGAGGCGCTGCGCGCGGTGGCGGCCCCGGTCGTCGCCGCCGGTGACGTGGTGCGGATGGCCGTCGAGATCCAGGGCCCGGCCAGCCGGCTGCCCGAGAGCGCCCTCGACGGGCTCGGTGCGCTCGTCCGGTCCGCGGCGGACGCGCTGGAGGGCCTGCCGGTGTCGATGGCGTTCGGGGAGTTCTGACCCGGTCGGGGAACCGGTCGTTTCTGGACACGTGTCCGTACATTGCGCACTGCGGAAGTGTGTCCCGCATCCCGCAAAACCGCTGTTGACGGGCCTGTTCGTTGCTCCTTACGGTGGCGTCACCGGATCGGGGAAGGAGGACGGATCGTGGCTGCCGAGCGTGACGAGATCGTGGTGTCGCCGAACCACGTCGTCTTCGACCTGCCCGAGCTCGTCGCGGTCTCCGAGGGCCTGTTCGCCGAGGCGGGCCTGACGGTCCGCTTCGAGGACGCGGCCGACCGGTCCGCCGACGCCCTGCGCAACCCGGCCGTCCGGCACAAGGAGTCGCAGTTCTCCGCGTCCCGCGCGGACGTCTACAACGTCTGCGAGTGGGGCGGCATCGACCGGCTGGAGCGCGACGCCCGCGGCGGCCGGATCGGGCACCTGCGCGCGGCCGTCGTCGCCCAGGCGCTGGTCAGCCTCGATCCCGGCCTCAACGAGCCGCACGACGTCGCCGGCGTGCCGGTGTCGATCAACGAGTACACCGGGTCGCACTACACCGCGCTGCACCTGCTGGAGGGCACCGTGCCCCGGCAGCGGATCACCCTGGTGCACGGCGGCCGCCCGGTCGACCGGCTCGACGCCCTGCTCGCCGGCGACTCCCGCGCGACGATGCTGATGGAGCCGTTCCTGTCCGCCGCGCTGGTGCGCGGCGCGCACGTCCTCGGCACCTACGCCTACCGGGGCTCGCAGGTCGTGGCCCCGCACCTGACCGCGGAGCAGCAGGAGGCCTACCGCGGTGCGGTGAACCGGGCCGTCGACCTGATCAACGCCGACCGGGACCGCTGGGCGCCGCTGGTCGCCGCCGAGGCCGGTGACCGGCTCGACCCGGCCGACCTGCGCCGGGACCACTACCGCTACACGCACATCGTTCCCTTCACCGAGCGGCGCTTCACCGAGACCTACGCCTGGATGCGCTCCTGGCGGCTCACCGACGGGCGCTCCGGCTACGAGACCCTGAAGGCGCTCCGGTGACGGGCGCCCGGCCCCGGCTGCTCACCAGCCGTCGCCACATCGACCTCTGCCTGATCAACGGCGGGACCTGTCCGGGCCTGCTGCCCTCCTGACACCCGGGCCACCAGCGCCCACCCCCACCCGGCCGCGTGGTGCGCGTCGCCGGCCCTCGCCGCGCGCCCGCGCGGACCCCACCCCTCCCACGGAGCCCCCGCATGCCCGCACGCCCCCTGACCACCGACCGGCGCACCGTCCTGCGCGCCGCCCTGTTCGGCGCAGCCGGCCTGGCCGCCGGCCCGCTGCTCGCCGCCTGCGGTGGCGGCGGGGCCACCGGGCGGGTGAGCGCCCGGGTCGAGGACTCCGGCGGCGGCACCGCCAGCTCGGTGATCCGCCCGATCGCCGAGCAGAACGGCTTCCTCGCCGACCTCGACTTCTCCTACGTCGCGGGGACCGGCCCGGGCGACGTCCAGAACAAGCTGCTCTCCGGCGCGCTCGACGCCGCCAGCTTCGGCCCGCTCGGCGCGGTCGTCGCCGCCGAGGCCGGCTCCGACGTCGTGCTGTTCTCGCCGAACCTCAACAACCACGTCCGCTGGCTGGTGCCGGAGAACAGCCCCTACCGCACCCCGGCGGACCTGCGGGGCAAGCGGATCGCGATCCCGCCGAACAACAGCGACGCGTTCCGGTCCACCCAGCTCGCCGCCGCCGTCGCCGGCACCGACCTGAACGCCGAGTACGAGCTGTTCCCGGGCGCCGTGCTGGCCGGTCTCGCCCTGTTCGACCGCGGTGACGTCGACGCCATCGTCACCATCGAGCCGAACGCGACCCGGCTGGTCGGCCGCGGCGCGCGGCAGATCGCCACCGTCGGTGAGCTGTGGGCGCAGGGCACCGGCGAGGACCCGAACTCCCTGATCCTCAACGGCCAGGGCGCGCTGCGGGAGTTCGTCGACGGGAACGCGCCCGCCGCCCGCGCCGTCGCCGACGTGCGGCTCCGGGTGCACGAGGTCATCCGGGAGCGGCCCGCCGTCCTCGCCGAGCTGCACGAGGCGTACGGCATCCCGGCCGAGGAGCGCGCGGCGATCGCGTTGCTGCCCGAGCGGCTCCGCGACGTCTACCCGGTCGAATGGGGTGCGACGGCGTTCGCGAACCTGCAGCGCCAGGTCGAGATCGCCCAGCGGGTGGGACTGGTGGAGGCCGTGCCCGCGCAGCAGCCGTGGACCGAGCTGGGGGCGGCATGACCACCGGGACCGAACGGACCGGAACCGACCGGACCGGCGCCGAACCGACCGGAACCGAACCGACCGGAACCGAACCGACCGGAACCGAACCGACCGGAACCGAACGGCCCGGAACCGAACAGCCCGGAACCGGATCGATCGTTGCCGATCCGCCCGGCACCGCGTCCGATGGGCCGACCGGAACCGCACCCCGGGTGCGGCGGAGTCGTCGTCTGCTGCGGGCCGTGGGCCCGGCCGTGCTGTTCGTCGTCCTCGCGGCGGCGGGCTGGCAGCTCATGGCGGTCGTGGTCGACTCGGTCCTGGTCCCGGGTGTCGGTGACATCGCGGGCGAGCTCGCCGGGATCGTCGTCGACGGCTCGTTCGCCCAGGAGCTCGGCATCACCGTGCTGCGGGTCGCGCTCGGCTTCGCGCTGGCCTTCGTCGTCGCCGTCGCGGCCGGGATCGCCATGGGGCGCAACGAGTTCGTGCAGCGGTTCGGGGAACCTGCGGTGCTGCTGGGGCTGACCATCCCCGGCCTGGTGTGGGCGCTGCTGTGCGTCATCTGGTTCGGCGTCGGGCTGGCCAACCCGGTGATCGCGGTCGCGCTGTCGTCGGCGCCGGCCCTGGCGCTGACGATCTACCAGGGCGTGCGCTCGGTCGACCCGGACCTGCTGGAGATGGCGCACGTCTACCGGTTCTCCCGCACCACCCGGCTGCGCAGGCTGTGGCTGCCCGCGCTGGCGCCGTCGCTGTTCGCCGGGGCCCGCCTCGGCCTGTCCCTGGGCTGGAAGGTGATCGTGCTCGTGGAGGTCTTCGGCATGTCGTCGGGTGTGGGGTACCAGCTCAACAACGCCTTCGCCGAGCAGAACGTCGCCGCCGTCCTCGCCTGGACGCTGCTGTTCGCCGTCGTCATGGCGGTGCTGGAGTACGGCGTCCTGCAGGGGCTCGAACGGCGCGCCGGCCGCTGGCGGAAGGCGGTGATCGTGTGAGCGAGCTCGCGAGCGCACCATCGGTGCCGGGCGCACCCGCCACGACCGCGATCCGGCTCGACGGGGTCGGCAAGACCTTCGTCGACTCCCGCACCGGTGCCCCGCAGACCGTCCTCGACGACTTCTCCCTCACCGTGTCCTCCGGCGAGCTGGTCGCGCTCGTCGGCGCCTCCGGGACCGGCAAGACGACCCTGCTGCACGTCGTCGCCGGTCTGACCACACCCGACCGCGGCACCGTCGAGGTCGGACACCCCCGGCTCGGTGTCGTGTTCCAGCAGCCCCGGCTGCTGGACTGGCTGCCGGTCCGGCAGAACGTCGTCCTGGCACTGGAGGCGGCCGGGCTGGACCCGGACGCCGCCGACGCCGTGCTCGAGGCCGTCGGGCTCACCGCGTACGCCGGGTCGTACCCGAGCGTGCTCTCCGGCGGGCAGCGGCAACGGGTCGCGGTGGCCAGGGCGTTCGCCGTCGAGCCCGATCTCGTGCTGCTCGACGAGCCGTTCAGCGCCCTCGACGAGCTCACCGCCCGCAAGCTGCGGCTGCTGCTGCAGGAGCTGTGGATGAGCCGTCCGCGCACCGGGCTGCTCGTCACCCACAACCCCCTCGAGGCGGCGTTGCTCGCCGACCGCGTGATCGTCCTGGCCGGACGCCCGGCCCGGATCGCCGCGGAGCACCGGATCGAGCGGGACCGGCCGCGCTCGGCCGAGGACCCGTACCTGTTCGACCTGCACACCCGCATCGTCGCCGCGCTCGCGTGAGCGGCGCGAATCAGCACCGCGCTCGCGTGAGCGGCGGCCCCCACCGGAAGGAACGTGACATGACCGAGCGTCCGAAGGTCACCATGGAGCTGCTCTCCCTGGTGTTCTCACTGCCCCAGCTCGTCGCCCAGGACGAGGGCTACTTCGCCGACGAGGGCGTCGACGTCGAGTTCGTCACCAAGGCCTACGCCGACGCCGGGGTCTCCCCGCTGGAGGACCACCAGCTGCTCAGCGCGTTCGGGCAGACGAAGTCGCACTTCGAGAGCGGCGAGGCGTCGCTGTACCGGGCCTGCGAGTGGGGGCAGGTCCGGCGGGCCCAGGACACCACGGTCGGCGGCCGGGTCGTGTCCAAGCGGGCCGCCGTGAACGGCCAGGCGATCATGGTCCGCGGCGACCACCCGGCGACCCATCCGCAGGACCTCGCCGGCGTCACCGTGGCGGTGAACTTCCACCACGGCTCGCACTACGTCGCCCTGCAGACCCTGGAGGGCTTCCTGCCCCGCGAGGAGATCACCGTCGCGCACTACGGCGGCCCGCAGGTCCGGTTCGAGGCGCTGCGCGACGGCACCGTCGAGGCCGCCGCCCTGATGGAGCCGTGGATCACCCTCGCCGAGAAGCAGGGGTACAAGGTCCTCGCCGAGGCGTTCTACGTCGGCGCCGAGATCGCGAGCCCGCAGGTCGACGAGGACACCTACGCCCGGATCAACCGCGCGGTCGTCCGGGCCGTCGCGACGATCAACGAGGATCCGCGGCCCTACCTGCACCACCTCACCGCGGAGATCCCCGCGGAGCTCGGCTCCGTCGAGCCGCACGAGATCCCGCTGGGCCGGCTGCGCTACGTCGACCCGGCGCCGTACCCGGAGGCGCAGTTCCAGCGCACCTACGACTGGATGGTGTCCTGGGGACTCATCGAGGACGACCGGACCTTCGACGCGCTCGTGAAGAACCTCGTGGATGTCTGACGGGGCGACCGCCGTCGCGCGGCCACGCCCGGGTGTCCGGGCGTGGCCGCTCTACGTCGGCGGCTTCCTCGGCCCGTACGCCAGCACCATGGTCACGCCGATGGTGCACGAGGTGGCGGTGGGGCTGCGGACGACACCGGAGGTCGCGGCCGCTGCCGTGACCACCTACATGCTCCCGTTCGCCGCGGTGATGCTGGTGTCCGGCACGCTCGCCGAGCGCTGGGGGCGGGCCCGCACCATGCAGCTGTCGCTGATCGCGTTCGTCGTCGCCTGCGCGTGCTGCGTGCTGGCCCCGACGATCGAGTGGTTCCTCGCCGCACGGGCGCTGCAGGGCGTCACCAACGCCTTCACGACCCCGCTGCTCGTCGCCGCGATCACCGACCTGGTGCCGCGGGCCGGCCTGGGGCGGGCGCTCGGGTTCTTCGCCGGCATGCAGGCCGCCGGGCAGGCGGCGAGCCCGCTGGTGTCCGGGCCGTCGGCGGTGCTGGACTGGCGGCTGGCGTTCGCGTTCCCCGCGCTGGTCGCGGTCGTGCTGGCGGTGCTGCCCCCGACGATGACGGCGGGCCCGCGCCCCACCGGCCCGCCACCGGTACGGGCTCTGCTGAACCGGAACCTGGCGCTGGCCTGCGCGTTGTCGTTCCTGTGCTACTTCGCGGCGGTGGGCCTCACCGTGCTGGCGATCCTGCGGGCGGAGGAGGACTTCGGGCTCGGCCCGTGGCAGCGCGGGCTGCTGGCGGCGGCGTTCGGCGTCGCCGGGCTGCTCACGGCGCCGTTGCTGGGCAGGCGGCTCGACGCGCTCGGCCCGTGGCGCACCGGGGTGCTGACGAACCTGCTGCTCGCCGTCGGCCTCGTGGTTGCGGCGCTGGGGCCGTCGGTGCCGCTGCTCGGGCTCGGGGTCGCCGCGGTCGGCGTCGCCGTCACCGGGCTGCGGACCACGGTCAACGCGATCGCCGCGACCAGCACGGACGGGAACCGTGCGGGGGCGGCGTCGCTGGCGCTGTCGTTCCAGTTCTTCGGCGGCGCGCTGGCGCCCCTGGTGTGGGTGCCGCTGCACGCCGCGGCCGGCGGCCTCGGCTTCGCCGCGACGGCCCTGGCGCCGCTGGTGGGTGTGGGCCTCGCGGCCCGTGAGTGGTTGTCGCGGTCCTGACCGCGATAACCACTCACGAGCCGGAGGCCCTCGCCGCCGGTGTGCTCCACCGCGGCGGGCGGCGTTCCGTGTCCGGATCATGCTCGCCGAGATGCGGCTCAGCGTCGGATGTCGATCACCACGGAACGCTGGGCCGCATCTCGGCGGGGTCCGGGCGTGCGGGCGGTGCGGTCAGGACCCGGCGGGGGCGCCGAGGTCCTCGATCGCGGAGCCGACGTCGACCCGGTTGCGGAGCACGCCGTAGTCGGAGTACCGGTCGGCCACCCCCTGCAGCTCGGCCGTCAGGTCCGGGGTCAGCGGCTCGGTGCTGCGCAGTGCCCGCTGCGCCATCAGATCCGCGACGGCAGCCGGACGGTCGGTCAGCTTCGCGTAGATCGCCGCGTTCTCCTGCGGGTTCTCCCGGGCCCACTGCAGGGCCCGGGCGTAGCGCTGGGTGAAGTCCGTCAGCGCGGCTCGGGTGCCGGGGTCCTCCAGCGCCTCGGTGTTGGCGTCGAGGAACGTGAGCCCGGTGCCGAGGCCCTTCGCGTCGCGCAGGACGCGGGCGCCGGACTCCTGCTGGGCGACCGCGGTGTACGGGTCCCAGGTGGACCACGCGTCGATCGCGCCGGAGTTCATCGCGGCGGCCGCGTCGACCGGCTGCAGGAACGAGATGTCCACCTGGTCCGCGGGCACCCCGGCCTCCTCCAGGGCGCGCAGCAGCAGGTAGTGCCCGATGCTGCCCTGGGTGGTCGGCGAGACCGTCTTCCCGCGCAGGTCGGCGACCGAGCGCACGGGCGAGTCCTTCGGCACGAGCAGCGCCAGGCCGCCCTGGCTGGGCGAGCGGGTCGCCGTGACGATCTTGATCCGGTCGGTGGAGGAGAGCGCGGTCAGGGTGGGTGCGTCGCCGGCGATGCCGACGTCGACCGCCTCGCTGCGCAGCGCCTCCAGCAGCGGGGCGGCGGCCGGGAACTGGGCCCACTCGACCGTGTAGGGGGTGCCCTCGAGCGCGCCGGACGCCTCGACGAGCGCCTGCTGGATCCCGGCCTGGTCACCGACCCGCAGCGTCACCTGCGAGAGGTCGGTGGGGCCGTCGTCCGCGGCACCGCCGGAGCAGCCGGCGAGCACCAGGGCGAGCGCGGCGAGCAGGGCGGGGAGGGTGAGTCGGCGGGTCACGGGGTGGTCTCCGGATCGGTGAGCGGGGTGAGCGAGGGGAGGTTCACGACGATCCCCTCCTGGGTGCTGCGCGAGATCACGACGACGGCCGGGTGCTCCGGGTCGGGGTTCTCCTCGCGGTGCGGGACGAAGGGCGGGACGAACACGTGGTCGCCCGGCTCGGTCTGCAGTACGACCTCGCCGGTGCCGTCGTGGAAGACGAACCGGGGCCGTCCGCTGACCACGTAGATCGAGGTCTCCGCCTCGCCGTGGTGGTGGTCGCCGGAGTTCGTGTCCGGGGCGACGTGCGTCTCGCCGGTCCACAGCGTCGACGAGCCGACGGTGCGGCCGCTGATCGCCTCGCGGCGGCTCATCCCGCTGGTCTGGGCGGTGTCGACGGACAGGTCGGCGCCGCGGACCAGGTGCACCCGGGCGTGGTCGGGCACGGTGGTGCCGAGGTCGGGGTGGAAGGAGCCGGTGCTCATCGGGCGGAACGCTCCAGGTCGGTGAGGGTGCGTGAGGTGAGGAACTCGGCGACCGTGCGCTCCAGGTCGGCCCAGAGCACCGAGGCAGGGCCGGTGCCGCGCAGGACGGCGACCGCGCCCTCGGTCGCGCGCACGACGTCGGCGACGGTGATCTCGTCGGCCCGGCGGGCGAGCCGGTAGCCGCCCTCGCAGCCCCGCCTGCTCGTGACGAGCCCGGCGCGGCGCAGCTGCAGCATCACGTTGACCAGCGAGTTCAGCGGGACGCCGCGGGCACGTGACATCGCGTCGCAGGTGACGGTGTCGCCGTCGGCGTCGACGAGCTCGGCGAGCGCGGCCAGTGCGTGGTCGAGCCGGGCCGAGACGGTCAGCGGCGCGGCGCGGCGGGTCCGGGACCCGCCGGACGCCGGTGCGGGCGGTTCGGCGAACCGGGCGCCCTTGGCCAGCCGCTCCAGGAAGAGCACGAGCCGGGCCGCGACGATCCGGTGGAACTGGTCGTTCAGCACGTCGTGCACCCCGTCGGCGACGACGGCGACGTCGTCGGCGGGGCGGGCCAGCTCCCGGATCCCGGCGGCCGGGGCGATCGGATCGGCGTCGCCGTGCAGCCACAGCACCGGCAGGTCGGGCAGCGCCGCGGCGGGCACCGGCGGCGGGGCCTCGGCGAGCGCGCCCCACCCGAAGTCCGGGTCGGCCTCGAGCACACCGCGGTGCACCGGGCAGGCGGTGCGGGCGTCGAGCTCGCCGTCGTGGTCCAGCGCCGGGGACGTGGCGGTGGGCAGCCCGGCGAGTACCAGACCGTCCGGCCGGACGGTGCCCGACGCGGCGAGCCCCCACGCCCGCAGCGCGCCGGTGTCGGAGCCGAGCAGCACCCGGGCACCGGTCGCGCCGGTGAGGGCGTCGGCGACGGAGTCGTCGCCGGCACCCGGACCGGGGACGGCGACGGTCCAGCCGTCGGACGCGAGGCGGCGGCCGAGCCGGGCGTAGATCCCGGGATGCTCACCGCGCCCGGTCAGGACGGCGACGGTGCCGCGCGAGGTGCCCTCGGGCGCCCACGCGGTCGCCGCGGCGGGTGCGGTGCGGCGGGGCGCGGTGGCGGGCCCGCTCACGCCGGGACCCCCTGCACGGCGGCG
Organism: Pseudonocardia sp. P1; assembly: GCF_000178675.2. Lineage (NCBI taxonomy): Bacteria > Bacillati > Actinomycetota > Actinomycetes > Pseudonocardiales > Pseudonocardiaceae > Pseudonocardia > Pseudonocardia sp. P1. Next base: position 5,675,948 of record NZ_ADUJ02000001.1, read on the forward strand.
TCGCGGTCGAGCCCGCGGCGGGACAGCTCGGCACGGACGGCGGGCAGCAGCTCGCGGCCGTAGCGGCGGGCGTCGTCGATCGGGTCGTAGCCGCGGATCAGCAGGGTCGTGACGCCGATGCCGACGTAGTCGGCGAGCGCGGCGGCGACGGTGTCCGGGGTGCCGACCAGCGCCGTCGAGTTGCCCGCGGCGCCGGACGCGGCGGCGGTCGCCGTCCACAGGCAGCGGTCGTGCAGCTCGCCGGCCTCCGCGGCGGCGAGCAGCCGTTGCGAGCCGACGTTGGGCGGCGCACCGGCCTCGCGCATCCGGCTGCCGGTGAAGGAGCCGTGCCCGCCCTTCGCGGCGACGATCCCGTCCCGGACCGCGTGGGCGCGCGCCCACGCCTCCTCCTCGGTGTCGCCGAGGATCGGCCGGAACGACACGCTGATCCGCGGCAGCTCGGTGCGCCCGGCCGCGCGGGCGGCGTCGTGCACGCGGGTGATCTGTTCGGCCGTGCCCGCGAGGGGCTCGCCCCAGAGCGCGAAGACGTCGGCGTGCCGCCCGCCGACCCGGTAGGCGGCGTCGGAGGACCCTCCGAAGTAGAGGGGGATCGGGGCGAGCGGGCGGATCTCCTGCCGCACGCCGGCGGCCCGGTAGTGCTCCCCGGTGTGGTCGAACGCGTCCGGCTCGGACCAGGCGCGGCGGAGGACGGACAGGTACTCGTCGGTGCGGGCGTAGCGCTGCTCCTTGTCGAGCCAGTCGCCGTCGCGCCGCTGGTCGGTGTCGCTGCCGCCGGAGATGACGTGCATCGCGACCCGGCCACCGCCCGAGAAGTGGTCGAGGGTGGCGTACTGCCGGGCGGCGAGGGTGGGCGCGGTGAACCCGGGCCGGTGCGCGACGAGGAAGCCGAGCCGGTCGGAGTGGGCGGCGCCGTACGCTGCGACCTGCAGACCGTCCGGTGTGGACGACGAGTGGCCGACCAGCACTTTGTCGAAGCCGCCGTTCTCGTGGGCGGCGACGAACCGGCGGACGGTGTCGCGGTCGACGACCGGCCCTGCGGCGGGGTGGATCTCCGAGACCTCCTGGGTCCCGATCATGCCGATGAACTCGACGGACATGGTGTCCCTCCGGTGGTCAGTGCACGCCCAGGCGGCCGAGCAGGTCGGCGCGCAGGTGCTGGAAGTCGGGGTGGGTGACGTCGCGGGGCCGGTCGAGGTCGACGGGCGCGTCGTGCGCGATCCGCCCGCCGTCCATGACGAGCACGCGGTCGGCGAGCACGAGCGCCTCCTCGACGTCGTGGGTCACCAGCAGCACCGCGCAGCGGTGCCGCTGCCAGACCTCGTCGACGAGGCCGCGGGCGGTGATCCGGGTGAGCGCGTCGAGCGCGGAGAACGGCTCGTCGAGCAGCAGGAGGTCGGGGTCGCGGACCAGGGACCGGGCGAGCGCGGCCCGCTGGGCCTCGCCGCCGGAGAGGACCTTCGGCCAGACGTCGATGCGGTGCCCGAGCCCCACCTCGGTGAGCGCCGCCTCGGCGCGGGACCGGTCCGGGCGTCCGGGCAGGCCCATGACGACGTTGCGCCACACCTTCTTCCACGGCAGCAGCCGCGGGTTCTGGAACCCGACGGCCCGCTTCCGTGCGACGGTGACCTCACCGGTCACGTCGTGGTCGAGGTCGGCGAGGATCCGCAGCAGGGTGGACTTGCCGCAGCCCGAGGCGCCGAGCAGCGCGACGAACTGGCCGGGCGGGATGTCGAGGTCGAGGTCGTCGAGGACCGCCCGGTCGTCGAAACGCCGGGTCAGGCCCCGCACCGAGACGGGGTTCACCGCCCGCTGAACGCCGGTCGCCATGACAGGAGCCCCCTCTCGAGGAGTCGGACGATGCCGTCGCCGACCAGGCCGAGCAGCGCGTAGAGGACCAGGCAGACGACGATGACGTCGGTCTCGAAGAACTCCCGGGCCCGGTTCATCTCGTAGCCGATGCCGGAGGTGGCGTTGATCGTCTCGCCGAACACCAGCGCCAGCCAGGCCGTGCCGAGCGAGTAGCGCAGGCCGACCAGGAACTGTGGCATCGCCGACGGCAGGATCACGTGGCGGACCTGGCCGAACCAGCCGAGCCCGAGGGTCCGGGCGGCCTCGACGAGGGTGGCGTCGACGTTGCGGATGCCGCCGAAGAGGTTCATGTAGAGCGGGAAGGTCACGGCCAGCCCGATCAGCACGATCTTCGGCTCCTCGCCGATGCCGAACCAGATGATCAGCAGCGGGATCAGCCCGATCACCGGGACCGTGCGCAGCATCTGGACGGGTGCGTCGATGACGTCCTCCCCGCGCCGGAAGAGCCCGGACAGCGTCGCGAGGACGACGGCGGTGACCACGCCGATCGCGATCCCGGCGACGACCCGCGCCCCGGACACGACGACGGCGCTCTGCACGGCCCCGTCGGCCCACATCCCGGCCGCGGTCTCCACCACGGTGACGGGTGAGGCGAGCACGTCGCGCGGCAGCAGGCCGGTGCTGGACAGCACCTGCCACAGGGCGACGAGCAGGACCGGGGACGCGGTCTTCACCACCCAGCGCGGCACCCGGGCGGGGCCCCGGGTCTGCCGGGTGCGGAGGGTCTCGACGTCGGGCGGCGCCTGGGCGCGCGCCCGTTCGGACGTGGTCGTCATACAAGCTCCTGGAGAAGGGCGCGCCGGAACCACACCCCCACGAGCCGTGGAGGTGCGATGGCGGGCGCTCACCGGTTCCGCCGGCGCTCGCACGATCGGGCGAGCGTGGCCGGGTCACGTGAGCGCGGGGAGGGCGTGCTGCGGGGCGTGCGGCGGGATGTGCCGCGGGGCGGCGCGGGGCAGGGGGTGACGGGTGGGGTCGGCCTCAGGGCCGACAGAGCGCCGACGCGACGCGGGCGAGGTCGATGTGCTCGCGCGTCGTCAGCAGCAGGGAACCGGTCACGACGTCGACGGTAACCGGCCCGGGCCCGAAACCCAACCCTTGGTGTTGGGATTGCCGTCACCTGTTTCGCCTGGTGGGAGCGGGTGTGGAACCGGTCCGGACACGTCGTCCGCCCACCGGCGCCGGATCGACGGCGCCGGCCCGCGGGCGCGGTGTCCGGACATCCTCGGCCCGGTGGCCGCGGTGCTCCCGCCGGTCGGGAGGATGCGGGCGTCGCGGATCACGTGCCGGGCGCGCGGGTTGACACGGAGGTGCCCACGCTCCCTACAGTCGGGGGACACACCATCCGGAGCGGCCGAGAGACCCGGCTCGACGACGCCGCAGCAACCCCCCGCCGCACGCGGGTGAGGGTGCTCCCGCCGGGACGCGATGGAGGAACCATGCGGTCGACGGCGGAGCGGGCCCACCCGGGCGTCACCCGCGCGACGACCGCACCCCGGGAGCTTCTCGCTGCGATCGCCGGTAGACGGGCGGGGGTGGTGACATGACCCGCACCGTCCTGTCCCGGCGGCGAGTCATCGACTACGTGCGGGTGTGCACCACGCGCTGTCCGCCGAGGTGATCGACCCCCGATCCCCGAGGCACCCTGAGACCACAGGAGACAGACACGATGAGTGCACCGACCCTGCCCCCGCCGGGGGCGACGACCGATCCCGGGACCCGGCTGCTCGACAGCCTGGAGGCCCTCGTCCGGCGGCACCGCGCGCTACGCACCGCAGGCCCCGACGGGGTCTCCGACCGCGCCGACGTGCTGCACGCCGAGCTGATCACCGCCGAGGTCGCGCAGCAGCTGGCGGTGGCGCGCAACGCGCTGCGCCGCCGTCCCCGGACGGCCTGATCCCGCACACCGGACGGCCCGGCCCCGCACGCTCGCGGGGCCGGGCCGTCCGGGCGTCGCGGGGCCTCAGACGACCTCGTTCAGCTTCCCGGTCGCGACGTCGAAGACGAAGCCGCGGACCGAGTCCTTCCGCGGGACGAACGGGTTGGCCGTGATCCGGGCGATCGACTGGCGGACGTCGCCGTCGAGATCGGGAAAGGCCTCGGCGGCCCACTCCGGCTTGATCCCGGTGTCGTCCTGGACGGACTTCTTGAAGTCGTCGTCGGTGAAGGTCAGCATCCCGCAGTCGGTGTGGTGGATGAGGATGATCTCCTCGGTCCCCAGCAGCCGCTGGCTGATGGCCAGCGAGCGGATCTCGTCGTCGGTGACGACACCGCCTGCGTTGCGGATGACGTGCGCCTCGCCCTCGTTCAGGCCGAGGATGCGGTAGACGTCCAGCCGGGCGTCCATGCAGGCGACGACGGCGACCTTCTTCGCCGGCGGGAGGGGCAGCGGGCCGGAGAAGCTCTCGGCGTAGCGGGCGTTGTTCGCGAGCAGATCGTCGGTGACGGACACGGTGGCTCCCTGACGGTGGGTCGGTGATCGCGGGCGTCGTGCCCGCGGACCTGGGCACGGGGACGGCCGCGCCGCGACCCGGGAGTCGGTGCCGGGGTCGCTACGCGGCCCACCGACAGAGCTCGTCGAACGCGGTGATGCGACGGCTGGGCCAGAACGGTTCGAGCCGGGTGCGCATCACCGCATGATTCGATCGCGGACCGCCGCCGCCGGGCAAGCGCGCGTCCGCACGGTGGTACGGCGGCGGCCGTGTCCGGACACGGCCGCCGTCGCACCGGGGTCCCGGTCCGGGTCAGCCCTCCGGGAACGCGAAGAACTCGAGCGCGATGTTGTCCGGGTCGCGGAACGAGAGCCCGCTGCCGTAGTGCCCCTTCTTGACGCCGCCGTGCGCGATGCCCAGGTCGGTCAGCTTCTGCGCCCACTGTTCCAGCTCGGCCTGCGAGCCGACGGCGAACCCGACGTGGTCCAGGCCGGTGCGCTCCTCGTCGAAGGAGTCCTTCGACTCGCGCCCCTGGTGGGTGTGCAGGCCGAACAGCATGCCGCCGTCCAGCGCGAAGACGGTGTGGTGGAAGCGGCCGCCCTCCTCGTCCTCGACCAGTACCGGATCGGCGCCGAACAGGGCCGAGTACCACTTCGTGCTGCGCTCGATGTCGCCCACGGTCAGCGCGACGTGCTGCAGTCCGGGGAAAGCCACGATGAAGCTCCCTTGCTCCTTGCGTGCAGGTATCCGCACCTGTCTATCAGTGGTGTCCCGGCACCGGCCCCTCCGAGCGGACGGGCTCAGGGCGGCGGGAGCTCCGGACGGCCCAGGGGCGAACGGTCGCCCTCCCAGCCCCAGCGCGACACCCTGTCGGACCGGACGTCGTAGGCGTCGACGGCGAGGTCCGTGTCGATCCGGGTGACCCGCCCCCAGTCGTCCTGCTCGGGGTCGTCGGCGGTGTCGACCCGGGTGCCGATCACCGACTCGGTGGTGGTCCGGCGCATCGCGGCGAAGCTGCCCCCGGCGGCGCCGGTGAAGGAGACGTCGAGGGCGAACCCGAGCGACGACGGCCCCAGCACCAGATAGCGGGGCGTCTGCACCAGCCCGGCCCGCACCGCCGGCAGGTCCCGCAGGCAGGGTGCCGACCAGAGGATGGACCAGTCGACGTAGACGGGGCCGTCGGCGTCGCGCAGCATCGGCACCACCGGTGCCGGCTCGACCAGCCGCGGCGCCGCGACGGCGACCCAGCCGCCGGCGTCGGTGGTGTCGTCGACCGCGTGCACGCGGACCCGGTCGGTCCCCTCCGGCAGCTCGCCGACGGTGACGCGCACCCCGCGCCACCCCGGCCGGTCCAGCGGGGTGGCCTCCTCGACCCGTTCGGACGGGTAGTCGGCGCGGGCGTCGTCGGACGTCGCGGTGTCGTCGAGCGGCAGCGCGCCGTCCGGCTCCGCGGACCCGGCCCGGGCGTACTCGAGCTCGACGACGTTGCCCTGACCGGTCCGCCCGGCCACGTCGACCGTCAGCTCCCGGTCCGGTGGCCCCGCCGGGACGGAGTACCAGCGGCTGGTGAGCTCGCCGGTCGTCCCCGGGCCGCCGTCGCGGCTGCCCCAGCCGGTGCCGCCGTCCGGCGGGGGCTGCGGCCACCCGCCGCCCTCGGTGAACCCCGTCAGGGTGTCCTCGCCGCCCGCGGCCGCGAGCGCGCCGCCGTCCCGCGGGACGGTCACGTGGTCGAGGATCCCGCAGCCGCCGCGGCCGGTGAGCTCGTCCCACATCTGGGCGCCGACCGAGTAGCCGCCGTCCTGCCGCAGGGGTGCGACGGCGAGCGAGCCGACCACCACGGCGACCCCGGTGACCAGCGCGGTCACCACGACACCGGCGGGCAGCATCGCCGCCGCCCGCGGCACGGGCCGGACCGCGAGGAGCGTGCCGGCGAGCACGAGCACCGCCACGAGCAGCCAGACGGCGGGGGAGTCCAGCGGCTCGAACGGCCCGTCGAGCCGCGGGACGCCCCACCCCGACCACAGGAACCAGTCGTTGCGCCCGGCGAACACCAGCGCCGTCAGCACGACCGCCGCGACGGTGCCGGCCGCCGCGGCGCCCCGCACCGTCGCGTCGGCGGGCCTGCGCGCGGCCGCGACGACCAGCGCCACCCCCGCGACGACGGCGAGCGCCCCGACCCCGGCGAGCGTGCCGAAGTAGTGCGTCCACTTCGACGGCGACGGCGTGAGCAGCACGAACCCCAGCGCGACGCCGACCAGCGGCACCGGCGTCCGGCGCAGTCCCGCGGTCCACCGGTGCGCGCCGCGCGCGACCAGGGGCAGCGCGGCCACGAGCAGCGCGATCGTCAGCAGCACCGGGAGTCGGCGGCCCAGCCCGCCCTGCTCGTTGTCGAACCCGAGCAGGTACTCCCACCGGCGGATCTCGGAGAACCAGGCGACAGCGGGCCCGTAGAACGCGTGCATCTCCGTCGCTCGTGCCACCGTGTAGAAGCTCTGCCCGGTGAACACGACGACCGCGCCCGCCGCCGCGATCCCGGCCGCCGCGACCGTCGCGGCGGCCCCGGTGAGGGTCGCGGCGCGCGGGCCGGGCCCGCCGCGCCCGGCGAACCGCCGCCACAGGGCCGGGACCAGCAGCAACAGTGGCCCGGCGAGGGTCAGCGCCGACGGCGTCACCGCCAGCGCCAGCCCGGACGCCAGCGCCGCGCCCGACGTCCAGAGCCCGGCCCGGCCACCCGGCCGCGCGACCGCCCGCAGTGCGCAGCACAGGGCGGCCGTGACGGCCAGCGCCGCGAACGGCTCCGGACGGACCCCCAGGTTCAGCGGGAGCCACCACGCCAGCAACGCGACGCCGAGCGTGCCGCGCACCCACGCCCGGCGGTGCAGGCGGGGCAGCACGGCGGGCAGCGCCACCCGGGACAGCAGCAGCCACACCGCGATCCCGGCCAGCACCGACGGGACCCGCAGCCCGAGCGGGCCCGCCCCGGCGCCGGCCAGCGCCTGGACCATCCGGATCACCAGCGTGTACGGCGCCTCGGACGCGTTGCCCCAGCGGTAGACGTTCCCGAAGTCGTCGCCCGTGGTGTTGCGGGCGATGGCCTCGGTGAACCCGTCGTCGGTGCTCAGCGGGCCGATCACGGTCCAGACCGCGAGCGTGCCCACGACCAGGGCGTCGGCGACGGTCCGCCCCGCCCCGGACGGAGTCCGCAGCGCCGCGAGCCGGGCCCGCCACAACCGCCATGCACCCCGGCGCCGGCGGAGACGGTCCCCGGCGAGCCGGGCGAGCAGGACCAGCGCGGTGGCCGCGGACGCCCACTGCAGGCCGAGCAGGACCAGCTTCGTCCCGGTCGGGGCGGCCTCGAACCAGTCGGCGGTGCGGGCGGTGACCTGCAGGCCCTCGGCGTCCGCCGGGGCCAGGTCGGTGGTGAAGGCCGCGACGGTCCGGACGACGTCGCCGGGGAACGACCGCGGTGCGGCGTCGCCGAGGGTGACCCGGGCGCCGCCGGCGTCGGCGGTGAGCAGCACGCCACAGGCGTCGCCGCCGGGTATCGGCTCGCGCACCAGTTCCCGGCCCCCGGCCTGCACCCGGACGTCACCGCCGTCGGTCAGCACGGTGAACCCGGTCCCGGGTGTGCCCGGCCGCTCGGTGGACACCACGGTCGTCGCCCCGCCCCGGTCCTGCGCGGCACGCAGCACCGGGCAGGGCACCGTCACCCGCACCGACTCGGGCGCGGTGGGCTGGAACGCCGCCGTCGTCGACGACGGCAGCTCGCCGGCCTGCGGCCAGGTGACCGTCGTGTCCCGGGTCTCGACCGGCGCGAACGGCACGAGGGCGGCGAGCACCACGGCCAGGACGCCGGACAGGAGGGTGGCCAGGACGAGCGCGCGCGACGGCGGCCGGCCGTGGCCGGGGCGGTCGGTGGGGGACGGGCTGGTCATCGTCTTCCGGGTCGGCGTCGTCGGTGTCCGCGGGCGGGGCGGCATGATCCACCGTGCCCGGGCGGGGCCGGGGCCGCACGACGGCGCGGGCCCGGGACGTCACGCCCCGGACCCGCGCCGTCGCCGGACCGGTGGATCAGCCCGCCTTCGGCATCAGGACCTTGTCGATCACGAACACGGTGGCGTTCGCGGTGGGGATGTTGCCGCACAGGACGTTGGCGGTGTTGCCCTGCCCGTCGGTGACCGTCGGGGCCTCCGCCGTGCCGCCGATGGTGAGGTCACCACCCGCCAGCTCGGTCAGGGTCTTCTTCTGCACCAGGCCCGCGGCGTCCAGGCGCTCCGGGGTGACGTGGTAGCTGAGCAGGCCCTGCAGCTGGTCGGTGTCGGCCAGCAGCGCGTTGAACTTCTCCTCGCCCAGCTGCTGCTGGACGGCGGTGAAGGCGTCGTTCGCCGGGGCGAAGACGGTGATCGCCTGCTGCTGGTTCAGCGTGTCGGCCAGGCCCGGGACCTTCCCGACCGCGGTGACCAGGGTGGTGAGCAGCGGGTTGGTGCTCGCCGCGGTCGCGACGGGCTGCGGGCCCATCGAGTCGAGCGAGCCGGGCTCGTCGCCCTGCGGCAGCTGGCCGCAGGCCGGGCCGACGACGTCGTCGTTGGTGGTGACGCCGTCCGCCGCCGGTGCGGCCGCGGCCGACGAGGACGGTGCGGGGGCAGCCGGGGCGGCCGGCTCCGCGCCACCACCGCACGCGGCGAGACCGAGGGACAGGGTGGCGAGCAGGCCGACGGTGGCCAGGGTGCGGGTGGCGCGCATCTGTCGATTCCTTTCGAATGCCGACGGCGTGGCCGCCGTCGATGGTCGGTGAGTTGTTCGGTGTCCCGTGGTGCTCCGGTTCGGTTTCCCCGGACAATCTTCCGAAGATTTCCCGGAGGAATTCCGGCGGTTCCGGAAAAGGGCACGGCGGAGCCGGGAAACGGCGGGAACGAATTTCCTGTCGCGGTTCAGCCGACGGAGACGATCACCATCGGCCTGCCGGTCGCGCCGTCCGGGATCGGGTCGGCGCGGACCTCGGTCTGGGTGCGGCCGTCGCGGTCGGTGGCGCGCGCGGTGAGGGTGTGGCTGCCGGGGGCGAGATCGAGCTCGGCCCGCCACATCCGCCAGGTGGCGGGTCCGACGTCGGTGGCGAGCTCGGCCGGGACCCACGGCCCGTCGTCGGCCCGGACCTCGACGCCCGCGATCCCGACCGGCTGCGCCCAGGCGACGCCCGCGACCTGCACCCGGCCCGGCGCGAGCCGGGCGAACCCGGCGGGCGCGTCGATCCGGCACTGGGTCTTGATCGGGGCGCGCTCGGCCCAGCCGCGGTCGCGCCAGTAGACGCTGCGCTCGGCGAACGTGGTGAGCTCGATGTCGGCGAGCCACTTGGTGGCCGAGACGTAGCCGTAGAGGCCGGGCACCACCATCCGCACCGGGAACCCGTGCTCGACGGGCAGCGCCTCCCCGTTCATGCCCAGTGCCAGCAGCGCGCCGCGGCCGGGCTCGAGGACGGTGCCGGTCGGGGTGCCCGCGGTCCAGCCGTCGCGGCTGGTGGACACGATCTGGTCTGCGCCGGGCTCGACCCCCGCCTCGCGCAGCAGCGGGGCCAGCTCGACGCCGACGAAGTTCGCCGTGGAGACGAGGTTCCCGCCGACGGTGTTGGAGACGCAGGTCATCGTGATCGTGCGCTCGACCAGCGGCCGGGAGAGCAGGTCCTCGACGGTCAGGGTGAGCTCACGCCGCACCCGGCCGTGGATCCGCAGTGTCCAGTCCTCGGCGCGGACCGCGGGGATCTGCAGCGACACGTCGATCCGGTAGAAGTCGGCGTTCGGGGTGAGGAAGGGGCCCGTGCCGAGCTCCGGGAACGCCGCGGACGCGGGGATCGCCGGCGCCCGCTCCGCGAACCGGGCCGCGGCGAGCCTGCGCGTCAGCGCCTCGCGGGAGCCGGCGATGCCGCGTCCGGTCGACGCGAGGACCGCCCCCGCGCCGCCGGCCGCGAGAGAACCGGCGAGCACGGCCGCGGACGCACCGGCCAGCACCGTACGACGGCCGACCCGGTGACCGGGACCGCCGGGGGCCGTCGTCGCGGCCGCGGCGCGGGCGAGGCGGTGCAGGCCGCGCTGCACGACGACGCCGGCGACCAGCGCGGCCACCGGGGCGGCGACATCGGCGGGCCGCAGCGCCGGGGCGGTCAGCACGGCCGCGAGCGCGAGGACGCCGAGCGCGGTGACCGCCACCGTCCCGGCGGCGGGACGCCGGCGGGCGGCGAGCCCGGCGACCGCGCCGGCGACCACCAGCAGGACCCCGACACCGGCGAGGAGGACGGGCTTGTCGGCCGTGCCGAAGACGGACTTCCCGAACTCGACGACCGGCTGCGGGGACAGCCGGACGACGGCGTCACCGACCGAGACGAACGGGGACGACGACGGTGACAGAATGCCGGCCGTGAGATGCCCGGCCGCGACGGCCGCGACGATCCCGAGCAGTTCCACCGCGATCGCGACGGACCGGCCGAGAACGGGTGTGTCCCCGTTCACCCGCTCCAGTTCTCCGGTCTGCACGCCGGTTGTTCGGAATTCCCCGCCCGATCGGTTCGGGTGTTCTTCCGGGTGACCCCGTTCTCAGCCGAGGCCGAGCTGTGCGCCCTCCGTGCCGAGCTCCGCGGGGGCGGGCTCCTCCGGTGCCGGGGCCGGTGCCGGGACGGGCAGCGTGGTGTCGGCGCCGAGTCCCTTCTCCGCCGCCGAAGTGCGGACGGCGTCGACGACCAGCATCAGCGCCGCGCGGCGCGCCGAGCCGGTCCGGTAGGCGAGGGACACCGTGCGGGTGAGCGTGTCCCCGAGCGCGACGACGTCGACCCCCGGGGGACGCAGCGCGAGCCCGAGGTCGGTCACCAGCGTCACGCCCAGGCCGGCGGCGACCATCGCCATCGCGGTCGCCTGTTCCTCGACCTCGTGGTCGATCCGCGGCCGGAAACCGGCGGCCTGGAAGGCGAGCCGTACCGCGTGCCCGAAGTGCGATCGTGCCGGGGACACGATCCACGGGTGCTCGGCGAGCTCGGCGAGCGTCACGCTGGCCGTCGGCACCGCACCGGCGGGGACCGCCGCGTAGAGCCGCTCGACCGCGATCACCGCCCGCTCCAGGCCCTTGTCCCAGGTCATCGGGTAGTTCGAGTAGTCGATGACGAACGACAGGTCGAGCTCGCCGTCGCGGACCGCGGCCGCCGTCTCCTCCGGGGCGAGCTCGCGGGTGCGTACCTCGACTCCCGGATGGGTCCGGGCCAGCGCGGTGAGTGCGTCGGGGAGCAGGCCGGACGCCACCGACGCCCACACCCCGGCTGTGAGCTTCGCCGCGACGGACTCGCCGGCCTCCTCCAGGGCCTGGGTCGCGCGCTCGACCGAGGCGAGGATCTCCTCGGCGTGCTCGGCGAGCAGCACCCCGAGGTCGGTGAGCTGGACCCGGCGCCCGCGGCGCTCGAACAGCCTGGTCCCGACGTCGCGTTCGAGCTGCGCGAGCTGCTGGGACACCGCGGACGCGGTGTAGTGCAGGGCCGTCGCGGCGGCGGTGATCGTCCCCCGCCGGTGCAGCTCACGCAGCATCCGCAGGCGCGGCAGCGACAGGTCCATGGCGGCGAGCCTAGGCGTTGTGCAGGAACGGTGAACACCGCCGTGAATGATCCGTAAATGGACGCCGGGCGGGATCCGGCCCCAGGCTGGCCCCACCGGCACGGCAGGCCGCCGACCGGGTGGACGACGAGGTCCGGACAGGCGATGACGTGGCCGGCGTCCACCCCTCGGTGGCGGCGGTGACCGGTAGAGCACGACGAGGAGGTGGGTCGCCATGACGACGATGCAGAACCCGGCCGGAGGCACCCCGCAGGTTGCCGCGCAGACCGTTCCGGCCGCCGGTGTCCCGGCTCCGGCCGTCGCCCCCGCGATCCGCCGTTCCGAGCCCTACATGCGGCTGCAGTGGAACGACTCGGTCACCGGCGCCGTCGGCTACCTCGTGGTGCACACCCTGCGGGCGGGGCTCGCCACCGGCGGGACCCGGATGCGCGCCGGCTGCACGCTGAGCGAGGTCGAGGACCTGGCCCGCGGCATGGCCAACAAGACCGCCACCTTCGACCTGCCGATCGGCGGGGCCAAGGGCGGCATCGACTTCGACCCCAAGGACCCGCGGGCCGTCGAGGTGCTCGAGCGCTTCTGCGAGGCCATGCGCCCGTGGATCGACGCGCACTGGGTCACCGCGGAGGACCTGGGCGTCCCGCAGCACCTGATCGACGAGGTCTTCGAGCGGCTCGGCCTGGGCCAGAGCTACCACGCCGCGATCAGCCGGGCGGCCGACCCGGCCGCCACCCTGGAGCGTGTCCGCACCGGTCTGACCGCGAAGGTCGAGGGCGGCTTCGAGCTCGGTGACGTGATCGGCGGCTACGGCGTCGCGCACGCCTGTCTCGCCGCCGCCGTGTCCTGGGGCCAGATCCCCGCCGAGACCACCGTCGCGATCCAGGGCGTCGGCACGATGGGCGGCGCGGCCGCCTACTACCTGCACGAGGCCGGGGTGAAGGTCACCACGGTGGCCGACGCCGCGGGCACCCTGCACTGCGCGGACGGCCTGGACGTCCCGGCGCTGCTGGACCTGCGCGACGGCTACGGCGAGATCGACCGGACCCGGCTGCCCGCCGGCGTCGAGCAGCTGCCGCGCCCCGCGATCCTGGCCGCCGACGCCGACATCCTCGTCCCGGCCGCGATCTCCTACGCGATCACGCCGGACAACTCGTTCGACGTCCGGGCGCGGGTGGTCGTCGAGGCCGCGAACGCCGCCACCACGCCGGAGGCCGAGGCCATGCTGGCCGCCCGGGGCGTGCCGGTGCTGCCGGACTTCGTCGCCAACGCCGGTGCGGTCGCCTGGGCCTGGTGGCTGCTGCTGGGCGAGGTCGACGACGTTCCGGAGAACTCGTTCGACCGGCTCCGCACGGTGATGCACAGCAAGGTCGCGCAGCTGCTCACGGCCTGGGCCGACGAGGGCGTCACCCCCCGCGAGTCCGGGCACCGCTGGGCCGACGACCCGGCGCCGACCACCGGGCCGGTCGTCGTCCCCTGAGCCACGACCGCTCCACGACGGCCCGGACCCCACGGTCCGGGCCGTCGTGCGTGCGGGATCCGGCGGGTCAGCGCAGACCTTCCCGGGCGACCCGGGCGAGGAAGGACCGCGTGGTCTGCTCGACGACGGGGCGGAACCTCGACCCAGCGCATCCGGGCGTCGACCTCGAACCGGACCCGGACGGCGTCGTCGGCGCTGTACAGCAGGCGGCCGGCCTCGGCGACCCGCCCCTGCAGCTCCAGACCCGCACGGGCGAGGTCGACGACGTCGACCCGGGTACCGAGCACCGCCGCGAGATCCGCCGCGAGCCGCTCGGTGGCGTCGAGGGGGAGGTCGTCGCGTCCGAACAACACCGCGACGTCGTGATCGCTGTCGGGCCGGGCACGCCCCTCGGCGCGCGACCCGAACAGGTAGGCCACCGTCACGTCGTGCGCGGCGAGGACCGCGTCGAGGCCGGTGGGGTCAGCCCGCGCGGTCCTGCCGGCTGCGCTCGTCGCGGTGCAGCTCGTCGTGCCGCAGGCGCTCGGTGACGTGCTGCTCGGAGCGCCGCGCCTCCCGCGTCGCGGCGGCCGCACCGACCGGGTAGCCGGCCTTCATCACCCGCGTCTCGCACGCCTCGACGGTGTAGACGGCCGAGTAGAAGTAGCCGATCAGGGCACCCGACACGATCGCGCCCAGCCGCACCCAGGGCGGGCCGGGGACGACCAGGTACAGCACGACCAGCAGCGGGAGCAGCTGGACGGTCGTGCGGGCGAGGTGGCGCAGCACCCAGGTGCGGCAGGTGACGTCGTGCAGGACCCACCGGTGGTGCCGCTCGGGCAGGCGGGCACCGAAGGCGTAGGCCAGCCAGCGGAGGGGATTCGGACGTCGCATCTCGGAGTCCATGTTAGGTGACCCTCACTTCCATGGCCACGTGACCTGTCACGCCCCCGGGTGGCGGACGAGGTGGGCGACGAGGTCGGTCGCCGCGCGGGGACTCCCCGCCGGGGCGACGGTCACCCCGTCCGGTCCCGGCACCGGCTCCGGCAGCGGGTGGCCGCTCCGGGCCCCGGCGAGCAGGTCCCGGACCCGCTGTCCCGCCCGATGGTAGAACTCCAGCTGCACCGCGCGCCCGAACAGCCCGAAACCCAGGCGGTAGAACGGGTTCGGGATCCGGGCGGGCCGGGAGAAGGCGCGGATGACGAACTCCACCTCGCCGTCCGCCAGGTCCTTCACCACCTCGTAGGTGAGCCGGCCGCGTTCGAGGTGCCCGTCGAGCGTCTCGTAGGTCCAGCCCCAGATCCGCTTCCCGTCGCGGGTGGTGTCGACGACGTCCGTCACCCGGACGCCCAGGTGGAACCGCAGCGGCCCGAACCGGCCCTCCAGCAGCATGTCCCGGCCGAGCAGCGGGTCGGCCGGGCGGAACACGCCGCGCAGCCGGTGGTGGTCGGTGAACTGGTAGCCGCGCACCACGGCGCACGCCCGTTCCCAGTCGCCGTCGGGAACGGGGTCGCCGGGCGGCTCGGAGCCGACGAGGGCGCGGCCGTGGTCGACGTGCCAGCGCCGGTCCGACGCGGTGACCGGCGCGTCGGCCGCGTCGAAGTTCACCGCGCGGGCGGCGAGGCCGTCGAGGTCGGCGCGGCGGCGCTCGGGATCGGGACGGTTCCTGCGCACGCCGCTCAGGACCGCTGCTCCTCGCGCCGCATCGAGTCGCCGATCATCCACAGCATCGACGGCCACAACCCCACGAACACCGCCCGCCGCTCGGCGTTGCCGCGCTCGTCCTGGTCGACCGTCTTGGCGCGCAACCACAACCCGATGGACAGCCCCACCGACCCGAGCGAGATCCACTGCAGGTGCGCGCCGCGCAACCCGCTCCGGCGCACCACCGATCCGACCGTCATGTCCGGAAGGTTCCCCGCCCGCGGGCCGGGTACACCCCGGTGCGATGACGAACCCGACGCACACCCGCACCCCACCGGTGACCGGCGACCGGCGCTCCCGGCGGGTCGCCGCGCTCGCCCGGTGGCCGGTGGCACTCGTCCTGGTGTCCTGGCGGTACTTCTGGCGGACCACGCCGATCCACCGCAGCGACGTCGTGGGGGACCGGTCCGACCTGCCACCGCCGGCTCCCCACGGCGCCGGCGACGAGCGTGTCCAGCGCCCCGAGGACGGGCGCGGCACGTTGCTGCACCGTCGCTACTCGGTCCGGATCCGGGGCTCGTCGCTGGGCCCGGAACAGCTGATGGAGCGGCTCGCGGCGAACCACGACCGGTGGTCGCCGGAGTTCGCGGTGTTCCGCCGCACCCGCGGCACGCCCGGCCGGACGGCCGTCGGTGACGAGTTCCTCATCCGGATGCCCGGCCCCTGGGACGGACCGGTCCGGGTGTGCGCCGCCGACCCGACGAGCTTCACGTTCGTCACCCTGCGCGGGCACCTCGAGGCCGGCCGGATCACGTTCGCCGTGCGGAGCGACGGCGACCGGCTGGTCTTCTCGATCGAGTCCTGGGCGCGGCCCGGGGACCGGCTCTCGCACCTGCTCTACAACCACCTCCGGGTGGCGAAGGAGGTGCAGCTCAACATGTGGACGCACGCCTGCATCCGCGCCGCGGCGCTGGCCGGGGGACGCCCGGACGGCGGCGTGACCGTGCGGACGCGGCGGTTCGGGGCTCGTCGTGGGTGATCACGCACGGCAGACTCGGCGGGCATGAGCACCGTCGCTTCCGAGTTCACCGAGATCGCCTACGACGTCGAGGACCGGGTCGCCACGATCACCCTGGACCGCCCGGACCGGCTCAACGCCTTCACCGCGACGATGGCCCGCGAGCTGATCGCCGCCTACGACCTCGCCGACGCCGACGACGGGGTCCGCGCGATCGTCCTGACCGGCCGCGGCCGCGGGTTCTGTGCCGGTGCCGACCTGGGCCGCGGCGGGGCGTCGTTCGACGCGAACGACCCGCAGCGCGCCGCGGACCGGGCCCGGGTCGGCCGGATCGGCGACGTGCCGCGCGACGGCGGCGGCACCGTCACGATGCGGATGGCCTCGCTGCGGACACCGGTGATCGCCGCCGTCAACGGCCCGGCCGTCGGGATCGGGGCGACGATGACGCTGCCCGCCGACATCCGGCTGGCCGCGTCGTCGGCGCGGTTCGGGTTCGTCTTCGCCCGCCGCGGCCTGGTGCCGGAGGCGGCGTCGAGCTGGTTCCTGCCCAGGATCGTCGGGATCTCGCAGGCGATGGAGTGGGCCGCGACCGGCCGGGTGTTCGACGCCGCCGAGGCGCACGCCGGCGGGCTGGTGTCCCGCGTCGTCGACGACGGCGAGCTCCTGGCCACGGCACGGGCCATCGCCACCGAGATCGCGGAGAACACGTCCGCGGTGTCGGTCGCGCTGACCCGCCAGCTGCTGTGGGGGATGCTCGGCGCGCCGAGCCCGTGGGACGCGCACCGCGCCGACTCCGCGGCCATCCACCACCTCGGCCAGGGCCGCGACGCCGCCGAGGGGGTCGTGTCGTTCCTGGAGAAGCGGCCGCCGGAGTTCCCGGCGACCGTGACGGAGGACTACCCGGACCACGTCGTCGAGCCCTGGCCCGGCCGGCCCGGCGACCTGACGGACTGAAACCCCGGTGCGTGGCCGCCACGGCCCGGCTAACGTCCGGGCCGTGGCAGCCTTCATGCGCCTGCGCGTCGCCTGACGGCGGCGCCCAGCACCTCTCCGCGGCACCGCCGTCCCCGCAGCCGGTCCTGTACCCCTGCCGGGCGGCGCCCTCTCGCGCGCGTCCGGCTCCCCACCCGGGAGCCCCCGTTGACGACCCGTCGCACCCGTCCCACCCCGCTCGGCCGGCACGAGCACGGCCAGAACTTCCTCGCCGATCCCGCCGTCCCGGCCGCGCTGGCCGCCGTAGCCGCCGGCTGGCCGCCCCGCCCGCTCCTCGAGCTCGGCGCCGGTGACGGCGCCCTCACCGCCGCCCTGCTCGACCTCGGCCGGCCGGTCACCGCGGTCGAGCTGGACCCGTACCGTGCGTCCCGGCTGGGGGAGCGGTTCGGCACCGCCGTCGACGTCCGCCACGGCGATCTCGTCCGGGAGCCGCTGGGCCGCGCGGTCGACGTCGTCTCCAACGTCCCGTACGCGCTCACCACCCCGCTGCTGCGCCGGCTCCTCGCGGCGCCGCGGTGGGGGCATGCGCTGCTCCTGCTGCAGTGGGAGGTCGCCCGCAAGCGGGCCGCGGTCGGGGGCACGACGGCGCTGACCGCGCGCTGGTGGCCCTGGTACGAGTTCCGGCTGCACGGGCGGGTGCCCGCGCGGTCGTTCCGGCCCGTCCCGTCGGTGGACGGCGGGATCCTGGAGATCGCCCGCCGGGACCGGCCGCTGGTGGACGGTCCGGCGGGGGGATACCAGCGTCTCGTCGACGCGGTGTTCGGCGGGCGCGGCCGCGGGGTCGTCGACGTCGTCGGGCGGCGGTACGGGCGGCGGGTCGCCCGCGACTGGGCCGCCACGTGCGGGATCGGCGCCCGCGCGCTGCCCCGCGACCTGGGCGTCGCCGCCTGGGCCGACCTGCACGCCCGTACCCGCGACGGGGCCCCGCCGTCACGCCACACCCGGTGAGCCGCACGCGGTGCTGCTCACTCTCCGTTGCGCCGGAGGTGTCCGGTCTGTTCGGCTGGGCCCTGTGGAGCGCACGGAGCTGACCCGCAGGCGGTGGCTGGACCACGGCCGCCTGTCGTCGCACGCCTGTCGCTGACGCCGCGTCGTCACCATCCAGCCCCCGGGCCGTCTCCCGGCCGGGGCCCTCCCACCTCCCGGCAGGTCACCCGTGTCCAGCACGTCCGCACGTCCCGGTGCGTCCCCGCGCCGCGCCGCCGTCGCCAGCCTCATCGGCACCACCATCGAGTGGTACGACTTCTACCTCTACGCCACCGCCGCCGCGCTGGTCTTCGCGCCGCTGTTCTTCACCGACGTCGACCCGGCGGCCGGCGTGCTCGCGTCGTTCGCGACCTACGCCGCCGGGTTCGGTGCGCGGCCGATCGGTGCCGTCGTCGCGGGGCACCTCGGGGACCGGGTCGGACGCCGGTCGGTGCTGGTGGGGTCGCTGGTCCTGATGGGCGCGGCGACCACGCTGATCGGGCTGCTGCCCACCTACCCGACGGCGGGGCTGCTCGCCCCGGTCCTGCTCGTCGTGCTGCGGCTGGTCCAGGGGCTCGCCGTCGGTGCCGAGTGGGCCGGTGCGGTGCTGATGGCCGTCGAGCACGCCGACGGCGAGCAGCACGCCCGCCGCCGCGGCTTCTACGGCAGCTTCCCGCAGATCGGGTCGTCGGCGGGGATGCTGCTCGCGTCCGGTGTGTACGCGTCGGTGCTCGCGATCGCCGGGAAGGAGGCGTTCCTCGCCGGTGCCTGGCGGATCCCGTTCCTGCTCAGCTTCGTGCTGGTGATCGTCGGCCTCGCGATCCGGCTGACCCTGGCCGACCCGGCCGTGTTCACCGCCGCCCGCGACTCCGGCACGCTGTCCCGCCGCCCGGTGCTGGAGGTGCTGCGCACCGACTGGCGGACCGTGCTGCTGACGATCGGCAGCCGGATCGCGCAGAACTCCGTCTACATCCTGGCGACGACGTTCGCGCTGACCTACCTCGCGCAGGGCACCGACGCCGCCGAGAGCGCCGGGCTGACCGCCGTGATCATCGCGTCGGCGATCGGGCTGTTCTCGACTCCGCTCTGGGCGATGCTCTCCGACCGGGTCGGCCGCAAGCCCGTCTACCTGATCGGCGCGATCGGCGCGCCGCTGTTCCTCGGCGGGTTCTTCCTGCTGCTCGACACCGGGTCCACCGTGATGGTCGTGGTCGGCATGGTCGTGCTGGTGAACCTGTTCCACGACGCGATGTACGGCCCGCAGGCCGCCTGGTACGGCGAGCTGTTCGACACCCGGCTCCGCTACAGCGGCGCCTCGCTCGGCTACCAGATCGGGTCGGTGATCGGCGGGACGACGCCGCTGGTCGCGACCGCGCTGCTGCTGGCGGGCGACGGGCGCCCGTGGCTGATCTGGGGGTACTTCGGGCTGCTGTTCGCGCTCTGCATCGGCTCGACGGTCCTGCTGCCCGAGACCCACCGGGCCGGTCTGCGCCGTGATGAGAGGGTCGCCGCATGACCGGCCGCATCCTGCTGAACGCCTTCGACATGGCCTGTGTGGGCCACCAGTCCGCCGGACTCTGGCGGCACCCGTCCGACGAGGGGTACCGCTACACCGACCTGGAGCACTGGACGTCGCTGGCGACGATGCTGGAGGAGGGCGGGTTCGACGCACTGTTCCTCGCCGACGTCCTCGGCGTGTACGACGTCTACGGCGGGTCCCGGGACGCCGCCGTCCGTGCGGCCGCGCAGGTCCCGCTCGCCGACCCGCTGCTGCTGGTCCCGGCGATGGCGGGGGTGACGTCGCGGCTCGGGTTCGGGGTGACGGTCTCGGTCGCCTACGAGCACCCGTACGCGCTGGCCCGCCGGTTCGCCACCCTCGACCACCTCACCCGCGGCCGGGTCGCGTGGAACGTCGTGACGTCCTACCTGGACTCCGCGGCACGCAACCTCGGCCGGTCCGGGCAGATCCCGCACGACGAGCGCTACGAGCTCGCGGAGGAGTTCCTGGAGGTCTGCTACAAGCTGTGGGAGGGCTCCTGGGCCGACGACGCGGTCGTCCGGGACGCGGAGCGGGGCGTGTTCACCGAGCCGGACCGGGTGCACGACATCGCGCACCACGGCCGCTGGTTCGACGTGCCCGGCGCGTTCCTGACCGAGCCGTCGCCGCAGCGCACCCCGGTCATCTTCCAGGCAGGCGCCTCGCCACGGGGTGCCCGCTTCGCCGGGACGCACGCCGAGGCCGTGTTCGTGTCCGGGCCATCGCCCGCCGTGGTGCGCCGCTCGGTGGACGCCGTCCGCGCCGAGGCCGAGCGGGCGGGCCGGGACCCGCGCTCGGTGAAGGTCTTCGGGATGCTCACGGCGATCGCGGGGGAGACCGACGACGCGGCGCACGCCACCCTGCGCGAGTACCTGGAGCTGACCGACCCGCAGGCCGCGCTGGCGCTGTTCGGCGGCTGGTCCGGTGTGGACCTGTCCGGCGCGGGGCCGGGCCAGAAGCTGGAGTACGTGCAGACCGAGTCGACCCGGTCCGCGCTGGCGTCCTTCACCGGCCCGGACCGGGACTGGACGGTCTCCGAGCTCGCGGAGTTCATCACCGTCGGCGGGCGCGGACCGGTCGTCGTCGGGTCCGGGGCGACGGTGGCCGACGAGCTGGAGCGGTGGGCGGACGAGGCCGACCTCGACGGCTTCAACCTCGCCTACGCGGTCACCCCGGGCACCATGCGCGACATCGTCACGCACGTCGTGCCGGAGCTGCGCCGCCGCGGCCGGATGCCCGCCGCGGCCGACGCCGGCGGCCCGACCCTGCGCGAGCGCTACGGCACCGGCGACGGCGCCCGGCTCGCGGGGGACCACCCGGGGGCGGGGTACCGCAAGCTCTGAACCCGTGCCCCGGTGAGCGCGGTCGCAGCCGGCCACGGACGGACTACCCACGGCCGGGTGAAATGCGGACACGGCTCCACCGTTCCCCGCACCCGGCATGATCATCTCGACCCCGTCGGAACGGCGATCGGGGGGAGCGGTCATGTCGGGTCGGGTGGGTCACCGGAGCTCCGGGCCACTGACGGCGGTCGCGCTCGCCGCGCTGGTCCCCGTCCTCGCCGCCCCGGTCGCGCCGGCCCCGGCACCCGCGGGTGCCGCGCTCGCCGCCGCCCCGGCCGCGGTCCCCGGGCAGACCCACGGCACCCACCGGGCCGCCGGATCCGCCGGATCCGCTGGCACTGACGGCAGCACCGTGCGCCCCGCCGCCGCACCCGTGCCCGCACCCTTCGCGCCCGCGCCGGTGCCGGGCCCGGAGGCGGCGCCCGCGCCGCGCCCCGCAGCCCCCGCCGTCACCCACCGCGAGGAGCGGATCGACACCCCGGCCGGCCCGGTGACCACCGACGTCGTCGTCGCCGACCTGCGGCGCGACGGCGTGCGGGCCACCCTCCTGACCGGTGCGACCGTCGGT
The DNA here is from genome assembly GCF_000178675.2 of Pseudonocardia sp. P1. Lineage (NCBI taxonomy): Bacteria > Bacillati > Actinomycetota > Actinomycetes > Pseudonocardiales > Pseudonocardiaceae > Pseudonocardia > Pseudonocardia sp. P1. The sequence continues at coordinate 5,697,357 of NZ_ADUJ02000001.1, forward strand.
GACCGTTCCGACGTGCCCGCACACGCCGCGCGCGGTGGCGCCCTCGCCGCCGTCAACGGGGACTTCTTCGACCTCTCGCGCAGCAACGCCCCGGCCGGGCCGTCGGTGCGTGACGGCACGCTCCTGACCTCGGCCGTCCCGCCCGGCCGCCGGCTCGCTCCGGCCGTGCCGGGCAGCGAGCCGGGCGACGTGCTCGCCGTCGACGCGGGCGGGACCCCGCGGATCGACCGCGTCACCCTCGCCGCCTCGGTCACCGGCCCGGACGGGCCGCTGACGATCCGCACCCTGAACGCCTACGCCGTCCCCGTCGGCGGCATCGGCCTGTTCACCTCCGACTGGAACGGCGACCGCAACGCGGCCCTGTGCGGCAGCGACACCGACCGCGACGCGCCGTGCGCCCCGGACCGGATCGAGGTGGTGGTCCGCGACGGCGCCGTCGCCGAGGTCCGCCCGCCCGGCGCCGGGCCGGTCCCGCCCGGCGACCGGATCCTCGCCGGTCGCGACGAGGGCGCGGCCGCGCTGCGCGGCCTCGCCGTCGGCGACCGGGTCACGGTCCGTTCGCGCGCCGTCGCCGAGTCGGGTGCGGCGCCCGAGACCGCCGTCGGGGGCAGCCCGATCCTGCGCGACGGCGCCCCCGTCCCCGGCCTCGACACGGCCTCCCGGGACCCGCGCAGCGCCGCCGGGATCACCGGCGACGGCCGGCTCGTGCTCGTCACCACCGACGGGCGTGAGTCCACCAGCGTCGGCACGACCCTCAGCGAGACCGCGGAGCAGCTGCGCCGGGCGGGCGCGGTCGACGGCGTCAACCTCGACGGCGGCGGGTCCTCGACGATGGTGTTCGGCGGGCAGGTCGTGAACCGGCCCTCGGAGGACGCCTACCGGCTGGTGCCGAACGCGCTGGGCATCGTCGCGCCCTCCTGAGCGCCGGGCCCGTCGTCGCAGCGGACCGTCACCGCGAGCATCGCGAACAGCTGCTCGACCAGCCAGCCCCGCAGCCGGTCGCGGTCGGGCTCGCGGTCCGCCTCCAGCCAGGACAGGGCCGATCCCTCGACGAGTGCCACCCAGCCGCGCAGCGTCATCAGCTGCAGCCGGGACGGTCCCGGGACCCCGCCGCGCACGCACAGCAGGTCGACGATGTGGTCCCGGACGCCGTCGACCAGCGCGTCGGTCGCGCCGGTCGAGATCACCGACCCGCTGCGCAGCAGCGCCACGTAGGCGCTGCCGTGACGCTGCACGACGTCGAGGAACACGTCCAGCGCCTCACCGAGCTGCTCGGCGAGCGGCCCGTCGGCGGGCAGCGCGACCCGCTCGATCAGCTCGTCGGCGACGCTGCCCAGCGCCGCGACGTGCAGCTCCTCCATGCTCGAGAAGTAGCGGTAGAACAACGCCCGGGAGACGTCCGCGGCCCGGGTGACGTCCTCGATCGCGACCTCCTCGGGCGACCGGCGGCCGTAGAGGTCCAGCGCGGCGGACACGAGCTGTGCACGCCGGGCCTCGGGCGTCATGCGCCGGGGTGAACGGGTCGGGGTCGTCGCCATCACCCCAGAGGGTACGGACCGGCCGGGTCTAGCGACCGAGGTCGACGACGACACGGTCGCCCTCCGCCCGGCCGACGCACAGCGCGGTCCGGCCGGGACCGGCCGGGTCACCGGTCGTCGTGCCCGCCAGCAGCGGGACGTGGCAGGTGCCGCAGAAGCCCTGCCGGCACGAGTACGGGACGTCCGGGCGCACCTCGCGCACCGCGTCCAGCGCCGTCCGGTCCGCGGGCACCGCGATCTCCGGACCGCCCGCGACCTGCACGGTGAAGGGCCTGCCGTCCCGGATCGGGGGCGGGGAGAACCGCTCGGAGTGGAACCGGCGCACCGCGGGCAGCGCGCGGCGCACCGTCTCGATCATCGCGGGCGGGCCGCAGCAGTAGACGGCGGTGACGTCGTCGGCGGTGCCCGCCGAGAGCAGCTCGTCCGCGCCGGGCGCGCCGCGGTCGTCGTCCGGGCGGCGGACCACCCGCCGCGGGTCGAGCGCGGCGAGCTCGGCGGACAGCGGCATCGACCCGAGGTCGCGTCCGGTGTGGACCAGCCGCCACGGCAGGCCCGCGGCGTGCACGGCACGCACCATCGGCGCGATCGGTGTGATCCCGATGCCACCGGCCAGGAACAGGTACCCGGGAGCGGCGGCCAGCGGGAACGCGTTGCGCGGCCCGTGCAGCCGCAGCCGGGCCCCGGGCACGAGCCCGTGCACCTCGGCGGAACCCGTCCCGCCGGGGACCGCGCGCACCGCGATCCGGTACACCGACCGGTCGGCAGGGTCCCCGCACAGCGAGTACTGGCGCAGCCGCCCGGACGGCAGCTCGACGTCGACGTGTGCGCCGGGCCGCCAGCCGGGCAGCGGCGCGGGGCCGGCCGGCACCAGTTCGAGCGACGCGACGTCAGGGCACGGCCGGTGCACCGACCGGACCTCGACGAGCAGCGTCCGGTCCACCGGGTCCGACGGGCGGCGGCGCCGGGCGCCGCGGGCCGAGAGCCGCTGCGCGAGCGTCGTCACCGCCGACAGCGTGGTCGCGGCCCGGTTCGGGTACGGCGGCGGGGCGACGCTCATGCCGTGCCGCCGGTCTCCGGGTGCTCCCCGCCCTCGGCGCGGCGCGCTGCGGGGGAGAGCGCCAGGTAGGCCACCGCGGCGTCGGTGTCACCGTGCCGGGCGGGATGGAAGCGCGGGCTCAGGTAGGTCAGCACGGCGCGGGTGAACATCCACGGTCCCGGGACCAGGCCGCGCCGCGACGCCCGCAGGTAGTCCCGCAGCCGCACCCGCCGCTGCGGGGTGCCGCGCAGCTGCGGGTCGCGCGCGCAGAGCTGGCGGGTGCCGTCGGCCCAGAGCTTCGCCAGCGCCGGGCCGCTGACGACCATCGACCGGATGCGGCGCAGGTACCGGCCGTCGAGATGGACGTAGAGGTCGTGCGCGACGCTGCGGTGCTCGACCTCCTCGGCGCCGTGCCAGCGCAGCATGTCGAGCATCTGCGGGTCCGCACCGGCGGCGTCGAGCTCGGGGGAGTGCAGCACCCACTCCCCGAGCACCGCCGTGAAGTGCTCGATCGCCGCGATCAGCCCGACCCGCTCGACCAGCCACTCGCGGGCGTCGTCGCCGGTCAGCCCGCGGTCGCCCAGCAGGTCGTTGAAGATCCATTCGACCTGCTCGACGTACCGCGAGACGTCCACACCGGCGTCGAGCAGGTGGTCCAGTGCCCCCTGGTGCGACGTCGCGTGCATCGCCTCCTGCCCGATGAACCCGCGGACGTCCTCGGCGAGTGCCTCGTCGTGCACGTGCGGCAGCGCCTGCGAGAAGACCTCGACGAACCACCGCTCGCCCTCGGGCAGCAGCAGGTGCAGCACGTCGATGAGGTGCGAGGCGAACGGCTCGCCGGGGATCCAGTCGGTGCGGAGGGTGGAGAAGTCGAACCGGACGTCGCGGGCGTGCAGGGCGATCCGGTCGTCGTCGGCAGTGCTCATCGGCGGTGCTCCTCCCGGGCGGGGGTCGGTGACGGACGGCCGGTGCCGCCGTCGACGCGGGCGACGGCGCGCAGCAGGCCCGGGGCCAGGCGTGAGGCCAGCAACCCGGCGTGTGCCTCGGCGGTGACCGGGGCGAGCGGCAGGTCGCCCTCGACGGCCCGGACGAGCCGCCGGGCGACCCGCTCGGGGGTGTAGCCGCGCCGTGCGTAGGCGGCGCCGGCCGCGCGGCGGCGGGCGTCCTGCTCGTCGTCGCCGGTCCCGGCGAACCGGGTGTGAGCGGTGATCGGGGTGTCGACGAAGCCCGGGCACAGTGCCGTGACGCCGACGCCGGCGTCCGCCAGCTCGGCGCGCAGGCACTCGGACAGCATCAGCACGGCCGCCTTGGTGGTCGCGTAGGCGGGCAGCGCGCGGGACGGGAGGAAGGCGGCGGCCGACGCCGTGTTGACGATGTGGCCGCCCTCGCCGTGCTCGGTCAGCAGCGCCCCGAAGTGCCGGCAGCCGTGCACGACGCCCCACAGGTTCACGTCGACGATGCGCTGCCACTCGGCGAGCGTCGTCTCGGCGAACGGCCCGGCGACGGCGATCCCCGCGTTGTTGACGACGACGTCGGGCACCCCGTGCTCGGCGGCGACCCGGCCGGCGAGCTCGGCGACGGCGGCGTCGTCGGCCACGTCGACGGTGTGCGCGACCGCTCGGCCCCCGGCCCGCTCGACCTGCGCCACGGTCTCCGCGGCGCCGTCGGCGGACAGGTCCGCGACGACGACGCGGGAGCCCCGGGCGGCGAACGCGAGCGCGGTCGCGCGGCCGATCCCGCTGCCCGCCCCGGTGACGACGGCGAGCCCGCCGTCCCAGCGCACGGCCCGGTCCCGGCGCCCGCCGGAGGCGACCAGTGCGGTGCCCCGGGAGCGTGCGCGGGCGAGGGCGGGCCCGCCCTCCCCGGTGGTGCCGGTCGCGGTGGCGCCGGCGACCATCTCCGCGGTGCACCGGGCGATCACCTCCGGTCGCTGCCGGACCACCCAGTGCCCGCCGGGCAGATAGCGCACCCGCAGGTCGGGGGCGAACTCCGCCGCGCTCGTCGCCAGTGCGGGCGTCACGTACGCGTCGCCGCGCGGGGCGAGGAGCTGCACCGGGACGTCGGTCCGGCGCGGCTCGGGACGCCCGAGGCGGCGCGGGAGGTTGTGCCGGTACAGCTCCAGCCCGTTGACGGCGTCGCGCACCGCGGGCCGCGGGATCCGCTCGCGGCGGGTCAGCAGCCCCCCGAGGAACCCGCTGCGCACGGCCATCTCCGGCACCACCGGCAGCCGGAAGAACAGCGTGTACCAGGAGTGCGCGGCCTGCTTGAGGACCGCCCGCAGGTCGCGCGGGGACCGGCGGCGCAGGAACAGCGCGACGTGGTCCAGGCACGGCCCGGAGATCGAGGTGAAGGACGCGACCCGCCCGGCCAGGACGGTCCCGGTGACCGCGTGCCAGGTCTGGATGGCGCCCCAGTCGTGGGCGAGCAGGTGCACCGGCTCGCCGGGGGAAACGGCGTCGCACACCGCGCGCAGGTCGGCTCCGAGCAGTTCCAGGTCGTACCCGGCCGGGCCGGCGGGGGCCTCCGAGTCGCCGTGGCCCCGCACGTCGTAGGTGACGACGTGGTGGTCGGCCGCCAGGAGCTCGGCGACACCGTCCCAGACGTGCCGGTCGTCGGGGTAGCCGTGCACCGCGACGACGGTCGGCCGGGACGGGTCACCACGCTCCTCGACGGCCAGCCGGAGTCCGTCGGAGCTCGTCACCGCACTGTGAGACACCGCGTCATCGTAGAAAATCTGTCAACAAGACGCCAGGGGGTGCTACTTCATGGTGGCGAGCTGGATCAGGTTCCCGCAGGTGTCGTCGAGGACGGCGACCACGACGGGGCCCAGGTCGGTGGCCTCCTGGGTGAACTCGACACCCAGTCCCTTGAGGCGCTCGACCTCGGCGTACACGTCGTCGACGGCGAACTGGGTGAAGGGGATGCCGCCGGCGGTCAGGGCCTTCTTGAACGGGCCGGCGGCGGGGTGCCCGTCCGGCTCCAGCAGCAGCTCGACGCCGTCCGGGTCGGCGGGGGAGACCACGGTGAGCCACCGCGCGTCGCCCGCGGGCACGTCGGTCTTCGGGACGAAGCCGAGCTTGTCGGTGTAGAAGGCGAGCGCCTTGGCCTGGTCGTCGACCAGCACGCTGGTGACGTTGATGCGGATCATGGGAGGGGTCCTTCGCGGTCGACGGGCCACCGTTCGGCGATCGCGCGCAGCGGGCGCGCGTCGATGTGGTGGAACTTGTACCGGCCCTGGCGGCGGGTGCGCACCAGGCCGGCCTGTTCCAGCACCGCGAGGTGCTGGGAGACGGCCTGGCGGGTCGAGCCCAGGCCGTGCTTCATGGAGAGCCGGCCGCAGATCTCGAACAGGGTCTGCCCGTCCCGCTCGGTCAGCTCGTCCAGGATGATGCGCCGCGTCGCGTCCCCGATCGCCTTGAACAGGCCCGGGTCCGCGTCCACGGACCCTTTATAGGCAAGTATGTACTTGCCTGTCAAGAACGGCCGGCGCGCTCACCCGCCGACCACATCGTCGCGACCCGGCCGGTGACCCGGTCGTGCGCCGCGCGCACCGCGGGCCCGGCCGCCCGGATGCCCGCGAGGGCGTAGAGCAGCTCGCCGTCGGGCCCGTGGTCGAGGTCGAGCAGGCCGTGCGCGCGGGCCAGCCCGACGACGAGGTCCCCGGCCGTCGTGCGGGCGCACCCGGCCGCCCGGTCGAGCGCGGCCACCGGGCCGGGCTCCGCGCCCGGGAGCAGCAGCCGTCCCAGCGCGCGGGCCAGCCGTCCCAGGGCGTCGCAGTCGGCGGGGGAGACGGCGACCAGGCACAGGTCCGGGCACGGCCCGGGCCGGTAGCCCGGGCGGGCCTGGGCCGCGCGCAACGGTCCGGACAGCTGCCGCCATGCCCGCAGGGCGCCGCCGGCCGCGGCGGGCGCGTGCACGTCGGTCGCGAGCGCGGTGAGTGCGGCGGACAGCGTCCGGTCCACCCGGGACCAGGCGACCCGGTCCCGGGGCAGGGCGCGCAGGACGGTCCCGGTCGTCGTATCGCCCATGGCTCCTCCGCCCTGCCGCGACTGTTGCGGACCGGTTCGCCCGGGTCCGCCGCATCGTTACGGGGCGTGGCCAGAAGTGGGGAGGAGGTAGGTTCGGCGGATCCGTACCCGTCGATCGGAGGCGCGTGTGTCCGACCAGCCGCCCGCATGGTTCACCTCGGCGGTCGCCACGCCGGCCGGCACCGGGCAGGTCGAGGTGGACGGCGTCCCGATCGTCTACCGCACCTGGGGTGAGCCGGGCGGTCCCGGCGTCCTGCTGGTACACGGCGGGGCCGCGCACGCGCGCTGGTGGGACCACGTGGCGCCGTTGCTGGTGGAGGGCTCCCGGCGGGTCGTCGCCGTGGACCTGTCCGGGCACGGTGACTCCGGGCGCGCCCCGTCCTACGACCTGGACCGGTGGGCGGCCGAGCTGCGCGGGGTGATCGGCGCGGCCGGTCTGGGCGAGCGTCCGACGCTGATCGGGCACAGCATGGGCGGCTTCGTCACGCTCACCGCGGCCCTGCGCCACGGCGAGGAGCTCGCGGGTGCGGTCGCGGTGGACTCCCCGGTGCGGGAGCGCTCCCCCGAGGAGCGGGCCGCCCGGCAGCGGCGGGCGTTCGGCCCGGCCCGCGTGCACACCGACCGCGACGCGCTGCTCGCCCGTTTCCGCACCGTCCCCGAGCAGGACGGCGACCTGCCGTGGGTGCACCGCCACATCGCGGAGCACAGCATCCGTGCCGTCGACGGCGGCTGGAGCTGGAAGTTCGACCCGAAGATCTTCGGCGGGATCGGGCTGACGCCCGGCGAGCTCGGGCGGCCCGGGTGCCGGATCGCGCTGTTCCGCGCCGAGTACGGGCTCGTCCCGGCGGACATGGGGGAGATGGTCGTCGACCGGATGGGCCGCGCGGCCCCGGTCGTCGAGATCCCCGGAGCCGGGCACCACGTCATGATCGACCAGCCGCTGGCGCTGGTGACCGCGCTGCGCACGCTGCTCGCCGACTGGGAGCACTCGGTGCCCGTGGTGGCCCCGGCGTTCTAGAGTGGCGCCATGACCGAGCAGTCAGAGCTGACCGTTTCCGAGTCCGAGGTCCTGGTGGAGCGCCGCGACGGCGTCCAGGTGATCACCATCAACCGGCCCCGCGCGAAGAACGCCCTCAACGAGAACGTCGCGACGGCGGTGGCCGCGGCCGTCGACGAGCTCGACGCCGACGGCGACCTGCGCGCCGGGGTCCTCACCGGCGCGGGCGGGGTGTTCTCCGCCGGGATGGACCTCAAGGCGTTCCTGAAGGGCGAGCGGCCCTCGCTGCCCGGCCGCGGGCTGTGCGGGATCACCCAGCGGCCGCCGCGCAAGCCGATGATCGCCGCCGTCGAGGGCTGGGCGCTGGCAGGCGGCTTCGAGCTGATGCTGGCGTGCGACCTCGTCGTCGCCGCCCGTGGCGCCCGCTTCGGGGTGCCGGAGGTGAAGCGGTCGCTGGTCGCCGCGGCCGGTGGCGCGCTGGAGCTGGCGAACCGGGTGCCGCGGGCGCTGGCCCTGGAGATGCTGCTGACCGGCGACCCGATCGACGCCGCCCGCGCCGAGGCCGCGGGCCTGGTCAACCGGGTCGTCGACGACGGCGGCGCGCTCGACGCCGCCCTGGAGCTGGCCGCGCGGATCGCGGTGAACGGGCCGCTCGGCGTCGCGGCGTCGAAGCGGGTGGTGCTGGAGAGCCCGGACTGGGGCGACGACCGCTGGGCCCGGCACGACGACGTCGTCGGCCCGGTCCTGACCTCCGAGGACGCCCGCGAGGGCGCCGCCGCGTTCGCCGAGAAGCGCGACCCCGTGTGGCGGGGCCGCTGACCCCGGGCGTCACCCCGTGCTGGTCGGCGCCGCCGGAGCCGGTGCTTCGTCGAGCTGGTAGACCTGCCGGGCGACCTCCAGCAGCAGGGTGTTCGCGGTCTGCCGGCCGTCGAGCCCGACGGTCAGGTTGCTCCAGATCACCAGTGTCACGTCGTTGACCGGGTCGTGGCCGGCGAAGGCGTTGTAGCCCGGCATCTCGCCGAAGTGGAAGTACATGGTGGCGCCGGGGGCGAGTGTCTGGCGTTCGATGCCGTACCCGTACTGGGATGCGTCCGGCTCGGCCGGGTCCGCGGGACGCGGGCTGCCGGCCCACCGCTCCTGGGCCGCGGCGTCGAAGACCCGGCCCCCGGCCAGCGCCCGGATCCAGGCGGCGAGGTCGTCGGCGGTGGACACCGCGCCGCCCGCCGCCCAGGCGTAGGACGGGTTCTGGTGGGTGTGGTCGACGGGCGCCAGCGTCCCCGCCCGCGCCGCGGCCTGCACCTCCGGCGGGTACGGCACGTCCACCAGCGCGTACGCCGACCCGCCGTACATGTAGCCGTGCGAGTACGGGTCGGGCAGCGACGCGTCCGCGGCCGCCGGGAGGTACGTCGCCCGCAGGCCGAGCGGATCGAGCAGCCGGTCCCGGTACACCTGGCCCAGCGGCCTGCCCTCGACCTGCTCGACGACCAGGCCGAGCAGGGTGTAGTTCGTGTTGCTGTAGTCGTAGGCGGTGCCGGGCGGGAACAGCGGCGGGTGCCGGTACGCGATCGCCAGCGTCTTCTGCGGCGTCCAGACCTTCCCGGGATCGGCGTCGAGGGTCGCCGCGAACCCGGGGTCGCCGGTGAACCCGTACAGCCCGCTGCGCATCGTCAGCAGGTCGGCGACCGTGATGTCCCCGCCGCCGGGGACGCCCGGGACGTGGGCCGAGACCGGGTCGTCGAGCCGCAGCCTGCCCTCCTGCGCGAGCTGGACGACCACCGCGGCGGTCAGGGTCTTGGTGATGGAGGCGATCCGGACCCGGGTGGCGCCGTCCGGCCGGTCCGTGGCGCCGCGCCGGGTCGTGCCGGTGGTGGCGGTGAAGGCTCCCTGCGGGGTGCGGACCTCCACCACGGCGCCGGGGATCATCAGCTGTGCGGCGGTCCGGTCGACGGCGTCCTGCAGCGCTGCGGGGTCGATCGTCCGCAGCACCGGCGGGCCGCCCGGGACGGCCGGTGACGGGGTCGGTGTCGGTGCGGCCGGCGGGGCGCCGGCCGTCGACGGGGGTGCGGCACCCGCCGCGCACCCGCTCACCAGGAGGAGGACGGCCACGAGCACGCCCACGGGCCCACGCCCGGGCGGGTTCCGGCACCACTCGGCACGAGGACGCATCCGCTGCTCCGACGCTTCACGGGGCCCGCACCGGGCCGGTCCCACCCATGCTGGGGCAGGGCCCGTGGCGTCACAGCCACCGTCCGGACCAGCGGGGATGCGGGCGCCCGGGGTAGGCGAGACGGTGTCAGCCCGTCCCGGAGAACGTCTGCCAGAGCAGCACGCCGTTCAGCGCCACCACGATCGCGGTGACGACGACTGCCGCGGCCGTCGTGGCCCGGTGGTTCACCAGGTCGCCCATCACCGACCGCTTCGCCGTCAGCCACACCAGCGGGGCCAGCGCGAACGGGATCCCGAACGAGAGGACCACCTGCGACAGGACGAGCGCCTGCGTCGGGTCGATGTCGAAGCCGAGCACGACGAGTGCCGGGGCGAGCGTGAGCAGCCGGCGCAGCAGCAGCGGGATCCGCCGGCGCAGGAACCCGGCCATGATCACCTGCCCGGCGTAGGTCCCCACCCCGGACGAGGCGAACCCGGACGCCAGCAGCGCGATCGCGAACCCGTAGGCCGCGACGGCGTCGAGCTCGGTCCCGAGCCCGGCGAAGATCCCCTCCAGGGTGTCGGTGCCGGGCACGTCGGTGCCGAAGAACAGCGCGGCCGCGACGACCAGCATCGACAGGTTGACCAGCCCGGCCAGGCCCATCCCGAGCACGATGTCGGTCCGGCCGGTGCGCAGCAGGAAGCGGGTGTCCTCCGGGGAGCGCGCCACCAGCCGCTTCTGGGTCAGTGCCGAGTGCAGGTAGATCACGTGCGGCATGACGGTCGCGCCGAGGATGCCGGTGGCGAGCACCAGCGAGTCCAGACCCGCGAAGCCCGGGACGAGACCGGCGGCGACCCCGCCGGGATCGACGTCGGTGCGGAACAGCGTCGACGTCAGCCCGACCAGGATGATCGCGAGCAGGAACACGATCGCCCGCTCGAACGGCCGGTGCCCGCGCGACTGCAGGCCCAGCAGCGCGAACGCGATCACACCGGTGATCAGGCCGCCGGTGAACAGCGGGATCCCGAACAGCAGGTGCAGGGCGACCGCGCCGCCGATCACCTCGGCGAGGTCGGTGGCGATCGCGACCAGCTCGGCCTGCGCCCACATGAACCGGGTCCCCCACCGGGACAGGTGCTCCCGGCACAGCTCGGGCAGGTTCTTGCCGGTGGCGAGGCCGAGCTTCGCCGACAGCGACTGGATCAGCATCGCCATCAGGTTGGCGACGACGATCACCCAGACCAGCAGGTAGCCGTAGCCGGCGCCGGCCGAGAAGTTGGTGGCGAAGTTGCCGGGATCGACATAGGCGACCGCGGCGACGAACGCCGGGCCGAGCACGACCAGGCGGCCGCGCCAGCCGCGGCGGCGCAGCTGCTCGACCGTGACGGTCCCGGAGTCGGTCCCGGGGCCGTCGGTACGCACCGTCGCCATGGTCGCCCCCCGTGGTGTGAAGGTCCGGCGAAGACGGAGTGTAGGTGCGGCTAACTCTGCACGGAAGTGGGGTCCAGCCTGCGGTGCATCACGTGCAGGCCGGTCGTCGACCCGTCGGGGAGCCGGAACGCGTCCGGCACGATCCCGACCGTCGCGAACCCGAGCGAGTGCCACAGCGCGACGGCCCGGGTGTTGGTCGCGACGACCGCGTTGAACTGCATCGCCGTGTACCCGAGGGAGCCGGCCAGCGCGACGACGTGCTCACCCAGTGCGCGCCCGGTACCGCGCCCGGCCCGCTCCGGGTCGACGGCGAAGCTCGCGGTGGCCACGTGCGAGCCGGGGCCGGGCTGGTTCGGGCCGGTCTTGGCGGTGCCGACCACCACGCCGTCGTCGACGGCCACGACGACCCGCCCGGGCGGCGGGAGCATCCACATGCCGCGTGCCCACGTCTCGCCGGCGTCGACCGGCACGGTGTAGGTCCGGCCCTCGGCGAAGATCGGGCGCAGGACCGCCCAGATCGCCGGCCAGTCGTCGTCGGTCGCGTCCCTGATCTCCACCGGCTCAGGGTAGGTAGAGCTCGCGCGGGCCGGCGTCGAGGGCCTCGACCGAGCCGGCCGTGTGCTCGGCGAGCCAGTCGCCGAACCCGTCGACGTCGTCCTCGGCGACGGCCACGGTCAGCGTGACGTCCGCGCCGTGCTCGACGTCGCAGAGCCGGTAGGCGGAGTGGCGCAGGTCGTGCTCGAGGCGCCCGGCCCGGTCGTGCGGCACGGCGAGCAGCAGCTCGCGGTGCCGGACCCGGCGCAGCTCCCCGACGGTGTCGAGGGTCTCGGCCAGCGCGCCGGAGTAGGCCCGGACCAGGCCGCCCGCGCCGAGCTTGGTGCCGCCGAACCAGCGGGACACGACGGCGACGACGTCGGTGAGCCCGCGCCGGGCCAGCACCTCCAGCATCGGGACGCCTGCGGTGCCCGAGGGTTCGCCGTCGTCGTTCGAGCGGGCGGTGAGGTCCCCGGTGGCCGGGTCGCCGATCCGCAGGGCGGTGCAGTGGTGGGTGGCGTCCGGTCCGGCCCGCCGGACCCGCTCGATCACGGCGGTCGCGGCCTCGACCGTGCCGGTGCGGGCCACGGTGCACACGAAGCGGGAGCGCTGGATCTCGATCTCGTGCACCCCGTCGCGGGCGATCACCCGCACGACGCGCTCCGGGTCACACCGTGACGGCGCTCGCCATCGGCGGCGCCACGGGATCGATTCAGTGCAGACTGGTCGTGTCCGGTGAGGGGCTCCGCCCCACCCGGCGGTGCCGCCCCTCCCGGCACGAGAGCGGTCCCGGAGATCCGGGACCTCCGGGAGAAGAAGGGACCCACACCCATGAGCGACACCCTCCGCGTCCTCCGTAGCGGCCTCGGCACGATCGCCCGCCGGATCGACGCCTACACCCTGCAGGCGTTCAACCCGGTCTACCCGACGCCGGCGGGCCGGGGTCGCTGACCCTCGGCCCACCGGCCGCCGTCACGGGCGCCCGAGGGCGGAGCGGCGCTCAGTCCTCGCCGTCGTCCCGCGAGGGGATCTTCAGCGGCCGCAGCCGCACCCACAGCACGAACAGCGCGCCGACGACCAGCATCGCGATGCCGGTGTCGAGGTTGAGGTTCGTCCCGCCGGTCTTCGCCAGGTTCTCCGGATCGTTCCCGGAGACCAGCCCGACGATCAGCAGGACGAGGCCGTAGACCCCGAACAGCAGCGCGATCACCGAGCGCAGGTCGAACAGGTTGGTCGCGGTGGTCGAGATCGGGGCGTCGGTCCCGGCCCGGTCGCCGGTCCCGGGGTCGACGCCGCCGGAGTTGTCCTCGGTCATCTCTGGTCTCCCTCCGGTCAGCCGACGATGATGTAGAGAACCACGGTCAGGGCGAGCACCAAGGCTCCCAGGACCATGGGCGACCGGTACCAGCCCGCGTCGTCGCCCTCCGAGGAGTGCGTGCGGGCCTCCTTGGACGTCAGGCTCCAGACCAGACCGACCAGCTCGGCGTCCGGCTTCGGGGTGCTCACCATCGACACCCCGGTGGCGACGCCGACACCGACGACGAACGCGGCGATCGCACCGACGAAGCTGCCGGCCTGGCTGGACATCTGCCACACCTCGGTGCGCACCAGGACGTCGACGAGCACCGCGGCCGTGGTGCCGGACAGCAGGCCGATCCAGGCCGACGGACCGGTCATCCGCTTCCAGAACAGGCCCAGGATGAAGATCGCGAACAGCGGTGCGTTGAAGAAGCTGAACAGCGACTGGATGTAGTCCATCAGGTTCTCGGAGCCCGAGGCGATGAACGCCGTACCGATCGCCAGCACGCAGCCGATGATCGTCACCATCCGGCCCACCTGCAGGTAGTACCGGTCCGGGCGGTCCGGCCGGAGCCAGTCCTGCCAGATGTCGTAGGTGAACACGGTGTTGAACGAGCTGATGTTCGCCGCCATGCCCGCCATGAACGCGGCCAGCAGGCCGGCGATCGCGACGCCGAGGATGCCGTTCGGCAGGACCTCCTTCATCAGCAGCGACAGCGCGTTGTTGTAGGTGATGCCGTCGACGGCCTCACCGCCGCCCTCCTTCACCGCGCTGATCTGCGGGACCAGGATCGCGGCGATCATGCCGGGGGTCACGATGACCAGCACGACCAGCGCCTTCGGGAACGCGCCGATGATCGGGGTGCGCCGGGCCGCGGACATGCTCTTGGCCGACAGCGCGCGCTGGACCTCGGCGAAGTTCGTCGTCCAGTAGCCGAAGGAGAGCACGAAGCCGAGACCGAACACGATGCCCAGCACGGACAGGAACGGGTTCGCGATCTCGGTCAGCGGCGTGCCCGGCCAGGCGTTGAGGTCGGCGCCCCCGCTGGGGCCCTCGGTCACCGCCCTGGTCAGGCCGTCCCAGCCGCCGACCCGGTTCAGCCCGGCGACGGTCAGCGGGATCAGCAGCGCGAGGATCACGAAGAACTGCAGGACCTCGGTGTAGATCGCGGCGGAGAGGCCGCCCAGGCTGATGTACCCGAGGACGACGACGGCCGCGACCGGGATGGCCAGGTACAGCGACCAGCCGAGCAGCGCCTCGAGCACCAGGCCGAGCGAGAACAGGTTGACGCCCGCGATCAGGATCGAGGCCACCGCGAAGATCACGGCCTGCACCCGCTGGGTGGTCCGGTTGAACCGCTTGAGCAGGAACTCCGGGACGCTGCGGGCCTGGGAGCCGTAGTAGAACGGCATCATCACGATGCCGAGGAACACCATCGCCGGGATGGCGCCGAGCCAGTAGTAGTGCACCGTCGGCACGCCGTACTGCGCGCCGTTGGCCACCATGCCGATGAGCTCGATCGCGCCCAGGTTGGCCGAGATGAAGGCCAGACCGGTGATCCAGGCCGGCATCGACCGGCCGGACAGCAGGAAGTCGAGGCTCGACGACACCGAGCGCCGGGCCGCGTAGCCGATGCCGAGCACCAGCACGAAGTAGAAGGCGACCAGCAGGTAGTCGACGAGGTTCGGGTTGAGGCGCAGGACGTCCTGAGCGGTCATGCCGCGACCTCCCGCAACGCCTCCGGGGCCCGCCCGGGGGCCGTCTCGCGGTGATCCATCTCGGAAGCTCCTCGCCGTCGAGTGCGTACGTCCAACCGGCCCGGGCGACGACACGGTGCGCGAGCCACCGCACAAGCTAGACCGCACTCGGACAGAAGTGAACACTTTCGCGCGAAGTTGAGACCCTTGCGTGATGATCGGAGTCCACATGATCGGGTCCCGCATTCTCTGCGCCCGCTTGCTGGCCGTTCGTATTTGTTGCATTGTGTGCGGGTGACGTCGATTCCCGCCGGGAGCCCCGGACGATGAGCCTGCTCGCCGAACAGCGGCGCGAGGTCATCGTCGACGAGGTCCGCACCCGCGGTGCGGTCCGCGTCTCCGAGCTCGCCGAGCACCTCGGGGTCTCCGAGATGACGGTGCGGCGTGACCTCGACGTCCTGGCGCGTCGCCGGCTGGTGGACAAGGTGCACGGCGGTGCGACGGCGATCGGCGAGCACACCACCGAGGAACCCGGGTTCTCCGCGAAGTCGGTCCGGGAGCTGGAGGAGAAGGACGCGATCGCCGCCGAGGCCGCGGAGCTCGTGACGCCCGGCTCGGCGGTCGGCCTGTCCGCCGGGACGACGACGTGGCGGCTCGCGCACCGGCTGGCGAGGATCCCGCGCCTGACCGTGGTCACCAACTCGCTCGCCGTCGCCGAGGCGCTGCACACCGGCGGCGCCGAGTCCCGCGGCACCACGGTGATCCTCACCGGCGGGGTGCGGACGCCGTCGGAGGCCCTGGTCGGACCGGTCGCGATCGCCGCGCTCCGCTCGCTGAACCTGGAGATCGTGTTCCTCGGCGTGCACGGGATGAGCGCGGCGGCCGGGTTCTCGACCCCGAACCTGACCGAGCGCGACACCAACCGCGCGCTCGTCGACGCCGGTCAGCAGCTCGTCGTCGTCGCCGACCACACCAAGTGGGGCACGGTCGGCATCTCCACCATCGCCGACCTCGACGAGGCCGACGTGCTGGTCACCGACGCCGGCCTGGCCGACACCGACCGTGCGGTCCTCGAGGGCGAGGTGGACCGCCTGATCATCGCTGACCCCGGGAAGTAGGCATGACGGTGCAGAAGCTCTCGACACGGATGGCCGACGGCCGGGAGATCCTCTGGTTCGACGGCCCCGGTCACCCGCCCCGCGATCCCGCCGATCTCGTCGACCGGCGGGACCTGCCGCGGGTCACCCCGGCCTCGCAGCTGCGCTACGACGCGCTGGCGGGGGAGTGGGTGGCGATCGCCGCGCACCGGCAGGACCGCACGTACAAGCCGCCGGCCGACCAGTGCCCGCTCTGCCCGAGCCGCGACGGTCGGCTGACCGAGGTCCCGTCGCCCGAGTACGGCGTGGTCGCCTTCGAGAACCGGTTCCCGTCGTTCGGGTCCGCCCCGGGGGCGCCGCTCCCGGTGCCGGGCGAGGTGCCCGAGGCGGCGTCGGGGCGGTGCGAGGTCGTCTGCTTCACCGACGACCACTCGGTCCCGTTCTCCCGTCTCCCCCCGGAACGGGTGCGGCTGGTGCTGGAGGCGTGGGCGGACCGGACCGCGGAGCTCGGCGCGCGTCCCGGGGTCCGCTACGTGTTCCCGTTCGAGAACCGCGGCGCCGAGATCGGCGTGACGCTGTCGCACCCGCACGGCCAGATCTACGCCTATCCCTACGTCCCGCCGTTCCCGCAGCGGATGCTCGCCCACGTCGCCGCGCACCGGGAGGCGACCGGGGAGAACCTGTTCGACTCGCTGCTCGCCGAGGAGCGCGCGGGGGAGCGGGTCGTCGTCTCCGGGGAGCACTGGACGGCGTTCGTGCCGGCGGCCGCGCGCTGGCCGGTCGAGGTGCACCTGTACCCGCACCGGCCGACGCCCGACCTGCCCGCGCTCGACGAGGCGCAGCGGGCCGAGTTCCCGCACGTCTACCTGGACCTGCTGCGCCGGCTCGACGCGCTCTACGACGACGAGCTGCCCTACGTCGCGGGCTGGAACCAGGCCCCCGTACGGGAGTCCGACGGCCGCGCCGACGCCCGGCTGCACCTGCGCGTGCACTCGATCCGCCGGGCCCCTGGCAAGATCAAGTATCTGGCCGGGTCGGAGTCCGGTGCGGGCGCCTTCATCTCGGACGTGCTGCCCGAGGCGGTCGCGGAGCGGCTGCGCGAGCTCTGACCGCGACGGCCCCCGGACATGCGTCGAGGCCGGTACCCCTCCCCAGGGGCACCGGCCTCGGACGTCTCGGGGGTGGGTCGGTCAGACCCGGACCGCGCTGTTGAACGGCATCGCGTCGATGTCGGAGTACTTCACCGGCTCGCCGCTCGTGGACGCGTGCAGGATCTTGCCGTTGCCCGCGTAGATGCCCACGTGGCTCACCGGCGAGTAGAAGAACACCACGTCGCCGGGCTTGAGGTCGCTCTTCGAGACGGACTCGCCGTCCATGTCGGCCTGCGCGCTCGACGTGCGCGGGAGGTCGACGCCGACCTTCTCGAACGCCCACACCATCAGGCCGGAGCAGTCGAACGCGCTCGGGCCGGTGGCGCCCCACTGGTACGGGGTGCCGAGCTTGGTCTTGGCGGCGGCCAGCGCCTGCAGGCCGTTCGCGGAGCCGGTGAGGTCGGTGACGGGGTCGCCCGACACCTCGCCGGAGCCCGCGCCGTCGCGGGCGCTCGACCGGGCCTTCTCCTCGGCCTCGGCGGCCTTCTCCTCGGCGTCCTTCTTCGCGACCGCGGCGATCCGGGCGGCGTCGGCCTGCTCGAAGGCCTGCGGGACGGCGGAGGTGACGTGCTCCAGGCCGGTGCTCAGCGAGGACGCGGCCTCGCTCGTCCCCGGGCCGCCCTGCTCGGAACCGGCGGCCGGCACGGAGAGCTGCATCGTGGACTGGTTGTCGGCCTGGGCGAGGTCCATGTTCGCCGCGGGGTCGACCGGGGTGTCGTCCGGCGCGCCGAGCGAGGTCACCACGCCCATCACGGCGGTGGCGCCGACGAGGGTGGCCGACATCGTCGCGGCGACGGCGCGGGGACGGGTGCCGAACGGCCCGGTCTCCGAGGTGCCGCGGACGAGGCCGACGGCGGAGCGGGAGGTGACGCCGGCGGGGACGTCGCGGGTGACGACGGTGTCGTCGCTCCCGCCGGTCCCGACGGTGTCGCCGGGCACGGCCGGCAGGCCGGTCGGCGGGGTGTCGATCCGCTCGATCGCCGGGCCGAAGGCGCCGGTGCCGTTCTCGCGGGCCGCGCGGCGGCCGCCGGAGGTCGGGGCGTCGAAGCCGGCGTCGGAGTACCGGGCGAGCAGCTCGGAAGCGGAGATGCCGGCGGTCGCGTCACGGTCGCGCCGGCGACGGGGGGTCTCGGTTCCGGCGACGTCGGGGGTGTCGCCGGGGCGCAGTGCAGTGGTCATTCGTGTCCTCGCCGCCACGCGGACACCGGCTCTCGGGGGTCGAGCCGGACATCGTGTCCGCCCCCGCCGCATGCTGGGGTGGGCGCCAGGGGGAGTGTCGGCGGGCGGGGGAGCAGGCGGCCGACCGGGCGCACCAGCCGACATCTCGTCGACCAGCACCCAGGACCGTAACCGGTCCGTGACTCACATGCCTGCCCGGCTCGCGTGCGTGCGACGAACGGCGTCTCCCGCGCGATCCGCGTGCGGATCGACCGCCGAACGGCGGGCGTACTGGTCCGTCGGGGCGATCGCAGCGACCGTCCACGACGAGCGGTCGGTGCGATCGGGTGACGGGACGGGGCCGGGGGTCACCCGGCGGCACCCGGCCGGACGGGTGCCGCCGGGCCCGGTCAGTTCCCGGTCCAGGTGGGTGGACGGCGGTCCCCGAACGCGGCGACGGCCGCCCGGAAGTCGGCCGAGCCGTAGACCCGCTCGACGACCGCGGAGTCGTCCCGGTCCGGCCCGTCGGCCCTGTCGCGGAGGAGCTCCTTGGTCGCCCAGATCGTCAGCGGCGCGCCGCCGGTCAGCCGGGGGGTCAGCTCCGCGAGCCCGGCGTCGAGGTCGTCGACGACCGCGTGCAGGAAGCCCGGGACCCGCCTTGCCTCGTCGGTCTCCAGGAACCGCGCGGTGAGCAGCAGGTCCGCGGTCAGCGCGCGGCCCAGCGACTCGACGAGGAGGTCGAGCGTGCGGGCCGAGAGGCAGTTCCCCAGCGTCCGCGCGATGGGCACGCCGAACCGGGAGCCCGGCGTCGCGATCCGCAGGTCGGTGGCGCAGGCGATGCCCAGGCCGCCGCCGACGCAGTACCCCTCGACCGCCGACACCGTCGGCACCTGCACCGCCCGGATCCGGTCCAGGACCTCGGTGACCCGCTTCTCGTAGGCGACGCCGTCGGCCCCGGAGGTGAAGGCGGCGAACTGCCCGATGTCGGTGCCGGCGACGAAGGCCCGGCCGCCGTCGCCGCGCACGACGAGAGCGCGGACCTCGTCGTCGGCGTCGGCGCGCTCGCAGGCATCGACCAGCGCCGCGTACATGTCCCAGGTCAGGGCGTTGTGCTGGGCCGCGCGGCGGAACGTCAGGGTGAGCACCCCGGCGTCGAGCGCGGTGGTCGCGTCGCTCATCGTCGTCCTCCCTGCGCCGGCTGGGGCAGCTCGGCGAGCACGTCGTCGGTCGCCGACCCGAGCGACGGGCCGGCGTTGCCGCGGCGTGCCGGGGTGCGGGAGAACCGCATCGGCGAGCCGAGCTGGCGCACCTCGCCCAGCTCCGGGTGCTCGGCGTCCCAGAAGAAGCCGCGCTCGGTCAGGACGTGGTCGGTGAACACCTCGTCGTAGCCGGCGATGGCGGCGCAGGGGACCCCGGCGTCGTCGAGCGCCGCGAGGACCTCCGCCGAGGTCATCGTGGTGGTGACCGCCTCGATCCGGGCGATCAGCGCGTCCTTCGCGGCGAGCCGGCCCGGGGTGTCGGCGAAGCGCGGGTCGGACTCCAGCTCCTGCAGCCCGAGCGCCGTGCACAGCGCCGACCAGAGGCGCTCGGTGTTCGCGCCGACCGTCACGTGCCCGTCGCCGGTCCGCACCGCCTGGTAGGGCGCGTAGCGCTGGTGCGCCGACCCCTGCCGGACGGGGACCTCGCCGTCGCCGAAGTACATCCCGGCCTCCCAGACCGCCAGCGACGCACCGGACTCCAGCAGTGAGACGTCGACGTGCTGCCCGGAGCCCGACCGGTCCCGCTCGCGCAGCGCGGCGGTGACGGCCAGCGCGACGTACAGCGCGGTGACCAGGTCGCAGACCGGTACGCCGACCTTGACGGGGTCGCCGCCCTCGGTGCCCGTCACGCTCATCAGGCCGCTGGCCGCCTGGGCCATGATGTCGAGGCCCGGCCGCCCGGCCGCGGGACCGTCCTGGCCCCAGCCGGACGCGGAGGCGTACACGAGCTCGGGGCGCCGTGCGCTCAGCGCCGCGTACCCGAGACCGAGCCGGTCCATCGCGCCCGGCCGCAGGTTCTCGGCGACGACGTCGGCCCGGTCCACCAGTGCGAGGAAGGCGTCGCGGCCGGCCTCGTCCTTGAGGTCGAGGACGACCGACTCCTTGTTCCTGTTGAGCCGCAGGAACGGCGAGCTCTCACCGTCGAGGAACGGGCCCGCCGACCGGGTCGGGTCGCCGATGCCCGGCGGCTCGATCTTGACGACGCGCGCGCCGAGGTCGGCCAGCTGCATCGTGGCGAACGGCGCCGCCATGAACGCGCCGATCTCGAGTACGAGCACTCCCTGCAGGGGTGGTGCGGTGGACATCTGCGACCTCCTCGGAGCCGACGGTCCGGCTCGATATACGGTATACAGAACAGTGGCGAAGGGGGCGATGCCGATGACGGCGGTGGAGCCGGAGGACCGGCGGCGGATCGTCGCGCCGCCGAGCATGGCCGTGCTGGCCACCGACGCCCTGCGCGGGATGATCTTCTCCGGCGAGCTCGCGCTGGGCGAGCGCCTGGTCGAGGCCCGCCTCACCGAGCGGCTGGGGGTGTCCCGGCCGCCGCTGCGTGAGGCGTTGCAGACCCTCGCGCACGAGGGGCTCGTCGTGACCCACCCGCGGCGCGGCGCCACCGTCCGCACCCTGACCAGGCACGACGTCTTCGAGATCGTGACGCTGCGCGAGGAGCTGGAGTCGTTCGCCGTCCAGCTCGCGCTGCCGGTGCGGTCGGAGGCCCGGCTGGAGCGCTGCCGGGAGGCCCTGCGGGTGTTCGAGGCAGCGGGACGGGCCGGCGACGAGACCCGTTTCATGCAGCGGAAGTTCGACTTCCACCTGGAGATCGTGGCCCTCGCGGGGCACTCGCGGATCACCGAGACCTACCGGTCGCTGTCGTTCCAGATGCTGCTGTGCTTCGCGCTGAACCGGGCCGCCCGCCGCGACGTGGAGACCCTGCTGGACAACGTGGAGCGGCACCGCGAGCTGCTCGAGGTGATCGAGGCCGGCGACCCGGAGGACGCCCGCCGGGCGCTGGCCGAGCACGGTCACGGCTCGTTCCTGCTCGACGTGGTCGACCAGCTCGACGGCGGCACCCCCGAGTCGGAGGAGTGGCTCGCCGCGCGGCGCGCCCTGCGGTGACCCGCCGCCGGGACGGCTCACCCGAACAGACCGCCGATCCGTTCGGCGGCCCGGCGCAGCAGCGTGTCCGCCTCCGCGGCGCGGTCGTGCGTGAACCGCTGCACCGGTCCCGACACCGACACCGCCGTCGGGACCGGAGCGCCGGGCACGGGGACGGCGACGCAGAAGACACCCAGCTCCTGCTCCTCGTCGTCGATGGCCCGGCCGGCCCGCCGGATCCCGGCGAGCTCGGCCAGCAGGAGATCGGTGTCGACGATCGTGCGGCCGGTCATCACCGGCGTCCCCGCGCTGCGGAGCAGGCGGCGCACCTCGTCGTCGTCGAGCTGGGCGAGCAGGGCCTTGCCCACCCCGGTGCTGTGCAGGTGCACCCGTCGCCCGACCTCGGTGAACATCCGCATGGAGTGCCGGGACGGGACCTGCGCGGTGTAGACGGCGCGTTCGCCGTCCAGCACCGCCATGTTCGCCGTCTCGCCGATCTCCTCGGCGAGCGACCGCAGGTCCGCGCCCGCCCGCACCCCGAGCACCCGTGACGCCCGGTCCCCGAGCCCGATCAACCGGGGGCCGAGGGTGTAGCGCCGGTTGGTCAGCTGGTGGGCGTAGCCGAGATCGAGCATGGTCCGCACGATCCGGTGGATGGTCGGGAGCGGGAGGCCCGACGCCTCGGCGAGCTCGCTGATCGTGAGCTCGCCGTCGGCGTCGGCCATCACGCCGAGCACCTGGAAGGCACGGGCGATCGACTGGACACCGGCCGTCCCGCTCCCGGTGCTGGGCGCCGTCGTCATCGGGTGCCTCAGCCCCAGCCCGGGACGACGAAGATCAGCCAGGTGGCGAGCGGGGCGATCGCGCACATGCTGAAGCCCCAGATCATCAGCCCGCGGAAGACCTTGTCGGTCTCCTCGCCCGGCGCGTTCGCCACCACCAGTGCGCCGCTGGTGGAGAACGGCGACGAGTCGACGACCGACGACGAGATCGCGAGGGCGATGATCAGCCCGACCGCGCCGACCTCACCGGCCAGCAGGAACGGCACCGCGAGCGGGATCAGGGCGCCGAGGATGCCGGTGGTGGAGGCGAAGGCGGAGACGATCGCGCCGATCAGGCAGATGATGATCGCCGCGAGCAGCGGCCAGCCGATCTGGGTCACCAGGTTGCCGAGCCAGTCGATCGTCCCCACCCGCTCCATGAGCGACACGAACGTCACGATGCCGCAGATCAGCAGCACGGTCGGCCAGGCGACCTGCCCGACGGCGGCCTTCGCCGACGACGGCGAGATCAGCGAGAGCACGGCGGCGACGGTGAGGGCGGTGAAGCCGACGTCGAGGCCGAACGCCAGCGCGCCGACGGCGAGGGCCACCAGGCCGATGATGGTGAAGATGTGGTCGCGGGTCAGCGGGCCGTGGTCCGGCTCGCCGATCGGTCCGTCCGTGCCGCCGGGGCCGCCGGGCCCGCCGGGGCCGCTCCGTCCGTCCGGGCCGTCGGAGCTGCCGGTGTCGCCCGGGTCGCCGCCACCGGTCGCGGGGGCGTCGCCGGAGCCGCCGGTGGAGTGGTGCCGGTGCGTGCCCGACCCGCCGCCGCCGAGCGCCACCGACGTGGCCGGCTCCGCGGCGAGCGCGATCCGGTCCTCCGACGCGGTCGCGGCGGCCGCGTTGGAACGGCGGATCAGCTCGCGCCCGCCGAACAGGAAGAACACCACCACGCTGAGCAGCAGGTTGAACAGGAACGACGACACGAACAGCAGGACCGGGCTGCTCGGGAGCGCATTCCGGTCGACGACGCCGTTCACGATGCTGCCGAAGATGCTCATCGGCGAGAACCCGCCCGCACTCGCACCGTTGATGATGAGCAGACCCATCATCATCGGATTGATGCGGTAGCGGAGCGCGAATCCCATGCCGATCGGCGCGATGATCGCGACCGCGGCGGGGACGACCGCACCGACCGCCGTCAGCACCGCGGTGACCAGGAACATCACCCACGGGATCAGGGCGATCCGGCCACCCACGGCACGGACGGCCAGCTGTACCAGGCGATCGACGGTGCCGTTGCCCTTCGCGATCGCGAACAGCAGCGTGACGCCGACCAGGATGACGAAGAGGTCACCCGGGAATCCGGAGACGATGTCGTCGGTGTCCTCGCCGACGAACGCGGTGCCGACGATGAATGCGGCGACGAAGGCGAGCGCACCCATGTGGACCGGGAGAACGGTGGCGATCAGGAACACCAGGGCTAGCGCCACGACGGTGATGAGTTGTATGGACATCGCGATCCTCTGTGGTCGGCACTGACTCAGGCAGGGACGTGCGAACGGTCGCCTCGGTGCGGCCGCACAGTTTTCCGCATCGCGGAAAATCAATTTCTTTTGGAGTATCAGCCGGATCACACTCGGGCGTCAACCCTGTGCTGCAGGCCGGCGGTGGCGGGTCGTTCGGGCTCGGACGGGGCTCAGTTCTGACCTCTCGACGGAAGACAGTAGACGGTATACCGTCTACTGGCGAGACCGAGATTTCGTGATGCGGAAGCACTCGGCACCGAGCGTGGAGGACGCACAATGACGTACGCAGCAGGCCGCCACTTCCTGCAGATCCCCGGTCCCACGAACGTCCCGGACAGCGTGCTGCGGGCGATGTCGGCGCCGACGATCGACCACCGCGGGCCCGACTTCCAGGCACTCGGCCAGGAGCTGCTCCGCGACATCCGGCCGGTGTTCGGCACCACGAACCCCGTGGTCATCTACCCGGCGACCGGCACGGGTGCCTGGGAGGCGGCGCTGGTCAACACGCTGAGCCCCGGCGACGCCGTGCTGACGTTCGAGACCGGTCACTTCGCCACGCTCTGGCAGGAGATGGCCCGCGGGCTGGGCCTGGAGGTCGACTTCGTGCCGGGCGACTGGCGGCACGGCGCGGACCCCGCCGTCGTCGCCGAGCGGCTCGCCGCCGACACCGCGCACCGCATCAAGGCGGTCTGCGTGGTGCACAACGAGACCTCCACCGGCGTCACCAGCCGGGTGCCGGAGATCCGGGCGGCCATCGACGCCGCCGAGCACCCCGCCCTGCTGCTGGTCGACACCATCTCCTCGCTGGGGTCGATCGACTACCGGCACGACGAGTGGGGCGTCGACGTGACGGTGTCCGGCTCCCAGAAGGGCCTGATGCTGCCGCCGGGCATGAGCTTCAACGCGGTCAGCGACAAGGCCCTCGAGGCCTCCCGCACCGCGCGGCTGCCCCGGACGTTCTGGGACTGGGCCCCGATGCTGGCCGCCAACGAGCGCGGCTTCTTCCCCTACACGCCCAACACCAACCTCATGTACGGGCTGCGCGAGGCGCTGCGCCTGCTCTACGACGAGGGCCTGGAGAACGTCTTCGCCCGGCACACCCGGCACGCCGAGGCGACCCGCGCCGCCGTCCGCGGCTGGGGCCTGGAGGTCCTCTGCCTCGACGAGCGGGAACACTCCGGCGCGCTCACCGCGGTGCTGGTCCCCGCCGACGTCGACGCCGACAAGGTCCGAGCGATCATCCTCGACCGCTACGACATGTCGCTCGGCGCCGGGCTGGGCAAGCTCGCCGGGAAGGTCTTCCGGATCGGGCACCTCGGCTCGTTCAACGACCTCACGCTGGCCGGGACCCTGGCCGGCGTCCAGATGGGGCTGAACCTGGCCGGCGTGAAGATCGACCCGGGCGGCCTCGACGCCGCGCTGGAGCGCCTGCAGTCCGGCTGAGCCCCCGCCGGCCCGCGTCGCAGGAGCACCACCCGTCGCATCGTCGCGAGAGGACCCACCACCGATGACCGCCGAGCTGACCCGTCCCGCCCGCCCGGCCCCCGCCTCCACCGGACTCGAGGACGCCCTGCGCGCCCGCGTGACCGGTGAGGTCGCCTTCGACGACTACTCCCGGCACCTGTTCTCACGGGACGCCAGCATGTACTCGATCATGCCGCTCGGTGTGGTCTTCCCCCGCACGCACGACGACGTCGCCGCGGCCGTCCGTATCGCGGGCGAGTTCGGCGTCCCGGTGGTCCCGCGCGGGGCAGGCACCAGCCTCGCGGGGCAGACCGTCGGCCCCGGCCTGGTGCTGGACATGTCCCGGCACCTCAACCGGATCGTCGAGATCGACCCGGAGGCGCGCACCGCCGTCGTCGAGGTGGGGGTGGTGCAGGACCAGCTCAACGCGCGCGCCGCCGAGCACGGGCTGATGTTCGGCCCGGACACCTCCACCAGCAACCGGGCGACGATCGGCGGGATGCTCGGCAACAACTCGGCGGGCAGCGGGTCGCTCACCTTCGGGATGACGATCGACCACATCCGGGCGCTGGACGTCGTGCTGTCCGACGGCTCGACCGCCCGGCTCGAACCGGTCGACGAGGCCGAGCGGCTGCGGCGTGCGGAGGCCGACACCCTCGAGGGCCGGATCTACCGGGAGCTGCCGGAGCTGGTCACCGCGCACGAGAAGGCCATCGCGGAGGGCATGCCGCTGTTCTGGCGGCGGGCCTGCGGGTACCGGCTGGACCGGCTCGCCGGCTACGGCGAGGCCAACCCGTTCGACCTGGCGAAGTTCGTCGTCGGGGCGGAGGGGACGCTGGTGCTGGCCACCCGCGCCGTCGTCGACCTGGTGCCGAAGCCGAAGCGCACCGTGTACGCGGTCGGGCACTTCGACACCACGCACGGCGCGATCTCGGCGACCCTGGACGCGCTGAGCTGCGCGCCGCACCAGGTCGAGATGATGGACAAGACGATCCTCGACCTGTCCCGGAAGAAGATCGAGTACGCCGACCTGGGCAACCACCTCGTCGGCGACCCGGCGGCGCTGCTGTTCGTGTCCTTCTCCGGCGACGAGATCGACGAGCTGTCCGCGAAGGTCGACGCCGTCGCCGCCCTGTGGGCCGAGCACGGGCACGGGTACCACACGCTCAAGCTGGTCACCCCGGCCGAGCAGGCGGCGCTGCTGAAGGTCCGCAAGTCCAGCCTCGGCCTGCTGATGGCCGCCGGTGAGGGGACGAAGCGCCCGCTGGCGTTCATCGAGGACACCGCGGTCGCGCCCGAGCACCTGGCCGAGTACACGGAGCGGTTCGCCGCGATCCTCGACGCCCACGGGCTGGAAGCCGGGTTCTACGGCCACTGCTCGGTCGGCTGCCTGCACATCCGGCCCTTCGTCGACCTCACCGACCCGGAGCAGGTCGAGACGATGCGGGTGGTCGCCGAGAAGGTCAAGGACCTGGTCGCCGAGTACGGCGGCGTCAACTCCAGCGAGCACGGCGACGGCCTCGCCCGCTCGGAGTTCAACCGGGAGATCTTCGGCGACGAGCTCTACGAGGCGATGCAGCGGGTCAAGCGGATCTTCGACCCGGCCGGTGTCATGAACCCCGGCAAGATCGTCGACGCGCCGCCGATGACCGACAACCTGCGCGACCGCGACGCCCTGCCGCCCGCACCGCCGCTGACCACGGCGCTGTCGTTCGAGGTGATCGGCGGGCCGGGCGCGGGGATGCGGGACGTGGCGGACCGGTGCATGAACATCGGCCTGTGCCGCAAGACGACGGCCGGGGTGATGTGCCCGTCCTACCAGGTCACGCTGCAGGAGGAGCACTCCACGCGGGGCCGGGCGAACGCGCTGGTCAAGGCGCTGTCCGAGCCGGACCCGGCCGCCGCGCTCGGCGACGAGCGGCTGCACGAGATCCTCGACCTCTGCCTGGGCTGCAAGGCGTGCAAGAGCGAGTGCCCGATGAGCGTCGACATGGCGTCGCTGAAGTCGGAGGCGCTGCACCACCACCACGAGCAGCACGGCACGCCGCTGCGCTCGCGGATCTTCGGCGGGATCCGGGCACTGAACCGGCTCGGGTCGGCGACGGCGCCGCTGTCGAACCTGCCCGACCGGGTCCGCCCGCTGCGGGCGCTCATGGAGCGCACCGTCGGGATCACCGCGGCCCGGCCGATGCCCCGGTTCGTCCGGGACAACCTGGTGCGCTGGAACCGGCGCCGGGACCGGCCCGCGCCGGGCAGCGCCGGCACCGTGAACTGGCTCGCCGACTCCTTCACCACCTACACCGAGCCGCACATCGGGCGCGCCGCGATCGAGCTCCTCGAACGTGCCGGATGGACCGTCGAGCTCGCCGGTGGCGGCTGCTGCGGGCGGTCCAGCCTGTCCAAGGGCATGCTCGACGACGCCCGTCGCAAGGCGTCCGGGCTGGTCACCTCGCTGGCCCGGGACACCGCGCCCGGATCACCGATCGTCGGCTGCGAGCCGTCGTGTGTGTTCACCCTGCGGGACGAGACGCTGTCGCTGCTCGGGAACACCCCCGATGCGGAGCAGGTCGCCGGCCGGGTGCAGCAGGTCGAGGAGCTGCTGGTCGCCGCGATCGACGACGGCCGCCTCGTGCTGCCCGAGCGGTCCGGGCTGAGTGGGCGGCGGGTGGTCTTCCACGGGCACTGCCACCAGAAGGCCGAGGTCGGCACCGCCGCAACCCTGGCCCTGCTGCGCCGGATCCCCGGCCTGGAGGTGTCCGAGATCGACTCCGGGTGCTGCGGGATGGCCGGGTCGTTCGGGTTCGAGGCCGAGCACTACGAGACGTCGATGGCGGTCGGCCGGGACCGGCTGTTCCCGGCGATCGAGGCCGAGCCCGCCGACACCCTCGTCGCCGCCACCGGGGTCTCCTGCCGGCAGCAGATCTTCCACGGCGTCGGGCGGACCGCCTGGCACCCGCTGGAGCTCGTCCGCACCGCGCTGGAGGGCTGACGCGTGCGCGTCGTGCGGTACCGGGACGCCGGCGGCGCGGCCCGGCGGGGGAGCGTGGAGTCCTCGGCGGACGGCGACCTGGTGCGCGAGCTCGGCCCGGCCGGGCCGGGCGAGGTCGCGGGCAGGCTGGACGACGTGGCACTGCTCGCTCCGTGCGACCCGCGCACCATCGTGTGCGTCGGCAGCAACTATGCCTGCCAGGTCGAGGAGAAGGGGCGCGCCTGGCCGGAGCAGCCCGCGCTGTTCCTGAAGGCACCGAACGCCCTCGCCGCGCCGGGGCAGACGGTCCTGCGCCCGGCCGAGGTGGAGCGGCTGGAGTACGAGGGCGAGCTCGCGGTCGTGATCGGGCGGACCGCCCGGAGGGTCATCGAGCGCGATGCGATGGCCCACGTCTACGGCCTGACCTGCGCCAACGATGTCACCGCACACGACTGGCGGTCCGACGGCCAGTGGACCAGGGCGAAGAGCGCCGACACCTTCCTCCCGCTCGGCCCGTGGATCGAGACCGGTGACGACGACGGCCCCGCCGACCGGCCGCGTGCCGTGCGGACCCGGCTCGGAGACCGGGTGGTGCAGGAGTCCGACACCGGAAAGATGATCTTCTCGGTGCCCGAGATCCTGGCCTGGGTGACGCGGTGGATCACGCTGCAGCCCGGCGACGTCGTGCTCACCGGCAGCCCGGCCGGGGTGGGCCCGATGGCGCCGGGGGACCTCGTGACCGTCGAGATCGAGGGGCTCGGGGCGTTGAGCAATCCTGTGGGGGCCTCCGGCTCGTGAGCGGAGAAGTCGGCCGGAACCGACTTCTCCACTCACGAGCCGGCGGGCCCGACCGGTTCCGGGGTGTCCAGCTCGGCGGGCGCCGGGGCGTCGGCGTGCCCGAGGGCGCTGCGGTAGACGTCGCCGAGCTGCGCGGCCCAGCCGGACGCCTCGAAGCGGTCGAGGAACCGCTGCCGGGCCGCCGCCCCGTACCGGGCGCGCAGCTCCGGGTCGCGGGTCAGACGCACCAGCTCGTCGGCGATCCGCGACGACACCACCGGGGCCAGCGCACCGGTGTGCCGGGTGACGATCTCCGGGATCCCGCCGACCCGGGTCGCGACGGCGGGCGTACCGGTGCCGTGCCCGAGCACCAGCATCCGCGGCATCGTGTCGTGCCGGGTGGTGTGCAGCTGCACGTCGGCCGCCCGCAGCAGCTCGACCGGGTCGGTGCTGCGGCGGAAGGCGACCCGGCCGGACAGGGCGTCGTCGCCCGCCACCCGGGACTCCAGCCACGGACGCAGCGGTCCGTCACCGCCCAGGACGACGGTGAGCGGCTCGTCCGGCGGGATCTCGGCGACGGCGTCGAGCAGCATGTCCTGGCCCTGTCCGCGCCGCATCGGCGCGACCGACACGGCGACGACCTCGTTCTCGTCGACCCCGAGCCCGCGGCGCAGCCGGGCGGCGGCGTCGGGGGTCCCCACGCCGGGGTCGGCCGCACCGTCCGGGATCACCGACAGCCCGGCGGTGGAGCCTGCGACCCGCCGGTACCAGTCCCGCTGCAGCACCGAGGTCGCGATCGTGCGTGTCATGAACCGGCGCCGGGCCAGCGTCTTCGCCGTCCGGCGGAGCTGGTCGCCGCGGTCGGCAGGCTGCTCGTGGATGTGGTGCAGCGTCGAGACCGCGGGGACCCGGAGCCGGGCCGCGGCGGCCGAGCCGACGACGTCGGGCCGCAGGCCGTGGGTGTGCACGAGATCGACCCCGCGCTCGCGGAAGGCGGCGACGACCCGCAGGACCCCGCGCGGGTCCCACGGCGCCACGTTCAGCTCGACCGGCGGCGTGCCGGCCCGGGCGAGACGGGTCGCGATCCCGGTCGTGTCGGACGGGGCGAGTGCGACCACGACGATCTCGTAGCCGGCGCCGGGTGCGGCCTCGGCCAGGTCTGCCAGCGCGGCCGCGCAGCCACGAGGGTCGAGGGACTCGACGACATGTCCGATCTTCACGGTCTTCTTCCCTCCCGGGGCGGTAGGGACATCGGTCGGCAGTCCGGACGACACTACCGAGTGACGACGGTCGGTGACGGATCGGAACGCTGCGCGCATCGGGCGACGGTCGCTCCACGCTGCGGCCGGTCGGGGGAGCGCGGCGGGCCGTCGTGCGTCCATTACGGTCACGTCGTGCGTACGGTGCTGGTGATCGGAATCGGGGCGGGTGACCCGGAGCACCTCACCCTCCAGGCGGTGTCCGCCCTGCGGCGGGCCGACGTCGTCTTCGTCATCGACAAGGGCGACGTCAAGGACGACCTACGGGCACTGCGCACCGGGATCCTCGACCGGCACCGGCCCGAGGGCGGGTACCGGCTCGTCACCGCGCCCGAGGTGGACCGCGACCGCGGCACCGAGGTCGAGCACGACGACGGGCGGTACCGCGACGTCGTCGTCGACTGGCAGGACCGGCGTGCCGAACTCTACCGGCGGATGCTGACGACCGAGCTCGCCGACGGTGAGATCGGCGCCTTCCTGGTCTGGGGCGACCCGTCGCTCTACGACGGCACCCTGCGCCTGCTCGACCGGGTGCTCGACGGCATCGACGGCGAGTGGTCGGTCGAGTCCGTCGCCGGGATCTCCAGCGTGGCCGCGCTCGCCGCGGCGCACCGGCTGATCCTCAACCGGGTCGGCCGCTCCGTCCTGATCACGACCGGGCGCCGGATCGCCGAGGGGATGCCCGACGACGTCGACGACGTCGTCGTCATGCTCGACGGCCGCACCGCCTTCGCCGGCCTCCCGCCCGAGCAGCGCGCCGACCTGCACATCTACTGGGGCGCCTACCTCGGCACCCCGGACGAGCTGCTGGTCGAGGGCCCGCTGGACGAGGTCGCCGGCGAGATCGCGGAGGTCCGTGCCGCCGCCCGCGAGCGCAAGGGATGGATCATGGACACCTACCTGCTGCGGCGGGGCGCCGACGAGCGCTGAGCACCGCGCAGCCCGACGAGGAGGTCGTAATGCGCTACGCCGACGGGCCCACCACCGAGGCCGAGACCCGGGTCGACGCCGATCCGGTGGCGGTGTGGGAGCTGGTGACCGATCTCGGCTTCCTCAGCGGGGTCTCCACCGAGATGCAGCGCGCCGCGTGGGTCGGCGACGCCGCGCCAGGCCCCGGCGCCCGGATCCGTGGCGAGCACCGGCACGATGCCCGCGGTGAGTGGACGACCGTCTCCACGGTGACCGGCTGGGAGCCGGGCCGGGTCTTCGAGTGGACGGTCGAGCCCGACCAGGACGGCGGGGCCGCCGCCGTCTGGCGCTTCGAGCTGACCCCCGACGACGGCGGCACCCGGCTGCGCCAGTGGGCGCGGATGGGGCCGGGGCCGTCCGGGCTGACCGAGGTGATCGCGACCCGTCCCGAGCTGGAGGAGCGCATCGTCGCCGGCCGGCTGCGGGAGTGGCAGGCCGGCATGGAGCGCAACCTCGAGGCGGTACGCGAGCAGGTCCGCTGACGCTCGCCGTCACCCGTCCGGGACGTGAGCGCAGGAATTCCTGCGACGAACCGTCACCATGAGCGGGTCCGGTCGTTGATCCATGGGGACATCCGGCGAACCTGAGAACACTCAGCGTGTTCGTCGTAGATCGTTGCGCTGTTCGGCGTAATGTCCCGTGCGTTCGTCGTGCCGCGCTGTCGGATGATCGCTCCGGTCGTCGTCACCCTCTCAGGAACGCAACCTGTGGCCCGCGGGTTACCTAACGTCGCCGACCGGACGAGCCGGGCGAACCGGCACGCTCCGGCCGCTCCCACGGGTGCTCCCGCACCCGGCCGCGCCGGTCGCCCGCGCCGTCCTCCGATGCTCCCCAGCGCGTCGCCCCCCGGCGACCGGAAGGACTGCTCGAGATGGGTAAGCACACCCGAGTCGGCAAGCGCCTCGTCGCGGCCGCGCGGCCGGAGGTCCGGCGCCGCCACGCCGCACCCTCGTCCGGCGTGGGCCGGCGGATCGCCGCGCCCGCGGCGCTGACCGCGGTCCTTCTGACCTCCGGCGGAACGGCCGGCACGGCCTTCGCGGGGGAGGGCTCCGGATCCGGCGACGACAGCGGCTCGTCCTCCGCCGACTGCCCGGACGGGAGCACGCCGGAGGACGGCGAGTGCGAGACCGGGTCGTCCGGCTCGTCCTCCTCGCTCGGCGGGCTGTCGGACGCGGTGACCGGTGACGACGTCGTCGGGTCGGTCATGGGGGCCGGCGGTGGGTCGTCCTCGGGATCGGGCGACTCCGGTTCGGACGGTTCTGGTTCGAAGGACTCGGGCTCGAAGGATTCGGGTTCGAAGGACTCGGGCTCGAAGGATTCGGGTTCGAAGGACTCGGACTCGGAGGACTCGGGCTCGGGTGGTTCCGGCTCCACGGAGTCGGCATCGAGCAGCTCGGGGTCGGGCGGCAAGGACTCCGGCGGAAGCGGCTCGTCCGGCAAGGACTCCGGTGCTGAGGGCTCGGGCAGCGCGGGCTCGTCAGGGAAGGACTCCGGTGCGTCCGGTTCCGGTGCGTCGTCGGACGGCTCGGGGTCGGGCGACCAGTCCGGCTCCGGCGCAACCGACGGGCTGACCGGCGCGCTCGGCGGGCTGACCGGGGGAGCGGCCCCCGGTCTCGGCGGGTCGGGCTCGTCGGACGGTGCAGGTTCCGGCGGCTCGGCGTCCGGCACGGAAGCGAGCTCGGGCTCCGGGAAGGACTCGGGCCCCGGCGCGGACCCGAGCGGCTCCGATTCCGGGAAGGACGCGAGCAGCTCGGGCACGACCGGTTCGGACGCGGGGAGCTCCGGCGCACCGTCGTCCGGTTCCACCGGGGGCTCCGGCGGTGGCCTGCTGGACGGCCTCCCCGGCACCGACGTCCTGTCCGGCGTCACCGGCGGCGGATCCCCGACCGATGCGCTCCCCGGCGTCGGCGGCGGCACGGCCAGCGGTGCGGCCGGCGGCAAGGACAGCGGCGGCAGCAGCACCGGGGACAGCAGCGGCGAGGACAGCTCCGGCGGTGGCAGCGGCGGCACGGACGGCGGGGCGAGCGGCGGCAGCACGGACTCCGCGGGCGGCAGCGGAGGCCCCGGCGGTGCAGCCCCGACGGACGCGCTCGGCGGCGTCACCGGCGCGCTCGGCGGGCAGGGCGGCTCCCCGCTCGACGCGCTCTCCGGCGTGACCGGCGGCGGCCCGACCGGCGGCAGCCCGACCGGCGGTGCGCCCGACTCCGGGCCCGCCGAGGGCGCCTCCACCGAGGACGGCGCCGCCGAGGGCGCCGGGGCTGCGACGGGCGTGCAGCAGTCCGGCGACGCGCCGTCCACCCCGGACGCCGCGGCTCCGGACGCGGGCCCGCTCGGCGCCGTCCCCGGCCTGAACGACCTCACCACCGGGCTCGGGAAGGCCCCCGACCTGGACACCGCGACGTCCCCGCTCACGTCGCTGCCCGACCCGGCCGAGACCCTCTCCGGCGCGAGCGGGCAGGTCCCCGGCGCGCAGCAGGCCGGCGGCCTGGTCGACACCGCGATGGGACTGACCGGCAGTGCCATCGGCACCGACACCGGTACCGACGTCGGTGGGCTCCCCGACGGCATCGCGGGGCTCGCGGATCTGCCGTCGCTGCCCGAGCTGCCGTCGGTCCCCGGGGTCACGGACGGCAGCACCGACGAGCTCCCCGACGTCCCCGGCGTCACCACCAGCGGTGCGCTCGACGGCCTCAACGAGATCGCGGGACTGCCCGACACGTCCCCGCTGACCGGCGCGGACGGACCGCTGCCGGACCTGTCCGGTGTCGCCGAGGCCGCCGGGCTGCCGGACTACTCCGGGCTGGGCGGGCTGCCGGACGTCGCGGGCGTCGTCGGCGGTCCGGGCACCGGGCCGACCGAGTTCAGCCTCGACTCGAAGAACACCGACGGTGTCAGCGGGCAGGCGTCCGTCGACGACGACACCGTCACCGCGACCGCCACCGGCATGGACCCGGACGCGGAGTACGTCAGCTTCTTCTACGGCGCCACCTCCAGCGCCACCAACAACAACCCGTGCATCCTCGACGGCACGAACCCGGTGCCCGGCGGCCAGACCGTGGGCGAGTGGGAGGTCGACGAGAACGGCAACGGCACCCTGGACGCGCCGAACCCGTCCGGGAACATGTACAAGCTCACCGGCGGCACGATGTCGATCCGGAAGGTCGAGCACGGCTTCGACAAGGCGACCGCCCCGCCGGTGAACCCGCTGTCGTACTCGCTGTCGAGCTGCGGCGAGATGGAGCGGATCTCCACCGCGGACCCGGTGACGAACGCGGTGCCGAAGCTGCCGACGGCGAACGTGCCGAGCGTCCCGTACGTCTCCGGTCCCGGCCTGGCGGGCTAGATCATCGGGCGGGCCCGGGACCGCTGTGGTCGGATCGGTGGTGTGCTGAGCGTGCTGGACACCGTCCTCGACCGCACCCTGGTCCCGGGCTACTCGAGGATCGGCCACCTGATCCGCCGACGGACCTGGTCCGGGGGCCGGGCCGACCCCCCGCGCGGGGCGCTGGCCGGCCGCACGGCGCTGGTCACCGGCGCCGGTGGCGGGCTTGGGGAGGCCATGGCGACCGGGCTGGTCCGGCTCGGCGCCACCGTGCACCTGCTGGTCCGGTCACCGGACAAGGGGCGGGCGGCGCAGGACCGCATCGTCGCCGCCGTCCCCGGCCTGTCCCGGGACCGGCTCCCGGTGCAGGTCTGTGACCTCGGCGAGCTGGCCGACGTCCGCGCCTTCGCCACCCGTTTCGCCACCGAGGTCGAGGCGCTGGACCTGCTCGTGCACAACGCGGGCCTGCTGCCGAAGGAGCGCTCCGAGACCTCCGAGGGCAACGAGCTGACGCTCGCCGTGCACGTCCTCGGGCCGCTGCTGCTGACCCGGCTCCTCGCGGACACGCTCGCCACGGGTGCGGAGCGCTCGGGCACCGACTCGCGGGTGGTCGTCGTGTCGTCGGGCGGGATGTACGCGCAGCCGCTGCGCGACGACGACCTCCAGTTCACCCGCGGCGACTACGGCGGCACCGCCGCCTACGCGCGCACCAAGCGGATGCAGGTCGTCCTCACCGGGCAGCTCGCCGACGAGCTGGGGCCGCGCGGGATCACGGTGCACGCGATGCATCCGGGCTGGGCCCGGACACCGGGCGTCACCGGATCGCTGCCGCTGTTCGACGCGGTCGTCGGGCCGGTGCTGCGGACCCCTGCCCAGGGCGCGGACACGGTCGTCTGGCTGGCCGCGGCGCCGTCGTCGGAGATCGGGACGGGCCGGTTCTGGCACGATCGGGCCGCCCGCCCCGTGCACTACCTCGGACGGACCCGGGAGACCGCGGAGCAGCGGGACCGGTTCCGCGCCGAGGTCGACCGCCTCACCGGGTGACGGAGCCGGTCAGCAGCGCCGACGCGGTCCGGGTGACGTGGTCCATGACGGCGTCCGGGTCGGCGGTCCCGATCGCGCCGTCGGGCAGCAGCGGGTGCGCGAGGCTCAGGCCGAGCAGCCAGGTCAGCAGCAGCTCGGCCCGCAGCGCCGCCTCCCGCTCGTCGGCGGCGCCGGTGGCCTGCGCGGCGAACGCCGCGGTGAAGGCGCCCGCGAGCTCGACCCGGACCGCGGCCGCGGCCTCCGAGGTTCCGGCGGACCTGACCAGGGAACCGAAGACGTCGTGCTCGGGCCCGGAGCCGCGGTCGAGGATCGAGCGCAGGGTCCGTTCGAGCAGCTCCTCGGGCGGTCCGTCGCTCAGGACGGCCAGGGCGCGTTCGGCGGCGACCCGGGCGTAGAGCGCGTCCTTGCTGCCGAAGTGGCGGAACAGCAGCGCCTGGTTCACCCCGGCCCGCTCGGCGATCGCCCGCACCGACGTCCGGTCGTAGCCGTGCTCGGTGAACAGGTCCGCGGCCGCGGCGAGCAACGCGCGCCGGGTGGCCTCGCCGGAGCGGGCGGAGGGGGCGGCGGTCACGGGTGGTGCTCCTCTCGGCGGGACGCCGTGCGGTGGTGATCCGGTGGACGGACGGTAGCGCCCGGCGGGCGGCGCATGACGCGGCACGCCCCCGGGTACCTGCTGACGACGACGAGAACAACACCCGAGGAGACGCACTTCTGATGGCCGCAGGCGACGAGAACGAGTTCCAGCCCGAGGCGCCCGACATGGCGTCGGCGATGCAGCTGGACACCGACGAGGCGCTGACCGGCCCCTCGGGGGCCGACCCGCTCGACTCCGGTTACATCCCGCCGGACCGGCCGTACGGCGTCGACGACAACGCCGTGACCCCGGCGGGCGAGCGCGAGGGTGAGACCCTCGACGAGCGGCTGGCCAAGGAGATCCCCGACGAGCTGCCCGCCGACGCGGGCGACCGGTCCGGGCGGCTGGTGAACGCCACCGACTCGCCGGCCGGGGAACCCGCCGTCGACGGGGCGGCGTCCGAGGTCGGGATCGACGGCGGCGCGGCCAGCGCCGAGGAGGCGGCCGTGCACGACGCCGATGTGGGCATCGAGCCGGTCACCGACGACAGCCCGGCCGAGGATCCCGAGGTCAGCGCCCAGCTGGACGAGGACGCCGACCGGGCCGACGAGGCCGCCGCGGACGCCGAGTGGGACGCCGACACCGACCCCGAGTGGGCCGAGCAGCGCTGATGCCGTAGCGGCGCCGGGCACGAGGGCCCCGGACCGGTCAGCCGGTCCGGGGCCCTCGTGCGATCCCCCGGGGCGCGCTCCGCGGAGCGCTCGTCCGTGATCGTCAGGCCGCGCTGCCGGTGAGGCGCGCGATGGCCGTGTCGATGTCCAGGTGGTCGTTCTCCTC
The DNA here is from genome assembly GCF_000178675.2 of Pseudonocardia sp. P1. Lineage (NCBI taxonomy): Bacteria > Bacillati > Actinomycetota > Actinomycetes > Pseudonocardiales > Pseudonocardiaceae > Pseudonocardia > Pseudonocardia sp. P1. The sequence goes on from NZ_ADUJ02000001.1 coordinate 5,734,108, forward strand.
GCCGAGATCGACGATCTCCAGCGTCGCGTCGACGAACTGGGCCAGCAGGTCACGGTCGACCTCGAGGACCGCGGAGCCGCCGTCGGACCGGATCTCGATCTCCACGACGTCGTAGCCGTCGACCCGGCGCGGTGCCATCCGGATGTCGCCGATACCGGTGGGCGTGGTCAGGCCCTCGATCACGAGGTCGCGGGCGACCAGCCACTCGATCCACCGGTCGGTCGAACGGCGCACCGAGAACGAGATCGCGAACGGGTCCGACGCGCGGTACGCCCAGCGGCTCACGATCGGCGACGCCTGACCGTGCAACACGGTGAAGACGTCCTGCTGGATCGAGTCGCTGGTCATCGTGCCCACCCCTCCTGGAACCCCGCCGGACCGGGACGTCGTGCGCCGGTCTCACCAGGAACATCGCCGGGGGCCGCCCCGGCGCTGCAACTTTCGCGCTGATTCACCCGTTCGCGCCACCTGTCGTTCACCTCACGGTACTGATGTGGCGCAATGGGTGTAACGAGCGACCGCACCCGGAGCGACTCCTCCGGATGGTCATCGGATCCGGTGACGCCGAGTGCGTGACCGGATCCCGGCGGTGAGTGCCGGTCGGTGCCGGACCGGTACCGGATCAGTACCGGTCGACGCGGGTGACCAGCCAGATCCCGCCGGGGCCCTTCCGGACGGTCTGCTCCAGCGACACCGTGGACTTCGCCGCGGACCGGCCGTCGGTGACGGCGAACCGTCCCGGCGCGAGCTCCGTCATCGACGGGTCGCGGTAGCCCAGCTCCGCACCGACGTAGGAGATCGCGACCTCCTCCGGGTCCAGCAGCCACGGGTCGCCGCCGTCGTCGGCCTGCTGCTGCATCCGCTTCGCGGTGGCCGCGTCGCCCGCCGGCCACAGCAGCGGGGCCGCGCCGGGCTGCGGGGCACTTCCGCCGGTGCCGCCCTCACCACCCGTGCCGCCCGTGCCGCCCGTTCCACCGCTCCGGTCGCTCGGCGGTGCCTCGGTCGTCGGACGGGTCGTCTCCGGGGCGGGGGTGGTGCGGGTCGGTGACGGCGACGGTGAGGGGGTCGGGCCCACCGTCGGTGACGGCGTCGCCGGGGCCGTGGTCCCGGCAGGCAGCTCGCCGTTCCCGCAGCCGCTCAGCAGCAGGACGAGGACGAGCAGCGCGACGCCGACGAACGCGGTGCGCAGCAGCAACCGTGGTCCGAGGTTCCCGACCCGGACGCGCGACAACCCGGCCCGCGACGGCCCCCGGACGGATCGGGCGGACGTGGCGGACGGCGTCACCCTCGGCAGGTCCGGCGCGGTCACAGGGGCACCTTACGATCTTCGACCTGACCGTTGCGGCAGGCAGCGTGGTCTCGTTCCGGTGATCGGTGTCGGTCGGGCGTCGCGGTCCCCACGGCCGGGCCGCAGTGATTAGGGTCGCCGGGGACGGCCGGGGACCGGTCCCCGCGCGCACGACCCACGAGCCCGACGAGGTGCACACCCATGGCGTCTGCCACCGGTACCGCGGCGACGGAGAAGTTCCTCGCCGCCCGCGACTTCCTGCTGACCCACCGCGAGGACTACGAGACCGCCTACCGGGACTTCCGCTGGCCGGAGCTCGACGAGTTCAACTTCGCGCTGGACCACTTCGACGTGGTCGCCGCCGACCCGGAGCGGGGCGCCCGGCGGGCACTGTGGATCGTCGAGCAGGACGGCTCGCAGGCGTACTGGACCTACGCGGAGCTGGCCGAGCGCTCGAACCGGGTCGCGAACTGGCTGCGCGCCCAGGGCGTCGCCCGCGGCGACCGGATCATCCTGATGCTCGGCAACCAGCTGGAGCTGTGGGAGACGCTGCTGGCGGCGATGAAGCTCGGCGCGGTCGTCATCCCCGCCACGACCCTGCTCACCCCCGCCGACCTGCAGGACCGGGTGGACCGCGGCGGGGCGCGGCACGTCGTCGTCGGGGCGGGTGACGCCGCGAAGTTCGACGCCGTCGACGGTGACTACACCCGCATCGCGGTGCGCGGGGTGGTGAACGGCTGGCGCGACTACTCCGCCGAGGCGTACGACGCGTCGGCGGTGTTCGAGGCGGACGGTGTCACGAAGGCGTCCGACACGCTGCTCCTCTACTTCACCTCCGGCACGACGGCGAAGCCGAAGCTGGTGGAGCACACGCACACGTCCTACCCGGTCGGGCACCTGTCCACGATGTACTGGATCGGGCTGGAGCCCGGCGACGTCCACCTGAACATCTCCTCGCCGGGCTGGGCCAAGCACGCCTGGTCGAACGTGTTCGCACCGTGGATCGCCGAGGCGACGGTGCTGGTCATGAACTACGCGAAGTTCGACGCCGAGTCCGTCCTGTCGGTGCTCGACTCCTGCGGCGTCGACAGCTTCTGCGCTCCGCCGACGGTGTGGCGGATGCTGATCCAGGCCGACCTGTCCGGGCTGGCGACGCCGCCGTCGAAGGTGGTCGGTGCCGGGGAGCCGCTCAACCCCGAGGTGATCGAGCAGGTCGAGCGGTCCTGGGGGCTGCGGATCCGGGACGGGTTCGGGCAGACCGAGTCGAGCGTGCAGATCGGCAACCCGCCCGGGCAGCCGGTGAAGCCGGGCTCGATGGGGCGGCCGATCCCGGGCTTCGTCGTCGCGCTGGTCGACCCGGCCACCGGCGCGAGGGCCGACGAGGGCGAGATCTGCCTGGACCTCGACCACCGGCCGACCGGGCTGATGGTCGGCTACGCCGACGACCCCGAGCGCAACGCCGAGGCGATGGCCGGCGGCTTCTACCACACCGGCGACGTCGGCTCCCGCGACGAGAACGGCTACATCACCTACGTCGGCCGCGCCGACGACGTGTTCAAGGCCAGCGACTACCGGATCAGCCCGTTCGAGCTGGAGAGCGTGCTGATCGAGCACCCGGCCGTCGCGGAGGCCGCGGTCGTGCCGTCGCCGGACCCGGTGCGTCTCGCCGTCCCGAAGGCCTACGTCGTGCCCGCGAAGGGGTACGAGGCGAACGAGGAGACCGCGAAGGCGATCCTGCAGTTCGCCTACGACAACCTCGCGCCGTACAAGCGCGTCCGGCGGCTGGAGTTCTTCGAGCTCCCGAAGACGATCTCCGGCAAGATCCGCCGGGTCGAGCTGCGCGGCCGCGAGGGCGAGATCCACGCCGACCCGGCCGCGCAGCCGCCGAAGGAGTACACGCTGTAGGCGCCGCGCGGCGGGCCCGGCGTCAGCTCTCGTAGTGGCCCGGCCACTCCCGGTACGGGATGCGGGTGATCTCGATGATCTCCCCGAGCCGGGACCACTCGTTGCGCCCCAGGCGGGCCAGCGGGGCGAGCCGGCGGACGTCGGGCAGGCTGTTGCCGCGCTCGTCGGTCACGAACACGCTCTCGTCGATCGCGGCGTGGGTGACCCGGCCGATCACGACCGTCGAGTTGCCGAGCTCGATGTTGGCGTGCAGCTCGCACTCCAGCGCGACCGGTGACTCGGCGACCCGGTACGGCGCGACGGTCGCGCTCGGCTCCGGGGTCAGGCCCACCGAGGAGAACTCGCTGATGTCGGAGGGGAAGTCGGTGGCCGTCGCGTTGATCTTCTCGAACATCGGCTCGCCGGCCAGGCAGACCACGAACTCCCGGGTCTCCGACACGTTCCGCAGCGAGTCCTTCTTCCCGACCGAGGTGAACTGGACCATCGGCGGGTCGACGCAGGACACCGTGAAGAACGAGTGCGGGGCCAGGTTGTCGACACCGTCCGCGGAGCGGGTCGACACCCAGGCGATCGGCCGGGGGACGACGACGCTGGTCAGCAGCTTGTAGAACGGGCCGGCGCCCACCTCGGCCGGCTTCAGGTCCGTGCGCATGCCGCTGATCCTGCCTGCTGTGCCTCCGGCGTGCCGATCTACGGTCGTCGTCGTGCGCGCACGAGGCCGGGCGGCCGGACTGATGATCGGGATCCTCGCCGACGCGGTGCTGAGTGATCCCCGGCGCGGGCATCCGGTGGCCGGTTTCGGGACGCTCGCCGCGGGTCTGGAGCGGCGCCTGTACCGCGACTCCCGCGCCGCCGGGGCCGCCTACACGACGGTCCTGGTCGGCGGGACGGTCGCGGCCGGTGCGCTGGCCGAGCACGCTCTCCGGCGCGGTTTCCGGCGGGGTCCCCGGCACGGCCTGTGGCGCGGCGCGGCCCGCTCGCCGGCCCCGACGGTGCTCGTGACGGCGGCCGCGACCTGGGCGGTGCTCGGCGGCAGCTCGCTGGTCCGGGAGGGATCGGCGCTCGCCACCGCGCTGGACGCGGATGACCTCGCCGCGGCCCGCGCCCGGATCCCGAGCCTCTGCGCCCGCGACCCGGAGCTGCTCGACGCCGACGGGATGGCCCGCGCCGGCGTCGAGTCGCTGGCGGAGAACACCTCGGACGCGGTCGTCGGCCCGCTGGTCTGGGGCGCCGTCGCCGGGGTGCCCGGGCTCCTCGGCTACCGCGCCGTGAACACCCTGGACGCGATGGTCGGCTACCGGTCGGCGAGGTACGAGCGCTTCGGATGGGCCGCGGCGCGCCTCGACGACCTGGTCAACCTGGTCCCGTCGCGCGTGACAGCGGTCCTGACGGTCGCGCTGGCGCCGCTGGTCGGCGGCAGCCCGCGGGACGCCGCCCGGACCTGGCGCCGGGACGCCGCGGGCCACCCCAGCCCGAACGCCGGCCCGGTCGAGGCGACCGCCGCCGGCGCCCTGGGCCTGCGGCTGGGCGGGACGACGACCTACGCCTACGGCGTCGAGGAGCGCCCCGCCCTGGGCGACGGCGACCCGCCCCGCGTCCCGGACCTCCACCGCGCGGCCCGCCTCTCCCGCCTGGTCGCCGCGGCGGCGGGGGTGGTGGCGGTCGGCGTGGCGTGGGTGCGGGCGGGGTGACCGTCCGTCGAGCGCGCGTCCCGGCCGAGGTGAGGGGGTTCCGTGGAATCGCTTCCTCAGGCAGCGATCTCGGAACAGGTCCTCGTGCCGTCGGTCCCGTGCCTGAGCGGTGGGGTGTCGTCCGGGCCCTCGGGAGCGACCGGGCTCGTGCCCGGCAGACCGGCGGCGGAGCAGTCCGGACGTGGCGTCCCGCCCTCGTGGAGGGACGCACTCGGGGGAGATCGCTTCCTGAGGAAGCGATTCTCGGTGAAGTGGTCCTGGCCCCCGACCGGGTTCCGGCCCTGGCCCTGGCCCGCCCGGCCCGGCCCGGCCCGCCTGCCTCCGGCGCGCCCGACATTCGACGTCGGCTCCTGGCCCGCGCGCCCGCGCGGCGCACGGCCGAGCGCCGGGGAAAGCCGGGTCAGGTCCCGCTGGGCGTGTGCTCGTCCCGGTCGGCGCGGGGTTCGTCGGCGGAGTAGCCGTCGCGGCCGGAGAGCTGGTCGCGCAGGCTGCCCCGGCTCTCGCGCCTCCCGCGTCGCTGCAGCATCTCCAGCCGGATGAAGATCCCCAGTGCGACGAGCGCGACCACGCCGAAGGTCAGCCACTGCAGGGCGTAGGAGAAGTTGCTGAACGGCGCGCCGCCGCCGGGCGGGGCGATCGGGATCGGGGTCAGCACCCCGGCCTGCCCCTCCTCCAGCGAGACGACGCCCTCCAGCGGGGACGCGCCGGTCGCACCGGCGAGCGCGCGGGAGTCCGCCGCGTAGATCTGGTGGGTGCCGCCCTCGAGCAACGGCGGGCGGCCCTGCGGGTCGTTCTCGTTCAGGCGCAGCCGTCCCTCGACGGTGACCTGACCGGACGGGGCCGGCGCGTACCCGGGGACGACGCCGCCGTCGCCGGCCGCGACCGACCCCCGGTTGACGACGACGAGACGGCCGTCGGCGAGCCGCAGCGGTGTCAGCACCTCGTAGGCCGGGGCGCCGTCGACGACGCGGAGCCGGACCAGCGTCTCGGCGTCGCGCTCGTAGGTGCCGGTCAGGTCGACGCGGCGCCAGATGTCGTCGCCGGACACGCCCTGGCCCGGCGGGACCAGCTCGGCGAAGGGGACCGCCGGCGTCGCGTCGGCGGCGGCGATGGCGCGGTTCTGCGCGTCCCGCTCGGCCTCCCGGTCGAACTGCCACGGTGCGAGCAACGTGTAGCAGAGCACCACGAAGGCGCAGACGACGCCGATGAAGGCGAGCCAGCCGGGCCGCAGCAGGAAACGCACGCCGTCCAGGGTAGTCGTGGGGTGCGGGGATACTGATCGCCGTGGCTGCTGATCCTCCGGGCACCGACCTCACGGGTGCCGTGCTCGTCGCCGGTACGACCTCGGACGCGGGCAAGAGCGCGCTCGTCGCGGGGATCTGCCGGTTCCTGCACCGGCGCGGCGTCCGGGTCGCGCCGTTCAAGGCGCAGAACATGAGCAACAACTCCGTCGTCACCCCGGACGGTGGCGAGATCGGGCGGGCCCAGGCCATGCAGGCGTTCGCCTGCGGGATCGCCCCGGGCGTCGACCTGAACCCGGTCCTGCTCAAGCCGGGCAGCGACCGGACGTCGCAGGTCGTGGTGCGGGGGCGCGCCGACGGGCAGGTCTCGGCGCTGTCCTACCGGCACCGGACGGCCGCGCTGTCGGACGTCGTCGCCGCGTCGCTGGCGGAACTGCGCAGCCGCTACGACGTCGTCGTCTGCGAGGGCGCCGGCTCACCCGCGGAGATCAACCTGCGGGCCACCGACCTCGCGAACATGGGCCTGGCGCGCCGCAACGACCTGCCGGTGCTCGTCGTGGGGGACATCGACCGGGGCGGCGTCCTCGCGCACCTGTTCGGCACGCTCGCCGTCCTCGACCCGGCCGACCAGGCGCTCGTCGCCGGGTTCGTGATCAACAAGTTCCGCGGGGACCCGCGCCTCCTCGAACCGGGCCTGGAGCAGCTGCGGGTGCTCACCGGGCGGCCGACGCTCGGGGTGCTCCCGTTCGCCGAGGGGCTCTGGCTCGATGCCGAGGACTCGCTGTCCGCGGTCGCCGACGGCGTGCTCGGGAGCCCGGCGCCCCCGCGGGGCGAGCAGTGGCTGCGGGTCTCGGTGGTCCGGTTCCCGCGGATCTCCAACGCCACCGACGCCGAGGCGCTGGCCTGCGAGCCGGGCGTCGCCGTCCGGTACGTGTCCGAGCCGTCCCGGATCGCGGACACCGACGTCGTCGTCCTGCCGGGGTCGAAGTCCACCGTGTCCGACCTGGCGTGGCTGCACGCGTCCGGGATGGCGGACGCGGTGCGCGCGCACGCCGCCGCCGGGCGTCCGGTGCTGGGGATCTGCGGCGGGTACCAGATGCTGGGCCGCACGATCGCCGATCCGGACGGCGCCGAGGCGGAGGCGGGCACCGTCGTCGACGGGCTCGGGCTGCTCGATCTCGACATCGCGTTCGACCCGGTCAAGCACCTCGGCACGCCCACCGCGACCGCCTGGGGTGAGCCGGTGACCGGCTACGAGATCCATCACGGCCGTGTCGTGCGCTCCGGTGACCCCGCGCTGGTCGACGGCGGCGGGGAGGGCTCCGACCGCGGCGGCGTGCTCGGCACGCACTGGCACGGCCTCGCCGAGAACGACGGGTTCCGCAGGCTGCTGCTCACCCGGCTCGCCGCCGAGGCCGGGCGGGACGGCTTCCGGGTGGCCGACGACACGTCGTTCCACGCCGAGCGGACCCGGCAGGTCGATCTGCTCGCCGACCTGGTCGAACATCATCTCGATACGTCCACACTTGAACATGTGATCGGACACGGAGCGCCGCCGGACCTCCCGGTGCTGGCGTCCGGTCTGGCAGCCTCACGCGGGTGAGTTCGACGAGCACGGCCGGCACCACCCCCCGCTTCCCGTTCTCCGCCGTCGTCGGGCACGACGACCTGCGGCTGGCGTTGCTGCTCAACGCCGTCCACCCGGGCGTCGGCGGGGTGCTGGTGCGCGGGGAGAAGGGCACCGCCAAGTCGACCGCGGTGCGCGCACTGGCCGCCTTGCTGCCGGAGCACGACGTCGTCGACGGCTGCCGGTTCGGCTGCGACCCCGCCGCCCCCGACCCGGGGTGCCCGGACGGTCCGCACGCCGCGGAGCCCGCCGCGTCCACCCGGCCCGCACGGCTCGTGGAGCTGCCGGTCGGAGCCACCGAGGACCGTCTCGTCGGTTCCCTGGACCTGGAGCGGGCGCTGTCCGAGGGCCGCCGCGCCTACCAGCCCGGCCTGCTCGCCGACGCCCACCGCGGGGTGCTCTACGTCGACGAGGTCAACCTCCTGCACGACCACCTCGTCGACCTGCTGCTGGACGCGGCCGCGATGGGCCGTGCGCACGTCGAGCGCGACGGCGTCTCCGTCTCGCACGCGGCCCGGTTCCTGCTGGTCGGGACGATGAACCCGGAGGAGGGCGAGCTGCGTCCGCAGCTGCTCGACCGGTTCGGGCTGACGGTGGAGGTGCGGGCGTCGCGCGACGTCGCGACCCGGGTCGAGGTGACCCGGCGGCGGATGGCGTTCGAGGACGACCCCGCCGGGTTCACGGCCCGCTACGCCGGCGACGAGGCCGCGACCGCCGGGCGGCTGCGCGCCGCCCAGGAGCGCGTCGGGTCCGTCCGCGTCTCCGACCGGGAGCTGGAGCGGATCGCGTTCGTCTGCGCCCGGTTCGACGTCGACGGCATGCGCGCCGATCTCGTCATCACCCGCGCCGCCGCCGCACACGCCGCCTGGGAGGGCCGGACGGCGGTGACGGAGGACGACGTCCGCGTCGCCGCCCGGCTCGCGCTGCCGCACCGCCGCCGCCGCGATCCGTTCGACGAGCCCGGCCTCGACGAGAAGGACCTCGACGAGGCCCTGCGGGACGCCGAGGACCACCTGGGCCCGGACGACGACCCCGACGACCCGGACGACGACCCGGACGGCGGCCCGGACGACGGGGGGCCCGGCGGCGACCAGGACCCGGGCGACGGCGGCCCCGACGGTCCGGGTGGCTCCGACGGCGGCGCCCCGGACGCACCCGGGACCGATCCCGGTGGGGCGGACGGATCGGGGACCGGTGGCGACCCGGCGGCGCCCCGCGACGACGCCAGCGGCGGCCAGGAGGGCGAGGAGGGCCCGCAGGGATCCGACGCCCCCGCACCGGACCCGGCCGACGGCACCCCGCAGGGCGGCGACGACGGCGAGGGCCGCGCCGTCGTCCTCGGGGACACCGCACGGCTGCGCCGGGCCACCGTCCGCAAGTTCACCGTCCCGGGCCTGGGCGCCGGCGCGCCCGGCCGCCGGTCGCGGGCCCGGACCGACACCGGCCGCGTCGTCCGCCCGACCGGTTCCGGCACGACCCGCGCCGCCGACCTGCACCTGCCCGCCACGGTTCTCGCCGCGGCGCCGCACCAGGCCACGCGCGGGCGCAGCGGGCCGGGCCTGCTCGTCCACCGCACCGACCTGCGCCGCGCCCAGCGCGAGGGGCGGGAGGGCAACCTCGTGCTGTTCGTCGTCGACGCGTCGGGCTCGATGGCCGCGCGGAAGCGGATGACGGCGGTCTCCGGTGCGGTGCTCGGCCTGCTCCGTGACGCCTACCAGCGCCGGGACAAGGTCGGGCTGGTGACGTTCCGGGGCCGCGCGGCGGAGCTCGCGCTGCCGCCGACGTCGTCGGTCCCGACCGCGCAGCAGCGCCTCGCGAAGCTGCGTACCGGCGGGCGCACCCCGCTCGCCGGAGGGCTGCTGAAGGCGCGCGCCGTGCTCGACGCCGAGCGCCGCCGGGACCCGCGCCGCCGCCCGCTGGTCGTGCTGCTCACCGACGGTCGTGCCACCGTGCCCGCCCGCGACGGCGGCGACCCGGTGTCGGACGCCCGCCGCGCCGCCGGTCTGCTGGCCGCCGACGGGGTGCACACCGTCGTCGTCGACTGCGAGGGCGGGCACGTCCGGCTCGGGCTGGCCGCGCCGCTGGCCGCCGCGGCCGGTGGCGAGCTGGTGACCCTCGACGAGCTGACCGCCGACAGCGTGGGCGACCTCGTGCGCTCCGCCCGCACCGCTCAGGCCGCGTGAAGGGAGAACGACCGTGCCGCAGGGACAGGTGAGCGTCACCCCCGCCGACGGGCTGACCACCCGCCAGCGCCGCAACCGCCCGCTGCTGGTGGTGCACACCGGCGTCATGAAGGGCAAGTCGACCGCCGCGTTCGGGATGGCGCTGCGCGGCTGGAACCAGGGCTGGCCGATCGGCGTGTTCCAGTTCGTGAAGTCGGCGAAGTGGAAGGTCGGCGAGGAGGAGGCGTTCCGCGCCCTCGGGAAGCTGCACGACGACACCGGCCAGGGCGGGCCCGTCGAGTGGCACAAGATGGGCTCGGGCTGGTCCTGGACGCGCAAGCAGGGGACCGAGACCGACCACGCCGACGACGCCCGCGAGGGCTGGGCCGAGATCCGCCGCCGGATCGCCGACGAGCGGCACCGGGTCTACGTGCTCGACGAGTTCACCTACCCGCTGAAGTGGGGCTGGATCGACACCGACGAGGTCGTCGAGGTGCTGGCGAACCGGCCCGGGCAGCAGCACGTGATCATCACCGGGCGGGACGCGCCGCAGGCCCTGGTCGACGCCGCCGACCTGGTCATGGAGACGACGAAGGTCAAGCACCCGATGGACGCCGGTCAGAAGGGGCAGCGGGGGATCGAGTGGTGAACCCGGCCCGGGCGGTCGTGGTCGCGGCGCCGTCGTCGGGCAGCGGCAAGACGACCGTCTCCACCGGTCTGATGGCGGCGCTGAGCCGGCGCGGGACCCGCGTCGCCCCGTTCAAGGTCGGGCCGGACTACATCGACCCGGGCTACCACACCCTGGCCGCCGGGCGTCCGGGCCGGAACCTCGACGTCGTGCTGCAGGGCACCCACCGGCTCGCGCCGCTGGCCCGGCACGGGGCGGCCGGGGCCGACGTCGCCGTCGTCGAGGGCGTGATGGGCCTGTTCGACGGGCGGATCGCCGACGGCGCCGGATCGACCGCGCAGGTCGCGTCCGCGCTGGGAGCGCCGGTGGTTCTCGTCGTCGACGTGCGCGGGCAGTCCCGCTCGCTCGCCGCGCTGCTGCACGGGTTCCGGTCGTTCGACCCGTCCGTGCAGGTCGCGGGCGTGATCCTGAACCGGGTCGGCTCCGACCGGCACACCGAGGTGTGCCGGGCCGCGGCCGACGAGGTCGGCCTGCCGGTGCTGGGCGCCGTGCCGCGGCGCGCTGAGCTGGCCGTGCCCTCCCGGCACCTCGGGCTGGTCACTGCCGCCGAGCACGGGTCCGCCGCGACCGCTGCGGTGGACGCGATGGCGGAGCTGGTGGCGGCGCACGTCGACCTCGACGCGGTGCTCGCACTCGCCCGGCCGCTGCCGGACGGCCCGGCGTGGGACCCGGCGGCCGAGACCGCCGCGGCGGGCCCCGTACCGGATGCGGGGGAGCGGCCCGTCGTCGCACTGGCCGGTGGGCCCGCGTTCGGGTTCGGGTACGCGGAGCACGCCGAGCTGCTGGCCGCGGCCGGGGCCGAGGTGGCGGTCGTCGACCCGCTGCGGGATCCGTCGCTGCCGGATCGGACGGCGGCGCTCGTCCTGCCCGGCGGGTTCCCCGAGGAGCACGTCGGTGCGCTCGGGGAGAACGCGTCGCTGCGGTCCGGGGTGGCGCGGCTCGCGGCCTCCGGGGCGCCGGTGCACGCCGAGTGCGGTGGGCTCCTCTACCTGTGCCGGGACCTCGACGGGACCCCGATGTGCGGGGTGCTCGACGCGTCCGCCGCGATGACCCCACGACTCACCCTGGGCTACCGGGACGCCGTCGCCGTCTCCGGGTCCGCGCCGTTCCCGGCGGGTGCCCGGGTCGGGGCGCACGAGTTCCACCGCTGCGCCGTCACCCCGCGGGCCGGGGCGGCACCGGCCTGGGTGTGGCGCGGCGGCGAGCCCGAGGGGTACGTCGTGGACGGGGTGCACGCCTCGTTCCTGCACACCCACCCGGCGGGCGTCCCGGAGGCGGTGGCCCGGTTCGTCGCCGCCGCACGCGGGGCGACGACGGCGCCCGCGTCACCGTGAGCAGCGCCCGCGTCGCTGTGACCGGTGCCTGCATCGCCGTGACCGGTGCCCGCGTCGCCGTGCCGGGGGCCGCGTCGCCGTGCCCGGGGGCTGCGGGGCCCCGGCCGCGGATCGGTGCGGTCCTGCCCCGGCGGTGCGTGCCGGGCCGGCCGTGACCACGGGGAGTCCGGACGGGCTCGTCGTCGGGATCGGGGCGCGGCCGGGATGCTCCGAGGACGCGGTGCGCCGGCTCCTGGACCGGGTCGCGGTCGCGCACGGGCTGGACCTGGCCTCCGCGGACGTCGCCACCCTGGACCGGCGGGTCGGCGAGCCCGGCCTGCGCGCGGCCGTCGCACCCCGGGTGCCGCGGGGGTTCACCGCGACCGAGCTGGCCGGGGTCGCGGTGCCGCACCCCAGCGAGCGGGTCGCCGCCACCACCGGGACGCCCGGGGTCGCCGAGGCGGCGGCACTCCTGGCCGCGGGCCCCGGCGCGGAGCTCGTGGTGCCCAAGACCACCGGCACCGGCGTGACCGCCGCCGTCGCCCGCCGCCCCTGACCCGCCCCTCGCCCCTCGGTTTCCCGCCCCTGTTCGCACGGAGTTCCTCCGCTCGCACGGGATCCGATCCCGTGCGAGGCGAGCGATCCCGTGCGAACCCGGGACGGAGCGGGCGGAGCCGGATCCGACCTGGCCGATGGTGTGGGGTTGGCCTCCGTGGGGCGGACACGCATGCGTCGGTCGTTATCCTCGATCGTCGCCGTCGAGCGGGAACCCGGTGCGAGTCCGGGGCGGTCCCGCCGCCGTGACCGGGTCCGCGGGCCCGGGAGCCGGACCTCGCCGTCGGCGCGGAACCCACGTCCGGGCGCGGACCACCCGGGAGAGGAACGTCGTTGAGCGCGCAGCACGAGCAGTATCTGGTCGGCCTGGACCTGTCCGGGCGACGGGTCGTCGTCGTCGGCGGGGGGCAGGTCGCGCAGCGCCGCACCGCCCGTCTGATCGCCGCCGGGGCCGTGGTCGAGGTCGTCTCGCCCGAGGTCACGCCGGCGGTCGAGGGCATGGTGTCGGCCGGTGAGATCACCTGGTCCGCCCGCGGGTACGCCGACGGCGACCTCGACGGCGCCTGGTACGCCATCGCCGCCACCGACGACGCGTCCGTCAACACCGCGGTCACCGCCGAGGCCGAGCGGCGACGGGTCTTCTGCGTCCGGGCCGACGACGGCAGCCGCGGCACCGCCGTCACCCCGGCCACCGGCCTGCACGACGGGCTGACCGTCGGCGTCCTGGCCCGGGGTGCGCACCGCCGTTCCGCGGCCGTGCGCACCGCGCTGGTGGAGGCGCTGCAGTCCGGCGTCGTCGACGAGGACGCCGAGCTCCCGCAGGCGGGCGTCGCGCTCGTCGGCGGCGGGCCCGGCGATCCCGAGCTGATCACGGTCCGCGGACGGCGGCTGCTGTCCCGGGCACAGGTCGTCGTCGCCGACCGGCTCGGCCCGCGCGACCTCATGGACGAGCTCCCGCCCGACGTCGAGGTGATCGACGCCTCCAAGATCCCCTACGGCCGCGCCATGGCCCAGGAGAAGATCAACGAGCTGCTGGTCGAGAACGCGCGGGCCGGCCGGTTCGTCGTCCGGCTGAAGGGCGGCGACCCGTTCGTCTACGGACGCGGGTTCGAGGAGGTCCAGGCCTGCGCCGCGGCCGGGGTGCCGGTCACCGTCGTCCCCGGCATCACCAGCGCGTTCGCGGCACCCGCCGTCGCCGGGACGCCCGTGACCCACCGCGGGGTGGCGCACGAGATCGTCGTGGTCTCCGGGCACGTCGCGCCGGACGACCCGCGCAGCCTCACCGACTGGACCGCGCTGGGCCGGATGACCGGCACGATCGTGCTGATGATGGCCGTCGAGCGGCTCGGGCGGTTCGCCGACGCGCTGATCACGCACGGCCGCGCCGCGGACACCCCGGTGCTGATCGTGCAGGACGGCACCACCCGCATCCAGCGCACCGTGCGCGCCACCCTGGAGACGGCCGAGAAGGTCGCCGCCGAGGCCGAGGTGAGCCCGCCCGCGATCATCGTCATCGGGCCCGTGGCGGGCCTGGAGGCACCCGTCGCCGACTGATCCGTGCACACTGCAACTTTGCAGTGTGCAACGATGAGGGCGTGACGGACGAGATCGACGACGTCGTGGACGCGGTCATGACCGCGAGCCGCGCGATGCTCTCGGTGGTGGCCCGGTCCCTGGCCGCCGCCGGTGAGCACGCGGGCGAGGACGTGACCGTGCCCCAGTACCGGGCGCTGGTCGTCCTGGCCCAGCACGGCACCCGGCGCCCGGCGGACCTGGCCGTGGCGCTGGCGGTGTCGGCGTCCACCGCGACCCGGATGTGCGACCGCCTGGTGGCCCGCGGGCTGGCGGAGCGCACCCGGACCGGTGCGGACCGCCGGGAGGTCGCCGTCGCGCTCAGCGGCGCCGGCCGGGACCTGGTCCGGGAGGTGACCCGGCGCCGTCGTGCGGAGATGCACCGGCTGCTCGCGACGCTGCCTGCGGGGGAACGGACCGCCGTGCGCGACGCGCTGCGGACGTTCGCCGCCGCGGCGGGCGAGGTGCCCGAGACGGACTGGGCCGTCGCCCCGCTGTCCGTGGGCGAGCAGGACGACCAGGGCGGGGCAGCCCGGTGAGCGCCGTCGCCGCAGCCCCCCGCCCGGCCCTCCGTGCGCTGCACCGGGCGCTCGTCGGTACCCGGCCCGGCCTGGTCGGCCTCGCCGTGATCATCGGCGTCGGAGCTGGGGTGGGCTCGGTGCTGTTCCACGAGCTGATCCTCGGTGTGACCTGGCTGGTCACCGGACGGGAGGACTACTCCGGCGCAGGGCGCGTCCCGACGGAGCACCTGCCCGCGCTGGGGGTCTGGTTCCTGCTGGTCGCGCCGGTGCTCGGCGGGCTCGTGTACGGGCCGCTGGTCCAGCGGTTCGCGCCGGAGGCCCGCGGGCACGGCGTCCCCGAGGTGATGGTCGCGGTCGCGCGCCGCGGCGGCCGGATCCCGGCGACGGTGGCCGGGGTGAAGGCGCTCGCGTCCGGGATCTGCATCGGCACCGGCGGCTCGGTCGGCAGGGAGGGGCCGATCGTGCAGATCGGGTCCGCGCTCGGCTCGGCGATCGGGCAGTGGCTGCGGGTGCCGTCGACCCGGCTGGTGCTGATGGTCGCCTGCGGGGCGGCGGGCGGGATCTCCGCGACGTTCGACGCGCCGATCTCCGGTGTCGTCTTCGGGCTGGAGCTGATCCTCCGGTCGTTCGGCGCGGAGGCCTTCGGTGTGCTGGTGATCAGCTCGGTGACCGCGAACGTCACCGCCGAGCTGATCGCCGGGGACCGCGCGATCCTCACGCTGCCGCACTTCGAGCTGGGCAGCGCCGCGCAGCTGCCGCTCTACGCCCTGCTCGGGCTGCTCGCCGGGCTGCTCGGCTGGGCGTTCGCGCGGATCCTCTACCGGATCGAGGACGTGTGCGACGCGGTCTGGCGCGGCCCGGAGTGGCTGCGCCCCGCGGTCGGAGGGTTGTTGCTGGGGGCGTTGCTGCTGGCCCTGCCGCAGATGTACGGCGTCGGCTACCCGGTGCTGGAGGGGGCGATCGAGGGCCGGTACGTGTTCGGGTTCCTGCTCCTGCTGGTGATCGGCAAGATCGTCGCGGCGAGCCTGACCATCGGGATCGGCGGGTCCGGCGGCGTGTTCGCGCCCTCGCTGTTCATCGGCGGGACGGCCGGGACCGCGTTCGGGGTCGCCGCCGCGGCCGCGTTCCCCGCGCTGCACCTCGACCCCGGGGCGTTCGGGCTGGTCGGGATGGCGGCGGTGTTCGCCGGGGCCGCGCACGCCCCGATCACCGCGGTGCTCATCGTGTTCGAGCTGACCGGCGACTACGCCCTGATCCTGCCGCTGATGGCGGCCGTCGTGCTCGCCACCGGGCTCTCGCACCTGGTCTCGCGGGACGACATCTACACGCTCAAGCTGCTCCGGCGCGGCATCGACCTCGCCGCCGACACCCCCACCGACGAGGCGTTGCGATGGGTGACGGTCGGCGAGGTGATGCGTCCCCTCGACCCCGCCGACGACGGCGGGGCCTCCCCGGCGGACGGGCGTCCGCAGCCGGGGGCCGGTGGGCCGCTCACCCCGGACACCCCGGTGCACGACGTCCTGGACCTGCTCGCGGCGCACCGCGGGGCCGGGCTCCCGGTGCGGGAGACACCGGACGGCCCGCTGCTGGGCACGCTCGCCGAGCACGACGTCCTCGATCATCTGCGGGGTGTGGGCTCCACCGGCCGTGGTTGACCCTCGCCCGTCCGCGTGATGGGCTCGGTGACGACGACGGTGCAGGAAGCCGGTGCGAGTCCGGCGCGGTCCCGCCACTGTCATCGGGGAGCGCGTCCCCACCCACGGTCACGGCCCACCACGGGCGGGAAGGCCGGGGGCGCGTGACGATCCGCGAGCCAGGAGACTGGCCGTCGTCGCAGGAGATCCACTGGTGAGGGCGAGGACCCTCGAGGAGGTCATGCGATGAGCGACGACGCGCGCCCGGTCCTGGTCGTGCTCGGCACCGAGCCCGACGCCGGGTCCGGCCCGGCCGGTTCCGGGGTCGACGACCTGCTCGCCGAGGCGGACACCGTCTTCACGTTCCCCCGCTGGCCCGAGTCGGTCGCGCTGTTCTACGCCGAGGCGTGGCGGGTCGAGGGGGTGTCCCCGCGCGACGCGGTGGCGCGACTCACCACCTGGGCCGGCGCCGCCCCGTCCGGCACCGCGGTGCTGCTCGTGGCGGGGGAGCCGAGCTCCGACGTCGCGCTCGGCGCCGTGCTGGACGGCCTCGAACGCTGCTGCCCGGGCCTCGACGTCCGCGTCCCCGCCGGGACCCGGGTCGCGCCCCCGCACCGGAGCCCGCTGATCGGCTGACCGGGGCTCAGGCGGGTGCCTGCCAGCTGCTGAGCGGATCGGCGCGGGTCAGGACGGGGTCGGACGCGTCGAGGGTGCGGGTGCGGCCCGGGCCGGTCAGCGCGGTCTCGAACCGGACGGTCACGCGGCCGTGCCCCGCTCCCTGGACCCAGCCGTGCCCGTGCTCGGGATGGTGGACGTCGTCGCCCGCGGCCCACGGCCGGTCCGGGTCGGGCACCCGGTCCGGACGGGTGGGGCCCGGGCCGACCGTCGGCGGTGCCGGCTCGTCGGTCGCCGTCGGCGGTGCCGGCTCGTCGGTCACCGCCGGTAGCGCCGGCTCGTCGGCCGCCGCCGGCACGGTGGTGACGACGGCGTGGCCGGCGATCGTCGCGGTACCGCCCGGGGCGCCGGGCTCCGCGGCGACCGCTCCGGCGGTGCCGCGCTCCGATCCGGCGGGGCCCGGCAGCGGGGCATCGGGGCCGGGCGGCTCCACGGTGTCGCTGCTCGTCGCCGCCCGCCAGCCCTGCTCCGACGGGACCGCCTCGAACAGCGCGAGCGGCGGCTCGTCGCCGAACCCGGACACCGACACCCCGAGCAGCCGGACCCCGCCCTCGCCGACCGCGGTGTCGGCCAGCCGGCGGGCCACCGCGGTCAGTGTGGCGAGGTCCCGGCTGGGGAACGGGGTCGTCTCCGACCGGGTGTGGGTCGTGAAGTCCCCGGTCCGCGCCTTGACGGTGACGGTGCGCGCGGCGCGCCCGTCGGCGACGAGCCGCCGGTGCACCGCGACGCAGATCGACGCGACGGCGTCGTGCACCGCCGTCATCGCGGTGAGGTCGGTGTCGAACGTGGTCTCCGCGGAGATCTGCTTGGCGGCGCCGCGCGGCGCGACCGGGCGGTCGTCGATCCCGCGGGCGAGCCGGTGCAGCTCGGTGCCCATCGCGGTGCCGAGCACCCCGGCGACCTCGCGCCCGTCCATGGCGGCGAGCTGGCCGATCGTCTCGATCCCGATCTTCCGCAGTGCCTCACCGGAGACGGGCCCGATGCCCCACAACGACCGCACCGGCAGTGCGGCGAGCACGGTCTCCTGCTCGGCGTGGGCGATCACCCGCAGCCCGTCCGGCTTCGCCAGCTCGGAGGCGATCTTCGCGATCTGCTTGCCGGACCCGGCCCCGACCGACGCCGGCAGCCCGGTCCGCTCCCGCACCGCCGCGCGCAGCCGGGTGCCGAACTCGTCGACCGCCGCCGGATCCGCCCCGGCCAGCACCGGCGGTTCGATGAACGCCTCGTCCACCGACACCGGCTCCAGCACCGGGGAGAACTCCGCGAGCACCCCCATCACCTGGTCGGAGATCGCCTTGTACAGCGCGAACCGGGGCGGCAGCACGGTCGCGTGCGGGCAGCGGCGCCGGGCCTGGCCCATCGGCATCGCCGAGCGTGCCCCGAACACACGCGCCTGGTAGCTCGCCCCGGCGACGACGCCGCGCGGACCGGCCCCGCCGACCAGCACCGGCCGGTCGGCCAGCGTCGGCCGGGTGAGCTGCTCGACGGAGGCGAAGAACGCGTCCATGTCGAGGTGCAGCACCCATCGGGCGGACGCGGTCCGCGGGGCGCCCGGGCTCCTCCCGTCCGGTGTCGTCACCGCCCCATGGTGCCCCGGACCACCGACAGGACCGCGTCGCCGTCGGCGACCTCGATCCGGGGCGCGGCGTGCCCGGCACCGGCGACCGCGCCGGGGTGGTCGGGGTGCGGGGTGGCGACGTCGGCGACCCACCACGGCCCGCCCGCCTCCGGCCAGTCGAGGACGCGGGCCTCGGTGTCCGGCGCGGACAGCGTGATCGCCTCCATCGGGCTGCTCAGGCCCTCGCCGGTGGCCTTGAGCAGGGCCTCCTTCCGGGCCCACGTGACGAGGAACCCGTCGGCCGCGAGCACGCCCGCGTCGCGCTCGGCGGGGGAGAGGGCGTGCCGGGCGAGGCCGTCCAGGTCGGGGAGGGGCCTGTGCTGCTCGACGTCGACGCCGACCGGCCCGGCCCCCAGCGCCACGCCGACGAGCGCGCCGGAGTGGGTGAGGGAGAAGCCGGGGTCGTCGTGCCGGCCGGTGAGCCGGGGCTTGCCGTGCGGCCGGCCGCAGCGACAGGTGCGGTCGAGATCGAGCCCGGCCGGATCGGCGTCGAGATGCGTGCCCAGGACGAGGCGGGTCAGCGCGTGCGCGGCGAGGTAGCGGGCGCGGTCGTCGTCGCGGCGCAGCGCGGCCATCCGGTCGCGCTCGTGGTCGTCGAGCAGCGCGACGAGATCGGGCCGGGAGGAGGGCTCGACCGGCGCGGCCCACCAGACGGAGACGGTCACGGCGGACAGCGTCGCACGGGCCACCGACAGCGGGGGTGGTGCTCGGGTGTGATCACGGTCCGTGGCCCGTGCCCGGTGACGGGCACGGGCCCCGGAGACCGGTCAGCCGGACCGGCGGGCGGCGAAGTCCGTGCGGACGTGCGCGGGCTTCACGTGCGGCGTCGGTCCCGCGGTGCGGGGCGCGGCCGGGCCGGACGCCCCGCCGGAGCCCTTCCCGCGCTTCGCGGCACGGCGTTCGGCACGGTTGGCCGGACGGTCGGGCGCGCCGGTGCCGGGCACGGTCGCGGCACCCGTGCCGGCGCTACCGGTGTCCGGGCCCGCCGCGGACGGTCCGGGCAGGAGGGCCGGGGACGGCACGGTGGTGCCGCCGGACGTGGTGGTGTCGCCGGGCGTGGCGGTGGAGCGGGATCGGGTGGTGCGCATACGGGCCTCCAGGTGATGACGGGTCGGACGTTGACCGAGGAGGGCCGGTGACGTGCCGGAACGCCGGACGGCGGGATGCGGCGGAGCGCGCGGCATCGGTTCCGGGCCCGGGGACGGACGTCACGGGCCGGCGGGCGCGGGGACTCGCGGGAGGAGCCCCGGCGGGCCGCTCAGAGGAACCGGATCAGCATGGCGGGAACGGTAGGAGACCACCGCCACGGCGTGCCACCGGTTTTCCGCGGCTACCGTCGCGCCGGTGGACGCGCACCTGACGGACCTGGTCGTGATCGGCGGCGGGATCGCCGGTGTGTCGGTGGCCTACGAGCTGGCCGCGCACGCGCGCGTCGTGCTGCTGGAGGCCGAGACCGACATGCCGGTGCACTCGACCGCACGGTCCGCGGCGACCTACATCCCCGGACACGGGTCGGGGCCGTTCCGGGCGCTGATCGCGGCGTCCGGGCCGCGCTTCGCCGCGCTGCCCGACGAGCTCGGCACCCCGCCGCTGCTGACGCCGCGCCCGGTGCTGCACGTGGGCACCGACGACGACGGCGCCGCTGCCCTGGCCGCGATGCTCGCCGACCAGGCCGGCGAGCCGGGCGCCCCGGTCGCGCTGGACCCGGACGAGGCGCACCGCCGGGCACCCGTCCTGCGCCGCCCGCCCCGGGCCGCCGCCTGGACCGCCGGCGCGGCGGACGTCGACACCGCGGCCCTGCACGACGGCTACCGGCGCGGCCTGCGCGCCCGCGGCGGCACCGTCCTGCGCGACGCCCGGGTGAGCGCGCTGGCCCGCGACGGCGACGGCTGGACCGCGCGGACGGTCGCCGGGCACGTCGTGCGGGCCGGCGCCGTCGTCGACGCCGCCGGGGCCTGGGCCGACGAGGTGGCCGGACTGGCCGGCGTCCCCGGCGCCGGGCTGGTGCCGCACCGCCGCACGATCGCCGCCTGCCCGGTCGCCGATCCGTCGGTGCTGCGCCCGGGCGGCGCGCCGCTCCCGCTGATCGCGGACGCGGCCGAGCGCTGGTACCTCAAGCCCGAGGCCGACGCCGTCCTGGTCTCACCCGCCGACGAGACCCCGCAACCGCCCGGCGACGCCCGTCCCGACGAGCTCGACGTCGCACTCGCGCTGGACCGGGTCGGCGAGGCGACCACCCTGGGCCTGCGGTCGGTGCGGACCGCCTGGGCCGGGCTGCGGACGTTCGCCCCGGACCGGGCCCCGGTGCTGGGTGCCCGCCCCGGTCACCCCGGCTTCCACCTCGTCGCGGGGCAGGGCGGTTCCGGGATCGAGTCCGCCCCGGCGCTGGCCGCCCTGGCCGCGTCGGTGATCCTCGGGCGGCCGGCCCCGGCGGACGTCGCACTGGACCCGGATGTGTGCTCCGTCACTCGTCTCGGCTGATGTAAGCGTTCGCTTACATGGTGCTGGCACCATGGGGACATGGCGCTGACCACCACCGGCACCGAGCCGCACGCCCTGTTCTCCGGCGACTTCTGGACCGACCCGCACCCCGCCTACGCGGCGCTGCGCGACGACGAGCCGGTGCGCGAGCTGGCGCTGCCGGACGGGAAGGCGTGGCTGATCACCCGCTACGCCGACGTCCGGGAGGCGTTCGTCGACCCGCGGCTGTCGAAGGACTGGCGCTACACGCTGCCGGCGGACCAGCGGGCCGAGCACGCCGCGGCGCCGACGCCGATGATGATCCTGATGGACCCGCCGGACCACACCCGGCTGCGGAAGCTGGTCAGCCGCTCGTTCACCGTCCGGCGCATGAACGAGCTGCAGCCGCGGGTCGAGGAGATCACCCAGGAACTGCTGGACCGGCTGCCCGCCGACCGGCCGGTCGACCTCATGCGTGAGTACGCGTTCCTCGTCCCGGTGCTCGTGATCTGCGAGCTGCTCGGCGTGCCTGCGGAGGACCGGGACCAGTTCTCCGCGTGGTCGTCGGTGATGGTCGACGACTCGCCGCAGGAGGAGAAGTTCGCCGCGATGGGCAGCCTGCACGGCTACCTGAGCGAGCTCATCGAGCGCAAGCGCACCGAGCCCGACGACGCGCTGCTCTCGTCGCTGCTCGCGGTCAGCGAGGCCGACGGCGACACGCTGTCCCACGAGGAGCTCGTCGCCATGGCGATGCTGCTGCTCATCGCCGGGCACGAGACGACGGTCAACCTGATCGGCAACGGCGTCCTGGCCCTCCTGACCCATCCCGGGGAGCGAGCGAGGCTGCAGGACGACCCGTCACTGATCACGTCGGCGGTGGAGGAGTTCCTGCGCTTCGAGTCGCCGGTGACGAACACGCCGATGCGGTTCGCGAGCGAGGACGTCACCTACTCCGGGGTGACCATCCCCGCCGGGTCGACGGTCATGCTCGGCCTGGCCGCGGCCAACCGGGACCCCGCGTGGACCGAGCGGGCCGAGGAACTCGACATCACCCGGGACGCGTCCGGCGGGGTGTTCTTCGGGCACGGCATCCACTTCTGCCTGGGGGCCCAGCTGGCACGCACCGAGGGACGGGTGGCGATCGGGAAGCTGGTCGCGCAGCGCCCGGACCTCGCGCTCGCCGTCGATCCGTCGGAGCTGACCTACCGCGAGTCGACCCTGGTCCGCGGGCTGACTGGGATGCCCGTGACTGTGGGCGCTGCGCGCTCGTGAGTGGTTGACGCGGTCAGGACCGCGACAACCACTCACGAGCCGTCAGGCCAGTGGGGCGCCGGTCTTCTCCCGCACCTCGTCGGCGGAGACGCCCGGGGCGGTCTCGACCAGCGCGAGACCGTCGGGTGTCACGTCGATGACGGCGAGGTCGGTGACGATCCGGGTGACGCAGCCCAGGCCGGTGATCGGCAGCGAGCAGCGCTCGACGATCTTCGGCGACCCGTCCTTCGAGACGTGGTCCATCATCACGACGACGCGCCGGGCGCCGTGCACGAGGTCCATCGCGCCGCCCATCCCCTTGATCATCTTGCCGGGGACGGCCCAGTTCGCGAGATCGCCGTTCGCCGCGACCTCCATGCCGCCGAGGACGGCGACGTCGAGCTTCCCGGCCCGGATCTGGCCGAAGCTCTCCGCGGACCCGAAGTAGGCGGCGCCGTCGGCGACGGTGACGGTCTCCTTGCCGGCGTTGATCAGGTCGGGGTCGATCTCGTCGTCGGTGGGGTAGGGACCGACGCCGAGGATCCCGTTCTCCGAGTGCAGGACCACCGTGCGGCCGTCGGGGATGTGCCCGGGGACCAGGGTGGGCATGCCGATGCCGAGGTTCACGTACGACCCGTCCGGGAGCTCCTCGGCGACCCGGGCGGCCATCTCGTCGCGTGTCAGGGCCATCAGCCGCTCACCGTCCTGAACTCGACCGGCTTCTCCACGCCGGGCACGTGCAGGACGCGCTGGACGTGGATGCCGGGGGTGTGCACGTGGTCCGGGTCGATCTCGCCCGGCTCGACCAGGTGCTCGACCTGCGCGATCGTGACCCGGCCCGCGGCGGCCGCGTCCGGGTTGAAGTTCCGCGCCGAACGCCGGAACACGAGGTTGCCGTGCCGGTCGCCCTTCCAGGCGTGGACCAGCCCGAAGTCGGGGGTCAGCGCGCGCTCGAGGACGTAGGACACGCCGTCGAACTCGCGGACCTCCTTCTCGGGCGACATGACCGCGACGGAGCCGTCGGGTGCGTAGCGCCAGGGGAGGCCGCCGTCGGCGACGAGCGTGCCGACGCCGGCCGGGGTGTAGAACGCCGGGATCCCCGCGCCCCCGGCGCGCAGCCGCTCGGCGAGCGTGCCCTGCGGGGTCAGCTCCAGCTCCAGCTCGCCGCCCAGGTACTGGCGGGCGAACTCCTTGTTGTTACCGACGTAGGAGCCGATCGTGCGCCGGATCCGGCCGGCGGACAGCAGGGTGCCGAGGCCGAAGCCGTCGACGCCGAGGTTGTTCGAGATCGTCTCCAGATCGGTCGCGCCCTGCTCCAGCAGGGCGGCGATCAGCACCGTCGGGACGCCCGACATGCCGAACCCGCCGACCGCGAGCGACGCGCCGTCGCCGATGTCGGCGACCGCGTCCGCGGCGGATGCCACCACCTTGTCCATCACGCACCTCCGTCGGACGCGACGGTACCGCAGTGTGCGATCTGCGGACAAGCGTTCGCTGTGCGAACGCCATCGGTGCCGACGGAGCGCGGGCGTGCGCCGTCGCGTAGCCAGGCCCGCTCCGTCCGGCGGCCGTCTCGAGCCGGAGCACCCCGTCGTCTGTCCGTGCGCCCCGGCGCCGGCTCACGCACCCGTCGCGTGGGGTGCGCCCCCACGTGACGGGGTGCGCCGCCACGTGACGGGTGCGCCGACGGCGACGGGGTGCGCCGACCGGGTGCCGGGCGCGGGGTCAGGCCGCGGTGGGGGCCTCGTGCTCGTCGCCGACCGCGATCTCCCCGTCGGTGACGACGTCGGCGTACACCCCGGCGCACGCCCAGACCCCGCCGATCTGCGGGATCTCGATCCGGTTGTGCTTGGCGATGGTCCGCAGGGTGCCGGGGTCGCGGGGCAGGTCGCCCTGCGCCAGCGTCGTCATCACGCACCGCATGGTGGCGAACGAGTACCGCACGGCGACGCCGCCGATGGTGCCGTCCGATCCCGGCCAGTCGTTCTCGAGGAAGCCGGCGTCCTCGCCGCGCAGGACGACGTTCGGGCGGTAGCGGCGCGGGTCGAAGGTCGCGTCCGGGGCGAGCTCGCGCAGCCGGTCCAGTGTGGACTCGGTGAGCACGTGCAGTGTGGACAGGTCGAAGAAGGTGCCCGGCGCGCCGAACGCGGAGACGTCGAACCGGCTGACCCGCTCGCCGGTGTCCTCGTGCCGGGCGGTGGTGCCCTCGATCAGCTGCCCGGGGGCGAGCTGGTCGATCGGGAGGTCGTCGAACTCCGGCCAGACCTCCTCGAACTGGCTGCCCTCCGGTGGCTCGGCGATGAGCCGGACCTCGCGGTCGAGGATCGCGGAGAGCGCCGTGTCGATCCCCGGGTCGTCGGAGCGCAGCATCGAGCCGTCCGGGAAGCGGATCTCCACCTCGGGCAGCGGGCGGCCCGGTTCCGGCTCGGCGGCGAACCGCGCGGAGAAGTCGAGCAGGCCCGACCACAGGCGCGGGACCTTGGCGCTCGCGACGGTGCCCGACTCGACGTCGTACACCGCCAGTGCCCGGTCGCCCAGCAGCCCGCGGCCGGTCACCACCGACCGTTCCACGGACTCGCCGAGCATGGATTTCACCGGGTACCGGTGCAGTGAGACGACCGTCATACCTCGGTGTCTACCGGTCGCGAACGGGCCGGCGAAAGGAAGTCCTCAGCCGAGGAGCGCGACCCGGAGATCGTCCGCGGATGCGTACACGATCTCGGCACCCGCGGCTTCCAGCTCGCCCGGCTCGGCGTAGCCCCAGCCCGCGCCGGCGCAGCGGAGGCCGTGCTCGGCCGACCCCTCGACGTCGTGCAGCCGGTCGCCGACCATCAGCGGCTCGTCCACACCGGACGGGTTCCCCAGCCGGCGCAGCGCCTCGGCGACCACGGCGCCCTTGGTCGGGCGGTCGGCGGTGCGGGTGTCGCCGACGATCTCGGTGAACAGGTCGGTCCAGCCGTGGTGAGCGAGGATCTTGCGCGCCGACGGCTCGGCCTTGCTGGTGGCGAGCGCCATCGTCACGCCGGCGTCGTCGAGCGCCCGCAGCAGCTCCTCGACGCCGGGGTAGGGCCTGCTCCCCATCCAGCCGTCCTCGTCGCCGTAGATCCGGCGGTAGACCGGCAGTACCGCCGCCGTGCCCTCCTCGCCGAGGATCGGCGGGAGCGAGCGGTAGAGCGGCGGCCCGAGCAGGTGGGTGCCCAGCGCGGACTCGGGCACGTCGAGGCCGACCTCGTCGATGGCGCGGCGCATCGAGCCGAGGATGCCGGGGGCGGAGTCGACGAGGGTGCCGTCGAGATCGAGGAGGATGTGGGTCAGCACGGCTCCATCCTCCCTGTTCTCTCTGCGTACACTCGTCCGCATGGCGAACGCCCTCTTCGGCCCGCTGTCCGGCACGGACCGGGTCGACGTGCTGCTCGACGACGGCGCCTGGATCGCGGCGCTGCTCGAGGTCGAGCTGGCGCTCTCGGCGGTCGCGGCCGAACAGGACGCGGTCTCCACCGACGACGCCGACGGGGTCGAGCGGGCCGTCGCGGCCGTCGCCGGGGTGGACCCGGCCGCGCTCGCCGCGGAGTCCGTCGAGGGCGGCAACCCGGTGATCCCGCTGGTCAAGCGCTTGAAGGCGGCCGCTGCCCGGATCCAGCCGGGCGCCGAGCGGGCGGTGCACCCGGGCGCGACCAGCCAGGACGTCCTGGACACCGCGCTCGTGCTGCTCACCCGCCGGGCCGGGCACCGGATCACCGAGGACCTGGCCGCCTGCGCGGACGCCGCGGCCGCGCTCGCCCGCGACCACCGCGGAACCCCGTGTGCCGCCCGGACCCTGGGTCAGCAGGCGCTCCCCACGACGTTCGGCCTGGTCGCCGCGAACTGGTGCGCCGGCCTGGACCGCGCCCGGGTGCGGCTCGCGGCGGTGCTCGACGAGCTCCCCGTCCAGTACGGCGGCGCCGCCGGCACCCTCGCCGCGACCCACCCGCACGGCCCGGCCGTCGCCGACGCGCTCGCCGCCCGGCTCGGGCTCGCCCCGCAGGGCGTCCCGTGGCACACCGAGCGCACCCGGATCGGCGAGCTCGCCGGGGCACTCGGCGTCGCGGCGGGGGCGTGCGCGAAGCCGGCGGGCGACGTCGTCCTGCTGTCGGCGACCGAGCTGGCCGAGGTGTCCGAGGCCGCGCCGGGGGACTCGTCGTCGATGCCGCACAAGCGCAACCCCGCCGCGGCCGTGACCGCCCGCGGCGCCGCGACGCGGGCCCCCGGCCTCGTCGCGACCCTGCTCGCGGCGCAGGAGCAAGAGTTCCAGCGCGCGGCCGGCGCCTGGCACGCCGAGTGGGAGACGCTCACCGGGCTGCTCCGGGTCGCCGCCGGCGCCGCCTCCCGGCTGCGGACGTGTCTCGAGGGACTGCAGGTGCACCCGGACGCGATGGGCCGGAACCTGGCGCTCGCCGCGGGCGCGCAGGGCAGCGGGGCGGGCCACGCAGCGGAGCTGGCCGACCGGGTGCTGGCGGGGCGACCGCGGTGAGCGAGGAGCCGGGGGAGCGCCGCGAGCAGGTCCGGTCGCTGGCGCGCGGGCTCGCCGTCATCCGCTCGTTCGACGCCGGCCGCCCGCAGCAGACCCTCGCCGACGTCGCCCGCTCCACCGGCCTCACCCGCGCCGCCGCGCGCCGGTTCCTGCTCACCCTCGCCGACGAGGGCTACGTCCGCACCGACGGCAGGCTGTTCGCCCTCACCCCGCGGGTGCTGGAACTGGGCTGGTCCTACCTGTCCGCGATGGGCCTGCCCGAGGTCGCCGCCCCGCACCTGGAGCGGCTGGTCGCGACGGTGCGCGAGTCGGCGTCGGTCTCGGTGCTCGACGGCGACCCGGCCACCGGCTACGACGTCGTCTACGTCGCCCGGGTGCCCACGTCGCGGATCATGACCGTCGCGATCACCATCGGGACCCGGTTCCCCGCCTACGCGACGTCGATGGGTCGTGTCCTGCTCGCCGCGCTGCCGCCCGCCACCCTCGACACCTACCTCGCGGGGCTGCGTCCGGAGACCCTGACCGAGCACACCGTCGCCGCCCCGGAGGCGTTGCGGGCCGAGCTCGGCCGGGTCCGGGCCGACGGGCACTGCGTCGTCGACCAGGAGCTCGAGGAAGGGCTGCGTTCGATCGCGGTTCCCGTGCACGACCGGGCCGGGCGGGTCACGGCCGCGGCGAACGTGTCGACCCACGCGTCCCGGCTGGACGCCGCGACCCTGCGCACGGACGTGCTCCCGGAGCTGCGGGCGTGCGTGTCCGCGATCGAGGCGGACCTGCGGGCCGCCGGATAGGGCACCATCGGCGGCATGACTTCTGTGATGCAGATCACCATGACGGCCGGGGGCCCGCGATGACGGCCGCGCTGCTCGACCGCGGTGCGCCCGGGCACGCCCACGTCGCGGCCCGGCTCGCGGCCGAACCGGTCATCTGGCTGACCACCGTCGGCGACGACGCCCGCCCGCACTCGGTTCCCGTCTGGTTCCTGTTCGCCGACCCCGAGATCCTGATCTTCAGCAGGCCGGACACCGCGAAGGTCGCCCGGCTCCGCGACCGGCCCGGGGTGTGCCTGTCGCTGGACACCGCGGCGTCGGGCACCGACGTCGTGCTCGCCGAGGGCGACGCCGCACCGGCCGTCGAACCGCCGGAGCCGGAGCTGCGCGAGTTCGGGGAGAAGTACCGGGAGATGCTCGGTGACCAGGAACTCGACGGCTGGCGGCAGGTGTTCGCCCGCCCGCTGCGGGTCCGGCTGCGCCGCATCGTCGCCTGGCGGGTCGGCCCGGGTGGGCTCGAACGGGTGGCGGTCCGGGCCGGCTGAGGTCCCCGGCGGGAACATCGGCCCGCACGGCCCGGTTGCGCCGGAGGGACGGTCACGACGAGGGAGGCACGGTGAGCGGACGCTTGCACCTGGCGGTCGAGCTCGGAGCGGCCGGGCGGCATCCCGGCGCCTGGCGGTCGACCGGCGCCGATCCGGACCGGCTGCTCACCGCCGAGCACCACGTCGACGTCGTCCGGACCGCGGCGCGCGGTGGTCTCGACCTGGTCGCGCTGCCCGACTCGCTGCTGCCCCCGTCGGACGACCCCGCCGCGGTGCCCGGCACCCTCGACGCCGTCGCGATCGCCGCGCGGGTCGCCCCCGCGGTGCCCGGCATCGGCGTCGTCCCGACCGCGACGGTCACCCACACCGAGCCGTTCCACCTGTCCAAGGCGGTCGCCACCCTCGACTTCGTCGCGACCGGGCGTGCCGGCTGGCAGCCCGACGTGTCGCGGACCCGCGCCGAGGCGGACCTCTTCGGGCGCACCGGACCCGAGGAGCCGGCGACGCTGTGGCGCGAGGCCGGCGAGGTGATCGACGTCGTCGCCCGGCTCTGGGACTCCTGGGAGGACGACGCCGAGATCCGCGACGCCCCGACCGGCCGGTTCGTCGACCGCGACAGGCTCCACCACATCGACTTCGCCGGCGAGTTCTTCTCGGTGAAGGGCCCGTCGATCACGCCCCGGCCGCCGCAGGGGCAGCCGCTGACCGTGCTGCGCGGCGACGAGACCGCGGCGCTGCCGGTCGTGGGCCGCCACGCCGACGTCGTCCGGGTCGCCGCGACCTCGGTCGCCGCGGCGGCCGAGGCCCGGGACCGGGTGCGGGCCGCCGTCGCCGTCGCCGGCCGGGACCCCGGGACCGTCCCGGTGCTGCTCGACGTCGAGACCCTGCTCGGCCCGGATGCGGCGGACCGGCTCCGGGAGCTCGACGCGCTCGCCCCGGCCGGGGCGGACCTCGGACCGGCGACACTGCGCCACGTCGGGGACCCGGCCGGGCTCGCAGCGCTGCTGCGTGACGCCGCCGAGGAACGGGCCGCCGACGGGTTCGTCCTCGCGCCGCTGGCCCTGCCGAGCGGTGCCGGGGAGATCGTCGACGGGCTGCTGCCCGCGCTCGGCGACGTCTGGTCACCCGCGCCCTACGACGGGTCGCTGCGTGAGCGGTTCGGCCTGTCCCGCCCGGCGAACCGGTACGCCACGCGCTGAGGCGCACCGACCGGCGCGGACCGGGCAGGATCGCGGCATGCGCCTGCTCACCGCGGACGACTCGCTCCGGGCCCTGCTCGCCCGCCAGCTGCTGCTGGAGCGGGCCGACCTGGGCGTGCCCCGGGCCCTGGAACGGCTGGGCGGGCTGCAGACCCAGCACGCGCCGTCGGGCTATCTCGGGCTGGCCGCACGGCTCCGCGGGTTCGACCGGGCCGCGCTCACCGCGATGCTGCACGACGGGCGGGTCGTGCAGACCTGGGCGATGCGCTCGACGATCCACATGCTGAGCCGGCACGACCACCCGACGTTCACCGCGGCCGTCCGCGACGAGCAGCGGGCGGAGTGGCTACGGCTCCGCCGGGACGTCACCGGCGACGACATGACCGCCGCGGCGGCGGTCGTCGCGGATCTCCTCGCCGGCGGACCACGCCGCCATGCGGAGATCACCGCGGAGCTCGCGGCGCGCGGACTTCCCGCCGGGACCTTCCCCGGCGTCCAGCACTGGGTCCCGCTGGTCCGGGTGCCGCCGGCCGGGACGTGGACGACGCCCCGCGCGCACGTCTACGGCCTGGCCGCCCGGCGCGGCCGGGACACCGGCGACCCCGGCGAGGACGCCGTGCAGCAGGCCAGGGTCGAACTCGCCCGCCGGTACCTGCGTGCGTTCGGCCCGGCCTCCGCGCCGGACGTCGCCCGCTTCGCCGGCTGGCCGGTCCGCGTCGCCCGGACCGCGCTCGGGGAGCTGGACCTGCGCCGGTTCCGCGACGAGGACGGGACCGAGCTCGTCGACGTCCCGCGGGCACCGCTCCCGGACCCGCGGACCCCGGCACCGGTGCGGTTCCTGGGCCCGTTCGACGCCGTGCTGCTGCTCGCCCACGCCGCCCGCGGACGGATCCTGCCCGCTGCGCACCGGCACCTCGTCTTCGCGACGAGCAGGCCCCGCTCGGCCCCGACGTTCCTGGTCGACGGCCGGGTCGCCGGCACCTGGACCCACGACGACGGCCGGGTCGTCACCTCGCCGTTCGCCGACCTCCCGGCCGCGTCCGCCCGCGCCGTCGCCGACGCGGCCGAGCGCCTCACCGCCTGGTACGCGGGCTGACCACGGCGGGATCCCGACGGCGCGTGGCAGGAACGACCGTGGACGGCCGGTTCCTGCCGCTCTACCGTCGGTCCATGCTGCGCAGCGTCTCCGTGCTGGTGCTCGACGAGCTGGCGGTCTTCGAGTTCGGCGTGCTCTGCGAGGTCTTCGGCCTGGACCGCTCGGACGACGGGCTGCCCGTGCTCGACTGGTCGGTCTGCGGGATCGAGGCCGGACGGCCGGTGACGACGAAGAGCGGCGTCACGATCACCCCCGAGCACGGTCTCGACGCGCTGGCGGGCGCCGACCTGGTGTGCGTCGCCGCGACCGCGCTGCGCGAGTTCCCGCCGGCCGCGCTCGACGCGGTGCGGGCCGCGCACGCCCGCGGCGCGACCGTGCTCTCGGTCTGCTCCGGGGTGTTCGTGCTCGGCGCCGCCGGGCTGCTCGCCGGCCGCCGCTGCACCGTGCACTGGAAGCACGCCGACGAGCTGCGTGCGGCCCACCCCGAGGCCCGCGTCGAGGAGGACGCCCTCTACGTCGACGACGGCGACCTCGTCACCGGTGCGGGCACCGCCGCCGGGATCGACGCCTGCCTGCATCTCGTCCGCCGCGAGCTCGGCGGCGCGGTCGCCAACGGCATCGCCCGCCGGATGGTCGTCCCTCCGCAGCGCGAGGGCGGGCAGCGCCAGTTCGTGGAGCTGCCGGTCCCGGAGTGCACCGCCGACTCGCTCGCGCCGGTGCTGGCCTGGCTGCTGGAGAACCTCGACCGCGAGCACACCGTCGCCGGGCTGGCCCGGCGGGCCGCCATGTCGGAGCGGACGTTCGCCCGCCGCTTCGTGGAGGAGACCGGCACCACGCCGCACCGGTGGATCTCCGCGCAGCGGGTGCTGCACGCACGCACCCTGCTGGAGGAGACCGACCTCGGGATGGACGCCGTCGCCACCCGCACCGGGTTCGGCACGGCCGCGCTCCTGCGCCACCACTTCCGGCGTGCCCTCGGCGTCTCCCCGGCCGACTACCGCAGCACGTTCCGCTGCCACCGCGACGAGCGCCGCCCCGCGTGAGGGACGGCACACCCGCCCGCCCGCCTGCGAAACGTTCCCGTATCGCACGATGACGGGTATGCCCACCACGTCGTCGACCTCCGGCCCGTCCACCCGCGAGCGGATGCGGCGCGCGCCGGTCGAGACCGGCCTGGGCATGGTGCCCGACCCGGCGTCGACCGCCGAGCGGATCCGGCTGCGCGCCCCGATCACCGACGGTGTCCGCACCGACGGTGGACGGCTCCTGCCCGTGCTGCCCGCGCTGCTCGCCGACTCCGGCATCGGCTACCTCGTCTACTCCACCGCCAAGCTCGTCGCCGGTGCCCCGACCGTGGACCTGCGCCTGGACCTGACCGGCGTCCCTGCACCCGGCGCCCGGTGGCTGACCGCCGACCTGACCCTGCTGCACCTCGACGACGAGATCGGGATCGGCCGCGCCGAGATGTACGACGACACCGGTGTGCCGGTCGCGCACGCCGTCGTCACCATGGCGCTGACCGGCGTCCCGGACCGGCCGGGCGGGCTGGCATCGGGCGGCGCCGCGGTCGACGCCGGATCCGGCGGCGGTCCCGACGACGACACCGACTTCCGCTCCGAGCTCCCGCCGTTCGACCCCGCCCGGCTGGTACCGGACAACCTGGAGTCCGACGGCGACGACGCCCTGTTCACCCCCGGCCCGTCGACGGTGAACCTCAACGGCACCACCCACGGCGCCGTCCTGACCGGCATCGGCGCCGCCGCGCAGGCCCGCCACCTCGCGGACCCGACCGCGCGTCCGCTCGCGCTGACCGTGGACTTCCTACGGCCCGTCCAGGTCGACGCGCCGCTGCGGGTCCGCACCGAGACGGTCCGCGACGGCCGCCGGTTCTGGACGCTGCGCACCGAGCTGCTGCTGCCCGACGGCCGTCCCGCGGTGCGCGTGACGGGCGGGGGCATCCGGCGCGCCGCGTGATCGCCGGGGGCGACGGGGACTGTTAGCGTCGTCACCGACCGACGGCCGGAGGTGCGATCATGACGTCCCCGCAGGTGCCCGTCCCGCGGCCGTACCGGGTGGCGGTGATCGGCTCCGGCCCCTCCGGCCTGTACACGGCAGAGGCCCTGCTGGAGGGCGACCCCGATGTGCAGGTCGACGTGTTCGACCGGCTCCCCGCCCCGTACGGACTGGTCCGTTACGGCGTCGCCCCGGACCACCTGAAGATGAAGTCGGTGATCAGGGCGCTGGTGTCCACCTTCGACGACGCCGACCGGGTCCGGTTCCTGGGCAACGTGCACGTCGGGGACGCGGCCGGCGGCGGCGCCGTGCCGCCGGAGGTGCTGCGCGAGCACTACCACGCCGTCGTGCACGCCACCGGCAGTGCGATCGACCGCGACCTCGGGATCCCGGGGGAGAGGCTGGCCGGATCGGTCGGCTCGGGAGCGTTCGTGTCCTGGTACTGCGGCCATCCTGACGCGGCGGGGCCGGGACCCGCGCTGGACCGGGCCGGTGCGGTCGTCGTCGGTGCCGGGAACGTCGCGATCGACGTCGCCCGCATCCTGGCCCGCCCCGCCGACGACCTCGCCGCCACCGACCTGCACGACGCGGTCCTCGACCGGCTGCGTGACAGCGCCGTCACCGACGTGCACGTCCTGGTCCGGCGCGGGCCGCAGCACGTCCGGTTCACCCCGGCGGAGCTGCGTGCGCTGGGGAAGCTGGACGACGTCGAGATCCGGGTGCACGACGACGGGATCCTCGCCGCCGGGGTCGAGGAGCCCGCGGAACGCCGGATGCGGCAGGTCCTGGAGACGCTCACCGAGTGGGCGGCCGACCCGCCCGGCGCCGGCGGCAGGCGACGGATCCACCTGCGTTTCCTGCGCAGCCCGGTCCGGCTCGTCGGGGACGTCGGGGACGGCGACGGTTCCGGACGGGTTCGCGCGATCGAGATCGAGCGCAACGAGATCGCGCCGGACGGCTCGGTACGGGGGACCGGGGAGACGTCCCTGCTGGAGACGGGGCTCGTGGTGCGCGCCATCGGCTACGCCGGCGAGCCCGTCCCGGGCCTGCCGTTCGACGGTGCCGGCGGCACGGTCCCGCACGAGGCCGGACGGGTGGTGCTCGGCGGGGAGCCGCTGCGCGGCAGCTACGTCACCGGCTGGATCAAGCGGGGACCGACCGGCGTCATCGGGACCAACAAGGGCGACGGCGCGGAGACCGCGGCCTCGCTGCTGGCGGACCTGCCCGGCCTCGCGACCCCGCCGCGGCCCGGCGGCGACGCCGTGCTCGACCGGTTGCGGGAGTTCGGCGTCGACCCGGTGCTGTGGGAGGACTGGCAGCGCCTGGACGCCGCGGAGATCGCGCTCGGGCAGCGGCGCGGCGGAACCGACCGGGTCAAGATCGCTGAGCGCACGGCGATGCTGGACGCCGCCCGGGGCACCCGGACCGGAGGCCGGTGACCCGGTCCACCGGTGCGGGCCGACCGGTCGGTACGCGTCGACCGGTCAGTACGGGTCGACGGCGAGGACGAACGGCATCGCGAGCATCCGGGTCTCGAACTCGTCGGCCTCGGACGGCGTCATCGACATCGTGCAGGTGACGGAGCTGTAGGCGACGCCCTCGCGGACGTCGACGCAGAACTCCCGCAGCGTGCGGCCGCAGGTCTGGAGTGCCGTCGCGACCTGCATGACACCCTCCATCCCGTCGCCGGTGACGACGGTGTGCCGCCGCGGCATCCGGGACGCGATGTCCGCGGCGCCGCCGGAGGAGGCGGGGAAGGCGAAGGTGGTCGGGCGGTCAGCGGTGATGCTCATGATGAGAAGGCTCCGTGCGTCACGAGGGAGAACGTGCTGTGTGAACGCGAGCCAGGTCTCGGCGTACGAGAGGGGTGCGCCTGGATGGGGCGCGGCGCGTCGGCGGCCTGGATCAGCCGACGCGCAGTGCTACTACCGCGAGACGTCGTGCGGGCAGCGCTGCGGCCGGAGCAAGGGTGAGCTCGACGGAACGCATGCGATCACCGTAGCAACCAGGTGCGGCCTGCGCCACACGGGATCCGCGCACTAGCCTGTGCGGCGACCGTCAGACCCTGACCCGAGGGGGAGTCCCGTCGTGATCACCGCGATCGTCCTGGTGCACACCGCAGCCGACCGGATCCCCGAGACCGCGCAGACGATCGCGAACCTCGACGGTGTCGCGGAGGTCTACTCCTGCGCCGGCGACGTCGACCTGATCGCGGTGGTGAAGGTGCGCGAGCACGAGGAGCTCGCCGACATCATCGCCGGGAAGCTGAGCAAGGTCGACGGCGTCGTCGGGACCGACACCCACATCGCGTTCCGCTCGTACTCGAAGGCCGACACCGACGCGGCCTACTCCATCGGCCTCGACTGAGGGCGGATTCCGGGCTCTCCACCGCCCGGACGGCCAGGGTCGGCCACCCCTCTGTGTGGAATCGCTGCCTCAAGCAGCGATTCCACACAGAGGGGTGGCCGTCGCCGGATGCGGTCACACCGGTGGGGACCGCGCAGCTTGCCCGCGGACCGCACTGGAAGACTGCAGACCGCGCCGGATGCCCGTGGGCGGCGCCGGACGACTGCGGACCGCGCCGGATGTCCGTGGTCCGCGGACTGCGCCGGACGACCGCGGACCCGGTGCGCCGATGACCGGGCCGGGAGCCCGGCCCGGTCCCCGCTGCCGGTCGGCCGGCAGCGCGCTCAGCCCGCGGCGAGCTCGGTGGACAGCGCGGCCCAGCGGGCCAGCAGGTCCGCGGCGGCGCCCGAGTCGATCGCCCGCGCCACGGTCTCCATCGCGTCGGCGACGGCGGGAGCCAGCGCGCCGTCCACCCCGCGGTGTGCGGCCAGGGCACCGGCGGCGTTGAGCAGCACGGTGTCCCGCACCGGACCGCCCTTGCCCGCGACCAGGTCCCGCACGACGGCGGCGTTGACCTCCGGCGGACCGCCGCGCAGCTCCTCGGCGGTCACCGGCCGGACCCCGAGCGCGGCCGGGTCCAGCGTCTCCCGGCGCACCGCTCCGCCGGAGGTGATCCAGACCGAGCTGGTCGTGGTCGTGGTCAGCTCGTCCAGGCCGTCGTCGCCGCGGACCAGCAGCACGGACTTGCCGCGCCGGGCGAAGACCTCGGCCATCACCGGGGCCAGCCGGGGGTCGGCGCAGCCGATCAGCCCGGTCTCGGGCTGGGCCGGGTTGGACAGCGGCCCCAGGACGTTCATCGCGGTCGGGACGCCCAGCTCGCGCCGCACCCCGCCCGCGTAGCGCATCGCCGGGTGGAACGCCTGCGCGAAGCAGAAGCCGATGCCGAGCTCGGCGACGCAGCGCTCCACCGCCGCCGGGCTCAGCTCGATCGCGACGCCGAGCGCCTCCAGCACGTCGGCGGTGCCGGACTGCGACGACGCGGCCCGGCCGCCGTGCTTGACCACCGGCGCGCCGGCGGCCGCCACGACGATCGCCGACATCGTCGAGATGTTGACCGTCTGCGCCTGGTCACCACCGGTCCCGACGACGTCGACCGCCCGGCCGGGGACCTCCACCCGCAGCGCGTGCGCGAGCATCGCGTCGGCCATCCCGGAGATCTCGGCGGCGGTCTCGCCCTTCGCGCGGAGCGCCACGAGGAAGCCCGCGAGCTGCGCGGGCGTCGCCTCGCCGGCGAAGACCCGGCCCATCGCCCAGGTGGACTCCTCGGCGCTCACGTCCTCGCCACGCATGAGGCGGCCGATGACGGACGGCCAGGTCGGTGCAGTCACGCGGTGCGGTCCCTACTCGGTCTCGGTGAGCGTGCCGGCCCGGTGGTCGCGCAGCACCTGCGCGATCACCTCGGCCGCCTCGATCGGGTCCAGCGGGTGCACGAGCACCGCGTCGGCCTCCGACCAGGTGGCCAGCCAGCGGTCGTCGCGGCGGCGGACGGTGAGCACGATCGGGGGACAGTCGGTGACCTCGTGGTGCAGCTGCTTCGCCACACCCATCCCGCCGGTGGGCTGGGCCTCACCGTCCAGGACCAGCAGGTCGGCCGTGCCCGCATCGCACGCCGCGAGGACCTCGGCGATGCCGGAGGCCTCCACGTAGCGCACGCGCCCGACGTCCGGCGCCGGGCGCCGCCCGACCGCCTGGATGATGCTCTCGCGGACCTCGGGGCGGTGGCTGTAGACGAGCACGGTGCTGGTGCCCGCACTCGTCCCCGCCGCGCCACCGGCCGCGCTGCCGATCCCTGCCGCTGTTCCGCTCGCCACGGTGGCCGATACTAGGGGAACTCCCCGACACTCCCGAACGTCGATCGGTCGGGCGCCGGCGACGGCGGCGCCCCGGCCTCCCGACCAGGCGAAGACCTGCTGATCATCGGCACCGTTCGCCGATCGTGATGCGGGAAGGGGTATCCCGACAAGCCGTAGAAGTTCGCGTCGGGTCATAATGCCGGGCGTGACGACAGCGGCACCCAACATCAGCGCGCGGATCCACTCGTTGAACCGCCCCAACCTGGTCAGCATCGGCACCATCGTCTGGCTCTCCAGCGAGCTGATGTTCTTCGCCGGGCTGTTCGCGATGTACTTCACCGCGCGGGCGCAGAACGACGGGCCCTGGCCGCCCCCGCCCACGCACCTGAACGTCCCCTACGCGCTCGCGATCACGATCGTCCTGGTGGCGTCGTCGTTCACCTGCCAGTTCGGGGTGTTCGCGGCGGAGCGCGGCGACGTGTTCGGGCTGCGGCGGTGGTACCTGCTGACGCTGGCGATGGGCACGTTCTTCGTCGTCGGCCAGGCCTACGAGTACTACGAGCTGGTCGAGACCGGCACGACGATGGCCGCCAGCTCGTACGGCACGGTCTTCTACATGGCGACCGGGTTCCACGGCCTGCACGTCATCGGCGGTCTGGTGGCGTTCGTCTACCTGATCATCCGCACCAGGCTCAGCAAGTTCACCCCGGCGCAGGCCACCGCAGCGATCGTCGTGTCCTACTACTGGCACTTCGTCGACGTGGTGTGGATCGGACTGTTCGCCGTCATCTACTTCATCCGATAACGGGCCGAGCCCCACTTACGTCCCGAGACTCCCCACCCGCCACGACGTCGAGGTTGGAAGACCCCCAGCGATGACCGAGAACCCCGAGGGCGCTGACCACGCAGCCCAGAACCCACCACCGGGCAACCGGCCGGACGAGAAGGCCGGCGCCCGGCGCCGCCCGCACGGCAAGCTGCGCCGCCGGATCGCGGGCGCCCTCGCCATCGGTCTCGGCCTGCTGTCCGTCGGCTTCCTCTACGCCGCCTTCGCGCCGCAGCCGCAGCTGGCCGAGGCGCAGCCGGACGCCGCGCTGATCGCCAAGGGTGAGCAGCTCTACAACAACACCTGCATCACCTGCCACGGTGCGAACCTGCAGGGTGAGCAGGACCGCGGGCCGAGCCTGATCGGCGTCGGCGACGCGGCGGTCTACTTCCAGGTCTCCTCGGGCCGCATGCCGATGGCCCGCCAGGAGGCGCAGGCCATGCGCAAGCACCCGCTGCCGATCTTCGACCCGGAGTCCGCCGAGGGCCGCGCGAACCTGGAGGCGCTGGGCGCCTACATCCAGGCGAACGGCGGCGGACCGGTCACGCCGGTCGAGCGCGGGGAGGCGCTGCGCGGTGAGGACCCGGGGCGCGGCGGCACGCTGTACCGCCTGAACTGCGCGTCCTGCCACAACTTCACCGGTGTGGGCGGCGCGCTGTCGTCCGGCAAGTTCGCCCCGGCGCTGGCCCCGGCCAGCGAGGAGCAGATCTACACCGCGATGCAGACCGGCCCGCAGAACATGCCGCGCTTCTCCGACCAGCAGCTCACGTCGGAGGAGAAGCAGGACATCATCGCGTACATCAAGTCGGTCAACAACACGAACGACCCGGGTGGCAACGCGCTCCTGGGTCTCGGCCCGACGGCGGAGGGGATCTTCATCTTCACCGTCGTCATGTCCGGGCTCGTCGGGTTCGCGATCTGGTTGGGGGCGAAGTCTTGAGCAGCGACGTCAGCACCGGGCCGGGCGGGCGCCCGACCCAGGAGGAGCTCGACGCGATGTCGCCGGAGCAGCTGGCCCGCCTGGCCGGCGAGCTCGACGAGGTCGAGGTCGTGCACAACGCGCCCGCCTTCCCGATCCCGGGGACGCGGGCGGAGAAGCGGGCCGAGCGCGCGGTCGCGCTGTGGTTCCTGATCTCGGCGATCTCCGGGATCGCGTTCGTCGTCGCCTTCATCTGGTGGCCGTGGGAGTACGTCAACGCCGGCGAGCCCGGCGTCGGCCTGTACTCGCTCTACACCCCGGTCATCGGCCTCACGTTCGGGATGTCGATCCTGGCGCTCGGCATCGCGGTGATCCAGGCCGTGAAGAAGCTCTTCCCGGCCGAGGTCGCGGTCCAGCAGCGGCACGACGGCCCGTCGGACGAGATCGACCGCCGGACGATCATGGCCCAGCTGGCCGACGCCGGTAACGGGACCACGCTCGGCCGCCGGAAGCTGATCATCCGCTCGGCCGGGCTGTCGGCGGCGGTGCTCGGCATCGGTACCGGCGTGATCGCGCTCGGCGGCATCGTCCGCAACCCGTGGGCCGAGGGCGAGGAAGCCCCGCTCTGGCACACCGGATGGCGCCCCGAGGGCGGCGAGACCGTGTACCTCCGCACCGACACGGGTATCCTCGGGGAGATCGCACGAGTGCGTCCCGAGGACATGGAGCCCGGTTCGATGATGACCGTCTTCCCCTACCGGGAGAGCGAGCGCGGGAACGAGGAGGAGCTGCTGCACGCGCAGCGCGCCTCCGACGCGCCGGTCATGCTGATCCGGCTGCGCCCGGGTACGCCGGTCACGGCGCGTCCCGGCCAGGAGAACTTCAGCTACGGCGACTACTACGCATGGTCGAAGGTCTGCACCCACCTCGGGTGCCCGACGTCGCTGTACCAGGCACAGGACAACCGCATCCTGTGCCCCTGTCACCAGTCGCAGTTCCTCGCGACGGAGGACGCCGAGCCGGTCTTCGGGCCGGCCGCGCGGCCGCTGCCGCAGCTGCCGATCACGGTGAACGAGGAGGGCTACTTCGTCGCGGAGAGCGACTTCGTCGAGCCCGTCGGACCCGCGTTCTGGGAGAGGCCGAAGACGACATGAGTTCGATCACCACGCCGACGTCCTCCTCCGGAGGGCTGAACGAGAAGGGCGCCGAGGCGCTCGACCAGCTCGACCAGCGGTTCCACCCGGCGGCCGGACTGCGCAAGCAGTTCAACAAGGTCTTCCCGACCCACTGGTCGTTCATGCTGGGCGAGATCGCGCTCTACAGCTTCATCATCGTGATCCTGTCGGGCATCTACCTGGCGCTGTTCTTCGATCCCTCCATGGAGGAGATCGTCTACAACGGCCCGTACGACCCGCTGCGCGGTGTCCACATGTCGCGGGCGTACGAGTCCGCGCTGGAGATCTCGTTCGAGGTCCGCGGCGGCCTGTTCATGCGCCAGCTGCACCACTGGGCCGCGCTGCTGTTCGTCGCCTCGATGATCATCCACATGTTCCGGGTGTTCTTCACGGGAGCGTTCCGCAAGCCGCGTGAGGCCAACTGGACGATCGGCATCGTGCTGATCCTGCTGGGCACCTTCGCCGGCTTCACCGGCTACTCGCTGCCGGACGACCTGCTCTCGGGCGTCGGCCTGCGGATCGCCTCGGGCATCACGCTGACCGTGCCGATCATGGGCACCTGGGTGCACTGGGCGCTGTTCGGCGGGGAGTTCCCGGGCACGGAGATCATCCCCAGGCTCTACATCCTGCACGTCCTGGTGCTGCCGGGGATCATCCTCGCGCTGATCGCGGTGCACCTCGGGCTGGTCTGGTACCAGAAGCACACCCAGTTCCCCGGCCCGGGACGGACCGAGAAGAACGTCGTCGGCGTGCGGATCCTGCCGCAGTTCGCGGCGAAGGGCGGCGCGTTCTTCGCCGTCGTCGCCGGTGTGCTCGCGCTGATCGCCGGCCTGTTCCAGATCAACGGCATCTGGCACCTCGGCCCGTACGACGCCTCGCACATCTCCGCGGGGTCCCAGCCGGACTTCTACATGCTCTGGTCCGAGGGCATGGGCCGGATCTTCCCGCCGTGGGAGTTCTACCTGTTCGGCGAGTACACGATCCCGGCCGCGTTCATCCCGACCGCGGGCTTCCTGCCGGTGCTGTTCGTGGTGGCCGGGATGTACCCGGCGCTCGAGCGCCGGTTCACCGGCGACGACGCGCTGCACAACCTGCTGCAGCGTCCGCGCGACGTGCCGGTCCGCACGGCGCTCGGCGCGATGGCGATCTCGTTCTACCTGTGGCTCGTGATGTGCGGGTTCAACGACTGGATCTCGTACTTCTTCCACATCTCGCTGAACGCGACGACGTGGGCGGGCCGCCTCGGGCTGATGATCGTTCCGCCGATCGTCTACTGGGTCACCTACCGCTGGTGCCTGGGCCTGCAGAAGTCGGACCGCGCGGTGCTGGAGCACGGCATCGAGACCGGCATCATCAAGCGGCTCCCGCACGGCGAGTTCATCGAGGTGCACCAGCCGCTGGCCGGTGTCGACTCGCACGGTCACGCGATCGAGCTGGACTACCAGGGCACGTCCGTGCCGAAGCGGATGAACCAGCTGGGTTCGGCCGGCGAGCCGGTCCCGGGTTCGCTGATGAAGCCGGACCCGGCCGAGGAGTCGCGGGAGCTGGCGCACGCCCGGCACGAGGCCCACGAGCGGGAGCTGACCGAGCGCGACGAGCGCGCGGCCGCCCGCCGGGAGCTCGAGTCCCGCCGCGAGGAGCTCGCCGGCCGGCCGGACGACGGTGGTCGTCCGCAGCAGCCGACCGAGTGATCTCCTAGGAACGCACGACGACGGGCCCCGCCGGACACCTCCGGCGGGGCCCGTCCGCGTTCCGGGCCGGCGCGGTCAGGTCCGGTGCGGTCAGGTGCGGTGCGACGGCTCGTCGGGGGACTGCTCGCCCGTACGGTGCGCGGCGTCGCGGGCCCGGTCCGCCCACTCGCGCCACGGCCCGCCACCCCGGGCCGGCTCCGCCCACGACGGCGTGCTGTACACCAGGCGGGTGCCGCCCTCGGTCAGCCAGCGGTAGAGCAGCCGCACCTCCTCGGCGGGAGCGCCGCGCAGCGGTCCGGGCTCGGGCAGGACGGTCTGTGCCCCGTCGCGCAGTGCCTCGACGACCGGCATCGGCCGGACCCCGCGCGGGGCGTTCCCGGCTGCGGCGAGCCTGCCGTGCCGCAGCACGGCGAGCTGCCAGCCGCCGCTGCCGTCCGGCCGGGCACCGACGACCTCGTCGAGCCCGGCGAGCCCGGCGAGCGTGCCCGCCCGGTCGACGCCCGACGCCAGCGCCGCGAGCCGATCCCGGGCCAGGGCGGCGGCCTCGTACCGGCCGTCGGCGGCACGGGCGTCCACCCCGTCGGCCAGCGCGCGCAGCGGGGCGTCGCTGCGGCCCTCGACCAGCTCGCGCCACGACTCGACGGCGGGCGCGTAGTCCTCCGGGGACTGCAGCCCGGCGCACGGCGCGGCACACCGCCCGAGCTCGTGCAGCGCGCACGGCGTCCCGGACGGGTTGCGAGCCGGGATCCGGATGGTGCACCGGCGCAGCGGGACCGCGTCGAGCGCGGCGTCGAGGACGGCGGTGGCCGCCCGCTGCGAGGAGAACGGCCCGAGTGCGCCCTCCCGCGGCGAGGCGACGACCGAGAGCCGCGGGAAGGTCTCCGCCGTCGGCGCCACCCACCAGGCGCGGCCGGGGTTGCGGGAACGCCGGTTGTACCGGGGCCGGTGCGCTGCGATCAGGCGCAGCTCCCGCACCGACGCCTCCAGCGCGTGCGCGCACACGACGGTGTCGACCCGCTCGGCCTGCGCGACCATGTCGCGGACCCGGCGGCGCCGCTCGCCCGCGGTGAAGTAGGAGCGGACCCGGCGGTGCAGGTCCCCGCTCGTGCCGACGTAGAGCACCTCGTCGCCCGCGCCGCGGAACAGGTAGACCCCGGGCTCGGACGGCACCCGCTTCGCGAGGTGACGACGTTGCCGCTGCGCGGTGGTCGGGCGGTGCGGTGCCCGGTCCTTCACCAGCTGCAGCAGTTCCTCCAGGCTCTGCACCCCGAGGTTCCCGATGCGTTCGAGGAGGTGGTGCAGCACCTCGACGGTGGCCCTGGCGTCGGTCAGCGCCCGGTGGTCCGGCGTGGTGCGACAGCCGAAGTGCGCCGCGAGCGCCCCGAGTCGCACGCTCGGGCACTCGCTGCGGGGGAGCACCGCGCGGGCCAGCCGGGCCGTGCAGAGCACCGGTGGTGACGGCCAGGGACGCTCGTGCCGCTCGCACGCGGCCCGGAGGAACCCGGTGTCGAACGGGGCGTTGTGGGCGACCAGCACCGACCCCCGGAGCAGGTCGAGCACCGGGGGCAGCACCGCACCGAGCGGCGGGGCACCGGCGAGCATCCCGTTCGTGATCCCGGTCAGCCGGGTCACGTCGGCCGGCACCCGCGTGCCCGGGTCGACGAGCGTGGACAGCTCGCCGATCGACTCCCCGCCCCGTACCGAGACCGCGCCGACCTCGGTGATCGCGTCGGCCCGGTGGCTGCCGCCGGTGGTCTCCAGGTCGACGACGCAGAACGTGACGTCGCGCAGCGGGGTGCCGAGCTCGTCGAACGTGAGCTGCGGGGAGCAGGGGGTCACGTCCCGCACCGTAGCGCCGGGGTCCGACAGTATGTTCGAACCGGGTCGGTGACGGGCCGGTTCCGATCGGGCTCCGTGCCCGGCCGGTCGGCGGCACGGGGCGGCGGTCGGGGATAGCCTGGACCGATGGCGCACGACGACACGGATGCACCGGGCCCCACGGCCTCCGGCGTCCCGTCGTGTCCCGGCGCCGGGGCGTCCGAGGACCCCTCGGACCGTTCCGGCGGCCCGTCCGGCCCAGCACGCGGCCCGTCCGGCCCCGCACGCGACCCGTCCGGCTCCGACGACCCCGGTCCGGGCTCCGACTGCACCGGTCCCGGGTCCGGCACTCCCTGGCCGCCGCTGTCGGCGCCGTTGCGGGCCCGGCTCGCCGAGATCGCGAGCGCGGCCCTGGGCGGCCTGCGGCCGGTCGAGGTGCCCGCCCCGCTGCGGCGTTTCGCGACGTTCACCCCGGCGAAGCGGGCCCGGCTCGCCGGGCAGGTCCTGGTCGCCCAGCTGGAGTCCGACGCGGCGTTCCGCGCGGCCGTCGTCGCGTGGTGGGCCGAGCACCGGCCGGGCGAGCTGGAGCTGCCGGACCGGACGGAGCAGGGGAGCGGCGACGACGCCTCGGCAGCCGCCTCCGCGGCCGGCCCGGCGGCCGGTACTGCCGGGTCCGACACCGACGGGGACCTCCCCGCCCCGGTCGACAAGCTCGACGCGGCCGCCGTCGCCCTGCTCACGGGCGACCCGCGGGCCGGGCGACGGGTGACCGAGGCCGAGCAGTCCGGGGACCTGACCGCGATGCGGGCCGAGCGGGACGAGGCGCTCGCCAAGGTCGACAAGCTCACCGCCGAGCTGGAACGGGTGCGGGCCGAGGTCGCGGAGGAACGGGACCAGGCGCGCACGGTCGTCGGGAGCCGGGACGCGGAGTTCCAGCAGATGCGACGCCGGATCAGCGACCAGGGCGGGAAGCTGCGCGCCGCGCTCGACGCCCGCGCGGAGCTGGAGGCCGAGGTCGCCGGGCTGCGTGCCGGGGCCGACGAGCGGCTGACCGCCGCGCGCACCGAGTGCGCGCACGAACGGGAGCGCGCCGAACAGGAGCGGCGCCGGGCCGAGGCGGCGACCCGGGAGGTCGCCGCCGCACGGGCGGCGGCCCGGGAGGCGCGCCGCGGCGACGAGGTGCGGCTGGAGCTGCTGCTGGACACGGTCGGCGGGGCGATCGCGGGTCTGCGCCGCGAGCTCGACGTGGGCGCCGGGGGACCGCGCCCGGCGGACCTCCTCGCCGGGACGGGCGGGGACGCGGCGACCGCGGCCCGCGGGCGGGCCGGGGTGCCCGTCGACGGGCTCGCCGCGCTCGACACGTTGCTCGCCATGCCCGCGGTGCACCTGATCGTCGACGGCTACAACGTCAGCAAGACCGGCTACCCGGACCTGCCACTGGCCGACCAGCGCTCGCGCCTGGTGGGGCAGCTCGGCGTGCTCGGCGCCCGTACCGGGGTGGAGATCACCGTCGTGTTCGACGGTGCCGCGGTCAGCGCTGCGCCGCTGCGGGGCGGGCGCGGCGTCCGGGTGCTGTTCAGCGAGGCCGGCGTGATCGCCGACGACGTCGTG
The DNA here is from genome assembly GCF_000178675.2 of Pseudonocardia sp. P1. Taxonomy (NCBI): domain Bacteria; kingdom Bacillati; phylum Actinomycetota; class Actinomycetes; order Pseudonocardiales; family Pseudonocardiaceae; genus Pseudonocardia; species Pseudonocardia sp. P1. Next base: position 5,778,681 of record NZ_ADUJ02000001.1, read on the forward strand.
CGCGATCTCGTGGCCGCCGAGCCCCGCGGGCGCCCCCTGCTGGTGGCGACCACCGACCAGGAGGTCGTCCGCTCGGTGCGTCGCAGCGGTGCCCACACGGTGCCCTCGGCCGTCCTGCTGCGCCGCCTGGGCGGCTGAACGGGCCCGGACTCAGCCCGCGTCGCGGTGGCGCCGGTCGCGGACCGGAACCACGGGGACCGGCATCAGGGGCCGCTCCGCCGCGGGAGCACGCCGCTCGGACGGCTCCACCAGCTGCAGGTGCGGGATCAGGCCGTGGTCGGCCAGCACCTGCAGGGCCCGGCGCTCCGGCTCGGCGAACTCGACCGGGCCGCTCCCCGGACCGCCGGCCACCGGGCGCAGCCCGCCGGGTACGGCCGCGGCACCGCTCCGGCCGGTCTGCTCGCCGGGCAGGTCGACCGGCAGGTAGGGGATCGGACGGTCGATCTCGGGCACGTCCATGAGGACGCCGATCACGCAGTCACCGCAGGCGGTGCCACGGACCTCGCAGCGGTCGCAGTCGACGATCATCGGGGCCTCCCTCGTCGTGTGGTCGTGCGATCACCGCCGAAGCTAGGGGAGGGGTCCGACAGAAACCGGCCGCGGAGGTCCGTACCCCCGGATCCGGGAAATCCGTTGCCGATCCGTAACCCGGGCCCGCCCGCGCTCGTTCACCTGAACAGCACCACCTCCTCACCGGACGTCCTGCCGGGTGGTCCCCCGCCACCCGGTCGGAGCATCCCGGGAGCTCCCGGCCCCGACGGGAACCTCCGGGGCACCGCGGGACGACGGGGAGGAGAGCGGATCGTCCGCTCCCCAGAAGGCCGGTCGGCGGCCCGCGACCCCGGCGCGTCCCCCGACGCGTGCGGCGCCGCCGGACCGGCCCTTCGAACCGTCGTGACCCGGAGCGCCGACACCGCTCTGCCCCGGTCCGCCGACACTGCCGTGGCCCGGCGCTCCGACACCGCCGTGGCCCGGTCCGCCCAGACCGCCGTGACCCGGCCCGCCCACACCGCGGTGGCAGTGCCCGCCGACACCGCGGTGGCCCGGCCCCGGACCGCCGTGACCGGCCCGGCTACCGTCGGTCGCCGTGGCGCGCACGTTGCTGGTGACCAACGACTTCCCGCCCCGGCCCGGCGGCATCCAGAGCTACCTGCACGACCTGGCGCGCGCGCTGCCGGTCGGCGAGCTCGCCGTCTACGCCCCGGCCTGGCGGGGAGACCACGAGTTCGACGCGACGCTCCCGTTCCCGGTGCACCGCCACCGGTCCTCGCTGATGCTCCCGGTGCCCGAGGTCGCCCGGCGTGCCGCGGGGATCGCCCGTGAACACGGAGCCGGCACCGTCTGGTTCGGTGCCGCGGCCCCGCTGGGCCTGCTGGGCCCGTCGCTGCGCCGGCGGGCCGGGATCGGCCGGGTCGTTGCCACCACCCACGGGCACGAGGTCGGCTGGTCGATGCTGCCCGGGGCGCGCGCGGCACTGCGCAGGATCGGGGCGGACGCCGACGTCGTCACCACCGTCTCGCGCTGGACCCGGGACCGGTTCGCGGCCGCGTTCGGCCCGGACGCCGCGCTCGAGCCGCTGCCGCCGCCGGTCGACACCACCCGGTTCGCGCCCGATCCCGCGGCCCGCGCCGCGGTCCGGGCCCGCTACGGCCTCGGCGGGGCACCGGTCGTCGCCTGCGTGTCCCGTCTGGTGCCGCGCAAGGGGCAGGATGTGCTCGTCGCGGCCCTGCCGGCGATCCGCGAGCGGGTGCCCGGTGCCCGCCTGCTGCTCGTCGGTGGCGGGCCGTACCGGGACCGGCTGCGGAGGCTGGCCGTCTCGCACGGGGTGGCCGACGCCGTCGTCCTGACGGGGGGTGTGCCGGCCGCGGAGCTCGCCGCGCACCACGCGGCCGGGGACGTGTTCGCGCTGCCGTGCCGCACCCACCTGGGCGGGCTGGACGTCGAGGGGCTGGGGATCGCGCTGCTCGAGGCGGCCGCGTCCGGGCTGCCGGTCGTCGCGGGAGACTCCGGCGGAACCCCGGAGACGGTGGAGGAGGGCGTCACGGGGCACGTCGTCGGAGGGCGCGACGTGAGCGCCGTCGCCGACCGGGTGGCGGGTCTGCTGGCCGACCCGGCCCGGGCGTCGGCGATGGGCCGCGCCGGGCGGGACCGGGTGCGGCGGATCTGGGGTGGGACCGCCTCCGCCGACCGGCTGCGGACGTTCCTGCACCCCCACGCCTGACGAGGTCGGAGGACCAGGCCGCCCGGTGTCCGGGAGCGGAGCTCAGCGGCGGCGCACGGCGCGCTGGACGCTCCGCATCTTCGCGCCCTGGGGCATCGGCCCCTTCGGCATCGCCGCGGCCCGGCTGCCGAGCGCGTTGAGGCGGTTCTCCAGCGAGTCCATCTCGGCGGCGGAGATGTTGCGCGGAAGCTTCATCAGGTACCGCTGCAGGCCCTTGAGCGGGACCTGGCCCTCGTCGTTCCCGACGATCACGTCGTAGATCGGGGTGGTGCCGGCGACCCGCGCGGTCCGCTTCTTCTCCTGCGCCAGGAGGTTCTTCACCCGGTGGGGCGCGCCCTCGGCGACGAAGACGATGCCGGGCCGCCCGATGACCCGGTGCACCGCGTCGAGCTGGGTGGTGCCGGCGATGCTCTGGGTGATCCGCCACTGCCCGCGCATGTTGTCCAGCGCCCAGCCCGCGGCGCCCGGCTGCCCGTCGGCCTTGACGTAGACCGAGCGCTGCACCCGCCGGCCGAAGATGCTGAACGCCCCCAGCGCACCGATGAGCACGCCGAACGGCACGAAGAACCAGGTCAGCCCGAAGAGCCAGCCGACCAGGGTGAGCAGCGCGATCGCACCGACGAAGACGCCGATCATGATCGGGAGGAGCTTCTTGTCCTCCTTGCGCTGCGTCTGGAACGCCTGCCAGATCTGCTGGCGGCGCTGCTTCGACGCGGCCTTCTTCTGGGCCTTGAGCGCCTTCTTCTCTTCGGGCGAGGGCTTGCGGGGCTTGCCGGGCATGTGACCAGCGTACGTGCCCGCGGTGATCAACGGTCCGTGTGGTCCACGGGCCGTCTCACGCGCCCCGCCCGCCCCGCCCGGTGCGGGTCAGCCCCGGGCCAGGAGGGAGCTCGCCTCCTGGGCGGCGGGGCCCGACTCGGTCAGGTGCGCCAGGTCGGGGTGCAGCTCCTCGCCGCGGTGGGCGACGGTCTGCGCGTACAGCCGGCCCGCCCGGTACGACGACCGCACCAGCGGTCCGGCCATGACCCCGGCGAACCCGATCTCCTCGGCGGCCTTCGAGTGCGCGACGAACTCCTCGGGCTTGACCCAGCGCTCGACCGGGTGGTGGCGCTTGGTCGGGCGCAGGTACTGGGTGATCGTGATGATCTCGCAGCCGGCCTCGTGCAGGTCCCGGAGCGCCGAGGTGACCTCGTCGGGGGTCTCGCCCATCCCCAGGATCAGGTTGGACTTGGTGACCAGGCCCTTCTCGCGGGCCTTGGTGATCACCTCGAGGGAGCGCTCGTAGCGGAACGCGGGGCGGATCCGCTTGAAGATCCGCGGGACGGTCTCGAGGTTGTGCGCGAGGACCTCGGGGCGGGCGTCGAAGACGGGGCCGAGCTGGTCGTCACGGGAGTTGAAGTCCGGGATCAGCAGCTCGACGCCGGTGCCCGGGTTCATCTCGTGGATCAGGCGGACGGTCTCGGCGTAGAGCCAGGACCCGCCGTCGTCGAGGTCGTCACGGGCGACGCCGGTGACGGTGGAGTAGCGCAGGCCCATCTGCTGCACGGACTCCGCGACCCGGCGGGGCTCGTCGACGTCGAGGTCGGACGGCTTGCCGGTGTCGATCTGGCAGAAGTCACAGCGGCGGGTGCACTGCTCACCACCGATCAGGAACGTCGCCTCCCGGTCCTCCCAGCATTCGTAGATGTTGGGGCAACCGGCCTCCTCGCACACCGTGTGGAGCCCGCCCGAACGGACGAGTCCCTTGAGCTCGGTGTACTGCGGACCGGTCCGGGCGCGGGTGCGGATCCAGGACGGTTTGCGCTCGATCGGGGTCTCGCTGTTGCGGACCTCGAGGCGGAGCAGCTTGCGGCCTTCGGGTGCGACGGTCACACCTGCACCCTACGCCCGGGGTCCGGTGTGATGCCGGTCGCGGCTGCGGTGACCTGCCACAACCTGCCCGCGAGCACCGGGTCCTGCGCAGCAGCCGTCCGGCGGGCCGGAGCGGGCGGTCCGTGCACCTCACCCCACCCGGACGGTCCGATGTAGTCACCGCCGTGCACCGGCCCGGTCGCGGCCGCCAGCTGCGGTGCGATGCCGTCCTCCACCGGCTGGACGATCAGCCGGTCCAGCACGCCGTAGACGCGGTCCTTCCACGGGCCGCTGCCCGCCCGCCGGAACGAGTTCGCCAGCAGCGACGACTCCGTCATCCCCGGGTGCGCGGCCACCGAGAGGACCGGGTCACCCGCCAGCCGCAGGCGACGGTCCAGCTCGGCGGCGAAGAGCAGGTTCGCCAGCTTCGACGCGCAGTAGGCCGCGTTCGGCCCGTAGCGGCGCCGGGTCCAGTGCAGGTCGTCGGGGTCGATCCGGCCGCTGCGGTGCCCGAGGCTCGACGTCGTGACCACCCGCGACGGCTGCTCCGCGTCGCCCGCTCCGCGCAGGGCCGGCATCAGCAGCCAGGTCAGCGCCGCCGGACCGAGGTGGTTGGTCCCGATCTGGAGCTCGAAGCCGTCCGCGGTCTCCGCGCGCGGCCCCATCGCGACGCCGGCGTTGTTCACCAGCACGTCGAGCCGGTCGCCGGTGTGCTCGCGGATCCGGGTCGCCGCGGCCCGCACCGAGGCGAGGTCGGCGAGGTCGAGCAGGACCAGCTCCGCGCTGCCCGCGCCCGGTGACGACGGGGTGAGCCCGGCCCGGACCTGTTCGACCGCCGCCGTCCCGCGTCCGGCGTCCCGCGCCGTCATCAGGACCCGGGCACCGGCCCCGGCCAGCGCGGCGGACAGGGACTTGCCGAGCCCGGACGTCGTCCCGGTGACGACGACGGTGCGGCCGGAGAGGTCGGGGAGCGGGTGCACGCGGCGACGGTAGCGGTCCGCGGCTAGCGTCTCCCGACGTGGACTTCCGGATCTTCACCGAACCCCAGCAGGGTGCGACCTACACCGACCTGCTGCGCGTCGCGCGTACCACGCAGGACGCCGGGTACGACGCCTTCTTCCGCTCCGACCACGTCCTCGCGATGGGCGACGGCGGCGGCCTCCCCGGCCCGACCGACGCCTGGGTGACCCTCGCCGCGCTCGGCCGGGAGACCGAACGCATCCGGCTGGGGACGCTCGTCACCAGCGCGACGTTCCGGCTGCCCGGCCCGCTCGCCGTCGCCGTCGCCCAGGCCGACGAGATGTCCGGCGGCCGGATCGAGCTCGGTCTCGGCTCCGGCTGGTTCGAGGCCGAGCACACCGCCTACGGCATCCCGTTCCCGCCGCTGGCCGAGCGCTTCGAGATCCTCACCGAGCAGCTGGAGATCCTCACCGGGATGTGGGCGACCCCACCGGGCGAGCGGTTCTCGCACCGGGGCGCCCACTACACGGTCGCCGACTCGCCGGCCCTGCCGCGGCCCGTCCAGGACGCGCCCCCGGTGATCGTCGGGGGTATGGGGAAGCGCAAGACCCCGGCGCTGGCCGCCCGGTTCGCGTCCGAGTTCAACGTCCCGTTCCAGGACCCGGACACCGTCGCCGCGCAGTTCGGCCGGGTCCGCGAGGCCTGCGCGACCGCCGGTCGCGACCCGGGGGAGCTGACGTACTCGGTGGCGCAGATGCTGTGCCTGGGCCGGGACGACGCCGAGGTCGCGCGCCGCGCGGCCGCGGTCGGTCGCGACGTGGACGAGGTCCGTCGCAACTGTCTCGCCGGCACCCCCGGCGAGATCGTCGACCAGCTCGGCGTGTGGTCGGAGAAGACCGGGACCACCCGCATCTACCTGCAGATCCTCGATCTCGCCGATCTCGGCCACATCGAGGAGTTCGCGTCGTCGGTGGTGCCTCAGCTGGCCTGACCGAACAGGCCCGCGACGTCGGCCGACGCCGTGAGCAGGACGAGCGCGGGTACGACGGCCCGCGGTGCCATCCGGTAGGTACCGCGGCCGTCCTGCTCGACGAAGCCGGCGTGGGTGAGCGCCTTGAGGTGGTGGTAGAGCTGCCCGGTGGAGGCGAGCTCGGCGGCCTCGGTGAGCTCGGTGGTCCCGCGCGGGCCGTGCAGCAGGCTGCGGACGATGCGCACCCGGACCGGGTGGCCGAGCGCGGCGAGCACGGCGGTCCGGGGCTCGTCCGCCAGGTCGAGCGCGGCGCCGGCGTCGTACTCGATCGCCCACCCGATGTCCCCGTGCAGCGCGACCTCGCCGGAGTAGCGGACGGTCCCGGCGCCGGTGGCCGCGGGACCCCGCGACCCGCGGCCACCGGGATCCCCGTCGACGATCCGCCGTTCGAGCTGGGCGACCCGGTCCTCCAGGTCGGTCAGGCGGCGGTCGGCGTCGTCGGTCACGGCTCCGATACTACGGAACTACGGAAGTCCGTGCATCAGCCCAGGCCGGACATCAGGTCGACCATCCGGGCGACCCGGTGCTCGGAGACGGGCAGCCGCCCCTCGAGCGCGTCCAGCACCGCGGTGGTGACGGCACCGGTGACCTCGTCGATCGTGACGTCGCGGCCCAGCTCGGCGCTCAGCGTGGTCACGCCGGCGTCGGCGATCCCACAGGGCACGATCCGGCCGAAGTCGCCCAGGTCGGCGTCGCAGTTGAGGGCGAACCCGTGCTGGGTGATCCCGCCCTGGATGCGCACACCGATCGCGGCGATCTTGCGCTCGGGGGTGAAGCCCTCGGCGGGCAGCCACACCCCGGACCGCCCCTCGATCCGGCCGGCCTTCTCCAGGCCCAGCTCGTGGCAGACCCGGATCAGGGCCTCCTCGAGCCGGCGCACGTAGTCGACGACGTCCATCGGCTCGGCGAGCTTCATGATCGGGTATCCGACCAGCTGGCCCGGGCCGTGCCAGGTGATCCGGCCGCCGCGGTCCACGTCGATCACGGGGGTGCCGTCGGTGGGCCGGTCCTCGGGCTGCGTGCGCCGCCCCGCCGTGTAGACGGGCGGGTGCTCCAGCAGCATCAGCACGTCCGGGCCGGCGCCGTCCTTGCGGGCGGCGGCGTGCGCGCGCTGGGTGTCCCAGGCGGCGAGGTACTCGACACGCCCCAGCCGGTCCACACGGACGGGGTCGGTTCCGGCACGGCAGCTCAGGTGCGGGGCGGGCATGGGGCCGAGGTTACTCCCGGCCGCGGGTCACCCCCCGGACCGCACACCCAGCCGGGCGAGCACCGCCTGCGCCGCCCGGCGCCCCGAGACCAGCGCCCCCTGCGTCGACGGGGTGTCCCGGTGGTCCCCGGCGACGAACAGGTTGCGGCCGAGGTCGACGTCGCGCCGCACCGGCTGCCCGGCAGGCAGCAGCGGCAGCGCCTCCTCGACGCGGGCGGTGTGCAGGTGCGCCCAGTCGTCGGCCGGCTCGCCCCAGATCCGGGTCAGCTCGCGGCGCACCGCGGGCTCGTCGATCCCGGTGCCCTCCGGCGTCCCGACGATCGTCGAGGCGACCAGCGGCCGTCCGTCGGCGGAGTAGCCGGGCGCGGCGGCCGTGAGCACGACCGTGTTGACCACCGGGCCGCCGGTGCCGTCGAGGTGCAGCAACGGCGACGACGACGGCGCGTGCGGCGGCACGTGGAAGAACGTGGTCAGCGCGTGCATCGCCGGATCGGCCACGCCCGGGAGCAGCGCGGCGGCCGTCCGCGGGTCCGCGGCGACGAGCACGGCGCGGGCGGAGACCGTGCCGTCGTCGGTGTCGACGGCGGGCGCGGGTCCGCCGTGGACGGCCCGGACCCGGGTCCCCAGCGAGACCGTTCCCTCCGGCAGGGCCGCGGCGAGCCGCCGGGGGAGTGCCTCCATGCCGTCCCCCGGCACGACGACCGTGCCGAGTGCGAAGCTGCGCCAGACCAGCCGGACGAAGGCCGCCGACGTCTCCAGTGCCGTCTCACCGAGCACACCGGACAGGAACGGGCGCAGGAACCGGTCGGTGACGGCGCCGCCGAGCCCGGCGGCGTCGAGATCGTCGGCGGCGGAACGGTCGATCAGGGTGGCGGTCCGCGACGGCGGCGACGCCAGCACCCGGGCCGTCCAGGCGACCAGCCGGGCCTTGTCGATCGGTCCGAACAGGTCGTCGGTGACGAGATCGGGGCCGGAGGCGGGGCGGCGCAACGGGTTGACGAAGCGGTGCAGCTCGCCGTCGCCCGCGCGGATCGCGGCCCCGGGCTCGAACGGCCGGGCGTCGAGCGAGTCGAGCCCGTGCGGGGCGAGCGCGGCCCGCAGCGCCGGGTAGGAGGTGTTGAGGACCTGGAAGCCGCGGTCGCAGCGGAAGCCGTCGACGACGTCGGTGGCGACCCGGCCGCCGACCCGGTCGGACGCCTCCAGCACCCGCACCGAGAGCCCGTGCCGGTGCAGGACGGCGGCGGCGCGCAGGCCCGCGAGCCCGGCGCCGACGACCAGGACGTCGGTCACGTGCCGACCGCGGCCGAGAGCGCGTCGCCGACGGTGTGGTGGCGGAACTGGAACCCGGCGTCGAGCAGTGCCCTCGGCACCGCCCGCTGCCCGCCGAGCAGCATCTCCCGGCCCATCTCGCCGAGCACGCCCGCGACCACCGGCCCGGGCACCGGGAACGGGGTGGGCCGGCCGACGGCCTCGCCCATCTCCTTCGTGAACTCGGCGTTGGTGACGGGGACCGGCCCGGTCAGGTTCGCCGGCCCGGACAGCGTGCCGGTCTCGACCGCGAAGCGGACGGCGGACACGTGGTCGTCCAGCGAGATCCACGGCCAGTACTGCGCACCGGACCCGATCCGGCCGCCGAGGAAGCCCTTGAACAGCGGTCGCACCCGGGCGAGGATCCCGCCGGAGGGGGAGAGGACCAGGCCGGTGCGGACCAGCACGACGCGGGCACCGGCGTCGGAGGCGGGCGCGGCGGCGGCCTCCCAGTCCCGGCAGACGTCGGCGAGGAAGCCGCTGCCGGACGGCGCGGACTCGTCCACCTCGACGTCGGCGGTGTCGCCGTAGTACCCGACCGCCGAGCCGCTGACGAACACCGGCACCTTGTGCCGCGCGACCGCCGTGGCCAGCACGTCGGTGGGGACGTTGCGGGAGTCGCGGAGCAGCTGCTTGCGGGCCCCGCTCCACGGCCGGTCCGCGATCCCGGCGCCGTTGAGGTTCACGACGGCGTCGACGCCGTCGAGCGTGCCGTCCTCGATGGTCCCCGCGGGTGGGTCCCAGCTGCGCTCGTCGGGCGCGGCGGCCGAGCGCCGCACCAGGCGCAGCACCTCGTGCCCCGCGCCCCGCAGGTGGGCGACCAGGGCGGTTCCGATCAGTCCGGACGAACCGGCGACGACGACTCGCACGGCGGCGATCCTTCCGGTTCCGGGCGGTCCGCGCGACCCGGACATGCCGCGACGGTGATCACCGCATCACACGGCCGGGTGAACGACGGCGGCCCGTCCCGGTGGAACCGGGACGGGCCGCGACATCGTGTTCCGCGTGTCCGGGAAGGACTACAGGCCGAGCTCGGCCTCGAACGCGCCCTCCTCCAGGCGGGCCCGGACGGCCGAGAGGAACCGGCCGGCGTCCGCGCCGTCGACCAGACGGTGGTCGTAGGTCAGCGGCAGGTAGCACACCGAACGGATGGCGATGACGTCCTCGCCCTCCGGGCCGGCGACGACCTTCGGCTCCTTCGCGATCGCGCCGGTGCCGAGGATGCCCACCTGCGGCTGGTTGATGATCGGCGTGTCGAACAGCGCCCCGGCGGAGCCGATGTTCGTGATCGTGAAGGTGCCGCCGGACAGCTCGTCCGGGCCGATCTTCCCGTCGCGGGTGCGGGCCGCGACGTCGGCGATCTTCTTGGCGATGCCGGCCAGCGACAGGTCGTCGGCGTCCTTGATGACGGGCACGAGCAGGCCGCGCGGCGTGTCGACCGCGATGCCCATGTGCACCGGCCCGTGGTAGGTGACCTGCTTGGCGTCCTCGGAGATCGAGGCGTTCAGCGACGGGAAGGCCTTGAGCGCCTCGATGGTCGCCTTGGCGATGAAGGCCAGGAAGGTGAGGTTGGCGCCCTCACGCTTCTTGAAGTCCTCCTTGACCCGGTTCCGCAGCTTGACGATGCGGGTCAGGTCGATCTCCTGGACCGTGGTCAGCTGCGCCGAGGTCGACAGGGACTCGGTCATGCGCTGGGCGATGACCTGGCGCAGGCGCGGCAGCTTGACCGTGGTGCCCGGCTCCGGGGCGTCGCCGGAGCGGGTCGGGACGGCCTGCGGCTGCTTCGGCGCGCCACCGGCGGCCGGTGCCGACGGGGCGGCCGGGGCCGCGGGGGCCGGTGCCGACTTCTGCTCGGCCGCGGCCAGCACGTCCTGCTTGCGGATGCGCCCGCCGACACCGGAACCGGTGACCGACTCGAGGTCGACGCCGTTCTCCTGGGCGAGCTTGCGGACCAGCGGCGTGACGTAGGGCTTCTCGCCCGACCCGTTCGACGACGACGCGCCGCCCTGGGTGTCGGTCGAGCCCTTCGGCGCGGCCGCCTGCTCCTTCGGGGCCTCGGCCTTCGGCTGCGCGGGCGTCGGCTCCGGCTTCGGCTCCGGCTGCTTCGGGGCCTCCTGCTCCGGCTCCTCCTTGGGGGCCGGGGCCTCCTGCTGCGCCGGGGCGGCCGAGCCGTCGCCGACCAGCGCGAGCTGCGCGCCGACCTCGACGGTCTCGTCCTCGCCGACGGTGTGCTCGAGCACGGTGCCGGCGACCGGCGACGGGATCTCGGTGTCGACCTTGTCGGTGGAGACCTCGAGCAGCGGCTCGTCGACCTCGACCGACTCGCCGACCTGCTTGAGCCAGCGGGTCACGGTGCCCTCGGTGACCGACTCGCCCAGCTCGGGCATGGTCACCGGGGAGCCGGAACCGCCGCCGGAGGAGCCGCCCGGCTCCTGCTTCGGCGCCGGGGCCTCCTCCTGCGCGGGCTCGGGCTCCGGCTCGGCCTCCTGGGCCGCCTGCTCGGAACCGCCGGAACCGCCGCCGGAGGTGTCGGCCTCGCCGGCGTCGCCGATCACGGCCAGCTCGCCGCCGACCTCGACGGTCTCGTCCTCGCCCGCGATGATGCGCTTCAGCACGCCTGCCGCCGGCGACGGGATCTCGGTGTCGACCTTGTCGGTGGAGACCTCGAGCAACGGCTCGTCGACCTCGACGGTGTCGCCCTCGGCCTTGAGCCAGCGGGTGACGGTGCCCTCGGTGACACTCTCGCCCAGGGCGGGCATCTCAACGGTGACGGCCATGTGGGGTGGAGCTCCTCTTGTTCCGCGTGGGTGTTCGGGTCTGTGGTGGCCGGGGGATCAGCCGTGGGTGTGCAGCGGTTTCCCGGCCAGCGCGAGGTGGGCCTCGCCGAGGGCCTCGCTCTGCGTGGGGTGGGCGTGGATCAGTGCGGCGACGTCGGCGGGGAGTGCCTCCCAGTTGTAGATCAGTTGCGCTTCCCCGACGAGCTCCCCGACCCGCGACCCGACCATGTGCACGCCCACCACGGGCCCGTCCGCGCCGGACGGCCCCGCCTGGACGAGCTTGATCGCGCCGGAGGTCTGCAGGATCTGGGACTTCCCGTTCCCGGCCAGGTCGTAGGTGAGGGTGTGCACCTCGCCGTACCGGTCGCGGGCGTCCGCCTCGGTCAGCCCGACCGAGGCGATCTCCGGATCGCAGTAGGTCACGCGCGGGATGCCGTCGTCGGTCACCGGGACCGGGGAGAGCCCGGCGACCTCCTCGGCGACGAAGATCCCGTGCGCGAATCCGCGGTGGGCGAGCTGCAGGCCGGGCGTGACGTCCCCGACGGCGAAGACGCCGTCCAGGTTCGTGCGCAGCCGCTCGTCGACGGTGACGAATCCGCCGTCCATCGCGACGCCGGCCTCGGCGAAGCCGTGACCGGTGGTGTTGGGGCCGCGGCCGACCGCGACCAGCAGGAGGTCCGCCTCGATCTCCTCGCCGGACTCCAGGGACACCGTGACGGTGTCGCCCTGCCGGGTGGCCTTCGAGAAGCGCACTCCCGTCCGGGCGGTGATCCGGCGCCGGCGGAAGGCGCGGGCGAGCTGGGTGGAGGCGAACTCGTCCTCGGCCGGGACCAGCCGGGGCAGCGCCTCGACGACGGTGACCTCGGCCCCGAACGAGCGCCACACGCTGGCGAACTCGACGCCGATCACGCCGCCGCCGAGCACGACGACCCGCTGCGGGACGTCGTCGAGCGAGATCGCGGCGTCGGAGGTGACGATGCGGTCGTCGAGCTCCAGGCCGGGCAGCGAGCGTGCGTAGGAACCGGTCGCCAGCACGACGTTGCGGCCGGTCCAGCGCTCGTCACCGACCCGGACGACGCCGGGGCCCTCCAGGGTGCCGGCGCCCTCGACCACGGTGATGCCGCGGGAGGCGACCAGGCCCTGCAGTCCCTTGTGCAGGCGGGAGACGACGCCGTCCTTGTAGGAGTTGACCCCGGCCATGTCGACACCGTCGAACGTGGACCGGATGCCGACCTTGCCGCCGTCGCGGGCGTGGTCGGCGACCTCGGCGGCGTGCAGCAGCGCCTTGGTCGGGACGCAGCCCCGGTGCAGGCAGGTACCGCCGAGCTTGTCCTTCTCGACGAGCACGACCGACAGCCCGAGCTCCGCCGCACGCAACGCGCAGGCGTAGCCGCCGGAACCGCCCCCCAGGATCACCAGGTCGGCGGTGTCCGTGCTCCGCAGGCCCTCCTCGGACACCGATCAACTCCCTCCCGGTCGCGCCCGGCTGCTCCGTCAGCGGTACGCGACACCGCACTGCGGCGCCCATCTTGTCACTACCCGGCCGTCGCGCCACCGGGGTGTCGGGAGCAGATCACGCGTCCCGTGCGTTGGGGTACAGGAGACGCTGTGTCCGTTTCGCCGCACCCGGGCGACGGACGCGCCACGAGCGGACGAGAGGGGTGACGCGCATGGGCCTGCTGGACAGGTTCCGTCCCCGCAGGTCCTCCGGTGGGGGACGGCCACGGGACGACGAGGCCTACCTGCGGGAATGGGCGGACGCGCGGATCGGGGTGGAGGCCTTCGTGGAGCCGCGCACGACCGTGACCGAGACGACGGTGGTCTTCGTCGCCCACGACGGCGAGTGGACCCGGCGACGGGTCGGGAACCCGAACCGGGCGAAGAAGCTCGCCCGGTCGATGCGCATCCCGATCTACGACGTCCAGCTGGTGGGATACCCGAACCGGATGCGCGAGCACGACGCCCGCGGGCGTGCGCTGCGCAAGCGGGAGCGGCAGGAGGAGATGCTGCGCCAGCTGCGGGACAAGGACCGGTAGGGATCGGTAGGGATCGGCAGGTCCCGGCTCAGCGCCGCAGCGACCGCGCCTTGCGTGCGCCGACGGCCCGCATGGCGGGCTCCATCCGGAGAGCGGGCCCCGGCAGCAGCGCCGTGAGCCGCAGGACGGCGCCGCGCCAGGCCGGGATCGTCCGGTAGACGCGGGCGGTGCCGAACATCCCGACGAGCCCGGTCGCGACCTGCGTGGGGGTGACGAGCGTCCCGGAACGGACGAGCGCCTGCGCCTGCCCGCCCGGCTCCATCCCGCGCAGCAGGGCGGTGTCCACCCCGTCCGGGCAGATCGCGTGCACCCGGATGCCCTCCCGCCGGACCTCGGAGGCGAGCCCCGACACCAGCGACAGGGCGCCCGCCTTCGACGCCGCGTACACCGACAACCCGGGCACCGGGCCGAGCCCGGACAGCGACACGGTCACGCCGATCTCGCCGCCGTGCGCGGTGCCGGCCGCGGCCTGCTCGCGGAACGCGGCGATCGCGGCGCGGGCGCCCCAGGCGGGACCCAGCGTGTTCACCTCGACGAGGGCGCGGACCCGCGCCTCGGACAGTGCCGTCAGGGTGCCGTCGAAGCCCACCCCGGCGTTGGCGACCCAGGCGCCCAGCGGGGCCAGCTCGCGGGCAGCCGCCGTCACGTCGTGGGCGGCCGCGGGGTCGGTGACGTCGTGGGCGAGTGCGCCCGCCGCGCCGATCCGGGTGGCGGTGGCGGCGGCCGCGTCGCCGTCGAGGTCGGTGACGAGCACCCGGTAGCCGCGCTCGACGAGCTCGGTCGCGACGGCCTCCCCGATGCCGCGGGCGGCGCCGGTCACGACGGCCGACCGGGGGGCGTGTGCGGGGATCTCGTGCCGGCCCGCCGGGCGACGTCGTCCGAACATCCCCGGAGTATGCCGCCCGGGGTTACCGGCCGGTAGCCCCGGGTGCCGGTCCGGGTGAATCCCGGGGCGGCCCGCCGGCCGGTGGGACAGACTCGGCGCCGTGTCCGCCCCGATGCACCTGCCCCGGTTCCTGGTCCGCCAGCGGATCACGCTCGGCGTGAACCGCTACGACGTGCACGCCGCGAACCCCGACGGCAGCGAGGGCCCGCTGATGGCCTTCGCCCAGCAGAAGCGGTTCGCGTTCAAGGAGGAGGTCGTCTTCTGGGCCGACGACTCCCGTCGCCGCCGGGTCTTCTCCTTCAAGGCCCGGCAGGCGATGGACGTGCGCGCCCAGCACGACGTCCACGACGAGCACGGCCAGCTCCTCGGCACGTTCGGCAAGAAGTTCGGCGCGAGCCTGTTCCGCTCGACGTGGCGGCTCGAGAGCCCCGGGCTGGCCGCGACCGGGCAGGAGCGCAGCCTGCCGGTCGCGCTCCTGCGCCGGGTGTTCGACGACGTCCCGTTCCCGTTCCATTTCGACTTCACCGAGGACGGCGGCGGGCCGCTCGTCATGACCAGCGACCGGAAGCGGTCGATCCGGGACCGGTACGACGTCGCCGTCCCCGACCCGCGGATCGACTTCCGGCTCGCCGCCTCGGTCGCCGTCGCGCTGGACGCCCTGCAGTCCCGCTGACCCGCGGGCGCCGGGCGGGTCAGCCGTTCGCGGCCACGTCCTCCAGGAACGCGACCAGCGTCCGCACCGGCACGCCCGTCCCGCCCTTGGTCGTGTAGCCGCGCGGCCCGCCGGTGTTGTACGAGGGACCCGCGATGTCGATGTGGGCCCACGGCAGCCCGTCCGGCACGAACTCCTTGAGGAACATCCCGGCGAGCAGCATCCCGGCGAACCGCTGGCCGCTGACGTTGGCGATGTCCGCCACCCGGGAGTCGAGGTCGGAGCGCAGGTACTCCGGCAGCGGCATCGCCCACGCGTCCTCGCCGGTCGCGACCGCGTGCCCGGTCACCCGGTCCCGCAGGTCGTCGGAGCCCATGATCCCGGCGGTGCGCAGGCCGAGCGCGACCTGCTGGGCCCCGGTCAGCGTCGAGGTCTCGACGAGGTAGTCGGGGGCGTCCTCCCCGGCCCGGACGATCGCGTCGGCCAGGACGAGGCGGCCCTCGGCGTCGGTGTTGAGGACCTCGACGGTGCGTCCGCCGTACATGGTCAGCACGTCGCCGGGCTTGTACGCGGTCGACGACGGCATGTTCTCCGCCATCGGCACCGTCGCCGTCACCGTGACCGGCAGCTCCAGCTTCGCGGCGAGCACGACCGTCGCGACGACGGCCGCGGCGCCGCCCATGTCGGAGGTCATGTCGGCCATGCCCGGGTTGGGCTTGAGCGAGATGCCGCCGGTGTCGAACGTGATGCCCTTGCCCACGAGCGCGACCCGCTTCGAGGCACCGGCGCCGCCGTTCCAGGTGAGCCGGACCAGGCGGGGCGGGTTCGCCGAGCCCTTCCCGACGCCGACGACGCCGCCGTAGCCGTTCTCCCGCAGCTGCGCGTCGTCGAGGACCTCGGTGACCAGGCCGGCCTGCTCGCCGAGCGCCACCGCGCGGGCCGCGAAGGTCTGCGGGAACAGCACGTTCGGTGCGGTGTTCACCAGGTTCCGGGTGGTCGCGACCGCCTCGGCGATCAGCGTGGCCCGGCGGACCGTGTCGGCGGTCGCGCCGGTGAACGACCAGGACGCGACCGGTGCCGACGCGGCGTCGGCCGAGGAGCGGTGGACGTCGAACCGGTAGCCGCCGAGCAGCGCCCCGACGACGGCCGCCTCGCCGTCGACGGCGGCGAGCGTGCTGACCGCGGACGCGGTCCCGGCGAGCGTGCGGGCGGCGGCACCGGCGGCCCGGCGGACCGCCTCGGCCCGCTCCGCGCCCTCGGCGGGCCTGCCGAGGCCGACGGCGACGACGCGCGGGGCCGTCACCGCGCCGCGCGACGGCAGCGACACGACCTGCTCGACCCGGCCGGTCGCGCCGACGACCTGCAGGAGGGCGGCGAGCTCGCCGCCGAACGCGGCGTCGACCTCCTCGGCGCCGGGGGCGAGGACGGGTGCCTCGCCGGCACCGGCGCCGGCGCCGTCCGGCCCGTCCTCCCGGGTCTCGGCCGGGTACAGGCCGATCACCAGGGCGCCGGTGTCGGCGGTCGCGGGGGAGCCGGTGAGCGCGGCGGTGTCCGGGATGGTCGGGTCGGTCGGCACGGTCGGAGCTCCTCGGTCGGGGATCGGTCGGTGATCGCTGGTTGCTCGATCAGGTGGCGTCGCGGGGCCACTGCTGCACGCACGGTGACCAGCGCACGTGTCGCGTGCGCCGGGCGGGCGGGGAGCGGCCCGGCGAGACCGGACCGAGATGCTAATGACACCCCCGCGGCGCCGCGCGGTACAGGGTCGGATGGGATGGTGAGCAACGTGCCCCGCCCCCCGTACCGGATCCCGTCGACGACCGCGGTCGTCGTCGCGCTCGCGGCGACGTTCGGGACCGGGCTCTACGCGGCACTGGCCCCCGCCGCGGCGTCGGCCGGGGCCTGGTTCCCGCTCGGTGTCGTGCTCGCCGGGCTCCTCGCCCTCGGCGTGGTCGCCTCGACGGCGCACCTCGCGACCGCCCGCCCCGCGGGGCCGGAGCTGGTCCGCGGGGACCTGCCAGGGCCCGCGCTGCGGCTCGGTGCCGTCTCGCGGCTGGTGTCGCGGACCGCTGCCGCCGCCGCTGCCGCCGGGGTGTTCGGTGCCTACGTGCTGCCGTCCCGGCCGGAGCCGGTGGCGGTGATCGCGGTGCTCGCCGTGATCGGGGTGAACGCGGCGGGTGTGCGCGTGTCCCCGGGCGCGTCCCGCGGGCTGGTCGTGGGGACGCTGCTGGTGCTGGCGCTGGTCATCGGCGTCGGGCTGCTCACGAACGCGCCGGACGGCAGCGACCCGTCGTCGGCGATGCCGGCCGCGACGGCCGGGACCGCCGTGGCGGAGGCCGACGGGACGCCGGACGACCCGGTCGTCGGGACCCTGCAGGCGGCCGTCGAACCCGGGCCGCTGGGCGTGCTGACCGCGGCCGCCTTCGTGTTCTTCGCCTTCACCGGGTTGTCCCGGGTCGCCGAGCTCGGCGGGAGCCTGCGTGACCCGATGCGGGCGATCCGCCGGGCCCCGGCGGTCGCCGTGCTCGTCACGACCACGCTGCTGCTCCTGCTGTCGGCCGCGTTGCTGCACGGCCTCGGCCCCGCACGGCTGGCGGAGTCCGCGACCCCGCTCGCCTCGCTCATGGACACCGGGGGCAGCCCCGCGCTCGGGGTCCTCGTCCGGATCGCCGCCGCCGCGGCCACCGCGGCCGCGCTGCTGGGTGCACTGTCCCGCGCCGCGTCCGGCGCGGCCCGGCTGGCGCGCGACGGCGAGCTGCCCGCCTTCCTCGGACGGGGTGGGTCCCGCGGCACGCCGTGGGTCGCCGACCTGGTCCTGGGTGGGCTGACCGTCGCCGTGACGCTGGCGTTCGGCCCGGTCGTCGCGATCGCCGTCTCGGTCGGGGCGGCGCTGGTGCACCACACGCTGCTGCACGCCGCGGTGCTGCGGCTGCCCGGGCGTCCCGGTACCGCGGCGTTCGTCGCCGGTGCCGGCGGGACGGGCTGCGTGCTGCTCGCCGCCGTGCTGCCGCCCTGGCCGCTCCTGGCGACCGCGGCGCTGCTGGTCGCGGCCTGGGGGCTGAGCACGGTCTGCTCGCGTTCCGCGGCCGCACGGGAGCCCCGTGCTGAGAGCGGGCCGTCCGATCCCGAGGAGCGCGCGGCCTGAGGCACTAGGGTCGGTACGCGTGACCGACGATCTTCTGCCCAGCCCGCTGCACGACCGTCACGTCGCCCTCGACGCCACCCTCGGCGAGTTCGGCGGATGGTCGATGCCGATCTCCTACCCGGGTGGCACCGTCGCCGAGCACACGTCGGTGCGCGAGGCCGCGGGACTGTTCGACGTCAGCCACCTCGGCACCGTCCCGATCGCCGGGCCCGGCGCGGCCGCCCACGTGAACACCTGCCTGACCAACGACCTCGGCCGGATCGGGCCGGGACGGGCGCAGTACACGCTGGCCTGCAACGAGGCCGGCGGCGTGCTCGACGACATGATCATCTACATGGCGTCCGACGACGACCTGCTGCTCGTCCCGAACGCCGCGAACTCGACCCGGATCGTGACGATGCTCCAGGACGGCGCCCCCGCGGGCGTCACCGTCACCGACCGGCACCGCGAGCTCGCCGTGCTGGCCCTGCAGGGGCCGCGCTCGGGCGAGGCGCTGGCCGCGGCGCTCGGCGAGGCCGGCGCCGGCGTCGCCGACCTGGACTACATGGCGTTCACCGACATCGAGGGCGGCCTCGCCGGCGGCGGCGTCCGCGTCTGCCGCACCGGCTACACCGGTGAGCACGGCTACGAGGTGGTCCTCGACGCCGAGGCCGCACCCGCGATGTGGGACGCGCTGCTCGACGCCGTCCGGGCCGTCGGTGGCGGGCCGTGCGGGCTGGCCGCGCGGGACACCCTGCGCACCGAGATGGGGTACCCGCTGCACGGCCACGAGCTCTCCGAGGAGATCAGCCCGGTGCAGGCCGGGAGTGCCTGGGCGGTCGGCTGGGACAAGCCGTCGTTCTGGGGGCGCGAGGCGCTGACCGCCGAGCGGGCGGCCGGACCCGCCCGGCGCCTGCGGGCGCTGCGGGCGACCGGCCGCGGCGTCCCGCGGGCCGGTATGACCGTGCTCGACGGCGAGGGCGGCTCCCCGGTCGGCACCGTCACCTCGGGCACGTTCTCGCCGACCCTGAAGACCGGCGTCGCGCTCGCGCTGATCGCCACCGACCCGAAGGTGACGCCCGGCGACCAGCTGGTGGTCGACGTCCGCGGCCGCGTCCTGCCGGTCGAGGTCGTCAAGCCGCCGATGGTCCCGTCGCGGGTGCGGTAGCCCCCGTGAGTGGTTGCGTGGGCCAGGACCCACTGTCTGTTCTCAGGACATCCGACACAGTTGATGTCTCGGCACATCGAGGACACTGAGTAGCCCGCTGGCCGGGTTGGTCGATCCTGGTGATCGACCAGCCTGGTCCAGGTGGGTGGAACAGGGTTCGAGATGGATCCCGACCTCGTCGCGGCGGTCGCCCGGGCCGCCGCCGGGCAAGAGATCAACATCGCTCGGGTGTGCCGAGAGCTCGGCGTGTCCCGGTCGGTGTTCTATCGCAAGCTGTCCCGTTTCCGAGACCAGGGCAGCACCGGTCTGGCACCGCGTTCACGTGCTCCGCACACCCGTCCCAGCGCGGTGGCCGAACACGTGGCCGAGGCGGTGGTGCGGGCCCGCAAAGAACTCGCCGACCAGGGCTGGGACCACGGAGCCCAGACCATCCGCTGGCGGCTGCTCGACGCGGCCCGCACCGGCCGCAGCCCCGGCAGCAGCCCTGGCAGTAGCGCCGGCAGCGGCCCTGGCAGTAGCGGCGGCAGCGGCCCGGCACTCGAGCAGGCCGAGGTCCCGTCGCGGGCCACGATCCACCGGCTGCTGGCCGACCGCGGCCAGATCACCCCGCAACCACGTAAACGACCCCGCCGCAGCACGCACCGGTTCGTCCACCCGGCCCCGAACGCGGTCTGGCAGATCGACGGCGCCCGGACCGTCCTGGCCGATGGCCGGCGCGCCACGGTGGTGCAGGTCATCGACGACCACTCCCGGCTCGACATCGCCTGCCACGCCGCGAGCAGCGAGAACGGCGAGGCCGCCTGGGCCGCGCTCAGCGCCGGCTTCGCCCGCTACGGCCACCCGGCCTGCGTGCTCTCCGACAACGGCACCGCCTTCTCCGGCCGGCGCCGCCAGTGGCCCCTGGTCGACCTCGAACGCCGCCTGGCCGCGCTGGGCATCACCACCATCGTGTCCTCGATCGGACACCCACAGACCTGCGGGAAGAACGAACGCGCCCACCAGACCCTGCAACGCTGGCTCGCCGCCCGACCCACCCCGGCCACCCTGACCGAACTCCAGAACCTGCTCGAGACCTACCGGCAGGGCTACAACCACCGCCGCCACCAAAGCCTCGACGGCGACACCCCGCACCAGCGTTTCCACACCCGCGAACCCGCCCGACCGGCCGGACCCGCACCCCGCATCGCCGGACACCTCACCCGCACCGTCTCCGAGACCGGAGTCATCAGCTTCTCCGGAACCTCGATCGGTCTGGGCCGCCGCCACGCAGGCACCACCGCGGAGGTGTTCTGGCAAGGCGACCGCGTCACCATCCTCATCGACGACGCGGTCGCCGCCAGCCTTACCCTCGATCGCAGCGTCCGCTACCAGCGGACCACCAGCAAACCGTCCACGATGTGCTGAGACAGATCTGTCTCAGATGTGCTGAGACACGACAGTGGGCCAGGACCCACGCAACCACTCACGACCAGCGGTTGGGAATCCGACTGTCTGACACCGGTCGGACGGAGCTACCGTCTCCTCCATGAGCGCGCCGCAGTTCACCGTGACCCGCAACCCCGCCCCGGCGTCCCCCCAGCGGCGCGCCGACGTACTGGCCGACCCCGGTTTCGGCCGGTACTTCACCGACCACATGGTCACCGTCCGCTGGACCGAGGGGACCGGATGGCACGACCCGAAGGTCGAGCCGTACGGGCCGCTGACCTTCGACCCGTCGTCGATGGTCCTGCACTACGGGCAGGAGATCTTCGAGGGGCTCAAGGCCTACCGGCACCCCGACGGGTCGATCGCGTCGTTCCGGCCGGAGGCCAACGCCGCGCGGTTCGCCGGTTCCGCCCGCCGGATGGCGATGGCGGAGCTTCCCGAGGACCTGTTCCTCGAGTCGCTGTCCGCGCTGCTCTCGGTCGACTCGGAGTGGGTGCCCGCCGCGGGCGGTGAGGACTCGCTGTACCTGCGTCCGTTCATGGTCGCGACCGAGGTCGGGCTCGGGGTGCGACCGTCGGCGGAGTACCTCTACGCGGTGATCGCCTCGCCGGCCGGGCCGTACTTCGCGGGTGGCGTGAAGCCGATGGACGTGTGGCTGGAGACCGAGTACACCCGCGCCGCGCTCGGCGGCACCGGCACGGCCAAGTGCGGCGGCAACTACGCCGCCTCCCTGCTGCCGCAGGCGGTCGGCGCGAAGCACGGCTGCGCCCAGGTCGCCTATCTCGACGCCGAGGAGCGGACCTGGATCGACGAGATGGGTTCGAACAACCTGTTCTTCGTCTTCCGCGACGCCGACGGCCGGGCCGAGCTCGCCACCCCGGACCTGCGCGGATCGGTTCTGCCGGGCATCACCCGCGACTCGCTGATCGCCGTCGCGAAGGACCTGGGCATCGACGTGGTCGAGCGCCGGATCTCCGGCCAGGAGTGGCTCGGCGGCGCCGCGAACGGCGTGCTGACCGAGGTGTTCGGCTGCGGCACCGCCGCGGTGATCACACCGATCGGCACCGTGAAGCACAGTGGCGGCGAGGTGACCGTCGGCGACGGCGAGCCGGGCCCGATCACGCTGCAGCTGCGCGAGGCGCTCACCGCGATCCAGCGCGGTGCGGCGGCGGACCCGCACGGGTGGATGCGCACGCTGGTGCCGGCGCCCGCGTCGGTCTGATCACCCGCTGAGCGCGGCCGCCAGGACGACGAGCACGGCGGTGCTCCCCAGCTCCGCGGCCGCGCCCAGGACGTCACCGCTCATCCCGCCGAACCGGCGCCGGGTGTGCCGGGCCAGGCCCGCCACCCCCAGCGCCGCGAGGAGCACGGCACCGGCGGCGGAGAGGGCGGTCCCGGCGCCACCGGGCGGGACGGTCGCGAGCGCTGCCGCACCCGCGCCGGCGATGCCGGTCCACCAGAGCGGCGCCACCCAGGCCGGCTGGCTCCCGGCGACCGTCGCACCCAGCCCCCCGGGCCGGGCCGCGGGCGTCCCGCGCCGGGCGACCCAGCAGAACCCGGCCCGTCCGGTCGCGGCGGCCACCGTGCACGCGACGAGCACCGCGACCGGGGGAGCGGTGCCGAGCTGGGCCAGCGCCGCCGCGCGGCCGCCCAGCACGACCAGCAGCGTGACGACGGCGAACGGCCCCGCTCCGCCGTCCGCCATGACCCGCAGCGCCCGCTCGGGCGGGCCGTAGCTGCCGAGCCCGTCGGCGGTGTCGGCGAGCCCGTCGACGTGCATCCCGCGGGTCGCGAGCGCCCCGGCGCCCACCACGAGCAGCCCCGCGACCAGTGGGGACACCCCGGCCAGGATCAGGGCGAGCAGCAGCCCGCCACCGCACAGCCCGAGCCCGGCCCCGACGACCGGGGCCCACCGCAACGCCGACGCGGGCACCCCGTCGGGGAGCGCGCCGCCGGGTTCGGTGCGGACGCGGGCCGGGAGCACCGTCAGCCAGCTGACCGCCAGCGCGAGCCCGGCGAACGGGCCGGGTCGGCCCGCGCTCACCGCCCGGCGCCGGCCGTGGTCCCGCCCGGCGTCACGGTGGCCGCCGGCTCGCCCGGCACCACGGCGGTGGCCTCGGCGCTCCCGGTCTCGGCGAGCAGCCGCGCCGCGGTGACGAGCAGCGGCAGCACGGTCACCGCCGCCGTGCCGTCCTCGGTCCGCACCGCCAGGTCCAGCACGGGTGTCAGCGACAGGTGTTCCAGCACGAGGGTGCCCGCCGGGTCGGTGGACGGCTGCGCGGCGACCCACCAGTCCTTCGCGCCCGGGGCGAGCTCCTCGGCCAGCAGCGCCGCGGCACCGACGGCGACGCCGTCCAGCACCGCGGGCACCTTCCGCTCGGCGGCGCGCGCGAGGAACCCGGCGAGCACGACCAGGTCGGTCCCGCCGACGGTCCGCAGCAGCGCGAGCGGGTCGCGCACGTGCGGCCGGGCGCGGCGCAGCGCGTCCCGGATCGCGACGGCCTTCCGCATCCAGGCGCGGTCGTCGATCCCGGAGGCCCGCCCGACGACGGCGACCGGCTCGGCCCCGGTCAGCGCGGCCACGAGGGTGGCGGCCGGGGTGGTGACGCCGACGGCGAGGGTCGCCGGGACCAGCACGTCCGCACCGGCGTCGATCTCGGAGTCGGCGAGCCGCCGCCCCGTCCGCCAGGCGGCCTCGGTCTGCTCCGCGGTGAGCGCGTCCTCGCGGTCGATGCGTCCCGTCCCGCGGGTGACGACGTAGCCGGACTCGGTGCCGTCCGCGCCGGCGGCGAGGCCGACGTCGACGGTGCGGACGGCCGCGCCCGCCGCGCGTGCGGCGACGGCGACCGGCAGGCGTCCGGCCGCGGCGGCCGTCGCCCGGGTCGCCGAGACCTCCGGCGGGTAGGCGGACACGCCGAGCGCGGCGATCCCGTGATCGGCCGCGAGGAGCACGACGCGGGCGTCGAGCGGGGGGCGCGGCGGGCACTCGGTCTGGTAGGACGCCAGCCACACGCCGAGCTCGCCGAGCCGCCCGAGGCCCCCGGTGGGGGCCGCGAGGCCCTCGACGAGCGCGACGGCCTCCCGCCGGGTCCGCAGGTCGGGGCGCCCGACGGCGGCGGGGACGATCGGCTCGTCGCCCTCGGCCGGGTCCGGAGCCGGAGTGGGCGCCGGGGTCGGAGAGGGCGCCGGGGTCGGGGCGGGTGCCCCGGAGACGGCGGCCGGTGCGGCCGATGCCGGGGCGCCGGTGGGCGGCTGCGCCGGGATCGGCCCGGTACCGGCGGACCCGGGCCCGCCGGTACCGGGCGTACCGGGAGCGGAGGTGCCGGTTCCGGAGGTGCGGGGGGCGGAGGTGCCGGGGTCGGGCGTTCCAGGACCGGGCGTGCCGGGATCGACGGTTCCCGGGACCCCGGCCGGGGTCCCGGCGACGTCGCCGCCCGGACCGGCGATGCCGTCGTCCGGCCCGACGATGCCGCTCGCGGCGCCGTCCTGCTCCTCCGCGGGCGCGTCGGCCCGGACCGGGACACCCATCACCGGCCGCCCCGCCCGGGACACCGGCGTCGTGGCGGCCGGAGCGACGGGGCTCGCCGGGCCGTCCGCAGCCACCGCACCCGGGGCCGGCTCGGAGGTGCCCGTGGCCGGGGCCGGGGCCGCGGACGGGGCCGCCGGTGCGGTCGCGGGCGACGCCGGTCCCGCGGTCCCGGGGAGCCCGGACGCCGGGAGCCGCAGCGGCCGCCCGGCCACCACCAGCACCGTCTCCTCGCACACCGCCGCGAGCGTCGCGTTCAGCTCGCCCAGGCGGTCCCGGAACAGCCGCCCGGACCGGGTCTCGGGCACCACACCCAGGCCGGTCTCGGCGGACACCAGGACGAGCGGTCCCGGCGCCGCGGCGACGGCCGCCACCAGACCGTCGACGGCGTCGTCCACCTCGGGCAGCGGGCCGGTCCGCTCCCAGGCGGCGGCGTCGTCGAGGACGCCGGTCAGCCAGGTCGCGAGGTCGTCGACGAGCACCGGGCCACCGGTCGCCAGCGCGGCGGCGAGACCGGGCCCCGAGGTGATCTCCTCGGTCGTCCATTCCGGCGGCCTGCGGCCGGTGTGCGCGGCGATCCGCGCGTCCCACTCGGCGTCGCCGGGGATCCGCCGCCCGGTCGCGAGGTAGCGGACCGCCGTCCCGTCACCGAGGAGCCCCTCGGCGTACCGGGACTTGCCGGACCGGGTGCCACCGAGGACGAGTGTCGCGTTCACGCCGCTCATGGTGGCGCACGCGGTCCGGCCGGCTTCCGGAAGGTGCGCGATCATCGTCGTCGCGCCGTGACCGCCGCCGGACGGACCGCCGCTGACCTGGCCGGACGGCCCCGGCACGACGACGGCCCGGCCCCCGTGGGGACCGGGCCGTGCGTCACGGGCGGAGCTCAGACGGTGTCGCCGCGCTTGACGCGGGGCTTGGGCACCCGCATCCGGCGTGGCTGGGTGGCGCGGGAGAAGGCGTACCAGCCGGTCGGCAGGCCCTTGATCTCCTCGTCCGGGAACTTCGCGCGGGCCTTCTTCAGGACCTGCATGCCCAGCAGCGTCCCCTCGACGATCATCACGGCCAGCATCAGGAACGTGAACAGCGTGACGTACTGCTGGATGAACGGGTTCTGGATCAGCGCCGCCACCAGGACGAGCGCCGCCAGCGGCAGGAACAGGCCGATGACGTGCGGGCGCGAGTCGACGATGTCTCGGACGTGGGCGCGCACCTTGCCGCGGTCGCGGGGGAGGAGCACGCGGTCGTCGCCGGCGTCCATCCGGCGGCGGCGCTCGAGGGACTGCGCGCGGCGCTGGTCCTTCGAGGGACGGTTGGCCTTGGCCAGCTTCGCGGCCTCCCGCTGGGTACGCGGCGGGGGCGGAGCAGGACCGCGGCGCTTGCCCTCGGCGTCACGGCGCTTCGGCGTCGCCCGGCCCTTGCCGGCGGTGGTGTGCGGGCGCGTGGTGTCCGCGCCGTCGTCCTCCGTGCCCGTCGCGTCCGTGCCCGCCGAGGAGTCGACGGCTGTCTGACCAGCCGGGTCGGAACTCTCGGAACGGCGCAGGAACCTCACAGCTCTCACAATACGGGCCGCGGCTAGCCTCGCCCGCATGCGGATCGTGGTGGCTCCCGACTCCTTCGGCGGAACGCTCAGCGCGCGGGAGGCCGCGGACGCGATCGCGGCGGGCTGGCGGCGCGCCGCGCCCGGCGACGACGTCCGGATCGTCCCCCTCGCCGACGGGGGCACCGGGTTCGCCGAGGTGCTCCACACCGCGCTCGGCGGGACCGTGCACACCCGCGAGGTGACGGGCCCGCTGGGTGACCCCGTCACCGGCTCGTGGCTGCAGGTCGGCGACACCGCCTACCTGGAGTGCGCGTCGGCCTGCGGGCTGCACCACGTCGCCCGCGAGGACCGGCTGCCCGGGGTGGCGCGCACCGCGACGACGTACGGCGTCGGTGAGCTGGTGGCCGACGCACGGGACGCCGGGGTGACCCGGATCGTCGTCGGGCTGGGCGGGTCGGCCACCACCGACGGCGGCGCCGGGATGCTCGCCGCGCTCGGTGCCGCCCCGGTGGACGAGGACGGCCTCCCGCTGCCGCTCGGCGGGGCGGCGCTGGCCACCTGCGACCGGCTCGCGGGCACGCCCGGGCTCGGCGGCATCGAGCTCGTCGCCGCCTCGGACGTCGACAACCCGCTGCTCGGCCAGCACGGCGCCGCCGCCGTGTTCGGCCCGCAGAAGGGCGCCGACGACGCCGCGGTCGCCGAGCTGGACGCGGCGCTCGGCGTGTTCGCCGGGGTGCTGGCGACGCTCGCGGGCCGCGACGTCCGGGACGAGGCCGCGGCCGGCGCCGCCGGTGGGCTCGGCGCCGCGCTGCTCGCGCTGGGCGCCCGGGTCGAGTCCGGGGCGGGTCTGGTCCGCGAGCTGGTCGGCCTGGACGCCGAGCTGGACGCCGCGGCCGCAACCGGCGGCCTCGCCGTCACGGGGGAGGGGAGCTTCGACTGGCAGTCGCTGCGGGGGAAGCTGATCACCGCCGTCGCCCGGGGTGCGGCCGACCGCGGGATGCCGTGCGTGGTGCTGGCCGGTCAGGTGAGCGTCGGGCGCCGCGAGGCCGGCGCCGCCGGGGTGGACTCCGCGCACGGCGTCGCCGAGGAGTTCGGGCTGGACGCGTCGATGGCCGACCCCGCCGGGACCCTCGCCGAGCTGGCCGCCCGGGTCGCCCCCCGCTGGAGCCGGTGACGCCCGCCACGCCCTCGTTCGGCGAACGGGGGATCGCCGGAACGCTGGACCCGCCCGGGACGTCGTAGTATGGACACCGGTACGAACGCCGCCTGTCCCGGGATTACGGCGGACCCGCACGTTGTTGGGAGAGCCATGACCGTCGATAACGCCACCGACACCCAGACCCACGGCGTGGAGCTGTCCGACGCCGCGGCCGTCAAGGCCCGCACCCTGCTCGAGCAGGAGGGGCGCGACGACATGCACCTGCGCATCGCGGTGCAGCCGGGTGGCTGCGCCGGTCTGCGCTACCAGCTGTTCTTCGACGACCGCTCGCTCGACGGCGACCTGTTCCGCGACTTCCACGGCCTCAAGGTCGGTGTCGACCGGATGAGCGCGCCGTACCTGCAGGGCGCGACCATCGACTTCGTCGACACCATCGAGAAGCAGGGCTTCACGATCGACAACCCGAACGCCGGGGGCTCCTGCGCCTGCGGTGACTCGTTCAACTGATCCTGGGCTGAGCCGCAGGTCAGACGCTCGGACGGGCCTCGTCCTGATCATCATGATCGGGACGGGGCCCGTTTCCGTGTCGTAGGGTGCCCGTCGTGCCTATTGCCGTGACGGGATCCATCGCTTCTGACAACCTGATGCACTTCCCCGGGAAGTTCTCCGAGCAGATCCTCGCCGAGCAGCTCGACCGGATCTCGGTCAGCTTCCTCGTCGACGACCTGACGGTCCGCCGGGGCGGGGTGGCCGGGAACATCGCGTTCGCGCTCGGTGTGCTCGGCCAGAACCCGGTGCTCATCGGGGCGGTGGGTGCCGACTTCGCCGAGTACAGGAAGGTGCTGGACGACCTGGGCGTCGACACCTCCGGCGTGCACACCCACGACGACGTGCACACCGCCCGCTTCGTCTGCACCACCGACGACGACATGCGCCAGATCGCGTCCTTCTACACCGGCGCGATGGCCAAGTCCTCCGAGATCGAGCTGGCCCCGATCGCCGAGCGCGTCGGCGGCTTCGAGCTGGTGCTCATCGGCGCCAGCGACCCGGACGCCATGGTCCGCCACACCGACGAGTGCCGCGAGAAGGGCTACCCGTTCCTCGCGGACCCGTCCCAGCAGCTGGCCCGGATGGAGGGCCCCGAGGTGAAGCGCCTGATCGAGGGCGCGAAGTTCCTCGTGACGAACGACTACGAGTACGAGCTGCTGCTCAAGAAGACCGGCTGGTCCGAGGCCGAGATCGCCTCGAAGGTCGGCACCCGGATCACCACCTTCGGCGAGAAGGGTGCGGTGATCGTCGAGTCCGACGGCACCGAGACCCGGGTCGACGTCGTCCCGCCGACCCAGCAGGTCGACCCGACCGGCGTCGGCGACGCCTGGCGCGCCGGCTTCCTCACCGCGCTGAACGGCGGCCTGTCCGTGGAGCGCTCCGCGCAGCTGGGCGCGCTCATCGCGACCTACGTGCTGGAGTCCGACGGGCCGCAGGAGTGGACCCTGGACCGCACCGCCGCCCTGGCCCGCCTGCGCGACGCCTTCGGTGACGCCGCCGCGGACGAGATCGGCGCCGTCCTCCCGGCCTGACGCCGGCCCCGGAACGACGAACGGCCGGTACCCGATCACTCGGGTACCGGCCGTTCGGCCGTTCGGGACGGGTCAGATCTTGACCGGGTAGCTCGGCGTCGGGACGTCCGGCACGATCCGCTTCTCGACGAAGATGCCGTGCCAGATCAGGAAGACCAGCACCGCCCAGATCCGCCGGGAGTGGTCGACCGGGCCCTCGCGGTGCGCGTCGAGCATGCGGTGCACGGCCTGCAGGTCGATCAGGTGCCCGGCACCGGAGTTCTGCAGGATGTCCCGCGCCCACGCGTACATCTCGTCGCGCAGCCAGTGCCGGATCGGCACCGGGAAGCCCAGCTTCGGCCGGTTCAGCACGTGCGGCGGGATGATCCCCTCGCAGGCCCGGCGCAGCGCGTACTTGGTGGTGCCGTTCGCGCCGTGGGTGATCTTCTGCGACTGCGGCAGCGACGAGGCGATGTCGAAGACCTCGGGGTCGAGGAACGGCACCCGCAGCTCCAGCGAGTGCGCCATCGTCATCTTGTCCGCCTTGACCAGGATGTCGCCGCGCAGCCAGGTGAACAGGTCCACGTGCTGCATCCGGGCGACCGGGTCCCAGTCGTGGCTGGCGAAGTAGTGCGGCGCCGTCACGTCCTGGTGCGAGACGCGCGGGTCGTAGCCGCGCAGGACCTCGTGCAGCTGGTCGTCGCGGAAGATCCGGGCGTTGCCGTAGTAGCGCTGCTCCAGGCTGAGCGACCCGCGGCGCAGCAGGTCCTTGCCGCGCATCCCCTCGGGCATCTTGCGCGACGCCCGCCGCATGATCGGCCGCAGCGTGCCGGGCACCTTCTCGAACGGCGCCAGCGACAGCGGCTCGCGGTAGATCGAGTAGCCGCCGAACAGCTCGTCGGCGCCCTCGCCGGAGAGCACCACCTTGACGTGCTCGCGGGCCTCGCGGGCGATGAACCACAGCGGGACCAGCGCCGGGTCGGCGACCGGGTCGTCGAGGTACCAGATGATGAGCGGCAGGGCCTCCATCATCTCGTCCGGCTTGACCGTGCGGACCACGTGGCGCACGCCGATCGCGGCCGCGGACTCGGCGGCCACGTCGACCTCGGAGTAGCCCTCGCGCTCGAAGCCGGTGGTGAAGGTGATCAGGTTCGGGTTGTGCTCCTTGGCGAGCGCCGCGATCGCGGTCGAGTCGATCCCGCCGGAGAGGAACGCACCGACGGTGACGTCCGCGCGCATGTGCTTGGCGACCGAGTCGCGCAGCACGTCGGCGATCTCGCCGTGCACGATCGCCTCGGCCTCGGCGCTGGCCGGGGCGTGGCTGGGCAGCGAGACGAACTTCGGCGCGAAGTAGCGCTGGTGCAGCGGCTCCTCGCCGGGCCGCACGGTCACGTGGGTGCCCGACTCGACGCGCGAGATCATGCGGTTCAGCGACATCGGCTCCGGGACGTACTGCAGCGTCAGGTAGTGCTGCAGCGCCGCCGGCTCCAGGTCCAGCCCGATGCCGAGCTCGCCGGCGAGCGCGAGGAGCGACTTCTTCTCACTGGCGAACGCGGTGCCCGCCGCGGTGGTGGCGAGGAACATCGGCTTGATGCCGAACGGGTCGCGGGCGACGAACAGCTCGCGCTCCACCGCGTCCCAGATGGCGAACGCGAACATGCCGCGCAGCCGCTGGACGGCGTCGGGGCCCCAGTAGTGGAAGGCCGCGACGATGACCTCGCCGTCGCCCTCGGTGGCGAAGGCGGCGTCGTAGTTCTCGATGAGCTCCTCGCGGAGCTCGGGGTAGTTGTAGATCTCCCCGTTGAAGACGATCGTGTACCGGGTGTCCTCACCGGGCACCGGTCCCCAGTGCAGGGGCTGGTGCGAGTGATCGACGTCGATGATGGAGAGCCGGTTGAACCCGAGGACGAGATCGTGGTCGTTCCACGTAGCGCTCTCGTCGGGTCCCCGGTGCCGCGCACAGCGCAGCGCGTCGGCGATCGGCTCGACCCGGGTCGCGGCGTCCGCCCCGGCGGTCAGCAGTCCCAGCAGTCCGCACACACGAATCAGTATGACGAGTCATCCGGACGGGTCTCGCGCGCCCCGGTGGCGAACGGCCTTCCTCCTGCGAGACTGCCGGTTTCCGCCGTCGCCGGGTGGCGTGGGACACGAACCCGCGGGCACCCCGGAGGGGGCGTCGGCCGGGGTGTTCGTCTAGTCTCTACGCGAGGTCGAAGACGGTGCTCCGAACGGGTGAGCGATGATCGCCTTCGGCCGCCCCGTGGTGACAGTGCCGGAATCAGAGCAAGGAAGAACGTGCTGGCAGTGCGGCTGACGCAGGAGACGACAGGAAGGCGGCACGCAGTGGCCCGAACCGAAGGCCGCTCCCGGATAGCCCGGGCGGCGAAGCTCGGCGTGCTGGGCGTGCCGGCTCTGCTGGCACTGTCCGGTTGCTCGGTCGAGGAGGTCATCCGCTTCGGCTGGCCGGTCGGGGTCACCCCCGAGGCCGAGTCCATGCGGAACCTCTGGACCTGGTCCGCGATCGCCGCGCTCGTCGTCGGCGTCATCACCTGGGGCGTCATGTTCTGGGCGATGATCTTCCACCGGAAGCGCAAGGACGACGACGGCTCGCTGCCGCGCCAGACGCAGTACAACCTGCCGGTCGAGATCGTCTTCACCGCGATCCCCACGGTGATCGTCGCCGTGCTCTTCGGCTTCACCGTCAACGTGCAGAACTACGTCGACAAGGAGGAGGCCACCGCGGGTGGACCGGCCGACCTCCGCGTCGACATCGTCGGCTTCCAGTGGAACTGGGAGTTCTCGTACCCGGACGAGACCGGTGCGAACGGCCAGGCCGTGAACACCCTCGGCACCAGCGACGTCATCCCGATCATGGTGCTGCCGACCGACCGGTCGATCGAGTTCACCCAGCGCTCGCCCGACGTGATCCACTCGTTCTACGTGCCGGAGTTCCTCTTCAAGCGTGACGTCTTCCCGTTCCCCGAGCGGAACGAGCAGGACAACACCTACGTGATCGACCGGATCGAGCGCGAGGGCGCCTTCGTCGGCCGGTGCGCCGAGCTCTGCGGCACGTACCACTCGCAGATGAACTTCGAGGTGCGCGCGATCGAGCCCGCGCTGTTCGACCGCTACATCCAGCTCCGCAAGGAGACGAACCCGCAGACCGGGCAGCCCTACACCACCGGGGAGGCGCTGCAGGCGCTGAACTGCGGGGAGTGGTGCGCGCCGGAGGCGATCAGCACGAAGCCGTTCTCGACCGACCGTGGCCAGCTGGCCGCGCAGGTCACGGGCTGAGGGAGGGCGACACCATGAAGATCGAGTCCCGGATCTTCGAGATCTGCACCGGGTTCTTCATCCTCTGCGCGATCGTCTACATGTTCGTGGCGGGCGAGGTCGTCGGCGTCACCGCGCTGTGGCTCACCGCGGGCCTGTCGCTGATCGTCGGCACCTACTTCCGGTTCGTCTCGCGGCGGCTGGAGGAGCGTCCGGAGGACAACCCGGAGGCCGAGGTCTCCGACGGCGCCGGCGAGGTCGGCTTCTTCTCCCCGGGCAGCTACTGGCCGCTCGGTCTGGCCGCCGCGGCCGCGTTCACCGGCCTCGGCCTGGCGTTCTTCTACGTCTGGATGATCGTGGTCGGCGGCACGCTCGTGCTGATCGCCGTGGGCGGCCTGGTCTTCGAGTACCACCGGGGCCCCGCCCACCACTGAGCAGCGCGCGACACGGCCACGGCCCCGCTCCCGGACATCCGGGAGCGGGGCCGTCCGTCGTTCCGGGACCGGTCAGTGGTGGGCGTGCCCGGCGGCGGCGTGGACGTAGTGCCGCTCGAGGTCCTCGGTCAGGGTGGGACCGGCCGGGTGCCAGTCCAGCAGCGCCCGCGTCCGGTCGCTCCGGGCGACGACGTCGAGCCCGGCGAAGGTGCCCAGCCCGCCGAAGTGCTCCGGGGGCACCTGCCGCACCGGCAGGTCGAGGCCGCGGCCGATCGTCCCGGCGATCTCCCGCATCGGCACGCCCGGCTCGGCGGCGGCGTGCAGCACCGACCCGGCCGGCGCGGACTCGCAGGCCAGCCGGAACAGCCGGGCGGCGTCGCCGACGTGCACGGCGGGCCAGTGCTGCGTCCCGTCGCCGACGTGACCGCTCACCCCGGTCCGCCGCGCCACGTCGACGAACGTGGCCATGAACCCGGGGTCGCCCGCGCCGTGCACGGTCGGGGCGAGCCGGACGCTCGCCGAGCGCACCCCCGACGACGCGAGTTGCAGGACGTCCTGCTCGGTGGCCATCCGGCCGGCCGTCGGGTCGCCGGGGTCCGCCGTGTCGTCCTCGGTGACGGCCGCTCCGGACGCGTGCCCGGCCAGCCCGGAGGCGATGACGAGCGGGCGCCCGGTGCCCTTCAGCGGGTCGGCGAGCGCGGCGACCGCCGCCCGGTCCGCCGCGACGGCGGTGGGGAAGTCGCCGCCGAACGCCACGTCGTGCTTGAAGGCGAGGTGGACGACGCCGTCGGAGTCCGCGGCCGCGGCGGACAACAGGCCGAGATCGTCCAGATCGCCTCGGACGACGTCCGCGCCGGCGTCCGTGAGTGCGGCCGCGCCGGTGTCGGAGCGGGCCAGGCCGACGACCCGGTGACCCGCTCCGAGGAGCTCGGGGACGAGGGCGGAGCCGACCCAGCCGGTCGCTCCGGTGACCAGGATGCGCATGAGGTGTCCTCCGGTGACGCGATGACCAGTGATGTCATCTGGTGTCATCACCGTACATCGTGATGACACGTGGTGTCGTCGCGTAGGCTCGGTCCATGGGTCGATGGGAGCCGGACGCCGCGGGACGGCTGCGCGCCGCGGCGCTGGACCTGTTCGAGGAGCACGGCTACGACGGCACGACGGTGGAGGACATCGCCTCCCGGGCCGGGGTCACCAAGCGGACCTTCTTCCGGCACTACGCCGACAAGCGCGAGGTGCTCTTCGGCGGTGACTCCGGGCAGGCGTTCGTGGGTCTCTTCGCCGAGGGACTGGCCGCGGCGGGCCCGGACCTGCCGCCGGAGCCGGCGCTGGCCGCGGCGATCGAGCACGTGGCGGGCTCGTTCGGCGGGCGGTGGGCGTTCGCGCGACGCCGGCAGCGGGTGCTCGCGGCGAACGCGTCGCTGCGCGAGCGGGAGCTGGTGAAGATGGCGACCGTCGCGCAGGTGCTCGCCGGCGGACTGCGCGACCGCGGTGTGGCGGAGCCCGCGGCGACCGTGGCGGCGGAGGCGGCGGTCGCCGTGTTCCGCACCGCGTTCGAGCGCTGGGTCGAGGCGCCCGCGGAGCAGGACCTGGTGGACGAGGTCCGGACGGTGTCCGCGGCGCTGCGCGGCGTGCTCGCCGGGGGATGACCGGCGGTCCGGCCGGGCCGGACCGCCGGTGTGCGGTCAGCCGCGGGCGGCCTTGCCGAGCGCGTCCCGGGCGATGATGACCTGCTGGATCTGGCTGGTGCCCTCGTAGATCCGGAACAGCCGGGCGTCGCGGAAGAAGCGCTCCACGGCCACGCCCCGCATGTACCCCGCCCCGCCGTGCACCTGGACGGCCCGGTCGGCGACCCGGCCGACCATCTCCGAGCAGAAGTACTTCGCGGCGGCGGGGCCGGACACCATGTCGGTGCCGTCGTCGAAGCTGCGGGCGGCGTCGAGGACGAGGCCGCGGCCGGCGCGGGCGTCGGTCACCGAGTCCGCGACGAGGCCCTGGACCAGCTGGAACCGGGCGATCGGCTTCCCGCCCTGCTCCCGTGTCCGCGCGTACTCGACGGTCTCGTGCACCAGCCGGTCGGCCATCCCGACGCAGACGGCGCCGATGTGCAGCCGCCCGTGCGCGAGGCACTTCGCCGCGGTGAGGAAGCCGTTGTCGATCCCCTCCTCGCCGCCGACGACGTTCTCGAACGGGACCCGGACGTCGTCGAGGTGCACGTCGGCGGTCCACGCCCCGAACTGGCCCATCTTCAGGTCCTTCGGGCCGACCGACAGGCCGGGCGTGTCCCGAGGCACGAGGAAGGTGGAGATGCCGCGGTTGCCCGGGGCGTCCGGGTCGGTCCGGGCGAACACCATGATCACGTCGGCGACCGGGGAGTTCGTGATGTAGCGCTTCGACCCGTTGATCACCCAGCTGTCGCCGTCCCGGACCGCGCGGGTGGCGAGCGACGACGGGTCGGACCCCGCGTCGGCCTCGGTGAGCCCGAACGATGCCGTGACCCGGCCGGAGGCGAGCTGCGGCAGCCAGTGGGCCTTCTGCTCGTCGGTGCCGCCCTCCAGCAGGACGTGCCCGGCGATGCCGTTGTTGGTGCCGAACAGCGACCGCAGCGCCGGGGTGGTCCACCCCAGCTCGAACGCCAGCCGGACCTCCTCCGACGCGGTCAGGCCCAGGCCGCCGTACTGCTCGGGGATGGTGAACCCGTACAGGCCCATCTCCTTGCACTGGGCGACGATCCGCTCCGGGACGGCGTCCTCGGCGTCGATCGTCTCCTCCAGCGGCACCACCTCGGTGCGGATGAAGTCACGGACGGAATCCAGGACGTCGGTCAGGTCGGAGGGATCCACGCGTCAGGCTCCTCGCGTCGTCGCGGTTGCTACCGCCCGGTAGCTCACCACGACAGCCGGGGGACGCGCGAGTGCGGCGCGGGGGTGAGCAGGACCACCGGTCCGGTCACGGCGGGCGGCACACGCGACCCGCTCACCGGAGGGACCACCCGCCTATCCTCGGATCACGACCCGACCGGAGGGACCGAGCGCCATGCCGGAGCAGACGCGGACCACCGGGGACCCGGAGGCCCGCCGGGAGCCGCATCCCGACGAGCCGGGCGGCAACCCCCTCGATCCGCACCTGGTGCGCGTGCTCGAGGGCTGGGGCAACGGCGCACTGCGCGAGTACCTGCTGCGCGACGGCGGTCGCCACCTGCCGCAGTCGGTGAGCTGGCCGTCGGGCTGGCCCGGCCGCACCCGGCTGGGCGCGCAGATGGCGTACCTGCTGACGGGCCTGCCGCTCGCGATCATCAGCGGCGTCGTCGTGCTCGTCGGGCTGGGTCTCGGGGCCGGGACCTTCGTGGTCTGGATCGGGCTGCCGATCACCGTCGGGACGCTGGTCGCGGCGCGCGGCCTGGCCGAGCTGGAGCGCCGCGCGACGGAGGCGGCGACCGGGCGGCCGCTGCCTCCGCACCACTACCGCCCCAACCGCGGACGACGGCTGATGAGCCGGTTGTTCCGCGCGCTGGCCGATCCGCAGAGCTGGCGCGACGTCGCGCACGCCGTGGCCGCGCTGCCGCTGCGGGCGATCACCGCCGCCGTCGCGCTGGTCTGGTCGGTGACCGGCCTCGGCGGGCTGTTCTACGTGTTCTGGCAGTGGTCGCTGCCGCGCGGGGAGGACGTCTGGACGCTGTTCGAGTCGGTCACCGGGATCCACTCGACGGCCGGCGACATCGCGCTGAACACCGGGCTCGGCGTCCTGCTGCTGGTGACGCTCCCGACGGTGGTGCGGTGGCTGACCGACGTCCGCGCGCTGCTGGCCCGGGGTCTGCTCACGAACCAGACCGCCGCTCTGCGTGCCCGGGCCCAGGCACTCGCCGCCGGGCGCCGCGCCGCCGTCGCCGCGGAGGCGCAGACGCTGCGCCGGCTGGAGCGCGACATCCACGACGGCCCGCAGCAGCGCCTGGTCCGCCTCGGGATGGACCTGGAGGCGGCCGTGCGCCGCCTCGACGACGCCCCCGAGCGCGCCCGCCCCCTGCTGCACGAGGCGCTCGAGCAGAGCCGCGAGGCGCTGTCCGAGCTGCGGGCGCTGTCCCGGGGCATCGCCCCGCCGATCCTCGCCGACCGCGGCCTCGGGCCCGCGCTGGCCGCGGCGGCAGGCCGCAGCCCCGTCCCCGTCGATCTCGACGTGGACCTCGATCCCGGCGCCCGGATGCCGGCGCTGGTCGAGAACACCGCGTACTTCGTCGTGTCGGAGGCGCTGACCAACGTGGCGAAGCACGCCGGGGCCTCGTCCGCGACGGTCGTCGTCACCGTCGACGAGACCCTGCTGCGCATCGTGGTCCGCGACGACGGCCGCGGTGGCGCCCACCTCGGCAAGGGGCACGGCCTGGCCGGGCTCGCGGACCGGCTGGAGATCGTCGAGGGCCGGCTGGACGTGCGCAGCCCCGCGGGCGGTCCGACGGTCCTCACGGCGGAGGTACCGGTCGCCGGGCTGGGGGAGGCGTGACCCAGGATGGGTCCATGACGATGCGCGTGGTCCTCGCCGAGGACTCGATGCTGCTGCGCGAGGGCCTGGTCCGGCTGCTGGAGGAGGCGGGTGCGACGGTCCTGGCAGCGGTCGGCGACGGCACCACGCTCGTCGAGGCGGTGGCCGAGCACGGGCCGGAGGTGGCGGTCGTCGACGTGCGGATGCCGCCGTCGTTCACCGACGAGGGCCTGCGCGCCGCGCTGGAGATCCGCAGGCAGCACCCGGCCGTCGGGATCCTGGTGCTGTCCCAGTACGTCGAGGAGTCCTACGCGACCGACCTCCTGGAGGCGGGTGGGGGAGTCGGCTACCTGCTCAAGGACCGGGTCTCGAAGCTCGCCGACCTCGCCGACGCGCTGAGCCGGGTGGCCGCGGGCGGCACCGTCCTCGACCCGGAGGTCGTGTCCGCGCTGCTGACCAAGCGGCGCCGCCGGGACCCGCTCGAGGAGCTGTCGCCCCGCGAGCGGGAGGTGCTCGAGCTCATGGCCCAGGGCCGCACGAACACCGCGATCGGCCGGATCATGGTGATCACCCAGGGGGCCGTCGAGAAGCACATCTCGTCGATCTTCACCAAGCTCGGGCTGCCGCCGTCGTCGGACGACCACCGCCGCGTGATGGCCGTGCTCGCCTGGGTGGAGAGCTGAGCCGCGCCTACACCGAGCGCAGGTCCAGGTCGAGCACCGCAGGGCCGGTCCCGGTGACGGTGACGGGGATGCCCCAGTCCTGCTGGTAGCGGTGGCAGGCGGCGAACGTGTCGGGCCCGCCGTCGGCGGCGTCGCAGGCCGCAGCGGCGACGGCGACCTGCAGCACCCCGGACCCGACGGCCGGGTCGAGCTCCAGCTCGCGGGTCAGCCCCGTCGCGGTGCCGGCCCCCGCCCGCAGCAGCGACGGCGGGTCCGCGGCGACGGTGAGCGACGTCGGGTCGCCGAACCGGTCGTCGAGGTGCTGGCCCGCGGGCGGGGTGAACCCGATCCGCAGCGCGACGCCGGCGCCCAGCTCGGTGGGCGTGCGCCGGACGGTGTGCCGGCCGCCCTCGACCAGCGACCCGGCCGGGATCGGCAGCCGCACCAGGCGGTGCGCCGCGGACTCCACGACGACCAGCGTCTCGCCGTCCACCAGCAGGTCCGAGGGCTCGGCGAGCCCCTCGGCCAGCGTCGACACGCTGCCCGCGGCCGGATCGAACCGGCGGACGGCGCCGTTGTAGGTGTCGGCGACGGCGACGGAGCCGTCGGGCAGCACGGCGACGCCCAGCGGGTGCTGCAGCAGCGCCTCGGCCGCCGGCCCGTCGCGGTGCCCGAACTCGAACAGGCCCTGCCCGACGGCGGTGCTCACCGCGGGCCCGGCCCCCGGGTCG
Source organism: Pseudonocardia sp. P1 (assembly GCF_000178675.2). Taxonomy (NCBI): domain Bacteria; kingdom Bacillati; phylum Actinomycetota; class Actinomycetes; order Pseudonocardiales; family Pseudonocardiaceae; genus Pseudonocardia; species Pseudonocardia sp. P1. The sequence continues at coordinate 5,816,683 of NZ_ADUJ02000001.1, forward strand.
ACGTCCACCCGGCGCAGTGCCGAGATCTCGGAGTCGGCGACCCAGAGGGTGCCGTCCGGGCCGGTGGCGAGCCCCGACGGCTGCGCGAGGAACGCCTCGGCGAACGAGCCGTCCCGCAGGCCCTCGTTGGTCGTCCCGGCCAGCACCCGGGCCTGCCCGGACACCGGGTCGACCGTCCAGAGCTGGTGCGACCCGGCCATCGCGACGACGACGTGGCCGTCCCACGGCGCGAGGTCCCACGGTGACGACAGCTCGGCCGCGGTCCCGCCCGGGTCGACGCGCTCGCGCAGCTGCGATCCCGTCCCCGCCACGGTGGAGACGGTGCCGTCGTCGAGCGACACCCGGCGGACCGCGTGGTTCACCGTGTCCGCGACGAGCACCGTGGACGGGTCGAGCACGAGCAGCCCCTGCGGCTCGGAGAACCGGGCGCTCCCGGCCGGGCCGTCGGTGTACCCGCGCCCGCCGTCACCGATCCGCCTGCGCTCGGTGACGAGATCGGGTTCGAGCTCGACGAGCTGGTGGTGCGCGGTGTCGGACACCAGGAACGTGCCGCCGGGCAGCGCCGCGACCTTGCCCGGGAACCGCAGCGCGGTCTCCGGTGCGGGCGGCGGGACGTACGGCCCGTCGCCGCGGCGCAGCCGGTCGCCGTGGGTGTCGACGAGTTCCCGCACCAGGGCGGCGAGCCCCGGCCCGTGACCCTCGCCCGCCATCCGGGCGACGACCGTGCCGTCCGGGTCGATCACCGCGAGCGTCGGCCAGGCGCGTGCGGCGTAGGCGTCCCAGGTGGTCAGCTCGGGATCGTCGAGCACCGGGTGCTCCACGCCGTAGCGCTCCACCGCGGCCTCGACCGCGTCCGGATCGGCCTCGTGCACGAACTTCGGCGAGTGCACCCCGACGATCGTCAGGACGTCGCCGAACTCCTCCTCCAGCGGCCGGAGCTCGTCGAGCGCGTGCAAACAGTTCACGCAGCAGAACGTCCAGAAGTCGAGGACGACGATCCGGCCGCGCAGGTCGGCCAGGGTGATCTCCCGGCCGCCGGTGTTGAGCCAGCGCCGCCCGCGCAGCTCGGGGGCCCGTACCTTCATCCGCTCGGCGCCCGGGCTCGTCCCGGCCGCACCGCTCTCGCCAGCGCTCACGATCATGTGCAACGCCGGACCGGCGCGCGGGTGTTCCGTGACCGCGCGAGACTGACCGGCATGCCTGAGCTGCCCGAGGTCGAGAACGCGCGTGCGGTGCTGGCGCAGGCGACCGGCCGCACGATCACCGACGTCGACGACCGCGACGACTGGGTGTGCCGCCCGCACCGGCCCGGCGACATCGCGTCGGCCCTGAAGGGCGGGCGGTTGACCGCGGCCCACCGGATCGGCAAGACGATGTGGTGCGACACCGAGACCTCCGACGGTGACGCCGGTCCGGCGCTGGGCGTGCACCTCGGGATGGGCGGGCGGATCGTCGTCACGAACTCCGGCGGCGAGCGGATCGGCGGCGGCCCGGCGCGCCCCGACCGGCAGGCGCGCAAACGCGAGTGGGACCGCTTCACCGTCACGTTCGACGACGGCGGGCAGTTCCGGCTGTTCGACAAGCGCCGGCTGGGCCGGGTCCGGCTCGATCCCGACCTGTCCGGTCTCGGGCCCGACGCCGAGGGGCTGCGGCCCGCGGTGTTCCGGGAACGGCTGCTGCGCGGGAGGTCGGCGGTGAAGGCCCGGCTGCTGGACCAGTCGGTGCTCGCGGGTGTCGGGAACCTGCTGGCCGACGAGACGCTCTGGCAGGCCCGGATCGCCCCGGCGACCCCGGTGCGGGACCTGACGCGCACCGATCTCGACCGGCTGCACCGCAACCTGGACCGGGCGCTGGAGCGGGCGATCGCGAACGGCGGCGTGCACACCGGTGAGGTGATCGAGCACCGGCACCCGGGTGGGCACTGTCCCCGCTGCGGGGCGGAGATGGTGCACGGGACCGTCGGCGGCCGGTCGACGTGGTGGTGCCCGCAGGAACAGGGCTGAGCCGCGGCGCCGCCCGCGGGTCGTGCACAATCGCCGGGTGCCGGACGAATCGGACACCGCCCTGCTCTACGTCGACCGTGGTCTCGTGCGCGCCGACCAGAGCCCGCCCGACCTGCAGGCCCAGCGCCGGGCGCACTCCCGGTCACGGGCCGCCCGGTGGTCGCGGCGGGCGTTCCCGGTCGTCCTGGTCCTGGTGACGGTCGTCCTGTTGGTGCCGGGCACCTCCGGTCTGCTCTGGACACCGGTCCTGCTGGTGGCCGCCGGGATCGCCGTGGTGCTCCTGACGCGTGCCGCCCGGGGTGCGCACGCCGTCGCCGGCCTGCCGGTACCGATCGAGATCACCGGGAAGGTCGCGACGGCGATGCGCGCGATGCTGGCGATGAGCCGCGGGATCGCGGCGCAGCGGGCGATGCGGCGCTCCCGTCCGGCCGCCGAGGGCGCGGTGCTCCTGCGCCGCTGGTCCGCCGCGGCCGACGAGCTGCGCGCGGCCTGGCTCCGCGGGGACGTCGCGGCCTGGCACGAGCACGCCCGCACCCTGGCCGCGGCGGGGGAGCGGGCCGAGCAGGTGCGGGCCGACATCGAGGGCGGCACCTGACCCGGACCCGCTCAGGTGACCCCGGTGGGACGGCGGCCCGCGAGCACGACGCTCAGCACCGTCACCCCGGCGAACGCCAGCCCGGCCCCCAGCGCCCATCCGGCGAGCACGTCGGAGAGCCAGTGCACGCCCAGGTAGATCCGGGTGAACCCGACCGCGCCCGCCCACAGCGCCGCGAACACGGCGAGGAGCGTGCGCACCCGCCGGGTCAGCGACGGCCACAGCACCAGCACGAGCGCCGTCCACGCGGCCGCGACCATCGTCGCGTGCCCGGACGGCAGCGACTCGTTCGCCACCGACAGCACCTGCAGCTGCTCCGGCGGCCGGGACCGGTCCAGGAACCGCTTGAGCCCGGACATCACCAGGCTCGCGACCAGCGGCACGGCGGCCAGGCAGACGCCCTCGGCGCGGCGCCCGCGCCAGAACAGGACGCCGCCGGCGACGAGCGCGACCAGCGCGCTGCCCACCGTGTTGCCGATCTCCGTCACGAGCAGCGCGAACGCCACCGGGGTGGGTTCCCGTTCGGCGGCGAGCCCGGTCGCCGTCGTCACGTCCCGCTGGAGCCCGCCGCTCACGCCGATCAGCAGCAGCGACACCGCCGTGACCAGGAGCAGGGCGGCGACGATCCCGGTCGTGCGCGGTTCGGGCCGGTGCCCGGGCGCCCCGCCGGTCCGCCCGGCGGGGGCCCGCCCCGCCGGGCCGCTGCTCACCGTCCGCGCCAGGAGCGGTAGCGGTCGATCAGCGCGGCCGTCGAGGTGTCGAGGCCGGCCTCCTTCGCGTCCGGCGGGTCCGCCGCGTAGAGCGCCGGGCCGAACTGCTTGGCCATCACCTTGCCGAGCTCCACGCCCCACTGGTCGAACGAGTCGATCCCCCAGATCACGCCCTCGACGAACGTGACGTGCTCGTAGAACGCGATGAGCTGGCCCAGCACCGACGGCGTCAGCTTCTCGGCGAGGATCGTCGACGACGGCCGGTTGCCCGGCATCACCTTGTGCGGCACGACGTCGGCGGGGGTGCCCTCGGCCGCGATCTCCTCGGCGGACTTGCCGAACGCCAGCGCCGCGGACTGCGCGAACAGGTTCGCCATGAAGAGGTCGTGCATGTCCGCCTCCCCCTCGCCCGCGAGGTCGTGGTGCGGGCGGGCGAATCCGATGAAGTCGGCAGGCACGAGCCGGGTGCCCTGGTGCAGCAGCTGGTAGAAGGCGTGCTGGCCGTTGGTGCCCGGCTCGCCCCAGAAGATCTCCCCGGTCGTCGTCGTGACGGGGGTGCCGTCGCCGCGGACGGACTTGCCGTTCGACTCCATCGTCAGCTGCTGCAGGTAGGCGGGCAGCCGGTGCAGGTACTGGGAGTAGGGGAGCACCGCGCGGGTCTCGGAGCCGAAGAAGTTCGAGTACCAGATGCCGAGCATCCCGGCGATGACCGGGAGGTTCCGCTCCAGCGGCGTCTCCCGGAAGTGGACGTCCATGGCGTGCATCCCGGCGAGGAACTCCGCGAAGTTCTCCCTGCCGATGGCGCACATCAGCGACAGCCCGATCGCCGAGTCGACCGAGTAGCGTCCGCCCACCCAGTCCCAGAAGCCGAACATGTTCTCGGTGGAGATGCCGAACTCGGCGACCTTCTCCGCGTTCGTCGAGACCGCGGCGAAGTGCTTCGCGACCGCGTCGGTGGAGTCGGTGCCGAGCCCGGCGAGCAGCCACGACCGCGCGTTGCGGGCGTTCGTCAGCGTCTCCTGGGTGGTGAAGGTCTTGGAGGAGACGAGGAACAGGGTCGTCGCCGGGTCCAAGTCGGACACCGTCTCGGACAGGTCGGTGGGGTCGATGTTGGACACGAACCGGCACTCGAGGTCGCGCTGCGCGTAGTCCCGCAGGGCCTCGTAGGCCATCACCGGGCCGAGGTCCGAACCGCCGATCCCGATGTTGACGACCGTGCGGATCCGCTCGCCGGTGAAGCCGGTCCACCGCCCGGACCGGACGGCGTCGGTGAAGTCGCCCATCCGGTCGAGGACCGCGTGGACGTCGGCGACGACATCCTGCCCGTCGACGACGAGCGACGCGTCCCGGGGCAGCCGCAGCGCGGTGTGCAGGACCGCGCGGTCCTCCGAGGTGTTGACGTGCTCGCCGGTGAACATCGCCTCGGTCCGCGCGGGGAGCCCGGCCGCGCGGGCGAGCGCGGTGAGCAGGCCGATCGTGTCCCGGGTGATGCGGTGCTTCGAGTGGTCGAGGACCAGGTCGGCGCCGGACGCCGTGAGCGCGGTGGCCCGGTCCGGGTCCTCGTCGAACAGCGCCCGCAGGTGGCGGGGCTCCACCTCCGCCGCGTGCTCGGTCAGCGCGGTCCACTCGGGGGTCGCTGTGATGTCTCTGCCGATGACGTCGTTCGTGTCGGACACCCGGCCATCATTCCGCAGCGTCAAGCCCCGGGCGCGCGGGCCGGGGCCACGGTGGACGGTCTCCGGCCCGCTGCGCCGCACGGGGGTACCGCCCGTCGCGGACGGCCCCGGGTGGGACGAGCGGTACGTCCGGAACGACGGACCGCCCATCGCTGCGAACCGTCCGTGACACCCGGTCGAGTTACCGGATGGTACTGCTGCACCCGGGTGACGGCCGCCACGATCCCTGCACGCAGCGTGTCGTCTACCTGCGCGAACGCACCACGGAAGAGACCGCTCGACCGGTCGTGCCGCCGAATCGTCCGGTCACGGCGCGCTCCGGAGGTGCGACACACGGTGAGGTGTGAGCCGAGCGACTTTCGTCGCGGCATGCGGTCGATTCGTCGCGCAGAGTCGCTCAACCGGGTGGAGCAGAGCGATTCCACTCATAAGCTCTTGTGCATTACGTGGTGACCAGTTCACCCGATGTGATCATGCTCGTACTGGAGGAACCGTGTACCGCTCCCTGACCGGAACCCCGCGGGACGTCGTCCTGCTCGTCGGCCGTGTGCTGCTCGCCTACATCCTGATCATGCACGCCTGGAAGAAGATCGACGCGGGGCTCTTCGACACCGCCACGGTGTTCTCCAAGTTCGGCATCCCGCTGGCGATCGCCGCGGCGTCCTTCACGATCGTCGTCGAGATCGTGGTGTCGGTGTCGCTGCTGCTCGGCCTGCGGATGGTCGTCCCCGCCGGACTGATGATCTTCGTGATGGCGGGTGCCATCTGGTTCGTGCACGGCCAGAACGGCCTGTTCATGGAGAACAGCGGCTGGGCGCTGGTCGGCACGATCATCTGCGCGCTGGCCGCCTTCATGGTCGCCGGTGCCGGCCGGTTCAGCCTGGACACGGTGCTGTCCCGCCAGGCCGAGCGCCGGATGGAGCAGACCCAGACCATCCCGCGCCAGACCATCTCGGTGTGAGACCTCCCGGCCCGTCCGTGCGCCCCCGACGCCGGACGGGCCGGTGAGCCCGGCCCCGCCCCACCTCTGCCCCGCCCGGCCCCGCCCGGCCCCGCAGGACCGCTCCGGCGCGATCACGGCCCGCATCCCGACGCCACGGGGTGCGGGCCGTTCGCATCTCGATCGCGGGTGCGGGTGGGCGCCGGATAGCCTCCGCGCGTGCTGTCCCGACCGGACCCGCGCGGGCAGGGCCTGCGCCACGTCACCGCGATCCGCTACGTCACCCCGCTGCGCGAGGGCGGCTCGCTGCCCGGCCTGATGGAGGCCGACGACCTGGGCAGCTACGCGGTGAAGTTCACCGGTGCGGGCCAGGGCCGGTCGGTGCTGGTGAACGAGATCGTCGCCGGTGAGCTGGCCCGGGCGCTCGGCCTGCCGGTCCCCGAGATCGTCACCGTCGACGTCGACGGCGAGCTCGGCCGCACCGAACCCGACCAGGAGGTCCAGGAGCTGCTCCGCTCCTCGGCCGGGCTGAACCTGGGGATCGACTTCCTGCCCGGGGCGCTCGACCTGGACCCGCTGGCGTTCGACGTCGGCCCGGAGTTCGCCGGGCGGGTGCTGTGGTTCGACGCGCTCGTCGGCAACGTCGACCGCTCCTGGCGCAACTCGAACATGCTGCTCTGGCACCGGCGTCCGTACCTGATCGACCACGGCGCGACACTCACCTTCGCGCACAGCTGGGAGTCGGCGTCGCGGTTCCCGGCGAAGCCGTTCGACGCCGGCGACCACGTCCTGCTCGGCTGCCGGCCCGACCTCGACGCCGCCGACACCGCGCTCGCGCCGCTGGTCACCCGCGCGCTGCTGGACGACGTGCTCGCCCTCGTCCCCGGCGGGTGGCTGGACGGGGAGCCGGGCTTCGACTCGGCGGAGGCCGTCCGCGACGCCTACGTCACGGCGCTGTCCGGCCGCGTGCAGCGGCGCGCGGAGTGGCTGCCGGGGGTGCGGGAGACCGTGCGCGCCGGCCGGCCACGCCCGGTGGACCGCGAGCCGCGCCGCCCGCCGTGGCTGCGGATCGGCGGGGTGGACGGCGGTGCGGGCCGGTGAGCGACCTCGTCACCTACGAGTACGCCCTGCTGCAGGTGGTCCCGCGGGTCGAGCGCGGGGAGTCGGTCAACGCCGGGGTGCTGCTGCACTGCCGGCGGCGGGACGTCCTCGCCGTCCGGGTGCACCTGGACCGGGAGCGGCTGGCCGCGCTCGACCCGCACTGCGACGCCGACGCCGTCGCCGACGTGCTGGAGACGATCGCGGCGGTGGCCGCGGTGCCGGAGCCGCCCCGCTCGGACCGGCACGCCACGGGCGCGCTGGCCGCCCGCGGCCCGGGGGCGGGCGAGGACATCGGACGCCGGTTCCGCAGGCTGACGACGGCACGCAGCACGATCGTCCGGCCCGGGCCCGTCCACACCGGACTGACCGCGGACCCGCACGCCGAGGCGGACCGGCTGCTGGAGCGCCTCGTGCTGCCCCTCGGCGGGTGACCGGTCCGGACGCCTGGCCCGTCCGGCGACGATCATGTTGGATCGGGGGATGGCCGACACGCACGACGGAGTGGACCCGGTCGCCCTGACCCGCTGGCTCGCCGCCGAGGCCCCGCGGGTGGTGACGGGTGACGGGCCGGTGGCCGTGCAGCGGATCTCCGGCGGGCACTCCAACCTCACCTTCCGGGTGGTCGACGCCGAGGGCACGCCGTTCGCGCTGCGCCGCCCCCCGACCGGCGGGGTGCTCGCCACCGCGCACGACATGAGCCGGGAGTGGCGGTTCCTCACCGCGCTGTCCGGGACCGGCGTCCCCGTCGCGGAGCCGGTCGCGCACTGCGAGGACACTGCCGTGATCGGCGCCGGTTTCTACCTGATGAGCTGGGTGGACGGCGTCGTCCCCGGCGACCGGGCGTCCGGCGACCCGATCCCGGAGCCGGAGCGCGAGGCCTGCGGGCTGGACACCGCCGACGTCCTCGCCGCGCTGCACGCCGTCGATCCCGGCGCCGTCGGACTGGACGACCTGCGGCGGCCCGGCCGCTACCTCGAACGCCAGCTGCGGCGCTGGCACCGGCAGGCGCACTCGGGCGCCTTCACCGATCTCGCCGCGATCGACGCCGCGCACGAGCAGCTCCTCGCCCGGATGCCCGCCGACCCGGCGGAGGGGCCGCGGATCGCGCACGGCGACTACCGGCCGGGGAACCTGTCCTACCGCGACGGCCGGGTGGCGGCCGTCTTCGACTGGGAGCTCGCGACGCTCGGCGAGCCGCTGGCCGACCTCGGCTGGCTCGTCGCGTCCTGGGAGCGCCCCGGCGACACCCGGCACACGATCACGAGCGGCCCGACCGCGGCGCCGGGCTGGCCGGAACGCGACGGCATCGCCGGCCGCTACGCCGCGCGGTCCGGCCGCCCGGTGGACGACCTGCCGTACTGGGTGGCGTTCGCGTACTGGCGGTGCGCCTGCATCGGCACCGGCGTCTGGACCCGCTACGCGCAGGGGAACATGGGTGCCGGCGCGGAGTCGGGCGCGACGCTGGAACGGCGCAGGCTCGGGGTGCTCGCCGACGCCGAGGCCGCGCTGGCCGAGCTCGCGGGCTGACGGCCCGGCGGGCTCAGCCGAGGTCCGGGTCGTCGACGAAGGTCACCCGGTCCGCCCGGTAGTTGTCGAAGACGACCTGCACCGGCCGGTCGTCCTCGTCGTGGAACAGCTGCTCGCGCAGCAGCACCGGGGCACCCGGGGCGACGCCCAGCAGCCGCCCGGTCCGGTCGTCGGCGCCCGCGGCGCCGATCTCGGTCTGCACCCGGCCCAGGCCCACCCCGAAGAAGTCGGCGAACACGACGTCGAGGGCGGCCGGCCCGGCGTACGACGGCGTGGTGAAGGAGCTCGGGAAGTAGGCCGTCCGGACGCCGATCACCTCGCCGTCGGCGCGGAAGATGTTCTCGTTCATCCGCAGCGCCGCGTCGGGGACGCCGAGCCGGTGCCGCAGCAGCGGCGTCGAGGGCACGACGCCCTGCTCGGTCATCTGCAGCGTCACCTCGGTGGCACCGAGGGCGGTCACGGTGTCCCGCAGCCGGACCGCGACACCCCGCCGGACGACGACGGTGCCGCGGCGCTGCTGGCGGTCGACGAACCCCTCGTCGGCGAGCTGCTGCAGGGCGGCCCGCACCGCGGAGCGGCTCGCGTTGAGCGACTCCATCAGCTGGTCCTCGACGAGCTTCTCGTCGACGACGAGGTAGCCGCCCCGCACGGAGGCGCGCAGCATCTCCCGCACCCGGCGCGGGAACGTGTGCCGCCCGCGGGCGGTCCCGCCGGACGCGCGGGGGTGCGGGACGGTGGTGAGCCGGCCGGGACGGGACATGGGCGGGGCCTTCCTGCGAGGGATTCCTGCTGGGGTGACCGTCGCCCGGGAACCGTCCCTCCCGGGTTACCGGCCGGGAACGATGCTGTGACCCGTGCCCGGCGCCGGTGGCGGGCACGGGCCGGGGCGTCAGAACTCCTGGAGGTTCTCGGCCAGGGTGGAGTGGGCGTAGCCGTCTCGGATCGCGCCGCGCCGCCGCAGCGCCGGTGCGAGCCCGTCGGTGATCTCGGCGATCTGCACCCGGGTCGGCGGGACGTACAGCAGGAACCCGTCCCCGCCGGCATCCTGCATGATCTCGTCCATCTGCGCGGCGACCGTCTCTGGCGAGCCGACCAGCCCGAGGTCGGTGATCTGGAACGAGGTGGCGGCGAGCTCGCGCAGCGTCTTGCCCTCCTGCCCCTGGAACAGGTTGGCGATCGAGGAGCGCTCGCCGTTGCCGCGGGAGGTGTCGATGTCCTCGACGCGGGTGTCCGGGTCGATCCCGCCGAAGTCGATCCGGCCGCCCGAGGTGTAGGAGAGGTTCCACAGGTTGTACTCGACGGCGAGGTCGGAGCGGCGGGCGAGCTTCAGCTGCTCGGCCTTGGCCCGGGCCTCGGCGTCGCTCGCGGCGACGACCGGGCTGGCCAGGAACAGCAGCTTGACCTCGTCGGGACGGCGGCCGTGGGCGGCCATCCGGCGGTGCAGGTCCTCCCGGTAGGCCTTGATGTCGTCGACGCTCTTGCACATCGCCATCTGGGTGTCGACGTGCTTCGCGGCGAGCTCGCGGCCGGGCGCCGATCCGCCGGCCGACGCGATCGGGGGCTGCCGCTGCGGGCCGGGGATCGTGTTGAGCGGTCCACGGCTGGAGAACCAGCGGCCCTGGAAGTCGATCGGCTCGACCAGGGTGTGGTCGGCGTAGACGCCCTTGACCGGGTCGGCCAGGACCGCCCCGTCCTTCCAGCTGTTCTGCAGTGCCTTCACGACCTCGACCCACTCCTGCGCCATCTCGTAGCGCTGGTCGTGGTCGAAGTGCTTCTCGAACCCGAAGTTCTGGGCGACGCGGTCGGTCACCGAGGTGACGACGTTCATGCCGACCCGGCCCTCGGTGAGGTGGTCGAGCGTCGTGAACAGCCGCGCCGCGAGGTACGGGTGGTACTGGATCGTCGAGACGGTCGGGACGATGCCGAGGTGCTTCGTCCGCTGCGTCATCAGCGGGACCAGCGGCATCGGGTCGTTCTTCGGCGCCATGAACCCGCGGCGCAGCGACGTCTCGGCCGAGCCCTGGTAGGTGTCCTCGACCATCGCCGTGTCCTCGATGAGGACGTAGGTGAAGCCGGCCCGCTCCAGCGAGGCGGCGAGATCGACGTAGAGGTCCGGCTTCATCCAGTCGAGGTGGTTGCTGCCGGTCCAGGGGCCGTCGGCGGCCGGGTTCCAGGGCTGGATGCCGAAGCCGTTACCGAGGAACCATCCGAGGTGGAACATGCGAGGTGTCCTTCCGGGGTGCGGGTGTCAGGCGTGGGCGGCCACGAGGGCCGCCGTGTGGTCGTGGACGGGGGAGGAGAGGACCGCGCCGGTGCGGCCGTGCTCGACGACGTGGCCGTGCAGCATCACCAGCAGGTCGTCGGTGGCGAAGGCGGTGGCGGGCAGGCCGTGCGAGACGAACAGGAGCCCGGCGCCGTGCTCGCGGCAGTACCGGACGATCCGGTTGAGCACCGCGCCCTGCACCGACACGTCGAGCGCGGAGACCGCCTCGTCGCAGACGAGCAGCCCGGGGCGCACGACCATGGCCCGCGCGATCGCCATCCGCTGCCGCTGACCGCCGGACAGCTCGTGCGGGTGGCGGTCGAGCATCGCCGGCGGCAGGCCCATGTCGGCGACGGCCTCCTCCGCGACGGCGTCCGCCCGGGCCCCGGAGTGCCCACCGAGCAGCCGGGCCGGGGTGCGGAGCGCGTCGCGCACCGTGCGCCGCGGGTCGAAGGTCGACGTCGTGTCCTGGGCGACGAGCTGGATGCGTCGCCGCAGGTCGCGGCGGCCCGCCGTGGTGGACATCCAGGCGGTCTGGGTGCGGCCGTCGATCGTGATCGTCCCGCCGGACGGCCGGTCCAGGCCCGCGATCATCCGGGCGAGCGTGGACTTGCCGGACCCGGACTCGCCGACGATGCCGATCCGGTCCCCGGCGTCGACGGTCATCGACAGCGGTGCGACGGCGGTGCGGTCGCCGAACCGCCGGGTCACCCCCTCCAGGACGACCTGCGGCGCGCTCACGCGGCGATCCCGAGCTCGTCGTCGGTCATCGTCGGCAGCTCGTCGAGACCGGCCGAGGCGAGCGTCGGGATGCAGCGCAGCAGGCCCCGCGTGTACGGGTGCGTGGCGGCGCCGAGGTCGTCCGAGCGGAGCTCCTCGACCAGCACGCCGCGGTGCATCACCAGGGTCCGGTCGGTGTAGCGCCGGCACAGCCCGATGTCGTGGCTGATCATCAGGACCGACGCGCCCTGCGTCTCGCAGAGCTCGACGAGCAGCTCCACGGCCCCCCTCGCGAGCGAGGCGTCGAGCGCGCTGGTCGGCTCGTCGGCGACGAGCAGCCGGGGACGCCCGGCGAGCGCGATCGCGGTCATGACCCGCTGGCGCATCCCGCCGGAGAGCTCGTGCGGGCGGGCGGCCATCACCCGCCGGGTGTCGGTCAGCCCGACCCGGGTCAGCCACTCCCGGGCGGCGTCGGCGGCCTCGGCGCGGCCGTCCACCCCGCCCGCGCCGCGCAGCACGGCGACGAGCTGGCTCCCGACCGTCCACAACGGGTCGAGGGAGGTCATGGCGTCCTGGAAGACCATCGACATCCCCGGGGTGCGCTGCGGCAGCCGGGTCAGCTCGCGGCGCAGCGGGACGCCGGCGAACTCCATCCGCCGCGCCTCGACGGTCGCGACCCGCTGGTCGATGAACCCGGCGACCGCGAGCCCCAGGGTCGACTTGCCCGACCCGGACTCGCCGACCAGGGCGATCCGCTCACCGGGGCGCACCGTGAGGTCCACCCCGCGCACCGCGTGCGACGCGCCGTACCGGACGTCGAGTCCCTCGACCGCCAGCACCGGGTCCGCGGGCACGGGACCCGCCGGTGCCGCCGGTGCCGCCTGCGCGGTGTCCATCTGCGCGGTGTCCATCTGCGCGGTCATGAGCCCTCCAGGGTCAGCTGCGAGTAGTCGATGGTGTTGTCGGTGCGGAACACGTAGCCGCAGACGTCGCCGCGGAAGGCGTTGAGCGGCTGGACGTAGGCCATCCAGATGGTCGGGACGTCGCTCTGGATCCGGCGCTGCGCGGCGTTCCAGGAGCGCCCCGCCGTGACCGAGAGCGGGTCGCCCGCCGCGTTACCCGCGGCCAGCGCCGTGTCGAACCGGGAGTCCTCCCAGTCCGGCCAGTTGATCGGCGAGTCGGCGGTGTAGAACAACGCCAGCTCGTAGGGCGGGGACTGGACGACGGCGTAGTCGCGGCCCATCGACGCCTGGAAGGTCTTGGCGGCGAGCCCCTCGTTGAACGCGGCCGACGGGACCGGCTCGATGGTGATCGCGAACCCGGCGTCGCGGGCCGCGGTCTGGATCTGGACCGCCGCCTCCTGCAGGTCCGGGACGCTGGCGTTCACGGTCAGGGTGAAGGCGACCGGCTCGGTGTGGCCGGCCTCGGCGAGGATCCGGCGCGACTCGGCCGGGTCGTAGCGGAACGGCACGAGGCCGTCGCCGTCGTAGCCGGGTGCGCCGGGGGACAGCATCCCGGCCAGCTGCTCCGCGCGTCCCTTGTAGACGTCGGAGACGATCTGCTCGTAGGGCACCGCGCGGGCCAGCGCCCGGCGGACCGCGACGTCGTCGAAGGGGGCCATGGTCGTGGTCAGCGGCATGTAGACCATCGCGTTGGTGGGGGCGCTGAACACCTGCGCCCCGGTCTCCGCGATCCCGGCCTGGTCGGCGGGCCGCAGCTGCGCCGCGACGTGCGTGTCGCCCTGGGCGAGCAGGTTCGCCCGGATCCCGGCGTCGGCGACGACCCGCTGGATGATCCGCCGCACCGGCGGTGCGCCGCCGGCGTAGTCCTCGTTGCGGACGTAGGTCGTCTGCTGGCCGGGGGTGAAGCTCTCCAGGCCGTAGGCGCCGTAGCCCCAGTTCCCGTTGCTCGCCGACCACTCCACCGCGTACGGGTCGTCGGGCGTGACGTGCGCCTTCAGGACCGTCGTGTCGTAGATCGCCGCGGTCGTGTTGGACAGCAGCGACAGCAGGGTGAACCCGTAGCCCGGCTCGTCGACGGTGAAGGACACCGTCATCGGGTCGAGCACCCGGATCTGGCGTTCCGGGTCGACGATCACCGGCGCGTTCACGAACGGGACGATCGAGGTGGCGGTGGCGAACTTGCGCTCGTAGGACCAGCGGACGTCCTCGGCGGTGACCGGGTTCCCGGCGGTGGAACGGGCGTCCGGGTCCAGGTGGAAGGTGTAGGTGAGCCGGTCCGGGCTGACCTCGTAGCGCTCGGCGAGCAGCGGCTCGAAGCGGTAGAGGTCCTGGTGTCGGGCCTGCCCGCCGCTGCCGTCGACGTAGGGGTTGCGCAGCAGCGTGGCGTTGGTGTTGGCGAGGTACTCGGCGCTCTCGTAGCCGGTGCCGTTGGAGTCCTGGGCGAAGGACTGAGCCTGCGCCCCCGTCACGATGACGACGGTGTCCCGCTCCGCCTCCACCGCGCCGGCACCGCAGCCGGTGACCAGCACGGCGAGCGCGGCGACGAGACCGGCCAGCGGCGCGCGGCGGCCGGCGCTCACCGGGCACCCCCGGCGAACAGCGCGCGGGCGGCACCGGCGGCCGAGGCCACCGCGAGACCCAGCGCCAGTGCGGGGAACAGCGCCCCCCACCAGCGGCCGACGGCGGCGTCGGTCGCCCCGAGCGCCAGCATCGAGCCCCACTCCGGGATCGGCGGCACGATGCCGACCCCGAGGAAGCCGAGCCCGGCGCAGAAGATGACGGCGATCCCGAAGATCGCCGAGGTGTTCTCCAGCGCCGCGTGCGAGGCGTTCGGCAGGACGTGCCGGACGATCAGGGCGGGCTCGCTCTCCCCGGACATCCGGGCGGCGTCGACGTAGCCCTCCGACCGGACCCGGAGGACCTCGACCCGGACGAGTCGGGCCTGCACCGGCAGGAGCAGCAGCGCCAGCGCCAGGACCATGACGAGCGGCTCGCGGCCGAAGAACGACAGCAGCACGAGACCACCGATCACGGTGGGCACGGCCTGGACGAGGTCGATGCCCCGGGCGGTGGCACGGGCGGCGATCCCGGCCGGGCCGCGACGGGCCTCGTTCATGCCGGTGACCAGGCCGACGACGAGCGCGGCGAGGGTGCTGAGCACCGTGACCGACAGCGCGATCAGCACGTCGAGCCGGGTGGCGGTGAGGACGCGGGAGAACACGTCCATCCCGTTGGTGTCGGTGCCGAACCAGTGCGCCGACGACGGCGGCGACGACGGCGTCGCGACCACGCTCTGCGGGTCCCACGGCGCCAGCAGCGGACCGACGACGGCGAGCACCAGCAGCAGCGCGAAGGGGAGCGCGAGGAGCGGGCGGGCGAGCCGGGGCCGGGCCGCGGGGCGTGGCCCCGTGACCTCCCCCGGGGTGAGGACGGCGGCAGTCATGTTCACTCCCCGGTGACCGCGCCGGGACGTCGCCGGACGTCCAGGGTCATGGTCACGAGATCGACGACGAGGTAGATCACCAGGCAGGACGCCGCGGTGACCACGAGGAACGAGCGGAGCGCGACCACGTCGGCGGTGGTGACGGCGTCGACGGCGTACTGACCGAGCCCGCCGAGCGCGAACATCGACTCGAGCACCACCGCGCCACCCATGAGGTAGCCGAACAGCATCCCGATCGTCGCCACCATCGCCGGCGCGGCGCGGCGGTAGACCGAGAGCACCACGACGCGGCGGGGTGCGCCGGTCGCGATCCGGAAGCGGGTCGCGGGTGCGTCGATCGCCTCGTCGAGACCGACCAGCAGCATCTTGATCAGGATCGCCGAGTGGGCGGCGATCATGACCAGCACCGGGAGCAGGAGGTGCCCGGCGAGCGAGGCGAACGCCTCCCCGTTGCCGGTGAGCAGGGCGTCGAGCAGGGTGAACCCGGTGACGGTGTCCGGTGCGGGCACCATCGGCGACGTCCGGCCCGACGGGGCGGGCGCCCAGCTCAGCGCCGCGTAGAACACGAAGACCGCGGCGATGGCCAGCACGAACTCGGGGATCGCACCAGCGGAGCGGGCATAGCCGACGACGACCCGGGAGAACCAGGACCCGCGGCGGGTGACCGCGAACCACGACACCACCAGGGTGGCGACGGTCGAGCCGACCAGGCCCAGGAGTGCCAGCTCGAGGGTGGCGGGGAGCCGGGTCGCGAGCTCACCGGCGACGTCGCGGCCGGTCGCCAGCGAGGTGCCGAGATCGAGGGAGACGAGATCGCCCAGGAAGCGGCCGAGCCGCTCCCACCAGGGCCCGTCCAACCCGAGGTCGGCCCGGGCCGCCGCGTAGTCCTCGGCGGAGAGCCGGCCGCCGGTGAGCGCGACGACGGGGTCGCCGGGGATCAGGGAGACCAGGAAGAACGCGACGACGGCGAACACGAGCACGTGGACCGGCAGCATCGCCGTCCTGGTGACCCACCAGCGGTGCCGGTCGAACCACCGGCCCGTTCCGGGGGACGTGTCGGGGACCGGCGCCACGGCCTGGTCGGTGTCCGGGAACCGCACGGTGACCTCCTCTGAAGTCGGATCGGGGGTCGGGCGGCACCCCGGTGTGCCCGTCCGGTCCGCCCGGGAGCCCGGGCGGGGGAGTGCTGGGGAGAAGCCTCGACGGCGGGTGTTGCGTCCGGTGTCCGTCACCGTCACGGTCGATTTGCGCGACCGGTGCCGGGACGGTCGTCGCAGGTCAGCGCCGTCGGGGCGGGGAAATACGCGGGTGTCAGGCCCGCACGCCGGTCAGCGCACCGATGACGGGGGCCCACCGCTCGACGTAGCCGGCCAGGGCCGCCCCGCCGGTGGGGTCGTCGTCGAGCAGGTAGAGGCCCGGCACGGCGCACGTGCCGCCCAGCTCCGTCAGCACCGGCCGCAGCAGCAGGTCCGGTGCCATCGCGTGCGCCGGCCCGGCACCGAGCATGAGCGGGACGGCCACCACGCCCTCGAGCCCGGTCCCGCCCGCGAACTGGTCGAGGAACAGCTTCAGCAGCCCGGTGTAGGTGGCCTTGAAGGTGGGGCTCGCCATCACGACGAGATCCGACCCGCGGACGGTGTCGACGGCCGCGGTGACCGCCGGGTCGCCCCAGCCCAGCAGCCCGGGGCCGAGCTCCGCGAGCTCGACGACGTGGTCGGGCTCCCGCCCGGTGAGCGAGCGGGCCAGCAGCTCGCCGGCCGCCCGGGTGCGGGAGCCGGGCTTCGGGTTGCCGACGACGACGGTGACGGTCACAGGTGCTCCAGGTGCCGGGCGGTGGGGTGGGTGGTCGCGAGCGGTGCCGCGGGGTGGCGCCGGGTGCGGGCGAGCACGCCGGCGGGGTCGTGCACGCCGACGGGGTCGCGCGGCTCGGCGGGGTCGCGCGGGTCGGCGGGATCCCGTGTGAGGTGGGTGAGCACCTCGGCGGGATCGGCGACGACCAGGCCGTGCCGGTGCGCGATCCGCACCGCCGTCGCTGGGTCGGCCAGCCCGGTGCCCGCGCCGACCAGGCCGGCGGCCAGCGCGACCGCGGGGAGCCCGGCCGCGCGGCACAGCGCCACCGCGGCCTCGTCGGCCCCGGCGCCACCGGGCCCGCCGCCCTCCGCGACGCGGACCGGGAGCAGGTGCCCCGGCCGGCGCAGGTCGTCGGGCCGGGAGGCCGGATCGGCCAGCACGCGGGCGGTGAGCGCGCGGTCGACGGCGCTGATGCCGGTGCCGACCCCCTCGGCGTCGACCGAGACGGTGACGGCGCCGCAGCGGGTGCCCGGATCGGCCCGCAGGGCGGGCAACCGCAGCTCGTCGGCGCGGCCGGGTTCCATCGGGACCCGCAGCAGCCCGGAGGTGTGCCGGATCAGCCACGCGGTCCAGGCGGTCCCGGCGAGCGCGGCGGGCAGCACGGCGTCGCACGGCCGGTCGCCGTGCCGCGGGGCGAGCACGACCGGCCGCCCCGCCCGGAACGCCGCGACTGCGGCGGCGACGGACCCGGGCGGTGTCGCCGGGATCACGCGGCGTCCTCGACCAGCCGGTGGAACCGGCTGGCCTGGAACACGATGGGGGCGACGCCGTCGTGGGTCTGGAGCGCCTCGACGCGCAGCAGCGCGAGGACGTGGTCACCGGCGTCGACGACGTCGTGCAGCGAGCAGTCCAGCCAGGCCGCGGCCCCGGTGAGCAGGACCGCCCCCTCCGGTGTCGCGTGGTGGACGAGCCCGGCGAACCGGCCGGCCGCGGGCCCGGCGAGCTGCCGGCAGGCCGACGCCTGGTCGGCCCCCAGCACCGAGACCCCGAGCCGGTCGCGGTCGGCGAGCAGCGGCCAGGTCGTCGACGACCGTTGCACGCAGATCGAGACCAGTGGCGGGTCCATCGAGACGGAGACGAAGGAGCTCGCGGCGATGCCGACGGGGACGCCGTCGCGCAGCGCGCACAGCGCCGTCACACCGCTCGGGAACGCCCCGTAGGCACGCCGCAGGTCGGCGGTCTCCCGGATGTCGGGCACGATCATGGTGGCCTCCTCGAATGTGCCGATGGAGGACACCGAACCGGGGCGCGGTTGCCGATCCGTTACGCCGGACGATCCGCCGATTTGCGCGACCGGGGACGGCGGGGCCCGGGGCCGTGACCTGCCCGGACCGGGCACGCCGGCGGGAAAACGCCCGGCACGCGACGGCGACGGTTCCCGGCCGCGGGCCCGCGGCGTAACCTCGCCGGCACGCCGGGTGATCACCGTGGAGCGCGGGCGGCCGGCGTGCGTCACACTGTCGACACCGGCGACGCCGCCGACGCCGTCGCCCACCGCACGACCACGCGCACGAGACCGGGGAGACCGACGATGTCCGAGGCCGACGACCGGACCCGTGAGATGAGCCGCTCCACCCGGCGGGCCCCGCACGGGCCGGCGGTGCAGGGGAGCCGGCTGTGGGCCGGCGGCGTCGCGACCGCGGTGATCGCCGCGCTGATCGCGGTCGTCGGGTTCCTGATCGTGCGGGTACTGCTGCAGATCCCCTACCTGGCGCCGATCGAGACGGACGCCGTGGGCGGCTGGGACGGCGCCGTGCAGCTCGCGATCGTCGCGGCGCTGGCCGCGCTGGCCGCCACCGGGCTGGCCCAGATCCTGCTCATGGCCGTGCCCAGCCCGATGGCGTACTTCGGGTGGATCGCGGGCCTGCTCACCGCCGTCGCGACGGTCTACCCGCTGGCGCTGTCGACCGAGCCGCTGACCGTCCGTATCGCGACCGCGGCGATCCACCTGGTGATCGGCATGGCGATCATCAGCCTGGTGACCACGACGGTCACCAGCGCCTCCACCCGCGCCTGAGGCGCCCCGGTCAGGTCCCGACCGGGACGCGGGCGTCGCCGAGGCGGACCGGCAGGCTCCGGTAGCCGCGCAGCACGCGGGTGCCCCGCAGCTCGGCGGGACCGGCGGAGCGCAGGTCCGGGTAGCGGTCGAACAGCGCCCGCAGCCCGACCTCGCCCTCCATCTTCGCCAGCGCCGCACCGAGGCAGTAGTGGATGCCCTGGCTGAACGCGACGTGCTTGTCGGCGCCGACGCGGCCGACGTCGAAGCGGTCCGGCTCCGGGAACACCTCCGGGTCCCGGTTGGCGCCGCCGAGGTGGGTGAGCACCAGCGCGCCCCGGCGGACCGGGAACCCGCACACCTCGGTGTCGCGCGCGGCGACCCGCCCGGTGCGCTGCACGGGGGAGTCCAGCCGCAGGATCTCGTCGACGGCGTTCGGCCACAGCGACGGGTCCGCGGCCAGGCGCTCCCGCTGGTCCGGGTGCGCGAGCAGCAGCTTGGTGCCGTTGCCGATGAGGTTGACCGTCGTCTCGAACCCGGCGGCGAGCAGCAGCAGGGCGAGCGAGAGCAGCTCGTCGGAGGTGAGGCGGCCCTCCTCGGAGTCGTAGGCGTGCACCAGGGAGGACAGGATGCTGTCGTTCGGGTGCGCGCGCAGGTGGTCGAAGTGCCCGGACATCCATTCCGCGAGCGCGTCGATGTCCTTCTCCGACCGGCGGAACATGGCGTAGCTCAAGCCCATGTCCAGCGAGTACGCGCCGCCCTCGCCCCACTGGAGGAACTGCTCGCGCATCTCGACCGGTGCGCCGAGCATCTCGGCGATCACCGTCGCCGGGAGCAGCGAGGCGTACTCGGCGATCACGTCGGCCCGCCGGTCGGCACCGGTACGGGCCTCCATCTCGTCGAGCAGGTCGGCCGCCACCTCCTCGGTGCGGGTGCGCAGCCGGGCGATCGCCTTGGCGCTGAACGACCGCGTGACGAGCTTACGGATCCGGTTGTGGTCGGGCGGGTCGATCGACAGCAGCGACGGCGGCTCGGCCGGCCCGAGCGGCCACGTCCCGCCCGCGCTCATCAGGGCCTTGAGCAGGCCGGGGGCGTTCTCCGGCATCCGCATCCCGACGCAGAAGTCGGGGCTGCGCAGCACCGCCGTGGTGATCTCGTGGTCGACGGTGGTCCAGCTCAGCGCCGAGCGCACCATCCGGCCCTGCGCGCGGATCTCCTCGTAGGCCGGGTACGGGTCCCGCACCGCGTCCGGGTGGACGATCATCCGTGCGCCGAGGTCGCCCTTGTCGGACTGCCGGGTCACCTCGCGCCGCACGGCCCCGTGCCGCATCACCCATCGGATCCAGCGTCGCGCACCGCGCGATCCCGCCATGTCGACCTCCCGCGTCGTCAGCTCGTCCGCGAACCTACTCCCGGTAACCTACTCCCGGTAACCATCTTTCGGCCATCCCTGCCGCACCCCGTCCCCCGGGCGGCGGGTAGTACTGGAGGCATGTCCGCTCCCGACGGCCCGCGCCTGCTCGCGGTCAGTGACCTGCACGTGCGTCACGCGGAGAACCGGGAGATCGCCGAGGCGATCACCCCCGGCCATCCCGGGGACTGGCTGATCGTCGCCGGCGACGTGGACGAGCGGATCGAGAGCGTCGCCGGGACGCTGGAGATGCTCCGCGCCCGGTTCGGCACCGTGCTGTGGGTCCCGGGCAACCACGAGCTGTGGACCCGCGGGAAGAACGCCGACGCCGACGACGGCGAGCAGCTCGCCGGCGTCGCGCGCTACGACGAGCTCGTCCGCCGCTGCCGGGGGATCGGCGTGCTCACCCCGGAGGACGAGTACCCGGTGTGGGACGGGCCGGGCGGACCGGCCGTCGTCGCGCCGCTGTTCGTGCCCTACGACTACTCGTTCCTGCCGCCGGGGACCGCGTCGTCCGACGAGGGGCTGGCCGCCGCGCGCGCGGCCGGGGTCGTCTGCACCGACGAGTACCTGATGCACCCCGATCCGCACCCGAGCCGGCAGGCCTGGAGCGCGGACCGGGTGGCGACGACGGCGGCCCGTCTCGACACGCTCGACCCCGGGCTGCCGACGGTGCTGGTCAACCACTGGCCGCTGGTGCGCGAGCCCTGCGACGTACTCTGGTACCCGGAGTTCGCGCTGTGGTGCGGTACGACGGCGACCGCGGACTGGCACCGCCGCTACCGCGCGCGGGCGGTCGTGCACGGCCACCTGCACATTCCGCGGACCGTCGTGGTCGACGACGTCCCGTTCGTCGAGGTCTCGCTGGGCTACCCGCGCGAGTGGCGCCGGCACTCCGAGCGCGTCGGCAGCCACTTCCCGGACCTGCTGCCGCGCACGGTGTTACCCATGTAACAGTAAGGTAAGGCTTACCTTGCTATACCCTCGGGGGTCGTCGACCCGAGGAGAACGATGACTGCGCTGCGCGTGGCGGTGGTGGGTTCCGGACCGGCCGGGATCTACGCCGCCGACACCCTGCTGAAGTCCGACGCCGACGTCGCCGTCGACCTGTTCGAGAAGCTCCCCGCGCCGTTCGGCCTGGTGCGCTACGGCGTCGCGCCCGACCACCCGCGGATCAAGCAGATCGTGAACGCGCTGCACCGGGTGCTCGACAACCCGGCCGTGCGGCTGTTCGGCAACGTCCACTACGGCACCGACGTCACCCTCGCCGACCTGCGCGAGCACTACGACGGCGTGATCGTCGCGACCGGCTGCGAGCGGGACCGCGACCTGGAGATCCCGGGGATCGAGCTGCCGGGCAGCCACGGCGCCGCCGAGTTCGTGCAGTGGTACGACGGCCACCCCGACGTCGGTCGCGAGTGGACGCTCGACTCGTCGTCGGTCGCCGTGATCGGGGCGGGCAACGTCGCTCTCGACGTCGCGCGGGTGCTCGCGAAGTCCGCCGAGGACATGCTGAGCACGGAGGTCCCCGACTCGGTGCACGCCGGCCTGGCCGTCAACCCGGCCACCGACGTGCACGTGTTCGCCCGGCGCGGGCTCGCCCAGGCGAAGTTCAGCCCGATGGAGCTGCGGGAGCTCGACCACGTGCCCGGCCTCGAGGTGATCGTCGACCCCGAGGACGTCGAGTTCGACGACGGCTCGATGGAGCAGATCCGCGCCACCAAGCACGTCCAGATGGTCGTCAAGATCATGCAGGACTGGGCGCTGCGCGACCACCGCGGCGACCCGCGCCGCATCCACCTGCACTTCTTCGCGAAGCCGGACCGCGTGCTGGGCACCGACCGGGTCGAGGGCCTGCGGGTCGAACGCACCGAGTACACCGGCGACGGCAGCGTCCGCGGGACCGGCGTCTTCACCGAGTACCCGGTCGGCGCCGTCTACCGGGCCGTCGGCTACACCGGGTCCGAGCTCGCCGAGCTGCCGTTCGACGCGGCCCGCGGCGTGATCCCGCACGAGGCGGGCCGGGTGTCCGGCGTGCCGGGTGTCTACACCGTCGGCTGGATCAAGCGCGGTCCGGTCGGCCTGATCGGGCACACGAAGGGCTGCGCGCTCGAGACCGTCGGCAGCCTGCTCGCCGACGCCCCCGGCCTCCCGAAGGCGCCGCAGCGCGACCCGGAGGCCGTGCCCGCCCTGCTGGACGGCCGCGGCGTCCCCTTCACGACGTGGGACGGCTGGCTCGCCCTGGACAAGCACGAGCGCGGCCTCGGCGAGGAGCGCGGGCGCGAGCGGATGAAGGTCATCCCGCGCGAGGACATGGTGGGGATCAGCCGGGCCGGCTGAGTCCCCGTACGGCCACCCGACGAGGCCGGGACCACCCGGCTGCGCCGGTCGCCGGGGTGGGCGGTCGCGGATCCCCGCGGCCGCCCACCCGATCGGCCCGCCGGCAGTCGCGCGTTCAGTCCGCCGGTCCGCCGCCCCCGTCCGCGGGCCCGGGCAGCCGACGGGGCTCCCGCGCCCGCACCGGCTCGCGCCGCCCGTGCCCGGGCCGCGGCACGAACAGCCACCACAGGATCCAGACGCCGGGGCCGCTCGTCAGCAGGATCGCCGTCGCCAGCCAGCCGTCCCGCCAGAACACGCCGGCGACGATCCACCCGGCGATCCAGACGGCCATCGCCACGAGCCGGATCCGGATCCGCCGCCCGTGCTCGACCGCGAGCGGCTCGCGCAGGTCGGTGACGACCTGCACCGGCTCGCGGCGGCGTCGGCGCACGCGGCCGACGCTACGCCGCCCTCTCCGTCGCGGCCCGGTCCCCGCCGCGGTCCGGTTCCCCGCTGCGGTCCGGTTCCCCGCTGCGGTCCGGTTCCCCGCTGCGGTCCGGTTCCCCGCTGCGGTCCGGTTCCCCGCTGCGGCCCGGTTCAGCGCCGCGGTCGGGTTCAGCGCCGCCGGCCGCCGAAGCGGCGGTGGAACTTCTCGACCTGCCCCGCCGAGTCCAGGACCCGGGCGTTGCCCGTCCAGAACGGGTGCGACGCCGCGGTCATGTCGACCTTGACCAGCGGATAGGTCTTCCCGTCCGACCACTCGACCGTCTCCCGCGAGGTCTCGGTGGACCGGGTCAGGAACTGGTCGCCGGTGGACATGTCCCGGTAGACGACCGGGCCGTAGTCGGGGTGGATACCTGGTTTCACGGATTCCTCCTGCGCGTTCGACTGCTACCGTGATCCTAAACGACAACGGTTCCGATTTGCAGGAAGGTGCGACATGGACGGGTTCACGGCGGTCCGGTGCGCGGCCTGCGCACAGATGCCCAGCGGTTTCGACGAGGACGAGCACGGCACCGTCGCCGCGCTGCCCGGGGTCGACGAGGTGCTGGTCGAGGGACTGCGCGGGGTCGTGCAGGACAGCGCGCACGGGATGCTCGTGACGTCGGGCTGCCGGTTCGGCCCTGGCGTCTGCGCGGGCCGTCGCCCCGGGATGATGGTGCTGGTCCAGGCGTGCGACGCCGGCCGCCGTCACCCGGAGTCGCCGGTCGTGGCGGTCGGCCCGGTACGCAGCACCGACGACGTGCGGGCGGTGACCCGCTGGCTCCAGGACGGCGGGGCACCGGACCCACAGGCGCTGCCCGCCCGGCTGCGCTGCGCGATCGCACCGGAGGCGGCGCGCGGCTAGCTAGTGCTTGCGGACCGTCTCCTCGACGCCACCGGCCCGCCAGATCGTGATGTCGAGGTGTCCGCCGGTCCGCTGGACGCACGACCCGCCCTCGATCCGGGCGACGGGGAAGAAGCCGAACTCCCGGCCGCGGACGTCGAGCCCGACCCGCTCGAACAGCATCTGCGCGTAGCGCTCGTGCAACGCCGGGTCCTGCACGTCGTCGGCGCGGCCCCACAGCTTCGCGTCGCCCTCGGTGACCTGGGTGTCGACGGTGGCGGTGTGCAGGGTGAACCGGGGGTCGCGCTGCAGGTCGTCGAACTTGCGGGTGCCGGGCATGCCGCCGATCCAGAGCTCACCCTCGAACAACCGCGGCTCCAGCGGGGAGATCCGCGGGAAGCCGTCGGCGCGGAGCGTGCCGAGCAGGCAGAGGTCGTCGGTGGCGTCGTGGCGGCGCCGGAAGACCTCGGAGACCACCGGGGCCGCTGCCGCGAACTCCGTCCAGGACGTCATGGCGGAACGGTAGGGCAGGAACCCGTTCGCGTCCCGCCGGAACCTGCGCGAGGGTCGCGGCATGACCTCGCTGCGACGGGACCCGATGCCCCTGCGCGGGCGGACCGCGGTCGTCACCGGTGGCGGGCGGCGGGGCGGGATCGGGCACGCGACGGCGTGCCGGCTCGCCGCGTACGGGGCGAGCGTCGTCGTCCACCACTTCGCCCCGCACGACGCGACCCAGGACTGGGGTGCCGACGACGTCGAGGCCGCCGTCGACGAGGTCCGCGGGCATCTCGTGGCCGAGGGCGCGGTCGTCGCCGGCCTGCACGCCGATCTGGGGGACCCGAGCGAGCCGCAGCGGGTCGTGGAGGCGGCCCGGCGGATCGCCGGCCCGCTGGACCTGCTCGTCGCGAACCAGGCGCTGTCCGGGTCGGACGGCCCGCTGGGCGACCTGGCCGACGAGCTCGACCGGCACTGGGCGGTCGACGCCCGCGCGTCGATCCTGCTGGCCCAGGCGTGGGCGAACGCGCACGACGACGCCCGGCCCGGCGGCGCGATCGTGCTGCTCACCTCCGGCCAGGAACGCGGCCCGATGCCCGGCGAGGTCGCGTACGCGGCCGCGAAGGCCGCCGTCGCCGGGATCACGCCGACCCTCGCCGACCAGCTCGCCGACCGACGGATCCGGGTCAACACCGTGAACCCCGGCCCGGTGGACACCGGCTACCTGGGTGCGGACGCGTTCCGGGCGATGGCGGAGATGTTCCCGTTCGGCCGGTTCGGCGAGCCCGACGACCCGGCCCGGCTGATCGCCTGGCTGTGCACCGACGAGGCGTACTGGATCACCGGGCAGGTGATCGACTCCGAGGGCGGGTTCGCCCGGCACCGCCACGGATGGCGCCCCTGACGCCGCTACACCAGGTCGTGCCCGTCGTGCGCGCGCGACGCCGGCGGTCCCGCCGCCAGCGCGTCCGCCACCCGGGCGGCGAACACCGGCGGCATCCGGCGCGCGGCCTCGTCGGGGGAGACCCACTCGACGGCGCTGGTCTCGGCGCGCGGCCCGGGCGTCCCGGCGACGGGGGAGCAGCGGTAGGCGAGGACGACGACGTCCCGCCGCACGTTCTTGTAGACGCCGGTGAGGCGCTCGACCCGCACGGCCCCCTCATACGAGAGAGCCCCGGCCTGGTCGGGCCGGGGCTCTCGGTGGTCGCGGAGCGGACGACGGGACTCGAACCCGCGACCCTCACCTTGGCAAGGTGATGCGCTACCAGCTGCGCTACGTCCGCAGTCGCACCGTCTCCGGTGCGTGCGGGGCGACGCTATCGCACGCCGCGACGGGCTCCGGCGGCAGGGCGGACGATGATCGTTACGGCCGGGCCGTGCCGGGTAGCCGGTGGGCAGGAACCGCACACCGGCGACGGGAGGCAGGCACATGACGGGACGGCTGGACGGCGTGACGGCGATCGTGACCGGCGCCTCGAGCGGGATCGGCGAGGCGACCGCGCGGGCGCTCTCGGCAGAGGGGGCCACGGTCGCGCTCCTGGCCCGCCGGGAGGACCGGTTGACCGGGCTCGCGGCCGAGCTGGGGCGGGCGTCGGTGCACCCGGTCGACGTGACCGACGACGACGCGCTGCACGCTGCGGTCGACGCCGTCGCCGAGCAGCACGGCGCCGTCGACGTGCTCGTGAACAACGCCGGCTTCGGCGTCTGGGGCCCGGCCGCCGACGCCGACGTCGCGGACTGGCGCAAGGTCGTCGACATCAACCTCACCGGGGTGCTGTCGACGACGCACGCCGCGTTGCCGCACCTCGCCCGGGCGGCGGTGGGCCCGCGTGGCGTGGCCGACGTCGTCACGATCAGCTCGGTGGCGGGGCGGACGGTGCCCACGCCCGCGAGCAACGTCTACGCGGCCACCAAGCACGGCGTCGGGGCGTTCTCCGAGGCGCTGCGCCAGGAGTACGCCGAGCAGCACGTCCGCGTCGGGCTGGTCGAGCCCGGCCTGGTGACTTCGGAGATGACGACCTCGGGCCACGGGCACGCCCCCGACGCGACGGCGGCCTCCGACCGGCAGGTGCTGGACCCGGCCGACATCGCCGACGCCGTCGTGTACATGGTCGTGCGGCCGCGGCACGCGGCGGTGAACGAGATGCTGGTCCGTCCGGTGGAGCAAGTCCGCTGACGCCTGCCCCCATCGGAGTCAGCGCATCGACCAGTTGCCGTCGGCCTCGACGACGACGAGCATCCGGCCACCGTCGTCGGGCAAAATGACCGTGCCCGAGTAGCTGCCGATCTCGTTCACCACGAGGTCGCTGTCGGTGCCGCTGACGGCCCACACCGCGAAGTTGCTCTCGCCGTCGTGCGTCAGCGTCGCGACGTCCTCCGGGTTCTCGATCATCACGACCTCGTCGCCGGAACCCTCGACAGGCGCGGTGGCGACCTGGCGGGCCGTGTCGAGCCCGCCGATCGTCATCGTCCACGCGGCGTCGGCGTTGACCTGCAGCCGGGTGAGCGGGGCCGTGGTCGATGCGCCGGACACGCCGTACATGGTGGTGCCGGAGTAACGGCCGATCTCGTTGACCAGCAGGTCCTCGTCAGCCTTCACGACGACGTTGCTGGAGCACTGCCTGCACTCGAAAGTGATCACGGCGATGTCGCGTGGGGAGTCGAGCCGTACCACCTCGTCTCCTGTTCCGCTGACGGTCTGCGGCGCGGGCTCAGGCGCCGGCGCCGCGGTGGTCGGCGGGGCCGAGTAGGTCGGAGCGGAATAGGACGGAGCCGGATAGGCAGGTGCCGCCGCCTGCGAGCTGGGGTCGGCTCCCTGGGCCTCGGTCGACGTCGACGTGGCTCCGACAGTCGCAGCGACGACGACACCGAAGAGACCGAGCAACAACACGCAGACACCGACGAGCACGAAGGGCCATCTCGGACGCGGGACCTGTCGGAGCGGGACGGCGTCCGACGGCTGGCGCTGCTGCGGAATCGTCCACCACGGCGTCTCGTTCGTACCGGCCGGACCGTGCGCTGGGTGAGCAGGCTGCGCCGACTGGCGCGAGTTCTGCTGCGGCGGAATGGTCATGCGAATACCCCCGATTGTCGGAATCAACCGGACGATCGGGATGGTGAGGGGGAGTCGTTACCCGACGCTCGTCGGCATCGCCAGAACTGATGATCGAGCGCCGGGCCGGCTGTGCAGGTGCTCAGCCGTCGACGACCGCGGTGGCCTCGATCTCGATCAGCAGGTCGGGCTCGGCCAGCGCGGCGACGCCGATCCCGGTGAGCGGCGGGCCGCTCAGCGTCTCCAGCCCCAGTCGCCTCGCGGCCCGCTCGGCGCCCTCGACGAACGCGCCCATCTTCTCCGGTGTCCAGCCGACCAGGTAGACGGTGTACTTCGCGACGTCGTCGAAGGTCGCCCCGGCCTCCGCCAGTGCGGCCGCGATGTTGACGTAGCACTGCTCGGTCTGGGCGGCGAGGTCTCCATCGCCGATCCGGGTGCCCGCGGCGTCCCGCGCGACCTGCCCGGCACCCTGAAGAGCCCGTCCGCTCTCCCGAACAATAACACTGCAATGTTATAGAATTCGAGCGTGGCGAGGACGAAGGATCCGGCGGTCCGCACGGCCCTGATCGAGCGCGCGGCACACATGCTGCGTGCCCGCGAGCCGATCACCACCCGGTCGCTGGTCACGGGCGCCGGGGTCTCGACGATGGCCGTCTACACGCACTTCGGCGGGATGGACGGACTGTGGCGGGCGCTGCGGCAGGAGGGCTTCGTCCGGCTCGGTGCGACGTTCGGCCGGCTGCGGACCACCGACGACCCGGTGCACGACCTGGCGGCTCTGGTCGCGGCCTACGCGGACAACGCGCTCGAGCACCCCGATCTGTACCGGGTGATGTTCGACGACAGCGTCGAGCTGGAGGACCTGCGCGCGGCCGACGCGACCCTGGAGTACCTCGTCCAGGCCGCCCTCCGCGCGCGGACGGCCGGACGGGTCCGCGCCGACGTCGTCCCGCTGGATCTCGCGACCCGGAGCTGGGCCGTGGGCCACGGGATCGTCTCGCTGGTCGCGAACGGGCCACTGCCACCCGCTGCGCTGGACCACGTCCCGCCGATGCTCGCGGGCGTCGTCGCGGAGGTCGGTGACGACCCGGAGCGCGCGCGCCGGTCGGTCGACTCCGCGTGGGTCGGACGGGGGCGCTGAACGACGGAATCCCCGGGCCGACGGCCCGGGGATTCCGGTGATGGTGCGCGATACTGGGATTGAACCAGTGACCCCTACCGTGTCAAGGTAGTGCTCTCCCGCTGAGCTAATCGCGCGAGGCGGCGGCGGGAATCGAACCCGCGTACAGGGCTTTGCAGGCCCTTGCCTAAGCCACTCGGCCACGCCGCCGGACACCCGGCCCGTGTACGAGACCCGGCTGAGCGGACGACGGGACTCGAACCCGCGACCCTCACCTTGGCAAGGTGATGCGCTACCAGCTGCGCTACGTCCGCATTCGTACCGTTCCCGTGGCGTTTCCGCTCGTTCCCGGTGCGTTGGGAGAACAGTAGCGCACGGTCCGTGGCGGTCCACGAGGGGGGTGGGGTAGCGGAGCGCCCTCGTCGCAGGGGTGCGGCGGGGCGCCGGCGGGGCCGGGAACGACAAAATCCCCGGGCCGACGGCCCGGGGATTCCGGTGATGGTGCGCGATACTGGGATTGAACCAGTGACCCCTACCGTGTCAAGGTAGTGCTCTCCCGCTGAGCTAATCGCGCGAGGCGGAGGCGGGAATCGAACCCGCGTACAGGGCTTTGCAGGCCCTTGCCTAAGCCACTCGGCCACTCCGCCAGAGTCTGGCTGACTCTGCAGGAAGGTCCCGGCTCAGGGCCGATCCTCCGAGCGGACGACGGGACTCGAACCCGCGACCCTCACCTTGGCAAGGTGATGCGCTACCAGCTGCGCTACGTCCGCATGAGCACCGTTCTCGGGGCCTCGGCCCGTCCTCGGTGCGATGAGAGAACACTAGCACCCGCCCCGGAGGGGAGTCGTCCACCCCCCTCGCCACCACCGGATGTCCTCTCACGTGCGGAGATCGACTCCGCCCGGTGGTGGTGCGTCGGGTCAGTCCCGGGCGGTCGTGTCGAGCAGGTCCGCGAGCGCGGCGTCGAAGTCGAGCCAGGAGTACTCCGACGCGGCGGGGACGGCGTCGTAGGTCGCCTGCAGGAACTCCGACAGGGTCTGCGCCGAGGTGGTGAACAGTGCGTGGCCCGACGGGGAGGTCAGCTCGAGCTCGATCCGCGACGGGTCGTCGCTCATGGGCTGCACCCGGACGTCGCCGGTGCCGGCCGAGTCGACCAGGCCGTCGGCGAGCAGGTCGCGGGCGAAGACCCAGTCGACGGTGGAGTCGTGGCCGGTCCGGAACGAGGCCTGGACGGCGTAGGGGTCGCGGCTCGAGTAGGACAGTTCGACCTTCACGGGCACGACAGGCGCGTCCGGAGCGATGAGCTCGAACATGGCCGTCGCCCGGATCGTCTTGGACTCGTCGCGCATCGGTCATCCTCTTTCTGGGGGCGTTGCGTGGGGCGTCAGTCGGAAGAACGAGCAAGCGGCCCTCGGGGTGACGGGTCCGATGCGCATCAACGTGGATCACCACGGGATGACGCCCGATCGAGTCACACGGGTGTAACTCCGCGCTGCGGTGATGCGGCTGAACGGGCGCGCCGCCGTCCTTGCGTGTGAGGTGGGCGACGGGACACGACTACTCTCGCCGGGGTCCGAACCGATCGGGCCAGGACATCGAACACTTCAACTGTGAGGACATCGCTGGTGGCAGGCATCGCCGATCCACCGGACCGTCCGGAGCGCGGGCGGCCCGGTGAGGGTGTCGCACGCCGCGAACCTCCTCGCCGGGACGGCGCCGAGGACGTGCGGCTCGTGCAACGGATCGTGTCCGGAGACTCCACCGCCCTGGGTGAGTTGTACGACCGGTTCGGGCGGCAGGCGTACTCGCTCGCGCGACGGATCTGTGCCGACGAGGGGCTCGCCGAGGACGTCGTCCAGGAGGTGTTCCTGGCGTTCTGGCGGGACCCCTCGCGGTTCGACCCGGAGCGCGGCCGGTTCGGCACCTGGCTGCTGACGCTCGTGCACCACAAGTCGGTGGACGCCGTCCGGCGCGAGAGCGCCATCCGGCGCCGCACCGTGCCGGCGAGCGAGGACGGCGCGGAGTGGAACGCCCCGCCCGGCCCGGGTGCCGACGAGGACGCGATCGGATCGGTCGTGGCCGGCCAGGTGCGGGACGCGCTGGGACGGCTGCCCGCCGAACAGCGGCGTGTGCTCGCGCTCGCCTACTACGGCGGCTACACGCAGCGCGAGGTCGCCGCGATGACAGGGGTGCCGCTGGGCACCGTGAAGTCCCGGATGTTCACCGGGGTCGCGAGACTCCGGAACCTGCTGGGCCCCGTGATCGGGGACTCCGGCGCCGAGTGGCCCGGGGGTGTGACGTGAACGGGAACGAGAGGAGGCCCTGCCCGATGAGTGAACAGACGGTCGGCTGGGCGCTGCACGCTCTCGAGCCCGACGAGGAGCTCGAGGTGATCGAGCACCTGGCCGGATGCGCGGAGTGCCGGCGGGTCGCCGCCGATGTGGCGGGTGTCACGACGGGTCTCGCCACCGCGCTCCCGCAGTACGAGCCCCCGCGCGGCCTCCGTGACGCGATCATGGAGGAGGCACGACGCACCCCCCAGGCGGGGCGCGGCCACGGCGAGCGTGTGGTGCCGGGGGACCGGATCGGCAGCGGGCCCGCCGGACCCGAGTACGTCGTGCCGTCCCCCGGGCGCCGACCGGCACCCGCACCCGTGCCGCCGAGGCAGTCGCCGTCGTCGCGCCCGGAGCCGGCGCGTGGGGGAGCGGAGCGTCCCGCGGCCGGCCCCGGCCGCCGTCGCGCGCGTCGTGGACCGTCCGGTCGTACGGGACGGGCACTGCTCGCCACCGCCGCGATCGTCGCCGTCCTCGTCGGGGGCGGGGTGCTCGCCGGGCAGATCCAGGCGCTGCGCTCCGAGAGGGACGCGAGCATCGCCCAGGCCCAGCAGATGGAGGACGTCCTCGGGGCGCTCGCCAAGCCGGGCACGACGCACGCGTTCCTCGCGTCCCCGACCGACCCGTCCGCGGCGCCGATGGCCGCGGTGATCGTGCAGGACGGCAGGCCCGAGGTCATGCCGATGGCACTGGCGCCGAACCAGGTCGACGACCAGACGTACGTCCTCTGGGGTCTGAACGGTGACGCGAACCCGCAGGCCGTCGGAACGTTCGACGTCCGTACGGGAATCAACAGCCCGATGTCAGTAGCATCGCCCGGGAGCGGGACGTACGAGCAGTACGCGGTCTCGCTCGAGCGCGGGCGGGTCGCTCCGCCCGCGCCGTCGGCAGTAGTCGCGGCTGGGCGGGTGGAGACCTGAGTACGACGGAGCAGAACGACACCGGGACGACGGTGACGGGGCAGCGACCCCGCCGCCGTCGCTACACCGGGCTCCGGACGTGGTTCCGGAAGACCAAGGTCCGCTACCGGATCTTCCGGGCCGGTGTGGCGCGGAACCCGGTCCTGGACATGACCTACCGGATCACGGCGGGCGTGCTCGGCACGGCGATCGTCGTGATCGGGATCATCGCGCTCCCGGCCCCCGGGCCGGGCTGGGCGATCATCTTCCTCGGGCTGGGGGTGCTGGCCGCCGAGTTCCACTGGGCCAAGCGGCTGCTGCACTGGGTCCGGGTCCGGTACGACGCCTGGGTGGCCTGGATGGGCCGTCAGACCCGGGTGGTCCAGGTGCTGGTGATGACGGCGATCCTGGGCGTCGTCGCGCTGTGCGCCTGGGCGGTGGGGGTCTTCGAGACCGTCGGCGGGTGGGTCGGGATCGAGTGGGCCTGGCTGAAGTCCCCGCTCATGCCGCTGCTCCAGCCGCCGCCCCCGCCGGTCGAGATCCCGGGGTCGACGATGGTCACGCCGTCGCAGTGATCGGGATCGACCCCCGTGAACGGCGGTGGGACGGGCTGTGTAGAGTACGTACTACCGCTGAGGGCGATTAGCTCAGGGGGAGAGCGCTTCGTTCACACCGAAGAGGTCACTGGTTCGATCCCAGTATCGCCCACAGTCAAAACCCCTGGTCACAGGCTCGGAAGTCCGAGAGTGGCCAGGGGTTTCGTCGTTCCCGGGGTGTTCCCGGAGCATTTCCGGAGCATCGCTCATTCTGGAGCGACGGACGCTCCGCAGCCGTCCGGATCGTCGTCGAGGGCCTGGAGGATGCGATCGCTGCTGTCGGTCCGCCGGGTGTAGAGGTCCAGCGTCGTCGAGGACCGCTCGTGGCCCAGGACTCGTTGCACCATGTTCGGCGGGACGCCGTCGTCGACGAGCCAGGTGGCGTACGAATGGCGCAGGTCGTGGAACCGCAGTCCGCCGGACTGGTGTCGTGCGACGTAGTGCACGGCGGGGGGCTCGGTGCGGACGTCCTCCGTGTGCTCCTGGCTCGCTGCGTCGGTCCACCGCGCCGGTACCGATCACCAATAGGCGTGACTCCGCCGAGCAGGCCCGCCC
Source organism: Pseudonocardia sp. P1 (assembly GCF_000178675.2). Lineage (NCBI taxonomy): Bacteria > Bacillati > Actinomycetota > Actinomycetes > Pseudonocardiales > Pseudonocardiaceae > Pseudonocardia > Pseudonocardia sp. P1. The sequence goes on from NZ_ADUJ02000001.1 coordinate 5,849,577, forward strand.
TGGCGAGCGAGGGGCGCCAGATCCGCGATCGGAGCAGGGTCCGCCGCAGCGGTACCCCAACCTCGTTGGCGAAGACCGGTGCGTTCGGCTCGTCGGCCACCCCTCCAGGTGCTCGCGGATGATCGGTAGGAGCCAGCTCGGCAGCGGCACCGTGCGGCGTCCGGCGCGGCTCTTCGGGAACGGCTTGAACGAGGTGGTCCCGGCGACCTCGACCACGGTGCGGATCACGACCAGCCGGGCGGCGTCGAGGCCCAGCGCGTCGGTCCGCAGCCCCACGACCTCACCCCAGCGAAGACCAGCCCCGGCCGCCGTCGGGACGACGCCTCGATACTGCTCGGGAACCACAGCCTGCGTATCCGGCCCTCTGGCCAAAGTCCAGGCGGCGGACGGCGAATCAGCGGTCTTCTCGTAGCGAGGCCCGAACCCCTTGCCCGATTCGAGTGAATCTTCCTCGCTTCGGTGACAGTGCTGTCCTCGCCTTCGATGAGGAACAGGGCGCCTAAATCGGGCAGCTCGGGGGAGGAAGTCGATGACGCACGAGCACGACCCGTCGACCAGGGATCGCGTGACACGGTTGATGGGCGTGCTTCGGCAGATGGCGGCCGCCCGCTTCGCACCGGTGCGAAGCGTCGGCCGCTACCACCGGACCTTATGGCTGCACGACGCGCAGCAGGCGACCACGATCCAGAGCCCGGACGGACCGGGGGCCGAGGTGCTCCGTGTCTCCCGCGTGCACCGCGATCCCGAACCGGCAGCGTCCCGCGAGCTCAAGCGGTGGCTGGACCGCTCCGGCACCGACGACCTCAGCGAGCCGCGGCTCAAGGAGCGCGTGGTCGTCCGCGGGCAGGGCGAGGTCCCGCTCGACGAGTACCCCCACATCCGCGGGCAGTTCGACGCGTGGCTCGTCGACTGGAGGGCGTGGGCGGAGCAGGAGCGGCTGCGGAGGCCTCGTCGGCGGGTCTTCGAAGCGCTGTTCGACATGCACCGGATCGCCCAGGACCAGCCGGAGTCCGTCGAGCTCGTGCTCGCCTCCGGGCTGTTGCAGACCCCCGGTGTGCGGGTCCACATGATCAGCCAGGCCGTGCGGATCGACCAGGACCTCGAGTCCGGCGACATGATCTGCGTCCTCGCCGACGAGTCCAGCCTCCGCCTCGAGGACGACGAGCTCCTGGGCGGGCTGGACTCCTTCGACCTATCCGGTAGCGCGATCCTGCGGGACAAGCTCCTCGAGCGGGCCGTGAGCCCGATCGAACCCGCTCTGCCCGAGTTCCTGAAGGAGTGGGCGGCCCGGGTTCTGCAGGTCGCGCACAAGGTGAGTGACGGCTGGGAGCCTGAGCGGACCGAGCACTCCCTGGTGTCGATGAGTCCGGCACTCGTCGCCCGGCCGCGCGGCGCCTACGCGATCAGGGCCTACTACGACGCGATCACCACGTCCCTCGCGGATGAGTCCTCGCCCGTGCCGCTGGGGCTCGCGCAGCTTGTCGAGGCAATCGAGCCTGAGCAGCGCCTCGCCTGGCTGGAGCGCACCGGCTTCGGCACTGCCACGGCGGGGGAGGACCCGCTCTTCCCACTGGCCGCGAACGAGGAACAGTCTCAGATCATCCATCGGCTCGATGCGGACAGCGGCGTCGTGGTCGAGGGTCCGCCCGGCACCGGAAAGACCCACACCATCGCCAACTTGGTCAGCGCGCTGCTCGCCCAGGGCAAGCGGGTCCTGGTCACCGCGGAGAAGGCGCAGGCCCTCCGGGTGCTGCGGGACAAGCTGCCGCCGGAGATGCAGGAGCTGTGCGTCTCACTCACCGACGCCTCCGCGAAGGGCAACTCCGACCTCTCGCGCAGCGTGGCGACCCTCGCCGGGCGCAAGACCGACTTCAACCCCGTCCGGGCCGACCGCGAGATCGCCGACCTCACCGAGAAGCGCGAGGCCGTTCGTCGGGACCGCGCGCGGCTCCTCGAGGAGATCCGCGCCGTCCGCGAGGCGGAGACCTTCGAACACCCCGAGGTGGCCGCCGGCTACCGGGGCACGCTCGCCCGGATCGCAGCCGAGCTCGGTCGCACGCAGGAACGGGACGGCTGGCTGGGCGAGGGCGTCGCGGGGGAGCTCCCGCTGTCGGCCATCGAGCTCGGCGAGCTGGTGCGGCTGATCGGGGAAGAGACCGACGAACGCCGTACCCGTCGTGACCAGCGGATCCCTACCGATCTGCTCGACCAGCGCCGCTTCGGTGAGCTGGCGGAGGCGGTCGCGCTGGGTGAGTCGGTCCGCCGGGGCGACACGTCGGTGTTGGTGGGCACTCTCGAAGCTCTCGACGCTGAGCAGCTCGTCCGGCTGGGTCCCGCCTGCACCGAAGCCGACGAGAGCCTCCTGGCGCTGCGGGACCTGCGCGCGCACCGGGACTGGGCGCGGGACATGACGTCCGCGCTGCTGGACGGAACGGGGCCGCACGCCTGGCAGCGCGCAGTGGAGCGTCTGGGGCTGGTGGACGCCGCGGTGCGGCACGACCAGGCGGCCGGGTTCGCGGACGTCTCCGTCCACGCCCAGCTCGACCTGGACACCGCCGCGCACGCGTTCGCCGCGCTCGGCACCCACCTCGACGGTGGTGGCTCCCTCCGCAGGATGTTCAAGAGCCCAGAGCAGAAGGCCGTCGCACCGTTCGAGGCTGCCGTGCTCGTGGGCGGACGGCCGGTGGACTCCGCGGCCGCGGCGCACGCGGCTGCCCATCACCTGGCGGTCCTCGCGATCGGGCAGCAGATCAACGTGGCCTTCGGGCCCCTGCGCATCGGTGTCGGCCTCGGTGAGCCGCGCGTGGTGCTGATCGACCTGCTCCAGCAGCTCCGGACGGCGTGCGGGGTGATCGCGCGGGTCCTGGCCGCCACGGACGCCCTCCGCGCGGTGCTCGCTACGTTGCCGCCCGCCGCGAGGCCCGCGCTGTACGACATCGGGGCCGTCGAGCAGGTCACGGCTGTCGCGGTCCAGGCGACCCACGCCCGGTCGGCCGTGATCGCCCGTGCCGAGCTCGACGCCGCTCGCGACGACCTCGTAGCCGCGGTGCCGCCAGAGGTGCGCCCGCACGAGCTGGCGCATGTCCTGCGGGCGTTCGAGGCGGCGGACCGGGGTGCCTACGCAGAGGCCCTCGCCTCGCTGGCCCGGGCCGCGGACCAGCAGGCGGCCCAGCTGCGTTGCGACGAGCTGCTCGACCGCGTCCACGTCGCGGCGCCGCACCTCGCCGCGGACCTGCGCGAGCACCCGCTCGACGACTGGACGGAGCGTCTCCGCCGCTGGCCGGAGGCGTGGGCGCGGGCGTGCGCGGCGACCTGGCTGCGGGTCCAGATCGATCCGGGCCGGGAGCAGCGCCTTGAGGCGGACCTGACGATTGCGACCAAGGATCTGGCCCGGCTGACGGGGCGGCTGGCCGCCGCCCGCTCCTGGAGCGCCTGCCTGAGCCGGATGAACGCGACCCAGGTGCAGGCCCTGCAGTCGTACAAGAACAACATGGCGAACGTCGGCAAGGGCACCGGCAAGTACGCCGAGCGCTACCGGCAGGCCGCGCGGGACGCCATGCGCGTGGCGCAGGACGCGGTCCCCGCCTGGGTCATGCCGATCCAGCAGGTCCTGGCCTCGGTCCCGCCGCGGGCGAACGCCTTCGACGTCGTGATCGTCGACGAGGCGAGCCAGGCTGAACTGACGAGCGCGTTCCTGCTGTGGCTCGCGCCGCGGGTGATCGTCGTCGGCGACGACAAGCAGTGCACACCGTCCGAGGTCACGAGTGGCTCCTTGCAGCCCATCTTCGACCGCATCGACTCGGAGCTGCACGACATTCCCCAGTACCTGCGCACGAGCTTCACGCCACGCGACAGCATCTTCTCGCTGCTGCGCAGCCGGTTCGGCCAGGTCATCCGGCTGCGGGAGCACTTCCGGTGCATGCCGGAGATCATCAGCTGGTGCTCGAACTCGTTCTACCGGGACGCGCCGCTCGTCCCACTCCGGCAGTTCGGGGCCGACCGGCTCCCGCCGCTGCGCGCTACCTACGTCGAGGGCGGGTTCACCGAGGGCACGGGCAGCCGGACGGCCAACGTCGCCGAGGCGGAGGAGATCGCGGCGGTACTGGCCGCATGCCTGGAGGACGAGGCGTACGACGGGCTGTCGTTCGGGGTCGTGGTCCTCCAGGGACAGGCGCAGGTAGAGATCATCGCCTCCGCGCTGAAGCGGGTGATCGCCCCGGAGGAGTGGGACCGGAGGCGGATCCGAGTCGGCACCCCGCCCGAGTTCCAGGGCGACGAGCGCAACGTCGTGTTCCTGTCCATGGTCGTGGCCCCGAAGGAGCGGGCCGCGTTCCCCTTCACCAAGCGGGACGCGGAGCAGCGTTTCAACGTGGCCGTCTCCCGTGCCCAGGACCAGCTATGGCTGTTCCACTCGGTGACCGCTGATCTGCTGCGCCCGACGGACTTGCGGCGGTCGCTGCTGGACCACATGACGTCCGGCGCCGGCGCGGAGCTCCCCCCGGTGCTCGCCGACGTGACCCGGAACCGCCGCCACGACGCCTTCGACTCGCTCTTCGAGCAGCGGGTCTTCCTCGACCTCCTCGGTCGCGGCTTCCACGTGACCCCGCAGGTGGAGGCCAACGGGCGCTTCATCGACCTGGTCGTCACCGGGGCGGCGGGCAAGCTCGCCGTGGAGTGCGACGGGGACGCGTTCCACACCACGCCGGAACAGCAGCTCGCGGACCTCCACCGTGAGCAGGAGCTCAAGCGGTGCGGGTGGACGTTCCAGCGGATCCGACAGTCCGAGTACGTCCTGAACGCCGAGCGCGCCCTGGCTCCGGTGTGGGCCGAGCTCGACACCCTGGGGATCGGACCGTTGGTGGCGAGCGAGGCACCGGCCGAGAGCCCCGAGATGCCCGAGATCGCCGAGACGGTCAGGGCGACGGTGGCGCTGGAGCCTGTGGAGGACGAGCCTCCCACGCCCGTCCTCGGCGTCCCGGTGGTCCCTCCACCCGTCGTCGAACAGCCGGACGAGGACCCCGACGCGGACCGCTCCGGCCTCGTCCTCATGCTGGCCGGCCGAGGCGCGCTGTCGACGAACCAGGTCGCGGACCTCTTGGCCGTGAGCCTGCCGGAGGCACGCTCGATGCTCGCCGCTCTCGTGGAAGACGGCCGTCTCGAGAAGGTGGGGCGGACGAAGGGCACCCGCTACGTCTTGCCCGGCATGGAGGATTGAGTCGCTTACACGATCGGGGTGTCCGGTAGGGGCGAAGACGGCAACACGATCACGTTCGGTACATCATCAACGGGGCGCCCCGGTGTCGGGACGGCGCAGCACGGCGGCAATGGGGGGACCGACATGGCGCGGCTCAGCACCATCCTGGATCAGATCGACTCGGGGTCGATGCTGCTCCCGGAGTTCCAGCGCGGCTACGTGTGGAACAAGGACCAGATCCGCGGCCTCATGCGGTCGCTCTACAAGGGCTTCCCCGTCGGCGCGCTGCTCGTCTGGGAGGCGGAGGGGCAGCGGCAGGCAGTCCGTGGCGCGGAGGCCGGCAGCGGCACCAAGCAACTCCTCCTCGACGGTCAGCAGCGGATCACCACGCTCTACGGCATCATCCGCGGCCGCCCACCCGCGTTCTTCGAGGGTGACCCGGCGATCTTCACCCGGCTCTACTTCAACGTGGAGACCGAGGCCTTCCAGTTCCTCGCTCCGTCCACCGCGCGGGCCGATCTGCTGTGGGTGGACGTCACCGGCCTCTTCAACGCCGACCAGGCCAAGAAGTACGACCAGCTGATCGACCAGCAGTGGATGCGCCCGAACCTCGGCGTGTACCTGTCCCGGCTGCTGCAGCTCGAGAGCATCCTCGAGCGAGACTTCTTCGTCGACCGGATCACCGGTGCGGACAAGACGGTGGACGTCGTCGTCGACATCTTCAACCGGGTCAACTCGGGTGGCACCCGGCTGTCCAAGGGCGACCTGGCGCTCGCGCGGATCTGCTCGGAGTGGGGCGATGCCCGCCCGTCGATGCGCCGAGCGCTGGAGGGCTGGCGGGCGCGGCAGTTCACGTTCTCGCTGGACTGGCTGCTGCGAAACGTCAACGCGGTGGCCACCGGAAGGGCGCCGTTCGCCGCCTTGGAAGGGGTTTCCGCGGATGAGTTCCGGACGGCGCTCGACCACGCGTCGCAGAACATCGAGCACTTCCTCGGCCTCGTCGGTGGGCGGCTGGGCATCGACCACGACCGCGTGATCAGCAGTGGCCGCTACGCGTTCCCGATCGTCACCCGGCTGTTGCACAACGGACAGGGCCGGTTCGCGGACGGTGCGGAGGCGGACAAGGCTCTCTACTGGTTCGTCCATGCCGCCCTGCGCGGCCGGTTCGCGGGCTCCGCCGAGACCGCGCTGGCGAAGGACCTCGACATCGTCGACAGGTCCGGTGTGGATGGACTGATCACCGCGCTCGAACGCTCCCGTCGGGGCGGCCTGACCGTCGAGCCGCAGGATCTCGAGGGGGTCGGCCGCGGGGCGCGCGCCTACGCGTTGCTCTACATGCTCACCCGGGTCAGCGGTGGGCGGGACCTCGGAACCGGCGGCCTGCTCGACGGCGAGAGCGGCGAGCTGCGGGTGCACGAGATTTTCCCGAAGGACGCTCTCTACCGGCACGGCTACTCCCGGTCCGAGGCGAACGCCGTCGGGAACCTCGCCTTCGCGGTGCCCGGCACCGCGACCACCTTGAACCGCCGCAGCCCCCACGAGTACCTGATGTTCTGCTCGGCGGAGGCGTTGGCGAGCCAGTGGATCCCGGCCGATCCCGAGCTGTGGCGCGTCGAGAACTATCGCGCCTTCCTCGACGCCCGTCGCAGGCTGGTTGCGGCGGATGCGAACGCGTTCCTTGGGCGCCTCGTCGGCGCCGAGGTCGCGTGGACAGAGGGCTTGCCGCAGGTACGGGTCGCCGAGGACACCGACGAGCGGGACGCCCGCGCGGTGCAGATCCGCGACCTGCTCACCGAGCTGGAGGCGGCCGGGTACGCGAACCCGGCGTTGGATGCGGAGATCGCCGACCCCGAGACGAGCCGGGCGCTGGCCGTGGCGGAGGCGTACTGGCCCGAGGGACTGCAGGCCGGGCAGGGCTCGCCCGTGGTGCTGGAGCTGGACCCGGACGAGGCGGACCTGCCCCGGCTCGCCGAGCTGGGCTTCGAGGTCTTCACCTCGGTCGACGCTCTGCGCGGCTTCGTCCAGCGCCGCAACGAGATCGCGGCGGGGGATCGGGACGACGAGGGCACGGGCGCCCCCGGCGTCGCACTCGTGGAACCCGCACCCGAGGCCGAGCCCGTCGTAGGCCCGGCTCGGCAGTTGGAGCTCATCGAACCCGAGGTCGCGCAGCTCGAGCTCCCGGAGGTCGAGCAACAGGCCCCCGCGGAGACGCCCACAGCGCCGGCTGCGGCCACACCGGAGCCCGCTGTTCCGGTGCACGTCCCCGCGCCGAGTGGCGAGCCGGAGCCCGTCGTCGCGCCGGAGACCACGCAGGCCGAGGCTCTTCTGGAAGCCCGCCTCGTCGAGGTGCTCGACGTCTGCAAGGGCGAGCTGAAGCACAACCCGCGACCGTTCGTGGGGCTGCTCGTCGAGTACGGCCCGGTCGAGGCGGTGCGTCGGTCGTTGCGCAAGCCCGCCAACGACACCTTCTCGTTTCTCTGGGAGCGCAGACGGCTCGACCTCAGCGTCGAGGCCCTCGTGCTGGACGAGCGCTTCTACGATCTGTTCACCGACGAGGAGCGTGCCACGGCGCGTGCGCGGCTCGGCGAGTTCGACTACGAGGCCGCCCGGGCCTGACGACGGCGGGCGGCGCGCAGCTCGGTCTCCAGCCTGCCGAGCGCCTTGCTCTGGATCTGTCGGATGCGCTCGCGGGTCACCCCGAGTTCACCGCCGATCACGTCTAGGGTCGCGGCGTCCCCGACGAACCCGAACCTGCGGTCGACGATCGTGCGCTCGCGCTCCGACAGGATGGAGAGGGCGGCGGCGACATCCTCGACGGTGAAGCCCCGCAGGTCCGGGGCCGGCGGGTCGAGGTAGCGGTCGGCGACATCTTGGAGGACCTCCTCGCCTAGGACGTCCCGAGCGCTCTCGAACGGGACCGTCGTCGGAAGCGTCGCGACCAGCTCGGCGGTGGCGGAATCGTCGTCCGGGAGGGCACGGCGGCTGAAGGCGTTCAGGCGCTCGACCAGGTGTACCGGGTAACGGATGGTGCGCGACTGGTCGGCGATGGCACGGGTGATGGCCTGCCGGATCCACCAGGTCGCGTACGTGGAGAACTTCGTGCCCTGGGCGATGTCGAACTTCTGCACGGCCCTGATCAGGCCTAGAGTGCCCTCCTGTACGAGGTCGAGGGCGTCCAGACCCGGGGCCCCGTATCCGCTCGCGATGGAGAGCACGAGTCGGAGGTTGGCCGTGACGAAACGCTCGTACGCGCCCTCGCCGGCCGCGATCAGCAACCGCAGTGGGAGGGCGGCCGGTGTCGTCTCATCGCCATTCTCGAGGCGCTCGGCGGCGAGGAGCCCGACCTCGATCGCCCGCGCCAGCACGACCTCCTCGCCCGCGTCGATCAGCCCTGCGCGGCCGGTCTCCTGCCGGTACCGCCAGAACGAGTCCGTGGCCTCCGCGTCCTCGTCGAGGTCCGGGACGGACTCGTCCGGCTCCTCGGTGGCCTCGACCACCGGGGGCGCCGGCAGCCGCTCGACGGTCGGATCCCACACCGCTTCTCGGGGGAGGGGGACCCCGTCCCGTGTGGCAACCAGCCCGAGGTCGGCCAGCGAGATCGAGTCGAGATCGAGGGTCGTGTGCCCCGAGAACGCCTCAGTCAAAGCCGCCGGGACCGGGACCGGGACCGGGGCTACCAACGGACGGAGCGGCCTCGGTACCTGGGCGCCGTCGTCGACGAGCCGCCGGAGCAGGACGGCCAGGTCGGCCTCGCTCAGCCCGTGATCGCGCGCCATCGTCGAAATCGCCACGACCGTGAGTTCACGGGCTCGGAGCGCGCTGAGCGCGAGGTCGACCGCGCTCGGGACGAGGGTGGATCGGGCGTCGGGCATCCCTCAGACCTCGAGGACCGAGACGAACCTGCCCAGCAGGCTGAGGGCACCCGCTCGGCTGAGCTGCTCGTGATAGCGCTCGTTGCGGAAGGCGCGCAAACAGCCATAGCAGCTGGTCTCCGGCCCGCACTCGCACGAGGCCACCCGCCGGACGGCTGCCTCCAGCACGGTGGCCAGCTGCCGCGCGATCCGAGGGGTGTTCCCCGCCCCGCCCGGCGTCGTGTCGAAGAGGATTAACGACGGGAACCCGTCACCGCCGTGGTGCACGGTGCCGTCGATGTCGTCCCGGCTGATCTCGAGCTCGGCGGCGGCACCCTCCAGGAGGGCGTACACGGTGGACCGCAGCGCCGACTCGGGGACAACGGTCGCCGTGCCGGGCGGCAGCTCCAGCTCCACGAAGTCCGTCTGGTACTGGTGCGCCAGACTCTGCGACCGCATCGGGCCGGCGCACTCGGTCCCCTTGAGCAGGTGCTTGTGGCTCTTCGCCTTCTTGCGCCCGGCGACCATCGAGGTGCCGAACCCGCACCAGTCGCACAGCTGGTAGCCGCCCCGGTTCGGGCCCTCGTTGACCACGACGAACTCACCGCGAGCACCGGAGCGCCAGCGCAGCTCCGCTCCGGTGGGAAACCGGACGACGTCCTCCTCGACGTCGGCGTGGGAGTCGATGATGTAGGTGGCCCCGGACCAGGAACGACGAGGTGCCTGCCCCGATCCTTGACGGACGCTCTCCGAGGCGACGAACCCGAACTCCGGCACCACGTACGCCTTTGCGGCCTTGGTCTGGATGGTCTCGCAGGCGGGACACTCGGCTGCGGGCGGTGAAGCGTCCTGCCGGTAGTGCCCGCAGGTCTCGCAGACGGTGTAGTACTGCCGGAAGAGGTCCTTCCCAGGAAGCCGGTAGACCCCGCCCGAGGTCCATCGGTACCCGCCCGCGATCACCTGGGCACCCGGGGCGTACTCGTTGATCGCCATGGTGAGGTCCCGGGTCAGCTCCAGCGGCTTGTCGATGCCACCCTGCAGCCGGTCGGTGCGCAGCTCCACCGTGTCGACCGGGAAGCCGTATTTGGGCAGCACGTTCCGGTTGGCCAGGTATCCGATCAGCTGGCGGCTGCGCAGGGTGGCGATGACCCGCTTGCACTGGCCCGCGAGGGCGTAGTTCGCCTCGGCCGCGGCGGTGCGTTCGCGTTCGGTGAAGTCCTCGACATCCTGCGCGAGCTGTTGCCCCGCCTGTTCGACGAGGTCCAGGAGGACCTCGGCCCAGGCGCCGGACTCGACGTCGATCTCAGCGGCGACGTCCGCGGGCAGGACCTCCAGCAGGCTGTCCCGGACCCGGCGGGGGACGGGGGTGAGGAACCGCCGCAGTTGGGCGACCGGGCCGACCCAGTCGGGCGGTGTGGGAACAGGCGGCAGGAAGAACTCGCCCGCGGTGGTCCACTCGCGGGCCAACTGCCGTTTCATCGTGCCGAAGAACGCGGCGATTGCCACGGAGTGGGAGTGCCTCCGGTCGATGCGCACGTTCGCCAGCGGCACGATCGGCGGACGCATCTCACCCGCGATCATCTTCTCCGGTTCGGCGAACCGGGTGAGGTCGTGCGACCGACGCTGAGCGTAGGTCAGCACGAGAGCGGCGGAGTCGGAGCGTCGGCCCGCCCGACCGGCGCGCTGGACATAGTTGGCGGTCGACGGCGGCATGTTGCGCAGCACCACCGCCTGCAGCTCGCCGACGTCCACGCCGAGCTCGAAGGTCGTCGAGCAGGAGAGCGCGTTGACCTCGCCCCGGACGAACTGCCCCTGGATCTCGGCGGCCTTCTGGCTCGTCCATTGGGCGGTGTGCTCCATGACCTTCATGGGCACCGGCTTGGCGTCGAGGTAGAGGTGCCGGTAGTGGTCGCGCTCCTCCGCGGCGCGGGGCCGGACCCACGGCTCGAGCATGCCGTCGCAGCGCAGCGTGGGGCAGACCCCGCGCACGGACACCCCGGCCATCCGACGGCACCGTTCGCACCGGAAGAGCTGCTCCCGTTCCTCGACCGGTCGGATTCGGAACCGTAGGTGATTGAGCCTGCGCACGGGGCCGAGGTCCTTGGGCGAGACGACCAAGAACCAGCTGTGCGGGCCCTCCTTACCGGGTGTCCCGGTGGGGTCGAGCGCCATCCAGACCGCGTCGAGCAGCGCGCGCGGCGCCGCCGTCGATCCCACGGACTCGAGCACACGGGTGAGGTAGTCGATCCGCCGGTTGGTCCCCGTCGTCGGGAGCCAGCTCAGCACCTTCCGCTTGGCGTCGGAGCCGTCGCCGCGGACGTAGATGGGGCCGGTGCGCGGTTCGAAGATCGGCGAGTTGGGCGGTACCTCCTCGGGCATGTCGATGGCGCCCTGGAACCGTAGGGTGCGGACGAGCTCCTGCAGGAGGTCCCAGCCCTCCTCGTCGGTCAGGCCGAGGTCGGCCAGGCAGCCCGGCAGCGCCCAAGAGGCCTTGCGGACCATCTCGACGCGCATCAGCCCGACGCCTTCGAGCGACTGGCGGTCGTCGAAGCTGATCACCTCGTGGACCGTCCACTCGAGGGCCTCGCGGCGGGCGACGACGGAGGAGGCGTCCTCGTCGAAGACCCCCTCCCGCTTGGCGGCCAGGTAGGCGTAGTGGGCGAGGCCGTCGAGCTTCGCCGGTTCTCGCTCCATCCGCTGGTGGTCGGCTAGCGCCATCGTAAGGATCCGGCGCTGTGCGAGTTTGCGGTGGGTGTCCTCCAGGTAGGGCGCGAAGTACGCGGCCGTCTGCCTGCTGTCGCTGAAAAACAGGAGCTTCCGACCGTTGCCGGGCAGATCCGACGAGGGCCCGTCCGCGGCGGGGAGTGCCTGATAGAGCGCGGAGCCGAGTACTGACGCCGAGGCCTCGCCGCCGCTCTCCAGGAGCCGGATCAACCGGGTGCCCCGCGCCCCGCACGCAGCACAGGAGCCGAGGGCTGCGGACTCGGACGACAGCAGCTGGACCGTCCGGAAGTCGGCGGCGGTGCAGTCGCCCGCACCGCAGTTCAGCGGCTGGTCGAGGTGCACGGCTCCGCAACCGGTGCAGAGGTAACGCCGGTCGCCCTCGGTGGCCTTCTCCTCCTCGAGTGCGGCGTCGTCCTCGTCGTGGGGCGTGCGATCGGTGCTGTCGCCGTCCTCCAGCAGCAGCCAGGCGTGGCGTCGGTGCCCGCCCGCCTTCCACGGGACGTGGCGGGGGACCGGGCCGCTGTCGTCGAGCGCGCCGTGCAGGTGGGCGGCACCGCAGCGCTGGCAGCCACCGAGCTCGAAGACGACCCGCTCGCACGTCTCGCAGCGTTCCCGACGGCTCAACCCGAGGTGGGGGCCGTCCGGGCCGAGGCAGCTGAATGCGCCCTCGGTGGCGCGCACGAAGAGGTGGAACCGCGACGAGAGCGCCGGGGACCGGTCGGGGGCCCGTAGCGCCCCTGCCAGGCGGACGAGGTCGGTCAGGTGCCGCTCCTGCTCGACGTCCTCACCGAAGACCGTGCGGGCGACGTCGGCGAACGGGCGTGGTCCCGTGGACAGCGCGGTGCGGAACGCGGTCAGCCGGGACTCCGAGCGGAGGGCGGCGACCGCGTCATCGGGCCCGTCCCAGCCGTGGTCGCGGGCGGCCTTCAGCACGTCGGTGTGATCGACGTGCGCACCCAGCCGGGCGTAGTCGCCGGCGGGGAGCGGCCCCCACGTCGGTCGGTCCGGGGCCGCGACGACGGTCGAGGTCACCAGGTCCTGCCTGCCCGGTGTGTCGTCGTTCCACTCGAAGGGCAGGTCGAAGAGGTCGGTCGCGAAGCGGGTCACCGCGGCCGGGGAGTCCTTGGCCCCCACTGTCGCGCTCGTCGCGATCGCCTGCAGGTCCCGGCCCGACGACACCCGGTCGCGGAGCCTGCGCAGGAGCATCGCGAGCTCCGCCCCCTTGGCTCCGTCGTAGACGTGGGCCTCGTCGACGACGACGAACCGCCACTGCCCGGCGTGGTCGCCCTCGAAGAGATCGAGGTCCTTCGGCCGGAGCAGGAGGTACTCGAGCATCGCGTAGTTGGTCAGCAGGATGTGCGGCGGCGTGGCGCGCATCTCGGCGCGGCTGAGCAGCTCGTTGGGCAGCCGGCGTTCGTGTGGATGGAGCTGGGCGAAGGTCGCCTCCGCGTCCCGCACGGAGTCCCGGGTCTCGCCGGTGTAGCGGCCGAAGGTGATCTCCGGCGAGTCCGCGAGCAGGTGCCGGAGCCGCTTCATCTGGTCGTTGGCCAGCGCGTTCATGGGGTAGAGCAGCAGCGCTCGCACACCCGGCCCGAGCCGACCGGCGGCGGACTCCTCGGCGAGGTGGCCGAGGATCGGCAGCAGGAAGCTCTCGGTCTTGCCCGAGCCCGTGCCGGTGGCGACCACGACATTGCGCCCGGCCCGGACCTTGCGGATCGCCTGCTCCTGGTGCCGGTAGAGCGGGCGGTCCGCGGGGAGCTCAGGGCCGGTGAGGGACAGGAACCGCTCCGGGAGCACCCCCTCGGCCACGAGCTCCGCCAGGGTCGTGCCGGGCGCGTAGGCGGGCGTCGCCTCCAGCAGCGGCCCCTTGGCCAGCAGCGGGCTCGTGTCGATCACGTGCTCCAGCGCCGAGGCCAGGGAGGCGTCGCGCAGGGGAAGCAGGGAACGCAGGTACCGGCGGTAGCCGAGGGTGATCTCCCGGCTGGACTCCAGCGGATCGAACGTCACCGTTGCTCCTTCGCGGTGTCAGGCACGGTGGGCGTGCCAGTGGGAGACGAGGTACTCGGCAAGGGCGAGGTCGGAAGCGGCGGTGCCGGGGTCTATGGCGACGACGGCGAGCCAGGCGGCACGCAGGCCGGGCTCGACTTCCGCCGCGTCCGGGTTCCCGTGCGCGGCGAGCCGGGCGACGATCGCGAACCCGAGCGAGGCCTCCCGTGGGGAGGAGGCGCCGGGTGCGCGCACGTGCGTGAGCACCGAGAACAGCTCGCCGAAGGCCGAGGCGTGCGCGAACGCGCGCAGCTCGTCCAGCCCGGTGAGCGCGGCCGTGACGACAGGACGCGGAGCGTCCGCCACGTCGAGAAGCGGCTGCGCGGGCACGGGACCGTCCCACCGTCGCTCACCGGTGAGGATCTCCAACCCCGCGGGATTGACATACCGGTCCGCGGCGTCGAGGAGCAGGGCCTCCTCCGTGCTCAGCTCGGCGGGAGACCAGTCCACGGCTCCGCTGCGGTAGGGCAGCAGCGGTGAGGTGAGCAGCAGCGACAGCAGCGGGCTGCTCTCCCAGAGCGGCGTGATCGCCTCGGGCCGGTCGACCCGGGCGAACCGGTGGGCGGCGAGCCCGGAGCGGATCAGGATAGGCACGGTTCGGTGCGCGGGCATCGCCGTACGGGCCCCGGCGACCAGCGCGGCGTACGGATGCTCGCCGAGGACCGCGGCGCACTCCTGCGTGACGAGCGCTCGGCTGCCCGCGTCGGTCGCGGGTCCGCCTGCGTCCGCGGCTGCCCAGAGCAGGCGGTAGGCGGCGACTCCGGTGGGCGGGGGCGCCTGGCCGGCCAGGTAGGAAGCCGCCTGGAACTCCACTCCGGACAGCGCGGTCGGCACCCGGTTCGGGTCGCCGATGCGGAAGGACCGGTCTGTCCGGCTGGCGAGGTGGGGTGCGCCGACCCGGACGTCCAGGAGCCCACCGTGGACATAACCCGGGCCGAGCGGGACGGCGGACTCGCCGGGCGCGACAGTGACCTCCCACGGCCGGAGCCATGGCGTGAGCGGCGATGTCACCCGCACTACGAGCTCCGGTGCGGGGTCCCGGTCGACCAGGCGCAGCTCGTCGCCGCGGCGGAGCACCGCCTCGGCCACGGCGGAACCGCGGATCCTGGCGACCTGCGCGGTGAAGTCGTCGCCGAGTACGAGCGAGAGCGCCAGGCTGCCGCCGGAGCGCACGGAGTCGAGCAGCTCGGCAAGCCGGTACCGGTACACGCCGTCGGCCACTCGCGCCCCGCGGATCCGCTGCTCACGGCCGCCCGCGGGATCGGTGGCGACCAGTGCGGGGACGTGACCGAGCGCCTCGCGGAGGCGGGCGGGCAGCTGCACGTCGAGGCACGCGCCGTGGGCAAGGTCGTCGAGGGTGAAGGCCTCGGGCCGGACGCCCCAGCCTCCGTTCTCTCCCGCCACCCGGCGCCGCAGCGCGCAGTGGGGGAGTTCGACCACGGCGTCCAGGCGGTGCGTCGAGTCCGCGGCACGGATCGTCACCGACGTCCGCATCTCGATGGACTTCAGCGACACGACGGAGGGGACCAGCACCCCGGCGGGAGCGCTGAGCCTGACGTCGGCGGAGGTGAGTCCGCCGTTCTCGCGAAGCAGCCGCAGTCGGCGCTTCGTCGTCAGCGTGACGCCCTGGGCGAGGGTTACCGATGCCCGCACCGGCGACTGCCCCGGCGCCGAGGCGGCGACGCGGAACCGCCCCACCAACGGCCCCGTCGACCCGTCCGCGAGGGAGACGACGGCACCACCGAAGGCGGTCCACCGCCGGGGGAGCGCCGCGCCGTCGCGGAGCAGCTCGATGGTCCAGGTCTGGCTCACGCCCCCGGGCAGACGGAGCCGCGGGGGGTCCCCGTGGACCGGCTCGCCGTCCGGCCCCAGGAGCCCCTCGATGGGTTCGCCGAGCAACAGGTCGGCTCGTGCGGTGCTCTGCACCGGACGCCAGGAACCCGGTGGCGGGCCGAAGTCCACCGCCGAGCGAACGGCCGCCGCACCGGCGAGCGACACCCGCGCGATCCACCACCGGGACCACCCGACGGGCGGCGTCGCGTGCTCGAGGACCTGCCAGGTCCCGTCGACCGCGTCCGCCGTGGGGGTGCCGAGGTGGAGAACCCACACCTCGCCTGCGGGCAGGGCGGCACCGGCGGGCAGCTGGGCTCCGGTGTCGTCGAAGACGACGAGCGGGTCTATGACGTCGACGACGTCGACGACGTGGACGCCACCGAGCACGTCCGTGCAGGTCGCGATCCGCGACGGCCGCGCCAGCAGGAACCCTCCACCGGCGCGAGGACACTCGCCCCCGCCCACCATGACGGAAGCCCCGTGGCGTTCGTCGGGGAAGGCGACGACGAGTGCACCTCGTTCGAGATCAAGCCGCAGGAGTGGAGCACCGACCACCGACCCGACGGCGCCGCTGGCCATCACCGCAGCGGTCAGGCCCGGCGAGTGAACGTGGTCTCGCAGTTCCGGGTGCATGCGCCATGCGTGAGCCCATCCCGCAAGCCAATCGGTTGCTGGACCGCCGAGCACCGCCTCCAGGGAGGTCGCGAGATTCTCAGTGCGCCGGGCCAGCCACGCCGTCGCGACGAGGGTGCAGGCGGGCCATCTGGCGAAGACCGTGCCGGGATCGGAATCGGGCGCCTCGCGGAGACGGAGCCGCTCATACGCCGCGAGCGCTTGGAGAAGGAGCTCACGGCGGTGGGCTTCGCCCGGGCCGGGGTCCGCGCCGATCGCACCGACGAGATCCCCGTCGTACAGACGCTCGGAGTCGTCGAGCAGGTCACGAGGCCCAACGGACTCGGGCGTGGGCGAGGGCGCTTCGCAATCACGAAGCGTCGGCAGCCCCATGCCCGTCCCCCTCGACTTCATCTCTACCTCTCCCCGCATGATCGACTCAGTACGGATGCGGCAGATTGCGATCGTTTCACCCCTATGGGTGACAGTCGTGCGCAGGGGTCACACGGGAACGGCGAGCCCTCGACGGACCTCGTCCCACTGTTTCGCGCTGAGTCAAACTGGCATCCGTCCGCGAGCCTCGACTCGATCCGCGGCCGCTCCCCACCCTGGTAGGCGGAAGCCGGAAGCGATCCAGAGCCAGCGGGCGGTCATCAGCCGACCTGCACGATGGTGCCGGGACGGCTGAACGAGGTCGGATCGGCTGCGTCGGCGAAGGACCACGAGGTGATCGTGGCCGACGACGGAACGCGGTAGACGTAGGTCATGTCGGCCTCGAAGCCGGGCTGCACGGCGTCGTTGCAGTAGGGGTTGCCCTGGATCTTGTAGAGGCCATCGAACGCGTCGAACTTCCTTCCACGGTCGTCGATGAGCGCATTCGTGATCGGCGAGCTGCAGGTGAGGTCGATGCTCTTCTGTCCGTCATTGACGACGTGAGTCCGGACGGCGAAGTAGCGGGCGTCGTCACCCGGTCCCTGAGGTGCGTAGGTCGCCGAGGCCGACCCTGCATTGTCGGACACCATGACGTTCGGCACGAACTCCGCGGAGGTCACGGTCAACGTGATGCCCACATCGGTCAGCTGGTCACCCACCTCACCCTGCGCCGCGGGGGCGGACGCGACCGGAGTTCCTCCTCCGCCGGTCGGGGACGAGGCCGACACCGTCGGGGCGGACGCCGTGGGACCTGCTGCTGGTGTGCCGGTTGGCGCCAGAGCCAGCGCGACGATCACCGCCGGCACGGTAGCGATCACCCCGCCGAGCGCCATGCCGCCGAACAGCAGGGGCCATCGACGCGGCCGAACAGGTGCGGCGGGCGCCACCGGCTCGTCGGGCCATGAGTTCTGCGGCGGGATCGTCGGCGCGACGTACCCCGTGACGAACGACTCGGTGGAAGGCGGCTGGGTGGTCTCGGACATCCCGTGCTCCTTGGGTCTGACGGCCGGACGTGTTGCGGCCGAACGGCCGATCCACCCTCGTGTCGCGCGATACCGTTTGCCCGTTTCTGACTTCATCACTTTCGATGACTGTCGCGCTCCTCTTCGGGCGAAGCCACCGCAGCGCCGCGTCCGGTATGAGGGTGATCCGCTCTGAACATGCGCGTCGCCGGTCGCGATGTAGTCGACCAGGTCGACGACGATCTCCGCACCGGCGGGCGGCAGAGGCTCGCCTTCTGTCGGCGGCATGAACGTCCGCCACGAGAATCGGCGTGGCGGGGCCGCTCGTGGCAGAGCGGTGCTGCTAGACCCCGCGCTGGATCACCGATAGCTCGTCGCGGGCTCGGGTGGCGGCGACGTAGGTCAGGGAGCGGGTGCGGAGTTCTGCATCGTGGCGGCCGGACGCGTCGAGGACGGCGAGGCGGGCGGTCTCGGCAGTGGAGCGTTGCCCGACGTCCGCGAGGACGACCTTGGTGAACTCCATGCCCTTGGCTCGGTGCATGGTCATCACCAGTGGTTTTCCCGCGGTGGGCTGCTCGCGGTCCACGGCGCGGACCGGGACGCCGCGTTCGGTCAGGCCGGTGACCACGCGTTCGCGCTGGAAGCGGTCCTGGACCAGGACCGCGATGGTCTCGGGGGCCTCGCCGGCCTCGAGCCAGCCTGTCAACCGGGCGGCGATCGTGTCGAGCTCGCCGGTCAGTGAGGTGACCGGCTCGATCCGCGGGTTCGGGCCGGAGCGGGCCGACCGGTAGCCCGTCGCCTCAGGTTCCTCTTCTAGGTCCACATAGGAACCGCCGTCGAGGATCGAGAGCGCGTAGTGCAGGTTCTGGGCGGTCGTGCGGTAGTTGAGTGTGAGCCGCCGGGAGCGGCCGACGATCTTGATGCCGTAGCGGCTCAGCACAGTCCGCGGGCCGTAGATGCGCTGGTGGGAGTCCTCCGCGATGAACAGGTCGTCCGTGCCGTCGGCCGCGAGGGCGCGGAGCAGCTGCCAGTGGGCGGGGGAGAGGTCCTGGCCCTCGTCGACCAGGACGTGGTCGGCGAGCGGGCCGGTCTCTCGCAACCGCGCGGCGGCGACGGCGGCGGCCTCGCCGAAGTCCAGCGTCCCGTCGATGCGGTTCTGGGCTCGGTAGGCGGAGATCAACGCCCACACGGCGGCGCGCTTGCCCCGGTCGAGTGCGACGCCGCGGCCGGGGCGCCGGACGCGGAGGTACTCGGCCTCGGTACGCACGGCGTGCGGCAGGACGATCAGCGCGTACTCGGTGGCCAGGAAGCTCTCGTTGGCGATCTCGGGGGGCAGGTCGGTGTTCGCCGTGTCCAGCACGGCTCGCCACCGGGTGCCGGGGACCCGACCGTTCGGGCTGGACCGCTCCTCGCCCAGCACCGACTGCACGGCCTTCGCCACGTCGCCGCCGCGGATCACTGCGGCGGCGAGAGCATCGACGCCCGCGATGAACACACCGGGATCGCCGAGCTTCGCGGCCTGTGGCACCCGCGGGTCGAGCTGCGCCAGGCTCTCGCGGAGGGCGTCGGCCAGGTTCGTGGTGAACGTCGTGAGAACGATGCGGGCCTGCGGGTTCTGCCGGGCCAGCCGCCGCGCGCGGTGGACGAGCACGACCGTCTTGCCGGTCCCCGCGCCGCCGGACAGCCGGAACGGACCGTTGTAGTCCTTCGTGACGTAGGTGCGCTGCTCGGGATGCAGGAACACCCGCCACGCGCCGAAGTCCCCGTCCTCGATGACCCGACGCAGCTCGTCCTGGTCGTCGATGAAGGCGAACTGTGCGGCGGCGGCCGGCTTGCGGAGCGAGACGAGGAGCTGGTCGTCCTCGGTGCCGATCGTCGGCGCCGGGCCGTCCAACTGGAGCTTGTCGTGGATCTCGTCGATCGAGTCCGTGCTGGTCAGATCAACGAGTAGGAGCCCAATCCAGCCCTCGTGCCGCTGCGCGAGGGTGAGGACGGCGTCCTCGTCCGGCGCGGCGAGGGCCGCGTCGGCGATCTCCTCGGGCAGGCCGAGCCGGTCGACGAGCGCGGTCCGCGTCCGCCCGCGCCGGACCAGCAGCGGCTTATCGACGACCGGTTCGTCCGCCTGCACGACGGCGTCCGGTTCCGCGACGACCGTGGCGCCCGGCTCCGGCACCGTCGGTTCGGGCACAGCGGGTGCGTCCGGCCCCGCGGGCGTCTCCTCGATCTGGGGCAGCCCGTTGATCGGGTTGACCTTCAGCCGGACGCGTTCGGCGACCTTGTTTGCCTCGTCATGCGGCCAGACCCCGTGAATGACGTAGTGCCGCTCCCCGTCGCCGTCGAGGCGGAACATGACCGCGCGCCAGAAGTCGTCGACCCGGCCGGTGCGCACCCGCGGGTCCGCGGCCCCCTGGATCGGCTCGACGTGCAGCCCCGGGACGGTGTCGTCCGCCGACAGCTTCTGCAGGAAGGCCATCGCCTTCGATCGCACCGAGCCGTCGAGCTTCTTCGGCCATTTAGTCATGATGAGCGTGGGCACTTACGCCTCCCCGGCCTTGCTGAGCTGCGCGATGATCTCCGCCGGATCGGGCGGGACGACGACCCAACCGGCTGCCGCCAGGTCCGTGCGGTCCTCGGCGGGCATGTCCTGGGTCTCGACGACGATGTTCAGGCTCGGCCAGGCGACGTCGATCATGATCCCCTCAGGGCTCTCCCCGCCGATCGCGGGCGCCAGCGGGGCGCCCGCCGCGGCGAGGGCGAGCACGAGCTCACGCTCGGACCCTGGGCGCGCCTGATCGACCACCTGCGCCCAGTCTTCGGGAAGCTCCGGAGGATCGGCCACCGCTGAAATCGCGGGCGCAGTCACCGGGACGGCAACGGGCGTGGCTCCGAGCGTCGTCGTCGAGACGGCCGTCGGCCAGTCGCGCAGGGCGAGCGCGTTCGAGAGCTGCAGCCACTCCCGCCACGAGTCGCCGTGCGCGGAGTCCAGCACCTCGGGGCGGTCGTCGAGGACGAGTGCGGTGCCGACGAGCGGGCCGTCCAGCTCGATGGCGACCGCACAGGACCCGGAACGCCAGACCATCGCCTTGCGTGGACCTGAGGACGCCGCGTCCGTGCCCAACAGCACCCTCCGGGCCGCCTCGGAGAGCTCGGCCTCCGCCGGGAGCAGGACGACCGTGGTCTGGGCCAGCAGAAACATCGGCACCGCCCGCGCCACCGACCGGACGTGCACCGGCTCGGGGGAGGACACCCAGCCGAGCAGCCAGTCGACCGGGCCCGAGCGCAGCGCCTGGTAGGCGGCGGGCGAGGCCATGAACTGCACGTTCGCCATGAGCTGTCCGACGGTGGCGTCCGAGTACCAGGCCGGTGCGGTCACAGAGCCCTCTTCCGCCGCGACCACGTCCCGCGCCGACACCGAGACCACCACCCGCCCGGTGTCCCGCAGAATCTGCCGCTTGGCGGCGTCGTCGGCGAGCCGGTTGTGCGTCACCGTCGCGTGGAACGTGAGCCCGTCGGTGAAGATCGCGACCGCGGGCACCGAGGCGTCGTTGGTCTCCAGCACGAAGTCCGGGCGCGAGTTTTCGACGTTCACCTGCGGCGTCAGCGTCCACTGCCGCGGCTGCCCCGGGATCGTGAACCGCACGGAGTTGCCGAACGGGCCGGGCACCTCCTGCGTGGCGGCGCCGATCTTCTTCAGCCGCTCCACGAACACCTTCCGGAAGCGCTGTTCCAGGTGGGATTCGGGGTCCTCGGCGGGCGGGACCTCCGTGATCGTCCAAGCCGGCACGTCGTCGAGGCTGGAATCGTCAGGCCGGAACCCGAGCAGCGTGCGCAGGTGTCGTTCCGCCGACGCCCGGGACGCCCGTCGGACCTGGCCGGGCGCGACGAACGGGAGCAGGCAGCGGTGGCAGGCCAGCCGGGGCTCGGTGCGGCACTCGCAGTCCCCTACCCGCTCCCACGCCACACCCAACAACTCACGCAGCGTCGCAGCATCCGCGAGCCCCGCCAGGTAGCCCGTCCCACCGGGCACGGCGTCGTGCAGCAGGATCGCCTCGTGGTTGTCCGAGCCGTCGCTGAGCGTCGGGTCGACGACGTGCTCCACCCGGATGTGGTCCGGGTGGCCGCCGAGCTGCTCCCGCAGCCCGAGCAGCAGCGCGGCGGCCAGACTGGGCGCGGCGAAGTCGTCTCCGATCGTCACCGCGCTCGGCAGCCGCAGCAGCAGCCCCTGGGTCCGTAGCGTCCGGGACAGCGCGACGGTCGTGGTGTGCTCGTCCGTCGACGTCCGGAACCGGCACCACGGCCGGTGCTCGTGGGCCTTGTTCCGGCCCGCGTCGGTGTCCAGCTTCCCGCAGCCCTCGCACACCCGGAACAGGGCGCCGGAGATGTCCTCCCCGGCGATCGTGCGGGTGGCGCCGTGCCCGGCGGTGCCGAGGTTGACCCAGCGGATCGTGAGCGCCTTCAGGTACGTGCAGCCGAGCCCGACGCCCTCGGCGAACCACCGCTTCTCGATGTCCGCCGGGTCCACGTCCGCCGCCGTGACGACCTGGAAGTAGCGGTTGTCCCGCTGGTCGCGCCGGTCGGTGATCGTCGCCTCGTCGCGGCGGATCTCCGCGGTGACGTGCGCCAGCTCGACGACCCCGAGCCGCTGCCCCATGTCCCCGACCCCGCTACTCCCGCACCGCGGGCAGCTCGGGACGGCCTTCGCCTTCCCTTCGAGGGCCACGTCGACGGCGTAGCCGCAGGCCGGGCAGAACACCCACGGCCGGATCGCCACCCCGTCCACCCCGAGGTCGACGGCGTCGATGGTGATCTCCAGCCCGCGCGCGTAGAAGCGGGCGCCGGGCGCGAACTCCCGGATGGCCTGCGCGGAGCCGCGCTGGATCCGGGCGTGGTCGGTCTGGAACTCCTTCGAGTCGGGGTTCATCCAGCTCAGCCCGACGTCGAGGGTGACGTTGTCGTCGAGCAACGTGTAGTTGGGCAGCAGCCCGTACTCCTCGAGCACCCCGATCCAGTACTCGCCCTGCAGGTGCGCGAGCTGCCCGGAGGTGAGCTTCCGCGCGGTCTCGGCCGAGCGCTGGGCGCGCCGGTCGTCCTCGGTGGCGGCGCTGGACTGCGCCTGCGCGATGAGGGCGGGCAGGGCGTCGTCGATCGCCTGCTGCCGGTGCTTCAGCTCCTCGACGGTGCCCTGCCAGCGGCCGCTCGCCGCGTGCACCTGGGCGGCGAACGCGCTGG
The DNA here is from genome assembly GCF_000178675.2 of Pseudonocardia sp. P1. NCBI lineage: Bacteria > Bacillati > Actinomycetota > Actinomycetes > Pseudonocardiales > Pseudonocardiaceae > Pseudonocardia > Pseudonocardia sp. P1. The sequence continues at coordinate 5,872,460 of NZ_ADUJ02000001.1, forward strand.
TCCCGGGCCCGCCGGGCGCGGCCAGCCATGCCCGTAGTGCCCCGACGACGTCGTCCGGCAACGCGCCGAACGCGCCGAGGAAGCGGTCGAGGTGCGCCGACGCGTGGGTCTCGGCGTGGCCGATCAGGTCGCCGAGGAACGTGCCGGGCTGACTGGAGCCGATGGCGCTGCGGGCCCGACGGGGGTGGGGCCGGGTCTCGTCGCGGGCGAACTCGTCCGCGAGGTGCGCGGTGTACTGGCGGCGCAGGATCTCCTCGGCGCGCAGGTAGGTCGCAGGAGGCCGGACCTCGCCGTTGATCACCGAGAGCGGGTCGCCGAGCTTGGGCAGCTGCTCGCCGCGCCCGGTGATGAACGCGAGGTTGAGCGCGTTGCCGGTGAGCCGGCCCGCGCGGCCGACGCGCTGCAGGTAGGAGGCGACGGTACGGGGGAGCGAGGCCAGGACGACGGCGGAGAGGTCGCCGATGTCGATGCCCATCTCCAGGGTCGGCGTGGCGACCAGGACGTTCGGCGCCGCCGGGCTGTCCTGCGCGCCCTTGAACCCGTTCTCGTAGGCCAGCCGGACCTCGTCCTCCAGCAGGCTCGTGTGCTCCCGCGCGACGACCCGCCGCATGTCCGGCGAGGCGTAGAGCCGCTGGTAGAAGTTTTCCGCCAGCGGGCTCGCCTGCAGCCGTCCGGTGCAGGTCACCAGCATGCAGGGGGCGCCGGTCAGCTGCTCCACCGTGGTCGTCGACCCGGTGACCGGCGCCCGGCAGGTGCCGCAGACCAGCAGGTTCCGCCCCGCCGCGAGATCCTCGGCCGACGTCGGGCTGACGACGACGCCGCCCGCCGGAATGGCGAAGACTGCGGCCCCGGACGTGCTGGTGATGGAGTTGAGCACCTGGTCGCGGGCGAGCTGTTCGAGCAGCAGCCGGGCGAGCCTGCCGCCGTCGGTGGGGCTCACGTCGAGCACCCGGGAGGTCCACTGCGCGTACCAGGACTTCGGCGGGGTGACCGGCTCCAGCCCCTCGCCCGCGGGGTCTCCGCTCCCGCCGATCCGGGGGTAGCCGGGCGCCGGGCGGCCCTTGGGGAAGGCGGGCATCCCGTCGCCGCGCGGGCGGCCGCCGGAGACCCACCAGCGGTTGCCGTCCTCCTGGCGGTAGCGCTCGAACCACGGGTGCTCGACGGCGCCGAGCGACCGCATCCGGTCCAGCAGCCCGCGCACCCACTGCAGCAGTTCGCGGTCCGGCTGCTCACCGTCCACAGTGTCCGATCGGGTCTGCACCGAGACCCCGGCCAGCACCTTCCGCGCCGCCGCGATCATCTTCGGCGGCTGCCCGGCCTCGACGCCGACGGCCGCGGAGCCGGTCAGCTCCAGGGTGCGGCCGGTGCGGGAGTTGAGCCCGAACTCCAGCATCGCGTCGAGCGCGAGCCGCTTCTGCACCCGCGACCGCACGCTGATCGGGATCTGGCGGTACTTCTCCGCCGTCCAGAATGGAGTGAACGACTCGCGGTCCGCGCAGTCCGGCGCGAGGAGGCGGTAGCGGTCCGAGGCATCGTCCCCTGCGCTGCGCATCACCTCGTCGACCAGGCCGTCGAGCGTGAGCGGCCCGTCCGCGACGGCCTCGCGCAGCACCGCACGCAGGGTCAACGTGTGCGAGCGGGCCTGCACGAACCCGGCGCGGTGCGCGGCGTCCTGCACGGAGTCGGTGAAGACCAGCGCCTTCTTCTCCCCGGGCGCCACCTGCGCCGACCCGAACAGCGTCGACAGGGACACCGACAGCAGCGTCGCGATCGCGCTGCCCAGGAACCGGATCCCGTCCTCCTGCCCGCAGGCGGGGCAGGTGTCCTTGCGGGAGTCCTCGTCCGCCTCCTGCCCGGCGTGGGTGAGCACGGGCAGCACCCAGCCGTCGCGCAGGTCGGGATCATCCTCGGCCGGGGTGGCGGTGAGCAGCTCGCGGGTGCGGACCGAGAACCAGGCCAGGCCGGACGCGGGGGGCTCACCGCCGAACACCGCGTCGGCCTCGGTGGCCGCGGACATGAGCGGCCGGAAGCGGCCTTCGCGGCTGGCGTGGTCGCGGCGGATGGAGTCGTCGTTCGCGGCGAGGCTGCCGCCGACCGGTGCCAATCCGACGCCCCAGCCGGACCTCCCGCACCGCCGGCAGTACAGCGCGGGGAACGACGGCCGGACGTCCTCGGCGTCGTGCACCCCGGTCGGTGGGCCGTCGTCTCCCCACCGGAACACGGCGGTCGAGTCTGCGGCGCGGTCGATGCGGGTCAGCTCGCGCACCCACAGGTGCGCCTCGACGGACAGCGCGTCGCGCCCTATCGCGGCCCGGACGTGCCCGAACGCGGCGACGACGCGGGACAACAGGCTCTCCCAGGCCGGATCGCGCCCGGTCGCGGCCAGGCTCGGCGTCGCCGTCGGACCCACGACCCGCTCGACGAGTGCGCTCAGACTGAGTGCGTCCCCGGACTCCCGTGCCATGGCCGCGACGAGCGGATGCGCCTGACTCAGCCGCAGCAACAGGTCCGCGCCCGCGGTGGCGAACTCGCCGGGCTCCTTGCCGTAGAGCAGCGCGAATACGGCCCGTGCGAGCTCGGCACCGTCGGGATCCTCGCCGAGCCGGTCCAGCGCGGTGTTGATCTCGGCGACACGCAGCTCGGAGATCGGGGTGGGGGCGTAGCCCATCGCGGTGAGCACCGCCGCCGAGCCCTCGGCCCACTCGTCCTGGGTGAGCCGCGACTCCGTGACCACCGCGTCCGGCCCGAACGGCTCCCCGAACACGGTCTCGGCGAAGTCCAGCATGACGCCGGGATCGCCCTTGTCGCCCAACGTCGCCGAGGTGGCGACGGGGGTGATCCGGCCGAGCGGCCGCGCCCGGTCCTCATCGGACAGCCGGGGGTCGGTGTCGCTCCAGTAGCTCTTGAGCGTCATCCCGAGCCGCCGCAGCAGCATCGCGACGTCCGTGCCCTGCGCGCCGTCGTAGGTGTGGAACTCGTCGAGGACGAGGTAGCGCAGGCTCGTCGCGGACGCGCGCCAGATGTTGCGGTCCGCGTGCCGCAGCAGGAGTTGGTCGAGCATCTTGTAGTTGGTGAGCAGGATGTCCGGCGGCTCGTCCTGGATGATCCCGCGGTCGGTGATCAGCCCGTCCTCGGTGACCATCGTGCGCGGGGTGTCGTTCTGCCCGGTGTAGAGCGCGGCGGTGACCGAGCGCAGCGCCGACTTCTGGGTGAGAAGCTTCGTGAGGCGGCCGGCCTGGTCGTTGGCCAGGGCGTTCATCGGGTAGAGGATCAACGCCTTCGTCCCGGTCACGCCCTCGCGCTTGGCTCGCAGCACGTGGTCGAGGAGCGGGTAGAGGAACGCCTCGGTCTTGCCGGACCCGGTTCCGGTGGTGACGAGCGTGGGCAGCGGCCTGGGATTCGTGAGCGAGGAGAGCCGCGCGAACGCCGCCGCCTGATGCCCGTACGGCGTGTGCCCCTCGTACCACTCCAGGCTCTGCCGCCAACCCTCCTCGGCCGGCCGGAACGGCAGCCGCAGCCGCACGTACGGCCCCTTGAACATCCCGGACTCGGGATCGCCGAGGAACCGGTCCAGGGCATCGCGGGCGCCGGGATCGGTGAGGCCGAACGTCGTGGTCAGGTAGTCGACCAGGCTGTGCTGGATGCTCCCGGCCTGGATCGTGGGGAGGAGCTCACTCATGAACGCTCCGCAAGCCGCCGCTCGAACTCCGCATACGCGACCCGCATGTCGTGCTCACGGTCGAGAGTCTGGAACGGCAGCTCGTAGACGTAGGTGTTGCCCGCCTGGTTGGTGGCGGTGCGCTCCTCCTCGGAGATCCGCTCGCCCTTCTTACGCCAGACGGTGAGCACGGAATTGGGTACGAGGCGGCCGTTCGCGTCGTAGAAGTAGGTGTTGCGGTCGTAGCCGTAGAGGACCGGGAACTGGGTACGGTAGATGGTGCAGAGTTCGTCGGCGGTGAGGCCGAGCGTGAGCGCGACTATTGCGTCAATCTCCACAAGCGCGTGTCGACGGTCCGCAGCGATCCTGAGCGGGGTGTCCACAGTCCAGGTGTGGTCGACGGTACCCAGGGCGGGACGGCGGGCGTAATCGAAACCGCCCGTCCAGGTGTCGTGGCCAAAGTCTGAGTTCCAGCATCCGCGCCATATCTCCGAGTAACTATCCACGACCGCATTGAGACGTAGGGTGCGCAAAAGAACTTCGTTGCGCATCGGTCCATCTGCATAGGGAAGGCGATTGGCGGTACTGGCGCGAATATGTTTCTTCGGTGCAACGCGGACGGCGAAGTCGCTGAGCAGTGAACCCATGCTTCCGCACGCTGCAACTAGATCGGATAGTGGGGAATCCGGCATGCCGGCCGAGAAGATTCCGTCGACATGGGCAGCCCCGGGTGGAATCAAGGCAGTCATTAACGTGCGCTCGCCTGTATTGGCTGCCATGCAGCGCCATGCAACTCGGTAGTAGTCTCTCGCTGGCCGCGGATCTTGATCATCGCCCCACTCTGTGTATCCGCAGTCATATCGGTATCGATCTCCGGCGGGTGCGTATGCGGTGGTCGGAATCGATGAAGGAGCGAGCTTTTCGAGGTCGTTGCCCGACCAGTCGCGGTTGTGGAGCATCGACTTGTTGGGGATCTTGTAGGCGGGGTTATTTACGTGCAGATGTGGGCCTTGAAGGATTACATCATCCCACGATTCAGGGGTGCCCCACTCGGTATCGAAGTATCCGGTGTCGTGATCGGTTGTCTCGTTCCAACCTGGGCAGAACTTTAGGTTCAGGCTGGCAATGCGCCGAGATCGTGTCAGGTTTTCGAGGACTGATGCTGCGGCTCGATTGACGGTATAAAGCATTCGCGTACGACGACGCGAGCCTGCGGCATTCTCAAGGATTGAATGCCACACGCCGAGAGTTTCATCGTCCACGAGAGTGATTCTGCTTTTGTGTGGACGAACGTCCCACTTGCCGTCGAGGTCCTTATACCCTGGCTCTGGTCCAGAGTTGTCGTGTACGAGCGACCTGACCACGGTATCGGGGTGGTAGATTGAGACGGCATTCTTGAATAGGACTGCCTGGCGTCGCTCGCCGTAGACGTTCACGCTATAGCTGTTGTGGTTGTCAATTTCGAACAGCTTGAGTTCGTTGATGAACTCCCAGTGGCGCCGGAGGCGGAGGTACGTTTCTGTACGTAGTGTGCCCGCCTTGTCGTCTGTCATGTGGGTGTCGAAGTGGATTAAACCAATTCTTCCGTCCGCACTTCTCAAGCGCCAAGTCTGCTCCATGAAACAGCGGTATAGATCGGGTCGAAGTTTCGCCAGACTTGGAAACTGCGGTTCCGAGCTGAGGAATCGAGCTATACATGAAACATCTGCCGAGCCGTCGACGACTAAGTCGAACAGGCCGCTGAGAGCGAGTGTTGCTTGGCGTTTCTGCGCGGCGACTGAAGGGCTCGGCTTCGCTGACAGCTTCCACCACGGATCGCCCTCAGCAAGGAGTGCATCTACATCGAGATCGGGGCGCACCCACGGCGGATTTCCGACCTGCAGGTCAAAGCCGCTACCAGCGGCGAACACGGTGGCGAAGTCGAGGTTCCAGTGGAAGAAGCCTTGCTGCTTCGCGACTCGCTCGCACACCACCAACCACGGGTGCTCGACCAACAGCGCCTTGATCGGGCGGGCGCCGGCGAAGTCGAGGGCCAGCTCTTCGGCTTCGCCCAACTCCTCCCAATTCGTCGCCTCACCGAGCGAGATCTGGCCAGCCGTCTTCGCGGCCCTCTTCGTGTGCTCCTTGCCGAACTCCGGGTTGCGGCCGAGCAGCGCTTGGAGCCCCGCGATCCATTGGTCCACAGTGGGCGGTTCGACTCGCACTCCGTCGACTGTCACCGCAGCGTCGGTGAGGGGCCAGAACCATAGCGCGGTCCAGGCGTCCATCACGCGACGCAGCCGCCGGTAGGCACCGGACTCGTCGGCGAGGGATGCTTCGATCTCCTCCCGCGTCACCTCACCCCCGGCGGGGAGCGACCCCGCGCCCCACACCGGGATGGACCGCCGGATCTGCTGCTCCGCGATGTGCAGGCGTCGATAGCTGATCTGCCACAACGCCTCTACGCGGTTCGCCAGCTCGGCCAGGGCCGCGACCTGCGCTTTCGAGGGCTTGGTCTTGGTGGATCCGCGCCAGGTCTTGAGCTTCTTCACCGCGTCCGGGACCAGGCTCGCGGCCTCCTTGGCGTCGGCAGCCGCGCCCCAGCCGTCGGCAGGCAGGAGGAAGTGGTGGATGCCGTCGCCGAGGTCGGAGGCGATCCGGCCGGCCTCGATGTCCGCGGGCAGCGAGGTGAGCGGGAGGTCGACAGGCACCGCGGAGAGCCAGCTCCTGTCCGCGACCTGGCTGCGGCGGTACACCGCGCGGCGGGCACCGATCAGGGAGTTGCCGCGCTTGAGGTGCAGGCCGAACCACGGGGCGGAGAGTCCGGAGACCATGGTGTCCAGCCAGAGCGAGATCTCGGCGAGCTCGACCGCGGTGGCGTTGAGGTCCACGCCGTAGACGTTGTGCAGCGCCAGGTAGCCCTTGACCTCCTGCAACCGGCGCGGGTACTCGTCCGGGTCGATGCGCTCGCCGAGCTCCTCCTGCCGGCGCTTGAGGTACTGCTCTGCGAGCTGCCGCACCGCCTCAATGGCGAACGCGCCCGAGCCCAGCGCGGGCTCGCAGACCGTGAGGCCGAGGATCTCCTCGGCGCTGGTGCGTGTGCCGTCCTGGTCGAGCAGTTCTTCGAGGGCCTGCCCGACGGTGAACCGGGTCAGCACCTCGGGGGTGTAGTAGGAGGCGGACTGCTGGCGCTCCCGGCCCGCGAGCCGGAACACGAAAGACCCGGCCTGGTGCAGGACCGGCTTCTTCTCGCCCGTCCGCGGGTCCTCGGCCTTCACGAAGTCCGCCGCGGCGATGCCCTCGGACCGGCTGACCGGCACGACCCACGAGCCCTTGCTACTGTCCCCGCCCTTCGCGACCTCGTAGAGATCGGTCTCGGCGAAGAAGCCGGTGTAGGACATCAGGCCCTCGTACACCGCGCCGAGCTGGTTGATGCCGAGCTCGGCGTAGGAGATGAAGCCGCGGTCCTTCCCGCTGCGCTCCTTGCTGAGCAGGAGATGCGCGAGCACCTTCTGCAGCGCCGCGTTCCCCAGCCCGACGGCGTCGATGAACTTCGTGGCCCTGGGCAGGAAGAGGTCCGCGCGCAGGGCGTTGAAGTGGAGCCCGTCGGAGGGGCCGGCCCCGTCCTCGTCGTCGGACTCGGACGTGACCACCGCGGGCGCGTGCCCGGTGTCGACCAGCCCGAACAGCACCGCCAGCGACTCGTAGAGGTGGGTGCCCGCCTGCGCCCGCGGGGTGGCGAGCTCGACCTGCACCAGCTCGCGGAGGCGGTCGAGGCTGTAGCCGGCGTCGTACTCCGCGGCACCGGCGGGTAGCACGCCCAGCTCGGGGGAAGCCTCGGCGTAGAGCAGGAACAGCACGCGGTAGAGGAACCGCAGGGACTGCTTGGCCAGCTCGTTCGCATCCGCACCCGGCAGCGGGTCGAGACCCTGCGTCTTGCGCCGGGCCACCACCTCGTTCGCGATGATCTCGATGGACAGCCGCACACCCTCGCGGAGGTCCTTGGACACCCCGACGGTGTGCTTGACCGACTTCTCGAGGGTCTCCAGCCACCAGAGCTTGCCGGCGGCGTCCGGCGCGACGGACTCGGCGGACAGGCAGGTCAGCGCACGGTCGATCTCCCCGCCGCGCTTGGTCTCGTTGCGCTCGCAGATCAGCTGCAGGTCCACGGCGAGGTAGCGGCCCTCGGCCCAGCGCTCCTGCTCGGCGAGGATGATCCACCGCCCGGCCAGGATCAGGGCGAGGTCCGGGGCGGCGGACTCGTCGACGAACAGCGCCGACACCAGCCGCGCGGCGGAGGTGAACTCTGGCCCGTCCTCCTCCAGCGCGAGCGGTTCCAGCAACGTGGGCTGGTCCTTCGCCAGGGCGTCCTCGTGCGTGACGGCGGGGCGGGCGAGCACTACGGCCAGCGGCGCCCGCTCGGTGATGCCCGCCGCGGAGATCCGCCACAGCGGCCCGGTCTCGGCGACCTGCAGGCCGTGTTGGCGCAGCTCCAGGACCTGCACGATCTCGGTGTAGACCTCGCGGGCGGCCTTGGCGACGGTCTCGTCGTCCTGCACCACGGCGGACTCGCGGTCGGCGAGCTCGGCCAGCGCGGCGAGGTCGACCTCCAGCTTCTGCCGGACCTTCGTGAACCGGGTGCGCGGGGTGGGTCGGTCGGCCTTCTCTTCGGCGTCCCACGCCTTGCGCCGGGCCAGGACCTCGGCGTGGAACGACTGCGCGGTGGCCTCGGAGCCGAAGTAGTGCTCGGAGATCCAGCTCTCGCCGACGAGGATCGCGTCCGACCCGCTCACTGGGCTTCCCCCTCCGGGACCACGACGAGCAGCGGCCGCACGAGCTGCCGGTCCGGTCGCATCGCCTCCACCAGCTCCTTCTCCTGCGCCACCGTGACCCGGCGCTGCTTCAAGCCCGCGTTCTGGGTGGCCTTCTCCGCCTCGGCGTCCCACCGATCGAGGCGCTGGGACCAGGAGTCCACCCGACGGGCGACGTCCGCTTCATTGGCGGCGACCAGCGACCCCATCTGCGCCTGCGCCTTCTCGACGGCGGGAGGCACGAGCCGCTGCAGGTCCGCGACGTTCTGGACACCCCCGGGGTTGTCGCGCCTGCGGTCCCAGCCGACCGAGGCGAGCATCGCCGCCGCGGACTCGTGCGGGGTGAGCAGCGCGAAGTCCGGCACCGGGAACGCCGCGCTCAACCAGGTCGCGGCCACGATCTCGCCGCCCCGGTTGGTGAGCGTGCCGAGCAGCAGCACCGTCGGGTCCTCGACCTCACCGCGGACGGCGAAGATCTCGTTGCGGCCCAACGACGACAGCGCCCGGTCCGCGGCCCACCCGAGGACGGGGTGCAGCGGGCTGAGGTAGTGGGCGTCCGGCCAGTTCGATCCGGTCTCGTCCTTGAGCGCCTCGGCGAGCCGATGCTTGCCGCGGGCGACCGTCGTGGCCAACGTGAGCGTCTTCGTCACCCTGCGCTCGCTGATGTAGGTCTGGGGGAGGACGTCGAGGCGCTGGGCGAGGTCCTCTGGCGGCGTCAGCGAGGCCGTACCGAAGCCCGTGTTCGGCCGCCAGTCCACGCCGTCGTTCGAGACGGGGTTAGTGGGATCGGTGAACGCGGCGGCGAGGGCGGTGTCGAGGTAGGCGAAGTCGTCCTCGAAGAGGCCGGTGCCCGCGGTGGGCACGACCGTCGGGACCGGCTCGGGCGTCGGGGCGGCATTGCTGAGCTGGGCGAACAGGCTGGAGAGGTCGCTTCCGGCCTGGACCTGCGCGGGGGTACGCACGACGTCGTCGAGAGACTTCTCCCGCGCCAGCACGCTGCGGATCTGCTCCTCCTCGGCCTTCACGTCGTAGGAGCCCATGAGTGAGGCCGCGTCCCCGAGGGCGGTGTGCGCCTCACTCTCCTTCTCCATGAGGCTGCGCAGGATGCGGACGTCCCCGGCGAAGCGCTCGCTCGCCGGGTCGAGGAGCAGGGCGGTGATGCGCGGCGGGTGCTTCTGGCCGTAGCGGTCGATGCGGCCGTTGCGCTGCTCGATGCGGATCAGGCTCCACGGGATGTCGTAGTGCACCAGCTCGTGGCACTGGGCGTGCAGGTTCACACCCTCCGAGGCGACGTCCCCGGTCACCAGGATCCGGACCTTCGCGCTCTCCTGCTTGAACTCCCGGACCACGCGCTGCTGCTCGTCGTCCGCCAGGCCGCCGTGCATGCTCTCGACGGCGTCCGCGGGCAGGCCGAGATCCCTCGGGAGCTTCTCGGCGAGCCAGCGCAGGGTCTTGACGCGCTCGGCGAACACCACGGCCCGCTTCGGGGAGTTCTTGCCGACGCCGGTGCTCTTCAGGTGCTCGACGAGTGCCGTGTACTTGGCCGAGGGCTGCGCGAGAGCCTCCTCGGTGAGGTCCATGAGGCGCTGCAGGGCTGCGCGTTCGACATCGGCTTTGGAGTCCGGACCCAGGCGATTCGTGCGCTCCTTGATCGACTCCTGCAGTGCCGCGGGGGAGGAGAGGAATGCCTTCGCCAGGGTCCAGGGGAACAGCGCGGAGTTCTTGCCGGAGTAGGGGCTCGCGCCCTTCTCGGGCCAGAGCCACACGTCCTCGAGCTCGCGGGCGATCGCGTTCTCGGCGGGGTTCGCCGGCACCAGGACGTTGTGCGGGGGCTGCCGCTCGGCCCAGTCCGCCCCGACGACCGACTCCACCTCGGGGCTGTGCCGGTGGCGTCGGATGACGAGGTGCTCGATCTCCTTGGCGTTCAGCTCGCCGGACGGCGGCACCGCGGACGGGTCCAGCAGGCGGATGAGCTCGGCGAACGACTCCTTCTTCCCATTGTGCGGCGTGGCGGACGCCAGGATCAGCGCCTCGGCGTTGCGGGCGAGGATGCGGGCGAGCCGGTTGTTCTGCGTGGCGTTGTTGGCGAGGTTGTGGGACTCGTCGATCACGACGGCGTCCCAGCGCTGCTTCTTGAGGCTCGCGAGGTAGCGGTCCGACTTGAGCGTGTCGATGGAGATGATCACGCGCTTGAAGTAGGTGAACGGGTTGCGCGTGGCGGGCAGCTTCTGGCGCACCCGCTGGATGCCCGCGGAGTCGAGGCGGACGAAGGGCAGCGCGAACCGCGTCCACATCTCGTGCTGCATCTGCTCCAGCACGTGCCGCGGGGTGACGATCAGGATCCGCTCGCCCCGCCCGCGCCTGACCAGCTCGGAGAGGATCATGCCGATCTCGAGGGTCTTGCCGAGCCCGACGGCGTCCGCCAGCAGGATGCGGGGCCGGAGGTTTTCGGGGTCGAGGGCCCGCCTGACCGCCGACTGCTGGTAGCTCAGCGCATCCGCGAGGCCCTGCGTCGCGACGGTGAGGGAGCGGTCGCCGAGCGGGATCGGGGTCTTGCGGAAGGTGGACTCCACCCACAACCGCGCGGTGCGGTAGTGCGGGCTCGCGTCCGCCACGACGGTCGCCTGCGCGGGATCCAGCGGCTCGATGCCGTCGAGGCTCGCGTAGAAGCTGGCGGTGGTGTCCCGCACCAGCTCGGTGAGCCCGCGGACGTGGACCAGGAGCCCGTCCGCCGTCTGCTCGGTGGACTGGACGAACCAGTCCTCGTCCCGCACCACGACCACCGAACCGGGCGCGAGCGCCTGCCGGACCTGGGACTCACTGGTCGCTGTGATGGCGGCTCCCCCTTCGTGCGGAGAGACTCCTGGCGGGATGCACCACCGAATCCCTCCTGGATCGTGCGTGTCCAACTTAGTGGGGTCGTCACGTGATGCTCACGTGGGCTCACGATCGGGTGAACTCCACTCGTCGAGCGGAGTGACTTCCCCAGCTACGGCCCGAATTCTCGATGGATGGGGGGAAGCGGACATCATTGTGGGGCGAAAAACAAAACCACCCGGGGGTACTGCAGTAGGCCGGTGGTGGAGTCCTGGGATCGGTGCTACCAGCACCAGAACGCATGGTCGTGGGGAGTCGGCCGGTACCGGACGTGGCAGGCCGCTCGGCGGCGTGAGCGAGCGGCCGTCGCTCGCATTCCTCGACCGCGGGAGCCCGCGCCGACCGGTCGGCTGACGGAGCGGCAGAAGGCCGAGATCGCGCGGTCCGTGCTCACTGTCGGCTGGCGGCGGACGGTCGCGGATCAGCTCGCAACGGCGCTGAACGACGACGTGTGGCGGTCCGCCCCGCGGTGGCGGGTCGGCCGAGTCGACTGCTCGTCCCTCGCCGACCTCGCGGAGCAGGTGGACGAGGCGAAGCAGGCCGTGCACGACGCCGTCGGCACTGTGGCGGCACGAGCGGCGAAGCGCCTGGACCGTGGCTCGCTCGAACAGGAGATCCTGGCGGCGTTCGCCCGCAGGATCCCGCTTCCCGGGGACGAGCAGGCGGACACGGTCGTCCACGGGCTGCGTGTGACGGGCGTCTTCGTGTGCCTCGTCGGGAAGGGTGACGTCCTCTCGTGCCCGTGCTTCCGGGCGTTGGCGAAGGACCGGACGAAGGAGGAACTCACCGAGCTGCTGGAACGGCGGCTCGACGAGATCGTGGCCGAGTACCGGCCCCGATGGCAGCAGCCATGATCCGAGCTCTGCGAAGATCGAAGAATCGGTGATTGTCTGGGGGGAGAGGAGCTGATGGCGGACGCTCAGGCCACGGTGGCCGCCGCTCGCGACTTGGCCGCGCGCGGCACCGCCCTGCTCGGCCGGGCCGAAGAACTTCGCGCTCGCGCCTCACACCAGTTGGACGCCCTGAAGGCGGACGAGGTGCACCGGCGGCTGCAGGCCATGCCGGTGTCCGCGCTGAAGGAGGCGGCCTGCGGGGGCGTCCGATGGGCCGCGATCGAGCAGGCCGGCCTGCGCAGCGTCGCCGACGTGCAGAACACGCGCCGGCTCGTCGGGGTGCCCGGCGTGGGGGAGCGGTCCGCGGAACAGGTGACGCGCGCCGCGTGGGCCGCGGCGATCGCGGTCCGGGCCGAGACCCGGTTCCGGTTCGATCCCGACCGGGCCACGCGCGCGCAGGCCGAGCTCCTCGCCACCCTCGCCGCGTTGAGGGCCGCCGAGGAGGCGGAGGCCCTCCGGCCGCACCTGGGTCGGCTGCCGAAGGCCTGGTCCCGCGCAGCGAGTGCTGAAGCGGCCCGGTGACCCAGCCGTCGACCTCCCACTGTGACCGGAGCCGAACCGCGGTCAGCGCCGGATGCTCTCGGGCGACCGCGGGCACCAGCTCCCGGTACTCGTGCCTGGTCGAGACGGCCCAGCGCAGGATGTTCTCCCGGTCGACGAAGAGCCGCCGCTGCAGCGGTTCGACGTTGCCGTTCTACAGCACCTCGCGGGCGCGGCTGCGGCGCCACGCGCGGCGCAGCGCCTTCGGCAAGGTGACGGTCCAGAACGGCAGGTCGAGCCACACGAGCAGGTCCGTGCGTGCGGAGAGCCGCGGGCGTGCCGTGCCGTACTGCCACTCGGTGACCCAGGCGTCGGCCGCGGTGAGGTGCTCGACGTCGTCCAGGAACGACGGGCGCGGCACTCAGCCCGGCCCGTGGAACAGCACATCGCTGTCGGTGTGCGGCGCTAGGCCGGGCCCGGTCCTGCCTCGCGGATGGGTACACCGCCGCGACCCTGGAGCTGCCCGGCAGCGGCGGTTGACCCCGCCTGCCCGGCGTCAACGCCGCCCGCACCGGCCTGCGCCGTGCGCTGCAGGCGGGCGAACCCGTCTCCGACGCCGTCGTCGAACCGGCTGGTCATGCCGCTGGTCGACGCGTCGGTCCCGGAGTGGCGGGCGGTGCTCGCCGCCCTGCCCGGGCACGGCCCGGTTGCTTGGTCGGGCGTGATCACCGCGATCGGCGTCCGGATGGCGCGGGGACCGCGGATCGTGGCGGCGCTGCTGTTCGCCGGGAGCCACCTGCCACGGCGAACGTCGAGGAGGCCCGGCGGGTCACCGTGCCGGCGCTGATGCTGTCGCAGTGGGACGGCGAGGGCCACCCGGGCCCGCCAGGTCACCTCGACCGGTCCTGGCCGCTCGGGCCGAACCTCTGCGTCCCCTAGCCCCACGCAGAACCGTCGCTCCGCGACCGCCTGCCGGCGGCCCTGGACACCACCCGAACCATGCTCGTGCGGCCTCGTATCGGTGCAGGGAGGGGAGTGGGCAGGGGAAGGGCCGTGCCGTCAGGCTCGATGATCACGAGGAACATCGAGGGAACATCCCTCCCAGGTCCCTCGGGCACAGGCCGCACCGAGCCGGTAGAAGACCGGCAGGTCAGTGCGTTGAACAAGCCTCACCAGCAGCAGGAACGCAAGCCGGGCCGCATTCACACCGACGAGGTCACTGGTTCGATCCCAGTATCGCCCACGCCGGTCAGAGGCCCAATCCGACCAATTCGAGTTGGGCCTCAGTCGTTCCCGGAGTACTTTTCCGGATCACCGCAGCCCCGCCATTCCCGCGGCCGGCCAGTGATCGCGGGCCCGGGCCTCCCCCTGGCGACCGGCGCGCGCACGACCGCCACCGCGGCCGGCTCGAGATGTAAGGAAGTCGCACTCCGGATTGCCCGCAGGCGCGACGACGGTGACGAGCATGTCCCGTTCACGATCCCGGGGTGCGCCTCCGGGATCGACCTGAAGCGAGTCGGCAGCCTCCGGGGCGACGATGCGGACATGGCTCCTGACGCGCTGTTCGTCGTTGTCCTCCTGTTCGACTCGACATCGTCGGCGCCGAGCTATCGACCGCTCTACCGCGAGGACGTCCTCATGCTGCGCGCGCCGTCACTGGACGGCGCCCAGAGGCTTGCCGAACGACACGGGCACGACGCCGAGACCACCTTCACGAACCACGCCGGGGAGACGGTCAGTGATCGCCTGGTGCGCGTCGTCGATGTCGCTCCGGCTCTGAGCGACGACTTCACGACGACAGTCGTCGACGTGTACAGCCGTCACTTCCGCGACATCGCGGCGTACCGGCGGTTCGACCCCTTGTGCGACGGCGAGCAGCTCTGACCATGAGCAGCAGGGCGGGCCCTGACCCCGGCTTTCGAGACATCCGTACCGGGCCAGGTGAAACCCTGATGTCGTTTTCTTTCCCCGTCGTCACAGTCACCGACATGAACGCGGTACTGGAGCCGGCGGACCAGGAGCACGCAGGCGTGTGGGAACTCAGGATCGGTGTGTTCTGCACGGCTGAGCAAGCCAGAGACCTGACCGACAAGATCCAACTGATGCTCTGCCCCGACCCGATGCATCGATCTCCATGTCCGATCCCCTGGTCGACGGCACACTGGAAACTGGATGACGATGAGGCCGTCGAGAACTACCCGGAGTTGATCGAGCAGGCGCGGATCGAGCAGCACGGTGGTGGGCCCGTCGCGGGACCAGCCGAGTGAGGGCAGCTCCACGCCGATGCCAGCCCAGTGTCGCCAGTGTCAGAACCTCTGGTCACGTCATCGAAGAGCCGGATCTGACCAGGGATTTCGTTGTGTCCGGGGATGTACCCGGAGCTCATTTCCGGAGCCTGCTTTCCAGGCCGGCTCCGGAACGACCGGTCAGATCCGCAGTGCAGGCGGGGGCGCCGCCGGCAACCCTCGACCGGCCCCGCGGTGACGGCCTGAGGTGGATCCGCGCGAACTCACATCAGCTCGATGGTTGTGGGGTGAGCAGGCCGAGGGGGTCGGCGCTGTAGGCGACCATCCAGGTGGGGTCGATGCGATACCAGACGCTCTCGTCCCAGAACGGGTTGTCGCCGTCGTCGTCGTAGTGGTCGACGAGGTAGTCGCGGACGTCCGGCCAAGTCGGGTCGCTGTTAGTCCCCTCGGGGTTCAACGGAATGGCGTGTCCGTGCGTGAAGATGCCGAGCTGCTCGCCGCGCATGAAGGTCGCGCTGATGCCGGGCCGCGCTGCGAGATGGCGGGCTTTCGCGGCCTGGCGGTGGGTACCCATGATCCAGCGGCCGTGCAGGAAATGCCCGTCGGCGCCGCTGATGCGTGGCTCGCCGCGCCGGGTGACTGTGGCGATGGCCAGTGTGCACATGCCCTGGCAGGCGTGGACGACCTGCTCGGCGTCCACGGTGCTCTCACCTGGCCGAACGATCGACTTCAGGTGGTCGCTGGACGCGGCAAGCGACTTGTCGAGCAGGACCTGGAGGCTGCGAAGCTCGTCGGGAGTTTCGAACATTCGGGCAGGTAATCAGCTCCCACCGACAGCGAGGCTGTCGAGCTGCGTACTGAGGGAAGAACGCGCTCGGGACCGGAACTCTCGCTGCGCGGATCCGCTACGGCCTGGCGGCGTACCGGCCGCTACTGAACGCCCCGGGCATCGAGCTCCGGCTCCACATCGAACTGCCTGGCCATCGCTGTTCCTCCAGGAAGAGGCCGTCGCCGGGTGTCGATCACCGACCGGACCACCGATGGGTCGGGTCCCGCGCGCACCGGTTCCACCGGCCGTCATGCCCCAGGCCTCCCGGCGGCCAGGTCGGCGGCGGTCCAGACCATCGCGATGGCGCCGTCGAGGACCGCGCGGTCGGCCGCCGGGCTGATGGCTGCCGCGGTGAACTCGGGCTGATGGTTCACCGCGGGCGCGCAGTCCAGCCCGAGCATCGGGTGGATCGTCGGCACGACGTGCGAGACGTTGCCCATGTCGGTGGCCGCGCCCACGACACCTCCCGCGGGCAGGTCGGGGAACGTGCGGCCGAGCGCTTCGGCGTTGGCCCGGTAGCGGGCCAGCAGCCCGGGGTCGGGGCGCAGGTCGGCGTAGTCGGGGCAGGCCGGGACGAGTTCGAGATCGCAGCCGGTGGCCAGGGCGCCGGCCTCGAAGCAGCGTTGCACTCGCCGGGTCAGCGGTCCCAGCTCGTCGACGGTCCCGGTCCGGACGATCCACCGGCCGCGGCCGAGGTCGGGGATCACGTTGGCGGCGGTCCCGGCCTCGGTGACCACGCCCTGGATCCGGTCGGTGCCGGTGGTCTGCTGGCGGAGCAGCCCGATCGCGACCTGGGCGACGGTCATCGCGTCCGCGGCGTTGATCCCGCGCTCCGGATAGGCACCCGCGTGCGCGGGGACGCCCCGGTAGGTCACGTCGAACACGGAGACCGCCGAGCCGGGCATCGCCGCCATCTCGACGGCTGCGGGGTGCACCATCATGGCGGCGTCGAGGCCGTCGAAGGCCCCGCGCTCCAGCATCAGCACCTTGCCGCCGCCGCCCTCCTCGGCGGGTGTGCCGAGCACGGTCACCGTCAGCCCGAGGTCGTCGGCGACCCGCGCCAGCCCGAGCCCGGCGCCGACGGCCGCGGCGGCGATGACGTTGTGCCCGCAGGCGTGCCCGATGCCGGGCAGCGCGTCGTACTCCGCGCAGATCCCGACGTGCACCGGGCCCGTCCCGATCGTCGCGCGCACCGCGGTCGGCAGGCCGTGGCACCCGTGCTCGACGGCGAAATCGGCCCCGGCCAGCGCTTCGGCCACCCACGTGCTGGCGCGGATCTCGGAGAACGCGAGTTCGGGGTGCGCGTGGATCCGGTGTGACAGAGCGACCAGGTCGGTGCCGGCAGCCCGGATCCGCCCCTCGACGTCGCGCCGCAGCCGGTCGGGGGCGGTCGGCGGCGCGGTCACGGCGCCGCCACGTGCACCGTCGCCGGGCGGGTCGCGGCGTCGAAGGCGGCGTGCGATCCGGTCGCGCCCATCCCGCTGTCCCCGGACGGCTCGTAGACCCGGCCCGGTCCGCCGCCCTGCCACTGGTTCACCCAGGTCACCGCGGCCGGCACGGACCCGGCCGACGCGATGTGGGCGGGATCTGAGGTGTAGACGGTGCACGCCAGGCCGAACGGCGAGTCGCCGGCCCGTGCGATGCCCTCCTCCCAGGAGTCGACGATCCGGACCGGCGCGACCGGGCCGAACGTCTCCTCGGTCATGACGAGCATCGACTCGTCGACGCCGGTGAGCACCGTGGCGGGGTAGAAGCTGCCCGGCCCGGGCGGGACGGCCCCGCCGACGAGCACGGTCGCCCCGCGGTCGACGGCGTCGGTGACGTGGCGGTGCACGATCTCCCGCTGACGCCGGTCGACGAGCGGGCCGAGCACCGTCTTCTCGTCGCGGCCGTCGCCGGTGGTGTAGCCGGCCGCGGCCTCGCAGAGTGCGGTCACGAACGCCGTCGCGACGTCGCGGTGCACGTAGATGCGTTCCATCGACGTGCAGATCTGTCCGGTGTTGACGAACGCCCCGAACGCGACGGCCTGCGCGGTCGCGACCGGGTCGACGCCGGCGTCGACGATCACCGGGTCCTTGCCGCCGAGCTCCAGCACGGACCGGTGCAGGCTGTGCCCGGAGCTCGCGCCGACGGCGCGCCCGGCCGCGACCGAGCCGGTGAACCGGACCAGTCCGACCCCCGGGTGCCCGGCGAGCGGGCCGCCCGCGCGGACGTCGCCGTGCACCAGGCCGAGCACGCCGTCGGGCAGGTCGAGCAGCTCGACCAGGCGCGTGCTGGACAGCGGGGAGCGCTCGGACGGCTTGAGGACGACCGTGTTGCCCGCCGCCAGCAGCGGTCCGATCGCGATCAGCACGTTGAGCACCGGGAAGTTCCACGGCGTGATCACCGCGGCGACGCCCAGCGGGTGGCGCAGGACGCGGGTGGAGCTCCCGTCCGGATGCGTGGTCGTGGTGTCGAACGTGTAGCTGCGGGCGTCGGCCAGCGAGCCGCGCAGCGCGGCGACGCCGTTCGCGATGAAGGTCGCGCCCAGCCCGACCGGCTTGCCCATCTCCCGGCACTGCAGCTCGGCGAGCTCGTCCGCGTGCGCGGCAACGGTGTCGGCGACCCGCTCCAGGTGTGCGAGGCGCTCGTCGAGCGACAGCGTGGACCACGCCGGCCGGGCCGCGGCGGCGGCCGTCACCGCGCGGTCGACGTCCTCCGCGCAGCCCACCGGCCACCGGGCCACGAGCTCGTCGGTGGCCGGGTCGACCAGGTCACCGGTCTCGTCTGCGGCCGATGTCGTCCAGTGGCCCCCGATGTGGTTCTGCAGCGTGCGCACGGCTGGGATCGCGCTCCTCGGGTCGTGGGCGGGGGCGGTCACGAGCGGCCGAGCCGGTCGGCCATCAGCTCGCCGGCCATGATCGCGGCGAGGTTCGTGTTCGCCCGCGGGACGGACGGGAAGATCGAGGCGTCGACGACGTGCAGCCCGTCGACGCCGAGCACCCGGCAGCCCGGGTCGACGACGGTGTCCCCGCTCGCCGGGTCGCCCATCCGGCAGGTGCTGGTGGCGTGCTGGGCGTCGGCGGCCGTGGCCAGGAGGTGGTCGTCGAGCTGCGCGTCGTCGTCCAGGATCGAGAGCAGCCGCCCGTTCACCCGGTCGACCGGTCCGTCCGAGATGGCGGCGACGTCGTCGCCGCGGGCCATCGTGACCAGCGCGCGCAACCCGGAGCGCAGCCGGGCGAGGTCGCGCTCGTCGGAGAGCATCGCCTCC
The DNA here is from genome assembly GCF_000178675.2 of Pseudonocardia sp. P1. Taxonomy (NCBI): domain Bacteria; kingdom Bacillati; phylum Actinomycetota; class Actinomycetes; order Pseudonocardiales; family Pseudonocardiaceae; genus Pseudonocardia; species Pseudonocardia sp. P1. The sequence goes on from NZ_ADUJ02000001.1 coordinate 5,891,483, forward strand.
CGCACCTCGGGATGTGCGGTGGGATCCGACGAGGTCAGGGTGACCGAGCCGCGGGAGTGGGCCTGGTTGACCCAGACCCCGAAACCGCCCGCACCGAACCGGACGTCGGCGCTCTCCATCGACAGGACGTTCTGGTTGAGCGACACGAACATCATGTCCAGCGGCAGCGCGTTCGGCGCGTCGCTCGTGTAGCGCACGCAGACGTTGGTGTGCCGGTCGTCGGCGGTGCGGATCGCCGAGGCCTCGTTCAGCGGGATGGCGACCCCGACCATCGGGTGGTCCTGCAGACCGGCGCCGACCGGGAGGTCGGCGACGACGTCGATCCCGAGTCCGCGCAGCGCACCGGCCGGGCCGACGCCGGAGCGCATCAGCACCGCGGGAGAGTGCACCGCGCCGGCGCTCAGCACGACGAGATCCGCCCGCTCTTCGACCGGGACGCCGTCGGCGAGGTACCGGACACCCCGCGCACGGCCGTTCTCGATCAGCACGCGGTCGACGAGGGCGTCGCCGCGGACGGTGAGGGCACCGGACCCGCGCACCGGCTCCAGGTAGCCGTCGTTGACGGTGACGCGTCGACCGTGCCGGGAGTTGATCGGGTAGGGCGAGACACCGCTCGCGCCCGGCGCGTTGACGTCCTCGGCCGGGGCGTGGCCCGCCGCCAGCGCGGCCGCGTGCAGCGCGGTGTCGACCGACCCCCAGTCCGCGCGGGCCATCCGGTGGATCGGGGTCGGCCCACCGAGGCCGTGGTACGGCTCGGCGCCGAACTGCTCGTCGTCCTCGGACCGGGCGAAGTAGGGCAGCACGTCGTCCGGGGACCAGCCGGTGCACCCCTGCCGGACCCAGTCCGTGAAGTCCTCCATCGGCGGCCGGATGGCGATCTGCCCGTTGATCGAGGAGCTGCCGCCGGTGCCGCGGCCCCGCCAGTAGAGAGCGGGCTCCTGCTTGTCGGTCCGGGTCGCCAGCAGGCCCGGCCACACCAGCGGCGCGCTCGCCGCCGGGTCGATCAGTGCGCGCACCGGGTTCGGGGAGCGCCAGACCTCCGCCATCTCCGCCGAGCGGAAGTCGGGGCCGGCCTCGAGGAGCAGGACGTGTCGTCCCTGCTCGGAGAGGCGGCTCGCGAGGACGGCGCCGGACGAGCCGGCCCCCACCACGATGACGTCCCAGCCGTTCCTGGTCACGGACGAACCTCCGCCGGACGGGGCAGCATCCCGGACGGGGCCGCCGATGGCCGGTACTATCAGCGTTTCCTGAACTCTCAGTCAATAGCGAAAATTCAGAGCTGATCGAAATGAGGTCGGTATGGTCGCCTCGGGCACCCGTTCGGCGGACGCGGAGGTCCTGATCGACGACTTCGCGTCGGTCCTCGGCCGGACCATGGGCTGGCCGCCGATGGCCGGACGCACGGCCGGGGTGCTGATGCTCGCCGAGGGGGCGATGACCGCCCAGCAGCTCCAGGCCGACGTCGGTGCCAGCGCGGGGTCGATGTCGGAGATCACCCGCCTGCTGATCACCAACGGCGTCGTGCAGCGGGTGAAGGCGCCGGGTGCGCGGCACTTCGTCTACGAGTGGCGTGCGGACGCCTGGGTCGGCTGCCTGGAACACCAGCTCCGGCAGACCCGGGACCTGCGCGACCTCGCCCACCGGACCGAGGCGAACGGGGCCGCCCTGCCGGACACCCAACGCCGCAGGCTGCGCGACATGGCCGGGTACTACGACTTCATGGTCGCCCGCCTGACGGCGTTGCTCGAGGAGTACCGGGCCGGTCTCTAGCGGTCGGCGATCCCGGACAGCGTCGGCGCCGTCCGCAGCGGGACCACCTCCACCATCGAGATCACCGTGCTGGAGCGCACGACCCCGGTGCAGCCGAGCAGCCTGCCGGTGATCCGGTGCAGGTCGGCGTTGTCCGCGGCGACGACGCGGACGTGCAGGTCGCCGTCCCCGGTGATCGCGTGCATCTCGCACACCTCGGGCACCGCGGCGATCTCGGCGATCGTCGCGTCGGCGTCCCCCTGGCTGATCGCCAGTGTCAGGAACGCGAGCACCGGGAGCCCGGCGTGCGCGGGCCGGACGCGCACGCTCGGCGGGGCGAGGGCGCCGTCGGCCTCGAGACTGCGCAGCCGTGCGTGGACCGTGTTGCGGGCCAGGCCCAGGCGCTCGGCGAGGGCCACGACCGTCGCGCCGGGGTCGTCGTCGAGCGCCAGGAGGATCCTGGCGTCGGTCCCGTCCAGAGGGCGCACGATGACCACCTCCTGTTCGCGTCTCGCCGTAGGATGACGCATCCTGCGCAATCGATCGGTCGAGTATTGCGCAGGGCGATGCATCGTCGTCAGCTGGGGCCATGCAGACCGTGACCGTTGCGCAGTACCTCGCTCGCCGGCTGGGCGAGCTGGGCGTCGAGCACCTGTTCGGTGTCCCCGGCGACTTCAGCCTCACCCTGCTCGATCACATGCTCGCCGAGGGACGCCAGGAGTGGGTCGGGTCCCCGAACGAGCTGGGCGCGGGATACGCCGCGGACGGCTACGCCCGCACCCGGGGCATGGCCGCGATGGTCACGACGTTCGGCGTCGGCGAGCTCAGCGCGATCGACGCGGTCGCGGGCGCCTACGCCGAGAACGTGCCGCTGGTCCAGATCACCGGCGCTCCGCCCACGACGTCCGCCGCCGCGGGACGGCTGCTGCACCACACGCTCGGCGACGGCGACTTCGGCCGTTTCGCCCGTGCCTACGCCGAGGTCACCGCCGCCGGTGCCGTCCTGACCGCCCGGGACGCCGCGGCGCGGATCGACGACGTCCTGGCCACCGCGGTCCGCGAGCTGCGTCCGGTCTACCTGGCCGTACCGGTCGACGTCGCCACCGCACTGGTGCCCGCAGCGGCGGCCCCGCTCCCGCTCACCGCGGCGGACGAGCGCGCGGTCGGCCGGTTCCGGTCCGCCGCCGCCGACCTGCTCGGCGGGGCCCGCAGCGCCGTCCTGGTGGCCGGCCACCTCGTGGAACGCTCCGGCGCCGTCGACAGGTTCGCCCGGCTGGTCGACGCGGCCGCCTCCCCGGTCGTCACCCTGGTCTCCGCCCGCGGCGCCGTCGACCCCGACTCGCCGCACTTCGCGGGGGTCTACTGCGGAACGATCGGTGCCAAGCGGGCGATCCTCGCCGTCGACACCGCGGACGTCGTGATCGAGGCCGGGACGCTGATGGCCGACGCCGTGACCGGGATGTTCTCGCACCGCGACGATCCCGCCCACACCATCCACCTGGGACTGCACCGTGCGACGGTGGCCGGGGCGCGGATCGACGGCGTGCCGTTCGCGACCGCGCTGGACGTGCTGACCGAACTGGTCGACGGCGCTGCGCTGCGCCGCGACCTGCCCGACACCGCTCCGGAGGGGCCCGAGGCCGGTCCGGAGCTCGACCAGGCGACGCTATGGGCGCACCTGGAGAGCTGGTTCCCGCACGGGCACCGGCTGGTCACCGACATCGGCACCACGTTCTGGGGGCGCGGCCGGGATCACGCTGCCGGCAGGCACCGACGTCGTCGCGCAGCCGGTGTGGTCGTCGATCGGCTACGCGCTGCCCGCCACCCTGGGCTGCGCCGTCGCCGACCCGGCACGACGACCGGTGCTGGTGATCGGTGACGGTGCCGCCCAGATGACGGTGCAGGAGCTCAGCACGCTCGCGCGGCTGCCGCAGCCGCCGGTCGTGATCGTCGTCGACAACTCCGGCTACACGATCGAACGCGCCCTGCAGAGCCCGTCGGCGGTCTACAACGACGTCGCCCCGTGGGACTGGTGTGCGCTCGCCCGTGCGTTCGCGCCCGGTGTGCCGATGGTGACGGCCGAGCCGGCGACGCCCGGCGAGCTGGACGAGGCCCTGGCCGCGGTGTCCTGTGCACCGGACAGCCTGGCCGTGCTGCACGTGCGGACCGATCCGCTCGACCTGCCCGCCGGACTGCTGGGTCTGGCCGACAGCTACCACGGGCGCTGAGACGCCGAGGAGGGTCGGCGCAGTGCCCCCGGCGCGCGGTCACGCACCTGCGCCGCGTCCCCGGCGGGCTGGTGCGAGAGCGCCTCATGCACTCGTTCGAGGAGGTCCGGGAGTGAGCCGGCCTCGTGCGAGGTGACCGTGCGCCATGCTCACCCGATGGGCCGTATCGACTACTTCCAGGACCCTGATGCCCCGCAGGCGAACAGCGTCGTCCCGTCCACCACCGCCGCGGTGCGGGACGACCGTGGGCACCTGCTCTTGATCCTCAAGGTCGACAACGACAAGTGGGCCCTTCCGGGCGGCGGCATGGATCTGGGTGAGTCGATCTCCGAGGCCGCCGTCCGCGAGGTTGCCGAGGAGACCGGCCTGACCGTCGAGATCACCGGGCTCGTCGGTATCTACACCGACCCTCGCCACGTCATGGCCTACGACGACGGGGAGGTCCGCCAGGAGTTCTCGGTATGCTTCCATGCCCGGCCCACCGGCGGCAGGCTGCGCGAGGACGGCACCGAGACGAAGGCGGCGAAGTGGGTGGATCCTGCCGACATCGCCGATCTGACCATCCACCCGTCGATGCGTCGGCGGATCGACGACGCGCTACGGGGCGACCGCGCGCCGCGGATCAGCTGAGCCGCGCTCGTTCGAGTCGCCGTGTGGTCCGGTCGATCGCGGCCTCGATCGAGGTTCGCGCCGCCGTCATCGCCCGGGCGACCGCGGAGTCCGGCTCGTAGCGCTCCAGGATCTCGTCGAGCCGTTCCGGGTAGCTCATCCGCTGACCTGCCGGCCCGGTGGTCATGTCCGCCGTCCAGAGTGCATCGGCCACTGGCGAGCGTTCGCGCTCCCAGCGGGCGAGGCGGTCGCCGAGGCCGCGCTCTGCCACTTCGTAGGACGCTGCCGAGTGGTGGGCGACCAACGCGCACAGGCGCTCCGGGTAGCCCTCGCGCTCCAGGTGCGCCGCGCCGTCGATCTGGTGGCTTCCGGTGTCCCGGACGGCGGGGGAGTAGCCGATGTCGTGCAGCCACGCCGCGACCACCAGCAGCTCGCGATCGTCTTCGGTGACGGCCGGGGTCAGTTCCCGTGCCTTCTCCGCCACCGCCTGCACGTGGGCCCAGCGGCGGTGCAGCGGTTCGAGGAGCTGCCGGGCGAGGTGCCGAGCCTCACCGGCCGTCGGTGTCTCAGGCATCACCGCCGACAGTATGCCGCCCCTGCACGCGAAGCTGGGACGCGTCGATCATGACGTCGAAGCAGGAGGAAGCGTCGACGTCTTTGGGCGCCCGTTCGGACACCCATAGCGGATGAAACTGATCCGTACTTGTTCCGGAGCTCACCCGACATCACCCGGTGTTGCGGGTCGGAGACGTTTCCGCGGCGATTCCGACAAGCCGGACGGCGTATTGTTGAATTCTTCGAGACTTCCTGACGGTGCTAATGCATGGGAACGGAGCGAGCTCAGTGAATTTCCCGAGCTGCGGAGAAACTTTCCCTTCGATCTTGCGTCCGACGAAGAAGTTTTCCAGATAGGCTCTGTGAGAGACTTCGAGCGACTCGTCGTCGAGTATCCGCGGGTCATCGAGCCTGGCCGAGTAGGTGTCGACTGGGAAGGACTGTCCGGTCGGTATGTTGCCGTCAATCTGACCTCGGCAGGTCTGGCAAGAGTGCAGAATTTCAGAATCGTGACCGACCGCGGTGTCGCGGAATTATCGGATTGGGATGCGGAATGCACGGCATGGTTGCGTTTGCTCAAGTATTGCGGCTTGGTGGCTCTCTAGGGTGAACCGGGGAGTTGGCACCTTGCATGGCGATGAAGTCGGCGGAGAGTGCTTTCGATCTACGCCGGAGACGGTGGTCGGCTGGTCTCGACTCATTGAACCCTTTCCAACCTGGTGATCATGCGGCTGGTCGTGCCCGGCGTGGCGGGCCCGGAAAGTAGAAGAGCCCCTGGTAGACGAGTGATTGCCTAGATCAACTCGTTGTCCACCAGGAGCTCCGGTGCTTTCCTACCCGTCCGCGCTGTCGGTGTCCAGCCGCGCGCTGATCACCCTGACCAACGCCCTGCAGCGCAGCCGCAACCAGCGCGGTACCCGCTGGCGGCGACTCCCGGTCAGCCGCCACGCCCTGCTCGCCCTCGCGCACCTGCGCAAGGGCGAGACCTACCCCGACCTCGCCGCCGGGTTCGGAATCGGCACCACCACAGCGTTCCGCTACATCCGCGAGGCGATCGACGTCCTCGCCGCCCAAGCCCCGACCCTGGCCGAAGCGGTCGCGGTGGCGCTACGGAAGGCGTTCGTGATCCTCGACGGGACCCTGCTGCGGATCGACCGGGTCGCCATGGCTTCGGGACGTGACCGCCCGTACTACTCGGGGAAATGGAAGTGCCACGGCATGAACGTCCAGGTCATCAGCGACCCGGCCGGGCGGCTGGTCTGGGCCTCACCGGCGCTGCCCGGTGCGCGGCACGACATGGGTGCCGCCCGCGAGCACGGGATCATCGACGCCCTCGCCGCTGCCCGGGTGCAGGTGGTCGCCGATAGCGGATACCGCGGCGCCAGCCCGACGTTCGATCTCCCGCAGCGCCGGCGACCGGCCGATCGGGACACCGGTGAGCGCCGGCGGCTCTCCCCGGCGCAGCGGGAGGTCAACGCCGCCCACGCGGCGCAACGCGGGCCTGGGGAACGCGCCAACGCGATGTTCAAGAGCTGGAAAGTCCTGCGGAAGATCAGGTGCTGCCCGCAGCGCACCACCGCGCTGGTCAACGCGATCCAAACCCTCATCCTCGCTGGCTGACGCCAAGTGGAAAGAGTTCATTGCTGACTGTTCCGCGACGGATGGAGATTCGCCACCTTCTGCTCGAGCTGGTCTTCGAGCTCGTCGATCGTCACGGACGGGGAAGCCGCCAGCGCGTCGCGAAGGCGCTCCGCGGACCAGCCGACCCGCCTGGCCGCGCGGAGAAAGTGAAGGTCGGACATGGCGACCGTGTATCGCTCGGAGACGATGACTCGCAGCCACTCGTCAAGGACGTCGTCCGGAGGCGGAGGAGAGGTGCTCCGCTCGACCAGCAACAGCATCATCGTCAGATCGTTCGTCGCTCGGTCGGCCACCTCCGGACGTCCGATGGCGGTTGCCCAGCCTGCCGGCAGTGGACTGCCGTCCTCGGTCATCGGTCACTCCTCGTGGACGCCGGTGGGGAGCTGAAGGATCCGGTCTGCACGTGCGCAACGACGCGGGCGTGAGCCCGACAGAGTGTGAGGGAGTCGGGCTTCCTGCGAGTGACTTCTCGCCGATCGTCACTTCTGTCGATCCGGCCCGCCGCCGGCTAACGACCGCCCGGTTGCGCCGGATGGACGTGCATGACTACTCCGAACTCCCCGCAGCCGACCCCCTACGAGCTGGCCCAGTGGCAGCAGTACCAGGCGTGGCAGCAGCACCAGGCCTGGCAGCAGCACCAGGCCGCCGCGCGTTCCGAGTCCGCCCGCAAGCTCGCCGGCTGGGCCATCGCCTGCGGCGGGCTCGGCTTGCTGGTGTTCGGCATCGTCCTCGGTCCGATCGCCTTCGCACTCGGGCTCACCGCGTACAACCAGCTCCTGCCGGGGCAGCGCGGCAAGAACGACGCGGTCGGGGCGATGGTCCTCGGCGTGATCGACATCTTCGCGTTCTTCGTGATCATGGCGATGCTCTGATCTGCGGCGCGACAGGCACACTCCTGCTGTCCCGTCGGCGGACAGGTCCACCACTGAGCAGCGGTGAGCAGCGGTCACCCCGCAGCGCACTGCGGCGGGGGATCGTTCGTCGTCAGGGGGTGTCGATCGTCAGCCACTCCGCGCTCAGGGAGTCGAGGAAGTCCTGCGCGTCGAACGCCTCGCCGGGCGCCAGGACACCCCGCTCCTGCGCCCGGCCGTCCAGCAGCCGCACGACCGCCTCGACGACGAGCGGCGCGGTGACCGCGTAGATGTCCCGGCCGGTCGCCGCGATGCGGCGCTCCTCCCGGCCGCGCCGGACGACGACGTCGACCACGAACACCTGCGCCGAGCGCCCGTGCTCGTCGACGGCCTGCGGCGCCGAGGTCGCCGGATCACGGACGTCCCCGAGCGCGACCGAGGCCAGGTAGTTCTCGATCCGGTTCGCGGGCAGGTGGCGCGCCATCGTGACGATCTCGCTGAACGGCACACCGACCACGGTCTGCGTCCCGATCGGGGCCGGGAACACCCATTCCCGTTCGGGGGCCGGAGCGGGTGCGGGGACCAGCTGCCCGCCGTCGACGACGAGCCGTGTGGCCGTGTTGCGCTCGCCGGTGATCCGCGTGCCCCTCGTCGGCCACCACCGGTCGAGGCCGATGCCGACGGTCACCGCGTCGATCGTGTCCCATCCCGTCGTCGCGGCGGTGGCGAGCAGGTCGGCCAGCCCGCCGTAGAACGACATCGCCGGCACCACCGCCACGTCCGGCGCGGCGCCGGGGGCTCCGTACGCGTCGTACAGGCCCTGCACCGCAGCCTGCTCGGCCGCGACGTCCAGGTAGTGCGCTCCCGCTCGGACGGCGGCGTCCGCCAGCGGACGGGCCGTGTCGAGGAACGGGCCGGCGACGTTCACGACCGCTGAGACCCCTCGTACCGCGGCGTCCAGCGCGGCCGGATCGTCGACCGACGCCGGCCGTACCTCCGACCCCGGGAACTTGTCCCCGAGGTCGTCCAGGGCCGCCTTGCTCCGTCCGGACAGCACGGGCACCAGGCCGCGCCGCACTAGTTCCGCGACCACGAACCGTCCCGTGTGGCCGTACGCCCCGTAGACCAGAACTCTGCTCTCCATGCGTCCACCTCACCAGCGCAGAGGGGTTCGTTCGAGTGTCTGATCCGACGATGTACGTACACTTTCGGACATGCACACCCTGGGGCTCGCCCTCCACCAGGACTCGATGCTGTACGAGACGGCGATCGCGTCGGAGGTCTTCGGGGTCGACAGGTCCGAGCTGTCGGCGACCGGTGAGTGGTACGACGTCGTCGTCTGCACCCCGAACGGGGTCGCCCCCGGCTGGTTCCCCGGTGCCGAGGTCCAGGACTTCGCAGCGCTGACCCGGGTCGACACCGTCCTCGTCCCGTCCACGTCCGTTCTCGACCGCGAGCCGGACGCGGAGCTCCTCTCCGCCCTCCGGGCCGCGTACGAACGGGGCGCGCGGATCGCCGCCCTGTGCACCGGCTCGTTCGTGCTCGCGGCGGCCGGTCTGCTCGACGGCCGCCCGGCGACCACGCACTGGATGCACGCCGCCGAGCTCGCGGAGCGTCATCCCCGTGTCGACGTGCGGGCGAACGTCCTCTACGTCGACGACGGGCAGGTCCTCACGTCGGCGGGCAAGACCGCGGCGCTCGACCTCTGCCTGCACCTCGTCCACCTCGACCACGGCACCGCCGCGGCGAACGGGCTGGCGCGCACGCTCGTCGTCCCGTCGCACCGCCCCGGCGGCCAGCAGCAGTTCATCGTCGCGCCGGCCGACCCCGTCGTGACCGACGAGCTCGCTGCGGCGCTCGACTGGGCGCGCACCCGTCTCGACCAGCCGATCACGGTGCAGGGGCTCGCGGACCGGGCCCGGCTCAGCAGCCGGCAGCTCGCCCGGCGGATGCTGGCCGAGCTCGGTGTCGCCCCGCTGACCTGGCTCCACGACCAGCGGATCCGCCGTGCGCAGGACCTCCTCGAACGTACCGGCGCCTCCGTCGAGGAGATCGCCACACGCTGCGGCATGGGCACCGCGGCGACGCTCCGGCGGCGGTTCCGGCACTCCCTCGGCGTCAGCCCGACGGCCTACCGGGCCGCCTTCCGGAGCTCCCACGAGCTCCGCCCGAGCCCCGGCTGAGGCCGACGGTGCCTGCGGGCTCAGGGCGTGGACGACGTCCCTGGTCGGTGGGCCGGGCCGGGGAGGCGTGCGATGTCGGCCAGCCACTTCTTGAGCAGCACCGTCTCGGGGGCACCGAGGACCGTGTTGTCGTCCGGCAGCGCGAGAAGGGTCGCCGCCGCCCGGGCGAGGTGGGGCTCCTCCGCCGGATGGTGGGCGGGCCGGCTGCCGCCGGTGACGGCCGCGATGGTGGCCTCGCGCATGTCGGCCGACAGTCCCGGGTCGGGACGGGCGGTGATGATCTGTTGCAGGGTGACGCCGATGTTGGCCGCGAGGATGTGGGCCGCGGCCCGGTCGGGCTCGACGGCGAGTCGTCCGCGGGCGGCCGCCTTCCGCGTCAGGCCGAGGAGGATCGTGGTGGGCCGTTCCTGTGCCGCGGGTCGGCGGCCCGGCGTGACCTGGCCGTACATCAGGGCGTAGAAGCCGGGGTTGGCGATGCCGAACTCGACGTGGGCGTCCCAGCCGTCGCGGATGTCCTGGATCGGGTCGCCGCTGGGCTCGTGCTCCTGCTTGGCGGACAGGTACTGCTCGAACCCGTGCTCGACGACGGCGTCGAGCAGCCCCTCCTTGCTCCCGAAGAAGTGGTAGAGCGTGGGCAGCCGGACACCGGCGGCGTCGCAGATCGCACGCAACGGGACGGTCTCGCCCGGGGACGCCGCGATCAGGTCGGCAGCGGCGCGCAGCAGCCGGTTCCTGGTCCCGCCGGGGGGTTCGTGTCCCACGACTCCACCTTAGGTCGACCGGGTCGGGTCACTGCCACGACGCTCAGCACCGGCGACGGCGCCGCGACCCGCTCAGCGGGTGGTGTAGCCGCCGTTGGCGAAGATCGTCTGGCCGGTGATCCACCAGCCCTCGGTCGCCAGGAACCGCACGATGGGCGCGATGTCCTCGATCCGGGTGAGCTGGTTGCCCATGGCCATCGACCGGTGGAACTCGACCCGCTCCGGGGTCTCCTGGGGGTAGAAGAACGGAGTGTCCATCGGGCCCGGGGCCACGCTGTTGACCGAGATCCCGCGCTCGGCGAACTCCTTGGCCGCGGCACGCGTGAAGTGCTCGACCGGGGACTTGCCACCGGCGTAGGTGGAGTAGCCGTCGGTGAACGCCGCCAGCAGCGCGGTCACGATGGTGACGATCTTGCCGTTGTCGGCGAGGTTGCGGCCGGCCTCCTTGATGAAGAAGTAGGCCGCCTTCGAGTTGATGTCGAACATCGAGTCGTACTCGTCCTCGGTGGTCTCCACGATCGGCTTGCGGAGCACCTTGCCCACGGTGTTGACCGCGACGTCGATCGGTCCGAGCGATCCGGTCGCATCGGCGAAGAGCCGCTCGACGTTCGCCGGGACGGTCAGGTCCCCGGACAGCAGGACCCCCTGGCTCCCGGCGGCCTCGACGGCCTTCAGCGTGTCCTCCGCCTCGGGACGGGACGACTCCGAGTTGTAGTGGATCGCCACGTTCGCCCCGGCCTCGGCGGCCTGCCGGCTGACCAGGCCACCGAGGTTCTTGCCGCCCGCGGCGACGAGCACGTTCTTGCCCTGCAGCGTGTGAGTGGCCATGTCTCCTCCTATATCGACTGACCACTCCTGTGTATCAGAGATACAGAACGGGTGTCGAGTCGATCCAGGACCCCCGTCAGGCCGCGGTGAGGCTCACGCCCGTCAGCTCCTGCGACAGGTCCCAGATCCGCGCCGCGTCCTCCTCGCTGCGCAGCGGCCGGTACAGGTCCTGCTCCCCGGGGCCGCCGCCGAGGTGCCCGAGCCCCGTCGGCCCGTAGAGCCGCCCGCCCTGCGCGTCCGCGGACGTCGCGGCCAGCAGCGCGGGCAGCTGCGCCGTCGCGACCGTCCCGATCAGGACCCCCCACCGCGACAGCGCCCGGATCACGTGCACCTGCGGGGTGTCCCGGGCGCGCCCGACCTCGGGCCGGGCGGAGAGCAGGCTCGTCGGCACGACCCCGGGGTGGGACAGGTTGCTCGTGATGCCCCAGCCGCCCGCCCGGCTGCGCCGGTCGAGCTCCAGTCCGAACAGCCCGAGGGCGACCTTCGACTGGCCGTAGGCGCGGGAGCCGTCGTAGGAGCGGTCCCAGTTCGGGTCGTCCCAGTGGATCGCGCCCCGGGCGGCCGCGATGCTGACCTGCGAGGTCACCCGGCCCCGGCCGGCGCGGAGCAGCGGCATCAGGTGCCCGACGAGTGCGACGTGACCGAGGTGGTTCGTGCCGAGCTGCAGCTCGAAGCCGTCGGCCGTCGTCTTCCGGTCCGGCGGGGTCATGACGCCGGCGTTGTTCACCAGCAGGTGGATCGGCCGGTCCTCGCCGCGCAGGGTCTCGCCGAGCGCGGCCACGGACGCCAGCGACGACAGGTCCAGCTCGCGCAGCGACACGTCGGCATCGGGGTGCTCCCGGCGGATTCCGGCGACCGCGGCCTCGCCCTTGCGCGGGTTGCGGACGGGCATGACCACCTCGGCCCCGGCGGCGGCGAGCCGGGTGGCGATGCCGAGGCCGACCCCGTCGCTCGCGCCGGTGACGACGGTGCGCCGCCCGCGGAGGTCGGGGACGGTGATGTCGGGCGTGCGCGGCATGGCGTGTCTCCTCGGGGTTCCGGGCGGTACCCGTCCAGGCTCACGCGCCGGCGGGTCCGTATCCACGGCCCGCCGATCCGTGGCTGCGGCCGTAGCGGGGGATCGACGATCCGTGGTCCGGCCGGCTGTCGCGCGGTAGGAACGGGGTCGTGATCGAGGGGGAGGGTGGTGGGCCGTGATCGACCGGACCGGGCTGGCGGAGTTCCTCCGGCGACGACGGGGTGCGCTGCAGCCCGAGGACGTCGGGCTCCCGCGCGGACGGCGCCGCCGGACCGCCGGGCTGCGGCGCGAGGAGGTCGCCGCCCTCTGTCACATGTCGGCCGACTACTACGCGCGCCTCGAACGGGAACGCGGGCCCCAGCCGTCGGAGCAGATGCTCGCGTCGATCGCGCAGGGCCTGCACCTCTCCCTCGAGGAGCGCGACCACCTGTTCCGGCTCGCCGGGCACCACCCGCCGCTGCGCGGGGCGGCGAGCGAGCACATCGGTCCCGGCCTGCAGCGCATCCTCGACCGCCTCGCCGACACCCCCGCCGAGATCGTCACCGAGCTGGGGGAGACGCTGCGGCAGAGTCCCCTCGGCGTCGCCCTGACCGGCGACACGACCGGCTACACCGGCCCGGCGCGCAGCCGCGGCTACCGCTGGTTCACCGACCCGGACACCCGCCGTCTGTACGCGCCGGAGGAGCACGCGTTCCTCTCCCGGATGTACGCCTCCGGCCTGCGGGGGCTCGTCACCCTGCGCGGGCCCGGGTCGCGGGCCGCGTACCTCGCCGACCTCCTCCTCGGGCAGAGCGAGGAGTTCGCGGCCCTGTGGGACGAGCACGAGATCGGCATCCGCCCGCGGGACACCAAGACACTGGTCCACCCCGAGCTCGGCGTGCTGGAGCTGAACTGCCAGACGCTCGTCGACCCGGAGCAGTCGCACATGCTGTTCGTCTACACCGCGGTACCGGGCAGCGAGAGCCACGAGAAGCTCCAACTGCTGTCCGTCATCGGGGCGCAGCCGCTCGGCCCGGCCGCACCCGGACACCCCGGCGACGGTCTCCCGGTGACGTAACGGGCGGCGGGCAGGCAGCCGAGTCCGAGCGCGTCGGCCCCGTCACCCGACGGACTCGACACGGGGCCCGGGGCTGGGGGACCGATGCTCGCGCTCGTCGTGATCATGCTGATTCTGCTCGGCTGGGCCCTGGTCGCGGGCCGTCTCGCGCGGTTCAGCGTCACGATGCCGCTGGCGATGCTGGTGGCCGGTGTCCTGCTCACCGCGGGGTCCGACCCGGTGTTCGTCTTCGACCTCGAGTACGAGTCGGCCGAGCACGTCGTCGAGGTCGTCCTCGCGATCCTGCTGTTCACCGACGCGACCGAGGTGCCGGGCGGCGTCCTGGGGCGGGAGCCGCGGCTGACCCTGCGGCTCCTGCTGGTCGCCCTCCCGCTGTCGCTCCTGCTGGCCTGGGGCGGCGGCGTCCTCCTGCTCGGCGGTGCGGGCATCTGGATGGCGGCCGTCCTCGCGACGATCGTCATGCCCGTCGACCTCGCACCCGCGGTCGCCTTCGTCCGGGACCGACGTGTGCCGGAACGGCTGCGGGAGCTCGTCAACGTCGAGAGCGGGCTCAACGACGGCATCGTCGCGCCCGTCTTCCTCCTCGCACTCGCCGCGGCGACCGCGGCCGGTGCGGAGTCCATCGAGGAGGCCGCGATCGACGGCGTCCCCGCGCTGGGCATCGCGATCCTGGTCGGCGCCGTCGTCGGTGTCGCCGCCGCGCGGGTGCTGCGCCGGTCGCTCGTCGCGGGGTGGAGCCAGCCGTCGGCGCTGCGCATCGGGGTGCTCGCCCTGCCCCTGCTCGCCTACGGGGGCGCGGTCGTCGCCGGGGGCAACGGGTTCGTCGCCGCGTTCGTCGCCGGCGTGTTCTTCGAGCCGGTGGCGCGCCGGCTCCCGGCGGGCACCCTGCACCTCGCCGAGGACGTCGGGCACCTGCTGTCGCTCGCGCTGTGGTTCGTGTTCGGCGCGATCGTGAACCAGACCCTCGCCGCCGGGTCGGTGACCTGGCAGATCGTGCTCTACGCGGTGCTCGCGCTGACCGTCGCCCGGGTGCTGCCGGTGGCGGCCGCGCTGATCGGGACCGACCTCTCCGCGCGCGACCGCCTCGTCGTCGGGTGGGTGGGTCCGCGGGGGATCGCGACGCTCGTGTTCGGAATGCTCGCGTTCATCGACCTGCCCCCGCCGCAGGAGGACCTCGCGCTCACCGTCGCCGTCGTGACCGTGGTGGCCAGCATCGTCGTCCACGGCCTGTCGTCGGGGCTGGTGTCCCGGTCCTACCCGGCGACGACGGCCGGCGACCCCGGGCCGTCCCCCGGTGGCGAGCCGGCGGGGGACGGCCGGGGACGGGTGGGCCGGACCACCTGGCGGTGGCGGCGCCGGTGACCCGGCCCGGGCTCAGAAGGCGAGGCGCCGCACCGACTCCGGGCGGAGGACGACGCGCAGGAGCCCGTCCTGGGAGAGGATCGCCGCGAGATCGGCGGCCCGGACCGGGTCGTCGAGGTCCCAGTAGCGCGCGGCGAGGCGGGCGGCCAGGTCGTGCGCCCCGTCGGTCTCGACCGTGGCCCGGCCGCTGACCGACACCCAGCGCTCGCGCTCCTCCACCGGAGCGGCGACGACGAGTGCGGCACGCGGGTCACGACGCAGGCGGCGCACCTTCAGCGCGTCCGGCTCGGTGAAGAGCTGGACCGCGCCGTCGGTGGTGGCCTCGAACCAGACCGGCCGGGCCTGCGGCGGCTGCGGACCCTCGGCGAGGGTCAGGAAGCCGTGCAGCGGGCGCCCGAGGAACTCGATGTCCTCGGCGGTCAGGGTGCTGGTGGTGGTGCTCATGGTGGTCCTCTCCGTGGTCCTGTCCCGGGTGTCGGTGTGCGCTGCGGTCACCGGTCCCACGCCCCGGCGGCCGCGGCCCGGACGACGTAGTCCTCGAAGGGACGGGGCTCGCGGCCGAGCACGGTGGCGACGCCGTCGTCGGTCCCGGCGATCTCCCCGCGCGCCATGAGGACGAACATCTCGGCGACGTGGTGGGCGTCGTCCGGGCCGACACCCCGCCCGACCAGCTCCGCGGTGTACGCGGCGGGGGAGACCTGCTCGTAGGTGAGGGACCGCCCGGTCGCCCGGGAGATCAGCTCGACGGCCTCGGGGAAGGTCACCGGACGCGGCCCGGTGAGCTCGTAGGTCCGCCCGGCGTGCCGGCCGGGCCCGGTCAGCACGGCCGCCGCGACGTCGGCGACGTCCTCCAGATCGACGAACGCCTCCGGGACCTCTCCGGCCGGCAGGGACAGCCCGCCGGCGACGAGCGGCGCGTGGAAGAGGTCCTCGTCGAAGTTCTGGGCGAAGTTCGACGGCCGCAGCACGGTCCACTCCAGCGCCGAGCCGCGCACGGCGTCCTCGGCCGAGCGCATGTCCCGCCCGAACGACGAGTCGCCCCAGGTGTCGGCGCCGTGCCCGGAGAGCAGGACCAGGCGTCGCACGCCGGCCGCGGCGGCCCGGGCGACGAACTCGTGGACCGGGCCGGGCACCGTCGGCGGGACGACGTAGGCGGTGGTGACGCCGTCCAGCGCCCGGTCCCAGCCGGCCGGGTCGGACCAGTCGAACGGGGTCGCGCTGGACCGGGACGCGGCGCGCACCGGGACCCCGCGCAGCCGCAGGCGGGCGGCGACCCGCCGGCCGGTCTTGCCGGTGGCGCCGAGGACGAGGGTGGTGTCGGTGGTGCTCATGACGACGATTCAACGGCTGATTGCCGGACGAATCCATGGGTGAGGAGCCGGATCGCCTGTGTGTTCGTCTAACCTCGGAGACGTGGATGCCTTCGCCGACCTCTTCCGCGGGGTGCGGGCCCAGGGCTCGCTCTTCGGCAGCACGACCCTGACCGCGCCGTGGTCGTTGCGGTTCGTCGACGGCGCCAAGCTCACGCTGTGCACCGTGCTCGAGGGCGGGGGATGGCTCCTCCCGGACGGGCACCCGCCCGAGCACCTCGCCGCCGGCGACACGGTGATCCTCCGGGGGCCCGGCCTGTTCTCCTTCGTCGACGTGATCGGGACGGCTGCCGAGCCGATCGAGTGCGGTGAGGACTGCGCGACCCCCGAGCAGGGCGGGACGCTGCACCGGCTCGGGTGGCACGACCGCGGCGAGGGCGACGGCGACGGTGCCACCACGCTGGTCGTCGGCGCCTACCCGGTGGGCGGTGAGATCGGCAGGCGGCTGCTGGACGCGGTGCCCGACGTCCTGCGCATCGAGCCGGACGGGACGGCCGACGCCGTGCGGGACCTGCTGGCCGCGGAGGTCGCCGTCGACGCGCCGGGGCAGCAGGTCGTCCTCGACCGGTTGCTGGACTGGATGCTCGTCTGCTCGCTGCGCGAGTGGTTCGACCGGCCCGGCGGCGCGCCGCCCGCCTGGTACGCGGCGCACCGCGACCCCGTCGTCGGCCACGCCCTGCGGCTGCTGCACGCCGAGCCGGCAGCCCCGTGGACGGTCGCGTCGCTCGCCGACCGGGTGGCCGTCTCGCGGGCGACGCTGGCGAAGCGGTTCGCCGACCTCGTCGGGGAGCCGCCGCTGACCTACCTGACCCGGTGGCGCATGACCCTGGCGGCGGACCTGCTGTCCGGGCGCGAGACGACCACGATCGCCGAGGTCGCCCGCGAGGTCGGCTACTCCGACGCCTTCGGGTTCAGCGCGGCGTTCAAGCGCGTCCGCGGTGTCACGCCGAGCGCGTTCCGCCTGGCCGGCGCCGCGGCCACCTGACGGGCGACGCCGGTCAGGTCCGGGCGGGCTCACGGGCGGGCACCCGTGCGAGGAAGTCCTGCACGAGCTCCAGCACGGTCTGCGGGTGGCTCTCGATCAGGAAGTGGCCGCCGCCGGGAACGAGGTGGATCTCGGCGCCGGGGAGGTCCCGGGCGAACGCCCGCGCCCCGTCCGGGCCGAAGATCTCGTCGTTCTCCCCCCACACCGCCAGCAGCGGGACCTGGGACTCGCGGAACCAGGCGTGCAGCTCCGGGTAGAGCGGCGGGTTCGTCGCGTAGTCGCGGAACAGGCTGAGCTGGGCCGCCGCCGAGCCGGGGCGGGCCATCGAGGCGGCGTCGACCGTCCAGCAGTCGGGGTCGACGAGCTCGGGCCGGTCCACGCCGTGCAGGTACTGCCACCGGATCGCGGGCTCGTCCAGCGCGGCGCGCACCGCCGGTTCGGTGCCGGGGCCGGGCGCGTCGGCGTAGGCCCACACCGGCGCCCAGAAGCCGGGGACGAAGCCGTCGTCGTAGGCGTTGCCGTTCTGGCTGATCACGGCGGTGACCGCCGCCGGCCGCCGCAGCGCGAGGCGCCAGGCGATCGGGGCGCCGTAGTCCTGCACGACGACCGTGAACCGCTCCACGCCCAGCTCGTCGAGCAGCGCCTCCGTCACGTCGGTGAGCGCGTCGAAGGTGTAGTCGAACGAGCCGGCGCCGGGGGCGTCGGAGTGGCCGAACCCGATGTGGTCGGGCGCGATCACGCGGTAGCGCTCGCCGAGCGCCGGGATCAGCGCGCGGTACATCCGGGAGCTGGTCGGGAAGCCGTGCAGCAGCAGGACGACGGGCGCGTCGTCCGGTCCGGACTGCCGGACGAACACCCGGTGACCGGCCACGTCGAGACGGCGGTGCAGCACCTCGGCCATGTCTAACCTCCTAAATAAGTTTTGATGGTTAGATAGGAGCATGGGTCGTCAGCCGGGGTCAAGCGGCCGGACCGGGAGCTACGCTCGCGGCATGGCCGATCCACGTCCGCTGACGGGGGAGCCGTTGCCGCTGGACCTGCTCAACACCCGGTGGGTCGAGCACGGCGAGGAACGGGACCTGCTGTCGGACCCCGGCGGCGTGGCCGCCTGGCTCGCCGGGCACGGGTTCGGCACCCCCGACGGCGAGCGGGCCGGTGCGGCGCTCCGGAGCGCGCGGAGCGTCATGACCGGACTCCTCGACGACCCGGTGGCCAACGCGGCCGCGTTCGACGAGCTCCTCGCTCACGGCCGGCTGCGCCGGGGGTACGGCCCGGACGGCGCCGTCACCCGGCCCGAGGTCGACGACGCCGACCTGCTGCCGGCCTGGACCGCGGCCGAGGCGCTGCTGCGGCTGCTGGAGACCCGTCCGGACCGGATCCGGCGCTGTGCCCACGACGACTGCGTCCTGCACTTCCTCGACACCACCCGCAGCGGCACGCGGCGCTGGTGCTCGATGACGTCGTGCGGTAACCGGACCAAGGCGAACCGCCACTACGCGCGGAGCCGCGGCGCCACGTGAGGCGGTCGGGGGAATCGGTGACCGTCGGCAGTCTCACACGGGTTGTTGTCACCCATCTGATGTGCGACAACGTCATCCGTTCGATGGCGTTATCACTGTTCGAGCTTGCGGAGGGTCGGGGGCTCGGTACGGTCCCGCCACATGCGCACCTCACGTCACTCCCGTCGCCGCCTGCCTGCCATCGGCACAGGCGCGGGCGCCGTGCTCGTCGCCCTGGCGGTCGTCGCTGCCGGTGACGTGGCGGTGCCGAACACACAGTCCCCGGCCTACCGCGCGGTCGCCGCGGCCCAGGAGGAGCCACCGGGGGGCGGTGACTCCGACGACGGGGGCGGGTCCGGTACCTCCTCCTCGCAGGACGACAGCTCGGACGACTCGGGCGGCTCCGGCGACTCAGGCAGCTCGGGCGGCTCCGGCAGCTCGGGCGGCTCCGGCAGCTCGGGCGACTCGGGCGACTCGGGTGGCTCGGGCGGCTCCGACCGGCCCGGCCTCCCCAGCCTCCCCGGCCTCTCCGATCTCACCGGAGGGATGATCTCGATCGACGGGACCGACTACCCGAACCCGCTGCAGCTGAGGAACGGTGGCCCGGTCTCCAGTGCGGCGATCTGGGAGAACACCCGCCGCGAGGAGCTGCTGGCCGACTTCCGCGAGAACGTCTACGGCCAGAGCCTGCCGATGCCGACCGAGCAGACCTTCGACGTCACCCCGACCGATGTCGGCGACGTGACGCGCAAGATCGTCAAGATCGACATCACCGGGCCGGAGGGGACGGGCAGCTTCGACCTGAAGCTCTTCATCCCCAAGGGCGAGAGCAAGCCGCGCGGGACCTTCCTGATGATCGACCACCGCGGCTCGGTGAGCGACGACCCGACCCAGTCGTCGGACTACGCGCCGGTCTCGAAGATCACGAAGGCCGGCTACGCCTTCGCCCAGATCGACGCCGAGCAGATCGCTCCCGACGACAGCGACAGCTACCGCAGCAAGATGATCAACCTGTTCCACGACTCCGGGCAGGACCTCCCCGACGACGCCGGTCGCGCCATCAGCGCCTGGGCGTGGGGCGCCAGCCGGGCCATGGACTACCTCGAGACCGACCCCGACATCGACGCCACGAAGGTCGCGGTGATCGGCCACTCGCGGGGTGGCAAGGCGTCGCTGTGGGCCGGGGCGCAGGACACGCGCTTCGCCGCCGCCATCACGAACAACTCCGGGTCCACCGGAGCCAAGCCGGCCCGGCGCGGCGACGGAGGCGTCGGCGGCGAGACCGTGGCGCGGGTGAACGAGTCGTTCCCGCACTGGTTCCCGCAGACGTACAAGAAGTTCAACGACGACGTCGACGCGCTGCCCGTCGACCAGCACCAGCTGCTGGCCCTGGTCGCCCCGCGACGGGTGGTCGTCGGGAGCGCGGCCGACGACTCGAACGCCGATCCCGAGGGCGAGTTCCTGTCGTACGTCTCGGCGTCGAAGGTCTACGAGCTGTACGGGCTGGGCGACACCGGCCTCCCGTCCCCGGACTGGAAGCCGGCCACCGACACCGCGTTCCGCGGTCCGGCGATGAGCTACCACCTCCGTTCCGGCGGGCACGGCCTGCAGGGCGAGGACTGGGACATGTACCTCGACGGGAACCTGTTCGCCCGGTGACCGACGCGGTCAGCCCGACGCCACCGCCAGCAGCGCGAGCGGCGCGGGCACCGCGATCAGGACGAGGAGCACGGCGTTGACGACCCGGTGCTCCCGCAGGATCGCGACGAACTCGCGCAGCACCGCGCTCGGCCAGTAGTACCCCGCCGTCGGCGCCCCGGCGGCCTGGGCGTCGACGCCCAGCCTGCGGGCCAGGACGGCGGCCCGGAACACGTGGTAGTCGCTGGTCACGATCAGGCCGGGGCCGGCCGGGTCCGGGTCGCCGCGCACCAGTTCGTCGCTGAGCCGGAGGTTCTGCTCGGTGGTGCGTGACGCGGTCTCGGCACGCAGCAGCGCGGGGTCCGCGCCGTGGTCGACCGCCCACCGGCGCATCGCCTCGCCCTCCGCGAGCCGTTCGTCGTCGCCCTTCCCGCCGGACAGGACCAGCATCCGTGCGCCGCGACGGTCGAGCTCGGTCATCCCGGCCCGGATGCGGTCGGCCAGCAGCGGCGGCACCGCACTGCCGTGCAGGCCGGAACCGAGCACGACCACCCAGTCCGCCGGACGGTCCCGCACCAGCCACCGGTACAGCCGCGCGTAGCCGAGGAACGCGACGAACTGGAAGGCGAGGAAGTACGCGGCCAGCGCGCACAGGATCCACAGCGCCCGCAGCCAGACCGGCCCGGTGAGCATCACCGGCACCGCGACCGCCAGCAGCACGACGATCAGCAGCCCGGCGAGCAGTGACAGCGAGTTCCCGAGGCTCACCCGTTCCCGGCGCAGCATGACCGCCCCGTTGAGGATCAGGAACACGGCGAACACGAGGGCGAGCAGCGGGGACGTGACGGTGAGCAGCACGATCGTGCCGAGGACCGGGTTGCTGCCGGCGAACCCCAGCGTCGCGACGGCGTTGCCGAGCAGCACCGCCGCAGCGAGGAGCCAGTAGGCGTTGCTCAGCCGCCGGGGCTCGCGGCGCACCCGCCGCACGACGAACGTGCAGACGACGGCCGTGACGACGAGGGGGACGACCAGCACGGCCACGGAGATCAACAGGTTCGTACCACCGGACACCGGGCCATCCTGCCCAGCGACGGTGCCACCCGATCGAGACCGTCCGGGATGCCAGGATCGGGGCATGCCCCTGAACGTCCACCACTCCGGCGACCCGGACGGCCCGCCCGTCCTCGCGATCCACGGCGTCACCGGTCACGGCCTGCGGTTCCGCCCGCTGTCCGGCGCGATGCCGGACCTGCGCTGGACCGCCGTCGACGTCCGCGGCCACGGACGTTCCCCGTGGACGCCGCCGTGGAACCTGGAGCGGCACGTCGCCGACGCGCTGCAGGTGCTCGACGACGAGGGGACCGGCCGGGCCGTCGTCGTGGGTCACTCGTTCGGCGGCGCGATCGCGACGCACCTGGCGCGGACGGCGCCGGAGCGGGTGAGCCGGCTGGTGCTCCTCGACCCGGCGATCGGGCTGGACCCGGAGCTCATGCTCGCCAACGCCGAGGAGTTCCGCGCCGACGCCTCGTGGGCGACGCCCGACGAGGCCCGCGCGGCCCGGACCGAGACCTGGCCCGGGGTGCCCGCCGAGCGCGTCGACGCCGAGATCGAGGCCCATCTCGAACAGCGCGACGGCGCCTGGCGCTGGCGCTACTCGCGGGCGTCGGTCATCGCGGCGTGGGCGGAGATGGCGCGCCCCGCCGTCGTCCCGCCGTCCGGTCTGCCCACACTGGTCGTGCCGGCGACCGGCGCCGACTTCGTCTCCGACGCCTGGCTCGACGCCTGCCGGGCCGAGCTCGGCGACGACCTCACGGTCGCCCCGATGGACACCGGGCACATGGTCTACCTGGAACGACCCGCCGAGGTGGTGGAGCTGCTGCGCGGTTTCCTCGGCTGAGGCGTGCCGGGGCTGTGGCAGGATCGGCGCATGGCCTGCCCGGACGACCAGCGGCTGCGTGACCTCGCCCGGCTGCGCCGCGTCCGGGACCGGATGGACCGCGAGTACGCCCGCCCGCTCGACGTCGAGGCGCTCGCGCGGGGCGAGCACATGTCGGCCGGGCACCTGTCCCGGGAGTTCCGCCGGGCCTACGGCGAGTCGCCCTACAGCTACCTGATGACCCGCCGCATCGAGCGGGCGATGGCGTTGCTGCGCCGCGGCGACCTGTCGGTGACGGAGGTCTGCTTCGCGGTCGGTTGCTCGTCGCTCGGCACGTTCAGCACCCGGTTCACCGAGCTCGTCGGCATGCCGCCGAGCGTGTTCCGCCGCGAGGCCGCCCGCGGGACCGAGGGCATCCCGGCGTGCGTCGCGAAGCAGGTCTCCAGACCGGTCAGGAATCGAGAAGCCCCGGAGCGCTCGCCCTCCCTAGCGTGACGTGCATGGACATCAGCATTCACTCCAGCTTCCTCCCGCACACCGACGCCGAGGCGTCGCTGGCCTTCTACCGCGACGCCCTCGGCTTCGAGGTCCGGCTCGACGTCGGCTACGCCGACATGCGCTGGATCACCGTCGGCCCGCCCGACCAGCCCGCCGTGTCGATCGTCCTCGCCCCGCCCGCCGTCGACCCGGGCGTCACCGACGAGGAGCGCAGGGTCGTCACCGAGATGATGGCCAAGGGCACCTACTCGGCGATCCTGCTCGCCAGTAACGACCTCGAGGCCGCGTTCGACAAGGTCCAGGCGAGCGGGGCCGAGGTCGTCCAGGAGCCGATCGACCAGCCGTACGGGGTACGTGACTGCGCCTTCCGCGATCCCGCGGGCAACATGGTCCGCATCCAGCAGCGTCCGGCCTGACCGGCCGCAGGGGGGAACACACACGATGACCACGCAGCACGCCGCGGACAGCCACGACCTCATCCGCGTGCACGGGGCTCGGGAGAACAACCTGCGCGACGTCAGCGTCGAGCTGCCGAAGCGCCGGTTGACCGTGTTCACCGGCGTGTCCGGCTCCGGCAAGAGCTCGCTGGTGTTCGCGACGATCGCGGCCGAGTCCCAGCGGATGATCAACGAGACCTACAGCACCTTCGTGCAGGGCTTCATGCCCACGCTGGCCCGGCCCGACGTCGACCTGCTCGACGGTCTTACGACGGCGATCATCGTCGACCAGGAGCGGATGGGCGGCGACGTCCGCTCCACCGTCGGCACCGCGACCGACGTCGGCGCCCTGCTGCGGATCCTGTTCTCCCGGCTCGGCGAGCCGCACGTCGGGTCGGCGAAGGCGTTCTCCTTCAACGTCGCGACGATCAGCGGGTCCGGCGCGGTCACCGTCGAGAAGGGCGGCAGGCAGATCAAGGAGCGCCGCAACTTCGAGATCGTCGGCGGTGCGTGCCCGCGCTGCGACGGGAAGGGCACCTCGTCGGACTACGACCTCACCGCCCTGTTCGACGCCGGCAAGTCGATCAGCGAGGGCGCGCTGACGATCCCGAACTACTCGGTCGACGGCTGGTACGGGCGGATCTTCTCCAACTCCGGGTTCTTCCCGGGCGACAAGCCGATCAGCTCCTTCACGAAGCCGCAGATGGACGCGCTGCTCTACAAGGAGCCGACCCGGATCAAGGTCGACGGCGTCAACGTCACCTTCGAGGGCCTGATCCCGCGGATCGAGAAGTCGTTCCTGTCCAAGGACCGCGAGGCGATGCAGCCGCACATCCGCGCGTTCGTGGACCGGGCGATCGTGTTCCGGACGTGCCCCGAGTGCGACGGCACCCGGCTGTCCGAGCTCGCCCGGTCGTCGCGCATCGACGGCGTCAACATCGCCGACGCCTGTGCGATGCAGATCGACGACCTGGCGGAGTGGGTCCGTGGCCTGGAGGCACGTGCCGCGGACGACGCGGAGCGCGGCTCGGCGCTGCGCGGGGTGGCGCCGCTGCTCACCTCGCTGCGGGAGACGCTCGACTCGTTCGTCGAGATCGGCCTCGGCTACCTCAGCCTGGACCGGCCCGCGGGGTCGCTGTCCGGTGGCGAGGCGCAGCGCACCAAGATGATCCGGCACCTCGGGTCGTCGCTCACCGACGTCACCTACGTCTTCGACGAGCCCACCATCGGGCTGCACCCGCACGACATCGCGCGCATGAACGACCTGCTTCTGCGCCTGCGGGACAAGGGGAACACCGTGCTCGTCGTCGAGCACAAGCCGGAGACGATCGTGATCGCCGACCACGTCGTCGACCTCGGGCCGCGCGCCGGGTCCGACGGCGGCCAGGTCGTCTTCGAGGGCACCGTCGACGAGCTGCGGGCCGGCGGCACGCTCACCGGCCGGCACTTCGACGACCGCGCGTCGCTCAAGGAGTCCCTGCGCACCCCGACCGGTGTGCTCGAGGTGCGCGGCGCGGACAGCCACAACCTGCGCGACGTCGACGTCGACATCCCGCTCGGGGTGCTGACCGTCGTCACCGGGGTCGCGGGATCCGGCAAGAGCTCGCTGATCCACGGCTCGGTGGCCGGGCGGGACGGCGTCGTCGTGGTCGACCAGGGCGCGATCAAGGGCTCGCGGCGCAGCAACCCGGCCACCTACACCGGCCTGCTGGAGCCGATCCGCAAGGCGTTCGCCAAGGCCAACGGGGTCAAGCCGGCGCTGTTCAGCGCGAACTCCGAGGGCGCCTGCCCGAACTGCAACGGCGCCGGGGTGATCTACACCGACCTGGCGATGATGGCCGGCGTCGCCACCACCTGCGAGGTCTGCGAGGGCAGGCGGTTCGACTCCTCGGTGCTCGAGTACACCTTCGGCGGCCGCGACATCAGCGAGGTGCTCGCGATGTCGGTGGCCGAGGCGGAGAAGTTCTTCGGCGCGGGGGAGGCCCGGACCCCGGCCGCGCACAAGATCCTCGACCGGCTCGCCGACGTCGGGCTGGGCTACCTCAAGCTCGGCCAGCCGCTGACCACGCTGTCCGGCGGGGAGCGGCAGCGGCTGAAGCTGGCCGTGAACATGGGGGAGTCCGGCGGCGTCTACGTCCTCGACGAGCCGACCACCGGCCTGCACCTCGCCGACGTCGAGCAGCTGCTCGCGCTGCTCGACCGGCTCGTCGACGCCGGCAAGTCGGTGATCGTCATCGAACACCACCAGGCGGTCATGGCGCACGCGGACCGGATCATCGACCTCGGCCCGGGGGCCGGGTACGACGGTGGCCGGGTGGTCTTCGAGGGCACCCCGGCCGAGCTCGTCGCCGACCGCTCGACACTGACCGGGCAGCACCTCGCGGAGTACGTCGGGGCATGACGGCGGGCGGGCCGGTGCTCCCGGCCCGCCCGGCCTCACCGGCCGGCGGCGACCTCGCCGCGGCGGGGAGCGCGGTAGGTCAGGCTGCGCAGCCACCCGTCCAGCGGTCCCGGACGTCCGGCCCGCTCCAGCAGGCACGCGAGCACCAGCCCGGTCAGCCACACCCCGACGGCGACGGCCGCGCCGCCCGCACTGCTCACCGCGGCCCCGAGGCCGAGCACGGCCGGCGCGAGCAGGGCGAACAGCATCGCCTCCTGCAGCACGTAGAACGTCAGCGACCGCTTGCCCAGCGCGGCCAGCGCCCAGGTCACGAGGCCCTGCCGGTCCTGCAGTGCGTGCCCGGCCAGCCCGAACGCGGCCGTGTAGGCGAGCCCGCCGACGACACCCGTGAGCACGTGGAGGGTGACGGCGACACCGCCGGCGACGGGACCGGGCTGCCACACACCGGCGCCGATCAGCGCCCCCGGGACTCCCCCGAGCACGGAGACGGCGACTCCGGCGACGACCGCGCGACGCAGCTGCGGGCGGTACTCACCGGCCCGTTCCAGGAGCCGTCGCCGGCCCGCCCACATCCCGGCGAGGACGCCGACGAGCATCGGCCAGCCGACCAGCTGCAGGAGCGGGAACGCCGGGTAGCCCACGAACCGCACGGCGACACCGGCGAGGTAGCCGCCGTCGTCGGCGGGCGGGACGAACCCGGTGGATCCCGTCCCCCACACCACCCCGATCCAGAGGACGGGCATCAGCACGAGGTAGACCGCGCCGACCACGACGAGCGTCCGGCCGAGCGCCCGGTCGGACCGGAAGAGCAGCCCGCCGACCAGGAGCGTCGCGACGCCGTAGAAACCGAGCACGTCCGCACCGCCCAGGACGCTCGCGTGCAGCAGCCCGAACAGCAGCAGGTACCAGCCGCGGCGGCGCAGGACACGGCGTGCCCCGGCGTCGGTGGATCCGCGGGCGAGCTGCCGGGCGACGATCGTCGCCAGGCCGTAGCCGAACAGCGCCCCGAACATCGGGTAGGAACGGTTGTCGACGAGGAGCAGCATGACGGCGTCGACGACGTGGTCGAGGCCCGTCTCGCCGAGCGGGCGGCTGACGAACCCCGGCGCGCCGCCGACCAGGAGCGGCGGCACGTGCGCGAGTGCGATCAGCAGCAGCATCGAGCCGCGCGCGAGGTCCGGGGCGAGGCTGCGGGGCGGGGCGGTCACGGGTCCGGTCACGGTCCGAGTCAGACACGGCGGACGGACGGACCGCAGCGGACTTTCGTCGCGCAGGGGACGAACCTTGGTCGGGGTTCAGCCGCCCATCTCCGCCACCGTCTGCAGCAGGCCCTCCCATGCGGTGCGGCTGTCGGCGTCGTCGCGGTGCGCGGAGCGGAACCAGCGCAGGAACTCGCCGAGATCGGCCAGCAGCCAGCGCACCCGGTACAGCTCGAGCGCGTGCGGGTCCGGCTCGACGCCCGTGATCGCGGTGTAGGCCGAGAGGTCACCCGCGGCGACGGCGAGGTCCCGCTCCGGGACGCCCAGCCCGACGGTGTCCCAGTCGATCAGCAGGAACCCGTCGTCGCTCCCCAGCAGGTTCCCGGGGTGCGGTTCACCGTGGGTGACGACGGCGGTCCGCCCGGCGAGGTCCAGCCGGTGGGCGAGCGCGTCGGCATCCGCGAGGTACTCGCGGATCGCACCCGCGTGCGTGACGACGGCCTGACGGGCGGGCTCGGAGTACGGGCCGCCCGTCCAGGAGACCTCCTGCCCGGCCAGCGCGGCGTCGATCACCGCCCGGTCCGGGACGTCGGGGGTGTGCACCGGGGTGCCCGCCGGCGGCGTGGCCGTGTGCAGCCGGGCCAGCAGGGTGAGGACCTCGTCCCGCGCGGCGGGGGAGAGCTCGGTGTGGAAGTCGTGGCTGCTCGCGTCGACGTGGGCGAACACCGTCAGTGCCCACCGCCCGTCGAGGTCGACGACGAGCTCCTTGTCCGGTGAGGGCTCCGCGGCGACGACGAACCCCAGGCCGTCCGCGCGCAGGGCGGCCGCCGTCTGCAGGGCCGCCCGGTACCCGTCGAGCGCGGCCGTCGCGGTGGCGCCGCACTGCGGCTTGTCGGTCAGGTCGGAGAGCTTGACGAACCAGCGCCGCCCGTCGGTGCCGGTCGCCGCCCAGTGGTAGTCGCCGAAACCGACCGCGCGGTAGTGCAGCTCACGGACGTCGATGCCGTGCCACGAGGACAGCGCGGAACGGACGTCGGCGTCGTCGAAGCCGGCCGGTCGGTACTCCATGCGGGGAATATCCCGCGCCGCGGCGTCGCGGTCGACCCGGAAAGCGGAACGGGGCCCGGGACGCGATGCGTCCCGGGCCCCGCCGGAGAACCGGGTATCAGCCGACCGAGTCGCCCGAGCCGGACTGCTGGGCGCAGTTGTCCGACTGGTCGGTGACCGAGTCGCCGCTCTTCGCCTCGCCCGAGCCCAGGATGCCGAGCGCGCCGGTGAGGCCGTTGGCGGCACCGAGGTCCTCGACCGGGACCTGCACGCCGAGCGCGTTGACCGGCACGTTGTTGTTGCACGCCTGGATCGGCACGTCGACGTTGTTGCCGTTGGCGACGCCGCCGAGCAGGCCGTCGGCGCTCTTGTCGATGCCGCTGCCGCCGGAGTCGCCCTCGCCGCCGTCCTCGTCGGCGAAGGCGAGCGGGCTGAGCGCGAGCAGCGATGCGGCCGACGCGGCCACGACCATTCCAGCCTTCTTCAGCACAGTCAGTCTCCTGTCGAGTCGCGGGCCTGTCGTGTGACCTGCCCGGGCGTGCCGGTGCTGCGAACGAGGGGGAGCCCGCACCGGCTGATGAAGACCGTATTGCCGCGAAAACTGCGCTGTCGAATTCGGGAATGCCATCGTGTGACGACATCACCGAGGGTTTTCGTTATTGCTCCGATGAGGTGGAGACGAAAGATGACGAATTGCACGTACCGCCATGCGGACGGCCGCCGGCCGTGCCCCGGGGTCAGTGCCGCAGCGCGTCCCGGATCTCCCTGAGGATCTCCGTCTGCTCGCGGACGGCTCCGATGAGGACGGTGATCTGGTCGTCGCCGTGCCGCATCTCCTGGTACAGCGCGCTGACGGCGTACGCGGTCGCGGCGGTGTGCCCGTCGGTGGCCTCGGCGTAGTCCTTGGCCCGGTCCGCGGACTCCAGCAGCTCCAGGGCGTGCTCGATGACGTGCTGGCCGCTCTCGCGGTGGCTCTGAGGTTCGGGCATGTCCGAATGCTACCCATTCGGGTGATCTGTCGATCGCGACTTCCGTCGCACGGCCCGCGACCTTCGCCGGGTGCGCGCGTGCCGTCCGGGGGAGCAGGGTCGAACCGGTACGGGGACGAGGGGGACCGATGGACGGGCGTGACACGACGATGCCGGAGCGGCTGGCACTGGTGCTGCTGGCGCCGGGCACGGGCCGGTTCGTCGTCGACCACCAGCGGACCGAGCGCGCGCTCGCCGGTGCGGTGCTGCTCGATCTCGCCGCGCGGGGACGGCTGGAGACCGACGGCTACCGGAACCCGCGGGTCCGGCTGGTCGACGGGCCGGGAGCGGACGTGGTGGCCGAGCGGGCCACGCGGTTGCCCGCCGGCTGGTTCCGGGCGCGTCGCGGCGTGACCCGGCTGGTCCCCGGGCTGCGGACGGCGGTGCTGGACGCGCTCGTCCGGGGCGGGCACGTCGACCGGGAGCCCGGCGGGTTCCTGCGGTTCGCGCGCTGGTGGCCGGACCCGGCACTGCGCGAGACGCTCCTGGCGGGGATGGCCGCGGCGCTGCGCGACGGCGTCGCGGTCGATCCGCGGGTCGCCGGGCTGGTCTCGCTGCTGCACGCGACGCGGGCCGAGCACCGGGTGCTCGACGGGCGCCGCCGCGAGCTGCGCGACCGCGCCCGGGTCGTCGCCGACGGCGACTGGGCCGGCCCGGCGGTCGCCGCGGCGGTCCGGGAGGTGCAGGCCGCGGCCGCTGCGGCGGCCGCCGTCACCGCGACCGCGGCGAGCGGCTCGTGACCGCGCGGCAGGGCCACCGGTGGGGGGACGGCGTGGGTCCGTGGGGGATGCCCACGCCCGGGGCGGGAACGGGGAGATCCTGACCGCTCCCATCGGCCCGGCGGGTGGGCACGGCGTCCACGAGGGACGCCGTGCCCGCCCGATCCGGGGGAATCGTCCTGGACTCCCGGCCCCCGCCGCCTATGGTCGACGCGTGATCCGCCCCGCCGTGATGTCCGCGATCCTGATGGTCGCGGTCGCGGCGGCCGGGCTGACGACCGGCGGGGCCCTCCGGGTGGACGGTGCCGGCCGGATCGCGCTGCTGGTGCTCGGTCTCGCCGCGATCGCGTGCATGCCGCTGCGCTACCGGTACCCGTGGGTCTTCGCGCTCGGCTCGCTCGTGGTCGGCAACATCGCCCCGCTCGCGACCTACCTGCCGCTGGTCGGGGTGTTCGTCATCGCGACCCGCCGCCGCACCAGCGAGACCGTCCTGGTGCTCCTGCTGTCGGTCGTCGCGGCGACGATCAACATCTACCACGGCATCCCCGACCTGCAGACGATGCTGGTCCTGCTCGGCGGGGCCATGGGTTTCCTGGCGACGTCGGCCGTCGCCGGGCTGCTCACCGGGATCCGGCGGGCGATGGTGGACGACCTGCGGGACCGGCTCGCCCGCGCCGAGATCGACCGGGCCGTGCGCGACGAGCAGGCCCGGACCGCCGAGCGCCGCCGGATCGCCGGCGAGATGCACGACCGGCTCGGGCACCGGCTGTCGCTGCTGTCGGTGCACGCCGGGGCGCTGGCGCTGCGCGACGACCTCTCCGCCGAGACCGTCCGCGAGAGCGCGCAGGTGCTGCGGGACACCACGCACCGGGCGATGGAGGACCTCCGGACGATCGTCCAGGTGCTGCACGAGCCGGTGGACCCGGAACGCCCGGACGACACCGAGGACCTCGCCGCCGTCGAACACCTGGTGGGCGAGGCGCGCGCCGCCGGGGCGGACGTGTCGCTGCGGTCGACCGCGCTGCTCATGATGTCGCCGCCGGGGCGCCCGCTCGCCGGCGTCGCGTACCGGGTGGTGCGGGAGGGCCTGACGAACGCGGCCCGGCACGCGCCGGGCGCTGCGGTCGAGGTCGTCCTCACCGGGCGGCCGGGGCGGGACCTCACCGTCACCGTCACCTCGGGGTGCACCGGGGACCGGCCCGCCCCGGAGGGTGCCGGCACCGGCCTGGTCGGACTGCGCGAGCGCGTGGAGACGCTGACCGGCGGGACCCTCGCCCACGGCCCGCTGCCGGACGGCTACCGGTTGCGCGCCACGCTGCCCTGGACGAAGGAGATCGCGTGACCGACATCGAGATCCGGGTGCTGCTGGTCGACGACGACCCGCTCGTCCGGGCCGGGCTCAAGGTGATGCTCGACGGGCACACCATCGCCGCCGCCGGGGAGGGCCCGGAGCGGCGGATCCGGATCGTCGGCGACGCGGGGGACGGCGACGAGGTCCCGGACGCGGTCCGCGCCGGCCGCCCGCACGTCGTCCTGATGGACCTCCGGATGCGGCGGGTGAACGGGGTGAGCGCCACCCAGCTGCTGACCGCCGAACCCGACCCGCCGACCGTCGTCGTGCTGACGACCTTCGACGCCGACGAGCACGTCGTGCGCGCGTTGCGTGCGGGCGCGAGCGGGTTCCTGCTCAAGGACGCCGACCCGGAGCAGATCGTCGAGGCCGTCCGGGCCGCCGCCGACGGCGACGCGGTGCTGTCCCCGGCGATCACCCGGCGGCTCATCGGGATCGTCGCGGGCGGCGCAGGCCCGGTCGACCGCCGCCGCGGCGCCCGCACCCGGCTGGACCGGCTCGCCGAGCGGGAGCGCGACGTCGCCGAGGCCGTGGCCCGCGGCGGCTCCAACGCCGACATCGCCGAGGAGCTCCACATGTCGGTGGCGACGGTGAAGTCGTACGTGTCGAAGCTGCTGCGCGAGCTCGGCCTGGACAACCGGGTGCAGATCGCGCTGCTGGTCCGCGACGCCACCGATTAGTTCCCGGCGGCCCGCCGGTCGGACCGGCATGAAGCTCACAGCGACGATGTTCGTGTCGGTCGACGGCGTCTACCAGGGGCCCGGCGCCCCCGAGGAGGACCGCTCCGGCGGGTTCGGCCGCGGCGGCTGGGTCGTCCCGCACTTCGACGAGCCGACCGGCCTGTTCATGGACGAGGTGTTCCGCCGCGCGGACGCGTTCCTCGTCGGGCGGCACACCTACGAGATCTTCGCCGCGTCCTGGGGTGCGATGGCCGACCCCGGCGACGACGTCGTCGCGGTCGGGTTCGCCACCCTGCCCAAGTACGTCGCGTCGACCACGCTCACCGATCCGGGGTGGGCGGGGACGACCGTGCTGTCGGGCGACGTCGTCGCGGCCGTCAGCGGGCTGAAGGAGAAGCCGGGCCGGGAGCTGCAGGTGCACGGCAGCGGCGAGCTCGTCCGGTGGCTGCTGGCGAACGACCTGCTCGACGAGCTGAACCTGCTCGTCTTCCCGGTGGTCGTCGGCGCCGGGCGGCGGCTGTTCCCGGAGACCGGACCCGACACCGCGCTGGAGCTCACCGGGTCGCGGACCACCCCCACCGGCGTCTCCATCGCGACCTACCGGGTCGCCGGGCGGCCGGAGTACGGAGTGATCGAGGTCGAGTGAGGGGTCAGCCGGTCGGGGACCGCGACGCCCGGCTCGGAGGCCGAGCTCGTCGGGCGCCACGGCGGCTACCGGCGTGTGCAAGCAGTGCGCCCGAGGACGGCCGCCCGATCTGCTCAGCGGGGCCAGGAGTGCGGACGGCAGCCGTCCAGGCCGAGCGTCTGCTGCTGCATCACCGGGGCCGGCTCCCCGGGGCCGGGGCAGGTCACGTGGTGGTGGCCGAGCCAGTGCCCGACCTCGTGGTTGACCAGGTACTGCCGGTAGGCGGTGAGGTCGCGGGCGTACTCCGGGGTGCCGGTGACCCAGCGCTCCAGGTTCACGACGACGCGGTCGCCGTTGCGGCAGGACAGCCTGCCGACGGTGTCGAGCGGCAGGCAGAGCCGGTCGGCGAGCGCCGGGGTGGCCAGCACGATCCGCAGCGGGGCCCCGCCGTCGGTGCGGGCGAACCCGACGGATCCGTCGCCGCCCCAGGACCGGCGGTCGTTCAGCACGCCGGTGACGAACGCGGCGAACGCCGCACCGTCGACGTCCACACCGCGCTCGATCTCGATCCGCACCGGCACCGTGCGGGCGCGGCCGGACGGCCCCGCCGCCGTACCGGGGACGACGTCGGTCGCACCGGAAGCGGAGGCCGGGACGGTCCGCCCACGCACCCCGGCCCTCCGGTCGGCCTCCACCGTCGCGGACCCGGCCCGGGGGCCCGGCGCCGTGGTGGGCGGGGCGGGAGGGGCCGCGGACGCCTCCCCGGCGGGCGGGCCGCCCGCCGGTGCCGGGCCGGTGGCCGGTGCCGGCGGCGCACCGCAGGCGGCCAGCACGAGGACCGCGAGCACGGCGGCCACGGGGCCTGCCGGGAAGGAGTGCGGCACAGGCGACAGCCTGGCAGAAACAGGCCCCCGGGAACGACCCGTGGCCGGAGGGGCGTCCGGTCCGACCAGCGACGCCGTCGTCCGGGAGGGGTGATCATGGGGCGTCCGGACTAGTCTCGCCCGATGTGACGACGGCGACCGGGCACACGACCGAGACCGCGACGGCGATGGCCGAGGCCGCCGCGGCGTGGCTGGACACCCTCGACGGCGAGCACCGCGCGACCGGGACCGGCCACGGCCCCGGCACGGGCGACGACGACGCCGAGCGCCGCCGCTGGTTCTACACCCCGACCGACCACGGCGGCCTGACCCTGCACGAGCAGTCCCCGGTCCAGCAGCAGCGCGCGATGCGGCTCGTCGCGTCCGGCCTGTCCGAGGCCGGGTTCGCGACCGTCGCCGCCGTCATGGGCCTGGAGAACGTGCTCGACCGGGCGCAGGGCTGGCCGGCGCGCCCGTACCGCGAGCGCTTCCGCGACCCGGGGCTCTACCACCTGCGGGTCTTCGGCGACCCGGCGGGCGGGACGTGGGGCTGGCGGTTCGGCGGGCACCACGTGTCGCTGAACAACCTCGTCGTCGACGGCCGGGTGGCGGCGACGACGCCGTGCTTCCTCGGCGCGAACCCGGCCACCACGCCGCTGCTCGGCGGGGGCGTGCACCGCCCGCTCGGACCGACCGAGGACCTGGCGCGCGACATCGTGCGCGGGCTCCCGCCCGAGCTGCTCGACGCCGCGGTGCTCGCCGAGGCGGCACCGCCCGACCTGGTCACCGCGAACCGGGCGACGGCCGCCCCGGGGGACCGGCCGCTGCCGGGCACGGCGATCCGCCGGGAGTCGCCGCCCGGGCCCGCCGATCCGGTCGCCGGCACCGAGGAGGTCGCGCTCGCCGCGGCCCCGCGCGGGGTCCCGGCGAGCGCGCTGGACGACCGTGGCCGTGACCTGCTGCGACGGCTGCTCTCGGCCTACCTGGACCGGGCACCGGCCGGGACCAGCCCGGTGCAGCGCTACGACGACGACGCGGCACTCGACGAGGTGCACCTGGCCTGGGCCGGCTCGACCGACCCCGGCGAGCCGCACTACTACCGGCTGCAGGGACCGCGGCTGCTGCTGGAGTGGGACAACACGCAGGACGGCGCCGACCACGCCCACTCGGTGTGGCGGGACCCCGAGTCCGACCTGGGGCTCGACGTCCTCGGCGAGCACCTGGCGTTCGCCCACCGCTGACCCCGCTCACCCGGCCGGTGACGGCATTCACCTGTGCCGCACCGGGTGCGCCGGGGAGGATCGGGGCGTGACCATCGCTCCGCCGCCCGGGTTCGCCGCGCACGCCAACGTCTCCGCGGAGGCCTACGCCGAGGCCGAGGCCGACCCCGAGGCGTTCTGGGCCGCGCAGGCCCGGCGCCTCGAGTGGGACCGCGCACCCGAGCAGGGGTACGACGGCAGCCGGTGGCCCGAGGTCACCTGGTTCGCCGACGGCACCCTGAACGTCGCCCGCAACTGCGTCGACCGGCACGTCGAGGCCGGGAACGGCGCCACCGTCGCGCTGCACTGGGAGGGCGAGCCGGGGGACCGGCGCACCGTCACCTACGCCGACCTGCAGCGTGAGGTGTCCCGCTGCGCGCACGCGCTCACCGAGCTCGGCGTGGGGCGCGGCGACGTCGTCGTCGTGTACCTGCCGGTACTCGTCGAGACGGTCGTCGTGATGCTCGCCTGCGCCCGGATCGGTGCGGTCCACTCGCTGGTCTTCGGCGGGTTCTCCGCCGCCGCGCTCCGGTTCCGGCTCACCGACGGCGCCGCGAAGCTGCTGGTCACCACGGACGGGCAGTACCGGCGGGGGAAGGCGGTACCGGTCAAGGCGAACGCCGACGAGGCCGCGGACGGGGTCACGTCGCTGGAGCACGTCCTCGTCGTCCGCCGGACCGGGTCGGACGTCGGCTGGACCGAGGGCCGCGACGTCTGGTGGCACGACGTCGTCGACCGCCAGCCGGAGTCGCACGCGGCCGAGGCGTTCGGCGCGGAGAGCCCGCTGATGCTCGTCTACACCTCGGGGACCACCGGGAAGCCCAAGGGACTGCTGCACACCATGGGCGGCTACCTCACCCAGACGTCGTGGACGTCGTGGGCGTGCTTCGACCACAAGCCCGACGACGTGTACTGGTGCACCGCGGACCTGGCCTGGGTCACCGCCCACACCTACGAGGTCTACGGCCCCCTCTCCAACGGCGTGACCCAGGTGATCTACGAGGGCACCCCGGACACCCCGGAGCCGGGCCGGCACTTCGAGATCATCGAGCGGTACGGCGTCACCGTCTACTACACCGCGCCGACCCTGGTGCGGACGTACATGAAGTGGGGCGAGGAGGTCCCGGCGCGGCACGACCTGTCGTCGCTGCGGCTGCTCGGCAGCGTCGGCGAGGCGATCAACCCGGAGGCCTGGCGCTGGTTCCACCGGGTCGTCGGTGGCGGCCGCTGCCCGATCGTCGACACCTGGTGGCAGTCCGAGACCGGCGCCGCGATCTGTGCGCCGCTGCCCGGCGTCACCCCGCTGAAGCCCGGCTCCGCGACACACCCGCTGCCCGGGCTGTCGGTGCGGGTCGTCGACCAGCGGGGACGGACCTGCGACGCCGGCGAGGGCGGGCTGCTCGTGATCGACCGGCCGTGGCCGTCGATGGCGCGCACGGTGTGGGGCGACCCGGAGCGGTTCCGCTCGTCGTACTTCGCGGACTTCGCCGAGCAGGGCTGGTACAAGGCCGGCGACGGCGCCGTCGTCGACGACGAGGGCTACGTGACGCTGCAGGGCCGGATCGACGACGTCATGAACGTCTCCGGGCACCGGCTCGGCTCGATCGAGCTGGAGTCGGCGCTGGTCTCGCACCCGCGGGTGGCGGAGGCCGGCGTCGTCGGCGCGCCGGACCCGACGACCGGGCAGGCCGTCGTCGCGTTCGTGACGGTGACCGACGGGCCGTCCGACGGGCTCGCCGACGAGCTGCGCGCGCACGTGGCCGCCGAGCTGGGGCCGGTCGCCCGGCCGCGGGAGGTCGTGCTGGTCGGCGAGCTGCCGAAGACCCGCTCGGGGAAGATCATGCGCAGGCTGCTGCTGGACGTGACGGCCGGGAACGAGCCGGGGGACACGACGTCCCTGGTGGACCCGGCCGCCTTCGCGGAGCTGGCGGCCGGGTACCGGGTCAGGAGCTGACGTTCAGGCGATCCGCTTCAGCTTCTGGATCACCAGCTCGCCGTCGAGCAGGTCGCCCATGACGTTCTGGAAGTGCACGAGGTGCGGGGTCTGCAGGTGCGCCCCGAGCTTCTCCTCGGACTCCCAGTTCTCGTAGAAGAAGAACACCGCAGGGTCGTCCACGCCCTGGTGGAGGTCGTAGTTGACGTAGCCGTCCTCCTTCGTGGTCGGCTCGATCAGCTTCTCCAGCTCGGCGCGCAGGTCCGCCTCCCTGCCCGGCTTCGCCCGCATGCGGGCGATGACGGTGAGCAGGTCGCGGTCGTCGTCGGTGGGGGTGGGCATCGTCGCCTCCGTCTCGATCTCCTCGTGCACGACCACTATGGCCGAACCCGACGGGTGGGGCCCGCCCGGAATGGCTACCGTCGGTGCGTATGAGCGACGCGGCGAACACGCGGGAGACGGCCGGCGCCATGGCGGAGGCGGCCCGCGAGTGGCTGGACACCCTCGATCCCGGTCAGCGGGAGGCGGCCGTCGGGCACGCCCCGGCGGGCGACGGCGACATCGACGCCGAGCGGCGCCGCTGGTTCTACACCCCGACCGACCACGGCGGCCTGACCTTCCACGAGCAGCTGCCTCCGCAGCAGCGGGCGGCGATGAAGCTCGTCGGGACCGGGCTGTCGCGCGCCGCCTACGTCACCGTCGCGACCGTGATGGGGCTGGAGAACGTCCTCGACCACACCGAGGGCTTCGTGACCCTGTTCGACCGCACCCGGGGCCGCGACCCGCAGATGTACTACCTGCGCGTCTTCGGCGAGCCCGGCGCGGAGGGGACCTGGGCCTGGCGGTTCGGCGGGCACCACGTCTCGGTCAACATGCTGGTGGTCGACGGCGAGGTCGTCGCCTCCACGCCGTGTTTCCTCGGTGCCGACCCGGCGACCTCCGAGCTGCTGGGGGAGGCGACCCTGCGCCCGCTCGGCCGGGTCGAGGACCTGGCCCGCGACCTCGTCCGGTCGCTGCCCGGCGAGCTGCGTGACCGCGCGGTGCTGCTGGACAAGGCACCGCCGGACCTGGTCGCGGCGAACCGCACCGACCCGCAGGACGGCGACGACTGGATCCCGCTCGCCGGCATCTGGCGGGACCGGTTCGCGAACGACACCGAGCAGGGCAGGCTCGAGGCGATGAGCGAGACCATCGAGGAGCGCGCGGCCTTCACCGGCGACGACGTCGCGGCCGTGCGGCTGGGGCGCACCCCGAAGGGCGTCCCGGCCTCCGACCTGGACGGCGGGCAGCGCGAGCAGCTGCGCGCCCTGCTCGCCACCTACCTGCGCCGGGTCCCCGACGCGCTCTCGCCGATCGCCCGCTACGACGACGACGCCGCCCTCGACCGCGTCCACGTCGCCTGGGCCGGGTCGCTGGCCGACGGCGCCCCGAACTACTACCGGTTGCAGGGGCCCCGGCTGCTGGTCGAGTGGGACAACACCCAGCGCGACGCCAACCACGCCCACTCGGTGTGGCGGGACCCGTCGGCCGACTTCGGGCTCGACGTGCTCGGCGCCCACCGGGCGGCCCGCCACCTGTCCTGAGCGCCGGGCTCAGGACCGGTACGCCGGTGCCCGGACCGGCCCCTCCCGGTGCCGGTCCTCCAGCAGCGGCCGCCAGCGCGGCGCGACCAGTGTGGACAGCACGACGACGCTGGTCGAGCGCGCCACCAGCGGTGACCGGCCCAGCGCGAGCAGGGTCGCCTGCAGGTCCTCGTGCGACGACGCCGCCAGCCGGCACAGCACGTCGGACGACCCGGTCGTCGCGTACGCCTCGGTGACGGTG
Organism: Pseudonocardia sp. P1; assembly: GCF_000178675.2. Classification (NCBI taxonomy): domain Bacteria; kingdom Bacillati; phylum Actinomycetota; class Actinomycetes; order Pseudonocardiales; family Pseudonocardiaceae; genus Pseudonocardia; species Pseudonocardia sp. P1. The sequence continues at coordinate 5,929,557 of NZ_ADUJ02000001.1, forward strand.
GGCAGCTCCGCCAGCGCGGCGGCGACGTCGCCCAGCTCGCCCTGGGCGATCTCCAGCGTCACGAACGCCTGCACCCCGTACCCGGCCGCGGGGAGGTCGACGTCTGGCCCGTAACCGGTGATCACGCCCGCCTGCTCCATGCGGTCCAGGCGGGCCTGCACGGTGCCGCGGGCGACCGTGAGGGTGCGGGAGAGCTCCAGCACCCCGGCCCGCGGCCGTTCCTGCAGCGCGGCGAGCAGGTCGACGTCGAGGGCGTCCAGCGTGAGCACGGGCGGAGTCTAGGCACCCGGTCCCGGCAAACCCTTGGCAAGCGTTGACAAGGTTGCGCAACACGATGCACGCTCCTCGGGTCCCACCGGCGGGACACCGAGGAGGAGAGCAGTGGCGCCCACCCTGACCGACGTCGCCCGCACCGCGGGCGTCGCCCTGTCGACCGCGTCGCGGGCGTTCTCCGACCCGGACCGGCTCGGCGCGGCGACCCGCCGGCGGATCCTCGCCGCGGCCCAGGAGCTGGGCTACGCACCGCGCCCGGTGGAGCCGGCCCCGGCGGCGCGCGACACCGCGACCGTCGCCGCGGTCGTCCCGGACATCGCCAACCCGGTCTTCTCCCGCTTCGTCAAGGCCGCCCAGGCCCAGGGGCGCCAGACCCGGACGACCGTCGTCGTCGCCGACACCGACTACGACCCCGACCGCGAGCGCGAGGCGATCACCGGCCTGTGCGCGCGGGTCGACGGGATCGTCGTCCACTCCTCCCGCCTCGACGGCGCCGAGGTGCTCGACCTCTGCGGGTCGACGCCGTCGGTGCTGGTCAACCGCGAGGTCGCCGGCGGGGACTGCGTCATCGCCGACTCCACCCAGGGACTGCGGGAGACCGTCGACCACCTCGACGCCCTCGGCCACCGCCGGATCGCCTACGTCCAGGGCCGCTCGGACTCCTGGTCCAACCAGCACCGGGTCGGCCTGCTCCGCGCACTCGCCGACGAGTACGGCCTGGAGCTGCACCTGCTCGGCTGGCACACCGAGACCGTCGACGGCGGCACCGCCGCCGCGGCCCGCGTGCTCGCCACCGGCGCGACCGCCGCGATGACCCACAACGACCTCGTCGCGCTCGGCCTGCTCGCCGGTGCCCGCACCCTCGGTGTCCGGGTGCCCGACGACCTGTCCGTCGTCGGCAGCGACGACATCCCCTTCGCGGCGCTGTCGGCCCCCGGGCTGTCCAGCATCGCCACCCCGATGGACCGCGCCGGGACGCTCGCCTGCGAGGTACTCGGCCGCGCGGCGGCCGAGCGCACCGCGCCGCGCGTGGTCCGCCTGCCCACCCACCTCGTCGTCCGCGGCACCACCGGTCCCGCGCGCGCCGAGCGCACCCTGGAGGTCACCTCGTGAAGATCGTCGTCGCGGACCAGAACCTGGTCGGGCTGCGGGACGAGCTGGAGGCCGCGCTGCCCACCGGCAGCGAGGTCGTCTGGTCGCCGACCCGCGACGTCGCCGACGTCGCCGCACTGGTGCCGGGCGCGGAGGTGCTGATCTCCGGCCGGTGCTCGAAGGAGGTCGCGACGGCCGGCCCGCAGCTGCGTCTGGTGCACGCCGCGGGCGCGGGCACCGACGGCATCGACGTCGACGCGCTCCCCGCGGGCTGCACGGTCGCGAACACCTTCCACCACGAGGACTCGATCGCCGAGTACGTCGTCGCGTCGGCGATCGCGCTGCGCCGCGGTTTCCTCGCCCAGGACACCGCGCTGCGCGCCGGGCACTGGCCCACCCCCGCCTACGACGAGGCGGCCCCCTGGATGCGCTCGCTGGCCGGCGCGACGATCGGGTTCGTCGGCTTCGGCCACATCGGCGCGCGGTCCTGGGACCGGCTGCGGGTGTTCGGCGCCCGCGGGGTCGCGGTGAGCCGGCGCGGCGCGATCGACGCGGGGGAGACCGGCCTGGGCTGGGCGGGCCCGACCGCCGACCGGCTGGGCGACCTGCTCGCGGTGTCCGACGTCGTCGTCGTGAGCGCCCCGCTGACGCCGGAGACCGAGGGCATGATCGGTGCGGCCGAGCTGGCGTCCATGAAGGACTCCGCGGTGCTGGTCAACGTCGGCCGTGGCCCGCTGGTGGCGGAACGGCCGCTCTACGAGGCGCTGCGCGACGGCGTGATCGGCGGCGCCGCGATCGACGTCTGGTACGGCTACCCGGAGCCCGGGTCGGCGCACGCGGAGCCGTCGTCGCTGCCGTTCCGCGAGCTGGGGAACGTCCTCATGACCCCGCACTCGTCGGGACTGACCCACCAGACCTTCGCCGGGCGCGCCGACGACATCGGCGCGAACGTGCACCGCCTCGCCGCGGGCGATGCGATCCGCAACGTCGTGGCGGTCGCGCCGTGACCGCCGACCGCATCGTCGCGGCGGATGTGCTGATCACCTCGCCGGGCCGCAACCACGTCACCCTCAAGATCACCACCCGGGACGGCCTGGTCGGCTGGGGCGACGCGACGCTGAACGGCCGGGAGCTCGCCGTCGCCGCCTACCTGCGGGAACACCTGTGCCCGCAGCTGCTCGGCCGCGACCCGTCCCGCATCGAGGACACCTGGCAGTACCTGTACCGGGGCGCCTACTGGCGGCGCGGGCCGGTCACCATGACCGCGGTCGGCGCCGTCGACCTGGCGCTGTGGGACATCAAGGGCAAGGCCGCCGGCCTGCCCGTCTACCAGCTGCTCGGGGGCGCCGTCCGGGACCGGGTGCGGGCCTACACCCACGCCACCGGCTGGGAGGTCGCTCAGCTGTGCGACGCCGTCGACGCCGTCGTCGAGCGCGGGTTCACCGCCGTCCGGGTGCAGACCGGCGTGCCCGGCCTGGACACCGTCTACGGCGTCGGGCGCGGGCCCGGCTACGAGCCGGCCGGGCGCGGCACCGTCCCCTCGGAGGAGGTCTGGGACACCGCCGCCTACCTGCGCCACGTGCCCGACGCGCTGGCCGCGGTCCGCGCGCACACCGGACCGGAGCTCGCGCTGCTGCACGACGCCCACCACCGCCTCACCCCGATCGAGGCCGCCCGGCTCGGGAAGGCCCTCGAACCGGTCGACCTGTTCTGGCTCGAGGACGTCACCCCGGCCGAGAACCAGGACGTGCTGCGCCGGGTCCGCGCCCACACCACGACGCCGCTGGCGATCGGCGAGGTCTTCTCCACGCTCTGGGAGTTCCAGCAGCTGATCACCGAGCAGCTGATCGACCACGCCCGTGCCGCCGTCACCCACTCCGGCGGGATCAGCGCGCTGCGCAGGCTGGCCGCGCTCGCCGACGTCTGGCAGGTGAAGGTGAGCCCGCACGGCCCGTCGGACGTCTCGCCGATCGCGATGGCCGCGTCCGCGCACGTCGCGCTGGCGACGCCGAACCACGGGATCCAGGAGTACATGGGCTACCCGGAGCAGGTGCACGAGGTGTTCCGGCACGCCTGGACCTGCGACGACGGGCACCTGCACCCCGGCGACGCCCCCGGGCTCGGGGTCGACGTCGACGAGGCGCTAGCCGCCCGCTTCCCCTACGAACCCGCCCTGCTGCCGGTCGCGCGCCGCCGCGACGGCTCGATGACGGACTGGTGACCGCTGTGCTCCCGACCGAGACCCCGGCCCCGGACGGCACCGGGATCGTCCACCTGGGACTGAGCAACTTCCACCGCGCACACCAGGCCGTGCACACCGCCGCCGCGCTCGCCGGCGGTGGTCCGTGGGGGATCCTCGGCGTCGCACCCCGGTCGGCCGGGATCGCGGACGCGATGGCCGCGCAGCAGGACCGCTACGCCGTCGTCGAGATCTCCCCGGAGGGCGAGCGGGCGGTGGTGCCCGCCGTGCACACCGGCACCGCCGTCGCGGCCCGCGAGCCGGAGCGGGTGCTCGGCGCGCTGGCCGCGGAGTCCACCCGGATCGTCTCCCTCACCGTCACCGAGCAGGGCTACACGATCGACCCGCGCACCGGCGGGCTCGACCTCGACCACCCCGGTGTCCGTGCCGACCTGGCCGGGTCGGCGACGACCGCGGTCGGCCTGGTGGCCCGCGGTCTGCTCCGGCGGGCCCGCGGCCACGGCGCCCCGGTCAGCGTGCTCAGCTGCGACAACCTGCTCGGCAACGGTGACGTCACCGCACGGCTGGTGCGGGAGTTCGCCGCGGCGCTGCCGCCCGGCGATGCCGCGGCGCTCGGGTCCTACCTGGACACCGTGACGTTCCCGAACTCCATGGTGGACCGGATCGTCCCCGCCACCACCGACGCGACCCGGGCCGCGGCCGCACGGCTGCTCGGGACGGCCGACGCCGTCCCGGTCCCGTCCGAGCCGTTCAGCATGTGGGCGCTGGAGGACCGGTTCGCCGCGGGCCGTCCCGCCTGGGACCGGGCCGGGGCGGGGGTGCCCGGTGCCGTGTTCACCGACGACGTCGCGGGCTACGAGCTGCTCAAGCTGCGGCTGCTCAACGGCACCCACTCGCTGATCGCCTACCTGGGGGCGCTGGCGGGGGAGGACCTGATCGCCCGCTCGGTCGCCCGGCCGGCCGTCCGGGGCGCCGCCGAGCGGGTGCTGCACGACGACCACCTGCCGACCGTCGCCGTCCCGGCGGGCGTCGACGCCGACGAGTACGCCGCCCGGCTGTTCACCCGCTGGTCGAACACCGCGCTCGGGCACCGCACCCGCCAGGTCGGCTCGGACGGGTCGCTCAAGCTCGCGCAGCGGATCCCTGGTCCGGCCGCCCGGCACCTCGCGGACGGGCGGATGCCGCACCACCTCGCGCTCACCGTCGCCGCGTGGCTGGCCTGCGTCGCCCCGCCGCCGGGGTCCGATCCCGGGCCGCACGCCGCCGCGATGGCCGAGCCGGCCCGCGATCGGCTCGCCGCGACGGCCGCCGGGCTCGCACCGGCGCACGTCCGGGCGGGGCTGGACCTCCTCGGCGGCGACCTCCCGGACGCGTTCGCCGCCCGGGTCACCGAGCTGTTCGAGGTGCTGGTCCGGCACGGCGTCGACGACGCCGTGGCCGAGGCCGCCGGGACCAGGAGCGCCGCATGACCGCCACCACGATCCCCGGCCGCACCCGCGCCGCAGTCCTGCACGGGGCGCTGGACCTGCGGGTGGAGGAGGTGCCGGTGCCCGCGCCCGGGCCCGGCGAGGTGCTCGTCGCCGTCGAGGCGGTCGGCGTGTGCGGCTCGGACGTGCACTACTTCACCGACGGTCGCAACGGCCGCAACGTGCTCCGCGCGCCGATGGTGCTCGGTCACGAGGCGGCCGGGACGGTCGCCGCCGTCGGCGACGAGGTGCACGGCGTCGAGGCCGGGACCCGGGTCGCCGTCGAACCGGCGGTCGGCTGCGGGACCTGCCCGACCTGCCGGTCCGGGGCCTACCACCTGTGCCCGTCCGGCACCTGCCTCGGCTCGCCACCCACCCACGGCGCCATGTCCGGCTACCGCGCCGTGCCCGCACGCGCGGTGCACCCGCTCCCGGACGCGCTCGGCACCGAGCTCGCCGCCCTGGTGGAGCCGCTGGGGGTCGCGGTGCACGCGGTGCGCCGGGCCGGGGTGGCGACCGGGCACCGCGTGCTGGTCACCGGCGCCGGCCCGATCGGCGTGCTGGTCGCGCAGGCCGCGCGGGCCGCCGGGGCCGAGCAGGTCGTCGTCACCGACGTGCACGACGCGCGGCTCGACCGGGCCGCCGCGCTCGGCGCGACGGGCACCGTGAACACCGCCCGCGACGAGCTCCCGGCCGCCGCGTTCGACCGGCTGCTGGAGTGCTCGGCCGTCCCGGCGGCGCTCTGGCAGGGCATGCACGCGCTCGGCCCGGCCGGGCGGGCGACCGTCGTCGGGCAGGCCCCGCCGTCGGCCGACGGGCTGCCGCTGGCGCTGATGCAGCGCTGGGAGATCGACCTGAACGCCTCGTTCCGGTCCGCGCACGCGTTCGCGCCCGCCATCGGGCTCGCCGCGTCCGGGCGGGTGGACCTCGCCGGTGTGCTGACCGGCCGGTTCGCCCTCGACGAGGCTCCCGACGCCCTCCGGGCACCGGGAGCCGACCCGCGTCACCTCAAGGTCGTCGTGCGCCCGGGCGACTGAGCCCGGCCGCGGCCGACCCCGACCGCCCGAGAACCCGCCCCGGCCACGGGGCCCGATCCATCCGAGGACGTATGGACACCAGCGGAAGCACCACGAATCCGTCCACAGTAGATCCCGACCGGCCCGCCGACCCGCGGGCCACCCGCAAGGCGGCCTGGGCCGGTCTGGTCGGGACGACGCTCGAGCAGTACGACTTCGTCATCTACGGCACCGCGTCCGCGCTGGTGTTCTCGACGCTGTTCTTCCCGAACGTCTCACCGGCCGTCGGCATCCTGGCCAGCTTCTCCGCCTACGCCGTCGGGTTCCTCGCCCGGCCGCTGGGCGGCCTGTTCTTCTCCCGCTACGGCGACCGGCTCGGACGCAAGTGGGTGCTCGTCGCGACGTTGCTGCTGATGGGCGGGTCCACGATGCTCATCGGCCTGCTGCCGACCTACGGGACGATCGGGATCCTCGCGCCCGCACTCCTGGTGCTCTGCCGGTTCTTCCAGGGGTTCGGCGCCGGGGCCGAGCAGGCCGGGGCGGCGACGCTGCTCACCGAGACCGTCGGGCGCGGCCGGCGCGGGCGCTACGCCTCGCTCGTGATGGTCGGCGCGGCACTGGGCACCGCGCTCGGTGCGGTCGTCTGGATCGCGGTGCAGCAGCTGCCCGAGGAGGCCCTCATGGCCTGGGGCTGGCGCCTGGTGTTCCTGTCCAGCCTGATCGTCACCGCGGTCGCGATGCTGATCCGGCGCAAGCTCGACGAGAGCCCCGTCTTCGCCGAGCTGAAGGAGTCGCACGTCGCGCCGCGCAAGCCTGCCGCCGAGGTCTTCCGGCACGGCAGGCGCCCGATGCTGCTCGCCCTGTTCATGAACATCGGGACCAGCGCGCAGTCCTACACCTTCCAGGTCTTCATCGCCTCGTACCTGGTGACGACGGTCGGCGTCGACTCCGAGTTCGTGCCGCCGGTGCTGCTGATCGGCGCGATCTGCGGCGGGATCGCGGCCTTCGGGTTCGGGGCGCTCTCCGACCGGATCGGCCGCAAGCCGGTCTACTCGTTCATCATGCTGGCGATCGTCCTGCTGCCCGCACCGGCGTTCGTCGCGATGAACACGGGCAACCCGGTCGCGATCACCGTGACGCTGGTCGTCGGGTTCGTCCTCGCCGTCAACGGCGCGGTCGGGGTGCAGATGAGCTACTTCCCGGAGCTGTTCGGCAACCGATACCGCTATGCCGGCGTGACGCTGGGCCGCGAGTTCTCCGCCGCGCTGGGCGGCGGTGTCGCCCCGCTGATCTGCGCCGCGCTGCTGTCGGTGTTCTGGGGGTCGTGGATCCCGGTCGCGATCTACATGTCCGGGATGGCGCTGATCAGCCTCGTCGCCGCCCGGATGGCGCCGGAGACCCTCGACCGGGACCTCACGGTGCCCGAGGACGCCGGTTCCGGCCGGCAGGACGGCTCGCGCTGATCCCGCCGGCCGTCGCTCAGCCGGTCGACGCGGGGGTGCGGCGCGCGAAGTCCGGTGCCCGCTGGGGCCGGAACCCGACCCCGACCAGGTATGCGGGGACGATCTGCAGTGCGGGCACCCGGCGCATCAGCCGGATCAGCGGGGCCGGTGGGCCGTCGAGCTCACCGGCCAGCGCCGGACCCGCGATGTTCGCGTGCATGATCCGCTGGAGGCCCTGGACCAGCATCGTCGGGATCCGGCGCCGGTTCCGGACGCGGGCGAGATCGTCGGCGGTGACCGTGCCCCGCTGCAGCGGCGCGGCGAGCAGCGCGGCGGTGGCGACGGCGTCCTGGATCGCCAGGTTGATCCCCACCCCGCCGATCGGCGACATCGCGTGGGCGGCGTCGCCGATGCAGAGCAGGCCGTCGACATGCCAGCGGCGCAGCCGGTTCAGGTGCACGTCGAGGTGCTTCACGTCGTCCATCGACTCCAGCGCCTCGACGCGGTCGGCGAACTCGGGGATCAGCTCCGCCACGTCCGTGCGGAACGCCTCGAGCCCGCGCGCCCGCAGCCGAGCGTCGATGCCCTTGGGGGCGAGGTAGCCGATCTGGAAGTAGCCCTCGCGGGGGATGACGACCGCGAACCGGCCGTTCCCGATCTTCGGCACGAGGGTGGCCTCGGTCTCGTGGGCGTGCCGCGGCAGCCGGAACCACCAGGTGTCGAACGGGACGTCGAACTCGGTGACCGGGAGGCCGGACCCGTCACGCAGCACCGAGTGCCTGCCGTCGCAGGCGACGGTGAGGTCGGCGCGGATCTCGCCGTCGGTGTGCTCGTGCTCGCCGGTCGTCGTCCGGTACCGCACGCCCACGACCCGGCCGTTCTCACGGATCATCGAGGTCGCGCGGGTGTCCATCCGCAGGTGGAAGCCGGGTTCGCTCCGGGCCGCGTCGGCGAGGAGGTCGAGCAGGTCCCACTGCGGGACGAGCGCGACGTAGGGGTGCCGCACGCCGACCTTCGTCAGCAGGTCGAAGTTGCCGACCCGCTGCACACCACCGTGCTCGTCGGGCAGTGCCACCTCGGTGACCCGGCTCTGCGGCAGCGCAGCGAACCGCTCGGCGAGCCCGAGGTCGTCGAGCAGGTCGAGGGTCGTCGGGTGCACGGTGTCGCCGCGGAAGTCCCGCAGGAAGTCGCCGTGCTTCTCCAGGACGGTCACGTCGACGCCGGCGCGGGCGAGCAGGAGCCCGAGCATCATTCCCGCGGGGCCGCCACCGACCACGCAGCAGGTCGTCCGCTCCATCGCGATCACCTCATTTCAACTGTTGTTGAATTAAGGCGAGTATGCGCCCGCGGAGGGTCGCCGCGCAATCGCGGGACGCGGAACCGCCGGCCCGTCGTGCAGGACGGGCCGGTGGTGGGCTCGGGTGCCGGGTGCTACCGCTTGATGCCGATGCCGCCGACGATGCACCGCTGGACCGGGTCCTCCGTCTTGAGCTGCGGACCGTCCGGCCACCAGCGGAAGCAGGGCACGACGCCCGGGTCGACCATGTCGAGCCCCGGGAACAGGGCCTGGATCTCGGACAGCGTCCGGAACCGGCCGCTGCCCATCGGGCTGTGGACGAAGACCTGCTCCATCCGGTGGGCCAGCTCGCTGTCCCCGTCCTCCGGGTCGAAGAAGTGCGCGATCGCGACGACCGAGCCGGGCGCCAGCCGCTCGACGAACTTGGCCATGACCGCCTGCGGCTCGTCGGCGTCGTCGAAGTGGTGGATGGTCCCGATGTGGAACAGGGCCACCGGCTGATCGAGGTCGAGGAAACCCTGCACCGCGGGGTCGGTGAGGACCGCCTCGGGGTCGCGGATGTCGGCGGGGGAGAACCGGGTGAGCTCGTTGTCCTCCAGCAGTGCGCGGCCGTGCGCGATCACCGTCGGGTCGTTGTCGACGTAGACGATGCGGGCCTCGGGCTGCAGCCGCTGCACGACCTGGTGGGTGTTCTCCGCGGTCGGCAGTCCGGAGCCGCAGTCCAGGTACTGGGTGATCGAGGTCTGGGTGGCGATGAAGCGTGCCGCGCGGATCAGGAACGCCCGGTTGTCGACGGCGAGCTGGTTGACCTCCGGCGCGATCTTCCGGACGCGCTCGATGGTGTCCCGGTCGACCTCGTAGTTGTCCTTGCCACCGAGCGCGTAGTCGTAGACGCGGGCGATGCTGGCCTTCGTCGTGTCGATGTACGCAGGTGCGCGCCCGTCGGTCGGCTGGGCCATCAGCGGGTGTCCTCACAGCAGTCGTCGGTGGTCCGGCGGCCTCGGTCACCGGTGGCGGTCACCGTAGCGGACCCCCCTGACGGCGACGCAGGGTGATCGTCGAGTGACGTCCACGTGATCGGCGCCGCTGACGATTCGCAGAATCATTGTGTACGCTTAATCACCCGATCGGCCCGCTGTGCCTCCTGGGGCGGTGGCCGTCGGTGAGCGACGTCAGCGTCCGAGCAGTGCCGATCGACCCGCAGGAGTCCTTCCGGTGGTCCCGAGTCCGAACAGCCCCGCGCCCCCCGGTGCCGACCGCGGCCCGACCGCGCGGCGGATCGTGCTCGGCTCCCACCTGCGCCGGTTGCGCGAGCGTGCGGGGATCCGGCGGGCCGACGCGGCGTACGCGATCCGGGGTTCGGACTCGAAGATGAGCAGGCTCGAGTCCGGCAAGGTCGGGTTCAAGGAGCGCGACGTCGCCGACCTGCTGACGATGTACGGCGTCGGCGAGGGCCCGGAGCGCGAGCAGGTGCTCGCGATGACCGGGGAGAGCAACGAGAGCGGCTGGTGGGCCCGCTACAACGACGTCGTGCCGGGCTGGTTCGAGGACTTCGTCGGCCTGGAGGCCTCGGCCTCCCGTATCTCCAGCTACGAGCTGCTGTTCGTGCCCGGGCTGCTGCAGACGGAGGGCTACGCCCGTGCCGTCGTCAGCGGAGGGCGCACCGACCTGCCCAGTTCGGAGCGGGCCGGCGTCGAGAAGCGTCTCGAGGTCCGGATGCGACGGCAGCGGGTCCTGCACCGCAAGGACGCCCCGACCTTCTGGGTCGTCCTCGACGAGGCGGTGCTGCACCGCCCGGTGGGCGGCCACGCCGTGCGGCGGGGACAGCTCGAGCACCTGCTGGAGCTCGCCGCACTGCCGAACGTGATCATCCAGCTGCTCCCGTGGGACCTGTCGGGCTACGGCGCCGAGCACGCCTTCTCGATGCTCCGTTTCGCCGAGGCCGAGTTGCCCGACCTGGTCTACCTGGAGGAGATGACCGGGGCGTCGTACCTGGACAAGCGGGCGGACGTCGAGCGCTACGGCCGGGCCATGGACCGCCTCACCGTCGACGCCCTGTCGCCGGAGCAGACCAAGCAGGCGCTGTCCAAGGTGCTCGCCGAGGCCTGAGCGGTCCGAGGGCTCCTCGCGGCGGGCGGATTCCCGCGACGAGCGGTTCCGGTCTGTCGGATTCGTCCCGGAATCGGTCCACATGGGCCTCGCGGGGACCGCCCGGGGACAGCCGGGCGCGGTTGATCGACCGCCGGGCGCCGTCGAACGGTTTTGCGCGATGGGCCCCCTGCACCGCTGCTACCTTCATCGCAACGGAACATGCACGTGCAGATGAGGTGAGCGTTCGCATGGATCAGATGCATCCGACCAGCCCCGCGTCGATCGACGCGCTGGCCTGGCGCAAGAGCGTCCGCAGCGGTTACCAGGGCAACTGCGTGGAGCTCGCCGTCGCAGGCACCGGTGTGGCGGTCCGCAACTCCCGCGACCCGCACGGCACCGTCCTGGGCTTCTCCGCCGCCGGGATGGCGGGGTTCCTCGCCTCGATCAAGAGCGGCGAGCTCGACGACCTCGCCTGACGGCGGGTCCCCATGATCCTCCCGCGGGCGGCCGTCCCGACCACGGCCGCCCGCGGTGAGTCCGGCCCGGCGGTGCAGCGCGACACCGGCCACATCGGACGCGTCGACGGGCACCGGTGATGCCGGTCCGGGGTAGTAAGTAACGGTGAGCCGTTCCGATCAGGCACCGGCGCCCTCCTACCGGGGAGCGAGTGCCCACTACCTGTCGCCGTCCCGCCGTGACCCGGTCAAGATCCTCTCCGAGGAGCCCGTCACCCGCCGGGTGATCGCCGCGGCACTGGCCGCCGTCGGAGCCGGCCCCGGCGACCCGGTCCGCGTGCTCGACGTCGGTTCCGGCACCGCGGACGGATGGTCGCTCCTGACCCGCGCGGCTCCGGACGCCCCGCCCCTGGTCACCGAGGACCGGCTGCACTACGTCGGGCTGGACGTCGATCCCGAGATGGTGGAGACGGCCCGCGCGGCGGTCACCGCGCCGTCCGCGTCGTTCGTACTGGGGGACGTTCGGGACGCGATCCCGGACGGGGCGTTCGACCTGTACCTGTCCTGCGGTGTCCCCTACTCGCACCTGACCCGTGCCGAGCTCGTCGCGGCCCTCGGATCCGTGCTCACCGCGGTTGCGGCACGCGGCAGGCGGGCCGCCGTCGTCGTCGACGTGCTCGGGCGGTACTCCGTCGAGTGGCAGCCCCGGTGGGACGCCGAGCGCTGGGACTACGCGATGAGCTTCTTCGCCGGCGGCGGCGGGACGATCTCCGAGCCGATGACGTTCTACGGCCGCCCGCAGCTCGACGCCTGTGTGGACGAGGCGGCGGACGGCAGCGGCGTCCGGGTCGTGTCACGGACCGCCGTCGACCGCTCGGTGCTAGTCGGCAGGCACACCGCCACCGGGACCTTCCATCCGGAGGTGCCGCGGTTCCGGACCCTGGTGAACGACCTCGTCCGCGATCCGGGCCGGGTGCGCCCGGACGACCTGCGCTTCGTGCCCGCCCGGTCGGGCGCCCCGGCCGACGTGCTGGCCTGGCTGGACCGGTTCGCCGCCCGCTGGAACGCGGCGCTCGACCCCTTCGCCGGTGCCGCCGGGATCGGCGACGCGGAGGGCGCCCGGCTCGCGCACACGCTGCTGGGGCTGGAGCGGGAGGCGGGGCCGGGGCTGGGCGTCGGCCACTCGCTCACGATGACGCTGGTGGCCGAACCGGCCTAGAGGATCACGCCGGCGGTCCGGCCCGGCCCGTCCGCCCGGTGTCGGTCAGCGGCGGGAACCGGCTCGGCTGCTCGCCGTGCTCGAACATCTCCGCCGCCGGGCCGACGATCAGCGGGTCCGGCGGCGCGGCCACCCCGGCGTCCTTGCCCGGGTAGTCGAACAGGCCCAGGACGTGGCGCATCGCCTCCAGCCGGGCCCGCTTCTTGTCGTTGCTCTTGATCACCGTCCAGGGGGCGTCCTTGGTGTCGGTGTAGAAGAACATGGCCTCCTTGGCCTCGGTGTAGGCCTCCCACTTGTCCAGCGACGCCAGGTCCATGGGGGAGAGCTTCCACTGCCGGACCGGGTCGACCTGGCGGATCAGGAAGCGGGTGCGCTGCTCCTCGCGCGACACCGAGAACCACAGCTTGACCAGGTGGATCCCGGAACGCACCAGCATCCGCTCCAGCTCCGGGGTCGCCCGCAGGAACTCCATGTAGGACCGGGCGTCGGTGAAGCCCATGACCCGCTCGACGCCCGCGCGGTTGTACCAGGAGCGGTCGAACAGCACGATCTCGCCGGCCGCGGGCAGGTGTGCGACGTAGCGCTGGAAGTACCACTGCCCGGCCTCGCGCTCGGTCGGCTTCTCGAGGGCGACGACCCGGGCACCCCGCGGGTTCAGGTGCTCGGTGAACCGCTTGATCGTCCCGCCCTTGCCGGCGGCGTCGCGCCCCTCGAACAGGACGACGACCCGGCTGCCGGTGTCCTTCACCCAGTTCTGCAGCTTCAGCAGCTCGATCTGCAGCAGCCGCTTCTGGCGCTCGTAGTCGGCGCGGGTGAGCCGGTCGTCGTAGGGGTAGCCCTGCCGCCAGGTGTCGACCGGCCTCCCCTCCGGCCCGACGAGCGTCGGGTCGTCGTCGTCCGAGTCGTCGACCCGGAAGCGGTCCCGGTCGACCGCGGCGGGGTGCGGCAGCTCGGTGCCGGGGCTGTCGGGACGGGGGTCGGGGGTCTCCTCCACGAGGTGCCACGCTGCGCGGTGCGGGTGTCCGCCCGGCGACCGCCCGGTGACATCCGAATGATCACCGGGCAGCGGGACGGGTCAGCCGCCGAGGACCCGGTCGATGTCGTCGAGCACCCGCTGCCCGCCGAGCGGACCGACGCCGGTGATCCAGAACGACTGGTCCACCGTGTGCAGCCGCGGGAACGCGCTGTCCCGGACGGCCGTGACCGCGGGCGGGACCGCGTCCGGCGACGACGGGTCGGCCGCCGTCAGGAAGACCTCGTCGGCGCGCGCCTCCTGGACGAGCTCGGGGGAGAGGTCCACCGAGATCGAGTCCTCCCAGTCGCGCGGCGGGAGGGTGAAGCCGGCGCACTCGAGCGTGCTGCCCGCGAACGAGGTGGGGCCGTACAGGGTGAGCAGGCCGTCCCGCGGCCGGATCAGCTGGGCGGTCCGGCCCTGCGTGCCGTGCGTGCCGGCGACCTCCGCGCACCGGGTCGCGTAGTCCTCCAGGAGCTGCTCGGTCTGCTCCTCCCGGCCGAGCGCGCGCCCGGCGAAGCGGACGTTGTCCTGCCACGGGTCCGCCTGCGACGCGAGGAACGCGGTGGGGGCGATCGCCGAGAGCTGGTCGTACAGGTCGGCGTGCCGGGACTCGGTGCCGAGGACGAGATCGGGCTGCAGCGCCGCGATCCGCTCCAGGTCGGGTGCGGCGACGGTCCCGACCACCGTGATCCCCCGGGCCGGTTCGCCCAGGTAGGACGGGACGCCCGTGGCCTCGGACAGCACCGCGGCACCGGCCGGGACCGCGCCGAGCGCGACGGCGGTGTCGAGCAGCACCGGTTCGAGGACGACGATCCGCTGCGGGTCGGCGGGGACGGCCGTCTCCCCCCGGGCGTGCGCGACGGTCCGTCCGGCGTCGCCGGTGGCGGCGCCGTCCGATCCCGCGCAGGCGGTGACGAGCAGGCAGAGCAGGGCGGCCAGCGCCGGCAGCGCGGCCCGGGGAGCGGGCACGGTCGATCTCCTTCGGGGACCGTCGAGGGCCGGTCCGGCGGTTCGGGGCCGCCGGAGGCCCGGGGTGAGGTGAGCCTAGCCTCGGTCATGCGGCGGAGTGTCCCGTCGTGACCGAAATCGTTCGCCGGGATCGCCGCGACCGTCCACGATGTCCGGCGATGACCTTCGAGGACGACGGCTACGTCCACCTGCCGGGCGCGTTCCCCCGGGAGCTCGCGGCCCGCTGCCGCGCGCTGCTGGCGGACGAGCTGCGGCAGCGGGGCACCGACCTCGACGAGCCCGCGACCTGGACCGCGCCCGTCGTCCGGGTCGAGTCGATGTCCGCGCCCGAGTTCACCGCGTCGGCAGGCACCCCGGCCCTGCGTGCCGCCTGCGACGTGCTGGTCGGCGCCGGGCGCTGGCGGCCCCGCCTCGGGATGGGCACCTTCCCGATCCGGTTCCCGCACGCCGGGGACCCGGGCGACGACGGCTGGCACGTCGAGGCGTCGTTCGCCGGGCCGGACGGCGGTCCGCGGCTGTCGGTCCGGTCCCGTGGCCGGGCGTTGCTGATGCTGTTCCTCTACTCCGACGTCGGCCCTGACGATGCGCCGACCCTCCTGCGCGCCGGGTCGCACCTCGACGTCGTCCCGCTGCTCGCGCCGTACGGCGACGACGGCGCCGGCTGGGCGGAGCTGTGCGCCGCCGCCGTCCCGGCCTCCGCACACCGTCCCGAGGTCGCCGCGACCGGCCGGGCCGGCGACGTCCACCTCGTGCACCCGTTCGTCGTGCACCGGGCGCAGCGCCCGGGACCGGGGATGCGCGGGCCGCGGATCATCGCGCAGCCGCCGCTGGAGCCGGCGACCGAGCCCGCGTTCGACCTCGACGACGGCCGGGCGCCGGTGGAGCGGGCCGTCAGAGCTGCACTCCGCGGGTGAGGGCACCGTCGACGACCAGGTTCGTCCCGCTGATCCGGCTCGCCAGCGGGCTGACCAGGGAGACGACCGCGTAGGCGGTCTCCTCCGGCGTCCCCATCCGGCCGGTCGGGTTCAGGCCCATCGCGTGCGCGAAGAGGTCGGGGTTGCCCTGCTCGACGTTCTGCCACACCCCGCCGGGGAAGTAGACGTTGCCGGGGGAGACGGCGTTCGCGCGGATCCCCGTCGCGGCGAGGTCGAACGCGAGCCCGGACACGTAGTGCACGAGCGCCGCCTTCATGACGCCGTACGAGCCGTCCGCGAAGTCGACCTCGCGGCCCGACACCGACGACACCGCGGTGATCGACGCGGCGTCGCTGCGCTGCAGGTGCGGCAGCGCGGCCTCGACCAGGCGGACGGTGTGCAGCAGGTCCACCTCGAAGCTCGACCGCCAGTTCTCCTCGCCCGGCCCGATGGCCAGCGCGCTGACGTTCGCGACGACGGCGTCGAGCGCACCGAACCGCTCGGCGCTCGCGGCCACCCAGCCCGCCAGCGCGTCCCCGTCGGCGACGTCGACGGCCGTCCCGGCCACGTCCGCGCCCCCGGCCCGCAGCTCGTCCTCCGCGACCCGCACGCCGTCGGCGTCGCGGGCGCAGAACGCGACCCGGGCCCCCTCGGCCGCGAGCAGCTCGACCACCGCGCGGCCGATGCCGCGCGACCCTCCGGTGACCAGCACGACGCGGTCGCCCAGCAACATGTCCATGACGGATCTCCTCTACAGGGACCGGGCCTGCTCGCGCAGGTGGCGGTGCACGCCGTTGTAGGCGGCGGCGTCCGGCAGCAGCGCTTTGGCGATCTTGGTGACGGCGCTGTAGTTGGTGTCGACGACGTTGGCCAGCGGCGACTCCGCGGCCTGGGTGAGCAGCTGGTAGGCGTCCAGCCGGTCCAGCCCGTAGAGCTCGCCGAGCCAGGCGATCATGCCGACCTGGGACGCCCGCCAGGCGTCCTCCAGCGGCCGGGACGACCCGACGACGACGTAGTGCGTGTCCGTCTCGATCCGCGGCCACGCCGGAGCCGGCGCACCCTTGACGAGCTCCACGAGCAGGACGACGTCCATGGCGCCCTCGACGGCCGTCCCGCAGCTCTCGCCCTCGCCCTGCCGGTAGTGGCCGTCGCCGACGGAGAACAGCGCGCCCTCGACGTTGACCCGTAGGAAGCACGTCGCACCGGCCCGCATCTCCGGGGTGTCCATGTTGCCGCCGAACACGTCCGGCACCAGCGAGCTGCGCACCTCACGGGCCGGTGGCGCGACGCCGACCGTGCCCAGCATCGGGTTGCACGGCAGGTCCAGCTGCAGGTCGGCGCTCGTCGCCTCGAACCGCACGGTGCCGGCGTCCCGGTCGAGCTGGTAGATCCAGACCCGCTCCGGCAACGGTTCGTGCAGCAGCGCGGTCCGCTCGGTGACCGACAGCGCGCCGAAGAACGGGATCGTCGTCGACGCGCCCCAGTCCCGGGCCGGGGTCAGCTCGACGATGTGGAGCGCGAGGGTGTCGCCCGGCTCGGCGCCCTCGACGAAGAACGGCCCGGTCTGCGGGTTCACCTCGGCCATGTCGAGGACGTCGGTCGGCCGGTCGGTGGTGGAGGTGATGCGCCCGGAGAACGCGTCCTCGGTCCAGAGCCGCAGGCAGGTGCCGGGCGCGATGCGGTGGGTGGGCGGGGCGCCGCCGAACGTCCAGGCGAACTCGTGCCGTTCGGGGCGGTACTCGACGACCTGCATCATCCGATCCTGGCGTGCCGGGTGTGACGGCGGCAACGGTTGCGTCGCGCGCGGCTCCCGGCGCGGGCGTACGGTGCGTCGGTGCCCCGGGTACCGGAGGGTCTGCTTCCCCACCTCCGGCGGGCGCACGACGAGATCGACCGGCGCTACGCCGAGCCGCTCGACCTGGCCGGGCTCGCCGCCGTCGCCGGGGTGTCGAAGTACCACTTCCTGCGCTGCTTCGCCGCCGTCTACGGACACACCCCCGCCGCGCTGCTCACCCGGCGCCGGATCGAGCGGGCACAGGACCTGCTCCGGGCGACGAACCTGACCGTCACCGAGGTCTGCACGCTCGTCGGGTACTCGTCGCTGGGGTCGTTCAGCAGCCGGTTCACCCGCCTCGTCGGGGTGAGCCCGTCGGCGTACCAGGCGCGGTGGGCCGCGCGCGGCGCTCCGCGGATCCCCGGGTGCTACGTGTTCATGCACGGGCTGTCCGACACCGCAATCGCGGAGAAGCCGCCGGGTACCGGCCGGGACTAGCGTCCGCCGCATGCTCACGAACATCTCGCTGGTCACGCTGTACGTCACCGACCAGGACGCCGCCAAGCGCTTCTACTGCGACGTCCTCGGCTTCGTCGAGGGGACCGACGTCGCGATGGGCGACGGGTTCCGCTGGGTCACCGTCCACCACCCGGCCCACCCGGAGCTGGAGGTGACCCTGATGAAGCCCGGCCCGCCCCTGGACGAGGGCATGGCCGAGGCGGTCGCGCGCTCGCTCGCCGCCGGCCGGATGGGCGGGTTCGGCCTGACCACCGACGACTGCCACGGCGACCACGCGAAACTCGTCGCGCAGGGGGTGGAGTTCACACAGCCGCCGTCGGAGCGGCCGTACGGGATCGAGGCGGTGATGCGGGACAACTCCGGGAACTGGCTGGTGCTGGTGGAACCCAGGCCCTACGACGGCTCCGACTTCCCCCACGCGACCTGACCCGAGCCCCCTGACCCACGCGACCTGCCCCGCGGCCCCCGCCCCGCCCCGCCGCGCCCCGCCGCGGCGCCCGGCCCAGCGAGAGCCGCACAGGTCCAGCGGCAGCCGCACAGGTTCGGTGACGGCCGCATGGGTTCGGGGGCATTCGCACAAGCCCGAGCTCGTGCGAGAGGCACGGAATCTGTGCGGTTGCCTGGTTGTCCGGCGCAGGTCATGGAGTTCCGGAGCGGGCGGCCGGGCGCGGCTGCATGGCGCCCGGGCGCTGCCGCCTCAGGCAGGGCGCGGCCACAGGCGACGCGCGGCCACAGGCGCGGCGCAGCACAGGCGAGGTGCCGCCATACGGGTGGGGCGCTGTCACGCGGATGGGGCGCCGCCACGCGGGTGGGGTGCTGCCACGCGGATGGGGCCCGGCCACGCAGGAGGGGCGGCGCCATACAGGCATGGGCGTAGCCGCACAGGTTCGCCGGCAGCGCCACAGGTTCATCGGTATCCGCATGGGTTGGTCGGCTGCCGCACATGTTCGGGCTTGTGCGGCTGCACCGGAAGCTGTGCGGCTACGTCGTGTTCGCGTTCGCGGCTGCCGGCAGCGAGGCCCCGAGGCTCGACAGCCGCACATGCTCGGGGTAGCCGCGCAGGCGTGGGTAGAGCCGCACAGGTTGGATGGCTGCCGCACGAGGCTGAGCTTGTGCGCCGTCCCGGAAGCTGTGCGGTTGCTGGGGTGCCTGCGCCGCGGGGCGTGGTCGGTCGGCCCGGAAGCTGTGCGGTGTCCGCTACGCGCGCGGAAGGTCGTCGCGGCGGTCTGCGACCAGCTGACGGCTGCGGCGGCGCCGGGCGCCGGGCGCCGCCGCCGGAGCGAACGGAAGCCGCACAGGTTCGGTGCGCGCCGTTCGCACCGGCCGCACAGCTCCCAGGCAGCCGCACAGCTTGTCAGGCAACCGCACGGGCTCGGGCTTGTGCGACTACCCGTGATGCTGTGCGTTAGCACCTGAACCTGTGCGGCTCCGCCGGAGCCTGCGCGGCTGTCCCCAGAGGCTTTGTGCGGCTGCCGATAGGTGCGTGGCCGGCCAGCGCCTGGGTGGCGCTGCCCGACAGGTGTGCGGCTGCCCCCAGCCTGTGGCTGCCCCCGAGCCTGTGGCTACCCCGGGCGTGTGGCTACCCCGGGGCTGTGGCTACCCCCGAGCCGGTGTCGCTGCTGGCAGGCGTGTGGCTCCGCAGGGCGTGGGCGCTTCGTCCCGGATCGGGTGGTCGGCTGGGCCCGGGTGGGCGACGGGGGTGGTGGGGTCAGTCGGTGGGAGGGGGCGGTGTGCGTCGGGCGCGGCTGGCCTCGGCGGCGGCCTGACCGGCGTCCTTGCTGGTCGCGGCGCGGGACGCGAGCTCCTTGTAGGTCAGCGGCTTCCGTTCGAAGCGGCCCTCGTGGGCGGCGATCGCGTCGCGGTGCTCGCGGTGCTCGGGATGGTTCGACTCGAACTCCTGGCGGGCCTCCACGGTCCGGCGCCAGTGCGTGATCGTGTCCCGGTCGCCGTTGTTCAGTCCCTCCCAGGACTGCGGTGCCGACGACATCGCCGTCGGCGGGGCGGCCCGGCCGCGCATCGCCGGGCTCGGTGGGCGACGGCTCGTCGCCGCGCCGCAGTCCGGGCAGTCGGGCGCCGGCGTCGACCAGGACGGGACCATCAGTTCGAAGCGGGTGCCGCAGGAGCACGCGTAGTCGTAGACCGGCACGGCGACGACCTTCCGGGGCGGGGCCCGGCCGCGGAGGTCGCGGCCGGGCCGGGGGACAGGACGGGCGGGGCGGACGGGTCAGGTGTAGGAGTTGCCCGGACCGGTGCGGAGCTCCTTGATCTGGTTCGCGTCGTGTCCGAAGACGACGGTCGCGTCGGTCCGCTCCTGGATGGCGCGGATCTTGTCGACCGAGTTGAACCAGGCCACGGTGTCGTAGACGATCCCGGCCGCGATCGGCGGCGGGCCGTAGGACTCCTTCAGGTAGAGCGAGTCCGATGCGAAGATCATCGTGCCGGAGTCGGCGAGATCGACCTGCAGGCTCATCGTGCCCCAGGTGTGGCCCGGGGTGCGCAGGAGCGTGACGCCCGGGAGCAGCTCGGTGTCCTCGGAGATCGTGTCGAGCTGGAGGGTGTCGTAGTCCGACTTGATGTGTGCGCCCTTGTTGTGGCCGTCGAAGGAGAACGCCCCCTCCTTCTCGGCCTCGTCGACGATGATCTTCGTGTCGGCCTTCTCCCAGAACTTCGCGTTCGCCGCGTGGTCGAGGTGGAGGTGGGAGAGGACCAGGTAGTCGATGTCGTTGGGCTCCAGGTTCAGCTGCTTGAGCCGGGAGTCCAGCCAGTCGTCCTCGGTGGCGGCGTCGACCGGGAAGAACTGGCCCAGCCCGGACGGGGCCCAGCGCGTCTCCCAGTCGCGGGGGACACCGGCGTCCCACATGAGTTTCTGCCCGTTCGGGTGCTCGACGTAGACGACGTGCGTCGGCACCTCGATCCAGTCGCGCTGCTTGTCGGGCTGCTGCTGGGTGGCCATCCGGCCCGGATCGATGAGCAGCCACGTCAGGTCGGCGTGCATCGTCCCGGTCGGAAGGATCGTGACCTTGATCTTGTCGGCGTCGGACATCGCTCTCCTCGTCGAGTGCGGGCGCCCGGGGTGACCCCGGTCTCACCGGATACATGCACACTGCCGCACCGATCGCGCGGGCGACAAGCCGTGATCGTCGTGGCAGGCTGCCGGGATGGCGAGGTACTACGACGTCCACCCGCAGAACCCCCAGCCCCGCAGCATCGGTCAGGTCGCCGACCTGGTCCGGGAGGGCGGCCTGATCGCGTACCCCACCGACTCCTGTTTCGCCCTCGGTTGTTCCCTGGGCAACAAGGAGGGCATCGACCGGATCCGGCAGATCCGCAAGCTCGACGACAAGCACCACTTCACGCTCGTCTGCGCCGAGTTCGCCCAGCTCGGACAGTTCGTGCAGATCTCCAACGCGGTGTTCCGCGCGGTGAAGGCGTCCACGCCCGGGAGCTACACGTTCATCCTCCCGGCCACCAAGGAGGTGCCGCGCCGGCTGCTGCACCCGAAGAAGAAGACCGTCGGCGTGCGGATCCCGGACCACGCCACGACCCAGGCGCTGCTCGCGAACCTCGGTGAGCCCCTGCTGTCGTCGACCCTGCTGCTGCCCGGCCACGACGAGCCGCTGACCCAGGGCTGGGACATCAAGGAGGAGCTCGACAACCAGGTCGACGCCGTCATCGACTCCGGCGACTGCGGCACGGAGCCGACGACCGTCGTGGACCTGTCCGGCGACGAGCCCGAGATCATCCGGACGGGTGCGGGTGATCCGTCCCGGTTCGAGTGATCCGGGCCCGGCGGCGCGCAGCGTGATCGCGCCGTCACGGTCCTGACCACGGCCGTCGCGGGAACCCGGCCGTCGGTCGTGCGCGACCGGTTGGTGCGAAGGCTCCCGGTCGCGGGCCGGAGCCGCCCGTCTGCCCGTCGTCCACCGCCCACCGCATCGGGCCGGGCGGGGAGCCAACCGCCGAGTAGGGTTCGTGAGCGACCCTGTCCGGACCCGTTCCCGTACGGGCCGGGTGGAACGTGACATCCGGCCCGGATGTCGTATCAGCCGTTCGGAGGACGATCGCGTGGCGCGAGACGACCCGCCGTACAGCCCGTCCGGTCCGGGGCAGGACCCGCCGGCCGGGCCGGGCGAGGGCGCGAGCGGCGACGCCGTACTGGCCGCCATCGCGCACCGGCTGCGCGCGCGGTCCGAGCGACAGCAGCTCCTGACCGAGCGGTTGCGCTCGGGCGAGCTGCGCCCCGGGGCCCTCGCCGATCTCGCCGAGCTCGCAGGGGCGGCCCGTCGCGGCGTCCGTGACGGCGAGCACATCCTCGTGCTGGCGGGCGCGCCGCGCGGCCGGCGGATGTCCCCGCCGACCCCGCTGGGGCAGGCGCTGGACTCGATCGTCGCCGCGAGCGAGGCGGCCTCCCGGACCGTCGTCCCGCCGACGCCGAGCGTGTCGGTGGACGTCTCGGCCCTGCCCGTCCTGGAGCAGATCCTCGCCGAGCTGCTCGCCCACGCCGCCGGTGCGACCCCGCCCGGGGAACGGCTGGAGCTGCACACCCGGTGGGGTCCCGACGGCGGCGTCGTCGTCGAGCTGCAGTGCGCCACGCCGCCCCGGCACCGGACCCCGGTCGAGGAGCTCGACCGCGCGCTGAACACGGCCACCCCCGCCGGTCCCGTCGCGCCGCAGGAGATCGGGCTGCACGTCGCCGCACGCCTGGCGCGGGCGATCGGGGCGCGGCTCGGTGTCCGTGACCCGGCCGCGAGCACCGGGGTCTCGCCGGTCGCGGTGCTGCACCTGCCCTCGTCGGTCGTCGGAGGGGGGCAGCAGCCCGAGCAGCCCGCCGCCGCTCCGGAGGCCGTCGGTCCGACCGCGTCGCTGCGCCGGCCCGCCTCGCCCGACGCCGTCGGAGACGCGCCCTGGCCGCCGCCGCAGAGCAGCCGGCGGGACGACGACTCCCTGCCGAGCCGGCCGCCGGCCGCGGCCCAGGCCGGGCCCCCGGCGCCGGACGAGCCCGGGGCGCTGCCCCGCCGGGACACGCCGGGCCGTCCGCGGGGGATCGCCGGGGCGCAGCCCTTCGGTGCGCCGGACCGGAACGGTGCCGCGGGGCTGTGGACCGCGTCCCCGCAGGACTCCGGCCCGCAGGACCTCGCCGCGCAGGAGCCCGGGCCGCAGGACTCCGGGCCGCAGGACGTCGCCGCCCACGGGCACGTCCGGCCGGGTGCCGATCCTGGTGTGCCGGGTCCTGGTGTGCACGGTGCCGGAGCGCAGAGTTCCGGTCAGCAGAGTTCCGGTCAGCAGGGTCCTGGTCAGCAAGGTCCCGGTCAGCAGGGCCTCGGCCAGGGCGCCGGACCCCAGGGGCCGGGCCAGGTCGTTCCGGGCCGGCAGGGGTCTGGTCTGCCCGGGCCTGCTCAGCACGGCCCGGGTCCGCAGGGTCCCGGTCAGCCGAACGCCGGTCAGCACGGATCGGGTCAGCCGAACTCCGGCCTGCCGGGATCCGGTCAGCAGGGTCCTGGCCATCAGGGCGCCGGCCACCCGGGATCCGGTCAGCCGAACCCGGGGCAGCAGGGCATGGGGCTCCCGGGCCCGGGCCGGCAGGGGCCCGGTCCGTCCGGCCCCGTCCGGCCCGACCGCTGGGGCACCGGACTGCACCTCCCCGCCGGTCGCCCGGCGGCCCCCGGACCGGACCGGACGTCCAACGGGGCGGGTCCGGATCCCGCCGGCCCCGACGCGCCCCCGGTCACCGAGGCACTACCGGTGTCCGGAGCCCCCGGCACGACCCCACCGGTCGAGCTGTTCGGTCCGTTCGACTCGGAGGTACCGGTCCCGGTGGACGACGCCGACGACACCCCCATCTTCGCGTCGGTCGCCTCGGCCTGGTTCCGTGAGCCGTCGACGCCCGAGACCACCGCGCTGCCGGTGAGCAACGGGACCAACGGCAACGGTGCCCCGTCGGGCAACTGGCAGACCCCCGGCGACGCCGAGTTCGACGCCGCGCGGATCCGCGCCGACCGCGTCGTCGACCTCCCGACGACCGCCCAGGGCCTCCCGCAGCGGCTTCCCGGCCAGGCGATGGTCCCGCCGCCGTGGCGGGAGACGCCGAACGGCGGTCAGCCGAGCGGCTCCCGGGAGCGGCAGCCGGACCGCGTCCGCAGCCGGCTGGCGAGCTACCAGCGGGGCCTGCGTGAGGGCAGGCACCGCGCGTCCGAGGACCAGCCGGAACCGGTCAACGGGGCCGCCGTCAACGGGCACTCCGGCGGCGGCCCGGCCTCGAACGGGCACGGGCTCCACGGCGAGGGCGGCCGCAACGTCGGCTGAGGCGCGGTGGCCCCGCGGCGGCCGCGTCAGGACCGTGGTCCGGCCGCCCAGCCCTCGGGGTCGTCCCACGCCTGCAGTGTCCGGCGGCTCACGAACGTCCGCCGCTCCCCGCTGACCGGGTCGTCGAACTCCAGGGAGCGGGAGAGCAGCTGCAGCGGGCGGGTGAAGTCGCCGTCCGGACGCTGCCGCAGCTCGGGGTAGACGTCGTCGCCGAGGATCGGCACGCCCAGCTCGTTCAGGTGGACCCGCAGCTGGTGGGTACGTCCGGTGCGGGGGAACAGGCGATATCGGGCCAGCCCGGCGCGGTGCGTGTCGAGCTCGATCCGGGTCTCGGCGTTCGGCGTGCCCGGCTCCGTCACGGCTGCGAAGATCCCCGGCCGCTTCACGATCCGCGACACCTCGGTGCGGGGCAGTGTGAGCGACGGATCGTGCCGGGTGATCGCCTCGTAGGTCTTCCCGACCCGGCCCTCGGCGAACAGCATCTGGTACGCCCCGCGCAGCTCCGGGCGCGCGACCAGCAGCAACACCCCGGCCGTCGCACGGTCCAGCCGGTGCGCGGGGCTCAGCTCGGGCAGTCCGAGCTCGTGCCGCAGCCGCACGAGCACGGTCTGGCGGACGTGCGAGCCGCGCGGGATCGTCGCGAGCAGGTGGGGCTTGTCGACGACCACGACGTCGTCGTCGGCGTGCAGCACCTCGACCGGGAACGGGACCTCGGCCTCGTCGGGCTCCTCGCGGTGGAGCCACAGCGTCGTCGACGGCGTGAACGGCGACGACGGCGTCAGCGGCCCGGCCGCCGTCACGATCTCCCCGGCGGCGAGCATCGCGTCGATCCGCCGGGGATCGACGCGCGGAAGCCGGTCGGCGAGGTGCGCGCGCATCGTCGTCCACTCCCCGGCGGGCGGGGTGCGCAGCCGGGCCGGATCGAGCCCGTCCCGGGCGGGGAGCGGCGGCACCTCCCGGGACGCGCGTCGGCGGCGGCGGGACCTCACCCCTGCGAGCCTACGGCGGCGGCCACGAACGCTCCGGCGGCAGGGCCCGGGCCGTACCGTGGGGCGATGCGGCTCGCAGCGGTCCTGCTCGTGATCGCCGCCGGGCTTGCCGGGTGCGGTGCCGGGCCGCCGGGCGGCGGGCTCACCGGCGCCGTCATGCAGTACCGCTCGGACATCGCGTCCCGCGTGGTGACCGTCCGGCTGCGCGCCGGCGCCGATGTGCGGGTCGAGCGCGTGGAGCTGCGCCCGGCCGGGTTCACCCCGTCGGCGCCGGTCGTGCCGGGTGCCGCGCTGGGGGCCGGGACGACGACGGACGTCCGGGTGCCGCTCGGCGTCCCGGACTGCCGTGCCGCACCGGCCCCCACCACCGCACTCGTCACCACCGAGGGCACGACGGAGACGCTCACCCCCGCCGACGAGCACGACGCGATCGGCGCGCTGCACCGCGCGGAGTGCGCCGAGCGCGCCGCGCGGGACCGGGCCGACGTCACCTTCGATCCGGTGTGGACGCGGTCCGGGGACCGGCTGCTCGGCACGGTGCGGCTGCACCGCCGCGCCGGGACGGAGCCGGTGTCGATCACCGAGCTGGGCGGCACGACCCTGTTCGGCATCACACCCGCGCCCGGGAGCCGCCTCCCGCTGACACTCGGGCCGTCGGCGCAGGACATCAGTTTGCCGGTGCGCATCGAGGCGGCCCGGTGCGACCGTCACGCGCTGGCGGAGAGCAAGCGCGCGACGGCGTTCGCGGTCGTCACCGGGGAGCCGCCGGTCCGGCTCACGGTGTCGCCGCAGGACCGTGTGCCGCTGCTCGACTTCGCGGCCGACGTCTGCACCTGACTTGCCCGCATGGTGGGTAAGAGTTCATGATGTGGGTCCGCGACAGTGCCGTCGGACCTGCAGGGAGCCCTATCGTGTCGGAGACCGTCATCGTGGTGAACACGGTGGTGGCCGTGCTCGCCACCGTCGTGCTGATCGTCCGGTTCCGGTTGAACCCGGTGATCTCGCTGGTGATCGGCGCGGTCTACCTCGGGCTCACCGCGGGCCTGGGCGTGCAGGGCACCGTGGACGCCGTCACCGGCGGGTTCGGTGACATCCTCGCCGACGTCGGGCTGCTGATCGCCTTCGGCGTGCTCACCGGGGCGATGCTGCACCGGGCCGGCGCCATCGAACGGCTCGTCGCGTCACTGCTGAGCATCTGCGGGCCGCGCGGGATGCCGTACGCCACGGCGGTCACGGTCGGCACCGTCCTCCAGTCGATCTTCGTGGACGTCCTGCTGGTCATCTCGGCGCCGCTGGCCCGGCGGATCGCGCCGCGCATCGGGAGCCACGGTCTGCCGCGGATGGCGACGGCGCTCGCGATCGGGCTCGAGTGCGGGATCGTGTTCATGGTGCCGGGCGTCGGCGCGGTCGCGCTGGCCGGTGTGCTGGGCGTCCCGATGGGGCAGATGCTGCTGGCCGGGCTGATCGTCGTCGTCCCGACCGTCGTGATCGCGACCGGGATCATGACCTTCCTCTTCCGGCGCGGCTGGTGGGACCCCGAGCGCGACGAGCAGGAGCCGACCTGGGCCGGGATGGCGCCGTCGGGGACGGACGGCGACGAGGGGCCCGGCCCGGACACCGACGCCGCCGGCTCCGGTGCGACGGCGGATCCCGCCGGTCCCGAGGGGACGGCGCCGCAGCCGTCGGGCGCGGCCACGACCGTCGCCGGCCGGCCGGACGGCGCCCGTCGTCGCCCGCTGCCGCTGATCCTGCTCTTCGCACCGCTGCTCGTCGGTCTGCTCCTGATCGCCGCGGGCGCCGTGCTCGACGCCGCCGGTGTCGAGCAGCCGGTGCTGGTCTTCCTCGGCGAGCCGGTGATCGCGCTGCTGATCGCGCTGGTCGGGACGACCGCCGTCGTCGGGCTGGCGCACGGCCGCGAGCTCGTCGAGGGCGCGGTCGGCGACGGGTTCCGCGAGAGCGGCCAGATCCTGATCCTCACCGGTGTCGGCGGCTCGCTCGCCACGACGATCTCCGACGCCGGGCTGGGCGAGATCCTCGGCCGCTACTTCTCCGCGAACACCGCCGCACCGCTGCTGATGGTGTGGCTGATCGCCGCCGTGCTGCACGTCGCGATCGGCTCGGTGACCATCTCGGCGATCACCGCGGCCGGCGTCCTCGCCCCGGTCGCGCCGGTGATCGGCCTGGCGCCGGTGCTGATCGCGCTGGCCGCGGGCGCCGGTGCGCTGTTCGCCGTGCACGTCACGTCCAACACGTTCTGGCTGCTCCAGTCGCTGCTCGGCCAGTCCGTGCGGGGCGCGCTCAAGACCTGCTCGGTCGGGGTGTCGGTCGCCTCGGTCGTGGCGATCCTGCTGATCCTGCCGCTGTCCTACGTCTTCTAGAAGGGAGGCCGAGACGTGTCCGACCTGCCGCTGTCCGGTATCCGGGTGCTGGAGCTGGGGAACTACATCGCGGCGCCGACCACGGGCCGGCTGCTCGCCGACTTCGGCGCGGACGTGATCAAGGTGGAGCGTCCGCGCACCGGCGACGAGCTGCGCAACTGGCGGCTCTACGCCGGTGACACCTCGATGCTCTACCGCACCCTCAACCGCAACAAGCGGTCGATCACGCTCGACCTGCGCTCCGACGCCGGGCGCCGCGCCGTGCTGGACCTTGCCGCGTCGTGCGACGTCGTGCTGGAGAACTTCCGGCCCGGCACGCTGGAGAAGTGGGGTCTCGGGCCGGGTGAGCTCGACGCCGCCAACCCCGACGTCGTCCTGGTCCGGATCTCGGCGTTCGGCCAGACCGGCCCGATGTCGGCACGTCCGGGCTTCGCCGCCGTCGCGGAGGCGATGGGCGGGCTGCGCGCGCTGGTGGGGGAGGAGGACCGGCCGCCGTCGCGGACCGGGGTGTCGATCGGCGACTCGATCGCCGGGCTCTACGGCGCGTTCTCCGCGGTGATGGGCCTCTACCAGCGCGAGGCCGCCACGGACCGGCCGCCGCTGGACCGCCGCTCGATGGACGTCGCGCTCAACGAGGCGGTGTTCTCGATGATGGAGTCGCTCGTGCCCGACCACCTGGCCTACGGCGTCGAGCGTCGCCGGGTCGGCGGGCGGATGGAGGGCATCGCGCCGTCCAACGCCTACGAGTGCGGTGACGGCGGCAGCGTCGTCATCGCCGGCAACGGCGACTCCATCTACGGCCGGTTCATGCAGGTCATCGGCCGGCCGGAACTGGCCGACCAACCCGATCTGGCATCCAACGCGGGTCGCTGGGAGCGCCGGGACGAACTCGACGCGGCCATCGAGGCGTGGACGCGGTCGATGCCCCGCGACGAGGTGCTCGCCCGGCTGGAGTCCGCGGGCGTGCCGGCCGGGCCCATCTACTCGGCCCCCGACATCGTCGGCGACGCGCAGTTCCGGGCTCGGAACATGGTCCAGTACTTCGACGTCGACACCGGCGGTCCGGAGCCCGCCCGGGTCGGTTTCCCGGGCGTCGTGCCGGTGCTGGGCGGGGAGTCGGTGCCGGTCCGGCACGTCGGCCCCGACCTCGGCGCCGACACCGGCGACGTGCTCGGCGGCCTGCTCGGGTACACCGACGACGCGGTCCGCGCCGCGTCCGGAGAGGAGTCCTGAATGGACGTGCTGCTGCGTGACGTGACGCTGCGGGACGGGTTGCAGCTGACCGGCAAGCCGCTGCCGACCGGGCGCAAGGTCGCCCTCGTCCGGTCGCTGCTGGCGGCGGGCGTGCCCGAGCTGGAGATCGGCTCGCTGGCCCGCGGCGACCTCGTGCCACCGCTCGCGGACACCCTCGACGTGGTCGCCGCGCTGACCCCGGAGGAGCTGGAGCGCTGCTGGGTGTGGGTGGCGACGCCACGGCACGTGCAGAAGGCCGTCGCGGCGGGCGCCCGCAACGTGCAGTACTGCTTCTCGGTCTCCGACGCCCACAACAACGCCAACATCGGTCGCGACACCGGGGTGTCCCTGGAGGCGATGCCCGAGGCCGTGCAGTACGCCCGTGACGCCGGTGGACGGATCCAGCTGTGCCTCGCGACGTCGTTCACCTGCCCGTTCGACGGCCCGGTCGACCCGGAACGGGTGCTGGAGATCGTCGCGGACCCGCGGACCGACGGCTCGTGCGACGTCGTCGTGTGCGACACGCTCGGGCAGGCGGCACCGTTCGAGGTCGGGTCGCTGGTCGAGCGGGTCGCGGGCGTCGCGGACGGCCGGCGGATCGCCTTCCACGGTCACGACACCTGGGGGCAGGGCGTCGCGAACGCGCTCGCGGCCGTGCAGGGCGGCGCGACCCTGCTGGACGGCGCGCTGGGCGGCCTCGGTGGCTGCCCGTTCGCGCCCGGGGCCAGCGGGAACACCGCGAGCGAGGACCTGCTGTTCGCGCTGCGCCCGTCCTGGCTCACCCCCGACGTGCTGGCCGGGCTCGTGACGGAGGCCGAGGACGTCCTCGCGGAGCTGGGGGAGCCGAACCGCTCCCGCGCGGCGCAGGGCGTGCGGTCGAAGGCCGAGGCGTTCCGCTGGACGGCCGGGCCGCGGGACTGACGCCCCGCGGCCCTGCGGTCAGGTCGGCTGTCCGCTCGGCTCCGTCTCCGCGTCGCGCGTCGCGGACGACGGCTGCTCGGACGACGGCGGGCCGGGCGGCGGCCGCTCGGCGGGGACGACCCCCTGCTCGACACCCATCTCCCGGACCACCCGGGGCGCGGTCCACAGCAGCGGGAGCATGAGGAACCCGGCGGGCACCGCCGTGATCACGATGACGTTCTGCAGGGCGGTGATGCCGCCGTCGCCGACGACGATCAGCACCGCCGCGGCGGCGCCCATCAGGAGGCCCCAGAAGACCCGGGTACCGCGGGCCGGCTCGCCGCGCGTCGTCGAGGCCGCGGCGATGGCGTAGGACATCGAGTCCGTCGTCGTCGCGACGAACGTGCAGGTCAGCAGGAGCAGCACGATCCCGAGCAGTGATCCGAGCGGGAGCTGCTCGGCGGCCGAGACGACGGCCGCCGCCATCCCGGTCGACTCGAGCGGCCCGGACAGCGCGCCCGGGGTGTTCTGCTCCAGGAAGATGCTCGTGCCGCCGAAGACGGTGAACCACACCGCGGTCGCGACCGGCGGGACGATCGAGGTACAGACGATCAGGTCGCGTACCCGGCGGCCGCGCGAGATCCGCGCCACGAAGATCGACATGAGCGGGCCGTAGCCGAGGAACCAGCCGAAGAAGAACACCGTCCACGAGCCGAGCCACGCCTCGTCGCCGCGGTGCAGGGCCAGCGGCGCGAAGTCGCGCAGGTACAGGCCGAACCCGCCGAGGAAGGCGTCGATCAGGAACCCGGCCGAGCCCAGCACGAGGAACGCCGCCAGCACGCCCAGCGCCATCCAGATGTTGATCCGGCTGAGCAGCTGGATGCCGCGGTCGATGCCGGTGAGTACCGAGACCACCGCGACGGCGGTCAGCCCGAGGATCACGGCGAGCTGCACCGGGTAGGTGTCCGGCGTCCCGATCAGCCGGGACAGGCCGTAGGACACCTGCAGACCGAGGAAGCCGATCGGCCCGACGGTGCCGGCCACCACGGCCAGCACGGTGACGATGTCGACGGCGGTGCCGAGTCTCGAGTGCCGCACCTTCTCGCCGAGGATCGGGTGCAGCAGTGTCCGTGGTCGCAGCGGCAGGCCCTTCTCGGCGCCGCGCATCATCACGATCGCGCCGAGCGAGCCGAGCACCGCCCAGGCCAGGAAGCCCCAGTGCGTGAAGCTCTGGGCCAGCGCCGGGGCGACGGCGTCCGGCGAGCCGGGCGCGACGTGGTCGTAGTACGGCGACGGCGAGACGAAGTGCTGCAGCGGCTCACCCGCGGCGAAGAAGACCCCGCCGCCCGCGAGCAGCGTGGACATGATCATCGCGATCCACTTGAAGCGGGCGATCTCCGGCTCGCTGCGGCCGCCGAGCCGCACGGCGCCGTAGCGGGAGCACGCCAGCCCCACCGCGACGACGAAGGTCGCGAACAGCAGCACCTGCCACAGCGGGCCGAACCAGCGGGCCGCCAGGTCGAACGCGACGGTCACGCCGTCGTCGGTGGCGACGGGGACGATCAGCGCGGCGATCACGAACGCCGTCAGCAGGCCACCGGCGATGCCCAGCACCGCCACGTCGGTGGACCGGGAACGGGTCGCCGGGGCGGTCACCGCCCGCCCCCGGCGGTCGGTACCGCGCTCGGCAGCGGTCGGTCGGTGGCGCCCACGAGGGGTCGCACGGATGTCATCGGGATCGTCGCTCCGCGGAGTCGGGGATGATGTGGAGCTGGGCGGCATGCGCGCCGTCGGCCAGTCCGTGGCCGGGAGGTGCAGCCCGTCTCGCAGCGTTGCCGCGCGCTCGTGCTCCCGAAGTGCCGAAGCATCCACCGTAGCCGCTGATCGGACACGTGCCACAAACGGCCACAGTGGACGAAACGTTCGTGGTGTGTCCGGTCAGGACGGCGGGCGGCCACCGAGGGTCCGGGTCAGCCGGTCGGCGGCCCGGACCAGCAGCTCCACGTGCTGCTCGCACCGCTCCCGGGTGAGCCGGATCGTCGGCCCGCTGATCGTCAGCGCCGCCGCGACCGCCCCGGAGTGGTCGAAGACGGGGGCAGACAGTCCGGAGCCGCCGTCGTCGCGCTCGGCGGCGGTGATCGCGAACCCGTCGCGGCGGGTCTCGTCCACCAGTGTCCGCAGCACCGCCGGGTCGGTCACCGTGTGGTCGGTGATCGTCTCCAGCGGCCCGGACAGGACCTCGTCGGCCAGCGGTGCGTCCCACGCCAGGAGCACCCGGCCCGCCGAGCCCGTGTGCAGCGGGATGATCTTGCCGACGTGCATCTCCCGGCGCAGCGCGTGCCGGGTCTCGGCCACCGCGACGCAGACCCGGAAGCGGGTCTCGGCCCGGAACAGCGCCGCCGTCTCGCCGGTGGTGTCGCGCAGCTCGCGCAGCACCGGGCCGGCCAGGTCGAGCAGGTCGACGCCGCGGGCAGCGGCACCCGCCCAGTAGGCCATCCGGACGCCGACCCGGACCCGGTCGCCGACCCGGTCCAGCAGCCCCTCCGTGACCATGTTGGACACCAGCCGCTGCACCGTCGACGTCGGGATCCCGGTGGCCTGCTGGATCTCGCCGAGGCTGAGCACCGGGCGCTGCAGGGTGAAGGCGTCGAGGATGTCCGTGATCTTGCCGAGGACCAGGAGCGGCTTCGGCCCGGTGACCTCGGAGGTCATTCCGGGATCCGGTCCAGGAACGCCGACGCCGCCTCCCGGTAGCGCTCCCAGGCGTGCGGGGCGGGATCGGCGTCGTACCGGGCGGGCTCGGTCGCCGGGGCCCAGGACGGCGGGGTGTCGCCGCCGCGCAGCGCCCACGCCGCCTGGCGGGCCGCGCCGTCGGCGACGTACTCGCCGGGCTCCGGTACCCGCACGGGCACCTCGAAGACCTGCGCGGCGATCCGGCACACGGCCTCGGACCGGGTCGCGCCGCCGACCAGCGTCACCCCGGACACCGAGACGCCCTGCTCGCGCAGCGCCTCCAGGCCGACCCGCTGCGCGTAGAGCATGCCCTCGACCGCCGCCCGGGCCAGGTTCTCCCGGGTCCCGGAAGCGAGGGTCCAGCCGTGCAGTGAGCCGGTGGCGTCCGGCAGGTTCGGCGTCCGCTCGCCCTCGAGGTAGGGGACGACGACGAGGCCGCCCGCCCCCGGCTCCGCGGCCAGCGCCAGCTCGCCGAGCTCGGCGTGGTCGACGCCGAGCAGCCGCCGGGTCGCGTCGAGCACCCGGGACGCGTTGAGCGTGCAGACCAGCGGCAGGTAGGCGCCGGTCGCGTCGGAGAACCCGGCGACGATCCCCGACGGGTCCTGCGCACGCGTCGCCGACCGGGCGAACACGGTGCCCGACGTCCCGAGCGAGACGACGACGTCGTCGCCGGCGTCGACCCCCAGCCCGGCGGCGGCGTTGTCGCCGGCCCCCGCGCCGATGCGGATCCCGCCGGGGCCCTCGACGGACTCGGCCGGGCCGAGGACCCGGGGCAGCGCCGGTGTCGCACCGAAACCGCGTTCGAGCAGGTCCGTGCGGTAGCCGGCGCCGTCGTAGTAGCCGGTGCCGGACGCGTCGGACCGGTCGGTGACCAGCTCGTCCAGTCCGGCCGCGCCGCGCAGCCGCCAGGTCAGCCAGTCGTGCGGCAGGCACACCGCCGCCGTGCGGGCGGCGTTGTCCGGCTCGTGCTCGGCGAGCCAGCGCAGCTTCGTCAGGGTGATCGAGGCGACCGGGACGACGCCGGTCGCCTCCGCCCAGCCGCCGGCCCCGAGCTCCTCGGTGAGTGCGGTCGCGGCCGGGGCGGAGCGGGTGTCGTTCCACAGCAGCGCGTCGCGGACGACCTCACCGCCGGAGCCGAGGCAGACCATCCCGTGCTGCTGGCCCGCGACCGACAGCGCCTCGACGCCGTCGAGGCCGCCGGCGTCGGCGAGGGCCTCCTGCAGGGCGTCCCACCAGAACCGCGGCGCGATCTCGGTCCCGTCCGGGTGCGAGGCCCGGCCGGACCGGACGAGCTCGCCGGTGTCCGCGTCGCGGACGACGACCTTGCAGGACTGGGTGGAGGAGTCCACCCCGAGCACCAGTGCCATGCCCCCAGCCTGCCACGGGGATCCCGGCGCGGCGGGCGGCACGCGGTCGCCGGCGGTGCCAGGCTGGACCCATGAGCGACGAGGAATGGTTCTACTGCCTGAAGCACAACACGGTGGAGCCGAAGGACGGCTGCCGCGCCGCCGACCGGCTCGGCCCCTACCCGGACCGCGAGACCGCGGCCCGCGCGCTGGAGCTCGCCCGCGAGCGGACCGAGGCCGAGGACCGCAAGGACCACCGGTGGAGCAGCGGGGACGACGAGTAGGCGCTTCGCGCTCGTGAGTGGAAAACACGGCCCTGACCGTGTTTTTCACTCACGGGCGCGCAGCGCCACAGGAATCCCGCCCACCGGCACCGGCAGCGAGGTGTTGTCCCAGCGCAGCCGGTAGCCCGGGTCGACGGTCCACCGGTACCGCCGCAGCATCTCGTGCAGGACCGCGGTCACCTCCAGCGTGCCGAAGTGCAGGCCGATGCACTTGTGCACGCCGCCGCCGAACGGGATCCAGGCGTCGCGGTCGGACCGGTCCTCGCGCCGGTCCGGGCCGAACCGGTCGGGGTCGAAGCGCTCCGGGTCGGTCCAGCACGAGCGGTCGTAGTGGTTCACCGCCTGGGCGACGACGACCCGGGTGCCCGCCGGCACGTGGTGCCCGGCGACCGTGGTGTCACGCACCGCGGTGCGCATGACGACCGGGACCGGCGCGTCCATCCGGAGCGCCTCCTTGATCACCAGGTCCAGCCCGGTGAGCGAGCGCAGGTCCGCGACGGTCGGCACGGCGTCGCCGATCCGTTCCGCGAGCGCGTCGGACTCGGCGCGGCAGCGCTCCTGCCACTCCGGGTTCCGCGCCAGGTGGTGCGCGGCGGCGGCCGCGGTCGTCGTCGACGTGTCGTGCGCCGCCATCATCAGGAAGATCATGTGGTTGACGACGTCGTCGTCGGAGAACGCCTCGCCGTCGTCGGTGCGGGCGTGGCAGAGCGCGGAGAACAGGTCGGTGCCCTCGCCGGTCCGCTTCGCGTCCAGGTTGGACCGGAACCAGTCCTCCAGCAGCGCGCGGCCCTGCAGCCCGCGCCGCCACCGTGTCCCGGGGAGGTCCTTGCGCACGAACGAGTTCGCCGCCCGGACGCAGTCCACGAACGCCCGGTTCACCGCCTCGGCCTCCGGGCCGGAGCGGGCGTCCATGAAGACCGACTGGGCGACGTCCAGGGTCAGCCGCTTCAGCGCCGGGTAGAGGCGCATCCGCGACGGCCACTGCGGCATGACCTCGCGCAGCACCGGGGTGGTGGCGGCGACGTAGCTCTCGATCCGGGCCGGGGTGAACGCCTCCTGCATGATCCGCCGGTGGGCCCGGTGCTCGTCGAAGTCGAGCAGCATCAGGCCGCGGTGGAAGAACGCGTCGACGGTCGCCCGCCAGCCCTCCTGGGAGAACGCCTTGTCCCGGTTGACCAGCACCTCGCGGGTCGCGGCCGGCCCGGTGACGACGATCGCCCGCCCGGCGGGGGAGCGCATCCACCACACCGGGCCGAGCGCCTCGGTCCGGGCCCGGGTGAAACGGTGTCCGAACCGGACGTAGGCCAGCGCGTGGCCGAGCAGCGGCAGGCCGTCGTCGCCGGGGACCTCCCTGGTGTCCCCGGGGGCCGGGCCGAACGGCGCGGGCCTGCGGCCCTCGGCGCCGGTGCTGAGCAGCGCGTCGTCCAGCCGGTCGGGGGCGGGCAGGGTGAGCACCGACGACCAGCGCTCGCGTGCGTGCTGCACCAGGCTCACGGGGGTGCCTCCTCGCGTTCGACCACCGTGTCGGACCTCAAGTTAGACACTTCTTCCGAAACTGTCCAGGAGCTGGACATGGCATGCCATGATGTCCGCGATGGAACGGCGGACGATGGCGCGGCGGGCGCGCGACGAGCTGCGGGACGAGGTGCTCGACGCCGCCGAACGGCTCGCCGTCGCGGGGGAGCGGCCCTCGATGCCCGAGCTCGCCCGCCGGGTCGGCGTCAGCAGGCAGACCCTCTACAGCGAGTTCGGCGACCGGGACGGCCTGGCCGCCGCGCTGGTCCTGCGGGCCACCGGCCGGTTCCTGGACCGCATCGAGACCGCGCTCGACGGGGAGGACGACCTGCACGCCGCATGGGTCGCCGCCGTCGGCGCGGCGCTGACGGAGGCCGCGGAGAACCCGCTGGTGAAGGCCCTGCTGACCGGTGCGCCGTCGGCGTTCGGGAGCCAGTCCGGGCCCATCGTCGCCGCCGCGGCCGACCGGGCGGCCGGGTACCTGCGGCGGGTCCGGCCCGGAGCCGCGGACGGCACCGTCCGGCTCGCCGCGCAGACCGCCGCCCGGCTCACCGTCAGCCACCTGGTCCTGCCGCCCGGGCCCGCGGAGCGCTCCGCGGAGGACATCGCCACCGTCGTCGTCCGGCTGCTGGGGGAGTGAGCCGGACCGTCAGCGGGCGAGCGGCGCGACCCGCTCCAGGGTCCGCACGGCGGCGTCGTGCAGGTGCTGCCCGACGTCCGGGTCGGCCTGGCCGGCGAGCGCGCGGGCGTGCGTCCCCTCGATGACGATCGCGAACTTGAACCCGGCGAGGACGGTGTACCAGTCGACGGCCGACGGCTCCCGGTCCCCGGCGTCCGCCCAGGCCCCGACGAGCTCGTCCCGGCCGGGGAGCCCGCCCGCGGCGGCCAGCGCGGCCCCGGTCAGCGGGTCCGGCCCGCCGTCCGGCCAGGTCACGAGCAGCCAGCCCAGGTCGAGCAGCGGGTCGCCGACCGTGCACATCTCCCAGTCCACGATTGCCGCGACCCGGGGCCGCACGGGATCCAGCAGCACGTTGTTGAGGTGATAGTCGCCGTGCACCAGCCCCGGCGGCGACGGCGGCGGGCGGTGCGCCTCCAGCCACCGCGCGAGCTCCGGGACGTGCGGGAGCCGGTTCCCGCCGTACTCCGGGATCCGGTCGTAGGACGCCAGGTGGTCGA
Organism: Pseudonocardia sp. P1; assembly: GCF_000178675.2. Classification (NCBI taxonomy): domain Bacteria; kingdom Bacillati; phylum Actinomycetota; class Actinomycetes; order Pseudonocardiales; family Pseudonocardiaceae; genus Pseudonocardia; species Pseudonocardia sp. P1. Next base: position 5,966,156 of record NZ_ADUJ02000001.1, read on the forward strand.
GCCAGCGCGGCACCTGACGCTCGAGGAAACCGTCGGGCCGCCCGAGGTCGCCCAGCCCGATCGCCTCGTGGTCGACGGCGGCGAGGCGGGCGAGCGCGGTGGCGGTGTCCGTCGCGGCGGCGGCGCGGGCGGCCGCGTCGTCGCGGTACAGGGCGCCGACCGTCGCACCCGGATTGTCCCCGTCGACGGCCTCCATCAGGTAGAAGACGACGCCGAGCACGCTCTCGTCGGTGCAGCCCGCGACGAACCCGGGGTGCGGCACGTCGGCGCCGGCGAGCGCCGACAGCACCCGCATCTCGCGGGCCAGCGTCGCGTTGCTGGCGGGCCGGGGGTGCTCGGGCGGCCGGCGCAGGACGAGGTCGCGGCCGCCCCAGTCCAGGCGCAGCACCACGTTCTGGGTGCCGCCCCCGATCCGCTCGACGGCGGAGACCGGGCCGCCCGGCAGACCGGCCCCCCGTCCCCAGCCGGCGACCGCCTCCAGGTCGACGAGGTCGCGGGGGAGCCAGTCGGGCTGTGTCGTCGTCGGCACGTCAGCGAGGTTACGGCCCGCGGGCCCGCACGTCGCGGGACCGGCGCCGACCCGGCCCCGGGGCGTTGAAGGAGTCCACAACGACCACCACGGGAGCGGGGTGACAGCGGTCACCCCCGGACGCCAGGGTGCCGCCATGACCAGCACGCACGAGACGCCCGCCCGCACCGGACCGGCCTTCGGGCTCTGGTACGACTTCCGCAACCCCGACCCCGGCCGTCCGTTCGGGGCGTTCTACGCGGAGGTCCTGGACCAGATCTCGTGGGCCGAGCAGCGGGGACTCGATTCCGTCTGGCTGACCGAGCACCACTTCTGCGACGACGGGTACAGCCCGTCGCCGTTCGTCCTCGGGTCCGCGATCGCGCAGCGGACGTCCCGCATGCGGATCGGGACCAACCTCATCGTCTCGCCGCTGCACGACCCGGTGCGGCTCGCCGAGGACGCGTCGACCCTGTCACTGCTCTCCGGCGGCCGGTTCGACCTCGGCGTCGGGCAGGGCTACTGGGCCCGCGAGTTCGACGCGTTCGGCAGGACGCTCACCCACCGGCCCAGCCTGCTCGAGGAGGGGGTCGAGCTGATCCGCCACGCGTGGTCGGGATCGGCGGAGGGCTACCGGGGGAGGCGCTACACGCTCCCGCCGCTGCCCGTGACGCCGGTCCCCGAGACACCGCCGCAGCTGCTGGTCGGGGCGATGGCCGACGTCGCGATCGAGCGGGCCGCGCGGATCGCCGACGGGTTCCTGTCCACCCAGAACGCCCACCACCGCAGCTACCTCGACGCGGTGCAGCGGCTCGGCCGGCCGGTCGACGACGCCGCGATCTACGCCGGTCAGTGGGCGATCGTCGCCGACGACCCCGAGCGCGTCTGGTCCCGGATCGGGGAGCACGCGCTGTACCAGCTCAACGAGTACATCTCCTGGGGCGCGTTCGGACCGCCGGAGAGCACACCGAGGTTCACCGACCCGGCGCAGATCATCGAGGCGGGCGCGTACCAGCTGATGGACGCCGAGGCCGCGACCACCCACTTCACCGAGCTGCTGCGCGGGACGCCGCAGATCCGGGACGTGCACTTCTGGGCGATGCTGCCCGGCGAGCCGGTCGAGAGCGGCTCCGAGCGCATCGCCTACCTCTCCGACAAGGTCGTCCCGGCGGTGCGGGAACGGCTGCGGGCGCGGCCGTGACCGAGTTGCTGATCACCGAGTTCGCCGACCGGGCCCGGCAGCAGCATCCCGGGCGGCCGATCGTCGGCTACGAGCACGGCGAGGAGGTGCTCCGCTACGACTACGGCCGCTACCACGACCGGGTCGTGCGGCTGGCGGGTGCGCTGCGCCGGCTGGGGGTGCGGCCGGGCGACCGGGTCGGGTCGCTGTGCTGGAACCACCACCGTCACCTGGAGCTCTACGCCGCGGTGCCACTGGCCGGGGCGGTGCTGCACACCCTCAACCTGCGGCTGTCCGCGGAGGAGATCGCCTACATCGCGGGGCACGCCGACGACCGGCTGATCGTCGCCGACGACGACCTGGTGCACCTGCTCGACGGCGTCCGGCCGGAGCTGGGCGTCGTCGGCTCCGGTGCCGAGTACGAGGAGCTGGTCGCGCAGGGACCCGCAGTGACCGGGGCCCCGGAGCGGTCCGAGCACGACCTGGCCGTGCTCTGCTACACGTCCGGGACGACCGGGCGCCCGAAGGGCGTCGGCTACACCCACCGCGGCCTCTACCTGCACACCTTCGGCGCGTGTCTGGCCGACGGGCACGCGATCTCCGCCCGCGACACCGTGCTGCACGTGGTGCCGCTGTTCCACGCGAACGCCTGGGGCGTGCCGTTCGCGGCCACCATGGCCGGGGCGGCGCAGGTGCTGCCCGGCCCGCACCCGACCGTCGCGGAGATCGCGTCGATCGTGCAGCGGGAGCGGGTCACCTACCTCGGCATGGTCCCCACGGTCGCGACCGACCTGCTGGAGCACGTGCGCACCCACGGGACCGACGTCTCCTCGGTCCGCGCGCTCGTCCTGGGCGGGTCGACGCCGTCGACCGCCCTGATCCGCGCGTGGGACGAGCTCGGCGTCCCGGTGTTCCAGGGCTGGGGGATGACCGAGATCTCGCCGATGGCGACCTTCACCCGCGATCCCGACCCGCCCGGCGACGACGAGGAGCGGTACCGGAGGACCCGCAGCCAGGGCCGGCTGCTGCCCGGCCTGCAGTGGCGGATCGTCGACGACGACGGCGCGGAGCTGCCCCGCGACGGCGTCGCGTCCGGCGAGCTGCTGGTCCGCGGGCCGTGGGTGGCGACCTCCTACTACCTGGGCGAGGCGCCCGAACGCTTCGTCGACGGCTGGCTGCGGACCGGCGACGTCGCGACCATCGACCCCGCGGGGCGGCTGCGGATCGTCGACCGGGCGAAGGACCTGATCAAGAGCGGGGGCGAGTGGATCAGCTCGGTCGCGCTGGAGCAGGCACTGCTCGACGATCCCGACGTCGCCGAGGCGGCCGTCGTCGCGGTCCCGCACCGCCGGTGGCAGGAGCGCCCGCTCGCCGTCGTCGTCCTCCACGCCGGACGGGACGCGACCGGCGGAGAGGTGCTCACCCGGCTGGGCACCCGGGTGCCGCGGTGGTGGCTGCCCGAGGACGTCGTCCCGGTCGACGCCCTGCCCCGCACGAGTGTCGGCAAGACGGACAAACGGCGGCTGCGCTCGCAGTACGCCGGCACCGACGAGAAGGAGTGATCCACATGGCGTTCCTCGAGGTGGAGGACGGCAAGCGGGTGTACTACGAGCACCACGCGGGACCGGGGCGCCCGGTCGTGCTGGTGCACGGCTGGGCCGCGGACGCGCACTGCTGGGACACGACCCTCCCGGCGCTGCTCGCCGCCGGGCACTCGGTCACCGTCCTCGAGCACCGGGCGTGCGGCCGGTCGGACAAGGACATCGCCGACACCTCGATCGGCGCGATCGCCTCCGACGTCGTCGCGCTCGTCGAGCACCTCGGGCTGCGCGAGCCGGTGCTGAACGGCTGGTCGCTGGGCGGCGCGGTCGTCGTCGAGGCCGCCCGGCGGCTCGGGGCGAACCTGGGCGGGCTGGTGCTGACCGGTGGGGCGACCCCGCGCTACACCGCCGCGGAGGGCTGGCCGCACGGCGGCACCCCGGACGACGTCGAGGGCGTGCTGGCCGGGCTGGCCGTGGACCGGCCGGGCACCTTCCGGGCGGTCGCCGACGCGGTGTGCGCGAAGGAGGTGGGGGAGCCGGTCGTGCAGTCGATCTGGCTGGCGTTCCTGGCCTGCGGGCCGGGCGCCGACCGCACGCTGCGCGACCTCGCCCACATCGACCAGCGGGAGATCCTGCCGGCCATCGACCGTCCGGTCCTGCTGCTGTCCGGCCGGGAGGACGGGTTCGTCCCGTTCGACGCCGTGGCCGCGTCGCGCACCCTGTTCCGCGACGCCCGGCTGGTCGAGTTCGGCGGCGTCGGCCACGCGCCCATGCTGGAGGACGGCGAGACCTACCGCGCCGAGCTGCTGGGCTTCCTGGCGGGCCGGGAGGCCTGAGGGTGGGACGGATCTGGGTGGTCACCGGCGGTACCCGCGGGATCGGCCGCGCCGTCGTCGACCGCGCGCTCGGCGAGGGCGACACCGTCCACGTGCTGGCCCGCACGGTCGATCCCGGCGACTGGCCGGGTGCGGTCCGGGACCGGGTGGTGGGCGTCCCCGTCGACGTCGCCGACGCCGGCTCGGTCGAACGGGCCGTCGCCGCCGTCGAGGAGGTCTCGGGTGCCGTCGACGTCGTCGTGCAGGCGGCGGGGGTGCACCGCGGGGGCCGGATCGACCGGCTCGGCGACGAGGCGTGGGACGAGGTGCTGACCACCAACCTCACCGGGGCGTTCCGGGTCGCGCGGGCCACCCGCCGGCTGCTCTCCGACGGTGGCTGCGTGGTCAACATCGGGGCGGTCGTCGGGCTCCGCGGCTATCCCGGCGACGCCGCGTACGGGTCGGCGAAGGCGGGCCTGTCCGGTCTCACCAGCACGCTCGCGATCGAGCTGGCGCCGTACGGCGTGCGGGTCAACCTGGTCGTCCCGGGGTTCGTGGACACCGACATGACGGCCGGGATCCCGGAGGGGTCCCGCCGGACCGTCGTGGACGGCATCCCGATGGGACGGCCGGGACGGCCGGAGGAGATCGCCGACGTCGTCTGGATGGTGGCGGGCGCGAGCTACATGACGGGCTCGACGGTCGCCGTCGACGGCGGCCTGCTGGCCTCGTTCGGCGCGCCGCGCACCCGGCGGTCCGGCCGCGGCTGAGTGCGCCCCCGGCACGACGGTGCCCCGCAGCGCGCAGCTGCGGGGCACCGTCGTCGTGGGGTCAGGGGGTGACGAACACCGCGGTCGTGTGCTCGGTGTCCAGGTACTCCTTCACCGACGAGATCTTCCCGTCCCGCACGGTGAACAGGAAGTGGTACAGGTTGTTGTAGACGCGGCCGTTGCGCAGCTCGGTGTAGGACTCGGTCTCCACCGCGACCCGGTCGCCCTCGGCGGTGAAGGCCAGCGGCGTCAGCCGGATCGCCCCGCTGGTCGTGGACTCGGCGATCCCGGACACCATGTCCTTGAACCCGGCCCTGTCCTTGGTCCCGGAGATGCCGGGGATGGTCCCCGCGACCCACCAGGTCGCGTCGTCGGTCATCCGGGACAGGATGCCGTCGACGTCGCCGCTGGTGAACACCTCCATGAACTCGGTGACGGTCTGCTTGTTGCGCTCTTCGGGAGTGCTCACGAACTCACCTCTTCGACAGCTGGCGGACGACCATGTCCGCGTACCGCTCCGCGATCTCCTCGATCGGCAGCCGGCCGGACGGGTCGAACCACTCGTTGGGTCCGTTGATCAGGTCGAGCAGGGCCAGGGTCGCCAGCCGGGGGTCCGGGCAGTGGAACTCGCCCGCCTCGACGCCCTCGGCGAGATGCCGGGCGATCCGGCGCTGGTAGTCACGGCGATAGGACTGGACGGCCTCCAGGTGCTCCGGCGACAGGGCGCGGAGCTCCCGGCCCGCGACCCACCAGGCGTCGCGGTTGGCGCCGATGTGCAGGACGTGCGCCCGCACCAGCCGGGCCAGTCGCTCGCCGTGGCCGCCGGCGCCGTCGAGGAGCGGCATCTGCTCGACGATCATGTCGCGGTCGACGACGTAGATCGCGTGGAGCAGCAGCTCCTCCTTGTTGCGGAAGTGGTGGTAGAGCGACGCCGCCTGCATCCCGGCGGCGTCGGCGAGCGCGCGCATGCCCACGCCGTGGTAGCCGTGCTCGCGGAACATCCGGCTGGCCAGGGCCACGATCTCGGCCTTGCGGCTCCCGTGCCGGGCGGGTCCGCGGTGCGCACCCCGATCGGCGTCCATGACCGGAGACCCTGTCATCGCCCCCACCTCCACCGGGCACCGGGACGGCGGACGTGCCGGTGCACGGCCTGCCGGTCCCGCGTACCCCGTCGCACTCCTCAGGCCGGGACCGCGGTCGTCACGCCCATCTTCTGCAGCTCCGGGACCACCTTCTCGCCGAAGAGCCTCAGGCTGGCCCGCACCTTGTCGAAGGGCAACCCGGCGAACGACGGCGCCACGTTCGGCTGGTGGTCGCCGAACAGCTCGACCCGGCGGCGGTACTTCTCGACGATCTGCTCGGGGGTGCCCCAGATCTGGGTGTCGGCGTAGCCCGAGGCGGCGGCCTCCATCCCGGCCTCGCGGATCATGTCGGCACCCACCTGGTAGGCCTCGTAGCCCTTGGTTTCCCGCCAGTGCTTCCCGGCGAAGTCGTAGTGCTTGACCACCGACAGGAAGTAGCGCGACAGGTACTCGCGGGCGGTCCGCTCGGCGACCTCCGGGTCCTCGTGGCAGTAGATGAAGTCCTGGGTGAGCACCGGGCCCGGCTCGGTGCCGTGCTCGCTGCGGTAGCACTCGCGGTAGCGCTCGATGGCCGGGACGTGCTGCTCGGCCGGGTACTGCATGAAGGTCATCATCCGGGCGCCGACCTTGGCCACCGCGGGCACCGAGTCCGGGGACATCGCGACGCCGTACAGCCGGTCCGACCAGTCCCGGCCCGCCTCGGGTGCGGGGCGGACGTCGACCCGGGGCTGGCGGTAGAACGGGCCGTCGTTCTCGACGTAGCCGTTCCGCAGCCCGGCCAGGATCAGCGGTGCCGCCTCGTCGAACCGGCCGCGGGACTCGTTCATGTCCTGGCGGAAGCCCTCGTACTCCATCTTCGCCAGGCCCCGGCCCATACCGAAGATCGCCCGGCCACCGGAGAGGATGTCGAGCATCGTGACCTTCTCGACGACCCGCAGCGGGTCGTTCCACGGCAGGATCACCGCCCCGGTGCCCAGCTTGATCCGGCTCGTCCGGGCGGCCAGGTAGGTCATCAGCTGCAGGTTGTCCGGGCACATCGAGTAGTCGTCGAAGTGGTGCTCGGCCGCCCACACGGAGTCGAAGCCGAGCTCCTCGGCGAGTACTCCGAGCTCCGTCTCCTGGCGGAACATCTCCGCGTCGCTGAGGTCCTCGTGCCAGTTCTGGAAGACAAGCAGGACACCGACATCCATGGCGGTTCGCCTCTCTCGAAGGGGTCTCGGGACGGGGTTGCCTAACGAACGTTAGGGCTGCGATGGTAGTGCGGTGGATCACAGCGGGTCAAGGCACCGACGGAGGTGACGGGGACCATGGCAACCCCTCTCGGGACCGGGCCGCCGCCCGTCCGCAGGCCCGGCCCGGTCCTCGTCCCGGAGCCGTCCGATCCGCTCCCCCGGCTGCTCGCCGGGCTGTCGGCCGCGGTGCTGTCCGGTGTGGACGACGAGCGGCTCGTCGACCGGGTGTCCGGCCTGCTCGGTCTCCCCGTGACGCTGCGGCGCCCCGATCTGCGGGTGCGGACCTGGGCGGCGCCCGCCGCCTTCCGGCTCGACGCCCCGCCCGCCCTGCCCTCCTCGGTGCTCGGGACACCGGGGGTGTCCCGGCTCGGTCCCGGGTGGCCGTCGGTGGTGCTGCCGCCGGATCCGGTGCACGGCCCGGCCCGCCGGCACCTGCTGGCGGTGCTCGTCGCGGAGGGTGCGGTCGCCGGGTATCTCGACGTCGGTGAGCTCGGCCGGGCGCTGCGGCCGTCCGACGCGCAGGTCGCCGAGCAGGCCGCCGCGCTCCTCTCGGTCCGGCTCGCGGGCGAGGCCCGCACCGAGCGGGCGATCGCCCGCAACCGCGACGACGTGCTCGCGGACCTGCTCCGCGGCAGCCGCCCCGAGCCGGACCTGCGCCGGCTCGCCGGGCAGGTGGGACTGGACCTGGACACCGGCCACGTCCTGCTGCGCTTCCCGGTGGCACCCGGGCGGTCCGCGTCCGGGAGCCGCGACGCCGTCGTCGCCGCGGCGGGGGCCGCGCTCGGGGCCGCGCCGCCGGTGCTCGTCGAGCCGGACGCCGTCGTCGGGCTGGTGGCGCTGTCGCCCGACCCGTCGCCGGGCGAGCTCCGGTCGCTGCACCGGAGCCTGCGCGAGGGGCTCGACGCCGTCGCGGCGGCGACAGGGGTCCGGCGGGTCGTCGTGTCCGGCGCGGTCCGCGAGATCGGCGGCTTCCCGGCTGCCCTGGCCGAGACCCGCGAGGTCGACGGGATCGCCGGCGCGCTCGGCGGCGCCGCGGACGTCGTCGCGGTGACCGAGCTCAGCACCCTGCGCCTGGTCGTCAACGCCGACCGGGCCGGGGTCGCGGTCCGCTTCGCCGAGCAGTACCTGGGCCCCCTGCGGCGCAACGACGAGTCCTCCGGCGGCGACCTCGTCGAGACGCTGCGCCGCTACCTGGCCGCCGGGGCGCAGGTCCGGGCGGCCGCCAAGGAGCTCGGCGTGCACGAGAACACCGTGCGGTACCGGCTGGGCCGGATCGAGCACCTCACCGGCCTGGACACCCGTCGCTTCGACGCGTTGCTCGCCGCCCAGCTGGCGTTCCAGGTCGACGGCCTGGCCACCGCGGGCCTCGGCGTCCCGTGAGCCGCTCGAGACCTCGACAACGCCCGCATCCGCGTCCCGTTGTCCGCGCCCGGCGCCGTTCCTAGTGTCCCGGCCCGGCCCATCCGCCCCATCGCCCCGCACCCACCGGAGGACACCGCCATGACCGTCGAGGACACGCTGCAGGACCGGGTCGCGATCGTGACCGGCGCGGCACAGGGCATCGGCCGCGCCACGGCGCTGCGGCTCGCCGCCGAGGGCGCGGTCGTCGCCTGCGCCGACATCCAGGACTGCGCCGGGACCGTGGCGCTCGCGGAGAAGGAGGGCGGCCGGGCGGTCGCGGTGGAGCTGGACGTGCGCCGGGCCGCGGACTGGGAGGGCGCGGTCGCCGGGCTGGTCGCCGAGCACGGCCGGATCGACCTGCTCGCCAACGTCGCGGGCGTGGTGAACCTGCTCAGCCCGGACACCGTCGTCGGGCTCACCGAGGACGCCTGGGACGTCGTGATCGACACCGATCTCAAGGGCGTCTGGCTCGGGATGCGGGCGGTGATCCCCGCGATGGTCGACGCCGGTGGGGGCCGGATCGTCAACATCGCCTCCATGGCGGCGCTGCGCGGGCTACCGAACCTGGCCTCGTACTCCGCTGCCAAGGGCGGGGTGGTCGGCCTGACCCAGCAGGCCGCGTTCGAGTACGCCGACCAGGGCGTGCTGGTCAACGCGATCGCACCGGGGACGATCGACACCCCGATCCTGGCCGGGATCACCGACGAGATGCGCGCGGCGAACGCCGACGCCCACCTCGTGCGCAGGCTCGGCCGCCCGGACGAGATCGCCGCGATGGTGGCGTACCTGTTCCGCGAGGGCTCCTTCCAGACCGGCATCACGTTCCCGGTGGACGGCGGCTGGGCGGCCAAGGGCAACTTCTGATGTGGGACTTCTCGACCGACCCCGACTACCAGGCGACGCTCGACTGGGTCGACGCCTTCGTGCGCGACGAGATCGAGCCGCTCGACCTCGTCCTGGGCGACCCCTACGACAAGACCGACGCCACGGCACGACGGCTGGTGCGCCCGCTGCAGGAACGGGTCCGTGAGCGCGGGCTCTGGGCCGCCCACCTGGGCCCCGAGCTCGGCGGGCAGGGCTACGGCCAGGTCCGGCTGGCGCTGCTCAACGAGCTGCTCGGCCGGTCCCGGTGGGCGCCGACGGTCTTCGGCTGCCAGGCGCCGGACTCGGGCAACGCCGAGATCCTCGCCCGGTTCGGCACGCCCGCGCAGAAGGAGCGCTACCTGCAGCCGCTCCTCGACGGCGAGATCTCGTCCTGCTACTCGATGACCGAGCCGCACGCCGGGGCCGACCCGACGCTGTTCACCACACGCGCCGTCCGCGACGGCGACGACTGGGTGATCGACGGCGAGAAGTGGTTCTCCTCGAACGCCCGGCACGCCGCGTTCGTGATCGTGATGGCGGTGACCGACCCGGACGCCGCACCGCACGACTCGATGTCGATGCTCATCGTGCCGCGGGAGACCCCGGGTCTGGAGATCGTGCGGGACGCGGGCGTCGGCACCGAGTCACCCGAGCACTCCAGCCACGCCTACCTGCGCTACTCGGGGGTGCGCGTCCCGGCGGACCACCTGCTCGGGGAACACGGGCGCGCGTTCGCGATCGCCCAGACCCGGCTCGGCGGCGGGCGCATCCACCACGGGATGCGCACGATCGCCCAGATGCGGCGGGCGTTCGACCTGATGCGGGAACGGGCGGTCTCCCGGACCACCCGGCACGGGCGGCTCGCCGACCTGCCGTCCACCCAGGACGCGGTCGCGGAGAGCTGGATCGACCTGGAGCAGTTCCGGCTCCTGCTGCTGCGCACGGCGTGGCTGATCGACCGGCACCAGGACTACCGGGCGGTCCGCGCGGACATCGCCGCGGTGAAGGTGGCGATGCCGCGGGTCTACCACGACGTCGTGCAGCGGGCGATGCACCTGCACGGTGCGCTCGGCATCTCCAACGAGATGCCGTTCGCCGCGATGATGGTCGACGCCCAGGTCATGGCGATCGCCGACGGCCCGACCGAGGTGCACCGCCGGACGCTGGCCCGCGGGCTGCTCCGCGACGTCGAGCCGGGGGAGCCGCTGTTCGGCTCGGGGCACCTGCCGACCCGCACCGAGGCGGCCCGGGCGCACGTCGCCGCCCGGCTCGAGCACGAGGTCGCGAACGCGTGAGGTGCGCCCGGGGCCGCTAGCGGGTGGCGTCGCGGTGCAGGCCGAGCAGGTGGACGTAGGCGGCCGCCGACAGCGGGATCGAGTCCCGCTCCTGCTCGGTCAGCTCGCGGCGCACCTTCCCCGGCACCCCCGCGACCAGCGACCCGGGCGGCACGACCGTGCCCTGGGTGAGCACCGCCCCGGCCGCGATCAGCGACCCGGCGCCGACCTCGACGCCGTTCATGATGACCGCGCCCATCCCGACCAGCACGTCGTCGCCGACCGTGCAGCCGTGGACGACCGCGCGGTGGCCGACGGTGACGCCGTCGCCGATCGTCGCGGGGAAGCCGGGATCGGCGTGGACGACGCAGCCGTCCTGCAGGTTGGACCGGGTGCCGATGCGGATCGGGGCGACGTCGGCCCGGACGACGGTGGTGTACCAGACGCCGGACTCCGCGCCGACCGTCACGTCGCCGGCGAGGACGGCGCCGGGGGCCACCCAGGCGTCGGGGTGGACGTCGGGGGAGTGGCCGTCGATCTCGATCACGGGAGCTCTCCGGGAGGGGTCGGGGACGGGGTTCTCAGGTACCGGCGGCGACCCGGAAGGCCTGCAGCACGTCGTCGCCGAACAGGACGAAGCGCACCTGCCGGACCGAGGTCGGGGTGTCCCGCGCGGTGGCGACCGCGATCCGTGCGGCGTCGTCGATCGGCCAGCCGTAGACGCCGGCCGACACCGCGGGGAACGCGACGGTGCCGGCGCCGAGCTCGTCGGCGACCCGCAGCGACTCGCGGTAGGCGCTCGCGAGCAGGTGCGAGCGGTCCTCGGACGTCGCGTACACCGGCCCGACGGTGTGGATCACCCATCGCGCCGGGAGATCGCCCGCCGTGGTGGCGACGGCGCGGCCGGTCGGCAGGCCGTCGGGCCAGGTGTCGGCGCGCAGCCTGCGGCACTCGGCGAGGATCGCCGGGCCGCCACGGCGGTGGATGGCGCCGTCGACACCGCCGCCGCCGAGCAGCGACGAGTTGGCGGCGTTGACCACGGCGTCCACCACGGCCTCGGTGATGTCCCCGCGCTCGGTCACGATCTCGGGGCTCATCGGCCCACCTCCGTCCGGAGCCGTCCCAGCAGGGGGATGGCGTCGATCTTCTCGTCGGTCAGCGACTCCCAGACGATGCCGCCGTCCGGCCGGGTGCGCCGGTGCTGCCGGCAGTCGATCACACGGTCCGGGGTGACGACCAGGTCGACCGGGGCGTCGTGCGAGGCCCACGGGACGACGCCCGCATCGCGCAGCTGCAGCTCGTGCACGGTCGTGACGACCAGGGTGTCGTCGGAGACGAGCCCGGCCTCGCGGGCGAGCGCGAACTCCAGGTCGGCGAACCCGCCGCCCTTCCCGAGCCGGGCACCGTCGGCGCCGACGGCGACGCAGCCGGTCACCACGAGATCCACGGGTTCCAGCTCGTCGACGGCGACCCGGCGGGCCGAGCGGGTGGCGTTCTTGATCGACACCGCGCGGCGCGGCGGGTCCGCGAGGTGGTCGGGATCGAGCAGGAAGAACGGATCGTCCTCGGCGAGCCGCGGGACGGCCATGTACACGGTCTTGCCGTCCTCCAGGGCGTACTGCCGCACCGGCAGCTGCGCGGAGTCCGGGTTGGACTTGACCGTGCGGGCCGCCCGCCAGACGTCCAGCTCCCGCAGCCGCCGCGCCGCGGCCTCGGCGCCCACGAAGTTCGAGATCCGGTTGCGGGCGCCGGGGAACCGCGACGCCTTCTGCTCGGTGAGCGCGGTCCAGACCTCGTCGCGCAGGGCCGCCTTGCGCTCGAGCGTCTCCGGGTCGCCCCCCGGCGTCGTGGTCGTGGCGGCGGCTCATGCCGGCGACTCTGCCACGGCTCAGTGCTCGCGCAGCGCCCGGATCAGCTCGTCCTTGCTCATGTCGGACCGGCCCTCGACGCCGACCCGCTGGGCACGCTCGTAGAGCTGGTCGACGGTCATGTCCTCGTAGTCGCCGGACCCGCCGCCGCGCGCGCCGATCTCGTCCCGCCCCTCGGCGGCGGCCGCGTTGGCGATCCGGGCGGACTTCTCCTTCGAGTTGCCCTCCTCGCGGAGGCGCTCGTACATCTCGTCGTCCTTGATGCTGTCGGGCATGCCGGAGGGGTACCCGGCGGGTGGCAGCCCAACCGGCGGCCGGGCCGACCGCACCCCCCGGTGGCGGCCGGCCCGGTTCCCGCGTTCCTGCGTTTCCGCGTTTCAGCAGGGACGTTCGACCGCCCCGGACCGGGCCCGGTGTGCGGGCCCGGCTCGCGGCCGGGGTCCCCCCTGCTCACCCGTCACCGGGTCCGGTCCGCAGCGGTCGATTGCCAGCGAATTTCTGTGCACATGAATATGCTGGCGTTGTAGGGTGAATGTCAACTCCGTTCCGGGCACATCCCGGAACCGCCGATCGAGGGAGGACCGCGTGACCGGACCCGGGGAGCCGGACGGCGCCGACCACCCGGCCGCACCGACGCTCGGGGAACGCCTGGCGCGGCTGCGGACGACCGTGCACCCGGCGGACCGCGGGCCCTACACGCTCGAGGAGGTCTCGGAGGGCATCCGGCTGCGGGGCGAGACGATCTCCCCGGCCTACCTGCACCAGCTCGAGACCGGCAGGCGCCCCAACCCGTCGCTGCAGAAGCTCGAGGCGATCGTCGGGTTCTACGGCGTGACGCTCGCCTACCTGTTCAACGACGGGGTGGCCGCCGAGATCGACGAGGAGATCGCGCTGCTGCAGGCGATCCGCGACCAGGGGGTCAAGGACATCGCCATGCGCGCACTCGATCTCGACCCGGAGTACCGCCGGTCGCTGGCGCGGATCATCCAGGAGATGGGCGACCTGCAGCAGCGCAGCGGTTCCACCGGCCGCCGCCGTCGTCGCGGTGCCGACGGACCGTCCGGATGAGACCATTCCTCCCGACCGGGGAGGTTCCGGGCCACGGCCCGCACTGCACGCGACTCGCCGCACGGCAGGCAGGGGGGAGGACCGTGCGCTACTCGACGCTGCACCGTCGCTGCGCCGCCCTCGTACACCGGCTGGACCGCGACATCGGCGGCATCCCGCGCCCGTTCGACCTGGACGAGCTGCTGGACCGGATCGAGCGCCACCGGGAGCGGCCGATCGACCTGCACGCCACCCGGATCGCGGGTGGACCGTGCGGGCTGTGGCTGCGCCGCGACGACGCCGACGTCATCGTCTATCCGGAGAACACCAGCACCGTCCACCAGACGCACATCGTCCTGCACGAGATCGGGCACATGGTGTGCGAGCACCGGGGCGCCTGCGCTCTCGACCTCGGGTCGGTGGGTGGTCTCGTCTCCCCCGAGCGGGCCCTGCTGGCCGAGCACATGCTCGCCCGCTCGACCTACGGCACGGACGACGAGCAGGAGGCGGAGATGGTGGGCACCCTGATCCGGCTCGCCGCGGAGACGCCGTCCGCCGAGCTGGTCGACGGCCGGGTCGGCGGTGACGAGTCCGGTCTCTACCGGCGCATCGCCGACCTCTTCGGCTGACGGCGATGGTCAGTCTCGTCTTCCTCGGCGTCGCCCTGCTCTGCTTCGGCACCGCCGTGCTGCGACAGCGCTCCTGGCGGGCGCGGCGCGGGGCGGGGGCCACGCCGGTGCTGCCGGCGCTCGCAGCACTGGGGTGCGCCCTCGTGCTGATCGCGCCCGTGACCCAGGAGCTGCTGAGCGCGGTCGTCCCGGGTGCGGGGCGGCTGTCGTCGAACGCGTGCACGCTGATCGCGGCGTTCGCGTTCTCCGAGATGCTCGGCTACCTGCACGGCACCGGCGGGACGCCCGGGGGCAGGCGGCGCCGCGCCGGTCTGCTGGTCGTCGTCCTGACCGTGCTGGTCGTGACGTTCGCGCTGGGCCGACCCCCCCAGGGACCGGTCGCCCTGTTCTCCTACCGGGACGACCTCGCACTCACCGTCTACGTCGTCGTCTACGCGCTCTATCTCGGGTTCAACCTCGTCCGGATGCTCCTCCTGGCGGTACGGGCTGTCGGCCGGACGCGACGGCGGCTGCGGCTGAGCATGGTCGTCCTCGCTGCCGGGTGCGTGGTCGGTCTCGCCTACGCCGTGTCGCGGGTGACGACCGCGGTCGGTGCCTACGCCGGAGCGGGGCCGGACGGGGCCGAGCGGTGGTGTGCCGGCCCGTTCGAGAACCTGCACTGCTCGCTGGCCGTCGGCTTCCCCGCGCTGTCGGTGGCGCTCATCGTCCTCGGCCTGGGGGTGCCGTTCCTGCTGGACGCGCCCGCCGAGCTGCGCCGGTGGGTCACCGATCTCCGGCTCGCCCGCGCTCTGCGCCCACTGTGGCGTGCCATGTACGAGGCGCTCCCGCAGATCGCGCTGACCTCGCCGGGTGCGGTCGCCGGCAGCGTCCCCCACCACGACGCGTCGCTGCGGCTCTACCGGCGCACGGTCGAGCTGCGCGACGGGGCGCTGCTGCTCCAGCCCTACCGCACCGCGGCCGACACCGCCGAGCACCGGCGCCGGGCCGCCGCCGCCGGTCTCCGGGGCGAGCGGGCGGACGACGCGGTCGAGGCCGCGGACCTCGCGGTGGCACTGGCGCGGTACCGCGAGGCGGGGTCGGTGCCCAAAGCTGGTCCGGCGGGCGGACCCGGGCCCGGCGAGCCCGGGGAGCCGGCCGCGGACGATCCCCGCGCCGAGGCCCGGCGGCTGGCGCGGGTGTCCGCGGCGTTCGCCCGGGGCGATCTCGCGCCGCCCGCGGATCAGAGCGGGAACGTCGCGCGCTGACGCCAGCCGTCGCCGGTCAGCTCGACCAGCACCGCGGTGTCCAGGTGGGCCTCGATCGGAAGCAGGGTGTCGGCAGGGCCGGAGATCCCGCCGGGGTCCTCGACCGGTCCCAGCGCGAGGGTGACGTGCGGTTCCGGGTCGGGGCCGAAACGGCCGCCGTAGGGCGGGTGGTCCGGCCACTGTGCACGCAGCGCCGTGGCCAGCGCCGCGACCGGACCGGCGGGCTCCGGAGCGGTCGAGATCATCGTGGGTCCGACGTGGGTGCGGGTGAAGCGGCAGGTGAGCCGGCCCGTACCCGCACAGAGCGCGCGGCACCGGTCGACGACGCCCTCGGTCACCTCGGTGGTGGGCAGGAACGGGTAGAGCAGCGTGAGGTGGGCGGGGATCCCGGGCCGGACGGCGTCCGGTCTGCGGCCGGCGATCACGGCGAGCACCGGGTCGAGCTCGGCCACCGGGAGGAGGACCGCGGTCTGTCCTGGCTGGGGCACGGTCGCATTGTGGCATCGGCGGGCCGACGCGCCCGGCCCGTGACGGTGTCCGGATCCCCGCACCCGGGGGGTGGGCGCGCGGGGATCCGGCACCTGCTCCGTCCGGGGGGATGGCCGGAGCGACTGCGAGTGTACGGACGGTGAGCGCCGGGAGGCGAGGGTCGCGGACGATCGGGTCCGACGTTCAGCCCAGCAGGGCGGTGACGCGGTCGAGGAACGGCAGCTGGCCCTTGACGATCTTCTCGCGTGCCGTGGCGAGGTCGAACCACCCGGCCCGGTCGAGCTCGGGGAACCGGACCGTGCGCCCGGACCGGGGCGGCCACTCGATCTCGACCCAGGTGCCGTCGTCGGGGCGGCCGGCGACGGCCTCGGCGCCGGTGAACCCGCTGCCGTCGAGCGCGAAGGCGGCGACGGTCTTGCGGGACTGGCGCACCGTGCCCAGGTCGACGGGCTCGCCGTCCGGGGGAGGGGCGCCGATCTCCTCGGTGAACTCGCGGCGGGCGGCGTCGAGCGGGGACTCCTCCGGGCCGTGCTCGCCCTTCGGGACCGACCAGGCGTGCGCGTCCTTCCGGGCCCAGAACGGGCCGCCCATGTGCCCGAGCAGTACCTCGACGCCGTCCGGGCCCCTGCGGTGCAACAGGATCCCGGCGCTGGTCACGGGTGGCACGGCGACTCCTCGGGACGGTCGACGCGCAGGACCAGGCTCCGCGGCGGGTCGATCGGGTTGTCGGGAGCGAGGTCGCCCTCGGCGACCCGCCGGAAGCCCGCCTTCTCCAGCGCCCGCCAGGACGCCCGGTTCGTCGCCACCACGGGGACGATGATCGCGCGCGCCTCCGGGTAGCGCTCCCACACCCCCGCGACGGCCGCGACGAGGATGCGCGGCCCGAGCCCGCGGCCGACGAGCCCGGGCTCGCCGATCAGGTAGTCGATCGTCGCGGCGCCGGGCGGGATCTCCAGGATCGGCGCGATCTCCTCGACGTACTCCGGGTAGTCGTGCCACAGGCAGCGTTGCAGCAGGCCCACCGGTGCACCGCCGACCACGACGACGAGGTCCTCGGACGGCTCCTCACCGCGCATCGCCGGGCCGAAGTCCCGTTCGACGGCCTCCGGCGACGTGTCGTGGAACCACCAGCGGTGCACGTGCGGCTCGGCCAGCCAGCCGCGCAGCATCGGGAGATCGGCGGGGGTGAGCGGACGGAACCCGGGAGGGCCGTCCGGGAGGTCGTGCTCGGCGGCGGACACCACCCGGACGGTAGCGAGGGCGGCAGCGGGCCGGGAGCGGGTTTCCTCGGCACGGGTTCCGGCTCCTCCGCCGGGACTTCCCTCCACCGGGACCTCCCGGCTCCTCCGCCGGGACGAGACGCACGGTCCGGTGATCTCGTCCCCGCCGACGACGACCGGGCGAGCGCCGACGTCCTAGCCTCTGGAGCGTGGTGGTGCGCAGGCCCGCCACGGGAGGGGGAGAGATGTCCGAGGCGGACGCGCGGGGGACGGACACACCGGACGGACGGCCGGAGGGGCCCGCGCCGGGCGGTCCCGGGCCGGACGCCGCCGGGCCGGAGGCTTCCGGGCCGGGCACGGCGGCGGACGGCACCGGGGCTCCGGCCGGGACGCCGAAGAAGCGGTTCCGGTGGCGCAACAGCGACTACACCCCCGAGGAGCTCGCCGAGGCCAAGAAGGCCTGGCGGGACGCCATGCCGTGGGACCACCCGATGACCCGTGGCGACAAGTTCCTCGTCTTCTCCACGCTCGGGATCATCGCGTTCATGGCGCTGACGATGCCGCTGCGGCCGTTCCTGCTGGCGTCGCACCCGATCGGTCTGAGCTTCGTCACCGGCAGCCTGTCCGCGATCGGCGCCGGTGCGGCGTTCGCGCGGATCGGCGAGGCGTCGCTGTGGCTGGTGGTCGTCGCCGGGATCGTCGGCATGATCAAGTTCGACTGGCTGTTCTGGCTGGCGGGCCGCCGCTGGGGTCCCAAGGTGGTCGAGCTGTTCGCCCCGGGCGAGGCGGCACAGCGGTTCGTGAGCAAGGTCCGGTCCTGGCCCCGGTGGGTGCTGGGGCTGGTCGTCGTGCTGTCGACGATCCCCGGCGTCCCCGCACCGGCGGTCTTCGCGCTCGCCGGGCTCGGCCGGATGCGGCTGGTCACGTTCCTGCTGTTCGACGCCCTCGGCGCGGCCCTGATGACCGGTCTGGTCGCCGGACTCGGGTTCGGGCTCGGGCAGCACGCGGTCGACGTCGTGCTCATGATCGACGAGTACGCCCTCTACGTCACCCTCGGCCTGGTCGCCGTCGTGACGGTCGGCTCGGTCCGCCGGGACCGGAAGGCCCGGGCCGAGCGCGAGGCAGCGACGGCGTCCGCGTCGACGACCACGACCGGCACCGCGGAGTGATCCCGGCGGGCGTCACGCGCCGTCCGTGGCGCCCAGCCGGTTCCTCAGACCGCTGGCGCGCCCCGCCGGGCGCGCGATCGCGGCCCGCACCGCGGCCTCCGTGCCGATGATCCGCACGTGCCGACGGGCCCGGGTCACGGCGGTGTAGAGCAGCTCGCGGGTCATGAGTGGCGAGTCCGCGGGCGGCAGCACGACGGTGATCCGGTCGAACTGGCTGCCCTGGCTGCGGTGCACCGTCATCGCGTAGACGGTCCCGACGCCGCCCAGCCGGGCCGGTTCGAACTCCTGCGGCCGCCCGTCGGTGGGGAACACGGCACGGCGGCCCTCCGGGGTCCGGACGACGACGCCGGTGTCGCCGTTGAACAACCCCAGGTCGTAGTCGTTGGTGGTGACGAGCAGGGGCCGGCCCGGGTACCAGGGGGCCTCGGCGTCGTAGCCGGGGCGCGCGGTGGAGATCCAGCGCTCGATCTCCGTGGTCCACCGGGCGACGCCGTACGGCCCGCGCCGGTGCCCGCACAGCACGCGGTGCTCGTCGAGGACCTCCAGCGCCCGGTCGACGTCCCCGCCGTCGGCGGCGTCGATCAGCCCGGTCGCCGAGCCGACCACCTCGGAACGCAGCGGGTCCAGCGCGGCCGCCGGGACCTCGGCCGGGTCGGCGTCGACGAAGGTCAGCTCTCCGGAGTCCCGGCTCAGCAGCGCCGCCGCGGCGTCGCCGTCGCCGGCCTGCACGGCGGCGGCGAAGTCCGCGATCAGTCCGCCGAACCGCCAGTTGCGCTGCAACTCCACCACACCGTTGCGCACGACGACCGGCTCGCCCGGTTCCCCGGGGCCGGCGTCCGGCTCCGCGGTGGCCGCCGGGATCGGGCGGTCGGCGCGGAACGCACCGCACCGCTCCAACGCCTCCTGCAGGGCGGGCTCGGGCCGGCCGCCTGCGGCGGCGAGGTCGCCGAGCACGGCACCCGCCTCCACCGAGGCGAGCTGCTCGGGGTCGCCGACCAGCACCAGGCGGGCGTCCGGCCGCACGGCCTCCAGGAGCCGGGCCATCATCGTCAGCGACACCATCGAGGTCTCGTCGACCACGACGACGTCGTGCGGCAGCCGGTTCCCGCGGTGGTGGCGGAACCGCCCGGAGCTCCCGCGCGAGCCCAGGAGCCGGTGCAGGGTCGACGCCGTCGTGCCCGTGATCGCCTTGCGATCGTCCTCCGACAGCTCACCCGCGGCCTCGGTCACCGACTGGGTCAGCCGGGCGGCCGCCTTGCCGGTGGGCGCGGCCAGCGCGACCCGCAGGCCGGGACGGCCCTGCGTGCTCCCGCCGTGCAGGTCGTGCAGGACGGCGAGCAGCCGGGCGACCGTCGTCGTCTTGCCCGTGCCGGGCCCGCCGGCGATCACCGTGACCGGGCGCAGCGCGGCGACGGCGGCGGCGAGCCGCTGGCGCTCGGCACCGGGACGGCCGAGCAACCGGTCCAGGGCGGCGCACAGCCGCTCCGGCACGACCTCGGTGACCGGCCCGGAGCGCGCGGCGAACTCGCGCCGCACCAGCTCCTCCTCCTGCCAGTACCGCTCCAGGTACAGCAGGTCGCCGAGCAGCCGCAGCGGACGGTCCGCGGGCGCGTCCGCGCCGTCGGCGACCAGGGGGCTCGCCGCCAGCTCGGCGCGCCACGCCGCCGGTTCCGGCCACGGCAGGCCGGACACGTCGACGGCGATCTCCCCCTCGCTCGCGGTCGACGTCGCGGCCGCCGAGAGGTCCACGCAGACCGAGCCGTTGCGGATCGCCCGCACCGCGAGCGCAGCGGCCAGCAGCACCGGCACGGGTTCGGCGGCGGCGCCGTCGGCCACACCGGTCGGGTCGCCGCGGCCGCCGAGCCGCGCCAGCCGGCGGGCCACGTGCAGGTCGCCGGGCGCGAGGACGTCCGCGACGTTGAACTCGGCGAGGACCCCCGACGCGGTGCGCGCGGCCCGCGGGCCGAACGGGTCGCGCTCCGGTGCGGCGGCGGTCGTCGTGGTGGCGGGGCTCGTGGGGACGGTCATCGGGCGCCTCCGTCGAGCAGCTCGGACAGCTCGGTCACCAGCGCGGAGGGTGGGCGCCACGCGAACACCCCGCACGGCGCCGCGAGCGGGCCGGTACCGGTGACCGGTGTGGCCGGGCCGCACATCCCGCGCAGGAACAGGTAACCGACCCCGCCCAGGTGCTCCTCCGGGTCGTACCCCGGGAGCCGCCAGCGCAGGTAGCGGTGCAGTGCGACGGCGTAGAGCAGCGCCTGCAGCGGGTAGTGGGCGTCGGCCATCGCGGCGGCGAGCCGGGGCTCGGTGTAGTGCGCGGCGGTGAGCGGCTCCCGGGGCCCGGAGACCGACGGCGGGCCGAGCCAGTTGGTCTTGTAGTCGACGACGAGGAAACGCCCGTCGACCCGCAGCACGGAGTCGATGCTGCCGGTGAGGTAGCCGCGCAGGTTCTGCCCGGCCAGCTCGGGGGAGCCGAGCCGGTCGGCGTAGCCGTGCAGCAGGTCGCCGGGGCCGAGGTGCCGCCCGACGACGGCGGCCAGCCCGGCGAGGGTGAGCCGGCCCGACGGCACGTCGCCACCGCACAGCGGCAGCTCGAAGTCCAGCTCGGACAGCCGATCGGCCGGTGCGACGTCGGCCAGCGCCCGGCCGCCCGCCAGCGGCCCGAGCGGGGTCCGCAGCACGGGGACCAGGGCGTCGGCGAGCTCCTCGGGATCGACGTCGGCGGGCTGGCGCCGCAGCTCGGCGGTGACGTGCGCGACGAGCTCGGCCCGCAACGCGTCGTCGCCGCCGGCGGCGACGGTCGTGTCGAGGTGCTCGAGGACGGCGTGCACCAGGGTGCCGAACCCGGCGCCCATCGGCAGGTCCGCCATGGGGGAGGGGACGCTCGCGGGATCCACCGTCGAGGTGGCACCGCCGGTCGCGGCCCCGGCGGGACCGGTGCCGCCGTCCGCGGCGGGCTCGTCGCTCAGGCCCTCGTCCTCGGGCTCGGTGAGCACCCCCGGCGTGGCGGCCGGCCCCGCGTCGGCCTCGGCGGTGTCGTCGAGCGGGTGGTGCGCGGCGTGGGCGGCCGCGGTGAGCGCGGTGTACGAGGTCCGCCGCCAGGCGGTGTCCAGGGTGCGGCCGAACCCGGCCGCGGCGAGCCGCACCCCGTCCGCTTCGGCCGGGAGCCGCACCGGGTCCCGGTCGTGCAGGGTCTCGACGACCGCGTCGCTGCCGGCGAGCCGTTCCCGCAGGTACTGCACCGCGTTCGCGTCACCGGGGACGGCGGCGGCCGTCTCGGGCCCGGTGCCCGGGCCGCGGTTCCCGGCCAGCATCCGGTGCAGCGACGACGACGCGGTCGTCGTCGACGGCACCCACCACGCGACGACCTGGCTGCAGGCCCGGGTCAGCGCGACGTAGAGCAGCCGCAGGTCCTCCCCGGCCTCCTCGGCCAGGTGCAGCGCGGTGCGGTGCGCGCGGTCGGGCCCGGAGGTCCCGCCGACGTCGAGCAGCCGGCGCGCGTCGCCATCGGCGCCGCCCGGGACGTCGTGGTAGAGCAGCGGGTCCGGGGTGTCGTTGACCCAGCGGTCCCAGGCGAACGGCAGGTACACGACGGGGAACTCGAGCCCCTTCGACCGGTGCACCGTGACGATCTGGACGGCGTCGGCGTCGGACTCGAGCCGACGGCTGCGCTCGGCGGAGGTGTCGCGTGCGGCCTCACCGATGCGGTGCCGCAACCACTCGGTGAGCGCGGTCGGGCCGAGGTGACGCTCCAGCGCGACCGAGTGCAGCACCTGACCGACGTGCCGGAGGTCGGTGAGGTCGCGTTCGCCGTCGGGGCGCGACAGCAGCCGCTGCGCCGGGGCGTAGCGGGCGAACACCGCCTCCTGCAGCGCGGCGACCCCCCGCTCGGCGAGCACCTGGTGCCACGCGCGCAGGTCGGCGCCGAGGCGGTCGACGAGCCGGTCGGCCTCGGGTCCGCAGAGATCGGCGACCGTGTGCCCGACGAAGCGGGTCAGCGCCGCTGTGCGCAGCCGCATCGACCGCTGCGGCTGCTCGACCGCCTCCAGCAGGGTCAGCCAGTCCTGGGCGACCGGTGTGGTGAACACGCTGGTGCTGCCGGTCAGCACCGCGGGCACCCCGGCCTCGGCGCAGGCGTCGCGCACCAGCAGGCCCTGTGCGTTGGTGCGCACGAGCACCGCGACCTGGCCCGGGCGCAGGGGCTCACCGTCCCAGGTGGCGGAGCCGTCGAGCAGCTCGGACAGGTCGACGGCGACGTCGCGGGCCACGACCCGCCGGGCCGCGGGTGCGCGGCCGAGCTTGCGGCCGGTGAGGTCGAGCCGGTCCCGGTCGACGGCGCGCAGCCGGAGCGGGGCGTCGCGCCGGGCGGTGAGCCGCCGCGCGGTGTGGTGGGCGTCGACGGGGTGCACCACGATCTCGGAGTCGCCGAGCGCCGCCCCGTCGAAGACCCTCTCCAGCGCGGTGAGCAGGGCGGCGTCGCTGCGCCGGTTCGTCGCCAGCGTCCGCCGGTCGGTCGCGGCGTCGGCGGCGCGCAGGTAGCTGTGCACGTCGGCGCCGCGGAAGGCGTAGATCGCCTGTTTCGGGTCGCCGATCAGCACGAGCGTCGTGGCCGGGGCGCCGTGGAAGGCGAGCGAGAGGATCTCCCACTGCAGCGGGTCGGTGTCCTGGAACTCGTCGACCAGCACCACCGAGAAGCGGGACCGCAGCCGCTCGCGCGCGGCCGGCCCGCGCAGCGGGTCGCGCAACGCCTCGGCCAGACGGGAGAGCATGTCGTCGTAGCTGTAGATGCGCAGCCGGCGCTTGCGGGCGTCGACCTCCCGGCGGACGGCCGTGGCGAACCCGTGCCGGGTCGCGGCCACCGAGCGGGGGTCGGCGTCGCGCGGCTCGAGCTCGGCCTGCGGGTCGGCGACCGCGCGGCGGGCCAGCGCCAGTGCCTCGGCCCGGGTGAAGGCCGGCTTCCCGGCCTGCGGGTTCGCGTACTTGCGCACGTAGAAGTCGTCGACGACCTCGGTCACGACGTCGTCGACGTGCTCGACGAACTCCGCGTCCGGGTCGTTGTCACCGGCGACCCCGAGCCCGGCCAGCATCTGCCGGCAGAACTGGTGGGTGGTGGCGATCGTCGCGGCGTCGAACGACGCCGACGCCTCCGCCAGCCGGGCCCGCCGGAGCCCGATCTCCTCCGGCCCGGCGTCGGCGAGGTGCGCGACCACCGGGTCGGACTCCCGGGACGGCGGCTCGGCGCCGGCGAGCACCGCGGCGAGCGCCCGCTCGGTGCCGACGAGCCGCTCCCGGACCCGTTCGCGCAGCTCCTGGGTCGCGTCCCGGCCGAAGGTCACCAGCATCAGCCGGTCCAGCCCGGCGACACCCTCGGCGACGTAGCGGGTGGCCAGCGCGGCGATCGTGTAGGTCTTGCCGGTCCCGGCACTCGCCTCCAGCACGACGGTGCCGGACGGCAGCGGACCGTCCACGGCGAAGGTCGGTGCGGAGAGGACCGCGGTCGTGCTCACGGTGCGTCCTGCCTCTCGTGGTCGAGCAGCGGCGCCCACAACCGGGCGGCGAGCGAACCGAAGCGGGTCGGCTCGGCGCCGCTCCCGGGCTCCTCGCGGGTGAGCAGTGGTGCACCGGAGCCGCGGACGAACACGTGCGCGGCGTCGTCGCGCTCGAACCGGGACCACTCGGAGTCGGCCGCGGCGAGCGCGTTCGGCGGGACCACGCCGCGGGAACGGTTGCGGGCGTAGACGGCCGCGGCGTCGGTCGGCAGCGGCAGCGGCTCGCGCAGCCCCTCACGCCGCAGCGCGACCAGGTCGGCGAGCACGGACCGGGCTCGATCCGGGGGCACCGGTCCGAGGGTGGAGCGGGCGGCGCCGCCGGTGCCGCGGCCGATCGTCACCGCCGTCCACGGTCGGTCCGGGTGCGCGGCGGTCAGGGCGAGCAGCTGCACCCACGCCCGCAGCCGGTGCTTGGCCTTCAGCCGCGAGTACTCGACCCGCACCACGACGTCGCCGTGCAGACCGGGCACGGTGCCGGTGACGGTGATCCCGTCCAGCGGGGTTCCGCCCAGCGGTGCCACCAGGTCCTGCGAGGCCGCCTCGCCGGTCCGGACGGCGGCGGCGAGGGAGACCAGCGGCTCCACCCGGCCGCCGACGTCGGTCAGCACGCGGTGCCCGATGCCGCCCGGGGGCAGGTCGCCGCGCAGCGTCTCCGCCCGGGCGACGGCCTGCGGCGGGGCTCCGGCGAGCCGGTCGGCGAGCAGCCGGTCGCCGATCTTCCAGGTGGCGAGCCCGTCGAGCTCGACCGGCAGCGCGTCGTCGGGCTCGGCGTTCTCCCCGGGCGGCAGCACGCGGACCCGCTGGCGCAGGTACGCCCGGACCGGGTGCTCGACGAAGGCGACGATGTCGTCGAGGTCGACGGACTCCTCGGCGTCGGGCTCGGGCAGCGGATCGGGCGGGAACAGCGGCACCGCTTGCCGCGGTCCGTCCGCGGCCTCCGCGCCGCGGAGCGCGGCACGGTCGAAGCTGAACGGCCCGGACGCGAGGAGCGACCCGGCGGTGAAGTTGCGCCGGTCGTGGGGCTGCAGCGGGTGCCGGGCACGCAGCGCCTCCGACGCGTGCTGCCCGGTGCCGGTGGTGACGGTGGCGTCGATCGCGTCGCACAGCTCCCCGATCGGCACCGACGGCGGCCGCTCCGCACCGGTCCGCTCGTCCGCACCGGAGCTGACGACGACCAGGTGGTCGGTCGCCGAGCCGATCGCGTCGAGCAGCAGCTGCCGGTCCTCGCCGCGCGGGTCCCGCTCGCCGACGACGGGATCGCGGGCGAGCACGTCGTCGCCGTCCGGGGCGCCGGCCCGGGGGAACACGCCGTCGTCGCAGCCCAGCAGGCAGACGACCCGGTGCGGGACCGCCCGCATCGGCACCAGCGTGGCCACCGTCAGCGTGCCGGTGCGGAAGTTCGCCCGGCTCGGCCGCCCGCGCAGCCGTTCGGCGAGCAGGCCGCGGACGTCGGGCAGGTCGAGATCGACGGTGCCCGACTGGGGCCCGGCCGTGTGCAGCACGTCGGCGAGCTCGGCGCGGGCCTGCGTGGCCTGCCACGCCTCCGACGGCGGGGTGTCGGTCAGGGCGGCGAGGCCCTCCTCCAGCGCGGCGACCCACGCCGACAGCGGCTGCGGCCCGCGCAGCCCGTCGACGACGGTGCCCAGCCGGTCGACGATCTCGGCGAGCCTGCCCACGAGGTCCACGTCGGACGAGTCGATCTCGTCGAGCGGCAGCGCGGTGCCCAGCCACGCCGGCGCCCCCGGTGTCTCGGCCATCGCGACGCCCACGAGCAGCCGGTCCAGCCCGGACCGCCAGGTGTTCTGCTCGACGCCGTCGAGCCGGTAGGGGGTGCGGTGCGCGGCGTCGAGGCCCCACCGGATCCCGGCGGCGGTGACCAGCTCGGACAGGCGCTCCAGCGCGTCGTCGTCGAGCCGGAAGCGGCGCCGCACCGGGCCGGTGGAGACGAGGTCGAGCACCTGGGACGCGGTGAGCCGGGACCCGGCGAGCTCCAGCAGCGTCGACACCGTGCCGAGCAGTGGGTTCGCCTGGCGCAGCGCCCGGTCCGCGAGCCGGACCCGGAGCAGGTGACCGGGGTGCAGCTCGTCGCGGGACGGGCCCGGGCCGTCGGTGCCGGTGCCGTCGGGCGCCAGCCCGAACGACGCGGTGATCAGCGGTGCGAACACCTCGATGTCCGGGCACATCACCACGATGTCGCGCGGCTCGAGGGTGTCGTCGCCAGCGAGGAGCCCGAGCAGCGCCTCGCGCAGGACCTCGACCTGCCGGTCCGGGCCGTGGCACGAGTGCAGCACGACGCTGCGGTCGGCCGGGTCGAGCAGCGGTCGCGCGTCGGGAGCCGGGGGCGTGGCGTCGTCACGGAGCCCGTCCTGCAACCGGCGCAGGAGTGTCGGCGGCCCCGTGGGCGCGGGTGCCGGGTGGTGCGTGTCGGTGACCCCGGCGCCCGCGGCGGGCAGCCGCAGCGCCAGCTCACGGACGTCGCGGCCGAGGGAGCGCAGCAGCGGGTTCGCGACCAGCCGGGCGCTGCCGTCGTCGGTGCGGGCCGGCGGGGCCTCCGGGCGGGCCGCGCGCACCGCGTCCCACATGACGGGGGAGGGGTGCGGCAGCCAGAGGTGCACGTCGCGGTGCTCCGCGAGCGCCCCCAGGACGGCGAGGTGCTCGGCGGCGAGCCGGGTCGGCCCGAACAGCGAGAGCCGCTGCGGCACATCGTCACCGGGGGAGGCGCCGGACCGCAGCGCGGCGACGGCGGCGTCGAGCCGCTCGGCGGGGCCGGGTACGTCGAGCCGGGCCCGCAGACGCCGCCACAGCTCCGGCTGCCAGCCGAGGTCGGCGGGCACCCCGTCGTCGCCCGCGCGCCAGCCGCGCAGCAGCCCGGGCCGGTGGGTCGCGTAGGAGCCGAACAGCCCGGCGAGCGAGCGGGCGAGCGCGTAGCGGCGGCCGTGACCGCCGCGGTCGAGGTGGGCGGCGAGGCCGGTGAAACGGTCGTCGCCGGAGCGGGCGGCCTCGTCGACGATCTCCAGCAGCGGCCAGACCGCCCGGCCGGGCGCCCACGGGTCGGTCTCCGCGTCGACCCCGGCGACGTGCGTGACGATCTCGCCGAGCAGCTGCGCGGGCGACGGGAACCGCACGTTGGCGCAGACACCGCCGGAGCCGGACCCGGCCCCGAGCCGGTGCGAGAGCTTCTGGGCCAGCCAGCGCTCCACACCGCGCTCCGGGACGGCGACGAACTCGGCGGCGAACGGGTCGCCGGAACCCTCCGCGAGCACGGCGGCGAGCGCGTCGACGAGGGTGTCCGCACGCTCGGCCCGGTGGAGTTCCAGCACGGACGGCACGGTATCGGCGACCCCCGACAGGACCGGGGGAGGCCCCGCTACCAGGACGACACGGCGTAGTCCTTCAGGAACACCCCGTGCAGGTCCTCGCCGGCCTCACCGGCGACGATCGGGTGGTAGACCCGGGCGGCGCCGTCGGAGAGGTCCAGCGGGGCGTGGAAGCCGTCGTCGGCCAGCCGCAGCTTCGTCGGGTGCGGGCGTTCGTCGGTGATCCAGCCGGTGTCCACCGAGGTCATGAGGATCCGGTCGGTCGTGAACATCTCCCCGGCGCTGGTCCGGGTCAGCATGTTCAGCGCGGCCTTCGCCATGTTGGTGTGCGGGTGCCCCGGCGCCTTGTAGCCGCGCCCGAACACACCCTCCATCGCGGACACGTTCACCACGTACCGGTTGCGGAACGGCGACGCCGCCATCGCCGGCCGCAGGCGGGAGACCAGCACGAACGGCGCCGTCTGGTTGCACAGCTGCACCTCGAGCAGCTCCAGCGGATCGACGTGCTCGACGTTGTCGACCCAGCTGTTGACGGCCGCGGTGTCGGGCAGCAGGCCGCCCGCGTCGACCGCGGTGCCGTCGGCGATCCGTTCCGGCGACGCCGAGCGGGCCGTGGTCGCGAGCGCGGCGAGATCGGCGCCCGGCACGGCACCGGCGAGCAGCGCCGGGTGCTCCCGGGTGGTCGCGTGCGCGAACGACACGATCTCGGGCAGCTCCCCGGGCGGCAGCGGCTCGGCCTCGGCCGCCTCGAGCGCCGAGTACGACCCCCGCGACCGCCGGACGGTCTGCGCCGCGTTGTTGACCAGGATGTCGAGCGGCCCGGCCGCGGCGACCTCGTCGGCGAGCGCGACGACCTGGGTCGGGTCGCGCAGGTCCACCCCGATCACGCGGAGGCGGTGCAGCCAGTCGGCGCTGTCGTCGAGGGCGGCGAACCGGCGGGCGGCGTCGCGCGGGAAGCGGGTGGTGATCGTGAGGTGCGCGCCGTCGCGCAGCAGCCGCAGCGCGATGTACATGCCGATCTTGGCCCGGCCACCGGTGAGCAGCGCACGACGGCCGGTGAGGTCGGTGCGGGCGTCGCGGTGCGCGTGGTGTGTGGCCGCGCAGTCCGGGCAGAGCTGGTGGTAGAAGGCGTCGACGAGGGTGTAGCGCGCCTTGCAGACGTAGCACCCGCGGGCGCGGTTCAGCACGCCGGCGGTCGCGCCGGGTGCGGAGGAGACGAGCGGGATGCCGGCCGTCTCGTCGTCGATCCGGCCCGCCGCGCCGGTCGCGGTCCGCGCGGTGACGGCGTCGTCGGCGTCGCGCTCCGAACGCCGCTTCGCCGCCCGCCGGCGCAGGCGCACCGACTTCCAGATCCCGGCCGTGGCCCGCCGGACGGCGACCGCGTCGGGGTGCTCGGGCTCCAGCTCGTCGACCTGCGCGAGAACCCTCAGCGCGGTCGCGAGCTCGTCCGGGTCGATGCCGCTGGTCACCGCACCAGTCTAGGAATCACCGACGGTCACGAGGCGAGCGGCTGCTCCAGTCCGACCTCCTCGGCCATCTCGGACAGCACGTCGATGTTCAGCTCGAACCCGAGGACGGCCTCGGCGGCCACCCGGGACCGCGCGACGGCGTCCCACGGGGCGGCGTCGAGCAGCTCGCGGTAGCGCGCGCGGAACCGGGGCGGAGCGCCGAGCGAGGAGAAGTCGTAGAACCGGACGCCGTCGCCGGACAGCCCGTAGGTGCGCTGCAGCAGCCTGCCGATCACCTGGCCGCCGGACAGGTCGCCCAGGTAGCGGATGTAGTGGTGGGCCACGAACCGCTCGGGATCCGTCGCCGCGGTGCGCAGTCGCTCCACGTAACGCGCGGTGGAGGGCAGGATCCGCGGGACGCCGCTGCCGAGCGCGTCGAGATCGTCGTGCAGGGCGGGCAACCTGCGCAGCTCGTCGATGACGAACGGCCCGGCGACCGGGTGGTCGGCCATCACGTCGGAGGCCGCCTCGAGGGCGGTGTAGATCGCGCCGTACTGCTCGGCGAGCAGGGTGTAGGCGTCCAGCGGCAGACCGCCGTCCAGCAGTGCGGCCATGTAAGTGGAGCGGTGTGCCTGCTCGTGGACCTCGTACGTGGCCTGCCGGAGTTCGGCGGACAACGTCCCCGAGATCGGGGTCGTGGCGCCCATCGGCCCTCCCGTGGATCTGACACCGTGTCAGATCCGATGGTAGGCCGTGCGACGCGGTAAGGCTAGCCTCAGTCGTGGGTCGTCGTCGAGACCATCCGCAGGACGGCGGCGACCGCGGTGTCCACGGTGGCCTCCAGTTGCGGGGGTGCGACGTCGACGATCTTCCGGCTGGACAGTGCCGCGGCGACGAGCGCGGCGAGCACCGCCGGGTCGTCGTCGACCATCGAGCCGTCGGCCGCACCGTCCCGGAGGATCGCGGTCAGCCGGTCGCCGATCGGGTCGGCGTGCGCGGCGATCCGCCGGTACGCCTGCGGGTCCAGCGCCCCGGCGAGCGCCTGACCAGGCGGGAGGTGGAACTCGGCGAGCCGGCGCAGCTGCATCCGGGCGAACACGGCCAGGCGCCCCGCGGGGGACGACACCCCGGCCAGTGCCGCGTCGAGGTCCTCGACGTAGCGGGCGGCCTCGTGCTCGACGAACGCGACCAGCAGCGCCTGGCGGTCCGGGAAGTGGTTGTACATCGCCGACCGGCCGACGCCGGCGGCAGCGGCGACGCCGGACAGCGTCACCTGCTCGAAGCCGCGCTCGTAGAGCTGCTCGCGCAGCGCGGCGAACACCCGCTCGCGCACCTGCTCGCGATGCGTCGCGAGCGAGCCCAGGACCTTCGGCACGCGGGCCAGTGTAGGCCCGCGCGCCGGGTCGCGAGGGGTGCCTCAGCGGCGGGTCAGAGCTGCGCGAGCACCGACTCGACGCCGGACACCTCGACGCTGGAGGGGACGTCCTCGACGCCGATCCACTGGACGACGCCGTCCTTGACGATCGCGGCGTACCGCTTCGAGCGGGTGCCGAGACCGAAGGCGGAGCCGTCCATGTCGAGACCGGCGGCCTTCGCGAAGTCGGCGTTGCCGTCGGCCAGCATGAGGACGGCGTCGCCCACGTTGCGGGCCTCGGCCCAGGCGGCGAGCACGAACGCGTCGTTGGCGGAGGTGCAGGCGACGGTGTCGACGCCCTTGGCCTTCAGCTCGTCGGCACGCAGCACGTAGCCGGGCAGGTGGGTGTCGGAGCACGCCGGGGTGAACGCCCCGGGCACGCCGAACAGGACGACCGTGCCCGAGCCCAGCGCGGTCGCGCTCTGGACCTTCGTCGGGCCGTCGGCGGTCGGGGTCATGAGGGTGACGTCGGGGATCTGGTCACCGGCAGCGAGTGCCACGGGGGTCCTCCACGGGGAGTGCACGGACGGTCGTGCGCAACCCTAGCCCCGGCGCGCGCCGGCGCCGGACCCACATGCCACCCCGCCCGCCCGTTGCCGCTCTCGCGCCCGACCGACAGAAGCGCCACCCGCGGCGGACCCGCACAGCTCGTGCGGCCCCGCACAGCTCGTGTAGGACCCGCACAGCTCGCGCCGCACAGCTCGCGTCGGCCCGCACAGCTCGCGCCGGCCCCGCACAGCTCGCGCCGCGCCCCCGCGCCGGGCCCGCACGGCCCACCGCGGAACCGCACAGGTCGTGGCGGAACCGCACAGGTTCTGCCTCGTGCGGGGGCAGCACAGCCTGTGCGGTCTGCGGAGCATCTGTGCGGTTGCCGGACCGGGTGTGGTCCGGCGCGGCGCCCGACCCGGGGTCACCTGGCCAGGGATCGGCGGAGGCGGGCTGCCGCCTCGGCGAAGTCGGCCAGATCGGCCCAGGTCCAGCGGACGACCGCGAGTCCCTCCGCCCGCAACCTGTCCTCGCGTAGCTTCTCCTCCCAGAGCACCTCGGCCGGGTCCTGGTCGGGACGCAGCTCGCGGCCGTACTTGACCCGGCCGTCGAACTCGGCGACGACCCGCTGCTCCGGCCACGCGAAGTCGGTGACGTGTCGGTGTCCGCCGCAGTGCACCTCCCACTGCAGCACCGGCGCGGGGAACCCGGCCCGGGCCAGGGCGATCCGGCTTCGGGTCTCGCCGACGCTCCCCGAACGCCCGTCCGCGGCCGCCGCCACCCGGCGGACCGTGCCGATGCCGGACCGTCCGGCCGCCGCGGTGACCGCGGCGGTCAGCTCGTCGGGTGTCATCAGCGGTGGCCTGCCCTGGGACCGGCGGGCGAGTGCACGGTCGGCGACGACGAGTCCGCGCTCCAACCCGGCCGTCCGTGCGATGTCGACGACCGTCCGCGCCGGGGTGGTCACGGCGATACCGCCGACCGTCGTCCGGTCCTCGGGTGCCAGCGGGGACGGGTGGACGTGGAGGTCCCGGGTCCGGCGGCCACCGTGCGAGCGGTCACGGGTGACGTGCACGCGGTCGAGCGGAAGCCCCCAGGTGTCCAGGCCGCGCACGACCGCCGCCGACACGTGGCTGGCGACGGCTCCCGGTGCCAGCTGGCGGAGCGCGGCACGGACCGCCGCGCGGTGCCGGGCGCGGAGCTGCGTCAGCGCGGGATCGGCGGCCTCGAGGTACGCGCCGCGCCGGATCGCGACGAGCTCGCCGCGCGCGAGTGCCCGGCCGATCTCGTCCTCGTCGAAACCAGCGGCGCGCAGATCGCTCCGGAGCCGTACACCGTGTGCGGGCAGGGAACCGTCCATGCCGCGCAGGCAACACGGCCGGCTCGCGGACCGGGCCGAACCCCCCGATCCCGTTCGCGATCGCATCGCGTCCGCTCACCGGCAGGACCTGCTTCGCCCGTCGCCGCACGGGATCTCCGGCTGCCGCACGATCTCGGTCCTGCGCGGCGGCCCCACCACCTGTGCGAGCGCCGCGCCCGCGGGGGCCGCGCCCAGTGACGGACACACCCGCGCGGATCCGGCCGTGCCGCGGCTCGGTTACCCGATTCGGTGCCGCACATGCTGTACGGCTGTCGCACGATCCCAGTCCTCTGCGAGAGCATTACAACCTGTGCGGGCGCTCCACAACCTGCGGGACTGCAGCGGTTCCTGCTCCGGCACGGAGCGATGTACCCGTGCGGAACGGAGGCGATCTGCTCGGCGCGATCCGCTCGGCTCAGCGCCGCACAGGTTGTGGGGTTCCCGCACGAGATCGGGCTTGTGCGGCTCGAACGAGACCTGCGCGGTTCCGCCGGGATGTGTGCGGCTGTCTCGGAACCTGTGCGGCTGGGTGGGGGAGGACGAGCGCGGTCCGGTGACTGCGGCGCATCGCCCTCGGACCGGGAGCCGGGAAGGTTCCGGAAGCCGCTGATCCCGATCACTGGCGCTCCGGATGCCGGTCTCCCGCATCGGACGGGCGCGCCCCCGCACAGCCGGCGTGCCCTCCACTGGCCGGCGTGCTCCGGCACAGGCTGGCGTGCTCCGGCACAGGCCTGCGTGCCCCCGCACAGGCCGGTCTGCTCCCGCACAGGACTGGTCCCGTGCGGGAGCAGCACTCCCTGTGCGGGAGCGTGCCGCGGGGTGCCGCGCGCGGTGCGGCGGTGCGGCGCGTGGTGCGGTGGTGCGGCGGCTGGTCAGTGGCAGTGCTTTCCTTCCGACGGCGGGACGTCCAGGGCCGGGTTGCGGTCGAAGAAGCCGGCGGGCTTCAGGGTGAAGCCGGTGTAGTCCACGGGCATGACCGGCCAGTCCTCGGTGCGCGGGAAGTGGGTCAGGCCGAAGGTGTGCCAGAGCACGACGTCCTGCCCGTCGACGTCCCGGTCCGCAGCGGTCCAGGCGGGCAGCCCGGCCCCGCCCGGGTTCTGGTTGACGAAGTCACCGGCCGGGTACCGCTCGGCCGGGTCGTAGCGCGTCACCCACAGCGCCTTCGTCGCGAACGCCGCCCGGGCCGCGATCGACGACGCCGGGTCGGCCAGCAGCGTCGGCTGGCCGTGCGGGTGCAGGACGTACCCGACCGGCTGCCCGAGCGCGTTCGTCTTCTCGGTGTTGACGACGTGCCACACCCGTGCGGTGCCGGGCGAGGCGTCCCGCTGCGCGCCG
The DNA here is from genome assembly GCF_000178675.2 of Pseudonocardia sp. P1. Classification (NCBI taxonomy): domain Bacteria; kingdom Bacillati; phylum Actinomycetota; class Actinomycetes; order Pseudonocardiales; family Pseudonocardiaceae; genus Pseudonocardia; species Pseudonocardia sp. P1. The sequence continues at coordinate 5,999,398 of NZ_ADUJ02000001.1, forward strand.
GACTCGGAGCCGAGCCGGGTCGCGGAGCGGGCGAACGCGTTGCCGTAGCGGTTCCCGTCACCCATCGGCACCCGGACCGCCTCGACCTCCTCGACGGCGTTGGCGAGGCCGTCGACCGTCATGTCCAGGCGTGCGGAGAACAGGTGCTGGTGGAACGGTGCGCCGAGGCCGGGTGCGATCTCGGTGGCGTGCTCCCCGGGGGTTCCCGAGGTGAACACGATGCCGGTGGCCTTGGCCTCCAGCTCGATGGTGCCGTCGAGGTAGAGGTACCAGTAGAAGCCGTAGTCGTAGTTCCCGATCGGGGTGAAGAACGAGATCACCAGCCGGCGCTGGCGGCGCACCTCGCGGGACCCGGTGAAGATGTCGGTGTGCTTCCAGAGGACGCCGTGGTCCTCCTCGTGCATGCAGATCGCGTTGCCGATCGTCTTCGGGTTGCCGAGGTCGTCGGCGATGGTGGCATCGACGTAGTGGATGTCGCCGAGGCAGTCGCAGCCCAGCTGCAGCGAGTCGGCGTAACGGGCGAACATGTACTCGCCGCAGTCGAAGTAGTTCTGCCAGAACCGGACCGGCGCCGGGTCGGCGTACGGCACCACCATCTCCGCGACCGACGCCCGGTAGCAGACCTGGCGGTCGTCGAACGAGATCTGGTGCAGGGTCAGGCCCTCGCGCTCGTTGAACCCGATCCGCAGGTCCCACTTCCCCCAGCGGACGCGGCCGTCGTCGACGGTGAACGACCGGCCCTCGGGCTGGGTGATCTCGATCGGCTTCAGGCCCTCCAGCGGCGGGCCCTGCACGGCCGGGTCGTCGAAGTTCCCGCTGGTCTCCGGCACCGGCACGACACCGGTGTCGATCACCCGGTCGACCGAGCGGTTCGTCAGGTCGATGTAGGCGACGAGCCCGTCGATCGGGTGCGCCCACGGGTGGTCGGACTCGGAGTCCTGGCGGAACCCGAAGGCGCGGGCCATCCGGCGCCCGGTCTCCTCGGCGTAGTCGTAGACGCCCGCCGACAGCGGCACGGCCCGGACCGACGCCGGCTCGATGCCCCGCTCCGCGAGCGCGGCCAGCCAGTCCGGTGAGGCGTTCAGGACGTCCTCGATGAACTCGAACTCGGAGTCGATGATCGGTGGCTGGCCGTCGGACGCGGGCTCCAGCTCCCGGCTCGACACGAGCTCGCCCGCGGTCGCCGAGACGACGGTGTCCCAGGACCGGCCGGACGCCAGGTCCAGCAGCACCACCCGGAAGCGGCGGTCGGGGACGCCGTCGTCGAACGCGAGGACGTCGGCCTTCGGCGGCTCCTCGGGCGCGAAGAACGCGTACCGGACGTGCTCGCCGAGCATCCCGGCCGCTGCGAGCACCTCCCGGACGGCGGCGACCTCGGCCTCGGTGGTCATGGTCAGCGGGTGCCCGGAGTGCGTCCGGGGCTCCTCGACGGCGGTCATCGGTCCTCCGTGGTGTCGACGGTGTGCTGGGGCGAGATGTGAGCCGGGACGGGTGGCGGCACGCGCCGGGACCACGCGGCACCCCCGGCGAACGCCACCACCAGGACGGCGCCGATCGCGGTCGCCAGCGCGGGCGAGCCCCCGATCAGCGTCGGGAAGTTCGCGACGGTCAGCGCGAGGCAGGTCAGCAGTCCGGCGAGGCCGAGTGCCGGCGCGAGCCGGGTGTTCCAGAGCCGGCGGTCGGCCCGGGTCCGGGCGAAGAACACGAGGACGGCGAGGCAGGTCAGCGCCATCAGCGTCAGCACGCCGAGGGTCGCGGTGCCGGCCATCCAGGCGAACACCTGCGTCACCGGGTCCATCCCGGTCACGGCGAAGACGACGATCAGCAGGAGCGCCGTCCCGGACTGGGCCAGCGACGCCGCGTGCGGCGACGCGTGCCGGGCGTGGCTGCGGCCGAACACCGCGGGCATCGTCCCGGCGTTCCCGAGCGCGAACAGGTAGCGGGCCAGGACGTTGTGGAACGACAGGAGCGCGGCGAACAGGCTGGTCACCAGCAGGACCTGGGCCACGTCCCCGCCGACGGGGCCGAGCACCGCGGTGATCGTCGAGACGATCATGTTCCCGGGGTCCTCGCCGGCCCGCGCGACGGCGTCGGCGTCACCCCAGGCGGACACCACGGCCCACGCCGAGAGCGTGTAGAACGCGCCGATCAGCACCAGCGCGAGGTAGGTGGCACGCGGGACGGTGCGCTCGGGGTCGCGGGCCTCGTCGCGGAACACCGCGGTCGCCTCGAACCCGATGAAGGACGCGATCGCGAACATGATCGCGATGCCGAGCGAGCCGGAGAGGATCTCCGACGGCACCAGGAGCGCCGTCGACCGGCCGGTGCCGAGCCCGCCGGTCACGGCGACGACGGCGTCGAACACGAGCACGATCGCGACCTCCGCGACCAGCAGGACGCCCAGCACCCGGCCGGACAGCTCGATGCGCCGGAATCCGAGCACACCGGCGACGACCAGTGCCCCGGCCGCGTAGAGGTACCAGGGCAGGGCGGGTCCGCCGTAGTGCTGGACGACGGCGTCGAGGGTCGCGCCGAGGTAGCCGTACACCGCAGCCTGCACCGCCGTGTAGGTCACGAGTGCGAGGAACGCCGAGCCGAGCCCGGGCGCCGCGCCCAGCCCGCGGGCGACGTAGGAGTAGAACGCCCCGGCCTCCGGGACGTGCCGGCTCATCGCGCAGAACCCCACCGCGAACAGCAGCAGGACGACGGCGCAGAGCACGAAGGTGGCAGGGAACGCGGCCCCGTTCCCTGCCGACAGGCCGAGCGGGACGGTCCCGGCGACGACCGTGAGCGGTGCCGCGGCGGCGACCACCATGAACACGATCGACCCGGCACCGAGCGAGCCCCGGAGCCGGTGGCCGGGCGGCCGCGCCGAACCGGTCGCGGCAGGGACCTGCGGGTCGGATGCTGGTGCGCTCATCGGCGCCTCCGGGACGAGATGTGGCGGACGGATGCCGGGCACCGTCTCGCCCGGCCCCCGCCGGTCACAACGACCGCTCCCGAGTGGTGCGAATCACGGTACGACCCGTTCCCGCCGGGTGGGAAGCGCGCGCCGGAAATTCTCGTTCGACCCGTCGACGCTGGTCACGACGTCGTGATCGGGCGATAGTGTCCCGGTCCGACGATCACCGGTGACCGCGGACGGAGGTGGGTGTGGGCGTGCTGCGCGACCGTTCGCCGGTGCACGGGCTGGAACGACGCCGGCTCGGCCCGGCCGACGTGCTCGCCCAGTCCATCGCCGGTTCGGCCCCGTCCGCGGCGATGGCGGCGACCCCGGTGATCGTCGCGGGGATGGCCGGTCCGGCGACGGTGTGGTCGTTCGTCGTCGCGACCGTGCTCGCGTTGCTGGTCGCGACGAGCATCGGCCGGTTCACCACCCGGATGGCCGCGCCGGGCGGGCTCTACACACTGACGGCGCAGGGGCTCGGGTCCGGCGCCGCGTTCGCAGGCGGGATCGCCGGGGTGGCCGGGTACCTGCTGCTCTGCGGCGCCGCCGTCGCCGGGGCCGTGCTCTACCTGCAGTCGCTGCTCGGACCGCTGCTGCCCGGCGACCGGTGGGTCCCCGTCGCGGCCGCGGTGGTGGCCGGGGCCCTGATCACCGCACTCGTCGTGCGCGGGGTGCGGCCGGCGGCGCGGGTGGTGCTGCTGGTGGAGGCCGTCGCCGTCGCCGTGCTGGTCGGAGTGTTCGCGGTGCTGCTCGCCGGCGGCCCACTGCCCGGGCCCGGCCCTGATCCGGTCGAGCCCGCCGGACCGGGAGCCGGCGGCCTCGTCGCCGGGGTGCTCCCGGCGCTCGCCGCCTTCATCGGGTTCGAGGTGGCGACGTCGCTGGGCGCCGAGGCCCACCGGCCGTTCCGCTCCGTCCCGCGGGCCGTGCTCGTGACGGCCGCGGTGACCGGCGTGCTCTACGTGTTCGCCGCGGCCGTGCAGGTGGCCGGGTTCGCCGAGGTCCCGGGCGGCCTCGCCGGGCAGGCGCAGCCGGTGCAGGTGCTCGCCACGGCCCGTGGCTGGTCGTGGATCCCGCCGGTGCTCGACGCGGCGCTGGTGCTGTCGTTCCTGGCCTGCGGGGTGGCGACGGCGACGGCGCTGTCCCGGGTGCTCTTCTCGCTCGCCCGCGACGGCGCCGTCCCGCGCGTGCTCGGCCGCACCCACCCGCAGTTCCGGACGCCGCACGTCGCCGTCCTCCTCGGCGTCCCCGCCGCGACGGCGGCGGTGGCCGTCCCGGTGGCGCTCGGCGTGCCGCTCGGCACGGTGCTGGTCGCCCTGCTGTCGTCGGCGACGATCGGGTTCCTCCTCACCTACGCGCTGGTCTGCCTGGCCGCCCCGCTGTTCCTGCGCCGGATCGGCGAGCTCACCCCGGCCGCGGTGCTGACGGCGGTGGTGGCCGTACCGGCACTGCTCGCCGCGCTCGCCGGCTTCGTCGTCACCGCGCCGGCCGGTGGCGTCGTGCTCGCGGTCGCGCTGCTCGGCGCCGCGGTCTGGTTCGTGGTGCTGCGCCGCCGCGGCGGCCTGCGCGATCTCGGCGTCTACGACGAGACCGTCGCCTCCGACGTGTGGGGCCGGTCCGGGTGAGTGCGACGGGTACGGGGCCCGCTCCGATCAGCGGCCGCCAGCCGCGCGCGGTCCGGACGGCGCTGGCCGTGCTGGAGGAGGTCGTCGCCGCGGGGCCGGGGGTGACGGCCAAGGAGATCTCGGCCGCACTGCGCCTTCCCCCGGCGACGACGTACCGCGTGCTGAACCTGCTGGTGGGGGAGGAGTACCTGGTCCGGCTGCCGGACCTGCGCGGTTTCGCGCTCGGAAGGCGCGCCGCGCGGCTGTCGCCGGTCCCGGTGCCGCGCCCGCCGACGGCGGCCCGGGCGGTCGTCGAGCACCTGCGCGGGTTGGTCCGGTGGGGCGTGCACCTGGCCCTGTTCGACGCGGGTCGGCTGCACCTCGCGGACCCGGACCCCGACCACCCGCCCAGCGACCCGGACCTGCTCGCCCGGCTGCCGCAGGCGTCGGCGCTCGGGCGGCTGCTGCTGGCCGAGCAGCCGGACTGGCGGGCCCTGGTCCGGGACCTGCGGCCGGTGACGGGGGCGACCGTCACCGACCCCGACGAGCTGGCGGCGCTCCTGCCGGGCGTCCGCCGCGACGGACTCGCCTCCCAGACCGGGGAGCTGCGTCCGGACCGCGGGTGCCTGGCCGTGGCCGTCCGGTCACCCGCGGACGGCCGGCTCGTCGCCGGGCTGGCCCTGTCCGGTCCCGCCGACCGGGTCGCCGACCCGGACCCCGGGCTGGTCACGTTGCTGCGGGAGCACGCGGCGAGCCTCGGTCCACTCCTCGGCTGAGCCGTCCGGGGTCAGAGATCCCGTTCGGCGAGGTACTGCTCCCCGGCCGCGGTGAGCCCGATCCGGGTCCGGGCGGTGTCCCCGTCGCCGCTCTCCTCGACCAGCCCGAGATCGAGCGCGCGCTGCTCGAGCTGTGCGGCCATGCCCCGCTGCTGGTCGGTGGCGTCGCCGCCGCGGCCGAACAGGGTCGTGACGGGATCCGCGCTGCCACCGGTCTCCCGGAGGCGCAGGAGGAAGGTCGCGAGGGGATCCAGCATCGTCGCCGCCGTTCTGCTCGTCGTGCGGTCCGCGGGTGTGGTGTGCCCACGCCGGACCGTAGCCGCGGAGACGGCCGACGGGCAGCCCCGGCCGCTACTCCTCCAGCTCGGCCAGCGCCTTCTTCGCCTGCTCCAGCTCGGCCTCCAGCTCCGCGACGCGCGCTGCCTTGGCCGACCGGGCGGTCTCGATGACCTCGTCGACCGGTCCGGCCAGGTCCGGGTGCAGGGCCGCCGCGGCCTGCGAGACCGCGGTCGCGCTCACCGGCAGCCCGCGGGCCACCCAGGAGCTGCCCTGCTTCAGCTCGGCCTGCCACTCGCCGTCGGCGGAGCCGCTGACGGTCAGGGTCATCGTGATGACGCGGGTGGTCTTCGCGGTCGAGCCCTTCGGCCGGCCCCGCCTGCGCTTCGGCGCCTCGCCGTCGGCGGGCTCGGCGGCCCCGTCCGCGGGCGACGTCCCGGGGTTGCCACCGGCCGGTGCCGCCGCCCCGTCGACGGCGTCGCTGTTCCCGGTCACCAGGTCCTCGTCCACGTGCTCCCTCGTCCTCTCCTCGCCCGACTGCGGCAGGTACAAGGGTGGAGTCAGAACATGTGTTCGGGCAACCCGGCCCGGCGTGTTCCACCGTGTGGGTCCGGGCCGGGGACGCCGTGCCGCCGGCCGATCACCGTCCGCGGTGTCGGCGTCACCCACAGGAGGACGTCGCCGCCCGCCCTCCTGTCACGATCGTCGTCATGCGCATCGACCATCTCGACCACCTGGTGCTGACCGTCGCCGATCCCGGCCGGACCGTCGCCTTCTACCGCGACGTACTCGGCATGACGGCCGTCGAGTTCGGCGGCGGCAGGCGGGCGCTGGAGTTCGGTCCCAGCAAGATCAACCTGCACGAGGCGGGCCGCGAGTTCGAGCCGAAGGCCGCGGCGCCGACACCCGGCAGCGCCGACCTCTGCCTGATCACCCTCGACCCGCTCGACCGGGTGCAGGAGGAGCTGGCCGCGCACGGCGTCGCGGTGGAGGAGGGGCCGGTGGAGCGCACCGGCGCCCGCGGCCCGCTGCGTAGCGTCTACCTGCGCGACCCGGACGGCAACCTGATCGAGATCAGCAACGAGGTCTGACGCCGGTCAGCCGGCCGGGTCCGGGAACAGCCGGTCCGCGAGGACCGAGACCGGCAGGATCAGCAGCCACGAGAACATCGCCGCCGCCGGTGCGACGAACGCGATCGGGATCGACGGGACGAGCGCGACCACGGGGGCCAGGCCGTGGATCAGGGTCGCGCGCGCCGCCGCCGGCGTCACCTCCGGGCCGGTCAGCCGGCCGCCAGACGACGCGTGCCACCAGATCGCCGCCGACGCCAGCCCGATCACGATCAGGTTCGCCGCGTAGAGGACGACGGCGGCCGTCCTGGCGCCGTGCTCGCCGAGGGCGGAGGTCGGGAACGGCAGGAACGCGATCCCGAACAGGTAGGCGAGGTTGAGCGACATCAGCCGCCGGTCCGCGCGGACGAACCGGTCGAAGAGCTGGTGGTGGAACATCCAGTAGCGGCCGATCACCACGAAGCTGAGGGCGAAGGTGAGCATCCGGGGGAGGAGGTCGAGCAGCTGGGGACCGATCCGGTCGTCGCTCAGCACGGTGTCGGTCAGCGGGAGGACCAGCAGCGTGATGGCGATGGCGAACACGCCGTCGCTGAACGCCGTGATCCGCTCCAGCCTTGTCCCGTCCGGCCGGATCGTCGTCACCGGACCCCCTCCGTGCTCCTCGCGGCCCGGACGGCCCGCACCGGTGACCTCGCACCTAGCCTGGCCGGTGTGACGGGCACGGTGCGGGCGGTGCGGTTCCACGCGACGGGCGGTCCGGAGGTGCTGCGCGTCGAGGACGTCGTCGTGCGCGAGCCCGGACCCGGCGAGGTCCGGATCCGGGTGCACGCCGTCGGGCTGAACCGGTCGGAGGTCGCCTTCCGGCGCGGGACCTACCTCGACCGTCCGGTGCTGCCCGCGGGTCTGGGCAGTGAGTGCTCGGGCACCGTCCTCACGATCGGACCGGGCGTCGACGGCTGGTCGCCCGGCGACGAGGTGTGCGTGCTGCCGGCGTCGTCGCAGAACGACCATCCGGTCTACGCCGAGGAGGCCGTCGTCCCGGCCCGTGCGCTGCTGTCCCGGCCTCCCGGCCTCGACGACGAGGGTGCCGCAGCGCTCTGGATGCCGCTGCTGACGGTGTGGGGCATGACCCGGCACGCGGTCCGGCTGCGGGAGGGCGACCGGCTGGTGGTCACGGCGGCCGCGAACAGCATCGGCGCCGCGGCCCTGCAGGTCGCGCGGCACCTCGGTGTGCACGCCGTCGCGACCGTGCCCGACGACCGGCACGTCGCGGCACTGCGCGCCGCCGGTGCGGCCGAGGTCGTGACCGGCGACGACGACCTGCGCCCGGCGATCGGCGGCGACGGCGCCGACCTGGTGCTCGACGCCGAGGGCGGCCCCGGGGTGGGACGCCTGGTCCGCGCGTGCGCGCCGGGCGGCGCGGTGATCGTCCACGGCGGACTGTCGGGTGAATCGACGCCGTTGCCCGCCGCCGGGTACGCGCCCGTCTGGCTGCGCCGTTTCCACGTCCGCGAGGTCACCGGCGACGCCGCCGTGCTGGCCCGGGCGACGGCGTTCGTCCGCGCCGGTCTCGCGGCGGGGACGCTCGCCCCGCTCGTGGACCGCGTCTTCGGGATCGACGACGTCGCCGCGGCACACGAGTACCTCGAGTCACCGGAGCGGGCCCCGGGGAAGCCGGTCCTGCGGATCGGTCAGCCGAACAGATAGGCCCCGAACAGCGCGTTCGCCAGGCCCACCACGACGCCGACGGTGCCGAGCAGGACGGCGGCCGTCGCGGTCCGCCCGACCGTAGCGCCGCATGGTCACCGTCACGGTCGTTCGCATTGCTCACGAGGTGTGTTGCGTGGTGCAATCGACTTCGGTCCGAAACGTCCGCGATCTCGCCGGGGTCCGTTCCCGGGGAAAGGCAGTGAGGTGGACGACATGTCCCGATCATCCGGTGCCGCACACGCACCGAGCCCGTTCCGCCAGCCGAAGGCCGTGTGGGCGGTGGCGTTCGCGTGCGTCATCTCGTTCATGGGGATCGGCCTGGTCGACCCGATCCTGCCGTCGCTGTCCGGCCAGCTCGGCGCGAGCCACGCCGAGGTCGAGCTGCTGTTCACCAGCTACCTCGTGGTCACCGCGATCGCGATGCTGGCGACCGGCTGGGTGTCGTCGCGGATCGGCGCGAAGAAGACGCTGATCGCCGGGCTGGTGCTGATCGTGGCGTTCGCCGCGCTGGCCGGTGCGTCGTCCGGGATCTGGGGGATCGTCGGGTTCCGTGCCGGCTGGGGGCTGGGGAACGCGCTGTTCATCGCGACCTCGCTGGCCGTGATCGTCGGCTCGGCGTCCGGCGGGTTCGCCGGGGCGATCGTGCTCTACGAGACCGCGCTCGGCCTGGGCATCGCGACCGGCCCGCTGGTCGGTGGGCTGCTCGGGAACTGGTCGTGGCGCGGGCCGTTCTTCGGCGTCTCGGCGCTGATGCTGGTCGCACTCGTGGCGACGGTCGTCCTCCTGGAGCCGACACCGGTCCCGCAGCGGAAGGCGCGCCTGTCCGAGCCGCTGACCGCGCTGCGCCACCGCGCGCTGGCGACGACCTCGGGCGTCGGCCTGCTCTACAACTGGGGCTTCTTCACGATGCTCGGCTACGCCCCGTTCCTGATGGGCGACCTCGACCCGATCACGCTGGGCTGGGTCTTCTTCGGCTGGGGCCTGCTCGTCGCGCTCTTCGCGGTGTTCGGCGCCCCGTGGCTGAAGGAGCGGTTCGGCACCGCCCGCACCCTCTACAGCGCCCTGGTCGGGATCGCGGTGCTGCTCGCCGCGATCGGGCTGTTCGACACGGTCCCCGCGGTCGTGATCGTCGCGGTGATCCTCTCCGGGATCGTCGTCGGCCTGAACAACACCCTGGTCACGACGGCCGTCATGTCGATCTCGCCGGTGCCGCGGCCGACCGCGTCGGCGACCTACGGTTTCGTCCGGTTCATCGGGGGCGGGCTCGCCCCGCTCGCGGCCGGTCTGATGGCCGGTGCGGTCGGCGCGTCGGTGCCGTTCCTGATCGCCGCCGTCGTCGTGCTGGCCGGGGCGGCCCTGCTGTCCACCATCCACCGCGAGCTGGAGGCGGCCGACGCCGAGTCCGTCCAGGAGGGTGCGTCCTCCGAGCGGGCCGACGCCGAGGAGGCCGTCCGCGAGGTGCCCGGCCTGCCCGACGAGTCGATCATCGCCGAGGACGCGCTGGAGCACGACCGCCGCTGACCGGGCCGCCGGCCACGCCGCTGATTCCGGGCCGCCGGCCACGCTGCTGATTCCGGGCCGCCGGCCGCGCTGTTGATCCCGGGCCGCCGGCCACGACGCGGTGGCCGGCGCCCGGTTCACGCGCCGCCCACCAGCGCGGCGAACCGGTCGAGGTCCACGTTGCCCCCGGAGATCGTGACGCCCACCCGGGCCCCCGCGAACCGCTGCGGGTCCGCGGCGACGGCCGCCCGCAGCCCGGCGAGCGCCAGCGCCCCGGTCGGCTCGACCAGCACCTTGTACCGCGACGCGAACAGCGCCATCGTCTCGACCAGCGCCGCGTCCGGCACGGTCACGACGTCCTCGACGTGCTTGGCGATGATCGGGAAGGTGCGGTCGCCGAGGAACCGGGTCGCGGCGCCGTCGGCGATCGTGCGGGGCTGCTCGATCGTCACGATCCGCCCCGCCCGCAGGGACTGCCTGCCGTCGTCGCCGGCCTCGGGCTCGACACCGAACACCGCACAGCCCGGCGAGAGCGCCTGCGCCGCGAGCAGCGACCCGGACAGCAGCCCGCCGCCGCCGAGGCAGACGAACAGCGCGTCGAGCGGGCCGTGGTCCGCGAGCAGCTCCAGCACCGCGGTGCCCTGCCCGGCGATGACGTGCGGGTGGTCGTAGGGCGGCACCAGGGTGAGCCCCTGCCGCCCGGCGAGGTCGGCGGCGATCGCGGCGCGGTCCTCGGTGTAGCGGTCGTAGGCGACGATCTCGGCGCCGTAGCCGCGGGTCGCGGCCATCTTCGACGCCGGTGCGTCGGTGGGCATGACGATCGTCGCCGGGACGTCGAGCAGCTGCGCCGCCAGTGCGACCGCCTGGGCGTGGTTGCCCGAGGAGTACGCGACGACGCCCGCGCGCCGCTCGTCCGGCCCGAGCCGGGACAGCGTGTGGAACGCGCCGCGGAACTTGAAGCTCCCCGTGCGCTGCAGGTTCTCCGCCTTCACCAGCACCGTCGTGCCGAGCTCGGCGTCGGTCAGCCGCGACGTCAGCACGGGGGTGCGGTGCGCAGTCCCGCGGAGGACCTCCGCGGCGGCGTGCACGTCGTCCGGGGTGGGCAGGTCGGTCGGGTCCGGGGTCACCCGGACAGCTTCCGGCCCCCGATCCTGTCCGATCAAGCCCGTTACGGTCCGTCCCCGAACGGGTGTAACGAGTCACTTGTCCGGATCGCTGTAGGGGACAGGCTCCCCCCTTCCCCGAGAGGACCCCCGATGCGCCTGCGCACCCTCCCCGCCGCAGCACTGCTCGCCGTCGCCGCCACCGTGCCGATGGCCGGTGCCGCCTTCGCCCAGGACCGCGACTGCGCCGACTTCGCGAGCCAGGCCGACGCCCAGGCCGCGCTGCAGCCCGGCGACCCGGAGCGGCTGGACCAGAACGACAACGGAGTCGCCTGCGAGTCCCACGACTACGGCTCGGCGGCCACCGCCACGGCCGCCTCGACCGGCTCCGGCGACACGCCGTCGCAGGTCACCGCCACCCCGGTCGGCGGGGTGGAGGCCGGTGGCGGCCCGGCGGACCTGCTACCGCTCGCGTTCGGTGCGGTCGCCGCGGGCGGGATCGGGGCCGTCGCGGTGCGGCGGGTCGCGAGCCGGCGTGGCTGAACCGCGCCCCCGCGGACCGGGACGCGTCGGACCGGGATCCGCCGGAGCGCGACCCGCAGGACCGCGGACACCGTCGCGCGGCGCGGCGGCGTGAGCACCCGCCACCCGCCCGCCGCACGGCGACCGGCCGTGCCCGGCGCCGCCGCGGGCCGGGCCCGGGTGCCGATGCGCCCGGCCCGGGGGCGGCGCCGGCGGTCGGCCGTCCGCGTCGCGGGCGTGACCACGCTGCTCGGGCTCGCGATGCTCGTCGCGGATCCGGCCGGCGCGCCGGAACCGGCGGCGTCGGAGCAGGTCGGCGGTCCGGCCGCACCGCCGTCGGCGGGGGACCGGCCACCGGCCGGGCTGCTGCCGGCGGGCGCGGAGCCGCGGGCGGAGTCGGCGCCGGTGCGCCTGCGGGTCGACCGGCTCGGCCTGGACACCGGGCCGGTGCCGCTCGGCCTGCTCGGCGACGGATCGCTGGAGGTCCCGGCCGATGCCGGGACGGTCGGCTGGTACACCGGCGGGCCCACACCCGGCGAGCGCGGACCGGCCGTGCTCGCCGCGCACGTCGACTGGAAGGGACTCCCGGGCGCGTTCGCGGAGCTGCACACGCTGGTGCCCGGGGACCGGATCCGGGTCGACCGCGCCGACGGGAGCACGGTGACGTTCGCCGTCCGGCACACCGGGCAGTACCCCAAGGACGCGTTCCCGACCGGGGAGGTCTACGGCGACCTGGACCATGCCGCGCTCCGGTTGATCACCTGCGGCGGCGCGTTCGACCGGTCGGCCGACAGCTACACCGACAACGTCGTCGTGTTCGCCGACCTGGTGTCCTGACCCGGCCTCAGCGACGCCGCCCGGTGCCCCGGCCGGGCGGCGCCGTGAGCGGGTCCTCCGGCCAGGCGTGCTTCGGGTAGCGGCCGCGCAGCTCGGCCCTGACCTGCGGGTACCCGGTCGCCCAGAACGACGACAGGTCCGCCGTCACCGCCGCCGGGCGCCCGGCGGGGGAGAGCAGGTGCAGCACCACCGGCACCCGTCCGCCCGCGACGGCGGGGGAGCCGGTCCAGCCGAAGACCTCCTGCACCTTCACCGGCAGCGCAGGCGCCTCGCCCGAGTAGTCGAGCGCGATCCGGGACCCGGACGGCACGAGGAGGCGTTCCGGGGCGAGCTCGTCGATGCGTCCGGCGAGCGCACCCACCCGGCCGGCCGCGTACGCCCGCAACGCCTGCCCGGCGTCGACCCTGGCCAGGTCGGCGCGCCGCCGCGCGGTCGCGAGCGGGCCCGCGAGCCAGCCGGCGGGATCGGCGGCGGAGTCGAGCAGCGCGTCCTCGGCGACGTCCGGCCAGGGCTCGCCCAGGGTGCGGTGCAGGAAGCCGAGCCGTTCGGCCAGCGACCGCGCGGCCGCCCCCCAGCGCAGCAGTCCGGTGCCCTCGGCGCGCAGGCCCGCGACCAGCGCCGCGCGCACCGCGCCGGCGTCCGGCCGCGGGTCCGGGCGCTCCTCCAGCACGATCGCGCCGAGCCGACGGACCGTCCTGGCCCGGACGTCGCCCGACTCCCACACCACCTCCGCCCCGTCGACGAGCAGCGCGGTCCCGGCCCGTTCGGCGGTCTCGCGGTCGGTCGCCGCGGCCAGCCGGACGCGACCGTGCACCTGCCCCGGGCGCCGGTCCGCGACGGCGACGGCGAGCCACTCCGCGTCGCGCAGCGGACCGGACGGCACCTCGGCCGCGGTGCCACCGGCCATCAGGTACACCCCGGACCCGGCCTCCCGGCGGCGGGCGAGACGCTCGGGATGGGCGAACCCGGTCACCAGCGCGACCGGGTCCCCGTGGTCCGCAGCGGGCCGCCGGCGGTTCCCGCCGGTGCCCGCGTCATCGTCACCGGAGCCGTTGCGCCCCGTGCGGCGCAGGGACCGGGCCAGCCGGTCCCGCTCGCCGCGCCAGCGCCGTGCACCCGGCGCGTCCGCGGAGCGCAACCGGGACAGCGCGGTGACGAGGTCGGGCTCGCGGCCGGCCAGGGTGTCGTCGTCGAGCACCGCGACGATGCCCGCCACCTCGCGCGGGTCGATCCCGGCGGCCGCACCGTCGAGCAGCGCGCGGGCCAGCCGCGGGTGCAGGCCCTGTGCCGCGATCCGGCGGCCCCGGGCGGTGACCGACCCGGCGGCGTCGAGAGCCCCGAGCGCGGTCAGCACGTCCCGGCCGGCGGCGAGCGGGCCGGACGGCGGCGCGTCCCACCACCGCAGGCCGGCCCCGTCCGGGGTGCCCCAGACGGCGAGGTCCAGCGCGAGCGCGGTGAGGTCCGCGATCCGGATCTCCGGATCGGGGGCGTCGGCGAGCACCTCGCCCTCGGGCCAGCAGCGGTAGGCGTGCCCGGGAGCCTCCCGCCCGGCGCGCCCCGCCCGCTGGACCGCGACCGCCCGTGACACCCGCCGGGTGACCAGCCCGGACAGCCCGCGCCGGTGGTCGGTGTGCGGCACCCGCGCCAAACCCGAGTCGACGACGGCGCGCACCCCCGGCACGGTCAGGCTCGACTCGGCGACGGCGGTGGCCAGGACGACCCGGGCCCGCGGGCCCTCCCGCAGCGCCGCGTCCTGCTCGGCCGCGGGCAGCCGCCCGTGCAGCGGGAGGACGTCGGCGTCGAGGTCGTCCAGCCCGCGCAGTGCCGAGGCGACCCGGTCGATCTCGGCGACCCCGGGCAGGAACGCGAGCACCGACCCGTGCACGCGCGCCCGCCGCACCGCACGGACGACGGTGGCCTCGGTCCGCTCGTCGCGGACCGGTGGGACATGGGTGACGTCGACGTCGAACGTGCGCGCCGCGACCTCCAGCACCGGGGCCGGCCGGTCGCCGTCGCCGAGCAGTGCGGCGGGGCGGGCTGCGGCGAGGGTGGCCGAGGTGGCGAGCAGCCGCAGGTCCGGGCGCAGCCCGTCGCGGGCGTCGAGCAGCAGGGTGAGCAGGAGGTCGGCGTCGAGGTGCCGCTCGTGCACCTCGTCCAGCACCACCGCCGACACCCCCGCCAGCTCCGGGTCGGCGGCGAGGCGGCGCAGCAGCAGCCCCGAGGTCACGACCTCGACCCTCGTGTCGGGCCCGGACCGGGCGTCGCCGCGGACGCGGTAGCCGACCGGCCCGCCGACCTCGGTCCCGAGCAGCGACGACATGCGGGCGGCCGCGGCGCGGGCCGCCACCCGGCGCGGTTCGGCGACCACGACCCGGCCCGGCGGTGCCGGGCCGGAGCCGGTCAGACCGGCCAGCGCGAGCGGGACCAGCGTCGTCTTGCCGGTACCGGGCGGCGCGACCAGCACACCCGCCCCGCGGTCGTCGAGGGTGCGGACCAGCTCGTCGAGGACGGCGGTGACGGGCAGGTCGGGCAGCGGGGAGGCCATCACCGGCCAGTATCCCCGGACCGCGTGATCAGCCCGCGAAGAGCGGCACGGTGCGGCCGGTCGAGCGCCCGTCCGGGTGCAGCAGCCGGCCCATCCGCTTGCGGGTCCGCAGGATCACCGAGGTGTCGACGATCTCCGCCGCCGGGACCGCGTGCTCGATCGCCGACTGCATCCCGACCAGCTCCGGCAGCGTGTGCGTCCAGGCGGTGACCAGGAAGTTGGCCGGGCCGGTCAGCGACAGGCACAGCCGGACGCGGGGATCGCCGCGGATCCGGCGGACCGCGTCGGCGACGTCGTCGGTGGGCAGCCGGATCCACCAGGTCACGCAGATCGGCCAGCGGGTCAGCAGCTGCGCGACCTCGCAGCGGAACACCAGTGACCCGGACCGGACCAGTGCGGCGAGCTGGCGGCGCACCGTGGACGCCGGGCGCCCGATACGGGCGGCGATCTCGGCGGCACCGGCGCGGCCGTCGGCCCCCAGCTCCCGCACGATCGGCCGGTGCACCGGGCCGAGCAGGTCGACCGGTTCGCCGGCATCCCGCCCGTCGGCCTGCCGCAGCTCCCGCACGGCGTCGATCTGGGCCGCGTCCAGAGCGTCGAGCCGCCAGCGGCTGCCCTCGAGATGGACGCCGGCGGCCAGGTGCGTCCGTGTCGACGCGACCCCCGGGACCCGGGCGAGCCGGTCCAGCACCAGCCCGGACAGCTCCGCGAACGACGGCGCGTTCACGGTCAGCAGCAGGTCCCGGCCGCGGGCCGCGTGCTCGATCGTCATCACCGGCGGCTCCTCCTGGAGGGCCGCCACCACCTCGTCGAGCCGTCCCGGCGCGCAGTCGATCTCGACGAGCGCGACCTGCATGACGTCCTCGCGCACGACCGGGTAGCCGGTCACCCAGGCCAGACCCGCCTCCCGCAGGCGCTCCCAGCGCCGGGCCAGCGTGACCGGTGCGGCGTCGAGGACCGGGGCGAGCCCGCTCCAGCTCGCGCGCGGATGGAGCTGGAGGGCGTGCACGAGCGCGAAGTCGTCCTCGGACAGCTGGTGGTGCACGGATCCCTCGCAGTCGCCGGCTTCGAGATCGGATCCGTCGATGGTACGAGGCCGGACGAGCGCGCCCGCAGACTTCGCGGACCGGCGGCCGGGCGACGGGGCCAGGCCGCGAGGACACGAGGGGATCGCATGGATCTGTCCGACGACGCCCGATCGCTGCACCCGGACCTGGTGGCGCTGCGCCGCGCGCTGCACCGCGAGCCCGAGATCGGCCTGGAGCTGCCGCGCACCCGTGACCGGGTGCTCACCGCACTGCAGGGACTCCCGCTGGAGATCACCGAGGGGACGGCGACGACGTCGGTGACCGCCGTCCTGCGCGGCACCGCGACCCGTGACGGCGCCGGCCCGGTCGTGCTCCTGCGCGGCGACATGGACGGTCTGCCGGTCGCCGAGAACAGCGGCGAGGACTTCGCGGCCGGCACCGGCACCATGCACGCCTGCGGCCACGACCTGCACACCAGCGCCCTCGTGGGGGCCGCGCAGCTGCTCTGCGCGCACCGCGACCGGCTGGCGGGCGACGTCGTGTTCATGTTCCAGCCCGGCGAGGAGGGCTGGGACGGCGCCGGCCGGATGATCGACGAGGGCGTGCTCACCGCCGCAGGCCGCCGGGCCGACCACGCGTACGGGCTGCACGTCTTCGCGAACCGGCTGCCCGCGGGCGTCGTCACGACCCGGCCGGGGGTGTTCCTGTCCGCCTCGCACGGTCTCGACGTCACCGTGCACGGCGCCGGCGGGCACGGGTCCAACCCGCACACCGCGCGCGACCCGATCGCCGCCGCCGCGGAGATGATCACCTCGCTGCAGACGATGGTGACCCGGCGCTTCGACATGTTCGACCCGGTGGTGCTGACCGTCGGCGTCGTGCGGGCCGGGACCCGGCGCAACGTCATCCCGGAGACCGCGCGGTTCGAGGCGACCGTGCGCAGCTTCTCCGACGCGCACGCCCGGCTGCTCCCGCAGCTGGTCCGCGAGGTGTGCGACGGCGTCGCCGCCGCACACGGCGTCCGCGCCGAGGTCGGGTGGACCGACGAGTACCCGCGCACCGTCAACGACGCCGGCGAGGTCGGTTTCGCCGCGGAGGTCTGCGCCGGGCTGCTCGGCGAGGAGCGCTTCGCCATCGCCACCGACCCGGTGAGCGGGTCGGAGGACTTCTCCCGGGTCCTCGACGCGATCCCCGGTGCGTTCCTCGGGATGGGCGCCTGCCCGACCGGGACGGACCCGGCGGGCGCGCCGATGAACCACTCGCCGCTGGCCCGGTTCGACGACGCCGTGCTCGGCGACGCCGCCGCCCTGCACGCCTCGCTCGCCGCGGCCCGGCTGGGGGTGCCCGCATGAGCACCCGGGACTCCGAGCGCACCGACCGGCGTCGCACCATCCTCGGGATCGGTACCGGCAACGCCATGGAGTGGTTCGACTGGAACGTCTACGCGACGTTCTCGGCGTTCTTCGCCCCGCAGTTCTTCGCCGGTGACGATCCCGGCGCGGCGCTGCTCAAGACGCTCGCCGTGTTCGCCGTCGGCTTCGTCGCGCGGCCGTTCGGCGGGTGGGTGTTCGGCGCGATCGCCGACCGCCGCGGCCGGAAGCTGTCGATGGCGCTGTGCGTCGCGACCGCCGCCGTCGGCAGCCTGGTGATCGGCCTGACCCCGACCTACGCGACGATCGGGCTCGCCGCGCCGCTCGTGCTGCTGGTCGCCCGGCTGGCCCAGGGCCTCGCCCACGGCGGCGAGCTGCCCGCCGCGCAGACCTATCTGGCCGAGATGGCACCCCGGCAGCGGCGCGGCCTGTGGTCGAGCCTGATCTACGTCTCCGGCACGGTCGGGATCCTCGCCGGCACCGTCCTCGGGGCGGTGCTGGCCGGCACGCTGACGGCCGGGCAGATGGCCGCCTGGGGATGGCGGGTGCCGTTCGTCCTCGGTGGCGTGTTCGGGTTGTACGCCCTGGTCATGCGCCTGCGGATGCGCGAGTCCGACACCTACGTGGAGGAGAGCTCCCGGGAGGCAGGCACCACCGGGGGACCGTCGTTGCTGCGCCGGGTGTTCTCCCGGCCGAAGGCGCTGGCCCGGGTGGTGTTCCTGACCAGCGGGATCACCGTCGTCTACTACGTCTGGTCGGTGGCCGCCCCGGCGTACGCGATCACCGCCCGTGGGGTGGCCCCGGCCGCGTCGTTGTGGGCGGGTGCCGCCGCGCTGACGATCTTCATGCTGCTGCTGCCCGCGTGGGGTGCGGCGTCGGACCGGTTCGGCCGCCGCCGCACCCTGCTCGTCCCCGGGGCGTTGCTGGTCGTCCTGCTGTTCCCGCTGGACGCGATGATCTCCGACGGCCCGACGCTGTTCGTCGCGATGACGGTCGCGCTCGTCCTGATCGGCGCGCCCTGCGCGATCGCCCCCGCGCTCTACGCCGAGCTCTTCCCGACCGGGATCCGGGCGGCCGGGCTCGGTGTGCCGTACTCGGTGTCGGTCGCGCTGTTCGGCGGGACGGCGCCGTACCTGCAGACGCTGTTCGCGGAGATCGGCAGGCCGGGCCTCTTCCTCGCCTACTCGGCCGGGTTGCTGGTGGTCTCCGGGGTGGCCGTGTACCTGCTGCCGGAGACGCGCGGCATCGACCTCGCCTCGGCCGGTGCGGAGGAACCGGCCGAGGCGACGCGCTGATCCCGTTCCGGTCAGTTCCCGGCGGTGCCGGTGGCCGACGACGGGGCCGGTGTGACCGCGTCCGAGGACTCCGTGACCGGGTACTCCGCGGACGGGTCGCCCGTCGCGTCCGGGACGACGGTGCCGGGAACGTCCGTGAGGCCGATGGGCGTCTCGACCGGCTGGACCGTGGACCCGTCGAGCACGAAGCCGCCGCCCGACCACGTCCAGGTCCAGGTCTGGCTCCCGGTCGGGCCGCCGGTCGCGGTGTCGGTCGCCTCGAAGACCCGGACGCCGGTCGTCAGCGACCCGGTGCCCAGGGCGAACGACGACGCGTCGAACTCCGGGGTGCCGGTGCTGCCGGTCGGCGGGGCCGGGACGGGCAGCTCGGCGAGGACGGAGCCGGTGTCGTCGAGCAGCTGGACCGACTGCTGCGTGGCGTCGCCGGAACCGCACTCGAGGAGGACGGCGGTCTCGGCCCGGCCGTCGCCGTCGACGTCGCCGGTGGTGACGGCGGCCAGCTCGGCCGGGCTGCCGTCGGACGCGCTGCCGCGTCCGCCGGAGAGAGTCACGGTCCCGCACGGGACGGTGTGGGTGCCGTCGGCCGGGTCGAACGGGGTGGTGCTCCCGGTACCGGCCTCGGTCCCGGTGTCGGTGCCGGCCTCGGTCGCGGTGTCGGTGCCCGGGGTGCCCGGGGTGCCCGGGGCGGGAGAGGTGCCGTTCCCGGCGGGCGGGGTGGAGCCGGAGCCACCCGGGGCGGGGACGGCGGCGTCGCCGTCACGGTCGCCGTGCGAGGTCGCGGGCCGCGAGAACGGACGGTGCCGCCACGGGTCGACCAGCGTGTAGTTCCGGATCTCGACGCTGCTGGTCAGCACGACCGACACGTTCGTCTCCGAGAACGACACCCAGGTCGGTCCGGTGTAGACGGCGCCGTAGAACGTCGGTGCGGCTGACAGCGGGTTGCCGCACGAGCAGCGCACCACCGGCACGCCCCACCGGTCGACGAACACGGCGGTGCCGGCCTGCAGCACCGACGGGAACGGGGTCGCGACGCCGTTCACGTAGCCGTGGTTGGTGACCAGGGTGTCGGCCCGCAGCACGACCGGGGTGAGGCCTGCGACGTAGCCGTCGATCTGCGAGGTGCCCAGGCCGAGCGCCCCCGCCCAGGCGGTGGCCTTGCCCGGGTCGTCCCGCAGGTACCCGGTGAGCGACGCGGCGTCGCAGGTCCCGTCGCTGCGTGTCCCGCCGTAGAGGCCCGCGGTGTCACCGGCGACGCTCCCGCCGGAACCGGCCGGGGCGACCACCCCGGTGGCGTCGGCACCGACGGCGGGCATGAACGGGTTGGCGCCCGCGGTGCCCACCGGCTCCCGCACGACCTGGGCGTAGGCCGGACCGGCCAGGGAGACGAACAGGGCGCCGGCGACGGTCAGCGCCAGCGCGGCGGCGACGACCAGGACGGCCCAGGTCGGGACGCCGCGGCGGCGCGGCCCGGCGGCGGGGTACGGGTGGTGGAACAGGGCGGGTCCCGGGTGGGGACGGTGCTGCGGCGGCATCGGTCGGGTCATGTCCGGCTCTCTCTGCGGCGAGGGTGGGTCGGGCGGTCGGGCGGTCGTCACCGCGGCCGGACCAGGCGGGTGCACCGGTCGGGCGCCCGGGGTGTCGCAGGCGGAGTAACGGCCGTTAGCCCCGTTAGTCGAAATTGGGGACCGGGGCCGATGACCTAGATTCGTGAGCGACCGCAACGACGCCGTCCAGCCAGTCCTCGGAGGTGCGATGAGTTCCCCGCCCACGACCGACACCGACACCGACACCGAACGGGTCGCCGACGCCACCCGTGCCGTCGTCGCCGCACACGATCCGCGCACCGCACCCCGAGCGGAGCTGTTCGGGGCCCTCTACGACGCCGGCCTGGCCTGGGTGCACCACCCGGAGGGGCTCGGTGGTCTCGGCCTGTCCCGCGGACTGCAGGCGGTGGTCGACGGGATCGTCACCGACGCGGGCGGCCCGCGGATGTTCGCCGTCAACCCGATCGGCTACGGGATGGGCGCGCCCACCGTCGTCGAGTACGCACCGGACCGCGAGCAGGCCGCCGCGTGGCTCCGGCCGATGGCCACCTGCGAGGAGATCTGGTGCCAGCTGTTCAGCGAGCCGGGCGCCGGGTCCGACGTCGCCGGGCTCGCGACCTCCGCCGTCCGTGACGGCGACGAGTGGGTGCTCAACGGGCAGAAGGTGTGGACCACGCTCGCGCACGTGGCGCGGTGGGGGATGGTCGTCGCCCGTACCGACCCGGACCGCCCGAAGCACCGCGGCCTGACCTACTTCGTGATCGACATGGAGCAGCCGGGCGTGGAGGTGCGCCCGCTGCGGCAGATGACCGGGCAGGCCGAGTTCAACGAGGTCTACCTGCACGACGCCCGGGTCCCGGACGCGCACCGGCTCGGCGAGGTCGGCGCCGGCTGGCGGGTCGCGATCACGACCCTGATGAACGAGCGCACCGCGATCGGCGGGGTCACCGGCAGGCGGGGCAGCGGCGTGATCGCCGAGGCGCTCGGGCTCTGGGCCGAGCACCCCGACCGGCACACCCCGGTGCTGCGCGACCGGCTGGCCCGGCTCTGGACCCGCGCCGAGGCGCACCGGCTGACGCTGGCCCGGGCCCGGCGCACCGCCACCGCGGGGCAGCCCGGCCCCGAGGGGTCGGTGTCCAAGCTGGTCGGGGCCGAGCTGAACCAGGAGGTCTACGAGTTCTGCATGGACCTGCTCGGCCCGGACGCCCTGCTCTACGACGACTGGACGATGCACCGCGCGGACGGCGGCGGCCGGGTGCACGCCGATCCCGGCTCCACCCTGCAGCAGCGGTTCCTGCGCTCGCGCGCGAACACCATCGAGGGCGGGACCTCGGAGGTCATGCGCAACATCCTCGGCGAGCGGGTCCTCGGCCTGCCCGGCGAGCCGCGGTCGGACTCCGACCGCCCGTGGAAGGAGGTCCCCCGTGGCTGAGCCGCAGGAGTTCGACGTCACCGACGAGCAGCAGGAGCTGCGGGCCGGCCTGCGCCGGTTCGCCGAGCGGGCACACGACGAGACGGTGCTGCGCGCGCTGATCGACACCGGCGAGGGCTACGACCGTGCCCTGTGGGCCCGGCTCGGCGGGGAGCTGGGGGCACTCGCCCTCGCCGTCCCCGAGGAGCTCGGCGGGGCCGGCGGCACCTGCGTCGACCAGGCGGTCGCGGCCGAGGAGCTCGGCGCGGCGCTGGTCACCGGACCGCTGCTGGGCACCGTCGGGCTGGCCGTCCCGGCCCTGGTCGCCGCGCCGGCGTCGGCGGCACGGGACGCGCTGCTGCCCGAGCTGGCCGAGGGCACCCGGACCGCCGCCCTGGTCGCGCCCCTGACGGTGCCCTACGACGCCGCGACCGCGGCCGCCGTCTCCGCCGACGACGGGCGGCTCACCGGCACCGTCGACCACGTGCCGGACGCGGCTGCCGCCGACGTCCTGCTCGTCGCCGCGGCCGGGCCCGACGGCCCGGTGCTGGCCGCCGTCGACCAGGGCACCGCCGGGGTGACGGTCACGCCGCGCGGCTCGCTCGACCTCACCCGCCGGATCGCCCGGGTCGACCTCGACGGGGCGCCGGCCACGGTGCTCGCCACCGGCGACGACGCCGACCGCGCCCTGCGGCACGCGTTCCGCACCGCCGGGGCACTGCTCGCCGCCGAACAGACCGGCATCGCGCAGCGGCTGCTCGACCTCACCGTCGGCTACGCGAAGGAACGGCTCCAGTTCGGCCGTCCGATCGGGTCCTTCCAGGCGGTGAAGCACCGGTGCGCGGACATGCTCGTCGGCGTCGAGCACGCCCGCACCACCGCACTGCACGCGGCCTGGTCCGTCGCGTCCGGTGTGGACGACCCCGATCTCGCGGTGTCGATCGCCCAGGCCACCTGCTCGGAGGTCTGCTACCGGGTCGCCGCGGACACCGTGCAGCTGCACGGCGGGATCGGGTTCACCTGGGAGCACCCGGCGCACCTGTACTACAAGCGCGCCGTCGCCGACGCGGCCCTGCTCGGGTCCGCCGAGGCGCACCGGGAGCGGATCGCCGCCGCGGTGCTCGACGCCCTGGACGCCGACGCGGTGCCCGCACCGAAGGTCGCCACCGGCTGAGGGCCGCCGGGGCCCGGGCTCACAGCGCGTGCAGCCCGGGTTCCCGGTCCGGCACCACGAACGACGCCGCCGTGCCGACCGGGGCGTCCCGCTCCGACACCCTCTCCACGGTCCGGAAGTCGGCGCGCAGCTGCTGCGGCTCGAACCGGGCGAGGACGTAGCCGCGCCGGTCGGCGCGGAAACGCAGGTGCGGGTCGTCCCCGCCGTCGCCGTCGTCCTCGCCGCCACCGTCCCCGTCGTCCCCGCCGTCACTGCCGTCGCCGCCGGAGGTCACCGAGGTGGTGACCAGCTCGGTCCCGACGACGGGGCCGTCCGGCTCGTCGGGGTCGGCGGGCAGCTCGTTGGCGTGGTGCACGTGCTCGTCCCCGGTGAGGACGACGGCGTTGCGCACCCCGGCGTCCACCCACCCCTGCTGGATGCGCCCCCGGGACTCCGGGTGCTCGTCCCACGTCTGGCGCTTGCCGCCGCCGGAGCGGGGCGCGAAGAAGACCTGCTGGCCCAGCACGTCCCAGCCCGCGGTGGAGGCGCGGAAGCCGTCGAGCAGCCAGCGCTCCTGTTCCGCGCCGGTGATGGAACCGCCCTTCATCCGGTACTGCCGGGTGTCGAGCATGTGGAAGGTCGCGAGCGAGCCCCACCCGATGCGGCGGTACAGCTGCAGGTCCGGCCCGCGCGGCACCGACGCCCGGCGCAGCGGCATGTGCTCCCAGTACGCGCGGAACGCCGCGGCCCTGCGGTCGGGGGAGACGCTCCCGTCGCCACCCGCCCAGTTGTTGACGACCTCGTGGTCGTCCCACACGACGACCCAGGGCGCGACGGCGTGCGCGGCCAGCAGGTCGGGATCGGACTTCTGGTGGGCGTGGGTCCGCCGGTAGCCGGCGAGGTCGGTCGGTTCCGGGCCACCGGTGTCGCGGACGTCGCCGTCGTCGGCCTCGTAGAAGTAGTCGCCGAGGTGCAGGACGAGGTCGGGCTCGTCGGCGGCGAGCGCCCGGTAGGCGGTGAAGTACCCGGCCCCGAACTTCGCGCAGGACGCCGTCGCGACCGTGAGGG
Organism: Pseudonocardia sp. P1; assembly: GCF_000178675.2. Classification (NCBI taxonomy): domain Bacteria; kingdom Bacillati; phylum Actinomycetota; class Actinomycetes; order Pseudonocardiales; family Pseudonocardiaceae; genus Pseudonocardia; species Pseudonocardia sp. P1. The sequence goes on from NZ_ADUJ02000001.1 coordinate 6,023,154, forward strand.
CCGGTACGGCCGCGTCCGGCGCCGGCGCGGTCCGGGTGCGCGCGGCGGGGGACAGGTGCGTCCCGGTGCGGAACCGGTAGAAGTACTCCCGCCCCGGGGCGAGGCCGCCCGGCTCGGCGTGGACGGTGTGCGCCTCCTGCGCCGTCGCGGTCTCGGTGCCGCGCCGGACGACCCGGGTGAAGCCCTCGTCCTCGGCCAGCTCCCACTCGACGTCGACCGCCCGGTCCGGCATCCCGCCGCGGCCGTCCTCGGCGTCGGGCCGGGGCGCGAGCCGGGTCCAGAGGACCACCCCGTCCGGCGCCGGGTCGCCGGACGCGACGCCGAGGGTGAACGGGTCGGGGAGCGCGGGTGCGCGCGGCACGACACCGGGGAGTGCGCCGGACAGCGCACCGCCGAGCGCGCCGAGCAGCACCGTTCGGCGTGGTAGCCGGGGCACGGGATCTCCTTCCGTCGCGTCGACCCATGATCCGTGCCCGGGTGCCGGGGGCCCGCGCGCACGCGCCGCACGGGGCGACCTCGGTCGGATGAACAAGTGTGAACCAGATCACATTACGGGCGAAGCCGAACCGTCTGCGTGGCCGGCGGCGAACGGTAGGGCACGGATCGCGCGACGGGGTGTCGCGACAGGGTGTCGCGGCATCCGGCACCACCCTCGCGCCCGGCCGGCGTCCGTCTCCGATGGTCGTCGATGTCGGGTAAATGCGATGAGGGGTAACACAGAGGAAACCTGCGACGAATTCGACCGGCAGAGACGGGTTCCGCTCGGGGGGAGGTACCGGGGATGCCGATTCGGCAGGCCGCGGAACGGATCATCGTTTCCCGTCCGGGGACGGATCCGGAACTGGACGTCGAGAACGAGATCTGCGCCCTCATCGGTGAAATGACCGGTTTCCCGGTGGCGCCGACCGATCATTTCTTCGCCGACGCCGGAGCGGACTCCATGCTGCTCGCCCGCTTCTGTGCGCGGGTCCGCGGACGGCCGGGGATGCCGCACGTGTCGATGACCGACGTCTACACGCACCCGACGGCCCGGGGGCTCGCGACGGCCCTGGCCGGGGCGGGGCGGGCAGGCGGGCCGGACGCGGCGGGCGTCGTGCAGGAGGGCTACCGGGCGATCCTCGCCGACCTGCTGAAGGCGGAGGTGCGGGTGGACGCGGACGTGTTCACCGACCTCGGCGCGGACTCGATGACGATGACCCGGTTCTGCGCCCGGGTGCGGCACCGCGACGACCTGCCCGACGTGTCGATGACCGACGTCTACGCGCACCCGACCCCGGCCGGTCTGGCCGCTGCGCTCGCCCGGGAGGGCGCCGGCCCCGAACCGCCCACGACGGCGGTGCGGCCCGATCCGGCGCCGCCCGTCTCGTCCGTGGCCTACGTGCTGTGCGGCGCCGCCCAGCTCTTGACCTTCGTGCTCTTCACCGTGGCCTACGGGACGGTGCTCGGCACGGCCTACCTGTGGATCGCGCAGGGGGCCGGGCTCGTGGACTTCTACCTCCGCTCGCTGGTCGCCGTCTCGCTCGCCTTCGCGGTGTTCGCGGTGCTGCCGATCGTCGCCAAGTGGCTGCTCGTCGGCCGGTGGACCGAGCGGGAGATCCGGCTGTGGAGCGCAGGCTACTTCCGGTTCTGGCTGGCCAGGTCGCTGGTCCGCACCAACCCGCTGCTCCTGGTCGCCGCGGGTTCGCCCCTGCTGCCGCTCTACCTGCGGCTGCTGGGTGCCCGGATCGGCCCGGGGGTCGTGATGCTGTCCCGGTTCGTGCCGGCCTGTCCCGACCTGCTGACCATCGGTGCGGGCACCGTGCTCCGCAAGGACTCGGTGCTCACCTGCTACCGCGCCGAACCGGGGATCATCCGGACGGGCCGCGTCGTGCTCGGTGCCGACGTGGTCGTCGGCGAGGCCGCCGTCGTCGACATCGGCAGCGAGATCGGCGACGGCGGCAGGCTCGCCCACTCGTCGTCGCTCCACACCGGCCAGCGGATCCCGGCGGGCGAGACCTGGTGGGGCACTCCGGGACGGCAGGGTGGTGGCGACCCGGGCGGTCCGGCGACGACGCCGAGCGGGTCGCTGCGCCGCGGCGCCTACGCGGCCGGTCAGCTGCTGACGCTGGTACTGGTCTGGCTGCCGCTGAGCACCGGGGTCGTCGACGCGGCGCTGCTGCGCATCCCGACGTTCGACACGGTCCTCGGGGTGGCGACGGTCCCGCACGACACGCTGCTGTTCTACCTGGAGGTGCTCGCGCTGTCGGGGGTCCTGATGCTCGTCGGCATCGTCGCCGGCCTCGTCAGCGCGACGGTGCTCGCCCGGCTGCTCACGGCCGGCACCGTCGAGGGGCGGATCCACCGGCTCTACGGGTTCCGCTACACCCTGCACCGGATGGTGATCCGGACGACCAACATCAGGTTCTTCACGTACCTGCTGGGCGACAGTTCCTACATCGTCGGGTATCTGCGGCTGATCGGTCACGACCTCCGGCTGCGACCCCAGACGGGAACCAATTTCGGAACGGCGGTCAAGCACGAGACCCCGTTCGCGAGTTCGATCGGGACCGGGACGATGGTCGCCGACGGCCTGTCCATCGTCAATGCGGACTATTCGTCGACCGCATTCGTGGTCTCGCGCACCCGGCTGGGCGCGAACAGCTTCCTCGGCAACAGGATCGTCTATCCGGCCGGCGCCCGGGTGGGCGACGACTGCCTCATCGCGACCAAGACCCTCGTCCCGACGGACGGGCCGGTCCGCAGCGGCGTCGGCCTGCTCGGCTCACCGCCCTTCGAGATCCCGCGCACCGTGCGCCGGGACTCCGCGTTCGGTCACCTGGAGAGCGGGCTCGACCTGCACGAGCGGCTGCGCCGCAAGAACCGCTACAACCGGCGCACCATCGGCGTCGCCCTGCTGTTCCGCTGGGGCGGCCTGTTCGGGATCACCTTGCTGACGTTGCTGCTCGCCGACGTCCTCGTGCCGCTCGGGCCGGTCGCGGTCGGCATCCTGATGGTCGTCTCGCTGCTGTTCACGATGGTCTACACCGTCGCGGTCGAGCGGCTGGCGACCGTGTTCCACCCGCTGCGTCCCCGTTTCTGCTCGGTCTACGACCCGTACTTCTGGTGGCACGAGCGCTACTGGAAGCTCGTGGTCCAGGGCTGGGACCGGATGCTCGCCGGTACCCCGTTCAAGAACGTCGTGTCCCGCGCCCTCGGCGTCCGCATCGGCCGGCGGGTGTTCGACGACGGGTGCGCCCTGACGGAGCGGACCCTGGTCACGATCGGCGACGAGGCGGTGCTCAACGCCGGATCCGTCATCCAGTGCCACTCCCAGGAGGACGGCACGTTCAAGTCGGAGCGCATCACCGTCGGCAACGGCGCCTGCCTCGACGTCGGCGCCTTCCTGCACTACGGCTCCGTCGTCGGCGACGGCGCCCGGATCGGCTGCGACGCCTTCCTCATGAAGGGCGAGGAGGTGCCGGCCGGGGACGTCTGGGAGGGCAACCCGGCCCGCGCCGTCCGTCCCACCCGCCACGCACCCGCTCCCGGACCCGCACCGCTCCCCGCAGGACCGAACCACCACCACATGGGGGGAGAACGATGACCGGATCACTGCTGGGGGTGCGACTGCACCCCGGACACCCGCCCGTCCTGGCCTCCGGCTCCGCGGGCGACGCGAGCGACTGGTGCGAACGGAACGGCGACGCCCTGGGCGACCTCGTCGACGAACACGGCGCCGTCGTGGTCCGGGGCCTCGGCCTGCGGACGGTCGCCGACGTCGCCGGCGTCGCCGCCCGGCTCGGCGGCGCCGCCTACACCGAGCGCGAGGCGGTCGCCGCCCGCACCCTGCTCGCCGACGGTGTCCACTCGTCCACGCCGTGGCCCGCGCGGCAGCCCATGTGCCCGCACCACGAGCTGTCCTACGTGCTCGAGACGCCGGCCACGCTGATGTTCGCCTGCCTGCGGGCACCGGCGTCGGGTGGCGCGACCCCGCTGGTCGACACCGCACGGGTCGTCGACGAGCTGCCGGGCGCGCTGGTCGACCGGATCCAGCGCGACGGCTGGCTGCTCGTCCGCAACTACGGCGACCAGATCGGGGCGTCCTGGACGCAGGCGTTCGGCACCACCGACCGGGACGAGGTCGAGCGCTACTGCCGGGCGAACGCGATCGCGACCGAGTGGACGACGGGCGGCGGTCTGCGCACCCGGCAGCGCCGGCACGGCGTGCTGGTCCACCCGGCCACCGGGGAACGCGTCTTCTTCAACCAGATCGCGTTCCTGTCGGAGTACGCCATGGACCCGGAGGTGCGCGAGTTCCTCGTCGAGCTGCACGGTCCGGACGGGCTGCCGTTCACGACCCGGTTCGGCGACGGCTCACCCGTCCCGCCCGACGTCGTCGACGTGATCAACGACGCCCACGAGCGGCACACTGTGCGCGAGCCCTGGCAGGACGGCGACCTGCTCGTCGTCGACAACCTGCGGGTCGCGCACGGCCGCGATCCCTACACCGGCGTGCGGGACGTCGTGGTCGCGATGGCCGACGGCGTCACCGTCCCCGCCCGGGACGACCGGTGACGCGTGTCGTGGCCGCGACGTCGCCCACGACCCGAGCCGGCACCGCCGAGCGGCACACCCCCTGAGAGAGGTCGACGATGACCGTCATCTCCGCCCCCGAACAGTTCAACACCGACGACCTGTACGTCGACCTGGCCGGATCGCTGGGCCGCTCCCTCTACCTGAAGTGCGAGGGATTCAACTTCGCGGGCTCGGTCAAGCTCAAGGCCGCGCTCGGCATGGTGACCGCGGCCGAGCGCTCCGGGCGGCTGACCCCGTGGTCGGTGCTGGTCGAGTCGTCGTCGGGGAACCTCGGCGTCGCCCTCGCCATGATCGCGGCCAGCCGCGGCTACCGCTTCGTGTGCGTCACCGACCCGCGGTGCAACCCGGCGACCCACCGGATCATGGAGGCGCTGGGTGCCGAGGTCCGTGTGGTCGACCTCCCGGACGCCGCCGGTGGCTACCTCGCCACGAGGCTCTCGCTCGTCCGGTCCATGGTGGAGTCCGACGACCGGTACGTCTGGCTGGACCAGTACGCGAACCCGGAGAACTGGGGCTCGCACCTCACCAGCACCGGCCCCCAGATCGAGTCGGCGTTCCCCGGGATCGACGTGCTGTTCGTCGGCGCCGGCACGACGGGGACGCTCATGGGCTGCGCCCGGTACTTCCGTTCCCGGCCCGGCCGCGTGCGGGTGGTCGCGGTCGACGCCGTCGGGTCGATCACCTTCGGGGACCGGCCCGCGCCGCGGATGATCCCCGGCCTGGGCACGAGCGTCCGGCCCCCGCTGCTCGACGAGGCCTACGTGGACGACGTGGTCCACGTGGCGGAACCGGACACCCTGGAGATCTGCCACCGGCTGGCGCGGCGCGGGTTCCTGTTCGGCGGGTCGACCGGGACCGTCGTGGCCGGGGCGCTGGCCTGGCTGTCGCGGCACGGTGACGAGAGCGTGACCGCCGTCGCGCTGGCCCCTGACCTGGGGGAGCGCTACCTCGACACCGTCTACCGGACGTCCTGGCTGCGGGAACACTTCGGTGAGCGGATCTCCGCCGGTGCCGGGAACGCGCAGCCGCAGCCGGCCTGGGCGGGCACCGGTGCCGGGCCGGGCGCGCTCGACGGGGCGATGCCGATGGGGACGTTCTGATGGCACGCACCGTGCGTGCGCCCGGGGTGCCGGTGGGACCGACGCCCGGGGCGACGCCGGATCCTCCCCGGGACCCCGCGCAGCGTCCGTCGCCGGAGCGGTCGCCGGACCCGTCGGCCGGTGCTGCCGGAGCCGGGCCCGACCGGTCCGAGGCGCCGGTCGCGGGCGCGGGGAGCCTGCCGCGGCCCGGCCCCGTCCCGCGACCGTCCCCGGCCCGCCGGCCGTCCCCGGTCCCGCGGGGGGCCACCGGTCCGGCGGACGGGGGGACGGGTCGAGCGCCCGCGGTGCCGGCGCAGGCCGGGCCCCCGGGCCCGGAGCCCGGTGACCTCCCCCGTCCGCCGGTTCCGCGTCGTGGGCTGCGGTCCCCGATGCAGGTCCCGAGACCACCGGACAGTGCCGGTCCGGACGGCTCGGTACCGGACGGCCCAGGTCTGCACGGCGTGCAGGCCCCCGCGGACGTCGCCGCGACCCCGGGGAGCGTTCCGCGGAACGCCACGGCGAACGGCACGGCGAACGGCACGGCGAACGGCACCGCGAACGGCACCGCGAACGGCACCGCGAAGGGCACCGCGAAGGGCACCGCGAACGTTCCGCGGAACGCGCCGGCGGCGGGCGGTGCGGTGGACGTTCCGCGGAACGCGACGGTGGCGGACGACGCGGTGGACGTTCCGCGGAACGCGCCGGCGGCGGACGACGCGGTGGACGTTCCGCGGAACGCGCTGGTGAAGGACCCGGGGAGCGGCCCCGGGGACCGCGCCGTCGACGGGGTCGCGAACGGCGCGGTGAACGGTTCCGCCCCACTCCTCGCCGTCGCGCCCGGCCGGGTCGCGGCCGGTCCGGGGGTCCGCGTCCCGGTGGGGCGCGGGAACGGCCCGCTGCGTGAGGCCGGAGCCGTCCTGGCCCGCCGGCGTGGACGGGTCGTCCTGCTCGGAGTGCTCGCCGCGGGCACCGCCGCCGTGCTGGCCGTGCTCGTCCCGCCCCCCACCGTGGCGACGGCGACGCTCCAGGTCGCGACGGTGGGGTCGGCCGATCCTGCCGCGGCCACCGCCCGCGCGCTCGGCGCCGCGGCGACGACCGCGTTCACCGACCGCGTCGCCGAGCCCGCGGGGGCCGTGCCGGAGGTCACCTCGCCGGCGCCCGGGACGATCGAGGTCCGCGCCACCGGTCCCGACGCGGCGGCCGCCACCGCCGCCGTCGACGGGGCCGTCACCGCACTGACGGAGCAGGTCGCCGCCGTCGACGCGGCCGTCGACGCGGCGGGCACCGGCCCGGTCCGCGCCGAGCTCGACCGGCGCGCCGCGGCGGCGGCGTCCGACAGCGGCGGCACCGCGCCCGATCCCGTCGCGGACCAGCTCGGCCGGGTGCTGGCGGACCGCACGGGGCAGGCGACCGTCGTCGTCCCCGGGGCGGCCGCGGTCGCCGGGCCCGCGGTCCCGCTCGGCTGGTGGGTCACCGGGGCCGTGCTGCTCGGCGGGCTGGCCGTGCCGGTCCTGGTCGGCGTGGGCGTCCCCGCGGTCCGGCGGGGCAGGCGTCTGCTGCCGGAGGCAGACCCGGCCGCGGCACTGCGCGACCGGATCGACCCGCCGGTGCTCGCGCCGGGCCGGGCACCCGGGGCGGTGCCGGTGCTGGCCGACGCCTACCGCCGGTGGCTGAGCGGGTTCCCACAGGTCACCGTCGTGCAGCTCACCGCGGAGCCGGCCTGCGACATCGCCGGCGAGCTGGTGAAGGCCGCGACGCTGGTGGGGGACCGGCGGGTGTACGCCGATCTCACGCCGGGGGCGCCGGCCGGTGATCCCGGGGCGGGGGTGCCGGTCGTCCGGGCGCTGCGGTCCCCGCGGCTCCGCCAGGAGGACCTGCGTGCGCTGCGCGACGGCGGGCCGACGGTGCTCGCGGTGCAGACCGCCGGGACGCGGGCGTCCGACGTGGAGCTCGCGGTCGCCGCCCTGCGTGCGGTCGGTGCCCCACCGGTGCTCTGTCTGGTGTGGCCCGGCCGGTTGCCGCGGGACCCGGCGCGGGTACCGCTGCCGCGCGACGCCAGGACCCGATCGGTCCCCGTCTGACCGTCACGCGCGTGACGGGGGGTACACCGTGCCCGGGAAGGAAGCGGGCACACCGGGCGTTGTGGGACCACGTGCGGGGACGTGGACTGGTGATGGTGCGCAGACGGGTGATCGACCTGTGCCGGCGCATGGTGTCGGGCTGTCCGGCGTGACCCGGCCCCGGCAACCGTCACCACCGCACCCCGAAGGATCCCCATCGTGTCACTCGTCGTCCGTGCGGCCCGCGCCTGGCGCAGGCCCCGCGTGTTCGCCGTCCTCACCCTCGCCGGTCTCGTACTCGGCGCCCTGCTCGGGCTGACCGCCCGGCTCACCGGGGCCGACTGGCTGGCCTCCACACTGGACACCGTCGGTAGCCTGTTCACCGGGCTGCTGCAGTTCACCGTCGTGCCGCTGGTCTTCCTCGCGGTCGTCGTCGGCATCGTCAGCCTGCGCGACCTCGGCGGTGGCCGGACGGCCGCCCGGCTCGGCGGCCGCACCGTCGCCTGGTTCGCCGGCACCTCGTTGATCGCCGTCCTGATCGGTCTGGCCATCGGCATCGTCGGCCGCCCGGGCGCGGGGATCTCGGTCGCCGCGGACCCCGAGGCCGTCCAGGAGGTCGGGGAGAAGACGGTCGGGTCGTGGCAGGCCCTGCTCACGGGGATCATCCCGGCGAACCCGGTCGCCGCGTTCGCCGAGGACAACGTCCTGCAGGTGGTCCTCGCCGCGCTGCTGGTCGGCGCAGCGGCCTACGCGCTGGGTGAGAAGGCCGAGCCGTTCGTCGCGTTCTCCCGGTCGGCGTTCGAGATCGTCCTGACGATCATCGGATGGATCATCGTGCTCGCACCGGTCGGCGTGCTCGGCCTGATCGGCAACGCGTTCGCCACCTACGGCAGCGGCTTCGTCGGCTCGCTGCTCGGCCTGATCGTCACGGTCTACCTGGGCTGCGCGATCGTGCTGTTCGGGGTGTACCCGCTGCTGCTGCGCGTCGTCGCCGGCATCGGCCCGCGCCGCTTCTTCTCGGTGACCTGGCCGGTGCTGCAGTTCGCGTTCGTGTCGCGCTCCTCGGGCGCGTCGCTGCCCCAGTCCCGGCAGGCCGCGATCGACCTGGGCGTCGACCGGAACTACGCCGGCTTCGCCGTGCCGCTCGCCACGACGACCAAGATGGACGGGTGCGCCGCCGTCTACCCGGCCCTCGCGACGATCTTCATCGCGCACATCTCCGGGATCGAGCTGGCCGTGTGGCAGTACCTGGTGATCGTGGCCGTCGCGGTGTTCGGTGCGCTGGCCACCGCCGGGACGACCGGCTGGTTCACCATGCTGACCCTGACCCTCGCCGCCGTCGGCCTCCCGCCCGAGGTCATCGCCGCCGGGATCGCGGTCGTCATCGGCATCGACCCGATCCTCGACATGATGCGGACGGCGACCAACGTGGCCGGTCAGATCACCGTCCCGACGGTCGTCGCGGCCCAGGAGGGCATCCTCGGCCGGGACGACGCGGCGGCCGACGCCGGTGGCGGGGTCCCGGACGCCGGTGACGAGGCGTCGGAGTCCCGGGACGGGACCCCGGCGACCGGCGACGGGCAGCAGGCGACCGGGGACGACGACCGGACCGGCGCCCCCGCTCGCGCCGGGAGCGCCGGGGCCTGAACCCCGGCCCCGAGCCGCCTCAGCGCTCCGCGTCGACGATCGCGGCGTGGGTGACCATGCCCGCGGCCGGTCCGGACGGCACCCGGCCCAGCTCGGCGCCGAGGTCGCCGATCCCGCGGCCGCGGGCCCGCCAGCCGTGCCCGCGCAGGACGTCCACGGCGGCCGGTCGCCGGCGGGTGTCCCAGAGCTCGGCCAGGTCGCACCCGGTCGCGGCCCCGAGCTCGCGCACCGCCGACGAGTGGATCCACCCGTCGGCGGCGGCCTGGTCGAGGGTCTCGACGGCGATCCGGCTGCCCGGGGCCGACAGCTCGGTGATGCGGGCGAACAGGTCTGCCTCGGCGTCCGGCGGCAGGTAGGGCAGCAGGCCCTCCACCAGCCACGCCGTCGGTGCCGCCGGGTCGAACCCGGAGTCGCGCAGCGCGGTGGGCCAGTCCTCCCGCAGGTCGCACGCGACCGGGCGGTACCGGCCGTGCGGCACGGCCCCGGCCGCGTCGAGGACGTGCTGCTTGAACGACAGCACCTCCGCCTGGTCGATCTCGTGCACGGTGACGCCCGACGGCCAGGGCAGCCGGTACGCCCGGGCGTCCAGCCCGGCCGCCGGGACGACGACCTGGCGGATCCCGGCGCCTGCGGCGGCGAGCATCAGGTCGTCGAGCACCCGGGTGCGGATCGCCATCATGTCGACGAGCGCGTCCCAGGCGAGCCCGCCCGCGGACGTCAGGGGCGCCGCGGGCTCGGCGGCCCGCACGAATCCCGCGGCGAACCGGTCGGTGGCCAGTGCGTCGGGACGCTCGGCCTCCGCGGCGCGGGCCGCGGCGACGGCGAGCGCGGTGAGCCCGACGCTGCGGGTCACGCCCCAGCCGCCGGCGACCGTGTTGCCCCCGGCGGGGACGTTGCCGTGCTCGGTGGTGGACATCGGACCTCCTCCTCGTGAGGGATGCTCACCATCCACGTTGCACGACGGAACGATCAGGTGCGAGCGGCGGGCGGCACCGGATGGCGTGGATCACCCGCGGATCGTGCCGCCCGGCCCGCGGGGCGCTCGCCCGCACCGGGACCCGGGAACGGCGGCCCGTCCCGTGGAGTTGAGCGGGGGTGACCCCGGAACCCGCCCCCGGCCGTCGTGACGCACTCGTCGTGCCGGTGCGCGCCGCGATCGTGCTCTGCGTGCTCGCCGCGCTCGTACTGGTCGAGCTGACCTCGCGCAGCGGCGTGACGTGGCGGCTGACGACCTTCACCTACCAGGTCAACGTCCTCGCGGCGGCGTTCTACGCCTGGATGCTGGTCGCGCCCCGGGCACGGCGTGCCACCGGACTGCGGGCCGCGGTCGTGGTGTACCTGCTGGTCGCGGGCGTCGTCTGGCTGCTGTTCCTCACCGGCCGCAGCATGGGCTGGACGCCGGCCAACGTGCTGCTGCACGTCGTCGTCCCGCTCCTCGCGCTGATGGACTGGACGCTGGTCCGGCGGGCCGGGCCGCCGGTCCCGTGGTGGCGCCCGCTGGTCTGGCTCCTGTTCCCCGCCGCCTACCTCGCGCTCGCCCTCCTCGTGCTGAACGGGACGGGCCGGCGGGCGCCGTACTACTTCCTGGATCCCGACGCCGTCGGTGCGGGTGGGCTGGCCTGGAACATCGTCCGGCTCGCCGCCGGGTTCCTCCTGCTCGGCTGGGCCGTGCTCGGACTGGGCCGGCTGGCGGACCGGATCCGGGCGTGACGCGGCTCGCACGACCGCCAGGCAGTCAGTCCTGACTGTTTCCTGCTACCGTCGCCGTCGAGAACGGCGCCCGGTGGCGCCGGAACCCGTCGCGAAGGAGCGTGGGACGTGCGAGACGCAGTCATCGTCGAAGCGGTGCGCAGCCCGGTCGGCAAGCGCAAGGGCGGTCTGGCCGGGGTGCACCCGACCGATCTGTCGGCCCACGTGCTGCGGAGCGTGGCGGAACGGTCGGGTGTCGACCCGGCCGAGATCGAGGACGTGATCTGGGGCTGCGTGTCCCAGGCCGGTGAGCAGACCCTGGACATCGCCCGCAACGCGGCGCTGGCGGCCGGGTTCCCGGAGTCGGTGACGGGTGTGACGGTCGACCGGCAGTGCGGGTCGAGCCAGCAGTCGGTGCACTTCGCCGCGGCCGGGCTGATCGCAGGCCAGTACGACGTCGTCGTCGCCGGTGGCGTCGAGTCGATGACCCGGGTGCCCATGGGCTCCTCCAGCCAGGGCCAGGACCCGCTCGGTGCCGACTTCGCCGCCCGCTACGGGGTGTCGCCGAACCAGGGCGTCGGCGCGGAGATGATCGCCGAGAAGTGGGGCTTCTCCCGCACGCAGCTCGACGAGTTCGCCCTCCTGTCCCACGAGCGTGCCGCGGCCGCGCAGGACGCCGGCCGGTTCGACGCGCAGATCGCCCCGTTGGCCGGGGTGGAGGCCGACGAGGGTGTGCGGCGTGGGGGCACGCTGGAGGGTCTGGCGCAGCTGAAGACGGTGTTCAAGGAGGCCGACCAGGGCGGGGTGATCCATGCGGGGAACTCGTCGCAGATCTCCGACGGGTCGGCGGCGTTGCTGATGACGACCTCGGAGAAGGCTGCGGAGCTGGGGTTGCGTCCGGTGGCGCGGGTGCACACCGCGGTGCTGGCGGGTGCGGATCCGGTGATCATGTTGACGGCGCCGATCCCGGCGACGGAGAAGGCGCTGGCGAAGTCGGGGCTGGGTCTGTCGGACATCGGGGCGTTCGAGGTGAACGAGGCGTTCGCGCCGGTGCCGCTGGCGTGGCTGGCCGACATCGGCGGGGACGACGCGGGTGTGGCGCAGCGGTTGAACCCGAACGGTGGGGCGATCGCGCTGGGGCACCCGCTGGGTGGTTCGGGTGCGCGGATCATGACGACGCTGGTGCACCACATGCGGGACAACGGCATCCGTTACGGCCTGCAGACCATGTGCGAGGGCGGCGGGCAGGCGAACGCCACCATCCTCGAACTCCTCTGACACCTACCTCCACACGTTCCCCACGGAAAGGACCGCTACAGACATGGACATCAACGGTTCCGTCGCCGTCGTCACCGGTGGGGCCTCCGGCCTCGGCCTGGCCACCACCGAGAAGCTCGTCGAGCAGGGCGGCAAGGTCGTGATCATCGATCTGCCGTCGTCGCAGGGCGAGGCGGTCGCCGACAAGCTCGGTGACGCGGTGCGCTTCGTGCCGGCCGACGTCACCGACGAGGCCCAGGTCGGCGCCGCGCTCGACGCCGCCGAGGAGCTCGGCACGGTGCGCATCGCCGTGAACTGCGCGGGCATCGGCAACGCCGCCAAGACCTACGGCAAGAAGGGCGCCTTCCCGCTGGACGGGTTCACGAAGGTGATCAACGTGAACCTGATCGGCACGTTCAACGTGATCCGGCTGGCTGCGGAGCGGATCGCGACGGCCGAGCCGGTCGACGGGGACCGCGGCGTGGTGATCAACACGGCGTCGGTGGCGGCGTTCGAGGGTCAGATCGGGCAGGCGGCATACTCGGCGTCGAAGGGTGGCATCGTCGGGATGACGCTGCCGATCGCGCGTGACCTGGCCGACCTGGGGATCCGGGTGTGCACGATCGCGCCGGGGCTGTTCGAGACCCCGCTGCTCGGGGCGCTGCCCGAGGACGTGAAGGCGTCGCTGGGCAAGCAGGTGCCGCACCCGTCGCGGCTGGGACAGCCCGCGGAGTACGCGAAGCTGGCCGCGCACATCGTCGAGAACCCGATGCTCAACGGCGAGACGATCCGCCTCGACGGCGCGATCCGGATGCAGCCGCGCTAGTCCGCACACCCACCGAGGGGAGGCGCCCGCGATGAGGCGCACGCTCTACGAGTCCGACCACGAGGACTTCCGGTCCGCCTTCCGGGCCTTCGTGGAGAAGGAGATCGTGCCGCACGAGGAGCAGTGGGAGCGCGACGGCATCGTCGCGCGCGAGCTGTTCACCACGGCCGGCGCGAACGGTTTCCTGGGCATCGACGTGCCCGAGTCCTACGGCGGGGGAGGCGTGCCGGACTTCCGGTTCAACGCCGTCATCGCCGAGGAGCTCATGCGGTCCGGGGCCGCGGCGTCCGGGCTGGGCCTGACCCTGCACAACGACATCGTGCTGCCCTACCTGCTCGCCTACTGCACCGAGGAGCAGAAGCAGCGCTGGCTCCCCGGCGTCGTGGACGGGACCCTGATCCTCGGTATCGCGATGACCGAGCCGGGCATCGGCTCGGACCTCGCCTCGATGTCGACGACCGCGGTCCGCGAGGGTGACCAGTACGTCGTCAACGGGTCCAAGACGTTCATCACGAACGGCATCAACGCCGACCTGATGGTCGTGGCGGTGAAGACCGACCCGTCGCAGAAGCACAAGGGCATGAGCCTGCTGGTGCTCGAGCGCGGGATGGAGGGGTTCGAGCGCGGCCGGAACCTGGACAAGCTGGGCCAGCACGCGCAGGACACCGCCGAGCTGTCGTTCACCGACGTCCGGGTCCCGGTGGAGAACCTGCTCGGGCCCGACGAGGGCCAGGGCTTCACCCAGCTCGTCACCAACCTGCCCCAGGAACGGCTGTCGATCGCGGTCGCGGGCGTCGCCGCGGCCCGCACCGCCCTGACGCAGACCCTGGAGTACGTGAAGGAGCGCAAGGCGTTCGGCTCGCCGATCGGCTCGTTCCAGAACTCGAAGTTCGTGCTGGCCGAGCTGGACACCGAGATCGACATCGCCGAGCACTACGTCGACGACTGCGTGCGCGCCCTCAACGCGGGCGAGCTGACCGCGGTCGACGCGTCGAAGGCGAAGTACTGGTGCACCGAGCTGCAGGGCCGGGTCGTCGACAAGTGCCTGCAGCTGCACGGCGGCTACGGCTACATGAGCGAGTACCCGATCTCCAAGGCCTACGCCGACGCACGGATCACCCGGATCTACGGCGGCACGACCGAGATCATGAAGGAGGTCATCGGCCGGGGTCTGGGACTCTAGTCCGATCATGACCACCGAGCGGACACACGGCACGAGGACCCGGGCGCAGCGGTCGGAGGACAGCCGCGCCCGGATCCTCGACGCCGCCGTCGCCTGCCTGATCGACGGCGGCTACTCCGGCGCGACGACGCTGACCATCCAGTCCGCGGCCGACGTGTCCCGCGGCCGGCTGCTGCACCACTTCCCCTCACGGGACCGGCTGCTCGTCGCCGCGGCCCAGCACCTCGCCGTCAAGCGGGTCGCCGACACCGAGGATCGGGTGCGGCGGGTCGTCGAGGAGAACCCGCCCGCCGACGCCTTCGACCGGGCCGACCGGGTCATCGAGCTGCTCTGGGAGAGCTTCTCCGAGCCGCACTTCTGGGCCTCGATCGAGCTCTGGACGGCGGCCCGGGCGAACGGCGAGATCGCCGACGCGCTGCGGCCGGAGGAGCGGCGCCTCGGCGCGGCCATCCGGGCGTCGATGGCCCGCATGTTCGGTGACGAGCTGGCGTCGCGCCCGCGCTTCAAGCAGGTGCGGGACCTGCTGCTGACCTCCATGCGGGGTGCGGCCATGACCTACACCTTCGATCCGCGCGACCCGCGGGACGACTCGATGCTCGCGCAGTGGAAGGACCTGGTCCGGGCCCTGCTGGCCGGGTGAGCTCAGGTCCCGAAGCTCAGTCCGAACGGCGGGGCCGCGGGCTCGCCCTGCGGCGCGGGTTCGGAGTGCCGGACCCGGACCTGGTTCCGGCCGGCGCGCTTGGCCTCGTACAGCGCCGCGTCGGCGGCCGCGAGCAGGGTGTCGAGATCGTCGCCGTGGTCGGGGGACGCCGCGACACCGACCGACACCGACAGACCGCTGATGCGGCCGGCCGTCGAGGTCGGCACGTCGAGCGCGGCGACGCTGCGCCGGATCCGCTCGGCGACCTCGCGGGCCCGGCCGAACACCACGTCGTCCGGGCGCAGGCCGCCCAGCGCGACGACGAACTCCTCGCCGCCGAACCGGCCGGCCAGGTCGTGGTCGCGGATCTCGGCGGTGAGGACCCCGGCGACGGCCTGCAGCACGTCGTCGCCCGCGAGGTGCCCGTACCGGTCGTTGACGCCCTTGAAGTGGTCGAGATCGAGGATCAGCACGGCTGCGGCGCGGTCCGTGCGACGACATCGCTCCAGCAGCCGCCGGCCGCGCCAGCGCCAGGCGGCCGGGTTGAGCAGACCGGTCTTCGCGTCGGTGTCCACCTGCGTCTCGAGCTGGCGGACGAGCGTCGTCTGCTCCAGCACGGCCAGCGGGAGGACGGCGAGCAGGACCAGCCACGGCGAGGTGTGGGCGATGATGACCGCCACCAGACCGCCCAGCGAGAGCGTGGCCAGCTCCAGCAGGATCTCCCCGCCGAGCAGCAGCGGCAGGAAGCGCGAGCCCGGCCGGGTCAGCCGCAGCACCGACACGACCAGCAGGGTGTTCACGCACGCGTAGACCGGCAGGGCGACGAGGACGACGACCGCCTCCCGCACGCCGGTGGCGGGTCCGGCGGGGACGAGCAGGCTCACCACCGCCACGGCGTGGACGGCGAGGACCACGGTGGTGGTGCTGAACAGGTGCCGGTGCACCGGTGTCCCCGCGGGGTGCGAGACGCGCAGGAAGAGATGGGTGTAGACGGCGAGGACCACGGCCGTCGCGACCGGCGCCGGTAGCAGCAGGGCGGCCGAGAACGTCCAGACCGAGGTCATGTTGACGAACCGCGTCTCGGCGATCCGCCGGCGCAGGCGCTCGGCGTTGCGCGACAGCTCGGTGTGCGCGCCGGCGACGACGGTGAGCAGCGCGGCGAGCAGCAGGTCGGCACCGTCCGGCACGGGCGCGGCGAGCACCCCCGCGACGACCGTACCGACCGCCACCGCCTCGGCGGCGAGCACGAACACCACGGCCCCGGCCGGCAGCTCGAGCAGCGTCCACCGCCCGGACGGCCACCAGCGGCGCCGCGCGCGCGGTACCGCCTGGTGCGAGGTCACGTCGGGGATCCGTCCGTCAGTTGCCGGGACAAGTAAGCCTCACATTACCCACGGGTACGGCCCGGTTCCCGGCATGGACGGCACCGTCACCGGGGTCCGCGGTGAACGGCACACCACGCACGGTGAACGCCTCAGAGGAACCTCAAATCGGTGACGCTGCGTCGTCGAATCGTTACACTGGTGGATCGTGTCACTCGACAGAGATCACCCATGAGGGTGTGACGGTGGCCCGGAGACCGCCGCCGGTGAGCGGCGGCGACTCGAACGAGGGGGGTTTCGTCGTGCGCAACTGGGAGTGGTGAGCACCGCGCGTCGCGCGCGGCGCCACGGCATGCGTCCAGGGTCCGTTCCCGCCGTCGGCGGGGCGGGCCCTTCCGTGTTCGCGGCTCCATCGTCCAGGGTGCGTGGGCCAGGTCATGTCCGCGCGCCCGCCCCTCTCCGGCGGTCCCGGAAGGCATGACCCTCTCGTCAATGACGACGATCCGCGAATGCGATTCAGGACACGCCCGTACGGCCCTGAGTGGACGGTCTGTCATTACGGCCATTCGGGTGACATGCGGGTCACGTCATGATGCTGACCTGCGATGACGATCGTGTTACGCGGCCCCCGGAGGATCACCCCCTAGGCGGGACGTACGACTCCGTGTTGCAGTTAGCCTCGCCTTATCTGAGGCGTGCCGATGCAACGAAAGGACAGTGATGGCCACTCCTTCGAACGCGGATCCCCACTCCGATCAGGAGATTCTCGATGTCGTGGGGGTCGGGTTCGGACCGTCGAACCTCGGCGTGGCCATCGCGCTCCTCGAGCACAATGCTTCGGTACCCGCCTCACGCAGGATGACCGCGCGGTTCGTCGAGCGCCAGGAGCGCTTCGGCTGGCACCGCGGGATGCTGCTGGAGGACGCCACGATGCAGGTGTCCTACCTCAAGGACCTCGTGACGCTCCGCAACCCGACCAGCAGCTTCTCCTTCCTCTCGTACCTGCACGACCGGGACCGGCTGGCCGACTTCATCAACTACGGGTCCAGCTTCCCGACCCGGCGCGAGTTCCACGACTACCTGGAGTGGGCCGCCGCGCGGGTGGGGGAGATCGGCGCCGGTGCCGGCGGGAACGTCGGGGTCGGTTACGGCCGCGAGGTCGTCGAGGTCGTCCCGGTGCGCGGCGAGGGCTCCACCGTGGACGCCGTCGACGTCGTCGTCCGGACGGCGGGCGGGACGGTCGAGCGCCTCCGCGCGCGCAACGTCATCCTCGCCTGTGGTCTCACCCCGGCCATGCCGGACGGCGTCCGCACCGGCGGCCGCATCTGGCACAACCGTGACCTGCTGTTCCGCACCGGCGAGCTCGACGGCACCGAGCCCACCCGGTTCGCGGTCGTCGGCGCGGGCCAGAGCGCCGCGGAGACCGTCGCGCACCTGCACCGGACCTTCCCCCGCGCCGAGGTGCACGCGGTGTTCGCGCGCTACGGCTACAGCCCTGCCGACGACACGTCGTTCGCCAACCGGATCTTCGACCCGGCCGCGGTGGACGACTTCTACTCCGCCCCCGACGAGGTCAAGGAGCGGATCCTCGGCTACCACGCGAACACGAACTACTCCGTGGTCGACCCGGAGCTGATCGAGGAGCTCTACCGCACCCACTACCACGAGCGGGTCGCCGGGACCGAGCGTCTGCGGTTCCGCAACGTGTCCCGGGTGGCCGACGTGGTCGAGGTCGCGGACCGGGTGGAGCTGGCGGTCGAGTCCCTCATCGACGGCTCCCGCGAGGTCATCGCGGCCGACGCCGTCGTCTACGCGACCGGATACCAGGCCACCGACCCGCTGTGGCTGCTCGGCGGCGGGCTCCCCGGGGCCTGCGGCCGGGATGGCTCCGGCCGGCTCGACGTCCGCCGCGACTACAAGGTCGGCACCACCGAGCTGGCCGACGGCACCGCCGTCCGTGCCGGGATCTACCTGCAGGGGCCGACCGAGCACACGCACGGCATCACCTCGACGCTGCTGTCCAACATCGCCGTCCGCTCCGGCGAGGTCGTCGCCTCGCTGGCCGGGCTCGGCGCCCCCGGCGGGACCGAGGTCCCGGCCGGCGCAGGCGCCCCCGCCGCGGTCTGAGCCGCACCTCCACGACCACCGCCGACCTGGGAGAACCGTGTCCACCAACCCCTTCGACGACCCCGACGGCACCTTCTACGCCCTGGTGAACGACGAGGGCCAGTACTCGCTCTGGCCGGCGTTCGCCGAGGTCCCGGCCGGCTGGACGGTCAGCCACGGGCCGGCCGCCAAGCCGGACTGCCTGGAGCACGTCGAGCAGCACTGGACCGACCTGCGCCCGCGCAGCCTGCGCGAGCGCACCGGCTGACCGCACCGGACGGGCGTGGCCGGACCGGGGGAGACCCCGCGCACCGGCCGCGCCCGTTCGCCGTGCCCGCCCCCGACACCGCCGCCCGAGACACCGCGCCGAGCAGGAGCCCGACCGTGACCCGCACGCTGCCGTCCCCGTCCGAGAGCCCGTCGGACGATCTCGCCACCTGGCCGGAGCTGTTCGCGGAACGGGTGGCCGCGGACCCGGACGCCGTCGCCGTCGTCTGCCGCGACTCCTCCCTCACCTACGCCGAGCTGGACGAGCGGACCGCGCGCCTGGCGTCGGTGCTGGTCGCGCGGGGGGCCGGCCCGGAGACCCTGGTCGCGCTGGCGGTGCCGCGCGGGATCGAGCTGGTCGTCGCGCAGGTGGCGATCCTCCGGTCCGGTGCCGCCTACCTGCCGGTGGACCCGGACCAGCCGTCCGCGCGCACCGGGCTGGTGCTCGACGACGCCCGGCCCGCCCTGCTGCTCAGCACCCGCGAGGTCGCCGCCGACCTGCCCGGCGACCTGCCCGCGGTGCTGCTCGACGACGACGCCCACCGGGCCGAGATCGCCGCCGCCCCTCCCGTGGCGCCGCCGGTGACCGACGTCCGGTCCGCCGCCTACGTGATCCACACGTCCGGCTCGACCGGCCGGCCCAAGGGCGTGGTGCTGACCCACGCCGGCGTCGCGCAGCTCGTCGCCACCCAGACCGAGCGGCTCGGCGTCGGCGCGTCCGACCGGGTCCTCGGGTTCGCCTCGACCGGATTCGACGTCGCGTTCTGGGAGCTGTGCATGGCGCTGCTCTCCGGCGGGCGGCTGGTGCTGGTGCCCTCGGAGCTGCGGCTCCCCGGGGCGGAGCTGGCGGACTACGCCCGTGACCACGGCGTCACGGTGATGGCGCTGCCGCCGGCACTGCTGGCCGCGCTGCCGCCGGACGTCGACCTGCCGCGCGCCACCCTGCTCGCCGGCACCGAGCGGGTCTCGCCCGAGCTGGTGGCGCGCTGGGGCCGGGGACGCCGGATGGTCAACGCCTACGGCCCGACCGAGGCGACCGTGAACTCCACCCTCGGCGAGTGCGACCCGGCCCGGACCGGGACCACCGTGCCGATCGGCGTGCCGGACCCGATGACCACCGTGCACGTGCTCGGCCCTGACCTGCGCCCGGTCGGCGACGGCGAGCCCGGCGAGCTCTACCTCGGCGGCCCCGGCCTGGCCCGCGGCTACCTGAACCGGCCGGGGCAGACCGCCGACCGGTTCGTCGCCGACCCGTTCGGTGGGCCGGGGGAACGGCTCTACCGCACCGGTGACCTGGTCCGCCGGGACGCGCTCGGCGAGCTGGAGTTCCTCGGCCGCGCCGACGACCAGCTGAAGGTCCGCGGCTACCGGATCGAGCCGGGCGAGATCGAGTCGGTGCTGCGGGCGCACCCGCACGTCGCCGACGCCGTCGTCGGGGTGCACGAGCCCGCCCCCGGTGACCGGCGGCTCGCCGCGTGGGCGGTGCCCGCGCTGGACGCCGGCGACGGCACCGACCAGGTCACCGCCTGGAAGGACGTCCACGAGCTGCTCTACGCGGCCACCTCGGCCCCGGACGGCGACCCGACCGGCTACGAGGGCGGGTTCGCCGGCTGGAACTCCACCTACGACGGCACCGCCATCCCGCGCGACGACATGCGGGCCTGGCGGGACGCCACCGTCGACCGGATCCGCGCGCTCGGCCCCGGCCGGGTGCTGGAGCTGGGCGTCGGCAACGGGCTGCTGCTCGCCGAGCTCGCCGGCGGCGCGGGCTGCCCCCGCTACGTCGGCACCGACCTGTCCGCCGAGGCGGTCGCCGCGCTCGACCGCTGGGTGCAGGGTCGGCCGGAGCTGCGCGACGTCGTCGAGCTGCACGCCGCGGCGGCGCACGAGCTGGACGACCTCACCGGGCCGTTCGACACCATCGTGATCAACTCGGTGGCCCAGTACTTCCCGGGGCCGGAGTACCTGACCGACGTGCTGCACCGCGCCGCCGCGCTGCTCGCCCCCGGCGGGGCGCTGTTCGTCGGCGACGTCCGGCACGCCGGGCTGCTGCGGACGTTCCGGGCCGGGGTGCTGGGCGCCCGGAACCCGGACGCCGACCCGGCCGGCCTGCGCCGCGACCTCGACGCGGCGGTGGCGTGGGAGGGCGAGCTGCTCTGCCACCCGGACTTCTTCACCGGACTCGACGGGTTCGCCGGGACCGAGGTCAGGATCAAGCGCGCCGACGCGCACGACGAGCTGTCCCGCTACCGCTACGACGTCGTCCTGCGCGTGCCCGGTGGCCCCGCGCCGGCGGGCGAGGGGCCCCGTCCCGTGGAAATCGGCTGGGCGGAGGCCGGCGGGAGCGCGTCCGCGCTCGCCGACGCCGTCCGGTCCGCACTCGGTGCGGGGCCGGACGCACTGCGCGTCACCGGCGTCCCGGACCTGCGCTCGGCGGCGGACCGGGCGACCCGGGCCCGGATCGACGGCGAGCCCGGCGTGGCGGACGGCGCCGACCCGGAGGAGCTGCTGCGGCTCGGCGAGTCCCTCGGCTACACCGCCGAGGGCACCTGGGGCCCGGAGCCGACGGTGGAGCTGGTCTTCACCCGGCCCGGGGTGGCCGCCGGGCCGCTGTACCGGCCGGTGGGGACCGACGTGCCGGTGCACCGCCCGGCCCCGTTCCGCGACGTCGACGTGCTGGTCGGCGTGCTGCGCGAGCACCTGCGCGAGCGGCTGCCGGAGTGGATGGTCCCGGCCGCCGTCGTGCCGGTGCCGGCGATCCCGGTGCTGGCCAACGGCAAGACCGACCGGGCCGCGCTGCCCGCCCCGGACCTGTCCGCGCAGGTGCGTGGCACGCGGCCGGGGACCCCGCGCGAGGAGCTGCTCTGCACGCTGGCGTCCGAGGTGCTCGGGGTGCCCGGGATCGGCGTCGACGACGACTTCTTCGCCCTCGGCGGCGACTCGGTGCTGTCGATCCGGCTGGTCGTCCGGGCCCGCGAGGCCGGGCTGGCGATCACCCCGCGGCAGGTGTTCACGCACCGCACGCCGGGCGAGCTGGCACCGGTCTGCTCCGCGTACCTCGGTGCGGCGGAGGCCGCCCCGGCCGTCGAGCTGGACGACGCCGCGCGCGCGACGCTCGGCGCCCTGGACGGGATCACCGCCGTCGGGCCGGTGTCCCCGCTGCAGGAGGGCTTCTTCTTCCACGCGGCGCTGGACCCGGCCGACACGTCCTACGTCGTGCAGGAGGTCCTCGACCTCGGCGGGCCCGGGCTCGACCCGGCCGCCCTCCGGGACGCCGTGCAGGACCTCCTCGACCGGCACCCGCAGCTGCGCGCCGGGTTCGCCCAGCGCGCCGACGGGCGCGTCGTGCAGGCCGTCGCCGGCCGGGCCACGCTGCCCTGGACCGAGCACGACCTCGTCGACGAGCGCGGCGACGGTGCCGCCGCCACCGCGGTCCTGGACGCCGAGCGGGCCCGCCCGTTCGACCTCGCGCGCCCCCCGCTGCTGCGCGCCGCCCTGCTGCACACCGGCCCCGGCCGGGCCCGGCTCGCACTGACCTTCCAGCACGCCGTGCTCGACGGCTGGTCGGTCGCGCTGCTGGTCGGTGAGCTGCGGGAGGCCTACGCGGTCCGCCGCGCGGGCGTCGCCCCGGAGCCGGACCCGGCCCCGGACGCCCGGCTGCGCGCGTGGTTCGACCACCTCGCGGGCCTCGACACACCCGGGGCGAGGACCGCCGCCCGCGAGGTGTGGGACGCCGAGCTGGCGGGCGCCGAGCCGGTCCGCCTGCTCGACGCCCTGCCCGCCCCGGCCGGCCCCGCGGCACCGTCCGGCGGCCCGCACCACACGCGGACCGCCACGCTCGACCGCACCGCGACCGCCGCACTGGACCGGGCCGCGCGGGCACTCGACGTCACGCCGTCGACGCTGCTGCACACCGCGTGGGCGCTGGTCGTCGGCGACCTCACCGGCTCGCCGGACGTGCTCATCGGGAGCACCGTCTCCGGCCGCGACGCCGCCGTCGACGGGATCGGCGAGGCCGTCGGCCTGTTCGTGAACACCGTCCCGGTGCGGCTGCGGCGCAGCCCCGGCGAGCCGCTGTCGGCGGCGCTGCGCCGGATGCAGACCGGCCGGACGGCGGTGCTCGATCACCCGCAGGTGCGGCTGGCCGACCTGCAACGCGGCCGTGGGGAGCTGTTCGACTCGATCGTCGTCGTGGAGAACTTCCCGGCCCCGGACGCCGGTCCCGGCGACCTGGAGATCGGCGACGTCGAGGTGCGGGACGCCGTGCACTACCCGGTCGCGCTCGTCGTCGGGGTGGGGCGGGAGACCACGATCGTGCTCAAGCACGATCCGCGGCGGGTCGACCCCGCCACCGCGGACCTGCTGGTCGGGCTGCTGCGTGACCGCATCGACGCGCTGGTCGGCACGCCGGGGCGGGCGCTCGGCTCGCTCCCGCTGCGCACCGGCGACGAACCGGCGGCGGGGGAGACCCGCCCGCCCGACACCCGCACGCTGGCCGAGCGGGTCGCCGACGGCCTGGCCCGGGACCCGGGGGCGACCGCCGTCGTCGCCCCGGAAGGGCGGCTGACCGCCGCCGAGCTGGACCGCCGCTCGGCGGCGCTGGCCGGGGCGCTGCGCGAGCGTGGCGCCGGTGGCCCGGGCGCCGTCGTCGGTGTTGCCGTGCCGCGGTCGGCCGAGCTGCTCGTCGCGCTGCTGGGCATCGTCCGGGCGGGGGCGGCGTACCTGCCGCTGGACCCGGAGCACCCGGCGGAGCGGCTCGCGCACGTCGCCGGGGACGCCGGCGTCGGCACCGTCCTCGTCGGGGCGGGGGACGACCCGCTGCCGGAGCTGCCCGGCGTCACCCGGCTCGCGGTCGCGGACCTCGCCGACGGCCCGGTGCCTGCCGACCTGCCGTTCCCGCACCCGGAGGACGCCGCCTACCTGATCTACACCTCCGGCTCGACCGGGCGGCCGAAGGGCGTGGTCGTCAGCCACCGCGCGATCGGCAACCGGCTCGACTGGATGCAGGAGGCCTATCCGCTGGGCCCCGACGACCGGGTGCTGCAGAAGACCCCCGCCGGGTTCGACGTGTCGGTGTGGGAGTTCTTCTGGGGCCCCGCACAGGGCGCGACGACCGTGCTCGCCCGGCCCGGCGGGCACCGCGACCCGGAGTACCTCGCCGATCTCGTCCGCGACGAGCGGGTCACCACGATGCACTTCGTGCCCTCGATGCTGGAGGGCTTCCTGGCCGCCGAGCGGGTCACCGCCGACCCGGGGTGGGCGGCACCGCTGCGCCGCGTGTTCTGCTCCGGCGAGGCGCTGCCCGCCGCCGCGGCCCGGCGCTGGCACGAGCTGACCGGCGTCGCGCTGCACAACCTGTACGGCCCGACCGAGGCCGCCGTCGACGTCACCGCGTACGCCGTCCCCGCCGACCCGGGCGCGACCGTCCCGATCGGACGGCCGGTGGCCAACACCCGCACCCACGTGCTCGACCCCGCGCTGCGCCCGGTCCCGGACGGCGTCCCCGGCGAGCTCTACCTGGCGGGAGTGCAGCTGGCCCGCGGCTACCACGCCCGCCCCGGGCTGACCGCCGACCGGTTCGTCGCCGACCCGTTCGGCAACCCGGGCGAGCGGCTCTACCGCACCGGCGACGTCGTGCGCCGCACCGGCGGCGAGCTGGAGTACCTGGGCCGCGAGGACGGCCAGGTCAAGATCCGCGGGCAGCGGATCGAGCTGGGCGAGATCGAGGCCGAGCTGGACGCCCTGGACGGCGTCGAGCGCGCCACCGTCGTCGTCCGCCGGGACGGCCCGGCGCCGGCACTCGTCGGGTACGCCGTCGGCCCGGCCGACGGGACCGCGCTGCGGGACGAGCTGGCCCGCCGGCTGCCGGAGGCGATGGTGCCGGTCGCCGTCGTCGTTCTCGACGACCTGCCGCTCACCCCGAACGGCAAGCTCGACCGCGCGGCGCTGCCCGCCCCCGGCGCGTCCGCGGCCGGTCCCGCCCGCGAGCCCGCCACGGACGCCGAGCGCACCCTGTGCGCCGCGTTCGCCGAGGTCCTCGGCCGGGAGACGGTCGGCCCGGACGACGACTTCCTCGCACTCGGCGGGGACTCGATCACCTCCATCGCCGTCTCGTCCCGGGCCCGCCGGGCCGGGCTGGACGTCGGCCCGGCCGACGTCCTCACCGGCCGCACCCCTGCCGCCGTCGCGGCCGGGGCGGGGGAGACCGCGGACGCGCTCCCGCCGCTGCCGGCGCCGGAGCCCGGCGTGGCCGAGCGGGTCCGCGCGGTCGCGGGTGGCGAGGTCGCCGAGGTGTGGCCGCTGTCCCCGCTGCAGGAAGGCCTGTACTTCCACGCCACGCTCGACGGCTCCGAGCACGACGTCTACACCGTCCAGGAGACCGTCGAGCTCGACCACGAGCTGGACCTCGACCGGTTCCGGGCGGCCGTCGCGACGATGCTGGAGCAGCACGCCGCGCTGCGCGCCGGGTTCACCGACGACGGCCTCGACGAGCCCGTCCAGTTCGTCGCGGAGTCCCTGGCACCGCCGGTCGAGCTGGTGGAGGTCGGCTCGGCCGCGGAGCTCGACCGGCGCACCGCGGCCGACCGGGCCGCCCCGATCGACCTCGCCGTGCCGCCGCTGTTCCGGATCACCGTCCTGCGTCACGACGGCCGGGACCGGGTGCTGGTCCACCGCCACCTGCTGATCTGGGACGGCTGGTCGGCCTGGCTGTTCCTGGAGAACCTGTTCGCCGCCTACGACGGCGAGATCCGCCCGGAACCGGGCGGCAGCTACCGCGACCTGCTGGCCTGGCTCGCCGCCCGCGACCCGGAGCCGGGCCGCGAGGCCTGGCGGACCGCGCTCGCCGGGCTGGACGAGCCCACCCTGGCCGGGCCGCCGCCGGGCACCGCGCCCGGGCCGGTCACCGAGACCCACCTCGACCTCGACGCCGCCACCTCGGACCGGCTGCGCGCTCTGGCCCGGGAGCGCGGCGTCACCCCGAACACCGTGCTGTCCACCGTCTGGGCGCTCGCGCTGGCCGCCGGGACCGGGCGGACCGACGTCGTGTTCGGCACCTCGGTGGCGGGCCGTCCTGCGGCGGTGCCGGACGTGGAGAACGTGATCGGGCTGTTCCTCAACACCGTTCCCGCCCGGGTGGTGCTGCAGCCCGGGGAGACCGCGGGCGCGCTGCTGTCCCGGGTGCAGGACGAGCGGCTCGCGCTGCTGCCGCACGAGACCGTCGGGCTGGGGGAGATCCAGCGCCTGGCCGGGCACCGGACCCTGTTCGACACGCTCTACGTCTACCGGCCGGAGGGCGGCGAGCAGCGCATCGCCGAGCTCGGCGAGCGGCACGGGATCACCGGCCTGCACAACGCCGACGCCACCCACTACCCGCTCACGCTGATCGTCACTCCCGGCGAGCGGTTCCGGATCACGCTGTCGCACACCGTCGGCGACGAGGCGGCCGCGGCGTGGACGGGCCGCGTCGAGCGGCTGCTGTCCGGGCTGCTGGACGCCCCGGACGAGCCGGTCGCGACGCTCGACCCGCTGTCCGGCGACGAGCGCGCGGCCGTCACCCGGACCCGGGACGGCGGCACCGTCGACCTCGGCGACGACACGATCGCCGACCTGCTCGCCGGCCGGGCCGCGGTCGCCGCGGACGACCTCGCGCTGGTCTCGGGAACCGACCGGCTCACCTACGCCGAGCTGGACGCCGCGGTGAACCGCACCGCGCGGCTGCTGCTGGCGCGCGGCGCCGGACCGGAGACCGTCGTCGCGCTGGGTCTGCCGCGCTCGCACGAGACCGTGATCGCGCTGTTCGCGATCCTGCGGACCGGGGCGGCGTACCTGCCGCTGGAGCTGGACCACCCGGCCGCCCGGCTGGTCGAGACGATGCGCGACGCCCGCCCGGTCGCGCTGCTCAGCACCACCGCCGTCGCGCCGACCCTGTCCGGCGCCGGGGTGCCCGCTGTCCTGCTCGACGACCCCGCCACCGCCGCCGAGCGGGCGGCGCTGGACGGCGGCCCGCTGTCCGGCGGCGAGCTGGGCGCGTTCGCCCCCGGCACCCCGGGCCGGCTCGACGTGCCCGCCTACGTCATCTACACCTCCGGCTCCACCGGGAAGCCGAAGGGCGTCGTCACCCCGTACCGGGGCCTGACGAACATGCAGCTCAACCACCGCGCGGAGATCTTCGACCCGGTCGTCGCCGACGTCCGGTCCCGGCGCGGCCCGGACGCCCGGCTGCGCGTGGCGCACACCGTGTCGTTCGCCTTCGACATGAGCTGGGAGGAGCTGCTCTGGCTGGTCGAGGGGCACGAGGTGCACGTCGCGGACGAGGAGCTGCGCCGCGACGCCGAACGCCTGGTCGCCTACTGCGACGCGAACGAGGTCGACGTCGTCAACGTGACCCCGACCTACGCCGCGGCGCTGCTCGACACCGGGCTGCTCGCGCAGCGGCCGATGCCGCTGGTGCTGCTCGGCGGCGAGGCGGTGTCCGACGCCGTCTGGACCGCACTGCGCGACGCCGACGGGGTGCTCGGCTACAACCTCTACGGCCCCACCGAGTACACGATCAACACCCTCGGGGCGGGGACCGCCGACTCGGACACCCCCGCGGTCGGACGGCCGATCACCAACACCACCGCGCACGTCCTGGACGCCTGGCTGCGGCCGGTCCCGGACGGGGTGCCCGGCGAGCTCTACATCGCCGGTGACGGTCTGGCCCGCGGCTACCTGGGCCGCTACGGCCTGACCGCGGACCGGTTCGTCGCGGACCCGTGGTCGCCGGGCGGCCGGATGTACCGCACCGGTGACCTGGTGCGGCGCCGGCCCGGGCCGGACGGGGACGGGATCCTCGACTTCCTCGGCCGCACCGACGACCAGGTCAAGATCCGCGGGCACCGGGTCGAGCCCGGTGAGGTCGCCGCGCTGCTCGACGCCGACCCGGCCGTCGCGCGGGCCGCGGTCGTCGCCGACCGTTCGGGCCCGGGTGGGATCGCCCGGCTCGTCGGCTACGTCGTGGCCGGCGGAGACGGCGGAGACGGCAGAGACGGCGGAGACGGCGGAGGAACCGACACCGCCGCCGAGCTGCCGCGCCGGCTGCGCGACGACCTGCGGGACCGGCTGCCGGACCACCTCGTGCCGGCCGCGGTCGTCGTGGTGGAGGACCTTCCGCTGACGGTCAACGGCAAGCTCGACACCGGCGCGCTCCCGGCCCCCGACCTGGCCCCGGCCGGGCAGGGCCGCCCGCCCGCGACGCCGGCCGAGGAGACGCTGTGCGCTCTGTTCGCGCAGGTCCTCGAACTGGACCGGGTCGGGCCGACCGACGACTTCTTCGACCTCGGCGGGCACTCGCTGCTCGCCACCCGGCTGCTGTCCCGGGCACGGACCGCGCTCGGCGCCGACCTCGTGCTGCGCGACCTGTTCGCCGCACCCACCCCGGAGCTGCTCGCGGACCGGTCGGGTGCCGCGGGCCCGCAGCAGGCCCGGCCGGAGCTGGTCGCCCGGGACCACGGCGACACGCTGCCGCTGTCCGCGGCGCAGTCCCGGCTCTGGCTGGTCGCCCAGCACGGCGGTGGGGCGGCGTACAACTTCCCGCTGACCCTGCGCCTGCGGGGCGAGCTCGACACCGGGGCGCTGTCCGCCGCGCTGGACGACGTCGTCGCCCGGCACGAGGCGCTGCGCACCGTCGTCGAGGAGGCGGGACCGCGGCAGCGGATCCTCCCCGCGCCGCACGTGCCCGTCACCGTGACCGACGTGGACGAGGACGAGATCGCCGGCCTGGTCGCGGCGGAGATCGACCGGCCCTTCGACCTCGCCCGGGACATCCCGATCCGGGCCACGGTCCTGCGGACCGGGCCGCGCGAGCAGGTGCTGGCACTGATGCTCCACCACATCGCCACCGACGAGTGGTCGGACCGCCCCCTGCTCGACGACATCGCCACCGCCTACACCGCCCGCGCCGGGGGCGCGGCACCGTCGTGGGAGCCGCTGCCGGTGCAGTACGGCGACCACACGCTCTGGCAGGCCGAGCTGCTCGGCGACCCGGACGACCCGGCGTCGCTCGCGCACGACCGGCTCGCCTGGTGGGACGACACCCTGGCCGGTGCGCCCGAGGAGATCGAGCTGCCCGCCGACCGGCCCCGCCCGGCCCGGCCGACGTTCGCCGGCGGGCTCGTCGAGCAGCCGCTCCCGGCCGCGGTCCGGGACGGCGTGCACGCTCTGGCCCGCACCCACGGCGCCAGCCCGTTCCTGGTGCTGCACGCCGCCGTCGCGGCGCTGCTGACCCGGCTCGGGGCCGGCACCGACCTGCCGCTCGGTGCGCCCGTCACGGGCCGCACCGACGAGCGGCTGGAGGACCTCGTCGGGTTCTTCGTCGACACCGTCGTGCTCCGCACCGACACCGCGGGCGACCCGACCCCGGCCGAGCTCGTCGCCCGGGTGCGGGACGCCGACCTGGCCGCGTTCGCCCACGCGGAGGTGCCGTTCGACGCCGTCGTCGAGCGGGTCAACCCGCCCCGGGAGCCGGGCCGCAACCCGCTGTTCCAGGTGATGGTGGCGCACCACGCCCGGCCCGGCGGCGAGATCATCGACCTCCCCGGGATCACCGCGTCTGAGGAGCCCGTCGAGGCGACGACCGCGAAGTTCGACCTCGTCTTCTCCTTCGTCGAGACGGCCGGCTCCCTCGACCTGCACCTGGAGTACTCGGCCGAGCGGTTCGACCGCGCCACCGCGGAGGCACTGGCCGCCCGGTTCGCGGCGGTGGCCGCCGCCTTCACCACCGCGCCGGACGCCCCGGTCGGCAGGATCGACCTGCTCACCGCCGACGAGCACCGCGCGCTGACCGACCGTTCCGGTGACCGGACCGGCGGCGGGATCTTCCCGGGTGCGCTGTCCACGGTGACCGCGGGCTGGGCCGACGCGACCCCGGACGCCGTCGCGGTGACCGACGCGTCCGGCGACCTGTCCTACGCCGGGCTGGAGGACCGTGCCGCCGGGGCCGCCGCGCACCTGGCCGCGGCCGGGATCGGGCGGGGCGACGTCGTCGCCGTCGCGGTCGGGCGGGACGCCGGGCTGGTCGCGACCGTGCTGGGACTGTGGCGGCTCGGTGCCGTGTGGCTGCCGCTGGACCCGGCGCACCCGGACGAGCGGCTCACCTTCCAGCTCACCGACTCCGGCGCGGGCGCGCTGGTCGTGACCGGCGAGCTGGACGACCGGATCCCGCACGTCGAGGGGATCGACCGGCTGCGGCCGGGCACCGCGCCCGACGCGCCCCCGCCGCTCGACCTCGGCCCGGACGACCCCGCGTACCTGATCTACACCTCCGGCTCCACCGGCCGTCCGAAGGCGGTGCTCGTGCCGCACGACGGCGTCGGGGTGCTGGCGGAGCTGGCCGCGGAGCGGTTCGGCGCCGACACCGGCTCGCGGGTGCTGCAGTTCGCCTCCGCCGGGTTCGACGTCGTCGTGTTCGAGCTGGCGATGGCGCTCGGCGCCGGCGGCCGGCTGGTCGTCGCCCCCGACGACGTCCGCACCGCCGGGCCGGAGCTGCCGGAGTTCCTGACCCGGCACGGCGTCACGCACGCCGCGATCCCGCCCGCGCTGCTCGGCGCGTTCGGCCCCGCTACGGAGCTGCCCGCGGGCATGCACGTGCTGGTCGGCACCGAGGCGGTCCCGCCGGACCTGGTCGCCCGCTGGGCCGGCCGGGTCTCGCTGGTGGTCTGCTACGGCCTCACCGAGGCGACCGTGAACTCCACCCTCTGGACGGCGCACGCCGGCACCGACGGCCCCGTCCCGATCGGCGTCCCGGACCCGGGCACCGTCGTCCGGCTGCTCGACGAGCGCCTCCGGCCCGTCCCGGACGGCGTCGCGGGCGAGCTGTACGTCGGCGGTCGCGGCCTCGCGCTCGGCTACCGCGGCCGGGCCGGGCTCACCGCGGACCGGTTCGTCGCCGACCCGTGGGGCCCGCCGGGGGCGCGGCTCTACCGGACCGGCGATCGGGCCCGGTGGCACCACGGCGACCTGCACTTCCTCGGCCGCACCGACGAGCAGGTCAAGGTCCGCGGGCACCGGGTGGAGCCCGGCGAGATCGCTGCCGTGCTCACCGACCACGACGACGTGCGGCAGGCCGTCGTGCTGCCGCGCGGCGACGGCCTGGCCGCCTACGTGGTGCCCGAACCGGGCGCCACCGCGGAACAGGCGGAGCTGCGCGCGCACGCCGCGGACCGGCTGCCGGACGCGCTGGTGCCGGGCGCCGTCGTCGTGCTGGACGGGCCGCTGCCGCTCACGCCGAACGGCAAGCTCGACCGGCGCGCCCTGGACCGGCTCCCGCTGCCGGGGGCCGCGGGATCCGGGGGCGGCGGCACGCCGGAGCAGCGCCGCCTCGCGGACCTGGTCGGCGAGGTGCTCGGCCTCGACCCCGACACGGTCGGGCCGGAGGACGACTTCTTCGCACTCGGCGGGCACTCGATGGCCGCGATGCGGCTGATCGGCCGGGTGCGGGCCCGTACCGGCGCGGACCTGTCCGTGCGCGACGTGTTCGACGCCCCGACCGTCGCCGCGCTGGCCGGGCTGCTGGCGCGGCGGCCGTCGGACCGGCCGGAGCTCGTCGCGGGCCCGCCCGCGTCGCCGGACGGGGAGCCGCTGGCGCCCGCGCAGGAGTGGCGCTGGGCCCGGCACCGGATCGACCCGCGGCCGGACCACGCGCTGGTGCTGCGCCCGGACACCCCCTACGAGGTCGCGGCGCTCGCGGCGGCGGTGGACGACGTCGTCGCCCGGCACGAGCCGTTGCGCTCGGTGGTCGTGCCGCACGACGACGGCGCGCGACGCCTGGTACACGACGCGGGCACCGGACTGGTGGAGAGCGGCCGGCCGGCGTCGGAGCTGGCCCGCGAGCCGTTCGACCTGACCGGCGAGCCGCCGTTCCGCGCGGTGCTCACCACCGGGCCGGACGGCGGGCACGAGCTGGTCCTCGTGCTGCACTACCTCGGCGTCGACGAGTGGTCGGTGGTGCCGCTGCTGCGTGACCTCGCCACCGCCTACGACGCCCGCCGGTCCGGCCGGGCACCGGAGTTCACCCCACTGCCGGTCACCGCGACCGACCACGCCCGCTGGGCCCGCGCCCTCGCGGAGGGCGACCGGTACGCCCGGTCGATCG
The DNA here is from genome assembly GCF_000178675.2 of Pseudonocardia sp. P1. Lineage (NCBI taxonomy): Bacteria > Bacillati > Actinomycetota > Actinomycetes > Pseudonocardiales > Pseudonocardiaceae > Pseudonocardia > Pseudonocardia sp. P1. The sequence goes on from NZ_ADUJ02000001.1 coordinate 6,054,937, forward strand.
CGCACTGGCGGGCCGCGCTGGCCGGGGTGCCTGCGCCGGTCGACGCGGACACCCCCGACGGCTGCGCGCGGCGCACCGCCGACGCGTCCGTGCCCGCCGGCGACCCGGCCGACCCGGCCGCCCCGGCCGCGGCCGGGACCGTCGTCACCGAGCTCGACCCGGAGCTGCGGGCCGACGTCGAGGGGCTGGCCCGCCGGGAGCGGGCCGGGCTGTTCACCGTCGTGCAGTCGGCGCTGGCCGTGGTCCTGGCCCGGCGCGGCGTGCCGGCACCCGTACCGACGGCGTCGTTCGTGGCCGGGCGCACCGAGGCCGCGCTGACCGACCTCGTCGGCGGCGTCGCGGACGTGGCCGTGCTGCCGGTGCACCCCGGGTACCGTGGCCTGGACGCCGGCCTGCTGCGCGCCACCCGTGCCGACGACCTCGCGGGCTACGACCACACCGCGGTCGGGTTCGCCGCCGTCGTCCGGGAGGTGTGGGGCGCCGATCCCGCGCTGGCGCGGCCGTCGGTGCTGCTCGTGCCGCACGAGGACACCGGGCTGTCCGGCGAGCAGCGGGTCCTCGGCACACTGGACGCGCTCGACGTCGGCGGCGCGACCGCCGACCTGACCGTGAGCATCGCGGAACCGCAGGGGGAGGGCCCGATCGTGCTGGAGCTGACCCACCGGCTCACCGCCTGGGAGACCGGCGCCGTCCGGGAGCTGGCCGGTGAGCTCGTCGACGAGCTGCGTGCGGCGGTACGCCGGTGACCCGGGTGGTGCGGGCCGGCAGGACCGGGCCGCCCGTGCTCACACCACCGTCGGCCGGGGAGGCGCAGCAGGCGCTGCTGCGGGACCTCCTGCGCGACACGCACGCCGAGCCGGTGCCGGGGCCGATGCTGGTCCCGCTGCCGTCGGTCGGGATGAGCGTGGTCGCCGACGTCGCGGAGGTGTCCCCGGTCGGGACGCACCGGTTCGCCCGGATCGCCCTCGGCACGTCCGACGGCGGCCTGGAGCCCGACCCCGACCCGGACGAGCTGGCCGCGGCGCTGACCACGGAGCTGGCGGCCCGCTCCGGACCGACCGGCGCCACCCGTGCGGCGCCGCCCGGTGCCGGACTCCCCGGGGACGCCCCGCGGGACCCGGTCGCCGCGGTCGGACCCGCGCTGGCAGCGCTCCGGCAGCACCTGTCGCACGCCACGAACGGCGCCGCTGCCAGGGCCCGGGACGCCTGCGCCGCGGTCCTGCTCGACGGCCTGCTCCCGCGGGTCGCCGCCGGTGCCCCCGGCGCGGAGACCGAGCGGGCCCGGCTGGATGCGCTGACCGGACGGCTCGTGGGCGCCCGGGACGACGAGGCCCCCGGCCCGGTCCGGGACGCGCTCGGCTCCTGGCTGTCCGAGCCGTACCTGCCGCGCCGCCCGGTGCTGCACCCGTCGGCGTGGCAGCGGGTCCGGAACCCGCTGGTCCCGGTGGGGCCGGTGGCGGTGGCCGACCCGCCGGTGCCGGAACGGGCCGGCCGGTTCCGGCTGCGCCGCGCCACCCCCGGCGGCGCCGACCTGGACACCCTGGCCGGCTGGATGCGCCGGCCCGAGGTGATCCGGTTCTTCGGCCAGCCGTGGCCGGACCGGCGCTGGGCCCGTGAGCTCGCCGGGCACGGCCCGGGCAGCGGCACGGCCGCCGTCCTGGTCGACGACACCACCGATCCCGGTGCGGGTCCGGTCGCCTACCTGGAGCTCTACCGCCCGGTCCGGCACGCGCTGGCCCGCGGGTTCCCGGCCGGCCCGGACGATCTCGGGGTGCACGTCTGCGTCGGTGCGGCGCACCGGCGGGGGACCGGTGGTGCGCTGCTGGGCGCGGTCGCCGACGCCCTGCTGGCGGCGGAGCCGGGCTGCCCGCGGGTGCTCGCCGAACCGGACGCCCGCAACGACGCCGCGCTCGGCGCGTTCCGCCGGGGCGGGTTCACCCACGCCGAGACGGTCGCGCTCCCGCACAAGGACGCGGCGATCGTCGTGCGGGAGCGCCGGGCGGGCGCCTAGCTCGACGCCTCCCGCTCCAGCCGGAGCAGCTCGAGGTGCTGCTCGTACTGGTCGAGGAGGTCGTCGACGAGCTGGCCGTAGCTGTACCCCATGACGGTGTAGCCCTGGCCGCCGCCCTGCAGGTGCACCTCGACGCGGTGGTGGTCCGTCCAGGACGCCGCCTCGGCCGTCTCGATCCCGGCCGGGGCGGGGAGCGCGCTCCCGGCGGCACCGGTGAAGCGGGGCAGGCCGGTCACCCGGGGCACCAGCCGGTAGACGAACGGCAGCGTCTCGTGCACGTCGGCCACCAGCTCCAGGGGCTGCATCCCCTCCGGACGGTCCTCGCCGGGCTCGACCTCCGGGGCGTCGGTGTCGTCGCAGCGCTGCACCCGTGTCGGGACGCCCTGCGCGCGCAGCTCGGCCGCGACGTCGTCGAGCACGGTGGTCGCGGTCCCGGCCAGGAACTCGTCGGCACCGTGCGAGTCGGCGTGGTCCATCGTGCGGCGCAGCCGCTGCCGCCAGTCCTTGCCCGCGTCCGGGTCGGGCCCGCCCGGCCGGCTCCGCCCGGACAGCAGGGCGGGCAGGCTGGACCGCCTGCTCTCCGACCGGTAACGCTCCAGCCGGAGCGCCTTGTAGAGCCCGAGCATCACCAGGACCATCACGAACGCGAACGGCAGCCCCATGATCACGGTCGCGTTCTGCAGCGTGGTGATCCCGCCGACGAACAGCATGCCGAGGGTGAGCAGGCCGGTCGCGGCGGCCCAGAAGATCCGGTTGGCGGCCGTGGCGTCGTCGCGGGGGGTCTTCCGGTAGGAGGTCAGGTTGGCCATGACCAGCGCGCCGGAGTCCGCGGACGTCACGTAGAAGAGCAGGCCGGTCAGGGTGGCGAGACCGGCCAGGAAGCCGGCCCACGGGTAGTCGGCGAGCAACGCGTAGAAACCCTGCTCCGGCTGGTTGACCGCCAGGTCGGCGAGCTCGGAGTCACCGGAGCGGACGGCGTCCAGCGCGGCGTTCCCGAAGATCGAGATCCAGAACAGGATGTAGAGGAACGGGATCACCAGGGTGCCGACGACGAACTGCCGGATCGTGCGGCCACGCGAGATCCGGGCCAGGAACAGCCCGACGAACGACGCCCAGGCGATCCACCAGGCCCAGAAGAACAGCGTCCACAGGTTGAGCCACTCGCCGACGGCGGGGTCCGCCTGGTCGAACGCGAAGGTCTCCATGGTCAGCGCGGGGAAGCTCGACAGGTAGTCGCCCAGGTTGGTGACCAGGGCGTTGAGCAGGAACGACGTGTTCCCGGTGACCAGGATGAACAGGGCCAGCGCCAGCGCCGCGATCACGTTCAGCTCGGAGAGCCGCTTGATGCCCTTGTCCACCCCGGACACCGCCGACACGGTCGCGATGACCACCGCGACGACGACGAGCGCGGTCTGCGCGCCGAGTCCCTGCGGGACGCCGAACATCACGTTCAGCCCGACGTTGAGCAGCACCACGGCGATGCCGAGCGACGTCGCGATCCCGAAGATCGTGCCGAGGACGGCGGCGAGGTCGATCGCGTGCCCGACCCGGCCGAACACCCGCTTGCCGATCAGCGGGTAGAGCGCGGAGCGGATCGACAGCGGCAGCTCGCGGCGGTACGCGAAGTAGGCCAGCGCGATGCCCATCAGCGCGTACATGCCCCAGCCGGTGAGGCCGTAGTGGAACAGCGTCCACACGGTCGCCTCGCGGGCCGCCTCGACCGTGCCGCCCTCACCGACCGGGGGTGCGGTGAACTGGGTGACCGGCTCGGCGACCGAGAAGAACATCAGGTCGGTGCCGATCCCGGCGGCGAACAGCATCGCCGCCCAGGACAGGTTCGAGTAGTCCGGCTGCGAGTGGTCGGGCCCGAGCTTGATCGAGCCGTACCGGGACAGCGCCAGGAACAGCACGAACGCCAGGACGACGGTCGCGACCACGACGTAGAACCAGCCGAAGCCGCCGGCGATGAACTCGACGAGGAGTCTGATGACGGTGTCGGCGTTCTCCGGCAGGAGGATCGCCCAGGCCGCGACGAGCAGCACGCCGATCGCGGAGCCGTAGAAGACCGGCTTGTTGAGCCGGACCGCCGGCTCGTCGGGGACGCCGTCGTCCACCGGTCCGGACTGTGTCGTGCGGGACGGGCCGTCGCTCATCCGCTCGGACCTCCTCGGGATCGCGGTCGGGGTCGTACGCGACCGGGACCACCCGGCCAAACGGGACGACCCTATGCAGACCGCAACGCCCGCGCCAGCACCGCCGCGGAGGTCGTGATCACCTGTTCACGACGGGTGTGACGGTCGGCGGTCGGCCGGTAGCAGTGCGTGCAGCGCGTGGTAACCGACGAGCACGACGATCGTGCCGAGCGAGATACCGGAGAGCTCGAACCCGCCGACCGACAGGCTCGCGTCGCCGATCCCGATGATGAGCCCCGCGGCCAGCGGGACCAGGTTCGCCGGGTGCCCGAGATCCACCCCGGCCCGGACCCAGATCGTGGCGCCGAGCAGGCCGACCATGCCGTAGAGCACCACGGTCAGGCCGCCGAGCACTCCGCCCGGGACGGCCACGATCAACGCGCCGAACTTCGGGCAGAACCCGAGCAGCACCGCGACGGCCGCGGCGACCCAGTAGGCGGCGGTCGAGTAGACGCGGGTCGCGGCCATGACGCCGATGTTCTCGGCGTAGGTCGTGGTGGGGGAGCCGCCGACGGTGCCGGCGAGCGTGGTGCCCAGGCCGTCGGCGGCGAGCGCCCGGCCGAGGTAGGGGTCGAGGTCGGCGCCGGTCATGCCCTGCACCGCCTTGACGTGGCCGGTGTTCTCCGCGACCAGCGCGATGACCGAGGGCAGGACGAGCAGGGCGAACGTCAGCGAGAACGTCGGCAGGTGCCAGCCGGCGATCTCCATGCCGTCCGGGCCGGGCATCGTCGCGGGCGGCAGCCCGACCCAGCCGGCCTCCCCGACACCGGACAGGTCCACCCGCATCCGGGTCACGACGTCGCCGTTCGCGTCCGGTGAGGTGACGGGCCCGGTGGTGAGATCGAGCAGCCAGGAGAACGCGAACCCGGCGACCAGGCCGATCAGCACGCCGATCCGGCCCCAGAAGCCGGGCAGCAGCACCGCCGCGGCCATCACCACGACCATCGTGACCAGGGCGGCCCACTGGTCCTGCGGCCAGTAGACGGTGCCGGCCACCCCGGCCAGGTTGAACCCGATCAGCATGACGACGGCGCCGGTCACCGCGGGCGGGAGCACCCGGGTCACCCAGCCCGCGCCGAGCCGGTGCACGACCAGCCCGATCACGAGCAGCGCCACCCCGGCGACGACGATCGCGCCGGTCACCGCGGCCGAGTCGCCGCCCTGCGCGCGGATCGCCGCGACCCCGCCGACGAACGACGCCGACGAGCCCAGGTAGCTGGGGATCCGACCCTTCGTGATCAGCAGGAACAGCGCCGTGGCGACACCGCTCATCAGGATCGCGATGTTCGGGTTCAGGCCCATGAGGACCGGGAAGACGAACGTCGCCCCGAACATCGCGACGACGTGCTGCCCGCCCAGCCCGATCGTGCGGGGCCAGGACAGCCGCTCGTCCGGTGCGACGACCTCGCCGGGCGGCGGGGTCCGCCCGCCGTGCACCACGGTCCAGCCGCGCCACCGCTCGCGTGTTCCCGTCACCTGATCCCCCCACGTCCGTCCGGGCCGCGATCACCCTCGTCCCGGGTCGCCTCGCGGGCAAGGGGATCCGGCCCGGCCGTGACGTGACGTTCACTCCACCGCCGGACCCGGGGTGTCAGGCGGGCAGGGCCCGCAGCACGGCGTCGCGCAGCCGGACGCCGCGCCGGGCCTGCGCCACCCGGTGCACGACGCGTGCGGTACCGGCCAGCCGCTGGGTCCGGCGCCGCCGCTCCCGGTCGTAGCGCCGCAGGGCGGCGGGCAGCGGCTCCCCGGACGTGACCGCGGAGGCCAGGGCGACGCCGTCGAGCAGGGCCTGGCAGGCGCCCTGCCCGAGATCCGGGGTCATCGCGTGGGCGGCGTCCCCGAGCACGGCCACCCGGTGACCGTCGGTGTAGCTGCGCAGCCGGGGGTGCAGGTCGGCGAGATGGTGGCGCAGGTGGCCGTCGGCGGCGATCCGGTCGAGCACCCGGGGCACCGGGTCGTGCCAGTCCCCGAACCGCTCGCGGAGCAGGGCGAGATCGACCTCCGGGTCGTGCCCGGCGGGGACGTCCGCCGCGGGCAGCACGGCGTACCAGTTGACCCGGTCCCCGGCCGGGCCGTGCGGGAGCACCCCGAACCGGGCCGCGCGTCCCCAGGTCTCGCTGCCGGCGTCGACCCGCAGGGTGGCGACGCCCCGGTAGGCGACGGTCCCGGTGCGCCGCGGCCGGACGCCCGCACCACCGGGCAGGAGCGCGCGGACCACCGATCCCACACCGTCCGCGCCGACGACGAGGTCGGCACCGGCGTGGAGCCCCGCCGGGCCGGTCACCGGGTCGTCGTACCGGACCGTCCCGCCCGGGATCCGCGCGGCCAGCAGCGCCATGAGGTCCGGGCGGGCGACCAGCAGCACCTCCCCGGTCCGCGACGCGTCGATCGTGGCGAGCCGGGTGCCGTCCGGGCGGCGCAGCGTCCCGGACGACTGCGGCCGGGACACCGCCCGCAGGTCGTCGCCCGCGCCGAGCCCGTCCAGCGCGCGGACCGCGGCCGGCCAGATCCCGAGGGCGGTACCGTCGGTGACGGGCCCGGCCGCCCGCTCCCGCACGACGACCTCCCAGCCCGCCGCGTGCAGCCCCGCCGCGACGGTCAGCCCGCCGATCCCCGCCCCCACCACCGTCGCCCGCATGACGGTGAAAGTACTACGGATGTAGTGCCGAGTCACTACGGTTGTAGTGTGGGCTCGTGTCGGAACGGCGGGAACGGGTGCTGGACGCGGCGATCACCGTCCTGGGGGCGGGTGGGTCGCGGGCGTTGACGCACCGCGCGGTGGACGCGGCGGCGGGCCTGCCGCCGGGGTCGGCGTCGAACGTGGCGCGCACCCGGTCGGAGCTGGTCGCCGGCGTGCTGGACCGGCTGCTGGAACGGGAGGTCGCCGCCTGGGAGCTGCTCGCCGGCGGCCGGCCGGTCGCCGCCGGTGGGACGGCCGAGGAGCGGACCGTGCGGGCGCTGGCCGGGACGGTCCGCGAGCTCGCGGGTCCCGGCCGGGAGCTGACCCTGGCCCGGCACGCGATCTTCGTCGAGGCGGCTCTGGACCCGGCGCTGCAGGAGCGGATAGCGGCGGCACGGACCCGGATCGAACGGTGGGGCGCGGACTGGCTGGACCGGCTGGGCACCCCGCGCGACGCCGACGGCGTCCGGGCGGTGCTCGCCGTCGTCGAGGGGTGGCTGGTGCTCGCGGTCTCCGCACCCACCGCCGCACCGGACCCGGAGCCGCTGCTGCGCCGGGCGCTCGGCGGGTCCTGAACGACCGGCGGCCCCGCGACGCTGCTGCGTCACGGGGCCGCCGGTGCTGCGGGGAGCCGGACCGGATCAGGTGCCCGGCGCCTCGCCCTTCAGCGCGCCGTCGAGCAGCGGGTTGACGGTGTCGATCGCGTACGGCAGCGACAGCGGGCTGGAGTAGCCCAGCGCCCCGCCGAACTCCGAGCCGAAGGCCGGGAGGAAGGCCACCCGGCCCTCACGGACCGCCGGGATCGCGGCGAACACCGGGTCGGCCATGGCCTCCGCCTTGGTCCGCCCGATGACGACGATGACGTCGTTGTCCAGCTGGCCCTGCTGCTCCAGCGACAGCGTGGGCGAGTCGGCCCGCACCTGGAACCCGAGGCCCGCGAACAGCTGGGCGCGCAGGTCGTCGGTGCCGAGGTTGTACGGCTCCCCCTCGACGTAGAACGCCATGCTCAGCTTCTTGCCTGCGAAGTCGGGGTGCTGCTGCTTCGCCTCGTCGAACTTCTGCTGCGTCGCGGCGATGACCTCGTCGGCCTGCTCGGTGCGGCCGAGCGCCTGGCCGGTCACCCGGGTCTGCACGTCCCAGGTCGAGGCGTTGGTGCCGTCCTCGGTCGGCTGGGCGACCGTCGGCGCGATCTTGGAGAGCGCGTCGTAGGTGCCGCGGTCGATGAACGAGTACACGCCGAGGATGAGGTCCGGCTGCAGCGCGGCGATCTGCTCGATCGGCAGGTTGCTGGCGTCGAGGACCTCGGGGGTCGGCCCGAGCGGCGGCTGCGGCAGCCACGGCCGCTGCTGGAACGGGAAGTCGCCGATGACCTGGCGCTCGGCGACCGGCTGCACGCCGAGCGCCATCACGAAGTCGGCCTCGTTGTAGCCGATCGCGACGACGCGCTGCGGCTGCTGCGGGATCGTCGTCGAGCCGAAGGCGTGCTGGAGCGTGACGGGGAACGCCCCGGCCGGGGCCTCCGCACCGGACGGCGCGGCCTGCTCGCCACCACCGCCGGACGAGCAACCTGCCAGCGCGAGGAGCAGGACCGCGCAGGCGGCGATCGTGCGCAGGAGAGGACGGGGCATTTCTGATCCTTTCCGGTGGACCCGCAGGTCGCGGATCACGTGTGTGTCCCGGCCCGCGAGGGCCCGGTCTCGGTGGGTTCCGGGGCTCCGCCGCCGCGGGCGCCGGACCAGGCGGCCCACAGCCGGGCGTAGCGCCCGCCCGCGGCGACGAGCTCGTCGTGCGGGCCCTGCTCGACCACCCGGCCGGCCTCCAGCACCACGACGCGGTCGGCCGCCGCGGCCTGGGTGAGCCGGTGCGCGACGACGAGGCCGGTGCGCCCGGCCAGCGCGGCCTCGGCGGACTCCTCCAGCGCGCGGGCACCGGCGCTGCCGGCCTCCGCGGTCGCCTCGTCGAGCACCAGCACCGCCGGGTCGGTGAGCACGACCCGGGCCAGCGCCAGCTGCTGGGCGGCGACGACCGGGAGCCGGTGCCCGCCGTCGCCGACGACGGTGTCCAGGCCGCCGGGGAGGGCACGGGCCCAGTCCCCGGCCCCGACCCGGTCGAGCGCGGCGAGCAGCGCGTCGTCGCCGGCGTCCGGGCGGGCCAGCCGCAGGTCCTCGGCCAGGGTGCCGGCGAACACGTGCGACTCCTGGGTCACCAGGGCCACCGCGTCCCGACGGGCGTCCGCGCCCAGGTCCGCCAGCGCCGCGCCGCCGATCTCCACGGTCCCGGCGCCGGGGGAGTGCACCCCCGCCACGATCCCGGCCAGCGTCGACTTCCCGGCACCGCTGGCGCCGACCAGCGCGACCCGCTCACCGGCGGCCACGTCGAGATCGACGCCGGCGAGCACCGGGTGGCCGTCGACGTAGCTGTGTCCGAGGCCGCGCACCCGCAGCCCGGCTCCGGCGGCCGCGGCGCCGGCGCCGGCGGCGTCGTCGCCGTGCTCGAGGTCGGCGACCCCGACGATCCGGCGCAGCCCGGCCAGCGCGGTCTGCGCCGCGTCCAGCTGGAACAGCACGATGTTGATCGGGGTGAAGAGGTTGACGAAGTACAGCGCGGCCGCGCTCGCGGTGCCGATGCTCGTCGCGCCGGACCCGACCAGCCAGAACCCGGTGACCAGCACCGCGCCGAGCCCGATGAACTCGGCCAGGTTGAGCCGGCCGAACAGCCGGGTGTGCATCCGGACGACGGCGACGACGAGCCGGGCGACCTCGGCCGCGCGCCCGGCGATCGTCGTCGCGTGGCTCTCGTGCAGCCGGAACGCGCGCACCGTGGACAGCCCGGACGCCGTGTCGAGGAGCTGCTGCTGCTGGGCGCCGCCGGCGATCCGCTGCGCCGTGTAGAGCGGCGTGGACCGGCCGAGGAACGACCGTGCCGTCCAGACCTGCACCGGGACGGCCAGGAGCGCCGCGAGCAGGAAGCGCCAGTCCAGCACCGCCAGCCCGACGCCGGTCAGCGCGACCAGCAGGGCGGCCCGGGCCAGCTCCGGCACGGCCTCGCGCACGGCCTCGCCGACGACCGCGACGTCGTCGGTGACCCGGGAGGTGAGGTCGCCCGCACCGGCCGCCTCCACCCGGGCCTGCGGCAGGTGCAGCGCGCGGTCCACGAACCGCTCGCGCAACCCGGCCAGCAGGGTCTCGCAGAACCGGGCCGCGAGGGCGACGCCGAGCGCGCCCAGCAGGCCCTGCACCACGGCGATCCCGGCCAGACCGAGCACCGGCGGCCAGACGGCGTCCGCGCCCCGGCCCTGGGCGACCCGGTCGACGATGTCGCCGAGCAGCGGTGCGGCCAGCAGGCTCACCGCGGCCCCGCCGACGAGCACCAGCAGTGCGACGACGGCGGTCCCGCGGGCCGGGCGGCCCAGCTCGCCGAGCAGGGCGCGGATCCGCGCCGTGGACGCGATCGGCAGCAGCACGGTCGGGGCGGTCATGCGGTCACCACCGCGCGGTAGTCGGGGTCGTCCATCAGCTCGGCGTGCCGGCCGCGGGACCGGACCCGGCCCCCGACGACGAACAGCACCTCGCCCGCCCGGTCCAGCAGCACCGGGCTCGTGGTCACCAGCAGGGTGCTGCGACCGGCCCGGAAGCGGGCCAGGCCCTCGGCGACCCGGACCTCGGTGACGGCGTCGACCGCCGTCGTCGGGTCGTGCAGGACGAGCACCGGGGCGTCCGCGGCCAGCGCACGGGCCAGCGCGATCCGTTGCCGTTGCCCGCCGGACAGCGACCGGCCCCGTGCGGAGACGTCGGTGTCGGCGCCCGCCGGCAGGGTCGTCGCGACCTGGTCGGCGGCCGCGGCGGCCATCGCCGGTTCCGGGTCCGTGTCGTCCGGGGCGCCGGCCAGCACGTTCTCGCGCAGCGTGCCGGTGAACAGGTGGGCGTCGTGCGCGGCGACCAGCACGGCGCCGCGGGCGACGTCGGCCGGCCACGCGTCGAGCGCGACGCCGTCGAGCGCGATCCGGCCGCCGTCCGGTTCGGTCTCCCGGGCCAGGCAGGCCAGCAGCACGGCCGCGTCCTCCGGGTCGGCGGTCACGACGGCGGCGGGCGGGCCCGGCGTCACGGTCAGGTCGAGGCCCTCGTCGCCGCCGAGGCGGCCGTGGCGCAGCCCGCGCACCGCCAGCTCGGCCGGCCCGGCGCCCGGGGTGCCGGCGAGCTCGTCCGGGCCGGAGCCGACGGCCGGTCCGGCCGAGAGCACGGTCGCGATCCGGGCCGCCGACGCCCGTCCCTGGGCGAGCCGGGCACTGACGAAGCCGAACATCTGCAGGGGACCGACCAGGAACTGGGCCAGGCCGACCGCGGACACCAGCCCGCCGACGGTGATCGAGCCGTTCGCGGCCAGCATGCCGCCGACCAGCGCGATCACCGCGAGGAACAGGCCGTTGGCCAGCTGGACCGAGCCCAGGAACCCGGCCTCGGCGCGGGTGGCGCGCAGGGTCGCGCCGAGCGCGTCCCGGCTGCGGACCCGGTACCGGCGGACGGCGGCCGGGCGTGCGCCGATGCCGTTGAGCACCCGCAGCCCGGCGACCAGGTCGGCCGCGGTCCCGGCGGCCTGGGCGGCGTGCTCCTGCTCCGGCCCCGACCGCTTCTGCAGCGGCTTGACCACCAGCTGCACCAGCCAGAGCAGCGGCGGGGTGCCGAGCAGGATCAGCAGGCCCAGCGTCGGCGAGATGGTCAGCAGCGAGACCGCGGCGACCGCGACGGCCGCGACCGCGGCGAACCCGAACGGGACGGCGACGTTGAGCTCGGCGACCCGCTTGGCGTCGGACACCGCGATCCCGGAGAGCTCGCCGGGCAGCCGGCCGGCCTCCCCGCCGCCCCGCGGGTGCAGCAGCCGGGCGGCGACCAGGCGGCGCAGCCGGGCGTCCGCCCATGCCTCCGCCGACCAGGCCCGCCGGGCACCGAACCGGTAGGAGTACGACAGCACCAGGAAGTCCAGTGCGAGGACCGCGAGCCACCCGGCCAGCGCGACGGGGTCCCCGGTCGCGACGGCGCGGTCGATGATCACACCGACCAGCACGGGCACCAGCGCCTCGCCGGCCTGGTGGCTGCAGAACAACGCCGCCGCGGCGGCGATCCGGCCGCGGAACGCGCCGAGCGAGCCACGCAGGACGTCCCGCCCGGACACCTCCCCGAGCGGTGCCGGCTCAGCGGACCCTGTCATGCAGCGAGGGTAACCTTACCTACCCGGGAAGATCACTACCGGCCTGCGAGAATCGTCCAGAGATCGTCGAGCTGCCCGGTTCCGGTCGCCGGGTTGCCGAACGCCACCCGGATCACCGGCCGCCCGTCGACGTCGGTGCCGGAGAGCAGGACCCGGCCGGTCGCGTTCGCCGCGTCCAGCAGCGACCGGGTGGCCTCGTCGTCGCCCTCGTCCGATCCGGTGCCGGTCACGCGCAGGCAGACCAGGGCGAGCACGGGCTCGGCGGCCAGGTCGAGGCCGTCGTGACCGCGGACGCGTTCGGCCAGCTCGGCGGCCAGCGCGACGTGCCCCCGCAGGTGCGCGCGCAGCCCGGACAGCCCCTGGCCGTGCAGCACCGCCCACAGCTTCAGCGCGCGGAACCGGCGCCCGAGCGGCACCTGCCAGTCCCGGTAGTCGACGACCGCGCCGGAGTCCGACGCCGCGTCCCGCAGGTACGGCGCCGCGATCGAGAGGGCCGCGGGCAGCGCGGACGCGTCCCGGACCCAGAGCAGCGACGCGTCGAACGCGGTGAGCAGCCACTTGTGTGCGTCGGTGCAGAACGAGTCCGCCCGGTCGACGCCGTCGACCACCCAGCGGTGCTCCTCGCACAGCGCCGCGACGCCCGCCCAGGCGGCGTCGACGTGCACCCACGCCCGGTGCTCGGCCGCGACGGCGGCGACCGGGCCGACGGGGTCCGACGCGCCGGTCGAGGTGGTGCCGACGGTCGCGCACACCATGACGGGGAGCAGGCCCGCGGCCGCGTCCTCGGCCATCGCCACGCGCAGCGCCTCGGGATCCATCGACGCCGTGCCGGTCGTGCAGGGCACGGTGCGCAGGCCACGCGCACCCAGTCCGGCCGTGCGGACCGCCTTGGCCAGCGAGGAGTGCGTCTCGGCGGTCACGTACACGCGCTCGCGGCCGGTGACGCCGCGTGCCCGCCAGCCGTCGTCCGGGCCGGGTGCGGCGCGGTGCAGCGCCGCCAGCAGCGCGACCAGCGACGCCGACGACGCCGAGTCCTGGATGACGCCGCCACCGCCGCCGTCGTGGGTGAACTCCTCGGCGAGGCCGAGTGCGCGGGCCAGCTGGTCGGTGATCGCCTGCTCGACCTCGGTGCACGCCGGCGAGGTCGACCAGAGCATCCCCTGCGCCCCCGCGGAGCCGGACAGGAGCTCGCCGAGCAGCGAGGTCAGCGACGCGTTGGCCGGGAAGAACGCGTGGAAGCCGGGATGCTGCCAGCGGGTCTCGGCGTCGCCGGTGACGGTCTCGACCAGCGAGGGGAACGCGGCCAGCGGGGACGGGGCCTCGGCCGCGTGGTCGTCGAACCGGGCGCGCACGGTGCCCGGCTCGACGACGTCGCGGACCGGCCGCCGGTGCAGCCCGGCCCGGGAGTCGGCGACCGCGTCGACGAACAGGTGGCCGAGGGCGCGGAACTCGTCCGGAGTCAGGTCGGGCACGGAGCGTGACGCTACTCGGGGGCCGTTGCCCCGTGCACCGGGTGCGGATCGGTGAGGTCCCACCCGGGCAGCGGATCGGGCAGCGTCCGCCACGAGTCCGGGCCGGCGAGCAGCTCGCCGTCGGTGAGCAGCGCCGGGTCCAGCCGGGCCGCGACACCGGCCGCCGTCACCCCGAGCCCGATGAACACGATCTCCTGGCCGCGCGGACCGCCGGTCTCCGTCCAGTGCGCGGCCGGGTCCAGTGCCACGTTGGGCCCGGCCTGCGACCAGAGCCCGGCGAGGTCGGGGCGGGAGGCGATCCAGCAGAAGCCCTTGCTGCGGAGCAGCCCGGGCCACTCGGCGAGCGCGTCGAGGAGCCGGGCGGGGTGGAACGGGCGGGACGCCCGCCACGTCACCGACGCGATCCCGTACTCCTCGGTCTCCGGGGTGTGCGTGCCCTCCAGCTCCTGCGCCCAGCCGGGGGTGCGGGCCGCGCCCACCGGGTCGTACCGGTGGGTGTCGAGCAGCTCCGCGACCGGCACGTCCCCGCGGACCGCCCGCCGGATCGGGGCGCCGGGGTTCATCCGGCGCAGCAGCGCCTCGATCCGGCCGAGCCGGTGCGGCGGGACGAGGTCGGTCTTGTTGAGTACCAGGAGGTCGGCGAACTCGACCTGGTCGGCGACCAGGTCCGCCAGGGTGCGCTCGTCGCCGTCGGCGGCCTGCAGCCCGCGGTCGGCCAGCGCCTCCCCGGTGGTCAGGAGCGTCTCGAACGCGGACGCGTCGACCACCGTGATCATGGTGTCGAGCCGGGCCCGGTCGGAGAGGGCGGTGCCGTCGTCGAAGGTCCACTCGAAGGTCGCCGCCACCGGCATCGGCTCGGAGATCCCGGTCGACTCGACGACGACGTGGTCGTAGCGGCCTTCGGCGGCGAGCTCGCCGACGGTGGTCAGCAGGTCCTCGCGCAGCGTGCAGCAGATGCAGCCGTTGGTCAGCTCGACGAGCCGTTCCTCGGTGCGGTGCAGCGTGCCCTGCCCGGCGACCAGCGCGGCGTCGATGTTGACCTCGCTCATGTCGTTCACGACGACCGCGATCCGGCGGCCCTCCCGGTTCGCCAGCAGGTGGTCGAGCAGGGTCGTCTTCCCGGCCCCCAGGAAGCCGGACAGGATCGTGACGGGCACGCGCGGATCGGCCATACCGATAACGGTAACAGTTGTCTATAAAGCTCTTCGGGTCAGCTGCGGGTGCGGCGCTCGACCTGCGCGCGGACGCCGGGGAGCAGGTCGTCACCGGCCGCGAGCAGGCCGGGGAGCAGCTCGGGTTCGGTGAGCAGCGCCCGGAACGCGGTGCCGATCGTGACGCCGTGCCCCGGCCGGTGCTCGACGGTCACCGGGTCCCCGGCGTGGACCTCGCCGGGCTCGACGACGCTCAGGTAGGCGCCGGGGCGGGCGGCCCGGGTGAAGGTCCGCACCCAGCCCCCGCGCTCCAGCCACGCCGCGAACGTCCGGCACGGGATCCGCGGCACCGTGACCTGCAACAGCACCGCACCGACCCGCCACCGCTCGCCGAGCTCGGCGCCCGTCACGTCGACCCCGCGGGTGGTGAGGTTCTCGCCGAACGTCCCGGCCCGCAGCGGGCCCAGCTCGGGCTCCCAGCCGTCGAGGTCCTCGCGGGCGTAGGCGTAGACGGCCTGGTCCGGGCCGCCGTGGTGGTCGGTGTCGCAGATCGGGTCGCCGTCGAGACCGCTCTCCCCGGGCCCGGGGACCTGCACGGTGACCGGCCCGGTGGCCGGGAGCTTGTCGATGCCGGACGCACCGGTCTTGGCGAGCACCGCGCGCACGATGCCGACGTTCACCGACTCCACGACTCCCACGGGGCCGACGGTAGGCCCTTCGCGGGTCAGGCGGGCTGTGCGGCGCCGTACGCCGAGCGCAGGGTCGTCTTCAGCACCTTGCCGGACGGGTTGCGGGGCAGCTCCGCCACGACCTCGACGCGGGTCGGGCGCTTGTAGCGGGCCAGCCGGTCGGCGCAGTACTCCGTGATCTCGTCGAGCGTCGGGGGATCGCCGGGGTCGGCCGGGACGACGACCGCCAGCGGCGTCTCGCCCCACCGTTCGTCGGGCACCCCGATCAGCGCCACGTCGGCGACCTTCGGGTGCCCGGCCAGCACGTTCTCGACCTCGGCGCAGTAGACGTTCTCGCCGCCGCTGATCACCATGTCCTTCTTGCGGTCGACGACGTAGAGGAAGCCGTCCGGGTCCTCGCGCACCAGGTCGCCGGAGTGGAACCAGCCGCCGCGGAACGCCTCGGCCGTCTCCTCGGGCCGGTTCCAGTACCCGCGCATCACGGTGGGGCCGCGGTAGACGATCTCGCCGACGTCGCCGGGCCGGACGTCGGCCATGTCCTCGTCGACCACCCGGACCTCGACGTTGACCATCGGGGTCCCGATCGAGCCGATCTTGCGGATCGCGTCCTCACCGCGCAGCGTGCAGGTCACCGGGCTGCACTCGGTCTGGCCGAAGGCGGTCACCACGCTCGCCTGCGGGAACGTGTCGATCATCGTGCGGATCAGCGTCGTCGACGCCGGTGCCGCGCCCCAGGAGATCCGTCGCAGCGCCGACAGGTCGCGCGACGCGAGGTCCGGCACCGCGCAGATCGCCTGCCACTGCGCGGGCACGAAGAAGCACGACGACACCCGTTCGCGCTCCAGCAGCGCCACCGTCTCCACCGGGTCGAACCCGCCGGACGGCGGTACGATCGTCCGCCCGCCGGAGATCAGCGACGGCACCATCCCGGCGAGCCCGGCGATGTGGAACAGCGGCGCCCCGGACAGCCAGACCCGGTCCTCGCTGGTGATCCCGAGGTGTGTGATCTGGGAGAACGCGTGCAGCAGCAGGTTGCGGTGGGTGAGCACCGCGCCCTTCGGCCGTCCGGTGGTCCCCGAGGTGTACATGATGTAGGCGGCCTCGTCGTCGGAGGCGTCGTCGTCCCACCGGTCCTCCACCGGTGGGAGGCCCTCGGTGTCCGCGCCGATCACGAGCACCGCCCGCACCGCGGGGGTGTCGGCGCGCGCGTCCGCCACCGTCGCGGCGAACGCCTCGTCGCACACCACGGCCGTCGCGCCGCAGTCGGCGAGCTGGTAGCCGATCTCGCCCGCGGTGAGCCGGAAGTTCAGCGGGACGCAGATCGCGCCGCGACGCAGCACCGCGAGGTACGCCTCGACCAGCTCGACCGAGTTCAGCCCGAGGACGGCGACCCGGTCACCGCGGGCGACCCCGCGGTCGGCGAGCCCGCCCGCGAGCCGGGACACCCGGTCGTCGACCTCGGCGTAGCTGCGTGCGGTCCGTGGATCGGCCAGTGCCGGCTCGTCCGGCCGGGTGCGGGCGTGCCGCGCCAGCAGGTCCGCCATCGTCATCCCGCGCCCGGTCACCGTCACCGCTGCCTCCCACCGTCGGGCCCCGCCGGGCCACTGTGGTCCAGGACACCCGGGTGAGGCAAGATCGCCGCCCACGGGGCAGGGTGCACAGGTGTCCACCACCCCCGGCGACGACGGCGTCCCCGACGGTCCGCGCAGGCTCCGGCTGCTGCAACTGGCCTCGCTGATCAGCACCTGCGACCGGTTCGCGATCGCGCCGTTGCTGGTGCCGATCGCGGTCTCCTTCGGTGCCCCGCTCTCCGCCGCGGCGGGTGCGGCCGGCGGCTACTTCCTGGCCTACGGGCTCATGCAGGTCGTGTGGGGTGTCCTGTCGGACCGGGTCGGCCGGGTCCGGGTGATGCGGCTGGCGCTGGTCGGGTCGGTGCTCGGCGGCATCGCGTCGGTGCTCGCGCCGAGCCTCCCGCTGCTGATCGGCGCCCGGGTCGTCACGGGTGCGTGCACCGCGGCACTGATCCCGGCCGCGCTGGTCTACGTCGGCGACACCTGGCCCACCGCGGTGCGGCAGCGGCCGCTGTCGGACCTCCTCGCCGCCACCGCGCTCGGCACGGCGGTCGCGACGGCCGGCGCCGGCCTGCTGGCCGACCTCGCGGGCTGGCGGCTCGTCTTCGGGGTGTCCGCGGCGGCGTGCGCGGTGCTGTTCGTGGCGCTGCGGGCGCTGCCCGAGCCGGACGTCGCCGGTGCCGCGCCCGCCGCCGACCGGGCCGGGGTGCGGGGCTCGGTCGTCCGCCCGCTCGCGGCGGTGTGCGGGAACGGCTGGGCGCTGGTCGTCCTGCTGCTGGCGTTCGTCGAGGGCGCGGTGGTGCTGGGCGTGCTCACCTACCTCGCGCCCGCGCTGCAGGCCGGGGGCAGCTCGGCGGCCCTGGCCGGGCTCGCCGCCGGCGGCTACGGCGTCGGCGCGGTGGTGTTCTCCCGCGTCGTACGACGGCTGGTGGGCCGGTGGAGCCCGGCCGGGCTCGCCACGGCCGGGGGCGTGTTCCTCGTCGTGGCGTGGGTGTTCCCGCTGGTCACGGTGCATCCGGTGACGATCGCGGCGGCCGGGCTGTGCCTGGGCGGGGCGTGGGCGTTCCTGCACTCGACCCTGCAGACGTGGGCGACCGAGGTCGTCCCGCAGGCCAGGGCGACGGCCGTCGCGCTGTTCGCGACGCTGCTGTTCCTGGGCAGCTCGGCCGGCACCGCGCTGGGCGCCCCGCTCGCCGACGCGGGCGCGTTCGGCACGCTGTTCCTCGCCGCGCTGCTGGTGTCGGTCCCGCTCGGTGCGGGCGCGGCGCTCGCCCGCCGGCGGTACTCCGCCGGCTGAGCGGGACGCCGGCCGGGATCACACGTACCGGTCGCGCAGCTCCCGCTTCACGAGCTTGCCGGTGGGGGTGCGCGGCAGGAAGTCGGTGAAGTCCACCGACGACGGCGCCTTGTAGTGCGCGATCCGCTCCCGCACGAAGTCGATCAGCTCCCGCTCCAGCTCCGGCCCGGTCTCCACACCCTCCGGGGTCTGGACGACGGCCTTGACCGCCTCGCCCATCTCCTCGTCCGGCACGCCGATCACCGCGACGTCGAGCACCTTCGGGTGCAGGGCGAGTGCGTCCTCGACCTCCTGCGGGTAGATGTTCACCCCACCGGAGATGATCATGAACGCCTTGCGGTCGGTGAGGAACAGGAAGCCGTCGGAGTCGACGTAGCCGAGGTCGCCGGTGGTCGTCCAGCTCTCGTGCACCGGGTGCTGCGCGGACAGCGTCTTGCCCGGGTCGTTGTGGTACTCGAAGGGCCGCTCGTCACGCTCGAAGTAGACGGTGCCGATCTCGCCCGGGCCGAGCTCCGTGCCCTCGTCGTCACAGACCCGGATCGTGCCCAGGCCCGCCCGGCCGACCGAGCCGGGGCGCTCGGCCCACTGAGCCGAGTCGATGAACGTGATGCCGTTGGCCTCGGTCGCGGCGTAGTACTCGTGGAGCACCGGGCCCCACCAGTCGATCATCGCCTGCTTGACCTCGACCGGGCACGGGGCGGCGGCGTGGATCGCGACCTCCAGCGACGACACGTCGTAGCGCGTCCGCACCGCCTCGGGCAGCTTCAGCATCCGCACGAACATCGTCGGCACCCACTGCGAGTGGGTGACGCGGTGCTGCTCGATCAGCGCGAGCGCCTTCTCCGGGTCGAACCGCTCCATGACGACGACGGTGCCGCCGAGCGCCTGCACCGTGGCGGTGAACCGCAGCGGCGCGGCGTGGTAGAGCGGCGCGGGGGAGAGGTAGACGGTGCCGGGGCCGAACCCGTACATCGGCCCGAACAGCGCCTGGTAGGTGTCGCCGGGCTCGTCGACCTGACGGTCGGGCAGGGTCGGCTTGATCCCCTTGGGCCGCCCGGTGGTGCCCGAGCTGTAGAGCATGTCGGCGCCGCGCGGCTGGTCGGCCGGCGGCTCGGCGGACACCGTGGCCAGCGCGGCGTCGTAGTCCTCGTACGACGACGCACCCGGGATCTCCCCGCCGAAGGCCAGCCGGACCGGCACGTCGACGTGGTCCTCGACGGCGGCGGCCAGCCCGGCGACCCCGGCCGAGACGACGAGCGCCTTCGCACCGCAGTCCCGGACGATGTACGCGGCCTCGGGCGCCGACAGGTGGTGGTTCACCGCGGTGACGTAGAGGCCGGACCGCTGCGCGGCCCAGTAGACCTCGTAGACGCGGGCGGCGTTGTCCGAGACCAGCGCGACGACGTCGCCGCGGCGCAGACCGGCGGCGTGGAAGTGGTTCGCCAGCCGCGCCGAGCCCTCCTCGAGCTCACGGAACGTGAGGGTGTCGCCCGAACCGCCCATGATCACGGCCGGCTTGTCGGGCGTGGTGGCGGCGTGCGTGCCTGGGTACATCTCGGCCTCTCGTCGACGGCGGCGCGGCGCGGACGCGACCTCGGGGCCGGGTGCCGCACGGAATCTCCGCCGCAGATCCTGCCATCCGCGCGCCGCGCGCCGGTACGCGCCGGACTAGGAGTGCGCGTTCTGATAGGCCTCGAGAACGGACGAGGGGATACGCCCGCGCTCCGAGATCTTCATGCCCTGCGCGATCGCCCATTCCCGGACGGCCCGGTTCGCGGCCCGTTCCGAGGCGCTCGATCCGTTCGACGAGGTCGACGCGGGCCCGCTGCCGCGGCGGCCCCCGCCCGACCGGCGGGCCGCCGAGACGTACGGCGCCAGGGATTCCCGCAGCCGCTCGGCATTCGCGGAGGACAGGTCGATCTCGTACGACCGGCCGTCGACGGCGAACTCCACCTGCTCGTCGGCCTCCGAACCGTCCAGGTCGTCGACCAGCGTGATCGTCGTCTGCTGTGCCACGTCGTCATTCCTTCCGGGGGAATCTCGGGCGTCCGAGCGGAGGAATCGGCACCGCTGCGGGAAGCCGATATCCCCTCGGGAACGACCTGGAAGCGAACGGTGAACCTATTCCGGAGAGGACGATAAGGTATGCCGATGTTCCGTGTCGAACCCCTCCGGAAAAAGCGTCGGAGTCGTGATGCGGCACGATGTCGGCCCCGGCCGCGGGGCCGGGCCAGAACTGCGGATGCGGCGTACGGGTGACGGGGAATCGGCGGAAAGGCGCAGTTCGGGGCCGGATTCAGCGGGGCGCGGGCCACCACGGTTCGGCCGGGACGGCCGCGCGGGCCCCGTCGGTCGTCGAGATCCCGGTCAGGTCGATCCGCCGGCCGGGCCGCGGCAGGGCGAGGACGACGTCCTGGGCGGCCGCCGCCTTGCGGGCCCGCTCCACCGGCTCGTCCCACGGGTGGAAGCCGAGGTTGAAGGTCGCCCAGTGGATCGGCAGCATCACCCGGCCGCCGAGCTCGCGGTGCGCCGTGACGGCCTGCTCGGGATCGAGGTGGATGTCCGGCCACAGCTCGGCGTAGGCCCCGACGGGCAGCAGCGTGAGGTCGAACGGGCCGTGCTCGGCCCCGGTCCGGGCGTGCACCCGGCTCGGTCCGGAGTCCCCGCCGACGTAGACCGAGTGGTCCGGGCCCGCGACCTTCCAGGCCGCCCACTGGGTGGTGTTGCGGCGGAGCCCGCGCCCGGAGAAGTGCCGGGTCTCCAGACAGGTCAGGGTGAGACCGGCGACGTGCACGACGCCGTCCCAGTCCCGCTCCACGACCCGGTGCCCCGGCACGCCCCACGACCGCAGGTGCGCGCCCACCCCGACCGGGCAGACGAACACCGCGGAGGTGTCGCGGGCCAGCCGCAGCACGGTCGGCCGGTCCAGGTGGTCGTAGTGGTCGTGGCTGAGAAGCACGACGTCGGAGTCGGAGAACGTCGCGAGCGGCGCGACCGGCGGGTGCAGCCGTCGCGGACCGGTGAAGGGGACGGGCGAGGCGTACTCGGACCACACCGGGTCGACCAGCACCCGGCGGCCGTCGACCTCGAGCAGCGCACCCGCGTGCCCCAGCCACGTGACGGCGAGCCCGGCGGGCACCCGCGGGACGTCCGGCCGGGCCAGCGGCACCGGACCGGGCGGCACGCCGCGGCCCGCCCGGCTGCGCAGCATGTTGAGCAGCATCCGCAGCGAGGCCCGGACCCGTGGCAGGCCGGGCTCGGTGTTGGCGAACGTGCCGCCGACCGCGTTCTCCGACGCCGCGGCCACCCGGCGCAGCTCGGCGTCGCGCGCGCCCATGTTGCGGCGGACGTGCAGGCCGAGACCGGCCAGCGCGAGCAGGGGGGAGGCGAGCGCGGCGCGGGAGGAGCAGCGGGTCAGGCGGGGCACGATCTCCACAGTACGAACGCCGGGCCCGGCGCTCCCACCTACGCTCTCGATCGTGACGGACGTTATGCGGGCACGGGTCGAGACCGAGAAGCACGGGCACGTGCTGCTGGTGCGGATGACGCGCCCGGACAAGCGCAACGCGGTGGACGCCGCGATGACCGCGGCCCTCGACGAGGCGCTGAACCGGCTCGACGACGATCCCGACCTCTGGTGCGGGGTGCTCGCCGGCGACGTGTCCGCGTTCAGCGCCGGGACCGACCTGGCGGGCGGGTCCGGCGGGCCGACGCCGCGGGGCGGGAACTACGGCGTCGTCCGGCGGGACCGGCGGCGCCCGCTGATCGCGGCGGTGGAGGGCGCGGCCCTCGGCGGAGGCTTCGAGATCGTGCTGGCCTGCGACCTGGTCGTCGCCTCCCGCACGGCCCGGTTCGGGTTGCCGGAGGTCGCCCGCGGGCTCGTCGCGAACTGCGGTGCGCTGTTCCGGGCGCCGCGGCCGCTCCCGCTGAACGTGGCCAAGCAGATGCTGGTGACGGGCCGCCCGCTCGACGCGGAACGCGCGCACGCCCTGGGCCTGGTGAACGAGCTCGTCGAGCCGGGGGAGGCGGAGGCCGCCGCGCTGGAGCTGGCCGGGCAGGTCTGCGCGAACTCGCCGCTCGCCGTCTCGCTGTCGTTGCGCGCGCTCGAGCGGGTCGTCGCCGAGCCCGACGAGCGGGGCTGGGCGGCGACCGAGATCGCGTCGGCCGAGGTGAAGCGCTCCGCGGACGCGGAGGAGGGCGTCGCGGCGTTCCTGGAGAAGCGGGAACCGCGCTGGACCGGGCGCTGAGCCCGACCGGATAGGCTCACGCCATGGGAGGCGGGACGGCGCGCGAGGACCTGGTCGCGCTGCTTCAGGACTACGCGGGCGAGGCCGAGCTGCTCGGGCAGGCCTTCGCCGGCCGGCACGGCCTGCACCCGACGGACCTGCACGCGCTGCTGGCCGTCATGCGGGCCGACGCCGCGGGGGAGCCGCTGACCCCGGGCCTGCTGGGTTCCCGGCTGGGCCTGTCGACCGGGGCGACGACCGCGCTCGTCGACCGGCTGGAGCGGGCCGGGCACGTGCGCCGCACCCGGGAGTCGGCCGACCGGCGGCGGGTGACGCTGCACCAGGCGGAGAACGCGGCCCGGGTCGGTGGGGCGTTCTTCGGCCCGCTCGGCCACCGGATGGACGCCGCCCTCGCCGACTTCGACGAGGCCGAGCTCACCGCCGCCGCCCGCTTCCTCACCCGGATGAACGCGCTCGTCGCGGACTACCGCGCCGACCTGGCGGCCGAGAACCCCGCGTCGTGAGGTCCCGGCCGCCCGGGCCGGTTCAGGCGTCGGCGGTGGCGGTCTCCAGGTACTCGGCGAACTTGGCCCGGGCCGCCCCGGTCCGGGTCGGGACGTGCTCGGTCGGCACCTCGACCGGCGTGTAGCCGCGCAGGATCCGCCGGGCGACGGACTCCTTGTGCACCTCGTCCGGCCCGTCGTAGATCCTGGCCGCCCGCGCCGCGCGGTACATCTGCTCCAGCGGCAGGTCCCCGGAGAAGCCGAGCGAGCCGTGCACCTGGATCGCGCGGTCGATCACGTCGTGCAGCACCCGGGCACCCCAGTACTTGATCATCCCGATCTCGACCCTGGCGTTGGAGGCGCCGACCCGGTCCATCGTCCAGGCCGCCTGCAGGGTGAGCAGCCGGGCGGCCTGCATCTCGGCCGCCGACGTGGCGATCATGTCCTGCACCATCTGCTTGTCGGCCAGCCGGGAGCCGCTCGCGGTGCGGCTCACCGCCCGCTCGCACAACATGTCGAACGCCCGTTGGGACTGGCCGAGCCAGCGCATCGCGTGGTGGATCCGGCCCGGCCCCAGCCGCTGCTGGGCGAGCCGGAAGCCGTCGCCCTCGTTCCCGACGAGGTTCTCCGCCGGCACCCGGACGCCGCGGTAGAACACCTCCGCGTGCCCGCCGTAGAGCTCGCCGCCGACCTCGGGGTGGTCCATCACCGGGATGTCCCGCGCGACGTCGACGCCCGGGGTGTCCGTCGGCACGACGATCATCGACGCCCGCTGGTAGGGCGGCGCGTCCGGATCGGTCACGACCATCACGATCAGGAAGTCCGAGGCCGTGGCGTTCGACGAGAACCACTTGTGGCCGTCGATCACGTACTCGTCGCCGTCGCGGACGGCGCGGGTCGTCAGCATCGTCGGGTCGGCGCCGGCGCCCGGCTCGGTCATGGAGAAGCAGGACCGCAGCTCCCCGCGCAGCAGCGGGTGCATCCAGCGCTCCTTCTGCTCGGCGGTGCCGCCGAGGGCGAGGAGCTCCGCGTTGCCCGAGTCCGGGGCCTGGTTGCCGAAGATCCCCGGCGCGTACCGGCAGCGGCCGAGGATCTCGTGCATCAGCCCGAGCGAGACCTGGCCGAACCCGCCGCCGCCGAGCTCGGGCGGCAGGTGCGCGGCCCAGAGCCCCTGTTCACGGACCTGCTCCTTGAGCGGCGCGGTGATCCGGTCGAACGTCGGCCGGTCCAGGTCGAGGGTCTCCAGCGGGATGATCTCGTCGCGGACGAACTCCCGCATCCACTTCAGCTTCTCCTCGAACTCCGGGTCGGTGCTGAAGTCCCAGGCCATGTCGAGCCGCCCTCCGTCGCGCGTTCGTTGCCACTGCGAACCTAACCGCTCGGTCCGCCGACGGGAACGCGTGCGGGCGGACCGGCCCGTTGCGGTGATCGCGGCCGGGCGGGAGGCTGCGGGGATGAGCCACGTGGACCTGACGGGCCTGTCGTACGAACCGCTGACGCCGACGTCGTACCTCGACCGGGCCGCGGCGGCGCACGGCGACCGGGTGGCCGTCGTCGACGGTGACCTGCGGTTCACCTACGCCGAGCTGCACGAGCGGTGCCGCAAGCTCGCCGGCGGGCTCGCCGCGATCCACTCCGGACGGCCGGTGGCGGTGCTCGTCCCGAACACGCACGTCGGCCTGGAGGCGGCCTACGGGGTGCCGTGGTCGGGCGTGCCGCTGGTCGCGGTCAACACCCGGCTCTCCGCGGGCGAGGTGGCCTACATCTTGGAGCACTGCCGGGCGTCGGTGCTGGTCCACGACCCGGTGTTCGACGAGCTCGTCGCCGACGTGCTGGGCCGTCTCGACGACCCGCCCCGGGCCGTCCGGGTCGGGGACGACTACGAGCGGCTGATCACCTGGGGCGAGCCGACCGCCGTCACCCCCGACGACGAGCGCGCGCTGCTCTCGATCAACTACACGTCCGGGACGACCGGGCGTCCCAAGGGCGTGATGTACCACCACCGCGGCGCCTACCTGCAGGCACTGGCCATGGTGGGGCACACCGGGCTGACGCCCTCGTCGGTGCACCTCTGGACGCTCCCGATGTTCCACTGCAACGGCTGGTGCTTCCCGTGGGCGGTCACCGCCGCCGCGGCGACGCACGTCTGCCTGCCCCGGGTCGAGCCCGCCCGGATCTGGGAGCTGGTCCGCGACCAGGGCGTCACCCACCTCAACGGCGCGCCCACCGTGCTGTCGATGATCGCCCACGCCCCGGAGGCCGGGCCGGTGGCGACGACGGTGCGGGTCGCGACCGGTGGCGCTCCGCCCAGCCCCGCGATCCTGCGCCGGATGGCGGAGCTCGGCTTCGAGGTCACCCACCTCTACGGCCTCACCGAGACGTTCGGGCCCGCGATGATCTGCGACTGGCGACCCGAGTGGAACGCGCTCGACGGCGAGGCGCAGGCCCGGATGAAGGCCCGCCAGGGCGTCGGGAACATGATCGCCTGCGCGGTCCGGGTGATCACCGACGACGGCGGCGACGCCCCGGCCGACGGCACCACGACCGGGCAGATCGCGCTGCGCGGCAACAACGTCATGCTCGGGTACCTCGACGACGAGCAGGCCACCCGGGAGGCCGCACCGGACGGCTGGTTCCGGACCGGGGACATCGGCGTCATGCACCCGGACGGCTACGTCGAGCTCCGCGACCGCTCGAAGGACGTGATCGTCTCCGGCGGGGAGAACATTGCGAGCGTCGAGGTGGAGCAGGCGATCGCCGACCACCCGGACGTCCTGGAGGTCGCGGTGATCGCCGTCCCCGACGAGCGCTGGGGCGAGGTCCCCGCCGCCTACGTGACCCTGCGCGACGGCGCGACGGTCACCGAGGAGGAGATCGTCGAGCACGTGCGGACCCGGCTGGCCCGGTTCAAGGCGCCGAAGCGCGTGGTGTTCACCGAGCTCCCGAAGACCTCCACCGGCAAGATCCAGAAGTTCGTGCTGCGCGACGAGGCGTGGGCCGGCCAGGACCGCCGGATCAGGTGAGGGCGCTCATCGACGTCCACTCGTCCCACGGGACGGTCCAGTCGTAGAAGTCGCCGTCCTGCTGCGTCAGCGGCTCCGAGCTGCCCGTGACCTCGACCGGGTCGCCGAAGGTCGCCATCGCGAAGAACGCCTTGCCGTCCTTCGTGGACAGGTTGACGCAGCCGTGGCTGACGTTGCGGTTGCCCTGCGCGTACGACGACGACGGGTTGGCGTGGATGAACTCGCCGTTGTTGGAGATCCGGACCGCCCAGTACTGCGGCTCGTCGACGTAGCCGTACGCCTCGTTGGTCATGAGGACCTTCTCCGACTTGCCCATCACCACGTGCGTGCCGGAGCGGGTGACCCGGTTCGGGTCGGACTCCATGCCGTAGGACGCGTCGTAGCGGGCGATCTCCTTCCCGTCCCGGACGACGACGATCTGGTGGCTCCGGGTGTCGGCCTTCACGATCTGGCTCCGGCCGACGGTGAAGGTGCGGTCGACGTCCTCGGTGGCCCAGGTGCCGTCACCGAGGTCGGTCCCGCGCAGCGCGCCGTGCACCCGCACCGTCGTGTGCGCGGGCCAGTAGGTCCTCGGCCGGTAGTGCACCCGCGAGCCCTCGGCGGTGTCGGGCAGCCACGCCCACGCGCCCTCGACCGGCTTCGACGTCTCCACCCGCAGCGTCCGTTCGACGGCCGCCTTCGCCGCGTCGGACAGCTCGCCGGGGAAGCGCAGCACGATCGGGGCGCCGACGCCGACCTCGCCGCCGTCCCGGACGTTCATCGTCGCGTCGAGGGTGTCGGCGGGATCGACGGTGGTGAAGGGGTCCGCGGCCAGCGGCCGCCGGTCGTCGCCGGTCACGACCCACGAACCGGACCAGCGGTAGGTCGTGCCGAACTCCAGCGGATCGGTGCTGGTCCAGCGGCGACCGTCGGGCGAGAGCCGGCCGGCGACGGGGCCGTCGTCGCCGGTCAGGGCGACGTTCTCCAGGCGGCCGGTGCTGACCTCGGCCGTCGCCGGGTCGCGGGGTGCGACCGGCGGGCCCGGGCGCGGGGAGGTGGAGAGGACGACCGGGACCGGTGGTGCCTCCGGCTCCGGGGCCAGGCCGAACCGGTCGAACACCCCGGCCAGGTCGCGTGCCACGGTGCCGCCGATCCGGCCCTCGGCGACGGCGGCCGTCCCGCCCGCGACGAGCGCGACGAGTGCCACCAGCCCGACGGTGAACAGCGCGAGGCTGCGGCGGTGCAGCGAGCGACGACGACCGCGCGGCGTGTGCCGCCCGCGCGACCGCTCCCAGGACCTGGACATGGTGAGATCTTGACGCTTGTGTCACCCACACGGGGGGAACGACACGTCACCATCGGGTCACGGGTGTGCGGACGGATGACACGCTGACCCCATGAGCTACGACGTCGCCGCCGTCCGCAGCCGCTTCCCCGCGTTGCGGGCCGGGATGGCGCACTTCGACGGCCCCGGCGGCTCGCAGGTGCCCGACGCCGTCGCCGGAGCGGTCGCCGGAGCGCTCACCTCGCCGCTGGCCAACCGCGGGACGATCACCAGCGGGGAGCGGGCGTCGGACGGGATCGTGCACGGCGCGCGGGCCGCCGTGGCCGACCTCCTCGGCGCCGACCCGCGGGGGATCGTGTTCGGGCGCAGCATGACCGCGCTGACCTTCGACCTGGCCCGCACGCTGGCCGCGACGTGGTCGCCGGGTGACGAGATCGTCGTGACCCGGCTCGACCACGACGCCAACATCCGGCCCTGGGTGATCGCGGCGGAGGCCGCCGGCGTGACCGTGCGGTGGCTCGACTTCGACCCGGGGACCGGCGAGCTCGACGACGTCGCACCGCTGCTGTCCGGCCGCACCCGCCTGGTCGCGGTGACGGGTGCGTCGAACCTGATCGGGACCCGGCCCGACGTCCCCGCGATCGCCGCGGCGGTGCACGCCGCCGGTGCGCTGCTCATGGTCGACGGGGTGCACCTGACCGCGCACGCCGCCGTCGACGTCCGGGAGCTGGGCGCCGACTTCTACGCCTGCTCGCCGTACAAGTTCCTGGGCCCGCACTGCGGGGTGCTCGCCGCCGACCCGGCGCTGCTGGAGACGCTGCGCCCGGCCAAGCTGCTGCCGTCGACCGACGCGGTGCCCGAGCGGTTCGAGCTCGGCACCCTGCCCTACGAGCTGCTGGCCGGCACCACCGCCGCGGTCGACTTCCTCGCGGCGCTCGACGGCGGGACGGGCGATCGGCGGACGCGGCTGCGGGCCTCGCTCGCCGCGGTGCACGCCCACGAGGAGCCGCTGCGGGAGCGGATCGAGGCCCACCTCGCCACGCTGCCCGGGGTGACGGTCCGGTCCCGGGCGGCGTCGCGCACGCCGACGCTGCTCGTGACCTTCGACGACCGCGACCCGGCCGACGCCTACCGCTGGCTCGCGGAGCGTCGGATCGCGGCGCCGTCGTCGTCGTTCTACGCGCTGGAGTGCTCGCGGCGGCTCGGCCTGGGGGACACCGGATCCCTGCGGATCGGCCTGGCCTGCTACAACGACGACGGCGACGTCGACCGCCTCCTGGAGGCGCTGTCCGGCTTCGTCGGGGCGTGATCCGTCGTATGTGAGACTGTTCAGGTGATTCGCCTTCGGTGGCTCGCCGCCGTGCTCGTCCCGCTCGCGCTGCTCGCCGGGTGCTCGGCGCCCGTCGCCGACCCGCCACCGGCCGGGTGCGTCCCGGGGGCACCGGCCCCGACCGGCGACGTGCCGTTCGCGCACGCGTCCAACGTGGAGATCACGGGGGAGGACGGCTACCGCCTGCTGACGGTCCGGCAGCCGTACCCGGGCGGGCCGCTGCAGTCGGTCGTGCTGGTCGGGTGCGGGGAGCCGGACCCGGTGCTGCCGGCGGACCTGGCCGGGGCCCCGGTCGTGCGGACGCCGGTGCAGGGGATCTTCGCCGCCTCCACGACCCAGCTGCCGATGATCACCGAGCTGGGCCTGCTCGACCGGCTGACCGGCGTCGGGAGTCTGGCCGCCGTCAGCGACCCGCAGGTGCGGGCGCACGTCGAGTCGGGCGCGGCGGTGGAGTTCGCGCCGGGCTCGACCGTCGACGGGGAGCGGGTGGTCGCCGACGCCCCGCCGGTGGTGCTGTCCGGCGGCACCGATGATCCCGCGTTCCCGGCGCTGCGCGCAGCCGGCGTCCCGGTCGTCGGGTGGGCCGACTACCTGGAGTCCGGCCCGCTCGGCCAGGCCGAGTGGATCAAGGTCATGGGCGCGCTGACCGGGACCGACGCGCAGGCCGCAGCCGCCTTCGACGGGATCGCGCAGCGCTACACCGAGCTCGCCGGGCGGGTGCGCGGCGCCCCGCCGGTGCCGATCGTCGCGGGCCAGCCGTACCAGGGCAGCTGGAGCGTCCCGGGCGCCGACTCGACCGCGGGCATGCTGTTCCGTGACGCGGGCGCGAGCTGGTCGGGTCTCGGCATCCGCTCCACCGGAACCAGCCCGCAGACCCTGGAGAGCGTGCTCGCCGCGGACGGCGGCGCCGGGATCTGGCTGGCCGACGGGCCGTGGGCCACCACCGCGGACATCGCGGGCACCGACCCGCGGCTCACCGCGGTCGCGGCCGCCGGGCCCGGCGGGCAGGTCTGGACCCGCGACGCGTTCCTCGGCCCGGACGGCGGCAACCAGATCTACGAGCGCGGGGTGCTGCACCCCGACGAGATCCTCGGCGACCTCGTCGCGATCCTGCACCCCGGCCTGCTGCCCGGCCACGAGTTCGTCTACTACCGGCAGGTGCCCTCCGGATGACGGGCACGGAGCCGGGCGTGGCCCTGCGGGACCGGCCCGGCCGGTCGGCGGAGCGTTCCGGCGGGCGGGCACCGCTCGTCCTCGCCGCGCTCGGGGCGGGTGTGCTGGTGCTGTTCGCCCTCGCCGTCTCGACCGGTTCGGTGGTGATCCCACTCGGCCGGACGGTCACCGCGCTGCTCGGTGTGGGTGCCCCGGACGCCCGGCTGGACCTGCTGGTCACCGACCTGCGGGTGCCGCGGGCGGTGACCGCGCTGCTGGCCGGGGCCGGGCTCGGCGCGGCCGGACTGCTCACCCAGACCCTGTTCCGCAACCCGCTCGCCGAGCCCTACGTGCTGGGCGTCAGCGCCGGGGCGGGCCTCGGCGTCGCCCTGGTGACGACGGCCGGTGCCGCGGGGACCGCCACGGTCTTCGCGACCGGCGGGCTGGGCGCGGTGCCCGTCGCGGGCGGGCGCCTGGCGACCGTGGCGGCTGCCGCCGCCGGGGCCGGTGTGGTGCTCGGCCTGGTGCTGCTGCTGTCCCGGTTCGCCCGCTCGGTCACGGCGCTGCTGGTGATCGGCGTGATGCTCGGATCGGTGGTCACCTCGGTGGTCGGCCTGCTGCTGGTCTGGACCGACCCGCGGACCGCGCAGCAGTTCCTGATGTGGGGCCTGGGGAGCGTCGACGGCGTCGCCCGGGGTGAGCTGCCGGTGCTCGCGGTGGTCGTCGCCGCCGGTCTCGTCGTGGTCGTCCTGCTCGCCAAACCGCTGGACGGCCTGCTGCTCGGCGACGACTACGCCCACACCGCCGGCGTCGACGTCGCCCGGGTGCGGGTCGTCGTCCTGCTCGTCGCGGCGGTGCTGGCGGGGGCGGTCACGGCGTTCTGCGGGCCGATCGGGTTCGTCGGGATCGCCGTGCCGCACCTGGCCCGGGCCGCCGTCGGGACCTCCCGGCACCGGGTCCTGGTCCCCGCCACCGCGCTCACCGGTGCGCTGGTCGGGCTGGCCTGCGCCGTCGTCGCGCACCCGCCGGGCGCCGGGACGGTGATCCCGCTGAACGTGGTGACCTCGCTGGTCGGGGCACCGGTGGTGATCGCGGTGCTGCTGCGGTCGCGGCGGCTCGGCGGTCGCGCGTGGTGACGGCGCCCGTCGCGGGGGAGGACGGGGCCGGGCTGCGGCTGTCCGGGCTGACCGCCGGGCACCGGGCGGACGGGGCCCTGCGCGGCCGCCGGGCCGTGCCGGTCCTGTCCGGGGTGTCGGCCGTCGCGGGGCGGGGGGAGCTCACGGTCCTCCTCGGCCCGAACGGTGCGGGAAAGTCCACGCTGCTGCGGACCCTCGCGGGGCTGCAGCCCGCGCTCGGCGGCACGGCGGCGCTCGACGGCGAGGACCTGGCGGGACTGCGGGCGCCCGCCCGGGCGCGCCGGATCGGGGTCGTGCTCACCGAACGGCCGGATCCCGGCCTGCTGACCGGGCGCGACGTCGTCGAGCTGGGGCGGCTGCCGCACACCGGCTCGGCGGGCGTCCTCGGCCCGGCCGACGACGCCGCCGTCGACGCCGCGATCGACGCCGTCCGGGCCGGGGCGCTGGCCGGACGCCCGCTGGCCCGGCTGTCCGACGGCGAGCGCCAGCGGCTGATGATCGCCCGCGCGCTGGCCCAGGAACCGTCGCTGCTGCTGCTCGACGAGCCGAGCGCGTTCCTCGACGTCGCCGCCCGGGTCGCGCTGCTCGGCCTGCTGCGGCGGCTGGCCCGGGAACAGGGGCTCTGCGTGCTGCTGTCGACCCACGACCTGGAGCTCGCGCTGCGGCTCGCCGACCGGGCCTGGCTGCTCGACGGCGCCGGGGGCGTCCGGACCGGGACGCCCGCCGAGCTCGCCGGCGCGGGTGCGATCGGCGCCGCGTTCGACACCGACGAGCTGGCCTTCGAACCGGCGACGGGCACCTTCCGGCTGCGCACCGGGACGGCGTGACCGTCTCCGCAGGTGCGGGCACCGCACGGGGCGTCCGTCCGGCGTCGCGGGGTCGCGGGCATCGGTGACCGACATCACCTGATCGGCGGTACGGCGGAGCGGATGCGGCGTACTCGCGCGGTTCCGGGCGCGGCCTCGGACCTGCGCTCCGATCATCTCCGCAGCACCGTCGCACCGGGCGGGTGCGGAGGGCGGCGCCGGCCCGCGGGAGTCACTAGGTTCGGCTCCGACGCGACCGCCGCCGGCCCCGTGCCCGCGCGGTCCCCTGAACCACCTCCGAGGAGACCCGATGTCCGATGCCGCGAGCGCGGCCGAGCTCGAGTCGCTGCTGCTGTCCCGGTCGCTCGACGACCCGGAACTCGCGGCGGCCACCGAGCGCACGCCCGACACCCCCGTCCTGCCCGACGTGTCGGTGGTCAAGGTCGGCGGCCAGAGCTTCGTCGACCGGGGCCGCGAGGCGGTGTTCCCGCTGGTCGAGGAGCTCCTGGAGGCGCGGTCCTCGCACCGGATGCTGATCGGCACCGGCGGCGGCACCCGGGCCCGGCACGCCTACGCGCTCGCCGCCGAGCTGGGCCTGCCCACCGGCGTGCTGAGCTCGTTCGGCAGCGCCGTCGCCGGGCAGAACGCCACGATGCTCGGCTACCTCATGGCCAAGCACGGGGTCCCGGTCGTCTCCGGCGGCGGGTTCGAGGCGCTGCCGCTGTACCTGTCGGAGTCGCGCGCGGCGATCTTCGCCGGGATGCCGCCGTACGCGATGTGGCAGCCGCTGCCCGACGAGGGCGTCATCCCGCCCTACCGCACCGACGCCGGCTGTTACCTCGTCGCCGAGACCTACGGCTGCAAGAACATGATCTTCGTCAAGGACGAGGACGGCCTCTACACCGCCAACCCGAAGACCGACCCGAGTGCCACGCTGATCCCCGAGATCACGGTCGAGGAGCTGATCGAGCGGGACCTGCCCGACCTCGTGATCGAGCGCCCGGTGCTGGAACTGATGACGCGGGCGAAGCGCGTCCGCAGCGTCCAGATCGTCAACGGGCTCAAGCCCGGCAACCTCACCCGCGCCCTCGCCGGCGAGCACGTCGGCACGATCATCACCGCCGGAGACGCCCGATGAGCACCACGTACACCAAGGACGTCGAGTCCGCACTGGCCCGCCAGACCCTGATGGACCGCGAGCAGGTCCGCCCGGTCGACCAGCAGCAGCCGGTCATCCGGATGCTGCCGACGCTGCGGGTCGTCGTGCTCGGCGGGCGGTCCGTCATCGACCGCGGCCGGGACGTGCTGCTGCCGCTGGTCGACGAGATCCGCGCCGCCCTCGACGGGGACCCGCTTCTGCTCGCCACGGGCGCCGGCATCCGCGCCCGGCACGCACTCGGCGTCGGCCTCGACCTCGGCCTGCCCACCGGCGCGCTCGCCGAGCTCGCCGGCCGCGAGGCCGAGCAGAACGGTCACCTGGTGGCGGCGCTGCTGGCCGACCGCGGCGTCGCCTACCTGGGCCACGACACCGTCGCGCACCAGCTGCCGGTGCACCTGGCCGCGTCGAACGCGGCCGTCACCAACGGCTTCCCGCCCTTCGGTGTGCACGAGTTCCCGGCCGCGACCGGGAAGATCCCGCCGCACCGCACCGACACCGGTGCGCTGCTGCTCGCCGACGCGTGGGGCGCGGCGTCGCTGACCTACGTCCGCGACGTCCCGGGCGTGCTCGACGGCGACGACGTCGTCGGGTCGGTGACGGCCGCCGAACTGCTCGCCGACCCCGCCCGCGGCCTGCCGGTCGACCGGGAGGCGCTGGTGACGCTGCAGCGGGCCAAGCACGTCCGGTCGTTCCAGGTGGTCGACGGGACCGTGCCGGGCACCCTGACCCGGGCGCTGGCCGGGGAGCACGTCGGGACCGTCGTCTCCGCCTGACGGAGCGGACGGGGGCGGACCGGAGCGGACCGCGGCGGACCGGGCCCTAGCCGGTGGGTGCCGCCGGGGCGGGCTCGTCCGCGGGGACCGCCACCGGGCCCTCCGCCGCGGGCCGCCGTCGCCGGGCGACGACCGCACCGATCGTCAGGACCACCAGCCCGGCGACGGCCAGCAGGAACGGCACGGAGCCGGGGTCGCCTCCGTAGGCCCCGATCGTCACGAACGCCACGGCCGACGGCAGCACCCCGACGACCGACCCCACCAGGTAGTCGCGCATCCGGATCGCGGTCAGGCCGCAGGCGTAGCTGAGGACCGGGAACGGGATGACGGGGAGCAGCCGCCCGCCCGCCACCGTCCAGAGCCCGCCGCGGCGCAGCCGCTCGTCGAGCCGGCGGATCCGGGCGTTGCCGAGTCCGGCGATCACCTCGCGCCCCAGCACCCGGGACACGACGAACCCGGCCAGCGACCCGGTGGCGACGGCGACCATCGTCGTGGCCAGCCCGACCGGCAGCCCGAACAGGACACCGGCCGCGATCCCCATCAGCGTCGCCGGGGCCGGGACCAGCGTGAACGCCGCGAACAGCAGGGTGAACAGCACCGGGGCCGCCCAGCCGGCGCCGAGCGTCACCGCACGGATGCCGTCCAGGGTCGGCAGGCCGGTCACGAGCAGCACGGCCGAGCCGGCCGCGACCAGCAGGACCAGCAGCGCCGGGCGCCACCATCGGGCCACCGTCGTCCACCTCCACACACGACTCACGGGGGATCTCACCCGGACCTACGACGCGCGTCGCGCCGCCGGTTCGGGCGTTCCCCCCGCGGTGGCGGTGAGCGGGTCACGGGCTGCGGTGTGCGGTGGCTCTGCCAGACTCGGCGCGCGATGATCCCGACTCAGCGCCGCGGCCGCCGGCGCACGCTGCTCAGCTGGTTCGCCGCCGTCTTCGTGGCGGTCTGGATCGGCGGCGTCGCCGTGCTGATCGCGTCGACCGGTGACCGGGGCGCCGACGACCCGGCGTCGCTGGTGGAGCGGGCCACCGCCGTGCTGCGGGCCGGCGACGGGGACGGCCTGCACGAGCTGCTGCTCGACGCCCCGGAGTCGTCGTTCTCCGAGGACTACGCCGCCCGGGTCCGGGCGGCCGGGACGGCCGAGCTGACGAGCAGCGGCCCGGACGGCGTCGAGATCCGGTCCGGGGCGGTGCACACCACGCTGTCGGTCACCGAGGAGGGCGGGCGCTGGTACCTCAGCCTGCTGCCGCCCGGGAGCCCGGCGGACTAGGCACGCAGGCCCAGCAGGTCGCTCGCGTCGGCGCGGAACTGCATCGACCGGTACGGCCAGTTCGTCGCGGTGTTCCACTGGCTGACGACGAGGTGCAGGTCGTCGAGCGTCGAGCCGGGGACGACGTAGCCGCCGTACAGCTGGGCGACGCGGCCGGTGCCGTGGTCCTCGTCGTCCCAGCCGCAGCCCTGCAGCAGCGTGGTGCGCGGCGCCCGGTGCAGGTCGGCGTTCGGCCGGTCGAGCAGCATCGCGTCGATCCGGTAGTTGCCGGCGTCGAAGAAGGTCAGCAGGAGGTGCTCGCGGCCGTCCGGGCCGGGGACCCGGCGCAGGTTCAGCTCACCGAGGGCACCCGGGATCGTCAGGGTCGGCGGGTTCCCCCAGTCCCAGCGCTCGCCGGCGAACCCCCAGGGCTCCCAGGCGTCGGCGTCGGTGATCCGGTCGGCGGGCACCCGGTGCAGCAGCAGGCCGTCCCGGCGCTGGAAGCCGGTGGTGTAGGCGTAGACGTACCCGTCGTCGTCGAGGTACCAGGTCAGCTGCTGGAACAGGCCGTCGTGGTGGTTCCCGGGCCACGAGCAGCCGGTGCGCTCCCACGTCACGCCGTTGTCGGTGGAGGCGAGGATCTCGGTGTAGAGCACGTTGCCGAGGCCTTTGTTGGCCATGACGTGCAGGTACATCGTGTCGCCGACGGTGATCACGTCGGCGGGCAGGATCGTGGTGACCCGGCGCTGCAGGCGGAACCAGTTCGTCGCGGGCTTGGCGACGAGCCGGCAGGCGTAGTCGGCGGTGTCGCCGCCGGAACCCGTCCAGGTCAGCCCGGACCGGAAGCCGGACGGTTCGGCGAACAGCACGACCGGCGAGCGCCAGCCGGGGCCGCCGACCCCGGCCCGGTCGAACGTGTCGCCGAAGACGGCGACGAGGCGCCCGTCCGGTGCGGTCTCGACGATTCCCAGGTCGGTGCCGCCGATCCCGTAGGCGTCGGTGAGCCCGGGACCGGTCAGGTCCGCGATCTTCGTGGTGACGGCCATGCCCCGAGCCTAGGGATTCCGGTAGGCCCGCAGCGCGTCGCGGGTCGCGGGCGCGGCGAACACCTCCGCGAACACGTCGACGCTGGCCGTCACCGAGTCGCCGATCCCGGTCTCGCGCCAGGTCTCGAACAGTCCCTTCTGCGCGGCGACCACCTCCCGGGTGGGGGCGGCGACCGTCGCGGCCAGCGCGGCGACGGCGTCGTCGAGCTCCGCGGGGGTGCCGACGAGCCGGTTGACGAGGCGGTCCGCGCCGAGCTCGTCGAGCCCGTAGAGGTCGCCGGTGAGGATCAGCTCCTGCGCGAGCGACGCGCCGAGATAGTGCGGCAGGAGCGCGGCGTCCACGACGGACGGGATGCCGAGCTTCACCTCGGGCAGCCCCACCCGGACGCCGGCGTGCGCGACCCGCAGGTCGCAGGCCAGCGCCAGCTCGAAGGCGGCGCCGATGCAGACGCCGTTGAGCCGCGCGATCGTCGGGACCGGGGCGGTGCGGACGGTCCGCAGACAGTCCGCGAGCCGGGAGATGATCGCCCGGCCGTCACCCGGTTCTGCGCCGGTGAAGACGTCGAGGTGCATCCCCGCGCCGAAGGCCCGCTCCCCGGCACCGGTCAGCACCACCACGCGGATGTCCGGCCCGATGTCCCGCACCGCGGCGCCGATCGCGTCGACGTCCTCCAGGTGCAGGGCGTTCGCGTGGTCCGGACGGTCCAGCGTGATCGTGCGGACCGGTCCGTCGTCGTGCACCCGAGGCAGTCCCATGGGGCGATCGTCGCACCGGGTCACCGGGCGGCGACCACGGCGGCGGCGAACGTCGCCGGTGCCTCCACCGGGACGAAGTGCCCGGTCCCGTCGACCGGGACGACGGTGACGTCGGTGAAGAACTCGCCGACCCGGTCCGACCACTCCCGCGGGAACAGCGGGTCGTGGTCGGGCCACAGGAACGTGGTGGGGACGGTGATCCGCTCCTCCGGTGTGGGGGCGGTCTCGGCGAGCGACCGGGCGACCGCGCCGCCACCGGAGCGGTACCAGCCGATCGACGCGACGAACGCGCCCGGCGGGGAGTACACGCCGGTCAGGTGGTCGAGCCGGTCGTCGTCGGGTGTGTGGTCCGGCCCGGACCAGTGCGACCAGAAGTGCCGCAGGTACGCGCGGGTGGCGCGGGCGTCGCCGTCGACGAGCTCCTGCGCGAGATCCAGCTGGTGGAACGCCTGGTACCAGAACTCGCGCACCGCGTCCGGGTCCAGGATCCGCCGGCCGACGCCCGGCGCCGGCGGTGTGACGACGAGCGCGCGCAGCAGGTCGGGCCGGTCCGTCGCGAGCTGCTGGCCGACCCGGCTGCCGACGTCGTACCCGCCGGCGACGACGCCGGACAGCCCGAGCTCGTCGAGCAGGGCGGCGACGCTCGCCGCCTGGCCCGCGGCACCGTAGGCGGCGACGGGGTCGCGGTCGTGCTTGTCCGACTCCCCGAACCCGCGCAGGTCGGGGACGACGACGTCGTGGGTCCCGGCGAGCTCCGCCGCCACCGCCGCGTGGTCCGTGCGGTCGCCGGGCCAGCCGTGCAGCAGCAGGACGGGCGGCGCGCCGGGTGTGCCGTGGCGGTCGTAGGCGAGCCGGAAGCCGTCGACGGGGGTGGACAGTGGCATGCGGATCTCCTCCGGGGCGTACGTCGCTGCGGCTCCCGACCCCATCACGACCGGTGCGTCACGGCGACCCGGTCGGGCTTTCGGAACGGAACGGACGTGGTTACGCTTCGTCGACTTGCCGGTCATTCGCTTGGGGGTACCGTGACCAGCTCTCCGACCGCAGGGTCCACGGAACGTCACCGGCTCCCGGTGCGCACGCTGGTCGCGGCGTCGATCGGCAACGCCGTCGAGTGGTACGACTGGACGATCTACGCGACGTTCTCGATCTACTTCGCGACCCAGATCTTCCCGCCGGACAATGCGGCGCTCGCCCTCATCTCGACGCTGGCCACCTATGCGCTGGCGTTCTTCTTCCGGCCGCTCGGCGGGCTGCTCCTCGGCCGCTTCGCCGATCTCCGGGGCCGCCGCACGGCGATGCTCGTGACCATCCTGCTGATGGCGGGCGGTTCCGTCGTGATCGGCCTGCTGCCGACGTACGAGATGGTCGGCTGGCTCGCCCC
The DNA here is from genome assembly GCF_000178675.2 of Pseudonocardia sp. P1. Classification (NCBI taxonomy): domain Bacteria; kingdom Bacillati; phylum Actinomycetota; class Actinomycetes; order Pseudonocardiales; family Pseudonocardiaceae; genus Pseudonocardia; species Pseudonocardia sp. P1. The sequence goes on from NZ_ADUJ02000001.1 coordinate 6,093,015, forward strand.
GGTCCTGCTGCTGCTGGCCAGGATCGCGCAGGGGATGTCGCTCGGCGGGGAGGTGTCGAACGCGTCGGCGTACCTGGCGGAGATCGCGCCGGCGGACCGACGGGGGCGCTACTCGTCGTTCTTCTACATCTCCACCGGCACCGCGGTGCTCATCGCCTCGCTGATGGGCTTCGGGCTGTCGGCCGCGCTCACCGAGGACCAGCTGGCGTCGTGGGGCTGGCGGATCCCGTTCATCATCGGCGGCGTGCTCGGCCTGATCGGCATGTGGATGCGGCGTCAGATGGCCGAGACCGAGCAGTTCGAGCAGAACAAGGAGACCGCGGCCCGGATCCGGAACCCGCTCATGCTGACGCTGCGCGAGCACCCGAGGGCGGTCGCACAGCTCGTCGGCTTCACCGTGCTGAACACGCTCTGCTACTACACGTTCTTCTCCGCGCTCACGCCGTTCGCGACGAAGTCCCGCGGCGCGGACGCGACGGAGGTCTTCCTCGCCCTGTCGATCGCGACGGCGATCTTCGTACTGCTGCAGTACCCCATGGGTGCCGCCGCCGACCGGTACGGGCGCAGACCGCAGCTGCTGATCTGGTCCGCGGCGACGGCGATCCTCGTCGTGCCGCTGTCGTTCCTCATCGGACCCGGCTTCTGGAACATGCTCGTGGTCTTCGTCGTGGGCCTCGGGCTCTACACGATGATGACCTCGATCGCCCCGGCGATCATGAGCGAGCTGTTCCCGACGTCGGTCCGCGGTCTGGGCATCGGTGCCTGGTACAACCTGACCGTCGCCGTGTTCGGCGGGACCGCGCCGCTCGTCGTGCAGTCGTTGCAGGCGGCCGGCCTGGCGATCCTGTTCTTCGTCTACGTCGCCGTCGGTGCGGTCATCGCGTTCGTCGCGGTCCTGACGCTGCCGGAGACCAAGGGGTCGGTGCTGCGCTGAGCGGGGCCTTCCCCGTGCCCGGGCTGCCACTCGCCCGGGCCGCAGGGGGAGGGGGTGCGTGGAATCGCTTCCCCAGGCAGCGATTCCACGCAGAGGCTCCTTCAGCCGAAGCTCATGCACATCACGGTCGCGTGTGCGGTCTCCTGGCGCTGGTTCGCGACGATCCGGCCGCTCGCGTCGGTGATCGTGCACTCGAGGTAGGTGTCACCTCGTGAGGACATCGTGTATGCGGTGAGCGACGGACGGGCATCGGCTCCCCAATTCGAGATGTCGAAGCTCGTGGTCCACGGAGCCTGCGTCTCGCCGGCCGTGACCTGGTCGCCGTTCGCGTCCGTGTAGATCAGGTTGACGGGGTAGTTGCTGTCCACCGCATAGGTGTAACCGTCCGCGCCGGACGCCGGTAGCGCCGACGCCCCGGGGGACTCCGCCGACGGGACCGCCGGAGCTGCCTGTGCGGAACCGGCCGGCGCGGGGGTGGCCGCTGCGGCCGCAGCGGGCTCGGCCGGCGACGAGGGGGCACTCAGGCGACCGATGCCCACTCCCGCGACGACCGCGACGACCAGCGCCGCGATTCCTGCACCGACGAGGAGCGCAGTCCGGTTCCGGCGCGGGCGAACCGGAACGGCGTGCAGCGGGCCCGGCGTCGGGACCGCCGCGGGCCAGGACCGGGTCGCCGGCGGGCCGGTAGCCGCAGTAACAGCGGCAGCTGCGAACTCGCGGGCCGAGCCGAACCGTTGAGCCGGATCCTTCGCCATCCCGCGCGCGATCACGTCGTCCAGCGCGGGCGGGACGTCCGAACGCTCCCGCGACGGGCGGGGAGGTGGTTCGACGAGGTGGGCCTTCATCAGGGACGCCGGGCCGGTGCCGTCGAACGGCCGGCGTCCGAGCAGGCACTCGGCCAGGACACACGCCAGCGAGTACACGTCGGAGCGCTGGTCGACCGGGCCCTGGTCGAACCGTTCCGGCGCCATGTAGGCCCAGGTACCGATCGTCATGCCGGTGGCGGTGAGACCCGGCTCGGGACCGTCCGGGCGGTAGGCGATCCCGAAATCGACCACGTATGTGAAGTCCGACTGCGTGATCAGGATGTTCGACGGTTTGACGTCCCGGTGGAGTACTCCGTGCTCGTGTGCGTGCCCGAGCCCCTCGGCGACCTGCCCCACGATCGCGACGGCACGGCCCACCGGCAGCGGGCCCTGCGCGAGGACGGAGTCGAGCCCCGCGCCCCGGACGAGCCGCATGTCGATGAAGAGGCGACCGTCGATCTCTCCGAAGTCGTGGATCGGCACGATGTGCGGGTTCTCGAGCCCGGCCGTCGTCGCGGCCTCCCGGCGGAACCGCTCACGGAACTCGACATCGGTGGGGAGATCCTCCCGGAGGATCTTCAGCGCGACGGGACGTGACCGCCGGGTGTCCGTGGCGCGGTGGACCTCGCCCATGCCTCCTCGCCCGAGGAGCCCGTCCAGCCGGTAGTCACCGAGTCGTTCGCCGATCGTCATTGCTGCCTCGCGTCCCAGGCGCCGGTCGCCCGTCCGAAGATCGCCCGACGGCGGTGAGCCGTTACCGCATTCGTCCCGTCGGTCCGGATTTCGCGGCAGGCGGTGCGGACGCGGTCCGATCTCATGGATCCGCTGGTCGACGCGCTATTGACAGCGGACTCCCGCGCCCTGCACGGTGTTGCGGTAAGCACCTCGACGTTGCGCATCATGCAACACACGCGGTCGGATCGATGGTGGCCGCCGGCTCATCCCGTGTGTAGGCACCCCACTCCCGTGGGGCGTCGACCCCTGCGCAACGACGGATTCGTCGCTCCGCCCCCGGGCGGACGGGTTCGCCGCTGGAGTCCCGCATGGTGTCCACCTCCCCACGCATCGTCATCATCGGAGCCGGCGTCGTCGGCTGCGCCCTCGCCGATCAGCTGACCCGGCGCGGGCATCGCGCCGTGACCGTCCTCGACCGGGGGGCGCTGTACGGCGCGGCCGGTGCCACCGCGCACGATCCGGGGCTCGTCCTGCAGGTCTCGTCGAGCCGGGCGACGAGCCGGCTCGCGTCCGCGACACTGCGGGCGTACGCGGGGCTGCGCGAGAACGGCCTGCCGCTCCTGATCCGGTCCGGGAGCCTGGAGGTCGCGACCACCCCCGACCGTCTCGACGAGCTCCGCCGGCGGCACGGCTGGGCCGCGGCCGCCGGGATCGACAGCCGCATCCTCGAACCGGGGGAGTCCGCGACCGTGCACCCCCTGCTGGACGCCGACCGCGTCGTCGGCGGGCTGCACGTCCGCGGCGACGGCACGGTCGATCCCGTCGCCGTCGCCCGGGTGCAGGCCCGCGCTGCCGCCGCGCGGGGCGCCGTCCTCCTGGAGCACCGGACCGTCACCCGGGTCGAACGCGCGGGAGGCCGGGTCACCGCCGTCCACTGCGGCGACGAGCGTCATCCGGCCGACGTCGTGGTGTGCTGCGCCGGCGCGTGGAGCCCGGCGGTCGGCGCGCTCGCGGGCGTCGGGATCCCGCTGACCCCGGTCGTGCGGCAGTACGCCACGACCGACGCCCTCGGTCCGCTGGAGACGATCCACGCGCTGGAGGCGGCGTCGGGCCGGGCCGATCCCGCCCTGCCCGTGCTGGGGAGCGCCGGGGTGCGCGTCCGTGCCCACGGGCACCGCATCGGGATCGGTGCCGCGCCCGCGCGGCAACGGGGCGTCGAGCCCGGTCCGACCTCCCCGGCCGGGCTGCGGTTCACCCCGGACGACTTCGACGACGCCTGGGACGCGGCCGCGGACCTGCTGCCGCTCCTCGGCGACTCCAAGGTCGCGGAGGGGACCGACCTCGTCGTCGCCGGTACCCCGGACGGCCGGCCGCTGGTCGGCGAGCACCCCGACCTGGCCGGATTCTGGACGGCCGCCGCCGTGCGCACCGCACACTCGGCGGGGATCGCCGAGGCGCTCGCCGAGTGGATCACCACCGGCCGTCCCTCGCTCGGCGGTCAGCCGATCGACCTCTCCGGCCTGCACGTCGGCCGGTTCGACCCCGACGCGACCGGGACCGGGCCGTTCCGGTCCCGGCACGTCGAGCTGCGTGCGGTGTCCGGCGCGGACGGCACCGACCGGCGTCCACTGTGGTTCGACGCCAACGGGGCGCTGCCCGAGGTCTGCGAGATCTCGCGGCGGGAGGGCCGGGCGGCGCGGGACTGGTCGCCGGTCGCGGGGGCGGAGGCGCTCGTCGTCCGCCGTGCCGCGGGCATGGTCGACCTCTCCGCCGAGCGCCGGGTCGAGGTGACCGGCCCGCACGCGGCGGAGTTCCTGCAGCGGCTGGTCTGCAGCGACGTCGACGGGCCGGCCGGGCACGTCGTCGAGACCCTGATGCTGGACGCCGACGGCGGGGTGCTCGCCGCCCCGACCGTCGCGCGGCTCGGGCCGCAGCGGTTCCTCGTCGTCCTCGCCGAGCGCCGCGACGTCGCGGCACTGCGCCGTTACGCCCGGACCGGCGTCGAGATCACCGACGTCAGCACGACGACCGCCTGCCTGGGGCTCTGGGGCCCGGCGGTCGGCGAGGTCCTGCGCGGGCTGTCCCCGGACGACGTCGTGCGCTCGGAGCCGCTCCGGGTCGTCCGGTTCGTCGTCGGGGGCGTCCCGGTGACGGGGCTGCGGATCTCCCGGATCGGCGAGGACGGCTGGGAGTTCGTCTGCGCCACCGCCGACGCCGAGCGGCTGTGGGACACGGTGCACGCCGCGGGGGCGCGGTACGGACTGGTCCCCGTCGGGCGGCTCGCGTTCGACGCGCTGCGCATCGAGGCGGGCGACCCGACGCGGGGCTCCGAGCTCTCCGCCGAGCACGGCCCGGACGCCGTCGGTCTCGGGGCGCTCGTCGATCCGGGCAAGGGGCCGTTCGTCGGACGCGCCGCCGTGCACGCGCTGCGCGCCGCCGGCGGGCCGGCCGAGACGCTCGTGACGCTCGTCGTGGACCGGCCCGGGGTCGTGCTGCGCGGGCAGGAGCCGGTGTACGACCTCCCCGAATCCCGCCGGTACTCCCGCGACCCGGTGCCGATGGACCCGCCGCCCGACCTGCGCCGGGGCCCGGTGATCGGTCGGGTGACGGTCGCCGCCACCGGTCACTCCACGGGGACCTCGATCGCCCGCGCCTGGGTCCCGGCGGAGCGCGCCGTCCCGGGGACGCGGGTGGAGATCGAGCTGTCCGGGCAGCGGCTCACCGCCGCCGTGGCAGTGGGGCCGCCGCACCACGTGTCGTCCCCGGTGCCGGGCTGACGTCGTGCGGCGGCAGCGGTAACGTCCATCGAAACGTCCCCGTTTCGATGGAGAGGCCATGACCACGACCGCCCCCGCCGACACCCTCCGCTACCTCGAGCACGGCGCCACGATCGACGAGGCGCTGGCCTTCTTCGACGGGCTGCCCGCGGTCACCGTCGGCGACCTGCTGGGGGAGTGGGCGGGTGGCGAGGTCCCCACCGGCAACCCGATGGACGGCCTGCTGGAGCGCTTCGGCTGGCACGGGAAGCGGTTCGACGGCCCCGACGACGTCCACCCGCTGGTCATGGACCACCCCCGCGGCGGCCGGTTCAGCCTGAACCCCGCCCTGGTGCCGCTGCCGACACTCCTGCGGTACCCCGCCGCGCTGCGCAACGCGGCCGTCGCCCGGATCGCCGCGCAGGCGGGTCCCGCGCTGGCCACCCGGGCGCCGAAGGCGCGGCTGCGGATGACCGAGTACCGCGGGGTCCTCAGCGCCACCATGTGTTACGACGACCTGCCGATCCACGACGTCTTCCGCCGCGTCGACGACGACACCGTCCTCGGTCTCATGGACATGCGCGGCCTGGACCGGCCGTTCGTGTTCTACCTGCGCCGGGAGTGACCAGCCGGTTCCCCGCGGACCGGCGGCGGGAGGTGCTCGCCGCGGCCCGGCGGCTCGTCGCCGAGCGGGGGTTCGAGGAGACGACCGTCGAGGCGATCGCCGCCGCGACCCGCACCAGCAAGGCGACGCTGTACCGGCAGTGGGGCGACAAGGCGTCGCTGGTGGTGGACGCGGTCTCGGCGGGCAGCGGGATCGCGATCGGCACGATCGACACCGGGACGCTCCCCGGTGACCTGCACGCGGTCGCGGACATGCTGGCCGAGCGGGCGTCGGTGAACGTGCCGCTCGTGCTCGGCATCGCCCGGGCCGGGCAGGACGACCCGGCCCTGCTCGGTGCGCTCTCGGCCCGGCTGCTGCCCGAGGTCGCGGCGCTGCGCGCGGTCGTCGCCCGTGCGGTCGGGCGTGGGGAGCTGGCCGCGGAGCCGCCGGCCGCGCGGTGGCTGCAGCACCTGTTCGCCGGGGCGGTGCTCACGCCGTCGCTGACGGGTGGGCCGGGCCGGGTGCCCGGCGCCACCGACCTGCGGGACTACGTCGACGCCGTCGTCCTGCCCGCGCTCGGGGTGCGCTGACCGCTCAGATCGCGTCGCCCGCCAGGATCCCGTCCATGCACCGCTCCACGACGGCCGCGATCGTCCACGACGGATTCGTGCTGCCGGTCGAGCCGGGGATCAGTGCACCGTCCACGACGTGCAGGCCGGGGTGACCCTCGACCCGCCCGCGGTCGTCGGTCACCTTCCCGAGCACCGCACCGCCGAGCGGGTGCCAGGTGATCGGGTCGAGGGTCCCCAGGTCGACCACCCCGCCGGGTGCGTCCGCAGCGCGCGCGGCGAGTCCGGACAGGCCGTCCGGCAGCCGTCCGGCCACGTCGGACACCAGCTGTCCCAGTCCGGCGCCCGCCGGGTTGTCCGGCGCGATCAGCTGCCGGGTGAGGTCGCGGACGGTGCGCTGGGCGTCGGCGTCGCCGTCGGGCGCCCAGTGCAGGGTCGCGTCGCCGGTCGCGGCGTCGAACCGGAACTCGCCGACCGGATCGCAGGCGCCGAACCCCGGCAGCGACATGACGCGGGCGTCGAACGGCAGCGGCGCCGGTCCGAACGTCAGCGTCACGGCCTCGGCGCGGTCGTCCGTGGCGGGCCGGATCCCGGCCGCCATCGGCCCGGCCTGCGGCCCGCCCGCCGGGTCGGGGACACCGGCGCGCAGCTGGATCCGGTCGCCGTTGTTGCCCCAGTACCGCCCGGCGTCGGGCGTGAGGTCGGGCAGGGTGCCCGTCTCGCGGGCCCGCACCAGCAGCCGGGACGTCCCGGTCGAACCGGCACCCAGGAACACCGCCCCGCTGGTGACGGCGATGCGTTCCCGGACGACGCCGTCGGTGTCGATCCGCTCGACGTCGATCCGGTACCGGCCGCCGGCCAGGGCGTGGATGTCGACGACCCGGTGCAGGGGTGCGACCTCGACCAGGCCGGATGCCTCGGCGTCGCGCAGGTAGTTCTTGTCCGCCGACAGCCGCGCCCCGGAGTTGACGCCGGAGAAGTACTCGCCGACCGACATGGACGGCGTGGCGCGTCCGGCGAGCTCGTCACGGACCACGTCCCAGTCGGTCGCGTTCGGCAGCAGCTCGGCCCGGTGACCCGCGCGCCGGGCCTGTTCGAGGAACAGCCGGGTCCCGACGTGCGCGGGATGCGCGAGGACGTCGTCGGGGATCGGGGAGACGCCGACCCGCCGGGCGGCGCGCGGGTAGTGGTCGGTGGCGAGCTCGTCGTGGTCGATGCCGGGGATCGCGGCGGAGAACACCGCGGCCTCCGGCTTGATCCAGACACCGGCGTAGACCAGCGTCGAGCCGCCCACGCCCGCTCCGCACAGGACACTCATCCCACGCCCGCCGACCTTCTCGAACAGGCCGGTGTAGGGCCGGTAGAGCGTCGGCGGCTGGCCGGGGAAGACCGGTGCGGGTGTGAGCCACGACGACCGCCGGTCCGGGCGGAGGAAGGTCGGGAAGGTGTCGGTGGCCGGGGTCGGCCAGCGGCGGCCGCGCTCGAGCACCAGCGTCGGGACGCCGGCCTCGGCGAGCCGGGCGGCCGCGATCGACCCGCCGAGCCCGCTGCCGATCACGACGGCCCGGGCCTCGATCTCGGTGACGTCGCGGCGGAGCAGCTGCGGGGCGGCCGCCGTCGCCGTGCCCGTGGCGCCGAGCGCGGCGGCGCCGAGCAGGGCGCCGGTGAGGAACCCGCGCCGGCTCGTCGGCCGCACGTCAGCCACCGATCCGGATGTCGGCGACGATCTCGCGGACGAGTCCGTCCTGGAAGCGGAACGTCTCGTGCACCCGCGCCGTCGTCAGTCCCACCGGCCCGGCGCCCACGTCCAGGGTGAACCCGGCCTCGACCACGCCGTCGTCGCGGACCCGGTAGGTCTCGTCGGAGATCCCGCGGATCACCCGGTACTGCGGGCCGTACCGCAGGTCGGCCCGCATCTGGTCGCCGGAGAACCCGGTCGGGAGCCCGGCCTCGACCCGGGTGGCGTCGGGATGGAACGGCACCCCGGACGGGTCGTGGCTCGCCAGGGCCGCGACGTAGGCGCGGGCGCCGTCCGTCCGGCACGCGTCGTCGCAGCCGGGTCCGGCCTGCGCGACACCCGCCACGGTCCCGAGCAGGAGCAGGGACAGGATCGCGAGAACCGCGGCACGGTGTCGTCGCACGGGGCCTCCGGTGCGTCGTCGGGGGAGCGGAGGGTGTCCGGTCGACCGGACCCGAGCGGAGGTTATCCGACAAGTGTCGGAGAGCGTCGATCAGGGCGTCGTCTCGGAGCGCGTTGCGGGCTCGGCGTGCTGTTCTCGCCGATCCGCCCGGAGGGCGACGACGGTGCCGACGAGCCGACGAGCCGACGAGCCGACGAGCCGACGAGCCGACGAGCCGACGAGCCGACGAGCCGACGAGCCGACGAGCCGACGAGCCGACGAGCCGACGAGCCGACGAGCCGACGAGCCGACGAGCCGACGAGCCGACGAGCCGACGAGCCGACGAGCCGACGAGCCGACGAGCCGACGAGCCGACGAGCCGACGAGCCGACGGACCGACGAGCCGACGGACCGACGAGCCGACGGACCGACGAGCCGACGGACCGACGAGCCGACGGACCGACGAGCCGACGGACCGACGCACCGGCAGAGAGGGATCCGGTCATCCGGGTGCGAGGTAGGTGTGTCCGGTCGGGGTGGTGGTGCGGACCTGTCCGTCCGGCCCGCGGGCCACCCGCCACCCGGCCTGTTCCCGGACGTGGTTGTGGAACTCGCACACCCCTCGACCGTTGTCGAGCTCGGTCGCCCCGCCCTCGGCATCCCGGCGGATGTGATCAATATGGCGGACCGGGGCATCGCAGTACGGCTCCGTGCACCGGTTCCCCGCCCGAGCCCGCACCAGGCGCGCCAGCAGCCCGGTGAAGGTGCGCTGCCGCGAGTCACCGCCGACCACGACACCGTCGGAGGTGATCAGGCGGCGCAGGGTCTTCCTCCCCTCGCCCGTGGCCAGGAGGTCGACCGGGACGGGGCCGTGGCCGGGGATCTCCGCCGGGAGTGGTGAGTTCGGGTCGAGCAGCGCCTCGATCGGCACCACGACCTGGACCTCGACGCCCACATCGGTCGCCATGGCTTGTCCGGTGAGGCGCTCGACGAGGGTGTCGGCCATGACCTGACCGCGGGTCCGGGTCAGGGGTGCCGGGTTCACCGACACCTCGGTGAAGGCCTTGTTCAGGGCGGCCAGACATGCCACACCCTGCTCCACCGGCAGATACGCGGTCAGATACGTCATCGCGTCCGGTGCCGGGCGCAGGGTCACGCGCCGCTCGGCACGGGCCGACTCGACCCGGGCGCGGAACTTCCCCGGCGCCACCTCGGCGGCGAACTTGCGTACGAGGTCCTGCAACCGCCGGATCCCGAGCCGGGTCAGATCGTGGGCGGCCAGACGCAGGTCCACCGCGGCGCGTTCGGCGCGGTCGAGATCCGAGCAGGCGCTCACCACCGCCGTCACCTTCAGCGCCGACAGCTCCCCGGCGGCGAACAGCCCACGGACGTGATCGAGACCGTCGTGCAGATCCCGGGCCGTACCCACCCGGCGGCGGGCCTCGGTCGGCGAGACCCGGCAGGCCAATCCGACCTGCGCGACCACCCCACGTTGCAGCCGATCCGGGTCGGTCCGTCCGGCCGCGATGCCGTTCTCCACGTGGAGCCGGGCGAACGCCCGCACCCGGGTGGCCTGCAGCGCCGCGAGGGAGTGCTGCACCGACTCCAGCTGCTGGATCTGATCGATCAACTCCGCCTCGGAGACACCGGACAGGTCGTCGAGCGCGGCCTGCTCCACCGCCAGCTGCACCAGCGCCAGATCGACCTGAGGGAACCCCGGATCCCCGGCAGGGAGGCCGGTGCGTGGAGGTTCCTGGACCGCGGTCATAGGGCCGAGTCTACTCGACCATATGTTCGAATCGCTAGTAACCGTTCACACCCGCACGGCCGCTGAGCAGCGAGGAGCCGACAGGGCAGCGAGGAGGTCGGCAGGACAGGCGGACACATCAGGTCGCGGTGCCGGCCGCGGCTGTGCCGCCGACGAACCGCCCCGAGCCCCCTGCCGGCGCCACGGACCCGAAGGCGTGGCCGGACGGGGTGGCCGGTCGGAGTGGCCGAACGGAGTGACCACAGTGGGCTGGGCCCGCCGGCCGAGGCCCGCGGATGACGCTGGGACCCCGCTGCTGGCCCCGCGTGGACCCCGGGGCCACATGCCACCCACGACGCCAGTCGCCCGCAAACTCCCCGATCTCCCCGATCTCCCCGATCTCCCCGAGGCCGGCGTCGACCCGCTCCTGCTCCTCCCCGTCGAGCACGACGCCGGCCAGCTCCTCCCGGTACTCCGCGACCGCCGCGCTCTCGCCGAGCGCCACCCCCAGTCCGACGAGGTGCGCGAGCAGGAGCGCCCGCTCCACGGCCGACGCCGACCCGCGGTGCCGGCGCAGGGCCGAGCGCAGGCTCCGGTAGGCGGCCCGGTCGTCGTTCTTGAAGTCGCGCAGGACCCGGGCGTTGTCGAGGGCCCTCGCGGGCCCGGCCGGCTCCGGGGAGCCGCCGTGGTCGAGGGTGTCCGGCTCCTCCCGCGCCACGACGATGATCGTGTTGCCGGACGGGTCGACGAGCGAGAACCGCGTGGCCCCGGGCCGGAGCCGGGTGATCCGCGGGCGCCCGCGCCCCAGCACCCGGCCGTGGGTCGCGCGCATCGCCGCGACGTAGCCGGAGTGGTAGGGCGCGACCTCGTCGACGGAGACCACCGCCCCGCCGCTCGACTCGTCGGCCGGGTCGAGGCCCGCCGGCGCCTTCCCGAAGTGCAGGGCGATCGCGCCCTGCTCCACGACGAGGTAGGCGTAGGGCCGCTTCTGGCAGTAGGTCGTGCGGAAGCCGATGCTCTCGTAGAACTCGCGGGTCTCGTCGACGTCGGTGCAGGGCAGGATCGGTGCGACGGTCTCGTTCGCCACGGTGTCCTCTCGTCCGGGGTGCGGAGCGGCGACGCCAGCCAGGGGCCGGATCCGGCCGCCTATGACTCCACCCGTCCGGAGCAACCGGGTGCGCCGGGGCCGCCGGTACCCACCCGGCGGTCGCGGCCGGGACACCGTTCGCGACGATGGGGAGGTGACAGGCACGGCACCCCCGGACACCCGGCAGCACCGCTCCATCAACCAGCGCATCGCCGACGAGCTCGGCGCCCGGCCGGACCAGGTCGGGTCCGCGGTGGCCCTGCTGGACGAGGGCTCGACGGTCCCGTTCGTCGCCCGGTACCGCAAGGAGGCCACCGGCGGCCTCGACGACGCCCAGCTGCGCACGCTGGAGGAGCGGCTCCGCTACCTCCGCGAGCTGGAGGAACGCCGGGCGACGGTGCTCGACTCCATCCGCTCGCAGGGCAAGCTCGACGAGGCCCTGGAGGCCACGATCTGGGCGGCGGAGTCGAAGGCCCGGCTCGAGGACATCTACCTCCCCTACAAGCCGAAGCGCCGCACCAAGGCGATGATCGCCCGCGAGCAGGGCCTGGAGCCGCTCGCCGACGCGCTGATCACCGACCCCTCCCTGGACCCGCACACCGAGGCGGCGGCCTTCGTCACCGACGAGGTCGCCGACGCCGGTGCCGCGCTCGAGGGCGCCCGCTCGATCCTCGTCGAGCGGATCGGGGAGAACGCCGACCTCGTCGGCGGGCTGCGCGAGCGCATGTGGGAGAACGGCCGGCTGGTCACGAAGGTCCGCGAGGGCAAGGAGAACGACCAGGCCGCGGCCAAGTTCTCGGACTACTTCGAGTTCTCCGAGAAGTTCACGACGCTGCCCTCGCACCGGATCCTCGCCGTGTTCCGCGGCGAGACCGAGGAGGCGCTCGACGTCACCCTCGACCCGGGTGCGTCCGACGAGGAGCCGACCCCCTACGAGCGCGCGATCGCCGCCGAGTACGGCGTCGCCGACCGGGGCCGCCCCGCGGACGGCTGGCTGCTCGGCGTCGTCCGCTGGGCCTGGCGCACCCGGCTGCAGACGGCGCTCGGCATCGACATCCGGGTCCGGCTGCGCAGCGCCGCCGAGGACGGCGCGATCGGCGTGTTCGCCGCCAACCTGCGCGACCTGCTGCTCGCCGCGCCGGCCGGTACCCGGAGCACCATCGGCCTCGACCCGGGCCTGCGCACCGGGGTGAAGGTGGCCGTCGTCGACGCCACCGGCAAGGTCGTCGACACCGCCGTGATCCACCCGCACGAGCCGCGCAACGACAAGGCCGGCGCGCTGAAGACCCTCTCCGCGCTCTGCGCGAAGCACGCGGTCGAGCTGGTCGCGATCGGCAACGGCACCGCGTCCCGGGAGACCGACGCGCTCGCCGGCGAGCTGATCGCGCAGAACCCCGGCCTGAAGCTGACCAAGGTGATGGTGTCGGAGGCGGGTGCGTCGGTGTACTCGGCGTCGGCCTACGCGACCACGGAGCTGCCCGACCTCGACGTGACGCTGCGCGGCGCGGTGTCCATCGCCCGCCGCCTGCAGGACCCGCTCGCCGAGCTCGTCAAGATCGACCCGAAGTCGATCGGGGTCGGGCAGTACCAGCACGACCTGCCCGAGTCGTCGCTGTCGCGGTCGCTGGACTCCGTCGTCGAGGACTGTGTGAACGCGGTCGGGGTGGACCTGAACTCGGCGTCCGCGCCGCTGCTGCGCCGGGTGTCGGGCATCTCCGAGTCGCTCGCGGGCGCGATCGTCGCGCACCGCGACGCCCACGGCCCCTTCCGGTCCCGCACCTCGCTCACCGACGTGCCGCGGCTCGGCCCGAAGGCGTTCGAGCAGTGCGCCGGCTTCCTGCGGATCCGCGGTGGCGACGAGCCGCTCGACGTGACCGGCGTGCACCCGGAGTCCTACCCGGTCGTCCGGCGGATGGTGGAGCGCACGAAGATCGACGTCGCCGCGCTCATGGGCAACGCGGCGCGACTGCACCAGATCAAGCCCAAGGAGTACGTCGACGCCGGCGTCGGGCTCCCGACGGTCACCGACATCCTCACCGAGCTGGAGAAGCCGGGCCGCGACCCGCGTCCCGCGTTCCGGACGGCGACGTTCGCCGAGGGCGTCCACAAGATCTCCGACCTGCGGCCGGGGATGCTGCTCGAGGGCGTGGTGACGAACGTGGCCGCGTTCGGCGCGTTCGTCGACGTCGGGGTGCACCAGGACGGCCTGGTCCACGTCTCCGCGATGAGCAAGGACTTCGTGTCCGACCCGCGCGAGGTCGCCAAGTCCGGGGACGTCGTGAAGGTGAAGGTCCTCGACGTCGACGAGGCCCGCAAGCGGATCTCGCTGACCCTGCGTCTCGACGACGAGCCGGGCGCCGGTGGATCGCGCGGCGGCGGCGACCGCGGCCGGCGGGGCGGCGACGAGAGCGGCGGCGAGCGCGGCGACCGTGGTGGTCGTGGCGGTGGCGCGCGCGGTGGCGGGCGCCCGCAGAACGACCGCGGTGGCAAGGGCGGCAAGGGCGGTGGCGGCCGCGGCGGTCAGGGTGGCGGCCGCGGTGGTCAGAGCGGTGGTCAGGGCGGCGGGGGTGGCGGCCGGTCCGGTCCCGCCAACGACGCGATGGCCGAGGCGATGCGCCGCGCCGGGTTCGGCAAGGGCTGAGCGACGCACGGCGGCGGCCGCCCCGGACCTCCGGGACGGCCGCCGCCGAACGTGGTCAGACCGGCAGGTCCGGCTCCAGCAGGCGTTCGGCCAGGCGGCGCAGGTCGCCGTCGGTCACCCCGGCCTCCCGCAGCCGGCCCAGGACGCCGTCGGTGTGGGCGTCCATGTCGTCCAGCACCGCCTCCAGTGCGGCCGCGTCGACGCCGAGCAGCGCGTCGTGCCCCGGCTCCGGCTGGCCCCACTGCCGCAGCCGCGCCCACAGGGTGCGCAGGTTCTCGTTCGTGCGCAGGTAGTCCTCGACGATCGTCGCGCGCGGCACGCCGAGCACGGCGAGCAGCACGCCGACGACCAGGCCCGTCCGGTCCTTCCCGGCGGCACAGTGCACCAGGACGGGTGCGGGGGCGTCGGCGACGATCCGCACGATCCGGGCCAGCTCGCCGCCCGCCTCGGCGGCGAGCAGCCGGTAGGCCCAGGCGAGCCCGTCCTGGCCGGCGGACGCGTCGGCGACCCGCTCCGGGGTGAGCGACACCCCGAGCGGGACCGGACGGACGTCCGCGACGTCGCCCAGCGGGTGCGGGGCCGCCGTCTCGGCGGCCGAGCGGAGGTCGATCACCGTCGCGGGCGGCCACGACGATCCCTCGGGGAGGTCGACGTGCCGGGCCGTGCGGGGGTCACCGGGCTGCGGGGCGTCCGACCGGTAGAGGACTCCGTGGCGGACCCGGTACCCGTCGTCGGTGCGGGTCCCTCCGAGGTCACGCAGGTTCGCCGGACGCCCGGTCGCGGCGTCGGTCAGGAAAGCGGTCACCCGATCAGGGTCCGCGATCACCTCCCCGCACGGCCAACGCGCGTGACCAGGGGCATCGGTGGCCTCGATCACGCGGGACCCGGCGGACGCATCCGGCCGGGGCGTGGAAGAATGGTCGTCCGGCGGCCGGCGACGACGCGCGGCCGCGAGCCCCGGAGGTCTGGGTTCACCGGCACCACGAACGAGTTGCCGCACGCGGGCCTGGCGGGCTGGGAGCGGGCGAGAGTCGCCCGACGACACCAGCGCAATCCCCCCTGCGCGAGCCTTGAGGACCGAGTGAACACCCTGCTGGATCAGCACCCCGACCTGGACTCCGCCGACATCGAGGCGGACCCGACCCCCGAGACCCCCGACACCCCCGAGACCCCCGCCGGCCCGACCTTCGCGGACCTGGGCCTCGCCCCGACGCTGCTGGCCGCACTGGACGGGCTGGGCTACGAGACCCCGAGCCCGATCCAGGCCGCCGCGATCGGCCCGCTCATCGCCGGCCGCGACCTGCTCGGGCAGGCCGCCACCGGCACCGGCAAGACCGCCGCGTTCGCGCTGCCGATGCTGCAGCGGCTCGCCGACGGCCGCGTCTCCCGCGACCGCGGCCCGAAGCCCTTCGGCATCGTGCTCGCCCCGACCCGTGAGCTGGCCATGCAGGTCGGCGAGGCCGTCACCAAGTACGGCGCCGAGCTCGGCGCGCGCGTCGCCTGTGTGTTCGGTGGTGCGCCGATCGGCCCGCAGCTGGGCCAGCTGCGCCGCGGCGTCGACGTCGTCGTCGCCACCCCCGGCCGCGCCATCGACCTGATCAACCGCGGTGCGCTGTCGCTGGACGCGATCGAGGTCGCCGTCCTGGACGAGGCCGACGAGATGCTCGACATGGGCTTCGTCGAGGACATCGAGACCATCCTCGGCTCGACCCCCGAGGGCCGGCAGACGGTGCTGTTCTCGGCGACCATGCCGGGCCGCATCCAGAGCCTGGCGCGCACGCACCTGAGCGACCCGGCCGACATCCGCATCAAGCGGGAGGCGACGCCGGAGGGTGAGGCCCCGAAGGTCCGCCAGACCGCGTACCACGTGCCGCGCAGCCACGTGACCGTCGCGCTGGGCCGGGTGCTCGAGATGGAGCAGCCGACCGCGGCGATCGTGTTCTGCCGCACCCGCGCCGACGTCGACGCCGTCACCGAGACCCTCACCGCGCGCGGCCTGCGCGCGGAGGCGCTGCACGGCGGCATGGACCAGGAGCACCGGACCCGCGTCGTCGAGCGACTGCGTGCCGGGCGGACCGAGCTGCTGGTCGCGACCGACGTCGCGGCCCGCGGTCTCGACATCGACTCGCTGACCCACGTGGTCAACCACGACGTCCCGTCGTCGCCGGAGTCCTACGTGCACCGGATCGGCCGGGTCGGCCGCGCCGGGCGCGAGGGCGTCGCGATCACCCTGGTGACCCCGGGGTCGGTGCGGCACCTGCGCAACATCGAGCGGCTGATCGGCGGCTCGGTGCCCAGCGCGCCGGTGCCGTCGCCCGCGGACCTGCGCACCGTGCGGCTGGCCCGCACCGCGCTGGCCCTGCGCGAGCAGATCGGCACCGACGGCGACGCACAGCCGTCCGACGGCGTCGACGAGCTGGTGCTCGACCTGGCCCGCGACAACGACCTCGCCTCGATCGCCGCCGCCGCGATCCGCATCGCCCGGGCCGGCACCTCGGTCCCGGACGACGAGATCGAGATCCCCGAGGTCCGCTCGCGCGGCGGCCGCGACCGCGGTCCGGCCGACCGTGGCCCGCGCCGCGACCGTGACGGCCGTCCGGGCGCCGGGCGCGGCCAGGGCGCCCGTCCGCCGAAGGCGGGCACCACCCGGCTGTTCGTCTCCGCCGGCCGGGCGTCGGGCATCCGTCCGCAGGACATCGTGGGCGCGCTGGCGAACGAGTCCCGGCTGTCCGGCCGCGACATCGGTGCCATCCAGATCCACGAGCGGCACGCGCTGGTCGAGGTCCCGGAGCACGCCGCCGACGACGTGCTGCGCTCGCTGCGTGGCGCGACCACGCTGAAGGGCCGCAAGGCCAACGTCCGTCGTGACCGGGACGGTGCGGCCGCCGGCTGACGACCACCCGTACGACACGAGGGCCCCGCGCGGACGATCGCGCGGGGCCCTCGGCGTGTGCGGGGTGGGGTGCGGGTCAGCGCACCTCGACCCGGTCACCCTGGTCGAGCTTGCCGAAGAACACCGTCGCGTCCTTGCCCTTGAGCTTCACGCAGCCGGCCGACGTCGAGTTCCGGTCGCCCTCGTGGAAGGCGACGCCACCGGGGGCGAAGAACACCGACCACGGCATCGGGGCGCCGTCGAACTCCGCGGAGTGGTGGTCCTGGTCCTTGTCGTAGACCTCGAAGTCGCCGGTGGGGGTCTCGGTGCCCTGCCCGCCGTGGTTGACGCGGACCGGGCCGTAGCTGACGGCGCCGTCGTCGAGGATCCAGGCCTGGTCGCTCGCGAGGTCCACGCACGCCCGCGCGGCCGCGGAGCAGGGCGTGCCGGCGACGCCCCCCGGCTCCGGGACGGCGAGCGCGGTACCCGCGGCACCCAGTCCGATCACCAGCCCGGCGGCCGTGACGGCGATGGCCCGCCGGCGGCGGGTGCGACGCGTACTGCGGGGAACGTTCGTGTGCGCCATGGGTGCGACGGTGTCCTCTCACGGGTGAACGGCAGGCCTGCCATGAAGATCAACGGTGACGGGGCGCAACAGTTACGGCCGATCGGGGTACCGATCTCGGTGAGTGCCCGGCCCGTGCCGTCGTTCTGCGAGAGGATCGGGCGACGCCGGACGACGCAGACGAGGAGCGCGTGATGACCACCACGGGACCCACCG
The DNA here is from genome assembly GCF_000178675.2 of Pseudonocardia sp. P1. Taxonomy (NCBI): domain Bacteria; kingdom Bacillati; phylum Actinomycetota; class Actinomycetes; order Pseudonocardiales; family Pseudonocardiaceae; genus Pseudonocardia; species Pseudonocardia sp. P1. The sequence continues at coordinate 6,110,607 of NZ_ADUJ02000001.1, forward strand.
CCACACGCAAGCCGCGCAGCCACCAGGTCACCGACGGGCTGGGGGCCACCGCCGCCCGCTCGATGCTGCGGGCCGTCGGCATGCGCGACGACGACTTCGCCAAACCCCAGATCGGGATCGCGTCGTCCTGGAACGAGATCACCCCGTGCAACCTGTCGCTGCAACGGCTGGCGATGGCGGCCAAGGAGGGCGTCCACGCCGCGGGCGGCTACCCGCTGGAGTTCGGCACGATCTCGGTGTCCGACGCCATCTCCATGGGCCACCGCGGCATGCACTACTCCCTGGTCAGCCGGGAGATCATCGCCGACTCCGTGGAGACGGTCGTGGAGGCGGAACGGCTCGACGGCACCGTCCTGCTGGCCGGCTGCGACAAGTCGCTGCCCGGGATGCTGATGGCCGCGGCCCGGCTCGACCTCGCCGGGGTGTTCGTCTACGCCGGATCGATCATGCCGGGCCGGGTGGGCGACCGGGAGGTCAACATCGGCGACGCGTTCGAGGCCATCGGCGCGTGCGCCCGCGGCCTGATCACCCCCGACGAGGTCGACGCCCTGGAGCGGTCGATGTGCCCGGGGGAGGGTGCCTGCGGCGGCTTCTACACGGCCAACACCATGGCGGCCGCGGCCGAGGCGCTCGGGATGGCACTGCCCGGCTCGGCGAGCCCGCCTGCCGTCGACCGGCGCCGGGACGGCGTCGCCCGCGCGTCCGGCGAGGCGTCGGTGGGCATGATCGACCGCGGACTCACGGCCCGGTCGATCCTGACCCAGCACGCGTTCGAGAACGCGATCGCCGTCGTCATGGCGTTCGGCGGGTCCACCAACGCGGTGCTGCACCTGCTCGCGATCGCCCGCGAGGCCGGCGTCGACCTGACCCTCGACGACTTCAACCGGGTCGGTGACCGGGTGCCGCACCTCGCGGACGTGAAGCCGTTCGGCAAGCACCTCATGTACGCCGTCGACCAGGTCGGCGGCGTCCCCGTCGTGATGAAGGCGCTGCTCGACGCCGGACTGATCCACGGCGACGCGCTCACCGTCACCGGGCGGACCGTCGCGGAGAACCTCGACGACCTCGCGCCCCCCGGGCTCGACGGCTCCGTCATCCACGACCTGGCGAACCCGATCCATCCCACCGGCGGGCTCACCATCCTGCGCGGCTCGCTCGCGCCGGAGGGCGCCGTGGTCAAGTCCGCCGGCTTCGACGCGGCGACCTTCACCGGCACCGCCCGGGTGTTCGACGGCGAGCAGGGCGCCCTCGACGCCGTCGACGCCGGCGAGATCGAGCCCGGCACGATCATGCTGATCCGCTACGAGGGGCCGCGGGGCGGCCCGGGGATGCGGGAGATGCTCGCCGTCACCGGCCGGATCAAGGGCGCCGGTCTCGGCAAGGACGTGCTCCTGGTGACCGACGGCCGGTTCTCCGGCGCGACGACCGGCCTGTGCGTCGGGCACGTGGCCCCGGAGGCCGCCGACGGCGGGCCGATCGCCCTGGTCCACGACGGCGACACGATCACCCTGGACATGAAGGGCCGCACGATCGAGATCGGGATCGACGACGCCGAGCTGGAGCGCCGGCGGGCGGCGTGGGTCCGGCCGGAACCCACCAACCGGCGCGGTGTGCTGGGCAAGTACGCCAAGCTGGTGTCGTCGGCCGCCGACGGCGCGGTCTGCGGCTGAGTCCCCTGCCCCCGGGTGCCGCGTTCGGCGCAACGCACCGACCGGCCGGCGCGACCCCCGGTGCGACGCCTCGGCCCGGGATGGCATCCTTCGCCCCGGGACGATCGAGAACGGGCACGCACCCCACGGCCTCCGGCGGGCGTCCTAACCCTTCTGAAACCGCCGTGACCTCCTCTGGAAACGGCGGGCGGTGATCGTGTGGGTGTGGAGGCCGGCATGGGTGATCAGCTGTTCCCGGAGACCGTCGTCGGATCGGGCGTCGGTGTCGTGGTGCCCTACGACTTCGCGCAGGACCGCGAGATGTGGCGCTGGGTCCCGGAGCCGACGTCGCTGCACGTCACCCGGACCCCGTACCTGACCGTCCCGGCCGACGCCGGCCAGGCCCGGATCATCTCCGCGCCGGAGATCGTGCGGCAGGCCGTGCAGAACGTGCTGCTGCCCGAGCCGGGTGTCGTCGCGTACTCCTGCACGTCGGGCAGCTTCGTCGACGGCGCCGACGGCGAGCGGGCGCTGCGCCGGGTCCTCCTCGATGCCGGTGCCCCGCAGGCCGTCACGACCGCCGGGTCGCTGGTCGACGCCTGCGCCGCGCTCGGGGTGGACCGGCTCGCGCTCGCGACCCCCTACGTCGACGACCTCACCGCGAAGCTCGAGGGCTTCCTCGCCGCGCACGGCGTCACCAGTGTCAACCGGCACGGCCTCGGACTCCTCGGCCGGATCTGGCACGTGACGCCCGACGAGGTGGTCCGGGCGGTCCGCGCCGCCGACCACCCGGACGCCGAGGCCGTCTTCGTCTCCTGCACCAACCTGCCGACCTACGACGTGATCGCCGTCCTGGAACGCGAGCTCGGCAAGCCCGTGCTGACGGCCAACCAGGTCACGATGTGGGCTGCCCTCGGCGCGATCGGGCTGGACGCCGTCGGCCCCGGGCAGGCGCTGATCGAGTGCCGCACGCCGGGTGACCGTCCGGTCCTGCGCGTGGTGCCGGAGGTCCCCGCCGAGGCGGCGGCCGGGAGTCCCCGGGAAGGGGACGGGACCGGGCTGCCGTCGCTGCACAAGGTCCGTGTCCGGCTGCCCGACGAGTCCGGGGCACTGGCCCGGCTCACCGCCGCCGTCGCGGAGGTCGGGGGCAACATCCTGTCGCTCTCGGTCCACGGTGGTGACTCCCGCTCGGTCGTCGACGAGATGATGGTCGGTGGCGTCGTGAGCGCCGCCCGGCTGACCCGGGTGATCCGCAGGCGGCTGCGCTCCGCGGCCCCGGACGCCGTCCAGGTCGTCGCCGCGGACCCGCACGAGCTCGTCGACGCCCCGACCCGGGCGCTCGACCTGGCCGGCCGGGTGCGGACCCCCGACGACGTGCTGCACGGGCTCCTGGAGCTGCTGCACGCGGACGAGATCGCCGTCGAGCCCACCGGGCCGGACCCCGCGGAGACCCACGCGCTCGGCCTGCCCTCGCCGTTCGGCGGGCACGTCGTCGCCCGCCGGGAGTGGGCGCCCTTCACCGTGACCGAACGCGCCCGCGCCGAGGCGTTCCTGCGGGTGACGGCCGCCCGCCCGGCCGGCGCCGTGCACGAGGTTCTGCTGCCCGGCGGCGGGCAGGTCGTCGCGAGCGCGGCGACCGGCGACGAGGTGACCGAGCTCGACGCGTTGCTGCGTGCCTGCCTGTCCGGTGCGGACGGCGCCGACGACGACTGGACGGCGGCCGACCTCCGTGCCGTGCTGCTGCCGTCGACGGGGCGGTGCCTGGTGGTGCGGTCCGCGGACGGCACGCTCGTCGCGCTCGCCTCCCGGATGGACGCCGACGAGCTCGACCCGGCCGCGGAGCCGGTCGTGCTGGTGCACCCGGACTACCGCGGGCAGCGGCTGGGCGGCTGGCTGCGGGACAAGCTCGCCGCCGTGTCCGCGGCCTAGGCTGGGGGCATGCAGCGCGACCTCCCTGACGACTGGACGGCCTGGAAGGACCGGGTCGATCTCGGCTCCTACGACGCCCGGTGGGCGGCGATGGCCGAGGCGGGGGAGAACCCGCACGGCGAGGCCGATCTCGTGCAGGCGCTGCTGGACCGCGGCCCGGTGCTCGACGGCGGCTGCGGTACCGGGCGGGTCGGGATCGAGCTGGACCGTCGGGGGATCGACGTCGTCGGGGTCGATCCGGACGCGGACATGATCGCCGCGGCCCGGGCCAAGGCCCCGGGTCTCCGGTGGCTGGTGTCCGGTCTGGAGTCGCTCGACCTGGCCGAGGAGTTCGGGCTGGTCGTGCTGGCGGGCAACGTGATCCCGTACGCGACCGACCGGCCGGGTGTGCTGGCCGGATGCGCCCGGCACCTGCGCCCGGGCGGGTTGCTGCTGGCCGGGTACACGCTGCGGCCGGACTGGCCGACGGTCGGCGACGTCGACGGCTGGTGCGCCGCCGCCGGGCTGGAGCCGGTCGAGCGGTGGTCGACCTGGGACCGCGCCCCGTGGGACGGCGGCGACTACGCCGTCACCCTGCACGCCCGCCGGTAGCGGCCGGGCGGGTCAGCACACGTCGTCGCCGGGGGTGCGCGGTGCCGCCCCGAGCGGCTGGATGTAGGAGTCACCGCCCGCCGCACGCAGCGCCGTGCAGGCACGGTCGCGGCTCGGGAACGGCCCGAGGTAGACGGCGTAGATGAGGTTCCCGTCCGGGGTGCGCGGCCGGAACGACGAGCAGCTCCGCAGCGACAGCAGGTAGTCCGACCCCGGGTGCCGGTCCAGGTGCATCGTGACGTCCTCGACGTAGCGGGCCGGATCGACCGCCGCCCCGACGACGACCACGTCCTGCCCGGAGCAGCCGAGCCGGCTCACCGGGCGGTCCAGGCCGAGGTCGCCGTCACCGGCCGGGACCACGGGTGCCGACGTCGTACCCGCGGGCTGCAGCGGACCCGGGTCGGCGGCGGGCTCCGGCGTCTCGAACGACGGGACGACGACCGGCGGCTCGGCGCCGCCGCGGGGCACGACCGCCCACACCGCGGCGACCAGCACGGCGGCCACCAGCGTGGCCGCACCGATGACGGTCGCGAGCACCCGGCGGCCGTGGCGCGGCGGGGTGTCCCGGCCCGGGGGACCGTCCGGCTCGCCGGGGACGATCCAGGGGTCCCGGTCGTCGTCGCGCAGGGTCGGTGGTGGGACCTCCGGCCGGGTCGGCGGGGGAGCCACGGGTGCGGCCTCCACCAGCGCCTGCACCTGCGCGGCGAGTGCCCCGGCGGTGGCGGGGCGGTCGCCGGGGTCCTTCGCCATCCCGCGGGCCACCACCTCGTCCCAGCCGGGGGCGAGGTCGGGGCGCAGCGCGGTGACCCGCGGCGGCGGCGTGACCAGGTGCGCGGACAGGACGGCGGCCGGGTCGGTGCCGGGGAACGGCTGCCGCCCGGTGAGCATCTCGAACAGCACGCAGGTCAGCGAGTAGACGTCGGCCCGGCCGTCGACCGCCGCGTCGGACGAGCGGAGCCGTTCCGGTGCGAGGTAGCCGAGCGTGCCGACGGTCGCGCCGGTGGCGGTGAGCGCGGTCGGCGCCGTCGGCTCGGGCCCGACGACCCGGGCGATCCCGAAGTCGACGAGGTAGGTGAAGTCGTCGCGTGCCTCGACGACCAGCAGGTTCGCCGGCTTGACGTCGCGGTGCACCAGCCCGGCGGCGTGCGCGGCGTCGAGCGCGTGCGCGGCCTGGCGGACGATCCCGGCGGCACGGGCGGCGGGCAGCGGCGCCCGCCGCGCCAGCAGCCGCGCCAGGTCCTCGCCGTCGATCAGGCGCATCGACAGGTACAGCCGCCCGTCGATCTCCCCGTAGCCGTGTACCGGGACGACGTGCGGGTCGCGCAGCTCGAACGCCGCACGGGCCTCCCGCCGGAACCGCTCGACGGTGACGCGGTCGCCCGCGAGGTGCGCGGACAGCACCTTCAGCGCGACCTCGCCGCCGTGCCGGTGGTCGAAGGCCCGGAAGACCTCGCCCATCCCACCCGCACCGAGCCGTCCGCGGATCTCGAAGTCGCCGAACACCGTCCCGGCCGTGAACGCGCCGTCCATGCCCACCCCCACCCCTCGCCGACGGTGATACCAGATCGAGGGCCCCGGGACGGGCGAACCGGTCAGATCCGGCAGAGCACCTCGCCGTGCGGGATCAGGAACCAGCCGTCGGGATGTGCCGCCCACTCGCGCCAGGCCTGCGAGATGCCGTCCAGCTCGGGCTCCTCGGCGAGCCCCCGCTCGACGGCCATCCGCCCCACGCCCGTGTGGATCCGGTCCGCCCACATGCCGCCCCAGGCGGCGCGCTCGTCCGGTGTCGCGTAGCACCAGACCGAGGCCGACGGCGTCACCTCGGCGAACCCGGCGGCGTGCGCCCAGCCGAGCAGCCGGCGTCCGGCGTCGGGCTCGGCGTCGTTGCCGTGGGCCACCGCCCGGTACAGCTCCAGCCAGCGGTCCAGCCGCGGGTCGTGCGGCCACCACTGGAACCCGGCGTAGTCGGCGTCGCGGGCGGCGACGAGGCCGCCGGGGCGGGCGACCCGGCGCATCTCGCGCAGCACCGCGACCGGGTCCGAGACGTGCTGCAGCACCTGGTGGGCGTGCACGACGTCCCAGGTGTCGTCGGGATCGGAGAGGGCGTAGCCGTCGTCGACGGCGAACTCGACGGTCACACCACGCTCGGCGGCACCGGCCCTGGCCTGGTCGAGCGTGTCCGCGACGACCTCGATCCCGCGGACCCGGCCGGGCGCGACCCGCGCGGCGAGGTCGGCGGTGATGCTGCCCGGCCCGCAGCCGACGTCGAGCAGGTCGGTGCCGGGTGCGAGGTGCGGCAGCAGGTAGCCGCAGGAGTTCTCCGCGGTGCGCGCCGCGTGCGAGCGGACGACGACCTCGGGGTGGCCGTGGGTGTAGGTGTCGCGGGGCATGCGTCCCAGCCTGCCCGAGGTCACCGCGCCCGGCGGATCCGGATCGCGCCGCGCGCCGTCGACGGGTCGACGACCGCACCCTTCTGGACGATCTCGACGGTGCCGGCGTCGACCAGCCGGCGGGCGGCCATCCGGGCCGGTTCCATGAGGTCCCGCCAGCCGTCGGGGGCGACGTCGCGGGCCGCCTCGGACGGGCAGATCGTCGCCCCGGCCCGCCCGCCGTCGAGCAGGCGGGTGATCGCGTCCTCCAGGTCGCGGTCGACCCGGGTCACCCCGCGGCGCCGGCAGCCCGCCGAGCAGTACCGCACCTGGTCCCAGTCGCGCGCCCACTTCCGGCGCCACTCGATCCGGCGCCCGCAGACGGCACAGGTCTTCTCCGCCACGCCTCCCATGGTCCGGGATCAGCCCCGGGCGAGCACCGCGGCGTCGAGGGCACCGCGCATCGCCGCCTCCGGCCCCGGACGCCCGGTCATGAGCTCGACCTGCGCGATCGCCTGCCGCAGCAGCATCTCCAGGCCGGAGACGATCGTCGCCCCGGCCGCGGCGGCACCACCCGCGACGACCGTCGGCCAGGGCGCGTAGACCGAGTCCAGCAGGACGGTGCCCGGCCGCCAGCGGGCCCCCGCCAGCGCGTCCGCCACACCGGCGGGCAGCGTCGAGACGACGACGTCGGCGCCGTCGAGCAGCCGGGCGGCGGCGGCCGCGTCGGTGAGGACGGCGTGCACCTCCGGCTCGACGTCGAGCCGGTCGGCGGTCTCGCGCAGCGCGCCGGCCCGCCCGGCGTCGCGGACCAGGACGTCGACGTGGTCGACCTCCAGGTCGTGCAGCGCGGCGACGGCGGCCTGCGCCGTCCCGCCCGCCCCGAGGACGACCGCCCGCCCGGTGCCCGCCCCGGCCGCGCGCAGCGACTCCGCGATGCCGGTGACGTCGGTGTTGTGCGCGACGGCGCCCTGCGGCCCGAACACGAGGGTGTTCCCCGCGCCGATCGCCGCCGCGCCCGGCGCGACCCGGTCGGCCACGTCGAGCAGCACCCGCTTGAGCGGCATCGTCAGCGACAGGCCCGCCCACTCCGGGCCGAGCCCCCCGACGAACCCGGCCAGCCCCGCCTCGTCGATCTCGAACCGGTCGTAGTGCCAGCCGTCCAGGCCGAGCGCGGCGTAGGCCGCGTTGTGCAGTGCGGGGGACAGCGAGTGCGCGATCGGGGAGCCGAGGACGGCGGCGCGGCGGACGGGGGTGCTCACCCCCGCAGTATGCGGGGGACCGCTCAGCCCGCCCGGGACGGCTCCCGTCCGGCGGTGTCCACGGTGCGCCGGGACCGCGCCCAGCTCCACCAGCCGTGCACCACCAGCCCGGCGAACACGACGTAGACGGCGGCCGAGAACCAGAGACCGGACGCCATCTGCAGCGGCACCCCGATCGCGTCCACCAGCAGCCAGATCGCCCAGAACTCGATCAGCCGCAGCCCCTGGGCGAGGAACGCGACGGCCGTCCCGACGAAGATCGCCGCGTCCGGCCAGGGGGCCCAGGAGGCGCCCAGCGCGTCGAGGACCAGCGCCATCGCGACGGTGCCGCCGACCAGCAGCCCGGCCAGCCCGAGCCGCTGCCGCCACGTCCCGTGCCGCACGGCGAGCCCGTAGACGGGGTCGCGCTGGCGCATCCACGCGACCAGCCCGAACACCGAGATCGCGAACACGATCACCTGGCGGAACGCCAATCCGCCCAGGTGCGCGGACGCGTAGACCGCGAACAGCAGCGCGCACGCCGCCATCTGCACCGGCCAGGTCGCGAGGCTGCGGCGCCGGGCGAGGAACACCACGGCGAGCGCGCCGATCTGGCCGATCATCTCGGCCCAGGACACGAACTGGCCGAACAGGGTCGGTCCGTGGTGCAGCAGCAGGTCCACGCGGGCGTCCTTCCTCCCGGGACGCCGGAGTGCACGTCCCCCGTGCCAGGGGACAACGGCGGGACCGCACCCGCCCATCCCGGGGGCCCCGTCTGTGAGCGGACGCACACGGGGGCACCGGGTGCCTCCGGTCAGCCGAGCGCGGAGCGGCGGACCTGGGTGACGGCCCGCCCGTCCACCAGGACGAGCAGCGGGTCACGCGACCGGACGCCGGCGGCGTCGAGCCGGGCGGCGGCCGCGTCGACGGTCTCCCCGTGCCCGACGGTCGCGGGCGGCGGCCCGGCGTGCGTGCCGACGTGGTCGTCGGCGGCGAGCCCGGCCAGGTCACCGGTCCGCACACAGCCGATGACGTCCGGGGCCGACCACGTCGTCCCGTCGGTCTCGCGCGGGTGCACGACGGGGACGGCGTCGGGAACGGGGCCGGCGTCCAGCACCTCGCGCAGCTCGGCGACGGTCGCGGTCGCCGGGACCACGCGCAGGCCGGGCTCGTACGGGCCGACCGCGTCGCGGACCCGTGGCCCGGCGTCCGCGTCGAGGAAGCCGAGGGTGGTCAGCCAGGTGTCGTCGAAGTACTTCGACAGGTAGATCCGGCCCGAGTCCGGCAGCACGGCGACGACCAGGCCGTCCGGGCCGGCCGTCGCGGAGACCCGCAGCGCCGCCGCGACGGCCAGCCCGGCGGAGCCGCCGGCCAGCATCCCCTCCTCGCGGGCCAGGCGGCGCACGGTGCGCAGCGACTCGCCGTCGCCGATCCGCTCGGTCCGGTGCGGGACGGCGGTGTCGTAGACGGCGGGCCAGCCGTCGGTGCCGGTCAGCGGGTGCAGGTAGTGCCCGACGGCCTCGACGTAGTAGGGGCTGCCGTCGCCGCCGCCGTAGCGGGAGGTCCACGGGTCGGCCGCGACGATCTCCACGCCGTGCCCGGCCAGGTACCGGCCGGCGCCGGTGACGGTCCCGCCGGTCCCGGCCCCGGCGACGAGGTGGGTGATCCGGCCACCGGTCTGCGCCCAGATCTCCGGCCCGGTGGTGCGCTCGTGGACGTCCGGGTTGGCCGGGTTGCCGTACTGGTCGGCGAGCCAGCCGCCGGGCGTCTCCCGCGCGATCCGGGCCGCCAGCTGCTGGACGTGCCGCGGGTCCTCGCGCGGCACCAGCCCGGGGGTCGTCACGACCTCGGCGCCGTAGGCCCGCAGCAGCGCGATCTTCTCCGTCGTCGTGCGGTCCGGGACGACGAGCACCGCCCGGTGCCCGCGGGCGGCCGCCACCATCGCCAGGCCGATGCCGGTGTTGCCGGAGGTGCCCTCGACGATCGTGCCGCCCGGCGGCAGCGCGCCGGTCGCCTCGGCGTCGAGCACCATCGCCAGCGCCGCGCGGTCCTTCACCGAGCCGCCGGGGTTCGCCCACTCGGTCTTCACCCACACCGGCGCGCCGCCCTCCGGTACGACCCGGTTGAGCCGCACCAGCGGGGTCGCGCCGATCCCGTCGAGCACCGAGTCGTGGACCGGTCCCGTTCCCATGGGGGCAGATCCTGCCCCGCCCGGCGGGTGGGAGGCTGCGCGGGTGAGCGGAACGGTGCTGGTGCTGGGCGGGCGGAGCGAGATCGGGGTGGCGGTCGCCGAGCGGCTGGCCGGGGACGACGCGGGGACGGTCGTGCTGGCCGCGCGCCGTCCCGCGGAGCTCGACGCGGAACGTGCCCGGGTGAGTGCGGCGGGCGCGGAGGTCGACACCGTCGCGTTCGACGCCGACGACCTCGCCGGGCACCGCCCGCTGCTCGACGACGTCCTCGCCCGGCACGGCCGGATCGACGTCGCCGTCGTCGCGTTCGGGATCCTCGGCGACCAGGACCGCGCGGAGACCGACGCCGCGCACGCCGCCGCGATCGTGCACACCGACTACCTCGCCCAGGTGCACCTGCTCACCGAGCTCGCCCGGGTGCTGCGTGCGCAGGGGAGCGGGACGCTCGTCGTCTACTCGTCGGTCGCGGGGGTGCGGGTGCGCCGCGCCAACTACGTCTACGGCAGCGCCAAGGCCGGTCTCGACGGGTTCGCGTCCGGCCTCGCCGACGCGCTCCACGGCTCGGGGGTCCGTCTCGTGCTGATCCGGCCGGGCTTCGTGGTCGGCCGGATGACCGAGGGCATGAACCCGGCCCCGCTGTCGTCCACACCGGAGCAGGTCGCCGACGCGACCGTGCGGGCCGTCCGACGTGGCCGCGGCAACGCCGACGTCTGGGTCCCCGGCACACTCCGGCTGCTCTTCCTCGGGCTGCGCCTGCTGCCGCGCGCCGTGTGGCGGCGGATGCCCCGCTAATCGTCTACAGATCTCCGGTCGGCGGCAATCGGCGTGTGGCACTTCCGCTCGGGTGAGCCGGGTCATATCGTCGCGTGCGCATCCCCAGAATCGACGACGACGTCCAGGAGGAGCAGTGGGACACACCCGCGGAGCCGTGGTCCGGAGCGTGCCGGGCAAGTTCGAGGTCGTGGATCTGGAGCTCGACGACCCCCGCGCGGGCGAGATCGAGGTGAAGATGGTGGCGTCGGGCCTGTGCCACTCCGACGACCACATCGCGACCGGTGACATCCCGGTCGGGGTCTACCCGTTCGCCGGCGGCCACGAGGGCTCCGGCATCGTCACCCGTGCCGGCGCGAACAAGAAGGGCCTCAAGGAGGGCGACCACGTCGTCTTCTCCTTCCTCCCGTCCTGTGGGCACTGTCGCTGGTGTGCCAGCGGCATGCAGAACCTGTGCGACCTCGGTGCGGGCCTGCTGGCCGGCACGCGCTGGGGCGAGGACTCCACCCGGATCAAGCTGGCCGACGACGGCACCCCCGTCGGCCAGATGTGCGGCATCTCGACGTTCTGCGAGACCACGGTGGTCTCGGAGGACTCCTGCGTGAAGATCCCCGACGACATCCCGCTCGAGGTCGCCTGCCTGGTCGGCTGCGGCGTCGGCACCGGCTGGGGCTCGGCGGTCAACGCCGGCGGTGTCCAGCCGGGCAACACCACGATCGTCATGGGCATCGGTGGCATCGGCATCAACGCCGTGCAGGGCGCCTCGCACGCCGGCGCCTCCAACATCATCGCCGTCGACCCGGTGGCGCTGAAGCGGGAGAAGGCCCAGCAGCTCGGCGCGACGCACGCGGTCGAGTCCATGGAGGAGGCCACCGAGCTCGCCCAGCAGTTCACCAACGGGCAGGGCGCCGACCAGACGATCATCACCGTCGGCGTGGTGAAGCCGGAGCACGTCGGACAGGCGATGGCGTCGATCCGCAAGGCGGGCACCGTCGTCGTCACCGCGCTCGGGGACATCAACTCCACCGAGCAGCTGCCGGTCTCGCTGGCCGACGTCACCCTGTTCCAGAAGCGGATCCAGGGCGCGATGTTCGGCATGTCCAACCCGAACTGGGACATCCTGCGGCAGCTGGACCTCTACCGCTCCGGCGCGCTGAAGCTCGACGAGCTGGTCACCAAGACCTACTCGCTCGACCAGGTCGCGAACGCCTACGAGGACATGCACGCCGGCGCGAACATCCGGGGCGTCATCCGCTTCTGATCCCCGCGACGACACGGAACCCGGGGCCCGGGGCGCGACGCAGCGCCCCGGGGCCCGGCGCATACTGCGGCCGTGGACGATCTCCTGCTGCTCGACGGGCACAACGACCTGCCGTGGGCGCTGCGGACGCTGGACGGGCCCGGACCCGATCTCGCCGCCGGTGACCCGCGGCTGCACACCGACCTGCCCCGGCTGCGTGCCGGCCGGGTGGGTGCCCAGTTCTGGTCGGTCTACGTGCCCGGCGAGTTCGCCGCCGACGACGCCGTCACCGCCGTCCTGCAGCAGGTCGACCAGGTGTACCGGCTGGTCGCGCAGCACGGCGACGCACTCGCGTTCGCGGGGTCCGCCGACGAGGTGGAGCAGGTCGTCGCCGGCGGCAGGCTCGCGTCGCTCATGGGTGCCGAGGGCGGGCACTGCATCGCGAACTCGCTCGCGGTGCTGCGGATGCTCCGCACGCTCGGGGTCCGCTACCTGACGCTCACCCACAACCTGAACAACGACTGGGCCGACTCCGCGACCGACACCCCGGTGCACGGCGGGCTGACGGCGTTCGGCCGCGAGGTCGTCGCCGAGATGAACCGGATCGGCATGATCGTCGACCTGTCGCACGTCGCCGACACGACGATGCGCGACGCGCTGGCCGTCACCGACCGGCCGGTGCTGTTCACCCACTCCGGCGCCCGCGCGGTCACCGACCACCCGCGCAACGTGCCCGCCGACGTCCTGGAGTCGCTGCGCGGCAACGGCGGCGTCTGCATGGCGACGTTCGTCCCGCGGTTCGTGTCGGCCGCCGTCACCGCGTGGGACGAGCGCCTCCTCGACGCGATGACCGCCGCCGGACTCGACCACCGCGACCTCGACGCGCGGGCGCGGTTCGCCGCGGCCTGGGACGGGCCGCCGGCGCCGCGGGCGACCCTGGACGACGTCGTCGCGCACGTCGAGCACCTGCGCGAGGCCGCGGGGATCGACCACGTCGGCATCGGTGGCGACTTCGACGGCACCGCCGACCTGCCCGACGGCCTGGCTGACGTCGCCGCCTACCCGCGCCTGTTCGACGCGCTCGCCGACCGCGGCTGGTCCCGGGAGGACCTGGACAAGCTGGCGGGGCGCAACGCGTTGCGGGTGCTGCGGGCCGCCGACGACGCGGGAGTGTCCTCCTAGCGGATGGACACGACGCTCACCCCGAGGTCCGGTCCGGACCACGCGGAGTCGGCGGTGACCGCGGGTCCGCCGAGGCGTGCGGCCGGCGCCAGGCAGCATCGGTCGCCGAGCGACAAGCCGGCCGGGCGGGTGGCAGGCCACAGCTTCGCCGCCGCGAGGTAGGTCTCGACGACGTCGCTGCCGGGCTCGGCGCGCAGCCAGGCCAGCACGGCTGGCGCATCGAGGACCGCGCGGCGGGGCGGGGATCCGTGGCCGGATCCGGTGGGGTCGTGCCCGGTCACGAGGAGGCGTCCTCGGCCGCGGCCTCGGCGCGGCGCTCGGCGATCAGCTCGTCGGCGGCCGAGGTCTGCGATCCGCCCTGCCAGGACTCGTCGATCTCCCTCCGCATCCGCGCGACCAGCTGGGCTCGGGACTCCATCACCACCCGGCCGTCCTCGACCGACAGCAACAGCGTCGACCCTGCAGCGAGGCCCAGGTCGCGACGGACCTGGGCGGGAATCAGTACCCGGCCGTCACGATTGACGACCACTTCCGACGAATCGGTGTCCCCGCCGTGACCTGACATATCGCAAGTCTGGTACACGACGGATCCACGATCTGTCAGATACCCGCTACATCTGACAGACAGTGAATGCTGGTTGCGCGGGTCAGTCGCCGTCACCCGGCTGCGTCTCGCGGGACACCGCGAGCGCCCCGGCGGCCGAGGCCGCCAGCCGCAGCGACCCGACCGCCGTCGGGTGGAAGGGATCGGGCCGGTCGAGGCCCTGCACGTCGGGACCCATCCCGTCGCTCGACGGCGCGCACAGCGGGGTCAGGTTCGGAGCCGCCGTGGTGAACCCGAAACGGGCCGCACCGTCGGCGAGGACGTCGTTGAGCCGCCGGTTCCGCTCGGCCAGCAGGTCGATCTTGGCCTGGTCGAGGCCGGGTGCCCCGGCCGGGCCGCGCATGTCCGGGCACGAGGCGTCGAACCGGCCCGGGAACGGGTCGTAGGACAGCGTGACGACGACCCGCGGTTGTCCGGGCAGCGAGTCGAGGTCGGTGAACAGGGCCCCGACGTCACGCGCGAACGTCGCCAGCCGGGACTCGAACTCGCCGTCGGAGAGGCGGTCGTCGCAGGTGGGGAGGCCGTAGCAGTACAGGAGGAAGTCCGACCAGGCCAGGTCGTTCGGGCCGATCTCGACGACCACCCACTGCAGCCCCTGGACCTGCTTGAGCCGTCCGACCTGCGGCGGCACGGTGACGCCCGCGCGCGCCTGCGGTCCGCGCAGCCCGGCCGCCACGCTGGCCCCGGCACAGGCCAGGTTGAGGACGTCCTCGCCGCGCAGCAGCGACAGCTGGGCGGCGGTGGAGTCGATGCTGCGGGCGCACGCGTCGTCGTCGGGGTCGACGGTCCCGTCGGGCCGCTGCCGGACGTCGCCGCCGACCCGGGCGGCCCGCGAGTCCCCGATGACGGCGCCGGTCACCCCGGTGACCGGCGGCCCGGCGGGGGAGGGGCTGACCTGCGTCGCCCCGACCAGGTCGGTGACCGAGGTGATCGAGCCGAGCCCGGTCGTCGTGCCGTGCAGGGCGGCGACCCCGGCACCGCCCCAGAGCAGCACCGACGCGGCGACCGCGATCGTCGTCATCCGGCCGATCGGGCCGGCGTGGTCGTCCCAGTGCACCGGCTGCCGGTCGGCGCCCCGGGCCTTGCGCAACGCGAGCACCAGGCGTGCCCAGGCCGTGAGCGCGCTGCCCAGCAGCGCGACCAGCACCATCCCGGCCGCGCCCCACAGGTACCAGGTGGTGAAGCCCTCGGTGAGGGTGCGGACGGCGTCCCCGGCGCCGTCGACCGTCTGCGGGCCGAGCACCGGTCCGTTGTCGGCCGGGCGCTTCAGCGGGCCGATCGACAGCCGCGGGCGGATCGGGCCGTAGACCTCGACGCGGGTCAGGTCGAACTCGGCGTTGCCGAGCTGGACGATCTGCGCGGGGCCGGACAACGACAGCGGGGGGACGCGGGCCCCGACGCCGACGTCCTGCCCGAACACCTCGACGTGCTTCTCCGGCGTCACCATGATCACCAGGGGGACGCCGACGACCGCGATCAGTGCCAGCAGCAGGATCGTGGGGAGCGACCGGGCCTCGCGCAGCAGCGCGCGGACCCGGACCGGGAGCGAGCGGCGCTCGGGCATGGCCGCCATCGTGCACGCACGCGGCACCGCGCGTCACGGCCGAACCGCCCGGATCCGGTGTGCCTCAGCCCACCGCCCGGTCGCGCAGGTGCGGCCGCAGCCGGGCCTCGTCGACGGCGGCCGCACCGTCCCGCTCGATGTCGTCGGCCAGCGCGTCGGCGTGCGCGGTGACGCCGTCCAGGTCCAGCGCGGCCGGCGCGGGCATCCCCATCACCCGCCACAGCCGGATGCCCTCGGCGCCGCGCCGTAGCAGCGAGACCGCACCGCGGGCGTTGCCCCGCTGGGCGTGGGTCAGACCGACGGCGAGCTGGGCCAGCGCCCGCCAGAGGTCGCGGGTCGCGTCGCCGGCGTCCTTCCAGGTGCCCTCCAGGATCTCGTGGGCCTGGAAGGGCAGTCCCTCGTCGAGCAGCCGCTGGGCCTCGGCGACGGCCTCGTCCGGCGGGAGCACCAGGTCCTCCGGGACCCGTTCGACGCCGGCCGTCCCGTGCGGGAGCGGGCGACCGGCGGCGTCGCGTGGGCGGGCGTTGCGGGCCCTGCCCTGGTCGTCGCGGTCACGGGAACGCGTCATGGGCCCGACGATGCCAGGTGACCGGCCGGTGCGCGCCACACGGACACGCGCTCAGCCCGACTCGAGCGGCCCGAGCTCGGCGCTGAAGCGGTCGAGGTAGGCGAACCAGTCGTCGATCGGGGCGGAGGGGCGCACGACGAACTTGGTCATCCCGCTGTCGACGTGCCTGCGGATCAGCTCGGCGGTGCCCTCCCAGCCGACGCCGACGAGCTCCCGGGGATCGGTGTCGGGGCGCTGGAACGCCGCCCGCTCCAGCGCGGCGTCGACGTCGGTGCCGGGCTCGGCGAGCCAGATGTTGGTGCCGTAGTGGTCGTCGTCGATCCTGCGGCCGGCGTCGCGGGCGGCGTTCTCCACGACGGACCGGCCGCGGGCCGTCTCGGCCGGGGTGAGGAAGCTGGCGAGCCAGCCGTCGGCGAACCGGCCGGCGCGGCGCAGGCCGGCGTCGGCACGGCCGCCGAGCCACAGGTCGAGCGGCTGCGGCGGGCGGGGGAGGACCGTCGCGTCGTCCAGGGTGAAGAAGTCGCCGTGATGGGTCACCGACTCCTCGGTGAGCAACCGGCGGAGCACGACGAGCGACTCCTCGAAGACCGCGGGCAGCCGGCCCGGGACGGGATGCAGCTGGCGGTCCTCCGGGGACGCCGCGCGGATCCCGAACACCGGCAGGATCCGCTTCGGTGCGAGCGTCGCGAGCGACGCCAGCTCGGCGGCGAGGAGCATCGGGTTGCGCCCCGGCAGCACCGTGACGCCGGTGCCGACCTTGAGCCGTCGCGTCCGCGCCGCGGCCCAGGTGCTCCCTACCAGCGGGTCGATCACCGACTTCGAGGCCAGGTCGGCCAGCCACAACGAGTCCACGGCGGACTTGTCGAGGGCGTCGACGAGCTCGTCGAACTCCGGGCCCAGCTCGGGGAGGCTGCGGGCCCCCACCAGGCCGACGCCGATCCGGACCTTGCCGTGCGGGGAGGTGACCACTCACAGCACGTTACGCGGCGGTCACTGCCCGGTCACGAGCTCCAGCGCGGATCACGTCCGCTGAACCCGAGTGCCCGCTCGAACGCCGGCGCGTCCGCCGGGACCGCGACGACCGGCCCGAACAGCCCCGCGCGCGACTCCTCCCCGCCCGGCGCGGACATCGACTCGGTGAAACCGAGTACGACGGCCACGGCGTCACCGTCCGGCGTGAAGTCCTGCCCGGTGGCGACGGCGAGGTCCCAGCCGTGCAGCACCAGCTCGTCGAGCGCGACGGTCCCGGCGATCTCGCCGGGCAGCTCCAGACCGCCGGCGGCGGTCGTGCCGGTCCAGGCGTCCGGGTCGCGCCAGGCGGCGGCGAGTGCGTCGAGCCGGGCCGGGATCGCCGTCCGCCAGTCGGTGGCGAGGTGCGCCGCGTCCGCGCTCGGGGCGGTGCCGGCTGCCTCGGGCGACTTCTCGGCGGCGACGCGGAACGCCCACGCCAGGCCGTGCAGGTGGTCGAGGAGCGCGGCGACGACCATGTCGTCGCACGGGGTGGGTCGTTGCAGCTGGTCGTCCCCGATCCCGGCGACGACGGCGGCCACGGCGCGGGCGGTGGGGGTGAGATCGGTCGGCACGGGGTCCTCCCGGGTCGGTGGGACGGGCGGGCTGAGAGGTCCGACCGCGCCCGCCGCCGGAACTCATCTGTGCGGCCCCGGCCGTGTCTTTCGACACCCGGTAGAAGTTCGGTGGGCGGATGCGGCAGAGTGGACGGTGGCACCGTCCCCCGCACCCGCTCCGAGGAGCCGCCCGTCATGAACGACCCCGCCATCGTCGCCCGCGCGTTCCGGGTGGTCGCGATCGCCGAGGCCCTGTCCTGGACCGGGCTGCTGATCGGGATGTTCGTGAAGTGGGTGCTGGGCACGAGCGAGATCGGGGTGCAGGTCTTCGGGCCGATCCACGGCGCGCTGTTCGTCGCCTACGTGGTCGTCACGCTCTGGACGGCGCGGCTGTTCCGGTGGGACCTGCGGACGACGATCGTCGGGCTGCTCGCCAGCATCCCGCCCCTGACGACGATCTGGTTCGAGCGGCACGCCGCGCGGACCGGACGTCTCGGTGCGGTCACCGGACGCGCGATCGCCGGTTGACACGCACTCCGAGCTGCAGCGACGCCCGCCGCTTGACGACTGAGGTAAGCCTAGGCTAATTTCTACCTCGTCGCTTCGTGGTGGGAGCGGCGCGTCAGTTCGGGAACGAAGGCCCGGCCGCCCTGATCACAGCGGCCGGGCCTTCCCGCGTTCCCGGGGTCACTCGACGGGATCCGCCCGCTCGCGCTCGCTGTCGCCGTCGCTGTCGCCGGAGTGCAGTCGGCGGCGCAGCAGCAGGGCTGCTCCCATCATCACGGCGAACATCGCACCCCAGGTCAGCGTGCCGACCAGATCGTTGCCGACGAACCAGTAGACGAGCATTCCGAGCGGGACCGTGACCGGCAGGAGCAGCAGCGTCCGGGTCGCGTCCGCCCGCTTGGCCTCCGGCGAGTCGGCCTCGCCGTGCCTGCCCCGCGCGACCATCATCGCGACTCCGCCGCTCACCAGGGCGCCGACGGCCACGGCCAGCACCGCTCCCACCGGTCGCGGCGCCGCGAACGAGGCGCCCTCGCCCGCGGCGCCCCATCCGATGATCAGTATCAGGCCGCCGTAGCCGGTCCAGAGCATCGTGCGCAGCACGATCCGCTCCTTGCGCAGCGCGATCAGCTCGGCCCGCTCGTCGCGTTCCCGACGCAGCTCGGCGTTGGCGTCCCGCAGGACCGTCCACGGTGCTCGCATCCGGTGCCTCCTCACTCGTCGTCCCGGCGGGCACGGAGATCGGCGACCTCTCCGTCGGCGAGCGCGAACAGCTCCCCGACGGGCGTCTCCAGCACGACCGCCATCCGCAGCGCGACCGCGGTGGACGGGTTGTACCCGCCCGCCTCGATCTCGACGACGGTCTGCCGGCTCACCCCGACCAGCTCGCCCAGTCGCTTCTGGGTCAGGCCCGCCCGTCGCCGTGCGGCGGCGACGTCCGAGTGCACATCGGCGGTCACGCGACCCATGGGTCAACTCTACCCGACACATGTCAGGTCTACCCGACCTCGTGCTGCGATCGAGTGATGCGCCGCACGTCGCTTGACGGTCGACCAAGGTAAGGCTTACCTTAATCATGTCGCTTCGTGGTGGGAGCGGCGCGTCAGTTCGGGAACGAGGGCCCGGCCGGTTCGATCGGAACGGCCGGGCCCTTCCCGTCGTCGCCCGCGCTCACGCCTCCGGGCGGGTCATGGCCCGGTAGACCGGTCGCAGCACGTCGGTCAGCCGCTCCCGGCCGGCCCGCAGCGGCGGCTCGGGCACCTGGTCGAGCACGGCGTCCGGTTCGGTCTCCGGCGGGCTCGGGGGAGCGGCGCCCCCGGCCGGGGCCGTCCAGAAGCCGTCGAGCAGGTCCGCGAGTGCCGCGGGCCCGGACGGCGCGGCCGCCCCCGCGGCCCGGTCACGCTCCTCGCGCAGCCGTTCCAGCAGCGCGGTGCGGTCGCGGCCGCGCAGCGTGAGCAGGGTGAAGGGATCGGTGTCGCACCGCTCGGCCAGTACGTAGAACACGGCGGCCAGGTGCTTGCAGGGCACCGTCGCGTCGGGGCAGGAGCAGTCCTGGGACAGGTCGGTGCCCGCCGCCGGGAACAGCGACAGGCCGAGCCCGTCGAGCAGCTCCTCGATCTCGGGCGGCACCGTCCCGGCGAGCAGTGCCGCCGCGTACCAGGCGTCGCCGGCGAGGGCCTCCTCCACCCGCCGCCACTCCGGCTTGTCCCAGACCCGCAGCCCGATCCGGACCCGGTACGGCTGCGGCCGGGTGCCCTGCACCAGTGCGACGACCGCGCCGGCGTCGACGTCGACCGACACGATCTGCCCGGACCGGGCGTAGGTCTTCCCGCGGCTCAACCGCCCGCCGACGCCGAGCTGCTCCAGCACCGCGATGAACCGGGCCGACCACCAGGTGCGGGCCACCGGGCCCTTCGCACCGTGGATCCGGATGCCGCCCTCGACCCGGATGGGGCGGCCGCCGGTGTACTCGTCGGACGCCCAGAACGGCCGGTCACTCATCGTTCTCCCCCGCGTCGTCGGCGACGGCGTCCGAGCCGAGCGCGAACACCTCACGCAGCTCGGTGACCGACAGCGACGTCAGCCAGTCCTCCCCGTCGGTCACGACGAGGTCCGACAGCGACCGCTTCGACGCCACCAGGGTGTCGATCCGCTCCTCCACGGTGCCCGGGCAGACGAACTTCCGGACCTGCACCGAGCGCTTCTGCCCGATCCGGAACGCGCGGTCCGTCGCCTGGTCCTCCACGGCGGGGTTCCACCAGCGGTCGAGGTGGATCACGTGGTTGGCCGCGGTCAGCGTGAGCCCGGTGCCGCCCGCCTTGAGCGACAGCAGGAACACCGACGGGCCGCCGTCGCCCTGGAACCGGGCCACCATCTCGTCGCGACGCTTCTTCGGCGTGCCGCCGTGCAGGTAGAGCACCTCGGTGTCGAACCGCGCCGACAGGTGCGGCCGCAGCATGGCGGCGAACTCGGTGTACTGGGTGAACAGCAGCACCTTGTCCCCGGCGGCGAGCACCGACTCGAGGATCTCCTCCAGCCGGGCGACCTTGCCGGAGCGGTGCGCGCCCCCGGCCCGGTGGATCGGGGAGCCGTCGTGCAGCAGCTGGGCGGGGTGGTTGCAGACCTGCTTGAGCTTGCTCATCGCGGCCAGGACGTTGCCGCGGCGCTCGATGCCGTCGCTGCCCTCGATCTTCTCCATCATGTCGTCGACGACGGTCCGGTACAGCGACGCCTGCTCACGGGTGAGCCGGTGGTCCTGCACGATCTCGATCTTCTCCGGCAGGTCGTCGATCACCAGTGGGTCGGTCTTGACCCGGCGGAGCAGGTACGGCCGGGTGATCCGGCGCAGCGTGCGGGCGGCCCCGGCGTCGCCGTGGCGCTCGACCGGGACGGCGAACCGCTGCCGGAACACCTCGGGGGAGCCGAGGATCCCGGGATTGAGGAAGTCCATCACCGACCAGAGCTCGGCCAGCCGGTTCTCCATCGGCGTGCCGGTGAGCGCGATCCGGTGCGCGGCGTCGAGCGACCGCGCGGTCCGCGAGGCCGCAGCGTGCGAGTTCTTGATCATCTGGGCCTCGTCGAGCACGAGCCGGTGGAACCGCCAGGACCGCAGGTCCTCGGCGTCGCGGGTCGCGGTCGCGTAGGTGGTGACGACCAGGTCCACCCCGTCGAGTACCTCGTGCAGGGCGTCGCCGCGCGGGCGGGACGGACCGTGGTGGGCGTGCACCCGCAGGTCCGGCGCGAACCGCCCGGCCTCCCGCTGCCACGTCCCGACCATCGACATCGGACAGACGATCAACGTCGGCGCCGTCGCCCCCGCCGCGCGGTCGTGCGCCTCCAGCGCGAGGAGCTGCACCGTCTTCCCGAGTCCCATGTCGTCGGCGAGGCAGGCGCCCAGGCCCAGCGTGGACAGGAACGCCAGCCACGCCACGCCCCGCTCCTGGTAGGGCCGCAGGGTCGCGGTGAACCCGGGTGGTGCGCCCAGCGGCTCCAGCTCGCGGTCCGCGGTGCCGTCGAGCAGGGCGCCCAGCCGCCCCCGGGCGGTGACGTCGGTGACGGGCAGCGGCGCGTCGACGTCGCCCCGGGCCGCGGCCAGCACGTCCGGCACGGTCGGGGTGCGGTCCCGCGAGCGGCGCAGGAAGTCGAGCCCGCGGGCCAGCGCGTCGGCGTCGACGGCGACCCAGCGCCCCCGCAGCCGCACCAGCGGCGCCTTCGCCGCGACGAGCGCGGCGATCTCGTCCTCGCCCAGCTCGTCGTCGCCGACGGCGAGCGACCAGCGGAAGTGCGCGAGCTCGTCGCGGCCGAGCCCCCCGCGGGTCACCGCGCCCGGGGCCGGCGCCGAGGACGCCGACAGCTTCAGCCCGAGCGCGCGCTGCCCGTCCCACCCGCGCGGCAGCGCCACCTCGAACCCGGCCGCGAGCAGGGCCGCCGCGTCGCGGGTCAGGAAGCGGTGCGCCCCGGCGACGTCGAGCGGCAGGGCGGTGGGGCGGGCGTCGCGGAGCGCCCGGACGAGGTCGGGCAGCACCTGCGCGGCCCGGCCCAGCTCGGCGAGCAGCACGTCCTGTGCGCCGTCGACCAGCTGGTCCGCCCCGCCGGACCAGACCTCACCGGCCTCCAGCTGCAGGCTCGGGTCCTCCGTGGACTGCAGGGCGAACCGCAGCTCCCACCGGGTCCCGTCGCCGGTCTGGTCCAGCGGGTCCGGTCCGGGATCGGCCGGGTCGTGCATCGACGAGACCTCGGTCAGCCGGAACAGCGCCGTGCCCGCGCCGGGTTGCTCGCGGCCGACGTCGTCCCACGCGGTGAGGGCCTCGCGCAGGGCCGACAGACCGTCGCCGGTCACCGGGATCTCCGGCGACGGCCCCGTCAGGGCGTGCAGCAGCCCCGCGGCCGCGTCGGGCCGGGCCGGGAGCGGCACCGGCATCCCCGCCGCGCGGCCCAGCCGCTCGCGGACCGCGGCGTCGGTGAACCGGGCGAGCGCGGCGTCGACCACCTCGTCCGGGTCCCGGCCTGCGACGTCGCCGGGGCGCCGCTGCTCGGCACGGGCCACCGGAGGCAGCCTGCGGACCAGCCCGGTGCGGGCGACGGCGTCGAGCCCCTGCACGACCGGCCGCCACCGGGCGGCGGGCCGCCCGGCCTCGCTGACCACGACGGGCAGCACGCGGCCGCGGGAGGCCAGCTCGTCGGCGAACCGGACCAGCTCGGCGAGGTGCGTGAAGCCCTCGCCGTACCGCACGTCGGGATACGGGTCGGTCAGCTCCGAGGGGTCGACCAGCACCGCGGGCACCGTCCACGGGGCGAGTGCCGGTGCGCTGCGGGCCGCCGCCCGCGGCCGCTCGCGCACCAGCCCTGGCGAGTCCTGCGGGCCCGAGCCGTGCGACGGCAGCAGCAGCGTCACCGACGCGGGCTTGCCCGGGTGGACGGCCGCCAGCTCGTCCGCGGGCACCGCGAACGGGTGCGGACGCGCCGTCCGCAGCGAGCGGCGGTCGGACCGGGCCGGGCGCTCCCCGTCCTCGGCCCAGAGCAGGACGCCCCGGCCGGGGGAGTGGAGAGCGTGGACGACCAGCACGCCCCCACGCTAGAGGGCACCCCCGACAGGATGCGGGGGCGCTCAGCCCTCGGCGAGGAGCTCGTCGAGCTGTTCGAAGCCCTCGTTGACGCCGACCTCCATCCCGGAGGCCAGCATCGCGTCCCGCGCCTCGATCGAGTCGACGACCGAGACGCCGACGATGCGGGTCCGGCCACCGGGCAGCGCGGTGAAGGTCATCGTCTCCAGGGAGACGCCCTCCGGGAAGCCCTCCCAGGTGAAGGTCTGCACGATCCGCTCGGCCGGCCGGACCTCGTGGAACGAGCCGTAGAAGCGGTACTCGCCGTCGTCGTCGGCGTGGGTGTAGCGGTAGCCGCCACCGGTCTCGGCGTCCCACCGGTCGATGGTCATCCGCAGCCGGCGCGGCCCGAGCCAGCGCCGGACCTTCTCCGGGTCGACGTGCGCGTCGAACACGCGCTCCGGCGGCGCGTCGAACTCCCGGGTGATCCGGACGATCGGCAGGTCCGGGACGGCCTCGATGGTGGTCTCGCGGGTGGTGGTGCTCATGACGCTGCTCCCTCGTTCGTGCCGGTGACATCGGTGCTGCCGGTGCTCTCCTCGGCGAGCAGGTCGTCGAGGCGCCGGTAGCGCTCCTCGACCTGTCGCCGGTACCGCTCGATCCAGGCCGTCATCAGGTCGAACACCTCCGCCTCGAGGTGCACCGGACGCCGCTGGGCCTCCCGGCTGCGCCGGACCAGCCCCGCGTCGGCCAGCACCTTGATGTGCTTGGACACGGCCTGGAGGGACACGTCGTAGGGCTCGGCGAGCTCGTTGACGGTCGCGTCGTCGGCGGCCAGCCGGGCCACCATGTCGCGCCGGATCGGGTCCGCCAGCGCGGCGAACACCTTCGAGAGCCGGTCCTCCACGTTCCCCTCCTCGTTCAACCTCTCGGTTGAACAAAAAGGTAGCGGAGGGACGGCTCGTAATCAACCCCGAAGTTGAACTAGCGGAACGATCCGGGCAGCGAGCCGTGCGGTGTCCAGTCCGCCGGGACGACGCCGAGGCGTCCCCGCTGGTAGTCCTCGAACGCGGTGTGCACCTCGTCCTTCGTGTTCATGACGAACGGGCCGGCCCAGGCGATCGGCTCGCGGATGGGGAGGCCGCCGAGCACGACGACGTCCAGTGCCGGGTGGCGCGACTCCTGGGAGACGTTGCCGCTCACCGTGATCGCGTCGCCCGGACCGAACAGCGCGAGCTGGCCGGTGCGGATCGGGCGTCCGTCGGCACCGACCGTGCCGGCCCCGTTCAGGACGTAGACGAGCGCGTTGTACGACCGCGGCCACGGCAGCCGCAGCTCCGCGCCGGGGGAGACCGTCGCGTGCACCATCGCCATCGGGGTGTGCGTCGCCCCCGGCCCGGAGACGCCCGCGACGTCACCGGCGATCACGCGCAGCAGCGTGCCGCCGTCCGGCGTCGTGGCCAGCGCGGACTCGCCGCCGCGCAGGTCCTGGTACTTCGGCGGGAGCCACTTGTCGGCCTTCGGCAGGTTCACCCACAGCTGCAGGCCGTGGAAGAGGCCCCCGCTGCGGACCAGGGCCTCCGGCGGGCGCTCGATGTGCAGCAGGCCGGATCCGGCGGTCATCCACTGGGTGTCGCCGTCGGTGATGGTGCCGCCGCCCCCGTGCGAGTCACCGTGCTCGAAGGTGCCGTCGATGATGTAGGTGACGGTCTCGAAGCCCCGGTGCGGGTGCCACGACGTGCCCTTCGGCTCCCCGGGCGCGTACTCGACCTCGCCCATCTGGTCCATGTGCAGGAACGGGTCGAGGTCGCGCAGGTCGACGCCCTGGAACGCGCGGCGGACCGGGAAGCCCTCGCCCTCGTACCCGGCCGGTGCGGTGGTGACCGAGCGGACGCCGCGGTCCAGTTCGGTCGGACCGGGGACGGGCACGCGCGGCAGGGTGGCGGTGTCGGAGACGGTGACGGCGGGCATCGGGTCCTCCTCGGATCCAGAGTTGTTGCACGCTCAACCACTACGGTAGCGGCTATGTTCCCGGGTGCCACCCCCGAGTCGACGAGGACGGAGCAGGGACATGGCGGAGACGCCGGGAGAACCGCAGCCGGTACTGACCGGGATGTCGTTCCTGGAGGGGCCGCGCTGGCGCGACGGCCGGATCTGGGTCAGCGACTTCTACACCCACCGGGTGCTCTCCGCCCGGGCCGACGGGTCGGACGTGCGCACCGAGGCGGAGGTGCCGCAACAGCCGTCCGGCCTGGGGTGGCTGCCCGACGGTCGGCTGCTGATCGTGTCCATGCGGGACCGGCGGATCCTGCGCCGCGAGAGCGACGGCGCGCTCGCCGTCCACGCCGACCTGTCCGGTCGTTCCGCGCACGTGCTCAACGACATGATCGTCGACGCCGGCGGGCGGGCCTGGGTCGGCAGTTTCGGCTTCGATCTCATGAACGGCGCGCCGCGGGCCGCCGCGCCGCTGCTGCGGGTGGACCCGGACGGCACGGTGACGACGGCGACCGAGCCGCTGCACTTCGCGAACGGGCCGGCGCTGACCGGCGGCGAGCTCGTCGTCGCCGAGACCTTCGGGAACCGGCTGTCCGCCTTCCCCGTCGGGCCGGACGGGACGCTGGGGGAGCGCCGGGACTGGGCCCGGTTCGGCGAGGTGCCGGTCGAGGAGGACCCGCTCGCGGCGATCGCCCGGCTGACCGTCGCACCGGACGGGATCTCCGCGCCCGACGCCGAGGGCGCGATCTGGGTGGCCGACGCCGCCGGGAACCGCGCGATCCGGGTCCGGCCGGGCGGGGAGATCGCGGACGAGGTCTCCACCGGCGAGGTCGGCACCTACGCCTGCCAGCTCGGCGGCGAGGACGGGCGCACCCTGTTCCTCTGCACCGCGCCCGGCTTCGCCGAGCACGAGCGCCGCGACACCCGGGTGGCCGAGCTGCTGGCCGTCCGGGTGCCGGTTCCGGCAGCCTGAGGAGCCGATGCCCTCCCTCGACGACACCGCGGCCCGCTCGCTGCTCGGCTCCGCGCGGGTCGCGCGGCTGGCCACGATCCGCGCCGCCGACGGCAGCCCGCGCCTGGTGCCGATCACGTTCGCCCTGGTCGACGGCCTCGTCGTGTCGGCCGTCGACCGGGTCAAGCCGAAGCGGCACACGAGGCTGGCCCGGCTGCGCGACATCGACGCCGACCCGCGGGTGGGCCTGCTCGCCGACCACTACGACGACGACTGGTCGCAGCTGTGGTGGGTCCGCCTCGACGGGACGGCGTCGGTGCACGAGACCGGCGACCTGCGCGCCCGGGCGATCGACGCGCTGGTGGCGAAGTACGAGCCGTACCGGGCCGAGCCGCCGGACGGCCCGGTCGTGGTCCTCACGCCGGACCGGTGGACGGGGTGGTCGGCGCGGTGATCGCCGAGCCGCTCGGATGCCGGGCATCCGGTCCGCCGGACCGCGCCGGTCGCGCCGGGCCGATGGGTCGCCAGGTCGCCCGGGTCGCCGGGCCGTTTGGCCGCCGGGCCGCTTGGTCGCTTGGTCACCGGGCCGCTTGGCCGCCGGGCCACCGGGGTCTCTGTTGCCGAATCGCTGCCTCAGGCAGCGATCTCGCGAGAAGGTCCACCCGGGGCCGCGGCGCCGCCGTGACGCTTCGGGGTCGGTGTCGCCCGTGGGAACCGGAGGCGGCGGTGCCGCTCGGTGGGCCCGGACGGCCGCGGCCCTCGGGAAGGCCCGGAGCCGCGCCGCCTCAGCGCAGGCCGGCGAGGAACCCGGTGATCGCCCCGGCGGTCTCGTCGGGCAGCTCCAGGTGCGGTGCGTGCCCGCAGTGCAGCTCCGTCACCGTCACCGGGCCCGCCGCCCGCTCGGCGACCGACCGGACGTGCACGATGCTGCCGTACGGGTCGTCGTCGCCCTGGATGCCCAGCACCGGGGCCGTGATCCCCGGCAGGCGGTCGCGGACGTCCCACCCGCGGAAGTCCGTGGCGAGCCACATGTCGTTCCAGCCGCGGAAGGCGGCGTCGGGGTCGTCGTGGTGGCGGGCCATCCGGGTGCGGAGGTCGCCCTCGTCGAACGCGGAGCGGGCCGACCGGATCGCAGCCAGTGCGAAGTCCTCGACCAGGACGTGCGGCGCCAGCACGACGACCCCGGTCACCTGCATCGACGCCGCGGCCAGCAGCGCGATCGTCCCGCCGTCCGAGTGCCCGACGAGCACCGGCCGGTCCAGGCCGAGTGCGGAGCACAGCGCGGGGACGACGGTCGCCGCCTCGGTCGCCATGAACGACGTCGTGGGCGCGGTGTCCGGCCGGTCCGACCGCCCGTGCCCGAGCCGGGAGTAGGCGACCGTCCGCCGTCCGGTCTCCGCGGCGATCCGGTGGTGGAACCCGCGCCAGAGCCCGACCGAGCCGAGTCCCTCGTGCAGGAACAGCAGGGGGGCGCGGTCGGCGGCGCCCGGGACGTCGTCGTACTCGTAGCGCGGGCCGTCCGGTTCCAGCCGGATCGTCACGGGAGCGGGCACAGCAGCGGGCACGGAGGAAGATCGTAGTCCGTCCGGTTGCACCGTCACCGCCCGTGATGGAAGCTTCGTCCGTGATCGTGGACCCCCGGCTGGTGACGCGCCTGCACGTCGACCTGTGCCGGATGTGCTCGTCCGCCTGTCGCTGAGACCGGGTCGGCAGACCCCTCCGCGCTCACCGCGACCGTCGTCGTGATCCGGCGCGCCGGCTCGGCGGCGCCGATCGCGCACCCACCCCGAGAGGACGTGCCCGCGTGGCCGATCCGCCACATCGCGTCGTACCCGCCGCCGGACGACGACGACCGCACCGGACCGCCCGGCTGGTCACCGCCCTGGTGGCCGTGCTGGTCACCGCGACGGGCTGTGCCGCGTCCGGTTCGGACGGCCCGACCGTGCGGCTCACGCAGTTCCCGTGGAGCGCGGCGAAGGTGACCAACGCGATCCTCGCCGAGGTCGTCGCGGGGCACCCGGAGCTCGGGGTCGGCGAGCTGAAGACCATCCAGGTCGGACCGGCCACCGCCTGGGCGGGGGCGCAGCGCGGCGACGTCGACGCCCTCACCGAGGTCGCGATGCCCAACCAGTCCGAACTCGCGGCGAAGGCCGAGGACCGGGTCGGCCTGGTCCACCCGACCTACGACGGCGCCGAGCAGGGCTGGTACGTCCCTAGCTACGCGCTCGAACCGGGCGGTCCGCTCGCCGGTCTGACGAGCGTCTCCCAGCTGAACGACTACGCGGACGCCCTCGGCAACCGGCTCGTCGACTCGGACCCGAGCTTCCTCACCACCGAGTACAACACCAAGCGGCTCGCCGGGTACGGGCTGAACCTGGAGCAGGTCACCTCCAGCGAGGCCGCGCAGATCGCCGAGCTGCGCCGGGCCTACGAGCGGCGGCAGCCGATCCTGGTCTACCTCTACCGGCCGCACTACGTCTTCGAGGAGATGGAGCTGACCCGGCTGAGCGAACCGAACCCGCCGCGCGACGACTGCTACACCACCGGCGACGGCGCCTGCGCCATGCCGGACTACTCCGCGTGGACCGCCGCGGCCGGTGACCTGGGCGCGACGGCACCGCGGTTCGACGCCCTGCTGCGCCGGTTCGAGCTCCCGCTCGACGACGTCGAGAAGATGCTCAAGCGGGTGGACGTGGACAACGCCGACGTCGAGACGGTCGCGCGCGACTACGTCGCCGCGAACCCCGACCGGGTACGGGAATGGGTGGGAACGCCGTGAGCGACACGATGATCGAGGTCAAGAACCTCACCAAGGTGTTCGGCGACGCCGTCGACGACGCGGTCGCGCTGGCCCGCGAGGGTGTGGGGCGCAGCGAGATCCAGAAGCGCACCGGCGCCACGCTGGCCGTGCACGACGTGTCGTTCGACATCGCCCAGGGCGAGCTGTTCGTGATCATGGGCCTGTCCGGGTCGGGCAAGTCGACGCTCGTGCGGCTGCTGAACCGGCTGATCGAGCCCACCTCCGGCAGCATCGGCGTCGACGGCCGCGATCTCGGGTCGCTCGGCGACGCCGAGCTGCGGACGCTGCGCAACGAGCGGATCGCGATGGTGTTCCAGCACTTCGCGCTGCTGCCGCACCGCACGATCCGGCAGAACGCCGAGTACGGCCTGCAGATCCGCGGCGTCGATGCCGGCGAGCGCCGCCGCAAGGCGGAGTGGGCGCTGGAGCAGGTCGGGCTGGCCGAGCGGGCCGAGGCCTACCCCAGCCAGCTCTCGGGCGGCATGCAGCAGCGGGTCGGGCTGGCCCGCGCGCTGGCCAGCGACACCGACGTCCTGCTGATGGACGAGCCGTACTCGGCGCTGGACCCGCTGATCCGCCGGGACATGCAGCAGCTGCTGGTCCGCCTGCAGAAGGACCTGCGCAAGACGATCGTGTTCATCACGCACGACCTCAACGAGGCGATGCTGCTGGGCGACCGGATCCTGCTGCTCAAGGACGGCCGGCTGGTCCAGGTCGGCACCGGGCCGGAGATCCTCGAGTCCCCGGCCGACGACTACGTCGCCGAGTTCGTCTCCGACGTCGACCGCAGCCGGGTGCTGACCGCCGCCGACGTGATCCGGGAGCCCCGGATCACCGTGCGGCTCGACGAGCGCCCGTCCGAGGTGCTCGTCCGGCTGGGCCGGGCCGAGGCCACCGGCGCCTACGTCGTCGACGACGAGCACCGCATCCTCGGCGTCGTCCGCGACGACTGGCTGGGCCACGCCGCGGGCCGCCAGGCCGCGCGCATCGACGAGTCGGCGCTGGTCGACGAGTACCGCACCACCGAGCCCGACCGTCCGCTGATCGACCTGCTGCACCAGGTCGGCCGGAACCCGGTGCCGCTCGCAGTCGTCGACGAGGGGCGGCTCACCGGCGTCGTGCCCCGCGGCGCGGTGCTGGCGGCACTCTCCTCGCACCCCGACTCCACCCACGACGACGCGAACGGGACCGTCTGATGCCCAGGATCGAGCTCGGTAGCTACGTCGAGGCGTTCATCCTCTGGCTGCTGCAGAACGCGGCCGGCCTGCTGGACGGCATCGGCGCCGTGATCACCGCCGTGGTCGAGGCGGTGACGGCGCTGTTCACGACGCCGCCGTGGTGGGTGTGGCTGGTGCTCCTGGTCGCGCTCGCGCTGCTCGTGCGGGGCTGGGGCTTCGCGGTGTTCACGCTGCTCGGCTTCGCACTGGTCTCGTCGTTCGACCTCTGGACCGAGACGATGGAGACGTTCGGCCTGGTGCTGGTCGCGGCGCTGATCGCGGTCGCGATCGGCGTCCCGCTGGGCATCTGGGCCGCGCGCAGCCGGGCGGCCAGCCGGGTACTGCGCCCGGTGCTCGACACCATGCAGACGATCCCGGCCTTCGTCTACCTGATCCCGGTGGTGCTGCTGTTCGGCATCGGGGTGGTCCCCGGCATCGTCGCGACGATCGTGTTCTCGATCGCTCCGGCGGTGCGGCTGACCGAGCTCGGCATCCGCGGTGTCGACTCCGAGGTGGTGGAGGCCGCCCACGCGTTCGGCGCGCACCCCCGTCAGATCCTGCGCGAGGTGCAGCTGCCGATGGCACTGCCCTCGATCATGGCCGGTGTCAACCAGGTGATCATGCTGGCGCTGTCGATGGTCGTCGTCGCCGGTCTGGCCGGTGCGGACGGGCTCGGGACCGTCGTGGTGTCGGCGGTGACCCAGCTCGACATCGCGTCGGGCATCGAGGGCGGGCTCGCCGTCGTCATCGTGGCGATCTTCCTCGACCGGTTCACCTCGGCGCTGGCCGAGCGGCCGGGGTCGAGCCTGCTGACGAAGCTCCGCGCCCGCCGGGCGGCGGCGCCCGCGTCGGCGCCGCAGCCGTCGGCCGGTGTCGCGGCGGGGGCCGGCGCGGGGGCCTGACCGGGTCTCAGACGCCGTCGAGCTCGGCGAGCCGCCGTTTCGGGGCGACGCAGCGGTAGGCGTCGGTGACGATGCCGGTGATCTCGTCGAGCTCGGCGGCGTCGTCACCGGTGCCGTCGAGCACGACGCCCAGCCAGCCCCGGTGCCCGACGTAGGCGGGCCGGAAGAACCGGGCCGGGTCGGTGTCGACCAGGTCCTCCTGCACGCCGGGCGGTGCCGCACACCAGAACGCGACGTGCGGGTGCCCGTGGTGGTGGTCGGCGTAGGTCACGAACATCCGCTGCACGAACCACGACGGCGACCCGTGGCTGACCTTCTCCGTCACCCCGGGCAGCGCCCGGCAGATCTCCCGCAGCCAGGGCAGCGGGTCGGCCGGGTCGGGGTGACGCGGGAGGCCGGTCACGTGCCCATCCGGTAGGTCCCCAGCGACCACACGTTGCCCTCCGCGTCGGTGACGGCGAACTCCCGGGAACCGTAGTCCTGGTCGGTGAGGCCCATGACGACCGTGGCGCCGGCCGCGACCGCCCTGTCGTGCAGTGCGTCGGGATCGTCGCAGGTCAGGTAGGTGACGGCGCGTCCGGTGTCGAACGGGTCGTCCACCCGGCGGGTGCCGAGTGCGAGTACGCCGGTGTCGCCGTGGTCGTCCCAGGCGAGCTCGGCGTGGGCGATCCGGCCGGCGTCGTCGGTGTGGCACCGCAGCTCGCGGAAGCCGAGCGCGCCGGTGAGGAAGTCGATGGCGGCCCGCGGGTCGTCGTAGCGCAGCGTGGTGTGGATGCTCATGGCGCACGATCCTGCACCGGTCCGGCCACGGTGTCGTGGACGAACGGGAACTCCCACTCCCTGCGGTACGCCGACGGCGTCGTCCCGGCCAGCGCCCGGAACTCCCGGCTCAGGTGGGGCTGGTCGGCGTAGCCGCAGGCCGCGGCGACCTCGGCCAGCGGCGTCGTGGACCCGCCGACGAGCCGGGCGGCGCCCGCGAACCGCAGCACCCGCCCCGCGGTGCGCGGGGTCAGCCCGATCTGGGTGCCGAACCGGTCCTGCAGGTGCCGGCGGCTCCAGCCGGTCTCCGCGGCGAGCGCGCGGACGGTGACCGCGCCGCGGGTGCGGTGCAGCCGGCCCCAGGCGTGCGCGACCTCGGGAGCCGGACGGCGGGCCCGCCCGTCGAGCAGCCGTCCCGCCAGCACCCCGGTCACCAGGGCGAACCGCGCCGACCAGGTGGGCAGCTCGGCGAGCCTGCCGGGGAGCGCGGCCAGCACCGGGTCGTCGAGCTCGTCGAGCGCGGGGACCGCGCCACCCGCGACCGGACGACCGCCGAGCACGGTGAACATCCCCAGCGGTGTGAGGTCGACCTGGACCCCGGCCTGGGGGCCGGTGAACTCGGTGAGCACCCAGGTGTCGCTGAGCCCTCCCACGAACGCCGCCGCACTCCCCGCACCGACCGCCGGGCCGGACAGGGCCAGCGGATGGAAGCCGAGGATCAGCGCGACCGCGTCGGCCGGGGCCTGCCTGCGGCGCAGCGGGCGGGACGCGTGCTCGCGGTAGCCGAGGTAGCGGGTGACGTACGGGCGCAGCGCGGCGGGCGGCCGCGCCGGCACGAACACGGCCGGTTCCCGACCGGCATCGTCCACGACGGCATCGTGCCAGGCCGGGCCCGGTCAGGTCAGGGCCAGACCGGCGGCGAGCCCCAGCATCACGGTGGCCACGACGCCGTCGAGCACCCGCCAGGCCACCGGTCGCGCGAACAGCCCGGCCAGCCGGGCGGCCCCGAACCCGAGCCCGGCGAACCAGGTCAGGCTGGCCGCCATCACCCCGGCGGCGAAGGCCCACCGTCCGTCGTCGCCGTGCGCGGCGGCCAGTGAGCCGAGGACCAGCAGGTCGAGCAGCATGTGCGGGTTGAGGAAGGTCAGGGCCGCCGCGCTGCCGAGCACCGGGGCGAGGCGCCGCGCCCCGCCGCGGGCGTCGGCCGTGAGCGTGCCCGGCCGCACCGCCCGCCGGGCGGCGAGCAGCCCGTACCCGACCAGGTAGACGACCCCGCCCCAGCGCACCACCTCGGCCAGCCCCGGCACACCCGACAGCGCCAGACCGACACCCGCCACCGCCGCCGTCACCAGCACCAGGTCGGCCAGGACGCAGAACACCACGACCGCCGGGACGTGCTCGCGGCGCAGGCCCTGGCGCAGCACGAACGCGTTCTGCGCGCCGATCGCCGCGATCAGGGACAACCCGGTACCGAACCCCACCACCACACTCACCGGGCGACCGTAGGCAGGGACCAGCCGGATCCACGATCTCGTTCAGGATCGGTCAGGAACTTAAGCTGTGCTCATGTACGACCGGGACCGGCTCGCGACGCTCAGCGCCGTCGTCGAGGAGGGCAGCTTCGAGGCGGCCGCCGAGCTGATGTCGATCACGCCGTCCGCGGTGTCGCAACGGATCAAGGCGCTGGAGCGCCAGACCCGCCAGGTCCTGGTGCGACGGTCGCGCCCGTGCGTCCCCACGGAGGCGGGCCGCACCCTCCTGCGGCTCGCCCGGCAGGTCGCGGTGCTGGAGGGCGAGGTGTCCCGGTCGTTCGGCGACGACGCAGGCGGGGGCGTGCACCTCCCGATCGCGGTGAACGCCGACTCGCTCACGCACTGGTTCCTGCACGCCGTGGTGCCCCTCGCGCAGCGCCACGGCATGCGGCTCGACCTGCACGTCGACGACGAGGAGCACACCGCGGAGCTCCTGCGGGAGGGCGCGGTCGTCGGGGCGGTGACGACGTCGGCGACCCCGGTCCAGGGCTGCGCGGTCCGTCCGATCGGTGCCACCCGGTACCGCCCGGTCGCCGCCCGCCCGGTCTACGACCGGTGGTTCGCCGGGCGCGACCCGGCCGAGGCGTTCCCGGTTGCGCCGCGTGTCGACTTCGGTCCGAAGGACCGGCTGCAGACCCGCTTCGTGCGCCGGCTGACCCATCGCCCGTGCACCGGGCCGGCGCACCGGGTGCCGGCCGCCGACGGCTACCACGACGCCGTGCGGGCCGGCCTGGGCTGGGGCATGTTCACCGACGCCCCGGCGCGGGCGGCCGCCGACGCCGGACGCCTCGTCCTGCTCGACCGGGAACGCCATCTCGACGTGCCGCTCTACTGGCAGCACTGGAAGCTGAGCACCGAGGTGCTCGACGCCCTGACGGCCGCGGTGCAGGAGGTGGCGGCGCGGACACTGGTACCGCCGTCGTGAGCCGGCCCGGTCAGATGCCGGAACGCCAGGGCCGCCCGAGCCGGATGTCGCAGGTGATCTCGCCCGGGTCGACGCCGGTCAGGTCGGCGATCAGGTCGCGGACCGCGTCCTCCGCCGCGCGGGGGTCGTCGACGGTGGTGGACGCCTCGATCCCGGGCACGTAGAGGGTGAGCCTGCGGTCCGCCCGCCAGGCCACCACCTCGAAGTGATGGTGTCCGGTCACGGATCCACGGTAGCCCGGTCACGGAGGTCCGGGCAGGCTCCGTCACGGTGCCGTGCGCCTCGCCCTGCCTGCCCCGCCTCGCCGCCGGTCAGCCGAAGGTGGGTTCGCCGTCCCGGCCGGCGTCCTCGCCGGGACGGCTGTCGCCGTCGGACCCGAACAGCGGGTCCACCGTCTGCTCCGGGGTGCTGGTCGGCTCCGGGGGCGGCGCCTCCTGGACCGGTGGCGGCGGCGCCTGCTCCTGCGGCTCCGGAGTCGGCGACGGCGGCGCGCTGCTGCTGGTCGGTGCGGGCGTCGGGGTGGCGGTCGGCTCGTTCGGGGCCAGCTCCGACGGCTCGTCGCCGAGAGCGCGGAAGGTCGGGAAGTCGACGACCTCGGTGCTGCGCACCGCGCTCGCCATGAACTCCTGCCACATCGAGCCGGGCAGGTCCTTGCCGCTGATCGGTGCGCCGGTGGCGTCCTGGATCGGGTCGTTGCGGTCCGTCCCGACCCAGACCGACGTGGCGAGCTCGGGGGTGAAGCCGGCGAACCAGGCGTCGTTGTTCTGGCCCTCGAAGCGGGACTGGACGGTCCCCGTCTTCGCGGCCGCCTGCTGGCCGCCCGGCAGCGTGAGGTCGTCGTTGGAGACGACGTCCATCATGGCCTCGGAGACGTTGCGGGCGACCTGCTCGGGGAAGCGCTGCTCGCCCTCGCCGGGGGAGTACTCGTAGAGGACGCGGCCGTCGGAGTCGACGACCCGCGACACCAGGTGCGGCGCGTGCCAGACCCCGCCGGCGGCGATCGTCGCGTACGCCGACGCCAGCTGGACCGGGGTCACCTCCTTGTTGCCGAGCGGCAGCCGGGCGTCCGGGTTCTCCAGGGGGGCGGTGATCCCGGCGAGCCGGGCCGCGTCGGCGACCTTCTGCGGGCCGACCTCACCGGCGAGCTTGGTGAAGACGACGTTGTTGGAGATCGTCATGGCCTGCTTGAGGTCGCAGCGCGGGCAGTTCGCCCCGTCGGCGTTGCGCAGGCCCGGTTGCTCGGAGCCGTCGAACTGGGTGCCGAGGCCGACCGGCGGGTCCTCCAGCAGCCCGGCGAGCACCGCGAACGGCTTGAACGTCGAGCCCGGCTGCTTCATGACCTGGGCGTAGTCGAGACCGGCGCCGTTGGCGCCACCGTAGTAGCCGACGATGCCGCCGGTGCGCGGGTCGATCGCGACCGCGCCGGACCGCAGCACCTCGGGCTGGCCCTCCATCCGGGCGCGGACCGCGTCGGTGAGCTGCTGCTGGCGTTGCGGGTCGATCGTCGTCGTGACCTGCAGGCCGCCCTGCGCGAACGCCTGCTCGGAGATGCCCAGCGAGCCCAGCTCGGAGCGGACGGCGTTGAGGACGTGCCCGCGCTCGTCGGTCAGCGACGACGAGCGCGACGTGTTCTCCGCCGGGATCGTCTCCGGGAAGACGGCCGCCTGCCGGTCGGCCCGGGAGATCCAGCCCTGCTGGGCCATGCCGTCGAGCACGAAGTTCCAGCGCGACTCCGCCTTCTCCCGGGAGTTCTCCGGGTCCCAATTCGACGGCGACTGGATGATCCCGGCGAGCAGCGCGCCCTCGCTGGGGGTCAGCTGGGCGGCGGGCTTGCCGTAGTAGGCGAGGCTGGCGGACTCGATGCCGTAGGCGCCGCGTCCGAAGTAGATCGCGTTCAGGTAGTCGTTGAGGATCTCGTCCTTCGACTTCTGCCCGGACACCTTCAGCGAGACGATCAGTTCCTTGTACTTCCGCCAGTACGTCGCGTCGTTGCCGACCAGCGTGTTCTTGACGTACTGCTGGGTGATCGTCGATCCGCCGCCCGCACCGCCGAGGACCTGGTTGAGCGCCGCCCGCAGGATGCCGGTGATGTCGAACCCGGGGTTCGAGTAGAAGCTCCGGTCCTCCGCGGCGAGCACGGCCTCCCGGACGTGCGGCGGGATCGCGTCCATCCCGACCTTGATCCGGTTGCCCTGCTCGGGGACCAGCCGGGCGAGCTGGCCGCCGTCGGCGTAGGACACGGTCGCGATCTGGTTCTGGACGGCCTCGTCGGTGGTGGGGATCGGGAAGACCAGCCAGCCGATCCCCAGCACCAGCAGCGGCAGCAGCACGACCGACGCGGCGGTGCCGATCAGCGACCAGCGGACCTGCGTGCGGCGGCGGGTGCGGCGCTCCTCCGGGGTGAGCGCGGCGCGCTGCTCGGAGTCGAGGATGCCGAGCCGGCGGCGCACGGTGTCGACCCGCGGCCCGACGACCGCGAGCGCCTTCTCCAGCGGTCCGGCCGGTTCGGCGCGGCGACGGCGGCGCGGCGCGCCGGGGAGGACGTCGGCGGCGACGAGCGCCGTCGCGTCGTCCCCGTCGCGCCGGTGGTCCGGCTCGTCCCGGTCGTGCGGAACCCGGTCGTGCGGAACCCGGTCGTGCGGAACCCGGTCGTGCGGAACCCGGTCGTGCGGAACCCGGTCGTGCGGAACCCGGTCGTCGCCGGGGGTGGCCTCGGGCTCGGGACGGCGGCGGCGTCCGGTGCGCGGGGCGGGGGGCTCGGCCGGGGCGCCCGCGCCGGGCACCACTGCTCCGGTGCCGGACGCACCGGGACCGGGCGTGCCCGGGCCGGGCGCACCGTGGCCGGGTCGGCCGGGGGCGGGCGCGGACGGTCCGCCGGGTCCGCCAGGTGTCTGCGGTGCCCCGGGAACGGGCGGTGCGGGGGCCGCCGCGCCACGGGTGACCGGGCCGGACGGTGCGGTACCGGGTGCCGGCGGACCGCCGCGGGGGACCGGGCCGCTGCCGTGGCGTCCGGTGTCCGGGGCGGCGGGGTCGCGGCGCTCGGGGGCACGGGGGCGCCGGGCGTGCGCGGGCCGCGCGCGGGTGCCGGACCGGCGCCCGCCGGACCGGTGGGTGCGGGACCGGTGGGTGCGGGACCGGTGGGTGCGGGTCCGGTGGGCGCGGGACCGGCCGGCGCAGCGGGGCCCGCTGCGGTCGGACCGGGCCGGCCGGGCGGCGGCGCGGCGGGACCGGGCGGCGCTGTCGCCGGGCGGCGGACCGGCCCCGATCCCTGGCCGGGCGCGGGCGGCGGCGGGGACGCGGTACCCGGGTCACGCGGCACCGTCCCGCCGCGCACCCGCAGGCCCACCTTGGTCGTACCGCTGGTGCCGGAGGTCGGAGCGGCTCCGTCGGCCGCGCCGGTCCGCGCCGGTGCGCCGTCGGGTCCGTCGCCGTCGGGACGGCGGCGGGACGTCCGCGCGGAGTCCGCCGCGCCCGCGCCGGCCGGGCCCTCGTCGGTACGGGGGGCGGGGCGGTCGCCCGCCGCGCGCCGCCCGGAGCCGTTCCCGTCGCCGCGCACGACGTCCTCGAAGGACTGCGGCCCCTCGGACGGACGCCCGTGCCGCCCGGCGCCACCGGACGTGGGCCCGCCGGACGGTGCAGGGGGACCGTGCCGGGGCGGGCGGCCCGAGTCCTCCCGGGCGACCTGGTCACTGCCGTGCCGTCCTCCCGGGCGTTCCTCGGTGCGGACGGATCGGGCGAAACCGTACGGATCGGACTCGTCGGCGGAGCGTCGGGACCGCGGGGGCGGGGGCGGGCCTGCGGTCAACCGCCTCTCCTCTCACGGTTCCGGCCGGTGGGGGCCGTCGGTCACGGGGTCCGGGCACGTGCGTGCTCGCCGGGTGAACGAGTTACCGGCGGGTTGCGATGTGCCCACCTGATCGACGTCACTCGAATGTCGGCACGTCATCAGGGTGGTGCGGCAGCGCGTGACCGAACGCCTCGGCCGGTGTCCGCCGCTCGCACCATCGTGCCTGCGCCGGGTGGACCAGGACGACGCCGCCGATCACTCCGTCGGGCAACGGACGTCTGACTGCGACGACGCGCCGGGCCCCGCGGGCCGGACGGCCGCGCACGCACGCGGCCACCGGACCACCGGGCGTCCGGACACGGTGAGCTGCACCCGGCGCCGGACTCGCACGGTCACCCGCCGAGGAGCGGGCCCATCCGGTCACGCAGCGCCTCGGCGGCGGACAGCGGCCGGACCAGGACGGTGAGCTCCCGGACGCGGCCGTCGTCGTCGAACCGGAGGAGATCGACGCCCTGCACCTCGCGGTCGCCCACGGTCGCGGCGAACTCGAGGACGTGCCCGTCCTCGCCGGCGAACTCCCCGACGTAGTGGAAGCCCTCGAACACCGTGACGACCGCGCCGAGGACGGCGCGCAGCGGCGCGCGACCCCGGTAGGGACGGTGGACGACGGGGGAGCGGAACTCGACGTCGTCGGTGCACAGGTCCACGGCGGCGTCCGGGTCACCGGCCTCGATCGCGGACCGGAACCGGGCGGCGGTGTCGGTCATGGGCCCGATGATGCCGTGCTCACGCCGCGGTCGTGGCCCCCGGCACGCCGACGGCGTCGGCCAGCAGTTCGTAGGACCGCAGCCGGTCCTCGCCGCGGTAGGTCGCCGTCGTCACCATCAGCTCGTCGACGCCGGTGCGCGACACCAGCTCCTCGACCCCGGCCCGCACCGTCGCCGGGTCCCCGATGATCTGGTCGGCCTGCCGCTGCTCGACGAACGCGCGCGCCGCGTCCGTCCACTCGAAGGCGGCGACCTCCTCGGGGCCGGGCAGCTCGCGCGGGTCACCGAGCCGCAGGTGCAGGAACTGCAGCGCGGAGGGCAGGGCGAGCTCGCGGGCGGCGTCGCCGGTCGGGGCGCAGAACACCGATGCGGCGATCATCGAGTACGGCTCGGACAGCATCGCCGAGGGCCGGAAGTGCTCCCGGTACAGCTCGAGTGCCGGCATCGTGTTGCGGGCCGAGAAGTGGTGCGCGAACGCGAACGGCAGCCCCAGCATGCCCGCGACCTTCGCCGAGTAGCCGGAGGAGCCGAGCAGCCACAGCGACGGCGCGTTGCCCTTCGCGGGCACCGCGAGCACGTCGGCGTCGCCCCGGAAGTACGAGGCCAGCTCGACGAGCTGGTCGGGGAAGTCGTCGGGGGCGTTCAGCTGCGCGGCGTCGATCCCGCGCAGCGCCGCGGCCGTCGCCGGGTCGGTGCCCGGCGCGCGCCCGAGACCGAGGTCGATGCGGTCCGGGTGCAGCGCCTCCAGCGTCCCGAACTGCTCGGCGACGACGAGGGGCCGGTGGTTGGGCAGCATCACCCCGCCCGAGCCGACCCGGATCCGCTCGGTCGCCCCGGCCAGGTGCGCGATCAGGACCGGTGGCGACGAGCTCGCGATCCCCGGCATCGCGTGGTGCTCGGCCACCCAGTAGCGCGTGAAGCCGAGCTCCTCGGCACGCTGCACCAGCCGGGTGCTGTGGGCCAGCGCGTCGGTGGCGGACGAGCCGTCGGACACGGGGACGAGATCGAGCACGGAGAGGGGGACCACGGTCGGCCCAACGCCACCCGCGCCGTGCGTCTTCCCGGGGGACCGCTCCCGCCGAACGTCACCGCCCGCGGAACCCGGTCGCAGCGCCCTACTAGCATCGACGCCACTCCACCGGGCTCCCCGGGGAGCCCACCGATCGTGACAGCCCTGGAGGCCGCACCGTGTCCGCACCGCCCGCCCCGCCCGCGTCCGCCCCGATCCGGGTGCCGGCCGGGACGACCGCCGGTGCGCGCATCCGGGAGGGCGGGCTGCCGACCAGCGGCCCGGAGGCGATCGTCGTCGTCCGCGACGCCGGCGGGACCCTGCGCGACCTGGCCTGGGCACCCGAGGCCGACACCGAGGTCGTCGCGGTCGCGGCGAACACCGACGAGGGCCGCAGCGTCATCCGGCACTCGGCGGCGCACGTGCTGGCCCAGGCCGTCCAGCAGCTGTTCCCGAAGGCCCGGCTGGGCATCGGCCCGCCGGTCACCGACGGCTTCTACTACGACTTCGACGTCGACACCCCCTTCACCCCCGAGGATCTGAAGAAGATCGAGTCGGCGATGAAGAAGATCGTGAAGGCGGGGCAGAAGTTCTCCCGGCGCCGGTTCGCCGACCGGGACGAGGCCCGTGCCGAGCTGGCGGACGAGCCCTACAAGCTGGAGCTGGTCGACCTCAAGGGCAGCGACGACTCCGAGGTCATGGAGGTCGACTCCTCGGGCGAGCTGACCGTCTACGACAACGTGCACGCCCACACCGGCGACGTCGTCTGGTCCGACCTGTGCCGCGGCCCGCACCTGCCGACCACGAAGTTCGTCCCGGCCTTCACCCTCACCCGGTCCGCGGCCGCGTACTGGCGCGGGGACCAGCGCAACGCGCAGCTGCAGCGCATCTACGGCACCGCGTGGGAGTCGCAGGAGGCGCAGGACGCCTACCTGGAGCGGGTCGCCGAGGCCGAGCGCCGCGACCACCGGCGCCTCGGCTCCGAGCTGGACCTGTTCAGCTTCCCGGACGAGATCGGCTCGGGCCTGCCGGTCTTCCACCCGAAGGGCGGCGTCGTCCGCAAGGAGCTGGAGGACCTCTCCCGGGAGCGGCACGCGGCGGCGGGCTACGAGTTCGTCTACACCCCGCACGCCACCAAGGGACAGCTGTTCGAGCTGTCCGGGCACCTCGACTGGTACGCCGACGGCATGTACCCGCCCATGCAGCTCGACGCCGAGTACGACGCCGAGGGGCAGCTCAAGCGGCCGGCGGTCGACTACTACCTCAAGCCGATGAACTGC
The DNA here is from genome assembly GCF_000178675.2 of Pseudonocardia sp. P1. Classification (NCBI taxonomy): domain Bacteria; kingdom Bacillati; phylum Actinomycetota; class Actinomycetes; order Pseudonocardiales; family Pseudonocardiaceae; genus Pseudonocardia; species Pseudonocardia sp. P1. The sequence goes on from NZ_ADUJ02000001.1 coordinate 6,151,540, forward strand.
CCGATGCACAACCTGATCTTCGCGTCGCGCGGGCGGTCGTACCGGGAGCTGCCGCTGCGGCTGTTCGAGTTCGGCACCGTCTACCGCTACGAGAAGTCCGGCGTCGTGCACGGCCTCACCCGGGCCCGCGGCTTCACCCAGGACGACGCGCACATCTACTGCACCCGCGACCAGATGCAGGACGAGATCCGCTCGCTGCTGCAGTTCGTGCTGGACCTGCTGCGCGACTACGGCCTCGACGACTTCTACCTCGAGCTCTCCACCCGCAACCCGGAGAAGTCGATCGGCTCCGACGAGCTCTGGGAGGAGGCCACCGACGCGCTGCGGGAGGCCGCCGGGAACTTCGGGCTGGAGCTCCGCGACGACCCGGGCGGCGCCGCGTTCTACGCGCCGAAGATCTCCGTGCAGGCCCGCGACGCGATCGGCCGCTACTGGCAGATGTCGACCATCCAGGTCGACCTGATGCTGCCGGACCGGTTCGAGCTGGAGTACACCGCAGGCGACGGATCCCGGCAGCGCCCGGTCATGATCCACCGTGCGCTGTTCGGCTCGATCGAGCGGTTCTTCGGCGTGCTCACCGAGCACTACGCCGGCGCGTTCCCGGCCTGGCTGGCCCCGGTGCAGGTCGTCGGCATCCCGGTGACCGACACCCAGGAGGACTACGTCCGCGAGATCGCGGCGCGGCTGCGTGCGGAGGGCATCCGGATCGACGTCGACGCCGGCGACGACCGCATGCAGAAGAAGATCCGCACCCACACCCTGCAGAAGGTGCCGTTCCTGCTCCTCGCGGGCGGCCGCGACGTGGAGGCGGGCGCGGTCAGCTTCCGGTTCCGCGACGGCTCGCAGACCAACGGCGTGCCGGTCGACGACGCCGTCCGGTCGATCGTCGCGTGGGTGCGGTCGCGGACCAACACCTCGCCCGGCGCGGAGTCCTTCCAGCCCGCCTGAACCCCCGCCCGAACCCCGGACCGCGTCCCGGCCACCGCCCCATAGGATCGGCCCATGGAGCAGGAGTGGGTCCCGCAGGAGGGGGTCGGGACGCCCGACGGGTTCGCCCGGCTCTGGACCCCGCACCGGCTGGCCTACATCAAGGGCGCCTCGGACACCGGCTGTCCGTTCTGCCGGATCGGCCGGGGCGAGACGATCGGTGAGCCCGGCGACGGCGCCGGGACCGGCACGGAGGCCGACGCGGACGCGGACAACCTCGTCGTCGCCCGCGGTGCCGAGGTGTTCGCGCTGCTCAACCTGCACCCGTACAACCCGGGGCACCTGATGGTGCTGCCGTACCGGCACGTCGCGGATCTGGAGGAGCTCACCGACTCCGAGACGGCGGAGCTGATGGACTTCACCCGCCAGGCCGTGGTGACGATGAAGAAGGTCGCGGCGCCGCACGCGTTCAACGTCGGGCTGAACCTCGGCCACGTGGCGGGCGGGTCGCTCGCCGAGCACATCCACCAGCACGTCGTGCCGCGGTGGGGCGGCGACGCGAACTTCATCGCGGTCGTCGGTCAGACGAAGGTGATCCCGCAGCTGCTCGCGGAGACCCGGTCGCAGCTCGCCGCGGCGTGGGAACCACCACGGCGCGCGACCCCCGGGGCCGACTAGGCTGGTCGCATCGGCCCGTCCGTGAGGGAGTACGTCGCCCACGATGCTCAATCTGTTCGCCCGCGGGCACGTCAACCGGCTCACCGACCCGGTGGGGCGCGCACTCGTCGCGCGTGGCGTCAGCCCGGACACGGTGACGGTGCTCGGCACCGTCGGCGCCGTCGCGTGCTCGGTGGGGTTCCTGCCCGCCGGATGGCTCGTCATCGGATCGGTGCTGGTCACGCTGTTCGTGCTGACCGACCTGATCGACGGGGCGATGGCCCGCGCACGCGGCCACGGCACCCCGTTCGGGGCCGTGCTCGACTCCACCTGTGACCGGATGGTCGACGGTGCCCTCTTCGCGGGACTCGCCTGGTGGGCGCTGACCGCGGGGGACGAGCCGATCGCGGCGGGTGCCGCGCTGGTCGCCCTCGTCGGCGGGCAGATCGTGTCGTACGTGAAGGCCCGCGCCGAGTCGGTCGGGCTCACCGCCGAGGGTGGGCTGGTCGAGCGGGCGGAGCGGCTGATCCTCGGACTGCTCGGCGCGTTCCTGGCCGGGCTGGGTGTGCCGTACGCGCTGACCGTCGCGCTGGTCGTGCTGGCGATCGGGACGGTGGTGACCCTGGGCCAGCGGATCCTGGCCGTGCGGCGGAGCTCCCGCGAGGTGCCGCGTGCCTGACGCCGCCGATCCCGGCGCGGTCGAGCGGGTCCGGGAGGCGCTGGCGGGGGCCGGGTACGCGGCGGGCTGGGCGGTGGCCGGGCGGCTGCCGGCCGGCGTCGTCGAGTGGGTGTCCGACGCCGCCGCCGACCTCGCGACCCGGCGCGACGGCCCGGGGGTGCGACGGCTGCGGCAGAACCTGGCCAGGGTCCGCCCCGGTGCGACCCCCGCCGAGCTCGACGACCTGGTCGCCAGGGGGATGCGGAGCTACGCCCGTTACTGGCGGGAGGCGTTCGCGCTGCCGTCGCTCGACCCGGACGCGGTGCACGACGCGATGCACCCCCACGTGCACGGCATCGGGCCCTCGCTGGAGACGCTGCGGGCCGGTCGCGGCGTGCTCTACGCGCTGCCGCACTCCGGCAACTGGGACGTCGCGGGCGTCTACATGGTGCGCGAGCTCGCCCGGCTCGGGCTGGAGCCCGCCATCACGACGGTCGTGCAGCGGCTGCGCCCCGAGTCGCTGTTCCGGCGGTTCCTCGACTACCGCCACTCGCTCGGCTTCGAGGTGGTGACGGCGGACGACCCGCGGACGGCGCACCGGGCGCTGACCGCGCGCCTGCGCTCGGGCGGCGTCGTGTGCCTGGTCGCCGACCGCGACCTGTCCGGGACCGGCGTCGAGGTCTCGTTCCTCGGCCGCCCCGCCCGCCTCCCCGCCGGGCCGGCCCGGCTGGCCCGCGCGACCGGCGCCGCCCTGCACCCGGCGTACGCGGTGTTCGCGGGTGACGCGTGGGGCGTGCACGTCGGCCCCGAGATCCCGGTCCCCGACCGGGCCGCCGAGGCGAAGGCGGTGCAGGCACTGGCGGACGCGTTCGGTGAGCTGATCGCCCGGCGCCCGGAGGACTGGCACATGCTCCAGCCGATCCGGGGCGTGCGGGCATGACGGCGCTGCGGATCGGAATGGTCTGCCCGTACTCCCTGGACGTGCCCGGGGGAGTGCAGCACCACGTCCTCGACCTCGCGGCCGCGCTGCGGACCAGGGGGCACCGGGTGCACGTGCTGGCGCCGTCGGCCGGCCCGGCGCCGGAGTTCGTGACCACGGTGGGCCGGGCGCTGGGCGTCCCCTACAACGGCTCGGTCGCCCGCGTCACGTTCGGCCCGCGCACCCACCTGCGCGCCCGGCGCTGGCTGGCCGAGCACGACTTCGACGTCCTGCACCTGCACGAACCCACGACGATCTCGGTGTCGGTGCTCGCCCTGCTCGCCGCCCGCGGCCCCATCGTCGCGACCTTCCACACCTCCACCGAGCGCTCCCGCGCGCTGGCCGCGTTCGGCGGGCTCCTGCGCCCCCTGATGGAGAAGGTGACGGCCCGGATCGCGGTGTCGGCCACCGCGCGGCGGGTGCAGGTCGAGCACCTCGGCGGCGACGCGACGGAGATCCCCAACGGCGTCGACGTCGCCCGGTTCGCCGACGGCCCCGCCCTCGACGACCTCGTCCCCGGCCTCCCGCCCGGCCGCCGGATCGGGTTCGTCGGGCGCTACGACGAGCCCCGCAAGGGCATGCCGGTGCTGCTCGACGCCCTGCGCCCGCTGGCCGCGGACCGGCCCGGTCTGCGGCTGCTCGTCGTCGGGCGCGGCGACGGCGACGCCCTGCTCCGCGCCGCCGGGCCCGGTCTGGCCGACCGCATCGACCTGCTCGGCCCCGTCGACGAGACCACCAAGGCGGCGGCGCTGCGCGCGTCGGAGGTGTTCTGCGCGCCGCACCGGGGCGGGGAGAGCTTCGGCATGGTGCTCACCGAGGCGATGGCCGCGGGCACCCCGGTCGTCGCCGGCGACATCGAGTCGTTCCGCCCGGTGCTCGGAGGCGCCGGCCGGCTCGTCCCGGCCGGGGACGCGGCCGCCCTCGGCCGTGCACTGGCCGGCCTCCTCGACGACGACGCGGCCCGCGCCGCGTCGGCCGCCGCCGGACGGTCCCGGGCCGCGCGGTACGACTGGGGCGTGGTCACGCAGGACGTGCTGCGGGTGTACCGGGCGGCGCTCGCCGCAGCGCCGCCCGCGCCGGACGGCGGCGGCCGGTCCGTCCCGGCCCGGTGGGGGAGCGCGCCGTCATGAGCCCGCTGCTGTGGACGCTGGTGGTCGCGACGGTGCTGGTCGTGGCGGCCCTCACCGTGTGGTGCCGGACACGCGTCGCCCGGCTGCACCGGCTGCACGTCCGCGTCGACGCCGCCCGGGCCGGGCTCGGCACGGCCCTCGACGGACGCGCGGCGGTCGCGCTGCGGGTCGCCGACGCACTCGGGCCGGCCGCGCCCCCCGGGTTGCGCCACGCCGCGACGGCCGCTGCGGCGGGCTCCGCCCCGGCCGCCGACGGCCGCGACCCCGCCGGGAGCCGGGTCGCCCGCGAGACGGCGGAGAACACGCTGACCAGGCAACTCGCCGTCGTCGGGGCGGGGCGGCTGGCGCCGGCGCTGGAGGCGGAGCTCGGCGACGCCCAGCAGCTGGTGATCCTGGCGCGCCGGGTGCACAACGACGCCGTCCGCGACACCCGGGCACTGCGGTCGCGCCGGATGGTGCGCCGGCTGCGCCTGTACGGGACCGCTCCGGAGCCGGTGTACTTCGAGATCGCCGACCCGGAACCGGCGGCCGGTCCGCACGTCTCTGACGTAGACTCGGCGCGTTACCCGACTGTCATGTGAGGAGCTCCGATCACCCGTGTCCGCAGCCGATAACACCTTGGACGACGCCGGTCCGCAGCACGGCACCGCGCGGGTCAAGCGCGGTATGGCCGAGATGCTCAAGGGCGGCGTGATCATGGACGTGGTCACCCCGGAGCAGGCGAAGATCGCCGAGGACGCCGGCGCGGTGGCCGTGATGGCCCTCGAGCGCGTTCCCGCCGACATCCGCGCGAACGGCGGCGTCGCCCGCATGTCCGACCCGGACATGATCTCCGGCATCGTCGAGGCGGTGTCCATCCCGGTCATGGCCAAGGCGCGGATCGGGCACTTCGTCGAGGCGCAGGTCATCCAGTCGCTGGGTGTCGACTACATCGACGAGTCCGAGGTCCTCACGCCCGCCGACGAGGCGCACCACATCGACAAGTGGGCCTACACGGTGCCGTTCGTCTGCGGCGCCACCAACCTCGGTGAGGCGCTGCGCCGGATCTCCGAGGGCGCGGCGATGATCCGCTCGAAGGGCGAGGCCGGCACCGGCAACGTCGTCGAGGCGACCCGGCACATGCGGTCCATCCGCGCCGAGATCGGCCGGCTCGCGTCGCTGGACGCCGCCGAGCTCTACATCGCGGCCAAGGAGCTGCGCGCCCCGGTCGAGCTGGTCGCCGAGGTCGCGCGTTCCGGCAAGCTGCCGGTCGTGCTGTTCACCGCGGGCGGCATCGCCACCCCGGCCGACGCGGCGATGATGATGCAGCTCGGCGCCGAGGGCGTGTTCGTGGGCTCGGGCATCTTCAAGTCCGGCAACCCGTCGCAGCGTGCGTCGGCGATCGTGAAGGCCACGACCTTCCACGACGACCCGGACATGATCGCCAAGGTCTCCCGCGGCCTGGGCGAGGCGATGGTCGGCATCAACATCCCGGACATCCCGGAGGACCAGCGCTACGCCTCCCGCGGCTGGTAGCCCTCCGCACCGTCTCGACGAGCCCCGTCCGGCACCACGCCGGGCGGGGCTCTCGTCGTTCCCGGGGCGTCTCTCCCGGCGGATCCGAGCCCGCTCCGACCTGACCGTTGCGGGGTGAACACCCGGCCGAGTGAACAACTCCGTCACTCGGTCGCGGGGTGTGTCCGATTCGGGCACGTTCTGCACTCACTCGCGGGCAGGGTTGCCTACTCGATGTGATGACCTCGGGGCGCGTGGTGACTGTGTGGCGATTACGTTCCTATGCGAATCACGAGACCACTGGGGCGGAGGAGCCTGATGGGACGCTCTGTGCGAGTCGCGGCGGTCGCCGCCGCGATGATGATCAGTATCCCGGCCGCGGCGTTCGCCGACACCGGGACGACCGATCGACCGGGCGCGACGCCGGCGGCCGTGGAGTGCCCCGCCCCGGGCGGTGCGCCCGGATCGGGCGGCTCGGGATCGGGGGACCCGGGGTCGGGCGGATCCGGATCGGGGAGCTCCGGTTCCGGTTCTGGTTCCGGGGACGACGGGGGCGCCGGGTCGGGGAAGCCCGGCGCCCCCGGGTCCGGGGACGACTCCGGTTCCGGCGGTTCCGGCGGTGACTCAGGCTCCGGGGGCTCCGGTGGGGACTCGGCTCAGGGGGGCTCCGGCGGTGACGGCGGCTCGGGTGGCGACGGCGGCTCGGGTGGTGACAGCGGCTCGGGTGGTAACAGCAGCTCGGGGGATGACGGCGGCTCGGGTGGTGGCTCCGGGTCCGGTGAGGGCGCCGCTGCCGGTGGTGCGTCGCCGGTCGCGCCGGGTGCGCCCGCCGGCGGTCCCGGAGCTCCCGCGGCGGGAGAGGGGCCCGGACGGGTCGCTCCCGGCGCCGCGGTTCCCGGCGCTGCTCCCGGTCCGGCCGGCTCGGCTGCTGCGCCCGAGGTGTCCGCGCCCGGTGCCTCCGCTCCCGGCGCGCCGGCCCGGCCCGAGGCGGACGGTCCGGACGGCGACGACTCCGGCGGCGACGGCGGCGGTTCGGGTGGCGACCAGGGCTCGGGCGGCGACAGCGGTGGCGACAGCGGTTCCGGTGGCGACAGTGGTTCCGGCGGGGACAGTGGTTCCGGCGGTGACAGCGGTTCGAGTGGCGACGGCGGCTCGGGCGGCGACCAGGGCTCGGGCGGCGACCAGGCTTCCGGTGGGGACAGTGGCTCCGGCGGGGACGGCGCTTCCGGTGACGACGGCGGCGCGGGCGGCGATCAGGGCTCGGGCGGCGGTGACCAGGCCTCCGGCGGCGACAGCGGTTCGGGCGGCGACCAGGGAGCCCCGGCCGACCAGAAGTCCGGTGACCAGGGCGGCGACGACCAGGCCGGCTCCGATCCCGCCGACTGCGGGACCGGTGGCGCCGCGGCCGCTCCGGCGGCTCCGCCCGCACCGGCGGCCCCGCCCGCCCCGGCCGACCCGAACGCCCCTCCGGCTGCGGCGTTCCCGGGTGCCGAGAGCAGCGCGGCCGTCGCACGGAACTGGGGACAGCCGAACAAGGTCGACGACTTCGACGGCGACACCATCCAGGGCTGGAACATGTACGACGGCGAGGGGCACGGCGGCGAGGGCCGTCGCTCCCCGGAGGCGGCGTCGGTGAAGGACGGCATCCTCACCATCAACGGCGACGCCGAGGGCACCACCGGCGGGATGGCCTGGTCCGAGGGCAGCCAGAAGTACGGCCGCTGGGAGGGCCGGGTGCGGGCTCCCGCGTCGGACCCGTCGTACAACGCGTTGCTCCTGCTCTGGCCGACCGCCGAGAACTTCCCGGTCGGTGGCGAGGTCGACTTCATGGAGATGACCGACCACACCCGGCAGAAGACCGAGCTGTTCCTGCACTACGGCGAGGACAACAGCCAGGTGCAGGGCTCGGTCGACATCGACGCGACGCAGTGGCACAACTGGGCGGTCGAGTGGCGGCCGGACGGGATCACCGCGTTCGTCGACGGCAAGGAGTGGTGGCACACCGACGACACGTCGATCCTGCCGCCCGGCCCGATGCACCTGACCATCCAGCTCGACTGGTTCCCGAAGGGCGGCGGCGGCGACGTCAAGCCGTCGCTGATGGAGGTCGACTGGGTCCGTCAGTACCCGCTGCCCGAGACCGAGCCCGGCGGGGGTGCCCCGGGCAACGACGAGGGGCTCGTCGACGGTCTGCTGAACCGGATCACCGAGGGGACCCCGGACCGGGCGCCCGGGGCGGCGACCCGCGGCCCGAGCGGGACCTGATCACCGGTACTCCATGACCAGGACGGCGGCCGCCCCCTCGGTCAGGGCGCGGTAGCCGTGGGGCCGGTCGGCGGGGAAGGTGACGTAGTCACCGGGGTCGAGCTCGACCTCCTCGCCGGCCGGCCCGACGTGCCACCGGCCCGCGGAGACGATCAGGTGCTCGACCGTCCCGGGGGAGTGGGCGTGCGCCTCGCGGGGCTCACCCGGCCCGGACGTGACCACGTGCAGGTCCCGCCGGGCGCCCGGTGGGCAGGGCGACAGCAGGGCCGCGGCGAACGGCGAGTCCTCAGAGCGGATCAGGCGCCGCTCGCCGGACCGGACCACCCGCACCGGCGACGACGGTGGCTCCACCAGCGTGCTGAACGGCACCCCGGCGACGACGGCGATCGCCCACAGCGTCTCCACGCTCGGGTTCCCCGTCCCCGCCTCGAGCTGCGACAACGTCGACTTCGCGATCCCGGCGCGGCGCGCGAGCTCGGCCGAGGAGATCCCCAGGCGCTCGCGTTCCCGGCGGATGGCGGCGGCGATCGCCGCCAGTGGTGGCGTTCGTTCCATCGGTCCTCACGTTCGGCTTGACGAACGACGTGCAGTGCGTTCACTGTAGCGGCCATGCGTTCGGTGCAGCGAACACGGCGCGCGGAGTCCCGGTCGGACCTCCGCGACGCCGTCACGATCTCGGTCGCGGTCGGCGTCGTCGGGGTGTCGTTCGGTGCGCTCGCCCCGGCGGCGGGCCTGTCGCCCGCCATGACGATGGCGATGTCGGCCCTGGTCTTCGCCGGTGGCGCGCAGCTGCTGGTCACCGGGGTGCTGGCGGCCGGGGGCGGGATCTGGGCGGCCGTCGCGGCCGGGCTCGTGCTGAACCTGCGGCACCTGCCGTTCGGGCTGGCGCTGGCCCGCCACGTCGGCGGCGGCTGGTCCCGCGTCCCGGCCGCGCACGTGATCACCGACGAGTCGACGGCGTTCGTCCTGGCCCGGACCACGGGATCCGAGGGGCGGGCACGCCGGGCGTTCTGGACGCTCGGTGTGATCAAGTACGGGTGCTGGCAGCTCGGCACCGCCGGTGGCCTGCTGCTGGGGGCCGTGGTGCCGGACCCGTCGGCGTTCGGCCTGGACGCGGCGTTCCCGGCGGCGCTGCTCGCGATGCTCGTCCCGATGCTGCGCCGGATCGACGCCGTACGGGTCGCGGGTGCCGCCGCGGCCGTCTCGCTGGCGTGCGCGCCGTTCCTGCCGGCGGGTGTCCCGGTGCTCGCCGGGCTGCTCGGGGCCGGGGCGGCCGGGCGTCCGGCCGAGGAGCCCGTCCCCGGTGGTGGGCGATGACCGCGCCCGCGCTGCTCGTCCTGGCCGGTGGCACCTTCGCGATGCGGCTGCTCCCGCTGCTGCTCCACGGCCGGGTCGGCTTCTCCGGCCGGACGGTCCGGCTCGTCGAGCTCGGCGCCGTGGCGCTGCTGGTCGCGCTCGTCGCGACCGGCACCTGGTTCGAGGGCGCGGAGTTCGCCGGCTGGGCCCGGCCCGCCGGCGCCGCGGTGGCCGCCGTCGCGATCTGGCGCCGGGTGCCGTTCGTGCTGGTCGTGGTGCTCGCCGCCGGGACGACGGCCGCCCTCCGCCTCGCCGGCCTGCCCTGAGCGGGCCACCGGTGCGGCCCCACCGCGCGCGGTGGGCCTGCTGCGGCGAGGATCGTCGGCATGCACGTCCTCGTCGTCGGCGCCACCGGCTACATCGGTTCGCGTCTCGTCCCGCGCCTGCTCGACGCCGGTCACGACGTCCGCGTCCTGGCCCGCACCCCGGGCCGGGTCGCGGCGCACCCGTGGGCCGGGCGGGTCGACGTCGTCCCGGGGGACGCCCAGGACCCCGCCGACGTGACCCGTGCCTGCACGGGGACCGACGCCGTCGTCCACCTGGTGCACGCCATGGACGGCCCCGGCTACGCCGACCGCGACCGGGCGGCGGCGCACGCGCTGGCCGACGGCGCCGCCGCCGCGGGCGTCCGCCGGATCGTGTACCTGGGCGGGCTGCAGCCCGATGACGACGCCCGCCGCGTCTCGACGCACCTGCGGTCCCGCCGCGAGGTCGGCGACATCCTGCTGGCCGGACCGGTGCCCGCGGCCGTCCTGCGGGCCGGGATCGTGGTCGGCACCGGGTCGGCGAGCTTCGAGATGATCCGCCACCTCACCGAGACCGCGATGGGCGGCCCGCCGGTGCTGCCGCTGCCGGACCGGGCGTGGAACCGGATCCAGCCGGTCGCCGTCGACGACGTGCTGCACGCCCTCGCCGGCTGCCTCGACCTGCCGGACGACGTGGACCGTGCCTTCGACATCGGTGGACCGGACGTCCTCACCTACCGCGGCCTCATGAGCGGCTACGCCGCCGAGGCCGGGCTGGTGCGGCCGTTCCCGCTGCCGGTGCCGCTGTCCGCGCCGCGGCTCACCGCCCGTGCCGTCGCCGCGCTCACCCCGGTCGCCCGCGGGCTCGCCGAGCCGCTCGTCGAGTCCATGCGGCACGAGCTCGTTGCCGACCCCGGCGACATCGCCGCCCTCGACGCCCTGATCGGCCCGCCGCCCGGTGGTCACACGCCGTACCGGACGGCGGTCCGCCGCGCGCTCGACGGCGTCGGCGACGCCGGTCCCGGCCCCGCCGACGCCCCCGGCAGCGGGCCGGTGTCCTGGGAGACGACCGACACCCAGGAGGTCGACGCCCCGGCCGCGGCGGTGTGGTCGGTCGTCGAGACCCTGGGCGGCGAGCACGGCTGGTACACCGTCCCCGGCACGGCGACCCTGACCGGGGTCCTCGACGTGCTCGCGGGCGGGCCGGGGAACCTGCCGCGCCGGCACTCCACCGGCCCGCCCCGCCTGGTCACCGGGGAACCGCTGGACCGCTGGGTGATCGAGACCGTCGAGCCCGGCACCCGGCTGGTGCTGCGCGCGGCGTCCCGGCTGCCGGGCACCGCACACCTGGAGCTGCGGGTCCGCCCGACCGGACGCCTGACCAGCCGCTACGAGCAGACCCTCCGGTTCCGCCCGCACGGGCTCGCCGGACGGCTGGCGTGGCTGGCGGCGTACCCGACCCAGCGGTTCGTGTTCGCGGTGATGGCGCAGACGCTGACCGGTGTCGCCGGAACCCGCTACCGCCGGACCGTCCGCGCCCTCTGACCCGTCAGGAGGCCTCGCCCCGGGCCTGGGCCACCTGCTCCGCGCGGTCCTCGGCCGCGATCCGGGTCAGCTCGGCACCGGCGTCGGAGTCGCGGGTGAGGTTCTCGCCGGACTCCGGGTCGAACACGTGGATCTTCCGCGCGTCCAGCCAGAACTCGGCCTCCCGGCCCTCCCGGATCCGGCTCGTCGAGTCGATCGACACGATCGCCTGGGTCCGCAGCTGGTCGGAGTCGAGCTCGCGGGACAGCTCCTTGAGCTTCGCGTCGACCTCGGCGGGCGCCTCGTACGGGATGTAGGCGAACTGCGAGTCGCCCAGCCACTCGGTGACGTCGACCTTCGCGGTGAAGGTCGAGCCGACGTGCTTCTTGGCGTCGTCGACCAGCGACGCGTCCTCGAAGTACTCCGGCCGGATCCCCACCAGCACCAGCTCCTTGCCCTGCACCTTCCCGGCGCGGGCGGCGTCGAGCTCGATCGGCCCGAACGGTGTCTCCAGGGTGTTCCCGGAGACCGTCGCGGGGAGGAAGTTCATCGGGGGCGACCCGATGAAGCCGGCGACGAACAGGTTGACCGGCTGCTCGTAGAGCTCGCGCGGCGAGGCGACCTGCTGGATGACGCCCTTGCGCAGCACGCAGACCCGGTCGCCGAGGGTCATCGCCTCGGTCTGGTCGTGCGTGACGTAGACCGTGGTGATGCCGAGGCGGCGCTGCAGCCGGGCGATCTCGGTCCGCATCTGGCCGCGCAGCTTGGCGTCCAGGTTGGACAGCGGCTCGTCGAAGAGGAACGCGTCCGCGTCCCGGACGATCGCGCGGCCCATCGCGACGCGCTGGCGCTGGCCGCCGGACAGGTTGGCCGGCTTGCGCTGCAGGTGCTCGTGCAGCTCCAGGACGCCCGCGGCGTCGTTCACCTTCTTCTGCACCTCGTCCTCGGGCGCCTTGGCCAGGCGCAGCGGGAACGCGATGTTCTCGAAGACCGACAGGTGCGGGTAGAGCGCGTAGTTCTGGAACACCATCGACAGGTTCCGGTCGCGCGGGGCCTTCTCGTTGACCCGGGTGCCGTTGATGACCATGTCCCCGGAGCTGATGTCCTCCAGGCCCACGATCATGCGGAGCAGGGTCGACTTCCCGCAGCCGGACGGGCCGACGAGGATCATGAACTCGCCGTCGGCGATGTCCATGCTCACGTCGTTCACGGCCGGGAAGCCGTCCCCGTACTTCTTGACGATGTTCTTCATCTCGATCGACGCCATGGCCGGTCGGTTCCTTTCTCCTGAGTACGGGGTTCTCAGCCCTTGACGGCGCCGTTGGTCAGACCGGCGACGATCCGCCGCTGGAAGATCAGGACGAGGACGACGACGGGGATGGTCACGATCACCGCCGCGGCCGCGATCGGGCCGTTCGGCGACTCGAACTGGGAGGCGCCGGAGAACAGCCCCAGTGCCGCGGGCACGGGGCGGGACGCGCTGGTGGAGGTCAGCGAGATCCCGTAGGCGAAGTCGTTCCAGGCGATGAAGAACGCGATGATCGCCGTCGTGAACACGCCGGGTGTCGCCAGCGGGACGATCACCTTCCGGAACGCCTGCCAGGTCGTCGCCCCGTCCACCTGCGCGGCCTGCTCCATCTCCCACGGGATCTCGCGGAAGAACGCCGACATCGTCCAGATCGACAGCGGCAGGGTCAGCGACAGGTAGGGGATGATCAGGCCGGGCCAGGTGTCGTAGAGCCCGATCTGGCGCCACAGGTTGAACAGCGGCGTGACGATCGAGATGACCGGGAAGATCGCCACCGCGAGTGCGGTGGAGAGGATCAGCTTCTTGCCGCTGAAGTCGAGCCGGGCGATCGCGTAGGCGGCGAACATCGACAGCACGCAGGCGATGAACGTCGCGATCAGCACGATGCCGAACGAGTTCCGCAGCGCGGGCAGGAACAGCTCGGCGGCGTCACCGACCAGGATCTGCTCGTAGTTCTCCCAGGACAGCGCCGTCGGGAGGAACTGGCCGTTCGCGATGTCGTCGGACGACTTCAGCGACAGCGACACGATCCAGCCCACCGGGAACAGCGCGTAGATCACGATCGCGACACCGGCGACGATCCACAGGACCTTCTCGCGGGTGGACATCACTTCTCCCCTCGGGCCTGGGACAGGTCGACCTTGAAGCCCTTGATGAATCCGACGCAGATGACGACCACCGACAGGAACAGCAGCACCGACACCGCGGAGCCGAGCCCGATCTCCACCCGGGCGATCGTCTGCCGGTACGCCAGGAACGAGACCGTCTCGGTGTCGTTGGCGCCGTTCGTCATCACGAAGACCGTGTCGAACACCCGGAACGCGTCCAGGGTGCGGAACAGCAGGGCCACCATGATGGCGGCCTTCATGTTCGGGATGGTCACCTTCCACATCCGCTGCCACCAGGTCGCGCCGTCGACGCGGGCGGCCTCCTGCAGGACGTCCGGCACCTGGGCGAGGCCGGCCAGCAGCAGCAGCGAGATGAAGGGCGTCGTCTTCCAGATCTCCGCCAGGCAGATCACGAACAGCGACGAGAACGTCCCGCCGAACCAGTCGGTGTCCGCGGCGACGCCGGGCACCCAGTCGAACCACGAGTTCACGAACCCGGAGTCCAGCGAGAACGCGTACTGCCAGGCGAACGCCGAGACGACCGTGATCACGGCGTACGGGATGAGGATCGCGGCCCGCAGCACCGGCCGGATGGCCTTGAGCGCGTTCATCATCACCAGGGCGAGGGCGAAGCCCAGCACCAGCTCGACCGCGACCGTGACCACGGTGATGAACACGGTGACGCCGAACGAGATCCACCAGATCTCGTCGGTCAGGATCACCGCGTAGTTGTTCAGCCCGACGAACGAGATGTTGTCCGGGTCGGTCAGCCGGTAGTCGAACAGCGAGTACCAGACCGCCTGCACGATCGGGTACGCGGTGACCAGCAGCATGACGGCGAACGCGGGGCCGGCCAGCATCCAGCCGAGCCGCTGCTCGGACCGGGCCCGGTCGCTCGGGTCGCGACCGGCCGGGGAGGCCGCGGTGTCCCCGGTGCCGGGCTTCACCGACGTCGTGGTCACAGCAGTTCCTCCTTCGCCAGGACCGCCTTGATCAGGGCGGCGGTCGCCGGGCCGACGCCGGGCGGGTCGATGCCCGCGGTCGGGTGGTAGTTGCGCTGGATCGACTCCGAGACCTCGCTGTAGTACGCGGTCTGCGGGCGGGGCTTCGCCTGCTGCAGCGACTGCGCGATCACCGGCGCCATCGGGAACTCCTCCACGACCTCGGGGTCGGTGAACACCGACGTCTTGGCCGCGGGGTTGCCGTTGGTGAGGAAGTACTGCTTCTGGTTCTCCTCGGACACGATGCACTCGGTGGCGTCGTAGGCCAGGTCGGCGTGCGGGCTGAACGCGCCGACGCCCAGGTTGATCCCGCCGTACGGCGGGGCGGCCGGGGTGCCGGCGGTGACCTGCGGGTAGATCGCCCACCCGAAGTCGTCCAGTGTGGCCTGGTCGACGGTGCCGTCCTCGACGGCGCTCTTCACCTTGCCCCAGACGAACGGCCAGTTCACCTGGAACATCGCGTCACCGGCCTGGAACGCGTTGGAGTTCTCGTCCTCCGACGCGGTCGAGAAGCCCGGCCCGCCGACGGCGGAGACGTTCTTCATGATCTCGGCGGCCTTCGTCGCGGCCGGCGAGTCCAGCCCCAGCTCGACCCCCTCGGGGTCCTCAGGGGACGGGTTGGTGACGATCTCCCCGCCGCCCGACTCCACCAGCGCGTTCAGCCACACGGTGAGCGACTCGGCGCGGATGCCCTGCGCGGCGATCGTCGAGTTCTGCCGCTGCGCCGCGGCGATCACCTGGTCCCAGGTGACGGGCTTCGACATGTCGAGACCGGTGGCCGCGACCTGCGACGTGCGGTACCAGAGCAGCTGGGTGTTGGCCCAGAACGGGACCGTCACGAGCTCGCCGTTCCAGCTCGCGCCCTCCTTCGCCGAGTTCACGACGCCTGCCGTGGTGCGCTGCGCGACGTCCTGCGGGACGGGGGCGAGGAAGCCGGCCTCGGCGAACTCGGGGATGTAGGGCGGGTCGATCGACATGATGTCGATCGAGCTGTCGTTGGCGGCGAGCCGCCGGATCAGCTGCTGCCGTTGCTCGGAGGACTGGCGCGGCAGGGTCGAGACCTCGATCCGGTACGCCCCGTTCGACGCCGCGGTGCAGGCGGCCGCGATCTCGGCCTGCCCGCCGTCGTCGGGGTTGATGTACCAGTTCAGGACGGGTGGGCCCGCGGGTGCACCCCCGCAGCCGGCCAGGCCGACGAGTGCGGCTGCGGCCACACCGGCGGCCAGCACCCTTCTCCACCGTGCGTGACGCATGGTCAACTCCGAACTCCTGTGTTCGTACCGCGATGCCGCCGACGGCGTTGGAAGCGTTTGCAAACAGACTGTGCGCCAGTGACACGATCGTGTCAAGGGTCACACCGTTGCCGCAGGTCGGTGCCCGATCCTGGCCGACGGGTCTGATTCGGTCCAGCTCGGACCGGTAACATCCGGGCTTGCAATCGCTTGCAGTATTCGTCATACATGTCCGGTGTCCGGACCGGTCAACCTGGCCGACGTGGCCCGGCTGGCAGGCGTGTCGCCGGCGACCGCGTCGCGCGCGCTCAGCGACCACCCGCACGTCGCCGAGGCCACTCGGGCCCGCGTGTGGGCGGCCGCCCGCGCCCTGGAGTACGTCGTGTCACCGGAGGCGTCCGGACTCGCGCGCGGCCGCACCGGGCGGATCGCGGTCGTCGTCCCGCACCTGGCGCGGTGGTGGTTCGGCGCCGCGCTGGAGGGACTGTCCGAGGTGGCCCGCGCCGCCGCGACCGACGTCCTGCTCTACCGGCTCGGGGACACGGAGTCGCGGCGCGCGTTCTTCGACGAGCTGCCGGCCCGCCGGCGGGCCGACGCCGTCGTCCTGCTCGGGTTCGGTGTGGACGAGCGCGAGCGCGGCCGGCTGGACCGGATCGGCGTCGGGATCGTCTCGGCGGGCACCCGGATCGGCAGCCATCCCTCGGTGTCGATCGACGAGTACGCGGCGGGCCGGCAGGCCGTGGACCACCTGCTGCACCTCGGGCACCGGCGGATCGGGATGATCGTGACGACCGATCCGGAGCTGGACCCGGTCCAGCCGGCGGGGCGCTCGTCGGCGTACCGGCGGGCGCTCGCCGACGCGGGTGTCCCGGCCGACCCGGGGCTGGTCGCGACGGTGCCCTGGAGCCCGGAGGGAGGTGCCCGCGCGATGGGGGAGCTGCTGGGCCTGCCCGAGCCGCCGACGGCCGTCTACGCCCACTCCGACGAGGTGGCCCTCGGCGCCGTCGGCACGCTGCGGCGGGCCGGCCTGCGCGTGCCCGAGGACGTCTCGGTGATCGGTATCGACGACCACCCGCTCGCCGCGCTCACGGACCTGTCCACGGTGGCCCAGCCGGCCGCCGAGCAGGGCGCCGTGGCCGCGCGGTCGGCGCTCGCCGGGATCGCGGGCGAGCCGGTCGAGCAGGCCGTCACGGTCCCGACCCGGCTGGTCATCCGGGGATCGACGGCGCCGCCCGCGGACCGGCGCCCGGCCCGGGGGGTGTCCTGAATGGCCCGCCCCGGCGCGGAGCGGCCGCCCGAGGTGGTGCTGCGCACCCCCGGTCCCGGGCTGATCGGGCTGCCCTGGGAGCTCCCGCTCGCGGAGTGGGACGAGACCGAGGTCCCGTTGCGCGACATCGAGGTCGGCACCAGCCGGCACCTGGTCCGCTTCGTCGAGGCCGACGGGGCGCTGTGGGCGCTGAAGGACCTCCCCGAGCGGATCGCGCGCCGGGAGTACGAGGTGCTGCGCCGCCTGGAGGACGAGTGCCTGCCCGCGGTGAAGCCGGCCGGGTTCGTGAACCAGCCCGCGCACGAGACCGCGATCCTCGTGACCCGCTACCTCACCGGTTCCTGGCAGTACCGGCGGCTGATCATGCGGCTGCCACCGAACCGGCCCCGGCACCGCGCCCGGCTGTTCGACGCGATGATCTCGCTGCTCGTCGACCTGCACCGGCACGGCGTGTTCTGGGGCGACTGCTCGCTGAACAACACGCTCTTCGTCCGGGACGGCCAGACCCTGCAGGCCTCCCTGGTCGACGCCGAGACCAGCGAGGTGCACCCGACCGGCCTGTCGGACGGGCAGCGCGAGCTCGACCTGTCGATCCTCGTCGAGAACGTCGCCGCCGGGATGATCGATCTCGCGGAGTCCCTGGACCGCCCGCCGGAGATCGTCCCGCAGCTGATCGACGAGGCCACCGCACTGCCGGACCGCTACCGGCAGCTGTGGGACGCGCTGCACACCACCCCGGTGTTCGCCTTCGGTGACCGCTACCGGATCGAAGGCGTGATCCGCGAGCTCAACGACCTCGGGTTCGCCGTCGACGAGGTCTCGCTGCGCCCGGTCGGCGACGGCCGGTCCCGGCTGCAGGTCTCCGTCGGCGACCGGACCTTCCACTGCACGCTGCTGCGCCGGCTCACCGGCGTCGAGGTGGGGGAGGGGCAGGCCCGGATCCTGCTCGGCGACCTCAACGCGCACCGGGAGTGGATGCGCGGGCGGACCGGGCAGGACGTCTCCGAGCGGGTCGCCGCGCGCAGCTGGGCCGACCACTGCCTGGAGCCGGGGATGCGGGCCGCGCACGAGGCGCTGGGCGGGGTCGGCTCCGAGGTGCAGGCCTACTGCGACCTGCTCGAGGTGCGCTGGCTCCTGTCCGAGAGGGCCGGGGCCGACGTCGGCAACGAGGCCGCGCTCGCGGCGCTCGGCGGGCGGGCGCCGACCGACTCCGCGGCGAAGATGGCGGTCGCCGACACGCGGGACGACCAGCTTCCGCGCAGCACCGACTGAACCGGCCGGTCAGGCCGGGCGCTCGGCCCAGCGTGCGAACGCCCGCGTCACCGTCGCGGCGCCGGAGGTGAGCGCGCGCAGGTCGACCGCGTGCCGCAGGAGCTCGGTGCGCGGGACCTCCGCACGGACGAGGGTGTGCCCGGCCCCGTCCGGATCGGTGCCGAGCACCTTGCCCCGGCGCGCCGCGAGGTCGCCGAGGACGGCACCCAGGCGCTCGTCGTTGATCCGGATCCGCACCTCGTCGATCGGTTCGAGCACGCGCAGCCCGCAGCTCTCCGCCGCGGCGCGCAGTGCCAGGGCCCCGGCGGTCTGGAACGCGGCGTCGGAGGAGTCCACGCTGTGCGCCTTGCCGTCGGCCAGCGTCGCCCGGAAGTCGACGACCGGGTGCGTCGCGCCGCCGTCGCCCACCGGCAGGCCGCGCTCCGCCTGGGCCCGGATGCCCTTCTCCACGCTCGACACGTACTGCGTGGGGACGGCGCCGCCGACGACCGCCGAGGTGAACCCGATCCCGGAGCCGGCGGGCAGCGGCGCGACGTCGACGTGGCACACCGCGTACTGGCCGTGCCCGCCGGACTGCTTGACGTGCCGGCCCGTCACCCGCGCGGCCCGGGCGAAGGTCACCCGGAACGCCACCCGGACCTCCTCGACGTCGACGTCGGCCCCGGCGTCGCGGAGCCGGCCGAGGGCCACGTCGGCGTGCGCCTCGCCGGTGCACCACAGCACGGTCTGGTGCGTCTCGGGATCGCGCTCCAGGCGCAGCCCCGGATCGGTCGCGACCAGCCGGGCGAGACCGCGGGCGACGGCGTCCTCGTCCGCGCGGGTGTGGGGGACCAGCCCCACCGGCAGCAGCGGCGCCGGCCGTTCCCAGGGCGTCAGGTGGATCGGGTCCGCGGGGTCCGACAGCGTGTCGCCGACCGCGGCCTCCAGCCGGGTCAGTGCGCACAGGTCGCCGGCGACGCAGGCGGAGGTCTCCTGCAGCGCGGCGCCCAGCGGGGAGTACACGTGACCGATCCGCTCGTCGGGCTCGTGGCCGGGCGCCGGGCCGGTGCCCGGGCCCGGCGCGGGGCTCCCGACGTGGACCGTCGACTCCGGACGGAGCGTCCCGGAGAACACCCGGACCAGGCAGACCCGCCCGACGTAGGGATCGGCCCCGGTGTGCACGACCTCCGCCGCGAGCGGGCCGGACGGGTCGGCGGTGAGGGTGGGCCCGCCCGGTTCGACGACCGCGGGCGGTGTCCGCTCCGGAGGTGCCGGGAAACCCCGGGTGAGGATCTCCAGCAGCGACCCGAGCCCGGTGCCGGCCGTCGCGCAGACCGGGACGACGGGGTGGAGCGTGCCGCGGGCGACCGCGGTCTCCAGGTCGTCGATCAGCGTCGCGACGTCGAGGTCCGCCCCGCCGACGTAGCGGTCCATCAGGTCCTCGTCCTCGGACTGTTCGATGATCGCCTCGATCAGGGTGGTCCTGGCGTCGTCCGCACCGGGCGGGGCCGCGCCACCCGGCTCGCCGGAGAGCACCCCGTACAGGCCCGTCATCGCCCCGCCGGCGTCACGCAGCGGGAGGTGGCACGGCAGCACACCCTCGCCGAACGAGCTCCGGCAGGCCGCCACGGTGGCCTCGACGTCGGAGCGGGCGGTGTCGCAGCGGGTGACCGCCACGGCGCGCGGGATGCCGATCGCGGCGCACTCCTCCCACAGCGCGACCGTGCCCGGTTCCAGTTCGCCGTCCCGCCCCTCGGTGGCCGGCACGACGAAGAGCGCGGCGTCGGCGGCGCGCAGGCCGGCGCGCAGGCCGCCGCGGAAGTCGTCGTCCCCGGGGGTGTCGATCAGGTTGACGGTCTCGCCGTCCCAGAGCAGCGGCGCGACCGCGATCCCGACCGACCGCCCCCGGCGCACGGCGGCCGGGTCGTGGTCGAGGGTGGTGCTGCCCTCGGCGACGCTGCCCGGCGCGTCGATGGTGCCGGCGTGGGCCAGCAGCGCCTCGGCGAGCGTCGTCTTCCCACCGCCCGACGGCCCGACGAGTGCCACGTTGCGCACCCGGGCCGGGGTCGTGACGGCGGCGAGCCGCGTCGTCCGGGCCCGGGCCCGGCCGGGTTTGACCGCCACGGCGACCACCTCCCGTTCCTGTGTCCTGGATCACACACCCGGTGCCGGGATCGCGCAAGGACGCGTGACGCGCGTCGTCACACGGTTGACGCGCCGGTAACCACACGGCCGGCGGTACTGTCCGGCCCCGTGTCCATTCCCGGTCCCGGTTACGCGATCACCGCACGCGTCGACGCCCCTGCCCACCCCACCTCCGCCGGTGACCTGACCGCCGCGGTCGGTCAGGTCGGCGGGGTCGTGACCGCCTTCGACGTCGTCGAGGCACGCACCGAGCATCTCGTCGTCGACATCTCGGTCAACGCGCGCAACACCGAGCACGTCGAGGAGATCAAGGCCTCGATCGACGCGCTCGACGGGTTCTCCGTGCGCAAGGTCTCGGACCGGACGTTCCTGCTGCACCTCGGCGGGAAGATCGAGGTGCGGTCGAAGGTCAACCTCCGCACCCGTGACGACCTGTCCCGCGCCTACACCCCTGGCGTCGCGCGGGTGTCGATGGCGATCGCGGACAACCCGTCCGACGCCCGCCGGCTGACGATCAAGCGGAACACCGTCGCCGTCGTCACCGACGGCTCCGCGGTGCTCGGGCTGGGCAACATCGGCGCCGCCGCGGCGATGCCGGTGATGGAGGGCAAGGCGGCGCTGTTCAAGCAGTTCGCCAACGTGGACGCCTGGCCGGTGTGTCTGGACACCCAGGACACCGAGGAGATCATCCGCACCGTCCAGCT
This sequence comes from Pseudonocardia sp. P1, assembly GCF_000178675.2. NCBI lineage: Bacteria > Bacillati > Actinomycetota > Actinomycetes > Pseudonocardiales > Pseudonocardiaceae > Pseudonocardia > Pseudonocardia sp. P1. Next base: position 6,172,511 of record NZ_ADUJ02000001.1, read on the forward strand.
GATCGCCCCCGGCTACGGCGGCATCAACCTGGAGGACATCGCCGCGCCCCGCTGCTTCGAGATCGAGAGCCGGCTGCGGGAGCTGCTCGACATCCCGGTGTTCCACGACGACCAGCACGGCACCGCCGTCGTCGTGCTCGGCGCGCTGCGCAACGCGCTGCGTGTGGTCGGCAAGAAGTTCTCCGACGTCCGCGTCGTCGTCTGCGGCGTCGGCGCGGCGGGGTCGGCGATCATCCGGCTGCTCGGCTCCGAGGAGACCGCCGACGTGGTCGCCGTCGACGTCGACGGCATCGTCCACCCCGACCGCGCCGGTCTCGACGACAACCTCCGCTCGATCGCCGCGCAGACCAACCGCGACGGCAAGCAGGGGTCGCTGGCCGACGCGCTCGTCGGCGCGGACGTGTTCATCGGGGTCAGCGCGCCGAACCTGTTCGGTGCCGAGGAGCTGGCGACGATGAACTCCGACTCGATCGTCTTCGCGCTCGCCAACCCCGACCCCGAGGTCGACCCGACGGTCGCGATGCAGCACGCCGCGGTCGTCGCCACCGGGCGGTCGGACTACCCGAACCAGATCAACAACGTGCTCGCGTTCCCCGGCGTGTTCCGCGGCCTGCTCGACGCCCAGGCGCACGACATCACCGACGGCATGATGCTGGCCGCGGCGGAGGCGATCGCCGACGTCGTCGCCGAGCCGAACCCGTCGTTCATCGTGCCGAGCGTGTTCGACCAGAGCGTGGCCCCGGCCGTCGCCGACGCGCTGCGGGCCGCCGCGGCGAAGCAGGCGCGCGAGGGCGAGGTCGACGCGGGCTGAGGCCGGCCGCTCAGGGCGTCCCCGTGCCGGGCACCGACGTGCCCGGGGCGGGGGCGGCCGGTCCGGCCGGGGGCGTCGCGGGCTCCGGCTGCGGGACCAGCAGGGCGGAGACGGCGACCGCGGCGGCCACCGCGGACCCGACCGCGAACCGCCTGCGGGGGCGCCGGAGCACCACCCCGGGACGCGGGACCGCGGCGACGAAGCCGCGCGACGCGTCGTGCAGCGCCGCCGGGTCGGGCGGGGTGCGTGCGGCCGCGGTGCGGACGCGCTCGGCCGCCTCGACGACCCCGGGCACCCCGACGGCCGGGGCGACGGGCAGCGGCAGGCGGTGCACCGGGATCCGGTAGACCGACGCGAGCACGGTCCGCTCCGCCTCCGGCAGGGCGGGTCCGCAGAACAGGACCACCGGCCGTCCGGTGCCGGCCCGCCACCCGCGCTCGCCCTCGACCACGGTGCCCCACAGCGCGACGCAGCCGAGCACCGTCGGGCCGCCGAACCCGAGCCCGCCGACGTCCGCGGGGCGCCGCGCGGCGTAGAGCCCGCAGGTGCACCCCGGGTCGGGCGCCCGGTGGCCGTCCAGCTCGCAGACGGCGTCCAGCGGCGCGTCCGGCGGCCACTCCGTGGCGATGTGCACCGGAGACCACAGCCGCACCGGTGCGGGGTCGCGGACCCGCCAGGTCCGCCATCCGGCGACGACGCCGGCGACGTCGGGCGCACTCACCCGGCCGGCGGCACGGCCCCGGCGGCCACCGGCACGGCCTCGATCCGCTCCGCCGGGCGCGGTTCCCGCTCGTCCGGGACCACGCCGGTCCGCGCGACCGGTTCCGGCCCCGGCGGACCGGTGCCGGGAGCGACCAGGGGTTCGGCCCGGAACACCCGGACCGTGCGACCGATGTCCATCGTCGTGCCCTCCCCGCGCCGTCCCCCGCCGGTCCAGGATCCGCCGTCGCACCGGGCGGGCGGCACCACCGGACGGAGTCGTGCCGGTGCCGCGACTCACGCCCGGACGGCCGGTTACCGCAGGTAAGGCCGGGTTATTCTCGGGGCATGTCCTCCCCGACCATCGGTGTGCTGGCCCTGCAGGGCAACGTCCGCGAGCACGTCGCCGCGCTCACCGCGGCCGGTGCGCGCGCGCTGCCGGTCCGTCGCGCGGCCGAGCTGGACGCCCTCGACGGGATCGTCCTGCCGGGCGGGGAGTCGACGACGATGTCGAAGCTCCTGGACGCGTTCGAGCTGCTCGACCCGCTGCGTGCCCGGCTCCGGGCCGGGCTTCCCGCCTACGGCTCCTGTGCCGGGATGATCCTGCTGGCCGACGAGATCCTCGACGGCCGCCCGGACCAGCACCAGCTGGGCGGGCTCGACGTCGTCGTCCGGCGCAACGCGTTCGGTCGTCAGGTCGACTCGTTCGAGACCGACCTGGAGTTCGACGGGCTCCCCGGCGGAGGGGTGCACGCGGTGTTCATCCGCGCCCCCTGGGTCGAGAAGACCGGCAGCGACGTCGAGGTCCTGGCCACCGTCCCGCACGTCTCGGAGGCGGGGGAGGCCGCGGGCCGCGCCGTCGCCGTGCGGCAGGGTCCGGTGCTGGCCACGTCGTTCCACCCGGAACTGACCGGCGACGGCCGGGTGCACGATCTGTTCGTCGGGATGGTGCGCGCCGCCTGACCCGGGGTGGGGCTGTCCCCCACCGCGGCCGGGGGAGCGCCGTGTGGGCCGCGGGGCCGGACGGGACGAGGCTGGACGGGCCGTCCCGAGGAGGTCCCATGAGCACGTTCGCCGTCGATGCACCCCGTGCGACGCGACCGGTGCCGCCGTCCGCCGTCACCCTGAGCGTCGCGCTCTGGCTGGGCGCCGTCCTCGCCGGTCTCGCGGAGACGCTCGTGCGGCTCGGCGGGGAGGTGCCGCCCACCGGCGGGGAGATCGCCGCGCGCGCCGGGATCTACCTGGTCCTCGCCGTGCTCGTGGTCCAGCTGCGCAGCGGCCGCGACGGGATCCGCTGGACCGTCGTCGCCGTGCTCGGTGTGCTGGGAACGCTGTCCCTGGTCGTCGAGCCGGCGGGAGCGCTGCTCGCCGGCGGGTCGGTGGGGGAGTTCCTGGTGACCGCGTCCGGGACCGAGCTCGCGGCGGCGGGGCTACGGCTGCTGCACGTCGCCGAGGTGCTGGCCGCACTGGCGCTGCTGTTCCATCCCGCTTCCCACGCGTTCTTCCGGCCCGGCGCGGTGGCTCCGGGCCGCGAGGCGGTGCGTCCCGCCGCCTGACCCGCCTGACCCCGCCGGGCACGGCCGGCGGGGTGGCGGGGTGGTCGTCACGCCGGTCCGCGCCGCACCGGCTCGGGCTCCCGGCGGCCGTGGGCCCGGCGCCCCGGCTGGGTCGACTCCAGCCTGCGGTGCCACTGCTCCCAGGTGTCGGGATCGAGGGTCCGCGCCGCGGGTGGGGTCGACGACGTCCGCTGCCGGGGTACGAACACGCCCGGCCCGGCGTCCTCCGCCGGTCGTGCCACCCGACGGTGTGGGCCCGATGCCTGCGGCGCGGGGGACCGGTGCGCCGGGGCGTCCGGGACCGCAGCGTCCGGCGCCGGGAGGTGGGGAACCGGGACACGCGGGAGCGGGACCCGGGGCGCCGGCGGCGGCGTGGCGTCCGCCCCGGGTGCACCTGTCGTCGTCCTCAGCCGGGCCGGGAGGGCAGGCGTGGGCCACGGCCAGTGCGACTGCACCGCCCGCGAGTGCCAGAACCCCAGCCCCAGCACCAGGCCGAAGATCAGGTGCCCGACCAGGGACAACGACACCGTGACCGGGGTCAGCGGGAACATCAGCTCCTCGCCGCGCGGGGCCAGCGCGACGGTGCCGACCAGCCCGGCCCAGACCGGCGCCACCGCGAAACCGACCGCGGCGAGCACCACCCGCGCCCGCGAGAGCCGGTGCAGCCCGCACGCCGACGCGACGACGAAGAAGGTCAGCCCGATGCCGCCGCCGTCGCCGATGTACCGCCACAGGTACCCCACGACGGCGCCGCCGGCCGTGTCACCGGGGCGCCCGGTGATCCACGTGCCCATGGTGGGGATGAAGTCGCCCCAGAGGCCGAGCATGTACACGGTGTCGAGCCGGAACACGTCGTAGACCGCGCAGGCGACCACGCCCCACGCCAGGCCGTGCGCGACGATCCGGTCGGCGGGATGCGGGTCGAACAGGGTCAGCACGGCCACGGCCGTCGCCAGGGGGACGACGAGCAGCGCCGCCGAGAGCTGCATCGGGACCAGGTCGAACACGTGCGCCGAGATCGCCAGCAGCGGCAGCGCCGCCAGCAGGACGTGCAGCGCCACCCGGCCCGTGCCCGCGGCGGGGGCCAGGGCCGGGACGGCCGCGCCGGCCGGCGCGGCGCGGGTGGGACGGGCGCGGGGAGCGCGCGGGGGCAGCGCGGGTCGAAGTCGCAGCATGGTTCGTTTCCGTGTCGGGGGCCCGGGGCGTCCGCCGCCCTCGGGGGGTGCGCCGCGGGATCGAGGGGGAGCGACCGCGGCGCGACCGGGTACGACGGTAGGGAGCGGGCCGGCGACCGGCCCCGTTCCTGGACGCCCGACCGGTCTCCGGCCCCGCCCCGGCGACGAGCGGGGGCCCGGTGCTCCCTCCGGCACAGCGCGTACCGCCGCCCGGACGGCCGTTTCTCAGGATCCACGGAGGGGCGCGTCCCGCGTCCGGCGGCGGGACGGAGGACCCTGCCGCGTGCCCGTCCCGTCGCGCACGGTCGGGCCATGACGACACGCACGGCGATGGGAGTGGTGGCCGGGCTCGCGCTCGGGCGCCTCGCGGCTCGCACCCTCGGGGTCACCCCCGCCGAGAGGGTGACACCGCTGCCCGGGGACGGGCTCGTGGCCGACGCGCCGGTGAGCGTCACCCGCGCGATCTCGATCGCGGCGCCGCCGGAGCGGGTGTGGCCCTGGCTGGTGCAGATCGGGCAGGACCGCGGCGGCTTCTACTCCTACGACGCGGTGGAGAACCTGTTCGGGCTGGACGTCCACAGCGCCGAGCGGATCGAGCAGTGCTGGCAGGACCTCGCCGTCGGCGACCCGGTCCGGCTCGCTCCGGGGACGCCGCTCCGGGTCGCCGCGCTGCGTCCCCGGGCGCACCTGGTCCTGGCCGAGGGCCCCGGAGCGGCGTCGCCGCGGTTCTCCTGGGCGTTCGTCCTCCGGACCGAGCCCGGCGGGACCCGGCTGGTGGTCCGCGAGCGCTACGCCGGGGGCGGCGCCGCCGCCCGGCTCGGCGCCGAGGCGCTCGTGCCGGTCAGCGCCGTGATGACGCGGCGGATGCTGCGCGGGATCCGGGAGCGGGCCGAGCGCGCCGGTCAGGCGGCCCGGCCGGGCTCCGGCCCGGGAGCCGCCACCGCACCGGGGGCGCCGGCCGGGATCCGGTAGCGGATGAGGCGGGAGCTGTTCCCGACGACGGCGACGCTCGACGCGTTGTGCAGGATCGCCGCCACCACCGGGGACAGCGCACCGCCCGCGGAGACCACGAGACCGGCCGCGTTCACCGCGATCGACATGCCGTAGTTCTGCCGGATCAGGGTGATCGAGCGACGGCCCAGGTCGCGCAGGTCGAGCAGCGCCTCCAGGTCGTCGGCGGCGAGCGCGACGTCGGCCGTCTCGACCGCCACGTCGGTCCCGGCGACGCCCATCGCGATCCCGATGTCGGCGAGCGCGAGCGCCGGGGCGTCGTTGGTGCCGTCGCCGATCATGGCGACGGTGTGCCCCTCCTCCTGGAGCGCGCGCACGACGTCCTGCTTCTGCTCGGGCATGACCTCGGCGCGGTACTCGTCGATGCCGAGCTCCTCGGCCACCGCCTGCGCGGTCCGCGGGTGGTCGCCGGTCAGCATCACGATCCGTGCCACGCCGTCGGCGCGCAGCCGCTCCAGCACCGCGCGGGCCTCCGGCCGGACCGTGTCCCGCAGCGAGACCAGCCCGACGAGGGCCCCGTCGACCGCGAGCAGCAGCGGTGTCTCGCTGGCCCGCTGCAGCCTGCGCACCCAGTCGGCCGGCTTGCGCCCGACGGCGACACCCTGGGCGCGCAGGAGCTCGCGGGACCCGATCAGCAGCACCCGGCCGTCGGCCTGCACCCGCATGCCCTGCCCGACGAGCACCTCGCACTCCTCGTGCGGCGGGATCTCGATCCGGCGCTCCTCGGTGGAGCGGATGACCGCCTGCGCCAGCGGGTGCCGGGAGTGGATCTCCGAGGACGCCGAGTAGGCCAGGACCTGCTCGGGGGTCCAGTCGTCGTGGAAGGAGATGACGTTGGTGACGACCGGACGGCCCTGGGTCAGGGTGCCGGTCTTGTCGAAGACGATCGCGTCGACCCGGCCCGCCGCCTCCAGGTGGGCGCCGCCCTTGATCAGGATGCCGCGGCGGGCGCCGTTGCCGATGGCGGCGCTGATCGCCGTCGGCGTCGACAGCCCCACCGCGCACGGGCAGGCGACCAGCAGCATCGTCATGGCGCGCCGCACGTCCCGGGTGACGAGCAGGGTGAGCCCGGCCAGCAGGAACGACGCCGGCACGAACCGGCGGGAGAAGTTCTCGCCGACCGTCTGGATCGGCGCCCGGTCGCCCTGGGCCTGCTCGACCCGGTCGATGATCCGGCCGATCGCGGTGTCCTGGCCGACCGCCGTCGCGCGGACGACGATCCGGCCGCGCAGCAGCACCGAGCCGGCGTGCAGGGCGGTGCCGGGTGCGACGGCGACCGGCAGCTGCTCGCCGGTGATGGCGGCCTGGTCGACGACCCCCTCGCCGTCGACGACCTCGCCGTCGACCGGCAGCACGATCCGCTCGTGGACCACGACCTCGTCGCCGAGTACGAGGTCGGCGATGTCGATCTCGACCTCGGTCCCGTCGGTGAGGCGGGTCCAGGTGGTCGTGGTGGCACCGGTGAGCAGCTCGGAGATCGCCCGCCGGGACCGGCGCAGGGTCAGGTCCTGCAGGTACTCGCCGATGTTGAGCAGCCACAGCACGGTGAGCGCGACGACGTTCTCCCGCAGCACGAGGCTGGCGACGGTGGCGGCGGACACCAGCGCGTCGGTCCCCGCGCCGCGGCCCCCGGTCAGCGAGCGCAGGGCGCCGCGCAGGAACGGGTAGCCGGTGAAGATCGTGACGCCGGTGGCCACGGTCCGGCCGGCGGTGCCGAGCACCGGTGGCCGGCGCAGGCCGTAGCGGCGGAACCCGAGCGCGGCCAGTGCGACCCCGCCGACGACGAGCCGGGCGAGCTCACCGTTGTGCGTGTCCGCCGAGCGCGGGGTGCGGGCCGCGGTCGCCCCCGGGTCGGCGCCGAGCCCCTTCCCGATCGCCTCGGTCAGCTCGGTCCGGTCGCACCCGGCCCGGTACCAGACGACCACGTTGCCGGTGCGGGGGTAGGCGTGCACCTGGCGGACGCCGGTGACGTGGTCGAGCTCGTCCTCGACGGCGACGGCCAGGGCGACCCGGCCCCGCAGCGCGGGCGCGGCGAAGCGCACGCGCCCGGCGGCGTCGCTGAGGACGGTGAGGTCCGGGCCGGTGGGGTCGGTGCTCAGGATGCTCGCCTCGCTCGACTCGGTGCTCGACTCGGTGCTCGACTCGGTGCTCGACTCGGTGCTCGACTCGGTGCTCGACTCGGTGCTCGACTCGGTGATCGGCTCAGTGCTCGTGGCCGTGCCCGTGCCCGTCGCCGGGTGCGGGGGCCTCCTCGCCGATCCGGCCGCGCGCCTCGCTGACGATGTCGGCCGTCGCCAGCCGGGCCTTCTCGGCGCCGGTCTCGGCGGCGCGGGCGCCGCGCAGGCCCCAGCCGGTCACCGTCACGGCGGCCTCGCGGACCGCGCCGGAGCGGGCGACCCGCTTCACGCCGTCGTACGCGACGGCTCCGGCCAGACCGCTCGCCACCAGGCCCGCGGCCTTTCCCACCACTGCTCCGAGCACGTGCCCGCTCCTCTCCGGTGCGACCACCCAGCCGGGTGACAACGGTGGTCGACAAGCCTCCACGGTAATCCCGCCGCGACGACGGCGCGGCCCGGGGACCCGCATGATCGCCGGACGAGCGCCGGTGCGGGCCCGGCGGTCCCGGCGGGCCGGACCGGGCGGTGCGGTGTGCCGCCGGTAGCATCGTGGGGTTCCCGCAGGTCCGGTGGTCCCAGCTCGCGCTGCCCGCCCGGGGCCTGCCCCGGCCACGCGCGGGCTGCGCGCGGCCCGAGCACGAGAGGTGGGCAGACGAGCCGATGAGCGGCCACTCCAAGTGGGCGACGACCAAGCACAAGAAGGCCGTGATCGACGCCCGCCGCGGCAAGATGTTCGCCAAGCTGATCAAGAACATCGAGGTCGCGGCCCGCACCGGTGGTGGTGACCCGGACGCCAACCCGACGCTCTACGACGCGATCCAGAAGGCGAAGAAGAGCTCGGTCCCGAACGACAACATCGACCGTGCGGTCAAGCGCGGCTCGGGTGCGGACGCGGGGGGCGCCGACTACCAGGCGATCACCTACGAGGGCTACGGCCCGAACGGCGTCGCGGTGCTGATCGAGTGCCTGACCGACAACAAGAACCGGGCCGCGACCGAGGTCCGGACGGCGATGACCCGCAACGGCGGGACGATGGCCGACCCCAACTCGGTGGCCTACCTCTTCACCCGGCGGGGCGTCGTCGTGCTCCCCAAGGGCGACCTGTCCGAGGACGACGTGCTGATGGCCGTCCTCGACGCCGGGGCCGAGGAGGTCAGCGACCTCGGCGACAGCTGGGAGGTCCTCTCCGAGGCCACCGACGTCGTCGCGGTGCGCACCGCGCTGCAGGAGAACGGGATCGACTACGACTCGGCGGACCAGGAGTTCCGGGCGTCGATGAACGTCGAGGTCGACGTCGACGGCGCGCGGAAGATCATCCGCCTGATCGAGGCGCTCGAGGACTCCGACGACGTGCAGAACGTCTGGTCGAACTTCGAGGCCTCCGACGAGGTCATGGCCGAGGTCGACTGAGCGTCACCGGTCACCGCACTACACGAGCCGCGGCCGTGCCCGTACCGGGCGCGGCCGCGTTCGTTGTCGGGGGTCGGTTCTACACTCGCCGCCGATGAGCACCGCGACGGAGAGCACCCCGAAGAAGGGGGCGCAGCAGAAGGCCCCGGGATCGTCCGGCAGGAAGGCCCCGGACCGGCCGCGCCTGCTGCTGCTCGACGGTCACTCCCTGGCCTACCGGGCGTTCTTCGCGCTGCCCGCGGAGAACTTCCGCACCGGCACCGGGCAGACCACGAACGCGGTCTACGGCTTCACCTCGATGCTGATCAACCTGCTGCGCGACGAGGAGCCGACGCACCTGGCGGTGGCGTTCGACGTCTCCCGGAAGACGTTCCGCTCCGAGCGGTTCGCCGACTACAAGGCGAACCGGACGACCACGCCGGACGACTTCCGCGGCCAGATCGACCTCATCAAGGAGGTCCTGGGTGCGCTGAACATCCCGGTGTTCGCGGTCGACGGCTTCGAGGCCGACGACCTCATCGCCACCCTCGCGACGCAGGCCGAGGGCCAGGGTTTCCAGGTGCTCATCACCACCGGCGACCGGGACGCGTTCCAGCTGGTCACCGAGGACGTCACGGTGCTCTACCCGAAGCGCGGCGTGTCCGACCTGGGCCGGATCGACCCGGCCGAGGTCGACAAGCGCTACGGGCTGACCCCGACCCAGTACCCCGACTTCGCGGCGTTGCGCGGCGACCCGTCGGACAACCTGCCCTCGATCCCGGGGGTCGGTGAGAAGACGGCGGCGAAGTGGGTCCGCGAGTTCGGCTCGCTCGCCGAGCTGACCGACCGGGTCGACGAGGTGAAGGGCAAGGCAGGCGACAACCTGCGGGCCAACCTGGCCAACGTGCTGCTGAACCGGCAGCTCACCGAGCTGGTCCGCGACGTCGACCTCGGTGCGGGCCCGGAGCAGCTCGAGGTGCGCGCCTGGGACCGCGACGCGGTGCACCGCCTGTTCGACGAGCTCGAGTTCCGGGTGCTGCGCGAGCGCCTGTTCTCCACGCTGTCGTCGGCCGAGCCGGAGGCCGAGGAGGGCTTCGAGATCTCCGCGGAGGTCGTCGAGCCGGGGTCGGTGCGGTCCTGGCTCGACGCCCACGCCCGCGACGGGCGGCGGATCGCGCTGAGCTTCGCCGGGGTCGCCGGGCCGGTCGCGGGCCGCGACGTCGCGGGGATCGCGCTGGCGGTCGGGGAGCCGACGGTCGAGCAGCGTGCGGCCGGGGCGACGGCGGGCGTCCCCCGGGCCGGCTACCTCGGCCTCGCCGGTCTCACCCCGGACGACGAGGCCGCACTCGGCGACTGGCTCGCCGACGCCGACGTGCCCAAGGCCGCGCACGACGTGAAGGCCGTCCTGCACGCGCTGCGGTCCCGCGGCTGGTCGCTGGCCGGGCTGACCAGCGACACCGCGCTCGCCGCGTACCTGGCGCGGCCGGGGCAGCGGACCTTCGACCTGGCCGACCTGGCACTGCGCTACCTGCGCCGCGAGCTGCGCACCGAGGAGCCGGCCGACGGGCAGCTGTCCCTGCTCGGCGGGGCCGACGAGGCGGACGCGCAGGCCGCGCAGCAGGAGATGCTGGCCGCGTCGGCGATCGCCGAGCTGGCCGACGCCCTCGACACCGAGCTCGCCGAGCGGGGCGGCACCGAGCTCCTCGCCGACCTGGAGCTCCCGCTGGCGTTCGTCCTCGCCGACTGCGAGGCGGCCGGGATCGCGGTCGACTCCGAGACGCTCTCGGACCTGGAGTCCGACTTCGGCGGCCAGGTCCGCGAGGCCGCGCAGAACGCGTACCGGGTGATCGGCAAGGAGATCAACCTCGGGTCGCCGAAGCAGCTCCAGGTGGTGCTGTTCGACGAGCTGGAGATGCCGAAGACCAAGCGCACCAAGACCGGCTACACCACCGACGCGGACGCGCTGCAGAGCCTCTACGAGCAGACCGGTCACGAGTTCCTGCAGTTCCTGCTGCAGCACCGGGACGCGACCCGGCTGAAGGTCACCGTCGACGGGCTGATCAAGTCCGTCGCCGACGACGGCCGCATCCACACCACCTACTCGCAGACGATCGCGGCGACCGGCCGGCTCTCGTCGACCGACCCGAACCTGCAGAACGTGCCGATCCGCACCGCGGCCGGCCGCCGCATCCGGGACGCGTTCGTCGTCGGGACCGGGCCGGAGGGCGGGGCCTACGCGGAGCTGATGACCGCGGACTACAGCCAGATCGAGATGCGGATCATGGCGCACCTGTCCGAGGACGAGGCGCTGATCGAGGCCTTCCGCTCGCAGCACGACTTCCACGCCGAGACCGCGGCCCGGGTGTTCGGCGTCGAGGCGGCCGGGGTGTCGGTCGAGCAGCGCGCCAAGATCAAGGCGATGAACTACGGCCTGGCCTACGGATTGTCGGCCTACGGCCTGTCCGGGCAGCTGCGGATCTCCACCGACGAGGCCAAGGGCCTGATGGACGACTACTTCGCCGGGTTCGGCGGGGTGCGCGACTACCTGGCGGGCGTCGTCGACCAGGCCCGCAAGGACGGCTACACCGCGACCATCCTCGGCCGTCGCCGCTACCTGCCCGACCTGACCAGCGACAACCGCCAGCGCCGGGAGATGGCCGAGCGGATGGCGCTCAACGCGCCGATCCAGGGCAGTGCCGCGGACATCATCAAGGTGGCGATGCTCGGGGTGCGCCGGGCACTGTCGGCCGAGGGACTGCGGAGCCGGATGCTGCTGCAGGTCCACGACGAGCTCGTGCTCGAGGTGGCCGACGGCGAGCGCGAGACCTGCGAGGCGCTGGTCCGGCGGGAGATGGCGGCCGCCGCCGACCTCTCGGTGCCGCTCGAGGTGTCGGTCGGCTACGGCCGCAGCTGGGACGCCGCCGCGCACTGACCGGTCACGACCCGGCGAACTCCGGGGCACGGGGCCGCAGGTGGGCGGGTGCGAGCAGGCGGGCCGCCCGCCCCAGCTCGGCGACGAGCTGCTCGGCCGCGACGTCCTGCCGCAGCGCCTCGCGGTGCAGCGCACCGGTGACGGGGTCGCCGGCGTGGTGGCCGCACCGCAGCATCGGCGCCCGCTCCCGGCGCAGCAGGTCGGCGAGTGCCCGCCCGGCGGCGGCGAGGACGTCGACGTCGTCGAGGTCGACGGCGAACACCGCCCGGGATCCGTGCTCCGGTGCGGCCGCGGCCAGCAGGGCCGGTTCCGCGGAGCGGGCCCAGGCCCGCAGCGCGTGCCGGTCGGCGAGCGGGACGGGCAGCGTCACGCCGTCGGCCTCGACCCCGGCGAGGGTGAGCAGCAGGCCGGTGATCCGCGCCGAGCGTGTGGTCCACGCCGGGCGGCCACCGGGCAGGCCGAGCAGCATCACGATCCGGATGCCGGGGGCGGCCCGCCGGTGGTCGGCGGGGCGGTGCGGGGCGAGGACCGGCGACATCGGGTACCTCCCGTCGGGGACGTCGGGTTCCGGCTCGCCGCGCCCCGGCCTGCCGTTACGCCCCGCCGACGGGCGGTGCCACGGCCCCGGTGGGCGGTCGCGCGACGGCGTCGGGTGGTGCCGGCCGTCGCGTCAGGCCGCAGCCGGTTCGAGGACGGTCAGGACGGCCCCGCCGACGCGGAGGACGCCGTCGTCGAGGGGCTCGCAGCGCACCCCGCCCCGCTCGCGCAACGCCGCCCACGCGCCGTCGCCGATCGCCGTGTCCATCCAGCGGCACGGGCGAGCCGGCCGGTGCACCCGGAACCGGACCGGGCCCGCACCGGAGTCGAGTGCGACCAGCGCGCCGTGGCCGTCCCGGCCCACGGCGGCGAGGGCGTCGACGTCGGCGCCGCGCAGCACGACGTTCCGCCGGGCCGCCTCCGGTGTCGCCTCGACGCCCAGGAGCGCACCGGTGTGGTCGAGGGCCTCGGCCGCGAACAGGGTCACGGCGGCCCGGCGGTGCGCGGGCCGGCCGCCGTAGCGGTCGCCGACGATGCCGTGCCCCGCGCGGACGGTCACCTCCGTGCGGCGCAGCGGCTCCGGGTCCGGGCGGGGCCCGTCGGACGGCCGTCCCTCGTACGCGTGCTGCGGCGAGACCAGCAGCGCGACGATCTCGATCCGGGTCCCGGCCATCGGCGGGTCAGCCCGGGTCCGTGAGGAACCGGAGCACGGCCTCCCGGGCGAGCTGGGCGCCCGGACTGCCGAAGGGCCGGTCGAAGACGTGGTCGGCGTAGGGGACGGTGACCAGGCGGCCGGGCACGCCGGCGGCGCGCAGCTCGGCGTCGTAGGCGACGACCCGGTCCGGGAACACGTAGTGGTCGGCGGAGCCCAGGAGGATCAGGGTCGGCGGCAGCTCGGGGCGCACCTGCTCGGCGGGGGAGAGCAGCCGCAGCAGGCCCGGGGCGTCGGCGGCGGCACCGCCGAGCAGGGTCTGCTGCAGGCCGGGGTCGATCAGGGTGAGGTCGACCGGCGGGTGGAACGCGACGACGCCCACCGGCGGCGGCCCCGGCGCCGGCGGCGGGGCGTCGGCCGGACCGGTCCCGCCGAACGCCGCAGGGGCCTCCGAGCAGGCGAGCGTGCCGTCGAGCAGGCCCGACGCGGCGCCGAGGGCCAGCGTGGCGCCCGCGGACTGCCCGCCGAGGACCAGCCTGCCCGGATCGAGCTCGCCCTCGGCGCCGGACCGGATCCGGTCGACGGCGCAGGCCACGTCGCGCTGCTGCTCCCGGCCGATCGGCTCGGGCGGCGGGAACCGGTAGTCGATCGCCGCGACCGCCCAGCCGCGGTCGGCCAGCCAGCGGTGCATCGCCGTCCGGTCGGTGCGGTCGCCGCTGGTCCAGCTGCCGCCGTGCGTCCACACCATCGTCGGGTGCGGGCCCGGCCCGGCGGGCAGGTAGAGGTCCATCGAGCGGCCCGGCGCGTACTCGACGGTGCGGTCCGGGTTCCCGGACGGCTGCCCGATCCCGGTGAGCGCGGACGTCCAGTCCAGCCGCACGCCCTCCCCGGCCGCGGCGCGGCCCTGCGCGGCGAGCACCGTCACCATCCCGACGGTGACGGCGAGGGCGACCGTCGCCGTCGCCCAGCCGACGACCGGGGCCCCGGCCTTGCGCGCCGCCAGCCCGATCAGGATGCCGAGGACGGCCGCGATCGCGGCGTGCAGCGGGTACTGCCCGGTGACGAACGACCCGGCGAACCCGATCACCGGCGTCTCCGGGCGGAACGCACCCACCAGGACCACCAGCAGGACCGCCGCCCAGACGAGCGCGGACCGGCGGAGGAAGGACGTCACCCGCGCACCCTGCCATCCGGGTCCTTCCCACCGGCGGGCCGGGCACGGACGGGCGAGTCGCGGCGCGCCCCGGCCGGGCTGCCGGCGGACGGCCGGTAGCGTGCGGGGTTCGAACGGACGTGCGGGAAGGGTGTGACGCGGTGCGGGTGCTCGGGGTCGACCCCGGCCTGACCCGGTGCGGGATCGGTGTCGTCGAGTCGGGGGAGGGGCGCTCGGTCTCGTTCGTCGACGTCGGGGTCGTGCGCAGCGGGACCGACCTCGCGCTGGAGCGCCGGCTGCTGACCGTGGCCGACGAGGTGGAGCGCTGGATCGCCCGCCACCGGCCGGACGTGATCGCCGTCGAGCGGGTGTTCAGCCAGCACAACGTCCGCACGGTGATGGGCACCGCGCAGGCCAGCGGCGTCGTCGCGCTGGTCGCGGCGCGCGCGGGGCTGCCGGTCGCGTTCCACACCCCGAGCGAGGTCAAGGCCGCGGTGACCGGCGAGGGCCGTGCCGGGAAGGCCCAGGTGACGACGATGGTGACCAAGGTGCTGGGCCTGGACACACCGCCGAAGCCCGCCGACGCGGCGGACGCCCTGGCGCTCGCGATCTGCCACTGCTGGCGCTCGCCGATGCTCGACCGGATGGCGCAGGCCCGGGCACGGGCCGACGAGCTGGCGGCGACCCACCGGGCCCGGCTGGCCCAGGCGCAGGCCGCCGACGACGGTGCCGCACCGACGGCGGCCGCCCAGTGGGCCGCGGCCCGGGCGGCGGCCGAGCGGTCCGGCGGTGCGTGGCAGGCGTCCACGGGGCGGCCCGGCGGCCCGGCGGCCCGCCCGGCCCGTGGGGGACCCGGCGGTGCGCGGCGCGGTACGGCCGCGCCGGGCGCCCCGGAGGCCCCCGGTAGCGTCCCGCGGCGGACGAACTCCTGGAAGGGGACCCCTCGGTGATCCACTCGGTGCGCGGCCCGGTCCTGGAGATCGGGCTCGACCACGTCGTCGTCGAGGTGGGCGGGGTCGGGCTCGCGGTGCACGCCACGCCGTCGACGCTCGGCGGGCTCCGCCGGGGCGAGGAGACCCGGCTCGCCACCACCCTGGTGGTGCGTGAGGAGTCGCTGACCCTGTTCGGGTTCGCCGACACCGAGGAGCGCGAGCTCTTCCTCCTCCTGCAGACGGTCTCGGGCATCGGGCCGCGGCTGGCGCTCGCCACCATCGCCGTGCTGGAGCCGGACACGCTGCGCCGCGCCCTCGCCGACGGGGACCTCGCCGTCCTCACCCGGATCCCGGGCGTCGGGCGGAAGAGCGCCGAGCGGCTGGTCGTGGAGCTGCGCGACAAGGTGACCGCACCCGCCGCCGCCCCGGCCGGGGCCACCTCCGCGGCGGCGCCGTCGCCGGTCCTCGGCGTGCGGGAGCAGGTCGTCGAGGCGCTGCTCGGGCTCGGGTTCCCGCAGCGACCGGCCGAGCAGGCCGTCGACGGGGTGCTGGCCGAGCAGCCCGACACCTCCGCGAGCGGGCTGCTGCGCACGGCGCTGTCGTCGCTGGGCCGGTCGCGGTGACACCGGAGCCGGAGCCCGCGGCGGACCCGTACGCCGACGCGTTCGACCGGATCCGCGAGATCGACGCCGTCGCGCAGCCGGGGGAGGCCGACGTCGAGGCGTCGCTGCGCCCGCGGTCGCTGGACGAGTTCGTCGGGCAGCCGCGGGTCCGCGAGCAGCTCGAGCTCGTGCTGGAGGGCGCACGCCGTCGCGGCGACCCACCGGACCACATCCTGCTCTCCGGTCCGCCCGGCCTCGGCAAGACCAGCCTCGCGATGATCGTCGCCCAGGAGCTGGGCGCCTCGATCCGGCTCACCTCCGGGCCCGCGCTGGAACGCGCGGGCGATCTCGCGGCGATGCTGTCCAACCTCGTGCCGGGCGACGTCCTGTTCATCGACGAGATCCACCGCACGGCCCGGCCCGCCGAGGAGATGCTGTACCTGGCGATGGAGGACTTCCGGGTCGACGTCGTCGTCGGCAAGGGACCGGGTGCGACGTCGATCCCGCTCGACGTCGCCCCCTTCACCCTGGTCGGGGCCACCACGCGGGCCGGGTCGCTGACCGGGCCGTTGCGCGACCGGTTCGGCTTCACCGGGCACATGGAGTTCTACGAGGTCCTCGAGCTCGAGCACGTCCTGCACCGCGCCGCGGGGATCCTCGGCATCGACCTGCGTGCCGACGGTGCGGAGGAGATCGCCGGGCGCTGCCGGGGCACCCCGCGGGTCGCGAACCGGCTGCTGCGCCGGGTGCGGGACTTCGCGGAGGTCCGGGCCGACGGCGTCATCCACCGCGAGGTCGCCCGCGCCGCCCTCGCCGTCTACGACGTCGACGAGCTCGGCCTCGACCGCCTCGACCGCGCCGTGCTGTCCGCGCTGGTCCGCTCGTTCCACGGTGGGCCGGTCGGCGTCTCCACGCTCGCCGTCGCGGTGGGGGAGGACGCGGGCACCGTCGAGGAGGTCTGCGAGCCGTACCTGGTGCGGGCCGGGATGCTCGCCCGCACCCCGCGCGGCCGGGTCGCGACCCCGCTCGCCTGGACGCACCTCGGCCTCACCCCGCCGGCCGACGCCCCGGCCGGGCACCGCATCGACCCGCTCTTCTGAGGGTCCCGCCGGTCCTCCCGGCACCGGCCGGGCCGGCTCTGGGCCGGCTCCGTGCCGGTCCGCTACGGCGTGTGGGTGAGAGCGGGCGTCCGGGCCCGGCGGTCGCATGGGAGGATCCGGACGGACCGAACGGATCGGGCACACGTCCGGGGCCGCCGGGGGCATGCTGGACCGTCCGCACACCGCGCGGGAGCACCCGGACGGCGCGCGGAGCCCCGGTGTCCGGCGAACACGCCGCCGGAACGATCCGGGCATCCGGCCCGTTACCTCGCGGGCCGGGCGCCCGGGGCGCCGCTCGGCCCCGGTGCACCGCGACGAGCGGTCCAGGCCCGGGAGGGCCCCGCCCGTCGGTGTCCGCCCCGGCTGGCACACTCACGATTACGAGACGAGACGGAGAACCCGCACGATGGATCTGAACCTTGCGCAGGAGGCCGGTGGTTCGGGCCTGCTGTCCCTGCTGCCCTTCCTCATCATCCTGCTGCTGTTCGTGCCGCTGTTCCTGAACGGCCGCAAGCAGCGCAGGCAGATGGCGGAGACGCAGGCGATGCAGCAGGCGCTGGAGGACGGCGACGTCGTCGTCACCACGTCCGGGCTGCGGGGCACGATCGTCGACGCCTCGTACGAGGACACGATCGACCTCGAGATCGCCGACGGTGTGGTCACCACGTGGCTGCGCGCCGCGATCCGGGAGAAGGTCGCCGCCGACGAGCCCGCCGACGAGCAGGCCGAGACGGCACCGTCCGAGAAGACCGAGCAGTCTGAGCAGTCGGAGAACAAGCCGACGATCCACTGAGCACGTCGGGAGCGGGCCCCGAGGCCCGCTCCGGCGGCCCCGGCGCCACGGCCGGGCCCGGCACCCGGGCCGGCCTGGCCGGGTGAGCAGGCCGTGAGGCAGGCCGGCCGAGGCCGCCTCGCGAGTCGGATTCGGGAGAACACCACGTGGCAACGTCGTCGGGGCAGCAGCGTGTGCGCCCCTGGCGCTACCTGACCGCCTTCCTGGGCATCGTCGTGATCCTCTACACCCTGGTGCTGTTCACCGGGGGCGGGAACCTCACGCCGAAGCTGGGCATCGACCTGCAGGGCGGAACCCGCGTCACGCTCACCGCCCGCGCCGTCGACGGGCAGCCGCCGCCGCGCGACCAGCTGGTCCAGGCCGAGTCGATCATCGAGCAGCGCGTCAACGGGCTCGGTGTCAGCGGCGCCGAGGTCCAGCTGGACGGCAGCAACATCGTCATCACGGTCCCCGGTGACCAGGGCGAGCAGGCCCGGTCGCTCGGCCAGACCGCCCAGCTGCGGTTCCGCGAGGTCGTCGAGGGACCGATCCCCGCGGACCCGGCCCCGCAGCAGCAGCCGGCGCCCGGCGGCCAGCCCGCACCCGGCGCGCAGCCCGGCCAGGAACCGGCCGGGGCGCCGGCGGGCCAGGCTCCCGCGGCACCGCAGCCGCAGGGGATGGGGGCGCCCGGCGAGCAGAGCCGCGCCGTCGCCCCGGTGGCGCAGAGCTCCCCGCTGCAGGACCCGCCGCCCGCGCCCGAACCCCCGGGCCCGACCGGCGCCGCGACCCCGACCGACCCGCGGGTCGCCGCCGAGGTCGAGCAGCTGCGCGCGACCCGGCAGAGCAGCGACCAGGCCACCCAGGTGCAGGCACTGCTCGCGCTGAACTGCGCGGGCCCGGATCCGCTGCAGGGCTACGACGACCCGGCCCAGCCACTGGTCACCTGCGGTGAGGACGGCACGACCAAGTACATCCTCGGCCCGTCCTTCCTCGAGGGCACCGAGATCGCGTCCGCGCAGCCCCAGCAGAGCCAGGGCGCCGCCGGCTGGGCGGTCGGCCTGACCTTCAAGCCGCAGGGCGCCGAGACGTGGGGCCAGTACACGACGGCCAACGTCGGGAAGAACGTCGCGTTCGTCCTCGACGGCGACGTGGTGTCCGCGCCCTCGATCAACCAGCCGATCTACGGCCAGACCCAGATCAGCGGGCAGTTCAACCAGGAACGCGCCCAGGACCTGGCGCAGACCCTGCGGTACGGCTCGCTGCCGCTGGCCTTCGACCCGGGCACCGCACAGACCGTGTCCGCGACGCTCGGCCTGGCCTCGCTGGAGGCCGGACTGATCGCCGGTGCGGTCGGCCTGGCCCTGGTCTTCGTCTACTGCCTGTTCTACTACCGGCTGCTCGGCCTGCTGACGATCCTGTCGCTGGTCCTGTCCGGCGTGGTCGTGTACGCCGTCCTGATCCTGCTCGGGCGGTGGATCGGGTTCACCCTCGATCTCGCGGGCGTCGCCGGCTTCATCATCGCGATCGGCATCACCGCGGACTCGTTCGTGATCTTCTTCGAACGCCTGAAGGACGAGATGCGGGAGGGCCGGACGTTCCGCTCGGCGGTACCGCGCTCGTGGGAACGGGCCAGACGGACGATCCTCACGGCCGACGCGGTCAGCTTCCTGGCCGCGGCCGTGCTCTACATCCTGGCCGTCGGTGAGGTCCGCGGGTTCGCCTTCACCCTCGGCATGTCCACCGTCCTCGACCTGGTCGTGGTCTTCCTGGTGACGTTCCCGCTGGTCGTGCTGATCTCCCGGTCGAAGTCGCTGGGCAGGCCCGGCCTGTCCGGGCTCGCGGCGGTCGACCGGATCGGTGCCCGGCACCGGCGGGACAAACCCGCCGTCGGGCAGCGTGCCACCAGCGGGAAGGGAGCGGGAGCATGACGGCCCCCGAGCGGACGTCGGGCTGGACCCGGCTCACCACCGGCACCGCGAGCGTCGACATCGTCGGCCGGAAGAAGCTCTGGTACATCGGGTTCGGCGTGCTGCTCGCGGTCTGCGTGCTGTCGCTGGTGTTCCGCGGGTTCAACCTCGGCATCGACTTCACCGGCGGATCGCAGATCCAGCTGCCGGCCACCGGTGCGAACGGGCCCATCAGCGTCGAGCAGGTCGACCGGATCTACACCGACGTCGTCGGCACCGCCCCCGAGGTCAGCCAGGCCGTCGGGACCGGGGACTTGGCGTCGATCGTGCTCCAGTCCGAGCCGCTGACCCCGGAGCAGCTCGTCCCGCTGCGGGAGGCGCTGTTCCAGCAGCTCCAGCCGATCGGCGGGGGCGGCGTCCCGAGCGAGGCCGCGATCAGCGACTCCCAGGTCTCGGGCACCTGGGGCGGTGAGGTCACCACCCAGGCACTGATCGCGCTGCTGGTCTTCATCGTGCTGGTCACGATCTTCCTGGCGGTCTACTTCGAGCGGGCGATGGCCGCGGCGGCGCTGGTGGCGCTGATCAACGACATCGTCGTCACCGCGGGTGTGTACTCGATCATCGGCCTCGAGGTCACACCGGCGACGGTGATCGGGCTCCTGACGATCCTCGGGTTCTCGCTCTACGACACCGTCGTCGTGTTCGACAAGGTGCGGGAGAACTCGCGCGGGCTGCTCAAGCTGACCCGCCGCAGCTACGCCGAGGCCGCGAACCAGGCGCTCAACCAGACGCTGATGCGGTCGATGAACACCTCGCTCATCGCGATCCTGCCGGTACTGGGCCTGCTGGTGATCGGCGTCGGGCTGCTCGGCGTCGGCACGCTCGCCGACCTGGCGCTCGTCCAGCTCGTCGGCATGATCTCCGGTGTCGTCTCCTCGCTCCTGCTGGCGACCCCGGTACTGGTCGACATCAAGATGCGCGACGGGCGCTTCCGCGACCAGGCCGAGCGGGTCGCCGCCCGCCGGGCCCGCGCCGCGGCCGTCCGGGACGGCGAGGACGTGCCGGACGCGGCCGAGCCCGCCACCGACACCTTCGCCGCGGTGAGCAGCACGTCGCGCTCGGCCCCGGCCGCGCCGCGGCCCGGGGTGCGCCCCACCGGCAAGACGGGCAGGAAGCGCCGGTGACCGCCGTCGACGGCATCCGGGTCGGCCCCGGCATCGACGGGGAGTCCGCCGAGGACCTGCTGCAGGTCGCCGGCCTCGTCCGCTCGGTGCCCGACTACCCGCAGCCGGGGGTGCTGTTCCGCGACATCACCCCGGTGCTCGCCCACGGCGGCTCGTTCGCGACGGTGACCACCG
The DNA here is from genome assembly GCF_000178675.2 of Pseudonocardia sp. P1. Classification (NCBI taxonomy): domain Bacteria; kingdom Bacillati; phylum Actinomycetota; class Actinomycetes; order Pseudonocardiales; family Pseudonocardiaceae; genus Pseudonocardia; species Pseudonocardia sp. P1. Next base: position 6,193,214 of record NZ_ADUJ02000001.1, read on the forward strand.
AGCTGGCCGCCCGCACCGGCGACGCCGACGTCGTCGTCGGGGTCGAGGCGCGCGGCTTCCTGCTCGGGGCGGCGGTCGCGCTCGTCGCCGGCGTCGGGACGGTGCCGGTCCGCAAGGCAGGCAAGCTGCCCGCCGTCGCCGCGTCGCGCAGCTACGAGCTGGAGTACGGCACCGCGACGCTGGAGCTCCCGGCCGGCGTGCTCGAACCGGGCACCCGGGTGTACGTCGTCGACGACGTGCTGGCCACCGGCGGCACCGCCGCCGCGGCGTGCGCGCTGCTCGCCGACGCGGGGGCCGACATCGTCGGCTTCGGCACGCTGATGGAGCTGACCGCGTTGAACGGCCGCACGAAGCTGGGTGACCTGCAGGTGGACGCCTTGTTGAGCGCGTAGGAGCACACGTTCCGCCCCGGGACGGTCCGCGGACTATCCTCGGGGCGGGACCACTCCCGCTACCGGCACGATCAGGAGGTGCGGTGACCGAGGTCGACCGGACGACGGCCCATCCCGCGACGCGGCCGCTGACCCCCGCCGACGACGAGCCTCCCCGCCCGTCCGCGACCCGGCGGGTCCGCGCCCGGATCGCCCGGCGGATGACGCCGCAGCGGGTCGCCATCGTCAAGCCGGTCCTGGAACCGCTGGCCGCGGTGCACCGCTCGCTGCACCCCAAGGCCGACCTGATGCTCCTGCAGCGGGCCTACGACGTCGCCGAGTCCAAGCACGAGGGCCAGACCCGCAAGTCCGGCGACCCGTACATCACCCACCCGCTCGCCGTCTCGACGATCCTCGCCGAGCTGGGCATGGACACGACGACGCTGGTCGCCGCCCTGCTGCACGACACCGTCGAGGACACCGACTACTCGCTCGAGCGGCTGCGGACCGACTTCGGCGACGAGGTCGCGCACCTCGTCGACGGCGTCACGAAGCTGGACAAGGTCGAGTTCGGCACCGCGGCCGAGGCCGAGACGATCCGCAAGATGGTCGTGGCGATGGCCCGGGACCCGCGGGTGCTGGTCATCAAGCTGTCCGACCGGCTGCACAACATGCGCACGATGCGCTTCCTGCGGCCGGAGAAGCAGGTCAAGAAGGCGAACGAGACCCTCGAGGTGTTCGCCCCGCTCGCCCACCGGCTCGGCATGGCCACGGTGAAGCTGGAGCTCGAGGACCTGTCGTTCGCGATCCTGCAGCCGAAGAAGTACCAGGAGATCGTCCGCCTGGTCGCCGACCGGGCGCCGTCCCGGGACACCTACCTGCGGCAGGTCATCGACGAGGTGACCTCCCAGCTCGACTCGGCACGGATCCCGGCGAAGGTCGAGGGACGGCCGAAGCACTACTACTCGATCTACCGCAAGATGATCGTCAAGGGCCGCGACTTCGACGACATCCACGACCTCGTCGGCGTGCGGGTGCTGGTCGAGGAGGTCCGCGACTGCTACGCCGCGATCGGCATGGTGCACGCGCTCTGGCAGCCGATGCCCGGCCGCTTCAAGGACTACATCGCCCAGCCGCGGTTCGGCGTCTACCAGTCGCTGCACACCACCGTCATCGGCCCGGACGGCAAGCCGCTCGAGGTGCAGATCCGGACGCACGCCATGCACCGCACCGCGGAGTACGGCATCGCCGCGCACTGGCGGTACAAGGAGATCAAGGGCGGCCAGAGCAAGGAGGTCGAGGTCGAGGAGATGGCGTGGATGCGCCAGCTGCTCGACTGGCAGCGGGAGGCCGCCGACCCGGGCGAGTTCCTCGACTCGCTCCGATTCGACCTCGCCGCCCGGGAGATCTTCGTCTTCACGCCGAAGGGCGACGTCGTCACCCTGCCCACCGGGTCCACCCCGATCGACCTGGCCTACGCCGTGCACACCGAGGTCGGGCACCGCTGCATCGGCTCGCGGGTCAACGGCAAGCTCGTCGCGCTCGAACGGCAGCTCTCCTCCGGCGACGTCGTCGAGATCTTCACCTCCAAGGCCGAGGACGCGGGGCCGTCCCGGGACTGGCTCGCCATCGCCAAGTCGCCGCGGGCCAAGGCGAAGATCAAGCAGTGGTTCGCGAAGGAGCGCCGCGAGGAGGCCGTCGAGGAGGGCAAGGAGGCCATCACCCGGGAGGCGCGCCGCACCGGGATGCCGCTCCAGCGGCTCATCTCCGGCGACGCCATGTCCGCGCTCGCCCGGGAGATGCACTACTCCGACGTCTCCGCGCTCTACGCCGCGGTCGGCGAGCACCAGGCCAGCGCCCAGCACGTGGTGCAGCGCCTGGTCGCCTGGTTCGGCGGCGAGGAGGAGGCCGAGGAGGAGCTCGCCGAGCGGGCGACGCCGTCGACGGTCCGGCACCGGCGGCCGTCCGGGAACGCCGGCGTCGTCGTGCAGGACGGCGACGGCCACGAGATGGGCGACCTGTACGTCAAGCTCGCCCGCTGCTGCACCCCGGTGCCGGGCGACGAGATCCTCGGCTTCGTGACCCGCGGCGGCGGGATCAGCGTGCACCGCACCGACTGCACCAACGCGGGTGACCTCACGGCCCGCGAGGAGCGGCTGGTCGACGTCGCCTGGTCGGTGTCGCCGGAGTCGGTGTTCCTGGTGGCGATCCAGGTCGAGGCGCTGGACCGGCACCGGCTGCTCTCCGACGTCACGAAGGTCCTGGCCGACGAGAAGGTCAACATCCTGTCGGCGTCGACGACGACGTCGCGGGACCGGGTGGCGGTCTCCCGTTTCTCGTTCGAGATGGGCGACCCGAAGCACCTCGGGCACCTGTTGCAGGCGGTGCGCAACATCGAGGGCGTGTACGACGTCTACCGGGTCACCAGCGCGGCCTGACCGGTCACGCGGCGGCGAGCAGCGAGCGGCCCGCGTCGGTGAGGTGCGGCCGCAGCGGGGCGGCGCCCGACGCCTCGACCAGCCCGTCGTCGGCCAGCCGCACCCCGGCGAACTGGTCGCAGAAGCACACGCCGTCGATCGTGAGCGAGTGGCACTCGCCGTCGGTGACGGTGCAGCGGTCCGCGGCGATCGCACGCAGCACGGCCCGGTCCCGGTGGCTGAGCAGGGGGCGGATGGTGGTGGACATGATCGCCGCCTTTCGGTGCGGGGCAGGTGGGCCGTGCGGTCGTTCCGGACGGTTCCCAGACTGTCGCGGCGGATCCCGCCCGGCCATCGAGCGGGCCCTACCACGCCCGGGGTGGACCCCCGGACGCAGGTAGGGACCACCCCCGCACCGCGATCTCATCGGTGCGGGGCGGGGGTGGGCGTTCAGCCGACGGTCGCGCCCTGGATCTCCACCGGGACGTTCGGCGTGCCGTCACCGGACCCGACCGACTCGCCGCCCTTCGCGACCGTGTCGAGGGTCGACAGCCCCTGCGGGCCGATGGACCCGAACACGGTGTAGTTCGGCGGGAGCTGGGCGTCGCCGTAGATCATGAAGAACTGGCTGCCGTTGGTGTCCGGGCCCGCGTTGGCCATCGCGAGCAGCCCGCGGCCGTAGGTGAGCTCGGGGAAGACCTCGTCGGCGAACGAGTAGCCGGGGCCGCCGCTGCCGCGCCCGGTCGGGTCGCCGCACTGCAGCACCTGCAGGCCCGGGCTGGTCGTCAGCCGGTGGCACGACGTGCCGTCGAAGTAGCCCTGCTGCGCCAGGTTCGCGAAGCTGTTCACGGTGCACGGCGCGAGTGCCCGGTCCAGGGTGAGGTCGATGGTCCCTGCGCTGGTCTGCAGCGTCGTGGGGACCTGCCCCTCCGCGGAGACCTGACCGCCCGGGGGCGGGGTGGCCGGCTTCGAGGCGGGCTCCGGCGACGCCGGGTAGGCGCAGTCGACCGACGCGGGCAGCGCGGTGGGCCGCTGCGGCAGCGGCACCGTGGGCAGGCCGGAGGTGTCCGGCCCGTCACCCTGCGCCTGGGCGGGCGGCGCGGCCTCCTCGGGTCCGCCCCACGCCGCGGTCAGCGCGTAGACGCCCCCGGCGGCCAGCGCGACGACCAGTACCGTCGCGACGGCGGCGATCGTCGTCGTCCGCTTCCGCTTCTCCGCCCGCTCGGCCCGGTGGGCCTGCTGGGCAGCGAGCTTCCGCTTCGCCGCCTCCCGGCGCTGCTCGTTCGTCGCCACGCTCCGCCACTCCCTGCTTGATCATTCGTTCCGACGGAGGGTAGCGGGGCGACCTGAGAAGGATTCTGAGAGACGGCGGTCCTAGGCTGGAGGGGCTTCCGGACGACAGCACGAGAGGACGTGGACCTGCAGTGACCGCCACCGAGCAGCGGGCGGACGGGCCCCGGGCACGCAAGCCCGAGCCGTTCGCCGCGCCGAAGGGCATCCCGGAGTACCTTCCGACGGATTCGGCGGGCTTCGTCCATGTCCGGGACACCCTCGCCGCGGCTGCCGCCCGGGCGGGGTACGGCTACATCGAGCTCCCGGTGTTCGAGGACACCGGGCTCTACGCCCGCGGGGTGGGGGAGTCCACTGACGTCGTCTCCAAGGAGATGTACACCTTCGCGGACCGCGGCGAGCGGTCGGTGACGCTGCGCCCGGAGGGCACCGCAGGCGTCGTCCGGTCGGTGATCGAGCACAACCTCGACAAGCAGGGGCTGCCGGTCAAGCTGCGTTACGCCGGGCCGTTCTTCCGCTACGAGCGCCCGCAGGCCGGCCGGTACCGGCAGCTGCAGCAGGTCGGCGTCGAGGCGATCGGCGTCGACGACCCCGCGCTCGACGCCGAGGTCATCGCGGTCGCCGACGAGGGCTTCAAGGCGCTCGGCCTGACCGGCTACCGGCTGGAGCTCACCTCGCTCGGCGACGCCGAGTGCCGTCCCGCCTACCGCGAGCGGCTGCAGGAGTTCCTGTCCGGCCTGGACCTCGACGAGGCGACCCGCGAGCGGGCCGCGATCAACCCGCTGCGGGTGCTCGACGACAAGCGACCCGAGGTGCGCGCGGCGATGGCGGGGGCCCCGCTGCTGATGGACCACCTGTCCGACGCGTCGGCCGAGCACCACGCGCAGGTCCTCGCGCACCTCGACGACCTCGGCGTCGCCTACACGGCGAACCCGCGGATGGTGCGCGGCCTGGACTACTACACGAAGACGACCTTCGAGTTCGTCCACGACGGTCTCGGGGCCCAGTCCGGGATCGGCGGCGGCGGCCGGTACGACGGCCTGATGGCCACCCTCGGCGGGCCGGAGCTGTCCGGCGTCGGGTTCGGCATCGGCGTCGACCGGACGCTGATGGCCTGCGCCGCCGAGGGCGTGCAGCCGTGGACGACCGCCCGGGCCGAGGTGTTCGGGGTGCCGCTGGGCGACGCCGCGAAGCGCAGGCTCGTCGTCGTCGCGGCCGAGCTGCGGGCCCGCGGGGTGCGGGTCGACCTCTCCTACGGCGGTCGCGGCCTCAAGGGCGCGATGAAGTCGGCGGACCGCTCCGGCGCCCGGTTCGCGCTGGTCCTGGGCGACCGCGACCTCGAGAACGGCACCGTCGGGCTCAAGGACCTCGCCTCCGGCGAGCAGCAGGACGTCCCGCTCGACGCCGTCACCGGAGCCGTCGTCACGGCCCTCGCGAGCTGACCGTGGCCGTCGACGACCAGGAGCGGTGGGACGCCCGGCACCGCGCGGCCGGCGTCGGCACCCCGCAGCCACCGGACGCGCTGCGGCCGCACACCGGGCTGCTGCCGGCCACCGGCCGGGCGCTCGACGTCGCCTGTGGCCGCGGGATCGTCGCTGCGTGGCTCGCCGCGCAGGGGCTCGACGTCGTCGCGGTGGACGTCTCGCCGGCGGGGCTCGCGGCCGGGGCGGCGCTCGTCGCGGCCGAGCAGCCGCCCGGGCGGGTCCGCTGGGTCCAGGCGGACCTCGACCACGGGTTCCCCGCCGACGACGACGTGTACGACGTCGTCGTCTGCCAGCGGTTCCGGGCCCCCGCGCTCTACCCGGCGCTCGCCGCGGCCGTCGCGCCCGGCGGGCTGCTGGTGGTCACCGTGCTCTCCGAGGTCGGCGACACCGGCGGGCAGTACCGGGCCGCCCCCGGCGAGCTGCCGGCGGCGTTCGGCGAGCTGGAGGTCGTCGCCCACCACGAGGGCGGCGGGGAGGCGCACCTGGTGGCGCGCCGGCCCGCCTGAGTCAGCGACGGGCGGCGACGAGCGCCGCGAGACCGGTCGTCACCGGCACCGCGGCGACCAGCCCGATGCTGCCGACCAGCGTCCGGACGATCTCGGTCGCGACGTCCTGGCTGGTCAGGACCTCCGTCACGCCGCCGGCCGCGACGGAGAACAGCAGCAGCAACGGCAGCGCGGCGCCGGCGTAGGCCAGCACGAGGGTGTTCACCGCCGACGCCACGTGGTCGCGGCCGATCCGCATCCCGGCGGCGAACAGCTCGCGGGGCCCGAGCCGCGGGTTCGCCGCACCGAGCTCCCAGACCGCCGACGCCTGGGTGACCGTCACGTCGTCGAGCGCACCGAGCGCGCCGATCACGAGCCCGGCCAGGACCAGGCCGCGCGGGTCGATCGGGACGCCGGGGCCGAGCGTCCCGATCAGGTTGGCCGTCGTGTCGTCCAGCCCGGTGAGCCGGGTGGCCGCGGTGAAGGCGTAGCCGAGCACGCCGATCAGGGCCAGCGACGCGAGCGTCCCCAGTACCGCGCACGACGTACGGGCGCTGAACCCGTGGGTCAGGTACAGCACCACGAACATGATCAGGCACGACCCGGTGACGGCCACCGCGAGCGGTGACCCGCCCGACAGGATCGCCGGCAGGACGAACCACAGCAGCACGGCGAAGCTGAGCAGCAGGCCCACCAGGGCGGCGAACCCGCGCAGCCGCCCCAGCAGCACGACGGCCACCGCGAACGCCGCCGCCAGCCAGCCCAGCGCGGGCCCGCGCTGGAAGTCGTTGAGCTGGTACGAGCCCGCCTCGTCCGGGTTCCCGCCGGACCAGGCCATCGTCACCGGGTCGCCGACGGCGAACCGCGGGCTGGACGGCTCGGTCGGGACGAGCTGCACGAGGTCCCGCCCGGCGCGGGGGCCGTCGGTCATCCGGACGGTGACGCCGGTGCAGGCCCCGTCGCCGGAGCCGGGGGAGCAGTCCGCGACCTGGACGGACTGCACGTCGCCGTGCACCTGCTCGGTCGGCGGCAGCTCGGGTGCCGGGACCGGCCCCGGCCACAGCAGGACGAGACCGGTGAGGGTCGCGAGGGCGCAGGGGACGAGCAGCGCGACGAGGAGGTTCCGCACCCGGCGGCCTGCGGGGGAGGGGGCGCCGTGTCCGTGTCCGTGGCCGTGCCCGGTGCCGGCGTGGTCCTCCTCGGCCCGGCGTCGCGCCGCACGGCGCCCGGTGCCGGTCGGGGCGCCGGCGGGCACCGGCCCGGTGGCGTACCCGCCGCCGTGCTCCTGCCCGGCGCCCTCCGCTCCCGGGGCCCACGGCGCGTCGGGACGACGACCGGCCCGCTCCGGCGGCGGGCCACCGGGACCGGGACGCCCCGGCACGGGCGGTGTCGCACGGGGCCGGGGGACACCGTGCCCGTGGCCGTCGCCGGGCTCGGGACGGCGCCGCCTGCCGGACGGCTGCCCGCCCCGCGGGTCCCCGGGGTACGGGTGCCGCGGGCCGGGATCGTCGGGATGCACGTCCGCATCCTCGCAAGCGATCACCGCACCGCCGACCGGTCCTCGCCCGGAGGCGGCCGCCGGGCGACGACCGGTTGCCCGGCGTTCGAACTTGTGTTCGAATGACTCTCGTGCGGTGGAACGGGCAGCAGGTGGGAATCGACGGGATCGGCGCGGACGCGGCGCTGCCGGGGATGCGCGGGTTGCTGCGCACGGTGCGTACGCCGGAGTTCGCGGGGACGGTGTTCCACGAGGTGGAGGCGCGGTCGGTGCTGAACCGGGTGGCGTCGTCCTCGCCGGTGCCGTTCGGGTGGACGGTGAACCCGTACCGCGGCTGCTCCCACGCGTGCACCTACTGCCTCGCGGGCGACACCCCGGTGCTGACGGCCGACGGCCGGTCCCGCCCGATCGGGGAGCTCCGCCCGGGCGACGAGGTGGTCGGCACCACGTCCGACGGGCGGGGCCGCCGCCGGTTCGTCCGCACCCCGGTGCTCGCGCACTGGTCCACCCGGCGCCGCGCCCAGCGGGTGTCCCTGACCGACGGCACGGTGCTGGTCACCTCGGCCGAGCACCGCTTCCTGACCGGCGAGGGCTGGGCCCACGTGCGGCCGGGGCGGTGCCGGGCCTCGGCGGACCGTCCGCACCTGCGCCCCGGCTCCGCGCTGGTGGGGCCCGGCGCGGCGGCGATGCCCCGCGGTGCCCGGCCGCCCGGCTACGACGAGGGCTACCTCTGCGGTCTGGTCCGGGCCGACGCGGTCCGGTCCCGGGTGACGGCCGAGGCGTTCCCGTCGGCGTGGGTGGAGCTGGAGGCGGTCGCCCGCGCCCACCACCTGATCGGCGAACCGGCACGGGCCGCCGCACCGTCGGCGGCCCCGGCCGTGGCGCAGCGGCCGTCGCCCACGGTGTGGCCGGAGCACCCCGGGCCGGGCTGGTCGGCGGGATTCGTCGGCGGTGTGCTCGACGCCTGCGGCCAGGTCTCGGCGGGGGTGCTGCGGATCGTCCCGGGCGACGAGCAGCTCACCCGGGCCACGGTCGGGGCGGTGCGCCGGCTCGGGTTCCGGGTGGCGTCCGAACCGTCCGGGCGGCCGGGTGCGCGCGCGTTGCGGGTGCTCGGCGGCGCGGCGGAGCAGCTGCGGCTGGTCGCGGTCGCGGACCCGGCCGTCGCGCGGGTCCGCGACGTCACCGGTGCACTCGTCGAGGAGCCGCCGGAGGGGGCCCCGCAGGTCACCGGTGTTCACGACACCGGCCGGGTGGTCCCGATGTACGACATCACCACCGGCACCGGTGACTTCGTCGCGGCCGGGGTCGTCAGCCACAACTGCTTCGCCCGCAACACCCACACCTACCTCGACCTCGACGCGGGCGCGGACTTCGACTCCCAGATCGTGGTGAAGATGAACGCCGCCCGGGTGCTGGAGCGTGAGCTGGCGCGGCCGTCGTGGCGGCGGGAGCACGTCGCGATGGGCACCAACACCGACCCGTACCAGCGGGCCGAGGGCCGCTACCGGCTGATGCCCGGGGTGATCGGTGCGCTCGCCCGGTCCGGCACACCGTTCTCGATCCTGACCAAGGGCACCGTGCTGACCCGGGACCTGCCGGACCTGGCCGCGGCGAACCGGGACGTCCGGGTCGGCACGGGCGTCTCGGTCGCGTTGCTCGACCGGGAGCTGCAGGCGCGCCTGGAACCGGGGACGCCGAGCCCGCGGGCCCGGCTCGACCTGGTCCGGCGGATCACGGAGGCGGGCCTGCCGTGCGGGGTGATGGTCGCGCCCGTCCTGCCGTGGCTCACGGACTCGGCCGAGGCGCTCGACGCGCTGCTCGGGGAGATCGCCGCGGCCGGTGCCTGCCGTGCCACCGTGCTCGCGCTGCACCTGCGGCCCGGGACCCGCGAGTGGTTCCTGCAGTGGCTGGGCCGCGAGTACCCGGCCCTGCTGCCCCGCTACGAGAAGCTCTACCGCCGGGGGGCGACGGCCGACCGCGAGTACCGCGCCGCACTCCGGAGCCGCGCCGCGCCCCTGCTGGCCCGGCACGGCCTGGACGGTCCGGAGGCCGATCCGGGCGACCCCGGCTGGACCCGTCAGGAACCGGCCGCACCCCCGCCACGGGAGCCTCGCGACGAGCAACTCAGCCTGCTGTGACCCGACGGCAAGCCTGGTGACGGGCCGGTCGGGGGCGGCGGATAGCCTTGTCCGCCGTGATGCGAACCCACCCTGTCGGCACGCTGCGTGCCGAGAACGCCGGCCAGACCGTGACCCTCGCCGGATGGGTGGCCCGCCGCCGCGATCACGGCGGCGTGATCTTCATCGACCTCCGGGACCGGTCCGGTTCCGCGCAGGTCGTGTTCCGCGAGGGCGAGATGGCCGAGCGGGCCCACCGGCTGCGGTCGGAGTTCTGCGTGCAGGTCGTCGGCGAGGTCGTCCGGCGCCCCGAGGGCAACGAGAACTCCGAGCTGCCCACCGGCGACATCGAGGTCACGGTCACCGGGCTGACCGTGCTGTCCGAGGCCGCGCCGCTGCCGTTCCCGATCGACGAGCACACCGGGGTCGGCGAGGAGATCCGGCTGACCCACCGCTACCTGGACCTGCGCCGCTCCGGCCCGGCGTCGGCGATGAAGCTGCGCAGCGACGTCAACAAGGCCGCCCGCGACGTGCTCGCCGCCGAGGACTTCATCGAGGTCGAGACGCCGACCCTGACCCGGTCCACCCCGGAGGGCGCCCGCGACTTCGTCGTCCCGGCCCGGCTGCGTCCCGGTTCCTGGTACGCGCTGCCGCAGAGCCCGCAGCTGTTCAAGCAGCTGCTCATGGTCGGTGGCCTGGAGCGCTACTACCAGATCGCGCGCTGCTACCGCGACGAGGACTTCCGCGCCGACCGCCAGCCCGAGTTCACCCAGCTCGACATCGAGATGAGCTTCGTCGAGCAGGACGACGTCATCGCGCTGGCCGAGAAGGTGCTCGTCGCGCTGTGGAAGCTGGTCGGCTACGACATCCCGGCGCCGATCCCGCGCATGAGCTACGCCGAGGCGATGTCCCGCTACGGCTCGGACAAGCCCGACCTGCGGTTCGGCTTCGAGCTGACCGAGCTGACGTCGTACTTCGCGGACACCGGGTTCCGGGTCTTCCAGAACCCCTACGTCGGCGCCGTCGTCATGCCGGGCGGCGCCTCGCAGCCGCGCAAGGTGCTCGACGGCTGGCAGGAGTGGGCCAAGCAGCGCGGTGCCCGCGGCCTGGCCTACGTGCTGATCGGCGAGGACGGGCAGGTCGACGAGCGCGGCCCGGTGGTCAAGAACCTGTCCGAGACCGAGCGGGCCGGCCTGGCCGCGGCCGTCGGCGCGAACCCCGGCGACTGCATCTTCTTCGCGGCGGGGACGCCGTCCGACGCCCGCGCCCTGCTCGGCGCCGCCCGCGGCGAGATCGCGCGGCGGGTCGGCGCGATCGACGAGTCCGCCTGGTCGTTCGTGTGGATCGTGGACGCCCCGCTGTTCGAGTCCACCGCGGACACCGACGACGTCGCCGTCGGCGGGGGTGCCTGGACCGCGCTGCACCACGCCTTCACCTCGCCGACCCCGGACTGGATCGACACCTTCGAGCAGAGCCCGGGCGAGGCGCTGGCCTACGCCTACGACATCGTCTGCAACGGCAACGAGATCGGCGGCGGCTCGATCCGTATCCACGACGCCGACGTGCAGAAGCGCGTCTTCGAGATCATGGGCCTGTCCGAGGCCGAGGCCAAGGAGAAGTTCGGCTTCCTGCTGGACGCCTTCTCCTACGGCCCGCCGCCGCACGGCGGGATCGCGTTCGGCTGGGACCGGATCACCGCGCTGCTCGCCGGGGTCGACTCCATCCGCGAGGTCATCGCGTTCCCGAAGACCGGCGGCGGCTTCGACCCGCTGACCCAGGCCCCGGCGCCGATCACCGCCGCCCAGCGCAAGGAGGCCGGGGTCGACGCGAAGCCGGCCCAGCCGGCGCCCGGCGGCTCCGCGCCCGGCAGGCCTGCCGAGACCGGCGGCGGCGCACCGGAGAAGCCCGGCCCGGCCGCGTAGGTGCTGCACCTGCGGGTGGTCTGCCCGTCCGGGCGGACCACCGAGGTCTGCGAGGTCCTCACCGCCGAACCCGGGGTGGCCCACCTGGTGGTCCACCCCGGGGCGGCGGTGCGCCCGCCCGGCGACCTGGTCGAGGCCGACGTCGCGCGCGAGTGCACCGACGACCTCCTCGGCCGGCTCGCCGATCTCGGCGTCGACCACGACGGCGGGATCACCCTCGAGCAGCTCGACACCGTGCTCTCCGACCGGGCCGACGCCGCCGAGGAGGCCGCACCCGGGGACGGGGCGGACGCCGTCGTCTGGGACGAGCTGATCCACCGGACCGGCGAGGAGTCCCGGCTCTCGCTCACCTTCCTGACGTTCCTCACGATCGCGTGCCTGCTCGCCGCGGTCGGCGCCGTCACCGACTCCCCGGTGACGGTCGTCGGCGCGATGGTCCTCGGCCCCGAGTTCGGGCCGATGGCGGCGATGGCCGTCGGGCTGGTGCTGCGCCGTGCCGACCTGATCCGGCGGGGCGCGGCCGCGCTGCTGGTCGGGTTCCCGTTCGCGATGGCCGTCACCGCACTGGCGACCGTCCTGTTCGACCTGTTCGGCTGGCTGTCGTCGGCGTCGCTGGACGGGCTCGAGCAGATGGACTTCATCTACGAGGTCGGGCCGTTCTCGCTGGTCGTGGCCGTCCTCGCGGGTGCCGCGGGGATGCTGTCGCTGACGTCGGCGCGGTCGTCGGCGCTGGTCGGCGTGTTCATCTCGGTGACGACCGTTCCCGCCGCCGCGTACGGCTCGGTCGCGGCCATCGAGGGCCGCTGGGTGGAGGCCGCGCTGTCGGTGCTGCAGCTCGGTCTCAACCTGGCCGGGGCGATCGGATCGGCGGCCGTGGTGCTGCTGCTCGCCCGGCACCGGTCCCGGCGTCGGGGCGCAGACCGCACGCTCTCCGAAGGGTAGGGTTTCCGGCGATGACCGATCCGCAGGCGACCCCCGGCGCGGTCGAGGCGGTGGCCGGTGCCGCACGGCTGCTGTCCCGCCGGGCGGGGTCCGAGGTCGAGCTCTCCGAGCCGGAGGATCTGGGTGGCAGCGGCCGCTCCGTGGTGGCCCGGGCACGCATGGGGCAGAACCCGTTCTCCGACCGCCGCAGCGTCGTGATCAAGCAGTACACGTCGCGGGCCGGCGACGGCGACGCGGAGGCCGCGTCCGACCCGTTCCGCTACGAGGTCGCCTCGTGCCAGCTGTTCACCGCGCTGCCGACCGAGATCCGGCCCAGCCCGGCGATCATCGCGCACGACCCGGAGCAGCGGCTGCTCGTCCTGGAGGACCTCGGCCGCAGCATGACCCTCGCCGACAAGTTGTTCGGGCCCGACAAGGAGGCCGCCCGCAACTGCCTGCTCGGCTGGGCCCGCGGCCTCGGGCGGATGCAGGCCGCCACCGCGGGCCGCGAGGGCGACTTCGGGGCGTTGCTGCGCCGGCTGGGGGAGAAGGCGCACCGCGACCCGATCGCCGACCAGGCCCGCGCCGCGCTGGCCCGGCTGCCGCAGCTGCTCGCCGACGCGCTCGGCGTCACCGCCGGGGATACGGCGGTGCTGGAGGCACGCGGTGGGGTGCGGCTGCTCGGCGGCACCGGGTTCCGGGCGTTCAGCCCGTCCGACACCTGCCCGGACAACAACCTGGTCACCTCGCGCGGCGTGCGGTTCGTCGACTTCGAGTGGGGCTGTTTCCGCGACGTCGTGCTCGACGCCGCGTACGTCCGCATCCCGTTCCCCGGGTGCGCCAGCAGCTACGCGCTGCCGGCCGCGGTGTCCGCGCAGATGCTGGAGGCCTGGCGCGCCGAGGTCGCGCCGGTCTGGCCCGAGCTCGACGACCCCGACGTGCTGGAGTCGCGCCTCACCGACGCGCACCTGCTGTGGGTGTGGTGGTCGACCTGGATGCTGCTGCCGCGGGTACTGGAGCACGACGGCCCCATCGGCGACGACGCCGGCCGCTCACCCCGGATCTCCACGGCCCTGCGCCACTACTGGCGGGGGCTGGGTGCCGCCGCGGCGGCGACCGACCGGCGCGGCAACGCGGAGCTGGCCGGCGCCGTCGTCGAGGCGCTGGACGAGCGGTTCCCGGACGCCCCGTCCGAGCTGGCGGTGTTCCCCGCGTTCCGGACGGGCGAGCGGTAAGAGTTCGCGTGCCGGTCCGGGGCGCGTCACCGCGTGCACACCGCGGCGGTGCGCACGCGGGTGATCGTGAGGGTCGTGCGCCCGACGATCGCGTCCTCGCCCGTCGCCGATCCCGCCTCCCGACACGTACCCGCCCGCCCCGCACCCGCCCGGACCGGCGCCACCCCGCCGGGGCCCGGGCGCCCCGTCCGGCATCTCGCCGTGCTGGGCGACTCCACCGCCGTCGGGCTGGGTGATCCCCGGCCCGGCGGCGGGTGGCGCGGTTTCGGACCGCTCCTGCGCGACGCCGTGACCGATCCTGGCCGTCCCGACCCGGTGCGCCTCGACAACCACGCCCGGACCGGTGCCCGGATGGCCGCCACCCGGCACGAGCAGGTGCCCGCGGCGGCCGCCGCCCGGCCGGACGTCGTCGTCCTCTGCGCCGGGATGAACGACACCCTGCGCTCCGACTTCGACCCCGAGGAGATCCGCCGCGACTGCGCGGAGGCCCTCGACCTGCTCGGCCGGGCCGGGGCGACCGTCCTGCTGGTCCGGTTCCACGACCACACCCGGGTGTTCCGGTTGCCCGCCGTGCTGCGCAGGGCACTCACCGCCCGGATCCTCGCCCTCAACGCGGCGCTCGACGACGCCGTCGCCGCGGCCGCGCCGTCCGTCACCGTCGGGGTGCTCGACCTGGAGACGACGTCGCCGTACGACCCGGCCGCATGGAGCGTGGACCGGCTGCACCCGTCCGAGCTCGGGCACCGGCTGCTCGCCCGCGGGCTCGCCGAGCTCCTCGCGGCGGAAGGCTGGACCGTCCCCGGCACGGTCTCGCTCGACGCCGCGGGCGGCCGGGTCGTGAGGTCGTGGGAGCGCGGGGCGTGGCTGGTCGGGAAGGGGGTGCCGTGGCTGTGCCGCCGTGGGCGCGACCTGGGGCCGGTGATGGTCCGCGGCCTGGCGGAGGGGATGCGGCGCGGGGCCCCCGCGCGTGCCCGGCCGTGCGCCCACCGGCGTCACAACCGGCCCAGGAAGCTCCCGATCCGCTCGACGGCCTGCTCCAGCTGCGGCAGCGCCGTCGCGTACGAGCAGCGGATGTGTCCCTCTCCGGAGGGACCGAACACGGTCCCCGGGACGACGGCGACCGACTCCTCGCGCAGCAGCCGCTCCGCGAACGTCTCGGCGTCCAGCCCGGACGCGCGGATCGACGGGAAGGCGTAGAACGCGCCGGCCGGTTCCGGGCACTCCAGCCCGGCCTCCCGCAGGCCCTTCACGAACACCCGGCGACGGCGGTCGTAGTCGGCCACCATCTCGGCGACGTCGCCCTCGGCATTGGTCAGCGCCTCGACGGCCGCCACCTGCGACACGTGCGGCGCGCACAGCATCGTGTACTGGTGCACCCGCAGGCACAGCTCGGCGATCGCGCGCGGCGCGGCCAGCCAGCCGACCCGCCACCCGGTCATCGCCTGGGCCTTCGAGAAACCGCCCAGCACCACCGTCCGCTCCCGGGCGCCCGGCACCGCACCGAGGCAGGTGTGCGCCCCGGTGTAGGTCAGCCGGTCGTAGATCTCGTCGGAGAGCAGGTAGAGGTCGTGCCGCTCGGCGAGCGCGACGAGCGCGCGCAGCACCTCGGGTGACTGCACCGCTCCGGTCGGGTTGGCCGGCGAGCCGATCAGGATCGCCTTCGTCCGCGGCGTGACGGCGGCCTCGACGGCGGCGACGTCGATCGCGAACCCGTCCTCGGCCCGCGTCGGCACCCCCACCGGCGTCCCACCGGCGAACGACACGCACGGCTGGTAGGCCACGTAGCAGGGCTCCGGGACGATGACCTCCTCGCCCGGGTTGAGGATCACCCGGAACGCCAGGTCGAGGCCCTCGGAGACGCCGGTGGTGACCAGGCACTCGGTGGCCGGGTCGTAGTGGGCGTCGTAGCGCGACGCCAGGTCGGCGCAGATCAGCTCGCGCAGCCGCGGGAGCCCGGCGTTGCCGGTGTAGGTGGTGTAGCCGTGCTCCAGGGCGTAGATGCCGGCCTCGCGGATCCGCCACGGCGTCACGAAGTCGGGTTCGCCGACGCCGAGCGAGATGACGTCGTCCATCTCCGCGGCGATGTCGAAGAACCGGCGGATCCCGGACGGCGGGATCGCGGTGATCGTCTCGTTCAGCGGCTTCACGGGGTCACCGGGAGCCGGTGGTCCGGCTCGGGCTCGGCGAACGTGTCGCCGTCGCGCTTGTGCGTGGCCAGGACGAAGTGGGTCGCGGTCGACCGGACGCGGTCGATCGTCGACAGCTTCTGGGAGACGAAGTCGCTCACCGCGCGGATGTCCGGGCCGACGACCGTGCACCGCAGGTCGTGCCCGCCGGAGACGAGGAAGCAGTCGCGGACCTCGTCGAACCGGGAGATCCGGGCGGCGACGTCGTCGAACCCGACACCGCGGGCGGGCGCCACGCCGACGTCGATGAACGCCGTGACCTGCGCGCCGGACCGGCCGGCTCCCTCGAGGGCGGCGGTGCCGTCCTCGTACCGGGCCCAGTCGACGACCGCCTTGTGCCGGCGGATCACGCCGGTGCGCTCCCACTCGGCGATCCGGGCGTCGACCTCGGAGACGGGCAGGCCGACCATGGTCGCGACGGTGTCGTGGCTCAGCGACGCGTCGCGTTCGAGCAACTCGAGGATCTCGCGCACGGCCGTGACCCTACGACGGCGGGGCCGCGGTCCGCCGGGCGGCGCCGCGGGGCCGTGGCGCGCCCCTGATCAGGCGACACCGGGGGTGCCGGCACGCACATGCGGCATAGCGTGCGGCCCCATGACGCAGACACCGCCACCCGGTGGACCTTCCGACCCGTACGCCGGCGGCGCCTACCCCGGTGGTTCCACGCCGCCGCCCGCCCCGCCCTCCAACCCGCTGGCGGCGCTGTTCGACTTCGGGTTCAACCAGTTCGTGACGCCGCACATCGTCAAGTTCGCCTACATCCTGCTGACCGTGGTGCTGGCCGTCGGCTACGTCGTCGTCGTGGTCGGCGCGTTCCTCCGGGGCGGCCTGTTCGGCGGCCTGCTCGCGCTGATCGGCGGAGCCGTCGCGGCGCTGGTCTACCTGATCCTGATCCGCGTGACGCTGGAGTTCTACTACGCCGTGGTGCGGATGTCGGAGGACATCCACCACCGGATGCCGAACCGGTCCTGAACCGGGCCTGCTCAGGCCGCCCGCTGGAGGCGCCCCGGTCCGGTCCGGTCCGTCCGGGCCGGGTCGAGCAGGCCCGTCTCCAGGTCGAACAGGTGGGTCCGGGTGCAGGGGCCGCAGACGAAGACGACGCCGTGCGGGCCGTGGTGGCTGCTCCACGCCAGGCCACGGGCCTCGGCCGTGGTGCGGGGGCGTGAGCAGAGCGGGCAACCGTGGATCGTGTCCATGCCCCATGAGGGTGCACCGGCACTGTTGCCGGGTGGTGACTCCGCGCGTCGCCGGCGTTGCGTTCCGGCGACGATCCGGGGTCGCGGCCGATCATGCGGCGCCGGTCACGAAATCGGGGGCGGCGGGGCGCAGGCGCACCCCGTCGTCGGCGGTCGGGACTAGTGTCCGCGCGCATGAGCGACGAACCGCCGGAGGGTGGTGCGGCCCGGTCGGGCCACGGGGGGCCGGAGAGCGACGCACCCGGGACGCAGCCGGGGCAGCAGCCGTACGGGACGCCGTACCCGCAGCAGCCCGCCGGCGGGTACGGGCAGGTCACCGGGCACCCGCCGTACGGCCACCAGGAGTACCCGGCCGGCCGGGAGTACGGCGGCGATCCCCGCCACGGGGCCGGTCCGCGGTACGGAGCCACGCCGCCGTACGGGGCGGGCCCGCAGTACGGGGGCGGGCCGCCGTACGGAGCCGCTCCGTCCGGCGCGGGGCAGTACGGCGCAGGGCAGTACGGCGCAGGGCAGTACGGCGCGGGGCAGTACGGCGCGGGGCAGTACGGCGCGGGGCAGTACGGCGCGCCGTACCCGCCGCCCCACGGCGCGTACCCCGGCCACCCCGGTCCGCCCGGCGGCACCTCGCCGGACCCGCTCGTCCCGTTCTCGCTGGGCGACTGGTTCGGGAAGGTGATCGCCACCGTGCAGCGGTCGTGGAAGCCCCTGCTGGTCGTCCAGGCGCTGATCCTGGTGCCGGCCCTGCTGCTGCAGGTCGTGCTGGTGGTCTCCGGGATCGGGGGCGGGTTCGTCCTGCCCGGGCGCGGGGCGCTGGCCGGGACGGCCGTGCTCGTCCTGCTGTTCGGGATCCTCTCGGTCGCGGTGAGCGCGCTCGGGGCGATGGCGGCCGTGTTCGTCACCGTCCGCGACGCGGCCCGGCGGCCCTACACCCGTGACCAGGTGATCGCGTTCGTGCGGAACCGCGCCGTGCCCGCGATCGGCTGGACCGCCGCGGTCGCCGCGGCGGCAGGGGCCGCCGTCGCGGTGCTCGTGCTCGCGTTCGGCCCGTTCCTCGCGGTCCTGCCGATCCTCGCCGGCGCGCTCTACGCGGGCACCGTGCTCACCGCGCTGCCCGGTGTCGTCGGCGTCGAGCGGGGCGGGATCGGGCGGGTCGTCACCCTGGTCCACCGCCGGTTCTTCCCGACGCTCGGCCGGTTCGCACTGTTCGGGCTCGCCGCCTGCGTCGCCGGCTTCGTGATCGGCCTGGTCGGAGCGGCCGTCGGCGTCGTGAGCCCGCTGGCCGGGGCGCTGGTGAACCTCGTGCTGGCGCTGCCGATCGGTGTCGTGGGCACGGCGGTCGTCGTGGTGCTCTACGCGGAGAACCGGTTCCACGAGGACCACGCCGTGCACACGCCGGTCCTGGCCGACGAGATCGACCGACCCTGACGCGGGTCCGGCCCGGCCGGATTTGGCAGGCTGGGCGGCGATGAGCACCGACGGCCTGTTCGACATCGACCCCTCCCCGGGGGACACCCCCGGGGAGGGGGACGGGTCCGTGCCCCGCCCGGACGCCCCGCTGGCCGCGCGGATGCGCCCGCGCAGCCTCGACGAGGTCGTCGGGCAGTCCGAGCTCCTCGAGCCGGGCGCGCCGCTGCGCCGGCTGCTCGAGGGTGGCGCGGCGGCGTCGGTGCTGCTCTACGGGCCACCCGGGACGGGGAAGACGACGCTCGCCCGGCTGATGGCCGGCGCGGGCGGCGCGGAGCGGCACTTCGTCGCCCTGTCCGCGCTGTCCGCCGGGGTGAAGGAGCTGCGCGCCGTCATCGAGGAGGCACGCCGCCGCCGTGACCGCAGCGGCACGTCGACGGTGCTGTTCATCGACGAGGTCCACCGGTTCTCCCGCACCCAGCAGGACGCGCTGCTCGGCGCCGTCGAGGACCGGCTCGTCCTCCTGGTCGCGGCCACCACCGAGAACCCGTCGTTCTCGGTCGTCTCGCCGCTGCTGTCCCGCTCGCTGGTCCTGCAGCTGCAGTCGCTGGGGGAGGACGACGTCCGCGCACTGCTGCGCCGTGCCGTCGCGTCCGAGCGCGGTCTCGCCGGGACGGTCACCCTCGCCGCCGACGGCGAGGACGCGCTGATCCGGCTCTCCGCCGGCGACGGCCGCCGGGCCCTGACGGCGCTGGAGGCGGCCGCCGACGGTGTCCTCGGCGCGGGTGCCGCAGCCGGGGACGGGCCGCCGGTCGTCGACCTCGACGCCGTCGAGCGGGCCGTCACCGAGGTCGCCGTCCGCTACGACCGGGCGGGCGACCAGCACTACGACGTCATCAGCGCCTTCATCAAGTCGATCCGCGGCTCCGACCCGGACGCCGCGCTGCACTACCTCGCCCGCATGATCGTCGCGGGGGAGGACGCCCGGTTCATCGCCCGGCGGCTGATGGTCCACGCGTCCGAGGACATCGGCCTCGCCGACCCGACCGCGCTGCCGGCCGCGACGGCCGCCGCCCAGGTCGTGCAGCTCGTCGGCATGCCGGAGGCGCGGATCGCGCTCGCCCAGGTCACGGTGCATCTCGCGACCGCGCCGAAGTCGAACGCGGTGATCACCGCGATCGACGCGGCGATGGCCGACGTGAGGTCCGGCAAGGTCGGCGGCGTGCCCCCGCACCTGCGCGACGGGCACTACGCGGGGGCGCAGAAGCTCGGCAACGCCGTCGGCTACCGGTACCCGCACGACGACCCGGACGGGGTGCTGCGCCAGCAGTACCCGCCGGACGACGTCGTCGGGACGGACTACTACGCGCCGTCCGGCCGCGGGTTCGAGCGCACGCTCGCCGAGCGGGTCCCGAAGCTGCGCCGGGTCGTGCGGGGCGAGCGGGGCTGAACGGCCCCGGCCCGCCTGCTCAGCCGGTCGTGAGCGTCAGGCCGAGCGCGCTCGTCGCGGTGCCGATCGGGGTGAAGTAGCTCGTGCAGTTGTCCGAGCCGCCCGCGCCGGTGTGCACGCCCTGGGCCTGCCCGCTCGACGTGATGTAGGGGGCGCCGGAGTCGCCCTCCTGCGCGCAGGCGCCGACGGCGGTGAGGCCGGACTGCTGCTGGCCGTCGAAGTTGACCGTCATGTCGGTGCGCTCGACGCTGCCGCAGGAGCGGCCGCTGGTCGAGCCGTAGAGGCACACCGTCGAGCCGACCGGGGCCGCGCTCGTGCCCGCCACCCGGGTGCCGGAGACGGTCGGCGAGGCGCTGCCCTCGGCGACCGGGATCGCGCCGACGTCGACGGCGCCGCCCGCCGACCGGGCGCCCGTCCCGATCGTGCTCTGCTCCGAGTCGTACCAGGTCGAGGAGCCGCGGGTGCAGTGCCCGGCGGTGAGCACCCAGTCGTCGCCGGACGAGTCCGACGCCGCGAAGCCCGCGGTGCAGCGCCGGCTGCCGTCGGTGATCGTGTCGCCGCCCGCCACGGCGGCCTGCTGCCGCGGGCCCGCCGGCACCCGCTCCACCCGCACCGCCGACGGGTCCAGTCCCGCGGTCAGGGCACCGGCGAGTGCGTCCGCCCCGGCGCCGTCGACGACCTCGAGCACGACCTGCTCGGTACGCGGGTCGATCCCGTACGACGCGAGCCCGGCCGGCATCGCCGTCGCGGTGCGGGCCGTGAGCTCGCCCAGCACGGCACCCGGGTCGCGCCGGGGCTCGTCCCGGACGACCGGGGTGGCGCCGAGGCGTGTCAGCACGGGCGCGAGTGCCGGGTCCCAGGTGCCGACCATCAGCCGGCCGTCCTCGAACCAGCTCCCCGCCAGCGACGTCCCCGCGGCCTCACCCACCGCCGGCAGCAGGCCGGCGGCGGCGTCCTCGGTCAGGATCGGGAGATCGACCGGCAGCGTCGGGGCGGCCGTGGCGGGGACGGCGACACCGAGCCCGATCGCGGCGGTCCCGGCGAGGGCGGCGAGGAGCAGTCGGTGCGGGCGGCGCAGGGGCACTGAGGGTCCTTCGGGCAGTGATCGGGCCGTGACACCCGGCTCAACGATGCTGCTCCACGCGGGTCACGCTTCGCTACGCCATCAGATCTGATGACGCCCGAACGGCGCTTCCCGCCCCGCTCGATTGCCTCGTAGGGACCAACGCCCGTACCGCGTGTCGTCGTATACCGCAAATTGAGCATGTTGATTGACCCCGAACGGGTGCCTGGCCAGGGTTGATCGCAGACCGGGGCGCGGCCGAGCGGAGTCGCCGGAGAGCCGACGACCCCGGTGACGACCACCGAGCGTGCCGAGGACCCGGGGGAGGGTCCCGCGGCGGCGCGGCGACGGGGTGCGGGGGCGCCGCACGGAAGGAGCGCTGGGCACGATGCACGAGGGAACCGCGGTGATCGATCCGCCCGTCGAGGACGACACCGTCGAGGAGCGGCCCACGGATCCGGTCGAGCGCACCACGGGCGCCGGGCCCGACCTCCTTCCACCCGAGCTCCTCCGGGCCGCGGTCGCCGGCGAGCCCGCGGCGGTGGCGCTGCTGCTGTCGAAGGTCCAGCCGCAGGTCGAGAGGTTCTGCCGGGCCCGGCTCGGCCGCCGGGAGACGACCCTGGGCTCGGCCGACGACGTCGCACAGGACGTGTGCATGGCCGTCCTCGCCGTCCTCCCGGAGTACCGGCTGTCCGGCATGTCGTTCCGCGCGTTCGTCTTCGGCATCGCCCGGCACAAGATCGCCGACGCGTTCCGGGCGATGGCCCGCAACCGCTGCGACGCCGTCGAGGAGATCCCCGAGCGGATCAGCCGCGACGACGACCCCGAGCAGGTCGTGCTCGACGCCGAGCGCAACGAGCGGCTCGGTGACCTGCTCGACATCCTCGGATCGCGCCAGGTCGAGATCCTCACGCTGCGGATCGCCGTCGGGATGACGGCGGAGGAGACCGCCCAGGCGCTCGGCTCGACCCCGGGCGCGGTCCGCGTGGCCCAGCACCGGGCGCTGCAGCGGCTGCGTCGTGAGCTCGAGGGCCGCGCCGCGCGCCGGGCCGCCGAGCGGGAGGGCGAGCGGGCGGCCGGCACGCCGGGGCAGCGCCCCGTGCGCCCGCCGGTGACCGTGCCGCACCCGGCCCCGGGTGCGATCCCCGCCCCGCGCCGTCCGGTCGTCGTGGCCGACGGCCCGGAGCTGCGCGTCGCCGTCTGAGCCCACCACGTGGGGCGGCGAGAGAACGGCGGACCGGCCGGACCGGTCACCGGTCACACCCCCGGACCGGTGACCACGGCACGGGCCGCAACCGGCCGGTGCCGGAGTGCTCGGGCGCACTCCGGCACCGGCCGACCCCGTTCCCGGCTCCCCGGCATCGCTCGCCGGCATCGCTCCCCGGCACCGTCGTCGACCGGCGGAAACCCTCTCGCACACGGGGAGTAGCCTGGCCGGTGACCGCGTGTCGAGGGGAGGGTGCCGCGTGAGCAGGACCGGCGTGCCCTTCCCCGTGCCGCGCGAACCGTTCCGGGACCGAGCGCCCGGCGCGGGTGCCTGAGGCCCCGCGTCACCCGAGCCTCCCCGGCGCGCCCGCGCCGGGCCGCCGTACGGTGTCCCCGCGCAGCGTCGCCGCTGCGCACCGCCGTCGCCGTACCCGTCACGAGAGACCTTCCGGTGCAGACCCACGAGATCGTCCGCCGTTTCACCGCCCACTTCGAGCGGAACGGGCACACGCCCGTGCCCAGCGCCTCGCTGATCCTCGAGGACCCGCAGCTGTTGTTCGTCAATGCGGGCATGGTGCAGTTCAAGCCGTACTTCCTCGGTGACGTACCGGCGCCGTACCCGCGCGCCACGTCGATCCAGAAGTGCGTCCGCACCCCGGACATCGACGAGGTCGGCAAGACGACCCGCCACACCACGTTCTTCCAGATGGCGGGCAACTTCTCGTTCGGCGACTACTTCAAGCGCGGCGCGATCGAGTTCGCCTGGTCGCTGATCACGAACAGCCAGGACGAGGGCGGCTACGGCTTCGACCCGGAGCGGATCTGGGTCACCGTCTACAACGACGACGACGAGGCCATCGCGCTCTGGAAGGACATCGCGGGGCTCCCGGAGCAGCGGATCCAGCGCCGCGGCGGGGACGACAACTACTGGGACATGGGCGTGCCCGGTCCCGGCGGCCCGTGCTCGGAGATCTACTACGACCGGGGCCCCGAGTTCGGTGCCGAGGGCGGCCCGGAGGCCGACGAGGACCGCTACCTGGAGATCTGGAACCTCGTCTTCATGCAGGACGAGCGCGGCGAGCTGTCCCCGAAGAAGGGCCACCCGCCGATCGGGACGCTGCCGCACAAGAACATCGACACCGGCATGGGCGTCGAGCGCGTGGCCTTCCTCCTGCAGGAGGTCAACAACGTCTACGAGACCGACCTCGTCCGGCCGGTGATCGCCAAGGCCGAGGAGCTGTCCGGCAGGCGGTACGGGCGGAACGAGGAGGACGACGTCCGGTTCCGGGTCATCGCCGACCACGCCCGGTCGTCCATGATGATCATCGGCGACGGCGTCACCCCCGGCAACGAGGGCCGCGGCTACGTGCTGCGCCGGCTGCTGCGCCGCATCGTGCGCTCGGCCCGGCTGCTCGGCGTGACCGGGCCGTGCCTGGGCGAGTTCGCCGCCGTCGTCCGGGACACCATGTCCCCGACCTACCCCGAGCTCGCCACCGACTTCGAGCGGATCTCCGCCGTGATCCGGGCGGAGGAGGACACCTTCCGGGCCACCCTCACCGCCGGCGAGAAGATCTTCGAGGGGGCCGTCGCCGAGGCCCGCTCCACCGGTCGCACCACGCTGCCCGGTGACCAGGCGTTCCAGCTGCACGACACCTACGGCTTCCCGATCGACCTCACCCTGGAGATGGCCGACGAGGCCGGGCTCGCGGTGGACCGGGAGCGGTTCACCGCGCTGATGGACGAGCAGCGGTCCCGCGCCAAGGCCGACGCCGCCGGCCGGAAGGTCGGCTTCGTCGACGCCTCGGTGTACCGGGCCGTCCTCGACACCCACGGTGCGACCGA
The DNA here is from genome assembly GCF_000178675.2 of Pseudonocardia sp. P1. Lineage (NCBI taxonomy): Bacteria > Bacillati > Actinomycetota > Actinomycetes > Pseudonocardiales > Pseudonocardiaceae > Pseudonocardia > Pseudonocardia sp. P1. Next base: position 6,217,301 of record NZ_ADUJ02000001.1, read on the forward strand.
CTTCCTCGGCTACCAGTCGCTGAACTCCGAGTCCCGGATCGTCGGCCTGCTCCGCGACGGGCAGACCGTGCCCGCCGCCGAGCAGGGCGACCAGGTCGAGGTCCTGCTGGACCGCACCCCGTTCTACGCCGAGGCCGGCGGCCAGCAGGCCGACACCGGTGTGCTCCGGGGCGGCTCGTTCGAGATCCGGGTGGACGACGTCCAGTCCCCGGTGGCCGGGCTGCGGGTGCACCGCGGCGTCGTCACCGCCGGGACCGTCACCCTCGACGCCGAGATCGTCGCCGAGGTCGACCCGGCCCGCCGGTCCGCGATCTCCCGCGCGCACACCGCCACCCACCTCGTGCACGCCGGTGTCCGCGGTGCGCTGGGCAGCTCGGCCGCGCAGGCCGGTTCGCTCAACGCCCCGGGCCGCCTGCGGTTCGACTTCACCTCGCCGACCGGTGCCGTCGACCCGGCCGCGCTGGTGGAGATCGAGGAGGAGGTGAACTCGGTCCTGCAGCAGGACCGGGAGATCCAGACCTACGAGACGTCGATGGACTCCGCGCGCAAGCTCGGCGCCATGATGCTGTTCGGCGAGAAGTACGGCGACCGGGTCCGCGTGGTCGACATGGGCGACTACTCGCGCGAGCTGTGCGGGGGCACGCACGTGCGCCGCACCGGCGAGCTGGGCCTGGTCCGGGTGCTGTCCGAGGCCTCCATCGGGTCCGGCGTCCGCCGCGTCGAGGCGCTGGTCGGGCTCGACGCCTTCCAGCACGCGACCACCGAGCACCTGCTGGTCAACCAGCTCGCCGAACAGCTCAAGGCCCGCCCCGAGGAGCTCCCGGACCGGATCCAGGGCCTGGTGGAGCGCCTGCGCACCGCCGAGCGGGACCTGGAGAAGCACCGCGCCGACGCCGTCCTCGCCTCGGCGGGGAGCCTGGCCGACGCGGCCGAGGACCTCGACGGGACCGCGCTCGTCGCCGTCACCGCCCCGGACGGGGTGGCCGGCAACGACCTGCGGACCCTCGCCGCCGACGTCCGCGGCAAGCTCGGGGACCGGCCCGGCGTGGTCGCCCTGTTCGCCGTCGCCGACGGCAAGGTCTCGTTCGTCGTCGCCACCACGAAGGCCGCCCGGGACAACGGCGTGGCCGCCGGGAAGCTCATCCCGGAGTTCGCCGCGGCCGTCGGTGGGCGCGGGGGCGGCAAGCCCGACCTGGCCCAGGGCGGTGGCACCGACCCGGCCGGGATCGACGCCGCCATCCAGAAGCTGCGTTCCGCCCTGCGGGCGTGACCCGGACGCGGGGCCGGCGGCTCGGCGTCGACGTGGGCGCCGTCCGCGTCGGGGTCGCGATGTGCGATCCCGACGGGATCCTCGCCACACCGGTGGAGACCGTCCCGCGGGACGCCGAGCACGGGGCCGACGTCCGCCGGATCGCCGAGCTGGTGGCCGAGCACGACGTCGTCGGCGTCGTGCTCGGCCTGCCCCGCAACCTGCGGGGCGAGGACGGCCCGGCCGCGCGGGCGGCGCGGGAGTTCGCCGACGCGCTGCAGGCCGGGCTCGACGTGCCGGTGGAGCTGACCGACGAGCGGATGACGACCGTGGTCGCCGCCCGGCAGCTCTCCGGACGGGGGGTGAAGGGGCGCAAGCAGCGTTCCGTCGTCGACCAGGCCGCCGCGGTGCAGATCCTGCAGGGCTGGCTCGACCAGCACCGTTGACGGTTGCGCGGGCACATGATCGACACCGCTGGGCGGGTGCCCGTCCGGGCAGCGCGGCGGTTACCCTCGGGCACGTGACCGGCGCCGGCGAGAACGACGTGAACCGACGGTCCCGGGCACGGGACCGGGTGTGAGCGCACCGGTGACCACCCCGCCCGTCCGGCACCGGCCGACGCCGGCGGACTTCCGCAGGCGGCGGCTCGCCCTGCTCGCCTCGGCCCTCCTGGCGGGCGCCGTGCTCGTCGCCGGGTCCCTCTACCTGCTCGGGCCGGACGACTACGCCGGCGGTGGCAGCGGGTCGGTCGTCGTCCGGGTGGAGGCGGGCGACTCGACCAGCGCCATCGGCGAGTCCCTCGCCGAGCAGGACGTCGTCCGGTCGCGGGCGGCGTTCGTCTCCGCCGCCTCCGACGAACCGGCCGTCCAGCGGGTCCAGCCCGGCTACTACGAGCTGAGGTCCCAGATGTCGGGCGGCGCCGCGGCGGAGGCGCTCGTCGACCCGGACCGCCGGGTCGGCTTCATGGACGTCAAGGGCGGGGTGCAGCTCGACGACACCCGTGCCCCGAACGGCGCGGTGAGCCCGGGCGTCCTCTCCCAGATCTCGCAGGCGACCTGCCTCGGCGCGGCCGACGGCGAGGCCACCTGCACCGGGGTCGACGAGCTGCGCGCCGCCATGGCGTCGGCCGACCCGGAGGCGATCGGCGTCCCGGACTGGGCGCACGACGGTTTCCGCGCCGCCGCCCCGGAGCGCCGGATGGAGGGGCTCGTCGCACCGGGCCCCTACGACATCGACCCGCGGGGGAGCCCCGAGGACGTGCTGCGGGAGGTCCTCGCGATCTCCGGGCAGCGGCTCGACGAGGGCGGCCTGACCGGGGAGGGCGCCTACCGCACCCTGGTCCTCGCCTCGATCGTCGAGAAGGAGGCGCTCGCCCCGGACATGCCGAAGGTGGCCCGGGTGATCGAGAACCGGCTCGGGGTGAACCAGCGGCTGGAGATGGACTCCACGGTCAACTACCCGCTGGACGTGCAGGCGCTGCGGACCACGTCCGAGGCCCGCGGGACGCCGGGCCCCTACAACACCTACCTCAACACCGGGCTGCCGCCGACGCCCGTCGCGTCGGTGTCGACGACGGCCCTGCGCGCCGCGGAGGCCCCCGAGGCCGGGCAGTGGCTGTTCTTCGTCCGGTGCACCACCGAGGGCACGTCCTGCTTCGCCGTCACCTACGACGAGCACCGCGGCAACGTCGCGCGGGCCCAGGCGGCCGGGGCGTTCTGACCTGTCCTGAGCCCGGCGCGTCCCGACAGGTCGCGGGATGCGCATGCAACCCTCGCCCAACCCGTGACCGGGACCCTCGGGGGTTGGTAGACCCGTCGGCGACAGAGTCGTCGGCGAAGGGAACAGCCATGCGTGCGGTCGTCTACCGGGGCCCCGGACAGCTCGACATCACCGACGTGCCCGAGGCACCCGTCGGCGCCGGGGAGGTGCGGCTGAAGGTCGGGTTCAACGGCATCTGCGGTTCCGACCTGCACGAGTACTACGCCGGCCCCATCTTCATCCCGAACGGCGAGAAGCACCCGCTGACCGGCCGCGAGCTGCCGCTGACCCTGGGCCACGAGTTCTCCGGCACCGTCGTCGAGGTCGGGTCCGGGGTCGACGGTGTCGAGACCGGCGACCGGGTCGCGGTGATGCCGCTCTACACCTGCGGGACCTGCGCGCGGTGCAGCGAGGGCCGCTACAACGTCTGCGCGACGATCGGCTTCCACGGCCTGATGGCCGACGGCGGCATGGCCGAGTCGACCGTCGTCCCGGCGCACATGCTGCACAAGCTCCCCGACGACGTGTCACTGGAGATGGGCGCGCTCGTCGAGCCGATGGCGGTGGCCTACCACGCGGCGAAGCTCGGCGACGTGCAGCCGGGCGCGACGGCGCTCGTGTTCGGCGCGGGCCCGATCGGGATCGGGCTGTGGTTCGCGCTGCGCGGGACGGGCGTCGACAACGTCCGGGTGGTCGAGCCGTCGCCGACCCGCAGGCAGGCGATCGAGCGGCTCGGCGCCGACACCCTCGACCCGACCGCCGTGGACGTGCCTGCGGTCGTCGCCGACCTGACGAACGGGCGGGGCGCCGACGCCTGCTACGACGCCGCCGGCGTGGCCCCCGCCGTCGCGACCGCCCTCGACTCCCTGGGCGCGGGACGGCCGATGGTCAGCGTCGCGATCTACGAGACGCCGCTGGTGACGCCGCTGCTCAACCTCGTGCTGGGCGAGTCCCGGATCCAGGGCTCGCTCTGCTACACCCACGAGGACTACCGCGCCGTCATCGAGCTCATGGCGAACGGGCACTACGACACGACCGGCTGGATGGAGAAGATCGCCATGGCCGACGTCGTGGAGGAGGGGTTCGAGGCCCTCCACGCCGGCCGGAAGATGAAGGTCCTGGTCGACCCCTCCGTGGCCTGACCCCGCCGCTCCGTCACCCACCCCGCTCCGTCACCCACCCCGGCCGCCCCGGGACGCTCACGAATTCGGCGAACGCTCACCGGATCCGGTGAGCGGGCGCGGATCTCGTGAGCGACCTCGGGTTCCGTGAGCGCCTGGGCCGGGCCCCGGTCCAGCCGTGGGTGGTCGGCGGACTCGCTCACCCGGTGGCGCGGGCCGGGGAACGAGGACGCTCACCGATTGCGGTGGTGCTTGCCGGATCGGGTGAGCGGGCTCGGGTCTGGTGAGCGGGCTCGGGTTCCGTGAGCGCCTGGCCCGGGCGCCGGTCCGGCCCGGCCGTGGGTGGTCGGCGGATTCGTTCCCCCCGCTGGCACGGACCTCGGGGCGAGGACGCTCACCGATTGCGGTGGTGCTTGCCGGATCGGGTGAGCGGGCTCGGGTCTGGTGAGCGGGCTCGGATTCCGTGAGCGCTTGGCCTGGTGCCCGGGACCTGGCTCGGCCGTGAGAGTGGTCGGCGGACTCGCTCACCTGGCGGCGCGGGTCGGGGAACGAGGACGCTCACCGATTGCGGTGGTGCTCGCCGGATCGGGTGAGCGGACCCGGATCTGGTGAGCGTCTGCCGGGTGCCGGGTGCCGGGTGCCGGGTGCCGGGTGCGGGGGTGCGGGGCGGGTGCGGGGTCGGTGGGCGGTCGCGGTGTGTCTGTGGGGTCACTGGCCCCAGAGGCCGGCGGGGGGTTTCGGGGACGGGGTCGCCGTCGTGTCCGTGACGACGGCGACGCCCCGGGCCAGTGCGCGGGTGTCGTCGTCGTCGAGGACCCGGGCCGGGAAGGGGTCCGCCGCGGCGCGGCGCACCAGGCCGGGGACCGGCAGACCACGGTCCGAGCCGACCAGCACGAGGTTGCCGAACCGGCGACCCCGCAGCACGTCCGGGGCCGCGATCAGGCCCAGCTCGGCGAAGGCCGCACCGGCCGTGGCGACCTGCCCGGGCAGGAACGGCCACGGAGCACCGTCGCCCAGGTTGGCGACATGGATCCCGGTCGGTGCCAGGACCCGGCGCACCTCCCGCAGGAACTCCGCGGTCGTGACCTGGGCGGGTGTGCGGGCACCCGCGAAGACGTCGAGCACGACGAGGTCGAACCCGCCGGCGGGGAACAGGGCCAGGCTCGCCCGTGCCTCCGAGGTGACGACCTCCAGGCCGTCCGACCCGCCCGGGCCGGGAAGGCGGTGCGCGACCAGGTCGGCCAGCGCCGCGTCGAGCTCGACGACCGTCTGTGCCGACCCCGGACGCGTCGCCGCCACGTACCGGGCCAGGGTCCACGCGCCACCACCGAGGTGCAGCACGCGCAGCGGCACCGACGGGGGCGCCGCCAGGTCCATGACGTGGGCGATCCGCCGGACGTACTCGAACTCCAGGTGCTCCGGGTCGGCCAGGTCGACGTGCGACTGCGCCGTCCCGTCGAGCAGCAGCGTCCAGGACTGCGGGCGGTCGGGGTCCTGCACCAGCTCGGCGACGCCGTGGTCGACCTCGGCGCGGATCACCGCCGACGCGTCGCGCTCGTCCTGCGTCGCACCGGAACCCATGGTCCCCATCCTGCCTGCCCGGTCCCGGGCCGAGTTGTCCACAGGCCACGAGATCGTGGGTGCGATCCGGCCGGGAGCCCGCAGGCTGGACGCATGGACCTGCTCACCCTCCTCACCGTCCCGCTCCTCGCCGCCGGTGCCGGTGCGCTCGCCGGAGCGCTCACCCGCCTCGGGCTCTCGCGGATGCGCCGGGGCACACCGGTCGAGTCGCCGTGGTGCGAGGCAGGGACCGGCACGCTGTGGGCGGTCGTCGCGGCGCTCGTCGTCACCGGCCTGGTCGAGGCCCGGTGGGTGCCGCTGCTGGCGGCTCTGACCTGGCTCGGCGTCGCCGGCTCGGCGACCGACCTGCTGCGCAGGCGGCTGCCGAACGCGCTGACCCTGCCCGCGCTCCCGCTGGTGGTCGGCGCCCTCGTGCCGGCCGGTGCCGCCGCGGTGCTGCGCGGCATGGCCGGTGCGGTGCTGCTCGGGGCCGCGTACGCGGCGGTCCACCTGGTCTCACCGCCGGCGATGGGTGCCGGTGACGTGAAGCTCGCGCTGCCGGTCGGCGCCGCGGTGACCGGTCCGGCCTGGTCGGCGCTGCCGGCGGCGGCCCTGCTCGCCGCGGTCCTGTCGGCCGTCGTGGCGGGGTGCGCCCTGGCGGTCGGGCGGGCCCGCTGGGGGAGCAGGCTCCCGCACGGGCCGGTCCTCCTCGCGTCGGCACTCGCGGTGGTCGGGGCGGGTGCGGCGGCGTGAGTACCGACGGTCGGCCCGGAACCCCGGGTGAGAGGATGGACGCCGTGCTGCGATGGATCACCGCCGGGGAGTCCCACGGTCCGGCGCTGGTGGGCGTGCTCGAGGGCATGGTCGCCGGTGTCGGGGTCACCACCAAGGAGTTGCAGGCCGAGCTGGCCCGCCGGAAGCTCGGCTACGGCCGGAGCCCGCGGATGGCGTTCGAGGCCGACGAGCTCGAGGTCGTCGGCGGGATCCGGCACGGTCTCACCCAGGGCGGCCCGGTCGCCGTGCGGATCGCCAACACCGAGTGGCCCAAGTGGGAGACGGTGATGGCCGCCGACCCGGTCGACCCGGAGCTCATCGCGCACCGTGCCCGCAACGCGCCGCTCACCCGGCCGCGCCCCGGGCACGCCGACCTCGCCGGCATGACGAAGTACGGCTTCGACGAGGCCCGCCCGGTCCTGGAGCGCGCCAGCGCCCGGGAGACGGCCGCCCGCGTCGTGCTCGGCACCGTCGCCAAGGCGTTCCTCGAGCAGGCGCTCGGTGTGCGGATCGTGTCGCACGTCGTCGGGATCGGCGCCGTCGACGCCCCCGACGACGAGCCGCTCCCCGGACCCGACGACCTGGAGCGCATCGACGCCAACCCGGTCCGTGCCTTCACCGAGGAGACCGGCGCCCGCATGGCCGCCGAGATCGACGCCGCCCACGACGACGGCGACACCCTCGGCGGCGTCATCGAGGTCATCGCGTACGGGATGCCGGTCGGCGTCGGTACCTACGTGCAGGCGGACCGCAGGCTCGACGCCCGGCTCGCGTCCGCCCTGATGGGGATCCAGGCCATGAAGGGCGTCGAGATCGGTGACGGGTTCCGCACCGCCCACCGTCGCGGGTCCGTCGCGCACGACGAGATGGTCCCCTCCGGAGCGCGCGGCGAGGGGCCCGCGGGCACCGTCCCCGTCACCCGGCTCAGCAACCGCGCCGGGGGCATCGAGGGCGGCATGACGAACGGCGAGCCGGTCCGCGTCCGGGTCGCGATGAAGCCGATCTCGACCGTGCCGCGCGCGCTGCGCACCGTCGACACCGTGACCGGTGAGGAGGCCACCGCCATCCACCAGCGCTCCGACGCCTGCGCCGTCCCGCGGGCCGGTGTCGTCGTCGAGACGATGGTGGCGCTGGTGCTGGCCCAGGCGGCGCTGGAGAAGTTCGGCGGCGACTCGATCGCCGAGACCCGGCGCAACGTCGCCGCGTACCTGGCGGGTGACCGGTGAGCGCCCCCGGACCGGACGACGCGGGCCGCCCCTGGGTCGTCCTGGTCGGTCCGCCCGGCTCGGGCAAGACGACCGTCGGCACCCTCCTCGCGGAGCGGCTCGGCCTGGTGTTCGCCGACACCGACGCCGCCGTCGTCGAGCGCATCGGCAAGCCGATCGCCGAGATGTTCGTGCAGGAGGGCGAGGCCGCGTTCCGGACGCTGGAGCGCGAGGTCGTCGCCGAGCAGCTCCGCGCCGGGCACGGGGTGCTCGCCCTCGGCGGCGGATCGGTTCTCGCGGCCGAGACCCGTGAACTGCTGGGGGAGCACCGGGTCGTCGCGCTGGACGTCGATCTCGCCGACGGGATGCGCCGCACCGGGATGTCCACGGCGCGGCCGCTGCTCGCCGGGGTGAACCCGCGGGCGACGTTCCGGTCGCTGCTCGCCGACCGGGCACCGCTCTACGCCGAGGTCGCCACCGTCCGGGTGCAGACCGCGCGGCGCAGCCCGAACCAGGTCGTGGCCGAGGTGCTGACGGCGTTCGGGCTGCCCGGTGGCGAGGCCGCCGACGCCGACCCGGCCTCGGCCGACCCGCACGACCGCCCGACGCCGCGGCAGGACTCCGCCCTGCCCAGCCCCGGCTTCGGCGCTCCCGACGACGGGTCCGGCGACACGGCGGACGGCCCGCAGGACCGGCTGGAGGCCCGATGACCACCGAGCTCCCCGACGCCTCCGGCGTCCTCGAGAGCGACGGTGCCGTCCGCATCGACGTGAACGCCGAGCGGCCCTACCCCGTGCTCGTCGGTGCCGGCGTGGCGTCCCGCCTGGCGGGGACCGTCGCCGCGACCGGGGCGGGCCGCGCGCTGGTCGTCCACCCGCCGACGCTGGCCGACCGGGCCGGAGCCGCCCGCGACGAGCTGGCCGCGGCCGGGATCACCGCGACCACGATCGAGGTCGCCGACGCCGAGGCCGGCAAGTCGCTCGACTCGCTCGCCGCCTGCTGGCAGGCGTGCGCCGACGCTGCGCTGACCCGCGCCGATGTCGTCGTCGGGTTCGGCGGGGGAGCGGTCACCGACCTCGCCGGGTTCGTCGCGGCGAGCTGGATGCGCGGCATCGCGGTCGTGCACGTCCCGACCACGTTGCTCGCGATGGTCGACGCCGCGGTCGGGGGCAAGACCGGCATCAACACCGCGGCGGGGAAGAACCTCGTCGGGGCGTTCCACGAGCCGTCGGCGGTGCTCGTGGACACCGACACGCTGCGGACGCTGCCCCGCGCCGAGCTCGTCGCGGGGTCGGCCGAGGTGTGGAAGGCGGGTTTCATCGCCGATCCCGTGATCCTCGACCGGGTCCGCGCCGACCCGGCCGCCGCGCTCGACCCGGCCGGCCCGGTGCTCACCGAGCTGGTGCGCCGGGCGATCCGGGTGAAGGCCGACGTCGTCGGCGCCGACCTCCGCGAGTCCCACCTGCGGGAGATCCTCAACTACGGCCACACCCTCGGCCACGCGATCGAGCGGCGCGAGGAGTACCGGTGGCGGCACGGCAACGCGGTGTCCGTCGGCCTGGTCTTCGCCGCCGAGCTCGCCCGTGCGGCCGGGCGGCTCGACGACGCCACCGCCGACCTGCACCGGGAGGTGCTGGAGCTGGTGGGCCTGCCGACGGCGTACGAGCCGGGCGTGCTGCCCGAGCTCACCGCGTCGATGCGCGGGGACAAGAAGTCCCGGGCGGGCACGCTGCGGTTCGTCGTGCTCGACGGCCTGGCGAAGCCGGGCCGCCTGGAGGGCCCGGACCCGGCCCTGCTGGAGACCGCCTACGCGGCGATCACCGGCTGAGCCGGCCGAGCGCGGTCCGGCCGAGCGCGGGCCGACCGAGGGCGGGCCGGCCGAGCGCGGGCCGACCGAGGGCGGGCCGGCCGAGCAGCATCGGGTCGGCCGAGCATCGGGCCGGACCGCGTCAGCCGACCGCGGGGTGCGACTCCGACCGGAACGCCTGCACCACGAACACGATGCCGGTGACGACCGCGAACAGGCCGAACAGCCAGAGCAGCGCCATGATGCCGGTCGCCGGCCACACCAGCAGCAGGATGCCGATCAGCACGTTCAGCCCGGCCCGGACCGCGATCCAGCCCCACGGTCCGTCGTGCTTGCGGACCTCGTTCGCCGAGATCGCGGTGACGATGCCGGCGAGGATCGCCCAGAACGCGATCACGAACAGGATCGCCATCGCGGCGGCCGCGGGCAGCGCGAACGCGATCAGACCGGCGAGCACCGACACGACGCCCTGGGCCACCGTCCAGCCCCAGCCGGGGCGCTCCGCGCGGTGCCGGATCCCCAGGACGATCGCGGTGATGCCGTCGACCAGCGCGTAGGCGCCGAAGACGTAGATCAGGGCGAGCAGTGCGAATCCCGGGATCAGCAGCACCGCCAGGCCGAACGCGAGGAGCAGCACCCCGCGCAGCACGACCAGCGCGCGGACCCGCCGCGACGTCTCGGTCCCCGTACCGCGGGCGGTCGGGGCCGCCCCACCCGTGTTGTCGGCCGCGTCGACCATGTCCGGCTCCTCCGCTCGGGATCATCGGCTCGTCGTCGTCCTGCCACCCGGGCCGTCGGCGCGGGTGGCCGGACGCCGTCGGCGCCGATGATCCCGCTCGGGCGATCCGCCCGACCGGGTCGAAAGTCCTGGTCGTGGCAGGGCCAGGGGGAAGTGGGTGCGGCTCGGGGCGGGCCCTCAGAGACCGACGTCGTCCAGTGCCGCACCCAGCGGCTCCGGCAGCGCGGCGAGGTCCAGGGCCGCCGCGAGCACGGCCCCGTAGCGGGCCTTGCGCCCGGACCGCACCCCGAGGAACCGGTGCAGGTGCTGCGCCGGGGTCCGTCCGCGCTGGGCGGGCTGGCGCTCCAGGGTCCGCAGCCCGGGCAGCTCGCCCTGCTCACCGACGAGCCCACGCACCCGCTCCACCCCGAGGGCGCGGATCATCTCGTCCTCCAGGTCCTCGCGGCAGACCCGGCAGCGCGTCCCGGGGACGAGAGCACGCTGCACCCACGCCTCGGCACCGGCGTCGCACAGCACGGTGACCCGCTCCGGGGCCGCCGGGGCGAGCGCTCGCAGCGCCGCCGGGAGGTTCGTGTAACCGTGCAGCACGACGATCGCGACGCCGTCCGGCGGGCGGCCGCGCCGGCGGGCGAGGGTCTCGATCGCGGCGGCGTCGCTGGCCCCCTCGACCAGCAGGACCGCGCGGGGGCTCACTGCCCGAAGGCCGCCACGAACTGCTCGGCGGAACCGGCGCGGTAGACCATGTTCGTGCGCTGCACGTCGTCGAGCGGGGCACTCGGCGCGTCCGAGTAGCGGTGCCCCGGGTAGACGGTCGGGTTGCCCTTGAGCGACGCCAGCTGCTGCAGCGAGTGGTACATCTGCGCGGCGTCGCCGCCCGGGAAGTCGGTGCGCCCGCAGCCCTGCAGGAACAACGTGTCGCCGGCGACGAGCTTGTCGCCGCCCTCCGGGTCGGGAACCAGGAAGCACTGGCTGCCCGGGGTGTGCCCGGGGGTGTGCAGCAGCCGGATCGCGACGTCGCCGACCTCGATGACGTCGTCGTGGTCGTGCGCGGTCAGGTCGGTCGCCGACAGTCCGGTCACCCGGGTCACGTAGTCGGCCTCCGGGCGCTGCACGTGGATCGGCACCGGGTTCTTCCCCAGCAGGTCCGCGACGCCGACGAGGTCGAAGCCCATCATCGAGCCGCCGACGTGGTCGGGGTGGTGGTGGGTGGCCAGCACTCCGGTGAGCCGCATGCCGTCGGCGTCGAGGGTGGCCAGCAGCTCGTCGGGGGAGTAGGCGGGGTCGACGACGACGGCCTCCCGCGTCCCCGTGTCCCCGATGAGGTACGAGAAGTTGACCATCTGGGTGGCCACCGGGTCGCCCACGGCGTAGTCCTGCCCGGAGAGCAGCTGGCGGAAGTACAGGCCCATGCGCGTGACCCTAGGACATAGGGTCGGATGCATGGGCCACCCCGACCGCCGTGACTCGCTGCGCGGGCTCCTGCACACCGCCGGGCTGGACGCGCTGCTGGTCACCGACCTGCTCGACGTCCGCCACCTCACCGGGTTCACCGGGTCCAACGCGGCCGCCGTCGTGGCCGTCGACCCCGCGGGGGACCTGCTCTGCACCGACGGGCGCTACCGGATCCAGGCGGCCGAGCAGTGCCCGGGCCTCGCCGTCGTGATCGACCGGCCGAGCGCGCCCGCCGCGGCGGCGCAGGTCCCGGCCGGTCGGGTGCTCGGCTACGACTCGGCGACCGTGACCGTCGACGGGCTCGCCGCCGTCCGCGACGCCGCCCCCGGCCGCCTGCTGCGCCGTGCGCCCGGCCTGGCGGGGCGGCTGCGCGCGGTCAAGGACGACGGCGAGGTCGCCGCGATCCGCGCCGCCTGCGAGCTGGCCGACACCGCCCTGCGCGACCTGCTCGATGCCGGCGGGCTGGCAGCCGGCCGCACCGAGCGGGAGGTGGCGCTCGACCTGGAGGACCGGATGCGGCGGCTCGGTGCGGCCGGGCCGTCGTTCGAGACGATCCTGGCCGCGGGGGCGCACTCGGCCGTCCCGCACCACCGGCCCACCGGCACGCCGCTGCGGCGCGGGGATCTGGTGAAGATCGACTTCGGGGCGGCGCTGGACGGCTACCACTCCGACACGACCCGCACGTTCTGCCTCGGCCCGGCCGCGGAGTGGCAGCGCGAGCTGCACGCGCTCGTCGACACGGCCGCAGCGGCCGGGCGGGACGCGCTGGCCGACGGCGCGTCCGTCGCCGCCGTCGACGCCGCCGCCCGCGAGGTGATCGGGAAGGCCGGGTACGGCGAGCAGTTCCCGCACGGGCTCGGGCACGGCGTCGGCCTCGCCGTGCACGAGCCGCCCTGGCTGTCGAAGGCCGGGACCGGCCGGATCGCCGCCGGTCAGGTCGTCACCGTCGAGCCTGGGGTCTACCTGGACGGCCGGGGCGGGGTGCGGATCGAGGACACCCTGCACGTCGTCGCCGGCGGGCCGGCCGTGCCGCTGACGACGCTGCCCCGCGAGCTCGTCGAGGTCTGATCAGCGGCTCCTGCCCAGCGCCTCCCGCCACGGGACCGCCGCGCCGATCCGCAGCACCGACCGGTGGTAGATCCGCGCGCTCGCCCACGCCAGCGCGGCGACCGCCGCCAGCATGAGCAGCACGGTCGCGACGATCTGGACGACCGTCGCCGACCCGTCGGCGATCCGCAGCGGCATCAGTATCGCCGAGAACGGTGGGATCCAGGAGAGCACCGTGACCAGCGTGTCGTCCGGCGAGCTCACGTGGTAGAACGCCGCGCCGTAGAGGAGGAACAGGCTCAGCATCAGCGGGCCGGTGGTCGTGTTGATGTCCTCCTGGCGGGAGAACATCGACCCGGCGGCCGCGTAGAGGACCGAGTAGAACGCGAACCCGAGCACGAACCAGCCGAGCACGCTCGCGAACACCCCGACCGCGGTCGCCGTCAGCGTGAGCACACCGGTGGCGAGCCCGGCGGTCAGCCCGACGACGCCGTACAGCGCGAGCTGCAACAGCCCGACCGCGCCGATGCCGACGATCTTCCCCCACAGCAGGTGCAGCGGCTTGATCGTGGACAGCAGCAGCTCGACGACGCGGCTGGACTTCTCCTCGACCACGCCCATCGCCACGTACGTGCCGAACCCGAGGATCTGCCCGAACAGCAGGAACAGCGCCACGAAGCTCAGCGCGGTCCGCTGCCCGGCCTCCGGGTCGGGCGGGTCCGCGGCGTCGACGGTGAGCACCGCCGGTGCGGTGCTCCGGTCGAGCTCGGCCGGGTCGACGCCCAGCCCGGTCAGCGCGGTGTCGCGGGCCTGCTGCTGCAGGGCGGCGTCGAGCACGGCCCGGACCGGTCCGGGCACCTCCTCGGTGACGACCGCGACGGCGCCGTCGGCGGCGGGGACCACCGCGACGTCGAGGTCCCCGGCGAGCACGGCGTCGCGCCCGGCGTCGGCGGAGCCGACCGGCCGCACGTCGACCGGCAGCCCGAGCCGGTCACCGGCCGCGGCGACGGCCGCCGCGAGCGCCGGCGGGCCGGCCACACCGACGGCGGGGCGGTCGTCGCCGGAGCCGCCGAACACGGCGAACGCGACGATGCCACCGGCGATGACCAGCAGCACGATCACGTTGCTGATCACGAAGCTCTTCTTCACGACCTGGGCGCGGAACTCACGACGGGCGACCAGCGCGACGGCCCGGGACGCGGGCAGCGGGCCCCTCATGCGACGACCTCCCGGTAGAGATCGGTCAGGGACGGGGTGCGGACGGTGAACCCGTGCACCGGCCCGGTGGCGAGCGCGGCGGCGAGGACGTCCTGGTCGTTCGCACGGTCGTCGAGCAGCAGGGTGGTGCGGCCGTCGGCGAACCGGTCGACGACGACGCCGGGCAGGCCGTCCGCCCAGCCCGGCGGGGCGGCCGGGGCGTGTACCTCCAGCCGGGTCCCGCCGCCGCGGCGTACCGCCGCGACCGTCCCGACCGTCCGCATCCGGCCCGCCGCGATGATCCCGACCCGGTCGCACAGGCGCTGCACCAGGTCGAGCTGGTGGCTGGAGAACAGCACCGGCACCCCCGTCCGGGCCTTCTCCTGCAGCACCTCGCTCATCACGTCGACGGCCACCGGGTCCAGCCCGGAGAACGGCTCGTCCAGCACGAGGACGGCCGGATCGTGGACGAGCGCCGCCGCCAGCTGCACCCGCTGCTGGTTGCCGAGGCTGAGCGCGTCGACGGTGCTCTCCAGGCGGGACTCCACCCCGAGCCGTTCGGCCCAGCGGAGCACGGCCCGCCGCGCGCCGGCCCGGCCGACGCCGTGCAGCTCGGCCAGGTAGGCGAGCTGCTCGCCGACCTTCATCTTCGGGTACAGCCCGCGCTCCTCGGGCATGTAGCCGATGGTGCGGCGGACGTCGAGGTCCACCGGCCTGCCGCCGAGGCGGACCTCGCCGGCGTCGGCGGCGAGCACGCCGAGCGCGATCCGCATCGTGGTCGTCTTGCCGGCGCCGTTCGACCCGACGAAGCCCAGGATCTCGCCCGGGCGGACGTCGAGGGTCACGCCGTCGAGCGCGACGGTCGACCCGTACCGCTTGGTCAGGGAGTCGATCTCGAGGGTCATCGCGGTGTCCCTCACCGCAGCGGTGTCCCTCACAGGAGCAGCGTCGCGATCGCGAAGCCGGACGCGTTGAACACCGCGTGCGTCACGACGGCGGGCCAGATCGAGCGGCTCCGCTCGTAGAGCAGCGCGCAGACCACGCCGAGCAGGAACGCGATCACCAGGACGACGTTGACGCCGTGCGCGATCGCGAAGACCGCCGCGCTCGCCGGCGCTGCGACCCACACGCCGTAGCGGCGCAGCGCGCCGTAGCCGATCCCGCGGAACAGCACCTCCTCGGCGAACGGCACCAGCACCGCCCCGGCGAGCATCACGCCGGCGAGGACGAGCAGGTCGTCGCCCGCCAGTGCCTCGCCCAGGAACGCCTGCGGGTCCGACAGGTCGCCGGTGATCTCCTGGTACGCCCAGCCGACCCCGAAGGCGAGGCCGCGCGCCACCAGGCCGGCGGCGACGCCCACCAGCAGCCACCGCGCCGTCGTCGCGCGCAGGCCGATCGCGGGCATCCACCGCACCCGGATCGCGAGAACGGCGAACGCGGTCAGGAGCGTGGCGGCACCGGTGAGCGCGAGCAACGGCACGGCCGCGCCGAGCACGGCCATGCCACCCACCAGGAACAGGGTGAACCCGGCGAGCCCGCTGAGCACGAGGTACAGCGGGGCCGCGACCAGCAGCTCGGTCCAGCCGACCGACGGGCCGCCCGGCCGTCCGGTCCCCGGAGGCGGGGCGGCACCCCTCGTCGCCGCCCCGCCGTCGGTCCCGTCACGCAGGTCCGTCATCGCCCCTCCCGGCTGCTCCGTCGGTGGCACCGACGCTAGGTGGCGAGGGGATCGCTCCGGATCGGCGCGGAGGACGAGATCGGGGCGGGCGCGGCCTCGTCCCCGCGGACGAGCGGCGCCCGGGGGAGCACGGCGTGCACCGTCCAGCCGGCCCCGTCGCCGGGGCCCGCGTGCAGCGTGCCGCCGAGCAGCTCGACCCGTTCGCGCATGCCGACCAGACCCAGGCCGGAGCCCTGGCCGTCGGGCCGGTGGCCGGGGACCGGGCCGTCGTCGGAGATCTCGACCTCCAGCACCGGCTCCCGGTGCACGACCCGCACCCGGGTCCCGGACCGGCCCGCGTGCCGGAGCGCGTTGGTCAGCGACTCGGTGAGGATGCGCTGGGCGAACAGCTCCGCGTCGCCGGTGTCGGCGGGCGGCGTGCCCTCGACGGAGACGGTGACCGGCAGGCCGGCGACCCGCGACGGGCCGACGAGCTCCGCGACACCGGCCGCGTCCAGCGGGACACCGTGCGGGTCCGGCGTGAGGCCCTCGAGCTCGGGCAACGCCTCGGCGACCCGGCGCCCCGACTCGGCGACGTGCGCGACGGCCTCCGCGCGGACGGCGGGGTCCGCGGCCATCCGTGCCGCCCCGGCCTGCACCGCGATCGCGCTGACGTGGTGGGCGACGACGTCGTGCAGGTCGCGGGCGACCCGCAGCCGCTCCCCGGTGACGGCGTCGCGGTCACCGGCCTCCGCGCGGTCCCGGTGCCGCTGCTCGGTCTCCAGCCGGTGCCGCCGCACCAGCACGCCCGCGACCCACACCGGCACCGTGCCGAGGCAGGCGAAGAGCAGCCACGCCGTGCCGCCGACGGCGCTCGCGTAGCCGAACGTCATCGCACCGGCCAGCCAGGTCAGCGTCGACACCGTGACGGCGGGCCCGGACCACCGGGGCCGGGTGTACGCCGCGGCACCCCAGACGAGCAGCAGCCAGGACGTGTCGGCGAACAGGTTGGTGGCGCCGAGCCCGGCGGTGACGACCGTGCACACGCCGGCGATCAGCACCGCCGGGACGGGCGCGGTGCGCCACCAGGCGATCAGCGCGAACTGCAGCGCGACCACCAGCAGCCCGGGGAGCGACTCGAACGGCAGCCCGAAGGTCCCCAGCAACCGTGCGAGATCCGGATCGAGCGACGGCGGCACGGGCAGCGCCGCCGCCGGCAGCGCGACGACGAGGAACGCGGCCTGCGCGGCCAGCCCGGCCCGGTCCGGCAGCGGCCATCCGCGCCGCCGGTCCGGGGCACGCGGCTCCTGGCCGGCGGGGCCCGGTGAGCCGGTTCCGGGGCCCGGTGAGCCGGTCCCGGAGTCCGAGGAGCCGGGCGGGTCGGCAGGGTCGGTGGGATCGGGTGAGTCGGGGGAGCGCAGGATCCCCAGCACCCGCCGCATCGCGGCGAGCACCGACCGGGCCTGGTCGCGGAGCGCCCGCAGCTCCGCCTCGGACGCCACCGGGACGGCCGCACCGGCACCGGCCGGCTCCCACCGCCGGGTCAGCCCGACCAGCCGGTGCAGCCCGGACAGCACGCCGCTGCCGATCTCCTCGGCGATCCGGGCCCGTTCGGTGCGCAGCGCCGCCGAGCGCCGGGCCCGCTCGGTCTCCTCCCGGATCCGGTCCTCCCGCCGCGCCGCGGCCCGGGTGTAGCGCCCGGCCGCCCCGCCCGCCAGCACCAGCACGGCGATGACCAGGCCACCACCGACGGCGGCGCCCGCGGCGGTGCCGAGGTCGCCGAACATCGGCACACCGGCCGCGGTGAACCCGGCGACCGCGCCGGCCCAGCCGAGCACCAGCACGGCGGCGGCGCGCCCGGGGGCACGCGCGACCGCGAACGCGAGGACCGGCCACACGTACGTCGTCGGGGTGGCGATCATCGCGAACTGGACCACGGACACGATCGCCACCAGCGCGTACGCCCGGCGCGGCCGGTACCGGCGCACCAGGACGATCGCGGCCAGCGCCGTCGCGGTCAGCGTCCCCGCGACCGTGCCGGCCGCCCCGGGGAGCAGGCCGGGGAGTACGGGCGCCCCGGGCACCCGCGTCGACAGCACCTCCATCAGCGCGGTGAGCAGGACCGCCGAGGCCAGTGCCGCGTCGCCGGCCCGGGTGCCCGGCAGCGGGCCGGGCCGGTCGTCGCGCGGCTCAGCCGTCGTCACCGGCGGCCCCCACCAGCCCGTGCTCGTAGGCGAACACCACCAGCTGCACCCGGTCGCGCAGGTCCAGCTTGGTGAGCAGGTTCGACACGTGCGTCTTGACCGTCGTCCCGCCCAGGACGAGCCGGGCCGCGATCTCGGCGTTCGACAGCCCGGCGGCCACCAGGCCGAGCACCTGACGCTCGCGCTCGGTCAGCGCACCGGCGGGCCCGGCGCCGGGCTCCGGGTCGGCGGGCACGAACGACCCGACCAGCCGCCGGGTGACCGAGGGTGCGAACAGCTCGTGGCCCGCGTGGACCGTGCGGACCGCGACCTGCAGGTCCTCCGGCTCGACGTCCTTGAGCACGAAGCCGGACGCCCCGGCCCGCAGCGCGTCGTACACGTGCCGGTCCAGGTCGAACGTCGTCACGACCAGCACCCGGATGCCCGGGTCGCGCAGGGCCCGGATCCGCCGGGTGCCCTCGATGCCGTCGGTGCCGGGCATCCGGACGTCCATCAGCACCACGTCCGGGGTCAGCGACTCGGCCAGCTCGGCCGCCGCGCCGCCGTCGGACGCCTCGCCGACGACCTCGATGTCCGGCGCCGCCGCCAGCACCGTCCGCAGCCCCGCACGCACCACGGCCTGGTCGTCGGCCACCACCACCCGCACCGTCATGGGCACATCCTGGCAGGCGGCCCGGAACGGGCAGGTGAACAGCGTGCCGGTACCCTTGACAACACAGGTGCGCACCGCCCGCGCGGGAGGGTGCGCCCGAGGCACCCGGGACGTCCCCCGCGACGCGCCGCCCGCCCCGCCGGCCGGGCCGTGGGCGCGCCGGCGCGGGGCCGTCGGCGGTGCCCGACCGCAGGACCCGACACCCGATCAGGAGAACGCGCACGTGGCGACCACGAACGACCTGAAGAACGGCCTGGTGCTGAACCTCGAGGGCCAGCTGTGGACCGTGACGGCGTTCCAGCACGTCAAGCCCGGCAAGGGCGGTGCGTTCGTGCGCACCACCCTGAAGAACGTGATGTCCGGCAAGGTCGTCGACAAGACCTTCAACGCCGGGACCAAGGTCGACACCGCGACCGTCGACCGCCGCGACATGACCTACCTGTACCGCGACGGCTCCGACTTCGTCTTCATGGACGGCGACACCTTCGACCAGATCCCGATCTCGGCGAAGGCCGTCGGCGACGCCGCGAAGTACCTGCTGGAGAACGCGTCGGCCCAGGTGTCGCTGCACGAGGGCGAGCCGCTGTTCGTCGAGCTTCCGACCTCGGTCGAGCTGATCATCGAGCACACCGACCCCGGCCTGCAGGGCGACCGCTCCACCGGCGGCACCAAGCCGGCCACCCTGGAGACCGGCGCCGAGATCCAGGTCCCGCTGTTCCTCGAGACCGGCACCAAGGTGAAGGTCGACACCCGGGACGGCCGGTACCTCGGCCGCACGAGCTGAGATGCGGGCACGGACCAAGGCCCGTAAGCGGGCCCTGGACATCCTCTTCGAGGCCGAGGCGCGCGGTGAGGCACCCCTGGAGGTGCTCACCGCCCGCCGCGAGACCGACGACGCCCCGCCGGTCCAGGAGTACGCCGCCCGGCTCGTCGAGGGCGTCGCGACGCACCGCGAGCGGATCGACCAGCTGCTCGCCGAGCACGCCGAGGGCTGGACCGTCGACCGGATGCCGGCGGTCGACCGCGGCCTGCTGCGGATCGGCGTCTACGAGCTCCTGTGGGTGGACGACGTCGACGACCCGGTCGCCATCACCGAGGCGGTCGAGCTGGCGCGGACGCTGTCCACCGACGACTCACCGCGCTACGTCAACGGCGTCCTCGGGCAGATCTCCGACATCGCCGAGCACCTGCGCGCCACGCTGTAGCGACACCCCGACGACGAGAGCCCGCACCCCGGACCGGGATGCGGGCTCTCGCGTCGTACGGGCCGGTCGGCGGCGGCCGGGAGACTGTGCAGATCACCGGCCGCCACCGCCGGTGGAGGCGCCGGGCGCGTCACCCTTCCCCTGGGACGCGCCGGGCGCAGACCCATCATCCCACCGGGTTCCCGGGGCGTGCCTCGGGAGGCAGGACACCCCAGTCGATGAGCTGGTCGGTCAGCTCACCCGGGGACATGTCGTAGATGATCGCGAGCGAGCGCAGGTCCTCGGCACGGATGGAGAGCACCTTGCCGTTGTAGTCGCCGCGCTGGCTCTGGATGGCCGCGGCGTAGCGGGCCAGCGGGCCCACCTTGTCCGCGGGGAGCTGTTGCAGCCGCTCCAGGTTGATCACGATCTTGGTGGCGGGCTCGCTCCCGGACGGGATCCGGCCCTCCGGCAGCAGCTCGGCCACCGGCACGCCGTAGAAGTCGGCGAGCTCGGCGAGCTTCTGCACGGTCACGGCACGGTCGCCGCGCTCGTAGGAGCCCACGACCACGGCCTTCCAGCGGCCGCCCGACTTCTGCTCGACGCCGTGCAGCGACAGCCCCTGCTGCTGCCTGATCGCCCGGAGCTTTCCCCCGAGCGCCTTGGCGTAGTCGCCCATCGATCCCCTCGTTCCTACGGTCCGTGCGGCCCCACCGGTCGTCACCGCCGGTGCGCCGGCAGGTGGCCCTGCCGTCGCCCCTGTGGGTGGTTCCCGGTCGGGGCGGCTGCTCGCGCGTCCGGTTCCCCGTCCGTCGCGCTCGCCGCGGCGCCGTGCACGATGCCCGCTGCACGTTCCCTGATTGATACGGAGAGTAATCTTCCGGGTCCGGTCCGGCGCGGTCAAGTTCGACCCCCTGCTCGGGGGGTTGACGAGCGGTTTCCCACACGAACGGGGCAGTCCGCATCCCTCGTCAGCGGTAGCGCTGGGTGTGGGTGGGCGTGTGCACCACCCGCCCCTGTGGGTGCGCAAGGGCAGAACCGGGTATCGCAGTGACAGGAGCGACAGCGGGTGTGACCGATGCGGATCGTCACCGGACCGTGACCTCCGACGGGTGACGGACACCGCTGTGACGCCGATCGGCCGGAGCCGCGTCACACCGGTGCGGTTGCTAGGTTGGCCGTGCAACACCGTCCTTTAAGACCCGTCCGGTGAGGCGGGGAAGGAGAAGCTCTCGTGGCGCAGAACCGCCGCGGGGACATCGGCGCGCAGGACCCGGGCAGGGAACTGCTCTCGGCCGCCGACGTCACCCGCACCGTCGCGCGCATCGCGCACCAGATCATCGAGAAGACCGCGTTCGGCACCGACCGGCCGGACGACCTCGTCCTGCTCGGCGTCCCGACCCGCGGGGTCCATCTCGCCCACCGGCTGGCCGCCGCCATCACCGACTTCGCCGGCGTCGCCCCGGCCGTCGGCTCGGTCGACGCCACCCTCTACCGCGACGACCTGCGGCGCGGCCCGGCCCGCGCGCTGGAGTCCACCGCGATGCCCGAGGGCGGTGTGGACGACAAGCTGGTCGTGCTCGTCGACGACGTCCTGATGTCCGGGCGCACCACCCGCGCCGCGCTGGACGCCCTGCGCGACGAGGGCCGTCCGCGGATCGTCCAGCTGGCCGTGCTCGTCGACCGCGGGCACCGCGAGCTGCCGATCCGCGCCGACTACGTCGGCAAGAACGTCCCGACCTCGCGCTCGGAGCAGATCCTGCTGTCGCTCACCGAGATCGACGGCAGCGACGGTGTGTGGATCGGTCAGGGGGAGTCCGCGTGAGGCACCTGCTCTCGGCCGCCGACCTCGACGCGAGCGAGGCCACGGCGCTGCTCGACACCGCGGACCGGCTGCGGCAGGCCCTGCTGGGCCGCGAGGTCCGCAAGCTGCCGACGCTGCGCGGCCGCACGGTCATCACGATGTTCTACGAGAACTCCACCCGCACCCGGGTGTCGTTCGAGATCGCCGGCAAGTGGATGAGCGCGGACACCGTGAACGTGTCGGCGTCCGGCTCGTCGGTCTCGAAGGGCGAGTCGTTGCGCGACACCGCCCTCACGCTGTCGTCGATGGGCGCCGACTGCGTGGTGGCCCGGCACCCGGCGTCGGGCGCGGCGCACCGTCTCGCGCACTGGATCGACGCCGACCGCGAGGTCACCGGCACGCCCACCGCGATCGTCAACGCAGGCGACGGCACCCACGAGCACCCCACCCAGGCCCTGCTCGACGCCGCGACGCTGCGGGACCGGCTCGGCGGCATCGCCGGGCGCCGGGTCGCGATCGTCGGCGACGTCCTGCACTCCCGGGTCGCGCGGTCCAACGTGCTGCTGCTCGCCACCCTCGGCGCCGAGGTCGTGCTGGTGGCGCCACCGACGCTGCTGCCCGCCGGCGTCGAGTCCTGGCCGTGCCGGGTCTCGCACGAGCTGGACGCGGAGCTGCCCGCGCTGGACGCGGTGATGATGCTGCGCGTGCAGGCGGAGCGGATGCACGGCGGGTTCTTCCCGTCCTCGCGGGAGTACGCGGTGCGCTACGGGCTCTCCGAGGACCGCTCGAGGCTCCTGCGCGACGACGCCGTGGTCCTGCACCCCGGCCCGATGATCCGCGGCATGGAGATCGCCCCCGCGGTCGCCGACGCCCCGTCCTCCGCGGTGCTGCACCAGGTGCGCAACGGCGTGCACGTGCGGATGGCCGTCCTCTACCACCTTCTCGCCGGAGCTCCCGAATGACCGACCTGCTGATCACCAACGCCCGGCCCTACGGCGAGGACCCGGTCGACGTGCTCGTCGCCGACGGTGTCGTCTCGGCCGTCGGGACCGGCCTGACCGCCCCCGACGGCGTCGAGGTGCTCGACGCGAAGGGCGCCGTCCTGCTGCCGGGGCTCGTCGACCTGCACGTCCACCTGCGCGAGCCCGGTGGCGAGGAGTCCGAGACGATCGAGACCGGCAGCCGCGCCGCGGCACTGGGCGGGTTCACCGCGCTGTTCGCGATGCCGAACACCGACCCGGTCGCCGACTCCGACGTCGTCGTCGAGCACGTGTGGCGGCGCGGCGCCGAGATCGGGCTGGTCGACGTCCACCCGGTCGGCGCCGTCACCGTCGGGCTGGGCGGCGAGAAGCTCGCCGAGCTGGGCACGATGACCGACTCGCGGGCCGGCGTCCGGATGTTCTCCGACGACGGCCGCTGCGTGAACGACCCGCTGATCATGCGCCGGGCGCTGGAGTACGCCTCCGCGCTCGACGTCGTGATCGCCCAGCACGCCGAGGACCACCGGCTCACCGGCGGCGCGCAGGCGCACGAGGGCGCGGCCGCGGCCCGGCTCGGCCTGACCGGCTGGCCCGCCACCGCCGAGGAGACGATCGTCGCCCGGGACTGCGCGCTGGCCCGCGAGGCCGGCGCCCGGCTGCACGTCTGCCACATCTCGACCGCCCGCACCATCGAGGTGCTGCGCGCAGCGAAGGCGCAGGGCGTGCAGGTGTCCGCCGAGGTCACCCCGCACCACCTGCTGCTCACCGACAGCCGGCTGTCGAGCTACGACCCGGTCAACAAGGTGAACCCGCCGCTGCGCACCGCGGACGACACCCGCGCGATGCGGGAGGCGCTGGCCGAGGGCGTGATCGACGTCGTCGCCACCGACCACGCCCCGCACGCGCAGCAGTACAAGGACACCGAGTGGCAGGCCGCGAAGCCGGGCATGCTGGGCCTGCAGACGGCGCTGT
This sequence comes from Pseudonocardia sp. P1, assembly GCF_000178675.2. Taxonomy (NCBI): domain Bacteria; kingdom Bacillati; phylum Actinomycetota; class Actinomycetes; order Pseudonocardiales; family Pseudonocardiaceae; genus Pseudonocardia; species Pseudonocardia sp. P1. The sequence continues at coordinate 6,240,663 of NZ_ADUJ02000001.1, forward strand.
CGGTGCTGATCGAGACCATGGTCGAGCCGGGTCTGCTGGACTGGCACGGCGTGGCGCGGGTGCTCTCCGAGCGCCCCGCGGAGATCGGGAGACTGCCCGACCAGGGCCGTCCGATCGCGGAGGGGGAGCCGGCGTCGTTCGCGCTCGTCGACCCGGACGCGGTGTGGACGGTCCGGGGGGCGAACCTGGCGAGCAAGGCGGCGAACACGCCGTACGAGGGAATGCGGCTGCCCGGAGCGGTGGTCGCGACGGTTCTGCGTGGCCGGATCACGGCGCAGGACGGGAAGGTTCGGGAATGACCGCGCTACTGGTGCTCGAGGACGGGCGGATCTTCCGCGGTGAGGCGTACGGCGCCACCGGGGAGACGCTCGGCGAGGCCGTCTTCACCACCGGGATGACCGGCTACCAGGAGACCCTGACCGATCCGTCGTACCACCGTCAGATCGTGCTGCAGACCGCACCGCAGATCGGCAACACCGGCTGGAACGACGACGACGACGAGTCGTCCGGCATCCAGGTCGCCGGCTACGTCGTGCGCGACCCCGCCCGGCGGGCGTCGAACTGGCGGTCCACCGGCTCGCTGGAGGACGCGCTGCGCGGGCAGGGGATCGTCGGGGTCGCGGGGATCGACACCCGCGCCGCGGTCCGGCACCTGCGCGAGCGGGGCGCGATGCGCGCCGGGATTTTCTCCGGTGACGCCCTGGCGCCCGACGACGAGCTCGTCGAGCGGGTGAAGGGGAGCCCGCAGATGGAGGGCGCCGACCTCTACGGCGCCGTCACCACCGCCGAGACCTACGTGGTCCCCGCGGTCGGGGAGAAGCGGTTCGTCGTGGCCGCGCTCGACGTCGGGATCAAGTTCAACACCCCGCGGATGATGGCGGCGCGCGGCATCGAGGTGCACGTGCTGCCCGCCTCCAGCACCATCGAGACCGTCGAGTCGCTGCGCCCGGACGGGTTCTTCCTGGCCAACGGCCCGGGTGACCCCGCCACCGCCGACGGCCCGGTCGAGCTGGCGAAGCAGGTGCTGGAGCGCCGGATCCCGCTGTTCGGGATCTGCTTCGGCAACCAGATCCTCGGCCGCGCGCTGGGCCGCTCCACCTACAAGCTGCGCTACGGCCACCGCGGCATCAACATCCCGGTCGTCGAGCACGCCACCGGGCGGGTCGCGATCACCTCGCAGAACCACGGCTTCGCCGTCGCCGGCGAGGCGGGCGAGGAGTTCGACACCCCGTACGGCCGCGCGCAGATCACCCACACCTGCCCGAACGACGGCTGCGTCGAGGGCATGGCCGGGCTGGACTTCCCGGCGTTCTCGGTGCAGTACCACCCGGAGGCCGCAGCCGGCCCGCACGACGCCGCGGACCTGTTCGACCGGTTCGTGCAGCTGATGGCGGAGCACCCGGTCGGCTACGCCGGCGTCGCCGGCCAGCGGCCCGAGGGCGTCGAGCCCGCGCCGTACCCGGAGGTCGAGGTGCTGCCCGAGGACGAGGCCGAGGCGGACGCCCGGGCCGGCGCCGGAGGCGCAGCGGCCCCCGCCCCCGGGCAGACCGCGCAGCCCTCGCCTGCCGCGCCGCCGTCGGCGACGGCGGGCCCGTCGGTGGAGCTGAACCCGGACCGTCCGGCCGCCACCGCGGTGCCGGCCGCGCCGATCGAGCCCGGCAGCCCCGAGGGCCCGCACACCGGGACCGCGGACGGGTCCGACCACACCACCCGGCTCCCGGTCACCCCGCCCGCCGGTGCGCGGGCCGTGCCGGACCGGGCCGGGGATCCCGAGCCGGAGACCGGCCGGATGCCCGCCGTGGGGCGGCCCGGCACCCCGGACCCCCTCACCGCACCGTTCTCCGACGTCGAGAACGCCCTGCGCCACGACGCCGACCCGCCCGCCGGCGGGTCGTCCGAGGACGCCGACCCGGTGACCGGCCGGTCCGGCCCCGTCGACGACCGACCCTGGCCACCACCCCCGGCCGACCCGACCACCTCGTCCGACCAGGACGACCAGCAGGCCCGGCAGGAGGACCGCTGATGCCCCGCCGCGACGACATCCAGCACGTGATGGTGATCGGCTCCGGTCCGATCGTCATCGGCCAGGCCTGCGAGTTCGACTACTCCGGCACCCAGGCGTGCCGGGTCCTGCAGGCCGAGGGCATCCGCGTCTCGCTGGTCAACTCCAACCCGGCGACGATCATGACCGACCCGGAGTTCGCCGACGCCACCTACGTCGAGCCGATCACCCCCGAGTTCGTCGAGAAGGTCATCGCCACCGAGCGCCCGGACGCGATCCTCGCGACCCTGGGCGGGCAGACCGCGCTGAACACCGCGATCGCCCTGCACGAGAACGGTGTCCTGGAGCGCTACGGCGTCGAGCTGATCGGCGCCGACGTCGAGGCCATCGAGCGCGGCGAGGACCGGCTGAAGTTCAAGGACATCGTCACCCAGGTCGGCGGCGACGTGCCGCGGTCCCGGGTCTGCCACTCGATGGACGAGGTCCGGGCCGCCGCGGGCGAGCTCGGGCTGCCGGTGGTCATCCGGCCGTCGTTCACCATGGGCGGGCTCGGCTCGGGCATGGCGCACTCGTCCGACGAGCTGGACCGCCTGGCCGGTGCCGGGCTCGACGCCTCCCCGGTCACCGAGGTCCTCATCGAGGAGTCGGTGCTCGGCTGGAAGGAGTACGAGCTCGAGCTCATGCGCGACCACCACGACAACGTGGTCGTCGTCTGCTCGATCGAGAACCTCGACCCGATGGGCGTGCACACCGGTGACTCGATCACCGTCGCGCCCGCGATGACGCTGACCGACCGCGAGTACCAGCACATGCGCGACGTCGGCATCGCCGTGCTGCGCGCGGTCGGGGTCGACACCGGCGGCTGCAACATCCAGTTCGCGATCCACCCTGAGACCGGGCGCCTGGTCGTGATCGAGATGAACCCGCGGGTGTCCCGGTCGTCGGCGCTGGCGTCGAAGGCCACCGGGTTCCCGATCGCGAAGATCGCCGCCCGGCTGGCCGTCGGCTACACGCTCGACGAGATCCGCAACGACATCACCGGCGAGACCCTCGCGGCGTTCGAGCCCGCGCTGGACTACGTCGCGGTGAAGATCCCGCGGTTCGCGTTCGAGAAGTTCCCCGGCGCCGACCCCGAGCTGACGACGACCATGAAGTCGGTCGGCGAGGCCATGTCGCTCGGCCGCTCGTTCCCCGAGGCGCTGGGCAAGGCGCTGCGCTCGATGGAGCGGGACCGCGCCGGGTTCTGGACGACGCCCGACCCGGAGGGGGAGCCCTCCTACACGACCCCGGTCGACGGCCGCATCTACGAGGTCGAGCGGGCGCTGCGCTCGGGCCAGTCGGTCGACGACGTCGCCAAGGCGTCCGGGATCGACCCGTGGTTCGTCGACCAGATCGCGCTGCTCGGCGAGATCCGCGCCGAGCTGGAGGCGGCCCCGGTGCTCGACGCCGGGCTGCTGCGCCGGGCGAAGCGGTACGGCCTGTCCGACCGGCAGCTCGCCGCCGTCCGGCCCGAGTTCGCCGGCGAGGACGGCGTGCGGAGCCTGCGGCACCGGCTCGGGATCCGGCCGGTCTACAAGACCGTGGACACCTGCGCCGCCGAGTTCGCCGCGAAGACCCCGTACCACTACTCGGCCTACGAGACCGATCCCGCGGCCGAGTCGGAGATCGCCCCGCAGACCGAGCGGCCGAAGGTGCTCATCCTCGGTTCCGGGCCGAACCGGATCGGGCAGGGCATCGAGTTCGACTACTCGTGCGTGCACGCGGTGATGGCGCTGCGCGAGGCCGGGTTCGAGACCGTGATGGTCAACTGCAACCCGGAGACGGTGTCGACCGACTACGACACCGCCGACCGTCTCTACTTCGAGCCGCTGACCTTCGAGGACGTCCTCGAGGTCGTGCACGCCGAGCAGGAGTCCGGCACGGTCGCGGGTGTGATCGTCCAGCTCGGCGGCCAGACGCCGCTCGGGCTGGCGCAGCGGCTCACCGAGGCCGGGGTGCCGGTCGTCGGGACGTCGGCCGCGGCGATCGACCTGGCCGAGGACCGCGGCGAGTTCGGCGAGGTGCTCCGGAAGGCGGGCCTGCCCGCGCCGGAGTTCGGGATGGCCACCAGCTTCGACGGTGCCCGGGAGATCGCGTCCCGGATCGGTTACCCGGTGCTGGTGCGGCCGTCCTACGTCCTCGGCGGGCGCGGCATGGAGATCGTCTACGACGAGTCGTCGCTTGCCGGCTACATCGCCCGCGCCACCACGATCTCGTCGAACCGCCCGGTGCTGGTCGACAAGTTCCTCGACGACGCCATCGAGATCGACGTCGACGCCCTGTGCGACGGCGAGGACGTCTACCTCGGCGGCGTCATGGAGCACATCGAGGAGGCCGGGGTGCACTCCGGCGACTCGTCGTGCACGCTCCCGCCGATCACCCTGGGCTCCTCGGTGATGGTGAAGGTGCGGGAGGCGACCGCGGCGATCGCGCACGGCGTCGGCGTCCGGGGCCTGCTCAACGTGCAGTACGCGCTGCACGGTGACGTGCTCTACGTGCTGGAGGCCAACCCGCGGGCGTCGCGGACCGTGCCGTTCGTGTCCAAGGCGACCTCGGTGCCGCTGGCCAAGGCCGCGGCCCGGATCATGCTCGGCGCGACGATCGCCGAGCTGCGCACCGAGGGGCTGCTCCCGGCGGACGGCGACGGCGGGGCCCTCCCGGCCGACTCGCCGGTGGCGGTCAAGGAGGCGGTGCTGCCCTTCAACCGGTTCCGCAACACCGCGGGCCAGGGTGTCGACCCGCTGCTCGGCCCGGAGATGAAGTCCACCGGTGAGGTCATGGGCTTCGACTCGGCGTTCGGCCGGGCGTTCGCGAAGTCGCAGGCCGCCGCCTACGGCTCGCTGCCCACGTCGGGCAAGGTGTTCGTCTCGATCGCCGACCGCGACAAGCGGGCCATGGTGTTCCCGGTGCGTCGCCTCGCCGACATCGGCTTCGAGGTGCTCGCCACCGAGGGTACGGCGGAGATGCTGCGCCGCAACGGGATCGAGGTCACCGTGGTGCGCAAGCACTCGGAGGGGTCGAGCAAGGAGAACCCGACGATCGTCGACACGATCCTCGCGGGCGACGTCGACCTGATCGTCAACACCCCGGTCGGGAACCCGGGCCCGCGCGTCGACGGCTACGAGATCCGGGCCGCCGCGGTGTCCCGCGGTGTCCCGTGCGTCACCACCGTGCAGGGGGCCGCTGCGGCGGTGCAGGGCATCGAGGCGCTCGCCTCCGGCGGGCTCGGCGTGCGGTCGCTGCAGCAGGCGCACGCCGCCCTGCGGACCGGCGAGTGACCGGGTTCGGGCAGCGGCTCGTCGACGCCGTCGCGTCGCACGGGCCGCTGTGCGCGGGGATCGACCCGCACCCGGCGCTGCTCGCGCAGTGGGGCCTGACCGACGACGCCGACGGGCTGGCGTCCTTCGCCGACGCCTGCCTGGCCGGGTTCGCCGGGACGGTCGCGGTCGTGAAGCCGCAGGCGGCGTTCTTCGAGCGGCACGGCGCGGCGGGTGTCGCGGTCCTGGAACGGCTGCTGGCGGGGTTCGCCGGGACACCGACGCTCACCCTGCTCGACGCCAAGCGCGGTGACATCGGGTCCACGATGGACGGCTACGCGGACGCCTACCTGCGGGTCGGCGCCCCGCTCGGCGCGGACGCGCTCACCCTGTCGCCCTACCTCGGGTTCGACTCGCTGGAGCCGGCGTTCGTCGCGGCGGCGGAGGCCGGGCGCGGCGTGTTCGTGCTGGCGCGCACCTCCAACCCGGAGGGGGCGCCGGTGCAGCTGGCGACCGCTCCCGGGGGCGGCACGGTCGCCCAGGCCGTGGTCGACGCGGCCGGTGTCCGCAACTCCGGGGCTGGGGCCGGGGGCTGCGGGGACGTCGGCGTCGTCGTCGGCGGGACCCGGGAGCACGGCCTGGACCTGTCCGGGGTGAACGGTCCGGTGCTGGTGCCCGGGCTCGGCGCGCAGGGCGCGAGCCCCGCCGACGTCGTCGCCCGGTTCGCCGGGACCGCCGGTCCGGTCCTGCCGGTCGCCGCACGGTCGGTCCTGCGGGCCGGTCCGGATCCGGTGGCGCTGCAGGACGCGGCACGGACGCTGGGGGAGGAGCTGGCCTCGGCGCGCGCCGGGTCGCACTGAGCGGGCCGGGGCGCGCCGGGATCGCGCTGAGCCGCCGGGGGCGCGCCGGATCGCGCTGAGCGGCCCACCGGCGCTCCCGGCACCGTGCAGGGCGTCCGGGGCCCGAGCACAGGCCGTCGCGGGCCCCACGGCCCGTACCGGCCCGGGACCCGGGCGCTCCCGAGCCGGACGACACCTCCGCGTCGGTGGGCGACCCGGCGCGGTGCCGACCGGCCGGGCGCCGCGGGCGTCCCGCGCCCGGCCGGCGTCCTGGGCGCACCCGGCGGGCGTTCGGGCGCAGCCCCGCGGGCCGGGTTCGGCCGACCGGGGGAGTGCGTTGCGCCGACCCGTCGTCCGGGGGAGCCGGACGGCACCGCGAGAAGCGTCACAGAGCGTGCCGATGATCACCCCGGGGACGGCGAAACCGGTGGTGGGACCCCCATTGACGGTGCTGTGGAGGGCGTGGGTACGTTCGATTCGGATCCGGGGGTGTCCCCCGGACGGGTCGGTGTCCCACCGCCCGGTCGCCGCCCCGCGGCGGCGACGAGAACGCAGCACGACACGGAAAACGTACGTACGGAGGAACACCGTGGCCCTTCCCCAGCTGACCGAGGAACAGCGCGCCGCAGCGCTGGAGAAGGCCGCGGCCGCCCGCCGGGCCCGGGCCGAGCTGAAGGATCGCCTGAAGCGCGGGGGCACCACCCTGGAGGAGGTGCTCAAGAAGGCCGAGACCGACGAGGTCCTCGGCAAGATGAAGGTCTCCGCGCTCCTCGAGGCCCTGCCGAACGTGGGCAAGGTCCGCGCGCAGCAGATCATGGAGGAGCTGGAGATCGCGAGCAGCCGTCGCCTGCGTGGCCTCGGCGACCGCCAGCGCAAGGCGCTCCTCGAGCGCTACCCGAGCTGATCCGGCGCATCCCGTGACCGGACCTTCCTCCGACGTGCCGACCGCGCCCCCCGGCGAGGACGACCGGCCGGCCCGTGGCCGCCTGCTCGTGCTGGCCGGGCCGTCCGGCGTGGGGAAGAGCAGCGTGGTCGCGGGCCTGCGCGAGGCGCTGCCGGAGCTGCTGTTCAGCGTGTCCGCGACGACCCGCCCGGCCCGGCCGGGTGAGGTCGACGGCCGTGACTACCACTTCGTCACCCGCGAGACGTTCGACGCGCTGATCGAGCGCGGTGACCTGCTCGAGTGGGCCGAGGTGCACGGCGGGCTGCAGCGCTCCGGCACGCCACGGGTGCCGGTCGAGCAGGCACTCGGCGGCGGGCGCCCGGTGCTGGTCGAGGTCGACCTGCAGGGCGCCCGCTCGGTGAAGCGGGTGTTGCCCGAGTGCGTCACCGTGTTCGTCGCGCCGCCGTCGATGGAGGAGCTGGCCCGCCGGCTCACCGACCGCGGCACCGACACCACCGAGCAACGGGAACGCCGGCTGCGGACCGCCATCGAGGAGATGGACGCGCAGGACGAGTTCGACGAGGTCGTCGTGAACGACGACCTGCAGGCCGTGATCCGCCGGTTGGTAGCATTGGCGGTCGACCGAGACGCGGCGTGAGCACGTCCCACGGCGTCACCGGACCACTCTCTTCTCCAGGAGCTTCTCTGTGAGCACGCCGACCGCCGGCATCACCGCCCCCGAGGGCATCACCAACCCGCCGATCGACGACCTGCTGGGCCAGGTCAGCTCGAAGTACGCGCTTGTCATCTACGCGGCCAAGCGCGCCCGGCAGATCAACGAGTACTACTCCCAGCTCGGCGAGGGCCTGCTGGAGTACGTCGGCCCGCTCGTCGAGCCGGGTGCCCGCGAGAAGCCGCTGTCCATCGCCATGCGCGAGATCCAGGCCGGCATGCTCGAGCACACCGAGGGCGAGTAAGACCCACCCATGCCCGAGACGGCACCGGACGTCCTGCTCGGCGTCTCGGGCGGCATCGCCGCCTACAAGAGCGCGGAGCTGCTGCGCCGGCTGACCGAGTCCGGTCACGCCGTGCGCGTGGTCCCCACCGAGTCGGCGCTGGAGTTCGTCGGCGCAGCCACGTTCGAGGCGCTGTCCGGGCGCCCGGTCGCGACCGGTGTGTTCACCGACGTGCACGAGGTCCCGCACGTCGCGCTGGGGCAACGGGCCGATCTCGTCGTCGTCGCGCCGGCCACCGCGGACCTGATGGCCCGCCTCGCGCACGGCCGGTCCGACGACCTGCTCACCGCGTCACTGCTCACCGCACGATGTCCGGTGCTGCTCGCCCCGGCCATGCACACGGAGATGTGGGAGCACCCCGCCACCCGGGACAACGTGGCCCTGCTGCGGTCCCGGGGCACCGTCGTCCTGGAGCCCGCGTCCGGCAGGCTGACCGGTGCCGACACCGGCAAGGGGCGGCTCCCCGACCCGGCGGAGATCTTCGATCTCGCCCGGCTGCTGCTCGAGCGCCCCGACGCGCTGCCCCGTGATCTCGAGGGCAGGCACGTCGTCGTGAGCGCCGGTGGCACCCGCGAGAACCTCGATCCGGTCCGCTACCTGGGCAACCGGTCGTCCGGGCGGCAGGGCTGGGCCCTGGCCCGGGTGGCGGCCCAGCGTGGCGCGCGGGTCACCCTCGTCGCCGGGCACACCGCCGATCTCGTCGCGCCGGCCGGCGTCGAGGTCGTGCCCGCCGGGTCCGCCGGGGCCATGGAGGCCGCCGTGCGGTCGGCCGCAGCCGACGCCGACGCGGTCGTGATGGCGGCCGCCGTCGCCGACTTCCGGCCGGTCGACACCGCCGCCGACAAGATCAAGCGCGGGAGCGCCGAGCCGCCGCCGCTGCGTCTGGTGCAGAACCCCGACATCCTCGCCGGCCTGGTGCACGACACCCCGCGGCCCGGCCAGGTGATCGTCGGGTTCGCCGCCGAGACCGGCGACGCCGACGGCGACGTCCTGCACCACGGCCGCGCGAAGCTCGCCCGCAAGGGCTGCGACCTGCTGGTGGTCAACGCGGTCGGTGAGGGCAAGGCCTTCGAGACCCCGGACAACGCGGGCTGGCTGCTCGCCCGCGACGGCGGCGAGGAGGAGCTCCCGATGGGCTCCAAGGCGTTGCTGGCCTCCCGCATCTGGGACGCGGTCACCCCGCGCCTGCTCTGAGCCACCGCACCGCACAGCCACCCGCGCCGCACAGCCACCGACGACGACGGCCCCGCACCCGGATCGCTCCGGGGCGGGGCCGTCGTCGGTGGTGGGACGACTCAGTCGTCGTCGTCCGAGAAGAACGACTCGGCCGGCGTCGCGCTGCGCTCCGAGGACGGCGACGCCGACCGCTCGGAGGTGCGCGAGGACCCGGTGGAGTCCGAGGACTCCGACGGCGAGCCGCTCCGGTCGGCCGACCCCTCGTCGTCGGAGGACGACGAGCGCGGGCTGCTGCTGGTCGTCGGCGAGGCCGACCGCTCCGAGCTGCTCGGCGTGAGCGAGTCCTCGGAGGTGCCGGTCCGCGGGGACGACGAGCCCGAGGTCGAGACGTAGTCCGCGACGGCCCACCCGCCGAACTCGGGGAGCTCGACGAAGCCGTCCTCGGTCTCACCGATCGAAGTGCTCTCGCCGCGCTCGCAGACACCGACGATCGGTGCGGTCTCCGAGGGCTCCGAGCGCACGTTGACGCTCGACGTGCAGGTGCCGGTGCCGGCCGCGGTCGCGGTGCCGGCGATCACACCGACCGCGGTGACGCCGGTCACCGCAAGGGCGCCGACGACGGCGGCGATCCGTCGCGAGTTCGGCTTCATCGTGGTTCAACCTCCGTGCCGACGGCGGACGGCGGACCCGCCGTTCCGTCTGGTCCCGTGCCGCTCCCGCCGGTGTGCGGGTGCGTCGACACGACCAACGAGCCGACGCCCGATCGATTCGTGACGGCGACGGTCAATCACCCCATCCGGCGACAGCGGGTAGTTGGCGACCCGCTGTCGAACACGCTCCGTATGTGAGGTCCCCCTCCGCTACCCCGTGGGGAGCCGAAATCTGGACTAGGGTTACCGCTCGGAGGGCGTTCCGATCATGGACGCGTCCCTGGCGTGCGCGGCGTCTTCGCCGCGCCGGAGTGAACGCAGTACCCCCAACGGGATGGAGATACAGCGCGTGTCGAACACGAGCCGCCGTCTGTTCACGAGTGAGTCGGTCACCGAGGGCCACCCCGACAAGATCTGTGACGCGATCAGCGACACAGTTCTCGACGCGATGCTCGCGCAGGACCCGAGCAGCCGCGTGGCCGTCGAGACCATGGTCACGACCGGACAGGTGCACGTCGCCGGTGAGGTCACGACCAACGCCTACGTCGAGATCCCGCAGCTGGTGCGGGACCGGATCCTCGAGATCGGCTACGACTCGTCGGCGAAGGGCTTCGACGGCGCGTCCTGTGGCGTGAACATCGCCATCGGTGCGCAGTCCCCGGACATCGCGCAGGGCGTGGACACCGCCTACGAGAAGCGCGTCGAGTCCGCCGAGGACGAGATCGCCAAGCAGGGCGCTGGCGACCAGGGCCTGATGTTCGGGTACGCCTGCGAGGACACCCCCGAGCTGATGCCGCTGCCGATCGCCCTGGCGCACCGGCTGTCCCGCCGGCTGACCGAGGTCCGCAAGAACGGCACGCTGCCCTACCTGCGCGCCGACGGGAAGACCCAGGTCACCATCGACTACGAGGGTGACAAGCCGGCCCGCCTCGACACGGTCGTGCTGTCCTCGCAGCACGCCGCGGACGTCGACCTCGACGGCATGCTGGCCCCCGACATCCGCAAGCACGTCGTGAACCCCGAGGTCGAGGCCCTGGGCTGGGACCCGGCCGAGCCGAAGCTGCTCGTCAACCCGACCGGCCGGTTCGTCCTGGGCGGCCCGATGGGTGACGCGGGCCTCACCGGCCGGAAGATCATCGTCGACACCTACGGCGGCATGGCCCGCCACGGTGGTGGCGCCTTCTCCGGCAAGGACCCGTCGAAGGTCGACCGCTCTGCCGCGTACGCGATGCGCTGGGTGGCGAAGAACGCCGTCGCCGCCGGTCTCGCCGGCCGCATCGAGGTGCAGGTCGCCTACGCGATCGGCAAGGCCGCCCCGGTCGGGCTGTTCGTCGAGACCTTCGGCACCGAGAACGTCGACCCGGCGAAGATCCAGAAGGCGATCGAGGAGGTCTTCGACCTCCGTCCGGCCGCGATCATCCGCGACCTCAAGCTGCTGCGGCCGATCTACACGCCGACCGCCGCGTACGGCCACTTCGGCCGGACCGACGTCGAGCTGCCGTGGGAGGACACCTCCCGCGCCGACGCGCTCAAGTCGGCCGTCGGGGCCTGAGCACCCCGCACCACCCCGTGGCCGGGTCCGCATCGCGCGGGCCCGGCCACGGGCGTGTCCGGGGCCGGTCGGTGCCGCGTGGTAGACCCACCGCGTGAGTTCTCCCGCGACGCCCCGCACCGCCCGCACGGGTGGGTCGCCGGCCCGGCGCCCCGCGAGGAACCGCGGCGAGTGGACGGCGGCTGCCGCGATGCCGGTCGCGCGGGTCGCCGTCGACGTCCCGCTGCCGCACCTGGACCGCCCCTTCGACTACCGGGTCCCGTCACACCTCGACGACGCCGCGGTACCCGGCGTGCGGGTGCGTGTGCGTTTCGCGGGCCGGATGCTCGACGGGTACCTGCTGGAACGGGTCGAGGACTCCGCGCACGGCGGGAAGCTCGCCTGGGTGGACAAGGTGGTGTCCGCCGAGCCGGTGCTGACACCGGAGGTGGCCGGCCTGGCCCGCGCCGTCGCCGACCGCTACGCGGGGGTGTTCGCCGACGTCCTGCGGCTCGCGATCCCCGCCCGGCACGCGCGCGTGGAGTCGGAGACGCCGCGGGAGCGGACCGTGCCCGAGCCCGCCGCGCCCGGCCGGGCCGGCTGGGAGACCTACCCCCGCGGCGGGGCCCTGCTCGACGCGCTGGCCGGCGGCCGGGCCGCGCACGCCGTCTGGCAGCCGGTGCCCGGTGAGGACTGGGCGGCCCGGCTCGCCGAGGCCGCCGCGGCGTGCCGCACGGCCGGCCGCTCGGCACTGCTGGTGGTGCCCGACCAGCGCGACGTCGACCGGCTGCACGCCGCCTGCGCGGCGCAGCTCGGTGACGACGCCGTCGTCGCGCTCTCGGCGGACCTCGGCCCGGCCGAGCGCTACCGCCGGTGGCTGGCGGTGCGCCGGGGGAGCGTCCGGGTGGTCGTCGGGACGCGGTCGGCGGCCTTCGCCCCGCTCGGTGAGCTCGGCCTGCTGGCGGTCTGGGACGACGGCGACGACTCCCACTCCGAGCCCCGCGCGCCGTACCCGCAGGTCCGGGACGTGCTCGTGCTGCGCGCCCACCGGGAGGGCGCGGCGGTGCTGGTCGCCGGGTTCGCCCGCACCGCGGAGGCCCAGCTGCTCGTCGAGTCCGGGTGGGCACAGGCCGTCGTCGCCGACCGGGCCACCGTCCGTGCCCGGGCGCCGCGGGTCACCGCGATCGGCGAGTCCGACACCCAGCTCGTGCGCGACCCGGCGGCCCGGGCGGCGCGGGTCCCGGGGGTGGCGTTCGAGGCCGCCCGGACCGCGCTGGCCGCCGGGCGCCCGGTGCTGGTCCAGGTGCCGCGCTCGGGCTACCTGCCGTTCCTGGCCTGCGCGTCCTGCCGGGAGGCGGCACGGTGCCGGCACTGCGCGGGGCCGCTGGGACTCCCACGGCCCGGCCCGGGCGGCGCCCGTGGCGACGACGGCTCGTCCGGGCTGCCGTCCTGTCGCTGGTGCGGGCGGGTCGAGACCTCCTTCCGGTGCGGCAACTGCGCGTCCCGGCGGCTGCGGGCCGGGGTGATCGGCGCGGGCCGGACCGCCGAGGAGCTGGGCCGTGCCTTCCCGGGTGTGCCCGTGCGGACGTCCGGTGGTGGCGTGGCGGTGCTCGACGACGTCGAGGCCGGCCCCGCGCTCGTCGTCGCCACGCCCGGCGCGGAGCCGGTCGCCGAGGGCGGCTACGGCGCCGCGCTGCTGCTGGACGGGTGGGCGATGCTCGCCCGCCCGGACCTGCGGGTCGCGGAGGAGACCCTGCGCCGCTGGTTCGCCGCGGCCGCCGGGGTCGTCCCGCACGGCGACGGCGGCCGGGTCGTGGTCGTCGCCGACTCGTCGATCCCGACCGTGCAGGCACTCGTCCGGTGGGACCCGGCCTGGCACGCCGAGGGCGAGCTGGCCGAGCGTGCCGAGGTCGGGTTCCCGCCCGCGGTGCGGATGGCGGCGGTCGAGGGACCGCCCGCCGCGGTCGCGGAGATCTGCGACGCCGTCCTCGACCCGGACCGGGACCCGCCGGAGGGGGTGGAGCTGCTCGGGCCGGTGGAGATCGACCCGGTCGAGCGGCCCGGTGGAACCGGCCCGGACCGCGACGACGTCCGGGAACGGGGGCTGCTTCGGGTCCCGCGGCGGTCGGGGCGCCGGCTCGCCGCCGCCCTGCACGACGCCCAGGCGTTGCGGACCGCGCGGAAGGCACCGGAGACCGTGCGGGTCCGCCTGGACCCGGACGAGATCGACTGAGCCCGGCCCGGCAGGCCCGGCCCGGCCCGGCACGCCCGGCCCGGGTCCTGCCGGTGCGCCGGTCCACCGGACGCCGCCGGCAGGCGCCATCGGGGTCCGCCGCGCCGCGGCCGCGGGGCCCGGCCCGGCGCGGACGTGCAGTGGCACAATGGAGCGCCGACCGCTCCCGGCCGCCGCTTGCCGCCGCGGCCCGCCCGCACGTCCGTCCGCACCGTCCGCGAGGAGAACCGTGTCCATCCAGCCCGTCCGGCTGTTCGGCGACCCCGTGCTCCGCACCCGCGCCACCGAGGTCACCGACTTCGACGCGGAGCTGCGCAAACTGGTCGCCGACCTCACCGACACGATGCACGCCGAGGGCGGGGCCGGCCTCGCCGCGCCGCAGATCGGCGTGAGCAGGCGGGTGTTCGTCTACGAGTGCGACGGGTTCGCCGGTCACCTGATCAACCCCACGTGGGAGGCGGTCGGCGAGGAGGAACAGGTCGGCCCGGAGGGCTGTCTCTCCATCCCCGGTCTGGGCTTCGACTGCCGGCGGAAGCTGACCGTCGTCGGCCGCGGCTGGGACATGCACGGCGAGCCGCAGGTCGTCGAGGGGTCGGAGCTCCTGGCGCGCTGCATCCAGCACGAGACCGACCACCTCGACGGTGTCCTGTTCGTCGACCGCCTCGACGCCGAGACCCGGAAGCGGGCGATGCGCGAGATCCGGGAGGCATCGTGGTTCGGTGAGCCCGAGCCCGTCGTGCGGACCAGCCCGCACCCGATGTTCGGCAGGGCGCGATGAGGCTGCTGTTCGCCGGCACCCCCGAGCCGGCCGTCCCCGCGTTGCGGGCGTTGCTCGACTCCCCGCGGCACGACGTCGTCGCCGTCCTCACCCGGCCGGACGCGCCGTCCGGGCGCGGACGCCGGCTGACCCGCTCGCCCGTGGGCGCGCTCGCCGACGAGGCCGGGATCCCGGTGCTCACGCCTGCGAAGCCCGCCGGACCGGAGTTCGTGGAGGTGCTGCGCGAGCTCGCGCCGGACTGCGCACCGGTCGTCGCCTACGGGGCACTGCTGCCCCGCGCGGTGCTGGACGTGCCGGCGCACGGCTGGGTCAACCTGCACTTCTCGCTCCTGCCCGCCTGGCGCGGCGCGGCGCCGGTACAGGCCGCGCTCCGGCAGGGCGACGACGTGACCGGCGCGACGACCTTCCGGCTGGAGGAGGGCATGGACACCGGCCCGACCTTCGGCGTCGTGACCGAGACGGTCGGCGGCGGCGACACCGCGGGAGCGCTGCTCGGCCGGCTCGCCGAGTCCGGTGCGAAGCTGCTCACCGCGACGCTGGACGGCATCGAGGACGGCACCGTCGAAGCGGTGCCGCAGCCGGCCGAAGGGGTGTCCCTCGCCCCGAAGGTCACCCCTGCCGATGCGCGCGTGGACCTCGCGTCGCCGGCCGCCGCGATCGACCGCCTGGTCCGTTCGGTGACCCCCGAGCCCGGGGCGTGGTGCGAGTTCCGTGACGACCGGCTGGGTCTCGGCCCGGTGCGGCCGCTGCGGACCGGTGAGGTCGAGCTCGCGCCGGGGGAGCTGCGCGTGGAGCGACGCCGGGTGCTGGCCGGGACGTCGACCGTCCCGGTGGAGCTCGGTGAGGTGAAGCCGAAGGGCAAACGCCTGATGCCCGCCCCGGACTGGGCCCGCGGGGCCCGGATCGAACCGGGCGAGTACCTGAGGTGATCCCGCGGGGCCGGGGAGACCGGGCCCGCGGAGGGACAGCGAGACGAGCGAGGACGGCCGGGAAACGCTCCCGGCCGCGGCGGACGACCGCCGAGGAGACGACGTGAGCGAGCAGGACCCCGGACCGCGTGGCGACGATCGCCGCCGCGACGACCGCGGCGCACCCCGTGGCGACCGGCGTGGGCCGGGTGGTGACCGGGGCGGGCGCCCCCGTGACGCCCGCGACCGGGACCGGCGCGACGACCGTCCCCGGGGTGGTGACCGGGACCGCCGCGACGACCGCCCGCGGCGCGACGACCGGGACCGGGGCGGCCGTACCGGCTCCGGCTGGGGCGGGGACCGGGGCCGCGACGAGCAGCGTGGCGACCGTGGCGACCGCCGCCCCCGTGACGACCGTGCCCGCGGCGACCGCCCCGACCGCGGTGGCCGGGACGACCGTCGCCCCAGCCACTCCCGGTCCGGCGGCGACGTCGCCCGGCGGCGCGACACCGGAGCCCCGCGCGACGGTGGCTTCCGCGGGCGGGACCAGCGGGACGGCGGGGACGGCCGTCCACGCCGGGACCGCGACACCGGCCGGTCGCCCCGCCGCGACGACGACCGGCGCGACGGTGGACGGCGCGAGCGCACCGCGGGCCCGCGGAACGCGGGGCCGCCCCGTGGCCGCGTCGGGCCCGGCCGCCCACCGGCCGTCGACCCGGCCCGGCAGGCCGCGTACGACCTGCTGACCGCCGTCCGGGAGCGGGAGGCCTACGCCAACCTCGCGCTGCCCGGGATCCTGCGCCGGTACCGGCTCCGGGACCGCGACGCCGCGCTCGCCACCGAGCTCGGCTACGGCACCCTGCGTGCCCAGGGACTGCTCGACACCGTCATCGACGCCTGCACCGACCGGCCGCTGTCGAAGATCGAGCACCCGTTGCTGGACGCGCTGCGGCTGGGCGCCTACCAGCTGCTCCGGACCCGGGTTCCCGCGCACGCCGCGGTCTCGACCTGCGTCGAGCTCGTCCGGGGCGACCACGGCTCGCAGTCGGCCGGGTTCGTCAACGCCGTGCTGCGCCGGATCGGGGAGCACGACGAGGCGGAGTGGCTCGACCGGCTCGCCCCGGACCCGGCGGAGGACCCGGTCGGCAACGCCGCGCTCCGGCACGCCCACCCGCGCTGGATCGCCCAGGCGTTCGCGGACTCCCTCGGCGACACCGGTGAGGAACTGACCGCCGCGCTGGCGGCCGACGACGCCCGGCCCCGCGTCCACCTGCTCGCCCGCCCCGGGGAGATCTCCGCCGAGGAGCTCGCCCTGGCGACCGGCGGGGAGGAGGCGCCCTGGTCGCCCTACGGGGTGCACCTCGAGCCGGGTAGCGGGGACATCGGCGAACTCGATGCCGTCGCCGAGGGGCTCGCGCTCGTCCAGGACGAGGGCAGCCAGCTCGTCGCCGCCGCGCTCGCCCGCGCCGAGCTGCTCGGCGAGGACACCGGTCGCTGGCTCGACCTCTGCGCCGGCCCCGGTGGCAAGGCGTCGCTGCTCGGCGGTCTGGTCGCGGCTCACGGCGGGACGCTCGACGCCGTCGAGAGCAGCGAGCGGCGCGCCGGGCTCGTCCGCGAGGCCACCGCCGACCTCCCGGTCACCGTGCACGTCGCCGACGGCCGTGAGGCGCCGCTGCCCGAGGGCGGCTTCGACCGCGTGCTCGTCGACGCCCCCTGCACCGGCCTCGGTGCGCTGCGCCGGCGGCCGGAGGCACGCTGGCGCCGCCGCCCCGAGGACACCGCCGCGCTCACCCGGTTGCAGCGCGAGCTGCTCGTCGCCGCGCTCGGGCACGTGCGGCCCGGCGGCGTCGTCGCGTACGTGACCTGCTCGCCGCACGTGTCGGAGACCGCCGGAGTGGTCGGGCGGATCGTCGGTCGCGAGGACCGTCCCGGCCCGGCGGGCCCGGTCGAGCAGCTCGACGCCCGCGCCTGCCTCCCCGCGGACCTGCCCGGTCTCGGCGACGGGCCTGCGGTGCAGCTCTGGCCGCACCGGCACGGGACCGACGCCATGTTCCTCGCCCTGATCCGCAAGCCGCTCGGCTGATGCCCGTCACCCTCGTGCGCGGTGTGATTCCTCCCTCGCACGGGGGTGCCGGAGGCCGTGGGTGGCAGGGATAGCCTGCCGTCGTGCACCCGATGATCGCGCCCAGCATCCTCTCGGCGGACTTCGCCCGGCTCGCGGACGAGGCCGCCGCCGTGGGGCCGTCGGCCGACGGCACCGCGGGCGACCCCGGTGCGGACTGGCTGCACGTCGACGTGATGGACGCCCACTTCGTCCCGAACCTGACCCTCGGGCTCCCGGTCGTGCAGAGCCTGCGCGCGGCCACCGACATCCCGCTCGACTGCCACCTCATGATCGAGGACCCGGACCGCTGGGCCCCCGGCTACGCCGAGGCCGGCGCGAAGAACGTCACCGTGCACGTCGAGGCCGCCCGCGACCCGGTGATGCTCGCCCGCGACCTGCGGGCCGCCGGTGCCCTCGCCGGCCTGTCGATCAAGCCGGGGACCCCGCTCGACCCGTACGTCGAGGTGCTCAAGCACTACGACACCCTGCTGGTGATGAGCGTCGAGCCCGGTTTCGGCGGCCAGAGCTTCATGTCCGAGGTGCTGGAGAAGGTCCGCGCGGCGCGCCGGCTCGTCGACACCGGGCACCTGAAGCTGATCGTCGAGATCGACGGCGGCATCAACGCCGAGACCATCGAGCAGGCCGCCGAGGCCGGGGTCGACTGCTTCGTCGCCGGGTCCGCGGTCTACAACGCCGAGGACCCCGGGCGCGCCGTCGCCGCCCTGCGCGACAGCGTGCGCCGCAGCAACCCGCACCGCTGGGCCGGCTGACCGGACCGGGCGGGTGACCCCACGCGACGACGCGGCGCCGGACTCCGTGCACACCGCAGGGCGGGACGCTGCGCGGACGACCGCGCGGGACGCCGTGCCGGCCGCGATGCGCCGCGCCCTCGCCGCGTCCGATCTCGTGCACGGCACGACCAGCCCGAACCCCGCCGTCGGCTGCGTCGTCCTCGACCGGGCCGGCGCCGTCGTCGGGACCGGGGCCACCACACCGCCCGGCGGGCCGCACGCGGAGCGGGTCGCGCTGGCCGAGGCGGGGGACCGCGCCGCCGGCGGGACCGCCGTGGTGACCCTGGAGCCCTGCAACCACAGCGGGCGGACGCCGCCGTGCGTCGACGGTCTCCTCGAGGCCGGGATCGCCCGGGTGTACGCCGCGCTCGCCGACCCGAACCCGGTCGCCGCGGGCGGCCTGGACCGGCTCCGCGCGGCCGGAATCGAGGTGACGCTCGGCACACTCGCCGGTGAGGTCGGGCGCGGGCCGCTGCGGGGCTGGCTGCACCGCCAGCACACCGGACGCCCGCACGTGACCTGGAAGGTGGCGACCACGCTCGACGGGCGGGTCGCCGCCGCCGACGGGACCAGCCGCTGGATCACCGGCCCCGAGGCCCGCGGCGAGGTGCATGACCTGCGCCGCAGGATGGACGCGATCGTCGCCGGCACGGGTACCGTCCTGGACGACGACCCGGCGCTGACCGCTCGCCGGCCCGACGGCACCCTGTTCGACCACCAGCCGCTGCGCGTGGTGGTCGGGCACCGCGACGTCCCGCCCGGCGCGCGGCTCTCGAACCGGGCCGCAGGGGAGGCCGAGGTGGTCCACCTCCGAACCCGCGATCCGGGTGAGGTGCTCGCCGAACTCGTCCGCCGCGACACGGTGGACGTGCTGCTCGAGGGCGGGCCGACCCTGGCCGGAGCGTTCGTCGCCGCAGGCGCCGTCGACCGGGTGCTGGTGCACCTGGCCCCGGCCCTGCTCGGGGCGGGCCCGCACGCCCTCGGTGACGCGGGGGTGGGAACGATCGCGGACATCGTGCGGTTGCAGGTGGACGAGGTCCGCCGCAGCGGCGGGGACGTGGTCATCGACGGACGACCGGCGCCCGCGCCGATCGGATAGCAGGAGGGAACACCGATGTTCACCGGCATCGTGGAGGAGGTCGGCGAGGTCGTCGACGTCCGGACCGACGGCGACGTCGTCGTCCTGACCGTGCGGGCGGCACTGGCCGCCGAGGTCGGGCACGGCGAGTCGGTGGCGGTGAACGGGTGCTGCCTCACCGCCGTCGTGGACGGGACGGGTGCGGAGGTGCTCACCCTCGAGCTCGTCCCGGAGACCCTGAAGCGCACCTCGATCGGCGTCGTCGGCGCCGGTTCCGGCGTCAACCTCGAGCGGGCGGTCCCCGCCGGCGGGCGCCTCGACGGGCACATCGTGCAGGGCCACGTCGACGGCGTCGGTACCGTCGTCTCGCGCACCCCCGGTGACCGCAGCGACGAGGTCCGCTTCTCGCTGCCCGCCGAGCTCGCGCGGTACGTCGTCGAGAAGGGCTCGGTCGCCGTCGACGGCGTGTCGCTGACCGTCGCCACGGTGTACCCGGACGGGTTCGGTGTGGCGTTGATCCCGACGACCCTGGCCGACACCACCCTGGGCTCGCGCGCCCCCGGTGACCCGGTCAACCTGGAGGTCGACGTGATCGCCAAGTACGTGGAACGCATGACCGCGGGGTACCTGCAGGGCAGCCCCGGGTCCGGACAGGAAGGGGCCGCGCGGTGAGCGAGCCGTCGACCACCCCGGGCAGCGCTCCGGAGGCGGACGCCTCCGGCAAGCTGCCGGAGCACCCGCACACCGTGATGGGCCCGAGCGAGCGGGCGGAGCGCTTCGCCCAGATCGAGAAGGCGATCGCCGACATCGCCGAGGGCAAGCCCGTCGTCGTGATGGACGACGAGGACCGCGAGAACGAGGGCGACCTCATCTTCGCCGCGGCCAAGGCGACCCCGGAGCTGCTGGCCTTCACCGTGCGCTACACCTCGGGCTACGTCTGCGTGGCGATCACCGAGGACACCTGCGAGCGGCTCGACCTGCCGCCCATGCACCACACGAACCGGGACTCCTTCCGGACCGCGTACACGGTCACCGTGGACGCGAAGGAGGGCGTCACCACCGGCATCTCGGCGCAGGACCGCTGCCGCACCATCCAGCTGCTCGCCGACCCGGCGACCGAGTCCGCGGACCTCGTCCGCCCGGGGCACGTGCTGCCGCTCCAGGCCCGCGAGGGCGGCGTGCTGCGCCGCCCCGGCCACACCGAGGCCGCCGTCGACCTGGCCCGGATGGCAGGCCTCCCGCCGGCCGGTGCGCTCTGCGAGATCGTGTCGGAGAAGAACGCGGGCGACATGGCCCGTGGTGAGGAGCTCGGCGTCTTCGCCGCCGACCACGACCTCACGCTGATCACGATCGCGGACCTCATCGCCTACCGGCGCCGGTTCGAGAAGCACATCGAGCGGATCGCCACCGCCCGGATCCCCACCGGGCACGGCGACTTCCTCGCCTACGGCTACGACTCGCTGCTCGACGGCGTCGAGCACATCGCGATGGTCATGGGCCCCGTGGGCACCCCCGCCGACGACGGCGAGGAGGTGCTCGTGCGGGTGCACTCCGAGTGCCTCACCGGTGACGTCCTCGGCTCGCTGCGCTGCGACTGCGGCCCCCAGCTCGACGCCGCCCTGGAGGCCGTGGCGAACGAGGGCCGCGGCGTGGTGCTCTACATGCGCGGGCACGAGGGCCGGGGGATCGGCCTGCTGCACAAGCTGCAGGCCTACCAGCTGCAGGAGGCCGGCGCCGACACCGTCGACGCCAACCTGGCGATGGGCCTGCCCGCCGACGCCCGCGACTACGGCATCGGCGCCCAGATCCTCGCCGACCTCGGCGTGCGGTCGATGCGGCTGCTCACCAACAACCCGGACAAGCGGGCGGGCCTGGAGGGCTACGGCCTGCGCGTGGTCGGCCGCGAGGCGATGCCGGTCCGGGCGACCCCGCAGAACCTGCGCTACCTGCGGACCAAGCGCGACCGGATGGGCCACGACCTGCCCGACCTGGGTGGCGTCGCGGACCCCGGCCGCTGACCGGAGCGGCACCGGTGGAGCGCACCGGGCCCGGGAACACCCCGGTGCCCCGGTGCGCCGCCGGACCGGCGAGAATCGAGCCATGAGCGGTGAGGGCAGGCCTGCCGGGGCCACGCAGCTGGACGCGACCGGGCTCCGGGTCGGTGTGGTCGCCGCCCGCTGGCACGCCGAGATCGTCGACGCCCTGCTGGAGCGGGCCGTCGCGACCGCGCGCGAATCCGGCACCGAGCCGACCGTCGTCCGGGTGCCCGGCACCGTGGAGCTCCCGGTCGTGGCCCAGGAGCTCGCCCGCACCCACGACGCGGTCGTCGCCCTCGGCGTCGTCGTGCGCGGGGGCACCCCGCACTTCGAGTACGTCTGCGACGCCGTGACGTCCGGCCTGACCCGGGTGGCCCTCGACGAGGCCACCCCGGTCGGGAACGGTGTCCTCACCACCGAGACCGTCCAGCAGGCGGTGGACCGGTCCGGTGCCCCGGGCTCGGCCGAGGACAAGGGCACCGAGGCCTGTCTGGCCGCCCTCGAGTCGGCGCTGGTGCTGCGCGACCTGCGCGCCGGCGTCGCGACCAGCACGTGAGCCGTGGCCCCGACCGGGCCCCGCAGGGAGGACACACCGTGACCGAGCAGCCGCAGCAGGACACCCCGCGGGCCGACGCGACCGAGCCCGGGCCGGACGCGGTGACGCTGCGCCCCCGCGCGCTGCTGGTCACCGCCTGGGTCTGTGCCGCCGCGATCATGGTCTTCTTCGTGGTCGTCGCGTACCTGATGCCCGCGGAGGACACCGGCGTGATCTTCCGCCCGGCCGACCAGGTCGCGATGGTGGTGATCGGGGCGTTCGTCGCCGGTGGGCTGTTGCTGATGGCCCGGCCGCGGGCCCGCGCCGACCGCAACGGCATCGAGGTCCGCAACGTGCTGAGCACCCGCTGGTTCCCCTGGACCGAGGTGCTCGGCGTCTCCTTCCCGGACGGTGCCTCCTCGGCCCGCCTGGAGCTGCCCGACGACGAGTACCACCCGGTCCTCGCCGTCCAGGCCGTCGACCGCGGTCTCGCCGTGCGCGGCGTGCGGAACCTGCGCGAGCTGCACCGCGCCGCCGTCCTGGGGGAGTGACCCGCCCCGGGCCGGACCGGCGCCCGGCCGGTCAGCGGTCCAGCGCGCGCACACGGCCCCGGCCCTGCACCGCGGGACCGCCGAGATCGGCCCGGTCGGCCGCGGCGGCGCCCCGCCGGTGGCCCGAGCCCGACACCTGCGGCCTGCGGGCCCGCGGCAACGTCCCGAACTCCGCGGCGTACGCCTCGTCGACGCGGTCGCCCCGGTCGGCCAGCACCAGCTCGACCGACGGGCCGGTGGACCCGCCGGGCCCGGCCCCGCCCGCCTCCGCGACCTCGGACACGATCTCCTGCTCGGCCTCGAGCAGCCGCTGGTGGATCCGCGCCGCGAACCCGTAGATCCAGGACCGGCGGTAGGCCACGACCGACTCGCCCGGGTGCGGCGGGCGCAGCGCGCTCACCTGGGCCGAGCTCTGCAGCAGCAGCGAGGTGTAGAGCAGCTCGACCCGCTCCCGGTCCGACGCGTGGCCGAACACGGTCACCGCGGCGACCCGGCCGTTGCGGTGGTCGTGCATCACCCACCGACAGCGCAGCGCCGCCGCTGTCCAGCCCAGCAACCGGGCCTTCGCCCCGCTGTACGGGTCGTCGATGTCGATCGTCGCCCGGCCGATCGGGTCCGTGCGCGGGGGACCGGTGGCCGCGAGCAGCGCCTCGTCGACCCCGTGCCGGGCCATCATCTCGACGGCCTTCCCGGTGTAGATCTCGGCCTCGTCCGGCGTGCCGGCGCGCTCGGCCTTGGCCAGCAGCTTCCGGATGGTGTCGAGCCGCGCCTCCGGGACGGGGACCTCGCCCGGCGCGGTGCCGAACTCGATGTCGTGCGCGGTGCTCATGGGCTCTCCTCGGGCCGGGCGGGTCGAACTCGTGTTCGAGGGCGGTTCTACCGGAGGGCCCCGACAGTCTCCGACGGCGGCCCCGCCGCGGCGGCCGCGGCGCGCCGGTGCGCGGGGATGCCGGCACCGGTCCGTCCCTACACCCCGCTCGGGGCGCCCGGCGGAGCCGGGGGCCGGACCGCGTGTCGGTCCCCGGAACTACCCTGGGAAGCACCATGGCCGACCCGAGCACGTACCGTCCGGCGACCGGGACGATCCCGGAGTCGCCGGGCGTCTACCGGTTCTCCGACCCGCGCGGCCGGGTGATCTACGTCGGCAAGGCGAAGAGCCTGCGGCAGCGGCTCAACTCCTACTTCGCGGACCTGTCCGGGCTGCACCCGCGCACCCGGCAGATGGTCACGACCGCGTCGAAGGTCGAGTGGACCGTCGTCGGGACCGAGGTCGAGGCGCTCCAGCTCGAGTACAACTGGATCAAGGAGTACGACCCCCGGTTCAACGTCCGCTACCGCGACGACAAGACCTACCCGGTCCTCGCGGTGACGATGAACGAGGAGTACCCGCGGCTGCACGTCTACCGCGGGCCGCGGCGCAAGGGGGTCCGCTACTTCGGGCCCTACGCGCACGCCTGGGCCATCCGGGAGACCCTCGACCTGCTGCTGCGGGTGTTCCCGGCCCGCACCTGCTCGGCCGGGGTGTTCAAGCGGCACGGCCAGATCGGCCGTCCCTGTCTGCTCGGCTACATCGACAAGTGCTCGGCGCCGTGCGTCGGCAAGGTCAGCGCCGACGAGCACCGCGACATCGTCGAGGGCTTCTCCGACTTCCTCTCCGGCCGGACCGACCGGATGGTCAGGCGGCTCGAGCAGGAGATGGCGGAGGCGTCGGAGAACCTGGAGTTCGAGCGGGCCGCCCGGATGCGCGACGACCTGGGCGCGCTGCGCCGCGCGATGGAGAAACAGGCCGTCGTCCTCGGCGACGGGACCGACGCGGACGTCGTCGCCTTCGCCGAGGACGAGCTGGAGGCGGCCGTCCAGATCTTCCACGTCCGCGGCGGCCGGGTCCGCGGCCAGCGCGGCTGGGTGATCGACAAGGTCGAGCCGACCGACACCGAGCAGCTCGTCGAGCGGTTCGTGTCGCAGTTCTACGGCGAGCAGCACGCGCTCGCCGGCGCCGCCGACGACGCGATGCAGCCCGTCCCGAAGGAGATCCTCGTCCCGGTGCTGCCCGCCGAGGGGGCCGCCCTGGAACGGTGGCTGAGCGGGCTGCGCGGCTCGAAGGTGTCGCTGCGGGTGGCGCAGCGCGGCGACAAGAAGGACCTCGCCGAGACCGTCGCCCGCAACGCCAAGGAGGCCTTCGCCCAGCACAAGCTGCGCCGGGCCGGCGACCTCACCGCCCGCTCGGCGGCGCTGCAGGAGATCCAGGAGAACCTGGAGCTGGACCAGGCCCCGCTGCGGATCGAGTGCATCGACGTCAGCCACGTGCAGGGCACGAACGTCGTCGCCTCGCTGGTCGTGTTCGAGGACGGGCTGGCCCGCAAGTCGGAGTACCGACGGTTCGAGATCAAGGACGCGAGCGACCAGGGCGACGTCGCGTCCATCGCCGAGGTCGTCCGGCGCCGGTTCAAGCGTTTCCTGGCCGAGACCGCCGACGAGCCCGAGCCCACCGCCGGGTCCGGCGAGGTGGCCCCGGGCGACACCGTCCGGACCGGCATCGACCCGGAGACCGGCCGGCCGAAGAAGTTCGCCTACCCGCCGAACCTGCTCGTCGTCGACGGGGCGAAACCACAGGTCGACGCGGCGGCCGCCGAGCTCGCCGAGCTGGGGATCACCGACGTCGCCGTGTGCGGTCTCGCCAAGCGCCTCGAGGAGGTCTGGCTCCCGGACGACGACGATCCCGTCATCCTCTCCCGGACGAGTGAAGGTCTGTACCTCCTCCAGCGGGTCCGCGACGAGGCGCACCGTTTCGCCATCACCTATCACCGCCAGCGTCGTTCCCAGGGCATGACGGCCTCCGCGCTGGACGGCGTCCCCGGGCTCGGCCCGGCCCGCCGGCAGGCGCTGCTGAAGCACTTCGGATCGGTGCGCAAGCTGCGCGCGGCCGGGGTGGAGGAGATCGCGGGGGTGCCCGGGTTCGGCCGGCGCACCGCGGAGACCGTCGTCGCCGCACTGCACGGCGGTAACGGGACCGGAGCGTCGACCGAGGGGGAACAGCGATGACGGGCACAGGGGAGCAGGTTCCGGACGGTGGCCCGGGTATCGAGGTCGCCGTCGTCAGCGGCCTGTCCGGGGCCGGGCGCAGCACCGCGGCGAAGGTGCTGGAGGACCTCGGCTGGTTCGTCGTCGACAACCTGCCCCCGGAGCTGATCGCGACGATGGTGGAGCTCGGCTCGCGGGCGCGCGGCGAGGTGGCGCGCATCGCCGTCGTGATGGACGTGCGGTCCCGTGCCTTCACCGACGACCTGGGCGCGGTCATCAAGGACCTGGACGGTCGGGGCTACCGGCCGCGGCTGCTGTTCCTGGAGGCGTCCGACGCCGTCCTGGTGCGGCGGTTCGAGCAGAACCGGCGCTCGCACCCGCTGCAGGGCGCCGGCCGGATCACCGACGGGCTGAACGCCGAGCGCGAGGTGCTGCGCCCGCTCCGCGAGGACGCCGATCTCGTCGTGGACACCTCGAACCTGTCCGTGCACGACCTGCGGTCGCGGATCGAGGGGTCGTTCGCGGGGGAGAGCGCGCACGCCGCCACGCGGATCACGGTGCTGTCGTTCGGGTACAAGTACGGGCTCCCGCTCGACTCCGACCTCGTCGTCGACGTGCGTTTCCTGCCCAACCCGCACTGGATCCCCGAGCTGCGCGAGCACACCGGGCGCGACCACGAGGTCAGCGACTACGTGCTGTCCCAGGAGGGCGCCGAGGAGTTCGTCGACCGCTACCTGGAGCTGCTCGACCTGGTCGGCGCCGGTTACCGCCGCGAGGGCAAGCGGTACCTGACCGTCGCCGTCGGCTGCACCGGCGGCAAGCACCGCTCGGTCGCGATCTCCGAGGAGATCGGCAGGCGGCTGTCCGCGCAGGACGGCGTCCAGGTCAACGTCGAGCACCGCGACATGGGGCGCGAGTGACCGGACCGGACGGGATGCGGGTGGTGGCGCTGGGGGGCGGCCACGGCCTGCACGCCACCCTGACCGCCCTGCGCCGCTGCCCGGCCGTCGCCGGGATCACCGCCGTCGTCACCGTCGCCGACGACGGCGGGTCCTCGGGCAGGCTGCGCCGCGAGCTCGGGCTGCTGCCGCCCGGCGACCTGCGGATGGCGCTGTCCGCGCTGGCCGCCGACGACGCCGACGGCCGGTTCTGGTCCGGTCTCGTGCAGCACCGTTTCGGCGGCAACGGTGCGCTGGCCGGGCACGCCGTCGGGAACCTGCTGCTCGCCGGCCTGCTGGAGCGCGACGGCGATCCCGTCCGGGCGCTGGAGACCCTCGGCGGGCTGCTCGGCTGCGCCGGCCGGGTGCTGCCGATGGCCCGGGTGCCGCTGGACATCGAGGCGGAGGTCGCACTGGACGGCCGGGACCGTGCGCACCGCATCCGCGGGCAGGTCGCGGTCGCCTCCACCCCCGGCCGCGTCCGGCGCGTGTGGCTCCGGCCGGAGGATCCGCCGGCCTGCGACGAGGCCGTACGCGCCGTCCTGGAGGCCGATGCCGTCCTGCTGGGGCCCGGCTCGTGGTTCACCAGCGTGCTGCCGCACCTGCTCGTGCCCGGCCTGCGCGACGCGCTGCTGGAGACCTCCGCGGCCCGCGTCGTGCTGCTCAACCTCACACCGGAGCCGGGGGAGACCGCCGGTTTCTCGCCGGAGCAGCACCTTGAAGTACTGTCCGGTCACGCGCCCGACCTGCGGGCGCACGCCGTCCTGGCCGACAGCGGGTCGGTACCACTGCCGGACAGGCTGCACGCGGCGGCGGCCGACCTGCTGGTCCCCGGCGGTCGGGTGTGGCTGGCCGACGTCGCCGACGCCGACGCAGCGACCCCACGGCACGATCCGGACGCCCTCGCGGGCGCCCTGCTCGAGGTGCTCGACGTCCTGGCCCCGGTGGGCCGGCGCGAGGCCGGAACGACAGGGAACGACGACCACGGCCCGCAGCGCGGAAGGAGCCCCGAATGGCCATGACCGCCACGGTGAAGGACGAGCTGAGCCGGCTCACCGTCACCAAGCAGTCGTCGCGGCGCGCCGAGGTGGCCTCGCTGTTGCGCTTCGCCGGCGGATTGCACATCGTGGGCGGCCGCGTCGTCATCGAGGCCGAGGTGGACACCGGATCGGTGGCCCGCAGGCTCCGCCGCGAGATCCACGAGCTGTACGGCCACACCGCCGACGCCCACGTGATCACGGCGGGCGGGCTGCGCCGCAGCGCCCGCTACGTGATCCGGGTGATCCGCGACGGCGAGGGGCTGGCCCGGCAGACCGGCCTGCTCGACAACCGGGGGCGTCCGGTCCGCGGGCTGCCGCCGCCCGTCGTGTCCGGGGACCTGTCCGACGCCGAGGCCGCCTGGCGGGGCGCGTTCCTGGCACACGGCTCGCTGACCGAGCCCGGCCGCAGCTCCGCGCTCGAGGTCACCTGTCCCGGCCCGGAGGCCGCGCTCGCGCTGGTCGGCGCGGCCCGCAGGCTCGGGGTGGCGGCCAAGGCCCGTGAGGTCCGCGGGGCGGACCGGGTGGTCGTCCGCGACGGCGACGCGATCGGTGCGCTCCTGACCCGGATGGGCGCGCACCAGAGCGTGCTGTCCTGGGAGGAGCGGCGGATGCGGCGCGAGGTCCGGGCGACCGCGAACCGCCTGGCGAACTTCGACGACGCCAACCTCCGCCGGTCCGCACGGGCCGCGGTCGCCGCGGCCGCCCGGGTCTCGCGCGCCCTGGACATCCTCGGCGACGAGGTGCCCGAGCACCTGCGTGCGGCCGGGACGCTGCGTGCCCAGCACACCCAGGCGTCGCTGGAGGAGCTCGGCCAGCTCGCCGACCCGCCGATGACCAAGGACGCGGTCGCCGGCCGGATCCGGCGGCTGCTGCAGACCGCCGACAAGAAGGCGGCCGAGCTGGGCATCCCGGACACCGAGTCGGCCGTCACGGCCGAGATGCTGGAGGAGGAGGGGCGCTGACGCACGGCGTCGGCGGACCCCTCCGGCCCGCCCTCCGCGGTGATCACACCCCGTCACCGGGCCGCTGCGGCGGGTCCGGCACGATGCCGCCGTGACGAACCCGGGCTCCACCCTTCTCGCCGTGCATCTCGATCGATCCAGCATGCTGCGACCGCTGCTCCCCGCCCTCCGCGCCGGCCTCGTCGACCTGCTCGACGCCCAGGCCGCGGAGCCGGGGTCGCTGCAGGTCGTGCTGTCCACCGGTGACGACCTGACGCGTTCGCTGGCCGACGGCTCGCACCCGCCCGCGACCCCGGTGGACGCCGGCGGCGCGCGCACCGCGCTCGCCACGAAGCTCCGTCCGGTCGACGGCCCCGACCTGAGGATCGGCGCCGCCCGCCTGCTCGACGCGGTCGGGGACGAGCTCGCCGCCCGTGCGGAGGACGACCGGCCGGAGCGCGTCGTCGTGCTGCTGGTCGGCGAGGCGGCGGTCGGCGACCCGTCCCACGTGCGGGAGCGGATCGCCCACCAGCGTTCGACCTACGCCTGGGAGGTCGCGCTGGTCGACGTCACCAGTGGTGGCATCCCGGCCGCGAAGCGCCCGGAGCCGGCGGGTCCGGCCGAGGCCGCCACGGAGCAGGCCGAGGGTGCCACGGACGACGGGCAGGGCACCGCCGCCGTCGCACTGGCCGAGCGGACGGACGGGCCGGCCGCCGCCGCGCGCTTCGGCGTCCCCGCCCCGGCGACGATCACCGCCGGGCCCGGCGCCGCCGGCGTCACCGCCGCGCTGTCCGCCGCGACGGCGTTCGTGTCCCGCGCCCGGGCGGTGCAGCCGCACGAGCCGGTCGACGGGTTCTCCGACGACGAGCGCGCCGCGGCCGCCGTCGCCGACACCCGTCCCGCCTGGCGGAAGTTCCTGCGCATCGCCTGAGCGGTCGCCGGTGGCCCGTGCCGGGCGTCCGGCACGGGCCACGGCCGGGTGCGAGGAGCGGATCGCGGCGCAGGTCACGGGGTACGCGGGATCCGCGCGCGCCGATGCGCCGATAGGGTGGCGGCCGAGCACGGCACGTGGCCTCCGCCCGACGGGGCGGAGTGCGGCGATCGACCTGCCACCCCCGCCGCCGGGACCCGGCGTGCCGGGGCGAAGACGACACGCACGACGAGCCCATGGAGGCACTGTGACGGTCCGCGTAGGAGTCAACGGCTTCGGCCGCATCGGCCGGAACTTCTGGCGGGCGGTGGACGCCCAGCGCGCCGCCGGGACGACGGACATCGAGATCGTCGCGGTGAACGACATCACCGACAACGCGACGCTCGCGCACCTGCTGAAGTACGACTCGATCCTCGGCCGCCTGCCCTACGAGGTCACCACCTCGGGCGACGAGATCGTGGTCGACGGCAAGGGCTTCAAGGGCCTCGCCGTCCGCGACCCCGCCGAGCTGCCCTGGAAGGACCTCGGCGTCGACGTCGTGGTCGAGTCCACCGGGCTGTTCACCAAGCGCGACGCCGCGTCGAAGCACCTCGACGCCGGCGCGAAGAAGGTCGTCATCTCGGCCCCCGCGTCCGACGAGGACATCACCATCGTCAAGGGCGTCAACGACGGTGACTACGACGGTTCGCAGAACATCGTCTCGAACGCGTCCTGCACCACGAACTGCCTGGCGCCGATGACCAAGGTGCTCGACGACCTGGTCGGGATCGAGAAGGGTCTGATGACCACGATCCACGCCTACACCGCCGACCAGAACCTGCAGGACGGCCCGCACAAGGACCTGCGCCGCGCCCGGGCCGCCGCGCTGAACATCGTCCCCACCTCGACCGGTGCCGCCAAGGCGATCTCGCTGGTCATGCCGCACCTCAAGGGCAAGCTCGACGGCTACGCGCTGCGGGTGCCGATCCCCACCGGCTCGGCCACCGATCTGACCGTCGAGGTCAAGGGCGAGACCACCGTCGAGGCCGTCAACGCCGCGATGAAGGCCGCCGCCGAGGGCCCGCTGAAGGGCGTCCTCAAGTACACCGAGGACCCGATCGTGTCCTCGGACATCGTGACCGACCCGCACTCCTGCATCCTCGACGCGGGCCTGACCAAGGTCATCGGCAACCAGGTCAAGATCGTCGGCTGGTACGACAACGAGTGGGGCTACTCGAACCGTCTGGTCGACATCGCCGGGCTGGTGGCGTCGAAGCTGTGAAGAACGTCGACGACCTCGTCGCCGAGGGCGTTCAGGGCCGGACCGTCCTGGTCCGTTCCGATCTCAACGTTCCCCTCGACGACGACCGGAACATCACCGACGACGGCCGCATCCGCGCCTCGGTGCCGACCATCCAGGCGCTGTCCGGTGCGGGCGCGCAGGTCGTCGTCACCGCGCACCTGGGCCGTCCGAAGAACGGCCCGGAGGCCCGGTTCTCGCTGGCCCCGGCAGCCGGGCGGCTCGGTGAGCTGCTCGGCGCCCCGGTCCGGCTGGTGGAGCACGGCAGGCCGCTCCCGAGCATGGCGGCGGGCGACGTCGTCATGCTGGAGAACATCCGGTTCGACGCCCGCGAGACCAGCAAGGACGACGCCGAGCGCGGCGCGTTCGCCGACGAGCTGGTCTCGCTCGTGGGCGACGACGCGGCGTTCGTGTCCGACGGCTTCGGGGTGGTGCACCGCAAGCAGGCGTCGGTCTACGACGTCGCGCAGCGGCTCGACCCCTACGCCGGCGGGCTCGTCCTCTCCGAGGTCGAGGTGCTGCGGACCCTGACCGGGGACCCGCAGCGGCCCTACGCCGTCGTGCTCGGCGGGTCGAAGGTCTCGGACAAGCTGGCCGTGATCGAGGCGCTGCTGCCGACCGTCGACACGCTGCTCGTCGGCGGCGGGATGTGCTTCACCTTCCTCGCCGCCCAGGGGCACGGCGTCGGCTCCTCGCTGCTGGAGTCCGACCAGGTCGGCACCTGCCGGACCCTGCTGGAGTCCGGCAAGATCGTCCTGCCGACCGACGTCGTGGTCGCCGACGCGTTCTCCGCGGACGCGAACACGAAGACGGTGCCGGTGGACGCGATCGAGGACGGCTGGCTGGGCCTGGACATCGGTCCGGACTCGGTGCGCGCGTTCGCCGCGCGGATCGCCGAGGCGAGGACGATCTTCTGGAACGGCCCGATGGGCGTGTTCGAGATGGCGCCGTTCGCCGACGGCACCCGCGGGGTCGCGCAGGCGATCGCCGACGGGGCCGCGTTCTCCGTCGTCGGCGGGGGTGACTCGGCGGCCGCGGTGCGGGCGCTGGGCATCGCCGAGGACGGCTTCTCGCACATCTCCACCGGCGGTGGCGCCTCGCTCGAGTTCCTCGAGGGCGCGACCCTGCCGGGCGTCGCGGTCCTGGAGGGTGAGGCCTGATGGCATCCCGTACCCCGCTCATCGCGGGCAACTGGAAGATGAACCTCAACCACCTCGAGGCCATCGCGGTCGTGCAGAAGCTCGCCTTCGCACTGCCCGACCGGTACTTCGACAAGGTCGAGGTCGCGGTCCTGCCGCCGTTCACCGACATCCGCAGCGTCCAGACGCTGATCGACGGTGACAAGCTGAGGGTCGTGCACGGGGCGCAGGACCTGTCCCCGCACGACTCGGGTGCCTACACCGGTGACGTGTCCGGGGTGATGCTCGCGAAGCTGGGCTGCCGATACGTCGTCGTCGGGCACTCGGAGCGCCGGGAGATCCACGCCGAGGACGACGCGGTCGTGAACTCCAAGGTGCTCGCCGCGCTCAAGCACGGGATCACCCCGATCCTGTGCGTCGGCGAGGGCCTGGAGGTCCGCGAGGCCGGCACGCACGTGCAGCACTGCACCGACCAGCTGCGCGGCGCCCTGAAGAAGGTGTCCGCCGAGCAGGCGGCCGGGATCGTGCTCGCCTACGAGCCGGTCTGGGCGATCGGCACCGGGAAGGTCGCGGGTCCCCCGGACGCCCAGGAGGTCTGTGCCGCGCTGCGCGAGACCCTGCAGGAGCTCTACGGCGACGACGTCGCCGCTGGCGCCCGGATCCTCTACGGCGGCTCGGTGAAGTCGTCGAACGTGGGGGAGATCGTCGCCCAGACCGACGTCGACGGCGCGCTGGTCGGCGGGGCGAGCCTGGACGCCGAGGAGTTCGCGAAGCTCTCGGCGATCGCCGCGGGCGGCCCCCTGCCGTAGCCCGGCGGTCCCGCCACGTGTCCACGACTCGGGGAGCTCCGGCCCAGGCCGGAGCTCCCCGAGCCGCATGTGGGGGAGGTGGGCGACCCGGCCGGACACGGTCCCGGGGTGTCGGAGTATCCTGGGCCACTCCACGAGCGACCGCAGATTGGGAAGTGCACGTGATCCTGACCCTGCAGATCATCCTCATCGTGACCAGCGTGATGCTGATCGCGCTGGTCCTGCTGCAGCGCAGCAAGGGCGGTGGTCTGACCAGCCTCTTCGGCGGTGGCGTCCAGTCGAGCCTGTCCGGCTCCGCGGCCGCCGACCGGAACGTCGCTCGTTACACGATCTTCGTCGGGCTGATCTGGTTCATCGCGGTGGTCGGCAACGGCCTCCTGCTGGCCGGCAACGCCTGACACCGTAATCGCGCCAGTGCGAGCGAGAGGGACGACACGATGGCTGGTGGCAACGCGATCCGCGGCACCCGGGTCGGGGCCGGTCCGATGGGCGAGTCCGAGCGCGGCGAGACCGCGGCACGCGAACGGATCCCGTTCTACTGCGTGAACGGACACGTCAACAACACCTGGTTCGCCGCCGAGGCCGAGGTCCCGGAGACGTGGGACTGTCCGCGCTGTGGCCTGCCCGGCGGGCGTGACTCCGAGAACCCGCCGGCCGCGCCGCGCACCGAGCCGTACAAGACGCACCTGGCCTACGTGAAGGAGCGGCGCAGCGACGCCGACGGCGAGGCCATCCTGGAGGAGGCCCTCGGCCGGCTCCGGGCGTCCCGGGAGCTGTAGATCCGCGGCCCCCGCACACTGCTGCACGGTGCCCGCCGCCGCGCCGGCCGGCTGGTCGACGCCGCGCTGGCCCGGCACACCGCCGCCCAGACGGCGACGCTGCGGGCCGAGCTGGCCGCGTTGCGCGAGGAGCTGGACGGGCGCGTCCGCGCCGAGGCCGACCGCGTGCTCTCCGAGCTGCGGGCCACCGAGATCCGGGACCGGCGCGACGTCTTCGCCGCCGGCGAGCGGGAGGCCGTCGCGAGCAGTGCCCGGTTCGCCCGCGACCACCTGGCCGGGGCGGTCGCGCTGCCGGACCCGGACGCGACGCTGGCGCACGCGCTCTCGCTGGCACCCTCCGGTGGCATGGCGTGCGAGTTCGGCGTCTACCGCGGAAGGACCCTCCGCATGATCGCCGCGCACCGCGCCGACGGCCGTGTCCACGGTTTCGACACCTTCACCGGCCTGCCCGAGACGTGGCGGGCGGGGTTCCCCGCCGGCGCGTTCGACGACGTCGGAGCGCTGCCCGAGATCCCGGGCGCCGAGCTGGTCCCCGGTCTGTTCGACGACACCCTCGACGGGTTCCTGGCCGAGCACCCCGGCCCGGTGGACTTCCTGCACGTCGACTCGGACCTGTACTCGTCGGCGGTGACCGTGCTGGCCGCCGTCGGCCCGCGGCTGCGTGTGGGCAGCATCGTGCTGTTCGACGAGTTCCTCAACTTCCCGGGCTGGGAGCGCGACGAGGCCCGCGCCTGGTGGGAGTACGCCGAGAAGCACGGCGTCCGCTACTCCTACGTCTGCTGGACCCACGACAACGAGCAGGTCGCGGTGCGGATCGACGATCCCGGAGACGCGCCCCTCTCGTGACCCACGGCACCTCCGGGATAGGTTCCGAGGTCATGACCCGCTGGACGCTGCCACCGGAACGGATCCCCGAGGCCTGGTTCAACGTCGTGCCGCACCTGCCGGCCCCGCTGCAGCCGCCGCTGCACCCGGGGACGCGGGAGCCGGTCGGCCCCGACGACCTGGCGCCGCTCTTCCCCGCGGCGCTGATCGAGCAGGAGGTGAGCGCCGCACCGTGGATCGACGTCCCCGGTGAGGTTCTCGACATCCTCCGGCTGTGGCGCCCGACCCCGCTGGTGCGGGCCGCCCGGCTCGAACGGGAGCTCGGGACACCGGCCCGGATCTACTACAAGGACGAGTCGGTCTCACCGTCCGGCAGCCACAAGACCAACACGGCGGTGGCGCAGGCGTTCTACAACGCCCAGGACGGCACCACCCGGCTCACCACCGAGACCGGCGCCGGGCAGTGGGGCACCGCGCTGGCGTTCGCGTCCGCGCAGTTCGGCCTGGACCTGAAGGTCTACATGGTGCGGGCCTCGTACGGGCAGAAGCCCTACCGGCGGATCGCGATCGAGACCTGGGGCGGCGAGGTCGTCGCGTCCCCGGTCGACGAGCCGGACCAGCCCGGATCGCTCGGCTCGGCGATCTCCGACGCGGTCCGCGACTGCGTCGGCCGCGACGACACCCACTACGCGCTCGGCTCCGTGCTGAACCACGTCGTGCTGCACCAGACCATGATCGGGCTGGAGGCGAAGGAACAGCTCGAGCTGGCCGGGGAGCGGCTGCCCGACGTCGTCGTGGGGTCCTGCGGGGGTGGCTCGAACCTGGGCGGCATCGCCTTCCCGTTCGTCCCCGACGCGGGTGTGCGGCTGCTCGCCGTCGAGCCGCTGTCCTGCCCGACGCTGACCCAGGGCCGCTACGACTACGACTTCGGCGACACCGCGGGGCTCACCCCGCTCATGCCGATGTACACCCTGGGGCACGACTTCGTGCCGCCGTCGATCCATGCGGGCGGCCTGCGGTACCACGGCGACTCGCCGCTGGTGTCGGCCCTGGTGCGGGACGAGCGCATGGAGGCGGCCGCCTACCCGCAGGGCAAGGTGTTCGAGGCGGCCAAGCAGTTCGCCCGGACCGAGGGGAGGATCCCCGCACCGGAGACCGGGCACGCGATCGCCGCGGCGATCGACGAGGCGCTGGCCGCGAAGGAGACCGGTCAGGAGAAGGTCGTCCTGTTCAACTACTCCGGGCACGGCTTCCTCGATCTCGCCGCCTACGACGACCACAACCACGGCCGGCTCACCGACGAGACCGTCTGACCCCGCGACGGCCCGCCGCCCCGGAGGTCGTCTC
The DNA here is from genome assembly GCF_000178675.2 of Pseudonocardia sp. P1. Classification (NCBI taxonomy): domain Bacteria; kingdom Bacillati; phylum Actinomycetota; class Actinomycetes; order Pseudonocardiales; family Pseudonocardiaceae; genus Pseudonocardia; species Pseudonocardia sp. P1. Next base: position 6,276,119 of record NZ_ADUJ02000001.1, read on the forward strand.
CGGGGCGGCGGGGCGTTCAGCGGCGCACCATTTGCAGCAGCGCCGCGGTGTCGTGCCGGCGGAACCAGGCGACGACACAGACCAGCACCAGCACCACCGCCGGGAAGGCGATCATCCCCGGCATCAGGATCGCGGTGACGACGGTCGCGCCGACCATGAGGGCGACCTGGCAGGTCGCCGCGAGCCCGCACAGCCGCGGGACCAGCAACGCAACCGCCCCGGCGAGCTCCAGCCAGCCGACGACGACCATGCCGGGCACGCCCAGCCCCAGCAGGTCGAACCCGGCGACGGCGACCGGATCGAAACTGATCTTCGGTAGTGCCGCCATCACGAAGACGCCGGCGAGCACGACCTGCAGCACCCAGAGGGCGATCGTCCCGGCGAGCGGGCGGGCCGAGCCGGTCGTGGCGGTGGTGGACCTGGTGGTCATGGCGGTGTCCCTTCCCCGGGCGGTCCGGTGTGGGCCGCTGTCCGCAGTACCGACCGGGGGTGTCGTGCGGACTCATCGGCCACGGCGGGAACCGCCCGGATCACGCCGATGGTCCGTTTTCGGAGTGCTGCGACACCGATGTCCGGTCCGGTGCGCCGGGTCCGGTCGGTCCCGATGCGTGCTCAACATGTCGAGCTCGTCGACAAGGTCGTCGACGGTATCGCCGCCGCGGCCCGGTCCGGCACGATCGGCGACGGCAAGATCTGGGTGCAGCCGGTCGAGGCGGTCGCCCGGGTCCGGACGGGCGAACGCGGCAGCGACGCCGTCCGACCCCGCCCGGTGCGGTGGCGGTGGCGGTCCCGGGTCACGCGCGGGCGCGCCGGGCCGGCTCCGGCCCGTCGGGAGCAGCCGCCGACGTCGCGTGCGCCGCCCCCAGCGCCGCCGCCGCGGACGCGAACGCCGGATCGAAGAACAGGAAGCTCAGCAGCTCCGCCCCGTGCGTCGGGTCGACGTCCGGCACCCCGCCGCCGACCAGTCGTTCCAGCACGAACAGCGACGGGTTGCGCAGCGCGCAGAGGCCGCCGTACTCGGTCCGGCGGACCTCGGCGGCGAGGTCGGCGAGCTCGGTCCCGCGGTCCGGTGGCGGCCCGGTGAACCAGCTCCCGATCCGGCGGTGCCGCCCGTCCACACCGCGCTCGACGAGCTCGTTCACCGCCCGCAGCGTCCGGAGGTCCTCGGTGACGCCCGCGCCGAGCACGATCCGCAGCGCGAGCGCGGCGACCGCGTAGACGTCGGGGACGTCCGCGGGCGGGTCGGCCGCCTCCGGCACCGGCACGGCCGGCGTCGTCGCGACGACGCCGATCCGGTCCGCGCCGAGCCGCAGCGCCGGCTTGAGCGGGGTGTTCAGGCGGACACCGCCGTCCAGGTACCAGCCGGGGTCGGGGCCCTCGATCCGGCGGGGTGCGAACAGCACCGGCACCGCGGCCGAGGCCAGCAGGTGGTCCGGGGTCAGCACGGCGTCGACGTAGCGGATGTCGCGGCCCGGGTCGTAGGGCGGGAGCCCGACATCGGGTCCGCGCTCGACGAACACGACCGTCCCACCGGTGCCCGCCGACGTGCACGCCACCCCGACCGCGTCGACCGGGCCGCGGGCGATCGCGTGATGCAGCCGGTCCCAGTCGACGACCCGCTCGACGACCGGGCGCAGGCGCTCGGCGTCGAGCAGCCGGGTCACGCGATCGGGCAGCCCCAGCAGCCGTCGCAGGGCGGACGGGACACCGGCGAGGTCGCCCAGGTAGGCCGCGCCCGCCTCGAACGCCGACGACGGGAGCGCGACGACCTCACTGGTCCGCACCGACTCCCAGCGGGTCACCAGCTCGGCAGCGGCCTCCTCGGGATCGGTGCCGGTCAGGCCCGCGAGCGCGGCCACGTTCAGGGCGCCGGCACTCGTCCCGACCAGCACCGACGGCGCCGACCAGGTACGGGTCAGCCGGGGGAGCAGCTCCGTGAGCGCCCCCGCCTCGTACGCGCCGCGGGCTCCGGCGCCCGCCACCACCAGTCCGGTGCGACCCGCCATCGCTCCACCTCCGACGTCGAGGTTACCCGCGGTAGGTCGCGTCCGGCCCGCCGTGGGCGGCGTGGCGGACCGGCCCACCGCAGGCGGGACTCAGCTCCGGGCGACCGGCCGGACGTGCCCGGCGGCCTGGCGGGCCCGCTCCCGCGCGGTGTCGACGTCGTCGGCGTACGCCACCGCGACCCCCATCCGCCTGCGCTCGCTCGCCGACGGCTTGCCGAACAGCCGCAGGTCGGCGCCCTCGACGGCGAGCGCCTCCGCGACGCCCTCGTAGTCGGGCGCGTCGAGGTCGTCACCGCCGTACACCACCGCGGACGCGCCGGGGGCGCGCAACGCGGTGTCGACCGGAAGGCCGAGGACGGCGCGGGCGTGCAGCTCGAACTCGTTCAGCCGCTGGGTGGCGAGCGTGACCAGCCCGGTGTCGTGCGGGCGGGGGCTGACCTCGGAGAACAGCACCTCGTCGCCGCGGACGAACAGCTCCACGCCGAAGATCCCGCGCCCGCCGAGGGCCTCGGTGATCCGGCCGGCGACGTCGCGGGACGCGGCGAGCGCCGCGTCCGACATCGGCTGCGGCTGCCAGGACTCGACGTAGTCGCCGTTCTCCTGGCGGTGGCCGATCGGGTCGCAGAAGGCGGTCCCGCCGGCGTGCCGCACGGTGAGCTGGGTGATCTCGTAGTCGAACTCGACGAAGCCCTCGACGATCACGCGCGGCGCGGACACCCGGCCCGAGGTGCGGGCGTACTCCCACGCGGCCTCGGCGTCGTCGGCCGACTTCAGGACCGACTGTCCCTTGCCCGACGACGACATGACCGGCTTGAGCACACACGGCAGCCCGACCCGGTCGACGGCCGCGCGGACCTCGTCGAGGGTGTCGGCGAAGGCGTAGGGCGACGTGGGCAGCCCCAGCTCCTCCGCGGCGAGCCGCCGGATGCCCTCACGGTCCATCGTCAGCTGCGCGGCGCGGGCGGTCGGCACGACGGTCGTGCCCGCGGCCTCGATCGCCGCCAGCGCGGTGGTCGCGATCGCCTCGATCTCCGGGATGATCAGGTCCGGGGACTCCTGCTCGATGAGCGTGGCGAGCGTGACGGGGTCGGTCATGTCGATCGCGTGCCAGCGGTGCGCCACCTGGTGCGCGGGTGCGTGCGGGTAGCGGTCGACCGCGACCACCTCGACGCCGAGGCGCTGGAAGGCGATCGCGACCTCCTTGCCCAGCTCACCCGAGCCGAGGAGCAGCACGCGGGTGGGGGCCGGGCCGAGCGGGGTGCCGATGCGCATGCGGCGGACCCTAACCGGAGCGCCGCGCCCGGCACCCGCCGGACGGGCGCGATCTCACAGTCCCGGTCGTGGGCTCAGGAGGGCCGCGGGTGCAGCGACCCGGGTAGCTCGGCGGCGGACGCGGTGTCGAGCAGCCAGCGGGTCCGTTCGGTCCCCCGCGCCCCGCCGACCGGCAGCTCGGTCTCCGGGACACCGGTCAGGGCACCCGCGACGGCCGGTGCCTTGCCGGCCCCGGCGGCGACGACCCACACCTCACGCGAGCGCCGGGCGGCGGCCAGCGTGAGCGAGATGCGGGTGGGCGGCGGCTTCGGGCAGTCGAACACCGCGACGACGGACGGCGCCTGCTCGTGCACGGCGGGGGAGTCCGGGAAGACCGAGAGCGTGTGCCCCTCCTCGCCCATGCCGACCAGCGTCACGTCGAAGGCGGGGATGCCGTCGCCGTCCGGCCCGGCCAGGTCGCGCAGCACCCGGGCGTAGTCCCGGGCGGCCTCCTCGGCCTCCTCCCGGGTGCCGCCGTCGGCGGGGGCGGCCGGCATCGGGTGCACCCGCGCCGGGTCGAGCGGCAGCCGGTCGAGCAGAGCCTCGCGGGCCTGCCTCTCGTTGCGCTCGGCGTCGTCGGCCGGGACGAAGCGCTCGTCGCCCCAGAACAGGTCCACCGACCCCCAGTCGACGACGTCGCGGGCCGGGGAGGCGGCCACGTCACGCAGCAGCTGGATCCCGACCCCGCCACCGGTGAGCACGACCCGGGGGACGGCACCGCCGGCCTGGATGTCGACCAGCGCGGTGATCAGCCGCGCCGCGGTGGCGGCGGCCAGGGCGTCGGCGTCGGGGTGGACGGCGACCTGCACGTTCTCGCTCATGCTCACACCTTCACCGGGGTACGGCCGCGGGTCACCCGGGACACTCCCTCGAGCGCCTCGGCGTAGACCTCGTCCGGGTCGAGCCGGCGCAGCTCCTCGGCGAGGCAGTCGGACACGTGCCGCCGTGCCAGCGCGATCAGCCGCTCCGGCTGCCCGGGCTGGGTGAGCCGGGCCGTCTTGCCGTCCGGACGAGCCAGCTCGACGTCGCCCGACGCGCGGACGAGCCGGACCATCGACAGCCCGTTGGCCTTCTCCGACGGCGACCGCTTCACCTTCACCCCGAGCGCGGACGCCAGCCAGCCGGCGACCAGCTCGGTGGAGGGCGACACGACCTCGCCCGCGACGACGGCCGAGGTCACCTCCTCGTGGGGCGGCACGTCCAGCGCGGCCGCCAGCTGGGCCCGCCAGTGCGTGAGCCGGGTCCAGGTGAGGTCGGTGTCGCCGGGGGCGTAGTCCTTGCGCCGCTGCTCGAACGCCTTCGTCGGGTTCTTCGACGACAGCGCGTCGGTGATCCGGCGCTGCGCGAGCCGCCCGACGGCGTCCTCCGACGGTGCGGCCGGGGCCTCGCCCGGCCACCAGGCGACGACCGGTGCGTCGGGCAGCAGGAGCGGCATGACCATGCCGGCACCGGCCTCCTCGGCGGCGAGCGGGCCGTAGCCGCGCAGCACGATGACCTCGCTGGCGCCGGCGTCACCGCCGACCCGGATCTGCGCGTCGAGCCGCGGCGAGGCCCGGCGCTGCCCGCGGGCCAGCACGATGACCCGGCACGGGTGCTCGCGGCTGGCGGCGTTGGCGGCGTCGATCGAGCGCTCCAGCTCCGGCCCGTCGTCGGTGACGACGACCAGGGTCAACACCCGGCCCAGCGCGAACACGCCGCCGGACTCGCGCAGCTCGACGAGCTTGCGGTTGACCGCCGAGGTGTTGCTCGACGGCAGATCGATGATCATGTGTGTCGGCTCCTCGGAGGTCAGGGCCGGCGCCAGTGGCGACCGGTGCGGGCGAGCATCTCGGCGGACGAGTCGGGACCCCAGGATCCGGCCGGGTAGCCGTCGGGCCCGTCGGGCAACCCCGACCAGTGCTCGATGACCGGGTCGAGGATCTCCCAGGACCGCTCGACCTCCTCGTTCACCGGGAACAGCGACGGCTCCCCGAGCAGGACGTCGAGGATGAGCCGCTCGTAGGCCTCGGGGGAGGACTCGGTGAAGGCGTTGCCGTAGCCGAAGTCCATCGTGACGTCGCGGACCTCCATCTGGTTGCCGGGCACCTTGGAGCCGAACCGCATCGTCACCCCCTCGTCCGGCTGGACCCGGATGACCAGGGCGTTCTGCCCCAGCTCCTCGGTCATCGTCTCGTCGAAGGGCAGGTGCGGGGCACGCTTGAAGACGACGGCGATCTCGGTGACCCGCCGGCCGAGCCGCTTGCCGGTGCGCAGGTAGAACGGCACCCCGGCCCAGCGGCGGTTCTCGACCTCGCAGGTGATCGCGGCGAAGGTCTCGGTCGTGGAGTCGGGGTTGAACCCCTCCTCCTCCTTGAGCCCGGGGACCTCCTCGCCGCCCTGCCAGCCGCCGTCGTACTGACCGCGGGCGGTGGTCTCGTCCAGCGGCAGCGGGAGCTTGACCGCCTTCAGCACCTTGATCTTCTCGGCGCGCAGCTCGTCCGACGAGAACGACGTCGGCTCCTCCATCGCGGTGAAGGCGAGGAGCTGCAGCAGGTGGTTCTGGATGACGTCCCGGGCGGCGCCGATGCCGTCGTAGTAGCCGGCACGCCCGCCCAGCCCGATGTCCTCGGCCATCGTGATCTGCACGTGGTCGACGTAGTTCGCGTTCCAGATCGGCTCGAACAGCTGGTTCGCGAACCGCAGGGCGAGGACGTTCTGGACGGTCTCCTTGCCGAGGTAGTGGTCGATGCGGAACACCGAGTCCTCGGGGAAGACCTCGTTGACGATCGCGTTCAGCTCCTTGGCCGAGGCCAGGTCGTGCCCGAACGGCTTCTCGATCACCACCCGGCGCCAGACGTCCGGGTCCTCCTGGGCGGACAGCCCCGACCGGGCGAGCTGCTTGCAGACGACCGGGAACGCGCTGGGCGGGATCGACAGGTAGAACGCGTGGTTCCCGCCGGTGCCGCGCTTCTCGTCCAGCTCGCGGACGGTGCGCTCGAGCTCGTCGAACGCGGCGTCGTCGTCGAAGGCACCCTGGACGAACCGCAGGCCCTCGGCCAGCCGGTCCCAGACCTCCTGGCGGAACGGGGTCCGCGCGTGCTCCCGGACGGCCTCGTACACGACCTGTCCGAAGTCCTCGGAGTCCCAGTCGCGGCGGGCGAACCCGGTGAGCGCGAAGCCCGGCGGGAGCAGGCCGCGGTTGGCGAGGTCGTAGATCGCCGGCATCAGCTTCTTGCGGGAGAGATCACCGGTGACCCCGAAGATCACCAGTCCGCACGGGCCGGCGATGCGGGGGAGCCGCTTGTCGCGGGGATCGCGCAGCGGGTTGGTCCGGCCGCCGTTCGCGGTGGGCATCGCTCCTCGGCCTTCCTGTGTGTGTGACCGTGTCAGTTCTGGACGGCTCGCGCCAGCGTGACCAGGCCGGTCAGCCGATCGGCCAGGTGCAGCCGCAGCACCGGCCGTCCCCGGCGCCGCTGGTCCTCGACGACCGCGCGGGCCTGCGCCGCATGAAGGCTAGCCAGTCCGGACGGTTCCGGCGCGGTTCCCGCGCCGAACGGATCATCACCACCCGGGCCGGGTGACCCCACGGTGCCGTCGGACACCGGGTCGCCTGCCGGGTCGCCGCCGTCGAGGCCGCCGCCGGTGAGGTGGCAGTGGACGGCGCGGTCGGGCACGCCGGTGTCGCCGGCCCGGCAGCCGGGAGCCCAGCCGAACGCGACCGGGAGCCCGGCGCGCTCGGCGAGCGGGCCCCGCAGCACACCGACCGAGGCGTCCGACTCGGGATCGAGCCAGGCGGAGACCGCCAGGTGACCGCCGTCGCCCGCGGCGGCGGCGAGGGCGTCGAGGGCACCGGCGACGGTGTCCACCCCGGACGGCAGCCAGTCCCCGGCGTGCACGGCGATCCCGCCGTCGGTGAAGGACGGCTCCGGGTCGGGCCCGCCGGGATCGGCGGTGGGGACCGCGGGGGCGAACGGGTCGGCGTCGAGCACCCGCGCGGCGAGTGCGGCCGCGACCTGCCAGAGCACGATCGCGGCGCCGGGCCCCGCGTCGGTGCGGACGGCGCCGCCACCCGGCCCGGGAACCGCCCCGGTGCCGTCGGCGTGCACCTCCACGGCGCCGGGTGGTCCGGCCTCCGCGCCGGCCCGGGCGGGCACCGGCTCGCCGGGGCCGGCGGGCACCGCGACCAGGCCGGCCGCGGTCAGCAGCGGTCCGAGCCAGGCCGTCACGGCCGGGGACCGGACCTCGTCGCGCAGTACGAGCACCGAACCGCGGGCGGCCGCCAGCGCCCCGGCGAGCAGCAGGGCCGGGTTGTCGGGGTCGTCGGCGGCGAGGGCCTGCTCGGTGGGGACGGCGTCGGCGAGCAGCCCGGCGACGTCGGCACCGGCCAGCCCGGCGGGCACCAGGCCCAGCGGGCCGAGCGCGCCGAACCGGCCGGGGACGTCGGCGTCGAGGGTGACGACGACGGTGCCGTCCGGGTCCGGTGTGTCCAGTGGGGAACCGGGCTCGGTGACGTGCACGGTGCGGGCGGCGAGCGCGGCCGGGCTGACCTCGTCGGCGAGGACGGCCGCGACGGTGTGCCGGACGGCGCCGACCACCGGGTCGTCACCGGCCGGGTCCGCGACGACCAGCACGGTCTCGTCGAGCGCGCCGGACAGCGCCTCGGCGACCTGCACCGGGTCCGCGCTGTCGAGCGCGGTGAGCCGGGTCGTGTCGGGGGAGTGGGCCGCGACCAGCCGCGCGGCGGAGACGGCGTCGGGGGTGCCGACCAGCAGCACCCGGTGCGCGCCGGCGACGGCGAACCGCTCGCGCAGCGCGGCGACCTGCCCGGCCAGCGGCCGGGACCTGCGGGCGAGGGCGGTCCAGCCGGTCCGGCCCGCCGCGGCGGACCCCCAGACGCTGGGGTCGCCGTCGGCGAGCCGGGACGCGACGGTCTCGCCGGCCAGCTCGGCCGCGATCCGCCGCGCCGCCCCCGCGAAGGGTTCTCCGGCGAGGAGCACCCGGACGGGAGCGGGGGAGTGCCCGGTGGGACCGCCGGCGGCGGCGGAGCCGAGATCGGCCCCGTCGCCGCCGGGAGTGTCGTCCGCCAACTACTTCGCAGCCTCGAGCTGCTGCCGGACGGTGTCCTGCAGCTCCGTCCAGGACTTCTCGAACTTCTCGACGCCCTCGTTCTCGAGGACCGTGTAGACGTCGTCGAGGTCGATGCCGACGCCCTCGAGGTCGGTGAAGACCTGCTGGGCCGCACCCGCGGTGTCGGTGACCTTGTCGCCCTCGACCTCGCCGTGGTCGGCGAACGCCTCGAGCGTCTTCTCCGGCATCGTGTTGACGGTGTTGCCGACGACGAGCTCGGTGACGTAGAGGGTGTCCGGGTAGTCCGGGTTCTTGACCCCGGTCGACGCCCACAGCGGCCGCTGGGCGTTCGCGCCCTCGGCGGCCAGTGCGTCCCAGCGGGCGCCGGAGAACGCGCTCCGGTAGGCCGCGAAGGCCAGCCGGGAGTTGGCCACCGCCGCCCGGCCCCGCAGGCCGAGCGCCTCGTCACCGCCGATCTTCTCCAGCCGGCCGTCGATCTCGCTGTCCACGCGGGACACGAAGAACGAGCCGACGGAGTGGATCCGGGCCAGGTCCTGGCCGTTCTCCAGGGCCCGCTCCAGGCCGGTGAGGTAGGCGTCCATGACGGCCTTGTACCGCTCCACCGAGAAGATCAGCGTGACGTTGACGCTGATGCCCTCCGCGGTGGCCCGGGTGATGGCGGGCAGGCCCGCCTCGGTCGCCGGGATCTTGACCAGCAGGTTCGGCCGGTCGACGGCCTTGAACAGGTCCTGGGCCTGGGCCACGGTCTGCTCGGTGTCGTGCGCCAGGCGCGGGTCGACCTCGAGCGAGACCCGCCCGTCGACGCCGCCGGTCTGCTCCCAGGTGCCGGAGAAGACGTCACAGGCCTGCTGGACGTCGGCGACGGTGATCTCGCGGATCGCGTCGTCGACGCCGGCGTCGCGGGCGGCGAGCTCACGGACCTGCTCGTCGTAGGCGGCGCCGTCGGACAGCGCCCCGGCGAAGATCGTCGGGTTGGTGGTGACCCCGACGACGTTCTTCTGCTCGATCAGCTGCGCGAGGTTGCCGCTGTTCAGGCGCTCGCGGGACAGGTCGTCGAGCCAGATGGACACCCCGGCCGCCGACAGTGCGGCCAGACGATCGTTGCTCATGGGTTGCTCTCCTTTGCGATCGGGTGCCGTCGGGTTCAGGAGCTCTTCTCGGCCGCGGCGAGGGTCTCCCGCGCGGCCTCGGCGACGGTGTCGGCGGTGAAGCCGAACTTCTCGAACAGGGTGGCCTGGTCGGCGCTGGCGCCGAAGTGCTCGATGGACACCGAGCGGCCGGCGTCGCCGACGTAGCCGCGCCACGGCATCGCGATGCCCGCCTCGACGGACACCCGGGCCCGCACCGCGGGCGGCAGCACCGAGTCGCGGTAGTCCTGGTCCTGCGCCTCGAACCACTCGACGCACGGCATCGACACCACCCGGGTACCGAAGCCCTCGGCCTCGAGGGTCTTGCGCGCCTGCACCGCGAGGTGCAGCTCCGAGCCGGTCGCGACGATCACGAGCTGCGGGACGCCGGACGAGGCCTCCTCCAGGACGTAGCCGCCACGGGCGACGCCCTCGGCGGTCGTACCGGTCAGCGTCGGGACGTTCTGCCGGGTGAGCGCGAACCCGACCGGGCCGCCGTCGACCGCCTCGAGGGCGGCCTTCCAGGCGTAGGTGGTCTCGTTGGCGTCGCCGGGGCGGACGACCGAGAGGCCCGGGATGGCGCGCAGCGCCGCGAGGTGTTCGATCGGCTGGTGGGTCGGGCCGTCCTCGCCGAGACCGATCGAGTCGTGCGTCCAGACGTAGATCGGGTTGGTCTTCATCAGCGCGGCCAGCCGGACGGCCGGGCGCATGTAGTCGGAGAAGACCAGGAACGTGCCGCCGTAGGCGCGGGTCGGGCCGTGCAGCGCGATGCCGTTGAGGACCGCGCCCATGGCGTGCTCGCGGACACCGAAGTGCAGCGTGCGGCCGTACGGGCTGGTGGTCCACATGCCGGTCGACGCCGACTTGGGGCCGAACGAGTCGACGCCCTTCATCGAGGTGTTGTTCGACTCCGCCAGGTCGGCCGAGCCGCCCCAGAGCTCCGGCAGGACGTCGGCGAGGGCGGCCAGCACGGCCCCGGACGCCTTCCGGGTGGCCAGGCCCTTCTCGTCGGTCTCGAAGGCGGGGAGCGCGTCGGCCCAGCCCTCGGGGAGCCGGCCCGCGAGCAGGCGGTCGAGCAGCTGCTTGCGCTGCGGCTCGCGCCCGGCCCACTCGTCGAAGGTGCCCTGCCACGCGTCGTGCGCGGCGCGGGAGCGCTCGCCGACCGCGCGGGTGTGCGCGAGCACGTCGTCGTCGACCTCGAACTCGCGGTCCGGGTCGAAGCCCAGGACCTCCTTGACGGCGCGCACCTCGTCGTCGCCCAGCGCGGCGCCGTGCGCGGCCCCGGTGTTCATCTTGTTGGGCGCCGGGTAGCCGATCACCGTGCGCAGCACGATCATCGACGGCCGCGCGGTCTCGGCGCGGGCCGCCTCGAGCGCGTCGAGGATGCCGGTGACGTTCTCGCCGCCCTCGACGATCTGGACGTGCCAGCCGTAGGCCTCGTAGCGCTTCGCGGTGTCCTCGTTGAGGGCGATCGCGGTGTCGTCCTCGATCGAGATCTCGTTGGCGTCGTAGATCACCGTGAGGTTGCCGAGCTCCTGGCGGCCGGCCAGCGACGACGCCTCGGAGGTGACGCCCTCCTCGATGTCGCCGTCCGAGGCGATCACGTAGATCTGGTGGTCGAACGGCGAGGCGCCCTCGGGGGCGTCCGGGTCGAACAGGCCGCGCTCACGGCGCGACGCGATCGCCATGCCGACCGCGGAGGAGAGGCCCTGGCCCAGCGGGCCGGTGGTCATCTCGACGCCGCGGGTGTGGCCGTACTCCGGGTGACCCGGGGTCAGCGAGCCCCACTTGCGGAGCTGCTCCAGGTCCTCCCGCTCCAGGCCGTAGCCGGCCAGGTACAGCTGGATGTAGAGGGTGAGGCTGGAGTGCCCGGCGGAGAGCACGAACCGGTCGCGGCCCATCCAGTCCGGGTCGGCCGGGTCGTGCCGCATGACGCGCTGGAACAGCGTGTACGCCAGCGGGGCCAGGCTCATCGCGGTGCCCGGGTGGCCGCTGCCGCACTTCTGCACCGCGTCCGCGGCGAGTACGCGGATCGTGTCCACGGCCCTGCGGTCCAGGTCGGTCCAGTCGGCGGGCACGTGCGCGCGGGTGAGCGCGGCGACGGCGGCGTCCCCGGCGTGGGGGGACGTGGCGGTCTCGGACAAGACGGTGGCTCCTGTACTCGCGTCGGCATGTGACGGTCGTGCCGCGGGCGGTCTGCGTGTACTCCGCAGGCTCCTCGGACACGCTGCGGCGCTCCGGAGGACCCGGCGGCACCGCTGCCGCCCCCGGCGGCGCCCACCCTACTGCGCGGGCCCGGGGCCTGCGGCTTTGCCGCCGGTCACGGCGCCCGTTCCGGACACCCGGGACGGGCGTACCCCGCGGGGCCCTCCGGCATGCGAAGGGTTAGCATCGACGCGCTGTAGAACTAGAGCGTCGGCGGGACTCCGGCGACCTCCGCTCTCAGCCCCGGACCGTGCGGTCGACCACCGCGCAGGGACGGAGTCGAAGAACTGCCGAGCCGAGCGAGGTACGAACAGGTGAGCGCACCCGCCTCCCGGCGGAACCGGGCCGTCGAGACCTCGACCGCCGGATTCGCGCCCGCCGAGGTCACGCCGGACTCCCCGGAGCCCGCACAGCCCCCGCCGGCCGGGTCCGGGGCGGCGACCGAGGCGCCCGCGCCGGTTGCACCGGCGGGCCGGTGGGCCCGGGTGCGCGCCACCGTGGCGGCCTACCTCGGCCTCACCAAGACCCGGATCATCGAGCAGCTGCTCGTGGTCACCGTGCCCGCGATGTTCCTCGCGCAGCGCGGCGTCCCGTCGCTGTGGCTGATCGTCGCCACGTTGTTCGGCGGGGCGATGGCCGCGGCCGCGGCGCACGCGCTGAACTGTGTCGCCGACGCCGACATCGACCAGAAGATGAAGCGCACTGCCCGGCGGCCGCTGGCGAAGGGCCAGGTCCCCACCCGGCACGCGCTGATCTTCGGTCTGGTGCTCGCGGCGCTCAGCTCGGTCTGGCTCGGGTTCACCACGAACTGGCTCGCCGCCGCGCTGTCGCTGGCCGCGATCGCCTTCTACGTGCTCGTCTACACGCTGCTGCTGAAGCGGCGGACCTCGCAGAACATCGTCTGGGGCGGTGCCGCGGGCTGCATGCCGGTGGTGATCGGCTGGGCCGCCGTCACCGGCTCGGTCGAGTGGCCGGCCCTGGTCATGTTCGGCGTGATCTTCTTCTGGACGCCGCCGCACTTCTGGGCGCTCGCGATGCGTTACCGCGAGGACTACGCCGCGGCCGGTGTGCCGATGCTCCCGGTGATCGCCCCCGCTCCCGCGGTCACGGTCCGGATCGTCGTCTACAGCTGGGTGATGGTGGCGTGGAGCCTGCTCCTGCTGCCGGCGACGTCGTGGGTGTACCTCGCCGTCGCGGCGCTCGGCGGTATCTACTTCGTCGTCCGGGCGCACAAGCTGCACGCCGAGGTGAAGGCGGGCGGCGAGGTGTCGCCGATGCCGCTGTTCCACCTCTCGAACATCTACCTGTGCGTGCTGTTCGCGGCGATCGCCGTCGACGCGGCGCTCGGGCTCCCGCTGCTGTTCTGATCCGCCGCCCCGTGCGGGGTCGTGCGTGCGGTCAGAACGGTGCCGCACGGGCCACCGGCACGTGTGCCGCGACCAGATCGAGCAGCGCCTCGTCGGCGCCGTGGCGGGCCACCAGCTGCAGGCCGACCGGACAGCCGTCCGGGCCGAACCCCGCCGGGACGCTCACCGCGGGATGCCCGGACAGGTTGAACGCCCAGGTCAGGGCCACGCTCATCCGCCCGCCTGGTCCGTCGTGACCGTGCGGCCCCGCAGGGGTGGTCGGGGTGAGGAGCAGGTCGGCCCGCGCGAAGAACGCCCGTAGCGCCCGGTCGTTCGCGGCGCGCAGCTCGTGGGCGGCCCGGACCGCGGCGGGACCGGCGTCCGGGTGGCGCAGGGCGGTCCAGGCCGGAGCGGGGTCGTGGAGCCGCAGCGGGACGTCGACGGCGGCCGCCCCCGCCGCGCGGAGCAGGTCGGCCGCCGCGGCCCGGGCGATCCCGACGACGTCCGGATCGAGCTCCCGGGCGGCGAACCCGAGATCGTCGGACCACGCGGCCGTGGCGAACCCCGCGTCGCTCCCGGCCCCGGCGCCGCCCCCTGCCCCGGCGTCGCTCCCGGGCCCGGCCGTGCGGATCCCGGCCCGGTGAGCGGCCCCGGAACCGGACCCGGCGTGCACGGGTCCCGTGGTGACCGCGTCCAGCCAGGGCCGCAGCAGCGCGGGATCCCGGACCAGCACACCAGGGGTCGCGAGCCCGGTCGGGTCCGTCGACGGCACCAGCCCGGACGTCGGCCGGTACCCGATGATCCCGCACCAGGCGGCCGGGATGCGGACGGAGCCGGCGCCGTCCGACCCGGTCGCGAGCGGCACGATGCCCGCTCCGACGGCCGCTGCCGACCCGGCCGACGACCCGCCGGGCGACCGGTCGCCGCGCCACGGGTTGCGGGTCGGGCCGCGGTCGGTCGCACCCCACGTCTGGTACCCGGGACCGCGGGGCACCGACGTCGTCCCGATCGGGACGGCCCCCGCCGCGAGCAGCCGCCGCACCGCCGGCGCCCCGCCCCCGAGCCGCCACCGCCCCTTCACACCGACCGGCATCCCGTCGAGCGCCCCCCGCGGACCCTCCCGCCCGTGTTCGCACGGGTTCGGTTCGCCCGCACGGGATCCGATCCCGTGCGAGCGACCTGATCCCGTGCGAACCGGGGCCGGGACGGGGCCCGTGAACGCCCGGAGCCAGGGGTCGGTCCTGGTGCGGCGGGTGTGGGCCTCCGTGACCGCCTCGGGGCCGGTGCTCACCGGAGCAGCTCGGGGGTCTCCCACTCCTCGCCGAGCACGTGCGCCGCCAGGAACGCGTGGACGGTCTCGTACCAGAGCTTGGCGTGGTTCGGCGCGAGCACCCAGTGGTTCTCGTCCGGGAAGTACAGGAACCGGTGCGGGTTCGCCTCCGGGTCCGCCTGCCGGGACACCAGGTCCCACCACAGCCGCAGGCCCTCGCCGATCGGGACCCGGTGGTCGCGGTCGCCGTGGATCACCAGCATCGGCGTGGTGATCGCGTCGGCGTGGAGGTGCGGGCTGTTCTCCCGCGCCATGTCCGGCGTCATCTCGGTCAGCCAGTACTCGGCGTGGTCGGTCGTCGGGCCGAACTGGTCGAGCGCCCAGAGGCTGGCGTGCGTGACGATCGCCGCGAACCGGTCGGTGTGCCCGGCGGTCCAGTTCGCCATGTAGCCGCCGAAGGAGCCGCCCATCGCGGCCGTACGGGTCGCGTCGACGTCCGGGCGGGCGACGGCGGCGTCGGTCACGGCCATGAGGTCGTCGAACGGTGGACCGCCCCAGTGACCCCAGCCGCGTTGCACGAAGTCCTGGCCGTAGCCGGTGGACAGTGCCGGGTCGGGGAGCAGCACGGCGTAGCCGCGGGCCGCCATCAGCCACGGGTTCCACCGCCACGACCAGGCGTTCCAGCTGTTCAGCGGCCCGCCGTGGATCCACAGCAGCAGCGGGGCCGGGGCGTCCGGGCCGGCACCGGTGGGCAGCACCAGCCAGCCGCGGACCCGGGTGCCGTCCCCGGTGACGGTCTCGACCTCGGTGAGCGTGCCGGGCAGCTCCGGGGCGTCGGCCGGGCCGGCCAGGGGGAGGGGTGTCGCGCCGGGGGTGCGGGCGTCCACCCGGACCGGGGCGGGCGGGGCGTCGTAGGCGGTGCGCAGCGCGTAGACCCAGCGGCCGTCCGGGCTCGGCACCGGATCGGTGTAGCAGCCGTGGTCACCGGTGAGCCGGGTGACGACGTCGTCGGACGGGCCGGCGCCGAGATCGATGCGGAACAGCGGGCCGCGGCCGTCCTCGTCGGCGGTGACGACCAGCGCGGACGCGTCGGGGACCCACCGCACGGCCGACGGCCAGCGGTCCCAGCCGGGCGCGACCGGGCGCGGCGTGCCCCCGGCGAGCGGGACCAGCACCAGATCGGTGCGCGGGGCGGTGTCCGGTGTGGACACCGACTCGCGGAGGACGGCGACGGTGCGGCCGTCCGGGGAGACCCGCGGCCCGGAGTACTCGTGGTCGTCGCCGCCGAGCAGGTCGCGGTGCCCGCCGCCGTCGGTGCCGATCGCGACGATCCGGCTGCGCCGCTGCCCGTTCCCGCGGGGCGTGTTCCAGGCGGTCACGACGGTCGTCCCGTCGGGGGAGACGTCGAAGCCGGCCTCGTCCAGCGCGCGGCCCGGGGCCGGTGTCAGGTCGGTCCAGTCCGCGCCGTCGTTGCGGAGCAGCCGGACCTCGGCTGGCCCGAGGTCGTGGTCCCAGTGCCGCACCGGGTGGCCGGTGTGCAGGATCGCCGAGACCTTCGCCTCGCTGCGGGCGGTACGCCGTCGCTCGTCGTCCGCGCCCGTCACCGCCCCGGGCAGGGTCGGCGACGACGCGACGACGGTCCCCGCCTCCCGCGCGACGACGACGTCGTCGATCCCGCCGGGACGCGTCCCGGCCGGGCGTGCCTCACCCCCGCCCGCGGGCAGCAGCCACAGCCCCGACGGCGTCTCGCCGTCGCCGGACGCGTCCGGATCGGACCGCGCCGACCGGAACAGCAGGTCCCCGCCGGGGGTGAAGACCGGGCCGGACTCGCCGGCCGCCCCACGGGTGAGGCGGCGCGGCGGGTCCTCCCCGGCCGGATCGATCTCCCACAGCGCGGTGCGGTACCGCGTGCCGTCCGACTCGAGCTCCGCGACGCCGGTCACCAGGCGGGTGCCGTCGGGCGACAGCGCCAGCCCGGCGAGGCGGGGGAGGGCGAGGTAGGCGTCGAGATCGTGGAAGGGCGTCTCCGCGGGCTGGGTCGGCACAGGACCGTTCATAGCATCCCGGGTCAGGACGGCAGGAGCAGCAGCTTCCCGGTCGTGCGTCGCGCCTGGAGGTCCTCGTGCGCGGTCCGTGCCTGCTCCAGCGGGTAGGTGTGCCCGATCCGGACGTCGAGCCGGCCGGCCGCGACCTCGCCGTAGACGGCGCCGGCCTTCGCCCGCAGCGACTCGGTGGTGTCGACGAAGTCGAACAGCTTGGGCCGGGTCAGGAAGACCGATCCCGCTGCGTTGAGCCGCTGCGGGTCGACCGGCGGGACCGGCCCGGACGCGGCACCGAACAGCACCAGCATCCCGCGCTTGCGCAGCGACGCGAGGCTCGCGTCGAAGGTGGTCCTCCCGACGCTGTCGAACGCGGCGTGCACCCCCTCGCCGCCGGTCAGCTCGCGCACGGCGGCCGCGAGGTCGTCCACCCGGGTGTAGTCGATCACCTCGGCCGCACCGGCGGCGCGGGCGAGCGCCGCCTTCTCCTCGCTGGAGGTCGTCGCGATCACCCGGGCGCCCCTGGCGGTCGCCAGCTGGGTGAGGAGGAGCCCGACCCCGCCGGCCGCAGCGTGCACCAGCACGGTCTCACCACCCGCGAGCGGGAAGGTGTCGTTCACCAGGAAGTGCGCCGTCATCCCCTGCAGCAGCGCGCCGACGGCCACGTCGTCGGCGACGCCGTCGGGCACGGGCACGGCCTGGTCCCACGGCACGACGACCTGCTCGGCGTAGCTGCCCAGCGTCGCGGCCCACGCGATCCGGTCCCCGACGGCGACGCCGTCGACGCCCTCGCCGAGCGCGACGACCCGTCCGGCGCCCTCCAGGCCCGGGACGTAGGGCGTCTCCATGGAGTAGATGCCCTCGCGCTGATAGGTGTCGATGTAGTTCACGCCGGCCGCGGCGACCCCGACGAGCACCTCACCGGCACCCGGGGCCGGGGTGTCGATCTCGGCGACCTCCAGCACATCGGGCCCGCCGGCCTTCGTCACCCGTACCGCACGCATGTGTCCTCCTCGATCGACTCCGGTGCCGTGGGCGATCATGCCCTCATGCGTCGCGGCGCAGCATCCGGACCACCAGTGTGGCCGCTCCGGCCGCGAGATATCCCACGGCCACCAGCGAGCTGCGGCCGAGCTGCGACCAGGGCAGCGGATCACGCAGGACGTCCGTGGCGGCGCCCCAGCCGGTCGTGATCAGCCACGGGCGGAGGGGCTCCAGCGCCGGGATCGCGCCCAGCACCCCGAACAGGATCAGGCCGCCCAGCACCGAGGACAGCACGACGAGCGGGTGCTCGGTGAACGACGAGACCGCCAGCGCGACGGCGCCGACCGCGGCCAGCTGCACCAGCGTCCATCCGGCGGCGACGCCGACCCGGAGCAGGGCGTCCGGCAGGGTCAGGACGGAGCCGGACAGGGTGAGCAGCGCGCCGCCGTCGCCGGTGCCGGCGAGCACCACCGGCGGGCCGATCATCGCCCACCCGGCGACCAGCCCGGTGACGGTCACCAGCGTGACCGCGACGGCGGCCACCACGAGCACCCCGAACGCCTTCATCGCGACCAGCCGCAGCCGCCCGACCGGGGCGAGCAGCAGCCCGCGCAGGGTGCCGTGCTGGCCCTCCCCGGCGATCGCGTCCGCGGCGGCCACGGCGACGACGAGCGGCAGGAGGAGCGCCAGGAGCAGCGAGAGCGCGGCGACCGGGAGGGTCAGGCCGTTGCCGACGACCTCGCCGACCAGGCCACGTCGGGGCCCGTCGGCGAGCACGATCCCCAGCCCCATCAGCACCGGAACGGCGGCCAGGAGCAGGAACATGATCCAGGTGCGCGGGCGGCGCAGCACCCAGCGGAGCTCGGCGCCGAGCAGGCGTCGCCAGGAGACCGGGCGGGCGTCGGCGGTGACGGTCACTCGGTGATCCTCGTGAACAGGGTCTCCAGGTCCGGGCGCTGCCGGCGGAGTCCGTGCACCGGCACCCCGGCGCGGACGAGCGCGGCGAACAGCACGGGGCCGTCCGGTCCGTCCTCGGCCAGCACCCCGGCGCCGTCGGCGTGGGCGGTGGCGCCGGCGTCGCGCAGCGCCCGCAGCGCGCCCGGGACGTCGGTGGTGGCGATCTCCCAGCCCCCGGCGACGGCGTCGAGCAGGCGGCCGAGCTCGCCGGACGCGAGCAGCGTGCCCTGCTTCAGCACGGCGACGTGCGTGCACACCGCCTCCACCTCCGAGAGCAGGTGCGACGACAGCAGCACCGTGGCGCCGGAGGCCCGCAGCTCCGCGACGACGGTGCGGATCTCCCGGGTGCCGGCCGGGTCCAGGCCGTTGGTGGGCTCGTCCAGCACGACGAGGCGCCGCGGCACGAGCAACGCCGCGGCGAGGCCCAGCCGCTGCTTCATCCCCAGCGAGTAGCCGCGGAACCGGCGGTCCGCCGCTCCCGCGAGCCCGACCCGCTCCAGCGCGGCGTCGGCGGCCGGCCGGACCTCACGGTCGGACAGCCGGGGCTCGGTGGCGGCGACCCGGCGCAGGTTCTCCCGGCCGGACAGGAACGGGTGGAAGCCGGGGCCCTCGACGAGCGCGCCGACGTCCGGGAGAGCGGCGGCCAGGCCGCCCGGGACGGGGTGGCCGAGCAGCTCCACGGTGCCCGAGGTCGGCCGGGTCAGCCCGAGCAGCATGCGGATCAGGGTCGTCTTCCCCGACCCGTTGGGGCCGAGCATGCCGAACACCGAACCGGCCGGGACGTCGAGATCGACGCCGTCGACCGCGGTGACGGAGCCGAAGACCTTCCGCAGCTCCCGTACCCGCGCGGCGGGTGGCGCGGGCCGGAGCCCGGTGTCCGTGCCCGTGGTGGTGCCGAGTCCGGATCCGCTCACCGGGCGAGAGCCGCGCCGAGCACGTCGGTGCCGACCGCACCGGCGGCGAACCGGCCGTCGTCGGTGAGGATCGCCGAGCCCGCGGTCGTGGTGATCTCGCGGCCGCTGCCCCAGGCACCGGAGACGGGTGTGCCGAGGGCGGACAGGTCGGGCCGGTCCGGCTGCCCGCCCGTGCCGTCCGGGCCACGTTGCGGGACGGTGCCGACGACGACCGTGTCCCAGCCCTCACCGACCACCCGGGGCCGCTCGGCCCCGGTGGGCGGGCCACCCCGGCCGCGCTCGTGGGCGGGCGCGTTCTCCACGGTGGCACCCGGTGGCGGGGTGAAGGTGAACAGCGACGGGTCCTGCGGGCCGACGGTGAGGTCGTCGAAACCGATCTGCAGGACGGGCTCCGCGCCGGCCCCGAGGACGGTCAGCTCGAGCGGCATCCGGGTCTCGGCGTCGACGGCTGCGCGGACCTCGCGCAGCACCGTGCGCTCGCCGGCCGCGGGGGTCAGCACGAGGGTGTACGCCGGACGTCCCGCGACCTCGGTGGTGCCGTCGACGGCGACCGTGCTCGTGCCGCGCAGCGCGCCGACGATCTCCGTCGCGGCGGCCTGCGGGTCGCGGTCGGGCCGGTCCGGGCCGTCGCCGGTCCGGGCGGGGATGCGGGTGGCGGTCCGGTCGGCGGAGTCGTAGGCCCAGGTGCCCTCACCGTCACGGACGTAGGTGCGCTCGCCGTCCGGACGGGGGAGTGCGAGGCGGCCGTGGCCCGCACCGTCGGACCAGACACGCGCGGTGGAGGTGCCGTCGGCGAGCGTGTCCTCGGCGACGCCCGGGACCGACGGCAGCCCCAGCCGGTTGTCGACGGCGACGGTGCCGGCCAGCGCGACGGGCTTCGCCGACAGCACCGAGGCCACCAGCTCCTCCGGGCTCACCGGCGGCAGCTCGGGGGCGGCCGACGCGGCCCGTGCGGTGACGAGGCCGGCGGTGAGGGCGGCGGCCAGCGCGGCCGCGAGCGCCGCGGCGACACCACCGCGCCGTAGCCGGGATCCGGAGGTCATGGCACCAGAGTGCCGTACTACAGGCGTCCCGTGCAGATCCGTCCGGCCGTTCCCGGCTCAGCGCTGGTCGGCGCCGCTGCCGGCTCAGGCGCGGTCGGCGCCGCTGCCTGCGAGCGGGCGGTCCGCGCCGGACCCGGGCAGGTTCGCGGCCGGTCCGGGGACCGCGGCGTCGGGCCGGGTGGCCGTACCCGCCCACGCCGCGGCGGCGGCGGCCGTGACGAGCCCCGCCCCGAGCACGTGCAGCGACACGAGCAGCTCCGGCACACCCAGCGCGTACTGCACGCCCCCGAGCGCGCCCTGGGCGAGCACGACGAGCACCAGCATCCGGAACCGCCGGACCAGGACCTGGGACGCCCCGGTGGCGTGCAACAGGAAGCCGAGGCCCACGAGCGTGCCGAGGTAGCCGAACAGCAGGTCGGCGTGCAGCTGTGCGAGGAACGGGATGTCGACGTCGAGGCGCGGGGTGTCCGGGTCGCCGCCGTGCGGGCCCGCCGCGGTGACCAGCGTCCCGGCGACCAGCAGCGCGCCGAGCACGGCCGTCGAGACCGCGACCAGGCCCCGCCCGGCCGCCGGGATCGTGCGGGTGACGGGACCGTCGGCCTCGGTCGCCGCCGACACCAGCAGCACCGCGAACCACACCAGCACCATCGACGCGAGGAAGTGCAGCATCACCGTCCACCAGGCCAGCCCGGCGAGCACCGTGATGCCGCCGATGACCGCCTGCGCCACGACGCCGAGCGGCATCGCCAGCGCGAGCCCCCGGAGCCGCCGGCGGCGGGGACGGGTGAAGTAGGCGCCGAGGAGCGCTGCCCCGGCGGTGAGGACGACGAGCACACCGAGCAGCCGGTTCCCGAACTCGATCCACATGTGCAGCGGCGCGATCTCGGCGTGCGAGACCGGGACCATGCTGCCGGGCTCGCACTGCGGCCAGGTCGAGCAGCCCAGGCCGGAACCGGTCACCCGCACCACCGACCCGGTCACGCCGATCCCGATCTGGGCGACCAGGTTCGCGATCGCCAGGCGGCGCATCAGCACCGGCGGGGTGGACGGCACGCGGGCGAGGAGGCGGGACACACTACGAATGGTAGAAGAACGGCCGCCCGGGCCCGGCCGGTGGTCACGGATCCGGAAGCGTCGCGGCCGTTTCCGGCCGGTTCCCTTCCCGATCCGTGATCAGCGGGGTTCGGGGAGGGGGCGGCGGTGCACCAGGCGGTGGAGGAGGGCGTCGGCCGGGCCGGGGCGGCCGGCCCGCTCCAGGCGGTCGGCCAGCAATACCGTCGCCGTCCAGACGAAGGCGGCGACCAGCAGCGCACCCGCCGCGCCGGCGGACGGGCCGAGCCCGACGAGATCGGGCTGCAGGAGCAGTGCGACCAGCGCCGAGTTCAGCAGGTAGCAGGTCAGCGAGCGGCGCCCGGCCGACGCGACCGCGCGCACGATCCGCCCCGGTGCCGCCTCGACACGCAGCCCCCACAGGGCGAACAGCGCCGCGTACCCCGCTCCGCCCGCGACCCCGGTGAGGACCTGCAGCGCGAGGAGCAGGCCACCCGTCACCGGCGGGACGGCGAGCACGCCGACGGCGGTCAGCGCCGCCGGTACGGCCCCGGCGACGGAGACGGCGACACCGCCGCCGGCGATCCGGCGCAGGAGTGGGCGGTGCGCTCCCGGGTCGTCGAGCAGACCGGCCCGTCCGGCGAGGTAGCCGAGTACGACCAGCAGGAACAGGGGGTAGCCGAGCGCGACGACCAGGGGTGACGCCGGGAGCGACCACAGCCGGACCACCCAGTCCTCCGGGGAGGCGTACCCCGGTACCGCCTGCATCTCCGATCCGCCGAGGCGCAGCCCGATCATGAAGATCGGGACGGTGACCAGGGACAGCGCGACGAACCAGCCCGCGGCGCGGGCGATCGAGCGGGTGGGCCGCAGCAGGAGCCATCCGGTCAGCAGGGTCGCCAGGCCGTAGGACGCGAGGATCTCACCGGGGAACACGAGGAACGCGTGCACGGCGCCGAACAGCAGCAGCCAGCCGCCGCGGCGGCGCAGGATCCGGCGGACGGAGACGTCGTCGGTGCCGCGGGCGCGGTGCCGGGCCACCGTCCAGGCCAGCCCGCCACCGAAGAGGATCGCGAACATCGGGAACGCGCGGTTGTCCAGGAACAGCGTCGTGAGGACGGCGGCGATCCGGTCCCGGAGCGGGTCGCCCGCGACGTCGGTGCCGAACGCGCTGCCGGCGTGGACCCCGGCGTACGCCATGGCGATGAGCAGGAGCATCGCCCCGCGGGCGAGGTCGGGGGCGAGCCGCCGGGTCGGCGGGGCGGGGTGCGCGACGGTCACGGGCGCTCCGTACAGGAGGTGGCGGGCTGGCCCCGTCGAGCGTGGCAGCGCCCGATTCGTCACGCCTGTGCCAGAAGTCAGGATCGCCCGAGCCCGGCCGGTGGTCACGGATCCGGAGGCGTCGCGGCCGTGTCCGGCCGGTTCCCTTCCCGATCCGTGATCAGCGGGGTGGTCGGGTCAGCGCCAGCGCACGGTGCGGGCCGCCACCAGCCCGGCCACGACGGCCCACCCGGCGAGGACGAGCAGCGGCCCGGCGGGCGGGAACTCACCCGCCCCGAGCGCGGCACGCAGCGCCTCGGCCAGTGCCCCGGACGGCAGCCAGGCGGCCACCACCGACAGCGGCCCTGGCAGGTCCGCCACCGGCACCACGATCCCGCCGGCCAGCAGCAGCACGAACCACACGACGTTGGCGACGGCGAGCACGATCTCGGCCCGCAGCGTGCCGCCCACCAGGATCCCGAGCGCCCCGAACGCGGCCGCACCGAGGAGCACGGCCAGCACGACGCCGTCGAGCCGGGCGCCGGCCGGGGACCAGCCGAGCGCGAGGGCCAGGACCCCGAGCAGCACCACCTGGACGACGACCACCGCGGCGACCGCCGCCAGCCGGCCGCAGACCAGCAGCCAGCGCGGCAGCGCGGTCGCGGCGAGCCGGCGCAGCGCGCCGTAGCGCCGGTCGAAACCGAGCGCGATCGCCTGGCTGGTGAACGCCGAGCTCATCACGGCCAGCGCCAGCATCGACGCGAGGACCCAGTCCACCCGCGGATCGGGCGCCGGGATCGCGGGCACCAGGGTCAGCGCGGCGAGCAGCGCGGCCGGGATGAGCAGGGTGAGCAGCACCTGCTCGGCGTTGCGCAGGGCGAGCCGGGTCTCCAGCCCGCCCTGGGCCCGCAGCATCGTCAGGGTGTTGCCGCGCCCCGGGTCGGGGGCGAAGGTGCCTGCGGGGAACCGTTCGGTCACGAGCGCAGCTCCCGTCCGGTCAGGTCGAGGAAGACGTCCTCGAGGCTGCGGCGCACCACCTGGACGTCGTCGGCCATCACGCCCTGGTCGGCGCACCACGAGGTGATCGCGGCGAGCGCGCGGGGGTCGATCCGGCCGCGGACCCGGTACCGGCCGGGCGCGGTCTCGGTGGTCGCGTACCCGGCGGGCAGCCGGGCGTCGAGCCCCCGGGTGTACATCCCGGGCCGGGCCCGGAAACGCAGCTCGGTCTGGTCGCCCGCGGTGAGCTGGGCGGGGGAGCCGTGTGCGACGACGGTGCCCCGGTCGAGGATCACCACGTCGTCGGCGAGCTGCTCGGCCTCGTCCATCAGGTGTGTCGTGAGCAGGACGCCGACCCCGTCGCGGCGCAGCGCCCGCACCAGGTCCCACACGAGGTGCCGGGCCTGCGGGTCCAGCCCCGCGGTCGGCTCGTCGAGGAACACGAGTTCCGGGCGCCCGACGACGGCGCAGGCCAGCGCGAGCCGCTGCTGCTCGCCACCGGAGAGCCGCTTGAACGGGGTCGCGGCCCGCGGTCGCAGGCCGAGGACGTCGAGCAGGTAGTTCGCGTCGATCGGGTGTGCCGCGCAGGCCTCGACCAGGTGCAGCATCTCGCCGGTGCGCACGGCCGGATAGGCGCCGCCCCCCTGGGGCATCGCGCCCACCCGGGGGCGGACCGCGTCGTCGTCGGGCGCGTGGCCGAACACCGTGACCTGCCCGGCGGAGGGGCGCCGGAAACCGGTGCACACCTCGACGGTGCTCGACTTCCCGGCACCGTTCGGGCCGAGCAGGGCGAGCACCTCCCCGCGGGCGAGATCGAGGTCGATCCCGGCCACCGCCGTCGTCGTGCCGTAGCGGACCACCAGCCCGCGGACCTCCAGCGCGGCGTTCACGGGACCGGCACCGGGGTCGGGTCCGGCTCCGCGGGCGCCCGCAGCCACCGCCGGACGACGAGGAGGGACAGCGCGAACATCACCAGCGACGCGACGATGGCCAGCGGCAGCTGGAACGCGCGGAAGATGAAGTCGGCACCGGTCGGCGGCACGACGAGCGCGAGGAACGCCGAGAGCACCAGCATCGCCCGCCGGTAGCGGGGCATCGCCCGGGTCGCGACCAGCGGCAGGAGCGCCCAGAACAGGTACCACGGGTGCACGACGGGCCCGAGGAGCACCACGGCGCCGAGCCCGGCACCGGTCCCGGTGACCGGGTCGAGGCGCCCGCGCAGGCAGGCGAGCAGCAGCACCACGACGACGATCACCATCGGCACCACGAACAGGCCGCGTGCGATGGCGAGGGTGGCGTCGGTGTGGTCGCCGAGCCCGAGCACCCGCCCGATCTGCCCGGAGAGCAGACCGACGTCGGTGCTGACCGACATCCAGCTGAGGATCTCGCTGGGCGCGGACAGGCCGCGCAGCCAGTTGAAGCCGAGCGTGGTGATCGCGCTGAAGAACGTGAAGACCACCGCGGCGACGGCGGTGAGCCAGCTGGTCATCACGGCCCAGTCGACCACCCGTCCGCCACGTTGCCGGACCAGGTACACACCGACGAAGCCGAGCGCGAGCAGCGCGGGCAGCTTCACCGACGCCGCGGCCACGATCAGCGCCGCTCCGAGTGTGATCCGCCATGGTGACCGGACGCCCTCGTCCTTGCCGAGCATCACGTGCAGGCCGACCAGCATCAGCGGAATCATGATCGACTCGTTGTGGATGCCGCTGACCATGTGGAACAGCACCAGCGGGTTCGCGGCGCCGAGCCAGAGCACGAGACCGGCGTCGAGGTCGAACCGCTTCGCCAGCCGCGGCAGCACCCAGACCAGCATCGCGACGCCGGCCAGCGCCAGGATCCGGTGCTGGAAGATCCCGAGGACGACGTCGTCGCCGCTGAACGCGGTGATCACCCGGCCGAGCCCGAGGAACAGCGGGCCGTAGGGCGCCGGGGTGTCCCGCCAGATCGTCGGGATGCCTCGGGTCAGCGGGTCGTCGACGCCGAGTGCCTGCGCCGGGCCGATCGTGTACGGGTCGATCCCGCGGGCGAGCGTCGCGCTCTGTGCCAGGTAGCTGTAGATGTCCTTCGAGAACATCGGCGGGGCGAGCGCGAGCGGGATCCCCCAGAGCAGCGCCGTGCGGGTGAGCTCACGCCGCTCGGGTGCCGGGTGCTTCGCGCCGCGGGCCGTCAGCATCCGGGCGATCCACAGCCATGCCGTGACGACCATCAGCAGCCCGGCGTAGGTCACGGCGATCGCCAGGGTCACGTTGCGGGCGGGCAGCCCGATCAGCCGCAGGCCGTTCATCGGGTGCGGTGCCGGGAAGGCGCCGGACCCCAGCGCGCTGATCCCCATCAGGATCGCGCCCGTCAGCCCCATGATCCGCGCGATGCGTGCCTGCTCGCGCAGCCCGCGCCGGGCGGTCCGCGGCGGGTCGGCGCCGGGTCCGGACGAGCCGGGCGCCGGCGCCGCTCGCGTGGAGGAGTCGTCGCGCCCGGGTGGGGCGACCTCGGGCGTCACCATGACCCAGCAGGTTAGTGGGGCGGCTTCCGGGCCCGGGGCCCCGGTCCTCACCGGCCGCGACCCTCCGGACGGGTGAGCCGCGTCACGACGAACGGGGGCCGGTTTTGCCCCCCGCCGGGATATCCGCAACACTGGTGTTGTGAAAACGAACCGGACGGCGCAGACGCGCACGGACCCCGCCTGCGGGCACGGGTCCGACGCGGTGCTGCCCGCGTCCGGTAGCGGGACCCGGGCCGCGGTGGCCCGGGTGCTCATGGAGCAGGGGCCGGTCACGGCCGCCGTCGTGGCGGCCGAGCTGGAGCTCACCGAGGCCGCCGTGCGGCGGCACCTGGACGCGCTCATCGCCGACGGCGAGGCCGAGGTCCGGGCACCGGCACGGTCCGCACGCCCCCGCGGGCGCGGCCGTCCGGCGAAGGAGTACCTGCTGACCGACGCGGGCCGGGTCCGGTTCGGGCACGGTTACGACGACCTGGCCACGTCGGCCCTGCGCTTCCTCGCCGAGGCGGCGGGGGACGACGCGGTGGACGCGTTCGCGCGCCGCCGCGTGCACGACCTGCTGGGCACCGAGATCACCGAGGTGGTCTCCGCCGGTGACCCGCAGGACCGCGCCGAGGTGCTGGCCCGGGTGCTGAGCGCCCGTGGCTACGCTGCGCAGACGCGCCGGGGCGGGTTCGGGGTGCAGCTGTGCCAGCACCACTGCCCGGTGGCGCACGTCGCCGCCGAGTTCCCGGAGCTCTGCGAGGCCGAGACGAAGGCCTTCGCCGAGCTGCTGGGCACCCACGTGCAGCGGCTGGCGACGATCGCACGCGGCGACGCCGCGTGCACCACACACGTCCCGCTCGAGGATCCCGAACTCCGCGCGCGGGCACGGCAGGGGGAACGGGAGAAGGTGCCGACCCCCCGCGCCGCAGCTCCGCAACCAGCAGGTTGGTCGCGGAGCGTGCAAGAGAACTCGGTGTCGGAGTCCCGCGCCGCAGCTCCGCAACCAGCAGGTTGGTCGCGGAACGTGCAAGAGAACTCGGTGTCGGAGTCCCGCGCCGTAGATCCGCCTCCAGCAGGTTGGTCGCGGAGCATGAAAGAGAACTCGGCGCCGCCGTCCCGCGCCGTAGATCCGCAACCAGCTGCTTGGCTGCGGAAGATGCAAGAAGAAGAAGGCCCCGCCGAAGGCGGGACCATCTCCCACCACGGTCCCCGAAAGGGAGGCAGTCCGTATGACGACCACTCCTGAAGTGCGCACCGAGCTCACCCAGGAGGAGACGATCGCGGCGCTCGGCCGGTACGACTTCGGCTGGGCCGACTCCGACGAGGCGGGTGCCATCGCGAAGCGTGGCCTCTCCTCGGAGGTCGTCGCCGACATCTCCCGCCTCAAGGACGAGCCCGAGTGGATGCTCGAGTTCCGGCAGAAGGCGCTCGACATCTTCGGCAAGAAGCCGATGCCGCGCTGGGGCTCGGACCTGTCCGGGATCGACTTCGACAACATCAAGTACTTCGTGCGGTCCACGGAGAAGCAGGCCACCTCCTGGGAGGACCTGCCCGAGGACATCAAGAACACCTACGACAAGCTGGGCATCCCCGAGGCGGAGAAGGCCCGCCTGGTCGCCGGTGTCGCCGCGCAGTACGAGTCCGAGGTCGTCTACCACCAGATCCGCGAGGACCTGGAGGAGCAGGGCGTGGTGTTCCTGGACACCGACACCGCCCTCAAGGAGCACCCGGAGCTGTTCAAGGAGTACTTCGGCTCGGTGATCCCGAGCGGGGACAACAAGTTCTCCGCGCTGAACTCGGCCGTCTGGTCGGGTGGCTCCTTCATCTACGTGCCGCCGGGCGTGCACGTCGACATCCCGCTGCAGGCCTACTTCCGGATCAACACCGAGAACATGGGTCAGTTCGAGCGGACGCTGATCATCGTCGACGAGGGCGCCTACGTGCACTACGTCGAGGGCTGCACCGCGCCGATCTACAAGACGGACTCGCTGCACTCGGCCGTGGTGGAGATCGTGGTGAAGAAGGGCGGCCGTTGCCGCTACACCACGATCCAGAACTGGTCGAACAACGTCTACAACCTGGTCACCAAGCGCGCCAAGGCCGAGGAGGGCGCGACCATGGAGTGGGTCGACGGCAACCTCGGTTCCAAGGTGACCATGAAGTACCCGGCCGTGTGGCTGATGGGCGAGCACGCCAAGGGTGAGGTCCTCTCGATCGCGTTCGCGGGCGAGGGCCAGCACCAGGACGCCGGCGCGAAGATGGTCCACCTGGCGCCGAACACGTCGTCGTCGATCATCTCGAAGTCGGTGGCGCGCGGCGGCGGCCGGACGTCCTACCGCGGCCTGATCCAGGTCAACCCGCGTGCGAAGAACTCCCGTTCGACGGTGAAGTGTGACGCGCTGCTGGTGGACACGATCTCGCGGTCGGACACGTACCCCTACGTCGACATCCGCAACGACGACGTGTCGATGGGGCACGAGGCCACCGTCTCGAAGGTCTCGGACGACCAGCTCTTCTACCTGATGAGCCGCGGTCTGACCGAGGACGAGGCGATGGCGATGGTGGTGCGCGGGTTCGTCGAGCCGATCGCCCGCGAGCTGCCCATGGAGTACGCGCTGGAGCTGAACCGGCTGATCGAGCTGCAGATGGAGGGTTCCGTCGGATGACGTCGGATGTTGCTGGCCTCGCCCCCGAGCTGAAGGGGGCCAAGGAGGGCCAGGGTGAGGTGCCGATCGCCTCGGCCGGCGAGCGGTTCCAGTCCTTCGACGTCGAGGCCTTCGAGGTTCCCGGCGGTCGCGAGGAGAACTGGCGGTTCACCCCGATGCGCAGGCTCAAGGGCCTGCACGACGGGTCCGCCGACCTGCAGGGCTCGGCGAAGGTCTCGGTGACCGAGACCGCCGGGGTCACCACGGAGACGGTCGGCCGCGGCGACGCACGGCTCGGCGAGGGCGGCGTGCCCTTCGACCGGGTCGCCGCCGCGGCGTGGTCCGGCTTCACCGAGGCCACGGTGGTGACGCTGGACGGCGAGAAGCTCGACCCGGTGACGATCACCGTCGAGGGCCCCGGTGCGGGCGCGACGGCGGCCGGCCACCTGCACATCCGCACCACCCCGCACACGCAGGCGACGGTCGTCGTCGAGCACCGGGGTTCGGGTGTGCTGGCCGACAACACCGAGGTCGTCCTCGGCGACGGCTCCCGGCTGACCCTGGTGGTCACCGAGGAGTGGGCCGACGACGCCGTGCACGTCGGCGCCGAGCACTACAACGTCGGCCGTGACGCCACGCTGCGCGCGACCGCCGTCCAGCTCGGCGGCGACCTGGTCCGGGTGTCGTCGACGATCCGGTACGCGGGTCCCGGCGGGGACGCCGAGCTGCTCGGTCTGGGCTTCACCGACGCCGGGCAGCACCTCGAGCAGCGGCTGCTCGTGGACCACGCGGTCCCGAACTGCAAGTCGAACGTGCTGTACAAGAACGCGCTGCA
The DNA here is from genome assembly GCF_000178675.2 of Pseudonocardia sp. P1. Classification (NCBI taxonomy): domain Bacteria; kingdom Bacillati; phylum Actinomycetota; class Actinomycetes; order Pseudonocardiales; family Pseudonocardiaceae; genus Pseudonocardia; species Pseudonocardia sp. P1. Next base: position 6,305,659 of record NZ_ADUJ02000001.1, read on the forward strand.
GAGCGACTCGAAGGACTCCGCGCACGTGGTGTGGATCGGCGACGTGCTGATCCGGGCCGCGGCGGAGAACACCGAGACGTTCGAGTTCAACCGGAACCTGGTGCTCACCGAGCACGCCCGTGCCGACTCGGTCCCGAACCTCGAGATCGAGACCGGCGAGATCGTGAGCGCCGGTCACGCGAGCGCGACCGGCCGGTTCGACGACGAGCAGCTGTTCTACCTGCGTAGCCGCGGCATCCCCGAGGACCAGGCCCGGCGACTCGTCGTCCGGGGCTTCTTCGGCGAGATCCTGAACAAGATCACCCTCCCCGAGCTGCGCGAGCGCCTCGAGGCGGCCGTCGAGGCCGAGCTGGCCATCACGGGCGCCTGAGCGCAACCGGCGAAGCGACCATCGGGCACTGCGACCACCACGGAAAGAGAAGATGTCCACTCTGGAGATCAAGGACCTGCACGCCTCGGTCGAGACCGAGGACGGTCCCAAGGAGATCCTTCGCGGGGTGAACCTCACCGTCCGCGCGGGAGAGACGCACGCGATCATGGGTCCGAACGGCTCGGGCAAGTCGACGCTGGCCTACGCCGTCGCCGGCCACCCGAAGTACACGATCACCTCCGGCGAGGTGCTCCTGGACGGCGAGAACGTCCTGGACATGGCGGTCGACGAGCGGGCCCGTGCCGGCCTGTTCCTCGCCATGCAGTACCCGGTCGAGGTCCCGGGCGTGTCGATGGCGAACTTCCTGCGCTCGGCCGCCACCGCGGTCCGCGGCGAGGCGCCGAAGCTGCGCACCTGGGTCAAGGAGGTCAAGGAGGCGATGTCCGACCTGGACATCTCCGCCGAGTTCGCCGACCGCTCGGTGAACGAGGGCTTCTCCGGCGGTGAGAAGAAGCGCCACGAGGTGCTGCAGCTCGGCCTGCTGAACCCGAAGATCGCCGTCCTGGACGAGACCGACTCCGGCCTCGACGTCGACGCCCTGCGCGTCGTCTCCGAGGGTGTGAACCGGTACCGCGAGGGTGGCGAGACCGGCGTGCTGCTGATCACGCACTACACGCGGATCCTGAACCACATCAAGCCCGACCGGGTGCACGTGTTCGCCGGTGGCCGCATCGTCGAGTCCGGCGGTCCGGAGCTGGCCGACGAGCTCGAGAAGAACGGCTACGTCCGGTTCACCCAGGCTGCCGCGGCGGTCTGACATGACCTTCACCCACGGAACCGGGACCACGGCCGGCCTCGACGCCGACGCCGTGGCCCGGATCCGGGCGGACTTCCCGATCCTCGGGCGCACCGTGCGCGAGGACAAGCCGCTGGTCTACCTCGACTCCGGCGCGACGTCGCAGCGTCCGCGCCAGGTGCTCGACGCCGAGCGCACGTTCCTGGAGCGGCACAACGCCGCCGTCCACCGGGGCGCGCACCAGCTGGCCGAGGAGGCCACCGACGCCTACGAGTCCGCCCGGGCACGTATCGCGGCGTTCGTCGGCGCGAGCGTCGACGAGGTCGTGTTCGTCAAGAACGCCACCGAGGGTGTCAACCTGGTCGCCTACGGGATCGGCAACGCGTCGGTCCGGGACGGCCTCGGCCCGGAGTCCGAGCGGTTCGCGCTCGGTCCCGGCGACGAGGTCGTGATCACCGAGCTGGAGCACCACGCGAACCTGGTGCCCTGGCAGGAGCTGTGCCGGCGGACCGGGGCGACCCTGCGCTGGTACTCCGTCACCGACGAGGGCCGGATCGACCTCGACTCGCTCGAGCTCTCGGACCGCACCAAGGTCGTCGCCTTCACCCACCAGTCCAACGTGACCGGCGCCGTCGCGCCGGTGGCGCAGCTGGTGGAGCGGGCGAAGGCGGTCGGCGCGCTGACGGTGCTCGACGCGTGCCAGTCCGTCCCGCACATGCCGGTGGACCTGCACGCGCTCGGCGTCGACTTCGCGGTGTTCTCCGGGCACAAGATGCTCGGTCCCTCCGGGGTCGGTGTCCTCTGGGGCCGCCGGGAGCTGCTGGAGGCGCTGCCGCCGTTCCTCACCGGCGGGTCGATGATCGAGCTGGTGCGGATGGAGGGCTCCACCTACGCCCCGCCGCCGCAGAAGTTCGAGGCGGGCGTGCCGATGACGTCGCAGGCCGTCGGCCTCGGTGCGGCCGTCGACTACCTCGAGGCGATCGGGATGGACGCGGTGGCGGCGCACGAGGCGTCGCTCACGGCGGCCGCCCTGGAGCAGCTGCCGGCGATCGACGGGCTGCGGATCATCGGTCCGCCCGGGGCGGAGCTGCGCGGGGGAGCGGTGTCGTTCCTGGTGGACGGCATCCACGCGCACGACCTGTCCCAGGTGCTCGACGACCGCGGCGTCGCGATCCGGGTCGGCCACCACTGCGCGTGGCCGCTGCACCGGCGGTTCGGGATCGTCGCGTCCGCGCGGGCGTCGTTCGCGGTGTACAACACGGTGGACGAGGTCGAGGCGCTGGCCGACGGCATCCGGGCCGCCCAGAAGTTCTTCGGGACGGTGTGATCGTGCAGCTCCAGCAGATGTACCAGGAGATCATCCTGGACCACTACCGCGACCCGCACGGGTCCGGCCTGCGCGAGCCGTACGACGCCGAGACCCACCACGTGAACCCCACCTGCGGGGACGAGGTCACGTTGCGGGTCAAGGTCGACGGCGGGACGGTCACCGACGTGTCCTACGAGACGCTCGGCTGCTCGATCAGCCAGGCGTCGGTGTCGGTGCTGCACGATCTCGTCGCCGGACGCCCGGTGGGCGAGGCGTGGAAGATGATGGCCGCGTTCCAGGAGATGGCGCAGGGGCGGGGCCAGGTCGAGCCCGACGAGGACGTGATCGGCGACGGTGTCGCCTTCGCCGGCGTCGCCAAGTACCCGGCACGGGTGAAGTGCGCTCTACTGGGGTGGATGGCGTTCAAGGACGCCGTGTCCCGCACCGACGCAGTGTTGCCCGATCCGACCAGCGAGACGGAGGGTTCTCCGGCATGAGCGAGACGACCGAACAGCAGAACACCGAGACCGAGGACGTCGTCCGCGGCGCGGCCGGGATGCCCGAGCCTCCGGCGAGCACCGAGGGTGCGTCCGTCGAGGAGCTCGAGGAGGCGATGAAGGACGTCGTCGACCCCGAGCTGGGCATCAACGTCGTCGACCTGGGTCTCGTCTACGGCATCGACCGGGACGGCGACACCGCGGTGGTCGACATGACGCTGACGTCGGCGGCGTGCCCGCTGACCGACGTCATCGAGGAGCAGACCCGCTCCGCGCTGACCGCCGGTCCGGACGGCGGCCTGGTGTCCGACATCCGCATCAACTGGGTCTGGATGCCGCCGTGGGGCCCGGAGAAGATCACCGAGGACGGCCGCGAGCAGCTGCGCGCCCTCGGGTTCCGGGTCTGACACCGGTACCGACCTGACACGACGATCGGGCCGGACCCCCGCGCGGGGGTCCGGCCCGGCGTGTGTCCGGGCACGGGCTCAGGAGAAGTGCACCTCGCGGATCCGGTCCTCCAGGCGGGGCACGCCGGAAGTGTCGATCCCGAAGCGGTCCTCCAGGACGTCGACGACCTCGGCCGGTGAGGTCAGCTCGCGGCGCTCGGTGGGTCCGCCGACGTACCGGACGGTGTGGTGGGTCCCGTCGAGGGTCGCGCGGTGGTCGTCCGCGGAGCGGGCGGCGGTGAGCCCGTTGCGGAACCCCGAGTCCGGGTGGTGGACGAGGTACCAGGAGCCCATCGCGTAGTCGACGTCCGGCGTCGGGACGAGGTCGAAGTCGTACTGGGTGACCCAGTCGCCGGACCCGCGCCGTTGCAGCCGCCACCCGCCGTCGTCGCCGCGGAGGTAGCGGTGGTCGGCGTGCGGGGTGGGCTGCACGGTGCCGCCGACGAGCCGCAGCGGCGTGGTCGGCACGGTCCCGCCGAAGCCGGCGTCGGCGACGAACGTGCCCTCGCCGGTCGCGACCAGCGTCAGCCGGTGCGTGCGTGAGGTGGCGGGGGCGTCGTCGCCGAGCCCGAGGCGGACCCGGCCGACCAGCGGGGTGACCTGGTACCCGAGGTCGCGCAGGACGTCGTGCAGGAGGCGGTTGTGCTCGAAGCACCAGCCCCCACGACGGCCGTGCACCAGTTTCGCGGCGACGCCGTCGCCGTCGACGGGCGGTTCGACCCCGGTGAAGGGGTCGAGGTTCTCGAACGGGATGGCCGCGACGTGGGCGCGCACGATCCGGGTGAGCAGCGCCAGGTCCGGCGGTCCCGGTACGACGCCGATGCGGTCGAGGTAGGCCGCCACGGTGGGTGGGGCGCCGGTCGCGCTGGTTGTCGCCATGGCCGTGAGCCTGCCGCCTGAACCGGGCTGCAGGTCAAGCCTCAGCGTTCCCGGGCACCGCGCAGGGCCCAGGCCCGCAGGTGGGTGTAGCCGCGGGTGTGGAGGGTCGCGATCCGCCGCAGGTCGAACCGCGGGTCGTCGCGCAGGGCCTCGTGCATCTCCCTGTCCACCAGCACGGTGTCCGGCCGGGCCTCGGAGGTGAGCCGGGCGGCGACGTTGACGACCTCGCCGTAGACGTCGCCGTAGCGGGACAGGACCATGCCGTGCGCGATCCCGATCCGCAGCTGCGGCAGCGACGGCTCGGTCCGCACCCGGTCCCGGAGACCGAGCGCGATCGCGGCGGCGTCGGCCGGGTGCTCGGTCACGTAGAGGACCTCGTCGCCGACGGTCTTCACGATGCGCCCGCGCCCGTTGGCGATCACCTCGTTGGTGGCCGCGCCGAACCGCTCCACCATCTCGCCGAGCTCGTCCATGGTGCGGCGCCGGGTGGTGCGGGTGAAGCCCACCATGTCGGCGAACCCCACCGACAACGGCCAGGTGTCCGCGACCATGGTCTCGGCGTCGGAGCGCTGCGCGCCGGCCGTCCACCGCGAGGCCGTCGCCGCCAGGTGCCGCCGCCACACGTACGCCTGCAGGTGCTCCAGCTCGGGCAGGACGTCCGCCGCGACCTGGGCGGCCGCGCGCGGGGTCAGCTCACCGGTGTAGGTGGCGGCGATCTGCGCGAGCATCCCGATCTGCCACTCGGCGAGCCGGGACAGCGACTGCGCGACCGCGCGGGCCACGGCCTCCCGGGCGCCGGGATCGGGCAGCCAGTCCCGGCTCAGCGCCCGGACCTTGCGTGCCGCGTCGAGATCGGCGCGGGTGAACATCCGCTCGTCCGGGTCGGAGTCCGGGAAGCCCATCGCGCGCCACAGGCGCCCGGACTCCTCCGGGTCGAGACCCGTCATCTCGACGAGCTCGTCCCGGGTGAACTCCCGGGGCGCACCGAGGATGAGCTCGTCGAGGACGGCGTCCGGGAGCTCGCTCCAGTCGATCGACGCAGGATCCGGCAGCTCCGTGCGTTCCCGGTCGTCGCCGGGCGAGGTGTCCGACACCGCTCAGGTGGTGTGCACGACCAGGACGTCGACACCGGCCCGGCGGGTCGCGTCGGCCGGGACCGAGCCGAGCAGGCGCCCGGAGAAGGTGTTCAGGCCACGGTTGCCGATGACGAGCAGGTCCGCGTGGTGGTCCTTGACCGCCTTGCGCAGCACGTCGACCGGAGCACCGTCCTCGGCGTGCGTACTGACGTTGGCAGCACCCACCTTCGCGGCCCGGTCGGCGGCCTCGCGGAGCGCCTCCTCGGCGGGTGTCCAGCCGGTGACGAGGTAGGCCTCGTCCTTCAGGGCGTCCTCCGCCGCGGCGGTGTCCTCGCGGCTCGCCGGGGTGTAGGCCGACACGATGACGAGGGTGGCGCCGCTGTCGGCGGCGACCCCGGCGGCACGCTCGACGGCGGCGAACGAGGTGGACGAGCCGTCGGTGCCGACGACGATGGTCTGGTAAGCGGGCATGGGCCACCTCCGGGTGGGGAGCGGACCACCCCGGTTCCGCGCCGCAGGCGGTCCTCTGCACTGAGTCGTTCGACGCTACTACTGGTACCCGTTCAACTGATCATGAGGGCGGCGGGTCACCGTCCTTTCGGGTGAAACGGTGCCGCGGAGCGGAGCATGTGCCACCTGACCGGTGCGGTGGCGGCCCCGAACACCCCCGCCATCCCGGCGAGGGTCCCGGGCAGGTCGTCGCGGCCGGTGAGGAACGCCCGCCCGCGGGGCCCGGTGAAGAAGGCGTCGAAGAACGACGGCACCAGACCGGCCGGCAGGTCGAGCACGGTCCGCAGCCCGTGCCGTCGCAGCCGGTGCACCAGGCGGGCCGACCGTGACCAGAGCAGCCGGTGCGCGGCCGTCGTGGCGCGGGCCGGGTCGTCCGGGAGGTGCCGGGCGAGGACGTCGGCGAGCGCCGGGGCGAGCCGCAGCGCGGGGGCGACGCTGAACCCGGTGGCCGGGTGCACCAGCGGTGTCGCGGCGCCGAACGGCAGCGGGTGGCGCGGCCCGCGCGGGGTGTCGACGGGGAAGCGCACCCGCTCGACCGGCGCGTCCCCGGGCACGACGACGCCGAGTGCGTCCAGCCGTGCGGCCAGCCGGTCCCGCAGTTCCGGCAGCGGCAGCCCGGGCCGCCGCGCCAGCGAGGTCTCCTCCAGGAGGACGGAGCCGTCGCCGTAGGGGACGGCGTAGAGGAACGTCGGCCAGTCGGTCCATCCCGCGGGGGGCTCGGTGGCGGGGGAGCGCCAGTCCATGAACACGGCCTCGCCCGGCGCGACGACCGGCGCGGCCGCCGCCTCCGGGACGACGACGCCGTAGGCGGTCTGCTCGGCCCGGGTCCCGGCCGCCGGGCGGAGCCGGGACGGCGCGCCCGTCGCGTCGGCGACGAGCGCGGAGGTGACCTGCCCGGTGCCGGTGCCTGCGCCGGTGCCCCGGAGCCGGACCCGGTACCCGTCCGGCCCGGGGCGGACGTCGCCGTCGTCGGCGCGGCCGGACAGCACGGTGACGCCGGTCAGTCCTGCGTCCAGGTGCGCGCGCAGCCCCCCGGTGTCCAGCACCAGGTACGGACCGAGATCGCGGGTGCCACCGTCCCCCGGGACGACGACGCGCGCCGGCGGCCGGGCGGCGACCGCGGACTCCGGGAGACCGGGGGGAAGCTCCTCCGGCCAGGCGCAGTAGGTCGCCGTCCAGGGCCGGTCCGGCGCGGGGTCGGCGAGCGCGGTGCGCAGGCCGCGGGCCGCGCAGGCGCCTGCCAGCGCCCGACCGGCCGGACCGCCGCCGAGCACGAGGACGTCGACCTCGCACCCGCTCGGCGGACGGTCGCCGGGTGAGGTCACGCGTGGCGGCCCGTGGCGAGGCTGCCGCCGTCGATCCGCAGGGTCTCCCCGGTGATCCAGGAGGCGGCGTCGGACACCAGGAACGCGACGGCCTCGGCGACGTCGGCGGGCACCCCGAGCCGCTTGAGCGGGTAGGTCGCGGCGACCCCCTCCTCGTCGTGCGCGTACAGCGCCTCGGCGAAGCGGGTCTTCACCACCGCGGGCGCGACGGCGTTGACCCGGATCCCGGGGCCGAGCTGCCCGGCGAGATCCTCGGTGATCTTGATCAGGGCGGCCTTCGACGCCCCGTACGCCGCGATCGCGCCGGCCGGCCGCAGCCCGCCGACGGAGGCGACGTTCACCACCGAGCCGCCGTGGGTGCCCAGCCAGGCCCGGTGTGCCTCCTGGACGAAGCCGAGCGCGGCGACGACGTTGACGTCGAAGACCTTCCGGACGGCGTCGAGGTCGGCCTCGACCAGCGGCCCGTAGTGCGGGTTGGTCCCGGCGTTGTTGACCAGGACGTCGAGGGAGCCGAACGCCGCGACCGTCCGGTCGACGGCGTCGGTGCGGTGCGCGGCGTCGCCCGCGTTGCCCGCCACCGCGAGGACCCGGTCCGGGCCGGCCCCGGTCTCCGCCGCGAGGGAGGCGGCCGCCGCCTCCAGCTCGGGGGCCTTGCGACCGGTGACCGTGACGGACGCGCCACGGGCGAGCAGGCCGGCCGCGATGCCGTAACCGATGCCGCGCGAGGCGCCGGTGACCAGCGCCGCACGGCCGGACAGGGAGGTGAGATCGGTCATGGCGACCGACCCTACGTGGGGAAACCGTTCGACCGGGCCGGTAGCCTTGGCGCGTGGTCCTGATCGAGTAGCCGGCGCACCGGGCACCGCCGTGCCCGCAGCCCGTCCTCTCAGCGCCGCCCTCCGCACTCCGTCTGGAGCTTCTTCACGTGATCACCGCGACCGACCTCGAACTGCGTGCCGGGTCCCGCATCCTGCTCTCCGGGGCGAACCTGCGCATCCAGCCCGGCGACCGGATCGGCCTCGTCGGCCGCAACGGCGCAGGCAAGACCACCTCGATGCGCGTCCTGGCGGGGGAGGGTGAGCCCTACTCGGGCGACATCGCGTCGAACTCGCCGGTCGGCTACCTCCCGCAGGACCCGCGCGAGGGTGACCTGTCGGTCACGGCGAAGGACCGGGTGCTGTCGGCCCGCGGCCTGGACACGCTGCTGGCCAAGATGGAGAAGGCCCAGACGGCGATGGCCGAGCTGGTCGACGGCCCGGAGAACGAGAAGGTCGTCCGCGAGTACGGCCGCCTCGAGGAGCGGTTCTCCGCACTCGGCGGCTACGCGGCGGAGTCCGAGGCCGCGCGGATCTGCACCCACCTCGGCCTGCCGGACCGGGTGCTCGCCCAGCCGATGCGCACCCTGTCCGGTGGCCAGCGCCGCCGGGTGGAGCTGGCCCGGATCCTGTTCGCGGCCTCCGACGGCGGCTCCCAGTCGGCGACGACGCTGCTGCTCGACGAGCCGACGAACCACCTCGACGCCGACTCGATCACCTGGCTGCGCGGGTTCCTGCAGAACCACGAGGGCGGGCTCGTCGTGATCAGCCACGACACCGACCTGCTGGCCGCGGTCGTCAACAAGGTCTGGTTCCTCGACGCCACCCGCGGCGAGGCCGACCAGTACAACATGGACTGGAAGCGGTACCTCGAGGCGCGCGCGACCGACGAGAAGCGCCGCCGCCGGGAGCGTGCGAACGCCGAGAAGAAGGCGTCCGCGCTACACACCCAGGCCGCGAAGATGGGTGCGAAGGCCACCAAGGCCGTCGCCGCGAAGAACATGGCCCGCCGGGCCGACCAGCTGCTCGCCGGGCTCGACGAGGAGCGCCAGGACGACCGGGTCGCGAAGATCCGGTTCCCCACCCCGGCGCCCTGCGGCCGGACCCCGATGACGGCCGAGGGGCTGTCCAAGGCGTACGGCTCGCTGGAGGTGTTCACCGGCGTCGACCTCGCGGTGGACCGCGGGTCGAAGGTCGTCGTGCTGGGCCTCAACGGCGCGGGCAAGACGACGCTGCTGCGCCTGCTCGCCGGCACCGAGACGCCGGACGCGGGTGACGTCGTCCCCGGGCACGGGCTGCGGACCGGCTACTTCGCCCAGGAGCACGACACGCTCGACATGGACGCCAGCGTCTGGGACAACATCCGGCACGCCTCGCCGCACGCCCACGAGCAGCAGCTGCGCACGCTGCTGGGGTCGTTCATGTTCTCCGGCGAGCAGCTCGACCAGCCTGCCGGGACGCTGTCCGGCGGCGAGCGCACCCGGCTCGCGCTGGCCGGGCTGGTGTCGTCCGCGGCGAACGTGCTGCTGCTCGACGAGCCGACGAACAACCTGGACCCGGCCAGCCGGGAGCAGGTGCTCGACGCACTGCGCCGGTTCGAGGGCTCCGTGGTGCTGGTGACGCACGACCCGGGCGCGGTCGAGGCGCTGGAGCCGGACCGGGTGATCGTGCTCCCGGACGGCACCGAGGACCACTGGTCGGCGGAGTACCTGGAGCTCGTCCAGCTCGCGTGACGGCCGGACCGGTGATCACCCGCCGGTCGTCGCACGGCGTCGTGATCACCCGACCGGAGCATCGCGATCATGGATGGTGACCGCTCCTGTGATGATCGGGTTCTACCCATTGTCCGCTACAGATTCCATCGGGTGACGTGGTTCTGCTGATCGATCTACCCGTGTTCGACCGGTCACTGATCGGTATGCGCCGTTTGGGGTAACCGCTCACCGATCTCGTTTTCCGCGTTCTGGCCAGAAATCCTCATCTGGATCATCATGGCCTGATCGTCGCGCCGGATGCGGCGGTCCGCGGGGGCATCCGCGGTGGGGATGAGGAGGGCCCATGGCCGAGTTGAAGAAGGGCGCCCGGATCACCGGGACGCAGCGGGGGAAACTCGCCGCGGATCTGAAGAAGAAGTACGAGAAGGGCGCCAGCATCCGCTCGCTCGCCGAGCAGACCGGTCGCTCGTACGGATTCGTGCACCGCGTTCTCTCCGAGACCGGAGTGACGCTGCGCGGGCGCGGAGGCGCCACGCGCACCAAGAAGAAGTAGCACCCGCGGCGGCGCGCGCCGGGCACGGCGCGCGCCCAGGAACGACCTCCGGCGACGCCGTCGACCGGGCCCGCGACACGGGCCCGGGGCGGCGTCGTCGTCCGTCCGGCACCGGTCGCCGCGCCGGGCGTCCCGCGTCGTCGTAACGTGGACCTTCGCCGTCCACCACCGGCGAAAGGGACACACCGTTGGATCGCCCGCTCACCCTGATGCGCGGAGTCGTCCGGGGAGCGGACTCGACGTCCATCCGCCGTGGCTCCATCGCCGAGGGCACCTGGCCCCGCATCTGGGCCTTCGTCCGCCCGTACAAGCGCTGGCTGCTGGCCTACCTGGCGCTGACCACCGTCACCGCGGTGATCGGTGTCGTCACGCCGCTGCTGGCCGGCCGGGTGGTCAACACCATCGTCGACGCGAACCGTCTCCCGGACGCCGCCCGGGTGATCATCGTGATCGCCGCGGGCATCGCCGGGATGGCGGTGCTGGAGGCGGTCGTCGGGCTCGCCGGCCGCTGGTTCTCCTCCCGGCTCGGCGAGGGACTGATCGAGGACCTGCGGGTCGCGGTGTTCTCGCACGTGCAGGCGATGCCGCTGGCGTTCTTCGCCCGCACCCGCACAGGCGCGCTGGTCAGCAGGCTGAACAACGACGTCATCGGCGCCCAGACCGCGATCACCGGCACGCTGTCGACGGTGCTGTCCAACAGCATCCAACTGGTCCTGGCCGTCGCCGTGATGATCGGGCTCGCCTGGCAGGTCACCGTGCTGGCGATGCTGTTGCTGCCGATCTTCGTGCTCCCCGCCCGCCGGATGGGCATCTGGCTCGCGGAGCTGCGGCGGGAGGCCGCGGAGCTGAACGCGACCATGGGCAACCAGATGACCGAGCGGTTCTCCGCACCCGGCGCCACCCTGGTGAAGCTCTTCGGCGACCCCGGCGAGGAGGCGGCGGTCTTCCGCGGGCAGGTCGCCCGGGTCCGCGAGATCGGGGTCCGGTCGGCCATGGTCTCCCGGCTGTTCGTCACGGCCCTGCAGCTGGTGTCCGCGCTCGCCCAGGCCCTGATCTACGGGCTCGGCGGCTACCTGGCGGTGACCGGCGCGATCCCGCCCGGGACCGTCGTCGCGCTTGGGCTGCTGCTGACCCGGCTCTACACGCCGATGACGGCGCTGGCGAACGCCCGCGTCGACGTCATGACCGCGCTCGTCGCGTTCGAGCGCGTCTTCGAGGTGCTGGACCTCCGGCCGGCGATCACCGAGCGACCGCGGACCTCGCCGCTGCCCGCCGGCCCGGTCGACGTCCGGCTGCGCGACGTGCGGTTCACCTACCCGAGCGCCGAGGACGTCTCGCTGGCCTCGCTGGAGGAGGTGGCGGTGCTCGACCAGCGGACCAACACCGAGGTGCTGCACGGGGTGGACCTGCACATCCGCGGTGGCGGGCTGCTCGCGCTGGTCGGCACGTCCGGCGCCGGCAAGTCCACGCTGGCCTCGCTGGTCCCGCGGCTCTACGACGTCGGCTCCGGCGCCGTCGAGCTGGCCGGCGTCGACGTCCGCGACCTGAGCTTCGCCACCCTGCGCGGCGCGGTCGGCATGGTCACCCAGGACGGGCACCTGTTCCACGACACGATCGCCGGGAACCTGCGCTACGCCGCCCCGGACGCCACCGACGACGAGATGGTCGACGCGCTGCACAGGGCACGGCTGGGGGAGCTGCTCGCCCTGCTCCCCGACGGTCTCGCCACCGTCGTGGGGGAGCGCGGCTACCGGCTCTCCGGCGGTGAGCGCCAGCGGCTCACCATCGCCCGGCTGCTGCTCGCCCGGCCGCGGGTGGTGATCCTCGACGAGGCGACCGCGCACCTGGACTCCGAGTCCGAGGTCGCCGTCCAGGAGGCACTGACCGAGGCGCTCGCCGGGCGGACGGCGATCGTCATCGCGCACCGGCTGTCCACGGTGCGGGCGGCGGACCGGATCGCCGTCCTGGAGGCCGGGCAGGTCGTGGAGACCGGTACGCACGACGAACTGCTGGCCGCCGGCGGCCGGTACGCCACCCTGCACCGGACCCAGTTCGCGCCGGAGGAGGCGCGGACGTAGCGCTCAGCCGAGGCCGGGCAGCGGCGGCGTGAGCGTGGCTTCCGGTTCGGCGACGCGCGCGATCGCCCAGAACAGCACGGCGACCCCGACCGCGCCCGGGTCGGGCTCGCCCTTGGCCCGCTCACCGACGTAGGACGCCCGGCCGTGCCGTGCGGTGAGGTCGGCGGTCCCCTCGGCACCCTCACGGGCGGCGGTGGCGGCCGCGGCGACCCCGTCCCGGCCCAAGGCCGTGACGGCCGGGGCGAGGGCGTCGACCAGCGTCCGGTCGCCGACCTCGGCCTCGCCGACCCGCTGGATCGCGGTCAGCCCGGCCCGGGCGCCGGCGGCCAGCGCGGCGACGTCGTGGGTGCCGGGGGCGTGCGACGACGTCAGGGACCGTGCGATCTCGGTGAACAGCAGCCCGAGCAGCGGGCCGCTCGTGCCCCCGACCTCGTCGAGGAACACCTCGCCGAGCGCGGAGAACCCGCGCCGCGGGCCCCGTTCGGCGAGCCGCACCGCGTGCCGGACCCCGGCCCGCAGGTTGTCGCCGAAGTCGCCGTCACCGGAGTGCTGGTCGAGGTCGGTGAGCGCCCCGTGGCCGTCCTCGACGGCGCGGGCGAACCGGTCCAGCACGGCGTCCTGGTCGATCACCGGGCCACCTCCTCGTGCTGCCGCGGGAACGCGGCGGTCTCGGCGGGTGCGGCCCAGTGGTCCTTCCACGCGGGCTGCATCCGGGTCAGGGTCAGCGAGAACCCGGCCATGTCGAGGGCCGGGACGAACGTGCCCACCAGGAGCCCGGCGAGGTTCAGCCCGCGCTCCGCGAGCCCGGTGGCGGCGAGCTCGGCGAGCACGTACAGCTCGAGCAGCGCGGTGCCGCCCATGCCGTTGACGACGAGGACGACGTCGCTGCTCGGCGGTCCGCCCACCTCGTCGGGCAGCCCGGCCACGATCTCGTCGAGCATCCGGGCGACGAGCTCCCCGGTGGGCGGGCGCGGGATCGAGCGCTGCGCCCGCTCGCCGTGGATGCCGACGCCGTAGTCGAGCTCGCCGTCGAGGGCGAACGCCGGTTCACCGGTCCGGGCGGAGGTCTGCGCCCGGGACGCGACGGCGAGGCTCCGCGAGGCGGCCGCGACGTCGGACCCGAGCGCGGCCAGCTCGGCCGCTCCGGCGCCGGCGTCGGCGGCCGCACCGAGGATCTTCTCCACGACGACGGTCGCACCGGTGCCGCGCCGCCCGGTGGCGGTGTCGAGGCCGTCGGTGGCGAGGTCGTCGTCGACGAGGACCCGGTGGACGTCGATCCCCTCCATGCGCAGCCGCTCGGCGGCGATGCCGAAGTTGATCCGGTCGCCGGTGTAGTTCTTGACGACGTGGATCACGCCCCCGGGGCCCGCGGCGGCGCGGGAGGCGTGCAGCACGGCCTTGTTGTGCGGTGAGGTGAACACCGGGCCGGGGGCGACGGCGTCGAGCATCCCGCGGCCGAGGAAGCCCGCGTGCAGCGGCTCGTGCCCGGAGCCGCCGCCGGAGACGAGGCCGACCCGCCTGCCGGGCGCGCGGTGCCGGGCGACCAGGTGGATCGGGTCCTCGCGCAGCTCGACGAGATCGGCGTGCGCCCGGGCGAACCCGCGGACGGCCACCGGTACCGGGTCGTCACCGGCCGGGTGGAAGGGGAACGGCATGCGCCCGATCATCCTGCCGCGCAGGCCCGGGCGCATCAGGGGGTGTGGGCGGCGGCCCGGACCCCGTTCTCCACGACGTCCAGCACGGCGTCGAGGTCGTCGGCGGGCAGGCCCATCGCCAGGTGCGACACCAGGCCCTCCAGGACGAGCTCCAGGTACTGGGCGAGCACCGGCACCGGGACGTCGTCGCGCAGCGCACCGGCCGCGGCCTGGCGTTCCAGCCGGGCCCGGGTCGCCGCGGTGAGCGCACCGGAGTGCTCCTGCCAGCGGGCCCGGAACTCCGGGTCGGTGCGCAGCCGCCGGGACACCTCCAGCCGGGTGCCCAGCCAGCTGCGGTCCGACCGGTCGTCGAGCAGTTCGCGCATCACCTGCACCAGGCCCTGCTCGGCGACGACACCGGCCATCCGGCCGGCGTCGTCCTCGGCGAGCGCGAGGAACAGCGCCTCCTTGTCCCGGAAGTAGTGGAAGATCGCGCCGCGGGACAGCCCGGTGTACTGCTCCAGCCGGCGGACGGTCGCGCCCTCGTAGCCGTGGTCGGCGAAACAGGTGCGCGCGCCGTCCAGGATCTGCCGCCGTCGGGCGGCGAGCTGGTCCGTGCTGACGCGGGGCATGGCACCAGTATTCCGTACGGTTGTCCGGCTTGCCGGGGGCCGTGACGGGCGCGTCCCGGGTGTGGCGATCCGGACCCGCCGACGACCTGCGATCGTCACACGGCAGGGGTAGCGTTTTCGTGGTGACCACGCACGAGGAGAGCACCGGCCGGGGCGACGGTGTGCTCCGGAGCCGGGCTGCGGCCGAGGCCTACGTCGCCTCGGTCTGCTTCAAGCACGGGCCCCCCGCCCTGGTGGGCGTCGAGATCGAGTGGATGCTCCACCACCCCGACCGTCCGGCCGACCCCGTCGACCCGGACCTCCTGCGCACCGCGCTCGGTGCACACACCCCACCCGCCCTGGATCCCGCCTCGCACGGGCTGCCGCTGCCCGCCGGGGGAGTCGTCACCGTCGAGCCCGGTGGCCAGATCGAGATCTCCAGTGCCCCGTCGGACGGCCTCACCCCGCTGATCGGTGACGTGACCGCCGACGCCGCACACCTCCACGAACTCCTCGCCCGGTACGGGCTGCACCCGCACGCGCGCGCCGCGGACCCGGTCCGCCCCGCGCAGCGTCTCCTCGACCTCCCGCGCTACGCCGCGATGGAGTGCGTGTTCGACCAGGTCGGACCGCACGGCCGGAGCGGCATGTGCTCCACCTCCGCCGTCCAGGTCAGCCTCGACGCCGGTCCCGCCGACACGGTCGCCGACCGCTGGGCGGTGCTGCACGAGCTGGGCCCGGTGCTCCTCGCCGCGTTCGCGAACTCGCCGGTGCAGCACGGCCGCCGGACCGGCTGGAAGTCGTCCCGGCAGGCGTGCTGGCTCAGCCTGGACCCGTCCCGCACCGCGCCGCCGGAGCTCCTGGCCGCGGGGGAGGACCCGGCCGCCGCCTGGGCGCGGCGGGTGGTCGACACCCCGCTGCTCTGCGTCCGCGGGACGGGGTCCTGGGCGGTGCCGTCCGGGGTGACGTTCGCCGACTGGGCCTCCGGCGCGGTCCGCGACGGCATCCTCGCCCGGCCGCCGACGCTCGCCGATCTCGACTACCACGTCTCGACCCTGTTCCCGCCGGTCCGTCCGCAGGGCCATCTCGAGGTCCGCTACGTCGACGGCCAGCCCGGCGACGACTGGGCGGTCCCGGCGGCGGTGCTGCTCGCGCTGACGTCGTCGGACGGGGTCGTCGACCGGGTCCGGGAGATCTGCGAGCCGGTGCGCGACGCGTGGGTGCCCGCGGCCCGCGACGCGCTCGCCGACCCGGCACTGGCCGCCGCCGCGGCCGCGCTGTTCCCGCTCGCCCACGAGGTCCTCGCCGCCGGCGGGCACCCCCTGACCACCGCGCCGGGGCCGCTGCTCGCCCGGTTGCGGGAGATCACCGAGCACCGGGTGCTGCGCGGCCGGTGCCCCGCCGACGACGTGTTCCCGCTGGAGGACGGCACCGCGGCGGCCGCCGCCGTCCCGTTCCCGGCCGGGCTCCACCTGGGCGACGTCCCGGGACCCCGCGAGACCGCCGAGCGCCACCGCATCGAGGAGGGTGTGCGATGACCGTCCAGCCGACCACCGGACCCGCCGTGCCCGGCGAGTCCCCGGAGGCGATGCGCGACCGCGTGGCCGCGCTGCTCGCCCGCTCCCGCGACCGCAGCACCGGCCTCACCGCACTCGACGACGCCGAGCTGCAGGCCCAGCACTCCCCGCTGATGTCCCCGCTGGTCTGGGACCTCGCCCACATCGGCTCCCAGGAGGAGCTGTGGCTGGTCCGCGACGTCGGCGGCCGTGAGCCGCTGCGCCCCGAGATCGACGGCCTGTACGACGCCTTCCAGCACACCCGCTCGTCCCGGGTGGAGCTGCCGCTGCTCACCCCGGCCGAGGCCCGGCAGTACGTCGGGGAGGTCCGGGACAAGGCGCTCGACGCGCTGCACCGCAGCCCGCTGCGCGGCCGTCCGCTGGAGACCGACGGCTTCGCCTTCGGCATGATCGTCCAGCACGAGCAGCAGCACGACGAGACGATGCTCGCCACCCACCAGCTGCGCGACGGCACCCCGGTGCTCGACGCGCCGCCCCCGCCCCGCCCGGCGACACCGGCGACCCCGGGCGCCGAGGTGCTCGTCCCGGCGGGACCGTTCGAGATGGGCACCTCCGCGGAGCCGTGGGCGCTGGACAACGAGCGTCCTGCGCACACCGTCGACGTGCCGGCGTTCCTCATCGACGCCTACCCCGTCACGAACGGGCAGTACCTCGCGTTCGTCGATGCCGGTGGCTACGACGACCAGCGGCTCTGGACGGACACCGGCTGGGCGCACCGGCTCGCGGAGGACCTGACCGCGCCGCGGTTCTGGTCCCGCGACGCCGACGGCACCTGGTGGCGGCGCCGGTTCGGCGTCGTCGAGCGGGTCCCGCACGACGAGCCCGTCGTCCACGTGACCTTCCACGAGGCCCAGGCCTACGCCCGGTGGGCGGGCAGGAGGCTGCCCACCGAGGCGGAGTGGGAGAAGGCCGCCCGGTTCGACCCGGCGACCGGCCGCTCCCGGCGCTTCCCCTGGGGCGACGACGAGCCGGCCGCGCGGCACGCCAACCTCGGGCAGCGGCACCTGCGGCCCGCGCCGGTCGGCGCCTACCCGGACGGCGCCTCCGCGCTGGGCGTGCACCAGCTGCTCGGCGACGTCTGGGAGTGGTGCGACTCCGGCTGGCACCCCTACCCGGGCTACCGGATGTACCCGTACCCCGAGTACTCCGAGGTGTTCTTCGGCAAGGACTACAAGGTCCTGCGCGGGGGATCGTTCGGCACCGACCCGGCCGCGGTGCGGGCCACGTTCCGCAACTGGGACCACCCGATCCGCCGGCAGATCTTCTCCGGGTTCCGGCTGGCGCGCGACGCCCGCCCGGCCGTCGACACCGCCCGCTGACGGTGTGCCGGCACCTGGCCCACCTCGGTCCGCCGCGCACGCTGGCCTCGATCCTGCTCGAACCGGAGCACGGGCTGCTCGCGCAGTCCTACGCCCCGGCCGACATGCGGGGCGGCGGCACGATCAACGCCGACGGCTACGGCGCCGGCTGGTACCCGGCGCCCGGCGCCGCGCCCGTCCGGGTCCGCTCGGCGAGCCCGCTGTGGGCCGACCCGTCGTTCGCGGCGCTGGCCGGGGCGACGTCGTCGGGCGCGGTGCTGGCGGCGATCCGGTCCGCGACGGTCGGGATGCCCGTCGTGGAGACGGCCGCCGCCCCCTTCACCGACGGCCGGTGGCTGTTCAGCCACAACGGCGTCGTCCGGGGGTGGCCGGGGTCGCTGGTGAAGGCCGCGTCCGGGCTCCCGGCCGAGGACCTCATGACCCTCGACGCCCCGACCGACTCCGCCGTGCTGTGGGCGCTCGTCCGACGCAGGCTCGCCGCCGGCGACGACCCCGGCACGGTGCTCGCGGAGACCTGCGAGCTCGTCGAGCGTGACGCCCCGGACTCCCGGCTGAACCTGCTGCTCACCGACGGCGGGACGGTCTGGGCGACGGCCTGGCGGCACGCGCTCGCCGTCCGTTCCACCCCGGACGCGACGACCGTCGCCTCCGAACCCACCCACGCGTTCCCCGACTGGACCCAGGTGCCCGACCGGCACCTGGTGGTGGCCCGCCCGGGTCACCACGAGCTGCACCCGGTGACACCCGACCGGTAACCCAAGGAGCACCGTGACCTCACCCGGCACGATCCAGCTGGACGTCCACCTGACCGGCGCCGACGCCGGCGCCGCGCTGCGCGCCGACGTCACGCGCGGCCTCACCGCGTGGCCCAAGGAGCTCCCGCCGAAGTGGTTCTACGACGCCCGCGGGTCCGAGCTCTTCGAGCGGATCACCGAGCTGCCCGAGTACTACCCGTTCCGCACCGAGCGGGCCCTGCTCACCGACTCCGTCGCCGACATCGCGCGCTCGTCGGGCGCGGACACCGTCGTCGAGCTGGGGTCGGGGTCGTCGACGAAGACCCGGCTGCTGCTCGACGCGTTCGCCGAGGCCGGGACGCTGCACCGCTACGTCCCGCAGGACGTCAGCGAGTCCGCCCTGCGCGGGGCGATCGACGAGCTGCACCGCGACTACCCGGCGCTCGCGCTGCACGGGGTCGTCGGGGACTTCACGAAGGACCTGGACCGGCTCCCGGGGGCCGAGCCGGGCGGGAAGCGGATGATCGCCTTCCTCGGCGGCACGATCGGCAACCTGCTGCCCGGGCCTCGGCACGAGTTCCTCGCGCACGTCCGCAGCGTGCTCGCGCCGGGGGAGCAGCTGCTGCTGGGGACCGGTCTGGCGACCGACCCGGGCGTCATGGTGCCCGCCTACGACGACGCGCAGGGCGTCACCGCCGACTTCAACCGCAACGTGCTGCGGGTGCTGAACCGGGAGCTCGGCGCGGACTTCGACGTCGAGGCGTTCTCGCACGTCGCGCTCTGGGACGCGGAGAACTCGTGGATCGAGATGCGGCTGCGGGCGGGCCGGGACATGCGGGTCCGGGTCGCCGCCCTGGATCTCGACGTGGCGTTCGCCGAGGGGGAGGAGCTGGTCACCGAGATCTCGGCCAAGTTCCGTCCCGAGGCGCTCGACGAGGTCGTCGCGTCGGCCGGGTTCGCGCCGACGCGCCGGTGGACCGACCCCGACGGGCGGTTCGCGCTGAGCCTGCTCACCGCCTCCTGAGTTGCTCTATGACGTAATTCCGGAATAACGTAGGCGCATGACCTCCGCCGAGCCCACGACCGGTCGACGCCTGCTGGGTGCCGCGCTGGCCGGTGCCCTGGTGTGCGGGGCGCTCGGTGCCCTGCTCGCGCCCGCCCCCGCCACGATCGGGCCGGAGTCCACCGGGGACCCGGTGCTCGCCGAGCGCCTGCGGGCACTCGCGGGCGACGACGGCGCCCACGGCCTGGTCGCCTCGGTGACCGGGGACGGGACGACCGTCACGGCCGGGGTCGGCGACGACGGCCGCGGCACCCCGCTGGACGCCTCGACGCCGTTCGAGATCGGGTCGGTCACCAAGACCGTGACCGGCGCGGTACTGGCCGACCTCGAGCTCGGCGGTGTCGTGCGCGGCACCGACCGGGTGCGTGACGTGCTCCCGCAGCGCCCGTGGGGCCCGGTCGGCGACGTGACCCTCGCCGAGCTGGCGTCGCACCGGTCGGGGCTGCCGGTCGACGCCGGCGGCGCCCCGCTGCTGCTGCACAACATGGCGAACGGGTTCCTCGGCACGCCACCGGTGGAGCGCACCCCGGAGGAGGTGTTCGCCGCCGCCGACGGCGCGACACTCGGCCCCCGCGGCGAGGACGTCTACTCCAACCTGGGCTTCGCGCTGCTCGGCCAGGTGCTCGCCGAGCGGACCGGGACCCCCTACCCGCAGCTGGTCGAGCAGGTGGTGACGGGACCGCTCGGCATGGCCTCCACGGGCCTCCCCGGCGCGCCGCCGACCGGCGCCGCGGTCGGGCACGACCTGCGCGACCGCCCGCTGCACCCCTGGATCAGCGCGGGCGACGCGCCGGCCGGGATCGGGGTCTGGTCCACGGTCGACGACCTCGTCCGGTACGTCGGTGCACTCGACGACCCCGGATCCGTGGTCTCGGCGGCCGCGCAGCCGCGCTTCTCGTCCGACCTGGGCCGGATCGGCTACGGCTGGGAGACCCTCGAGGAGGACGACCGCACGTTCCTCTGGAAGAACGGCGGCTCCGGCGGCATCCGGACGTCGGTGCTCGTCGAGCCCGCCGCGGACCGGGCCGTGGTGGTGTTCGGCAACGCCGACCGTGGCGTCGACCGGATCGCGGTCGGTCTGCTCGACGCCCCGGCGCTGTTCGGCGACGACTCGGACGGGCCGGGCCTCGTCGGCTGGATCCAGATCCTGCTGGCGACGGTGTTCCCCGTCTACGCGGGGATCTCGGTGCTCGTGGCGGCGCGCGGCGGATGGTGGGCGACGGGCCCGTTCCGGCGGCCGGAGCTCGTCGGCGCCGCGGGCTGGGCGCTGTTCTTCCTGGTCCTGTCCTGGGCACGGGGGGACGTGGCCTGGGCGCTCCTGCCGTTCTGGGTGCTGGGGTGCGCCCTGGCCGGTGCCGGCCTCGGCATCGCGACGGTCCGGTGGCGCGAGGCGGTCCTCGCGCCGCGGGCGTGGTGGAGCGCGGCGCTCGGGGTGCTGGTCGGGGCCGGGTCGCTGGTCGCCGTCGTCGTCTCGGCGGCGCTGGTCTGACGGTCCGGCCGGTGGCTACCGGCCGGAGCGGCCGAACACGCCGGCGGGCGTCGTGCCGGTCGCGCGCCGGAACGCCGCGACGAACGCGCTCGGTGTCGCGTAGCCGACCCGTCGCGCGACCGTGCCGACCGGCAGCCCCGAGCCCAGCAGCTCCAGCGCCGTCCGGACCCGCAGCAGGGTCCGCCACCGGCCGGGGCCGACACCGGTCTCGGCCAGGAAGATCCGCGACAGGGTCCGTTCCCCGGCCCCGGTGAGCCGTCCCCAGGCGGCGAGGTCGCGCGGGTCGGCGGGATCGGCGGCGAGTGCGTCGGCGACCCGGCGGGCGCGCGGGTCGCGGGGCCACACCAGCCGGACGGCGGTTCCGGGCCCGCCGGCGTCGCGGGCCGGGCCGAGGCGGTCGAACAGCACCATCTCGGCGCGGTGCCGCTCGCCGTCGTCGAGACCGAGGTCGGCGAGGTGGTCGATGAGCGCGGCGAGCAGCGGGTCGACCGCCAGCACCGCGGGTGCGTCCCAGGCGGCGGGGCAGCGGTCCGGCCACAGGTAGACCCCGCGCATCGCGGACGCCTCGGTCGCGGCCGTGGTGTGCGCCGCGCCGGCCGGGATCCAGAGCGCGCGGCCCGGCGTGAGCACCCAGCCGGTCGCACCGAGGGTCACCCGCAGCACACCCCGCCCGGCCCAGGCGAGCTGGTGCGCGGGGTGCGCGTGCTCACCGAACACGTGCCCGCGGTCCAGCGGGATCCGGGAGACCAGGACGGCGGCGCCCGGGACGTCCGGCACGTGCGCCGGGAGGCCGGAACGCGACACGATCCGGCAGCCTAGCGACTCCCGGCCGCCGGGCGGGCGCCCTAGCGTCGCCTGCATGGCGATGAACGTTCTCCATCAGCGGATCTGCCGCTCCGACTCGTGGGCGGACCGGATGCACGGCACGACGCTGCCGTGGGCGACCCGGGGCGTCGACCTCGCCGGTGAGGTGCTGGAGATCGGGCCCGGCTACGGCGTCACCACCCGGTGGCTCGCTCCGCGCAGCGGTGCGCTCACCGCGCTCGAGGTGGACCCGGTGATGGCCGCCGACCTGCGCGACGGGCTGGGGCGGGAGCTGGGCGTCGACGTCCGGCACGGCGACGGTGCGGCCCTGCCGTTCCCGGACGGGAGCTTCGACGCCGTCGTCTGCTTCACGATGCTGCACCACGTCCCGACGCCCGCCGAGCAGGACCGGCTCTTCGCCGAGGCCACCCGGGTGCTGCGCCCCGGCGGGACGTTCGCGGGCATCGACTCGCGGCTCAGCCTGCGGTTCCGGCTGATCCACGTCGGCGACACGATGACCGTCGTCGACCCGGACGGGCTGCCCGCCCGGCTGGCCGCGGCCGGGCTGGCGGAACCCGGCACCGAGCTGGGCGGGCGGTCGTTCCGCTTCCGGGCCACCCGCCCGTCCTGACGGTTACGGTGGCCCGCATGACCACCGACTGGCGCGACGACGGCGTCCGCGTGATCCCCGGGGACGCGCTCGACACGAACACCCCGCAGACGCCGGGGATGAACCGGGCCGCGGCGGTCACCCACGACCGCGTCGGGTCGGAGAAGCTGTGGGCCGGGACGGTCACGATCCACCCCGGTGCCCGTACCGGTGCGCACCACCACGGCGAGCTGGAGAGCGTGATCTACGTGGTCCGCGGGCGGGCCCGGATGAAGTGGGGCGAGAACCTGGAGTTCACCGCGGAGGCCGGGCCGGGCGGGTTCATCTTCGTGCCGCCGTACGTCCCGCACCAGGAGATCAACGCGCTCGACGACGAGCCCCTGGAGTGCGTGCTGACCCGCTCCGGGCAGGAGCCGGTCGTGGTGAACCTCGACATCGACGGCGTCGCCGATCCCGAGCACGTGCCGTGGGTCGACCCGGGACACCCGCACCCCTGACCCGACTCGTCCGCATCCGGACCGTCCCCGCCGAGATGCGGCTCAGCGCTCTCCGCCGGTCTTTCCGGCGACGCTGAGCTGCATCTCGGCGGGAGTCAGTCGGGGCGGCGGGCGAGCTCCTCCCAGACCTGTTCCGGGCCGGGCGTCCAGGGACGGTGCCACCCGCCGAACCGGAGCACGGCGTCGAGCACCTCGCCGGTGTAGCCCCACACGACGTCGTCGCCGACCCGGAAGCCCGGGCCCCGCCACCGCCCGCCACCGGCGCGCAGCGCGAACCGGTGCGCCGGGTCGGCGAGCGAGGCCAGCGGCACCCGCAGCACCGCCTCGGTCTCCCGGGGGTCGACGGCGGCCAGCGGCCCGGGGGTGTGCCAGTGCGCGAGCACCGCGGTCACATGGAAGCCGGTGAGCAGGACGAGCCGCGGGAACAGCGCGACCGCGTCCACCCCGGACGGACGCAGGCCCGTCTCCTCGACGGCCTCGCGGACCGCGGTCGCGACCGGGTCGGCGTCGCCCTCGTCGCGGCGCCCGCCCGGGAACGACATCTCCCCGGAGTGGTGACGCAACCGGCGGGCCCGGCGTTCCAGCACGACCTCCGGCCCGTCGTCGCCGAGGGCCAGCAGGACGAGCACCGCCGACTGCCGGGGCCCGACGTGGTCGGCCGGATGGTCGTTGCGGCTGATGTCGCCGGGCTGCGCGGTGCCGAGCCCGGCGAGCAGCGGATCCATCCAGGACGGAGCCCGGCCGGGGTGCACCCGTGCCGCGTCGAGCCAGCGGCGGGCCCGGGCGACGGTCGCGTCGTCGTCGATCACGACGACAGTCTGGCCGCCCGGGCCCGCGCCGTCCTACAGATAGGGCTGCGTGATCATCTCCAGGTGATGGCCGGCCGGGTCCCGGAAGTACACCCCGCGGCCGCCGTGCCCGTGGTTGATCTCCCCGGGCCGCGTCTGCTGCGGATCGGCCCAGTGCTCGACGCCGTCGGCGACGAGCCGGCCGTAGGCCCGGTCGAACAGCTCGTCGTCGACGAGGAACGCGTAGTGCTGCGGCTGGACCTCCGGGAACCGGTCCTCGGGCAGGTCGGCGAACTGGATCAGTACTCCGCCGTCGAGCAGCAGGTTGGTGAAGGGCCCCCAGGACGGGGCCTCGGCCGCCTCGAACACGTGGCGGAAGAACGCCGCCGAGACCGAGCGGTCCCGTGCGGCGACGATGGTGTGGTTGAACGTGCAGGTCATGGATCTCCTCCGGGTCGGTGCGGGACCGCGCGCGGAGACACGTGGAAGGAGAGCTGCGCCCGCGGGCCCGTGCGGGAACGCCGACGACGCACGGCGTCGGCGGGTGCGGGGACTCCTTCCGGCTGGGCCCATCGGGGGCGCACCGCCGACGCTAGCAGCGCGCCGGCCGCGCGTGCGAGCGTGAGTCAGCCGCGCTGCACCGCCACCAGCAGCGCCGTGCACCGGTCGACGAGATGCGCACGGTCCACGGGGAGGTCACCGGCGGTCCACGAGCCGAGCACTCGGGCGAGCCCGCCCACCGCGAACGCCCCGAGCAGGTCGTCGGGGTCCGGCCGGCGCTCGACGAACAGCCGCACGAACAGCCTCGCGGTCTCGGCGTGCCGGGCCGCCTGGGCGGGGCCGAACAGCACGCGTCCCTTGCGGGGGTCGTCCACCACCACCCCGACGATCGCCTCGACCCCGGCCCGCACCCGTGCCTCGTGCGGGCCCGGGGCGCCGTCGACGGCCCCGGCCGCGGCGCGGGCCACCTCGTCGACGACGGCGTCGTAGACCGCGGCGGCGAGTGCGTCCCGGTCGGTGAAGTTCTCGTAGAAGTAGCGGGTCGCGAGCCCGGCCCCGCGGCAGGCGGCGCGCACGGTCAGGTCGCCGCCGGGCGTGCCGAGCAGCTCCAGCCCGGCACCGACCAGCTGCGCCCGCCGGTCCGCGCGGCGCCGGTCGCCGTCGACGCCGCCGTAGGTCCGCAGGTCGCTCACCGTGCCGATGGTGCCCGCTTGCCGACCGCCCGGCAATCTGAGTACGGTCGTTCTCAGATCCCGCACCGCTGCAGGAGGTCCCGATGACGGTCGTCGCACCCACCCGGCTGCCGCGGACGGCCCGCGATCTCGTGCTCGGGCCCGTCCTGCTCTCGGCGACCGCCAACGTGATCATGGAGCTGTCCCTGCCGCCGGTCGGCCACGGCGTCCGGGAGAGCCGGGTGACCAGCGGCAACCTGTTCGAGCACCCGGTCCACCGGTTCCGGACGACGAACACCTACCTCGGCGTCGCGCTGCTCGGCACCGGCGACGACCGGCGCGCCTACCGCCGGGCCGTCGGCCGCTCGCACGCCCGGGTCGTCTCCACCGCGGAGAGCCCGGTGGCCTACCGGGCCACCGACCGGGACCTGCAGCTCTGGGTCGCGGCCTGCCTGTACCGGGCGTTCGAGGACACCTGGGGGCTGCTGGTGGGGGAGCCCGGCATGCGGCTGCCCGACGACGTCTACCGCGAGTGCGCCGCCCTCGGCACGACACTGCAGGTCCGGCCCGAGCAGTGGCCGGCCGACCGCGACGCGTTCGACGAGTACTGGGCGGCCGGTCTCGCCGACGTCGCGATCGACGACCGGATGCGTGCGTACTTCGGTCGCCTGCTCGACCGCGAGTACCTCGGCCCGGCCGGCCGGATCGGTGCCGCGCGCCACCGCTGGTACACCACCGGCTTCCTGCACGAGCCGTTCCGGAGCATGCTCGGCCTGCCCTGGTCCGACGACGACCGGCGCGCGTTCGAGCAGCGGATGCGGCGGACCGGCGCGATGCTGTTCCGGCTCCCGCCCGCCGTGCGCCGGCTGCCCTACAACGCCTGCCTGACCGACATGCGCGTGCGCCGCCGGCTCGGCCGGCCGCTCGTCTGAGACCGATCCCGAGAGGACGCCCGATGGACTTCGCGCTGCCCGAGACCGCCCTCGCCGTGCAGGAGGGCGTCCGCGCGATCGGCGCCCGGCACGACCACGCCTACTGGTCCCGGCTGGAGGACGAGCACCGGTTCCCGTGGGAGGTGTGGGAGGAGCTCGCCGCGGGCGGCTGGCTCGGGCTGACCGTCCCGGAGGAGTACGGCGGCGGTGGCCAGGGGATGCTGGAGCTCGCCGTCGCCTGCGAGACCCTCGCGGCGTCCGGCGGCACCGCGGGCACCTTCCTCTACATCCTCACCCCGGGCTTCGGCGCGACCACCCTCGCCCGGCACGGCACCGCCGAGCAGAAGGCCCGGCTGCTGCCCGGCCTGGCGTCCGGCGAGCTGCACTTCTGCATGGCGCTGACCGAGCCCGACGCGGGCAGCGACGCGCTGAGCATCCGCACCCGGGCGGTCCGCGACGGCTCCGACTTCGTGATCGACGGCCAGAAGATCTGGATCTCCGGCCTGGAGAACGCCGACTGGATGGTCGCGATCACCCGCACCACCCCCGCCGCCGACGCCCGTCCCCGGACCAGCGGGTTCACCCTGCTGCTGGTCGACGTGAAGGAGGCCGTCGCCGCCGGGACGCTGCGGTACACGCCGATCCCGAAGATGGGCTCGAACGTCGTGACCTCCAGCCAGGTCTTCCTCGACGGCGTCCGCGTCCCGGAGAGCCACGTGATCGGCGAGGTCGACGCCGGTTTCGCGGTGCTGTGGGACGTGCTCAACCCGGAGCGGATCCTCGCCGCCGCGGGCGGGGTCGGGTCCGCCGACGCCGCGCTCGACGTCGCCGTCCGCTACGCCCGCGACCGCGAGGTGTTCGGCCGCCCGATCGGCGCCAACCAGGCCGTGCAGTTCCCGCTGGCCCAGATCAAGGCGAAGACCGAGCTGGGCAGGCTGATGACCTACAAGGCCGCGTGGCTCTACGACCAGGGGCAGCCCTGCCACGCGGAGACCAGCATCGCGAAGCTGACCGGCGCCCAGGTCGGCTGGGAGGCGGCCGAGCGGGCGTTCCAGACGTTCGGCGGGATGGCCTACTCCAAGGAGTACCCGGTGGAGCGGCTGTTCCGGGACGCCCGCATCGCGCGGAACATCCCGGTGTCCGAGGAGCTGGTGCTCGCCCACATCGGGACCCAGGTCCTCGGACTCCCGCGGAGCTACTGACCGAGCAGCTTCTTCTGCACCTTGCCCATCGGGTTGCGGGGCAGCGCGTCGACGAACACGACCTCGCGCGGCCGCTTGTGCCAGGACAGCTGCGACGCGACGTGGTCGATGAGCGCCTCCGCCGTGCCCTCACCGACGACGAAGGCGACGATCCGCTGGCCCAGGTCCGGGTCCGGGGCCCCGACGACGGCGACCTCGGCGACCCCGGGGTGGTCCATCAGCACGGCCTCGATCTCGCCGGACCCGATCCGGTACCCGCCGGACTTGATCAGGTCGGTGGACTCGCGGCCGACGATGCGGTGGAACCCGCCCGGCTCGCGTACGGCGAGGTCGCCGGTGCGGAACCAGCCGTCGCCCGCCCAGCACTCGTCGTTCGCGTCGGGGCGGTTGAGGTAGCCGCCGAACAGCATCGGGCCGCGGACCTCGAGCCGCCCGACCGTCTCGCCGTCGTCGGGGACCTCGCCGGTCTCGCCGTCGGCCGCGGGCAGCAGCCGGGTCTCCGCGCCGGGGACCGGCATGCCGACCCAGCCCGCGCGCCGCTCGCCGGACGCCCGTGCGCTCAGCGTGATCATGGTCTCGGTCATGCCGTACCGCTCGACCGGCGCCTGCCCGGTCAGACCGGCGATCCGCTCGAACAGCGTCGCCGGCAGCGGCGCGCTGCCCGAGACCAGCAGCCGGGCCCGGCCGAGCGCCCGCGCCGACTCCGGGTCCTCCACGATCCGGTTCCAGACCGTCGGGACGCCGAAGTACATCGTCCCGCCGGCCGCGGCGTAGCGGGCCGGCTGCGGCTTCACCGTGTGCACCACCCGCGAGCCGCGGCGCAGCGCCCCGAGCACGCCGAGGATCAGGCCGTGCACGTGGAACAGGGGGAGACCGTGCACGACCGTGTCGTCCGGGGTCCAGTCCCAGACGTCGAACAGGCCGTCCAGGCCGGACGCGATGGCCCGGCCGGAGAGCTGAGCGCCCTTCGGGGCGCCGGTGGTCCCCGAGGTGTAGAGCAGCATCGCCGTGCGCTCGGGATCGATCTCGCGGAGGGAGACCGCGGCGCCGCCCGGGACGACCGCGGGCAGGTCGACGCCGTCGGGACGGTCCCCGGCCCACGCCGTCGCACCGGAGTCGCGCAGCACGTGGCCGCGCTCGGCCGGCCCGGAGTCCGGGGGGACCGGCACCACGGGGACGCCGGCCAGGATGCAGCCCGTGACCGCGACGACGGTGTCGAGCGACGCCGTCGCGTGCACCGCGACCGGGCCGTCACCGGGGATGCCCGCGGCGAACCGGCCGGCGCGGTCGACCAGCTCCGCGCGGGACACCGCCTCGTCGCCGACGACGACGGCACGGTCGAGGTCGTGACCCGAGGTGAGCGAGGTGAGGAACAACTGCGAACTCCTGACGTGACGGTTAGACGGCCATCGCGGGCAGCACGAGCGCACCGACCAGCGCGAGCGGGCCGATCACGACCATGGACAGGCCCCAGCGGGTCAGCAGCGCGGTCATCCGCGGCCGCTCGTCGGGGTCGACGGTGGTCGCGACCAGCGTCGCACCCACCGTGGAGAACGGCGACACGTCCACGATGGACGAGCAGACGCCGAGCGCGCAGATCAGGGCCCAGCCCGGGAGGCCGCCCTGCTGGACCAGCGGGATCGCGAGCGGGACGAGCGCGGCGAGGATGCCGGTCGTCGACGCGAACGCCGACACCAGCCCGCAGACCGCGCAGATCACGAACGCGGCGAGCAGCGGCACGGTGAGCTGCGCAGCGAGGTCGCCGAGCAGGTCGACCGCACCGATCTCCTGCAGCACGCCGACGTAGGTGATGATCCCGCCGACGAGCAGCACGGTCGACCAGTCGATCTCCTTCAGCGCGCCGCGACCGTGGTCGGGGTCGATGAGGGTGAGGGCCGCGCCGAAGGCGAAGGCGAGGACACCGACGTCGGGCTCGTTGCCGAGCACCGCGAGCACGACGACGGCCGCGACCAGGCCCAGCATCGCCGTCACCGTGATCAGGTGGATCGCCCGGAACGGCTCGCGAGCGACCGGCGGCTCGTCGTCCCCGAGCTCCGGACCGGCGCCCCCACCGGTGGTGACGGCCGTCCGGGACCGGCTGCGGGAGCCGAACATCAGGTACGACACGGCCAGCAGCACCAGGTTCGCGACGATCGCGACCGCGAACAGGGCCAGCGGGTTCAGCGGGATCCCCGCCGTGTTCGCGGTGCCCCAGGTGACGATGCCGAACAGCGACGTCGGCGCGAAACCGCCCGCGGAGAGCCCGGTGCCGATCGCGAGCGCCATCAGCATCGGGTCGATCCCGCGGCGGTGCGCGACCGACATGCCGATCGGGGCCATGACCAGACCGCCCAGCGGCGAGCCCATCGCCGAGACGACGCCGGTGAGCACGAAGAACGTCAGCGGCAGCGCGCCGCTGCGGTCGCCCACCACGACCAGTGCCCGGTCCACGAGACGGCCGATCGTGCCGTTGGCCTTGGCGATCCCGAAGAAGAACGTGACGCCGACCAGCAGGATCAGGATGTCGACCGGGAACCCCGAGACGATGTCGTCGAGGGCCAGGCCGGCGACGAGCAGGCCCATCCCGGCGGCGGCCGCGAACATCACGATGCCGATGTGCGAGCGCCGGACCTCGGCGATCACGAACACCGCCGCGAACACCGCCAGCGCGATGATCTGTACCGCCACGTGCCTACCCCCGTTGGTATGCGTCCTTGTCGTATCGGTCCATCAGGTGGCACAGTGGTTCGCTGAATGGACCGACGATGGGACCGTAATCACTCGTCCGTGAGGGGTCAAGCAGTGGCGGCGACGAACAGCGTGGTCTCGGCGGTGCGGGTGATCGAGGCCGTCGGCCAGCGGCAGCCGATCGGCCTGTCCGATCTCGCCCGGGCCGTCGGGCTGCCGAAGTCCACGGTGCAGCGGACGCTGCTGACGCTGGCCGAGGTCGGCTGGTGCACCACCGACGACGTGTCGCGCTGGCGGCTGACCTACCGCGCGTTCGCCGTCGGGAACCAGGCCCGCGACGCCGGCGGCCTGCGCGACCGCGCGCTGCCCGTACTGCACGAGCTGCAGCTCGTCACGGGGGAGACGATCCACCTGGCGGCACCGGACGGCCGGGACCTCGTCCTCATCGAGCGGCTCGACACAGCGCACCGGCTGCGTGCGTTCCTGCCGCTGGGCCACCGGATCCCGCTGCACGCCTCGGCGACCGGGCAGGCGTACCTCGCCGCGTGCCCCGACGCCGAGATCGACGCCTACCTGCAGGGGCCGCTGCCGCCCTCCACCCGGTTCACGGTCACCGACCCGGACACGCTGCGGAACCGGCTGGCCGGTGTCCGTGAGCGCGGGTGGTCGGTGAACCCGGAGGGGCTCTCCGACGGCATCGCGGCGGTGGGGGCGGCGATCGTCGGGACCGACGGCCGTCCGGTCGGCTCGCTGTCGGTGTCCGGCCCGACCGTCCGGATGACCGCCGACGTGTTCGACGACCACGGCCGCGCCGCCGTCGACGCGGCCCGGCGGATCTCCCGCGAGCTCGGTGCCCCGGGCTGACCCGCCCGACGCGACGGAGCCCGCCACCCCGGGACGGGGGGACGGGCTCCGCGTGTGGTGGTGTGCGCGTCAGCTCTTCAGCATGCCCCGGAGGACGTACTGCAGGATGCCGCCGTTGCGGTAGTAGTCCGCCTCACCGGGGGTGTCGATGCGGACCTTGGCGTCGAACTCGACGGTCTCGCCCGACGTCTTCGTGGCGGTCACGTGCACCGACTTCGGGGTCTTCCCGTCGTTCAGCTCGGTGATGCCCGCGACGTCGAAGGTCTCGGTGCCGTCCAGCCCGAGGCTCCGGGCCGACTCGCCCTCCGGGAACTGCAGCGGGATGACACCCATGCCGATCAGGTTCGACCGGTGGATCCGCTCGAAGGACTCGACGATCACGGCCTTGACGCCCAGGAGCGCGGTGCCCTTGGCCGCCCAGTCGCGCGACGACCCGGAGCCGTACTCCTTGCCGCCGAGCACGACCAGCGGGGTGTCCTGGGCGGCGTAGTTCTGCGCGGCGTCGTAGATGAACGCCTGCGGCGCGCCGTCCTGGGTGAAGTCCCGCGTGTAGCCACCGGAGACGTCGTCCAGGAGCAGGTTGCGCAGCCGGATGTTCGCGAACGTGCCGCGGATCATCACCTCGTGGTTGCCGCGCCGCGAGCCGAAGGAGTTGTAGTCCTTCTTCTCGATGCCGTTCTCGTCGAGGTACTGCGCGGCCGGGGTGCCCGGCTTGATCGCGCCGGCCGGCGAGATGTGGTCGGTGGTGACCGAGTCGCCGAGCAGGGCGAGCACCCGGGCACCGGCGATGTCGGAGACCGGCGACGGCTCGGAGGCCATGCCCTCGAAGTACGGGGGCTTCCGGACGTAGGTGGACTGCTGGTCCCACTCGAAGGTCTGTCCCTCCGGGGTGGGCAGCGCGCGCCAGCGCTCGTCGCCGCGGAAGACGTCGGAGTAGTTCTTGGTGAACATGTCCGAGTCGATCGCGGAGTCGACGACCGAGGTGATGTCCTCGCTCGACGGCCAGATGTCGCGCAGGAAGACGTCCGTGCCGTCCGAGCCCTGCCCGAGGGGCTGGGCCTCGAAGTCGAAGTCCATCGTCCCGGCCAGCGCGTAGGCGATGACCAGCGGCGGGGACGCCAGGTAGTTCATCTTGACGTCCGGGTTGATCCGGCCCTCGAAGTTCCGGTTGCCCGACAGCACCGACACGACGGTGAGGTCGTTGTCGTTGACCGCCTGCGAGATCTCCTCCGGCAGCGGGCCGGAGTTGCCGATGCAGGTGGTGCAGCCGTAGCCGACCAGGTTGTAGCCGAGCTTGTCGAGGTAGGGCCAGAGGCCGGCCTTCTCGTAGTAGTCGGTCACGACCTGCGAGCCCGGGGCCATCGAGGTCTTGACCCACGGCTTGGTGGTCAGGCCCTTGTCGACCGCGTTCTTGGCCAGCAGCGCGGCGCCGAGCATGACGCTCGGGTTCGAGGTGTTGGTGCAGGAGGTGATCGAGGCGATCACGACGGCGCCGTGGTCGAGCACGAACTCGCCGCGCGAGGAGGACGTCACCGTGACCGGCTTGGACGGGCGGCCCTCGCCACCGTTCGCGGCGGAGTGCACGACCGGCGCGGCGTCGTCGTCGGCGAAGCTCAGCGCCGGGGCGTCGCTGGCGGGGAAGGACTCGTCGCTCGACTCGTCGACCCCGCTGAGGGTGCCCTCGGCCGCCTCGTCGTCGGTGTAGTCGTGGACCGACTTCCGGAACGCGGGCTTCGCCTCGGACAGCTCGATGCGGTCCTGGGGGCGCTTCGGGCCGGCGATCGACGGCTTCACCGTCGACAGGTCCAGCTCCAGGGTCTGCGAGTAGACCGGCTCGTGCTCCGGGTCGTGCCAGAGGCCCTGCTCCTTGGCGTAGGCCTCGACGAGCGCGATCTGCTCGGCGGAGCGGCCGGTCAGCTTCAGGTAGCGGACGGTCTCGTCGTCGATCGGGAAGATCGCGGCCGTCGAGCCGAACTCCGGGCTCATGTTGCCGATGGTCGCGCGGTTGGCCAGCGGCACCGCGCCGACGCCCGCACCGTAGAACTCGACGAACTTGCCGACGACACCCTCGCGGCGGAGCATCTCGGTGATCGTCAGGACCACGTCGGTGGCGGTCACGCCGGTCGGGATCTCACCGGTCAGCTTGAAGCCGAGCACCTTCGGGATGAGCATCGAGACGGGCTGGCCGAGCATGGCGGCCTCGGCCTCGATGCCGCCGACGCCCCAGCCCAGTACGCCGATGCCGTTGACCATCGTGGTGTGCGAGTCGGTCCCGACCAGGGTGTCGGGGTACGCCTGCCCGTTGCGGGGCATGACCACGCGGGCCAGGTTCTCGATGTTGACCTGGTGCACGATGCCGGTGCCGGGCGGGACGACCTTGAACTCGTCGAAGGCGCCCTGGCCCCAGCGCAGGAACTGGTAGCGCTCCTTGTTGCGGCCGTACTCGAACTCGATGTTCTTCTCGAACGCGTCGGCGGTACCGAAGAAGTCGATCATCACCGAGTGGTCGATGACCAGCTCGGCCGGCGCGAGCGGGTTGACCTTGGCGGGGTCGCCGCCCATCTCGGTCACGGCCTCGCGCATGGTCGCGAGGTCGACCACGCAGGGGACACCGGTGAAGTCCTGCATGATCACGCGGGCGGGGGTGAACTGGATCTCGGTGTCCGGCTCGGCCTGCGGGTCCCAGTTCGCCAGGGCGTTGATGTGGTCCGCCGTGACGTTGGCCCCGTCCTCGGTGCGGAGCAGGTTCTCGAGCAGGACCTTCAGGCTGAACGGCAGGCGCTGCGAGCCCTCCACCGCGGAGAGCCGGAAGATCTCGTAACCGGTGCCCCCGACGTCGAGCTGTCCTCTGGCGCCGAAGCTGTCGGTGCTGGCCACTTGGTGGTCCCTCCCGTGGTGGTGGGCGTGCTGCGTCCGGTTTCGATGAGCGGCAGGCCGTTCGCGACCGGGCTGCTCACCGGCGTCGTGTCGGAGTCTCGCGCACCGCCTCTGACGCGGCAGCGCGGACCCTGGTGACCCAAATAGTACGCCTGTCCTATAAGCCGCGCGAGGCGGGTGTGGTGCCCGTCGCGTCGCCCGAGCGGCGGACGGGAGCGCTGCGCCCGGTGTGTCGCACGTGGTCGACGGGGCAGGAGTGGCACCCTTCGTCGCGATCAACGGGCCCTCGTACCCCGAGCGCGGCCCGTACCCGCTCCGAGGGGAGGACGACGCGTGACGCGCAAGCGTGTGCCGACGGCCGTCGGCGTGCTGGCGCTGCTCGGCGCCGTACTCCTCGCGACGCCGTCGGTCGGTGCGGCGGGTGTCGTCACCACCGCGGCGACGACCGTCCCCGGAGCGCCGGCACAGCCGCCGCCCCCGCCGCCCAACCCGGACGACGACGAGCTGGAGCAGAGCCGGCAGGGCGTGCAGGAGCGGACCGCGGAGGTCGGCAGGCTCACCGCCCGGCTCGCCGAGCTCGACGGGCAGCTCGAAGAGCTGCAGATCCAGGTCGCCGCCCGCAACGAGGAGGCGCTCGAGGCCCGCGACACCGCGGACACCGCGGGCCGGGAGGCCGAGTCGGCCGCGGCCCGCGCGCTCGACGCCCGCCGGGACACCGAGGAGGCCGGCCGCGCCGTCGACGACGCCCGGAGCCGGCTCGACTCGTTCGTCGGCGACGTCTACACCCACGGTCTCGACCTCGGCCCGCTCGGGCTGCTGTCCCGGGCGACCGACCCGCAGGACCTCGTGGACCGCGCGCGGCTGACCGACGCGCTCAGCGAGGACCAGGCCGCCGTGCTGGAACAGCTGCAGCAGGCCCGGATCGCCCAGGCCAACGCGGACTCGCTCGCGCGGGCCGCGCAGGAGGAGGCCGACCGGCGGCGCGCCGCCGCCGAGGAGGCGTCGGCCGCCGCCGACGACGCGCTGGCCTCCGCCGCCGCGTCCGCCGACGAGCAACAGGGCCGCCTCGACGGCGTGCGGGCCGAGCGGGCGGGCGTCCAGGCACGTCTGGACGCGGCCGAGAACGCCGACGCCGGGCTGCGTGCCCAGCGGCAGCGGTTCGACGCCTGGCAGGCCGAGCAGGCGCGGCTGCAGGCCGAGGCCGACCGGCGTGCCCGGCAGGAGGCCCGCAGCCGGGTCGCGCGGGAGGAGGCGCCGTCGGACTCCGGGCCGGCACCGCGCCGCACCGGGTCGTCCGCGGTCGAGATGGTGATCGACCGCGCGATGGCGCAGATCGGCACGATCTACGCCTGGGGCGGTGGCAACTCCCGCGGCCCGACCACCGGCATCCGCGACGGCGGCGTCGCCGACTCCTACGGCGACTACAACAAGGTCGGCTTCGACTGCTCCGGGCTGATGCTCTACGCGTTCGCCGGCGCCGGCATCGACCTGCCGCGCTACAGCGGGAACCAGGCGGACGCCGGCGAGCAGGTGTCGATCTCGGACATGCAGCGCGGCGACATGCTCTCCTGGGCGGAGAACGGCCGGACCCACCACATCGCGATGTACCTGGGCGACGGCAAGATGATCGAGGCGCCGTACTCCGGGGCGCGGGTGAAGATCTCGCCGGTGCGCTACGACGGGCTGAACAAGGTCACCCGGCTGCTCTGAGGGCCGCGGTCCCCGCGGAACATCGGGGACGCGGTCGTCGTTGGACCGGGCGGAACCGACACAGGGAGGTCAGATCGATGACCGAGACCGCGATCCTCGCCGGCGGCTGCTTCTGGGGCGTGCAGGAACTCCTCCGCGTGCGCCCGGGCATCGTCTCCACCAGGGTCGGGTACTCCGGCGACCCGAACACCCCGAACGCGACCTACCGCAACCACGGCGACCACGCCGAGGCCGTCGAGATCGTGTTCGACCCCGAGCAGATCGGCTACCGGGAGATCCTGGAGTTCTTCTTCCAGATCCACGACCCGTCGACGAAGGACCGGCAGGGCAACGACGTCGGGCGCAGCTACCGCTCCGCGATCTACTACACGACCGAGGAGCAGAAGGCGGTCGCGCTCGACACGATCGCCGACGTGGACGCCTCGAAGCTGTGGCCGGGGCCCGCGACCACCGACGTGGTCGCGGCCGGTGACTTCTGGGAGGCCGAGCCGGAGCACCAGGACTACCTGCAGAAGTACCCCTACGGCTACACCTGCCACTTCCCGCGCCCGGACTGGGTGCTGCCGAAGCGGGCGGCCAGCACGGGCTGATCCGGCGGGACGGGCACCCGCGTCAGGCCCGCCCGCGGGCCTTCGCGCGGTGCCCGTTCTCGACGGACCCCCGCACGACCTGGACCTTGTCGCCGATCTGCAGGGTGTCGAAGAACCGTTTCGCGTCGGCCCGCTGCAGCTTCACGCAGCCGGCCGACTCGCGGGACAGGTCACCGCCGTGGAAGGCGACGCCGCCGTCGGCGAAGAACACCGAGTACGGCATCCGCGCGGGCCGGCCGTCGGGGCCCGGGTACTCGCCGCTGCGGTGATCGGCCTCCTTGCGGTAGACGCGGAAGGAGTGCCCGACCGGGGTCTCCTTGCCGGCCTCTCCCGTCGTGACCCGGAACGGGCCCCGCTCGACCGTCCCGCCGGACACGAGCCACGCCTGCCGCGTCTCGAGATCGACGCACGCCCGCACCGACGCCGAGCAGGGCGTGCCCGGCGCCGCGGGCTCCGCGTGCGCGGCCGCCGCGACCCGGCTCTGCTCGGGATCGGCCGTCGCGACCGCCGTGCCGCCGAGCCCGACACCGGTCACCAGGACCAGGCCGGTCACCACCGCCGCCCGGCGTCGCCGCCGCTCACGGTCACCCATCGCGCACCGTCCCTCCGCCGTCGCGTCCACCCCTCACCCGGACGGGTGGTGTCGCGGACCGACCTCCGGTGGACGCCGCCGGTGCAGCGGCGGTTGCCGCGGAACCCGGTCCCGCGACGAGAGGGAGGCCAGGGGCGGCGAGCGGGCGGCCCGGAGCGACGACGGTGCGCCGACCTGCGTCCTGACCCGGTGTGACGTGCGCCGGTCGTGGACCGCGTCACGCGTGATCCTCGTCGCGAGACGATGTCTCGAAGCAATAACGGGGGTACTTCTCGGTGATCGGGTCCTCACCGGCGGTCGTGGGACCCGACGACCTGATCTCGAGGAGGAACGATGCGCACAGCCGACGGCCCGGGACGCACCGGCCCACGACCCGCCCCGGGCAGCGCCGACCGGATGCGCCGCTCGGCGGCCCGCTGGGAGGACGTGCTGGCGGTCGGGCTCGGCCTGCTCGTCGCCGTCGGCCTGCTCGTCGCCTGGATGGCGGGGACCTCCGCGCACGGCACCGTCGTCGAGCGTGGCGCCACCGAGTCCGCGGAACGCACCGCGGTGCCGGCGCAGGTCACCGACCGGACGACCGCGGTGAGCGACATGCAGACCGGTCAGCAGGCCGTCACCGTCGGCTGGACCGCTCCCGACGGAGCGGCGCGCAGCGGGGAGACCTCGGTCCCCGGGCTCTACCAGGTGGGGGACCGGATCACGGTCTGGGTGGGGCCCGACGGTGAGCTGACGCCGCCGCCGTCGACCCCCTCGGACGCCGTGACGGTCGGCGTGGCGGCCGCGTTCATGACGCTCGTCGCCTGGGGCGTGGTGCTGGCGGGTGCGGGCCATCTCGGCTTCCGCTGGACCGCGCGCCGGTTCGCGCACGCGTGGCAGGTCGACTGGGCCGACCACGAGCCGCACTGGTCGGGCCGCCGCCGCGCCTGACCCTCCCCGGCGCTCAGCCCCCGGTGGCCCGGCGTGCCCAGGACACCAGCTCCGGCACGGTCGTGCCGGGCTCGCGGGCCCAGTCGAAGTGCGGGCGCCTGCCGCCGGCCGGGAGCCGGCGGCGCGTGACGTCGGCGGAGCGGAACATCCCGATCAGCGCCTCCGCCGACGCGGGCGGGGCGAGCCGGTCGCCCTCGAAGGTCACTCCCAGGACGGGCAGGTGGACGGCCGCGATCGACGGTCCGTGGTCGACCCGCGGGGTCCCGAACGCCAGCCGCCCCGTCCGGGCCCACCGGCCCCAGTCGGCCATCTGGCCGCGCGCCTCACGCCCGGCGAAGCCGACCCGGTCGCCGGGGAAGTGCCCCAGCAACCGCGACGTGGCGACGGCCGCCTGGGTCCGCAGCAGGTGCACCGGCCCCCACGCCCGCCAGTGCACGCTGCCCGACGCGACGAGCGCGAGGCCCTCGACCCGGTCCGGGTGCCGGGCGGCGTACGCGGCCGCCAGGTGCCCGCCGAGGCTGTGCCCGACGAGCAGTACCGGCGCGCCGGGCAGCTGCTCCCGCACCGTGTCGACGGCGGCGGAGAGGTCGCCGACGAGGTCGTCGTAGCCGTGGTCGTTCCGGCGTGACGGCGGGGGAGCGGGCCGGGCCTGGTGCCCGCGCAGCTCGGTGACCGCGGCGGACGTCCCGGCCTCCCGCAGCGCGGTGAGCAGCGGCGTGTAGAACGACGCCCGCATCCCCATGGCCGGCACGACCAGCAGGACGGGCGCCGCCGGGTCGTCGGCGACGTGCACGGTCAGCTCGAGCGGCGCCGGTGTGGGCAGCGCCAGGGTCGTGACGGTCACGCCCGTGATGATCCCCGGCGGCCCGGCCGGATCAGGCCGGGGCCCCGGCGACGGCGCGCAGGCCACCGTCGAACACGGCCATCGCCTCGTCGACCAGCTCGGTGAGCTCGGGCCCGCGCGGATCGGGGCCGTGGTCGCCGAGCCAGTGCTGCACCGCCACCCGCAGCCCGGTGACGGCCGCGGCCGCGGCGAGCGTCGGGAACAGGTCCCGGGCCGGGTCGGTCCCGGTCCGGGTGACGACGGCGGCGGCGAGCGCCTGCTCCTGCGCCGCGAACGCCGCCATGTGGTGCGCCACGACGGTCGGGTACTCGCGCAGCGCCCGCATCTGCCGGACCCGGCCGAGATAGCCGGGATCGGTGACGACGGCGCGCAGCGCGTGCCGGAGCGCCACGACGACCGGCTCGTCGTCGGGCCG
This sequence comes from Pseudonocardia sp. P1, assembly GCF_000178675.2. Taxonomy (NCBI): domain Bacteria; kingdom Bacillati; phylum Actinomycetota; class Actinomycetes; order Pseudonocardiales; family Pseudonocardiaceae; genus Pseudonocardia; species Pseudonocardia sp. P1. The sequence continues at coordinate 6,343,967 of NZ_ADUJ02000001.1, forward strand.
GGTGGTGAACGCGGCCACCAGGGTGTCGGCGGTCGCCGCGTTCCCCGCGACGATCGCCTCCTCCTTCGAGGTGAAGTAGTTGAAGAAGGTGCGCGGGGCGACGTCGGCGGCGTCGGCGATCTGCTCGACGGTCACCTGGTCGAGACCGCGTTCGCTGCACAGCTGCAACGCCGCGGCGGCCAGCGCCGCCCGGGTCGCGGCCTTCTTCCGTTCCCGGCGCCCGGGCGGCGCCTGCTGCTCAGACACGGTCGGCCCGCGCGTTCTCCCGTGCCGGCCGGTCGATCACCGAGACGACCTCGGGCCGGACCGGCCCTGCCGAGGGGGCCAGGTCGACGTCGAACCGCAGGCCGGTCGCGGGGACGGTCAGCCGGTGCGCGGCGGGCCGGCCGTCCCACCGGTAGACCGTGGAGACGGTGCCGGTCGCGACGCAGACGCGGTACCGGCCGTCGTCGTCGGCGCGGGTGCGGCCGACCTCGGTCCCGTTGCGGTCGAGGACGGTGAGGACCGCCCCCGGTGCGGGGACCCCGTCGGCGCGGACGACGCCGTGCAGCACCGGGCCGGGCGCCGCGCCGTGCGTGTCGTCGCGGCGGACCGCCGGTGCCGCGGCTGTGCCCTCGGCCGGGGTCTCCGGCTCCAGGTCGATGGTGTCGCGCAGCGGCTGCTCGCGCAGGAACAGGATCGCGATCAGCGCGAGCAGACCCAGCGGCGCGGCGACCAGGAAGATCTCCGCGATCGCGTGGCCGTAGGAGTCCATGACGATCGAGCGGACCGGCTCGGGCAGCTCCGCGATGTTCGGGACCTGACCGCCCTGCGTGGCCCCGCCGCCGTCGACACCGGCTGCGGCGAGCCCCGACGACGTCCGCGTCGCGACCACCGAGGCGAGCAGCGCGCCGAGACCGGCGACGCCCGCCGAGCCACCGAGGGACCGGAAGAAGGTCACCGTCGAGCTGGCGGCGCCCATGTTCCGCAGCGCCACGGTGTTCTGCACGGCCAGCACGAGGTTCTGCTGTGTCATGCCGACGCCGAGGCCGACCAGCAGCATGGCGAGCCCGACCTGCCAGTAGGGCACGGTCGAGGAGATGACCGTGGCGCCGAGGGTGAGGCCGGCGGTGAGGAACACGCCGCCCATCACGAGGTAACGCTTCCAGCGCCCGTAGCGGCTGATCAGCTGTCCCGCGACGTTCGAGGCCAGGAACATGCCGACGATCATCGGCAGGGTCAGCACACCGGCCTCGGTCGCCGTGGCGCCCCGGGCGAGCTGGAAGTACTGCGACAGGAAGATCGTCGACCCGAACATCGCGACGCCGACGAAGAGGCTGGCGACGGTGGCGAGCACGAACGTCCGGTCCCGGAACAGGAACGGCGGGACGACCGGGTCCTTGGCGCGGCGCTCGACGAGGACCGCCAGCGCCAGCAGCACCACACCGCCGCCGACCAGGCCGAACGACAGCGGCGACGACCACTCGAACTGCTTGCCGCCGAGCGAGGTCCACAGCAGCATCGCGGAGACGCCCGCCGCGATGAGCAGGGCGCCGACGTAGTCGATCGAGACGTCGTCGCGGCGCTCGGTCGGGACGTTCAGCGTGCGCTGCAGCACGACCAGCGAGATCGCGGCCAGCGGGACGCCCACGAAGAAGCACCAGCGCCAGCCGAGCGGGGAGTCGACGATGACGCCGCCGAGCAGCGGGCCGCCGACCACCGCGAGCGACATGATCGCCGACAGGTAGCCCATGTACCGGCCGCGCTCGCGCGGGGTGATGATCGCCGCGATGACGACCTGGGTCAGCGCCTGCAGCCCGCCCATGCCCAGGCCCTGGAGCACCCGGAAGCCGATGAGCTGCGAGGTCTCGGTGGCCAGGCCGCACAGCAGCGAGCCGATCAGGAAGATCCCGATCGCGGCCTGGACGAGCAGCTTCTTGGAGTAGAGGTCGGCGAGCTTGCCCCAGATCGGGGTGGACGCCGTCATCGCGAGGAGCGAGGCCGAGACGACCCAGGTGTACTCGGCCTGGGTACCACCCAGGTCGCCGAGGATCCGCGGCAGCGCGTTGGACACGATCGTGCTGGAGAGCACGCCCACGAACAGGGCCATGAGCAGACCGCTGAGCGGGAGCAGCACGGCGCGGCGGTGGGCGGCGGCCTCCTCCGGAGAGCGAGTAGTTGACGTCACGCAACTATCGTACGCGGCGAACGTGCACGATGCGCAAGTTTGCCGAGAGTGCGACGGCGCACATCACGCACACATCGGTCGCGCGCCCCGCCCGTGCGGGGTCAGCGGCCGTCCGGGAGGTCGACGGTCACCGTGGTCCCGCTGCCCGGGGCGCTGCGGACGGTGACCTCCCCACCGGCGTCGCGGGCGGCGTCGCGCACGAGCAGCAGGCCGATGTGCCCCGGCTCGGGGCCACGGCCCGGGTCGAACCCGGTGCCGTCGTCGGTGACGGTGAGCCGGGCCCGGCCACCCCCGACCGCGAGGTCCACCCCCACGGCCGACGCCGCGGCGTGCGCGCGGACGTTGCGCAGCAGCTCGCCGGCGATCCGGTGCAGCAGGACCGCGGTGGCGTCCGGGAGGCCCGCCGCGCCGGGGACGGCGACGCTCGCGCGCGGCTCCCCGCCGGCGGCCAGCCGGTGCAGCGCGTCCGGGAGACCCGCCGCGTCGACGTCGGCGGGGAGCAGGTCGTCGAGAACCGAGCGGATCCGGAGCACGCCGTCGCCGACGGTCTCCCGTGCCCGGCTCACCAGCTCCGGCCGGGCCGGGGCGAGATCCAGCATCAGCCCGGCCGAGGCCAGGCCGGGGAGGACGTCGTCGTGCAGGCGGCGGGCCAGGTCGCGGCGTGCGAGCTCCCCGGCGGCGAGCCCGTAGCGGGCCGCGTCCCGGCGTTCGATCCGTTCTCGCTCCCGGCGCCGCGCCAGCGCGACCGACAGCGGCAGCACCGCGAGTGCGACGGCCAGCAGCCCGCCCACCACGGGTGGCACCAGCAGGCCCACGGCGCGAGCCGTCGAGCCCTCGACGTCGACCGGGACGTAGACCTCCACCCGGGCCGGCCGACCCGCCGCGTCGGTGAACCCCAGGAACACCTCGCGCAGCCCGCCGCCCTGTTCGAAGCGGTGCTCGGGGTCGTCGGGCACCGCAAGGACGACGGCAGCGCCACCGTCGAGCCGGGCGGCCAGGTCGGGATCGAACCGCCGGGTGAACCCCTCCAGCCGCGGCTCGTCGGAGAACACCACCCGCGCCGACGGGCCCTCCACCAGCCAGATCTTCACCCGGCTCACCATGCCGACCGTCCGGAACGGGGCGAGGTCCGCCAGCAGCCGGTCCCGCGCCGCCGGGCCGGCGGCGGCCAGGTCGCGGTCCGCCAGCGGCACGACGACGGCCGCGGCGACCCGGCGTGAGACCTGCTCCGCCCGTCGCTCCGCCTCGTCGTGGGCCAGCCACCAGACCCCGGCGGTGACGAGCGCGCACACCAGGGCCGCCGCCGCGACGGTGCCCAGGACGTGCCCGAGCAACGCCCGCCGGACCGGGTGCGGGCCGGTGCGGCTCATCGGCCGCCGGCCAGGGGCTCGCCCTCCGGGTCGAGCGCGACCAGGCCGAGACGCTCGGCCGTGACGACCGCCTCCAGCTGCGAGCGGGCGTCGAGCTTGCCGAGCAGCGCCCGGACGTGGTCGCGCACGGTGTGCACGGACAGTGCGAGCTCGTGGGCGATGCGGGTCGCGTCGCGGCCGCGGGCCAGCGACCCGAGGACGTCACGCTCGCGCGGGGTCAGGTGCGGGAGCTCGAGGACGGCCGTGCCGTGCACGGTCCCGCCGGCCGCGACGGTGCGGATCGCGGCGACGATGCCGGCCAGTGGCGTCTCCTTGCCCAGGAAGCCCGCGGCCCCCGCCGCGCGCGCCCGGCGGGCGGGCTCGGGGCGCGGGTGCGCGGTGAGGACGAGTGTCCGGGCACCCGCCGCGTGCGCGGCCGGGAGCAGGCTGAGACCGCCACCGGGGAGGCGGACGTCGAGCACGACGACGTCGCAGCCGTCGAGCAGGGCGCGCGCCGCGTCGACCGTGTGCGCCACACCGGCGACGCCGATCCCGGGTTCGGCCCCCAGGCCGAGGACGAGCAGGTCGGTGAAGGACCGGTGGTCGTCGACCAGCAGCACCCGCAGCACGGCCACGCACCCCCTCAATTCTCGGGAGATCCCCCCGCCGTCGACCGAGGTTAGCCTGCCCTCGCCCGGAACGGGAGTGATCGGACACCCGACGCGTTCCGGACACCCCGTCATGAGAATCCGGAGGACTCCGACGTGATCCGATCCCCGAAGCGCGGCCTGGCGGCGGGCGCGCTGCTCGCCGTCTCGCTGCTGGTCACCGCGTGCGGTGGCGGCGCCCCCGCTCCGGCCGAGCCGGCGGCGAGCCCGGCCGCCGAGGGGCCACGCACCCTGACCCTCTACTCCGGACGGGACGAGGAGCTGGTCGCCCCGCTGATCCAGCAGTTCCAGCAGCAGAGCGGGATCACCGTCGACACCCGCTACGGCTCCACCACCGAGCTGGCCGCGCAGATCCAGGAGGAGGGCGACGGCACCCCGGCGCAGGTCTACCTGTCGCAGGACGCGGGCGCGCTCGGCGTCCTCGCCGGGGCCGGGCGGTTCGCGCCGCTGCCCGCCGACGTCGCCGGTGCCGTGCCCGCCGGGTTCACCTCCACCGACGGGACGTGGGTCGGGCTGACCGGCCGGGCCCGCGTCGTCGCCTACGACAGCCAGGACGTCCCCGAGGCGGAGGCGCCGGGTGACGTGCGGGAGCTGACCGACCCGAAGTGGCGTGGGCGGGTCGGGTACGCACCGACCAACGCGTCGTTCCAGGCGTTCGTCACGGCCATGCGGGTCACCGACGGCGAGGAGGCCACCCGGCAGTGGCTGACCGCGCTGGCGGCGAACGAGCCGCAGGTCTTCGAGCGCAACGGTGCCGTGCTGGAGGCGGTGGAGGCGGGCACCGTCGACGCCGGGCTGATCAACCACTACTACTGGACCAGCGCGGAGACCCCGATGCAGCGCGCGAAGCTCCGGTTCGGGGATCCGGGCACCGCGAGCGCGCTGGTCAACGTCACCGGTGCCGGCATCCTCACCGGGGCGGCGCAGTCGGCGGAGGCGCAGGAGCTCGTCCGGTTCCTGGTGTCCGAGCCCGCGCAGCGGTACTTCGCCGAGGAGACCACCGAGTACCCGCTGGTCGCCGGTGTGCCGGGACCCCAGGGCGTGCCGGCGCTCGCCGAGCTCGCGGGTCCCGAGCTCGACCTGTCCGATCTCGCCTCGCTGGACGAGACCACCCGGATGATGACCGAGGCCGGGCTGCTCTGAGCACACCCGTCACCGTCCGCCCGGCCGGGACCCCGGAGCACACCGCTCCGGGCGTCCCGGCCGCGCGGCGCTCCCGCACCCCGCGGACGCTGTCGGCCGCCGGGGCGTCCGTCGCCGCACTCGCCGCGCTGCCGCTCGTCTGGCTGGTGGTCCGCGTCGGGGAGGCCGCACCCGAGCGGGTCCGGTCGCTGCTCGTCCGCGAGCGCACCCTCCAGCTCGCGGTGAACTCCGGTGTCCTCGTGCTCGGCGTGTCCGCCGGCTGCCTCGTCCTCGGCCTCGGGACGGCGGCGCTGCTGGTCCGCCTCCGGCTGCCCTGGCCGCGGCTGTGGTGGGTGCTCGCCGCGTTGCCGCTGGCCGTGCCGTCCTACCTGCTCGCGTTCGCCGTGCTCGCCGTGCGGCCGGCGGCGAGCGGGCTGGTTCCGCTCACCCTGGTGCTGGTGGCCGCCTGCACCCCGTACGTGACGCTGCCCGCGGCCGCCGCGCTGCGGGCCGCCGACACCGGCCCCGAGGACGTCGCACGCACCCTCGGCCGGGGCCCGGTCGCCGCGTTCTGCGCGGTGACGCTGCCGCAGGCGCTGCCTGCGGCACTCGCCGGGACACTGCTCGCCGCGCTGTACACGCTGTCGGACTTCGGGGCGCCCGCACTGCTGCGCTACGAGTCCTTCACCTGGGCGGTCCGCGCCGCCTACGAGGGCGCGATCGACCGCACCGGCGCCGCGGTCACCGCCCTGGTGCTGGCGGTGCTGACGCTGCTGCTGGTCGTCGCGGAGCGCGCGGCCCGGCGCCGGTTCACCCGGGCCCCCGCGACGACGGCGACCCATCGGGTGCCCCCGCACCGGCCCGGTGCCACCGTGCGGGCGCTCTGCGTGGCCGGGCTCGGCACGGTCGCCGCACTCACCCTGCTCGTGCCACCCGCGGTGCTGGTGGGACGGATCGTGGCGGCCGGTGGTGTCGGTGTCGACCTGCCCCGGCTGCTGACGGCGGCGGGCTGGACGCTGCTGCTGTCCGGCGCCGCTGCGGTGCTCGCGGTGCTCCTGGCCCTGCCGGTCGGGGTGCTGGCCGCGCGCCACCGCTCGCGCGTCGTGGCCGCCGTCGAGTCGGTGGCCTACCTGGGGCAGGGGCTGCCGGGCGTCGTCGTCGGGCTGTCGCTGGTGTTCCTGTCGCTGGCCGTCGTGCCCGGGCTCTACCAGACGGCGCCGGTGCTGGTGTTCGGCTACGCCCTGCTGTTCCTGCCGAAGGCGCTGGGGGCGGTGCGGTCGTCGGTGGAGCGGGTGCCGGTGGAGGTCGAGGAGGTGGCCCGCACGCTGGGGCGCAGCGCGTCCGGCACGTGGTGGACGGTCACGGCGCGCCAGGCGTGGCCGGGGATCGCCGCGGGCGGGCTGCTGGTGACGGTGACGGCGATGAAGGAGCTGCCCGCGACGCTGATGCTGCGCCCGACCGGGGTGGACACGCTGGCGACCGAGCTGTGGGCGCAGACCGCCCGCGGTGCCTACGGGGCGGCCGCCCCCGCGGCGCTGGCCCTGCTGCTGCTGGCGTGCGTGCCCGCGGCACTGCTGGTCCGGGGGGACCGGGCATGACAGCGGGGACGACGCTGTCGGTGCGGGGGATCGTCGCGGGGCACGGCGGCACGCCCGTCCTGCACGGGGTCGACCTCGACGCCGGTCCCGGCGAGCTGGTGTCGGTGCTCGGGGCGAGCGGCAGCGGGAAGACCACCCTGCTGCGGGTGGTCGCGGGCCTGCACCGGCCGGACGCCGGGACCGTCGGCCTCCTCGGGACCGACGTCACGGGCACGCCCGCCGAGCGGCGCCGGGTCGGCCTCGTCCCGCAGGACGGCGCCCTGTTCGCCCACCTCGACGTGGCCGGCAACGTCGGGTTCGGGCTGCGGGCCGGTGGCCCCGGGCGATGGCGGCAGGTGGCCGCGGTGCGTGCGGTGCGGCGCCGCCGGGTCGGTGACCTGCTGGAACTGGTCGGACTGGCGGACAAGGGGGCCCGGATGCCGCACGAGCTCTCCGGCGGGGAGCGGCGGCGCGTCGCGCTGGCCCGCGCGCTCGCACCGGAGCCGGCGGTCGTCCTGCTCGACGAACCGTTCTCCGCGCTCGACGCCGGCCTCCGCGACCAGGTCAGGGCCGACGCCGTCGCGGCGCTGCGTGCGGCGGGGAGCACCGCCGTCCTGATCACCCACGACCACCGCGAGGCGCTCTCGGTGAGCGACCGGGTCGCCGTCCTCGACGGCGGCGTGCTGGTCCAGACCGCGAGCCCCCGCGAGCTCTACACCGCCCCGGTGACCGCGCGGGTCGCCGGGTTCGTCGGCGAGGCGTCCCTGCTCCCGGCCCACCGCACCGGCGGCGTGGCGACGACGGTCCTGGGTCGCGCGCCGATCCGTCCCGGAACGGCGCCGGGCCCGGACGGCGCGGTCGTCGTGGTGCTCCGCCCGGAGCAGGTGCTCATCGACGGGCCGTCCGCGCCGGGGACACCGGCCGTGGTGGAGCGCACCGAGTTCGGCGGGGAGGCACTGCTGGTCTCGGCACGTCCGGACGGACCGGCAGGACCGCCGGTGCGGGTACGGACGGTCCCGGGGGAGCGGTGGGCACCCGGCGACCGGTGCCGGCTGCGGATCGACGGCGCGGTGCACGCCGTCCCGCCGGCGGCGACCGAGGGGTGACCCCGGGTGCCGCCCGGAGCGGTCAGGCCGTGGCGTCCTCGGTCCGGTTCGCCGCGAGCCGCGCGAGCCGCTTCTCGGTCGGCCACCGGACGTCGTGCGCCCAGCCGAGCCGCTCGAACAGCCGGATCGTCCCGGCGGAGATGTCGATCTCGCCGCGGCCTGCGCCGTGCCGCGCCGACGTCGGGTCCGCGTGGTGCATGTTGTGCCACGACTCGCCCATGCTCGGGATGGCGAGCAGCCAGACGTTGGTCGACCTGTCCCGGGCCCGGTAGGGGCGCTCGCCGATCATGTGGCAGATCGAGTTCGTCGACCAGGCCACGTGGTGCGAGACCGCGACGCGCACCAGCCCGGCCCAGAAGAACGCGGTGAACGCGCCCCACCAGGACCAGGTCACCAGGCCGCCGACCACACCCGGGCCGAACACGGACAGGATCGTGAGCAGGGTGAAGCCGCGGTGCACGCGGTCGATGTCGGGGTCGGCCAGCAGGTCCGGGGTGAACCGGCGCTGGTCGGTCAGCGAGCGGTCGAAGATCCACCCCATGTGGGCGTGCCAGAACCCGCGGACCAGCGCGGAAGGGGAGGTGCCGTACCGCCACGGCGAGTGCGGGTCGCCCTCGGCGTCGGCGTAGGCGTGGTGCCTGCGGTGGTCGGCGACCCAGTGCCGGACCGGTCCCTGCACCGAGAGGCTGCCGGCGACCGCAAGCGCGATCCGCAGCGCCCGGGTCGCCTTGAACGAGCCGTGCGTGAAGTAGCGGTGGAAACCGACCGTCACGCCGAGCATCGACACGACGTACATGCCGATCGCGAGCCCGGCGTCCAGCCAGGTCAGGCCCCATCCCCAGGCGAGCGGGACGGCGGCGACGAGCGCGATCGCCGGGACGATCGCGAAGGCGTAGACGAACAGGTGGGGGACGGGATGGCGGAGACGGTCGGAGAGGTCGCGCGGGGCGACGGGCCGGGGGCGGTCACGACGTCCGATCATTCCGGGCCGCACCACCTCGGACAGTGGGGAGAACCCCCGTCCCCGGGACGTCGCGACGAGGGTGTCACCCGGCCGGATCCCTGCGTGCGTCCGTGCGGTGCACAGGGTTCACTCACCCCTACGACGACGGAAGGAGCCACCCGTGGCCGACCTGATCAGCCACCCCGCCCCGGCGACCGGCGTGCCCGGCTGCGCGCCCTGCTCGACGAGGGCGGGCCCGTGCTCGCCCCGGGCGCCTACGACGCGCTGTCCGCCCGGCTCGTCGAGCAGGCGGGTTTCGACGCGGTCTACATGACCGGCTTCGGGACGACGGCGGGCCTGCTCGGCCGTCCGGACGTCGGGCTGCTGGGCGGGGCCGAGATGGCCGCGCACGCGGCCCGGCTGGCCGACGCCGTCGACCTGCCGCTGATCGCCGACGCCGACACCGGCTACGGCAACGCGATCAACGTCATCCGGACGGTCCGTGACTACGAGCGGGCCGGGGTGGCCGCACTGCACCTCGAGGACCAGGTGATGCCGAAGCGGTGCGGGCACCTCGCCGGCAAGCAGGTGGTCCCGGCCGGGGAGATGGCGGCCAAGATCCGGGCCGCGGCCGACGCCCGCACCGATCCGGACCTGCTGATCATCGCCCGGACCGACGCCGCCGCCGTCGACGGACTCGACGCGGCGATCGACCGGGCGCGCCGGTTCGCCGACGCCGGTGCCGACCTGCTGTTCGTGGAGGCGCCGACGTCGGAGGCCGACATCGAGACGGTCGCCACAGCGCTGCAGGGGCACAGGCTGGTGTTCAACTGGGCCGAGGGCGGACGGACCCCGCCGCTCTCCCGCGACCGGCTCGCCGAGCTCGGTTTCGCCCTGGTGCTGTTCCCCGTCGGCACGCTGCTGGCGGCGACCGCGGGCATGACCGAGCTGCTCGCACGCCTGAAGGCGGACGGGACCCCGGCCGGGATGCTCGACCGGCTCGGCGGGCTGGACGCGTTCGCCGAGCTCGCCGGCATCGGCGAGATCCGCGATCTGGAGCAGACCTACCGGGCCGGCGACGGGGGCTGACCCGTACCCCGGCAGGCGGGAGTCCGAACACGGACCGTTCCGGAAATCGGGACCGGCTGCGTCCCGGCGGGTGGCGCCGGACGCCACGAGTGGCACCGGGGGTGTGTCATCACCCACACTCGGACGGTCCGGCACGCCGGTCCGCCGACCTTCCCGAGGCGGCCCTGCGGCAGGACGTGTCCAGTCCCGGCCCTGGCGGTGAACCCATGCCTCAGAACACTCCCCGACTACGAATATGCGAGCGGTGCTGGTCGACCGTGGCGGAAGGATCCGTGTGCCGGATCTTCCGCCACGCCGACCCCGCCGCACCCACCGAGATGCCGACCTTCAGCTACCGGCACCTCGACGGTGACCCCGAGTGCACCGGCGCCCAGCAGCTCGACCTCGGGACGGGGGAGGTCGCGTGAACGGGCCCGCCCGCCGGCGCCGGCTGCCGCTGCCGGCGCCGGCGCCGGTCCCGCCGCCCCGCTCCCGCCGCCGGCCCCGCCGCACGTCGAGCACCTGCGCGAGAACCTGCGACGTGTCCTGGCCGGCCTGCAGTGGCCCGCCTGTCGCTGGCAGGTCATCGCCGAGGCCGAGGCCTGGGGGGTCAGCGGAGTGCTGCGCAACCAGCTCGCACCGCTTCCCGACGGGCGCTACCCGTCGCTCGAGTCGATCCTCGAGATGCTGGCCGCGGTGGCGCGCGGCCGTCTCCGGACCGGGCCCCCGCCCGTGCCGGGTGCCGAGCACCGGCACCGCGGCGACCACGGCGTCGCGCACGTCGTCGCGCACCGGCGGATCGCACCGCGCCCGCCGTCGTGCCGCGCTCCGGCCGCACGCCCGCCTGACCCCTGTCCGGCCGACTGCCGCGCGGTGCGTCCCGGCCCGTGCGCGGTCTGCGGCCTCTCACGACGGTGGCCGGGGCCGGCGGTCCCGAGCGCGCCGACCCCGACCGGGGTACCACCGCCCGCTCCCCAGCGGCAGGTGGCGGGTCCGTCGTCGGCCGGTGCGACCGACCCGACGAGAGTGCGCCCCGTGCTCCGGTGCTCGTCAGGGCCGAAAGTCCTCCCGGCACCGGTTCCGAAGACCGGTGATGTGTATCACACTCGTTCCGGTGGGTCGCGGCCGGCCCGTCGCGCGGACGACCGGACCGGACCGGTCGTCCGCCCGCGGGTGTGGACGCCCCGGCGCCGGGTAGGTCCCCCGGCGGGCCGTCCGTGCCCGCGACGACGGCGAGGAGGACGACGTGCAGGTGGATCCGGGGATCGGGCTGGCGGTCGAGACGGCGGCACCCGGGGTGCGGCTGGTCCGGGTCAGCGGACGGCTGGACGGCCCGGGTGTCGCCGCGCTCGGGCGTCTCCTCGACGCCCAGCGCGCTTGCGGCCGGGTCCCGGCGCACCTGGTGGTGGACGTGACCGGGGTGACCGAGTTCGACGGCACCGCGGTCGAGACGCTCGGCTCGCTCGTCGGCCGCACCCGCGGCGGGCCGTGCACACCCACCTCGCCGGGTGCGGCGGCCGGGCCGAGCTGCTCCCGCTCCCGGCCCGCAGGGTCCTGCTGCGGTGCAGCGCGTACCCGTCCGCGGAGGTCGCGGTCCGCGAGCTCGCGGGGTCCCGCGACCCGGCGGGACCGCCGGCGTCCCGCGCCGCGGGGCGCGGACACGCCCCGGGTCGACGGGCCGGGCTCCGGCGCCCCGGCTGCCCGGGACCGGGTGGTGGCGACGGGCGGGTGACCCGCTCGCCCCTACGCGAGGCGGGCGATCGTGGCGCCGACCCGGCGCAGCAGCCGGGCGGCGTCGGTCATCGCCTCCGACCGGTCGGAGCGAGGTCGACGAGGGCGTGCGCGGCACGGAACCCGGCCGCGCGCACGGCCGCCGGATCGAGCGCGACCTCCCGGCGACGGCGACGGCGACGACCGGACCCGGCCGCCCGTGCCGCGGCGGCGACACCGGCCGGTGCCTTGCCGTGCAGGGTCTGGCCGTCGAGCCGGCCTTCGCCGGTGACGACGAGCCCGGCGCCGCGAGCGCGTCGTGGAAGCGGTCAGGTCCAGCACGGTGCCGAGGCGGGTCGCAGCGTGGCGCCGCACAGCGCGGTCAGACCGAGCCCGGCCCCGCCCGCGGCGCCCGCGCCGGTGCCGCCCGCGAGTGCCGCCGGGTCGCGGCCTGCCGCGAGCGCTGCTGGGTCGCGGCCTGCCGCGAGTGCTGCTGGGTCGCAGCCTGCCGCTCCGGCGACGACGCGCCGCCCACCGGGAGAGCGCCGCGTCGAGCGCGGTGACCTGCGCCGGGTCCGCGCCCTTCTGCGGCCGTAGACCGCGGCGGCGCCGTCCGGCCCGAGCAGCGGGTTGTCGACGTCCGCGGCGAGGACGATCCGGGTGCCGCGCAGCCGCGGGTGCAGCCCGGTGAGGTCGATCCGGTCGGCCCCGCGCGAGCGCGGCGCCGCCCGCGGGGAGGTCCCGGCCGTCGCCGTCCAGGACGCGCGCACCGAGCCCCCGCAGGATCCCGGCGCCACCGTCGGTCGTCGCGCTGCCGCCGAGCCCGACGACCAGCTCCGTCGCCCCCGCACCGAGGGCGTGCGCGAGCACCGTGCCGAGCCCCTCGGTCCCCGCCCCGAGCGGGTCCGGGACGCCGCCGGGCAGCACCGCGAGCCCCGAGGTGGCGGCCAGCTCGACGAGCGCCACCGCACCGCGACGCGCGTAGGTCGCGGTGAGCGGGGCCCCGGTGGGGGCCGGTCGAGGCCACCGTGACCGGTGTCCAGCCCGCGGCCAGCGCCGCGGCCACGGTGCCCTCGCCGCCGTCGGCGACCGGGCAGCGCCGGACCTCCCGGTCCGGCGCCACCCCGGCGATGCCGTCGGCGAGCGCGGCGGCGACCCCGGCCGCGTCGAGCGAGCCCTTGAACTTGTCCGGTGCCAGCAGGATCGCGCTCACCGGCGGTGGCCGACGGCGGTCGGTGCGTCCTCCGGCGTGTGCGCGAGGTCCTCGAACTCGGTCACCGCGTCGATCTCGGCGGCGCCCATCGCGATGTTCGTGACCCGCTCCAGGACGACCTCGACGACCACCGGCACCTTGTGCTCGCGGGCCAGCTGCGACGCCCGGTGCAGGGTGGGCTCCAGCAGCTCCGGGTCGGCGACCCGGAGCGCGACGCAGCCGAGCCCCTCGGCGACCCGGACGTGGTCGACGCCGTAGCCCTTCGGCAGCGCGCTCTCGGGATCGGCGTTGATGTTGTCGAAGCCGAGCTGCACCTCGAAGTCCATGTCGAACGCCCGCTGCGCCTGCCGGATCAGCCCCAGGTAGGAGTTGTTGACCACGACGTGGACGTAGGGGACGCCGAACTGGGCGCCGACCGCCAGCTCCTCGAGCATGAACTGGAAGTCGTAGTCGCCGGACAGCGCGACCACCGGCGTCGACGGGTCGGCGACGGCGGCACCGATCGCGGCCGGGATCGTCCAGCCCAGCGGGCCGGCCTGGCCGCAGTTGACCCAGTGCCGCGGGCGGTAGACGTGCAGGAACTGGGCGGCGGCGATCTGCGAGAGCCCGATCGTCGTGACGTAGCGGGTCTCCGGGCCGAACACCCGGTTCATCTCCTCGTACACCCGCTGCGGCTTGATCGGGATCTCGGTGAAGTGGGTGCGCCGCAGCAGGGTCGCCCGCCGCTCCCGGCACTGTGCCGCCCACTCCGAGCGGTCGGGCAGCGTGCCCGCGTCGCGCCGGCGGCGGGCCTCGTCGAGCAGCACCCGCAGCGCGGCGCCGGCGTCGGAGACGACGCCGTAGTCGGGGGCGAACACCCGTCCGATCTGGGTCGGCTCGATGTCGACGTGCACGAACCGGCGCCGCGCCGGTAGGTGTCGAGCCCGCCGGTGTGCCGGTTCGCCCACCGGTTGCCGATGCCGAGCACGACGTCGGACTCCAGGAAGGTGGCGTTGCCGTAGCGGTGCGCGGTCTGCAGCCCGACCATGCCGGCCGCCAACGGGTGGTCGTCGGGGATCGTGCCCCAGCCCATCAGCGTCGGCACCACCGGCACGCCGAGCACCTCGGCCAGCTCGACGAGCTCGGCGCTCGCGTCGGCGTTGACGATCCCGCCGCCCGCGACGATCACCGGCCGCTCCCCGGAGCAGAGCAGGTCCAGCATCCTCGACGCCTGCGCCGGGGTGGCAGCGGGCCGGTGCACCGGCAGCGGCGTGTAGGTGTCCGGGTCGAACTCGATCTCGGTCTGCTGCACGTCGACCGGCAGGTCGATCAGGACCGGGCCGGGCCGCCCGGACCGCATCAGGTGGAACGCCTGCGCGAACGCGCCCGGCACCTGCGCGGCCTCCAGCACCGTCATCGCCATCTTCGTGACCGGGGCGGCGATGGCCGTGATGTCGACGGCCTGGAAGTCCTCCTTGTGCAGCCGCGCGACCGGCGCCTGCCCGGTGATCGCCAGGATCGGGATCGAGTCGGCGGCCGCCGAGTACAGGCCGGTGATCATGTCGGTGCCCGCGGGGCCGGAGGTCCCGATGCAGACGCCGATGTTCCCCGGGCCCGACCGCGTGTAGCCCTCGGCCATGTGCGCGGCGCCCTCGACGTGCCGGGCCAGCACGTGGCCGATGCCGCCCGCGCGTCGCCGAGCTCGGCGCGGCGGCGGCGCATCGCCGCGTAGAACGGGTTGATCGCCGCCCCCGGGACGCCGAAGGCCTGCGTCGCACCCTCGATCTCCAGGATCCGCACGGCCGCGTCGACGGCCCGCATGCGCGTCACTTCTCCGCCCCGTTCAGGCGCGCGACCGTGCGGAACAGGGCCGAGTGGTCGAGGTCGCCGTCGCCCGCCGCGCGGGTCGCGGCGACGAGCTGGGCGACCAGCGCCGCCACCGGCGTGACGACCCCGGCGCTGCGCGACGCCTCGGACACGATGCCCATGTCCTTGTGGTGCAGGTCGATCCGGAAACCAGGACCGAAGTCGCGGTCCAGCATCTTCGGTGCCTTCTGGTTCAGCACCGCCGATCCGGCGAGCCCGCCGCCGAGCACCTCGACCGCGGCCGGGAGGTCGGCGCCGTGCGCCTCCAGGAACACCAGCGCCTCCGCGAGCAGCGCGATGTTGCCCGCGACGATCAGCTGGTTCGCGGCCTTCACGGTCTGCCCGGCGCCGCTCGGCCCGACGTGCACGACGGTCTTCCCGACGACGTCGAGCAGGGGCCGCGCGTCGGCGACGTCGGCCTCCGCGCCGCCGACCATGATCGAGAGAGCAGCGTTCTCGGCGCCGGCCTGCCCGCCGGACACCGGCGCGTCGATCATCCGCAGCCCCCGGTCCGACGCCTGCGCGGCCAGGTCGCGGGGCGACGTCCGGCCGGATCGTCGAGAAGTCCACGATCAGCGTGCCGGGCTTCGCGGCGTCGAACACCCCGTCGGTGAGGACGGAGGTGACGTCCGGCGAGTCCGGCAGCATCAGCGCGACGACGTCGGCACCGTCGACGGCCTCCGCGACCGACGCCGCCGCCCGCCCGCCTGCCTCGACCAGCGCGCGGGTCTTCTCCGGGCTGCGGTTGAACCCGACGACGTCGTGCCCGGCCGCGGCCAGGTGGCGGGCCATCGGACCGCCCATGATCCCGAGTCCGACGAACGCAACGGTCCTGCTCATGCGCGTGCTCCTTCCGGGCGGGCGAGCCAGGCGAACGGCTCGGAAGTGGTGGGCTTGTACTCCAGCGAGATCCGGCCGCGGTAGCCGGCGGCGTGCACCCGGTCGACGAGGCCGGCGATCGGCAGATCGCCGGTGCCGGGCTCGCCGCGTCCCGGGGCGTCGGCGATCTGGACGTGGCCGATCCGGCCGGCGTACCGGTCGATCGCGGCCGCGGGGTCGTCGCCGTTCACGGCCAGGTGGTAGACGTCGAGCAGCAGCCGGACGTCGTCGGACCCGACCCGGTCGAGTACCGCGACGGCGTCGGCCGCGGTCCGCACCGGGTAGGCGTCGACCCCGCTGACCGGCTCGAGCAGCGCGACCGCGCCGATCCGGGCGGCCGCGCGCCCGGCGAGGGCGAGGTGCTCGGCGGCGAGCTCGTCCTGCGCCTCCGGGGCGACGCCGGGGATCCGGTTGCCGTAGAGGGCGTTGAAGCCGGTGGTCCCGAGCCGGGACCCGATCCCGACCGCGACCTCGACGTTGTCGGCGAACGCGGTCGCGCGGTCCGGGTCGGACAGGATCCCGCGCTCGCCGGCGGGCATGTCACCGGCGGCGAAGTTGAGCCCGGTGAGGACGACACCGGCGTCGGACACCGCGGTCACGAACGCGTCGACCTCGTGGTCGGACGGGACGGGCCGGTCGAACGGCCACCAGAACTCGACGGCGTCGAACCCGGCCGCCGCGGCGGCCGTGGGCCGTTCGAGCAGCGGGACGTCGCCGAAGACGATGGAACAGTTGACGGTCAGGGGGAGGGGCGTGGACGGGAACGTGGACACAGTGCCTCCTCGTCGAGGGCGTCAGGCGGGGTCGGGCAGGCCCTTGTAGGCCCGCCACCCGCCGTGCGCGGTGATGTCGGTGAGCTCGTCGGCCTGCCGCTCCAGCACGCCGGGCCGCAGGCCGACGGCGAGGACGTCGCGGCCGTCGTCGAGCTCGACGACGGTCAGCTCCAGCTCCGGCGGCTCGTCCGGAAGGAAGTCGGTGCGGATCGCCGAGAGCGGGACGTCGTAGATCTCCCCGGCCAGCGGGACCCCGCCGGACGGGTCCTCGAGCAGTGCCGGGAACCCGTCGCGCACGGAGTACATCCGGTAGTGCGGCGCGGTGCGCACGGCCCCGAGGAAGGGGTGCGCGGACACGTTGTGGTGCAGCCGTCCGCCGCGCATCGCGTCGCCGGAACAGAAGAGAGCGGTCACCGAAGCCTCCGAGCAGATTTCACAATGCGGAAAGTTGTTTCCGTAGTGCGGTGAGAATCGCAACACGGCCGGTCAAGGCTGTCAAGCGCCGCCGGTCGGCGGCGACCCCTTGACGGCGTCGTGACCGCCGCCATAGCGTGATTCCGCCAGACAAGAGAACGGTTCCGTATCGCGGAACCGGCGGAGAGGTGGCCCGATGACGCGCCCCGGTACGACCGGCACCTCCGCCGAGCAGGACGCCGTCCCCGGTGATCTCAGCTCGCGGCTGTACAACCACGACCTCGCCCCGACCCGCGTCGAGGGCCGGTCGTGGAAGGCCTACAACATCTTCACGCTCTGGGCCGTCGACGTGCACAGCCTGGGCAACTACGGCTTCGCGCTCGGCCTGTTCGCGCTCGGTCTCGGCGCCTGGCAGATCATGGTGTCGCTGGGCATCGGGGCGCTGCTGCTGTTCGTCCTGCTGACGGTCGCCGGGTACATGGGCTGGCGGACCGGGCTGCCGTTCCCGGTGATGAGCCGGATCTCGTTCGGCGTCCGGGGCGCGCAGCTGCCGGCGATGGTCCGGGGCGTGGTCGCGATCGCCTGGTTCGGCATCCAGACCTACCTCGCCACCCAGGTGCTCACCGTGATGGTGCTGGCCGTCGCGCCCGGCGCCGGGGCGCTGGAGCAGGTCTCGTTCCTCGGCCTGTCCGCGCTCGGCTGGATCTGCTTCCTGGCGCTGTGGGTGATCCAGGTGGGGATCCTGCTGTACGGCATGGACGGCATCCGCCGCTACGAGGCGTTCGCCGGGCCGGTCGTGCTGGTCACCCTGGCCGCGCTGGCCGGCTGGATGCTCTGGCAGACCGGCGGCGACATCGCTGGTCGGTGCCGGAGCCGCTCACCGGGGGCACCATGTGGGTGCAGATCCTCGCCGGTGCGGCTCTGTGGACGGCGATCTACGGGACGTTCGTCCTCACTTCTGCGACTTCACCCGCAACTCCACCAGTACGTCGGCGATCCGCCGGGGCAGCTTCTGGGGGATCCTGCCGAACACGCTGTTCTTCGGGTTCGTGGTCGTCGTGCTGGCCGGTGGCCAGTTCCGGATCGACGGGCAGGTGATCTCCAGCCCGAGCGACGTCGTCGACACGATCCCGAACACGCCGCTGCTGCTGCTCGCCTCGGCCGCGCTGCTGGTCCTGACGGTCGCGGTGAACCTGATGGCCAACTTCGTCGCGCCCTGCTACGCGCTGTCCAACCTGATGCCGACGGTCCTGGACTTCCGCCGGGCCGGGATCGTCAGCGCCGTGCTCGGCCTGGTGATCCTGCCGTGGAACCTCTACGACAATCCGGTCGTGATCGTCTACTTCCTCGGCGTGCTGGGCGCGCTGCTCGGGCCGCTGTTCGGGATCGTGATGGCCGACTACTGGCTGGTGCGGCGCGGCCGGGTCGACGTGCCCGCGCTCTACTCGGAGGACCCGGACGGCGCCTACCACTACCGGAGCGGGGTCAACCTGCGCGCGGTCGCGGTCTTCGTCCCCTCGGCGGCCCTGGCCGTCGTGGCCGGGTTCGTCCCCGCGATGGAGGCCGTCGCACGTTCTCCTGGTTCCTCGGTGCCGCGGTCGCCGCGATCGGAACGGTCCTGGTCGCCCCGCGCGGCGCGGACTACCGTGCCGTGTCCGGCGAGCACATCGCGGTGCGGTCCTCCGAGCACTGACCACACTGACCCCTGCCCTCCCGAGCCGCAACGGAAGGACTGCGCGACATGCGGATCCTCGTCGTCAACGTCAACACCACCGAGTCGGTCACCGAGGCGATCGCGGCGTCGGCGCGTGCTGTCGCGGCGCCCGGGACGGAGATCGTCGGGCTGACGCCGCGGTTCGGCGCCGAGTCCGTCGAGGGCAATCTGGAGAGCTACCTCGCCGCCGTCGGTGTCGCCGACGCCGTCGCCCGCTACCGGGAGCCGTTCGACGCGGTGATCCAGGCCGGCTACGGCGAGCACGGCCGCGAGGGTCTGCAGGAGATGCTCGACGTACCGTCGTCGACATCACCGAGGCGGCTGCCGCCACCGCGATGTACCTGGGGCACCGCTACTCGGTGGTGACCACCCTGGACCGCACGGTCCCGCTCATCTCCGACCGCCTGCTGCTGGCCGGGCTGGACCGGCGGTGCGCGTCGGTCCGCGCGTCCGGGCTGGCGGTGCTCGAGCTGGAGGAGGACCCGGCCCGGGCGGTCGCGGCGATCGTCGCGCAGGCCCGCCGGGCGGTCGCGAGGACGGCGCCGAGGTGATCTGCCTCGGGTGCGGCGGGATGGCCGGCCTGGAGGAGAAGGTCCGTGCCGAGACCGGCGTGCCGGTCGTCGACGGTGTCCCCGCCGCCGTCACCGTGGCGGAGTCGCTGGTCCGGCTCGGTCTGTCCACCTCGAAGTCCGCACCTACGCGGCCCCGCGCACCAAGAAGATCACCGGATTCCCCCTGGAGGCATCGTGACGAGCTACGACCTGGTGGTCCGCGGGCGGCGGATCATGACGACGGCCGGGGAGCAGCCCGGGAGGTCGGCGTCACCGGGGGCGGATCGTCGCGATCGAGCCGCTGGGCAACGGCCTCGACGGCACCGGGTGATCGAGCTCGCCGACGACGAGGTGCTGCTGCCCGGGCTCGTCGACACCCACGTGCACGTCAACGAGCCCGGCCGCACCGAGTGGGAGGGCTTCGCCTCGGCGACCCGGGCCGCCGCGGCCGGCGGGGTCACCACGATCGTCGACATGCCGCTGAACTCCATCCCGCCGACGGTCGACGTGGCGGCGCTGGAGGTGAAGCGCAAGGTCGCCGCCGACCAGGCGTTCGTCGACGTCGGGTTCTGGGGCGGCGCGGTGCCGGGCAACGCCGGTGACCTGCGCGGCCTGCACGACGAGGGCGTCTTCGGCTTCAAGTGCTTCCTGCTGCACTCCGGCGTCGACGAGTTCCCGCCGCTCGACGCGGACGAGATGGAGCGGGACATGGCCGAGCTGGCCACGTTCGACGCCGTCATGATCGTCCACGCCGAGGACGCGGGCGATCGAGAAGGCGCCCACCCGCACGGTTCGGCGTA
>NZ_ADUJ02000002.1:0-445129 GCF_000178675.2 Pseudonocardia sp. P1
GCGGGGGTTCGGTCTGGCCCGGCCGGTGTGAGACCGCGACCGGGACCACGACCCCGGCCGGGAACAGGCGCAACCGGCCCGGACCGTCCAGTGCCAGCAGGTGGGCCGCACCCCGCGAACCCGCACCGGGACGCGCAGCCGGCACCGGACTGACCGGATCTGCTCCAGTCCGTCGGGTTTGGGCGGTCTCACCCGGGCGGGTCGGGCAGGTTCATCGCCGCGCACCCCACCACCGATGTGCTGACCTGCGGGCGATCCGGCACGAGCCTCACCCGGCTCCTGGACCAGGCCACCACCCGACGCGCAGGCTGACCCCCGGACATGGCGCACTGGGGCGCCCCCGCCCCGGAGGCCGGCTATCAGCTCAGACCCGCGCCCCGCCGGCCTCCTCACCATCAGGTGCACCCTGCTCGTCGAGGTCGACGCATTCTCTGAGCACGACCGGCTGGTCGCCCTGCACGCCGTCCTGGTCGGCGGTGTCGTCGGCGGTGTCGTCGGCGAGGACGAGGTGTTCGACCTCGGCCAGGGCGTAGCCCCGATCACGCAGCTGGGCGAAGCAGCGCCGCGTCGCCGGGGTCGGTTGGGCCAGCTGTCGCAGGTGGTGCCGTCGTCGTAAGCGGACAGTACGAACGGAAACATCGTGGCCTGGCCGCAGTCGCATGTGCGGCGGATCGCCCTCGGCGCCCGCTGCAGTGGCCCAGCACGCTGCCTGGTTCTACTTCGTCCGCCGTCCGCTTTCGAACCGGCGGCTGAGGGGCTGCGAGCTGATGTGGGTGTCCTCGCCCTCGACGCGTTCGACGCGCGACTGGACGCTTGTTGCCCCACTAGATATATTCCCAATGGGCAATTATAGGTGGAGGTCGATCGATGACAGCTCTGGGGACTCTGAGCATCACCACGGACGGTCGATGCGCCCTGCGGTTCGAGCGCCGGCTGGCACACCCGCAGGACAAGGTGTGGCGTGCCCTGACTCAGATCGAGCATCTCCGTTGGTGGTTCGCAGAGGTCCTCGACTACGACCAGAGCAGGTTCGATGCCGCGCTCGGAGCCGAACTCGGGTTCGTGCCCACCGCCGAGCACGCCGCCATCGGCACCAGTCATGGACGCGTGACTCAGGTCGAGGCGCCGACGCTGCTGGAGTACACCTGGGGATCTGAGCTCCTGCGGTGGGAGCTGGAGGCGGACGGGGCCGGCTGTCGACTGGTCTTTACCAACATCTTCGACGACCGGGGTTCGCCCCCGCGATGGGCGCGGGGTGGCATGCAGGCCTGGAGCGCCTGCACGATTACCTCGACGATCGCGCCCCGGACCAGGCGACCCTGGAGATCGACCCGCCGCATGGGAACGGCTCCAGGCCGACTACGAGCGCGCACTCGCATGACGCCTGCGGTGCAGGAGACGTTCGCGGCGCTGGCCGAGCCGCATCGCCGTGCGATCG
Organism: Pseudonocardia sp. P1; assembly: GCF_000178675.2. Classification (NCBI taxonomy): domain Bacteria; kingdom Bacillati; phylum Actinomycetota; class Actinomycetes; order Pseudonocardiales; family Pseudonocardiaceae; genus Pseudonocardia; species Pseudonocardia sp. P1. Next base: position 1,439 of record NZ_ADUJ02000002.1, read on the forward strand.
TCGAGCTGCTCCGCGATGGCGAACGCCTCGCCGGCGACCTCGGCGGGCAGCTTGCGCTCACGCAGCCCGCTGTGGTCTAAGCATCTGAAAGTGCTGCGGGAACCGACTCGTCGAGGTCCGCACGACCGCCCAACGGCGCTGTACGCCTGCAACCGCGCCTCTGTCCGAGATCGACACTGGCTCGCCCCGTACCGGCGATTGTGGACCGAGCGCCTCCAGCACTCGAGATACCTGGACACCATGCCGAACGACTGACCCGGAACTTTGCCTGCCGAGTCGTCGGATGGGGCGACCGCCCGCTGACCGAGCACCTGCGAGGCTCGTCTCGCCCGGGCGGATCAGCGAACTGCCACTGCGGCCGCATGGCGGCGCCGGTCGGGTGCAAGGGTCGACCCGGCTGGGTCCGGCTCCCGGGCCCAATCGCCGGGTGGAGACAGTGGACTTTCCCCGCGGCCTGCTCCGCCTCCGATTTGGTCACCACCGTCCTCGACCTCCTTGCCGGTGTCGTGGGTGCCACTGGGAGTGTCCTCGTGAGATTAGCTGCTCGACATCGGCCACGGCCTGCTCGACATCGGCACGGCGTAGTCCCAGTCGCGGAGCTGGCGACATGGCGTCGCGTCGCCGGGGTCCTATTGCGCCGACTGTCGCGGGGTCCGTCTTCGTTGCGCCGGGACGAGGGCGAGCGCGAGCATCGTGGCCCTGGCCGGCGAGGCCGCCGTGCAGCCTGGGCGACCGAGGCGCCTACGAGGTCGAGGCTTCAGCGCTGTCGCCGGCCTGAGTAGGCGATCACGTATGGCGCGCATGCCAGACCAGGTCGAGCGCCAGCGCCTGCTCCGGTGTGGCCCACTGGTACTCGTCTGCTCCACGGGTCGTAGGACCACCGGACTCTCGCTGACTTCCTCGGCTCGATATGTGACTGTGTGGAAGCAGATGGGGCGCCCGCCGGTGTCGGCGTTGGTGAAGTGGGTCAGCTTGTCGGTGATGCGGACATGTAGGCCCGCTTCCTCCGAAGTCTCGCGGTGGCGGCCTCGCGGGGTGACTCTCCCGTCCTGACGGTGCCCCGGGGATGTCCCGGTGCCCGCCCAGGTATCGGCCGGCCCGCCGATGCAGACCAGCAGCCGCCGTCCCGCCGTAGCAGCGCGTGCGCCACCCACCGGTGCTCGGCGAAGCGAAGGCCGTCGTCGATGCGGGGGCGCCAGTGGCGCCGGGGTCGGCGTCGGGGGCCATCGGGCTCCTTATCCAGGTCGGGCGAGGAGGGCGAGTCGTTGGTCATGGCGCCGCGCCCTGCCGCAGCCGGTCCGACCGATCGGCCTGCTCGGCCAGGCCGGCTACAGCCCGGCGAGGACAATCTGTACCTCGTCCGGTGGTGGCAGGCTTCGCGTAGCGCAGTCGAGAGCGGTAACGGTGTGTGCTCCGACCTGACCGGATACGCGGCCGTGCAGACCGCCGTGTGACGCGGCGCTTCGAATGGGGCTGGTGTTGACCAAGTGCGGGATGGGCGCACGATGCCGGCCAACTCGCGACGACCCTGGCCTGATGCTGAGGACGCCCGGCTGAGGAGGATGGGATGTGGAGGGTAGGCGATGACTGACGACGATCTCGAGTCCCCGTCGCGGATCAGTCGGCTTCTGTGGCGGAGCTGGACCGTGGTGGTCGTGGGGCTTGCGGTGTGGCCCGCGGTCGACGTCGTCGTCGGACGGGGCGCACGGGTGGACAGGATCTGATGGTGCTGGCCTGGTTGCTGCTGCTGACAGCTCCTGTGGCCGGGGTTGTCGCCTGGTGGCTGGCAGCGACGCCCCGTCCGGCCGAACCGCGTTATGCGATGACGCGTCGAGAGCTCGGGCCCGGGCACCGACGGGAGATCGATCTGTCGCTGCGCCGAGGCGAGGCTGCGGCCGTCGCGGGGCGCCCGTTCTACGCCAGGGCCCGGGTTGCCCAGGGCCGGCGCGAGCTGATCACTCTCGGCCCGATCGTGGTCCTGGTCTGGAGCATGTTGCTGCTCCAGCCCGACGGCGGCTGGTTCTGGCTGGTTGCTGCAGCGGGTGTCGCGGTGGCGGTGACTGGGATCTTGTCGGTGACGGGGCAGCTCCGCAGGGAGCGGGCTTTGAGTTCCGCGGGCGTGGCGGGGCTGTCCTGACGCCACCGGCAGTTCGTGCTCGTCGACGACCTCGCCGTCTGCCCGGACGGTATCGCTGACTCTCGCCGTGGTGGTGGTTCACCGCCAGGGCGAGGGCAGCGTGAGGACCCGGTGCGCCTGATGCCGCCGCTTGGTCGACTGCCCGGACCCGGCGGTCGGTTGTCGCCGCGCTGTGAGGCTGTGTGCTGCTCGCACGCGAGGTCGTAGATCCAGGCAAGCCTGAGGCGCAGTGTCCACTGTGGCCATATCGATCCGTTTGGGACGTTGTCGAATGACCCTTGGCCTTCAACCGATTCGCCCGAGCGACACGACTGGCGCTGGCCGAGATCTTCGGCTGAAGATCGGCCTCCCGAGACGAGGTACAGCGCAGCGCCAATCCGCCGGCACCGTCGGCGTCGTCCGGGTGACGTCGAGAGGCGGTACCGACATCGCGGGCCTGCGGCTACCAGGGGCCCGGAGCCCTGTCCGCAGCGGTTCCTTGCTCGGCATGTTCGGATCGATGCGCGCTCACCCGACGCGATAACCACCGCGCGCCGCATCTCTTGGTGTGGATCGTCGGTCGTGCCTGGCAGTGCGGAGCTAGCCCGCGTCGCCGACGTCCGTCCTGGACCGCTGTCCGTGTGCTGGCATCTGACCGTCAAGCGAGGCGCAGGCGCAGCTCGCGCTTGAGGATCTTACCCGTCGGGTTGCGGGGCAGCGCTTCGACGAAGTCGACCGAGGTCGGGCACTTGTAGTGCGCGAGCCGCTCCCGAGCGAAGGCGATCAACTCCGCTGCTGCGAGCCCATCCCCGACGGGCACGACAACCGCTTTCACCGTCTCGCCCCACTTGGGGTCGGGCACACCGATGACTGCGACCTCGGCGACGACGGGATGCTGATGGAGCACTCGCTCCACCTCGGCGGGATAGACGTTCTCACCGCCGGTGATGACCATGTCCTTGACCCGGTCCTCGATGTAGAGGTACCCGTCGGCATCGATGCGGCCGGCGTCACCGGTCCTCAGCCAGCCGCCCGGCAGGAGCGTTTCCGCGGTCTGCTCAGGCTTGCGCCAGTAGCCACCCATGATCTGGTCGGACCGGACCCAGAACTCGCCCGTCGCTCCCGCCTTCGCGTTCTGCCCCGTGACCGGGTCGACGATCCGGACTTCCGTGCCGGGCAACGGTCTTCCCGCCGAAGCCCGTCGGTGTGGGCGATCGGAGTCGCGGTGGTCGGCCGGGCCCAGCACGCAGAAGACTCCCGACATCTCGGTCATCCCGTACACCGAGTACAGGGGCGTAGGCAGAGTTTGCACGACCTTGTCCATGAGTGGTGCAGGCATGGGAGAGCCTCCGTAACCCAGCACCGCGAGCGATCGAAGTGCAGCCTGTGCCCGATCCTCGTCGGCGACCAACATCTGGATCACGGCGGGCACGAAGAACGCGTGTGTGGCCCGCTCGGCCTCGATGAGGTCCAGGATCGCCGCTGGAACGACCTCGCGGACGATCACCGTGTGTCCGCCCGCGTACATGCTGCCAAGTGCCCAGCTCGTGCCACCGACATGGAACAGGGGCATCGCGACGACGTTGACGCTGTCCTCGTCCATTTCGTACGCGGGTCCGACCGATGTCGTGTGTGCGCACATGCTGCGCTGGGTCAGCATCGCGCCCTTCGGCCGGCCGGTGGTGCCGGATGTATAGAGCTGCAAGAAGCAGTCGTCGTCGCCGGACTCGTACGGCACCGACACAGGGTCGGCCGCGCCGATCCACTTTTCGTACGAGTCGATCCCGATGACAGTCTCGACCGCCGTCTCTCGTGCCTCGCCGAGCACGGCTGCAAACTCCGAGCCGACGACGACTAGGCGTGCGCTGGAGTCAGACAGGACGTACTCCAGCTCCTCCGGTGCGAGCCGGTGGTTGACGACAGCGTTGACCGCGCCGATCAGGGAAGCGGCCAAGGTCAACTCGATGCAAGCGGGGTGGTTCTTGTCCAGGACGGCGAACCGGTCCCCCGGACCGATCCCGGCCGCCCGCAGAGCACCGGCCGCCTGCCGGATCCGCTTGTCGAGCTCCGCCCACGTCCAGGATCGGTCGGCAAAGGCCAGCGCAGCGCGGTCAGGCTGTCCTCCGCCCACCTCGACACGATCTCGTGCGCACGACGCAGCCCGTTGGGCATGGAGTCTCCTCGCTGAGAACTGACCGTATGAGCGGTCAGTTTCGCAGCACTGCCCTCGACGCACAAGCCTGCAACGACCAGGCGGCGACCATGGGGACCCGTCCGACCGGCGAGCGATCGAGCAATGCGCGGGCAGTGTGTCCCGCGCTCGACGATCCACCGCAGCTACCAGCGGAGGACGGAGTGCCCACTGGCGCCTTCGGAGCCAGCGGAAGTCGATGTTGGCTCAGGATGCGCGGACGGCGGGCTCGGGCACCACAGCATCGCGGATGGCTTCGTGCATCACCTGCGCCGCGTGGCCGTCGGAGGCAGAGAGCTCTGCGAGTCCGTCCCGGTCAACCAGGAGTCCACCCAGAGCCAAGTCGACGAACGCCGTACCGATCTCGTCGATGCTCCGATTCCCGTCGGGTGTGAACCATGTCCATGCCCACTGGGCCGAGCCGAACATCAACAAGGCATCGATCCCGGGATCGACGGGGCGAAAGACCCCTGACGCAACCCCTGCCTCGACGAGACAGCGCACCCGAGCGAGGTAGCGCTCGCGCAGGGCGCGTCCGTCGGCCATCGCTGGTTCGTCGGCGAGACGCGCGATCTCACGCTGGAACGCCACCGTCGCCGTCCGGTCCTCGACCTGATAACGCATGAAGGCATGCAGCACCGCGGCTAGCTGCTCTTGCGGGGCGTCTAGCCGCTCGACGATCAGATCGAATTCGGCCAGACGGCGCCGCATGTACGACTCGTGCAGAGCGGCAAGTATCCGCTCTTTCGTGCCGAAATGGTGCACGATCGTGCCCTTGGACACGCCCAGCTCGGCGGCGACGGCCCCGAAGTTGGTGCCGTCGTAACCGTCGCGTGCGATGTGCCGGGTGAAGGCGGCCAGGATCTCTCCGTATCGTCCCGCACCCCGAGGCATGCCAACTCCGTCCGCTGCTGTCCACCAGTGGCGATTCAGTCCGCCGTGCGCCGAGGATAGCGTCCTGACCGGTCGTCCGGTCGGCCGCCGCTGAGTGGCGTTCCTCATCGCCGGTGCGGCTCACCATGCGCCGGAACCGACCGTGTGCGGAGCGGCATGGCTCGGGGTGCACGAGCCGGTCTGGCCGTCGCGCACCCTGACCCTGTTCAGTGACCAGCCATGCCGCCATCCACGGCGAGCGTGCTGCCGGTCACGTAGCTCGATGCGGGACTGGCCAGAAAGATCAGGGCGGCGTCGAGCTCCCTCTGCTCCCCCAGACGGGCGAGCGGGCTGCGACTGCCGATGAAGCCCGTGAGCATCTCGGTCGGGACCTCGGCCGTCATCTCGGTGGCCACGTAGCCGGGGGCCAGGGCGTTGACGCGAATTCCCCGACGTCCGGCCCACTGGGCTGACAGGTCCCGGGTCAGGCCGACCAGACCGGCCTTGCTCGCGGCATATGCGGCCTGCGGGGCCGACGGGGCGATGAACGCCAATGTGCTGGCGATGTTGACGATGCTCGCGCCTGACTCCATCACCCGCGCGCACGCCTGCGCCGCCCAATAGGCACCGAGCAGGTTGACATCCAGGACCCGGCGAAAATCCTGTGGGGCTTCGCGTAGAGCTGGAACTGCAGTTCCCAGGCCTGCGTTGTTGACCAGCACGTCGATGCGCCCGAACTCCGCGACTGCGGCTGCGGCCATCGCTTCGCAGTCCTCCGGTTGCGCTACATCCGTGGCTACCGCGATCGCGCGCCGGCCCCGTGACCGCACTTGCTCGACGACCTGAGCGAGTCGGTCCTGGCGACGCGCGGCGAGGACGACGTCCGCGCCGGCTTCGGCGAGTGCCATGGCGAACCCGGCCCCCAGCCCGGAGCTGGCTCCCGTCACCACGGCGACCCGGTCGTCGAGTCGGAACTGGTCGAGGATGCTCACGAGCCGTCCCACTGCGGCCGACGCTTCTGGGCGAACGCCGTCGCTCCCTCTCGAGCATCGTTGCTGCGACGGACCGCAGCGAACTCGGACTCGTTCATCGCCCAGACCTCGTCGTCCCAGTCCGAACCAGTCGTGCTGCGCGACATGATGCGTTTGCTGGCTCGAACTGCCATCGGCGCGTTGTCGGCAATCCTGTCGGCGAGATCGAGCGCTTCGTCCAGCACGCGCTCGGCGGGGACGACGCGGTTGACCAGTCCATGGTGCTTGGCGGTGGCGGCGTCGATTGGGTCGCCGGTGAACACGGCTTCGAAGGCCAGCTTCGGCGGCATCTGGCGATGGAGCCGCAATAGGCCTCCCGCCGCAGCAACCAGACCACGGGTGACCTCGGGAAGGCCCAATGTGGCGTGGTCTGCGAGTACTGCCAGATCGCAGGCGAGCATGATCTCGGTCCCTCCGCCGAGCGCGAAACCGTTGACCGCGGCGATGAGAGGTTTGTCGACAAAGTGGCGCACGATCCCGGCGAAGCCGCGTTCGGGGTGCGCGGCGTCGTGTACGGGACGGCCAGCGGCCAGTTCCTTGAGATCTGCACCGGCGCAGAAGGCACGGCCTGCTCCGGTGATGACCGCGGCGCGCAGGGTCGGGTCCGCCGTGAACTCCGCCAGTGCATCGCCGGCAGCTCGGGCGAGATCTGCGTTGACGGCGTTCATCGAGCGAGGCCGGTTCAGAGTGATCAGCGCTACCGCCCCACGGCGTTCGAGCACGGCAGCCGGGGCGACCTCGGTCGCGGTCGTGCGATCGCTGCTTGTCACTGCGACTGGCCCTTCTCTCGGGAGGGTTCGGGGTGTGACTCACGCCGCGGGCAAGGACCGCGTGCGGCGCCGACGCTAGTATTGACCGTACGAACGGTCAACAAAGGAGCGAAGTGATGCAGATCGAGGCCGCGGTGTTGCGCAGCTATGACCGCCCATTCGTCCTCGAGCAGGTGGAGCTCCCCGAGCCCGGCCCCGGGCAGGTGGTGGTCGAGATCGCGGGCACCGGGTTCTGTCACACCGACGTCCTGCCGCGGACCCCGGGCTTCATGGCTGCGCCGCCGTTGATCGCGGGTCATGAGGGTGCGGGGGTGGTTACCGCGATCGGCGAGCATGCCGCGGTGCCGGTAGGGACTCCGGTGCTCCTGTCCTATGACTCGTGCGCGACGTGTGAGACCTGCCTGGACGGACATCCGGCGTATTGCAGGCAGTTCTTCCGCCTCAACATGACCGGTCGCGGAGCGAAGGGATCACCCATCGTCCGGGATCGGGGTGGCGAAGCGGTCGCATCGCGCTGGTTCGGTCAGTCTTCCTTTGCCACCCACGTTCTGGCCGGTCCGCGCAACGTCGTTCCGGTGGCGGAGGACCTGCCTCTGCACTTGTTCGGGCCGTTGGGCTGCGGGATCCAGACTGGCGCAGGCTCGGTGTTGATCGCCCTCGGGGTGCGTGCCGGTTCCGGGGTCGTGGTGTACGGCGCGGGCGCCGTCGGGCTTGCCGCCGTCATGGCCGCCCGCGTCGCCGGCGCCACCACCATCGTGGCCGTCGACCTGCACGATGCGCGCCTGGAGACCGCGCTGGAACTCGGCGCCACCCATGTGGTGCGCGGGAACTCGGACACCCTGGTCGAACAAGTGGTCGCGGTGACCGGCGGAGGCGCCCACTACGCTTTGGACACCACGGCCGTGCCCCGGATCATCTCCGCAGGAATAGACGGGCTGCGACCGACTGGGACGATCGGCCTGGTCGGTGCCGGGGACCAGGACCTCGTGCTCGCGTCCTCGGCGCTGGCGGCGGGCAAGAACATCATGGGCATTCTCGAGGGCGATGCCGTCCCGCAGCTGTTCCTGCCGCGACTGATCGAGCTGTGGCGTCAGGGGCGCTTTCCCTTCGACCGGCTGGTCACCACGTACCCGCTGGCGGAGATCGACCGCGCTGAACACGACGCCGCATCGGGCGCGACGATCAAGCCGGTCCTCATCCCCGGAAAGGACTGACCATGCACAATGAGCGTGAGCACCTCTACATCGACGGAGGCTGGCGGCCGGGCTCCGGAGCGTCGATCACGGTGATCAACCCGGCGACCGAGCAGCCGTGGGGGTGGTCCGCCGGTGCCGGACGAACCGACATCGATTCGGCGGTCGACTCCGCCCGATGTGCCCTGCGCTCGCCCGCATGGGCCGGTCTCGAGCCGCAGGACCGCGCTGCGTTGATGGAACGCTTCGCGCAGGCGCTGGCTGCGCGCGGTGACGACACTGCGGCGGTGGTGACTGCGGAGAACGGCATGCCGATAGCGCTGTCTCGGGTCGCCGAGGGGCAGGGCCCGGCCGCAACTCTGCGGTACTACGCACAGCTGTGTCGGTCCACACCTGTCGAGGAACGTCGGCGGGCGGTCGGCGGCCGTGGAACCACCGTCGTACGGCGAGAGCCGATCGGCGTCGTGGCCGCGATCGTTCCGTGGAACTTCCCGCAGTCGCTGACCATGTTCAAGGTCGCACCGGCGCTGGCGGCCGGGTGCACGGTGGTGCTCAAGCCAGCCCCTGAGACGGCTCTGGACGCATTCGCGATCGCCGACGCCGCTGAGGCGGCGGGACTGCCGCCGGGCGTGGTCACCGTCGTACCGGGCGAACGCGAGGTCGGGGAGTATCTGGTTGCGCACCCCGGAGTGGACAAGGTGGCGTTTACCGGGTCGACCGCTGCAGGGCGAGCGATCGGGGAGGTGTGCGGTCGCCTGCTGCGACCAGTCACCCTCGAGCTCGGCGGCAAGTCGGCCGCGATCGTCGTCGACGATGCCGACCTCGGCGCTGTCGCTCGTGGTCTGTCTTGGGCGAGCCTGCTCAACAACGGGCAGACGTGCTATCTGAGCACCCGGATCCTGGCTCCGCGTTCTCGCTACGGCGAGATCGTCGACACCGTCGCCGACCTGGCGTCCTCGATGCGCGTCGGCGATCCGGCCGATGAGGGCACGCGTATCGGACCAGTGGTGTCGCAGCGGCAGCGTGATCGGGTCGAGGAGTTCATCGCATCAGGGCGTGTCGAGGGCAGGATCGTGACCGGGGGCGGGCGTCCCGCCGGCTTGTCGCGCGGCTGGTTCGTCGAACCCACGGTCGTCGCAGACCTCGAGCCGCACGCCGTGATCGCCCGCGAGGAGGTCTTCGGTCCGGTCCTTGCGGTACTTGCCTACGACTCCCTTGACGACGCCGTCCGCCTCGCCAATGACTCCCAGTACGGGTTGGGCGGGACGGTGTGGACCGCCGACGAGGAACGCGGTCTCGACCTGGCTCGGCGGATCGAGACGGGTTCGGTCGGTGTCAACGTGTTCGACCTCGATATCGGCTCGCCGTTCGGCGGAGTGAAGGCCAGCGGTCTTGGGCGTGAGCTCGGGCCCGAGGGGCTCGCGGCGTACGTGTCGTACAAGTCCATCTATACCCGGGGCCGTTGAGACGGCTGTCGGCTCCGGGGCCTGTACAGACCCCGGAGCCGGTGGTCTCGCTCAGGCGTCCTTCGCAATGGTGTTGATCTCGACGATGTCGAACCGCCCTGCGCCGTGAGTGGCTCGCACGGTCTTCTTGTCGAGCTTGCCGACGCTGGTCTTCGGAATCTCGTCGACGAATGCCCACCGCTCGGGCAGCCACCAACGCGCCACCTTTCCGTGCAGGAACTCCCGCAGTTGTGCAGGACTGGCATCGGCTCCCTGCCGGAGGCGGACGCACACCAGAGGCCGTTCCTCCCACTGCGGATCCGGTACGCCGATCACGACGACCTCGGCGACCGCCGGGTGGGCAGCGAGCTGGTTCTCCAGTTCGACACTGGAGATCCACTCGCCACCGCTCTTGATGCCGTCCTTGAGCCGGTCCTTCAGCTCGACCCAGCCGGAAGGATGGATGACCCCCAGATCACCGGTGCGCAACCAGCCATCGCGAAACTTTTCGGCGATCGCGGCGGGACTCGCCCGGAAGTAGCTCCCGGCGATCGTGGCCCCGCGCAGTTCGATCTCTCCTGCGCTCTCACCGTCCCAGGGCAGCTCGCTGCCCTGCTCGTCGACGGCGCGGGCACGCACGCCGGGGACCAAGCGCCCGGTGCGCGCCCGGTAGGCGACGTCGGCGCCCTCGCCCTGTGCTGTCCCGGCCGGTGGCCGGGAGAAGGTGAGCAGGGGGCTCGTCTCGGTCATCCCCCAGCCCTGCGTCAGACGCAACCCGTGATGTGCCGCGAAGCTCTCGACCAGGGCGGCAGACAGCGGCGAGCCTCCGACGACTCCGAGACGGAGGCTGGAGAAGTCCGTGTCGTGTTTGACCCCGTGGGCGTCCAAGGCCGTCCACAGGGTGGGCACTGCCGCCGCGGCAGTCGGCCGATGCTCGGTGATGATCTGGGCCAGGTGCTCAGCCTGCAGATATCGGTCGGTCATGATCAGGGCAGCCCCGGCTACCCAGGCGGCGTAGGGCCAGCCCCAGGCGTTGGCGTGGAACATCGGCACGATCGGCAGCACACGGTCTGCGTCGGAGAACCCGAAGGCACTTCCCGTGGAGATTGCAAGGGTGTGCAGGTAGATGGAGCGGTGGCTGTAGGCCACCCCCTTCGGGTCACCGGTTGTCCCGGTGGTGTAGCAGAGCACGGCTGCGCTGCGCTCGGGCAGTTGCGGCCATCGCCGGACTGGTTCGGCGCGGGCCACCAGGGTGTCGTAGTCGAGGACCCTGACTCCTGAGAGCTCGGCCTCGGCAGGGCCGACCACGATCACGTCTGTGACGCTCGGGCACCGCGGCAGGATGCGGGCGAGTTGCGGGGTCAGGTCGGCGCCGACGAGCACGACCCGGTCCTCGGCGTGGTTGACGATGTAGATCAGCTGGTCGTCGGACAGGCGCAGGTTCAGCGTGTGCAGCACAGCGCCCATGGCCGGCACGGCGAAGTAGGCCACCAAGTGGGCCGGTGTGTTCCAGCTCAAGGTCGCGACGACATCGTCGCGACCTACCCCGAGTTCACGCAGACCACCGGCCAACCGGGCGGCCTCATCAGCCACGTCGGCGAAGGTCGTGTCCGTGCTCGGCCCGCCGTCGTAGTGCACCACGCGTGCCTCAGCGTGGACCCGCGCTCCGTGTTCGAGCAGGTCTGCGACCAGCAGCTCGGTCTGCTGCATCGTGCTGTCCATGCGCTCCACTCCCTCGGGGCGCGCGAGCTTCGGCGCCCGATCATGCTGTGAGACCGTACGGACGGTCACATGCAGGTACCTTGCCTTCCTTCCTCGGGAAGCGCACTATGATGTGACCGTACGGACGGTCAATTTTCCAGGGAGTGCGACGTGGCGTCAACGCAGTCATCGGGGCCCTCGACGAGGGTCGACCTCGGTCACCCCGACACCTATACCCAGGGCATGCCGCACGCCGAGTTCGCCCGTCTACGCCGCGAGGCGCCGGTCGCGTGGGTCGAGGAGCCGGCCTACGAGGGGTTCGCAGGCGGGCCCGGTTTCTGGGCTGTCACCCGTCACCGCGATGTCATCACGGTGTCCAAGCATCCCGAGATCTTCTCGTCTCATGCCGGCGCCACGTTCCTGCGCGACCAGAGCCCCCGTGACCTAGCGGCACTACAGCAGATGATGCTCAACATCGACCCGCCCGATCACTCCAAGCTGCGCAAGATCGTCAGCAAGGTGTTCACCCCGAAGATGGTGAACGGGATGTTCGACTCGGTCGACCGTTATGCAGCCCAGATCGTCGACGACCTTGAACCGGGCACGGAGGTCGATCTGGTCGAGAAGGTCTCCTCGGAGATGCCGCTGCTCGTGCTGGCCGAGCTACTGGGTGTGCCCACCGAGGATCGCCACCTGCTCTACAGCTGGACCAACCGCATGGTGGGCCTCGACGATCCCACCTACGGTGGCCGGCCCGCGTTCCTCGCCGCCTTCATGGAGATGTTCGCCTACGCCGAGAAGCAGACCGAGATCCGCCGGGCGAACCCCGGCGAAGACGTCTGGAGCCTGATCGCCAATGCCGAGATCGACGGCGAACGGCTCACCCTCGATGAATTGCAGCGGTTCTTCCAGCTGCTGATGATCGCCGGTAACGAGACGACCCGGAACCTGTTGACCGGGGCGGTGATCACCCTCGACGCCCACCCCGACCAGTGGGCCCGGCTGCGCGCGGAGCCCGATCTGCTCGCGCCGGCGATCGAGGAGATTCTGCGCCATCACCCGCCGGTGATCCAGTTCCGGCGCACTGCGATCAGCGAGACAGAGCTGGGCGGGCAGCGGATCGCCGCTGGCGACAAGGTTGTCATCTTCTACGCCTCGGCGAACCGCGACGACGAGGTGTTCATCGACCCCGACCGGTTCGACATCGACCGCAACCCGACCGGGCACCTGGCTTTCGGGGTCGGTCCGCACTTCTGCCTGGGCAACAGCCTTGCTCGGATGGAGGCCCGGGTCTTGCTCGGCCGGCTGTTCGCGCGCTTCCCGCAGATGCGCGTGGCCGGTCAGCCCGCCCGCTTCCGCTCGCATTTCATCAACGGCTACCGCGAGCTGCCCGTAGCGCTCGGGCCGGCTGCCTGAACGCTGCCTCGCCGTTGAGACCCCGAGGCACATCAGAACCCTGTCACGCCGTAGCACCGCAAGGGAGGACGAACACATGAAGGTCACTGTCGATCGCACCAAGTGCACCGGGCTGGGCATCTGTGAGGCCATGGCACCGGACGTGTTCGAGGTCGACGACGACGGCGAGCTCGTGCTTCTCGCCGACACCGTCGGCGCCGACGGACTCGACGAGGCCCGGGCTGCGGTCGAGGGCTGCCCCACCGAGGCGCTACGGCTGGTCGAGGAGTGAACAGCCCGCACCTGGTCGTCGTCGGGGCGTCGCTGGCGGGGCTCCGCGCGGTGGAGGCAGCCCGTAAGGCGGGCCACACCGGCCGGATCACCCTGGTCGGCGCGGAGCCGCACCTCCCCTACGACCGGCCGCCGCTGTCCAAGGCTTTCCTGGACGATTCGGAGCTCCCCGACGTCGCCTTCCGCGAGGAACGCCACCTGCGTGAGGATCTCGACGTCGCTCTCGAGCTGGGATGCCCGGCCAGCGGCCTCGACACCGAGCATCGCACCGTCGAGATCGGTGATCGCGAGCTGAACTTCGACACCCTGGTCATCGCGACCGGTGCTCACGCCCGCCGCCTTCCGGCCGCCGACGGGATCGACGGGGTGCACCTGCTGCGGACCCTCGATGACGCCCGCGCAGTGCGGGCTTCGCTCGAGGCCGGCGCCGAGACCGTCGTGGTCGGATCCGGATTCATCGGCTCGGAGGTCGCGTCCGCGGTACGCAGGCGCGGGCTGCCCGTCACGATCGTCGAGGCCGCTCCGACCCCGCTCGTCCGCGCGATCGGCGAGCAGATGGGCGGGGCGCTGGCCGAGTTGCACCACCGCGAGGGAACCGACCTACGCTGCGGGGTGTCGGTCACCGGGCTCGGCACCGACCACGGCGGCCGGGTCACGACCGTGCAGCTCAGCGACGGCAGCAAGGTACGCACAGACCTGGTCGTGGCGGGCATCGGAGCCGACCCCGCCACGACCTGGCTCCAGGACTCCCAGCTCGGCATCGACAACGGTGTCGTTGCCGACAGCACCCTGCGAGCGCTCGACACGACCGGCCGCCCGGTGCCCGGTGTCTACGTCGCGGGGGACGTCGCCCGCTGGCACAACCCGCTGTTCGACCGAACGATGCGCATCGAGCACTGGACCAGCGCCGCCGAACAGGGCGCCGCGGCGGCACGGAACGCCCTCGATCCGGAAGCCGCGAAGCCCTACTCCACGGTGCCCTACTTCTGGTCGGACTGGTACGGCCAGCGCATCCAGTTCGTCGGGCTCACCGTCGCCGACGAGGTGCGCGTCGTGTCCGGCGCTCCGGACACCGACCGCTTCGTCGCGCTCTACCGCACCGGCGACCGGCTCGGCGGCGCCCTCACCCTCAACGGACAGTCGGTGATCATGAAGTACCGCAACCAGATCGCCAAGGGCGGCAGCTGGGACGACGCCCTGGCCTTCGCCGACAAACGCAACGCCACCGAGCCGGCCTGACACGGGTCTGGCAAGGATCGACCGAAGGAGCACTCCGTGCAGCGCACCGCAGCAATCGTCGGCGCCGGGCTGACCGAGGTCGGAAAGGTCTACGACCGCAGCGCACGGACATTCGCCGCCGACGCGGTCCGTCTGGCCGTGGCCGACGCCGGACTCGAGATGGCCGACCTCGACGGGCTGCTGATCAACGCCGGCAAGAGCGGCGGCCTGGACCTGAGCCTGGCCCGTCAACTCGGTCTACGGGACCTGCGCATGCTCAGTATGATCGATGCGTTCGGGGCCTCTGCGGGCATCATGGTCGCTCAAGCCGCACAGGCCGTCCTGTCCGGCGCCGCGGACGTCGTGGCGTGTGTCTTCGCTGACGCCCCTCGCACGCAGGGCACCTCGACCGGAGCCGCCTATCAGGCGTCCTCACAGCAGGCGGCCGGGCTGCGCAGCGCCGAGACCGCCGCGGGGTTCACCAGCGTTAACCACCGCTACGCCCTGGCCGCGTCTCGGTACATGCACGAGTTCGGAGTGACCCAGGACCAGCTCGGAGCGGTGGCTGTGGGGCAGCGGGCCTGGGCGGCGGGAAACCCGGCCGCGCAATTGCGTGAGCCACTCACCCTGGAGGACTACCACCGGTCTCGGTGGATCGTCGAACCATTGCACCTGTTCGACTGCTGCCTGGTCTCCAACGGCGGAGCCGCCGTCGTGGTCACCACCCCCGAACGGGCCGCGCACCTGGCCCGCCCACCGGTCTTCGTCCTGGGCTGGGGCCAGGCCCACCCCGGCTACGTCCTCGAACGCGACTCGGACTTCGGGCTCGTGACCGGAGCGGTCGCCTCCGGGCAGGCAGCGCTCAAGATGGCCGACCTCACCGCGGCCGACATCGACGTTCGAGAGATCTACGACTGCTACACCTACACCGTTCTGGTCACTCTCGAGGACTACGGATTCTGCGCCAAGGGTGAGGGCGGCGCGCTCGCCGCGAGCGGAGCCCTGGCTCCCGGCGGCGCGCTCCCGACCAACACCGGCGGCGGTCAGCTCTCCTCGTTCTACCTGTGGGGTATGACCCCGCTGATGGAGGCCGTCACCCAGGTGCGCGGCGAGGCCGGTACCCGACAGGTCGACCGGCACGCGACCGCCTTGGTCAGCGGGAACGGCGGCATCCTCGACCACCACGCCACCCTCGTCCTCGGAGACCCGTCATGAACGCCCCCTCGGTGCCCACCGCGGACCTGCGAGGCACCGCACGGCGCGACGACCGCACCGCCCCCTGGTTCGATGCGCTCGCCGGCGGCGTACTCGTCCTGCGCAGGTGCGCAGCGAACGGCCACTGGGCACGACCCGACGCGGCCGCCTGCTCCCGCTGCCACGATGCGAGCCTCGAGTGGGCCCCGGCCCGCGGCGGCGGGACCGTCGTCGCGGTGATCACCGACCACACCCCCGTGCGTGACGGCGGCGAACCGCTCACCCTGGGGCTGGTCGAACTCGACGAGGGGCCGTGGCTTCACGCCCGCTTGCTCGGCGAGCCCGAGATCGGCGACGTCGTGTCGCTAGTCGTGCTCACACCGGAGCCGGGCGGCGAGGGCGAACCTGCACCGGCGTTCCGCCGCGCCTGAGCGGCTCGTGATCGCCGTGGTCCGGACGTGCCGGTCGCTCGGTGCCGACATCGACACCCCCCGACCCGGAGCGGGGCACTGTCAGCCCAGGACCCGGCCGCCGTCCACCGCCATGTCGGTGTCGGTGACGAACGTGGTGTCGTCCAGGCCAGGAACAGCGCGCGGACGCGGTCTCGTCCGGCCTGCTGATACGTCCCGCTAGCTGCGTAGCGCCGACTGACTTCCGGGAACGCGGCGGATCGGCCGTCTTGCCGATGAAGCCGTCGAGCAGATCGGTCTCGACCACACCCGGGTTCAGCGAGTTGACCCAGGATCCGGGCGGCCGAGACTTCGACCGCCAGAAGCGCGCGTCAGCGAGATGACCGCCCTGTTGGACGCGATGGAGGCGACCAGGTTGGGCCACGCCAGGCCCTCACGGGCCGAGCCCGAGCCTGCCGATGACCGTACGGTCGGGCGATCCAGCAGGTCGGTCACCGACCGCCTCGCAGTGGCGACGATAGCTCGACGAGCGTCTTGACCGTCCGTACGGTTAACGCCCATCGTCGGGCTCGGTGACAGGACCGGTGACCGTTCCAACGTGCACATGCCACAGGCTGGAGAGTTGTTGATGGTGACGTTCAGCGAGGAGCACATCGCCTTCCGCAAGATGGTGCGGCAGTTCGTCGACAAGGAGATCCAGCCCTTCAGCGACGACTGGGAGGCCCAGGGCGGATTTCCTGCGCACGAGCTGTTCCCCAAGCTCGGTGAGCTCGGCCTGCTCGGTCTCGAGTACGACGCCGCCGTCGGCGGACAGGCCGCCGATCATCTGTTCACCGTCATCCTCCGCGAGGAACTCGGCCGCATCGACGCTGGTGGGATCGCGATGGCCATCGGTGTGCAGACCGACATGGCGACCCCGTCGCTGCACCGCTTCGGCAGCGAGGAACTCAAGCAGCGCTACCTCGTGCCGGCGATCGCCGGAGAGGCCGTGTGCTCGATCGCGGTCACAGAGCCCGACGCCGGGTCCGACGTGGCCGGCCTGCGCACCCGCGCAGACCGCGACGGCGACGACTGGGTGATCAACGGCTCGAAGCTGTACATCACCAACGGCGTGCAGGCCGACTGGATCTGTCTACTCGCCAGGACCTCTGACGAGCCCGGAGCGCGGGGCTTCTCCCAGATCGTCGTCCCCAGCGGCCTGCCCGGTTATGCGGTGTCGCGCAAGCTCGACAAGCTCGGCATGCGTTGCTCGGACACCGCCGAGCTGACCTTCACCGATCTGCGGGTCCCCGTTGCGAACACGATCGGCGAGATCGGGCGCGGCTTCCAGCAGCAGATGACCCAGTTCCAGAACGAGCGGATGAGCGCCGCCTATGACCGCGTCGGCGGGCTCGAGCAGGCCCTGGACCGGACCCGGGACTACCTCAAGACGCGGCGGGCATTCGGTCACCCCCTGATCGACAACCAGTACCTCGCGTTCCAGCTCGCCGAGCTCTACGCCCGCCTGGATATGGTCCGGCACTACAACTACGCGTGCGCAGAGGCCCACGTGCGGGGCGAGGACACGAGCCAGTTCGCCACGGTCGCCAAGCTTGCCGTCGGGCGCCTCTCGCGCGACGTCGCCCAGACCTGCCTGCAGTACCACGGCGGTATGGGCTACATGGAAGAGACGTGGACCGCGCGCTTCCTTCGGGACATGACGCTCACCTCGATCGGCGGCGGAGCTGACGAGGTGATGCTCCAGGTGCTCACCAAGATGCACGGCCTCCATTCCTGAACCCATCTCGTAGAAACGGGAACAACGATGTCCCTGCGACCTGCCATCGACAACGTCGATCCGCTGGCGGTCAACCTCATCGGCCGCGTCTGTATCGGTGACGTCCTGACCCGGTCCGCACGGCACTTCGGCGACCGCCTGGCGGTCGTCGACGGCGAGTTCGAGCTCAGCTATCGCCAGCTCGAGTCCCGTGCGAACTCCGTGGCCCGTGGTCTCAGCGGGGCCGGAGTCGAGCGCGGCGATGCGGTCACCCTCGTCCTACCGAACTGCTGGCAGTTCCTGGCGACGTTCTTCGGCTGCGCCAAGCTGGGCGCCGCGGTCGTACCGGTCAACCTGGGCCTCGCCCCAACCGATATCGCGTTCCAGCTCGACGACACGGGCCCCCGGGTCGCCGTCGTCGAGGAGTCGTTCCTGCCGCTGCTGGAGAAGTCGCTCTCGGCCGCCGCGAGCGCGACCTCCACCTTGGAATCGATCGTGGTGGTGGGCGGGGGTGAGGATCACCCGGCTGAGGTCGCCGGGATCACGGTCACCAGCTTCGACACCGTCATGGCCACCTCCGATGCGCCGGTCGAGACGTTCGTCGACGACCGCGACGTGGTCCAGTGTCTCTACACCTCCGGCACCACTTCGCGCCCGAAAGCGGTGTTGACCAGCCATACCGCGGTCACGATGGCCGCGTTGAGCGCCTGCCTGCAGTTCCGCCACGAGCGCGGCGATCGCTACTCGGTCTTTCCGATCGTGCTGCCGCTGTTCCATGTGACCGCGCTCGACACCCTCACCCTGCCGGTGCTGTTGAGCGGTGGGACGGTGCTCTTGCACCGCGGCTTCGACCCCGAGGCGATTCTGCGCGACGTCGCGACGCGGCAGGTCACCCATTTGATGCTGCTCCCGATCATGTGGGGTGTGATGGCGCAGCGGGCCGGCGTCGCAGCTGCTGGGTGCGAGAACGTACGAATGGCTGTTTACGCCATGGCCCCGATGAGCCAGGAGCGGCTCAGCGAGGTCCGAGTGGCCTTTCCCAACGCCGACGTCGTCCTCGGCTCCGGACAGACCGAGTTCATCCCACCGACGGTCATGCAGTGGCCGTCGCATCAGTGGCAGAAGTTTTCCTCGTGGGGGGCGCCGGTGGCGACGACCGACGTCCAGATCATGAACGCCGACGGACGACTGCTGCCTCCCGGCGAGGAGGGAGAGATCGTCTACCGGGGTCCGCAGGCAATGCAGGGCTACCACGGCAACGAGGACGCCAACACCGTCGCGTTCGCGCACGGTTGGTTCCACAGCGGCGATGTGGGCTATCTCGACGAGGACGGCGTGTTGTGGTTCACGGACCGACTTAAGGACATCGTCAAGAGCGGCGGGGAGAACGTCTCCTCGGTCGAGGTCGAGCGCGTGCTGCTCGCCCACCCAGACGTAGCCGACTGTGCAGTGGTGGGGACGCCGGACGACCGCTGGGGTGAGGCCGTGACCGCGGTCGTCGTGCCCGGCGACGGCGTCGCGGTCGACGTCGAGACGTTGCGGTCCTACGCAAAGCAGCACCTGGCCGGTTACAAGGTGCCGAAGCGGTTCGTCGCCGTCGAGCAATTGCCAAAGACGACCACCGGCAAGATCCAGAAACACGAGCTGCGGGCCCGGATCGACACCGACGAAGGCTGACGCGATCCCGGGTAGGCGACGACCGGAAGGCGTCGCCGTGCGCGGAGCCCTCGCCAAACCATCGCGCTGGCAGGCCGTCGATCGGCCGTCCGTCTACCACGGAGTTGGCAATGACAAGAACTGGTGACGCGGCCGACCTGGTGGGCGACCTTCTCGCCGATCTGGCCGCCGAACGGGCGCAGCTACGCGCCATCGTGGACACGATCGAGAGCCCAGCGTGGTTCGCGGCGACACCGTCGCCGGGGTGGTCAGTTCGCGATCAGATCGCCCATCTGGCGTTCTTCGACCAGATGGCGGTCCTGGCTGTCGCCGATCCGACGCAGTTCAGCCTCGAGCGTGCCGCCGCTCTGGCGGACACCTCGGCGTACGGGATCGAGCACCTGCGAAGGGTCCCGGCGCGCGCTCCTGCGCTGCTCACGGAGCGGGCAGACGCGGCGGATTCGTTCCATGCAGCGGTGCACTCGGTACCCGCAAACAGCCGGGTGCCGTGGTACGGACCGCACATGAGTCTTGCCAGCATGGTGAGCGCACGTCTCATGGAGCACTGGGCGCACGGACACGATGTCGCCGCAGCGCTCGGGGTTCAACGCGAACCCACCGACCGTCTCCGACACGTCGCGACGCTCGCCGTCCGGGCACGCGGCTACGGGTACGTCGTTCGTGACCGCGAGCCGTCCAGCGTCCCCGTCCGAGTCGAACTCACCGCACCCTCCGGAGAGAGTTGGACCTACGGCCCGCCGGACGCGCCGGATCGCATCAGCGGCGGAGCTGCGGACTTCTGTCTGGTACTGGTGCGCCGGCGCCACCCTGACGATACCGAGCTGACGATCACCGGAGCGGCCGCCCGAGAATGGCTGGAAATCGGCCAGGCCTATGCAGGCCAGCCGGGCGCCGGTCCCGCACGGCGCTAAATAGGGATGTGGTCCACGGAGTACGCCGAAAGCTGCTCCGACGAGATCGGCGCCGACGTCAGTGGCACGCCCGCGGCTCGGCCGCCACTCCGGCATGGTCCCTGGTAGGACCCGCCGAGCCGGGGCGCCCTCAGATCAGACCTTGTCGATGATCTGCTTGGCGATGATCTCGTTCATCATCTCGGTGGTCCCGCCGCCAATACCGAGAATCCGAGAGTCGCGGTAGTGGCGTTCGACCTCGGAATCGCGCATGTAGCCCATTCCGCCGTGGATCTGCACAGCTGCGTTGACCACGCTGTCGCAGGCGGCGACCGCGGCGTTCTTCGCCATCGCCACCTCCTCGGGCGTGTGGCCTTCTTCCGACCAGCGCACGGCGACGTCACGGACGAAGGTGCGTGCGACGGCGACCTCCCGCGCCATGTCGGCGAGCTTGTGGCGGATGACCTGGCGGTGAGCCAGTGGTTCACCGAAGGTCACCCGGTCCCGGGCCCACTGCCGGGCTAGGTGCAGTGAACGCTCGGCGGTCGCGGCGGCCTGTGCGGCCATCAACAGCCGCTCGGACTCGAAGCGCTGCATGATCTGGACGAATCCGGTGCCCTCGTCCCCGATGAGATTGCGGAGGGGTACCCGGACCTCGTCGAAGGACAGCTCCGCGGTGTCCGAGCAGAGCCAGCCCATCTTCTTGAGCTTGGAGGTGACAGCGAAGCCGGGCCGGTCCGACTCGATGATCAGCAGCGAGACACCCCGGTGGCCGGGGCCGCCGGTGCGCACCGCGGTGGTCACGAAGTCAGCCCGAGTGCCGGAGGTGATGAAGGTCTTCGCGCCGCTGACGACGTAGTCGTCGCCGTCGCGCCTCGCGCGGGTGGTGATGGCGCCGACATCGGATCCGGTGCCCGGCTCCGTCACACCGAGCGCAGCGATCTTCTGTCCGGCGAGCGCGGGCCGGACGAAGGTGTCGATCTGCCACGGGTCGCCGGCCGCGGCGATGTGGGGCGCCCCGATGCTGTGGGTAAACAGTGCCGAGCACACTCCCGTGCTGCCGCCGGCCAGCAAGATCGCCTCGTTGGCGACGAGGAAGTCGATAAATTCCCCGGCGCCACCCGCCTTCTCCGGGAAGCCCAGCTCGAACAGCCCCAGCTCGGCCGCCTTCTCGTGCAGGCTGCGCGGCAGTTCACCGGCGTCTTCCCAGGCAGCAAGGTTCGGAACGATCTCGCGAGTGGTGAAGTCAGTGACGACCTCGCGTAGGGCCTGGCGTTCGGGTGTCGTCCATGCGTCGTTGGCCGAAGTCATCAGTAGCGCTCCATCAGTTTTCTCATCGGGTGACGGCGGTCGCCGCCGACGTGAAACGAGTCCGAAGCTCCCGCTTGAGCAACTTGCCGGTGGCGTTACGAGGCAACTCGTCGACGACCTCGACCCGGCGGGGGCACTTGAAGTGGGCGATCCTTTCCCGGCAGAACGCGATGACCTGGTCGCCGTCCACCGTGGTTTGCGGGGTCGGCACGATCACGGCGACGATCATCTCGCCCCACTGCGGGTCCGGCGCACCGATGACCGCGACATCGGCGACATCCGGGTGGCGATGCAGCACCTGCTCGATCTCGATGGGGTAGACGTTCTCCCCGCCGGAAATGATCATGTCCTTCTTGCGGTCGACCAGGGTCACGAACCCCTGGTCGTCGCGCCGGGCCAGGTCGCCGGAGTGGAACCAGCCGCCGCGCATCGCTTCGGCGGTGGCCTCCGGCAGGCCCCAGTAGCCGGCGAAGACATTGGGCCCGCGCAGCACCAGCTCACCGACCTCGCCGGGCAGGACGTCCTCGTCGCGCTCGTCGACGATACGGACGTCGACGTGCAGGAACGGGCGCCCCACAGACCCGGCGCGGGAACGCACGAAGGCGGCCTCCAGCACGAGCGCGGCTGGGGCGAGCTCGGTCATCCCGAATCCCTCGACGAAGGTGAGGCCCTTGCTCTCGTAGAACTCGATCACTGGCAGCGGGCACGGTGCCCCACCGCAGAGCAGATATCGCAGATGAGAGAGGTCGTGTGAGTCGAAATCGGGAACCTGTGACATCGCAGCCCACATTGCGGGCACCATGAAGTGTACGGTGATCTTCTGGCTGGCGATGATGTCCAACACCTGGCGCGGGTCGAACTGGCTCGCAACGACTACCGTCCCGCCGGCGTAGAGCAAGGGCAGTGTAAACAGCGCGAGTCCGCCGATGTGGAATAGTGGCGCCACCGCCAACGTGGTGTCGGCGGGACGCAGCCCCTCCGCCGAGGTCAGCATGTTGACGGCATTCCATTCGAGGTTGCCGTGCGTGATCATCGCGCCCTTCGGGCGTCCGGTGGTACCGGACGTATACATGAGCATTGCGATGTCGTCTGTGCCGACCGTTTCCCCGCCGAACGGGTCAGTGTCGGCGTGGAGAGCTATGTCCTCGACCAGTTGCAGTCCGGTGCAGGCGGACTTCTCGGCTGCGGCCTTCGCCAACGGGGCAAAGGTAGCGTCGTGCACAACGACTGTCGGACGAGCGTCGTCGAAGATGTAGCCGACCTCCGGGGCGGACAGCCTGTAATTGATCGGCACTGCTACCGCTCCCGCCCGGGCCACGGCGAACAGGATCTCCAGGTAGTCAACGGAGTTCAGCCCGAGCAGCGCCACCCGGTCACCCCGCCGAACCCCCAGAGCGCGCAGCGCCGCGGCGCGCCCCCCGATCCGGCGCTCGAGCTCACCGTATGTGGTCTGTTCATCGGTGGCTGCGTCCACCAGAGCGACCGCTTCCGGGTCGCGCGCCCCACGACGTGCGATCCATTGGCCAAGACTCAGAGGCATGTCCAACTCCATCGTCAGCATGGGCCGTGGTGGAGCCCGCGACCGAAGTGACCGTACATCCGGTCAATCTGCTGGCACAAGCAACGCCCTGCAGAGGCTCGACCGAGCGGACCGTTGAACCCGGTCCGCGTCGAACCATCACCCCCGGCTCGGCGCCTGTCGTGCGCGATCCACGTCGGAGGACCGACCGACCGACGCCAGGACTACGGGCGAGGTGCTGGGTGTAACCCACTGCATGGGCCCCTCGTTGACCGCCTGTACGGTCAGCGGGCTTCGGCTCGCAGGTACGCCCCTTCCGCCGCGAACGGGGCCTCGATGATGAGGATCCGAGATGTCGCACTCTCACACTCAGCCACTTGCCGAGCGCACGATCGGTCGGCGCCGCTTCCTCGGCTATCTCCTTGCGGCTCCGACGCTCGTCGTCGCTGCTGAGGTGGGCCGGCAGACCCTCGTCGACAGCGCGCCGACAGCGTCGGCGGCCGCCTTCCCTTCACCGCCGCAGACACCCGAGGTCTACGACCTACTCGATGCGTTGCGCGATGAGATGCGGCCGTTCGCCAACCTGATCCGCGTCGAGGTCAACCGCGACGGCACCGTCTCGTTTGCGCTTCCGCGCTCGGACAACGGTCAGGGCATTATCACCTCCACGCAGATGATCATCGCCGAGGAGATGAACCTCGATCCGGACCAGGTGATCGTCACGCTCGCCGACGCCCGCCCGGAGCTGATGACCAATCAGGTCACTGGCGGGTCCAGTACTACGTTCACCACCTACACGCCGATCCGGGTGGCGGCCGCCCTCGCTCAGGGTCGGTTGCTCAACGCGGCCGCAGCCCAGCTCGGACAGGAGCAGGCTGTGCTCACGAGCCGACGCGGTCTGATCATCGGCAACAACGGCGAAGAACTTCCCTTCGGCTCCCTGACCGAGGCTGCTGCAAGTCCGGTGACCGAGGCAGTGGAGGTAGTACTCAAACCGCGCGAGGAGTTCACGGTTATCGGCACGCCGCATTCTAAGTCGGATGCTCTGGCAATGGTGACAGGCAAGAAGATGTTCGCCACCGACCTGCAGATCCCGGATGCGCTGCCGACGGTGATCTGCCGCGGTCCGAACTTGAACTCCGCGCCGCAGGGAGTCAGCAACATCGACGAGGTCCGGACCATGCCGGGCGTCACCGACGTCGAGCAGGTGTCTACTGGTGTCGCCGTGCGCGCGAAGACTTTCGGCCAGGCCGTCGACGCCGTCAATGCGCTGGACGTGGCCTGGGACGGCGGAACCGTCGAGGGCGAGAACGACAACTCAGTCCTGCGGAAGCTGCGCGCCGGGGAACTCCCGCTGGCGGTTCCCCAGGCTCTGGGAGAAACGGTCGAAGGCGACTTCGTCTTTTACTTCCGCAGCAACTCCTCGCTGGAGACAAACTGCGCTATCGCGGACGTCCGGAACGGTACCGCAGAGATTTGGGGGCCGGCGAAGAACCCGATCGCCGCACAGGCCGAGATGGCCAAGAAGCTTGGCATGACCCAGAATGCAGTCACATTTCACGTGGTCGAGGGCGGCGGGTCGTTCGGGCGCAAGCTATTCTTCGACGCGGCGCTCGAGGCCGCCGAGGTCTCGCAGACCATGGGGAAACCGGTCAAACTCATGTGGACCCGGGCCGACGACTCCCGCCAGGGTCGCGTACACCCAATGGCCACCACTCGTATTCGCGCTCAGGTGACGAATAAGGCCGTGTCGAGCTTCGAACTGCGCCATACCAGCGTGGCGACTGAGATCAACCCTGGCCTCGGTGATGGTCTGACCGCAGCGGCATTCCAGGCACCGCTTGCCAACCTCGCCCTGTCCGAGACGATCTTTGAACTGACTCAGGTCACTCCCTACCACTTCGGCGCCTCGACCCGCTTGCTCAACGAAGTGGACATGCGGTTCAACACCTCGTCGATGCGCAATATCTACTCACCGGACATCGCAACGGCCCGCGAACTGGTCGTCGATCAGATCGCCGCCAAGCTCGGGCAGGACCCTTACGAATTCCGATCGGCGTTCCTGAAGCTTGACCGGTGGAAATCAGTCCTGGATCGGGCAGCCGAGGAGGCTGACTGGGGAAAATCAATGCCGGCGGGCACTGCGCAAGGCATTGGGTTCCATACCGAGTATAAGGGCGCCACAGCCTGTGTCGTAGAACTTGACTGCCGCCCCGAAACCGTGAACCGGCAGATCCGCGAGGCCCGCACCGGGCCCCGTGTCACGAAGGTGACTTTCGTCATCGATATCGGCCTGATCATTAATACTCGGGGACTCGAAGCCCAGATGATGGGCGGCATCAACGACGCCATCGCGATGACGCTCACTTCAGGACTGCATCTCGACGACGGCCATTTCCTTGAAGCCAGCTGGGACAACTACTTCTACACTCGACAGTGGAACACCCCACCGGAGATGAACATCGTCCTCATCGAGGACTCCGAGTCCCCGGAGCCCGGCGGCGCCGGCGAGTTCGGTCTGGCGGCCACCTGTGGCGCGATCGCCTGCGCCTACGCCCGCGCGACGGGGACGGTTCCGACCGAGTTCCCGATCCTGCACAACGAGCCACTGCCCTTCGAGCCGTACCCGACCGTCCCCCCAATCCCCCCGTCGCCGACCAACGGTCGGGAGCTGGCTCGCTAGGAGCAACCGATGTCTGGGCACACCTTCGTGTTGAACGGCGAGCGCGTCACCGTCGAGATCGCGGACGACGTCGGCCTCCTGTGGGTCCTGCGCGACGTTCTCGGTGTCACCGGAGCCAAGTACGGCTGCGGCATCAACGTCTGTAAGGCGTGTACGAGCCACGTCAACGGCAATGCCTTCAACCCCTGCGCCGCACCGATCGGTGCGGCGCAGGGTCTGACGAGGTCACCACGATCAAGGGTCTAGCCGACGGCGACGCTCTTCATCCGATGTGACAGGCGTGGACCGACAACGATGTCGCGCGATGCGGCTACTGCCAGCCCGGCCAGATCATGGCGGCCGTCGATCTGGTCAACCGCTGCACTGCCGAAGGGCGATCGATCGATGACGCTGCCCTGGACGGGATCCGCAACATCTGTCGGTGCGGGACGTACAACCGCATTCGCGAAACGATCAAGACTGCCGCCGAAGCGATGTGACCATGCCGGGCCCAGTCCGGGCAGTCTCGGACACCCTCCGTCGCGAAACAACACTGCGGAACCGGAGTGAACTCGGGCAGCCTCGGTGGGGCCGGTTCCGGTCCCACGAGCACCCCGCCGATGTGGCCGGGAGCTTGGGCATGCGACTACATGGTGGGCCGGTTCGCGGCCTGGAACAAGATCGCCATCAGCAGGTCAGCGGTCGTGCACCTCGAGTGTCCGGCCGTTGTCGTGGCTACGCATATGTGTGACGGTGCGGGCGATCGCCTTCCACGCGCGCACGGCCTGAGTGGGCGGGGGAGGCTTGCGTTGGCCCGTCCACGGCCGGCACAGGTCGCGGGCTGCAGGTAGTGGGCGGCTGCCCGGCGGTCTCTAGCACCGATCGTCTGCTGCACTGGACACGCTGGCGCTGATTTCTACTATTCTGCTCGAAGCTCGGGCTGTGTCGGCTCGGGCGGCATGTGCGGCGAGAAGGGAGCGGTGGGTGGCGGCGGAGAGGACGCGGCGGTCACGCCGGGTGCGCGATGACGTGGCGGCGATGGTTGCCAAACGCGACCAGCTCGATCGCGAGCAGGAGCAGCAACGCCGCTTGGAGGAGTCGGCGTTCGAGCGCTACGCCCGGGCCCAGGAACGGATCATCGAGATCGAGCAGAGCCGCGACGTGGTGCTGGCCGAGCTGGACCGACGTCGCGAGGAGGCCGTCGCCGAGGCCGAAGCCGAAGCTGAGTCGATCGGCGCCCAGCAGTGCGCAGTGCTGGCGGAGCTGCACGGACGCCAGCGCAGCGCCGAGGACCTGGCGGCGATGTTCGGGCTTCCGGTCAAACGGGTCCGCACGATGCTGCGACGCACACGCGACGAGGCGACCAGCGGCGGTCAGGCACCGGTGGGTGCGATGTCGGACGATGACGACGCGGCCCACTCCCCCACCGAGGCGCCACCTGATCAGCCCCGGGGGGTCGACGGACTCCCCGGCCTGGCCAGCGGTCGCGCCCCGGTGCCATCAGCGGCGGGACCGGCAGTGGCACCAACGGTGGGACAAGGCTGATCAGCCATGTCCACGCGGCCCCACGAGTGCAGCGGCGACACGATGTGGCCGAAGGTGAAGATGAGGCCGGGTGGGAGCGGGAGCGGGCACCCGGACGGTTGCGGCGTCGCGGGCACGGACGGGCCGGGTGGCCGGCGCCGTGAAGGCGGTCGACCGTGGCAGGCGCCGCGGGGTGCCCGGGTCTTGTTGGCGGGGCGGTCGGTGTCGTTGGCCCGGTTCCGGGGTGATGCGCCGGCGCATCGGGCGTTGGCTGAGCGGGCGCGGGTCGTCGAGGGTTGCGGTTGGTGTCTGTGTGCCGAGCCGGCGCCGCGGTTGGTGATCCGTCGTCGCGGCGGGGTGTACTACCTGGCCTGTTGGCCGAGCGGCGGGTCCGAGCACGCGCCGGGTTGCGCGTTCCGCACCGAAGCCAGCGCGGGTGCTGCCGGAGTCGCCTCGCGCGGTGGTGTGCTGCGCGAGGACGACGGCGGCATCGCCTCGGTGAGTCTGTCGGTGCCGCTGCATGCCCCGGTCGCCGGCCATGGCGGCCGGCTCGAGTCGCCGGGCTCCGGCGGCGGCGCGGATGGGGCGGGGCGGGCCCGTATGGGGCTGCTGGGTTTGCTGCAGGTGCTGTGGGAGCGAGCCGGGTTGACGGTGGCGCCGGCGGGGCGCCGTGGGTGGGCCGAGTGTCATTGGCTGCTGCAGGCTGCCGCTGAGTCGGTGGTGGTCTCGGGGCGTCGGTTGGTCGAGTCCTGTTATGTGGTTCCGCCGTTCGATCCCGCGGATCCGGATCGGTATCGGCCCGCTTTCGAGCACTTCATCGACGGGCTGGGCACCCGCGACGGCGTGTCGCATCGGGGGCTGGTGCTCGCCGCGGTGCGGGGGTGGGCTGAGACCCGCTACGGGCACCGGATGGATCTGCGTCATCACCGGGTGCCCGTGTTCGTCTCGGCAGCACTGATGGCGCGGGTGCGCCACAGCGCTCCATCGGTGTTCGCGGCGGCGCGTCCGGCCGGCAGTGAGCAGGTGGTGCTGGCGTTGGTGCAGCGCAGCGATGCAGGCAACCTGTCAATGGTCTCGGCAGCGGTGATGTTGACCAACGCCGGGTTCGTTCCGGCGGATTCGTCGCACGAGGTCGTCATGGCCGATGCGTTGTCTCGGGCGGGGCGGGCGTTCGTCAAGCCGTTGCGCTACGACGGCGCCGCGGAGGTGCTGCCGGACTTCGTGCTGACCGACACCGATCCCCCGACGGCGGTCGAAGTGTGGGGCATGGCCGACAACGAGGACTATGTCGCGCGTCGGGACCGCAAGCGGCTGCTGTATCGGCTGCGCCGTACGCCGTTGATCGAGTGGGATCCCGGAGATCGGTTGCCGGACCTGACACGGCATTGAGGAAACACCGAACCGTCTCCGCCGCTCCCTACGACCATCGCCGAGGGTCCAGCTGCACCTGATCCGTGCCACGCGACGCGTTCGGGGACCTGCAGTGGTCGCCGGGTGCCGTAGTGGTCGGTGCTGGCCGAGACCTAGGGCACCGCCGAGCCGCTGCGCGCGCAGGCCGGGGCCTCGCCCGGGACCTGCTGGGCATCTTCGCCGAGCTCGCCCGAGCGGCTGGAGGCCAGGGTCGATCACGTCGGGTCAGTTCGCGCAGTGCGATCCGACCACGCTGCGGGACCTCGCGCTGGTGCTGCGGCATGCTTTCGCCGACCGCTATCACTGGCTGGGCGACCCGCAGGTCGCTCCCGTGCCGCTCGAGGGTCTGCTCGCACCGGGCTATGCCCGCGCGGTCGCGGACTCGGTGCGACGCGGCGAGGACGCGCCGCGCTGGCGCGATGGCGCGCCGTGGGCCACCTACGCCGCGTATGCCGCCCACGATCCGTGGCCCCATGATCCCGCAGTCGGGGACGCTCCGCTCTGGCGGCCGGGCGGGGGCAGCACTCCGGGCAGCGGAACGACGCATGTCTCGGCCGTCGACGCCGCGGGCAACGCCGTCGCCGTGACGCACACGGCGGCGAATCACTTCGGCAGCGGTGTCCTGTGCCCGCGCACCGGCCTGCTGCTGGACTCGGCGATGGCGTGGTTCAACGCCGCCCCAGGCGCCGCGAACAGCATCGGGCCGGGTGCTCGACCGCTGGCGAACATGGGACCGGTGCTGCTCAGCCGCGACGGTCGGGCGGTGGCCGCGCTGGGAGCATCGGGAGGTCGGCGCATCGTCAGCGCCGTCGCCCAACTCGCCATCGGCCTGATCGACAGCAGGGCAGGCGTGGAGGACGTGCTGGCGGTCCCGCGCCTGGAGGGCAGCGGCCGCGACCTGGTCGTCGATGAGGCCCTCGAGGGTCTGGGCGCCGATCTCGACGATCTCGACCCGGTCACCGTGGCGGCGTCCAACGAGCCATTCGCCATGGACTTCGCCCGCCCCAGCCTTGCCGGTTTCGACAACTCGGGCCAGCCGGTCTCGGCGATCTCCACCCTCCACTACAACGACTGATCACGGACGGACCGAATCATGGACATCGGGAGCAACCGGCCGACGCAGACCGGCACGCGCGTCTCGGGCACCAAGGCCTTCCTGGTAGCAGGCCTGGGGACCGCGCTGGAGTACTACGACTTCCTCATCTACGGGCTCGCTGCCGGGCTGGTGTTCAACCAGGTCTTCTTCCCGTCGCAGGATCCGCTCGTCGGCACCATGTACGCCTTTGCCGCCTTCGGAACGGGATTTTTCGCCCGCCCGCTCGGGGGGATCGTGATCGGGCATTTCGGCGATCGCATCGGACGCCGGAAGATGTTGATCCTCACCTTGGTCACCATGGGGGTGGCCACCCTCGGCGTCGGACTGCTGCCGACTTATGAACAGGTCGGGCTGCTCGCCCCGGCGCTGCTCGTCCTGCTCAGGCTGGTGCAGGGCTTCGCTGCCGGAGGCGAGTGGGGTGGAGCGGCGTTGTTCGGCATGGAGAACGCGCCTGCGAACCGGCGCGGACTCTGGGGCAGCTTCACCAGCGCCGGAATCGGGCTGGGCACCCTGCTCGGCACCGGGGTGTTCGCGCTGGTGAGCATCGGGTTCGACGGGGACCTGACCGGATATGCCTGGCGGATCCCGTTCTTGCTCGGTGGGGCACTCGTCGTGATCGGTCTGCTCGCCCGGCTCACCATGCCGGACGAGGAACCTGTGAGCACAGACCCTGACGCGTTGCCGAAGGTTCCGCTCGTCGAGGCAGTCCGGCGCCGGCCGCGAGCGGTGCTTCTGGGGCTCGGTGTCAGCTACGGCTACAACACGATCGCCTACATCGGTTTCACCTTCTTCCTGTCGTATCTGACCGGCATCGGGTACGGGGCGACTGAGTCGTTGGGTGGCCAACTCGCCTACAGCGCGGTCCTGTTCGCCTCGGCGCCGGTGTTCGCGCTGCTGTCCGACCGGATCGGGCGCCGGCGAACGATGGCGATCGGCGGGCTCGCCATGGGTGCGTTCCTGTTCGCGTACTTCCCACTGGTCGGTACGCTCGATGTGACGCTGGCTGTGCTGGCGTTCGCGGTGACCGGGCTGCTGACCGGCATCACCCAAGGCCCGATCCCCACCTTCCTCGGCGAGCAGTTCCCGGCACATGTGCGCTACAGCGGGATGTCGGTGTCGTACCAGGTCGGGGCGGCACTCGGTGGGGGCACCGCCTCGTTCGTCGCCACCGGGCTGCTCATCGTGACCGACCACAATCCGGTCTCGGTCGCGGTCTACGGTGCAGTCGCGATGGCCGTCCTCGTCGTCTGCTCCTTGGGGCTCGAGGAGACCGCGTTCCGTTCCACGGAGCAGATCAATCGGGGCTAGGCCAGGAGGTGAGTATGGCGACCGATGGTCCGACGCTGTCCGCGGTGGCCGATCTCGCGGGGGTGTCGGTCTCCACGGCCTCCCAGGTCTACTCGGGCCGCAGGCCCGTGGCGAAACAGACCCGGCGGCGGGTACTGGAGGCCGCGGCCGAGCTCGGTTTTCATCCCGATCGGGGTGCACCCGCCGTGGGGATCGTCATCCGGCCCTCCGAGGCCATCACCGGTTTCGTCTTCGGGACCGCCACGTTCTCCAACCTGGCCGGCGCAGTAGCGGTGGCGTGTCTGAACCGCGGCTGGTCGGTGTTCACCGCACGTGGCGCCGCCGACGTGCTCGGGCAGGTACCGCGGCTCGACGGCTGCGTCGTGCTCTACCCGGATGTGGGCGACGAGACGCTGGGGCTGCTGACCCGGCGTGGTGTCCCGGCCGTCTCGCTCGACCCGGACCCGGGTACCGGCTCGTTCCACTGGTGGTCGGGTGCCGACTATCGGGTCGCGATGACCAGGCTGCTCGAGCACCTCACCGAGCAGGGTGCGCGCCGCATCGCCTTGCTGGTCGGACAGACTGACAACGCGTACCGGCGTTCGCTGTTGTGGACCTATTCGGCGGCGGTGACCCGCCGCGGGCAGGCGCCGATCTTCAGGGTCGCGGACAACGCCGAGGGGCAGCTCTCGGCCGTCGCGGTCGCCGAGGACCTCCTTCGACGCCCGAACCCACCCGATGCTGTCGTCACCTCATCCAGTGTCTTCGCGGCGGGCACGTATACCGCAGCGCAGCGGGTCGGAATCGGCGTCCCGGACGACCTGATGATCGCGACCGCTACCGACGGACCGATCGCGGAGATGTCGCAGCCCTCGATCACGGGGCTGCGGATCGACATCACCGCCGCTGCTCACCGTCTGGTAGATCTGCTGGCGCAGCGGATGGGCGACCGCAGCGGCCCGCCGGCACATCGGTTGCTTCAGCTCGACCTCGTGGTGCGCGAGTCGACACGTCGCTGCTCCGAGCGTGGCCCGGAGGTTGCGGCGGACCCGGTGTAGGGCCGGAGGAGGGGCTGGGTGGAGTCCGTCCAGCCGAGCACCGGGTCGAGCGCCGAGTCGAGCGCCGAGTCGAGCGCCGAGTCGAGCTCGGCGGCCTATCGAGGCGGGCCGATGAAGTTCGGCTGGGTCGTCCCCCGCCTCGGGGACCCAGCAAGGCTGGGCAGACATTTCTGGCTCGGCCTGCTGCGCGCCTGGGTCACGGTCACGGTCCGGGCCGACAACCGGGTCATTGATCTCACCGCCGGCGGAGCCCGGATCAAGACTGTCCGCTCCCCCTGCACCGATGACCAACTCGCCACCCTCCCCACGACGGGAGGCCGACCCGCCACCGGTCGAACCCGACGGCACCGCCGAGGTCGACCCCACCGTCTCCCGCGCGTCGGCACGATCTGCCCGGGCGGGCGCTGGACCTCGCCGCGAAGCTCCTCGGCGGACGCGAGGGCACCATCCGCATCGGCGAGCAAACCCTGCGGATCGTCGGCCCCGAGGCCCGTGAGCTGCTGCGGACACGACCGAACCGAATCCGCTCAGCTACGACCGGGCCCGCCGACTGAGCGGCGCCCGACCCGCCGACCAGCACCACGCCTGTGCCTCGAGCCGATCACCCTCAACCGCCGGGTCTCGGCCGC
The DNA here is from genome assembly GCF_000178675.2 of Pseudonocardia sp. P1. NCBI lineage: Bacteria > Bacillati > Actinomycetota > Actinomycetes > Pseudonocardiales > Pseudonocardiaceae > Pseudonocardia > Pseudonocardia sp. P1. The sequence goes on from NZ_ADUJ02000002.1 coordinate 34,086, forward strand.
CGGAACCATCGTCCTCGCCCGGCAACTCAACTCCTTCGGACACGACCACGCCCAGCGCGTGCCCGCCGCCCACGTCGCCGAACACACCAGCCCCGCCGAGATCGGTCATCTCAAGGCACACATGAGCGCACGGTTTCCTAGCCCGAAACGGCAACCATCACCCGGGGACAGGAAAGTCACGCATCAGGTGGGGGCCCCGGCAGCGCACTTCCTGCTCACTCCCTCGCACGAGGATCGCCTGCGCCGGCCCTGGTCGGGCTGATGCCTGTCGTGCGGCCCAGCATGATGCCCGCTGTTCGTGCCGAGTCTCCGTGTCCGCTGCCTCCAAAATCTTCCTTGACCGGACCTCGACGGCGGACGTGAGCCGTCGGGGCAACATGGCTGAGGTCACCCCTGCATAAAAAGATACGTCTTAGTATCGTTCAGTTCTAGCGCGAACCCGTGCGGCTGACGACGACCGTCGTCGAGTAGACCTACCGGCTCCCGAGGTGACCCTGAACATGACTGGAATCAACGTGGCCCGGTTGGTCGAGGTAGGCCGGCCTCTGCAGGTCGGCACTGCGACGAAGCCCGCTCCCGGCCCCCGAGAGGTTCTGGTCCGGGTCGCGGCGTGCGGCTTGGTCCCGAACTCAGACAACGTGGTGAACGGCCGGACTCCGTTCACGCTGCCCGAACTGCCGGCCATTTTCGGGCTCGACGTGTCCGGCACGATCGAGGCTGTCGGCGAACACGTGCTGAACCTCGCAGCGGGCCAGCGGGTCTATGTCGACCCGCATCTGGTCTGCGGGACCTGTCACCAGTGTCGGCGCGGACGTACGGATCTGTGTCCGAACGGCTGCCTACGCGGCTACTTCGCGTCCTCCCCGGGCGGAGCCAAGTTGCTGGGCCGCTACGAGTTCGGTGGGCTCTCGGAGTATGTCGTCGCCGAGGACCGCAACATCGCGGTCCTACCGGACTCGATCGACCTGGACACCGCAGCCCGGTTCGGATACGTGGGCACGTCCTTCGGGGCCCTGAAGAAGGGCCGGCTCGGGCCGTCGAAGACCCTGCTGGTCAACGGCGTCACCGGGACGCTGGGAGTCGCGGCGGTCGCGATCGCGCTGGGCATGGGCGCGACCCGCATCCTCGGCGTCGGTCGCAACCAGGCGCTGCTTCAGCGCATCAACGCCCTCGCGCCAGGCCGGATCGCGACGGTGTCCTCCGAGGACGGTGTCGATCTTCCCAAGTGGACGCTCGACCAGACCGATGGGCTCGGAGTCGACGTGATGTACGACTGCCTCGGGGTCGGCGGCGACGGCAACACCACCGACGCCCTGCGGCGCGCGGTCAAGGCAGGCGGAAGAACGATTCTTGCCGCCGGCGGCGTGGACGCAGACCTGACCGAAACCTACGCCGAGGCCATGTCCCGCGACACCGCCACGCTGGGCTCAGGCTGGTTCGACGCGGGCGAGGCCGACGAGATGATCGCCATGATCGGCGCCGGGATCATCGACCTGTCGATCCTCGAGCACAAGGTGTTCCCCTTGGCCCAGGTCAACGAGGCGTTCACGTTCGTCGGCGACCGCCCGGGCGGCTTCGCCAACGTTGTCGTCCGACCCCGACCCGACATCCACCAGGTCGACTGACAGCACGATGCCCGGGGCCGCCCACGACGCGATACTCCGGGGTCAAGGAGGGCTCCATGGGCTCCACACCGCCGACACCACGTCGTGGGCGCCCCCGCGCCGCCGACGCGGCGCAGGTCGCCGAGCGCGTCCTGGACGCGGCAGAGGAACTGTTCCTGCGCCAGGGCTACGCCCGCACAACCGTCGATCAGATCACCGAGGCCGCGCACGCCGGGAAGAACACCGTCTACGCTCGCTACCCGACCAAGGCCGCGTTGTTCACCGCCGTCGTCGAACGCTCCGGTCGCATCTTCGCCGTACGGACGGAGGCGGTCATGACGGGCACCGTGCGGGAACGCCTGATCGCCGCCGGGCTGGCTCTCGCGGATCAGACTCTGACTCCAGATGGCATCGGCCTGATGCGGGTGACCGCCGCCGAGGCGAACTCGTTCCCCGACGTCGCCCGCGAGGGGTTCGCCGTCGGCTTCGGCCAGTGCGTGCACCTGATCACCCGCAGTCTGCCCGACGACCGGCCCGGTGGTGGCGCCACGGTACTGGCGACCAGGCTCGTCGAGATGGCGTTGCATCCGCTCTACATGCATGCCTTCTTCGGGGCCGACCTCGCGGACCTACGAATCCGCGCACGGGACGACGTCCCCCGCGTTGTCGACGCACTGCTGAACCGGACCGACACTGATCCGGCTCGACCGTCGAACGTCTGAGAAGACGCGCCGCCCCTCATCACCCGGATGCGGACCGCGTGTGAGAGTCATTTGGCCTGTGCCCCAGCTGCTGCACCCTGGACAGTGGCCGCATCGGCGGCGGCGGTCTGTGCGGCAACGCGTTCGAGGTCGTCGGGGCTGGGTTCGGGGGTTAGCACGGCGATGTCGTACGCGGCTTCACCCCCTTCGTCCATGGGGATCGATGAGCCGCAGCCGTCGACTCCTGCGAAGCAGGTTGGGTGGCGAGGGGTCGCCGTGGCACACGCCTCCAGATACTCCGTCGGCGGGCTGTTCAGCGGAGCGGTGACAGGTGGCATCCGACGGGACGTTCAGCGGAGCGAGCAGGGCGTTTCGCGCGGGCGACCTCCGGTGTCCCGGTCGTCGGCCGTGTCAGTCAGGTCGAGCGTGGCTCGGTACGCGGCCCGGTATCAGCCGCAAAGCCCGGGAGGGGTATGTCAGCGTGTGGGAGGCTTGCAAGGTTGCAGGGAGCCGTTTCGGCCCTCGTCGGACGCCATGCCGGGCCCGCCCGTTCGCTGATCACCCTCGGGTAGTCGAGGGGCCACCTACCGGTCCGGCCGGGCACGACGTCCGGTTGAGTTCGGTCCTAGAAGATCCCTGTGGGGGCGCCACCGCCGTGAGCCTGCGACGGTGTCATCGCTCGGCACCGACCATGGCCCCGACCGCTACGAGAATCGCGGCGATCGCACCGTTGAGGAGCGGATGCGACGCCAGGATCGCGACGAACTCCCGGATCGTCGCGCTGGGCAAGTAGTAGCGTGCGGTCGGGGATCCGAGCACGTGCCCGTCGACGCCGGATTGCCGGGCCAGTAGCGCGGTACGGAAGACGTGGAAGTTGTTGGTCACCACGACACAGCGGTAGCCGGGCACCCGGTCGGCCATCAAGCGATCGGTGAAGGTCAGGTTCTCCAGGGTCGTGCGGGAACGGTCCTCGCGCAGCACGGCGTCCTCCGGCACCCCCTGCTCCAGCAGGTACCCCGCCATCGCCTCTGCCTCGGCGACGGGTTCGTCGGGTCCGCGACCGCCGGAGGTGACCAGCACGGGGTCGTTGCCCGTACCCGTCTCACGCTCACGGAGCGCGATGGCCCGGTCCAGGCGGCTCCGGAGCAACGGGGTCACCTTCCCCCGGATCAACCCGGCCCCCAGCACGACGACGAAGTCCACGCCCGGACGCGCTGCGAGCCGGCCGTAGACCACGGCGTAGGTCAGGAAGGTGCAGAACAGGAAGGCCACGTAGACGGTCAGTAGCAACAGGGCGATCGTGATCGCCCCGAGCACGTGGCCGTCGTCGTACAGGGTCGCGACGGGCAGGGCCAGCACGACGATGCAGGCGAGCCCGGCGAGCAGCGACATCAGGTTCGCCGGTCGGCGGCCCTCGCGGCGCAACATCGTGATGCCGTTCGTGAGCAGGAAACCGGCCAGGACGACGATCGCGAGGAATCCCAGCGCGAACGTGAGGAACGTGGCGATGTCGAACAGCTCCGGTGGCAACCGGTAGATCTCACCGAAGACCGCGAGGGTCAGGCAGCTCAGAGCGATCCCGAGCAGCACTGCGTTGCGGAAGCGGCGCCGCTCCCGGACCACGCCGAGCACGAAGAGCAGGGCGAACAGCGCCGCGAGCAGATAGAAGATCCACACGGGCTCAGGCCGCCGCGGGCGCGGCCCGACGAGCGCTCCGCCGCAGCAGGAGCGCCGTGACCACCGCATAGCAGAGCACGGCAGCGACGAACACCCAGATCAGGTCTCCGGCGCCGACGCCGGAACCGTCCTGCTCGCTGCCCGGCTCGCCGGCCGATGGGATGGACTGCGCGGCGTTCCATGCGGTGTGGAAGGCACACGACATCCACAGCCCGCCCGGCCCCAGCGCGATGAACCCGAGCAGCACCCCCAGCGCGAAGGTCGCGGCCACGTACCCGGCGCTCGCGCCCGGGTTCAGCCCATGGCTCAGACCGAACACCAGGGAGCTGAGCAGGACGGCGGGGTAGGTCCCGAGGTGGCGCAGCGAGCCCATCAGGTAGCCGCGATACACCAGCTCCTCGGTCGAGGCCTGCACCGCGGTGACCGCCAGCAGGCCCACGGCGAGCCCGAAGCCGGGCCCGGCAGGGTCCCCGGCGTCGTCGCCTCTAACGCCGTCACCCACCACCGACCCGGCCACGCCCATGATCACGTTGGTGAGCAGCAGCAAGGCGACCGCCAGCACCGCGCCGACGAGCACCGATGGGAGCGGGCGGCGCACCGGGTGCGGCCGGAGGTCGGTCAGCGGCCGTCGTTCGGCGAACCGGAGCCACAACACCAGCGCGAGCAACGCGGCCAGGAAGGCGGTCAGGTCGAAGGCCGCCGACTCGGCGACGCCCCCACCCTCCAACCCGTACACGGGGCGCAGGGCCCGCCAAAGCAGCTGCCCGAGCGCGATGACGGCCACCGCGACGACGACCGCCCGAACCACCCGCCAGCCGCGTGCTGCGGTATCGGCCATGCCCGCCTCTCCCCAGTTCCGGCGGACGGTCCATCGTGGACCGGCCCGGTCGCCGGCGAAAGTACCCGGGCGCGTGGCCCGGGCGGCCCCAGCGCACTCGATCGAGCGGCGCGACCACACGGCCGAGACCACAATGGCCCGCCTCCCGGGCCGACAAGGGATGTGCGTGACAAGGCGTTCGCCTGCTAAGCAGGGTCGTGTGCGGGGGCTGCAGCTGTGTTTTCTGGTCGAGCGGGAGATGTTCGCGTGGTGGGGCACAGCGGATCCGGCCGTGGCGCCGGAGGCGCTCGGCCTGCCGGTGGCGGCCGAGCGGGTCCGGATCGCTCGTCCGGACGGGGGCCGGATCACCGACGGCCCGATCGAGGTCGCGTTGACCGAGCCACGACAGACCCTGACGGGGTTGCGTGACTCCCGACCGGGCGAGGGGTGGGATCACTCGGTGCTGGCCTGGCGGCACCTGGCCGGGCCGCTCCTACAGGACGCAGACGTCGACGCGTCCGTGCTGCCGGTGGCCGGTCACGCCGGGGTAGGAGGCGACGGGGCGACGATCTGGTCGGCCGAGGCCGCTGTCCGGGCGGTGCGTCGCGCTCTGCCCGGGGGTGGCGAGGCCGGCGAGGCGTGGGCGCAGCTTCGCCCGTACCAGCGGGTCGGTGCGCGCTGGTTGCTCGAGCGGATCGAGGAGTGCGGCGGCGCGGTACTGGCCGACGAGATGGGGTTGGGCAAGACCGCGCAGGCGATCACGGTGCTGGCGCAGAGTGCGGGTCCGCATCTGGTGGTGTGCCCGACCTCGGTGGTCGCCACCTGGCGCCACGAGTTGGCCCGGTTCGCGCCGGGGATCGTCGTCGTCGAGCACGCTCGCGGCGCCGTGGCCCCGGCACACGGTGTGGTGATCGCGACCTACGGGATGCTCGCCCGCGACGACGTGCTCGGCGCCCAGGAGTGGGGTGTCGTGGTCCTCGACGAGGCGCAGAACATCCGCAATCCCGCCACGGCTACGGCACGGCGGGCCCACGGCCTGGCGGCGCGGGGCCGGGTCGCGTTGACCGGCACGCCGGTGGAGAACCGCCTCGACGACCTGTGGTCGCTGTTGGCGTTCACGACACCGCAGGTGCTGGGGTCGCGGACGGTGTTTCGCCGGCGCTTCGCCACCGCGAGCCACGCCGGGGCTGCGGCGACACGGCTGCACACCCTGGTGCGGCCGTATCTGTTGCGGCGGCGCAAGAGCGAGGTCGCCGCCGAGCTCCCGCCACGCATCGACCTCGGCCACGAGCTGACACCGACGCCGGAGCAGCACGAGCTCTACACCGCCGTCCTGGACGAGGCGTTCGGGCGCGGGCTGGGCTCGGGTTCGGCTCGGCGCGGTCATGTCCTGGCGCTGCTGACACGGCTCAAGCAGATCTGTGTTCATCCGGCGCTCGCCGGCGCCGAGGACCTCGAGTACAGCGGGAGATCGGCCTCGTTCGACCGGCTCACCGAGCTGGTCACCGAGATCGTCGACAACGACGAGGCCGCGCTGGTGTTCACCCAGTACCGCACCGCGGGTGATCTGCTGGTGAGCCGCCTGTCCGATCGCCTCGGGATGGCGGTGCCGTTCCTGCACGGCGGTCTCAGCCGCCCGGCACGCGAACGCCTCGTCGCCGAGTTCTCCGGCGGTGCCGGTCCGCCGGTGCTGATCCTGAGTCTGCGCGCGGCGGGAACGGGACTGACGCTGACCCGAGCGACGCACGTGCTGCACCTGGACAGGTGGTGGAACCCTGCCGTGGAGGCACAGGCCTCGGATCGCGCTCACCGGATCGGCCAGACGCGTCCGGTCACCGTGCACACCTTCACCACCCGCGGCACGGTCGAGGAACTCATCGCCGAGCTACACCGTGGGAAGGCCGGTCTCGCTGATGCGGCGCTGGGCCAGGCCGAGGCCTCGACCGTGGGGTCGTTGGCCGGTCTCGGTGACGATGCCCTGCGCGCGACGCTGGAGGGCGCACGATGAACGAGTTCGGGACGACGGCGTGGGGGCGGGCGTGGTTGCGCCTGGCCGAGCCGGTGTCGGTGTCGCGGCCGAACCCGGCGCTGCCCAAGGCGAGGTCGCTGGCCCGTCGGGACCGGGTCGGTGCGCTGGTGCTGGAGCCGGGCCGGATCACCGGCACGGTCGACGACGGCAGTCCGCGATCTGTGGAGCTGGTGTTCCCCGCGTGGCCGGACACCGTCGGTGTCGACGCGGGCGCGGCACTGTCGGAGGTTCTGGTCGAGCGGCTGGCCGCGGCCGGGACACCGGTTGCGCCGGGCCACGACGAGCTGGTGGCGACGTGCGGTTGTACGCACCGCTCGGGGCACTGCCGTCACGTGTGGTCGGTGTTGTTCGAGACGGCTCGCCGGGTCGACGAGGACCCCGAGGTCGCGTTGCGGCTGCGCGGTGCGCCCCGAGCACCGGTGCGGGTCGACTCGGACCGGATCCCGATCAGCGCGCTCGATCCGGAGGCCTTCTTCGTCAGCGGGCTGGCCCGAGCCGAGGGGTCGGCCTAGACCGTATGAAAGGCCGGCGCCTCGCTCGTAAGTTGGCGCGGGTCACCGTCAGCGGGTGGCGGTGCCGCAATTACGGGAGGCGCCGGTGTCTGGAGAGGGTACGTGGGTCGGGCTCGACGTTCACGCTCGTTCGGTGGTCGGCTCAGCCATCGACGAGGCCAGCGGGGAGATCTCGACTCGGCGGGTCGGGCCGCGGACCGAGCAGATCGTGGAGTGGGTCCGGAACCATCCGGGGCCGGTGATGGCCTGCTATGAGGCCGGTCCGACCGGGTTCGGCCTGGCCAGGGCTCTGGCCGCGGCCGGGATCGCCTGTGAGGTGGTGGCGCCGTCGAAGCTGGAACGCCCGGCCGGTGACAAGGTCAAGACCGACCGCCGTGACGCGGAGCGGCTGGCGCGGCTGTTGCGGATCGGGGAGCTGCCCGCGGTGCGGGTCCCGACCGAAGCCGAGGAGGCTGCTCGGGATCTGGTTCGGGCCCGCGAGGATGTCCGCACCGATCTGATGCGGGCCCGGCACCGGCTCTCGAAGTTGCTGCTGCGCCAGGGACTGGTCTGGGACGCCACGGCCTGGACCGGGGCGCACGAGCAGTGGCTCCGTGGGCTGCGCTTCGACCGCCGCGGCGTGCAGCTTGCTTTCGACGAGGCCTTGGACGCGGTGTTCACCGTCGGGGCACGGCGGGATCGTCTCGACGCCGCGATCGTGGAGATGGCCGAGACCGCTGCCTTGGCCGGGCCGGTGGGGCGGCTGCGCTGTCTGCGTGGGGTCTCCACCCTGACCGCAGTCGGGCTGTGTGTGGAAGTCGCCGACTGGCACCGGTTCACCGGCGCCACGATCGGCTCCTACCTCGGTCTGGTCCCCTCCGAGGCCTCCTCCGGGGCCCGACGGGTGCAGGGCCAGATCACCAAGACCGGGAACACCCACGCGCGTCGGCTGCTGGTCGAGGCGGCCTGGCACCACCGCCGTCCACTACGGACCAGTCGGGAGCGTGCACGGCGGGCCGACGGCCAACCCGCCATGGTCCGAGACCGGGCCGAGGCCGGAAACCGCAGACTGCACCAGCGATGGACCAGGCTCGACCGGCGCAAGAAGCGGCCCACGATCTCGGCGGTCGCGGTCGCCCGCGAGCTGGCCGGCTGGTGCTGGAGTCTCGCCGTGCTCGACGAACGCACCCCAGAATCCACAACGACTCCGCCGGGCTAACCCCGGCGCGGCACCACAGACCCCGGCGGGGTCCGGGCAGGAGCAGGCAGCGCGAGGAGCGACCCGCGACACAGCTATGAGCAGCTCAGGTCCCGCGACCACGATCGCGGACCCGGGGCGACGCTCGACCCTAGACTCGCGGACAGCTCCCGACGGATATCCGGTCATGCGGTAACCAACCCGCGCATATCAGCCTGACCGCGCGTCGCGACGACATGCCTCCACCAGCCCGGACCCGCCGGACCCATAGCCACCCTGACCAGCAACGATGCCGAGCCATCGAGGCCAACTCTCCCTGCCCACTTGACAGGAAAGGCCTCCATATCAGCTGTCGTACTCCCCGGCCGCGACACGGCGAAGAAGCTCCCGGGCCGGGACGGCGGTGCTGTCCTCGGCGGCGGGTTCGGTCTCGGGCGGAACGGTCTCGGCGAACTCGTGTGAATCGCCGAGGTGTCGTGGCGGGACTGTGGTGGCGTCGTCGACGACCGGGCTCTGGTCGTGGGGCTGTGTGCCGTCATCGATGATGAGCAGGTAGTCCACGAGGCTCATGGGCGACCTCCTTCTCACAGCCAGGTGGTGGGGATGCGCTGCCTCGGTCGGCGCCCGCACCGTGTGATCGACGGTAGCCGATGTCGACCGGCACGGTCGGGCGATCATGTGGTGACGGTGACGAGTGATGAGACGAGCAGGGCCCGTGTCGCCCTCCCTCGGAGTCGGCGAGCGGGTCACCGCGGAGGCAGCGGAGTTCTGGCCCGTTTCGGAGGAGTCCACACACGACACTTGGCATTCTCGTCTGGCACAGGGAAGATACGACGCGATGGCGGGGGCACAGAAAGTACACGGACAGTTACGAACCGCTGTTGTGGCTTTGACAGCGGCGGTGATCGTCGTGCTGGCCGGGTGCTCCGGCGATGCCGAGCCTTCTGCAGCAGAAGGCGGGTCCGATCGGCCCTCCAAGGCCGCACCACAGGCCTTCGACCCGCCGACGGACTTCGGAGCACCGGTGGCGTTCATGACCCGCCGGGACGATGCACAGGTTCCCAGCGTGCGGGTACTGGACGGGCTCGCGGGGTGGACGGTCGGCTCGGGCGGGCTGGTACGGGTGGACTTCCCCGCCAATGTGGTCGGGCCAGGGGTTTTCCCAGACAACGCTCTCGACCCGACTGTCGACCTCGACCGAGGATCGGGCATCACCTCTGAGCAGATCGGCAATCCGGTCGTGGCCGCCACGCCGGTCGGGCGGCTAGCCGTGGCGGCGTTCCCGGTCGAGATCGCAGGCCGGGGCACGACTCCCGGCGGACCGGCGATCGAGCTGGTCGGCGCTGACTCGGCCACGGGAGCCAAGACGCTTTCGGCGACGGTGCCGCTGCCCGCCGGCTCCTCCCCCGGGTTCGATCCGCTGGTCCACTACGTGGGTGTGGTGGGCGTCGAAGGTTCGACGGCGGTGGTCACGGCGACGACCAGCGAAGGTGGATTCACCGCTGCTGTCGATCTCGGCACCGGGGAGACGATGTGGACGGCTCCCGACCTCACCGGCCGGCAGGTCGTCGACGGCACGGTGATCGTCTACCGCCACGATTTTGCCTCCCCTGAGATGCGCGGCTTGTCGCTGACCGATGGTGCTCAGCGCTGGGCGGGTGGCCCTTCGGGAAAGGCGTTCCCGATCGGGGAGCGTCTGGTTCTGGTCAGTGACAACACGGGAACAGCTGTCCTGGAGGCCGCCACGGGAGCCCGGGTCACCACGACGCCGCTCGGGGAGGATCAGAAGAGCTGGCGGTGCTACTACGACCAGCGTTCGATCACGGTGTGTCAGCTCGATCAATTCGGTAAGCCGTATGCAGTGGTGGGGCTCGACGAGTCCGGTGCCGAGCTGTGGCGGATCGTGGCTCGTTCCGGCGGCGATCGGGTGCCGCCGACGGTCACCGCGACCTGGCACGGAGCGGTTTATGGCCACACCCCCGACGGGGGTCCGGTCGTGCTCGATGGTCAGACCGGTGCCGACCGGACTCCGGCGGCGGCCGCCGCGCCACTGCTGGTGAACGAGTACTTCGGTATCGCTCCGGCTCCCGCCGAACCAGGGAAGGTGCCGGACTACCGGTGGTACTCCGAGCTCGCCGCTTTTCCGTCCACAGCGTGAGCCTCGGCAGCGACACGACACATCCCGTTACCCGGAGCGTGCGCCCGGTTCCCCGAGCGGAGAAGATCTCGATGACGCCTACGCGCTCGACTCGGTCCCGTCGACAGGTCGCCGGGACACGGCGGGTCGTGGCGGCTGTGCTCGTTGTGGCAGGCCTAGCCTGCCTGACCAGCTGCGGGGGTGCCACCACCGATCTCGCCGGTCAGTGGGCGGGGACTTGCTCGCCGTCACCGCAGGACTCGATCCTGCGGTTTCCGACCTCTCTCGAGCTCGATGACAGCAACGTGTCGATGACGGTGCAGTACGCCAACCCGGAGACGGAAGATGTGGCCGCGCAGGGCACCTACGAGACGGTCGGAGACACCATGACGCTGGACATCGGTCAATCAGAGCCCGTTACGGCGCGCTACACGATCGATGAGGACCAGCTCGTGCTGTCGACGCTGAAGCTCGAGCTCACTACCCCGTACTGGTGCACGTTGATTCGCGGTTGACGAGCCGAGGCTCATCGGCGGTGGGGCAGCCGGCCGGTGATGCCGACCTGCGCGGGCACCGCGGGTCCCTGGCCGGGACGCGTCGGGGCGCCGGTGCCGTGGTGTAGGCCGCAGCGGGCGAGGAGCCGACAGAGGGTTCTGGCGGCGCCGAGCAGGGCGGAGGGGGCCCTTCTTCGCCACGGCGCCGACAGACTCGGACGCGAGCAGCTGCCGGAGACGAGGTGCTCGGGCCGCGGCGCTCGCCCGCTGCAGTATCCGGAACCGGACCCTGCTGCGCGACCCAACTGCAACACCGCACGCACGCCTGCAGACGCCGTCAAGCCACCTTGAGGTCTGCTCTGCTCGGTCCGACCTCGTCTGAATGTCAGTACCCGATCACTGTGTGCCCATGACCTCGTCTCGCAGCTCAGCCGCCTGGTCCGAGGTGATGACACCTTGTGCAAGCAGGGTCCCGATCCGCTCCAGCTTCCCCAGCCTGTCACCCTCGTCGCGAGCCGCGAGCTCGGGTCGCGCGACAGCCCGCTGCTGCTGCAGCTGATCAGCGGTGGCGTTGATCCTGCCCGCGATCGACCGTGGAGTGCCGACTCGATCCGGGGCCACCGCGACGGTGATCGACCATTCGGGATGGCTGATGGTCATCGACGCCGTCCGGTTGTCGTGTTGCTGCTTCTTCTGAAACGCCAGCCCGGGGATCAGCGCTGTGCCCGGCAGGACAGACCCGATCATCATTCGAGTCATCGTCGGCCGGTGTGAGACGACGACGTTGCCGTCGAGGTGGACCGCCGCGGAGACGAAGGCGTCCATCGGGTAGACCCGCTGGCCGTGCAGGAGCCGATCGCTGAGTGCCGTCACTGCCTCGCCGCCGCGCGTCGCCTCGATGACGCCGAGCAGACGGGCTCCGCGCCTGATCAGCCCCTTCCCGTGGTCGCGGTCGATCTGCTGCTGCAGCCACTGCCGCACTTCAGGCCGTGAGAGCAATGACGCGCGCTTGGCGAGCCCCAGCACGTCGCGGAGGAAACCTTCCTCTCGGAGCAGCTCTCCCGCTTCTGCCGCGGCAGCTGCGGACGCGAGTAGACGGCGAGCGTCGTCGTGGACCAATGGGACCTTGGCCGGGGTCGCCGCCGTTCCGGAACCGTACGGGGTGAGACCTTGGCGCCGCGCTGCCGCGACGACCTCGGGGGGACCTGGCCTCCGCATGAGCCCGGCCAGTGCGGCGTCGAGGGCGTCGGCGTCTGCTGCGTGCAGGAGCTGAGTCATGAACACGTCTTCACCGGCGGTGGTCTGCACCCGAACGCGGGGTGTTCCACCGGCAAACCGCCGAAGGCTGTACTCCGCGATCTCGTCGACCAGGACGTGGCGTTTCAGGTACTTCCGATATTGATCTGTGGTGTCGCCGACGACGATGCGGGCGTTCGTGATCGCAAGGAAGTTCGTGATCGAACGCATCCCGTTGGACCGGAACAGCGCTCGCACGGTCTCGCCGTCTGCTGCTGCGTCACGAATGTGGAACAGAGCCTCTGTGGCGATCTTGTCGGCCTTGTGTCCCAGGACTGGATGGTTGTCCTCACTCGTGTCGCCCTCGACGGGTGGGTCCAGATCCGCGGAGGCGGCCTGGGACTCGTCCGGCGTCGGAGGATGCTCGTCAGGTGCGATCGATTCTCCGGGCGCCCTCCAGAACCGCCAGCCCTCGGGAGCGGGGCCCCATCGTGGATCAGGCTGCCAACCCGGTGGTGGTGCCCACCCTTGAGGAGGCTCTGGCCAGGTAGGTGGTGCAACCCATCGCAGGTTCGCGTCATGTCCACCCATAATGATCGGTACCTTAGCCGGACCTGCACGATGGTGGGCTTCGGTGCGTCCCTGCCGGGGCCGACCCAGCTCTGGCGACCTCTGGATCGTGCCGTCTGCCGATGCTGATCGCGAATCCGTGTGTGCCGGGCGCTGACCAAGGCCATGCACCTGGACATGTGATGAGACCCGGCCGTGGAGGCGACGGGTGGACGAGCTCATCGCTGAGCTGCACGCCGGCAAGACCGGCCTCGCCATCCGGGTGTTGGGCCGGCCCTCGATCGTGGTGGGGTTGCCCGGTCTCGCGCGCAAAGCTCGAATGGCGCGGATTCAGTCGACCGGCTCGGACTCCTGCGCCGACCGCTCTGGAGTCACCGCGCTGGTCGACTCGGTGTCACTCACCACGATGCCGTCAGGATGCTTCTGCTCGTGGCTGTCGTCGGGCGGGGTGGTGCGCCACCTGTCTGCTGTGGCCTGGACGGCTCCGCCGGCACGGCTCACACCGGCCAGCCCCGAGTCGAGAGCTGTGGAACCGAGGCCCCGCACCGCTCGTCCGGACTCGATCGCGACGGTTCGTGCGTGTCGCAAGGCGTCCCGGACCGTCGGCGCGACGAGCGATACCCATCCCTGGACCTGCACGCCGCGGGCGGTCACGAAGTAGTCGAGGTCGCGGCGCAGGGTCTGTACCGATGATCGGAGTTTGCGCCCGCTCAGCGTGCGGTGGAACTCCGAGGGCTTCAGGACGCCGTAGGCGTCGAGGGTGTCGCGCAGGTTCTCCACCAGGATGCTGTCGGCGTGCAGGTGCTCGGCGAGCACGGCGTGGGCGTCGGAGACGGCTTCGTCGAGCGAGTCCGGTTCGATGGTGCTGATGCGTGTGATGCGCAGGCGCTGCCACAGGTAGTGCGACTGTTCGGCGACGACGAGCAGGCGTAGCACCTCCCCCAGCCGGCCGTCTGCCACGACTCGTTCCAACCGGCGGGCCCGTTCCGGGGCGGTCAGGCCGGGGGGCAGGTCGCGGGCCAGCCGGAGCGCGTGCTCGCGCAGTCGCTCGACGCTGACCTCGAGTTCCGGTCCGAGGTAGGCGACGGTGGACCAGTCGACCTCGCCGAGTGATCCGCCCTGGTCGATGCGGTCGACCCGCCGCCGGAGCAGGCGATGGTGCCCGACGACGTCTCCGGTCCGCTCGGCGCCGGCGAGGCGGAGCAGCTCGTCGGTCTTGCCCTCGACGCGCTCGAGTGCCTCGCTGATGCGGTCGGTCGCCGCCTGGGTCGCGGCGTTCAGCGCGATCATCGCGAGTACGACCGGTGGCGGGCCGACGGCCCTGTTCGACACGATCCGTCCCGAGGCGTTCGTGACCCACAGTCGTAGCGTCGCCGAGCCGCCGGTCGGGACGTTGTGCAGTGCCCGGATGTAGTGGACGGTCGTCGCAGCGGTGGAGCCGAGGGCGCTCGCGTGGGCGATCGCGGTCGTGCGGTCCGAGCCGGACAGCCCGACCGAGCGCACGGCGACTCCGGTCTCGGCCTCCCAGCGCGCTACGAACTCGGCGACCGCGATCTCGTCGCCCACCAGCAACGTGCCGGACGGGTGCTCACTGACGACTACGGGGCTGCCGGCGACATCGACCTCGGCGTCGTCGGAATCGGATGTGGGTGCGGATTCGTCATCGGCCACGACCAGCTACCTCCTCGTGCGCTCGTCGTCTTCATCGTGACGGCAGGTGCGATCACGGGCACCCTGGGCCTCTATCCGGTCGCGGGCCCAGGGACCGGTCCGAGGTTCTGGGCGCCGCGCTGAGTCGGAGCGCCACCGCACGCCCGGGCCAGGGCCCGGGCCACCCGAGCACCACAGCTTATGGCGGAGATCAGCGCTCAATCCTTGGCCATGAAGACCTTCCGTGCTTCGGCGCGGTCCGGAGTCGAGACGTAGGCCTGGCCCACGGACAGGTTCTCCAGGGCCACGGCCAGGTCCTGGCCCGCCCGCCCCCGCATGAACCCCGCCACGGTCCGGCTCTCCGGAAAGTTGCAACGAAACGCCACCTTGGTGCCGGCGTTCGCGAGAACGTCCTTGTGGAAGTCGGCCACGCCCTGGCTCGCCACGACGACGGCGACCCCGTACTTCCGCCCTTCCTTCATGATCTTGGGGAGCGTGACGTCCTTGGCGAGCCGGTGGGCTTCGTCGAGGACGACGGCGAGGCGCAGCTGTTTCGACTGTCCCCACTGGAACATCTCGCGGTAGACCTTGCGGAGGACGAATGCTCCTGCGGCGACCTGCACCTGCTCCATCAGCCCGTGTACGTCGAGCACGACTCCGCGCTGCAGCAGGTCGGTGAACGTGTGCTCGGCGTCGTCGGTCAAGAGGCCGAAGTCGCTCAGGGGCCGCATACGCGCGACGACGTTGCGGCCACGGCCGGCACTCTCGACGGCGGCGACCGCCTCGGAGAGCTCTTCCATGGTGGGCAGCCGGTCCGGGCCTGCCGCTGAGCCGAACCCACGGCTCTTGTAGACCTCCCGCAACCCCTCGTAGGCGGCGTTGCGCTGGATCTCGCCGAGCCCGCAGACGTAGCCGATCACCTCGGACAGTTCCCAGGCCGCCTGCTGGTAGCGGGTGTGGTCGTTGCCGCGCAGCTCGAACGGAGAGAACGGAAGCCCTTCGGTCGCATCCAGTACGGCAGAGCGTCCCGGGGGCTCGGCAGCCATGTCACCGTGGAAGTCGAGAACGAGCGAGGGCAGTCCCTGGCTCGCGAACGAGTTCAGGATGCGCCGGGTCGTGACCGACTTGCCCTGCCCGGGGATTCCGAGCACGAACAGGTGTGGGCTGCCGGCGGTGCTGATGCGCCAGCGCGCTGCACCAGCGTGCGCGTCGTCCCCGAGGTGGACGTCCACGAGTTCCGGGAAG
The DNA here is from genome assembly GCF_000178675.2 of Pseudonocardia sp. P1. Classification (NCBI taxonomy): domain Bacteria; kingdom Bacillati; phylum Actinomycetota; class Actinomycetes; order Pseudonocardiales; family Pseudonocardiaceae; genus Pseudonocardia; species Pseudonocardia sp. P1. The sequence continues at coordinate 49,935 of NZ_ADUJ02000002.1, forward strand.
GCGGCGGGTGCGGCACCGTTCGGTCCCGGAGAGTGACCGTTGCCCTCCGGCCGGGTGGAGGCGGATTCGGCCCGTCCGCCGGACGGCGGGACCGGTCGGAGGGGAACGGTGGACTCCACCCCGCCGTGGGGGCCGCACAGGCCCGGCGATTCGCCGGACTGTCGCGACGGGCTCTCGGGCGCGGCGGGGCCGCGGCCCGGCGTGCCGACGACGGGAGGTACCGGTCGCGGGGTTCCGGCCGATGGAGCCGTCGGAGTCCGCGGGGCCGACGGGGTACCGCCGGCCGGGGAGGTCGGTTCCGGTGGGGTCGGTGTCCGCGGGGGCGTGCTCTGTTGCAGTGAAGCGTCTTCGGAGTCGTCGTACGGGGTCGGCGTGGCGACCCGTTGCCTCGCCGCATCCGGCAGCTCCGGCTCGCCCGTGCTGCTCCGCGCTGAGAAACCGACCTCGCCCAGGTCGCCGGCCGTCAGCACGTCGATGCGGACACCGCGGTGGGTCGAGGGAAAGCCCTCGGGGCCGGCGAGGCTGACCACGTAGCCATGGCGCCCGATCTCCGGAACCAGGGTGCCGTCCTCGACCTTCTCGAAGAGCCGCTCGATCTCCGAGCGCCGGTCGGTGTCGAGCAGTCCCATCGCAAGCGCCCGGTCGGCGTGGTGGCGCAGGATGCCGCTGAGCCGTGCGCGCTGCAGCTCGGCGTCGATGCGCGGCGGGTCGGTGCGGAAGAAGGTGTCCTGCAGCATCGACACGGTCGAGTCCAGCTGCTCGACGATGTCGTCGACCAACGCGGTCGGCAACGCGGCCGCCTTGCGTGACTTCACCTCAACGCACTCCAGGCGCAGCGTCCGGGCGGTGGAGCGGACCAGGACGACATCGCAGCGCCGTGCCCCGGCCTCGGCACCGGACTCGCCGAAAACGTCCATGTGCGCGTCGACCGGGACGACGACCGTGCCGTCGAGCTCGCCGCGTCGGCGCAGGTGGGCCATCAGTGCAGCGAGGCTGACCGCCTCGGTCGCCAGGTTGGATCGGCCGATCAGGCGCATGGCGAGCCGGCCCGACACGACCTGGAGGTGGCTGAGGATCTCGCGGACGGATTGATCGACTGTGGCGAGATCGAGCTCGACCATCGCGTCGGCGAGGAGACGCTCGACCTCTCCGCGGTGGGTGGTGGTGACCGTCAGCCGTGGGCCGAGCCCCTCGAGGAAGTCCGGGGCGTAGTCGAGGATGTAGGGGCGGTCGGGGTCCGGTCGGCCCGCCGGTCCGGTGAACAGGTCGACTCCGAGGTTGCGGTCCAGGGTGAGTACCCAGTCGGAGCGCTCATGTGCGGCTTGCAGGGATTGCCGTTGTTCGGGTCCGAGCCGCGCTGCCAGTGCCACCGAGCTCGCCGGGTAGCCGAGCTCGGTGGCCAGTAGCGCCTGGTAGGACCGGTGTGCCTCGACTGAGTCCGAGGCTCCGTCGCGGGTGCGGGCGCGCAGCGCGGGCGCGGTCCGCCAGACCACGGCACCGTCGACCGCGGCACGCTGGTTCGAGGCCGGAGTCAGCAGGTTCCGGAAGGATGCGGCCGGGTCTCGCACGGCGACGTGGGTGGCTTCGGCTGCTGCGTCGGCCTGTACGTGGGCGAGGTCAGCGACGATTCCGAGGTGGGCGGCGGCATCGTCGGAGGAGAGCATCCCGTGCGGGCGGACGCTGATCCCCAGCGGTGGGGTGAGGTAGGACGTGGTTCCTCGCACCTGTCTGGCTGCCACCCGGTGTTGCAGATCGGTCAGTGCCGGCAGCGGATCGGTCAGCGACAGCCGGGAGCTGTAGGCGGTGACCTCGATGCGTGCCGGTGCGGCCGCCAGCTCGTCGGTGTCCTGCTCGAGCACAGCGCCGGACAGAGCACGCGCGAGTAGGTCGCCGGAGCCGGGGTTGTAGGCGAGCAGCCGCATCGCGCTCTGTCCTGGGTTCACCGTCCGGTAGGCCTCGACCCGTTCGGCGAGCACGGATGCCGGGACTTCTGGGGTGACGTCACGCCGGTCCAGGCCCAGGACGTCGAAGACGGCCTGGATCGCGGCGCCGGGTTCGGCCTCCCCTGGGTCGAGGTAGAGGCCCGTGCCCAGGGTGGCTTCGCGGACGTAGACGAAGGGGGAGCCGTCGGCACCGAAGACCGCGAAGGGCAGGTTGGCCGGAACGACTCGTGCGACCAGCCGGGGGTCGACCGCCTGCTTACGTGCGACCTTGGATTTTCCCAGGTCCGCGAGCTGGAGGGCCCACTGTCCGAGGGTCGCGGCGTGCTCGGCCGCCCAGGCCAGGCGCATCGGGTGTAGCGGGAGCACCACGACTGAGGCGATAGGTGCGTGCCCGGCGGTGGCCACGCTCAGCATGAGGGTGTCCATGGTCAGCAGTGCCCGGCGGGTCGTCGTGTCGGCCGCGGCGTCGAGGGCCCGCTTGTAGCTCTGGCAGTAGGCATTGACCTCGGCGCGCAGGCCGTCGTCCCACTCGAGCGCCTCGACGACGTCGTGCGGGTGCCGGGCGGCCAGGCGGTCGAACAGCTTGCGCCGCCGCTCGGCCAGGGTTTGGGGCAGCTCCCCACGGATCGGCTCGATGGCGTCGCTGTCGAGGGTCTCGCCGAGCCGGCCCTGTGCCTCCCAGGCCGTGGTGGCGCCTCGCTCGTCGAAGATGCGTCGCTGCAGGTCGGTGAGAGCCGGACTGAGTGAGAGCCGGACCGTGCGACGCCCGCCCAGGCGCACCGAGAAGGTACCGCCGTCCCAGGCCGGAGCGTCGGCACCGAGGTCGTCCTGGCCGTCGAGCGCGGCGTCGAGGCGGGCCTGGGCCATGGACGCGGCCGAGGCGCGGCGCCCGCCGGTCGGGCTGGGCGCCTCGTCCTCCCAGCGCACGGCGAACTGCTGACTCTCTTCGACGGCGTCGTTTCCACCGGAGAGGACAACAGGTTGTCCGGTCTCGTCGAGGGCCGTCAACCGCACGACCAGCAGGGCAGCGGCCGCGAGGTCCTCCTCGGCAAGGTCGATTCGGACCGTACCGCGCCGCTTGTCCCCCTTCACGGTCTGCTTCGCAAACGCCTCGGTGTCCTCGTCGCGCAGGTCCTCGGGCGGGACGGCCTCGAGCAACCAGCGGTCGATCGCCGTCGTCGTCGCCGGATCGGTCTTCCACATCAGGGTGACCGACGCCGGGCTGTCCTGCCCCAGCTCGAGGTAGGGCAGCTCGCCGGAGCCGTCCTGCAGCAGCCGGGTACCGGCGCGCAGCGCCCCGTCTTCTTTGAGGAACGGTGTCACCCGAAGCGAGGTGACGGGCACGTGCATCGCCTGCCCGTGCGGCCACCGCTCGAATGTCAGCTCGCCCGCCCACTGCGAGCCCATCAGGGCACCGGCCCAACAGACGGCGTCGGACAGGTCGACCGCGGGCGCGGTGAGGTACTGGGTGATCCGATCGCGGATCACCCCCTCCGGGACTCCGGCGCTACTGAGCCGGTCGGGGACAGAAGCAACGGCGCGCAGCGGTCGCGAGATCGCCTTGACACAGCGCGCGTTACGCGAGAGGCGCTCGACAAGGGTGTGGCCGCCGAGGTCCGGGATCAGCCCGACCATCCACAGCGCTCCCCCGGCGCTCGCCCACGTGGGGTCGTCGAGGACGGTGGCGACGTAGCGGGCCCATGCCTCGACCGGGCGGTCGCGGCCCAGCTCACGACCGACGCGGCGCACCGCGTCCTGCAATTCCGTGTCGCCGATGTCGGCGACGAGGTTCTCCCCGGTTTCGGTGAGCAGGGCGGCGACGTCGATGCGGGCGAAGCTGTTGTCCAACGAGCTGGCGCTGGTGCCGCTGCCGATCGGCACCATCAGGATCAGCGGGCGTTGCTTGCGGTTGCGCAGCTCGACGGCGCGCTCGGCAGGCACGAACAGGTCACCGTCGGCGTGCTGGCTGTCTGCGGCGAGCACGTGAACGTCGGCGTGATCCGGTGTTGCGAGCTTGCTGCGGACCGTGTGGACCAGTGCTGCGGCGTCGGCCGGTCGGATGCTGTCGATACGCACGCAGTGACCGGAGCCGTGATCTTCGATCGCGTCAACGATCTGCGCGGCGAGGGCGTCGATGATCAGCTCGGGCAGCCCGGTACGGGCGGTGGCGGTGGCGGCTGCGGTCATCGGGCGTCTCCGAGGGGGTGGCGAACGGTCTGTACGGAGAAGTCGTCGGACAGGCTGTCGAAACAGCCGAGCAGCTGCAGGCGGCGCTTGAACGCCTCGAGGTTCGCGGTTGCCGCGGCCCGAGCCTCGGCGCCGTCGAGGAAGGCGGGCGGGCGGTCGATCAGCAGGCCGTAGCGGTCGCGGAGTCCGACGAGGACGTCCTGCAGTGGCATCGTGCGCCGGTAGGAGCTGCCGTCCGGGGTGAGGAACAGGGCCATGAGCAGGGCGGTCAGCTGCTCGTCGCCCGGGGCGTAGCGCCAGGTACGGCGGTTGGTGGAGACACCGTCGAGCAGACCGTAGGGCTTGGTCAGGCCGCCGACGCTGCTCAGCCACGCGACCGAGTTCTTCAGCGCCTTGGTCTCGTTGACGAGCTGAATGATGTCGAGCAGTTTGTCGAGTTCGGACTCGTCACGGCCCTGGACCTGGCGCAGGAAGTCGACCTCGGTCTCGGTGGCCGCGTCACTCTCCTCCGCGTCGGCGACCAAGTCGTCGATCCGGGCTTCGCAGTAGGACTCGACGCGGCGATGTTCACGCAGCGAGGCGAGCAGCGCGAGCTGCCCGGTGCGGTCCAGTTCGTCGAAGCGGGCCTTCTCTGCGGCGATCCGGTTGAGCGCCTGTTCGATGACGACGAACGTCATGCGATCGCGGAATGCGAGCCGGGTGTGGTCGAGGTCGCGCTCGACGCAGCGGCGGGCGAGCCGGTCGGACGTCGATCCCAGGTCTCCGGTGAGGTCGCAGTAGATTTCCAGCTGGGATGGGGGCGCGGCGACCCCGTACCGTTGCTCGATCATGTCCGGAGTCAGCTCGCCACCGTTGCGCAGCAGCTCCCGCCCGGCGGCATCGGCTCGCAGGGTGAAGGTGTACACCCCGGTCGCGAGCAGCGCAGCGAAACTCGCCATGAGCGACTGGGTGGGGACGATCGGGCCGTAGGCGCGCAGATGACCTAGCAGGTCGGCACCGATCTGTGTTGCGACCGCGGGCAGGGGGCTGTCGGCTGAGCCGCCGTCGATGGCACGGGCATCGGCCATCTCGAATCCTTCGAGGAATCGGAATTCCAGCAGGGCGCCGATGTCGAGCTGGGAGGGGTCGTCGAGATGTGGTTCCCAGCGTGGCTGTGGGCCGATGGACAGGCCACGGCCGACGGTCTGGGTCACTAACTCGCGCAGGTCTGCCACCGGGTTCTCCGAGCCGCTGTGGGCCAGCCCGTCGACGAGGACCTGGTAGGCGAAGTCGTCGATGCCACGGTGCCGCGACCGGTCCTTCGGTAAGCCGGCGCGGTAGGCGGCCAGGGTCAGTGGGGCGACCGCGAGCATCTGCTCGCCGGAGCGCTCACGTCCGAAGGCACCCATGTCGACGACGCAGGTCCGCAGCCATCCGTCCAGGAGGGACTGCCACTGGCTGGAGTAGCCGACGACCGTGCCGCTTTGCAGTAGCGCGCTGCGGTAGCCGGCGAAGTCGCCGGTGTTGGTGCGTGAGCGGCTCGACCGTCCTCCCTTGACGCACATCTCGAACAGCTGTGGCAGCACTCTGTCGGTGTCGGTGTCGATCAGCGAGAAGACCGTGAGCGGCCGGTACTGATAAGTCCGCAGCGGCTTGGGCAGGGCGATCGTCACGTGGCGTCCTCCAGGGCGATGCGTCCACCGTCGATGACGCGGGCGCGCACGGCGCGGCCGGAGCCGTCCACCACCCGGACCGACCGTGCCGGTTGCAAGCGCAGCCGGTTTCCGAAGCCGTGGATCTCTTGTCGCAGGGCTGCCGAGGCGGTGTCGGCGACGATCTCGCCGTCAGCCGCGCGTAGGAGCAGCTCGGCGAGGTCGACGGTGACCCTCAACCGCGCGTTCGATGCCGGGTGCACCAAGACGAGCTGGTCGGTGAACGACTCGACGTAGGGCGACGGTGAGGTCGCCGGCTCGAGCTGGAACTCGTCGGCGCGCAATTCTTTGACTACGACGATCGCGCGAACCGAGGGGTCGTCGTAGGCACGGTCGCGCAACGCGAGGTGCTCGCCGTCGTAGCCGGGATAGGCCAGGATGCGCGAGATGCCGAGCAGGACCCGGGCCAGCGGCGGTTGCGGGGCGCTCAGGGCGGCCAGGTACTCGTCGAGGTAGCGGTATCCACGGACCTCGCGGCGCGCCGATTGGGGCGCATTCCAGGCGCCGAAGAACAACGAGCGCTTCAGGGCGCCCATCACGTCTGTTTCGACGGCGGACAGGTCCGGTAGCAAGCGTCTGTCGGCGCGGGCGGCCCGGCCGACTCCTGGAGCGGCGAGCCCGGCCGGGTCAATGTCGGACCACTCGTCGACGAGGTAGTCACCGGTGCCCGAGGTGAACGCCAGATCTGGCGTCAGACGGGCCGGGCCCGAGCTGGGGTCCTGGCCGCGGTCGTACTCGGCGTGGACGGTGGCGCAGGACAGGTCGCCGGTGATCACCCAGCCGAAGGCCGATCGCACATCGCGCACGGTGGCCCGGCGTCGGCGGCGTAGGTGGCTGGTCAGCAGCAGTTCCGACACCGCGGCGCGGGCACCGTCGGTGCGCAGCGACTCGGCGTTGCGCCGGATGGGGCACACGTCGTGGGTGATGCAGCCCGAGCACACTTCCCACCGGGCGGGTGCGGTGAGCGAGTCGAGGATCCCCAGGCCGAGTCCCTTCTGGCCGACATCGGCCGGGAAGGCGAGGGCACGGCGTTTGAGGTCGACGAGCACGACCCGTGCACCGCTTGCGGGTCCGTCGATGCGCTGACGGTCCAGTGCCGCGACGATGTCGGGGTAGCGCTCGGCGTGCTCACCGAAGAACTGGGCCACCCGGCCGTCGTTCGCGGCGAGCAGCACGGTCCTGCGGGCGGGGTCGTCGCCGTCGCCCGGGTCGAGCGCCGAGCGCAGCAGGTCGTCCGCGGACAGCTCACCGTGGGATTCGGAGGCGTCGTAGACGGCCGCGAAGGTGTGCCCGCCCAGCCGCTTTCGCCATCCCGCCGCGTCGGTGTCGAGGGTTGCGGCGCCGTGGCCATCGAGGGCCTGCCCGACCTGGACCAGGAACGAGGTTTTCCCGTCACCGGGATTGCCGCTGAGCACGACGACGTCGAGTTGCCCGCCGAGCACCGCGGGCAGTAGCTGTTCGTCGAGCCGGGTGCCGACATAGGTGTCGTGGGCGAATACGTCGTCCATGCCGCGGTTGCCGGCGTTGCCGATCTCGCTGCGCCGGTACAGGCCGCGCAGGGCATCGACGGTCGGGTTGATCAGTTGTGTGCGCGTCGGGTCCGGCTGCGGGGTGTCGCGCGCTCGGGCCAGCTCGTCGGCGAACGCGCGGGCGCTTTGCGGGCGTTCGTTCTCGTCGAACGCGGCGGCGCGGAACAGCGTGTCCAGCAGGGCGCTTCCGTATCGACGCCGTTGGGCCTCGGATGGCGCCAGTAGCATGCGCCGCTCGTCAAGCGAGAGCCCCGCGTAGGGATATCGGCCCAGCACCGCGTGCAACACCGACACCGCGGCGCTGTAGATGTCGGCGGCGGGGCTCCAGTGCCGACGGGTGATCACTTCCGGTGCGGTGTAGGGCGGGGAGCCGACCGCCGACTTCGCGTCGGTCACCCGCATCGAGAGACCAAAGTCGATCAGTGCGGCGCTGCCGTCCTCACGCACGATGATGTTGTTCGGGCTGACATCGCGGTGGTAGAGCAGCTGCTCGTGGGCATCGGCGAGCCCGCGCAGCACGTCAACGGCAATGCGCCGTACGTGCTCCTCGTCGGTGAGACGCCCGTTCTGCGCGGCATCGTGCAGACTCTGTCCGGGTACGTACTCCTGCACCAGGACCCCGGGCTCGGGCCGCGACAGGACGTCGTAGACGCGGGCACAGTAGCGGCTGGCCAGCGCATCGGCGTTCATGTACTCGGCGCGGACGTGCTCGAACTGCGAACGGTGCGGGTGCAGGTGCTTGAGGGTGCGCTGAACCTCCAGTCGCTCGTCCCATGCGAGCCAGGTGATCGCCCAGGCGCCCTCCCCCAGCCGATGCAGCAGCCGGTAGCGCCCGGCGAGCAGCCCGTTCGGTTCCATTCGCTCGTCGTCGACCGAGACGGGCGGATCCAGCTCATTGTTCGGCTGCGGTTCGGGCTGGGGCGGAGCGGGGCTGGTCAGCGCCGCAGCCGAGGTCGCCGTCGGGCGGACGGTGATGTCCGGGTCGAGGCAACGGGTCAGAACGTCGCCGAACACCGGGTGAGCAGCAGCGCGGGAGCGGGCGAGATCGTGGTCGGGCTCGTCGCCGGCATCGCTGTGCAGCCACTGCACCAGACACAGCGCGAGGGCGTAGATGTCGTCACCGGGCTGGAAGAACTCCGGGGTTACTCCCGGGGCTTGGAACGTCGAGGACGGGTGGTCCTCACCCAGCACCGGAGCAATCGTGTGCGAGGACGGCAGGTGCGCCCGGCTGAAGTCACGGAAGCGGACGCGGCTCTGCGGCGGCGGGGTCACCTCGATGCTGCGCAGCTGCAGCGCGCGGTGGGTGATGTTCTGCGCGTGGACGTCGGCGAGGGCACGGAAGGCGTCATGGACGACAGCACCGCCGACCTCGACATCGACGGACCCGTTCGCGTCGTGCGCGAGCTTGCCGAGGCTGGTGCCGTCCATCGCGACGACGATCGGGGTGACCAGATAGCCCTCCCACTCGAACCACCCCTGGACCCGCCAGGTCCGCTCCTTGACCGCCAGGGCCTGAAGCGCGTCGTGCTCGCGGGTGGCCAGTAGCCGGGCCGCATCCGGGTCCTCAGCTCCGGTGAGCGGAACGCAGTACAAACCGACGTTCTCTCCCGCCGGGTTCTGAGTCGGAAAAACTCGCGCGTTGCCCTGCGTCATGGGGCGTCCGAGGACGCGGTACTGCATGATCTTTCGCGGTAGCTGGCCCTCGGCACGCTGCCCGAGTCCGAGCAGATAGCTCATCAGCTTCGGACGAAGCGCAGCGAGCGTGTCCGGGAAGGCGGCGTCGCGCTCCACGAGCTGCTCGGCGGCATCAGCGAGGCGCAGCACGACACCGGTGCCCAGCTCCTCGGCACCGCGCAGGACGAGGGCGTCGTGGGAGAGCACAACGTGTCCGGAAACCGGCCGCGCACCCCGCGGCAGCGCCCCGAGAGCAGTAGCCCATCCGCTGACTTTGGACTTGAGGCGGCCGGCCAGAACGCGGGAGGCGTGGGCAACCTGGTTGGCAGGGTTGTGTCTGCGGTCGCCGTCTACGAACCAGGCGACCTCGCCGACACGGACGTCGCGTCCCCAGGCCTTCTCCTCACACACGAAGATCGCGTGGTCCCCGACGACGACGAGATCGAGATCGACGGTGCTCATCGAGTCCGGGATCTGCCTGCCGGCGATCACGTCCCAACTCTGCGGGAGCTCGTCGGCGAGGCGGCGGGCGGTCTTTTCCTCTCCAGGGCCGTGCCAGTCGCCCAAGATGTGCAGACGGGCCATCAGCGGGGCCCGGAAACTAGGAAGAGTGCACAGAGCATGTGGCCGCCGTCCCCCTCATCGTGCCGCCGACTGATCGTCCAATCGACGCGATCGACATTAGTCGGGCGCTACGCAGGGTTTGCGCGTGGCTCCCGCACGTCACCTTGCAGGATGAAATCACTGTCGCTGATCTGCGATGACGCGCATCTGTGCGTGTCGACATGCCGGGTCGCTCATGGTTCAGATCACCCACCGAGGTGAGAGCCGCGGCCTCATGTGCTGACCGGGCTGCCAGCTCCCAGCTGAGCCGGGTGAGACCTCGCGAACGGCTCCGCGAAGCCCGCCGGAGTTCGAGAAGTAGACGACCGAGCCCCTTATGCGACCGGCTTCGCGAGCGAAGCTGTTCACCGTTCCTCCTGCAGAGCCATCAGGTCGACGTGCGAGTGACCTGTTGCTCGTAGCTGACCGGTCCCCTACGGATGGATCGATTACGCCGGGTGCGGCGCGACAGGATCCCAGTCGGTCTCATCAAAATTGATGACACATGCCGCCCGTGCGTCTTTGAGCTGGCGGCGAAACGTCAAGACACGACGCCGCCAGCACCGGCCGTAACCGACGCTCATCCCCTATGTGGCTCCACGCGGCAACGCCCTGGCTCGGTTGGTGGCCACCAACTCCGGCGGCTACTCAACCGCCGGCAGGGTGTCGTTCGGCCCAGCCGACGGCTGCCGCGACTACCATCACCGGAGGTCTGATAGCCGATCGAGGAGGCAGCGATGACCACCCAGCCGGGACCGACGCCCTCCCCCAGGCCTGCATCGACCGTCGACGAGATCTTCGCCAACGCAAAGGCGGTGAGCAACGTCGACGAGCTCGCCCAGGACGGCATCTTTGAAGACGACGCCGAGCTCGACGACTTCCTCGCCGACCTTCGCCGGATGCGACGCTCTAGTGTCGCCTGACGTGCGACGGATCATCCTCGCCACCGACGTCGCCCCATAGACCACAAAGCGGCGTCTACCTGCACCCTTCTCCAGTGGACTCGCCGCAGCCGAACACGGCATCACCTTCGTCACCTTCGTCACCTACGGTGAACTCACCCGGTGGTCGATCATGATCCAGTGGGGAGCCGTCCGCCGGATCAACCTCGATACCTGGCTCACCGCGCGACCCACGCTCCCCTACACCGACGACGTCGCCCGGATCTGGGGCGAGATCACCGCCTACGCCGCTCGCCGCGGCCGTCCTCGTCCTCACAACGGCAGCTGGATCGCCGCCGCCTGCCTGGCTTATGACCTCCCGCTCGCAACCTCGAACGTCAAGGACTTCAGCGACTTCGCCGAGCACGAAGGTCTTGTGCTCGTCGCCGGGTGATGTCGATGGGCACGTCCCGGGTGCACCCGGGCTGATTGCGCGCCGCTGAACGGCGTCGGGCTGTCTGCTGCTGTGGGCCGTGCGCCGCAGCGTCGGTGTTCTCCGTTGCGACCGTGCCTGTGATCACGTCGCTCATTTGCACGTGGCGACGACCGGTACCCGGTGGGAACACGCGAAGTCGCGGTACGTCGTGTCGTGTCGTGCCGTGTCAATGCAACTTCGCCCGACGTGTCTCGGCATCTGCATGCCGTAGCGGATCCGCGGTCGATCGTGCGTTCAGCTTCGGCGCGTCGGGAGACTCTGCCGGAAGGCTTCAGTGGTCTCGGACCCGATGTCATGCCGTCCATGACTGGGCAGGCGACGATGCGGATCGACGGCGGGCCCGGCGAGATGGACCTGGACATCCGGTCGGCAGGCGTGCCGTGGTGCGCAGGGATCTCCAGCACCGGCACCGAGCGGCCGGTCGCGTGGGATGCCGCAACTGGAGGCAGGCGACCACGTGACGATCACCGTGCACCTGACGACGCAGCAGCCTGGGAAGGCGGCAACGATCGTCCTGCGGTACTGCCGATCTCGGTGACCGCAGGAGTTCCGGACGGTCGCTACCGGGAGCGAAGAGTGTCGGTCCCGGTTGTGCCGGAACCACCGGCGCCGGTGGCCTGGGTGTTCGGGAACTAGGCCGGGCGCGTGGCGCTACCGGCCGTGCGCGGGACCGCTCTGCTCAGATCAGCACTGGTCGGCGGGGATGTAGCCCTGAGCGCAGCCGTACTCGTACTGCGTTTCCCCCGAGGTGGGCAGGCGCCCAGCGCTCTCGCCGGCGTTGGCTTCCCGCTCCTGACGGTTAATCTCGGCGTCCTGCTCTGGTGAGCAGCCGTAGCCGATGCACTCCTCGGCGGTGCCGGCCTGCTGGGCGTACTCCCGGTGTGCCTGTTCCTTGGCCGCGTTGATCTCCGGACAGCTCTTGTTGGTGATCACGTTCGGGTTGTTCGGGTCATCCGACCTGGCATCGGCGTACGGCTCGCAGGTGTAGGCGACCTCCTGCCTCGCAGCGGGCTGTGGCAACGGCAGCTCTGGGATGACTCTGTCAGGTAGCGGGGGCGCGGGCACCAGGACTCGTACCGGCCTGGGGGCGGCGGTGGTGATGTCGATCGGTGCAGCGGCCTGCGCGACCGGGGCGGCGGGCAGCTCGGTGAAGGTGAGCGCGGCGACGGTGCCGAGGGCGGCGACCAGGGTGGTCGGTACGAGCGCGCGGAGCGCGTTCCGGCCGAGACGTCGTGTTCCGTGCTGGTCGGTTGTGCGCATCCGTGCTGGTCTCCCCGGTGACCAGGGCCGCCCCGCGCGGCCCGTACGCCGTAGTCATCGTGGCACGCGGGGCAGCGTTAGCGGCCGAATGGGCTACTTTGCGAAGTAATCACGCATGGCGGAGACGCATCGCGGGCAGATCACCTCCCGGCCGAGCTCGCAGTGGCCGATGCGGCCGTCGACACGTTCGCCGCAGTCGGCGCCGTACTGCTCGCGAGCGACCCGGCTGGTCGGGTCGCCGCTGCGCTCGGTGGGGGATGTCGGCACGCGTGCAGCGGTCGCGGTGTCAGCGAGGCGACCGAAGACGTAGCCGCGCTGTCGTCGCGGACGCCATCGAGGTCGAGGTCGCGGTCGCGGTCGCGGTCGCGGCTATTCCAGGGCACTCGCTGGGGCACGACCACAACAGGGGCGAGCATGCCGACGTGCCGGGCCCACGTCAGGTCGAGCCTGGTCGGCGACTCGATCTCAGAGACGACGCAGTCGCTGCGGCTCACGGCCCGACCGTGGGGACCGAAGGCGAAGAGGGGGCACACCCGCATCCATTCCCTGTTGCGGGCCGAACCTGACCTCGATTCCCGGCACAGTCGGTGACACGCCATCCCGACCCCCGAAGGACACACCATGTACGCACCCGCCCAGCACGACGAGATCACCGGCCTCGTCCACTACATCGACGAGCAGCTCACCGCCCTCCGCTCCGCCGCGTTCGGACTTACCGAGCAGCAGGCGCGGGAGACGCCGTGTCGCAGCGCGCTGTCGATCGGGGGCCTGATCAAGCATGCGACGTATTGCATGCGCGGAGCGCTGAAGCGCCTGCAGACCGAGGTGACCGAGCAGCCATTGGACGCCGCCGCGGTCGCCGCGTTCACCGACAGCTTCGTCGTGCGCGACGACGAGACGACGGCCGAGACGCTCAAGGACTTCGACGACATGTGGGCCAGGCTGCGTGCCACGGTTCTCACGACCGATCCCGCGGCCGAGACGGTGGCGCCGCCTGCCCCGTGGCACGGGATCGTCGATGCCCGCCCAATCCACGCCCGCTACTACCTAGTGCACCTGATCGAGGAGTTCGGGCGGCACGCGGGCCACGCCGACATCATCCGCGAGCAGATCGACGGCGTCGCCGTGCCGACGCTCGTCCTGACCCTGGCCAGAGCGCCCGGCAACGCCTTCTTCCAGCCGTACCGACCGGCCCCGGGATCGCTACTGGCGTGATCGGGCAAGTGAAGAGTGCTACTGGCAGTTCCTCCGTGCTGCCACGGCGATCTCCGGGAATTCCGACAGGATGCGGTCCAGCTCGTCGAAGCTCGGAAGCTCGGCGTCCCGCACGGACTGCGCGGCCGCGGGCGAGAGGACGCCGGTGGACCGGATCTCACGCTGAGCGATCTGCGCCACCGCGACTAGGCTCTCGGACTCCCCGGCGAGGACGTCGAGGGCCGCCGCCGTCCGCGCCGAGTACTCGGTTCCGGACTCGATCGGCGGCGGCGGCGCGGCCCGCAGTTTCTCGGCCCGGTCCCGTGCCCCTGCCGACAACGGCTGCTCCACGGTGACGATCCGGTCGAGGAGTTGTGCGGTCGAGAGCCCGGTGCCGTATCGGTCGTACGGCAGGACGAAGAAGTCGCAGCCCATCGACCTCGCCCACTCGGTGGGGAGCGTCGCCGTCCGCACCGGCGGGCACACCGTGTCCGAGTCCCAGCACGCCAGCACGGCCTCCGCCACCTTCTCGTGGTACCCGAACTTCGGGTGGATGCTCTGGTTCTTGTCGCTCGGGATCGCCCGGTTGATCCACCGCTGCGCGCCGTCATCGACACACAGGTCGTGCCGGCCGAACGTGGTCGACAGATACCCCGACGTGTCGATCACCGAGATCCCCGCCTTGCGCGCCTCTTCGATGATGACGGTGTTGAGCGTCGTCGCGACGTTGTCGTTGACCCACCGCATCGTCGGCTCGTCGACGTCGTTGGCGAGCCCGAGCGAGCACGTCCCGTCCGGATCCTGCGGGAACGGGCGCGGGAACAGCGTCGCTGCGATCTTGCCGCCGTCCTTGAGCCGGGAGGGGTCCTTCAGATCCCAGAAGAGGTAGGAGAGCTGCGCGCGCAGACCGGGGATCCGCTGCTCGATCGTGGCGCTCCATTCGCGCCTGCACTGCGGCACGAGCCCGCGGTACGGGAGCGGGGTCGCGCGCCGTTGCAGGCCTTCGATCATGCAGCTCGTGACGAGATCGGAGAAGCCCAGGTCGTTGCCGCCGATCCCGACAGTGATCAAGTCCGCCGGGCCACCGGTCACGAAGGCGTCGAACTGGGCGGGCTCGCCCTTGAAGCCGGTCCCCATCGCGGCGGTGCGCGCCCCGGAGCACGCGCGGAACGAGACTCCCCAGTCGGAGTCCCGCTGGTCGAGAGCACCCCACACCCGCACCGGATAGGCGTGACTCGATCGGTGGCAGCCGTTGCCGAAGCCGCCGGAGTGGGTCCCCGTGTCGCCCAGCCAGCCGTACTGCTGTGCCGCCCGATCGGCCAGGTCCTCAGGGCTGATCGACGGCCGGTTCAGGTCCGGATTCTCGGCCGTGAACCTGCTCATGTCCTCGGGGCTGACGTAGGGCGCGCCCTCACCGGAGCTGAACGAGTCACCGAGCGCGACGTAGTGCAATGGCCCCGGGTTCGCGTCGGCCCCGAGCTCCGGGACCCCGGACGCCCCGGGGACCGGCGTCGCGCCGGCGGGACCGTCGCAGGCGCTCAGCGCACCGATCAGCAAGAGCGACGATACGACTCGGATGCAGCGTTGCAACGCGACTCCAGCTCCGGGGTGGGGCGATAGACGATCATCCTTTCGCGGTGAACAGCTGGCGTGTTACGCCCACAGATCAGGTCGCACAGCTGCTCCCGGCAGATGCTGGTCAGGCTGTGGAGACGAGGGGAATAGAACCCCTACCCTCCGTTGTGCAAACGCGGGCCCCTAGAACAGAACAGCGCCGTAGGCGGACTCGAACGCCTTCTGCGAGTGCAGCATCGGCAAGCGCTGCCGGTGCAGCCAGTCCTCGTGCCGCGCCGTCCACGCCAGGCCGTCCGAGAACACCGGACCGTGGCGCGGCAAGGGGTTCAGCAGCTGATGCGGCGCGGTCACCAGCTCGCGGCGCGCCGCCTCCCGGGACCGGGTCACATGCGCCGACGCGGCGCACCCCGAGCAGAGCCTCGATCTACAGAGCGCTCCGACTCAGTGGAGGCCACTGACACGGGGCCGGGCCGCCGCCTCAGGGGACCGTCCCCGTCCGGGCGGTCGAGAGGGCGCGGGTCGTCGGTGACGGCGATCCGGGCGGCCAGCACCATGCGAGCTACAGCGGAGGACGGGTCAGGTTCCGTTGTAGAGCTGCTGGGCCCGCGACCGCGATAGGCCCAGCTCGGTGGCGATCTGGCCGTAGCTCAACCCGTGCTCGTCCTTCATCGCCCGCACCGACTCCCGGATCAGCCCCGCTAGCTCGGCCACGAACCCGGAGTTTTCGGCCAGCACCTCGCCGATCAACCGGTGCCGCGCCGCTGGGTCCTCCACTGCGCGCACGGCGTCGATCACACGCTCGGCCATCTCGGCGTGCAGCTGGCTGACCTGCTCGGCTCGCGCACCCATACGCGTCTGTATATCCCCCCTTGACGCCGTACACCCCTCCCTATGCATCTGTTGGGGTGGAACCCACCTCTGAAGCGGAGTCGTTCTCGTGGTGCCTCGGACAGCCGGGTTGCGGCGCCTACCGCTTCGCGGGATTCCGGGGCCAGCCTCGCTCCTGCACCCGTCCAGCACGCTGGGCCGGTCTGGTCCTGGTCGAGTCCCGCCGTCCGGTCGAGCTGTGGGTCGAGTACGCCTGCGAGCTGCGCGTCGGCCATCTCCAGGCGCCACATGAGCTCCTCGAGCGCGACCGGGCCGACCTGCAGCGGCGGCGTGAACGGTCCGAGTCGGGTGCCACCGGCCGACAGAACTGTCGGCCGGGACCGCTGGCTACGGGTGCGGAGGGGCGTCGCCGTCTGCGACGCGCCCTGCGCCTCTGGGCTCCGTCGGCACCGGCGGATGCTCGGGCTCGGACGGTGATCGACTCGGCCTCGTGACGACCGCTGCTCGTGCGGCGTGTGTTCCGGGGCGGGGCGGAGGAGGACGGTCGTGTCTCGGTTGGTGGTGACGCCGGCGCCGTCGAGGTCGGCGCCGCCGGCGCCGCTGCCGCTGTAGGGGCTGGTCGGATCCGAGCACTCGACCTCGAGCCGTCGCTGCTGGACGCCTCTCAGTGCCGGTGCTGCTGTTGAGCTGCTCGAGGTAGTCGCGCGGGGCGTGCTCGTGGCCGCGGTGAGGTCCGGGCAGCTCTCTATTGGTGTCGTGCAGGTTCGCCTGGTCCTCGAACTTCGGGGCCGCGCACCGCTGACACAGCACACACCATCCGACCACCGGCCGCCTCGGACCTGGCGTCTGCGACGGGGTGACAGGGAGACTCCGGGCACACTCGAGCTGAAGGTGACGGCGCCGGGATCAGCTCCAGTCACCGCGATGCAGTGCTCGCGCGCCGCCAGCCAATCCCTCGGCGTGAACACGCTCAGCGGGACAGCGGCCCGTTCGGCGCAGCGAAACTCTGTAGCGCATTCGACGCATGTGCCGTCGTGATCCGCCTGCCTGACGAGGTCGATCACCGATCCGCAGGGTGGCGGTGGCCCACACCGGGCACCAGACTGTCGGTGGTAAGTGATGCACTCGCGCTGTTCACGTGAAGCTTCTGAGGAGGGCGGCATGAACGCGAGGCTGGTCAGGCACGAACGCAGTGACCTCGTGGAGCGTCGCCGCGAGATCGTCGAACGCATGGAGCCGGACGAGGCCACCGTCCGCAGCCGAGGCGACAACGGTTCGCTGACACCGGAGGAGCGAGATCTGCTCGTCGAGTTGGAGGGCATCGACTTCCTGCTGGGGGACGGTGCGTGACTTTCGACGTCGAGGCTGAAGCGCTGGCGTTCGCGCAGGAGATCCAGGATGTGCTCGATGGCGTCTTGCCCGTGCCTGCGACCGTGGATCTCGACGACCGCATCGTCACTGCGCACACGGTGGACGATGTGCGATTCCGGGTGGAGACCGCTGCGAAGAACGGCCAGGTCGTGCTGGCGAAGAACAGTCGGCCCATCGCACACATGCGGATCGTGTTCCTGTGCACCGCGGATGCCTACAACGCCTACCTCGCGGTCGAGCGCTGCGACATCGGCTTGTTCTCGGGTGTCGACAGCAGGTTGCCCATCGTGCGGCTCGACTTCCGCCGCGACATGCACACCGCGCCGTCGTGCCACTGGAACGTCCACGCCGAGAGCGGGCCGGCGACTCGCGTCCTGACTCTCGGCAACCCGGACCACTCCGGGGTGTTCTCCAAGCTGCACTTTCCTGTGGGTGGGCCCCGGATGCGTCCGTGTCTCGAAGACTTCCTGCAGTTCGTGCTGCAGGAGTTCGGGGTCGATCGCCATCCGGACGCGATGTCCGTGATCGCAGAGGGACGGGAGCGCTGGCGACGCCGACAGATCGGAACGTCGGTGCGGGACGCACCCGACGAGGCGGCCCGCGTACTCCGCGAGCTCGGCTACACCGTGACCGCAGACAGTCCGGCGCCGCCGAGACGCGACAGGCTCCGGGCGTACTAGTCGGGTGTCGCCCGAGCCCCCACCCGGCGCACTCACGTGCAAAGCCGTGGACTGCAGGACGTGTCACTTCGGGTCGGGTCTCTCACCTCTGCGGCTCGGTGTGCTTTCGGGCGCCGGTTACCGACTGGGGCCACGACCATTCGTCGTTCCCGAACGCGCGGGGAACGACCGATCGATGGCGTCGGCCTGCGAGATGCCGTTCCGCGCCTACACCTCGGGTTCGGCGGGGCGAAGGCGTCGAGGCATCTGCATGCCGTATCGGATACCGCGGTCGATGGTGCGTTCGGCTTCGGCGAGGGTGAATCCGTCGACGCCGAGGTGGGGCGCTGCGGCGTCGATCAGGGCGTCGCGGGCGGCGTCGGCGCCGAGTTCGTGCCCGGCGACGAGCCGGCCGAGGGTGCGGGCGGCACCGAGGAGGGTGAACTGGCGTTGTCCGGTCGGGGTGTGGCGGACGAGGTCGGTCTCGCCGTCGACGATCGCTCGCAGGTAGGCGCGGGCCTGTCGGGGACCGAGGTCGAGCGGCTGCTCGGGTTGGTCACGCAGGAGTGGCGGTGGCGGGGTGAGCATGATGGTCAGCCATTCGGGTAGGTCGGCGATCGGCCGGTGGCAGGTGACGGTGTATGTGCCCTCGGGGCGGGTGGTGCCGGCACCGACGATGTAGCCGCCGCCGGCGCGGGTGTCGACCAGGGGGCCGATGCTGTGTCCGGTGCCGCCTTGGGTGTTGCGTAGCTCCGGGCCCTGCGGTGCCCGGTAGTAGAGGTGATGCCCGCCCGAGGGGGTGGCGACGGTGTAGGTGTCGGTGATGGTGTGGCCGTGTGCGGTGGCGGCGCGGGTGAGGACTTCCCATCCGGTGGTGGCGCCGCCCCAGTCGGGTAAGGGCTCGGTTCCGGTGTCGAGGTCGATGACGACCAGCCGCGACGGGCCGCAGGCGATGGCGACTCCGAAGGGCGTGCGGCTCCACCAGCGTCGGATCTGGTCGGGGTCGGTCGTGGCGCGCGGTTCCCAGCCTTGATGTGACTCGGCGCAGACGCCGCGACCGCGGCAGCTCCGTTCGCCGTGCAAAGCGGGGATCTTGGCGTGGGGCCGGGTCGGGAAGACGTGGTGGCCGGCTCGTGCGGCGTCGAGGGCGACGTGGCGCATGCGCTGGGTCTCGGGGTCTCGTCGTTCTGGGGGCCGGTTGTGCGGCATGAGTGTCCTTCCCGAGCTCTCGGCGTGTGCCAGCGTCGCACTGTGTCGGGCGATGTGGTGTGGGGTTGCGGCGGTGTCGATGGCCGAGCTGGTCCGGAGCAGACGTGCCGGGGTCACGCCGCAGGGGTGTCGACCGTGTCGCCGGTGGCGGCCAACAGATCGGCCGCGGACTGCCACCCCTGGCGCAGGGCGGCATAGGACGCTGCGTCGCAGAGTTCCCAGGACACCGATCCCAGGTCCAGGCGCAGGATGGCCGGTCGTTCCTGTCCGGGTTCGGCAGGGATGAGTGCGGCGCGAAGATCAGGTGCGCCGCCGATGCGGATCAGCGCCGAGGTGGAGAAGGGTCCGGTGCTCATGATGCCGCGTCGGCGCCCGGTCAGATGCGGGGTCAGCGATCCGGCCAGGGGTGCGGCCTGGGACCAGGACCGGGCGATGAGGTGGGCGGTGTAGTGCGAGCGCAGGTAGATCAGGACCGCGCCAAGGGTGAGACCGAGCTGCTGTTCGGCGGTGGCGGCGTTGCGGAGATCGACCCGGGTCGGGACGTGTCCGGCGACGCGGACGACCATGCCGGTGACCGTGGCCGCTCCCCCGGCGATCGGGGTGGGGCGCTGATGTCCGCAGGTGGTGTGGGGGTGGTGGGTGGCGCTCATGTGTCGCTCCTTCGTGGTCGGTCGATGGGTCGTAGGCGGGCCGAGTACCGCGGTGCGTCGGTGGGATCCGCCGAGGCGCAGCAGACGATGGCGGGACCGGGCGGCCGATAATCGATCGTTTGTTCGACTGATCCAGGGAGACCGCGCCGTCTCGTTCATGAGCGGTGGCAGGTCGCGGGATGCTGCGGTGTTCGCGGGTCAGACACGGGCGCGTCGTCGGGTCGGCAATCTATGCGCAGGCGATCCCGGTTTTTCATCGGTACGCCGATTATCGTGCTGTCCCGGCGTTGCAGACGCCGAGCACCGGCAGATGCCGCCTCAAGCGCCGTTCACGGCGAAGGCGGGAAGCGCCGGTGGAGCTGTGGCGACGGTGGGGATGGAGCCGACGGGGAGCCGGGTCGGGCATCGACGGCTGTCGCGGCCGTGCCCGACCCGGGTCCTGGTCACCTGCAGGCGCATCCGCCGATGCACCCGAGGTCAGGGTGGCGGCGCCTCGGCGCCGGTCGACTCGATCGGGTCCTGGTCGCCGTCTGCTCGGTCGTCTCGAGGGTCGTGGTGGCTCCTTCCGCTCGGAGCTGGGCGGCGGTCGAACTCGGCGGCGTGGACACGGGCGTGTTGCTCGAGTCCGTCGGTGAGCACAAGCGCGGCGCACAGCGGGCACACGGTCACCGCGAGCGCACCGCGGGTGCAGAGCACCCGGCGGATGGTGGGTCGGCTGATGGAATGGTTCACGGGTCGTCTCCCACGGGTCGATCAAGGGTCCGTCCGGCGTGTGCCTCGTCGGCCGGGCCCGCGGCGGGACCGGTGTGGTCGGTCGTGCGCGAGGACTGGGCACGTGCATGGCGACTCAGCCCGGCTGGTCGCGTGCCGGCGGCCGCAGTGGTGCGGCGGCGCGGGCCTGCTCAGCCGTGGCGGCGGGTGAAGGCAGCGGCGGCGCTCATGGCGCGCAGCCCGGTGGCTTCGAGGTCGTGGGATTCGTCGGCGTCGTCGAGGTCCTGGGCGGCTGCGGTGACCGCGTGCAGGACACCGCCGGAGCTCAGGTCGGCTCCCTGGACGAACCGGGCCATGATCGCGGTCCGGGCGGCCTGGCTGAATCCCAGGGTGGCGCCGACGTGTTCGATGACCGGTGCTGGGTCGGTGATGGCGGTGGCCGCCTCGTTCTCGATCTCGGCCAGGCGCCGGGTGAGGAACTCCTCGGACAGGAAGGTGGCGACGGCGTCGCGGGCGCGCTTGTGGACCAGGCGCAGCGATGCCTGCTGGGTGTCGTCGGACCAGCGGATCTCGCCGTCGGGCAGCTTCCCCCCGAGGTGGATCTTGGCGTGGGCGTGGGCCGGGATGGTCATGCCGTTGTTGCAGACCTGCACGGTCAGCTGCGGGGTGATCGAGAACTTGCCGTGCCCGGTTTCGGAGTTCGAAACCACGAAACCGGCGAAGACGACGGGGTTGTCGGCGCCGCGGGCTCCGGTGAACGGTGAGACGTAGTTACCCAGCAGGGCTGGTGCCATGGCGGCGATCTCGCGGGAGCGGACCTTGACATACATGCGGGATTCGGTGAGGTCGGCCTGGGCGATGTCGACTGATGCGCCGGCTTCGGTGATGCCGGCCAGGACGCTGGTGAGGACGTCGAGGTTGTCGACCGGGGCGTAGGAATCCGACAACATCGCGCGCAGGGCGCCGTGGCCGTCGTGGTCGATGAGGCTGCGCAGCAGGAACCTGCGTCGGGGCTGGTGGGCGAGCCAGCCGTTGATGTTGGCGTCGTAGAGGTCGAGGTCGCGCTCGCGCAGGCGACGCAGATAGGCGACGGGGATGTCGAGCTTGGCGGCGACGCCGTTCTCGGCGAGGCGTGTCGGGGCAAGGACGGCGTCGGTGCGGGTGACCCCGGTCGGGCTGAGGCGGGTGTGGCCGTCGGCGAGGTGCAGCGCGCCGCGGTGGCAGCGCAGTGCGGCGGCCGGGACGACGACGTCGTGCTTGTGGGTCTGCTGGTCCTCCAGCATGGCGGCGAGCTCGCCGAGGGAGGTGTTGCGGGCGGTGGTGATCAGGTCGGTGCTCATCGCAGGTCTCCCGGGCTGGTCTTCTCGTCACCGGCCGGTCGGCCGCGACGGTGTCCGCTCCCGCCGCCGGGCGGGTGGGACGTGACTCGCCCGGCGGTGCGGCCCGGGGCGTGGCGGGGCCGCGCGCTCGCCCGACCGGTGTGACGCCACCGGTGTGTTCTTCCCGGACCGTGGTGGGTGTCGCGTGGTGTCACCCGGGTCGGGCGGGTGGCGTGGCATCGGCGATAGCCCTGGGTCGGACCGCAGAGTCACCGCGTCCCTCTCGTCCCGGCGGCGGAGCGGAGATCGGCGTGGCTGTCCCCACTCCCGCTGCTGTTCTGGGCTTCGGACTGCTCTGTCTCGGTCGAGGAGTCGGCGCGACGTGGGGCACCGCAGATACGGCACAGCCCGCAGTGGGCACCGTGGACTCCGGTGCGGTCCCCTCGTCGTCGGGTCGTGGGTCGGCGACATGGTCGGCGTTGGTGCTGTCCAGAGCACGTGCAGCGCCGTCTCGACCGGACAGCGGCGGATAGGAGCGGGACCGCCACCGAGGTGATCGCGACTGTCTCTCGCTGGAGCGGCGGCCGCCTGCGCGGTCGGATTCCGCTGGTCCGGGCCGTCGGCACCGACCGGGGCGGCCACGGCGCCGACGAGTTCTACTTGTCACCTTCGGCCGAGTTCACCGTGCCTGCGGCGCCGAAGAGTTCGGGCAGAGCGGTGGTGCGGCGTGAGTGTCGCGATGCCGCGTCGTCTGCAACGTGGTCGTGCGTGCGGTTCGTGACAGGCGGGGTCACGCTAGGTCGCGTTCATACGTCCGTTCGTCTGTCACGCGTGTCGTCTGTACTCCGGCGTTGTGACAGCTGCCGGTGCCCGGACGCGGCGACGACCCGTGGCGCGTGGTCTCGGGCGCTGCGTCGTCGCGGAGCCGGCGGTGTGTGCGTACGGGATCTGCGGCCCGGGGGCCTTGCGACCGGGACCCGTGCGCGGTTGCAGCCGGTGTGTCGTACGGATTGGGATCTCGCGCGATGCGGGGAGCGGTGCGGACGTGTGACGGCTTTTGGCCGATGATGTCCGGGTCCGAGTCGGGCATGTCCGGGTGTCACGCCGGTGTCGGCTCGGGTGGGTCCTCGTCGGTGGCCTGCATGAGCAGGTGTGGGCTGGTGAGGGCCGCGTTGATCCTCTGCTCGACGGCATCGGCGACCTGGACGGGGTGCTGCCCGAATGTATTCAGGACCGCGACCTGCCACACGTCGGCGGCATCCAGGCGCGGCACGTGCGTCGCAGCACGCGTCCTGCGCGGCCGTGGGTGAGCAGGTCCAGTCGCGGCAGCGGGTCGCCGGCGTGTTCACGCATCCAGCGGGCGAAGGCCCGTCCCAGGTCGAGCTGTGCGGGGTGCTCGCGGGGTGGCCTCGGCCGGGTGGTGTGGGTGTGTGTCGGCGGCGAGCAGGCAGATGGCGATACCGCCGGTCCGTGTCGAGGGGCCCGCGATCATCTCGGCGGGGGTGAGGGGTCGCCACTCAGCCACAGGTGACGGCCGTTCGTGCGTAGGCCGGATGCACAGGCTGCGGCGATCTGGGCGGTCTCATGGCGCCAGCGCATGCCGATCGCGTCGGTGGCGGCGAGGTCGTAGAGCTCGCTTGCCTAAGTCCACCACGCCGAAGTGGAGCCCCTGTCCCGGGATCCATACCGCACCCACGCCCGCCGCGAACTCCTCGCGAACACTGCAGCAGCGGGAGCCGAGCAGGCACCTCTAACGACTAAGCGCCGAGACCGCCGCCGCGCTCGACCAAGTACCGGCGGCCCTCGCCCTCGCGGGACGCCTCGACCGCCAGCAGCGACTCGGGCAACGGCTCAGTGTCGTGCTCCGCCACCCACGTCTCGGGTCTCACCGGCTCCGCCATAACCCGCCACCGAGCCCGCGGGTCGTCGCTTTCGAGACCGCTGGCGTCGCCACCGCCGGAGAGGGCGGTCTCCTGGACCGCGTCGCCCGCGTCGCTCGCGTCGCTGCCGTCGGATTCCATTGCTCAACCATCCCTGCGCACCGGACCGGAAGCAACCGGCGACGACCAGCGAGCCCGGGGGGGCGGGCAGCGTCACTGGTCCTGCAGGGGGTCCGGTTCAAGAGCTGTAGACAGTGCCCGCGGCGGCTGCTTGATCAGTGTCCGACCTGTCCGACTTGTCCGGCCGAGCCGTCGGGGCAGGCCATCGCGGAACCGGTCTTGTGACGCGAGACCGACGGTCCGTGGCGGGTAGACGCAGGGGCAGACAGAACTGCTGCGGCTGGGGCGGACGCCGCTCCGACCTGTGGCGAGTCGTGACCAACCACCGGAGGCGACCGTCGATCCTGTGCGGGGCGCCTCGCCGTGGATGGACCCGTCCCGGATCGACGGTGCGGGACGAGTATCACCGAGCTTGGCTTCACCGGTCCTCGCGATCGGAGCCGCGCCGACAGGACGTGGTGTGAACGCGATACGCCGGGAGACAGCGTCGCAGCCAGGCGAGTCGAGCGCACGACCCCCTGGTGGATCGCCTTGGCATCCCTCGCTGTGCCGTTTACGGGTAAGCCGACCAACGGCACACGGGGGTGCGGCTGTGCGCACTCCAGCAAGGATCCGTCGACTCCTATGCCGTGAACTGCGGCACCGTGGGAAACAGTGCAGTGGGCAGCGGTGCTGTGGCGGGAGACGATGCCGCTGATCATCGAGCGGTCGGGCCGATATCGGCACTTGGGCGGCCGGCGCCTCGGTGGAGTGGTGCACGGCCCGTTCACGGTAGGCGGGCCAGGAGGTGGGCAGCTGGTGCGGACTGTCCGTATCGAGACCGGGCGGGTCGTCGTCACGAGCCGGTTGGGTCGTCGCGCTGTTCGGGGTGGACCTCGCGGCGCCGGTCCACGTGGAGGCCGCGATGGCCGAGCATGCGAACCCATCGGCACCGTCGACGGGCTCGGGACCGGCGTGCCCTCCCGGGAGCGACAGCAGCTCTCGACGCGAGAAGATGACGAGGAGCGAGAGGTCTGGTCGCGGGACCGGTTCGACCATGCGATGGTCTGGTCCTGCGGTCGGACCGGGCTGGGCCGGCTCCGCCCGGTGGGAGCGTGGCCGAGTTCGTCGAGGCAGGGCACGGTGAGCGTGATCGGCGCGAGGGTAGGCGGGGCATGCGATATCGTCATTCCGCCGCTAATCGAACTTATGTTCGATCCTGGGTGGCTGTTCTGCCGAACGATGGGGTCGGATCGGCCGGCATCATCGGGCGTCGTCGGAGTCATGACCCGCCGGCAGCGCTTGCCCTGGTCAGCGGTTGTCGCCTCACAGGAACGACGGCCATGGGGCGGCGGGGCGGAGAAGTCCGTTTACCGGGTCGGAGCTTTCGCCGCAGCGAACGCTGCGCGTAGCTCGTCGATGGCGGCGAGAGCGTCGTGTAAGCGGTGGCGGCGATGGAGTTCGAGAGCCCGAGGGTGGCTGCGGATCTCGGCCCCGAGCAGGCCGGCCACGGCCAGCGTCGCCGGGGTCAGTTCGTCCTGCTCGTAGTCGACACGCAGTTCGACGAGCCAGTCCTCGATGTCGCTTGCGGATTCGTCGTCGAACTCGTCGACGGCCTCGACGCTGCGGGCGGTCTCGTGGTCCTCGGTGGGGGGCCGGAGATCGTCGTGTTCCTGGCCGGCGTCGGGATCGCCGATGCTGCGGTGGAAACGTTCAGCTTGGGCGATGAGCCCGGCGAGTGCGGCACGGATCGTGCTGCGGTGGCGGTCGATCCATACCTGCTGCGGGTCGCGGGTGCGGCGGGCCCGTCGGGCGTCTCGGGTGAGCTGTTCGTCCGGGCGGTCGTGGACGAGGAGTGCGTCGAGGCGATCGAGGCGGTCACGGAGGCCTTGGCGCGACCGGATGCCGAGGGGAGCCCCGAGTTCTCCGGCCGAGAGTCCGAGTTGGAGCCCTTGGCGCAGGAGTCGGCGTTCGCGGCGACGCTCCTCCCACCAGCACCAGGTGTTGAGCACGACCGCGTCGTGGTGGTCGGCGGCCGACACCGCGGTCGGTACTCCGGCGGTGCCGCGGTCGAGGACCCAGCTGATCACGTCGCGGGGATCGGTTCCCAGCTCTGACCTGCGGGGATCGTCGATGCGGGAGTGTCTGTCGGAGATCCGGGTGATCGCGGCGTCGCGTTCGACATCGGTGATGCGGGGAGGCGTGGCCACCTCGACAGTATTTCACTGACGGATAATCGGACATCACTGACGCGCCGCGGAGGGGCGGTCCGGGATCGTCGATGTGCCGGGGTGCAGGGCGACGGTGGCTCTTCGGCCGTCCCACGGATCTGCAGGCTCTCGTGGGTGGAGGGCGACGCGGGAGGCGCCCGGGTCTGCCAGCCGGGGTTGGGGATTGTGGCGCCTGGTCTTCGAGCGGCTGTGGTGTGGAGCTGCGTTGGTCGTGGACGGCAAGGCCGTCGCGCCGTGTGCTGTGTCGTGTTCTGCCTCGTGCATCGTCTCGATGCGTCGGCTGCTCCAACATCGGACTTCGGCCACGGGCCCCCTGCCGGTGACACCGACGCACTGACGTAAGGACTGCGGAGCGTTGGTGCTCCCCGGCTCCGCGCTCGCATCGGCCCGATCCGCACTCGGCGTCGGGCGGCGGCGTGCTCGTCGTCGGGAACGGCGGCGACGGCTATCTGGGACCCCTGCGAGGCATACGGCGCTCCCTGAGTAGGCAGGGCACAGAGTGCGCCGGTGGCCGGGCGGGGTGCCGGAGTGTTGCTGGGGGGCCGGGCTTGCTGCTCCTCGTGCGTCGCGTGTGTTGCGGCACCGGTGCGCTGCTGGGTCGGTGTTGCGGTCGTCGGAGAGCGTCGTCGTATCGGTGCTCACGGGCGCTTCGGTCGGGCTGTGGGGTTCGGGAGCGATCGCAGCCGCTGTTATTGCTGTGGTGCTGCTCGGATCGCCTCTCGCTTCGGTGCTCGGGCGAGGGCGGTGTAAACGGCGTTTACACCGCGTCCGTGGGGTGGAGTCCGGATCTCGGGGGCGGGCGACGACGACGTTGGCCGGGCTCGTCCCGCCGTGCGCAAAGCTCGCAGTGCGCCTCGTCTGAGTGCTGTGTGGGCTGCCGCCGGCATGGAGCGGACGGTCTCCATGGGGGTCCGAGACCCAGGGCCTTGGGGGCTTGGCCAGCGTGAGCCAGGTGGGGGTTCGGAAGTGAGGAGTGCGGCGCGCGAAGGAGAGCTCCCGAGCTCCAGGGCTCGTGCCCTTCTTCTCGAGGCGCAGGGATCCAGTGGAGGTCCACGGCTCTCCCGGGCTGGTCTGCCGACGTCATCGGCGCGAGCAGAGCGGTGGCCTGCGTGGACCGGTCGCGCGACGCGACGACGTGGCGCCCGTCTGGTGCACGGCCTCTCCGCTCCTGCAGGGAGCGCAGGTAGGTACTCGACCGCCACCCGCCGGTCAGTGGGATCCGAGGAGTCCGCGCGGTGTGCCGTGCCGGGTTCGAGGATCGTTGCCGCGGGATCGGGCATGGCCGCCTGAGCCACTCGACGTCAGGCCTCGGACCACCGGGGCGGGGAGGCTCGGGCGGGGCGCGGCTCGGTGATGTCCCTGCCATGGCTTGCGGCACGGTCGGCAGAGTCGGTCGCGCCAGGGACACACTCGCCTCACCCTCGGGGAGACGAGTTCATCTCGTGCGCGAGCGGGGCTGCGTAGGCCGGGCGCAGAGGGTGTAAACGCCGTTTACGGCGTGGGCTTCTTGCGGCTTCTGTGGTCGTGGTGCTGGACAAGGTCTGGTGCCGTGCGAGCGGCGCATTGCTGCCACAGCGGATCGTGGCGGGCTCGTTCTTGGCGACGAGGCCCCAGTTGGCTGCGCTCGCTCACGGCCCGGTGCCCGGTGCGCTCGATGCTGCCGTGAGTTCGCGGTCGCCCAAAGCACCGGTACGCGCGCCGCTGAGCGAGCCCGGATTGAGGCAGTGGCGCGGAGCCACGGCGGGCGCCGACGGTAACGGCGGACGACGGCCCCCGCTGGTTACGGCTGTCGGTCTACGGAGTCAGGGTGGACTGCACCGTCGGCCCGCCCCTGCTGTTCCCGGTCCTCCGCTGCGAGGCCGTTCATCAGCTGCCGCGGCGCGGCGAGGCGGGTGTCGTCGTCGGCGTCTGCAGGTCGTCCTCGCAGTCACTCGACCCTGGTGCCTGCCGCACGGTCTGCTGATCGTCCATGGAACGGCTCGTCTACGGGGCTCGGGTGTAAACGCCGTTTACACCGCTCCGCCACGCAGGGTCAGTGCGATCGATGACTCCGGCGAGGTGGCGCCAGGTGGGGGTAAACGGCGTTTACGTCGCGGTCGGCAAGCCGTGGCTCCCGAGCCGGTATCCCCGAATCGTTCCGGACAGAGGGCGCGGGTTTCGACCCGACCCCGCCGCGCCGTCGCGATCAGCGACGCCGAAGAGCCTGGTCGGATCACCGATCAGCGCGGGTCGTCGTCGTGGCGCAGGACGGCACATACCGGCACGGGACTAGCTCGGGACGACGCTGAGCAGGGCTGGAGAGCTCGTCGTTCCCGCCATCCGCGACGCCCGACGCCGACGAGCCGAGCACCGCCGTGGGCGGGAAGTCTGCGGTCGTCGACCGTTCATTGCAGGACCCCGGCGGCGCACACCACAACGGAGCACCGGCGCTCCCGGAGTCAGCATCGAACGGTCGGCGCCGGAAGGGGGCGCGGGATTCCGGGCATTGCCTACCGGGCTGATCGCCGCGAGCGGGACGTCCGGTCAAGGATAGCGACAGCGGCGTTCTCCCATTCGCCTCGCGGCCGCGGTGTTGCCCGTGACTGCACCATGCCGGAGCCGCATGTGACGCTGGGCTGTCCCGGAGAACGGACGACAAGTCGCCTCCCCGGCAGGAGCTCGCCTGCTCAGCTCGCCGGCACGGAGAGACCTGACAACGCTTCCAGCTGGGACTGGGAGCGCACCGTGGAGGCTGCTCGCGATTCGACCTCCCCTCGACTCGGGGGCCAGCCCATAGTCGCTGCCGGACACGACGAGGACAGGCCCCGAGGGTCGTAGCGTGTAAACGCCGTTTACGGCCAGAGCGGCCCCAAGCCGGGCGGGTATCTACCGAGCCGTCGGTGCCGAGTCACCAGGTAGCCATGAGCCGGTGCCCTTCACCGTCTCTTCGCTGCAGCACGTCGTTCTGGACGGGGAACTACTGCACCGGCGGCTGCCTGCCTGACTGGAGCGACTCGGTCTCGCACGAGCGCGCCGCCGCCGGTCTTCGCCGCGTCCGATCGACTGTGCTCGTTGCACCCGGGCGGCACAGTTGCCGTAGCCGTGGATCGCAGGAGCCGACTTCATCGGCCCGGGTCGGCTCCGGATCGGGTCGGGACGAGAGGGCGCGGGTCCCTCTCCGGCCGCGATCGGATCACTCGCCCTCGCGTTCGCAGCCAAAGAGTCGAGGGTGCTCTCACGGTTCCGCCCGTCGTCGTGTGGGGACCCTGTCCCTCTCCCGCCCCAGCCCGACGGTTGTCCCACGGCTGGGGCCGAGCTGCGAGGCAGCGCGGTAAGCCGGGCCCTGCCCTTGGGGCACCGGTGTAAACGCCGTTTACGGGGGTCAAGGGAAGCGAGACGAGGGCCCGGGCTGTAAACGCCGTTTACGGGATGTCCCTGAACTCGCTCGTGGCTCACGGGCGTCGCGCGCGATCCTGGTCCGCCAGGGCGGCTACAGGGCGGCGTTGTCGTGGAATGCCTGGTCGGAGCGCGCATGCATTGCCGACCGTGCCGGTACCGGGCCTCGGGCCAGGTGGAGGCGAGGCCCGGTCTGCCACTCGACGTAAACGGCGTTTACGCCTTGGCTGTGCCCGCACTTGAACGACGATGTTCCGTCGGTGACCGATGTTCCAAGGTCGGTATGGGAACGGCCCGTCGACGTAAACGGCGTTTACGTCGACGGGCCGTCAGGGCACCGGGTGCGATCAGCCGGTGTCGGTGGTGCCGTTGCTGTTCTCGGCGGCCGCCGCCGCGGGGATCGATGCCTCGGAGAGCAGGCGGATGAGCTCGAGACGCTCGGTCTCGGTGAAGACCTCCCGGATCGAGGCCGCGGCGCGGGCGGGGCTCGATACCGCGATGCTGCGTCGGGTCCGCCGAGGCATCTCGGCGGCCTGTTCCGGGTTGACGGTCGGCTGCTTACGGTAAGGCGGGCCGGCAGCCGCGATGGCCTCCTGCTCGTCTTCGGGCAGGCTTCCGAACTGCCGACCCTGCTCAACCTTGAGGCTGCCCTGCTCGAGGGCTTCGCGCAGCGACGGGATCAGTCCGAGCAGCGCCATGCGCTGGCTGACATACATCGGGGTGCGGCCGATGCGACCGGCCAAGGCTCGCTGGGAGATCTCGGCTTCCGCGAGGAGTCGCTGCATGGCTTCTGCTTCGTGCAGCGGTCCGAGCGCCTTGCGGTGGCTGTTCTCCACCAGCATGACCTCGTACATCGAGGACACGCGGTCGTCGTTGATCAGCGCCGGTAGCCGGGTGAGTCCGGCGACGGCGGCGGCGCGCAGGCGTCGGTTACCGATCAGCGCGACCCACTGCGCTTCGCCCAGGTCGTTCTCGTGTCCGGGGTAGCGGTTCCGGAACGCCTCGACGGAGCAGACCACGATCGGCTGCAGGAGGCCGTGGCCGCGGATAGTGCTGACCAGCTCGTAGAAGTCGGCGTCGTCCATGTCGTCGACGCCGCGCTGGTTGAGCGGGTTGGCCACGATCTCGGAGACCGTGAGCATGGACGTCTCGGGTCCTGGCTCCGGCGTCGGTGCAGCGGCGACCGGGCTCGGCGCAGGGGTGGGGACCGCGGTGGGACCGGTATCGCGGATGGGGGTGGGCTCGGGCGGCGGCGGTGGTGAGTAGTCCTCGACCTCTTCGCGGGCGAGCTCGGCGAGGTTGACGCGCTTACCCATGGCTCACTCCCCGGTCTCGGAGTAAACGCCGTTTACATCGGTGGCGTGTCGGGGGCCTTCTCCACTGCTGCCGAGGACTTCGAGGGCGAGTCGGAAGAAGTCCTGCCGGGCCTCGAGGGCCACGCGGTTCTTGGCGTACTGCACCACCGTCACGCCTTCGGCGGAGGCGCGCGTGTGAAGTTTGTAGTGGCGGATCACGGTGTTGAATGTCGGCCAGCCGCGCGCGGCCACGTACTCGCGGGTCTGGTCGAGGTCACCGGAGCCGTCGCGGGGGTCCCAGTTGTTGAGCAGTACGCGCCACGGGACGCCGGCCGGTTCGATGACCCTCTGGATGGAGCGGGTCGCCGGGGAGAACGACATGGGCTCGGGCTCCAGGGGGACGATCACGTCGTCGGCCTGAGTAAGAACGGTCTGCAGAATCGACTCGTCTTCGAGGCTGCCCGGGGTGTCGACGAAGATGTGGGAGTACTGCTGGATCTCGCGCAGCTTGCCCAGCAGCTTCGGGTTGTCGTGGCACTGCTCGAAGTCGAACGGCAGCTCGTCGCCCACTCGCTGGGCCCACTCCAGCATCGAGGCCTGAGGGTCGGTGGACACTCCCAGGACCGGCGACGAATCTGCGGTTCCACCGAGGGTGTCTGCGACGACTGCCGCAAGGTTCACGGTGACCGTGGTCTTGCCGACTCCGCCCTTCTGATTGGCGATGACATGCACGCGTGCCATAGAGAACTCCCGTCTGCTTCCCACCCGGCTGGTGGTACTTCGGATCGCGGGTATCCTCGCAGATCAGCGCAGTAGAGCCGTGTCCCCGGTGGTTGCTCGGCGTGCCGCGCACCTCGACGCGGTGACGGTGTAAACGGCGTTTACGGCTCCTGGGCGTTCAGAGGCCCGCCGCATCTCATCCGTTCGGACGCCGCACCGCTGCCTTGCGGTCCACCTAGAGCGGCGCGGCGCGGGGTCGTTGGCGTGTAGATTCGGGCCTGCGAATGCGCCCTCTACGCAGGGAGTTTCAGTGCGGGTCAGCCCGGACTGGCGTCGTGGAGCCATGCTGGACCTGAGACAGCGTGTGCCTGAGCG
Source organism: Pseudonocardia sp. P1 (assembly GCF_000178675.2). Taxonomy (NCBI): domain Bacteria; kingdom Bacillati; phylum Actinomycetota; class Actinomycetes; order Pseudonocardiales; family Pseudonocardiaceae; genus Pseudonocardia; species Pseudonocardia sp. P1. The sequence continues at coordinate 81,690 of NZ_ADUJ02000002.1, forward strand.
ATGCGAGGTGCTCCTTGGTTGACCGCCTCACTTTCTCATATGAGGCATTCCATGCACTTGCGTACCCAAAACCGAGTTATAAAGAACGTTTGTTCGATATCTGATATATCAGGCTCCGGTTGGCCTCGGGGCTCGAGAACTCACACACAGGACGACAGAGCCGCCTGAGGCACGCCGGACGCCCCGCACCGACGAGCGAGGTGGTGCTCGGCCTCGCTTGATCGCCGTTCTCTAACCCGGAGTAGACGGGCGCTCTGCGGCGAACACCCGCGACGAGCCGCTGGGCTCGGCTGTTCCCGGCCGGACGCCGGAATCCGCAATACATCCTCGGTCGCGACCGTGCAGAGGCACATCCTCTGCATCGTGATGGACCCCGATGCATGAGACACGACGCCTCGAAGTGCTCCCTCCTGTGGGCGCAACACGTGCGCCGGCCGCGAGTGCATCGGCTTCGGGCAGGCGACGGGTCTCCGGTGGTCGCAGGTCAGCGGGCACCGATCGCACGTCATCGATCAGGTCGACGATGTGTCTGCTCCGCGCTCTGACCGTAGTGATCGGCGCCCCGGCTCGGGTGTCAGCACTGTGAACTCACCCGACAGCACTCCACAACGGTCCCGGAAGGTCTCCGACGCCGACCCGACAGCCGGGACCCGGCCTTCAGATCTGTCGTCCACGATAAGAACGGCCAACCGATACCGCAGGGGGAGCTCGAGCTGTGCGGGCCGCTCAGGAACGCTCTCGACGCCATTCAGCACGGTAGACCCTGCAACGGATACCTCGAGCATGTCATCGGCTCGTTTCAGCTGCAGGCTCCCCGCGCGCAGCGCGCAGGGTCGTAGTCCCTCTTGAGCCGCCGACCAACACTGTCTTGATCGGCTACGCCTGATGCGTGTGCCCGGACTCGGCCCGATCGCGCAGGGCGTCGACAGGCGGCCTGCCCGACTTCACGCCAGCCAGCACGCTAGGCCTGGGTACTCGACGTGGTACTCGGGCATCCCGTCCTGGAGCCGGTTTCGGGCGATGAACGCGACGGGCCTACTCGGATCGACCGCCGGGACACAGGACGCCGGGACGCACAGTCTGAGACCGCTGGAGTCGTTTTCACCGTCTGCTGGGACGGACACAGAGGTGAGGGGCCGGTGTTTCGTCCGGTTCTGAGCCGACGATCGTGTACCGACAGCGGAGAGGCCGCGACCATCCGGGCTTCCCCGGGGCTGCGGCGTGAGCTGTCGTCCTCCTGTCATCGGGCTTGATGCCAGGACGACGGGAGACGCATCGGTACGCGACTTGCCCGATGAGGGCGGCGCCGTCAGGTCCCTACACGACGAAGGTTGCGACACTGCGGCCACGATCGACCTCGCGATACCGACCGAGTGTCGTCCGTGCGGCAGCAGCTCGCGTGCGCCGACTGTGCGTCGAGGCAGAAGCTGCCTGACACGACCACACCGGCACCAAGCGATGGGTGGGCGAGCAAGGCTGCCTCGGATTGAGAGAACGCCTGAATCGCGGTGGTCGTGCGGCCTCGCCCTGGTCGGTGGGGTGAGCCGCTGATCACCGGGCATCGCGATCTGCGGGGTGATCCGTGTGGAGAGCTGCTCTGAGCTGTGCCGCCCGCATCCCACTGGCACGTCTGCGCCTGGACCGGCTGAGGACCGGGACGGACGTCGAGACCGCGTGTCGTCGAACCCCTGTCGAGCACGGGACGAGCGCGGATGAGACCGGTGCGAGGCGCCCGGGCGCTCGGACTACAGGAGAATTTCTACAGGAAGAACTACAGGGGTACGAAAAACTTCGATCTGACCTGCATGTTTACGCTGATCTGGTCGGCTAGATATGCGTAGGAGGTCGGCAATGTATGCGTAAAACGATGGTATCCGGTCGGCTTCTTATGCGCATCCATCTCGACTTCTACACCTCTGGTAGCGACGGCGCAATGGCTCTTGGGCGGCCGGTCGGCAAGTTATGCGTGGACATGGTGGATCTCACTGTTCGACGCGTCGGGGCACTGCCGGGCGACAGGGATCCGCATTGTCGTGGCGAGATAGGGCTTGCCCAGGTCACGACCCGATTCGGTGCACAGTGCCGACTCGGCGAGCGAGCCGCGCGAAAAGCACGCTGCCCACCCGGCGTGTGCTGATCTTCGGGTTCGGGTCGGCAATCTATGCGTACCGTGTCGTCGTCGGAGGTCGGCAAGATATGCGTGCCCTCCCGCCGTGAATGGCCCGGGTGATCGACGTGGCGTGATCGATACGGCGAACGCTGTCGTGCGCCTGCACGGCTGCGGACGGGCCTAGCTGCGTTGATGTCGGCGGGTCGGCAGCTTATGCGCATCCTGCGGGGTGGTCGTGTCGGACCAGGGTGCTTGCGGGTCCGACAGACGAGGTACGGGGCTGGAGGTCGTTCGAGTCGCCTCGGGTCGGCACGTTATGCGTGGATGGCGGCCATAACGCCCTGGTCCGGGGAGGGGGCTGGTCGGCAATCCATGCGTGGACAGGTGCGGCCGGTCGGCAGGTTATGCGTGGATGCCGTGGCGAGGGAGTGGGAACCGTCGTGCCTGATCGGACTGTGTCCGAGGCCGCCGACGAGCCGTGCCGCCGTCTCCGACGCTACGCCGTGGATCTCGTCTCGACGAGGCTCGTGAGGGTGATGTCGGCCCCTCGGCCCTTGGCGACCCTTGTCGGTTGCTGCCGTGCTGGCTGACCGCCGGTGGCGTCGAGTGCCGCGACGGCAGGTCGGCAGTCCGGGCAATGCAGCCGTGGCGATGTCCATCGACAGCCGGCCCGGTCACCGGGATCGCCGCTCATGCCGGGCTCTCTTCACGGAAGTTCCCGCAGGTGGGTGGTGCGTCGGGCCGCGACGTGAGGCATCGCTCGGGCCCCTGCCCTCGCCCGACGGCCGTCCGGTTCGTCGGGCGAGGTCGGCAAATTATGCGTGAGCGCGCTCGCGTGACCGTCTGGAGAGGCTGCAGCGGCTCGAGGGCGTGGGCCCATCGGTGGTCGGCCTTTTATGCGTAGTGCGGGTGGTCGGCAATTTATGCGTGCCGGCACGTGCTCGGCTCAGTGCATCGGTCGAGTTCACAGCCTCTGCGCGGCGTGGCGACACGTGTCGGGCGCCGTGTGCGGGCTGCTGTACGGGCCATGCGGTGGCTGGGCTGCGAGCCGGCGGTCTCGCCCCGGTCGAGCCGTACCTGCTGCTGCGGCCGATGACGGTGTGCGTACAGCCCCGGCGGTCGGTGTTCATCGGAGGTATCAGGTCGGCGAATTATGCGTGGCTCCCGGGCCTCGGCGGGCGCGGTCGGTAACTTATGCGCTCGATCGGGCGTCGCGGCTGGGTGCGGCAGTTGCGGCGGACCTCACCTGCATCGCGAGGGCGTCGACCGGCCCGGGATGTGGCGGGTGGGGCCGTCACCGGCGCGTGCGGGTCGGCATGTTATGCGTGCTGACCCGCGTCTGTCGGTCACGCCCGGTGCACCTGGCGCGACAGACCGTGCTCACGGCGGGGCCGTCGGGTCAGGTCGGTGAGTTATGCGTGGACAGCTGTCAGCGGTCGGCATGTTATGCGTGGACAACACTCCGAGAAAGACCTGGTCAGACACTGGTTGACAGCGTCGTGGCATGCTCTGCGCCATGGCGGGCACACCAAGTCGGGACCTGCGTCTGTTGCGGGCGGCGGCCGAGCTGTGGGACCAGGATGAGCAAGAGATCGGGTTCCTGGCGAGGTTGTTCACGCAGACGTCGCTGCCCTATCGCGACCCCGGCGACAAGCCGCGCTGGGAGCGCCGCAACGGTGATCTGACGTTGAGCGTGCGGCCCGGGTCGACCGGCTATCCCTACGGCGCGATGCCGCGGCTGTTGCTGAACTGGCTCTCGACCGAGGCGCTGCGCACGAAGAGCCGTGATCTGGTCCTGGGGCGCAACCTCAGCGACTTCATGCGCCAGCTCGGGCTCACGCCCACCGGTGGCAAGAACGGGACGATCACTCGCCTGATGAAGCAGAGTGACCGCCTGTTCCAGGCGTCGCTGGCCGTGCGGTGGGAAGGCGAGCACCGCGTCGCCGGTGGTCAGATGAACGTCGCCAGCGAGTACAACCTGTGGTCTCGGCCCAGCGACGACCCCGAGGCGCACACCCTGTTCCCGTCTGTCGTGCGTCTGTCGGGGGATTTCTTCGACGAGGTGACCAACCATCCGGTCCCCATAGACCTGGGGGCGTTGCGGGCCCTGCGCGGAAGCGCGCTGCGCCTGGACATCTACTGCTGGCTGACCTACCGGATGAGCTACCTGCGCCGCCCGTCGACGGTCTCGTGGGACACGCTGCGTGCGCAGTTCGGTTCCGAGCTCGCCGACACCAAGCAGGGCCGGGGGCAGTTCCGTCGCGACTTCGCGAAGCATCTGCGCGAGGTGCTGCTGGTCTACCGCGACGCGAATGTGGAGACGTCCGAGTCCGGGGTGACGTTGTCGCCGAGTCGTACCCACGTCCCGTTCAAGGGACTGCGTGACATCGCGCGTAGTCCTTATGAAATCGAGTCGTCGACCGGCTCGGTGTTCGGCAACGAAGGTGGGCTGGCCGCACTGTAGGTGGCGGTGGATCCGGTACGAACTCGCTGCGCACCGGTGCGATTTCTCCGCAAGTCGTCGGTAGCCCTGCTCATGCTCTCGTCTGCCCGTCTTCGGAGGCGTCCCCTGCGGCTGTGTGGTCCGAAATCTTCCGAGGAAGGGCTGGGGTCCACGCCCGCCAGCCTTGATGTCGCATGCACGCCTGTCCTCTCCTGATGCGTGCGTCGTGAGGCGATCGCCGTCGGAGCCGGTCAGAGGTCCGGACGTCTGCCGACGACGGCGTCTCCGGCTACTCACAGCGACCGTCTTTCGCCCGCAGCCGCCCGCAGTAGGCCGTGGTGGGCCGTGGCAGTCAGCGATGTGCAGGACAGGCCGGAGATACCGGGTTCGGGTCGACCGCCCCGCCGTGCGCCGGGTCGAGTGCTCGGCCGGGACTGCAGCATCGTGACCGGTCCGGGGCGGGACGAGTGCCGGGACGTGTCGTCTCGACACCGCAAGGATGATCGTCGTGGTAGGACGAACAGTGAGGCATCGCGTACAGGGCTACGGAGTGCGGCCTGTGTCGCCCGAGGGCGGAGTCGTGGCCGGCGTCGGAGGATCTCTGCCGCACGGTGCCGAGCAGTCCGGCTCGACCGGCGAGTCTGATCGATGGTGGGAGACCGTGGTGCGCGTATCGGACGCGATGATCGACCCTGAGCTTCGACGCCGGGGTAAGGTGCTACGTCGCGTTCTCAAGTCCTCCCGCTCGGTGGACGAGCTGGGCGGCTCCGGGCCGCTGCCCGAGGTCGTGTCCCGCTGGCTGCGATCGCGGGTACCGCGCGGTCTGACCCGCGATGAGGAGTACGTCACGCGGCCCGACGGCTCCAGGCTGCGGCTGCTGATCTTCCGTTCGGCCACCGCCGGGCTGGCCACCGCTGAGCCGGGGGCTCCCGGGTTGCTGTGGTTGCACGGGGGCGGCTACGTCTCGGGGGCTGCCGAGCACGAGACCTCGGCGTTCTCGTCGATGATTCTCGGCAGCGGCGCGGTCGTAGTCGCCCCCGACTACCGGCTCAGCACCGAAGCTCCGTTCCCGGCCGCTCTCGATGACTGTTACAGCGCTCTGTTGTGGCTCAAGGACAACGCGGCCCGTCTGGGCGTGCGCTCCGATCAGATCGCGGTCGGTGGTGGCAGCGCGGGAGGCGGCTTGACCGCGGCCACAACTTTGGTTGCTCGGGACAAGGCCGAGGTTCGGGTCGCTTTCCAGATGCCGATCTATCCGATGATCGATGACCGGGACCTCACCCCCACCGGTCAGGACAACGACGCGCCGGTCTGGGACGCGGTGACCAACCGCTCGGCGTGGAAGCTCTACCTGGGCGAGCTGTACGGGACCGCGGACGTACCCGCCTACGCCGCACCGTCTCGCGCGACCGACTACGCGAACCTTCCACCGACGATGACCTACGTCGGCGGTGTCGAGGCGTTCCGGGACGAGACCGTCCGCTATGTGGCCGACCTGAGTGAGGCAGGTGTTCCTGTCGAGTTCCGTGAGTACCCGGGTGCCTTCCACGGCTTCGACGTGCTGGTGCCCAAAGCCACCGTCAGCCGGGCTGCGACGGCCTTCCGCAACCAGTGGTTCGGGTACGCGGTGAGGACGTTCTTCGCGCCCCAGACCTGATCCGCTCATGCCTCTGTGTCGGGTGGAGGCCCGTCACAGCACGTCCGCGGCGCGGGGCGCTATCGCTATCGGTGTCGGGCGAGGGCGCCCAGGGAGTCCTCGGGGTGTTCCGCAACCAGCTCGCCGCCGATCGTGCTCGCAGCGTGCCGATGCCCGCGCCCAGCTCGCCCGTGCCGCAGCGGAGGAGTTCCTACAGCGGACGCAGGAATCCTCAGGCACGGTCGTCGATCGATCGGTCCACGAGGCCTTTCGCCGCGAGACGGGATGACGTTCACGCGCTGGTGACACGCCGCGCGAATGCGCACTGCCCACTAGCTGCTCACAGGCGGAACCACTGTGAACAGCGTGGCGCGCCAGGTCGGCTACCTGCAGGTGTCGGACTTCAGCCGCGCGTTCAGCACGTTCCACGGGGAGTCGTCCCGCGAGCACGTGGACCGCGAGCATCGTTGAACCGGCCGGTCCGGCACCGGTAGGTGTGGGCGGAGTCGGTGAGTGAGCTGATCCAACTTCCGAGAACATTTCGCGGTTGACCATGTTCCGGATGTCGTGGCGCGTCATCTTTGGTTCGGTGGTGCGGCACGGGCCTCTGCAGTCGTTGGACTGTTGATATTCGCACCGCCGTCCTCGCGATCGTTACGTGCTTGGAATCCTGGTCGGGGTGCTTCTCCCTGCGTCCATCACCGACCTCCGCGCTGTCGCCGCAGAAGTCTACACCGCGCTTGCGCGAAATACCGGCATCGGCATGGCCCTCGGGGTAGGGCGGGTGTCCGGAATCATCGCCCCGCTCGTGGCCGGAGTGCTTCTGGACGCGAACTGGTCGATCATCGGTCTCGGGATGGTGTCCGCGGCGGTCACGCTGATCGGCTGCGTGGCGGTGGGGGCATCCCGACTCGGTCGGTCGGGCGTGCTGAGTTGGCCGGCGATCGGGTGGACCGTACGAGCGAGCGTTGACCAGGTCCGCAGCCAGCGGGGTGAGTGCAGCACCGTCCTCCGTCGATGCGTGGTCCGAAGTGGATGAATCGACGGCACGACCTGCCCGTTCGCATCCTGTCGGCGGGTCCTGAGATGTCCCACGACGCCGGTTGATTCTTGACACGTCCCACCGATCATGCCAAGTTCGGAGCCAATCTCGGCTCCAGTTTCGCCGTAGCCTCAGCGAGGAGGACCTGTGACGGCGCTCGACTTGATTGTCTTCGGCGTGTCTCGACTCGCGGCAGCCCGACTCCGGGCCGATCCGGAACCGGTCTCAGCGGTCCCAGAGTGTCCTGAGCACGCAGTCCGGCCGTCGCGCGTATCCGCGCCGAGGATGGACATCGAAAGGTCCTCACCATGCAATCGTTGACAGTCTTCCGTGTCCTCGTGTCGATCCTGGTTCTCAGCCTGGGTACCGTCTCGTGCGCAGCCCCCCCGGTGGCTCGGGCCGGCGGTGACGTGCAGACCCTGACCTACACGACCTACCTGTCGCGCGACCATCCCTTCTCTCGCACGTTCGAGGACTGGATGGCGTCGGTGAGTGCTCGAACCGGCGGACAGATCCGGTTCGAATCGTTCTACGATGGATCGCTCTGTCCTTCCGACGAGACACTGAGTTGTGTCGAGGACGGCCGGGTCGACATCGGTTTCGATGCTCCGCCGTTCAATCCGGTTCTGTCGGTGGCCAACATCGGTTCGGTCGCCTTCCAGACGCCCGACTTCGACACCGTCACACGAGCGTTGAACAGGCTCGACGACGAGTCTGACGCGCTGGGGGAGGAGTACCGGAATCGGAACCAGCACCTGCTGTTCCTGGGTAGCGGGACACCCCCGGTTCTCGCGCTGTCGAACTCGGCCCAGGTGGATTCGCTCGATGATCTTGACGGGCTCAGTGTGCGCGCGACCGGTGGGATGGCCACTGGGCTGCAGCTGCTCGGGATGAACACCGCAGCGATCGAAGCGACGCAGATCTATGAGTCGATAGAGCGAGGTGTCGTGAGCGGCACAGGGTATGGATTCGACACATTCACCGACACGGGACTGCACGAGGTCGCGCCTCAGCTGTTCGACATCAGCGATATGGGTGTCTACAACTCCGTCAACTTCAGCCTCAATCTCGACGTATGGGAGGGGCTCTCGCCCGAGGTGCAGCAGGCCATGGATGCGGCCAGTGCCGAAGCCGTCGACGGGGGGATGACCGGACACCAGATCGACGCGATCGCCGAGAACTGCAAGGTGTTGCGCGACGCCGGAATCGAGATCATCGCCCTCGGTGACGACGAGGCCGGCAGGCGGTGGGGCAGTGACGGCACCGCCGCACAGGGCGCTTCATGGGTTCGCTCGAACTCGTCGACGCTCGCCGATCCGCAGGCGCTACTGGATCGATACCTGGAACTGATAGCTGAATCCAGGCCGGACGACGAGCAAACCCTTGCCGACTATTGCGCGTCGGTCTGATCCGGGCATCACAGGAGGTCTGTTGTGGACGTAATAGATCGCTTGCTCGACCGTCTCTCCCGGTCGCTGGCAGCGCTGAGCGCGATCAGTCTCATCGTCGTCGCTCTCATTCTCGTCGTCGACGTTCTTCATCGAAACATCAGTGGCCGCTCCATCGCCGGAGCGTTCGAACTGGTCGAGACGATCGTGGTGATGATCGCGTTCCTGGGGATCATGCATGCCGAACGGAGTCGGACCAATGTGAGGATCACTTTTGTGACCGCGAGGATGTCGGCGCGTCTGGCAGGTCCTGCCCGGCTCGTCGGTACCGTCGTGAACCTGATAGTCGCCGTGTGGTTCACCGTTGCTACCTGGTCCACCGCGGTGGCGTCGACAGCCCGCGGAGAGTTCACGCAGGGACTGGTCGCCTATCCGACGTGGCCCGCGAAACTGATCATCGCTGTTGGTTTCACGGCACTCACGTTGCAGGTCGCGGTCGATCTCATAGTCCGGAGTCTGGCGGTGTCGTCGGACCGAACCGTCGTGCCAGCTCCTGCAACCACACTGACGCCCACGCCCACGCCCCGCCATGTGTGACCAACGGAGAGCACAGTGACCCCTGAAATCGTCGTCGGCATCGTCGTCGTCGCGTTCCTCGCACTGCTCGCGCTCGAGACCCCGGTCGCCTTCGCGCTCGCAGGATCCGGGCTTCTCGGGATCGCGCTGCTCGACGGTGCGTCGCGAGGGACCTCGTGGCTCGGTTCGACGCCGTTCTCGGCGGTGTCGTCCTACAACCTCGCTGTGATTCCGCTATATATCCTTCTCGGGATGCTGGCCCTCTACGGCGGGCTGGCTGAGAAGACCTATGCGCTCGCCTCTCGCGCGCTCGGGTGGGTCCCGGGAGGTATGGGCATTGCCACAGTGGCGGCCTGCAGCGGGTTCGCGGCGGTGTCGGGCTCCAGCGTCGCCACGGCGGCGAGCATCGGAAAGATCTCCGTCACCGAGATGCGTCGACACGGTTACCGCACCAGTTTCGCCGCAGGGATCGTGGCAGTCGGCGGCACCCTGGGGATCCTCATTCCGCCCAGCGTCGCGCTGGTGATGTACGGCGTGGTGTCGGGAGAGTCGATCGGCCAGCTCTTGGCCGCCGGTGTCGTTCCCGGCGTCCTGTCCGCACTGGTCTACTGCCTGTTCATCGGCTTTGCCAGTCGGCGCTACGTTGTGGAGGCAGACGTCGATCTGCAGGCCGAGTTGGTTCGTGCAGGCGGAGCCTCCATCCCGGAGGCGGGCTCGGACAGGACGACTTCGGGTCCGAGTGGTCCGTCCCGAGGTGGACAGTCCGCTCCGGTGTCGGCCTTCGGACGAGTGCGTCCGTTGCTGTGGCTTGGCATGATCTTCCTGTCGATCTTCGTGGGAATTTTCACCGGTCTGCTCACAGTGATCGAGTCCGCCGCCGTAGGGGCTCTGGTCGCGATGGTCATGCTCCTGGTCGAGAATCGCCGCGGGAGTGGCCTGCGAGGTGTCTGGACCCGGTTCGTCGCTGCCGTGCAGGAGAGCGCGTCCGTCGCCTCGATGGCCTTCATGCTGCTCGTCGGGGCGACGATCTTCTCGACGTTCCTCGTGCTGTCGCGGGTCCCCGACCGTATGGCAGAGGCCATCGCCGGCCTGGCCGTTCCGCGGATCGTCGTGCTGTGCGTGATCCTCGTGGTCCTGCTGGTGCTCGGGACGGTCCTTGAGACACTGTCGCTCATCCTCGTGGCGGTCCCGCTCGTCTATCCGATCATCATCGAACTCGGGTACGACGGCGTGTGGTTCGGCATCCTGTTCGTGATGATGGTCGAGATCGGCCTGATCACGCCGCCGGTCGGTATGAACGTGTTCGTGGTGTCGTCCAGCGCCGGCGTGCCGGTCGAAACCGTCTTCCGCGGCATCCTTCCGTTCCTGGTGCCGGCGATCGCGCTTGTCGCGCTCGTCGTGATGTTCCCGCAGATCGCGTTGTGGCTGCCGTCACTCGCCGTCGAGTGATCGTCGTCTGCCGCGGCACGTTCGTCCGGCCGCATCCGGCAGGCGGGAGCCACCGGTGGAACCGACAGTGCTCGAGCTCGTCGTTGCGGTCTCGGGAGCGGCTCTGGGCCTGGGGAGCACGCCGTCGCGCGTTACGGCGGTGACGCGGTGATGGAGGTATCAGTCCGGAGCGACGTGGCGCCCGGGCCGAGGCGGTTCAGCGGAACGTTCGTCGCCACCGCCACCGCCACCGCCACGACTGCCGTCGAGAGAGCGAGAACGACCTCGGCACGGTCGGCGCTGCAGCTGCCGGCATCGGCATCTCGGTCCTGGTGCCGGAGACGGCTGGATCCGGGGGAGTGGTCGCAGGTGCTCGCGGTCGGAGCTGACAGGACGTTCCTGACCCTGCCTGAGGTCGGACGCAGGATGCTCGATTGCGATGACAACGGCGCGCTCGTCCCTCGGATCGGGCAGCCCCGTCGATGGGCAGGTGCACCGAGTGATCCACCCGTTGTCTCGGTCCGGGTTCGAAAGGCTGGTCAAGACGCGTGCGTTCGGGTGGGGGCAGTGTGGTGTCCGGGGCGACGGGATCGCGCCGGGGTCCGTGGACCTGCCCGTCCTGCGTGCGGTCCAGGGCCGGACAGATCGAGGGGCACAGTGGTCGCGAGGCTTATGGGCGGTCGGCTCCAGTTCCCGACAAACAGGCATGGGCGGTGATGCTCCTGGTCTCCGCCATGTCGTCCGACGCCGACGGGGTGATGCTTCCGGTGCACGGTGCCTCGGCCGGGACCTCACTCAGCTCACCGCGCAGCTGTGACCACGTCGCCGCGAGAAGGTGGCTCCCGAATCGTAGCCACTTCGGCGATACAATCGCCACTATGAGCGTCATCGGGGATCCCACGAGAGCCGCCGAGGGGACTGGCGCAGTCCAGCGCGCGGCCGCGTCGATTCGCGAGCTCGTCATGAAACGTCAACTGGTGCCGGGGCAGCAGGTTCGGCAGGAGGACCTGTCACAGCAGATCAGCATCAGTCGTGGTCCCATCCGGGAGGCGCTCCAGATCCTGCAGGCCGACGGTGTCGTCGCCTACGAGCGGAACCGGGGCTACTTCGTCTCCCAGTTCAGCGCGGACGAGATGCGACAGCTCTACCTGGCCCGGGACCTGCTGGAGACCGCAGTCCTGTCCGAGCTCGGTCGCCCGACCGACGAACAGCTGGCTGAACTCACTGCCGTCAACGAGGGGGTCAGGGCAGCGGGGCTGGACGTCGACCAGATAATGCGTGGTAACGATGCCTTCCACTCGTTGATCCTGAACCTGTCTGATCAAAGACTGCTGGTTGCCGAGATCGATCGTGTGTGGCGGATGTCGGTCGCGTATCGCGCCCTGTCTGTCAGCGTGCTCAACGACTCCCGGGTGGTCGCGGAGGAACACGACGAGATGCTCCACGCTCTGCGCAGCGGGGACGGGCCCGAGTTGGCCGAGCTGTGGCGCTCGCACCGGCAGGTCTCCCTGAACCGACTCCTTCCGATCCTGCGCTGACGAGCGACTCCATGGTGACTCCGGCGGAGGAGCACTCGGCTCCTCGGGAGCGAGCCGAGTGGACTTCGCCGAAGAGTTCGTGCTCGGCCGCCGACCGGGTCGCTCGTGACCTTCTTCCGCGGACCGCGCATCCGGTGTCTCATCTGGGTGGGGAACCGTCTCCTGCAGCGGGGCGCTGACGGCAGTCGGTGACCGGATCCGATCGGGTGTCGATGTGCGCGCCGTTCGTGTGACGATCCGGACTCTGAGCGACGTGTATCTCCGGGATCACAGCCGACCGGGCCAGAGCAGACCGGTCATCGGTCGGGAGGTAAAGCGCCGGGCGCTGCCTGCGCTCGTCAGGGGTCACGAGGTCAGGAACAGCAGGGCGCCGTCGAGCTCGTGTCGTTCACCCGTCGTGCGAGCGGGCTGCGGCACTCGACGAAACGGTGCAGGTCCTGCGGCGGAACCTGGTCGGTCATCTCTGTGGCGAAGTAGCCGGGAGCGATCGCGTTGACACGGATGCCCCGCCTCCCTGCTCACCGCTGCGAGAGATCACGGGTCAGCCCGATGAAGTTCTGCCTAGGACGCGGCGTAGGCGGCCTGCGGCGCGTAGGACGCGATGGAGCCGAGCGTGCTGGCGATATTGACGATGCTGGATCCGCGGTCCTTCGCGCGGGCGAACTCCTGGGCCTTCCAGTACGCCCCCTCGAGATTGACGTCGATGACCGCGCGGAACTCCGCCGGTGACTCGCGAAGGGCTGGGCGGGCGGTCCCGATTCCGGCGTTGTTGACCAGGATGTCGATGCGGCCCAGCTGTCTGATCGCCTCTGTGTGACCCGCTCGCAGTCGCCGGGATCGGACACGTCGGCAGTTGCCACGATCACCCGGCGGCCGAGCCTCTCGACGTGCGCCGCGGTCTCGTCGAGCCGTTCGATCCTCCGTGCCGCGGGACGACGTTTGCTCCTGCAGCGGCGAGAACGCCGACGAAGCGCGCGCCGAGCCCGGAGCTGGCACCGGTCACCACCACTACGCGGTCGTCGAGGCGGACCTCCTGCAGCACGTTCATGATCGTGTGGTCATTCCCTGTTCGGTTTCGGTGAGCCGGGTGTCGGCCTTGACGGGCACGCCGCACAGGTGAGTATTGTATCAAGAATTGGAGCCAATACAGGTCGAGTGTTCCCGACCTCGGAACGGAGTTGCCGGTGGCCGGTTACGAGGAGATCTTCCGATCCAGCGTCGAGGACCGTGAGGGCTTCTGGCTCCGCGCGGCGTCGGTGCTCGACTGGCACGTGGCCCCCACGACCGCGCTCGACGAGTCGGACCCGCCGTTCTACCGCTGGTTCCCCGACGGCGAGCTCAACGTCTGCCACAACGCCCTGGACCGGCACGTCGAGGCCGGCAACGGCGACCGGACCGCGCTGGTCCACGACTCGCCGGTCACCGGCACGAAGCGGTCCTACACCTACTCCGACCTGCGCGACGAGGTCGCCACGTTCGCCGGTGTGCTGCGCGACCAGGGCGTGGGGCGCGGTGACCGGGTCGTGATCTACATGCCGATGGTGCCCGAGGCCGCGGTCGCGATGCTGGCCTGCGCGCGGCTCGGTGCGATCCACTCGGTCGTCTTCGGCGGGTTCGCCGCGAAGGAGCTCGCGGTCCGGATCGACGACGCCGGGCCGAAGGTCGTCGTCTCGGCGTCCTGCGGCATCGAGGGCAGCCGTGTCATCGAGTACAAGCCGCTGCTCGACAAGGCCATCGAGCTCGCCGAGCGCAAGCCCGACGCGACGGTGATCCTGCAGCGCGAGCAGGCCGTGGCGGCGATGGGCCCGATCGACGTCGACTGGGCCGCGGCCGCGGCGACAGCCACCCCGGCGGACCCGGTACCGGTGCGCAGCACCGACCCGCTCTACGTCCTCTACACCTCCGGCACCACCGGCAAGCCGAAGGGCGTGGTGCGCGACTCCGGCGGCTACGCGACGGCCCTGGCCTGGTCGATGCCCAACATCTACGACGTCGGCGCCGGCGAGACGATCTTCACCGCGTCCGACGTGGGCTGGGTCGTCGGCCACTCCTACATCGTCTACGCGCCGCTGCTGGCCGGGGCCACGACCGTGCTCTACGAGGGCAAGCCGGTCGGCACCCCCGACGCCGGGCAGTTCTGGCGGGTCGTGCAGGAGAACAAGGTGAAGTCGGTGTTCACCGCACCGACCGCGTTCCGGGCGATCAAGAAGGAGGACCCCGAGGGTGCCTTCGTCGCGCAGTACGACGTCTCGTCGCTGCAGTACCTGTTCCTGGCCGGCGAGCGCCTCGACCCGGAGACCTACCGGTGGGCCGCCGACCTGCTCGGCATCCCGGTGATCGACCACTGGTGGCAGACCGAGACCGGCTGGCCGATCGCGGCGAACCCGGCCGGGATCGAGCTGCTCGACATCAAGCCCGGCTCCCCGACCCGCCCGATGCCGGGCTGGGACGTCCAGGTCCTCGACGAGACCGGCCGGCCGGCCGAGCCCGGTGTCGACGGCGCGATCGTCGCGAAGCTGCCCCTGCCGCCGGGCGCGTTCCCGACCCTGTGGAACGACGACGAGCGCTACGTGAACTCCTACATGGCCGCGTTCGAGGGCTACTACCTCACCGGCGACGGCGGCCACCTCGACTCCGACGGCTACGTGTTCGTCATGGGCCGCACCGACGACGTCATCAACGTCGCCGGGCACCGCCTGTCCACCGGCGGCATGGAGGAGGTCCTCGCCTCACACCCCGACGTCGCCGAGTGCGCGGTGATCGGCGTCGCCGACACCATGAAGGGCCAGATCCCGCGCGGGTTCGTGGTGCTCAAGTCCGGCGTCGACAGCACCGCCGAGGGCTACGACGAGAAGCTGCGCGCCGAGCTCGTCCAGATGGTGCGCGACCAGATCGGGGCGGTCGCCTCGCTCAAGGACGTCGCCGTCGTCCCCGCCCTGCCCAAGACCCGCTCCGGGAAGATCCTGCGCAAGACCATGCGCGGGATCGCCGACGGCGCCGACGAGCCGGTGCCCTCCACCATCGACGACGCGTCGGTCCTCGACACCCTCCGCCCGGTGCTCCGCAAGGAGTGACCGGCAGGTCGACGGCGCCGCTGCCGCTACTTGCAAGGCCAAGTCCAGGATGCTCACCGAGGAGAAGCCTGTGTTGCCTCATGCTCGTCCGCCGCTTCGCGGTCGCCGACTCCCGGCGCGCGTCGCCGCTGCAGTGCTCGCCGCCTTCGCCCTACTCCTCCCGGCTTGCTCTGTTCCCACGGAGGACTCACCTGGCGAGGTCCGTGTGCTGACATTCAGCACCTACCACTCGCGTGAGCACCCGAACTCCCGAACCTTCCAAGATTGGATGGACTCAGTCACTGCCCGGACCGGGGGGAAGATCAGGTTCGAGGCCTTCTACGACGGTTCCTTGTGCCCGGCCGACGAGACGTTGAGCTGTGTCGAGGACGGCCGGGTCGACCTAGCCTTCGACTCGCCGGCGTTCAACCCGGTCCTTGCGGTCGCCAACGTCGGTTCGATCGCGTTCCAGACCCCGGACTTCGACGCCGTGACGCGGGCGATGAACGCGTTGCTCGACGAGGCTCCCGAGTTGGGTGCGGAGTACCGCGATCGTAATCAGCACGTCCTGTTCCTCGGCGGGGGTACGCCACCGGTGCTGGCACTGAACGACTCGGTCACGGTGCGCAGCCTGGACGACCTGGGTGGTGTCTCGGTCCGGGCCACAGGTGGGATGGCGACCGGCCTGCGCCTGCTCGGGATGCAACCGGCTGCTGTGGAGCCCTCGCAGACCTACGAGGCGATCGAGCGTGGAGTGGTGTCCGGCATCGGGTACAGCCTGGACTCGTTGACCGACGGACGCCTGCACGAGGTCGCCGACCAGGTGTTCGACATCAGCGACATGGGTGTGTACGCCATCGTCACCTACGGCATCAACGTCGACGTCTGGGATAGCCTCGACGCCGACGTCCAGGAGGCGATGCGAGCCGCCAGCGACGACGCGGTCGCCGGCAGCATGACCGCCCATCAGGACCAGGCTGTCCGAGAAAGCTGCACCATCCTGGGTGAGGCCGGTATCGAGGTCGTCCCGCTGGGACGCGACGACAGGGGCGGCCAGTGGGCCGCTGAGGGGACGGCGGTGCAGCGAGCCCAGTGGGAAGAGGCCACGGCCGGGCTGCTCGCCGATCCCCGAGCCTTCTCGCAACGCTATGTCGATCTCGTGAAGGAGTTCGCGCCGGAGCGGCCGAGGGGGGTGGCCGAGGCGTGCGCGGAAGAATAGGTCTTCCGGGCTCGTCGACACCGTAACTGGCCGGCTCCGTGCGGCCTCCGACCAGCGTCGCGACTTCGTCGCCTGAATCGGCTGAGCCACTCGTCGGCCTCCATCCCGCCTCGTCCCGCTGTCGCTTGTCGACGGCCCGCCTATTGGAGAATCT
Source organism: Pseudonocardia sp. P1 (assembly GCF_000178675.2). Taxonomy (NCBI): domain Bacteria; kingdom Bacillati; phylum Actinomycetota; class Actinomycetes; order Pseudonocardiales; family Pseudonocardiaceae; genus Pseudonocardia; species Pseudonocardia sp. P1. Next base: position 98,277 of record NZ_ADUJ02000002.1, read on the forward strand.
CATGATCGAGACCGATCCACTGACCGGTGATGTCGATCAGCTTCGTCATGTGTTCGGCTGCTTCCCCTCGGGGGTTGCGGCGATCTGCGCAATGGTGGATGGCGAGCCGGTCGGAATGGCCGCGAGCTCGTTCACCTCCGTGTCGATGAAGCCCCCGCTGGTGTCTGTCTGCGTCCAGAACTCGTCGTCGACTTGGCCGAAGCTTCGTGAGGCCTCGCGCCTGGGTGTCAGCCTCCTCGCCCAGGACCAGGGCATGGAGTGCGCGAGCCTGGCACGGAAGAACGGCGATCGGTTCGCGGAGATCGCATGGCGACAGAACGGTTCAGGGGGAGTTTTGATCCTGGGAGCAACGGCATGGCTGGACTGTTCGATTCATCAGGAGGTGGCAGCGGGAGACCACGCCATCATCCTGCTGCGAATCCACGGGGTGTGGTCGGACTCCGTCGCGGAACCGCTGGTCTTCCACCGCAGCCGACTCCGTCGCCTAGTGGCGATGTGACCGGCTCGCCTGATCGCGGCCTCCAGCAGCAACTCAGGGCAGTGCCGGGACGGCGGCCGGATGGTGTGCGTTCGGCTCGCCACCGATCGGTGGAACTGCGTTGTCCGGGAGAGGATGCGGGTTCTTCACGGAGCCGCCCGCAGGTCCTCGGAGGAATCGCTCGTCGAGAGTCGCGACAGGATGGGGCGGCTGAAATCGCCCGCCGAGGACAGGGACCTCGTAGCCGGCGCGCGACGTCTCCGCCGAGTCGGCGGAAGGACGTGTATCGGGTGGGAGGAGAGTCTGAGGCCGGGCTCCACCTCACTGCGTTGCTGCGATCAGGGCGGACGCGCTGGAGCTGCACCTCGTCGCGGACGTGCCCACGGCAACCTCCCGCACGTCGGACTGTCGGTCCTGATCTTTTCGCACGTTGACGCACTGCCCCGGACCGTGGCCGACAGATCAATCTCAAGGTACCGACGGCCTGTCGTAGCGCGAGTCAGACCACCGCCCCGAGGCGGTACTGCCCCATCGTCACAGTCGTAGCGAGTCGCGAGCCCGCGCCACTGTTTGACTTGGCGACCACCGCGAGAGCCGCGCCGGGCACGGTGTCCTTGCTGGCCGGAGGGTCGGGGATCACTGCGACGATCCGCCGCTCGCGTAGATGGCGGTGGATCAGGCGCGAGGAATAGGCCTTGTCAGAACGCGAACGTTCGGGCCGGGTCCACGGCCGACCCGGACTCGGCCGGGCGATGCTGGGGTGCTTCATCAGGTGCGGGAACATCGGAGTCGCCATCCTGGCCCAGTCCGAGCAGGACCACCATCGGCTGGGGGTGACCGTCGACGAGCTGGTGGATCTTCGTCGACAGTCCGCCGCGGGACCGACCCATGGCGTGATCGCCGGGCTCGGCGCGCAGACTCGTATAGCTCGACCCTGCCCCTGCGTGCGGGCCAGGGTCGCCGCGTCTTGGTGAGCGCGGATGATTGTGGAGTCCAGGCTGCCCGCCCAGTCCACGATCTCGGCAGAGTCGGCGTCGACCAGCAGAGCAGCAAGAACGTGGTCCCAGGTGCCGTCACGGCAGTAGCGGCGGTGCCGCTTCCACAACGTCTGCCACGGCCCGAACTCGGACGGACATACCGCCAGGCCAGCCCGCACCGATACCGGTAGGTGACCCCCTCCGGAGCGCTTCGAGGTCGCCGGTCAGGTCGATCGGTCATTTCGGTTGATGGTTGACACCTGGTACACGTGCTGCAAAATTGGAGCCAATGTAGGCTGCAAAGGCGCCGGGTCTTTGCGTGAATCAAAGGAGAGATCATGGGCCGACTCGACGGCAAGGTCGCCGTCATCTCCGGTGCGGCTCGCGGGCAGGGCCGGGCTCACGCCGTGCGGTTGGCGGCCGAGGGCGCGGACATTGTGGCCTTCGACATCTGCGACGGCTTCGTCTACAACCGGGCGCCGGCGGCGACGTCCGAGGAGCTCGAGCAGACCCGTGACGAGGTCGAGGCGCTGGGCCGCCGATGTCTCATCGAGAAGGTCGACGCGCGGGACCTGGCGGGTCTCCAGGGCTTCGCGGGCCGGGCGTACTCCGAGTTCGGACGGGTCGACATCATCGTGGTGAACCACGGCATCTGGACGGTCGACCGCAACAGCTGGGAGCTCTCGGAGGAGTCGTGGCAGGAGAGCATCGACGTCCTGCTGACGGGTGCGTGGAAGGTGCAGAAGGCCTTCGTGCCGAAGATGATCGAGGGCGGTCGCGGCGGCTCGGTCGTGTTTACCTCGTCGGTCAACGCGATCGTGCCGCAGCCCGGCGCGGTGGCGTACTGCGCGGCCAAGAGCGGGATGCAGATGCTGATGAAGGTGCTCGCCCACGAGCTCGGTCCCCACGAGATCAGGGTGAACACGGTCAATCCCGGCTCGGTGGACACCGCGATCCGCGACGGGGGCAACATCGAAAAGTCGATCGAGTACTACCCCTACGTCTTCGGCGACGGACCGCGAACCGTGCTGGGCGGTACCACCGCCCGACCGCCGTCGATCATCTCCGATGCGGTGGCTTGGCTGGTCTCGGACGAGGCGCGGTTCGTGACCGGCGCGATGATCCCGGTCGACGCGGGGCGCCTGATCTGGTGACACGGCGTCGGGGCTCCGCACCCCGTCACGTCGGCTGAAGCGACGCGTGCCCGTGTTCGGGCGGCGGCGCGTCCTGGAGGGATGGGCGCAGCAGCTCGGACGCGGTGGCGGATCGAGGGCCGGTCGTCGGGGCGGCCGTGACGCGTTCGCCGGCGGCGCCGGGTGACTCGCCGAATTCGGCGCGAAACGATCGGGAGAAGCACCAGAACCACTGCGACCTCGGTTCGATGATCACCATGGGCACGCAGGACCACTGCATCTTCCGGCGGCGGGCGCGCGGCTAGGAGGTCGCGCCCCTGGCCTGCCTGGGGACCCTCGTCCAGTACGGCACGGTGGCCGCCGCGGCCTGGTCAAGATCGAGGAGCACGTCCCGCCGGAGAGGGTGCGCGGAACCGGACCGGGACCGAGGTCATCCCGCCCGTTTGGCCCATCGACCAGGAGGGCGCGGCATCCGCGTCCGGCTCGAACTCGGGGAGCCGTCGGAGGAACTCCTCCAGCGTGATCCGGAGCTCCAGCCGGGCGAGGTGTGACCCGATGCACCGGTGGATCCCAAAGCCGAACGCCGTGTGCCGGTTCAGCGAGCGCTCCGGGATGAACTCGTCCTGATTCTCGAACTGGCGGGGGTCGCGGTTGGTGATGGAGTGCGGCATGAACAGGAGCTGTCCCTCGCGGACGTCGACGCCACCGATCGTGGTGTCCTGCAGCGACCCGGACGGCGCCCGCGGCGGGTGTGCAGTAGCGCAACTCCTCGAGGGCCGACTGGATGCGCACGGTGGCGTCCGCCAGTCGCCTCCGCAACTCCCGCTCCCACGACATCGACCGGGGGTAATCCGGTGGGGGCTGTGGCGGCGTCCTCGACGATCACGTCAGTTCGAGCGCCTGTTCGGGGCAGGAGCCGCCCGCCAGCCGGCGGGCCAGGGCGGAGTATCCCGGGCCACTGCGGTTGGGTGGGGCGGGGGCGAGTTCGACGTGTCCGTCGTCGTCCCTCGGCGCGAACATCGCGGGGACCAGAGAGTAGTAGGGGCCCTGGCCCTGGCGCCGATCCTGTCACACGGTGAGTGCATGCAAGGACGACCTCGCCTCCGAGGGGGAGCGGTGTCGCCTCGTCGTCGAGGCGGGCCGGAGGAGTGCCGGTCGGCCGGACATCCGTTTGCATGGCCTTGCGCTCACGTCGCGGTACGGCGGGCGTCTCCGAGATTGGAACCAATCGTGGGTGACGGGTGTCACTTGTAGAGGACGACCTCACCCGTGTCCGGGTCACGCGAAGCAAGCGGGCGCATCGAGCGGCCCGACGTGTCGGGCGGCCCGTCTTCGAAGAACTGACGGTTGACGGGCGGGGTCGAGGGTGTCAATCTCGAAGCTATGGGCTCCAATATCGTAGCCAATCCGGCTCTCCGGATCGGGCAGTTCTCCGCCTACCACGGTGATCGACCGGATGGGATGGGTGAGCTGCTCGACAGCGGCGTCGACGTCCTGACCGGGGACTATCTCGCCGAACTGACGATGCTCGTCCTGCGCAAGAACCAGTCCCGGGGTGGGGTGGGCTACGCCGGGGCGTTCGTCGAGCAGCTCGAGCGCTACCTCCCGCGTATCGCGGAAGGGGGGGTCAAGGTCGTGACGAACGCGGGTGGGCTGGACCCGCGGGCGTGCGCCGAGGCCGTTCGGGAAGCGTGCCGCCGGGCCGGGGTTGACCTCACGGTGGCCGCGGTTGTCGGGGACGACCTGCGTCCCGACCTCGGCTCCGTGCTGGGGGCGGACGCCACCCTTACGAACGTCGACACCGGTCAGGAGCTCGTCCTCTCCGAGCACGAAATCCTGACCGCCAACGCCTACCTCGGCGCCTGGCCGATCGTGGTCGCGCTGGAGGCGGGGGCGGACATCGTGGTCTGCCCGCGCATGACGGACGCCTCCCTGGTGGTGGGACCCGCGGCGTGGCACCACGGGTGGGACCGTGATGCCTGGGACGAGCTGGCCGGCGCGGTCGTGGCCGGCCACCTCATCGAGTGCTGCGGGCAGGTCACGGGCGGCAACTACGCCCTCTTCCACGAACACCCCGACCTCGGCTTGCCCGGGATGCCGATCGCCGAGATCGCCGCGGACGCGAGCTGCGTGGTCACGAAGGCGACCGGCACCGGCGGTGTGGTGGACACCGGCACCGTCATCGCCCAGCTCCTCTACGAGGTGGGTGGGCGCGAGTACCTCAACCCCGACGTGACCGTGGACCTGACCTCGGTGCGCATCGCGCAGGAGGGACCGGACCGGGTCGCCGTCTCGGGCACCCGCGGGCGCGCCCCGAACGACCTGACCAAGCTCTCCCTGACCTATGAAGGCGGGTACCGGAACTCCGTGACCGTCGGGCTCACGGGCATGCACCTGCAGGACAAGATCGACTGGCTGCGCCGCGGCGTCGAGCGCGCCGTGGGTGCCCCGGAGACGTTCGACGCGTTCCGCTGGACCGTCGTCGGTCCCGTCGCGGAGACGGACGGGGACCAGGCACAGGCGTCGGCCTGGGTGGTCATCACCGCTCGCGACGTCGACCGGGCGAAGGTCGACCGGAAGGGCTTCACCGACCGCATCGTCCACCTCGGCACATCGAGCATCCCGGGCTTCTACCTGACGGCCCCGCCGCAGCGTGAACGGCTCTTCGGAGTGCAGTGGCCGTGCCTGATCGAGAAGAAGCACATCCCGACCCGGGTGCTGGTCGACGGCGCGGACCCGATCGAGGTCCACTGGCGCTCGTGGGGCGCGACGGAGGCACCGAGTCCGGCCCCGTGCGAGGTCCCCGAGGTCCCGTCCGGGCCGACGCGGCGGGTGCCGCTCGGCGATCTCGTCGGGACCCGGTCCGGTGACAAGGGAGGTATCGCCAACCTCGGGGTGTGGGCGCGGGACCCGCGCGCCTACGACTGGCTGCGCGCCACGCTCACGGCGGACCGACTCGCCGAGCTGATCCCGGAGGCGCGCGGCCTGCGTATCGACCGCCACGAGTTCCCCAACCTGTTGGCGCTCAACTTCCTCCTGGTCGGGTATCTGGAGGAGGGCGTGTCGTCGTGCACCCGGATCGACCCGCAGGCCAAGGGGCTCGGCGAGTACCTCGCGAGCCGCACGCTCGACATGCCGATCGCCCTGCTGGGCGACCCGGCCGTCCCGTAGCCGTGATCGACTTCGGCCTGGCTGGCGCCGTCGTCGCGATCACCGGCGGCGGCTCCGGCATCGGGCGGGCCATCGCCGAGGCGGCGGGCGCCCACGGGCTCACCGTGGCGGTGCTCGACCGCGACGAGCAGGCGGCCGCCGAAGTCGCGGCCGCCCTGCCCGCCGGCGCCGCGTTCGGGCTCGAGGTCCGCGACCCCGTCGCCACCGACGCCGTGTTCGACCGGGTGGAAGCGGAGCTGGGCCCGCTGCACGGTGCCGTCACGTGCGCGGGCGTGTCCCTCCCCGGTCCGGCCGAGGAGCTCTCCTACGACCGGTGGGCGACGGTCCTCGACGTCAACCTGACGGGCACGTTCCTCAGCCTGCAGGCCGCCGGCAGGCGGTTGCTCCCTCGACGTTCCGGAGCGCTGGTCGCGGTCGGGTCGGTGGACTCGTTCGGCGGCCACGCCCAGCGGGCGAACTACGCGTCGTCGAAGTTCGGCATCGCGGGCCTGGTCCGCAGCATGGCGATCGACTGGGGTCCGGCCGGCGTGCGAGTGAACGGGATAGCCCCGGGCGCGGTCGACACCCCCCTGCTGCGCCGCAACCTCCCGGACGCAGTCATCCGCGAGACCATGCTGGTCAGGACCCCGTTGGGCCGGTTGTCGACAGGTGCCGACCAGGCCGGCGCGGCGTTGTTCCTCCTGTCGCCGGCGGCCGCCTACGTGACCGGTGTGATGCTGCCGGTGGACGGAGGCGCCACGGCCGGCTACTACACCAATGTGGAGGTGGGGCCCTGAGTGCCACCGGTGCCTCGCGTCGCGGACCGGCCACCACGGCCAACTACGACACCGTGACCGGGGTGGACGAGGGTTTGCGCCGCGACAAGCAGTCCACCGACTGTGGCGTCCAGCGCGCCGCCGCGTCGGTCCACGAGATGGGCATGAAGCGGATCCTGCTGCCTGGCCAGCGCCTGCGGCAGAAGGAGCTCGCCCAGGAGATCGGGATCGGCCGCGGCTCCCATCCGCGCGGCCCTGCAGATCCTCGGCGTTGACGGCGTGGTCGAGTACGAACGCAACCGCGGCGACTTCGTCACGCAGTTCAGCTCGGACGAGCTGGGGCAGCTGTACCTGGCCCGCGACCTGCTCGAGACGGCGGTGCTGCCCAAGCTGTCCGTGCCCACCGATGACGAGCTGGTAATCCTGGTCGAGGTGACCGAGGCCCTGCGCAGCGCGGGTGTCGACGACGACATGATGATGCGCCAGAACGACCGGTTCCACGTCGAGCTTCTCGAGCTGTCCGCGCAGCTGCTTCTCGTCGCGGAGATCCAGCGGATCTGGGGGATGTCCGTCGCCTACCGGGGCCTGTCGCTGAGTGTCCTGTCCGACGCGGCGGCGGTCGGAGGAGGACGACGACATGATCGCCGCACTCCAGGCCGGGGCGGCTTGCGCCTCGCCGATCTGTGGCGCTCGCACCGTCAGGTCTCGCAGAACCGCCTGCTGCCCGTCCTGCGGTGACCGCACGGGTAGGCCGGTCGGGCCACCGTGCGCCGAAAGCTTGGCTCCGACATTATTGACTGTATTGGCTCCAATCTGGTGCACTAGGTGTGTCGCCGCTGCGGGAGAGCCTGGCTCGCTCTGGCCCCGGTATCCGCTCTCCTCGGCACCGGCTCGTCCAAAGGAGGACTTGAGGAATGACCGCAGAACCCCGTCGCATGCGTTTCGGTGTGTTTCAGGGCCCATACCACCGCCTGGGTGTCAACCCGAACCTGGCGATGCGGCGGGACCTGGAGCTGGCCGCTCACCTCGACAGGATCGGCTTCGACGAGATCTGGTTCGGCGAGCACCATTCCGGCGGTGTCGAGACCATCGCCTCTCCCGAGGTGATGATCGCCGCTGCCGCGCAGCACACGACCACCCTCAAGCTCGGCACCGGCGTCGCCTCACTGCCCTACCACCAGCCGTTCGTCCTGGCGGACCGGATCATCCAGCTCGACCACCTCACCCGCGGCAGGATGATGTTCGGCGTCGGCCCGGGCCAGCTGCTCGAGGACGCGACGATGCTCGGCATCGAGCCCTCGACCCAGCGTGCCCGGATGCAGGAGTCCCTCGAGGTCATCCTCCGGCTGTTCGCGGGCGAGACCGTGACCGCGAAGACCGAGTGGTTCACGCTGCAGGATGCGGTGCTCCAGCTGCCGAAGTACTCGAACTTCGAGATCGCAGTGACCGGCGCCGTCTCGGCGACCGGACCGGCCCTGGCAGGCAGGTACGGCACCAGCCTGCTCTCCCTCGCCGCGACCGACCCGACGGGCATCGAGCGCCTCGCCGGCCACTGGGACATCGTCGAGGAGGAGTCGATGGCTAACGGCCACAGTCCGAGCCGCGACAACTGGCGGCTTCTCGGCCCGATGTACATCGCCGAGACCGTCGAGCAGGCCAAGAAGGACGTGGCCTACGGCCTGAAGTGGCTGCAGGACTACCTGTCCCACATCACCCCGACCGCCCTGGGCACCTTCGACACGGTGGACGAGCTCGTCGACGCCCTCAACGAGTCCGGCCGCGGCGTCATCGGCACCCCGGAGATGGCCGTCGAGCAGCTGACGCGCCTGCAGGAGAAGTCCGGTGGCTTCGGCACTTATCTGTTCCAGGGCTCGGACTACGCCCGCTTCCCGAACACCCTGCGCAGTTACGAGCTGTTCGCTGAGGAGGTCATCCCACGGATGAACGGTCAGCTCGCTCCGGTCGAGGCGGCCGTCGACCGCGTCCTGAGCTCGGGCACCCTGGGTGCCGAGACCACCGCGCGGTCCCAGGCCGAGGCGACCGCCCGCTACCAGGCGTCGAGGGGCAAGCGCGGATGACCGCAGTCGACAAGGGGATCGGCACCCAGCAGGACGTGGTCCTGACCGAGCGCCGCGGCCACGTCCTCGTGGTCCGGATGAACCGGCCTCGACAGCGGAACGCGCTGAACTTCGCCCTCCGACAGGGACTGCGGGAGGCCTTCGACCTGTTCGACGCCGCTCCCGAGCTGCGCTGCGCGGTGCTGACCGGCGAGGGGCCCGCGTTCTGCGCCGGGGGAGACCTCAAGGAGATGGCCGAGAGCGCCCTGACCATTCCGCCCGAGGAGTGGGGCCTGCTCCTGGGGAGCAGGGGACGGACCGTCAAGCCGGTCATCGCGGCCGTCAACGGGTTCGCCCTCGCGGGCGGCTTCCGGCTGGCTCAGGACTGCGACCTGTGTGTGGCTGCCGAGGAGGCCACGTTCGGCATCACCGAGGTCAAGCGCGGCCGGGGAGCGCCCTGGGCCGCTCCGCTGATCTCGATGCTGCCGAAGCGGATCATGATGGAGCTGCTGCTGACCGGCGAGCCGGTCACTGCGCGGCGGGCCTACGAGGCCGGGCTCGTCAACGCCGTCGTGCCCGGGGAGGACCTGCTCGAGGCCGCCGTCGCGATGGCCTCGACGATCGCCGAGAACGCACCGCTCAGCGTGCAGGCCGCCAAGCGGACCGTCGAGCTGAGCACCGAGGTCGGGCAGAGCCAGGCCGTCCAGTCCGCCAACTGGCTCTACGAGCACGTCTACACCAGCGACGACGCGCTCGAGGGCCCACGCGCCTTCACCGAGAAGCGCGCACCCGTATGGACCGGTCGCTAGAGCCGACCACGGCCGGACCGATCATCACGAGGAGAAGAAGATGAGCGTCGTCCCGTTCCCCCACCAGGCGAAGAGGAAGGAGCTCCGCGCCGCCGTCTCCGCGCTGTGCTCGAAGTTCGATCTCGAGTACTGGGAGGCCTGCGACCGGGAGCACCGCTTCCCTGAAGAGTTCTTCCAAGCCTTTGCGGACGCCGGCTACCTCGGCGTGCTGGTCCCGGAGGAGTACGGCGGCGGCGGCGGCGAGATGCTCGACCAGGTCGCGGTGCTCGAGGAGCTCGCCGCCTCCGGCGGAGCGCTCAACGCCTGCAGCTCGGTGCACATTCCGATGCTGTGCATCCCGAGCCTTCTGGCCTTCGGGTCCCGCGAGCAGTGTGCCGAGATCCTGCCCAAGGTCGCCTCCGGTGAGCTCTTCGTGACGTTCGGGGTGACCGAGCCCGACGCCGGCACCGACACGACCCGCATCTCCACCCGGGCCACCCCCACCGACGACGGCTGGGTGATCAACGGAACGAAGGTCTGGAACTCGGGCTCGCTCCGCGGCGACAAGATCCTGCTGCTGGCGCGGACATCGGAGCCGGCCGAGGGGGAGCGGCGGGGCAACGGGCTGACCCTGTTCCTCACCGACCTGAACAGGGACACCGTCGACATCCGGGAGATCCCCAAGATCGGCCGCAACGCCGTGGCCACCGCCGAGGTGTTCTTCCACGACCACCAGGTGACCCCGGCCGAGGTCGTCGGCGAGGTGGGGCAGGGCTTCTACCACCTGCTGCACAGCCTCAACGGCGAGCGCCTGCTGATCTCTGCCGAGGCGATCGGGCTCGGCCGCTGGTCGATCGAGGCCGCGACCCGCTATGCCGAGGAACGGGTGGTCTTCGGTCGCCAGATCGGCAAGAACCAGGCCGTGCAGCACCCTCTCGCGGCGAGCTACCTGCGCCTGCTGGCCGCGGCCGAGGTCGTCTACAAGGCCGTCGACGAGTACCAGGAGAAGGGCGGCGGCGCGGTCGGCACGCTCGCCAACGCCGCGAAGTACCTCTCCAGCGAGGCCGGCTTCGGCGCCGCGGACGACGCCATGCAGGTCTTCGGCGGCTACTCCTACGCCCGCGAGTACCACATCGGGCGGTACTGGATCGAGTCCCGGCTGCAGCGGGTGGCGCCGATCAACAACCAGATGGTGCTGAACTACATCGCTGAGCGGAGCCTCGGGCTCCCGCGCAGCTACTGAGCGGAGCGTCGATGTTGACACGGGTCGACCCCGCGGCAGGGCCGCTGGCGGGGCTCGAGGTGCTCGAGATCAGCGGCAGGCCGAGCGGGGCGTACTGCGCCCGGCTGCTGCACCTGCTGGGAGCGTCGGTGGTGCGTGCCGCGGTACCGCTGGTGGCGGACGTCGCCGAGGCGCTCGGCGCAACTCTCGAGTCCGTCCTCCACGAGGGCAAGCGCGTGGTCCCGACGGAGGATCTGGAGGTGCTGCGCGCGGTCGCCGCGCGGTGCGACCTCGTGGTGGTCGACTCGCGCGAGGACGACGCCGCCGACGGTGCGGTCGTCGCGCTGACCCGCGAGGTCCTCGCCGCCTGCCCGGAGACCACCCCCGTCGTCGACATCGCCGGTCTGCGGACCGGCCTGGCCGACGGGACCGCGGTGCCGTGCGCGCCGATCGTGGCCACGGCCGCGTCGGGTATGTCCTGGGGGATCGGCTCCCCGGACGGGCCACCGCTGACCCTCCCCTACGACCTGCCGGACTTCCTGACCGGCACGGAGGCGGCCGCCGCCTCGGGGCTGGCCCTCATGCTGGCGGCCGTTGGGACGGGGGAGGCGGGCAGTCGCTGGGACGTGACGACCACGGACGTCCTCTCGTACTACGTCGGGCAGATCGGCGCGAACTTCCTGCCCTACGAGCGGCCCTGGCGCCGCGACGGCGCGCGGGCCACGGAGTCGGGCGGGTCGTACCCGGCCGCGATGTTCCCGTGCCGGGACGGGTGGGTCTCGATCATGTGCCGCACCCAGCGCGAGTACCGCGGGCTGATCGAGGCCCTCGGTGACCCGCAGTGGGCGCGCCAGCCCGGGTTCGAGGACTCGCGGGTCGTCGCCCGGTTCCACGCCGACGAGGCCGACCCCTACCTGATCGCCTGGACCACCGCCCGGACCCGCGCGGAGGTCTTCGCCGCGGGCAGCGAGCACGGGTTCCCGGTCGCTCCGGTCTCGACGATCGGCGAGGCCCTGGACCAGGAGCAGTTCGCGCACCGCGGCTTCTTCAGCCGCGACTCGTCCGGTCGCCGCCGCGCGGGCAGCCCCTTCCAGGTGTTCGAATCCCCGACGCCGGGCCCGGCCCGGACGTCGGGCTGGCCCGCCGCGGATACCGGCCGCAAGCAGCCCCTGGCCGGCCTGCGGGTGCTGGACCTGTCGTGGGTCTGGTCGGGCCCGATGGTCACGGCCGCCCTGCGCGACCTCGGTGCGGACGTGCTGAAGGTGGAGCACCGTGAGCGGGCGGACCCGGCCCGGCTGCGCGGTCGCGCACTGCGCGGCGGGATGCCGGTCGAGGGCCCCGAGCTCGAGGTCACCCCCTACTTCAACCAGATGAACCACGGCAAGCGCAGTCTGGCCATCGACATGGGCTCGCCCGAGGGCGCCGAGCTGATCGGCAGGCTGGCGGCCGAGGTCGACGTCCTGGTCGAGAACATGCGCCCCGGTGCGCTGAGCCGGAAGGGGTTCGACTACGAGTCGCTGGCCCAGCACAACCCCGGACTGGTGATGATCTCGATGTCGATGCTCGGGCAGAGCGGGCCGCTGAGCGGCATCCGCGGCTACGCCCCTGTGATGTCGGGGCTCGCCGGGCTCGACTCGGTGGTCGGGTACGACCCGGCCCACCTCATCGGCACCTACAACCCCGCCCTCGGCGACCCCAACGGCGCCGGGCACGCCCTGGCCGCACTGCTCGCGGCGCTCGTCGGACGACAGCGAACCGGGCGGGGGTCCTACGTCGACCTCTCGCAGGTCGAGGCGCTGCTCAGCGTCCTGCCGGGGCCGATCCTGGAGTGGGAGACAGCCGGTTCCGTCCCGGTGCCGGGCAACGGGCACCGGCGGTTCGCCCCGTACGGCACGTTCGCCTGCCGGGACGAGGACACGTGGGTGTCGCTCGCGGCGCGGACGCCGCGGGAACTGCGGGCGGTCGCCGATCTCGTCGGCGTCACGGACGACGATCCGGGCCTGACGGAGGCGGTAACGGCCTGGGCCGCCGGTCATGCCGATGTGGAAGCGGCCGACGAGCTGCAGCGCCGCGGCGTGCCCGCCGGTGCCGTCGTCGGCTACGAGACTGCGCTGTTCGGCGAACGGGCCATGGCGCGTGAGGTCGGCACGGTGACCGACCACCCGTGGCTCGGTGAGCAGACGGTGGTGACCGTGCCCTGGAAGGTGGACGGGCACGGATTCCGCGCCATGGGACCCGCACCGTCCCTCGGCCAGCACACCGACGTGGTCCTGACCGAGGTGCTGGGGCTCGGACCGGCCGAGATCGCCACGCTGCGCGCCCACCGGGCGATCGAATGAGGTCCCGGATGCAGACTGTGAGCCTGCCCGTGGGGCCGATCCTGGCCTTCGACGACGTCGGGGAGGGGGCGCCCGCGATCGTCTTCAGCCACGGCCTGTTCATGGACCGCGACATGTTCGCTCCCCAGGTGGAGCGGCTCGCCCACCGCCATCGCTGTGTCTCGTGGGACGCGCGCGGCCACGGCGACACCGTGTCCCGGGGCCCGTTCACCTACTGGCAGTCCGCGCGGGACCTGTTACAGCTGATGGACGCGCTGGATCTGGACCGGGTGGTCCACGTGGGCATGAGCCAGGGCGGGCTGATGGCCCAACGCGCTGCGCTGCTCGCCCCGGACCGATTCAGCGGGATCGTCCTGCTGGACACCCAGGCCGGCACGCTGGTCGGCGACGGCGCCCCGAGGTTCGAGGCGCTGGCCGACGAGTGGGCGGTCCACGGACCCGACGACGAAACGATCGACTGGCTGGCCGACCTGATCCTGGGCGACGGCGTCGACGCGGACCCGTGGAAGGCGAAGTGGCGCGCGCTCGAACGCACCCGGCCGCGGGATTTCGTCCGAGCGCTGATCGAGCGCGAGGACATGCACGAGCGGCTGCCCGAGATCCGGACCCCCGTGCTCGTCGTGCACGGCACCGCGGACGCCTCGACCCCGGTCGAACGAGCCCGGGCGCTGGCCGACGGGGTGGCCGACTGCCGCGGGCTCGTCCTCGTCGACGGGGCGCCGCACGCGGCCAACCTCAGCCATCCCGACGACGTGACGAAGGCGATCGGAGCCTTCGCGGACGAGGTGACCCGATGATCACCGCCGACCCGCTGCCCCCGAGCACGCTGGGGATCGTTCTGCCCTCGCGCGAGTTCGCCGAGACCGGGGACGCGCGGGGCGTCGTGGCCGCCGCGGTGGCCGCCGAGCGGCTCGGGGCGTCGTCGGTCTGGGTGGGGGACTCGCTCTTCGCCCGGCCGCGCTTCGACCCGTTGACCATGCTCGCCGCGCTCGCCGTGTCGACCGAGACCGTCGTGCTCGGCACTGGGGTGCTGGTCGCCCCGATGTGGAACCCGCTGCTGCTCGCGCGCGGGGTGGCGACGGTCGACGCGCTCTCCGGTGGCCGCGTCGTCCTCGGCGTCGGCCCAGGCCCGTCCTACGGTCCCGCGCGCAAGGAGTTCGCCGCCCTCGGCCTGCCGTTCGAGGACCGGCTCGGACGCCTGCACGAGGTCATGCGGGTCTGCCGGGCGCTGTGGACCGACGACGGTCCCGTGGAGGTGGCGGGCGGGCGCTGGGCCTTCCGCAACGTCGACATGAGGCCCAAGCCCGCCCGTCCGGGGGGCCCACCCGTCTGGTGGGGGACACGCGGGCCCCGCGCGCTCGCCCTGACGGGCGAGGAGGGCGACGGCTGGATCCCGACGGGTCGGTCGCCGGAGATCTACGCCGAGGGCCTGGCCGCGGTGACGAGCGCGGCGCCCGGGCGGCCGGTGTACCCGGCGGTGTACCTGACCGTCGCCGTCGACGAGGACCCCGCCGTGGCCCGGGAGCGCATGCAGTTGGCCCAGGAGGCCTACTACCGCGCGCCGTGGGACGCGATCCGCGTGCTGGAGGACCACTGCGCCGGGACCGCGGACACCGTCGCCGAGCACGTCGAGCGCTATGCGGCGGCCGGGGCTCGGCACGTCGTCCTTCGATTCGCGGGCGGAGACCCCGTCGCCCAGCTCGGCGACGTGCTCTCGGCGCGGGGTGTCCGACCTGTCGACGGGGCGGACACCGCCCGGCTCCGCCGGGTAGGGCACCTGGGGTCTTGACAGTCCCGTGCCCCCCTGACACATTTGGCTCCAATTTCGGCTGTAATATTCTCGCCCGCACGTTCGGGGCGCCTCAATGCGGAGGTCCAGTTGAGTGGTGTGAGTGGGCTCGTCGCCGTGGTGACGGGAGCCGGTGGTGGGATCGGCTCGCGTACCGCCGAGCTGTTGGCGGCGCGCGGGGCCATGGTCGTGGTGGCCGACATCGTGCCCGCCGCCGGGGAGGCGGTCGTCGATCGCATTCGGGCCGCGGGCGGGGAGGCAGTCTTCACAGAGCTCGACGCGCGGGTGCCCGAGTCCTTCGTCGCCGCGTTCGACGCGGCGGTGGCACGCTACGGGCGGCTCGACATCGTGCACAACAACGCCGCGGGCACACACCTCTACCCGGGTGACGGTGCCGCGGTCGAGATCGACCCGGACCACTGGGACCGCATCCTCGAGCTGAACCTGCGCGGCGTCATGCTGGGATGCAAGTACGCGGTCCCGCACCTTGTGGCGGCGGGTGGCGGCTCCATCGTGAACATGTCCTCCACCCGCGCCATCGCGGGTGCGCACGACCTCGCCGCCTACGGCGCGTCGAAGGCCGGAGTCGAGGCGCTCACCAAGTACGTCGCCACCGCCTACGGCAAGCAGGGCGTGCGCTGCAACGCCATCCGCCCGGGCCTGATCCAGACCGCGCAGTCCGCCGCCCTGCACGCGGACGGCGACGGACCCTCGAAGCTGCTGCGGCACGTGCTGCTGCCGTACGCGGGCGGCCCGGACGACATCGCCGAGCTCGTCTGCTTCCTCGGGTCCTCCGCTTCGCGCTACATCACGGCGCAGACCATCACGGTGGACGGCGGCATGCTCTCCCACCAGCCCTTCTTCGCCGAGGCCATGGACGCCACCGCGGCGAGTCTCTGACCGCGGACCACGTTGGTCGTCGCAATCCCCGCTACCCCGCTGATCTGGCGGGCGGCTCCACGCACGAGTCTCCGAGAGGATCTCTGATGATCGAGAACATCCGCCGCGCCATCGCCGGCTACACCTCCACGGGCAAGTCCACCTTCGTCGACTCCGGGATCGTCCCGCCCGTGACCGCCGACCTCTACCCCGGTGCCACCTACTGGCTCGTCTGGGGCACCGAGGACGGCGAGATGACCGTCGGCGCCAACGACGAGCCGGTGCAGAAGCCGTTCTTCCCCGGCCCCGGCGGTTCCCGCCTCATCGCCGTCCGCTTCGCGCCGAACAAGGCGGCCGGGCAGGGCGCGGGGGCCGGCGGCGAGACCAGCCCGGAGGCGCTGGAGGCGATGCGCGCCGACGCCGAGGAGAAGTTCCCGGGGCTGTTCGAGAAGCATGCCGCCGACCCCGCGGACGCGGCTTTCCACACCACCGACACCATCGACTACGGCTTCGTGGTCGAGGGACAGATCAGTCTGGTGCTCGACGACGGCGACGAGCAGGTTCTCCCGGCAGGGAGCTTCGTCATGCAACGCGGCACCCGGCACGCCTGGATCAACCGGTCCGACGAGCCCGCTCTCGTTGTCTACGTCCTGCTCGGCGCGAAGCGCGTCGGCCCCCAGATCTGACCCACCCCCTCGGTGACCCGCGGCCGCGGCCCCTCGACAAGAGAACATCCGAGGACCACCCTCCGCTCACGACGCCGTGGGCGCCTGCTGGCCCGGCCGCAGTCGGCGCCACAGCCTTGCTCCTTACCGCCTGCGGCGGGTCGGGGCCTGCAGCACGGCGATCTCCTCGCGTTCGGCGAACAACAGAGTGCGACCGTCGGGCTCGGCCAGGCTCACGGCGGCATCCTGCCAGCGTGGCGAAATAAGCGAGTCACGACCGGTGTCGACACGCCGATCTCCGGCGCAGCCTGCTCGGTCCGCCTGCCCTGGGCGAACAACCGCCAGAACGCGCGCTCCACGTACCGCGTCGGCATCGGCCGGCCTGGCGACCTCATCGCCGGTCGCGAGCGCGATCGGGAGTCGCTCGGTGGTCGAGCGGTGTTCCCTTGATCCGTCAGGGAACATCGAGTTCTGTGAGCCAGTTGGACTTCGTCGTCCGCGCGTGTCGGTTGGCCGTCGGCAGCGGTCCTTCCGGTGACAGAGCAAGTGTGCGGGCTCCCGTCGGCGGCAACAGGCAGCGGAGGTGGGAGGTCATCCGCGGTGCATGGTGGTGGCCGCGCGACGTATGGCCGGCGCTCATCACGCGCTCGGGACGGCCACGACTGCTTCGCCTCTCAGCGTTACGGTGCCGTCATCCAGAGTGACGGTGAGTTCGAGAGTGGCTCGCCGCTCTCCCTCGACGAGGTCGATCAAGGTGACACGGCCCGAACAGGTCGGCCGGGCGTGAACCGGTGTGATGGCGACGAATCGCACGAAGTATGTCCGGATCAGGCGTTGGTCGAACCACTCGGTGAGAAATCGCCCGAGGAACGCCATCGACAGCATGCCGTGAGCGAACACGTCGTCGAGTCCGACCGAGCGAGCCACGTCCAGATCGAGATGAATCGGGTTGAGATCTCCCGACGCAGGTCCGAAGAGGGCCAGCGTGGTGCGGGTGATAGGCGCGATCTCCAGGGGAGGGAGTTCAAGGCCGACGAAGACCCGAGCCGGCTCGGCCCTCATGTCTCGATCTCCCGAACCGCGACGGTCTCCTGCAGGTCGGCCACAGCCGATCCGTCCGCCCGAGTCACGATGGTCTCCCTCACAAGAAAGCGCAGAGTCCCGCCCTTCTTCTCGTAGGAATCGACGACCTTCGGGACGAAGTGCAGTACCTGTCCCGCGTAGGCGATCGAGTGGTAGCAGAACCTCTGAGACCCGTGCAGTACCAGACGTAGGTCGATGCCGAGGTCGGCAAGCCAACCGAAACCGTTCCGCCTGTCGAGTCCGGCGCCGAACAGGAACGTCAGTGGCGCCGGCAGGTCCGGGTGGCCGGCCTTTCGTGCAGACTCGACGTCGACATAGATCGGGTCGGTCTCACCGATCGCATGCGCGAAGGAACGGAGCTGGCCACGCTCGATGTCAGTCACGATCGCCGGTTGCGTGATGCCGGCTGCCGAACGGGGCATCGAGGAGCCTTCCGTGCTTGAGCGTCTGCGAGGTCTGCTTGGCCCTAAGGGTCGTCGCGCCTGTGGATGACCCTGCACCTCAGCTGTAGGCCGTCATCGCCCGAACCTACGCGAATAATGGTCTAATAGTTGCACCGTAGCAGTGTCTCGCCACGGGGGTCCAGGGAAGACTTCGGGTGGATCACATCCTGCGGGTGAGATGACGGTGAGGACGGCTGGATGACGAAATCGACCATCGGCGGCGTTCCCTGGTGAGGATCCATCGCACGCTTGAAGGTCAGGGCAATCGAGGAGAGGCATCGAGGCAGCGACTCCAGCCTCGGTACGACGGGAGGCGTCCGGGCTGAATGACCCACCAGCGCCGGTCACCTCGCACGAGGACCGTGAGCTGCTCGGAAACTCCCGTCACCCGCAGGTCGAACCGGCGAGGGCCGGGCGGGCGCGGCCGGTGCGCACGTCACTACTGCTGTGGTCTGAGCAGCGCCGTCAGATGGTGCAGGACGTGGGTGACCTGTCTCTCTCTGTGTCGACGGCCGGCTGGGGCCCACGAGGCGGCACGGCATGGAGTCCATATCACCAGGCGACCGTAGGGCAACCGGGGCCGCGACCACGCCCGACTCTCGCTGGCAGCCGGCCTCGAACCCCCCCAAACTTGTGGGCTCTGATGGGTATAGCCGATGCCGAACGAGTAGTAGAGCGGTCAGTGAGGCGAGACTGGGCTCATCGCGGACGAAGCTGAGGATGCGTAGGTGGATCTCTGAGCGGTCCAGGGCGCAGGACGCCCGGGGCCTGCTCGCGGGGCGTCTCTGGCACGTTGCCTGTCTTCTACCTCGCCATGCGGACCGGATACCGACCCGGTTGCCGTCCCGCCAGCCCAGTGTGGTGGCTCGAACCTCCGTCGTGTTCTGGGACGCTCGCTCGGTCAGAGCGGGGGCCTCGCGGGCAGGGGCCGGTGTCGGGCAGAGGGGTGGCTGACGTGATGAGACTGTGTCCGACGTTGTCATCGCCGGGCTCGTAGTTCGCGTAGCACCGCGAGGGTTTCCGTCTGCGCGCGCGGAGATGATTGGGGCGTGAGCGCGGTAAGCACGTCGGACAGTTCTACGTATCGCCGTTCGGGGAGACCGGTCAGCCGGAACCGCAGTGCCGGCGACACTCCCCAGTGTTCGGCCTCGGCGAGGATCTGCCAACGTTGAGCCGGATATCTGAGCTCCGAGAGGACCTGCCCGAGTAGTGCGGCCACTCTGCGATGGCTCCGGCTTCCGGGCGAGGAGTCCTCGGCGTCTGCCGCGCAGGCGGTGAGGAATGCGGAGTGTGGGGCCGCGGTGCCGGGTCTGGTCAAGGGAACTCCAGAGGATCACAGTGATGAAAGCGAGTGGGGCGCACGTAAGGTCACGTGGCTACGCAGCAGCATCGGGGAACAAGTGCCTCGGCGCAGTCGTACATGCTCACTCTGCAGACGATTCCAACCCTGCTGTCGAGCCGATCCGGCCGCGGCTCGTGGTGATGTCGAGTCTTGCCCCGGTCGGACTCCCGATCGACCTCATCGCCTGGGCGGGACGAATCCGGTGCCCGAAGTGGAACAGAGATCAGGTCTGTCGCAGGGCGACGCAGAGCGCCTGCGCTTCGGCACAGAGTGTCTCGCCGTCGTGCACGCTCGCGCGCAGGAATCGCTTGCGGCCATCCTCCAGCTCGTACCAGGCCTCGACGTTCAGGTCCCGATCGATCGGGGTTCCGCTGCGGTAGTCGACGTGCAGAAACGCTGTCCGCGCGGTCGTCCGCGCCCGGACAGCGAGAGTTCCGAGGATTTCCTCGAGGAACAGGGCGAGGGCCCCGCCGTGGACCGTTCCGTCCAAGCCGTGATGGAAGCGACCGAAGCGGACGGTCCCCGATACGCGATCGTCGGTCTCGGACCGACGGTTGAAGACGGGGACGAGGAACTGCCCGCGGTCGTCGAGCGCGTCGATCCGGCCCACGACCTGGTCCGCGATCGAGGCGGCGTCCTGTTCGAATCGGACTGCAAGGGCAGTCAGCGCAGCCTCCGCTTCGTCGAGTAGCTGGTCGTCCGCCGACGCGGCGGTCACTGCGTCGAGGAGCCTGCGCAGAGCATCGCTCGTCCGACCGTGGCGGCGTGCGGTGTCGACGTTCGACGTCGCTGTCGTCTGATCCGGCATGTCGTCCTTTTCTCTCACGCGTAGTAGCGGACAAGCCACTCGGCGACCACAGCGGGCCGTTCGGAACCTTCCAACTCCACTGCGAAACTCGTCGACAGCTGGACAGCGCCGTCCTTTGTGTCCTCGTCGCCGACGAGCTCGGCGGTGGCTCGAACACGGCTGCCCACCGGGACCGGCGCGGTGAACCGGACTCGGTTGAGGCCGTAGTTCACCGCCATACCGACGTTCTCGATCCGGTACGCGGACGCGGCAAGCACGGGGAGAAGAGACAACGTCAGGAAGCCGTGGGCGATCGTCGTGCCGAACGGTCCGTCCGCGGCCCGTGCCGGGTCGACGTGGATCCACTGGCGGTCACCCGTGGCCTCGGCGAAGCCGTCGATGTGCTGCTGCTCGACGCTCAGCCAGTCCGATGTCCCCAGTGTCTCTCCGCGGGCAGCACGGATCTCGGCCAGGTCGGTGAATACGCGCACGGTTTCCTCTCCTCGGGACGGAAGCGACGGTCCGGTGATCGTGGCCGAGGCTGTCCTGGCTCGGTTGTCGCAGATCGGGTCATGTGCTCGCCGGACACCGGCAGTGCGCGCTGTAGCGAAGTCGGACAACCCGACGACGCACCGGTGTGGTCGCCTCCTGCGTGACGAGTAGTCGTACGTTCATCCGGAGGCCGCATGGAGCACCTCGACCTGGACCCTGCCGGCGCGTCCGCGGCTCTCGAGGCGACCGTCGTGGGGCGGGAGCACGAGCTGAGGCTGATCCTGGCCGCTGTGTCGGCCGGTTGTGACGTCCTTCTGGAAGGACCGCCCGGAACCTCCAAGTCCACACTGTTGCGTTCCATCACCGCGGTGTGGGACGTGCCGTTCGTGCTCGTCGAGGGCAACGCCGAGCTCACTCCGGCCAGATTGGTGGGGCACCACGATCCGGCGCGGGTGATGCAGGAGGGGTACCGGAGCGACAACTTCGTCGCGGGCCCGTTGGTCGAGGCAATGCGGTCAGGGGGGTTCCTCTACATCGAAGAGCTCAATCGTGCGCCGGAGGACACGATGAACGTGCTGCTCGGGGCGATGGCGGAGCGAGCGGTGACCGTCCCCCGGGTGGGTACCTTCCGCGGCAGAGATACGTTCCGCGTGCTGGCGTCGATGAACCCCTTCGACAACATCGGCACTGCGCGGGTCTCGGACTCGGTATACGACCGTTGGAACCGGCTTGCGATCGGCTATCAGTCCGCCGCCGACGAGCAGACGATCGTGACCCGCCGCAGCAAGTGCCCGACTCCGGGATTGGTCGCCGACGCGGTCGCGCTCACGAGGTCGACGCGGACGCACCCAGAGCTGCGAAGAGGCGCCTCGGTCCGTGGAGCGATCGATCTCGCCTCCATCGCAGTGCGGTTGCAGGCGATGACCACGGATTCTTCCTACGAACGCGACGTTCTCGATGCGGCTCTGCTCGCGTTGTCCGCGCGTATCGGGCTGGACGAGGCCAGCGACGCGTCTCCCGAGCAGGTCATCACCGAGATATGGGAGAACCATTTTTTCTCGGCCCCCGGCAGGCAGCGCCGGGACCACATCGCCTGAACGTCCCGAATCCCGTCGCGCTGCCCACCGCCGAGAGCGGGGAGCGACGGGGGCTCACGCCTCTGCGGCGCAGGCCCAAGCAGCTCGACACCGCGCCGAAACTGTTCGCGGCCGGCCCCGGCGTTCCCGTTGTCGCCGAACTCGCACACGACCGGGACGGGACCAACGAGGGTCAGCCCGTTGGTGGGCAGGGTGCCCTGGTCACCAGGCAGACCGCGAAGCGCGGGGATCTGGCCGAGCTCCTCGAGGACGCGGTGCCCGACCCCGAGGTGGCGTCGATGGCTCGTGTGATCGCCGAACGGCTGACGGTCCGGCGCCGGCGCCGCAGCGCGCGTGCCTCGCGGGGTTCTGGGCCGCTCGTGCCGGTGCCGTTCGCGTACAGCTCGGACGACATCGACCTCGAACGGACGATGGAGGCGCTCGCCGGACGCCCACATCCTGAACCGGGCGACATCGTCGTCCGTGAACGGATGTCGAGCCGGCGTGTGGTGACCCTGGTCGTCGACCTCTCCGGGTCGATGCGCGGGGAGAAGGCACGTATCGCCGCTGCGACCGTCGGAGCGCTGTCGGCAGAACTCTGCGGCCCTACCGATCAGCTGGCGGTCGTCGCCTTCTGGTCCGACGCTGCGGTGATCAAGCCGCTGGACCGGTCCGCGTCGCCGTCGGAGATCATGGACACCCTGCTGCGGGTGCCGGCTCGCGGACTGACGAATGTCGGGTTCGGGCTCTCCGTCGCCCGCACCGAGATGGCTCGATCAGCTGCGAACCGTCGGTCGGTGGTTCTGCTGAGCGACGCCGTGCACAACGCCGGACCGGACCCCCGAGAGATCGCACGCCGGATGCCGGAGCTCAACGTTCTGCTGGAGATCGACGGTGAGCACGACTTGCCGCTCGGAAGCGACCTGGCGCGGATGGGACATGGACTACTGGTCCCGGTCGGTCGACATCGCGACGTCCCCCCGGCCCTGAACCGTGTCCTGGGCCGAGGGGACTGACGTGACGGCATCGGCTCTGTCAGAGCTCGAGCTCGCCGACCTGTGAACCGCCGACCTCGGTGAACCACAGGGATCCGCCGGGCTCACACGGCGCGAACTGCGACCTGTCCGACGCCTCCTTCTCGCAGGCGATGTCGCCGGGGGCGCTGACGAGGGCCGGCAGCGGCACCTCGGTGACCTCGTGGGTCTGCGGGTCGACGCGACCCACACGGCCACCGGTGATCTCGGTGAAGTACATGGCGCCATCGGCGCCCTCGGCGATCGTGAACGGCCCCGACAGCGGGCTCGGGACTGCGATCTCGGTCATCTGGCTGGTCTCCGGGTCGAACCAGCCGACCTTGTTGCCTGCGATCTGTGCGAACCAGACGGTGCCGTCACCGCCCGGGCCGGGGTCGATGTCGAGAACCTGGGATGCCGGTGTCGGGTAGGGGAACGTCTCGATCTCGTGCGTGTCGACGTCGATCCGGCCCAGCTTGTTCGCGCCCTGTTCGGAGAAGTAGACGTAGGTGTCGTCGACGATGGCCAGGTCCATCGGCACGGCTCCGAGGTCTGGCAGCGGGTACTGCTCGAACTCGTGGGTCTGCGGGTCGAAGCGGCTGATCTTGTTGCCGACGGTCTCGGTGAACCAGATCCCCCCGTCGGGGCCGATCTTGAGGTCGGCGGCGTAGGCCCTGATCCCCGGGATACGCCACAGCTCGATCTTCTTGGTCTCTAGATCGAGTCGGCCGATGCTGTCGCATCCCACGGCGGAGAACCACATCGCGTCACCGGGGCCGCCGTTGATGGCGTACGGGACGCAGGCCGGTGTGGGCACCGGGTACCGGGTGATCTCCTTGGTGTCCGGGTCGATCCTGCCGATGTGATTGCCGGTGAGCTCGGTCCAGTACATCGCCCCGTCCGGGCCTGGCTTCATGTCGGCCGGCGAGGATCCGGGGGGCAGCGGGTACTCGTGCACGGTGCCGGGACCCGGGGCAGGTGTCGGGAGCGCGTTGGCAACGCCTGCGAACACGGCGGGCAGCGCCAACGCGATGGTCGCTGCGACGACAGCGGCACGCATCGAACGGGGTCTGATCGAGCTGAGGGACATGTCCGTCCTTGAGTCGGGAACCCCGCGCCGACGGCGCTTGGCGGAGGACGGCCCGAGCCACCGGCAACGTCCCCGGCCCGGTGACGCTCAGGGCGAGGGGTTCGCGCCCGGCGCAGACGGGGAGCGCGCTGCCGGGCGTCGTTCTGGGGTCATCGGCGGATGCCGTGACCTCATCGGTTCGAGGGTCTGACCGATGTACGGCGAAACATAGAGGTCTGCGAGCACGAACATTGTCGCAATTCGCAACAGTCGCAGGCGCCGTCCCCGGCTGGAGCCCGTGCGTCCGTCGCTGTAGCGGAATGCGACACCTCGCGAGCCCGACGCGTCCCTAGGTTCTGCTGCGCACACGCGGAGGTGTCGCGAGCCGGAGTCGATCCGGAACTCGGATGGGAACGGCCTCCGCACCATCGATCCGGAGGCCAACACCATGGAGCAGACTCCCCTCGAGTTCGGCGCCTTTCTCGCGCCGTGGCACCGGGTGGACACCGACGCCACCATCGCCATCCAGCAGGACATCGAGACCGCGGTCGCAATGGATCGACTCGGGTACTCGGAGTTCTGGATCGGCGAGCACCACTCCGGCGGAGTGGAGATCGTGGCGGACCCGCTGCTCTTCATCGCCGCAGCGGCCGAGCGGACCTCGAGGATCAAGCTCGGCAGCGGCGTGATGTCGCTCCCCTACCACCACCCGTTCATGCTGGCCGACCGGATCGTGCAGCTGGACCACCTGACCCGTGGTCGCTTCCTGTTCGGAGCGGGCCCGGGCCAGCTGGTCGACGACTCGCGCTCGATCGGTCTCGACGCCATCGACAACCGTCGCAAGATGGAGGAGTCCTTCGACGTCATCGACCGGCTGTTGGCCGGGGAGACGGTGACGGAGAAGACCGACTGGTACGAGCTCGACCAGGCATACCTTCAGCTCCCGCCGTACTCGGAGGAGATCCACAAGGCGGTTACCGCGACGGTCTCGCCGACCGGCCCCAAGTTGGCCGGACGGTACGGAGCCGGACTCCTGTCGCTGGCTGCGACCAGCCCCGAGGGTTCGGCCGCCCTGAAGCAGCACTGGGGGATTGTCGAGGAGCTCGCTGCCGAGCACGGCAAGACGGTCGACCGCCGAAACTGGCGCCTCACCTGCCCGATGCACATTGCCGAGACCGAGGCCGAGGCCCGGGAGAACGCCCGGCACGGCCTGCTGTATCTGATGAACTACCTGGCGCACATCACTCCCGGCCTGGCCCAGGTCGATGACGTCGACACGCTGATCGACGGCATGAACAGCACCGGCTTCGGGGTCGTCGGTACGCCGGACATGGCCATCGAGCAGATCAAGCGGATGCAGGAGGCCTCCGGCGGGTTCGGCAAGCTGCTGATCCTGCACGGCGAGTGGGCCAACTTCCCGGCCAGCATCCGCAGCCTGGAGCTGATCGCTGAGCAGGTCATGCCGGTCTTCTCCGGGTCCAAGGAACGACGCCAGCGGGGGTACGACCAGACCGTGGCCAGCGACGGCGCCGGCGCCAAGGCGACCAGCGCGGGGCAGGCCGAGGCGCAGGCCCGGTTCGAGGCCGAGCGGGCAGGAGCACGCTGATGGCGCGCCTCGAGGGCAAGGTCGCCCTGATCACCGGGGCTGCGCGTGGCCAGGGACGATCGCACGCACTGGCAATGGCCCGCGAGGGTGCAGAGATCGTCGCGGTCGACATCTGCGACGAGATCGGCAGCGTTCCCTACGGCCTCGCGACACCCGACGACCTCAAGGAGACCGTCGAGCAGGTCGAGGCACTGGACCGACGCATCATCGGTCGCAAGGTCGACGCCCGTGACCAGGCCCAGCTCGACGGGGTGGTCGCGGAAGCGATCAGCGAGTTCGGCGGCATCGACATCGTGGCGATCAACCACGGGATCTGGACCAGGGGACCGCTCTGGGAGCTGTCCGAGCAGACCTGGCAGGACACGGTCGACACCAACCTGACGGCGGTCTGGAAGACCCTGAAGGCCGTCGCTCCACACCTGATCGATCGCCGCCGTGGCTCCATCGTGATCACCTCGTCGGTGAACGGTGTCGAGGCGCAAGCAGGCTCGGCGCACTACACGGCGTCCAAGCACGGGGCGATCGGCCTCATGAAGTCGGCCGCGATGGAGTTCGCACCGCACGGAGTCCGTGTGAACGCGATCATGCCCGGCTTCGTCGACACGAACATGACGAACTGGCAGGGGGCCTGGGACATGACCAGCGGCCACCCGGGCGGCACCCGTGAGGAGCACGAGGTCGCCGCCCGGCACTGGCACGCCTTCGGCGGACTGATGCGGCCCGAGGACATCAGCGGTGCCGTCGTGTTCCTCGCCAGTGACGAGTCGTCTCGCATCACCGGGATCGAGATGCCGGTCGACAGCGGGCATCTCGTGCTGTCGACCTTCAACCCGGCACCGCCGGACTGAGGCTGTAGCGCCTTGCGACAACCCCCGGCCGGGACCGCTGCCTAGCGTCGGGGAGGACCGGGGGCCGGGCCGCCTGCCGCAGGGCGCGGCCCGGCCCCCTTCATGACGGGCAACACCGAACGGAGCAGTGGCTCGATGAACTCACCGAGGTCAGCAGTCGTCGTCGACGTCGTGCGCACGGCGGCCGGCAAGGGCAAGCCGGGCGGAGCCCTCTCGGGGGTTCACCCCGTGGATCTGCTCGCCGACACGCTCAAGGCGCTTCTCGAGCGGACGGGCATCGACCCGGACGGAATCGACGACGTGATCGCCGGCTGTGTGTCCCAGGCGGGAGACCAGACGCTGAACGTGGCGCGTAACGCGGTGCTGGCGGCCGGGATTCCGGAGAGCGTTCCCGGAACCACCGTGGACCGGCAGTGCGGTTCGAGTCAGCAGGCTGTGCACTTCGCCGCCCAGGGTGTGATGGCCGGCGCCTACGACGTCGCCATCGCGTGCGGCGTCGAGTCGATGAGCCGCGTGCCGATGGGGTACAGCTCGGTCGACCAGGACCCGACCGGTCCGCTGAAGGCCCGGTACCCGGAAGGCCTGGTCGGCCAGGGGGTCTCCGCAGAGCTGATCGCGGCGAAGTGGAAGCTGGACCGCGAGACCCTCGACGAGTACTCCGCTCGCTCGCACGCGAGGGCTGCGGCAGTGGCCGCCGCGGGCGGGTTCGGCAACGAGATCGTGCCGATCACGGTGGACGGGCAGGTCCACGACACCGACCAGACGCTGCGCGCCTCGACGACCGCGGACGGGCTGGGAGGGCTCAAGCCGTCGTTCGCGGACGAGGCGCTGAAGGCTCGGTTCCCGGAGATCAACTGGAGCATCACCCCGGGGAACTCCTCGCCGCTGACCGACGCCGCCTCCGCCGCGCTGATCATGAGCGAGGAGCGGGCCGCCCAGCTCGGGCTGCGCCCGCGGGCCCGGTTCCACGAGTTCGCGGTGACCGGGAGCGATCCGCTGTTCATGCTGACCGGCGTGATCCCGGCGACCCAGAAGGTTCTGGCCCGCGCCGGACTCGGGATCGCCGACATCGACGCCTACGAGGTCAACGAGGCGTTCGCGCCGGTGCCACTCGCGTGGCAGCACGAGCTGCAGGCCGATCCCGAGAAGCTCAACCCGCGTGGTGGCGCCATCGCGCTGGGCCACGCGCTCGGAGCATCCGGGGTCCGGCTGCTGGCCACGATGGTCAACCACCTGGAGGCCACCGGCGGGCGCTACGGGCTGCAGACTATGTGCGAGGGCGGCGGCATGGCCAACGCCACCATCGTCGAGCGCCTCTGATGGCCGCGGGAACACTCTCTGCGGACTTCTCGGGTGTGACCGTCCTGGTCACCGGCGGGGCCCAGGGGATCGGGCTCGAGATCGCCCGGTACTTCGCCGAGGCCGGCGCGGCGCTGGCGATCCTCGATCGCGACGAGTCGCAGCTCAAGACCGCCTGGAGCGGTCACGACGGCGTCCATACCTTCGCCCTCGACGTGGCTGATACGGCAGCCGTGGCCGAAGCGGTCGACGCGGTGGTCGAGTCCACCGGCGGGATCGACGTGGTGGTCAACAATGCCGGCATCACCCGCGACACCGTGGTGTGGAAGATGACCGACGAGCAGTGGAAGTCGGTCCTCGATGTCCACCTGGGCGGCACCTTCGCGGTGACTCGTGCGGTGGTTCCGCACATGCGCAAGGCCGGTAACGGACGCATCATCAACGTCACGTCCTACACCGGGATGCACGGCAACGTGGGCCAGGCGAACTACGCCGCCGCCAAGGGCGGGATCATCGCCTTCACCAAGTCCGTCGCCAAGGAGGTCGCCCGCTTCGGGATCACGGTCAACGCGATCTCGCCGAACGCATCCACGGCCATGGTGGCGGCCATCCCCGCTGACCGGCTGGCGGAGATGACGGCGACCGTGCCTCTGGGGCGGTTCGCCGACCCCTCGGAGATGGCTCCGGCGATCGGCTTCCTGGCCTCCGAGCAGGCCGCATACGTGACCGGCGTCGTACTGCCCGTCGACGGGGGGGTGTCGATGTGACCGGACTGAACCCGTCGTCGGCGTCGGTCGATCCGATTCCCGTCCTGGGCCTCGCCGCGACGCCGCTCGTACCCGAGTCCGACGCAGTCCTCGACGAGCTCGTCTTCGACGCCGTATCCCGGGCCCTGCGCGAGGCCGGGGTGCGCAAGCAGGAGATCGGGCTGTCGGTGACCGCCTCGCTCGACATCTATGACGGCCGCAGCATCTCCAGCGGCCTGACGAACGCCGCATCCGGCGGCTACCTCGCGCAGTCCTACCGGTTGGAGGGCGACGCGGGACAGGCACTTGTCGCCGGCGCGCAGACGATCGCGGCCGGCGACGCCGACCTGGTCGTCGCGGTCGGTGTCTACAACCCGGAGGTGTCGGCCCCTGATCGGCGTGCCTTCCTGCAGCAGATCTCGAACCATGGGTTCGAGCCCCACTTCGACCGACCGGTCGGGCTCTCGGCCGAGACCGTGCTGGGTATGCACGCCGGGCACGCCGTGGCGTCGGGGGAGCTGACGGTCGACGAGCTGTCGGAGCTGGCCGCTGAGGCGATCACTCGTGGCGCGGGCGGACCCCGCGCTGTTCGCGGGGCGGCCACCGCCGCAGAGGTCGCCGGGTCTGCGCCGGTCAACGGTCTACTCCGCGAGCTCATGCTCCCGGCCGAGGCTACCGGTGCCGTTGCAGTGGTCCTCGGTTCGCTGGCCCGAGCCCGCCGTGCGCTGCACCCCCGCGCCGTGATCACCGGATGGGGACAGGGCACGTCGGACACCACGGCGAGTGGCCTGTGGCTGAGCGATCCGGCGGTGGCGACCCGCAGCGCTGCTGCGGAGGCCTACCGGCGGGCCGGTGTCACCGACGCCGGTCAGCAGATCGCGGCAGCCGAGCTCACCGCGGCCACACCGGCGCTGCTCCGGCCGACGGTCGAGGCGCTGGGCCTGGACAAGAGCCAGGCGAGGGTCGCGCCGTCGGGCGGGGCGGCGAGCTGCTTTCCCGGTGTCGCGAATGGCGCTCTGCGCCTGTTCGAGGCCACGACGTGGCTGGAGGAGCACGGCGGTTCGGCCGTCTCCCACTCGACCGACCTGCTCACCGGCACCGTCGCGGACACCGCGACCGTTCTCGTGGTGGAGGGAGTCTGATGGCCAGGCGAGCGGTGATCGCGGGGGTCGGCATCACTCCGGCGACCTCTCCGCGGAAACAGACGTCGTCGTCGCTGGAACTCGTCCAGGAGGCGGTGTGGAACGCGCTCGAGCATTCAGGTGCGTCACCGTCGTCCTTGGACGGCATCGTGATCGGCAATATCGACGGTTTCGAGGGGACCGTCCTGGGCGCCAAGCACCTTGTCCGGCGGCTCGGCCTGGGTACACAGCTCCCGGTGTCGATCCTGAACACGGGTGGCACCACCGGGGGCAACCTGATGCAGGTGGCCGCCCGCCAGGTGCGATCCGGGGACCGTAGCCGCGTGCTGTGCATCGGTGGACCGACGTTCTTCGGCGCCGAGGATCTGCAAGCGGCGATCAACACCAACTCCCCGATGATCGTCGAGCAGCCCTTGGGCATGGGCGCTTACCACATGGGGGCGTTCTATCCGAGTGCCTACAGTGAGCGGTTCGGAGCAACCGTGCGCGACTTCGCGGTGTCGGCTGTGCAGGACCACGAACACGCCTCGCGGAACCCGTACGCCCACCTGCGCAACACCCTGACCGTGGACGACGTCGTCGAGGCCAAGCCGCTGTCGTGGCCGATGACGATGGCGATGGTCTGCCCGGTCTCGACCTCGGCGAACGCCTTGTTGATCAGCTCGGAGGACGGCGCGGCCGACCTGCACCCCACTCCGGTGCTCATCCGGGCCATGGCGACCAGCAGCGATCCCTACCTCGGCGGGGGCAAGAACGACTTCGCTGCGATGGAGAACCTCGCGATCCTCGCTCACCGGGTGTACCAGCTCGCCGACGTACGTGACCCTCGCTCGGAGATCGACGTCGCAGAGGTGTTCTCGCCGTACGCCCCGATGCAGCCCATGCAGCTCGAGGCGTTGGGATTCTCCGAGCCCGGGGGCGGGATCGAGCTCATCCGGTCCGGTGCCACACGGATCGACGGCGACCTGCCGGTCAACCTGTCCGGCGGCCCGCTGTGCACGAACGCCGGCGTCGCCGGCGAGCTCGCCCCTTACGTCTACGTCGCCCTGCAGCTCATGGGCGACGCCCCGGGGGAGATGCAGGTGGCCGGGGCGCGTCGAGGTCTCGCGCACGGCACCGGTGGCACCTTCTTCCAGTTCGAGAACCTCGCCATTCTGGAGAGGCAGGAGCGGTCATGACCGAGTCGTCCACGATCACCACACAGCGGGTCCACTGGGACCTGAACTACGACGTCCACCTGGGCGCCACCTGGGGCCGCTTCATGCAGGGGCTCACCGAGAAGAAGATCCTCGCTAACGGTTGCCCGGAGTGCTCGCGGGTCTTCGTGCCGCCCCAGGCGTACTGCGAGGCGTGCTTCGTCCGCACCGATGAGTGGTCAGAGCTCCCGCCGGAGGGGTCGGTCGAGGCGTTCACCGTCGCGTGGCAGAGCTTCCGGGGTGGACCGACTCCGCCGTACGCGATCGCCGGGATCCGCCTCGACGGTGCGAGCACCCTGCTGATGCACTACGTGCGCGGACTAGATCTGTCCGATCCGGATGCCGTGCAGTCCCAGCTCCCTCCGGGGACCCGGGTGCGTGCGGTGTGGGCCGAGGAGCGCACGGGCGAGATCCTCGACATCTCGCACTTCGAGAAGGTCTAGACAGGGGAGCGGGGCGGGGGTGGCCGGTCGAGCCGACCACCCCCGCTCGCGACCTACTTGACCAGCAGGCCGGCGTCGATCGGCAATGGCACGCCCGTGATCAGCCTGGCGTCGTCGGAGGCCAGGAACACCAGCGCACGGCTGATGTCAAGCGGATCGGCCCACGGGACGGGGAGCGCGTGCATCGAGGCCGATGCGGGCTCGAAGTCCTCCCGGGTGGGGTTCTCGAGATCGGGCCGGAAGATCTTGAACGTCGACTCGTTCATCACCATCGGCGTGTCCACCTGGGTCGGGTGGACACTGTTGACCCGGATCGAGTGCTGGCCCAGCTCGGCGGCGAAGACGCGCATCAGGCCGACCACACCGTGCTTGGCGGAGCTGTACGCGGCGATGCCCTGATAGCCGCGCAGGCCTGCCATCGAGCTGGTGAGGATCATCGACCCGCCCCGGCCGCCCGCCACGATATGCGGCACCGCCGCCTTACAGGTCTTCCAGACGCCGGTGAGGTTGATGCCCAGCATCTGCTCCCAGGCGTCCTCGGTGATCTCGTGGGCGGGCACGGCGTTGGCGGCGATCCCGGCGTTGGCGGCGACGATGTCGAGGCGCCCCAACTCGGCGACCCCATTGTCGAGCGCGACCTTCAGCGCGGCTCCGTCGCGGACGTCGACCTCGGCGGTCACGATCCGTCGGTCGAGCTTTTCGACCTCGGCGGCGGTCTCGGCGAGCTCCTCGGCGCTGCCCATCGGATAGCCGAGCCCCAGCTCGGGGAGATCGTGTGCGACATCCACGGCGATGACGTCGGCGCCTTCGCGGGCGAGCTCGATGGCGTGACTGCGGCCCTGGCCGCGGGCGGCTCCGGTCACGAAGGCGACCTTGCCGTCGAGGCGTCCCATGTGATGACTCCGTTCGTGAGGAACGGCCGGGACGGACCCGGCCCTGGGTACGGGCCGGGACGCTAGGTGGGCGAGCGGGGCATCGGATGTCGCGATCCGCTACACCTGCGCAGGTCCTGTCCCGGATTGCGACAACCCTGCTGGCGGGCGCGGACCTACCGTCGTCACCGTCCGGACCCGTGACCAGAGAGGCGACGCGTGACCAGCACGAATACCGGCGGGATCGACGCCGAGAGCCTGTCCGTCCGCGTGTCGGACTTTCTTGGCGAGCACGATCCCGGTACGAGCGACCGGCTCGAGTTCCTGCGGGCGAGATTCGACGCGGGACTCGCGTGGCTGCACTACCCGGAGGGACTCGGTGGTCTGGGCGTGGATCCCGGGCTTCAGCCGGGCGTCGACCGTGCGTTCGCCGCTGCCGGCGCCCCGGACAACAAGCCGCACACCAACATCATCGGCCTGGGAATGGCAGCGCCGAGTCTTCTCCGCTTCGGAACGCTCGAGCAGCAGCGTCGCTGGCTCCGCCCGCTCTGGACGGGCGAGGACATCTGGTGTCAGTTGTTCAGTGAGCCGGGGGCCGGCTCCGACCTGGCCAATGTCGCCACGAGCGCCCGGCGGGACGGTGACGACTGGGTCGTCAACGGTCAGAAGGTATGGACCTCGCTTGCCCACGACGCGAGCTGGGCGATTCTGGTGGCCCGCACCGACCCCACGCAGCCGAAGCATCGTGGCCTGACGTTCTTCGTGTGCGACATGAGCGCTCGGGGTGTGGACGTGCGACCCCTGCGCCAGATCACCGGGGAGAGCGAGTTCAACGAGGTCTATCTCGACGACGTCCGTATTCCTGACACACAGCGACTCGGGGAGATCGGGCAGGGCTGGGCGGTCACCCAGAACACACTCATGAACGAGCGTGTTGCGATCGGAGCCGGGACCATCCCCCGGGAGAGCGGGGCGATCGGCGAGCTCGCCAAGGTGTGGCGGGAGCGTCCGGAACTTCGCACCTCGGGGCTGCACGACCAGGTTCTGCGCTTCTGGGTCGAGGCCGAGGCCGGTCGGCTGACGGCCGAGCGGCTCGGTCAGCAACAGGCTGCTGGGCTGCCGGGACCGGAAGGCTCGGGAGCCAAGCTCACCTATGCGCGGCTCAACCAGCAGGTCTCCGCCCTGGAACTCGACCTGCTCGGCGACGAGGCGCTGCGCTACACGGACTACTCGGCCCGTCGTCCGGTGATCGTCACCCACGCAGAGAGCCCCGCCGGCTGGCGCTACCTGCGTGCCAAGGGCAACTCGATCGAAGGTGGCACCTCGGAGATCATGCGCAACATCATCGCCGAGCGTGTGCTCGGTCTCCCGGCGGAGGCTCGTGCCGACAAGGACGTGGCCTGGAAGGACCTTCCCCGATGAGCACACCTGTGACCGGTGATCTGCTGTACTCCGAGATCGAGGACGACCTGCGTGCGACCGTCCGCTCGGTGCTGGACAAGCGCAGCGCATGGAGCGACGTGCTGGAGCGCACCGAGTCCGACACCCCTGTCGATCGGGAGCTCTGGTTGGCGCTGGGGACCGACGTGGGCTGTTCCTCGCTCGCGATCCCGGAGAGATTCGGCGGCGCGGGCGCGAGCTGGCGCGAGTCCGCCGTCGTGTCCGAGGAGCTCGGTCGTGCAGTCGCGCCGGTGCCGTTCCTCGGGACCGCGGTCGCGGGAGCCCTCCTGCTGGAGCTCGGTGAGGAGGAGCTCCTTCCGCAGATCGCCTCGGGAGAGCTGGGGGCTGCTGTGGCGGTCCCGTTCGGCGCCACTGCGGGGGTTTCCGGGGTTCCGGTCACGGTCGACGGGCGGACGCTGTACGGCTCGGTCCGAGGGGTTGCCGACGCCCTCGTCGCCGATGTCCTGCTCGTGCCCGTCGGGGATGCGCTCTATGCCGTCGGGTCCGAGAGCGAGGGACTCGTCCGTACTCCGGTGGTCTCGCTCGACATGACGCGCCCACTGGTGGACCTGTCCTTCGACGGCGTCTCCGCCCGGCCTGTCGCCCGGGGGCCGAACGTGCCTGCTGCGGTCGACGCGGCCCTGCGCATCGGCGCCGTGCTGCTCGCGTCGGAGCAGCTCGGAGTCGCGGAGCGGTGCCTGGACATGACGGTGGAGTACCTCGGAGTCCGCAGCCAGTTCGCCCGCGTCCTGGGCTCGTACCAGGCTCTGAAGCACCGGCTCGCCGACCTCTGGGTGCTGATCACCCAGGCACGGGCCGTCGCGCGATACGCCGCGGAGTGCGCCGCGGTGGGCTCACCGGACCTCCCGGTCGCGGCCGCGCTCGCACAGGCACATTGCTCGGTGGTGGTCCAGCAGGCGGCCGAGGAGTGCGTGCAGCTACACGGCGGGATTGGCTTCACCTGGGAGCATCCCGCACATCTGTACCTCAAGCGCGCCAAGAGCAGCGCGATCGCCTTCGGCACTCCGGAGCGTCATAGGGCCGTGCTGG
This sequence comes from Pseudonocardia sp. P1, assembly GCF_000178675.2. Lineage (NCBI taxonomy): Bacteria > Bacillati > Actinomycetota > Actinomycetes > Pseudonocardiales > Pseudonocardiaceae > Pseudonocardia > Pseudonocardia sp. P1. Next base: position 132,477 of record NZ_ADUJ02000002.1, read on the forward strand.
CCGATCTGATCGATCTTCCGGGAGGTGGACCGGCATGAGCGATCTGACCGGAGTCAACGCGGTCGTCACTGGTGGCAATAACGGCATCGGTCGGGCCATGGCGGTCGGTATGGCGAAAGCTGGAGCCAACATCGCCGTGTGGGCGCGTAACGCCGAGCGCAGCGCGGATGCCGTCGACGAGATCTCCTCCCTGGGGGTCAAGGCGATGGCGGTGAGCTGTGACGTGACCGACGAGTCGGCCGTCGCCGCAGCGATGGACCGGACCGTCGGTGAGCTCGGCCCCCTCGGCTGCTTCGTGGCCAACGCGGGTATCGCTGAGGCCGCACCCATCACGGACATGAGCTTGGAGACATGGCACCGGGTGCTGCGCACGAATCTCGACGGCGGCTTCTTGTGTACCCGTGAGGCCGCTCGACGATTCGTCGAGCAGGGGGCCGGCGGCTCGATCGTCGTCCTGTCCTCGACCATCAGCCGGTACGGGGGAGCAGGTCAGGCCGCCTATGCCGCGAGCAAGACGGGTCTGCTCGGCCTCGGCCGCACCCTGGCGGTGGAGCTCGCGCGGCACAGGGTGCGGTGCAACATCCTCATCCCGGGCTGGACCCGTACAGGCATGAACACCGATCTTCAGGAGAACGAGAAGTTCATGGCCGTCACCACAGGCCGTACCCCGGCGCGGCGGTGGGCGGATCCGGAGGAGTTCCACGAGGTCGCGGCCTTCCTCGCGGATCCGGCCCTCACCTTCCACACCGGCAACGAGGTCGTGGTCGACGGGGGCTACACCGTTTTCTGAGCCTGTCATGACGACGAAGGAGTCATCCCATGACCGAGATGTCGACCCGGCCGACCTGGGCGGACACGACGACGGCGGCTGCGCGGCCCGAGGGAGCGGACGAGGAACTCGTCCTCGCGTTCTTCGCCGAGCTGCCCCACGGTGACCCGGCTCGTCTCGAGCGCTACCTGGCGCCCGAGGCGATGTACCAGAACATGCCACTGCCTCCGGCTCACGGCCGCGATGCGGTGCTCCAGACGCTCACCGCACTGTTCCAGGTGATGTCCATGGACCACATCGACACCCTCCACCTCGCGTCCCGGGACGGGTACGTGTTCACCGAGCGGGTGGACGTGCTGACGGCGCTTCCGACAGGTAAGTCGTTCGCATTGCCCGTGACCGGCGTGACCCGGGTGGTGGGCGGACTGATCACGGAGTGGCGTGACTACTTCGACCTGCGTGAGTTCGAGGAAGCCGTCGGCCTGCCGCTTCGCGGATGAACGACGCAGTACCGAGAGAGGAACGATGACGACGACAACCTCTGGGCCCATCACGTTGGAGGACCTGCGTGCGGCGCTCGACGGCCGCGATCTGCCGGGTGCCGAGCTGACCGTCGAACCCTACGAGAGCGCGCTGGCCGACTACGCCCTGCTTGCACCGGCCGAAGACAGCGATCACGCACACCCCCTCTGGCTGCTTGTGATCGCGTTGCGGGGTATGGGTATCACCGTCGACGAGCTCTGCGACCGCGCAGGCAAGCGGGAGCACGACACACTGCTGTTCGGTAACTGCGGCCTCGCCCAGCATCGCCCGCTGCGGGCCGGTCATCGGGTGCGGACCACCGCATCGGTCGGCCCGGTGTCGCGCAAGGAGTCGCGCGGCGGAGGCTACCTGGACTTCGTCACGGTCACCGTGGTGGTGCACGACCTGACCGAACCCGGTGACGGGCCTGTCGGCACCGTGACCGAAGGTTTCATCTTCAAGCGAGGTGCCTGATGCCCGTGACCGCACTGCCTGCTGTGGGGGACGCAGTCCCTGCTCTCCGGGTGGAGAGCGTGGAGGCGGACAAGATCAAGATCATGGCGCTTGTCCTGAGGGACCCGAACCCGATCCACTTCGACCTCGACGCTGTTCGCTCCGCCGGGCTGGGCGATCGTGAGGTGAACCAGGGCGGGGTCACGATGGCCTATGTCATCAACATGCTGGCTGCCTGGACCGGTTCGCGCGCGGCGGTGCGAAACGTCGACTGTCGGTTCTCCGCGAACGTGTTCGCCGGTGATGCCGTCGACGTCGGAGGCACTGTCACCGCGGTCCGAGAGGCCGACGGCCGGCATCTGGTGGACTGCGAAGTATGGGCTGATCGGGGTGACGGAACCCGGGCCGTCGGCGGCACGGCAACGGTCGAGTTCGGGCGCTGAGGAGGGGGAAGAGATGTTCGTTCGCGTGGTGACCGGCGCAGTGACGGTCGAGGAGACGGACGACCTCACGCGGCTGTCGGTGGTGAGCGATCTCGCCACTGCGGCCGTGGACGGGGAGTTAAGACGGTCCGGCCTCGGAACGATGGACGGTGACACGGACGCCGCTCTCGACCTCGAGGTACTGCGGGAGCGGGCACGAGGTACCGCCACCGCCACCGACTGGGACGCCGGCTGGAAGAAGATGATCGACTACGCCACCGGAGCGGGGTGGGTCTCGCAGACCGGAAAGACGGTCCGGGCGCATCTCGAACAGGAGCGCTGAACCTACTCATCCGGTGTCGACAGACAGGGCCCCCGCCGGTGCATCCGGCGGGGGCCCTGTCTGTCGCTCAATCCCGGAAGCGGACCTTGAGGGCCGGCTTGTCGATCTTGTTGGTGCCGGTCCGTGGGATCGTGTCGACGATCTCTATCCGTCGTGGACGCTGCAGACCGCGCAGGTCGGGCTGTGTCTGGCAGTACTCTGCGATGTCCTCCGCAGTCACGTCGGGACGTGTCGGGACGATGATCGCGGTCACCTGCTCGACGAAGCGCTCGTGCGGCGTGCCGATCACGGCAACCTCGGCGACCATGGGGCACGCGAGGAGATGCCCTTCGACCATCTGCGGATAGATGTTCTCCCCACCGCTGATGATCATGTCATCGGCTCGCTCGACGTAGTAGAGGAAGCCGTCGGGCGCCTCACGGACAAGGTCGGTGGTCCGGAACCACCCGTCTCGGAACTTGGTGTCGTTCGTCTCGGGTAGCTGCCAGTAACCCGGCGTCACCGCGTCGCCACGCACCCACAGCTCGCCGGGTAGGTCGGCACCGGCGGGAAGTGGTTCGTCGGCGCCGACGGGTACGACCTGCCACTGGAGGATCTGTTCGAGCGGCCTGCCCAGCGACCCGGTACGGCGATCCTGCTCTGTCCGCTCGGTGATGGCCAGCCCGCTCTGTTCGGTCTGCCCGTAGATGTTGACCGGGACGACGCCGGTCAACGCGGAGAACTGCTTGAGCCGCGACTCCGGCATCGCCGAGCCACCAACCATGCAGACTCGAACGGACTCGAAGTCGCGTGCCTGCTCCTTCAGCAGACTGACGATGTCGATCATCATCGCCGGCACGATCGCCAGGACTGTCGGCCGCGAGGTGAGGACCTCGTTCACGTACTCCGCGGCGTTCCAGCGTCGCAACGTGACCTGGCCGCCGGCGAGCAGCAGCGGAAGCGTGATCAGCTGCAGGCCCCCGACATGGAACAGAGGCGTGCAGACCAGCGCGCTGTCGCTCGATCCCAGATCGAAGACGTCGATGACGGCCTCGCACTCGGCCGTGGTGTTGCGGTGTGTCTGCCGGACCCCCTTGGGTCGACCGGTCGAGCCACTGGTGTACATCAGCAGCGCATCGTCGCCGTCGAGCCGGGGCACCGTGTGTCGCAGCGGCTCCCCGGCAGTGGCCTCGCCGAAGGAGACGGTGGCGCCATCTGCTGGGGTCAGCGTGATGATGCCGCGCACCAACGGAGTGTCGGCGAGCACCTCCTGGAGCCGGGGGACGTCGGCGCCCAGTGCGATGATCCACCGAGCGCCCGAGTCCACCGCGGCGTGGCGCAGAGGGCTCGGGGCGAACATGTAGTTGAACGGAACCGCGACGCCGCCGGCCCGCCAGATCCCGAGCAGAGCCGGAATCCACTCGGGCTCGTTGTGCAGGTAGATCCCGACACGATCACCGGGCTGCAGCCCTGCTCGATGCAGGTATCCCGCGAACCGGGCAGCGGTGTCGATGAGATCCCGGTACTGCAGTTCCTGTCCGCCACTGCGAACCGCCACGTGATCGCCACGTTGCCGGGCGATACGCTCGATCGAGGTGAGGACGTTCATCGTCGAACCCTCCCGTGTCGGGTCAGTAGGAACGGGGGAGACCGAACGACTCGGCCAGATTGTTGCGCGCCATTTCATTGCTGATCGGGGCGATCCGGAACTGTCGCAGATCGCGCCAGAACCGCTGTGCATGGGTCTCGCTGGAGATCCCCATGCCGCCCAGGATCTGGATTCCACGGTCGGCTGCCGATACGGCGAGCTCGGAGGTGACCACCTTGACCATGTTCGCCTCCTGGTGGCAGCGCATGCCTGATGCCTCGCGCCACGCAGCGTCGAAGACCATCAACTCGGCCTGCTTCTGTCCGAGCGCGGTGTCGGCGATGTAGTGCTGGATGATCTGATGGCCGCCGATCACCCGGCCGAACGTCATCCGGTTCTTCGCGTACTCGACGGACTCCTCGAGGATTCCGTCCAGCATGCCCAGCGCCAGTGCGCCGCTCATGATCCGTTCGTTGTTCAGCGAGGCGAGAAGGACGCGAAAGCCCTGGTGCTCGGTGCCCAACAGCTGCGAGTCGGGGACGAACACATCGTCGAGGAACACCTCGCAGGAGCCCATCGCCCGCATCCCGAGTTTGGGGATGTAGCGCATCTCGATGCCGGGGGAGTCCGTCGGCACGAGCAGGAGGGTCGTCGGAGCTCGCTTACCGGGCGCCTCGGGGTCGCCGCTGCGGGCGAGAATCAGAAGGTAGGTGGCCTCCTTGGCGCCGGTCGACCACATCTTCTGGCCCTTGACCACCCAGCCGCCGTCGACCTTCTTCGCCCGAGTGGTCATCGCTCCGAGCAGGTCGGTGCCGCCACCGGGCTCGGTGACCGCGATCGAGAACCGAATATCACCGGCGGCGAGCCGCGGGAGGTACTCGCGCTTCTGCTCCTCGGTCCCGCCGTGGGTCACGGCCTTGGCGCCGGCGAAGGAGGGGATGCCCCACACCCAGGACAGACCACCCAGGCTGCGTGCGAGTTCGCGGGCCAGAACGGCCGTGTCGACGGCGTTGCCGCCCTGGCCACCGTATTCCTCGTCGATCCCCATCGCGTGAAAGCCGGCTTCGGCCATCGCGTCCCACAGCTCGTAGGGGTAGTCGTACTCACGCTTCTCGAGCTCCAGCGCGCGCTCGGGCGGGAAGTTCTTGTCCACCCACGACCGCACGCTGTCACGGAACGCGCGACGATCCTCGTCCAGGTCCAGCAGCATGCGAGGGACGCTAGGTCGCCGCCCCAGATCCCGGTTGTCGCGTAACGCGACAACTTCTGGTCACGGCGGGTTCTGCCGTTACCGTGACCGTCGTGGCAAGCCCGAGCACCGACGCGGCCGGCGTCGAGAACCGCCGGATCAGGCTGGATCCGGACGACCGGCGAGAGCAGATCCTCGAAGCCGCGCAACGGCTGTTCGCGGAGCGGCCCTACTCGGGGGTGTCCACGACCGACCTTGCACGGGCGGCGGGGACGACTCGCACCAACTTGAACTACTACTTCGGCACCAAGCGTGGGCTCTACCTGGACGTGCTACGGCGCTTCGGGCACCTTCCCGAGCTGCCGCCCCAACGCCGTGCAACGGGCCCGGACGAACTCCGGCGGGTGCTCGGGCGCTGGCTCGACGTCCTCGAACAGAATCCGCAGACGATCATGACCATGATCGGGACCGTCGCGCCGGGCTCCGACCCCGAGGTCGAGGCTGTCTTCCGGTCCGGCATGCGTGCCTGGGAGGACCGGATCGTCGCAGTCCTCGATTTGGCCGACGACCCGGTGACCAGGGCGAAGATCCGGAGCTATCAGGGTCTGGTGTCTGCTGCTGTCGCCGAATGGCTCACTGTCGGTTCTCTGACGAAACCGCAGGTCCACGACCTCCTGGTGCGAACGGTACTGACCATCGCCGACCAGCCCCCCGCTTCTTGACAGCTTGTCAGTAGCTGGCATCATCCTCGGTGTCGCCTTCACGTCGGTCCACCGCCGGGCCGGGGCGGATCGGAGGACCTCATGGACGAGTGGGCCCGCGCCATGCATGCCGCGCGCGACGTGCTCGGGGCGAATCCTGCACGGATGCCGGAGACCGCGGGCCCGGTGCGCGCGGTCGTCTACGAGTCCTGGAAGCGATCGCGCGTCCAGGGCCTTCGACCCGATGACGTGGCGCCTGGGTATTACCCTGAGGTGGACCTCGACTCGTATCTCACGCGCGCAGTTGCTCCGATCGTGGAGAAGCGGCGTGCAGCGCTGGAACAGGCAGAGTGCGCGTTGTCGCTCACGGACAACGAGGGTCGCCTGTTGCATCGCTGGGTTCCGGACCCGGCTTTCGCTGCGCGGCTCGACACTCTCAACGTCGCTCCGCGCTTCTCGGTCGCGGAGTCCCACGTCGGTACGACGAGTGCGATCACGCTGCTGAGCGGGCGCCCGATCCTGGTGCGTGGCCCGGAGCACTTCGCCGAGGCGTTCCACGACCTGAGCTGCGCGGGCGCACCAATCGTCCACCCGATCACACGACGTGTGGTCGGGAGCATCGATCTCACCTGCCGGCTCGGCGACACGACCCCGTTCGTCCTGTCCTGGGTCATGGAGATCGCTGCTGACATCCAGGACAGCCTGCGGCACGCGGCCTCGGGGCGCGAACGCCTACTGCTCGACTCCTACCTGACGCACAACCGCGACACCAGGCATCCGCTGGTCACGCTCGACCAGCACACGATCATCACCAACGCGGCTGCTGCCCGGCTCATCGGTGGCGTCGATCAGGCGATGCTCTGGGAACATGCGGCCAAGGTCCTGGGCGACCAGATCGCCCGGCCCTGCCCGGTCACGCTCACTGACGGCACCCGTGTCTCGGTCGAGACCCATCCGGTCAACGACGGTCCTGACGTCATCGGGGCGGTCCTCAAGCTGAAGGCCGAAACGACACGTCCCGCGGGCCGGTCCGCCACGGAGGCGTTCCCCCGCCTGCCCGGTCTCGTCGGTTCCAGTCCTCGATGGGCCGCGCTGTGCCGGCGAGCCGCCGCGATCGGCTCTGCCGAGCGGGTCCTGCTGGTGGGGGAGCAGGGCAGCGGTCGGTTGGCGGTCGCCGCGTCGCTGGCCGAGGCCGGGCCTTTGCGCGTCGCTGATGCGACAGAGCTGGGGACTCGCGGGGTCGACGCCTGGCTGGCCGACGTGGAGACCGAGCTCGACGGGCCGGAGGAGACGCTGGTGCTCCGGCACATCGACCGTCTCGATCCCGACGTCGCACACGCCACATTGCGTGCGCTCGAACGTCGGCCCGGTTCACGGCGGGTCTTCGCGACTTCCGAAGCGGGCCCTCTCGCGTTCGGCGCGCGGAATCCGTTGATCGACGCCTTCAGCGAGGTCCTTGACGTTCCGCCCTTGCGGGACCGGCTGGAGGACCTGGCCGTCTTGCTCGCCGCGCTGACGAAGCGGGTGGTGGGCGACGGCGAGACGGTGCGCTGGATGCCGGAGGCGGTACAAGCCCTCAGCCGCCTGGAGTGGGCGGGCAACGTGGCGTCGCTCGAGACCTTGGTCCGGACGTTGGTGGTGCGCAACCGCGGCGGTTATGTGGGTGCCGCCGATCTCCCCGCGGACGTCGTCGCGCGCGCCGCTCGCCGGCCGCTCGCGATGTTGGAGCAGGCGGAGGCTCGGACGATCATGAAGGCGCTGCGGGACTCCGGGGGGAACAAGCACCGGGCCGCCGAGTCGCTCGGTATCGCTCGCTCCACCCTCTACCGGAAGGTGCGGGCGCTCGGGCTGGATCTCTCGACCGCTGCGTTCTGACTGGCGTGACCGGTCGGCCCCCGGCGCGGTGGGCCGACCGGCCACGGTTCACCTTCGATCGACGCGGTAGTGCTCGCGGGTCGACACGATGGCGAGGAGCGTGAGCAGCGCGGCGACGGCTACGAAGCCGGCGACCGCATTGATGGTCCCGGTCCAGGCCAGGAGAGATGCGGCGATCAGCGGCGAGAACCCGCCACCGACCACGGCGCCGAGCTGGTAGCCCACCGACGCTCCCGAGTAGCGCACCCCGGTCGCGAACATCTCGGTGAAGAAGGCGGCCATGGGCCCGTAGAGCGCCCCGAGAACGACACCCGCGATGAGGGCACCCGAGAGCATGGTGGGGACCGTGGCCGATTCCATCAGCCAGAAGAACGGGAAGGCCGACACGAGGGTCGCGACCGCGGCCGGGACCAGAACCCGTTTGCGTCCGATCCGATCGGACAGGCCGGCGAACATCGGGATCGTCAGCACGGTGGCTCCGCTGGAGATCAGTACGATCGTCAGGATCGTGGACCGGTCCACGCCGAGCGTTCCGACGTAGGACACCATGAAGACGATAAGGATGTAGTAGTAGACCTGGATCACCAGGATCATGCCGCCAGCCTGCAGGATCTGCATCGGATGCGTGCGTAGCGCCTCGACCAGCGGTGAGCGGGACCTGGCGGGTCCGGATGCAGTCGCCGTCTGCTTCTCGGTCGGTCGACCTGCGCCCGAGCCTTCGTTCAGCCTCCGGAAGTCCGGAGTGTCCTCGATCCGTAGCTGGATCCAGAGTCCCAGTGCGATGACGATGACGCTGAGAAGGAACGGAACGCGCCATCCCCACGAGGCGAAGTCGTCGGCGGGCAGTGCGGCGATCAGCACGAGAAAGGTGATGTTTGACAGGATGACGGCGAGCGAGGGGCCCATCTGAGCGAAGCTGCCGTAGAACCCCCGACGGTGGGCGGGCGCGTTCTCGGTGACGAGCAACATCGCTCCGCCATACTGCCCGCCGATCGCCAGTCCCTGGACGCACCTCAGGACGACGAGAAGGATCGGAGCCGCGATTCCGATCGTTGCATACGTGGGGAGCAGCCCGATCAAAGTTGTCGCGGCACCCATCATCAGCATGGCGATGACCAGCAGCTTCTTTCGCCCGACCCGGTCGCCGTAATGGCCGAACACGATTCCTCCGACGGGGCGGAACAGGAATCCGACGCCGAACGTCGCGAACGAGGCGAGCAGCCCGACCACCGGCGACGCGGTCGGGAAGAACACCGTGTTGAACACGAGTGCCGCGGCCGTGCCGTAGATGTAGAAGTCGTACCACTCGAGGGTGCTCGCGGTCAGCGCCGCTCCCGCGACTCTCCGCAGGGTGCGTTCAGGGGGAGCGTCTGTCTCCGCTCCATGTCTGCTCTCGATGCCGTCCACCACGGTCACCACGCTTTCCGGTCGCATGACCTGCGCAGATCCGGCTCCATCGCCGAATCGGGTGACGGCGACGCTAGAGAGTCCGCTAAGAGCACGGTTGTCGCGAAACGGGACGTTCCGGGCTGACGTCAGGGAGGTGGTGCGGATTGCGACATCCACGAGCGCGACGGCGTGCATAGCGTCCTCGACGGGCGTCGACCTCCCGGTCGCGTCGCGGACGATCGAGGGAGCCGACCGCGTGGGCGCAGACGGAGAGGTGACGTATGTCGTCGACGATGCCCTGGCGGTGCTGACGCTCGATCGACCCGAGGCAGACAATGCCCTCACTCTCGGGATGCTCCGCGACCTCGCGGAGGGGATCGCGGCGGCGGTTCGAGAAGAGGTCGTCCAGGCGATCGTGATCGTAGGAGCAGGCGAGCGTGCATTCTGTGCCGGAGGCGACCTGGGCGAGCTCCTTCCTCGGCTGACGGACGGTGAACTCGGGAACCTCGTACCCGGTCCCGACATGCGGTTCATGTCCGATGTGGACAAACCCGTGATCGCGGCAGCCAACGGTGCCTGCGTCGCGGCAGGCCTGGAGCTGCTGCTCGGAACAGACATCAGGGTCGCTGCCGATCACGCCGTGTTCGGGCTCCACGAAGTCCGGTGGGGCCTGGTGCCCGGCGGTGGCAGCCACGCCCGGATGCCACGGCAGGTTCCCAGGACCTTCGCCATGAAGCTGCTGCTCACCGGTGATCATGTACCGGCACAGCGGGCGTTCGAGGCCGGTCTCATCGACGAGGCGATCCCGGGAGCCGACGTGTTCGAGCGGGCGCTCACGATCGGCCGGCGGATCGCCGAGAACGCACCGTTCGCGGCGCGCACCACCAGAGAGGTCGCCGTTCGCGCACTCAACGACGAGCCACGATTCGTCCCGGAGCATGTGCTGAACCCTCGGGGCATGTCGTCCGACGCCCGAGAAGGACCGCGCACTTCCCTGAGGAAGCGTCCTCTCGAGTTCCACGGCCGCTGAACGGACGGAAGGAGAATCGTGCCGACCGAGATTCCGCCCACGGTCCATCCCGATCATGCCGAGCTCGTCGGGTCGGTCCACGAAGCGGTGCAGGGGGTGATCGCCGCATGCCCGCGCTCTCTCTATCTGGAGCGCGCTCGCAACAAGCAGCACATCCCGGAACTCTGGGATGCCATGGTCGCCGCCGATCTGCTCGCGATCGGGGTCCCGGAGGAGCTCGGGGGCGCGGGGGGCGGCCTGACCGGATGTACTGCTGTCATGGAGGCGCTCGCACGCGCGGGAGTGCCGCCGCTGCAGTACTCACTCACGACGTTCTCCCGCGAAGCCATCCTGCGCAGCGGATCAACTGCGCAGATCGACCAGCACGTCGTCCCTACCGTGGAAGGTCGGCGCCGGTTCTGTCTCGGCGTCACCGAACCGGACTCGGGCACCAATTCGTTCGCGTCGAGTACCGTAGCCAGAAAATGCGAGGACGGGTATCGCATCGACGGCCAGAAAGTGTTCATCTCGGCCGCCGACGAATCCGACCACATCCTCCTGCTGGCCCGGACAGCCACACCCGGAGCGCCGGTCGGCAGACGAACCGGATTCGGTCTCTTCGCGGTCGAGATGACGCTACCGGGTGTGTCGTTGCGCCGGCTGGACATCGAGTGGCACGCCCCGGAATACCAGTTCGAGGTGTTCCTCGACGATGTGGTCGTGCCCGAGAGCGCACTGATCGGCACCGACGGCCTCGGTTTCGACCATCTGCTCGCCTGCCTCAACCAGGAACGAGTCACCATCGCCGCGTGGGCGCTCGGACTCGGCGACTACGCCTTGACAAAGGCCGTGGACTATGCGCGGGTCAGAGCACCTTTCGGGAGGCCTATCGGCTCGCATCAAGCCGTGGCCCATCCGCTGGCTCTGGCGAAGGCAGAAATGGAGGCCGCTCGGCAGGTCATGTACTCCGCGGCGGCCGAGTACGACTCGGGACGCGATGCGGGGACCAAGGCGAACATGGCCAAGTTGCTCGCGAGCCGGGCCGCGCTCGGTGCCGTCGAGGCCGCCATCCAGACCCACGGCGGCTCGGCGTTCGTCTACGAGACCGACGTGATCACGCTGTGGCCGATGATCCGTGTCCTTCAGATCGCCCCGCTGAACAACGAGAGCGTGCTCAACCACATCGCCGAGAGAGTCCTCGGACTACCCCGGTCCTGACATGGACATGAACGACAACAACGGAGAACTGCGAGAAATGATCGAGATCGAGCCTGTCACCTCCGATGCGGATCACCTCCGCCGGACATTCGGATGTTTCCCCTCGGGGGTGGCCGCCGTGTGCGCAATGATCGACGACGAGCCCGTGGGCATGGCGGCGAGCTCGTTCACCTCGGTATCCGTGGCGCCGCCTCTGGTCTCTGTCTGTGTTCAGAACACCTCCACGACCTGGCCTCGGCTGCGCGACCGTGCACGGCTCGGCGTCAGTGTGCTCGCGGAGGGGCACGACCAGGTGTGCTTGAGTCTGGCCAGGAAGACTGGTGACCGCTTCGCGGATGTCGCCTGGGAACAGACCCGCGCCGGTGGTGTCGTCGTACACGGCGCGACCGCCTGGCTCGACTGCTCGCTGCACAGTGAGCTGCCTGCAGGAGATCACGCGATCGCGCTGCTGGAGATCCACGGAGCCTACGCCGACCCGGCCGCTGCACCGCTGGTGTTCCACGGCAGTCGATTCCGGCGACTGGCGGAGGTGTGAGCGTCGACGTGCAGGCTGTGCACTCGTTCCCGCCAGACCGTGTGACCCGCGCTGTGCAGGAGATCGCGGCGGGGCGTCCGGTGATCGTGACCGACGACGCCGACCGGGAGGACGAGGGAGACCTGATCTTCGCGGCCGAGGCGGCGACCGCACAGACCTTGGCCTTCACGGTGCGGTACACATCCGGGTTCGTCTGTGTGGCGCTGCCCGAGGACGACTGCGACCGCCTCGACCTGTCGCCGATGCACGGCCGAAACGGCGATCGCTATCAGACGGCATATCAGGTCACGGTCGACCTGGCCGCTAACGGTACGGGTATCTCGGCGTCCGCACGTGCTCGCACCATCGCGGCTCTCGCCTCCGAGCGGGCCCGCGCATCCGACTTCGTACGTCCCGGGCACGTGGTGCCGCTTCGTGCCCGCTCCGGTGGGGTCCTGGTCCGCCCGGGCCACACCGAGGCGGCGGTCGATCTCGCGCGGCTCGCCGGGATGCGGCCGGCCGGGGCACTGTGCGAGATCGTCTCCGAGGAGCATCCGGGGCAGATGGCACGCGGACCGGAGCTGGTGCGGTTCGCGGGTCAGCACGGACTCGTGATCGTGTCGATCTCCGAGCTCATGGAACACCGCAAGCGCACGGAGCCCCAGGTCGTACGGCGCGCGGATGCGGCCCTGGCCACCGACGCGGGACGGTTGCACGCGATCGGATACCGCGGCGTCCACGACAACGGCGAGCATCTGGCCTTGGTCGCCGGGGATGTCGCAGGCGCACGCGACGTTCCGGTCTACGTACACGTCGAATGCCTCACCGGCGATGTGCTCGGAGCCCGGTCCTGTGGGTGCGGTGCGCACCTGGAGCGAGGTCGGGCCATGATCGCGGCGAACGGGGGAGTGCTGGTCTACGTGCGCCCGCCCGGCGGTGTCCAGGCCTGTGGACTCTTCGACACCGAGGTCGGCGGGAGCGTCGTCGCGCCGAGCGTCAGTCGTTCGGTACTGGCGGATCTCGGTGTGGTCACAGCGGTGCTGATCGACATGTCGGACAGCAGTGGTGACCGGTCCGTGCAGGTGTGCCGAGAGGCCGGGCCGCCGAGCTATGCGGCCAGTTGAGGCCCGACCTCTCGACGATCAGGCCTGCCAGAGGTGGGTGCCCGGACGGACCATGGGGATCGAGGGGATCACGACCGATCGGCTCAGCCGGGTTACGCCGACGACGACCTCGGCGACGTCGGTCGGGTCGATCATGGCTTCGTGGGCGACCTGGCCGGTCAGAGGTGCTGTCATATCGGTGGCGACGTAGCCAGGGCACACCGCTGTCCCGGTGACCCCGCCCAGGGACTCTTCGGTGTTGAGCGTCTCGCACAGTGATGTCAGTGCGGCCTTGGTTGCTCCGTAGGCCGAGTTCAGGGGCTCGCCCGCGACACCTGTCAGCGATGACACCGCGATGACCCGAGCAGCGTCGGATTCGCCGGAGGTGGCGCGCAGCAGGGGTAGCAGTGTCTGAATGAGCAGGTAGCCGGAGCGGACGTTGACCGTGTACAGCTTGTCCAGCCGACGTGCCGGGAAGTCGGCAAGAGGGCCGATCGAACCCATTCCGGCATTCAGGACCAGGGCGTCGAGGCGACCGGGCCCGTCGATCTGGGCAGTTGCGAGCCGGAGGACATCGTGCTCCTGGGCCATGTCAGCGGTGACTGTCCCGACCGAGACTCCGTGCTCGGTACGCAACGCTTCGGCGAGGTCCTCGAGAGGTCCTTCGGAGCGTGCACTGAGCGTAAGGTCCCACCCCTCGGCGGCCAGACGTCCGGCGATCAGCGCCCCGATCCCCCGGGACGCCCCGGTGACCAACGCGGCACGCCGGCTCATCGGGGGGCCATCCGGATCGCACCGTCGAGACGGATCGTCTCGCCGTTCAGCATCGGGTTCGCGACGATGTGAGCGACCAGATCGGCGTACTCCGAGGGCTCTCCGAGCCGGGACGGGTGCGGTACCTGCGCTTCGAGGGAGGTACGTGCCTCCTCGGAGAGCCCCCGCAGGATCGGGGTCGCGAACATGCCGGGAGCGATCGTCACCACCCTGATCGCCGAGGATGCGAGATCCCTCGCGATCGGCAGTGTCATGCCGACGATGCCCCCCTTGGACGCGGAGTAGGACGCCTGTCCGATCTGCCCGTCGAAGGCTGCGACGGAGGCCGTGTTGACAACGACGCCACGCTCGCCGCCGTCGTCCGGCTCGGTGTCCGCGATCGCCTCGGCGGCCAGCCGGATGACGTTGAAAGTCCCGATGAGGTTGATCTGTACGACGCGTGCGAAACGGTCCAGATCGAGCGGGCCGCCCTTGCCCAGAGTCCGGGCCGGATCACCGATGCCCGCGCAGTTGACGACTGTGCGCAGCGGTCCCTGCTCACGAGCGACGGACACGCCATCCGCCACCTGCTCGGCTTCCCGCACGTCGGTCGGCACGAATGTCGCCGCGCTTCCGATCTCCGCAGCGGCCTCCCGCCCGGGCGACGACTCCAGATCAAGGAGCACCACCCGTGCACCGTCGGCCGCCAGCCGTTGCGCGGTCGCGAACCCGAGGCCGGATGCCCCACCGGTCACGAGAGCGACCGTTCCTTCCACCTGCACCTGTACTCACCTCGTCGTCGGTTGCTTGACGGTTCGATCGAGGGTCGCGTGATCGTCTGCCTGCCGGTTGTCCCAGATCGCTACGACCCACGGGCGCGCTTCGCGCGGTGACACACACGAGGAGCGCGGTCACTGGGAGCGCGGTCACCGGGAGCTCGAGTCGATAGGGGAGCGGTGACTCCAGGTCGCGCCCGTGGAGTGGGATGGGAGGAGCAGAGGATGTCCCAATTCGCTCCACTCGTGACTACCCGAAGCGCCCAATTGGTGATCTGACCTGCTGTGAATCGGCTCGAGCAGAGTTCGGACGGCGTGCTGTGACAGAGTCGTCATCCTCTTCGCCGGTGCCCGGCACTACCTTCGCCAGTCACGTCCAGTTCCGGCGTATCACGTTGTGTGCCCGACCCTCGTCTCGCCGGAGCACACATGCCCGTCCCAGCGGCGTCGCCGCTCGGGCGATGGTGGCGCCGTATCTCAAGGAGAATGCATGAGCGAAGGTGCAGAGGTGCACCCGATGCGCGTCGGGGTCGTCGCCGAGTCGATGAAGGGCGAAACGCGCGTCGCGCTGACGCCGACCGGTGTCAGCAGGATCATCGCTCTCGGTTATGCGGTGAGCGTCCAGTCCGGGGCGGGCTCTCGTGCCGGCTTCGACGACGACGCGTACAGCGAGGCAGGAGCCGAGGTGTCGGCCGGTCCCGTCTGGGATGCCGACGTCGTCGTGATGATCAACGCTCCGCAATCTTTCGAGATCGCCCGATTGCGGGCCGGCTCGACACTCATCGCCATGCTGGCGCCAGCGCTGGAGCCGCAGCGCCTGGCTGCGCTGGCAGAGCGAGGTGTGACCGCCCTGGCCATGGACGCCGTGCCGCGGATCTCGCGTGCGCAGTCGATGGACGTTCTGAGCTCCATGGCGAACATCGCCGGGTACCGGGCCGTCATCGAGGCGGCGCACGTGTTCGGCCGGTTCTTCACTGGGCAGGTCACTGCAGCCGGCAAGGTTGCGCCGGCGAAGGTGCTGATCGCCGGGGCCGGCGTCGCTGGGCTCGCGGCGATCGCCACTGCCAAGAGCCTCGGCGCGGTGGTCCGCGCCACCGACCCTCGAGCCGAGGTCGCAGAGCAGGTGAGATCGCTCGGCGGGGAGTACCTGGCGGTGGAGGTCGACCAGGAGGAGGGCACCGACGGCTACGCGAGAGCGACGTCCGAGTCCTACGACGAGCGGGCCGCCGAGATCTACTCCGAGCAGGTTGCCGATGTCGACATCGTCATCACTACCGCGTTGATTCCCGGACGCGCGGCGCCGAAGCTGATCTCCGAGCAGCAGGTCGCATCGATGCGGCCGGGTTCGGTGATCGTCGACATGGCGGCCGCGCAGGGCGGTAACGTCGCCGGCACGAAAGCGGACGAGATCGTGACGACCGACCGCGGCGTGACGATCATCGGATACACGGATCTACCCGCGCGCCTGCCCGCCCAGGCATCGCAGCTCTACGGCACGAATGTCGTCAACCTGGTCACGTTGGTGACGCCGGAGAAGGACGGAGTTCTGACTCTCGATCTCGACGACGTGGTGCAGCGGGGGCTCACCGTGACCCGCCGCGGCGAGACGCTGTGGCCGCCACCCGCGGTGCCGGTCAGCGCTGCTCCCGCCCCCTCGACTCATACAGCCGAGCAGCCTCGCCAGCCGGAGCGGCGACCGTCCCGGTGGCCGCGGACCATCGCTGGTGGTCTCGGAGCGCTGGCACTTTTCCTGATCATGTCGTTGGCGCCCGGCGAGCTCGCTGGGCACCTCACGGTGTTCGTCCTGGCGATCGTGATCGGCTTCTACGTGATCGGCAACGTCCATCACGCGCTGCACACACCACTGATGTCGGTCACCAACGCGATCTCCGGGATCATCGTCGTGGGTGCGATCCTGCAGATCGGCACCGGAAGCACCCTGACCATCGTGCTGGCCGCTCTTGCCGTCCTGCTGGCCGCAGTCAACATCGTCGGCGGCTTCGCGGTGACTCGCCGCATGCTGTCGATGTTCTCGAGGAGCTGAGCGATGATCGCATCCACGTGGACCACGGCGGCGTATCTCATCGCCGCCCTCTTGTTCGTGATCAGCCTTGCGGGCCTGTCGAAGCACGAGACCGCGCGCTCGGGTGTGGCCTTCGGCATCGCCGGCATGATCATCGCCCTGGGCGCGACGGCCGCGACGGCGGTGCGCTCGGCCAACGGGCTGGGCATCGCGCTGTTGGTGACGGCGCTGGTGATCGGCGCCGCGTTCGGTCTACGCCGAGCGCGGGTGGTCGAGATGACGGGTATGCCAGAGCTCATCGCTCTGATGCACAGCTTCGTCGGCCTTGCTGCGGTACTGGTGGGATGGAACGGGTTCCTGGAGGCCGAAGCGGGGCACCTCGAGCTCGATGGGGCGCTGCTGGACATCCATCACGCAGAGGTGACGATCGGTGTGTTCATCGGGGCAGTGACGTTCACCGGCTCGGTCGTGGCGTACCTGAAGCTGTCGGCGAAGATCCCGTCGAGCCCGCTGCAGCTCCCCGGCAAGAACATTCTGAACATCGCCGCCCTCGTGGCGTTCGCCGTACTCGCGGCGGTGTTCGTCGGAGGCCCCGCACCGTGGCTCCTGGCTCTGGTGACCGTGCTGGCGCTGCTGCTGGGGGTGCATCTGGTCGCCTCGATCGGCGGCGGTGACATGCCGGTGGTCGTGTCGATGCTCAACTCGTACTCGGGGTGGGCTGCTGCAGCTTCTGGATTTCTGCTCGCCAACGACCTGCTGATCATCACCGGTGCACTCGTCGGCTCGTCCGGTGCCTACCTGTCGTATGTGATGTGCAAGGCCATGAACCGGTCGTTCCTCTCCGTGATCGCGGGTGGGTTCGGTGCACCGACGCCCTCGGGCGGGTCACAGGTCGACGGCGATCATCAGGAGGTCGACGCACAGGGTGTGGCCGACATGCTGGTCTCGGCTCGCCGTGTTGTCATCACCCCGGGCTACGGCATGGCGGTGGCGCAGGCGCAGTATCCGGTCGCCGAGCTCACGCGACAGTTGCGCGACCGGGGTGTCAGGGTCGAGTTCGGTGTGCATCCGGTGGCGGGTCGGCTTCCGGGTCATATGAACGTGCTGCTGGCCGAGGCCCAGGTTCCTTATGACATCGTCCTGGAGATGGACGAGATCAACGATGACCTCGTCGACGTCGACGTCGTGCTGGTCATCGGAGCCAACGACACGGTCAACCCCGCCGCCTCGGACGACCCGGGCAGTCCTATCGCCGGGATGCCGGTGTTGAGGGTGTGGGAAGCGGGGAGCGTCGTCGTCTTCAAGCGATCGATGGCGAGCGGCTATGCCGGGGTGCAGAATCCACTCTTCTTCCGCGAGAACAGCCACATGCTCTTCGGCGATGCGAAGGACCGGGTGCAGGACATCCTCGCGACCCTGAAGGCGCCGGCCCCGGCCGGCTAGCTCGGCTAGGCATCTCGCTCCGTCCCGTCCCGTGACGACCGCGGGGCGGACGAGGCGTTCTACAGGGAGGTTCCCCCGCATGACCTGGGTGCAGTACACGTTGGGCATCGTCACGGTGCTGTCGGCGATCGCCGCGGTGGCGCTGGTGTGGCGCACGGTGGCCTACATGGTGAGCGTCATCCGGCTCGGTGAGCAGGACGCGACGCGGGTCGGGCCGTTCGGGCCGCGGTTCGCGACGATGCTCACCGAGACCCTGGGTCACACCAGGATGCTCAAGTGGAGTCACGTCGGTGTCTTCCACTGGCTGGTGATGGTCGGGTTCGGCGGCCTGTTCCTGGCGCTGATCGAGGCGTTCGTCGAGGTCTGGAACCCGACGTTCCACCTGCCGCTGCTGGGTGAGTGGAGCGTCTACTCCCTGTTCGTCGAGATCCTCGGTGTCGGCACGGTGGTCGGCATCGGCGTGCTGATCGTGATCCGGCAGCTGAACAACCCGCGGACCAAGGGCCGCATGTCGCGGTTCTACGGCTCGAACCAGGGCCGGGCGTACTTCGTCGAGGCGATCGTGTTCCTCGAGGGCCTGGGCATCCTGGTGGTGCGTGGCGCGAAGGACGCGCTGGGCGTGTTCGACGTCCCGACCTGGTCGGCGCCGGTGTCCAAGGCGCTGGGCACGATCCTGCCCGCGTCGCCGACGCTGGTCACGGTGTTCGCCGCGGTCAAGGTCCTCTCGGCGACGATCTGGCTGATCGTGATCGCGGCCAAGCCGACGATGGGTGTGGCCTGGCACCGGTTCACCGCGTTCCCCAACATCTACTTCAAGCGCGACGACGACGGCCGCAAGGCACTCGGCGCGACCCGGCCGATGATGTCCAAGGGTCAGGTCCTGGAGCTGGAGGAGGCCGACCCGGACGAGGACACCTTCGGTGTCGGGCGGGTCGAGGACTTCACCTGGAAGGGCCTGCTCGACTTCACGACCTGCACCGAGTGCGGTCGTTGCCAGTCGCAGTGCCCGGCGTGGAACACCGAGAAGCCGCTCTCGCCGAAGCTGCTGGTCAACGCGCTGCGCGACCACGCCTACGACAAGGCGCCCTACCTGCTGGCCGGCGGTTCGACCGACATGGCCGGCGACGAGGTCGGCATCACCGGCGACGACGCCGAGGCCCGTCTGGCCGCGATCCCCGAGGCCGCCCGCAAGGAGGCCGAGCGCCCCCTGATCGGCGGCGAGGACGTCCTCGGTGTGATCGACCCGGACATCCTGTGGTCCTGCACCATGTGCGGCGCCTGCGTCGAGCAGTGCCCGGTCGACATCGAGCACGTCGACCACATCGTCGACATGCGCCGCTACCAGGTCCTGATCGAGTCCGAGTTCCCGACCGAGCTCAACTCGCTGTTCAAGAACCTGGAGAACAAGGGCAACCCCTGGGGCCAGAACGCCAAGGACCGCCTGGAGTGGACCAAGAGCCTCGACTTCGAGGTCCCGGTCGTGGAGAGCGAGCTGCCCGCCGAGACCGAGTACCTGTTCTGGGTCGGCTGCGCGGGCGCGTTCGACGACGGCCAGAAGAAGACCGTGCAGGCCACCGCGGAGCTGCTGCACCGCGCCGGGGTCGACTTCGCGGTGCTCGGTTCGGGCGAGACCTGCACCGGTGACCCGGCCCGTCGCTCGGGCAACGAGTTCGTGTTCCAGATGCTGGCCCAGCAGAACGTCGAGACCCTCAACGGCGTGTTCGAGAAGCGCGAGGCCGGGACCCGCAAGATCGTCACGACCTGCCCGCACTGCCTCAACACCCTGGGCCGGGAGTACCCCCAGCTCGACGGGCACTACGAGGTCGTGCACCACACCCAGCTGCTGAACAAGCTGGTCCGGGAGAAGAAGCTGGTCCCGGTCAACGCCCCCGCGGGCGAGGAGACGGGCCCGGTCACCTACCACGACCCCTGCTACCTGGGCCGGCACAACGAGGTCTACGAGGACCCCCGCGACCTCGTCGGCGCCGCCGGGGCGACGCTGTCGGAGATGCCGCGGCACGCCGACCGGTCGATGTGCTGCGGTGCCGGTGGCGCCCGGATGTGGATGGAGGAGCGCATCGGCAAGCGCATCAACTTCACCCGCGCCGAGGAGGCCGCCGAGACCCTCACCAAGGCCGGCGGCGGGGACGAGCCCTCCGGCACCCTCGCGGTGGGCTGCCCGTTCTGCCGCACGATGATGACCGACGGCGTCAACCAGACCGCCGGCGACTCGGTGCAGGTCAAGGACGTCTCCCAGATGCTGCTCGCCGCCGTGCGGCGCGGCGACCCCGCGCCGGAGCCGACGCCGGAGCCCGAGCCGACGCCGGAGCCCGAGCCGACGCCGGAGCCGGTCGTGGCCGCCGAGGCCGGGGACACCGCCGACACCGACGCGCAGGCCGGGAGCGAGTCCGCCACCGAGCCGGGCGCGACCCCGGAGCAGGAGTCCGAGCCGGTCGCCGCCGACACCACCGGTGAGGCCGCGCCGACCACCGAGACCCCGGCCGTCGCCACGCCCGAGCCGGAGGTCGCCGAGGAGGCCGCCCGGCAGGACCCCGCACCGGCCGGGTCCGACGGGGCGTCCAGCACCGGGACGGCGGCGCCGTCGTCGTCCGGGAACGGGTCGTCCAACGGCTCCACCCCGGAGCAGGCGACGCAGGAACGGTCCAGCGAGAACTGATCCACCGCACCGACGGCGACGGCCGGGCACCCCACGGGGTGCCCGGCCGTTCCGCGTCGGGAGGGGCTCCGCTCAGCAGAGAGCAGAAACAGACTGGTCCGGCTCGGGGCGCGGCCGGCTCTGGGGTCGGCCGCGCCCCCACTCTCAGCGGGTCCGGATCACGGCCCACGCCTCGACGGCTAGGTGCTCGCTGGACATCGCTCGGAGCTCCAGTCGCACCTGTCCGTCCTCTGCGGCAACGACCTCACCGCTGAAAGTCAGGATCTCTCCGAGCTCGACGGGCCTGCGGAAGCGGGTCTCGAGTTCGACCAGATGCTCCACCCCGCACCAGTCGGTCAGCCAGCCGGCCAGCATCCCGGCCTGCATCTGGCCCATCGCGATGACGTCCTCGAACCCGGCCGACGTGGCGAACTCCGGGTCGTGGTGTAACGGGTTGAAGTCCCCGCCGGCCCCGGCGAAACGGACGATGTCGGTCCTCGTGATGGGGCCGATCACACGGCTGGGTAGGTGGTCACCGCTGTCGGCGGCGACCGGATCGCGTCGCGCAGGTGCGTTCATCGCCCCGTACCCCGTTCGATGATCGTCTCGTGCCATTCGACTGCCGGGCGGCCTGCTCTGTCG
Organism: Pseudonocardia sp. P1; assembly: GCF_000178675.2. NCBI lineage: Bacteria > Bacillati > Actinomycetota > Actinomycetes > Pseudonocardiales > Pseudonocardiaceae > Pseudonocardia > Pseudonocardia sp. P1. The sequence continues at coordinate 153,844 of NZ_ADUJ02000002.1, forward strand.
ACGAACACCGTGGTCAGGACGAGTCGGCGGTTGGTCCGCGGAGTCCCGGAGTGGAGCTGTTCGTCGGAGGTGAGCCGCCGCGTGCCTGTCAGGACGTCTCCGGCGGTCAGGGGCCGGTGATAGCGCCACCGAACCCCTCCTACGACGACTCGTTTCAAGTCGAGGCCGAGACGTTCCACCATCGCGCTCTGACTCCGATAGTGACCGCTGACAACGACATGGGTGGCGGTAGCCGGCACCCCACCGAAGCCGGCGGCGAGGGCGCACCGACTGTCGGTGTGCACCGGATCGTCCGTGTGGGTCGCCAGAGCGAACTCACGGATCTTGCCCGACTCCACAGTGAAGGCAACCTCGTCGACGACGTCACCGATGGCTGTCGGTTCGGTACGCACGGCACTTCTGCTGGTCAACTCAACCCACCTCTTCTGCCGTCGGCGAAGTACATGAGGACGCCGACTCGATCGGTCCGATAATATGACTGTCGGTCCGAGTGTCGACGGAGCGTCGGAGTCGCGCCACCCACGACGTGAGATCGAACGATCGGACAAGCGGGCCGTCTACCTGCGGAGATGGGTCGGATCATGACAGCGGGTCGTCCGGAAGCCCGTAAGTGCCCTCCTCGAACGTAGAGCCATCATTCCCCCCTGGGATGACGTGTCACAGCTCTCACGTCGACATACTTGCTTGATCCCGGCCCCCTGTGGCCGGGGTTGCGACCGGCCAGCCGGTCCGAGGTTCCAACGATGCAGCCGACGACGAGGGGGCTACGCCGTGTACGTCGAGTCGAGACGCGACGGGTCGGGGCGACGCCGAGCGGCCCACCGGGTCTCCGCGTCCTCGAGCAGCTACCCGTGGCAGGTCGGCCTGTCGGCGGCGCTCTGGGCTGTCCTGGGGATCGTCCTGATCGCGGGCGGGACCGGTGTCGGGAGTTCGTCGGCAGACCCTGAGCAGGTCGAGCACATCACCGGATCGCTGGGTGCAGACACGGTCGCGTCCACAGTTCAGCAGGGTCCAGGGGTGATGTGGGTGATCGTCGGTGCGGCGATCTGCATCTTCGCGGCGTTGCTGAGCTTCGGGCTCGGCTGGACCAGGTATGTCCTGATGGGGATCGGAGCGTCGGCAGTAGTCGTCCTCGCTCTGTCAGCCGCCTGGGAGAGCCTCGTCGCGATGGCCGTCCTGGGCGTCGCCTCCGTGCTCCTGCTCGCACCCCGCGCACACCGCTATCTGAGCTGACGCCGACCGAGTCGGCGGGTCCCACACCTGCTGGCGACCGCCCACGAGGAGTTCCATGACAACGCCCGATACCGTCGGCGTGCCCCGCCCGGATACGATTGAGGTCCCACGCAAGCGGGCCGGCGAGCGCATCCGCTCGATCGGTCGAGGGGTCCGCACTCCGCTACAGCAGGCCGGCGAGATGGCCGAGCTGCTCGGACGCGTCGTCTACAGCGCGGTCCGGCATCCTGTCGGCTACTGGGGCGACGTCCGTGACCAGCTGTTCGAGGTGCTCAAGCTCTGTTGGTTCCCGATGGCGGTCGCCTGCGTGGCGTTCGGTTTCGGCGCGCCGGGCCTGCAGGCCGGCAACCTGTTCATCCTGTTCGGAATCCCCGAACGCCTCGGATCCTTCTTCGTCATGGCGAGCGTCCGTGAGTTCGCACCGTGGATCAATGCGATGGTCGTCGCGGGCGTCGTCGGGACGGCGATGACTGCGGACCTGGGCGCGCGGCGCATCCGTGAAGAGATCGACGCGATGGAAGTGCTGGGCATCGACCCGGTTCGTGCGCTCATTCTTCCACGGATCATCGCCGTTACCATCATGACCGGTCTGATGGACCTGATCGCGCTGTCGTTCGGTGTTCTGGGCGGCTACCTTGCCGCGATCCAGCTTGACGCCGGATCTGCGGCGTTCCAGCAGAACTTCTTCTCCAACGCCACGACGATCGACCTCTGGGGGTCGGTCCTCAAGACGACATTGTTCGGGCTGATCATCGGTGTCGTGTGCTGCTACAAGGGCTTCCGGGCCCAGGGCGGCCCGGCCGGGGTGGGGCGTGCGGTGAACCAGGCCGTGGTCATCGCCTTCGCCGCGATCTGGAGCTTCAACTTCGTCTTCACCACGATCCTGCTCGGGCTCTACCCCGAGATCCAGGTCTATCGCTGACCGGGGAGAGACACATGACCACCACGGAACCCAAGCCCGATCCCGGCGCGACCACCGCCCCGGGTGTCCCGACCACCCCGCCGAAGCCATCGTTGGGAACCCAGCTCCGTAACGGGGTCTCCACCGCGGGAGAGATCTTCCGCTTCTCGACCGCAACGATCCGTGGCTTCCGCGACGTGCGGCACTACAGCAGCGAGGTCCTGCACCAGGCCGGGATCCTGATCCTGACCTCTGGCCTGATCATCTGGGTCATGCAGGGTGTCATGGGGACGGTCTGTGGACTCGAGGCGAGCTATACGCTCAAGCAGATCGGCGCCCCGCTGTACTCGGGCATCTTCAACGCCTACTGCTCGATCCGGGAGATGGCTCCCTACATGTGGGGCTACATCTTCGCCGCGAAGGTCGGCTGCGGTCTCGTTGCCGAACTCGGCTCCATGCGCATCTCCGACGAGATCGACGCCATGGAAGTCATGGGTATCAAGGCCCGCAGCTACCTCGTCGGCACCCGGGTGATCGCAGCGTGGCTCGCCATCCCGTTCCTCTACACCGTCGGGCTCGGCATCATGTACGTGACGATGTACCTGGTCACCGTCGTGCAGCTGGGCGGTGTGTCACCAGGCGGCTATCTCTACATCTTCTGGCTATACCAGAACCCGCTCGACTTCCTCTACTCACTGATAAAAGTGATGTCCTTCGGGACCACGATCGTCTTCGTGGGCTGCTACTTCGGGTTCAACGCGACAGGCGGTCCGGTCGGGGTGGGGCGCAACACCGCCAAGGCAATGATGATCAACATGGTGTTGATCCACATCCTCGGTGTGCTCGGCACCCAGTTGTTCTGGGGTCTGAACCCCAACGCCCCGATCGCGAACTGACCGTCGAGGAGACGACCTGTGACCATGCATCAGAACCAGACGTCGGCGCACGACGCGCCGACAGCCGTCATCCCTCGGGTCGCGCCGGCGACCACGACGCCCACTTCCGACAAGCCACACACGATGGAGGTCCGCGGCGTCCACAAGACGTTCGGCTCCTTCAAGGTCCTCCAGGGCCTGGACCTCCAGTTCGCCGACGACGCGATCACCACCGTCCTCGGGCCTTCGGGTACCGGCAAGAGCGTCCTGATCAAGCACCTGGTCGGACTGCTGGAGCCCGACGCCGGTGAGGTGATGGTGTTCGGTCAGAACATCTGGGGCCTGTCGGAGGACGAGCGCTACGCCATTCGCCGGCGGATGGGCGTCCTTTTCCAGGACGGCGCGCTGTTCGGCTCGATGAACATCTTCGACAACACCGCCTTCCCTCTCCGGAAGCACACGGACAAGCCGGATAAGGAGATCCGCGAGATCGTGATGGACCGTTGCACGGAAGTTGGTCTCGAGCGCTCGCTCCACAAGTTCCCGAACGAAGTGTCCGGCGGAATGCGTAAGCGAGCCGGTTTCGCGAGGGCGATGGTACTCAATCCGGACATCGTCTTCTTCGACGAGCCCGACTCCGGTCTCGATCCGGTCCGGACGAGCCTGCTCAATGACCTGATCCTTCAGATGCACGCTGAGCACGGTGGGACATACCTGCTGGTCACGCACGACATTCGGACCGCCCGGAAGGTCAGCGACTACGTCGGTCTGATCTGGAAGGGGAAGGTGGTGCACTATGGCGACGCGGAAGGCGCCTTCAATTCTCCTGACCCCTTCGTGCGGCAGTTCCTTGCGGGGGAGTCGGCTGGACCGCTCGGGATGGATTAAGCAAGTCGGGTAGTACGAGACTAATCGCCCCGGGGGCTCTCCGGGGCGATTAGCCATGTCATTTTCTGAAATGCCGACGAATGCTTCGTCCGAACGGGTGAACCCAGTGTCTCGTGCGTTTCTTGCGGGTACTCCCGAGCGTTTTCCAGGTGTGAAGATAAACCGCCGGATCGCCGTAGTCGTCGTATCCGCGGTGCTGGTCGTCGGAGCAGTCGTGGCCCTCGGCGGCACCGGTCCGTACCGCGTCCACGCCGTGCTCCCGTCCGCCGTGAACATCGTCGAGGGTGGCAGTCTCCTGGTGAACGGCTTCGAGGCCGGCCGGGTCAGCTCCATCGACGTCGAGGACGGCCAGGCCCGCGTCACCATGGATCTCGACCGTGCCTACGCCCCGCTGCACGACGGCGCCACGGTGACGATCGGTTGGAAGGCCGTCCTGAGCGAGCGCTCCGTCCAGATCACCGACGGCAACGCTTCCGCTCCCGAGCTGCCCGACGGCGCCATGCTGACCGGAAGCATGCCCAAGGCGACCGAGGTCGACGACGTTCTGGCAGCGCTCGATGCCCCCACGCGCGACCGGCTGCGGTCCCTGGTCGGCAACCTCGACGGTGCGCTGACCGGCAACGAGCAGAACCTGAACGCGACCCTGCGGACGTCCGGCCCCGCGGTCTCCGCGCTCGGCCAGGTCCTGCAGGCCGTCGGCACCGACGGCCCGGCGATCCGGAACCTGGTGACCCGGCTCAACTCGATGATGGGCACCGTGGCGGAGCGCGACCAGCAGGTCCGCACCGTCATCGATGAGGTCGGGCGCTTCAGCTCTGAGGCCGCGGCGCGCCGAGACCAGGTGCGCGACACCCTCGGACAGCTTCCGCCGACCCTGGACCGCGCCAAGTCCACGCTCGACCTCGTTCCCGGTGTCGTCGACGAGGCGGTACCGCTGCTCGACGGCCTTCGGCCGGCGACGGAGAAGCTCGGCCCGGTCGCGCGCAACCTGCGGCCGCTGCTGCAGGACCTCCGGCCCCTGACCGCGGACCTTCGGCCCACCCTGGGAGCGGCGCAGGACCTGCTGGGTCGGACACCCGGCCTGCTCGATGTCGCACACGACACCGTGCCCGGTGTGACCACGACGGTCGGCAACCTCCAGGACCCGCTGTCGGTGCTTCGGCCGATGATGCCTGAGGTCATGGCCTGGACGTCGCACTGGGGATCGTCGATGGCCAACTACGACGGCAACGGCAACTACGCGCGCGTCTACTTCCAGGAAGGGCCGACCAGCGTGCTCGACTCACCCGGAGTCGTGCCCCCGGGAATCACCTACGACCCCTACCCGCTGCCCGGCGCGAGCTCGGGCCAGGAGTGGGGCGACGCGTTCGGAGACGGTGTGCGATGAACGGACCCACCTCGGGGCGCCCACGGCGGCGCTCCACGGTCACGACGTTGGTGCTCGCGGCGGTCGCCGCGCTCTCCGCCGCCACGCTCGGGGCCTCCAGCCCGGACGACGACATCCACCAGGTGCGGGTTCCCGCCCGCTTCGCCGATGCGAGCCCGCTGCTCGTCGGCAACGACATCCGTTACGCGGGTGTGAAGGTCGGGGAGGTCGAGTCGATGACGGTGGTCGACGGCGCGGCCGAGGTCGTCATGGAGCTGGAGCCCTCGGTGCTCCCGCTGCACACCGATTCACGGGCGACGATCCGGCCGGTCACGCTCCTGGGCGAGCGTTTCCTCGACCTGGACCGCGGCTCGCCCGAGGCGCCCGTGATGGACCCCTCGGACGGGATCCCGCTCGAGCGCACCGGTCAGGCGACCGATCTCGACCAGGTGCTCGACGTCGTCGACGACCCGACCGGAGAGGCGCTCGGCGCGATGGTCGGTGTCCTCGGCGGAGGGCTCGAGGGAAACGGTCGCAACGTCGACGACGCGATCCGCGCACTGAGACCTGCGATGACCCAGACCGACCAGCTGGCCGGCATCCTGCGGGACCAGAACCAGACTCTGAACAGCCTCGTCGACTCGCTCGAGCCGGTCGCCTCGTCCCTGGCGACCGAGGACGGCAAGGCCCTGGACCGGCTCGTGAACTCGGCTCAGGGGCTTCTTGCCACCACCAACGCGAACGATCGCGACCTGCGCGGCACGGTGCAGGAGCTGCCGGGCACCATGGCGAGCGCACGCCGCACGCTCGGCGAGCTCGCAGGCACCGCCCGTGAGGCACGGCCGACTCTCGAACAGCTGCGGCCGACCACCGACAACCTCCCCGAGATCAGCCGAGAGCTGATCCGGTTCGCCGACTCCGCCGACCCGGCGCTCGCGTCGCTCCAGCCGGTCCTCGACGAGGCCGACGAGCTTCTCGCGGCGGCACGGCCGGTCGCCACCGGTCTACGCGAGCAGGGCGGTGACACCGTCCGGGCCGTGAACGGGCTGGAGCCGGCTGTCCGTGATCTCACGGCCAACCGCAACAACGTCATGGAGTTCCTCAAGCGGTGGGCGCTGACGACCAACTCGAAAGACGGTCTGTCGCACTACTTCCGTGCCTTCCTCGCCGTCACACCGATGTCGGCAACCAGCAACATCCCCGGCGAGGGCGGTAACGCAGGCATCGGAGGAACTCCGCCGCCGCTGCAGGCCGACCCTGAGGGCCAGCCGGCACCGCCGCCGATGGTCGGCCACCCGGACGGCCTACTGACCCCACCGACGCCCGAGAACCGACCGGAGGACGGCGTGACCGGCCTTTCCGAAGAGCAGGAGGGCGGAGCCCTCGACTTCCTCACCGGAGGTGGCCAGTGAGTTCGCAGCGCAGACAGGCGTGGCGGCGTCGCCGCTCGACGCTGGTCGGCCTCGGTGTCGTGCTGTTCCTGGTCGGCATCGTGGTGTTCGCCATCACCGCCCAGAACGGGCTCCCCGGCTACCTTCCCGGCGTCGAGCGAACCTCGGTGAAGGCCTCGTTCGACGATTCGGGGGCGTTGCGCAACGGTGACGACGTCCGTATCGCCGATGTCCGGGTCGGGTACGTCTCGGACATCGCGCTCGAGGACGGTCGGGCCGTGGCGACGATGCAGCTCGACAACGGTCGCGAGGTCTACAACGACGCCACCGCGGGTATCGGGGCACGTTCGGCTCTGGGGCAGAAGTACGTCGACCTCAAGCCGGGGACCGAGCAAGCCGGTGAGATGGCGTCGGGAGCCACCATCGCCACGACCACGTCGTCCCAGGAACTCGACACCGTCCTGGACGTGTTCGATCCGCCGACGCGGGAGGCGTTGGCGACGACCGTGCGCAACGTCGGTGGTGGTCTCGCCGGACACTCCGGCGACCTCCAGGACGGGCTGCGGGCCCTGCCCCAGGTACTCCCCGACCTCGGCACCGTTTCCGGAGCGTTGTCCGCCGACGGCGGCCGGGGGGTGAACGACCTGCTGACCTCTGCCGATCGGCTCGCCCGATCGTTCGCCGAGCGGCAGGAGAGCATCGGCGCGACGGTGAAACAGCTCGATCCGACTCTGGCCGCGCTGAACACCGACGGTGGCAAGCCCGTCGCGGACAGCCTGCAGAAGGCGCCGGCCACGCTGGCCGAGGTCAAGTCCGCTCTCGACTCCTTGAACGGTCCGCTGACGGCGACCCGGGAGGCCGTCACGACCGTGCGGCCAGGCGCGGAGGCTCTCGGCCGCGCTACCCCCGATGTTCGGGGTGTGCTGCGCGAGGCCATCACCCCTCTGGACAAGGTCCCGGGAGTCGCCGGGTCCGCGCAGCCGGCGGTGGAGGACCTCACTCCGACTGTCACCGACCTGCAGCCGCTGGTCCGCCAGCTCGGGACCACCTTCGCGCAGGGGGCGCCGTCCCTGGAGTACATCGGGCCGCACTCGGGCGACATCTCCATGTTCTTCACCTACTTCACAGATGCGCTCAAGTACAGCGATCCGGCGGGGCACGGCCTGAACATCTACCCGATCGTCAAGCCGGAGAGCGTGCTGAACAACCTGCCCATCGAGGATCCGACCGTGCACCGCGAGGCCTACCCCCCGCCCGGGGGCACCACCGACAACAACGCCGACTCGCTGATCGGGGGCCGCTAGTGACCGCCGTCCTGACGTCCTGGCGGAACCGGCCGCGAAAGAAGCTGTCCCCTTTCACCATCGGGATCGTCTTCATCGTGGTGGTCCTGCTGCTGTTCCTCGGCCTGTTCAACAAGGACCGCATCGGCACATGGTTGCGCAGCGGGGAGAGCATCACGGTGCACTTCGCCGAGGACTACAAGCTGCGCGCCTTCATCAGCGAGGTGAAGACCGCCTATGTGCCCGCCGGCAAGGTGAGCGCCGTCGAGCGCGCCGACGACGGCGGAGCCCTGGTGACGCTGAAGGTGGACGAAGCCGCCGTCGACACACTCGGGTCGGCGCCCACTGCGACGATCCGGTCGACGACGCTGCTCGGCGGCATCTACTTCGTCGATCTGCAGCCCGGCGGCGACCCCGGCCGTTTCACCGGCGACGAGATCCCGCAGGAGCGGACCGAGGTCCCGGTCGAGCTGGACAAGGTCGCCCAGGCGCTGCAGCCCGACGCGCTCGAGGGACTGAGCAGCACGGTGGGGAACCTCGACGGTGCTCTGGAAGGCCCAGGCACCGACGCCCTGCGTCGGCTGACCGCGTCGGCTCCTGCAGCGTTGGGACCGGCCGCCGGCGTCCTGGACGCGGCGCGGGGTGAGTCCCCGGAGGACCTGACGCGCGTCGTGGACGGGCTCGAGAACACCTCCCGCGTGCTGACCCGCAACGAGAGCCAACTGGGGACGATCGTCGACGACCTGGCGACGACGACCTCGGTCCTCGGTCGCCGGGCCCAGGATGTCGGTGTCACGCTCGACGGGCTGCCGCAGACGCTCACGACAGCCCGGGCCGGCCTCGAACGGTTGGACGGCACGTTGAACACCCTGCGCGACACCGCATCGGACATCCGGCCGGTCGCCACCCAGCTCGACTCGACCCTCGGCCGGCTTGATCCGGTGATCGAGAAGGCCGTCCCGTTCGTGGCCGACACCCGTGCGCTGCTCGGGGATGCGCGCCCGCTGGTCGAGCAGCTCGTCCCGGCCTCCTCCGGTGCGACGGACACCCTCGACAACCTCCGCGGGCCGGTCCTCGACCGGCTCAACGGACCGGTCAACGATCTGCTCAGCAACCCCTACACCGGATCCGGCCCGTACGGGCAGACGAAGTCCGACCGTCCGCTCTACTGGGATGCCGTCTACACCTTCGTCAACCTGGGCCGCGCGTCGAGCTATGAGGACCAGAATGGCGGAACGATCGCGTTCCAGCCCGGTGTCGGCACCGGCTCGGTCGGCGGGCTCCCGGTGAGCCCGGATCAGATCACCAAGCAGCTCGTCGGCGGCACCTACCCGGACACGCCGGTGGACACCGTCCCGCCGCTCGACGCCGGGCGGGCGCCCGGATCCGGGCCGCTCGGCCTGCTGGGAGAGAACTGACATGACCTCCGATATCCCTACGAGCTCCCGGCGTAGCTTCCGGACGACCCTCACGCGTCTCCGCAACGAACCCGGACTCGGTCGCAATGTGGTGATCGTCGTCGTGCTGCTGGTACTCGCATTCGTCGTCGGCGGCATCATCCTGGGCAACCAGCGGTTCACCCCTCCCTGGGCGAGCCGGTACGTCGTCAACGCGGCCTTCGAAGCCACGCCGGGGGTATCCCCGGGCAACGGCCAGGAGGTCCGGGTGGCCGGGATCGTCGTCGGCCAGATCGCCGCCGCGCAGGTCAATCCGGACGGTAAGGCCGAGCTGAGCCTGTCGATGGAGCCGGGCACCCAGATCTATGACAACGCTTCGCTCGTCCTGCGTCCCAAGAGCCCGCTGAACGAGATGTACGTCGAGATCGCGCCGGGCGGGCCTCCCGGTGCACCGGTCGCATCCGGCGGCTCGCTGCCGGTCGCGAACACCAAGCGGCCCATCCAGGTCGACGAGGTGCTCGCACATCTCGATGGTGAGTCCCGTCGTGGTCTGACCCAGCTGCTCGCCGAGTCCGACGTCGCGCTGGCGTCGGCACCGGCGGAGCTGCCCGGTGGGCTCGACGCGACGGCATCGGTCACGGAGAGCCTGGCCCCGGTCGTCACCGAGCTGGACGCGCGCCGCGACACGCTGCGCCGCCTGGTCGGGGCGCTGGGTGACATCTCCGAGGCGGTCGGTTCCAACGACACCCGGTTGACCGGGCTCGTCGACTCGTTGCGCACCACGCTCTCGGCGCTCTCGGAGAACAACGCGCCGCTGGACCGTTCCCTTGCGCAGCTGCCCGACCTGAGCGACCAGCTGCGCAACGCGACCTCGGAGGTGCAGGGGCTCGCCGACCAGCTCGACCCGACGTTGCGCAATGTGCAGGCGGCCGCCGGGGACCTCCCCGAGGCGTTGTCGCGCCTGGAGGACACCGCCGGACAGCTGGACTCGACCATCGATGTCGCCTCACCCGTGGTTCGGGAAGCCCGGCCGGTCGTGGCCGACCTGCGTCCCTACGCCGGTGATCTGAACGCGGCTCTCCCACCGCTGCAGCGGATCACGACCGACCTCGACCCGTTGACCGGATCGCTCACCGACTACCTCCCCGACATCGGTGCGTTCTTCGTCAACACCCGCGAGATCGTCAGCCTGCGTGATGCGAACAGCGGCATCCTGCGAGGGATCCTGACTGCGAACCCGGAGACCCTGCTCCCGCCTCCGGCGAACCTGCCCGGCACCGCCGGGCCGATCACCGACGACGGTCAGAACCCGGTCGAGCTGCCCCTTCCGGGCACCGAACCCGGTGGCGGCACGAACCCGGCCCCCGAAGCCCCTGCCGACGCACCCGCGGAAGACGGCCCGGCCGGTCTCCCGCTCGTGGCCCCGAGATAGGTGATCCAGGTGCCCAGAATCCTCAGTCCCAACAACACCCGTCTGGTCGTCGTGATCGCCTTCACGGCGCTCTGCGGGTTGATCTTCAGCTTCCTGTGGGTCAACTCGGGCGGCAAGATCCCGGGATACGCCCCGGCGGCCTACCGGGTCGCGGTCGACGTACCTCGCGTGGCGAACCTGGTCTACTTCGGCGACGTCATGATCGCCGGTGTGCGCGTCGGCAAGGTCGTCGACGTGGCAGAGACCGGGGACCGTGCCCGGGTCTCGATGGAGCTCGAGCCGGCCAACGCTCCGCTGCACGATGGCGCCACGGTCCGGGTCCGGGCCAAGAGCCTCATCGAGGAGACGTTCCTCGAGATCACCGACGGTACCGGTGCGGAGATCCCGGACGGGGCATCGCTCCCGGAGGGCTCCGCCGAGCCCCCGGTCCAGGTGAACGACGTCCTGCACACCCTCGACGAGCCGACCCGCCAGTCACTGGGTAGCGCCGTACGCGCCGCGGGGCTGAGCACGGACGGCAGCCAGCAGGCCGTGTCCGACGCGGTTGCCGGGCTCGGCGCTCTGGGGCGCAACGGTCAGGACGCTCTCGATGCGCTGGCGGCGCAGTCCGAGGATCTCAAGCAGCTGACGGGCACAACGGCGACGGTGCTCGCCGCCCTCAACACCCAGCAGGGCCAGATCGGCCAGCTCGTGCAGGACACCGACACGCTCACGCAGGCCACCTCCGGCGGGGCCGAGGACATCCGCGAGGTCATGCGGAAGCTGCCGCCGGTCCTCGACAGCGCTCGCACCGCGAGCGGCGGGTTGAGCACGCTGGCCGGGTCGCTCGGCCCGGTCGCGGACAACCTCAACGCGGCGGCGCCGGACCTCTCTGCAGCGCTGGTCGAGCTCCCGGCGACCTCGGCGGACCTGCGCGCGACGCTGCCGCCGCTCGACGGCACACTGGACAAGGCTCCGGCCACCCTGGACCGGGTCCCGCGGCTCACCGACGACGTCGACGGCCTGATCGCGCCGACCAGCGATCTGCTGCGCGACGTGAACCCGGCCCTGACCTACTTGCAGCCCTACGCTCCGGACGTCGTGGCGTTGTTCCAGAACTTCGGGGCATCCCTGGCCGGCGGGGATGGACGTGGGCATGTGTACAAGATCATGCCGCTGTTCAGCGAGCAGACCTTCAAGGGCTACCCGGTCAACACCGACGGGCTCCCGTTCCGCGGCCGGCAGAACCCGATCCCGGCACCGGGTGCGGCCTCCGACCCGGGTGCGATCAACGAGGGCCCCTACCCGCGCGTCGAGCGCGACGAGCCGCCGCGATGACGGGGCGGTCCACCGGAGCCTCCGGTGCGGCGCGGCGTCGGTCCGCGCCGCTCCGGTGGCCGCTCGTTGTCATCTCCGCCTCCCGTGGAGGGGTCATCCGCGCCCTGCGCGGTGCTCGGGCGCTGCCCGGTGCGGTGCGCAGAAGCCCCCGCCGCGCAGGCGCCTGCGTCCTAGCCGGTCTCCTCGTGTTGCTCACCGGTGCCGGTCTGTTGCAACTGCGCACTCAGACGGGATTGGACTCGTTTCTTCCCTCCGGGGACCCGGTAGCGAACCAGTTCGAGGAGTTGAGCCGCGACTTCGGAGGCGACCCGGTCGTGGTTTTGCTGCAGTCACCGCAGCCGCGGGACCTGCTGCACGGCGAGAACCTCGAGAAGCTGGTCCGCATGGAAGGCGCGCTGTCGCGGCTTCCCGATGTGGCCACCGTCTACGGCCCGGGGACGGTGCTCAACCAGATCGCCGGCCGGACGCAGGATCTCCTGGCCGAGCTCACCGGCCGCCGAGACGCTGAGCGGGTCCGGGCCGAGCGTACGGCGCTGGACTCCGGTGCCGGCCGGGCCGAGGCCACGGCGGCCGCGGACCGCGCTGTCGCCGTGTTCGACGAGCGGTACGCGACCCTGCTCGCCGAGGGGATGCCGGCGGGGCTCCCGACGTTGAAGAACCCGTCGTTCGTGGACACGGTCGTCTTCGGCGAGTCGGGGGCCCCACGGCCCCAGTGGCGGTTCGTGGTGCCCGAGCAGGACGCGGCCGCCGTGCTGATCCGTCCGCGGGACGGCCTCGACGCCGCCGCGGCCGCCCGCCTCGTAGACGGTGTCGACGACGCTGTCTCCGCGTCGGGACTCGGACCGGAGACCCGGGTGACGGTCTCAGGGGTGCCCGCCGTCGTGGCGGCGTTGTCGGACCGCGCGGTGGCGACCGCACCGCTGATCGGAGGGGCGGCGCTGTTCGCAGTCGGCGCCTGCTTCCTGGCGGTGCGCTGGATGCCGCGCCGACGGGACCGGCTGGTCCCGCTGGCGACGACGGTGGCGGCGATCGCAGTCACCCTGGCCTGCTACGGGTGGCTGGGGCGCCCGGTGTCACTCGGGGTCGTCGCGTTCCTGTCGGTGGTTCTGGGAATCGGCTGCTACTACCCGACCTACTTGTTGCTGGGTGCCGCCCGCCGCACCGTGCTGACGGTCGCCGTTGCCAGCGCACTGAGCTTCGGCACGCTGGCGCTGTCACCGCTCCCGCTCGCCCGCGATCTCGGGATCACGCTGGCCTGCGGAGTGCTGCTCGCAGCCGGCGCCGGGCTGCTCGCGCCACGGATGGTCGGCGCCCACCCGACCGCCTCCGGCACGGTCGAATCCGTGAAGCCGGAGGGTCGCGACCGAGCGCGGGTGGCCTCCCCGCAACGACGTCGCACCAGCCTGGTCCTCCTCGGAGCGCTGGTGCTGACCGGCGTGGCGGGCTGGGCGGCGCTGCCCTCGGTCGAGGTCCGCACAGATGTCGACCGGTTCGCGGCCGGCCTGCCGGCCCTCGACGATGCCCGTCATGTCGAGGGCGTCGTCGGGTCCTCCGGTGAGGTCGCGGTCGTGCTGCGCGGACCGGACACGACGTCTCCGGAGGCGTTCGGCTGGCAGCAGGAAGCCCGCGACGTCGTGGTCACCCGGCACGGGGACCTCATGCGTCCAGTGGTCTCACCACCGATGCTGCTGCCCTTCGTCGGCAAGGACGCGACCGCCGAACAGATCTCGTCGGCGCTGCGGCTGCTGCCCGCCTACCTCACCGGCTCCGTGCTCTCGGCCGACCGCTCGACGGCGGTCCTGAGCTTCGGCGTCGAGCTGCGGAACTTGGAGGGAGTGTCTGCCGCCGTCCGCGACCTCGCGGTGACGCTCCCACCGCCACCGCCTGGTTTCGAGGTCGAGACGACCGGTCTGCCGGTGGTGGCCATGCGGGGTGCCGAGCTCGTCTCCGACGACCGGGTCGTCGCGAACCTCGCCGGGATCGTCGCCGCCGGCCTGGTGCTCACCGTCGGGCTGCGACGGCGACTCGACGCCGCGTGCGCGGTGCTGTCCGCTCTCGTGGCGACCGGCAGCGGATTGTTCCTGGTCTGGCTGATCGGGATCGAGCTGAACCCGTTGACCATCGCGCTCGGGTCGTTGACCGCGGCGGTCGGGTGCGAGTTCGCCGTGGTCCTCGCCGAGGCGGCCCGCCGCGGCGGAGGGGTGCTGCGCTCCGCGGTTCCCCTCGTCGCGACGGTGTCGGTCATCGGCTATCTCGCGCTTTCCCTGTCCGGCTTGCAGGCTGTCCGCGAGTTCGGACTGATGCTCGCCGCCGCTGTCCTGTTGTCCGTGCTGTCCGCGTCGGCCGTCGTGGGGGTCGTCGTGCGCGGCGACACCCTGCGGCCGACCACCCCCGGGACGACCCCCACCGGGGACGCCGATGACGAGTCGTCCGGCCCGGCCCCCCGACCGGCCGGCGACCGTCCGTGCACCGTAGGAGCCGAATGATGTCGAGAAGTACCTGCGACAACGATGAGCGCGCCGATGCCGCCGTCCCCGCTGATGCCGACGGGCGCCGGGACCCGGTCGCCGATCCGGCTACCGGCGGCGACGCCGTCGTGGGCGATGCCGTCGCGCCCGACCCGGCCGCGGGCGACGCGCCGGATGCCGCCGACGGAGCGGAGTGTGCGAACGCCGGCACCCCGAGCGCCGATGCCACCACCGATTGCGACGAGTCCGACGAGCCCGATGAGCCAGAGGCCACCGGGGAGGCCTCGACCGTGGTCGGCGACCCGGACGGCGGGCAGGCCGCGGATGGCGCCGGTTCGACCGGCTCGGTCGGAGGGAGCTCTCCTGGGCGGATCGCCTCACGACTGGCCGGACGGGTGCGCCCACCACGGACCCGGTGGGGTCGGATCACTGTCTCCGCCGTACTGGCGCTCGTCGTGTTGGCGGCAGCGGGAGGCATCGCCTGGGCAGCCTTGTGGCGGATCCCCGACGACGTCGCGTTCCGCGCCGATGGCCAGGACGTCACGGTCGAGGACCTGAACCGTCAGATGGACACCCTGTCCGCGCTCTACGGCATGACCAAGCCACAGGAGCCCGCCGAGCTGGACACCTATCAACGTGACTTCGCCAAGGCCTCGGCGATCGGAATGGTGATCGACCGGGCGGCGGCCGAGCGCGGCATCGTCGTCGCCGAGCGCGCGGCGCAGGACTACCTCGGCCGCTACATCGAGCAGTACTTCGGTAACGGAGCCGACGCGCGCGCGGCCTTCGTGGAGGCACTCGGTCAGGCCGGGACCTCCGAGCCGGCGGTGCTCGGTGAGATCAAGCGTCAGATGGCTGCCGCTCAGCTGTTCCAGCAGGTGACTGCCGACATCCCGCAGGTGACCGACGCCGATGTCGAGACCGCGTTCGGCGATCGCCGTGACGCGCTCGCGATGCCGGAGAGGCGGGCGGTGAGCAACATCGTCGTGCGGGACGAGGCGGCTGCACAGCAGATCCTGGGAGATCTTCAGGGGGGCCGCCCGTTCGCCGACGTCGCCCGCGCCCGCAGCGCGGACGCGGCGACCAGGGAGGCCGGGGGCGCGATCGGCACGCTCGCCGCGGCGCAGCTGGAGAAGCCGTTCGCCGACGCCGCTTTCGGCGCCGAGCCGAATGTCCCGTTCGGCCCGGTCAAGACCCAGCACGGCTGGAACGTGGGTGTCGTGTCCGAGGTGCAGGCCGCCGTCCCGGCGGATCTGCAGACCGTGCGTGAGCCGCTCCGCCAGCGACTGCAGGGTGAACGCTCTGCCGACGCCTGGCAGGCATTTCTCGGCAACCGGCTCGATGACGCCGGTGTCCGCTACAACGACGCCTACGTCCCGGCCGATCCGGACGGCCTGCCGGCCGATCCGTCGGCTCTGACGCCGTCTCCCGGCGGCACGAGCTGATGGTGCTTGCCATCGCTGTCGCCGGTCAGGCCATGCTGGCGCTCGCTCTGCTGGGGGTGGGGCTGTGGGGTCGTTCGCGGGCCGGCGCGCTACCGACCTCATCGCTGGGTGAGGAGGAGCGCCGGCGCAGAGCCACGGTCATGATCCGGGGTGCCTGGGTGAGCATCGGGCTCGGAACGATGTTCGCCGTGTCCGCCCTCCTCGCCCTCCTGTGAACGCTGCGCTGGCAGCAGTGGGGCCCGGCGACGTGTCGCCGGGCCCCAACGTGCCTGCTGGTCGGATCAGTCCCGCAGGTACCTGCAGACAGCCTCGGCACGGTTGGCAGCCGGCAGTTTGCGCAGGATGTGCTTGACGTGCGCCTTGACCGTCGCTTCGGTCACGAACAGCAGGGACGCGATCTTCCCGTTCGTGTGGCCTGCGGCCATCAGCTCCATCACCTCGAGTTCGCGCGGCGTCAGCCTGCGCGCGATCTCGGCTGACCCGAACCCGATGCCCGCCCCCGTTCGTGCCGGTGGCTCCGAGGCGACGGCGCCTCGCCCCGTCGGGCGGGCCGGCCGCTCCTCGTCGAGGTCGCTCTCGACCATCTCGTCCACGAGGTCGACGACCGCGCCACTGGCTTCGACGATGCTGCGCCGGATGGTCTGGAGCCGCTCGTGGTAGACCGCGCGCTCGAAGGCGAAGCCGAGAGCCTCCGACAGCATGCCCACCACCCCGCGGTCGAAGTCGTCGACGGCATCGTCGGGGCCCGCGTCGACATGGACGAAGCCGATGACCTTGTTCCCGACGATGAACGGCGCAGCCACGTAGGCCTTCGTGTCGGTCACCGCGAGAAGCTCCCGGTGCACCCGCGGGTTCGTCTGCGGATCGGTCACCAGGATCGAGCTCTTGCGCCGGACGAGCTCGGACTCGATCAGGGTCCGGTCGAGCTGGCGTGGCGATCGGCTGCCCGCCTCCCTGATCGCCGACGCTGCCCCGGGATCGTCCCGGACGTAGGCCGATCGAGCGATCCACCGTCCGCGGTGCAGCTTCGAGATCAGGCACCGCTCGTAGCCCAGTCTCCCGAGCTCGATGGGAGCGCGCTCGATCAGCTCGGCCACGGTGGAAGCCGGGCGTAGCCGGTCAAGGACGTCCTGGACCGCGGAGAACGCCTCGGAACGACGGCGAAAACCGGTCTCCCGGGCTGCGGTCCTGACCTGATAGGTCTGGACCAGGAGCGCGGACAGGCTGCCGCGCTGTTCGACCGACAGGCTCAGGTCGGCCAGCGTGTCGGCGATCGTGGCCTGTGCCGCGTCGAGCGCGACCTCGGCGTTGTCGGGAGTCACCGGGACAGCCCAGTCGACGGAGCTGCTCTGCCCGGTGAGCGCCGCGACCTTCGTCAGCACCTCGGCCGTCTGCCGCACGAGATCGCCGCTGTCGAGCTGCATCGTTCCTACCCGTGCGCGGTGTCCCGCACCGAGCCGCACGGAGTGTCGGGTCGACGGCATCGTGTCTCCTCGTTGAGCACTGTCCCGGGGCTGCCGGCTCTACGCCGGCTGATCGCCCGTTCGGTCTGACGATTAAGCCAACGATCGTCGGGCCGTGACGTTACTGGGGTCACAGCTCGACTGCGCCGAATGGTCCGTCCCGTGTTTCGGTCTAATGATTTTACCGTAGGCTGGCCGCTCGGTCTGCGGGCGTCACCGGACCGAGTCGTCGATCCAGCAAGGGGAGTCTGATGCGTGCAGCCGTTCTGAGTGCCTATGGAGACGCGTCCTGCCTGGTCGCGGGGGAATATCCAGATCCTGAGCCGGGTCGTGGAGAGGTCGTCGTCGCGCTCAAGGCCGCGGCGCTCAACTGGCACGACGTTCTGGTGAGGCAAGGCCGGTACGGCTCCCCGTTGCCCCATGTCATCGGCAGCGACGGCGCGGGCGTGCGGGTCGACGACGGCAGTGAGGTCGTGATCCTCCCGTCGTTGTGGTGGGGAGGGAACGAACGTGCGCCCGGTCCGGACTGGCAGATCCTCGGCGACCACGTACCCGGGACCTACGCGGAGTACGTCCGGGTTCCCGTCGAGTGCGTCTTTCCCAAGCCTGCGGCGCTGAGCTGGGCCGAGGCCGCCAGCCTCCCCCTCGTCGGGTTGACCACCTACCGTGCGCTGTTTAGCCGGGCGGGGCTGCGAAAGGGGGAGTCCCTCCTGGTACTCGGAGCCGGTGGTGGCGTCGCGACGATGGCGGTCCGGCTGGCCTCCGGTGTCGGTTGCCCGGTCTGGGTCACTTCCTCAGCCGCGCACAAGATCGAGGCCGCGCGGTCGCTGGGAGCCGCTGGAGGCGTCTCCTATCGCGATCCGGCGTGGCCGGAGGCCGCCCGGGCGCTCTCGCCGGACGGAACAGGCTTCGACGTCGTTCTCGATCCGGTCGGTACCTGGGAAGGCGCGTTGCACGCCGTCCGCCCCGGTGGACGGGTGGTCGTGCTCGGCTCCGCGGCGGCGGAACGTGCGGAGCTCGATGTCCGCCGCTTCTATTTCGGGCAGTTCGACCTGCTCGGCACGACGATGGGCAGCCCGGCCGACTTCGCCGCGTTGTTCGAGCTCATCGGGAGGTTCGGCATCGCCGCCCCACCGGTCGGCAAGGAGTTTCCGCTGGAGGATGCAGCGGCGGCGCACCGGCACCTCGAGTCGGGGGACGGGTTCGGGAAGGTGATTCTGCGGATGTGACCGCTAGTCAAGGGGGTAACGAAGGTTCTCCCGCGGGGTGATGTGGCGCACGGCCCTCCGATACGACGATCGGGTCACTCGTTCCGACGCCTGGCCGGTCCTGGCCGGGCAAGGGCGGCATCGATGCCGCCGTCAACCTTCGGAGGACATGTGACCACCACCGAGGTCGGCCCGAACACCGTCAAGACGGTGCCGGACGACATCGCTCGCCAGATCGTCCTGCCGGAAGGCCACCGGGACGAGACCGCCTTGTTCGGGGCCTACCAGTGGCTCAGGGACAACGCTCCGCTCGCCCAGGTCGACGTCGAGGGTTACGACCGCCTGTGGCTCGTGACCAAACACGCCGACCTGATGGAGGTCGAACGGCAGCCGGACGTGTTCACCAGCGGGGGTGGCGAGGAGAAGGGCTCGCACAACCCGATCCTCGCCAACCAGGCTGGAGACGCGTTCACCAAGAGCCTCACCGGTGGGAGCCTGCGGATCCTGGAGACGGTGACCTACCTCGACCCGCCGGAGCACACAGCGGTCAAGGACGTCGCCAACGACTGGTTCCGTCCCGCCAATCTGAAGCGCTGGGAGGACACCGTTCGTTCGCTCGCCCGTGAGGCGATCGACCAGCGGTTGAAGCCCGGGGTGAACGAGCTCGACCTGGTGAAGGACTGGGCGATCTACTACCCGTTGCACGTGGTCATGACGCTGTTCGGGGTGCCCGAAGAGGACGAGCCCCGCATGATGGGCCTGACTCAGGACTTCTTCGGCACGTCGGACCCGGACACCGCTCGGGCGGATGTCGAGCCTCTCAGCCCGGAGGCGGCGGCGCAGCAGTGGGCTGCGGCGATCCAGGACTTCTACGCCTACTTCGACTCGCTCGTCGAGCAGCGGCGTGTAGAGCCGCGTGAGGACCTCGCGTCGATCATCGCCAACGCCCGTCGCGAGGACGGCGAGTTCTGGGACAAGACCTTCGCCTACGGCTGGTTCGTCGCGATCGCGACCGCGGGTCACGACACGACGACCACGACTCTGGCCGCGACACTCGAGGCCCTGTCCCACAACCCGGAGACGCTCGCCCGGGTCCAGCAGGACCCGAAGCTGATCGGCGATCTCGTGAACGAGGGACTCCGCTGGGCGTCCCCGGTGAAGCATTTCATGCGTCGCGCGACCCGTGACTACGAGCTGCGTGGACAGCGGATCGCTGCCGGCGACCGCCTCATGCTGCTCTACCAGTCGGGCAACCGCGACGCCGACGTGTTCGACGCACCTGAGGAGTTCCGCATCGACCGCAAGCCGAACCGGCAGATCGCTTTCGGCTACGGGCCCCACATGTGCATCGGCCAGCACCTCGCCAAGCAGGAGCTCCGCATCATGTTCGAAGAGCTGCTGCCGAGGCTGCGGTCGATCAAGGTGGTCGGCGAGCGCAAGGTCATGCAGACCAACTTCGTCGGTGGCCTGAAGAACCTCCCGGTCAGGCTGGAGCTGTCGTGACCACCCCTCCTGCCGGCGCGGGGTGCCGGGTGGTGGTCGTCGGTGCGGGGCACGGAGCCGCCTCCCTCGTCGCCCTGCTTCGGCAGGAGGGCCACGCCGGCCCGATCGTCGTCGTCGGCGACGAAGTCGATCATCCGTACCACCGACCGCCACTGTCGAAGAAGTTCGCCTCGGAAGGTGACCTGGAGCAGTGGCTGCGGCCCCCGGAGTTCTACCGCGAGCAGAAGGTGACGGTGCGGCTCGCCGAACAGGTCGTGGACATCGACCGGGATGGTCGCTCGATCGGACTGGCCTGCGGCGATCGCCTGGAGTACGACGTTCTTGCCCTCGCCACCGGGGCTACCCCGCGGCGCCTGCCTGTCGCCGGTGCCGATCTGAGCGGTGTCGGTGTGCTCCGCACACTCGGCGATGCCCGCCGGCTCGGAAAGTGGATCGCCGAGCGTCGGCGCGTACTCGTGGTGGGCGGTGGCTACATCGGGCTCGAGGTCGCTGCGGTGGCTCGCGCGTGCCAGGCACACACGACAGTGCTCGAGCGGGAGGATCGCGTACTGGCACGAGTCGCGAGCGCTCAGCTGTCCCGCATCCTGACCGACCGGCACGCCGAGCGTGGAACCGAGATCCGGACCGGCGCGGCCGTCACCGAGCTTCGCGGTCGGGACGGTCAGGTCCGCTCTGCCGTGCTCGACGACGGTGAGGAGCTGCCCTGTGAGGCTGTTCTCGTCGGTGTCGGAGCCGAGCCGCGGGACGAACTCGCCCTGGCCGCGGGGCTCGCCGCCGGGCCACGGGGCCGCGGGGTTCTTGTCGACGAGGGCGCACGTACCTCCGATCCGCACATTCTCGCCATCGGCGACGTCACCTGCCGACCCGTCGTCGGGGTCGACGGACCGCACCGTTTGGAGAGCATCCCCGGCGCCACCGAGCAGGCCAAGCAGGCCGTGGCGACGATCCTCGGTAACCCGCTCCCCGGTGCCGAGACGCCGTGGTTCTGGTCAGACCAGTTCGACCTGAAGCTCAAGATCGCGGGAGTGCTGGGCCCGGCGACCGACGTGGTGCTCCGTGGGGATCCCAGTACCGGAAGGTTCGCTCTCTTTCATCTCGATGGGGACCGTCCCGTGGCCGTCGAGACGTCGAACGCCGCCCCCGAATTCATGGCCGGCAAGAAGTGGATCGGCGCGGGTGCACGCGTCGACCGCCACCTGCTGAGCGACGTCAGCGCTTCCCTCAAAAGCGTCGTCAGCTGATCCGTCCGGCCGTGTTCCGGCCGGACTGACCGCGCGAGCCCTGCTCGCCCGATCCGAGGAGAACCCATGCCCCAGGTCACCTACGTCGTGCCCGACGGGTCCGCACACGTCGTCGATGTCCCGGCCGGACAGAGCGTCATGGACGGGTCGGTCCGCAACAACCTGCCGGGGATCGTCGCCGAGTGCGGCGGCAGCTGCTCGTGCGCTACTTGCCACGTCCATCTGGATCGGGAGTTCGCCTCGCAGTTCGCCGAGGCGACCGACGAGGAGCGCGATCTTCTCGAGTTCGCCGAGGACGTCGACGAGCGGTCGCGCCTGTCCTGCCAACTCATCCTCACCGCCGAGTGCGATGGCGTCCGGGTCAGCGTCCCGGCCTCCAACGGCTGACCGCGCCGGCATTCCGACCAGCCAAGGAGCATCCAGAAATCATGTCCGTGTTGAGTGGGACCACCGACTACACGTCCTTCTACCTCGACGGGGGTTGGGCCGCCCCGCACGGCTCCGGCCGCAACGAGGTACACGCCGCAGCGACGGGCCAGCGGCTCGGCAGCGTGCCGGAGTCGGTCGAGCGCGACATCGACGACGCGGTCGCGTCCGCCCGGCGTGCTTTCGACGATCCGCGCGGGTGGGCGCACTGGTCGCCCGCACAGCGGACCGAGGCGCTCGAGCGCTTCGCCATCGCGCTGGAGATGCGCGCACAGGAGACGGCGACCCGGGTGAGTGCGCAGAACGGAATGCCGCTGCCCGTGGCGATGCAGTTCGAAGCGGGATTCCCGGCCCTGCTCCTGCGGTACTACTCCGGGATCGTCGCGCAGGCCCAGGAGGAGACCCGCGACGGGATGCTCGGTGGCAAAGCCCGGGTGCTGCGCGAGCCGATCGGTGTCGTGGGCGCGATCGTGCCGTGGAACGTCCCGCAGGGCATCACATTCCTCAAGCTCGCTCCGGCGCTGGCCGCCGGCTGCACGGTGGTGCTCAAGCCCGCTCCCGAGACGGTCCTCGACGCCATGCTGATGGCGGAGGCGGCGGCCGAGGCGGATCTGCCCGCCGGCGTGCTGAACGTCGTGCCCGGCGGCCGTGAGGTCGGTGCCCACCTCGTGGCCCACCCGGATGTGGACAAGGTGTCGTTCACCGGTTCGTCGGCGGCCGGGCGGTCGATCGCCGAGACTTGTGGCCGGCTGCTCCGTCCGGTCACCCTCGAGCTCGGGGGCAAGTCCGCGGCGATCGTCCTCGACGATGCCGATCTCGCCTCCACGATCGAGAGCTTCTTCGGGGCGACACTGCTGAACAACGGCCAGATCTGCTGGCTGGGCACGAGGGTCCTGGCACCTCGCTCGCGCTACGACGAAGTCGTCGACACGGTGTCCGGGCTCGCGGGTTCGCTGGCGATCGGTGACCCGCTGGTGGAGGGCACACAGATGGGCCCCCTCGTGTCGTCCCGGCAGCGGGACCGCGTGGAGTCCTACATCGCCAAGGGCAAGGCCGAGGGCGCGCGTATCACCGTCGGCGGCGGTCGACCGGTCGGGCTCGACCAGGGCTGGTTCGTCGAGCCGACGGTCTTTGCCGACGTCGACAACAAGCACACCATCGCCCAGGAGGAGATCTTCGGCCCGGTCCTGTCGGTCATTGCCTACGGCGACGAGGAGGAGGCGATTGCGCTCGCGAACGACTCCGACTTCGGCCTCGGCGGGTCGGTCTGGACTGCTGATCCCGAGCGTGGTGAGGCCGTCGCCCGCCGGATCCGCACGGGGACGATCGGCATCAACCACTACGTGAACGAGCCGGTGGCGCCGTTCGGCGGGGTCAAGGCCAGCGGTCTGGGTCGCGAGATGGGCCCGGAGGCGCTCCACAGCTACCAGGTCGTGAAGACCGTCTACCTCCCCGCCCCGCAGGCCTGACGGCCCTCGGGCACGAAAATCCAGGAGAGTCCATGAAGACACGCGGAGCCATCCTCCGGCAGGCCCCCGGCAAGTTCGAAGTCGTCGACCTGCAAGTCGACGACCCCCGCCAGAACGAGTTGCGGGTCAAGATGGTCGCGTCCGGGCTGTGCCATTCGGACGACCACATGTCCACCGGGGACCTGCCGGTCGCGGTCTACCCCGTGTGCGGGGGCCACGAGGGCGCAGGGGTCGTCGAGTCGATCGGGCCCAACACCCCGGGCTGGGAGGTCGGGGACAAGGTGATCTTCTCGTTCCTGCCCGCCTGCGGGAAGTGTCGCTGGTGCTCGACCGGTCACCAGAACCTGTGCGACCTGGGCGCCAACGTGCTCGTCGGCTCGCGGTGGGACGATCCCACGAGTTTCCGGATGCAGCTCGACGACGGGACTCCGGTCGGCCAGGCTCTGGGCATCTCGACCTTCGCCGAGCACACCACTGTCGCGGTCGACTCCGCGATCAAGGTTCCGGCGGACGTGCCGCTGGAGCGGGCCTGTCTGCTCGGTTGTGCGGTAGGGACCGGCTGGGGATCGGCGGTGAACACCGGCGGTGTCCAGGCGGGTGACACCGTGCTCGTCCTCGGGGTCGGGGGTATCGGGGCGAACGCCGTCCAGGGCGCGAAGCACGCCGGCGCGGCACGGATCATCGTCGTCGACCCGATCGCCTTCAAGCGCGACACCGCTCTCTCCCTCGGTGCGACGCATGCGGTCGAGACGGTCGAGGAGGCGACGCAGATCGCGCAGAGCTTCACCAACGGCCAGGGTGCCGATGTCGCGATCGTGACCGTCGGTGTGGTCACCGGCGAGCACGTCGCCCAGGCGTTCGCCGGCATCCGAAAGCAGGGCACGGTCGTCGTCACTGCGCTCGGGAACGTGACCGACGTCGGGATCCCGGTCCCGCTCCTCGAGTTGATCCTCTTCGAGAAGAAGATCAAGGGCTCGCTCTTCGGGTCCTCGAACCCGCGCGCTGACATCCCGAAGCTGCTCGACCTCTACACCGCGGGTTACCTGAAGCTGGACGAACTGATCACCACGGAGTACGCCCTGGACGACATCAACCAGGGATACGAGGACATGCACTCGGGCCGCAACATCCGCGGTGTCATCCGGTTCTGACGACACCGTTCACGTCCCCGGCCCCACGCCGCCACGTGGGGCCGGGGACCTCGTGCGTGCAGACCGCGAGGTTCTCGGTCGGCGCCGTCCCACCGCCGGCAGCGACGCGGATCCACCGTGATCGTGGGTGCGGCCCAAGCTCACGAACTGGAACGGGAGTGAACGTGTCGGACGACGCGCCGTCGATGCCTGCCGCCGAGCGACCTGCACTCGACGGTGTCGTGGTCCTGGACCTCGGACAGATCTATGCAGGCCCCTACTGCACTCACCTGCTTCATGCGCTGGGCGCGACGGTGATCAAGGTGGAGCCGTTCGGCGGTGAGCCGATTCGGTGGCGCGCGGCAGGAGACGCCGCGGGCCCGGCGTTTCTCCTGCTCAATGCGGGCAAGGAAGGGATGCGCCTGGATCTGAAGGGCGACCGTGGGCGAGAACTGTTCCTGCGCCTGGTCCGGCAGGCCGATGTCGTGGTGGAGAACTTCGCGCCGGGGACCCTGGAGCGACTCGGCCTGGGATGGGACACGTTGCGTGCTGCGACGCCGCGTCTGATCCTCGCTTCCGGGCGGGCCTACGGCGATCACCCCGCGGCCCGCGGTCTCCGTGGCATGGATATCACGGTGCAGGCAATGACCGGGGTCGTGTCCGCCACCGGGTTCCCGGACGGGGCACCGGTCAAGGCAGGGGCCGCCGTCGTCGACTTCGCCGCGGGGGCCCATCTCGCGGCAGCGGTACTTGCTGCTCTGTTCCAACGCGAGCGCACCGGGACCGGGCAGCACGTCGAGGTTGCGATGCAGGATGCGATCCTGCCGGCCTTGACGTCCAACATCGCTGGGCTTCTCGAAGCCGGTTGCGAGTTCCCGGAGCGCACGGGCAACCGTCATGGCGGGCTGTCTGTCTGCCCCTACAACGTGTATCCGGCTGCCGACGGCTGGGTCGCGGTGCTGTGTCTGCGTCCGCGGCACTGGATCGACCTGTGTGCGGCGATGGGAAGGGACGATCTCGCCGTCGATCCCGATCTGGCTACTGCCGCAGGTCGGGCCGAGCGCATGGATCAGGTGGATGACGCTCTGAGCGCGTGGACCGGAGCTCTCCCACGCGACGAGGTGGTCCGGCGCCTGCAGGCGACCGATATCCCCGCGGCACCCGTCCGGGCGCTGGCCGAGGTGATCGAGGATCCGGTGCTGCGTGACCGTGGCATGCTCACCGAGCTGGGGCACGGGGATCGCACGAGCACGGTGTTCGGAAGCCCGCTCCAGATGGGTGTTGCCTCCCGGCGGCCGGGGCGTCCGGCGCCGCTCCTCGGCGAGGACACCGACAAGATCCTGCGTGACCGGCTGGGACTCGACCCGGGTGAGATCGCCGACCTGCGTGACGCGGGGGTCGTCTGAACCCGACCGGCGACGGGTGTCGATTTGGTCCGACCGATATAATAGTATCGGACCACGTCGACAAAGGAGCGATGATGGATCTCGCCGACTCGCCGGAGGAAGCTGCGTTCCGGGAACGCGTGCGGGCATGGCTCGCGGAGTCGCTTCCGCAACTGCCCTGGCCGGAACCCGTTGACCTGGCCGAGAAGCTGCCGTTCTGGCGGCAGTGGCAGCGGATGCTCGTCGAGGGTGAGCTCGCCGGACTGTCCTGGCCACAGGAGTACGGCGGTCAGGGCGCCGATGCCAAGCTCCGCGCAGTGTTCACCGACGAGGCGGACGCGGCCGGCGCACCCGAACGTCTCAACACCGTCGGAGAGGACTTCGCCGGCCCGACGATCGTCGCGTTCGGCACGGCCGCCCAGAAGGAGCGGTTCCTGCGGCCGATCCTGACCGGTGACGAGCTCTGGTGCCAGCTGTTCTCCGAGCCGGACTCGGGGTCGGACCTGGCGTCGTTGCGTACCCGTGCCGAGCGTGTCGAGGGCGGGTGGACGATCAGCGGCCAGAAGATCTGGACGAGCCGGGCCCAGCTGGCGAGCAACGCCATCCTGCTCGCCCGGACAGGGGGCTCCGATCTTCCCCGCCACAAGGGGATCTCCTACTTCCTCCTCCCGATGAGCAGCCCGGGGATCACCGTCCGACCTCTCGCCCACATGCTCGGCGAGGCCGAGTTCAACGAGGTGTTCCTCGACAACGTCTTCGTCCCCGATGAGCTCGTTCTCGGCGAGGTCAACGGGGGCTGGCAGGTGGCGATGGCAACGCTCGGTTTCGAGCGGGTCGGCATCGCCACCGGGCGGGTGAACACCCGGCGGGCGGTCGCCGACATCGTCGCGGAGATCCGCGGGATGCAGGACGGCGCCGGGCGTCCGTTGGGCGCGGACCCCACTGTTCGCCGCAGGGTCGCGGACCTGCACGGACGGGCTCTCGTCCATCACGCCATCGGTCAGCGTGTTCTGACCATCGCCGCCGATGGTGGGCCCCCCGGGCCGGTCACCTCGATCGGAAAGCTCTACTTCTGCCCCCTGGTCGAGGATCTGTCCGACTTCCGCCAGTCGCTGTCGCCGCTGGGCGGCCAGCTCGATCCCTCCGAGCAACCCGCCGCCGAGAGTCGATGGCAGCGACTGGCCTACCAGGCGCGGGGCACCGCCATCGCCGGCGGCTCCACATTCATCCAGCGCAACATCGTCGCCGAGCGGATGCTCGGCCTGCCGAGGAGCTGATCATGGTCGTGACATCGCGGTCCGGCCGGTCCGGAGCACCGGGTTCCTACGTGTGGGAGCCTGGACCGAGCTATCTCGACGACGCCCGCGTCGCTCGATTCGCCCGCCGGCACGGCGTCGCGGACATCGACGAGCTGCGGGAGCGGTCCGTGGCCGATGTCCGCTGGTACTGGGACGCCGTCGTCGAGGATCTCGGCCTGCGCTTCGACCGGCGGTACTCGGAGGTCCTCGACCTGTCGGGTGGTGTCACCGATCCGGAGTGGTTCGTGGGCGGGACGCTCAATCTTGTCGAATCCTGCATCGCCCGGTGGGCAGAGGACCCGGCTACCCGTGACTGCCCCGCGATCCGCCACGAGGCAGAGGATGGGACGGTCGCCGCACTCAGCTTCGCCGAACTGGACGAGCAGGTGCGTCGGGTCGCGGCGGGTCTGCGGGGGCTGGGCATCGGCCGGGGTGACGCCGTGGCGCTGTATCTGCCGATGGCGTCCGAGGCGGTGGTCGCCTTCTATGCCGCGGCACGGCTGGGCGCCGTGGTCGTCCCACTGTTCTCCGGATTCGCAGCCGGTGCGATCGCGTCCCGTCTTGCCGACGCTGACGTCAGGGCCGTGGTCGTCGCGGCGTCCACCGTGCGACGGGGTCGCCGCGTCGAGATGCTGTCGCCGATCCGTGAGGCGGTGCGGCACTGTTCCTCGGTACACCACGTCGTCGTGGCGGGGGACGGCGCGCAGGCGGGCGATGTTCCGTGGGCCGACCTCCTCGCCTACGAGCCCGAATCAGGACCGGCAGAGCCGATGGCCAGCAGGGATGTGTTGCTCCTGGCTTACACCTCCGGCACCACCGGCCGACCCAAGGGCGCCGTCCACACCCACGCCGGATTCCTGGTCAAGACCGCGAGCGAGGTCGCCTACTCGTTCGACATCGGCCCGGGCGGTGTCTTCTGCTGGATCACCGACATGGGCTGGATCATGGGCCCGCTGTCGCTGGTGGGCACACACGCCAACGGCGGGACGGTCGTGCTCTACGAGGGGTCACCCGATGTCCCGGACGTCGATCGGATCTGGCAGCTGGTCGAACGTCACGGGGTGACCATGCTGGGCGTCTCACCGACCCTGATCCGCACCGTGAGGAGGCAGGACGCCGACCCCTCCGCGAGAATCGACCTGTCCTCGGTCCGGGTACTGGGCTCGACCGGGGAGCCGTGGGACCCCGAGTCCTATGAATGGCTCGCCCGCGATGTGTTCGACGCCCGCGTGCCCATCATCAACTTCTCCGGCGGGACCGAGGTCGGCGGCTCGTTCCTCGCCCCGTACCCGGTCGAGCCGATCCGAAGCTGCTCCTTGGGCGGCCCCTCGCTGGGCATGGACGTCGACGTGGTGGACGCGACAGGTGCACCGGTTCGCGGAGAGGTCGGGGAGCTGGTGTGCCGACAGCCATGGCCTGCGATGACCCGGGGGGTGTGGGGGGACCGGGATCGGTACCTCGAGGCGTACTGGTCGACGTTCCCCGGGATGTGGCGGCACGGCGACCACGCCGTGATCGACGCCGACGGGCAGTGGTTCCTGCGCGGTCGATCGGACGACGTGATGAACGTCGCCGGCAAGCGACTCGCCCCTGCCGAGGTGGAAGCCGTGCTGATCACCCACCCGGCGGTCGTCGAGGCGGCGGTCGTCGGTGTGCCTGATCCCAAGAAGGGCGAGGCTGTGTGGGCCTTCTGGGTGCCGCGCGGTGATGCGGCCGACGACCCCGACGTGGCCGAGCAACTCCGGAGCCGGGTCGCCGAAGACCTGGGCAAGCCGTTCGCGCCGAGCCTGCTGTGCGCGGTCGCGCAGCTGCCCAAGACGCGGTCGGCGAAGGTCATGCGCCGAGCCGTGCGGGCCGCGGCGCTGGGCACCGACCCCGGTGATCTGTCAGGCGCCGAGAACCCCGAAGCCCTTGACGTCGTGCGCGCTGCTGTGGCCGGGAGTGGCCAGGGCGGGAAGCCCGATGTCGGTTGACCGTCACGGCCCGGGCACCTGCGGCTCGCCCGGCAGGAACGAGAGCCCGAGCCGCGACGTCTCAGTCCTCCTCCGGCGGCACCGTCACGGTGGTGCGTTCGTCGACGGCGAGAGCCGCAGAGGCGTAGGCGTGAACGTGGCGGGACATCCGGCGAGCGGCCGCCTCGGGGTCGTGGTCGCGGATGGCACGCAGGACGGACCGGTGCGCGCGCACCGTCAGCTCTCGAACCTCGTCGTTGACGAATCCCTCGTTGTTCGTGGCTGTGTAGATGGCGCGCGAGAGCGCCATCATGATTCCGGTCAGGATCTCGTTGTGACTGGCCGTGGCGACGGCGACGTGCCAGTCGACGTTGGCCTTGAGGAATCCGTCCAGGTCCGCGCTCGACCTGACCGCATCGTTGGTTGCCTCCAGCCGTCGAAGGTCGCCGGGAGTGCGGTTCAGCGCGGCGAGCCGCGCACACGCCGGCTCGATCGCTTCGCGTGTCTCGTGGACCGATGTGAGGCGCATCTGCCGGCCTCGGATCAACAGCTCGAGCGAGGTCGCGACCGATTCCTCGCCGGGCCGCTGCACGAACGCCCCGCCCGAGCGACCGGCCTTGATCCGGATGAGGCCCTGCACCTCGAGGATGCGCAGCGCCTCGCGAACCGTGGTCCGGCTCATACGTGTCTGGGTGACGAGTTCCCGTTCCGGGGGCAGCGGCGTTCCCTCGACGAACTCCCCGGACAGGATCCGTTCCCGGAGCTCGTTGGCGAGTACGTCGGAGGCCTTCGGAACCTCCATCGGCGACAGCCGGATGGCCGAACGCAGCGGATCGGCGGCCATGGGAACTCCCTTTCTTGTGTCCAAAGGTCTGACCCAAACTAGCACCGGAGCCACCGAGACGCGGCGGCGCCGCACCCTCGGCCGACACGAACAGGAGCACGAGATGCGTTGGGAACTTTCGGCCGAGCAGGCCGACTTCCGCACGGTTCTGTCCGATTGGTTGGGCGATGTCTGCCGGTCGGAGACCCTTCAGAGCTGGCTCGATGCCGAAGATCACCAGGTGTTCGCACACCGTTTCCGTTCCGAGGGCTGGTTCGGGGTCGGAACCTCCGAGGAGCTGGGGGGTGAGGGCGGAGGTCTCGTCGAACTCGCGCTGGCTTCCGAGCAACTCGGGCGGCACGCTGCACCGTCGTCGTCCTGGTTGGCGGCGATGGTCGCGTTGCCTGCGATCGCGGGGGTGCCCGACGCGGTCAAGGCATTGTTCAGCGATGGGGCCACCGTGGCGCTGGCGGCACCGGCCGACGTCGTCCCCGGCAACGCCGGCCTCGTCGCGGCACGTGGCGCAAAGCTGACCGGCACGGTCCCGACGGTGTTGGCAGCGGATCTCGCGTCCAAGTTCGTCGTGCCCGTGCAGGCTGGCGAGGTCGAGTTGCATCTGGTCGACGTCGATCAGCCCGGCGTGCGGGTGAGGCGGAGGCGCTTGACCGACCGCAGCCGGTCCGTGGCCGACGTCGAGTTCGACTCGGCGATGTCGACCCGGATCCCTGTCGATGCCGGCGAGATATTGGAGCAGTGCAGCCTCCGCGGTGCGGTCCTCGTGGCGGCTGACGCGCTGGGCGCGATGGACAGGATGCTCGAGGCGACCGTGGAGTACGTCGGCCAGCGCAAACAGTTCGGAGTTCCCATCGGCTCGTTCCAGGCGGTGAAGCACGCCGCTGCGGAGATGCTGGTCAAGGTGGAGTCGTCCCGCTCGATCGCGTATCTCGCGGCAGCGGTCGTCGATGCCGGCCGTGATGACGCCGCGACCTACGCCGCCGCGGCGAAGGCCCAGGTGTGCGCCGCGGGATCCGTCGCAGCCGACTCGGCGCTCACCCTGCACGGTGCGATCGGCTACACCTGGGAGCACGATCTGCAGTTCTTCTACAAGCGGGCACTGCTCGACGCGGCATTGCTCGGCTCGCCCGGTGCGTGGAACGACATCTTGGCTGATCGGTTGGAGCTGGTCAGTCGCGAACCGTGACCGCGGGGTGGGGGCGATCACGCCATCGGTACAAGGTCGTCCGCTGCTAAATGGTCAGTCCTTTGTTACGATAGGACCGGTCTTGGACGACGCGGTCACAGGAGGTGCCCAGTGGACTTCGGCCTCACGGACGATCAGGCGACGATCCGAGCGGCAGTCGCAGAGCTCGCTGCCAAGTTCGATGATCACTACTGGATGGAGTGCGACCGCGACAAGCGGTTCCCGAAAGAGTTCTACGACACTCTCGCCGCGGGCGGCTGGCTCGGCATCACGACTCCCGAGGAGTACGGCGGGCACGGCTACGGCATCTCTGAAGCCGCCCTCCTGATCGAGGAGGTAGCGAAGTCGGGCGGTGGGATGAATGCGGCCTCGGCGATCCATCTCACGATCTTCGGGATGCACCCGGTGATCAAGCACGGCTCCGAGGAGATGAAGCGCCGGACCCTCCCCGGGGTCGTCGACGGCTCCCTGCACGTGTGTTTCGGTGTGACCGAGCCTGGTGCCGGTCTGGACACCACGAAGATCACGACGTTCGCCAAGCGCGAGGGCGACCGGTATCGCGTCAACGGGCGCAAGGTCTGGATCTCCAAGGCGATGGAGTCCGACAAGGTTCTCCTGCTCACTCGCACCGAGAAAGCGGACCAGGTCGCTCGGAAGACCGACGGCATGACTCTGTTCCTCACCGACATCGACAGGGACCGCATCGACGTCCGGCCGATCCCGAAGATGGGACGGAACGCGGTCACCTCGAACGAGCTGTTCATCGACGACCTCATGATCCCGGTGGAAGATCGTGTCGGCGAGGAGGGCAAGGGTTTCACCTACATACTCGACGGCCTGAACCCCGAGCGGATGCTGGTGGCCGCCGAGGCCCTCGGTCTCGGTCGGGTCGCGCTGGACCGCGCGACGCGCTACGGCAACGAACGGCATGTGTTCGGGCGGCCGATCGGCATGAACCAAGGTCTTCAGTTCCCGCTCGCAGACTCCTTGGCGAAGCTCGATGCCGCCGAACT
Source organism: Pseudonocardia sp. P1 (assembly GCF_000178675.2). Classification (NCBI taxonomy): domain Bacteria; kingdom Bacillati; phylum Actinomycetota; class Actinomycetes; order Pseudonocardiales; family Pseudonocardiaceae; genus Pseudonocardia; species Pseudonocardia sp. P1. Next base: position 185,952 of record NZ_ADUJ02000002.1, read on the forward strand.
CGTGCTCCGCAAGGCGACCTGGCTCTACGACAAGGGAGAGCACTGTGGGCGCGAGGCGAACACCGCGAAGTACCTGTGCGCCGAAGCCGGGTTCGAGGCCGCGGACCGGGCTCTGCAGACACACGGTGGTATGGGCTACTCCGAGGAGTACAACGTCGCCCGCTACTTCCGGGAGGCGCGCTTGCTCAAGATCGCGCCGCTGAGCCAGGAGATGGTCCTCAACTACCTCGGTTCGCACGTACTGGGTCTGCCCCGCAGCTACTGAGCCCGGTCAACGGGCCGAACGACCAGGAGGCAATACCGCATGCCCGCGCTCGACGTATTCACACTCGACGGACGCTCCGCTCTGGTTACCGGTGCCGGAGGTGGGATCGGCGCCGCCGTGGCCTCCGCGTTCGCGCGGTCGGGAGCGGCTGTGCTCGTCTCCGACGTCGACGGCGACGCTGCTCGCGCCGTCGCCAGGAGGATCGTCGAGGACGGCGGTACCGCCGAGGCGGCCGAGCTCGACGTCCGCGACCGCGTCGCTGCGGAGCGGGCAGCGGCCTCGGCAGCGGAGCTGGCGGGGGGAACGCTGCACGTCCTGGTCAACAACGCGGGCGCGATCGCGCCGGCGATGTTCGGGAAGCTCACCGAGGACGACTTTCGCCGGATCGTCGACATCCACCTGAACGGTTCCTTCGTCTGCTCGCAGGCAGCACTGCCGTTCCTGTCCGGCGACGGCACGGGGCGCATCCTCAACGTCACCTCGGCAGCCGGACTTGTCGGCACGATCGGCCAGGCCAACTACGGTGCGGCGAAGGCCGGCATCGTCGGCCTCACGAAGTCGTTGGCCAAGGAACTGGCCCGGCAGAAGATCACGGTGAACGCTCTCGCCCCGCTGGCCGCGACGCCGATGACCGAGAACATCCGCAACAACGAGAAGCTCGCGTCGAAGACACTCGAGCGGATCCCACTGGGTCGATGGGCCGATGCCGACGAGATCGCAGCGAGCTTCGTGTTCCTGGCGTCGGCGGCCGCGTCCTACATCACCGGTCAGGTCCTGCCGGTGGATGGCGGGACGGTCATCTGATGGCGAGGACGCACCGCGGTTTGGCCGGCCGCGCTGTCTTCGTCGTCGAAGGCACTCGCACACCGTTCGGCCGCTCCCACACGGAGAAGGGGTGGTTCCGAGACGTCCACCCCAACGACCTCCTCGGCGCCGTCTACCGCGACCTGCTCGAGCGAGCCCGGATCGCACCGACGGTGGTCGAGGATCTGGTCGTCGGCTGTACGGCACCGTTCGGCGAGCAGTCCCGCAACATCGCCCGAAACGCCTGGCTCCAGGAGGGATATCCGCCCGAGGTGCCTGCGGTGGTCCTCGACCGACGATGCGGTTCGGCGCAGACCGCGTCGGAGATGGGCACAGCACTGGTCGCATCTGGGACCCACGACGTCGTGATCGCCGCCGGTGTCGAGCACATGGGCCACGTCCCGATGAATGCTCCGGCAAAGATCTCGGAGCTCTACGGAGAACCGTGGACACCCCGGATGTGGGAGCAGTACGACTTCGTCAACCAGGGTGAGAGCGCCGAGCTCATCGCCGACCGGTGGGCCCTCACCCGTGAGGAGATGGACGAGTTCGCCGCGCGGTCGCACCAACTGGCCGCGGCGGCGATCGAGGCCGGGCGGTTCGACGGCGAGATCATCCCGTGGGATCTGGACGGTGAGCTCCGGGTCGGCGATCAGACTGTCCGTCCCGGCACGACTGCTGACACGCTCGCCGGGCTGAAGACGGTGTTCCGAAACGAGGGCGGCAAGGTCACCGCGGGGAGTTCCTCGCCGATCTGCGACGGTGCCGCAGGAGTGTTGCTGGCGTCGGCATCCGCTGTCGACGAGTACGGCCTGACCCCACGAGCGAGAATCGTGGACCAGACGACGGTCGGGGTCGATCCCGTGATCATGCTGACCGGTCCGATCCCCGCGACGCACCGGATCCTCGAGCGCACCGGCTTCGACATCGCCGACATCGAGTTGTTCGAGGTCAACGAGGCGTTCAGCTCGGTGGTCCTCGCGTGGCAGCGGGAGTTCACACCCGATGTGGATCGTGTGAACGTCAACGGTGGGGCGATCGCCCTGGGACATCCGGTCGGCGCCACCGGCGGCAGGCTGCTGTCCACCGCCGTTGCGGAACTCGAGCGGCGTGACGCCGAGCTCGCACTGGTCACGATGTGCTGTGGCGGCGGCCTCGGCACGGCTACTTTGCTGCAGCGGGTCTGATCGTGCTCGATCTCCGACCCTTTCTCGCTCGCGGTGCCGGCGTCTGGTGGAGCCAGGCGGCCGCCGAGGCCACCCCGCTGGTCGATGCTCTGCTCGACGCCGCCGACCACGTCGGCCCGATCCGGGCGTTCTGCGGGTTGAGCTTCAACCGGCGCCTCGCGAACCCACCGGACAGCGTCGCCCTGACCTCCTACGGCGCGATGGGAAGTCTGCGAGCCGCACACCGGGCCGGGCGGCTGGACGTCGTTCCCGCGCACTACTCCGCGCTTCCACGACTCTTCGCCGAGGGACTACTGCCGGTCGACGTCGGCCTGGTCCAGGTGGCGCCGCCGGATGCCGACGGACGGTGTTCGCTCGGGATCGGCGTGGACTATGCGGGCGACGCGGTACATGCGAGCCGGACGCTGATCGCCGAGATCAACCATCGAATGCCGGTCACCAGGGGAACCCCGGGGCTGCCGCTCGAGAGGTTGGCGGCCACCGTCGAGACGGACCGACCCCTACCGGAGGCCCCGCACGCCGAGGCCGACGGCATCGACGAGATGATCGCCGGGAGGGTCGCCGCACTGGTGGACGACGGCGACACGATCCAGATGGGCGTCGGTGCCCTGCCGGACGCGATCATGGACGGTCTCGCCGGACACCGTGACCTCGGGTTCCACGGCGGAATGATCAGTGACGGGGTCCTGCGCCTGGTCGAGAAGGGCGTGCTCACAGGAGCTCGCAAGGAGATCGATGCCGGTTACCTGGTGACGGGAACTGCGATCGGCAGCAGTCAGTTGTACGAGCGGCTTCCCGACATGCCCATGCTCTGCCGGCCGCCCAGTTACACGCACGATCCCCGCGTGTTGGCGTCCTTGCGCCGGCTGGTCGCCGTCAACGCGGCGATCGAGGTCGACATCTCCGGTCAGGTCGGCTCCGAGTCGACTCGCGGTCGCTATCTGGGCGGTATCGGTGGCCAGGCGGACTTCTCCGGAGCAGCCGCGCGGAGTGGTGCGCTGTCGATCATCGCCCTGAGGTCGACGGTCCGTGGCGCGTCGACGATCGTCCCGGCTCTGCACGGGCCGGTCTCGACGGCTCGCGCCGACGTCGACGTGGTGGTGACCGAGCACGGAGTGGCGTGGCTGCGGGGGTGCCCCTCGACAGAGCGGCCGGCCCGACTGATCGCCGTCGCCGCCCCCGAACACCGCGAGATGCTGCGCAACGCAGCGGAGGAGGCACGATGAACCTTCCGACGTCCGTACACCTTCGCGAGGTGGGCCCGCGTGACGGCTTTCAGAACGAGCCCGAGCACATCCCCACCGAGGACAAGATCCGGTTGATCGATGCGCTGACGCGGTCGGGGTTGACCCGGATCGAGGTGGCCAGCTTCGTGCGCCCCGACGTGATCCCCCAGCTCTCCGACGGTGTCGAGGTGCTGCGGGGTATCGACACACCGGACGGTGTGCGGCTGATGGTGCTGATCCCCAACAGCCGCGGCCTCGACAACGCCCTGGCGGTACGTGAGACCTTCCACGATGCAGCGATCTTCGTCAGTGCCTCCGAGACCCACAATCTGCGCAACGTCAACCGTTCGGTGGCCGACTCGATGGCCGACAACGACGTCATCGCGAAACGGATCGTGTCCGAGGGACTCGGGTGCGCTGCGGTCATCGCAACGTCGTTCGGCTGCCCGTTCGAGGGAAAGGTAGACATGGGCGGGGTGCTGGACCTCGCCGAGCGCTTCGCCGCGGCCGGCGCGAGCGAGGTCGGTTTCGGCGACACCACCGGTATGTGCAACCCGGCCTATGCCTACGACTTCTTCTCCGCCGCTCGTGCCCGGCTGCCCGGTGTCGAGGTGACCGCTCACTTCCACAACACCCGCGGCCAGGGGCTGACCAACGCCTATGCAGCGCTTCAGGCCGGCTGCACCAGCTTCGAGTCCAGCTTCGGCGAACTCGGCGGCTGCCCGGTCCCCAAGGGCTCCACCGGCAACATCGCCACGGAGGATCTCGTGAGCATGTTCCACGAGATGGGAGTCGCCACCGGTGTGGATCTGCCCGCTGTCATCGACGCCGCCCGTTCAGCCCAGAACGTCCTCGGCCGCCCCTTGACCAGCCACTCCCTCGTCGCGGGACCCATCGACTGGCACGGCGACGCGCCGGCGTGCCGCAGCTGAACCACTACTCATTCCGGAGGAACGCACCATGAGCAACCGCACCGCAATCGTCACCGGAGGAGCCCAGGGCATCGGCCGGGGTATCGCCACCACGCTCGGCTCTCACGGGTTCCGCGTCGCGGTCGCCGACCTCAATCTCGAGGCTGCGCAGGAGACCGTCTCGGCGATCACCGACGCGGGAGGGACGGCTGTGGCGGTCCAGGCGGATGTCACCGACACCGACTCGGTGGCCGCAGCCGTCAAGACGGTGACCGACGAGCTCGGTCCCGTCGAGATCGCCGTCAACAATGCCGGGTGGGACGACTTCATGAAGTTCGTCAACACCTCCGAAGACTTCTGGGACCGCATCCTGGACATCAACTTCAAGGGCATGCTGCGGGTGTGTCACGCGGTCGTGCCCGGCATGATCGAGCGCGGCTTCGGGCGTGTTATCAACATCGGATCCGATGCCGGACGCGTCGGGTCGTCGCTCGAGGCCGTCTACTCGGGAGCCAAGGGCGGTACGATCGCCTTCACCAAGACCCTTGCCCGAGAGGTCGCGACCAAGGGCGTCACGGCCAACACGGTGTGCCCGGGTCCGACCGACACCCCGGCGCTGCGGAAGTTTGCCGACAATTCCGGCCAGGATGCGAGCAAGGTGCTGGAGGGCATGACCCGCGCCGTGCCGATGAAGCGGCTCGCGCTTCCCGACGACATCGCCGCCGCCGTCGCGTTCTTCGCCTCCGACGCTGCTGGTTACGTCACCGGCCAGACCCTCTCGGTCAGCGGCGGCCTGACCATGGCGTGAATATCTCGACGGGTTTACGGAGCTGCAGGACGTGAGAGTCTCGGGCGCGCGCGAGCCGGTGGAGTGGACTGCCGCCGGCACCTACACCGACATCCGTTACGACCACAGTGGCGATGGGATCGCCCGGATCACCATCTGCCGGCCGGAGGTGCGCAACGCCTTCCGACCCCAGACCCTCGTCGAGTTATCCGACGCGCTGACCCGGTCGCGGGAGGACGGGTCCATCGGCGTGATCGTGCTGACCGGCGACGGGTCTGACGCCTTCTGCTCCGGTGGAGATCAGCGGGTTCGCGGCGACACCGGGTATCTGTCCGACCCTGGGGCCGACGACTCGGTGGGCCGCTTCCACGTGACCGATCTGCAGGTACAGATCCGGCGGCTTCCCAAACCCGTCGTCGCCATGGTGGCCGGTTACGCGATCGGCGGTGGACACGTGCTGCACCTGGTGTGTGATGTGACGATCGCCGCCGACAACGCGAGATTCGGGCAGGTCGGCCCCAAGGTGGGTTCGTTCGACGGTGGTTTCGGGGCAGGACTGCTCGCCCAGCAGGTCGGCCAGAAGCGGGCGAAGGAGTTCTGGCTGCTCTGCGAGCAGTACGACGCGACCGAGGCCCTGCAGATGGGACTGGTCAACACGGTCGTTCCGCTCGCGGAGTTGGAGACGGAGACCGTGGCCTGGTGCCGGCGGATGCTGAGGCTCTCACCGATGGCCCTTCGCTTGAGCAAAGCGAGCTTTCACGCCGCAGAGGACGGTCTGGCCGGGCTCCAGCAGCTCGCCCACGACACGAACCTGCTCTTCTACTCCAACGAGGAAGCCCAAGAGGGGCGCGAGGCGTACAAGGCCAAGCGTCCCCCGGACTTCGACCGCTTTCCGCGGCGCGCCTGAACGAGAGGAAGTACCTGTGACCGACGTGCTGACCTGGACCGACGCCGCCGACGGTGTGCTCGTCGCGACGATGGACCGGCGACCGGCGAACGCGCTCGGTCCGCCGATCCTGGAGGGGCTCAATGCGCTGCTGGAGGAGGCCGAACGCCGCGGCACGAAGATCCTGGTACTGACCTCGGCGATCCCGGGCTTCTTCGCTGCGGGCGCCGACATCAAGCACATGGGTTCGGTCGATGCCGCGTCGTTCCGGGCCTACGGAGACACACTGCGGGCCGCAACCGAGCGGTTGGCAGAGGCCGACCTGCTGAGCATCGCCGCGATCGAGGGAGTGGCACTCGGCGGTGGGCTCGAGCTCGCCATGGCCACGACTTTGCGGGTGGCCGGCATCGACGCGGCGTTCGGGCTCCCCGAGGTGAAGCTCGGGTTGATCCCCGGAGCGGCCGGCACGCAGCGGCTGCCCCGTCTCGTCGGCCGCGGCCGGGCGATCGACATCATGACGACGGGCAGGCAGGTACCCGCGACGGAGGCGCACGCGATCGGTCTGATCGATCGGCTCGTCGATGCCGGAGCAGCGCGTGAAGCGGCGATCGCACTGGCAGGCGAGCTGGCCGCCGTGTCGCAACCGGCGGCGGTGGCGGCCGTCCGAAGCATCGACGCAGCGTTCGATCTCCCCTTCGCCGACGGCAGGCAGTTCGAAGTCGACCGCATCCAGGACCTGTTCGAGACGGGGGAGGCACGGGAGGGGATCAGTGCGTTCCTCGCCAAGCGGGCACCGAAGTTCGGTTGATCGAGCAGGTCACGGTCCAGCACTCGGGACACCCGGTCTGCCCGGTGCGGCGTCCTGTGATGTCGGGGCGTCCGCAGGCGCGGTCGGTCGACCGCCTGATCTGGGTTTCTGCACTTCGTGGTGATGGCGAGGGCAGGAGTATCAGTGGCGGGCCGTGCTCAGTGCCGAGCGTCGAGGCGACGCTCGGCGCAGCGGCGGTTCTCAACCGCTCCTGTCCTTGGATGCCTGGGCCGCGGCCTTGCTGCGCTCGCGAGCAGCCGCCCAGTCGTCCGGCGTCATCGACGAGAGCCCGGCGAAGGTGCCGGGCCCGGCGAGCATCTGGCCGCCGTCCATGGCGATGGTCTGACCGGTGAGGTAGTCACAGGCATCGGACATCAGGAACATCGTCAGGTTGGCCAGCTCCTCGACCGTGCCCATGCGGCCCATCGGAATCTGATCGGCCTGGGTGGCCCCCACCGAGCTCTGCTCGGTCGGGTTGAGCATCGCCCAGGCGTACTCGGTCGGGATCGGCCCCGGAGCGACGGCGTTGAGCCGAATTCCGTGGCGTCCCCATTCGGCCGCCAGCGACATCGTCATCGCGTGCACCGCCGCCTTGGCCATCGCCGACGGTGTGACGAAGGCTGATCCTGTCCACACCCAGGTGGTGAGGGTGGAGAGCACGCTCCCGGGCAGGCCCTCGGCGATCCATCGCCGGCCCGCGGCATGTGTGGTGTGGAACGAACCGTTCATCACCGTGGAGCTCACGGCGTCGAACGCCCGATGGCTCAGGGATTCGGTCGGGGCGATGAAGTTCGCCGCTGCGTTGTTCACGACGCCGGTGAGCGGGCCGTGCTTGGCCCAGAGCTCGCTCATCGCGGCGTCGACCGCGTCGCCGTCGCGCACGTTCACCGTCTGTACGTGCACCGAGCCGGGCAGGATGGCCGATGCCTCGGCAGCTGCTTCCTCGAGTACTGCGAGGCGACGTCCCCAGAGATGAACCTGCGCTCCGTGCCTGACCAGGTGACCGGCGATCCCGCGACCCAGGCCGGTGCCGCCACCTGTGATCAGGATTCGCTTTTCGGCCAGCAGGTCGGGTGAGAAGGGCTGGTTGTCGATCAACGCGAGTCCTCCGTGGAGGTGTCGGGACGGCGGTCGTCCTCGGCGGGGTCGGGCCGGCCGCGCCCTTGACCGTCGGCGGCCGACCGCCCCGGGGAGCCGGGCGGTCGGCCGGGCGCCACTCGTGAGTAGCGCTGGGAGCGGACGTCAGTGGCTGCGGTACTGCGAGAACTCCGGCTGGCGCTTCTCGTTGAACGCCGTGATGCCCTCCTGAGCCTCGGCCGACTCTCCGAAGAGCTTCAGCGCCGAGTAGGCCATCTGGCCGATACCGGAGAAGTGCTCGGTGTCGGAGTTGAAGGACTGCTTGAGCACCTTGAGCGCGGTGGGAGAGAGCTTGAGGATCTCGTCGGCCCAGCTGCGGACCTCGGAGCGCAGATCGGCAGCGGGCACGACCTTGTTGACCAGCCCCCAGGCCTCGGCCTGTTCGGGGGAGTACTTGCGGCAGAGGAACCAGATCTCGCGGGCGCGCTTCTCGCCGATGGCGCGGGCCATCAGGCCGGTGCCGAAGCCGGCATCGAACGACCCGACCCGTGGGCCGTTCTGGCCGAACACCGCGGTGTCGGCGGAGATGGTCAGGTCGCAGAGCAGGTGCAGGACGTGACCGCCACCGATCGCGAACCCGTTGACCGCGGCGATGACGGGCTTCGGGACGTCGCGGATCACCCGATGGAGGGCGTCGACCTCGAACAGGCCAGTCTCGGAGGGACCGTAGTCACCGGTCTCCATCCGCTGCTTCTGGTCGCCTCCGGTGCAGAACGCCTTCTCGCCTGCACCGGTGAGGGCGACCACGCCGACCTCGTCGTCGGCCCAGGCCAGCTTGAACGCGTGCACGAGCTCGTCAACGGTCCGGGCGCGGAATGCGTTGTACCGGTCGGCGCGGTTGAGAGTGATCCAGGCAAGGCCGTTGTCGACCTCGTAGATGATGTCGGTGAACTCCTCGGGCTTCATGCGGCCCCTTCCTCGGCAGTGAGTGGTGGCTCGCCCGGTCGAGCGTGCCCCGGCGTCGGGACGCCGGTCCGTCGGTGACCGGGTGGCGCGAGTTTGGCCTGACCTTTATATCATCAGCCCGAAGTCGTGGGAACGTGCGCGGGTACAACCCGTGATCAAGCGAGGAGGTCGCCATGACCGAGCACCCTGCCGATGAGCCGTATGTGCGCTATGAGGTCGACGAGGTGGGTGTCGCTACCCTGACGCTCGATCGTCCGGCGACTCGGAACGCCCTGACCGATGCGATGCTCGACGAACTCCTGGAGCGGCTGGAGCAGGCGCGGGACGATGACGGTGTCCGTGTCGTCGTGCTGGCGTCGTCACACGACCGGGTCTTCTCGGCCGGGGGCGATCTCAAGGCATTCGCCTCCGACACCCCCGTGGTCACGAAGTATGCGGGCCTCGACCGCTTCCCCCGGCTGTACACGACAATCGGGGCGCTGGGTAAGCCGGTGATCTGCGCGGCCGGCGGTGACGTGTTCGCCGGCGCCTTCGGGCTCGCCCTGGCGTGCGATCTGATCGTCGCTCGCCGCGGTGTCCGCTTCGGCTGCCCCGAGATCAATGTCGGAGTCTTCCCGTTCATGATCTCGGCGCTGATCTACCGCTCGATCGACCGGATGAAGGCGAACGAGCTGATGATGCTGGGGGATCCGGTCGAGGCCGACGAGGCGTTGCGCATGGGCTTTGTCAACGTGGTCGCGGAGGCCGACGAGTTCGACGCCACGGTCACCGCCTGGGCTCGGAAGGTCGCGGCGAAGTCGCCGCTACTGATGCGGATGGGCAAGGACGCGATCGCCGCAACCCGGGACATGGCGCTTCCTGAGGCGCTCGATGCGCTGCGATCCCAGCTCGCCCTCGCCTTCACGACGGCCGACATCCAGGAAGGTGTGACCGCCTTCCGGGAGAAGCGCGAGCCCGTGTGGTCGCTTCGCTAGTGAGGAGTCGCCCGGTCGCGGCCGACTAGGTGCTCGACCGCGGACGTTCCGTCGCGGTCCGGCCATTGATATTGTCGGTCCAATAGTTCGGCGGCTTCCGGGTCGGCGAGCCGCCCGTTGAGCCCGACGTCGAGGGAGACGCCATGCCCGATCCCGGTGTGCTGACGACGATCCGCCTCGAGGAGCATGGGGCTGGGATCGTCATGCTCTCCCTCGATCGGCCGGATCGCTTGAACGCGATGACGGCGGTCATGTTCGACGAGCTGGAACAGACGGTCCGGGAGCTCGACCGGCGCGACGACCTACGTGTCCTGGTCCTCACCGGACATGGCCGAGCGTTCTGCGCGGGTTACGATCTCGCCGAGGCGGAGCTGCTCCCCTCACTGGGTGCGCTTGGAATGCTCGACCTGCAGGAACGGGCAGCTCGCGCCCTGGCGGCAGTGCGAGGTATCCGCGTGCCGGTGATCGCGGCAGTGAACGGTGCTGCGGCGGGCGGGGGCCTCTCGCTCGCTCTGGCCGCTGACATCCGTATCGGGTCGCCGACGGCTCGCTTCAAGGCCTCCTTCGTAACCATCGGACTGTCCGCCGGTGACCTAGGAGCGTCCTGGTTGCTCCCGCGGTTGATCGGCCCCTCCGCCGCGGCCGAGTTCGTCTACACCGGACGTACGATGCCAGCCGACGAAGCGGTGTCGAGGGGGATGCTGAACCAACTGGTCGACGAGATGGAGCTGCTGCCGGCGGCGCTGAGGATGGCGAGCCAGATCTGCCGCAACTCACCCGGTGGCGTGCAGTTGTCCAAGCGAGCGCTGCAGGCCAACATGGAGGTTGGCTCGTACTCAGCGGCCCTCGAACTGGAGAATCGCGGGCAAGCTCTGCTCACCCGGACATCGGATATGACTGAGGCGCTCGAGGCCTTCCGATCCGGTCGCGAGCCCGTCTTCGAGGGCGCGTGATGGGCACGGCGTCGCCCGGTGCACCGATCGAGCTGAACACCCTGCTCGTGAGGCTCAGGGACGACGGAGTCGCCGAACTGGTGGTGAACAGGCCGGACCGGGCCAACTCACAGACCGTGGAGATGTTCCACGAGCTCAACTCGGCTGCCCTCGCGCTGAGGGACTCCCGCGCCCGGGCTCTGATCATCAGAGGAGCTGGTGACCGCGCCTTCAGCGCCGGGTTCGACATCGACGAGGTCGACGACATCCGGGCGATGAGTGTGCGCGCATTCCTGCAGTTCCAGGAGTCGGCGACCGGCGGACTGGCCGCGATCCGCCACCTTCCGTTCCCGGTCATCGCCGCGATCCAAGGGCCTGCGGTGGGCGGCGGATTCTCGCTCGCTCTCGCCGCGGACATCCGACTCGTCGCCCCCTCGGCGAAGTTGTCGTGTGCCTTCGTGCGGGTGGGGCTCTCCTGCGGGGAACTGGGCACGAGCTATCAGCTGACCCGGCTCGTCGGCTACGGACGAGCCGCCGAGATCGGTTTCACCGGCCGCCTCGTCGGCGCGGACGAGGCGGTACGGATCGGTCTCGCAGACCGGATCGTGCCGGCGGAGAGACTGTTCGACGAGGCCGACACGCTCGGCGCAGCGATCGCGGCCAACCCGGCCGGCGGCGTCCGGCTGAGCAAGCGCGCGCTGCAATTCAACTCCGAGGTCCTCTCCTATGGTGCGGCATTGGAGTTGGAGAACCGAGGACAGGCGCTTCTGGGTACCCGTCGAGACGAACCAGAGGCGCACGCGAGCATGCACGCAGACTGGGCCGTCGGGTCTGTCGAGCGATGAACATCGCCGCGACGGGCTGGACCTCCGGCGCACTCGCGGACCTGGAGGCGTTCCTCACTGAAACAGGCGTCGTGCGGGGGCCTGTTCGGGCCAGTCCGCTCGGTGACGGACACTCGAATCTCACCTATCTGGTCTCAGGCGCCGATCGGTCGGTGGTCGTGCGTTGTCCGCCGCCCCCACCGCTGCCGCCCGGGGCGCACGACGTCCTGCGCGAAGCGCGACTGCTGCGCGGCCTGGCCGGAACCGAGGTGCCGGTACCTCGGGTACTCGCGAGTGCAGTGGCGGGTGAGGTGGTGGAGCAGCCGTTCTACGTGATGACTCACGTGGCAGGCCCTGTCGTGACCACCCGCACTCCCACCGCACTTGCGACGCCGACGGTTCGTCGAGCCGTCGGGCTGGCCCTGGTCGAGACTCTTGCCGCCCTCCACGCGATCGACACCACTGATGCCGGCTTGCAATGGGCTGGCCGCCCGGAGGGATTCAACAGGAGGCACCTGGCACGGATGCGCCGGCTGATAGCCGATGACGACGGTGCCGTGGCAACCGGGTTCGGCGAGATCGATGGCTGGCTGACCGCGAACGTGCCACTGGAGTCGGGGGCGAGCCTGCTCCACAACGACTTCCGGCTCGGCAACGTCATCCTTGCACCGGAGCCGCCGGGCAGGGTGGCCACGGTCCTCGACTGGGAGCTGGCGACGATCGGTGACCCGCTGCTGGACGTGGGCTACTTCCTGGCCTCGTGGCCGGTGCACGGAGAGGAACTCACTCCCACCGGGCGTCTTGGAACGGCGGTCCTGGAGCGCGGCTGGCCGGACCGGTCAGAACTCTCTGCACGCTACGCGGAGCTCACCGGACGTGACCTCGGCGGCCTGCGTTGGTACACGGTCATGGCTCTCTGGAAGCTCGCGGTGCTCTACGAGTACAGCCACCGGCGAACCGTCGCCGGGCAGGGAGATCCGTACTACTCGGACCCGTGCCAGGTCCGATCGTTCCTGAAGGCCGCGCGTGCCGCGATGTACGGCTGACGCTGCCCGAACAGCCGAGGAGGCCCACGTGAGCGACCGCTCACACGAGACGTTCCACGATCCGATCGTCACCCCGGAGGAGGAGCAGGCCCTGCCGGAGCGCTTCTTCGACCGCTTCGTGTTCAATCTGCACCCGGTGGACCGCACCGTCCCGTCGCTGATCGTCGGGCACGGTCTGCATCCTGTCCGCGACACCGTGGACGGATTCGCGATCGCGGTCACCGATACCGAGCAGCGGAATTTACGCTGGTCGGGTGAGCTCTCGGGGACCGATCGTGAATCCTGCGGTCCGTTCCGCTTCTCGCTGCTCGAGCCCAACCGGCGGTGGCGGGTGGAGCTCGGTGAGAATCCGTCGGGAGTGTCCTTCGACCTCATCTGGACAGCCCGCACCCCGGCGTGGTGGGGAGACATCGAGGTCGTCAACGACGGAGGTCAGTCGACGAACTTCAGCCATCTGTTCCAGTCCGGCCTGTGTTCGGGTTGGACGCGGATCGGCAGGGAACTGCACGAGGTAGACGAGTGGTACTCCCAGAGGGACCGATCCCGGGGTGTCCGGACGATGAGTGGTGGTCAGGGGCTGCACGTCTGGTTCCAGGCACAGTTCCCGGACCGTTCGGTCGGGTTCCTTCTGGTGGAGTCCCGTGCGGGCAACAGGCTGCTTCTGGAGGGAGCGGTCATGCACGTCGACCGAGAGATCGACCGCATCACCGACGTCCGGCACGCCCTGGAGTTCGACGACCTCGACCTCACGTCCGGCGTCGTGCTCGTCGAGACCGAGTCCGGCCGGCGCTACCGGATCGGTACCGATGCGTCGGCAGCGGCTGGCGGATTCATGTCCGGCGGGGGTTACGGCGGTCACCACGGCGAACGGCGGGGACGTGTACTCGTCGAGCACGACGTCTATCCCCTCGACGGTTCAGTCACCCAACGCACCCTCGACTCGTCGCTGACCGACCGGTCGGCGGCCTTCGACTGGGACGGCATCGCAGGGGCGGGAATCTTCGAGTTCGCCCTGACGCGCTCCTCCTCGTTCGAGTACCGCTCGACTCTCTGAGCCGATGGATCGAACGAGAACCGGGCGGGACCACCGTGGCCCCGCCCGGTTGTGGTTGTCGAGGCGTCAGCCGCCGTCCTTCGCCAGTTCGCGGAGCCGGAACTTCTGGATCTTGCCGCTCGCGGTCATCGGCAGCTCGGCGACGAGTACGAGTCGCTCGGGCAGCTTCTGCAGCGAGATGTCGCGACTCCTGAGGAAGCTCGTGATCGATTCGAGGGTCGGTACCTGCCCCTCGACCGGGACCACGACCGCGCATGCCTTCTCGCCCAGCCGCTCGTCGGGGTAGGCGACGACGGCGACCTGGGCGACGTCAGGATGCTCGAACACGTAGCCCTCGACCTCGCCGGCGCTGATGTTGGTACCACCGCGGATGATGATGTCCTTGAGCCGTCCGGTCACCCGCAGGAAGCCGTCCTCGTCGAACCGGCCCAGGTCTCCGGTGTGGTGCCAGCCCTCGGCGTCGATCGTTGCGGCGGTGCGCTCCGGCTCTCGCCAGTACCCGAGAACGCCTCCCGGACCCCGGTAGCAGATCTCACCCTCCTCACCGGTCGGAGCGCTCTCCCCGTCCGGCCCGATCAATCGGACGTTCACGCCCTCGAGAGCCGGTGATCCGTCCGAACCTGCCCGTCGCTCCAGGGAGTCGCCGTGGTGGCAGCACGTAACCGCCAGCAGCTCGGTGCATCCGTAGAGCGGCATGAGCAGCCCACCGTCGAAGGCTTCGTCGAACTCGATCGCGAGCGCCTTGGGAATGGGAGCGCCGGCACACAACCAGAACCGCATCGACGAGAGGTCGCGCTGGTCGGTCCGCTGTGCGTCGAGAGCCATGCGGACGAACGGGGTCGCGGTGGCGGTCGCGGTGCAGCGGTACTGCTCGATCCGACGCAGCCCTTCGTGCGGCTCCCAGATGTCGATCAGGTGAGCCTCGGCGCCGGCGACGAGCGGTACGAGCAGACCGACGAGGAGACCGGTCGCGTGTGCGACCGGGGACGGCATGAAGATGACGTCGTCCTGTCGGGTCCGGAAGACATCAGTGGCCAGGCCGATCGCGGAGAAGCTGATGGTGTTCCAGGTGTGCACGCACCCCTTCGCCGTCGACTCGGTCCCCGAGGTGTAGACGATCAGGTGCGCGGCGTCCGGGTCCGGGTTCGGGCCGAAGTCCTCGGCAGATGCGTCAGTCGCGGCAGCCTCGTCGAAGGCGATCTCGCCGTCGCGTGCTTCTCCACGTGCGATCACCAGGGTCTTGAGGCCGGTGTTCTCCAGCTGCAGTGCTCGGAACATCTCTGCATGGTCGAAGCCGCGAAACGTCCCGGTGGTGATCGCGACGACCGCGCCCGAGTTGCGCAGTACATGGCCGACCTCGCTGCTGCGATACACCGTCATGATCGGCACGGTGACGGCGCCGAGCCGAGCGAGCGCGAGGTATCCGACCGCGAACTCCGACCAGTTCGGTAGCTGCATCACCACTCGGTCGCCCCGACGAACACCGGCGCGCCGCAGCGTGGCGGCGAGACCGTCGGCTCGTCGGCGCAGGGTGGCATAGTCGAGTTCCGTCGTCCCGTCGGAGACGAATCGTCGGGTGGGCGTCTCGTCCGCCCATCGGTCCAGTAGGGCGACAGCGGAACCGTCGCGCCACCATCCACGCGCTCGGAACTCCGCCGCTGTGTCTGCGCCGTACCGACCGTCCACCGACAAGGTCGTGGGCTCGACCGTGACCATGGCTGCTCTCCCGCTCCGTCGCGAAATACTTCCGATCAGGCGTGCCGCGGGGCGGACACACCGAGCACGAGTGTGTGTGACTCGACTCATAGCGGACGGGAGCATATCGAGAACGATCGGCCAATGCAATGGTCAGTCCATTTGGCCAGAACCTCTCCGCCGACCACGTCGTCCGGCGGGTCGAAGTCAGTACTAGGACAGCTGTCCGGTCAGCTGTACGCTCCCGTCATGACAACGAAGTCCGCGAACGACGGTGCGGGTGGTGTGACGTCCGGATCCGGCCTGGCCCGGGCCGCTCTTCGTGCTCCTGTGATCGTCGCGCCCATGTTCCTGGTCTCGGGGCCGGAGCTCGTGGTCGAGTCCTGTCGCGCGGGTCTGGTGGGGTCGTTCCCGACACAGAACGCCAGGACCTTCGACGACCTCGTCGGCTGGTTCGATCGGATCCGTGAAGGCGTCAAGGATCTGGAGCATCCGTCCTGGGCGATCAGCATGATCGTGCATCGCAGCTATGAACGGTTCCAGGCGGAGCTGGAGCTGGTCCAGGACTACCGCCCTGACGTGGTCGTGACGGCGCTCGGGCCGCCGAGCCGTGTGCTCGACGAGGTACACGGATACGGCGGGGAGGTGTACGCCGACGTCATGTCGGTCGAGCACGCTCGCAAGGCCGCGGATGCCGGAGCCGACGGACTGGTTCTCGTCTGCCACGGTGCCGGCGGCCACACGGGCCGGTTGTCGCCGTTCGCCTTCGTCGACGAGGTGCGCCGGTTCTTCGACGGGACGGTCGTGGTCGGTGGAGCCGTGTCGACCGGGCGCGCCGTTCGCGCGGTGGAGGTGCTGGGTGCCGACTACGCCTACATGGGTACCCGGTTTATCGCGTGCCTCGAGTCGATGGTGAACGACCGGTATCGCAACATGCTCGTCCGGTCGGGGATCGGCGACGTCACCGCCACCGCGGCGGTGACCGGGGTCCTGTGCAGCTGGCTCAGCGAGAGCCTCTCCGATGCCGGTTACGACGCCGAGGACCTCGCCGCAGCCGCCCAGATCGACTTCTCCGACGTTCACGGCGAGCAGAAGCCCTGGAAGGACATCTTCGGTGCCGGTCAGGGCGTGGGCGAGATCGACGGCGCGGTCCCGGTGGCCGAGGTGGCCGACAGGATCGTCGAGGAGTACCTGAGCGCGGGCACGCGGTCCGTCGCTGCGTCGGAAGTGTCAAGAAGAGAGGTGCACGCCTGATGGTGTCGTTCGCGTTCGACGAGGAACACGAGCAGTTCCGCAAGACGCTGGAGGACTTCACCCGCAAGGAGCTCACGCCGAAGTACCGCGATCGCGCGGCCTCCTCTGAGTTCCCTTTCGAGGTGCTCCGGCAGCTCGGCGAGCTCGGGGTGCTCGGGATCGGTCTCCCGGAGGAGTTCGGTGGCACGGGTGCGGAAGACCCGGTTCTGCTGGGTCTGGCGACGGAGACGCTCGCCCGAGGCGATGTCAACCTCGCGTCCGCACCTGTCCAGATCGGACTAATCGCCTCGCAGCTGGTGCACGGAACCCGGGAGGTCCAGGAGCGCTACCTGCCCGCGATGATCGAGGGCCGGGAGACCGTGGCGATCGCTCTGACCGAGCCGGGGTCCGGGTCGGATGCCGGTGCACTGGCCACCACGGCGAAGCCGGTCGACGGTGGTTGGTCGCTGACGGGTGAGAAGACCGCCATCACCTGGGCGTGTAATGCCTCGGCGGCGCTCGTCTACGCCCGCGACCCCGGCAGCAGCCGGTCGCGCGGTGTCAGTTGTTACCTCGTCCCGCTCGATGCCCCCGGTATCACCGTCAGCCCGATGCCGGGCATGGGATGCCTCCCGCTGGGGTGGGGATCGATCCATCTGGACGACGTCTTCGTGCCGGCCGAGCATCTGATCGGCGAGCAGGGCCGGGGCTTCCACACCGTCATGGATCACTTCGACTTCAGCCGGGCTGCTCTCGGCCTGATGTGCCTCGGGGCGGCCCGGGCGAGCCTGGACGAGGCAGCTGTCTATGCGACCCAGCGTGAGTCGTTCGGTCGGCCGATCGGGGAGTACCAGGGAGTGTCGTTCCCGCTGGCCGAGCACGCCACGTACCTGGAGGCGGCCCGCTGGCTCTGTTACCGGGCGCTGTGGCTCAGGTCCGAAGGCAAGCCGCACACCTCGCTGGCTTCGATGAGCAAATGGTGGCCTCCGGTCGTGGCGAAGGACGCGATCGAGGCGTCGATCAAAATCCATGGCAACCTCGGCTACTCGGCCGAGTTCCCGCTGCAGCAGCGGTTCAGGGACGTCATGGCCTATCTCGTCGCAGACGGAACGTCGGAGATCCAGAAGCGGATCATCTCCCGGGAGATCCTCTCCCGAGGCTCGGCTGCCTTCTGAGCAAACGCGGATATCACCGACGGGCGGGTGCGTAGAGAGTGTTCCAGACCACCATGGAATAGGCATCCAGCAGGGACTCCGTGCGGGCGGCGGACTCGCTGCGCACCATGCGGTGCAGGCCTCGCTCGGCCATCCACTGGAGCCAGTATGCCGTGTCATGCGGGGGCAGCGCCGGATCGACGAAACCCTCGGCCTGCCCCCGTTCGATATGACCGGCCAAGCCCGCGATGTAGTTCTCCATCGCGGAGTTCACAGAGTGCCGTACGTCCTGGTCGTAGCCGATCGCCTCATGGGTGGCTGCCATCAGCTCCGGGTGTGGGCGGTACGCCGCGACGATGGCGGCGAGGGCAGACCGGAGGTCGGGCCGCTCGAGATCGGCCCCGAGGGTCCACCATCGTTCGGCGGCGCCCATGATCTCGAGGCTGACGTCGTCGTACCAGGCGCGCAGTAGATCCGCCTTGTCCTCGAAGTAGACGTAGAACGTCGTTCGGGACAGTCCGGCTTCGGTCACGATCTCGCCGACCTTGATGTCGGCGAATGTCTCGCCTGCGCGCAGGCGGCGCTCGACGACCTCCAGCAGTCGGGAGCGCGCCGCTTCCCGCCGGCGCGCACGTGTCACGCGTCCGTCGGTCGCCGCATGTGTCACGACCCCGATGCTACGAGTCCAGGGCTGTGGGGGACCTCAGACTTGCCGCGGAGTTCGATTGCGCCCGGCGAGATGCCCGGCCAGCCCGCCCATGACGATCGCGCACAGGGTGGTGAGGACGAACTGTTGTACGTCGAGGAAACCCGAGGCCATCGTCACGAGCGGGACGACGAGTAGATAGCCGATCACGGCCGTCACAGCTCCGTGCACCTTCGGGTCGGTGGCCGAGCCGATCCGGTAGCCGGCCAGTACGAAGGCCAGCAGCGAGACAAGGATGAGCCAGAGTGGGCCGATCACCGGAATCCGTGAGCCCAGTGGCGCTGCCAAGCCGCCGACGACGAGCACGCTGAACGCCAGTGACGCCCCACGTACCAGGTTGATGCCATCGACTCGATCGGCGATCCAGTCGAACCCGGGAACGGTCATGTGCCGACCTCCTCGACGTCGGGTCACGCCGCAGGGGCGTCGATGCCGGTGCCGGCGGACGTCGTGAAGCACGCTAGGCGTCGCCGGGCGAGGCGGCGAGAGCATCGCCCTGATGTGTATCTCAGCGGGGGAGCGATCCGCTCCCAGGGGATGATGCCGCTGCACGCGTAGTGGCGGTGGGATGGCGAGATGTCGGACCAGTCGGAGCCGAGTTCAATGCCTGCGTCGGTGTACCCGGGCACGACGGGTCCGGCCGTGAGTTTCTCGGATCTGACCACCGTCGTCGACGACATCCCGGTGTTGTTCCGCTTCGGTCTGGAGCTCCGCCCCGGTTCGATCACCGTTCTGATGGGGCAAGCCGGGGCGGGCAAGACCACCCTGGTCCGCCATCTTGCCGGGCTCCACAGCCCCGACAGCGGAGTGGTGGCGATCGGCGGCGTCGATCTTCATGCCGCCGACGCCGAGACCCTGCGTGAACTTCGGCGAGGTATGTCGCTCATGTTCGGCGGTTCGATGACCTACGACACGACGGTGTTCGGTTCGATGACAGTGCTCGAGAACGTGACCTGCGCGTTGGAGGGTCGCGGACTGAGCCTGTCCCAGGTCGACAGAGTGGCGCTGCGTCGTCTGCGGGAGATGGGTCTGCACGATCGCGCCGGATCACTGCCGGGGGATCTGTCTGCGCACGCCCGGAAGCGGCTGGCCCTGGCCCGCGCACTTGCGGTCGAGGCGCCCGTCCTGGTGCTCGACGAGATCGAGACAGGGATCGATGCCGTCCACGCCGGCGCCGTCGTCGCTGCTGTGCAGGACTATCACACGAGAACGAGGGCCACGGTCCTCGTCACCACACACGATCTGGCGCTCGCCCGGGAGCTCGCTGACGTCGTTGTCATCGTTCATCATGGCCGGATCGTGGCCAGCGGCCCGCCGTCGGAGCTGTTGAAGGGGATCCCGGACAACGAGACCTTCCGCCTCCGCTTCCTCACCGCCGACCTGGGCGGACCACCTGACCTGGTCACGGTTCGTGCCGAGGTCGATCGCCGCCGCCAGCGGCAGCGCACGATCGAGCTGGACCTCCGGCTGGTCGTACCCACACTTCTGGTGATCGGGATCGTGACCTCCTACTGCCTGTTCCTGCTTCTCACCGGCTGATCCGGGTGGCGGCGGACACGTCCGACCAGGCCGAAGCTGTGGTTGTCCCGGGCATCACCTAGGTCCCGAGGTCGATCACCGTCAGCCACGAGTTCACGATCCGGAGCTGCGCTGCTGCGGCTCGGTGCTGGGTGGCGAGCCGAGTACGTGCCCCATCCGGTCACGTTTGGTGCGCAGGTAGCGCAGGTTCTCCGGGGTCTCGACGGTCGGCAGCGCGACGCGTCCGACGATCTCCAGGGCGTAGCCGTCGAGCCCGCCGTATTTGGTGGGGTTGTTGGTGATCAGGCGCAGCCGGCGGACGCCGAGGTGGCCGAGGATCTGCGCGCCGACGCCGTAGCTGCGGGAGTCGACGGGGAGCCCCTGGGCGGTGTTGGCATCGACGGTGTCGAACCCCTGTTCCTGCAGCGCGTAGGCGCGGATCTTGTGGCCGAGCCCGATCCCACGGCCCTCGTGGCCTCGCAGGTAGACCACGGCGCCGCAGCCCTCCTCGGCGACCGCGCGCATGGCCTGCTCGAACTGGGCCCCGCAGTCGCAACGGAGCGAGCCGACGATGTCGCCGGTCAGGCATTCGCTGTGCACCCGGATGAGTACACCGCGCTCGGAGCGGCCGGCGGCGGCGACGTCGCCCATCACCAGGGCGAGGTGCTCGGTGCCGTCGAGCCGGGACCGGTAGGCGACGGCGCGGAAGTCGCCGAACGCGGTCGGCATCGCCGAGCTCGCGACGGGTTCGACGAGCTGCTCGGTCGCCCGTCGGTAGCGGACCAGGTCGGCGATGGCGAGGACGGGGAGGTCGTGCTCGGTGGCGAAGGCGGCGAGAGCACTTCCGCGCAGCATGTCGCCGTCGGCGGCGACCAGCTCGCTGATCACGCCGACGGTCTCGCGGCCGGCGAGCCGGAGCAGGTCCACGGTCGCCTCGGTGTGGCCGGCCCGGACGAGGACACCCCCGTCCCGTGCCCGGAGCGGGAAGACGTGCCCGGGGCGGCGGAGGTCACCGGTCGTCGTCGCCGGGTTGGCGAGCGCGCGGCAGGTGCGTGCCCGGGCGTCCGCCGACACCCCGGTGCCGGTGTCGACGTGGTCGACCGTGACCGTGAACGCGGTGCCGTGCGCATCCTGGTTGTCGCTGACCATGATCGGCAGGTCGAGGGTGTCGGCCCGCTCGTGCGACATCGGGGTGCACACGATCCCGGTCGTGTGGCGCACCAGGAACGCCATCTGCTCGGGCGTGACCGTCTCTGCGGCGACGATCAGGTCGCCCTCGTTCTCGCGGGCGTGGTCGTCGACGACCACGATCATGCGGCCCTCCGCGAGCGCGCCGACGGCGGTGCGCACGCTCTCGACCGCGGTCATCGCCTGCGGTCGTCCGGCGGTGGGGGACACGCGAACCTCCTCGTTCTCCGTGCGGTGCTGTCTGTGCACGCGTCTCAGTCGCGGAAGTGCGCGATGGCCTGTTTGAGCCCGATCTCCTTGACCATCTCCTGCATCTCCGCGACGTCCGGCGTGGTGTGGATCAGCGCGTCGGTGTCCGCCCCCATGCCCGCGACGGTGAGGAACCCGTTCATCTCCTGCACCCGGTTGATCGCCAGCTTCTTCATCCGCAGGATCGGCGCCGGCGTCTTCGCGATGGACAGTGCGAGGTCACGCGCATGCTGCTCGAGATCCGCGGCCGGGACGGCGGAGTTGGCGAAACCCCATTCGACGGCGGTCCGCCCGTCGATCCGGCGGCCCGCGACGAACGACATCTCCTTCGCGCGCTGCGGTCCGACCTGGAAGGACCAGAGCGGCGAGATGAAGCCGCCCCCCAGCGGGATGGCGGGTGAGGCGGCGATCTGGGTGTCCTCCGCGACGACCGTGATGTCACAGAAGAGCGCGAGCTGGGTGGCACCCGCCATGCAGTAGCCGTGCACCGCCGCGATCACCGGCTGCGGATGCCGCCAGATCCGGGTGAATCGGTCGATGTAGGTGGCCTGCCGGTCCCGGTCGGCCACCGAGCTGCGGGAGTGTGCGTCGCCGACCTCCTCGGACCCGCTGGACACGTCGTACCCGGCGGAGAACGCCTTCCCGGCGCCGCGGATCACCACCACCCGCGCATCCGAGTCCTCGAGCGTGGCGAGGTGCGCCGCCAGTTCGTCGAGCATCCGCATCGACAGGGCGTTGAGCCGCTGCGGTCGGTCGAGGGTCAGCCACGCGATCGGGCCCTCACGCTCGAGCGTCACCTCCGGGGTGGCCTGCGCTCGCTGGTTCTCCGTGTCTGTCGTCGACACTGGCTGCTCCTCATCGTCGAGACCTTGGCTCATCCAACAACCTACCGTCTGGTTGTATATCTTGTGAGCCTGCGCAGGTCTAGTCGATCCTGGAAGGATCCTGCCAGTAAGCACCCTGTGGTTGACGTCGGTTCGATGAGGTTCGTATGCTCCCAAATAGGCGTTTGATTGGTATGAGGGCGAGGTGGCGATGACGCTGTCCAGGCGGACGGATCTGGTGCAGTTCCGGCAGGATGCCGAGCGCTGGCTGCGCGAGGCGGTCCCGGAACGCTGGAAGGCCGAGCGTGGAGCGTTGTCCGAGGAGGAGACCACCGAGGTCCGGCGGCAGTGGGACCGGCAGCTCCACGAGGGTGGCTTCGCGGGGCTGTCGTTGCCGGCCGAGCACGGTGGTCAGGGCCTCGGGCTGGCCGAGGAGGTCGCGTTCCACGAGCTCGCCGCCCGGGCACATGCGCCGGAGGGATTTGGTCGGATCGGCAAGATCCTCACGGCGCCGACCCTGATCGTGCACGGCACCGAGGATCAGCGCGCCCGCTTCCTGCCGGGAATTCTGTCCGGGGAGCAGGTGTGGTGCCAAGGCTTCTCGGAACCGGGCGCCGGATCCGACCTCGCGAGCGTGTCCACGACCGCGCGTCGCGACGGCGCCGGCTACCGGGTGACCGGGCAGAAGGTGTGGACGAGCTTCGCGAACGTCTCCGACCGGTGTCTGCTGATCGCCCGGTCGGACCCGGACGGCGCGCGGTACCGGAACCTGTCGATGCTCCTGCTGGACATGCGTCAGCCCGGTGTCGTGGTCCGCCCGATCAAGCAGATCTCGGGGACCTCGCACTTCGCCGAGGTGTTCTTCGAGGACGTGTGGGTCGGCGAGGAAGACCGGCTCGGCGGCGAGGGGGAGGGCTGGAAGGTCGCCATGACCGTGCTGCAGAACGAGCGCGGCGCGGTCGAGGGCATCACCCGCTACGTGGAGATGCGCGGCGACATGGATCTGCTGCTCGCCCACGCCGCTGGTACCGCTTACGAGCGGGAGGCCGCCGAGATGGACGTGCGCCTGGAGCTGGTGCGCCGGCAGGTGGCCAAGGCCGTCGAGCTGGAGGGTGACCCGGTCGCGTTCGCACGAACGTCGGCGGTGCTGAAGGTGACGTGGAGCGAGCTGTGGCAGGAGATGACGCAGTTGGGGCTGCGGATCGCGCCCGCTGAGCACCGTGCCCACTGGCGTCACCAGTACCTCGAGACCCGCGCGTCGTCGATCTACTCCGGGTCGTCGGAGATCCAGCGCAACATCATGGCCGAGCGGGTGCTCGGCCTCCCGAAGTGAGGCGGTGCGACGTGCCCATGCAGATGCGTGCGGGTGAGATCGGGTCCCTGGCGGCCGAGGGTCTGCGGGACGTGCTGGGCGGGATCCTGGGGGGTTCGCCGATCACCGACTACGCCGAGGCGGAGCCGTTGGACTGGGAGGTCCTGCGCGACGGCGGCTGGGATGAGCTCGGAGTACCCGAAGAAGCCGGCGGGGCCGGGGCGTCGCTGCGGGACCTGACCGAGGTCGCGCTCGCATGGGGTGCGTACTGTGCGCCGTCGCCGTTGATCGAGACGATCCTCGCGAAGCGCTGGTCCGCTGCCGCACGCGACCAGGCGGGCCCGGTCACCGTGGCCGTTCCGGCAGTCGGCGGCGGCGCGGTTGCGCCGTTCGGCGCCGTGGCCCGCGTGCTGTCGGGACTGGGCGCCGGACCGGACGGCTTCCTCGACCCGCCGCAGGGGCTCGCGGACGCGTTCGCGCTCACCCTGCGCCCGGTCCCGTGCGCGATACCGACAGTTTTCGCCGACGAGGCCGCCCGCGAGCTGGCCGTACTCTGGGCGGCCGAAGGTGTCGGTGCGGCTCGCCGGTGCCTGCTCGACGCGGTCGAATACGCCAAGGGACGCAAGCAGTTCGGCGTCCCGATCGGGAGCTTCCAGGCGATCAAGCACCGGGCGGCGCACACCCTCGAGCTCACCGAGCGTGCCGAGACGGCCGTGCTCTGGGCCGCCGCTGACTCCTACACCGAAGGTGCCGAGTCGATCGGCACCCGGCGCCTGCTGTTGCACGCGCTGAGCACCTCGCAGGAGGTCGTGGAGAGTTGCATCCAGATCCATGGCGGCATGGGGTTCACCTGGGAGATGGGCGTGCACGTGTACCTGCGCCACGTGATCACCTTGCGGGAGTTCGTCGATGAACTCCTGCCCGGTGCGACGGCCGGGTGACATCAATCGGTCCGTTCGCCGGATGACGTCGGTGCCCGGGACCGGCCAGGAGACCTGATCCTTCCCGGGGCGGAGCCGTGTCGTTCGAGATCGAACGTTCAGCAGTCGTGCGCTGAGCCACGCTGGTCCGATCGCTCCGCCGTCGGGGCGTGCGGTCGTCGCCTCGTTCGTCACATCTGCGATACCTCTACCCATGCTGCAGGAACGAAAGGAATCCGGCATGACCATCGCCAACTCCGGGAACTGGGGGGGACTGGCATGGGAGGGCTCGTTGGAGTGGCCTTCGAGCCCTACCAACCGCGTCTATGATCTGGCCGTCCGCCTCGAGCGGGGCATGACCCAGCACGCGGCCCACCGCACCTACGACTACTCGCTCGTGCACAAGCACGGTGACCACGAGTATCCCGGCGGCATCACTGCGGCGATGGAAGTGATGAACATGCCGGGCCACTGCGGTACCCATGTCGACGCTCTCGGTCATGTCGCCGTGGACGGGTGCGTCTTCGGCGAGCGGGACGCCGCCGCTGCCCAGTCGGAGTCGGACGGGGTGCCGTTCGGCTCGGTCGAGGAACTCCCTCCGTTGGTCGGGCCCGGGCACGTGGTCGACGGGCCGGCCATCTACGGGCGCGAGATGTCGCATGAGGACGGCTTCCACGCCGAGACGCTCGAAGCGTGGTTCGCGGACCGTCCGGTCCCCGGGCGTGGCTCGATCGTGCTCCTGCGCACCGGCCGGATGCTTCATTGGAACGATCCGCAGCGGTATCTGGGCACGGGATACGGCGTACCTGGCCTCTCGTTGTCCGGCGCGCGTTGGTTGACCGAGCTGGGGGTCCTCGCCGTCGGTGCCGACACCGCGAGTTTCGAGCACAAACCGATCTGGACCGTCCCATCGATGAGCGTGCATGCTCACCTGCTGGTCGAGTCTGGCGTGCCGATCATGGAGTCTGTGTATCTGGAGACCCTTGCCGCGGACGGGATCCACGACGGGTTTCATTTCGTCGCGGCGCCGTTGAGGATCAAGGGTGGTACTGGCTCGCCGATCCGCCCGCTGGCCTTCGTCGTCTGACGTCGCCGTCGGAACGGTTTCGACAATCGTTCCTGGTCGGGGCACCGGCCAGGGACGATCCGCCCGGCGCGATCGCTCCTGGATCGAAGCACCGTCCGAGGGTGGACCCCACAGGTGGAGTCGCGGTGGCGTTGGCGACGGACCTGCTTTCGAGGAGCCGGCGAGACGATCTCGCTGACCGCCGTCGACCCCAGCCCACCACTGCCGATTCGAACGCGCCAGGACGCCCCCGAGCCGGCGAGGTGGCGCGTCGGGACCGGGAGCCTGCCGCTGCCCGTCACCTTCTTGATCAAGCCCGCTAGGGCCTTGCAGACCACCGGTCATGGCACGACTTGTTGCCCTGTCGTCGACGATCTGTGGTGAGTTGTCGCCGCTCACATATCGCCGGGTCGGCACCGACGACGAGATTCTCGCCGAGTTGTCGGCGATGGCTGGATACGACGACGGCCTGGCCGGCCCGGTGGTGCAACTGGCTCTGAGATGCGTTTCTGCCCGTCCCCCCACTCTGTAGGGCGTGCTCGGGCCTCGTCTGAACAGCGTCGGCATCCAGGAACTGCTCGTGGCCGCACCCACTCCGGCCGCGCCGCGTGAGCTCGGCGCCAGTGGCATCGTTGCGGTCATGCGGCCGCGCTCGCCGGCCCCCTGCCGCCTAGATCTTGGCCGCTCACGACGCCCGGACATTCGTCGACGTGGGCACGGCCGCCTTCGCCCACGTGATCAGTGGAGTCGGCGTAGCTGCATGGCGTCCACACCGAACGAGACGATCTGGCCGCCGAGCTCGAGGCCGAGGTGGAGGCCCACCTGCTTGGACCGCTCGGAGACCTCGATACCCGGACTCGGGGTGAGGACCGTCATCACGATCCTCACCCTCGTCGGGGACGGATCCGGGTCCCCACCGCCGGGCGCTGACCGCATGCTCGACCAGTCGTGACGCCTCCGGCTCCTACATCGGGAGCACGATTGCGGCCCTGACCCCTGGGCGCGGAGGGGGCTCGCTCCAGGATTCGGCTGGCAACTTTGGCCGAGTCGGCGATGCCGAGCCCGGGAACCTCTCCGGCATCCAGCGGTGGTGATGGCTGCTTCGCCAGGTGCAGCGACGGCGAGAGCTGGTCGACCGTTCCTCGGCTGCTGCATGGAGGGGTCGATCAGCTCTCGCCGAACTTGCGTACTTGCCGGGCCCTGCCAACGGTGTCGACGCAGGCGACCATGCCGTGAGCCACGGGCGGACACGACGGGCTTCTGGGATTGACGGTGACCGCCGGTCGTTGCCGAGCGAGCACCGTCCCCGGCATCGTCTCTGGGGAGGTCGTCAGGTGCCGAGCGGTGCCCGCGAGTCTCTCGCAGTCGAAGCTGCGTCGGGGGAGTTCTCGGCGGCAGCGTGGTCTGCGCTTCCGAACGCGACGCGGTAGGCGATCACACACAGCCCCACCACGGCCACGGGGACGATCGAGATGAGCAACATCGTCCGAGGAGCGACCCCGCTTGCGATCATCGCCCCGCCCAGCGCCGGCGCGAACAGACCCCCGATCCGGCTCACCCCCACGGCCCAACCGACTCCGGTCGCTCGAATGGCGGTGGGATAAGCCATCGCCGGGAGGACTTGGACGACAAGAGTGGCCCCCAGCCCACCGAAACCCACTCCTACGCACAGGGCGATGATGCCGCCGGCACTCGCGTCCAGATTGAACGCCAGCAGCAGCAGGGAGGTGACACCGATCGCGGGCCCGATGGCGGTCGAGCCGAGTCCGAACCTCGTGCGATCCATCAGGACACCGAAGAGGACGCCGCCTACGGACCCGCCGAGGGTAGCCATCGACGTGGCGATCAGGGCCGTGCTCGACGCGACTCCAGCCGAGGTCAGCAATGTCGTGACCCAGTTGAACAAGAAGTAGGCGTTGAAAAGGCCCCAGAACATCATGAACCAGATCAACAAGGTGCGTGGCCCGCGTCCATCCTGGAACAGCGCACGCAAGCGCGCCCCCTGGATCTCCTTGGGCCCCACATAGACGGCGTCGTCTGGAAACTCCGTCGTCGGGTCGATTCGCTTCAACAGCGGGCGAACTCGGGCGGTGTCCTTCTGCGCAGCCAGGAACTGCACCGACTCGGGAAGGAGGGGCCATGTGGCGATCAGCAGCACGAGTGGGATCGCCCCCGCGGCCAGCAATAGTGCAGAGCCACCGTAGGCGGGGATGAGGGACGCCGCGATGAGACCTGCGATCATCCCCCCACTGCTGGTCGCGACGAGCAACAAACTCACGGCCCGGCCCTTGGCGCGGGTTGGGGTGTACTCGGCGCCGAGCGCGAGCCCATTCGGAACAGCGATCCCGATACCGACTCCGGCGACGAACCGGCAGACGGTCAGGATTTCGATGCTGGATGCGAAGTAGGCCGGAACAGCGGTGAGGCTGAACAGTAGAACGCCCAGACGGACGAGTCGCCGTCGACCGAAACGGTCAGCCAGGGGTGCGATGAACATGGCCGCAAGGATTTCCCCGAGCAGGGCGGCGATCACGACGACAGAAAACGTTGCGGCGCTCACGCCGTACTGCTCGGAGAGCGAGGGGATCGCGTAGCCGATAGATAAGCCGTTGAATCCGTCGCAGAAGAGCAGGAGCCAGCAGACGACAATGGTCCTCTTCTGAAAGCGTGAGAACCGAGCTGTGTCGACGACCTTCGTGATGTCGATCGGTGGGGATGACATGGAAACCACCTTCGGAGAGGGGGCACGGTGTGTGGTCGGTGACGGCGGGATGTCGCAGACCGAGGCGAGCGAGGTGGCAGTTGAGCAGCCGGGACCACCCCCCGACGTGGGCGCAGGGAGGCATGTCCGTGAATGGCCCGGCCTCGGCGCTGCCGGTCTGCGGTGCGAGCCGACTGGTCTCGCCGCGTCGTCAGCGGATGACGAGTCCGGCGTCGACGGTCAGTTCGGTGCCGGTGACGTAGCGCGCTTCGTCCGAGGCGAGGTAGATCACCGCGTTGCTGATGTCGAGAGGCTCGACGGTCTCGACCGGCAGCGTGTTGACGAACAGCGGCGCCAGGTCGGAGTCTTGACCGAGCAGGCCTTCCAGCCCGCCCATCCCCTGCAGCATCGCCGTGTCGACCCCGGTCGGGTGCACGGTGTTCACGCGGATCCGATGCTTGGCCAACTCGTTCGCCAGTGAACGGGCGATGCCGACGACGCCGTGCTTGGAGGCGGTATAGGGGCCGAGGAACGGCAGTCCCTTGATCCCGGCGGTAGAACTGGTGGCGATCATCGAGCCGCCACCGCGGCTGATCAGATGCGGCGTCGCTGCAGCCAGCGTGTTCCAGACCCCCACCAGGTTGGTGTCGAGGGTCTCTCGCCAGATTTCGGGTGTGACCTCGTTCCAGGGTTGCAGGGTGCAGATTCCGGCGTTCGCCACGACGACGTCGAGCCCACCGAGCTCACGCACAGCGGCGGTGAGTACCTCGCTCAGGCGCGCCGGGTCGCGGACGTCCGCCGCGGCGGTGAACACCTGACGGCCGAGGCTCTCGACCTCGTGCGCGGTCTGAGCGAGTTCGTCGGCGGTACCCATCGCATATGCAGGGGTGACCTGGTCGGTGCAGATGTCGACGGCGACGACGTCCGCTCCCTCGCGTGCCAGCTCGACCGCATGTGAACGGCCCTGGCCACGTGCGGCGCCGGTGACGAAGGCGACCTTGCCGGCGAGGCGCCCGCTCACGATCGTCCCGCCACTTCGGCGTCGTAGGCGGACCTGGCCGCGGCTTGAGCCTTCGCGGTGGTCTCGGCCCCGTGGAATCCGCTGCCGATGACGTCGTTGTAGCTCTCGGTCAGTGGTGCCAGTTGACCGTTGAAGTGCGGGATGACCTGCTCGGCGAACAGCTCGATGCTGCGCTTGGTGGCGGTCCAGTTGGCCCAGTCGTGTCCCATCAGCAGATAGGTGCCGAACCCTCCGGACTTCTCGATGAGGCGCTCGATCTGTGCGATCGCCATGTCCGGGGTCCCGACCACTGCACGCCCGGTCTCGTTGACGAGCTTGATGAACCCGGGGAGGTCGTCGTAGTCCGAGTCGTCGGCCGGATTGATGTGCGCTCGATACGACTCCAACCACGTCATACCGTGTTCCACGTCGATGCACGCCTGGTCGAAGGTGTCGGCAAGGTGCATCGGGCCCATGAGCCGCCAGTCCTGACGATCAGGGGTGACCGAGGCGTGGGCGGCTTCGGCACTGAGGACGTCCCAGTGGCCGGACAGCATCTCGACACCGGCCGGGTCGGTGGCTGCGACCGAGATCAGGCCGGCCCCATGCCTTCCCGCGGTCTTGGGGCCGTTCGGCGACATCACACTGACGACGGCGACGTCGAAGTCCGACAGCGGCAGCATCTGCAGCTTGGCCTCGACGAGCGAGAACCAGTCGGTGGTCATGGTGACGGTCTCACCGCGGAACAGTCGAAGGATCACATCGAGGGCGACCTCCATCCGGGGCCGCTGGGTCTGCGGATCGATGCCCATCATGGTCGCGTCCTTGACCAACTGCCCTGGTCCCACGCCGAACATCACGCGGCCCTTGCTCATGTGGTCCAGCTGCACGATGCGGTCTGCCAGCATGAGCGGTTGGTGATACGGCAGGGTACTGACCCCGGTGCCCAATTTGATCGTGCGCGTGCGCTGGGTCGCAGCCGCGATGAACACCTCCGGCGAGGCAATGGTCTCGACCCCACCCGAGTGGTGCTCGCCGATCCATGCCTCGTCGTAACCGAGGGAGTCCATCAGCTCGACCAGCTCAAGATCATGCTCGAGTGCGACGGTCGGGTTCAGCGGAAGCTTGTGATAGGGGCCCATAAAGATGCCGAATCGCATGCGGTCCCGAGTGAACTTCATTGTCTCCCTCGTTCGCCTCTCTGGCTGTAGCCGGAACGATCCGGGCAGCGACAGGTGCACGCCCCGCTCCCGGAGCGTTGAGGTGATCGTCACACGCTTGGCTCAAATCTGTCAAACGGTTGGTTGGTTCGTGGTGTGTCGATCTGAAGCTCGCACGAGCTTCCGGGATTGCGCTGCGCGTGGCAGGACCTGCTGCCAATCGGCTGGTTGGCTGAGGATGTGAGAGGTGTATCACCCCGCTGGCTGGCGATCGACCGTCTCCCGGGTCCGCTGGGCGGGGCACTTCGTGTGACGAGACGGCCGGAAGGCCCGAGGGCAGTGCGCTGTGGCGCCATGTGTGCGGACGCTGTTCGTCCCGCGGCTCACTTCAACTCGATCGATTGCGACCGTCGGTGTGGCCCGACGAAATCCGGACGGCGGAAGAGGCAGCCGTGGCTACCGCGACGCGGACCACCGTGCGCCGGCCGATCGTGGGAGGTCGCGTTGCACCGTCGTGCTCTGGCTGCAGCGTCGATGCTGTTCAAGATCCGGTCGGGGCCTAGAGCGACTTGTCCCACGTGCGAGCGGTGGATCGTCATGCCTGGACTCGGTCGAAGCTCGGGTGGTCAACGCCGGGTCGCCGTCGATGGTTCCGAGGGGCCGTCGCTCGCTGTGGATTGGGGTGGGTCTAGTGAGACTTGGCTTGTCCGATCTCGGAGCCGTCGTGGACGAGTGAGACGAGCGCGGTGTCGGTGAGGGCGGTGGCGACTTCCTCGGGGCCGAATAGGCCGTCCGCCCGATACCATGAGGACATGTAGTTCAGCGACCCCAGGATCAGCTGCGTCTGGAGCCGAGGGTCGACGCCCCTGCGAACCTGGTCCGCTGCCTGCGCCTTCTCGATCAGGGAGCGGATGAAGGCCTGGAACTCCCGACCTTGCTGCTGGACCTTGGCGAGCCGGTCTCCGGTGAGCCAGCGGCCCTCATTGAAGTAGATGCTCACGCGGTCGATGTTGGCGAGGTTCCACATCGTCAGCGTGTAGAGGTAGTGTCGTAGCTGCTCGAGTGGGTCCTCGCTCGATGCGAGGGACCTCTCCATGAGGTCTGCGGCCTGCCGGTGGGAGGCATCGAGAATCTGGTAGAGCAGGTCCTCTTTCGAGTCGATGTAGTGGTAGAGGCTCCCTTTCAGCACCCCGACGATGTCGGCCACATCTTGCAGCGACGACGCGCCGTAGCCGTTGGCAGAGAAGACCTGTATCGCGGCGGCGATGATCTCCGGCTCGCGGTTGCGGCGCCCGTTCGCCGTACTTCTGCGTCTCGGGGGCATCGCGTGCTCTCTCTCGTGGCGGTCGGGCAGGCGCGCACCAATGGGGCGCAGCAGGCACGGAGTCGATGTCGATGACGCCGCGGGCTCGGTGCGAGTCCTCGGGGCACGCCGGTGGAAGTCACTCGTGTGCCCATATGGCGAGATCGAGATGCTGTGTGGGTCTCCAGCCGCACTGTAGCAACCAAGCGCTTGGTCGGGGAGAGCCCGAGTCTCGCCGTCGGGCAGGGCCCGCGTTGTCGATTCGCACGGCGGGCGGCAGTGTCGCGAGGGCCACGGGCCACCAGCCGTGCCAGTCGCGGGCTCGGGGTCATCGGTGTCGGTGTCGGTGTCGAACCAGCACGGCGCGGGCGCGACTACATGTCCTCCTAGAGGCCTGCCGGCCGTCGCCCGTCGTGGGATTCGCCAAGAGCCGGAGATCTCGTGTCCGACGTCGGGGAGACGTGTCTCTGTCACGCTGACGAGGCCGCGGAGGGCGCTGCAGGTCAGTGCGTCGGCGACAGGATTCTGAGCCGACCAGACGACAGGCTGTGCTGCCCTTGTCTCATCGTCCCGTCGACGGGCCGATCCGTCGAACTGGCGGGCTGCTCGTTGAGTTACAACCAATTGGTCGGTAGGTTCATCGTCAGGTTAACTGGTGGACGCGATGACGGGGTCCTCGACGGAGGGCGTCGGTGCTGTCGCCGTCCCGTCGGCGAAACCAGGAGTGACGGCGCGTCGCAGGAGGCGCGTCGACTTCGAATGCAGCGTGAAATGTGAGCGGCCGCCGGCGTCTGGTTGGCGTCGCGACCTGAGTCTAGGAGAAGTTTCATGCCCCTCCCCGCCGATGACATCGGGCGCGTCCTCGATGCCCTCGACAAGTCCAGCTGGGACCAGGCCGAGATCGTCGTGGACGACGTCCGTATCGCCGTGGGCCGCAACGACCTGCCGGCCCCGGGCGCTGCGGCGCCGGCCACCACGGCTCCGGCGGCGGTCCCCGCGCCTGCCCCGGCCGCGGCCGGGGCAGTACCGGCACCGGCACCGGTGCCCGCGGCCGTCACCCCGGCTCCGTCGGCGGAGCCGCAGCCGCGGGACGCCTCGTCCTCCGGCGACCACGTGCTGAACGCGCCCAGCGTCGGCGTCTTCTGGCGATCCCCCTCGCCGGGCGCGCCACCGTTCGTCGAGGTCGGCGCCACCGTCGCTGTGGGCGACACCATCGGCATCGTCGAGGTCATGAAGCTGATGAACAACGTCGTGGCGGACGTGGCGGGCACGGTCACGGCGGTGTTCCCCGCCAACGCCGAACACGTCGAGTTCGGGACGCCGCTGGTGGCGATCCGGCCCGATGCCTGAACAGCTGAGGCGCGTCCTCGTCGCCAACCGCGGGGAGATCGCCCTGCGGATCCTCCGCGCCTGCTTCGACGAGGGCATCGAGACCGTGCTGGCTGTCTCCGAGGCCGACCGTGAGTCCCAGGCCGCACAGCTCGCTGACCGGACCATTCTGATCGGCCCCGCCGCGGCGGGCCAGAGCTACCTGGCCATCGACCGGATCGTGCAGGCGGCTCTGTCCACCGGCTGCGACGCGCTGCACCCTGGATACGGGTTCCTGTCCGAGCGCCCCGAGCTGGCCGACGCTTGCGCTGACAACGGCGTGGTGTTCGTCGGTCCGAGCGGTGAGATCATGCGTCGCGCCGGGGACAAGATGACCGCGCGCGAGGTCGCGGAGAAGGCGGGCATCCCGATCGGCGGCCGCAGTCGGCCCCTGCAGTCGCGCGCCGAGGCCGAGGAGGCCCTCAGCGAGGCCCTGGACAACGGCGCGAGCCTGCCGATGATGCTCAAGGCCTCTGCCGGGGGAGGCGGCCGCGGGATGTCGATCATCCGCGACGCCGCGGAGATCGGGCCGCGCTTCGACACCGCTCACCGGGAGGCCGAGCAGGCATTCGGCGACGGGCGGCTCTACCTCGAGCGCTACGTGGCCAAGGCCAGGCATGTCGAGGTCCAGGTGCTCGCGGACGCCTACGGGACGGTCTGTCACCTCGGCGACCGTGACTGCTCCACCCAGCGGCGGCACCAGAAGCTCGTCGAGGAGGGCCCTGCCCCCGATCTGCCGGCGGCGTTGTCGGCCGAGATCCGCGGCGCCGCGGTGCGCCTGGCCTCCGAGCTCGGCTACGTGGGTGCGGGGACCGTGGAGTTCCTCGTCGATGTCGACCGCGGCGACTTCGTGTTCCTCGAGGTCAACGCGCGGGTCCAGGTCGAGCACCCGGTCTCGGAGATGGTGTCCGGCATCGACATCGTCCGCGAGCAGCTACGGGTGGCCGCGGGCCGGCCGCTGTCGTTCAGCCAGGATGACGTGGTCCTCGACGGCCACGCCGTCGAGATCCGGATCAACGCCGAGGATCCCGAACGGAACTTCCTGCCCACCCCCGGAACAATCACGCGGTGGGCGATCCCGGCCGGCACCGGTGTCCGGGTCGACACCTTCGCCTACCCGGGCGCGGTGGTGTCCCCGTACTACGACTCGCTCGTCGCGAAGGTGATCACGCACGCGCCGACCCGCGCCGAGGCGGTCGCGAAGATGGTCAGGGTGTTGCGCGGCAGCCGCATCGAGGGCATCGCCACGACCGTCCCGCTCCAGCTCGCGGTGCTCGAGTCCCCCGAATTCCAGCACTCCCCGGTCACCACACGGTGGTTGGAGGAGCAGTACCTGCCCGCCCGTGAGAAGGGAGCCTCCAGTGCCTGACGTCGAGTTCGTCGACCAGACCCTCCGCGACGGCCAGCAGAGCCTCTGGGGCCTGCGGATGCGCGCCTACCAGGCCGCGGACGCGTTGCCGCATCTCGACGCCACCGGATTCCGGGTCGTCGACCTGACCGGGCCCGGCATGTTCACCGTTCTGCTGCGCGAGTTCGCCGACGACCCGTGGGCCTCGACCGACTTCCTGGTGCAGAACATGCCCAACAGCACCGTGCGCGCCGGCATGCGGACGACCGCGGTGATCGGGTTCGCCCAGGCCCCCGACGCGATCATCGACCTCTGGGTGCAGACGCTGA
Source organism: Pseudonocardia sp. P1 (assembly GCF_000178675.2). Lineage (NCBI taxonomy): Bacteria > Bacillati > Actinomycetota > Actinomycetes > Pseudonocardiales > Pseudonocardiaceae > Pseudonocardia > Pseudonocardia sp. P1. Next base: position 220,773 of record NZ_ADUJ02000002.1, read on the forward strand.
TCCGGCACGGCGTCACGAGCTTCTGGATCTACGACTGCCTCTACGACATGCCGACGATGAAGCGGCTGGCGACGGTGATCCACGCGGCGGGCGGGAAGGCCGTCCCGGCGATTATGTATGGCCTCACCGGTGTGCACGACGACGCCTTCTTCGCCTCCCGGGCGAAGGAGATGGCGAGCTGGGACGGCGTCGAGACGATCTACGTCGAAGACGCCCCCGGCGTGCTCACCCCGGAGCGCGCGAGCACACTGCTGCCCGCCATCCGTGCGGCGACCGGCACGATCCCGCTCGAACTGCACTGTCACGCGAGCACCGGGCTGGCGCAGCACAACTACATCGAGGGACTCAAGGCCGGCTTCACGATCCTGCACACGGCGTCGCGGCCGATGGCGAACGGACCGTCGCTGCCGAGCACTGAGGGCATGCTGCCGATCCTGGACAGCATGGGCCTGTCCCACGGTCTCGACCTCGACCGGCTTGCCCCGGTAGCCGAGAACTTCGAGTGGGCCGCACGGGACGCGGGCTTCGAGCCGGGCGTCCCGGCGGAGTACGACCCGCGTATCTATCAGCACCAGCTGCCCGGCGGGATGACCGGGACGCTCAAGAACCAGCTGGCCACGCACGGCATGGCACACCGGCTCGACGAGGTGCTGGCGGAGATCCCGCGGGTCCGTGAGGAGCTCGGGCACCCGATCATGGCCACGCCGTTCTCCCAGTTCGTGGGCATCCAAGCGGTGCTCAACATTGTCGCGGGGGAGAGGTACTCACTCGTCCCGGACGAGGTCGTGCACTACGCGCTGGAGCACTACGGCCCGCTGGCCTCGCCGCTGGCCCCCGAGGTGGCGGACAAGGTGCTCACCAGTGACCGGGCACGCAAGCTCGCCGAGTGGGTGCGGCCCCAGCCGACGATCGCCGAGATCCGTCGCGGCTACCCGGCCGGGATCTCCGACGAGGAGCTGCTGCTGCGCTACATGACCTCCGACGAGGAGGTCGACAAGATGAAGGAGGCCGGCCCAATCCGCACCGACCCGCGCCGGTCGGCGAACGCGATCGTGAACGAACTGGTCGACCTCATCGCCGAGAAGCGGTCGGTGACCTCCCTGCACATCGCCCGGCCGGGCTTCGAGGTCCGGCTCGGACGGAGGAACAGCCGATGAGCGAGTTCGAGCTCCCAGCCGTGTCCGTCCCGGCGCTCGTCGCGTCGCGAGCAGCGAAGTACGGCGATCGCGCCTTCGTGAGTTTCGAAGGCGAGGTGTGCAGCTACGCACAGCTGCTCGAGCGTTCGGACGGTGTCGCGGCGTGGTTGCAGGCCAGGGGGATCGGTCCCGGAGACCGGGTCGCGATGCTGATGTCGAACTCGTTGGAGTTCCTCTATGTCTTCCTCGGCATCGCCCGCGCCGGCGCGGTGTCAGTGCCGGTGAACGCGTCGTCGGTGGGTGAAGGCCTGCACTACACACTTGAGCACTCGGGCGCGGCCGGGATCGTCGCCGATGCGGCTCTGGTTCCGAACCTTGACTCGATCGGCGCGCTGCCCGACCTGCGCTGGAGGACGGTGACCGAGGAGGTGGGGGAGATGCTCACCGCGGGCACACCGCAGCGTGTCGAGCTCGGGTCACTCGATCCCATGTCGATCATCTACACCTCGGGTACCACCGGGCCACCGAAGGGCGTGGTGCTCTCGCACACCAGCTATCTGAACACGGGCCGCTACTTCGTGAAGCACTACGGGCTCGACGACTCGGACGTGCTGCACACCTGTCTGCCACTGTTCCATTGCAATGCCCAGCAGTGCACGGTCATGCCTGCCCTGATCGCGGGGGCCAGGGTGGCGCTCAACGGGAAGTTCTCCTTGTCGCGGTTCTGGGACTGGATCGACTCCTCTGGCGCGACCGTCACCAACCTGCTCGGTTCGATGCTGGCACTGATGTCGAAGCGCCCGCAGGATGAGGTGGAACGGCGCAACCGGCTGAAGTTCATGGCCGCCGCCCCGGTCCCGGAGGGCCTGCACCGCCCGCTGGAGGAGCGCTTCGGGCTGCAGATCGTCGACGGCTACGGGCTCACCGAGACCGGCACCATGGCCTGCAAGAACCCGGTGTCGGACACCCGCTCGGGCACCATCGGGATCGCGCTGGACCACAACGAGGTCCGGATCGTCGATCCCGAGGGTAACGAGTGCGCGCCCGGTGTGACCGGCGAGATCGTCACGCGGTCGCGTATCCCGGGCGCGTACATGACCGGGTACTTCCGCGAGCCGGAGAAGACCGCCGAGGCGATGCGCGACGGGTGGTTCCACACCGGCGACGCCGGCTACCGGCGCGAGGACGGCTACCACGTCTTCGTCGACCGGATGAAGGACACGATCCGGCGCCGGGGCGAGAACATCTCCTCCTTCCTGGTCGAGAAGGCGATCACCGCCCACCCGGACATCGTCGATACCGCAGCGATCGCGGTTCCGTCGGATCTGTCCGAGGACGACGTGAAGGTCCTCGTCGTACGACGGCCGGGGGCGTCGCTCGAACCGGCGGACGTCATCGAGTGGGCACACGGGCGGCTCGCCGAGCACGAGGTACCGCGCTATGTCGAGTTCCGTGACGAGTTCCCGCGTACCGCGACCGGCCGGATCCAGAAGTACACGCTGCGCGGCGAGGGCGCGGGCGCGGCGTGGGACCGCGAGGCGGAAGGTGTGCAGCAGTGACCGAACCGGCCTATGACGAGCTGCCCGAACTGGGGAATCTCGGTGTCCGGCACGCGTGGGACGTTCTCCCGGCGCCGCTGGGCACGCTGTCGCGGATCGCTCCGGAGGAGGTGGTGGCGGCCGCCGGGCTGGTGCGAACCGGGCAGGTGTTCCCGCTCAACCTGGGCCTCGACGCCTTCGACCCGCCGCTGTTCGGTCGCGCTGCGACTGCACATCGGGTGTTCCCGCATGACCGCAACACCTTCGAGGACACCCTGGAGTCGTTCAACCCGCAGGCGTCGTCGCAGTGGGACGGCCTCGGGCACGTCCGGGCCCGCGAGCACGGCTGGTTCGGCGGCCGGACCGACCAGGAACAGGCTGTGGCCGAGCTGGGCATTCAGCATTGGGCGGCGCACGGGATCGTCGGCCGCGGTGTGCTGCTCGACGTCGCGGCCCACCGGGAGCGCTCCGGAACGCCCTACGACCCGTTCGGCAACCAGCCGGTCACCGCCGACGACCTGGCGACGATCGCTGGGGACGCCGGGGTGGAACTGCGCCGGGGCGACGTCCTGGTGCTCCGCTTCGGCTGGACGGCGGAGTACCGCAGGCGCCTCGCCGCCGGGGACGACATGCCGTCGGTGGTCACGTCCTGGGCCGGCCTGTCTGGATCGGAGTCCACGGCCCGGTTCCTGTGGGATAACGGGATCGCCGCGGTCGCGGTCGACAACCCCGCGGTGGAGCGCGGTCCCGGCGCGAAGGAGGACGGATCGCTGCACCGCAGGCTGATCCCGGCCCTCGGCTTCGCGCTCGCCGAGCTCCTGGACCTCGAGGCGCTGGCCGCCGCCTGCGCCGCGCAGGACCGGGCCGATTTCCTGTTCGTCGGGGTGCCGCTGCCGATCGCCGGCGGTGTCAGCTCACCCTCGAACGCGGTCGCCCTGCTGTAGGGCGACCGGCCAGGCCGGCGGTTCGGGGACCGCCGGGTACGACCGCACGACGCACGTGTCGGTACCACCGTCTCCATCGGACGGTTCACCCGATTCCTTGTCAGAGCCGAGAGGGAACACGCCATGACCACCGACGCCACCATCTCCGAGCCGGGTGGGAACCCCGCGGACCCCGGCACGTCCGCCGACGGTGCCCCCAGCCGTCGTACCAGGCGGGCGGCCGTCGCCGGCGGGGTCGGCACCCTCATCGAGGGCTACGACTTCAGCTCGTACGGCTACCTGTCGGTGTTCATCGCACCGCTGTTCTTCCCCAACGACGATCCTGTCGTGTCACTGCTGCTGACCCTGGTGGTGTTCGCGACGGCGTACCTGGCCCGGCCGCTCGGCGGGATCGCGTTCGGCCTGGTCGGCGACCGCGTCGACCGCGGCAGGGTGCTCGTGGCGACGATCCTGCTCATGGGGGTCGCCACGACCCTGATCGGTCTGCTCCCCACGCACACGACGATCGGGGTCACCGCCACCGTCCTGCTGATCCTGCTGCGGCTGGTGCAGGGCTTCTCGGTCGGAGCAGAGGTCGCCGGAGCGGCGACCTTCGTCTCCGAGGCGGCGCCGAACCGCTACAAGAGCCGCTTCGGTGCGTTCAACCCGGCCGGCGCGACCTTCGGTTTCGGGCTGGCGGCCGCCGTCGCCGGTCTGACTTCGGCGCTGACGACCGAGCAGCAGATGGCGGAGTGGGGCTGGCGGATCCCGTTCCTGATCTCGCTCCCGCTGACCGTCGTCTGCTTCATCATCCGGCGCCGGATCACCACCGAGTCGCATTCCGTCGCCACGGTGGCGGGGACGACGACTTCGCTGCTCGACGTCGTCCGGGTCGGCCGCATCGCGATCCTCAAGGGTGCCGGCCTGTCGGCCGCCGTCAACGGAACCGCCTACTTCGGTCTGACCTATGTGAGCATCCACCTCATCCAGCAGCTCGGGTACCCGAAGACCGCGGTGTACTGGGTGGTCACGGTCGTCGTGATGATCACTGCGCTGCTGATGCTCCCGGTGGGGCGTCTCGGTGACCGGGTCGACCTGCCCAAGCTCGGCGCCATCGGGATGGTCGGCTATCTCGCCGTCACCTGGGTCGGGATGTGGCTGATGGGGCTGGGCAGCCTCGCGCTTGCCGCCGTCGCCTTCATGGTGATCATGATTAACAGCTCGTTTCTACAGGTCACCGGCTACGCGTTGTCCCCGGAGATCTATCCGCGGGCGATCCGTTTCACCGGCATGTCCCTGGGGTGGAACATCGGTGTGATCATCGCCGGTGGTACCGCCCCCGCCCTGTGCGTCTGGCTGGTCGAGGCCACCGGCGCCCCCACCGCGCCCGCCTTCTTCGTCATGCTCGCGGCGGCCGTCGGCCTGGTTTCGGTGTGGGCCATCGCTCGAGGTCCGCGCCCGGGGCGCATCGGCGGCTGAAGCCCGAAGAGACACTCCGATCTAGCTCTGAGCGTAGTGGCATGTGGGCTCCTCCACCTTCGTGAGCAGATCACCTTGCTCGCCGCGGTCGAGCGTGATCTGGCGTTAGTCCGGGTGCCGCAGTGGTCGAGGCGATCGCGCCGCTGCGGCAGCCGGGTTTGGCCGCTTCGACCGTGTGCGCCCAGTGAGCCCTCGGATGTCGTTGCGGGCCATGAGCATCTCGACCGCATTGTGAGCGGCGGCGGCCGCGCGGCCGAGGGCGAGTTTCAGCGTGCAGCCGGCGTGCGCCGTAGATGCCCTTCGGCGCCTGGTGAACCTCTCGTATCTGGATGGTCAGCCAGGCGTGACTGTTCGCGCGAGCGGGTTCCTCCGCTGCACGCTCTGCGCCGCTGGAGGCCTACGGCGGTTCCGTCAGCAGCTAGCTTCCGACTCGGCGGGAACCGGCCCCGCTCCGACCGTGGACGCCGTGCTCGCCGAACTCGATGCCCCGGGGCGTCCGCTTCGGCTCCGCTGCCCTCCATGGGCTTCGACATGGCTGTCGCCGGCCACGAGCAGGAGCCCCGCCGCAGGACCGACAAGGGCTGAGTGAGTCCAGGCCCGCCGAGAGGCCTGGGGGCCGGGGCCGATGCGATCGCCGCGCTGCGTGCGATCGGAGCGGGTGAGGCCGCCGCTGAGGACGGCCTCGCGGCGCCCCGCCCCCGATCCGGTCGGGCTGCTGTAACGGAGCAGGGCCGCGGGCTTCGCCATGACCTGCCTCACGTCGTGACCCAGCAGACCGTGCCGACGATGTCGCCCCGGGCCAACCCACACGAGGTGGGCCTGTGGTTCCTTGACCCGATCCCGGTGCACGGGCTCCCACGTGGCGTCGTTTGCGTCCTGCGACGTGTCGATGGCATCCCAGAGGTGTTGCGTAATCTGTCGGCCGTGGGCGGGGTGGTGCGGTTTTCGTGCTGTGGTCTGAGCTGGGTGGGGGTCGATCGAGCGCACTGCTGTCGTCGCACCGGAGGCTGCGGTGCGGTGTTCGACGATGCGGAGCTGTGGGATTCGCACCGCCGTCACGGCCGCTGTTCGGCTGCTCCGATCGATCTGGGGCTGGTCCAGACCAAGAACGGTGTGTGGATCCGCCCTCAGGACGCCGCCTGAATGCTGCTGGCGAGGTCCCGACGTCCCTGGCCGAGTCCGGTTCGGCCGGTGGCGGACGTGTTCATCGTCGGCTACTCATCCCGTCCGCGCTGTTCGCGATTGCGGTAGGAGGCGGGCGTAAGACCCCCGTACGGTGGTCTGCGCCGGGTGCGGCGAGCCGGTCTGCGGTTGCAGGACGGGGGACCGGCGGCGTGCCGGGACAGCTCACCGGGGTGGCAGGTGGGGTAGGGTGACCCAGCGAGCACGGTCGGTGTCGTCAGGGACGTCGTCTAGGGACGAGGTGAGTAGCGGTGAGTCTGGACCAGGAGCATCGGGCGGCCGCGTCCGCCCGACGGGTCCCGTTGCCGCCTCCGGCCTGGGATCAGGCGTCCCGCGACGCACTCGCCTCGGTGCGGGCTGAGGGGCTTGAGCCCGGGCCCGATGCGATCGCCGCGCTACGCGCGATCGGTGCGGGGGAGACCACCGCTGAGGATGCCGTCGCGGCGATCCTCGCCCCCTATCGCGCGGCGTGAGCTGGGATCCCGACCTCGATCTCGAGCACGGCGTTCTGACGAACCTGCTGGGTATCACGGATCGCTCGGAGCTGGCTTCGGTCGAGGCGCGGGTGACGGCGGTCCGGATCGCCGAGCTCATGGCGGATCCACCGCGGGGACGGTTCGATCTTGCGTATCTGCAGGCGGTCCACTTCAAGATCTTCGCTGACCTGTACCCGTTCGCGGGCCAGGTCCGCCGTGTCCGTCTCGGCAAGGCCGGCACGGTGTTCTGCCTTCCCGAGCAGATCCCTGCCTATGCTGCGGCGGTGTTCGACCAGCGCAGCGATCCGGACCGGTGGTCGGGCCTGGACCGTGATCGTGCGCTCGACGCTCTGACCGACCTGATGGCTGATCTGGTGTTCCTGCATCCGTTCCGCGAGGGGAACGGCCGGGCGATACGTGCCTATCTGCAGCTGCTCGTCGCGGCGGGTGGATGGCGGTTGACCTGGACCGGCTTGGGCCGAGACGACAATGCGCGGGCCGGGCAGGAGGCGTGTGCGGGGGATGTGACCCTGCTGCGCAGGATCCTGGACCGTCACCTCGGTCCATGATCTGACGGTCCGGCGGTGCCCGTGGTGACGGGCAGCGTGATGTGCTCAGGTCGTCGGCGCGGCGGCCAGATTCTCGCGGGTCCAGGTGCCGAGTCGGTCACGGCGTTACCGAGCGCGCGGCCCCCGTGAGTCTCCGGGCTGTCCGGCGACGTTGGTGACCTCGTGCCCGGCGCCCATGGCCGGCATCCCTGCGGCCAGTGGCTGATCCACGTTCATCTCGGGTGCGCTCACGGTGACGTCGAGGACGTCGGAGAGCACGGCTGCGATCCGGGTCATCGTGAGGCGGTCACTGGCCAGGTCGAGCTCGACGCGGTGTTCGTGCACGACATTGATGGAGCAGGCAGTGGGCCACTGCTGCAGCGCGCGGTCCGGGACGGCGCGGGTCCGGCCGATGTCGGTGTCGGTGACCTGATCGCGCTGGCGGTCGCGATGGTGCTCGCGACCGACCACCGGGCCGAACCACCGGCGCAGGCCGGACAGCTGCTCGCCGTGGCGGTCGTTGGTCTGAGCCCGGCTCGGTGACTGGTCGGTGACGGCCGAGTCGCCACCGTCGCCGCAAGACTCCCGCCGCCGGATCAGACCGTGTCGGCACGCCTGTGGTGCGGGTGGAAGGCTGCCTCAGTCGCGGACTACGAGGGTGCCGGCGGCGTGGTCTCCGATGCGCTGGCGCCTGCGCGAGCAGAGAATGACGATCCACCCGACCAGACCACCGAGCAGAGTGTCGATGACGAGCAGTACCGCTCGGCCGACGTGCTGACCGGCCGAGGGGGCACCCCCGTCGACGCGCACGATCCGCAGGCCGAGCAGGGCCATGGCCGGTGTCCGGCCGCTGCGGAGGGGGATCAGGATGAACACGACCGCCCACACCACGGCTGTAGCAGGACTGCGACAAGTGAGGGCGGGCCGGGGTTGGCAGTGAGGCGATAGAGGTCGGTCATGCTGCCCGGCACCGATGCGAATCCGCTTCCCGGTGCGATGGTCTCGGCGAGCAGGCCGAGCAACGACAGGATCATGCCGGCGAGGAACAGGTCGAGGATGTACTGCACGATGCGGCGCCCCGTGACGTGGGTTCGGCCGGTGTCCACGATGGTCATGTGCGCCTTCTCCGAGGTCGTCGACCTGCCGGGTGGCGGGTCGCAGCGCACACCATGGGTCCGGGGTGGGTCGGTCGGGTGGGATGACGCGGCGGGACCGCGCTGATTGAACCTGACCAGGTGATCGCGCAACACTCGAGGGAGCCGGTCGGACCCGGGACCGATCCACGGCTCCCGGGGCAGCGGACGGCGGGGTCTCCGCCGCCGACCTCCCAACCGTGCGTCGGAGCCGTCCTGGCCGGGAGCGACGGCGTCGACCGGTCGTTCCGGCTCGTGCGAGTGCCGCGCTGATCGCCTGCACGCCGTCGCCGCTGTAGCCGTCTCGCGTGTCCGGAGCCAGGCTGTCTCGGACCGTCGTCGCTGATCCTAAGCTTCGGGCTCGTCGGCGGGGACGGGGAACAGTGCGGGGCGTGGGCGCCCGGTCGTGGTGTCGGGGGGCCGGGTCGATGACGTCGAGGTGGTTCATCGTCCCGGTGAGCTGCAGGATCCGGCGCACCTGCCGGGCGTCGCCACAGTTGATCTGGAGCGCGACGCCTGCGGCGAGCGCGCTCTGGTGCGCTTCGAGCAGCACGGACAGGCCCATCGAGGTCATGAAGGTGACACCGGACAGGTCCAGCAGCACGCGTGGCGCGGCGGCGAACCAGTCGCGGAGCTGATCGAGCAGGAACGGAGCCGTGACCATGTCGATCTCGCCCGCGGTGTGCAGCAGCACCGACCCTGACGGCTGCGGAACCGGTACGAGGGGTCAGCGCGCCGCTGTCGTCGGCGGACGCGGCCGGTCCAGGCACACTGCCCGGACCGGTTGTCCACTCGCCCATTCCCAGCCGCCTCTCCGGAGGCGGGCCCCCGGGTCCGGGTCCTCGTGACAGGGCCTGGTGGAGGACGCTGAACGGGTCGTGGAAGGCCAAACTCGCCGAAGGGGCCGATGTTGTCAGCCGGCAGGTGATCGTGGGTGACAGCGTCCCACCGCGCGGGCACCTTGATGCCCAGCCACATGTCTCGACGGTGCGGTTAGGGGCGGAGAGGCCGACGCCACTCGCAGGGGAACGGGCCGGTGGTCGAACATCCCGTCCCTCGATGTCAATGAAACATTGACAGCAGCGATTCGTCAACGAAGCCGTGACCGCCACACCGGTCACGGCGGGGAAGCCTCACCGACCGGTAGGCAGTCGTGGATCGAGGTCGACGACGCCAGGCCCGAGGACCGATCCGGGGCGCATCAAGCCCCGGGGAGAGGTGCCCTTCCAGGCGGCTGGTCACCGAGCGCGATAGCTGGCGCGGTGCGGCGCCGCTATGAGGCCGGTACGCCCCATTTCTGTGCGCTGTGAAGATCGACAGGGAAAGTGGCAGGGCGACGCGAGGTCGGGACAGGTGCCAGATCGCGGTCTTGCCGGCAATCGCTTGTGCAACTGACGTCAATGAAGCATTGACGTCAACCGGTCGTCAACCAAACGAGGACCGCCAAAATCCTGTCACCGCCGCACGAGTTCGGAAACCCGTCGTTGGGCTGCTGCCGGAATCGGCCGACGCGGGCGAGCCCCAGAACGGAGCTGGGCCGGCTGGTGGGTTGATCGTGTTGCAGACCGTGTGGGGGAGCAGCTCCGGCCTGCTGCCGGCATGTCCGGTGGGGGACACGCAGTGGTTGGGCGCTCGGCGCGGATCGGAGCTGTTGCCGGGCGCAGCTGTGCCGCTCAGCCCGAACCGATGCAGCTCCGAAAGCGTTGACTCAACTGATCCCCCGGTGGATCGCTGCTCGTTGGGATCTGCAGGGATGGGGCCGGTGGGGAGCGGGGACACGTTGCCAGTTTCGGCGTGGCCCGGCTGCCCCATCGGGGGAGGCACCGGCGGGCCCGGCGGCTGCGCAGGCGAGACGACCGCCGCATGCTGTACGGCCTCGGCGTTCGCGGTGGCCGGTGCGGCAAGGAACAGCGCCGCGAGCAGCGCGACCGCACCCGCCGTCGACGACAGCAACCGCGATCTCCGGGCCACATGCCGCTCCGGTTCGTACGGTCGTTGGATTCTGCTTGATCCCGATCGTGGCGCACTCGGCTCGGGGCCCCTTCCGCACGAGCAGTCCCGAGCGGCGCGGAGTCCCTCCCGGAGCCCACAGCGATGCAGGACGTCCATTCATCCGCCAGGCCCCAGGGGCGCGCCATCGACCGCTCATCGGGCTGAGGTCGTTGTGATCTCGGGAGGGCTCCCGAAGGCCCGCCCCTACGGTCCGGCAAGATCCACTCGCCCGACCACGGAGACGATCATGAACCTGTTCCGCTCGCTGTCCGTCAGCACCCTCGCCGCGGCCGCCGCGCTCACGGCCGGCCTCCTGGCGGCGCCCGTGGCGATTGCCGCACCGGCGCCGGTCTACACCACGTATCAGGACTGCAACGGCGCCGGTCTGGCGCAGGTCGCCGCGGCCGGTGGCACCAACAGCGGGCTGAGCTTCTACTGCGAGAAGATCTACACCGTGCCCGGCGGAGTCGCCGGCTGCCCGGCCACTGCCTCCGACGGCTGCATCGGCGAGTACTACGTCCTGCACACTCGCAACGTCTGACCGCCACCAGCGGCGCGGGCGCTGGGGCCGCCATCGGTTGATCATCGGCCGCCCGTGCCGCGACAGGTCCCTCGCCAAGCGTCATGGCCGCGGTGACGTGATCGGATCCGTATCCCGATCTCCAGGGGGGGGTTGACACAATGTCTAGTGGCACGGAACGCTTCCGGTATGCCACCTGCAGAGCAGTCCACTCAGCCGCTGCTCTCGTTGAGTCTGTCGCTGCATCTCGACCCCCCGACGGTCGATGACCTCACAGAGCTCGTCGACGGTATTGCCCGTCGGTTCGACCCCGATGCCGGCCGCCCCATGAGCAGTTGGTCAACCGATTCTCCGCGCAGTTGGATCAGCCTCACGCTGCCTTACCGGGTTCCGGTCGACCGAGCGTCCTGGTCATTGGCCGATCTGCTCGCTGAACTCACCGAGGCTGCCCGGCGCGAGCTCGGTCGACGCGGCCGACACGGCTCGGTCGCCGGGGTCGAAGCCCTGACGATGGGCGAGGTCGACCGACGTATCCGTGAGCGTCCAGGGCCACCCGACGTCGTCGGCATCGATGAGTGTCGCGAGATCCTCGGGTATCCGAAGAAGCCGATCAGTCGAGCGCGGTTCTATCAACTCGCCGAGCGCGACGGGTTCCCGTCCGCGCTGGTGCGGGGGGTCTACTACCGGGCATCCATGGAGCAGTACGCCGCCGATAGACGAAGCGATCATCCTCGCCGCCTCCGACCGGAGGGGCACCGACCGCAATGTAGTACGTGCGGGCACATCGCATGGGAGCACGGGGAACAGGACGGGCAACCACGCGATGGCTCACCGTGTCGCTCCGCCGTACCTCAGGTGCTCGGTCCTCGTGAGATCCGCATCTGCGATTGCCCGACCGGCTTCGTCGCAACCGCGGGGTGAACCTCGGATGCGCGCGGAGGGTCACCGTCATCGAGCCACGCCGTAAGGGTTGACCCGGGACGGGCCTGGCGCAGCGTCGTCCGTGGTCATCGCTCCATGCTGCCCGTGCCCGGGTCGGGCTCATCCGGACTGTCAGGACCCAGTCCGCCGGTACTTTGCCCGTCGTGGCTACACACGTGGGTCGGGTACCGGCCGCCGCCGCGACCAGCCGGCGCGTGTGGTTCTGCATCGGGTACCGAGACGTCGGTTGTGCGGCCCTACTCGACGACCTGCCCGTCGCGCAGCACGGCGACCCGGTGCGCGAGCAGCTCGACAACCGACAAGCCGTCGCTGACGAACAGGCAAGTTCATCGACGCTGCGCCTGTAGTTCAGGCCGAGCGCCATCGTCTGGACCGATACGTCCAGCGCCGAGGTCGGCTCACCGGCAACGACCAGCCGCGGAGACAGCGCCTGTGCTCGGGCGATGCGCACGCGCTGTCTGCAGCGTCGCGCGTTGGGGGTGCCGCAATAGGTAGGGCGACGCGCTGGCTCAGCTGCCCGCCGGGCCGAGCCGCGAGAGCGAGGGTGATCGTCGGCCGCGCGACGGCTCGTGCGGCTCGTTACTGGCCGGGAGTGCGGGTGTGCGGTCCGCCGGGAGTGAACAGGTCACCGGCGGCGTAGAGCCCGGCGGCGCGCAACTCAGCACGACGCTCGCGCTGGTAGCGGCGTCGGGCCGAACCCATCCAGTGCGCCCCCCACACCAGCAGCCAGAACCCGCCCGTGGAGAGGGACAGGACAAAGTGGAGCAGGTGCGGGAACCGTGGCTGGCCGTGCGCGATCTGGGCTTCGGCACGGGCGTTGTGCCCGAACTCGGTCCACAGCGACACCATCGGCGCCCGGTCGTCGTTGCGCAGTACCCGGGACATCTCGGCGTCCACTGCTCGCTTCTGGCGGCCTGTCAGGCGGGCGTCCATGGCGGCGTTCTCCTCGGTCAGTCAGGGAATGGTGTCGCTCCCTCCCATCGCGGCCGGATGGTGGGCGTTATCGAGCGTCGGGTCGGCCTCGTCAGAACTGCCTACCTCGCCCACGTGGCCTAGACGTGTGTCGGGCTCGGGAAGGCGTCGGTGACGTCGTTGACCTCCTCGGCGGTGAGCACCGTCCACAGGTCGACGTTGTGGTCGGCCGACACGACCTCGGTGCCCTTCCCGAAGCTGGCGGGGAGCCCCGTGACCGGTCCGATCGCCGTGTGGCCGTATAGGGCGAGGAGGCGTCGCTCGGCTTCGACGACGGCCTCCAGGTGGGTGCACAGGACGAGCCGTGCGGTGCAGCCGCTGCCGAGGTGGGTGCGGACCCGGTTGCGGTCGCCGACGCCGTACTTGAGCAGCGTGCCGAGCTGCGGGTGCGCGAACTCGACGAGGTAGAGCAGGTAGGGGTCCCGGGCGCGAGCCCGGTGGGTTCGCGAGTCCGGTGGCGGAGGGCAGTGTGCGCACTCGGTGAGCCCGCCCATGCTCTGCACTGTGCCGCAGGCGTTGTGGCGGCCCCATGTGCCGTGGGAGTCGCGGCGCCCGTCGTAGCCGCCCCACGGCAGGCCCGCGACGTCGGTGGCTAGCAGCGTCCAGCCTGGTCGCTCGTGAGTCCGCAGCTCGAGTTGGACGGTGCCTTCGGTTAGCAGCACATGGGCCTCGTCGTCGGTGATCCACTCGTCGGGACCGAGCTCGAAGGCCTCGCGGACGGAGCGGATCTGGTGTGCGGTGCTCATCGCTGGAGAGCAGACGAACCCGTGCGACTCGACGATCTCAGGCCTGGTGCGGTGGTCCAGGCAGATGTGGCAGCGGGTGCGCCACCCGGGCCGGCAGGCGCGGGTCGATCCGCACCCGCACCGCCAGATCTCGATGTCGGACTGGCTGTGGGTGAGCGTCATCTGGTCAGCCACGACGTCCGCGCATGGACGACACAGTGGTGCCCAGGCGACGGCGACGAAGCCGCGTCGGCTCTGGCCCAGTCCGACCCCGCAGTTTGCGCAGCGCCGCACCTTCGGGCCTGCGGGAGCGGCTCGGCCCGGTCGCGCGTCAGCCACCGGCCGGGGCGATGATCGACAGCGCGATGAACCCGACATTGAGCAGCGCGGCGAGGCCGGTCGTGACTGTGGCGGCGGTGCGGTGGCTTCCCGGTGCGCCGGTGCGAGCCGCCACGGTCAGGCCGATGGAGATCACGAGTGCGACGACAGGGACGACCCCGAGCCCGGCCCGCCAGTAGAGAGTGGTCACGATCGCGAGGAGGCCGACGGTCCAGGCGGTGATGGCCAGCGTCGGGGTCTGCTTGGCGGGGGTGTAGGTCATGCTCCACCAGTCGTCGCAGCGCGCTACTCGTTACGACGCAGCGCGTGGAGCGGGTTGCACTCATCAGAACTGTTGAGCCTGATCAGAGGCAGGTAACCCGCCATCCAGCCCCGCGATAGTCCGGGCAGGAGACACCCTCGCTAAGGCCCGATCCGTTACCCGCCCGAAGGCTGCCCATGAACACGATCACCCGCACCCTGGCCGGTCTCGTCATCGGCGTCTCCGCCGTCGCCGGAACCGTGGCCGGGATTGTCACGCCGACCGCGGCCACCGCGGACAGTGTCATCGCCCAGGCACCGACCTCGAGGATCGCGGGCGCGGGGAGCGCGGTGTCGGTCGTTCCGGCGGAGCGCGGCGTGTCTGCAGAGGCTGTCGCGGCCGCGGCCCAGGCGGTGACGGCCGCCGAGGAGGCCAGGACGGCGGCCGCGACGGAACAGGCCCGGGAGGCCGAGGCGGCCGAGCAGTCACCGGCCCTCACGTGCGAGCCGCACGCGGCTGCCCGGCTAGTCGGCAACCTGATCGTGAACAAGGCCTGCCCTGAACTGAACGCCGCCAAGGAGCAGGCCCAGCGGGAGTACACCCAGCAGCAGCCGTGGTCGGGAAACCCTGGCCCTCCCAGTGAGGCCACGCAGCGGCAGCGGATCGCTGACGGGCTCGCACCAGTCGGTGGTGGCTACGCGCCTGATTCGGCGGAGTACAACACATGCGTGAGGAACCCGGTCGCCTCGGTCTGTGGCGGGTAGGCCCGATCGCGCTGCCCTGCAGGTTCGTCGTGGGCGGGACGCAGAGGGCGTGAGCAATGGAGTTCCAGCCCGGCCACCGAGAACGATGAGGCCGTGTGCGGCGCCCCGAACACGGCACTTTCGGTAGGTGGGTCATGGGACGCCTTGAGCTGAGCTGATCGGCGCCACTCGAGCGCGCAGGAGCGAGACGTCGCCGCAGATTCAACTCGCTGCGGTGCATCTGTCATAATTCTGATTATCGGTTCGAAACCGTGGTGCATCCGTCGTGAGTCGATGTTCGCAACAGTTCATTGGTGGGCGGCATGCTTCTAACCGCATATCTCCAACCGTGCGTGACCCCGTGCTCAGCTTCTCGCGTGTCCGCTGGATTCTGCGCGAGGCTTCGGCTCGATCGTCCGACGGCGCGGTGCCCCCAGCGGCCGCGGCGTTCTGTCGAGATGTGACACGGCGACCAAGGATCGCGAGCACGGCCCCTCAGGTTGTAGGCCTGCTCGAGAGTCGAGTCTTAGTCGCGCCTGGGCCGGAGCCGGCCTGTCTCTTCGGGTGCGTCGTGCTTGCGCCCCCAGTGATGCAGAGCGGTGCATGCGATCCCATCCCCCGTGCCCGGTCGGTCTCAGCGCCGCAAGCAAATGATCGCATCCCAGCGACTGTATGTGGCACGGCTCCGAGGCGGATCCAAGCACTCGAAATCACCTCCGGTACTACCAACCAAGCGACTGGTTGTTTGGTACTTGCAAGGACGACGCTGCTGGTGTTAGCTCGAAGTTGTCGCCGGACGCGGCTAGCTTCGCGAGCTGTTCGACTGATCGTTTGGGCTGTTCCAGGATGGACGGCGTCGATGGTCGACGCCGGCGAGCGGGACGAGGTACCTCACTGCGACGACCTCTGAGTGCTGGCCACCTCCGGCTGGCCGGCGGACGCGATCGCGCTCGGCTGACCGATATGACGAACGCTACGAGGGGGTAGTGGTGGACGGTGAGATCCGAGCAGGTATCGAGGGCAGCGAATCGCAGTCCTCGGCTGCCGCGGATGTCAAGACGCGTAGACGGAGGGTTGTTGTCGGCGCGAGTGTCGGCAGTGCGATCGAGTACTACGACTTCAGCGTTTACGCCTTCCTCGCGAGCACGCTCAGCGTGGTGTTCTTTCCTGGGGAGAGCCAGACGGCGGGCCTGCTGTACACCTTCGCGGTGTTCGCGGTGGCGTTCGTCCTCCGGCCTGTCGGGGGGATCCTCATCGGACACCTCGCGGACCGCTATGGGCGCCGTCCGGCCCTGGCCACCGCCGTCATCGGGATGGCAGTGCCCACTGCTCTGATCGGCGTGCTCCCTGGATACGCGGCGATCGGCGTTGCGGCGCCGATAATGCTGGTGTTGCTTCGGGTGATCCAGGGGCTCGCCGCGGGCGGTGAAGTCGGTGGTGCCAGCGTCTACGTCGCCGAGGCTGCCCCGGCCGAGCGCCGTGGCCTCTACGGCAGCACAACCCAGATCGGCGTCTACGTGGGCACCGCACTGGGGCCGTTGGTTGTGGGGCTGCTCCGGCTGGGACTGACCCCGGAGCAGATGACCGCGTGGGGGTGGCGGATACCCTTCCTCGTCTCTGTGCCGCTGAGTCTCGCCGCGATCTTGTACCGGCGCCGACTCGAGGAGTCGAGCGACTTCACACGCGCGGCGTCGAAGTCCGCGATCTCGCGGATGCCCGCGGTCGAGATGCTTCGGTCCCACCCGGCCGCAGTGGTGCGCACGACGGCTCTCAACCTGGTGGCCTTTGGCGGCTACTACCTGACGTTCACCTACATGGCCACCTACCTTCCCCAACAGGGACTGGTGAGCACGGCTTCGGCTGGGTGGGCGGTGTTGATGTGCTTGGTGTTCGCCGCGTTCGGACTCCCCGCCTGGGCTGCGGTGTCGGACCGGATCGGGCGCAGGCCGATCTTCATCGGTGTGTGCTTGGGCTTCCTGGTTCTGCCTTATCCGCTCTTCCTGCTGATGAGTACGTCCTTTTTGGGGGCGGTAGTCGCCTTACTCGTGCTCGGGCAACTCCAGGCGGCCATCAACGGTGCCCAGTCCGCGACGTTCAGTGAGATGTTCCCGCCCCACATCCGCACCAGCGGTGTGGCACTTGGGTTCAATATCGCCTCGCTGCTCGCGGGTGGTGTTTCGCCGTACCTTGCCACCTGGCTGATCGACCGGACGGGGGATGCCCGCTCGCCCGCCTACTACTTGATGTTTCTCGCGGTTGTGTCCCTCGTGTTCGCAGTCACGATGAGGGAGACGGCGGGCAAGCCCTTGCCGCAAGCCGAGCTCCCGGCCTCCCCCGTGGTCTGCGACGAGGCCACGGACGAGACCGCAGGATCAGACCGACGCGAGGGGATCGACCCGCGATGAACCGTGCTCTTCCGCTCATGGACTGGGCGACCTCCCAGCCCCGCCGGCCCGCCGTGGTGGCTGACGGGCGGACCTACTCCTACCGTGAGCTCGCCGACGCCGTGCTTGTCGCTGCGGCACGACTCGCCGACCGGGTGGGTCCGGGGACGCGCGTCGGGCTATACCTCGACAGCACTCCAGAGTTCGTGATCTACGAATACGCGGTGTTCCATCTCGGGGGCGTGGTAGTCCCGATCAATCGGGCCGCCCGCGCGAACGAGGTTGACGACAGCGCCGATCAGCTCGACCTCGAGCTCGTTGTAGTGGACGGCCCGCTGTCTCTCGACAACACCGCCGTCGTCCAGGCTGGTTCGGAGGGAGTCGCCGCTGCCGCCGCGCCGCGGCCTGCCCGTCGGGCCCCAGACGACCATGCCATGATTCTGCAGACATCGGGCTCCACTGGAAGGCCCAAGGGCGTCGCCCTGTCATTCCGCAACCTGACAGCCAACTATGACGCCACGCCTCGATGGCTGGGCGTCGGACGAGACGATCGGATCCTGCTGGCTCTGCCGTTGTTCAACACCTACGCCCTCAACCAGGGCGTCAATCTGGCTATGAATACAGGTGCCACGCTCCGCCTCGTACGGCGTTTCGGGGTGGAGGCGATGGCCCGGGCGCTGGAGGAGTTTCGGCCGACCTTTTTGCCCCTAGTCCCCACCATGCTGACACGACTGGCGGATGCCGGTGTACGCCACGATGAACCGCTGACGCTCAACATTGGGGCGTCCGCGTCTCCGTCGCGGCTCGCCGCGGACGCCTGGCAGGTGTTTCCGCAGGCCACTCTATTGTTTGGCTACGGGCTGACCGAGGCCACCGCAATTGTCACCATGAACCGTGTCGGTACAGTAGCCGAGAACAATGGGGACTACAGCTCCGCGGGTCGCGCGGTCAACGGCGTGGAGGTCCGTGTCGACTCTATCGATACGACAGGCCGCGGCGAGGTACTCGTCCGCGGCGATTCGGTGTTCGCAGGCTATGTCGGGACGGCGGACCTAGCGCCGGTGGAGAACGGATGGCTGCGTACCGGCGACATCGGCGTCTTAATGGACGGGGTGCTCACCATCGTCGACCGCAAGCGCGACCTGATCATCCGCGGCGGCCAGAACATCTATCCTGGCGAACTGGAGCGAGCGTTGACCCAGCACGACGCCGTTTTGGAGGCCGCGGTCGTTGGGATTCCGGACTCAGACCTCGGCGAGGTTCCGACCGCGTTCGTCGTCCTCCGGAGCGGGGCCGAGGCGGATCCCACAGCGCTGCTCGAGTGGCTCACCGAGCGGGTCGCCGGCTTCAAGGTCCCGGCGGCAGTCACCGTGATCGAGGCAATGCCGAAGACTCCCACCGGAAAGATCCAGAAGCGAAGCCTTCTCGACGGCATCCCGATGTACGGAGACCGCTGCACGTCGCCGCGCTCGTCGTCGGCACCCTGTTCAGCCGACTGACCGACTTGTCGACTGGCACCAACCGTCACCTGAGGTCTCCCCCTGGCGCGCAGCGACACGCTACCGAGCCGGCTGCAGCCTTGCTCTTCACCTGTTAACAGGCTCGACCGATGGTCGTTACCACTGAGATCTACCTCGAGACGGCGCCGTCCTGGGTAGGGCCGCGAGCCCGGGCGCAGTCCTCCATGGCCTAGGACGCCGGTCCCGTCGGCGACCGCCCGCAGAGCGGATGTCCACGCACTGGCCGTAGAGCTGCCCCGGCAGCAGCGTTCGGTGACCGCGGCGCGGATCTGGCCGACGTCCAGAATGCCGTCGCGCTCGCCGCGACAGGAATCTGTCATTGGCCAGATGCGCCGACCAGCGGGCGCATCTGTGAGGATCGAATGCGGGTAGCCCTGGGAGGGTTCTGCCAGGGCCTGCGCCGGCAGCGGCGAGTGGCTCGCGGCATATCTGGCCGACTTCGGACGTGCCTCGAAAATGACATGCCCTCCACACCGTCGGCATCGGTCCCGAGCATCGGGTGGCTTGATCAGGAGCCTCGCCGCATACGCGTGCCCCGTCACAGATCCGCCCGGTCGGTGCTTCTCCGTGGGCTGCCCGCTCTACGAGGGAGCAGGCACCGACCGCCAACGACACCACTCACCTCCGATCGCGTCGTCGACGCCGTCGTCGGTGTAGACACCCACCGCGACACTCACACCGCCGCATTGACCGATCGGATCAGGTCCCACCTCGGCACCATGGTCGTCACTGCCGACGCCGCCGGCTACCGGCAGCTGATGGCCTGGGTCGTTCAGCACGCACCCGAGTCTCGGCGGCTCTGGGCGATGCCATGGACGCACTGCACGCGACTCGCTCCGCATTGACCGTCGAGCGGATGATCGAGGACGACATCCAGCTGCTGGTCGAGGAGCACGTCCCCGAGCTTCTGGCCCAATCCGCAGTTGGAACCGTGACTGCCGCACAGATCTGGATCAGCTGGTCGCACGGCGGACGGAGCCGCTCCGAGGTCGCCTCGGCCGCGTGCGCCGGAGCCAGCCCGCTCGGGCGACTGCGATCACGCCACCGCGGACCTCGGCCGGGGAGGGCTTGGGCGCGTCGTCGATCCTTCCAGCGAGGACCTCCTCCCCGGCTCAGGGGGTCACCGTAGTAGTCGCCGAAGATCGGGCGGATATAGCTGAGTAGCCTCCTGAGCTGCGGATGGTGGTTGCGCGGGGGAGGTTCGCGGTTGGCGACGCAGGTGTTCTCCGACGAGGAGCTGGAGCGGCTGCGGGGGTTCCCGGAGATCGGCCGGGAGGAGTTGTTCCGGTTCTTCACGCTGGCGCCGGCGGATGTCGCGTTCGTCGACCCGGGCCGGGGCCGCGGACCGGCGGACCGGTTGGGCTTGTCGGTGGCGTTGTGCACGTTGCCGTGGCTGGGGTTCGTGCCCGACGACGTCGCCGCCGCGCCTCCAGGGGTGTCGTTAAGGACGGTGTCACCAGGGGCGAAGTAGCCCGGTGATGATCACACGCTATCGTGCGTTCTTGCTGGTCGGGGCCGGTTTTGGGTGGAGGCGTGTGTGGCCCGGGTCCTGGAGCTCGACGAGCTGGTCGAGCACTTCACGTTGCTGCCCGACGAGGTGGCGTTGCTGCGCAACAAGTTCGGCGCGACCCGGCTGGGGTTCGCGCTGTTGTTGAAGTTCTTCGTGCGCGCGGGCCGGTTCCCGTCGGGCCGCTCGGAGCTGGGCGATCAGGTGGTGGAGTTCGTCGCCGGCCAGGTTGGGGTCCCGGCCTCGGAGCTGGGGTTCTACGACTGGTCAGGCCGCACGATCAAGGCACATCGTGCCGAGGTGCGCCGGGTGCTGGGGTTCCGGGAATGCTCGGTGGATGACGCCGAGAAGCTCACCGACTGGTTGACCGAGCAGGTCGCGTCGGCCGAGCGGCGCCCGGAACTGGTGCGTGAGGCGTTGATCGGGCGCTGCCGGGACGAGCGGGTCGAGCCGCCGGCGCCGGCGCGGGTCGGGCGGATCGTCGCCGCGGCGTTGTACCGGGCGGAGGAGGGACTGTTCGACCGCGTCGCGAGCCGGCTGTCCGCGGTGGAGACCGCCCGGGTGCGCAGGCTGGCAGCGGTGGCCGAGTTGGACGACACCGACACCGACACCGACACCGACCCCGGCCTCGACACCGCCGCCGAGCTGGGTACGCAGCCGGGCGCACACGAGCCGGACGGCGGCGACACCGCGGGTCTGGTGGGTTCGGAGCTGCTCGGGCTGATCCGCAGCGAGCCGGGCGCAGTGAGCTTGGAGAGCATGCTCACCGAGATCGACAAGCTGACCGCGATCCGCCAGGTCGGGCTCCCGGAGGGACTGTTCGACGACGTCGCCCCGAAGATCCTGGCCGGATGGCGCGCCCAGGCGATGATGGAGTCCCCGTCGCATCTGCGCGCGCACCGCCCTGAGAAGACGGTGACGCTGCTGGCCGCGCTGTTGCACACCCGCCACCGGGAAGTCACCGACGCACTGGTGGACCTACTGATCGCCACGGTGCACCGCATCGGGGCGCGAGCCGAGCGGAAAGTGACCGAGGAGCTGGTGAACGCGTTCAAGCGGGTCACCGGCAAGGAGAACATCTTGTTCTCGATCGCCGACGCGGCCCTGGCACACCCCGACGAGGCGGTCCGTGAGGTCGTGTTCCCGGCGGTGTCGGGTGGGGAGCAGACGCTGCGCGAGCTGGTCCACGAGTACAAGACCAAGGGGCCGGTGTATCAGCGCACGGTTCGGACGACGTTGCGCGCCTCGTACACCAACCACTACCGGCGCGGCCTGATCCGGCTGCTCGACGTGTTGGAGTTCCGCTCGTCGAACACCCACCGCCCGGTGCTGGACGCACTGGAGCTGATCGGGCGTCATGCGGTGTCGGGGAACCGCTCCTACTACCCGACCGACGAGACTGTCCCACTGCACGCGGGGCTGGGCGGGGACTGGGAGCCGCTGGTGTGGCGCGCCGACACCCGCGGACGGCGCCGGGCTGTGCGCATGGCGTATGAGATCGCCACCTTCCAGGTGCTGCGCGAGCGGCTTCGATGCAAGGACATCTGGGTCGCCGGCGCCGCGCGGTGGCGCAATCCCGACGCCGACCTCCCTGCCGACTTCGACCTCCACCGGGTCGAGCACTACCGGGAACTGCGCAAGCCCCTGGACCCGACCGCGTTCATCGACGAGGTCCGCGACGAGCTGACCGACGAGCTCGATGGTCTTGACGAGGCGTTGCCTGGCCTGGGCTGGCTGGAGGTGGCCGAGCGGGCGTCCGGAGCGATCCGGCTGACCCCGCTCGACGCGGTCCCGGAGCCGACCGGGTTGCGCAGGCTCAAGGCCGAGGTGGCGCGGCGGTGGGGCGCCGTGCCGCTGGTGGACATGCTCAAGGAAACCGTCCTGCGCACCGGCTGCCTCACCTCGGTCACCGGCCGCACCGGCCGCACCGGGATCTCGCCGGAGGTGCTGGCCGAGCGGCTGGTCCTGGCCATCTACGGGTACGGCACGAACACCGGGCTACGCGCCGTTGCCGCCGGGCGACACCCGCACAGCGAGGAGGATCTACGCTACGTGCGCCGCCGCTATCTCAACCTCGACGCTGCGCGGGAGATCGCGGTCGCGATCGCTGATGCGACCTTCCGCGCCCGCCGCGAGGCGATCTGGGGTGGCGGGTCGACCACCGTGGCCTCAGATTCCACCCACGTCGCGGCGCTGGACCAAAATCTGCTCACTCAGTGGCACTCCCGCTACGGCGGCCGCGGGGTGTTGATCTACTGGCACGTCGAGCGGGACTCGATGGCCGTGCACTCCCAGCTGATCTCCTGCACCGCCAGCGAGGTCGCCGCGATGGTCGAGGGCGCTGTCCGACACGGCACCACCATGCAGGTCGAGGGCAACTACGTGGACTCCCACGGCCAGTCCGAGATCGGGTTCGGCGTGACGCGCCTGCTGGGGTTCGAGCTGCTGCCGCGCATCAAGCAGATCAACCGGGTCCGCCTCTATCGGGCCGGGCCGGGCCAGACCGAGCGGCACCCGCGGCTGGCGCCGGCGATGACCCGCCCGATCCGCTGGGACCTCGTCGCCCAGCAGTACGACCAGATGATCAAGTACGCGACCGCGATCCGCACCGGGACAGCGTCGACGGAGGCGATCCTGCGCCGGTTCACCCGGGCGGCATCGCACCCGACCTACCAGGCGATGCTGGAGCTCGGACGCGCCCAGAAGACCATCTTCGTCGCCCGCTACCTGCGCTCGCGGGAGCTGCAGCGCGAGATCAACGCCGGGCTCAACGTGGTCGAGTCGTGGAACCGAGCGAACTCGGTGATCGCCTACGGTAAGGGCGGCGGCCTGGCCACCAACCGGCGCGACGAGCAGGAGATGATCGTGGCTTGCCTGCGGATCCTGCAGGCCGCACTGGTCTACGTGAACACCCTGATGCTGCAGGACGTCCTCGACGACCCCGACTGGGCCAACACGCTGTCGCCGGCCGACCGGCGCGGCCTGTCCCCGCTGTTCTGGACCCACGTGCTGCCCTACGGCCAGGTCCACCTCGACATGACCGCGCGGCTGCGGCTGCGTACCTGATGACGGCCGCTCACCTCACGCAAGCCGCACTTGGCAGCGCTGGTCACACCAAGACATCCCGCTACCTTCGTGCCAAGGCTGCCTGATTCCGCTCAGTGTTGAGACACGACTCGCAGTCCGCTTCCGTCATCGAGTAGACCGGCGGAGGTGCTGTAGCCGGCTGTGGTCAGCAGGTGGCGGTAGTGCTGTTCCTCCGCAGCCAGGTCGAGCCCGGGCCCGTCGGAGCAGGCCACGAGAAGCTCCCCGTCAGGGCCGGGCTCGACGACGAAGCCGCCGTGATTCTCGCCGAATTCGGCGTATCCGGCCGCGCGGAGTAGCGCCCGCACCTGCTCGGCCTGTCGGTCCTGCTCGGTTTCTAGCGGCCGCCGACCGCCTCCGCCGTCCTGACTGTTCATGAGCTCGACCATAGGTGACCCGTCCTGACTAGGGGCCTGAATCCGGGAGGAGGGCGGTGGGGTTGTCGGCTGGTCTCTGGAGCCAGGATTACCGGAACTGTCGTCGACACCGTCTGGGCGGCTGATGGTTGGGTTAGACGCGGTGGGCAGCGACGGCGTCGGTGTAGAGCTGTTCGGCCTGCGCGGCCGCGGTGGGGTCGAGGTCGGTGACGAGCGCGACCAGGACGTCGATGACGGCGAGGTGGACCAGGCGGCTGGCGGTGGCCTCGAGGCCGTGGAGCTCGGTGGCGCCGGCGACGATCGCGTGGTTGCAGAGTTCGGTGAACGGCGAGCGGTGGTAGCTGGTGAGCCCGATCGTGCTGGCGCCGGCGTCCCCCGCCGCTCGGAGCGCGGTGAGGGTCTCCTGGGTCTGTCCGGTGTGGCTGATGGCCAGGCAGCAGCCGTCGGTGCCGAGCATGCGGGCCGCCAGGTGCTGCTGGTGCGGGTCGGTCAGCACTTCGGCGTGCACGCCGAGGGTGCGCAGGCGGTGTCCGGCGTCCATGGCGATCGGCGCGGAGGAGCCGACCCCCGCGACGAGCACGCGGGTGGCGCGCCGTAGTTCCTGCGCGACTTGGAGAAGGGTGTGGTGTTCGAGGGTGGCGGGGAGCTGCTCGAGCCCGGTGACCGCTGACCGGAGAACCGTCTCGATGGTGTTCGCTGGGGCTCCACCGGGTTGCTGGCTCGCGGTCGCGTGCGGTGCGGCTTCGGCGGCGAGGCGGAGCTTGAGGTCGTGGAAGCCCTTGAGGTCGATGTCCTGGCAGAAGCGCACGACGCTGCCGACCGAGGTGCCGGTGCGGTCGGCCAGGTCGGTGACGGTCAGGCCCACGACCTCGGCGGGAGCTGCGAGGACGGCGTCACCGATGCGGGCGGCGGTGGGTGAGAGGCTGGGCCGTAGTGACCGGATCCGGGTGGTGATCGGCCCGACCAGCTTGGGTTCGGGGCGGTGATCGAGCGCGGCTCGGGTCGTCACGGGGCGGGCCATGCCACCACCTTAAGCCAGCTAGAACCCTACATTTCGCAAGTTCCATGTGTTGTGGACGGAAGTTCCATCCATCGTTCAGGTTCCATACGATCTACGTTTCCGGCGCGGGCCTAGCTTCTGGTACTTGTGATGACGAGCAGCGCAGAAGGCGTTCTGACCACCCATACGGGCAGCCTGCCGCGCCCGAGCGAGCTGGCCGAGTTGATGGTCGCGCGCGAGACCGGCACCGCGAACGAAGAGTCGTTGGCTCGGCTTCCGGGGCTGATCCGGGACGCGACCCAGCAGGTCGTGGCGCGCCAGGGCGAGATCGGGATCGATGTCGGCAGTGACGGCGAGCAGGGCAAGATCGGATACGCGACATATGTGAAGGAGCGGATGTCGGGCTTCGACGGCGAAGCCGGAGCGCTCTCGCTGGCCGACCTCGACGACTACCCCGAGATCACCGCGCAGGCTCTCGACGGGCTGGTGACCGCGACACCGTCGTGCACCGGGCCTGTGCGCTACACCGGCGGCGAGGACCTGGCCCAGGAGCTCAAGGAGCTCCGTGCGGCGGTGGACTCGGCCGGCGACGGTGCGCCGTCGGAGGTGGTGGTGACCGCGGCGTCGCCGGGGGTGATCGCGATCTATCTCGCCGATCAGCACTACGGCTCGCACGAGGCCTATCTCGGGGCGCTGGCCGAGGCGATGCGCACCGAGTACGAGGCCATCGTCGCCGCGGGGTTCGTGCTGCAGATCGACTGCCCGGACTTGGCGATGGGCCGCCACGCCCAGTACGCCGACGCCACCGTGGCCGAGTTCCGCCGCGCTATCGCCGGGCACATCGAGGCCCTCAACGCCGCCACCGCCGGCATCGATCCGGACCGGATGCGAATGCACCTGTGCTGGGGCAACTACGAGTCCCCGCACCACCGCGACGTCGACCTGGGCGACATCGTCGACATTGTCATGACCGGGCGGCCCCGCGGGGTGCTGATGGAGGCGGCGAACCCTCGCCACGCCCACGAGTGGCAGGTGTTCGAGGACTACTCGCTGCCCGCGGACAAGATCCTCGTCCCGGGAGTGATCGACACCTGCAGCAACTACATCGAGCACCCGCAGCTGGTCGCCGAGCGCATCGTCCGCTACGCCCGCAGCGTCGGGATCGAGCGCGTCATCGCCGGCACCGACTGCGGTTTCTCCACCTTCGCCTCGTTCCTGCCCGTGCACCCTCGGATCGCCTGGGCCAAGCTCGCCTCCCTGGTCGAAGGAGCCCGCCTGGCCACCGAGCAGCTGCGCTCCCCTCGCCGACCGGCGCATGCTGTGGAGCTCAGCGCATGAGCACCACCGAGGCCCGGCCGGAGCCGGGTACCGGGGCGATGCGGGTGCTGTGCGTCGGCGACGTCGTCGGCGAGGAGGCCGCGGGCTGGCTCGCAGGCCGGATCCCGCAGCTGCGTGACGAGCACGGCCTGGACTGGGTCGTGGTCAACGCCGAGAACTGCGCGGTCACCGGCCCGAACCCGATGGACGGGTTCGGCATGACCGTCGAAGTCATCGACCAGCTCCTCGATGCCGGCGTGGACGCGATCACCGGTGGCAACCACTCCTGGGACGGCCCGGACGTCGACAAGATCCTCTCCTACCCGCAGGTCGTGCGACCGCTCAACCTCGACGAGGACCGCGGCCAGGGCCTGCTCACCCTGCGCCGCGGTCAGACGACGCTGACCGTGATGAACCTGCTCTCCCCCACGGCGGAGCTGCCCGGCATGGCTGCGCCGATGCCGAGACCGCTGTGGCCGTCCTGGTGCCAGATCACCGCCGACCACGACCTGCCCGGTGCGGTGGTGATCGACCTGCACGGCGAGTCCCCGTGGGAGAAGGCGTCCTTCGCCGCCGCCATCGATGGACAGGTCGCCGGCGTGGTCGGCACCCACACCCACGATCCGACCCTGCGCGGGCACCTGCTGCCCGGTGGAACCGGGTACGTCGCCGAGCTGGGAATGACCGGCCGGCTCGGACACACCGGCGGCGGTTTCGACCCGATGCACTTCGTCGCGAAGCTACGCGGCGAGGACCACACCGCCCTGCCCGCCTACACCCTCGCCCAAGGCCCACTCGCCCTCGGAGCGGTCGTCCTCCACATCGACGCCACCGGAGCGAGCACCGCGGTCACCCGCATCAGCTGACACGGGCACCCACCAGGAGGACCAATGACCGGCACCCCCGCCGCAGCCTCGCCCGACCAAGGAGCAACGCGGCGGCGGGTGCTGATCTCCTCCACCATCGGCTCGACGATCGAGTGGTACGACTTCTACCTCTACTCCACCGCGGCCGCGCTCGTACTCGGGCCGCTGTTCCTGCCCGCGAGTTCCCCGACCTCGTCGACGCTGGCCGCGTTCGGCACCTACGCCGCCGGGTTCGTCGCCCGCCCGATCGGCGGACTCGTCGCCGGGCACTTCGGCGACCGGATCGGCCGCAAGACCCTGCTCGTGGCCACCGTCGTGCTCATGGGGGCAGCAACGGTCGGGATCGGGCTGCTGCCCACCTACGCCCAGATCGGGATCTGGGCACCGATCCTGCTGATCACGCTGCGGATCCTGCAAGGCCTCGCGGTCGGCGGTGAGTGGGGCGGCGCGGTCCTGCTCGCCGTGGAACACGCCCCACCCGGGCGGCAGGCGTTTTTCGGTAGCTGGCCACAGATGGGCTTCCCCGCCGGCCTGTTCCTCGGCACCGTGGCGTTCAGCGCCGCTGCGACCCTGCCCGATGAGCAGTTCTATGCCTGGGGCTGGCGGCTACCGTTCCTCGTCTCGGTGCTGCTGGTCGGCCTCGGCCTGTTCATCCGGCTCCGCCTCGACGACGGGCCGGCCTTCGCCCATGCCCGGTCCCGTGGGCAGCTCCTCGAAAATCCTCTGCTGGCTGCGCTGCGGCGCTACCCCCGGCGGATCGTCGCGGGCAGCGCCGCAGCGCTCGGGCACGGCACGATCGTCACCCTGTTCACGGTCTGGCTGCTCAGCGTCGCGTCCGGCCCTACCGGGGAGCACCGCAGCACCGCGTTGCTCGCCCTGATGATCGCCGCCGCCGGACAGTGCCTGAGCACCCCGGCGTTCGGGACGCTGTGTGACCGCATCGGCTA
This sequence comes from Pseudonocardia sp. P1, assembly GCF_000178675.2. Lineage (NCBI taxonomy): Bacteria > Bacillati > Actinomycetota > Actinomycetes > Pseudonocardiales > Pseudonocardiaceae > Pseudonocardia > Pseudonocardia sp. P1. The sequence continues at coordinate 248,664 of NZ_ADUJ02000002.1, forward strand.
TCGCTCGGTCATGCTCGCCGGTCTCGCCGCAGCCGCGATCGCGCTGATACCCGGCCTGCTGTGGGTACCCGGCGGCAGCCTGGCCGCCGCCGTGGTGACCTTCCTGCTGGCCATGACCGTCGGACACGGCGCCGTCTATGCCGGGATCGCCGGGCTGCTGGCCACCAGTTTCCCCACCGAGGTCCGGTTCTCCGCGGTCTCGACCACCTACCAGCTCGGCAGCACCGTCTCCAGCTTCGTTCCGCTGGTCGCTGCCGCGCTGGCCACGACCACCGGTGGCTTCGGCGTCATCGCCGCGATCGCGCTGTTCGTCGCGGCCGCGGCGGCCGCCGCGATCGTGGTCCTCGCCCGATCGGTACACAGCACGCAACCGGCGCCGACCGGAGCCGACATGGACACGTGACCGCGCGGGTTCCTATGACGTCCCGCGACCGGATCGCGGCGGCCCCGGCGATCTATCCGGCGACGATGCCTCGGCAGTAGATGACGCCCAGCTCGACGTGGTCGATGTTCTGCTCCCGGATCCAGGCCATGTTCTGCTCCTGCACCCGTTCCGCCGCCGAGGGCTCCAGCTCCATGATCAGGCGCCGGATCCCGGTACCGGTCGCGATCCGCCACCAGTCCTGCGGCGTCTGCAGGGGCAGCGCACTGACCTCGTGCACGACCTCGACCTGCTCGAGGCCAGCGGCTTCGAGATGTGCGCGCATCACCTCGGCGTCCTCGGTGCGATGCCACGGCACGTCGACGTCGAGCCCCGGGTGCTCGGCGAGAGCGGCCTCGATGAACTGCCCGTAGAGCGGGGAGAAGAACTTCGGGCCGAGCGAGGTCACCGCGACCTGCCCGCCCGGACGTACTGCGTCGCGCATCGCCGCGATGCTCGCCCGGACATCGCTGGCGAAGAAGATCCCGAACACGCACGTCGCCGCGTCGAACCGATCGGCGCCGACGTCGAGAGCGTCCATGCTGCCCACCACGAACTCGGCCTGCGATGCACCGGTCTCGGCTGCATGCCCACGCGCCAGCGCGATCATCTCTTCGGCGATGTCGACCCCGAGCACCGTGCCCTGCGCGCCCACTTGCTGCGCGGCGGCCAGCGCAGCGGGGCCAGGCCCACACGCGACGTCCAGAACCGACTGGCCTGCGCTCAGCCCCAAGCGCTGCACCGTCTCAGTGGCCGCGTAGCTCCAGAAGTCCACCGAAGTCGTGTCGTAGTCCACGGCCGCGGTGTTGTAGGTCATCCGCGGGTTGTAGATCTCAAGACTGGTCATCAGAACTCCTCACAACGTCCCACACCACGAAACCGAAGCCGTCCTCGGCGCCGATCTTGGTTCCCGCCCCCTCGAAGCCGAGCGGCCTGATGCGCTCGATCAGCTCCTCGGGCTCCCAGTACTTCTTCACCACGTCGTACTGGCGGCCATCTCTGAGGCGACGCCGCGTCAACGGGATTGATTCGCGTTCGTGAATATGTTCCTCGATGCGCTGCTCCTCGGGGGCGACATCGATGATGATCACATGGCCACGCGGCGCTAAAGCGCCGTCGACAGCACTCCAGAATCGATCGAATCGATCCTCGGGGACGTGTGCGAGCCAGTGCGCGAAGAAGACCGCGTCCCACTCTGTCGGCGGATTCCAGTTGAACAGGTCTGCGTGCACGGTGTTGACGTTGCTCAGGCCGCGATGGGCGATCTGCTCCAGCATCGGCTTCGACCCGTCGAGGGCCGTCACCGTGCTCGCACGGCTGGCCAGCTGCGCTGTCCAGTAGCCTGTCCCGCAAGCCATGTCGAGCACGTGACCATCGAGTGGTAGCTCCGACAGGAGCTTGCTGATCTCCCCTTCGACGGGGCGCATGTAGCGAGTGATCCACCGCTGCCAATCCGCTGCCCGCCCGTCGTAATACTCTTGCTGCCGCAATAAAAGATCGGTGGTGTCCAATACGTCTCCCATCGTGCTGAGTGGATCGGAGAACAGGCCCCAGTGATCGACCGGCTGACGCGGTCGGCGCCTCGAAGTTATAGACTGTCCACCTAGAATTTGCCCTCAGTCAACCTAGTCGCCCGTTTCGGGCAACGACCGCAGTAGTCGATCTTTCTTCTCTCTTATTGCTTCGCTCGAATGGACCTTGCGCCCGCGGGCTGGAGATCGTTTCCGGCTACAGAGAGTGCGAACACCAATGATCAGCAGATCGGCCACGCACCTCACCCTTGCGGGATTGCCCACAATTCAATTGCGCACGTCCGAACGCGACATGCGCAGGAAAGCTGCGCAACTGGCCTGAGACGTCTGCAGCCAGGCGCACGCCAAGATCGCGTTCCAGCCCATGCGCGATGCCCCTCGTCTGCGCGCTCCCGACTCCGTCCTTGAGTGCGCCCTGGCCGCCTGCTGCGGCATCGCCGTGGCCGGCCCCTGATCTGAGGCGTCGTGCTCGACGAGCACCGCCCGACAGCTTCTACCTCGCCGGTGCGCTGATCGGCGTCACCGTGGTTATGTACTTGAGGCCATCAGTCCCGGAAACGATCGTTACCGAGACTCATTCAGCGCCCGACCGGACACCCAGCTAAGATCCAGCCTGCAACTCGGTACCGAAATCAACATCTCGGAACTGGCCCGATCAGGGTTAAGGGGACTCGTGTCGTGACGCGCTACGGGTACGCGCGGGTCTCCACCCGCGAGCAGAACACCGACCACCAGACCGACGCCCTGGTCGCCGCCGGCGTCCCGCCCGAGAACCTGTTCGTCGAAAAGGTCTCCGGCAAGCTCGCCTCCCGACCGAAACTCGACACCCTGCTCGGCCTCCTGGTCCCCGGCGACGAGGTGGTGGTCACCCGGCTCAAGCGCATCGGGCGCTCCCAGCAGCACCTGCTCGACCTCGTGCGCCGCTTCGGCGACGGACAGGTCGACTTCGTGGTGCTCGAACAGGGCATCGACACCTCCACCCCCGGGGGGCGGCTGGTGTTCCACTTCCTGGCCGCCCTGGCCGAGTACGACCGCGAGATGATCGTCGACGGCACCCTCGACGGCCTCGCCGCCGCGCGGGCCCGCGGCCGGGTCGGCGGACGGCCCGCGGCGCTCTCGGCACGTCAGCTCGACACCGCCCAGCAGATGTATGACACCGGCCAGCACACCGTCGACCAGATCGCCGACACCTTCCGGGTCGGGCGCAGCACCCTCTACCGGGCGCTGCACGCCCACGGCGACGGCCGCGACTGCGCCCTGATCATCTACCGCAATAGCCGCCCGAAAGTCGACCACACACAGCGGCGCTACGGCGAGACCGGCGCCGGCGAGAAGTTCCAGCTCGAGGCCGACCGCAAGTGGTTCCCCATCGCCCCGGCCCGCCGGACCCGGCTCCGCGCGATGGTCTACGTCGTCGACGGCGTCGTGGCCCGCGTCCGCGCCGTCACCGGCGAGCCCTCCGCGTGGAGCGACGACGACCGTGGCTACGCCGATGTCCCGGTCGACCCGCCCCTGACCGACCTACAGATCGCCAGGCAGCTACCCACCCTGGGCATCGCCCTCGGCGACCCGCGCCCGCACCAGCGCGGCAAGATCCGCGAGTACCTGACGCTGTAGCCCATCAGCCCAAGGCGACGAGCCGAGGTCGCGACCTACTTCGCCCCTGGTGACACGTTCCTTAACGGCACCCCAAGGGCCCTCGCGTTGTGCGCTTCTCTCGGCTACCGCTGGCCGCTGAACGGCCGGTGAAAGACCTCGCGTCCCAGCGCGGGGTCACCTGGTCGGAGATCGGTGCCGAACTCCTCACGATCGGACTGCAGCGCCGTGAGGCGCTGGTCGACCCGCTGCCACTGCAGCTGCGCCGAGCGGAGGTCGCCGAACTCACCGTGCGGATCCCGCCGGCGATCGATCAGCAGGTGCGGGAACTGGCTCTCGACCTCGACCGCGGGATTGGGATCGTGTCGGGGGCGTTAATCCAGCTGGGGCTGCGATACGCAACCGACCTGGCCGGGCAACTCCCGGTGCAGTACCCCACGCACTTGGAGGCGCGCCTGACGACGGCCTCGTAACGAGAACGAGGCGGCCCCCGCCACAGGGGCCGCCTCGGTTCGTTCTCTGCGTCACTCGGTCCAGCACCCGAGGTGACGCCGTAGCCCCGGCGAACCGGGGCCCATCCCCAACCGTCCAAGAAGGGGCGCTTTCGCGTGTCCAGGATACATCCTGGGCCGGGAGCCAACCACCACAGACACGGGGTGAGTTCGTCGTGCCCAGATCCGGGGCGCTCGCCGGCGGCGGGCACCGGGTTCTGCACGCTCTGCTACGAGCACGGCGCGTTCACTCTGGCCTCCGGCCCCTCTCAGCTTTGCCTGCTTCACCAGCTCCCCCTCGGTGAGCAGCCCCAAACGGACTCCTTCGGGATCCGCGGCAGGACTGCGCCGCGGCGCACACCCCGTGGCCGCGCCGCACACCACACCAACGGTCCCGGGCGGGCGAGCCGAGCGCTGCCACCGAGTGCACGGGTGCGCGCCCGCGGGATCGCCCGCGCCCGCGCCCGCCACGACCGCGGCTTCACCCCGCACCCGGGATGGCGGAACTTCATCGACCACTCCTACCGGGTGCTGACCTCCCAGCCCGAAGCCCTCGAGCACCTCGCGCGACTGGTCGACGACGAGGACTGGCGCGCCGACAAGCGCGCCAGCTGGTCAGCGATCCTGCACCGCCTGGTCTGCCACATGGACTGGGAAACCGGCCTGATCACCGGCCTGACCGCCGCACACCTCGCAGCGGCCGGAGCCCGCGCCGCGCGCACCGTGTCCCGCGTCCTGGCCTGGGCCCGCGAGATCGGCCTGCTCGTCGTCGTCGAGGCCGGCGCTAGCGCCGAGTTCCTCGGCACCGACACCGGACGCACTCCCACCTACGCCCTCGTGACCCACACCCCGCTCCCCCGCCTCGACGGCGCGCAGCACCACGAGGAACCGGGCACCGCATCCGCAGGTCAATCCCCTGTGGAAGAAAGTGGCGACCTCCCCACTACTCACGTGGGTAGTAAGCCCTTGACGGGCGGCAGACGGACTCACCTCACCTCCCAGCCCAAGTGGCACCCCTACGACGTCCCCGACACCCCCGAAGCCAGAAACGCAGCCACCCTCACCCTCCTCTCACATCTCGGCCTAGGAGGCCGAAAAGGCGGCAAGATCGAGATCTGGCGCGCCCGGGCCCTGCTCAAACCCTGGTGGGACGCCGGCGCCACCATCACCGGACTGCTCCACGCCCTCGAATACCACCCCGACCGGCCCGACCGCCGCCGCGGAGACCTGTCCTCCGGGGCGCGGGATCCGCTGCGGATCATCGGAGCCCGGCTACGGCCCTGGCGCGGGCGCCTCGGCGAAATCCGGGCCGTACAAATCGGCCGCATGCGCGCCGGCACCGGCGCGACGCCCACAGCCAAGGTCGAGGTTGCACTGCTCGACCGCCCCGCCGGCCGCGGCGCCCGCCGCGCCGCACAAGAGGCGCTCAGCGAGCACCTGCGCCACCTGCGCGAAGCCCGCGGCACCCAGCACAGCCACCGCCCGGCGGCCGCCGTGCTGCCGCGCAGACTTCGCCGACCCCGGATCAAGCGATGATCACGCCGCCGCGGGCGAGCAGGCCCGCCGGGCTCGGAGCCGCGACTGTGGCCGAATGAGGACGGCGGCGGTGCGGGGCAGAACGCGCTGGCCGCGGCGCTGAAGGAGTACGGGGTGCTGCGCAGAACGATCTATGCCGCACGGTACTTGGCCGACCCCGCCTACCGGCGGAAGATCTCGCGGCAGCTGAACAAGGGTGAGTCGCTCCATGTCTGTAAGCGCGACTTGCTCTACGCCCATGAGGGCACGGTGCGTGCCCGCCACCTCGAACAGGAGACCGAACAAGCCTGGTGCCTGACGCTGGTCACCAACGCTGTGGTGGCCTGGACGACGGAGTACTACGGCCTGGCGGTGGACTCGATGCGCGCGGCCGGGCGACGTATCGCCGACGAGGTCCTGGCCCACATCTCCCCAGCGCACAGCGAGAACATCAACTTCTTCGGTTCCATCGACGTCGACATCGAACTCGGAGCCGTTCGTAGAAGCGGATCGCATGCTCGTTCGTGCGTAGTACCCACCACTCAAGTCGTGCGCAGTCCCGGTCGGCTGTGAGCCGAGCCAGCTGACCGAGCAGGGTTTGCCCGATGCCGGGCGCTCGGCTGCCGCGCTTGCGAGGGGCTGTCCGATCAACGCCGGTTACACCGTTGATCCCAGACCCGGGCGGTCCGGTTACGGCTGCTCGGTTGGAAACTGTCCGTCGAGGAAGCGAGTGATGAGGGTGGCGATGTGGTTCGCGACATGCGTGCTCGAGTGCAGTGGCAGGACGACGTGGCTGATGGCCAGGCGGGTGGCGGTCTCGGCTGCGTCGCGAGCGTCTCCGACAGGGACATCTGGCCGTACGGCTGTCACAGCTTCGGCCAGCTTGTCCCGCGCTGCGCTGATGACGGGTTCTGCGTCGGTGGTGAGCAGCGGAAGTAGTTGGTCACGTCCGTCAGCGGTGATGACGGATTTGAGCAAGGGATCGGCCGCGGCGGTCTCCAGGGTGTAAAGAACAGCTGCGCGCCATTGCTCATAGACGTCGTCGCTGCCGGCGAGTGCTCGATCGACCCCGGCGAGGAAGCGCTCGGTAAGTTGTAGGACCAGCGCCTGAGCTAGGCCGTGCTTGTTAGTGAAGGCGTTGTAGAGCGTTTGGCGGCTGACCCCGAGACGGGCGGCGACGGTTTGGACCTGCAACCCGTCCCAGCCGTGGTTGGCGACCTCCTCGGCTGCGATGTCGAGGGCGGCCCGGATCGTCTTCTGACGACCTCTGTCGTCGGCGGCGCGCACACTGCCATGCTATCGATCACTCCCGTAGAAGTGGACAAGCTGCCCGGATGCGGCTTGACGATCGCGGCACTGAACCGCCGGGTTCAGTGGAGCCTCCACCGACCCGGGGCGGTTCAGGGTTCTCGTTTCGCAGTTCCGCTCAGCTTCCCCCAACCTGGCATCCAGAAGTTGACATATAGTGGCTTGACGTCTTGACGAAGAAGGGTCCGTTGTCCACGATGATGTGACTAGCTGACGGCCCGATGGGCGCTCCGTCGAGTCGACCCGGCCCATGGATCGGAGTGTCACCGTTGACCCAGCATGTGACCCGCTCGTCGAGTGGGAATCCCGACCGTCCCCACGACGAGCTCGATATCTCCTCGCGGGCGTTCTGGTCGACCTCGGCCGATGTCCGGGAGAAGACGTTCTCGTTGCTGCGCGAGCGCGGCACCGTGACCTGGCACCCGCCGTTCCAGGAGCAGCTACTCGAGGATCCCGAAGACTACGGGTTCTGGGCGGTCACCCGCTACGACGATCTGGTCGAGGTCACCAAGCGCCACGAGGACTTCCTGTCCGGGCCCGGCATCCTGATGGAGAACCTCCCGGCGGAGTTCGTCGAGGCCGGGCAGTCCATCATCGGGATGGACCCGCCCCGGCACACCAAGCTACGCCGGTTGGTGGCTGCGGCGTTCACTCCCAAGCAGATGCGCCGGATCAACGACCGCATCGAGGCCAACGCCAAGATGGTCGTCGAGAACCTGGTCGCCGCACTGGAACGCGACGGCGGGCAGACCGACTTCGTCGCCGAGTGCGCCGAGCTGCTCCCGATGCACAACATCAACGACATCATGGGCGTGCCCGACGGGCAGCGGCAGGAAGCCGCCCACCAGATGAAGGTCGGCACCAGCTGGAACGACCCCGAACTGGTCGGCGAGACCCGCGACGAGGTGTTCACCGCTCTGCTCGGAGCCATGAGCTACATGCACGAACTGGCGTCCTCACTGACCAGCGAACGCCGTGAACACCCCACCGACGACCTGATCACCGCCCTCGCCCAGGCCGAGGTCGACGGCGAGAAACTCACCGACCACGAGATCGGCGCGTTCTTCGTGCTGCTCACCATCGCCGGCAACGACACCACCCGACAGTCCACCAGCCACGGCCTGCGGGGTCTGACCGATTTCCCCGACCAGCGCGCCTGGCTGCTCGAGGACCTCGACGCGAGACTGCCCGACGCGGTCGAGGAGATGGTCCGCTGGGCCACCCCGATCATGACGTTCCGGCGGACCGCGGCCCGCGACTGCGAACTCGCCGGCCAGCAGATCACCGAGGGCGACAAGGTCGTCATGTTCTATTCCTCGGCCAACCGCGACGAGACCCGGATCGAGCGCCCGCACGAACTCGACCTCTCCCGTCACCCCAACCCGCACCTCAGCTTCGGCGGCGGTGGCATCCACCACTGCCTGGGCAACCAGCTCGCCCGCTTCCAACTGAAGGCCCTGTTCAAGGAACTTGCGACCCAGCTACCCGACCTACAGGCCGGGGAACCCGAGCTGACCCCCGGCAACTTCTTCAACGTCGTCAAGCGCATGCCCTGCTGGCGCTCGAGCTGACCCCCCCCGGCTGCCCCGCCCTGCCTGCCCGAGGAGAGGAGGGTGGGGCAGCCCCGGTCGCCCGGCCAGGTGCCCATCTCGAGGAAGGACCGCTGTTGAAGGTGCACATCGACACCACGCGTTGCACCGGCCACGGCATGTGCGAGCTCGCTGCTGAGGATGTCTTTGAGGTCGGCGAGGACGGCACGGTGCACCTGTTGACCGACCCGGACGACGACCAGCGCCTCGAGGTCGAGCGTGCCGTGGCCGCCTGCCCCACCCGGGCGCTGGCGATCGAAGGATGACCGGGCCCGACGGTCACCCCGACCCGCCCCCTCGTGACCTCGACGGAGCGCCCGGCAACGCCCTCCCCCCGCACAGCAGCCAGTGCATGGGCTGCGGTCCCGACAACTCCGCCGGTCTCGCGATGCAGGTTCGTCGGGAAGGCGACGACGTGGTTTGCGAGCAGACCTTCGATGCCCGCCAGGTCGGTGCTCCCGGGCTCGTCCACGGAGGCGCGGTCGCCGCCGCCTGTGATGACCTGTTCGGGTTCGTGCTCTACCTCGTCGCCGAACCGGCCGTCACTCGCACCCTCGAGGTCGGCTACCGGCGCCCGGTGCGCCTGGGGGTCGCGCACCACATCAGGGCCCGTCTCGAGCGCCGCGATGGCCGCAAGCTCCACCTCGTCGCCGAAGGCACCGATCCCGACGGAGTCGTGTGTTTCGAGGCCCGGGCCGTATTCGTCATCGTCGCGCTCGAACACTTCACCCGCTACGGTCCCGCCCGCTTCGAGTACCTCTTCGGTCCCGCTCCCACCTCCGAGGGGTCCGCCGGACTGGCCGACGACCAGGAGACCACCGCATGATCCCCAACCGCACACATAACCCCGCCGCCCCGTCCCACTGCATGATCGGCGTCGCCGACTACCCGCATCGCTCTGCGGGACACTGCGGCTCCGGGGCGCTGCGCGACCTCCTTGAATGGGCCGGGTTGTCCTGGGACGACGCCCCGCTCGATGAGGGCACCGCGTTCGGCCTCGGCGGGGACCTGAGTTTCAACTATATCCGTGGGGCGGGACTCGGCTCGCCGTTCTACCTGGTCGGCCGCGGGCCCGACCTGACCGACAAGCTCTGCCGACGGCTCGGCATCGCCGTCGAAGTCCATGCCACCGACGACCCCGACCAGGGACGCAGCCGGCTGCTCGATGAGCTCGCGGCCGGCCGGCCGCTGCTGTGCTGGGCCGATATGCGCGAGCTGCCCTACCTGCGGGTGCGCATGCACATGAGCCGCCACGACATCGTCGTCACCGGCTACGACCCGGCCACCGACCAGGTTCGCGTGGTCGACAACGACCGCGCCGACCCCCAGCTCATCCCCGCCGCAGCTCTCGCCGCGGCCCGCGCCTCTACCGGGTTCCCCCAACCGACCCGGCACACCAGCTACGCCATGCGCTTCCCCGACACGCTGCCCGAGCGCTCGACCGCAGCGAGCAGCGCAGCCGCCGACACCGTCGACGCCATGCACCATCCTCCGTCGAGGATCCTGGCCGGTCCCGCGGGTGTGGCCGGCGCCGGGCTCGAGGGCGTCACCACCTTCGCCGAAGACTTCGGACGATGGCCGGAGTTGTTCCCGACCGCGTCGACCGACGCCACCGACCTGCACACCGCTCTGATGACCCTCGCGGTCTTCATTGAGAAGGCCGGAACCGGCGGCGCCCTTTTCCGACGTCTCCAGGCCGCGTTCCTCAGCCGACTCGCCGCTACCGACCCCGCTGCTGCACCGGCCGCTCGCGCCTACCGCGACCTCGCCGCACACTGGACGACCGTCGCCGTCGCCGCGAGCGACTCCGACGCGGCAATCGCGCCACAGCGATGGCAGACGACGAACGACCTGATCTCCGAACTCCCGCGGCGCGAGGCAGACGCACTCACCGAGCTGCAGCGCTTCGCGGAGCGCTCGGCCTGACGGCGAGTTACAGGGCTCTTCGGTCTTGACCGGGCAACCTGAGGTTGGGCCTGGAGGGCGACCGTGAAGTCGGCCACCTCGCCCAGTAGCTCACTGGCGCAGTCCCAGCGGCGGGCGGTGGCTGCCCACGAGTAGAGCGGCCACAACCGCCGTGTGCTCGGCGATCTGCGAGGCGTCGACATCGAGCTCGCCGGCGTTCCACGCGGCGATGATCTCGGCGAACCCTCCGACTCCCAGCAGAGTGCTCATCCGGAGCCGGGCCGGGTCGATCGTCGGCGGCAGCCGCGGGCCGGACCAGTCGACCAGCAGGTCGGCGAACGTCCGCAGCATTTCCCGACGTCGGGGTTCGAGCACGGCGCTGCCGGTGTGGTCGCCGAGGACGATGCGCGCACGCGCCGGATCCGTGCGCAGGTGCTCGACCACCGCATCGATGACCGTGCGGAGCGCACCGACAAGATCACCGTCGGCGTTGCCGGCGAACGCGTCAACGACCTGCGCCACCAGCGCGTCCCGCTCCTGGTCCCACACGGCGCCGAGTAGGGCGTCACGATCGGGGAAGCTCTGGTAGAAGTACCGGTCGACGAGACCGGCGCGGCCGCAGACGCCGCGCATCGTGACGGCGGCCCATCCCTCCGCGCCCCAGATATTGCGCGCAGCGGCCAGGAGACGCAGCCGGCGATCGGATCGGCGGGCCTCGGCGCTGCGCCCGCCATAGATCCCCGTCGGCCCCTGAGCGTGCACACGCCCATCCTGACGCAGACCCGAACCGGGCACGAACGTGGCCGCCGTCCCGGTCAGAGGGTGCGCGAGATGATCTCCTTCATGTGATCTCGTCGGTTCCACCGTAGACCGGGTCATGTGGTTCCTTCGGCGTGTCGGCGACGGGGTCGGGGCGCGATCAGTGCACGGGGCGCAGGCGCAGGGGCAGCCCGTCGGCGGGGACCGGCAGCGAGGTGTTGTCCCAGCGGGGGCGGTATCCCGGGTCGATGCTCCACCGGTGGGCCCGCAGCATCTCGTGCATGATCGCGGTCACCTCGAGGCTTCCGAAGATCATGCCGATGCACTTGTGCACCCCGCCCCCGAAGGGGATCCACGCGTCGCGGTGGCTCTTGTCTTCGCGCCGGGGCTCGGCGAACCGGTCGGGGTCGAACGTATCCGGCTCGCTCCAGCACGCCGGGTCGAAGTGATTGACGGCACCGGCCACCATCACCAGCGAGTTCGCCGGGACGTAGTGTCCGCACACGGCTGTGGCCGCGACGGTGCGGCGCATCACCACCGGCACCGGGGCCACCAGGCGCAGGGACTCCTTGATGGCGCGGTTCAGCGTGTCCAGGGACTCCAGCGCCGCGCGGTCCGGCGGGGTGTCCCCGAGCGCGAGCGACTCGGCGCGCGCCCGCTCCTGCCACTCCGGGTTCGCCCCGAGGTAGTACGCGACGGCGGAGCTCGTGATGGTGGAGGTGTCGTGTGCGGCCATCATCAGGAAGATCATGTGGTTGACCACGTCGTCGTCGGAGAAGGTCTCTCCATCCGGTGTGCGGGCCTGGCACAGCGCGGAGAACAGGTCCGCGCCGTCGCTGGTCCGCTTCGCGGCGAGGTTCGCCCGGAAGTAGCGCTCGAGCACGCGACGGCCGCGAAGGCCGGCGTGCCAGCGCGTGCCGGGGACATCCCACTTCACGATGCTGCTCGCCGCCCGGACGCAGTCGACGAAGGCCTTGTTGACCTCCTCGGCCTCGGGGCCGGGACGGTCGTCCATGAACACCCGGGTAGCGACGTCGAGCGTCAGGCTCTTCAGGGCAGGGTAGAGCCGCATCGGCGCGTCCTGGCGCCAGGTCGGCACCGTCTCCCGGACACAGGCGACGGTCTCGTCGGTGTAGCCCTGCAGTCGTTCGGCGGTGAAGGCCTCCTGCATCACGCGCCGGTGGAAGCGGTGCTCGTCGAAATCCAGGAGCATGAGTCCGCGGTGGAAGAAGTTGTCGATCAGGAATCGCCAACCTTCCTGTGAGAAGGCCTTGTCGGCGTTGGTGAGCACGGCGTGCGTCGCCTCGGGCCCCGCGACCTGGACGACGCGCTCTCCCAGGAAGCCGGTCCAGGAGACCGGCCCGAATCGCTCGAAGCGTGCACGGGTGAAGTCGGAGCCGAACCGGATGTACTCCAGCGTCCGACCGAGACCGGGCAGACCCTGGTCACCGAGGACGGGCGATAGGCCTGACCCCGGTGGCGGCGGGGCCAGCGGCGCGCCCGCCGCCTGTCGCGCCTGGTCGAGGAGGCGGCGATCGATTCCAGAGGGCAGGGGCGCGAGCAGCGCGGAGGACATCCGTTCGCGCACGGCGCGCCGGGCGTGGTCGGTGAGCGTGGTCACGGGTCGTAGCTCCCTACGGTGGCGTCTGGGGTGACGGGATCGAGTCGGTCGCGGACGAAACCGGCGGCTTCGCGCAGCGAGCGGGTGGCCTCCGGGACGAAGCAGGCGAGAGCCTGAAAGACGTGGAGCTGGCCCGGCCACTCGAGAAGCTCGACGTCGCCTCCGGCGCGCTCGACCAGCGCGGCCAGGTGGCGGGCATCCCCACAGAGAAACTCCGAGCCGCTGGCGTGCACCTGCACCGGTGACAGGCCGGTCAGGCTCGCCGCGGTGACCCGCGTCCTTGCGGAGGCGCGCTCGGTGCCGTCGAGGTAGAGCGCCAGGAGACGCTCAAGGTGTCGGACCGAGATCAGCGGGTCACGGGAGTGCCCGTCCTCCCACTTGCGGGCCTCGGCGAGCGAGAGGTCGGTCAACGGGGAGAACAGCAGCACCCCGGCCGGGCACGTTCCCCGGGCCGTGAGCTCGGTCGCCAGCGCGATCGAGAGCTGCCCGCCCGCCGAGTCGCCGGCGATCACGGTCGTGGCCGCCGAGGCGCCCTGAGCGAGCAGCCAGTCGAAGGCCGCGGCGACGTCGTCCGCCGCGGCCGGATACCGGTGGGTCGGCGCGAGGCGGTAGTCGCACGCGAACACCGGGCGCCCGGTCCGGACGGCGAGCCGACTCGTGATGGCACGGTGCGTCCGCGCCGACGCGACCGCGTACCCGCTGCCGTGAACGTAGAAGACGACGCCGCGGCCCAGGTCCCGGAGACCGCGACCGACGCCCGGAGGCAGCACCCACTCGCCACGGATCTCGAAACCGGACGGGGCCACCGCGCGCACCGGCCGGATCGACGCGGCCGGATGCGGGCGGCACACCACGTCGGTGAACGCCCGGAGCACACGGCGCGTCGAGCGGATCACGATGTCGGTGTCGGGGACGAGCTCGACCAGCGGCCTGACCGTCCAGCGAACGAGATGCACGCAGGCGCGAGCCTGCCAGGAGGCCTGTCGCCGGCCACTCTGCGGGCGCATGCCATCAGAATGGTTGCGGCCCTGCAGCTCGTCAAGACTTGACGGGGCGTGGCTTCGTGTCCATGGGGAAGAGTACCGAAGCCGGGGCCGGTTCATCTCGCATGTGCAGATGCCCGACCGACCGGTCGGGATCCGCCGCACGCGACATCGCAGCGGTACTGGCCCGTTCATCGGCGAGCTCCGGACGGGGACGGTTAGTCCGACCAATGCTCTGGGCGCGGCGGCGCCCAGGCGAAGCCCAACGAACCGCCGAGGACGCCGAGCAACAGCCCGATGACCAACCCGCCCACGTTCGTGGTGACGAACGAGGCCAGCGACAGGACGACCGCGGCGACGCCGATCGGGGCGTGCAGGTGCGGGGAGAACCACAGGAACAGCCCACACGCGCAGATCAGAGCACCGAGCACGAACCCCGACACTCCGGCCAGCCCGGGGAGCAGCACGATCGACAAGCCACGGGCAGGGAGCAGCATGACCGCCGCGCCCCCGGCCGAGGTGAGCGCGCCGGCGACGACGGGCCGGCCCAAGATCCAGCGCCGCACAGGAGACGGTGTCGACTCGACGGCCCCGTTGGTCCTGCCCGGCCTCACAGGCACTCCGGCTGATCGTCCCCGATATGGAGCGACAAGTTCGAGATCTGTAGCTGGTTAACCGTCGCCCACCGAGCGGTTGCGCTGACGTTGAGCGCGAGGTTCCCCGCCTGGACGGGAACGGCACCCGGTCCGCCGGCATCGGTCGGAGTCCCGTCGGGGGTGAATGCGCGGTTCAGCCCAAGCTGCTGGCCCAGCACATCGACCCCGTCAATGCTCTCCAACGCGAACTTCACGTCTCCGGCGCTGACCTCCGGGCCATCAGGTGGCGTCTCGGCGCGCAGCACGAACCTTCCCACCGCCGTGTCTGCTCGCGTCGACACACACAGGCCCCGCGCCTTGAGGTCGCTCAGCGCCACCACCACCGTGGCCTTCCGCTGACCGTCGCGGGTCTGGAAGAACTCCGGGAACGTGCCTCCTACCCGAGTGGTCAGACTCTTGGCGCTGATCTTCAGCGTCTGCTGCCCCTCCAATGCCAGCGCGACTGGAACCGCCCCGGTCGCCGCACCGGCACCCAACATCAGCAGCGCCAGCATCGCCGGCACGAAGAGCAGACCGAACCGCCGCCAGTGGAGGCCTCGCGGTGTGGACGTCGCTACGGGCGCCCGATGCTGTGCCATGATCGTGGATACCCTCTCCCGGAGCGAAGCGTCGCTGTCAGCTTCAACTGTGACAGTCGTTGATGGTGACGTATGTCGTGCGTCACTCGATACAAGGGGGGCAATTGGCGGAGTTCCGCATCGACGAGCTGGCCCAGGCCAGCGGTGTATCCGTGCGCAACATCCGCGCGTACCAGGACAGCGGGATCCTTCACCCGCCCAAGCGGCAGGGCCGGGTCGGGATCTACAGCGACGACCACCTCGCCCGCCTGCGGTTGATCGCCGGGCTGCTCAAGCGCGGCTACACCGCCACCAACATCGGCGAGCTATTACGTGCCTGGGAGGACGGACGCGACCTGTCCAACATTCTCGGCCTCGAGCAGGTCGTCACCGGCATCGCCGATGCGGCTCCGTCTACCTACCTCACGGCCGACCAGCTCCGCGAGCTACTCAACACCGCCGACGCTGCCCACGACACCTCCGCCAGCGCAGTGCAGGCCGGCCTCGTCGAACACGACGGGGACCGCTACCGGGCGCCGAACGCCCGCCTGCTTCATGCCGTCGCCACGTTAATCCGCGCCGGGGCACCCGCCCAAGCGGTGTTCGCGTTCAGCGCCCAGCTCCGCGCCGCGGTCGACACCACCGTCCACAAATTCGTCACTGCCGTCGCCGCCGACATCTTGCGCGACAAGCAGCCCGACTGGATGCCGACCGGAACGGAAATCCCGCAGCTCGCCGAGTACGTCAGCACGATCACGACACAGACCGAGTCCGCCGCCGCAGCTGTGGTGACCCACGACATCGGCCGTTACCTCGATGCTGCCCTTGGCGACTACATCGCAAGGATCATGCCGCACCTGCAGCAGAGCGAAAAGCAGTAACGAAAAGCATGCAGCTGCGCGCCAATGTCATCTGCGGCGGCCCGCGGCGCCGACGCTGACGTAAGAGCCGACGCCCATGCCCGCCTCGTCGGGAACATGTTCCTGCACGCGGTACGCCAGCACCACTGGGACGACACGCTGCCGGCCACCGCGCTGGTGTTCCCCGACGACTTCCCCCGCCGCGCCGTGAGGACGTCGCGAGCGCTGGCCGAGCAGGTCATGGCCCATGATCGAGGACCCCCGCCAACCTTTCCCGCTTCACCAACCCGGCCTACCGGCTGGTCACCCAGATCCTGATCCGGGCCGGGCTGCGCGTCACCGACGCGCTGAGCATGTCGCGCGACTGCGTGGTCCTCGACGCCGACGGCGCCCCCTACCTGCGCTATCTCAACCACAAGATGAAACGCGAGGCGCTGGTCCCGATCGACGAACAGCTTCACGCCCTGATCGTCGAGCAACAGACCTGTGTCGGGGATGCGCCGGTGCTGTTCCCGCGCCCGACGAAGAACCCGACGGTCGGGCTTCGACCGCCTCGTCGACCTACCGGCTCGCGCTCTATCGCTGGCTAGCCTGCTGCGATGTCCGCGACGCTCACGGCCGCCCGGTCCGGCTGACCCCGCACCAATGGCGCCACCCCCTCGGCACCCGGTTGATCAAACGTGACGTCCCGCAGGAAGTGGTGCGACGCATCCTCGATCACGACTCCCCGCAGATGACCGCGCACTACGTGTCCTCGGACTACCGCAAGCGCACCCTGCGCCGTCACCTCGACGCCACGATCGCCGAGGCCCTGCACGGAGCAGCGCGGCGCGGCCCGGAGGCGCGATCGTGAAACGGAAGGTCGGCTACACCTGGCTGCTGCGGGAGATCTGGCCACCGGCGGCATCTTCACCGCCACCCCGGATGAGCGAGCACGTGCTGCACCCGCCATTGCCGCAGCCGCGGCCCTCTCCCGCACCATCAGACGCCTACGCGGCCTCCGACTCGAACCTGCAGAAGTGATCCGGTCACGCCTTGACAGTTTGCGGGCCGGGCCCACTCGCAGGAACTGGCGCATTGAGGCATCCGGCGAGTAACCAGCCGGCCTGTTGTGCGATGTCGTCGGCCGGGTGCATCGGCATGAGGACGTGGCTGACGGCCAGGCGGACCGCCGCCTCTGCCGCGATCTCGACTCGGTCGCGATCGAGATCGGGCCAGCGCCGGCACACCGACTCGGCCACCCGGGTACGACCGCGCGTGATGAGCCCAGATTCGGTGGTGAACAGCGGCAGGAACTCCTGGATGCTCTCGGCGCTGAGCAACGTCTTGAGAAGTTGCTCCTCCGCGGCCGCTTCCAGTGCGATCCGGGTCGCGAGTGTCCAGCCGGCGCTGAGATCGTCGGCCGTGTCAAGCGCTGCGTCGACCCGGTCGAGTACCCGGTCTACGGCGGTCCCGGCGAGCGCCTGGGCCAGACCGCCCTTGGTGGTGAACTCGTTGTAGATCGTCTGCCGGCTCACCCCCACCTGTGCGGCGATGGCGCCCATCCGCAGTCCTCGCCAGCCTCGCTGGACGACCGCGGTGGCAGCGGCGTCAATCACTTCGGCACGTAGGCCGGGGTTCCGCAGCTAACGTGTGATCTGGTGCATGATCACGGGCGTTGGTGCAGGTCAGCGGGGTGAGACCTGGTCCGGTCGTTCGAAAGCCCTAGTAACACGACTTAACCCGAGATAGGGCCGTTGAGCTGCTACGGATCGTGTAAGGTCTGGTGGCGTGTTCGTGCGTACGTCGACCCGGCGGAACCGGGACGGGTCGAAGGTGTCCTACCTGCAGTTGGCGCACAACGAGTGGGACCCGACAGCGAAGACCGCGCGGACGAAGGTGCTGTACTCGTTCGGCCGGGCCGATCAGCTCGACCGGCCTGCGATCGAACGCTTGATCGCCGCGCTGACCCGGGTCGTGGGCGTCGAACCCGCCGCGGTCGGCCCGGATCGGGCGCGGGCGGTCGGGGTGCCGGGGCTGGAGTTCGTCGAGTCCCGCCCGGGGTCGCCGTAGTACTCGCCGAAAATCGGGCGGATATGATTGACCAGCGATTTCGTGGGCGGCTGGCGGTGCAAGTCAGGTACTCGCCTGGAGCGCGGTGAAGTCTGCGTGGGCCTGCTCGACTGCATCGGGGTACGCCTGTGTCTTCTGGTGTTCGGCGAGTGCCCGGTAGATGCTGGCCAGGCTGGGGTTGCGGCCTTTGCGTTTGCCGGTGGGGATGATCAGGTCCGGGCGGATGTCCTCGACGGACTCGCCGCCGGCGCGGCGGCGCAGCACGGTGTGCAGCATGTCGTCGGTGATCACCGGCGGCCGGCCGCCGTGGTTTCCCTTGCGGGACGCTGCGTTCAGCCCTTCGAGGGTGGCTTCGCGGATGTTCTCGCGTTCGGTCTCGGCCATCGCGGCGAAGAACGCGAACAACACCCGTCCGGTGCCGGACGGGTCGTAGACCCCGGTCAACGGCCCGGCGAGCATTTCCAGGGCGATGCCGTGCGCGGTGAGATGGTCGGCCAGCGCGGTCAGCTCGGCGCTGTCGCGGCCGAGTCGCTTCATCTCGTACACGGTGAGGATGACCCGGCAGTGCGGGGCGTGGGCCTTGATCTGGCGGCAGGTGTCCAGGGCCTGCTCGAACTTCGGCCGGACCCGGACGCGGGTGGAGACCTTCTCGGCGAAGATCTTGTCGCGGCCGATGCCGGCTGCTGCCAGCGCGTCGAGTTGGGACTGGAGTTCCTGAGTGAGGTGGGAGCAGCGGGCGTAGCCGACGCGGATGTCGGTGGTGGGGGTGTCGGCGGGGATCGGCGCCGGCGGCGGGGTGCCCGGCCGCCACAGCTGCCCCGGTCCGCGGTCGGCCGGGACGGGCACGCGTAGCAGCTTGGCCAGCCGAGGGGCCTTGGTGAACCGGCCGGTGTGGTAGGTCCCGGCGACGGTGCCGGAGCGTGACCGGCACGGCGAGCCGGGCTCGACCAGGCAGCGCGGGCACGGGTGCCGTTCGACCTCGTCGGCGTCGGATATGACGGTGGTTTCCGGCTGGCTCACCTCGGGATCGTCTCACAAACATTGCGCAGAACAGCTCGACGCCCAGTTTGTGTGAGAGCGGGTTCTGAGAAGATATCGGGCCTTGAGTGCTGCCCGCCGACACTGTGTTGATCATGCTCTCAGAATGGGTCATTTGTGCGAGATGCGGGCGGAGATCCGGGCCGGGTCAGGATGGTGCAGATGTCGTCCTCGGTGCAGGCGGCTGGGTCGGTGGTGGCGGCGCGGTGGGCGAGGCCGCGCAGGGCGTCGCGGGTCGTGGCCAGTTCGGTCAGGCGGCGCTCGATGTCGGCGAGGTGCTGGTCGATCAGCGTGGTGACGTGGGCGCAGGGGGCCTGGCCGCCCTCGCGCAGGACGAGCACGGAGCGGATTTCGGCGAGGGTGAGGCCGGCGCCCTGGGCGTCGCGGATGAAGGTGAGCCGGGCGGGGGTCTGCTCGGGGTAGTCGCGGTAGCCGTTGGGGGTGCGGGGCGGAGCGGGTAGCAGCCCCGCCTGTTCGTAGAAGCGGATGGTCTTGGTGGTCAGCCCGCTGGCTGTGGCGAGGTCGCCGATGCGCATCGCCTCAGGCTACGACTTGACCTTCCAGTGCGCTGGAAGGTTTAGCGTTCGGGGCGACGACCGGATGAGCTGGGGAGGACGAGCAGAATGCAGATCACGGTGCTGACAGTTCCGGGGTGCCCGAACGCCCCGTTGGCCAGGCAGCGGGTCACCGCCGCGCTGGCGGGCCGACACGCGGAGGTCGACCTGGTCGAGGTCCACGATCAGGCGCAGGCTGTCGAGTTCGGAATGACCGGCTCGCCGACGATCCTGCTCGACGGGGTCGATCCGCTCGCGGACGAGGGGGCGGTGCCCAGTGTGTCGTGTCGCCTGTACCGGGACGAGGACGGCGCGGTGGCCGGAGCCCCGAGCGTGGCCGCCCTCCGGGAGGCCCTCGGCGGCAGCGGGCGCCCGGAGCAGGTCGCGCCCGGTGACTGACTGCTGCCCGCCCCAGGAGGCGCTCGACGTGGTCGGCCGGGCCGGATGGGGGCGCCGCGCTCCAGCTCAGCGTGGCCTGCGCGCCGTGCACCAGGCGGTGCTGCGGCACTTTGCCGCCACCGGTATCGCCCCGGCGCGACGAGTGCTGGCGCCGGTCGCCGCGCGGTCGGGACGCACGGCCGGGCAGGTGCTGGCCGAGCTGGCCGCCGAGGACTTCCTGACTCTGGATGAGGCCGGGGGGATTCGCGCGGCCTACCCGTTCTCCGCCGTGCCCACCGGCCACCGTGTCCGGATCGACCGTGTGCAGGTGTGGGCGATGTGTGCGATCGATGCGCTCGGCATCCCCGCCATGCTGGACACCGATGTCGTGATCTCTTCCAGCGACCCGGTGACCGCCGAGCTGGTCACCGTCACCAGCCGCGGCAAGGCGATGGTGTGGCAGCCGCACAGCGCCGTGGTGTTCGTCGGCCAGCGCCCCGGCGGCGGGCCCGCGGCCACCGCCTGCTGCGAGGCAGTCAACTTCTTCACCAGCGACACCACCGCTCGGACCTGGATCAGCGGGCACCCCGGCGTCCCCGGCCGCATCGTCGGCCAGGCCGAGGCCGAACACCTCGGCGCGCACACCTTCGGCCCGCTGCTCATCCACTGACCGATGACCGTGTCGCCGTGCGGCGGCGGGTCAGAACAGGGTGTCGCGCACGCGCAGCGGCCGGTACCCGGTGGGGCCGAGCTGGGCGAGCTCGCCCTCGATGTCCACGTCGATCGCGCCGAAGAAGTTGATGTTCTCGCTGTGCGCCGGGGAAATGTGGGCCAGCAGCTCATCATCGATGCGCCGCCCGGCCCGGCGCATCGACTCCACCGCCAGCCCGTAGTACTCGGTCGTCCAGGTGACCACGGCGTTGGTGACCAGCGCGAGGCACCAGGCTTGCTCGGTCTGCTGTTCCAGGTGACGGGCCCGCACCGTGCCCTCGTGGGCGTAGAGCAGGTCGCGTTTGAGCGCGTGCAGCGACTCACCCTTGTTGAGCTGGCGGGAGATCTTGCGCCGATACGCCGGGTCGGACAGGTACCGGGCGGCGTAGATCGTTCTCCGTAGCGCGCCGTACTCCTTCAGTGCCGCGGCCAGCGCATTCTGCCGCCCCGACGCCGAGAGCTTGCCGACCAGCAACGAGGCGGTGGCGTGTCCGAACTTCAGCGATCCCGCCAGGCGGAGCAGGTCGTCGTAGTGCTCAGCGATCAGGTCGGTGTTGAGCTTGCGGGTCAGCAGCGGCCCGGTGCGGGCGAAGTCGGCCTCGGCCTGCGCTCGTGATCCGGTGCGATAGAGGGTGAGCTTGCCCAGATCCCGGATCCGCGGCGAGAGCTGCAACCCGAGCAGGTCGAACAGCCCGAAGTTGACCAGCGTCACCCCGTGGGTGTCCGTCGCGTGCTCGGTGACGGGAATGTCGGTCGCATTGCCCAGGATCTCGTCCAGGACGTAATGCGCTTCGCGCTTGGTCGCGACGATGATCTTCGTGCCGTAGGTGGTGTGCTGATCGGTCACGTGCGTGTACGTACTCAAGCCCTCCTGCGCGAAATACCTGCTCAGCGCCCTGGCCGTGACCGACTTGCCGCGGGTCGGGAAGCGCTGTCCGTCGCTGGAGGACAGGGTGCCGGTACCGAACACCGGCGTCAGCGGCAGCTTCTGGTGATAGTCGATGAGCGCTAGGTTCGCCGCCCGCAGCGTCTCCTCCCGCACATACCACTCGCCCGTCCAGGCCAGGACGTCGTAGGAGATACCGCAGGCATCGGCCATCCGCGTCAGGCCGAGGTTGGTGGAGTGGGCCAGCAGCACCGCGATCAGGTTGCGCTTCAACTCCGGGCTGCGGGCCTGCTTGCCGCTGGCATGGGTGAAGCAGCCCAGGTAGCCGGTGCGCTTGTCCAGCTCGATCAGCAGCGACACGATCGGCGCGAACGGCAACATCTCGGTCAGCTCGGCCTTCAGCGCGGTGGCCTCGGCGGGGACGTCCTCGGCGGTCAGCGGCGAGATCACCAGATCCCCGGCCGCGTCCAGGCGCACCGGACCGTCTCCGGTGGCCAGAACCTGCTCCAGCTCGCCGAGTGCCTCGCCCAGCTCGACCTCGGCCGCGGCGAGCGCGCGGGCCGGGTCGGTGGGTTTACCGACCAGCCCGCAGAACTCCGCGCGCTGGTCAGCCCACCTGTCCGCGGTGAGCAGGTAGGCGGCCGGGTCGGCGTAGCGGCGCGAGCCCGGCACGAACACGTCCCCGCTGCGCAGCCCATCACGCAGTGCCAGCAGCGTGCACAGTTCCCAGTAGTGCCGGTAGGCGCTGGTGTTGCCGGACTTCGCCGCAGTGTCCAGGTAGCCGCGCCAGCGCGTGGGCACGAACCCATCCGGGGCGTCGACGGGGACGCGGCGGGCACCGGTGGCGTTGAGCTCGCGCAAGATCTCCACCGCCTCCAGCAGCCCGGCCGCCGCGGTGCCGCCGGCGAACCGCACCGCGGCCAGCACCTGTGGGGTGAACTGCCGCAAATACCCGTACGAGCCGTCCAAGGCCGCGAGGTGCCCGTGATCACGCGGCAGCCGTGCCGTGCCCTGCTCCCGCGCCGACCGCAGCCGCGGCCAGCCGATCCGCTCGCCCCGGATCAGGCCACCGATCTGCTCGTCATCGACCCCCAGGTCGAAAATGATGTCCAGCAGGTCATCCAGCAGCGCCTGCCGGTCCTCCCCGGCCTGGCCCCGTGCGGCCAGCGCGTCGCGCATCTTGCGTTCGGCCTTGCTCTCCCGCGCCGAGACCGCCTGGTCGAACAGCTGCACGACCTCGTCGAGTACGTCGGTCGCCGACTGCGTCAGCAACGTCAACAGGATCGGATACCGGCGTTGCCGATCGCGCCGCTCCAGCGCCTGCGTGGTCAACCGGCGTCCGACCGTGGCCAGGAACCGGCGCCGCTCCGCTGGCAGCACCGACAGATCCAAGGTGTCCGCGCCCATCGAGCGCAGGAACTCCAGCTTGGCGACCTCGGCTTTCACCGCGGCCGGGGATGCCTCCACCGGGCCCGTGGACAACCACCGCAATCGGGACGTGCCGATCTCCGGGTCGGTGACCAGCAGCCCATCCAGCGCGGCGCACCGCGCCTCGGTGAACTCGTGCGCGAGCCGGTCGAAGGTCTCCCGCTGGGCTTCGGCGCGGGCGTGGGCGACCCGTTCGACCACGGTCACCGGGCCAGGCCGAATCACCCGTGCTGAGATCAAGTACTCACACGCCAACCGGAACAACAGCGTCGGCGAATCGTGCTCCAACGCCCGCGCCAGCAGGAACTCGTCCAACTCCTTGAGCTCCAACGTCGTCGGCAGCCGCCACCCCAGGTACTTCGCCACCAACCGCAGATGCTCGGTCCGCGTCTTCGTCCGCCGCCCGTAGGACCGCAACCCGGCCGAGTCAACGCCGAGCTGGTCGGCCAGCCTGGCCACCGCCACCGGCGGCGCTGCCTGCACCTTCTCCGGCACGAACCCGAGCCAGGGCAACGTGGACAGGGCCACGGCCAACCCGAGCCGGTCGGCCGGGCCGCGGCCACGACCAGGATCGACGAAGGCGACATCAGCCGGTGTCAGGGTGAAGAACCGAAACAGCTCGTCCCGGCCGATCTCCGGGAACCCGCGCAGGCGCTCCAGTTCCTCGTCCGCGAACACCTGCGTCGCCAAGACGACCTCCAGCCAGCTGAACAGATCCCCCAGCTCAGAAGCCTACCCAGCCATATCCGCCCGATTTTCGGCGAGTACTACGGCGACCCCCGCCCGCTGGGCGGGGTGTGGCTGCTCGACGGGCTGTGGCATCGGCTGGGGATCGACACGCTGCTGCGCCGCCTCGCCGCCGGGACCTCCGGCAGATCAGGGGGGAGATCACGGCGGGATCCGGTCGTGGAGCGGGTGCTGTTCGCGCTGGTCGCGAACCGGGCGTTGGCGCCGTCCTCGAAGCTGGCCGCTACCGGCTGGGTCGCCCATGACGTGCACGTTCCCGGTCTGGACACGGTGTCCGACGATGCCTGCTACCGGGCCATGGACTGGCTGATCGCGGTGGAGGACCGGCTCGCGCGAGGAGTGTTCGACGCGGTCGCCGACCTGCTCAACCTGGAAGTGGACCTGATCTTCTTCGACACCACCAGCACCTACTTCGAGACCGAGGACGCCGACGCCCCAGTCTGGCGCGACCAGCATGGCCGCCCCGTCGAGCAGGACGCCGGGCAGGACGCCGGGCAGGACGCCGAACGGGCAGATGGCGGTGAGCGCGCTGAGCCGCCGCCGGGAGCGGCGGGACAGGCCGGGTTCCGCACCCACGGCAAGTCGAAGGACTCCCGTGACGACCTGCCCCAGGTCGTGGTCGGCATGGCCGTCACCCGGGACGGGATCCCGGTGCGGGTGTGGTGCTGGCCGGGCAACACGTCCGACTCGCCGCTGATCCGCCAGGTCAAGGACGACATGCGGGACTGGACGCTGGGGAAGGTCATCTGGGTGGCCGACCGCGGGTTCACCTCCAAGGAGAACCGGCGTCACCTGTCCGCCGGCGGTGGGGGCTACATCCTCGGTGAGAAGTTACGCTCCGGCTCGGCGGAGGCGACCGCCGCGATGGCCCGGCAAGGCCGCTACCAGGAGGTGAACGCGAACCTGCGGGTCAAGGAAGTCAAGATCTCCGAGACCGAGCGGTTCGTGATCTGCCGCAACCCCGACGCCGCCGACCGGGACGCCGCGGTCCGTGCCCGGCTCGTCGACCGCCTGGAAGCGATGATCGCCGGCTCGGACCGGCTCTCACCGTCGAAGCGTGCCGAGCTGCGCGGGGTGATCTCCACCAAGCCCGGGCTGAACCGGTTCCTGCGCGTCACACCGGGCGGGCTACTACGCATAGATGCCGCCAAGATCGCCGCCGACGCGAAGCTGGATGGCAAGTACCTGCTGCGCACCAGCGACCCGCACCTCACGACGGAGGACATCGCGCTGGGCTACAAGCAGCTGTTGGAGGTCGAGCGCGGCTGGCGCGACATGAAACAGGTCCTCGACCTGCGCCCGGTCTATCACCGGCTCGAGGACCGCATCCGCGCCCACGTCCTGCTCTGCTGGCTCGCGCTGCTGCTGGCCCGCATCGTCGAGACCCGCGCGCACACAAGCTGGCCCCGCGCCCGCACCGAGCTGCAGCGCCTGCACGTCGGCACCTTCACCGGCCCGGCCGGGATGTTCCGCCAGACCAGCCAGCCCAGCACCGAGGCCCGCCGGCTATACACCGTCCTCGACCTCGCGCTGCCACCGCGGATCCTGCACCTCGACCCCGAGCAGCCCGCAACGCGCTGACCAGGCACAACACCTACGCCTAGTGACACGACATGTCACCAGGCCGACACCTGTTTGCCCAGCTCAGACCCCACATTCGGGCACTTTCACCCGGCCGACAGCTGCGGAACCCCGGGTAGGCGCTCGCGTTGCCGGGCCAGGAACTCGGAGGACACCCGCCGAGTATGTCGACACCCGCGCGCCTGAGCCAACAGACTTGACAGAAAAAGAGAAATGCCCAAACTGTTGGGCGGTCCCGGTCACATGCGATGTGACGCTCACCGTCGAGAGGGCCGCGTCGATGACCACCACCACACGCGCAACGCCAGCGGCCACCCCGACCGCCCGTACGACGCGGCCGATCTGTCGTCGAAGGCGTTCTGGAGCCAGACCCCGCAGCAGCGGGAGGACACCTTCGCCCAGCTGCGGGCTGAGCGGCCGGTGAGCTGGCACCCGCCGTTCGAGGACCAGCTGATCGACGACCCCGGCGACCACGGCTTCTGGGCGATCGTCGGCTACGACGACCTGGTCGAGGTCACCAAGCGGCACGAGGATTTCCTGTCCGGGCACGGCATCCTGCTCGAGAGCCTCCCGCCGGAGCTGATCGAGAACGCCCAGTCGATCATCGCCATGGACCCGCCGCGACACACCAAGATGCGCCGGCTCGTGGCCTCGGCGTTCACCCCGAAGCAGATGCGCCGGATCCAGGACCGCATCGAGGCCAACGCGAAACTGGTCGTCGATCACCTGATCAAGCAGGCCGCCGCGAGCGCCGACGGTGTGGTCGACTTCGCCACCGAGTGCGCGGCCCTGCTCCCGATGCACAACATCAGCGACATCGTCGGCGTGCCGAACGGCCAACGGCAGCGGGCCGCCGAGGAAGCCGCGGTCGGCACCGGGTGGAACGATCCCGAGCTGGTGGGACACACCAAGCAGGAGGTGCTCACCCGGCTGTTCCAGGCCCAGGTGTCGCTGCACGAGATCGCCTCGAACCTGGCCGGCGAGCGCCGCGAGAACCCGACCGACGACCTCACCACCGCCCTCGCGCTCGCCGAGATCGACGGGGAGCGGCTCACCGACGCCGAGATCGGGTCGTTCTTCGTCCTGCTCACGATCGCGGGCAACGACACCACCCGCCAGTCCACCGCCCACGGGCTCAAGGCCCTGACCGATCACCCCGAACAGCGCGCGTGGCTCCTGGAGGACCTGCCCGAGCGGATCGGACCGGCGGCCGAGGAGCTCGTCCGCTGGGCGACACCGATCATGACCTTCCGCCGTACCGCCGCCCGTGACCTGGAGTTCCGCGGTCAGCAGATCACCGCCGGCGACAAGGTCGTGCTGTTCTACTCCTCGGCCAACCGCGCCGACGCCAGCATCGAACGGGCCACGAGCTGGACCTGGCCCGTCACCTCAACCTGCACATCAGCTTCGGCGGCGGCGGCGCGGGATCCACCACTGCCTGGGCAACCAGCTCGCCCGCTTCCAGCTCCGCGCCCTGTTCACCGAGCTGCTCACACGCGCCCCGCGCATCGAGTCGATCGGCGAGCCCGAGCTGATCCCCGGCAACTTCTTCAACCAGGTCAAGCGCGGCCCTGCCGGCTCAACCTCGACTGACTGCCCGCGCGTACATCGACCACCACGACCGAACGGAAGAACAGTGATGCGTATCCATCTCGACGTCGACGCGTGCACCGGTCACGGCGTCTGCGAGGCCCTCGCCGAGGACATCTTCGAGGTCAACGACGACGGCTACGTCGACCTCCTCGACGCCACCCCGAGCGAGCACCGCCGCGAGGCCGTCCAAGAGGCCGTCGCCCAGTGCCCGACCCGGGCCCTGCGCCTCACCGACTGACCGACGTGCCAGGAAACGGTAGCCCGCCGAACGAGCCGGGACCAGCGCCCCCGCACACCAGGACCCAGCGGGCGTCACGCCGAGGCTATGTGGAGGCGGGCCTGGAGATCCTGGTCGCCGACGGCCCGCCCGGTCTCACGATCGCCGCTCTGTGCGCTTCTCTCGGCACGACGAGCGGATCCTTCTATCACCACTTCGGCAACCTGCACGGCTACACCCAGGCCGTGGTCCGGCACTGGGAGACCCGGCACGCCGACCAGATGCGGTCCCTCGGCCAGTCGGACGGGACAGCGAGCACCAGAATGCTGCGCCACCGCGGCGCGATACTCGCGCTCGACCACCCCATCGACGCCGTCATGCGGTCCTGGGCCGCGAGCGACCCCATCGTGGCAGCAGCCCAGCAACGAGTGGACGAACTATGGCACTCCGCCCTGTTCGCTCTGCTCCATGACCTTATCGGAGAGGCCGGCACCGCCCGACGACTCGCCGTGTTCGGTCGCTCGGTGGTCATCGGCTACCAGCTGGTCACCAGTACCCGCCACCACGGTGAACTCGACGCGCTCCTGGCCGACTTCGAACAGACCGTCCGCGATCACTACCGCACCGAACCCGCCGACCTCACGATCTCCAAGGAGACTCCATGCCGCGAACCCTGATCCTGGGCGCCTCGGTGGGCGGGATCCGCACCGCGCAGGCACTGCGGGCCTCCGGGGGCTGCCCGAGGGTACCCGGGTGTGGCCCACCCACGGTTTCGGCAGTTTCTGCGCCAGTAGTGCGGCCTCCCAGGATAGGTCCACCCTCGGTGAGCAGAAGCTGGTCAACCCGGTGTTGACGCTGGGGCGTGACCAGTTCGTGGCCCGTACGGTGGCCGGGCTCGGGCCGTACCCGGCGTACTACGCGCACATGGGCGTGATCAACCAGTCCGGACCATCCGGACCGGATCTGCGGCCCCCGGCCGCAGCGACCCCCGAGGAGCTTGCCGAGCGCCTGAGCCGCGGTGACTGGGTGGTCGACCTGCGCTCGCGCACCGCCTACGTCGAGTCCCACCTGGTCGGCACCGTGAGCCTGGGGCTGGACGGGCCGATGAGTACCTATCTCGGGTGGATGATCGAATGGGGAACCCCGATCACACTGGTCGGGGACAGCCGCGAGCAGGTAGCCGAGGAACAACGCGAGCTGGCGCGCATCGGTATCGACCGCATCAGCGCGGCTGCGGTCGGCACACCCATCGAGCTGGTCACCGACCCGCACACCGAGCTGGCGACCCTACCCCGCGCCACGTTCGCCGACCTCGCCACGGCCATGAACCGTCCCGACGACAGTCGGGGCGCCGGCGACATGGTGTCCGAGGACCAGAAACTACCGCCACCGAAGGTGGTCCTGGATGTTCGGCTCACCAGTGAGTGGAACAGCTGCCACATCCAGGGCGCGGTGCACATTCCCCTGCCCGAGCTGCCGTCGCGTCTGGATGAGGTCCCCGACGGTGCGGTGTGGGCCCACTGCGGAAGCGGCTACAGGGCGACCGCGGCGGCATCGATGCTGGCCGGGCGCGGTCGCACAGCCGTGGTCGTCGATGATCTGTTCGCCAACACCGAGGACGCCGGGCTGCCGCTGCGCACAGCCTGAGCCCCGGCACCGCGACAGCCGGCGGCCGCGTCCTACGCACCCGGCGACCACCTCGCCTCGTGACCGCGGATCAGGCAGCGACCCGGTGGCCTGTCCCACCCAAGACACCGGGACCCGATCAGGAGTTGTCATGACCGAATCAGCCGACACCGTGGACCCGGTCGAGGCCGAGCGCCTGGCCTATGCGGACGTAGTGGTCCTTCTGGACGTCCGTGAGAACGACGAGTGGCAGGCTGGTCACGCGCTGCGCGCACGGCACATGCCGCTCGACCAGCTCGACCCGCGCCAGTACCGCATCTACCCCCGAGTGATCACCGTGTGCCGATCCGGCAGGCGCTCGCCGATCGCCGCCGGACAGCTGCGCGAGGCTGGCGTGGCAGCCCGCAACATGGCCGGTGGGATGGAGGCCTGGGCCAACGCCGGTCGACCCGTGATCCGCGACGACGATACCCCGCGCACGGTCAACTGACGCTGATGACCGCCGCGGCGGTCGCGATCGGCCTGATCGTCGGTTTCACCATCGGCGGCCTCGGTGATGGCGCTAACTGAATCTCCCCACTGTTGCTAGACCAACTTCCCCAGGTTGAGCGGGGTCCCGGCGTGGCGTCGGGACCGAGACGGGGCTTGCCGCTGAGCTGCAGGTGAGTGGTCGCCGGCGGAGTGGTGGGAGGCCAGTCCCAAGCTGTCAGTCTCCAGATCTATCCGAGGATCTGGAGGGTCGTCGGCCCGGCCACCGTCCTTCGGGCCGGCGTCGCGGCAGACCACAGTTGTCCGGCCACCGCAGGCGGTGATGCCCGGCACGCGCAACCACCTTCCGCTCGCGCCGCGGGTCGCCGCGTGGGGTGGCCGTTCACCGAGTTGTTCTCGTCTCGACTAGCGATGACACGGAAGGCTACAAGAGGGTGCGCTCTCATCCGGCGTGCGACTTGCTAAATCCGGTGTAAGGTTCCAGCGGCGTTGCTCTTGGTTCCGGTCTGCCTTTCAGGAGCCAGCTCCAGCACGTCAGCGAAATCAGTGCGATCTCGACCGGCGCACCCGCGTAGTACATCAGCTCAGCTCCTGAACGTGCTTGCTCGGCGGGTACGCCCTCTGGCGGGTAGCCATAAAGCGTCTTGGCGAGAATGTTGTGCGCGGCAATCGCTAGTACTAGCGCTAACGCCCGCCACGGCGGCGAGAATCGGTGCGGCGCTGGGTCAGGGCCACCCAGAACAGCAAAAGTAAACAGGTAACCAGCGATCAGGACGTGCGCGTGAACCAGAACGTGGACCCATGTAGCGGAGTGCATGGTGGAATATATACCGGTCCGGTACAGGACCCACAGACCGCCGATATTGAGGGCACCCGCCACAAACGGATTCGTCAATACCGCCAAGGGGTTAGACGACAGCAACTTTCCGAGCGGGCGGGCCGCGTGCACGGGCAATACCCGGAGAGCCAGTGTGACCGGGGCTGCCAATACCAGGAGCAGTGGTCCCAGCATACCCAACAGAACGTGTCCAAGCATGTGGACGGTGAAATCAAGGTGAGCTCGTTCAGCCAACGGTCCGATTAGTGCGACACCCACCTGTACACAGCAGGCCGGCCGCCCACGACCCGGTGCGGGCGATTGACCAAGAAGTTCCACGCCTGCGTAAGAGCACCGTCGCCGCGACGTAGGCCAGTAAAACCACTACGAGGAGCAGCGCCGTCCCCCATTGTCCTGGAGTGAGCCAGGTGGCTTCGTTGACGTGGTTTTCGTGGTCCACGAGTCAGCTCACGGTGGACGCGTCGCGTTCGGTGGAGCGATCCGAGCGTCTCGCGGTAACGACCCAGAGCGCAATCCCCGCGAACAGAAGGACTACTGCGATTACATTCCATGTCACATCGTAGGGCACCAGGTTCACTCCGTAGCGGATCTGGTGTAGGCCCATCACCTTATGCTGAACCAATCCGTCGTAAAGCTGGAAGAACCCTGCCCCGGTCAGCCACCCGGCGGTGAAAGCCAGGCCCCAGAAAGCACGATCGCGGCGCAAGCCGACGACCATCAGCAGCGACGCGACAGTGGCGAACCAACTGAACGCATGGAAGAGTCCGTCGGAAACTAGGCCAACGTCGCTGGTCGACAGGTCATAGAAGTGATGCCAATGCAGAAGTTGGTGAAAAACTACTTCGTCAACGAAAGCGACTGTGCCCAGACCAAGCAAGATGCCCGCGACCAGACTACGGCCATGACGTGTGCGCGGTGTTCCTGACAGTGATGCGGACATGACTCCCCAGAGCGGTCGGTCTCTACAAGTCGTTCACGCGTCTACCTCACATGTCTTCGCCCAAACTTCAGGGAAGGCGTGACCGCGGTAGCGGGCGCAGCGGCGGTCATTCGGTCGAGGGCGGCGACGAGGTTGAGGATGTCCTCGGTGACATCGATCGGGGAGCGGCCGGCGGCGCTGTCGGCGAGGGGGGAGCAAGCCGCTCGCGAGGGTGACAACGAAGGCCGACCTCGTCATCGGGGCCGGTGCGCCGGGATGGACACCGTCGGCCACGATCCCGGTCACGACGGCGCACACGGCTTTGTGCATCATATCCACCCGAGCTCGCGACGCGGCCAGGACGGCGGCGGCGCACCACGACCCCGGTGGCGTTCTCCAGGATCTGGTCGTTGGTCAGTCGGACCACTGCGAACTTCGCCGAGGACCACGGGCCGCGCAACCCGGCGTGGGCCATGATCAAGCGCAGCACGCCGAGCACCACCCCCTGGCCGAGGTGCATCGCCACGTTTACCGCCTGCGGCCAACTCCTCCCGCCCGCCGTCGCCACTGCCGGGACCGGGGTGAGACGATCGTCGTCGTGGCCACCACCTTCGCCGACCTCGAAGCCAGAGTGCGCGGACTTGAATCCCGCGCGCAGCGGACCGAGGAGGATGTCACCGCGATCGTGACCACGGTGATCGAGACCCGCGAGGACGTGCGGTGGCTCAAACGCGCCGTACAGGCGCTGCTCGACCAGGCCGGAATCACGCTCGAGCCAGACGAGCACGAAGACGGCTGACCACAGGGGGCGAGGCAACCGCCCCCGGCAGGGGGGACCCGCCGCGTGAAGCCCTGGGCAGGTTCGCAGCCGGCGGTTAGCTGTCCCGGCGCCCGGTCGTCGCGGTGGACTGGCCGGCGGCGTAGAAGGTGGATACGGCGTAGCTGGGGTGGCGATCCAGGTTGTGCCGGGATCGGACTGGCGACGTCAGATATTGGAACTGTCTGAATGGCTCGATCTCTACGTCCCGCAACCGGATCGGTCAACGGGGCGGACGTCATCGTCGTGCGTGCAGTTGGTGCCGGGGCAGCACCAAGCGGTTCTCAGCCGCGCTGGTGTTCGTTGAGCTCGAGCTGGATGAACGCGTCGATCATGGCGCTCCAGGTTGCGTCTACAACCTCGGGCGCCAGCTGTTCCGCTCGCGCACGTTCGTGTAGCCGGGTCATAAGCGCCTGGCGACGATCGGACGCGCGGACGGCTTCCTCGTCACGCTTGTAGCTGGCCGCCTCGCGCACGTAGCGCTGACGACGGGCCAGCAGCGTGACCATCTCGTCGTCGATCCGGTCGATCGCCATGCGAACCTCGTCGAGAGACATCCGAGTGATCATGCCAGCGGCTCTCGCCCCGTTCCAGGCGCGGGCGTTGCTGCGGTCTGCCAAGGTGACGCAGTGACGATCGCCGAGCTGCTCGCCTTGGCCGGGGTCGTGCTGCTGGGTGCGATGGCACCGGGCCCGGACTTCGCCGTGGTACTGCCGCGGTCGCCGCGGACCCCGCTGCGTGCCGACGTCACCCGACAGCGCACACCGGCGGGCTCGAATGCGGTGGTCAGGCGCCACGCTCCTCGGGCACAGGCGCCCGCGGTCTGCTGCAGTCTGCTCAGTGCGGCGAGGTGGTGTCGTCGGCGAGGTAGGCGGTGACGGCGTAGGTGGCGTGCCGGTCGAGGTTGTAGCGGGCTCGGTCGTATCTTCTGGTCGTGCGTGGGTCAGAGTGGCCGGCCCCGTCTTGCACGTCGCGCAGCGACACGCCGGCGTCCAGTGCCGCGGTGACGAAGGCGTGGCGCAGGGTGTGCGGGTTGATCCGGTCGGCCTGTGGGAGTTCGGCGTAGCGGGCCAGGCGCCGGATCAGTCGCCACGCGGCGGGCTCGTCGAGGCGTCGCCCGGTGCGGGTGATGAAGATCGGGCCGGTGGGGCGGCCGTCGAGGTAGGTCGCGATGGCGTGGGCCACCGGCGCCGACAGGGGCACGGTGGCGCCGCGGCCGCCTTTGCGGCGCAGCCGCAGCACCTGGTGGCCGCGTTCGGTGTCGAGGTGTTCCACGTCGCGGGAGAGTGCCTCGTTGATGCGCAGCCCGTTGTGGGCCAGCAGCAGCATCAGTGCGTGCGAGCGGGTGCCGTCGGCGGCCGCGGCGGCGAGCAGGCGGCGCAGCTCGTCGCGATCCAGGCCGGTGGTCTGCGAGTCGTCGCCGACGCGCGGGCGCTCCACCCTGGTCAGCGGGGAACCGGGCAGGTAGCCCTCGGCGGCGGCGTAGTCGTAGAGCCCGGCCAGCGCGGACAGCTTACGAGCCACGGTTGCGGGCGCGGCCGGGCGCCCGGTGCGCGGCTGGGGTGTGGCGAGGGCGGCGATGTAGCCGTCGATGTGCACGCGGCGCACCTCGAGCAGGTCGAGCCCGTGCTGGGCACACCAGGTGTGGAAGTCGCGGATGTCGCGGGTGTAGGCGCGCCGGGTGTTGGCCGACCGGCAGGAGAGCAGGAACGCCGCCACCAGCTGGAACACTCGATCGTCGCCCTGCTGGTCCGGTGAGGGTGGTGCTGGACCGGGTCTGGCCACGAGTGCCGTGCTCGGGTCGGTCTGGTCAGGGGGGCCGGGGAACGGCCTGTCCGGTGAGGGTGGCATTAGCGTTGTTCACCGGATGCGTGGTCGCTGTCGCCCGTGGTCCGGGGGTGCAGCTCGGTGGTGGCTGCCCGGCGGCTGACCTGGGCGGCGTAGGCTGTCCAGTCTCCGGCCGAGGCGCGTTGCCAGGCGACCGCGACGTTGATGTGGATGCCCAGCATGCGGGCCAGCAACGCGGCGGGCAGGTCGGTGGCCAGCCCGAACAGGGCGGTGGAGCGGGCTTGGCCGGGGCGCAGTCCGAGGGTTCGTAGTCGCTTGCGCAGCTGGGGGGCGCTGATCGGGCGGCCGGGGTGCCCGCCGGGGAACAGCCACCGTGATGTGCCGGGGTCGCCGAGGGCGGCGTGGCCGCGGCGGGTCGCGACGAGCTGGCGGACGAGCTCGGCCAGCGGCTCGGGTAGCACGACGGGTTCGTGGCCCAGCCGGATCCGCACGTCGTGGTCGGTGATGTCGAGGTGCTCGAGGGTCAGGCGGCTGATCGCGGCGGGCCACTGGGCGTAGAGCAGGATCAGCAGGCCGGCGACGCGGTCCTCGGGTGTGAGAGTGTCGTCGTGGAGCAGGCGGCGGGCGTGGTCCCAGCGGGCCTCGGTGTCGAGGACCCGGGTGGGGCCGGGCCACCGGATCGCGGCCATGTCGAGGCTGGTGAGTTTCTCGCGACGGGCCCAGCGCACGAAGCCTCCTGCTTCGCGGCGGTGGGTGGCGTCGTCGCTTGCCAGCCAGGTCTCGATGTCGCCTTGGCCGGCGGTGGCCAGGGTGAGGTCGTGTTCGGCGAGCCAGGTCAGCAACGCGATGGCGGCCCGGACGTGGCGGCGGACCGTGACGGCTTGGCCGGGCGAGGTGTGCCCGGACCCGACGCGTCGACGTAGGCGGCGCAGCAGGTGCCAGACCGCGTAGCGGTGCAGCAGGTGCTGCTCGTCGGGATCGGCTCGTTCGGCGATCGTGGTCGTGATCCAGCGCTCGAGGCGGGCAATCTGTTCGTCGCGGCCGGGCAGCGTCCCGGTGCTGACCAGCACCGCGCGCAGGTACTCGACCGCCTTTCCGGCCGGGAGCTGATCCAGGCTGGTGTGGGTGAGCGGCTGCCCGGAGTCCAGACCGCGGCCCAGAGCACGCAGGAGCGCGGGGCCTGCGCTGGCGTCCAGCCAGTCCTTGACCGTGGCGGGCCGGTCGGTGCCGGCGAGGGCGTGGTAGAGGGCGCGCAGCTCGGGGCGGATCGTGCCGGTGTGGTCACCGAGCAGGTCCCGCAGCCGCTGCTCGACGACGCAGCGGGCGCAGTAGCCGAGCTGGATCCGCCCGGGCTGCCCGCATCCCGGGCAGGCGCGCCAGAACTCGGGGTCCGGGCGGGTGCAGCTCGAGCACAGTGGGGCGTCGATGGTCCCGCCCCGAACGGGCTGGTCCTTGCCGCAGCCGGTGCAGCGGGCCCAGCGCTTCTTGCAGGCTCGACACCACGGCTGACCAGTGGTCGTCGAGATCGCGCACGGTCCGTGCCGTCCGCAGAGTGTGCAGGTCGCGCTCGTCCAGGGTCGGCACGTATCGCAGAACGGGCCTTCGGGCGTGCGGACGGCGACCCGACGCTGGCGGTGGCAGCTGATGCAGGCCTCGTGGTTGGCCGGTTCCGCGGCCACGCAGTTGGCGCACAACGGCGCAGCATGCTCATCACGGGCGCCGGGCTCGCGGACCGCGCCGCACCGCGAGCAGGGTTGGGCGCGGGACGTGGCCACGCAGTTGCGGCACAGCCACTGCCCGCCGATCCGGCGGTGCAGGCTGATGACCCGCTCGCAGCGCGGGCAGGCCGGACGGGTGATCGTCTGTGCGCCCGCGGTGCAGAGCGCGTCGATCAACCGCAGCACGCTCGGGACGGGCGCCTGCGCCCCGTCGCCGGTCAGCAGCCCGGGCGTGTCCTCGATAGTCCAGGCCAGCCGCCGCAGCCCGGCGGGAGTGCCACACACCCGGCCGGCCGTGGCGGTGAGGGTCTCCGGGCTCAGCGACGGCTCCAGAGTGGCGACCACCTCGGTGAGCACGGCCAGCGGGTCGCGCCCGTCGCGATCCGGGCACTGCTTGCAGCGCGGCCGTCGGTGCCGGTCCAGGCTGTTGATCTGCTGCTCGCGTCCACAGCCCGCGCACTGCCGTTTCGGCAGGCGCCCGCACCCCGCGCACACCCAGTTCTCGCCGCGGCGAGTCAGCGCCTGCAGCGCCTTGCCGCACTCGGCGCAAACCGGCGCGGCGATGGTCCGCGCGCCGGCCGTGCGCAGGGCCAGCAGCAGGTCACCGACCACCTGCGGGGCCGGGGAACGGCCCTCGACCAGCACTTCGGGCCGGTCGGCCAGCGCCCGGGCGAGCCGGCGCTGTTTGGCCCGGCCCCCGGCCACGGCGCCGACCACGTCGGTGATCACCGCCCGGCCCAGCGCCGGCTCCCGGGCAGCGACCAGGTCCACGACCATCCCGAGCGGGTCGGCGAGGACCTCGGGCGCTGGAAGACTCACCACTCACTCCTCGGCCCGGGCGATGCGGGCCCGTGTCGGGCGCAGGTCACCGACCCCAGCCTTGCCGCCGCCGGCGGCCTTCGGCTGCTCGGCCGGTCGGGCCGCGGCCACTGGTTCGATCAGCTCGGACATCGAGCAGTCCAGGATGTCGAGCAGCGCGACCAGCACCTTCAGGCTCAACCGCTCGGGGCGTTCCACCACCAGCCGGTAGACCTGGCTCGACGACAACCGGATCCCGCGCTCGGCCAGCGGGCCGATCAGGTCGGTGGTGGCGAACAGGCCGCGGGCCGCCATCACCTGGCGCAGGTGCCACCGGTAGTCCAGCTCGCGGGTCACCGCCGCTCCTCCCGCTCCGGGCCCCGATCGCCGAGGGCCGGGGCCAGGGCCTGGCGCAGGGCGGTGTTCATGAAGTCGGAGCTGACGTGGGTGTAGATCGCGGTCGAGGTGTCACACCGGTGCCCGACCGCCTCCTGGATGAACCGGCGATCCACCCCGTCCTCGGTCAAGTGCGTGACATAGGAGTGCCGCAGCGAGTGCGGCGACAGTTCCCGCGGCAGGCCCAGGGCGTCGCGGTAGGCCGCGAACCGGGCGTTGATCTCAACCGGTTTGAGCCGCCCGCCGCGCTCGGTGACCCACAACCCGGGGCGCTCGGCGCCGCCGAACCGGGGCCGGATGTTGTCCACGTAGTCGGCCACCGCCTCGACCGCCCACCCCATGATCGAGGGCACATTGCGCCGCCGCGGCGGCTGACCCCGCACCGCCTTGCCGTAGCGCACATGCAGCATCCCGAACCGCCCGAACTCCGCTGCGGCCGGGTTGCGGCCCCAGTCGGCCAGGTCCAGCTGCGCGGTCTCGGTACGCCGCAGCCCCCACCCGTAGATCACCTTGAACAGGGTCGCGTCCCGGTAGGCAGCCAGCGCGCCCTTGCGCTTCGCTGTCACCGCACGGCCGACCTGGTCATCGGCGTAGTCGAGGAACCGCTGCAGCTCCTCGCGGGTGAACGGGCGGGCCTCCGGGCTGCCCTCGTAGTCGTCCAGGTGCGCGATCGTGTTCCACTCGTGGCAGATCGGCACCGGATGCCGGCCCGGACCGAACTGCTTCTCACACGCCACCGCCCACCCGTAACGGCCATCGGTGATGTAGTCGCTGAACGACCGCAGAGACCCCTGATAGCCGCGGATCGAGGCCAGCGCCAAGTGCCGCTCCCCCACCAGCGACTGGGACCACTCATCCACGTGCGCGGGGCTCCAGTCCCACGGGTACTCGTTGGTGAAGGCCACGAACCGGCGCACCAACTGCTCGCGCCGGGCCATCGTGACCTCGCGCAGCCCACGCGAGCTCTGCTGCGCGCGCCAGCCGGTCAGCATTGCCTCGAGCATCGCGTCCTGCGGGCGTAATGCGACTACCCCGTCGACCAGCTCGAGATGGGCCGCACCCGCCAGATCACCCCGCCGCACCCTCGCCCCTCACGCCGCCGGACAGTGGGCGAATCATGCAACAGACGGGCTCGCCCGGCAAGTCGGCTGGTCAAGCCGCCACCCCTACCCGCGCCGCGGGCCACTCCGGACCCGGGCCGATCAGGCGACCTGGGCCCTTCTCGCTCGTCTGATGCAATTCCCGAGGGTTATCATATTTCCGAGTTGTGCGCGGATCCGAATGCCCCGCTCCATCTTGGACATCGCGCAGCGCCACCCCGGCATCGAGGGCGGCCGTGACGAAGGTGTGGCGCAGGCTGTGTGGGTTGATCCGGTCGGCCTGCGGCAGCCCGGCGCGGCGGGCGAGGCGGCGGATGAGCCGCCAGGCGGCGGGTTCGTCGACCCGGCGCCCGGTGCGGGTGCTGAACAGCGGGCCGCTGGTGCGCCCGGCCAGGTAGACGGTCAGGGCGTGGAGTACCGGTGGGGCCAGCGGCGCGGTCGCGGTGCGGCCGCCCTTGCGGCGCAGCCGCAGCACCTGGTGGCCGCGTTCGGTCTGCAGGTGTTCGACGTCGCGGGACAGTGCCTCGTCGATGCGCAGCCCGTTGTGGACCAGCAGGCTGATCAGGGCGTGGGCTCGTGCTCCGTCGGCAGCCGCGGCGGACAGGAGCGCCGCGACCTCGTCGCGGGTCAGCCCGGTGGATACCGAGTCCTGCCCGCCCCGCGGGCGCTGTACTCCGGTGAGGGGAGAGCGGTCGAGCAGCTCCTCGCCGACGCCGTAGGCATACAGCCCGGCCAGGGTGGAGAGCTTGCGCGCGATCGTCGACTCGGCGGCCGGGCGGCCGGTGCGGGGTTGGGGTTGGGCGAGCTCGTGGGCGTAGGCGTCGATGTGTACCCGTCGCAGCCGCAGCGGGTCCAGCCCGGCCTGGTGGCACCAGGTGTAGAAGTCGCGGATGTCGCGGGCGTAGGCGCGGCGGGTGTGGGCCGAGCGCCGGGAGAGCACGAACGCCGTGGCCAGCCGCCAGGCCGGATCCTCCCGCGGGTCCCCGGCCAGACCGGCCGGAAGGGGGTCCGACGGCCCTGCCGGGTTGGGCAAGCGTGCCGGTTGGTCTGTCACCACGACCACCGGTCCCCGGTCGCCGGCACGGGCGCGGTGGCGCCGGCCGGGGTGTCGCCGGCCCCGAGCTCGCGGCCAGCCACCGGTTGACGGAGCCGCTGCCAGGGTGTTCCGGCGCCCGGGCGGAACCGGGTGCCGGTAAACCGCGCCCGAACCGATTCCGAGGCTGCGGCGAGGTCGAACCGGATCAGGCCGGGATAGAGCGGGTGCACGTCGAATCCGATGATCACGCGGACGTCGACGACGACCCCGCTGACCGCCGGCAGCAACGGCAGGGTGCGCGCGACGCACGCGCGGGCGAGCTGCTCGCCGGTGTTCCACCACCCGGTCCAGGCGTTGTCCGGGGTGTTCTGGTCGGCGTAGTAGCCGTGGGTGTCGCGGTAGTAGAGGTCCGGGCGCTCCTCGGCCGTGCGCGGGCCCAGGTGCAGGGCCAGGGCGTAGGTCGCCGCCGCGGGCTGGTCGGCGGCGTCGGGGAGTACGGGGCGGCGGGCGAGCGCGGCGAGCGCGGCGGGGTCGAGCAGCCGGGTACGGCCGCGGCGGCCGAGCTCGGGCAGTAGCCCGGTCGCGACCAGGCGCACCACCTGATCGCGGTTGCAGCCCAGCCGGGTCATCGCCGTCGTCGTGGTCACCGGGCCTGGCGGGGAGGCCTGGGCGGAGGCCGCGGATTCGGGGTCGAGCATCACGGTCCTGTCGTCGGGCAGCGGTTCGAGGTGAAGAACAAGAACAGGTCAGGTGGTCATCTCCGGACCCCGAGGTCCGAGCCGCCGTGCTC
Organism: Pseudonocardia sp. P1; assembly: GCF_000178675.2. Classification (NCBI taxonomy): domain Bacteria; kingdom Bacillati; phylum Actinomycetota; class Actinomycetes; order Pseudonocardiales; family Pseudonocardiaceae; genus Pseudonocardia; species Pseudonocardia sp. P1. The sequence continues at coordinate 287,957 of NZ_ADUJ02000002.1, forward strand.
GGCCAGATCGGCCGCCGTGATCGGGTCGGGGAGCGCACCGCGGCGTTGGCGGATCAGCACCTCGTCCTCGGTGATACCGAGGCGCCCATGGACGCTTCGGCCCGCACTCAGCGTCACCGCGGCCGAGCCCCCCGGGGCGCTCGGACGGCCGGGTTCAGTCGACGGGCGCGGCCGGCCGGTGGCGTCTGCTCCGTCCTCAGCCGCGGGGACCAGGCGCAGATGGGCAGACGGGGGCCGGGCGCGCTCACCGGTCACCGCGGGCCTCCCGACGTCAGGGCGGACGCATAGATCTCAACGCCGGGCCCGGTGAACACGGCCACCTCCTCACCCCCAGGAATGAGGATCAGCACGTGCGGGGACGGTGCCTCGCCGAACCCGAGAAGTTCGCCGCGCACACCGTCACGGTCCGCGGCCGCCAACCACCGGACGGTCACTGCGGCACCGGGCGAGAGCGGAGCCGGGCGCGTAATACTCATGGCGGCAGCATAGCAGATGACCCCTCATCAGTACGTGCGACCTGTCATCAGTACTGATGACGGGATAAGGGGCATTATCCTGTACTCCTTACGTAGCGTTGCGCAATAACGGAACCAAACGTTATTGACGCAACGAAACGAATGCGGTAGCATGCTCGGCATGAGCGAGGGCGAGCAGACGCGCGACCACGGCAGCGGTGCGGACGGCGGCGGTGTCGCGGGCGCCGGGCTGGAACGGATCGCCTGCCAGATGCCCGGGATCCCGGGCGGCTGCCCGCACGTCATCGAGCAGTACGCCGGCACCGGCGGGCGCAAGCCCAAATACTGCGGCCAGACCGTGGACGGGGTCCCGCACACCCGCTACACCGCCCTGCGGGTGCGCGAGGGCAAGCTGACCCTGCCCGCCCCCGGCTCGGGCCCCGACCACGAGCCGGCCCCGGTCCGACCGGTGTCCTACGCCCGCGCCTCGATCGAGGCCCTCGGCGGCGAGCTGCGCGACCAGCTCGCCGCCCACCAGACCTGGGCCGCCGACTTCGCCGCCCGCCTGGACCAGCAGCTGGCCACCGCCACCGACCCCGACGCCGCCGCCGCCGAAATCACCGCCGCGCACCGCGACGCCCGCACCCGCATCGACGCCGCCGAAGCCGCCCGCGACGACGCCGCCACCCGCGCCCGGGTCGCCGAGACCGCGACCAGGGCCGCGACCACCGCCCAAGCCGAGGCCGAAGCCGCCGCCGAGACCGCGCTGGCCGAGGCCGACGACGCCGCCGCCGAGGCCGAGCAGGCTCGAGCCGAGCGCGACCAGGCCCGCCAACAGCGCGACCAGGTGCTCGCCGACCGCGATCAGCTCCAGCAGCAGCTCGAGGCGACCCGCACCCGGCTGGCCGAGGCCGAGCACACCCGCGACGATGCCGAGACCGCCCGGGCCCGGCTGGCCGAGGACCTCGAGCAGACCCGCACCGAGCTCGAACAGCTCCGCGCCGCACACGAGCAGATCACCGCCGAACGCGACCAGGCCCGCACCGAGCTCGCCGCCGCCCGCGACCAGGCCGAGAGCCAGCAGCGCCGGGCCGCGACCGCCGAACACGACCGCGACACCGCCACCGCGGCCCGCGAGGAGCTGCGTGCCGAACGTGACCAGGCCCGCGAACGCGCCGAGCAGGCCGCCCGCGAGGCCGGCGAGGCCCGCACCGCCCAGGCCGTCGCCGAGGCCCAGAACGAGGCCCTGACCCGCCAGCTCGCCCACGACATCGCCACCGAACGCGCCCACGCCCAGCAGCGCCTCAACGACCAGGCCGCCCGCTACGACCAGCAGATCACCGAACTCCGCACCCAACTCGCCACCGGGCCGCCTGAGCCGGCCCGAGGCGAGGCCGCTCCAGCCGCGACACGGCGCCGGCGCGCCAGCCGTAGCGGCGGGCGGTCACCGGAGGGCACCGACACAACCCAGAAACCGCCCGAGCAGCCGCAGGAGTAGCACCATGGCGACTACCACCCCGGCCCAGACCGACCGTGCCGCGGCCACCCAGCAGCAGGCCCGAGCGCTGCAACTCGCCCACGCCCACCGCGCCACCCAGGCCATCCACCGGGCCGCGCTCGCCGCCGAACACCCCGCCCCGCTCGCCGACGCCCAGGCCCGGCTGCAGGGCATCACCACCGCGATCCGTCAGACCGCACACCCCGCATTGGCCGACGCCCTCGACGTCGAAGCCACCAGCGGGGCCGTCCTGCAATGCCTGCTCACCGCCGACGACGACACCTCGGCCGCCGGCCTCGAGGACGCCCTGGCCGACTACCAACATCGCCGTGCCGACGTCGACGCACTCCTGCCCACCACACGCCCGACGGCCCAGTCCTGAGCGCACCCCTGCCCGCTCAGCACCCGTGCGACGGGCGACTCGCCGCGTGCGTTCTCGGCGCTGCGCTCGGCCCATTTCCGCGCGGGGCGAACCCGGGGCCGCGTAACAGACGATCTGTCGGGGGACCGTGCGATGCTCACGGCGTGAGCCGACCCCCGCGTCTCTACCACGCCGTGACCTGCACCGACACGGCCTGCGACCCGTCGTGCCCGATCGGTGATCCAGACCTGACCGGTGCTGACCCGCCACCGCCGGCCGCGTCCGTCGATCCGGGCGACCCGGAGCGCTGAACACCGTCCGGCGCCGTTGTTGCCCCTGATACACCGGGCCATCGAGCACTGCACGCCGACTACGGTCGATAGCGACCGAACGTCTAAACCGGACACCTGCCCGAGGGTGTGACGGTTCAGAAGGAGCGACCCCGTGGCCCTTGAGACCATTGCGTTCGAGCTGGTGGCGCCGAACGTCGACCTCGGTCGGCAGCGCGCCGTCGAGGAGGCAGGCAAGGTGCTGGAGCACTCGACAGCGTGTGGCATCCAGGATCGTATTGGGCACATTCTGATCCCCGGCATGATCGAGGAGGACGACGACCGTCCGGTGGCGATGAAGCCGAAGATGGATGTCCTCGACTTCTGGTCGACGATCTCGCCCGAGCTTCCGAACGTCCGTGGCCTGTGCACCCAGGTGACCTCGTTCATGGCCGAGCCACAGCTGACCCAGCGGCTGAGTGCGCTGCGTGGCGCCGGCATCGAGGGCATCGTCTTCGTGGGCGTCCCACGGACGATGAACGACGGCGAGGGATCAGGAGTAGCCCCCAGCGACGCGCTGGCTACCTACACAGATCTGGTGCCCGAGCGCGGCGTCGTCGTCATCCCCACCCGCGACGGCGAGGTCGGTCGGTTGAACTTCAAGTGCAACCAAGGCGCGACCTTCGGCCTGACGCAGCTGCTGTACTCAGACCGGATCGTCGAGTTCCTCCGCGACTTCGCCGCGCAGAGCCCGTACCGGCCGGAGTTGCTGTTGTCCTTCGGCTTCGTGCCTCAGGTCGAGAACCGGGTCAACCTGATCAACTGGTTGATCCAGGACCCCGGTAACCCGCTGGTTGCTGAGGAGCAGGCCTTCGTGACCAAGCTCGCTGACGGGGAGCCTGCCGAGAAGCACACGATGCTGCTCGAGCTCTACAAACGGGTCGTCGACGGAGTGCTCGAACTCGGTTTCCCCGTCAGCCTGCATCTTGAAGCCCCGTACGGTGCCAGCGCACCAGCTTTCGACACATTCGCGGCCATGCTCGACTACTGGGCTCCGGACACCGCGGCCGGGACCTGAGCGCCGATCAGCCGGCCCCTCGGCCCGGGCTCGGTCGATCCGCGCACTGCGATCCGGGGCGCGCCCGCGGCCAGCACCACCCTCCCCGGCTTCCCATGACACGGGTGGTGGTGCTCGTCGGGGGTGCTTCCCCCACCCCGGGGTCGGGGTCACCGTAGTAGTCGCCGAAGATCGGGCGGATATAGCTGAGTAGCCTCCTGAGCTGCGGATGGTGGTTGCGCGGGGGAGGTTCGCGGTTGGCGACGCAGGTGTTCTCCGACGAGGAGCTGGAGCGGCTGCGGGGGTTCCCGGAGATCGGCCGGGAGGAGTTGTTCCGGTTCTTCACGCTGGCGCCGGCGGATGTCGCGTTCGTCGACCCGGGCCGGGGCCGCGGACCGGCGGACCGGTTGGGCTTGTCGGTGGCGTTGTGCACGTTGCCGTGGCTGGGGTTCGTGCCCGACGACGTCGCCGCCGCGCCTCCAGTGGCGGTCGCCCGGCTGGCTGACCAGCTCACCGTCGATCCGGGCGTGCTGCGGCACTACGGCCGGCGGGCGAAGACCCGCACTGAGCATCTACGACTGGTAGCGCAGTACCTCGGCTGGCGGGTGCCGACGTCGCTGGAGTTCAAGGAGTTCGACGAGTTCCTGTTGGCGCGGGCGATGGAGCACGACTCGCCGACGTTGTTGTTCCGGTTGGCGTGTGAGTACTTGATCTCGGTACAGGTGATCCGGCCGGGCCCGGTGACGGTGCTGGAGCGGGTCGCGCACGCCCGCGCAGAGGCCCAGCGAGAGACCTACGACCGGCTCGCGCACGAGTTCACGGAGCAGCGCTGTGCCGGGCTCGACGGGCTGCTGGTGGTCGATCCCGCGGTCGGGATGACCCGGCTGCGATGGCTGAGCACCGCCCCGGTCGAGGCCTCCCCGGCCGGGATCAAGGCTGAGGTCACGAAGCTGGAGTTCCTGCGCGGGCTGGGCGCCGAAGCCCTGGATCTGTCGATGTTGCCGGCCGAGCGGTGCCGCTTCCTGGCCACGGTCGGGCGCCGGCTGACCGCGCAAGCCCTCGAGCGGCGGGAGCCGCAGCGCCGCTACCCGATCCTGCTGACGCTGCTGGCCCAGTCCGCAACCGACGTGCTCGACGAGGTCGTGAGCCTGTTCGACCAGGCGGTGTCGGCGCGCGAGGGCAAGGCCGAGCGCACGATGCGCGACGCGCTGGCTGAACGGGGCAAGGCCGGTGAAGACCGCCAGGCGCTGCTCGACGAGCTGCTGGCCGTCATCGCCGACCCCACGATCGCCGACGAGGACATCGGCGGCGTGATCCGGGGCGAACGGATCGGGTGGGCGCGGATCCGGGCGGCGATGGCGCAGGCCGTGCCGCGGCTCCCGCGCGATCACGGCCATCTGGGCGCGCTGGAGGTGTCCTCGTATGGGTATCTGCGGCAGTTCACCCCGCAGGTCCTGGCCGCGGTGGGGTTCGCCGGCGGCACCGCGGCGGCCGAGCTGCTCGCGGCGGTGGAGGTTCTGCGCGCCCTCAACACCTCCGGCGCCCGCCGGGTCCCGGTCGGCGCCCCGACAGGATTCGTGCCGACCCGCTGGCGCGGCTACCTCGACGCGGCCCACGCGTCGGGGAACACCAGCGCCTACCGGCACTTCTGGGAGCTGTGCACCTTGCTGGGGCTCCGCGACGGGCTCCGCACCGGTGATGTGTGGGTGCCGGGCTCGCGGCGCTACGCCGACCCGGCCGCCTACCTGCTCACCACCGAGGCGTGGGCGACGCAGCGGGCGTCGTTCTGCCAGCTCGTCGACAAGTCCGCCGACCCGGCGGTCGCGCTGGCCGCGGTCACCGACGAGCTGGCCGGTGCGCTCGGCGAGCTCGAGCAGGTCCTGTCCGCCGGTGACGGCCCGGTCCGCCTCGACGACGCCGGCGAGCTGGTGATCTCCCCGCTGACCGCCGAGGACATCCCCGCCGAGGCAGTCGCGCTCAAGGCCGAGCTCACCGACATGCTGCCGTTCGCCCCGATCGTGTCGCTGCTGATCGAGCTCGACGGGCGGATCGGGTTGCTGGACTGCTTCACCCACGCCGGGGGCAAGCAGGCCCGCACGCGCGAGTTGAAGCGGAACCTGATCGCGGTGCTGCTGAGCCACTCCACCAACCTCGGGCTGACCCGGATGGCGGATGCGTGCGGGATCTCCTACGACATCCTCGCTTGGACATCGGAGTGGTACGTGCGCGAGGAGACGCTGCGCGCGGCCAACCTGGCGATCATCGGCCACCACCAGCGGATGCCGCTGGCCGAGGTGTTCGGCACCGGCACCTTGTCCTCCTCGGACGGGCAACGGTTCCCGGTGCGGGGCAAGACCACGACCGGGCGGGAGATGACCATCCACGGCGGGCAGGTCCTCTCGACCTACACCCACGTCACCGACCAGCACACCACCTACGGCACGAAGATCATCGTCGCGACCAAGCGCGAGGCCCACTACGTGCTCGACGAGATCCTCGGCAACGCCACCGACGTCCCCATCACCGAGCACGCCACCGACACCCACGGCGTCACCCTGGTCAACTTCGCCCTGTTCGACCTCCTCGGGCTGCAGCTCTCGCCTCGGATCCGGGACCTGGGCAAGATCACCCTGCACCGGGTCGCGGCGAAGGCCCGCGCCGAGACCGACTACCCCCACGTCGGGCCGCTGCTCACCCGGCGGGTGAACGTCGAGCTGATCGCCGAGCACTGGGACGACCTGCTACGCCTGGCCGGGTCGTTGAAGTTCGGGCACGCCACCGCATCGCTGATCGTCGGGAAGCTCTCGGCGTCGTCGCGGCAGAACGCACTCGCCGCCGCGCTCAAGGAGTACGGGGCGCTGCGGCGCACGATCTACGCCGCCCGCTACCTGTCCGACCCGACCTACCGGCGCAGGATCTCCCGCCAGCTCAACAAGGGCGAGTCGTTGCACGCGCTCAAGCGTGACCTGCTCTACGCCCACGAGGGCACCGTGCGGGCCCGGCAGCTGCAGGCCCAGACCGAACAAGCGTGGTGTCTGACCCTGGTCACCAACGCCGTCGTCGCGTGGACGACCGAGTACTACGGCCTGGCGGTGGAGTCGATGCGCGCGGCGGGCCGGCGCATCGACGATGAGGTGCTCGCGCACATCTCGCCGGCACACAGCGAGAACATCAACTTCTTCGGCACGATCGACGTCGACATTGATGGCGAGCTGGCCCAGCTCGGGCCCACCGGGTACCGGCCGCTGCGCGTGCGCGACACCCTGTTCTGATCGATCACAAGCCGGCCGCAGCCAGCCGAGCAGCGAGTCCGAAAGTGTGCCGTAAGCCGATCCGCATGCGGGACGCAGCGGAGGCGCTCAGCGTCGCAGCGGGTAGGTCATTCAGTGATCGTCAATGAGACCCTGGTGCCGCGGTGTTCACGCCGCAGGGCGAGGTGCCTGTGCCGGCCGTCGCCGGCAGAGCACGGCCCCGATATTTTCATCGGTAGCCAACTATGACAGCATTCCTCAATGCTAGCATCGTTGTATGACGATGCTGTGGGCTATGGTCAACCGGTGTTCGCAGCTCGTCATGCTGTTTCGGGGTTGCGCGGGTATGTCCGCGCTGCGTCACGTGCCGGAGAACTGACCGAACGGCGTGCCCCGAAGCGCCATACCGCCATACCGCCTGCTCCCCGGCGGTCGACTCTTGCCGGCCGAACGATGCCGGTGATCATTCAGAAGGCAGCTGCCATGGAACCCCTGACCTGGACTTTGCAGGCCATCGGCCTGTTCATGGTCACCAACATCGACGACGTCATCGTGCTGTCGCTGTTCTACGCCCGGGGCGCCGGCGTTCGGGGGACCACAGCGAGGATCCTCGGCGGTCAGTACCTCGGTTTCGGCGCCATCCTGGCCGCGGCGGTGCTCGTTGCTCTGGGCGCGCGCAGCTTCTTGCCCGAGGAGGTCATTCCGTATTTCGGGCTCATTCCGCTGGTCCTCGGGCTGCTCGCGGCGTGGCGGACCTGGCGTGCCTGGCGCGACGATGACGACGACGACGAGGGCGAGGTGAGCGGTCGGGCCCTGAGCGTGCCCACCATCGCTGCGGTCACCTTCGCCAACGGCGGGGACAATGTCGGCGTGTACGTGCCGGTCTTCGCCGCCGTCGGTACCGCAGGCATCATCGCCTACTCGATCGTGTTCCTCGCCCTGGTGGCCGTGCTGGTGGCCGCGGCGCGCTTCGTCGCCACGCGCAAGCCGATCGCCGAGGTGCTGGAGCGCTGGGAGCGGGTGCTGTTCCCGATCGTCCTGATCGGTCTGGGCATCGTGATCCTGGTCGAGGGCGGCGCCTTCGGCCTGTAGGCGCCCCCCGCTGGAGGTGCCAGCGCTGTGGGTGCCAGCGACGCGCGTCGCAGTGATCCGTGCCGGCCCGCGCCGCGATGGCCGCAGCCTGTAGCGATAGCGCCTCATCCCTCCTGTCGACGCCCGCCCCGACGCTGTCATCGGCACCGCTGTCTATCATCGCCGCATGACGATTCCCGCTGGTTCCGATGGGAGTCCTGTCGGGCGCGAAGCTGAGCGACGGGACGGAGTCGCGATAGGAGTCCGGCCGAGATGGCGCTCGGTCGCCGTGGCGGGTGTCGCGGCGGTGGTCGCGGTGTTGGTCGATGTGGTGACCAAGTGGTTGGCCGACACTCGGCTGCCCGGCGCACCGGTGGATCTCGGGATCGGGCGTCTGCAGCTCAGCTACAACACCGGGGTGGCGTTCAGCCTGGGCGACGGGCTGCCGACCTGGGCGGTGCTCGGGCTGGCCGGGGTGGTTACTGGTGGCGTGCTGGTGGCGATCGTCGCCGGCTGGTTGCGCCCGCCGGTGCCGGCGGGCCTGGTGCTGGGCGGTGCGGTGGCCAACATCGTGGACCGGGCCGGGGACGGCGCCGTGACCGACTTCCTGTGGCTGGGCTGGTTCCCGACGTTCAACCTGGCCGACACCGCGATCACCCTCGGGCTGCTCGCCCTGCTGTGGGCGTCGTGGCGCACCGAGAGCTCCACCGGCACAGGGCACGCCGCGGAGCAGGAACCGGCAGACCAGGGCCGCCCCCCGTCGCGCGGCGTCTCGTGAGCGGACGGCGACTGGTGAGCGCGGCCCTGGCGTCCGCGCGCGCGAACCGGCCGCCGACACCGCGGCGATCACGGTGGGGTGCGGCCGGGCTGAGGTCGCTGGCCGTGGCGTCCGGCGCGGTGCTGCTGGTCGGGTGCTCCTACGGCTCCCCGACCGGGGATGAACCGAGCCAGGCGCGGGAGTTCACCTTCGTTGCGCCGGGAGGCCAGACCCGCATCTTCTACGACGCGCCCGCCCAGCGCGGCGCGGTGGCGGGCCTGTCCGGGGAGAGCCTGCTCGAGCCGGGCGCCACGGTCGGCGTGGAGGATTTCCCCGGTCAGGTGGTGGTGCTCAACATCTGGGGTGCCTGGTGCGGTCTGTGCCGGGAGGACATGCCCGGGCTGCAGCAGATCCATGAGCAGATGCAGCCCAGCGGGGTGACCCTGCTCGGGATCGACATCCGCGATGACGCCGACGCTGCGCGGGACTTCATGAGCGACCGCGGCATCACCTACCCGTCGATCTTCGACAACCCGGCTCGGTCGCTGACCGCGCTGGGGGGGTTCCCGCGCAACACCGTGCCGTCGACGATCGTGCTGGATCGCCAGCACCGGGTCGCGGCGGTGTTCCTGACCGCGGTGCGGGTCAGTGAGCTGCTGCCGGTGGTGCAGCGGATCGCCGCCGAACCCGCCGACGCGCCGGTCGCCGGTGCAGCGTCGAGCACCCCGTCGGGGAGTACCCCGGGAGCGGGCGCACCGGCGGAGGGCACGGGATGAGCATCACCGAGCTGGCGATCTCGGGGCCGCTGCTGGTGGCGGTCGCCCTGGCGCTGGCCGCGGGGGTGCTGTCGTTCGCCTCGCCGTGCGCGCTGCCCCTGGTACCGGGCTACGTCGCCTACCTGGCCGGGCTGGTCGGCGTCGACGAACCCGGCCCCGATGTCGCGGGCGCAACGGCGACCCGCACCGCGGGCCGGTGGCGGGTGGCCGGGGCGGCGATGCTGTTCGTGGCCGGGTTCACCGTCGTGTTCGCCGGCGGGGTGCTGCTGGTGCTGGGCCTGTCGGACTGGCTGATCGGCAACGAGCTGCTGTTGCAGCGCATCGGCGGGGTGGTGACCATCGCGATGGGAATGGTGTTCCTGGGTTTCGTCCCCGCCCTGCAGCGCGACGTGCGGATCCACCGTCTCCCGCGGGCCGGGCTGGCGGGCGCGCCGGTGCTGGGCGCCGTCTACGGCCTGGGCTGGACCCCGTGCCTGGGCCCCACACTGACCGGGGTGATCGCCCTGGCCACCGGCACCCAGGTCGGCCCCACCACGCTGCGCGGTCTGGTGCTGGTGCTGGCCTACTGCGCCGGGCTCGGGGTGCCGTTCGTGCTGATCGCGCTGGGCACGAGGTGGGCGGTGCGGACCACCGGCTGGATGCGCCGCCACATCCGCGCCCTGCAGATCATCGGCGGGGTAATGCTGCTGCTGTTGGGTGGGCTGCTGGTCACCGGGGCGTGGGGGGCGTTCATCGCCTGGATGCGCGGCCCCATCGGCGGCTACACCCTGCCGCTGTGATGCCCGAGCCCCGGGGTGGCGGCCCGCTCGACAGCGTCCGGTGCCGGATCCGCCGCCACCACCGCCCGCGCTGACCGCGCCGCCGGTGCTGCCCAGCAACTGGGTCCTGCGCCCAGACGGCTCCGTCGTACGGATTACCGACCCGCTGGTGTTCCGCGGCCCGGACCAAGTCGCCGTGGCCGTCCAGGCGGCTCTGCGGCAGCAGTGACCGCCACCGCGCCGTGGCCCTCCCCCGCCCGCTCCCGACCCGGAGTGCCGCCGCGTCAGCGGTTGGTGGGGATGAGGAGCACGCCGCTGCGGGGGCGGGTCGGGACCCGGGACAGGTCGATGTCGAGGTCCTGGGCGGCAGCGTGTAGTCCAGCCGGGCGAGCGTGCGGGCGGCGACGGCGATCATGGTGAGCACGACGTCCTCGCCGGGGCAGCGGTGCCCGGTGGCCACGTCGCCACCGCCCTGCGGTACCAGGGTCTCCGGGTCGACCGGGCCGGTCAGGAAGCGGTCGGGGTCGGGCCAGTGCGCCGGGTCGTGATCGGTGCCGTGCACGTCGAGCACCCACCAGCCCGCCGCGCGGGACCGCGACACCCAGGACGTCCTGATCCTCGCGGGCCACGGCGGCCAGCACCGGCACGAACGGGTAGCACCGGCGCACCTCCTGGGCGAACGCGACGACAACGCGCTCGGCGGCGCCGAGATCGGGTTCGGAGCCTGGGTCGGCGAGGCGGTGGCGCCATTCGGGGTGCTCGTGCAGGGCCAGGCCGGCGAAGGCCACGAACCAGGCCGCGGCCACGGTCGGGCGCACGAAGTTGAGCAGGGCGACCCCGGCGACGCGGGCGGGCAACGGCCGCCCGCGCAGGTCGCGCGCGGTCGCGACCGCGTGCAGCGCGGTGCCGGGCGCCGGGTGGATCTGCCCGAGGCGGGCCTGGCGGACCAGCCCGGCCGCCCACCGGCCCAGCTGCGCGCGGGCGAGCGCGGCCCGGGCGAAAGGCCGGCCCGGCGTGCCGAACCCGTCGACGATATCGGCGAGCTGCCGCGCCCGGCGGGGCAGCTCCGCGGAGGCCACCGGGATCCCGGCCCACGGCAGCACGGCCGCGCCCAGGACTTGCACGGCCTCGTCGAACAGCCGCACCGGCGCACCGCTCGCCCAGCGCCGGGTGACCGCCTGCCACTCCTGCTCGGCGCGCCGACCGAGGTCGGCCACCGCGTCGGCGGTGAGCACCTGCAGGTACAGCGCCTTGCGGTGGTGGTGCTCGGCGTCGTCGAGGCCGTGCACGGTGTCCCGGCCGAACAGCACCAGCTGCACCGGGGCGGGCAGCGACCCGCGGCGACGCAGCCGCGGATCGTAGAAGCGACGCACCCCGGCCGGGCCGCCGATCAATACCGCGCGGCGGCCCAGCAGCCGAGTCGCTACCGCCCACGGGGCCGCCGGGGGGGGTCGGGCCGCAGCCCGCCGGCCCAGCGGTACCCCCGACGGATCAACTGCAGCGTCTGGTCCCTCACCACGTCGCGCACCTACCCCTCAACCTCGTGAACCCGTCCGCTGGCCACCGGTATCAGGCGCGATGGGCGGCGTCGAGCGGCTGCGGGCGCGTCGGCGCCGACGGCGGGAGCACGGTGGCGGCGGTGGGAGACAGGCCGCGGGTGCGTCCGCCACGCACGCCGTTGGCGATGACCAGGATCTCGGCGAGCTCGTGCACCGCGACGACCGCGGCCAGGCCCAGGACGCCGAACAGGGCCAGGGGCATCAGCCCGATGATGATGGCCAGGGACAGCCCGACGTTCTGCAGCATGATCGCCCGAGCGCGGCGAGCGTGGTCCAGCGCCTGGGGCAGGTGGCGCAGGTCCTCTCCCATCAGCGCGACGTCGGCGGTCTCGATGGCCACATCGGTGCCCATCGCGCCCATGGCGATGCCCAGGTCGGCGGTGGCCAGGGCGGGGGCGTCGTTGACGCCGTCGCCGACCATCGCGGTGGGCCGTTCGGCGCGCAGCGTGCGGACCAGGTCCGCCTTGCCCTCGGGCCGCAGCTCGGCGTGCACCTCGGTGATCCCGGCCTGGGCGGCGAGCGCGGCGGCGGTGGCGTGGTTGTCCCCGGTGAGCATGGCCACCCGGTAGCCGTCGCGGCGCAGCTGGGCGACCACCTCGGCGGCCTCGGGACGCAGCTCGTCGCGCACGGCGACCGCGCCGAGCAGCTGCCCGTCGGCTTCGATGAGCACCGCGGTCGCCCCGGCCTCCTGCATGCTGCGCACCGGCTCGGCCAGATGTCCGGCCTCGATCCAGCCGGGCCGGCCCAGTCGCAGCGCACGCCCGTCCAGGTGACCGGTGAGCCCGGCGCCGGGCACCGCCTCGACCTCCGCGGCCGGGGTGACGTCGTCGACCGCGGCCAGGATCGCGCGGGCCAGGGGGTGCTCGCTGCGCGCCTCCAGCGCGGCGGCCAGCGCGAGAACCTCCTCGCGAGTGGCGCCACCGGTAGTGGCGACCTCGACCACGGTGGGCCGGTTGCGGGTCAGGGTGCCGGTCTTGTCCAGCGCGACCTGGCGAACGGCACCGAGGGCCTCCAGTGCGGCACCGCCCTTGACCAGCACCCCCATCTTGCTGGCCGCGCCGACCGCGGCGACCACGGTCACCGGGATCGAAATGGCCAGCGCGCACGGTGACGCGGCGACCAGCACGACCAGGGCGCGTTCGATCCACACCAGCGGGTCGCCGAACACGCTGCCCACTACGGCGATCAGTGCGGCGGCGATCATCACCCCGGGTACCAGCGGGCGCGCGATCCGGTCGGCGAGGCGTTGCGCGGCGCCCTTGCGGGATTGCTCGGCCTCCACGATCGCCACGATCCGGGCCAGGGAGTTGTCGGCGGCGGTGCTGGTGACCTGCACCTCCAGGGCGCCGGTGCCGTTGATCGACCCGGCGTACACCTCGTCGCCGGGGCCGGCCTCGACCGGCACCGACTCCCCGGTGATGGCCGAGACGTCCAGCGCGGTCCGCCCGGTCCGGACGGTCCCGTCGGTGGCGATGCGCTCCCCGGGGCGCACCAGCATGGTGTCCCCGACCCGCAGCTCGCCGGGGGCGATCACGACCTCTTGGCCGCCGCGTAGCACCGTGGCCTGTTCGGGGACCAGCGACAGCAGCGCGCGCAGGCCGCGGCGGGTCCGGGCGATCGAGTACTCCTCCAGGCCCTCGCTGATGGAGAACAGGAACGCCAGCATCGCGGCCTCGCCGACCTCGCCGAGCGCGACCGCGCCGACCGCGGCGATGGTCATCAGGGTGCCGACCCCGATCCGGCCCTTGGCCAGGCGGCGCAGCGTGGACGGCACGAACGTCCACGCCCCCACCACCAGCGCGGCCACCTGCAGGGCGAGCTCGACGGGCGCCGGCCCGCCGGACCAGCCGACGATCAGCGACGCGCCGAGCAGCACCCCGGCCACCGCCGCGGCGCGCAGTTCCGAGACCTCCCACAACCGCTCCGGCTCCCGCTCCGCCACGACCTCACCGGTCTCGGCATCGACCCGGGGCTCGTCGTCGCCGCACCCGCACGCGTCACTCACCGCGCACCCCCACACCCTCTCCGACCGAAGCGCCCGCGCCGCCGGTACCGGAGTCGGTGCCGAAGTTCGGGCACAGCGCCACCGCCGACCCGGTCGCCTCCAGCAGCGTCTGCGCGGCGGCGAGCAGGTCGAGCAGTTCCGGGCGGGTCAGCGAGTAGAACATCTGCCGACCCTGCGGCCGGCCCGTCACCAGGCCGCAGTCGCGCAGGCACGCCAGGTGCGCCGACACCGTCGACTGCGCCGACCCGAGCCGCTCGGTCAGATCCACCACCCGCGCCTCGCCCCCGGCGAGATGCTGCACGATCGCGAGCCGGGTCGGGTCGGACAGGCTGTGGAACAACGCCGCGGCCGGCATCAACTCCTGGCGCGGGGACACCGCCACCGCATCTGGCATCGTCATGCAGCGATGATAACGCACGGAACGAGTGATCGGCACCGACTCCCGGGTCGCACCGTGCCGGCCGATACCCGCTGGACAGCGGCTCGCACCTCTGCTATTCATCGCTTTACAGCGATGACACCGGTCGGGTTGGATAGCTTGGAGGTCGGGTCGTGTTGATGAACCGGGTGGAGACGGCGCTGGTGAACAGTCCACCGCGGCGGGCGTTGCAGCGGTTCTACGAGATCCCGACGCTGCTGCGGTTGGGCGGGGCGCTGCCTGCGGAGGCGCGGGTGCTCGAGGTGGGGTGCGGGGCGGGGTACGGCACCGAGCTGATCCTGCGCCGGTTCGCCACGGCCCGGGTGGACGCGATCGACCTGGACCCGGCCATGGTCACCCGGGCGAAGCGCCGGCTGTCCGGTTATGGGGGCCGGGTGCGGCTGGCCACCGGTGACATGACCGACCTGCGCGCCGCCCTGGACGCCGAGGACGGCAGCTACGACGCGGTGTTCGACTTCGCGATCGTGCATCACGTCCCGGACTGGCGGGCCGCGGTCGCCGAGATCGTGCGGGTGCTCAAGCCGGGCGGGTGGTTCTACTTCGACGAGGTCACCGCCGCCGCGCTGGCCACCCGCGGCTACCGGTGGCTGTTCGACCACCCCACCGAGGACCGGTTCACCGCGAGCGAGTTCGTCGCCGAGCTGGAACGACAGGGGTTGCAGGTGGGCGCGCGGTGGCGCACCCGGGTCCGCGGGCACTACCTGCTCGGGGTGGCCGAGCGCCCCGCCAGCGGCACGGCGCTGTGATGAGCGCCGCGGGCGGTGGAACCTCGACCGGTGCGGAGACGACAACGTGACGGCATGTGGGACGTCGGGCGTGGCTGCTGGCGAGGACCGGGTGCTGCGGCTGCTGCTCGACGCCCGCCGCACCTACCGACACGGCCCCGCGGCGATCGCCGCCCGGCAACGCGCCCGGCTGGCCGAGCTGGTGGACTTCGCCCGCGCTCACGCCCGCGTCTACGGCGAGCTCTACCAAGGCCTGCCCGACCGGGTGGAAGACCCGCGCTTGCTACCGGTCACCGGGAAGGCGGCGTTGATGGCCCGGTTCGACGACTGGGTCGCCGACCCGCACGTGACCGCGGAGCGGATGCAGGCGTTCGTGGCCGATCCCGCCCTGATCGGTCGGCCGTTCCCCGGCGCCCCACCCGGCGCCCGCGCGGGCTCCGGCGCCGGCTACACGGTGGCGACCACGTCGGGCACGACCGGAACCCGGGGGATGTTCCTGCTCGACGAGCGGGCGCTCGCGGTGGCCACCGCGCTGAGCGCACGCATGCTCGGCAGCTGGCTCACCGCGAGCGCGCTGCCCCGGCTGATCGCCGGACGGGGACGGTTGGCGATGGTCACCGCCACCGGCGGGCACTTCGCCTCCACCGCCGCGGCCGCCCGGCTGCGCCGCAGCAGACGCGGCTGGCGCCGGGTCCGGGCGCTGTCGGTGCACACCCCGCTGCCGGAGCTGGTGGCCCAGCTCAACGCGTTCGGGCCCGCCGTGCTCGCCCCCTACGCCACCACCGCGGCCCTGCTGGCCGCCGAGCAGCAGGCCGGGCGGCTGCGCATCCGTCCCGCCCTGGTCGCGCTGGCCGCCGAAGGCCTGCCCGACCGGGAGATCGCGCGGATCGCCGCCGCGTTCGGCGCCGCGGTGGGCAACTCCTACGCCGCGACCGAGTGCCCGTTCCTGTCCTACAGCTGCCGGCACGGTTGGCTGCACGTCAACGCCGACTGGGCCATCGTCGAACCCGTCGACGCCGACCACCGGCCCACCCCGCCCGGCCGGCAGTCCCACACCGTGCTGGTGACCAACCTGGCCAACCGGGTCCAGCCGATCCTGCGCTACGACCTCGGCGACAGCGTCCTGGCCCGCCCCGACCCCTGCGACTGCGGCAGCCCGCTGCCCGCGATCAGGGTGCAGGGCCGCACCGCGGACCTGCTCACCCTCCCCACCACCCACGGCACCACCGTGACGCTCACCCCGCTGACCCTCTCGACCCGCCTGGACCGGCTGCCCTCCGTGGCGCTGTTTCAGATCCTGCAGATCTCCCCGGCCGAGCTGTCGGTGCGAATCCAGCCCGCACCCGGCGCCACCCCGCAGCAGGCCTGGGCCCACGTGCACCGCGAACTCACCGACCTGCTCGCCGCCCACGGCCTCGCCCAGGTCATCGTCCGACGCGCCGAGCAGGTCCCCCAACCCGCTACCGGCGGCAAATACCGACTGGTTCAACCGTTGGCCGACACACCGGGCTGACCACGCCACACGTGGCGTCGACCGGCCATGCGCTGTCGGTTGCTCGGTCGAGACCTCACGATCTTCTATCTGGTCGACGACGCAGATGCGGCGTCGCGGCGCGAGGAGCGCGACATCGTCTCGTAGGCCGAACCCCTACCGGGACACCCCCGCCCCGGCCAGCGCCGAAGCATCGGCCCAGTACGAGGTGTCCCGTAAGCCTGGTTCGGTGAATAGTTCCGGTGAGGGGGCCATAACCGGCAGACTGCCCCGGTGACCGGACTGCTGATCGGCTACGCCCGCTGCTCCACCGACGCCCAGGACCTCACCGCTCAACGCGACGCCCTCACCGCGCTCGGCGTCGCGACCGAGCGGATCTACGTCGACCACGGCCTCACCGGCACGAACCGCGCCCGGCCCGGGCTACGCGAAGCCCTTGCCGCATGCCGCGCCGGCGACACCCTCGTGGTCACGAAGCTTGATCGCCTCGCCCGCTCGGTGCCCGACGCCCGTGCGATCGCCGACGAGCTCACTGCCGGCGAGATCAAGCTCTGCATCGGCGGCTCGGTGCACGACCCCACCGACCCAATCGGCCGACTGCTGTTCAACGCACTCGCCATGATCGCCGAGTTCGAGGCCGATCTCGTCAGGATGAGGACACGAGAGGGTATGAAGGTCGCCAAAGCCAAGGGCCGGCTGCGCGGCAAGCAGCCCAAGCTCTCGCCGCGGCAGGAAGCGCACCTCGTCTCACTCCACGCCGCCGGCGAGCACACCATCAGCGAGCTCGAGGAGCTCTTCTCCGTCACCCGCTCCACGGTCTACCGAGCGCTCTCCCGCGCTCGCGCGAAGGTGGTCTGATCCGACCGGCTCGGCCGTTACCTTGCACTTCGGGCCGTCGCCGACTGCGGTCTCCCGCGCAACCACCATCCGCAGCTCAAGAGGCTACTCAGCTATATCCGCCCGATTTTCGGCGAGAACTACGGCGACCCCCTCAGGAGCCACTTGAACTCCTGGACAGTCCCGATGACACGGTGTGGCGGCTAGGTGATTCGGGTGGCTCCGGTCGTGGCGCCGAACCAGGCGGGACAATCGACCTCGTGCCACCGGTCGAATCGTCTGTTGCTGGACAGATCACAGCGGTGGTGTCGCGCGGTCGCCGTGATGCCAGAGATATCGTCGGCGACTGCTACTCCATCGACGTATGTAGGAGGTCTCGCGGTGGCTGAGGACGACGTGTCCACCATGCCGACATCGATTCAGGGTGAGCAGCAGGCCGAGGCCGGTTACGTCCGGGCGTCGGACGCCGATGTCGACCTGTACGTCGACCGGGTCTCCGACGAGGTGCTGGCGTGCCGTGAACGGGGACGTCATCTGTTCCCGACCATCCGCGAGGCCGGTATCCACTTCACCGGTGTCGACGACGACGGTCTGCTGCTGCGGCGGTTGACCTGCACGTGCTGCACGCTGGCGGTGCGGGTGGAGAAGTGGGAGGGGCCCGTCGTCGCGGTCAGCGCACGCGGTTCCATCGGGTCGCCTCGTCTCTGGAGTACCGCACCGGGGCCGAGGGGCAGACCTATCTGGCTCCGTCCGGTCGCGGTCACATGACTCCTCGCCAGATCGGTGACTCCGTGGCGTCGAAGGCGCTGGCCGGTCAGACCGTCGCAGCATTGCGCAAGAGCGCTGCGCGGGCAGCGGCCGAGAGCGCTCGAGCGACCGGGACCAGCACGAAGAGCGGCTGAATCGCGCCGGGCTCAGTGCGCGGTTTCAGCTCCATGTGATCGAGGGAGGCACCGTATGGGAATCCGGCAGATCCGCTACTGCGATGTGAGCGGCGTCGAGGACGACGTCGAGTCGCACGAGATTCATATCGACCAGATGCGGATCGAGATCGACCTCGCAGGTGCGGAGTACCGCAAACTCCTCACCGCACTGCGACCGTATGTCGACGCCGGTCGGGTCGAGGCGTCCGCGCCGGCGTCGGTTCCGGACCGCGGCGGCTCGCGCCGCGAGGGTGAGCGGAGGCCTCCGACGCGCACCGGACTCTCCGCGGCCGAGCGGGAACAGGTGCGCCAGTGGGCCGAGTCCCAGGACCTCCCGGTTCCGGCGAACAACCGGTTCAAACGATCGCTGATCGAGCAGTGGCGCCAGGAAACCGGTGAGGGCGAACAGTCCGAGGTCGCCACGAACTGACCCATGGTCCGCGGCCGCCCATCGGATCGGCTGTCGGGACGTCGTACCCGGTGTCGCTCTCGGGTTCAGGCAGCGCACAGTTCACGGACCGGTCGAGTTCGGCTTGGGCCGATTATGTCGATCTCACCCGGCCAGATGGCGACCGGTAGGTCATCGCCGTCCTCGTTCACGACGGGCCGGCCCGGGGGATGTAGCGACGCGTTGCCGGCGATTGACCGGCGTGGGCCTGCCACTGGCCGGTCGAGGCACTGCGCCGCGGTCGCCTGTGGCCATCGCGTTTTGGGCTCGACGATCCGGCTCCGCCGGCGGCCGGATGGAATCCGAGTACGACTCCCCTGCTAGCGGCCTGCTGCATGTAGACGGGGTTTACATTCGCTACCAGGACGACGAGGTCGTCGACACCGATCACACGAGGCGACGATCTCGATCGCACGTTTTCTACGCCATGAGGTAGATGGAGCGATACATGCCGACGGGCGCGGCCGTGGTGGTCGAGTTCGGAACCCGCACGCGGTCGTGCCGTGCCCCAGCTCGAGCGCTTCGGCCAGTGCGCCTGAGCCCCGAACCGGTCCTCAGGTCTGACGGGGAGCCGGCGTCAGTGCTGCGATCACCAATGCGATCAGCGCGGCGCCTGACGCGGCCAGGAACGACACCGCGAACGCTCCGCCCGCCGGCACCGCGTGCCCGTCGATATGTACGACCAGGGCGGCACCGATGGCCGCGGCGACCGCGGTGATCGTGGAGGTCCCGAGCTGCCGCATCAGCGTGTTCATGCTGTTCGCCGCCGCGGTCTCGGTCTCGGGCACGGCGCGCATGATCAGCAGCGGCAGTGCCGAGTAGGCCAATGCCGCGCCGATCGCCCCTACCGTCGAGGTTACGACCAGCTGCCACAACGACGCCGGCAGCGTCGCCAGCCCGGCGTTGCCCACCGTCAGCAACGCTGACCCGGCCACCACGGTCGTGCGAGGACCTCGCGCCCGCGACAGCCGCGCCGAGACCGACGAGAACACCACCATCGACCCGCCGATCGGCAGCAGCATCACCCCGGCGGCCATCATCGACAGCCCGAATCCGTAGCCGGTCGCGACCGGTGCCTGAAGGATCTGGGTCGCCATCACGAACGTGGCGAAGATGGAGAACCCGAGCAGGACCGTGGCGATGTTCGTCCACAGGACCGCGGGTCGTGCGGAGACCCGCAGATCGACGAGCGGGGATCGGTGCCCCAGCTCGAAGCAGCCCCAGAACACCAGCAGCACCACGGCGGCGCCGAGCGATCCGAGGGTCGCTGCGCTCGCCCAGCCCCACTCGCTGCCCTTGGAGATCCCCAGCAGCAGGCAGACCAACGCGACGCCGAGCAGGACCGCTCCGGTGGTGTCGAACCTCCCACCGGTGCGTACCCGTGACTCCGGGACGAGTCGGGGCACCAGAACCGCCAGGACGAGTGCTCCCGCGGCAACCAGCACGAACAGCATCCGCCAGCTGGTGTGTTGGGCGATCAGCCCGGTCAGCGGCGGTCCCGCGGCACCGCCGACCCCCAGCGACGAGCTCATCAGCCCCACGCCTGAGGCTACCCGCGCCGGCGGGAGCACGTCGCGCATCAGGCTCATCCCCAGCGCGATCACCCCGAACGACACGCCTTGCAGTGCGCGCGCGACAAGCAACACCGCGAAGCTCGGTGCTACCGCCGCGAGCACAGAGCTCGCCAACACGATGCACACCGACAGGTGCAGCATGCGGCGCTTGCCGTACATGTCACCGAGCCGTCCGAGGACCGGCGCCGACACCGCTCCCGCCACCAGGGTCGCGGTCACCAGCCACGACGACGAGGACGGACTCACCGACAGCAGAGCCGGGAACTGCGGGATCAGCGGAACGACCATGGTCTGGAGCAGTGCCACGAGAAGGCCGCAGGTCGCGACCACGGCGATCGCCACGGTCGGGCTGTCGGAGGTTGCGCTGCGAGTGGCAGGACGGGCTGTGTCGGCGTGGACAGCGCTCACGTGTGTGTCGGCTCCTCCGGGGCGAGTGGAGCCTCAGACGAACACAGATCGTGAGCATGGAACAAGCATTACGTTGTCTTTGCGAAACACCTCACGGCGCCGCACGGCCGTCGGGACCGGAGCCGCCGCCAGAACGGCAAGTATCCGGAGCCACCGATGGCTATCGGGCGTAGTCAGGGCTGTCCGCGCATCGCCGCGGTCAGCGCCGCGAGGTCCTCGGGGTGCATGCGCCTCGGGGTGTCACCGTCGGCGACGTCGGTCGTGGCCGCGCGTAGCTGGGCGAGTTCGGCGGCCTGGTCGTCGCGCTCACGACGAGCCTGGTCGAGCTGGGTGGCCAGGCTGCGGTGCTCCTCGCGTGCACGCTCCGCGGTCGCAGTGGCCGACGCGTACTGGTCGCGCAGCTGCTCGGCGGTGGCACGGGCGTCGTCGAGCACCTCCTGCTGCGCGGTGAGACGACTGCGCTGTTCGGCGGTGGTCTCGGCGAGCCGGTCCCGCTCGGTACGCAACTGCTCGTGAGCTGCGCGCAGCGTGGCCAGATCGTCGGTGGCCTGGTCGCGGGCACGGGTGGTCTGGGCGATCTCGCGGTGGGCGGTGTCGCGCTCGTGCTCGGCTGTGCGGGCGGCAAGCACAGCTGCTTCGCGGTCCCGGTCGGCGGTGACCGCTCGCTCGTCCGCCCGCCGGTGGCCGTCGAGGGCCCGGTCCCGGGCGTCCTCGGCGGCGGCAGCCTGCTGGCGGGCGGCGCCGAGCGCCTCGGTGGCCTCGATGGCTGCGCGCGCGGACTCCTCGGCCCGGGTGACGGCCTCGGTGCGTTCCCGGCGGGCCTCCGCCGCGTCCTTGTCCGCCTCACGCGCCCGGACCACGGCCGTGTCACGTGCGGCCTCGGCGTCCTGGCGGGCCGCATCCGCCTCGGCTGCCTTCGTGCGGGCCGCCTCGGTGGCGACCAGAGCGTCACGCTCGACTTCGTCGAGCCGTTCCCCCACCGCGGCCAACGCCGCGGAGAGCTCCGCGACCGGGCCGGCGACGGTGGCGACGTGCTCCCGTAGCCGGTCGGCGTCGAGGGCGAACGCTCCCGAGCCGGTGTCGAGGCCGAGCGTGCCCAACGCGTCGCGTTCGGCGCGGGCCATCTGCGCACACGTGCGCCCGCCCTCCCAGCGGGTGTCACGGCAGAACGAGCGCGGTCGGCCGCCCTGGGGGCCGGGAGGTGCGAGCTCGGCGCGGCAGCGGCTGTATCCGCAGCGTACGGCGGTGTCGGTCACGTCGAACAGCGTACCAGTTCGGGTATTGCAAAGATTTACTGGGTTCTGAGTACTGATACTGGATACTATCCGCCAACGAAATTCTTGTTTCGTTGGTGGACCAGGTGGCGTCGCGAGGCCCGGGAAGGGCGACGCGCCGTCCGAGTCTCGCGCCAACCGGGGACGACGGTCCGCCGCCGGTTGGGCGCGACGAAGAACCGACATCGCTCGTCTCGCCTCGACCGAGAGCTGTCCCGCTGATGCGATCGACACCGCGCGAGCCAGCTCTCACGCACATCCCCTCCCCCGGGCGCCGTTCCCACGGGCACGGTTGCTGGTGGCCTCGAATCGGCCTCGGTGCGGTCGAGCCTCGGCGGGCCGGACTCGGTGCTGCATGATCTCCGCGAGCTGTGATCACCGCGCACGTGTCTCAGGGTGCACGCAGAATGGAACGATGGATCACACCGTTCTACGACCGGTCGGCGTCACCGTCACCGGTATGGGGTTGCATCGGGTCGGGCCTGTCCAGATCGGGCAACTCGTGGGCTTGCTGGCCGAGTACGGTGTCGTGATCTTGCCCGATCAGGCAGACGCCGATGATTCTGCATTCCTGTCCTTCTTGCGTGGATTCGGCGATCTGACCTTCACCCCGGGCGAGACACCGGTGCCCGGATATCCTGACCTCAACGTGGTCAGCAACGTCGGCCGCACGACTCCGCCGAGGAGTTCGTTCCACGTCGACACCAGCTACATCGCTCGCCCTCCCGCCTACACCGCGCTGCGGGCGGTGTCGGTGCCGGCCCATGGCGGGGCGACGCAGTTCAGCAACCAGTACCGCGCCTACGACACCCTGCCCGACGGGCTACGTCAGCGGCTCGCGGGCAGGGCGATCCGACACGTGGTCACCGGGCTGACGCCGGGTGATGCCGGCGGGGAGACCGAGGCGGAGCACCCGGTGTTTCGTCGCCATCCGGTGTCGGGGCGCGTGGCGCTGTATCTGTCGACTCCGGCCCGTTGTGTCTCGGTGAGCGGGATGTCGGCACAGGAGTCATCCGATGTGATCCACGAGCTGTTCGAGCACTCGACTCGTGCGGACAACGTGATGTGCCATGCGTGGTCGCCGGGCGACGTCGTGATCTGGGACAACGCCTGTGTGCTGCACCGGGCTGATCATGCCGGTGTCGTTGGGGATCGGGTGATGCACCGCGGGATGATCACCGGTGGTCCGACGATGTCTGCCTGACCTCCTGTCGGGCGGCAGAGATCAGATCAGCGAACAGCTCTCGTACCGGTGTTGCGGCGGCGTGGGCCATCGTCGCGACGACCGAGGAGTGGGCGAACGAGCAGTACAGGCCGGCCTCGAGGAAGTAGAGGCGGCCGTTCGGGTCGACTCGGAAGTCGAAGAGCCCATAGTGGCGGCATCCCAACGCCCGGTAGGCGCGCCGAGCGGCGTCGTGAACTGTCGCGGTGAGCGGATCGGCGGGATCGACGATCCAGGACCGGTCATCCTTGGCGACCAAACGCAGGTCGCCGGTGGCAGAGCGGTCGAGCTTGTCGTCGGCGAGTCGGATCGGCTTGTCTGTCGGGTCCATGCGGTACTCCTCGAGGGGCAGGCCTACGAGGTCACCGCCGCGATCGATGATGCCGCACCGTACTTCCCGGCCGAGAGGTACGAACTGTTCGACCAGCGCTCGCTCACTGTGGGCAAGAGCGTCTTTGATCGCCACCTCGATGGTCTCGTCGGTCTCGGCCAAGGTCACGCCGACCGAGTTGTCGGTGTCGACAGGTTTGATCACGAGCGGTGGCCGGAGGGTGGGGGCTTGTCCTGCGCGGAGTACCTCTCCGGCCGGAACCGCGACACCGGCGTGTGCGACGACGGCGCGGGCGCGGGCCTTGTCCGCTCCGAGCGCCATCACGTCCGGGGTGTTGCCCACGTAGGGGATCCCTTGCAGATCGAACAGCGCCCGGTAGTGGGTCATGCCGGGTCGGCAGAACATCTGGGGCACCATCACGTCGATCTTGAGACGTGCGATGTGGGCGAGGGCCTCGGGTAGCGACAGCAGCGGGGCGGCGGCGATGTCGCCGGGCGCCAGGCCTACGGGGAACTGCCACCCACCCGGTGTCACGTAGGCGATGTGGACGTCGTAGCGGGTGGGGTCGGCGGTGGCGGTGAGGCAGTCTGCGGCGTAGAGGCGGGACAGGTCGCAGAAGAACTCGTCGACCGGCGATCCGGTCAGGTGCAGCACCGTGATCATCAGTCCCCCGCGGATTCGACGAGCTTGCCGATGTTGATGTCGATCTTTACCCAGGGCGTGCCACGTACCAGCTTGTCGAGCAGCAGCGCGGCGATCTGCAGGTGAGGGACCAGCAGGAACGGCAGCGGGTCCCGCGCTTCGAGCAGTGCTTCCTTGCCGCGGAGGATGGTGCGTAACCGCTTGGGCAGCGACGTCGGAGCCCCGAGGAGCCGGCCGAGCTCGTGGTAGAGCCAGTAGGTCGGGCGGGCACCCGGGTCGGGGACCGCCGGTGGGCCGGCGTGGGCCGAGAGGTAGGCGTCAGCGAGACCTGGGTGGTCGTGGAACAGGGTGATCGCTGAGTGGGTACGTGGATTGCACTCGATCGCGTACACGCTGCCGTCGGCGCGTTCGATGAAGTCGAACGACAGCTGCCCGGTGACGCCGAGTTCGGTGCAGAACCGGCGGACCCATTCGTCGATGACGGGGTGGGTGACTGCGGTGTAGTTGAGCTGGAAGGCCGAGGAGGGGCAGCAGCAGTGCAGTGCCACGGCGCCGTCGCGGACGGTGGAGTGTGTGCAGTACTCGGTGCCCTCCACGAACTCCTGCAGTATCCAGGGGTTGTCCGACGAGATCGGTAGCCGGCGTACGAAGTCGGCTGTCTGGTGGGCGGTCGGGTGCGGTAGACGGGTGAGGTCCATGCGTCGGACCGGGTCGTAGGCGATCGATTTCAGGACGTAGGTGCTTCCGGGCGCGGAGGTGAAGTCGAAGTCGATGACTTGTTGCGGGTCGGTGATCCTGTGGGTGTCCGGCACCGGCAGGCCCATGGCTGCGGCGGCCTGGGCGAAACGGTGTTTGTCGTCGAGCAGCGCTACGACGTCGCTGTCAGGGTGCACGACCTCGCAGAGTGGCTCGAGCGCTTGCTTGGCGTCGGCGTCGTACCAGCTGGCGAGGGGGCTGCACACCGGAACGTAGACGTCGACGCCCTCGTGCTGGGCGATCTCGGCGAGTCGTTCGGCGTAGTCGGGCGCGTCGGGTGCAGGGACGACGTGGAAGGCGTCGACGGCTCGGGAGAAGCGGTGCCCGGACAGTCGGTAGCGGGCCTGCTCCACGAGCACGACCCGGTGCCCGGCGTCATGAAACGCACGGGCCAGTGTGAGCGCTTTGGTCATCTTCCCGCCCGACAGCATGATCGTCTGTCGGGTGGCTGTGCTGCGCGGGCGGCGTGCCCGCCGGGTCAGCCCGATCAGCGCGGCCATCCCTGTGATCGCCGCGTTCACAGGGAGCACTGCTGTAAGCAGCAGCAGCGTGGCCGCAGTCCGGGTGCGGCCCGTGGCGGGCGCACCGGTGGGGGGCACCGGTGCGGGCTGTGTGCCCGCTCGGATTCGGGCAGCGGGCGCGGCGTAGTTCGCCCGGGTGGCGGACCGATCGGTCACGACGCCCACCGGATCAGGGTCAGTCCGTCTCGGAGCGGGACGAGGACCTGTTCGATACGCGGATCATCGGTGACGGATCTGTTGAACGCCGCGATCGCCGTGCCGTTCGGGGTGGACTCGCCCGTCCAGGGCTGCCCCTGCATCAAGGTGTTGTCGACACACATCACCCCGTGCGGGGCGAGCAGGCCGCCTTGCAGCACGGCGTCGAGGTATTCGGCGTATCCGCCCTTGTCGGCGTCGAGGAAGATCAGGTCGAAGCGCTGTCCGACCAGTGTGGCGAGGGTGTCGGTGGCCGCGCCGACTTCGATCGTGATGCGCTGGGAGGCCGTGGACCGGGAGAGAGCTTCACGCGCGAGTGCTGCCGCGTGCGGGTCGATCTCGCAGGCGATCAACTCACCGTCCTCGGGTAGCGCTTCGGCCATGGCCAGGGCCGAGTAGCCGGTGAACATCCCGATCTCGAGTACCCGTTTGGCCTGCATGGCCTGGACCAGGAAACGCAGGAAGCGGCCCTCGACGTGTCCGGAGAGCATCTCTTGCTCGAGGCCGCTTGCGGTGTGGTCCCAGTTCTCGGCGCTGGTCCGGCGTTCCAGTTCCCCCAGCGCGTGGGACGCCGGCGAGGTGTGCTCGTC
This sequence comes from Pseudonocardia sp. P1, assembly GCF_000178675.2. Lineage (NCBI taxonomy): Bacteria > Bacillati > Actinomycetota > Actinomycetes > Pseudonocardiales > Pseudonocardiaceae > Pseudonocardia > Pseudonocardia sp. P1. The sequence continues at coordinate 314,151 of NZ_ADUJ02000002.1, forward strand.
GAGGTAGGGATCCAGGCCGGAGGCGAGGTCGCGGGCACGAAGCAGGTCCGGTTCGACGTCGGGCCCGGCCCGGGCGACCAGGTCGTCGAGCAGACCGGCCAGGATCGTCGTCGGCGTCACCGGCCGCGGGCCACGCCTCATCGCGTGGGTCATGTCCTGGCCTCGGTGTTCGGGGCGGTCGTCAACTCTGTCTTCGCCGACGACCACATCTCGACACCTTCTACCGATGTCGGTAGGCCAGCGACGACGGCCTTGTGTGCGGCAAGGGTTTCGATCAGTTCCGTGTGCTCGATGTCGTTGGCGAAGTGACACGTTCCGATCGGGCGGGGCAGGGCGGCGCGTAGCTTCCCCGCTCGTGTCTGCATGATCGATGCGGTCGCATCGATGAGCAGCTGCTCGGTGAGGTAGGTGCTGTCGACACTGAGTCCGAGTCCGCTGAACAGTCGGTGGATGCGGTCGCGCTCCCCGGTGGTGATGTCGCCGCGGCGCGCGGCCAGGGTCGCCGAGAACGCCATGTCGATGGCGATCGCGTGACCGTGCAACATCGGCGTGGGTGGGGCGAGCTCCAGGGTCGGGCTCCATGTGTGGCCGAACGCGATGACGCGATCCAGGTCGAGTTCGTGCAGGTTGCGGTGCTCGAGTTCGAGCATGGTGTGGATGGCGTCGTAGGTGCACCGGTGGGCGATCTGGCGCAGTTCCGGGGTGCCCTCGCGGTGCCCGAAGCGTGTGGCGAGCAGGTCGTCGCCGTATTTCTCCAGCAGGTCGAACAGGCCGGCGTTCGCCACGGTCGCAATCTTGATCATCTCGGCGACGCCGTTGCGGACCTGCGCTTCGGGCAAGGTGGCCAGGAACGAGAAGTCGAGCAGGACCTGTTGCGAGGCGTGGAAGGCGCCGAGACGATTCTTGTGTCTGCCGTGGTTGACCGCGACCTTCATCGCGACACTCGCGTCGATGAGACCGATCAGCGTGGTGGGGATCCTGACGTAGGGCGTGCCACGCTTGTAGCTGGCGCAGGCGAACCCGGTGACGTCGGTGGTCAAGCCTCCACCGACGACGAGCACCGGTTCGGTGCGCAGTAGCCCGAAGTCGGCGTAGGCGTCGACGATGCGCTCGAGAGTGCGCAGGCTCTTGGCCGTCTCGGCGATGGTCAGTGGTACGAGGGTCACGGCGATGTCGTGGTGGTCGAAATAGCTGCGGATCGGGTCGCCGTAGTGTTCGTGGACGGTCTCGTCGATCACCATCAGGCACCGGCCCCATGGCCGATAGAGGTCGGCGAGCTCGGTGTTGTGGGGCGCGAACACGCCGTCGACGTAGGAGAGCGTGAACTCGATCCGCTCCCAACTCTCGACACGGAACTCCGTATCGGTCGCGCTGAGCACAGCCTGGGGGTTGCTCATGTCCTGGTCTCCGATCGGTCGGCTTCGGGGCGCGGGATCGTGGCGCAACCGGGTAGGGCCGGTGGCTGATGTGGAGCGACGGCCGTCAAGACCGGGTGAGATCAGAGAGCAGAGCACCGTCGTCGAGTCGTTCCACACGTTCGGTCGCCGCGGAGAAATCGTGGCCGGTGGTGTTGGCGTTGGGGAAGGCGATCACCCGTAGGCCCGCCGCCGTCGCGGAGGAAATGCCGCCGATGTTGTCCTCGATCGCGATCGCTCTGTCAGGTTTCTCGTCCAGAGCGGTGAGCGCGTGCAGGTAGGCGGCTGGGTCGGGTTTGGGGGCCGCGGCGGTGGCGACATCGACGATCACTGCGAAGTCGGTCGCGGACAGGGAGGGGCTCAGTGCGCGCAGCACCGCCTCGACATTGTCGGTCGAGGTGGTGGTCACCAAGCCGACCGTGACGCCGCGACCGTGGGCGGCCTTGATCGTCTCGATCACGCCGGGTCGGGGGGATGTCCCGTCTTCGATCAATTTCTCACGGAACACCTCGGATTTCGTGGCGTGTACAGTGGCGGGGTCGATGTCGTCTCCACGCGCAGCGGCGAAGTCGGCGATCCGCTGCCTGCCTCCACTGGACTCCAGCATCTGCAGGTAGTCCTCACGGTCCCAGTGCCAGTCGAGGCCGTGCCGCTCGAATGCGGTGTTGAACGATGAGCGCTGTATTTCCGACGACTCGACCAACGTTCCGATTGAGCCGAACAGTAGAGCGGGCATCGGGTTTCTCCATTCGCGTTAGGACCGTCGGCCGTTTTCGACGACTGTGGACAGCGACCTCGCCCGAGTTGGGGCTCGACCGTCGTGGGCCACCGCTGTGAGCGGAGGATGAGAGGGGATGCCGGGCTTTACTTCCCGCCAAGGCCTTCCCTACCGAAGGGGGGCCAAACCTGCATGAGGTGGCGCAGGGACGATGGCGGGCCGAGCGCGAGCGGGCGAGAGAGCTGTGCCGCGGCGTTGTCCCCGATGGTCGCGGCTTTCACGACCGCAGTGGGGTGTCGTGCCCCGGTGGATCCGGCCGTGCACCGCCGCAGGCCACTCACGCTGGCCGTGGGTGCGCTGCTCGTGAGCTGCATACGGCCGGCCTCGTGTCGGCGTGAGTCGGTCGAACCGGCACTCGAAGATCGGTGAGCTGCCGGAGGTGCGGCTTCCGGCGCGCCGACGGGTCGGTGATGCTCGAGATTCACGAAGAGGACCGGGGGAAGTCGACATCGCTTGTCAGGGATCGGTCAGTGAAGGAGTTCGCCCCGAACGGGCGGCCGGTCGGTGTTCGTCGCGGGTTCCGGGCCCGACGGGCCGGCGGTGCCTGATGGCGTGGCGACTATGTGGGTTGAGCTGGGCGGTGATGCCGGGCCGGAGGCGAGCCGGGCTTCTCGTCGCTTCCGGCGCACGATCTCCCACCGTTCCCGCTCCCCTACCCCACCCCAGGTTCCGTATGGCTCCTCGATCCGCAGTGCGTGCTGCAGGCATTCGGGTCGGACCTGGCAACCGGCGCAGATCTGTTTCGCGTTTCGCTCACGTTCCCGGGCCGCGGCACCACGTTCTCCGGGCGGATGGAAGAACGACTGGACGTCCATCCCCCGACAAGCGCCCAGACGCTGCCAGTCCCAGGTTTCGGACACTGGCGGTGGTAGACGCTGCGTGTGGGTCATCGCGCTCACGCTCCCTTCCCTGCGAACAACCGTGGCACAACCGTGGCAGCCCCGCTATCGGAGCGCGCCACAAGGCTCGTGAGCAGCCCGGACGGTGCTGGGCCGGGTCATGCGGTGGCCCGCGGTCGGCCACCGCGAACGTTCGTGGGCGAGACTGTGGTGATGAGTCCGCCATGTCCGCCGACCGGCCCGCAGCCGGTGCCGGAGTGGACGGCTGCGGCGGTGGCACGCCGATTCGGGATTGCGCCGGCGACGCTGCGCAGCTGGAGTGCTCGCTACGGGATCGGACCTGTCGATCATCAGGCCGGCCGTTACCGGCGCTATTCCGAGGCCGACCTCGCCGAGCTGGAGATGGTGCAGCGACTTCGCAGGGACGGGATACCCATGGCCACCGCGGCGGCGATCGCTCGGGCAAACCGCCCGGGTTCCGCTGCGGAGGTGCCCGGTTCCGCCCCGAGTTACGCATCGCGCGGGCGCCCAGGGGTGTCCTGTGAAGACGGCGGCGACGGTGCGACCTGCGCAGGAGAGGTCGCTGCCGTGCTGTCGGCAGCCCGAGCCCTGGACGCCGACTCCGCCGTCGAGGTTCTGCGGGAGAGTGTGTCTCGGCGCGGGGTCGTCGACACGTGGAATCGGCTGTGTCGGCCTGCCCTGTGTCACGCGAGCATCATCACGCGTCCGGCGCAGGACCCGCACGGCGCGTCGCCGGGTACGGAGTCGCTGGCCCAGTCTGATCCGCGTGCAGGTCCGATCGATGCAGAATGCACGCTCGTCTGGGCCATCACCACGAGCTTTCGCCAGGTCCCACAGCCACCGATCGGCGTCGGGGGGGTGCTCCTGGCGTGCGCTCGCGCGGAGCTGCACACGCTGGCACTCGACGCCCTGCTGGCCGCTCTGCACCACCGGCGGCGCCCTGCCCGCATGTTGGGTCCGTCGGTCCCGGCCGCGGCACTGCTGCATGCGGCGCACCGCACCCGGCCGGTTGCAGCGTTCGTCTGGGCTCAGACATCGGACACCGCCGATCCGGCGACGTTGCGCGGCCTCGAGCGCTGCACCACCACGATCGTGGCCGCCGGCCCCGGATGGGAACCCGCCCACCTGCCCGATCACGTCCTCACCGTTGACAGCATCGATCAGGCAGTGGCTTTGGTCGACAGAGCTGCGACACGGATCTGAGCGCGACCTGGCCCATCCGATGATCGAAAGTGTGCGGCGGGCCTGCCGCGTCGATGAGGAAACAGCCGCGCCTCTACAGCGAGGGGTGGCAGAGGCGCGGCCGTCGGCCGACTGCCGGGGGCAGGAGGCCGCTCGGAGCAACGCCTGTCGACCTCGCCGCTTCGCGGTTCGAGTTCGACAGGCGCGGCACCGCCGGGAGCTCGACGTCCGCCAGTGCGTTCCCGGTCGGCGCGGCCCGCTGCGCGCGAGGACGCGGTGTCCGCTACACCGTCGGGAATGCGGTCCAGCTTCGTCACATCGGCGTTGACCCACTCGCCGGGACGGAGCACGTTCATGACGGCGAGTCGGTTCGCCCGTGGGGCGTCGCAGTCCGCGAGCTTCGGGCGGTGGTGGCAGCGCAGGACCTGATGCACCGCCGTTGCGGCGACCGGGATCCGGCTGGCGATACGCAGGGCCCGATCTTGTGGGCGTCGCGCAGCGGCAGGACCTCTACCTCGACGACCCGTCTGGTGCGGCGCGGGCTCCAGTGCGAGCGGCTGGAGCGCTCAGTCACGGTCTGCTCATCACCGTGGGCCGTATCGGCGGGCCCAGCTCGCGGCGGTGGTGTGAGCGACCTGGAACTGCTCACCGGCGCAACCCAGGTTCCAGCCCTGGTCGGCGGCACACTGCCGCAGCCGCAGCCGCAGCCGCAGCCGGACCGGTCGGAGGCAGTGGGGCGCCTACAGTGGATCGCCAGGGGGCCTCTGAGGATTCGGCGGTGTGCTGTGGTGATCCACACCGAATCCGTAGGCCTCACCCCATTTCACGATCATTGATCGCGCGCCGGACCGTCTACAACCATGCCCGGATCTAGAGGTCGTTGCGGCGTGATGCCAGGGTTTCGGCGATCTGCACCAGCTTCACGTTCAGGTCCTGCGAGGTGCGGGTCAGGATGTCGAAAGCGCGTTCGGCGTCGATTCCTTGCCGCTCCATGAGGATGCCTTTTGCCTGGCCGATGACATCGCGGCTCTTGATCGCTTCCTGAAGGTGTGCGGCGTGTAGGCGCGCCGCTGTGATCTCCTCGGTGGTGGCGAGGGCGACCGACAGGTGTGAGGCCAGGACAAGCGCGGTATCGCGCGCGGCGTCGTCGAAGGCGTGGGCGCGGTCGGAATAGATGTTGAGTGCACCCAGGCGTGGTGGGCTACTGCGGGGGAACAGGCCGACTCCCAGCATCGAACGCATGCCGAGTTTGGCAGCTGCGGGACTGAAGCGGGGCCAGTGTTCGGTGTCGGCAGCCAGGTCGGGGCAGGAGGCAACTCCTACGCCATCGGTGCGTGTCGCCTCCAGGCACGGGCCTTCGTCGGCGGCGTACTGCACTTGGTCGATCTGTTCGGCCAACGCGTCGGTGAAGACTGGCGTGGTGTATCCGCCGCGAGGGTCACGCATCGTGATGCTGACCAGAGAAGCTCCCTTGATCAACCGCGGGGTGGAGTCCACGACGTGCTGGAGGACGCCACCGACCGTGCCCGCTGTGAACAGTCGCTGCACCAGCTGGGCGAACTCGTCTGCCAGTGGCCCGATCTCGGTCGCATCGTACCGTTCAGTCTGGTCGGCTCGGGTTCGTTCCTGCTCCTCTCGGACGAACCGCTCTCGGGCTTGCTGCCAGTCGGAGTTCGTGGACATGCCACCCCCTGATTCGAACTTCTTCATCGCGTCGAGGGGCGGAGCCGGCCACGGCGCGTTGCGGCCGGTCACCGCCCCGGGAGCACGTTAGCGCGCCACGCCGGTATCGGCTTCGATCAGGCGCTTGAACTCGGCAAGTGCGTTCTCGATCTTTTCCTGCGGGTCGTGGAACAGCGCGACAGCGGCCTCGCCGAGCGCTCCGGCCGGCGGGTTGATGTGCAGACTCACTTCCACCCCGGTCGTATCACCGTGATTGTCGAATCGCACCGCGCCGCCGGTGTCGATGTCGTTGGAACCAGTGTCCAACGACGCCCACGCGATCTTACGATCGCGCTCCTCGTCCACGATCTTCGCCTCCCATTCGACCGGTCGCCCGAGGGGGCCGTCGACGACCCATTTGGTTACGTCGGCGTGACCGTCCTTGGGCTCGACCCGTCGCACATCGGACATGATCTCAGGAAGATGCGTGAGCGGCCGCCACCAGCGGTAGCAGCGATCAGCCGGTGCGTTGACCTCGATGTAATGTGTTGCAGTCGTCGTCATAACGGAGACATGCCCACCCCCGGGCTTGATAAACACCTGCACGGCCATGGATTATGCCAGGCTGGCCGTCTCCTCGACAGCATTTCGACAGTTCAGGGCCAAAGCTGGACTGGCGCACCGCAGGCCGCTCGACTCGGCGTGCAGGACTCGCTTGTGCTCGACGCACCCTTATACGCGCGAGGTCAGAGCGTCGGCTCAGTATCCTCGAGGATACTGCGGTTTGTCGCGCCGCACAGATCTCGCGGGCCTGGCAGTACTCATCCCTGATCGTCGGATATCTGGCTCGCCGGGTAGGGGCGCAGCCGAGGCGACGACACGGCCTGGTCGTCCGCCTCGGCTACTCGGCGACCTGCGCTGCTGAACCCGCCTGGCATCGATGTACCGCAATTCCTGGAGTCCAAACACGGCACGCCGTCAGCGAACTCAGGGACACCTTGCTCGAGCAGGTGCGTCTGTGGGCACCTAGATCGAGTTCGGCTCGCAGGACCGAATCGCGAGATGGACGTCGAAGTATCGAGATCGGACGGCTATACCCACGTGAGCGGCCCCGACCGACGCCGGGGGTGGGTGCATCGATCGAGGCCGCGGCACCGTCGGTCGACAATCGAGCTGCATGCCGATGGATGCGCATTCAGAATACCCTGGTTTCCAGGGTCCAAACGCCTGGAGCGAAGACGTAGCACTGAGCGTGCAGCCAGAGGGTGCGACTCCCGACTGAGCAGAGCTCCCGACGGCCGAGTGAAGCACTTCCCGGGGTGCTGCTGCGCCGGATGGATGGCTCATCGCGGATCCGCCACGTTGCGATACGCGCATTCTCGGCAGCGAGTCACAGAGGCAACGCTTCCGCGGATGTCAGATAGACGGTGTAGAGAGTGGGGCGTGGGGTAGGCGGGTCGCAGCGGCTCGAACTAGGCGGTCGCGTCTTGTGGCACTGCTCGCGTCCGTCGTGAGGCGGACTGATCAGTGCACTCAGTCACTCTCCTGATGAGGTGTTGTCGTTGTTCTTGCATGTCCAGCGTCTGCTGAACGAGATCGTTCCCGACGAGCCTGACCCGGCCGCGGCCAACGCGCTGCAGGAGGGACTCGGCGGCCAGTTCGGCGAGATGCGCACGATGATGCAGTACCTGTTTCAGAGCTTCAATTTTCGCGGTCCCGACGGCAAGCCCTTCCGTGATCTTCTCTACGGGGTCGGCACCGAGGAGATCGGTCATGTCGAGCTGATCGCCACCACGATCGCTCGGCTGGCCGACGGCTCGCCCCGCTACCAGGGAGCCGCGACCGACGACCTGGACACGCCGGGCGCTGGTGGGGCGACGCCGTTGGGTATGGCGCTGGGCGAGGGCAACATTCACCACTACCTGGTGGGGGCCCAGGGTGCGCTGCCGGTCGACGCCCAGGGCGATCCGTGGACGGGCAAGTATGTCTACGACAGCGGGAACCTGCCGTTGAACCTGCTCTACAACCTGATGCTGGAGTCCACCGGCCGCCTGCAGAAGTGTCGGCTCTATGAGATGACGGCGAACAAGACGGCGCGTTCGACCATCGCGTACCTCATCGTGCGCGATCAGGCACACGAGAACGCCTACGCCAAGGCGCTCGAGGCGCTGGGGGTGGACTGGAACAAGCTGCTGCCGATCCCGAAGACCAACGCAGAGAAGTTCCCGGAAGTCGCGACGCTGCTCGAGCAGGGGCTGCAGAGCAAGCAGTACACCTTCAGCCTCGACCAGCTCTCCGAGGCTGGGAAGCTCTACCGGGGACCCTCGCCGTCCAACGACGGGACAGAATTGTCGGTCGAGCAGGCGCCGCGCGGCGTGCCGATGGGTATCGCTGTCGAGCGCCCGGAGGAGTTCGGACCGGGGCTGGATCCGGAGCTGATGGCCATGGTCCAGGCAGTCGCTGAGATGGAGGGCGAGGAACCTACCGGCGAGTGGGGCCAGCTGAGCTGACGTCCGTCGATGTCAGGTCGGGGCGGAGCAGGTCGCGCCGCTCCGACCTACTGCTCTCTGCGGCCTTGGAGATCCCCTTCCCCGGTCCGCGGGGGCTCTAGTTCCGCTCGCTGCGCGGCGAGGGTCTTCAGTTCACTGTGGCTCACTGTGGCTCGCGGACTCGGTCCGAGTTCCTCTGGGCTCTCGGCTCGCCTGGCTAGTCGGGCCGCCCCTGGACCACGGCGGCGAGCCGGTCCAGACTCTCCGCGTTGCGACAGCTCAGCAGCGGGGCTCTCAGCACAAGGGGATGAACTTGGCGGGACCAGCGACCGCGTCCTCGGTCATCTATATCAGGGTGCCCTCGCCGTCGGGGTGCAGTTCGATACGTACCCGCGCTGTACCGACCGGCCATCCATGTGCACGTAGCTGCAGAAGTCGTCCGGGGCGGTGGTCCTCGACCACGGTGCGGTCCTCGAGCATCGCCGGCCAGGCGCCGATGCTGTGTCGGATCCACGACTGCGGCTGCGGCCAGTGGGCGGCGACCCCTCGGATGTGGACCGCACCGACCACCCACAATCCGTAGCTCCACCCGTCGGCCAGCACTGCATGGACCTGGTCTGGCCGTGCCCTCACATACCGCCGTACCTCAGTCACCGGTCGTCTCCTCTCGTCTCTCTGGCGGTGGCTGGTTGCGGAGAGACTCGGGTGAACAGGTTGTGGTGCTCGACGTCAGAGTTGCGGTGGCCCGGTCGATGGCCTCGTTCCGGTTCCCGGACAGTCCTCGGGAGCATCACGGCAACCTTCGCACTGGCTGGAAGACGAGCCGCCCACGACAGCTTGTTCCAACTGCATTTTCCGGGGTAGTCGCGCGCTTCACCGTCGGTGAGCCTGAGGGGGCCAGATGAACGAAAGTTACGTACGAGGTGATCAGCCGCGCCCGGACGTCTACCGCGTGCGCGTTGAGGGGCTGCTCGACACTGCCGCAGGGAGTCGGATGTTGCGGCAGCTCGACGCGCACCTGCACTTGATCAGGTCCGGGCTCGTGGGTACCCGTCACCTGCTGGTTGATCTGTCGGCTGCTGTGAGCACGCCGCGTGGCATGCGAGCCCTACCGCATATCCGACACGCTGCCCAGAGCCAACAACTCACAGTGCATTTGATCGGCGCCCACCGGCTCGCGGCTCGGCTGACACCGGCTGAGCGCGCCGTACTGCGTGGGTTGCACAACTACCCGGATATGGGCGCCGCCCTGCGGGACCTTTCACCGGCACCGGCATAGACCGCCGACTCGAGGCGGCGCCGCGTCGAGGTCGAGAGTTCGGCCGGGCTCGGGCGATCGGCGCCGCAGCTCGGCGCTGTGCTTGGCGTCGGCATGAGGTCAATCGCCCGGCGCGACGCGTCCTGGATCTCTACACCCGCCGCCACCGCCGGACCCTGGCCGCGCGCAACGCCGTGACGACCCGCCGTGACGCCCCTGACCGGCCCCGAACGCGCGGTCCTCGGGCTTCTGGGCGCTGGACTGTCCAACGCCGAGATCGGGCCGCGAGCTACAAGTGGTCGAAGGCACCATCAGAGCCCACGTCAGCACGATCCTCGACCGGCTCGGCCTCCGAAACCGGGTACAGGCCGCGATCGTCGCCTATGAGCACGACCTCATACCCGACTGACTCACGTTGATCTCGGGCCACCCCGGTCCGCTCCGCTCCGCTCTGCCCCACCGTGTCCAACTGTCGTTCTCAGGGCGTGGTGGAGTCCGCATCGGCAGGTACGGCTCCTGCCCGGTCGGCGGCAGCCGTGCCGTCGGCGGACGAACCGTGACCGGTCGACCGGTCTGCTGTGCACGGCTCGGCCGGCGCCGGCTTCGGCCACTGAGTGGCCGTTTACTGCCCGGCCGCCGGGCTCACGGCCGACCCCCGACGAGCAGCACAGGCCGGGTCGCACAGGGCCCCTCGTCAGCATGCGCCTCGCATGGCGTTCGGCCCTCCTCCCTTCGCGTCTCACCGAAGGTCGGATAGTCCGCTCCAGGGCGGTACGCTGGGCCAATGCTGATCGTCGCCGGCCGGGTCGTCGACCGCGAACGCCTCGCCGCGATCTGCCAGGCCTACGGCGTCGAGCACCTCGAACTGTTCGGCTCCGCCGCCCGCGACACCGTCGGACCGACCGGCGACATCGACATCCTCTACACGCTCTGGCCCGGCCGGACACTCGGCTGGGAGATCGACGACCTCGCCGACGAGCTCAGCGAACTCTTTGGCCGCCCGGTCGACCTCGTCGCCCGACGAGCCCTGCACGCGAAGCTCCGCGACCACGTGCTCGCCGAAGCCCGCCCGCTCTATGCAGCGTGACCTTCTTCTGCTCGGCGAGATGATCGACGCCGTCGAGCAGATCCAGCAGCTCGGCACCGACATCACCCTCGACGAGATCACAGAACGGCGCGAACGGCGCGACGCGCTGCTGTGGAACTACACGGTGCTCGGTGAGGCGGTCGGCCAAGTCTCCACCGAGACCAAGGCACGGTTCCCGGCCGTCGCGTGGCACCAGCCCGTGCGGCTGCGCAACCGCATCGTCCACGGGTACTGGTCCATCGACATGGAGATCCTCCTGACCACCGCCCGGCGTCAACTGCCCGCACTGGCCACCGAGCTCCGCGACGCCCTCGCTGTCCTCTCCGCGGACGAGTGATCCGGCACGCCAACCCGCTCTAGGCTCACGTCGATCCCGCACGCCGCGAAAGGGATCTTCGGAAGTCACCGCTCACAACAAGTCTCCGTGACAGGCAGGCAGCTTCGCTGGTGATCGACGCTGCCGGGGGCGCGCTGTGGCGCGGAGTTCCTCGACCGCTGCGTGCAGGTGCAGGCCGAGCGTCTGCTGCGCAGGGTGCCCGTCCGGTCCGTGCATGGAAAGACGACTGGCGTCACCCACATGCGCCCGGGGCGATGTGACGGCGGGCGTCACGGGACGAGTTCGATCCATCCCCGGATGACGTCGGGCGTGACCTGCTCGACGAGTTCCGGGTGGCTGTCGCGGACATGGCGCTCGACCGTTCGTACCACGGTCGCTTCGTCGTTCTCGCGGACCTGGTACCCGCATTCACAGCTGACCTGACGGAGCATGGCTGCACTCCCCTCTGGCGGTACCGAACGAGCGACGACTCATTCGATGTGGATTCCGCCGAGAATGCCAGAGTGGATTGCGACGATGGTGTCGCGATCTTGCCGCAACCTTGTCATCATGACCCCGTGCGGATCCAGCTGCACGGACAGTTCGTGATCGAAAGCGACAGCCCGGGTGCGGACATTCGATTGTCCGGCCGTCGGGCTCGGCTGCTCGTGGCCTGTCTGGCCGCGCACGGATCGCAGGCCGTGGAGCGGTCCACGGTGATCGAGGCGCTGTGGTCGCCGGGGCGTCCCTCCGACAATGCGGGACGAGTGTTCGATCCGCTGCTGTCGAAGACACGCGCGGTGATCGCGCCCGCCGAGATTCGTGGCAGGTCCGCGCTGCGCCTTGTCCTGCCGTCGGGGTCGTTGGTCGACGCCGACCGTGCGGCGGAGGCACTGCACGACGCGGAGGCTGCGGCGAGCCGCGGTCGGTGGCGGCGAGCATGGGCACAGGCGCTGAGCGCCATGTTCGTCACCCAGCGCCCGTTCCTCCCTGATGTCGTCGCGCAGTGGGCCGAGCGGCGCCGCACCGAGGCTCAGATCGCCCACGTCCGTGCGACCGCCTGCTACGCCGAGGCCTGTCTCGAGCTGGGCGGTGCCGAGCTGGCCAGCGCGGAACGGTGCGCCCGCCGACTGGTCGCTGCCGATCCCCTGGCCGAGCGCAGCGCTCTGCTTCTCATGCGTGCGGTGAGCGCCCGCGGCGATCGGGCCGCGGCCCTGGCCGTGTTCGCCCAGCTGCACCGGACCCTGCGCGATCAGCTCGGGGTCTCGCCGGGCCCGCAGGTGTCGGCCCTACATCAGGCGCTGCTGAGCGATGCGCCGCCACAGGGCCGGCGGGCCTCCCGGGCGCGGGCATGGCGGGAACCCGGGAGCCGTACCTGGGGTCTCGGCTAGTCCGGAAGCTTCCCCGGGATAGAAGGTCCACGTCGAGGGAGCCAGGTGGCGGGATCGGCCTGTCCTGTCCCCAGGACGGCGGCACTGCGTGGGCCATCGACCGCGGAGCCTTTGTCCGGTACCGCCTGCTCTCGCTGCCGGTCTGATCCAGCGTCGCTATCCGACATAGGTTGACAAGTCGGCGCGACGTCGCGAGGCAGTCGGCGCGGGTGCAGCCTACTGGGCCGGTCGTCGTCGGCCTCGTCGGTGGCGGTCTCGTCGTCGATGCGGTGGCGCTCACGGCGACCCAGTGTCGTTCCCCGGCTGCGCGGCCAGGTCGCCGGGGCGTGCTCGTCGTCGCGTCGGTCTGGTCGCTTGACCTCTACCGGGCCCTACGAGGTCCGCGCCGGGCCCCCGATCACCTACCGCGACATCCCCCAAGATCGACACCTGCAACCGCTGCGTGCGTCGAAACCCAGCCACCCGGGGAAAGGGTCAACTCGAGGCCGACCGAAACGCTTCCCCATCGCCCGATCCTCCCGATCGCGCTCGACCACTCCCGCCGACGCGTGCGCGAAAATTACGGTGGGTACGTGGCGCAGTGAGCCGGTAACACCGGTCCGCATGCCGCACACCGATCGATCCCCTCGCCCACGATTCTCGCGACGCCGAATCCCGGCATGCGAGCGGGGCCGCACGAGGACGGATTCGCGACTACTCACTGCTGCTGGTCGCACGCAGATATACTCGACGTACGTGATGGAAGGAGTGCCGATGCCGAGCCCCGATCCGAAAGCGGCCACGAACCCGATGGATCTCGTCGCCGATCTGCCGCCACGGCGGTGGAGCAGTGATGATGCCGTGAGTTACGAAGCCGCGCAGGAAGCCATCAACGAAGTCCTCGCCTGCTACGCGGCGCTGCTCGACCAGGAGGAGCAGAAACCGACGGCCCCCGAGCGGATGGCATACCTCCACGCGCAGATCGAGGCTTGCGCCCGTCAACAACGCGTCCTGTCCCCCCACAACCCCGACGAGCTCGCTGCCATCCGCGCCAGCTACAGCCGGCGCCTGACCGAACTGCGCGAAGAGCTCGGGTGAGCACCGACGGCGACGACCTCTCCCGGTATCGGCTCAGCGAGCCCGACAACGAGCGGATCTTCCGCGATCGGATCGTCCCCACCCGGCTATCCGGATATCTGAGCCACGACCATCCCGTCGTTGTCGTGCTGATGGCTCAGCCCGGTGCCGGGAAGTCGAAGTTCGCAGCCGAGATTCGCGAGGTCCTGCGCGGCGATGGTGGAGCGGTGGAGATCGACAGTGATCTCTACAAGCCGTTCCACCCGCAGTACGCGCGCCTGATGCGCACCGACGATCAGAAGATGGCGGCGGCCACGCGGACCGACGGCCGGGCGTGGATGGGCAAAGCCCAGGCCTACGTCCGCGAGAACCGCCTGCACGCGATCTTCCACGAGACCGCGCAGGACCCCACCGAGTCCATGCAGACCTTGGACGATTACCGCACCGCCGGCTACCAGGTCGCGGTCCTCGCCCTGGGGGTCCACGAGAGCCAGAGCCAGCAAGGTGTCCTGCACCGCTATCAGGAACAGGTCAACGACCGCGGTTCCGGACGGCTGACCGTCCCCGCGAACGCCCACCGCTCCTATCGCGGGATCGCCGAGGTGGCCGCGCTCATCGACGACACCGCCGCAGCGGACTTGGTCGCGGTCTACCGCCGCACGATCGACACCACCGGCCCGGCACACCTCAACCGACTCACCCCGACCGGCGACTGGGCCGAGCCACCCCGGTTCGCCCGCGCCCTCACCGCCGAGCGGAACCGGCCGCTGAGCGCCGATGAGGTCGTCAACTTCCAGGCCGTGCAGCAACGCCTTCGCTCGAGCCTGCCCGATGAACTACAGCCCTGGCTGAGCGAGGTGGACGGGCTCGCTCAGAGCGTGATCGCACCCGATGACGACACTCTGGCGGACTACCGCACCTCCGACGCCGGCGCCCGACACGGACACCACGCCCCACATGATCTCGCCTCCTCAGGCAGCGGGCTACGAGTCGCAATGGACAATCTCCGAGCCGAGATCACGCTCCTGCATACGAACCGGACGCCCCAGGCAGAACAATCGGACCCGCGACGAGCAGGTCGCGACAGCCGCCGCCAGCAGGACGTAGGGACAGATCCCCGGCACCACCAGCACGATCGCAGACCTCCCGAGCACAACCTGGGATCGAGCTACTAAGGGCCTGCCGCGATCGCGACAGCAGGCGGGGTGTCCGTCGAGCTGGAATGGGCCGGTCCGCGAACAGCTCTACTGCGGGAGTGAGGTGACGCGTCACCGGCGATGCGTGCGACGGCGCGGTGTGCTGCGAGACCTCGGACGTCATCGCCGCGGTCGAGCGAGGAGGAAAGGCCCGCTAAGCCCGATCTATGTCCGGTCAGCGCCCCTGTCGATCACGCAGAACCTGCTGTCCTCGGGGTCGGCAAGGACGAAGCCGGCGGCACCCGGCCCAGCGGGGACGCTTCCGGACAGCCCCACGTCCTCGCCTGCGACTGGCGCTGCTCGACCAGGAGGGGCGGAAGCCGACCGCCGAGTCCGAGCGGATGGCATACCTCCGCGCGCGCGTCGAGGCGATCTTCCGCGAGACCGCGCGAGACCGCGCGGGACCGCACCGAGTACCTGCAGATCCTGCAAGTTGCCGCACCGCCGGACAACAGGTCACGGTCATCGCCCACAGAACTGGGGAGCCGACGCCCGGCGAGCCTCACCGGGCTTCGGGGCGGCGCAGGGGCCGGACCCGT
Source organism: Pseudonocardia sp. P1 (assembly GCF_000178675.2). Classification (NCBI taxonomy): domain Bacteria; kingdom Bacillati; phylum Actinomycetota; class Actinomycetes; order Pseudonocardiales; family Pseudonocardiaceae; genus Pseudonocardia; species Pseudonocardia sp. P1. The sequence continues at coordinate 329,380 of NZ_ADUJ02000002.1, forward strand.
TGATAGGCGAGTCCTGCCATCCCGCGGCGTTCCTGTTCGCAGCGCCAGGCTGCTTCGGCCTGGTCGTCGTGGTCGAGCGGACGCGGGTCAGTGAGGTGATCTCGGTGGGCGTGGCAGGTGAACGCCCGCCAGGTGGTGCGGGGCCCTGAGAAGAAGATCGTTCCGGTCCAGGCGATCGGGCGCGAGCACGGGGCGAATCCCGTCCGGCCACCGATCGCGGCTCCACCGCAGGTCCCACGGCTGGGGGCGAACGGTTCGCTGCGGGTGGTGTCAGCGTCGGGCATGGCCGTGGTCTCCCTCGGGCGCGCGGACAGCTACGGGCCGCGGGGGAAGCGCTGGCGTGGGAAGTCTACGGCGCCTGAACGCGGAGAGCGCCCCGGCGCCGTAAGGGGGTGCCGGGGCGTCGCGGTTCGGTTCGTCCGGTCGCTCAATGGTGCGGCCCCGAGCCGGTCAGGCTCTTGCGGCAGAGGTGGCGGTGCACGCCCCAAGGGGAGGGAGGTCGCGTGGCAGCCGAACAGGAGCTACGCGCCTACTGCGGTGAAAGGACCTTGTCCGGCCGGACTGGCTCGCGTGGAAGGCCGCCGAGGTCGCTTGACGCCGTCGCGTCGACCGCGAAAGACCGTGCCCGATCGACGGGCTGAGGCGACCCGGCCCGGGCCACGACGGTCGGCCTCTGTCCCCGGCCCGGCGGGCGAGCTTGAGGCGGTGTTTCGTCGAGGCCGGTGGCACCCTGTCGCCACGGGTGTGTTGCGACGGACAGGTCGTGGCGTGAGCACTGTGGTCGAGGTCGTTGGCCGGACCTTGGATGTGGTCTCCGGGTTCAGCGCGGTCCGGTCTCGTGGGGCCACTGCCCGCTCGCGGAAGCGGCGCGACGCCGGGCTCGAGGAGCTCACGCGACTGCACTCGTCCGGCCGGATCAGTGCACGTGAGTTCACCGAGAGGAAGCGTCGCCTGCCTGGATGACGCACAGCACAGGCGGCTGGGCCGCTTCGCACGTGTCTGCCGATCAGGGCTGCAGCCTGACTCTGCGCCTGGTCCGGGCGTGACGGCGATCGTAAGGACGAGTGCGATCACAGCGGCTGCCCGCGAGGCTCGTGTCGGCACGGGCTCGGCGGCGCGCGGTGCCCTCCCTCGGACGGAGGCCTGATTCCGGAGCCACTGGCGCCGACTCGGCGTCCGCATGACGCTCTCGACGCCGGTGGGCGTACCCGAATGCGTACGCATTCGAGTACGCTCGTGGCATGCGGCTGCGTCCCGAGGTGTTGTCGTTCCGCGAGTTCCGTTCGGCACTCGCGGCGACGTTGAGGCGGGTTCAGGAGCCTGGCGCGGAGCCGGTCTTCGTCGGCTCGCATCGCAAACCCGAGGCAGTGGTGATGTCGGTGTCGCAGTACGAGGAGCTCGTCGACGCCGCAACCCGACGTGCCGATGTGGATGAGGCGCTGGCGTCGGTGCGTGCTGAAGGGCTCGAGCCCAGCTCCGAGGGCTTGGCGATGCTCGACGACGTCGCGGCGGGACAGCTGTCGACGAGCGCGGCGCGTGAGCGCGTCCTGGCGCGCTACGGCCGTTGACCGACCGGGCCCCCTATCTCGACTCAGAAGCCGGTGTCCTGCGTAACCGGTTGGGCATCGGTGATCCCGCCGAGCTCGGCCGTGCCGAAGCGGAGCTGGCTGCACTGGGGCTCATCGAGCTCCGTCGCCACCCGCTCGAGGGTTCGTCGCGGACCCGCTCTACGACGCCCCGTCACCGAACCGCATCACTAGCGAGGAGGCGTACGACGAGGAAGTCCTTCCTGTCAGTTGCAGCCACCGTCAATGCGTTGGCCTTGGTCAGCAGATCGTCGTACACGACGTGCACGCGCTCCAGCATGGCCCTTTCCCGCTCGTGCTCGACGCGAAGCTCTGCCTCACGCTCGGCCCTGCGGTCGGCCGCGCGCTGCGTCCACAGGACACCGGCGAGGGTCAGCGTCGGAGTCATGACCGCGAGCAGGATAGTCACCCACAGCGGCGTGGTCGCACCCATCCTGTTACCGCCGCGGCCGGGCGAGAGCCGTGTTCATCCCGGATGCCGGGCATGGCGTGCGCACGACAAGATCCGGTGCCCGCCGGTCGTCTCGCAGGTGATTGGTGAACACGACCGGGTCATTGAACTCGTTCGCGCCGGGGCCGCCGCCGGTGTCGATCATCTCGACGAGCTGATCACAGTGCGGGCGGAACTCGGCTATCTTCTCCATGCCGCAAGCGTTCGCCTAAATCAGAAGACTGCGCCATCGCATGGCGCCGACGGACCGTTCGGACGCGATGAACGGCGCTGGTCACGGGCAGTGAGACGACAACACGGCGCAAAACGTACGACGGGCGGGTGGACGGCTCTATTCTGCCGGCCTCAGCCTGGTTGACTAGTTGGTCATGATGTCCGACCCGGCCGGAGACCAGTTCACCACGGGCGAGCGCCTACGCCGGGCCGCCGACATCGTCGATCAGTGGGCGAAGACCACGGTCACCCCGCATCCGGTCCATCCTGGCAGCAGCCTCGCCGCCGACGACGCGCTGTTCCCGGTCAGCTCGATCAGTCACCTTGCTTGGTTCGGCATCGCCCACGCCGTCGACCACCTGCACCTGTTCCTGCACGTCCTCGTCCGGGATGGCCTGTCGTATCCGATGGCGCCGCAGACCCTTGCCCGCGGTGGGCTCATCGGGGCCGCCCACTCCCTGTGGCTACTCGACGGACCGGACCGCCGCACTCGGCAGTTACGCGGGCTGCGCATCGCGCACGAGGAGTGGCGCAACGAGCGCAACGCCTACAAGGACATCGCCGAGACCGGCGAGGCCGACGAGGGCATGGCGACGATTATCGAGACTCGTACGGAGTGGATGACGAGGGCCGTCACCGCCGGGGAATCGATCGGCTTCACATCCGCTGAGGTGAAGACCCGACCGAACGACACGACCCTGATCAAGGACGTGCTGACGCGATACGAGAGCCACGAGCCTCCGGAACCCGGGGAGATGAGCATGGCCGCGGGCTACAAGCTGCACTGGCAGATGCTCAGCGGCAGCGCTCACGGCTATCGCTGGTCGAGCTTGGGCCGGGTTGAGTTCACCGAGAGCAAGGGCACGTCCGCCGCCGACGGTGTGGACGGGCTCATGGCCGCTGACGAGGACGATCACTGGCAGTCGGTCGGCGCGCTCATGTTGCTGATCAACCGGGCGTTTGAGCTGTTCGACCAGCGGCGGATCCGATACACCTGAAGGGGACGCTCACGCGCTGGCCGTCGCGGCCGGGCCTCGCCGTGCATTCGCAACGCCGTGGCCGGCTGATCTTGAACGAGCGCGCCAGGTCAGTGACCGACTCCCCGGGGCGTACAGGCTTCGGAGCTGACGATGGTGGCGGCACTCAGTCCGGCCGGGGCCGCTGGCATGCTTCCCGCGCGCCGCAGCGGCGGCGCGGGCCTCGGCCGCACGGTCGTTCACCGGCTCACATTCGTACGCCGCGAGCGAGTCGAAGAGCCGGCCTGGCCGGGGCGGTCGATCACGATGTCCTGTGGTGTCCCGATCGGTCCGGTCCGGTCGGAGACCTCCAGGATGATCCGGGCGCCCGGCGCGTCCCGGTCGATGCCGTCCACGGTGAGCCGCGACACGACCGGGATCCCGTTGTGCGCCATCGCGTAGCTCAGGACGGGTCGCACGTCGAGGGCGATCGTCGCCGCGGTGTCCAGCACCTGATCCATGCACCACTCCCCCGCTCGCGCCCGCGACGGCACCACGTCTGGTCGTCCCGGATCTATACCGCCCGGCGCGCACAGCCTCGTTCCCGGGCCCCTGTCACGAACACTGCGGGCAACGATGGCACCGGACCGGGCGACGCCCGAGTACTGCTTCTCGGGGTGCTGTCGGTGACGGCCGCGAACGTTCGCGTCACCTGATCACCATATGGGGTCGACGCGTGGGTCGGCAGCGAGGTCACCGGGCTGGATGTTGGCCGGATCGGCCGGGGAGAACGAACCTGCGGACGCTCTTGCGGGGTGTCCCATCAAGGCCGCGGACCCGCATGGGTGGTGCGGCCGGCAGGCGACGTAGCTGGCCGCGGGTCGCGCAGTGGGCTTCCGCCGGATCTCCGAGCCGGCGGCTCTCGGCCTGCGACGGGCTCGGGGGCACTTGTCGGCGAGGCGTCGGTGTCGCCGATTCAGGCTGCGGGACACTTCGTGTCGTGACCGAGTCCGCTTCGACGGGCGCCGAGCAGCGCCGGGATCCTGCCGCAAGTGCTGCCCGGCAGGTGGGCGGCCATACCCCGACAGGGCGAGCCGCAGTCCTAGGACCCGTCTGTCGACGAGCTCAGTGGTTCGGCCGGGGACGGTCTGCAGAGACTGTGTTCGTGTCGGTCCGGGCCATGACGCCGGGGGCTGGGTCGTGAGCGGCGAGGAGATCGTCGTCTACCGCAGCGCCGACGGCGCTGCGAAGGTTCGGCTGCGCGCGGCCGGTGGCACTGTGTGGCTGACGCAGGCCGAACTCGCGGAGCTCTATGCGACGTCGGTGCAGAACATCGCTCAGATCATCGGGCGGATTCTCGACGACGGCGAGGTGACCCAGGCAACTATCAACTCTGAGTTGAGAGTTCGCCGGGAGGGCTCGCGAGAGGTCCGTCGCGAGGTGAAGGTCTACAACCTCGACATGGTGCTGGCGGTGGGCTATCGGGTGTCGTCGCCGCGCGCGGTGCAGTTCCGGCAGTGGGCCACGACGACGCTGCGCGACTTCCTGATCAAGGGTTTCGCGCTCGACGATCGCCGGCTTCAGCAGCCGGGCGTGGACTACTTCGACGAGCTGCTCGAGCGTATCCGCGATATCCGTGCCTCGGAGCAGCGCTTCTACCAGAAGGTCCGCGAGCTGTTCGCGATCAGTAGTGCCGACTACGACAAGGAGTCCGGTACTGCGCGGGCGTTCTTCGCCACCATCCAGAACAAGCTCATCTATGCGATCACCGAGCACACCGCGGCGGAACTGGTGACGATGCGCTGCGATGCCGAGGCCCCGAACATGGGGCTGACCTCGTTCTCTGGGGGCCGGGTCGGCAAGGCCGATGTGACGGTGGCCAAGAACTATCTCAGTGAGCAGGAGGTCTCTGACCTCAACCTGCTGACCACGCGTTTCCTGGACTTCGCCGAGGACCGGGCTCGTCGGCGCCAGTCGATCCTGATGTCGGAGTGGGTGAGCCAGACCGACCGGTTCATCGACTTCGACGAGCGTCCACTGTTGCGCGATGCCGGATCGGTGTCGGCGGCCGAGGCGAAGGCGGTGGCCGACGACCGCTACGCGCGTTTCGATGCCCGTCGTCGGGTCGAGGAGGCGCGGCGCGCGGAGCTCGAGGAGGCCGACGATCTCCGGGCTCTGACCGAGATCGAGAAGCGACGCGACGACCCGAGCGGTGGGTGACCTGCCAGGTCCTCCCCCTGTTCAGTGGGCCAGGCCGGCCTCGCGGGCGACGGGTGCTTCCTGATTGCGGCAGGCAGCTACCGGTGGTCACGGCTACTCCGCGCCGCGAGCTCCGCCGCTGACGACATCAACTCCGGTCACGGTGCGGCCGGGCGGGTCATGCCCTTCCGACCCGGCGACCGCTCCACGCGATAGTGACGCCGGTCATATCGGGGTTGAGGGTGCCGGAGCGGCACACCTTCTGCTGGGGACAGCTCACCCCGCTCCCCATCGGAAGAGGTTCGAAGACCATGACCGTCCAGGACCACGCCCCCCACCGCATCGACGACGTGGCGACCCGGCCGATCCCGGTGGTCCCCGCCGCAGCAGATGCAGCCGACGCCACGGCGGCCACCGGGCAGCCGAAGCCGACGCTGCTCGACCAGATGGGCGGCCCGATGGGGTTCGTCTACTCGACGCTGCCCGTCGTGGTCTTCGTGACCGCCAACGCGTTCCTGTCCCTGCCCCTGACCATCGCGATCGCGATCGGCTCCGGCCTGGCGCTGACCGTCTTCCGGACGGTGCGCGGCGAGAAGCTCACCGCAGCGGCGGGCAGCCTGGCCGGCGTCGCCGTCGCCGCCGGGGTCGTGGCCTGGACCGGCTCGGCCAAGGACTTCTTCCTGATCGGGATCTGGGCCGCGGCCGCCGGCTTCCTCGTCACCTTCGGCTCCGTGCTCGCCCGGCGCCCGCTGAGCGGCCTGGTCTGGAACGCCGTGCACGGCGGCACCCACGACTGGCGCGGCGACCGGACCGTCCTGCGCGCCCACGACGTCGCGACCCTCGCCGCCGCCGCCGTCTTCGGCGCCCGCTTCGTCGTCAAGGAGTGGCTGTACCTCGCCGACTCCACCACCTGGCTGGCGATCACCAAGGTCGCGATGGGCACCCCGCTGACCGTGCTCGCCGCCCTGGTCGTGGTCTGGGCCTTCCGCCGCAGCACCAAGCAGCTGATCGACGCCCCGGCCTGAGCCCCGGTGAGCCGATACCGGCTCCTTCGACGCGACCGGTCGGAGGAGCCAGCCGTTCGTCGCTCTCGGGTGACGGGCGCAGGAGAGTCCAGTTCGGTACGAACTCGGCCGTGAGCTGTGGCCGGTTGTGCAGGCCGAACCGGGCGTCACAGGCGAAATCGGGCAGCTGTGCCTCGTCGAGGCGATACCCTGTCGTCGAGGTCAGTTCGGGCCTGATGGAGGACACGATGGCAGCTGTTCCCACTCGTTCGGTGCCGCTGGGCTTTCCCACCCTGGTCGGGGCGGGCGGTCTGGTCGGGATGCTCGGCGTCGGCGGACAGCCGTGGCAGGTCGCCGTATCCGGATTCTTCGCCGCCGTCCTGGTCTGTACCGACGTCGTCCGTGGCTGGTCGACGGTCAGGGACCGGAGACGGCCCCACGGTGCGTCGTGACCACGGCAGCCTCCCGTCTGCCTTCTAGGTGGCGGGAATCGGAGCGCTGACCGTGTCGGATCCTGCAGGGTCGCAGTCCGTCGGTGACCTCACCGGCGCCGATATCGCCCCTGGCCCGCTGTCGCTGCTGGTGATCTACACCGAGCAGCTTGAGGCTTGTCGTGAGTTCTACAGCGGTCTCGGCTTGCGCCTGGTCCGCGAGCAGCACGGCGGCGGGCCGGTGCATTACTCGACCGAGCTCGAGCACGGCTTGGTACTGGAGATCTATCCCGGTGCACCTGACCGCAGCACCAATCGGCTCCGTCTCGGCATCACAGTTCTCGCCGGCCCGGGTGTGCCGACCGGTCGCGAGACCCGCACAGACCCCGACGGACGCGTCATCATGCTGACGGTCGCGCCGGGCGCCCCACTGAGCGTACCCGGGCGCACTGAGCCGCTATCGCCGCAAGACCTGGACGAGATCAACCGCGCGCGGGCCGCCCGCGGCGAGGCACCGCTCAGAGGGGACGTCTAGCGCGGCCCGGCCGCGACGCAGCGCGGTGTTTGCCCCAGCCCAGTTACTCCGGCCTACGCCGTATCGGAGTCGGTACGGCAGCCCACGAATGCCGGGGTCTGTAATTCGCTTATGTCCTGCGCCGGTCAGCCGCTGAACTGGACGGTGTTGCCCGGAGCGCGGGTGGAGCCGCTCTGCTTGGCGTGGGCTTCCATGATCTCGGCGGGGAGGCGGCCTCGGTCGGAGACGGTGTAGCCGTTCTCGCGAGCCCATGCCCGCACTGCCTGGTTGTGTGCCCGGGCCTCAGCACCGGTTGTGCTGACGGCGCTTGCCTTGCCGCGGCCACGACGGGTGGCCGTGGCGCTGCTACGAGCGGCGGTCAGGAACGGCGCGAGCTTGTCCCGGAGTTCGCCGGCGTTGCTGGTCGACAGGTCGATCTCGAACTGCTTGCCGTCGAGTCCAAACGACACGGTCTCGTCGGCTTCTCCGCCGGTGAGGTCGTCGATGAATCGGACGGTGTGGATCTGCGCCACGGCGGTCTCTCTTCTGCTCGATCGGTATTCGGCCATAGGCTACCCAACCCCAGGGGCAACAGACCGGGGTGTTCCGGTTTCGTGACATCCGCCGGCTCCCGATATCCGATACCTGCCGCCTGTTCTGCTCGACGGGCGATAGCCGGCGTCCCGCCCGGCTGTAACTGTCGACACCAGTTCCGCCCGCCGTAGGCGGGTGGCGAGCAGTTTCCGGTCGACCGGCGGCCGTGCTCGAGCGCCAGCGGGTCCAGCCGCGCGAGCGGTCGGTGTGCCACACCGGAACAGCGGGCTCCGCCCAGGTCCAGCCGTAGCTCTCGACCGCCTGCTCAGAGCTGCATAGCGCTTGCGCAGAGCAGTTAGTAGAAACCGCGGACCCGTCTCAGGAGGCGGAGGCGACACGGTTTCTCGGCGGCGCACTCGCGATTTCAGCAGTCTACAGTTGGCCGTCGCGTTGGCGATGGCGCCGGAGCCCGGCGCGGATCGTGAGCTTCGCGATCGGCAGTACCGTGGTCTATCTGGTGAATCGACGCCGGACATTCGCCTCGCGTCGAGGCGGATGAGAGATCGGCGCCGTGGCGCTCGTGCTCGTGGCGACCCTGCTCTCGTCGACGCGACGAACGCGCTGGCACTGGCCATGCTGCCCGACCCGGTATGGCGGATCTCGCTGGCGTGGGTGATGTCGCAGGGCGTAGCAACATTGTTCCACGTCCACTCCGCGGGTCCTCGTCTTCCCGGCTCGGCGCCGCGGCCTTCCACTGCGGGAGGTGACCGGTCACCGGGACAGACCGGGTTCGAGGGCATCGGCGGGCGACGGCCGGATCTATCCACGGCGTCGGAGTCCGACGACGTCGATCGAGGCGGTCACCCCGACCAGGGGTGGTAGTCGCGCAACTTGCGCCTCGATCTCTCGCTCGTCGAGGTGGTGGCCGGTGGGTCCCATACCGAGCAGGTTCGCCACCTCGGGCCTGGACAGCGCCAGTCGCCATGTCACCGGCTGGCGGATGACCGGTTCGAACGCCCGCAACGCCGCCTGCAGGCGTTCGCGCTTACGTGGGGCTACTCCCAGGGTTCCGTCGAGTCGGCGCAGCTCGTGGAGGTGGTCCGGTGCTGCCGTGGCGATGAGGAGTACGCCGTCGTCGGCCAGGACGCGGTCGATCTCGGTGATGTTGCGTGGTCCGAAGACGTTGAGGACGTGGGCTGCGGTGCCGGGGGCCAGCGGCAGCTCTTCCCAGGCGTCGGAGGCGATCGCGGCGGCTCGGGGGTGGGCTCGTGCGGCCCGGCGTAGGGCTGCCGGTGACAGGTCGGTGGTCAGCCCCCAGTGCTGGGTCAGGCCGTCGAGCACAGCGCTCAGGTAGTGGCCGGTGCCGCCGGCCAGGTCGACGACCAGTCTCGGCTCGGTCGGGGCGAGCTCCACGGCGACCGAGGTCAGGGTGGAGCGCAGCGGTCGGTAGTGGTCCTGGCCGAGGAAGTGTTCGCGGCGGGCCACCATGGCGGTGCTGTCGCCGCGGTGTCGCCTGCGGCCGCCGCGGAGCAGGGAGACATAGCCCTGGCGGGCGATGTCGAAGGAGTGCCCTGCCGGGCATGCCAGGTTCCGCATGGCCGACGGAGGGTGGCGGCGCAGTGCGGGCAGCGCAGCCACTGGTTGATCTCGAGCAGGGCTGCGGGGTGCGTCGGGCTGTCGGTGGTGCCGGCTTCGTGGCCGGCGGGGGTGGTGTCCACGGTCGCGTCGTCCCGGTTCGTGCTACGGGGAACGCGGCGCCACGCCTACACATCGGGTCCACGTCGACACGGGTGAGGCCGGACCGGTCGGCGGCGTGCGCCGCCTCAGGCGGTGCGGGGGCGCTTGGCGATTGGGATCCACATGCCTACGACTCTACCGACGGTCGTCAGCGCTGCCGGCTGAGCTTCGAGGTCGTCGCGGGGCACGGTCCGGAGGGAGGCCCCTGCGCGGCACCCGTTAACGGCGCGCATTGGGGACCGGGCGCGAGCAAGCCGACGGCCTCCCGGGAGAAGTGGGCCCGGCCGGTGTTTCCCGTCAGCGGCGGCTACTTCGGCCATGCAGGCGGGGCGCCACGGCGATCAGCACCTGCACCGCCGAGCATCGGCGCGTGCGCGTAGCCGCGCTCCGGCGTCGGCCCGCCGACCGTCGCCGGGCGAAGGGTAGTGCGGCGTCAGCGGTCGCCGGCGAGTAGGGACAGTCCGCACCTGGCCACCACCACCAGCTGCGCATCGCAGCGAGCACCGGGCGGCGAGCGCTCTGACAGTCACGGACGATTCCGGCGTCTGCGCAGATCGCTGATCGGGTCACCGGTCCTGACCGCTCCCCCGCTCCGGGCTGTGACGGACCCGCCCTCCGGCGGTCGCCGTGGTGTCGGCACGCGCCTGCTTGTACCCCCGTGGCGGGGTTGGGTTGTCGTTCCTTCGTTGACGGTCCGTTGACGTCAATGAAACATTGACATCTAGAGATCGATACCGCTGCGGGGCGTGGAGCTTCGTACATAGCCAGGGACGCATCTATCGCTGACCGAGCGACGAGGTCGGACCTGCCGCCGGTGTGTCAGCGCGCGACGCAGCCGTGGCTTGAAACGCTCGTTCGCCATCGACGTGGCAGGCACTCGGCGGCGAGCTCGGTTTGTTCTGCGGGATGCGGTGTGGTCGGTCCATGCAGGTGATGGCGGTGAGCGCGTTGCGGTCGTAGATGTAGCGCCCGTCGACGTCGCGGCCGCAGACCACGTCGCCCAAACCGAGGAGCGTCGCCGCGCCCGGCTGCGACGTGGGTGAGCCGTCTCCTGCAGCAGGCAGCAAGGTTGACAGGGCTGCGCACCACACCTCCAAGACGACGAAGCGGCTTCGACTCACTCCGGGACCGTTACGGAGCAGTGGGTGGTCCCGCCTCCGGTCGCACTTCCCGATCGAGGACGGTCGCCCACTGAGCGTCAGGCGGCGACGGGCAGACTGGTCGGCGTGACACAGATCGTTGCCGCCTTCGCCGGCGTCCTGTCTGCCACTGCCGCACTTCTTGCAGTAGTGATAGCCCGCATGACATTCCGTGGGCAGCTCATGGAACTCGCCCGGCAGGCACATATCGACCTCACCACCGGCGAGGTGGCCCAGGCCCGCAACGTCCTCGGAGGAGTCTCCTTCCAGGAGAGTGAGCGGATCCGGGCTGGTGATATCGAGGCGACTAGGCAAGCCTGGTTCACCGTATTGTGGTGCTTTCAACGGCTCGCTGCCGCCCGGCACCGGATCGCATCAGCTGGGCGCGTCGGCCGCGCCCCGCTGATGTACTTCGACGAGTTGGTCGGCGACCAGCTTCGTTTTATGAACGAAGACTACGACGTGGTCCGCCCGCGGATCCTCCGCGCTGTTCCCGCATTGTCAGACTGCGACTCGAAGAAGAGCTTCCCCGCCCTCTTCAACGGCGTCCACCAGGGCCGCTACGAACTCGGGCTTTGGGCCCAGTCAAGCAGAGAACACGCCTAGTCCGGGCGCTCCTGCATTCCATCCGCAGCGCCGCATAAGCGAGCGGCCCCAGGCCTCGCTGCGCCGCCTCCCACGCACCACGGGCAAGGAGAGACCCTTCGCAGGAGTGACGGCAGTCGGTACCCCGGGGCCGCTCTCGACACGAGCGCGCCCGGTTGGAGATGCCGCCCCGCCGACCACCATCTCGTGTCTGTGCGGTCCATCGGACGCTGCGGCACTCGCGTTTCCCTACATCGGCACTCTCATCAGGACTGTGGACGCCGAGTAACATGCGAATGCCGTTACGCGCTGCACTCGGCATGATCATCCACCGCATCGTCGCTGCCGCGTCCCTCGTGCTTCTGGCCTCTCAGCTGGCCGGCTGCTCGTCCGAGCCGCCTGAGTACCGCATCTTGGTGACCGAGCCGTCCAGCAACATGGCCAGCGACGGACAGCTGTTCGTCCATTGGTCGTGCGACGCCTCGGTGGACCCCGCAACCCGATACCAGGGTCACCAGGATGCCCTCTGGCGAAGCGAGACCGCCCCTGAGGGTGCCAGCCTTCTTGACACCAGCGCGTCGTGTCCGTCGGGGTCCCTGTTGACCGTTCAGGTGGACGCAGCGGTCATGGAATTGACCCGCCCGACTCAGCTGCGATGCGAGGTGTTTAACGCAGACGGCCAGCGAGCGGCCGACGAGACGGTCAGCCGCGGGCTCGGGACCTCCGACCCAGTCTGCCGAGTACCGGTCGCTCGCTAGTCCCGAAAGATGAAGTTGCGACGGCAGCAGGTGCAGGGGGCAGTCGCGGAGGCTCCGTCGACGGGCGCGCTGCTGTCGCGTCCGCGGCTGTGGGTCGATCTGCTCCCGAGCCAACCGTTGTGTTTCAACCTGTTCGCTCCTCTGGCGGCCGACCTGGCTCTCGCCACCGCCACGTTGCGCCCGATCTAGCCCGACGTCCGTAGCGTCCTCGGCATCCGCTTCGAGTGGTCACCGGGACGGGGCGATCCGGCCTATACGGCGAACCGGTCGGCGTTCGACATGTTCGTCGAGTACGACCGGAGGATCGAGGGCGGAGCTTTCTTGGCATCGAGGTGAAGTATCACGAGGACCTGCGTGGCACGCCGGCCGCGGACAGGGACGGTCGCTACCTCGAGATCGCGAAGAGGCAGGGCGTCTTCCGGGAGGCGTCATTGCCGGAGCTGTCGGTGCTGCCGCTGCAGCAGATCTGGCTGGATCATCAGCTCGCGCTCACGACTCGCCCTCGACGCCGCGGTCGACGAGGAGATAGGTGTTGATCTCGCCGACCCGCGGGCTTGCGCGGCTGATGGATGCGGGCCAGCTCGAGCAGCACGACGATGGCCGACGATCCGGTGTCGAGCCAGGCGGTTGCGGCACGCAGGTCCTCGAGCTCGGTCGTCGCAGGGTTGAGGGTCTCGTCGTCCACGGTCAGTACGACGGTGCCGGCCTCGATCGCGGCTGCCAGATCCGCCGTCGACAGCTCCGCGGGAATGGCGGGCTGGCCGTCGAGCATGTCGACGGCCAGCTGCCGCACCTCGGCTAGGGTGAGTCCTCGGCCGAGCTCGCGGACCTGTTCCAGCCCACGGCGGCAGAAGTCGGCCCAGACCGAGGCGATCGCCTCCTGCCAGATGTCCTTGACCGCCAGCGCGGCCCATCGATCCGCGACGGCCTGGTGGGCATCGCCTCGGACGGCGTCGGCGGCCCAAAGCCGATGCCGGAACTCATTGGCATCGACGGCGACATCAGCGGTCACATCCACGAGGCTCAGGAAATGCGCGACGGAGGCGCGGCGCCGCGGCAGCGTGTCGTCCTCGCTGTCAGCGCTCGGTTCGCCGGTGACGAGCGCGGCCTGCAAGGCCACCTGCTCTGTGGGGCGGTCGAGCAGGCGACACAGGCAGGCGCGCTCGGCGTAATTCTGGACCACTACGGCCGGGAGCGGTTCGTCACCACCGAGGAAGCGGCGGACGTACTCCGTGTCCCCCACAGCGTCGCGGTACTCCTCGACAACCTGTCGGGCCCGGGCGGAGTCGGGCCGCAATACGTCGATCGGCGTCGGTTCCTCGCCCAGCATGGTCCCGGCGCGGGCGACGAGACCCAGAGTGATCATCGGAGACCGGTAGTACAGGCCGTACCCACCAAGCGCCTGCTGCACCGACTCACCCCGCGGCAGAATGGCCAGGTCATCGGGCAGCGCACGGAGCCGGCGCGCCCCGACCGGGCTGTACCGGCACCCGTGTGGGCAGCGCTCCACGGCCAGCCCCAGATCCCACTCGCTCGCCCGGATGAACCGCCCCAGCTCCGCCATGCTCGGCGGCAGCCCCCGGACCCGGTACTCGTCGAGCAGGAACGCATGAAACGCGAAGTACCGGGCGACGGAGGACAACTCGAGGATGCCGGGGATCAGCCAGGGCAGGTAGCGGTCCTGGGTCATCGACAAGTACCCCAAGGGGTCCTGGCCCTCACCGACGCGAAGCCCGGGCCGGATCCATTGCGGTCCGACCGGGGCCACCGGCTCCACACCGTCGTTCATCGGCGTGGACCCGTAGCAGGCAGCGCCCGTTCGTACAGGGCGTCCTCTGCCCGCCGCATCTCGGACTCGACCGCCTGCACGAGGTTCGTATTGTCGGCTAGCACTCCCAGCTCGACGTTGCCGTGCTCGGCGCTCCACGAGAAGTTCGCGCTGGTCACCAGCAGGAAACGATGATCGATGGCGAGAAACTTCGCGTGGTTGCGAACGTAGCCGCCGCCGAACTCCCTGGTGTGCATGACCACCCCGGGGCGTAGGTGGTCTGCCACCTCCCTGGTACTTGGTGCCGATGCATGGCCGGCGGCCTTTCGGTCGACATAGACGCGGACCGCGATCTCCGGTCGGAGTGCCGCCGCGCGCAGGGCGGTCCACAACGCGGAGCTGCGCTGGAAGTTGAAGGTGGAGCAGGTGACGGACTGGCGGGCGCTGTCGACGAGGTGTGCCACCGAGCTGGTCAGCGGCCCGCTACGGGCGAGGTGGCCGGGCATCGTCCACAGAGGGTCGATCGCGGTAGTAGACGAGCGGGCGCCCTCGATCGCCCGCAGGACGGCCACTGCCTGCTCCCGGGTGAACTCGCCGAAGCGTGGGGCGAGTAGGTCCCGCAGGGGGGGACGCCTTCCGACGATCACCGCCTTGAGCGCCGCGGTGACCGTGTCGCCGTCGGCCAGCCGGTCTGCGATCTCCTTCGCCTCGGTGCCATTGAGCAGGCGGCCCAGCTCACGGGATGCCTCAGCGGACGGATGCGAAGAACCCAACATCGCTCCCCGGAAGGTCGAGCAGGAACCGGCGGTCTAGGAAGCGGTTGGCTCTCTCGCACGAGGTCTCCGACGCCATCACGCAGCAGTGGCAGGCGGCGCCGTGCAAGAAGTCCTCCGGGTCCTGGGGGGTGCGCATCGCGCAGATCGGATCGGACGAACAGCGTTCGGCCCGGTAGAGCGCGGCGGAGACGACCCGTTCTAGCCGGTCCGGCGTGCTGAGCTGCACGAGCCCGCCGAGGGTGCCGTCGCTGTCGGACGCCGTCGTACAGATCAGTAGACCCGCGGCCGGCGCCCGCCCGGGCGCAGACGGCCAGGCGTAAAGCCGCTCCGACAGACTCGCGGCGGAGTAGCCACAGGTCATCGCCAGCTCGCGGATTAGAACGTGGGCAAGGGTGTGCACCAGCCAGTAGCGGGGCGGCTTGAGCCGGGTGTCCGGATGCACCGTCTCGGCGGTTTCAGAGAACCGTCGTTCGAAATTGCGGCGATGCGCGTCCCGGTGGTCCTCCCACAGCTCGGTGGACAGGATCCGGCTTTCCCATGCCGCTACTGCGTCGCCGTCGAGCTGCAGGAAGATGCCTTCGCCGCGGTCCTCAGTGGCCACAGTCCATGCCGGACGCTCAGTACGCATGAGCGGAGCAAGCCGCCGGGGCAGGTCGCCGACGCGGTCCATGTCGTCGATGCGGGTGAAGCCGACCAGCGCGTTGACCTTGCGCAGCCGCTCCACGGCCAACACGCGGGTGATCGAGGCCGGCAGGTCTGGTCCGCGTTCCATCTTCGACAGTGTCAGGCCGCTCGCGGGGTCCTCCTGGTGCGGGCCGATGGGGTCGCGCTGCAGGTAGTCCCACTCGGGGACGAGCAGCTCGACGGGATCCCAGTCCCGGATCCGTTCCTCCTGCTCCTCGCGGGTGGTCGATGGCTGGTTGGCCGCGGTGACGGCGTCGGCCAGCTGCGCGTCGGAAAGCTCGGTGACGTCGACCCGGCCGTCCAGCACGTCCCGCAGCGTGTCCAGGTCGTCGCGATACTTCACGAGCTTGTCGCCGAGGGCCAGGCGGATCTCGTCAGCGACGTCGGCGGCTCGCTCGGCCTTCGACTCCGGCATTACGATCACCGACTGGGTTGCCGGGAACCACAGGTTGGACGCACCGACCAGGATTAGCTTCGTCTTGTTCTTGCATCCGTTGACGTCGAACGCGTCGAGATGGGGGTGACGGCCGCGGCAGTCCGGCAGCTTGGTGCGGCCGACCTCGCCCTGGGCTTCGGTCATCGGGCGACGCAGCCCGCAAGATGCGCATTCGATGACGGCAGACGCGCCCTTGCCGACGGTGCGATCGACCATGCGCAGCGCAGGGAACTCCGCCTGCGCGCAGCCCTGACCGTGGTGGACCCACTGGTCGTAAGGGAACTCGTCGAGGTGGCCATCAACGCAGGCCAGAAGGTAGCGGGCAGGCACGGCAGGGCGCCGGGCCGCCTTGCGCCCTCCACGACCGTTGCGCCCTGGCCGGCCGGTGCACTTGGCGTGCTCGAATCCGGCGAGATCGGTGCGGAAGGGGTGGGTATTGCGGTAGTCGAACTGGGCAAGGCCGGCGAGCATGTCGCATCCGGTGCAGCGTAACCACTGCGGAAACACCCGGGCCGGCACTCCCAGGTCGCTGCCCTCGGTGGAGTGCACGTTCTTCTTCGGCTGCCATGGGTAGGGCCGCAGCTGGACGTCGGGCGAGCGGAGCAACATGCGCACCACGTCGCGCAGCCGGGGAGCGCGAATCTGCGGAATGCCGTCGCGGCGACGCCAGATGCGGTCCCAGTCGTCGAGGCCGGCGGGCATCACCGTGAACTGCGGCAGATCCATGATTGCGCCGGGGCCGTAGGTGTAAAGCAGCGACGACGGGCGACCCGACCCCACCTTCGCGCGGTTGTGCTTGGTGCCCTTCTCAGCCTCTTGGTCGGCATCGCCGAGCGGGTCGACCGGGGAGGCCGGGTCGTAGTGGAACCGGCCCTCGGCGCTGACGCTCGTCCCTGCAAGCAGGTCTTCGGCGCTTGTCATCAGTCCTCCTCCGGCATCTTCCAGGTCGGTGAGCCGGGCGGGGCGACGTACACCAGGTTCTCCGTGATCGGGCTGACCAGCAGGTTGATCTCCGGCTGCACCTCGCGCATGGAGTTGGCCACCACGAAGGGCGCCGCGTCCTTGCTGGTCGCCATCGCGCGCGCCATCTCCGGGCTCGTCATCAGCGCGCCCTGGTGGGCCTCGTCCGGTGTCCGCTCGTAGGCCAGCGCCTTGGAGAGGTTCTTCAGGTACGTTCGCCGCTTGCTCCATTGGTCGAGGCGGTTGGTCAGGCGCTGGCGCGCACGTTCGGCGCTGTCGTCGTCCGATGCCAGCCGAACACGCTCGACCAGCGCGTCGATCAGATTGATGACGGCGGCGCGTTCGTCGTCGATCCGGCCGGCCGACTGCTCGGGCGAGAGCCCCTCGGTGACGATCGCGTGCTGCACCCGCGCCGCGCTGACGAGGACCCCATCGAGGCCGCGTTCCAGTGACGTCACCGAGAACGGGGTCACCGACAGCGCCTCGACCTGCCGGTAGAACGTCTCGTGGTAGTGCCGGAACTGCTCGAAGTGCGCGAGGTCCCGCGGGCGGGCCCAGTTGCCGAGGCTGACGACCAGACCCGGCCGGCCCGGGTCCCGGCCCACGCGCGAGGATGCCTGGATGTACTCGGCGGTGTTCTTGGGCTGCCCGACCACGAGCATCAGCCCGAGCCGGGTGACGTCGACACCGACCTGCAGCATCGACGTGGCTAGCACCGCGTCGAACGGGTTGGTCTCCCGCTTCGGCACCGACTTGCCCGCTTCGCGCAGGTCGCGCAGCTGCCGCTTGCCGTCCGCCGAGTCGAAGGTGGGGTCGAACTCGACGGCCATGTGGTCGAGCGTCCCGGTGATGTCGGCGCTCGCGACCCGTGAGGTCAGCTCGGCGGTGTGCAGGTTGCCGTAATCGGTACCAGAACGACTCGGCAGCAGCGACCACGGTCGGCGCTTGGCCAGCGCGGTTTGCACGTCATCGCCGAGATAGCGCGCCATGCCGGCCAGCTCCCGGATCGCGCTGAAGTAGCTGACGAGTGTCATGTAGGGGTCGGCGGCGCGCCCGGAACGGTCGAGCAGCAACTGCGCGCCCGCCATCAGGATCTCGGCGACCCGAATCTCCGCGGTCGTCAGGCGCACCCCGGTCGTACTGATCCCCACATAGCGCCGCCCGGGGAACTCCTCCGACACCGGCGCGTCCTTGGAGAAGAACGTGCGGCCGGCGTCGAGCACCTGCGGCGGGAAGATCGTGACGTGCCGTCCGTAGAGGGCGCGGACCTGGTCGGGCGCGTTGCGGGCGGTGGCCGTGGAGGCCACCAGCAGCGGCCGGACCGACCGTCCCTGTTGGTCGCGCCACGATGTGAGGATGTCCACAGCCACCTCGAACAGCCCCACCGTGGTACCCAGCGCACCGGTGATGAGGTGCAGCTCGTCCTGAATGATCAGGTCCGGCGGCCGGAGCCGGCCCACCGGCCGGACCGCCGCGGGTGGCGCCCCGTCCTTGCCCTTGGGGTGCTTGCTGCCGTCCTTGATGTCACAGAAGCTGTAGTCGGGATGGACGTAACCGTGGCGCCCGCAGCGCCGGTCGACGAACCCGAACAGCGCGGCCGCCGCACCCTCGCGGGCGAGCCGGGCGAACTTGTCCACCGTGGCGATGACGAACGCCGGCGCGAGTCGGTAGATCTCCTCGTCGATGGTGAGGACGGGCAGACCCTCCTGGACCGTCCCGCCCTCGGCGAACGGGCACCCTGCCAAGTCGTCGCCGCACCGCACGTACACGCGTCGTTCCGAGGCGACGGCCTGGATGTCGCGGGCGGTGATGCGGCTGCCGCACCACGGGCAGCGCTGGATCTGCAGCACAGTGAGCCGATGCCCGCGGCCCTCGTTGACACTCTTGAGCTGCTTGTCGGCCTCCTCCCACCACTTCGGGCTGACATCCGTGCCGACCCACAGCCCGATCCGGAACGGCTCCTCCCCCCAGGTGGCCGGGTCCTTCTGCCGGGTCAACTCGGCGGCACAGACGAGCGCGGTGGCGCGCTGGAACTGCTGGGAGGTGAGCAGCCGCAGCGTGTAGCGCATCAACACAGCGACGCCG
This sequence comes from Pseudonocardia sp. P1, assembly GCF_000178675.2. Taxonomy (NCBI): domain Bacteria; kingdom Bacillati; phylum Actinomycetota; class Actinomycetes; order Pseudonocardiales; family Pseudonocardiaceae; genus Pseudonocardia; species Pseudonocardia sp. P1. Next base: position 348,196 of record NZ_ADUJ02000002.1, read on the forward strand.
TCGCGGCCGTCGAGCGTGCCGTCGGGGGTGTCGACGACGCCCTGACGGCGACGGATCGCGAACGTGTACGCCGCGAGCCCGAGGTAGGCCTCGGTCTTGCCACCGCCGGTGGGGAAGAACAGCAGCTGGGCCCGCGCCATGTTGCCGCCGGAGCGCTTGGGCGCGGCCGGGTCGGTGAGCAACGGGAGTTGGGCGAGGATGAACGCGAGCTGGAAGGTGCGCCACGAGTGGGCGCGGGCGCCCTTGTCGTCGAGAACGGCGGCGCGGGCGGCGGCGATGTCCAACGTCGGGTTCTTGGCGCGAAGTTCGGCGATCTGGGTTTGGATGCGCTGGTCGGCCATCACTCGGTTCATGAACCGGAAGCAGCGCAGCGGTTCGTCGTCGGTGGCGTCCAGGAGGTGGTCAAGTCCGTCGGCGAGCTGCTGGGCGACCTGGCGTGCCTCGATGACGGCGTCGTGGGCCTCGTCGCGCAGGTGCTCGGGCAGGTCGGCGGCGCGCTGTTCCTCGCCGTCGAGCCACTCCCGGTAGCCGGTGATGATCGGCGTCAGCCCGGCTTCGAGGGCGCCGCGGTCGGCTGTGGCAAGGTCCTCCATGTCCAGCAGTGCCGCCTCGACCTCCTCGGCTGTGGTCTGCGGGGTCTCCGACGTCGGAAGCCAGGTTGTCCACACCGAGGTGGCCCGCCGCTTGTCAGGGGCGACAGCCCAGTCGACGGAGCACGTGCGGCCCAGCGCGAACTCCAGGCGGTCGCGGTACTGCAGCCGCAGCCGCCGCAGCTCGTCGTCGCGCTCGTCACGGGCGTCGAGCAGCGGGTCAGTGACCGGCAGGAACACCTCCGCGCCGCCGGCGTCGACGGTCAGCCTGGTCTGGTAGAGCCAGGCGTCGACGGGAATCTTCCGCGGGGTCACCTTGTCGTTGCACAGCGCCACCTCGATCATGCGGCAGCCGCGATCAGCGTCGTCGTAACGGTCGACGCGCAGCACGACCTTGTCGTGCAGCACGTAGGTCTTCGTCGTGCCGAGGACGAGGTCGGCGACCCGCACCGTCGTGGGGAACTCCATAGGTGTGCGCTGGTACTTGCGCGCCCGCGGTGAGTCGGAGCGTTCGTCGGCTACCGACTTGTAGGTACCCCAGGTGGCGAGCACGGTGAACGTCTCGAGGTCGGTGGGGATCTGAAAGCGCAGCCCCATCGACGCGGGGATCATCAGCCCCCGCTGCTGCGGCTGGTCCTCGGCCGAATCCTCGTCGGCCGACGGGGTGCTCTCGTCGACTGCGGTGACCGGCACGCCCCGGCTCTCGTCCGCGTCGACGGCGTCGCCCACGTCGGTGGCGGCCTCCGGGTCGTCGGCGGTGGTGGGGTCGTCGCGGCCGGCGGTGAGCCGTGCCGGAGCGATCCGCCCGACTAGATAGGCCGAGTCGGGCGAGCCACTAAGCAATTCGCGGGGACCATTAGCCGGGCCGAGCAACTCACGTTCGAGGATGTCAGACAGGTTCTCCCGGGCTGTCCACGACCGCCCGTCCGGCTCGTGGGTGAGCTGGAACGGCGGCCGCTCCTCCCGCCGGACCACCTGGGGAATCGATGTGGTCATTCGTCCACTCCCTCAGTGTCCTCGGCCTCGGCCCGGGGCAGCGCCTCACCTTGCGCCGCGGCCCGGCGATGGTTCAGTTCAAGCAACCGGTCCATGACCTCCACCCGAGCGGTCGGGCTGACGGTCCAACGGCACATCTGGCGGTAGGTATGGAAGCCGTGCTCCAGCGGGAGGTCATCCCAGCCATAGGCAGCTATTACGGTCTCGTCTAGCTCGACATGGATCTTCCGGAGACGCGCCGAATCGGGGTCGGCCGCGTCGGTGATCTCTGGGTCATTGACGCGGTTGTAGAGCGTCGTCAGCCCGAACTTTCGACGTGCCATTATCCCGTTACGTTCAGCTTCGAGCGATTCACCGATTGCAGCTAGACGTGCGGTATAAGTTGGACGAGGGAAAGTCTCGAAGCAAGTTCTAGGATTGTATGTTGGATCCGTACGCATTGTAGTTCCGTACTTGACTGCCCACGCCTGATGCAAGCTGGATGATAGCACTGCCTGGAGGGCAAACGAGTCGTCGGCGAAAACCGTGAGTGAGTCACTGAAGACCTGACGAGCCGACACTCGGAGCGGCATAGCAGTCTTACTGACCCGAGTAAGTGCGAGAACATACTTGCGATCCACGAGCGCCTTTCGTAAGGCAGGTCTAGACCTAAAGAAGAGCCACCACGGCGCCGTCCGGACCGCCTGCGCCTTCTTCGCTCGGTCAGACTTTACTCGATCCCTCAGTCGAACGTACGGCAATTCAAATCTCTTGGCAGCCTCTTCCGACCGGTCATTGAAATCAATTACCCATCGCGAAGGAAGTCCCTCCGGACTTCCGTTCAGGTCTTCGCCGTTCAAGTATGGCGAGAGTACTTCGGCGTTCCTTCCGTCCTTCTCAATCCACTCAAGAGCTTCCTCCTCATCAATTACGAAACCCATGCCTTGCAGGTAACAGCCGACGAATGCCACGCCCAAGTTCTCGGCAAGTCGGTGTGGTGCGCCAACGACGCGCCCACTTGGCTCCAAAAGAGTGGAGATCCTTTCCACGGCCAGGTTGTCAGCTACCCGCTCGACACTCCCATCAACCGCTCCGCGAGTCGCCCATACCGCCGCATACTCCAGGGAGGCACTCGCGACCGGCCATGGCTGACTCTGAATGGTCCGCACGATAGTGAAGCCCGAAGCAACTATCTGGTCGAGACCAACCTCACGAGTATCACCCTGGGCAATCGTATTAGTTGCGATAAGGCCTAGATTTCCACGACAATTCAGCAACCCAGAGGTGCGCAGGAAGAAGTACGCCGCCAGGTCTGCATTTCCAGGGGTGCCGTTAGCAAGTACGTGCACCATCCAGTTTCTAATATTGGAGCCAACAGCACCTGAAACCTTCTTGCCTCCAAGAAACGGCGGATTGCCCACGATTGCGTCGAAGCCACCGTTCTCCATCACGTCCGGAATAGCCAGAATCCAGTGCAGTGGCTTCCAGCGCTCGTAGTCCGTCTTCGATGTCGGGGTGAGGCCAGACTCCAGGATGCCGTCGAGCATCTCTCGATTCGGATCCGACCCGTCGACCGGGTGGGCATGGCCAATCGCAATCTGCAGGCCCTTGTACGCCTCTCGCAACGCCTTGCCTCGCTTGCCGCCGAGCCGCAGCCCGGCGGCCACTACTCCGTCGGCGACGTCCACCAAAGTGCGGGTGAGGTCCTGATATTCCCCCCATTGCCGCCTCTTGGCAGCAGCCGAACGCTGAGGGTCGGCGTCGTCGACCTCCGTAGCGAGTCGCCGGCGCAAGTTCACGGCTTTTGCCAGCACGCCATCAACGTCCAGGTTCGACAGCATCATCTGGGCGCTGGCAGGTTCGGGATGAATGTGCTGGTACTTCAGCTGCTGCTCGTCGGTGAGGCCGAGTAAGGAATTGCCGTGCAGCACCTTATCGTCGACGAAGGAGAACGGCAGCTTCGGATCCAGCGACACCAGCCAGAGGGAGAGTTTGCACATCTCCACGGCCATGCCGTTGATATCAGCGCCGTAGAGGCAGTTTGCCACGACCTTGCGGATTGCCTGGGTGTGCAGTTCGTGTGCCGAGCCGGTGGCCACCCCCTCGCGGTGGTAGGCCTCGACCAGCCGTGCGGCAAGGTAGCGGGCGGCTGCCACCAGGAACGCGCCGGAGCCGCAGGCGATGTCGGCGATCTTGAGGTCGAGCAGGCGGTCCGAGGACAGCGGTGTCCAGTCGGCCGAATCGGGCTTCTGGTGCGGGCCCGGGTCGAACACCAGCGGCTGCAGCGCATACTTCACGACCTCCTCCGCCAGCGAGCGCGGCGTGTAGTGCGCGCCGGCGGTGGCGCGGGACGGCGTCTCCACCACCACGAGCCCGTGGGGCTGCACGACCAAGGGGCGCTTGCGCAGGTCGCGGCGGATGATCCCGACGAAGGGCCGCAGCCGCTCGCGCAGGCCGGGTGCCGTGGTCACCGCACGCAAGGCCCGGTCGGCGTCCTCGATTTCGTCGTTCGTGCGGATCGCCTTGGTCAGCGCCGACTTCGACACTGGTGACGCCGCGGGCTGGCTCACTTTGACTGCGGCCAGGATCGCGTCGGCGCGCTTCGCCGGGTCGCAGTGCGTCTCGGCGAAGTTCTCCAGCTCAGCGAGCGTCATTTCAGGCTCCTCGCCGGGCTTGCCGATCAGTCCGACGGTCACCTCGTCGACGGCCACGCACGAGTAGCCGAGCAGACCTTCGTAGATGTAGCCGATCTGCTCAACATCGATGTCGCGGAAAGAGATCCGCCGCGCGGGCTGGCCCTTGAGCTGGGCCACCTGCACCGCTCGCAGCACCTCCAACATGACCCGGTCGCTGACCGTGACCGCCAGCGGGCCGCGCTCACTGCGGGTGGTCAAGAACGCGAACCGGTCGGGATCGAACAGAGACCCGCCGTAGGACGGCAGCCGCAGGTCCTCGAACGACGCCCCGCGGTAGAGGGCCAGCGAAGTGGCCAGCAACCGGTGCCAAGTTAGGTGCGTGGCGTCCAGCGCCTCGCTGCCCTCCCGGAGGGTGCGGCCGTCGAGGGCGTCGAGCTCGGCGCTGATGCCATAGCCCGCGGCAAACAGCCGGCCCTGCGGGAGCAGGCCGCGCTCCTCGGCGAACAGCAGGAACACCACCCGCATCAGCACCGTGACCGCCGCCTCGTATACCTGCGAGCGATTTGCGGGCAGCGGGTCCGGCTCGCCGCGGTCGCGCGCGTCCAGCGCGGCCTCCGACAGGGCCTGCACCAGGAGCTCCACCGCGCGACGGACCTGCACACCGAGCGCCTCGGTGATCTCCTCCGCGGCGGCGACCGAGTCCTTGAACATTTCGGGCAGCCGGTCCCCGACCTGGCCTGCGACCAACCGTCGGCGCGAGAGCAGTTCGATGAACGCATTGCGCGTCGCTGGCTCCTCCACCCAGGTCTGCGCGTCGACGATCCCGGAGGCCACCATCGTCTCCGGCCGGGCGCTGACAATCGCCCACCACCGCCCGTCGGTGACCACGCCGATCGATACCGACGCGCCCCGCAGTAGCTCTTCCATGCGGTCGATCGGGCTGGTGGCCCAGCCGTCGGTTAGCGGGTCGCGCAGTGAGTCGACGGGGTCGACGACGAGCACCAGCGCACCGGTCACCTCGCCGTGGGCGAACGTGCCGGTGGCAGCCACCTCGACCACGTGGTCGGGCGAGCGCACCGTGGAAGTCGTCGACGGGCCGTAGGCTGAGGCCCAGCCCAGGACGTCGCGGAGCACGATCTGCACCCAGGCGTCGCGAGCGGCCCGGTAGCGCTCCAGGGGGCCCTCTCGCTTGCGGTCCCAGTCCTCCCACGCCTTCTCGAACTCTGGCTTGGCGTCCTTCAGCGCGGCAAGGGCGTCATCCGCGGGTTGTGGGATCCCGGCGCCGTACACCCGGGTCAGTGCCGGAACGGCGAGGAACGGTCCGTCGGTGTCGACGAGCTCCAGCCATTGCCGGTGCAGGTCCCCCGCCGTCGGAGTGGGCCGTCTTGGACGGGGCCGCCTCATCGGGCCACCGTCCCCGCCTGGGCGTCCTGCGGGGTCAGCGCGAAAACCACGGCCGCCGCCGATACGTGTGGCTTGACGTCAGCATACCGGTCGGTGATGGCGGCTACCTCGCGCTGCTCCTCTTCGTCGAGGCTTTCCAACCGGTCGCGCATCGCCTCCAGGTCACGGCGGCGCTGCTTCTGCTGGTCGTCGGTGAACAGCATGTCCTCCTGGGTGCGGATCTCCCCCGCCAGCTTTGTGCGCGAGTCGTGCAGGTTGGTGCGAAATGCCCCGAAGATCTCCCGCGCCCGGGCGACGTCGGCGGCGCGGCGCGTGTCGAGGGCCTCGGCCACCGTAGCCTGCCGCTTGCCGGCCTTCTGACTCATCGCCGCGAGCAGCCGGGTGCGCAGCCGCGACCCGTCTGCGTTCCACTCCTGTGCCAGCGCGCCCCGCACGTTGTCGTCGGCGAGCGTGAGGTGTTCGGCGTCCAGGGCGGCGTCAAGGACCGCCTCTACCTTGGCCTCGGCCATCGCCTGCCCGCGCACCCGGATGCCGGTGAGGAACACCTCCTCGTGCAGCCGCAGCCCGCCCCGCCCGACCAGCACCAGCCGCGACACGGCGGCGACACACGATTCCGGCAGGCCCTCCACTACCACCGCCGTGACGCGGTGCACCGGCGACTCGACGCCGAACAGCGCGCTGCGCAGCAGCCGTGTTGAACGCCGCATCAGGGCGTGCCCCAGGTGGACGTGCACCAGGTCTGTCCGCTTCACCGTTGCCTGCTCGTCGAACGTGATCGAACGCAGGACGTCCGGTTCTAGACGGGTGGCCAGGCCGTCAAGCGCGGGCTGCCACGCGGGCCCCAGCGCCGGGACGGCGAACACCTGCGCATCGGTGTCCTCGTCACCGACCTCCACCAGCGGCGGCTGTGCGGTGAGGGCCAGCGCGGCGTCCACCACACGACGCGCATTGCCCGGCGTCAGGTGCATCTCGACCTTGCGCTCCGCATAGGTCTGCGACAGCTCGGTGAGGCGGCGGTTCAGCTCCATACCGCCGGCGAGCGCCCGCGTGATGATCGCGTCCCCGCTCTCCGGGGCGACCCGGCCCTTCTTCCGAGGTCGGCCGGCGAAGTGCTCCTGCACGTCGGCGTCGATGATCTGGTTGACCGAGCCGAGATCGTTCGCGACGGTGCCGACCTTCTCCGCGATGCGGCGCATGAAGTCCATGTCCGCGGCGTAGGTGGACGACGTGGAGTCCGGCGCAAAGTGGTAGATCTCCGGCACCTCCTGCTGCCCGTAGCGGTCGATGCGGCCGATCCGCTGCTCGAGCCGCGACGGGTTGAACGGCACGTCGAAGTTGATCAGCCGGTGGCAATGGTCTTGGAGGTCGATGCCCTCCCCCGCGGAGTCGGTGGCCAACAGAACCCGCACGGCGCTCCGCCCGGGGGGTTCGGTGACGGGCGAGGTGAACGCAGCCCGGATGTCCTCGCGCTCGTCGGAGGAGGTGGACCCCTGGATGACACCGAGGACATCGCGGTAGCCGTGCTGGCTAAGAACCCGCGTGATCCAGTCGAGCGTGGCGGCGTACTCGGTGAACACGACGACGCGTTCGTTGGTCCACGTCTTTCCGTCCGGCCGGCACACGGCATCGAGGTAGGTGATCAGCCGGGTGAGCCGGGAGTCGGGACGGTGCTCATAGCTGCGCCCCCAGGAGACGAGGGCACTGACCTCCTGCGCAGAGGCGGACCCCAGCGGGTCGGACGCCTTGTGCTGCCGCAGGGCGGTGAACTCGGGATGCTGGATGTCGCCTTCCTCTTCGTCGGACTGCTGGCTACCGAGCACCTCCTGGTAGTACTCCTCATCCTCGAGGTCCGGCAGGGCGCCGGCCGCGGCGGCGGTCTCGTAGAGCTCCAGGGTGCGGGCGAAGGACCACGGGCTCGACAGGAACCGCTTCTTGAGCAGCAGGGAGACCATGTCGCCCGAGCGGCCCTTGCCGTTCGCGCGGGCGCTTTCGGTCAGGATTCGATCGAGCGTGGCGAAGCGCGCCTGCTCGTCGTCGCTCGGGGTGAAGTCCAGCGCGGCGATTCGGCGCGGTCGGAAGCCCTTCCCCGTCAGCTCGGCCTTCAGCCGACGCACAGCTACATCGCGCAGGGCCGTCTCGTCGAGCATCGCGCCCCGGCTGAACCGCCGACCGTCGATCATCTCCAGCAGCGCGGTGAAGGACTCGGAGTATCCGTTGTGCGGAGTGGCGGACAGGAACAGGCGGTGCTCGCAACGCTCGGCGAGCGCCCGGGTGGCGACCGTGCGGGCGCTGTCAACGGCGTAGCCGCGGTGGCCGCTCGCCGTACTCGGGCTCGCCGGGGCGACGTGGTGGGCCTCGTCGACCACGAGGACGTCGAAAGCGAAGCGGCGCGCCAGGCTCGTGTCGTGTACGTCGGCGTACACGCTGCGCAGCAGGCGCTGGGCCCGCAGTGACGGCAGCCACGCCATGCTGACGATCACCCGCGGGTGCAGCCGGAACGGGTTGGCGGCGAGGCCGTGGCTGCGGCGGGTCTCGGCAAGCAGTTCGCTGTCAACGATGACGAAGTCGAGTCCGAACTTGTCACGCATCTCGGCCTGCCATTTCAGGCGCAGGCTCGGCGGGCAGACGATCACGACCGAGCGAGCGCGGTGACGCAGCAGCAGCTCCTGGATGACCAGGCCGGCCTCGACCGTCTTGCCCAGGCCTACATCGTCGGCCAGTAGCAGGTTGGTGCGCGAGGACTGCAGCGCCCGGCGCAAGGGTTCGAGCTGGTAGGCCTCGACATTGGCGCCGCTACGGAACGGGGCCTGATAGGAATCAGCGTCGGCGGAGGTGACCGCACCCCAGCGCACCGCGTCGACGTAGGCGGCGAGGGTGTTGGGGTCGTCGTAACCGTCGGCGGTGACGGTGTCCGGAAGTCCCTGGTCAGGGGCGACGGTGTGGCCCACCTCCAGCTCCCAGACAACCGCTAGCTCTTCGCCGAGACGGTCCTCCTCTAGCGACTGCAAGCTCACGACGTGTGTCAGGCCCGGGGAGCCCTCGTCGGCAGGACTGCGTGGAAGCCCCTGCCTGCGAACATCGGCCACTGCCCAGGTTGAGCCACGCACGTTGACGATCTGGCCCGGCTCTGGAGCAAGGGGCATCAACTCGACTCCGGAAGCATGCTCAAGCCCAGTCGTCATCGGTCCCCCATCGCATACTCACACCCTTGGCTATCCGTGCGTCACAGATCCACAGCACAGATGGCGACACTGTGCCGCTTCGTTGCGATTTTCGCAAGTGCTTGCTAGCGTCTATATATGCCCAGCACCTCGGACCGCGTGCGCGACCTCATTAGGGCGTCCGGGCTGACCCAACACGAGTTCGGACAGCAGGTCGGGCTCGACGACTCGAAGCTGTCGAAGGCTCTCGGCGGCAGCCGACGCTTCTCGTCACTCGACCTGGCTCGGATCGCGGACCTCAGCAAGGTCACCGTCGATTGGCTGATCACCGGCGACGAGCCGCCCCTTGCCCTCGCGGCCCGAACCACGGGGGGCAGTGCAAGTACCGCGCTACACGAAGCCCGGCGACTCAGCACGATGCGCTCAGACCTGGCGGATCTTGGCTTTCCCCAAGCCTGGCGGCCACCCGTGGTAGACCTCGGATCAGGCGGATGGGCCGACCAGGGTGCCCGGCTCGCTGAAGCTGCGTTGATGCAGGTAGATCGCTTCGACGGGCAGCTGGAGCCTGGGGACTTCCCCCATCTCGTGGAAACCGTGTTCGGCGCCGATGTCGCCATCCGTGACCTCGGAGGCGGATTCGACGGCCTGGCCATCTCGTCGGACCAGGTGAAGCTGATCGTGCTCGCCGCCTCGCAGGTACCCGCCCGGCAACGTTTCACCCTGGCACACGAGCTTGGCCATCTACTCGCCGGCGATGACCAGGGCTTTCACCTCGATGAGGACATCTTCGACAGGACTCAGGCCAAGATGCCCAGCGAGTTGCGGGCCAACTCTTTCGCCGCCTCGTTCCTCATGCCGGAGGCGGCGCTCCGCGCGGCCGTGGGCACGGCGGGTCTGACCGAGTCGGGCTTCGCGACTATGGCGTGCGACTTGATCGTCACGCCGTCGACCCTCGCGTACAGATTGAAGGCTCTACGGCTAATCGATGCAGGAACCTGTGATCGATTCCGGACCCTCACCGGTCGCATGGCCGCTTCGATGGCAGGCCGTGGGCCGGAGTTCGCTCAGCGCGTCACCGAGGCGAGCAGGCCACGGCCGCCAGGTCTACTCGCCCGCGACGCCTACACCGCGCACGACACAGGTGCGACGACGCTGCGCCCCTACGCGAACCTGCTTGGTGTCGACGTCGACAACCTCAGCAGGGCGCTCGACCGGGAGAACGGGGCGTTCTACGTCTCGTGAGCACGTTCCTCTTCCCGGACAACACGGTCCTGTGCAATTTCGCCGCTGTGAACCGGCTCGACCTGCTCCGGGGTGTTCTGAACGGTCGGGGACGGTGGACGGCAGCCGTGGCGTACGAAGCATCGCAGTCGGCCCGATTCCTGCCGCCCCTCTCCGGCCTCGGCGCCGAGGGATGGCTGGACGAGCCCATCGAGATCACCGCCGAGGCCGACGTCCGCACGGTCAATCAGATCCGTCGCGCCGTCTTCGGCGGGACGGACATCGAGCCACTCAAGCACCTCGGCGAGGCCGAGACTTGTTTCGTGATCAGGGAATGGCAGACCTTCAACGGGTCGTGGTGGGTCTCGGACGATCGCGAAGCGTTGCGTTACGCTCGGTTCCAAGGCATCACCACCTACGAGACGATCGACCTCATGAGCATGGCAGTGGCAGACGGCGACATCACGGACCGGGAGGCGTTCGACATCTTGATCAGCATGCGGGACGAGGGGCGGACGCTGCGGATTCCCCAATCGGCTGCCACCCTCCGAAACTAACTGGTAAATGTCACCTTCGTACGCCGCCCAGTGAGCCATTAAATTTCCCACCATTCGAAAGCCGAGCGCTCGTGTTTCGGCGAGGCCGTGTGCGGATCGGCTATAAGGAGTGTGTGGCGATCTGGCTCGTTGCGGATGCGCAAGCCGAGCGTCCGCTTCCCGTGGGGTTTTGCTGCAGGACGCTCTCAGGGCCCCGTCGAACTCGGTACGGACCGCCAGATCTCACGCCCCGATCGAACACCTCGGCTTCTTATAGGACCACTTGATCGTGCCCACGGCTAGCGCGCGCCCGAGCGGTGACAACAGTTCCCTTCGGCCGCTATGGACGTCCGGAGTACCCGGCCCGGTTGATCGCCTAGCTTATTGCCGACGACGCCGTGTGGCTCACCGGACAGACGACCAACACCGAAGGAGGGTTTGGACGTTGGCGTCCCCGTGGTCACGCCTGAACTCGCGACCGCCAGACCTCGACTCCCCCTGACCCACAACCGCGGCCGCGCCCCGCGGACAACGAGACCTCACCGGACGATGTTCGACGTCTGGCCTCGGCGCGGGGGCGGTGGGGTCGATATGGATGGCGTTACCGCTCGGATCGATCACGGCGAACTCCCGAAATCCCCACGGTTAGTCATCGATCTCGTGGAGACGGACCGTCGGAGCACACGCTTCGACGCGCGCTCGCAGCTGGGCCGTCAGCTCGGGGTGGTGAGACCGGAAGCCGGCGCTAGGTAGAGGCAACCGTCTCGTTGAGCTGCTCGCGGAGGTCGTCGTAGCTAGCTTGCGTATCGACGACACGGAGATGGACTACCCCCGCAGTCAGAGCCGGGCTGACCGCAGTGACGACACCCATGAACCGTTATTCGTCTTCGCAGACCCTGCCGGCCACCGGTTCTGCATCGTCCTCGCACTCGGTGGACCGAACAACGGCCACTAGAGAACCGACGATCCCTTTCAGTCGACGTTCCAAACGAGGCCCACTGGATGGGGGTGCCGCGTCAGCGCAGTCACTCGACCGTCGTTCTACAGCGGGTTAACGGCTGGCATACGGTATGCTGGCCGTTCTCCTGTCATACTCACCCACATGGCAGCAGGGTCGTTCTGGAAGAAGTCTTCGATCGTCTGGTACACGTGCGCCTTGATGATCACCCTCGGGATGGGCTCGGCCCTGGCGTTTGCCGCAGGACACGTCCTATTCCTGCGCCTGTCGATCATCGCGTTCGTGATGGCAGGCGGCTGCGCCATCGCGATCGTCGTCATCAGGGTGAAGCACCACCAGGAGCGCTCCCGGTAGAAACTGCTCCTCTCGAGCACCTCAACACCCGTCGGGCCGCCTGCAAATAGAGCGCCGAGCTCGACTCCGCCGACGGCCTCGGAATGGCGCCGTAGGCACTAGATGGCACCGATCCCGCACCCACCACACGACAAGGACGGGCACGCGCGAACGCGCTCAGCCCATGTGCATAGGTCCCACCCGACCGCGCCACCAGCCGCAGACCAGCGAGGTGCCTACCTGTGGGCGACGTGGCCACCGACTCGGACCTGGCCGAGGGCGAGGTCCCGACCCTGTGGGACCGGATGCACGCCGCCGGCCTGTCCGCTGAGCGGATCGCCGTGCACGCCGAAGCGAACGCGATCGCGCTCGACGGCGAGCTCGTGCGCGACCTCGACCGGCCCGCACCACCCGTCACCCGCTGGCACTTCGTCGGACGTTGACACGACAGCGTCAACGCATGTGGCGTTCGCGATCGCACAGCACTGAGCCACCGCATCGTAGGAACTGTCAGTGTCCGGGTGCACGCTCGCCAAGACCGCGGGGGCCGGGCGAGAACTGCAGCAGCGCCCGGGTGACCCGACGTACGGGAGAGGCTAGACATGGGGTGCGAGGAGAAGCGGCGATGACGCCAGCAGCGTCAGGACAAGCAGCGCCGTGGACCGGACCGCGGGCCGGGCCCGGTGAGCGACGGGCTTCCGTTCGAGGCCACGTTCAGCGTGCGCTTCTACGGCGACCCCCACTGATCCGAGATCGCTGGTCCCTACGGCCGGTCGTGGCTTCGGCGCGACCTCGCTGTCAGGGCGGAGGGCGGGCGGCGCGGAGTGGTCGAGCTACTCGGGGCGGGTGGGACCACCCATCTGGAACAGCGCCGTGTCGACCCGTCGCGCGGTCCAGCGGTGGCCGGCGTTCCCCAGCGCGGTGCGGCACTCCTCGACGATCGCCATGTAGCGGCGGTAGCGACCCGGGCGGTGGTCGAGCTGGAATCCGAGCTGTCGTAGCGCATCTTGGGCGCGCCGGTCGTAGACGGCCAGTCGCTGTGGGTTGGCGACGAAGCAGACCGTCGAGGCCAGCGCGTCCCCGGTGTTGAATCCGGGCAGACCCGTCAATGCGGCACGCGCGTCGCCCGCGGCGTCCGAGGTGGTCTTTGCGGGGTCGTTGGCGGCGGCCACCGCTCGCGCGGTCGCGCTCCTGACCTGGGCCTCGGGCAGACTCATCAGCTCTGCCATCCATGGCGTGTCGGCGCGCAGCCTCTTCCAGGCGATCAGAGCGGCTATCTCGAGCTTCCCGACGCTGCCCGTACCGGCGACCATGGAGCTGATCTCGCGGACGACGTCGTCGTAGGCCGGTGAGACCGACCTGGTGTAGGCCATGTCGGCTGCGACGAGCGCGCGAACGCGGCGATCGTCGACGTCCCTGTCGCCGCTCCCGTCCCCGCGCACGGTACCGGCCACGGTGCCCGGCATGTCGCTCTCGCTTGTCATGGACCGGTCGGCTGCGTCTGCGCGCATCGGATCCTCCTTCGGGCAGATTCCCTGCGTCGTCTGCTGGTTCGCTTCGGGCTGTCGGACTCGCGGTGCGGAGTCCGCGGATGGGTCGTCGGTGTCGGGACGCGGCAGACGAGCCCGAATCCGTGACACGAGGGCTGCTGTTCGGTCGGGCGTGGTGGCCGCCGTGGCGCCGCGCCACAGGAGCGGGCAGGGCCACGGATCGATGCCCGGGTGTGACTACTCCCCGGTCCGGACGCGGGTCCTCCGGGGGCTGGGGGTTACTGCTTGGCCCAGGTGCATCCGCCGTTGAAGGTCACGAACTCGCCGTCCTTGACCGTGACCGACGACGGGCCGGTCAGGTTGTCGTTGGCGATGATCGAGTCGAGCTCGCCGGAGTCGTCCTTGCTCCGCTCGAGGTAGCAGGAGTCGAGGATGTCGGTGGAGCCGGGGCCGGCGGTCTTGTAGCGGCCTGCCACCAGGTCGACGCCGACCTCGTAGGTGCCGTCGGAGACGCTGGTTGCCGGTCCGGTCTCGACCGGCGCCACGGGTGCGGCTGGCGCGGCCGGGGCCGTCGGTACCGCCGGTGCGACCGGGGCGGCGGTCTGGCTGTCGAGCTGTGCCTGCAGGTCCTGGCTGGTGCGCTGGGAGTCGGAGAGCTGCTGCTCGAGCGAGGCGATCCGCGCGGCGTCGTCGTTGGCCGCGGTGGTGGAGGTGGTCTGCCCGTTGCTGCCCATGGCGGCACCGAGTGAGAGCAGCAGGACCGCCGCGGCGATGCCGCCGATCCACTTGAGCCAGCGGCGGGGCTTCTTCGGCGGCTGCGGTGTGCCGGTGTCCCAACCGGCGCTGCGCTGTGCCGGGATGTGGTTCGGGTACTGGGCGGGAGCCTGTGCATCCCACCAGGGCTGCTGCGTGGCCCCGTGCTGGGGTCCGTTCTGAGTAGTCACGACGGCTTCGTCGTTGCATCGAAACGGGGTGTTGCATTCCGCCGCGTGGAGTCATCAGTTGTGTGGATGCTGCGCTCGCTCGGCAGGCGCCGCATCCCCCGGTGTCGCCCCCCCCGGGGGCCACACAGGTGAGCGCACCGGGGGATGCGGTGCGTGCCGTTGGCGCTGTCACCCGCTGAGCGGCGGTACCGACCGATCCGTGCGCCCGGGCTCGGGCCGGGGCCGTTACCCGATGACGGCCCCGGCCCGATGGTCGCCACCCGTCCGCTCCCCAGCGACAAGTGGCCAGAGCATCAGTCTCAGGTGTAACCCCCAGTACGAGCGAGGGATTTTGCGCGAATGGGTCTGAAAAGGTGACAGCGGGCTGTGCGCCACGGCTGCGGGGCGCTGCCGCTCGTGGACGCCGGCAGCACACTGTCGACGGTCGCGTGATCCGTGCTGTGACCGCGTCGGGTCCTGCCGGTGACCTCGTGCCCGGCCCGAGCGGGCCCGACCGGACTGGTCGGGGCGGGTGGTGTCGATCGAGCGCGGAGACCCGGGTGGCGCAGTGCTGGTGGATGTCCGGGGTGGCAGGGCCGTGGGCGTGACCGTCGACCGATGGGCACCTCCGTGAGGGTCGATCGGTGTCGGCGACGGGTGGGGCCTCAGACGTGCTCGAGTCGTGGAGGCCGTTTCCGCGCGGGTCGGTAGGTCAGGCTGCGCAGGAGCACCTCAGCCGGTCCACGGATGCCGGCGATGTCGAGCCGGTAGGCGATGACGACGGTGCCCAGCCATACCCCGATCCCGACGAGCATCGCTGTGGCGCTGCTCAGGTGCGCGCCGAGCCCGAGCCCCCATCCCGACAACAGCGGGACGAACACCAGAGACTGGGTCAGGTATCCCGACAGCGACCGGCGGCCGAGGGCGACCAGCGCGCGGATCGGCAACGGCGGTGTGCCACCGCGGGCACGGTGGGCGATGAGCCCGAACAACGCCGCGTAGCCGAGTCCGGCGAAGATCCCGGTGTAGAGGTGCAGGGACACGAATGCCGAGGGGTTGGGCACGACGAGCACGCCGAGGTGGATCAGCGCCTGCACGGTGCCGGCGCCCCAGCCCAGTGCGAGTCCGAGTACTGCGGTGCGCCGCAACGAGGGCAGGTGCCGGGCGGGCTCGTCGAGGACCCGGTGGCGGGCGGCGAGGATCCCGATCAGGAACGCGGCGGGCATGACGAGTCCGACCAGCGACGAGATCGGGCTCGGTGCCCACGTCGCCAGCCGCAGCGCGATCGAGGCGAGGTAGCTCGGTTCGGCGATCGTCTGCTGCTGCACGGCCATCAGGCCGGTCGCGGCGGGTAGCAGTTGGCTCACCGCGGTGACCGCGATGTTGCCCACGGCCCCGAGTGCGAGCAGGACACCGATCCAGATCTTCAGGGTGCGGTCGCTGCGGTGCAGGAACAGTGGCACGAGCACCAGGCCGAACAGGCCGTAGGTGGCCAGGATGTCGCCTTGCCAGAGCAGGGCGGCGTGGACCAGCCCGAATCCGAGCAGCCACCAGTGGCGGGTGCGCAGCAGGCGGCGGACGTCGCGCCGGGAGCTGCCGCCTGCGCGTCGGCGGGCATACATCTGACCGATGCCGTAGGCGAACAGGAAGCCGAACATCGTCCAGGCCCGGCCGTCGACGACCACTATCGTCACGGCCTGGGCGATGCGGTCGACCAGGCCGCCGTCGGCGGGGTGGAGCAGGGTGGAACCGAGTTCGGAGGTCCACAGGAACCACGGCACGTGCGCGAGCGCGATGAGCAGCAGCATCATCCCGCGGGCCAGGTCGGGTGCCAGGGCCCGCTCGGCGACCGGTGTCGGCGACACCGTGACCGGGTCGTGGCCGGGGCCCGGCGGAGTGCGACGGGTGTCGGTGGGCACGGGAGCTCCTCTCGAGGGTTCGACGCCGATCGGACACCGTGCCGTTGCGGCCGGGTCAAGCGTCGCTGCGGCGACGCCGGTCGGGCACGGCCCGAGGACCGATTGAGCGTGTGTCGGGTGGCCGGTCGGGTCTCGGGCTACCCGGCGGACCTGTGAGGTCCGGCATGCGCCGCGCTGGCTGCACCCCGCGAGGTGCACGGCCACCGACACGCGGGCGCGTCGCGTCCGGGACCGCTTCGGTCTGACAGCCTGAGGCCATGTCGAAGGCCCCGATCTCATGAGCGACAGTTCGTCCGCCCCAGAGCCGAGGTTGGACGCGCTCGCCGAGACCGTCGCCGCGATCGATGCGGTGGTGCGGGGGCTGGGTCCGCGCCTCGACGGTGTGGAGCGGTTGGCCGGGCAGCTGGACGAGTACAGCGCGGAGCAGGCCGGCGCGCTGGCGGAACTGCTCCCCCGAGTCGATCAGCTCGCCGGCGTGGTGGGGACGGGTCGCGGCGGTTCGGGTGCCGACAGCACCGACGGCTCGGAGGGGGATTCGACTCCGGGGGTGGTGTGGGCGTTGCTGACCGCTGAGGAGGCCGTCACTGCCTGGGATGAGCTCGCGCGCTGGGTGGAGACGGTCGCGATCCCCACTCTGGAGCCGACCGCGCGTGAGATCCCGCCGTGCTGGCCGATGCATTCCTGGGGCCGCGAGACGATGTCGTGGTTGCACCACGCCCATCGGCAGGCCTACGGGCCTCATGGCTCGGCGTTTCAGGTCGCGGACTGGCACACGCGGTGGGTCCCGCAGGCCTACTCCGCCATCGACAGCAAGGGCGCAGCCCCTGGCGGCTACTGCGCCGTGGGTGATCACCATTGCGAGCAGGTGGAGCGGGCGGCGCTGCTGCGGACCGAGGACTGGGGGCCGTGGCTTCTGCGTGCCCGCGACGCCGATGTCGCCCATCGGCGGACCGTCCGGGACAGCAACGGCTGATCGCACCTCACCGTGACGCCCGCCCCGGCCCCCTCGATCCATCTCCACGGCGGTGTCTCGTAGACCTGGTCGGAACGGCGTTCGGGGGTGTTTCCCATTTGGCGTGACCGTCCAGGACGCGCGGTGGCCCGTCGCGTGACGGTGGGGGCGGCGACTGCCGGTGCCCGGATGGGCGGTGGTGTCAGCGGGGCGGGTCGGTGTGCTCGGTGGTGTGCATGGTGTGGAGGTCGGCGACGACGCGGTCGAGGGCTCGGCGGGTCTCTGGCCGGAGCTGCCCGATCGCCCGGATCAGCCCGCTGATCTCGGCGCGCCGGATGATCAGGAGCATCTCGTGCTCGTCGGGGGTGATCTCGCTGTGGGGGTCGTCGTGGAGGTAGGCGACGGAGACGCCGAAGAAGCGGCAGATGTCTTCCATCGTGGACTTGGAGGGGTTGGTGCCGCGACCCAGGCGTAGGGCGTTGAGGTTGGCCCGCGAGACCGATCCACCGAGGGCGTGGATCCCGGCGACCATCTCTTCGAGGGTGTAGGGGCCTCGGTCGGGTGGGTGGACCGTGTCGACGAGGTGGTTGAGCTTGTCGGCCAACGAACGCGGCGCGGTGCCGGTCTCCCGCTCTGCCACCGTGCTCCCCCTCGCAGGTCCACCCGGGGGCCGATCCGCCCTTCCGGAGGGAGGTGACGTTAACGGAATCTCTCCGATGTCCGGCACGGAGCCCAGGGGTCACGCCGGGGCCTCTGGCTCGTGGCGATGAACGGCCCGTAGCGAACTCGCACGTCGCGCACGTGTTGTCGGCGAGCGCGCTCTGCTTGCCGGATCGGTGTAGGTCGAACGCAACAACGATCGCGCCCGGGGCGGTCCGCCGAGCTCGCCGGACGGAGGGTGTTCAGGTTGCCCCAGGCGCTGGTCCGAGGTCCGGGCGCTCGCCGTGGGGTGTCGAGTCGCGTCCTGGACGTCGCTGAGCCAGGCCACGACGTCGGGGATCGGCGCTGTGGCTCAGTCGCATCGCGGTTCCGGCGTCGTGCCGGCGTCGGTGTCCGATGTCGTCCATCGTGACGGGCGTAGCTGAGGCTGCTCTCCGGCCCGACCTCCGACAGTGGCCATACAGCCGGATCTCCACAATAATAGCTTTAGCTGGTTAGACTTCCGACGTAGTGGACACGGGAGGGCTGATCATGGACGGCGTACGGGCCCTCTCGAGGAGGGGCGCCGCGGTGGCCATCGCGGTGTCCGTGCTGATACTCGCTGCGGCCCTGATGCCGAACGACAGGCTCGATGCTGTCGACCGATCCGCTGCAAGCCGCGTCCTGGCCCCGCCTGCGCCCCTGACGCCGGCACCGGCTCGTCTCGCGCCGGCCGACGATGCGCGAATCGACGGGGTCGATGTGCCGGATCCGTTGGTGCTGGACAGCGGTGACCCGGTCGACACGGTTCAGGAGTGGGAGCAGCAGCGCCGCCCTGAGCTCGTGGCCGCGTTCGAGGAGAACGTCTACGGCACGAGTCTGCCCCTGCCCGAGGACATCGCCTTCGACGAGAACGGCGAAGGCCGTGCCCGGACGACGACGGTCACGGTGACCGGCCCGGAGGGCACGGCGAGTTTCACCGTGCGGCTGTTTTTGCCCGAGGGCACGCCGAAGGGCACGTTTCTGCTGATCGACCACCGCGGCTCCGTCGGCGACGACGCCGGCTCGTCGTCGGGGTATGCCCCGGTGTCGACGATCCTGGATGCGGGCTACGCCTTCGCCGCTCTCGATGCCGGCGAGGTCGCCCCCGACGATCCGGGCAGCTACCGCGACGGGGTCATCAACGCGTTCTACCCCGCGGGCACTGACCTGCCCGAGGATGCCGGGCGCACGATCAGCGCGTGGGCCTGGGGAGCCAGCCGCGCGCTGGACTACCTGGAGACGGTGCCCGGCATCGAGGCCGCAGGCGTGGCGGTGATCGGCCATTCCCGCGGCGGCAAGGCGGCACTGTGGGCCGGTGCTCAGGACACCCGGTTCCCGGTGGTGATCTCCAACAACTCCGGGTCGACGGGGGCGAAGCTTGCTCGCCGTGACGGCGCCGGGGAGTCGCTGGCGGCGATCAACGAGCAGTTCCCGCACTGGTTCCCCGAGACCTACAAGGCCTACAACGATGATCCGGACTCGCTGCCGGTCGACCAGCACCAGCTGCTGGCGCTCATCGCACCCGGGCGGGTCGTGATCGGCAGTGCCAGCGACGACGGCAACGCCGATCCGCAGGGCGAGCACATGTCCTACCTGGGGGCCGCCCCGGTCTATGAGCTCTACGGCCTCAGCGACACCGGGCTGGCCACGCAGAGCTGGCCTCCCACCACCGACCGGGCGTTCCGCGGCCCGGGGATGAGCTATCACCTCCGCTCAGGCGGGCACGGCCTGCAGGACACGGACTGGAACATCTACCTCGAGGGCGACCTGTTCCGACGATGACCGACTGCAGAAACCGCGAGGACGCAACCCGTCGAGGGCGCGGTCAGGTGCGCAGGCCCCGCCAAGACGGACGCCGGAACCGGCCTCGCCACGGTGCTGAGCCACGGCCGCCCAGGCGGCGAGGTGCTCCCGGATTCAGTGAGCGTCGCCCTGGCGGCGGACCCAGTGTGCGAGCAGCGGACCAGGCACGTCGGCGTGCACGATCGGCACACCGTCGAGCTCGTCGAGGTCGGGAAGGAGGTCGGGCGGTAGGACCCACGTGACGTCGCCGGCCAGGTCGTGGCGGCGCAGGCGGGACAGGACCGGTCGGCCCGCGCACAACGAGCGGGCGACGACCTGCTGGTCGGCTTCCGCGCTCATGGCGCCAGTGTGGGCCGGGAGTCGCTGATTCCGGCGGCGACGCGCGGGCAGAGCCGTCCTCCGGGGTGGGTGGGGTCGGCGATGACGCAGCTCGGATCGCACCAGTGGTCCGTGCAGGTCACCGCGTGATACTGCCGCTGTGTCCAGCTCACCTCGGCAGCCTGGCACGGAGCACCGACAGCGTCGCTGCCGCGTGGGTTCCACGCCGCGTCGGAGATCAAGTCCGGATCGTCACTTTTGATGAGCCCACACCTGATCTTGTGACGTTGGTGCGCGAGTTGGCGATCAGGAGTCCGGAAGATCCGAACCCGAACGCACCCCCGTTCTCGCCTTGAGGGGATCCGCAGTGACCCGGCCCCACCACATGCCCGTGCAGCCACCGGCCCAGCGACCGACCTCGACCTATCCCGCCGCCGGCGCACTCGCGCCGGAGCCCGGCGGGCTCCGCGTGCTGCGCGTGGTCACCTACGTCCTGGCCAGCCTCGCCTCGCTCACGTTCCTGATCGTCGTGCTCTGGGCCACGGTCAAGATCAACCAGATTCAGACCGCCTGGGAGGAGAGCCCCCTCGGCCGGCTCTCGTCGCTGTCGTCGCAGTCCTCGACGCCCCCCACCGACGGACTGGGCCAGTTCTGCCTGCAGTTCCCCAACGCGCAGGGCTGCTGAGCCCTCCAACCCTCGTCTCGGCACAGTCGCCCGGCCACCGTGCCGAGCTGACCATCCGCCTGTTCGATCACCAGCCTGAAGGAAGTACTCGATGCGCTCGCTCCCCGTCGCCCTCGTCTCCGTCGCCGCCCTGACGGTCGTCCTCACCGGCTGCTCCTCGGCCGAGGAGGGGTTCCGCGACGCGACCACCCCCGCCACCGTCACGGTGACCAGCCCGCCGCCGGCCCAGGCCGGCGCCTCGACCACCCCTCCGGTGACCCAGGTCGTCATCCCCGACGTCACCGAGGGGCAGAACGGGGCGATCGCGCTCGACGCGCTCGAGCGCGCAGGCCTCACCGATGTGCAGCCGGCCTCCCGCGACGACAACGACAAGTTCGTCGTCAACCCGGCGAACTGGTCGGTCGTGTCCATCGAACCGAGCTCGGGCACCGAGGTGTCCTCCGACTCGACCGTCGTCGTCACCATGACCAAGGAGTAGTCAGCCGGCTTTGTCGGTTGCACCGGCTTGACGAGGCCTCCGCCGGGCCCCCGACCGGGCCTTTCGCCGTGCACCGACCGCCAGGGGCCCGATGGAGCGGTTGCCGGGAGGAGATTCGAGAGGGCGATGAACAAACGCAAGGCGGGGCACCGACGACTCTGGCTCCCCCGGGTTCTGGCCGGGCTGACGGTCGTGGTGCTGGTCGCGGCCGGGATGACGTTGATGCTCACGAACGTGATCGACGTCCGGTCGACCGCGGCCGCGGATCGGGAGGCGTGCCAGGCCGCCGATACCGCGCTGCGGCAGTTCGGCTCGATGTCGCGGCAGGTGAACGCCGGGACGCAGCCCTCGGCGTACCGCCAAGCTGCGGACCGCGCCCGCGACGCCTTCGAGCACGCAGCCGAGCAGGCGAAGTCCGAGCATGTCATCGCCGACATGGAGTACGCCGCCGGCTTCTACAGCGACGTCGCCTCAGCCCTGCAGAGCGGGAACCTCGGTGTGTTCACACGACTTGCCGCCGAGGCCACACCGATGGTCGAGCAGCTGCAGGCGCGTTGTCGACCGATCCTGGCGAACGCCTGATCGACGCGGCCGGGAGCATGCTGTGCGACTCCCTCGCGGTGCTCCTGGGCTTCTCGAACCGAGGCCGGCCCGTCGTCCGACGTTCGGGTCGTCCATGGGGGCCTTCATCGTGCCGCGGTCAGGCCACGGCGGTCGCTTCGAGCTCGACCATCAGCTCGGGATAGGCCAGGCGCTGCACGCCCAACAACGTGCTGCACTGTGCGATGCCAGCCGCGCCAAGCCGCTGTCCGACGGACTCCAGCGTGCCCAGGAACGCATCGACGTCGGTGGTGTACATGTTCAGTCGGACGATGTTCGACAACGTCATGCCCGCCTGCCCGAGCACGGCTTCCAGGTTGTCGAGTGCTGTGTTGACCTGGGCGAGCATGTCGCCCTCGTGGACCGGCTCTCCCTTCGCGTCGACCGAGGTCTGGCCAGAGCAGTACAACGACCGCTGCGATCCCGTCACTTCGACGGCCTGCTGGAAGCCCATATCGACCGACCACGGCCACGGGTTGATCTCACGACGCTCCACCACTGCCTCCTCCGTGTCGACACACAGCGGCTCGGCCGGGGCTCGCGCGAGATGACTCGCCCGTTACGCCTGTCCCCACCGGCGGGGGTGAGTTCGCGGCCGCGGTCCTGTGCCCGACCGCCCCACCCGAGCGGTGGCTATCCGGCTTGTCGGGTGCGGCCTGACCCTGGTCACCCGTCTCGACTGCCCGCGATCATCGCCACCTCCGCCAGGGCGCAGCTCGACGTCGAAGGCCCGACCGATCTCGAGGCCAGGCCACCTGAATGGTCTAACCCGTTGAACGGTTCAGATCTCAGAGTCGTTTATCACTAGAAGCCTGAGTGGAGCCCGCCGTGCTGCTGCGCCCACCGCGCATATTCCACAAAGTCCATGTTCGAGATAGCGATATTCATCTCAAAAAGGTGGACCGCCTCAGGAGTCACTCGAAATCGCGTCAGTTCACCTTGTTTGCGGAGATCGACGGCAAGCAGTGGGAGGTCGGGCGAGTCCTCGGTCTCGGAATCAAACACGATGATTATCCGTAGGGAGCTCCTACGGTCCTCGCCGAGATCTGACACCAGATCTTCAACCGATGCTCCATCGAAGCCTTCGTCACTAAGAGGACTGAAATTCCCGAGAAATTCTTCCTCGCCCACCG
Organism: Pseudonocardia sp. P1; assembly: GCF_000178675.2. Classification (NCBI taxonomy): domain Bacteria; kingdom Bacillati; phylum Actinomycetota; class Actinomycetes; order Pseudonocardiales; family Pseudonocardiaceae; genus Pseudonocardia; species Pseudonocardia sp. P1. The sequence goes on from NZ_ADUJ02000002.1 coordinate 370,992, forward strand.
GTTCACTCAACTTCCGCACAACATCATGCCAGCGCTCGGGTGCGGAAAATGCAGTACGGATGACCGGAACACCGACGGCCTCTGGAATAGTCATATCGCCTGATGCCCCTCTCATTGCAATCACCGAGTGCTCATCGCGCGCCATCTATAGCGTCGTTGTGTCCGACCTCGACGCGGACACCGGCCGCGACCGGCCTACCAGTGTCGACGCGCAGGCGCACCGACGCCCCGGAATGGTTCAGGATCCTCCCTGACATCACCACTGCCGGCGGCCGCGGTGACGCCTGCCACCGGGTTTACCTGGTGCAGGCCGTCCCCGACGCTGGACGCCGGGCTGCCTTGCGTGCCTGGTTCTGGCCGAGGCCAGCTTGCTCGCGCAGCGCATCGGGCACTGAGCTCAGCCCGCCCTCTGGCGCTGGTGCAACTCGGGGTGCCGGTCCCACCACGCGCGAAACGGTTCCGCCGTCGCGTGGGCGTCGTCGCGTGCCCGCATGTACGGCGCGATCACGTCGGGGGCGGTGACGATGTCGGCGCTCAGAAAGCGGCCGTGCTCGTCGTACTGCATCGGGATCAGCAGCGCGTCATTGACCAGCCAGAAATCTTCGCGGATGAAGGTCGCTGGGGTGTCGTGCTCGCCGTCACGGAGCACGGAGATGTCCTCGCCGGCTGCGGCGTTGTGGGCGTAGCACCAGTCGGCCTCGTACCGCTCGTACTCGGTCATGGCGTTGGAGAACGCGCGCACGCGATAGGAGATCAGCCCGCGGGACTCCTCGCCCCGCAGGATGGCAAGCCACTGTTCCTTGCGTTCCATGTCGGGTCCGTCAGCCCCGGCCAGGTAGCGCTGGAAGTCGCTTTCCTCGCCCTCGCTCGCCATGTAGCGGGGGAGGCACTCCATCCTGAACAGCCGGTCCCCGGCGTGGTGGAAGTGCTCGTCGATGGCAGCTTCGAGCTGCTGTTCATTGATCATGCCACTATCCCTCCAGGACCTGCGCCTTGACCGTCCCGAGCTGTTCGGTGATCGGGTCGAACAGCTCCGCGAGGGCGATGAGCTCGACCTCGCTGGTGACCTCGGATGAGATCACGTACACCCGATCCGGATGGAGGCCAGGTCCAGTAACCCCACGGAGCAGCCCGCCGGGCATCCGGCTGAGGACTTTGCCCTCGTCGAGCCGCGCGGTGAGGGCGGCACCGGTCAGGCCGTACCGCAGCCACACGCGTGTGCCCCGGGTGCTGGCCTGCGCTGTGAGCTCCGCTGGCTCCGCTCAAACGTCGTCTCAGAGGTCAGTACCTGCTGTCGTAGTCGGGCTGATCGGCTCCTCGTTGACGCGTCTGTGGGTGCTGATCCAACTGTGGGTCTATTCCGTACCCGCGGGCGGTGTCGTGGTGGCGGACCGATGTGCGTGCTGGTTCGTCGGTGCTCGTTGCCCGGTTCCGGCGTGAGGTCTCGACGGCGTTGCGGAGTCGCTCCATCGCCGCGTCTAGGTCGCCGGCTTCTCGTCGTGGGCCTTGCTGGGTGGTGATAGCGGTGCAGTAGCCGCTGGCGAGGTCGCGGCGAATCTGCTGCTTGTCCTGGGGTGTGGCGGTGGCCAGTGCTGTCCAGTGTTGGCTGGGCTCGGTGGGGTCGAGTCCGGCCCCGGCGAGCTGGTCGTAGGCCTCGGCCAGCAACGCGCGGTCGCTGCGCCGCACGAACGCGTCGAGCACGCCGGTGAGCGCTGCGTCGCGGTCCGGGGCCTGGGTGATCCACGCGCGAACGTGGGTGGCGAACCCGTTCACGGCCTGGTGGCGTTCGTGCTGGGTGGTGTGGAACTGCTCCCCGGTCCAGTGTGGTCGGGCCTGTGTGGCGGTGTCGTGCACGGCGAGTAGGGCGGTGACCTTCACCGCTTCCCGCACGCGGGGTTCGCGGTAGGCGGGCTCGATCAGGGCCGGGTTGTAGCCGCGCAATGCTGCGGTCTGGAAGCGCTGCGGTTGTTGGACGGGTCCGTCCTCGGCCAGCTCGGTGGGGCTGGTGTCGGGTCCGTGCAGGGTGTGTTCGATCGCGGCGACCGCCTCGGCGGCGCCGAGGGTCAGCTCGGGTTCGTCGGGGAGCTCGGCGAGGGGGTAGCCGCCCCAGCGGCCGCGGGCGGGCTGGTGCAGGGCGTAGCCGGTCTTGGTTCCCGGGTGCGGGTCGTCGGGGTGGGCGGCGTGGATGGCGTAGCGGCCGTGGACCTCGACGCCGGGGTAGGCGGCGCTGTAGAGCTCCTGGATGGTGCCCTTGAAGGAGTTGTCGACCAGGGTGATCGCACCGTCGGTGGTCGGGATGGCGGCGTCGTCGAGATAGTCTGACAGTGCCTGGAATGCCCCGGCGGCCGCGGTCGGGTCGACGCGGTCGCGTACGCGGAAGCTCTCCACGGCGTCGAACCGGGCCCCGGCGTTGTGCTCGAGGTCGGCCAGGGCCGCCTCGACCACCGCGCGGGACAGGACGATCTCGGTGCAGTACCGCTCGTAGAAGTCGGGGTCCAATCCGCGGACGGCGGCGGCGTAGGAGTGTCCGTCGCGGCCGAGGAACACGATCCGCGCATCGCGCTCGGCGACGTCGCGGTGCAGGTCGGGCAGCATGTCGGCACTGACGGCCGCGACGAACCGCCCGTGATGGGCCCGGAAGGCCTCGTAAGCGCGGGCCACAGCGTCCTGCTCGTCGGTCGAGCGGAGACCGTAGGCGGCATGGATCGCGGCGAGATCCGCAGGGCCGCCAGGGGCGCCGGGGCGTGGAGTGCTCAGGCCGGCCGCCGCACGCTGGACGACGCTGCGGCGGTGGCCGCCGCGGCCGCCGGCACGGTGGCCGGGTCGAGGGCCTCGGACAGCCAGGCCATGAAGGCCGGGTAGTCGGCGCTGCGGCTCAGCCGCAGCGCGGTCCCGGTCTCATCCTGGGTCCAGCGGCCGATCTCGTCCATCGCGACGCGGGTCGTGGCGGCGCGCACGAACGGCAGCCCCAGCGCGGCCGAGAGGGTCAGTGCGTCGTGCTGCAGCGTCGAGGTGTGGTGCGCTGAGTACCAGCGGTCGAGGTGCTCGGCCAGCAGTCGGGCCCAGGGCTGGGTGGTGTCGGCGGCCAGTCGTTGGTGCAGTGGGTGCGCGGCGTGGACAGCGATCTGGTCGGTGAAGGTGACGTCAGAGATGACGAACCGCGGCTTGGCCAGGCGACCGTCGGCGACGGCGGCCAGGACGCGGCGTGCGGCGTCGACGTCGAGGCGGATGTTGTGTTCGGCGCGGTCGGGGCGCCGGTAGTCGATGGCCCCGCCCATCTGGGTCACCTGCAGGCGGGATGCGATCTCCGGGAGGTGGTCACAGACCTCGGCCAGGTTGGACAACGGCGCCATCCCGACCCAGCAGATCAGGCCCTCGGACTTCCCTGCGACGTCGGCCACGGCGGCCAGGACTGCGTCGCGGCCACCGCGCATCGCCGGGACGGTGGCGGGGATGAGGTCTGCGACGCAGAAGTAGTCGGTGCGCCCCACGGTCGCGCCAGCGGTGACCGTGACGTCGCGGCGCTCGACGGTGTCGAGCAGGTGGCGTGCGAGCCGTGCCCGCTGTCCGTAGCCCTGCTCGGGCCCGGTCTCGTCCGCGGTGAGCACCAACGCGAGGTCGGGCTGATGACGGGCGGCCGCGACCAGCGCCAGGGCGTCGTCGGCGTCCCCGCCCAGATCGGTGTCGACGATGATCGGAGCCTTGGTGAGCGGCTCGGCCAGCTCCGCAGTGTGCAGCTGGGACGCGGTGGCGGCCAGCGGGCTGCCGGGCAACCTTCGGCCGACGTCGATCATGGCGTCGCGGTGTGCGCGTACCTGGTCGATCGACAGGTCGCCCTCCGGGCGGCTGGTCATCGGCCCCACCTCCTGAGCACCTCCCACGCTACCGGCTCACCCCGACGAAACGGGGCTTCACCACCCGTTTCGGAGCAGCGCCCGGGCGGGCCACTGCCCACTGAAGTTGACCCGGGACGTCCCCACTGGTGCCGGGACGTCCAGGTCTGTCACCAGGACTCCGTCAAGTAGGACCGCTGCGCGGTCGAAGTGCATCTGGAGCCACTCCTCGGTGATCCCGGCCGCGAGGGCGCGGGACCGCACCGTCGGAGCAGAGGCCTCCTGGTCGCCGGACATGGTGTGACCAGCTCATGGCGCTCGGCGCCGACGTGACCGTGATCCAGGGCAACGCCGATCGCGAGCTGGTCAGCCTCGCCCGCGGCGATCCGATCGACATTCCCGACGAGGTGAGCCCCTGGGCCGCCAGTCAGCTCTCCCCCAGCCATGTCGAGTTCCTCGCCGGGCTCCCGCCGACAGCAGTTCTGGACGTCGACGGCTTCGGGCCCGTCCTGTTCTGCCATGCCCCCTCGAAACGGAGCAGGTGTGGCAGTGGATCGGTGACGTACTCGGGGAGACGCGAGCACGTCACTTCGATCCGCTGGTCAGCAGCGTGCTGGCCTCCACCGGAGTCGTCAAGAACGGACGTGCAGCACAGACACCCCCGAGGTGCTCCAGCACTGGGCCATGTACCTCGACAGCTCTCGGCGGCTGGTCCATCAGAACGAGCTGCAGTTCATCCGGCACCTACGCGCCAGCGGGCGATCCGACCCCGAGATCCTGACGTGGGTTGTACTGGGCCCAGACACCGACGTCGACGCGCACCTCAGAGAGCTAGAACAGCTCGTGCGTCGGATCGACCGCCCACCCCCACCTCAGCGGTAGGCGTTGGGCGCCGGCCACGGCGACCGCGCCGGCGAACTCGGGGCCGCAGGCGTACTGCACGTGGTGACCCGATGCACGAGCTCGCCGACCAGCGGCGGTGTCGACGTCACGTGCCCATGGCCACCCAGAACGACGAACAACAAGCTCTTCGACACCGACGGAACCGTAGAGACCACAGCGGCGGCGCGCCAGCGGTTCGCCCGGGCGCAGGCGCCCCCGATGCGGCCGTCGGCACTGCTGGGTCAGCGGTGCGGGCGGTGTAGTTCCTGCCCCAGCCGCGCGGCGAGCTGTACGGCCTGCTCGATCTCGGTGCGGCGGCTGGACACACTCTCGATGTTGAGCCCGAACGGGACACCGAGCCGCCGGCAGAAGGCGATCAGGTCGAGCGCACACGACAGGGACTGCTCGTAGGAGGTGGTGAGGACGTCGTCGGAGTGCAGCAGATCGTTCTGGATCCAGCGGGGCACCTCGACTCCGAGCCAGCTCAGGAACTCCAGGGTCTTCGTCGAGCCCACGACGGTGAAGGTGAACACGATCGGCGCCGGGTCCACGCCGCGGGCGTCGCACTCGAGGCGGTAGTCCGACACGACGTTCTTCGCCGCGTTCACGTCGTAGACGACCTGGGTGACGAAGAATGAGCAGCTGGCGTCCTGTTTCGCGAGCAGCCGCAGGTGCTCGTCGCCGCTGCGGGTGTGTCGTTCCGGGATCGCGACTCCACCGACCGCGAGCTCCGGGCTTGCCTGGGCCCGCAGCGTGTGGGCCTGCTTCAGTGACATCGCGACCTCCTTGTCCCGGGAGGAGGCACCGACGAACACCGACAGCACCCGCTCGGGATCCTGGGCGTCGAGCCACGGCCGCAGATCGGCCTCGGGATACTTCCCCACCACCCGGTAGATCACGGCGGGTGCAGTCCAGTCGGTGAGGTACCGCGCGAGATAGTCGGCCGGGTCCAACGTCGACACGAACGGAAACGGCCGCTGTTCGACGTTGCGGTCGCTCTCGTCGTCGATGTCGTAGAGCACGAGGCCATCCAGCCCCAGCGGGCGCAGCCGGGCCACCGTGGCGTCGGCGATCTCCTGGGCCCGCTGCGGCGAGGTAGACCGCCGGGGTGGCGTCACCGCAAAGAGCAGGAACTCGCCGTGACGTTCCCAGATGCGCCGCCGAAGATCCACGACGACGACCGTAGAGGTCGGCTACCGCCACCGTCGACGCCAGCCCGTAACGCGCCTACACGCCGGATCGACACAGCCAGCGTGGGTAAGCAGCGCCGTGCTACGGCTCGGGGGGCGGAACGCCCGACTGCCGCTGGCCCGTCGCTCAGACGTGACTGCGCACGATCGCTAGACCGCATCGAAGGGGCAATCGCCACTCTGCGACCGATGCAGAATCGTCTCAGCCGGCGTCAAGTCGCGAGGCTGACACGAGACGTCGAGGAGCTTCTCGCGGCCCTTGAGGCCGTCGATGCGACAGATCGATGCGGATCTCAGTGGGTGTGGCTTGAGCGCCGCGCCCGGCAGGCGCGCGCCAACGCCGAGCTGTTCATCAAGACGGCTCGTGGGATGCCACCGGCTCGCCGGAAGCTGCCGCCCGGGGAGGGAGCGGCTCGAGCCCAAGCAGGGGCTGAACGTGCCCAGGCAAGGACGGCTGCGCTGCTACGCCAGCCCAGATCAACGCGCGCCCCAGCACCGGCCTTGTCTCACACGGGATGCAGTGTGTGGTCAGTAAGCGGAGGTCTGCCAAGCCTCGGGCGCCGGTCCTGAGCCGGCGTGGGCCGGAGCGACCAGTCGCTACCTCCGGTGAGTGGGAATGTTCGGTGGAACGACAGGCCCGGCCTGCCACACGGATCGTTAGGCCTCGACCGGGCTGCCGGGCGCGGCGCGTGGCCTGATTGCGCCATTTGGTCGCGAACCCGTCGTGGTAGGTCCGCGTCTGATCCCTTATGCACCCCAGCACACGCTCTGGCGCGTCCCGCGCCGGGATGATCGGACTCGCCGCCGTCGCCGCCCTAGCCGTTCTCACCGGCTGCCAGGAGGCCTCGGCGGGCCCGCCGCCCCGGGCAACGTCGTCCACCTCGTTTCCCTCGCCGAGCTACGATCCGTCCACGGGCCCGTCCCACGTTGCGGGTGAGGGCGGCGTGGTGCTGTCTTGCACCCAACTCGGCATGAGCGACCGCTACCTCTGCCAACGCACCGGCACCGCGGTGGCACCGCCGCCGCCCAACGCTCCCCACCCAGCGCCGGCACCAGATCCGACGCGTCCACCGTCCACCGGCGATGGCTGGACCCCGGCTCCGCCGCCATGGGGAGGGTCTCCTTCGGAGGGGGAGCCTGCCCCGGAACCGACCGAGCCGCCCACACAGGCACCGATTGATCCCCCGCAGGCAACGGCAACGAGCGAACCCGTCACTCCGAGCACTGGTATGACGATTCAGCCGGTGCCGCGACCGGAGCCGCGTTGACCGTTCAGGCTTCGTCCGGGAGCTGATTCATAGGTCGAGCCCTGACCGACGGGACAGCCCCGGGCGCCGAGACCGACTCCCAGGGTGAGTGTCGGCTGACGGCCGGCGCGTGGCAAGGAAGGATGGTCGCTGTGGATGTGACGCCTCTGCAGCAGGTCACGCTCTGCCGGCTGGTCGCGGGCACGATCACGGCGGAGACGGCGTCGCGCAGGGCACTGCGGTGGTTGCGCCGTTACGGGCTGGTCGACGCTGATCACAGGGTGACCGACGAGGGCCGCGCGTACCTGCAGTGGTTGCAGCAAGAGCGGCGACGTCGGGCGGCCAACGCCGCGCGCGAGCGCCCGCATCGCTCCGGGAACCCGGATCCAGCGGCTGGGATGCGGGAGGCCATCCGGCGGTGGAAACGCGGGGATCGAGACGGGTAACCCCCGGTCGTGGTCTACGACGGACCGGTGTGGAGGCGGTCGCTAGAGCACGCGAGGTCGTCGTCGATCCGATCAAGGTGGGCGAGGGCACGGCTGTCGGCGTGCTGCTGTGCACGGCCCCACGCCGAGACTGTGTCGGCCATCTCGGCACGGCGGCGAGGGCCGAGGACGTCTCGGGCCGCGGCGATGAACGGCGCCAGTCCCTGCCGGAGCCGCTCGGCGTTGGTGGCGTTGAGGTCGACGAACCACTCCTCGCCGTCGAGGGCGAAGCGGATCCGCTCAGTGGCGGGGCCGCCGCTGACGTCGTCGACTCGCTGGAAGGTCACCTGCCGAGTCATCGTCCTCCCCTGAGCAGAGCGTGGCTCACTGTGCAGGATCGTCCGGGATCATTGCGAACCGAGAGCGGGGTGGATCACTAAGGGGCGGCTCTGACTGTATCGCGCTCATCGGGACGGCCGAGGACAAGACCGAGTGCGACGCCTGGCGGACAGAGAACCATCGCCAGGTGTTCAACGGCGAGATCATCGACGTCAGCTGAGCTCCCGAGACCCGGCCGGCTGCGTTCCGGTAGCCACCGTGAGTCCTGGCGCTGCTCTTGATCAGCGGCTCAGTGACGGGCACGCTAGGTGTCGGTCTGGTCGCGCGGCGCGTCCGGGTCGGCCCTGACTATGGAACCCACCGATCGCGACGAGTCCACCGCCCACTCACCCCGGATCAGCACCGTCTTCGCGAACTCGGAGTTCCGGGCGCTGTGGGCCGCTGAGGCCTTCTCGATCCTCGGCGACCAGTTGGCCCGGATCGCCTTCTCGGTCTTGGTCTACGACCGCACCGACTCGGCCGCCCTCTCGGCGCTGGTCTACGCGCTAACATTCCTGCCGGCGTTGCTCGGCGGGGCGCTGCTCGGCTGGATCGCCGACAGGTACCCGCGGCGCCGGGTCATGATCGCCAGCGACATCGCCCGCGCCGGCCTCACGGTGCCGATGATCTGGCCGGGCCTGCCACTACCCGCGTTGTGCGCGCTCATCGTGGCCACCGTGCTCCTCGGCGCCCCGCACACCGCCGCCCAGGGCGCACTGTTGCCCGAGGTACTGCACGGGGACATGCTCGAACGGGGCTACGCCGTCCGTCAGATCACCAGCCAGACCGCCCAGGTCGCCGGTTTCGCCTCCGGCGGCGCGGTGCTACTCGTGCTCGATCCCCATACAGCGTTGCTGGTCAACGCCGCCACCTTCGCGTTCTCCGCAGTCGTCCTACGCCTCGGGGTTCGCGTCCGACCAGCCCCTACGCCCCGGGCCGGGGCGGGATCGCCGCGGTGGTGGGCCGAGGTCGCCGGCGGGGTCCGGACGGTGTTCGGCGACCCGATGCTGCGGACCCTGGCCCTGCTCGTCTGGCTCGCCGGCTGCTACATCGCACCGGAGGGGATCGCAGTGGCCTACGCCGCCGAACTCGGTGGTGGCCCGCTCTCCGTCGGCCTGCTGATGGCCGCGATCCCGGCTGGCAGCGTCGTCGGCGCCGTGGTGTGTACCCGGTGGGTGTCCCAGCCGGTGCGGGAGCGAGCGATGTTGCCGTTGGCGGTCCTGGCCGGGCTCCCACTCTTGGCCAGTGCCTTCACCGTCACCGTCACCGCTGCGGTGGTGCTTTGGGCAGCCAGCGGGGCATGCGTCGCGGCCGCGTTGATCCAGGCCCAGGCCAGCTTCGTGCGGCACACCCCGCCCGGTTCGCGGGGGCGCGCGACCGGGCTGGCCGCGTCCGGTCTCGTCGGGGCGCAGGGCGTCGCCCTGCTCGGCGCTGGGCTCGCCGCCCAGCACTGGTCTTCCACGGCTGCGGTCGGCGCAGTCGGTGCGGCGACCCTGCTGCTGCTGCTCGCCTTGCTCTTGACAGCGGCAGCGCGGACGCTGGTGTGGTCTCGTCCGGCGTTGTGATGGCTTGGGCGGCGCCTCAGGTGACCTTGCGGGCCGCCGTGGCCCGCCGCATGCGCCAATACTGGGTATCGGCCCACTGGGCGCTCCGAGCCATGCGACCTCCAGCCCCGGGCGCAAGCTGTCCGGCACCCTCTCCGGTCTCCCGGCCGGGGTTCGGAGTGCTTCACCCTCTGGCGAGCGGGTCGAAGCGACCGCCCTCCCCGCAGGGCGGGCCGCTTCGTCGCTGTCACCACGGACATGCCCTACCCAGTCACTAATTCCAGTTGGGCACGATCGGACTCCTCATCTCGCTTCGGTCGTTGTTCGTCGCCGCCTGTTGGTGGAGCGTCAGGATCACCAGTTCCAGTTGCGCATGACAAAACTCCTCTCGACGTCGTCAATGGCAGATCGGGAATGTTTCACCAGTTCCAGTTGCGCACGACTCTGCTCCTCCATTTTCGCTGCATCGTTCCGGCGCCTGATGGTCACCAGTTCCACTTGCGCACCACAACGCCCTTCCTGTGTCGCGGTTCAGAGCGGATTTAGCTCACCAGTTCCAGTTACGCACCGCAGGAGCCCCCTCGTCAGTCTGATAAATTCAACGATCGGATTTCACCAGTTCCAGTTGCGCACTACAGCCACCTCCCTCGTACGCTCTCGAAATCCGGCACGATGTCACCAGTTCCAGTTGCGCATAACGCCCTCCCGCTTTCTGTCCTGTTGCCGATTAATGGCCCCTCGAAGTCACCAGTTCCAGTTGCGCACCGCGTCCACCCCCTCCGTCTCGCGGACGGTCCCAGTTCGGCCGAACACTCTCGCAGCGACCGCCAGATGATCACTCCCCGCGGTGGTTTCACTCTCCTGAGTAAGAACGCCAGACAGGGTAAGCGACGAACATCGGCACGTCAGCGGCCTAGTTGATCTTGATGGGTCGAAACTGAACGTTCATCGGGGCCGTCGTCGCACACCTCGTCCCGCAACTGACCTGCGACGAGTGGCTATCGGCTGGACTATGCTGGGGCCACGAAAACGATCAAAGGTTCGAGGGTCTTGACTGAGAAATCCGCTCCGCGCGGCGCCGCAGACTCCCGTCTCCGGTCGTTCCTGCGGGGTTGGTCGCTCTGGCAGCTGCCGACCCGAGTGCGGCTGTTACTGGGTACGGTCGAACTCACGGCTGTGGGGCTGGTCACGGGTGCCGTGGTGGTCGCCGGTGGTATCAGCGCGGCGCCCGGTGCGTGGGCTACCGCGGCCGCGATCGTCGTGATCGCAGGCTTGCATGCTGAGATTTCGTTGGGCGCCGAGCGGATGCGGCGCCGGATAGCCGAGACCCGCTATATCGACCTCAGCTCGGTGTGGACGTTCGCTGCCGCCCTACTCTTACCGCCGCTTCTCGCGACCGCGACCGTGGCCTTGGTCTACACGCATCTGTACTTTCGGGTATTCCGTCCGGCCGGCACTCCCCCGCACCGTCAGATCTATTCGACCTCGACCGTTGTCATCGGTGTGCACCTGGTCGCAGGCATCCAGTACCTATTCGGGATCGGCGATGAGTTCGCGACTCCGCTCGGGGTGTTGTGCCTGGTCGTGTGCTTGCTGGCCTATACCGCGACGAACACCCTGCTGGTGGTCAGCGTGATCCGGCTCGCGCAGCCGGGAAGCAAGTTCTTGGTGATCCTGGCCGGCGGCGACATCGCACTGGAGACCGCGACGCTGAGTCTGGGTGCGCTGGTGGCAGCAGTCATCGTGCCGGACCACTGGGTGCTGTTGGCGCTGTTGCTTCCCCCGCTGGTGCTGCTCGAACAGACCACCCTCATCCGGCAGCTCGAGACACGCGCCGAAACCGATGAGAAGACCGGGCTGCTCAACCCCGACAGCTGGCGATCCCGCGCGCAGCGCGGCCTGGCCGGCGCCGAGCGCGACGGCGCCGCGGCTGGGGTGCTGATCCTCGACCTGGACTACTTCAAGGAAGTCAACGACCGCTACGGACATCTGGTCGGCGACGCGGTGCTGCAGGCGGTCGCCGAGGTCATCTCCCGCGAGGTCCGCGACGGCGACGTCGCCGGACGCTTCGGTGGCGAGGAGTTCGTGATCGCCCTGGGCCCCGTGCGCCCGGGAAACGACGGCGGCGAGGCTGCCGTCCGCGAGGTCGGCGAGCGGATCCGCCGCCGGGTGGAGACGCTGCAGGTACAGGTCTCCGCGGCCCCCACGCTGGTGATCGAGGAGCTCACCGTCTCGATCGGCGCCGCGCTGTACCCCTCGACGGCCGACGAGCTCGACACCCTGTTGGCCATCGCCGACGAGGCGCTCTACGCGGCGAAACGGGCGGGCCGCAACCGGGTGCAGGTGCGCAACGGGACCCCGCCGTTGGGAATCCCGGCGCCCGAGCAGCCCTCCAGCTGAGCCGGGCACCGCCGCTGGGGCTCCGCTCGTCTACGGTCGGGCCAACCTGGCCGTCGACGAGAGGGTGCCTGGCGGTGGCGCAGTGAGCGAAGGGCTGACCTATCCGGCGTTGTCGGCCCGGTTCGCGGCCTCGCTCGGTTCGTCGGAGCAACGGCGAACCTATCGCCGCGTTCTCGGCTCTCTGGAGCGTTGGGCGGCGAATGAGGGCGTGAGCCCACTCGATCTCTCCGCCGCGGGCCTGGCCACCTTCCTCTCCAGCGGCACGGTGGGGCACGGTCCGACGGACCAGGCCCGCGCACGCAGTGCGCTGACCGAGTTCTTCGCCTTCGCCACCGCCTGCGGTGCCCTGCGCGGCTCACCTGCGGCAGCGCAGGAGACGCTCGCGGCCGCAGCCGAAACAAGCCCCATAAGCGCGCACGACCTGCTCTGGCTCATCGATGCCGCCGATCTCGTCGATCAGCCCATCTGCACCCTGGTGCTGCTGCTCGCGGTGAACGGGATCGGGGTGCAGGAGGCCCTGAGCCTCGACGTCGAGAGCCTCACGACCAGCCGCGGCACCGCTGTCGCCCGGCTCCCCCGCCGCTGGGGTCGCCGCTCGGTCATCCCGCTGTGTCGCCCGGTCCGCGCCGCGACCCAGGCCACCCGGGACGGCCGGTCCTCCGGTCCGCTGCTCACCGGAGCGACCAGCGCCGAGCGGCTCGGCCTGATCGAGGCAGGCCAGCGGCTCGCCGCCGCGGCCGCGTCCGCCGGCATCACGAGGTCGATCACCCCCGAGGTACTCGAGCAAACCTTCGTCGCGCTCGCGGTGGAAGCCGGAGTTCCCGCGGCCGAGTTGCGCCATGCCGCCGGCGAGGTCGAGAACCGTGACAGCCACACCTCGTACGCGGCGTTCACCGTCTCCGACCACATGTCAATGCTCGACCCGAATCGGTTTGCGTGAGACTGCTGCCCTACCCGGGTGATGAGCGACGATTCGTCTGGTCGTCCCCCGTACGGTGTGCTGTATTCAATCGGTCATCCTCTGACGGACCCGTCGGAGCGTTGGGCGGTGCACATCGGTCCCGGAAGGCGGTCAGCGTGACGGCGAGTGGCAGCGAGGTCGACGGCCCGGCCGCCGCGGCCGGGGTACGGTGGTGGGGCGCGGCCCTGCCCCGCTCCGGCCAGCTGGTCGTGGCCGATCCTCTGCTGGCGACGCCCCTGCTGCGGGCGTTGCTCTCCGACGCCATCGACGGCGGCCACACCCCTCAGCGTTCGCCGCGGCGGTTCCCGCTTCTGCTGCTGGTGATCGGCGTTGTCGGCGGCTGCGCAGCGGTGGTGGTCGTGGTGCCTGACGCCGTGCAGTCGCTGCTGTTGGTGCTGCTCGCGGTCGGGTTCGCTGTGTGGGCCTGCACCGCGCAGAGCCGGACCGCGACGATCCGGCACCGGGAGGGCGCGCGGCCGTTGTTCGCGATCCGCGCAGCCGGCGGGCCGGCGACCTGGGCCCTGGTGGCCCACCTGGAAGACGTCGGCGGCCACAGCGAGGCGGCCCGAGGCGCTGTGCGGACCCTGCTGTGGCGCGTCGCCCACCTCAGTCCCACCGGGGATCCGGCCATCGCCACGCTGGCCGACCTGGCCCGCTCGGGTGGCCTGCACACCGACGACGACCTTCACCAGGCGGCCGAGCGGCTCCAGGCGCTGCCCGCGGCCGCGCCCGGCGATGTGCGTCGCACGGTGCCGCAGCTGAGTACGTTGTTCCGCTACGAGGCCCGCGAACGGGGCTAACGACGTCGCCCTCGCTGCCGGTTGTGCTAGCGCAGTGCGGTGCTCGGTCAGGCCCGGCCGGGTGACTCGGCGGCGTGATCGAGCTGTCGCAGGATCTGCCGGGAGGGTGCGCTGCGGCGATGGAGCAGGCCGGAGATCCGGAGCTGGAAGCGTGCCTCGGCGAGCAGCTCACCGGCGCCGGGTGGTTGTTCCTGGTCGAGGACCTGGAAGGCCACCGGGGTACTCGCATGCGGATCGCGTAGGGCCCAGCCCAGCCAGGTCGCTTCGGCCAGCGCGGCCCGACCCACCGTCGAGGTGGTGGAGCTGTGTCGGTGGGCGAGGTCGACCGCCTCGGACACGACCTCGGGCGGGACGGAGCTGAGCAGGGCTCGTGTGGTGTCCCAGATGACGACCATGCGGGCGTAGAGGGCGTTGGCCGGTTGCTCATGCCACAGGCTGGGCCGGGCGATTGCCTCACCGCGCTGCCAGCGCGGCATCGCGCCAACGAGTAGTACCTCGAGCCGACCCAGGCGCCAGAACAGCAGCGCTGCGGTCATCGACTCGGCCCACGGTCGCAGCCGCCGGCGCGACCGAGTCCCGATCAGGCAGAGCCCGAGCAGACTGGCGCAGGCGAACACCACGATGTCGCCGATCATGACCAGGTGAGCACGACCGGGAAGCGAGGCCGGGGTGAGCTGCAGGGCAGCCAGGCCGATCAGAGCCACCGTGAGCAGGCCCAGTAGCAGCGCCGCGATGCGCAGCACCGCCCTCATCGGGCGGCTGCCGATGTAGCGCAGCACTCGCCGTCCGATCGCGACCAGCACTCCGGCCCCGACCAGCGGCCAGAGCGCGGTCAGCAGCACCAGCAGCAGCAGCTGGGAGTGGTGCCCGGCAGCCGGCCGACTCACTGAGGCGAGCGCGCCGTCGACGATGAGCAGGACCTGCACCATCAGTACGGTGCCGCCGACCGCGAGGGGGGACATGGCGCGCAGGCGCCGCGACAGCGCGGCCGCCGTGGTGAACAGGCCGCTTCCGGCCAAACCGACCGCGACGACGAGCGCGGCCGTCACACTCACCGGGTCCGCCGGGTAGAAGGCGGGGACCGAGCTCAGCAGCGCCGCAACGCCGGCACAGCCGGCCGCGACGGTGATGCCCACCGCGGGCTGTCCGCACCGCCGGGCCCCGAGCAGCGCCGCGACCAGCAGCGTCGCCGCGGCGGTGAGACTCAGGACCAGGTGCAGGGTGGCGCCACCGGTCACGTGAACGCGGCCTCGAACCGTGCCGCCGCGGCCCGGACCTCGGCCGAGGCGACCCAGCGGTGGGCTCGCCGACTGGGCCCGTATCCGAGCAGCGCTGCCCCGAGTGCGTCGGCCTCGGCCTCGTCGTGGGCGGTGTAGGAGGGGTCGCTGCCCATCCAGGCAGTGATCCGGTCCTGGGAGTTGGTCAGGGCCCGGGTGAGGCTGGGGCGATGCTGGGGGGCCTGAGCGGTGTGGTCGTAGAACAGATGCCCGAGCTCGTGGGCAATGTTGTGACGGCGCGAGAGCTCGCTGGCGGCGTGGGCGTAGTAGACGACCGCGACCTGCGGGTACGGCCGCACGCAGAGCCCGCACAGCTCGCGCGCGGCCGCCCCCAGCTCGACGGCCAGCATCCGGATCGTGAGTCCGCGGACCTGCCCGAGGCGGGCCGCGAAGGCCTCCAGATCGACATCGTCGTCCGGGCACGGCTCCAGGCCCTCGCGGGCAAGGTTCTGGCGGGCCCGCTCGACCAGGACGGTCCAGCTCTCCGGCTCGGTCTCGATGCCGCTGCTCTTGCGTCCCCGCACGTCGGCCAGCCCCTCCAGTCCCTCGGAGGGTCACAGTAGATCGATAACTTCGTGACCTCAACCAGTAGTGAACCGATCAGGTGGCGCTACCCCTTCGCGTTACTCGGCTCGCCGCACAGCTGGTCCGTCAGGGCGATGCCCCGGCCCGGCGGGCGACCACTGCGGCTGCCTCGCTGGTCGCTGTAGTCGTCGCGACACTGACGACGCCGGTGCCGCTGAGCTTGGCCTCATGGAGTTGGGTGTCGGCGCGGGTGAGCAGCACGTCGATGCTGTCGCCGTTGTCCGGCCACCCGGCGACACCGATGCAGGCGGTCAGCTCGGGAGCGTCCTCGCGTTCGAGCGAGAGGATCGCGGCGAGGTCGATCGCAGCGATGGTGGTGAGTACGCGCTCGGCGAGGGCAGCCAGGTCGGCGCCGTCGGCGGCGGGAGCGGCGACGACGAATTCCTCGCCGTGCATGCGGCCCAGGACATCACCGTCGCGGACAGCGGTGGGCAGGACCCGGGCGACCTCGTCGAGGACCCGGTCGCCGGCACGAACGCCCCAGGCGTCGTTGATCCGCCGGAACCCGTCGAGATCGACGGCCAGCACCCCGAGCCCGGTGCTGCGGCGCCGTGCGCGCTGCAGCTCGGCGGTGGCCGCGCGGTGCCAGGCGCCGGGGCTGAGCAGGCCGGCGTCGCGGTCGGCCATGCCGACGTCGGAGACGAGCACGCTACGCATGAGGAGCCACAGCGTCGGCACCAGCAGCAGCGCGAGCCAGGGTGAGGGGGAGGCGAGCAGGAACGCGACGGTCGCGCCGATGCTGAGCTGGGAGAGTTCGAAGCCGTGCTGCCGGACGTCGGTGATCATGTCGCGGGCGGCGAGGCGCCCGGCGGCGAGCAGCACCATGCCGGCGATGAGGCCGGCCTGCACGACGGTGTAGGCCGCGATCGTGACCAGCGCGGCGACGACGGGCACGAGGGTGGGAGCTCCGTCGGCGAGGTCCAGGCCGAGCCCGCGGGCGGTGTAGTGGGCAGCGACTCCGGCCAGCACGACGGTGGTGGCGGTGAAGGTCGTGCGGTAGACCGGGCCGCGCTCGCGCGGCATCCGGGGCCGGTCGATCCGCAGGATCCGGTAGCCGTAGATCACGGCGACGGTGGCGGCCATCAGCCAGGGCGGGAACAGCAGGGCGGCCGCGACGGTGTAGATCGAGTTGGTGACCAGGTGCCCGGTGTCGTTGCTCTTCTCGCGCTTGATGGTCGCGCGGCGATAGCCGCGCTCGGCCGACAGCGCGGCCTCGTGCTGGACCAGGCAGGCCAGCACGAGCAGGGCGGCGACGGCGAGCTGAGTACGAGTTGCCTCCGCAGATGCGGTCGCCACTGCGGCCAGGGCCACCACCTCGACGGTCACCACGTAGGTCAGCGCCGGGCCGGGCAGGCCCAGCATCACCAGGCGGCGACAGCCCTCCGCGGACGGTTCCTGCTCGGTGGGCACTGCACTCATCGGGCTCCTCCTCGCCGCGCGACCCGGTCAGGCCGGCTGTCGGCCGTAGACCGGTGTCGGGGCGCCCGGCTGTTCGTGCATCACGGCCTCGGCGAACGCGACGGAGATCTGCAGGAAGTCCTCGAGGGTGCCGCTGACCTGGCTGCCGTGGCCGCCGCCGAATCGGAACACCGCAGGCGGGCGGCCGAGCGCGGTGAGCTTCTCGGCGTAGGCGTCGACCTGTTGGATCGGGATCCGGGTGTCGTTCTGCCCGGCGATGATCGCGATCGGGACCCGGACGTGCTCGGCCACTGCCAGCGGAGACGCCGCGGTGTAGCGGTCGGGCACCTCGTCGGGGGCCCCGCCGAACAGCGCCCGCGCCATGGCGCGCAGCGGTTCCTGGCCCAGCTCGTAGCTCATCGCGTGGTCGGTGACCGGAACGACGCCGACCCCACCGCGCCAGCGTTCGGGTTGCAGCCCCGCCGCCAGCAGGGTCAGGTAGCCGCCCCACGACGATCCGGCGAGCATGCACGCATCCGGGTCGGCGATGCCCTCGGCGATCGCCCAGTCGTGCACCGCGGCGAGGTCTTCGAGCTCGGTGAGGCCGGGGCGCCCGACGATCGCCTGCCGCCAGGCTGCGCCGTAGCCCGTCGAGCCGCGGTAGTTCGTGGAGATCACCGTCCAGCCGGCGTCGGCCCAGACCGCCAGCCGCGGCGAGTACACATCGGCGTCGTCGAGGTCGGGCCCTGGATGGAGCCAGAACAGCGTCCGGCCCGGCCCGGCCGGAGCCGCGGTCGGGCGCACGACAAGCACCGGGATCGGCCCACCGGGGCCCTCGACCCACTCGACCGAGGCCGGGGCACCGTCCGGTGGGGCATGCTCGTCGTCGGGGAACATCAACGTCGCACCCTGCTCGGGGCTCCAGCGGTAGACCCGCGTGGCGGTCTGCGACGACGTCCAGGTGTACTCCAGGGCGCCGTCGGGTCGGCGGGCCACGCCGAGCACGCACCCCTCGTCGGGGCCGATCTGGGTCAGCTCGCTGCCGTCGAGACGGCACCGCTGCAGCGTGGCCCGGCCATGGTGGGTGTGGCGCACGGCCAGGTTGTCGGCGTCGAGCCAGATCGCGTCGAGCTGGCCGGGCAGGTCGATGGTGATCTCGCACTGCTCACCGGTGTCGGTGTCCCACAGCAGCAGCTCGTCGCGGCCGTAGCGTTCGTGGCGGACCAGCAACCGCGCATCGTCCGGGGCGGGCGCGAAGCCGAGCGGGCACAGCAGCCGGCCCTCGTCGCGCATCTCGACCAGCGAGTCCCCGGTGGCCACGTCCAGCACCCGGATGCCCGGTGTGCTGGCGTCGCCGTGCTCGGAGTGGCGGATCGCGACGCGGGTGGCATCAGCCGAGAGCGGCCCGGACATCCCGTCCTGGTCGTGGTGGTAGATCGCCTCGGCCGGCTGCCCGTCGAACTGGCGCCATACCCTGATGCCCTCCTGAACGGCGAGGGCGAACACGGCGACCGGTCCTTTCGGCCCGTGGCCGAGGGCGAGTCCGCTGGCGATCCCGTCGCCGGCCTCGGGGGCGACGTCGTGTGCCTCGCCACCACCGAAGGGCTGGCGGACCCAGCGGCCGAACTCGTTGCCGCCGGTGTCGGAGAACCACCACAGCCACTCGCCGTCGGCGGAGAGCTCACCGTGCTCGGTGCCTGCGTCTCGCGAGGTGGCCTGCTGGAAGGTGTCCTCGTCGCGGTCCCACAGCCACAGCTCGTGGGTGCCGGAGCGGTTGCTGCCCAGCACGCTGCGCTCGGGCCGCCGGCCGGCGGATCGGGGAAGCCCCATGGCCAGCCCGTTGACCCGCGCTCGCCACCGCGTCTCGCGCTCTTGGTCGGCGAACAACTGCTGTGGTGCCGTGAACGTCAGTCCGGGCTGCTGCCCGGACGCGACGGCCGCCCCGTCCATCGCGGTCCTCCCTCGTTGCGTGGTGCCCGTCTGCCGCGTCGTGGATCCAAAGCGATCACGAACGGCCGCAGCGTAAACCGGGCGCAGAGGCCTGCGAGGCCCGTGGTCGACTTCCCGGAGGCGAGCACCGCCGGGAGGAGGTGGTGCTGGTCAGAAGGTCCGCTTCTTCTTGCTCTCGCCGGTGGGGTCGTCGCCGCCCGGGCGCAGGCCTTCCAGCGAGCGTGCGTGTTCCAGGGCGGCCTCGACCGCGGCGAGGCCCGCCGGTGACAGCTCACGGGCGCGGTAGGCCAGTTGCGCGGTGCCGGATTCCTGAAGGGTCTTGAGCGTGGACAGCTCGCTGGTGATCTCGCGGTACTTCGTCTCGCTGAGGAAGTAGTCCGCGCCCACCCCGAACAGCGCCCCGAGCGACTCGAGGTGCTTCATCGTGGGGTTGTTCTTGACGCCCTTGCGCAGCTGCCAGATGTACTGGTGCGAGATGACCCGACCAGCGCGCTGGTCCTCGGGGAGCTCGCCGACCATGCGCTCGATCGCCGCGGCCGCGCCCGGGTTGCTGTAGGGCTTACCGGTCGTCGGGTCGTTGACGTTCAGGAACAGCTGCTCCAGCTTGTCCGCGAGTGTTGCCGACGAGCCCACGGCCTCGGCACCGGCCGGGTGGTCACTATCAGTCATGTCCGGCGCGAGATCGGCAGCCGACAACCAGTGATGCAGTCGATGCAGTCAACTCGCTCCCCCTTTCTACGTGGGTAGAGGCTAGCCGGTGACGCTACAACTACCAAGGCCCGCCGCGCCACGCCGGATCGAGCGCAGCAGGACTCGCCGCACGGCTAGTCGGATCCCATCGGCGCAGTTCACGCGGCTCGCTCCGCCTTGCACCCGTCGCTGGCCTTAGCCGGAGCGGCCGGCGAGTGCCCACTACTCCACGTCGGCCCCGGCGTCGCGCGCCGCGCGAGAGCCGACTTGACGATCGTTCTATATGAGTTTACGTTTCGGACTGTTCGGCCGATCGAGTACAGCTCCGATCGGATGCCGAGAGTCGAGAGGGGCGACGTCGTGACTCAATGTGATCCTGGATCAGGCGGTCTGCGTAGAGGCGCTGGGCGATGACCTCCGCACCGACCACCGCGACGTCTGGCGTCCCTGAGCCCGCCCGGCCGAGCCCGCGCCCCACCACAGGGGAGGGTGATGTGGACGAGCTCGTGGGCCCGCCGGCCGCCCGGGACGCAAGCGAATCGGCGTACGTCGTCGACCCGGTGAGTCTGCTGCTTCACCGCGAACGGGCTCGCCACCACACCGAGCTGGCTCAGACGCGCGAGCAGGTCATCGCCCTGCTTGCCTCTCCGACTGCGTCGCTGCTGACCGCGCTCGACGCTGACCTCGCCGAAGTCGCGACGACTGCGGTCGAGGCGATGGCCGTGCTCCGACGCCATCAGGGCCCCGAGCTGGCTCCGGATCAGGTCGAGGAGGTCAGTGGGGCGGTCGGCGACTACCTCGCGACTGCCGCTCGGCTGTGTCGCTCCACCCTGGCCATCCATCTGACCCTGGAGGCACAGGTGCGCTCGGATACGTCCTAGCCCCGGCGGGGACGATGCCCGGAGCTGTGCAGCCGGTGCAGGTCCTCGACGATGCGCACGACCGAGTCCTTGGTCTCGTGGGGCAGCTCGCCGAGCAGCTCGACGAGGTCTTCGAGGTTCGCCCGCCGCACGACGGTCAGGATGTGGCGGTCCGCGTCGTCGGTCTCGCTGAACTCATCGGCGAACAGGTAGCCGACCGGGACCTGAAAGAAGCGGGCGATCCCCTCCAGGGCGGCTTTGGTCGGGTTGTCCCGACGGCCGTGGCGGAGGTGGTTGAAGTACTGCGCCGACAGGCTCGGCCCACCGACGGAGCGGATCCCGTCGACGACCTCCTCGTCGGTGTAGGGGCCCCGCTCCGGGGGATGCACCGTCGCAACGAGGCGATTGAGCCGGTCTCCGAGCGTCCGCGCCGCACCACTGGATCGTTCGTCCGGCACGCGCCCCCTCCTCCCAGACCGACGGCGACCACGACGGTGGTCCTCCTGCTGACGCAACGGAGCGACGGTAGCCGGGTCAACCAGTAGGAGAAAGTCGAGGTCGCGGTTCGTACCGCCCTCCCCTCCTGCCGCCCGACCAGGACCGAACGGCGCCACCGATATGCCAGCGCTCGGCCTGGTCAGAACCCATTGACACCGAAAAATCGCGACAGGATAGTTGCGTCCGTTGATTCCTACTAGGAGGGAGTCTGCGGCACTAGCACTACTACGAGAAGGGAGGGTGCCGTGCCCGACCGCATGGCGGCCGCACCGCACACCGACCTCGACCGAGGGGCGGGCCGGTAGCGATGCCCAAGGCCAAGACCCGACAGGCGCCGCGGTGGCGCACAGCGCCGGGGCTGGAGCACGCTCCGCTGTCCACGAGCGCCGAGGCATCCGCTGTCCCCCTGGGCTCGGTGGTCCGGCCTCGATCCACGCGCGGGAAAGCCGAATCGGCAGGCACTCCCTCGTCGCCGGCGAGCCCCGCTCCGCCTCGGGGCACCACTCCGCCTGAGTCGCCGAGCTCTCCGGGGAACGCCGAGGCCGCCCCCGGTGTCCTGACCTCCCGGGTACGCGCGGAGATCGGCGGACAGGCCGGACTTACCCGATCCAGCCCGCTACTCACTGCGCCGCCGCCCCACCCCGTGGAAGCGGACCCTGAGCTGGCCGCACCGCAAGTCCGCCTGGACGCGGAGCTGCCGATGCCGCCGCCACGGGCCCGACCCGACCGTCGCTCCGAACCACGCCCGACGGCGCTGGCCCGGTCCGGACCGCCCGAGCAGGCCTTCACCCGCTCGATCCGCTCGCTGGAGGCGATCTCCGACCACGAGGCCGCGGCATTCGCCGGCCGGTTCGCCGCCGACTTTCAGTCCTTCGACGAGGACAACCCCAGCCGTCGGGCAGAGGTGTTGCGGCCTCTGCTCGCCGATCCCCAGGCCCGCACCTGGGGATGGTCGAGCGTGGGCAGGCAGCGCGCCGACTCACCGTTGCCGGGCCGGATCTACCGGTCTTCCGAGACGGTCGTGTTCGTCGAGGTCGTCGTCCGTGCGACGACCTACACGCGCGCCTGTCCGCAGCCCGAGTCGCCGACACCCCGCGACGCTGCCGAGAGCGAGCCGGCCGGGGTGGTCGGCCCGTCCTGTGCGCCGTCGGAGTCCGATCCCGGGTGGGTCGCCGTCGAGGCGAACTGGGTGCGCATGACCGTGCCGATCACCCGTGACCCCGACGACGGCCGCCTGGTCGTCGACCCGCACCTGGTCGCCGACCAGTCCTCCTGACCCCCACCAGAGGAAGCCGCTCATGTCGACCAATCACGTCAAGCCCGACGAGTCGAAGCCGTCCTGGCTCAACGACAACGCCAGCACGGCCTGGGCCGCCGGACCCGCGCCCTCTTCGGGCCAGTCCTCCGCTGCGAGCCACAGGCCGGTCGAGCCGGACTCTCGCCCTACCCCGGCGACTGCACCCGAACCGGCACCCCAGCCGCGCTCGTCCGCTCCGCCGGTCACGGCTCCCCCACCCGGACCGGCACCGGCTCCGGAACCCGCGCCCGCCATGCCTGCCGCGCCGGCCGAGTCCGCAGCACCCGCGGCGCAGGAGTTCCGGCCGCCGTGGGACGACGAGAGTGGCGTGTTCTCCAACGCGGTACGGGTCCGTAAGTCCCCGCCGAAGCAGGGCTGGCGCGCCGCGGTCTATGCCCTCTCGGGCGGCCGTTGGAACCCCGGGCTGTCTGATGCAGAGGAGCGTCTGCGCGAGCAGCTGGGCAAGATCCGGACCCCGTTGCCCGGCCCGCACAGCGTGGTCGTGTCCAGCATCAAGGGCGGGGTCGGCAAGACCACGGTCTCGGCGCTGCTCGGACTCGCGCTGGCCGAGCACCGCGGCGACCGGGTCATCGCGATGGACGCCAACCCCGACGCCGGAACGTTGGGCGACCGCCTGGTCGGCGAACAGCAGGCCTCGAAGACCACCGTGCGCGACCTGCTCGACAACCTCGACCAGATCCGGTCCTCGACCCAGCTCTCGGGCTACACCCACCTCGCCGGACGTCTGCAGGTCCTGACCTCCGAGCAGGAGCCGGAGCTGTCGGAGATGTTCTCGGCCGAGGACTACGAGGCCGTGTTGCGCACCCTGTCGCGCTACTACGAAGCCCTTATCACCGACTCGGGCACCGGCGTCGTGCACTCGGCGATGCAGGGCAGCCTGCGCCACGCCGACTCCCTGGTCATCGTCGGCGCCCCCACCCAGGACGGCGCCTCGCGGGCCTCACGCACGCTGCAGTGGCTCGCCACCCACGAAGACGCTCGCGGCCGGTTTCCCTACCGCCAGCTCGCCCAGGACGCGGTAGTGGTGCTCTCGTGTGACCGGTCCTCGCCGTATGTCGACGAGTCGGTCATCCGCGAGCACTTCCGCGCCCGCTGCCGCGCGGTGGTCGAGCTGCCCGCCGACCCGCACCTGTCCACCGGCGGGATCGTCGACCTCGACGCGCTGTCCCCGGCGGCGCGTGACGCGGCGCTGAACCTGGCCGCGACCGTGGCCGAGGGCTTCCAGGGCCGGCGCACCACCGGGCTGGCCGCCCACGGGTTCCGCGGCTGATGAGCTCCAACCTGCTGGTCGGTGCCGCGCTGGCGCTGACGACCTCGCTGGCCGCGTCCGGGCTGAGCCCTGCCGCTGCGCCGCAGGACGGGGTCGACTGCGGTTTCCGGATCACCGTGGTGCACGTGCTCGCCGAGCTGTCCGGCGACACCTCGCCGAAGGCGGAGAAGCTGCGTCAGGACCTGATCGACATCGGCGCCGACCAGTCCGCGTTCGTCCCCGACGAGTGTTACAGCGGCAGCTCGAACAGCGGTGGCGACACCGGCTGGGGCTCGGGCAATGGAATGGGGAACGGTTCAGGATCCGGCTCCGGTTCAAGGAGCGGAAACGGTTCGGGTTCGGGTTCGGGCAACGGTGGCGGTGCGGGGAACGGCGCCGGCTCGGGATCCGGGACGGGTGGATCCGAGAGCAAGTGCCCGACGACCGCGGCGGACAAGCTCGGGTGGGGGTCGCCGCAGGTCGAGGACGACTTCGAGGGCACCGAGGTCTCTGGGGACTGGAACATGTACGACGGCCCCGGCCACGGCGGCAACGGCGTCCGCACCCCGGACGCGATCAGTGTCGCCGACGGGATCCTGACCATCACCGGCTCGGAGAACGGCGACGCCGGCGGGATGGCCTGGTCGGCGAACTCCCAGCAGTTCGGCCGGTGGGAGGGCTGCGCCCAGTCCCCACCCGGCGCGAGCGATCTGCACACGCTGTTTCTGCTGTGGCCCACCGCCGAGGACTGGCCCGAGGGCGGCGAGGTCGACTTCATGGAGATCTCCGACCCCGAACGCCAGGAGGTCGGCGGGTTCCTGCACTACGGCGCCGACAACTCCCAGACCGAGGGCACCACCCAGGTCGATGCCACCGAGTGGAACGCCTTCGCCGTCGAGTGGACCCCGGACAAGATCACCTACCTGGTCAACGGCGAGCCGTGGTTCGAAGACACCGACCCCTCACACAACCCGCCCGGCCCGATGCACCTGACCATCCAGCTCGACAACTTCGGCGGCGACCTCGCCGGCGGCGCGGAGATGCACGTCGACTGGGTCCGCCAGTACAGCTCCGACGGCGGCGAGACCAGCGGCGGAGTGAGCGCTGGTGCAGAGAGCTCCACCGGTGGCTCCGGCGAGTCCAGCTCGGACTCCGACTACGGCGCCGACTCGGACTCAGGCGCCGACTCGGACTCGGGCTCGGGCTCCGGCAGCGGCGATGGCGGCTCCGGTGGTGAGTCGCGTGGCGATTCCTGACCCGTATCCCGACCGGCTCGTGCGACAGCCCCCGATCACACGACGAAGGACCTGACCATGCGTTTCTCGCGTAAGCCCCGCCCGGCCTGGGCCGACCACGTCCCGCAGTCCTCGGCCCGCGGGCCGGTCGCGCGCCGCTCCGCGGTCGCGGTCCTGACCGCGGGCGCCCTGCTGGGCGGGACGGCGTTCACCCTGTCCCCGCTGCCCGCGCAGCTCGGGCTGGTCGCCGAGTCCTGCAACCAGGGCAAGACAGTCCGCCAGCTAGCCGCGGCCCGCGAGACCCGCACCCAGACCCGCGCCCTGCTCACCGACCTCACCGTCTCCACCGACCCCGGGGCGCAGGACCTGGCCCGCGAGATCTCCGGGCTCGGGTTCACCCCGGCCACCCAGCCCGCCGGATGGCGGCAGAAGGCCGTCGACACCTCCGACCAGCTCAACGCCCTCGACCACACCGACCCGACGATCCGCGCGGTCGCCGCCCGGCTGGCCAAGGCCGGCCTCGGACCGACCCCGGCCGACCTGCTCCCCAAGGAACCCCCGCCGTCTGCGCCCGGCCCCATCGGGGGGATCGGCCAGTCCCTCGGCGGCGCCGCGGACAGCGCCGTGGGCGCGGTCGAGTCCGCCGGGGACGCGGTCGGTGATGCCGTCGCACCGCCACCCGCGGCCGACAGCTCGGGCAGCTCCTCCTCCGGCCGTCCGGCCGCGTCGAACCCGACCCGCCAGGCCGAGCCCGCACTGCCCCCGACCTGCGTCGACCAGGCCGAAGCCACCGCCGCATCCACCGCCGACACCCCCGCGGCCGCCCCAGCACCCCGCAAGCCCGCCCCGGCACCCGCGGCCGCCCCAGCAGCCCCCGCAGCACCGGCGGCACCGGCGGCACCGGCCGCGGAGCCGGACGGCGCCGATGCGGATGAGCCCGACAGCGGTGGCGAGCCGGAGTCCTCGACCAGCAACGAGCCCCCGGACGCGGCAGACGAGTCCGGTGACAGCGGATCGAGCTCGACCGAGGACACCGACAGCGGCGCCGATCCCGACGCCACCGAGAGCGGGGGCGACGACACCGGCAGCGACACCGGCGCGGAGCAGCCCAGCTCCTCCGACGACAGCTCCAGCTCGCCGAGCAGCAGCGACAGCAGCTCCTCCGGGAGCGGATCGAGCGACAGCAGCAGTTCCAGCTCGGGATCCACCGATGCCGGAGCGGACTCGGGTGAGTCGTCGAGCTCCAGCAGTTCGAGTGGCGGGTCGGCCGACGACCTGGACAAGGCGCGGGCGGCCATGGACATGGTCGGCGAGCTGATGCAGGCCCTCGGTGCCAGCCCGGACGCCGGCGCGGGTGACCTGCAGGACTCGGTGCTGCAGGTCCTCGACCGCGACCAGCTGGAGAAGCTCGGCGCCGACTCCGCCGACCTGGACAAGCTCGACGAGCTCCGCTCCGGGTCCGGCTCGGGCAGCTCCAGCTCGCCCAGCAGCGACAGCAGCTCCTCCGAGAGCGGATCGAACGACAGCAGCAGCTCCTCGAGCGACGACTCATCCGCGGCCGGCTCGACCGGCTCCGACGACTCGACCTCCTCCGGGGCCGGCAGCACCGGTTCCGACTCCGGCACGTCGGACCCCGGGTCGGACCCCGGGTCGGACTCGAGCGGCTCCGAGCCCTCGGACTCGTCGAGCTCCACCGAATCCTCTGGGACCGGGGACTCGTCGAGCAGCAGCTCCGACAGTTCCGGGGCGGGCAGCACCGAGCCCGGTAGCCCGATCAGCCGCGGCGGCGGATCCGACGCCGGCAGCTCGGAGAGCACGGGCTCGGGTGCGCAGGAGGCCAGCGGATCGGGTTCGTCGTCGGGGTCCGGTGCGGCGCAGCCGGCCGCGAGCATCGACTCCAGCGTCGAGAAGCTCACCGAGCAGGCCGAACAGGCCGCCGACACCGACCCGGTCGCCGAGCAGCTGCTCGACAAGCTCAACGACGCCGACCTCAGCACCGCCAGCGACCAGCAGGACACCACCAGCACCGACAGCTCGAGCAGCTCGGACAGCTCGAGCGGCTCGGACAGCTCCGAGTCGACGGACAGCTCCAGCTCACCGAGCGACTCGAGTAGCTCTGGCTCGTCGAGCGACTCCGCCAGTGCCGGAGACGAGCCGGACTCGGATTCGAGTTCGGATTCGGGTTCGGGCAGCTCCGGCGCGGAGCAGCCGGAATCCGGCGAGAACGGGGCCGGCGATCAGGCCGGTCCGGAGCAGCCCGAGGAGCCCGAGGAGCCCGAGGGCCAGACTGCCGAGCAGCCGGCGGGCGACGGTGAAGGTGAAGCACCGCGTGACCCCGAGGGGACACAGGCCGAGCCCGCCACGGCCACCGCCGGTGGCGGTACCGATCCGGCCACCTGGGACAAGCTCGCCGAATGCGAGTCCGGCGGCGACTGGGCGACCGACACCGGTAACGGCTACTCCGGCGGCCTGCAGTTCGCCCCCTCGACCTGGGAGGCCTTCGGCGGGCAGGGCGACCCGCACCAGGCCAGCCGCGAGGAACAGATCGCGGTCGCAGAGAAGGTGCAGGCCGAGCAGGGCTGGGGCGCGTGGCCGGCCTGCACCAAGAAGCTGGGCATCGCCTGATCCGATGGCGATGACCAGGTGGAGCACGAGGTCGGTGGCCGCGGTGATGACCGTGGCCCTGGCCGTCGTGCTGTGGACCTCCGGCACCCCTGACGGGGGCCGGGTGGTGGGGCTCGGGTCGGCCGCGCCGTGGGGGTCGGCCGACCCGAGGTCCCCGCTCCAGGACCCGCCGCCCGGGCGCGGGCAGGCCGGACCGATCGTCGGCGGCCTCTCCGCCTCGTCGGTCGGGGTGCTGGTCGTCGACGGCGGCCGCCACCAGTGCTCGGCCACCGTCGTCGCCTCCAAATCCCGCCGACTCCTCGCGACCGCAGCACACTGCGTGTGGCTCGACGGCGGCTGGCGCGTCGAGGGCGCGACCTTCATCCCCGGCTACGCCGCCGGCGAGGAACCCCACGGCCGCTGGACCGTGGACACCGCCTACGTTCCCCCGGCCTGGCAGGACGCCAACAGCCCCATCGAGGACGTCGCCGCCGACACCGACTTCGCCTTCGTGTCCCTGCTCCCGCGGGACGGGGTCCTGCCCGAGCAGACCCTCGGCGCGCAGGGCATCCGCTGGTCGACACCCGACACCGTGCAGGTCGCCGCACTCGGCTACCCCTCCCTCGGTAGCTACGACGGCCAGTCGCTGCGGGGCTGCACCGGCAACGCCGCAGCCGAGCCGTTCGCCCGCGCCACCGCCCCGACCCCAGCCGAGGTCCTCGCCCTGGACTGCGACATGACCGAGGGCGCCTCGGGAGGCCCGTGGATCGTCGGCCCCGACGCCGCGACCGGTCGCGGGCAGGTCGTGGGCGTGGTCTCCGGCGGTGACGACACCGCCCTGGTCTCCCCACGTTTCGGGCCGGTCGCCCGCGGCGTCTACGACGCCGCCGACTCCGCCTCCCAGATCACCACCCCACCCACTTCCGCCCAACCCGACGCGAGGACTGCCCAGATCGCCCCACGAGGAGGCAGCAGCTCATGACGACCGCCGAACAGCAAGACCGAGCCGGGCCGCCGCGCAGCCCGTTCGAGCTCAACCACCGCCTCGGCTCCGCAGCCCGCGCTCGCGCCCCTCATCTGGGCCCGGTCGACAACGAAGCCATCGTGGACGCCACCTCCGCGGCCGCCGCAAGCGGCGGACCCGGCCCGGACCCGGCCGACACCGCCACGGAGCTCGGTGCGGCCACCGAGGCCGTCCACGTGCGGGCCCGGACCGAGTTCCCCGACACCCGGCCGGTGTCCTGGGCAGCGTTCGGGGCCCTCGTGCCGGTCCTGGCCGGCTCTGCCGGGGCGGGAGCGTCATGTGTCGCCGCCGCGATCACCGACGCGCTACAGGCCGATCAGCGGTGCGCGCTGCTGGTCGACGCCGACGATCCCGCCCGTTCCGGGCTGGCGTGTGCGTCCTCGCAGGAGGGTCCTTGGCTGCGGACGGTCAACGAGCACGTGTCGGTGCGCTACAGCTGGCGCGACGACGCCCTGGTCGCCCGCTTGGAGACCCAGCTGCCGACGATCACGCCGGGGATGGTGCCGATTCCGCCGGACTGGCTGCCGGATCCGGCGCCGGATCCGTTGCACACCACGGTGGTCGACCTCGGGCACGGAGGCTGGCGCGCGGCCGCCACCCCGATCTACGGCGCCGGGGGCTGGCTGCGTCGGGGGCTGCCTTCGCAGCGCCCGATCCTCGTCGTGCGTGCGACGCGGCCGTCGCTGCGCCAGGCCGAGCAGCTCCTCGCCCGCCTGGATCCGTGGGTCCATCGCGGCGTCGCGACCCCGGTCTTCCAGCTCGTAGTCAACGGAGCCCGGAAATGGCCGGCCGGTGTCGCCGGCGCTGCAGGTCCTCGGGTTGCTGCGCTGATCGACGAGGCGTTGTTCGTCCCCCACGAACGCAGCTGGGAGATCGCCGGAGTCACCGACGACCCCAGCCCCGACCGCGCCGTCGACGCCGTGCGACCCCTGCTCGCTTCCTGGGGCCTGGTCACGTCCCCACGACGCCGCTGACCAGACCCAACACCCACCTTCGAACCCCCACCGCCTGCGGAGGCACCTGATGTCCATCCCCCACCTGATCAGCGACTCCATTACACAGATCCATCTGCTCCCGGCCCAGGACAGCCCTATCCCGAACCCCGATCCTGCTGCCCCGCCGGGATCCCAGGCGATCACGAACGTCGTGAGCTATGTGCGGTGGATCGCCGGGATCTGCATCCTCGGCCTGTTCTTCGGCGGCATCGTCGCCGCGACCGCCGGGCGGCTCTGGGATCACCACGGGTCCGGGCGCCTCGGCGCCCGCATGATCGTCGGCAGCCTCGCCCTGGCCGTGCTGTTCGGGCTCGGCTACACCCTGGTCTCCCAGTTCGCCGCCTCCGCCGCGTGATGGCCCGCTTGATGAACACCGACCGGACACCCGCCAGCGGGAGTCGCCGGCGCGCGCTGCTGATCCTCGGCGGCGCCGCCGTGCTGGTCGTGGCGCTATTGGTCGGGGTGGTCGTGTCGCTGGCCAGCATGTTCGGTGCTGACGAGCCCAGCTCCACCTACCAGCGCCCGCCGTCGTCGACCGGCGCTGACGACGCTGGGGGCACCGGCAGCGGTACCGGCCCGGAGGCTGAGGCTGGGCTGGCGCGAGCGCCGATGCTCGAGGTGCCTGACCAGGCCGCGCTGCCGCACACGCTGTCGACGCGCAGCGCAGGCGCTCCGATCACCCTGCCTCAGCCCGAGCAGGTTAGTGGGGTGCTGGTGCCCACCGGGTTTCCCGACACCGAGCAAGGTGCGATCGCCCAGGCGGTGGAGCTGACCCGGGTCGGGTTCGCCGGCGCGGACCCGCAGGTCTGGGCACAGGCCTACAACTCCATCGCCGAGCCGGGTGCCGCACCCGCGGCCCAGACCCCGGCCTCACAGGACCTGGTCGCGTTCCGGCGCGCGGCGAACATGCCCCGCACCGGCGCGACCCGAGCGACTGTGACCTGGACTCCCACTTCGGCGCTGGTCAAGGGCAAGACCGACGACGGCAACTACGTCGTGACGTGTGTGCTCGGAGAACTCGTCACCGACTACAAGGGCCGCGTGGCCACCGGCGGGCTGGGCAACTGCCTGCCGATGCGCCGCGTCGGCGACCAGTGGCTGGTCGCCTCAGGCCCTCGCGCCTGGGTCGCCCCGGCGACCTGGCCGGGAAGCGACGAGGCCGTCTCGGTCGGCTACCGGGACATCATCCGATGACCGGCCTCCTCACCTCCTGGTACCTGCCTGCCCAGGATCCCGCTCCGCCGCCAGGCGGGGGTGGAGACGCCGGAGACGGTGGAGGCGGCGGGAGCCTGGTCGGTGACTTCGCCGGGTCCATCGCGGAGTCGGCGTTCAGCTCCGCGATGCAGGCGGTGTGGGACTCGGCGATCTGGCTGCTCAAAGGCGGCTTCGAGATCGCCGACACCGTCTCGCGGGTCGAACCCGGCACGATCACCGGCAACGACGACGACAACCCCGACCCCATCCCCTTGCCGGACGGCACTTTCCCACCGGTACCGCCCGACGGCGCCGAGACCGCGGTGGATCTGGGCTCGCTGTGGTCGACGATGATCTGGCTGGCCGCCCTGATCGCACTGGGCCTGTTCTTCTACCAACTCGCGTCGGTCGCTCTGCGGGGCGGACGGGGCATGTTCCGCGCCGTCACCGGCCCGGTCCAGTTCGGCATCGCCCTGGCGGTGACCACCGGCGCGGTAGCGGCGCTGCTCACCGGCGCCGACGGACTCACCACAATGTTCCTGTCCAACCTGGGCGAGCAGGGCAGCTTCACCGCCGTCCTGGACAACCAGACGGTCGCGGACCGCTTCGGAGAGAACCCGAACCTCGGCGCTGACGTCGAGGACGGCGTCCGGTCGATGATCCTGGGCATCGCGGCGCTGTTCGGGGTCATCCCGGCCGCGCTCGGTTTCGCCCTGGCCATGATCTTCCGCGCCGCAGCGATCATGGTGCTGATCGCGACCATCCCCATCGCCTCGGCCTGCCTGATCTCCGACTCCACGGCGTCGATGTTCTGGCGCGCGGTGCGCTGGATCCTGGCCGCGATCCTGATGAAGCCCGCCCTCGCGCTAGTGGTGGTGATCGGGGTCAACATCATGTCCCGCACTCAGGGCGTGGCCGGGCTGCTGGCCGGCACGGCGGTGCTGCTGATCAGCTTGTTCTGTCCGATGGTGCTCTACCGGCTGCTGGCCTTCGTCGATCCCGGCACCGGGGCCGGGATGGCCGTGCGTTCCGCCGGTGGGTCGCGCAGCTCTGGCGAGGCTGGTGGCGACAACGGCACCAGCGAGATGATCAATAACGCGCGGGCCACGCAGAAGGCCTACGACGTCGGCAGTGGCGGCTCCGGCGGTGGTGCCGCGGGCGGTGAGCTCGGTGGCAGCACCGCCGCGACCGGGGGAGCCTCCGGCGGCGCGGGTGGCGCCGCAGGTGGTTCCGCTGGTGGCGGTGCCGCGGCCGGTGGCGGAGCCACTGGTGGTGGCGGGGCCGCGGGCAGCGCAGCGGCTGGTGCCGGTGTCGCCGGTGGTGCCGTGGCCGCGGCGGTCGTCGGTGGCTATCTGGCCACGAAGGCCGCCGGGCAGGCCGCAGGGGGCTACGGGTCGTCGCAGATGGCCCAGACCGGTATCGGTCACCCCGGCCCGGCCCCGGCCGCCGGGGCGAGCGGCGCCCAGATCAGCTCGTCCGCCGGTGGCGCCTACAGCGCGACATCGAGCCGGATCGCGCAGATCTCGAGCAGCGACAACGACGGTGGCGGTGATGGCGGCGGTGATGACGGTCCGGAGCCGAAGCCGGTGGATCCGAGCCCGCCCGACCCCGGCCCGCCCGGCGGCGGCGGAGGACCGGGCGGTCCCGGCGGACCGCAGGACCCTCCTGAGCCCCCTCCGGCGAACGCCGGCACGGACGGGGCGTCATCCACGCCGGTGCCCGAACCCGAGCGGCCCACCAGGGACGACAACCGAGAGGACGGCCGCCGATGACCAACTACGCCGTCGTCGTCACGACGACTACCAGTAGCGGGGCCACCTGATGACAACCGGCCAGTCCCCCGGCCCGCGGGTCTACCGCGGGCTCAACCACAAGGAAGGCATCGGCTGGATCGCCGGGATGACCCCGGTCCAGGCGTTCCTCCTGATCGGAGTCTCCGCCCCCGCGCTGATCGCGATGTCACGCAACCAGTGGTCCCAGGCCCTTTCCTGGGGCGTGTTCGCCGCGATCGTCGCCGTGCTGATCCTCATCCCGATCCACGGCCGCCCCGCGTTCCGGTGGCTGGCCGACCTGGTCATGTTCCAGACAGGAGTCCTCATGCGCTGGTCGCCCTGGCAGTCGCGCGCCGCCGCCGGCCTGGCCGGTGACCGCACCGAGCCCGACCTGCCCGGCGTGCTGGCCCGCCTGGAGTTCCCCGACGGCCCGGAGTTCCACGGTTCGCGGATCTGCCTGATCCACGACACCGCCGAAGGCCGCTGGGGTGCCACGGCGAAGCTGACCCACTCCGGGGTCGGGATGCTGTCCGACGACGAGTGCGAACGCCTCGCCGCCCGCCTCGGCTCGCTGCTGGTCGGTTTGGGGCACCGCGAGGTCGTCGACCGCGTCTCCCTGCTGGTGCGCACCGTCCCGGACGACGGCACCGAGTACGCCGTGTGGCGCGAGCGCCACCAACGACCCGACGCCCCCGCCCTCGCGCGGCAGGTGACTGCGGAGATCGACCGCGACGTCGCGTCGGTCTCGGTGCGCACCGAGCTGTTCGTGACCGTCTCCGGCACCGAGGAAGCGCTACGCCGGCCCGCGAAGGCCGCCGGCGGTGGGATCGCCGGACGGGCCTACGCGTTGTACCGGCTCCTGGAGGGTGTCGCCGACGGGCTGCGCGGGCTCGGGGTGCAGTCGGTGACCTGGCTGTCCTCGACCGGCGTGGCGGAGGCGATCAAGACCGGGTTCAACCCCGCCGCTGCAGCCGGGCTCTCGTTTCGGCACCTGACCGGCCCGGACCCCGACGGCACCGTCGGGCTGCCGATCTCCCAGGCCGGACCCGCTCTCGCCCCGACCCCGGCGGCGCGGGCGTACCACCACGACGGCTACTCCTCGGTCGCCTACGCCGTGCAGCCACCCGAGTCGGGCACGATCTTCGGCTCGCTCGGCCCGCTGCTCGCGGTCCGGACCGCTGGGGAGCGGCGCACCCTGCAGATCCACTACGAGATCCTCTCCGCCGCCGCTGGCGCGCGGCTCGTGAAGTCCGACCGGTTCCGCAACAACGTGCTCGTCGACGCCAAGGCCCAGCGCGGGTTCAACACCACCGCGGTCGACTCGCGGCGCCAGCGCGGCGCCCGCGACCAGGAAGCCGCCGTCGCCGCCGGGCACGCCGTCGTGCGGTTCACCGTCGCCTCGGCCATCACCGTCCCGGCGGACTGGAACGTCGAGGACCACGCCGCCCGCCTGGAAAACGACGCCTCGGGCCGGTTCCACCTGCTGCGCCTCGAACTCGCCCAGGACTCGGCGTTCGTCGCCGCAGCCCTGCCGGTCGGGATCGGGCTCCCCCGAGAGAAGAGGGCCTTCGACTCATGAGCCGGCTGTTCAGCCCCTTCGGTGCCTCACGGCGCCGCCGCGTCGAACCGCGCAGCACCGGTGAGCTGCTGTCGCAGTTCACCGACCTAGACGGCATCCCCACCAGTGCTCCTACACCCGACCTCGACCCGGCGGACGAGCACGAGGAGGGTGCCCGTCGGGGGCGCCGGCAGCGGGTCAACCAGGCCTCCGCACCCCGCCAGGGCCCGCGCGAACCCGGCCGGGGCTGGGCTGCGGTCGATGCGGCCCGGCGGGCGCCGGTCTACAAGGCCACCACCGCCGAGGTCGGCGGGTTGTTCCCGCTGCTGGCCTCCAACGGCGTGCCCGCGATCGGGGCGCGGCTGGGCTATGACACCCAGTCCGGCGGCGCGTTCTACGTGCACCCCACCGAGTGGGTGCTGCGCGGCATGGTCACCAATCCGAACCTGGTGGTGTTCGGCGAACCCGGCCGCGGAAAGTCGAGCACGGTCGTGGCGCTGATGCTGCGGATGATGCTCTTCGGCGTCCGCTCGCTGATCTCCGGCGACGTGAAGGGCGAGTACACGCCGCTGCTGCGCTCGCTGGGGATCACACCGATCGCGCTCGGGCGCGGCTCGCACCACCGGCTCAACGCCCTCGACCTGGGCCCGCTGCGGGCCCGCTGGAACACATGGGATGCCGAGCGGCAGAACGAGGAGCTCACCGGGATCCTGGCCCGCTGGACCCGGCTGCTCACCGCTCTGGCCGAGGCCCAGGGCTACGCCCCGTCGGTGACCGACGAGCTGGTGATCTCGACGGTGCTGCGGCGGCTGGTGGGCGCCGCGGACGGCTACACCGAGCTGCGGCCGATCACGATCCCTCAGGTCGTGGCCCAGCTGGCCGATCCCGACGACGACCTGTGGCAGGCCACGCGGTTTGCCTCCCACCGGCAGTTCGTCGATCACACTCGCCAGATCACCGACGCCCTCTCGAACTTGGTCGTCGGGCCGCTGTCCGGGCTGTTCGACGAGCCCACGAACTTCGACCTCGACTGGGACGCGCCGGTGCAGTCGATGGATCTGTCGTTGCTGCGTTCGCGTGGGGATCAGGCGATCGCGGTGGCGCTGACCTGCCTGGGGTCATGGTCGTCGATGATCACCGACCTGCAGGACGACGGCGACGTCCGCATCGTCGTGCGCGACGAGGTCTGGCGCCAGATGCGCCTCGGGCTGCGCGCGGTGCAGGCCGTCGACTCCGATCTCCGGCTCTCCCGCGCGGAACGCAAGATCCAGCTCCTGGTCATGCACAAGCCCTCCGACCTGCTCTCCGTCGGCGCCGCCGGCTCCCAGGAGGTCTCCATCGCCAAGGACCTCCTCGCCCTGTGCAGCTCGCGGATCCTGCTCGGCCAGTCCACCCGGGTCGGCGACGAGCTCGCCGAGGAGCTCGGCCTGTCCGAGCGTGAACAGGCGGTGATCACCGGGTGGGCGATGGAGGGCCCGGGCCGGGCGCTGTGGAAGATGGAGAACGCACCCGGCATGAAGATCCAGACCGTGCTCTCCGCCACCGAGCGCGCCATCTTCGACACCAACGCCGGCCTCCGCGGACCCGACGAGGCCCCGCACCCGGCCACCGGTGGAACGAGCCGACGCCTGGCCTCGGTCCCCGACCCCGCCGGGTCCGCTGAGGCCGCGGTGGAGTCCGAGGCAGAGCTGGCCGAGGCTACCGGCCCGGCGCGACGCAACGGCGCGACCGCGCACCGGTGACCTGAGCCGTGGATCAGAAGAAGGGCACCATCGTCGTCGCGGCCGCCGCGGTGGTGATGACGTTCCTGGTCGCGGTGACCAGCATGGGCATCGCGATGTTCTCCGCGGTCACCGACGGCCCCCTGGCGGGGGGGTGTGGCGGGGACGGTGGCATCGGTGGTGGGTCGCAGGCGATCGGCGGTACGGACTGGAACGCCGAGCAGACCGAGAACGCCGCCACGATCGTCAACCGCGTTGTCGAACGACAACTCCCCCGCCGCGCCGCGGTCATCGCGATCTCCACGACCATCGTGGAATCCCGCCTGGTCAACGTCGGCTACGGCGATCGCGACTCCCTCGGCCTCTACCAACAGCGCCCCTCCCAGGGCTGGGGCACACCGGCGCAGGTGCTCAATCCCGTCGGGGCCACCGACACGTTCCTCGACCGACTCGTCGAGCTCCCCAGCTGGGCGACCATGGCACCGGGCGAGGCCGCCCAGGCCGTGCAGCGCTCCGCGTTCCCCGACCGCTACGCCCCCGAGGAAGCACCGGCCGCCGCGCTGGTCGACCAGTTCTGGGTCGGACCCGACAACCCCGTCCCCGCCACCCCGGGCGGACCGAACGTGCAGCTGGCCTCGACGGTGTTCGCCTGCCCCGACCAGGGCGGCGCCGGTGTCCCGCTCGCACCGTCGAACATCGACCCCAAGCAGTTGCCACCAGGGTTCACCCCGCCCGCTGATCCGGCACAGCGGGCCGCGGTCACCTACGCCCTGGCCCAGCTCGGCAAGCCCTACGTCTGGGGCGCGAAGGGCCCCGACGGATTCGACTGCTCCGGGCTCATGCTCGCCGCCTGGGCCTCAGCAGGGGTCCCGATACCCGCCGGGACGGTCAACCAGAAGAACGCCGGCACCCCGGCCAGCCCGACCAGCGTCGCCCCCGGCGACCTGGTGTTCATCCCGGGCTCGCTCGGGTCCCCAGACAACCCTCGCCATGTGGGGATGTACGTCGGCGACGGCCTCGTGGTCAACGCCTACGACTCCTCCACCGGCGTCGTGCTGCAGCCCTTGTCGGACTGGGCCGACGAGATCACCCACGTCCGCCACATCGCCGGGCCCACCGGGGCCTCGGCTCCGCCCGCCGCACTCGCCGAGGCCGCCCCATGAGCACTCCCACCAGTCCCGGTGCGGTTCCGGACCTGTACGCGGTGCTCGGCGTCGACCGGAACGCAGACGGCATACAACTCCGGCGCGCGTACCGGCGTCGCGCGCTGGCGCTGCACCCTGACCGCAACCCCGACCCCGACGCCACTGCGCGGTTCCGGGCCGTGGCCGAGGCCTACGCGGTTCTCTCCGTTCCGCTCCGGCGCGCGGCCTACGACACCGCCCACACCGCCGCTGGGCCCGACCGCGGCGAACCCTGCCCGGGTCCTGGTCCTAGTCGTCCGGACCCGCCGTCGTCACCCGCGGCCGGGACTGCACGCACCAGCAGTCCAGCGGACTACACCCCTGTCGCGGAGCCGGTCGCCCACACCGACTACGCCCCGACCAGCGGCTATGCACCTCCTCCCCCACCGCCTGCGCGCCCGGCATCCCCACCAACCGGTGGCCACGCTCAGGATCGGGCCCAAAGTGAGCTGCCGGCCGGATGGCCCGTCGGACGTATCGACCACCACCGGCTGGCGGGACGGCTCCTGCTCAGAGTGTGGCGGCTGGCGCCGCTCCCGGCGGGCCGGATCGCCGCCGGGGCGGTCGTGGCGGCCACCCTCGCCGCCGCAGCGCTCGCCGTGACCTCCCGCGACGAGATGCCGCTGGAATCAAGGGTGATCGGCTTCCTCACCTTCCTCGCGTTGGCCTGCTGGACCGTCCGGGCCCTCACCTTCGCCGTCCTGCACGCCCGCCGCCGAGTCGCCGAAAGGACACGCTGATGGGATTCCTCGCCCGCCGCACCACGCCACCTGTCCCCGCCCCGACAACCGGGGAATCCCCGCCGGCTCCGGCGACGCCGGAGGAGACTGCCCGGATCCGCTGGCGCCACAGCGAGCATGTCGGCTGGAACAAGCTCCCCGTCCCGGCTCGCGACGCTCTGACCCGCGCCGGCTACACCACCGGTGAGGCGCTCGCCGCCGGGACCTGGGCGCCGACCACCCGCCGCGACCCGACTGGACGGTACTGGCGCGACACCGACGGCTGGTGGATCGAGACCGCACAACTGCTGGTCGTCCGTGCCCGCGAGGCGCTCGTCCACCACGGCACCAGCGGCGACGGACGCCCACAGCTGAGACGCGGTCGTGGCGGGCACGTACATGTCACCGCGCACCAGCTGAGCGGGCCTGTACCGAGCGGGCAGCGCTGGAGCCGCCCCCGGTCCGGGCCTGCTGGTGCCGGGGCGAGTGGGCCGCCTGGAGTACGGCTCACCGAGCACGTCATCGAAGTACTGCCCCGCGCGGTGCAAACCGAGCTAGGCACCCCGACCGGCCAGATCGCGATCCGCCACTACCCGGCCCACGGCGGCTACCACGACCAGATCATGGCCTTCCGCCGCATCTCGGCCACCGAGCTGATTGCCGTCGCCTCGGTCCGCGAGGCCGGCGCCTACCCCGACCCCGACGCCGCGATCGACGTCGCGGACTGGCACATCACCACCTACCGGCCCCGGGTCGGGCCGCCCACCCAGAGGGCCCTGGACCTGTGATGACCCCATCGGATCCGGCCCGAGGAGTTCTGCCGTGATGGCCCGTTCCCGCAGTACCCGGCCATGGGCCGAGGACCTTGCCCTGCCCGCCACGGCCCTCGGCGTGGCCGCGTTCGCGCTGCTCGTCGTGGAGACCGCAGCTGTCGTGACCGGGCTGCTCTCCGGCGCCGGGCAGCTGCTGCTGGTCGGGTT
Source organism: Pseudonocardia sp. P1 (assembly GCF_000178675.2). Classification (NCBI taxonomy): domain Bacteria; kingdom Bacillati; phylum Actinomycetota; class Actinomycetes; order Pseudonocardiales; family Pseudonocardiaceae; genus Pseudonocardia; species Pseudonocardia sp. P1. The sequence goes on from NZ_ADUJ02000002.1 coordinate 409,463, forward strand.
CGCCGATCTGGGCGACTTCCTCCGTTCTTCGCTCGGGACCCTGGCTCCACCCGAGAGCGCGATCGCGCATCTCACCGAGCACTCCACGCTGTTCGTCGCGTGCCTGCTCGGGGTGACGAGCGTGCTCGCCGTGGCCGCAGCGGTGATCGGGACGTGGGGATGGCGCCACTGGGGTCCGACCCCGCCGGGACACGCGACCCGCAGCCAGATCCGCGCCGAGCTGTCGGTACGGGCCTGCCACTCCCGAGCGGAGCGTCTTCGTCCATCGATGACACCGGGCGAGCGCCGGGCAGCTGAGCCGGGCGAGATCGGGATCCCGCTACCGGCGGGGCCGATCGGCCCGATGTGGGCGCCGCTGGAGAACCCGACCGGCACCCTGGCCCCGACCCAGACCGGGAAGTCCCGGCGTTGGCTGACACCGCTGTGCATCGAGGCTCCAGGCGCGCTGCTGTGCTCTACCACCAAACCCGATCTGCTGATGCTCACCGCGCTCGCCCGGTCCCGGCAACGCATGCCGGGCCCGATCCTGGTCTTCGACGTCACCGACACCATCGTCTGGCCGGCCACACTGCGCTGGTCACCCTTGCACGGGTGCGAGGACCCGACCCGGGCATGGCGCCGGGCCCGCATCCTGGTCGAGGCCGCCGCCGTCACCGTCGAGTCCGGCGACGGCCGCGGCGCCGGCAACGACCGCGTATTCCGCCAGCGCGCCGTCGGCGTCGTGGGCGCCTACCTGCTCGCGGCCGCGATCACCGGATCCGACCTGGAGCGCCTGTCCGACTGGGCCAGCGACCGCACCGCCCGCGGCCCCGTCGCAGCGCTGCGCGCCCACGAGCACCTCACCTCGTATGCCGCCGACCTCGAGGCCGAGATGAACATGGTCCCCCAGACCGCCGACGCGGTCTGGCTGTCGGTACGCCGGGCCCTGGCCCCTTTCGCCGACCGCCGCATCCGCGAGCTGTGCAGCACTCCGGCGCAGTCCTACGACGTCGAACGCTTCATCGCCGCCGGCGGCTCGCTGTATCTGATCGCCGGACAGAACGACGACCTCGCCGCCGCACCGATCCTGACCACGATCGTCGCCGAATGGATCGAAGCCGCCCGCACCATGTCCGCCCGCTACCCGCGCGAACGCCTCGACCCACCCGCCACCGCCGTCCTCGACGAGCTGCCCTCGGCGACCCCGGTACCGGATCTACCCACCAGTCTCGCCGACTCCGCCGGCCGCGGTGTCTTGATCCACTGGGCCGCCCAGTCCAAAGCCCAGCTCGACATCACCTACGGCCCTGACAAGGCCACCACGCTGCTCGACAACAGCACCCTGATGGGCATCTGGGGTGGGCTCAAGGACCACTCCACCCTGCAGTGGCTGTCCACCATCCTCGGTGAACACGAACGCACCCGGCTGCAGGAACCCGCAGGTGGCATCTGGAGCGGCGCCCGCGGCGCAACCCGCAGCCACGAACGCGTCCACACCTACCAACCCTCCGACGTCCGCACTCTCGAGCGCGGCGAGGTCCTGCTGGTCTTCCGCCACCTCAAGGCGATCCTCGCCCGAACCGTCGACGCCCGCGACCGCTCCGACGGAGCCCAGCTCACCCGCGACGTCGAGACGATCCGCACCCGCCAGATCCCGATCGACGCCCACGGCTACCCCACCGGAGGCAGCCACCACCCCGCGCCCGAACCCCCACCGGACCGCTATCCCGGCGCCAGACCCGCGCACTGGCGATAGCTGATCCGATGACCGCTGCACGTTGTCCACAGGTCAGGTTCGAAACTTCTGCCCTGACCTAGGTCCCCCGTAGAATCTCCACTGGTTTCGCCAGTGTGTCCGACACGGAATGGAGATGCTCATGACTGTCCGGTTCCTGCCGCCGCGCTCTGACAATGACCCGATCCCCGAGCCCGAGCCCGGCCGTATCGCCGTCGCCGATATCGAAGAACTCGTCGCCGCCGGTGAAGCCATTGCCCTGATGCCCGAATTCGACGTCGGCCCGACCTGGTATCAGGGCATGTGGTGGGTCGTACCCAGCGGCGACGGCGAGTGGGAGAAGGGATTCACCGTTGCCTCGGTCGAGGACCAGTCCGAGCTCTCGAGAACATTCTTGCGGCTGTACCGGTCGCAGCAAATCGTGGCCGAGGAACGGCGCCGGAAGGAGCGGCTCAGCGACCCTGATGCGCTGACTCCGGATGAACTGGCGGCGATCCGCGAGGCGGACCGTATCGCCAACCGCAGTAGGCGCAACCAGCGTCGCGGGTGGTTCGGGCGCCGCAAGCGCAGGTCCGGCTGGTGAGCACCACCCAGGCCGACGGTGCCCGCAGCCGCGTCGATGCATTGCAGTACGAGGCGACCGAAGCGGGCCTGAGCCTGCTCGCGCGCAAGCTCCGAGCCGAATTGACTCTCGCGCTGTTCGAGAGCTTCGTCAACGGCGAACGAACCGGCCGCTCCATGCTCGCCGAGTTCGAACGGATCCAGGAGCATTTCCGAGCCGAACTCCCAGTCGTCAAAGCCGCCTCCACAGCGCAATCAGGACCGGACGGCGGTGGCAGTGATGTGGCGCCGCCAGAATGGGATCGACTACGACTCCAAGCCCGCGCTCGAGAGAACCCGATCGCGCTGTGGGAGATGTTCCACGGGCTCGACCAGCTGACCCAGCAGCAGCGCGACGGCGCCCAGCCCCCGGGTGATGACATCACGGTAGTCGATGTCGAGCGCGCGATGGATCTTCACGACAGCGTGGGTGAGTCCTGGTCGCTGCACGACGAGCTCAAGACAGCCCGGGCCAAGCTCGGCGAGCACTACGTCCCCGCCGAGCCCAGCATGCTGGCAGGCATGCTCCAACGGGTCGACGCAGCCCGGACGCTGATCAAGGAGGGCCAGTACCAGGTCGGCATCCGGCCCACCCCGCACGCGGAGGCCGAGGCTCAGACCATGAGCGAGCCCATGATGCGGCGAATGGAAGCGCAGATCGAACCCGCCATGATTGCGGAACTTACAGAGCGTGCCGCGCTCGGCCTCGTCGAGCGCGGTGCTCGCACATCCCAGCAGCGCACCGACGTATTCAGGGCCATGCAGGCCGGGGAATCGCGTGCGCTGGCCGCACGCGCGCAGGAATCCGCACGGACCGCTCGAGCACACGCCACCGAACTGCGTTCGGAGCGCATGTCGGCCCGCTCGACCCTGATCTGGGCCGCCACCGCTGGTGGTGGCGTCGCCCTTACTGGTGCCAGTCTCGCCGGCCAGACCAGCCTCGCTCTGCAAACCACGATCGGACTGAGCCTGACCGCTCTCGGCGCAACAGCCAACCTGATCAAGGACTGGCGCGTGAACAGCGAGACTCTCTGGGCCCCTTACAAGGCGTTCGGAGCGGAGAAGTTCGCTAACCTCGCTACTCGCCTGGCTGAGAAGGACCGCCACGACCTCGACCACGGAACCCCGGTCAACGTACTGCGCCGAGCCCGGAATGCATCGCGATCAGCGCAGCTGGGGCTCGTACGGCGTGCGGTCGATCCGCTCGATCGCGCACCCGGTGCCTCATCGACGTCCGATACCTCGCGCGGCGCGGCCCGCGACCAGCCCGGCCAGGGCCAGTCGATGTAGCCGTTGCATACAGAACGCGTCAGAGGTACCGAGGTATGCAGCACCGGGTGTTATCCGTGCGATCTGCAGGTGGTCAACAGATGGGAGCGATCTGGTGAAGGGCCTACGCCCTGCCGTCTCGCAGCGAGCGACCAACAAGGCGGTACCGCTGTTCGGCTACCCGCATGAACAGCCCCCGCCTGGAGCGCTCGACCTCCAGGTCTCGGTCGCGCCGACGCTGTCGCTGCTTAACGACAGGCTCGTCGCGCAGGGCGACACTGATGACCTCGATCTGCTCATCCAGGCCGTGCACACCGCGGTCGGCCGGACTGTGACACAGACTCAGATGCTCGGCGGCTACGTCGCTCGAGACGGGCGGGCCTGGCCCTGCCACCTCGAGATCACCCCGGTCGTGCACGCGACGCTGCCAGGCCACCCGGGGTCTTGGCTGCATGCCCATCTGATGGTCGGTCCGACGGCGCGAGCGGTCGACGACGGTGCCCGCTACGACATCGATCGTGGCTCGTTGTACGACGTCCTCGACAGCCTGTACTCCACGTTTCGCCGGTCGATCGAGTACCGCACGACCGACGCGTTTCGGAACCGGGAGCTGCACTGGGGTCCGCCCCGTGCCTCGGCGCCGTTCGAGATCCTGGTCCCACCGTTGCACCAGGAACTCGACACCACTGAGCACTTCCGCGAGCCCTGCACCGGCCTGTGGGACCAGCAGCACGAGATCTGGTTACTTCCCACCGCCGATTACCGGGCCGAGACCCGGCGCCGCGAGCAGCGGGCAGCACAGCGTCCATGGGCCGGCCCTGCCCACCCGGAGGAGCGCGTCTACCCCTTCGGATAGGGCGACTCCCCTGGCTGCCTGCGTCGGTCGAACGTCAGACGGGCTAATCGCCAAGAGACCTCGGCGGCCCCACCGCTCTGCTGCGGGTCATTCGGGCCCGAATCCCTGCTCCTGCCCCTGGGAACCGTCGCGGTGCCGGTCGTGACGGGCACGGCGGGCGGCCTCCTCGGAGCGGGTCTGGGCCGCACGACGCACCGCCTCGCGCCGCGCCGTGTCGGCTTGTTGTCCAGAACGGGCGCGACTCGCCTGTCGGGCACGGCGCAGCGCTTCGCGCGGATCCTCGGCGGGCGTGCCACGGGTAGTCATATCGAACCCGGTAGATGTCTCAGCCTCGGCGTTACCGGGCGTCCGCGGCCCGCGGCCCCGTTCGGCGATCGTGGCATCTCCCTCGCTCTTGGACGGGGGTTCGCTGCCGTAGTTAGGTCCGCGGTGTTGGCAGAACTGTTCGGGTTCGGGATCGATTCGCCAGTCGCGGCCGCGACGGCGCAACTCCTCGGCGGCCAAACGTGCGTCGTCGGCGACATCGCGCACCCCGGCGAACCACTCGGCCCTACGGGTATGGGCGGCCGACCAGTCGGCGACATCGGCGCGGGCGATGCGCACCGTCGCCTCGAGCTCTTCGGCCCTGCTCCAGCTCTGCTCGCGCTCGTGCTCCTCGGCGCGAGGGTTATCGCGCTGCGCACCGCTCAGCACCGCTGACACCTGTGCCTCGTGCAGCCGGGTGTGCGCAGCACCCAAGGCGTCGGCCGCGTAGACCGGTGCGCTCATGCGGGTCCGTTCCCAGGTTCGGATCGTCTCGGCGAGCTCGGCGTCGGACAACGAGTGGTGTCGCGGCATCGCAGACTCGCCGCCCAGCGCGACCACGGCCCGGGTCCACCAGGCCCGGGCGTGGACGTCCTCGGCGGCCGGCGCTGGACCAAGGGTCGTCGACTCGGCCGGAATACCCGTGTACTCCCGGTAGCCCGCTGCCTCGCCGGCGCGCTGCACCCAGCTCTCGTGCGCCTCGGGCTCGTGTTCGACCTCTGGTATAGGGCCGAGGTGCTCGACTGCCCACTGCGCCTGCTCATCGGCGGCGTTCTCGCCGAGTTGGCGGGCGCGTGCGCCGATCAGTGGAGCGAGCCGGTTCTGCTGTCGGGCGCGGGCGTCGTCGCCGTTCACGGTCCAGGCGGGAAACCGCTGTGCGGCCGAAGGATCGTCCGGGACACGCCGTGGCAACGCCCGCGCGATTCGCCACCGCAGCACGTCGGAGACGTTCTCGGCCGAACCGAGTTCCCGGCGGTGGACGGCCTCGCGCAGCACGGTCTCCGGATCGTGGCCGCCCAGCTCGGCCTCGGCGAGGACAGTCAGCAACGAACCGCGTCCGTGTTCGCGTTCCACCCGGCGCGCCGTCGTGGCACCCAGCGCGCGCTCGAGCAGCGGTCCGGCTCGTTCACGGCTGCGGGCCTGAGCCAGATCGAACCAGTCGCCGGCCAACGTCACCAACGATCGCGCCCGGCGCTCCCCCTCCTCGCGGGTGGCCAGAGCTGACCGCTGTGCCCCGCTGTACTCGACGATCTCGGAGAACCGGCTGCGCGCGGTCTCCCGCAGGGCCTGCGGGTTGTGCTCGTCGGCGTCGCGCTGCGACACCATCCAGACATGGTTGGACTCCCGTCCACGGGTGATGCCGGGGTAGGCAGACTCGCGGCTGCTGCCCTCGTCGGCCAGAAAGTGCCCGGTGTCTACGGTCAACGACTGCGAAGCATGCACCGTCACCGCGTAGGCCAGGGTGAGGTGTTCCTCGGCGTAGTCGGTCGGGAAGTGCGCGATTGCGCCATGCCGGTCACGCCCCAGGAGCGTTCCGTCGTCGGTCGCGCCGACGATCGTGTAGACCTCGCGGTTGGTCACCGGCTGGACCGTCCCAGGTCTCCCGTCGGACCGGGTTGCGGCTTCGACCCGCAGCCGGCGGTCGTTCCGCCGGGCCTGCACACGATCCCCGACCGACACGAGCTGGCCACCCTGGATCCGCCCCTGCGACCGCTGTTCGACACGCCCCAGCCGGATCAGCTCGCTGCGCAAGGTGTCCGACAGATCGGCGGCATGTTCGTTGGTGCCCACGATCAGCAGCGACCGTTTGCCGGCCAGGGTGTCGGCCAGCCACGCCTCTCCCGCCTGGTTCTGCATCTGCTCGAGCGTCCCGGCCCGCAGCCGACCTCGGGCCATGTACTCCGCGACCGCCGCGGTGTCCCCGGCCCGCACCAACAGCGACGCCGCGCGCTCCCAGGACTCTTCGAACCGGTGCACGAGCGCCAGCTCCGCGATGCTCGCTGCGTGACGGGTGAGGTGCTCGAACAGCCCGCCGGCGTCGATCGCGGACAGCTGTTCGTGGTCTCCGGAGAGGACTACCTTCGCGCCCGCCTCGCCGGCCAGACGCGTGATCAGATGCAGGTCCGCAGTCGACGACATCCCGGCTTCGTCGACGACCAGCAGGTCCCCACGCTGTAGGTGCTGACGGACGCGTCCGTCGCCGTCCGGCGTGTACCGCTTCTCGAACACGGTGGTGTTGAGCGCCGGGATCCCGTCGCCGCGCAGGTTCTCCGCCGCCACCTGCGAGGTCGCCAAACCCAGTACTCGTCCGCCGATCTCGCGCGTCCAGACATCGGCCAGCGCGCCGACCGTGCGCGACTTCCCCGCCCCCGCAGGCCCGACCAACACATCACCGGCAACGTGGGAGGACAGGATCGCGGTGACCGCGTCGACCTGGTCGTGACTCATCCCCTGTCCGACCAGTTCCTCCCGCACGGCCGCCACTCGGCCCGCGGCCAATCCCACCTCCAGAGGTGCACAGACCCGAGCGACCACAGCCTCCTCCCGACCGAGGTTCGCCGCCGAGGTGTAGCGCTCACGGTGCGCGCCGCGCAGAACGTAGCCGCCGTCGCTCACCGCGGCAGTGTCGCCGCCCCGGCGCAGCTCCGCGGGTACTTCGACCGGTTCGGCCATCGACACCCGCACCACATCCGCCCGGCCGACAGCCTCCTGTGCGAGCTCCTCGAGTGCTGCCGCGCGCTGTGCCGGTGTCGCCTCGCCCCACCCGAGCCCGACCCACCGGTCCCCGATCTCGGCCTTGATCGCCAGGGTCAGATTCCCGACGTCCCACACCGCGTACCGGCCCGCGACACGTTCGACCGCTGCGCGCAGAAGCTCGTCACGGTCGACCTGCTCCCCCGACTCGGCTCCGGCTGAGGGTCTCGTGGCCGCGGCCTCGGACGCGTCCGACAGCGAGGCCCGCAGCTCGTTCGCATGCGCTCGCGCCCACCGCTGCAGAGCTTGTGGACCCGCGTCCGCGGACTTCGGGCCGCGGGTGTCGAGCACCGCCATCCGCGCGATCCGGTGCATCGCCGCTGCGCTCGGCGCCCGTCCCGTACGCGCCCGGAACTCCTCCACCAACGCCTTCACCCGCGCGTCGACCTGCTCGGTACGGGTCGACGCCGCATCCATCAAACCCTGATCGATCCCCGCGATCTCCCGGGCATGCCCGTCAGCACGATCCCGCCACCCGACCCCCGACGCCTCGGTGACCAGCTGCTCCAACGCCTGCTGATAAACCGCGTCGACGGCCTGCTTGATCCCGCGAAACGACGCCCCGTCCAGAGCCGTGATCCGCCCGTCAGCGGTCGCGGTCCGATTCAGCAACGCTGCGTGGGTGTGCAGCTGCGGCTCGTCCTCCCGGTTCGTCGAGTGCCCCCACAACGTCCACGTCGTGCCACGCCCCTGCTCGAACGTGCCCATCCCGGCACGCGACCGCGGCCCGAAGTGCCGGCCTGTCCGGGTGACCGCCACCCGCGCGTCGGCGAAGCTCACCGCTGTCTCGACGGCCTCGTCGTGTGCTCGGCGCACGCGCGCCGCCTCCTCGAGAGCGCCCGCCGAGATGAGTGCCGTGTAGTACACGCTGACCGATTTCGGGGCGCTGAACGTCCAGTCGTAGTAGGCCACGCTGCGGCGAGTATCGGATTCGGCGGCACGACGGATCTCTTCGATACGTTCCTCGGTCGGCGCGCCAGGCTCTCGGTCGATCGCTCGCTGTGCACGCTCTTCGGGGGACAGATACTTGCGCGGCTTGTTCCCCAGGTAGACCGGATCGTCTTCCGTAGAATCCGGCCGGCGAAGCTGCCCGAACACCGCACGGACGTCGTCGGCGAGTACAACCTCGCCCGACGTGAATCGCAGACCCAGCGGCTGCATCCCGGATCCGAACCAGCGCCCCTCCGGTTCGCCGCGCTCCACCGCTGTGGCGTAGTACCCGGGCCCGTCAGCACCCTGGCCTGCGTCGAGGGACCGATCAGGACCGGCATTGTCGCGAGCCTGGGCAGCACAGCCGGAGCCACGGAGCAGGTACTCGACCGCTCCAGCTCCGACGGTGTTGATCCGCAGCACGAGCCGATCCTATGCGTTTGTCCACGAATCATCAATTGATGCATAGGTCTGTTGCGCTCTGCCTTGGGTGGGCGGTGTGGCGGTCATCGGCGACCGGTTCGGAATCGGCTAGCGGGATGCACGGAATGGTGGGCGGAGACGCGCTCGTGGCGTGGACGGGCTGGGCTAGATAAGGGAGACGGCGCGGTGCCGATTCGAGACCAGAATAGGGAACGAGCTTCTGGGGCCGCTATCGCGGTTACCGGGCAGCCGTTCCAGTCGCGACCGGACGATCGGGGTCACACGCTGGTGGCCATCGAAGGGCGTCGGGGGTCACGGGTTGGCGGCTCGGACGGCCCGGGCGTGGTCACGGGTGCGTGTCCGGGCAGGCGGAGCCGTCGTTCGGAGCGGCCTGCTGGGTTCTGGGCCGTGGCGCGGTTCGTCGGGCGGTGTCGTCGCGGCATCCGCGGGCTGCTGCGGATGCCGGTGGATGATCCGCGCGGCGCGGTCGCGCTGTACAGGGAGCCCTGCGGGTGTGGGCTTGATGCGCTCTCTTCTGGAACGCGACGGAGGGGCCCACTACCTGGCGGGTCCCCCTCCGTCGCGGTGGCGGCAGGCGGGCTGGCGGGCGTGCCAGTCGGAGACGATGAATCGATCGCTGCGGCGCATGGTCCGCCAGTCGCGGTTGAGCCGCGCGTTCCGCTCGGCCGTGCTCGTCGAGGTGGCGGCGATGTGGTCGCAGCGGGCGGTCAGGATCTCGGCGCGGGTCGCGGTGGCGGGCAGGATCGGCACACCGGCGGCTCCGCTGTCGCGGCAGTCCTCGCACAGCCCGTCGTCGCGAGTGCGCTGCTGATCGCGGGTCGAGCGCTCCACCCCGCAGGCCACGCACGGCAGGCCACGCATCGGCGGCACGGCCGCGCGGTCGTAGTCGAGCTGGTCGTAAGTGGACTGCGCGTCGGTGTCTTCGGCCGGGTCGACGCGGTCGGCGAAGTAGCGGCGCGTCGCGGCGTCGTTGTCGGCGCTGCGCTGGCTGCGGCGCTGGCGCGGCACGCCCTGGCGGGTGGTCAGGTCCCGGGGGGCGCGGCGGGCGTATTCGCGGCGCTGGGCCCGGGTGGCGCGCACGGCACGGTCGGCCTGGGTGGCGGCCTCGGCGCGGCGCTCCGGCCGCGGAACGCACGCCTCGATCAGCTCCTGCCCGGCGCCGTCGCTGACCTTCCACAGCTGGCGCAACTGCGGCATGGCGTCCGCGGGGTGCTTCTCCAGGGCGTCGAGGATCTGGCCCAGCAGGGCACGCGTCTCTCCGCCTGCGGCGTCGGCGATCCGCGCGGTGCGGCGCCGCGCCTCGCGGACCGCGCCCGCCGCGATCAGGTCGGAGACCTGGCGAAGCTGCTCGGCGGTGTCCACCGTCGCCGTAGTGGTCGTCGTGTCGGTCGTGGTGTCCATCGCGACTGCACTCCCTTGCTGGCCGGTGATCAGAAGTGGGTGGGCCTCTCGGCCCGTGAGGGGCAGCGGGCGTCGTCCCCGCTGCCGCTTCGCGGCGGTCACACGGCCTCCGAGGCTCGACGTCAAGGGCAGCCCGAAGGGCTGTCGCCGCAGGCGAGGCGGAGCGTCAGCGGAGCGCCCTTGATGTGGAGTGAGGCCGTGTTCAGCTTTAGGGCCGGGAGGCCCATCCGCCCCGCCGAAGGCGGGTCCCCGGGTTCCTCGGCCCGGCGCGGCCCAATGGGGCGACCGGGCTCGGTTAAGGCCAGGCTCGGTGCCGGTAGCCGCCGGCAGGTGAGCACTCGCGCGGCCTGGACGTCGAGTCCTTAGCTCAGGACAGTGCCCCTGCCGGTGGTCGGGAGAGCTGACCGCTGATGGGATGACGTTGCCCGCCACGCTCCGGCGCGAGCACTGATCCATTGGGCCGCTGGTGATCTCCCGCGGCTGCACACACAACCGGATCAGCGGGAGGCAACAGTGACAGCAGCAGTGTTGTTCGTCGGCGACGACTGGGCCGAGGACCACCACGACGTCGAGATCCAGGACAGCACCGGCCGCCGGCTGGCCAAGGCCCGCCTGCCCGAGGGCGTCGCCGGGATCGCCAAGCTCCACGAGCTGATCGGCGAGCACGCCACCGACAACGTTGCGCCCGAGCAGGTCCTGATCGGCATCGAAACCGATCGCGGACCCTGGGTCACCGCCCTGGTCGCCGCCGGCTACACGATCTTCGCCGTCAACCCGCGCCAGGTCGCACGCTTCCGGGAACGCCACGCCATGGCCGGGCCTAAGAGCGACGCAGGCGACGCGCACGCGTTGGCCGACATGGTCCGCACCGACGCCCACCAACTTCGACCGATCGCTGGTGACAGCGCCCTCGCCGAGGGGATCAAACTGCTCGCCCGCGCCCACCAGACCCTGATCTGGGAACGCCAACGCCACCTCATGCGGCTGCGCGCAGCCCTACGCGACTACTTCCCTGCCGCGATCGAGGCCTTCGACGACCTCGCCGGCGCCGACGCGCTCGAGCTCCTCGAACGGGCACCGGACCCGGCCAGCGCGGCCCGGCTGTCGAAGACCCGGATCGCAGCAGCGCTGCGCCGCGCGCACCGCCGCCACGCCGCGGCCCGCGCCGAACAGATCCACGCCACGCTCACCGGCGAGCAACTGCAGCTCCCCGTCGAGCTCATCGCCGCCTACGCCGCCCTGGTCCAGGCCAGCTGCCCGGTCATCACCGCGTTCAACACCCAGATCCGCCAGCTCCGCGACCAGGTCGAGAGCCTGTTCGACCAGCACAAATCGGCAGCGATCTACCGCAGCCAGCCCGGGATCGGCGAGGTCCTCGGCGCCCGGGTCCTCGGCGAGTTCGGCGACGACCAGCACCGCTTCAGCGGCGCACGAGCCCGCAAGAACTACGCCGGCAACAGCCCAATCACCCGCGCCTCGGGCAAGAAGCGCACCGTCACCGCACGCCGGGTCCGCAACAATCGAATCGCCGACCCCCTGCACCAGCAGGCGTTCTCCGCGCTCACAGCCTCGCCCGGCGCCCGCGCCTACTACGACACCATCCGCGCCCGCGGCGTCGGGCACCACGCCGCACTGCGCCAGCTGAGCAACCGACTCGTCGGGATCCTCCACGGCTGCCTGACAACCGGACAGCCCTACGACGAGAACCGCGCCTGGAGCCACCGCCACGCCGCCAAAGCAGCCTGATCTTGACACCGAACGCCCATGGGATGTCCTGAGCGCCACTACCCGGCCGCCGGCTGCCGGCGCTCACCGACACCCTTCGGATCCGGCGCGGTGTCTCCGCTCGCTGGACCGGGGTCAGCCTGAGCCGCGTGGCGTGGTCTCGCGGACGAGCACGATCATCCGACCTGAGCGGGCCTCGATGACGGCTCCACCCTCGAGCAGGACTGTCACCGGCTCGTCCGGGCCGTGGTGTCTGACGTCGGCGACCCGCGCACAGGTCGTTGTGTCCACCCGGGCGGGGATGCCGTCGTAGTCGTGTCGCATCCGGTCGATGGTGTCCAGCGGCAGCAGGTCCGCTGCCCGGATCTTCCTCGTCTGGGTCTGGTGGATCTCGATCTGCATCGGCCGTGGCCTCCTCACAGGAACGCAGGGGCAGGGCCCCGCCCGGCGGGCGGGGCCCCCTCGCGGGCCCGGCCGCCTAGAAGGGCGGCTCCTCGTCGAGGTCGTCGGCGCTCTCCGCGGGCGGGTAGGGGCCGTTGTGGTGCCAGATCGCGTCCTCGCGGATGTCGGTGAAGATCTGGGCGTCGCGCTCGGTGTAGCCGTCGGCGATGTCGAGAGTGGCAGTGCTCATCTGGGGCCTCCGGTGGTCGGTGCGGCTGGAACGCGGCGCAGCCTCAGCACGCCCGTGCCGGGGTCCCGAAGGGACGGCGGGGAGCCGGTGCTGGCCCGTGCGGGTGAGACCGGCTACCGACCTCGAGCGAACCCGTGGCGGTCATCCGCTGGCGCCCATGCGCGCCAATCGGCGGGCGGGCGACGGCGACCAGCCGACGTGCCGAGCTCGCGCGTCACGGGCGACTGCGAGTCGGCCTCTGCGCACCCGGGGCGACCTCGGCGGGCGGTATCACCCGCACGGGTCGGCGGCGGCTCATCGGCGCTACGCCCCGGCGCGGGTGTGCTGACCTCCGGGCGATCCAGACGTGCCGACCACCGGAGGCCCCACCCCGCACCGCTACCGGCCCCGCCGCCACCCGACGGTGCCCACCGGCACCGAGCTGGTGACCGACCCACCCGACCGGAACCGGCCTGGTGACGGGCCCCTGGCTGCCGGCACCGAGCTGGTGACCCGACCCTGCCGACCGGCACCGGCGGGGCGGGTCTCCAGACCCAGGAATGTCGACAGCGAAGCTGTCGAGGCTCACGGCCGCGGTCTGCCCCGGGATGGGCCGTCAGCTCAGGGTCACCACGGCTTCCTGAGGCCGGCGATCACATCGCCGCTCCCGGTCACCATCGTCGCGCCGTCCCGGATCAACCGGTGGGTCCCGACCGACAAGGCCGAGGTGACGGGGCCGGGCACCGCCATGACCGGTCGGCCGGACGCGTTCGCGGCCCCGGCGAGGTGCAGGACCCCGGACCGTGCCGCGGCCTCGACGACCACGGTGGCGTCACCGAGGGCGGCGAGCAGACGGTTCCGGTCGAGCATGCGGGCCCGGGTCATCGTCGTGCCGAGTGGCTGCGCGGAGACGACAAGCCCGTTCTCGGCGATCCGGTCGAGCAGGTTCACGTGCGCGGCCGGGTGGGCCCGATCGATGCCACAGGGCAGCACGGCCACCGTGGTGCCCTGCGCAGCCAGCGCGCCGCGGTGTGCGGCCGCGTCGATCCCGAACCCGGCGCCCGACATGATCACGCGCCCGGCACCGGAGAGCCCGCCGGCGAGATCGGTGGCGACGTGGATGCCGTAGCCGCTGGCGGCGCGGGACCCCGAGACGACCACCGAGGGCTGCGACAGCATCTCCAGCCCGGCGCGGCCACGCACCCACATTCCCTGGGCTCCGGGAATCCCCATGGTCGCGGCCAGGGCCGTGGGCCACTGCTCGTCCTCGGGTATCAGCAGCCGCGCTCCGCACCGGGCGCTGGTCTCCGCGTCGACCTCGACAGCGGCGGCCGCGGCCCGTACGCCGTCCGGGGTCACCTGCTCTCTCAGGATCCCGGGGATGTCGCCGTTGCGGAGGCGCTCGGCCGCGGCGAGCGGCCCGATGTGCAGCACGAGATGCTCCAGGTCGGGGCAGTAGCGATCGGTAAGCCGCATCAGCAACGCGCGCGCGGCGCGGATCTCGGCCAGCGGGTCCGGACCGGGCTTCGGGCCGTTGGGGCCGGGGATCGACGGGTGGGTGTTGGTCAGCATCAGGGCACCTCTCACTGGTCAGGACGTGGGTGTGGAGACGGGTGTGCCCGGGGTGGCCTGCCACCCCGGGCACCGGTAGGGAGCCGCGATCCGCGGTTGTGGGGTCAGTCGCCGGGCTCGTCCTCCGGCTCGACCTCGCTGATCGTGATGTTGTGCGCGGTCGGGATGACCAACGCACTGCTCACGCGGTGCTCACCGGCGCAGCCCGGGCAGGGGACGACGGCGTCGACCTCGTGCACCCCGGGGATCAGTTCGCCCCCGGCGGCGCACCCGTCGGCGAGCTCGACGAGCGTGTGCCCGTCGCTGAGCAGCAACCCGTTCTCGATGCGGAACTTCTCGGCCATCGTGGCCACCTCCGTGTGCTCGGTCGGTGCGGCTGGAACGCGGCGCAGCCTCAGCACGGCCCGGGGCGGGTCCCGAAGGGACGGCGGGAACCTGGTGCTGGCCCGACCGGCGTGCGACCGTCTCCCCGCCCCGGAGAAGCTCGGCCTTCGCAGTGCCGCCGCCGCGGGGGCTAACGCCGATGTCGCGCTGACCGGAGCGGCGCGGTCGGGGACATACGTGGCGTGGTCGGGGACGGGCGGACCGGAACCGGGTACTGACCTCGGCCTGTTGGGGCGGTGTCACCCGGGCGGGTCGGCGGCGGGTTATCGGCGCGCAGCCCGCCCCGGGGTGTGCTGACCTTCGGGCGGTCCAGTCGTCCCGACCGAGCACACGGCGGACTCCGCGCCGGGCACCTGCCCCGAGGATCAGAGAGTCCGGGGGTTGGTCAGGGTGGTGCCTCCGGTGGCCCCGGTAGGAGATCCTGGGCCGCGCCGGGCGACCGGGGGATTACAGATCCAGTTCCTTCTCCGCGTGCTGCTGGATCCAGAAGGAGCGCCCGGCCAGTTCTTCGTCGGTCGGCCCGCGGCCCGGGACGGGGCGTGATTCGGGCTCGCCGGTGGTCTCGTGCTGCTGCTCGGTGGCCTTGGCTTCTGACAGGCCCTGTTCGGCGCGGTGCACAGCGGCGTTGGCGTGACAGACCGCGTTGAGGTTGACGAGGCTGGGCTCGTGATGGCGGGCTTCGCGGGCGCTCTCCAGGTCGTCGCGGGCGTCCAGGAGCTGCTGTTCGGCCTGGGCGACGCAGAGGGCGCGGAACGAGCCGTCGGTCATCAAGCCGAGATCGCGAACGGCGTTGGCCTCGTACCACTCCGGCGGCATGATGTCGCCGTAGTAGACCCCGGTCCCGGGCGCGGGGATGCCGGGTTCGGCGAGACCGAGCTCGATCATTCGGGCATCGGTCTTGGCGGTGTGGTCGTCCCACCCGGGCTGGCGTGTGTCGCTCATCGTGGCTCCCGTCATGTCAGGCGTGGGGTGATGCACCCGGTCGGGCGCGGCGTGACCGGGTGCGGCGGGGATTCGGGCCGGCCCAAGCGGTGTGGGAACCGGCGAGGCGGTTCCGAGCGACGCGAGACGATGTCCTATCTGGTCGGTGTCGGCTGCCGGGTTCGTCGCCCGGCGCTCGGGGCTCGGTGTGATGCGCTGCAGGCGCTCACCTCACCCATCACCTCGCACTAGCCGCAGCCCACGGGCGGTCCCGGCCGTAGCGATCCCACCGAAGTGTCCGCAGCATCTGCTTGTGCTCGGCGCGATCAAGGGAAAGCGCCATCGACGCGAGGACGGCGTGGGCGAAACCCAAGGGTGTTCTCCGTCGACGGCGATCCGGTCGCAGTGGTCGTCCAGGTGGCGATCACGTTCGCGGTGACCGTCGAGACCTGCGATCCGCATCCGGCGGCCGAACCGGTAGACGCGATCCTCTCGGCACCGGCCGGGCGCGGGTTCGAGATGCTGGCCGACATGGACGCCGGCGTCCGAGGAACGGCGCCGGTCATGCCGGGGTGTGACCACCGGCGACGATCGGCTCCGCCTCGATGCACCGGGCGCGCAGTTCTATGTCGGCGACCTCGGGAGTGCTGCCCCGCCCGGTGGCGCTGCGCCGCGTTGGCGCGCTGGTTGGTCGTGCTGGTCGTTTCCCGGCTGGATCTGCACCACGACTACAGTGCCGAGCAGGCTCACAGCGCCCTGACGGTTGGCTCCTCGCCGGGCAGGTCCCGCTACGGAGCTGTCCGACCCCGTAGCGGGCTCCTTTAGGACCGGGCGGATCAGCCGGTGGCGAGATGGGTGTCTGCGACGACGTCCATGATCAGTTCGTCGGCCTCGGCGCCGAGCCAGTACCCGGCGCGGCGCAGCCGTCCTGCGTGGCAGAACCCGGCCATCTCGTAGGCGGTGATCGCGCGGGTGTTCGGCTCGAGGACCTTGAGCCACACCGAACGCAGCGCGCTGATGGTGAAGGCGTAGTCCAGGGTCAGCCGAGTCGCCTCGGGAGCCAGGTTGCGGCCGCGGCCGTCTGCGCCGAGAAGGATGATGAATTCCGCGGTGCGCACGTAGTGGTCGATGCGCAGAGCGCTGGTCCCGACCGGCACCGGTCCGCCGGGGCGGGTGAGGTCGTAGATGGTGAACCGCGGGATGGTTCCCATGCTGCGGGCCTGGGCGTCGTAGCCGGCCAGGCGGGCTTCGAGGGATTCCGGGGTCTGGCGGCCCATGCCGGCGATCACGGCGGGCTCGTTCTCCCACTGCCAGTACAGCTCGGCCAGCTCACGGGTGAACGGGCCCAGCGCGGTGCGCTCGCCCCGCATCCACAACAGCGGCGCGGTCGCGGCGATGCTGTCGCCACTTACGGCGGTGGTATCGGTGTGGCCGTCGGAGGTCAGCGTCATGAAGGGTCTCCTCTCGCCACCCGGTCACGGCCGCGCGCGGGCGCGGCGTCGGGTTCGGGCAGCTGGATCAGTGGTGTGAAGCGCAGCGTGGAGGTGGGCTCGCCGACGGGCAGCCGTCGAGGCGCAGCCAGGCGTGGAGCCTGATCGGATCCGCGGCGATCCCGTGGCACCACCCAGCTCGCCGACCGTTGACGGCCAGGGCGAGCATCGCCGCGACGGTTTCCTCCAAGCACGCTGTCCGGAACGCAGACACGCGTCCGATGACGCAGACGCAGTGTAGGACCGCCACCACATGGGCGTCGTGCGCCGGACGTCGCGCCACCCGGGCAGCAGCGCGCACGAGGCGCACCAGCCGCGAGAGCTCGTGGGCCGACGGCCGGTCGGTCGTAGGAGGATGCATCGGCGCGTACCGTCCGGTAGATCTCGCAGATGTCGAGAATCTCGCCGATCCCGTCTCGCTTCGCCGGCAGGACAATCGCATCACACCGGATGGCGTCCTGCAATTAGTCCAGGTTCTGCGGTGCGCGGATCCGAGGCCCGGATCATCGTTTTACGGGTTACATTCCAGCCACGTCGTCGAATCCGTCACTTCGCGGCCAGTCGTCGGAGAGGGTCGGATCACGGAACCCGCCGATCTCGTCTTGTGGATCGTGCTGCTTTTCGCGGTTGTTCGGATCTTTGAAGTAGCCGTGCACGCCGGGACTTCGGCTCTTGTGAACGTTCGGTTCGGCCTCGTCGAGGTCGCCCTGGCTGTTGCCGAGGTGATCCTCCCACCACTTCTCTTGCCTCTCAGACCTCCTGGCGACAGCCCACGCGCCGAGCGCCACGCTCGCACGACGCTCGATCGGCCCCACCAGCTCATTCGTGAGTGCTCCGGCCAAGGCCCCCAGGGCCGCCTTGCTGGTCTCAGTCCAGACTGACGACCACGGCGCGGGAACGGTAGCCGCGAGCGGACCGGCGACGGCAGCGCCGATGCAGATCGCCAAGGTGATTCGAAGCGCCCTCAGGCACCACTCATGCCAACCGGAGACGTCCTGATATCGAAGCGACTCTCGCTCGGCGCGCAGCTCGGTTATCTGCGCCTGCAGATAGTCATGATGCACGGCGGTCCGGCTTCGATCGGCCTCGTACATGTTCAGCTGCGAGAGGATCGCGGCAGTCAGGTCAGCTGCGGCGTCGTCCCAGGCAGGGCTGTGTACTAGATGCTCGGACGAATCCAGGAGGGCGTCGGCAAGGTCAAACCATGGCACCCGGGCGCCGGAAGTGCGGCACGTTTCGATCAGCGTGACGATACTGCGCAGTCGCCGTTCTGTCTCCTCTGGAGCCGCACGGGATTCGGGCGAGGCCCCCCAGCGTCCATTCATCTTCGGTCCGCCCGGCTCGGGCCTGGTCTTGTCCGGCATTGCGCTCCCCTGCCCCGAACTGTTCGGTCCACAGTGCCGGGAGAACCTGTGATCGGCAGCGACCGAACGGCGTAATCGGGACGCCGCGTTGGTCCGGCGCCCCGTCCTTTTCACGGGGCCGGCGGTGCTTGATCGCGGCTGACATTGGTGCGCTCCACGATCCGGTATCTCGGGTCGTGCTGGGACAGCAACACCCCCACGTTGCGCCGCCCAAGGTCGATCGGGATCTTCAGTCGATCGCGGTGGCGGGCTACTGCGAGCACCCGGTCCTCGACTTCGCCGCTGGCCGCATGCTCCCCCGTCGTCCGCCAGCGGCTGGTCTCCGGGATCCGAGGCGGGCTAGCGGCTGGTGGCACGCGGCCTTGGAGGTGTCGAACCGGCGGGCGGAGGCCTCGCTGGTCCGGTGACGACGAACAGTTGGGGGCCTCGTCACGACACAGCCACGGCATCGTCGAGAAGGTCCTTGCTACTCACCTCTGCCGGAGTCGGGTGGGTGGATACCGGCCGGGGCACCGACTGAAGGGTGGCTGGTGCCCCGCCCGGTGGCCGACCGGGGGGTCAGTCGGCTGTCTGGGGAGCGGCTGCGGTCGAGCCGGCACGCTCGCGCCCGGGCTGGCGGGTCACCGTCGCCCTCGCGCGGCGCAGGTCCGCGGCGATGGTCTGAGCTCGCAGCTCGGTGCGCCGGACCGGGTAGTCCTGCCCGGCGGGGGTGAAGGAGTTGTCGGCGAGCTTGCCGATGACGATCACGGCGTCGCCGGCGTGCAGGGACTCGGCGGTGTTCTCGGCCAGCTCGCGGAAGGCGACCACGTCGGTCCAGACCGGGGGGTTCTCGCGCCACTCGCCGCTGCGGCGGTCGAAGTAGCGGTCGTTCTGGGCGATGGAGAACCGCAGGACCGCGTCTCCGGTGTGCTCGCTGTAGACCAGTTCGGGCTTCTTGCCGATGTTGCCGGCGAGGGTGATCTCGTTCATGGGGTGCCTCCTGGGGTGTCGGGCTGGTTGGTGACGCGGCCCTGCCTCAGCGCGGCGGTGTGAGGCCCGTCAGGGGTGGCGGGGGTTCGGTGCTGGCCCGAGCGGGTGGGAACCCGCGGAGCGGGTCCGAACGCAGTGAGGCGCCGTCCCACCCGCTCGGCGTCGGCATCGGTTCATCGGCACGTACCTCGCGCCGGGGTGCTGACCTCCGGGCGTCTCCACACCTGGGCACCGACACCGCAGAAGGGCGTCCCGACCCGTGCGGGCACCCGTTCTCGGCTCACGGTGGTGCAGCGGAGTCCCGCTGCCGATGTCAGAGGAGAGGCACGGCGGGCGCTCTCAGCTGGCGTCGCGCTGGAGGGGCTGGTGTGTAGTGCGCGAGCTCGCGTCGCACTACGAGCCTGTCCCGCACCTACCCGGCCGGTCGTCCGCAGTCGATCGCCGCGCTGTTGGGTACTCCGTGCCGGGGATGCCGGCATCGTCAGGCGCCAGCGCCAGGGCCGGCTCGACCCGGCCGAGCTTCAGGTTCGCGGCCGGCCTCCTGCGGGGGGCCGGAGCGATCTGTTCGGGCCCCGCCGGGTGTGCGGGTCGTCGGCGCCGACTGTCGGGCACAGGACCAGGGCAGCCAGCAGGGTGGGCGTGGGCACTGGCCATGTCGAGGTGGGGTGCGTCGTCGGTGCTGTCGTGCTCGACGACGTGGCCCGCGCGATCGCCGTACGAGGGGTCTTCGCAGGGCAGGTGGTGTTGGGCCGGGCCGGCGGTCGCGGCGGTGTAGTCGCGGAACCGTCGCCGGTCCTGGCGAGGGTCGGCGGCAGTGGATGCACGCGCCGGCACGGTCGCGCCGGCGGAGGTCTGGGCGGGACGACGGTGACGGTCACGGCGGGTTCTCTTCTGCTGGTGTTCAGGAGAGGCGCCCGCCGTGGTGGATCCGTAGAGGTCACTGGAGTGCTCGCAGACGTCGACCGACCGGCCCACGGTGATCATCGGGAGGTACTGGCGGGTATGGCGCTGATGCCCTCGACGAGCGCCTCGCCGTCAGGCAGCCGGTCGCACGGCTGCGTCCTCGCCGGGGACCCGCTCGCATGGTGTGGAACGCGACCGGTTCATCTCCGGCGAGTCCAGGTGGGCCTCGAGCTCGACCGCTCCCGGTGTGGCCTGAGGCGATCAGCGAGTGCGTGGTGCGGCGGCCGCGAACCCGGGGACGGTCTCAGAGGGGCAGGCCAGGCCCGGGGAGGGATCCATCGTTGAGGTGGCCGGAGTGGTCATCGCGTGCACACTTCGCTCGGTGCCGGTCCGGGGCGGAGTCAGTGGCCGTGGCGAGCGGCGGTCGGAGAGTGGGAGCACCCGTCCTCGTGGCCGCAGGTGGTCAGGTCCTCGCGTCGTTCATGACGCGCCCGGCGATGAGGACGTTGTGGAAGGCGGCGAGGGCATCGCCGCTGGTGCGACCGTCGTCCTGGGCGTTCTGCGCCGCTCGGGCCGCGGCGCGGACGAGGTCGGGCAGGACCGGCTCGATCACGAGGTCGAGGACGGCGTCGGCGAGGGCGCCTTCGTGGTCGGCGAGCACGGGCAGGGGGATCCCGGCGCGGTGCAGCGCGGCGCCGATCAGGCACATCGGGCGGTGGCCGTCGGCGCTGACGTAGCGGCACGAGGGCAGCCCGTGCTCGCCGTTGTTCTCGGCGAACAGCGGGTGGTGATCCTGCGGGTCGAGGTAGGCATCGGGGTCAGCGTCGAGGTCGGGGTAGGTCCAGTCCAGGCCACGGTCGGCGATCACGGCGTGCAGCGCGGCGGTGAGCTGGTTCTCGGTGATGGCGAAGGTGGGCATGACGAATGACCCCTCTGTGGGAGCTGGAAGGTGGGAGGAGACGTGGCGAGCCCGGACCCCGGCGGGCCAGGGCTCACCGGGGCTCAGCGGTTGAGCAGGTCGCGGTGGTAGCTGGCCAGGACCACGATCACGGGGCCGAGGTCGTCGGCGTCAAGCATCGGCCGTATGTCGCGGGCCAGGGCATCGTCGGCGAGAGTGTCGGGGTAGCAGACCCCGGCGGTGGCCTCGTCGCCGGTGAGTTCGCAGTCCTCGCCCAGCTCCTCGGCACGTCGGTCCGGGCACAGTGGGTGGACCGAGTGCAGGGTGACCGAGAGGCCGTCCAGCCCCGCGTAGGTCGCCCACGGCGCTGCGAGCCAGCACATCTCCACTGCGCCGTCGCTGTCGGAGACGACCAGCCGGATCCAGTGCGGATCGGGCGCGATGTGGACCTGCAGGCGGTCGAACCGGGTCGAGCGCTCCCGGAGCAGGTCGAGGCTCAACGCCTCGCCGAGGCGTGCGTCGGTCCTGATGGTCGTGCTGGTGCTCATGGTCGTGCTGGTGATCGTCATGGTGGTTCTCCGCGGGGTCGGTGAGGCTCGGTGCCGGAACGCGGCCCTGCCTCAGCACGGCGGCGGTGGGGCCCCGCAGGGGGCGGCGGGGGTTCGGTCTGGCCCGGCCGGTGTGAGACCGCGACCGGGACCACGACCCCGGCCGGGAACAGGCGCAACCGGCCCGGACCGTCCAGGTGCCCAGCAGGTGGGCCGCACCCCGCGAACCCGCACCGGGACGCGCAGCCGGCACCGGACTGACCGGATCTGCTCCAGTCCGTCGGGTTTGGGCGGTCTCACCCGGGCGGGTCGGGCAGGTTCATCGCCGCGCACCCCACCACCGATGTGCTGACCTGCGGGCGATCCGGCACGAGCCTCACCCGGCTCCTGGACCAGGCCACCACCCGACGCGCAGGCTGACCGCCCGGACATGGCGCACTGGGGCGCCCCCGCCCCGGAGGCCGGCTATCAGCTCAGACCCGCGCCCCGCCGGCCTCCTCACCATCAGGTGCACCCTGCTCGTCGAGGTCGACGCATTCTCTGAGCACGACCGGCTGGTCGCCCTGCACGCCGTCCTGGTCGGCGGTGTCGTCGGCGGTGTCGTCGGCGAGGACGAGGTGTTCGACCTCGGCCAGGGCGTAGCCCCGATCACGCAGCTGGGCGAAGCAGCGCCGCGTCGCCGGGGTCGGTTGGGCCAGCTGTCGCAGGTGGTGCCGTCGTCGTAAGCGGACAGTACGAACGGAAACATCGTGGCCTGGCCGCAGTCGCATGTGCGGCGGATCGCCCTCGGCGCCCGCTGCAGTGGCCCAGCACGCTGCCTGGTTCTACTTCGTCCGCCGTCCGCTTTCGAACCGGCGGCTGAGGGGCTGCGAGCTGATGTGGGTGTCCTCGCCCTCGACGCGTTCGACGCGCGACTGGACGCTTGTTGCCCCACTAGATATATTCCCAATGAGGCAATTATAGGTGGAGGTCGATCGATGACAGCTCTGGGGACTCTGAGCATCACCACGGACGGTCGATGCGCCCTGCGGTTCGAGCGCCGGCTGGCACACCCGCAGGACAAGGTGTGGCGTGCCCTGACTCAGATCGAGCATCTCCGTTGGTGGTTCGCAGAGGTCCTCGACTACGACCAGAGCAGGTTCGATGCCGCGCTCGGAGCCGAACTCGGGTTCGTGCCCACCGCCGAGCACGCCGCCATCGGCACCAGTCATGGACGCGTGACTCAGGTCGAGGCGCCGACGCTGCTGGAGTACACCTGGGGATCTGAGCTCCTGCGGTGGGAGCTGGAGGCGGACGGGGCCGGCTGTCGACTGGTCTTTACCAACATCTTCGACGACCGGGGGTTCGCCCCCGCGATGGGCGCGGGGTGGCATGCAGGCCTGGAGCGCCTGCACGATTACCTCGACGATCGCGCCCCGGACCAGGCGACCCTGGAGATCGACCCCGCCGCATGGGAACGGCTCCAGGCCGACTACGAGCGCGCACTCGCATGACGCCTGCGGTGCAGGAGACGTTCGCGGCGCTGGCCGAGCCGCATCGCCGTGCGATCGTCGAGCTGCTCCGCGATGGCGAACGCCTCGCCGGCGACCTCGGCGGGCAGCTTGCGCTCACGCAGCCCGCTGTGTCTAAGCATCTGAAAGTGCTGCGGGAAGCCGGACTCGTCGAGGTCCGGCACGACGCCCAACGGCGCTGGTACCGCCTGCAACCGGCGCCTCTGTCCGAGATCGACACCTGGCTCGCCCCGTACCGGCGATTGTGGACCGAGCGCCTCCAGGCACTCGAGGAGTACCTGGACACCATGCCGAACGACTGACCCGGAACTTTGCCTGCCGAGTCGGTCGGAGTGGGGGCGACCGCCCGCTGACCGAGCACCTGCGAGGCTCGTCTCGCCCGGGCGGATCAGCGAACTGCCACTGCGGCCGCATTGGCGGCGCCGGTCGGGGTGCAAGGGTCGACCCGGCTGGGTCCGGCTCCCGGGCGCCAATCGCCGGGTGGAGACAGTGGACTTTCCCCGCGGCCTGCTCCGCCTCCGATTTGGTCACCACCGTCCTCGACCTCCTTGCCGGTGTCGTGGGTGCCACTGGAGGTGTCCTCGGTGAGGATTAGCTGCTCGACATCGGCCACGGCCTGCTCGACATCGGCCACGGCGTAGTCCCAGTCGCGGAGCTGGGCGACATGGCGTCGCGTCGCCGGGGTCCTATTGCGCCGACTGTCGCGGGGGGTCCGTCTTCGTTGGCGGCCGGGACGAGGGCGAGCGCGAGCATCGTGGCCCTGGCCGGCGAGGCCGCGCGTGCAGCCTGGGCGACCGAGGCGCCTACGAGGTCGAGGCTTCAGCGCTGTCGCCGGGCCTGAGTAGGCCGATCACGGTATGGCGCGCATGCCAGACCAGGTCGAGCGCCAGCGCCTGCTCCGGTGTGGCCCACTGGTACTCGTCGTGCTCCACGGGTCGTAGGACCACCGGACTCTCGCTGACTTCCTCGGCTCGATATGTGACTGTGTGGAAGCAGATGGGGCGCCCGCCGGTGTCGGCGTTGGTGAAGTGGGTCAGCTTGTCGGTGATGCGGACATGTAGGCCCGCTTCCTCCGAAGTCTCGCGGTGGGCGGCCTCGCGGGGTGACTCTCCCGTCCTGACGGTGCCCCCGGGGGATGTCCCGGTGCCCGCCCAGGTATCGGCCGGCCCGCCGATGCAGGACCAGCAGCCGCCCGTCCCGCCGTAGCAGCGCGTGCGCCACCCACCGGTGCTCGGCGAAGCGAAGGCCGTCGTCGATGCCGGGGGCGCCAGTGGCGCCGGGGTCGGCGTCGGGGGCCATCGGGCTCCTTATCCAGGTCGGGCGAGGAGGGCGAGTTCGTTGGTCATGGCGCCGCGCCCTGCCGCAGCCGGTCCGACCGATCGGCCTGCTCGGCCAGGCCGGCTACAGCCCGGCGAGGACAATCTGTACCTCGTCCGGTGGTGGCAGGCTTCGCGTAGCGCAGTCGAGAGCGGTAACGGTGTGTGCTCCGACCTGACCGGATACGCGGCCGTGCAGACCGCCGTGTGACGCGGCGCTTCGAATGGGGCTGGTGTTGACCAAGTGCGGGATGGGCGCACGATGCCGGCCAACTCGCGACGACCCTGGCCTGATGCTGAGGACGCCCGGCTGAGGGAGGATGGGATGTGGAGGGGTAGGCGATGACTGACGACGATCTCGAGTCCCCGTCGCGGATCAGTCGGCTTCTGTGGCGGAGCTGGACCGTGGTGGTCGTGGGGCTTGCGGTGTGGCCCGCGGTCGACGTCGTCGTCGGACGGGGCGCACGGGGTGGACAGGATCTGATGGTGCTGGCCTGGTTGCTGCTGCTGACAGCTCCTGTGGCCGGGGTTGTCGCCTGGTGGCTGGCAGCGACGCCCCGTCCGGCCGAACCGCGTTATGCGATGACGCGTCGAGAGCTCGGGCCCGGGCACCGACGGGAGATCGATCTGTCGCTGCGCCGAGGCGAGGCTGCGGCCGTCGCGGGGCGCCCGTTCTACGCCAGGGCCCGGGTTGCCCAGGGCCGGCGCGAGCTGATCACTCTCGGCCCGATCGTGGTCCTGGTCTGGAGCATGTTGCTGCTCCAGCCCGACGGCGGCTGGTTCTGGCTGGTTGCTGCAGCGGGTGTCGCGGTGGCGGTGACTGGGATCTTGTCGGTGACGGGGCAGCTCCGCAGGGAGCGGGCTTTGAGTTCCGCGGGCGTGGCGGGGCTGTCCTGACGCCACCGGCAGTTCGTGCTCGTCGACGACCTCGCCGTCTGCCCGGACGGTATCGCTGACTCTCGCCGTGGTGGTGGTTCACCGCCAGGGCGAGGGCAGCGTGAGGACCCGGTGCGCCTGATGCCGCCGCTTGGTCGACTGCCCGGACCCGGCGGTCGGTTGTCGCCGCGCTGTGAGGCTGTGTGCTGCTCGCACGCGAGGTCGTAGATCCAGGCAAGCCTGAGGCGCAGTGTCCACTGTGGCCATATCGATCCGTTTGGGACGTTGTCGAATGACCCTTGGCCTTCAACCGATTCGCCCGAGCGACACGACTGGCGCTGGCCGAGATCTTCGGCTGAAGATCGGCCTCCCGAGACGAGGTACAGCGCAGCGCCAATCCGCCGGCACCGTCGGCGTCGTCCGGGTGACGTCGAGAGGCGGTACCGACATCGCGGGCCTGCGGCTACCAGGGGCCCGGAGCCCTGTCCGCAGCGGTTCCTTGCTCGGCATGTTCGGATCGATGCGCGCTCACCCGACGCGATAACCACCGCGCGCCGCATCTCTTGGTGTGGATCGTCGGTCGTGCCTGGCAGTGCGGAGCTAGCCCGCGTCGCCGACGTCCGTCCTGGACCGCTGTCCGTGTGCTGGCATCTGACCGTCAAGCGAGGCGCAGGCGCAGCTCGCGCTTGAGGATCTTACCCGTCGGGTTGCGGGGCAGCGCTTCGACGAAGTCGACCGAGGTCGGGCACTTGTAGTGCGCGAGCCGCTCCCGAGCGAAGGCGATCAACTCCGCTGCTGCGAGCCCATCCCCGACGGGCACGACAACCGCTTTCACCGTCTCGCCCCACTTGGGGTCGGGCACACCGATGACTGCGACCTCGGCGACGACGGGATGCTGATGGAGCACTCGCTCCACCTCGGCGGGATAGACGTTCTCACCGCCGGTGATGACCATGTCCTTGACCCGGTCCTCGATGTAGAGGTACCCGTCGGCATCGATGCGGCCGGCGTCACCGGTCCTCAGCCAGCCGCCCGGCAGGAGCGTTTCCGCGGTCTGCTCAGGCTTGCGCCAGTAGCCACCCATGATCTGGTCGGACCGGACCCAGAACTCGCCCGTCGCTCCCGCCTTCGCGTTCTGCCCCGTGACCGGGTCGACGATCCGGACTTCCGTGCCGGGCAACGGTCTTCCCGCCGAAGCCCGTCGGTGTGGGCGATCGGAGTCGCGGTGGTCGGCCGGGCCCAGCACGCAGAAGACTCCCGACATCTCGGTCATCCCGTACACCGAGTACAGGGGCGTAGGCAGAGTTTGCACGACCTTGTCCATGAGTGGTGCAGGCATGGGAGAGCCTCCGTAACCCAGCACCGCGAGCGATCGAAGTGCAGCCTGTGCCCGATCCTCGTCGGCGACCAACATCTGGATCACGGCGGGCACGAAGAACGCGTGTGTGGCCCGCTCGGCCTCGATGAGGTCCAGGATCGCCGCTGGAACGACCTCGCGGACGATCACCGTGTGTCCGCCCGCGTACATGCTGCCAAGTGCCCAGCTCGTGCCACCGACATGGAACAGGGGCATCGCGACGACGTTGACGCTGTCCTCGTCCATTTCGTACGCGGGTCCGACCGATGTCGTGTGTGCGCACATGCTGCGCTGGGTCAGCATCGCGCCCTTCGGCCGGCCGGTGGTGCCGGATGTATAGAGCTGCAAGAAGCAGTCGTCGTCGCCGGACTCGTACGGCACCGACACAGGGTCGGCCGCGCCGATCCACTTTTCGTACGAGTCGATCCCGATGACAGTCTCGACCGCCGTCTCTCGTGCCTCGCCGAGCACGGCTGCAAACTCCGAGCCGACGACGACTAGGCGTGCGCTGGAGTCAGACAGGACGTACTCCAGCTCCTCCGGTGCGAGCCGGTGGTTGACGACAGCGTTGACCGCGCCGATCAGGGAAGCGGCCAAGGTCAACTCGATGCAAGCGGGGTGGTTCTTGTCCAGGACGGCGAACCGGTCCCCCGGACCGATCCCGGCCGCCCGCAGAGCACCGGCCGCCTGCCGGATCCGCTTGTCGAGCTCCGCCCACGTCCAGGATCGGTCGGCAAAGGCCAGCGCAGCGCGGTCAGGCTGTCCTCCGCCCACCTCGACACGATCTCGTGCGCACGACGCAGCCCGTTGGGCATGGAGTCTCCTCGCTGAGAACTGACCGTATGAGCGGTCAGTTTCGCAGCACTGCCCTCGACGCACAAGCCTGCAACGACCAGGCGGCGACCATGGGGACCCGTCCGACCGGCGAGCGATCGAGCAATGCGCGGGCAGTGTGTCCCGCGCTCGACGATCCACCGCAGCTACCAGCGGAGGACGGAGTGCCCACTGGCGCCTTCGGAGCCAGCGGAAGTCGATGTTGGCTCAGGATGCGCGGACGGCGGGCTCGGGCACCACAGCATCGCGGATGGCTTCGTGCATCACCTGCGCCGCGTGGCCGTCGGAGGCAGAGAGCTCTGCGAGTCCGTCCCGGTCAACCAGGAGTCCACCCAGAGCCAAGTCGACGAACGCCGTACCGATCTCGTCGATGCTCCGATTCCCGTCGGGTGTGAACCATGTCCATGCCCACTGGGCCGAGCCGAACATCAACAAGGCATCGATCCCGGGATCGACGGGGCGAAAGACCCCTGACGCAACCCCTGCCTCGACGAGACAGCGCACCCGAGCGAGGTAGCGCTCGCGCAGGGCGCGTCCGTCGGCCATCGCTGGTTCGTCGGCGAGACGCGCGATCTCACGCTGGAACGCCACCGTCGCCGTCCGGTCCTCGACCTGATAACGCATGAAGGCATGCAGCACCGCGGCTAGCTGCTCTTGCGGGGCGTCTAGCCGCTCGACGATCAGATCGAATTCGGCCAGACGGCGCCGCATGTACGACTCGTGCAGAGCGGCAAGTATCCGCTCTTTCGTGCCGAAATGGTGCACGATCGTGCCCTTGGACACGCCCAGCTCGGCGGCGACGGCCCCGAAGTTGGTGCCGTCGTAACCGTCGCGTGCGATGTGCCGGGTGAAGGCGGCCAGGATCTCTCCGTATCGTCCCGCACCCCGAGGCATGCCAACTCCGTCCGCTGCTGTCCACCAGTGGCGATTCAGTCCGCCGTGCGCCGAGGATAGCGTCCTGACCGGTCGTCCGGTCGGCCGCCGCTGAGTGGCGTTCCTCATCGCCGGTGCGGCTCACCATGCGCCGGAACCGACCGTGTGCGGAGCGGCATGGCTCGGGGTGCACGAGCCGGTCTGGCCGTCGCGCACCCTGACCCTGTTCAGTGACCAGCCATGCCGCCATCCACGGCGAGCGTGCTGCCGGTCACGTAGCTCGATGCGGGACTGGCCAGAAAGATCAGGGCGGCGTCGAGCTCCCTCTGCTCCCCCAGACGGGCGAGCGGGCTGCGACTGCCGATGAAGCCCGTGAGCATCTCGGTCGGGACCTCGGCCGTCATCTCGGTGGCCACGTAGCCGGGGGCCAGGGCGTTGACGCGAATTCCCCGACGTCCGGCCCACTGGGCTGACAGGTCCCGGGTCAGGCCGACCAGACCGGCCTTGCTCGCGGCATATGCGGCCTGCGGGGCCGACGGGGCGATGAACGCCAATGTGCTGGCGATGTTGACGATGCTCGCGCCTGACTCCATCACCCGCGCGCACGCCTGCGCCGCCCAATAGGCACCGAGCAGGTTGACATCCAGGACCCGGCGAAAATCCTGTGGGGCTTCGCGTAGAGCTGGAACTGCAGTTCCCAGGCCTGCGTTGTTGACCAGCACGTCGATGCGCCCGAACTCCGCGACTGCGGCTGCGGCCATCGCTTCGCAGTCCTCCGGTTGCGCTACATCCGTGGCTACCGCGATCGCGCGCCGGCCCCGTGACCGCACTTGCTCGACGACCTGAGCGAGTCGGTCCTGGCGACGCGCGGCGAGGACGACGTCCGCGCCGGCTTCGGCGAGTGCCATGGCGAACCCGGCCCCCAGCCCGGAGCTGGCTCCCGTCACCACGGCGACCCGGTCGTCGAGTCGGAACTGGTCGAGGATGCTCACGAGCCGTCCCACTGCGGCCGACGCTTCTGGGCGAACGCCGTCGCTCCCTCTCGAGCATCGTTGCTGCGACGGACCGCAGCGAACTCGGACTCGTTCATCGCCCAGACCTCGTCGTCCCAGTCCGAACCAGTCGTGCTGCGCGACATGATGCGTTTGCTGGCTCGAACTGCCATCGGCGCGTTGTCGGCAATCCTGTCGGCGAGATCGAGCGCTTCGTCCAGCACGCGCTCGGCGGGGACGACGCGGTTGACCAGTCCATGGTGCTTGGCGGTGGCGGCGTCGATTGGGTCGCCGGTGAACACGGCTTCGAAGGCCAGCTTCGGCGGCATCTGGCGATGGAGCCGCAATAGGCCTCCCGCCGCAGCAACCAGACCACGGGTGACCTCGGGAAGGCCCAATGTGGCGTGGTCTGCGAGTACTGCCAGATCGCAGGCGAGCATGATCTCGGTCCCTCCGCCGAGCGCGAAACCGTTGACCGCGGCGATGAGAGGTTTGTCGACAAAGTGGCGCACGATCCCGGCGAAGCCGCGTTCGGGGTGCGCGGCGTCGTGTACGGGACGGCCAGCGGCCAGTTCCTTGAGATCTGCACCGGCGCAGAAGGCACGGCCTGCTCCGGTGATGACCGCGGCGCGCAGGGTCGGGTCCGCCGTGAACTCCGCCAGTGCATCGCCGGCAGCTCGGGCGAGATCTGCGTTGACGGCGTTCATCGAGCGAGGCCGGTTCAGAGTGATCAGCGCTACCGCCCCACGGCGTTCGAGCACGGCAGCCGGGGCGACCTCGGTCGCGGTCGTGCGATCGCTGCTTGTCACTGCGACTGGCCCTTCTCTCGGGAGGGTTCGGGGTGTGACTCACGCCGCGGGCAAGGACCGCGTGCGGCGCCGACGCTAGTATTGACCGTACGAACGGTCAACAAAGGAGCGAAGTGATGCAGATCGAGGCCGCGGTGTTGCGCAGCTATGACCGCCCATTCGTCCTCGAGCAGGTGGAGCTCCCCGAGCCCGGCCCCGGGCAGGTGGTGGTCGAGATCGCGGGCACCGGGTTCTGTCACACCGACGTCCTGCCGCGGACCCCGGGCTTCATGGCTGCGCCGCCGTTGATCGCGGGTCATGAGGGTGCGGGGGTGGTTACCGCGATCGGCGAGCATGCCGCGGTGCCGGTAGGGACTCCGGTGCTCCTGTCCTATGACTCGTGCGCGACGTGTGAGACCTGCCTGGACGGACATCCGGCGTATTGCAGGCAGTTCTTCCGCCTCAACATGACCGGTCGCGGAGCGAAGGGATCACCCATCGTCCGGGATCGGGGTGGCGAAGCGGTCGCATCGCGCTGGTTCGGTCAGTCTTCCTTTGCCACCCACGTTCTGGCCGGTCCGCGCAACGTCGTTCCGGTGGCGGAGGACCTGCCTCTGCACTTGTTCGGGCCGTTGGGCTGCGGGATCCAGACTGGCGCAGGCTCGGTGTTGATCGCCCTCGGGGTGCGTGCCGGTTCCGGGGTCGTGGTGTACGGCGCGGGCGCCGTCGGGCTTGCCGCCGTCATGGCCGCCCGCGTCGCCGGCGCCACCACCATCGTGGCCGTCGACCTGCACGATGCGCGCCTGGAGACCGCGCTGGAACTCGGCGCCACCCATGTGGTGCGCGGGAACTCGGACACCCTGGTCGAACAAGTGGTCGCGGTGACCGGCGGAGGCGCCCACTACGCTTTGGACACCACGGCCGTGCCCCGGATCATCTCCGCAGGAATAGACGGGCTGCGACCGACTGGGACGATCGGCCTGGTCGGTGCCGGGGACCAGGACCTCGTGCTCGCGTCCTCGGCGCTGGCGGCGGGCAAGAACATCATGGGCATTCTCGAGGGCGATGCCGTCCCGCAGCTGTTCCTGCCGCGACTGATCGAGCTGTGGCGTCAGGGGCGCTTTCCCTTCGACCGGCTGGTCACCACGTACCCGCTGGCGGAGATCGACCGCGCTGAACACGACGCCGCATCGGGCGCGACGATCAAGCCGGTCCTCATCCCCGGAAAGGACTGACCATGCACAATGAGCGTGAGCACCTCTACATCGACGGAGGCTGGCGGCCGGGCTCCGGAGCGTCGATCACGGTGATCAACCCGGCGACCGAGCAGCCGTGGGGGTGGTCCGCCGGTGCCGGACGAACCGACATCGATTCGGCGGTCGACTCCGCCCGATGTGCCCTGCGCTCGCCCGCATGGGCCGGTCTCGAGCCGCAGGACCGCGCTGCGTTGATGGAACGCTTCGCGCAGGCGCTGGCTGCGCGCGGTGACGACACTGCGGCGGTGGTGACTGCGGAGAACGGCATGCCGATAGCGCTGTCTCGGGTCGCCGAGGGGCAGGGCCCGGCCGCAACTCTGCGGTACTACGCACAGCTGTGTCGGTCCACACCTGTCGAGGAACG
Organism: Pseudonocardia sp. P1; assembly: GCF_000178675.2. Classification (NCBI taxonomy): domain Bacteria; kingdom Bacillati; phylum Actinomycetota; class Actinomycetes; order Pseudonocardiales; family Pseudonocardiaceae; genus Pseudonocardia; species Pseudonocardia sp. P1. The sequence goes on from NZ_ADUJ02000002.1 coordinate 441,285, forward strand.
TCGGCGGGCGGTCGGCGGCCGTGGAACCACCGTCGTACGGCGAGAGCCGATCGGCGTCGTGGCCGCGATCGTTCCGTGGAACTTCCCGCAGTCGCTGACCATGTTCAAGGTCGCACCGGCGCTGGCGGCCGGGTGCACGGTGGTGCTCAAGCCAGCCCCTGAGACGGCTCTGGACGCATTCGCGATCGCCGACGCCGCTGAGGCGGCGGGACTGCCGCCGGGCGTGGTCACCGTCGTACCGGGCGAACGCGAGGTCGGGGAGTATCTGGTTGCGCACCCCGGAGTGGACAAGGTGGCGTTTACCGGGTCGACCGCTGCAGGGCGAGCGATCGGGGAGGTGTGCGGTCGCCTGCTGCGACCAGTCACCCTCGAGCTCGGCGGCAAGTCGGCCGCGATCGTCGTCGACGATGCCGACCTCGGCGCTGTCGCTCGTGGTCTGTCTTGGGCGAGCCTGCTCAACAACGGGCAGACGTGCTATCTGAGCACCCGGATCCTGGCTCCGCGTTCTCGCTACGGCGAGATCGTCGACACCGTCGCCGACCTGGCGTCCTCGATGCGCGTCGGCGATCCGGCCGATGAGGGCACGCGTATCGGACCAGTGGTGTCGCAGCGGCAGCGTGATCGGGTCGAGGAGTTCATCGCATCAGGGCGTGTCGAGGGCAGGATCGTGACCGGGGGCGGGCGTCCCGCCGGCTTGTCGCGCGGCTGGTTCGTCGAACCCACGGTCGTCGCAGACCTCGAGCCGCACGCCGTGATCGCCCGCGAGGAGGTCTTCGGTCCGGTCCTTGCGGTACTTGCCTACGACTCCCTTGACGACGCCGTCCGCCTCGCCAATGACTCCCAGTACGGGTTGGGCGGGACGGTGTGGACCGCCGACGAGGAACGCGGTCTCGACCTGGCTCGGCGGATCGAGACGGGTTCGGTCGGTGTCAACGTGTTCGACCTCGATATCGGCTCGCCGTTCGGCGGAGTGAAGGCCAGCGGTCTTGGGCGTGAGCTCGGGCCCGAGGGGCTCGCGGCGTACGTGTCGTACAAGTCCATCTATACCCGGGGCCGTTGAGACGGCTGTCGGCTCCGGGGCCTGTACAGACCCCGGAGCCGGTGGTCTCGCTCAGGCGTCCTTCGCAATGGTGTTGATCTCGACGATGTCGAACCGCCCTGCGCCGTGAGTGGCTCGCACGGTCTTCTTGTCGAGCTTGCCGACGCTGGTCTTCGGGAATCTCGTCGACGAATGCCCACCGCTCGGGCAGCCCCAACGCGCCACCTTTTCCGTGCAGGAACTCCCGCAGTTGTGCAGGACTGGCATCGGCTCCCTGCCGGAGGCGGACGCACCACCAGAGGCCGTTCTCCCACTGCGGAATCCGGTACGCCGATCACGACGACCTCGGCGACCGCCGGGTGGGCAGCGAGCTGGTTCTCCAGTTCGACACTGGAATCCACTCGCCACCGTCTTGATGCCGTCCTTGAGCCGGTCTTCAGCTCGACCCAGCCGGAAGGATGGATGACCCCCAGATCACGGTGCGCAACCAGCCATCGCGAAACTTTTCGGCGATCGCGGCGGGACTCGCCCGGAAGTAGCTCCCGGCGATCGTGGCCCCGCGCAGTTCGATCTCTCCTGCGCTCTCACCGTCCCAGGGCAGCTCGCTGCCCTGCTCGTCGACGGCGCGGGCACGCACGCCGGGGACCAAGCGCCCGGTGCGCGCCCGGTAGGCGACGTCGGCGCCCTCGCCCTGTGCTGTCCCGGCCGGTGGCCGGGAGAAGGTGAGCAGGGGGCTCGTCTCGGTCATCCCCCAGCCCTGCGTCAGACGCAACCCGTGATGTGCCGCGAAGCTCTCGACCAGGGCGGCAGACAGCGGCGAGCCTCCGACGACTCCGAGACGGAGCTGGAGAAGTCCGTGTCGTGTTTGACCCCGTGGGCGTCCAAGGCCGTCCACAGGGTGGGCACTGCCGCCGCGGCAGTCGGCCGATGCTCGGTGATGATCTGGGCCAGGTGCTCAGCCTGCAGATATCGGTCGGTCATGATCAGGGCAGCCCGGCTACCCAGGCGGCGTAGGGCCAGCCCCAGGCGTTGGCGTGGAACATCGGCACGATCGGCAGCACACGGTCTGCGTCGGAGAACCCGAAGGCACTTCCCGTGGAGATTGCAAGGGTGTGCAGGTAGATGGAGCGGTGGCTGTAGGCCACCCCTTCGGGTCACCGGTTGTCCCGGTGGTGTAGCAGAGCACGGCTGCGCTGCGCTCGGGCAGTTGCGGCCATCGCCGGACTGGTTCGGCGCGGGCCACCAGGGTGTCGTAGTCGAGGACCCTGACTCCTGAGAGCTCGGCCTCGGCAGGCCGACCACGATCACGTCTGTGACGCTCGGGCACCGCGGCAGGATGCGGGCGAGTTGCGGGGTCAGGTCGGCGCCGACGAGCACGACCCGGTCCTCGGCGTGGTTGACGATGTAGATCAGCTGGTCGTCGGACAGGCGCAGGTTCAGCGTGTGCAGCACAGCGCCCATGGCCGGCACGGCGAAGTAGGCCACCAAGTGGGCCGGTGTGTTCCAGCTCAAGGTCGCGACGACATCGTCGCGACCTACCCGAGTTCACGCAGACCACCGGCCAACCGGGCGGCCTCATCAGCCACGTCGGCGAAGGTCGTGTCCGTGCTCCGGCCCGCCGTCGTAGTGCACCACGCGTGCCTCAGCGTGGACCCGCGTCCGTGTTCGAGCAGGTCTGCGACCAGCAGCTCGGTCTGCTGCATCGTGCTGTCCATGCGCTCCACTCCCTCGGGGCGCGCGAGCTTCGGCGCCCGATCATGCTGTGAGACCGTACGGACGGTCACATGCAGGTACCTTGCCTTCCTTCCTCGGGAAGCGCACTATGATGTGACCGTACGGACGGTCAATTTTCCAGGGAGTGCGACGTGGCGTCAACGCAGTCATCGGGCCCTCGACGAGGGTCGACCTCGGTCACCCGACACCTATACCCAGGGCATGCCGCACGCCGAGTTCGCCCGTCTACGCCGCGAGGCGCCGGTCGCGTGGGTCGAGGAGCCGGCCTACGAGGGGTTCGCAGGCGGGCCCGGTTTCTGGGCTGTCACCCGTCACCGCGATGTCATCACGGTGTCCAAGCATCCCGAGATCTTCTCGTCTCATGCCGGCGCCACGTTCCTGCGCGACCAGAGCCCCCGTGACCTAGCGGCACTACAGCAGATGATGCTCAACATCGACCCGCCCGATCACTCCAAGCTGCGCAAGATCGTCAGCAAGGTGTTCACCCCGAAGATGGTGAACGGGATGTTCGACTCGGTCGACCGTTATGCAGCCCAGATCGTCGACGACCTTGAACCGGGCACGGAGGTCGATCTGGTCGAGAAGGTCTCCTCGGAGATGCCGCTGCTCGTGCTGGCCGAGCTACTGGGTGTGCCACCGAGGATCGCCACCTGCTCTACAGCTGGACCAACCGCATGGTGGGCCTCGACGATCCCACCTACGGTGGCCGGCCCGCGTTCCTCGCGCCTTCATGGAGATGTTCGCCTACGCCGAGAAGCAGACCGAGATCCGCCGGGCGAACCCCGGCGAAGACGTCTGGAGCCCTGATCGCCAATGCCGAGATCGACGGCGAACGGCTCACCCTCGATGAATTGCAGCGGTTCTTCCAGCTGCTGATGATCGCCGGTAACGAGACGACCCGGAACCTGTTGACCGGGGCGGTGATCACCCTCGACGCCCACCCCGACCAGTGGGCCCGGCTGCGCGCGGAGCCCGATCTGCTCGCGCCGGCGATCGAGGAGATTCTGCGCCATCACCCGCCGGTGATCCAGTTCCGGCGCACTGCGATCAGCGAGACAGAGCTGGGCGGGCA
>NZ_ADUJ02000003.1:0-4563 GCF_000178675.2 Pseudonocardia sp. P1
GCCACGTATGCTGTGGCTGGCCCGAGTCCCCGGTCGCGTAGTTGACCAGTAGTAGGTCCCTGTCGACCGTGAAGGACGGCTGCTCCCTATGTGTGATGACCGGGTGGTCCCGTTGTTTGAGTCGCCTGAGCCGTCTGTGGACTCTGCGGCGTTGTTGGACTCTGTGGCGTTGTTCGAACCGGCGGTGGTGCATCAGGCCACCGGGATGATGGCGATCCGGTTGGGGGTGAGCTGCACCGACGCGTTGGCCTACCTGCGTGGTTATGCCGTGACTGCCGGGATGTCGTTGGTCGCGGTGGCTGAGGGTGTGGTGGAGCGGTCGTTGTTTCCCGGCGCGTAGGTGTCGGGGCCTCCCTCGGCCAGTCTGCTGCCTTGGAGGGTGGTGCTGCGGTCGCGTCGGCAGCGCTTGCGCCTAGCGCCGGCAGGGCCGGGGTGCAAGAGGCTCGCGCCACGGTGTGCGCGCGTTGGCATGTTGATCAGCGGCTTACTTGCGCCGAGCTGGATGACTGTGTGCGCCGTTTTGTGCTGGCACCGGACTCACCTGGGTTGGGGCTGAGGTGTCGGTTTGTGGGTAGAGGTGTCGGGCTGACCTGGTGGCTCTTGCAGCCCGGCCCTGCCGGTGCTCGCCTTGGGTGCCGTCGTGATCGCAGCACCACCCGGAGCTAACCCACTCTTCCTCGGGACGTGAGGCGCACGGCACTGCCAGCAACCTGCGCTACTCGCGCTGCGGGTCGCAGAGGTCTCCGCCGGAGGCGCCCCCGGAGGGAGTGAGCTTTATAAGCGACTTGAAATGGATCAGGGGATGCATTGAGTGCAGGATGCGGCGGGGTTCTGTTGCAGTTCGCGCTCGATCGCTATCCGCTGCGTCTCGTCAGCTTCTTGGACGATGTATCCCAGGACGTAGTCAATGCCGAGACTGCCGGCGTATCGGACATACGAGGCTCCTTGGTCCTGGCCGCGCCAACCTTTTCGGTGCTGGATGAGTCGGCGTGCCATGTCGGCCGTCTGGCCGATGTAGTGCCGGCTGTCGCCGTAGTTGCGCTCCTGGCCGTGCCCGTGGCCGTAATTGACTGGCGCGGTGAAGTGCAGGAGGTAGACCCCTGGCCCTTCAGGTCCTGGATGGTCCTTGCTGATGGGGAAGAGCTCACCTTGTTCTATGTGGTCGCTCAAGTCGGCCTGGTCGTAGTACTGCCGCAGCTCGTTGATCCTGTCCTTCTTGGTCATCGGAGTGTGCGCTGGAGATGTGTGCGGACAGGCTCGAACATCTCGGGTAGTAGCTCTTCGGCCTCGTCGAGACTGAGCCAACGGACCTCGGCTAGTTCGTGATGGTCGGCGGCGAAGACGTCGGTTCCACCAGTTGGAGCGCACGGAAGATAGATCATCGTGCGGCCAGTTCCGGGGTGTAGGCGTCGGCCGATCTCGTGCTCACCGGCGAGCACGGTCAGGCCGGTCTCCTCCTTGACCTCTCGTATCGCGGTGTCGGCTTGAGACTCGCCGGGCTCGATTTTTCCGGCGATGAAGGTCCAGGGCGGGGTGTTGTCGTTGCGTCGCGCTGCTAGGACTCCGAGATGTGAGGTGACGATCGCTGCTACGACCGGCGGCTCTGCTGATCGTGGACTTGCTCGGTGGTCTTCAGGACCGCCTTGTTGGCTGCGTAGCTGCCGGGCGAGGTCGTCGAGGTTCCAGCGATCTTGACCGCCGCTGGTTCGGAAGGCAGGTGTGACCACGCCGCTCCGGGACCACCGCCGCAAGGTCGCGGTGCTGATGCCGATCGCGCGAGCAGCCTCCGTCGTGCGGACGACGCGCAGGTGATCGGTCATGGCGTTCATCGTTGCACGAAGGCTGCAGTGACTATGTGAGTGTGAGCGATAGTGATTGAGTTTGCTGGTTTACGAGCGCGTCTGCTACCTTCGTTTGAGCGAGATTGAGCGAGACTTGACGAGGAGCAGACGATGCGTAGCTACCCGATCGACACCGACCGCGTCCGCATGATCAGCACCGGCACTGTGACTCCGGTGGCGAAGTGGGTGGAGCTGGCCGATGGCTCTCGCCGTCCGGATCCGAACGGCCGTCAGGAGGTTGACGAGCAGGGCCGGGGCCTGTGGCGGGTCGAGGTGATCACTCCTGCCGATGAGTCCGATGACCGGGATAAGACGGCTGTGGCTGAGGTGATGATCGCCAGTCACGAGCAGCCTCAGGTGGGCTCCTTTGGCCAGGCGCTGGCCTTCGACGGGCTGGTGATGACCCCCGGTTACGTCTCGCGGAAGACGGGCCAGCTCACCCCGCCGCGCTGGTCGGCCGAGGCCATCCGTGGCCAGGGCCAGCACCGGGGCCGCAAGCAGGAGGGCGAGGCGGCGGCCTGATCGAGACCGACCCGATGACCACGGCCCCGCACTCCTGATCGCTTCCGGAGTGCGGGGCCGTCTTCTGCCAGGAGGACGTGACATGGGGTTCTGGACCAGGCGGCTGGATCGGGCCGCCGACGAGCGTGAGGCCGATGCCCTGTGGTGGGCGTGGCGCCGGTCCTGCGAGGGCGCGGAGCTGTGCACCCAGGTCGACACCGCGACCGGCCCGACAGTGGTCGTTCCCGAGGTCGTGGAGATGGTGCTCGGGCCACCGACGACGCTGCTGATCAAGCTGCTGCCGGGCCAGCTCATCGGCGATGTCCGCCGCGCTGCCCTGCGCCTGGCCCCGCACTTGGGCGCGGCCGCGCTGCGGGTCCAGCCGGTGGGCCGGATCCACGCCCGGATCGAGCTGCTCGACGCCGACCCGCTGACCGGGACCGTCGCCCTGCAGCTGCCCGCTGCACCGGGCCGGGTCGTGCTGGGCCGCGACGAGGGCGCCCGCGAACTCACGCAGGACTGGGCCGATCTGGCCCACATGATCGTTCAGGGCGTGACTCGCTCCGGCAAAAGCGTGTTCACCTACGGCCTGCTCGCGCAGATGGCGGCTGACCAGCGGATCACCGTGTGCGGGATCGACCCGACAGGGCTGCTGTTCCGCCCGTTCGCCGGGACCCGCCACGCCACACACCAGGTCTCGGGCGTTGCCGACCCGCAGGCCTACCTGCGGCTGCTGCACGACCTGGTCGCCGAGATGGACGAGCGGATCACGAGCCTGCCCGCCGACCGCGACACCCTCGAGGTCACCGCTGAGGCGCCGATGCGTCTGGTCGTGCTCGAGGAGTACGCCGGGCTGCTGCGCACCGCCGATCAGGACAAGCAGGTGGGCAAGGACGTCCGTGCGGCGATCGGGCGACTGCTGGCTGAGGGCGCCAAGGCCGGGTTCCGGGTCGTGATCATCGTGCAGCGGGCCGAGGCCAACATCGTCGGTGCCTACGAGCGCGCCATGTGCTCGCTGCGGATCAGTTTCCGCACCGACAACCAGGCCAGCGTGGAACTGCTGCACCCCGGCGCACCCCGTGAGCTGGGCGAGGCCCACACCACCGCCCTGCCCGGGATCGCGCTGCTGTCGGCTCCCGGCGAGGACCTGACCCGGTTCCGCGCCCCGTTCCTGGGCGGCTACGGCGCCTACGTCCGAGCGGTGATTGAGGCCTGCCAGGCCGATCCGGACACCGGACCGGCGGCCGCCGCTGCGTGATCGCCTGCGTGATCGCTGCACTGCTGCCCGGCGTGTCGGAGCCGATCCGGATCACACGAGGGGCAGGGTCAGACCCCGGAAAGCCGAGAGGCCCAGGTGTTGGCGCACCCAGGCCTCTGCACCAGCGGCGATCCGAGCCAAGATCCAAACGAAGAATCGAGGACCGTCGCTGTGGCTGAACGCCACGGTACGGGCGTCGTGACCGACGCTCAACGCCGACACGTCGAAACCCCCCGTCCGGCCGTCACCGGCCATCTCAGCCCCGTTGCGCCCCGTCCGGGAGCCCGCCGCACAGCCGGGCCCGGCCCGCGCGGCGCCGGAGGCGCAAGCGCGAGGCCGGCCGCGCGAAGCGCGGCCCTTGGCACGTACACGCACAACCTTTCAGGGCTGCGGCGATGACCGGGGCTGCGACGGGTGTTCGTGCACGTCAGGTACGGATGGCGACCGGTTGGGTGGCGCACTCGCGGCGCACCTCGTGTGTGGGCGACCGCAAGGACGCGGCGGTTCGGCAGGACCAGCGCGATGCCAACCGGGACGACCGTTGGCTGGTCCGGCGGCTCTACCGCAAGCTCACCAGCCTCAAGCGGGTCCAGTCCTGCGGGCGCCCCGGTACCCGCCCGGACGGTTCGGTGGTCCTGCGCGTGACCGATGCGACTGGCACCAAGGCTCAGCACACGATGGGTGCCGACGGCCGCGTCGCCGGGTTCGGGGGCCTGTTCTCCTGCGGCAACGTCCACGTGTGCGCGACGTGCTCGGCCAAGGTCGCCGCCGCGCGTGCCGACGAGCTGGAGCGGGTCCTGTCCCACCACGTCAGCGCGGGCGGCTGGGCTGTGCTGGTCACGCTGACGATGCGCCACCACCGCGGGAATGGACTCGATGAGGCGCTGCGCGCCGTCGGCGACGCCTGGCAGAAGGTCAACTCCGGCGGCACCTGGCAGGCCGACAAGAACCTCGCTGACTACG